>NZ_PEFV01000005.1:0-1646 GCF_002939405.1 Pseudomonas sp. BRM28 | reverse complement strand
TTCCCGCGTGGCCAGCCAGGGTGACCAGCGCGAGGAAGAAACCTTTGCCTACGACGGCAACGGCAGGCTGATCCAGGCCATCAACGCCGCGAGCAAACTGCAGTGGTTCCATGACGAGGCCGGCAACCTCGTTCGTGAACACCAGCACTACCTGGCCACCGGCACCCCGATGGTCGCGGTGTGGCAGCACGAGTACGACGCCCTCAACCTGCGTACCTCCACCACTCGTCCGGACGGGCACAAGGTCAGCTGGCTGACCTACGGTAGCGGTCATCTGTTGGGCATGACGGTCGATCAGCATGAACTGCTGGCCTACGAGCGCGATGACCTGCACCGCGAGGTTGTGCGGCATCAGGGCAACAGGTTGAGCCAGACTCAGGCCTGGGACCCGGCGGGGCGCCTGCAGGAACAGCTGCTGGGTAGCCAGGACGGCAAAGCGACCCTGCTCAAGCGCGAGTACCAGTACGACGCGGTAGGCCAGCTGACCGACATCCATGACACCCGGCGTGGTCATCTGGCCTACCAGTACGACCCGATTGGCCGCCTGTTGCAGGCCACCAGCCGCCTGGGAGTGGAGACCTTCGCCTTCGACCCGGCCGGCAACCTGCTGGATGACAAGCACCACGAGCCGACGCGGCCGCTGGAGCGCACGCCCAGGCGTAACCGGTTGATGGACAACCTGCTGCGCGAGTATGCGGGCACGCATTACACCTATGACGAGCGGGGCAACCTGAGCCANTTCCCGCGTGGCCAGCCAGGGTGACCAGCGCGAGGAAGAAACCTTTGCCTACGACGGCAACGGCAGGCTGATCCAGGCCATCAACGCCGCGAGCAAACTGCAGTGGTTCCATGACGAGGCCGGCAACCTCGTTCGTGAACACCAGCACTACCTGGCCACCGGCACCCCGATGGTCGCGGTGTGGCAGCACGAGTACGACGCCCTCAACCTGCGTACCTCCACCACTCGTCCGGACGGGCACAAGGTCAGCTGGCTGACCTACGGTAGCGGTCATCTGTTGGGCATGACGGTCGATCAGCATGAACTGCTGGCCTACGAGCGCGATGACCTGCACCGCGAGGTTGTGCGGCATCAGGGCAACAGGTTGAGCCAGACTCAGGCGTGGGACCCGGCGGGGCGCCTGCAGGAACAGCTGCTGGGCAGCCAGGACGGCAAATCGACCCTGCTCAAGCGTGAGTATCAGTACGACGCGGTAGGCCAGCTGAGCGACATCCACGACACCCGTCGTGGTCATCTGGCCTACCAGTACGACCCGATTGGCCGCCTGTTACAGGCCACCAGCCGCCTGGGCGTGGAGACCTTCGCCTTCGACCCGGCCGGCAACCTGCTGGACGACAAGCACCACGAGCCGACGCGGCCGCTGGAGCGCACGCCAAAGCGCAACCGTTTGATGGACAACCTGCTGCGCGAATATGCGGGCACGCACTACACCTATGACGAGCGGGGCAACCTGAGCCACCGGTTGCACAACGGTGTGCAGGCCCGGTTCACCTGGGACCTGTTCGACCGCTTGCAGGCTTACAGCGACGACAAGCTCAAGGTCGAGTACAGCTATGACGCCCTCGGGCGACGGTTGCACAAGCACTCGACGGCGCATTACTGGAACAAACCTGAAGCCGGTACTGGC
>NZ_PEFV01000004.1:0-1737 GCF_002939405.1 Pseudomonas sp. BRM28 | reverse complement strand
TCATCCGCCACGTGCACCCCGACGGTAGCCAGGACCGCTACAGCTTTGATGAGCGCAGCAACCTGCTGCAGCACATCCGTCCCGACCACAGCACGCTGCACTACGCCTACGACGACCATGACCAGCTGATTAAGATCCGCGATGCCGAGGGTGGCCTTTGGCTGCGCGACTACGACGAGCGCGGCAACCTGGTAGAGACGGTCGACCCGCTGGGCAACAAGACCGAATTTGCCTACACCCCAAGCGGCCTGGTAAGTGCGATCAAGGACGCCAACGGCAACCAGAAGGCGCTGGCCTACAACGACGCCGGGCAACTACTCGAGTACGTCGACTGCTCCGGCAAGACCAGCCAGTGGGCCTACAACGACTTCGGCCAGCTGGTGCAGTTCGCCGACGCAGCGGGCAACAAGACCGCCTATGAGTACAAGGCCGGGCAACTGTCCAGGGTCACCCACCCCGACAACACCGAAGAGCGCTTCGAACGTGATGCCGAGGGCCGTCTGCTGGCGTACCTCGACGCGCTCGACCGCTGCACCACCTGGACCTATTCCGGCGCCGGGCTTCTGGCCGAGCGCGTCGACGCCAACGAGCACACCCTGCGCTACCGCTGGGACAAACTGGGCCGGCTGATTGGCCTGGAAAACGAAAACACCAGCCAGGCGAGCTTCGTGTACGACCCGGTCGGTCGCCTGTTGCAGGAGACCGGCTTCGATGGCCTGACCACCCGCTATCAATACGACCCGTACAGCGGTCGCCTGGCCTCGACCCAGGTCGGCCAGCGCCGCATCGACCTGCGTTTCGACCCCATGGGTCGGCTGGCCGAGCGTACCGCCAGGCTGGGTGATCAGTCCCAGACCGAGCGCTTTGCCTATGACGGCAACGGCAGGCTGATCCAGGCGATCAACGCGGCAAGCCAGCTGCAGTGGTTCCATGACGAGGCGGGCAATCTGACCCGCGAGCATCAGCATTACCTGGGGTTGCAGCAGCCGATGGTGGCGGTGTGGACGCACAAGTACGACGTGCTCAACCAGCGCATCGCGACCGTGCGCCCCGATGGCCATACGGTCAGCTGGCTGACCTACGGCAGCGGCCACCTGCTGGGCATGAAGCTCGACCAGCACGACATGCTCAGCTACGAGCGCGATGACCTGCACCGTGAAGTGGCGCGCCGTCAGGGCAACAAGCTGATGCAGACCCAGGCCTGGGACCCGGCCGGACGGCTGCAGGAGCAACTGCTAGGCAGCCACGACGGCAAGTCCACGTTGCTCAAGCGTCAGTACCAGTACGATGGCGCCGGGCAACTCACCGACATTCACGACAGCCGACGTGGTCAGTTGGCCTACCAGTACGACCCTGTCGGTCGCCTGTTGCAGGCCACCAGTCGCCTGGGGGTGGAGACATTCGCGTTTGACCCGGCCGGTAACCTGCTGGACGAGAAGACGCAGCAGCTCAACCGCCCGCTGGACCAGGCCCCGAAACGCAACAGGTTGATGGACAACCTGCTGCGCGAGTACGCCGGCACCCATTACACCTACGACGCGCGCGGCAACCTGGCCGAACGGCTGCACAACGGCGTGCGTGCGCAGTTCAACTGGGACCTGGTCGATCGGCTGCAGAGCTACAGCGACGACAAGCTCAAGGTCGAGTACAGCTATGACGCACTCGGCCGGCGACTGCACAAACACTCGGTTGCGCATTATTCGAACAAGCCGCAGGCCGGCACGGGCTGGAATCAGC
>NZ_PEFV01000003.1:0-5364 GCF_002939405.1 Pseudomonas sp. BRM28 | reverse complement strand
CGAACTCAACAGCCGTGCCAACCAGCTCGCCCATGCGCTGATTGCACGCGGTGTCGGCCCCGACGTGCTGGTCGGCATCGCCATGGAACGCAGCATCGAGATGGTCGTCGCCCTGCTGGCGACCCTCAAGGCCGGTGGCGCCTACGTGCCGCTGGACCCGGAATACCCGCACGAGCGCCTGGGCTACCTGTTCGACGACAGCGGCATCGCCCTGCTGCTGACCCAGCAGCACCTGCTGGCACAGTTGCCGGTGCCCGAAGGCCTACCGCTGCTGGCCCTGGACACGCTGGACCTGAGCGAGCACGCCCAGAGCAACCCGGACATTGCCCTGCACCCGGAGAACCTGGCCTACGTCATCTACACCTCCGGTTCCACCGGCAATCCCAAGGGCGCCGGCAACCGCCACAGCGCACTCACCAACCGCCTGTGCTGGATGCAGCAGGCCTACGCTCTGGACGCCAGCGACACGGTACTGCAGAAGACCCCGTTCAGCTTCGACGTGTCGGTGTGGGAGTTCTTCTGGCCGCTGATGACCGGTGCGCGCCTTGTGGTCGCTGCTCCTGGCGACCACCGCGACCCGGCCAGGCTGGTAGCGCTGATCAACCAGCACCAGGTCAGCACCCTGCACTTCGTACCGTCGATGCTGCAGGCCTTCCTGCTGGATGCCGGTGTGCCGCGCTGCACCAGCCTCACCCGCATCGTCTGCAGCGGCGAGGCCCTGCCGGTGGACGCGCAGCAGCAGGTGTTCGCCAAGTTGCCGAACGCCGGCCTGTACAACCTGTATGGCCCTACCGAAGCCGCCATCGACGTGACCCACTGGACCTGTCGCGACGAAGGTCGCAACAGCGTGCCGATCGGCCAGCCGATCGCCAACCTGGGCGCGTACGTGCTCAGTGCCGACCTGCTGCCGTTGCCGGCGGGTGCCACCGGCGAGTTGTACCTGACCGGTGCAGGCCTGGCGCGCGGTTACCACCGCCGTGCCGCGCTGACCGCCGAGCGCTTCGTCGCCAGCCCGTTCGGCGCCGGCCAGCGCCTGTACCGTACCGGTGACCTGGCACGCCAACGCGCCGACGGCGTGATCGACTACATGGGGCGAGTCGACCACCAGGTGAAGATCCGCGGCCTGCGTATCGAACTCGGTGAAATCGAAGCGCACCTGCTCGAACTGAACTGCGTTCGCGAGGCCAGCGTGCTGGCCGTTGAAGCAGGCAGCGGCCTGCAACTGGCCGCCTACCTGGTGGCCAGTGACGCCACCCTGGCGTCGGCCAGCAGTGCGCAGCAGGCGCAATGGCGCGATGCTGTTCGCCAGCAGTTGCTGACCGGTCTGCCCGACTACATGGTGCCAACCCACCTGATACTGCTGGAACAACTGCCGCTGAGCCCGAACGGCAAGCTCGATCGCAAGGCTCTGCCCGGCATCGGCGACGCAGCCACGCGCAGCGAGCATGTCGCTGCCTCCAACCCACTGGAACAGCAACTGGCCGCTATCTGGCAGGCGGTACTCAAGCTTGATCGCGTGGGCGTTACCGACAACTTCTTCGAACTGGGCGGCGACTCGATCATCTCGATCCAGGTCGTCAGTCGCGCCCGTCAGGCCGGTATCCGCTTCACTCCCAAGGCGCTGTTCGAACACCAGACCATCCAGCGCCTGGCCACGGTTGCCCAGACCAGCGATGCACGCTCGGTTGTCGACCAATCGCCCTTGCAGGGCGAAACGGCATTGCTGCCGATCCAGCAGATGTTCTTCGAACTGCCGATGCCCGAGCGGCATCACTGGAACCAGGCCGTACTGCTCAAGGCCAACGCCAGGCTTGATGCGGCGGCGCTGGAGCAGGCCCTGCAAAGCCTGGTGCTGCACCACGACGCCTTGCGCCTGCAGTTCACCGAAACCGCCCGCGGCTGGACCGGCGAGTACCGTTCGCAAGCGGCCCAGCGCGAAGCCTGGGCACACACACCGCTGCTGTGGCAACACACAGTCAGTGATGCGCATGCGCTACAAGCGCTGGCCGAATCGGCGCAGCGTAGCCTGGACCTGGAAGGCGGCCTGGTCCGTGCGCTGCTTGCCGAGCTCGCCGATGGCAGCCAGCGCCTGTTGCTGGTGATTCACCACCTGGCGGTCGATGGCGTGTCGTGGCGCATTCTCTTCGAAGACCTGCAGGCAGCATACCGCCGTGCAGTGGCCGGGCACGCTGTCGAACTGCCCGCCAGGACCCGCTCGCTGCGTGCCTGGGCCGAACAGTTGCAGGCTTTCGCCAGGCACACCGGGCAGGACCAGGAACTCGCCTACTGGCAGCAGTTGCACGGAGCGAGCAATGACCTGCCCTGCGACCGTGCAGCCGATCGCCTGATCAACCGCAACAGCAACAGTGTGCAGGTCGTGCTGGACAAGCAACGCACCCGCCAGTTGCTGCAACAGGCACCGGCGGCGTATCGCACCCAGGTCAACGACCTGCTGCTCAGCGCGCTGGCGCAGGTCATCACGCGCTGGAGCGGTCACGACGACCTGCTGCTGCAACTCGAAGGGCATGGCCGCGAGGAGCTGTTCGAAGACATGGACCTGACCCGTACCGTCGGCTGGTTCACCAGCCTGTTCCCGGTACGCCTGACCCCGGCCAGTACGCTGGGTGGCACGATCAAACAGATCAAGGAGCAACTGCGCGCCATCCCCAACAAGGGCATCGGCTTCGGCGCCTTGCGCTACCTGGGCGATGCACAGACGCAACAGACCATGCAGCAACTGCCTGTGCCACGCCTGACGTTCAATTACCTGGGCCAGCTCGATGGCACCTTCGACAGTGACGAGGGTGCGCTGTTTGCCCCCGCTGCAGAAAGCGCAGGTATCGGGCAGAGCCTGGACGCCCCGCAGAGCAACTGGCTGACCCTCAACTGCCAGGTGTTTGCCGGTGAACTGAGCCTGACCTGGGGCTACAACAGCGCAATGTACGATGCATCGACCATTGAAGGGCTGGCCGAAAATTACCTGCATTCGCTGAGCCGCCTGATCGAGCACTGCCTGCAGGCCGACCACCACGGCCTGACGCCGTCGGACGTGCCTCTGGCCCGTTTGAGCCAGGCGCAGCTCGATGCACTGCCCCTTTCGGCCCAGCAGGTTGAAACGCTGTACCCGCTGGCCCCGATGCAACAGGGCATGCTGTTTCACACCCTTTACCAGCAACAAGCAGGTAACTACATCAATCAGATGCGCCTGGACGTACGCGGCCTGGATGCAGAACGCTTCCGAGCTGCCTGGCAGGCCACCGTGGATGCCCATGACATCCTGCGCAGCGGTTTCCTCTGGCAGGGCCAGCTCGACGAGCCGCTGCAAGTGGTGCACAAGCGAGTCGAACTGCCGTTCAGCGTACTGGACTGGCGCGAGCGCCAGGGTTGCAGCGCAGCGCTGGACACCCTGGCTGGCGAAGAGCTGATGCAGCCGTTCGACCTGCAGCAACCGCCATTGCTGCGCCTGTTCATGGTCCGCACCGGCGAGGACAGCCATCACCTCATCTACACCCACCATCACATCCTGATGGATGGCTGGAGCAACTCGCAGATGATGGGTGAGGTGATGCAGCGCTACCATGGCCAGCGCGTGCCCCAGTCCAGCGGTCGCTACAGCGATTACATCGCCTGGCTGCAACAGCAGGACCCGGCACTGAGCGAGACGTTCTGGAAAGCCCAGGTACAGACCCTCGATGCGCCCACTCGGCTTGCAGCGGCCATCACTGCGCAACGCTCACCGGGGTCCGGCCACGCACACCTCGAAGCCGCGCTCGAACAGGCCGACACTGCCCGGCTCGAGACCTTTGCCCGCCAGCAGAAGGTGACCCCCAACACACTGGTTCAGGCAGCCTGGCTGATCGTGCTGCAGCGTTACTGCGCACAGGCGACGGTCTGCTTCGGTGCCACCGTCTCCGGTCGCCCGGCGGAGCTCAGCGGGGTGGAACAGCAGCTGGGGCTGTTCATCAACACCTTGCCAGTGGTCGCCACGCCGCTGCCCGAGCTCAGCGTCGGCCAATGGCTGCAGCAGGTGCAGGCGCAGAACCTGAGCTTGCGAGAACATGAACACACCCCGTTGTTCGAGATTCAACGCTTGGCCGGCAAGAACGCCGAAAGCCTGTTCGACACCCTTCTGGTGTTCGAGAACTATCCGATTTCGCAAGCCCTGGAACAGACGCCAAGCACAACACTGCACTTTGGCAGCATCCGTACCCATGAGCAGACCAACTATCCTTTGACCTTGATGGTCGGCTTCGGCGCGATGCTGACCTTGCAGGCAAGTTACGACCAGGCGCATTTCGATACCGCCACGGTCGAGAAGCTCGCTCACTCGCTGCTCAGGCTGCTGAGGGCGATGCTCGACTCGCCAGACCAGGCCATCGGCGACCTGGTGATGCTTGCACCGCAGGAACAGCACACCGTACTGCTCGACTGGAACCTGACATCGACCCACTACCCACTCGAGCAACCGGTTCATCAATTGATCGAGGCGCAGGTCGAACAGACACCGAACGCGCCGGCACTGGTGTTCGGCGAACAGCACCTGAGCTATGCCGAACTCAACAGCCGTGCCAACCAGCTCGCCCATGCGCTGATTGCACGCGGTGTCGGCCCCGACGTGCTGGTCGGCATCGCCATGGAACGCAGCATCGAGATGGTCGTCGCCCTGCTGGCGACCCTCAAGGCCGGTGGCGCCTACGTGCCGCTGGACCCGGAATACCCGCACGAGCGCCTGGGCTACCTGTTCGACGACAGCGGCATCGCCCTGCTGCTGACCCAGCAGCACCTGCTGGCACAGTTGCCGGTGCCCGAAGGCCTACCGCTGCTGGCCCTGGACACGCTGGACCTGAGCGAGCACGCCCAGAGCAACCCGGACATTGCCCTGCACCCGGAGAACCTGGCCTACGTCATCTACACCTCCGGTTCCACCGGCAATCCCAAGGGCGCCGGCAACCGCCACAGCGCACTCACCAACCGCCTGTGCTGGATGCAGCAGGCCTACGCTCTGGACGCCAGCGACACGGTACTGCAGAAGACCCCGTTCAGCTTCGACGTGTCGGTGTGGGAGTTCTTCTGGCCGCTGATGACCGGTGCGCGCCTTGTGGTCGCTGCTCCTGGCGACCACCGCGACCCGGCCAGGCTGGTAGCGCTGATCAACCAGCACCAGGTCAGCACCCTGCACTTCGTACCGTCGATGCTGCAGGCCTTCCTGCTGGATGCCGGTGTGCCGCGCTGCACCAGCCTCACCCGCATCGTCTGCAGCGGCGAGGCCCTGCCGGTGGACGCGCAGCAGCAGGTGTTCGCCAAGTTGCCGAACGCCGGCCTGTACAACCTGTATGGCCCTACCGAAGCCGCCATCGACGTGAC
>NZ_PEFV01000002.1:2075-7328 GCF_002939405.1 Pseudomonas sp. BRM28 | reverse complement strand
GCGGTCCCAGAAGAACTGCACCTTGACCCGGCCGTACTCGTCGCAATAGATCTCTTCGCCTTCGGGGCCGGTCACTACCGCACGTTGTGCACCCAGCACTTTGGGCTTGGGATGCCTCAGCGGCGGACGGTAGGGCACGTCCCACGGCGTGNGCGATGCTGATCTCGCTGGTGGTGTCGTCGATGCGCAGCTCGTTGCTGCGGCTGCCCTTGTATTCCTTGCTCTTGACCGTGGCCAGGGTCTTGAAGTCCGGCAACCGGTACGGCGGCAGGTTGGCGCCGTGGTACAGGCAACCGGTGATCAGCGGCTGGTCGGGGTCGCCTTCCAGAAAGGTGATCAGCACCTCCATGCCGATACGCGGCAGCGAGATGGCGCCGAAGCTGCTCTGGCTGGCCCAGTTGGAGGCCACGCGCATCCAGCAGGTGGTCTTGTCGTCCGACTGGCCTTCGCGGTCCCAGAAGAACTGCACCTTGACCCGGCCGTACTCGTCGCAATAGATCTCTTCGCCTTCCGGGCCGGTCACTACAGCACGTTGCGCACCCAGCACTTTGGGCTTGGGATGCCTCAGCGGCGGACGGTACGGCACGTCCCACGGCGTGGCGTAGAAGCGGTTGCGATAGCCCTGGTGAAAGTCGTCCTTGAGGTCGGTGACGTCGCTGCTGATCACCTCCTCGAGCACCTGCGGCTGCTTGCCTNGCACCCAGCACTTTGGGCTTGGGATGCCTCAGCGGCGGACGGTAGGGCACGTCCCACGGCGTGGCGCAGAAGCGGTTGCGATAGCCCTGATGGAAATCGTCCTTGAGGTCGGTGACGTCGCTGCTGATCACCTCCTCGAGCACCTGCGGCTGCTTGCCTTCGTGCAGCACTTCGGTCAGAAGCCACAGGTCGTTCCACGCCGGGTTGGCATGCTCGGTCAGGCTCAGAAAATGCCCGCTGACCAGGCTCGGCTGGTCGCTGCGGCCCTCGGCCNGCCTGAGTCTGGCTCAACCTGTTGCCCTGATGCCGCACAACCTCGCGGTGCAGGTCATCGCGCTCGTAGGCCAGCAGTTCATGCTGATCGACCGTCATGCCCAACAGATGACCGCTACCGTAGGTCAGCCAGCTGACCTTGTGCCCGTCCGGACGAGTGGTGGAGGTACGCAGGTTGAGGGCGTCGTACTCGTGCTGCCACACCGCGACCATCGGGGTGCCGGTGGCCAGGTAGTGCTGGTGTTCACGAACGAGGTTGCCGGCCTCGTCATGGAACCACTGCAGTTTGCTCGCGGCGTTGATGGCCTGGATCAGCCTGCCGTTGCCGTCGTAGGCAAAGGTTTCTTCCTCGCGCTGGTCACCCTGGCTGGCCACGCGGGAAATGAGACGGCCGACGGGATCGAAGGTGACGTCGAGGCGGCGTTGCCCGACGTGGGTGGAGGTCAGGCGCCCAGTGTTCGTGTCGTACTGGTAGCGCGTGGTGAGGCCGTCGAAGCCGCTCTCTTCCAGCAGACGGCCGACCGGGTCGTAGCGGAAACTGGCGTGGCTTTCGTTTTCGTTTTCCAGGCCCGTGAGGCGGCCCAGTTTGTCCCAGCGGTAACGCAGGGTGTTTTCGGCCGCGTCGACCCGCTCGGCGAGCAACCCGGCGACGGTGTAGGTCCAGGTGGTGCAGCGGTCGAGGGCATCGACGTGGGCCAGCAGGCGACTCTCGGCATCGCGCTCGAAGCGCTCTTCGGTCTTGTCCGGATGGATGACCAGGGCGAGCTGGCCGGCCTTGTACGTGTACTGGGTCTTGTTGCCGGCGGCATCGGTGAACTGCACCAACTGCCCGATATCGTCATAGGCCCATTTGCTGGTCTTGCCCGAGCAGTCGGTGTACTCGACCAGTTGCCCGGCGTCGTTGTACACCAGCGCCTTTTCGTTGCCGTTGGCGTCCTTGATCGCCTTGACCAGACCGGAGGGTGTGTAGGCGAACTCGGTCTTGTTGCCCAGCGGGTCGACGGTTTCGCTGAGGTTGCCCTTGAGGTCGTACTGGCGTTCCCACACACCGGCCTCGGCGTCGCGGATCCTGATCGGGCGACGGCGGTCGTCGTAGGCAAAGTGAACCTGGCTGTGGTCGGCACGGATATGCCGCACCACGCTGCCTTGCTCGTCGTAGTCGTAACGGTCTTCGCTGCCATCGACGTGGACATGCCGAACGATGTGCTTGCGCTCGTCGCGAAAGATCCACTCCGAGCGCTCGTCGGGGTAACGCACACGGTACAGATGTCCAAGGATGTCGTAGTAGTACCAGGTCTCCTGGCCATGGGCGTCGGTGACGTAGGTGAGGCGAATGTTGCTGTCCCACTCCAGGTGCAACTCGTAGCTGCCGTCATCGGCCCATTCGCGGATGGCCTTGGCATCGAACGCACTGCCCTTCCACTCCAGGTTCATGCCCCGGCCGGTACGGTCGGTGTAACGGGTCACCAGGTGATTTTGGTAGTGGTAGTGCCAGGTGCCTGCGTGTTCATCCTGCGCGGCGACCAGGTCGCCATGGGCATCGTAGTGATAGGCACACAGTTGGCGTAGCGGTTGGCCGTCACGCATTTCCCAAAGGCCGGTGATACGGCCATGGTCATCGATCAAGGTGCCTAGGTGACGCAGCACGTCACTCATGTCCCCTTGAAAGGTGATGATGTCGGACAGTACCGGCCGGCCCTCGTGCCGATGCTCGTAATGCAGCATGCAGCCGGCATCGTTCTGCAACAGGATCTTCTGCAGGTAGTAGCGCTCGCCCACGCGCAGATAGTGTTCCTTGCGCACGAAGCCGCGGCAGATCACCAGTTCGTCTTCACGACTGCGAACCAGCAGCAGGTCTTCGATAGCGTTGTACTGCGCCTTCTCGACCTTGGGCAGGTCGAACGCATGGCTACGGCCATCGTAGTCGTGAAACAGTAGACCCGTGCCGACCACATCGATGCAGGTGGTGAACGGCGTGACCCAGCGAGCGCCCAGGTTGCCTTGGTCGTACTCGGCCAGGCGCGAGTGGTAGATACGCTGCCACTCGATGGGAAATGCACCCGGCAGGCTGAAGTCGGTATGGATGATGAATTCCGAACCCAGGGCAAAGCTGATGTGGTTGCCTGAGTGCGCCTTGGGCGCTGGGCGCGGGATCGGGCAGGTATCTGGAAGCGGGCTGGTCGAAGCCACGGCTTCATGCTGCCTGGCCGTCGCCCCCAGCTCCCCCTTGGGTTTCTCCCGTTCCACCTGGGTCACGGTGCCCGGCTTGCTCACGCCCGACTGCCCGTTCTTGTTGCGCTTGCGAAAGCCCTTCACGGCGCCGTCCAGCACATTGAGCATCGAACCGATGCTCATCGCCAGCGACGGGTCCGCCAGCCTGTTCAACTGGCGCGCCAACTCCGGCCCCAGCTTGCGCAACTGCCCGGTCTGGGCCAGTACCTGAGCCTTGATGTCATCCGACACCAGCTTGCTCACGGCGCTGTTCACCACCCCCTTGCCCGCAGCCTTGCAGGCACTGTGCATCGCACCGAAGATATTCCTGATCGCCGCCCTGGGGCTGTGCGTGAGCTGGTCGCCAGCCGCAGACAATTGCTGGCTCATCGCCGTGCGGTCGCTCCTGGCATTGAGCTGGCCGGTGGCCACGGCGTCCAGGCCGTCGGCGATTTCGCCGAGCATCTGGGTGCCCTTCGCACCCGCCGCGTCAAGAATCTCGGCCAGCCTGGGCTTGGCCTGGGTGACGAAGTCGTCGATGGTGCCGGCGATGGTGGCGTTCAAATGGCCGATCAGCACCTGGATAAGCGAGTCGCCCAGCAGCATCTTGGCGCTGTTGCGCAGCTCCTGGCGCACCAGAAACAACGTCGGGCGCAGGCTCATGCGCGCGGCCGCCATGGTCGGCGGTGCCGGCAGTACGCCGATCAGGTTGATGCCCAGGCTGACCCAGTCCAGCACCTCGCGCTGCTTGCTCTTGACCAGGGTGACCACGTCCCCCAGTGCATCCACCAGGGCCATGATGTTGCCCACCACCGGCAAGGCGCCGGCCACGGACTTGATGCGCTCCAGGGTGACGCTGCCACCACTGATCGATTGCAGCCAGGCGTCGAATTCGGCGGCGCCGCGGCCCACGTCCTTGGCGTCGATGGTGTTGAGCGGGGCGACCGCGACCTGGGGTTCGCGGGGTTTGGCGGACTCGCTCATGCCAGCACCTCGCGGCTGGCCAGAGCCTTGGCCGGGCTGCTCGGCAAGGTCGGCTGGGCCAGACCGGGCAAGGTCTTGAGCGCCCTTGCCGCTTCCAGCGACGCCGCTGCGCCGGGCACCACGCTACTGGCCAGGCCGGCCATCGCGGCAGGCTCGCCCTTGAGTGCAGCGCCCACCTGCTGTGCCTGCTGCAAGGCCGCCTGGCCACTTCTGGCCAGTTGCAGCCCGCTGCCCGCAAGCGCCTTGCCATCGTCCATCACTGCAGAGCCACCGGGGCCCATGAGGCCCTGGGCCATTGTCTTTCCTTGTGCCATAACGTCCTGTACCAGTCCTTTGCCCTTGTCCATGCCTTGCTGCACCAGTGCCTTGCCGTTCTCCAGGCCATCCCTGGCCGCGCCCAGCACCTCGCCGACCACTGATTGCTGGCCGGATGCGATATCGTCGAGTGAGGGGCTGAGCGGCCACGTGCTGGCGCCAAAGTGGCTGGCCTCGGCCCAGGTGTCAGCCGGGTCCAGGCCGAAGTCGGCCCACAGCGGGCCGAGGGCGGCACCGCTGGCGAGGTTGAAGCCGTCGGCGTCGAGCGTGCCCTTGATCGATTTGCCCAGTGCATCGGTCACGTCGTAGTCGCCGGTTTTCACGCCTTTGCTGTTGGCGTACTGGTACAGCAACTCCAGATCGCCCTTGCCCGGCTTGGGCGGCTCCGGGAAGGTCCCGGCCAGGCTCTTGGGCCCCACATGGGCGAAGTTCGCCGCGTGCGCGGTGTATGGCCCGGTAGTTACGTGAGTGATGCCGCCGGCGTTGAAAGTGGTGGCGCTGCCGCCGCCTTGGAGTACCAGTTCGGTCTTGGCGGTGAGGGTGATGCGGTCGGCATTGGCGGTGATGTCGAGCTTGGCCAGCAGGTTGATGTTGTCTTTCAGCGCTTTGATATCGATGTCGCCCGACGCCGCCACCAACCGCCAGCCCATGTTCTGCACGAACATCCGCATGCCCTGGCTGGCACTGGCCAGCAGCCGCTTGCCGATCGATAGGCTCGTATGCCCGGTGCTGCTCAACGCCAGGTGTTCACCGGTCGCGACATGCGTCGAGCGC
>NZ_PEFV01000002.1:0-2038 GCF_002939405.1 Pseudomonas sp. BRM28 | reverse complement strand
CCAGGTGCGGTTCGCTGAACTCGGGAAACTCGTTGGCGCTCTGGTTGGTCGGGCCGCTGCCGACGATGCCCTGGTGCTGCGCATGCAGGGCCTTGGCCACCTCGTCCTGATCGCCCGACTCCTGCGCCTGCACCTCGCGCGCCTGCTGGCCGAAGCCGTCCTGCTGCTCGCTGGCAGTAGCCAGGCGTTCGGCGGTCTCGGGCNGCTGCCGACGATGCCCTGGTGCTGCGCATGCAGGGCCTTGGCCACCTCGTCCTGATCGCCCGAATCCTGCGCCTGCACCTCGCGCGCCTGCTGGCCGAAGCCGTCCTGCTGCTCGCTGGCGGTGGCCAGGCGTTCGGCGGTCTCGGGCAGGTCCTTGTGGTGCTTGGCTTCGTGATGGCGCGGCTCGGTGGTCAGCAGCAGGCCCGCCGCCGCGCGGATCGCCCCATGCCGGTCGGTGCGCAGTTCGAAACCCTCACCGCGCGGCTGGCCGCCCGAGGGGCGCGGGTGGGTCAGGTAGCCCAGGTTNAGGCTCGTATGCCCGGTGCTGCTCAACGCCAGGTGTTCACCGGTCGCGACATGCGTCGAGCGCGGCGTGGTCAGGGCGATGCCCGCCGGGCTGGCCAGCACCAGGTGCGGTTCGCTGAACTCGGGAAACTCGTTGGCGCTCTGGTTGGTCGGGCCGCTGCCGATAATGCCCTGGTGCTGGGCATGCAGGGCCTTGGCCACCTCGTCCTGGTCGCCCGCCTCCTGCGCCTGCACCTCGCGTGCCTGCTGGCCGAAGCCGTCCTGCTGCTCGCTGGCAGTAGCCAGGCGTTCGGCGGTCTCGGGCAGGTCCTTGTGGTGCTTGGCTTCGTGATGGCGCGGCTCGGTGGTCAGCAGCAGGCCCGCCGCCGCGCGCACGGCGCCATGTCGGTCGGTGCGCAATTCGAAACCCTCACCGCGCGGCTGGCCGCCCGAGGGGCGCGGGTGGGTCAGGTAGCCCAGGTTGATCGCGCTGGCGCCGTGGTCGCTGCGCANGTGGTGCTTGGCTTCGTGATGGCGCGGCTCGGTGGTCAGCAGCAGGCCCGCCGCCGCGCGCACTGCCCCATGCCGGTCGGTGCGCAGTTCGAAACCCTCCCCCCGCGGCTGGCCGCCCGAGGGGCGCGGATGGGTCAGGTAGCCCAGGTTGATCGCGCTGGCGCCGTGGTCGCTGCGCAACGCGATGCTGATCTCGCTGGTGGTGTCGTCGATGCGCAGCTCGTTGCTGCGGCTGCCCTTGTATTCCTTGCTCTTGACCGTGGCCAGGGTCTTGAAGTCCGGCAACCGGTACGGCGGCAGGTTGGCGCCGTGGTACAGGCAACCGGTGATCAGCGGCTGGTCGGGGTCGCCTTCCAGAAAGGTGATCAGCACCTCCATGCCGATACGCGGCAGCGAGATGGCGCCGAAGCTGCTCTGGCTGGCCCAGTTGGAGGCCACGCGCATCCAGCAGGTGGTCTTGTCGTCCGACTGGCCTTCGCGGTCCCAGAAGAACTGCACCTTGACCCGGCCGTACTCGTCGCAATAGATCTCTTCGCCTTCCGGGCCGGTCACTACAGCACGTTGCGCACCCAGCACTTTGGGCTTGGGATGCCTCAGCGGCGGACGGTACGGCACGTCCCACGGCGTGGCGTAGAAGCGGTTGCGATAGCCCTGGTGAAAGTCGTCCTTGAGGTCGGTGACGTCGCTGCTGATCACCTCCTCGAGCACCTGCGGCTGCTTGCCTNCCTCAGCGGCGGACGGTAGGGCACGTCCCACGGCGTGGCGCAGAAGCGGTTGCGATAGCCCTGGTGGAAGTCATCCTTGAGGTCGGTGACGTCGCTGCTGATCACCTCCTCGAGCACCTGCGGCTGCTTGCCTTCATGCAGCACTTCGGTGAGCAACCACAGGTCGTTCCAGGCCGGGTTGGCNCGGCTGCTTGCCTTCATGCAGCACTTCGGTGAGCAACCACAGGTCGTTCCAGGCCGGGTTGGCGTGCTCGGTCAGGCTCAGAAAATGCCCGCTGACCAGGCTCGGCTGGTCGCTGCGGCCCTCGGCC
>NZ_PEFV01000007.1:0-279 GCF_002939405.1 Pseudomonas sp. BRM28 | reverse complement strand
CATGGACGTGGTGACCAACAATTTTCCTGGAGTACGCGTCCGTTACCAGGCTCAGGTACAGCGGGCCGTTACGTGCGGGCAGATAAGTAATGTCGGCAACCCAGACGTGCTCCGGCCTTGTCGGAACGACTTGGCTTGGACCGGGCTTGATTAAGTTGGGATGGCGGTAGAAGCGATGAAAGCTCTGTGTTGTCTTGTGGTATGCCCGCTTGGGCAGTACCAGCAAACGGCGCTCTCCCAAGACCTGAAACAGCCTATCTCGGCCGACCTGGAATCGTT
>NZ_PEFV01000006.1:589-740 GCF_002939405.1 Pseudomonas sp. BRM28 | reverse complement strand
GTTGCTGCTGGACGATGACTTCACTGGTTATGCCGCCAGCAACCCAGGCCTGACGCTTGACCCTGCCAACCTGGCCTACGTGATCTATACCTCCGGCTCCACCGGCAAGCCCAAGGGCGCGTTGCTCGCGCACCACAACGTGCTACGCCTG
>NZ_PEFV01000006.1:0-500 GCF_002939405.1 Pseudomonas sp. BRM28 | reverse complement strand
GATCTTTGGTGCGCTGCTGTATGGCGGCAGGCTGGTCATCGTGCCGCAGGCCACCAGCCGGGCACCGGAAGAGTTCTTCCAGTTGCTGTGCGAGCAGGGGGTCACCGTACTCAACCAGACGCCATCGGCGTTCAAACAGCTGATGCAGGTGGCCTGTGCCCCCGCCAATGCANGCGCTGCTGTATGGCGGCAGGCTGGTCATCGTGCCGCAGGCCACCAGCCGGGCGCCGGAAGAGTTCTTCCAGTTGCTGTGCGAGCAGGGGGTCACCGTGCTCAACCAGACGCCATCGGCGTTCAAACAGCTGATGCAGGTGGCCTGTGCCCCCGNGATCTTTGGTGCGCTGCTGTATGGCGGCAGGCTGGTCATCGTGCCGCAGGCCACCAGCCGGGCACCGGAAGAGTTCTTCCAGTTGCTGTGCGAGCAGGGGGTCACCGTACTCAACCAGACGCCATCGGCGTTCAAACAGCTGATGCAGGTGGCCTGTGCCCCCGCCAATGCA
>NZ_PEFV01000001.1:4997832-5896626 GCF_002939405.1 Pseudomonas sp. BRM28 | reverse complement strand
CTGAGGTCGGGCTTGACCCGCGAAGTTTTTCAGGCCGGCAACTACCCCAGCAGGTACACCCGTAGCCGCTNTAGGTTCTGTACGAAAAGAGATGTCGCAAACACCGCATGGAACAAGCCAGCGAGACCATAGCGGCATAGCTTTTCGCGAGCTTGTCGAAGTGCGTCACGATGCGTCGGTTCTCTTTCAGCCAGTCAAACATGCGCTCGATGATGTTGCGCTGTCGGTACTTGGGCCGATCAAACAGCCTTGGTAAGCCAGGCTTGGGTTTGCGCTTCATCGAGCGCAGCGGGATGACGGGTTGCATTCGATATCGGTCGCAATAACGGCGTAGCGCTTCGGCATCGTAGCCCTTGTCGGCAAGCAACCATTTACAGCGTTTACGCGGGCGGCCACGTTGGCTCAATGGAATGCTGACCTCGTCCAACAGGGGTTGGGCGTAGCTGATGTCACTGGCTTGACCGCCAGAGAGGAGGAAGCACAACGGTGTCCCGTTGGCGTCGCAGAGCATGTGGATTTTGGTTGTCAGGCCACCGCGACTGCGGCCTAGAGCGTGATCGGCAGGCTCGTCAGGCCCCCTTTTTTTTTCCGGCGCCTGATGAGGCTCGGGTTGCGCGTACAGCAGTTGAGTCGATCATCCAGGTCTGTAGATCAATCAAACCTTGCTCATTGAACCTCAGGTGCAAGCGTATGAGCATCTGATCGAACGTGCCTTGTTTTCGCCAAACCCGAAACCGTTGATACACCGTTGACCACGGGCCAAAGCGCTCCGGCATATCTCGCCACGCAGCACCTGAGCGGAGCACCCAGAGCACGCCATCGAGCATCAGGCGGTCGCTCAGGCGGGGCCGCCCCCGGCCATGGGTTTCGGTGAAGAGATCAGCAACCACAGCCCAAGCCTCATCCGAAAGTTCGTAACGCTTTGCCATCACAGGATTCCTTTCCGTAGATGGTTGGAAACCTTACAAAAAATCAGCTTCCGAGGGACGCCGATTAGGTTTCTCGGGATTTCGTACAGAGCCTAGCTTGATTTCAGCCCATGGCAGCCCCAATGAGTGCCCTGAGAGTGGGATCCTCGGCTGAGGAGGGGAGGATCTATAAGAAAGCCGTGACAAGACATCTCTCCCTGTTGTCTGGGGTGGGGGAGGGGTAGCCGGGTTGGTGGTTTAACCCCGATGGAGTCCACACTTAATGGATCGCGGCCTCAACCAACTGGGTGTAGCAGCCGAGAGCAGTACGTCTTATCGCGATGGAACGCTACTGAGAATAGATTAGGAGCGTTTCCTTTGAGAGGTGCGCGATTGGGCTGGCAACGAGGTGATGACCTGATGGGCAGATGTCCAGATGTCCAGCCAAGACCATCATCTCGCGCTCCGTTAATGCCGAGGGGCGCAGTCAAGCGTTTAGCCGTTCGGTAAGATGCAACACCCTAAGCTGCAACTAGTTGCGTCTTTCTGGGCGAGAAAATGAAAAAGCTTGAAAGGCCCGGTTTTATTGGGTTAAGCTTGTTTTCAAGGTGAGCAGTGAAAAGAGCGAACCACCCGTATAAGGGGGCTCTCCTTAGAGAAGGGTTCGAATCTCTACGCTTCCGCCACTTCTAAAGCCCTGATTATTCAGGGCTTTTTGCGTTTCTGAGGGTAGGGAAAAAGGCCTTGGAAACATACTTGGGAATTCTTTTCTTTCGCATTGTCCCCCCTATTGTTCATTCTGAGCCAGGATGATGCTGATCATGGCCACTAAACTGCGCTCTAATCCGTAACCTCAAGCAGGGCCCGCAGCTTTTTGTGTGTCTTCTGCTGCTTCACGCCCAGGGCAACGCCCTCGATGTAGTTCCTCCTCAGCACCCGCACGTCCGCAGGACGCTGTCCTGTCAGATACGCCAGATCCATGGACAGCATGGCTTGAAGCGTTATACCCAGTTTCATTCGGGCGTACTGGCTGCCAACCAATAGTCATCTGCTGCGGCGTTCGGTGAAGTGCCAATGGAGCTCTTCAAGCCAGCCGCGCTGGTAGCTACCTTCTAGCCGGTCAGCTCAGCCAGCTCGTTGTCCAGGAGTATTTCGATTTACGTGGGATAAGCCCCACGTCGCAAATGGTGGCGGAGGCGGGGAGGAGGTAGTCGCAGCTGAAGCTCGAACCGCTATCACTTGAGCTGGATGAGGTGCAGTTGGCGCTGGAGTAACCGCTGTGTGTGCGTATGATCTCGTAGCTGCCGACCTGGTTTCTATCTAGAGTCCATCTTGTATCCGAAATGTGATACTTGCATGAATCGGCTTGGGCAGTTATGTTCAAAAGTCTTCATTGAATTAATCTTGCATCGAGATTCTCCCGAAATGAATAATTAATGCGTATTTGCTTTTTGCGGATTTGCCAAAAGTCAAAGCACGTAATTGTTTGAGTTGATATGGCCTGTTACCTTGAATTGATCGATGGTGACGGCTAATAAAGCCTTCTTGCTTTACTGTTTGGCGTTGTTCTCTTCTGTAGGGATAAGTAACGATGACTGCCCGATTCTCCTCAAAAGATGTTTATGATCATAATCAGAATGTCTGGAATCGACTTGCTCGCGAAGGTTGTGATTGGTCGAAGCCAGTTTCTGCCGAAGTTATTCAAGCTGCTCGAAGAGGGGAGTGGAAAATACAACTTATCCCCGCAGAGCTCCCGACAGCGTGGCTTAACGATGTGCAAGGGAAGCGCATTTTGTGCCTAGCTGCTTCCGGAGGGCAGCAAGCCCCCGTGTTGGCGGCTGCGGGGGCTGAAGTGGTTGTGATGGATGCCTCTCGCGATCAGCTGGCATTGGATGATATGGTTGCAAAGCGAGACGATCTTTCTCTACGCACGGTCTTGGGAGATATGCAGGACTTGTCTGAATTTGATGATGAGTCATTTGACCTGATTTTTCATCCGATCTCGAATCTGTATGTGCCCGATATTCGTAAAGTATGGGCTGAATGTTATCGCGTACTCGGTAAGGGAGGAAAGCTGCTCAGCAGCTTTTACAATCCGGTAGTATTCATTTTCGACCGCTCTACTGACCTGGCTAAAAGCGGTTTGATGAAACCGCGCTTCACACTGCCTTACGCAGACATAACCGATCTGAATGCTGACGAAATTGAGGGTAAGATAGCGAGAGGTGAGGCATTCGTATTTGGTCACACGTTAGCGGAGCAAATAAGCGGGCAGCTGGAGGCGGGCTTGCTGCTAACAGGCTTCGAAGAAGCTTTTCAGCCGGTGCCCCGATTTCTGATCGACAACTACATGCCAACATTCATCGCAACGTGTTCCGTCAAGCCGGGGTAGCTTTTGTCTGGCCCCGCTAAAAGTGCGGAGCCAGCAACATCCGGTCTTTGCAATGACATTCGATACGTTCAAATCTCTCTGGCCACGCCCTTGGCCCTGATACCGAGGTCGTGGCACCTGCCTGTCTTCCGCAAGCTCCATGAGCTGCTCAGCGCACAGCGGTGCGTCGAGCATCTGGCGCGAGGCGGAATCATTGAATAGGGGTGATATGCTTTGCCGCTGACCAAACAGGGAGCGTGGCAATGGGGTGGAGAAGCAAGCTGGTAGCGCTCAGGCAGAGGTTCACGCGTCGGCAGCGGTTAGTTGTTGGTGGCGGCGTGTTTGTGGTCGCCCAAGTGGGCTCTTTCTCGTACCCGAGCCAATACTGGCTGTACCTGGTGATCTTCGGGGTTATCGTCCTGAGCAGCGCCTGGTCACCCGAACTGCACCGGAAGCGTTGATGCTCTGACGGGCAGCGTCGTCATTGAAGCACTCGCCAGCTCTTGGTAGGCCCGCTAATTGGTCTGGCTACGAGTGCCAGCCCGCCCGCACCGAACATCGCTGTCGAGGATGCTGGCCTCACTGTAAGCGATGACCCGGCGCACAACCAGTAGTGCTGCCTGGTAGATAGACACTTATTTTCTCTCTGAAAAAAGTTAGCCGCGCAAAATAATCGGGCTGTTTCGTGCACTATTTTTTCAAGGCGCTCAGGTGCGTGACGAGTGAACGACGATTGGCGGGTGGGCTGATCAGGGCCTAAAAAGAAAAACTTGCGAGCAGGCCATGGCGGCCTGCTGCAATAACAGTCAGGAGTAGCGAGTGCAATAGTGTTTTTTACTTTACAGCTTTTCTGGAGGGCTACTCTTTTTACGGTGCTTTCTGGCTTTTAAGATGCACTCCGGCAGCTTTCGCAGCGCCATCCCTTGTAACTTTCGGCTTTTTCAAGCGCTGCAACCAGATCACGACCGGCTATCGTGTTTTGGCAGTTGTTGTGTTTTTCGTTTGGTTTTCTCATCCCCTCGCATTGTTTCTTCAGGAAGGGGCTCACCACCGCCTGCTGCCTTGACGTAAGCGCTCTGAACCCCTTGTCTACGGCTAGCTGGGCGTAGCTTTGTACGCTCGGCTTTTCACCTTGGAATGCGTTCTGCGCGATAAGGGCCGAGAAAATCTCTCGCTCGATAGTCATTCGTTAATCCTTTATTCAACCAACAAGTTTGCTCATGTTTTTTATTATTCTGAGCAATGCGAAAGCATACGTTACCATCGGGTGAGGTTTTATTGAACTGGGTTTCCATCCAGCTATAAAAACGCACGGCTTCACATTTTTTGGTCAATAAAGGTTGGGTTCCTGGTATTTAAAATATTTCAATAGGTCATTGTTACAATTTATTTCTTGTTCAAAAAAAGTTTCGCTCTCACTTTAATGGGTTCGTGCACCGTGTAAGTTTCCTGCCTTTCCCGCTAAGTTTTACGGTGACGACACGCCTTATGAGTTTTTATGAAGTTCCGCGATTTCCTGTGCCGGGCTGCCACTGAGTGCGCAGCTCGTGGGGAGCACTCGCCCTGTCGATTTCAGTTGCAGGTCGTGCAGGTCCTTCGTCAGCCCCTGGTTCATCGCCACAAGCTTGGCAATGTTCCTGCGCGCCTTGCCCAGCTCTCGGGTCAGGTATTCGGCCTCATTCGTAATGAGCACCACCTGGTGCTTCCACATCTCCAGCTCAGTGGGCGCTCCGAAGCCGTCAAAGTCTTCAATGTCTTGGGTCATTTCCGCCACCATATGGGTACTGTTTGTATATACAGTAATCCAGTCGAGCGAGCGCGGCGAGCCGAGGCGACGAATTGCACGGGGAGGGGGATTTTTTCGGTCGGCAGGACGCCGGAACAGGGGTGAGAATCGGTTTCAGAACGCCAGCGGCGCCACTTGCAGCATGCGGCCTGTCGCATGCCGAGTTATCGCCAGCACCACGCCCCTTCAGTCATGCTCCATCTGAACATACTCCAGCATCTTCTGGCTCCCATCCAAAATGTCACTGCAGATCGCCAGGCGAGCCGCCGCACCATCGCGCTGCTTCAACGCCTCCAGCACATCCCAGTGATGATCAATCGCCATGCGCTCGTTGAACCCGCCGTAGGCCCGGGCAATCAGCGGCCCGGTACGCATCCACAACCCATCCAGCAGGCTGACCAGCACCGGCATATCGGCGATTTCCGCCAAACTGAAGTGAAACTCGTGGTTGAAGGTCAGCGCGGACCTCAAGTCATTGTCCTTGATCGCCACCAGGTTGTTCTGAATGCAGGTTTGCAGCCGCGCCACTTGCTCCTCGGTCGCCAGCGATGCAGCTGTTTCGGCCGCCAACCCCTCGAGCGAGAGCCGGATGCTCCTGATCTCCAGGTACTGCTTGGAAGTCAGTACCGGCACACGAATGTCCCGCGGTGTCTTCAGAACCAGCGCCTGCTCCTTTGCCAGTTGAAGAATCGCGTCCCGCACTGGTGTGACACTCGTACCCAGCTGTTCGGCAAGGTCGCGTATGCGCAGCCGGTCGTTAGGCTGGAAGCGCCCTGTAATCAGGGCTTCGCGCAGCAGGCCATAGATACCGCTGCCAAGGTAGGAGTGTTTCAGGTGCTCAATCGGATAATTCATCGCGTACTCGTGTGCGGCGCAGGCCCGGCGGGAGAGGGGAGGCTACCGGCAGCGATTATCGAGTAACTCAAACATGTTGCCCACCGTTTACATGGATTTCTGCGCCATTGACGTACGAAGCGCCCTGCGTGCAGAGAAAATGCACCAACGCCGCGACTTCCTCGGGCTTGCCCATGCGTTTCATCGGGATCGATCGCTCCACGATCAGCTCGGTGCCAGCGGACAGGATGGAGGTGTCGATCTCCCCCGGGGCGATCGCGTTCACCCGAACCCCATAGGGCCCGAAGTCGTGCGCCATCTCGCGCGTCAGCGCCGACAGCGCCGCTTTGGAGCAGGCATACGCCACCCCTGCGAACGGGTGCACCCGCGAACCGGCAATGGAGGTGACGTTGATCACCGAGCCCTTTGCCGCCTTGAGCTCCTCGAACAACCCCCGCGCCAGCAGGGCCGTCGAGAAGATGTTCACGTTGAACACGTTCAGCCAGGTCGAGTAGTCGGACTCCAGCACCCCCAGTCGCTCCCCATCCGGGCCTTTGGGTGAAACGCCGGCGTTGTTGACCAACGCATCCAGCCGCCCCCCGAGTTTTTCCCGGATTTCCGGAAGCCTGCGCTGTATGTCCTCCACGCTCCCCAGGTCGAGGTGAATGTGGTTGGCGATGCCTTCGGCCCAGGGGCAGCCTTCGCCCAGGTCCTGCCTCGAGGCGGTAAACACGCGCCAACCCGCAGCACTGAAATGTTTCACGGTGGCGTGGCCGATGCCCCGGCTGGCACCGGTGAGAAGCAGCGTACGTTGATCGGTCATGGCGGGTTCCCTGTTCATTGGTGAGGGCAAGTGTAGCGTAAAATATGATGCATCATATTTATTATGTGTTTTAATGCGTCCCGTCCCCACCGGGGAAGCGTCACGTTCGATCGATTGCTGCCACTACAAGAAAACTGCCATCCCTTTAAAGCTGCCCACGACCCGTAGCTGACCTGGAGAGACGCATGAATAAGAAAATCGCAGCTGTACTTTTGCTCGCAACCATCGCAAGCCCGCTGTATGCCGCTGAAAAGCTGACCGTGGTGTCCTTCGGCGGCAACAACCGCCAGGCGCAGGAGAAGGCGTTCTACAAACCCTTCACCGCCCAGACCGGCGTGGCCATCACCGCCGACGACTACAACGGCGAAATGGCCAAGATCAAGGTGATGGCCGACACCGGCAAAACCAGCTGGGATGTGGTGGAGGTCGAATCGCCCGAGCTCATCCGTGGTTGCAGCGAAGGGGTGTTCGAACCGCTGGACTGGAGCCGGATAGGCAACAAGGAAGACTTCATTCCTGCGGCCGTCAGCGACTGTGGTGTCGGCATCTTCATCTGGTCCACCGTGCTGACCTACGACCCCAAGAAGCTCGCCTCCAGCCCGCAAGGCTGGGCCGACTTCTGGGACCTGAAGAAGTACCCCGGCAAGCGCGGCCTGCGCCGCGGCGCGAAGTTCACGCTGGAGTTCGCGCTGCTCGCCGATGGGGTAGACAACAAGGACCTCTACACGCTGCTGGGTACTGAAGAGGGTGTCAAACGTGCGTTCAAGAAGCTCGATGAAATCAAGTCCAGCATCCAGTGGTGGGACTCCGGCGCGCAGCCGCTGCAATGGCTGATCGCCGGTGACGTGGTCATGACCTCCGCCTACAACGGCCGTGTCACCTCTGCCCAGGAGGAAGGCCAGTCGTTTGCGATGCAATGGAATGGCAGCCTCTACGATCTCGATCACTGGGCCATCGTGAAAGGGGCGCCGAAAAAGGAACTGGCCGAGCGCTTCATCGCGTTCGCCAGCGAGCCCATGCAACAGAAGAACTTCGTCGAGGCCATCCCCTACGGGCCCAGCAACACCGGCGCGATGGACCTGCTGGACAAGCGCGTGGGCGAAAAACTGCCCACCGCCCCGCAAAACCTGAAAAACGCCCGTGCCACCGACGCCGAGTTCTGGATCGACCACGGTGAGGATCTGGAGGAACGCTTCAACGCCTGGGTCAACAAGTGATGCATGGCGCCCCTGAAACCGGGGGCGCCATTCAAAGGCCGTATAAGGATGCGAGTCATGCCCCTTGAAAATCTGGCTGTCGATGACAGCCTGCTCGAAGCTGCTCCGGCACGGGTCACCGATGCGCAGGCGTGTGCAGTGCTGCGCCAGCAATTCGGTTTGAGCGGCACGCTCGAAAAACTGGGCGGCGAGCGCGACCTCAATTTCCGCGTGATGCTCGAAGACGGCTCATCCCGGTTGTTCAAGCTCTCCCACCCGCTTGAAAACCCCGATGTGGTCGACTTCCACAACCAGGCGATGCGAAGAATCGAGCTTCGCGATCCCGGGCTTGCGGTTCAGCGCGTGCACCCCTCGCTTGAGGGCCAGTACGCCACCTTCGTCGAGATCGACGGGCAGCGCATGCTGGCGCGGCTGCTGTCCTTCGAAGATGGCATGCCCCTTCACTGCGTGAGTCACCCCACACCGACGTTTCGCCGGGTCATCGGGCAGTCCATCGCCCGGCTTGACGTGGCGCTGCAAGGGTTTGCCCACCCCGCCGCCGGGCATGCGCTGCTGTGGGACATGCAGCACGCCGCGCACCTTCGACCGCTGCTGGTGCACATCGAACCCGGCCCCGGACGAAGCCTGGTGCAGCGCAGCCTCGAACAGTATGCGTCGGTGGTGGTGCCCAGCATCCCCGGGCTGCGCAAGCAGGTCATTCACAATGACACCAACCCGCACAACATCATCGTGGATGCCCACAACCCCGATGTGCTGCGCAGCATCCTCGATTTCGGTGACATGGTGCATGCGCCCCTGGTCAACGAGGTCGCGGTTGCCGCTTCCTACCACCTTGGGCAGGTAGGCGATGTACTGGAGCCGGCCCTGGATGTGATTGTCGGCTACCACCAGTGCAACCCCCTGAACCAGCAGGAGCTGGCGCTGCTGCCCGAGCTGCTGGCCACGCGCCTGGCGTTGGCCCTGTGCATCAACTCCTGGCGCGCCGAACTGCATCCGGACAATCGCCAGTACATCCTTCGAAACACCCAGCGTGCCTGGGCAAACCTGAAGGCACTGTCGGCGCTGCCTCGCGCTGAAACAGAAGACCGAATTGCTTCGGCCTGCCTGCGAGCAAATCGAGCATGAGCATGATCAACGGCTTCACGTCAGCTGACGCCACCCGGCTTTCGGCATCGCAGCGACGCCTGATCGAGCGCCGCGAGCGGCTACTGGGCCCGGCATACCGCCTGTTCTACGAGCGACCGCTGCACACCGTTCGAGGGGAGGGCGTATGGCTCTTCGACGAGCAGGGCCGTCGTTACCTGGACGCCTACAACAACGTTGCCTCCATCGGTCACTGCCATCCCCGGGTGGTCGAGGCGATGCATCGGCAGTCGCAGGTGCTGAACACGCACACCCGTTACCTGCAGGAGGGCATTCTCGACTATGCCGAGCAGTTGCTCGGTACCTTCACCGATGACCTGGATCGCGTCATGTTCACCTGCTCCGGGAGCGAGGCGAATGATCTGGCGCTGCGTATCGCCAGGCACTGCACCGGTGGCACCGGCGTCATCATCACCCGGTTCGCCTACCACGGCGTCACCGCAGACATCGCCGAGCTTTCACCATCGCTTGGCAGCGCCATGGTGCTCCCGGTGCATGTGCGCACCGTTCGCGCACCTGACGCTTACCGTCTGGGGGCCGAAAACGTGGCGTCGATGTTCGCCGCAGAAGTGCGCGCCGCAATCGATGACCTCAAGGCGCACGGCATCCGCCCGGCGGCAATCCTGCTGGATGGCATCTTCTCCAGCGACGGCGTGCTGCCCGGGCCGGCGGGCTGTATCGCCGAGGGTGTGGCGCTGGCCCAGGCCGAAGGCCTGCTGTACATCGCCGATGAGGTACAGCCGGGTTTTGCGCGTACCGGCCTTAACATGTGGGGGTATACCAGGCACAACGTGCGCCCGGACCTCGTCACCCTCGGCAAGCCCATGGGCAATGGCCAGCCCATTGCCGGCATCGTCGGGCGCTCCCAGGTGGTCGATCACTTCGGCAGGAGCATGCGCTACTTCAATACCTTTGGCGGCAACCCGGTCTCGTGCGCGGCAGGCCAGGCGGTGCTGGACGTCATCCGCGAAGAACACCTGCAGCAGAGGGCCCATCACATTGGCAGCTATCTGCTGGACGGCCTGACACGGCTTGCCCGGCGCCATGAACTGATCGGCGACGTCAGGGGGGCCGGCATGTTCCTTGGGGTTGAGCTGGTCACCGACCGCGCCACCAGGGCACCCGCAGCCAGGCAGGCCCGCCAGGTGGTCAACGCGATGCGCGAGCAGGGCGTACTGATCAGCGCCGCTGGTCCGCACCAGAACGTGCTCAAAATCCGTCCGCTGCTGGCGTTTACCGAAGAGCATGCGCAGATGCTTGTGGAAGCGGTCGATACCGCGATGCAAGGGGCTTGTTGAGAAGGCCAGGCCCCTGTTCCTCAGCCTGCACCGTGGGCGGCGAGGTTGCAGTATTGCCCCTTGAAGTACAGCAAGGGCTGTGTGGCGGCAGTTTGCTGCAGGTTCAGCGCCTTCACTTCGCCAATCACGATCAGGTGATCACCGGCGACGTGTTCGGCGTGGATCTCGCAATCGAGCCAGTGCAGGCTGCCGGCAATGATCGGGTTGCCCAGTGGCGATGCCTGCCATTGCACGCCCTGCCACTTGTCGGTACCTCGTCGGGCGAACTGGTTGGAGATCCCGACCTGTTCACCGGACAGGATATTGACCGCGAAGCGGCCTGCCTGGCGGATCCTGGGGTAGCTGGCCGAACCGGCCATCACGCTGAACGACACCAGCGGCGGGCTCATCGACACGCTATAGAACGACTGGCAGGTAAAGCCGACCGGCTCCTCCTCGATCTGCGACGTGATCACCGTGATACCGGATGCGTAGTGCCCGAGCGCTTCGCGAAAGCGCAATGGCTCGATGGCAGTACTGGAACGTGACATGGTAGGTCCTGGCTGAAGGGGCGGATCCAAAGGCGGTGGGGAGGGGGCAAGCCGCTCGATCAGCGCTGCAACCCCTCCTGCACCCTTATCGGTTCAAGAGCTCTCTGCGCACGATGTCCGCGCCGGCGCTCAAGGCGTTCAGCTTGCCGCGCGCCACCTCGCGGGGCAGAGGGGCCATGCCGCAGTTGGTGCACGGGTAGAGCTTGTCGGCGTCCACGAACTGCAGCGCTTTGCGCAGGGTGTTGGCCACTTCCTCGGGGGTTTCGATGGCGTGGTTCGCCACATCGATGGCCCCCACCATCACTTTCTTGCCGCGAATCAGCTCGATCAGGTCCATCGGGACATGGGAGTTGTGGCACTCCAGCGAGATGATATCGATGCCGGATTTCTGCAGCTTGGGGAAGGC
This sequence comes from Pseudomonas sp. BRM28, assembly GCF_002939405.1. NCBI lineage: Bacteria > Pseudomonadati > Pseudomonadota > Gammaproteobacteria > Pseudomonadales > Pseudomonadaceae > Pseudomonas > Pseudomonas sp. BRM28. The sequence continues at coordinate 5,885,310 of NZ_PEFV01000001.1, read as the reverse complement.
TTCCTCATACTGGCGCCACTCCGAACCAAGCGTCTTTTTCCAGTCGGTATTGGCCTTGATGCCGTAGCCGTAGCAAATATGCACGGCCGTTTCACATTTGAGCCCTTCGATCGCCCGTTCCAGGGTGGCCACGCCCCAGTCATTCACCTCGTCGAAGAACACGTTGAAGGCAGGCTCGTCGAACTGGATGATGTCCACGCCCGCCGCCTCCAGCTCTCGGGCTTCCTGATTGAGGATCTTGGCAAATTCCCAAGCCAGCTTTTCCCGGCTTTTGTAGTGGCTGTCATACAGCGTGTCGATCATGGTCATGGGGCCGGGCAGGGCCCATTTGATGGGCTGGCTGGTCTGCTGGCGCAGAAACCTGGCATCTTCGACAAACACCGGTTTTTGCCTGGCAACAGCACCCACAACGGTCGGCACGCTTGCGTCATAGCGGTCACGAATTCTGACGGTTTCGCGCTTTTCGAAATCCACTCCGCTCAGGTGCTCGATAAAGGTGGTAACGAAATGCTGGCGGGTCTGTTCGCCGTCGCTGACGATATCAATGCCTGCGTGTTGCTGTTCCTGCAGGGCCAGGCGCAAGGCGTCCTGCTTGCCTTCGAGCAGCTCCTCGCCGTGCAGCTTCCAGGGCGACCAGAGCGTCTCGGGTTGTGCAAGCCAGGACGGTTTGGGCAGGCTGCCAGCAGTGGAGGTGGGTAGCAGTTTTTTCACGATAGATGACCTTGTATGTTCTGAATGATCAAAGCGCGTATTGGGCGGACCACTGCTCAAGCACGGTCTGGTAGGGCTTGATGAAGTGCTCTTCAACAAACCTGCCCTGTTCGATGGCCAAGTGACTGCGCTCTTCTCGATCGTAGACAATGCGGGTCAACGAGTAATCCTGGTGATTCAAGCTCGGCTGATAGGATCGACCTGCTGCTGAATTCGCGTTGTAGATTTCAGGGCGATAGATCTTCTGGAAGGTATCCATCGTGCTGATGGTGCTGATCAGTTCAAGGTTGGTGTAATCCCCAAGCAGGTCCCCCGCAAAGTAGAACGCCAGCGGTGCCACGCTGTTGGCAGGCATGAAGTAGCGAACCTTCAGGCCCATCTTCCGGAAGTACTCATCGGTCAGGGAATATTCGTCCTGCTGGTATTCGGTGCCCAATACCGGGTGCTGGTTTTCGGTGCGCTGATAAGTCTTGCTGCTTGAAACACTCAGGCAGATGACCGGTGGTTTTTTGAAGTGTTCTTTATAAGTGCTCGAGTTTACAAAATGCTTGAACAGCTTGCCGTGCAGCTCGCCGAAATCATCCGGCGTGCTGAACCCCTGCTGGTTCTTGTTGTGCCCCAGCAACAGCACGCTGAAGTCATAATCGCGCACGTACGAGGAGAAGTTGTTGCCTACGATACCCTCGATGCGTTCGCGTGTTTTGCGATCCACAATGGTGGTCTGCAGTATTTCAATCAGCGGCAGGGCGGTGTCCCTGTGCTCGACATCCATGTTCATTTCCACGGAAATGATTTCAAGTTCGACGCTGTAGCGGTCGCCTTTCGGGTTGTCCCAGTGCGCCAGGGCATTGAAACGATTGTCGATCATCGTCAGGGTGTTGCGCAGGTTTTCCTGGCGACGCTGCCCCCTCGCCAGGTTTGCGAAGTTGGTGGTCGTGCGGGTGTTTTCAGCGGGGCGATAATGTTCGTCGAAACGAATACGCTTGATCGAGAATGTAAATGCTGTGCTCATTTTAATCGGGTGCCCTGATGGTCCGAGATAAAAACCGAATCTACATTTGCCCTCTTCGGCAAGTTTGATTCGTTGTAGGTTTTTTTGCTCGGGCGTCTTGAAGTGTTCCTTAATTGGGGCGTATTTTATGTCCGGGCATCGAACGAGTTAAATTGAATTGATTTCATGGGAACGTTAGCCACCCTCATGATGCTCATCTGCAGGGCTTTTGATTATTATTTTCCACCTTGGCCAATAAGCGGCAGGTTCGCTTTTTCAAGATGCGCGCAGGCCATGGTGACCATTGAGGCCTCAAGGCGCTGAAGGCCACGGCGTCACTTGTTGCGGATATATAAATGAAACCACTGATCACGGCCCTTGCGCTGTTCATCCTCGCCGGCTGTACCTCCAGCGGCGCTCCCACGGCTGAGCAGCAAACCCGGGAATGCATGAACTATCACGCCATGGTGACCGCGCCCATGGCGCCCGATGCCATGCAGCGCCTCAAGGCTGCATGCGAACAGTCCAGGCTTCGATAGCGGCCTAGGCTCTGTACGAAAAGCCTTGATACTCGATGATGCTGCGTTGAAAACAGCCTGACCTTCGTCTCAAGACTTTTCATACAGACCCTAGTCCCAGGCCATCACCACGCCTTCCAGCCGGCGAAATTCATCCAGTGTGCGGTGGAATTCGGCGCGTTCAAAGGTGGCGGTGCAAGCGGCCTCGAACCAGCTGACGCGGGGCTGCTCCAGGGTGATCACCTCGTGCAGCAGGCCGAAGCGCCGCCAGTGGATGTGGTCCTCATGGGCGTGTTGCTCCACGACGATGACCGTGCAGCTAAGGTCCAGGTCATCGGAGCACACCAGCAGCGGCACCAGGGTGGTCCACCCAGGGGCAGTGGAGTAGCTGCGGTCCCACACCAGTTCATTATCGTCTTCGCCGTAGAGGCCGGCATGCGCTGCCACCAGATGAAGCTGTGCAGCGGGGTCTCGTGTTGGCAGCCAGACTTCCAGCGGCGCGCCATCGATGGCGAAGGTCGAGTAGAAGCCCTGGCTGTACTTCGATTTGAAGCTGGCGATTGAAAGCTGGTTCACGTTGGTTTCTTTCCTTTGGCAAAACCTGGCAGGCCCTCAGTGCCCGCCCTTCATCCGCCGCGCTACCAGGTAGATCCCCAACCCCACCAGCGCAGTCGCCGCGCCAATGTAGCCGGTACTGGTCCAGCCGAACCCCGCAGTAATCGCCATGCCGCCAAACCATGGCCCCAGCGCATTGGCCAGGTTGAACGCCGCATGGTTCGATGCCGCCGCCAGGCTCGGCGCTTCATGTGCAATGTCCATCAGGCGAATCTGCAAGGGGGCGGCCAGTGCGATCATGGTGCCGACCAGCCCGCAGCCCAGCAGCACGCCCCACGGCGAACTGGCCGCGAAGGGGAACAGGCTCAGCACGAGAATCGACCATACCAGCACCAACCCCACCGCGCGAAACTGCAGGCGGTCGAACAGCTTGCCGCCCGCGATGTTGCCGATGATGCCGCCCACCCCGAACGCCGCCAGCCCGAATGGAATCCACTGTGGCGACACCTTGGTCACCTGCAGCATGGTCGGCGCCAGGTAACTGAACACGCAGAACATGCCGGCAAAACCGATCGAGGCGATAGCCAGCGCCATCCACACCTGCGGCAGGCGAAACGCCTGGAGCTCCTTGCGCGGGTCGCTGCGTACTTCATCGTGACGCTGCGGCACGTAGCGCCACACCAGCCCGATGGTGCACAGCGCAATCGCGCCCACCAGCACGAACGCCGCACGCCAGCCGAAGAACTGCCCCAGGAAGGTCGCCACCGGGTTGCCCAGCAGCATCGCCAGGGTGAGCCCCATCATCACCCGTGCCACCGCGCCCGCGCGCTGGTCGGTGGCCACCATGCTCGAGGCCACCACCGCCGCGATGCCGAAGTAGGCGCCGTGGGGCAGGCCGCTGATAAAGCGAAACGCCACCAGCCCGGCGAAGGAGGGCGTGAAGGCCGTGGCCAGGTTGCCGATCGCATACAGCGCCATCAGCAACAGCAGCATGTGCTTGCGCAGCAGCTTGGCGCCCAGAATCGCCAGGGCCGGCGCACCCACCATCACGCCCAGGGCATAAGCGCTGATGGCATGGCCCACCTGGGGCTCGCTCAGGTGCAGGTTGCTGGCGATGTCGGGCATCAGCCCCATGATCGCGAACTCGCCGGTACCGATGGCAAAACTTCCCAGGGCCATGGCGGCTTCCATCTTGCCGACGGTGGCTCTGGAATAGGCGAGTGGCGGCGCTTGCTGAATGGTCATCTGAATCCTTGAAACAAACTGAAACGTTAAAGCGGGAAGCTTAATCAATCTGCACCCTACGCGTCGAGAATCAGGGCACGCGCATTGGAATCGCCGCACAAGCCGCGGTGAGTACCGGGCCTGCTCGCGTCAATCACGCTACCATTGCCCGCGTTCCCCAAACGCTCAATGGAGTTGGTCTTGACCGGTTACCCAACCACCCGCAAACACCTGATGCACGCCCTCGGCTTCTCGATGGCAGCGTTGCTGCTCGGCGCCTGTACCAGCGCAACCCCGCCTGCGCCATCCAGCACCGCCTTGCCCGCCGCCCCGGAAGTCGCCTCGGGCTACCGCACAGGCATGGCCCCGGTACAGGCACAGCACCACATGGCCGCGGCAGCCAACCCCCTGGCAAGCGCCGCCGGCCAGGCGATGTTGCGCAAGGGCGGGTCTGCGATCGATGCCGCCATTGCCATGCAGGCGGTGTTGACCCTGGTGGAGCCGCAGTCCAGCGGCATCGGCGGCGGCGCCTTCATCCTGTACTGGGATGGCAAGCAGGTGCAGGCGTTCGATGGGCGGGAGACGGCGCCCCAAGGGGCCGACAGCCGCCTGTTCCTGAAGCCGGACGGTACGCCGATGGGATTCAAGGACGCCCAGATCGGCGGTCGCTCGGTGGGCGTGCCCGGTGTACTCAGGGCTCTGGAGATGGCGCACCAGCAACACGGCAAGCTGCCCTGGCGCGCGCTTTTCCAGCCGGCCATCGACCTGGCCCGCGACGGCTTCCCCGTGTCTGCGCGGCTGCACGCCCTGATTGCCGCCTCCACCTCGATACCGCAGTCGCCTGCACTGGCCCGCTACCTGCTCACGCCCCAGGGCCAGCCCTTGCCCGTGGGCACGCTGCTGAAGAACCCCGAGCTGGCGCAAACCCTGGAGGCCATCGCCAACCAGGGCCCGGACGCCTTCTACCACGGGCCCATCGCCGAGGCGATGGTGCAGCAGGTCAATACCCACAGTAACCCCGGCACGTTGTCGCTGAGCGACATTGCAGGCTATCGGGCCAAGGTGCGCGCGCCGGTATGCGGGCCGTACAAGCAGTGGACGGTATGCGGCATGCCGCCACCGTCGTCCGGTGGCGTCGCGGTACTGCAGACGCTGGGCATTCTGGAGGCGCTGCAGCGCCAGAAACCGGCACTGGACCTGGCCGCGATGGCGCCCGAAAAAGCTCGCCCCGGGGGCGTCATGCAACCCTCCGCCCAGGCCGTGCACCTGATTGCCGAAGCCGAGCGCCTGGCCTATGCCGACCGCGCCCTGTACCTGGCCGACAGCGACCAGGTGCCGGTCAATGTGCCAGGGCTCACCAGCAAGGCTTACCTGGCCCAGCGCGCCACGCTGATCGGTGATCGGAGCATGGGCGTCGCCACTGCCGGTGTGCCGCCCGGCATGCCCCTGGCGTGGGCGCCTGACCGCTCGCCATTGCGCATTTCCACCTCGCAGATCGTCGCGGTGGACGATCAGGGCGGCGCGCTGTCGATGACCACCTCGGTCGAGGCGGCGTTCGGCTCTCATGTGCTGGTCAAGGGCTTTCTGCTCAACAACCAGATGACCGACTTTTCGTTCATCCCCGAGGAGAACGGCAAGCCGGTGGCCAACCGCATCGCACCGGGCAAGCGGCCGCGCTCCTCGATGGCGCCGACCCTGGTGTTCGACCAGGCCAGCGGCCAGTTGGTGGCTGCCCTCGGCTCGCCCGGCGGCTCGCAGATCATCGAGTACGTGAACAAGGCGCTGATCGGCTTGCTGGACTGGAAGCTCGACCCGCAGCAGGCCGTCGACCTGCCCAACTTCGGCAGCCGCAACGTCGGCACCGAAGTGGAGGCCGGGCTGGTCGGCCCTGCCCTGATCGAGCAGCTCAAGGCCCGCGGGCATGCGGTATCGCCCATCGAGATGACCAGCGGCACGCAGGTCATCGTGCGTGATGGGCAGGGCTGGTCGGCCGGTGCCGACCCACGTCGCGAGGGCGTAGCGTTGGGCGACTGAGTTTTTTGCCTGCCCAAGCTGGTAGGGTACGCAACGGTATCCCGCCAGGGCTGTTTTTTCAGAGGATCAAGCGAAGATGAGTCTGCAGTCAGTCAAAGCGTTTTTCTCCCACCATTCACCCGACCTGCAGGTGCTGGAACTGGCGTCCAGCACCGCCACCGTCGCCCTGGCCGCCGAGGCGCTGGCGGTCGAGCCGGGGCAGATCGCCAAGTCGCTCTCGCTGCGCGTGGGCGAGGAGGTGATCGTGCTGGTGGTACGCGGCGATGCGCGCCTGTGCAACCGCAAGTACAAGCAGCAGTTCGGCGTCAAGGCACGCATGCTCGAGGCCGAGCAGGTCGAGCAGCACACCGGCCACCCCATCGGCGGCGTGTGCCCCTTCGGCCTGAGCCAGCCGCTGCGGGTGTACTGCGACGAGTCGCTGAAGGACTTCGAGGTGGTCTTCCCCGCCGGCGGTGCGGTCAATGCGGCGGTGCGCATCGAGCCCGAGCGCCTGGCCACCCTGGTCAACGCGCAGTGGGTCGACGTGATCCAGCCACTGGCCTGAAGTCGTCAGGCGCGCGGTTATGAAAACCGCTCGATTATCCGTTGCAGGGCAGCGGCGGGCAGGCCGACTTGCCACAGCAAGCCGGCCTGCCCGGGGGTCACACGCAGATCTGCTTGCGCGCACCGCGTGGCAGGCGGCAACGGTCGGCCTGGCTGCTCAGGCGGGCCTGCCAGCTGGCCTTGACGCTGAACGCGGGCACCGGCGCCGGCGCGGCCTGTTGCTGGCGCTGCTTGCGCAGTTCGGCCAGCGAAGGGGTCTTGGCCTTGGCGGCCACGGCTGCCGAGTCGGGGGCAGCCAGCGAGCGCAGGCAGGACTTGCACGACACCTGATCCGCTGCCTGAGTGCTGTTGAGGGTCTGACTGGTACGCCCGCAGGCGGCATTGGCGCCGTTCGCCGAATAGTGTGTAACCAAACCGTACATCTCCAACCTGTTGATAACAAAGGCGCTATTTTCGCACAGCCGCGCCGCTGGGTGGGCACCGGCTTCAGTTCACCAAGGAGAAGACACATGCAATACCGCGTGATTAAAGCGCACCGCAGCGAATTCCCTCAGCCCATCACCTTTGCCAAGGGGGCCGTGCTGGAGGTGGGGGAGGTGTACCAGGGCGATGAAGGATGGAACAACTGGTACTTCTGCACCACGCCCGGCCAGCAGGGTGGCTGGGTGCCGGCGCAGGTGATCGAAAGGCTGGGCGAGCAGGCAGGCCGCGCGCGCGAGGACTACACCGCCAGGGAGCTGGACGTGGACATTGGCGATGAAGTGCTCTGCGTGAGGTCGCTCAACGGCTGGTCCTGGTGCACAAGGCCGCGCGACGCGCAGGCCGGCTGGGTGCCTTCAAGCCATCTGCGCCACATCGAACAGGCGCCGGCGGCACCGACCCGCTGAAGGGCTGCACGCGGGTTCAACGGTGCGAGCGCTGATGCTCGCTGCACCTGTCGCGTATTGACGCCCGCCCGTGACGCCCACTAGGCTCGCTGCCGGTCCCTTTCATGGAGTGCTGCAATGGTTACCTGCTACCTGCGCTACATCGTCGATGCCTACAAGCTGCAAGAGTTCGAAGCCTACGGGCGCATGTGGATACCGTTGGTAGAGAAATTCGGCGGCCAGCACCATGGCTACTTCCTGCCCAGCGAAGGCGCCAACAACGTCGCCCTGGCGATGTTCTCGTTCCCGAGCCTGGCAGCGTACGAACGTTACCGCGAACAATCGAAAACCGACGCCGAGTGCATCGCCGCGTTCAAGTACGCCGAAGACACCCGGTGCATCATCAGCTACGAGCGCAGTTTCTTCCGCCCTGTACTGGGCTGACCCCATCACGGCGCAAGCCCCCTCCTGTGGGAGCGGGCTTGACCCGCGATCGGGCCGCAGAGCGGCCCCAACTGCCGCCTACAGCTTCATTACCACCGACTTCAGCTCGGTGTAATGCTCGATGGCCGCCGCGCCCATCTCGCGCCCCACGCCCGACAGCTTGTAGCCGCCAAACGGCAGCGCCGGGTCCAGCGCACTGTGACAGTTGACCCACACCGAGCCCGACTTGATGCGCGGCACCATGCGGTGCACCTGCGCCAGGTCGTTGGACCAGATGCTCGCGCCCAGGCCATAGGCACTGTCGTTGGCCAGGCGAATCGCCTCGTCCATGTCGTCGAACGGAATCGCCACCAGCACCGGCCCGAAAATCTCCTCCTGCACCAGCGGGCACTGCTGGTCGACGTCGGCAATCACCGTCGGCTGCACGAAATACCCTGGCCCGTAGTACTCGCCGCCACACGCCACCTTGGCACCCAGCTCGCGGCCCATGTCGATGTAGCGGCCCACCCGTGCCTGCTGCTTGGCCGAGATCAACGGGCCCATGTCGATGCTCGGGTCCAGGCCATTGCCCAGCTTCATGCCGTTGGCGATGCCGGCAATATCGGCCACCACGCGGTCGAAATGCTTGCGGTGCACATACAGGCGCGACCCCGCGCAGCACACTTGCCCCTGGTTGAAGAAGATCGCGCTGGCGGCACCGGCAGCGGCCACCTCAAGGTCGGCGTCGGCCAGGATGATGGTCGGCGATTTGCCGCCCAGCTCCAGCGTCACCCGCGTCATCGAATCCATCGCCGCCTTGCCGATCAGCTTGCCCACCTCGGTCGAGCCGGTGAAGGTCACCTTGTCCAGCAGCGGGTGCGCCGACAGCGCCGCACCGGCCACCGCGCCCACGCCGGTGACCACGTTGAACACGCCCGCCGGGTAGCCGGCCTCCAGTACCAGTTCGGCCAGCTTGAGCGCACTCAGCGGGGTCTCGTCCGCCGGCTTGAGCACCACGCTGCACCCGGTGGCCAGCGCCGGCCCCAGCTTCCAGCAGGCCAGCAGCAGGGGGAAGTTCCACGCCACGATGGCACCCACCACACCCACCGCCTCGCGGCGCACATAGGCATGGAACTCGCCGTCGAACAGCGGCAGCGACGGGTCGACCGTGGTGCCTTCGATCTTGGTTGCCCAGCCGGCCATGTAGCGCAGCGAGTCGATGGCCATCTGCACGTCCATCACCCGCGCCACCTGCGCGCTCTTGCCGTTGTTCAGGCATTCGAGCTCGGCGAACACCTGGGCATCGCGCTCGATCAGGTCGGCCAGCTTCCACAGCAGGTTCTGGCGCTCGCGCGGGCGCATGCGGCTCCAGGGCGAGTCATCGAACGCCTGGCGCGCGGCACGTACCGCCTGGTCGACATCCTCGACCGTGGCGGCAGGCACCTGGGCCAGCGCCTGGCCGTTGGCCGGGTTGAGCAGTTGCAGCGTGGCGCCATCGCTGGCGCCGCGCCAGTCGGCACCGATCAGCATGCGGTGCTGGCGCTGCACGAACGCCTGGGTATCACTGTGAACCGGGAAGGCATGGGTCATGGGTGTGGCTCTCTTGTTATTGAAAGGAACCCGAGGCATTCAGCAACCCTTGTGCCAGCTTTTTTCTACTACCAAAGTACTTGTTTTTCAGGGGTTTGGAGGGCTTTCGCCGGTTCTGTGCGTATTAGGTCGAGACAAACGGTGAGACACATGAGACGCCCCTGAGAAATCCCGCAAAGCCTTGCAAACCGGGCCTGCAACGGGGCAGGTGGCAGCCGGGCACTTCACCGCAGGTTGACGCCCTCAAAGCGCAACCAATTGATATCAATGGATTAATTTCGTTGGCACGAAGCCTGCTACGGCCTGTGTGCCGCCCATTGGGTGGCTCATCCGACAAAAACAATAAACAGGTGACTCGATGAGCAAGACCGTACTGTCAAGCGTGCCGGCACACCGCCGTCGTACTGCATTGGGCTGGGCACAGGCCTGGACGCTGGGCCTCGCCGGCTGCCTGGGCAGCCAGGCGCACGCCGTGGATGTGGACGCCGGGGACTACACCGCGTTGCCCGAAGGCACCAACCTGGGCATGGTCTACTACCAGCATGCCGAACGTCGCTCGCTGTACTCCGGTGGCCACAAGCAGCCGGTGCGTGCCGGGCTGAACTCCGACATCGGCATTCTCAGGGGCGTGCACTTCATGAAGCTGGGCGGGTTCACCATCGACCCGCAGTTCCTGCTGCCCTTCGGCCAGCTCGAAGGCAAGCGCGACACCTCGGGCCTGGGCAAGAGCGATGGCGGCATCGGCGACCTGATCCTGGCCTCCACCGTGTGGCTGGTGGAGCGCCCGGAAGAAAAGACCTATTTCGGCATCACCCCGTTCCTCTACGTGCCCACCGGCCGCTACGACCGCGACGACGCGCTCAACATCGGCGAGAACCGCTGGAAGTTCGCGCTGCAGGCCGGCTACATCCAGGGCCTGGGCGACAAGTGGTGGCTGGACCTGATCGGCGACGTCACCTGGTTCGGCAAGAACGACGACGCCACCTCCGCCGGCCTGACCCTGCGCCAGTCCGCGCTGTACCAGGGCCAGGCGTTCCTGCGCTACCAGCTCACCCCGAGCCTGGACCTGCGCGTGGGCTACTCCAGGTTGTGGGGCGGCGAAACCCGCCTGGACGGCGTCGACCAGCACGACAAACCCGACACCGCCAAGTTTCTGGTGGGCGCAGGCTGGTTCGTCACGCCCAAGACCCAGCTGCTGTTCAACTATGGCCGTGACCAGTCGGTGGAAAACGGTTTCAAGGAAGGCGACCGCTTCAACGTACGCCTGATGCAGGTGTTCTGACCCGCACCTGCAGCCATCACCGAGGACACCGAACATGAAAAAACCTTTGCGTACTTCATTGCTGATGCTGTGCCTGGCCACCCCGCTGGCAGCCCTTGCCGCCGGGGTGGACGAGGCCGCCATCCGCGCCACCGAACAGGCCGGCGGCGAGTGGCTCAGCCACGGCCGCACCTATGCCGAACAACGCTTCAGCCCGCTCAAACAGATCGACGCCAGCAACGTCAGGTCACTGGGCCTGGCCTGGTACATGGACCTGGACAACACCCGCGGCCTGGAGGCGACGCCGCTGTTCCACGACGGGGTGATCTACACCTCGATGTCCTGGAGCCGGGTGATCGCGGTCGACGCCGCCAGCGGCAAGGAGCTGTGGCGCTACGACCCCGAGGTGGCCAAGGTCAAGGCCCGTACCTCGTGCTGCGACGCGGTCAACCGCGGCGTGGCCCTGTGGGGCGACAAGGTCTACGTCGGCACCCTGGACGGGCGTCTGATCGCCCTCGACGCCAAGACCGGCAAGGCCATCTGGAGCCAGCAGACCACCGACCCGGCCAAGCCCTACAGCATCACCGGCGCGCCACGGGTGGTCAAAGGCAAGGTCATCATCGGCAACGGCGGCGCCGAATACGGCGTGCGCGGCTTCGTCTCGGCCTATGACGCCGACACCGGCAAACTGGCCTGGCGCTTCTACACCGTACCGGGCGACCCGGCGCTGCCCTACGAGCACCCCGAACTGCGCGAAGCGGCCAAGACCTGGCAGGGCGACCAGTACTGGAAGCTCGGCGGTGGCGGCACGGTGTGGGACAGCATGGCCTACGACCCCGAGCTGGACCTGCTCTACGTCGGCACCGGCAACGGTTCGCCGTGGAACCGCGAGGTGCGCAGCCCGGGCGGTGGCGACAACCTGTACCTGTCGTCGATCCTCGCCATCCGCCCCGACACCGGCAAGCTGGCCTGGCACTACCAGGTCACCCCGGGCGACAGCTGGGACTTCACCGCCACCCAGCAGATCACCCTGGCCGAGCTGAACATCGACGGCAAACCGCGCAAGGTCCTGATGCAGGCGCCTAAAAACGGCTTCTTCTACGTGCTCGACCGCACCAACGGCAAGCTGATCTCGGCCGAGAAGTTCGGCAAGGTCACCTGGGCCGAGAAGGTCGACCTCGCCACCGGCCGGCCGGTCGAGGCCCCTGGGGTGCGCTACGAAAAAGAGCCCATCGTGATGTGGCCCAGCCCCTTCGGCGCGCACAACTGGCATTCGATGTCGTTCAACCCCGGCACCGGCCTGGTGTACATCCCCTACCAGGAAGTGCCCGGTGTGTACCGCAACGAAGGCAAGGACTTCGTCACCCGCAAGGCATTCAACACCGCCGCCGGCTTTGCCGACGCCACCGACGTGCCGGCCGCCGTGGTCAGCGGCGCCTTGCTGGCCTGGGACCCGGTCAAACAGAAGGCCGCCTGGAAGGTGCCATACCCCACGCACTGGAACGGCGGCACCCTGAGCACCGCCGGCAACCTGGTGTTCCAGGGCACTGCGGCGGGGCAGATGCATGCCTATTCCGCCGACAAGGGCGAGGCGCTGTGGCAGTTCGAGGCGCAAAGCGGCATCGTTGCCGCGCCCATGACCTTCGAACTGGCCGGGCGTCAGTACGTGGCGATCATGGCCGGCTGGGGCGGCGTGGCCACCCTGACCGGCGGCGAGTCGATGAACCTGCCGGGCATGAAGAACCGCAGCCGCCTGCTGGTGTTCGCCCTCGATGGCAAGGCGCAGTTGCCGCCACCGGCCCCGGCGCCCGCCAAGGTCGAGCGCGTGCCCCAGCCCGTCACCGCAGCACCCGAGCAGGTGCAGGCCGGCAAGCAGTTGTATGGCCAGTTCTGCAGCGTGTGCCACGGCATGGGCACCATCAGCGGCGGTTTGATCCCCGACCTGCGCCAGTCCAGCGACGCCACCCGCGAGCACTTCCAGCAGATCGTCCTGCAGGGCGCGCTCAAGCCACTGGGCATGCCGTCGTTCGACGATTCGCTCAAGCCCGAGGAGGTCGAGCAGATCAAGCTCTACGTGATGTCGCGCGAGTACGAGGACTACATGGCGCGCCACAAAGCCGCACCTTGAATCGCGCCGGCGGCCTGTGTACGTCACAGGCCGCCGGTCGGGTGCGTGTTGGTGCTCCGGGTCGATCTGGTCTTTTCTGAAAGTAGTCACATCGCTGGCAGTCTTTGTGACTTCAACGGAAGAACCCGACTACCTCAGGAGCCACTGCCATGTCCGCCATCCCTTCGCGCAGCCCCCGCAGGACGCCACTTGCCCGCAACAAGGACGTGACCGCGCTGGTCCCGGACTTCCCGTTCCACTACGCCGACTACCTCGCCGCCGCTCGTGCCGCCGGCCAGCCGCTGTGCCGCGTGCCGCCCGAGTGCTGGGGCCGCAAGGTGCTGGTGGTCGGCGCCGGTATCGCCGGCCTGGTGGCGGCCTACGAACTGCTGAAGATGGGCCTGCACCCGGTGGTGCTGGAGGCCGGCGAGCGCATCGGCGGGCGGCTGTATTCCAGGGTCATGGGCGACCCCGGCGCCGAGGTTATCTGCGAGCTGGGCGCCATGCGCTTTCCGGTATCCGGCAAGGCGCTGTTCCACTACTTCGACAAGGTGGGCATGACCGCGCAGTCGGCGGACTTTCCCAACCCCGGCACAGCGGCCGCAGTCAGCACCGTGGTCGACTACCAGGGCCGCGTGAAGTACTACGAGCACGACAGCCCGGTGTTCCCCGTGCCACCGGAGTACCTGCAGCTCGAAGAGCAGTTCTTCGACACCTTTCTGGCGGGCGCGCCGTTCCACTTCCATGAACTGGAAACCGCCATGACCGAAGGCAGCATCGACCAGAAAGCCATCAAGCGCCTGTGGAATGCCATCGTCCACTGCGGCGCCGGCCGCAGCTGGGACGACGTCAGTTTCTATCAGGCGCTGCTGCAGGAGTCGGGGTGGAGCCGCGAGCAGATCAACCTGTTCGGCCAGATCGGCTTCGGCACCGGTGGCTGGAACACCGACTACCCCAACAGCATCCTCGAAGTGCTGCGGGTGCTGTACACCGGGCTGGATGCCAGCCACCGGCTCATGTACCAGGGCGCCGATGCACTGCCCAGGGCGCTGTGGACGCAATCGCCCACTGCGTTGGGCGACCCCTGCGCCAACGGCCAGGGCGACAGCAGCGTCGAGTCGATGACCCGCCAGGTATTCGCCGAGCCGTTCAACCAGGAAGTCCGGCATATCAGCCCGCTGGCGAACGGTGAGTTCTCGGTACTGGTCCACGACCTCAAGCGCGATACCAGTGCCTGGCTGACCATCGGCCACGTGGTCTACACCCCGCACCTGCGGGTGCTCGACAAGCTGCGCGCCAGCGGCAACGTGCAACAACTTAAGGCCATGGACGCGCTGCTGCCCAGCGCGACCTGGGAGGCCGTCAAATACACTCACTACATGCAGTCGGCAAAGATCTTCGCGGCCACCCGGCGGCCCTTCTGGCACGAACGACCGGGGCCGATGCAGGAACGCACGCTGAGCGTGACGCTGTCCGATGGCCTCACCCGTGGCACCTACCTGGTCGATTACGCGCAGGCGCCAAGCGGCTACCGCGGCAGCGGCATCTTCCTGTCGTACACCTGGAACGACGATGCGCTGAAGTTCCTGGGCGACCGCGCCAGGCCGGCGCCGCAGCATGCCCAGCTGTGCACCACGTTGCTGCAGGCCATCTACCCCAACGTGGACCTCGCCGCGCACTACAGTGCCAGCAACACCTTCGTCGAGTTCAACTGGGAGGACCAGCCGCACTATCTGGGCGCCTTCAAGATGAACCTGCCCGGGCAGTACGCCTACCAGCGCAGGCTCTTCGCGCAGTTCATGACCGGGGTGGGCGATGCCACGCCCTACGGCTTCGTGCTGGCCGGCGACGACGTGTCCTGGACCGGTGGCTGGGCCGAGGGCGCGGTCACCAGCGCACTCAATGCCGTGAACAAGATTGCCGTGTGCCTGGGCGGCGCGAGCGACCCGCGCAACCCCGGCCCGGTGGAATCCTGGGCCGACCTGCAACCGGTCGAACTGCGCTGAAGCTATCCACAAAAAAAGTGGGTAGCTCTGTGGATAAAGCGCTACACGCTGCGTACCACAAGGGCTGCGTCAGTTTGATTACAAACTGAACAGCTTCCCTGGGTATGCGTCGGGGGCTGTTGGCCACTGTGCCAAGTTCGTCATGCCCGTGGTCCGAATCGATCAAGCCCGGCCCCGGTCGATGGGGCACGATGGACGGTCTGTCCAAGGAGCTGACCATGATTCGACTGACCCTTACCCAAGCCCATGAACTGGCAGAGTCGATCCTGCTGCACAACGGTTTCAACGCGGCGCACGCCGCAGCGGTGACGGCCACGGTGGTCGCCGGGGAGCGCGATGGCTGCGCCTCCCATGGGCTGTACCGGGTGATCGGCTGTGTGAACTCGCTCAAGGCCGGCAAGGTGTCGGCGGCGGCCGAGCCGCAGGTGATCGACCAGGTGCCCTCGATCGTGCGTGTGGATGCTGCTGGCGGCTTCTCGCAGCTGGCGTTCCAGGCCGGCTTGCCGATGCTGCAGGCCAAGGCCCGCAGCAACGGCATCGCGGCCCTGGCCATCAACCACTGCGTGCACTTTTCGGCGTTGTGGGTCGAGATCGAACAACTGACCGAGGCCGGCCTGGTGGCGCTGGCGTGCAACCCCAGCCATGCCTGGGTGGCGCCGGCCGGGGGCAGCCAGCCGGTGTTTGGCACCAACCCCATCGCGTTCGGCTGGCCGCGTGCGGGCACCAACCCGTTCGTGTTCGACTTTGCCACCAGCGCGATTGCGCGCGGCGACATCGAGCTGCATCGGCGCGCCGGCAAGGCCATCCCCGAAGGCTGGGGCGTGGATGCCCAGGGGCAGCCGAGCACCGACCCGAACGTGGTGCTCGACAGTGGCGCCATGCTGACCTTTGGCGGGCACAAGGGCTCGGCGCTGGCGGCGATGGTCGAGCTGATTGCCGGGCCGCTGATCGGCGACCTGACCAGTGCCGAGTCGCTGGCCTATGACGCGGGCAGCAAGTCCTCGCCGTACCATGGCGAGCTGATCCTCGCGCTGGACCCGCAGCGGTTTCTGGGGGCGGGCGCCGAGGCGCACCTGGCGCGGGCGGAGGCGGTGTTTGCGGGCATCGAGGGGCAGGGTGCGCGGCTGCCGTCACAGCGCCGCTTCGAGGCGCGCAAGCGCAGCCTGGAGGAGGGCGTGCAGATCCCCGAGGCGCTGTACAACGACCTCAAGGCATTGCTGAACTGATCCTTTCGCCGGCAACGCCAGCTCCTGTAGGAGCCGGCGTTGCCGGCGAAGAGGCCCGTCAGCCTGCCACTGCCTCCCGGCTCTGCACCCCCTCCACCAACCGCACAATCCCCAACGGGTTGCCATCCTGCAACGCCGCCGGCAGCAGATCATCCGGGCAGTTCTGGTAACACACCGGCCGCAGGAACCGATCGATCGCCAGGCTCCCCACCGATGTCCCCCGCGCATCCGAGGTGGCCGGGTAGGGCCCGCCATGCACCATCGCATCGCACACTTCAACACCGGTCGGGTAGCCGTTGAACAGCACCCGCCCAACCTTCTGCTCCAGCAGCGGCAGCACCTGGGCAAACTGCGCCAGGTCGTCGGCTTCTGCAATCAGGGTGGCGGTCAACTGCCCATGCAGGCTCGCCAGCGCGCTGTGCAACTGGTCCGCATCGGCCACTTCCACCACCACCGTGGTCGGCCCGAACACCTCCTCCTGCAACAGCGCATCACCGTCGAGCAGCAAGCTCACTTCTGCCTTGAACAGCTGCGGCTGCGCCTGGTTGCCCTGTTGTTCACTGCCCGCCAGATGGCTCACCCCAGGGTGCGCCTGCAACGCCTGTACGCCCTTGGCATAACTGCGCAGGGTGCCGGCATTGAGCATGGTCTGCGCCGGCTGCTCGCCCAGCGTCGCCGCCAATTGCGCCACAAACGCCGAAAACTGCGGCGAGCGCAGCCCGATCACCAGCCCGGGGTTGGTACAGAACTGCCCGCAGCCCATCACCACCGACGCCGCCAGCTCCGTGGCGATTTTCTCGCTGCGCACCTGCAGCGCCTGCGGCAGCACCAGCACCGGGTTGATGCTGCTCATTTCGGCAAACACCGGGATCGGCTGCGCCCGCGCCGCCGCCATGTCGCACAGCGCGCGCCCGCCCTTGAGCGAACCGGTAAAGCCCACGGCCTGGATCGCCGGGTGCTTGACCAGCGCCTCGCCCACCCCGGCGCCATAGATCATGTTGAACACGCCCTCGGGCATGCCGGTGCGCTCGGCGGCGCGAATGATCGCGTTGGCCACGTGCTCGGCCGTGGCCATGTGCCCGCTGTGGGCCTTGAACACCACCGGGCAGCCGGCCGCCAGCGCCGCTGCGGTATCGCCCCCGGCGGTGGAGAACGCCAGCGGAAAGTTGCTGGCGCCGAACACCGCCACCGGCCCCACGCCGATACGGTACTGGCGCAGGTCCACCCGTGGCAGCGGCTGGCGCTCGGGCAATGCGCGGTCGATGCGCGCACCGTAGAAGTCGCCCCGGCGCAGCACCTGGGCAAACAGGCGCATCTGCCCGCTGGTGCGGCCGCGCTCGCCCTTGATCCGTGCCGTGGGCAAGGCTGTTTCGCGGGTTACCAGCGCGACGAAGTCATCGTCCAGCGCGTCCAGCTGCTCGGCTATGGCCTCCAGAAACTCCGCCCGGCGCCCGGCCGGCAGGTTGCGAAACGTCGGGTAGGCCGCCGCTGCGGCGCGGGCGGCAGCGTCCACTTCCTCGGCGGTGGCCTGGGTGAAACGGTACGGCAGGGCGTCGCCGGTGGTGGCGTCATGGCTGTGCAGGGTGATGCTGCCGGCCGCGCTGCGCGCACCGCCGATGTAGTTGTGGCCGATGATCTCGGTCATGCAGACCTCCTGTTGAAAGGGTTGGGCTCAGGCCAGCGAGTTGCCGCGAGCGCTGGCGGTGTCGGTGCTGGCGGCAACCCGCTCGGCCGACTCGGCGTCGACCAGGTGCAGCGACTTGCCACGGGTTTCACGGGTCAGGCCGACGGCGACGATGGAGATCGCCGCGGCGCCCACCAGGTACCAGGCAATCGGCGTCGAGCTGTTGTACTTGTTGAGCAGGGTGATGGCGATCAGCGGTGCCAGGGAGCCGGCGAAAATCGGCGCCACCTGATAGCACAGCGACAAGGCGGTGTAGCGCACATGGGTGGGGAACATCTCGGCCATCAGCGCCGAGTAGGGCGCATAGGTCATCGACTCGATGGCCAGGCCCAGGGTGATCGCCGCCATGATCAGCCAGTTGTTGCCGGTGTCCATCATCGGGAAGCCGACGAAGCCCCAGAACGCGGTCAGCACCGCACCGGTCAGGTACACCGGCTTGCGCCCCACCAGGTCCGACAGGTAGCCCATCAGCGGGATCAGGAAGAAGTGCAGCAGGTGCGCGCCGAACATCAGCAGCAGAATCTGCGAGGTGTCCTTGTGCACCACCAGCTTGAGGTAGGTGATCGAGAAGGTCACCACGGTGTAGTACAGGATGTTCTCGGCAAACCGGGCGCCGATGCCCACCAGTACCGAACGCCAGTGATGGCGCAGCACTTCCACCACACCCAGCTGCTGCACCTTGTGCTGCGCCTGGCGGGCCTGGGCCTGCTTGAAGATCGGGGCATCATCCACGCTGGTGCGGATCCAGTAGCCGATCAGCACCACCAGTGCCGACAGCCAGAACGCCACGCGCCAGCCCCAGGCCAGGAACTGCTCCTCGTTCAGGGTGCTCGACAGCGCCAGCAGCGCCACCGTGGCCAGCAGGTTGCCGGCCGGTACGCCGGCCTGCGGCCAGCTGGCCCAGAAGCCGCGACGGTTGTCCGGGCAGTGCTCGGACACCAGCAGGATCGCGCCGCCCCATTCGCCGCCAAAGGCGAACCCCTGGATCAGGCGCAGCAGCACCAGCAGGATGGGCGCGGCGTAGCCGATGCTGTCGAAACCGGGCAGGCAGCCCATCAGAAAGGTGGTGATGCCGACCACCACCAGGCTCAGTTGCAGCAGGCGCTTGCGCCCGAACTTGTCGCCATAGTGGCCGAACACCAGGCCGCCCAGCGGGCGGGCCAGAAAACCTACGGCGTAAAGGGCGAAGGCGGCGATGATGCCGTCGATGGGGCTGTCGGTCTGGCGAAAGAACAACTGGCCGAACACCAGTGCCGAGGCCGTACCGTAGAGAAAGAATTCATACCATTCGGCGACGGTACCGGCCATGGCGGCCGCTACCACACGCTTGAGGCCCGCCGGGGCGGTGGTTGCGCGGGGAGAGGGGTGTGCAGTGCTCATGCTGGCGTTTCCTGTGCAGGCGCAAGACAGAAAAACAGGCGCGCCGGGTGGGCCCCGCAGAGAGGCCCGCCCGGCACTCACTCAGAGGCCGACATCCGGCAGTTCAGGGCGGTTGGCCAGGGCCTTGGCCATGATCTGCTCGACGAACTCGCGGTCGTCCTTTGGCAGGGCCAGGCGCGGTGGACGGGTCAGCGCGCTGCCGCGACCGGCAATGGCTTCACACAGCTTGATGCACTGCACCAGGTCGGCGCGGGCATCCAGGTGCAGGATCGGCATCAGCCACTCGTAGATCGGCATGGCCTCGGCAAAGCGTCCGGCCTTGGCCAGGCGGAAGATCGTCTCGCCCTCCTTGGGGAACACGTTGGACATGCCCGACACCCAGCCCTCGGCGCCCACCGCGATGCTTTCGAGCACCACGTCGTCGAGGCCGGCGAACAGCACGAAGCGGTCACCCACCTCGTTGCGCACGTCGATGAAGCGGCGGGTGTCGCCGGAGGAATCCTTGAAGCACACCACGTTGTCGCAGTCGGCCAGGGAAATCAGGATGTCCGGGGTCACGTCGTTTTTGTAGATCGGCGGGTTGTTGTAGACCATCAGCGGCACGTCGGCATGCTTGGCCACGTAACGGTAGTGCTCGGCGGTCTCGAACGGCTTGGAGCCGTACACCAGCGCCGGCATCAGCATCACCCCGTCCACGCCCACCTTGCGCACCGCGTTGGCCACCTTGGCGGCCTGCACGCTGGTGAACTCGGCCACGCCGCAGATCACCGGCACACGCCCACGCGAGGCATCCACCGCCACTTCGGTCACGGCAATCTTTTCTTCGGCCGTCAGCGAGGTGTTCTCGCCCACCGAGCCGCACACCACCAGGCCCGACACGCCGTCGCGGATCACGTTGGAAATCACCTGGTGGGTTTTTTCCAGGTTGATGGAGAAGTCGTCGTTGAATTGGGTGGTGACCGCAGGGAACACGCCACTCCAGTTGATGCGCTTGCTCATTGGTTGTCTCCGGTGGTTGTTAGTATTTCGTATACGATATTTTATGTGTGTGAAGCAGACCAGCGTTATTTCGGGGTTTTTGCTGGTCTTTTTGCTTAGGGTTTGTGAATCAAGGGCTTAGCGATCAGGCGCCGGGCCAGGTGTCCGACAGTCGGTAGCCTTGTGGCCACGGGTCGGCGGGGTCGAGCAGCAACTGATGGGTACCGGTGATCCAGGCACGCCCCGAAATGCACGGGTAGATGGCGGCGCGCCCGGCCACTTCGGTCAGCGAATCGATGCGACAGTGGAACTCCGAGCCCAGGATCGAGCGGCCGATGAAGCGTTCGCCCACCTGCATCAGGCCCTTGGCCTGCAACACGGCCATGCGCGCCGAACAGCCGGTGCCGGTGGGGGAGCGGTCGATCTTGCCGGGCTGGATCACCACCGCGTTGGCACCGGTGGCCACGCCATTCTCCATCACGACGGGCGCGGCGATCTGGCAGAACGAGATATGCGACCAGCCGGGGTTGAGCGGGTGCACAAAACCCAGTTGTTCGTTGGCGGCGCGGGTGATCTTCAGGCCCACCTCCACCAGGTCGGCGGCCTCGTCGGGGCGAATGGCGAAGCCCAGGCGCTGGGCATCGACAATCGCGAAACTGTCGCCGCCATAGGCGGTGTCGACCTGCAGCGAGCCCACGCCCTCGACCTCGATCCAGGCGTCCAGGCGGTCGGCGAAGGAGGGCACGTTCCTGACCTCCACGCGCTGCACCTTGCCGTCCCGGCATTCGGCCACGGCCTCGATCAGGCCGCCGGGGGCTTCGAGCACCAGGCGGGTCTGCGGCTCGGTCATCGGCAGGATGCCGCTGTCGAGCAGCACCGTGGCCACGCACAGCGAGTTGGAGCCGGACATCGGCGGGGTGTCGGCCGGCTCCATGATGATCCAGCCCATCTGCGCGGCCGGGTTCTTGGGCGGCACCAGCAGGTTGACGTGACGGAACACGCCGCCACGCGGTTCGTTGAGCACGAAATTGCGCAGGGTGTCGTCCTGCGCGATCCAGCGCGACTGTTCCCACAGGGTGTCGCCCGGTGGCGGCGCGACGCCACCGACAATCACATCGCCGACCTCGCCTTCGGCGTGGCAGCTGATTACATGTATCACCTTTGATGAACGCATTGCCTGGCTCCTGATTGATTGGGGCTGCTGCGCAGCCCATCGCGGGTCAAGCCCGCTCCCACAGGGTATGGGCTGATCTGTGTGGGAGCGGGCTTGACCCGCGATGAGGCCCCTGGTTACTTCACTGACTTGAGAAACGCCGCCGTCTCCGGCTGCTGCGGGTTGCCGATCACCTGGTCCGGCGAGCCGATCTCGTGCACCAGCCCGTTGCGAAAGAACGCCACCCGGTCCGACACATCCCGCGCAAAGCGGATCTCGTGGGTCACCAGCACCATGGTCATGCCGTCTTCGGCAAGCATGCGCATGGTGTCCAGCACTTCACCCACCAGTTGCGGATCGAGCGCCGAGGTGGCCTCGTCGAACAGCATGTAGTCCGGCGACATCGCCAGCGCCCGGGCAATCGCCATGCGCTGCTGCTGGCCACCGGACAACTTGCCGGGGAAGGTCTTGAACTTGTCGCCCAGCCCCACGTGGGTCAGCTGCTGGATCGCCAGAGCCTCGGCTTCCTCGCGGCTCTTGCCCAGTACCTTGCGCGGCGCCAGCATCACGTTCTCCAGCACCGTCAGGTGCGGGAAGGCATTCCACTGCTGGAACACGATGCCGATCTTCTGGCGCAGGCGGTTGAGGTCGGTGGCGCGGTTGTGCACTTCGATGCCATCCACGCGAATGCTGCCCTTCTGGATCGGCTCCAGGCCGTTGATGCACATCAGCAGGGTCGACTTGCCCGAGCCCGAACCGCCGATGATCGACACCACCTCGCCCTTGTTCACCGTCAGGCTCACGCCCTTGACCACTTCCAGGTCGCCGAAGGATTTGTGTACGTTGTCGATCTCAATCATTTTCTTGCCACCTTCTTTCCAGTCGGGCGCCCAGGCGTGCGACCACCAGGCTCATGACGTAATAGATGAGGCCCGCGATGCACAGCACCAGCAGGGGTTCCTGAATCCGTGTGACGATGGTCTGGGAGGCGCGCAGCAATTCGACGATGCCGATCCACATCACCAGCGCGGTGTCCTTCATCACGCTCAGCACCAGGTTCAGCCAGCCCGGAAAGGCCACCCGCGAGGCCATCGGCAGCACGATCCAGCGCAGGTCCTGCAGGTAGCTCAGGCCCAGCGACCGACTGGCCCGGCGCACGCTGGGCGGTACCGCCAGCACACCGCTGCGCACGATCTCGGTGAAGTACGCCGCGGCGTACACCCCCAGCACGATGCAGCCCACGCTGAAGGCGCTGATGTTCAGGCCCACGATGCTCTTGAACGAGTTGAACAGCACGAACTGGATCAGCAGTGGCACGCTGCGAAACACATCCAGCACCCAGGCCAGCGGCAGGCTGGCGCGTGGCAGCAGCGCACGCAGCAGGCCGAACACCAGCCCGGCCACCGAGCCCAGCATGATCGACCAGAAGGTCAGTTGCAGGGTGACCCAGGCCCCGTCGAGCAGGAACAGCATGTCGTTCCAGGTAAAGCTTGTAGAAAACATGGACAGCTCCTCAGTAACGGAACAGCCGCCAGGCCATCAGCCGGGCCACCGCGACGATCAGCTTGGCGATCAGGTAATACAGCACCGCTGCAATGGCGAAGTACTCGAAGGTGCGGAAGGTCTTGACGTTGTAGTCCTGGGTCACGCCGGTGAGGTCGTTGTTGAGCCCCACGATCACCCCCAGCGAGGTCATCAGCACCGCCCACACCATCTGGTTGCTCAAGGGGTAGAACACCACCCGCAGCAGCTGCGGCACGATGATCATGCGGTAGGCCTGGAACGCGCTCATGCCCAGCGAGCGTGCCGCGCGCATCTGCGTGGTCGGCACTGCCTTGAGCCCGCCGCGAAAGTTCTCCGCCAGGTACCCGGCGTTGTTGAAGGTGATGCCGGCCAGCAGCGCGAACCACGAACTCACGTGCAGCCCCAGCGAGCCAAGCCCGAAGTACAGGATGTAGATCTGGAACAGCGAAGGGGTGTTGCGCGCAATCGATACCCAGGCATTGCCGATGCCGCGCAACACCGGCTGCTGCGCTTCACGCATCACGGTCAAGGCCAGGGCGATCAGCACGCCGAAGATCATCGACAGCGCGGCGGTCTCGAAGGTGACCCAGGCGCCGGCCAGCATGTCGGGCAGGGCGCGCAGGGCCGAGCGCCATTGGAAGGTGTAGTCAAACATGCGCGGGGCTCTCCTGTGGGGCGGCCGGCTGCAGCCAGGCCGGCAGGCGACCGCTGGCGCTGCCGGTGCAGGCGGCCTCGACGCACTCGCCAAGGCTGGCGAAATGCACCGCCCGGCCCGCCAGCCCGGGGGCGTAGTGGGCGTATTTGCCCGAGTTGGTCATCAGTGTGCGGGCGGCGGGCGGGATCACCGGCTCGCCGAGCATGCACCAGCAGGTGTCGGTCACCAGCACCGCGCCGAAGGCTTCGATCGGGGCAAGGTGGCCGGCGTCACGGGCCTGCTCCAGCACCGCACGGCCGCAGGTGATCACCAGGCTGACCGCCGGGTTGCGCGTGCGCCCGCGGCACAGCTGTGCCAGGTGCGCGAACTCGCCCAGGGAGAAGTGCGGGTTGCCCAGCGACACCAGGTCCACCTGGCTGTCACGGGCACTGTTCAGCTCGCGCCAGCTCACCAGCAGGTCGGCCAGGGCAATGCGTTTTACCGGCAGCACCTCGCCCGCGCTGACCGCCTGGGCTGGGTCCAGCGCTTCGGGTGTGACCCCGGCGATATGGAACAGCGGCGCCGCCGAGGTGGTGGCGAACGCGGCGCCGAAGGCCTTGAGGTCGTCGTGGGTCGGGGCAAAACGCTCCAGGCCTGTCACCAGCGGGATCCGGCTGCCGACCATGGCGCCGATGTGATAGCCCAGCAGCGGGTAGAACGCATCGTCCAGGTGGGTCAGCGCCGGCAGGTCGATCTGCACCCGCGCCTTGCGCTGGGCCTCCAGGTGGCAGCCGATCAGCGGCGCGCGGCCGGTCAGGGCGATGCAGATATCCAGGTAGTCGGGGTACTTCAGGGTACGCGCGCCGAGCACGCTGTTGGCGTACACCACGGCGTTGGACTCGGCCCACACGATCTGCTCGCCGAGCTTCGGCGCGCTGTCTAGCAGGTAGGGGGCGCAGGTAAAGCTCATCTGCGCGCCCATCGCCATGTAGGCATCGCCCAGCGCACTGGCAGGTTCGCCCAGCGCCGCGTCGATACCCAGTTCGCGCCAGCGGCGCTGGTCCACGGAAATCGAGTTGAGGGTGGTCGGCACCCGCACCCTGGCGCCCCACTGCACCAGCTGCTGCGCAAAGCGCAGGCTGGCGGGGCCGGTGTAGATGCAGCCGTCGATATGCGCCTGGCTGATGTCCACCAGGCTGTGTGCGCCCTGCAGCTCGGCCATGCGCAGCACGATCTGCATCGCCACCTGCGCGGCCTTGCCCAGGTCGCCCGCGAGCAAGGCCTGGTCGTGGTCGGTAAGGGTGAGGGTGGTCGGGCGCGTCGCCGCCGGCGGGCTGGCGGGGGCTGCCGGCAGCGCCTCGGCGGGGGCCTGGTCGAACAGCACCAGGCGCTCGCCCTGCACCTGCGCAAAGGCCTTGCCGCGCAGGGCGGCAAAGGCCTGCTGGCCGATGCACAGCACCGGCAGCGAGCGCCCGAACAGCAACTGCGCCACCAGCACGCCCAGGGTCAGGATCTCATCCGGCTCGGCCAGCACCAGTGCCGCCGGTGCATGGCCGTTGCTGATCAGCTCCATCATCACACTGCTGCCGGTACACGAGCCGCGCCCGCTGGGAATGGCCAGCACGCGGCCGGCCAGGTGTGCGCCGCTGAGCGGGTGATGGCGGTCGATGACCTCGCCGCTGAAGGCGTCGACACCGCCCCAGAAACTCAGGCCGATGTCGGCGAACAGCAACTCGCCACTGGCCGCGCCATCGACCAGGCTACGCCCGTTCAGGGCAGTGGAAGGGCTGGGCATGCCGGGCACCTCAGTAGTAGACCTTCGGCACGGTCAGGTCGGTCGGCGGGATATCGGTGCCTACCCATTTGACGAACAGCTCGTTGTAGCGGCCGCTACGTACCTGCTGGTTGACGAACAGGTTGAGGTAGTTGAGCAGGCCGTACTCGTTGCGCTTGGCTCCCAGCGACACGTAGTCGATCACGTAGGGTGCGTTGCCGGCGATCTTCAGGTTCTTGTACTTGCCCGACTTGAGCGTGGCGGCGGCCACGGTGTTGGTCACCACGGTGGCATCGATGTGCCCCTGGGCCACGGCCAGGATGGTGTCGTTCTGCGACTGGTAGGCGCGGAAACTGCCGCTGCCCCACTGCTTCACGTCCTTCTCCAGCGCGATGGCTTCATAGGTGCCGCTGGTGTTGCCCAGGGCCTTGCCCTTGATGTCGTCGAAGCTGTTGATGCCGGTGTTGTCGCGGGTCAGCACGACCATCTGGAAGGCAAAGTAGGGCACCGTGAGGCCGACCGTCTTGGCCCGCTCCAGGGTGTCGGAGGTGGACGCCACGATCACGTCGGCCCGCCCCGAGACCAGCGCCGGGATACGGTCCGGGAACGGCGTCTCGACGATCTCGGCATCAACCCCGAGGACCTTCGCCAGGTCGTTGCAGTAGTCGACGTCGAAGCCGGCCGGCTTGTTGGCGTCGTCGCGAAAGCCCATGGGCGGGAAGTCCAGGGTCACGGCGCAGCGCAGCTTGCCGGAGCCGATGATGTCATCGAGCTTGTCGGCCTGGGCGGTGGCGATGAAGGAGGTACTGAGCACAGCGCTGAGAGCTACAACAAAAGCGGGGTTTTTCATGGAAGCCTCGTTTGTCGGAAGGTGCTGGTAGCGGGCGTATTGTGAATTTCGTATACGATATTTTTATAGCAATGCGCGTGCCTGTTTTTGCCCGGGCGATGCAATTGCTTTGCGGCCCTTGAGCCAGAGGACTTGCGTTGAATCCGGCAGGGCAGGCGGGCGGTGCGCAGGAAACGCTGCCCGGTGCCGGCGGTGTTACATATGGGAGCAGTGGGCGCGGCGGCGCACCCTAAAGGAACACACTGCGTCTAGCGGCGGGTATCGCGGTACTGGCTTGGCGACAGGCTGGTGAGGGCGCGGAACTGGCGGCTGAACGCGCTGTGGTCGGTGTAGCCGCAGCGCAGGGCGATCTCGGTGATCGGCAGGTCGCTGTGGTGCAGCAGCCGCGAGGCTTCTTCAAGGCGCACCTTGTGGATCATCTGGCGCGGGGTGAGCTGGAACACGCGCTTGCAGTTGCGCTCCAGCTGCGCGGCAGACAACCCGGCAATCGCGGTCAGCTCGGCCAGGCTCACGGGCCGTGCGAAGTGCTCGCGAATGTGCGCATCCACCGCCGCCAGGCGATCGAAGCCGGGGTGGCTGGCCTGGGGCGCCTGCAGGTCGCGGGAGATGCCGGCCAGGCCGACGATCTGGCCCTGGGTGTCGAACAGTGCCAGCTTGTGGGTCAGGCACCACACCGGCTGGTTGCCGAAGTACAGGTGCAGTTCGAGCTGGTCGGCCAGCTCGCGGCCGCTGTCGAGCACGCGGCGGTCCTGCGCGGTGTACAGCGGGCCGAAGCGCTCGGGGAACACGCTGTCGGCGGTCAGCCCCAGCAGCTCGTGGCTGTGCCTGAAGCCGCAGCGCCGCGCCAGGGTGTGGTTGACGAAGGCGTAGCGGGCCTGGGTGTCCTTGATGAAGAACACCACGTCGCTCAGCGTATCGAGCAGCGGCGCGATCGGCTGCAGGCTGCTCAGCAGGCTGGGCAGGTCGCAGGGCTGGAAGCTGTTGAGCGATACGTACATGGCGCTGGCGGTCTGGTGGGCACCTTCGGGATCATAGAGATCCGGCGCCCGCCTCGAAAGCCCCGGGCTGCGTTTCATGCGGGCGGGGTGTCGTCCAGGCACAGCAGGGTCTCGATGCGTGCCGGGCTGAACGGCGGGCGCGGCGCCGAGGGCTGCCAGCCGAACAGGTGCTGCGCTGCGGCGCCGCACACCCGGCCCTGGCAGGCGCCCATGCCGCAGCGGCTGCTCAGCTTGGCCTCGCGCCAGTCACGCTGGCCGGCGAGCTTGCTGTAGGGCACGTCCTCGCAGCGGCATACCAGGGTGTCGGGGCGCGCCAGTTGCTTGAGCTGCGGGGCAAGGGCGAAGGCGTGGTTGAGCGCCTTGGCGAAGCCCTGCCAGCGCGCTCGCTGCGGCCAGTGGCGGGCGGCGCCCTGGCGGTCGCCCACGGCCGCCAGCCCGGCAATGGTGCCTTCCACCAGCGCCAGTTCGCTGCCCCCAAAACCGGTGCATTCCCCCGCCGCGAACAGGCCCGGCGCGCTGGTGGCCTGCCACGCATCCACGGCCAGCGCCTGGCCGTGGAGTGTGCAGCCCAGGGCCTGGCCGAGCTGGCTGTTGGGAATCAGGCCGAAGCCGCAGGCCAGGCGCTCGCAGGCCAGCTCGACCAGCTTGCCGTGCTGGCGCAGGCGCACGCCTTCGAGGCGCTCGCTGCCGAGTGCCTCCACCACATGGCTGTCGGTGCGGTAGTGGCGGTCGAACAGGCCGAACGCTTGCAGCAGCTTGTTTGGCCAGCGCGGCAGTTGTGCGGCAAAACCCGCCACCGCGCCGCGGGTTGCCTGTTCGGCGACGCCTACCACCTGCGCGCCGTTGTGCCGCGCCGTGGCAGCGCTGGCTAGCAGCAGCGGGCCGCTGCCGGCGATCACCACGCGCTGGTCGCGTACCGGCAGGCCGCCCTTGATCAGTGCCTGCAGGCCACCGGCACCGGTCACGCCGGGCAGGGTCCAGCCGGGGAAGGGCAGCAGCAGTTCGCGTGCGCCGGTGCACAGGATCAGCGTGTCGTAGTCGATCACCCAGCCGCGCTCGGCGTCTTCCACCAGCAACTGGCGCGGGCCGGTGGCGGCGATCACGCGGGTCTGCAGGTGGTGCTGCACATTGTTCAAGGCGCCCACGTGCTCGCGCAGGCGCTGTGCCTGCGTCGGCACGCTGGCCTGCGGGCCGTCGCGCCAGATCTGCCCGCCGGGCCATGGGTTGTCGTCCAGCAGCACGATGCGTGCACCGCTGGGGGCAGCGGCCAGTGCGGCATTGAGGCCGGCCGGGCCGGCGCCGATGATCAGTACGTCGGCATGGGCGCTCATGCGTGGGTCTCCACCTGCATGCCGTCGCGGCACAGGGTCTGGCAGGCCAGGCGGCGCCGGCCGTCGATGCTCACCCGGCATTCCTGGCAGATGCCCATGCCGCACAGCGGTGCGCGGCGCTGGCCGCTCACCGAGGTACGCGTGCAGCCGTCGCCAGCCAGGGCCAGTGCAGCGGCCACGCTGGTGCCTTCGGCCACGCGCAGGGCACGTCCGTCCAGGGTCAGTTCAGGCATGGGTCGGTTCTCCGAGAAAACGCTGTGGCAGGTAGGCCTGTGCGGCCAGGGGCGGGTGTTCGTCGAACAGTTGCGCCACCAGCAGGTCGGCGGTGGCCGGGGCCGTGGTCACGCCCAGCCCTTCATGCCCCACCGCCAGCCACAGGCCGGGGCGTTGCGGGTGCTGGCCCACCAGCGGCAGGCCGTCGGGGCTGGCGGCGCGAAAGCCGGTCCAGGCGCGAATCGCATTGAGCTGGGCCAGCGCCGGCACGTATTCGGTGGCGCGCTTGAGCATCCTGGCAAGCATCCAGCCTTCCACCTGCGGGTCGGTGGTGCCGAACTGGCGTGAGGCACCGATGAACAGCTGGCCGGTAGGGCGCGGCTGGATATTGCACGCGGCCGACGGGCCGCTGGCGTTGTGCGCACTGGTCACGTAGCCCAGTTCCACCAGGGTGTGGGTGACCTGGCCGGGGTAGCGGTCGGTGATCAGCAGGTGGCCCTTCTTGGGTTGTATCGGCAGTTCGGGGCACAGTTCGGTGGCCTGGATACCGTTGGCCAGCACCACGGCCGTGGCGGCCAGCCACTGGCCGTCGTCCAGGCGCACGCGGGCGTCATCCACCTCGGCGACCCGTGCCTGGCGCTGGCGAATGCGCGGCTGGTCGAGCATCCAGCGTGCGGTGGCCGGGGCATACAGAATGCCGTCGTCCTCGATCAGCAGGCCGCCCTCCAGCCCTTCGCGCAGCAGCGGTTCGCGTTCGCGCAATCGAGGTGCGCCGACCAGCTGGCAGATCACCCCATGGGCGCGCAGGTTGGCATGCTTGTGCTCGGCCACGGCCATTTCTTCAGCGTTGGCGGCCAGCCACAGGGTGCCGTTGCTGCGGTAGGCGCAGCCTTCTGGCAGGTTGCGCGCAATGTCGCGCCAGCGTTGCAGCGAGTATTGGCTCAGGGCCAGTTCGGCGGGGTTGTCGTCCAGCACCAGCAGGTGGCCCATGCCGGCGGCGGTGGCGCCGGGCAGCCCGGCATCCAGCACCAGCACGTCGAGGCCGCGCCGGGCCAGGGCCTGGGCGCAGGCCGCGCCGATGATGCCGGCGCCCACCACGATCACATCGGCGGCCAGGCCCTGGGTCACAGGCGGATGCCCCAGGCGAACGGGTCGTCCTGCTCGATGATCAGCGTGGCTTCGGCGCTGATATGCGCGCGGCCGCGAATGGTCGGCACGATGCGATCGCCGGCGGTTTCGAACGAGCCTTCGAACTGGCTGCCGATCACGCTGGCCTGGCGCCAGATCTGGCCCGGTTGCAGCTTGCCGTCGGCGGCCAGGCACGCCAGCTTGGCGCTGGTGCCGGTGCCGCAGGGCGAGCGGTCATAGGCCTTGCCGGGGCACAGCACGAAGTTGCGGCTGTCGGCGTCGGGGTCGTCGGCGAACAGCTCGACGTGATCGATCAGGCCGCCGTCCTCGCCGCGCAGGCCCTGATCTTCCAGGGCCTGCTGCACGGCCACGGTGTAGGCGGTGAGCGCGTCGAGGTTGTCGCCGCTGATACGCAGGCCGTGCTCGGCCACCAGGAAGAACCAGTTGCCGCCCCAGGCGATATCGCCGGTCACTTCGCCGATGCCGGGCACCTGCACGCTGACGGCGTGACGATAGCGGTAGGCGGGTACATTGCGCACGCTGACCGAGTGGTCGTCGTGCAGGGTGGCTTGCACGTTGCCCACGGGGGTTTCGAGGGTGTGGGTGCCGGGGCCGATCCTGCCCAGGTGGGCCAGCGAGATCACCAGGCCGATGGTGCCGTGGCCGCACATGCCCAGGTAGCCGGTGTTGTTGAAGAAGATCACCCCGGCGCAGGCGCTGGGGTCGACCGGTTCGCAGAGCAGTGCGCCCACCAGCACATCATTGCCGCGGGGTTCGAGCATGCAGGCGGCGCGCCACTGATCGTGGTGTTCGGCCAGCTGTTGCCTGCGTTCGGCCATGCTGCCGTGGCCCAGGTCGGGGAAGCCTGCGGTGACCAGGCGCGTGGGTTCGCCGCCGGTGTGGGAGTCGATCACGGTGATGCGTTTCATGGGGCGCGTCCGTTGGGGGTATGGACGCAAGGGTGGCGGTTGGTGGGGGGTGGCGTCTTGATGGAATTGCGCGGTGTGGATGACGAAATCGGCATAGGGCCATGACATGTCCGAACTGTTGCAACGCGCCATGGCCTGGGGGTTTTGAGAGGTCAGCCCTGTTGGCCCGGCTCCAGACCGGGGTGGGGCTTGGCCATCGGCAAGTGCTCCAGCAAGGTCTCGCACACCCCCGCAATATGCTCATCCAGCAAGCCCACCGCGCGCTCCACATCACCCGCCCGGCATGCATCGAGGATCTCGCGGTGTTCGTGGTCGGCACGCTCCTTGCCCGCCGACAGGCTCATCTGCATGCGCAGGTACCGCTCCAGCTTGTCGTTCACCGAACGGATCATGCTCACCAGAAACGGTCGCTGCGCCGGCTCGTACAGGCACGCATGCAACTCCCAGTTCAACTGCGCCCAGCGCCCCACGTCGTTCTCGCCAATGAACTCCTGGCAGATGCGCTCGGCCTGTTCGAACGTGGCCTCGGTCATGTTCGGGATGGCCAGGCGCAACACCTTGTCCTCCAGCAACATGCGCACCTCGAACATCTGCGCCAACTCGAAGTCCGACAAGCGCGTGACCATCGCCCCCCGGTTGCGCTGGAACATCACCAACCCCTCGGCCTCAAGCCGCTTGAGCGCCTCGCGCACCGGGATCTTGCTGACGTTGAACTGACGCGCGATGTCGTCCTGGCGAATCGGCTCGTCTTCGTCGAAGTGCCCGGCCACGATGGCATCGCGCAGGTGCCGGGTGATGATCTCGGACGTGGAGGGCGTGTTGCCCAGGTCCGGCGCGTTGAGTTTGGGTAGGTTCACGGTGGCAATCATTCGAGGGGATTTAGGGATATGGTATACGAATTATCTGGAAACGTTCGCCCGGGAGCGCGACGCGTTGCCACACGATGACGGCGACGGCGGCTCGAAACCGTCCCCCGACAGGCACTGGCGCAGGTGCGTCAGCAGCGTCGCGACCTTGGGCTGCGCCTGCCGGCTCTTGAGCCACGCCAGGTGAATCGGCAGGCCGTCGGTGGCCAGCGGCGCCAGCACCTGCACCAGGCTGCCGTCTTCCAGCTGACGACGAATCAGCCAGGTCGGCAGCTGTGCGATGCCATGCCCGGCCAGCACTGCGGCCACCTGGCCCTCGGCATCGCCCACCGCCATGCGTGCCGGCATGATCCGACGCTCGGTATGCCCGGGGCGGGCGGTAGGGAAGTGCCACGGGCCGACCATGCCGTCATTGAGCCCGTACACGATGCAGCTGTGGCGTTCCAGTTCGAGCTCGTTGCCGGGCTCGCCATGACGCTCCAGGTACGCGGGGGCGGCGCAGAACACCACGCGCTGCGAGCCCAGGTAATGGTGCCCCACCGCCGCCGGCCAGCTTTGCGGCCCGCCGATGCGCACGAACAGGTCGATGCCGGCCTCGACCGGGTCCACGAAGCGGTCGGAGAAGGTCACGTGCGGCATCAGCAGCGCATGCTCGCGCACGCAGGCCAGAATCGCCGGCAGCCCGTGCAGGCGCCCGAAGGCCGCCGGCAGGTCGATGCGTACCCGGCCGCGTG
The DNA here is from genome assembly GCF_002939405.1 of Pseudomonas sp. BRM28. Lineage (NCBI taxonomy): Bacteria > Pseudomonadati > Pseudomonadota > Gammaproteobacteria > Pseudomonadales > Pseudomonadaceae > Pseudomonas > Pseudomonas sp. BRM28. The sequence goes on along the minus strand of NZ_PEFV01000001.1, from coordinate 5,853,079 downwards.
GCTCGGCGTCTTGGGTGCTCAGCGCCAGCTCCGCCTCTTCCAGCTCGGCCAGCACGCCGGTGCAGGTGCGATAGAACGCCGCCCCGGCTTCGGTCAGCGCCACGCGCCGTGTTGTGCGTGCCAACAGGCGCGTGTGCAGCCGCGCCTCGAGCCGCGCGACGCTCTTGCTGACTGCCGAGCCGGTCAGGTTAAGGCGCTCGGCCGCGGCCTTGAAGCTGCCCAGGTCGGCCACGCAGACGAACACGTCGATGCCCTTGAGGCGTTCCGAAGAATACATGTGCCCACCCCATTGATGAATTGCAGTCACTTTACCCGGTAAAACATATCGCCAATACGCCGTTTGTTCCCGAGTAGCCTGATTCAACCTCTACTGCACAACAGGTTGCGACCATGCACGACACCAAGCCCACCGTCCTCATCACCGGCGCCACCGGCCAGATCGGCGGCGACACCCTGCGCTTTCTGCAAGGCGACGACACCATCGAACTGGTGGCCGCCGTGCGTTCGCCGGCCAAGGCGCAGCCCTTCGAGGCCCGTGGCATCCGCACGGTGATCATGGACTTCGACCACGAGCACACCCTGGCGCCGGCCCTGCAGGGTGTCGACCGGGTGCTGCTGGTGACCGGCTACAGCGTCGACATGCTGCGCCAGAGCAAGGCCTTTCTCGACCGCGCACGCCACGCCGGGGTGCAGCACGTGGTGCACCTGGGGGCCTGTGGCGACGACCACGCCACCATCGGCCACTGGGCCTGGCACCAGTTCGTGGAGCGCTATGTGCAATGGTGCGGCTTCAGCTTCACCCACCTGCGCCCGGAGTGCTTCATGCAGAACCTGCTCAGCTACGACGGCACCCAGGCCGTGCGCAACGGCGTGATCGAACAGTACACCGGCCACACGCGGTTCAGCTGGGTCGACGGCGAAGACGTGGCGCGGGTGGCGGCGCAGGCCCTGCTGCACCCGCAGCGCCATGCCGGGCAGACCTACCGCCTGGGCTACGACGTGAAGTCCTACGACGAGGTGGCACAGGTGATGAGCGAGGTACTCGGCCAGCCGTTTCGCTATGACGCGCAATCACCCGACGTGTTTCTCGAAAACATGCGCGCCGCCGGCGCCGAGATGGCCTACATGAGCTGCGTGCACGACAACTTCACGCGCATGGCCGCCGGCACCATCCCCGGGGTCGACCAGGTGTTCGACAACTTCCAGGCCATCACCGGCCGCGAGCCGGTGCGCTGGGTGGATTTCGTGCGCAAGCACCGGGCTGCATTCGCCTACTGATAGAATACATTTCTGAATCTTTTTGTAAGAGGTAAATGCCAGATTAGAGGCGGGTCAATCTTCATTTTAAAATACAATAGTGTATGTTTGTGCGCGGTGCGCCTTGCGCCGTCGTGCATAACAATAAAATGAGGTATTGCCCCCTATGATCGGGTTGAGACATCTGCGTATCAGCACCCGCATCACCGTGCTGGTGATCGGTATCACCCTGTTTGTCGTGTTGCTCAGTGGCTGGCTGGGGCTGACCCTGCAACGCAGCCTGCTGCAGGAGAAGATGGCCGGTGTCGGCACTGCGCTGGACACCGCATCCACCCTGCTGGCGCATTATGAGAAGCAGGCCGAGGAAGGCCACCTGAGCCGCGCCGAGGCGCAGCGCCAGGCGGCAGAAATGGTCAGCCGCATTCGCTACCTGGGCGACAACTACCTGCTGATTCTCGACCTGCAGCACCGCATGCTCATGCACCCCAAGGCACCCGCCCTGGTGGGCAAGTCGCAGGCCGATTTCAAGGACGTCAACGGCAAGCCGTTCGCCCGTGAAATGATCGACCGGGCCGTGGCCCAGGGGCGCGGCACGGTCGAGTACTGGTTCCCGCGGGCAGCCGGGCAGGCGCCGGAATTCAAGGTGTCCGAGGTGGTGCTGTTCAAGCCCTGGGGCTGGGTGCTGGCCAGCGGCATCCACCCGCAGGACGTGCGCCACGAAGTGAACACGGTGCTGCGCATGCCGGCGTTGCTGGTGCTGGTGGCGTTGCTCGGCATGGCGCTGTGCGCCTGGCTGCTGATTCGCAGCATCACTCGGCCGCTCAACCACACCGTGCAGGCGCTGGCCCGCGCCACCGATGGCCACACCGACCTGACCTTGCGCCTGCCCACCGACGGCTTCGACGAGCTGACCCAGGTGGCGCACAGCTTCAACCGCCTGGTGGAGGCTGCGCACCGCGTCACCCGCAGCATGGCCAAGGCCAGCCAGCGCATCTCCAGCACCAGCGACAGCCTGGGGCAGATCACCGAGGCGGCGCAGCGCAGCATGCAGGCCCAGCAACTGGAGACCGACAGCGTGGTCACGGCCATGAGCGAGATGGTCAGCACCGTGCAGGACGTGGCGCACAACGCCAGCGTCGCCGCCAGCGCCACCCGCGATGCCGAGCAACAGGCCACGGCCGGCAGCGCCACGGTGCGCGATGCCGGTGAGGCGATTGGTGCGCTGGCCGAGGCGCTGGAGCACAGCCGCAGCGTGGTGGACCAACTGGCCACCGACTCGGGCAGTGTCGGGCGCGTACTGGACGTGATCACCGCGATTGCCGAGCAGACCAACCTGCTGGCGTTGAATGCTGCCATCGAGGCGGCGCGTGCAGGTGAGCACGGGCGTGGCTTTGCGGTGGTGGCGGACGAGGTGCGCACGTTGGCGCGGCGTACGCAGCAGTCGACGCTGGAGATCCAGCAGATCATCAACCGCGTGCAGGCCGGTGCCAGCCAGGCGGCGGCGCAGATCGGCGCCAACGTCGAGTCGGCGCAGCAGCCGGTGGCCGCCTCGGCGCGGGCCGGGCAGGCGCTGGCGTTGATCGATGCGTCGGCGTCCACGGTGAGCCAGATGACCTTGCAGATTGCCAGTGCGGCGGAGCAGCAGGCGGCCACGGCAGACGGTATCAACCGCAGCGTCACGCGCATCCACGACGCCTCGACGGTGAGCGCGCGCACCATCGAGCAGACGCGCCAGTCGTGTGATGAGCTGAGGGCGTTGGCGCAGCAGCTGGAGGAGCAGGTGGGGCAGGTGGTTACGGGGTAGGGCGCGGCAACGGACGTGTAGGAGCGGGCCTTGCCCCGCGAACTGGTGCGAAGCACCAGCAGGACCGGCACAGGCGGCCTGACTGCCCCGCGAGCGCAGCGCGCCCGTTCGCCGGCAAGGCCGGCTCCTACAGGTACCGCGGTGATTCGACGCTGCCAACGCAAAACGCCCCGGCAAGCCGGGGCGTTTGTTCATCTACACACGATGCCAGCGCGTTACCAAAGCGCCACGGTGTAATCCACGTTCACCCGCAGCTCGTTGTCATCCCTGAACGCCGCAGTCGAGGCAAAGTCATTGCGGTACCACGCATGGCGCAACCGCAATGCAACGTTCTTGAACGTGCCGCTCTGCACCACGTACGACAACTCGATGTCCTTCTCGCTCTCGCTGCGCCCGCTGCCGCCCAGCGCATTCGGCAATTCGATGCGGCTGCCGTCCAGGTAACGCAGCATGCCCTTGAGCCCCGGTACGCCCAGGGCGACGAAGTCGTAGTCATAGCGCACCTGCCAGGTACGCTCCTTGGGGTTGAGGAACTCGCTGCTCAATGCGCCCTCGCTCACCACCATCGGCTCGGACCCGGCGATGTACGGCATCGCCGTATCGCCGCTCAATTGCATGTAGCCCAGCCCCAGGCTGTGTGCGCCCAGGCTGTAGGTGCTCATCACGCCGAAGGTACGGTTGTCGACCTTGCCGGCCCTGGCCGGGCCGTCCTCGCCGCTGATGTGGTAACGCACATCGGTCTTCAGGCGCCCGTTCGCCACCGCACGGTTGTCGACGAAGCCGACGTAGTCCTGGCGATAGATGTCCTCCAGCTGCGCATGGTAGTACTTGAGCACCAGCTGCTCGGACCACTGATAGTCGCCGCCGCCATAGGTGAAGCTGTCCGACTCGGCCGCACCATTGAAGCGCCGGTTGGGCGCGGCGACGGTGATCTTCTGGTAGTTGGTGGAATCGCGCTGGTTCATGCGGTCCAGGCGCCCGCCGCTGAGGGTCAGGTTGTCGATGTCCTGGGACTTGAACTGCACCCCGCGAAAGGTCTGCGGCAGCAGGCGCGTGGGGCTGGCGAACAGTATCGGCGAAAACGGTGCCAGGGTGCCGGCCTGCAGTTCGGTCCTGGAGACCTTGACCTTGCCGGTCAGGCCCAGCTCCGAATAATCGTCGCGCGGGTCGCGGTCCCTGGGGTCGAACGGCAGCAGCCCGGTGCCGGTGCGCGCGGGGCTGGAGTCCAGTTTCAGGCCCAGCATGGCCTGGGCATCCAGGCCGAAGCCGACAGTGCCCGGAGTGTAGCCGGAAGTGAAGCGCAGGATGAAGCCCTGGGCCCATTCGCGCGTCGCCGACTGCGCCGATTCGCCCTTGTAGTCACGGTCGAAGTAGTAGTTGCGCGCGGTCAGGGTGGCCTTGCTGTCTTCGATGAAACCCTGGGCCAGCAGTGCCGGGCTGAGCCCGCACAGGGTGCCGAGGGCGAGGGTGGTGTTGACCCGTTTCAGAGTGCTCATGGATCTACCTTTTTTATTATTGTTGTGGGGGTTTATTCAGGGGCATGCAGCAGGACCCATTGCTGGTCCTGCACGCTCACCAGTGCACGCGCGCGCTGGTCATGGCCGAAATGGTCGGTGGCGCTGAGGTTGTACACGCCATGGGTGCCGACCACGTCGCGGGTCTGCTCCAGCTGGTCGCGCAGTTGCTGGCGAAATTGCGCGGTGCCGGGCTCGGCACCCTTGAGCGCCGCCGGGGTGGCCGCCTGCACCAGCAGCATGGCGTCGTACAGGTAGGCGCCGAACGGCGACAGGCTGTTGTCGCCGTACTTGGCCTGGTAGTCCTGCGCGTACTGGCTGGCGATGGCCTTGGAGGGGTGGCTGGCGGGCAGCTTGTCCCACACCACCACCGGGCCCACCGGCAGTATCGCACCGTTGAGCGCCTTGTCGCCGATGCGCAGGAACGCGCTGTTGGCCGCGCCGTGGGTGTGGTACACGGTGCCCTTGTAGCCCAGCCGGCGCAGCTCGGTATGCGGCAGCGCCGCCGGGGTGCCGGTGGCGCCGATCAGCACCGCGTCGGGCTTGCTGCTCATCACCTTCAGCGCCTGGCCGCTGACCGACGAGTCGGTGCGGTTGAAGCGCTCGTCGCGCACCAGCGTGATGCCTGCCGCCGGCGCCATTTCGCTGAGCACCTTGTGCCAGTCTTCGCCCCACACATCGTTGTAGCCGATGTAGGCGAGGGTCTTCACACCGTTCTGCTGCATGTGCTCGATCAGCGCCTGGGCCATCAGGGTGTTGGTCTGGGCGATGGTGAAGATCCAGCTCTGCTCGCCGCTGGCGGGGCTGAACGGTGCCAGGGCGATCTGCGCGGTCTGGCTCTCCTTGGCGATCTGCGCGACTGCTGCCGAGGTGGGCACGGTGGTCGAGCCGATCAGCAGGTCGACCTTGTGCTCGCTGACCAGCTTGCGCGCGTTCTTGGCCGCGGCGGTACTGTCGCTGGCATCGTCCAGTACCACGTATTTCACGGCCTGCCCGGCAATCTCCCTGGGCAGCAGCGCCACGGTATTGCGCTCGGGGATGCCCAGCGAGGCCCCCGGGCCGGTGGTGGAGAGAATCACGCCGACGGTCATGTCGGCCTGTGCAGCGGTCGACAGCGTGGCCAGCAACAGCAAGGGAAGAATAGGTTTCATGCAAGCTCCTGATATTGTTTTTATGGGTGTGGCAAGTGCTGCGGGGCGCTACGTGCCGGTAGCGCTGATCACCTCCGTGGTGGCGGTGGGCGCGGGTGCGCGGCCCAGGTAGCTTTCGACCACCCGGGGGTTGCTGGCCAACGCCTGGGCGTCGCCTTCAAGCACGATCTCGCCGACCTCCAGCACGTAGCCGTAGTCGGAAATCTTCAGCGCAGCGCGGGCGTTCTGCTCCACCAGCAGGATCGACACGCCGCTCTGGCGCAGGGTGTCGAAGATGGTGAAGATCTCGCCGATCACCCGCGGCGCCAGGCCCAGGCTCGGTTCGTCGAGCATCAGCAGGCGCGGTTTGGCCATCAGCGCGCGGCCGATGGCGAGCATCTGGCGCTCGCCGCCCGACAGCGTGCAGGCGGCCTGCTGGCGCCGTTCGAGCAGGCGCGGGAACAGCCCGAACACCTCGTCGAGGGTCTGCTGATGGTCGCGAAAACCGCGCCGGTGGCGGCTGAAGGCGCCCAGGCGCAGGTTGTCCTCCACGCTCATCAGGCCGAACAGCTCGCGGCTCTCGGGCACCAGCACCATGCCCTGGTCGATGCGCTGGGCCACGTCGTGGTGGCCCAGCAACGCCTGGCCGGCGTAGGTCACCTGGCCCTGGCAGGGCAGCAGGCCGATCAGCGCCGCCATCAGGGTGGTCTTGCCGGCGCCATTGGGGCCGATCAGGCTGACGATCTGGCCTTCCTCCAGGTGCAGGTCGAGGTTGCGTACCGCCTCGACCTTGCCGTGGTTGATCGACAGGTTGCGCACATCCAGCAGGCGACTCATTCGACACCTCCGAGGTAGGCGGCCAGCACCGCAGGGTTCTGCTGGATCTGCAGCGGGGTGCCGCTGGCCAGGGGCTGGCCGAATTCCATCACCACGATGTGGTCGGCCAGGCCCATCACGAACTCCATGTCGTGCTCCACCAGCAGCACGCCCAGGCCCTCGCCACGCAACTGCTCGAGCAGTTGCGCCAGCGCCTGTTTCTCGCCATGGCGCAGGCCGGCGGCGGGTTCGTCGAGCAGCAACAGCAACGGGTCGCTGCACAGCGCGCGGGCGATCTCGACGATGCGCTGCTGGCCCAGCGGCAGGCTGCCGGCCGGGGTGTGCAGGTATTCGCCCAGGCCCACCCGCTGGATCTGACGCGTGGCCTCGGCGAGCAGGGCGGCTTCTTCCTTGCGTTCCAGGTGCAGCATCGAGCGCAGCAACCCGGCCTTGCCCCGGGCATGGGCGCCAAGGGCGACGTTCTCCAGCACGCTCATCTCGCCCAGCAGGCGCACGTGCTGGAAGGTGCGGCTCACGCCCAGGTGGGCAATGGCGCGCGGCGACAGGCCTTCGATGCGCTGGCCGTTGAAGGTGATCTGCCCGGCATTGGGCGTCAGCACCCCCGACAGCAGGTTGAACAGGGTCGACTTGCCGGCGCCGTTGGGGCCGATCAGCGCGGTCACCTCGGCGGCATTCACCGACAGGCCCATGTTCTTGTTGGCCACCAGCCCGCCGAACTGCTTGAGCAGCCCCTGGGCCACCATCAGCGGCTTGCCGGCCGCCGGCATGCTGCGCCGGGGCAGGGCCGGCGCGTCATCCAGCGCCAGGGTGCGCGGGCGGCTGGCCGGCAGCACGCTGCGCAGCACCGGCAGCAGGCCGCCGCGGGCGTACTGCAGCACCAGGATCACCAGCACGCCGAAGAAGATCATCTCGACGTTGTCGGCGTGCCCGAACAGCTGCGGCAGCACGTCCTGCAGCACCTGCTTGATCAGGGTCAGCAACGCTGCGCCCAGCAGCGCGCCCCACAGGCTGGCGACGCCGCCCAGCACGATCATGAACAGGTACTCGATGCCCATCACCACCGAGAACGGCGTGGGGTTGACCACCCGCTGCAGGTGCGCGTACAGCCAGCCCGACAGGGCCGCCAGCAGGGCGGCGATGATGAACACCTGCAGGCGGCTGCGTGCGGTATCGATGCCCATCGCCTCGGCCATCCCGGCCGATTCCTTGAGGGTGCGGATGGCACGGCCCTGGCGGCTGTGCAGCAGGTTGTCGAGCAGCCACAGGCTGGCCGCCAGCAACAACCCGATCAGCACGGCGAAATCGGCCGAGCCGCTGATCTGCCAGCCCAGCAGCTCGATGTTCGGCAGGTTCTGCAGGCCGCCGAAGCCGCCCAGGCCCGGCAGGTTGCCGAACAGGTAGAACAGCGCCAGGCCCCAGGCCAGGGTGCCGATGGGCAGGTAGTGCCCGGCCAGGCGCAGGGTCAGCAGGCCCAGGCTGGTGGCCACCACCAGGGTGATCGCCAGCCCCGCCAGCAGGCCCAGCCACGGCGACAGGCCGTACTGGGTGGTGAGCACCGCGCTGGCGTAGGCGCCAATGCCCACGAATGCGGCCTGGCCGAACGAGGTCATGCCGCCGATGCCGGTCAGCAGCACCAGGCCCAGGGCCACCAGGCTGTACAGGCCGATGTAGTTGAGCAGGGTCACGTGAAACGCGGGCAGCACCAGCGGCGCCAGGCCCGCCACCAGCAGCAGGGCCAACAGGGGGATCAGTCGCAGGGCCATCAGTGTTGCTCCTCCAGGTGCGGGTTTTTCAGCGACAGCCACAGCAGCACCGGGATCACCACGGTGAACACGATGACCTCCTTGTAGGCCGAGGCGCCGAAGTTGGCGAAGCTCTCCAGCACGCCGACGAAAAACGCACTGGCCGCGGCTATCGGGTAACTGGCCAGGCCGCCGAAGATCGCCGCCACAAAGCCCTTGAGGCTGATCAGAAAGCCCGAGTCGTAATACAGCGTGGTCAGCGGGCCGATCAGTACCCCGGAGATCGCGCCGATCAGCGCGGCCAGGCCGAACGCGGCCTTGCCGGCCAGCTGGGTGGGGATGCCCACCAGCTGCGCGCCGGTACGGTTGAGCGCAGTGGCACGCAGCGCCTTGCCGTACAGGCTGTGGCCGAAGAAGGCATACAGCAGGCCGATCAGCAGCAGCGCGCTGCCGATCACCAGCAGGCTCTGCAGGCCCACCGGCAGCTCGCCGAGCATGAACACCGACTCGGCCAGGGCTTCGGTGCGCACGCCCTCGGCGCCGAACATCAGCAGGCTCACGCCCACCAGCGCGATATGCACCGCCACCGACACGATCAACAGCAACAGCACCGAGGTCTCGGCCACCCGCTGGTACACCAGGCGGTACAGCAACGGCCCCAGCGGCGTGACCAGGGCCAGGGTCAGCAGAATCTGCAGCAGCGCCGGCAGGCTCGCCAGGTCGAGGTTGCCCAGCACCGCCCACAACAGCAGCGGCAGGCTCAGGTAGCGCGCCAGCAGGCCCGGCAGCCGGCGCCATTGACGGCGCCGTGCGGCGTCGGTGCAGTCCAGTGCGCAGGCGGCCAGCGAGCAGCCCAGCAGCAGCCACACGGTGCCGGGCATCAGGCCCAGCTGCAGGGTGGCCAGGGTCAGGGCGCTGTAGGTGACGAAGTCGCCCTGGCACACCAGGATGGTGCGCGTCACCGAGAACACCAGCACCAGGGCCAGCGCCACCAGTGCGTAGATCGCGCCCGTGGTCAGGCCGTCCTGGGCAAGAAACGCCAGTATCGAGAAATCCATGGGCAGGCCTCAGCGAGCAGTGGGCAAGGGGGAGGTGGGATGCCGGTCGCAGAGGGCGGTCGGCGTCGGTGCGGCGGTGCCGTACCGGGGGCGTGACGGGTCGGGCGCGCAGGGCGGGACCCGGCGAGAGCGTGCAGGCGCGTGCATAGTGAAGTACTCGTTTTCTATTCTTATTGTGGTGCGCCCCTGCCCGGGGCAGGGCAACATGCAAGGCGTTTAAATACACATGTGCATGTGTATGTATAGACTACGCGGGAAGGTGGGCGGCTTGTCAACAGGCGCCGCAGCGGCGCGCCTGCATTCGCCGATTTATTCGATTATCTATTTGAATTTATTGAATAAATATTTTTCAAGACGAGCGTGCCAATACCCGCTGGATGGCGGGTATTGGATATACAAAGATACATTTGTGTATTTGCAATGTGCCGAACGGGTCGGCACAGGCGCTCAGGCCGGGGCGTGGCTGCACGCGGGGAGGAGGATGCCGGCCATGCGCTGGCTGCGCGCCAGGCGTTGTTGCGGGGTGTCTTCGCTGTGCAGCAGCGACAGGCTGATCTGGTAGGCGTAGATCAGGTAGGCGCGGTCCTGGGCTTCGTCGCTGGGCACGCCGGCCTGAATCAGCAGCCCCTCGATGTAGTTCAGGCGATGGCTGTCCACCTCGTCGATGGCCTGGCGCGCCTGCTTGTCGCGCCGCGCCCAGCCGCGGATGCCCAGTTCGATCGAGGCGGCGTCCTTGGCGGTCTGGCCGTGGGAAGGCAGCTCCAGCAGGCGCTGCAACTGCTGCAGCGGCGAGCTGTGGGCCGTGCGCAGGTTGAGGATCACATCCTCGGTGGCGCGTGCGCGCCAGTTGCCCAGGATGCCTTCGAGCAGTTCGCCGCGGCTTTTGAAGTGGTAGTAGAAACTGCCACGGGTGATCTTCAGTTCCTTGGCCAGGGTGTCGACGCGCACGGCGTCGACGCCGCTGGTGACAAGCACTTCCTGTGCCGCATGAATCCAATCTTCCCGCGTGAGGTTGGTGCGTGATGACATTGTGTAGGGCCTTGTCCAACAAGCTGGATAAGCGCCAGGGCAGCGCAGGGTTCGACGCTTGGCCTTGGCAGCAAACCGTCATTCTAACGCCCGCCGCAACGGCGAAGCTATTGCCGGCATTGGCCACAAGGCCAGTGCCGGGTGTCCGCATCCTGCCATACATGACAGTACATAGGTGTAGGTACGGTTGCTCATTATTTGAAAATAGTCATGTTTTTTCATTGACTCAGGTCAAAACGGTAAATAGCATGCAGATACACAACTGTATGTTAAGAATAAAAACCGGAGGCCGACATGAGCGCAACTGCAAAGACTCTGCTCGCAGCAGGGCACCACACCCACTACCACGAGGCCGGCCAGGGCGAGCCGCTGTTCCTGCTGCACGGCTCGGGCCCGGGTGTTTCGGGTTGGGCCAACTGGGCCGCCAGCGTGCCGGTGTTCGCCGACCGCTGGCGGGTGATCGTGCCGGACATCGCCGGCTTCGGTTTCACCGAGTTCAAGGATGACGCCCGGTACGACATCAAGCTGTGGGTCAGCCACCTGATCGGCATCATGGATGCCCTGGATATCCAGAAGGCCTCCTTCATCGGCAACTCGTTCGGCGGCGCCCTGGCCATCGGCCTGGCGGTGTTCGCCCCCGAGCGCGTCAACAAGCTGGTGCTGCTCGGCACCCCGGCCGGCGAGTTCGTGCAGACCCCCGGCCTGCGCGGTGCCTGGGAGTACGAGCCGTCGCTGGCCAACATGCGTCAGCTGATGGAGCTGTTCCCCTACGACAAGGCGCTGATCACCGACGCCATGGTGCAGGCCCGCTACGAGGCCAGTGCCCGGCCCGGTGCCCAGGCCGCCTTGCGCAAGCTGATCCCGCAGCCCGCCGCCGAAGGCCAGACGATGGTCAAGGGCTTCCCCGCCGCCGCGCTGGCCAAGATCGTGGCGCCGACGCTGGTGGTACACGGTCGTGAAGACCGTGTGGTGCCGCCGGAGTGCGGGCTGCTGATCGCCAACAGCATTGCCGACGCCGACCTGCACCTGTTCGGGCGCTGCGGTCACTGGGTCCAGAGCGAACAGCCACGGCGCTTTGCCGCGCTGGTTCGCGACTTTCTCGGCGAGTAGTCCGGCATGAGCAGAAACGTGATGGAGCGGGTGCTGTGGCAGCTGTGCGTGGAGCGCGCGGCCAAGCAGCGCTTTCGTGAAGACGCCGCAGGCTTCGTGCAGCGCTTTGCCCTGGCCCCCGACGAGGCGCAGATGATCCTCGACTTCGACGTGGCCGGCCTGCAGGCGGCCGGGGTCAACCCGATGCTGACCATGGGCTTCTGGCAGGAGCTTTCGCCGCAATGCAGCATGCGCGTCTACAAGCAGCGCCTGGGCTGTACCGATGAACAAGGCGCGGGGTTTTCCGCCGCGCTCAAGGGGTGAACCGATGGGCAAGATAGTGGGCGGCTTCTGGATGCCGCATGACCCGGTGATGTTCGTGGCGCCCGAAGCGCCACCGGCCGCACAACGCGATGCCGTATGGGGCGCCTATGCCCAATGCGCCGAGCGCCTGGCCGCCTTGCAGCCCACGGCGGTGATCATCGTCGGCTGCGATCACTACATCCTGTTCGGCCCCCATTGCCTGCCGCGCTACGTGATCGGCACCGGCGACGTGGACGGCCCCATCGACCGCCTGCCGGGCCTGGACCGGGGCGTGGTGCGCAACCACCAGGCGCTGGCCGAGCACATCGTCCATCACGGTGAAGGGCAGGGCGTGGACTGGACCGTGGCGCGCAGCTTCACCGTCGACCATTCGTTCTCGATCCCGCACCAGCTGGTGGTCAAGCCGGCCGAGGCCCTGCTGGGCCGTGAGCTGCCGAGCATCCCGGTGTACCTGGCGTGCGGCGTCGACCCGTACATCTCGCTGGAGCGCTCGGCCGACCTGGGCCGGCAACTGCGCGCGGCAGTCGAGACGTTCGACGCCGACGAGCGCGTGGTGATCATCGGCAGCGGCGGCATCAGCCACTGGGTAGGCACCGTCGAGATGGGCCAGGTGGCCGAGGACTTCGACCGCGAAATCCTTGCCCACGGGGTCAACGGCGACCTGCAGGCACTGTGCGCCTACCGCGACGAAGACATCCTGCGTCGGGCCGGCAACGGCGCGATGGAAATCCGCAACTTCGCCTGCGCCATGGCCGCCCTGGAGCGTCCGCGCGGTGAAGTGATCGCCTATGAAGCCGTGCCCGCCTGGGTCACCGGCCTGGGCTTTGTGCAACTCAACAACGAGGAGCCGGCATGAGCCGCGTACTGCTTTGCCAGCGTGACGAGCTGGCGCCGGGCGAACTGAAGAAGGTCGCCAACGGCGATGGCGATGCCCTGTGCGTCTACAACCTGGGCGGCACCTTCTACGCCACCACCGACATGTGCACCCACGCCACCGCCTCGCTGGCCGAAGGCGACATGGAAGACGACCTGATCACCTGCCCGGTGCACTGGGGCCAGTTCCATATCCCCAGCGGCAAGGCCGTGACCTTCCCCTGCGAACGGCACCTGCGCACCTACAAGGTCATTGTCACCGACCGCGAGGTGTATGCCGACACGGCCCTGGAAGCCGACGAGGCGCTGGCCGACGCCGACAGCCCGGTCTGACCGGGCGCCGTCCAACCGCATACCTGTGAGTCTGAACCATGGATAACAACAAGCACATACCGCTCAGAACCCTCGAAAGCACGCCCGCCCTGGGCAACCTCGACCGCCTCTGCGACATGCAGGAGGGGCGCCTGTCGGGCAAGGTGTTCTGGGACGAGGCGATCTACGAGCAGGAGCTGGAGAAGATCTTCGCGCGCTGCTGGCTGTTCGTCGCCCACGAATCCCAGCTGCCCAGGTCCGGCGACTACCTGACCACCTCGATGGGTGAAGACGAAGTGCTGGTGGTACGCCAGAAGGACGCCTCGATCAAGGTGTTCCTCAATGCCTGCCCGCACCGCGGCAACAAGGTGTGCTTTGCCGAGGCCGGCAACGCCCGCGGTTTCATCTGCAACTACCACGGCTGGTCGTTCGGCGCCGATGGCGGGCGCCTGATGGGCATGCACGAATCCAAGTGCTACGAAGAAAGCCAGTTCGACAAGTCCAGGCATGGCCTGCGCGAAGCCCGCGTGGCCAGCTACAAGGGCCTGGTGTTCGCCACCTTTGCCAGCGATGCGCCGACCCTGGAGGAGTACCTCGGGCCGATGACCTGGTACATGGACGTGATGCTCGACATGGACGAGGGCGGCAGCGAGTTCCTGGGCGGCTGCATCCGCTCCACCATCGAGTGCAACTGGAAGATCGCCGCCGAAAACTTCGTCGGCGACATCCTGCACGGCGGCTGGACCCACGACTCGGCGGCCAAGGCCATGCTCGGCGGCCCGGTGGCCAATGTCGGCGAACTGCCCGAATCCTACTCGGTGAACTGGAACGGCCACGGCTACGAGTTCGCCACCGACGTGGTCGGCAACGCCGCCACCCTGGGCGAAAAGGACATCAACAAGTACCTGCATGTGCTGCGCCCCAAGGTCGCCGAGCGCCTGGGCGAGTTCCGCTCAAAGCTGATCGGCGCGATCTCCTCGTTCACCGTGTTCCCCAACTTCTCGTTCCTGCCGGGGCAGAACACCGTGCGCATCTGGCAGCCGCGTGGCCCGCACAAGATCGAGCTGTTCACCTGGGTCATCGTCAACAAGAACGCCCCGCAGGACATCAAGGACAAATGGCGCCGTGGCGCGATGATGACCTTCTCGCCCACCGGCGTGTTCGAGATGGACGACGGCGAGAACTGGGAGTACTGCACCAAGACCAGCCGGGGCGTGGTCACGCGCTACCAGGACTTGTACGTGGGCCTGGGCATGCACACCCGCCTGGACGACAGCGAGCTGCCGGGCAACGTGTTCAAGGGCCAGCTCAACGAATGCAACGCGCGGGCGTTCTACCAACGCTGGAAAGACCTGCTGCAGGCACCGACCTGGGCCGACGTACCAGACCGCAACGGCACGCTGCGCTGAGGGGGGCGAGATGACACACCAACTGCAGGACACCCCGGTGTCCATCGACGAGGCCCGCCGGGTCGAACAGTTTCTGCTGCGCGAGGCGCGCCTGCTCGACAACGAGTGCTGGGACCAATGGCTGCTGAGCCTGAGCGAAGCCATCCACTACTGGATGCCCGGCATCGAGAACCGTCGCCGCGAAGACAAGTCCGGGCCCTACCGCCTGGAGCACATGGCCTTCTTCGATGACGGCATGCGCGAGCTCAAGCGCCGCGTGGCGCGCTTCAAGCAGCCCTCGGCCTGGGCCGAGAACCCGCCCACGCGCAACGTGCACCTGGTCAGCAACATTGAGGTGTATGCCGGCGCCGAGCCGGGCGAGTACCTGGCGTACTCGTGCTTCGTCAACGTGCGCAGCCGCGGCCTGGACGAACACGCCCAGCTGGCCGGGCGGCGCGAGGACGTGCTGCGCCTGGAGGCCGAGGGCCTCAAGCTGCTCAAGCGCAAGATTCTGATCCCCAACGCGATGTTGCTGTGCAAGAACATCAACACGTTCCTATGAGGGCCTGCACATGGCTTGGTTGAAAGGGCAGGTGGCACTGGTCACCGGCGGTACCGGCGGCATCGGCAGCGCCATCGTGCGCCGCTACGTGGCCGAAGGCGCCAGGGTCGCGGTAATGGGCCGCGACACGGCGCAACTGGCGGCGCTGGCTGCCGAGCTGGGCGATGCGGTGATCACCGTGCAGGGCGACGTGGCGCGCTATCAGGATAACCAGCGCGCCGTGGCCGCCACCCTGGAGGCGTTCGGCAGGCTCGACACCTTCGTCGGCAACGCCGCGGTGTTCGACTATTTCACCCGCCTGGACCGCATCGCCCCGCCTGATTTCGAGGGTGCGTTCCAGAAACTCTTCGCCACCAACGTGCAGGGCTACCTGCTCGGCGCGCAGGCGTCGATCGAGGCGTTGCGCCAAACCCGTGGCAGCATGATCTTTACCTTGTCCAACAGTGCCTTTTATGCCGGCGGTGGTGGCATTCTGTACGTCACCGCCAAGCATGCGCTGGTGGGCATGATCCGCCAGCTGGCCTACGAGCTGGCGCCGGACATCCGGGTCAACGGCGTGGCGCCGGGGGCGACCAACACGCCGATGAAAAGCCTGGATGGCCTGAACAGCCGCAGCGTACCGCTCAACCAGATCCCCGGGTTCGAGGCCGGTGCCGCGCAGGCTGTGCCCCTGCAACGGATTGCCGAGCCCGAGGACCACACCGGGCACTACGTGCTGCTGGCCTCGCGCGAGAATGCCGGGTTGACCACCGCCAACATCATCCACAGCGATGGCGGCTGGGAGATTCGCAGCGCCGGCCCCACGCGGTCGCGCAAGGCCTGAGCCTTGATAACCAGAACAAGAGAGATGCGTGATGACAACAACAAGCCTGAGTGCACCGCAACAGCAACTCCTGAACCTGTTCGCCGGGCTCGACCTGCCGGTGCTGGCCGCGCCGATGTTCCTGGTGTCGGGCCCGCGCCTGCTCGCCGCCAGCTGCCAGGCCGGCATCGTCGGCAGCCTGCCGGCGCCCAATGCGCGCACCGTCGAGCAACTGCAGCAATGGCTGGAACAGATCGTCGGCGAGCGTGACGCCGCGCAGCAGCGTGGCGAGCAGTGGGCGCCGTGGATGCTCAACATGATCGTGCACAGCACCTACGACCGCTTCGAGGCCGAGCTTGAACTGGTGCGCCGTTACCAGCCGCCGATCGTCTCCACCGCCCTGGGCAGCCCCAAGCGCGTGCTCGACACCGTGCACGCCTATGGCGGGGTGGTGATCGCCGACGTGATCAGCCCGGCCCTGGCACGCAAGGCCGTGGCCGCCGGCGTCGATGGCCTGGTGCTGGTGTGCAACGGCGCCGGCGGGCATACAGGCAACTACAATCCGTTCGCCTTCGTCGCCGAAGTGCGCGAGTTCTGGGACGGCCCGCTGGGCCTGGCCGGGGCGATCTCCAACGGGCGCGACATCCATGCCGCGCAGGTGCTGGGCTGCGACTTCTCGCTGGTGGGCACGCGCCTGATCGCCACCCACGAAAGCCTGGTCGAGGACGCCTACCGCGACATGCTGGTGGAGTGCTCGCTGGACCAGGTGACCACCACCAAGGCGGTCAGCGGTGTGCTGGCCAACTGGATGCAGCCGTCGCTGGACAAGGCCGGCATCGACCCGCGCAGCGAAACCCGCCCCAGCATCGACTTCTCCGGCGACATCGCCACCGCCAACAAGGCGTGGAAACACGTGTGGTCGGCGGGGCAGGGCGTGGGCCAGATCACCCGCACCTGCAGCGTGGCCGAGCTGGTCGACGAACTGCACCAGGGCTATCGCCAGAGTCGCGCGCGCGCGTTGTAAGCCAACCGGACCCGTTCAGGAGCAACCCCATGACCCACCCCAACCTTCAGGCCGCCGCCGCAGCGCTGGCCCAGGCCCGCTCGACCCGCACCCCGTGCGGGCGCATTTCCGAGCGTTTCGACATCCAGTCGCTGCACGACGCCTACGCCGTGCAGGAACTCGCCACCCAGGCCGCGCTGGCCGCCGGCCGGCGCCTGAGCGGGCGCAAGGTCGGCCTCACCTCGCTGGCGGTGCAGCAGCAACTGGGCGTCGACCAGCCCGACTTCGGCATGCTGTTCGCCGACATGGAATGCCACGATGGCCAGGCCATCGACAGCACGCGGCTGATCCAGCCCAAGGCCGAGGGCGAGATCGCGTTCGTGCTGGGGCGCGACCTGCCCGACCCCGACACCACCCTGGGCGAGCTGCTGCGCGCGGTCGACCATGTGCTGCCGGCGCTGGAGATCGTCGACTCGGCCATCGAGGACTGGAAGATCACCCTGGTCGACACCGTGGCCGACAACGCCTCCTCGGGCCTCTACGTGCTGGGCAAGACCCCGGTCAGCCTGCACGGCCTGGACCTGGCCCTGGAAGGCATGCTGCTGGAGAAGAACGGTGCCCAGGCCGCCATCGGCGTGGGCGCCGCTTGCATGGGCAACCCCCTGGATGCCTGCCTGTGGCTGGCGCGCACCATGGCCCTGGCCGGGCGCCCGCTGCAGGCCGGTGACGTGCTGCTGTCCGGCGCGCTGGGGCCGATGGTGCCGGTGGTGGCGGGCGACAGCCTGCGCCTGCGCCTGACCCGCCTGGGCGAAGTGAGCTGTCGCTTCACCTGAGCCGTGCCGGCTTGAACCCGGCGGCCTGACCGACCGCCGGTACCTACAACAATAAAACCAGTGAGCAGCGGGCCGACGGCCTGCCGCGCTCACGAGGGCGTGCAATGTACGACTTCTTCAACGACCCCACCCAGCTGGCCCCCGCCCAGGTGCTGTACGAACCGCGTGCCGACGGCAGCTTCGTGCTCAGCTCGCCCGAGCCGCTGCAACCCTATGCGCGCTGCATCGGCCAGTGGCTGGAACACTGGGCCGAGCAGGCGCCGCAGCGTGCCTACCTGGCCGAACGGCGCGGCGCGGGCTGGTTCAGCCTGACCTACGAGCAGGTGCGCCAGCGCGTCGGCGCCCTGGCCCAGGGCCTGCTGGAACTGGACATCGCAGCCGGCCGGCCGCTGCTGATGCTCTCGGAAAACGACCTGGACCAGGCGCTGCTGACCCTGGCGGCGATGCACGTGGGCATCCCGGTGTCGACCATCTCGGTGGCCTACTCGCGCAATACCGGCAGCGGCTGCGCCAAGCTCAAGGCGATTGTCGAGGTGCTCAAGCCGGGGCTGATATTCGTCAACGACGGCGATGCCTATGGCCGCGCCATCGCCCTGGTCGACCCGGACTGCCCGGTGGTGGC
This sequence comes from Pseudomonas sp. BRM28, assembly GCF_002939405.1. Classification (NCBI taxonomy): domain Bacteria; kingdom Pseudomonadati; phylum Pseudomonadota; class Gammaproteobacteria; order Pseudomonadales; family Pseudomonadaceae; genus Pseudomonas; species Pseudomonas sp. BRM28. The sequence goes on along the minus strand of NZ_PEFV01000001.1, from coordinate 5,834,900 downwards.
GGCGCGCAACGCCCAGGAAATCCCCGGTGCGCTGGCCCTGCCGCACCTGTACAAGGCCGAGACCCCGGCGGTGATGGCCGCCTTCGCGCGCCTGGATGGCGACACCCCGGCGCGCTACCTGATGACCTCCGGCTCCACCGGTGCGCCCAAGGCCGTGGTCAACACCCACGGCATGCTCTGCGCCAACCAGCAGGCGATTGCCCAGTGCTGGCGCTTTCTGGAGCAGGGCGAACTGATCGTGCTCGACTGGCTGCCCTGGAGCCACGTGTTCGGCGCCAACCACAACTTCAACCTGGTGCTGCGCAACGGCGGCACCCTGTACATCGACGACGGCCTGCCGGTGCCGGGGCAGATCGACCGTACGCTGGAGAACATCCGCTCGGTCAGGCCCACGCTGTTCTTCAACGTGCCGCGCGGCTACGAGATGCTGCTGCCTCACCTGGAGCGCGACCCGGCGCTGGCCCAGGCCCTGTTCGGGCGCCTGCGCATGCTGTTCTATGCCGCTGCCGCCCTGCCGCAAAGCAGCTGGAGCCGGCTGGTGGCGTGTGCCGGGAAGGTGCGCGACACGCCGCTGTTCTTCGCCACCGAATGGGGCTCCACCGAAACCTCGCCGGTGGTCACCAGCGTGCATTTTGCCGCCGACAAGGCCGGCATCATCGGCCTGCCGGTACCGGGCACCGAGCTCAAGTTCGTGCCGGCCGGCGACAAGCTGGAGATGCGCGTGCGCGGCCCCTCGGTGTTCCCGCGCTACCTGGGCGACCCGGCCAGCACCCTGGCGGCGTTCGATGAAGAGGGCTTCTACCGTATCGGCGACGCCGGGCGCCTGGTCGACCCGGCGCGCCCCGAGCTGGGCGTGCAGTTCGACGGCCGCGTGACCGAGGACTTCAAGCTCAGCAGCGGCACCTGGGTGTCGGTGGGCACGCTGCGCCCACGCCTGGTCAGCGCGCTGGCGCCGTATGCCAGCGACTGCGTGATCGGCGGGCATGACCGCGACATGATCGGCGCGCTGGTCTACCCGTCCCAGGCCCTGCGCGACCTGCTCGGCGCCGAGGGCCAGCACATGAGCGGTGCACAGCTGGCGCTGCAGCCCGAGGTGCGCCTGGCGCTGTGCGCGGGCCTGCAGGCACTGGCCCGGGAATACCCGGCCTCGTCCCAGCATGCCGTGCGCCTGGTGATCCTCGATTCGCCGCCCAGCCTCAACGACGGCGAGATCACCGACAAGGGCTACATCAACCAGCGCACCGCCTTGAGCCTGCGCGCCGAGGCCGTGCAGCGCCTGTACGCCGACAGCCTCGACCCGAGCGTCATCCTCCTCGCCGAAGTCTACGGAGAAGCCGTATGAACCCTGCAAAATTCAATGTCGCCATCATCGGCTCCGGCAATATCGGCACCGACCTGATGATCAAGCTGCTGCGCCACGGCAAGCACCTGAAAATGGCCGTGATGGTCGGCATCGACCCGGCCTCCGACGGCCTGGAACGCGCCCGCCGCCTGGGCGTGGCCACCACCCACGAAGGGGTCGAGGGCCTGGCGCGCATGCCCGAGTTCGCCGATATCGACTTCGTGTTCGATGCCACCTCGGCCGGCGCCCATGTACGCAACGACGCCTACCTGCGCGCACGCAAGCCCGGCATCCGCCTGATCGACCTGACCCCGGCAGCCATCGGCCCGTACTGCGTGCCGGTGGTGAACCTGGAGCAGAACCTGGCGCAGTTGAACGTCAACATGGTCACCTGCGGCGGCCAGGCGACCATCCCGATGGTGGCCGCGGTGTCGCGGGTGGCCAAGGTGCACTACGCCGAAATCGTCGCCTCGATTGCCAGCAAGTCCGCCGGCCCCGGCACCCGCGCCAACATCGACGAGTTCACCGAAACCACCTCCAAGGCCATCGAAGCCATCGGCGGTGCAGCCAGGGGCAAGGCGATCATCGTGATGAACCCGGCCGAGCCGCCGCTGATCATGCGCGACACCGTGTTCGTGCTCTCCGAAGCCTGCGAGCAGGCCCGCGTGCAGGCCTCCATCCACGAGATGGCCCAGGCGGTGCAGGCCTACGTGCCGGGCTACCGGCTCAAGCAGCAGGTGCAGTTCGAGGTGATCGAGCCCCAGGCGCCGCTGCTGATCCCGGGCCTGGGCCGCTTCAGCGGGCTCAAGACCTCGGTGTTTCTCGAAGTCGAAGGCGCCGCCCACTACCTGCCGGCCTACGCCGGCAATCTCGACATCATGACGTCCGCCGCGATGGCGACCGCCGAGCGCATGGCCCAGGCCATGGCGCACAACTGAGGATGCCCGCATGACGTTCAATCCCGCCAAGAAGCTCTACATCAGCGACGTGACCCTGCGCGACGGCAGCCACGCGGTGCGCCACCAGTACTCGCTGCAGAACGTGCAGGACATCGCCCGTGCGCTGGACAAGGCCAGGGTCGATTCCATCGAAGTGGCCCACGGCGATGGCCTGCAGGGCTCCAGCTTCAACTACGGGTTTGCCGCCCACACCGACCTGGAGTGGATCGAGGCCGTGGCCGACGTGATCAGCCACGCCAGGATCACCACCCTGCTGCTGCCCGGCATCGGCACGGTGCACGACCTCAAGGCCGCATATGACGCCGGCGCCCGCGTGGTGCGCGTGGCCACCCACTGCACCGAGGCCGACGTGGCCCGCCAGCACATCGAATATGCGCGCGGGCTGGGCATGGACACCGTGGGCTTTCTGATGATGAGCCACATGATCCCGGCCGAGCAGCTGGCCGCCCAGGCCAAGCTGATGGAAAGCTACGGCGCCACCTGCGTGTACATGGCCGACTCCGGTGGGGCGATGAACATGCAGGACGTGCGTGATCGCTTTCGCGCGTTCAAGGCCGTGCTCAAGCCCGAGACCGAAACCGGCATGCATGCCCACCACAACCTCAGCCTCGGGGTCGCCAACTCGATCACCGCGGTGGAGGAGGGGTGCGATCGCATCGATGCGAGCCTGGCCGGCATGGGCGCGGGCGCCGGCAACGCGCCCCTGGAAGTGTTCATCGCCGCCGCCGAGCGCCTGGGCTGGAACCACGGCACCGACCTCTACACGCTGATGGATGCAGCCGACGACATCGTGCGCCCGTTGCAGGACCGTCCTGTGCGGGTCGACCGCGAATCGCTGGCGCTGGGCTATGCCGGGGTCTACTCCAGCTTCCTGCGCCACGCCGAAATCGCCGCGGCGCGCTATGGCCTGAAAACCGTCGACATCCTGGTCGAGCTGGGCAAGCGGCGCATGGTCGGCGGCCAGGAGGACATGATCGTCGACGTGGCGCTGGACCTGCTGGCCGCCGCCGGACGCGCGCAGTGACGGAGGGTACGCACATGAGCTTCACCCTGCAGATCCAGCCGGTCGGCCTGAGCTGCCCGGTCAACGCCGGGCAGAGCGTGCTCGACGCTGCCCTGGCCGATGGCCTGATGCTCAAGCACAGCTGCCGCACCGGCACCTGTGGCAGTTGCAAGGGCCAGGTGCTCAGCGGCGAGGTGGACCACGCCGACAGCCCGCTGGCAGTGCTCAGCGAAGCCGAGCGGGCCCAGGGCCTGGCGCTGTTCTGCTGCGCCAGGGCACGTTCCGACCTGGTCATCGACGCGCCGGAAGTCACCGAGCTGCGCGGCATCGGCATCCAGCAGATGGGCGTGCGCGTGGCCAGCCTCGACAAGGTCAGCCACGACGTGGCGGTGCTGCGCCTGATGCTCGCGCCGGGCGCCGCATTCGCCTACCTGCCGGGGCAGTACGTGCAGGTGCTGCTCAAGGACGGCAGCCGGCGCAGCTACTCGATGGCCACCGCAGCGGCGCGCGACAACCAGCTTGAGCTGCACATCCGGCACATGCCGGGCGGGGTGTTCAGCGGGCATGTGTTCAATGCGTTGCAGCCCAGGGCGATCCTGCGCATGGAGGGGCCGTTCGGTTCGTTCTACCTGCGCGACAGCCAACGGCCGATAGTATTGCTGGCCAGCGGCACCGGCTTTGCCCCGGTGCAGGCGCTGCTCGAGCAACTGCGCGAGCGCGGCGACAACCGCCGCCCGGTGTACCTGTACTGGGGCGGGCGGCGCCGTGAGGACCTCTACCGGCATGAACAGCTGCTGGCCTGGGAGGCGCAGTTGCCGTGGCTGCGCTACACCCCGGTGCTGTCCGAGCCGGGCCCGGCCTGCGACTGGCAGGGTGCCACCGGCTTCGTGCACCGCCAGGTGCTGCAGGACTTCCATAGCCTCAAGGACTTCGAGGTCTATGCCTGCGGTGCGCCGATCGTGGTCGACTCGGCGCGACGCGATTTCGTCGAGCAGCGGGGGCTGGAGCCCGCACATTTTCATGCCGATGCGTTCGTGTAGCTCAGGCCGGGCGAGCCCACGCACAGCGGGTGGGTGATGGCGTCACCGTCCTCGGCCCTCATGGCCCTGGCCGGTGACGCACCCATGCAGCCCGGATACAAAAAGTTACCTTGGGAAAACCCATTCAAATCAAACCATTAGGAAATTTACGGGATTCAGATACAAAAAATTTCAAAACTCCCGTGTACAGCTGAGGAAGGCCAGGGGTAATTTCTCCTACAAGCTGCGCGGTCAACTCTGCAATGGAATGCAGCCTGTAGCATCCCGGATCTTCATGCCTCCACCGGGGTTGCACCTACAACAATAGAGGGAGCTATCCGTGAACTGCATTTTCTGTGCAATCGCCAAGAAAGAAGCACCGGCTGCCGTTGTCTACGAAGACGAGCAGTGCCTGGCCTTTCTCTCGATTCAGCCGATCACTCCTGGCCATGTCCTGGTCATTCCCAAGGCCCACGCAAGCGGCCTGGGTGATATCCCTCCTCAAACCTGTGGCCACATGATGCGTGTGGGTCAACGGATGGCGGCCGCCCTGCGTGAAAGCGGCCTGAGCCTCGAAGAACAGCCCTGTGAAGGTATCAACCTGCTGCTGTGCGATGGCGCAGTGGCCGGGCAGACCGTAGGTCACGCGCACCTGCATGTGCTGGCCCGCTTTGTCGGTGACGGTTTCAACCTGGGTCATGCGGACCTCCCGATCGCCACGCCACAGGTGCTGGGCGAGCGCGCCGAGCAGATCCGCCGAGCCTTGGCCTCGCTACCACCGAACTGACTGTACCTCGCTCTGGTTCAACGGCACGCCCGCCACTAGCGGGTGAGTGTCTGGCTGTGCGCAGCCCGTAAATCAACAACCTATGGCTATCTACGCAAGGAGGCGAAGCTATGTATTGTCCTGTGGAAACTTAAGTCGTGCGCTGGGCTGAGTTGAATACTACAGATCACAATAAGAAGGGATTTCTCATGCCGTCACTCGCCAGTAACAAGGCTGACTTGCCTTCGGCAAGTATGCAGTTGGTCAAGGATGATTCCGCCGGTTCGGCCATCTACAGTTTCTATGATTCAGTCCTCCAGGAGTTGTGCCAGTCTGACAAGGTAAAGGTCAGGCAGGTGGTAACGCCTGCGCAATTCATCGAACTTTCTCGTGCCCGTAGCCGGTTGTATGGGCAGCGCAAGATCTATTACAAGACGCTGTTTGGTAACTCGGTCGACAATACCGTGTGCCTGGATGAATACGACCCGCGTTCCTATGTGTTTGCCTTTTATCATGATGGTGAAATCATCGGCACTCAGCGTATTACGCCGTTCCCTCACGAGTCGGGTGAGTTCATCAGCCATGAACAACTGGTGCAGTTCTCCGGGCCCAACTACGAGCACGAGTGCGTCGAACTTTCACGCCTGATCGTCGACAAGCATGCCCCGGTCAAGAACGTGGTCAACGGGCTGGCCATGACCGGTGCCTCGCTGGTGGCCCTGCAAGGCGGCTACAAGACGTTCATCACCTATGTGAAGCCACGGCTGGCGCCGAAGTTCGACAGCTTCGTGTTCGATCAGGACGGCATCTTCTTCCAGATCAAGGCCCGTGGCGATCATTACTACGCCCTGTACAAAGGCGATCTGATGCCCTCGGTGACGCCCTTCTTCGGCCTGCCCAGCTGCCCGGCAGACCTGAAGGACGTCGATGACCTGATTCGCCATACCTTGGCCGCCCGTCACGCGAGGCAGTCACTGGCGGGATAAGCATCACACAATAACGACAACATTGAGGTTGATCCAAGATGGAAGCCAGGAACAAAGAAGTGGTCATCGAGTTTTACGAGCGCATGTTTGGTCAGCGTGAACTGGCGGTTGCCGATACCTTGATTGCCGAGGACTACGTGCAGCACAACAACGTGTTCATTCCCCCGCGCCGCGAAGGCTTCAAGACCTACTTCACGCAGTTCTTCAAAACGTTCCCCGAGTCGGGTACCAGTATCGAGCGGGTCTGCGCCGAAGGCGATTATGTCTTCCTGTATGCCAAGCACTGGGCCAAGCACAGGTTCTTCACGGTGAACTACAAGGTGATCGATATCTACCGTGTTGAAAATGGTGTGCTGATGGAACACTGGGACACTATCGAAGGCCTGGGCTTCTTTTCCAAGTTCATCTACATCATCAAGTCCGTGCTGCGCCTGTAACGCCGTATTCGCCTGACCGTATAACACGTGTCATGAACGATTTATCAACACGCCAAGGAAGAGAGTGAAATGACTGAAGTGACCGCGTTTCGCAAAGAGCTCAAAGCCATCTGTGACGCCGAATGGGAAAAGATCAAGGCCGGCCGTTTCTTCCAGATGATGAAGCGTCCCGAACTGCAGCGTGAGCTGTACATCAAGTCGATTGTCCAGGTGTACCACTACACCAAGAACAACGCGATCAACCAGGCGGTGGCGTGCTGGAACCAGGACCACAAGAAGGTCGGCCTGCTGCGTTTCGCGATGAAGCATGCGCTGGAAGAGCTGGGCCACGAAAACATGGCGTACAACGACCTGATCGCCATTGGCGTGGACCCGTCGGAGTTCGAGAAACCGATGCTGCCGGCCACCGAGGCGTTCTACGGCTACCTGGACTTCGTTTCCGTATGCCGCGGCATCATTCCGCGCCTGGGCTACAGCTTCTGGGCCGAGGACTGCTATGAGCACCTCGAACCCCTGATGGACGTGTGCAAGAACCATCTCAAGCTGACCGATCAGCAACTGACCTTCTTCGTCGCCCACGCGATCATCGACGAGAAGCACTCCGAGCAGGTCAACGCCGCCATCGACCGCTGGGTCGTGACCGATGAAGAAAAAGAGGCGGTCAAGCAAGTGGCCCGCACCACGGTCTACCTGATGGGCAAGATCCTCGAGTCGGTCGCCGACGAGTTCTGATTGTTCGGCACCAGGCGTCCTCGCGCACCCCGCTGCGCGAGGACTTTTTCACATGGCGTGCACAACAATAAAAACGATTGGCTGGTCATGGCGTTTGTCGAACCGCCTGGCGGCCACGGTCAATCCACCAGGAGGTGCCATGAGTAGTAATAGCGACATGATTACCTGGGGCATGATGCTGCGCAAAATTCCCTCGATCACTCGGGCCATTCCTCGGCTCGTCAGGGGCCTCAAGGTTTCCAAACTCAAGGCCGATCAGCCCTGTGGCCTGGGTTGGGCCTTCGAACAGGCGGTTGCGCGCAACCCTCAAGGGCCGGCGCTGCTCTACAAGGACACGCGCTTCAGTTACGAACAGGTCAACCAGTGGGCCAACCGTTTCGCCCACTACCTGCTGGCCCGTGGCCTGAAAAAAGGCGATGTGGTAGGCATCTTCATCGAGAACCGCCCCGAATTGCTGGTCAGCGTACTGGCCGTGAGCAAGATCGGCGGCATCTGCGCCATGCTCAACACCTCGCAGACCAACAACGTGCTGATCCACAGCCTGGGCCTGGTCAACCCGTCGGCGATCATCGTCGGCCAGGAGCTGGTGCCATCGTTCGAGGCGGTGCGCGACGAGGTGGCCATCGACAGGCAGCGCACCTTTTTCCTGGCCGACACCGACACCACGCGCGATGCCGGCACCGCCCCCGAGGGCTACGTCAACCTGACCCTTGCCAGTCAGGGGCACGCTACGGCCAATCCGGCGACTACCCAGCAGGTCTACCTCGACGACGCCTGCTTCTACATCTACACCTCCGGTACCACCGGCCTGCCCAAGGCCGGGGTGTTCAAGCATGGGCGCTGGATGAAGGTCTACGGCAGCTTCGGCATGATCGCCCTGGACATGCGCCCCGATGACATCGTCTATTGCACCTTGCCGCTGTATCACGGCACCGGCCTGTGCGTGAGCTGGGGTTCGGCATTGGCCGGTGCCTCGGGCTTCGCCATCCGCCGCAAGTTCAGCGCCAGCCAGTTCTGGGAAGACACGCGAAAATTCAAGGCCACCACCATCTGCTACGTCGGTGAACTGTGCCGCTACCTGATCGATCAGCCTGCGGCCGGCAACGATGGCGACAACCCGGTGGTGAAGATGATCGGCAACGGCCTGCGTCCGGGCGTGTGGCTCGACTTCAAGAAACGCTTCAACATCGAGCGGGTCTGCGAGTTCTACGCCGCCAGTGACGGCAACATCGGCTTTACCAACATCCTCAATTTCGAGAACACCATCGGCTTTGCCATCAACGCCTGGTCGCTGGTGGAGTACGAACACGACACCGGCGAACCACGGCGCAACGCCGACGGATTCATGCAGAAGGTCGGCAAGGGCGGTCAGGGCCTGTTGCTGGCCAAGATCGACGACGACGCCCCGTTCGATGGCTACACCGACCCGGAGAAGAGCAAGAAGGTGGTGCTCTACGACGTGTTCGAAAAGGGCGACCGCTACTTCAACAGCGGCGACCTGATTCGCGATATCGGCTTTGGCCATGCCCAGTTCGTCGACCGCCTGGGGGACACCTTCCGCTGGAAGGGCGAGAACGTCTCCACCACCGAAGTCGAGAACATCATGGTGCAGCACCCCCACATTGCCGAAGCCGTGGCCTACGGGGTGGAAATCAAGAACACCAACGGTCGCGCCGGGATGGCCGCCATCACCCCGTCGGCGCCGCTGGAGCAGCTGGATTTCTGCGACCTGCTGCGCTTCGTCAAGAGCCAGATGCCTCACTACGCGGTGCCGATGTTCCTGCGCGTCAAGACCTGCATGGAAACCACCGGCACCTTCAAGTACCAGAAGACCAAGCTCAGAAGCGAAGCCTTCGACCCCAGCCAGACCGGCGAAGACCCGGTGTATGCCTGGCTGCCGGGCACCGAAACCTACGTGCGGGTGACCGATCAGGTGCTGCAGGACATTCATGGCGGCAAGTTCCGCTACTGAAGGGCAACCGCGCCAGCGGCGCACCGCAAGGCCTGCCTGCATGCATGCGCAAGGCTGCTCACTGGAGCGGGCGGCCTTGCGTCCCACTTTCAGCTTCACTGCCCTGCAACTTCTGCCTGCCGGATTCTGCAGCAGCCCGTCGTGACCCCCACCGCTTGATTGCGCGCCTGATGCTCTGCCCCTTGCGGTACAGGGCATTCCGGAGTACAGCTGATGGCAGGATGCCTTCAGTTGTGGCATCGCAGGAGCGTTTCATGATGTCGACCCCCTTACTGCCGGTGCCGCTGCCGCACAAGCGTGACGTGCGCCTGGCCGTGCTGCTGTTGCTGGTGATCTGCGTATCGCTGGCATCGCTGACGGCCTGGAAGATATGGGCTGCACGTCAGCGCGCGCTGAACGAGGTTCAGGTACACAGCCTCAACCTGACCCAGGCACTGGACACCTATGCTGAGGGCATCATCCGCCAGAGTTCGATGATGCTGCTGGGCCTGAGCGAGCGGCTCGAAGTCGATGGCGGCGGGCCGCAGCAACTGGCGCGCCTGGCCGGGCTGGTGGAGGAGCAGAACGAACTGCTGACGCAACTGCATGGGCTGACCATCTATGGCCCGACGGGCGAATGGCTGATGTCGACCAACGGCCCGATTCCGGACGGTGCGAACAGCGCCGACCGCGAGTTCTTCATCCACCATCGCGACAACCCGTCCCGCGAGGTGTTCATCGGCCCGCCGATCCGCAGCCGCTCCACCCAGGACTGGGTGATCACCGTCAGCCGGCGTTTCGAGCAGCCCGGGGGGCAGTTCGCCGGGGTGATCGCGGTGACCCTGGGGGTGGAGAACTTTCTGCGCCTGTTCGGCAAGATCGACGTGGGCAAGGACGGTGCGATCGCGCTCACCTACACCAGTGGGCGCATCCTGGTGCGCTACCCGTTTCGCGAGCAGGACATGGGCCGCGACTTTTCCCGGTCGCCGATCTACACCCGTTACCTGGTGGAAAACTCGGTGGGCACGGCTTCGTTTGCCTCGAGCCTGGATGGGGTGGAGCGCCTGTATGCGTTTCGCAAGAACGAGCACCTGCCACTGGTGACCACCGTGGCCATCGGCAAGCGCGAGGCCCTGGACGCCTGGCGCATGGAAGCGTGGCTGACGGTGGGGCTGGTGCTGGCGTTGCAGGGGGTGATCGCGGTGATTGGCCGGCTGCTGATCCGTGACATGCGCCATCGTGCCGAGATGGATGCGCAGCTGCTGGTGGCGCGCGAAGAACTGCTGGCCACCAACCGGCAGCTGGCGGTGCTGGCCACCCACGACACGCTCACCGGGCTGGCCAACCGCCGGCGTTTCGACGAGGTGCTGGCCAGCGAAGTTCGGCGTGCCCAGCGCGAGGCCCAGCCGCTGGCGTTGCTGCTGATCGATATCGATCATTTCAAACGCTTCAATGACGCCTACGGGCACATTGGCGGTGATGAATGCCTCAAGGCGGTGAGCGCCTTGCTGCGCGAGTGCGTGCGCCGCCCGACGGATGTGGTGGCGCGTTATGGCGGGGAAGAGCTGGCGATGGTGCTGCCCAATACCGAGGTGGCGGGCGCGGTAGTGGTGGCCGAGACGGTGCTGGCGCGGTTGGCCGAGCTGAACATCGTGCATGCTGGCAGCCCGTTCGGGCGGGTGTCGGTGAGTATCGGCGTGGCAGGCATGGCGGGGCAGGGCGAAACGCCCCTGACGCTGGTGGCGGCGGCCGATCAGGCGCTGTATGCGGCCAAGGCGGCGGGGCGTAATCGGTGTGTGGTGTTCGAGGGGGGCGGTGCCGCCCATCGCGGGTCAAGCCCGCTCCCACAGGGGTAGAGCAAGCCTCTGTAGGAGCGGGCTTGGCCCGCGAAGAGGCCCTCACAGACGACACAAAAAGCCTTATTGCCCCAACCACTGCGGCGTATTGAAGTTGCTCAGGCGCCGGTCCTCCTCTGCACACTCCACTGCCTGCAACGGATGCTCCAGCAACGCCCGCAGCAGGCTGCGCTCACCGGCCTGCCATGCCGCCTGCAAGCTCGCCTGCTGGCGCACCGGGATCACGCAGAACATCGGCTGCCACTGCTGGCCCTGGCGCACCATCGCCGCGCAGTCCCCGGTCACCGCCACGCTCAGCAGCTGCTCGAGCAACCCGCGCTCGATCAGCGGTGCATCACACGCCAGCACCACCAGCCAGGCATGCCGCGCCACCGCGAGCCCGGCCAGCACCCCGGCCAGCGGCCCGGGAAACCCAGGCTCGGCATCGCCCACCAACTGGTCGGCAAACGCCCGATAGGCGTGCTGGTTGCGATTGCAGGAAAGGATCAGGTCATCGCTCAGGTCACGTACAACGGCGTGCACGTGCGCGATCAGCGGGCGGCCCTGCCAGGACAGCAGGCCCTTGTCCTGCCCGCCCATGCGCTGGCCACGGCCGCCGGCCAGCAAAAGAATGGAGCAGGGGGGAAGTACGGCGGCGGTCATTGCAGGGTTCCAGTCCATAAGCGGGCTAGCACCATCCCATGACCGCCGCGCGGCTGTCCATCAGCTTTGTTCGACCACCGCAGTGTCGGCCTGGGCGTCACGCCGGCGCCAGCCGGTCACGCGCATCACCACCACGAAGAACACCGGCACGAACACGATCGCCAGCGTGGCGCTGAGCATGCCGCCGATCACCCCGGTGCCGATGGCCTGCTGACTCGCCGAGCTGGCGCCGGTGGCAATCGCCAGCGGCACCACGCCCAGGATGAACGCCAGCGAGGTCATCACGATGGGCCGCAGGCGCAGGCGCGCGGCCTGTACGGTGGCCTCGACCAGGTCATGCCCTTCGTCCACCAGGCTCTTGGCGAACTCGATGATCAGGATCGCGTTCTTCGCCGACAGGCCGATCAGGGTGATCAGGCCGACCTTGAAGAACACATCGTTGGGCATGTCGCGCAGGGTCACCGCCAGCACCGCACCGAGCACGCCCAGCGGCACCACCAGCAGCACCGAGGTAGGGATCGACCAGCTTTCGTACAGCGCCGCCAGGCACAGGAACACCACCAGCAGCGACAGCGCCATCAGCATCGGTGCCTGCGCCCCGGACAACTGCTCCTGCAGCGACAGCCCGGTCCATTCCAGGCCAAAGCCCAGCGGCAGGGCATCGACCAGGCGCTGCACCTCGGCCATCGCCGCGCCCGAGCTGTAGCCCGGTGCCGGCTCGCCCGACACGGCAATGGCCGGGTAGCCGTTGTAGCGGGTCAGTTGCACCGGCCCCGATACCCACTGCGCCTGGGCGAAGGCCGACAACGGCACCATCTTGCCGCTGGTGTTGCGCACGTGGATCTTGAGCAGGTCCTCGACCTGGCTGCGCTGGTCGCCCTCGGCCTGCACCACCACCCGCTGCATGCGGCCCTGGTTGGGGAAGTCGTTGACGTAGGTCGAGCCGATGGCCGTGTTGAGCACCGTGCCGATGTCGTCGAACGACACGCCCAGCGCGTTGGCCTGCTTGCGGTCGATCAGCAACTGCACCTGCGGGCTTTCGGCCAGGGCGCTCTCGCGCACGTTGGCCAGCACCGGGCTTTTCGCGGCCTCGGCCAGCAACTGGTCACGCGCCGCCATCAGCCCGGCATGGCCCACGCCGGCACGGTCCTGCAGGCGGAACTCGAAACCGGTCGAGGTGCCCAGGCCATCCACCGAGGGCGGCAGCACCGCATAGGCCACCGCGTTCTTGAACTGGCTGAAGGCGATGTTGGCGCGCTCGGCGATGGCCTCGGCGCTGTCCTTGGCGGTGCGCTCGGACCAGTCCTTGAGCGTGGTGAACACCAGCGCCGCGTTCTGCCCGCTGCCCGAGAAACTGAAGCCCAGGATCACCGTGGTGTTGCCCACGCCAGGTTCGCCTGCGCTGTGCGCCTCGATCTGCTCGGCCACCTGCACGGTACGGTTGCGGCTGGCGCCGGGCGGCAGCTGCACGTCGGTGATGGTGTAGCCTTGGTCTTCGGTAGGCAGGAACGAGGAGGGCAGCTGGCTGAAGGTCCAGCCCAGCGCCACCAGCAGCAGGCCATACACCACCAGGTAGCGGCCGCTGCGCTGGATCGCGTGCATCACCCAGCGCTGGTAGCCGTTGCTCATGCCTTCGAACTTGCGGTTGAACCAGCCGAAGAAACCGCGCTTGACGTGGTGTTCGCCCTTGGCGATCGGCTTGAGCAGGGTGGCGCACAACGCCGGGGTCAGGCTCAGGGCAAGGAACGCCGAGAACAGGATCGATACCGCCATCGACGCCGAGAACTGCTGGTAGATCACCCCCACCGAGCCCTGCATGAACGCCATCGGCACGAACACCGCCACCAGCACCACGGTGATGCCGACGATGGCGCCGCTGATCTGCTGCATGGCCTTGCGCGTGGCTTGCTTGGGCGGCAGGCCTTCCTCGGCCATGATCCGCTCGACGTTCTCCACCACCACGATGGCGTCGTCCACCAGGATGCCGATGGCCAGCACCATGCCGAACAGGGTCAGCACGTTGATCGAGAAGCCCAGCGTCAGCATCACCGCGAAGGTGCCCATCAGCGCCACCGGCACCACGAGGGTCGGGATCAGCGTGTAGCGGATGTTCTGCAGGAACAGGAACATCACCAGGAACACCAGCACCATGGCCTCGATCAGGGTGTTGATCACCTGTTCGATCGACACCTTGACGAACGGCGAGGTGTCATACGGGATGTCGTACACCGCCCCGGGCGGGAAGTAGCGCGACAGCTCGTCCATCTTGGCCTTGACCAGGGTCGCGGTCTGCATGGCGTTGGCACCGGGCGCCAGCTGCACGCTGAAGGCGGTGGACGGCTTGCCGTTCAGGCGCGTGCCGTACTGGTACTCCTGGGCGCCGATCTCGACCCGCGCCACATCACCCACGGTGACCCGCGAGCCATCCGGGTTGGCACGCAGCACGATGTCGGCGAACTCCTGGGGCGTCGACAGCTGGCCCTTGATCAGCACGTTGGCAGTGATTTCCTGGGTCGGGCTGCCGGGCAGGTCGCCGATGCTGCCAGGGGCCACCTGGGCGTTCTGCGCGGCAATCGCAAGGTTCACATCCTCGGGGGTGAGGTTGAAGCCGATCAGCTTCTGCGGGTCGAGCCAGATACGCATGGCGCGTTCCGAGCCATAGAGCTGCGCCTTGCCCACACCCGGTACGCGGCGCACCTCGTTCATCACGTTGCGCGCCAGAAAGTCGCTCAGCGCGGTTTCGTCTAGGCGGTCATCGTCGGCGGTCAGGGTCACCAGCATCAGGAACCCGGTGGAGATCTTCTCCACCTGCAGGCCCTGCTGGGTCACCGCCCGCGGCAGGCGCGACTCGACGATCTTCAGGCGGTTCTGCACATCGACCTGGGCCAGTTCCGGGTTGGTGCCCGGCTGGAAGGTCGCCGTTACCGTGGCGCTGCCCAGGCTGCTGGTGGACTGGAAGTACAGCAGGTGATCGGCGCCGTTGAGCTCCTGCTCGATCAGGCTGACCACGCTCTCGTCCATGGTCTGCGCCGAGGCACCGGGGTATACCGCGTACACCTCGATCTGTGGCGGCGCCACGTTGGGGTACTGGGCCACCGGCAACTGCGGGATGGCCAGCGCACCGCCGAGCAGGATGAACAGCGCGACCACCCAGGCGAACACCGGGCGGTCAATAAAGAACTGCGGCATGGATCAGGGCCTCACTGGGCGGTGGTCTGGGCGATGGGGGCAGCCGTGTCGGTGGCGGGGGTCACGCTCACCTGGTCACCCACCTTCACGTGCTGCAGGCCTTCGGTGACGATGCGATCGCCCGGGGCCAGGCCCTCGGTGACGATCCAGCGGTCCTGCTGCACGCTGCCCAGCACCACGGCGCGCTCGCTCACGCGCTGCTCGGCGTCCACCAGCAGCACCCGCGGCAGGCCCGCGCTGTCACGCAGGATGGCCTGCTGCGGCACGCTGATGCCCTTGGGCTGCACCGCCTGTTCCAGGCGCACGCGGATGAAGCTGCCGGGCAGCAGGTCCAGGTCGGGGTTGGGGAACTCGCTGCGCAGGGTGATCTGGCCGGTGCTCGGGTCCACGCTGATGTCGGAGAACAGCAGCTTGCCCGCCAGCGGGTAAGGGGTGCCGTCATCCTGGATCAGCGTGGCGCGGGCCTGGTCCTGGCCCACCTGCTTGAGCTCGCCGGCACGCAGGGCACGGCGCAGGGCGTTGATCTCGCGGGTCGACTGGGTCAGGTCGGCATGGATCGGGTCGAGCTGCTGAATGATCGCCAGCGGGGTCGATTCGTTCTGCCCCACCAGCGCGCCCTCGGTCACCAGGGCACGGCCCACGCGCCCGGAAATCGGCGCGGTCACGGTGGCATAGCCCAGGTTCAGGCGCGCACGCTCGAGCGCGGCCTTGGCCGCTGCCACTTCGGCGTCGGCCTGCATGGCGGCGGCGCGCGCGTTGTCGTGCTCCTGGCGGCTGATCGCGTCGATCGAAATCAGCTCGGCGTAGCGCTGGTCCTGCAGGCGCGCCTGAAAGCGCGTGGCCTCGGCCTTGGCCAGGTTGGCGCGGGCGCTGTCGTAGTCGGCCTTGAATGGTGCCGGGTCGATGCGAAACAGCACGTCGCCCTGTTTCACGTCGCTGCCCTCACGGTACACCCGCTTGAGCACCACCCCGGCCACCCGCGCGCGCACCTCGGCGATGCGTGGCGCCAGGATGCGCCCCGACAGCTCGGTGCTGATGGCCAGGGGTTGCTCGCGCACGGTTTCGACGCTGACGGCGGGCTTGGGGGCTTGTTCTTCGGCGGGCGGCTTGCTGTCGCAGCCGGCCAGGGCCAGGCTCAGCAGCAACAGGGGCGCCAGGGTACGCAGACGGACGGGGCTTGAACTGGGCATGCGGATCTTCCATAAATGACCCGGCAATGCTAAGGCAGCCGCGCTACAGGCAGTTGTTAAGCTATGTAGGGCGAGTGTGAAAAAGTGTGAAGAATTTCGCGACCTGCGAATAAGCGCTATATCCTGCCTGACTTTCCCGGCCTTTCAAACTACCCATGCCCACTATCCTTCTGGTCGAAGACGACTGCGCCCTGAGCGAACTGATCGCCAGCTACCTGCAACGCAATGGTTTCAGCGTCAGCGTGATTGCGCGGGGGGACCACGTGCTGGAAGAGGCGCGGCGCAGCAAACCCGACCTGGTGATCCTCGACCTGATGCTGCCGGGCCTGGACGGCCTGCAGGTGTGCCGGCAGCTGCGCGCCGAATCGCTGCTGCTGCCGATCCTCATGCTCACCGCCCGCGACGACAGCCACGACCAGGTGCTGGGCCTGGAGATGGGCGCCGACGACTATGTCAGCAAGCCGTGCGAGCCGCGCGTGCTGCTGGCGCGGGTGCGTACCCTGCTGCGGCGCAGCAGCATCAACGAGCCGCATCTCGAGAGCGACCTGATCGTGATCGGCGGGCTGCGCATCGACCTGGCCGAACGCACCGTGCTGTGGCGCGACCAGACGGTGGAGTTGTCCAGCGGCGAGTTCAACCTGCTGGTGGTGCTGGCGCGCAATGCCGGCAGCGTGCTCAGCCGCGACTGCATCCTGCAGCAGTTGCGCGGCATCGAGTTCAACGGCACCGACCGCTCGGTGGACGTGGCCATATCCAAGCTGCGGCGCAAGTTCGACGACAGCGCCGGCGAGGCGCGCAAGATCAAGACGGTGTGGGGCAAGGGCTACCTGTTCAGCCGAGTCGAGTGGGAATTCTGAGGAGCGGCCACGGCCATGCTGAAAATTCTGGTACGCCTGTATCTGGTGACCATCGTCGCGTATGCCGGGTCGATCTTCCTGATCCCCGAACTCATCCTGCATGTGTTCCATGACCGCTACATCGCCTACAACCAGGACCAGGCGCGGGGCGTGCAGCGCCTGATCGTCAACCAGTTCCACCTCAAGCACCGCGACAGCTGGCCCCAGGTGGCCGAGGCGCTGAATACCGATTTCGCCCCCCTCAGCATCGAGCTGCGCCGGCGCGCCGACCTGGACCTGAACGCCGAGGAGCAGGCGCACCTGCAGGCCGGCCAGTACGTGGTGCGCCTGGGGGAGTGGGGCTATTACGAAACCGCCCTGGCGCCGCTGGACAGCGAGTGGATGGTGGTGCTGCGCAACCCGCCGGACCCGGCGGACATCTACCTGCTGTCGTGGGGCATCACCGTGCTGATCGGTGCGGCGCTGCTGGGCTGCCTGCTGTTCTGGGTGCGCCCGCACTGGCGTGACCTGCAGCGGCTCAAGGCCACGGCGCAGCGCCTGGGCGAAGGCAACCTGGCGGAGCGCACGCTGATCTCGCCACGCTCGAACATCGGCGCGTTGGCCAAGGTGTTCGACACCATGGCGGCGGATATCGAATGCCTGCTGACCCAGCAGCGCGAGTTGCTCAATGCGGTGTCGCATGAGCTGCGCACGCCGCTGACCCGCCTGGATTTCGGCCTGGTGCTGCTGTACGACGAAATGCCCCCGGCCAGTCGCAAGC
This sequence comes from Pseudomonas sp. BRM28, assembly GCF_002939405.1. Taxonomy (NCBI): domain Bacteria; kingdom Pseudomonadati; phylum Pseudomonadota; class Gammaproteobacteria; order Pseudomonadales; family Pseudomonadaceae; genus Pseudomonas; species Pseudomonas sp. BRM28. The sequence goes on along the minus strand of NZ_PEFV01000001.1, from coordinate 5,817,211 downwards.
GCCTGCTGGAACTGGTGGGGCACGTGCGCGAGCTGGATGCGCTTGTGCTTGAGCTGCTGTCGTACAACCGCTTGCAGAATGGCCAGGGTGGCGAGCGGGTGGAGGTGGCGCTGCCCGAGTTCGTCGACAGCATCCTGGGCAGCTATGCCGAAGAGCTGGATGGGCGCGGGGTGAGCCTGGAGGTGCGTGCCGAGCCGGATCTGCCGCGCTTTGTGCTGGACCCGCGGTTGACGGCGCGGGCGGTGCAGAACCTGATCCGCAACGCCATGCGTTATTGCGGGCAGCGCATCCTGCTGCGCCTGAGCGTGGATGCCAAGGGCGCGTGCGTGCTGACCGTCGAGGATGACGGCATTGGCATTCCGCAGGAGGAGCGCGAGCGCATCTTCCAGCCGTTCTACCGCCTGGATCGCAGTCGGGACCGTGCCACGGGCGGGTTTGGCCTGGGGTTGGCGATCAGCCGTCGGGTGATCGAGGGGCAGGGTGGCACCCTGACGGTGGGGCAGTCGGCGTTGGGGGGGGCGCAGTTTCGCATCTGCTTGCCGCGGGGGCGGTAGGGGCGACAAGTCTGATGTCAGGTGGATTCACTGCAATCGGGTGTCGAACACACCGAGGCTGGCAATACCGCCCCGTGTAGGAGCCGGCCTTGCCGGCGAAGCGCCGCGCTTGCGGCGCTCGATCCTGAGAGCGCTGCAAGGGCATCGGTTGGCACTAGTCGTCCACCGCCATTGCTGGCTGGTTTTCTCGCTCACCCCTTCAATCATCAGCCTTGAAATTCATTCGGGCTGGAAGGTGCCTGTCTTGAATCCACCGGTGCTCCCAAAACCGAGCGCCGCCCGCGCGGCGCTTCGCCGGCAACGCCGGCTCCTACATTGGTTGCAACGAACCATGGCCTGCAGGAATGCAACTGCGCCGATCACGGCCCCGGCCGCTGCGGCCGCACCGACACCCCGAACGCATTGCCCATGCGCTGCCCCGTGGCCGACTGGTTGAACAACCCCAGCTGGTTCGGCGCGCGCCGGCTCACATCCACCTCCATCGCCTTGCGGTTGGCCTGCGCCGCGCGCTGCCCGTTGCCGTTCTGCAACTGGCGCGTCAGGCAGTCGTACGCCAGCGCCCGCGCCTGGCCCACCTGCACGTCGATGCAACCCTCGTCCTGACCCGCCTGCACCACGCCACTCGACAGGCCACTCAGCAGACCGGCAACCAGCCACAACCCCGCGATTCGACAGCCCATGTCCATGCCCTCCCTGAAGCGGTTTCCCCCAGTCTAGCCCCAGGCGACTTCCCACATCGTTAAGGTTTTTTGCCTACCGCTGTCACATCAGATTCATACACAGGCCCCACGATGGCGACTTTCGGGGGAGACACCGGTTTGCGCCACTGCCTTGCCAGAATCGCCGTGCTGCTGTTGGCCGTGCTGGCGATGCCGGTGCACGGCGCAGGCCCGATCCGTTTCGACATACCGGCCCAGCCACTGGACGAGGCGCTGCACGCCTTCGGCCAGCAGAGCGGCATGGCGGTACTGGTGGACCGGGAGCTGACCGCACGCCAGCGCTCGATGCCGCTGAGCGGCGCGTTCAGCGCCCGCGACGGCCTGCGCAGGCTGCTCGAAGGCACCGGGCTGATGGCCCGCTACAGCGGCGCCGAGGCCTTCACCGTGCAGCGCGTGGCACTGCCGGCAGCCGCGCCTAACCCGCGTGCCACAGGCGGGGCCGGCGCGGCCGGCAATTATGCGCGCACGCTGCAACGCGCCGTGGAACAGGCGCTGTGTGCCAGCGCGCTGGCACGCCCAGGCCATTACCGGGCCGCGGTGCAGGTATGGATCGACGCCCGCGGGGTGCTGGCCCAGAGCCGCCTGCTGGCCTCCACCGGCGATCACCGGCGTGACAGCGCGCTGGTCGAAAGCCTGCGTGCCCTGCGCCTGGAGCGGCCACCGCCCTCGGCGCTGGCGCAACCGGTGACGCTGCTGCTGTTGCCCGATACACGCATGGACTGCCCTTAATCGCATGGAGGCTAGGCAGTATGAATACACCTCTGGTCACGTTGTTCCTGACCTCTTACGACGAGTTCAAGGTGCGCCTCAAACGCCGCCTGGGTTCGGACGACCTGGCCTGCGACGTGCTCCAGGAAACCTACCTGCGGGTCGACCGCATGCAGGCCACCCACGCGCTGCACAAGCCCAACGCCTACCTGTACCGCATGGCCCTGAACATCGCCGCCGACCGGCGCCAGGCCGACGCCCGGCTGCTCACCGGCGCCGAGGTCGAAGACCTGCTGCAGGTGGCCGAAGACCAGGACCCGGCGCGCATCGTCGGCGGCCAGCAGGAAATCCAGTGCCTGCTCGGCGCACTCTACGAACTGCCGGCACGGCGCCGGCGTATCTTCATTGCCGCGCGCCTGGAGGAAGCCTCGCACCTGGAAATCGCCCAGCGCTTCGGCATCTCCACGCGCATGGTCGAGAAGGAGCTCAAGGCCGCACTGGGTTACTGCGCCACGCGGCTGGAAAGAAAAGTGTTCCAGCGGTTCGGTCCCGGTGCGGGAAAACCGTCTTGAACAATACACAGCGCCATTTTGATGCAGGCCCCTCAGACCATGACACCCCAGACTTCGGCTGAACCCAGCCTGCACAGCCAGGCCCAGGACTGGTTGCTGCTGCTTACCTCCGGGCGCGCCACCGTCGCCGACGCACGCGCCCTGCGCCAGTGGTGCGCACAGAGCCCGGCGCACGCCCAGGCCTTCGAGCAGGCCCGCCAGCTGTGGCAGCAGCTGGAGCCGGCGGCGCGCCAGGCCGAGCGCGTGGTGCCCCTGCGTACCCTGGGGCGCCGCGCGTTCCTGGGTGGCGCGCTGGCGGCCTCGGCAGCCTTCGTGCTGCTGCGCAGCAACCTGGTGGACGGGCTCGGCACGCCAGCGGCAGACTTTCACACCGGCGTTGGCGAGCAGCGTCGCATCGACCTGACCCAGGGCATCGCGCTGGAGCTCAACACCCAGACCCGCATCAACCGCAGCGGCGAAGCGATCGCCCTGCTCGAAGGCGAGGTCGAGGTGCTGGCCCAGGCCCCGGTGCAGGTGCAGGCCGGGCAGGCCTGGGTGTCGGCCCAGGCCGGGCGCTTCAATGTGCGCCACACCGATTCGGCCGTGTGCGTCACCTGCCTGCAGGGCCAGGTGCAGATTCTCTGGCAGGGCCGCAGCTTGCCCGTGCCCGCCGGCCAGCAGCTGCGTTACGACGCCCGCAGCGCCGGCAGCGCGCAGCCGTTCGATGCCGAACAGGTAATGGCCTGGCGCGAGCAGCGGCTGGTGTTCCATGACGCGCCGCTGAGCCAGGTGATCGACGAAATCAACCGCTACCGCCCCGGCATGCTGGTGCTGCTCAACCCCAGCCTGGGACGACGCAAGGTGCAGGCGCGCTTCAGCCTGGCGCAACTGCCAGGGGTGGCGCAGCTGATCCGCGACGCCTACGGCGCACGCTGCACCGAACTGCCCGGTGGCGTGGTGCTGCTCAGTTGAGCGGCCCCAGTACCTGGCGGTAACGCTGCGGGCCCTGCGCGCTCTGGCGCAGCAGTTCGATCTCGAGCCCCGGCGGATTGTCCCGGGCCTCGCCGGTCAGGTGCCGCCAGCCCTTGCCCGGCTCCCACACCCGCAGGTTGAATTCAGCCACATCCTCCAGTACCGCCACCCGGCCGGCAGGCGCCGGTAGCGGGAAGCGATCGCGTGCCGGCGCCGCGGCGCGGTACAGCGTGCCACCCTGCAACCACCAGCGCACGCGCATCAGGCCGTCGTCGGCGGCGCTGCTGCGAATCAGCTCCAGGCGCGCCGGGCGCCCGTCGCTGGCCTGCACCCGCACCGCAGGCAGCGGTTTTTCGCTGGGCGGGTCCATGCCCGCCAGCACCGGCTCGACCAGTTCGCTGCTGGCACGCAACGCCAGGTCGCGCTCCAGCTGGTTGAACACCCGCAGCAGGGCGCGGGCCTGTTCGGTGCTGTCCTTGACGTGGCGGTCGGCGCGGCTGACGCTGTCCAGCCCGCGCCAGGCCACCAGGCTGACGATGGCCATCAACAGGATCGCCACCATCACCTCGATCAGGGTGAACCCGCCTTGCGGGTGGCGCCTCATGGCTGGTGCACCTCGACGCGGCCGGCGGCATCGCGGCGCACCTCGATCTGCTGCTGGCCGCTGACCAGGCGCAGGGTCAGCGGCTCGCCGATCCATTCCGGGTCGATGCGCACGGCCCGCTGCGGGGTGCGCTGCACCGTCACCGGCGCGGCCTGCCAGGGGCGCGGGCGCAGCAGCGGGTCGCCGTCCAGCGCCGCGCCGGCCCGCACAAAACGGTAGCCGTCGCGGTCGGCCTGCCAGACCAGGGCGCGGCCATCGGCCTGCACCTCGCTCTGGGCCACCAGCAGCAATTGCGCCAGGCGCTCGGCGTCTTCGCGCAGCGCCCTGGCCGGGTCGGGGCGGATGTTCAGGCTGATGGCGGCGCTGGCGATGCCGACGATCACCAGCACCACCATCAGTTCGATCAGGGTAAAGCCCTGTTGTGGATGGCTGCATTGCATGGGGCGATGCCTCCTTGGCTGGTGACAGCGTGCACGGCGAAGATGATCGTCGTGTGAAACAAAAGCGTGAGAATCGGCGCGTATGCTCGGGCCAGGAACCACACGGAGACCGTTCCCCATGGCACTAGCATTCAAACCCGTGGCTGCCCCGCAACTGGTCCAGGGCGCGGCGCTGCTCGCGGCGCTGGCCGGGCTCGCGACCTGGGCCACGTTGCTCTGGACGCCCACCCCCCAACCGGTGCCGGCTGCCATGGAGCAGACCCTATCGGCACCCCCGGCCGCCGCCGGGCAGTGGTTCGCCAACCTGCCGGCGCAGGTCGACATCAGCCTCAGCGGGCTGCTGGCCGGCAGTGCCGGTGCAGTGGCCATCGTCTCGCTCAACGGCGGCGCGCCACAGGCCGTGCGGGTGGGCGAGCAACTGGCGCAGGGGGGGCAACTGGTGGCCATAGAAGCCGATGCGCTGGTGATCGAACGCGCCGGGGAGCGCAGCCGCATCGGCATCGCCCGACTGCCCGAAGGCCCTGCGCTGCCGCGCCTCATTCGGCCCTAGGCGCCTGGCCCAGCCAGCTCTCCAGGCGCGCCAGCGGCGGGCCTTCACGGTCACGCTCGAACACCTCCAGGCGCACCTGCAGCAGCCCACCGGGGCGGCTGTCGACCTGCTGCTCGCAGCGCAGGCGCAGGCGCCCCTGGTCGCACTCCAAGCGGCGCAGGCCCGGGGTTGCCTGGCCTTCCAGGCGCAGTTCGGCAAGGCGCGCCTGGGCCGAGAGCAGGGCCAGCGACTTGTCGCGCAGCAGGCCATTGCCCTGGGTCATCAGCCCGGCCGCGCGCACTGCAGCGGCCATCGCCACGGCCACGATGGCCAGCGCCACCAGCACTTCGATCAGGGTAAAACCGGCCTGTTGCGGGCGGCGTCTGCGCATGGGCATCTCGGTGTGGGCAAAGCTGCATCCTAGGGGGTCTGTCTGACCGATTGGCGACCGGAACTCCCGAGGATTTTCAATACCACTGACATATGCCCTTGCCACAATCGGCCCCCGAATCCCGCCAAGGAATGCCGAGATGTCGCTTACCTGCCCACGCCGTTCTGCCCCCCGTCGCCAACGCGGTTTCACCCTGATCGAGATCATGGTGGTGGTGGTCATCCTCGGGATCCTGGCAGCGATGGTGGTGCCCAAGGTGCTCGACCGCCCCGACCAGGCGCGTGCCACCGCCGCCCGCCAGGACATCGCCGGGCTGATGCAGGCGCTCAAGCTCTACCGCCTGGACAACGGCAGCTACCCCAGCGCCGCCCAGGGCCTCAAGGTACTGGTGGAAAAACCCGCCTCGGCCAAGCCCGGCACCTGGCGCGCCTACCTGGAGCGCCTGCCCAACGACCCCTGGGGCCGTCCCTACCACTACCTCAACCCCGGTGCCAACGGCGAGATCGACGTGTTCTCGCTGGGCGCCGATGGCGAGCCTGACGGCGACGGCGTGAACGCCGATATCGGCTCCTGGCAGCTGTAGGCGCCGTGATGAGACCGTCCGCGCAGCAACGCGGAATGGCGATCATCAGTGCCTTGCTGATAGCCGCCGTGGTGGCGGTGATCGCAGCGGGCATGATCAGCCGCCAGAGCGTATTCACCCGTGAGCTGGAAAGCCTGCAGCAGCGTGCCCAGGGGCAGGGCGTGCTGCAGGCGGGCCTGGCCTGGAGCCGTGAGGTACTGGCCGAGCAGCGCCGCGTCGACCCGCTGGTACGCCTCGACCAGGGCTGGGCGCGCCCCATCGCCGGCCTGCCGGTGGGCGAGCACGGCGCGGTGTTTCAGGGCCGGCTGGAAGACGAGCAGGGCAAGTTCAACCTGCGCAACCTGGTGGTCGAAGAGCAACCCGACGCGCAGGCCCTGGCCACCTTCGAGCGCCTGTGTGCACTGATCGGCCTGGCCGCGCCGGTGGCGCAGGCGATCGCGGCGCGGGTGATCGACGGCTACCCGCGCCGGCAGGCGCCCGTGGCCGAGGCGGTGCACGGCTTCGACAGTGGCCGCGCAACCTCGCCGGGTGCCGCCTCGCGCCCGGTGCCGGCACGCCGGCCGATGCTGCGCAGCCTCGACCAGCTGGCCGTGCCGGGGCTGGATGCCGAAGGGCTGGCGCGCCTGCGCCGAGTGGCCACGGTGCTGCCGGCCAACACCTGGATCAATGGCAACACCGCGTCGGCCGAGGTGCTGGCGGCGCAGGTGCCGGGCTTGAGCGTAGACAAGGCGCGCCAGCTGATCGCCGAGCGCGACGGCGGGCGCTGGTTCGTCAACCGCGGGGATTTCGTCAACCGCCTGCAGATGCCCCACGTGGTGCTCGAAAGCGTGCCGGTGGGCATTACCAGCGACTGGTTCCGCCTGCACGGCGTGGCCCGCAGCGGCTCGCGCGAGGTGCGCCTGGAGGCGCTGCTGCTGCGCGGGCAGGCGCCCCTGGCACAGGTTGTCTGGGCACGGGTGGGCGCATGAAGGCACAACTGCACATGGCATTGCCGCGGCTGGCGGCGCTTGAGGACGGGGCGCGGGTCGGCTATCGGCAACTGGACCGCCAGGGCCGGACCGAGGCCGAGGGCGAGGCGGCGCAGGCGCAGCTCAAGAGCCTGGCGCGGGGCCGCGAGGTGCTGGCGTGGCTGCACCCGGACGACAGCCTGTGCACCGAGCTGGTACTGCCGCCGTTGCCGGCAGCGCGCCTGGGGGCGGCGGTGCAGTGCGCGGCGCAGGGCCTGATACTGGGCGATGTGCGCGCCGTGCATATCGCCCACGGGCCACGGGCAGCGGACGGGAAGGTGGCGGTGGCATGGCTGGGGCAGGCGGCATTGCAGGGCCTGGCGCAGTGGCTGTCGAATGCCGGCCTCAAACCCCGGGGCCTGTACCCGACCCCGGCAAGGGCCGGCGCATGCCCGGTGGCGAGCCTGCACAGCGGCCTGCGCGCCCCTGGCGCCGCACAGCACGGCTGGCCACGGGCACTCGCCCTGTGCGCCAGCGCCGCCATGATCTGGACCCTGGGCCTGAACCTCTACGCCGCGCGGCTGGCCGACACCGGCCAGCAACTGCGCCAGCACATGCACCAGCAGGTACGCGCTGCCTACCCGCAGTTGCAGGTGATCCTCAACCCGCTGCAACAGGTACGCCAGCAGCTCGCCGCCGGCGACAATGGCGCGGTCGCACCCTTCAACCACCTGCTGCAGGCCGCCGGCAGCGCCATGCCGTTTCTGGCCGGCGCAGTCGAGCAACTGACCTACCACGACGGCGTGCTCGACCTGCAGCCACTGCCCGGCGCCGCACGGCCCCCGGCCGACAACGCCTGGCAAACCCGGCTGGCGGCACAGGGCATCGAGGCCAGCAGCAGCGACCACGGCTGGACCCTGCGCCCGGCGACCGCCACGGGCGAGGAGGTGGCCAATGTTGAGTAAGGCACGGCACCCCCTGCGCCGCCTGCGCCCCTGGTGGCACGGCCTGAGTGCGCGCGAGCGCCGCGCCGTGGCCCTGACCGCACTGCTGCTGGGCACCACGCTGTGGTGGCTGGTGCTGGTGCAGCCGGCACTGGCGCGCATCGCCCACTGGGAGGCCGAAACGCCCAGGCTGCGCAGCCAGGCGCAAACCCTCGACGGCCTGCTCGCCCACGCCCCCTCACTGCCGGGCGCCGCGCAACAGGCGCCGGCCCTGCGCCAGAGCCTGGAGCACGCCGGGCTCAGCGGCCATTACCAGCTTCAGGCGGTGGAGGGCGGCTGGCAGCTCGATCTTGCCCAGGCCCCCGCCGAGGCCGCCACCGCCTGGCTGCTGCAGGCCCCCGCACAACTGGGCCTGACGGTGGTGCACAGCCGCCTGCAACGCGACCCGCTGGCCGACCCCTCGGCCACGGCGTCGTTCTCCGGAATCGTTCGCTTGGACCAGGCGCAAGGCGCTAAGGAATCGTCATGATGTGCACCCAACTGCCGCGCCGACTGGCCGGCCTGGCTCCCCTGGTACTGGCACTGGCCCTGGCCGGTTGCAGCCAGCAGCCTGCGCAGCCACTGGCCAGCAGCGAGCTGGGCCGACCGCTGGCCAACGTGCAGCCCGGGCCGACCAGCCTGGAACGCCACGGCCTGCAGGCGCGGGTCGAGCCACAGCGCCCGACCCCGCGTGCCCCCGCCCACCGCGCCAGGCCCCACAGCGATGGCAGCGCCAGTGCCGCACCGGGCAACCCGCTGGGCGACCAGCCGGTGCAGCTGAACTTCGTCGACGCCGACATCCAGGCCGTGGTGCGCGCCCTGTCGCGGGCCACCGGGCGCCAGTTTCTGGTCGACCCGCGGGTCAAGGGCCAGCTGACCCTGGTGTCCGAAGGCGAGGTGCCGGCCACACGTGCCTACGCCATGCTGCTGGCAGCCCTGCGCATGCAGGGCTTCAGCGTGGTCGACGTGGGCGGGGTCAGCCAGGTGGTGCCCGAGGCCGACGCCAAGCTGCTGGGCGGGCCGATCAACAGCAAGGATGCCGGCACCGGCATGCTCACCCGCACCTTCCGCCTGCAATACGAGAACGCGGTCAACGTGATCCCGGTGCTGCGCCCCATCGTGTCGCCCAACAACCCGATCAACGCCTACCCCGGCAACAACACCGTGGTGGTCACCGACTATGCCGAGAACCTCGAGCGTGTGGCCCGGCTGCTCGACAGCATCGACATCCCCAGCGCCATCGACACCGACGTGGTGGCGATCCAGAACGGCATCGCCAGCGACATCGCGGCCATGGTCTCGGAGCTGCTCGAAACCCAGGGCAACGATCCCACCCAGAAGATCAGCGTGATCGGCGACCCACGCTCCAACAGCGTGGTGATCCGCGCCGGCAGCCCCGAGCGCACGCAACTGGCCCGCGACCTGATCTACAAGCTCGACAACGCACAGAACAACCCCAGCAACCTGCACGTGGTGTACCTGCGCAACGCCCAGGCCGGCAAGCTGGCCCAGGCCCTGCGCGGGCTGCTCACCGGCGAGAGCGACAGCAGCAGCGGTGACGACGCCCGCGCCAGGCTCAGCGGCGGTGGCCTGCTGGCAGGCAAGCAGAACGGCAGCGGCGCGGCGGCGAACACCGCGCAGACCACCAGCGCCACCCCGCCAGCCGCCACCTACGGGGCCAGCCTCGGCCAGGCCGGCAACGCCTATGGCAACGGTTCGCAGGGCAGCGAGCAGAACACCGCGTTTTCCGCCGGCGGGGTGACCATCCAGGCCGACGCCACCACCAACACCCTGCTGATTTCGGCACCCGACCCGCTGTACCGCAACCTGCGCGAGGTGATCGACCTGCTCGACCAGCGCCGCGCCCAGGTGGTGATCGAAAGCCTGATCGTCGAGGTCAGCGAAGACGACGCCAACGAATTCGGCATCCAGTGGCAGGCCGGCAACCTGGGCAAGAACGGCGTGTTCGGCGGCGCCAACCTGGGCGGTGCCGGGTTCAATCGCGGTGCCAGGAACAGCATCGACGCGCTGCCCCCCGGCCTGAGCGTGGGCGTGGTGGACGGCACGGTGAACATCCCCGGCATCGGCGAGGTGCTCGACCTCAAGGTGCTGGCCCGCGCCCTGACCAGCAAGGGCGGCAGCAACGTGTTGTCCACGCCCAACCTGCTGACCCTGGACAACGAGGCGGCGAGCATCTTCGTCGGCCAGACCATCCCCTTTGTCAGCGGCCAGTACGTCACCGATGGCGGCGGCACCAGCAACAACCCGTTCCAGACCATCCAGCGCGAAGAGGTGGGGCTCAAGCTCAACGTGCGCCCGCAGATCTCCGAAGGCGGCACGGTCAAGCTCGACATCTACCAGGAGGTCAGCAGCGTCGACGAACGCGCCTCCAGTGCCGCCGGCACGGTCACCAACAAGCGCGCCATCGACACCAGCATCCTGCTCGACGACGGCCAGATCATGGTGCTCGGCGGCCTGCTGCAGGACGGCTACACCCAGGCCAACGACGGCATTCCGTTTCTTTCCAGCCTGCCGGGGGTGGGCGTGCTGTTTCGCAACGAGCGCCGCGCCACCAGCAAGACCAACCTGATGGTGTTCCTGCGCCCCTACATCATTCGCGATGCCGAGGTGGGGCGCAGCATCACCCTCAACCGCTACGATTTCATCCGCCGTGCCCAGGGCGGGCTCAAGCCGGCCCATTCCTGGGCACTGCCGGACGCGCAGATGCCGCTGCTGCCCAGCGCCGAGCAGGGCGTACCGCGCGCGGGCGCGGCCATCGGCACCCCGCGTGCGGCGATCCGCGCCGTGCCGCTGGATGAAGTCGGGGTTGCCCGGTGAGCCGCCTGCCGTACGCCTGGGCCAAGGCCCAGCGTGTGGTGCTGCTGGCCGGCGAGCACGCCGCGCCGCTGCGCCTGTGCCCCTCGACCCCGGCCTGGGCGTTGGGCGAGGTGCGCCGCCAGTTCGGCGAGCAGGCCGCCGAGCAGGTCAGCGAAGACGAGCTCGACCGCCTGCTGACCAGCGCCTACAGCGACAACGGCGGCGCCGCAGCGGCGGTCGGCGCGGCCGAGAACGATGTCGACCTCGACCGCCTGATGCAGGACATGCCCGAGATCACCGACCTGCTCGACACCCAGGACGGCGCGCCGGTGATCCGCATGATCAACGCGCTGCTGACCCAGGCTGCCGGCGACGAGGCCAGCGACATCCACATCGAACCCTTCGAGACCCACTCGGTGGTGCGCTACCGGGTCGACGGCACCCTGCGCGACGTGGTCTCGCCGCGCAAGGCGCTGCACGCGGCGCTGGTGTCGCGGATCAAGATCATGGCACAGCTGGACATCGCCGAAAAACGCCTGCCCCAGGACGGGCGCATCGCCCTGCGCGTGGCTGGCCGGCCCATCGATATCCGTGTGTCCACCGTGCCCACCGGGCATGGCGAGCGGGTGGTGATGCGCCTGCTGGACAAGCAGGCCGGGCGTCTGCAACTGGAAACCCTGGGCATGGCCCCGGCGCTGCTGGCCCGCCTGGACGTGCTGATTCGCCAGCCGCACGGCATCGTGCTGGTCACCGGGCCCACCGGCAGCGGCAAGACCACCAGCCTGTACGCGGCGCTGGCGCGGCTCGATGCCAGCGTCAGCAACATCCTCACCGTCGAGGACCCGGTGGAATACGACCTGCCGGGTATCAGCCAGATCCAGGTGAATGCGCGCATCGACATGACCTTTGCCGTGGCCCTGCGCGCGATCCTGCGCCAGGACCCGGACATCATCATGATCGGCGAGATCCGCGACCTGGAGACTGCGCAGATCGCGGTGCAGGCCTCGCTCACCGGGCACCTGGTGCTGGCCACGCTGCACACCAACGACGCCGTGTCGGCGGTCAACCGCCTGCTCGACATGGGCGTGGAACCCTTTCTGCTGGCCTCGGCGCTGCTCGGCGTGCTGGCCCAGCGCCTGGTACGGCGGCTGTGCCCGCACTGCCGTCAGCCCGACCCGAATGCCCCCGGCCAGTTTCGCCCCCATGGCTGCGCCAACTGCAACCACACCGGCTACAGCGGGCGTACCGGGATCCACGAGCTGTTCTGCATCGATGACCCGATTCGCGGCCTGATCCACCAGGGCGCCGACGAACAGGCCCTGCGCGCCGCAGCGCGCCAGGCCGGCATGCTGAGCATGCGCGAGGACGGCCAGCGCTGGGTCGACAGCGGCAGTACCGCCGTGGAAGAAATCCTGCGTGTGACCCGGGACGCCTGATGAGCCGATACCGTTATGAAGCCGCCGATGCCCAGGGGCGCATCAGCCGTGGCCAGCTGGAGGCCGACAGCCCGGCGGCGGTGATCGGGCAATTGCGCGGGCTGGGCCTGAGCGCCTTGCAGGTCGAGCCGGAGCCTGCCGCCAGTGCCGGCGGCGGGTTGTTCGCCAGCAAGCTGTCGGATGCGGACCTGGCCTGGACCACGCGCCAGCTGGCCAGCCTGCTGGCCGCCGGGCTGCCGCTGGAGGGCGCCCTGAGCGCGACCCTGGAGCAGGCCGAACGCAAGCACATCGCCCAGGTGCTGGGCGCGGTGCGCGGCGACGTGCGCAGCGGCATGCGCCTGGCCGACGCACTGGCGGCGCGCCCGCGGGACTTTCCCGAGATCTACCGCGCACTGATCGCGGCGGGGGAGGAGTCCGGCGACCTGGCCCAGGTGATGGAGCGCCTGGCCGACTACATCGAAGACCGCAACACCCTGCGCGGCAAGATCCTCACCGCGTTCATCTACCCCGGCGTGGTCGGGCTGGTGTCGATCGGCATCGTGATCTTTCTGCTCAGCTACGTGGTGCCGCAGGTGGTCAGCGCCTTCACCCAGGCGCGCCAGGACCTGCCGGGGCTGACCCTGGCGATGCTCAACGCCAGCGACTTCATCCGGGCCTGGGGCTGGCTGTGTTTCATCGTGCTGGTGGCCGGGGCATGGGGCTGGCGTGTGTACCTGCGCGGCGCGTCGGCACGCCTGGCCTGGCACAGCCGGGTGCTGCGCCTGCCGTTGCTGGGGCGCTTCGTGCTGGGCCTGAACACCGCACGCTTCGCCTCGACCCTGGCGATTCTGGGCAGTGCCGGGGTGCCGTTGCTGCGGGCCCTGGAGGCGGCGCGCCAGACCCTGGCCAACGACCGCCTCGACCAGTGCGTGAGCGAGGCCACGGCGCGGGTGCGCGAAGGCGTGGGGCTGGCGTCGGCGCTGGCGGTGGAGAAGGTGTTCCCGCCCTTGCTGATCCACCTGATCGCCAGCGGCGAGAAGACCGGCAACCTGCCGCCGATGCTCGACCGCGCGGCGCAGAGCCTGGCCAAGGACATCGAGCGCCGAGCGATGGGCATGACCGCATTGCTGGAGCCGCTGATGATCGTGGTGATGGGTGCGGTGGTGCTGCTGATCGTGATGGCGGTGCTGCTGCCGATCATCGAGATCAACCAGCTGGTGCAGTGAATTGTTTCTTGCGCGGGGTGAACACCCGAGTCGGCCGGGTGGTGAATCCGGGAGGTTGCTGCGGTGTTGCGGCTGACGCCTTCGCCGGCAAGGCCGGCTCCTACAGGATCACACCAACCCCTGTAGGAGCCGGCCTTGCCGGCGAAGGACCGCACTGCGGCCTTGAAAACACCCGAGAAATCCCCCGCCAAGCTCCCGATGTTTTTTCCTCTGACTGTCACCGCGCACTGCCAACCTAAGCCTCGTGGATCGGCCAGCAAGCCCTCTGGATCAAGGCGCTGCGCCACGCCATCGTGACATGCAAGCGCGACTCACCTCAACGTACGAACACGACGAAAGGAGCTTCTTCATGTTTAAGCGCACTATGATCGCAGCCTCGCTGGCTGTTGCCGCACTGGCTTCGGCTCAATCGATGGCAGCGGTTGTCGGTGGCGGTGCCACCCTGCCACAAGGCCTGTACACCACCCCAGGCGTACTGGGCGCCGGTTTCGACACCTACACCGGTGTTGGCAGCGGTAAAGGCAAGTCGGCTTTCCTGTTCAACCGTGCCGCCGATATCAACAAGCCCGCCGGTGTGACCGTCGATTTCGCAGGCAGCGACTCGATCCTTTCCGATGCGGAAATCAACACCTACAACCTGGACCACAACAGCGCCGGCAACGACGTCGCCAACAAGTGGGGCCCGCTGATCCAGGTTCCGTCGGCAGCCACCTCGGTCACCATCCCGTACAACCTCAAGCTGGCCAACGGCACTGCCGTCAACGACCTGAACCTGACCAGCGCCCAGCTGTGCGGGATCTTCTCGGGTTCGATCAGCAACTGGAACCAGATCGACGCCAGCTACCCGAACAAGGCCATCAAGGTGTTCTACCGCAGCGGCAGCAGCGGCACCTCCGAGATCTTCACCCGTCACCTGAACAGCCAGTGCCCGACCCAGTTCGGCGTCAGCAGCACCTTCACCACCGCTCAGGTCGGTGCAGAGCCTGCCACGTTCCAGGGTGTTGCCCTGAGCGGCGATATCGTGACCTCGGTGTACGGCACCGAAGACGCCATCGGCTATGTAGGCCCTGAAGACGTGGATGCCACCAACAACGCGAAGGTCGCTCGCGTCAACAACCTGCTGCCAACCGTCGGCAACGTGCAGACTGCACTGGCCAACGCCGCGCCACCGGCCACCGCCGCCGCACGCGCGATTCCGCAGAACTGGGCCCCGGTGCTGGCCAACCCGGCCACCGGCTACTCCATCGTTGCCTACACCAACCTGATCTTCGGTCAGTGCTACAAGGACGCCGCAGACGGCACCGCCGTCGTCGCCTTCCTGAACCGTCATTACGGCGCCACCACCAACAACGATGCGGCCATCATCGCGCAGAAGCTGATCCCGTTGAGCCCAGCCTGGAAAAACGCCGTTCGCCTGCAGTTCGCCAACCAGTCCGGCGCACTGGGCGTGAACAACCTCAGCGTGTGCAACACCCAGGGTCGCCCGGCCTAAGCCGCGCCGACGCCTGTCGCTGTACCCCGTCGGTAACGGCTCGCGCCGTTACCGGCTTTTGCGTTTCAGAACGCCACCGATCACATGAACTTTGCGTGACAAAGGTTCGGTCTGCCGCCCGTGCAACCGCCTATGTCATAGGTCACCGGCCGCACCGGCGTGTGGCATCCCATTACCGCGATGGACCAGAAAAGGATTGATTGCAATGCGCCTTGGCACTGCTGCTTCGCCCTCCCACCGTACCCACCGTCAGGCCGATATGCCCCTGCTGCGGCTCAAGCCGCTGGCCCAGGTGATTGCGCTGCTGGCCCTGGCCGGCAGCGTGCAGGCGGCGCCTGCGGCGTTCAGTTCGGCCTGGTTCGCGGCCAAGGGCAGCGCGCCGCAGGCCGGCGGTACGGGCGGGCAGGGCGGTGCGGTGCAGTTGCCGGGGCTGCCACCGCCGCTGGCCCAGCAGCAGCGTGCCAATGCCCAGTTGCAGCGTTCGCTGCAAAACCTCAACAACACCGTGGCCGCCATCGCCGCGCAACAGGCTGCCCAGGCGGCCGGCCGCGCCGCCGCGCTGGCGGCGCCCTCGAGCATCCACAACGGCCTGGGCGGCAATGGCCTGAACCCGCTGCTCGATGCCAATGGCAAGCCGTTGTTCACCAACGCCGAGGCTCCGGTACAGACGCAGAAGGGCGGCACCACCCAGGTGACGATCAAGCAGACCGCCGACAAGGCGATTCTCAACTGGGAAACCTTCAACGTCGGCCGCGACACCCAGCTGACCTTCCAGCAGGACGCCAACTGGGCACTGCTCAACCGCGTCGGCAACAGCGTCGCGCCCAGCCAGATCCAGGGCACGATCAAGGCCGACGGTACGCTGATGATCGTCAACCGCAATGGCATCGTGTTCAGCGGCAGCAGCCAGATCAACGTGCGCAACCTGACGGCGGCCGCCGCCACCATCAGCGACCAGCAGTTCACCGAGCGCGGCCTGTACGTGGACAGCCTGGGCAGCCAGCCGACCTTCACCGATGCCGCCGGCAAGGTCATGGTCGAGCGCGGCGCGCTGATCCAGACCCACGCCCCGGCCAGCTCCACCCAGGGCGGTGGCTACACCCTGCTGCTGGGCCACGAGGTGGAGAACGCCGGCCAGTTGATCAACGCCAAGGGCCAGGCGACCCTGGCGGCGGGCGATACCTTCTACATCCGCAAGGGCGTCGGCACGGCGGGCAACCCGTACTCCACCACCCGCGGCAACGAGGTAGCCACCACGCTGAAGGCCGGCAGCACGGCCGGCACGGTGAGCAACAGCGGGCTGATCCAGGCCAGCCAGGGCGACATCACCCTGACCGGGCATCAGGTGCGCCAGCAGGGCGTGGCCGTGGCCACCAGCTCGATCGACAACCGCGGCACCATCCACCTGCTCAACGCGGCCAGCGACCGCACCGGCAACGTGACCCTGGCCGCCGGCAGCACCACTGCCATCGTCATCGACGCCAACCCCGGCAGCGCACTGGACAGCCAGCGCGAGGCGGTGCGCAAGGACCTGGGCGGGCAGGTCAACCAGCGCAACGGCGCGTTCGACAACCTCAGCGCGGTGGCCGATGACCGCAGCCTGTCGCGGGTGGAGATCGTCAGTGGCGGCACGGTGGACTTCCAGGGCGGCTCGCTGACCCTGGCCACCGGCGGCCAGGTGGCGGTGAGTGCCGGCCAGCGCAGCCTGCTGCGCGACGGCGCGGTGCTGGACGTGGCGGGCGCGGTCGGGGTCAAGCTGGCCATGGACAGCAACAGCATCAAGGTCAACATCCAGGGCAACGAGCAGCGCGACGCGGCGGGCAACCGCGACAGCGGCGCGCTCAACAGCACCGATGTGTGGGTCGACATCCGCGAGCTGGTGCACGTGGCCGCCGGCACCAACGGCTACGAGGGCGAGCGCTGGTACACCGCCGGCGGCCTGCTGGAAGTGGGCGGCTACCTCGGCACGCGCAGCCACGGGCTGGGCGAGTGGCTGGCCCAGGGCGGCACGGTGAGCTTCACCGGGGGTGACCTGGTGACCCAGGCCGGCTCGCTGGTCAACCTCTCGGGCGGCACGCTGGACGTGGCCACCGGCTACCTCAAGCAGACCTGGCTCAAGGGCGCCGACGGGCGCCTGTACAACCTCTCGCGTGCCCCTGGCGACGTGCTGTACCAGGGCGTGTACAAGGGCTACGAGCAGCACAGCGCACGCTGGGGCCAGACCCGCTACTTCTACAGCCCGCTGATCGCCCCGCGCGAGCGCCTGGAGAACGGCTACACCGTTGGCCGCGATGCCGGGCGGCTGGTGGTCGGCACCGCCAATGCGCAGCTGGGCGGTGAGATCCTGGGCGAAACCTTCAAGGGCGACCACCAGCTGCAGGCCCCGCAGGCCGGCCTCGACGGCTACCGGCAAAGCCAGCTGAGCCAGGCCCGCGGCGCACAGCTGATCGTTGGCGACTACCGGCCCACCGCCACGGGCAGCGTGCTCAACGCCGGCGCGGGCAACCTGCACCAGGTGGTGATCGGCTCGCAGGTGCAGGGCGGCTCACTGACCCTCGACGCCCCGGTCGAGGCCGAGCGCGAAGGCGTCCTGCGCCTGGAGGCCGAGCGCCTGCGCGAGCTTGGCGGCCTGCAGGTGGCCGCGTATGAGAGCATCCGCCTGGAGCAGGCGCTGAACCTGGCCGACGGCGCCGGCCTGAGCCTGCTGGCGCCACAGGTGCAGATAAACGCCGACCTGGTCAGCCACGGCGGCGACCTGCTGCTGGGCAACCTGCAACGCGGCTCGGACAGCCTGCGGGTCGGCAATGCCGGCCTGGCCGCGCGTATCGAGGTGGCCGACGGGGTTCGCGTGGAGGCCAGCGGCCGGCGCCAGGACGGCGTCAATGCGCAGCCCGCCGACCTGTCGGCCTGGCTGGACGGCGGTTCGCTGGCCCTGCGTGGCACCGGCGACATTCGCCTGGGCCAGGGCAGTGTGCTGAGTGTGGAAAGCGGCGCGGCGCGCACCCCCGACGGCAACTGGCGCGGGGGTGCCGGTGGCGACCTGAGCCTGGCCAGCCTGACCTCGGGCGGGGCCGGTGGGCAGTTGCTGCTGGGCGGCGAGCTGCGCGGGTACGGCACCACGGGTGCCGGCACGCTGGCCCTGCGCGGCGACACCGTGAGCATCGGCGCCGACACCCCGGCGGCCAGCCTGAACCTGGGTAGCGATTTCTTCGCCAAGGGCTTTGCCCGCTACGAGGTGGTGGGCAACCAGCGCCTGGAGGTGGCGGCCGACAGCCAGGTGCAGGTGACGCGGCCGGTGTACCGCCTGCGTGGCGATGCCCGTTCGGCGGCCGAGGCGCTGGAGCTGTGGACGCCACCGCAGTATCTGGAGAACGCCGCCAAGGGCGTTCTGACCCAGCGCGCCGGTGCCAGCCTGCTGCTGCAGGCGGGCAGCGAGTTGGACCAGTCGGCCCAGCAGGTGGCGTCACGCTGGCTGCAGGTAGCCAGCGGCAGCCGTATCCAGGTCGATGACGGGCAATCCATCACGTTGCGCAGCCCCGGTGGCCTGCAGGTTGACGGCAGCCTGGTGGCACACGGCGGGCAGATCACCCTGGCTGACACTGTTGTGCAGGAGGCCTTGACCAGTGCGGTGCGGTTCGAGCCGCATCAACGGGCGATCCGGGTCGGCGCCGGGGCGCTGCTCGACGTATCGGCCCGTGCCGTCACCGCCGTGGACGCGCGTGGCGAGCGCTATGGCGAACTGCGCCAGGGCGGCAGTATCGTCATCGGCAGCACCTTCGACCCCAACCTGGGTGGCGCGCTGGCCCCCGACCTGTTCGTGGTGGTCGAGCGCGGCGCTGTACTGGATGCGTCCGGCAGCCAGATGAGCGTCGATGTACCCGGGGTTGGCGCGACTCGGCTGGCCAGCCAAGGCGGCAGCATCAGCCTGAGTTCGATCAATGGCCTGTACGTGGACGGCGAGCTGCGCGCAGCGGCGGGTGGCGCTGGCGTGGCGGGCGGCAGCCTGACCCTTGCGCTGGAGAGCGGTACCTACCCGATCACCCCGGCCTATGCCGAGGCCATCCGCCAGCGCGAGCTGCGTATCAGCCCGCGCGGGGAAGCCTTCGCCAACCAGGCCGGTAAGCTGGAACATGGCCATGGCCACCTCAGCGTGGCCCAGGTGGCGCAGGGCGGGTTCGATGCACTGACGCTGTTCAGTCGCGGCGTGATCAGCTTTACCGACGACGTGACGCTGCAACCGGCGCGCAGCCTGCACCTGTATGCCGGTGCACTGGGGCTGGCCGAAGGGGCTCGCGCCGATACCCGGGTGCGCCTGTCGGCTGCGCATGTGCGTCTGGCCGGGTACACCAGCCTGCCGCCGGCCGGGCCGGGCCTCACCAACAATCAGATCGGTATCGCGCTTTCGTCGCAAGCCGATCAGGCCATGCTGCAGGTGGATGCGGCGCTGATCGACGTACGCAATACCCTGAAGTTCGGCACGGGGGTGAGTGAAGCGCTGAGCATCGATCGACGCGGCTTCCATCAGGTCAGCCTGAACAGCAGCGGCGATCTGCGCCTGCTCAAGACACTGGGCGGTAACGACACGCGGCTGGTGGCGCCGGGCACGCTGACCCTGAGCGCGGCGCAGATCTACCCTGGCACCAATGCCGTGGCAGTGATCAAGGCCGAGCATGTGAAGATTGCGCGCAGCAGCGCGGCCACGCCTGCCCAGCCCTATTCGCTGTTTGGCGCGCTGTCGATACAGGCCGACACCATCGACCAGCAGGGCGTGCTGCGCGCGCCCCTCGGCGCCCTGGTACTGGGCACCGCCAGCACCCGCGAAGTGACCCTGCGCCCTGGCAGCCTGACTTCGGTCAGTGCCGCCGGCCTGGTGATGCCTTATGGCGGCACCGTAGATGGCCTGGTGTACAACTTCGCCGGCCAGTCGCTGAACAGCACGGTGCTGGGCCAGAGCCTGCCCAACGGCTGGCTCAACGTGACCCTGGGCGGTGGCAGCATCGCGGTCGAACCCGGTGCGGTAATCGACCTGTCCGGCGGTGGCGATGTGCGCGGCGCCGGCTTCATCTCCGGGCGCGGCGGCTCCACCGATGCCCGCTATCACCCGCTGGTGCGCAACAACCCCGATGGCAGCTTCAGCCTGCCGGGCCTGGCGAACAACCCGGTGTACGCCATCGTGCCCGGTGTGCAGGCCAGCGTGGCGCCCGAAGCGGTGGCGGGCGAGCCATCGGGTTCGATGCCGTTGGTGGGCCAGCAGATCACCCTGGACGCCGGGGTACCGGGCCTGCCCGCCGGCACCTACACCTTGCTGCCGGCCAGTTATGCGCTGTTGCCGGGGGCCTACCGTGTCGAGGTCAACGGCCAGGCCAGCGTCGGCGCGCCGCAGGCAGGTGCCACGGCGCTGCGCAATGGCTCATGGGGCCTGACCGGCAAGCGCTCGATCGCCGGCAGCGGGCTGGGCGATGCCCTGTCGCAGCACCTGATACTGACCGGTGCCGACACCTTGCGTCGGTACTCGCAGTACAACGAAACCAGTTTCAGCCAGTTCCTGCTCGACGATGCCGCACGCCTGGGTATCCCGCGTGCCGCGCTGCCCATCGATGCCAAGGGCCTGACCCTGGACCTGGGCCATAACGACACCACGCGGCCCGGCTTCAGCATGCAGGGCGTGCTGTTGAACAAACCGGCGGACAAGGGCCACGGCAGCATCGCCACGGTGCTGTTCGGCGACACCCTGGTGATCCACGGCGACAACGCGCCCGCCACACCGGGTGCCGGCGAAACCGCCATTGCCGCGTCGCAGCTCAACGCCCTGGGTGCCAGCAGCCTGCGCATCGGCCATGCCGGGCAGCGGGTGTACGGGCAGGGTGGCAACCAGCTGCTGTTCGGTGATGCCAGGGGCACCAGCATCGTGCTCAAGGGTGGCGCCCACCTGAAGGCCGCCGAAGTGCTGATGGTTACCGGGCGCATCGCCGGCGCCATCAACATAGAGCAAGGCGCGAGCATCGATACGCTCGGGCAGGGCGCACCCGCCTACGACAGCCGCGACGGCTACCTCTACAACCCGCACAACAGCAGCCTGCTGATCGTGTCCAATGGCTGGGTCGACGTGCTGGCGCCGCAAGCGCCCAGCGGGACGATCACCGGGCCGGGCAGCATCCTGATCGGCGGCTGCCTGACGCGGTGCAGCGGCCAGACCGAGCTGTATTCCGAAGGCACCATTGCCGCCGCCACCAACAACCGCTTCAGCCTCGACGACCAGGTGCGCTTCGGCACCCGCAACCTGACCCTGGCGGTGGGCGCGATCAACGTCGGCAGTGCGCAAAGCCTGGCCGCCGCCGCTGCGGCGGGCTACCTGCCCAGCGGCCTGACCCTCAACCAGCAGGTGCTCGACCGCCTGCTGCAGGGCGATACCCGCCGTGGCGCGCCGGCCCTGGAAACCTTGACGCTGACCGTGCAGGACAGCCTCAACTTCTTCGGCACCACCGCGCTCGACACCCTCGACCCGGCGACCGGCAAGTCGCGCCTGAGCAACCTGGTGCTGGGCACCCCGGCGATCTACGGGCATGGCGCGGCCACTGACGTGGCCAGCATTCGTACCGGCAACCTGATCTGGAGTGGCGCCACCCAGGCCGCGCCGGCCCTGCTCGGCAACGGTGCCGGCACCGGCAGCGGGCGGCTGCAGATCGAAGCCCGGCGCATCGAACTGGGGTATGGCCCGCAGGCGCAGAGCAGCAGCCAGCCGGCGTTCGAGCGCCTGGCGCTGGGCTTCAGCGACGTGGCGCTGCTGGCCAGCGAACGCCTGACTGCCAACCACCGTGGCAGCCTGTCGGTGTATCAGTCACGCGGCGAGTATGTGACCGGTGAAGGCTACCGCTACAGCGGCGGCAACCTGCTGGTGCGCACCCCGCTGGTGACCGGTGAAGCCGGTTCGGTCAACCAGGTGCGCGTCGGTGGTGCCCTGCAGATGCTCGCGGGGGCGGCGCCGAGCACCGCCGACGCGCAGCTCAAGGCCGGGGCGCTGGGCGCCGAATGGTCGTTCAGCGCGCAGCGCATCGACCTCGACACCCGCGTGGCACTGCCCAGCGGCAAGCTGACCCTCGACAGCCAGGGCGACCTGCGCCTGGGCCAGGCGGCGCAACTGGACCTGGCCGGGCGCAAGGTCAGCCTCAACGACCTGGACAAGTACAGCTGGGGCGGTGACGTGATCCTGCGCAGCCAGCACGGCAACATCCACCAGGCGGCCGGCTCGATCATCGACCTGCACGCCGAACACAACCAGGCCGGCAGCCTGGAGGTGGTGGCGCTGGACGCCAGTGCCGGCCAGGTCGACCTGCAAGGCCGCCTCCTGGGCGCAAGCTCCGGCCACTACGATGCCGGGGGCACCCAGGTGCCCTACGCGGGTGCGGGTTTCACCCTGCGTGCCCAGGGGCTGGCCGGTGACCTGAGCAGTGCCTTCGCCACGCTCAACCAGCGCCTGAACGACGGCGGCGTGCATGGCAGCCGGCGCTTCCAGTTCAAGCAGGGCGACCTGCAGATCGGCAACGGGGTGCGCGCCAACCAGGTGCAGGTGTCGCTGGACAACGGCCATCTGCGTGTCAACGGCCTGATCGATGCCAGCGGCGAGCGTGTCGGCAGCATTCGCCTGGCCGCCGGCAATGGCCTGACCCTGGCCCAGGGCGCGGTGCTCGATGCACATGGCAGCGTGCTGCGCGTGGACAGCTACGGCAAGATCATCGACAGCCCCAACCGGGCTACGGTGGAGCTGAATGCCGGTGCCGGGCAACTGACCCTGGCGCGTGGCGTGCGTATCGACCTGCGCCATGGCACCGACGCACCACTGGGCGGCGCCGCCGGCCAGCACGATGGCCGCGAGCGCGGCACCCTGGCGCTGTATGCGCCGCGGCTGCGGGCCGACGACCCGACCCATGGCGACATCGCCATCGACGCCTCGCAGGCGCTGTCGATTCTTGGTGCGCAGCGCATCGACCTGTTCGCCATGGCGCGCGATCATGCGGCCCCGCAGGGCGTCGACCCGCATGTCAGCGGCAAGCCCTATGTCCAGATCGACCAGGCCTACCTCGACGCACGCCACGCGCAAAGCGTGCAGTTCATCGACAGCGCCCTGGCCAACACGGCGCTGGTCAATGGCAAGCTCGCCGGCCTGGTCAAGGGTTACGCCCAGCAGTTCCACCTGCGCCCGGGGCTTGAAGTGATCACCGACGGCGACCTGGTGGTCAGCGGCGACCTCGACCTGTCGCGCTACCGCTATGCCAGCCTCAACCCCAACGTGCACAAGACCGGCGCGGTGTACGGCTCGGGCGAGGCCGGCAGCCTGAGCCTGCGTGCCGGTGGCGACGTGGAGGTGCTGGGCAGCATCAACGACGGCTTTGCGCCGCCACCCGAGACCCAGGACGACGGCGGCTGGGTGCTGCTGGAAGGGCGCCTGGCCTATGGCGCCCAGGTGGTGGTGCCCAACGGCGGGGTCGAGCTGCACGAGGGCACCGGTTTTCTGGCCGGCCAGGTGCTCAACTACGACCTGCCGATACAGGCGCGCGTGCTGGCCTCGGGCGCTGTGCTGCCAGTGCGTGCAACCCTTTCGGCCGCGATCGAGCTGCCGGCTGGCACCGTGCTCTCGGCGGCGCTCTACAACGCCGACGGCAGCCAGGCACTGGCGGCGGGCACCCGCCTGGAGGCCCCGCTGCGCCTGGAAGCGGGCATGCAACTGGGTGCCGGCACGCGGCTGGTGGTCAACACGCCTGTCACGGCCATGACCTGGCCAAAAGGCGTGGCACTGCCGTCCGATCCGGGCCACCTGCTGAACGGTGGCGCCGATGACCTGGTGCTGCTGGCGGGCAACCTGGTGCTGCAACGCGGCGCGATCATTCCGCCGCGCACCGATATCAAGCTGGGGGGCGTGGGCTCGGTGGCGCTGCGCAGCGAGGGCAAGGGCACCAACTGGGCGGTCGCCAGCATGCTGCCGGCCGGTTCGCAGTCGTGGAACCTACGCGTGGTGGCCGGTGCCGATACCACGGCGGCCGACCCGCGCCTGGCCGACCCGAACGCCAGCGGGCGCCTGCGCCTGGCCGACCACCACGTGGGCATGCTGGCGGTAGGCGCCAGTGCCGGCTGGGTGTGGACCCAGGAAGGCATCGATGGGTTTGGTGTGGACGCCAAGCCCGGCGACCCGATCGACTTCGATGCCATCGGCTACCCCACGCTGTGCGACGAGTTCCCCACCTGGTGCGCCCGGGCACCGGCTGCCGGCGGCGGCCTGGTGTGGACCCAGGAAGGCATCGACGGCTTTGGCGTGGACGCCAGGCCCGGTGACCTGATCGATTTCGACGCCATCGGCTACCCCACGCTGTGCGACGAGTTCCCCACCTGGTGCGCCAGGGCACCGGCCGCCGGCGGTGGCCTGGCCTGGACCCAGGAAGGCATCGACGGGTTTGGCGCAGATGCCAGGCCGGGCGATCTGATCGACTTCGATGCGATTGGCTACCCCACCCTGTGCGATGAGTTCCCCACCTGGTGCGTGATGACCGCGCCGGGCAACACCGAGCACGACACGGTGCCCGGCGGCGCCTCGCGTTACAGCGTGCTGCGTACCGGTACCGGTGACCTGGACCTGATCGCCGCCGGCAACCTGGACATGACCACGCTGTTCGGCGTGTACACCGCCGGTACGGCGACCCCGGTGCCAGCCGCCTATCAACTGGCACGCGGGCAGGCCAATGACGGGCAGGTGCTGCCGGAGTTTCTCGGCGGCTACGAGGCGCTGGTCGATGGCGGCGCGCAGAGCCTGTATCAGGCCTGGTACCCGGAGCAGGGTGGCAACCTGCTGTTGACGGTGGGGGACAACCTGACGGGCAACTCCCTCAGCCGCGAATATGGCAGCCTGACCCGCCTGGCCTACCAGTTGCCCACTGCACAGGTCGGCAACTGGCTGTGGCGCCAGGGCAGTGGCAACGCGCTGGCGGCAGACGAGCAGATACCCACGGCCTGGTGGATCAACTTTGGCACCTATGTGCGCTACCAGCGCAACAGTGTGGTGGCCGGCTTCACCGGCTTCGGCACCCTGGGCGGGGGCAACCTCGATGTCACGGTGGGCGGGCAGGCCGGCACCCTCGATGTGATCGGCAATACCGCTGACCAGTACCGCACGCAGTGGGACGACAGCGCACGTACCCAGGCCCTGCAGCTGGCAGTGGGCAGCACCGGCCGCGTGGGCCGCGATGGCAGCCTGACGCTGGGCGGTGGCGGCGACCTGAACCTGAAGGTCGGCGGCGCCGTCAACCCGACCCAGGCGGCCCTGGGGCGTGGCGACAACGCCGATGTACTGGGCGTGGCCGCCCATGACCTGCAGGGTACCCTGGTCAACCTGCGCGGCAACCTGCAGGTGTCGGCAGCGGCCCTGGGCGGTATCGACCGTGCCTACGGCGCGCTCGGGATACAGCAGGACAGCCACGAAACCCGCGCCTACGACCCGTTCCAGGCCACCCTGGCCAGCGCCAAAGGCGGCCTGGTGGTGGTGCCCGGCGACGCCACGGTGCAACTGAGCACCCGGGGCGACCTGGTGCTGGGGGCGGCGGCCGACCCGGGCCGTGTGCCCACGCTCAACACCACGCCGTTCGGCACGGCGGCGGGGGGCGGCAACAGCTGGTTCAGCCTGTGGACGGCCAACACTGCCATCGACCTGTTCTCGGCGGGCGGTGACCTGACCCCCAGCACCCAACTGATCGAATTGACCCAGCCGGTCAGCGGTGATGCGCTGTCCGGCCTGGATACCTCGCCCACCGACGGGCGCTTTGTCTACCCGTCGATCCTGCGTGCGGTGGCGGCCTCCGGCAACCTGTACTACGGGAACTCCGCGCAGTACCGGGAGAAGAACCGGCTGCAGGGCGCGAGTGGCTACTCGTTGCTGCTGGCACCTTCGGCCAATGCCCAGTTGCAGCTTGTGGCGCAGGGTTCGATCTACGCCGGTGGCTATGCGATCAACCAGTCCGGCGCCGCACCGTCGGCCCTGGCCACGCCGTTCAACCCGGGTTTCATCGGCAGCTACAACGGCCACAGCGTCAGCAACCAGAGGCCAGACGGGATTGCGGCAGACCTGGAAGCGGGTCGCTTCCCGCTGTTCGCCTTTGGCAGCACCAGCACCGCCAATGCCTACGGGCAGTTGCAGCCGGCGCGCATCTACGCCGTGAGCGGCGACCTGGTGGGGGTGCGCTCGGGCGAGGTCCTGAACTTCGGCAATGCGCGCAATGGGGCCGTCTGGTACGAGGGCGCCGCACCGGTGTGGATGATGGCGGGGCGCGACATCGTGTACAGCGGTACCGGCCTTGGCGAGACCACCTACGTGCCGGCGATGATGTCGGACATCGTCGGTGCGCTGGCGCTGTCCAGCGGCAACCTGTTCGTGCACAACCACGCCACCGATCATTCGCAGGTGGTAGCTGGGCGCGACATCCTGTTCAGTGGCCTGAACGTGGCCGGCCCCGGCACGCTCACCGTCAGTGCCGGGCGTGACCTGCGCCAGGAGGACCGCGCGGCCATCACCAGCCTGGGCGCCATCGTCACCGGCGACAACCGCCCCGGCGCAAGCCTGGTGTTGCAGGCCGGTGTGGGCGCCCAGGGGCCAGGGTATGCGCGCTTTGCCGAGCTGTACCTGAACCCGGCCAACCTTGCCGACAGCAACCAGAGCCTGGCGGCGCAGCCGGGCAAGGTGGCCAAGACCTACGCCGAGGAGTTGCGTCAATGGCTGGCCGAGCGCTACGCCTTCGAGGGCGATGCGGCCCAGGCGCGGGCGCGGTTCGCCAGCCTGCCGGCGACCGAGCAGGCGGTGTTTGCGCGCCAGGTGTACTTTGCCGAGCTGCGTGCCGGCGGCCTGGAGTACAACACCGTGGGCGGGCCGCGCCAGGGCAGCTACCTGCGCGGGCGCAATGCGATCGCGGCGCTGTTCCCCGAGCAGGACGTGGCCGGCAACCCGATCCGCTACGACGGCGACATCCTGATGTTCGGCGGGGCCGGGGTGCGTACCCAGGTGGGGGGCGCGATCCAGATGCTCACCCCCGGTGGCCAGCAGGTGTTCGGCGTGGAGGGCGAGGCGCCGCCGGCCGGCGCCGGGGTGATCACCCAGGGCAACGGCGATATCCAGCTGTACGCGCGTGGCAGCATCCTGCTGGGGCAGAGCCGCATCATGACCACCTTTGGCGGGTCGATTCTGGGCTGGTCGGCCGAGGGCGACATCAACGCCGGGCGTGGTTCCAAGACCACGGTGGTCTACACCCCGCCGCGCCGGCTGTACGACACCTGGGGCAACAGCAGCCTGTCGCCCACGGTGCCGAGTACCGGTGCGGGTATCGCCACCCTGGCGCCGGTGGTGGAAGTGCCGCCGGGGGACATCGACCTGATTGCGCCGCTGGGCACCATCGATGCGGGGGAGGCGGGCATCCGGGTGTCGGGCAACGTCAACATTGCCGCGTTGCAGGTGGTGAACGCGGCCAACATCCAGGTGCAGGGTGATGCCAAGGGCATGCCGGTGGTGGCGGCGGTGAACACCGGCGCGATCTCGTCGGCGAGTGCGGCGGCGTCGTCGGCGACCCAGGCCGCCGAAGATGCGGTGCGCCAGCAGCAGGCCGCGGCCCGCCAGCGTCAGCCGTCGGTGATCACCGTGCAGGTGCTGGGGTTTGGTACCGAGCGCCTGGTGCCGGGCAAGGAGGGCGCGAGCCTGGGGCCGCAGTACAACCCGCAGAGCCCGGTGCAGGTGCTGGGGGCCGGGGCGCTGGATGAGCAGGCGCGGGGGCGGTTGACGGAGGAGGAGCGCGGGAATCTGGTGCTGTAGGGTTGCCAGGTTCGGTTCGGGGCGGGTGGGCCGGTCGTTGCTACCCGCTTACCGCCCCAGGTGCCCCAGCGGCAGCGCCCCCTGCGGCTTGATCGTCTTGATTGCGAAGTTGCTGCGGATATCCCGGATCCCCGGCAGCTTGAGCAGCGTGTCGGTCAGGAACCGCTCATAGCCGCGCAGATCCGGCACCACCACATGCAACAGGAAATCCGACTCGCCCGACACCAGAAAGGCGCTGACCACCTCGGGCAGGGCCAGCACGGCCAGGCGGAAGTTTTCCGCTTCGACCTCATGGTGCCGCTCGACCTTCACCCCCACGAACACCGTCAACCCCAGGCCGACTGCCTCGGCTTCGAGACTGGCATGGTAGCCGCGGATCACCCCGGCTTCTTCCAGCAGCCTCACCCGTCGCAGGCACGGCGAAGCCGACAGCCCGATTTCTTCAGCCAGTTGCACGTTGGTGAGGCGCCCGTCGCGCTGCAGTGCGCCAAGGATGCGTTGGTCGTAACCGTCCAGCTTGGGGTAGGTTGGGTCGTGGTTTGGCATAAGTGGCCTGTGGCTAGGTATCGAATTGGTACATCCTGCCAATAATAGCCCCGTTGCGGGCGCATAACGCAAGCACCTGCCTCGACCTTCCGGCATAGAATTTTCACTCTGTTGCCCCAGCCTGAGGTCGTTGAAATGGACGAAAAACTGCTCTACCTGACTGCCCTGACGATGATCTACCTGATGCCGGGCCCGGACATGATCCTGCTGCTGCAGACCGGTGCGCGCCAGGGGCGCCGCGCGGCGCTGGCGACCGTGCTGGGGCTGGCGGTTGCCCGTGCGTGCCACGTGACCCTGGCCGCCGTCGGGCTGGCGACGCTGTTCAAGGTACTGCCCTGGACGTTCGAGGTGGTCAAGTACACCGGGGCGGCCTACCTGCTGTGGCTGGGGGTGAAGATGTTCAGGCCCGTGGCGGGTGCAGTGCAGGGCCCGGGGGGTGCAGCGGTGCGGGGCACGTGGAGGGCGGCGATAGCGCAGGGCTTTCTGACCAACCTGCTCAACCCCAAGGCCTTGCTGTTCTGCTCGGTGCTGTTGCCGCAGTTCATCCACCCCGCACAGGGGGCGGTGGGTGAGCAGTTCGCGCTGCTGGGGCTGGTGCTGGTGGTGATGGGGATGATGTTCGATGGGGTGTATGCACTGGCCGGCGGGTGGGTCGGGCGCCAACTGGAGCAGCGCGCGCTGGCGCAGAAGGTTCAGCAGTGGGTGTTTGGTGGGCTGCTGGTGGGGTTTGCGGTTCGGTTGGTCTGGGTGCAGCAGGGGTGAGGGGCGGGCGGTTGGGGCGGGCCCGGCAGGCGCCAGTCGATGAAGTTGTGGCGCTCTTCAAACCGAGCGCCGCGCAGGCGGCGCACGACCCTGAGGGCACTGGATAGCCCAGGCCCTGCATCTCTCTTCATGAAGCTTTGGTGACAAAAGTTCGGTAGCAAAGCGCCACCCCCGTCATGGGTATGTGCAGTCACTGCGCAGCCGCACAGGGACGAAGGGAGTGGAGCGATGGGAACCATGGAACGCTACGCAAAAGTCGGAATGCAGGAACTCGATCAACGCCTGGCGAAGATCGTCGAAGCCGCGCGCAAGCAACCGGTGTCGGTGTACCGCTACGGCGCACCCTGGGTGTGGATCGTGTCCCAGGACGACTGGCAAAGCGCGCTCAAGGAAGTCTCCAGCTGCATCCCGCCAGGCCATTCGCTGGTGATGCTCAAGCCCAGGGTCGAGGAACTGCTGGCCGCCCACGCGCAGGAGCTGGCCGACCTGGCCCGGCGCAACGCGATGAGCATCGCCCCGCACACCCTGATGCACCTGCTGCTGTTGCAGCTGCTGTATTCGGTCCCCAGCGAAAAACAACTCTACGAACAGCTCAACTACAACCTGCTGTTCCGCTGGTTCGTGGGCCTGGAACTCAAGTCGCGGGTGTGGAGCTTCAACCTGTTCAGCCACGACCTCAACGCACTGCTGGCCTGCCAGCAGGCCACGCGCCTGCTGCAGTCGATCGTCAACGAGGTGTGCAACGCGGGCCTGGCGCAGATGCCCGAGTTCAGCCTCAACCTGGCCCAGCTGCACAGCTGGCTGGCCCGCCACGCCGGTCACGGCGGCGCAGACAACCATTCATAAGACACGGCCCTGGGCCAGACGGATTTCCTTGAACGAGGGGGCGGTGTGGAGCATTTGTTTTTCAACGGGTGGCGAGCCGGCGCAGTGATGCTGCTGGCCCTGGGAACCCACCACGCAAGCGCCGAACAGGCCGAGCGTCGCGTCGACATCAACGAGTACGTGGTGCGCGGCAACACGGTGCTCGATGCCCGCGCCATCGAGGAGGCGGTGTACCCCTACCTCGGCCCGCAGAAGACCCTGGTGGATCTGGAAGGCGCCCGCGAGGCCCTGCAGAAACGCTATCAGGCGCTGGGCTATCAGTCGGTGTTCGTCGAGCTGCCCGAGCAGCAGGTCGAAGGCGGCGTGGTGTACCTGCAGGTCAGCGAAACCAGGGTCGGCCGGGTACGAGTGGTCGGCGCCAGGCATTACTCGCCCGTGGAGATCCGCGAGCAGGTGCCGGCCCTGAGCGAGGGCCAGGTACCGGACTTTGCCAAGGTCCAGGGCGAACTGGCCGCACTCAACCGCGGCCCCGGGCGCCAGGTGATGCCACTGGTGCGCGAAGGCCAGCGCCCCGGCACCCTGGACGTCGACCTGCAGGTCGAAGACAAGCAGCCCTGGCACGCCAGCATCGGCCTGAACAACGACTACAGCGCCGACACCAGAAAGCTGCGCAGCGTGGCCACCGTGGGCTACAACAACCTCTGGCAACTGGGTCACAGCGTGTCGCTGACCTGGTTCACCGCCCCCCAGGACACCGACAACGCGCAGGTGTGGTCCGGTTCATACAGCGCGCCCCTGAACCCGCGCTGGACCCTGCAGGCCAGCGGCTACAAGTCCGACAGCAGCGTGGCCACCGTGGGCGGCAGCAACGTGCTGGGCAAGGGCCATTCCTACGGGCTGTCGGCGATCTACTCACTGGTGCCGGACGGCAACTGGGCCAACTCGTTTTCCGTGGGCATCGACTTCAAGGACTTCGACGAGCAGGTCGAACTGGGCGGCGAGCGCGATACCGTGCCGCTCAAGTACGCACCGATCACCCTGGCCTACAACGGCTTTCGCTACACCGAAGCCTCGCAACTGGGGCTGGGCCTGAGCCTGGTGGCCGGCACACGCCGGCTGTTCGGCTACGGCAGCGACGACGAGGCCTTCGACTACAAGCGCTACCGCGCCGACTCCAGTTTCGCCGCGCTCAAGGGCGATGCGAACTACACCTTCACGTTTGCCGGCGACTGGCAGAGCGCAACCAAGCTGGGCTTTCAACTGGCCTCCGGGGCCCTGGTGTCCAACGAACAGTTCGCTGCCGGCGGCGCCACCTCGGTGCGCGGCTACCTGGCCGCCGAACGCACCGGCGACGACGGCCTGCTGTTCTCCCAGGAACTGCGCACGCCCTCGCTGGGCCGCTACGTGGGCAGCTACATCAGCGACTGGCGCTTCTATGTGTTCGCCGAAGGCGCGCAGCTGTCGCTGCAGGACCCGCTGCCCGAGCAGGACGACCACTTCAGCCTGGCCAGCGTCGGCCTGGGCACCCGCGCCACCCTCAACGACTGGCTGTCCGGCAGCCTGGACTGGGGCCTGCCGCTCAAGGACGGCGCGAACACCGAGAAAAACCACTCGCGTCTGCACTTCAGCGTACAGGCAACCTTCTGACCCCATCGGCATCGACCCTGGAGACATTCCATGCAACGCCTCATCTTGACCCTGCTCATTTGCCTGGGCTTTGCCCTGCCGGGCAGCGCCAGTGCCTGGTGGCAGGACGACTGGCAGTTCCGCAAGCAGATTTCCGTCGACACCACGCCCCAGGGCGCGGCGCTGACCCAGTCGCTGGGCCGCACGGCACTGCTGGTACGCCTGCACACCGGCAATTTCAGCTTTGACGGGGTCAATGAAAACGGCGCGGACATCCGCTTCGTGGCCAGCGACGACAAGACCGTGCTCAACCACCAGATCGAAAGCTTCGACCCGCTGATGGGCATGGCGCTGATCTGGGTCGACGTGCCGGACGTGCAGGGCGGCCAGCGCCAGGACCTGTGGATGTACTACGGCAACCCCAAGGCGCAGCCGGCCAATGCGCAACCGGCCTTCGATGCCGACTACACCCTGCTGATGCACTTCGACGGCGCCGCACCGCGTGACGCCAGCCCCTACGGCAACCAGGCCCAGGGCAGTGCGGCGAGCATCGAGGGCATCATCGGTCGCGCCATCCAGTTCAACGGCCAGCCGCTGCTGCTGGCACCCAGCCCGTCGCTGCAACTGCCGGCTGGCGCCGCCTTCACCTTCAGCGCCTGGGTACGCCAGGACCAGCTGCTGGGCGATCAGTTGCTGCTGGCCCGCCATGAAGGCGAAAACCGCCTGCTGCTGGGTGTGAGCCAGGGCCTGCCGTTCGTCGAGGTCAACGGCCTGCGCAGCGCTGCCGGCCAGGTGCTCGATGCCGGCCAGTGGCAACACCTGGCGCTGGTGGGCGAGGGCGGTACGCTCAGCCTGCTGGTGGACGGGCGCCAGGTCGCCAGCCTGACCGCGGCGGTGCCGGCGTTCAATTCGACCCTGGCCATCGGCGCCGACCTGCCGCCGGCCGAGGGTCAGCCAGCCGGCGCCTATGTGCCGTTCGTGGGGGCGATGGACGAGCTGCGCCTGTCGCGCATCGCCCGCGCCGTGCCGGTGCTGCAGGCCGACGCGCTGGCCCAGGGCGCCGAGTCGCGCCTGGTGGTGTACGGGGTGGATGAAGAGCAGTCCGGTTTCGGTTTCGGCAGCCTGGGCTTTCTGCTCAAGGCGGTGCCGCTGGACGCCTGGATCATCATCGCGGTGCTGGTGCTGATGATGGTGCAGTCGTGGGTGATCATGCTACGCAAGAACCGCACCCTCAACCACGTCAGCCAGGCCAACCGGCTGTTTCGCGAGCAGTTCGCCAACATCGGCACGCGCCTTGAGATGTTCGCCGACGACACCGCCCTGGGCGAGCGCCTGACGCACTCGTCGCTGTGGCGCCTGTACCTGGTGGCGGTCAAGGAGATCCGTACCCGCCGCGCCCAGGGCTTCGACACCTCGGCGGTGTCGGCGGCCACCATCGAGGCCATTCGCTGCTCCATGGACGGGGTGCGCACCCGCGAGAACCAGGCGCTGGGCTCGAAGCTGTCGAGCCTGTCCAACGCGATTGCCGGCGGCCCTTACATCGGCCTGCTGGGCACCGTGCTGGGGATCATGGTGGTGTTCCTGGGCACCGCGATGGCCGGTGACGTGAACATCAACGCCATCGCCCCCGGCATGGCCGCGGCGTTGCTGGCCACCGCCATGGGCCTGTTCGTCGCGATCCCCGCGCTGTTTGGCTACAACCGCCTGATCACCCGCAACAAGGAGGTCAGCGCCGACATGCGCGTGTTCGTCGACGAGTTCATCACTCGCCTGGCCGAGCTGCATGGCGAAGGCCAGGCCGGCGAGGCCAGCCACCGGCGTGCTGCCCACGCTGCCCACCCGTCCGTACCGGCCTGAGGAGAGCGCCATGGCAGCCATGAATGCTTCCCACGACGATGACGACGACGCGGCCGTCGACAGCATCAACGTCACCCCGCTGGTGGATGTGCTGATGGTGGTGCTGGTGATGTTCATCCTCACCGCCACCGCGCAGGTGTCGGGCATCCAGATCCAGCTGCCCAAGGCCAGTGCCTCGGTGTCGCTGTCCCAGCCCAAGACCAAGGCGATCTCGGTCAACGATGCCGGGCAGGTGTTTCTCGACGCCTACCCGGTGACCCTGGCCGAACTGGAAGAGCGCCTGCGCAGCGAGAAGGCGCGCAGCCCGGACTTCCCGATCATCGTGCGCGGCGACGCGGCGGTGCAGTACCAGAAGGTGGTCGAGGTGCTCGACCTGTTGCGTCGGCTGGAGCTGGCCCAGGTCGGGCTGGTGACCGGCAAGCCGAACCAGGGTTGAGGATGCCCATGAACCAGAAGTTCGATAGCCGGCGCCTGCTCAAGTGGGGCGCCGTGGCACTGGTGGGCGCGGGCCTGGCCTGGTTGCTGTGGCAGTGGGCCAACGACATGAGCGGGGTGCGCCGCGAGGCACCGAAGATCCCCGCGATCATTCCGCTGCCGCCCCCCCCACCGCCGCCGCCCCCCGAGCCCCCCAAGGAACCGGAGCCGCCCGTGGAAGAGAAGATTGTCGAGCCGCAGCCGGTGCCCGAGGCCGAGGAGGTCAAGCCGGCCGAGGAGGCGCCGCCGAGCCCGGCCGATGACATGGCCAACCCGATGCAGATCGACGGCGATGCACAGGCCGGCGGGGACGCTTTCAACATCGGTGCCGGCAAGGGCGGCGGCATGGCCGGCGGCGGTGGCGGGCTGGGTAGCGGCAGCTACGGCCAGTTCCTGGCGTATGCCTTCCAGCGCCTGCTGCGCGACAACCCCGAGCTGCGCAACCTGACCTTCAACCTGCAGGGCGATGTTTGGCTCAGCGAAACCGGCGAGGTGACCCGCGTCGAGCTGGTGCGCTCCAGCGGCGATGCCGCGGTGGACGCCCAGGTGCTGGCCGCGTTGCGCGCCGCCCCGGCCATGACCCAGCGCCCGCCGGCGAGCCTGACCCTGCCGGTGCGCATCGCCTTGCAGGGGCGCCGCGGATGAACCCGGCGCCCGATCCCTACGACGCACGACTTACCAACAGGAGCGGTAAATCCATGATGTGCTCAGTGAACCGATTGACCCTGGCAGTCGGCCTGGTGGTCGCCGCGGCGGTCGGTCCGGCCGTGGCGCAGACCCCGGCGCCGTCGCAGAACGCGACGATCAACCTGATCCGCCTGCTGGTGCAGCAGGGTGTGCTCAAGCAGGACCAGGCCCAGGCCCTGATCGACCAGGCCGAAAGCGAGGCGGTGCAGGCCCGCGCCAGCGTGGCGGCGGTGCCGGCGGCCAATGGCGAGGTGCGCGTGCAGTATGTGCCGGCCATCGTGCGCGACCAGATCCGCGACGAGGTCAAGGCCGAGGTGATGGCCCAGGCCAGGCAGGAGAACTGGGCCGCGCCCAACACCTTCCCCGACTGGGCCTCGCGCATCAGCTTCGATGGCGACGTGCGCCTGCGCGACGAGTCGCGCTACTTCTCGGGCAACAACAGCAACGAGATCATCGATTTCGCCAAGCTCAACGCCGACGGCCCCTACGACGTCAACCCCAACAACGGGCGCAACCTGCCGCCGCTGCTCAATACCCGCGAAGACCGCGAGAACCTGCTGCGCCTGCGCGCGCGCCTGGGCCTGAAGGCGGTGCTGTCGCCGAGCTGGACGGCGGGTATCCGCATCGGCACCGGCAGCGACAACGGCCCGGTGTCCACCACCCAGACCCTGGGCGGCGGCTTCGGCAAGAAGGACCTGTGGCTCGACCAGGGCTACCTGAGCTGGGTGGCCAGCGAGCGCGTGACCCTGACCGGCGGGCGTATCGCCAACCCGTTCATGTCCACCGACATGCTGTATTCCAACGACCTCAACTTCGACGGCGTGGCGGCCCTGTTCAACCAGCCGCTGAGCGACAGCCTGAGCCTGTTCGGGACCCTCGGCGCGTTCCCGGTGGAGTACAGCGCCGACACCGCCAGCAGCAACGGGCTGGACAAGGAGAGCAGCGACAACAAGTGGCTGTACGGCGCGCAGCTGGGCGCCAACTGGCAGATCAACGACAGCAACCGGCTCAAGGGCGCGCTGGCCTACTACCGCTTCGACGACATTGCCGGCGAACGCTCCGGGGCATGCGAGCCGTGGAACGGCGACCCTGGCTGCGACAGTGACGGCAGCCGCCCGACCTTCATGCAGAAGGGCAACACGCTGTTCCTGCTGCGCGACATCACGCCCAACCCGGCCAACCCGGCCGCCACCCCGCAGCCGCAGTTCGTGGGGCTGGCGTCGGAGTTCAACCTGCTGGACCTGAACGCGGTATGGGACACCGAGCTGCCGCACGACTTCAAGCTGCGCAGCCAGGCCAACTACATCCACAACCTGGCCTACGACGAAGGCGAGATGCGCAAGCGTTCGGCCGGCCAGTTGGCCAACAACCTCGACAGCGACGGCAACATCAAGAGCGGTGCCAATGCGTGGATGGTGCAGTTCACCCTGGGCAACGCGCTGGAGCTGAAAAAGCAGGGCGACTGGAACCTGTTCGCCGGCTACAAGCACATCCAGCCCGATGCCTTGCCCGACGGCTTCAACGATTCCTCGTTCCACCTGGGCGGCACCAACGCCAAGGGCTACATCCTCGGTGCCAACTACGGCCTGGACCAGAACGTGTACGCCACGGCGCGCTGGATGAGTACCGAGGCGGTGTACGGCGCGCCGTTCGATATCGATGTGCTACAACTTGAAGTCAACACGCGCTTCTAGCAGGCGCGCACAGGGAGAAAGAGCATGAACAAGCGAGCCTATCGGGCCTGTTGTTCGTACCTGCTGGTGGCGTTGGGCGTGAGCTGGGCGGGGGTGGCTGCGGCCGAAGGCATGGAAGAGCGCCTGCGCACCCAGCTGCGCAGTACCACCCAGCAGTTGCAGGCGCTGCAGAGCGAACAGGCGCAGGCTTCGGCGGCGCGCCAGAGCGCCGAGCAGCAACGCGATGCGGCCCAGGCCCAGGTGCAGCAACTGACCGCGCAACTGGCCCAGGCCCGTGGCCAGGCCGAGCAGCTGCTGGGCCAGCAGCAGGCCCTGCACGGCCAGGCGCAGGCGCTGGTGGCCAGCAGCAACGCGCAACTGGGCAAGTACAAGCAGGCCTACGACGAGCTGCTGGGCATGGCCAAGGCCAAGGAAGCCGAGCGTGCGCGCCTGGCCGCCAGCCTGGCCGAGCGCGAGCAGCAGGTGCTGGCGTGTTCGGCAAAGAATCAGCAGATGTACGGGGTCGCCAAGGGGATTCTTGCGGCCTACGAAAAGATCGATGTGGCGGATGTGATGAAGATGCGCCAACCCTTTGCCGGGGGCGCCCGGGTGAAGTTCGAGGAACTTGCCCAGGCCTACGGCGATCAGCTGTACCAGACCCAGTTCGATGCCGCGCAGGGCGGCAGCAAACCGCAAGTCAATTGACACAAGGAAGCGAAGCCATGAGCGACAACCAACTGATCGAAACCGTCAGCGCCGACTCTCTGACCACCCTGTTGCAGGATGCAGGTTGCCGAGTCAATCGCAGCGAGCAGAATGCCGTGGTGCAACTGCTCAGTGCCAGCCAGGGCGTGGGCTATGCGGTGCGCTTTGGCAACCGTGCCGAGCGCGAGGGCGAGTTCCTCGACTTCACCTACAGCTGCGCCCTGCGCATCCAGGGTGAGCTGCCGGCCGGGCTGGCCGAACGCTGGAACGTGTCGCGCCGCTTCGCGCGGCTGTCGGTGCAGGGCGAGTTCCTGGTGATGGAGATGGACGTGATGGTGGCCGACGGCGTCAGCCACAAGCACCTGCTGGGCAGCCTGGTGCTGTGGGACCGCCTGCTGCAGGAGTTCATCGTGTACCTGCGCGACTACAGCCGCAACGTGGCCCAGGTGCAGGACGAGGCGGTGGCCGGGGCTGAAGCGGTGAGCGCTTCGTGACTCGACGTACGCTGTGGGCCGGCGCGGGCGCGCTGGCCGTTCTGGGCGTGGCAGTGGTGTTGGCACTGCGCACGGGGGATGACCCGGTGGCAGCCAGCGCGAAAGCGCCGGCGGTTGCCGCTGTGGCGAGCGATGCGGGGCCGGCGCTGGCGCGCCTGGGCGACCAGCAGGTCAGCGTGGAGGAGCTCAAGGCGCTGTTCGCCAAGCTGCCGGCGCCGGCGCGCGAGGAACTGAGCGGCAATCGCCAGGCCCTGGAGGGCTGGATTCGCTCGCGCCTGGCGGAAAAGGCGCTGTACCAGCAGGCCCAGGCCCAGGGCTGGTCGGAGCGTCCCGATGTGCAGGCGCAGACCCATGCGGTGGTGGAGCAGATCGTGCTGCGCGACTACCTGAACTCGGTCAGCCAGGTACCGGCCGACTATCCCAGCGAGGCTGAACTGCAGGCGGCCTACGAGAACGGCAAGGCCAGCCTGCAACTGCCCACGCGCTATCACCTGAGCCAGATCTTCCTGGCGGTGCCGGACGAGCAGTCGGTGGCACGCGTGCGCAAGCAGGCGCTGGCCCTGAGCAAGCAGGCCCAGGCTGCCAATGCCGACTTTGCCGCGCTGGCCAGGGCCAACTCGCAGGACCGCGAGAGTGCGCAGCGTGGCGGCGACAGTGGTCTGCAGCCGCTGAGCCAGTTGCTGCCGCAGGTGCGCGATGCGGTGCCGCAGCTCAAGGAAGGGGCGGTGAGCGAGCCGTTGCAGAGTGCGGCGGGCTTTCACATCGTCAAGCTCATCGAGGTGCAGCCGCCGCGTGTGGCCAGCCTGGACGAGGTGCGCGACAGCCTGCGTGACCTGTTGCGGGCCCAGCGCCAGGAACAGGTGGCCCGGGCCTACGTGGACGGCATGTTCAACAGCGCGACGCTGAGTATCGATGGCGCTGCGCTCAATCAGGTCATGGACGCCAGCCGCTAGGCGGCGTCGATCAAGGAAGAGCGGGCCCTGGCCGGGGCCCGGCAGGAGGCGAGGATGCCGATGTTCGATATGCCGCACTACGTGCCCGATTATCCGCCGGCCGAGCCGCTGGCCAAGGTGCGGGCCGGGCTGGGCTGGGTGCAGGACGAGCAGATGCTCAGCTGTTTTCTGGCCAGTGCGCGGTGCGGCTGCTTCATGCAGGCTGCGCGCAGCCTCAACCTCAAGTCCACCCTGTTGCGCAAGAAGCTGGCGCAGCTGGAAGCGCGGGTGGGGTATCCATTGTTCGTCAACCGCGGCCATGCCCTGGTGCTCAGCCGCGAGGGGCGCCAGTTGCAGGCGTTGCTGCAGTCGAGCCTGAGCAGCAAGCCACAGGCCATGACCGCGCTGGATGCGCCGGTGCTGGTGCACCTGGCGGTGGCCGAACCGATCATGCAGGACATTCTGGCGCGCAACCTGGTGGCCTTCGTGCGCCAGAACGCCGGGATCCGCCTGGACGTCAGCGGCCTGGATGCACAGGGATTGGCGCAGGCCGATGTAGTGCTGTGGCTCGATGACGAGGCGGGCAGCGTGCCGCTGCCGGGGTTTGCCGGCGAGGCGCCGACGCGCCTGGCGCAGCTGGAGTATCACCCGCACATTGCCAAGCGCTATTCGCGCGAGAGCAACCGGCCGGTGTGCCGGGACGACCTGCGCGACTACATGCTGGTGCAGTGGCAGGGCGAGGCCCAGGTGGCGGCGCTGGCGCCGTGGAACCGCCTGTTGAACGAGCGCGAGGCGGGGGTGACGCGGGTGCCGGGCTACGGCCTGTTCAGCCAGTTGATCAAGTGCAGCGCGTGCATCGGCTTGCTGCCGCATTATGCGGCGCAGCTGGACCGTGGCCTGCTGGCATTGCCGGGGTTGCTGGAGGCGCCGATGCGCCGCACGGTGTGGCTGGCGGTGCATGAGCGTGCGGCGCAGGCGGCGTTGGTGCAGGTGCTGGTGACCATGATCCGGGCCGCGTTCGAGGAGCGTCGGGAGTGGTTCTGAAGGGGCGCGGTGCCCTGTAGGCGCCGGCTTTGCCGGCGAACCGGCGCCGCACCTCAGACGATAAAACGCGTGACCAGCGTGGTCAGTTGCGTGGCCAGCTGCGACAGCGCATGGCTGGCGACGCGGGTCTGCTCGGCGCCCGCCGCCGAGCGGCCCGACAATTCACGAATGTTCAGCAGGTTGCGATCCACCTCGCGGGCCACCTGGGCCTGCTCCTCTGCCGCGCTGGCAATCACCAGGTTGCGCTCGTTGATCTGGCCGATGGCCGTGTAGATGCCCTCCAGCACCTGGCCTGACGCCTGGGTGATGCCCAGCGTGGACTGCGCGCGGCCGGTACTGGCCTGCATCGAGTCCACCGCCGCCTGGGTGCCCTGTTGCACGCTGTTGATCATCTGCTCGATTTCCTGGGTCGATTGCTGCGTGCGGTAGGCCAGGGTCCTGACCTCATCGGCCACCACCGCAAACCCGCGCCCGGCCTCGCCGGCACGCGCCGCCTCGATGGCGGCATTGAGCGCCAGCAGGTTGGTCTGCTCCGACACCGAACGGATCACCTCCAGCACCGTGCCTATCTCGCGAATCTGCACCGCCAGCTGTTGCAGGCGCTCGCCGCTGATCGCCACTTCGCGAGCCATGGCCTGGGTGCCGTCGATGTTGTCGGCCACCTGCTGGCGGCTCTGTTCGGCCAAGGCATTGGAGGCACTGGCCGCCTGGGAGGTGGACACCGCATTGCGCGCCACTTCCTCGACCGCCGTGGTCATCTCGGTAACCGCCGTGGCGGCCTGTTCCAGCTCCTGGTCCTGCTGGCGCAGGCTCTGGGTGCTCTGCTCGGTCACGCTGTCCAGGGCCTGGGCGGCGCTGGACAGCTGCGTGGCGCAGGCGGTGATCTGCCCCAGGGTATCGCGCTGGCTGTGCTGCATGCGCTCCAGTTCGGCGAACAGCTGGCCGATCTCGTTGTGGCTGCGCACCGTCACCGGCACGCTCAGGTCGCCCCCGGCAATGCGCTGAAAATGCACGCCGGCCTCGCGCAGCGGGCGTAGCACACGGGCGACGATAAAGGCCCAGCACACGGCGGCCAGCACCAGGGTCAACAGCCCCAGCAGCACGCTCAGCCACTGGGCCGTGGCCAGGCGCTGGTCGGACTCGGCCATGATCTGCCGGCTGCGCTCGGCCAGGGCTGCCACCAGTTGCTGGCGCAGCGCCTGCAGGCCACGCATGGCGTTGCCGGCATCCACGTTGACGGTGAAGTAGTCGTCCAGCGAGCCCTTGAGCGTGGCGGCGCGCTGCCCGGCCACGGCGTTGGCGTAGTCGGCGAAGGTGCGCTGCAGGTCCTGGGCCAGGGCCTTTTGCGCCGGCTCATGGGTGTTGGTGACGAAGGCGTCGACCAGCGCCTGGCTGTCGCCCAGCAGCTTTTGCGACATGGCCAGGCGCGCCTTGGCACTGTCGAGGTGGCCGCCTTGCTGCTCGATAAAGCCCGACGACACGTTGGCACTGGCGCGAATCGCCATCAGCAGCGCGTTATTGAGGCGGTCGGACTGCTGGGCGGTCTGGTCCAGCTCGTTGATCTGCGCGTCGCTGCCCACCGCCGCCCGCCAGGCGCTGACGGTGGAAAACAGCAGGGTGGCGCTGAACAGCAGCAGCACCCAGAACATTCCGGTGCGGATCTTGAGGTCGGCAAGCATGCGGGCATTACTCCTGGCAGTAAAAAATACCCCCACTCTGTGCGGTGGGTAGGCTGCTATCGGAGGCGCGGCGCATGACTTTAGGGGGCGACGACGGGTTCTGTTCGATTACCGCACAGCCTTTGTTTCAGCGGCCCTCGTGCTGGCGGCGGTAGGCGCCGGGCTGCACGCCGATGGCCTTGCCGAACGCCCGGGTGAAGGCGGCGATGGACTGGTAGCCCACCGCTGCGCAGACCTGCTCGACGGTGTTGTTGGCCTTGAGCAACTGGCAGGCGTGACGCATGCGCAGCGCCAGCAGCACCTGGCCCGGCGACTGGCCGGCCAGCTCGTTGAAACGCTTGAAGAAGGCCGAGCGCGACAGCCCTGTGCAGGCGGCCATGCTCTCCAGCGACCAGGGCTGTTCGGGGTGTTCGATCAACTGCTCCAGCAGCGGGGCGAACGCGGGGTGACGGGCCAGGGCGACCAGGCCGCCAAGGTCCTGGTTGTCGCTCACCTGCTGGCGCAGCACGTACAAGAACAGCAACTGGCTCAGGCGCTCCAGCAGGGTGGAGGAGGGTGCGGGGGTGCGCTGGCATTCCTCCAGGATCAGTTCGAATAGCGCCCGCGCCGCCTGCAGCGACGGGTCGCCGGTGCGCAGGATGATCCAGTCGGCCAGCGACTCGGCCATCAGCGACGACAGCCCCGGCTGGAAGTGAAAGAACCCGCACACCAGCCCCACGCCATCCGCCGCCTGGCTGTCGAGTGCCTGCATCGGGATGCGCGGCTGGCAGCGCGCGGTGTCGCTGTCGGCGCTGTCGGACAGGCGATAGGGCAGGTCGCGCAGCAGGAACACCGCCTCGCCGGCCTCCAGCCGCTGCGGCTCGGGCTGGCCGTCGATGTGCAGCCAGCAGTGGCCCTGCACCACCACATGAAAGCTGGCCCGGGCCAGGCCCTGGGTGCTGGCGTGCCAGCCACCGCAGTAGCGCCCCACATGGAACAGGCTGGCGTCCAGTTCCAGACGCTCTAATAACCAATCGACCAAAACGCTGGAAGAAATCATCTAATGGAAACACTCAGGAGCAAGTAATCGCGACTGTAGAATATGGATCGGTTTTCTTATAACCAACAGACTTGGCGAACACCTTCAGTATGCAGGAGACCACGCCATGTCACGCATCACTCTACACACCGTGCAAAGCGCCCCGGAAGCCGCGCGCCCGTTCCTGGAGAACGCGCAGAAGAATTCCGGCTTCATTCCCAACCTGCTGGGCGTGCTGGCCAACGCGCCGGCCGCGCTGGAAACCTATGTGACGGTTTCGGCGCTCAATGGCAAGGCCGAGCTGAGCCTGGCCGAGCGCGAAGTGGTGCAGCTCATTGCCGCCACCCAGCACGGCTGCGACTTCTGCGTGGCCGGCCATACGGCGGTGGCGCTGAACAAGGCCAAGCTGCCCGAAGAAGTGGTGCAGGCCCTGCGTGCGCGCGGCGAGTTACCATCGCCCAGGCTCGAAACCCTGGCGAAGTTTGCCCGCGAAGTGATTGCCACCCGTGGCAATGTGAGCGATGCCACCTACGCTGAGTTTCGCGAGGCCGGTTACACCGAAGGCCATGCCCTGGAAGTTATCCTGGGGGTGAGCCTGGCCACGCTGTGCAATTTCGCCAACGTGTTTGCGCGCACGCCGCTCAATGACGAGCTGGCCAAGTATCGCTGGCAGGCCGACGCTCAGTGAGCCCCGTGGCGCCAGTGTGTGGCTGGCGCCCTGTTCTAAGGAGGAAAGAACATGCTTGATCCCGTATTGCAGCACTGGCTGGAGGCCAATGCCGAGGCGCTCGACCAGGGCCGGTGCGACCCGCAGCAGGTGCTGGGGCAACTGGCCGCAGCCAAGGTGCTGGGTGTGGGTGTGGAC
Organism: Pseudomonas sp. BRM28; assembly: GCF_002939405.1. Lineage (NCBI taxonomy): Bacteria > Pseudomonadati > Pseudomonadota > Gammaproteobacteria > Pseudomonadales > Pseudomonadaceae > Pseudomonas > Pseudomonas sp. BRM28. The sequence goes on along the minus strand of NZ_PEFV01000001.1, from coordinate 5,774,255 downwards.
CCGCGTCAGGGCGGCAGCGGCGCCAGTGTGGCCGACGCCGTGGAAACCGTGGCCAGCGTTGCCAGCTATTCGCTGGCCGCCGCCTTCGTGTTCTGGGGCCAGCGGGCCTTTATCGAATACCTGCTGCACAGCCCCAACAGCGCCCTGCGCGAGCGCCTGCTGCCGTCGTTGCTCAGCGGTGAGCTGGCCGGTGCCACCGGGCTCTCCAACGCAATGAAGTTTCTGTCCGGCATCGAGTCGCTGCAGGTCAGCGCCACGGCGCGCGGCGAGCAGGGCTGGGCGCTCAACGGGCGCCTGCACTGGGTCACCAACCTGCGCAAGGGCGGCTTCGTGGTGGCCGCCGCCATCGACCGCGCCGAAGGCGGTGCACCGTTCGTGGTGGCGATCCCCGACGGCATCGCGGGGGTGCAGCGCTCCCCCGACCTGCAACTGATGGGGCTGCAGTCGAGCAATACCGCCGCGCTGGATTTCGATCAGGTGGCCCTGGGCCGCGACTGGCTGCTGCATGAGGATGCCCGGCAGTTCCTGCCGGCGGTGCGCCCGGCGTTCCTGGGCCTGCAGTGCGGCATGGCCATCGGCCTGGCGCGGCGCGCCTTGCAGGAAGCGCAGGGGCACCTGCAGGGGGTGCGTTCGGTGCTGGCGCAAACCCTCGAGGCGCAGCGCGAGCTGCTGGCCGATGTGGTGAGCGAGCTCAAGGCCGGCCTGCTCGACGGGCGCTTCCTGGGCAACCCGGCGTCGCTGTTCAAGGTGCGCATCAGCCTGGCCGAGATCGTTGGCGAGGCGCTGCAACTGGAGCTGCAGGCCAGCGGCGGCAAGGCCTACCTGAGCGAGTACGGCGCAGGCTTTGCGCGGCGCTGGCGCGAGTCGGCGTTCGTGCCGATCGTGACCCCGAGCCTGGTGCAACTGCGCGCCGAGCTGCAACGCCAGGCACGCGCAGCATGAGCAAGGTGGTACTGCAGGCCCGCGGTATCAGCCTGGGCTACGCCCGCGAACAGGGCTGGCAAACCCTGCTCGAAGGCTTCGACCTGGACCTGGCGCCGGGCGAAGTGGTGTCGATCCTGGGCCCCAGCGGGGTGGGCAAGTCCAGCCTGCTGCGGGTACTGGCCGGCTTGCAGGCGGCGCGCGATGGTCGCGTGAGCCTGCTCGGCGAGCCGCTGGACGGCCCGCATCCACGGGTGGCGGTGGCGTTCCAGGACCCCAGCCTGCTGCCCTGGCTGAGCCTGGAAAGCAACGTCGCCTTCGGCCTGGATTTCGCTCGCCAGCCGCGTTTGGCCAAGGCCGAGCGCGAGGCGCGCATCGACCATGCGATCGCCGCCGTGGGCCTGCAGCATGCACGCCAGCATTACCCGGCGCAGTTGTCCGGCGGCATGGCCCAGCGCACCGCGCTGGCGCGCTGCCTGGCGCGCCAGCCCCATGTACTGCTGCTGGACGAGCCCTTTGGCGCGCTGGACGAAGTGACCCGCGCCGACATGCAGCAACTGCTGCTGAGCGTGATCGCCGAACACGGCACCGCTGCGGTGCTGATCACCCACGATATCGACGAGGCCCTGCTGTTGTCCGACCGCATCCTGCTACTGGGCGACCACCCGGCGCGGACCCTCGGCCAATGGCCCATCGACCTGGCGCACCCGCGTGAGCAGCAGGTCGAGGCGCTGGGCGCGTTGCGCATCGAGATTCTCAAGACCCTTCGGCGGGCGAGCCGCACCCACACTTCCCCAACCGATTCTTTGCCTACGCCGTCGGAGACTGCCCATGTGCCTGGACGACTTCACCCACACTCGTCGTGATTTTCTCAAACTCAGCGCGGTGCTCAGTGCCGCCGGTGCGATGCCGCTGCTGAGCAGCCTGCAGGCGCGTGCCGCCGCCGAGCCGGATGCGCCGGTGCGCATCGGCTACCTGCCGATCACCGACGCCACGCCGTTGCTGGTGGCGCACAACAACGGCCTGTTCGAGGCCGAGGGCATCAAGGCCGAGCGCCCGGTGCTGCTGCGCAGCTGGGCGCAGGTGATCGAGGCGTTCATTTCCGGGCAGGTCAACGTGATCCACCTGCTGTCGCCGATGACCGTGTGGGCGCGTTACGGCAGCAAGGTGCCGGCCAAGGTGGTGGCCTGGAACCACGTGGGCGGCTCGGGGCTGACCGTGGCCCCGGACATCACCGAGGTGAAGCAGCTGGGCGGCAAGACGGTGGCGATCCCGTTCTGGTACTCCATTCACAACGTGGTGGTGCAGCAACTGTTCCGTGATAACGGCTTGGAGCCGGTGTCGCGGGCGGCTACGGCTGCGGTGGCGGCCAACGAGGTCAACCTGGTGGTACTGCCGCCTTCGGACATGCCGCCGGCGTTGGCCAGCAAGCGCATTGCCGGCTACATCGTCGCCGAGCCGTTCAATGCCCTGGCCGAGGAACTCAAGGTCGGGCGCGTGCAGCGCTTTACCGGGGACGTGTGGCGCAACCATGCATGCTGCGTGGTGTTCATGCACGAGCACGACCTGAACAACCGCCCCGAGTGGTCGCAGAAGGTGGTCAACGCCATCGTCAAGGCCCAGCTGTGGACCCGCGACCACCGCGCCGAGGCGGCGCAGATTCTGTCCAAGAGTGGCGCCAATCGCTATACCCCGCATGCCCCCGAGGTGCTGGGCCGGGTGCTCACGCCGGCTGCCGACAGCCGCGAACAGTATGTGCAGAGCGGGGCGATCCGGCATGCGCAGTGGGACGAGCAGCGCATCGACTTCCAGCCGTACCCGTTCCCCAGCTACACCGAGGAACTGGTGCGCCGCCTCAAGGACACCCTGATCGAAGGCGACAAGGGCTTCCTGGCCGCACTGGACCCGCAACAGACCGCCCGCGACCTGGTGGATGACCGCTTCGTGCGCAACGCCATCGGTGCCGTCGGCGGGCTCAAGGCCTTCGGCTTGCCCGACAGCTTCGAGCGCAGCGAGGAGTTCGCGGTCTGATGGTCAAGCCAGTCAAACACGCGGCCCTGGGTATCGCCGGGCTGCTGGTGCTGTTGTTGCTGTGGTGGGGTGGGATCGTGCTGTTCGGCGGTGACGGGCTGGCCTTGCGGTTTGCGCCGCAGGCCACCTTTGCCAGCCTGCTGGAGCTTTTGGGGCATGCCGAGCTGTACGAGCATGTGGCGGTGAGCCTCAAGCGCATTCTGGTGGGGTTGGTGCTGGCGTTGCTGGTGGGCGTGCCGCTGGGTTTGCTGGTGGGCAGCTACCGGCGCCTGGACGCGGCGACCACCCCGGCGTTCCAGTTCCTGCGCATGATCTCGCCGCTGTCGTGGATGCCGGTGGTGGTGATGCTGATGGGGGTGGGTGATGCGCCGATCTACTTCCTGCTGGCGTTTGCCGCGTTGTGGCCGATCTTGCTCAACACGGCGGCGGGTGTGCGTCAGCTCGACCCGCGCTGGTTGCAGTTGAGCCGCAGCCTGAGCGCCACGCGCTGGGAGACCTTGCGCAAGGTGATCCTGCCGGGGGTGGTGGGGCATGTGCTGACCGGCGTGCGGCTGGCCATCGGCATATTGTGGATCGTGCTGGTGCCGTGCGAGATGCTCGGGGTGAGTGCGGGGCTGGGGTATTTCATTCTGGATACCCGCGACCGGCTGGCGTACTCGGAGCTGATGGCGATGGTGCTGGTGATCGGGGTGCTGGGCTTCATGCTGGATGCACTGGCGCGAGGGCTGCATCGGCGCTGGGTGCATGGGTGAGGGGCTGACCCCTTCGCCGGCAAGGCCGGCTCCTGCATTGGCTCCAGGTCGTGGGGGCAGCCCGGCACCTCACATCGAACACGCCCGCCGATACTCCCCCGGCGTCACGCCGTACGCCTGCTTGAATTGCCGGTTCAGATGACTCTGGTCCGAATACCCCAGCGCAAACGCAACGTTGAACGGCAGGCAATCAGCCTTGAGCAATTCCCGTGCACGGCTCAGCCGGCGCTGCTTGAGCCAGGCATGCGGCGGCAGGCCGGTAGCCTGGCGAAACACCCGGGCAAAATGAAACGGCGACAACCCCACCGCAAGCGCCAACTCCTCCAGCGACGGCGGGTAGGCCAGCCGGCTTTCCATCAGCTCCTTGGCCCTGGCCACCGACTGCGGCTCCTGCCCCGGTGCCCGCGCCTCGCGCGCCCCGGCATGACGCTGCACCAGCAGCAACACCGCCTCGCGCCAGGCGGTCTGCTGCTCCAGCGCACTGGCGCCATGCTCGGCCAGGCTGTGCAAGCCACTGAAGGCACGCGCCAGCTGCGGGTCGTGCAGCACGCTGGCCTTGAAGATGGGCAGGCCGCCGCGCTTGAGCTCCAGCTCGTCCAGCACCGAGGTGATGCGCTCCTGCTCGGGGTAGTAGCCACGGTAGCGCCAGCCGTGGGCATGCGCCTTGGCACCGGTGTGCAGCTCGTCCGGGTTGATCAGCACCATGCTGCCCTCGGGCGCCAGGTGCTCGCTGCCACGGTGCCAGAAGCGCTGTGCACCGGACTCGATGATGGTGATCACGTAGCCTTCGTGCACATGCGGGGCGAAGCGCTGCTGCACGTAGCGCGCATGCAGCATCTCGATGTCGCCCAGCGCCTGGGCCTGCCACAGGCGGGTCTGTTCACGCAGCACGGTTTTCATGGGGCGCCGTTCAACCACCAGCGCAGCACGAAGAACAACCCCATGCTCAGCAACATGCTGAGCAGCACGCTGCGGGTCCACAGCACCAGCACGACGGCCACGATCGCGCCCAGCAGGTAGGGGTTGGCCAGGCTCAGGTCGAGCTGGTGGTCAGGCATGAACACGATCGGCCCGCAGATGGCGGTGAGCATGCCCGGCACGGCAAACCCCAGGAACTGCCGCGCATTGGAACTCAGGCGCAACGGCAGGCGGGGTTCGAGAAAGGCGTAGCGGTTGAGAAACACCAGCAGGCCCATGGCAACGATCAGCAGCATGATCATGTGCGTGCTCCGGTCAGTTTCTGGCAGATGAAGCCTGCGCTCATGCCCAGCAGCCCGGCCAGCACCAGCGCGGTTTCCCAGTGCCAGTAGCTGAACAGCACCGAGCTGAACAGGGCCACCGCCACGCAAACCACGGTGGCCAGGTTGCGTACCAGCGGCGCGATCAGCGCCACGAAGGTGGCGACGATGGAGAAGTCCAGGCCCAGCTGGTCCAGGTGCGGGATGTTGCGCCCCAGCACGATGCCGGCCAGGGTGAACAGGTTCCAGGCAATGTAGAAGGTCAGGCCCACACCCAGCGCGTACCAGCGGTTGAACTGCTGGCGGTCGTACTGGCTGGTGAGGGCGAAGAATTCGTCGGTCAGCAGAAAGCCCAGGCCCAGCCGCCAGCGCAGCGGCAGGTCGGCGATCACCGGGCGCATCGACAGGCCGTACAGCAGGTGCTGGGAGGTCAGCAGCAGGGTGGTGAGCAGGATCGAGAACAGGTTGGCGCCGCCCTTGAGCATGCCAATGGCCACCAGTTGCGCGGCGCCGGCGAACACGATGGCCGACAGGCCCTGGCCTTCGAGCGGGGTGAGGTTGGCCTCGATGGCCATGGAACCGGCCAGCAGCCCCCAGGGGGCCACCGCCAGCGACAGCGGCAGGCAGGCGATCGCGCCTTGGATGTAGGCAGTGCGGGCAACGGCAGAACGGGACATGACAACACACGCTTGGGGTCGGTTGCACAGGATGCCAGAGCCGTGGGCGCTTGCCTTGTACGATCTTGCGGTGCCCGCGTACTTCAGCGCTGGCTGGTGAGGCGTCGCTGCGCCGGCAGGCAGCCGTTGATGTCGACGGCCTTCTGGTAGTAGGTAAGGCGCTGGCCCGGGTCGATGGTGCCCAGCAGGCGGTAGACCTCGGCCTGGAAGTCACGCTGGCGCCCCCACTGCATGTTCAGCCCCTGGGGCTGCTGGCGATTGCATTCAAGGCGCACCGCCGGCTGCGGGTAATAGGGGGCGTACAGGGTGTTGTTCAGCGGTATGCGTTCCAGCGCCTGGCGGTAGTCGGCGCTGTCGCTGAAGGCCGGGCACCAGGTGGTGATGCCCAGGGCGGCCGGGGCGAAGCCCTGGCGAATGCTGGCTTCGAGCAGCGGGCAGGCGGACCTGGCGATGTCGTTCTGCGGCAGGTAGGTGATGTAGAACAGCGCCAGGCGGTACTGCGCCACCGGGTGGTCGAGTTCGGCCGCCTTGCGCAGCAGCGCCACCGCCGGTTCCAGGATGCGCCCCAGCGCCTCGACCTCGCCGATCAGCTCCTGGTCGCCGGGCTCGGGGGTCAGTGGCAGGGCACGGCTGCGTGCATCGGCCTGCTCCAGAAACGGCAGGGCCTGGCGGTACAGCAGGTCGGCGTGGGGGTCGATGCGCACCTCATCGGCCAGGGCCAGGGCGGGCAGCAGACAGAGCAGGCTGATGTAGCGACAGGCAGAAAACACGTTAACGTTCCATCCGCGAAAAAAGGGCAGCGCTGGTCATGTCGGTATCCGGCTATCCATGGTTGGGTGGGGCTCCTGGGTCGGCATTCTAGCGGTTGGCGGCACCGGGGCAAACAGCCGTTGCTCCATGAAGTCGATGAATACCCGCAGCTTGGGCGACATCTGTCGCCCCGATGGCCACAACAGGTACAGACAACCGCCGTGGTCCAGGTGTTCATCCAGTACCGTCACCAATTCGCCGCGTTCCAGTTGCTGGGTGATGGTGAAGTCCGGCAGGCAGGCGATACCGTGGCCGCGCATGGCAAAGCAGATGCGTGTTTCCAGGTGGTTGCACACCATCGACACCGGCACCTCGTGGTCGGCGCCGTTGTCGGCGCGGCGCAGTGGCCAGCGCTGGAGTTTGCCGGTGGTCAGGAAGCGGTAGTGCAGCCCGGCGTGACGGGCCAGCTCGCGGGGATGGCGCGGTGTGCCGTGCTCGGCGAAGTAGGCCGGCGAGCCCACCAGCACATGCCGGAAGTCGCCCAGGCGGCGGGCATTGAGACGCGAATCGGAGGGTTCGCCGGCCCGCAATACCACGTCGAAACCTTCGCCGACGATATCCACCATGCGGTCGCTGAAGTCCAGGTCCAGTTCGATCTGCGGGTACTGCCCGATGAAGTCGCTGAGCAGCGGCACGATCATGCTGCTGACCTGGGGCAGGCTCACCCGCAGCTTGCCGCGCGGGGCCTGGCTGGCCTGGGACAGCTCGGCTTCGGTGGCTTCGATTTCGGCCAGGATGCGCCGGCTGCGCTCCAGAAACAGCGCGCCCTCGGCAGTGAGGGTGATGCTGCGGGTGCTGCGGTGGAACAGGCGTACCGCCAGCCGGCTCTCCAGCCGCGCCACGCGCTTGCCCACCGCCGAGGCGCTGACCCCCAGGGCCTTGCCGGCGGCCACGAAACTGCGGGTTTCGGCCACTTTCACAAACACCACGAAGCCGCTGAGGCTGTCCATGGTCGTTCTCCGATTGCGGACAGGTGTGTCCGGATTGTGCGGAATTCTACCCGTCTTTTTCCGCAGTGGCGGGAAGGATTACCGTGCAGTCACTTTTTTATTTCAGGAGTTTGCACCATGTCCCAGAGCAGTTGCCCGGCCCAGGCCGCAGCAGGGGTGGAGGCCGAACCGGCGTTCCCGTTGTCCGGCCTGCTGGCGTTGTCGATGGCCGGCTTCATCGCGATTCTCACCGAGACCCTGCCGGCCGGCCTGCTGGGGCACATCGCCAGCGGCCTGCAGGTCAGCGAGGCGATGGCCGGGCAACTGGTCACGGCCTATGCGCTGGGCTCGCTGCTGGCGGCGATCCCGCTGGTGACCCTGACCCAGGGCTGGCGCCGACGCAGGGTGCTGATGCTGGCGGTGCTCGGCTTCGGGGTGTTCAACACGGTGACGGCGGTGTCCGAGCACTACACCCTGACCCTGGTGGCGCGCTTCATGTGCGGGGTGGCGGCCGGCCTGGCGTGGGGCGTGATCGCCGGGTACGCACGGCGCATGGTCAGCGTGAGCCAGCAGGGCCGGGCGATGGCGGTGGCCATGATCGGCGCGCCCCTGGCGCTGTCGCTGGGGGTGCCGGCGGGCACCTGGCTGGGCGACCTGCTGGGCTGGCGCAGCACCTTCGTGCTGGTGTCGCTGGCGACCCTGGTGCTGATGGGCTGGGTGCTGCTCAGCGTGCCGGACTTCGACGGCCTGCCGGCCGGCAGGCGTGCCGCCATCGGCCAGGTGCTGGCCACCCCCGGGGTGAGCGCGGTGCTGGCGGTGATCTTCACCTGGGTGCTGGCGCACAACGTGCTGTACACCTACATCGTGCCGTTTCTGCAGGCCGGCGGCATGGCCGGCAGCACCGGCCCGGTACTGCTGCTGTTCGGCTGCGCCGCGCTGGTGGGGATTGGCGTGGTGGGCGTGCTGATCGACCGCCACCTGCGCCGGCTGGTGCTGGGCAGCCTGGTCGGTTTCGGCGTGGCGTCGGTGCTGCTGGGCCTGGCTACCGGTGCGCCGCTGCTGGTGTACTTCAGTGTGGCGCTGTGGGGCCTGAGCTTCGGCGGCGCCGGCACCCTGCTGCAGACCGCCAGTGCCGATGCGGCGGGCGAGGGTGCGGACGTGGCGCAGTCGATGATCGTCACCGTGTGGAACCTGGCCATCGCCGTGGCCGGGCTGGTGGGCGGCGTGCTGCTGAGCCACTGGGGCGTGCAGAGTTTCCCGTGGCTGCTGCTGGCGCTGGTGGGGCTGGCGTTGACCCTGACCCTGCGTTCGCACCGGCACGGTTTTCCGCTGGGGCGGCGCAATGCCGGGTAAGCCCGGCACTATCAGGTAGAATCGGCGCATTGACAGGGGTACGAGGTTGCAGCGGTGGAGGTTCAACAGGGCTTTGTCCTGACCCGGCACTGGCGGGATACGCCAGAGGGCACATGCGTGGAGTTCTGGCTGGCGACCGACCAGGGCCCGCGCCAGTTGCGCCTGCCCGTGCAGACGTCGGTGGCGTTCGTCGCCGCCACCCAGCGTGCCCATGTCGAGGCGGTGCTGCGCACCGAACGCGACGTCGAGCTGCGCGAGCTGGCGCTGTGCGACTTCCGCCACCGACCGGTGCTGGGCCTGTACTGCCGCCAGCATCGCCAGCTGATGCAGCTGGAAAAACGCCTGCGCGCCGCGGGCGTCGACCTGCTGGAAGCCGACATCCGCCCGCCCGAGCGCTACCTGATGGAGCGCTTCATCACTGCCCCGGTGACGTTCAGCGGCCGCCCCGATGCCGACGGCCTGCTGCTCGACGCCCAGCTCAAGCCGGCCCCGGACTACCGGCCGAACCTGCGCCTGGTGTCGCTGGACATCGAGACCACCGAGCGCGGCGAGCTGTATTCGATTGCCTTGGAAGGTTGTGGCCAGCGCCAGGTGTACATGCTCGGCCCGGCCAACGGCGACGCCAGTGGCGTGGACTTCGACCTGGAGTACTGCGCCAGCCGTGCCCAGCTGCTGGAGCGCCTGAACGACTGGATGGCCCGGCACGACCCCGACGCGATCATCGGCTGGAACCTGGTGCAGTTCGACCTGCGCGTGCTGCACGCCCATGCCCAGCAGTTGCAGGTGCCGCTGCGCCTGGGGCGCGGCGGCGAGGTGATGGAATGGCGCGAGCACGGCAGCCGCACGCACTTTTTTGCCGCCGCTGCCGGGCGCCTGATCATCGACGGCATCGAGGCGCTGCGGTCGGCGACCTGGAGCTTCCCCTCGTTCAGCCTGGAGAACGTCGCCCAGACCCTGCTCGGCGAAGGCAAGGCCATCGATACGCCGTACCAGCGCATGGACGAAATCAACCGCATGTTCGCCGAGGACAAGCCGGCCCTGGCGCGCTACAACCTCAAGGACTGCGAGCTGGTCACGCGCATCTTCGCCAGGACCGAGCTGCTGACCTTTCTGCTCGAACGCGCCACGGTCACCGGCCTGCCGGCCGACCGCAGCGGCGGTTCGGTGGCGGCGTTCTGTCACCTGTACATACCGCTGATGCACCGCCAGGGCTTTGTCGCCCCAAGCCTGGGCGGGCGCCCGGACGAGGCCAGCCCCGGCGGCTTCGTGATGGATTCGCGCCCCGGCCTGTACGAGTCGGTGCTGGTGCTGGACTACAAGAGCCTGTACCCGTCGATCATCCGCACCTTCCTGATCGACCCCATCGGCCTGGTCGAGGGCCTGCGCGAGCCGGATGACGAACACTCGGTGCCGGGTTTTCGCGGCGCACGCTTCTCGCGCACACGGCATTGCCTGCCGGCCATCGTCGAGCACGTGTGGCAGGGCCGCGAGCAGGCCAAGCGCGAACACAATGCGCCGCTGTCGCAGGCGCTGAAGATCATCATGAACGCCTTCTACGGGGTGCTTGGTTCCAGTGGCTGCCGCTTTTTCGACCCGCGCCTGGCGTCGTCGATCACAATGCGCGGGCACGCGATCATGCGCCGCACCCGCGAGCTGATCGAGGCCCAGGGCTACACGGTGATCTACGGCGATACCGACTCGACCTTCGTGTGGCTCAAGCGGGCCCATGACGAGGCGCAGGCCGGGGAGATCGGGCGTGCCCTGGTGCAGCAGGTCAACCAGTGGTGGCGCGAGCACCTGCGCGATGAGTACGGCCTGGACAGTGCGCTGGAGCTGCAGTACGAAACCCACTACAAGCGCTTTCTGATGCCCACCATCCGCGGTGCCGAGGAGGGCAGCAAGAAGCGCTATGCAGGCCTGGTGCACCGCGAGGGCGGGCCCGACGAGATGGTCTACAAGGGCCTGGAGGCCGTGCGCACCGACTGGTCGCCGCTGGCCCAGCACTTTCAGCAGGAGCTGTACCAGCGCATTTTCGAGCGCAGGCCGCACCAGGCCTATGTGAAGGACTACGTGCAGCGCACCCTGGCCGGGGAGCTGGACGATCAACTGGTCTACCGCAAGCGCCTGCGCCGGCCCCTGGACGACTACCAGCGCAACGTGCCGCCGCATGTGCGGGCGGCACGCATGGCCGACGAGTTCAACGACAGCCAGGGGCGGCCACGCCAGTACCAGAATGGCGGGTGGATCAGCTACGTGATGACCCTGGCCGGGCCCGAGCCTTTGGAAAACCGGCGCAACGGCATCGACTACGAGCATTACCTGACCCGGCAGCTGCAGCCGGTGGCCGATGCGATACTGCCGTTTGTGGGGGATGACTTCAGCACCCTGATCGATCGGCAGATGGGGTTGTTCTGATGGGGCTGTTGCGCCCCTGCACACCACCATTGAGCGAACCTGCAGGAGCCGGCCTGGCCGGCGAAGGGGCCAGTGGCCCGACACATCCCTGACCTTCAGCTATCCTCTGCACATGCACAGCTACCCTTGAAACCGAAAGTTACTTTTGTAAACGTCCACACACGCGGGCAGTCGTTTAGGCTCGCTCGGATCTTTCGCTTTGATCTGTAGTCTTTGGTGCATGGAAACAAGAAGGAGATGCACATGCTTGTTCGGTCACTGACCTTCGCCACCCTGCTGGCAGTCGCCAGCCCGCTGCTCGCCGATGACGCGCCCCTGGCCGTTGACCTGGGCAAGTCCAGACCCCTGATCGTGATTGCCCCCAGCACCGCCGACCCGACCTTGCGCACCCTGAACGAGGCCCTCAAGGACCCGGCGACCAAGAGCAAGTTCGAGGAGCGCAACCTGGTGCTCTACAGCGTGGCGGGCATGGTCGGCAAGCGTGACGACAAGAACCTCGAGCAGCAGACCACCATGGCGCTGATTCGCGAACTCAGCCTGGGCGCGCGCAAGGGCACCCAGGTGGTGCTGGTGGGCAAGGACGGCGAGAAGCACATCATCGAGCATGACGGCACGGTGGAGCCGGAGCAGATCTTCGCGGCGGTCGACCAGTTGCCGGCCAGCGAAAAGGCCATTGTGGCGCCGACGGTCGCAGCGCCCGCCGCCGAGCCTGCGCCAGAGGGCAAGCCGGGCAAGCATGCCAAGCCGGCCAAGCCCGCCAAGCCGGCTGCGCCGCCCAAGCCGCTGGAAGACTGAGACACCCCTTCGCCGGCAAGGCCGGCGCCTACAGGTTCAGCGCTACGCCTGTAGGCGTCGGCCTTGCCGGCCAGGCACTTCAGCCGCCCAGCCGCTTCTCCATGAACACCCGCCGAAACCCCGCCTGCACGGCCCTGTGGGTTTCGCGATAACCCAGCCGCTCATACAGCCCCAGGTTTTCGCTCATCGCTTCATTGGTGTACAACCGCACCACCTCCAGCCCCAGCTGCCGGGCACGCGCTTCGGCATGCGCCATCAGTTGTCGCCCAAGCCCGCGGCCCTGAGCGGCCGGGCTTACCGCGACATTGTCGAGCAACAGGCCATCGGCCTGGGCGATCAGCACCAGCACACCGAGCACCTGACCTTGCTCTTCGAACACCTCGACCCGACCCTGGGCGATCAGCGCGGCGTAATCCTCCAGCATCGGCCCCGGCCTGGCACCGATGCGTGGAATGTACAGCGCATAGGCAGCCTCGATCAGTGCCTGTACAGGTGCAACGTCGTGGGCGGTGGCGGGGCGGATCATCGGCAGGCTCCTGGTGGGTGGCAGCAAGCGCCTACCTTAAATCAAGGCGTTGTCGCAGGGCAGCATTGCTTTCATGGCAAAACATCAACATGATAATGAGACAAATTACCATTCGTGTCGGATTTGCCCAGCGTGCCCACGCCTTCAGACCCCAACGCCCTGTTCACCGCGCTCTATAGCGACAACTACCGCTGGCTGCGCGGCTGGCTGTATCGCCAGTTGCACTGCCCGCAGGATGCCGCCGACCTGACCCAGGACACGTTCGTGCGCGCTCTGGGCTCGCAGCAGTTGCCACAGCTGGAGCAGCCGCGGGCCTTCCTGGCCACCGTGGCGCGCCATCTGCTGCGTAACCTGTGGCGCCGCCGCAGCCTGGAGCGCGCCTACCTGGAGCAGCTGGCTTTGCTGCCCGACAGCTTCAGCCCCTCTGAAGAAGACCTGGCCCTGGTGCGCGAGGCCATCGAGAGCATCGACCGTCTGCTGGCGGGCCTGCCGCTGCGGGTGCGCCAGGCGTTCGTGCTGCATCGTCTGGAAGGCCTGTCGCAGCCGGCAATAGCCGAGCAACTGGGCGTGTCGCTGGCGACGGTGGAGCGCGACCTGCGCCGCGCCTTTGTGCATTGCCTGAGCGTGGTGGGCCCATGAGCGTGCCCAAGGTGGATTCGGCCACCCAGTCGGCGGTCGACTGGTTGCTGCGGCTGGAGTCGGTACCGCCTGGCGATGCGCGGCATCAGGCCTTCGAAGCCTGGCTGTCGGCCAGCCCGGCCAACCGCCACGCCTGGCAGCGGGTCAATGCACTGCTCAGCCAGCCGCTGGCCAGCCTCGAAGAAGCCGAGGCGCGCAGCCCCGGCCAGCGCCAGGCCGCCAGTCGCAGCTTGCTGGCGGCGCCCGTGCACGGCCGGCGCAAGGTGCTGGGTGGCGGCCTGGCGATGCTGCTGCTGGGGCTGGGTGCAGGCGGCATCGCCAACCGTCTGACACCGCTCGAAGGCCTGTTTGCCGATCTGCACAGTGCCACGGGTGAGCGCAAGCGCGTGACCCTGGCCGATGGCAGCGAACTGTTGCTCAACGCGCGTAGCGCCGTGGACATTCGCTTCGACGCTGCGCAGCGCCGTGTGCTGATACGTGAAGGTGAGGTGCTGGTAAGGGTGGCGGCCGATGCCGCGAGGCCCTTCGTGATTGCCACGGCGCACGGCGAGGCGCGTGCCTTGGGTACGCAGTTCCTGGTGCGCCAGAGCCGTGACCACAGCCTGGTGGCAGTGCAGCAGCACAGCGTGCGACTGACCACCCGTGGGGGCGCCAGCAGCGTTGTCGAACAGGGCCAGGCGGCGCGTTTCGATGCGCAGGGTATCCACCCCGAAGCAGTGTCGCTGCGCAGCCGCGCCGACTGGCAGAGCGGGCAACTGGTGGTACACGACGAGCCCTTGGGCGAGGTGGTCGAAGTGCTGCGCCGCTATCGTCCGGGGCTGCTGCGCATAAGCCCGCAGGCGGCGCAGGTGCGGGTGTTCGGGGTGTTCAGCCTGGATGACAGCGATGCCACCCTGCACGCATTGGCCGAGACCTTGCCGATTCGCCTGGAGCAGTACGGCGGCTGGCTGACCCGAATAGAGGCGCGCTGATTTTTTTGCACCCGGTGTGAGGGGGTTGGCGTTTTCGTCGGTCTTGCTCGTTGAATGCCAACCTACAACGAGCACCTTGCCACCATGTCACACATGACTTTCCGCCCAGGGCTGCTGGCCCTGGCCATCGCCCTTGGCCCGCTGTCGACGATGCCTGCGCAGGCCGACAACGCCATCGCGGCCAGCAGTGTCGTGCACCGTTTCGACCTGCCGGCCGGGCCGCTGGGCGAGACGCTCAGCCGTATCTCTCGCGAAGGCGGGCACACCCTGTCGGTAAGCCCGGCGCTGCTGGAGGGCAAGCGTGCCGCTGCGGTACGCGGTAATTTCACTGCCGAACAGGCCGCGCGCCAGGCGCTGACCGGCACTGGCCTGGGGCTGGGCAGCACCCGCGGCGGCACCTGGAGCCTGTACCCGTTGAGCGATGGCGCCGCGCTCAACCTGGCGCCCACCGCCATCGATGGCCGCAGCCTGGAAGACGCGCGCGGCCCGGTGGAAGGTTACGTGGCCACCCGCAGCGCCACGGCCACCAAGACCGACACGCCGATCCTCGAAATCCCCCAGGCAGTCAACGTGGTCACCGCCGCCCAGGTGCAGACCCAGGGCGCTCGCAACCTGACCCAGGCGTTGCGCTATACGCCGGGGCTGAGTACCAACGGCTACACCGACCGCAACACCATCGCCGACGAGATCGGCAGCCGCGGCTTTGCGCCGACCCTGCTGTACCTGGATGGCGCCTACCTGCCGTATGCCGGCAGCCTGGGCGGCGCGCCGCAGATCGACCCCTACCTGCTTGAACGCATCGAAGTGCTCAAGGGCCCGGCTTCGGTGCTGTACGGCCAGAACCAGCCGGGCGGCATGATCAACCTGGTGTCCAAGCGCCCGGGCACCGAGGACCATCATCAGGTCAAGCTCAGCTATGGCAGCTATGACCGGGTCAAGGGTGCCTTCGACGTGGGCGGTGCGCTGGACGCCGACAAGACCCTGAGCTATCGCCTGGTGGGCCTGGCCAAGAGCGGCAACGAGCAGGTCGAGCATGCCGACGAGTCGCGCACGCTGATCGCGCCGAGCCTGACCTGGGCGCCAAACGAGCAGACCGAGTTCACCGCCTACGCGCAGATCCAGCGCGACAAGGGCGCGGCGGACTATCAGGCGCTGCCGGTCATCGGCACGCTGTATCGCAACAGCCGCGGCCAGCATATCGACCGCGACGTGTTCCTGGGCGACAGCGACTGGAACGCCTACACCCGCGACCAGCAGGTGTTCGGCTACGACCTGGCGCACGTGTTCAACGACAACCTGAAGTTTCGTCAGAGTGCACGCTACATCGACGTCAACGATCGCTACCGCGGCTTCTACCTGAACCGCTTCGTCACCGATGCCAACGGCGTGGTCGACGATACCCGCGCCACCCGCACCAAGCTGGACTGGCGCCAGCACAACACCACCTACAGCATCGATAACAACCTGGAGGGCACGTTCAGCACCGGGGCGCTGGAGCACACCCTGCTGGGCGGCGTGGACTACCGCAAGTTCACCCGTCGCTACCAGGGCTACAACCTCTACAACGCCGAGATCATCGACCTGTACAACCCCACCAACTACCACACCGACGGCGTGCCGACCCTGACCACCAAGTGGGACAACACGGTGAAGCAGACCGGCCTGTACGTGCAGGACCAGATCCGCTTCGACCGCTTCATCCTGACCCTGGGCGGGCGCCAGGACTGGGCCGAGGTCGAGAACCGTGACCTGCTGGCGCAAAGCCCGGCAGAGCGCAAGGTGCCGCAGAAGGACAAGAAGTTCACCAAGCGAGTGGGCCTGACCTACGTCACCGAGTTCGGCCTGGCGCCCTATGTGAGCTATGCCGAATCGTTCATGCCGTCGGTGGGCAAGAGCTCACCGGCGCGTGGTGCCAGTTCGTTCAAGCCGATCGAGGGCGAGCAGTATGAAGTGGGGGTCAAGTACCAGCCGCAGGACAACACCCTGATCACGGCGTCGGTGTACCAGATCAAGCAGAAGAACGTGCTGACCACCGACCGCGACGACCCGATGTACCAGACCCAGGATGGCGAGATCCGCTCGCGCGGTATCGAACTGGAGGCCAAGAGCAGCGTGGGGCAGGTGGACCTGCTGCTGGCGCTGTCGTACCTGGATTCGTTCCGCACCAAGAGCGCCGACGGCGACGAGGGCAACCGCAACGCGGCGCAGGCACCGTGGTCGGCCAGCAGCTGGGTGGCCTGGCATTTCGACGACAGCCTGGCCGGGCTGACAGTAGGGGCAGGGGCCAGGTACACCGGCAAGAACTACGGGGACTCGGCGAACACCTTCAAGACACCGTCGTTCGTGGTGTATGACGCAACGATCAACTACGACCTGGCGCAGCTGGGGTTGAAGGGCCTGCAGGCGAGCCTGAACGTGCAGAATCTGTTCGACCGGGAGTATGTGTCGACGTGCGTGTATGCGTTTGGCTGCTATTACGGTCAGGAGCGTACGGCGGCGCTTGAGTTGACCTACGACTGGTAAAAGCTTCGCGGGTCAAGCCCGCTCTTGCAGGGTGGCGGTGATCACTTTGGGAGCGGGCTTGACCCTCGATGGGCTGCGCAGCAGCCCTGATGCCCAGCACACAACCCGCTGCTGCCACACTGTTGCCTGGTCAGCAGCCGCTGTTCGAATAATCCATAAAATTCATATAATTCAACTACATAAAGCATTGGCACGCTGCTTGCGATAGTCCGCTTACCCTGACTTATCGGAACCCCCGCCATGCCTGCCCCTACCGCCTATCTACCCCTTGCGCTGGCCATTGCCGCCACGTTGCACGGCACCGCCGCCCTGGCCGCCGCACCGCCCGCCGACGCCTTGCCCACCGTCACCGTGACCGCGCAGAAGCGCGAAGAATCGGTACAGGACGTACCCTCGGCGATCTCGGTGGTCAGTGACCGCCAGATCGACCGCAGCGGCGGCGGCTTCAGTGCCGGCAAGGCCCTGCAGAACGTGCCCAACGCCATCGCCCCCGAGTTCGCCGGGCACCAGCGCCCGCGCTGGTACATCCGCGGCATGGGCTCGGGCGACATGGCCTCGACCACCGTGTACCCGGTGGGCATCTATACCGATGACGTGTACATCGACCCGCACGTGGCCACCGGCTTCCCGCTCTACGACATGGAGCGCGTCGAGGTGCTGCGCGGCCCGCAAGGCACGCTGTGGGGCAAGAACACCACCGGTGGCGCGATCAACTTCGTGTCGCGCAAGCCAAGCTTCGAAGACGGCGCCAACGGCTACTTCAAGCTCGACCTGGGCAACTACAATTCGCGCCTGTACGAAGGTGCCTACGGCGATACCCTGGTCAAGGACCGCCTGGCCGCGCGGGTGGCGTTCATCGACCAGAGCAGCGACGGCCAGCTCAAGAACGAGGTCGATGGCCACACTGCCGGCGACATCCATGACCAGGCCCTGCGCCTGCAACTGCTGGCCCAGGTCAACGACGACCTGCAGGCCACCCTGCAGCTGCACGCCCGTGACTACAAGGGGCAAGGTATCGTGGCCCGCGCCTGGGGTGCCGGGCCGGGCGGCAGCACGCTGTTCGGGCCCGCGCCCAAGCCTGCCTCCGACAAGGTCGCCTTCACCGGCAAGGCCGATGACCGCATCGAGCACAACGGCCTGCAACTGGCGCTCAAGTGGGACCTTGGCGAGCTGCAGCTGGACTCGATCACCGCCTTCGACGACGTGCACGAAAAGGCCCAGAGCCCGAACATGAGCATCTACGAGTTCGGCCGTGGCTATAACGACGACCGCTGGAAGCAGGTGTCGCAGGAGCTGCGCCTGTCGTCGGCGAAGAACCAGCCGGTGAGCTGGATCGTCGGCACCCACCTGTTCCACGAACAGCTCGACAGCCACAACAGCAATGCGCTGTTCCCCGAAGCCTACAACCAGGCCTTCGGCGTGGCCGACTTCGGGCGTACCGACATCGACCAGAAGACCGACAGCTTCGCGCTGTTCGGCAGCAGCACCTGGCAGGCCACCGACGACCTGAGCTTCACCGCCGGCCTGCGCTGGACCCGCGAAACCAAGGACATCGACCTGCGCCGGGTGGCCGCGCCGGATGCTGCCAGTGTCGACTTCAGCAACCGCAACGACTGGTGGAAGCATTACAGCGGGCCGCTGGTGACCACGGTGGTGCAGGACGAGAAACGCACCTGGAACAAGCTGACCTATGATTTCACCCCCGAATACCAGCTCAACGACAACGCGCGGGTGTACTTTCGTTATGCCAAGGGCTTTCGTTCCGGCGGCTTCAGCGGCGGGGCGCAGGTGCAGGCCGAGGCCTCGGTGGTGGCGCCGGAGAACGTCGACGCCTACGAACTGGGGGTCAAGAGCGAGTGGTTCGACGAGCGCCTGATCGCCAATGCCAACGTGTTCTACTACGACTATTCGGACATCCAGGTGAACGCGGTGTCGGTGCGCAACGGGCAGGTGGTGTCGCTGCTGACCAACAGCGGCCAGGGCGTGATACGCGGTGCGGAGTTCGA
This sequence comes from Pseudomonas sp. BRM28, assembly GCF_002939405.1. Classification (NCBI taxonomy): domain Bacteria; kingdom Pseudomonadati; phylum Pseudomonadota; class Gammaproteobacteria; order Pseudomonadales; family Pseudomonadaceae; genus Pseudomonas; species Pseudomonas sp. BRM28. Next base: position 5,755,669 of record NZ_PEFV01000001.1, on the reverse strand, counting down.
GTTGCAGGCGCTGCCCTTGGCCAACCTGGAACTGCATGGCTCGCTGGGGCTACTGCACACCGAGTTGCAGGACTTCGAATCGGGGGGTGTGGACTACTCGGGCAACCGCATTGCACGTTCGCCGTCGCGCACACTGGCGGTGGGGGGCAGTTATCGCATTGCGCTGGAGAACGGCGACGACATCACCCTGGGCACCGACTGGCGCTACCAGAGCCGGATCTTCTTTCTGCCCACCGCGCAGGCCGACCACAGCGTGTCGCAGGGTGGCTACACATTGGGCAATGCCAGCGCCACGTACCATGTGGGCGGGCAATATGACCTGGACTTCACCGCCTACGTGAACAACCTCACCGACAAGCAGTACAAGACCGACAGCGTGCCGCTGCCGTTCGATGTGGCGTGGGATGCGCGGGGGGATCGCAGGACGTTCGGGGTGAGTGCCACGACGCGGTTCTGAGGTCGCTCTTGCGGGCCTCTTCGCCGGCAAGGCCGGCTCCTACAAGGTTGCGCCGTCTGTAGGAGCCGGCCTTGCCGGCGAAGAGGCCAGCAGGTACACCCGCAATCGCTCGATGCTCTCGCGCCACGCACTGCCCACCGGCCATACCAGGTAGTAGGCATCTCCCGTTGCCACCGCCTGTTCGAACTGAGGTCGGGCTTGANTGTGGGAGCGGGCTTGCCCCGCGAAGTTTTTCAGGCCGGCAACTGCCCCAGCAGGTACACCCGTAGCCGCTCGATACTCTCGCGCCACGCACTGCCCACCGGCCATGCCAGGTAGTAGGCATCCCCCGTTGCCACCGCCTGTTCGAACTGAGGTCGGGCTTGAGGGCCTTATCGCGGGTCAAGCCCGCTGGGCGGTTGAGCTGCTGCGTCTTCTCGTCCAGCAGGTTACCGGCCGGGTCAAACGCGAATGTCTCCACCCCCAGGCGACTGGTGGCCTGCAACAGGCGACCGACAGGGTCGTACTGGTAGGCCAACTGACCACGTCGGCTGTCGTGAATGTCGGTGAGTTGCCCGGCGCCATCGTACTGGTACTGACGCTTGAGCAACGTGGACTTGCCGTCGTGGCTGCCTAGCAGTTGCTCCTGCAGCCGTCCGGCCGGGTCCCAGGCCTGGGTCTGCATCAGCTTGTTGCCCTGACGGCGCGCCACTTCACGGTGCAGGTCATCGCGCTCGTAGCTGAGCATGTCGTGCTGGTCGAGCTTCATGCCCAGCAGGTGGCCGCTGCCGTAGGTCAGCCAGCTGACCGTATGGCCATCGGGGCGCACGGTCGCGATGCGCTGGTTGAGCACGTCGTACTTGTGCGTCCACACCGCCACCATCGGCTGCTGCAACCCCAGGTAATGCTGATGCTCGCGGGTCAGATTGCCCGCCTCGTCATGGAACCACTGCAGCTGGCTTGCCGCGTTGATCGCCTGGATCAGCCTGCCGTTGCCGTCATAGGCAAAGCGCTCGGTCTGGGACTGATCACCCAGCCTGGCGGTACGCTCGGCCAGCCGACCCATGGGGTCGAAACGCAGGTCGATGCGGCGCTGGCCGACCTGGGTCGAGGCCAGGCGACCGCTGTACGGGTCGTATTGATAGCGGGTGGTCAGGCCATCGAAGCCGGTCTCCTGCAACAGGCGACCGACCGGGTCGTACACGAAGCTCGCCTGGCTGGTGTTTTCGTTTTCCAGGCCAATCAGCCGGCCCAGTTTGTCCCAGCGGTAGCGCAGGGTGTGCTCGTTGGCGTCGACGCGCTCGGCCAGAAGCCCGGCGCCGGAATAGGTCCAGGTGGTGCAGCGGTCGAGCGCGTCGAGGTACGCCAGCAGACGGCCCTCGGCATCACGTTCGAAGCGCTCTTCGGTGTTGTCGGGGTGGGTGACCCTGGACAGTTGCCCGGCCTTGTACTCATAGGCGGTCTTGTTGCCCGCTGCGTCGGCGAACTGCACCAGCTGGCCGAAGTCGTTGTAGGCCCACTGGCTGGTCTTGCCGGAGCAGTCGACGTACTCGAGTAGTTGCCCGGCGTCGTTGTAGGCCAGCGCCTTCTGGTTGCCGTTGGCGTCCTTGATCGCACTTACCAGGCCGCTTGGGGTGTAGGCAAATTCGGTCTTGTTGCCCAGCGGGTCGACCGTCTCTACCAGGTTGCCGCGCTCGTCGTAGTCGCGCAGCCAAAGGCCACCCTCGGCATCGCGGATCTTAATCAGCTGGTCATGGTCGTCGTAGGCGTAGTGCAGCGTGCTGTGGTCGGGACGGATGTGCTGCAGCAGGTTGCTGCGCTCATCAAAGCTGTAGCGGTCCTGGCTACCGTCGGGGTGCACGTGGCGGATGACGTTCTTGCGCTCATCCCGGAACAGCCACTCCGAATTGCCGTCCGGATGACGGATGCGGTAGGTGTAGCCCTGGATGTCGTAGTAGTGCCAGGTTTCCTGGCCATGGGCGTCGGTCACATAGGTGAGGCGGATACGCTCATCCCACTCCAGGTGCACTTCGAAGCTGCCGTCATCTGCCCACTCATGGATGGCCCTGGCATGCGGGCCGTTGCCGTCCCACTCCAGGTTGAAACCGCGCCCGGTGCGGTCGGTGTAACGGGTGATCAGATGATGCTGGTACTCATAGTGCCAGGCGGCACCGTTTTCATCCTGAGCCGCCACCAGGTCACCCGCGCCGTCATAGTGATAGGCGCACAGTTGGCGCAGCGGCTTGCCGTCGACCACGTGCCAGAGACCCTGGATATGCCCGTGCGCGTCGAGCCGCGTTCCCAGTTGCAGGTGTACCTTGCTGGGGTCGTCGTCCTGGTAGGTGTTGATGTCGGACAGCACCGGCTGGCCGTTGTGGCGATGCTCGTAGTGCAGCATGGCGCCCGCGCCGCTGCGTAGCTGAATGTGCGTCAGATAGAAACGATCGCCATGGCGCGCATAGGTCTCCCGGCGATCCAGGCCACGCAGCAGTACCAGTTGCTGTTCGCCGGTGCGCACCAGGGTGAGGTACTCGACAGCGTCGTAGTGGGGCTTGCCCTTTTCGGGCATTGGAAAATCGTGACTGCGCCCATCGAAGTCAAGCAGCACCAGGCCCTGGCCGACCACGTCGATGCAGGTGGTGAACTCGGTGAGCCAACGGGCACCGAGGCTGGGGTTGTCGAGGCGCTCGAGACGCGAATTGTAAGTACGGGTCCAGATGACGGGAAACGGGCCTGGCAGGCTGAAGTCGGTGTGGTCCAGCGACTCGCTGCCAAGGGCGAAGTTGATACGGTTGCAACTGCTGGCACAGGTGCCGTTCTTGCTGTCGTTGGCCGCTTGTTTGGCCGACGCCTGCCGGGTAATGGCCTCGGTCTCGCCCTTGGCATCCTGATGCCTGGCCTGGGTGGTCTTGTCGCCCTTGACCGTGCTGCCGAGTGCCTTGGGATTGCGCTTGTGCCAGAGCACACTGCTGTTGTGCAGGATAAGGCGCATGCTCTCGATGGATTGCGGGTTGGCTGCACTGGTCATGCTCATCAGTTGCGTACGCATCTGTGGCGCCAGGCTACGCAGGGCCCGGGTACGGGCCAGCACTTCATGCTGTACCCCCTCGGGCACGGCATTGCGCATGATCATGTTGGCGGCGCCCTTGCCCATCGCGGCGTAGGCATCGCTGAGGGCGGCGAAGGCGTTTTCGAAGACCACCGAGGGGTCGGAACGCAACGCGTTCTTTGCTGCAATGGCGCTGCGCCCGGCAGCCTCCAGATTCGCGGCGCTGTCGAGCTTGCCGGTAATCACGGCATCGATCGCGTTGGCCGTGTTGTTGACCAGCTTCTCACCGACGTCGGCGCACTCCTTGAGGATCGCCTCCAACTGCCCTTCTGCGTCAGCCAGAAAGGCATCGATTTCGCCAAGCAAGGTGGCATTGAGGTGGCCGACGATGATCTCGATCAACGAGTCGCCGAGCATCTGCTTGCCTTCCTGACGGGCCAGCACCAGCATCGGCCGCAGGCTCTTGCGCGCAGCCGCCATGGTCGGTGGCGTGGGAATCACGCCGATCAGGTTGATGCCCAGGCTGACCCAGTCGAGCGGGTCGGGCTTGTCGCTGGAGGCCAGGTTGACAACGTCGCCGACCGCATCGACCAGGGCGATGATGTTGCCGATGACCGGCAGCACCTCAGCCACCTCCTTGAGGCGCTCGAGGTTGACGTAGCCACCGCTGATATCCCGCAGCCAGGCGTCGAACACGGCGGCGCCGCTACTCACGTCCTCGATGCCGATCTGATCCAGGGGAACGACTGCGGCCTGTGGTGGCCGTTGTTTGGCGGGGGTGTTGTCGCTCATGAGATCAGTTCACCTGGCAGCAGATCGGTAACGGTATTCAGGCCTGGAGCCTTGAGGTCGGTCAGTGAGAGGGCCGGCAGCGTGGGCAGGCTGGCCCTGGCGCCCTTGAGTGCAGCGCCCGCCTGGTCGGCCTCGCCCAGGGCGACCGAGGCAGCAGGCAGGGCAGAGCTGGCGGCACTGACCAGTTGCCTGGCACTGCCAAAAAGACTGCCCTTGCCATCGTTGGGCAGCACCAGCTTGTCGACCAGCGTTGCCACTACCGTGGGCGAGTGGCTGGGGTCAGGTAGCTGCAACGGCCAGTTGACCAAACCGATGTAGCTGCTCGGTGTCCACGGCGGGGTCGGGTCGCGTCCGAACCTGACCCACGCCGGCCCCGGTGCCACCCCCGACACGGCATTGAACCCCTGGCCATCGAGGCTGCCCTTGAGCACCGTACCCAGCGCATCGGTCACTTCGTAATCGCCGGCCTGGATGCCCTTGGCATTGGCGTACAGGTTGAACAGCTCCAGGCTGCCCTTGCCCGGCTTGGGCGGCTCGGGGAAGGTCCCGGCCAGGCTCTTGGGCCCCACATGGGCGAAGTTCGCCGCGTGCGCGGTGTACGGCCCGGTGGTCACGTGGGTGATGCCGCTGGCGTTGTAGGTGGTGGCACTGCCGCCGCCCTGTACCACCAGTTCGGTCTTGGCTGTCAGCGTGATGCGGTCGGCATTGGCAGTGATGTCGAGCTTGGCCAGCAGGTTGATGTTGTCTTTCAGCGCTTTGATATCGATGTCGCCCNATCGCGGGTCAAGCCCGCTCCCACAGGTACAGCGCCGTTCTCGAAACCAGCGCCGTACCTGTGGGAGCGGGCTTGNTAGGTTCTGTACGAAAAGAGATGTCGCAAACACCGCATGGAACAAGCCAGCGAGACCATAGCGGCATAGCTTTTCGCGAGCTTGTCGAAGTGCGTCACGATGCGTCGGTTCTCTTTCAGCCAGTCAAACATGCGCTCGATGATGTTGCGCTGTCGGTACTTGGGCCGATCAAACAGCCTTGGTAAGCCAGGCTTGGGTTTGCGCTTCATCGAGCGCAGCGGGATGACGGGTTGCATTCGATATCGGTCGCAATAACGGCGTAGCGCTTCGGCATCGTAGCCCTTGTCGGCAAGCAACCATTTACAGCGTTTACGCGGGCGGCCACGTTGGCTCAATGGAATGCTGACCTCGTCCAACAGGGGTTGGGCGTAGCTGATGTCACTGGCTTGACCGCCAGAGAGGAGGAAGCACAACGGTGTCCCGTTGGCGTCGCAGAGCATGTGGATTTTGGTTGTCAGGCCACCGCGACTGCGGCCTAGAGCGTGATCGGCAGGCTCGTCAGGCCCCCTTTTTTTTTCCGGCGCCTGATGAGGCTCGGGTTGCGCGTACAGCAGTTGAGTCGATCATCCAGGTCTGTAGATCAATCAAACCTTGCTCATTGAACCTCAGGTGCAAGCGTATGAGCATCTGATCGAACGTGCCTTGTTTTCGCCAAACCCGAAACCGTTGATACACCGTTGACCACGGGCCAAAGCGCTCCGGCATATCTCGCCACGCAGCACCTGAGCGGAGCACCCAGAGCACGCCATCGAGCATCAGGCGGTCGCTCAGGCGGGGCCGCCCCCGGCCATGGGTTTCGGTGAAGAGATCAGCAACCACAGCCCAAGCCTCATCCGAAAGTTCGTAACGCTTTGCCATCACAGGATTCCTTTCCGTAGATGGTTGGAAACCTTACAAAAAATCAGCTTCCGAGGGACGCCGATTAGGTTTCTCGGGATTTCGTACAGAGCCTAGCTTGATTTCAGCCCATGGCAGCCCCAATGAGTGCCCTGAGAGTGGGATCCTCGGCTGAGGAGGGGAGGATCTATAAGAAAGCCGTGACAAGACATCTCTCCCTGTTGTCTGGGGTGGGGGAGGGGTAGCCGGGTTGGTGGTTTAACCCCGATGGAGTCCACACTTAATGGATCGCGGCCTCAACCAACTGGGTGTAGCAGCCGAGAGCAGTACGTCTTATCGCGATGGAACGCTACTGAGAATAGATTAGGAGCGTTTCCTTTGAGAGGTGCGCGATTGGGCTGGCAACGAGGTGATGACCTGATGGGCAGATGTCCAGATGTCCAGCCAAGACCATCATCTCGCGCTCCGTTAATGCCGAGGGGCGCAGTCAAGCGTTTAGCCGTTCGGTAAGATGCAACACCCTAAGCTGCAACTAGTTGCGTCTTTCTGGGCGAGAAAATGAAAAAGCTTGAAAGGCCCGGTTTTATTGGGTTAAGCTTGTTTTCAAGGTGAGCAGTGAAAAGAGCGAACCACCCGTATAAGGGGGCTCTCCTTAGAGAAGGGTTCGAATCTCTACGCTTCCGCCACTTCTAAAGCCCTGATTATTCAGGGCTTTTTGCGTTTCTGAGGGTAGGGAAAAAGGCCTTGGAAACATACTTGGGAATTCTTTTCTTTCGCATTGTCCCCCCTATTGTTCATTCTGAGCCAGGATGATGCTGATCATGGCCACTAAACTGCGCTCTAATCCGTAACCTCAAGCAGGGCCCGCAGCTTTTTGTGTGTCTTCTGCTGCTTCACGCCCAGGGCAACGCCCTCGATGTAGTTCCTCCTCAGCACCCGCACGTCCGCAGGACGCTGTCCTGTCAGATACGCCAGATCCATGGACAGCATGGCTTGAAGCGTTATACCCAGTTTCATTCGGGCGTACTGGCTGCCAACCAATAGTCATCTGCTGCGGCGTTCGGTGAAGTGCCAATGGAGCTCTTCAAGCCAGCCGCGCTGGTAGCTACCTTCTAGCCGGTCAGCTCAGCCAGCTCGTTGTCCAGGAGTATTTCGATTTACGTGGGATAAGCCCCACGTCGCAAATGGTGGCGGAGGCGGGGAGGAGGTAGTCGCAGCTGAAGCTCGAACCGCTATCACTTGAGCTGGATGAGGTGCAGTTGGCGCTGGAGTAACCGCTGTGTGTGCGTATGATCTCGTAGCTGCCGACCTGGTTTCTATCTAGAGTCCATCTTGTATCCGAAATGTGATACTTGCATGAATCGGCTTGGGCAGTTATGTTCAAAAGTCTTCATTGAATTAATCTTGCATCGAGATTCTCCCGAAATGAATAATTAATGCGTATTTGCTTTTTGCGGATTTGCCAAAAGTCAAAGCACGTAATTGTTTGAGTTGATATGGCCTGTTACCTTGAATTGATCGATGGTGACGGCTAATAAAGCCTTCTTGCTTTACTGTTTGGCGTTGTTCTCTTCTGTAGGGATAAGTAACGATGACTGCCCGATTCTCCTCAAAAGATGTTTATGATCATAATCAGAATGTCTGGAATCGACTTGCTCGCGAAGGTTGTGATTGGTCGAAGCCAGTTTCTGCCGAAGTTATTCAAGCTGCTCGAAGAGGGGAGTGGAAAATACAACTTATCCCCGCAGAGCTCCCGACAGCGTGGCTTAACGATGTGCAAGGGAAGCGCATTTTGTGCCTAGCTGCTTCCGGAGGGCAGCAAGCCCCCGTGTTGGCGGCTGCGGGGGCTGAAGTGGTTGTGATGGATGCCTCTCGCGATCAGCTGGCATTGGATGATATGGTTGCAAAGCGAGACGATCTTTCTCTACGCACGGTCTTGGGAGATATGCAGGACTTGTCTGAATTTGATGATGAGTCATTTGACCTGATTTTTCATCCGATCTCGAATCTGTATGTGCCCGATATTCGTAAAGTATGGGCTGAATGTTATCGCGTACTCGGTAAGGGAGGAAAGCTGCTCAGCAGCTTTTACAATCCGGTAGTATTCATTTTCGACCGCTCTACTGACCTGGCTAAAAGCGGTTTGATGAAACCGCGCTTCACACTGCCTTACGCAGACATAACCGATCTGAATGCTGACGAAATTGAGGGTAAGATAGCGAGAGGTGAGGCATTCGTATTTGGTCACACGTTAGCGGAGCAAATAAGCGGGCAGCTGGAGGCGGGCTTGCTGCTAACAGGCTTCGAAGAAGCTTTTCAGCCGGTGCCCCGATTTCTGATCGACAACTACATGCCAACATTCATCGCAACGTGTTCCGTCAAGCCGGGGTAGCTTTTGTCTGGCCCCGCTAAAAGTGCGGAGCCAGCAACATCCGGTCTTTGCAATGACATTCGATACGTTCAAATCTCTCTGGCCACGCCCTTGGCCCTGATACCGAGGTCGTGGCACCTGCCTGTCTTCCGCAAGCTCCATGAGCTGCTCAGCGCACAGCGGTGCGTCGAGCATCTGGCGCGAGGCGGAATCATTGAATAGGGGTGATATGCTTTGCCGCTGACCAAACAGGGAGCGTGGCAATGGGGTGGAGAAGCAAGCTGGTAGCGCTCAGGCAGAGGTTCACGCGTCGGCAGCGGTTAGTTGTTGGTGGCGGCGTGTTTGTGGTCGCCCAAGTGGGCTCTTTCTCGTACCCGAGCCAATACTGGCTGTACCTGGTGATCTTCGGGGTTATCGTCCTGAGCAGCGCCTGGTCACCCGAACTGCACCGGAAGCGTTGATGCTCTGACGGGCAGCGTCGTCATTGAAGCACTCGCCAGCTCTTGGTAGGCCCGCTAATTGGTCTGGCTACGAGTGCCAGCCCGCCCGCACCGAACATCGCTGTCGAGGATGCTGGCCTCACTGTAAGCGATGACCCGGCGCACAACCAGTAGTGCTGCCTGGTAGATAGACACTTATTTTCTCTCTGAAAAAAGTTAGCCGCGCAAAATAATCGGGCTGTTTCGTGCACTATTTTTTCAAGGCGCTCAGGTGCGTGACGAGTGAACGACGATTGGCGGGTGGGCTGATCAGGGCCTAAAAAGAAAAACTTGCGAGCAGGCCATGGCGGCCTGCTGCAATAACAGTCAGGAGTAGCGAGTGCAATAGTGTTTTTTACTTTACAGCTTTTCTGGAGGGCTACTCTTTTTACGGTGCTTTCTGGCTTTTAAGATGCACTCCGGCAGCTTTCGCAGCGCCATCCCTTGTAACTTTCGGCTTTTTCAAGCGCTGCAACCAGATCACGACCGGCTATCGTGTTTTGGCAGTTGTTGTGTTTTTCGTTTGGTTTTCTCATCCCCTCGCATTGTTTCTTCAGGAAGGGGCTCACCACCGCCTGCTGCCTTGACGTAAGCGCTCTGAACCCCTTGTCTACGGCTAGCTGGGCGTAGCTTTGTACGCTCGGCTTTTCACCTTGGAATGCGTTCTGCGCGATAAGGGCCGAGAAAATCTCTCGCTCGATAGTCATTCGTTAATCCTTTATTCAACCAACAAGTTTGCTCATGTTTTTTATTATTCTGAGCAATGCGAAAGCATACGTTACCATCGGGTGAGGTTTTATTGAACTGGGTTTCCATCCAGCTATAAAAACGCACGGCTTCACATTTTTTGGTCAATAAAGGTTGGGTTCCTGGTATTTAAAATATTTCAATAGGTCATTGTTACAATTTATTTCTTGTTCAAAAAAAGTTTCGCTCTCACTTTAATGGGTTCGTGCACCGTGTAAGTTTCCTGCCTTTCCCGCTAAGTTTTACGGTGACGACACGCCTTATGAGTTTTTATGAAGTTCCGCGATTTCCTGTGCCGGGCTGCCACTGAGTGCGCAGCTCGTGGGGAGCACTCGCCCTGTCGATTTCAGTTGCAGGTCGTGCAGGTCCTTCGTCAGCCCCTGGTTCATCGCCACAAGCTTGGCAATGTTCCTGCGCGCCTTGCCCAGCTCTCGGGTCAGGTATTCGGCCTCATTCGTAATGAGCACCACCTGGTGCTTCCACATCTCCAGCTCAGTGGGCGCTCCGAAGCCGTCAAAGTCTTCAATGTCTTGGGTCATTTCCGCCACCATATGGGTACTGTTTGTATATACAGTAATCCAGTCGAGCGAGCGCGGCGAGCCGAGGCGACGAATTGCACGGGGAGGGGGATTTTTTCGGTCGGCAGGACGCCGGAACAGGGGTGAGAATCGGTTTCAGAACGCCAGCGGCGCCACTTGCAGCATGCGGCCTGTCGCATGCCGAGTTATCGCCAGCACCACGCCCCTTCAGTCATGCTCCATCTGAACATACTCCAGCATCTTCTGGCTCCCATCCAAAATGTCACTGCAGATCGCCAGGCGAGCCGCCGCACCATCGCGCTGCTTCAACGCCTCCAGCACATCCCAGTGATGATCAATCGCCATGCGCTCGTTGAACCCGCCGTAGGCCCGGGCAATCAGCGGCCCGGTACGCATCCACAACCCATCCAGCAGGCTGACCAGCACCGGCATATCGGCGATTTCCGCCAAACTGAAGTGAAACTCGTGGTTGAAGGTCAGCGCGGACCTCAAGTCATTGTCCTTGATCGCCACCAGGTTGTTCTGAATGCAGGTTTGCAGCCGCGCCACTTGCTCCTCGGTCGCCAGCGATGCAGCTGTTTCGGCCGCCAACCCCTCGAGCGAGAGCCGGATGCTCCTGATCTCCAGGTACTGCTTGGAAGTCAGTACCGGCACACGAATGTCCCGCGGTGTCTTCAGAACCAGCGCCTGCTCCTTTGCCAGTTGAAGAATCGCGTCCCGCACTGGTGTGACACTCGTACCCAGCTGTTCGGCAAGGTCGCGTATGCGCAGCCGGTCGTTAGGCTGGAAGCGCCCTGTAATCAGGGCTTCGCGCAGCAGGCCATAGATACCGCTGCCAAGGTAGGAGTGTTTCAGGTGCTCAATCGGATAATTCATCGCGTACTCGTGTGCGGCGCAGGCCCGGCGGGAGAGGGGAGGCTACCGGCAGCGATTATCGAGTAACTCAAACATGTTGCCCACCGTTTACATGGATTTCTGCGCCATTGACGTACGAAGCGCCCTGCGTGCAGAGAAAATGCACCAACGCCGCGACTTCCTCGGGCTTGCCCATGCGTTTCATCGGGATCGATCGCTCCACGATCAGCTCGGTGCCAGCGGACAGGATGGAGGTGTCGATCTCCCCCGGGGCGATCGCGTTCACCCGAACCCCATAGGGCCCGAAGTCGTGCGCCATCTCGCGCGTCAGCGCCGACAGCGCCGCTTTGGAGCAGGCATACGCCACCCCTGCGAACGGGTGCACCCGCGAACCGGCAATGGAGGTGACGTTGATCACCGAGCCCTTTGCCGCCTTGAGCTCCTCGAACAACCCCCGCGCCAGCAGGGCCGTCGAGAAGATGTTCACGTTGAACACGTTCAGCCAGGTCGAGTAGTCGGACTCCAGCACCCCCAGTCGCTCCCCATCCGGGCCTTTGGGTGAAACGCCGGCGTTGTTGACCAACGCATCCAGCCGCCCCCCGAGTTTTTCCCGGATTTCCGGAAGCCTGCGCTGTATGTCCTCCACGCTCCCCAGGTCGAGGTGAATGTGGTTGGCGATGCCTTCGGCCCAGGGGCAGCCTTCGCCCAGGTCCTGCCTCGAGGCGGTAAACACGCGCCAACCCGCAGCACTGAAATGTTTCACGGTGGCGTGGCCGATGCCCCGGCTGGCACCGGTGAGAAGCAGCGTACGTTGATCGGTCATGGCGGGTTCCCTGTTCATTGGTGAGGGCAAGTGTAGCGTAAAATATGATGCATCATATTTATTATGTGTTTTAATGCGTCCCGTCCCCACCGGGGAAGCGTCACGTTCGATCGATTGCTGCCACTACAAGAAAACTGCCATCCCTTTAAAGCTGCCCACGACCCGTAGCTGACCTGGAGAGACGCATGAATAAGAAAATCGCAGCTGTACTTTTGCTCGCAACCATCGCAAGCCCGCTGTATGCCGCTGAAAAGCTGACCGTGGTGTCCTTCGGCGGCAACAACCGCCAGGCGCAGGAGAAGGCGTTCTACAAACCCTTCACCGCCCAGACCGGCGTGGCCATCACCGCCGACGACTACAACGGCGAAATGGCCAAGATCAAGGTGATGGCCGACACCGGCAAAACCAGCTGGGATGTGGTGGAGGTCGAATCGCCCGAGCTCATCCGTGGTTGCAGCGAAGGGGTGTTCGAACCGCTGGACTGGAGCCGGATAGGCAACAAGGAAGACTTCATTCCTGCGGCCGTCAGCGACTGTGGTGTCGGCATCTTCATCTGGTCCACCGTGCTGACCTACGACCCCAAGAAGCTCGCCTCCAGCCCGCAAGGCTGGGCCGACTTCTGGGACCTGAAGAAGTACCCCGGCAAGCGCGGCCTGCGCCGCGGCGCGAAGTTCACGCTGGAGTTCGCGCTGCTCGCCGATGGGGTAGACAACAAGGACCTCTACACGCTGCTGGGTACTGAAGAGGGTGTCAAACGTGCGTTCAAGAAGCTCGATGAAATCAAGTCCAGCATCCAGTGGTGGGACTCCGGCGCGCAGCCGCTGCAATGGCTGATCGCCGGTGACGTGGTCATGACCTCCGCCTACAACGGCCGTGTCACCTCTGCCCAGGAGGAAGGCCAGTCGTTTGCGATGCAATGGAATGGCAGCCTCTACGATCTCGATCACTGGGCCATCGTGAAAGGGGCGCCGAAAAAGGAACTGGCCGAGCGCTTCATCGCGTTCGCCAGCGAGCCCATGCAACAGAAGAACTTCGTCGAGGCCATCCCCTACGGGCCCAGCAACACCGGCGCGATGGACCTGCTGGACAAGCGCGTGGGCGAAAAACTGCCCACCGCCCCGCAAAACCTGAAAAACGCCCGTGCCACCGACGCCGAGTTCTGGATCGACCACGGTGAGGATCTGGAGGAACGCTTCAACGCCTGGGTCAACAAGTGATGCATGGCGCCCCTGAAACCGGGGGCGCCATTCAAAGGCCGTATAAGGATGCGAGTCATGCCCCTTGAAAATCTGGCTGTCGATGACAGCCTGCTCGAAGCTGCTCCGGCACGGGTCACCGATGCGCAGGCGTGTGCAGTGCTGCGCCAGCAATTCGGTTTGAGCGGCACGCTCGAAAAACTGGGCGGCGAGCGCGACCTCAATTTCCGCGTGATGCTCGAAGACGGCTCATCCCGGTTGTTCAAGCTCTCCCACCCGCTTGAAAACCCCGATGTGGTCGACTTCCACAACCAGGCGATGCGAAGAATCGAGCTTCGCGATCCCGGGCTTGCGGTTCAGCGCGTGCACCCCTCGCTTGAGGGCCAGTACGCCACCTTCGTCGAGATCGACGGGCAGCGCATGCTGGCGCGGCTGCTGTCCTTCGAAGATGGCATGCCCCTTCACTGCGTGAGTCACCCCACACCGACGTTTCGCCGGGTCATCGGGCAGTCCATCGCCCGGCTTGACGTGGCGCTGCAAGGGTTTGCCCACCCCGCCGCCGGGCATGCGCTGCTGTGGGACATGCAGCACGCCGCGCACCTTCGACCGCTGCTGGTGCACATCGAACCCGGCCCCGGACGAAGCCTGGTGCAGCGCAGCCTCGAACAGTATGCGTCGGTGGTGGTGCCCAGCATCCCCGGGCTGCGCAAGCAGGTCATTCACAATGACACCAACCCGCACAACATCATCGTGGATGCCCACAACCCCGATGTGCTGCGCAGCATCCTCGATTTCGGTGACATGGTGCATGCGCCCCTGGTCAACGAGGTCGCGGTTGCCGCTTCCTACCACCTTGGGCAGGTAGGCGATGTACTGGAGCCGGCCCTGGATGTGATTGTCGGCTACCACCAGTGCAACCCCCTGAACCAGCAGGAGCTGGCGCTGCTGCCCGAGCTGCTGGCCACGCGCCTGGCGTTGGCCCTGTGCATCAACTCCTGGCGCGCCGAACTGCATCCGGACAATCGCCAGTACATCCTTCGAAACACCCAGCGTGCCTGGGCAAACCTGAAGGCACTGTCGGCGCTGCCTCGCGCTGAAACAGAAGACCGAATTGCTTCGGCCTGCCTGCGAGCAAATCGAGCATGAGCATGATCAACGGCTTCACGTCAGCTGACGCCACCCGGCTTTCGGCATCGCAGCGACGCCTGATCGAGCGCCGCGAGCGGCTACTGGGCCCGGCATACCGCCTGTTCTACGAGCGACCGCTGCACACCGTTCGAGGGGAGGGCGTATGGCTCTTCGACGAGCAGGGCCGTCGTTACCTGGACGCCTACAACAACGTTGCCTCCATCGGTCACTGCCATCCCCGGGTGGTCGAGGCGATGCATCGGCAGTCGCAGGTGCTGAACACGCACACCCGTTACCTGCAGGAGGGCATTCTCGACTATGCCGAGCAGTTGCTCGGTACCTTCACCGATGACCTGGATCGCGTCATGTTCACCTGCTCCGGGAGCGAGGCGAATGATCTGGCGCTGCGTATCGCCAGGCACTGCACCGGTGGCACCGGCGTCATCATCACCCGGTTCGCCTACCACGGCGTCACCGCAGACATCGCCGAGCTTTCACCATCGCTTGGCAGCGCCATGGTGCTCCCGGTGCATGTGCGCACCGTTCGCGCACCTGACGCTTACCGTCTGGGGGCCGAAAACGTGGCGTCGATGTTCGCCGCAGAAGTGCGCGCCGCAATCGATGACCTCAAGGCGCACGGCATCCGCCCGGCGGCAATCCTGCTGGATGGCATCTTCTCCAGCGACGGCGTGCTGCCCGGGCCGGCGGGCTGTATCGCCGAGGGTGTGGCGCTGGCCCAGGCCGAAGGCCTGCTGTACATCGCCGATGAGGTACAGCCGGGTTTTGCGCGTACCGGCCTTAACATGTGGGGGTATACCAGGCACAACGTGCGCCCGGACCTCGTCACCCTCGGCAAGCCCATGGGCAATGGCCAGCCCATTGCCGGCATCGTCGGGCGCTCCCAGGTGGTCGATCACTTCGGCAGGAGCATGCGCTACTTCAATACCTTTGGCGGCAACCCGGTCTCGTGCGCGGCAGGCCAGGCGGTGCTGGACGTCATCCGCGAAGAACACCTGCAGCAGAGGGCCCATCACATTGGCAGCTATCTGCTGGACGGCCTGACACGGCTTGCCCGGCGCCATGAACTGATCGGCGACGTCAGGGGGGCCGGCATGTTCCTTGGGGTTGAGCTGGTCACCGACCGCGCCACCAGGGCACCCGCAGCCAGGCAGGCCCGCCAGGTGGTCAACGCGATGCGCGAGCAGGGCGTACTGATCAGCGCCGCTGGTCCGCACCAGAACGTGCTCAAAATCCGTCCGCTGCTGGCGTTTACCGAAGAGCATGCGCAGATGCTTGTGGAAGCGGTCGATACCGCGATGCAAGGGGCTTGTTGAGAAGGCCAGGCCCCTGTTCCTCAGCCTGCACCGTGGGCGGCGAGGTTGCAGTATTGCCCCTTGAAGTACAGCAAGGGCTGTGTGGCGGCAGTTTGCTGCAGGTTCAGCGCCTTCACTTCGCCAATCACGATCAGGTGATCACCGGCGACGTGTTCGGCGTGGATCTCGCAATCGAGCCAGTGCAGGCTGCCGGCAATGATCGGGTTGCCCAGTGGCGATGCCTGCCATTGCACGCCCTGCCACTTGTCGGTACCTCGTCGGGCGAACTGGTTGGAGATCCCGACCTGTTCACCGGACAGGATATTGACCGCGAAGCGGCCTGCCTGGCGGATCCTGGGGTAGCTGGCCGAACCGGCCATCACGCTGAACGACACCAGCGGCGGGCTCATCGACACGCTATAGAACGACTGGCAGGTAAAGCCGACCGGCTCCTCCTCGATCTGCGACGTGATCACCGTGATACCGGATGCGTAGTGCCCGAGCGCTTCGCGAAAGCGCAATGGCTCGATGGCAGTACTGGAACGTGACATGGTAGGTCCTGGCTGAAGGGGCGGATCCAAAGGCGGTGGGGAGGGGGCAAGCCGCTCGATCAGCGCTGCAACCCCTCCTGCACCCTTATCGGTTCAAGAGCTCTCTGCGCACGATGTCCGCGCCGGCGCTCAAGGCGTTCAGCTTGCCGCGCGCCACCTCGCGGGGCAGAGGGGCCATGCCGCAGTTGGTGCACGGGTAGAGCTTGTCGGCGTCCACGAACTGCAGCGCTTTGCGCAGGGTGTTGGCCACTTCCTCGGGGGTTTCGATGGCGTGGTTCGCCACATCGATGGCCCCCACCATCACTTTCTTGCCGCGAATCAGCTCGATCAGGTCCATCGGGACATGGGAGTTGTGGCACTCCAGCGAGATGATATCGATGCCGGATTTCTGCAGCTTGGGGAAGGCTTCCTCATACTGGCGCCACTCCGAACCAAGCGTCTTTTTCCAGTCGGTATTGGCCTTGATGCCGTAGCCGTAGCAAATATGCACGGCCGTTTCACATTTGAGCCCTTCGATCGCCCGTTCCAGGGTGGCCACGCCCCAGTCATTCACCTCGTCGAAGAACACGTTGAAGGCAGGCTCGTCGAACTGGATGATGTCCACGCCCGCCGCCTCCAGCTCTCGGGCTTCCTGATTGAGGATCTTGGCAAATTCCCAAGCCAGCTTTTCCCGGCTTTTGTAGTGGCTGTCATACAGCGTGTCGATCATGGTCATGGGGCCGGGCAGGGCCCATTTGATGGGCTGGCTGGTCTGCTGGCGCAGAAACCTGGCATCTTCGACAAACACCGGTTTTTGCCTGGCAACAGCACCCACAACGGTCGGCACGCTTGCGTCATAGCGGTCACGAATTCTGACGGTTTCGCGCTTTTCGAAATCCACTCCGCTCAGGTGCTCGATAAAGGTGGTAACGAAATGCTGGCGGGTCTGTTCGCCGTCGCTGACGATATCAATGCCTGCGTGTTGCTGTTCCTGCAGGGCCAGGCGCAAGGCGTCCTGCTTGCCTTCGAGCAGCTCCTCGCCGTGCAGCTTCCAGGGCGACCAGAGCGTCTCGGGTTGTGCAAGCCAGGACGGTTTGGGCAGGCTGCCAGCAGTGGAGGTGGGTAGCAGTTTTTTCACGATAGATGACCTTGTATGTTCTGAATGATCAAAGCGCGTATTGGGCGGACCACTGCTCAAGCACGGTCTGGTAGGGCTTGATGAAGTGCTCTTCAACAAACCTGCCCTGTTCGATGGCCAAGTGACTGCGCTCTTCTCGATCGTAGACAATGCGGGTCAACGAGTAATCCTGGTGATTCAAGCTCGGCTGATAGGATCGACCTGCTGCTGAATTCGCGTTGTAGATTTCAGGGCGATAGATCTTCTGGAAGGTATCCATCGTGCTGATGGTGCTGATCAGTTCAAGGTTGGTGTAATCCCCAAGCAGGTCCCCCGCAAAGTAGAACGCCAGCGGTGCCACGCTGTTGGCAGGCATGAAGTAGCGAACCTTCAGGCCCATCTTCCGGAAGTACTCATCGGTCAGGGAATATTCGTCCTGCTGGTATTCGGTGCCCAATACCGGGTGCTGGTTTTCGGTGCGCTGATAAGTCTTGCTGCTTGAAACACTCAGGCAGATGACCGGTGGTTTTTTGAAGTGTTCTTTATAAGTGCTCGAGTTTACAAAATGCTTGAACAGCTTGCCGTGCAGCTCGCCGAAATCATCCGGCGTGCTGAACCCCTGCTGGTTCTTGTTGTGCCCCAGCAACAGCACGCTGAAGTCATAATCGCGCACGTACGAGGAGAAGTTGTTGCCTACGATACCCTCGATGCGTTCGCGTGTTTTGCGATCCACAATGGTGGTCTGCAGTATTTCAATCAGCGGCAGGGCGGTGTCCCTGTGCTCGACATCCATGTTCATTTCCACGGAAATGATTTCAAGTTCGACGCTGTAGCGGTCGCCTTTCGGGTTGTCCCAGTGCGCCAGGGCATTGAAACGATTGTCGATCATCGTCAGGGTGTTGCGCAGGTTTTCCTGGCGACGCTGCCCCCTCGCCAGGTTTGCGAAGTTGGTGGTCGTGCGGGTGTTTTCAGCGGGGCGATAATGTTCGTCGAAACGAATACGCTTGATCGAGAATGTAAATGCTGTGCTCATTTTAATCGGGTGCCCTGATGGTCCGAGATAAAAACCGAATCTACATTTGCCCTCTTCGGCAAGTTTGATTCGTTGTAGGTTTTTTTGCTCGGGCGTCTTGAAGTGTTCCTTAATTGGGGCGTATTTTATGTCCGGGCATCGAACGAGTTAAATTGAATTGATTTCATGGGAACGTTAGCCACCCTCATGATGCTCATCTGCAGGGCTTTTGATTATTATTTTCCACCTTGGCCAATAAGCGGCAGGTTCGCTTTTTCAAGATGCGCGCAGGCCATGGTGACCATTGAGGCCTCAAGGCGCTGAAGGCCACGGCGTCACTTGTTGCGGATATATAAATGAAACCACTGATCACGGCCCTTGCGCTGTTCATCCTCGCCGGCTGTACCTCCAGCGGCGCTCCCACGGCTGAGCAGCAAACCCGGGAATGCATGAACTATCACGCCATGGTGACCGCGCCCATGGCGCCCGATGCCATGCAGCGCCTCAAGGCTGCATGCGAACAGTCCAGGCTTCGATAGCGGCCTAGGCTCTGTACGAAAAGCCTTGATACTCGATGATGCTGCGTTGAAAACAGCCTGACCTTCGTCTCAAGACTTTTCATACAGACCCTAGTCCCAGGCCATCACCACGCCTTCCAGCCGGCGAAATTCATCCAGTGTGCGGTGGAATTCGGCGCGTTCAAAGGTGGCGGTGCAAGCGGCCTCGAACCAGCTGACGCGGGGCTGCTCCAGGGTGATCACCTCGTGCAGCAGGCCGAAGCGCCGCCAGTGGATGTGGTCCTCATGGGCGTGTTGCTCCACGACGATGACCGTGCAGCTAAGGTCCAGGTCATCGGAGCACACCAGCAGCGGCACCAGGGTGGTCCACCCAGGGGCAGTGGAGTAGCTGCGGTCCCACACCAGTTCATTATCGTCTTCGCCGTAGAGGCCGGCATGCGCTGCCACCAGATGAAGCTGTGCAGCGGGGTCTCGTGTTGGCAGCCAGACTTCCAGCGGCGCGCCATCGATGGCGAAGGTCGAGTAGAAGCCCTGGCTGTACTTCGATTTGAAGCTGGCGATTGAAAGCTGGTTCACGTTGGTTTCTTTCCTTTGGCAAAACCTGGCAGGCCCTCAGTGCCCGCCCTTCATCCGCCGCGCTACCAGGTAGATCCCCAACCCCACCAGCGCAGTCGCCGCGCCAATGTAGCCGGTACTGGTCCAGCCGAACCCCGCAGTAATCGCCATGCCGCCAAACCATGGCCCCAGCGCATTGGCCAGGTTGAACGCCGCATGGTTCGATGCCGCCGCCAGGCTCGGCGCTTCATGTGCAATGTCCATCAGGCGAATCTGCAAGGGGGCGGCCAGTGCGATCATGGTGCCGACCAGCCCGCAGCCCAGCAGCACGCCCCACGGCGAACTGGCCGCGAAGGGGAACAGGCTCAGCACGAGAATCGACCATACCAGCACCAACCCCACCGCGCGAAACTGCAGGCGGTCGAACAGCTTGCCGCCCGCGATGTTGCCGATGATGCCGCCCACCCCGAACGCCGCCAGCCCGAATGGAATCCACTGTGGCGACACCTTGGTCACCTGCAGCATGGTCGGCGCCAGGTAACTGAACACGCAGAACATGCCGGCAAAACCGATCGAGGCGATAGCCAGCGCCATCCACACCTGCGGCAGGCGAAACGCCTGGAGCTCCTTGCGCGGGTCGCTGCGTACTTCATCGTGACGCTGCGGCACGTAGCGCCACACCAGCCCGATGGTGCACAGCGCAATCGCGCCCACCAGCACGAACGCCGCACGCCAGCCGAAGAACTGCCCCAGGAAGGTCGCCACCGGGTTGCCCAGCAGCATCGCCAGGGTGAGCCCCATCATCACCCGTGCCACCGCGCCCGCGCGCTGGTCGGTGGCCACCATGCTCGAGGCCACCACCGCCGCGATGCCGAAGTAGGCGCCGTGGGGCAGGCCGCTGATAAAGCGAAACGCCACCAGCCCGGCGAAGGAGGGCGTGAAGGCCGTGGCCAGGTTGCCGATCGCATACAGCGCCATCAGCAACAGCAGCATGTGCTTGCGCAGCAGCTTGGCGCCCAGAATCGCCAGGGCCGGCGCACCCACCATCACGCCCAGGGCATAAGCGCTGATGGCATGGCCCACCTGGGGCTCGCTCAGGTGCAGGTTGCTGGCGATGTCGGGCATCAGCCCCATGATCGCGAACTCGCCGGTACCGATGGCAAAACTTCCCAGGGCCATGGCGGCTTCCATCTTGCCGACGGTGGCTCTGGAATAGGCGAGTGGCGGCGCTTGCTGAATGGTCATCTGAATCCTTGAAACAAACTGAAACGTTAAAGCGGGAAGCTTAATCAATCTGCACCCTACGCGTCGAGAATCAGGGCACGCGCATTGGAATCGCCGCACAAGCCGCGGTGAGTACCGGGCCTGCTCGCGTCAATCACGCTACCATTGCCCGCGTTCCCCAAACGCTCAATGGAGTTGGTCTTGACCGGTTACCCAACCACCCGCAAACACCTGATGCACGCCCTCGGCTTCTCGATGGCAGCGTTGCTGCTCGGCGCCTGTACCAGCGCAACCCCGCCTGCGCCATCCAGCACCGCCTTGCCCGCCGCCCCGGAAGTCGCCTCGGGCTACCGCACAGGCATGGCCCCGGTACAGGCACAGCACCACATGGCCGCGGCAGCCAACCCCCTGGCAAGCGCCGCCGGCCAGGCGATGTTGCGCAAGGGCGGGTCTGCGATCGATGCCGCCATTGCCATGCAGGCGGTGTTGACCCTGGTGGAGCCGCAGTCCAGCGGCATCGGCGGCGGCGCCTTCATCCTGTACTGGGATGGCAAGCAGGTGCAGGCGTTCGATGGGCGGGAGACGGCGCCCCAAGGGGCCGACAGCCGCCTGTTCCTGAAGCCGGACGGTACGCCGATGGGATTCAAGGACGCCCAGATCGGCGGTCGCTCGGTGGGCGTGCCCGGTGTACTCAGGGCTCTGGAGATGGCGCACCAGCAACACGGCAAGCTGCCCTGGCGCGCGCTTTTCCAGCCGGCCATCGACCTGGCCCGCGACGGCTTCCCCGTGTCTGCGCGGCTGCACGCCCTGATTGCCGCCTCCACCTCGATACCGCAGTCGCCTGCACTGGCCCGCTACCTGCTCACGCCCCAGGGCCAGCCCTTGCCCGTGGGCACGCTGCTGAAGAACCCCGAGCTGGCGCAAACCCTGGAGGCCATCGCCAACCAGGGCCCGGACGCCTTCTACCACGGGCCCATCGCCGAGGCGATGGTGCAGCAGGTCAATACCCACAGTAACCCCGGCACGTTGTCGCTGAGCGACATTGCAGGCTATCGGGCCAAGGTGCGCGCGCCGGTATGCGGGCCGTACAAGCAGTGGACGGTATGCGGCATGCCGCCACCGTCGTCCGGTGGCGTCGCGGTACTGCAGACGCTGGGCATTCTGGAGGCGCTGCAGCGCCAGAAACCGGCACTGGACCTGGCCGCGATGGCGCCCGAAAAAGCTCGCCCCGGGGGCGTCATGCAACCCTCCGCCCAGGCCGTGCACCTGATTGCCGAAGCCGAGCGCCTGGCCTATGCCGACCGCGCCCTGTACCTGGCCGACAGCGACCAGGTGCCGGTCAATGTGCCAGGGCTCACCAGCAAGGCTTACCTGGCCCAGCGCGCCACGCTGATCGGTGATCGGAGCATGGGCGTCGCCACTGCCGGTGTGCCGCCCGGCATGCCCCTGGCGTGGGCGCCTGACCGCTCGCCATTGCGCATTTCCACCTCGCAGATCGTCGCGGTGGACGATCAGGGCGGCGCGCTGTCGATGACCACCTCGGTCGAGGCGGCGTTCGGCTCTCATGTGCTGGTCAAGGGCTTTCTGCTCAACAACCAGATGACCGACTTTTCGTTCATCCCCGAGGAGAACGGCAAGCCGGTGGCCAACCGCATCGCACCGGGCAAGCGGCCGCGCTCCTCGATGGCGCCGACCCTGGTGTTCGACCAGGCCAGCGGCCAGTTGGTGGCTGCCCTCGGCTCGCCCGGCGGCTCGCAGATCATCGAGTACGTGAACAAGGCGCTGATCGGCTTGCTGGACTGGAAGCTCGACCCGCAGCAGGCCGTCGACCTGCCCAACTTCGGCAGCCGCAACGTCGGCACCGAAGTGGAGGCCGGGCTGGTCGGCCCTGCCCTGATCGAGCAGCTCAAGGCCCGCGGGCATGCGGTATCGCCCATCGAGATGACCAGCGGCACGCAGGTCATCGTGCGTGATGGGCAGGGCTGGTCGGCCGGTGCCGACCCACGTCGCGAGGGCGTAGCGTTGGGCGACTGAGTTTTTTGCCTGCCCAAGCTGGTAGGGTACGCAACGGTATCCCGCCAGGGCTGTTTTTTCAGAGGATCAAGCGAAGATGAGTCTGCAGTCAGTCAAAGCGTTTTTCTCCCACCATTCACCCGACCTGCAGGTGCTGGAACTGGCGTCCAGCACCGCCACCGTCGCCCTGGCCGCCGAGGCGCTGGCGGTCGAGCCGGGGCAGATCGCCAAGTCGCTCTCGCTGCGCGTGGGCGAGGAGGTGATCGTGCTGGTGGTACGCGGCGATGCGCGCCTGTGCAACCGCAAGTACAAGCAGCAGTTCGGCGTCAAGGCACGCATGCTCGAGGCCGAGCAGGTCGAGCAGCACACCGGCCACCCCATCGGCGGCGTGTGCCCCTTCGGCCTGAGCCAGCCGCTGCGGGTGTACTGCGACGAGTCGCTGAAGGACTTCGAGGTGGTCTTCCCCGCCGGCGGTGCGGTCAATGCGGCGGTGCGCATCGAGCCCGAGCGCCTGGCCACCCTGGTCAACGCGCAGTGGGTCGACGTGATCCAGCCACTGGCCTGAAGTCGTCAGGCGCGCGGTTATGAAAACCGCTCGATTATCCGTTGCAGGGCAGCGGCGGGCAGGCCGACTTGCCACAGCAAGCCGGCCTGCCCGGGGGTCACACGCAGATCTGCTTGCGCGCACCGCGTGGCAGGCGGCAACGGTCGGCCTGGCTGCTCAGGCGGGCCTGCCAGCTGGCCTTGACGCTGAACGCGGGCACCGGCGCCGGCGCGGCCTGTTGCTGGCGCTGCTTGCGCAGTTCGGCCAGCGAAGGGGTCTTGGCCTTGGCGGCCACGGCTGCCGAGTCGGGGGCAGCCAGCGAGCGCAGGCAGGACTTGCACGACACCTGATCCGCTGCCTGAGTGCTGTTGAGGGTCTGACTGGTACGCCCGCAGGCGGCATTGGCGCCGTTCGCCGAATAGTGTGTAACCAAACCGTACATCTCCAACCTGTTGATAACAAAGGCGCTATTTTCGCACAGCCGCGCCGCTGGGTGGGCACCGGCTTCAGTTCACCAAGGAGAAGACACATGCAATACCGCGTGATTAAAGCGCACCGCAGCGAATTCCCTCAGCCCATCACCTTTGCCAAGGGGGCCGTGCTGGAGGTGGGGGAGGTGTACCAGGGCGATGAAGGATGGAACAACTGGTACTTCTGCACCACGCCCGGCCAGCAGGGTGGCTGGGTGCCGGCGCAGGTGATCGAAAGGCTGGGCGAGCAGGCAGGCCGCGCGCGCGAGGACTACACCGCCAGGGAGCTGGACGTGGACATTGGCGATGAAGTGCTCTGCGTGAGGTCGCTCAACGGCTGGTCCTGGTGCACAAGGCCGCGCGACGCGCAGGCCGGCTGGGTGCCTTCAAGCCATCTGCGCCACATCGAACAGGCGCCGGCGGCACCGACCCGCTGAAGGGCTGCACGCGGGTTCAACGGTGCGAGCGCTGATGCTCGCTGCACCTGTCGCGTATTGACGCCCGCCCGTGACGCCCACTAGGCTCGCTGCCGGTCCCTTTCATGGAGTGCTGCAATGGTTACCTGCTACCTGCGCTACATCGTCGATGCCTACAAGCTGCAAGAGTTCGAAGCCTACGGGCGCATGTGGATACCGTTGGTAGAGAAATTCGGCGGCCAGCACCATGGCTACTTCCTGCCCAGCGAAGGCGCCAACAACGTCGCCCTGGCGATGTTCTCGTTCCCGAGCCTGGCAGCGTACGAACGTTACCGCGAACAATCGAAAACCGACGCCGAGTGCATCGCCGCGTTCAAGTACGCCGAAGACACCCGGTGCATCATCAGCTACGAGCGCAGTTTCTTCCGCCCTGTACTGGGCTGACCCCATCACGGCGCAAGCCCCCTCCTGTGGGAGCGGGCTTGACCCGCGATCGGGCCGCAGAGCGGCCCCAACTGCCGCCTACAGCTTCATTACCACCGACTTCAGCTCGGTGTAATGCTCGATGGCCGCCGCGCCCATCTCGCGCCCCACGCCCGACAGCTTGTAGCCGCCAAACGGCAGCGCCGGGTCCAGCGCACTGTGACAGTTGACCCACACCGAGCCCGACTTGATGCGCGGCACCATGCGGTGCACCTGCGCCAGGTCGTTGGACCAGATGCTCGCGCCCAGGCCATAGGCACTGTCGTTGGCCAGGCGAATCGCCTCGTCCATGTCGTCGAACGGAATCGCCACCAGCACCGGCCCGAAAATCTCCTCCTGCACCAGCGGGCACTGCTGGTCGACGTCGGCAATCACCGTCGGCTGCACGAAATACCCTGGCCCGTAGTACTCGCCGCCACACGCCACCTTGGCACCCAGCTCGCGGCCCATGTCGATGTAGCGGCCCACCCGTGCCTGCTGCTTGGCCGAGATCAACGGGCCCATGTCGATGCTCGGGTCCAGGCCATTGCCCAGCTTCATGCCGTTGGCGATGCCGGCAATATCGGCCACCACGCGGTCGAAATGCTTGCGGTGCACATACAGGCGCGACCCCGCGCAGCACACTTGCCCCTGGTTGAAGAAGATCGCGCTGGCGGCACCGGCAGCGGCCACCTCAAGGTCGGCGTCGGCCAGGATGATGGTCGGCGATTTGCCGCCCAGCTCCAGCGTCACCCGCGTCATCGAATCCATCGCCGCCTTGCCGATCAGCTTGCCCACCTCGGTCGAGCCGGTGAAGGTCACCTTGTCCAGCAGCGGGTGCGCCGACAGCGCCGCACCGGCCACCGCGCCCACGCCGGTGACCACGTTGAACACGCCCGCCGGGTAGCCGGCCTCCAGTACCAGTTCGGCCAGCTTGAGCGCACTCAGCGGGGTCTCGTCCGCCGGCTTGAGCACCACGCTGCACCCGGTGGCCAGCGCCGGCCCCAGCTTCCAGCAGGCCAGCAGCAGGGGGAAGTTCCACGCCACGATGGCACCCACCACACCCACCGCCTCGCGGCGCACATAGGCATGGAACTCGCCGTCGAACAGCGGCAGCGACGGGTCGACCGTGGTGCCTTCGATCTTGGTTGCCCAGCCGGCCATGTAGCGCAGCGAGTCGATGGCCATCTGCACGTCCATCACCCGCGCCACCTGCGCGCTCTTGCCGTTGTTCAGGCATTCGAGCTCGGCGAACACCTGGGCATCGCGCTCGATCAGGTCGGCCAGCTTCCACAGCAGGTTCTGGCGCTCGCGCGGGCGCATGCGGCTCCAGGGCGAGTCATCGAACGCCTGGCGCGCGGCACGTACCGCCTGGTCGACATCCTCGACCGTGGCGGCAGGCACCTGGGCCAGCGCCTGGCCGTTGGCCGGGTTGAGCAGTTGCAGCGTGGCGCCATCGCTGGCGCCGCGCCAGTCGGCACCGATCAGCATGCGGTGCTGGCGCTGCACGAACGCCTGGGTATCACTGTGAACCGGGAAGGCATGGGTCATGGGTGTGGCTCTCTTGTTATTGAAA
Source organism: Pseudomonas sp. BRM28 (assembly GCF_002939405.1). Classification (NCBI taxonomy): domain Bacteria; kingdom Pseudomonadati; phylum Pseudomonadota; class Gammaproteobacteria; order Pseudomonadales; family Pseudomonadaceae; genus Pseudomonas; species Pseudomonas sp. BRM28. The sequence goes on along the minus strand of NZ_PEFV01000001.1, from coordinate 5,729,816 downwards.
GGAACCCGAGGCATTCAGCAACCCTTGTGCCAGCTTTTTTCTACTACCAAAGTACTTGTTTTTCAGGGGTTTGGAGGGCTTTCGCCGGTTCTGTGCGTATTAGGTCGAGACAAACGGTGAGACACATGAGACGCCCCTGAGAAATCCCGCAAAGCCTTGCAAACCGGGCCTGCAACGGGGCAGGTGGCAGCCGGGCACTTCACCGCAGGTTGACGCCCTCAAAGCGCAACCAATTGATATCAATGGATTAATTTCGTTGGCACGAAGCCTGCTACGGCCTGTGTGCCGCCCATTGGGTGGCTCATCCGACAAAAACAATAAACAGGTGACTCGATGAGCAAGACCGTACTGTCAAGCGTGCCGGCACACCGCCGTCGTACTGCATTGGGCTGGGCACAGGCCTGGACGCTGGGCCTCGCCGGCTGCCTGGGCAGCCAGGCGCACGCCGTGGATGTGGACGCCGGGGACTACACCGCGTTGCCCGAAGGCACCAACCTGGGCATGGTCTACTACCAGCATGCCGAACGTCGCTCGCTGTACTCCGGTGGCCACAAGCAGCCGGTGCGTGCCGGGCTGAACTCCGACATCGGCATTCTCAGGGGCGTGCACTTCATGAAGCTGGGCGGGTTCACCATCGACCCGCAGTTCCTGCTGCCCTTCGGCCAGCTCGAAGGCAAGCGCGACACCTCGGGCCTGGGCAAGAGCGATGGCGGCATCGGCGACCTGATCCTGGCCTCCACCGTGTGGCTGGTGGAGCGCCCGGAAGAAAAGACCTATTTCGGCATCACCCCGTTCCTCTACGTGCCCACCGGCCGCTACGACCGCGACGACGCGCTCAACATCGGCGAGAACCGCTGGAAGTTCGCGCTGCAGGCCGGCTACATCCAGGGCCTGGGCGACAAGTGGTGGCTGGACCTGATCGGCGACGTCACCTGGTTCGGCAAGAACGACGACGCCACCTCCGCCGGCCTGACCCTGCGCCAGTCCGCGCTGTACCAGGGCCAGGCGTTCCTGCGCTACCAGCTCACCCCGAGCCTGGACCTGCGCGTGGGCTACTCCAGGTTGTGGGGCGGCGAAACCCGCCTGGACGGCGTCGACCAGCACGACAAACCCGACACCGCCAAGTTTCTGGTGGGCGCAGGCTGGTTCGTCACGCCCAAGACCCAGCTGCTGTTCAACTATGGCCGTGACCAGTCGGTGGAAAACGGTTTCAAGGAAGGCGACCGCTTCAACGTACGCCTGATGCAGGTGTTCTGACCCGCACCTGCAGCCATCACCGAGGACACCGAACATGAAAAAACCTTTGCGTACTTCATTGCTGATGCTGTGCCTGGCCACCCCGCTGGCAGCCCTTGCCGCCGGGGTGGACGAGGCCGCCATCCGCGCCACCGAACAGGCCGGCGGCGAGTGGCTCAGCCACGGCCGCACCTATGCCGAACAACGCTTCAGCCCGCTCAAACAGATCGACGCCAGCAACGTCAGGTCACTGGGCCTGGCCTGGTACATGGACCTGGACAACACCCGCGGCCTGGAGGCGACGCCGCTGTTCCACGACGGGGTGATCTACACCTCGATGTCCTGGAGCCGGGTGATCGCGGTCGACGCCGCCAGCGGCAAGGAGCTGTGGCGCTACGACCCCGAGGTGGCCAAGGTCAAGGCCCGTACCTCGTGCTGCGACGCGGTCAACCGCGGCGTGGCCCTGTGGGGCGACAAGGTCTACGTCGGCACCCTGGACGGGCGTCTGATCGCCCTCGACGCCAAGACCGGCAAGGCCATCTGGAGCCAGCAGACCACCGACCCGGCCAAGCCCTACAGCATCACCGGCGCGCCACGGGTGGTCAAAGGCAAGGTCATCATCGGCAACGGCGGCGCCGAATACGGCGTGCGCGGCTTCGTCTCGGCCTATGACGCCGACACCGGCAAACTGGCCTGGCGCTTCTACACCGTACCGGGCGACCCGGCGCTGCCCTACGAGCACCCCGAACTGCGCGAAGCGGCCAAGACCTGGCAGGGCGACCAGTACTGGAAGCTCGGCGGTGGCGGCACGGTGTGGGACAGCATGGCCTACGACCCCGAGCTGGACCTGCTCTACGTCGGCACCGGCAACGGTTCGCCGTGGAACCGCGAGGTGCGCAGCCCGGGCGGTGGCGACAACCTGTACCTGTCGTCGATCCTCGCCATCCGCCCCGACACCGGCAAGCTGGCCTGGCACTACCAGGTCACCCCGGGCGACAGCTGGGACTTCACCGCCACCCAGCAGATCACCCTGGCCGAGCTGAACATCGACGGCAAACCGCGCAAGGTCCTGATGCAGGCGCCTAAAAACGGCTTCTTCTACGTGCTCGACCGCACCAACGGCAAGCTGATCTCGGCCGAGAAGTTCGGCAAGGTCACCTGGGCCGAGAAGGTCGACCTCGCCACCGGCCGGCCGGTCGAGGCCCCTGGGGTGCGCTACGAAAAAGAGCCCATCGTGATGTGGCCCAGCCCCTTCGGCGCGCACAACTGGCATTCGATGTCGTTCAACCCCGGCACCGGCCTGGTGTACATCCCCTACCAGGAAGTGCCCGGTGTGTACCGCAACGAAGGCAAGGACTTCGTCACCCGCAAGGCATTCAACACCGCCGCCGGCTTTGCCGACGCCACCGACGTGCCGGCCGCCGTGGTCAGCGGCGCCTTGCTGGCCTGGGACCCGGTCAAACAGAAGGCCGCCTGGAAGGTGCCATACCCCACGCACTGGAACGGCGGCACCCTGAGCACCGCCGGCAACCTGGTGTTCCAGGGCACTGCGGCGGGGCAGATGCATGCCTATTCCGCCGACAAGGGCGAGGCGCTGTGGCAGTTCGAGGCGCAAAGCGGCATCGTTGCCGCGCCCATGACCTTCGAACTGGCCGGGCGTCAGTACGTGGCGATCATGGCCGGCTGGGGCGGCGTGGCCACCCTGACCGGCGGCGAGTCGATGAACCTGCCGGGCATGAAGAACCGCAGCCGCCTGCTGGTGTTCGCCCTCGATGGCAAGGCGCAGTTGCCGCCACCGGCCCCGGCGCCCGCCAAGGTCGAGCGCGTGCCCCAGCCCGTCACCGCAGCACCCGAGCAGGTGCAGGCCGGCAAGCAGTTGTATGGCCAGTTCTGCAGCGTGTGCCACGGCATGGGCACCATCAGCGGCGGTTTGATCCCCGACCTGCGCCAGTCCAGCGACGCCACCCGCGAGCACTTCCAGCAGATCGTCCTGCAGGGCGCGCTCAAGCCACTGGGCATGCCGTCGTTCGACGATTCGCTCAAGCCCGAGGAGGTCGAGCAGATCAAGCTCTACGTGATGTCGCGCGAGTACGAGGACTACATGGCGCGCCACAAAGCCGCACCTTGAATCGCGCCGGCGGCCTGTGTACGTCACAGGCCGCCGGTCGGGTGCGTGTTGGTGCTCCGGGTCGATCTGGTCTTTTCTGAAAGTAGTCACATCGCTGGCAGTCTTTGTGACTTCAACGGAAGAACCCGACTACCTCAGGAGCCACTGCCATGTCCGCCATCCCTTCGCGCAGCCCCCGCAGGACGCCACTTGCCCGCAACAAGGACGTGACCGCGCTGGTCCCGGACTTCCCGTTCCACTACGCCGACTACCTCGCCGCCGCTCGTGCCGCCGGCCAGCCGCTGTGCCGCGTGCCGCCCGAGTGCTGGGGCCGCAAGGTGCTGGTGGTCGGCGCCGGTATCGCCGGCCTGGTGGCGGCCTACGAACTGCTGAAGATGGGCCTGCACCCGGTGGTGCTGGAGGCCGGCGAGCGCATCGGCGGGCGGCTGTATTCCAGGGTCATGGGCGACCCCGGCGCCGAGGTTATCTGCGAGCTGGGCGCCATGCGCTTTCCGGTATCCGGCAAGGCGCTGTTCCACTACTTCGACAAGGTGGGCATGACCGCGCAGTCGGCGGACTTTCCCAACCCCGGCACAGCGGCCGCAGTCAGCACCGTGGTCGACTACCAGGGCCGCGTGAAGTACTACGAGCACGACAGCCCGGTGTTCCCCGTGCCACCGGAGTACCTGCAGCTCGAAGAGCAGTTCTTCGACACCTTTCTGGCGGGCGCGCCGTTCCACTTCCATGAACTGGAAACCGCCATGACCGAAGGCAGCATCGACCAGAAAGCCATCAAGCGCCTGTGGAATGCCATCGTCCACTGCGGCGCCGGCCGCAGCTGGGACGACGTCAGTTTCTATCAGGCGCTGCTGCAGGAGTCGGGGTGGAGCCGCGAGCAGATCAACCTGTTCGGCCAGATCGGCTTCGGCACCGGTGGCTGGAACACCGACTACCCCAACAGCATCCTCGAAGTGCTGCGGGTGCTGTACACCGGGCTGGATGCCAGCCACCGGCTCATGTACCAGGGCGCCGATGCACTGCCCAGGGCGCTGTGGACGCAATCGCCCACTGCGTTGGGCGACCCCTGCGCCAACGGCCAGGGCGACAGCAGCGTCGAGTCGATGACCCGCCAGGTATTCGCCGAGCCGTTCAACCAGGAAGTCCGGCATATCAGCCCGCTGGCGAACGGTGAGTTCTCGGTACTGGTCCACGACCTCAAGCGCGATACCAGTGCCTGGCTGACCATCGGCCACGTGGTCTACACCCCGCACCTGCGGGTGCTCGACAAGCTGCGCGCCAGCGGCAACGTGCAACAACTTAAGGCCATGGACGCGCTGCTGCCCAGCGCGACCTGGGAGGCCGTCAAATACACTCACTACATGCAGTCGGCAAAGATCTTCGCGGCCACCCGGCGGCCCTTCTGGCACGAACGACCGGGGCCGATGCAGGAACGCACGCTGAGCGTGACGCTGTCCGATGGCCTCACCCGTGGCACCTACCTGGTCGATTACGCGCAGGCGCCAAGCGGCTACCGCGGCAGCGGCATCTTCCTGTCGTACACCTGGAACGACGATGCGCTGAAGTTCCTGGGCGACCGCGCCAGGCCGGCGCCGCAGCATGCCCAGCTGTGCACCACGTTGCTGCAGGCCATCTACCCCAACGTGGACCTCGCCGCGCACTACAGTGCCAGCAACACCTTCGTCGAGTTCAACTGGGAGGACCAGCCGCACTATCTGGGCGCCTTCAAGATGAACCTGCCCGGGCAGTACGCCTACCAGCGCAGGCTCTTCGCGCAGTTCATGACCGGGGTGGGCGATGCCACGCCCTACGGCTTCGTGCTGGCCGGCGACGACGTGTCCTGGACCGGTGGCTGGGCCGAGGGCGCGGTCACCAGCGCACTCAATGCCGTGAACAAGATTGCCGTGTGCCTGGGCGGCGCGAGCGACCCGCGCAACCCCGGCCCGGTGGAATCCTGGGCCGACCTGCAACCGGTCGAACTGCGCTGAAGCTATCCACAAAAAAAGTGGGTAGCTCTGTGGATAAAGCGCTACACGCTGCGTACCACAAGGGCTGCGTCAGTTTGATTACAAACTGAACAGCTTCCCTGGGTATGCGTCGGGGGCTGTTGGCCACTGTGCCAAGTTCGTCATGCCCGTGGTCCGAATCGATCAAGCCCGGCCCCGGTCGATGGGGCACGATGGACGGTCTGTCCAAGGAGCTGACCATGATTCGACTGACCCTTACCCAAGCCCATGAACTGGCAGAGTCGATCCTGCTGCACAACGGTTTCAACGCGGCGCACGCCGCAGCGGTGACGGCCACGGTGGTCGCCGGGGAGCGCGATGGCTGCGCCTCCCATGGGCTGTACCGGGTGATCGGCTGTGTGAACTCGCTCAAGGCCGGCAAGGTGTCGGCGGCGGCCGAGCCGCAGGTGATCGACCAGGTGCCCTCGATCGTGCGTGTGGATGCTGCTGGCGGCTTCTCGCAGCTGGCGTTCCAGGCCGGCTTGCCGATGCTGCAGGCCAAGGCCCGCAGCAACGGCATCGCGGCCCTGGCCATCAACCACTGCGTGCACTTTTCGGCGTTGTGGGTCGAGATCGAACAACTGACCGAGGCCGGCCTGGTGGCGCTGGCGTGCAACCCCAGCCATGCCTGGGTGGCGCCGGCCGGGGGCAGCCAGCCGGTGTTTGGCACCAACCCCATCGCGTTCGGCTGGCCGCGTGCGGGCACCAACCCGTTCGTGTTCGACTTTGCCACCAGCGCGATTGCGCGCGGCGACATCGAGCTGCATCGGCGCGCCGGCAAGGCCATCCCCGAAGGCTGGGGCGTGGATGCCCAGGGGCAGCCGAGCACCGACCCGAACGTGGTGCTCGACAGTGGCGCCATGCTGACCTTTGGCGGGCACAAGGGCTCGGCGCTGGCGGCGATGGTCGAGCTGATTGCCGGGCCGCTGATCGGCGACCTGACCAGTGCCGAGTCGCTGGCCTATGACGCGGGCAGCAAGTCCTCGCCGTACCATGGCGAGCTGATCCTCGCGCTGGACCCGCAGCGGTTTCTGGGGGCGGGCGCCGAGGCGCACCTGGCGCGGGCGGAGGCGGTGTTTGCGGGCATCGAGGGGCAGGGTGCGCGGCTGCCGTCACAGCGCCGCTTCGAGGCGCGCAAGCGCAGCCTGGAGGAGGGCGTGCAGATCCCCGAGGCGCTGTACAACGACCTCAAGGCATTGCTGAACTGATCCTTTCGCCGGCAACGCCAGCTCCTGTAGGAGCCGGCGTTGCCGGCGAAGAGGCCCGTCAGCCTGCCACTGCCTCCCGGCTCTGCACCCCCTCCACCAACCGCACAATCCCCAACGGGTTGCCATCCTGCAACGCCGCCGGCAGCAGATCATCCGGGCAGTTCTGGTAACACACCGGCCGCAGGAACCGATCGATCGCCAGGCTCCCCACCGATGTCCCCCGCGCATCCGAGGTGGCCGGGTAGGGCCCGCCATGCACCATCGCATCGCACACTTCAACACCGGTCGGGTAGCCGTTGAACAGCACCCGCCCAACCTTCTGCTCCAGCAGCGGCAGCACCTGGGCAAACTGCGCCAGGTCGTCGGCTTCTGCAATCAGGGTGGCGGTCAACTGCCCATGCAGGCTCGCCAGCGCGCTGTGCAACTGGTCCGCATCGGCCACTTCCACCACCACCGTGGTCGGCCCGAACACCTCCTCCTGCAACAGCGCATCACCGTCGAGCAGCAAGCTCACTTCTGCCTTGAACAGCTGCGGCTGCGCCTGGTTGCCCTGTTGTTCACTGCCCGCCAGATGGCTCACCCCAGGGTGCGCCTGCAACGCCTGTACGCCCTTGGCATAACTGCGCAGGGTGCCGGCATTGAGCATGGTCTGCGCCGGCTGCTCGCCCAGCGTCGCCGCCAATTGCGCCACAAACGCCGAAAACTGCGGCGAGCGCAGCCCGATCACCAGCCCGGGGTTGGTACAGAACTGCCCGCAGCCCATCACCACCGACGCCGCCAGCTCCGTGGCGATTTTCTCGCTGCGCACCTGCAGCGCCTGCGGCAGCACCAGCACCGGGTTGATGCTGCTCATTTCGGCAAACACCGGGATCGGCTGCGCCCGCGCCGCCGCCATGTCGCACAGCGCGCGCCCGCCCTTGAGCGAACCGGTAAAGCCCACGGCCTGGATCGCCGGGTGCTTGACCAGCGCCTCGCCCACCCCGGCGCCATAGATCATGTTGAACACGCCCTCGGGCATGCCGGTGCGCTCGGCGGCGCGAATGATCGCGTTGGCCACGTGCTCGGCCGTGGCCATGTGCCCGCTGTGGGCCTTGAACACCACCGGGCAGCCGGCCGCCAGCGCCGCTGCGGTATCGCCCCCGGCGGTGGAGAACGCCAGCGGAAAGTTGCTGGCGCCGAACACCGCCACCGGCCCCACGCCGATACGGTACTGGCGCAGGTCCACCCGTGGCAGCGGCTGGCGCTCGGGCAATGCGCGGTCGATGCGCGCACCGTAGAAGTCGCCCCGGCGCAGCACCTGGGCAAACAGGCGCATCTGCCCGCTGGTGCGGCCGCGCTCGCCCTTGATCCGTGCCGTGGGCAAGGCTGTTTCGCGGGTTACCAGCGCGACGAAGTCATCGTCCAGCGCGTCCAGCTGCTCGGCTATGGCCTCCAGAAACTCCGCCCGGCGCCCGGCCGGCAGGTTGCGAAACGTCGGGTAGGCCGCCGCTGCGGCGCGGGCGGCAGCGTCCACTTCCTCGGCGGTGGCCTGGGTGAAACGGTACGGCAGGGCGTCGCCGGTGGTGGCGTCATGGCTGTGCAGGGTGATGCTGCCGGCCGCGCTGCGCGCACCGCCGATGTAGTTGTGGCCGATGATCTCGGTCATGCAGACCTCCTGTTGAAAGGGTTGGGCTCAGGCCAGCGAGTTGCCGCGAGCGCTGGCGGTGTCGGTGCTGGCGGCAACCCGCTCGGCCGACTCGGCGTCGACCAGGTGCAGCGACTTGCCACGGGTTTCACGGGTCAGGCCGACGGCGACGATGGAGATCGCCGCGGCGCCCACCAGGTACCAGGCAATCGGCGTCGAGCTGTTGTACTTGTTGAGCAGGGTGATGGCGATCAGCGGTGCCAGGGAGCCGGCGAAAATCGGCGCCACCTGATAGCACAGCGACAAGGCGGTGTAGCGCACATGGGTGGGGAACATCTCGGCCATCAGCGCCGAGTAGGGCGCATAGGTCATCGACTCGATGGCCAGGCCCAGGGTGATCGCCGCCATGATCAGCCAGTTGTTGCCGGTGTCCATCATCGGGAAGCCGACGAAGCCCCAGAACGCGGTCAGCACCGCACCGGTCAGGTACACCGGCTTGCGCCCCACCAGGTCCGACAGGTAGCCCATCAGCGGGATCAGGAAGAAGTGCAGCAGGTGCGCGCCGAACATCAGCAGCAGAATCTGCGAGGTGTCCTTGTGCACCACCAGCTTGAGGTAGGTGATCGAGAAGGTCACCACGGTGTAGTACAGGATGTTCTCGGCAAACCGGGCGCCGATGCCCACCAGTACCGAACGCCAGTGATGGCGCAGCACTTCCACCACACCCAGCTGCTGCACCTTGTGCTGCGCCTGGCGGGCCTGGGCCTGCTTGAAGATCGGGGCATCATCCACGCTGGTGCGGATCCAGTAGCCGATCAGCACCACCAGTGCCGACAGCCAGAACGCCACGCGCCAGCCCCAGGCCAGGAACTGCTCCTCGTTCAGGGTGCTCGACAGCGCCAGCAGCGCCACCGTGGCCAGCAGGTTGCCGGCCGGTACGCCGGCCTGCGGCCAGCTGGCCCAGAAGCCGCGACGGTTGTCCGGGCAGTGCTCGGACACCAGCAGGATCGCGCCGCCCCATTCGCCGCCAAAGGCGAACCCCTGGATCAGGCGCAGCAGCACCAGCAGGATGGGCGCGGCGTAGCCGATGCTGTCGAAACCGGGCAGGCAGCCCATCAGAAAGGTGGTGATGCCGACCACCACCAGGCTCAGTTGCAGCAGGCGCTTGCGCCCGAACTTGTCGCCATAGTGGCCGAACACCAGGCCGCCCAGCGGGCGGGCCAGAAAACCTACGGCGTAAAGGGCGAAGGCGGCGATGATGCCGTCGATGGGGCTGTCGGTCTGGCGAAAGAACAACTGGCCGAACACCAGTGCCGAGGCCGTACCGTAGAGAAAGAATTCATACCATTCGGCGACGGTACCGGCCATGGCGGCCGCTACCACACGCTTGAGGCCCGCCGGGGCGGTGGTTGCGCGGGGAGAGGGGTGTGCAGTGCTCATGCTGGCGTTTCCTGTGCAGGCGCAAGACAGAAAAACAGGCGCGCCGGGTGGGCCCCGCAGAGAGGCCCGCCCGGCACTCACTCAGAGGCCGACATCCGGCAGTTCAGGGCGGTTGGCCAGGGCCTTGGCCATGATCTGCTCGACGAACTCGCGGTCGTCCTTTGGCAGGGCCAGGCGCGGTGGACGGGTCAGCGCGCTGCCGCGACCGGCAATGGCTTCACACAGCTTGATGCACTGCACCAGGTCGGCGCGGGCATCCAGGTGCAGGATCGGCATCAGCCACTCGTAGATCGGCATGGCCTCGGCAAAGCGTCCGGCCTTGGCCAGGCGGAAGATCGTCTCGCCCTCCTTGGGGAACACGTTGGACATGCCCGACACCCAGCCCTCGGCGCCCACCGCGATGCTTTCGAGCACCACGTCGTCGAGGCCGGCGAACAGCACGAAGCGGTCACCCACCTCGTTGCGCACGTCGATGAAGCGGCGGGTGTCGCCGGAGGAATCCTTGAAGCACACCACGTTGTCGCAGTCGGCCAGGGAAATCAGGATGTCCGGGGTCACGTCGTTTTTGTAGATCGGCGGGTTGTTGTAGACCATCAGCGGCACGTCGGCATGCTTGGCCACGTAACGGTAGTGCTCGGCGGTCTCGAACGGCTTGGAGCCGTACACCAGCGCCGGCATCAGCATCACCCCGTCCACGCCCACCTTGCGCACCGCGTTGGCCACCTTGGCGGCCTGCACGCTGGTGAACTCGGCCACGCCGCAGATCACCGGCACACGCCCACGCGAGGCATCCACCGCCACTTCGGTCACGGCAATCTTTTCTTCGGCCGTCAGCGAGGTGTTCTCGCCCACCGAGCCGCACACCACCAGGCCCGACACGCCGTCGCGGATCACGTTGGAAATCACCTGGTGGGTTTTTTCCAGGTTGATGGAGAAGTCGTCGTTGAATTGGGTGGTGACCGCAGGGAACACGCCACTCCAGTTGATGCGCTTGCTCATTGGTTGTCTCCGGTGGTTGTTAGTATTTCGTATACGATATTTTATGTGTGTGAAGCAGACCAGCGTTATTTCGGGGTTTTTGCTGGTCTTTTTGCTTAGGGTTTGTGAATCAAGGGCTTAGCGATCAGGCGCCGGGCCAGGTGTCCGACAGTCGGTAGCCTTGTGGCCACGGGTCGGCGGGGTCGAGCAGCAACTGATGGGTACCGGTGATCCAGGCACGCCCCGAAATGCACGGGTAGATGGCGGCGCGCCCGGCCACTTCGGTCAGCGAATCGATGCGACAGTGGAACTCCGAGCCCAGGATCGAGCGGCCGATGAAGCGTTCGCCCACCTGCATCAGGCCCTTGGCCTGCAACACGGCCATGCGCGCCGAACAGCCGGTGCCGGTGGGGGAGCGGTCGATCTTGCCGGGCTGGATCACCACCGCGTTGGCACCGGTGGCCACGCCATTCTCCATCACGACGGGCGCGGCGATCTGGCAGAACGAGATATGCGACCAGCCGGGGTTGAGCGGGTGCACAAAACCCAGTTGTTCGTTGGCGGCGCGGGTGATCTTCAGGCCCACCTCCACCAGGTCGGCGGCCTCGTCGGGGCGAATGGCGAAGCCCAGGCGCTGGGCATCGACAATCGCGAAACTGTCGCCGCCATAGGCGGTGTCGACCTGCAGCGAGCCCACGCCCTCGACCTCGATCCAGGCGTCCAGGCGGTCGGCGAAGGAGGGCACGTTCCTGACCTCCACGCGCTGCACCTTGCCGTCCCGGCATTCGGCCACGGCCTCGATCAGGCCGCCGGGGGCTTCGAGCACCAGGCGGGTCTGCGGCTCGGTCATCGGCAGGATGCCGCTGTCGAGCAGCACCGTGGCCACGCACAGCGAGTTGGAGCCGGACATCGGCGGGGTGTCGGCCGGCTCCATGATGATCCAGCCCATCTGCGCGGCCGGGTTCTTGGGCGGCACCAGCAGGTTGACGTGACGGAACACGCCGCCACGCGGTTCGTTGAGCACGAAATTGCGCAGGGTGTCGTCCTGCGCGATCCAGCGCGACTGTTCCCACAGGGTGTCGCCCGGTGGCGGCGCGACGCCACCGACAATCACATCGCCGACCTCGCCTTCGGCGTGGCAGCTGATTACATGTATCACCTTTGATGAACGCATTGCCTGGCTCCTGATTGATTGGGGCTGCTGCGCAGCCCATCGCGGGTCAAGCCCGCTCCCACAGGGTATGGGCTGATCTGTGTGGGAGCGGGCTTGACCCGCGATGAGGCCCCTGGTTACTTCACTGACTTGAGAAACGCCGCCGTCTCCGGCTGCTGCGGGTTGCCGATCACCTGGTCCGGCGAGCCGATCTCGTGCACCAGCCCGTTGCGAAAGAACGCCACCCGGTCCGACACATCCCGCGCAAAGCGGATCTCGTGGGTCACCAGCACCATGGTCATGCCGTCTTCGGCAAGCATGCGCATGGTGTCCAGCACTTCACCCACCAGTTGCGGATCGAGCGCCGAGGTGGCCTCGTCGAACAGCATGTAGTCCGGCGACATCGCCAGCGCCCGGGCAATCGCCATGCGCTGCTGCTGGCCACCGGACAACTTGCCGGGGAAGGTCTTGAACTTGTCGCCCAGCCCCACGTGGGTCAGCTGCTGGATCGCCAGAGCCTCGGCTTCCTCGCGGCTCTTGCCCAGTACCTTGCGCGGCGCCAGCATCACGTTCTCCAGCACCGTCAGGTGCGGGAAGGCATTCCACTGCTGGAACACGATGCCGATCTTCTGGCGCAGGCGGTTGAGGTCGGTGGCGCGGTTGTGCACTTCGATGCCATCCACGCGAATGCTGCCCTTCTGGATCGGCTCCAGGCCGTTGATGCACATCAGCAGGGTCGACTTGCCCGAGCCCGAACCGCCGATGATCGACACCACCTCGCCCTTGTTCACCGTCAGGCTCACGCCCTTGACCACTTCCAGGTCGCCGAAGGATTTGTGTACGTTGTCGATCTCAATCATTTTCTTGCCACCTTCTTTCCAGTCGGGCGCCCAGGCGTGCGACCACCAGGCTCATGACGTAATAGATGAGGCCCGCGATGCACAGCACCAGCAGGGGTTCCTGAATCCGTGTGACGATGGTCTGGGAGGCGCGCAGCAATTCGACGATGCCGATCCACATCACCAGCGCGGTGTCCTTCATCACGCTCAGCACCAGGTTCAGCCAGCCCGGAAAGGCCACCCGCGAGGCCATCGGCAGCACGATCCAGCGCAGGTCCTGCAGGTAGCTCAGGCCCAGCGACCGACTGGCCCGGCGCACGCTGGGCGGTACCGCCAGCACACCGCTGCGCACGATCTCGGTGAAGTACGCCGCGGCGTACACCCCCAGCACGATGCAGCCCACGCTGAAGGCGCTGATGTTCAGGCCCACGATGCTCTTGAACGAGTTGAACAGCACGAACTGGATCAGCAGTGGCACGCTGCGAAACACATCCAGCACCCAGGCCAGCGGCAGGCTGGCGCGTGGCAGCAGCGCACGCAGCAGGCCGAACACCAGCCCGGCCACCGAGCCCAGCATGATCGACCAGAAGGTCAGTTGCAGGGTGACCCAGGCCCCGTCGAGCAGGAACAGCATGTCGTTCCAGGTAAAGCTTGTAGAAAACATGGACAGCTCCTCAGTAACGGAACAGCCGCCAGGCCATCAGCCGGGCCACCGCGACGATCAGCTTGGCGATCAGGTAATACAGCACCGCTGCAATGGCGAAGTACTCGAAGGTGCGGAAGGTCTTGACGTTGTAGTCCTGGGTCACGCCGGTGAGGTCGTTGTTGAGCCCCACGATCACCCCCAGCGAGGTCATCAGCACCGCCCACACCATCTGGTTGCTCAAGGGGTAGAACACCACCCGCAGCAGCTGCGGCACGATGATCATGCGGTAGGCCTGGAACGCGCTCATGCCCAGCGAGCGTGCCGCGCGCATCTGCGTGGTCGGCACTGCCTTGAGCCCGCCGCGAAAGTTCTCCGCCAGGTACCCGGCGTTGTTGAAGGTGATGCCGGCCAGCAGCGCGAACCACGAACTCACGTGCAGCCCCAGCGAGCCAAGCCCGAAGTACAGGATGTAGATCTGGAACAGCGAAGGGGTGTTGCGCGCAATCGATACCCAGGCATTGCCGATGCCGCGCAACACCGGCTGCTGCGCTTCACGCATCACGGTCAAGGCCAGGGCGATCAGCACGCCGAAGATCATCGACAGCGCGGCGGTCTCGAAGGTGACCCAGGCGCCGGCCAGCATGTCGGGCAGGGCGCGCAGGGCCGAGCGCCATTGGAAGGTGTAGTCAAACATGCGCGGGGCTCTCCTGTGGGGCGGCCGGCTGCAGCCAGGCCGGCAGGCGACCGCTGGCGCTGCCGGTGCAGGCGGCCTCGACGCACTCGCCAAGGCTGGCGAAATGCACCGCCCGGCCCGCCAGCCCGGGGGCGTAGTGGGCGTATTTGCCCGAGTTGGTCATCAGTGTGCGGGCGGCGGGCGGGATCACCGGCTCGCCGAGCATGCACCAGCAGGTGTCGGTCACCAGCACCGCGCCGAAGGCTTCGATCGGGGCAAGGTGGCCGGCGTCACGGGCCTGCTCCAGCACCGCACGGCCGCAGGTGATCACCAGGCTGACCGCCGGGTTGCGCGTGCGCCCGCGGCACAGCTGTGCCAGGTGCGCGAACTCGCCCAGGGAGAAGTGCGGGTTGCCCAGCGACACCAGGTCCACCTGGCTGTCACGGGCACTGTTCAGCTCGCGCCAGCTCACCAGCAGGTCGGCCAGGGCAATGCGTTTTACCGGCAGCACCTCGCCCGCGCTGACCGCCTGGGCTGGGTCCAGCGCTTCGGGTGTGACCCCGGCGATATGGAACAGCGGCGCCGCCGAGGTGGTGGCGAACGCGGCGCCGAAGGCCTTGAGGTCGTCGTGGGTCGGGGCAAAACGCTCCAGGCCTGTCACCAGCGGGATCCGGCTGCCGACCATGGCGCCGATGTGATAGCCCAGCAGCGGGTAGAACGCATCGTCCAGGTGGGTCAGCGCCGGCAGGTCGATCTGCACCCGCGCCTTGCGCTGGGCCTCCAGGTGGCAGCCGATCAGCGGCGCGCGGCCGGTCAGGGCGATGCAGATATCCAGGTAGTCGGGGTACTTCAGGGTACGCGCGCCGAGCACGCTGTTGGCGTACACCACGGCGTTGGACTCGGCCCACACGATCTGCTCGCCGAGCTTCGGCGCGCTGTCTAGCAGGTAGGGGGCGCAGGTAAAGCTCATCTGCGCGCCCATCGCCATGTAGGCATCGCCCAGCGCACTGGCAGGTTCGCCCAGCGCCGCGTCGATACCCAGTTCGCGCCAGCGGCGCTGGTCCACGGAAATCGAGTTGAGGGTGGTCGGCACCCGCACCCTGGCGCCCCACTGCACCAGCTGCTGCGCAAAGCGCAGGCTGGCGGGGCCGGTGTAGATGCAGCCGTCGATATGCGCCTGGCTGATGTCCACCAGGCTGTGTGCGCCCTGCAGCTCGGCCATGCGCAGCACGATCTGCATCGCCACCTGCGCGGCCTTGCCCAGGTCGCCCGCGAGCAAGGCCTGGTCGTGGTCGGTAAGGGTGAGGGTGGTCGGGCGCGTCGCCGCCGGCGGGCTGGCGGGGGCTGCCGGCAGCGCCTCGGCGGGGGCCTGGTCGAACAGCACCAGGCGCTCGCCCTGCACCTGCGCAAAGGCCTTGCCGCGCAGGGCGGCAAAGGCCTGCTGGCCGATGCACAGCACCGGCAGCGAGCGCCCGAACAGCAACTGCGCCACCAGCACGCCCAGGGTCAGGATCTCATCCGGCTCGGCCAGCACCAGTGCCGCCGGTGCATGGCCGTTGCTGATCAGCTCCATCATCACACTGCTGCCGGTACACGAGCCGCGCCCGCTGGGAATGGCCAGCACGCGGCCGGCCAGGTGTGCGCCGCTGAGCGGGTGATGGCGGTCGATGACCTCGCCGCTGAAGGCGTCGACACCGCCCCAGAAACTCAGGCCGATGTCGGCGAACAGCAACTCGCCACTGGCCGCGCCATCGACCAGGCTACGCCCGTTCAGGGCAGTGGAAGGGCTGGGCATGCCGGGCACCTCAGTAGTAGACCTTCGGCACGGTCAGGTCGGTCGGCGGGATATCGGTGCCTACCCATTTGACGAACAGCTCGTTGTAGCGGCCGCTACGTACCTGCTGGTTGACGAACAGGTTGAGGTAGTTGAGCAGGCCGTACTCGTTGCGCTTGGCTCCCAGCGACACGTAGTCGATCACGTAGGGTGCGTTGCCGGCGATCTTCAGGTTCTTGTACTTGCCCGACTTGAGCGTGGCGGCGGCCACGGTGTTGGTCACCACGGTGGCATCGATGTGCCCCTGGGCCACGGCCAGGATGGTGTCGTTCTGCGACTGGTAGGCGCGGAAACTGCCGCTGCCCCACTGCTTCACGTCCTTCTCCAGCGCGATGGCTTCATAGGTGCCGCTGGTGTTGCCCAGGGCCTTGCCCTTGATGTCGTCGAAGCTGTTGATGCCGGTGTTGTCGCGGGTCAGCACGACCATCTGGAAGGCAAAGTAGGGCACCGTGAGGCCGACCGTCTTGGCCCGCTCCAGGGTGTCGGAGGTGGACGCCACGATCACGTCGGCCCGCCCCGAGACCAGCGCCGGGATACGGTCCGGGAACGGCGTCTCGACGATCTCGGCATCAACCCCGAGGACCTTCGCCAGGTCGTTGCAGTAGTCGACGTCGAAGCCGGCCGGCTTGTTGGCGTCGTCGCGAAAGCCCATGGGCGGGAAGTCCAGGGTCACGGCGCAGCGCAGCTTGCCGGAGCCGATGATGTCATCGAGCTTGTCGGCCTGGGCGGTGGCGATGAAGGAGGTACTGAGCACAGCGCTGAGAGCTACAACAAAAGCGGGGTTTTTCATGGAAGCCTCGTTTGTCGGAAGGTGCTGGTAGCGGGCGTATTGTGAATTTCGTATACGATATTTTTATAGCAATGCGCGTGCCTGTTTTTGCCCGGGCGATGCAATTGCTTTGCGGCCCTTGAGCCAGAGGACTTGCGTTGAATCCGGCAGGGCAGGCGGGCGGTGCGCAGGAAACGCTGCCCGGTGCCGGCGGTGTTACATATGGGAGCAGTGGGCGCGGCGGCGCACCCTAAAGGAACACACTGCGTCTAGCGGCGGGTATCGCGGTACTGGCTTGGCGACAGGCTGGTGAGGGCGCGGAACTGGCGGCTGAACGCGCTGTGGTCGGTGTAGCCGCAGCGCAGGGCGATCTCGGTGATCGGCAGGTCGCTGTGGTGCAGCAGCCGCGAGGCTTCTTCAAGGCGCACCTTGTGGATCATCTGGCGCGGGGTGAGCTGGAACACGCGCTTGCAGTTGCGCTCCAGCTGCGCGGCAGACAACCCGGCAATCGCGGTCAGCTCGGCCAGGCTCACGGGCCGTGCGAAGTGCTCGCGAATGTGCGCATCCACCGCCGCCAGGCGATCGAAGCCGGGGTGGCTGGCCTGGGGCGCCTGCAGGTCGCGGGAGATGCCGGCCAGGCCGACGATCTGGCCCTGGGTGTCGAACAGTGCCAGCTTGTGGGTCAGGCACCACACCGGCTGGTTGCCGAAGTACAGGTGCAGTTCGAGCTGGTCGGCCAGCTCGCGGCCGCTGTCGAGCACGCGGCGGTCCTGCGCGGTGTACAGCGGGCCGAAGCGCTCGGGGAACACGCTGTCGGCGGTCAGCCCCAGCAGCTCGTGGCTGTGCCTGAAGCCGCAGCGCCGCGCCAGGGTGTGGTTGACGAAGGCGTAGCGGGCCTGGGTGTCCTTGATGAAGAACACCACGTCGCTCAGCGTATCGAGCAGCGGCGCGATCGGCTGCAGGCTGCTCAGCAGGCTGGGCAGGTCGCAGGGCTGGAAGCTGTTGAGCGATACGTACATGGCGCTGGCGGTCTGGTGGGCACCTTCGGGATCATAGAGATCCGGCGCCCGCCTCGAAAGCCCCGGGCTGCGTTTCATGCGGGCGGGGTGTCGTCCAGGCACAGCAGGGTCTCGATGCGTGCCGGGCTGAACGGCGGGCGCGGCGCCGAGGGCTGCCAGCCGAACAGGTGCTGCGCTGCGGCGCCGCACACCCGGCCCTGGCAGGCGCCCATGCCGCAGCGGCTGCTCAGCTTGGCCTCGCGCCAGTCACGCTGGCCGGCGAGCTTGCTGTAGGGCACGTCCTCGCAGCGGCATACCAGGGTGTCGGGGCGCGCCAGTTGCTTGAGCTGCGGGGCAAGGGCGAAGGCGTGGTTGAGCGCCTTGGCGAAGCCCTGCCAGCGCGCTCGCTGCGGCCAGTGGCGGGCGGCGCCCTGGCGGTCGCCCACGGCCGCCAGCCCGGCAATGGTGCCTTCCACCAGCGCCAGTTCGCTGCCCCCAAAACCGGTGCATTCCCCCGCCGCGAACAGGCCCGGCGCGCTGGTGGCCTGCCACGCATCCACGGCCAGCGCCTGGCCGTGGAGTGTGCAGCCCAGGGCCTGGCCGAGCTGGCTGTTGGGAATCAGGCCGAAGCCGCAGGCCAGGCGCTCGCAGGCCAGCTCGACCAGCTTGCCGTGCTGGCGCAGGCGCACGCCTTCGAGGCGCTCGCTGCCGAGTGCCTCCACCACATGGCTGTCGGTGCGGTAGTGGCGGTCGAACAGGCCGAACGCTTGCAGCAGCTTGTTTGGCCAGCGCGGCAGTTGTGCGGCAAAACCCGCCACCGCGCCGCGGGTTGCCTGTTCGGCGACGCCTACCACCTGCGCGCCGTTGTGCCGCGCCGTGGCAGCGCTGGCTAGCAGCAGCGGGCCGCTGCCGGCGATCACCACGCGCTGGTCGCGTACCGGCAGGCCGCCCTTGATCAGTGCCTGCAGGCCACCGGCACCGGTCACGCCGGGCAGGGTCCAGCCGGGGAAGGGCAGCAGCAGTTCGCGTGCGCCGGTGCACAGGATCAGCGTGTCGTAGTCGATCACCCAGCCGCGCTCGGCGTCTTCCACCAGCAACTGGCGCGGGCCGGTGGCGGCGATCACGCGGGTCTGCAGGTGGTGCTGCACATTGTTCAAGGCGCCCACGTGCTCGCGCAGGCGCTGTGCCTGCGTCGGCACGCTGGCCTGCGGGCCGTCGCGCCAGATCTGCCCGCCGGGCCATGGGTTGTCGTCCAGCAGCACGATGCGTGCACCGCTGGGGGCAGCGGCCAGTGCGGCATTGAGGCCGGCCGGGCCGGCGCCGATGATCAGTACGTCGGCATGGGCGCTCATGCGTGGGTCTCCACCTGCATGCCGTCGCGGCACAGGGTCTGGCAGGCCAGGCGGCGCCGGCCGTCGATGCTCACCCGGCATTCCTGGCAGATGCCCATGCCGCACAGCGGTGCGCGGCGCTGGCCGCTCACCGAGGTACGCGTGCAGCCGTCGCCAGCCAGGGCCAGTGCAGCGGCCACGCTGGTGCCTTCGGCCACGCGCAGGGCACGTCCGTCCAGGGTCAGTTCAGGCATGGGTCGGTTCTCCGAGAAAACGCTGTGGCAGGTAGGCCTGTGCGGCCAGGGGCGGGTGTTCGTCGAACAGTTGCGCCACCAGCAGGTCGGCGGTGGCCGGGGCCGTGGTCACGCCCAGCCCTTCATGCCCCACCGCCAGCCACAGGCCGGGGCGTTGCGGGTGCTGGCCCACCAGCGGCAGGCCGTCGGGGCTGGCGGCGCGAAAGCCGGTCCAGGCGCGAATCGCATTGAGCTGGGCCAGCGCCGGCACGTATTCGGTGGCGCGCTTGAGCATCCTGGCAAGCATCCAGCCTTCCACCTGCGGGTCGGTGGTGCCGAACTGGCGTGAGGCACCGATGAACAGCTGGCCGGTAGGGCGCGGCTGGATATTGCACGCGGCCGACGGGCCGCTGGCGTTGTGCGCACTGGTCACGTAGCCCAGTTCCACCAGGGTGTGGGTGACCTGGCCGGGGTAGCGGTCGGTGATCAGCAGGTGGCCCTTCTTGGGTTGTATCGGCAGTTCGGGGCACAGTTCGGTGGCCTGGATACCGTTGGCCAGCACCACGGCCGTGGCGGCCAGCCACTGGCCGTCGTCCAGGCGCACGCGGGCGTCATCCACCTCGGCGACCCGTGCCTGGCGCTGGCGAATGCGCGGCTGGTCGAGCATCCAGCGTGCGGTGGCCGGGGCATACAGAATGCCGTCGTCCTCGATCAGCAGGCCGCCCTCCAGCCCTTCGCGCAGCAGCGGTTCGCGTTCGCGCAATCGAGGTGCGCCGACCAGCTGGCAGATCACCCCATGGGCGCGCAGGTTGGCATGCTTGTGCTCGGCCACGGCCATTTCTTCAGCGTTGGCGGCCAGCCACAGGGTGCCGTTGCTGCGGTAGGCGCAGCCTTCTGGCAGGTTGCGCGCAATGTCGCGCCAGCGTTGCAGCGAGTATTGGCTCAGGGCCAGTTCGGCGGGGTTGTCGTCCAGCACCAGCAGGTGGCCCATGCCGGCGGCGGTGGCGCCGGGCAGCCCGGCATCCAGCACCAGCACGTCGAGGCCGCGCCGGGCCAGGGCCTGGGCGCAGGCCGCGCCGATGATGCCGGCGCCCACCACGATCACATCGGCGGCCAGGCCCTGGGTCACAGGCGGATGCCCCAGGCGAACGGGTCGTCCTGCTCGATGATCAGCGTGGCTTCGGCGCTGATATGCGCGCGGCCGCGAATGGTCGGCACGATGCGATCGCCGGCGGTTTCGAACGAGCCTTCGAACTGGCTGCCGATCACGCTGGCCTGGCGCCAGATCTGGCCCGGTTGCAGCTTGCCGTCGGCGGCCAGGCACGCCAGCTTGGCGCTGGTGCCGGTGCCGCAGGGCGAGCGGTCATAGGCCTTGCCGGGGCACAGCACGAAGTTGCGGCTGTCGGCGTCGGGGTCGTCGGCGAACAGCTCGACGTGATCGATCAGGCCGCCGTCCTCGCCGCGCAGGCCCTGATCTTCCAGGGCCTGCTGCACGGCCACGGTGTAGGCGGTGAGCGCGTCGAGGTTGTCGCCGCTGATACGCAGGCCGTGCTCGGCCACCAGGAAGAACCAGTTGCCGCCCCAGGCGATATCGCCGGTCACTTCGCCGATGCCGGGCACCTGCACGCTGACGGCGTGACGATAGCGGTAGGCGGGTACATTGCGCACGCTGACCGAGTGGTCGTCGTGCAGGGTGGCTTGCACGTTGCCCACGGGGGTTTCGAGGGTGTGGGTGCCGGGGCCGATCCTGCCCAGGTGGGCCAGCGAGATCACCAGGCCGATGGTGCCGTGGCCGCACATGCCCAGGTAGCCGGTGTTGTTGAAGAAGATCACCCCGGCGCAGGCGCTGGGGTCGACCGGTTCGCAGAGCAGTGCGCCCACCAGCACATCATTGCCGCGGGGTTCGAGCATGCAGGCGGCGCGCCACTGATCGTGGTGTTCGGCCAGCTGTTGCCTGCGTTCGGCCATGCTGCCGTGGCCCAGGTCGGGGAAGCCTGCGGTGACCAGGCGCGTGGGTTCGCCGCCGGTGTGGGAGTCGATCACGGTGATGCGTTTCATGGGGCGCGTCCGTTGGGGGTATGGACGCAAGGGTGGCGGTTGGTGGGGGGTGGCGTCTTGATGGAATTGCGCGGTGTGGATGACGAAATCGGCATAGGGCCATGACATGTCCGAACTGTTGCAACGCGCCATGGCCTGGGGGTTTTGAGAGGTCAGCCCTGTTGGCCCGGCTCCAGACCGGGGTGGGGCTTGGCCATCGGCAAGTGCTCCAGCAAGGTCTCGCACACCCCCGCAATATGCTCATCCAGCAAGCCCACCGCGCGCTCCACATCACCCGCCCGGCATGCATCGAGGATCTCGCGGTGTTCGTGGTCGGCACGCTCCTTGCCCGCCGACAGGCTCATCTGCATGCGCAGGTACCGCTCCAGCTTGTCGTTCACCGAACGGATCATGCTCACCAGAAACGGTCGCTGCGCCGGCTCGTACAGGCACGCATGCAACTCCCAGTTCAACTGCGCCCAGCGCCCCACGTCGTTCTCGCCAATGAACTCCTGGCAGATGCGCTCGGCCTGTTCGAACGTGGCCTCGGTCATGTTCGGGATGGCCAGGCGCAACACCTTGTCCTCCAGCAACATGCGCACCTCGAACATCTGCGCCAACTCGAAGTCCGACAAGCGCGTGACCATCGCCCCCCGGTTGCGCTGGAACATCACCAACCCCTCGGCCTCAAGCCGCTTGAGCGCCTCGCGCACCGGGATCTTGCTGACGTTGAACTGACGCGCGATGTCGTCCTGGCGAATCGGCTCGTCTTCGTCGAAGTGCCCGGCCACGATGGCATCGCGCAGGTGCCGGGTGATGATCTCGGACGTGGAGGGCGTGTTGCCCAGGTCCGGCGCGTTGAGTTTGGGTAGGTTCACGGTGGCAATCATTCGAGGGGATTTAGGGATATGGTATACGAATTATCTGGAAACGTTCGCCCGGGAGCGCGACGCGTTGCCACACGATGACGGCGACGGCGGCTCGAAACCGTCCCCCGACAGGCACTGGCGCAGGTGCGTCAGCAGCGTCGCGACCTTGGGCTGCGCCTGCCGGCTCTTGAGCCACGCCAGGTGAATCGGCAGGCCGTCGGTGGCCAGCGGCGCCAGCACCTGCACCAGGCTGCCGTCTTCCAGCTGACGACGAATCAGCCAGGTCGGCAGCTGTGCGATGCCATGCCCGGCCAGCACTGCGGCCACCTGGCCCTCGGCATCGCCCACCGCCATGCGTGCCGGCATGATCCGACGCTCGGTATGCCCGGGGCGGGCGGTAGGGAAGTGCCACGGGCCGACCATGCCGTCATTGAGCCCGTACACGATGCAGCTGTGGCGTTCCAGTTCGAGCTCGTTGCCGGGCTCGCCATGACGCTCCAGGTACGCGGGGGCGGCGCAGAACACCACGCGCTGCGAGCCCAGGTAATGGTGCCCCACCGCCGCCGGCCAGCTTTGCGGCCCGCCGATGCGCACGAACAGGTCGATGCCGGCCTCGACCGGGTCCACGAAGCGGTCGGAGAAGGTCACGTGCGGCATCAGCAGCGCATGCTCGCGCACGCAGGCCAGAATCGCCGGCAGCCCGTGCAGGCGCCCGAAGGCCGCCGGCAGGTCGATGCGTACCCGGCCGCGTGGCTCGGCGTCTTGGGTGCTCAGCGCCAGCTCCGCCTCTTCCAGCTCGGCCAGCACGCCGGTGCAGGTGCGATAGAACGCCGCCCCGGCTTCGGTCAGCGCCACGCGCCGTGTTGTGCGTGCCAACAGGCGCGTGTGCAGCCGCGCCTCGAGCCGCGCGACGCTCTTGCTGACTGCCGAGCCGGTCAGGTTAAGGCGCTCGGCCGCGGCCTTGAAGCTGCCCAGGTCGGCCACGCAGACGAACACGTCGATGCCCTTGAGGCGTTCCGAAGAATACATGTGCCCACCCCATTGATGAATTGCAGTCACTTTACCCGGTAAAACATATCGCCAATACGCCGTTTGTTCCCGAGTAGCCTGATTCAACCTCTACTGCACAACAGGTTGCGACCATGCACGACACCAAGCCCACCGTCCTCATCACCGGCGCCACCGGCCAGATCGGCGGCGACACCCTGCGCTTTCTGCAAGGCGACGACACCATCGAACTGGTGGCCGCCGTGCGTTCGCCGGCCAAGGCGCAGCCCTTCGAGGCCCGTGGCATCCGCACGGTGATCATGGACTTCGACCACGAGCACACCCTGGCGCCGGCCCTGCAGGGTGTCGACCGGGTGCTGCTGGTGACCGGCTACAGCGTCGACATGCTGCGCCAGAGCAAGGCCTTTCTCGACCGCGCACGCCACGCCGGGGTGCAGCACGTGGTGCACCTGGGGGCCTGTGGCGACGACCACGCCACCATCGGCCACTGGGCCTGGCACCAGTTCGTGGAGCGCTATGTGCAATGGTGCGGCTTCAGCTTCACCCACCTGCGCCCGGAGTGCTTCATGCAGAACCTGCTCAGCTACGACGGCACCCAGGCCGTGCGCAACGGCGTGATCGAACAGTACACCGGCCACACGCGGTTCAGCTGGGTCGACGGCGAAGACGTGGCGCGGGTGGCGGCGCAGGCCCTGCTGCACCCGCAGCGCCATGCCGGGCAGACCTACCGCCTGGGCTACGACGTGAAGTCCTACGACGAGGTGGCACAGGTGATGAGCGAGGTACTCGGCCAGCCGTTTCGCTATGACGCGCAATCACCCGACGTGTTTCTCGAAAACATGCGCGCCGCCGGCGCCGAGATGGCCTACATGAGCTGCGTGCACGACAACTTCACGCGCATGGCCGCCGGCACCATCCCCGGGGTCGACCAGGTGTTCGACAACTTCCAGGCCATCACCGGCCGCGAGCCGGTGCGCTGGGTGGATTTCGTGCGCAAGCACCGGGCTGCATTCGCCTACTGATAGAATACATTTCTGAATCTTTTTGTAAGAGGTAAATGCCAGATTAGAGGCGGGTCAATCTTCATTTTAAAATACAATAGTGTATGTTTGTGCGCGGTGCGCCTTGCGCCGTCGTGCATAACAATAAAATGAGGTATTGCCCCCTATGATCGGGTTGAGACATCTGCGTATCAGCACCCGCATCACCGTGCTGGTGATCGGTATCACCCTGTTTGTCGTGTTGCTCAGTGGCTGGCTGGGGCTGACCCTGCAACGCAGCCTGCTGCAGGAGAAGATGGCCGGTGTCGGCACTGCGCTGGACACCGCATCCACCCTGCTGGCGCATTATGAGAAGCAGGCCGAGGAAGGCCACCTGAGCCGCGCCGAGGCGCAGCGCCAGGCGGCAGAAATGGTCAGCCGCATTCGCTACCTGGGCGACAACTACCTGCTGATTCTCGACCTGCAGCACCGCATGCTCATGCACCCCAAGGCACCCGCCCTGGTGGGCAAGTCGCAGGCCGATTTCAAGGACGTCAACGGCAAGCCGTTCGCCCGTGAAATGATCGACCGGGCCGTGGCCCAGGGGCGCGGCACGGTCGAGTACTGGTTCCCGCGGGCAGCCGGGCAGGCGCCGGAATTCAAGGTGTCCGAGGTGGTGCTGTTCAAGCCCTGGGGCTGGGTGCTGGCCAGCGGCATCCACCCGCAGGACGTGCGCCACGAAGTGAACACGGTGCTGCGCATGCCGGCGTTGCTGGTGCTGGTGGCGTTGCTCGGCATGGCGCTGTGCGCCTGGCTGCTGATTCGCAGCATCACTCGGCCGCTCAACCACACCGTGCAGGCGCTGGCCCGCGCCACCGATGGCCACACCGACCTGACCTTGCGCCTGCCCACCGACGGCTTCGACGAGCTGACCCAGGTGGCGCACAGCTTCAACCGCCTGGTGGAGGCTGCGCACCGCGTCACCCGCAGCATGGCCAAGGCCAGCCAGCGCATCTCCAGCACCAGCGACAGCCTGGGGCAGATCACCGAGGCGGCGCAGCGCAGCATGCAGGCCCAGCAACTGGAGACCGACAGCGTGGTCACGGCCATGAGCGAGATGGTCAGCACCGTGCAGGACGTGGCGCACAACGCCAGCGTCGCCGCCAGCGCCACCCGCGATGCCGAGCAACAGGCCACGGCCGGCAGCGCCACGGTGCGCGATGCCGGTGAGGCGATTGGTGCGCTGGCCGAGGCGCTGGAGCACAGCCGCAGCGTGGTGGACCAACTGGCCACCGACTCGGGCAGTGTCGGGCGCGTACTGGACGTGATCACCGCGATTGCCGAGCAGACCAACCTGCTGGCGTTGAATGCTGCCATCGAGGCGGCGCGTGCAGGTGAGCACGGGCGTGGCTTTGCGGTGGTGGCGGACGAGGTGCGCACGTTGGCGCGGCGTACGCAGCAGTCGACGCTGGAGATCCAGCAGATCATCAACCGCGTGCAGGCCGGTGCCAGCCAGGCGGCGGCGCAGATCGGCGCCAACGTCGAGTCGGCGCAGCAGCCGGTGGCCGCCTCGGCGCGGGCCGGGCAGGCGCTGGCGTTGATCGATGCGTCGGCGTCCACGGTGAGCCAGATGACCTTGCAGATTGCCAGTGCGGCGGAGCAGCAGGCGGCCACGGCAGACGGTATCAACCGCAGCGTCACGCGCATCCACGACGCCTCGACGGTGAGCGCGCGCACCATCGAGCAGACGCGCCAGTCGTGTGATGAGCTGAGGGCGTTGGCGCAGCAGCTGGAGGAGCAGGTGGGGCAGGTGGTTACGGGGTAGGGCGCGGCAACGGACGTGTAGGAGCGGGCCTTGCCCCGCGAACTGGTGCGAAGCACCAGCAGGACCGGCACAGGCGGCCTGACTGCCCCGCGAGCGCAGCGCGCCCGTTCGCCGGCAAGGCCGGCTCCTACAGGTACCGCGGTGATTCGACGCTGCCAACGCAAAACGCCCCGGCAAGCCGGGGCGTTTGTTCATCTACACACGATGCCAGCGCGTTACCAAAGCGCCACGGTGTAATCCACGTTCACCCGCAGCTCGTTGTCATCCCTGAACGCCGCAGTCGAGGCAAAGTCATTGCGGTACCACGCATGGCGCAACCGCAATGCAACGTTCTTGAACGTGCCGCTCTGCACCACGTACGACAACTCGATGTCCTTCTCGCTCTCGCTGCGCCCGCTGCCGCCCAGCGCATTCGGCAATTCGATGCGGCTGCCGTCCAGGTAACGCAGCATGCCCTTGAGCCCCGGTACGCCCAGGGCGACGAAGTCGTAGTCATAGCGCACCTGCCAGGTACGCTCCTTGGGGTTGAGGAACTCGCTGCTCAATGC
The DNA here is from genome assembly GCF_002939405.1 of Pseudomonas sp. BRM28. Taxonomy (NCBI): domain Bacteria; kingdom Pseudomonadati; phylum Pseudomonadota; class Gammaproteobacteria; order Pseudomonadales; family Pseudomonadaceae; genus Pseudomonas; species Pseudomonas sp. BRM28. The sequence continues at coordinate 5,703,456 of NZ_PEFV01000001.1, read as the reverse complement.
GCCCTCGCTCACCACCATCGGCTCGGACCCGGCGATGTACGGCATCGCCGTATCGCCGCTCAATTGCATGTAGCCCAGCCCCAGGCTGTGTGCGCCCAGGCTGTAGGTGCTCATCACGCCGAAGGTACGGTTGTCGACCTTGCCGGCCCTGGCCGGGCCGTCCTCGCCGCTGATGTGGTAACGCACATCGGTCTTCAGGCGCCCGTTCGCCACCGCACGGTTGTCGACGAAGCCGACGTAGTCCTGGCGATAGATGTCCTCCAGCTGCGCATGGTAGTACTTGAGCACCAGCTGCTCGGACCACTGATAGTCGCCGCCGCCATAGGTGAAGCTGTCCGACTCGGCCGCACCATTGAAGCGCCGGTTGGGCGCGGCGACGGTGATCTTCTGGTAGTTGGTGGAATCGCGCTGGTTCATGCGGTCCAGGCGCCCGCCGCTGAGGGTCAGGTTGTCGATGTCCTGGGACTTGAACTGCACCCCGCGAAAGGTCTGCGGCAGCAGGCGCGTGGGGCTGGCGAACAGTATCGGCGAAAACGGTGCCAGGGTGCCGGCCTGCAGTTCGGTCCTGGAGACCTTGACCTTGCCGGTCAGGCCCAGCTCCGAATAATCGTCGCGCGGGTCGCGGTCCCTGGGGTCGAACGGCAGCAGCCCGGTGCCGGTGCGCGCGGGGCTGGAGTCCAGTTTCAGGCCCAGCATGGCCTGGGCATCCAGGCCGAAGCCGACAGTGCCCGGAGTGTAGCCGGAAGTGAAGCGCAGGATGAAGCCCTGGGCCCATTCGCGCGTCGCCGACTGCGCCGATTCGCCCTTGTAGTCACGGTCGAAGTAGTAGTTGCGCGCGGTCAGGGTGGCCTTGCTGTCTTCGATGAAACCCTGGGCCAGCAGTGCCGGGCTGAGCCCGCACAGGGTGCCGAGGGCGAGGGTGGTGTTGACCCGTTTCAGAGTGCTCATGGATCTACCTTTTTTATTATTGTTGTGGGGGTTTATTCAGGGGCATGCAGCAGGACCCATTGCTGGTCCTGCACGCTCACCAGTGCACGCGCGCGCTGGTCATGGCCGAAATGGTCGGTGGCGCTGAGGTTGTACACGCCATGGGTGCCGACCACGTCGCGGGTCTGCTCCAGCTGGTCGCGCAGTTGCTGGCGAAATTGCGCGGTGCCGGGCTCGGCACCCTTGAGCGCCGCCGGGGTGGCCGCCTGCACCAGCAGCATGGCGTCGTACAGGTAGGCGCCGAACGGCGACAGGCTGTTGTCGCCGTACTTGGCCTGGTAGTCCTGCGCGTACTGGCTGGCGATGGCCTTGGAGGGGTGGCTGGCGGGCAGCTTGTCCCACACCACCACCGGGCCCACCGGCAGTATCGCACCGTTGAGCGCCTTGTCGCCGATGCGCAGGAACGCGCTGTTGGCCGCGCCGTGGGTGTGGTACACGGTGCCCTTGTAGCCCAGCCGGCGCAGCTCGGTATGCGGCAGCGCCGCCGGGGTGCCGGTGGCGCCGATCAGCACCGCGTCGGGCTTGCTGCTCATCACCTTCAGCGCCTGGCCGCTGACCGACGAGTCGGTGCGGTTGAAGCGCTCGTCGCGCACCAGCGTGATGCCTGCCGCCGGCGCCATTTCGCTGAGCACCTTGTGCCAGTCTTCGCCCCACACATCGTTGTAGCCGATGTAGGCGAGGGTCTTCACACCGTTCTGCTGCATGTGCTCGATCAGCGCCTGGGCCATCAGGGTGTTGGTCTGGGCGATGGTGAAGATCCAGCTCTGCTCGCCGCTGGCGGGGCTGAACGGTGCCAGGGCGATCTGCGCGGTCTGGCTCTCCTTGGCGATCTGCGCGACTGCTGCCGAGGTGGGCACGGTGGTCGAGCCGATCAGCAGGTCGACCTTGTGCTCGCTGACCAGCTTGCGCGCGTTCTTGGCCGCGGCGGTACTGTCGCTGGCATCGTCCAGTACCACGTATTTCACGGCCTGCCCGGCAATCTCCCTGGGCAGCAGCGCCACGGTATTGCGCTCGGGGATGCCCAGCGAGGCCCCCGGGCCGGTGGTGGAGAGAATCACGCCGACGGTCATGTCGGCCTGTGCAGCGGTCGACAGCGTGGCCAGCAACAGCAAGGGAAGAATAGGTTTCATGCAAGCTCCTGATATTGTTTTTATGGGTGTGGCAAGTGCTGCGGGGCGCTACGTGCCGGTAGCGCTGATCACCTCCGTGGTGGCGGTGGGCGCGGGTGCGCGGCCCAGGTAGCTTTCGACCACCCGGGGGTTGCTGGCCAACGCCTGGGCGTCGCCTTCAAGCACGATCTCGCCGACCTCCAGCACGTAGCCGTAGTCGGAAATCTTCAGCGCAGCGCGGGCGTTCTGCTCCACCAGCAGGATCGACACGCCGCTCTGGCGCAGGGTGTCGAAGATGGTGAAGATCTCGCCGATCACCCGCGGCGCCAGGCCCAGGCTCGGTTCGTCGAGCATCAGCAGGCGCGGTTTGGCCATCAGCGCGCGGCCGATGGCGAGCATCTGGCGCTCGCCGCCCGACAGCGTGCAGGCGGCCTGCTGGCGCCGTTCGAGCAGGCGCGGGAACAGCCCGAACACCTCGTCGAGGGTCTGCTGATGGTCGCGAAAACCGCGCCGGTGGCGGCTGAAGGCGCCCAGGCGCAGGTTGTCCTCCACGCTCATCAGGCCGAACAGCTCGCGGCTCTCGGGCACCAGCACCATGCCCTGGTCGATGCGCTGGGCCACGTCGTGGTGGCCCAGCAACGCCTGGCCGGCGTAGGTCACCTGGCCCTGGCAGGGCAGCAGGCCGATCAGCGCCGCCATCAGGGTGGTCTTGCCGGCGCCATTGGGGCCGATCAGGCTGACGATCTGGCCTTCCTCCAGGTGCAGGTCGAGGTTGCGTACCGCCTCGACCTTGCCGTGGTTGATCGACAGGTTGCGCACATCCAGCAGGCGACTCATTCGACACCTCCGAGGTAGGCGGCCAGCACCGCAGGGTTCTGCTGGATCTGCAGCGGGGTGCCGCTGGCCAGGGGCTGGCCGAATTCCATCACCACGATGTGGTCGGCCAGGCCCATCACGAACTCCATGTCGTGCTCCACCAGCAGCACGCCCAGGCCCTCGCCACGCAACTGCTCGAGCAGTTGCGCCAGCGCCTGTTTCTCGCCATGGCGCAGGCCGGCGGCGGGTTCGTCGAGCAGCAACAGCAACGGGTCGCTGCACAGCGCGCGGGCGATCTCGACGATGCGCTGCTGGCCCAGCGGCAGGCTGCCGGCCGGGGTGTGCAGGTATTCGCCCAGGCCCACCCGCTGGATCTGACGCGTGGCCTCGGCGAGCAGGGCGGCTTCTTCCTTGCGTTCCAGGTGCAGCATCGAGCGCAGCAACCCGGCCTTGCCCCGGGCATGGGCGCCAAGGGCGACGTTCTCCAGCACGCTCATCTCGCCCAGCAGGCGCACGTGCTGGAAGGTGCGGCTCACGCCCAGGTGGGCAATGGCGCGCGGCGACAGGCCTTCGATGCGCTGGCCGTTGAAGGTGATCTGCCCGGCATTGGGCGTCAGCACCCCCGACAGCAGGTTGAACAGGGTCGACTTGCCGGCGCCGTTGGGGCCGATCAGCGCGGTCACCTCGGCGGCATTCACCGACAGGCCCATGTTCTTGTTGGCCACCAGCCCGCCGAACTGCTTGAGCAGCCCCTGGGCCACCATCAGCGGCTTGCCGGCCGCCGGCATGCTGCGCCGGGGCAGGGCCGGCGCGTCATCCAGCGCCAGGGTGCGCGGGCGGCTGGCCGGCAGCACGCTGCGCAGCACCGGCAGCAGGCCGCCGCGGGCGTACTGCAGCACCAGGATCACCAGCACGCCGAAGAAGATCATCTCGACGTTGTCGGCGTGCCCGAACAGCTGCGGCAGCACGTCCTGCAGCACCTGCTTGATCAGGGTCAGCAACGCTGCGCCCAGCAGCGCGCCCCACAGGCTGGCGACGCCGCCCAGCACGATCATGAACAGGTACTCGATGCCCATCACCACCGAGAACGGCGTGGGGTTGACCACCCGCTGCAGGTGCGCGTACAGCCAGCCCGACAGGGCCGCCAGCAGGGCGGCGATGATGAACACCTGCAGGCGGCTGCGTGCGGTATCGATGCCCATCGCCTCGGCCATCCCGGCCGATTCCTTGAGGGTGCGGATGGCACGGCCCTGGCGGCTGTGCAGCAGGTTGTCGAGCAGCCACAGGCTGGCCGCCAGCAACAACCCGATCAGCACGGCGAAATCGGCCGAGCCGCTGATCTGCCAGCCCAGCAGCTCGATGTTCGGCAGGTTCTGCAGGCCGCCGAAGCCGCCCAGGCCCGGCAGGTTGCCGAACAGGTAGAACAGCGCCAGGCCCCAGGCCAGGGTGCCGATGGGCAGGTAGTGCCCGGCCAGGCGCAGGGTCAGCAGGCCCAGGCTGGTGGCCACCACCAGGGTGATCGCCAGCCCCGCCAGCAGGCCCAGCCACGGCGACAGGCCGTACTGGGTGGTGAGCACCGCGCTGGCGTAGGCGCCAATGCCCACGAATGCGGCCTGGCCGAACGAGGTCATGCCGCCGATGCCGGTCAGCAGCACCAGGCCCAGGGCCACCAGGCTGTACAGGCCGATGTAGTTGAGCAGGGTCACGTGAAACGCGGGCAGCACCAGCGGCGCCAGGCCCGCCACCAGCAGCAGGGCCAACAGGGGGATCAGTCGCAGGGCCATCAGTGTTGCTCCTCCAGGTGCGGGTTTTTCAGCGACAGCCACAGCAGCACCGGGATCACCACGGTGAACACGATGACCTCCTTGTAGGCCGAGGCGCCGAAGTTGGCGAAGCTCTCCAGCACGCCGACGAAAAACGCACTGGCCGCGGCTATCGGGTAACTGGCCAGGCCGCCGAAGATCGCCGCCACAAAGCCCTTGAGGCTGATCAGAAAGCCCGAGTCGTAATACAGCGTGGTCAGCGGGCCGATCAGTACCCCGGAGATCGCGCCGATCAGCGCGGCCAGGCCGAACGCGGCCTTGCCGGCCAGCTGGGTGGGGATGCCCACCAGCTGCGCGCCGGTACGGTTGAGCGCAGTGGCACGCAGCGCCTTGCCGTACAGGCTGTGGCCGAAGAAGGCATACAGCAGGCCGATCAGCAGCAGCGCGCTGCCGATCACCAGCAGGCTCTGCAGGCCCACCGGCAGCTCGCCGAGCATGAACACCGACTCGGCCAGGGCTTCGGTGCGCACGCCCTCGGCGCCGAACATCAGCAGGCTCACGCCCACCAGCGCGATATGCACCGCCACCGACACGATCAACAGCAACAGCACCGAGGTCTCGGCCACCCGCTGGTACACCAGGCGGTACAGCAACGGCCCCAGCGGCGTGACCAGGGCCAGGGTCAGCAGAATCTGCAGCAGCGCCGGCAGGCTCGCCAGGTCGAGGTTGCCCAGCACCGCCCACAACAGCAGCGGCAGGCTCAGGTAGCGCGCCAGCAGGCCCGGCAGCCGGCGCCATTGACGGCGCCGTGCGGCGTCGGTGCAGTCCAGTGCGCAGGCGGCCAGCGAGCAGCCCAGCAGCAGCCACACGGTGCCGGGCATCAGGCCCAGCTGCAGGGTGGCCAGGGTCAGGGCGCTGTAGGTGACGAAGTCGCCCTGGCACACCAGGATGGTGCGCGTCACCGAGAACACCAGCACCAGGGCCAGCGCCACCAGTGCGTAGATCGCGCCCGTGGTCAGGCCGTCCTGGGCAAGAAACGCCAGTATCGAGAAATCCATGGGCAGGCCTCAGCGAGCAGTGGGCAAGGGGGAGGTGGGATGCCGGTCGCAGAGGGCGGTCGGCGTCGGTGCGGCGGTGCCGTACCGGGGGCGTGACGGGTCGGGCGCGCAGGGCGGGACCCGGCGAGAGCGTGCAGGCGCGTGCATAGTGAAGTACTCGTTTTCTATTCTTATTGTGGTGCGCCCCTGCCCGGGGCAGGGCAACATGCAAGGCGTTTAAATACACATGTGCATGTGTATGTATAGACTACGCGGGAAGGTGGGCGGCTTGTCAACAGGCGCCGCAGCGGCGCGCCTGCATTCGCCGATTTATTCGATTATCTATTTGAATTTATTGAATAAATATTTTTCAAGACGAGCGTGCCAATACCCGCTGGATGGCGGGTATTGGATATACAAAGATACATTTGTGTATTTGCAATGTGCCGAACGGGTCGGCACAGGCGCTCAGGCCGGGGCGTGGCTGCACGCGGGGAGGAGGATGCCGGCCATGCGCTGGCTGCGCGCCAGGCGTTGTTGCGGGGTGTCTTCGCTGTGCAGCAGCGACAGGCTGATCTGGTAGGCGTAGATCAGGTAGGCGCGGTCCTGGGCTTCGTCGCTGGGCACGCCGGCCTGAATCAGCAGCCCCTCGATGTAGTTCAGGCGATGGCTGTCCACCTCGTCGATGGCCTGGCGCGCCTGCTTGTCGCGCCGCGCCCAGCCGCGGATGCCCAGTTCGATCGAGGCGGCGTCCTTGGCGGTCTGGCCGTGGGAAGGCAGCTCCAGCAGGCGCTGCAACTGCTGCAGCGGCGAGCTGTGGGCCGTGCGCAGGTTGAGGATCACATCCTCGGTGGCGCGTGCGCGCCAGTTGCCCAGGATGCCTTCGAGCAGTTCGCCGCGGCTTTTGAAGTGGTAGTAGAAACTGCCACGGGTGATCTTCAGTTCCTTGGCCAGGGTGTCGACGCGCACGGCGTCGACGCCGCTGGTGACAAGCACTTCCTGTGCCGCATGAATCCAATCTTCCCGCGTGAGGTTGGTGCGTGATGACATTGTGTAGGGCCTTGTCCAACAAGCTGGATAAGCGCCAGGGCAGCGCAGGGTTCGACGCTTGGCCTTGGCAGCAAACCGTCATTCTAACGCCCGCCGCAACGGCGAAGCTATTGCCGGCATTGGCCACAAGGCCAGTGCCGGGTGTCCGCATCCTGCCATACATGACAGTACATAGGTGTAGGTACGGTTGCTCATTATTTGAAAATAGTCATGTTTTTTCATTGACTCAGGTCAAAACGGTAAATAGCATGCAGATACACAACTGTATGTTAAGAATAAAAACCGGAGGCCGACATGAGCGCAACTGCAAAGACTCTGCTCGCAGCAGGGCACCACACCCACTACCACGAGGCCGGCCAGGGCGAGCCGCTGTTCCTGCTGCACGGCTCGGGCCCGGGTGTTTCGGGTTGGGCCAACTGGGCCGCCAGCGTGCCGGTGTTCGCCGACCGCTGGCGGGTGATCGTGCCGGACATCGCCGGCTTCGGTTTCACCGAGTTCAAGGATGACGCCCGGTACGACATCAAGCTGTGGGTCAGCCACCTGATCGGCATCATGGATGCCCTGGATATCCAGAAGGCCTCCTTCATCGGCAACTCGTTCGGCGGCGCCCTGGCCATCGGCCTGGCGGTGTTCGCCCCCGAGCGCGTCAACAAGCTGGTGCTGCTCGGCACCCCGGCCGGCGAGTTCGTGCAGACCCCCGGCCTGCGCGGTGCCTGGGAGTACGAGCCGTCGCTGGCCAACATGCGTCAGCTGATGGAGCTGTTCCCCTACGACAAGGCGCTGATCACCGACGCCATGGTGCAGGCCCGCTACGAGGCCAGTGCCCGGCCCGGTGCCCAGGCCGCCTTGCGCAAGCTGATCCCGCAGCCCGCCGCCGAAGGCCAGACGATGGTCAAGGGCTTCCCCGCCGCCGCGCTGGCCAAGATCGTGGCGCCGACGCTGGTGGTACACGGTCGTGAAGACCGTGTGGTGCCGCCGGAGTGCGGGCTGCTGATCGCCAACAGCATTGCCGACGCCGACCTGCACCTGTTCGGGCGCTGCGGTCACTGGGTCCAGAGCGAACAGCCACGGCGCTTTGCCGCGCTGGTTCGCGACTTTCTCGGCGAGTAGTCCGGCATGAGCAGAAACGTGATGGAGCGGGTGCTGTGGCAGCTGTGCGTGGAGCGCGCGGCCAAGCAGCGCTTTCGTGAAGACGCCGCAGGCTTCGTGCAGCGCTTTGCCCTGGCCCCCGACGAGGCGCAGATGATCCTCGACTTCGACGTGGCCGGCCTGCAGGCGGCCGGGGTCAACCCGATGCTGACCATGGGCTTCTGGCAGGAGCTTTCGCCGCAATGCAGCATGCGCGTCTACAAGCAGCGCCTGGGCTGTACCGATGAACAAGGCGCGGGGTTTTCCGCCGCGCTCAAGGGGTGAACCGATGGGCAAGATAGTGGGCGGCTTCTGGATGCCGCATGACCCGGTGATGTTCGTGGCGCCCGAAGCGCCACCGGCCGCACAACGCGATGCCGTATGGGGCGCCTATGCCCAATGCGCCGAGCGCCTGGCCGCCTTGCAGCCCACGGCGGTGATCATCGTCGGCTGCGATCACTACATCCTGTTCGGCCCCCATTGCCTGCCGCGCTACGTGATCGGCACCGGCGACGTGGACGGCCCCATCGACCGCCTGCCGGGCCTGGACCGGGGCGTGGTGCGCAACCACCAGGCGCTGGCCGAGCACATCGTCCATCACGGTGAAGGGCAGGGCGTGGACTGGACCGTGGCGCGCAGCTTCACCGTCGACCATTCGTTCTCGATCCCGCACCAGCTGGTGGTCAAGCCGGCCGAGGCCCTGCTGGGCCGTGAGCTGCCGAGCATCCCGGTGTACCTGGCGTGCGGCGTCGACCCGTACATCTCGCTGGAGCGCTCGGCCGACCTGGGCCGGCAACTGCGCGCGGCAGTCGAGACGTTCGACGCCGACGAGCGCGTGGTGATCATCGGCAGCGGCGGCATCAGCCACTGGGTAGGCACCGTCGAGATGGGCCAGGTGGCCGAGGACTTCGACCGCGAAATCCTTGCCCACGGGGTCAACGGCGACCTGCAGGCACTGTGCGCCTACCGCGACGAAGACATCCTGCGTCGGGCCGGCAACGGCGCGATGGAAATCCGCAACTTCGCCTGCGCCATGGCCGCCCTGGAGCGTCCGCGCGGTGAAGTGATCGCCTATGAAGCCGTGCCCGCCTGGGTCACCGGCCTGGGCTTTGTGCAACTCAACAACGAGGAGCCGGCATGAGCCGCGTACTGCTTTGCCAGCGTGACGAGCTGGCGCCGGGCGAACTGAAGAAGGTCGCCAACGGCGATGGCGATGCCCTGTGCGTCTACAACCTGGGCGGCACCTTCTACGCCACCACCGACATGTGCACCCACGCCACCGCCTCGCTGGCCGAAGGCGACATGGAAGACGACCTGATCACCTGCCCGGTGCACTGGGGCCAGTTCCATATCCCCAGCGGCAAGGCCGTGACCTTCCCCTGCGAACGGCACCTGCGCACCTACAAGGTCATTGTCACCGACCGCGAGGTGTATGCCGACACGGCCCTGGAAGCCGACGAGGCGCTGGCCGACGCCGACAGCCCGGTCTGACCGGGCGCCGTCCAACCGCATACCTGTGAGTCTGAACCATGGATAACAACAAGCACATACCGCTCAGAACCCTCGAAAGCACGCCCGCCCTGGGCAACCTCGACCGCCTCTGCGACATGCAGGAGGGGCGCCTGTCGGGCAAGGTGTTCTGGGACGAGGCGATCTACGAGCAGGAGCTGGAGAAGATCTTCGCGCGCTGCTGGCTGTTCGTCGCCCACGAATCCCAGCTGCCCAGGTCCGGCGACTACCTGACCACCTCGATGGGTGAAGACGAAGTGCTGGTGGTACGCCAGAAGGACGCCTCGATCAAGGTGTTCCTCAATGCCTGCCCGCACCGCGGCAACAAGGTGTGCTTTGCCGAGGCCGGCAACGCCCGCGGTTTCATCTGCAACTACCACGGCTGGTCGTTCGGCGCCGATGGCGGGCGCCTGATGGGCATGCACGAATCCAAGTGCTACGAAGAAAGCCAGTTCGACAAGTCCAGGCATGGCCTGCGCGAAGCCCGCGTGGCCAGCTACAAGGGCCTGGTGTTCGCCACCTTTGCCAGCGATGCGCCGACCCTGGAGGAGTACCTCGGGCCGATGACCTGGTACATGGACGTGATGCTCGACATGGACGAGGGCGGCAGCGAGTTCCTGGGCGGCTGCATCCGCTCCACCATCGAGTGCAACTGGAAGATCGCCGCCGAAAACTTCGTCGGCGACATCCTGCACGGCGGCTGGACCCACGACTCGGCGGCCAAGGCCATGCTCGGCGGCCCGGTGGCCAATGTCGGCGAACTGCCCGAATCCTACTCGGTGAACTGGAACGGCCACGGCTACGAGTTCGCCACCGACGTGGTCGGCAACGCCGCCACCCTGGGCGAAAAGGACATCAACAAGTACCTGCATGTGCTGCGCCCCAAGGTCGCCGAGCGCCTGGGCGAGTTCCGCTCAAAGCTGATCGGCGCGATCTCCTCGTTCACCGTGTTCCCCAACTTCTCGTTCCTGCCGGGGCAGAACACCGTGCGCATCTGGCAGCCGCGTGGCCCGCACAAGATCGAGCTGTTCACCTGGGTCATCGTCAACAAGAACGCCCCGCAGGACATCAAGGACAAATGGCGCCGTGGCGCGATGATGACCTTCTCGCCCACCGGCGTGTTCGAGATGGACGACGGCGAGAACTGGGAGTACTGCACCAAGACCAGCCGGGGCGTGGTCACGCGCTACCAGGACTTGTACGTGGGCCTGGGCATGCACACCCGCCTGGACGACAGCGAGCTGCCGGGCAACGTGTTCAAGGGCCAGCTCAACGAATGCAACGCGCGGGCGTTCTACCAACGCTGGAAAGACCTGCTGCAGGCACCGACCTGGGCCGACGTACCAGACCGCAACGGCACGCTGCGCTGAGGGGGGCGAGATGACACACCAACTGCAGGACACCCCGGTGTCCATCGACGAGGCCCGCCGGGTCGAACAGTTTCTGCTGCGCGAGGCGCGCCTGCTCGACAACGAGTGCTGGGACCAATGGCTGCTGAGCCTGAGCGAAGCCATCCACTACTGGATGCCCGGCATCGAGAACCGTCGCCGCGAAGACAAGTCCGGGCCCTACCGCCTGGAGCACATGGCCTTCTTCGATGACGGCATGCGCGAGCTCAAGCGCCGCGTGGCGCGCTTCAAGCAGCCCTCGGCCTGGGCCGAGAACCCGCCCACGCGCAACGTGCACCTGGTCAGCAACATTGAGGTGTATGCCGGCGCCGAGCCGGGCGAGTACCTGGCGTACTCGTGCTTCGTCAACGTGCGCAGCCGCGGCCTGGACGAACACGCCCAGCTGGCCGGGCGGCGCGAGGACGTGCTGCGCCTGGAGGCCGAGGGCCTCAAGCTGCTCAAGCGCAAGATTCTGATCCCCAACGCGATGTTGCTGTGCAAGAACATCAACACGTTCCTATGAGGGCCTGCACATGGCTTGGTTGAAAGGGCAGGTGGCACTGGTCACCGGCGGTACCGGCGGCATCGGCAGCGCCATCGTGCGCCGCTACGTGGCCGAAGGCGCCAGGGTCGCGGTAATGGGCCGCGACACGGCGCAACTGGCGGCGCTGGCTGCCGAGCTGGGCGATGCGGTGATCACCGTGCAGGGCGACGTGGCGCGCTATCAGGATAACCAGCGCGCCGTGGCCGCCACCCTGGAGGCGTTCGGCAGGCTCGACACCTTCGTCGGCAACGCCGCGGTGTTCGACTATTTCACCCGCCTGGACCGCATCGCCCCGCCTGATTTCGAGGGTGCGTTCCAGAAACTCTTCGCCACCAACGTGCAGGGCTACCTGCTCGGCGCGCAGGCGTCGATCGAGGCGTTGCGCCAAACCCGTGGCAGCATGATCTTTACCTTGTCCAACAGTGCCTTTTATGCCGGCGGTGGTGGCATTCTGTACGTCACCGCCAAGCATGCGCTGGTGGGCATGATCCGCCAGCTGGCCTACGAGCTGGCGCCGGACATCCGGGTCAACGGCGTGGCGCCGGGGGCGACCAACACGCCGATGAAAAGCCTGGATGGCCTGAACAGCCGCAGCGTACCGCTCAACCAGATCCCCGGGTTCGAGGCCGGTGCCGCGCAGGCTGTGCCCCTGCAACGGATTGCCGAGCCCGAGGACCACACCGGGCACTACGTGCTGCTGGCCTCGCGCGAGAATGCCGGGTTGACCACCGCCAACATCATCCACAGCGATGGCGGCTGGGAGATTCGCAGCGCCGGCCCCACGCGGTCGCGCAAGGCCTGAGCCTTGATAACCAGAACAAGAGAGATGCGTGATGACAACAACAAGCCTGAGTGCACCGCAACAGCAACTCCTGAACCTGTTCGCCGGGCTCGACCTGCCGGTGCTGGCCGCGCCGATGTTCCTGGTGTCGGGCCCGCGCCTGCTCGCCGCCAGCTGCCAGGCCGGCATCGTCGGCAGCCTGCCGGCGCCCAATGCGCGCACCGTCGAGCAACTGCAGCAATGGCTGGAACAGATCGTCGGCGAGCGTGACGCCGCGCAGCAGCGTGGCGAGCAGTGGGCGCCGTGGATGCTCAACATGATCGTGCACAGCACCTACGACCGCTTCGAGGCCGAGCTTGAACTGGTGCGCCGTTACCAGCCGCCGATCGTCTCCACCGCCCTGGGCAGCCCCAAGCGCGTGCTCGACACCGTGCACGCCTATGGCGGGGTGGTGATCGCCGACGTGATCAGCCCGGCCCTGGCACGCAAGGCCGTGGCCGCCGGCGTCGATGGCCTGGTGCTGGTGTGCAACGGCGCCGGCGGGCATACAGGCAACTACAATCCGTTCGCCTTCGTCGCCGAAGTGCGCGAGTTCTGGGACGGCCCGCTGGGCCTGGCCGGGGCGATCTCCAACGGGCGCGACATCCATGCCGCGCAGGTGCTGGGCTGCGACTTCTCGCTGGTGGGCACGCGCCTGATCGCCACCCACGAAAGCCTGGTCGAGGACGCCTACCGCGACATGCTGGTGGAGTGCTCGCTGGACCAGGTGACCACCACCAAGGCGGTCAGCGGTGTGCTGGCCAACTGGATGCAGCCGTCGCTGGACAAGGCCGGCATCGACCCGCGCAGCGAAACCCGCCCCAGCATCGACTTCTCCGGCGACATCGCCACCGCCAACAAGGCGTGGAAACACGTGTGGTCGGCGGGGCAGGGCGTGGGCCAGATCACCCGCACCTGCAGCGTGGCCGAGCTGGTCGACGAACTGCACCAGGGCTATCGCCAGAGTCGCGCGCGCGCGTTGTAAGCCAACCGGACCCGTTCAGGAGCAACCCCATGACCCACCCCAACCTTCAGGCCGCCGCCGCAGCGCTGGCCCAGGCCCGCTCGACCCGCACCCCGTGCGGGCGCATTTCCGAGCGTTTCGACATCCAGTCGCTGCACGACGCCTACGCCGTGCAGGAACTCGCCACCCAGGCCGCGCTGGCCGCCGGCCGGCGCCTGAGCGGGCGCAAGGTCGGCCTCACCTCGCTGGCGGTGCAGCAGCAACTGGGCGTCGACCAGCCCGACTTCGGCATGCTGTTCGCCGACATGGAATGCCACGATGGCCAGGCCATCGACAGCACGCGGCTGATCCAGCCCAAGGCCGAGGGCGAGATCGCGTTCGTGCTGGGGCGCGACCTGCCCGACCCCGACACCACCCTGGGCGAGCTGCTGCGCGCGGTCGACCATGTGCTGCCGGCGCTGGAGATCGTCGACTCGGCCATCGAGGACTGGAAGATCACCCTGGTCGACACCGTGGCCGACAACGCCTCCTCGGGCCTCTACGTGCTGGGCAAGACCCCGGTCAGCCTGCACGGCCTGGACCTGGCCCTGGAAGGCATGCTGCTGGAGAAGAACGGTGCCCAGGCCGCCATCGGCGTGGGCGCCGCTTGCATGGGCAACCCCCTGGATGCCTGCCTGTGGCTGGCGCGCACCATGGCCCTGGCCGGGCGCCCGCTGCAGGCCGGTGACGTGCTGCTGTCCGGCGCGCTGGGGCCGATGGTGCCGGTGGTGGCGGGCGACAGCCTGCGCCTGCGCCTGACCCGCCTGGGCGAAGTGAGCTGTCGCTTCACCTGAGCCGTGCCGGCTTGAACCCGGCGGCCTGACCGACCGCCGGTACCTACAACAATAAAACCAGTGAGCAGCGGGCCGACGGCCTGCCGCGCTCACGAGGGCGTGCAATGTACGACTTCTTCAACGACCCCACCCAGCTGGCCCCCGCCCAGGTGCTGTACGAACCGCGTGCCGACGGCAGCTTCGTGCTCAGCTCGCCCGAGCCGCTGCAACCCTATGCGCGCTGCATCGGCCAGTGGCTGGAACACTGGGCCGAGCAGGCGCCGCAGCGTGCCTACCTGGCCGAACGGCGCGGCGCGGGCTGGTTCAGCCTGACCTACGAGCAGGTGCGCCAGCGCGTCGGCGCCCTGGCCCAGGGCCTGCTGGAACTGGACATCGCAGCCGGCCGGCCGCTGCTGATGCTCTCGGAAAACGACCTGGACCAGGCGCTGCTGACCCTGGCGGCGATGCACGTGGGCATCCCGGTGTCGACCATCTCGGTGGCCTACTCGCGCAATACCGGCAGCGGCTGCGCCAAGCTCAAGGCGATTGTCGAGGTGCTCAAGCCGGGGCTGATATTCGTCAACGACGGCGATGCCTATGGCCGCGCCATCGCCCTGGTCGACCCGGACTGCCCGGTGGTGGCGGCGCGCAACGCCCAGGAAATCCCCGGTGCGCTGGCCCTGCCGCACCTGTACAAGGCCGAGACCCCGGCGGTGATGGCCGCCTTCGCGCGCCTGGATGGCGACACCCCGGCGCGCTACCTGATGACCTCCGGCTCCACCGGTGCGCCCAAGGCCGTGGTCAACACCCACGGCATGCTCTGCGCCAACCAGCAGGCGATTGCCCAGTGCTGGCGCTTTCTGGAGCAGGGCGAACTGATCGTGCTCGACTGGCTGCCCTGGAGCCACGTGTTCGGCGCCAACCACAACTTCAACCTGGTGCTGCGCAACGGCGGCACCCTGTACATCGACGACGGCCTGCCGGTGCCGGGGCAGATCGACCGTACGCTGGAGAACATCCGCTCGGTCAGGCCCACGCTGTTCTTCAACGTGCCGCGCGGCTACGAGATGCTGCTGCCTCACCTGGAGCGCGACCCGGCGCTGGCCCAGGCCCTGTTCGGGCGCCTGCGCATGCTGTTCTATGCCGCTGCCGCCCTGCCGCAAAGCAGCTGGAGCCGGCTGGTGGCGTGTGCCGGGAAGGTGCGCGACACGCCGCTGTTCTTCGCCACCGAATGGGGCTCCACCGAAACCTCGCCGGTGGTCACCAGCGTGCATTTTGCCGCCGACAAGGCCGGCATCATCGGCCTGCCGGTACCGGGCACCGAGCTCAAGTTCGTGCCGGCCGGCGACAAGCTGGAGATGCGCGTGCGCGGCCCCTCGGTGTTCCCGCGCTACCTGGGCGACCCGGCCAGCACCCTGGCGGCGTTCGATGAAGAGGGCTTCTACCGTATCGGCGACGCCGGGCGCCTGGTCGACCCGGCGCGCCCCGAGCTGGGCGTGCAGTTCGACGGCCGCGTGACCGAGGACTTCAAGCTCAGCAGCGGCACCTGGGTGTCGGTGGGCACGCTGCGCCCACGCCTGGTCAGCGCGCTGGCGCCGTATGCCAGCGACTGCGTGATCGGCGGGCATGACCGCGACATGATCGGCGCGCTGGTCTACCCGTCCCAGGCCCTGCGCGACCTGCTCGGCGCCGAGGGCCAGCACATGAGCGGTGCACAGCTGGCGCTGCAGCCCGAGGTGCGCCTGGCGCTGTGCGCGGGCCTGCAGGCACTGGCCCGGGAATACCCGGCCTCGTCCCAGCATGCCGTGCGCCTGGTGATCCTCGATTCGCCGCCCAGCCTCAACGACGGCGAGATCACCGACAAGGGCTACATCAACCAGCGCACCGCCTTGAGCCTGCGCGCCGAGGCCGTGCAGCGCCTGTACGCCGACAGCCTCGACCCGAGCGTCATCCTCCTCGCCGAAGTCTACGGAGAAGCCGTATGAACCCTGCAAAATTCAATGTCGCCATCATCGGCTCCGGCAATATCGGCACCGACCTGATGATCAAGCTGCTGCGCCACGGCAAGCACCTGAAAATGGCCGTGATGGTCGGCATCGACCCGGCCTCCGACGGCCTGGAACGCGCCCGCCGCCTGGGCGTGGCCACCACCCACGAAGGGGTCGAGGGCCTGGCGCGCATGCCCGAGTTCGCCGATATCGACTTCGTGTTCGATGCCACCTCGGCCGGCGCCCATGTACGCAACGACGCCTACCTGCGCGCACGCAAGCCCGGCATCCGCCTGATCGACCTGACCCCGGCAGCCATCGGCCCGTACTGCGTGCCGGTGGTGAACCTGGAGCAGAACCTGGCGCAGTTGAACGTCAACATGGTCACCTGCGGCGGCCAGGCGACCATCCCGATGGTGGCCGCGGTGTCGCGGGTGGCCAAGGTGCACTACGCCGAAATCGTCGCCTCGATTGCCAGCAAGTCCGCCGGCCCCGGCACCCGCGCCAACATCGACGAGTTCACCGAAACCACCTCCAAGGCCATCGAAGCCATCGGCGGTGCAGCCAGGGGCAAGGCGATCATCGTGATGAACCCGGCCGAGCCGCCGCTGATCATGCGCGACACCGTGTTCGTGCTCTCCGAAGCCTGCGAGCAGGCCCGCGTGCAGGCCTCCATCCACGAGATGGCCCAGGCGGTGCAGGCCTACGTGCCGGGCTACCGGCTCAAGCAGCAGGTGCAGTTCGAGGTGATCGAGCCCCAGGCGCCGCTGCTGATCCCGGGCCTGGGCCGCTTCAGCGGGCTCAAGACCTCGGTGTTTCTCGAAGTCGAAGGCGCCGCCCACTACCTGCCGGCCTACGCCGGCAATCTCGACATCATGACGTCCGCCGCGATGGCGACCGCCGAGCGCATGGCCCAGGCCATGGCGCACAACTGAGGATGCCCGCATGACGTTCAATCCCGCCAAGAAGCTCTACATCAGCGACGTGACCCTGCGCGACGGCAGCCACGCGGTGCGCCACCAGTACTCGCTGCAGAACGTGCAGGACATCGCCCGTGCGCTGGACAAGGCCAGGGTCGATTCCATCGAAGTGGCCCACGGCGATGGCCTGCAGGGCTCCAGCTTCAACTACGGGTTTGCCGCCCACACCGACCTGGAGTGGATCGAGGCCGTGGCCGACGTGATCAGCCACGCCAGGATCACCACCCTGCTGCTGCCCGGCATCGGCACGGTGCACGACCTCAAGGCCGCATATGACGCCGGCGCCCGCGTGGTGCGCGTGGCCACCCACTGCACCGAGGCCGACGTGGCCCGCCAGCACATCGAATATGCGCGCGGGCTGGGCATGGACACCGTGGGCTTTCTGATGATGAGCCACATGATCCCGGCCGAGCAGCTGGCCGCCCAGGCCAAGCTGATGGAAAGCTACGGCGCCACCTGCGTGTACATGGCCGACTCCGGTGGGGCGATGAACATGCAGGACGTGCGTGATCGCTTTCGCGCGTTCAAGGCCGTGCTCAAGCCCGAGACCGAAACCGGCATGCATGCCCACCACAACCTCAGCCTCGGGGTCGCCAACTCGATCACCGCGGTGGAGGAGGGGTGCGATCGCATCGATGCGAGCCTGGCCGGCATGGGCGCGGGCGCCGGCAACGCGCCCCTGGAAGTGTTCATCGCCGCCGCCGAGCGCCTGGGCTGGAACCACGGCACCGACCTCTACACGCTGATGGATGCAGCCGACGACATCGTGCGCCCGTTGCAGGACCGTCCTGTGCGGGTCGACCGCGAATCGCTGGCGCTGGGCTATGCCGGGGTCTACTCCAGCTTCCTGCGCCACGCCGAAATCGCCGCGGCGCGCTATGGCCTGAAAACCGTCGACATCCTGGTCGAGCTGGGCAAGCGGCGCATGGTCGGCGGCCAGGAGGACATGATCGTCGACGTGGCGCTGGACCTGCTGGCCGCCGCCGGACGCGCGCAGTGACGGAGGGTACGCACATGAGCTTCACCCTGCAGATCCAGCCGGTCGGCCTGAGCTGCCCGGTCAACGCCGGGCAGAGCGTGCTCGACGCTGCCCTGGCCGATGGCCTGATGCTCAAGCACAGCTGCCGCACCGGCACCTGTGGCAGTTGCAAGGGCCAGGTGCTCAGCGGCGAGGTGGACCACGCCGACAGCCCGCTGGCAGTGCTCAGCGAAGCCGAGCGGGCCCAGGGCCTGGCGCTGTTCTGCTGCGCCAGGGCACGTTCCGACCTGGTCATCGACGCGCCGGAAGTCACCGAGCTGCGCGGCATCGGCATCCAGCAGATGGGCGTGCGCGTGGCCAGCCTCGACAAGGTCAGCCACGACGTGGCGGTGCTGCGCCTGATGCTCGCGCCGGGCGCCGCATTCGCCTACCTGCCGGGGCAGTACGTGCAGGTGCTGCTCAAGGACGGCAGCCGGCGCAGCTACTCGATGGCCACCGCAGCGGCGCGCGACAACCAGCTTGAGCTGCACATCCGGCACATGCCGGGCGGGGTGTTCAGCGGGCATGTGTTCAATGCGTTGCAGCCCAGGGCGATCCTGCGCATGGAGGGGCCGTTCGGTTCGTTCTACCTGCGCGACAGCCAACGGCCGATAGTATTGCTGGCCAGCGGCACCGGCTTTGCCCCGGTGCAGGCGCTGCTCGAGCAACTGCGCGAGCGCGGCGACAACCGCCGCCCGGTGTACCTGTACTGGGGCGGGCGGCGCCGTGAGGACCTCTACCGGCATGAACAGCTGCTGGCCTGGGAGGCGCAGTTGCCGTGGCTGCGCTACACCCCGGTGCTGTCCGAGCCGGGCCCGGCCTGCGACTGGCAGGGTGCCACCGGCTTCGTGCACCGCCAGGTGCTGCAGGACTTCCATAGCCTCAAGGACTTCGAGGTCTATGCCTGCGGTGCGCCGATCGTGGTCGACTCGGCGCGACGCGATTTCGTCGAGCAGCGGGGGCTGGAGCCCGCACATTTTCATGCCGATGCGTTCGTGTAGCTCAGGCCGGGCGAGCCCACGCACAGCGGGTGGGTGATGGCGTCACCGTCCTCGGCCCTCATGGCCCTGGCCGGTGACGCACCCATGCAGCCCGGATACAAAAAGTTACCTTGGGAAAACCCATTCAAATCAAACCATTAGGAAATTTACGGGATTCAGATACAAAAAATTTCAAAACTCCCGTGTACAGCTGAGGAAGGCCAGGGGTAATTTCTCCTACAAGCTGCGCGGTCAACTCTGCAATGGAATGCAGCCTGTAGCATCCCGGATCTTCATGCCTCCACCGGGGTTGCACCTACAACAATAGAGGGAGCTATCCGTGAACTGCATTTTCTGTGCAATCGCCAAGAAAGAAGCACCGGCTGCCGTTGTCTACGAAGACGAGCAGTGCCTGGCCTTTCTCTCGATTCAGCCGATCACTCCTGGCCATGTCCTGGTCATTCCCAAGGCCCACGCAAGCGGCCTGGGTGATATCCCTCCTCAAACCTGTGGCCACATGATGCGTGTGGGTCAACGGATGGCGGCCGCCCTGCGTGAAAGCGGCCTGAGCCTCGAAGAACAGCCCTGTGAAGGTATCAACCTGCTGCTGTGCGATGGCGCAGTGGCCGGGCAGACCGTAGGTCACGCGCACCTGCATGTGCTGGCCCGCTTTGTCGGTGACGGTTTCAACCTGGGTCATGCGGACCTCCCGATCGCCACGCCACAGGTGCTGGGCGAGCGCGCCGAGCAGATCCGCCGAGCCTTGGCCTCGCTACCACCGAACTGACTGTACCTCGCTCTGGTTCAACGGCACGCCCGCCACTAGCGGGTGAGTGTCTGGCTGTGCGCAGCCCGTAAATCAACAACCTATGGCTATCTACGCAAGGAGGCGAAGCTATGTATTGTCCTGTGGAAACTTAAGTCGTGCGCTGGGCTGAGTTGAATACTACAGATCACAATAAGAAGGGATTTCTCATGCCGTCACTCGCCAGTAACAAGGCTGACTTGCCTTCGGCAAGTATGCAGTTGGTCAAGGATGATTCCGCCGGTTCGGCCATCTACAGTTTCTATGATTCAGTCCTCCAGGAGTTGTGCCAGTCTGACAAGGTAAAGGTCAGGCAGGTGGTAACGCCTGCGCAATTCATCGAACTTTCTCGTGCCCGTAGCCGGTTGTATGGGCAGCGCAAGATCTATTACAAGACGCTGTTTGGTAACTCGGTCGACAATACCGTGTGCCTGGATGAATACGACCCGCGTTCCTATGTGTTTGCCTTTTATCATGATGGTGAAATCATCGGCACTCAGCGTATTACGCCGTTCCCTCACGAGTCGGGTGAGTTCATCAGCCATGAACAACTGGTGCAGTTCTCCGGGCCCAACTACGAGCACGAGTGCGTCGAACTTTCACGCCTGATCGTCGACAAGCATGCCCCGGTCAAGAACGTGGTCAACGGGCTGGCCATGACCGGTGCCTCGCTGGTGGCCCTGCAAGGCGGCTACAAGACGTTCATCACCTATGTGAAGCCACGGCTGGCGCCGAAGTTCGACAGCTTCGTGTTCGATCAGGACGGCATCTTCTTCCAGATCAAGGCCCGTGGCGATCATTACTACGCCCTGTACAAAGGCGATCTGATGCCCTCGGTGACGCCCTTCTTCGGCCTGCCCAGCTGCCCGGCAGACCTGAAGGACGTCGATGACCTGATTCGCCATACCTTGGCCGCCCGTCACGCGAGGCAGTCACTGGCGGGATAAGCATCACACAATAACGACAACATTGAGGTTGATCCAAGATGGAAGCCAGGAACAAAGAAGTGGTCATCGAGTTTTACGAGCGCATGTTTGGTCAGCGTGAACTGGCGGTTGCCGATACCTTGATTGCCGAGGACTACGTGCAGCACAACAACGTGTTCATTCCCCCGCGCCGCGAAGGCTTCAAGACCTACTTCACGCAGTTCTTCAAAACGTTCCCCGAGTCGGGTACCAGTATCGAGCGGGTCTGCGCCGAAGGCGATTATGTCTTCCTGTATGCCAAGCACTGGGCCAAGCACAGGTTCTTCACGGTGAACTACAAGGTGATCGATATCTACCGTGTTGAAAATGGTGTGCTGATGGAACACTGGGACACTATCGAAGGCCTGGGCTTCTTTTCCAAGTTCATCTACATCATCAAGTCCGTGCTGCGCCTGTAACGCCGTATTCGCCTGACCGTATAACACGTGTCATGAACGATTTATCAACACGCCAAGGAAGAGAGTGAAATGACTGAAGTGACCGCGTTTCGCAAAGAGCTCAAAGCCATCTGTGACGCCGAATGGGAAAAGATCAAGGCCGGCCGTTTCTTCCAGATGATGAAGCGTCCCGAACTGCAGCGTGAGCTGTACATCAAGTCGATTGTCCAGGTGTACCACTACACCAAGAACAACGCGATCAACCAGGCGGTGGCGTGCTGGAACCAGGACCACAAGAAGGTCGGCCTGCTGCGTTTCGCGATGAAGCATGCGCTGGAAGAGCTGGGCCACGAAAACATGGCGTACAACGACCTGATCGCCATTGGCGTGGACCCGTCGGAGTTCGAGAAACCGATGCTGCCGGCCACCGAGGCGTTCTACGGCTACCTGGACTTCGTTTCCGTATGCCGCGGCATCATTCCGCGCCTGGGCTACAGCTTCTGGGCCGAGGACTGCTATGAGCACCTCGAACCCCTGATGGACGTGTGCAAGAACCATCTCAAGCTGACCGATCAGCAACTGACCTTCTTCGTCGCCCACGCGATCATCGACGAGAAGCACTCCGAGCAGGTCAACGCCGCCATCGACCGCTGGGTCGTGACCGATGAAGAAAAAGAGGCGGTCAAGCAAGTGGCCCGCACCACGGTCTACCTGATGGGCAAGATCCTCGAGTCGGTCGCCGACGAGTTCTGATTGTTCGGCACCAGGCGTCCTCGCGCACCCCGCTGCGCGAGGACTTTTTCACATGGCGTGCACAACAATAAAAACGATTGGCTGGTCATGGCGTTTGTCGAACCGCCTGGCGGCCACGGTCAATCCACCAGGAGGTGCCATGAGTAGTAATAGCGACATGATTACCTGGGGCATGATGCTGCGCAAAATTCCCTCGATCACTCGGGCCATTCCTCGGCTCGTCAGGGGCCTCAAGGTTTCCAAACTCAAGGCCGATCAGCCCTGTGGCCTGGGTTGGGCCTTCGAACAGGCGGTTGCGCGCAACCCTCAAGGGCCGGCGCTGCTCTACAAGGACACGCGCTTCAGTTACGAACAGGTCAACCAGTGGGCCAACCGTTTCGCCCACTACCTGCTGGCCCGTGGCCTGAAAAAAGGCGATGTGGTAGGCATCTTCATCGAGAACCGCCCCGAATTGCTGGTCAGCGTACTGGCCGTGAGCAAGATCGGCGGCATCTGCGCCATGCTCAACACCTCGCAGACCAACAACGTGCTGATCCACAGCCTGGGCCTGGTCAACCCGTCGGCGATCATCGTCGGCCAGGAGCTGGTGCCATCGTTCGAGGCGGTGCGCGACGAGGTGGCCATCGACAGGCAGCGCACCTTTTTCCTGGCCGACACCGACACCACGCGCGATGCCGGCACCGCCCCCGAGGGCTACGTCAACCTGACCCTTGCCAGTCAGGGGCACGCTACGGCCAATCCGGCGACTACCCAGCAGGTCTACCTCGACGACGCCTGCTTCTACATCTACACCTCCGGTACCACCGGCCTGCCCAAGGCCGGGGTGTTCAAGCATGGGCGCTGGATGAAGGTCTACGGCAGCTTCGGCATGATCGCCCTGGACATGCGCCCCGATGACATCGTCTATTGCACCTTGCCGCTGTATCACGGCACCGGCCTGTGCGTGAGCTGGGGTTCGGCATTGGCCGGTGCCTCGGGCTTCGCCATCCGCCGCAAGTTCAGCGCCAGCCAGTTCTGGGAAGACACGCGAAAATTCAAGGCCACCACCATCTGCTACGTCGGTGAACTGTGCCGCTACCTGATCGATCAGCCTGCGGCCGGCAACGATGGCGACAACCCGGTGGTGAAGATGATCGGCAACGGCCTGCGTCCGGGCGTGTGGCTCGACTTCAAGAAACGCTTCAACATCGAGCGGGTCTGCGAGTTCTACGCCGCCAGTGACGGCAACATCGGCTTTACCAACATCCTCAATTTCGAGAACACCATCGGCTTTGCCATCAACGCCTGGTCGCTGGTGGAGTACGAACACGACACCGGCGAACCACGGCGCAACGCCGACGGATTCATGCAGAAGGTCGGCAAGGGCGGTCAGGGCCTGTTGCTGGCCAAGATCGACGACGACGCCCCGTTCGATGGCTACACCGACCCGGAGAAGAGCAAGAAGGTGGTGCTCTACGACGTGTTCGAAAAGGGCGACCGCTACTTCAACAGCGGCGACCTGATTCGCGATATCGGCTTTGGCCATGCCCAGTTCGTCGACCGCCTGGGGGACACCTTCCGCTGGAAGGGCGAGAACGTCTCCACCACCGAAGTCGAGAACATCATGGTGCAGCACCCCCACATTGCCGAAGCCGTGGCCTACGGGGTGGAAATCAAGAACACCAACGGTCGCGCCGGGATGGCCGCCATCACCCCGTCGGCGCCGCTGGAGCAGCTGGATTTCTGCGACCTGCTGCGCTTCGTCAAGAGCCAGATGCCTCACTACGCGGTGCCGATGTTCCTGCGCGTCAAGACCTGCATGGAAACCACCGGCACCTTCAAGTACCAGAAGACCAAGCTCAGAAGCGAAGCCTTCGACCCCAGCCAGACCGGCGAAGACCCGGTGTATGCCTGGCTGCCGGGCACCGAAACCTACGTGCGGGTGACCGATCAGGTGCTGCAGGACATTCATGGCGGCAAGTTCCGCTACTGAAGGGCAACCGCGCCAGCGGCGCACCGCAAGGCCTGCCTGCATGCATGCGCAAGGCTGCTCACTGGAGCGGGCGGCCTTGCGTCCCACTTTCAGCTTCACTGCCCTGCAACTTCTGCCTGCCGGATTCTGCAGCAGCCCGTCGTGACCCCCACCGCTTGATTGCGCGCCTGATGCTCTGCCCCTTGCGGTACAGGGCATTCCGGAGTACAGCTGATGGCAGGATGCCTTCAGTTGTGGCATCGCAGGAGCGTTTCATGATGTCGACCCCCTTACTGCCGGTGCCGCTGCCGCACAAGCGTGACGTGCGCCTGGCCGTGCTGCTGTTGCTGGTGATCTGCGTATCGCTGGCATCGCTGACGGCCTGGAAGATATGGGCTGCACGTCAGCGCGCGCTGAACGAGGTTCAGGTACACAGCCTCAACCTGACCCAGGCACTGGACACCTATGCTGAGGGCATCATCCGCCAGAGTTCGATGATGCTGCTGGGCCTGAGCGAGCGGCTCGAAGTCGATGGCGGCGGGCCGCAGCAACTGGCGCGCCTGGCCGGGCTGGTGGAGGAGCAGAACGAACTGCTGACGCAACTGCATGGGCTGACCATCTATGGCCCGACGGGCGAATGGCTGATGTCGACCAACGGCCCGATTCCGGACGGTGCGAACAGCGCCGACCGCGAGTTCTTCATCCACCATCGCGACAACCCGTCCCGCGAGGTGTTCATCGGCCCGCCGATCCGCAGCCGCTCCACCCAGGACTGGGTGATCACCGTCAGCCGGCGTTTCGAGCAGCCCGGGGGGCAGTTCGCCGGGGTGATCGCGGTGACCCTGGGGGTGGAGAACTTTCTGCGCCTGTTCGGCAAGATCGACGTGGGCAAGGACGGTGCGATCGCGCTCACCTACACCAGTGGGCGCATCCTGGTGCGCTACCCGTTTCGCGAGCAGGACATGGGCCGCGACTTTTCCCGGTCGCCG
This sequence comes from Pseudomonas sp. BRM28, assembly GCF_002939405.1. Taxonomy (NCBI): domain Bacteria; kingdom Pseudomonadati; phylum Pseudomonadota; class Gammaproteobacteria; order Pseudomonadales; family Pseudomonadaceae; genus Pseudomonas; species Pseudomonas sp. BRM28. The sequence goes on along the minus strand of NZ_PEFV01000001.1, from coordinate 5,678,702 downwards.
ATCTACACCCGTTACCTGGTGGAAAACTCGGTGGGCACGGCTTCGTTTGCCTCGAGCCTGGATGGGGTGGAGCGCCTGTATGCGTTTCGCAAGAACGAGCACCTGCCACTGGTGACCACCGTGGCCATCGGCAAGCGCGAGGCCCTGGACGCCTGGCGCATGGAAGCGTGGCTGACGGTGGGGCTGGTGCTGGCGTTGCAGGGGGTGATCGCGGTGATTGGCCGGCTGCTGATCCGTGACATGCGCCATCGTGCCGAGATGGATGCGCAGCTGCTGGTGGCGCGCGAAGAACTGCTGGCCACCAACCGGCAGCTGGCGGTGCTGGCCACCCACGACACGCTCACCGGGCTGGCCAACCGCCGGCGTTTCGACGAGGTGCTGGCCAGCGAAGTTCGGCGTGCCCAGCGCGAGGCCCAGCCGCTGGCGTTGCTGCTGATCGATATCGATCATTTCAAACGCTTCAATGACGCCTACGGGCACATTGGCGGTGATGAATGCCTCAAGGCGGTGAGCGCCTTGCTGCGCGAGTGCGTGCGCCGCCCGACGGATGTGGTGGCGCGTTATGGCGGGGAAGAGCTGGCGATGGTGCTGCCCAATACCGAGGTGGCGGGCGCGGTAGTGGTGGCCGAGACGGTGCTGGCGCGGTTGGCCGAGCTGAACATCGTGCATGCTGGCAGCCCGTTCGGGCGGGTGTCGGTGAGTATCGGCGTGGCAGGCATGGCGGGGCAGGGCGAAACGCCCCTGACGCTGGTGGCGGCGGCCGATCAGGCGCTGTATGCGGCCAAGGCGGCGGGGCGTAATCGGTGTGTGGTGTTCGAGGGGGGCGGTGCCGCCCATCGCGGGTCAAGCCCGCTCCCACAGGGGTAGAGCAAGCCTCTGTAGGAGCGGGCTTGGCCCGCGAAGAGGCCCTCACAGACGACACAAAAAGCCTTATTGCCCCAACCACTGCGGCGTATTGAAGTTGCTCAGGCGCCGGTCCTCCTCTGCACACTCCACTGCCTGCAACGGATGCTCCAGCAACGCCCGCAGCAGGCTGCGCTCACCGGCCTGCCATGCCGCCTGCAAGCTCGCCTGCTGGCGCACCGGGATCACGCAGAACATCGGCTGCCACTGCTGGCCCTGGCGCACCATCGCCGCGCAGTCCCCGGTCACCGCCACGCTCAGCAGCTGCTCGAGCAACCCGCGCTCGATCAGCGGTGCATCACACGCCAGCACCACCAGCCAGGCATGCCGCGCCACCGCGAGCCCGGCCAGCACCCCGGCCAGCGGCCCGGGAAACCCAGGCTCGGCATCGCCCACCAACTGGTCGGCAAACGCCCGATAGGCGTGCTGGTTGCGATTGCAGGAAAGGATCAGGTCATCGCTCAGGTCACGTACAACGGCGTGCACGTGCGCGATCAGCGGGCGGCCCTGCCAGGACAGCAGGCCCTTGTCCTGCCCGCCCATGCGCTGGCCACGGCCGCCGGCCAGCAAAAGAATGGAGCAGGGGGGAAGTACGGCGGCGGTCATTGCAGGGTTCCAGTCCATAAGCGGGCTAGCACCATCCCATGACCGCCGCGCGGCTGTCCATCAGCTTTGTTCGACCACCGCAGTGTCGGCCTGGGCGTCACGCCGGCGCCAGCCGGTCACGCGCATCACCACCACGAAGAACACCGGCACGAACACGATCGCCAGCGTGGCGCTGAGCATGCCGCCGATCACCCCGGTGCCGATGGCCTGCTGACTCGCCGAGCTGGCGCCGGTGGCAATCGCCAGCGGCACCACGCCCAGGATGAACGCCAGCGAGGTCATCACGATGGGCCGCAGGCGCAGGCGCGCGGCCTGTACGGTGGCCTCGACCAGGTCATGCCCTTCGTCCACCAGGCTCTTGGCGAACTCGATGATCAGGATCGCGTTCTTCGCCGACAGGCCGATCAGGGTGATCAGGCCGACCTTGAAGAACACATCGTTGGGCATGTCGCGCAGGGTCACCGCCAGCACCGCACCGAGCACGCCCAGCGGCACCACCAGCAGCACCGAGGTAGGGATCGACCAGCTTTCGTACAGCGCCGCCAGGCACAGGAACACCACCAGCAGCGACAGCGCCATCAGCATCGGTGCCTGCGCCCCGGACAACTGCTCCTGCAGCGACAGCCCGGTCCATTCCAGGCCAAAGCCCAGCGGCAGGGCATCGACCAGGCGCTGCACCTCGGCCATCGCCGCGCCCGAGCTGTAGCCCGGTGCCGGCTCGCCCGACACGGCAATGGCCGGGTAGCCGTTGTAGCGGGTCAGTTGCACCGGCCCCGATACCCACTGCGCCTGGGCGAAGGCCGACAACGGCACCATCTTGCCGCTGGTGTTGCGCACGTGGATCTTGAGCAGGTCCTCGACCTGGCTGCGCTGGTCGCCCTCGGCCTGCACCACCACCCGCTGCATGCGGCCCTGGTTGGGGAAGTCGTTGACGTAGGTCGAGCCGATGGCCGTGTTGAGCACCGTGCCGATGTCGTCGAACGACACGCCCAGCGCGTTGGCCTGCTTGCGGTCGATCAGCAACTGCACCTGCGGGCTTTCGGCCAGGGCGCTCTCGCGCACGTTGGCCAGCACCGGGCTTTTCGCGGCCTCGGCCAGCAACTGGTCACGCGCCGCCATCAGCCCGGCATGGCCCACGCCGGCACGGTCCTGCAGGCGGAACTCGAAACCGGTCGAGGTGCCCAGGCCATCCACCGAGGGCGGCAGCACCGCATAGGCCACCGCGTTCTTGAACTGGCTGAAGGCGATGTTGGCGCGCTCGGCGATGGCCTCGGCGCTGTCCTTGGCGGTGCGCTCGGACCAGTCCTTGAGCGTGGTGAACACCAGCGCCGCGTTCTGCCCGCTGCCCGAGAAACTGAAGCCCAGGATCACCGTGGTGTTGCCCACGCCAGGTTCGCCTGCGCTGTGCGCCTCGATCTGCTCGGCCACCTGCACGGTACGGTTGCGGCTGGCGCCGGGCGGCAGCTGCACGTCGGTGATGGTGTAGCCTTGGTCTTCGGTAGGCAGGAACGAGGAGGGCAGCTGGCTGAAGGTCCAGCCCAGCGCCACCAGCAGCAGGCCATACACCACCAGGTAGCGGCCGCTGCGCTGGATCGCGTGCATCACCCAGCGCTGGTAGCCGTTGCTCATGCCTTCGAACTTGCGGTTGAACCAGCCGAAGAAACCGCGCTTGACGTGGTGTTCGCCCTTGGCGATCGGCTTGAGCAGGGTGGCGCACAACGCCGGGGTCAGGCTCAGGGCAAGGAACGCCGAGAACAGGATCGATACCGCCATCGACGCCGAGAACTGCTGGTAGATCACCCCCACCGAGCCCTGCATGAACGCCATCGGCACGAACACCGCCACCAGCACCACGGTGATGCCGACGATGGCGCCGCTGATCTGCTGCATGGCCTTGCGCGTGGCTTGCTTGGGCGGCAGGCCTTCCTCGGCCATGATCCGCTCGACGTTCTCCACCACCACGATGGCGTCGTCCACCAGGATGCCGATGGCCAGCACCATGCCGAACAGGGTCAGCACGTTGATCGAGAAGCCCAGCGTCAGCATCACCGCGAAGGTGCCCATCAGCGCCACCGGCACCACGAGGGTCGGGATCAGCGTGTAGCGGATGTTCTGCAGGAACAGGAACATCACCAGGAACACCAGCACCATGGCCTCGATCAGGGTGTTGATCACCTGTTCGATCGACACCTTGACGAACGGCGAGGTGTCATACGGGATGTCGTACACCGCCCCGGGCGGGAAGTAGCGCGACAGCTCGTCCATCTTGGCCTTGACCAGGGTCGCGGTCTGCATGGCGTTGGCACCGGGCGCCAGCTGCACGCTGAAGGCGGTGGACGGCTTGCCGTTCAGGCGCGTGCCGTACTGGTACTCCTGGGCGCCGATCTCGACCCGCGCCACATCACCCACGGTGACCCGCGAGCCATCCGGGTTGGCACGCAGCACGATGTCGGCGAACTCCTGGGGCGTCGACAGCTGGCCCTTGATCAGCACGTTGGCAGTGATTTCCTGGGTCGGGCTGCCGGGCAGGTCGCCGATGCTGCCAGGGGCCACCTGGGCGTTCTGCGCGGCAATCGCAAGGTTCACATCCTCGGGGGTGAGGTTGAAGCCGATCAGCTTCTGCGGGTCGAGCCAGATACGCATGGCGCGTTCCGAGCCATAGAGCTGCGCCTTGCCCACACCCGGTACGCGGCGCACCTCGTTCATCACGTTGCGCGCCAGAAAGTCGCTCAGCGCGGTTTCGTCTAGGCGGTCATCGTCGGCGGTCAGGGTCACCAGCATCAGGAACCCGGTGGAGATCTTCTCCACCTGCAGGCCCTGCTGGGTCACCGCCCGCGGCAGGCGCGACTCGACGATCTTCAGGCGGTTCTGCACATCGACCTGGGCCAGTTCCGGGTTGGTGCCCGGCTGGAAGGTCGCCGTTACCGTGGCGCTGCCCAGGCTGCTGGTGGACTGGAAGTACAGCAGGTGATCGGCGCCGTTGAGCTCCTGCTCGATCAGGCTGACCACGCTCTCGTCCATGGTCTGCGCCGAGGCACCGGGGTATACCGCGTACACCTCGATCTGTGGCGGCGCCACGTTGGGGTACTGGGCCACCGGCAACTGCGGGATGGCCAGCGCACCGCCGAGCAGGATGAACAGCGCGACCACCCAGGCGAACACCGGGCGGTCAATAAAGAACTGCGGCATGGATCAGGGCCTCACTGGGCGGTGGTCTGGGCGATGGGGGCAGCCGTGTCGGTGGCGGGGGTCACGCTCACCTGGTCACCCACCTTCACGTGCTGCAGGCCTTCGGTGACGATGCGATCGCCCGGGGCCAGGCCCTCGGTGACGATCCAGCGGTCCTGCTGCACGCTGCCCAGCACCACGGCGCGCTCGCTCACGCGCTGCTCGGCGTCCACCAGCAGCACCCGCGGCAGGCCCGCGCTGTCACGCAGGATGGCCTGCTGCGGCACGCTGATGCCCTTGGGCTGCACCGCCTGTTCCAGGCGCACGCGGATGAAGCTGCCGGGCAGCAGGTCCAGGTCGGGGTTGGGGAACTCGCTGCGCAGGGTGATCTGGCCGGTGCTCGGGTCCACGCTGATGTCGGAGAACAGCAGCTTGCCCGCCAGCGGGTAAGGGGTGCCGTCATCCTGGATCAGCGTGGCGCGGGCCTGGTCCTGGCCCACCTGCTTGAGCTCGCCGGCACGCAGGGCACGGCGCAGGGCGTTGATCTCGCGGGTCGACTGGGTCAGGTCGGCATGGATCGGGTCGAGCTGCTGAATGATCGCCAGCGGGGTCGATTCGTTCTGCCCCACCAGCGCGCCCTCGGTCACCAGGGCACGGCCCACGCGCCCGGAAATCGGCGCGGTCACGGTGGCATAGCCCAGGTTCAGGCGCGCACGCTCGAGCGCGGCCTTGGCCGCTGCCACTTCGGCGTCGGCCTGCATGGCGGCGGCGCGCGCGTTGTCGTGCTCCTGGCGGCTGATCGCGTCGATCGAAATCAGCTCGGCGTAGCGCTGGTCCTGCAGGCGCGCCTGAAAGCGCGTGGCCTCGGCCTTGGCCAGGTTGGCGCGGGCGCTGTCGTAGTCGGCCTTGAATGGTGCCGGGTCGATGCGAAACAGCACGTCGCCCTGTTTCACGTCGCTGCCCTCACGGTACACCCGCTTGAGCACCACCCCGGCCACCCGCGCGCGCACCTCGGCGATGCGTGGCGCCAGGATGCGCCCCGACAGCTCGGTGCTGATGGCCAGGGGTTGCTCGCGCACGGTTTCGACGCTGACGGCGGGCTTGGGGGCTTGTTCTTCGGCGGGCGGCTTGCTGTCGCAGCCGGCCAGGGCCAGGCTCAGCAGCAACAGGGGCGCCAGGGTACGCAGACGGACGGGGCTTGAACTGGGCATGCGGATCTTCCATAAATGACCCGGCAATGCTAAGGCAGCCGCGCTACAGGCAGTTGTTAAGCTATGTAGGGCGAGTGTGAAAAAGTGTGAAGAATTTCGCGACCTGCGAATAAGCGCTATATCCTGCCTGACTTTCCCGGCCTTTCAAACTACCCATGCCCACTATCCTTCTGGTCGAAGACGACTGCGCCCTGAGCGAACTGATCGCCAGCTACCTGCAACGCAATGGTTTCAGCGTCAGCGTGATTGCGCGGGGGGACCACGTGCTGGAAGAGGCGCGGCGCAGCAAACCCGACCTGGTGATCCTCGACCTGATGCTGCCGGGCCTGGACGGCCTGCAGGTGTGCCGGCAGCTGCGCGCCGAATCGCTGCTGCTGCCGATCCTCATGCTCACCGCCCGCGACGACAGCCACGACCAGGTGCTGGGCCTGGAGATGGGCGCCGACGACTATGTCAGCAAGCCGTGCGAGCCGCGCGTGCTGCTGGCGCGGGTGCGTACCCTGCTGCGGCGCAGCAGCATCAACGAGCCGCATCTCGAGAGCGACCTGATCGTGATCGGCGGGCTGCGCATCGACCTGGCCGAACGCACCGTGCTGTGGCGCGACCAGACGGTGGAGTTGTCCAGCGGCGAGTTCAACCTGCTGGTGGTGCTGGCGCGCAATGCCGGCAGCGTGCTCAGCCGCGACTGCATCCTGCAGCAGTTGCGCGGCATCGAGTTCAACGGCACCGACCGCTCGGTGGACGTGGCCATATCCAAGCTGCGGCGCAAGTTCGACGACAGCGCCGGCGAGGCGCGCAAGATCAAGACGGTGTGGGGCAAGGGCTACCTGTTCAGCCGAGTCGAGTGGGAATTCTGAGGAGCGGCCACGGCCATGCTGAAAATTCTGGTACGCCTGTATCTGGTGACCATCGTCGCGTATGCCGGGTCGATCTTCCTGATCCCCGAACTCATCCTGCATGTGTTCCATGACCGCTACATCGCCTACAACCAGGACCAGGCGCGGGGCGTGCAGCGCCTGATCGTCAACCAGTTCCACCTCAAGCACCGCGACAGCTGGCCCCAGGTGGCCGAGGCGCTGAATACCGATTTCGCCCCCCTCAGCATCGAGCTGCGCCGGCGCGCCGACCTGGACCTGAACGCCGAGGAGCAGGCGCACCTGCAGGCCGGCCAGTACGTGGTGCGCCTGGGGGAGTGGGGCTATTACGAAACCGCCCTGGCGCCGCTGGACAGCGAGTGGATGGTGGTGCTGCGCAACCCGCCGGACCCGGCGGACATCTACCTGCTGTCGTGGGGCATCACCGTGCTGATCGGTGCGGCGCTGCTGGGCTGCCTGCTGTTCTGGGTGCGCCCGCACTGGCGTGACCTGCAGCGGCTCAAGGCCACGGCGCAGCGCCTGGGCGAAGGCAACCTGGCGGAGCGCACGCTGATCTCGCCACGCTCGAACATCGGCGCGTTGGCCAAGGTGTTCGACACCATGGCGGCGGATATCGAATGCCTGCTGACCCAGCAGCGCGAGTTGCTCAATGCGGTGTCGCATGAGCTGCGCACGCCGCTGACCCGCCTGGATTTCGGCCTGGTGCTGCTGTACGACGAAATGCCCCCGGCCAGTCGCAAGCGCCTGCTGGAACTGGTGGGGCACGTGCGCGAGCTGGATGCGCTTGTGCTTGAGCTGCTGTCGTACAACCGCTTGCAGAATGGCCAGGGTGGCGAGCGGGTGGAGGTGGCGCTGCCCGAGTTCGTCGACAGCATCCTGGGCAGCTATGCCGAAGAGCTGGATGGGCGCGGGGTGAGCCTGGAGGTGCGTGCCGAGCCGGATCTGCCGCGCTTTGTGCTGGACCCGCGGTTGACGGCGCGGGCGGTGCAGAACCTGATCCGCAACGCCATGCGTTATTGCGGGCAGCGCATCCTGCTGCGCCTGAGCGTGGATGCCAAGGGCGCGTGCGTGCTGACCGTCGAGGATGACGGCATTGGCATTCCGCAGGAGGAGCGCGAGCGCATCTTCCAGCCGTTCTACCGCCTGGATCGCAGTCGGGACCGTGCCACGGGCGGGTTTGGCCTGGGGTTGGCGATCAGCCGTCGGGTGATCGAGGGGCAGGGTGGCACCCTGACGGTGGGGCAGTCGGCGTTGGGGGGGGCGCAGTTTCGCATCTGCTTGCCGCGGGGGCGGTAGGGGCGACAAGTCTGATGTCAGGTGGATTCACTGCAATCGGGTGTCGAACACACCGAGGCTGGCAATACCGCCCCGTGTAGGAGCCGGCCTTGCCGGCGAAGCGCCGCGCTTGCGGCGCTCGATCCTGAGAGCGCTGCAAGGGCATCGGTTGGCACTAGTCGTCCACCGCCATTGCTGGCTGGTTTTCTCGCTCACCCCTTCAATCATCAGCCTTGAAATTCATTCGGGCTGGAAGGTGCCTGTCTTGAATCCACCGGTGCTCCCAAAACCGAGCGCCGCCCGCGCGGCGCTTCGCCGGCAACGCCGGCTCCTACATTGGTTGCAACGAACCATGGCCTGCAGGAATGCAACTGCGCCGATCACGGCCCCGGCCGCTGCGGCCGCACCGACACCCCGAACGCATTGCCCATGCGCTGCCCCGTGGCCGACTGGTTGAACAACCCCAGCTGGTTCGGCGCGCGCCGGCTCACATCCACCTCCATCGCCTTGCGGTTGGCCTGCGCCGCGCGCTGCCCGTTGCCGTTCTGCAACTGGCGCGTCAGGCAGTCGTACGCCAGCGCCCGCGCCTGGCCCACCTGCACGTCGATGCAACCCTCGTCCTGACCCGCCTGCACCACGCCACTCGACAGGCCACTCAGCAGACCGGCAACCAGCCACAACCCCGCGATTCGACAGCCCATGTCCATGCCCTCCCTGAAGCGGTTTCCCCCAGTCTAGCCCCAGGCGACTTCCCACATCGTTAAGGTTTTTTGCCTACCGCTGTCACATCAGATTCATACACAGGCCCCACGATGGCGACTTTCGGGGGAGACACCGGTTTGCGCCACTGCCTTGCCAGAATCGCCGTGCTGCTGTTGGCCGTGCTGGCGATGCCGGTGCACGGCGCAGGCCCGATCCGTTTCGACATACCGGCCCAGCCACTGGACGAGGCGCTGCACGCCTTCGGCCAGCAGAGCGGCATGGCGGTACTGGTGGACCGGGAGCTGACCGCACGCCAGCGCTCGATGCCGCTGAGCGGCGCGTTCAGCGCCCGCGACGGCCTGCGCAGGCTGCTCGAAGGCACCGGGCTGATGGCCCGCTACAGCGGCGCCGAGGCCTTCACCGTGCAGCGCGTGGCACTGCCGGCAGCCGCGCCTAACCCGCGTGCCACAGGCGGGGCCGGCGCGGCCGGCAATTATGCGCGCACGCTGCAACGCGCCGTGGAACAGGCGCTGTGTGCCAGCGCGCTGGCACGCCCAGGCCATTACCGGGCCGCGGTGCAGGTATGGATCGACGCCCGCGGGGTGCTGGCCCAGAGCCGCCTGCTGGCCTCCACCGGCGATCACCGGCGTGACAGCGCGCTGGTCGAAAGCCTGCGTGCCCTGCGCCTGGAGCGGCCACCGCCCTCGGCGCTGGCGCAACCGGTGACGCTGCTGCTGTTGCCCGATACACGCATGGACTGCCCTTAATCGCATGGAGGCTAGGCAGTATGAATACACCTCTGGTCACGTTGTTCCTGACCTCTTACGACGAGTTCAAGGTGCGCCTCAAACGCCGCCTGGGTTCGGACGACCTGGCCTGCGACGTGCTCCAGGAAACCTACCTGCGGGTCGACCGCATGCAGGCCACCCACGCGCTGCACAAGCCCAACGCCTACCTGTACCGCATGGCCCTGAACATCGCCGCCGACCGGCGCCAGGCCGACGCCCGGCTGCTCACCGGCGCCGAGGTCGAAGACCTGCTGCAGGTGGCCGAAGACCAGGACCCGGCGCGCATCGTCGGCGGCCAGCAGGAAATCCAGTGCCTGCTCGGCGCACTCTACGAACTGCCGGCACGGCGCCGGCGTATCTTCATTGCCGCGCGCCTGGAGGAAGCCTCGCACCTGGAAATCGCCCAGCGCTTCGGCATCTCCACGCGCATGGTCGAGAAGGAGCTCAAGGCCGCACTGGGTTACTGCGCCACGCGGCTGGAAAGAAAAGTGTTCCAGCGGTTCGGTCCCGGTGCGGGAAAACCGTCTTGAACAATACACAGCGCCATTTTGATGCAGGCCCCTCAGACCATGACACCCCAGACTTCGGCTGAACCCAGCCTGCACAGCCAGGCCCAGGACTGGTTGCTGCTGCTTACCTCCGGGCGCGCCACCGTCGCCGACGCACGCGCCCTGCGCCAGTGGTGCGCACAGAGCCCGGCGCACGCCCAGGCCTTCGAGCAGGCCCGCCAGCTGTGGCAGCAGCTGGAGCCGGCGGCGCGCCAGGCCGAGCGCGTGGTGCCCCTGCGTACCCTGGGGCGCCGCGCGTTCCTGGGTGGCGCGCTGGCGGCCTCGGCAGCCTTCGTGCTGCTGCGCAGCAACCTGGTGGACGGGCTCGGCACGCCAGCGGCAGACTTTCACACCGGCGTTGGCGAGCAGCGTCGCATCGACCTGACCCAGGGCATCGCGCTGGAGCTCAACACCCAGACCCGCATCAACCGCAGCGGCGAAGCGATCGCCCTGCTCGAAGGCGAGGTCGAGGTGCTGGCCCAGGCCCCGGTGCAGGTGCAGGCCGGGCAGGCCTGGGTGTCGGCCCAGGCCGGGCGCTTCAATGTGCGCCACACCGATTCGGCCGTGTGCGTCACCTGCCTGCAGGGCCAGGTGCAGATTCTCTGGCAGGGCCGCAGCTTGCCCGTGCCCGCCGGCCAGCAGCTGCGTTACGACGCCCGCAGCGCCGGCAGCGCGCAGCCGTTCGATGCCGAACAGGTAATGGCCTGGCGCGAGCAGCGGCTGGTGTTCCATGACGCGCCGCTGAGCCAGGTGATCGACGAAATCAACCGCTACCGCCCCGGCATGCTGGTGCTGCTCAACCCCAGCCTGGGACGACGCAAGGTGCAGGCGCGCTTCAGCCTGGCGCAACTGCCAGGGGTGGCGCAGCTGATCCGCGACGCCTACGGCGCACGCTGCACCGAACTGCCCGGTGGCGTGGTGCTGCTCAGTTGAGCGGCCCCAGTACCTGGCGGTAACGCTGCGGGCCCTGCGCGCTCTGGCGCAGCAGTTCGATCTCGAGCCCCGGCGGATTGTCCCGGGCCTCGCCGGTCAGGTGCCGCCAGCCCTTGCCCGGCTCCCACACCCGCAGGTTGAATTCAGCCACATCCTCCAGTACCGCCACCCGGCCGGCAGGCGCCGGTAGCGGGAAGCGATCGCGTGCCGGCGCCGCGGCGCGGTACAGCGTGCCACCCTGCAACCACCAGCGCACGCGCATCAGGCCGTCGTCGGCGGCGCTGCTGCGAATCAGCTCCAGGCGCGCCGGGCGCCCGTCGCTGGCCTGCACCCGCACCGCAGGCAGCGGTTTTTCGCTGGGCGGGTCCATGCCCGCCAGCACCGGCTCGACCAGTTCGCTGCTGGCACGCAACGCCAGGTCGCGCTCCAGCTGGTTGAACACCCGCAGCAGGGCGCGGGCCTGTTCGGTGCTGTCCTTGACGTGGCGGTCGGCGCGGCTGACGCTGTCCAGCCCGCGCCAGGCCACCAGGCTGACGATGGCCATCAACAGGATCGCCACCATCACCTCGATCAGGGTGAACCCGCCTTGCGGGTGGCGCCTCATGGCTGGTGCACCTCGACGCGGCCGGCGGCATCGCGGCGCACCTCGATCTGCTGCTGGCCGCTGACCAGGCGCAGGGTCAGCGGCTCGCCGATCCATTCCGGGTCGATGCGCACGGCCCGCTGCGGGGTGCGCTGCACCGTCACCGGCGCGGCCTGCCAGGGGCGCGGGCGCAGCAGCGGGTCGCCGTCCAGCGCCGCGCCGGCCCGCACAAAACGGTAGCCGTCGCGGTCGGCCTGCCAGACCAGGGCGCGGCCATCGGCCTGCACCTCGCTCTGGGCCACCAGCAGCAATTGCGCCAGGCGCTCGGCGTCTTCGCGCAGCGCCCTGGCCGGGTCGGGGCGGATGTTCAGGCTGATGGCGGCGCTGGCGATGCCGACGATCACCAGCACCACCATCAGTTCGATCAGGGTAAAGCCCTGTTGTGGATGGCTGCATTGCATGGGGCGATGCCTCCTTGGCTGGTGACAGCGTGCACGGCGAAGATGATCGTCGTGTGAAACAAAAGCGTGAGAATCGGCGCGTATGCTCGGGCCAGGAACCACACGGAGACCGTTCCCCATGGCACTAGCATTCAAACCCGTGGCTGCCCCGCAACTGGTCCAGGGCGCGGCGCTGCTCGCGGCGCTGGCCGGGCTCGCGACCTGGGCCACGTTGCTCTGGACGCCCACCCCCCAACCGGTGCCGGCTGCCATGGAGCAGACCCTATCGGCACCCCCGGCCGCCGCCGGGCAGTGGTTCGCCAACCTGCCGGCGCAGGTCGACATCAGCCTCAGCGGGCTGCTGGCCGGCAGTGCCGGTGCAGTGGCCATCGTCTCGCTCAACGGCGGCGCGCCACAGGCCGTGCGGGTGGGCGAGCAACTGGCGCAGGGGGGGCAACTGGTGGCCATAGAAGCCGATGCGCTGGTGATCGAACGCGCCGGGGAGCGCAGCCGCATCGGCATCGCCCGACTGCCCGAAGGCCCTGCGCTGCCGCGCCTCATTCGGCCCTAGGCGCCTGGCCCAGCCAGCTCTCCAGGCGCGCCAGCGGCGGGCCTTCACGGTCACGCTCGAACACCTCCAGGCGCACCTGCAGCAGCCCACCGGGGCGGCTGTCGACCTGCTGCTCGCAGCGCAGGCGCAGGCGCCCCTGGTCGCACTCCAAGCGGCGCAGGCCCGGGGTTGCCTGGCCTTCCAGGCGCAGTTCGGCAAGGCGCGCCTGGGCCGAGAGCAGGGCCAGCGACTTGTCGCGCAGCAGGCCATTGCCCTGGGTCATCAGCCCGGCCGCGCGCACTGCAGCGGCCATCGCCACGGCCACGATGGCCAGCGCCACCAGCACTTCGATCAGGGTAAAACCGGCCTGTTGCGGGCGGCGTCTGCGCATGGGCATCTCGGTGTGGGCAAAGCTGCATCCTAGGGGGTCTGTCTGACCGATTGGCGACCGGAACTCCCGAGGATTTTCAATACCACTGACATATGCCCTTGCCACAATCGGCCCCCGAATCCCGCCAAGGAATGCCGAGATGTCGCTTACCTGCCCACGCCGTTCTGCCCCCCGTCGCCAACGCGGTTTCACCCTGATCGAGATCATGGTGGTGGTGGTCATCCTCGGGATCCTGGCAGCGATGGTGGTGCCCAAGGTGCTCGACCGCCCCGACCAGGCGCGTGCCACCGCCGCCCGCCAGGACATCGCCGGGCTGATGCAGGCGCTCAAGCTCTACCGCCTGGACAACGGCAGCTACCCCAGCGCCGCCCAGGGCCTCAAGGTACTGGTGGAAAAACCCGCCTCGGCCAAGCCCGGCACCTGGCGCGCCTACCTGGAGCGCCTGCCCAACGACCCCTGGGGCCGTCCCTACCACTACCTCAACCCCGGTGCCAACGGCGAGATCGACGTGTTCTCGCTGGGCGCCGATGGCGAGCCTGACGGCGACGGCGTGAACGCCGATATCGGCTCCTGGCAGCTGTAGGCGCCGTGATGAGACCGTCCGCGCAGCAACGCGGAATGGCGATCATCAGTGCCTTGCTGATAGCCGCCGTGGTGGCGGTGATCGCAGCGGGCATGATCAGCCGCCAGAGCGTATTCACCCGTGAGCTGGAAAGCCTGCAGCAGCGTGCCCAGGGGCAGGGCGTGCTGCAGGCGGGCCTGGCCTGGAGCCGTGAGGTACTGGCCGAGCAGCGCCGCGTCGACCCGCTGGTACGCCTCGACCAGGGCTGGGCGCGCCCCATCGCCGGCCTGCCGGTGGGCGAGCACGGCGCGGTGTTTCAGGGCCGGCTGGAAGACGAGCAGGGCAAGTTCAACCTGCGCAACCTGGTGGTCGAAGAGCAACCCGACGCGCAGGCCCTGGCCACCTTCGAGCGCCTGTGTGCACTGATCGGCCTGGCCGCGCCGGTGGCGCAGGCGATCGCGGCGCGGGTGATCGACGGCTACCCGCGCCGGCAGGCGCCCGTGGCCGAGGCGGTGCACGGCTTCGACAGTGGCCGCGCAACCTCGCCGGGTGCCGCCTCGCGCCCGGTGCCGGCACGCCGGCCGATGCTGCGCAGCCTCGACCAGCTGGCCGTGCCGGGGCTGGATGCCGAAGGGCTGGCGCGCCTGCGCCGAGTGGCCACGGTGCTGCCGGCCAACACCTGGATCAATGGCAACACCGCGTCGGCCGAGGTGCTGGCGGCGCAGGTGCCGGGCTTGAGCGTAGACAAGGCGCGCCAGCTGATCGCCGAGCGCGACGGCGGGCGCTGGTTCGTCAACCGCGGGGATTTCGTCAACCGCCTGCAGATGCCCCACGTGGTGCTCGAAAGCGTGCCGGTGGGCATTACCAGCGACTGGTTCCGCCTGCACGGCGTGGCCCGCAGCGGCTCGCGCGAGGTGCGCCTGGAGGCGCTGCTGCTGCGCGGGCAGGCGCCCCTGGCACAGGTTGTCTGGGCACGGGTGGGCGCATGAAGGCACAACTGCACATGGCATTGCCGCGGCTGGCGGCGCTTGAGGACGGGGCGCGGGTCGGCTATCGGCAACTGGACCGCCAGGGCCGGACCGAGGCCGAGGGCGAGGCGGCGCAGGCGCAGCTCAAGAGCCTGGCGCGGGGCCGCGAGGTGCTGGCGTGGCTGCACCCGGACGACAGCCTGTGCACCGAGCTGGTACTGCCGCCGTTGCCGGCAGCGCGCCTGGGGGCGGCGGTGCAGTGCGCGGCGCAGGGCCTGATACTGGGCGATGTGCGCGCCGTGCATATCGCCCACGGGCCACGGGCAGCGGACGGGAAGGTGGCGGTGGCATGGCTGGGGCAGGCGGCATTGCAGGGCCTGGCGCAGTGGCTGTCGAATGCCGGCCTCAAACCCCGGGGCCTGTACCCGACCCCGGCAAGGGCCGGCGCATGCCCGGTGGCGAGCCTGCACAGCGGCCTGCGCGCCCCTGGCGCCGCACAGCACGGCTGGCCACGGGCACTCGCCCTGTGCGCCAGCGCCGCCATGATCTGGACCCTGGGCCTGAACCTCTACGCCGCGCGGCTGGCCGACACCGGCCAGCAACTGCGCCAGCACATGCACCAGCAGGTACGCGCTGCCTACCCGCAGTTGCAGGTGATCCTCAACCCGCTGCAACAGGTACGCCAGCAGCTCGCCGCCGGCGACAATGGCGCGGTCGCACCCTTCAACCACCTGCTGCAGGCCGCCGGCAGCGCCATGCCGTTTCTGGCCGGCGCAGTCGAGCAACTGACCTACCACGACGGCGTGCTCGACCTGCAGCCACTGCCCGGCGCCGCACGGCCCCCGGCCGACAACGCCTGGCAAACCCGGCTGGCGGCACAGGGCATCGAGGCCAGCAGCAGCGACCACGGCTGGACCCTGCGCCCGGCGACCGCCACGGGCGAGGAGGTGGCCAATGTTGAGTAAGGCACGGCACCCCCTGCGCCGCCTGCGCCCCTGGTGGCACGGCCTGAGTGCGCGCGAGCGCCGCGCCGTGGCCCTGACCGCACTGCTGCTGGGCACCACGCTGTGGTGGCTGGTGCTGGTGCAGCCGGCACTGGCGCGCATCGCCCACTGGGAGGCCGAAACGCCCAGGCTGCGCAGCCAGGCGCAAACCCTCGACGGCCTGCTCGCCCACGCCCCCTCACTGCCGGGCGCCGCGCAACAGGCGCCGGCCCTGCGCCAGAGCCTGGAGCACGCCGGGCTCAGCGGCCATTACCAGCTTCAGGCGGTGGAGGGCGGCTGGCAGCTCGATCTTGCCCAGGCCCCCGCCGAGGCCGCCACCGCCTGGCTGCTGCAGGCCCCCGCACAACTGGGCCTGACGGTGGTGCACAGCCGCCTGCAACGCGACCCGCTGGCCGACCCCTCGGCCACGGCGTCGTTCTCCGGAATCGTTCGCTTGGACCAGGCGCAAGGCGCTAAGGAATCGTCATGATGTGCACCCAACTGCCGCGCCGACTGGCCGGCCTGGCTCCCCTGGTACTGGCACTGGCCCTGGCCGGTTGCAGCCAGCAGCCTGCGCAGCCACTGGCCAGCAGCGAGCTGGGCCGACCGCTGGCCAACGTGCAGCCCGGGCCGACCAGCCTGGAACGCCACGGCCTGCAGGCGCGGGTCGAGCCACAGCGCCCGACCCCGCGTGCCCCCGCCCACCGCGCCAGGCCCCACAGCGATGGCAGCGCCAGTGCCGCACCGGGCAACCCGCTGGGCGACCAGCCGGTGCAGCTGAACTTCGTCGACGCCGACATCCAGGCCGTGGTGCGCGCCCTGTCGCGGGCCACCGGGCGCCAGTTTCTGGTCGACCCGCGGGTCAAGGGCCAGCTGACCCTGGTGTCCGAAGGCGAGGTGCCGGCCACACGTGCCTACGCCATGCTGCTGGCAGCCCTGCGCATGCAGGGCTTCAGCGTGGTCGACGTGGGCGGGGTCAGCCAGGTGGTGCCCGAGGCCGACGCCAAGCTGCTGGGCGGGCCGATCAACAGCAAGGATGCCGGCACCGGCATGCTCACCCGCACCTTCCGCCTGCAATACGAGAACGCGGTCAACGTGATCCCGGTGCTGCGCCCCATCGTGTCGCCCAACAACCCGATCAACGCCTACCCCGGCAACAACACCGTGGTGGTCACCGACTATGCCGAGAACCTCGAGCGTGTGGCCCGGCTGCTCGACAGCATCGACATCCCCAGCGCCATCGACACCGACGTGGTGGCGATCCAGAACGGCATCGCCAGCGACATCGCGGCCATGGTCTCGGAGCTGCTCGAAACCCAGGGCAACGATCCCACCCAGAAGATCAGCGTGATCGGCGACCCACGCTCCAACAGCGTGGTGATCCGCGCCGGCAGCCCCGAGCGCACGCAACTGGCCCGCGACCTGATCTACAAGCTCGACAACGCACAGAACAACCCCAGCAACCTGCACGTGGTGTACCTGCGCAACGCCCAGGCCGGCAAGCTGGCCCAGGCCCTGCGCGGGCTGCTCACCGGCGAGAGCGACAGCAGCAGCGGTGACGACGCCCGCGCCAGGCTCAGCGGCGGTGGCCTGCTGGCAGGCAAGCAGAACGGCAGCGGCGCGGCGGCGAACACCGCGCAGACCACCAGCGCCACCCCGCCAGCCGCCACCTACGGGGCCAGCCTCGGCCAGGCCGGCAACGCCTATGGCAACGGTTCGCAGGGCAGCGAGCAGAACACCGCGTTTTCCGCCGGCGGGGTGACCATCCAGGCCGACGCCACCACCAACACCCTGCTGATTTCGGCACCCGACCCGCTGTACCGCAACCTGCGCGAGGTGATCGACCTGCTCGACCAGCGCCGCGCCCAGGTGGTGATCGAAAGCCTGATCGTCGAGGTCAGCGAAGACGACGCCAACGAATTCGGCATCCAGTGGCAGGCCGGCAACCTGGGCAAGAACGGCGTGTTCGGCGGCGCCAACCTGGGCGGTGCCGGGTTCAATCGCGGTGCCAGGAACAGCATCGACGCGCTGCCCCCCGGCCTGAGCGTGGGCGTGGTGGACGGCACGGTGAACATCCCCGGCATCGGCGAGGTGCTCGACCTCAAGGTGCTGGCCCGCGCCCTGACCAGCAAGGGCGGCAGCAACGTGTTGTCCACGCCCAACCTGCTGACCCTGGACAACGAGGCGGCGAGCATCTTCGTCGGCCAGACCATCCCCTTTGTCAGCGGCCAGTACGTCACCGATGGCGGCGGCACCAGCAACAACCCGTTCCAGACCATCCAGCGCGAAGAGGTGGGGCTCAAGCTCAACGTGCGCCCGCAGATCTCCGAAGGCGGCACGGTCAAGCTCGACATCTACCAGGAGGTCAGCAGCGTCGACGAACGCGCCTCCAGTGCCGCCGGCACGGTCACCAACAAGCGCGCCATCGACACCAGCATCCTGCTCGACGACGGCCAGATCATGGTGCTCGGCGGCCTGCTGCAGGACGGCTACACCCAGGCCAACGACGGCATTCCGTTTCTTTCCAGCCTGCCGGGGGTGGGCGTGCTGTTTCGCAACGAGCGCCGCGCCACCAGCAAGACCAACCTGATGGTGTTCCTGCGCCCCTACATCATTCGCGATGCCGAGGTGGGGCGCAGCATCACCCTCAACCGCTACGATTTCATCCGCCGTGCCCAGGGCGGGCTCAAGCCGGCCCATTCCTGGGCACTGCCGGACGCGCAGATGCCGCTGCTGCCCAGCGCCGAGCAGGGCGTACCGCGCGCGGGCGCGGCCATCGGCACCCCGCGTGCGGCGATCCGCGCCGTGCCGCTGGATGAAGTCGGGGTTGCCCGGTGAGCCGCCTGCCGTACGCCTGGGCCAAGGCCCAGCGTGTGGTGCTGCTGGCCGGCGAGCACGCCGCGCCGCTGCGCCTGTGCCCCTCGACCCCGGCCTGGGCGTTGGGCGAGGTGCGCCGCCAGTTCGGCGAGCAGGCCGCCGAGCAGGTCAGCGAAGACGAGCTCGACCGCCTGCTGACCAGCGCCTACAGCGACAACGGCGGCGCCGCAGCGGCGGTCGGCGCGGCCGAGAACGATGTCGACCTCGACCGCCTGATGCAGGACATGCCCGAGATCACCGACCTGCTCGACACCCAGGACGGCGCGCCGGTGATCCGCATGATCAACGCGCTGCTGACCCAGGCTGCCGGCGACGAGGCCAGCGACATCCACATCGAACCCTTCGAGACCCACTCGGTGGTGCGCTACCGGGTCGACGGCACCCTGCGCGACGTGGTCTCGCCGCGCAAGGCGCTGCACGCGGCGCTGGTGTCGCGGATCAAGATCATGGCACAGCTGGACATCGCCGAAAAACGCCTGCCCCAGGACGGGCGCATCGCCCTGCGCGTGGCTGGCCGGCCCATCGATATCCGTGTGTCCACCGTGCCCACCGGGCATGGCGAGCGGGTGGTGATGCGCCTGCTGGACAAGCAGGCCGGGCGTCTGCAACTGGAAACCCTGGGCATGGCCCCGGCGCTGCTGGCCCGCCTGGACGTGCTGATTCGCCAGCCGCACGGCATCGTGCTGGTCACCGGGCCCACCGGCAGCGGCAAGACCACCAGCCTGTACGCGGCGCTGGCGCGGCTCGATGCCAGCGTCAGCAACATCCTCACCGTCGAGGACCCGGTGGAATACGACCTGCCGGGTATCAGCCAGATCCAGGTGAATGCGCGCATCGACATGACCTTTGCCGTGGCCCTGCGCGCGATCCTGCGCCAGGACCCGGACATCATCATGATCGGCGAGATCCGCGACCTGGAGACTGCGCAGATCGCGGTGCAGGCCTCGCTCACCGGGCACCTGGTGCTGGCCACGCTGCACACCAACGACGCCGTGTCGGCGGTCAACCGCCTGCTCGACATGGGCGTGGAACCCTTTCTGCTGGCCTCGGCGCTGCTCGGCGTGCTGGCCCAGCGCCTGGTACGGCGGCTGTGCCCGCACTGCCGTCAGCCCGACCCGAATGCCCCCGGCCAGTTTCGCCCCCATGGCTGCGCCAACTGCAACCACACCGGCTACAGCGGGCGTACCGGGATCCACGAGCTGTTCTGCATCGATGACCCGATTCGCGGCCTGATCCACCAGGGCGCCGACGAACAGGCCCTGCGCGCCGCAGCGCGCCAGGCCGGCATGCTGAGCATGCGCGAGGACGGCCAGCGCTGGGTCGACAGCGGCAGTACCGCCGTGGAAGAAATCCTGCGTGTGACCCGGGACGCCTGATGAGCCGATACCGTTATGAAGCCGCCGATGCCCAGGGGCGCATCAGCCGTGGCCAGCTGGAGGCCGACAGCCCGGCGGCGGTGATCGGGCAATTGCGCGGGCTGGGCCTGAGCGCCTTGCAGGTCGAGCCGGAGCCTGCCGCCAGTGCCGGCGGCGGGTTGTTCGCCAGCAAGCTGTCGGATGCGGACCTGGCCTGGACCACGCGCCAGCTGGCCAGCCTGCTGGCCGCCGGGCTGCCGCTGGAGGGCGCCCTGAGCGCGACCCTGGAGCAGGCCGAACGCAAGCACATCGCCCAGGTGCTGGGCGCGGTGCGCGGCGACGTGCGCAGCGGCATGCGCCTGGCCGACGCACTGGCGGCGCGCCCGCGGGACTTTCCCGAGATCTACCGCGCACTGATCGCGGCGGGGGAGGAGTCCGGCGACCTGGCCCAGGTGATGGAGCGCCTGGCCGACTACATCGAAGACCGCAACACCCTGCGCGGCAAGATCCTCACCGCGTTCATCTACCCCGGCGTGGTCGGGCTGGTGTCGATCGGCATCGTGATCTTTCTGCTCAGCTACGTGGTGCCGCAGGTGGTCAGCGCCTTCACCCAGGCGCGCCAGGACCTGCCGGGGCTGACCCTGGCGATGCTCAACGCCAGCGACTTCATCCGGGCCTGGGGCTGGCTGTGTTTCATCGTGCTGGTGGCCGGGGCATGGGGCTGGCGTGTGTACCTGCGCGGCGCGTCGGCACGCCTGGCCTGGCACAGCCGGGTGCTGCGCCTGCCGTTGCTGGGGCGCTTCGTGCTGGGCCTGAACACCGCACGCTTCGCCTCGACCCTGGCGATTCTGGGCAGTGCCGGGGTGCCGTTGCTGCGGGCCCTGGAGGCGGCGCGCCAGACCCTGGCCAACGACCGCCTCGACCAGTGCGTGAGCGAGGCCACGGCGCGGGTGCGCGAAGGCGTGGGGCTGGCGTCGGCGCTGGCGGTGGAGAAGGTGTTCCCGCCCTTGCTGATCCACCTGATCGCCAGCGGCGAGAAGACCGGCAACCTGCCGCCGATGCTCGACCGCGCGGCGCAGAGCCTGGCCAAGGACATCGAGCGCCGAGCGATGGGCATGACCGCATTGCTGGAGCCGCTGATGATCGTGGTGATGGGTGCGGTGGTGCTGCTGATCGTGATGGCGGTGCTGCTGCCGATCATCGAGATCAACCAGCTGGTGCAGTGAATTGTTTCTTGCGCGGGGTGAACACCCGAGTCGGCCGGGTGGTGAATCCGGGAGGTTGCTGCGGTGTTGCGGCTGACGCCTTCGCCGGCAAGGCCGGCTCCTACAGGATCACACCAACCCCTGTAGGAGCCGGCCTTGCCGGCGAAGGACCGCACTGCGGCCTTGAAAACACCCGAGAAATCCCCCGCCAAGCTCCCGATGTTTTTTCCTCTGACTGTCACCGCGCACTGCCAACCTAAGCCTCGTGGATCGGCCAGCAAGCCCTCTGGATCAAGGCGCTGCGCCACGCCATCGTGACATGCAAGCGCGACTCACCTCAACGTACGAACACGACGAAAGGAGCTTCTTCATGTTTAAGCGCACTATGATCGCAGCCTCGCTGGCTGTTGCCGCACTGGCTTCGGCTCAATCGATGGCAGCGGTTGTCGGTGGCGGTGCCACCCTGCCACAAGGCCTGTACACCACCCCAGGCGTACTGGGCGCCGGTTTCGACACCTACACCGGTGTTGGCAGCGGTAAAGGCAAGTCGGCTTTCCTGTTCAACCGTGCCGCCGATATCAACAAGCCCGCCGGTGTGACCGTCGATTTCGCAGGCAGCGACTCGATCCTTTCCGATGCGGAAATCAACACCTACAACCTGGACCACAACAGCGCCGGCAACGACGTCGCCAACAAGTGGGGCCCGCTGATCCAGGTTCCGTCGGCAGCCACCTCGGTCACCATCCCGTACAACCTCAAGCTGGCCAACGGCACTGCCGTCAACGACCTGAACCTGACCAGCGCCCAGCTGTGCGGGATCTTCTCGGGTTCGATCAGCAACTGGAACCAGATCGACGCCAGCTACCCGAACAAGGCCATCAAGGTGTTCTACCGCAGCGGCAGCAGCGGCACCTCCGAGATCTTCACCCGTCACCTGAACAGCCAGTGCCCGACCCAGTTCGGCGTCAGCAGCACCTTCACCACCGCTCAGGTCGGTGCAGAGCCTGCCACGTTCCAGGGTGTTGCCCTGAGCGGCGATATCGTGACCTCGGTGTACGGCACCGAAGACGCCATCGGCTATGTAGGCCCTGAAGACGTGGATGCCACCAACAACGCGAAGGTCGCTCGCGTCAACAACCTGCTGCCAACCGTCGGCAACGTGCAGACTGCACTGGCCAACGCCGCGCCACCGGCCACCGCCGCCGCACGCGCGATTCCGCAGAACTGGGCCCCGGTGCTGGCCAACCCGGCCACCGGCTACTCCATCGTTGCCTACACCAACCTGATCTTCGGTCAGTGCTACAAGGACGCCGCAGACGGCACCGCCGTCGTCGCCTTCCTGAACCGTCATTACGGCGCCACCACCAACAACGATGCGGCCATCATCGCGCAGAAGCTGATCCCGTTGAGCCCAGCCTGGAAAAACGCCGTTCGCCTGCAGTTCGCCAACCAGTCCGGCGCACTGGGCGTGAACAACCTCAGCGTGTGCAACACCCAGGGTCGCCCGGCCTAAGCCGCGCCGACGCCTGTCGCTGTACCCCGTCGGTAACGGCTCGCGCCGTTACCGGCTTTTGCGTTTCAGAACGCCACCGATCACATGAACTTTGCGTGACAAAGGTTCGGTCTGCCGCCCGTGCAACCGCCTATGTCATAGGTCACCGGCCGCACCGGCGTGTGGCATCCCATTACCGCGATGGACCAGAAAAGGATTGATTGCAATGCGCCTTGGCACTGCTGCTTCGCCCTCCCACCGTACCCACCGTCAGGCCGATATGCCCCTGCTGCGGCTCAAGCCGCTGGCCCAGGTGATTGCGCTGCTGGCCCTGGCCGGCAGCGTGCAGGCGGCGCCTGCGGCGTTCAGTTCGGCCTGGTTCGCGGCCAAGGGCAGCGCGCCGCAGGCCGGCGGTACGGGCGGGCAGGGCGGTGCGGTGCAGTTGCCGGGGCTGCCACCGCCGCTGGCCCAGCAGCAGCGTGCCAATGCCCAGTTGCAGCGTTCGCTGCAAAACCTCAACAACACCGTGGCCGCCATCGCCGCGCAACAGGCTGCCCAGGCGGCCGGCCGCGCCGCCGCGCTGGCGGCGCCCTCGAGCATCCACAACGGCCTGGGCGGCAATGGCCTGAACCCGCTGCTCGATGCCAATGGCAAGCCGTTGTTCACCAACGCCGAGGCTCCGGTACAGACGCAGAAGGGCGGCACCACCCAGGTGACGATCAAGCAGACCGCCGACAAGGCGATTCTCAACTGGGAAACCTTCAACGTCGGCCGCGACACCCAGCTGACCTTCCAGCAGGACGCCAACTGGGCACTGCTCAACCGCGTCGGCAACAGCGTCGCGCCCAGCCAGATCCAGGGCACGATCAAGGCCGACGGTACGCTGATGATCGTCAACCGCAATGGCATCGTGTTCAGCGGCAGCAGCCAGATCAACGTGCGCAACCTGACGGCGGCCGCCGCCACCATCAGCGACCAGCAGTTCACCGAGCGCGGCCTGTACGTGGACAGCCTGGGCAGCCAGCCGACCT
Organism: Pseudomonas sp. BRM28; assembly: GCF_002939405.1. Taxonomy (NCBI): domain Bacteria; kingdom Pseudomonadati; phylum Pseudomonadota; class Gammaproteobacteria; order Pseudomonadales; family Pseudomonadaceae; genus Pseudomonas; species Pseudomonas sp. BRM28. The sequence goes on along the minus strand of NZ_PEFV01000001.1, from coordinate 5,655,256 downwards.
TCACCGATGCCGCCGGCAAGGTCATGGTCGAGCGCGGCGCGCTGATCCAGACCCACGCCCCGGCCAGCTCCACCCAGGGCGGTGGCTACACCCTGCTGCTGGGCCACGAGGTGGAGAACGCCGGCCAGTTGATCAACGCCAAGGGCCAGGCGACCCTGGCGGCGGGCGATACCTTCTACATCCGCAAGGGCGTCGGCACGGCGGGCAACCCGTACTCCACCACCCGCGGCAACGAGGTAGCCACCACGCTGAAGGCCGGCAGCACGGCCGGCACGGTGAGCAACAGCGGGCTGATCCAGGCCAGCCAGGGCGACATCACCCTGACCGGGCATCAGGTGCGCCAGCAGGGCGTGGCCGTGGCCACCAGCTCGATCGACAACCGCGGCACCATCCACCTGCTCAACGCGGCCAGCGACCGCACCGGCAACGTGACCCTGGCCGCCGGCAGCACCACTGCCATCGTCATCGACGCCAACCCCGGCAGCGCACTGGACAGCCAGCGCGAGGCGGTGCGCAAGGACCTGGGCGGGCAGGTCAACCAGCGCAACGGCGCGTTCGACAACCTCAGCGCGGTGGCCGATGACCGCAGCCTGTCGCGGGTGGAGATCGTCAGTGGCGGCACGGTGGACTTCCAGGGCGGCTCGCTGACCCTGGCCACCGGCGGCCAGGTGGCGGTGAGTGCCGGCCAGCGCAGCCTGCTGCGCGACGGCGCGGTGCTGGACGTGGCGGGCGCGGTCGGGGTCAAGCTGGCCATGGACAGCAACAGCATCAAGGTCAACATCCAGGGCAACGAGCAGCGCGACGCGGCGGGCAACCGCGACAGCGGCGCGCTCAACAGCACCGATGTGTGGGTCGACATCCGCGAGCTGGTGCACGTGGCCGCCGGCACCAACGGCTACGAGGGCGAGCGCTGGTACACCGCCGGCGGCCTGCTGGAAGTGGGCGGCTACCTCGGCACGCGCAGCCACGGGCTGGGCGAGTGGCTGGCCCAGGGCGGCACGGTGAGCTTCACCGGGGGTGACCTGGTGACCCAGGCCGGCTCGCTGGTCAACCTCTCGGGCGGCACGCTGGACGTGGCCACCGGCTACCTCAAGCAGACCTGGCTCAAGGGCGCCGACGGGCGCCTGTACAACCTCTCGCGTGCCCCTGGCGACGTGCTGTACCAGGGCGTGTACAAGGGCTACGAGCAGCACAGCGCACGCTGGGGCCAGACCCGCTACTTCTACAGCCCGCTGATCGCCCCGCGCGAGCGCCTGGAGAACGGCTACACCGTTGGCCGCGATGCCGGGCGGCTGGTGGTCGGCACCGCCAATGCGCAGCTGGGCGGTGAGATCCTGGGCGAAACCTTCAAGGGCGACCACCAGCTGCAGGCCCCGCAGGCCGGCCTCGACGGCTACCGGCAAAGCCAGCTGAGCCAGGCCCGCGGCGCACAGCTGATCGTTGGCGACTACCGGCCCACCGCCACGGGCAGCGTGCTCAACGCCGGCGCGGGCAACCTGCACCAGGTGGTGATCGGCTCGCAGGTGCAGGGCGGCTCACTGACCCTCGACGCCCCGGTCGAGGCCGAGCGCGAAGGCGTCCTGCGCCTGGAGGCCGAGCGCCTGCGCGAGCTTGGCGGCCTGCAGGTGGCCGCGTATGAGAGCATCCGCCTGGAGCAGGCGCTGAACCTGGCCGACGGCGCCGGCCTGAGCCTGCTGGCGCCACAGGTGCAGATAAACGCCGACCTGGTCAGCCACGGCGGCGACCTGCTGCTGGGCAACCTGCAACGCGGCTCGGACAGCCTGCGGGTCGGCAATGCCGGCCTGGCCGCGCGTATCGAGGTGGCCGACGGGGTTCGCGTGGAGGCCAGCGGCCGGCGCCAGGACGGCGTCAATGCGCAGCCCGCCGACCTGTCGGCCTGGCTGGACGGCGGTTCGCTGGCCCTGCGTGGCACCGGCGACATTCGCCTGGGCCAGGGCAGTGTGCTGAGTGTGGAAAGCGGCGCGGCGCGCACCCCCGACGGCAACTGGCGCGGGGGTGCCGGTGGCGACCTGAGCCTGGCCAGCCTGACCTCGGGCGGGGCCGGTGGGCAGTTGCTGCTGGGCGGCGAGCTGCGCGGGTACGGCACCACGGGTGCCGGCACGCTGGCCCTGCGCGGCGACACCGTGAGCATCGGCGCCGACACCCCGGCGGCCAGCCTGAACCTGGGTAGCGATTTCTTCGCCAAGGGCTTTGCCCGCTACGAGGTGGTGGGCAACCAGCGCCTGGAGGTGGCGGCCGACAGCCAGGTGCAGGTGACGCGGCCGGTGTACCGCCTGCGTGGCGATGCCCGTTCGGCGGCCGAGGCGCTGGAGCTGTGGACGCCACCGCAGTATCTGGAGAACGCCGCCAAGGGCGTTCTGACCCAGCGCGCCGGTGCCAGCCTGCTGCTGCAGGCGGGCAGCGAGTTGGACCAGTCGGCCCAGCAGGTGGCGTCACGCTGGCTGCAGGTAGCCAGCGGCAGCCGTATCCAGGTCGATGACGGGCAATCCATCACGTTGCGCAGCCCCGGTGGCCTGCAGGTTGACGGCAGCCTGGTGGCACACGGCGGGCAGATCACCCTGGCTGACACTGTTGTGCAGGAGGCCTTGACCAGTGCGGTGCGGTTCGAGCCGCATCAACGGGCGATCCGGGTCGGCGCCGGGGCGCTGCTCGACGTATCGGCCCGTGCCGTCACCGCCGTGGACGCGCGTGGCGAGCGCTATGGCGAACTGCGCCAGGGCGGCAGTATCGTCATCGGCAGCACCTTCGACCCCAACCTGGGTGGCGCGCTGGCCCCCGACCTGTTCGTGGTGGTCGAGCGCGGCGCTGTACTGGATGCGTCCGGCAGCCAGATGAGCGTCGATGTACCCGGGGTTGGCGCGACTCGGCTGGCCAGCCAAGGCGGCAGCATCAGCCTGAGTTCGATCAATGGCCTGTACGTGGACGGCGAGCTGCGCGCAGCGGCGGGTGGCGCTGGCGTGGCGGGCGGCAGCCTGACCCTTGCGCTGGAGAGCGGTACCTACCCGATCACCCCGGCCTATGCCGAGGCCATCCGCCAGCGCGAGCTGCGTATCAGCCCGCGCGGGGAAGCCTTCGCCAACCAGGCCGGTAAGCTGGAACATGGCCATGGCCACCTCAGCGTGGCCCAGGTGGCGCAGGGCGGGTTCGATGCACTGACGCTGTTCAGTCGCGGCGTGATCAGCTTTACCGACGACGTGACGCTGCAACCGGCGCGCAGCCTGCACCTGTATGCCGGTGCACTGGGGCTGGCCGAAGGGGCTCGCGCCGATACCCGGGTGCGCCTGTCGGCTGCGCATGTGCGTCTGGCCGGGTACACCAGCCTGCCGCCGGCCGGGCCGGGCCTCACCAACAATCAGATCGGTATCGCGCTTTCGTCGCAAGCCGATCAGGCCATGCTGCAGGTGGATGCGGCGCTGATCGACGTACGCAATACCCTGAAGTTCGGCACGGGGGTGAGTGAAGCGCTGAGCATCGATCGACGCGGCTTCCATCAGGTCAGCCTGAACAGCAGCGGCGATCTGCGCCTGCTCAAGACACTGGGCGGTAACGACACGCGGCTGGTGGCGCCGGGCACGCTGACCCTGAGCGCGGCGCAGATCTACCCTGGCACCAATGCCGTGGCAGTGATCAAGGCCGAGCATGTGAAGATTGCGCGCAGCAGCGCGGCCACGCCTGCCCAGCCCTATTCGCTGTTTGGCGCGCTGTCGATACAGGCCGACACCATCGACCAGCAGGGCGTGCTGCGCGCGCCCCTCGGCGCCCTGGTACTGGGCACCGCCAGCACCCGCGAAGTGACCCTGCGCCCTGGCAGCCTGACTTCGGTCAGTGCCGCCGGCCTGGTGATGCCTTATGGCGGCACCGTAGATGGCCTGGTGTACAACTTCGCCGGCCAGTCGCTGAACAGCACGGTGCTGGGCCAGAGCCTGCCCAACGGCTGGCTCAACGTGACCCTGGGCGGTGGCAGCATCGCGGTCGAACCCGGTGCGGTAATCGACCTGTCCGGCGGTGGCGATGTGCGCGGCGCCGGCTTCATCTCCGGGCGCGGCGGCTCCACCGATGCCCGCTATCACCCGCTGGTGCGCAACAACCCCGATGGCAGCTTCAGCCTGCCGGGCCTGGCGAACAACCCGGTGTACGCCATCGTGCCCGGTGTGCAGGCCAGCGTGGCGCCCGAAGCGGTGGCGGGCGAGCCATCGGGTTCGATGCCGTTGGTGGGCCAGCAGATCACCCTGGACGCCGGGGTACCGGGCCTGCCCGCCGGCACCTACACCTTGCTGCCGGCCAGTTATGCGCTGTTGCCGGGGGCCTACCGTGTCGAGGTCAACGGCCAGGCCAGCGTCGGCGCGCCGCAGGCAGGTGCCACGGCGCTGCGCAATGGCTCATGGGGCCTGACCGGCAAGCGCTCGATCGCCGGCAGCGGGCTGGGCGATGCCCTGTCGCAGCACCTGATACTGACCGGTGCCGACACCTTGCGTCGGTACTCGCAGTACAACGAAACCAGTTTCAGCCAGTTCCTGCTCGACGATGCCGCACGCCTGGGTATCCCGCGTGCCGCGCTGCCCATCGATGCCAAGGGCCTGACCCTGGACCTGGGCCATAACGACACCACGCGGCCCGGCTTCAGCATGCAGGGCGTGCTGTTGAACAAACCGGCGGACAAGGGCCACGGCAGCATCGCCACGGTGCTGTTCGGCGACACCCTGGTGATCCACGGCGACAACGCGCCCGCCACACCGGGTGCCGGCGAAACCGCCATTGCCGCGTCGCAGCTCAACGCCCTGGGTGCCAGCAGCCTGCGCATCGGCCATGCCGGGCAGCGGGTGTACGGGCAGGGTGGCAACCAGCTGCTGTTCGGTGATGCCAGGGGCACCAGCATCGTGCTCAAGGGTGGCGCCCACCTGAAGGCCGCCGAAGTGCTGATGGTTACCGGGCGCATCGCCGGCGCCATCAACATAGAGCAAGGCGCGAGCATCGATACGCTCGGGCAGGGCGCACCCGCCTACGACAGCCGCGACGGCTACCTCTACAACCCGCACAACAGCAGCCTGCTGATCGTGTCCAATGGCTGGGTCGACGTGCTGGCGCCGCAAGCGCCCAGCGGGACGATCACCGGGCCGGGCAGCATCCTGATCGGCGGCTGCCTGACGCGGTGCAGCGGCCAGACCGAGCTGTATTCCGAAGGCACCATTGCCGCCGCCACCAACAACCGCTTCAGCCTCGACGACCAGGTGCGCTTCGGCACCCGCAACCTGACCCTGGCGGTGGGCGCGATCAACGTCGGCAGTGCGCAAAGCCTGGCCGCCGCCGCTGCGGCGGGCTACCTGCCCAGCGGCCTGACCCTCAACCAGCAGGTGCTCGACCGCCTGCTGCAGGGCGATACCCGCCGTGGCGCGCCGGCCCTGGAAACCTTGACGCTGACCGTGCAGGACAGCCTCAACTTCTTCGGCACCACCGCGCTCGACACCCTCGACCCGGCGACCGGCAAGTCGCGCCTGAGCAACCTGGTGCTGGGCACCCCGGCGATCTACGGGCATGGCGCGGCCACTGACGTGGCCAGCATTCGTACCGGCAACCTGATCTGGAGTGGCGCCACCCAGGCCGCGCCGGCCCTGCTCGGCAACGGTGCCGGCACCGGCAGCGGGCGGCTGCAGATCGAAGCCCGGCGCATCGAACTGGGGTATGGCCCGCAGGCGCAGAGCAGCAGCCAGCCGGCGTTCGAGCGCCTGGCGCTGGGCTTCAGCGACGTGGCGCTGCTGGCCAGCGAACGCCTGACTGCCAACCACCGTGGCAGCCTGTCGGTGTATCAGTCACGCGGCGAGTATGTGACCGGTGAAGGCTACCGCTACAGCGGCGGCAACCTGCTGGTGCGCACCCCGCTGGTGACCGGTGAAGCCGGTTCGGTCAACCAGGTGCGCGTCGGTGGTGCCCTGCAGATGCTCGCGGGGGCGGCGCCGAGCACCGCCGACGCGCAGCTCAAGGCCGGGGCGCTGGGCGCCGAATGGTCGTTCAGCGCGCAGCGCATCGACCTCGACACCCGCGTGGCACTGCCCAGCGGCAAGCTGACCCTCGACAGCCAGGGCGACCTGCGCCTGGGCCAGGCGGCGCAACTGGACCTGGCCGGGCGCAAGGTCAGCCTCAACGACCTGGACAAGTACAGCTGGGGCGGTGACGTGATCCTGCGCAGCCAGCACGGCAACATCCACCAGGCGGCCGGCTCGATCATCGACCTGCACGCCGAACACAACCAGGCCGGCAGCCTGGAGGTGGTGGCGCTGGACGCCAGTGCCGGCCAGGTCGACCTGCAAGGCCGCCTCCTGGGCGCAAGCTCCGGCCACTACGATGCCGGGGGCACCCAGGTGCCCTACGCGGGTGCGGGTTTCACCCTGCGTGCCCAGGGGCTGGCCGGTGACCTGAGCAGTGCCTTCGCCACGCTCAACCAGCGCCTGAACGACGGCGGCGTGCATGGCAGCCGGCGCTTCCAGTTCAAGCAGGGCGACCTGCAGATCGGCAACGGGGTGCGCGCCAACCAGGTGCAGGTGTCGCTGGACAACGGCCATCTGCGTGTCAACGGCCTGATCGATGCCAGCGGCGAGCGTGTCGGCAGCATTCGCCTGGCCGCCGGCAATGGCCTGACCCTGGCCCAGGGCGCGGTGCTCGATGCACATGGCAGCGTGCTGCGCGTGGACAGCTACGGCAAGATCATCGACAGCCCCAACCGGGCTACGGTGGAGCTGAATGCCGGTGCCGGGCAACTGACCCTGGCGCGTGGCGTGCGTATCGACCTGCGCCATGGCACCGACGCACCACTGGGCGGCGCCGCCGGCCAGCACGATGGCCGCGAGCGCGGCACCCTGGCGCTGTATGCGCCGCGGCTGCGGGCCGACGACCCGACCCATGGCGACATCGCCATCGACGCCTCGCAGGCGCTGTCGATTCTTGGTGCGCAGCGCATCGACCTGTTCGCCATGGCGCGCGATCATGCGGCCCCGCAGGGCGTCGACCCGCATGTCAGCGGCAAGCCCTATGTCCAGATCGACCAGGCCTACCTCGACGCACGCCACGCGCAAAGCGTGCAGTTCATCGACAGCGCCCTGGCCAACACGGCGCTGGTCAATGGCAAGCTCGCCGGCCTGGTCAAGGGTTACGCCCAGCAGTTCCACCTGCGCCCGGGGCTTGAAGTGATCACCGACGGCGACCTGGTGGTCAGCGGCGACCTCGACCTGTCGCGCTACCGCTATGCCAGCCTCAACCCCAACGTGCACAAGACCGGCGCGGTGTACGGCTCGGGCGAGGCCGGCAGCCTGAGCCTGCGTGCCGGTGGCGACGTGGAGGTGCTGGGCAGCATCAACGACGGCTTTGCGCCGCCACCCGAGACCCAGGACGACGGCGGCTGGGTGCTGCTGGAAGGGCGCCTGGCCTATGGCGCCCAGGTGGTGGTGCCCAACGGCGGGGTCGAGCTGCACGAGGGCACCGGTTTTCTGGCCGGCCAGGTGCTCAACTACGACCTGCCGATACAGGCGCGCGTGCTGGCCTCGGGCGCTGTGCTGCCAGTGCGTGCAACCCTTTCGGCCGCGATCGAGCTGCCGGCTGGCACCGTGCTCTCGGCGGCGCTCTACAACGCCGACGGCAGCCAGGCACTGGCGGCGGGCACCCGCCTGGAGGCCCCGCTGCGCCTGGAAGCGGGCATGCAACTGGGTGCCGGCACGCGGCTGGTGGTCAACACGCCTGTCACGGCCATGACCTGGCCAAAAGGCGTGGCACTGCCGTCCGATCCGGGCCACCTGCTGAACGGTGGCGCCGATGACCTGGTGCTGCTGGCGGGCAACCTGGTGCTGCAACGCGGCGCGATCATTCCGCCGCGCACCGATATCAAGCTGGGGGGCGTGGGCTCGGTGGCGCTGCGCAGCGAGGGCAAGGGCACCAACTGGGCGGTCGCCAGCATGCTGCCGGCCGGTTCGCAGTCGTGGAACCTACGCGTGGTGGCCGGTGCCGATACCACGGCGGCCGACCCGCGCCTGGCCGACCCGAACGCCAGCGGGCGCCTGCGCCTGGCCGACCACCACGTGGGCATGCTGGCGGTAGGCGCCAGTGCCGGCTGGGTGTGGACCCAGGAAGGCATCGATGGGTTTGGTGTGGACGCCAAGCCCGGCGACCCGATCGACTTCGATGCCATCGGCTACCCCACGCTGTGCGACGAGTTCCCCACCTGGTGCGCCCGGGCACCGGCTGCCGGCGGCGGCCTGGTGTGGACCCAGGAAGGCATCGACGGCTTTGGCGTGGACGCCAGGCCCGGTGACCTGATCGATTTCGACGCCATCGGCTACCCCACGCTGTGCGACGAGTTCCCCACCTGGTGCGCCAGGGCACCGGCCGCCGGCGGTGGCCTGGCCTGGACCCAGGAAGGCATCGACGGGTTTGGCGCAGATGCCAGGCCGGGCGATCTGATCGACTTCGATGCGATTGGCTACCCCACCCTGTGCGATGAGTTCCCCACCTGGTGCGTGATGACCGCGCCGGGCAACACCGAGCACGACACGGTGCCCGGCGGCGCCTCGCGTTACAGCGTGCTGCGTACCGGTACCGGTGACCTGGACCTGATCGCCGCCGGCAACCTGGACATGACCACGCTGTTCGGCGTGTACACCGCCGGTACGGCGACCCCGGTGCCAGCCGCCTATCAACTGGCACGCGGGCAGGCCAATGACGGGCAGGTGCTGCCGGAGTTTCTCGGCGGCTACGAGGCGCTGGTCGATGGCGGCGCGCAGAGCCTGTATCAGGCCTGGTACCCGGAGCAGGGTGGCAACCTGCTGTTGACGGTGGGGGACAACCTGACGGGCAACTCCCTCAGCCGCGAATATGGCAGCCTGACCCGCCTGGCCTACCAGTTGCCCACTGCACAGGTCGGCAACTGGCTGTGGCGCCAGGGCAGTGGCAACGCGCTGGCGGCAGACGAGCAGATACCCACGGCCTGGTGGATCAACTTTGGCACCTATGTGCGCTACCAGCGCAACAGTGTGGTGGCCGGCTTCACCGGCTTCGGCACCCTGGGCGGGGGCAACCTCGATGTCACGGTGGGCGGGCAGGCCGGCACCCTCGATGTGATCGGCAATACCGCTGACCAGTACCGCACGCAGTGGGACGACAGCGCACGTACCCAGGCCCTGCAGCTGGCAGTGGGCAGCACCGGCCGCGTGGGCCGCGATGGCAGCCTGACGCTGGGCGGTGGCGGCGACCTGAACCTGAAGGTCGGCGGCGCCGTCAACCCGACCCAGGCGGCCCTGGGGCGTGGCGACAACGCCGATGTACTGGGCGTGGCCGCCCATGACCTGCAGGGTACCCTGGTCAACCTGCGCGGCAACCTGCAGGTGTCGGCAGCGGCCCTGGGCGGTATCGACCGTGCCTACGGCGCGCTCGGGATACAGCAGGACAGCCACGAAACCCGCGCCTACGACCCGTTCCAGGCCACCCTGGCCAGCGCCAAAGGCGGCCTGGTGGTGGTGCCCGGCGACGCCACGGTGCAACTGAGCACCCGGGGCGACCTGGTGCTGGGGGCGGCGGCCGACCCGGGCCGTGTGCCCACGCTCAACACCACGCCGTTCGGCACGGCGGCGGGGGGCGGCAACAGCTGGTTCAGCCTGTGGACGGCCAACACTGCCATCGACCTGTTCTCGGCGGGCGGTGACCTGACCCCCAGCACCCAACTGATCGAATTGACCCAGCCGGTCAGCGGTGATGCGCTGTCCGGCCTGGATACCTCGCCCACCGACGGGCGCTTTGTCTACCCGTCGATCCTGCGTGCGGTGGCGGCCTCCGGCAACCTGTACTACGGGAACTCCGCGCAGTACCGGGAGAAGAACCGGCTGCAGGGCGCGAGTGGCTACTCGTTGCTGCTGGCACCTTCGGCCAATGCCCAGTTGCAGCTTGTGGCGCAGGGTTCGATCTACGCCGGTGGCTATGCGATCAACCAGTCCGGCGCCGCACCGTCGGCCCTGGCCACGCCGTTCAACCCGGGTTTCATCGGCAGCTACAACGGCCACAGCGTCAGCAACCAGAGGCCAGACGGGATTGCGGCAGACCTGGAAGCGGGTCGCTTCCCGCTGTTCGCCTTTGGCAGCACCAGCACCGCCAATGCCTACGGGCAGTTGCAGCCGGCGCGCATCTACGCCGTGAGCGGCGACCTGGTGGGGGTGCGCTCGGGCGAGGTCCTGAACTTCGGCAATGCGCGCAATGGGGCCGTCTGGTACGAGGGCGCCGCACCGGTGTGGATGATGGCGGGGCGCGACATCGTGTACAGCGGTACCGGCCTTGGCGAGACCACCTACGTGCCGGCGATGATGTCGGACATCGTCGGTGCGCTGGCGCTGTCCAGCGGCAACCTGTTCGTGCACAACCACGCCACCGATCATTCGCAGGTGGTAGCTGGGCGCGACATCCTGTTCAGTGGCCTGAACGTGGCCGGCCCCGGCACGCTCACCGTCAGTGCCGGGCGTGACCTGCGCCAGGAGGACCGCGCGGCCATCACCAGCCTGGGCGCCATCGTCACCGGCGACAACCGCCCCGGCGCAAGCCTGGTGTTGCAGGCCGGTGTGGGCGCCCAGGGGCCAGGGTATGCGCGCTTTGCCGAGCTGTACCTGAACCCGGCCAACCTTGCCGACAGCAACCAGAGCCTGGCGGCGCAGCCGGGCAAGGTGGCCAAGACCTACGCCGAGGAGTTGCGTCAATGGCTGGCCGAGCGCTACGCCTTCGAGGGCGATGCGGCCCAGGCGCGGGCGCGGTTCGCCAGCCTGCCGGCGACCGAGCAGGCGGTGTTTGCGCGCCAGGTGTACTTTGCCGAGCTGCGTGCCGGCGGCCTGGAGTACAACACCGTGGGCGGGCCGCGCCAGGGCAGCTACCTGCGCGGGCGCAATGCGATCGCGGCGCTGTTCCCCGAGCAGGACGTGGCCGGCAACCCGATCCGCTACGACGGCGACATCCTGATGTTCGGCGGGGCCGGGGTGCGTACCCAGGTGGGGGGCGCGATCCAGATGCTCACCCCCGGTGGCCAGCAGGTGTTCGGCGTGGAGGGCGAGGCGCCGCCGGCCGGCGCCGGGGTGATCACCCAGGGCAACGGCGATATCCAGCTGTACGCGCGTGGCAGCATCCTGCTGGGGCAGAGCCGCATCATGACCACCTTTGGCGGGTCGATTCTGGGCTGGTCGGCCGAGGGCGACATCAACGCCGGGCGTGGTTCCAAGACCACGGTGGTCTACACCCCGCCGCGCCGGCTGTACGACACCTGGGGCAACAGCAGCCTGTCGCCCACGGTGCCGAGTACCGGTGCGGGTATCGCCACCCTGGCGCCGGTGGTGGAAGTGCCGCCGGGGGACATCGACCTGATTGCGCCGCTGGGCACCATCGATGCGGGGGAGGCGGGCATCCGGGTGTCGGGCAACGTCAACATTGCCGCGTTGCAGGTGGTGAACGCGGCCAACATCCAGGTGCAGGGTGATGCCAAGGGCATGCCGGTGGTGGCGGCGGTGAACACCGGCGCGATCTCGTCGGCGAGTGCGGCGGCGTCGTCGGCGACCCAGGCCGCCGAAGATGCGGTGCGCCAGCAGCAGGCCGCGGCCCGCCAGCGTCAGCCGTCGGTGATCACCGTGCAGGTGCTGGGGTTTGGTACCGAGCGCCTGGTGCCGGGCAAGGAGGGCGCGAGCCTGGGGCCGCAGTACAACCCGCAGAGCCCGGTGCAGGTGCTGGGGGCCGGGGCGCTGGATGAGCAGGCGCGGGGGCGGTTGACGGAGGAGGAGCGCGGGAATCTGGTGCTGTAGGGTTGCCAGGTTCGGTTCGGGGCGGGTGGGCCGGTCGTTGCTACCCGCTTACCGCCCCAGGTGCCCCAGCGGCAGCGCCCCCTGCGGCTTGATCGTCTTGATTGCGAAGTTGCTGCGGATATCCCGGATCCCCGGCAGCTTGAGCAGCGTGTCGGTCAGGAACCGCTCATAGCCGCGCAGATCCGGCACCACCACATGCAACAGGAAATCCGACTCGCCCGACACCAGAAAGGCGCTGACCACCTCGGGCAGGGCCAGCACGGCCAGGCGGAAGTTTTCCGCTTCGACCTCATGGTGCCGCTCGACCTTCACCCCCACGAACACCGTCAACCCCAGGCCGACTGCCTCGGCTTCGAGACTGGCATGGTAGCCGCGGATCACCCCGGCTTCTTCCAGCAGCCTCACCCGTCGCAGGCACGGCGAAGCCGACAGCCCGATTTCTTCAGCCAGTTGCACGTTGGTGAGGCGCCCGTCGCGCTGCAGTGCGCCAAGGATGCGTTGGTCGTAACCGTCCAGCTTGGGGTAGGTTGGGTCGTGGTTTGGCATAAGTGGCCTGTGGCTAGGTATCGAATTGGTACATCCTGCCAATAATAGCCCCGTTGCGGGCGCATAACGCAAGCACCTGCCTCGACCTTCCGGCATAGAATTTTCACTCTGTTGCCCCAGCCTGAGGTCGTTGAAATGGACGAAAAACTGCTCTACCTGACTGCCCTGACGATGATCTACCTGATGCCGGGCCCGGACATGATCCTGCTGCTGCAGACCGGTGCGCGCCAGGGGCGCCGCGCGGCGCTGGCGACCGTGCTGGGGCTGGCGGTTGCCCGTGCGTGCCACGTGACCCTGGCCGCCGTCGGGCTGGCGACGCTGTTCAAGGTACTGCCCTGGACGTTCGAGGTGGTCAAGTACACCGGGGCGGCCTACCTGCTGTGGCTGGGGGTGAAGATGTTCAGGCCCGTGGCGGGTGCAGTGCAGGGCCCGGGGGGTGCAGCGGTGCGGGGCACGTGGAGGGCGGCGATAGCGCAGGGCTTTCTGACCAACCTGCTCAACCCCAAGGCCTTGCTGTTCTGCTCGGTGCTGTTGCCGCAGTTCATCCACCCCGCACAGGGGGCGGTGGGTGAGCAGTTCGCGCTGCTGGGGCTGGTGCTGGTGGTGATGGGGATGATGTTCGATGGGGTGTATGCACTGGCCGGCGGGTGGGTCGGGCGCCAACTGGAGCAGCGCGCGCTGGCGCAGAAGGTTCAGCAGTGGGTGTTTGGTGGGCTGCTGGTGGGGTTTGCGGTTCGGTTGGTCTGGGTGCAGCAGGGGTGAGGGGCGGGCGGTTGGGGCGGGCCCGGCAGGCGCCAGTCGATGAAGTTGTGGCGCTCTTCAAACCGAGCGCCGCGCAGGCGGCGCACGACCCTGAGGGCACTGGATAGCCCAGGCCCTGCATCTCTCTTCATGAAGCTTTGGTGACAAAAGTTCGGTAGCAAAGCGCCACCCCCGTCATGGGTATGTGCAGTCACTGCGCAGCCGCACAGGGACGAAGGGAGTGGAGCGATGGGAACCATGGAACGCTACGCAAAAGTCGGAATGCAGGAACTCGATCAACGCCTGGCGAAGATCGTCGAAGCCGCGCGCAAGCAACCGGTGTCGGTGTACCGCTACGGCGCACCCTGGGTGTGGATCGTGTCCCAGGACGACTGGCAAAGCGCGCTCAAGGAAGTCTCCAGCTGCATCCCGCCAGGCCATTCGCTGGTGATGCTCAAGCCCAGGGTCGAGGAACTGCTGGCCGCCCACGCGCAGGAGCTGGCCGACCTGGCCCGGCGCAACGCGATGAGCATCGCCCCGCACACCCTGATGCACCTGCTGCTGTTGCAGCTGCTGTATTCGGTCCCCAGCGAAAAACAACTCTACGAACAGCTCAACTACAACCTGCTGTTCCGCTGGTTCGTGGGCCTGGAACTCAAGTCGCGGGTGTGGAGCTTCAACCTGTTCAGCCACGACCTCAACGCACTGCTGGCCTGCCAGCAGGCCACGCGCCTGCTGCAGTCGATCGTCAACGAGGTGTGCAACGCGGGCCTGGCGCAGATGCCCGAGTTCAGCCTCAACCTGGCCCAGCTGCACAGCTGGCTGGCCCGCCACGCCGGTCACGGCGGCGCAGACAACCATTCATAAGACACGGCCCTGGGCCAGACGGATTTCCTTGAACGAGGGGGCGGTGTGGAGCATTTGTTTTTCAACGGGTGGCGAGCCGGCGCAGTGATGCTGCTGGCCCTGGGAACCCACCACGCAAGCGCCGAACAGGCCGAGCGTCGCGTCGACATCAACGAGTACGTGGTGCGCGGCAACACGGTGCTCGATGCCCGCGCCATCGAGGAGGCGGTGTACCCCTACCTCGGCCCGCAGAAGACCCTGGTGGATCTGGAAGGCGCCCGCGAGGCCCTGCAGAAACGCTATCAGGCGCTGGGCTATCAGTCGGTGTTCGTCGAGCTGCCCGAGCAGCAGGTCGAAGGCGGCGTGGTGTACCTGCAGGTCAGCGAAACCAGGGTCGGCCGGGTACGAGTGGTCGGCGCCAGGCATTACTCGCCCGTGGAGATCCGCGAGCAGGTGCCGGCCCTGAGCGAGGGCCAGGTACCGGACTTTGCCAAGGTCCAGGGCGAACTGGCCGCACTCAACCGCGGCCCCGGGCGCCAGGTGATGCCACTGGTGCGCGAAGGCCAGCGCCCCGGCACCCTGGACGTCGACCTGCAGGTCGAAGACAAGCAGCCCTGGCACGCCAGCATCGGCCTGAACAACGACTACAGCGCCGACACCAGAAAGCTGCGCAGCGTGGCCACCGTGGGCTACAACAACCTCTGGCAACTGGGTCACAGCGTGTCGCTGACCTGGTTCACCGCCCCCCAGGACACCGACAACGCGCAGGTGTGGTCCGGTTCATACAGCGCGCCCCTGAACCCGCGCTGGACCCTGCAGGCCAGCGGCTACAAGTCCGACAGCAGCGTGGCCACCGTGGGCGGCAGCAACGTGCTGGGCAAGGGCCATTCCTACGGGCTGTCGGCGATCTACTCACTGGTGCCGGACGGCAACTGGGCCAACTCGTTTTCCGTGGGCATCGACTTCAAGGACTTCGACGAGCAGGTCGAACTGGGCGGCGAGCGCGATACCGTGCCGCTCAAGTACGCACCGATCACCCTGGCCTACAACGGCTTTCGCTACACCGAAGCCTCGCAACTGGGGCTGGGCCTGAGCCTGGTGGCCGGCACACGCCGGCTGTTCGGCTACGGCAGCGACGACGAGGCCTTCGACTACAAGCGCTACCGCGCCGACTCCAGTTTCGCCGCGCTCAAGGGCGATGCGAACTACACCTTCACGTTTGCCGGCGACTGGCAGAGCGCAACCAAGCTGGGCTTTCAACTGGCCTCCGGGGCCCTGGTGTCCAACGAACAGTTCGCTGCCGGCGGCGCCACCTCGGTGCGCGGCTACCTGGCCGCCGAACGCACCGGCGACGACGGCCTGCTGTTCTCCCAGGAACTGCGCACGCCCTCGCTGGGCCGCTACGTGGGCAGCTACATCAGCGACTGGCGCTTCTATGTGTTCGCCGAAGGCGCGCAGCTGTCGCTGCAGGACCCGCTGCCCGAGCAGGACGACCACTTCAGCCTGGCCAGCGTCGGCCTGGGCACCCGCGCCACCCTCAACGACTGGCTGTCCGGCAGCCTGGACTGGGGCCTGCCGCTCAAGGACGGCGCGAACACCGAGAAAAACCACTCGCGTCTGCACTTCAGCGTACAGGCAACCTTCTGACCCCATCGGCATCGACCCTGGAGACATTCCATGCAACGCCTCATCTTGACCCTGCTCATTTGCCTGGGCTTTGCCCTGCCGGGCAGCGCCAGTGCCTGGTGGCAGGACGACTGGCAGTTCCGCAAGCAGATTTCCGTCGACACCACGCCCCAGGGCGCGGCGCTGACCCAGTCGCTGGGCCGCACGGCACTGCTGGTACGCCTGCACACCGGCAATTTCAGCTTTGACGGGGTCAATGAAAACGGCGCGGACATCCGCTTCGTGGCCAGCGACGACAAGACCGTGCTCAACCACCAGATCGAAAGCTTCGACCCGCTGATGGGCATGGCGCTGATCTGGGTCGACGTGCCGGACGTGCAGGGCGGCCAGCGCCAGGACCTGTGGATGTACTACGGCAACCCCAAGGCGCAGCCGGCCAATGCGCAACCGGCCTTCGATGCCGACTACACCCTGCTGATGCACTTCGACGGCGCCGCACCGCGTGACGCCAGCCCCTACGGCAACCAGGCCCAGGGCAGTGCGGCGAGCATCGAGGGCATCATCGGTCGCGCCATCCAGTTCAACGGCCAGCCGCTGCTGCTGGCACCCAGCCCGTCGCTGCAACTGCCGGCTGGCGCCGCCTTCACCTTCAGCGCCTGGGTACGCCAGGACCAGCTGCTGGGCGATCAGTTGCTGCTGGCCCGCCATGAAGGCGAAAACCGCCTGCTGCTGGGTGTGAGCCAGGGCCTGCCGTTCGTCGAGGTCAACGGCCTGCGCAGCGCTGCCGGCCAGGTGCTCGATGCCGGCCAGTGGCAACACCTGGCGCTGGTGGGCGAGGGCGGTACGCTCAGCCTGCTGGTGGACGGGCGCCAGGTCGCCAGCCTGACCGCGGCGGTGCCGGCGTTCAATTCGACCCTGGCCATCGGCGCCGACCTGCCGCCGGCCGAGGGTCAGCCAGCCGGCGCCTATGTGCCGTTCGTGGGGGCGATGGACGAGCTGCGCCTGTCGCGCATCGCCCGCGCCGTGCCGGTGCTGCAGGCCGACGCGCTGGCCCAGGGCGCCGAGTCGCGCCTGGTGGTGTACGGGGTGGATGAAGAGCAGTCCGGTTTCGGTTTCGGCAGCCTGGGCTTTCTGCTCAAGGCGGTGCCGCTGGACGCCTGGATCATCATCGCGGTGCTGGTGCTGATGATGGTGCAGTCGTGGGTGATCATGCTACGCAAGAACCGCACCCTCAACCACGTCAGCCAGGCCAACCGGCTGTTTCGCGAGCAGTTCGCCAACATCGGCACGCGCCTTGAGATGTTCGCCGACGACACCGCCCTGGGCGAGCGCCTGACGCACTCGTCGCTGTGGCGCCTGTACCTGGTGGCGGTCAAGGAGATCCGTACCCGCCGCGCCCAGGGCTTCGACACCTCGGCGGTGTCGGCGGCCACCATCGAGGCCATTCGCTGCTCCATGGACGGGGTGCGCACCCGCGAGAACCAGGCGCTGGGCTCGAAGCTGTCGAGCCTGTCCAACGCGATTGCCGGCGGCCCTTACATCGGCCTGCTGGGCACCGTGCTGGGGATCATGGTGGTGTTCCTGGGCACCGCGATGGCCGGTGACGTGAACATCAACGCCATCGCCCCCGGCATGGCCGCGGCGTTGCTGGCCACCGCCATGGGCCTGTTCGTCGCGATCCCCGCGCTGTTTGGCTACAACCGCCTGATCACCCGCAACAAGGAGGTCAGCGCCGACATGCGCGTGTTCGTCGACGAGTTCATCACTCGCCTGGCCGAGCTGCATGGCGAAGGCCAGGCCGGCGAGGCCAGCCACCGGCGTGCTGCCCACGCTGCCCACCCGTCCGTACCGGCCTGAGGAGAGCGCCATGGCAGCCATGAATGCTTCCCACGACGATGACGACGACGCGGCCGTCGACAGCATCAACGTCACCCCGCTGGTGGATGTGCTGATGGTGGTGCTGGTGATGTTCATCCTCACCGCCACCGCGCAGGTGTCGGGCATCCAGATCCAGCTGCCCAAGGCCAGTGCCTCGGTGTCGCTGTCCCAGCCCAAGACCAAGGCGATCTCGGTCAACGATGCCGGGCAGGTGTTTCTCGACGCCTACCCGGTGACCCTGGCCGAACTGGAAGAGCGCCTGCGCAGCGAGAAGGCGCGCAGCCCGGACTTCCCGATCATCGTGCGCGGCGACGCGGCGGTGCAGTACCAGAAGGTGGTCGAGGTGCTCGACCTGTTGCGTCGGCTGGAGCTGGCCCAGGTCGGGCTGGTGACCGGCAAGCCGAACCAGGGTTGAGGATGCCCATGAACCAGAAGTTCGATAGCCGGCGCCTGCTCAAGTGGGGCGCCGTGGCACTGGTGGGCGCGGGCCTGGCCTGGTTGCTGTGGCAGTGGGCCAACGACATGAGCGGGGTGCGCCGCGAGGCACCGAAGATCCCCGCGATCATTCCGCTGCCGCCCCCCCCACCGCCGCCGCCCCCCGAGCCCCCCAAGGAACCGGAGCCGCCCGTGGAAGAGAAGATTGTCGAGCCGCAGCCGGTGCCCGAGGCCGAGGAGGTCAAGCCGGCCGAGGAGGCGCCGCCGAGCCCGGCCGATGACATGGCCAACCCGATGCAGATCGACGGCGATGCACAGGCCGGCGGGGACGCTTTCAACATCGGTGCCGGCAAGGGCGGCGGCATGGCCGGCGGCGGTGGCGGGCTGGGTAGCGGCAGCTACGGCCAGTTCCTGGCGTATGCCTTCCAGCGCCTGCTGCGCGACAACCCCGAGCTGCGCAACCTGACCTTCAACCTGCAGGGCGATGTTTGGCTCAGCGAAACCGGCGAGGTGACCCGCGTCGAGCTGGTGCGCTCCAGCGGCGATGCCGCGGTGGACGCCCAGGTGCTGGCCGCGTTGCGCGCCGCCCCGGCCATGACCCAGCGCCCGCCGGCGAGCCTGACCCTGCCGGTGCGCATCGCCTTGCAGGGGCGCCGCGGATGAACCCGGCGCCCGATCCCTACGACGCACGACTTACCAACAGGAGCGGTAAATCCATGATGTGCTCAGTGAACCGATTGACCCTGGCAGTCGGCCTGGTGGTCGCCGCGGCGGTCGGTCCGGCCGTGGCGCAGACCCCGGCGCCGTCGCAGAACGCGACGATCAACCTGATCCGCCTGCTGGTGCAGCAGGGTGTGCTCAAGCAGGACCAGGCCCAGGCCCTGATCGACCAGGCCGAAAGCGAGGCGGTGCAGGCCCGCGCCAGCGTGGCGGCGGTGCCGGCGGCCAATGGCGAGGTGCGCGTGCAGTATGTGCCGGCCATCGTGCGCGACCAGATCCGCGACGAGGTCAAGGCCGAGGTGATGGCCCAGGCCAGGCAGGAGAACTGGGCCGCGCCCAACACCTTCCCCGACTGGGCCTCGCGCATCAGCTTCGATGGCGACGTGCGCCTGCGCGACGAGTCGCGCTACTTCTCGGGCAACAACAGCAACGAGATCATCGATTTCGCCAAGCTCAACGCCGACGGCCCCTACGACGTCAACCCCAACAACGGGCGCAACCTGCCGCCGCTGCTCAATACCCGCGAAGACCGCGAGAACCTGCTGCGCCTGCGCGCGCGCCTGGGCCTGAAGGCGGTGCTGTCGCCGAGCTGGACGGCGGGTATCCGCATCGGCACCGGCAGCGACAACGGCCCGGTGTCCACCACCCAGACCCTGGGCGGCGGCTTCGGCAAGAAGGACCTGTGGCTCGACCAGGGCTACCTGAGCTGGGTGGCCAGCGAGCGCGTGACCCTGACCGGCGGGCGTATCGCCAACCCGTTCATGTCCACCGACATGCTGTATTCCAACGACCTCAACTTCGACGGCGTGGCGGCCCTGTTCAACCAGCCGCTGAGCGACAGCCTGAGCCTGTTCGGGACCCTCGGCGCGTTCCCGGTGGAGTACAGCGCCGACACCGCCAGCAGCAACGGGCTGGACAAGGAGAGCAGCGACAACAAGTGGCTGTACGGCGCGCAGCTGGGCGCCAACTGGCAGATCAACGACAGCAACCGGCTCAAGGGCGCGCTGGCCTACTACCGCTTCGACGACATTGCCGGCGAACGCTCCGGGGCATGCGAGCCGTGGAACGGCGACCCTGGCTGCGACAGTGACGGCAGCCGCCCGACCTTCATGCAGAAGGGCAACACGCTGTTCCTGCTGCGCGACATCACGCCCAACCCGGCCAACCCGGCCGCCACCCCGCAGCCGCAGTTCGTGGGGCTGGCGTCGGAGTTCAACCTGCTGGACCTGAACGCGGTATGGGACACCGAGCTGCCGCACGACTTCAAGCTGCGCAGCCAGGCCAACTACATCCACAACCTGGCCTACGACGAAGGCGAGATGCGCAAGCGTTCGGCCGGCCAGTTGGCCAACAACCTCGACAGCGACGGCAACATCAAGAGCGGTGCCAATGCGTGGATGGTGCAGTTCACCCTGGGCAACGCGCTGGAGCTGAAAAAGCAGGGCGACTGGAACCTGTTCGCCGGCTACAAGCACATCCAGCCCGATGCCTTGCCCGACGGCTTCAACGATTCCTCGTTCCACCTGGGCGGCACCAACGCCAAGGGCTACATCCTCGGTGCCAACTACGGCCTGGACCAGAACGTGTACGCCACGGCGCGCTGGATGAGTACCGAGGCGGTGTACGGCGCGCCGTTCGATATCGATGTGCTACAACTTGAAGTCAACACGCGCTTCTAGCAGGCGCGCACAGGGAGAAAGAGCATGAACAAGCGAGCCTATCGGGCCTGTTGTTCGTACCTGCTGGTGGCGTTGGGCGTGAGCTGGGCGGGGGTGGCTGCGGCCGAAGGCATGGAAGAGCGCCTGCGCACCCAGCTGCGCAGTACCACCCAGCAGTTGCAGGCGCTGCAGAGCGAACAGGCGCAGGCTTCGGCGGCGCGCCAGAGCGCCGAGCAGCAACGCGATGCGGCCCAGGCCCAGGTGCAGCAACTGACCGCGCAACTGGCCCAGGCCCGTGGCCAGGCCGAGCAGCTGCTGGGCCAGCAGCAGGCCCTGCACGGCCAGGCGCAGGCGCTGGTGGCCAGCAGCAACGCGCAACTGGGCAAGTACAAGCAGGCCTACGACGAGCTGCTGGGCATGGCCAAGGCCAAGGAAGCCGAGCGTGCGCGCCTGGCCGCCAGCCTGGCCGAGCGCGAGCAGCAGGTGCTGGCGTGTTCGGCAAAGAATCAGCAGATGTACGGGGTCGCCAAGGGGATTCTTGCGGCCTACGAAAAGATCGATGTGGCGGATGTGATGAAGATGCGCCAACCCTTTGCCGGGGGCGCCCGGGTGAAGTTCGAGGAACTTGCCCAGGCCTACGGCGATCAGCTGTACCAGACCCAGTTCGATGCCGCGCAGGGCGGCAGCAAACCGCAAGTCAATTGACACAAGGAAGCGAAGCCATGAGCGACAACCAACTGATCGAAACCGTCAGCGCCGACTCTCTGACCACCCTGTTGCAGGATGCAGGTTGCCGAGTCAATCGCAGCGAGCAGAATGCCGTGGTGCAACTGCTCAGTGCCAGCCAGGGCGTGGGCTATGCGGTGCGCTTTGGCAACCGTGCCGAGCGCGAGGGCGAGTTCCTCGACTTCACCTACAGCTGCGCCCTGCGCATCCAGGGTGAGCTGCCGGCCGGGCTGGCCGAACGCTGGAACGTGTCGCGCCGCTTCGCGCGGCTGTCGGTGCAGGGCGAGTTCCTGGTGATGGAGATGGACGTGATGGTGGCCGACGGCGTCAGCCACAAGCACCTGCTGGGCAGCCTGGTGCTGTGGGACCGCCTGCTGCAGGAGTTCATCGTGTACCTGCGCGACTACAGCCGCAACGTGGCCCAGGTGCAGGACGAGGCGGTGGCCGGGGCTGAAGCGGTGAGCGCTTCGTGACTCGACGTACGCTGTGGGCCGGCGCGGGCGCGCTGGCCGTTCTGGGCGTGGCAGTGGTGTTGGCACTGCGCACGGGGGATGACCCGGTGGCAGCCAGCGCGAAAGCGCCGGCGGTTGCCGCTGTGGCGAGCGATGCGGGGCCGGCGCTGGCGCGCCTGGGCGACCAGCAGGTCAGCGTGGAGGAGCTCAAGGCGCTGTTCGCCAAGCTGCCGGCGCCGGCGCGCGAGGAACTGAGCGGCAATCGCCAGGCCCTGGAGGGCTGGATTCGCTCGCGCCTGGCGGAAAAGGCGCTGTACCAGCAGGCCCAGGCCCAGGGCTGGTCGGAGCGTCCCGATGTGCAGGCGCAGACCCATGCGGTGGTGGAGCAGATCGTGCTGCGCGACTACCTGAACTCGGTCAGCCAGGTACCGGCCGACTATCCCAGCGAGGCTGAACTGCAGGCGGCCTACGAGAACGGCAAGGCCAGCCTGCAACTGCCCACGCGCTATCACCTGAGCCAGATCTTCCTGGCGGTGCCGGACGAGCAGTCGGTGGCACGCGTGCGCAAGCAGGCGCTGGCCCTGAGCAAGCAGGCCCAGGCTGCCAATGCCGACTTTGCCGCGCTGGCCAGGGCCAACTCGCAGGACCGCGAGAGTGCGCAGCGTGGCGGCGACAGTGGTCTGCAGCCGCTGAGCCAGTTGCTGCCGCAGGTGCGCGATGCGGTGCCGCAGCTCAAGGAAGGGGCGGTGAGCGAGCCGTTGCAGAGTGCGGCGGGCTTTCACATCGTCAAGCTCATCGAGGTGCAGCCGCCGCGTGTGGCCAGCCTGGACGAGGTGCGCGACAGCCTGCGTGACCTGTTGCGGGCCCAGCGCCAGGAACAGGTGGCCCGGGCCTACGTGGACGGCATGTTCAACAGCGCGACGCTGAGTATCGATGGCGCTGCGCTCAATCAGGTCATGGACGCCAGCCGCTAGGCGGCGTCGATCAAGGAAGAGCGGGCCCTGGCCGGGGCCCGGCAGGAGGCGAGGATGCCGATGTTCGATATGCCGCACTACGTGCCCGATTATCCGCCGGCCGAGCCGCTGGCCAAGGTGCGGGCCGGGCTGGGCTGGGTGCAGGACGAGCAGATGCTCAGCTGTTTTCTGGCCAGTGCGCGGTGCGGCTGCTTCATGCAGGCTGCGCGCAGCCTCAACCTCAAGTCCACCCTGTTGCGCAAGAAGCTGGCGCAGCTGGAAGCGCGGGTGGGGTATCCATTGTTCGTCAACCGCGGCCATGCCCTGGTGCTCAGCCGCGAGGGGCGCCAGTTGCAGGCGTTGCTGCAGTCGAGCCTGAGCAGCAAGCCACAGGCCATGACCGCGCTGGATGCGCCGGTGCTGGTGCACCTGGCGGTGGCCGAACCGATCATGCAGGACATTCTGGCGCGCAACCTGGTGGCCTTCGTGCGCCAGAACGCCGGGATCCGCCTGGACGTCAGCGGCCTGGATGCACAGGGATTGGCGCAGGCCGATGTAGTGCTGTGGCTCGATGACGAGGCGGGCAGCGTGCCGCTGCCGGGGTTTGCCGGCGAGGCGCCGACGCGCCTGGCGCAGCTGGAGTATCACCCGCACATTGCCAAGCGCTATTCGCGCGAGAGCAACCGGCCGGTGTGCCGGGACGACCTGCGCGACTACATGCTGGTGCAGTGGCAGGGCGAGGCCCAGGTGGCGGCGCTGGCGCCGTGGAACCGCCTGTTGAACGAGCGCGAGGCGGGGGTGACGCGGGTGCCGGGCTACGGCCTGTTCAGCCAGTTGATCAAGTGCAGCGCGTGCATCGGCTTGCTGCCGCATTATGCGGCGCAGCTGGACCGTGGCCTGCTGGCATTGCCGGGGTTGCTGGAGGCGCCGATGCGCCGCACGGTGTGGCTGGCGGTGCATGAGCGTGCGGCGCAGGCGGCGTTGGTGCAGGTGCTGGTGACCATGATCCGGGCCGCGTTCGAGGAGCGTCGGGAGTGGTTCTGAAGGGGCGCGGTGCCCTGTAGGCGCCGGCTTTGCCGGCGAACCGGCGCCGCACCTCAGACGATAAAACGCGTGACCAGCGTGGTCAGTTGCGTGGCCAGCTGCGACAGCGCATGGCTGGCGACGCGGGTCTGCTCGGCGCCCGCCGCCGAGCGGCCCGACAATTCACGAATGTTCAGCAGGTTGCGATCCACCTCGCGGGCCACCTGGGCCTGCTCCTCTGCCGCGCTGGCAATCACCAGGTTGCGCTCGTTGATCTGGCCGATGGCCGTGTAGATGCCCTCCAGCACCTGGCCTGACGCCTGGGTGATGCCCAGCGTGGACTGCGCGCGGCCGGTACTGGCCTGCATCGAGTCCACCGCCGCCTGGGTGCCCTGTTGCACGCTGTTGATCATCTGCTCGATTTCCTGGGTCGATTGCTGCGTGCGGTAGGCCAGGGTCCTGACCTCATCGGCCACCACCGCAAACCCGCGCCCGGCCTCGCCGGCACGCGCCGCCTCGATGGCGGCATTGAGCGCCAGCAGGTTGGTCTGCTCCGACACCGAACGGATCACCTCCAGCACCGTGCCTATCTCGCGAATCTGCACCGCCAGCTGTTGCAGGCGCTCGCCGCTGATCGCCACTTCGCGAGCCATGGCCTGGGTGCCGTCGATGTTGTCGGCCACCTGCTGGCGGCTCTGTTCGGCCAAGGCATTGGAGGCACTGGCCGCCTGGGAGGTGGACACCGCATTGCGCGCCACTTCCTCGACCGCCGTGGTCATCTCGGTAACCGCCGTGGCGGCCTGTTCCAGCTCCTGGTCCTGCTGGCGCAGGCTCTGGGTGCTCTGCTCGGTCACGCTGTCCAGGGCCTGGGCGGCGCTGGACAGCTGCGTGGCGCAGGCGGTGATCTGCCCCAGGGTATCGCGCTGGCTGTGCTGCATGCGCTCCAGTTCGGCGAACAGCTGGCCGATCTCGTTGTGGCTGCGCACCGTCACCGGCACGCTCAGGTCGCCCCCGGCAATGCGCTGAAAATGCACGCCGGCCTCGCGCAGCGGGCGTAGCACACGGGCGACGATAAAGGCCCAGCACACGGCGGCCAGCACCAGGGTCAACAGCCCCAGCAGCACGCTCAGCCACTGGGCCGTGGCCAGGCGCTGGTCGGACTCGGCCATGATCTGCCGGCTGCGCTCGGCCAGGGCTGCCACCAGTTGCTGGCGCAGCGCCTGCAGGCCACGCATGGCGTTGCCGGCATCCACGTTGACGGTGAAGTAGTCGTCCAGCGAGCCCTTGAGCGTGGCGGCGCGCTGCCCGGCCACGGCGTTGGCGTAGTCGGCGAAGGTGCGCTGCAGGTCCTGGGCCAGGGCCTTTTGCGCCGGCTCATGGGTGTTGGTGACGAAGGCGTCGACCAGCGCCTGGCTGTCGCCCAGCAGCTTTTGCGACATGGCCAGGCGCGCCTTGGCACTGTCGAGGTGGCCGCCTTGCTGCTCGATAAAGCCCGACGACACGTTGGCACTGGCGCGAATCGCCATCAGCAGCGCGTTATTGAGGCGGTCGGACTGCTGGGCGGTCTGGTCCAGCTCGTTGATCTGCGCGTCGCTGCCCACCGCCGCCCGCCAGGCGCTGACGGTGGAAAACAGCAGGGTGGCGCTGAACAGCAGCAGCACCCAGAACATTCCGGTGCGGATCTTGAGGTCGGCAAGCATGCGGGCATTACTCCTGGCAGTAAAAAATACCCCCACTCTGTGCGGTGGGTAGGCTGCTATCGGAGGCGCGGCGCATGACTTTAGGGGGCGACGACGGGTTCTGTTCGATTACCGCACAGCCTTTGTTTCAGCGGCCCTCGTGCTGGCGGCGGTAGGCGCCGGGCTGCACGCCGATGGCCTTGCCGAACGCCCGGGTGAAGGCGGCGATGGACTGGTAGCCCACCGCTGCGCAGACCTGCTCGACGGTGTTGTTGGCCTTGAGCAACTGGCAGGCGTGACGCATGCGCAGCGCCAGCAGCACCTGGCCCGGCGACTGGCCGGCCAGCTCGTTGAAACGCTTGAAGAAGGCCGAGCGCGACAGCCCTGTGCAGGCGGCCATGCTCTCCAGCGACCAGGGCTGTTCGGGGTGTTCGATCAACTGCTCCAGCAGCGGGGCGAACGCGGGGTGACGGGCCAGGGCGACCAGGCCGCCAAGGTCCTGGTTGTCGCTCACCTGCTGGCGCAGCACGTACAAGAACAGCAACTGGCTCAGGCGCTCCAGCAGGGTGGAGGAGGGTGCGGGGGTGCGCTGGCATTCCTCCAGGATCAGTTCGAATAGCGCCCGCGCCGCCTGCAGCGACGGGTCGCCGGTGCGCAGGATGATCCAGTCGGCCAGCGACTCGGCCATCAGCGACGACAGCCCCGGCTGGAAGTGAAAGAACCCGCACACCAGCCCCACGCCATCCGCCGCCTGGCTGTCGAGTGCCTGCATCGGGATGCGCGGCTGGCAGCGCGCGGTGTCGCTGTCGGCGCTGTCGGACAGGCGATAGGGCAGGTCGCGCAGCAGGAACACCGCCTCGCCGGCCTCCAGCCGCTGCGGCTCGGGCTGGCCGTCGATGTGCAGCCAGCAGTGGCCCTGCACCACCACATGAAAGCTGGCCCGGGCCAGGCCCTGGGTGCTGGCGTGCCAGCCACCGCAGTAGCGCCCCACATGGAACAGGCTGGCGTCCAGTTCCAGACGCTCTAATAACCAATCGACCAAAACGCTGGAAGAAATCATCTAATGGAAACACTCAGGAGCAAGTAATCGCGACTGTAGAATATGGATCGGTTTTCTTATAACCAACAGACTTGGCGAACACCTTCAGTATGCAGGAGACCACGCCATGTCACGCATCACTCTACACACCGTGCAAAGCGCCCCGGAAGCCGCGCGCCCGTTCCTGGAGAACGCGCAGAAGAATTCCGGCTTCATTCCCAACCTGCTGGGCGTGCTGGCCAACGCGCCGGCCGCGCTGGAAACCTATGTGACGGTTTCGGCGCTCAATGGCAAGGCCGAGCTGAGCCTGGCCGAGCGCGAAGTGGTGCAGCTCATTGCCGCCACCCAGCACGGCTGCGACTTCTGCGTGGCCGGCCATACGGCGGTGGCGCTGAACAAGGCCAAGCTGCCCGAAGAAGTGGTGCAGGCCCTGCGTGCGCGCGGCGAGTTACCATCGCCCAGGCTCGAAACCCTGGCGAAGTTTGCCCGCGAAGTGATTGCCACCCGTGGCAATGTGAGCGATGCCACCTACGCTGAGTTTCGCGAGGCCGGTTACACCGAAGGCCATGCCCTGGAAGTTATCCTGGGGGTGAGCCTGGCCACGCTGTGCAATTTCGCCAACGTGTTTGCGCGCACGCCGCTCAATGACGAGCTGGCCAAGTATCGCTGGCAGGCCGACGCTCAGTGAGCCCCGTGGCGCCAGTGTGTGGCTGGCGCCCTGTTCTAAGGAGGAAAGAACATGCTTGATCCCGTATTGCAGCACTGGCTGGAGGCCAATGCCGAGGCGCTCGACCAGGGCCGGTGCGACCCGCAGCAGGTGCTGGGGCAACTGGCCGCAGCCAAGGTGCTGGGTGTGGGTGTGGACCCGCGTCAGGGCGGCAGCGGCGCCAGTGTGGCCGACGCCGTGGAAACCGTGGCCAGCGTTGCCAGCTATTCGCTGGCCGCCGCCTTCGTGTTCTGGGGCCAGCGGGCCTTTATCGAATACCTGCTGCACAGCCCCAACAGCGCCCTGCGCGAGCGCCTGCTGCCGTCGTTGCTCAGCGGTGAGCTGGCCGGTGCCACCGGGCTCTCCAACGCAATGAAGTTTCTGTCCGGCATCGAGTCGCTGCAGGTCAGCGCCACGGCGCGCGGCGAGCAGGGCTGGGCGCTCAACGGGCGCCTGCACTGGGTCACCAACCTGCGCAAGGGCGGCTTCGTGGTGGCCGCCGCCATCGACCGCGCCGAAGGCGGTGCACCGTTCGTGGTGGCGATCCCCGACGGCATCGCGGGGGTGCAGCGCTCCCCCGACCTGCAACTGATGGGGCTGCAGTCGAGCAATACCGCCGCGCTGGATTTCGATCAGGTGGCCCTGGGCCGCGACTGGCTGCTGCATGAGGATGCCCGGCAGTTCCTGCCGGCGGTGCGCCCGGCGTTCCTGGGCCTGCAGTGCGGCATGGCCATCGGCCTGGCGCGGCGCGCCTTGCAGGAAGCGCAGGGGCACCTGCAGGGGGTGCGTTCGGTGCTGGCGCAAACCCTCGAGGCGCAGCGCGAGCTGCTGGCCGATGTGGTGAGCGAGCTCAAGGCCGGCCTGCTCGACGGGCGCTTCCTGGGCAACCCGGCGTCGCTGTTCAAGGTGCGCATCAGCCTGGCCGAGATCGTTGGCGAGGCGCTGCAACTGGAGCTGCAGGCCAGCGGCGGCAAGGCCTACCTGAGCGAGTACGGCGCAGGCTTTGCGCGGCGCTGGCGCGAGTCGGCGTTCGTGCCGATCGTGACCCCGAGCCTGGTGCAACTGCGCGCCGAGCTGCAACGCCAGGCACGCGCAGCATGAGCAAGGTGGTACTGCAGGCCCGCGGTATCAGCCTGGGCTACGCCCGCGAACAGGGCTGGCAAACCCTGCTCGAAGGCTTCGACCTGGACCTGGCGCCGGGCGAAGTGGTGTCGATCCTGGGCCCCAGCGGGGTGGGCAAGTCCAGCCTGCTGCGGGTACTGGCCGGCTTGCAGGCGGCGCGCGATGGTCGCGTGAGCCTGCTCGGCGAGCCGCTGGACGGCCCGCATCCACGGGTGGCGGTGGCGTTCCAGGACCCCAGCCTGCTGCCCTGGCTGAGCCTGGAAAGCAACGTCGCCTTCGGCCTGGATTTCGCTCGCCAGCCGCGTTTGGCCAAGGCCGAGCGCGAGGCGCGCATCGACCATGCGATCGCCGCCGTGGGCCTGCAGCATGCACGCCAGCATTACCCGGCGCAGTTGTCCGGCGGCATGGCCCAGCGCACCGCGCTGGCGCGCTGCCTGGCGCGCCAGCCCCATGTACTGCTGCTGGACGAGCCCTTTGGCGCGCTGGACGAAGTGACCCGCGCCGACATGCAGCAACTGCTGCTGAGCGTGATCGCCGAACACGGCACCGCTGCGGTGCTGATCACCCACGATATCGACGAGGCCCTGCTGTTGTCCGACCGCATCCTGCTACTGGGCGACCACCCGGCGCGGACCCTCGGCCAATGGCCCATCGACCTGGCGCACCCGCGTGAGCAGCAGGTCGAGGCGCTGGGCGCGTTGCGCATCGAGATTCTCAAGACCCTTCGGCGGGCGAGCCGCACCCACACTTCCCCAACCGATTCTTTGCCTACGCCGTCGGAGACTGCCCATGTGCCTGGACGACTTCACCCACACTCGTCGTGATTTTCTCAAACTCAGCGCGGTGCTCAGTGCCGCCGGTGCGATGCCGCTGCTGAGCAGCCTGCAGGCGCGTGCCGCCGCCGAGCCGGATGCGCCGGTGCGCATCGGCTACCTGCCGATCACCGACGCCACGCCGTTGCTGGTGGCGCACAACAACGGCCTGTTCGAGGCCGAGGGCATCAAGGCCGAGCGCCCGGTGCTGCTGCGCAGCTGGGCGCAGGTGATCGAGGCGTTCATTTCCGGGCAGGTCAACGTGATCCACCTGCTGTCGCCGATGACCGTGTGGGCGCGTTACGGCAGCAAGGTGCCGGCCAAGGTGGTGGCCTGGAACCACGTGGGCGGCTCGGGGCTGACCGTGGCCCCGGACATCACCGAGGTGAAGCAGCTGGGCGGCAAGACGGTGGCGATCCCGTTCTGGTACTCCATTCACAACGTGGTGGTGCAGCAACTGTTCCGTGATAACGGCTTGGAGCCGGTGTCGCGGGCGGCTACGGCTGCGGTGGCGGCCAACGAGGTCAACCTGGTGGTACTGCCGCCTTCGGACATGCCGCCGGCGTTGGCCAGCAAGCGCATTGCCGGCTACATCGTCGCCGAGCCGTTCAATGCCCTGGCCGAGGAACTCAAGGTCGGGCGCGTGCAGCGCTTTACCGGGGACGTGTGGCGCAACCATGCATGCTGCGTGGTGTTCATGCACGAGCACGACCTGAACAACCGCCCCGAGTGGTCGCAGAAGGTGGTCAACGCCATCGTCAAGGCCCAGCTGTGGACCCGCGACCACCGCGCCGAGGCGGCGCAGATTCTGTCCAAGAGTGGCGCCAATCGCTATACCCCGCATGCCCCCGAGGTGCTGGGCCGGGTGCTCACGCCGGCTGCCGACAGCCGCGAACAGTATGTGCAGAGCGGGGCGATCCGGCATGCGCAGTGGGACGAGCAGCGCATCGACTTCCAGCCGTACCCGTTCCCCAGCTACACCGAGGAACTGGTGCGCCGCCTCAAGGACACCCTGATCGAAGGCGACAAGGGCTTCCTGGCCGCACTGGACCCGCAACAGACCGCCCGCGACCTGGTGGATGACCGCTTCGTGCGCAACGCCATCGGTGCCGTCGGCGGGCTCAAGGCCTTCGGCTTGCCCGACAGCTTCGAGCGCAGCGAGGAGTTCGCGGTCTGATGGTCAAGCCAGTCAAACACGCGGCCCTGGGTATCGCCGGGCTGCTGGTGCTGTTGTTGCTGTGGTGGGGTGGGATCGTGCTGTTCGGCGGTGACGGGCTGGCCTTGCGGTTTGCGCCGCAGGCCACCTTTGCCAGCCTGCTGGAGCTTTTGGGGCATGCCGAGCTGTACGAGCATGTGGCGGTGAGCCTCAAGCGCATTCTGGTGGGGTTGGTGCTGGCGTTGCTGGTGGGCGTGCCGCTGGGTTTGCTGGTGGGCAGCTACCGGCGCCTGGACGCGGCGACCACCCCGGCGTTCCAGTTCCTGCGCATGATCTCGCCGCTGTCGTGGATGCCGGTGGTGGTGATGCTGATGGGGGTGGGTGATGCGCCGATCTACTTCCTGCTGGCGTTTGCCGCGTTGTGGCCGATCTTGCTCAACACGGCGGCGGGTGTGCGTCAGCTCGACCCGCGCTGGTTGCAGTTGAGCCGCAGCCTGAGCGCCACGCGCTGGGAGACCTTGCGCAAGGTGATCCTGCCGGGGGTGGTGGGGCATGTGCTGACCGGCGTGCGGCTGGCCATCGGCATATTGTGGATCGTGCTGGTGCCGTGCGAGATGCTCGGGGTGAGTGCGGGGCTGGGGTATTTCATTCTGGATACCCGCGACCGGCTGGCGTACTCGGAGCTGATGGCGATGGTGCTGGTGATCGGGGTGCTGGGCTTCATGCTGGATGCACTGGCGCGAGGGCTGCATCGGCGCTGGGTGCATGGGTGAGGGGCTGACCCCTTCGCCGGCAAGGCCGGCTCCTGCATTGGCTCCAGGTCGTGGGGGCAGCCCGGCACCTCACATCGAACACGCCCGCCGATACTCCCCCGGCGTCACGCCGTACGCCTGCTTGAATTGCCGGTTCAGATGACTCTGGTCCGAATACCCCAGCGCAAACGCAACGTTGAACGGCAGGCAATCAGCCTTGAGCAATTCCCGTGCACGGCTCAGC
This sequence comes from Pseudomonas sp. BRM28, assembly GCF_002939405.1. Lineage (NCBI taxonomy): Bacteria > Pseudomonadati > Pseudomonadota > Gammaproteobacteria > Pseudomonadales > Pseudomonadaceae > Pseudomonas > Pseudomonas sp. BRM28. Next base: position 5,624,314 of record NZ_PEFV01000001.1, on the reverse strand, counting down.
CGGCGCTGCTTGAGCCAGGCATGCGGCGGCAGGCCGGTAGCCTGGCGAAACACCCGGGCAAAATGAAACGGCGACAACCCCACCGCAAGCGCCAACTCCTCCAGCGACGGCGGGTAGGCCAGCCGGCTTTCCATCAGCTCCTTGGCCCTGGCCACCGACTGCGGCTCCTGCCCCGGTGCCCGCGCCTCGCGCGCCCCGGCATGACGCTGCACCAGCAGCAACACCGCCTCGCGCCAGGCGGTCTGCTGCTCCAGCGCACTGGCGCCATGCTCGGCCAGGCTGTGCAAGCCACTGAAGGCACGCGCCAGCTGCGGGTCGTGCAGCACGCTGGCCTTGAAGATGGGCAGGCCGCCGCGCTTGAGCTCCAGCTCGTCCAGCACCGAGGTGATGCGCTCCTGCTCGGGGTAGTAGCCACGGTAGCGCCAGCCGTGGGCATGCGCCTTGGCACCGGTGTGCAGCTCGTCCGGGTTGATCAGCACCATGCTGCCCTCGGGCGCCAGGTGCTCGCTGCCACGGTGCCAGAAGCGCTGTGCACCGGACTCGATGATGGTGATCACGTAGCCTTCGTGCACATGCGGGGCGAAGCGCTGCTGCACGTAGCGCGCATGCAGCATCTCGATGTCGCCCAGCGCCTGGGCCTGCCACAGGCGGGTCTGTTCACGCAGCACGGTTTTCATGGGGCGCCGTTCAACCACCAGCGCAGCACGAAGAACAACCCCATGCTCAGCAACATGCTGAGCAGCACGCTGCGGGTCCACAGCACCAGCACGACGGCCACGATCGCGCCCAGCAGGTAGGGGTTGGCCAGGCTCAGGTCGAGCTGGTGGTCAGGCATGAACACGATCGGCCCGCAGATGGCGGTGAGCATGCCCGGCACGGCAAACCCCAGGAACTGCCGCGCATTGGAACTCAGGCGCAACGGCAGGCGGGGTTCGAGAAAGGCGTAGCGGTTGAGAAACACCAGCAGGCCCATGGCAACGATCAGCAGCATGATCATGTGCGTGCTCCGGTCAGTTTCTGGCAGATGAAGCCTGCGCTCATGCCCAGCAGCCCGGCCAGCACCAGCGCGGTTTCCCAGTGCCAGTAGCTGAACAGCACCGAGCTGAACAGGGCCACCGCCACGCAAACCACGGTGGCCAGGTTGCGTACCAGCGGCGCGATCAGCGCCACGAAGGTGGCGACGATGGAGAAGTCCAGGCCCAGCTGGTCCAGGTGCGGGATGTTGCGCCCCAGCACGATGCCGGCCAGGGTGAACAGGTTCCAGGCAATGTAGAAGGTCAGGCCCACACCCAGCGCGTACCAGCGGTTGAACTGCTGGCGGTCGTACTGGCTGGTGAGGGCGAAGAATTCGTCGGTCAGCAGAAAGCCCAGGCCCAGCCGCCAGCGCAGCGGCAGGTCGGCGATCACCGGGCGCATCGACAGGCCGTACAGCAGGTGCTGGGAGGTCAGCAGCAGGGTGGTGAGCAGGATCGAGAACAGGTTGGCGCCGCCCTTGAGCATGCCAATGGCCACCAGTTGCGCGGCGCCGGCGAACACGATGGCCGACAGGCCCTGGCCTTCGAGCGGGGTGAGGTTGGCCTCGATGGCCATGGAACCGGCCAGCAGCCCCCAGGGGGCCACCGCCAGCGACAGCGGCAGGCAGGCGATCGCGCCTTGGATGTAGGCAGTGCGGGCAACGGCAGAACGGGACATGACAACACACGCTTGGGGTCGGTTGCACAGGATGCCAGAGCCGTGGGCGCTTGCCTTGTACGATCTTGCGGTGCCCGCGTACTTCAGCGCTGGCTGGTGAGGCGTCGCTGCGCCGGCAGGCAGCCGTTGATGTCGACGGCCTTCTGGTAGTAGGTAAGGCGCTGGCCCGGGTCGATGGTGCCCAGCAGGCGGTAGACCTCGGCCTGGAAGTCACGCTGGCGCCCCCACTGCATGTTCAGCCCCTGGGGCTGCTGGCGATTGCATTCAAGGCGCACCGCCGGCTGCGGGTAATAGGGGGCGTACAGGGTGTTGTTCAGCGGTATGCGTTCCAGCGCCTGGCGGTAGTCGGCGCTGTCGCTGAAGGCCGGGCACCAGGTGGTGATGCCCAGGGCGGCCGGGGCGAAGCCCTGGCGAATGCTGGCTTCGAGCAGCGGGCAGGCGGACCTGGCGATGTCGTTCTGCGGCAGGTAGGTGATGTAGAACAGCGCCAGGCGGTACTGCGCCACCGGGTGGTCGAGTTCGGCCGCCTTGCGCAGCAGCGCCACCGCCGGTTCCAGGATGCGCCCCAGCGCCTCGACCTCGCCGATCAGCTCCTGGTCGCCGGGCTCGGGGGTCAGTGGCAGGGCACGGCTGCGTGCATCGGCCTGCTCCAGAAACGGCAGGGCCTGGCGGTACAGCAGGTCGGCGTGGGGGTCGATGCGCACCTCATCGGCCAGGGCCAGGGCGGGCAGCAGACAGAGCAGGCTGATGTAGCGACAGGCAGAAAACACGTTAACGTTCCATCCGCGAAAAAAGGGCAGCGCTGGTCATGTCGGTATCCGGCTATCCATGGTTGGGTGGGGCTCCTGGGTCGGCATTCTAGCGGTTGGCGGCACCGGGGCAAACAGCCGTTGCTCCATGAAGTCGATGAATACCCGCAGCTTGGGCGACATCTGTCGCCCCGATGGCCACAACAGGTACAGACAACCGCCGTGGTCCAGGTGTTCATCCAGTACCGTCACCAATTCGCCGCGTTCCAGTTGCTGGGTGATGGTGAAGTCCGGCAGGCAGGCGATACCGTGGCCGCGCATGGCAAAGCAGATGCGTGTTTCCAGGTGGTTGCACACCATCGACACCGGCACCTCGTGGTCGGCGCCGTTGTCGGCGCGGCGCAGTGGCCAGCGCTGGAGTTTGCCGGTGGTCAGGAAGCGGTAGTGCAGCCCGGCGTGACGGGCCAGCTCGCGGGGATGGCGCGGTGTGCCGTGCTCGGCGAAGTAGGCCGGCGAGCCCACCAGCACATGCCGGAAGTCGCCCAGGCGGCGGGCATTGAGACGCGAATCGGAGGGTTCGCCGGCCCGCAATACCACGTCGAAACCTTCGCCGACGATATCCACCATGCGGTCGCTGAAGTCCAGGTCCAGTTCGATCTGCGGGTACTGCCCGATGAAGTCGCTGAGCAGCGGCACGATCATGCTGCTGACCTGGGGCAGGCTCACCCGCAGCTTGCCGCGCGGGGCCTGGCTGGCCTGGGACAGCTCGGCTTCGGTGGCTTCGATTTCGGCCAGGATGCGCCGGCTGCGCTCCAGAAACAGCGCGCCCTCGGCAGTGAGGGTGATGCTGCGGGTGCTGCGGTGGAACAGGCGTACCGCCAGCCGGCTCTCCAGCCGCGCCACGCGCTTGCCCACCGCCGAGGCGCTGACCCCCAGGGCCTTGCCGGCGGCCACGAAACTGCGGGTTTCGGCCACTTTCACAAACACCACGAAGCCGCTGAGGCTGTCCATGGTCGTTCTCCGATTGCGGACAGGTGTGTCCGGATTGTGCGGAATTCTACCCGTCTTTTTCCGCAGTGGCGGGAAGGATTACCGTGCAGTCACTTTTTTATTTCAGGAGTTTGCACCATGTCCCAGAGCAGTTGCCCGGCCCAGGCCGCAGCAGGGGTGGAGGCCGAACCGGCGTTCCCGTTGTCCGGCCTGCTGGCGTTGTCGATGGCCGGCTTCATCGCGATTCTCACCGAGACCCTGCCGGCCGGCCTGCTGGGGCACATCGCCAGCGGCCTGCAGGTCAGCGAGGCGATGGCCGGGCAACTGGTCACGGCCTATGCGCTGGGCTCGCTGCTGGCGGCGATCCCGCTGGTGACCCTGACCCAGGGCTGGCGCCGACGCAGGGTGCTGATGCTGGCGGTGCTCGGCTTCGGGGTGTTCAACACGGTGACGGCGGTGTCCGAGCACTACACCCTGACCCTGGTGGCGCGCTTCATGTGCGGGGTGGCGGCCGGCCTGGCGTGGGGCGTGATCGCCGGGTACGCACGGCGCATGGTCAGCGTGAGCCAGCAGGGCCGGGCGATGGCGGTGGCCATGATCGGCGCGCCCCTGGCGCTGTCGCTGGGGGTGCCGGCGGGCACCTGGCTGGGCGACCTGCTGGGCTGGCGCAGCACCTTCGTGCTGGTGTCGCTGGCGACCCTGGTGCTGATGGGCTGGGTGCTGCTCAGCGTGCCGGACTTCGACGGCCTGCCGGCCGGCAGGCGTGCCGCCATCGGCCAGGTGCTGGCCACCCCCGGGGTGAGCGCGGTGCTGGCGGTGATCTTCACCTGGGTGCTGGCGCACAACGTGCTGTACACCTACATCGTGCCGTTTCTGCAGGCCGGCGGCATGGCCGGCAGCACCGGCCCGGTACTGCTGCTGTTCGGCTGCGCCGCGCTGGTGGGGATTGGCGTGGTGGGCGTGCTGATCGACCGCCACCTGCGCCGGCTGGTGCTGGGCAGCCTGGTCGGTTTCGGCGTGGCGTCGGTGCTGCTGGGCCTGGCTACCGGTGCGCCGCTGCTGGTGTACTTCAGTGTGGCGCTGTGGGGCCTGAGCTTCGGCGGCGCCGGCACCCTGCTGCAGACCGCCAGTGCCGATGCGGCGGGCGAGGGTGCGGACGTGGCGCAGTCGATGATCGTCACCGTGTGGAACCTGGCCATCGCCGTGGCCGGGCTGGTGGGCGGCGTGCTGCTGAGCCACTGGGGCGTGCAGAGTTTCCCGTGGCTGCTGCTGGCGCTGGTGGGGCTGGCGTTGACCCTGACCCTGCGTTCGCACCGGCACGGTTTTCCGCTGGGGCGGCGCAATGCCGGGTAAGCCCGGCACTATCAGGTAGAATCGGCGCATTGACAGGGGTACGAGGTTGCAGCGGTGGAGGTTCAACAGGGCTTTGTCCTGACCCGGCACTGGCGGGATACGCCAGAGGGCACATGCGTGGAGTTCTGGCTGGCGACCGACCAGGGCCCGCGCCAGTTGCGCCTGCCCGTGCAGACGTCGGTGGCGTTCGTCGCCGCCACCCAGCGTGCCCATGTCGAGGCGGTGCTGCGCACCGAACGCGACGTCGAGCTGCGCGAGCTGGCGCTGTGCGACTTCCGCCACCGACCGGTGCTGGGCCTGTACTGCCGCCAGCATCGCCAGCTGATGCAGCTGGAAAAACGCCTGCGCGCCGCGGGCGTCGACCTGCTGGAAGCCGACATCCGCCCGCCCGAGCGCTACCTGATGGAGCGCTTCATCACTGCCCCGGTGACGTTCAGCGGCCGCCCCGATGCCGACGGCCTGCTGCTCGACGCCCAGCTCAAGCCGGCCCCGGACTACCGGCCGAACCTGCGCCTGGTGTCGCTGGACATCGAGACCACCGAGCGCGGCGAGCTGTATTCGATTGCCTTGGAAGGTTGTGGCCAGCGCCAGGTGTACATGCTCGGCCCGGCCAACGGCGACGCCAGTGGCGTGGACTTCGACCTGGAGTACTGCGCCAGCCGTGCCCAGCTGCTGGAGCGCCTGAACGACTGGATGGCCCGGCACGACCCCGACGCGATCATCGGCTGGAACCTGGTGCAGTTCGACCTGCGCGTGCTGCACGCCCATGCCCAGCAGTTGCAGGTGCCGCTGCGCCTGGGGCGCGGCGGCGAGGTGATGGAATGGCGCGAGCACGGCAGCCGCACGCACTTTTTTGCCGCCGCTGCCGGGCGCCTGATCATCGACGGCATCGAGGCGCTGCGGTCGGCGACCTGGAGCTTCCCCTCGTTCAGCCTGGAGAACGTCGCCCAGACCCTGCTCGGCGAAGGCAAGGCCATCGATACGCCGTACCAGCGCATGGACGAAATCAACCGCATGTTCGCCGAGGACAAGCCGGCCCTGGCGCGCTACAACCTCAAGGACTGCGAGCTGGTCACGCGCATCTTCGCCAGGACCGAGCTGCTGACCTTTCTGCTCGAACGCGCCACGGTCACCGGCCTGCCGGCCGACCGCAGCGGCGGTTCGGTGGCGGCGTTCTGTCACCTGTACATACCGCTGATGCACCGCCAGGGCTTTGTCGCCCCAAGCCTGGGCGGGCGCCCGGACGAGGCCAGCCCCGGCGGCTTCGTGATGGATTCGCGCCCCGGCCTGTACGAGTCGGTGCTGGTGCTGGACTACAAGAGCCTGTACCCGTCGATCATCCGCACCTTCCTGATCGACCCCATCGGCCTGGTCGAGGGCCTGCGCGAGCCGGATGACGAACACTCGGTGCCGGGTTTTCGCGGCGCACGCTTCTCGCGCACACGGCATTGCCTGCCGGCCATCGTCGAGCACGTGTGGCAGGGCCGCGAGCAGGCCAAGCGCGAACACAATGCGCCGCTGTCGCAGGCGCTGAAGATCATCATGAACGCCTTCTACGGGGTGCTTGGTTCCAGTGGCTGCCGCTTTTTCGACCCGCGCCTGGCGTCGTCGATCACAATGCGCGGGCACGCGATCATGCGCCGCACCCGCGAGCTGATCGAGGCCCAGGGCTACACGGTGATCTACGGCGATACCGACTCGACCTTCGTGTGGCTCAAGCGGGCCCATGACGAGGCGCAGGCCGGGGAGATCGGGCGTGCCCTGGTGCAGCAGGTCAACCAGTGGTGGCGCGAGCACCTGCGCGATGAGTACGGCCTGGACAGTGCGCTGGAGCTGCAGTACGAAACCCACTACAAGCGCTTTCTGATGCCCACCATCCGCGGTGCCGAGGAGGGCAGCAAGAAGCGCTATGCAGGCCTGGTGCACCGCGAGGGCGGGCCCGACGAGATGGTCTACAAGGGCCTGGAGGCCGTGCGCACCGACTGGTCGCCGCTGGCCCAGCACTTTCAGCAGGAGCTGTACCAGCGCATTTTCGAGCGCAGGCCGCACCAGGCCTATGTGAAGGACTACGTGCAGCGCACCCTGGCCGGGGAGCTGGACGATCAACTGGTCTACCGCAAGCGCCTGCGCCGGCCCCTGGACGACTACCAGCGCAACGTGCCGCCGCATGTGCGGGCGGCACGCATGGCCGACGAGTTCAACGACAGCCAGGGGCGGCCACGCCAGTACCAGAATGGCGGGTGGATCAGCTACGTGATGACCCTGGCCGGGCCCGAGCCTTTGGAAAACCGGCGCAACGGCATCGACTACGAGCATTACCTGACCCGGCAGCTGCAGCCGGTGGCCGATGCGATACTGCCGTTTGTGGGGGATGACTTCAGCACCCTGATCGATCGGCAGATGGGGTTGTTCTGATGGGGCTGTTGCGCCCCTGCACACCACCATTGAGCGAACCTGCAGGAGCCGGCCTGGCCGGCGAAGGGGCCAGTGGCCCGACACATCCCTGACCTTCAGCTATCCTCTGCACATGCACAGCTACCCTTGAAACCGAAAGTTACTTTTGTAAACGTCCACACACGCGGGCAGTCGTTTAGGCTCGCTCGGATCTTTCGCTTTGATCTGTAGTCTTTGGTGCATGGAAACAAGAAGGAGATGCACATGCTTGTTCGGTCACTGACCTTCGCCACCCTGCTGGCAGTCGCCAGCCCGCTGCTCGCCGATGACGCGCCCCTGGCCGTTGACCTGGGCAAGTCCAGACCCCTGATCGTGATTGCCCCCAGCACCGCCGACCCGACCTTGCGCACCCTGAACGAGGCCCTCAAGGACCCGGCGACCAAGAGCAAGTTCGAGGAGCGCAACCTGGTGCTCTACAGCGTGGCGGGCATGGTCGGCAAGCGTGACGACAAGAACCTCGAGCAGCAGACCACCATGGCGCTGATTCGCGAACTCAGCCTGGGCGCGCGCAAGGGCACCCAGGTGGTGCTGGTGGGCAAGGACGGCGAGAAGCACATCATCGAGCATGACGGCACGGTGGAGCCGGAGCAGATCTTCGCGGCGGTCGACCAGTTGCCGGCCAGCGAAAAGGCCATTGTGGCGCCGACGGTCGCAGCGCCCGCCGCCGAGCCTGCGCCAGAGGGCAAGCCGGGCAAGCATGCCAAGCCGGCCAAGCCCGCCAAGCCGGCTGCGCCGCCCAAGCCGCTGGAAGACTGAGACACCCCTTCGCCGGCAAGGCCGGCGCCTACAGGTTCAGCGCTACGCCTGTAGGCGTCGGCCTTGCCGGCCAGGCACTTCAGCCGCCCAGCCGCTTCTCCATGAACACCCGCCGAAACCCCGCCTGCACGGCCCTGTGGGTTTCGCGATAACCCAGCCGCTCATACAGCCCCAGGTTTTCGCTCATCGCTTCATTGGTGTACAACCGCACCACCTCCAGCCCCAGCTGCCGGGCACGCGCTTCGGCATGCGCCATCAGTTGTCGCCCAAGCCCGCGGCCCTGAGCGGCCGGGCTTACCGCGACATTGTCGAGCAACAGGCCATCGGCCTGGGCGATCAGCACCAGCACACCGAGCACCTGACCTTGCTCTTCGAACACCTCGACCCGACCCTGGGCGATCAGCGCGGCGTAATCCTCCAGCATCGGCCCCGGCCTGGCACCGATGCGTGGAATGTACAGCGCATAGGCAGCCTCGATCAGTGCCTGTACAGGTGCAACGTCGTGGGCGGTGGCGGGGCGGATCATCGGCAGGCTCCTGGTGGGTGGCAGCAAGCGCCTACCTTAAATCAAGGCGTTGTCGCAGGGCAGCATTGCTTTCATGGCAAAACATCAACATGATAATGAGACAAATTACCATTCGTGTCGGATTTGCCCAGCGTGCCCACGCCTTCAGACCCCAACGCCCTGTTCACCGCGCTCTATAGCGACAACTACCGCTGGCTGCGCGGCTGGCTGTATCGCCAGTTGCACTGCCCGCAGGATGCCGCCGACCTGACCCAGGACACGTTCGTGCGCGCTCTGGGCTCGCAGCAGTTGCCACAGCTGGAGCAGCCGCGGGCCTTCCTGGCCACCGTGGCGCGCCATCTGCTGCGTAACCTGTGGCGCCGCCGCAGCCTGGAGCGCGCCTACCTGGAGCAGCTGGCTTTGCTGCCCGACAGCTTCAGCCCCTCTGAAGAAGACCTGGCCCTGGTGCGCGAGGCCATCGAGAGCATCGACCGTCTGCTGGCGGGCCTGCCGCTGCGGGTGCGCCAGGCGTTCGTGCTGCATCGTCTGGAAGGCCTGTCGCAGCCGGCAATAGCCGAGCAACTGGGCGTGTCGCTGGCGACGGTGGAGCGCGACCTGCGCCGCGCCTTTGTGCATTGCCTGAGCGTGGTGGGCCCATGAGCGTGCCCAAGGTGGATTCGGCCACCCAGTCGGCGGTCGACTGGTTGCTGCGGCTGGAGTCGGTACCGCCTGGCGATGCGCGGCATCAGGCCTTCGAAGCCTGGCTGTCGGCCAGCCCGGCCAACCGCCACGCCTGGCAGCGGGTCAATGCACTGCTCAGCCAGCCGCTGGCCAGCCTCGAAGAAGCCGAGGCGCGCAGCCCCGGCCAGCGCCAGGCCGCCAGTCGCAGCTTGCTGGCGGCGCCCGTGCACGGCCGGCGCAAGGTGCTGGGTGGCGGCCTGGCGATGCTGCTGCTGGGGCTGGGTGCAGGCGGCATCGCCAACCGTCTGACACCGCTCGAAGGCCTGTTTGCCGATCTGCACAGTGCCACGGGTGAGCGCAAGCGCGTGACCCTGGCCGATGGCAGCGAACTGTTGCTCAACGCGCGTAGCGCCGTGGACATTCGCTTCGACGCTGCGCAGCGCCGTGTGCTGATACGTGAAGGTGAGGTGCTGGTAAGGGTGGCGGCCGATGCCGCGAGGCCCTTCGTGATTGCCACGGCGCACGGCGAGGCGCGTGCCTTGGGTACGCAGTTCCTGGTGCGCCAGAGCCGTGACCACAGCCTGGTGGCAGTGCAGCAGCACAGCGTGCGACTGACCACCCGTGGGGGCGCCAGCAGCGTTGTCGAACAGGGCCAGGCGGCGCGTTTCGATGCGCAGGGTATCCACCCCGAAGCAGTGTCGCTGCGCAGCCGCGCCGACTGGCAGAGCGGGCAACTGGTGGTACACGACGAGCCCTTGGGCGAGGTGGTCGAAGTGCTGCGCCGCTATCGTCCGGGGCTGCTGCGCATAAGCCCGCAGGCGGCGCAGGTGCGGGTGTTCGGGGTGTTCAGCCTGGATGACAGCGATGCCACCCTGCACGCATTGGCCGAGACCTTGCCGATTCGCCTGGAGCAGTACGGCGGCTGGCTGACCCGAATAGAGGCGCGCTGATTTTTTTGCACCCGGTGTGAGGGGGTTGGCGTTTTCGTCGGTCTTGCTCGTTGAATGCCAACCTACAACGAGCACCTTGCCACCATGTCACACATGACTTTCCGCCCAGGGCTGCTGGCCCTGGCCATCGCCCTTGGCCCGCTGTCGACGATGCCTGCGCAGGCCGACAACGCCATCGCGGCCAGCAGTGTCGTGCACCGTTTCGACCTGCCGGCCGGGCCGCTGGGCGAGACGCTCAGCCGTATCTCTCGCGAAGGCGGGCACACCCTGTCGGTAAGCCCGGCGCTGCTGGAGGGCAAGCGTGCCGCTGCGGTACGCGGTAATTTCACTGCCGAACAGGCCGCGCGCCAGGCGCTGACCGGCACTGGCCTGGGGCTGGGCAGCACCCGCGGCGGCACCTGGAGCCTGTACCCGTTGAGCGATGGCGCCGCGCTCAACCTGGCGCCCACCGCCATCGATGGCCGCAGCCTGGAAGACGCGCGCGGCCCGGTGGAAGGTTACGTGGCCACCCGCAGCGCCACGGCCACCAAGACCGACACGCCGATCCTCGAAATCCCCCAGGCAGTCAACGTGGTCACCGCCGCCCAGGTGCAGACCCAGGGCGCTCGCAACCTGACCCAGGCGTTGCGCTATACGCCGGGGCTGAGTACCAACGGCTACACCGACCGCAACACCATCGCCGACGAGATCGGCAGCCGCGGCTTTGCGCCGACCCTGCTGTACCTGGATGGCGCCTACCTGCCGTATGCCGGCAGCCTGGGCGGCGCGCCGCAGATCGACCCCTACCTGCTTGAACGCATCGAAGTGCTCAAGGGCCCGGCTTCGGTGCTGTACGGCCAGAACCAGCCGGGCGGCATGATCAACCTGGTGTCCAAGCGCCCGGGCACCGAGGACCATCATCAGGTCAAGCTCAGCTATGGCAGCTATGACCGGGTCAAGGGTGCCTTCGACGTGGGCGGTGCGCTGGACGCCGACAAGACCCTGAGCTATCGCCTGGTGGGCCTGGCCAAGAGCGGCAACGAGCAGGTCGAGCATGCCGACGAGTCGCGCACGCTGATCGCGCCGAGCCTGACCTGGGCGCCAAACGAGCAGACCGAGTTCACCGCCTACGCGCAGATCCAGCGCGACAAGGGCGCGGCGGACTATCAGGCGCTGCCGGTCATCGGCACGCTGTATCGCAACAGCCGCGGCCAGCATATCGACCGCGACGTGTTCCTGGGCGACAGCGACTGGAACGCCTACACCCGCGACCAGCAGGTGTTCGGCTACGACCTGGCGCACGTGTTCAACGACAACCTGAAGTTTCGTCAGAGTGCACGCTACATCGACGTCAACGATCGCTACCGCGGCTTCTACCTGAACCGCTTCGTCACCGATGCCAACGGCGTGGTCGACGATACCCGCGCCACCCGCACCAAGCTGGACTGGCGCCAGCACAACACCACCTACAGCATCGATAACAACCTGGAGGGCACGTTCAGCACCGGGGCGCTGGAGCACACCCTGCTGGGCGGCGTGGACTACCGCAAGTTCACCCGTCGCTACCAGGGCTACAACCTCTACAACGCCGAGATCATCGACCTGTACAACCCCACCAACTACCACACCGACGGCGTGCCGACCCTGACCACCAAGTGGGACAACACGGTGAAGCAGACCGGCCTGTACGTGCAGGACCAGATCCGCTTCGACCGCTTCATCCTGACCCTGGGCGGGCGCCAGGACTGGGCCGAGGTCGAGAACCGTGACCTGCTGGCGCAAAGCCCGGCAGAGCGCAAGGTGCCGCAGAAGGACAAGAAGTTCACCAAGCGAGTGGGCCTGACCTACGTCACCGAGTTCGGCCTGGCGCCCTATGTGAGCTATGCCGAATCGTTCATGCCGTCGGTGGGCAAGAGCTCACCGGCGCGTGGTGCCAGTTCGTTCAAGCCGATCGAGGGCGAGCAGTATGAAGTGGGGGTCAAGTACCAGCCGCAGGACAACACCCTGATCACGGCGTCGGTGTACCAGATCAAGCAGAAGAACGTGCTGACCACCGACCGCGACGACCCGATGTACCAGACCCAGGATGGCGAGATCCGCTCGCGCGGTATCGAACTGGAGGCCAAGAGCAGCGTGGGGCAGGTGGACCTGCTGCTGGCGCTGTCGTACCTGGATTCGTTCCGCACCAAGAGCGCCGACGGCGACGAGGGCAACCGCAACGCGGCGCAGGCACCGTGGTCGGCCAGCAGCTGGGTGGCCTGGCATTTCGACGACAGCCTGGCCGGGCTGACAGTAGGGGCAGGGGCCAGGTACACCGGCAAGAACTACGGGGACTCGGCGAACACCTTCAAGACACCGTCGTTCGTGGTGTATGACGCAACGATCAACTACGACCTGGCGCAGCTGGGGTTGAAGGGCCTGCAGGCGAGCCTGAACGTGCAGAATCTGTTCGACCGGGAGTATGTGTCGACGTGCGTGTATGCGTTTGGCTGCTATTACGGTCAGGAGCGTACGGCGGCGCTTGAGTTGACCTACGACTGGTAAAAGCTTCGCGGGTCAAGCCCGCTCTTGCAGGGTGGCGGTGATCACTTTGGGAGCGGGCTTGACCCTCGATGGGCTGCGCAGCAGCCCTGATGCCCAGCACACAACCCGCTGCTGCCACACTGTTGCCTGGTCAGCAGCCGCTGTTCGAATAATCCATAAAATTCATATAATTCAACTACATAAAGCATTGGCACGCTGCTTGCGATAGTCCGCTTACCCTGACTTATCGGAACCCCCGCCATGCCTGCCCCTACCGCCTATCTACCCCTTGCGCTGGCCATTGCCGCCACGTTGCACGGCACCGCCGCCCTGGCCGCCGCACCGCCCGCCGACGCCTTGCCCACCGTCACCGTGACCGCGCAGAAGCGCGAAGAATCGGTACAGGACGTACCCTCGGCGATCTCGGTGGTCAGTGACCGCCAGATCGACCGCAGCGGCGGCGGCTTCAGTGCCGGCAAGGCCCTGCAGAACGTGCCCAACGCCATCGCCCCCGAGTTCGCCGGGCACCAGCGCCCGCGCTGGTACATCCGCGGCATGGGCTCGGGCGACATGGCCTCGACCACCGTGTACCCGGTGGGCATCTATACCGATGACGTGTACATCGACCCGCACGTGGCCACCGGCTTCCCGCTCTACGACATGGAGCGCGTCGAGGTGCTGCGCGGCCCGCAAGGCACGCTGTGGGGCAAGAACACCACCGGTGGCGCGATCAACTTCGTGTCGCGCAAGCCAAGCTTCGAAGACGGCGCCAACGGCTACTTCAAGCTCGACCTGGGCAACTACAATTCGCGCCTGTACGAAGGTGCCTACGGCGATACCCTGGTCAAGGACCGCCTGGCCGCGCGGGTGGCGTTCATCGACCAGAGCAGCGACGGCCAGCTCAAGAACGAGGTCGATGGCCACACTGCCGGCGACATCCATGACCAGGCCCTGCGCCTGCAACTGCTGGCCCAGGTCAACGACGACCTGCAGGCCACCCTGCAGCTGCACGCCCGTGACTACAAGGGGCAAGGTATCGTGGCCCGCGCCTGGGGTGCCGGGCCGGGCGGCAGCACGCTGTTCGGGCCCGCGCCCAAGCCTGCCTCCGACAAGGTCGCCTTCACCGGCAAGGCCGATGACCGCATCGAGCACAACGGCCTGCAACTGGCGCTCAAGTGGGACCTTGGCGAGCTGCAGCTGGACTCGATCACCGCCTTCGACGACGTGCACGAAAAGGCCCAGAGCCCGAACATGAGCATCTACGAGTTCGGCCGTGGCTATAACGACGACCGCTGGAAGCAGGTGTCGCAGGAGCTGCGCCTGTCGTCGGCGAAGAACCAGCCGGTGAGCTGGATCGTCGGCACCCACCTGTTCCACGAACAGCTCGACAGCCACAACAGCAATGCGCTGTTCCCCGAAGCCTACAACCAGGCCTTCGGCGTGGCCGACTTCGGGCGTACCGACATCGACCAGAAGACCGACAGCTTCGCGCTGTTCGGCAGCAGCACCTGGCAGGCCACCGACGACCTGAGCTTCACCGCCGGCCTGCGCTGGACCCGCGAAACCAAGGACATCGACCTGCGCCGGGTGGCCGCGCCGGATGCTGCCAGTGTCGACTTCAGCAACCGCAACGACTGGTGGAAGCATTACAGCGGGCCGCTGGTGACCACGGTGGTGCAGGACGAGAAACGCACCTGGAACAAGCTGACCTATGATTTCACCCCCGAATACCAGCTCAACGACAACGCGCGGGTGTACTTTCGTTATGCCAAGGGCTTTCGTTCCGGCGGCTTCAGCGGCGGGGCGCAGGTGCAGGCCGAGGCCTCGGTGGTGGCGCCGGAGAACGTCGACGCCTACGAACTGGGGGTCAAGAGCGAGTGGTTCGACGAGCGCCTGATCGCCAATGCCAACGTGTTCTACTACGACTATTCGGACATCCAGGTGAACGCGGTGTCGGTGCGCAACGGGCAGGTGGTGTCGCTGCTGACCAACAGCGGCCAGGGCGTGATACGCGGTGCGGAGTTCGAGTTGCAGGCGCTGCCCTTGGCCAACCTGGAACTGCATGGCTCGCTGGGGCTACTGCACACCGAGTTGCAGGACTTCGAATCGGGGGGTGTGGACTACTCGGGCAACCGCATTGCACGTTCGCCGTCGCGCACACTGGCGGTGGGGGGCAGTTATCGCATTGCGCTGGAGAACGGCGACGACATCACCCTGGGCACCGACTGGCGCTACCAGAGCCGGATCTTCTTTCTGCCCACCGCGCAGGCCGACCACAGCGTGTCGCAGGGTGGCTACACATTGGGCAATGCCAGCGCCACGTACCATGTGGGCGGGCAATATGACCTGGACTTCACCGCCTACGTGAACAACCTCACCGACAAGCAGTACAAGACCGACAGCGTGCCGCTGCCGTTCGATGTGGCGTGGGATGCGCGGGGGGATCGCAGGACGTTCGGGGTGAGTGCCACGACGCGGTTCTGAGGTCGCTCTTGCGGGCCTCTTCGCCGGCAAGGCCGGCTCCTACAAGGTTGCGCCGTCTGTAGGAGCCGGCCTTGCCGGCGAAGAGGCCAGCAGGTACACCCGCAATCGCTCGATGCTCTCGCGCCACGCACTGCCCACCGGCCATACCAGGTAGTAGGCATCTCCCGTTGCCACCGCCTGTTCGAACTGAGGTCGGGCTTGANTGTGGGAGCGGGCTTGCCCCGCGAAGTTTTTCAGGCCGGCAACTGCCCCAGCAGGTACACCCGCAATCGCTCGATGCTCTCGCGCCACGCACTGCCCACCGGCCACACCAGGTAGTAGGCATCTCCCGTTGCCACCGCCTGTTCGAACGGCAACGCCAGCCGCCCGGCGCGGACATCGTCGCTCACCAGCGCCAGGTCGCCGATCGACACGCCATGCCCGGCCATGGCCGCCGCAATCCCTTGCTCCAGCGTATCGAACAGCGTGCCGCGCTGCAGGTCGACCTGCTCGAGCAGGCCCGCCCCGCGCAGCCAGCGCTGCCAGTCCCGCCGGTCATTGGACGGGTGCAGCAACGCCACCCCGGCCAGCCGCTGCGCATCCCACACGCCATCCCCCAGCAACCCCGGCGCACAGATCGGGATCAATCGCTCATCGAACAGCCTGCACACCTCGACCTGCCCACCGAACTGCCCATTGCCCAGCAGCACCGCGCAGTCGTAGGGCTCGCTGGCAAAATCCACGCTGTCGACGTCCATCCACACGCTTGCCAGCTGCACGGTGTCGGCCTGGGCGTAACGCTGGATGCAGCCCAGCAGCCAGCGCATGGTCAGGGTGGAGGGCGCCTTCAGGCGCAGGTGGCGCGAAGCGCTGCGAAACGGCTGGCAGGCCTGTTCGATCAGGGCAAAGCCCGCCCCCAGTTGCTCGGCCAGGCGCCGCCCGGCGTCGGTGAGGCGCAGGCGCGGGCCGTGGCGCTCGAACAGGCGGCAACCGAACTGGGCCTCCAGGGTGCGGATATGGCGGCTGATGGCGCTCTGGGTCAGCGCCAGCTCTTCCCCGGCGCGGGTGAACGAACAGGTGCGCGCCGCCACTTCAAAGGCGCGCAGTGCATACAACGGGGGCAGACGTTCAACCATGCCAGGGGCAGTCCATGATGAGTATTTGTCGTAGTAGGGCAGAGCATTTTGCGTTTTTCAAGGGCCATGCAGCTGCGCACACTTTGCACCTGACCTGCATTGACGACAAAGGAGCCTCTTTTGAACACCACGCTGCTGTTGGCCTACCTGGGCACTGTACTCATTCTGATCGCCACCCCTGGGCCGGTGGTGGCGCTGGTGGTCGGCACCAGCGGGCGTTCGGGCACCGGGGCGGCCATACGCACGGCGCTGGGGGCCAATGCCGCCTCCCTGGTGCTGGTGGCCGCCGCTGCGCTGATCCTGGCCGGCAGCCTGGCACTCAGCCCGGTGGTTCTCAATGCGGTGGCGCTGGTGGGGTGCGTGTTCATGGCCTGGCTGGGGCTGGGGGCGCTGCGTGCGCCAGCCGTGGAGGATGCGCCGCCGCCCAGGGCAAGTGGCTGGTGGCACGGCTTTGCGGTGGGTATCGCCAACCCCAAGGACATTCTGTTCTTCGTGGCGTTCTTCCCGCAGTTCATCCACGTCACGGCCTCGTTCGGCACCAGCATCGGGGTGCTGGCGGCGTTGTGGCTGGTGGTCGACCTGGGGGTGCTGGCGCTGTACATCGCGCTGATGCGCGGCGCCCTGGCGCAGCGGCACCGGGCGCTGGTGGCCCGGCTGTCGGGGCTGGTGCTGTTGCTGGTGGCGGTGGCCGGCGCTGTGTATTCGGCGCGGGCGCTGCTGGCCGCCTAGAGAGTGACCACGGCCTTGTCGCTGCCCTGGGCCTGTTGCAACAGCAGGCTCAGCTGCGCCACCTGACGCTGCAACTGGTCGCGTTCTTCCTTGAGGCGGCGCAGTTCGTCGCGGCGCACGCTCACGTAAAGGGTCTGGGGTGGGCTCGCTGACATCAAGGTTCCCATTGCACACCTCGCAATTGGTTTGGTACATGGTTTGAGCGTAGACGCTCGATCGGCCGCGATTCTGAATTCTTTTTCCTGTCATGGGAACTTTTTTGTTTATCGCTGTCGTGCCGTTGGTCGATGAAACCAACCCGGGCCTGCCTGGACTAACCTTGAAGGCCTGAGCAGGCTTTCTACACTTTACGGAGCATCGGCACATGCAACTGGGAATCGTGGGGCTGGGCCGCATGGGCGGCAATATTGCAAGGCGCCTGATGCGCGAGGGGCACCACACCGTGGTGCATGACCGCAACGCGCCCGCCATCGATACGCTGGTGGCCGAGGGCGCCACAGGCGCCGCCGACCTGGCCGCACTGGTGCAGCAACTGGACGCGCCGCGCGCGGTCTGGGTGATGCTGCCGGCGGGCGAGGCCACCGAGCAGACCATCGCGCAACTGGCCGACCTGCTGGAGGCGGACGATGTGATCATCGACGGCGGCAATACCTTCTACAAGGACGACATCCGCCGCGCCCAGCACCTGGCCGAGCGCCAGTTGCACTACGTGGACGTCGGCACCTCCGGTGGCGTGTGGGGCCTTGAGCGCGGCTACTGCATGATGATCGGCGGCGAGCAGGCGATTTTCGAACGCCTCGAGCCGCTGTTCGCCACCCTGGCACCGGGTGAGGGCGACATTCCACGTACCCGTGGCCGAACCGGCCCCAGCGAGCGCGCCGAAAAGGGCTATATCCATGCCGGGCCACCCGGCGCCGGGCATTTCGTCAAGATGATCCACAACGGCATCGAGTACGGCCTGATGCAGGCCTATGCCGAGGGCTTCGACATTCTCAAGACCAAGGCCAGCGAGAGCCTGCCGGCCGACCAGCGCTTCGACCTCAACCTGCCCGAAATCGCCGAGGTGTGGCGCCGCGGCAGCGTGGTCACCTCGTGGCTGCTGGACCTGACCGCCGATGCACTGGTGGCCGACCCGCAGCTGGGCAGCTACAGCGGCTCGGTGTCCGACAGCGGCGAAGGGCGCTGGACCATCGATGCGGCGGTGGAGCAGGCGGTGCCGGTACCGGTGTTGTCCAGCGCACTGTTCGCGCGCTTTCGTTCACGCCAGCAGCAGGGCACCTACGGTGACAAGCTGCTGTCGGCGATGCGCTTCGGTTTTGGTGGCCATGTCGAGAAGCCCGAATGAGTGAACACGACGTCGAAGCGGCACCAGCCTGTACCCTGTTCCTGTTTGGCGCCAATGGCGACCTGGTCAAACGCCTGCTGATGCCAGCGTTGTACAACCTGCACCGCGACGGCCTGCTGGACAAAGGCATGCGCATCGTCGGGGTCGACCACAACCCGGCCACCGACGGCGAATTCGCCGAGCGCCTGGAAACCTTCATGCGTGAACGCGACCAGGGCGAGGGCGCCACCCGGTGCCTGGACGACAAGCTGTGGAAGCGCCTGGCCAAGGGCATCGGCTACCTCACCGGCGACTTCATGGAGCCCTCCACCTACCAGGCCATCGCCGAGCGCATCGATAAGGGGCGCACCGGCAACGCGATCTTCTACCTGGCCACCTCGCCGCGTTTTTTCAGCGGCGTGGTGCAGCAACTGGGGGCGGCCGGGCTGCTGGACGAGGCCAACGGCTTTCGTCGGGTGGTGGTGGAGAAGCCCTTCGGTTCGGACCTGGCCAGCGCCGAGGCGCTGAACGCCTGCCTGCTCAAGGTGATGAGCGAAAAGCAGATCTACCGCATCGACCACTACCTGGGCAAGGAGACGGTACAGAACATCCTGGTCAGCCGTTTTTCCAACGGCCTGTTCGAGGCGTTCTGGAACAACCACTACATCGATCACGTGCAGATCACCGCTGCCGAGACGGTGGGCGTGGAAACCCGTGGCGCCTTCTACGACACCACCGGGGCACTGCGCGACATGGTGCCCAACCACCTGTTCCAGCTGCTGGCGATGGTGGCGATGGAGCCGCCCGCCGCCTTTGGCGCGGACGCGGTGCGCAGTGAAAAGGCCAAGGTGATCGGTGCGATTCGCCCGTGGTCCAAGGCCATGGCCCTGAAGAACTCGGTGCGCGGGCAGTACACCGCCGGCAAGCAGGGGCGCAAGAAGCTGGCCGGCTACCGCCAGGAGCCTCGTGTAGACCCCGACAGCCAGACCGAAACCTACGTGGCGCTCAAGGTGATGATCGACAACTGGCGCTGGGTGGGCGTGCCGTTCTACCTGCGCACCGGCAAGCGCATGAGCGTGCGTGACACCGAGATCGCCATCTGCTTCAAGCCAGCGCCCTATGCGCAGTTTCGCGACAGCGACGCCGAGCGGCCCAAGCCCAACTACCTGAAGATCCAGATCCAGCCCAATGAAGGCATGTGGTTCGACCTGCAGGCCAAGCGCCCGGGGCCGACCCTGGCCATGGAGAACGTCGAGCTGGGTTTTGCCTACAAGGACTTCTTCAAGATGCAGCCCTCCACGGGCTACGAAACCCTGATCTACGACTGCCTGACGGGCGACCAGACGCTGTTCCAGCGTGCCGACAACATCGAGAACGGCTGGCGTGCGGTGCAGCCGTTCCTGGACGCCTGGGCGCAGGGCGGTGAGGTGCAGCCGTATGCGGCCGGGGAAGACGGGCCGCAGGCGGCCGACGAACTGCTGGCCCGCGATCGGCGGGTCTGGCACAGCATTGGTTGACGGGAGGTTCATGACGGGCGCCATCGAAGACTACGCACTACTGGGCAATTGCCGCAGCGCAGCACTGGTGGGCCGTGACGGCTCGCTGGACTGGCTGTGCTTTCCACGCTTCGACTCGCCGGCCTGCTTTGCCGCGCTGCTGGGCGACGAAGAAAACGGGCGCTGGCAGATCGCGCCGCGCGAAGCGCCACTGGAGGTAACCCGCGAGTACCAGCAGGACACCCTGATCCTGCACACCACCTTCGTGACTGCCAGCGGCCGTGCGCGGCTGATCGACTGCATGCCGCTGGACGATGCGCACCACAGCGTGCTGCGCATCGTCGAGGGGCTGGAGGGCGAGGTGGCCTTCGACATGGACCTGGTGATGCGCTTCGACTATGGCAGCAGCGTGCCCTGGGTCGAGAAGCTCGACCCGCTGACCTTGACCGCCGTGGCCGGGCCGGACCGCCTGACCCTGCGCAGCACGGTGAGCACCCACGCACGCGATCACCATACCGGCAGCCGCTTCAGCGTGAAGGCCGGTCAGCGCCACACCTTCAACCTGAGCCACCAGCCATCGCACCTGCCGTTGCAGCCGGCCTTCGAGCCGGAGCAGGCGCTGCTGGACACCGCGCACAAGTGGCGCGAGTTTGCTGCGCGCTGCCCGCAGGTGGGCGAGCACACGGCGCGGGTCAAGCGCTCGCTGATCACCCTCAAGGCGCTGACCTATGCGCCCACCGGCGGCATCGTGGCCGCGGCCACCACCTCGCTGCCGGAGCACCTGGGTGGCGAGCGCAACTGGGATTACCGCTACTGCTGGCTGCGCGATGCCACCATGACCTTGCTGGCGTTCATGAACCTGGGCTACTTCGAGGAGGCCCAGGCCTGGCGCGAATGGCTGCTGCGCTCGGTGGCGGGCAACCCCGAGCAGATGCAGATCATGTACGGCCTGGCCGGCGAGCGCCGGCTGCCGGAGTACGAGCTGCCCTGGCTGGCCGGCTATGCCGGTTCGCAGCCGGTGCGGGTGGGCAATGCCGCGGCGGTGCAGCACCAGCTGGACATCTATGGCGAGGTGGCCGATGCGCTGTGTCAGGCCATGCGCGGCGGCCTGCCGCGCTTGCCGCGCAGTGCGGCGATCGGGCGGGTGATCATGCCGTACCTGGAGACCATCTGGCGCCAACCCGACGAGGGCATCTGGGAGGTGCGCGGGCCGCAGCAGCATTTCACCCACTCCAAGGTGATGGCCTGGGTGGCGTTCGATCGGGCGGCCAGCCTGAGCGAGCCGACCGAGGAGGGCAAGGCCCAGGCTGCGCACTACCGCGAGGTGGCCGCGCAGATCCATCGCCAGGTGTGCGAGCAGGGCGTCGATGCGCAACTGGGCTGTTTTGTGCAGGCCTATGGCTCGCAGGAGATGGACGCGAGCCTGCTGCAGATTGCCCTGACCGGTTTTCTGCCAGCCGACGACCCGAGGTTTCTGGCAACCCTGGCGCAGATCGAGAAGCGCCTGCTGCATGACGGGCTGGTGCGCCGCTACGACAGCGACAGCGGCTGCGATGGGCTGGCGCCGGGGGAAGGTACGTTTCTGGTGTGCTCGTTCTGGCTGGCGGACGTGTACGTGCTGCTGGGGCGCCAGCAAGAGGCCCAGGCGTTGTTCGAGCGCCTGTGCGGGCTGTGCAACGATGTGGGGCTGCTGGCCGAGCAGTACGACCCGCAAGGTGGCCGCATGCTGGGCAATTTCCCGCAGGCCTTCAGCCATATCGGCATCATCAACACGGCGCTGAACCTGCACCGGGCGCAGTGTCCGGTGCGCGACAGGGCCCGCTGCGGGTGACTGCGGCGGCCGCTTCGCCGGCAAGGCCGGATCCTG
This sequence comes from Pseudomonas sp. BRM28, assembly GCF_002939405.1. NCBI lineage: Bacteria > Pseudomonadati > Pseudomonadota > Gammaproteobacteria > Pseudomonadales > Pseudomonadaceae > Pseudomonas > Pseudomonas sp. BRM28. Next base: position 5,602,667 of record NZ_PEFV01000001.1, on the reverse strand, counting down.
CAGTGCAGGAGCAACAGCCCAGCCTTTGGCACAAGCGCCGCCTATGGTCTGCGATATAGTCCAGCCACCCCATCCCGCGTCAGCCCAAGGAGTGCCACGTGACCGACTACACCGCGTTCAAGGTCGAACTGTCGAACAGCATCGCCCACGTCCAGATCAACCGCCCGGAAAAGATCAACGCCATGAATGCCGCGTTCTGGAGCGAGATCGTCGAGATCTTCCAGTGGATCGACGAGACCGACGCGGTGCGCGTGGTGGTGATCAGCGGCGCCGGCAAGCATTTTTCTTCCGGCATCGACCTGATGCTGCTGGCCTCGGTGGCCAACGAAATGGGCAAGGACGTAGGCCGCAACGCGCGCCTGCTGCGGCGCAAGATCCTGCAGATGCAGGCCTCGTTCAATGCCGTGGATACTTGCCGCAAGCCGGTGCTGGCAGCCATCCAGGGCTACTGCCTGGGCGGCGCGATCGACCTGATCGCCGCCTGCGACATGCGCTACGCGGCTGCCGATGCGCAGTTCTCGATCAAGGAAATCGACATGGGCATGGCCGCAGACGTCGGCACCCTGCAGCGCCTGCCACGCATCATCGGCGACGGCATGCTGCGCGAGCTGGCCTACACCGGGCGCACTGTCGGCGCCGACGAGGCGCGCCAGATCGGCCTGGTCAACCGCACCTTCGACGATCAGGCCAGCCTGCTGGACGGGGTTTTTGCGATTGCCGCCGAGATCGCGGGCAAATCCCCGATTGCCGTGGCCGGCACCAAGGAGATGCTCAGCTACATGCGCGATCACCGCATCGACGACGGGCTGGAATACATTGCCACCTGGAACGCTGCCATGTTGCAATCCACCGACCTGCGGGTGGCGATGGCCGCCAGCATGAGCAAACAGAAACCGCAGTTCGACGACTGAGCCCGGTCGCGAACCCTCAAGGAACGCAACATGTCAGCGCGCTGGACCACTGCAGTACTGGACCCCAACACCCCCGGCGGCCTGGCCGTCGCCCACTGTGCCGAGGGCTTTCTGGTGGACGCCAACGGCGCGCTGTTCCCGCGGGACTGGCTCAGGCGCCAGGACCTGGACGTGGTGTGCGAGCACGGCATCGGCCACTTCGACGGCCAGCCGGTGTTTCTGCTCGAACTGCGCTCGGCACAGGCGCCCCAGGGCTGCAGCTGGCGCGGCCTGCGCCAGTTCATGCTGGAAGGCGATTCCGATACCTACACCCTCCTTGGTTATGCCGCGCAGATCGCCACCTGGGCCCGCGAGCACCGCTTTTGCGGCAGTTGCGGGCAGGCGATGGTGCAGATCCAGTGGGAGCGCGCGATGTACTGCGCCGGCTGCGAGCTGCGCAGCTACCCGCGCATTTCGCCGAGCATGATCGTGCTGATCACCCGTGGCGACGAGATACTGCTGGCGCGCTCGCCACGCTTCGTGACCGGCGTGTACAGCACCCTGGCCGGGTTTGCCGAGCCGGGCGAGTCGGCCGAGGACTGCCTGGTGCGTGAGGTGCGTGAAGAGGTGGCGCTGGAGGTGAAGAACCTCCAGTACGTGGGCAGCCAGTGCTGGCCGTTCCCGCATTCGATGATGCTGGGCTTTCATGCCGAATACGCCGGCGGCGAGATCGTGATGCAGGCCGACGAGATCGAGGATGCCCAGTGGTTCAGCGTGCATGCGCTGCCGCCGTTGCCGGCGGGCCGCTCGATTGCGCGTTACCTGATCGACCTGTACGTGGCGCGCCGCCTAGGCCTGGCCGAACCAGTGCTGCCACGCTAGGCGCACGGTCAGGGCCAGCACCACGGTGATGAACACCGGGCGGATGAACTTGCTGCCGCCGCTGATGGCGGTGCGTGCGCCGAAGAACGCGCCGACCATCAGCGACGAGCCCATGGCCAGGCCCACCGCCCAGTCCACCTGGCCGGAGAAGATGAACACCGACAGTGCTGCGGCGTTGCTCACGAAGTTCATGCTGCGCGCCACGCCGCTGGCCTTGACCAGGTCGATGGGGTAGAGCAGCAGGGTGCTGACGGTCCAGAACGCGCCGGTGCCCGGGCCGGCCACGCCGTCATAGAAACCCAGGGTCAAGCCCTGGGGCAGTTGCCACTTCTTCTTGATCGGCGCATCGGCGTCCAGCGGCGCCTTTGGCGTGCCGCCGAACAGCAGGTAAACGCCGCAGGCGAACACCACCACCGGGAGCATCTTGTTCAGCCATTCGGCCGGCAGGTAGTGGGCAACGATGGCGCCGATGAAGGCCCCTACCAGGGTACCGACCAGGGCATGTCGCCACTGTGCGGGGTGGAACAGCTTGCGCCGGTAGTAGGTGAAGCCGGCGGTGGCCGAGCCGAAGGTGGAGCTGAGCTTGTTGGTGCCCAGCACCAGGTGCGGCGGCATGCCGGCGGTGAGCAGAGCGGGGGTGGTGAGCAGGCCGCCGCCGCCGGCGATGGCGTCGATGAACCCGGCCACGAAGGCCACGGCGGCAAGAATGGCTAGGGTGGTGAGATCTACGCTGAGTTCGAAGGGCATGGTGTTGGGCTTATTCGACTGGGGCGCAGAACGGTAAAGCTGCGCCTGAGGGGCGCTATGGTAAAGGAGATGGTGCGTGCCTGTCAGGGCCCTATCGCGGGTCAAGCCCGCTCCCACAGAAATAGCGGTGATCCTTGTGGGAGCGGGCTTGACCCGCTATGCGGTATCAGGACAGGAACCCCCCATCCACATTCAACGCCGTACCGGTGGTGTAGCTGGACGCATCGCTGGCCAGGTACAGCACCGCGCCCGCCATCTCCTTCGGATCGGCCACGCGCTTGAGCGGGATCTGCTGCAGCGCCGTGTTCAGGATCGCTTCGTTCTTGACCAGCGCCGAGGCGAACCTGGTGTCGGTCAGCCCCGGCAGCAGCGCATTGCAGCGGATGCCAAAGGGGGCGCATTCCTTGGCGAACACCTTGGTCATGTTGATCACCGCCGCCTTGGTCACCGAGTAGATCCCCTGGAACACCCCCGGCGATACGCCATTGATCGATGCCACGTTGATGATGCTGCCGCCGCCGTTTTCGCGCATCAGCTTGCCGGCCTCGACCGACATGAAGAAGTAGCCGCGGATGTTCACGTCGACGGTCTTCTGGAAGGCGCTCAGGTCGGTGTCCAGCACGTTGCAGAACTGCGGGTTGGTGGCGGCGTTGTTGACCAGGATGTCCAGGCGCCCGAACTGCTCGCGAATGCCGGCGAACACCGCGCCGATCTGTTCCATCTCGCCAATGTGGCAGGCCACCGCCGTGGCCTTGCCGCCGGCGGCGATGATCGCGTCGGCCACGTGCTGGCAGCCGTCGAGCTTGCGGCTGGACACGATCACGTGGGCACCCTGCTGGGCCAGCAGGTGGGCAATCGCCTCGCCGATGCCGCGGCTGGCGCCGGACACGAAGGCGATCTTGCCGTCGAGGTCGAACAACTGGGTCTTGGACATGGGGCGGGTTCCTTGTAGTTGTAGGGCGTCAGAGCGTGGATTTGCCGATGACCTGGAGGCTCATGTGCTCCAGCAGCTTGTTCATGTGCACGAACTGGGCGAAGCGCTTGTCCTGGGTCTGGCCATGGAAGAAGCGGTAGTAGATCTGCTGCACGATGCCGGCCAGGCGGAACAGGCCGTAGGTGTAGTAGAAGTCGAAGTTGTCGATCTGCAGCCCGGCACGTTCGGCGTAGTAGTCGACGAACTGGCGCCGGGTGAGCATGCCCGGTGCGTTGCTCGGCTGGCGACGCATCAGTTGCACGGGCGCAGGGTCGCCGGCTTCGATCCAGTAGGCCAGGGTATTGCCCAGGTCCATCAGCGGGTCGCCGAGGGTGGTCATTTCCCAGTCCAGCACGCCGATGATGCGCATGGGGTTGTCGGCGTCGAGGATCACGTTGTCGAAGCGGTAGTCGTTGTGCACGATGGCGGGGCGTGGGTGGTCGGCCGGCATCTTCTCGCGCAGCCAGGCGATCACCGCTTCCCAGCGCGGTGCATCCGGGGTCAGGGCCTTTTCATAACGTGCGCTCCAGCCTTCGATCTGGCGCTGCACATAGCCTTCGGGCTTGCCCAGGTCGGCCAGGCCGCAGGCGGTGTAGTCCACCTGGTGCAGCTCGACCAGGCGGTCGATGAAGCTCTTGCACAGGGCTTCGGTGCGCTGGCTATCCAGGCCCAGTTCGGGGGGCAGGTCCGAGCGCAGGATGATGCCCTTGACCCGGTCCATCACGTAGAACTCGCCGCCGATCAGCGATTCGTCGGTGCAGTGCACGTAGGCCTTGGGGCAATAGGGGAAGCCGCTGTTGAGCTGGTTGAGGATGCGAAACTCGCGGCCCATGTCGTGGGCCGACTTGGCCTTTTGCCCGAACGGCGGGCGGCGCAGCACGAACTCGCGGTCCGGGTAGCTGAGCAGGTAGGTGAGGTTGGACGCGCCACCGGGGAACTGGCTGATCACCGGCGTGCCGCTCAGGCCTGGAATGCTGGCCTTGAGATAAGGGTCGATGAGGGCGGCATCGAGTTCTTCGCCGGGGCGAACCTGGGTCGACTGGTCGGTGAGCGTCATGCTTTTCCCTTATTCTGAAAGTCGCTGATTATTGTTTAATCTAATTCTCGCGGATAAACCGAACAAGTGTTTGACTGTGTTATAGGCCAGCGTGTTGCACCACGATCACCACCCCTGATGCCGGGCGAAAAAAAACCGAAGCACAAGGCTTCGGTTCTGGTCGGCATCAGCGCAAGGCTCAGGCCGGGAACAGCTCGCTGAGTTTCATCGACAGCATCATGTCGCCTTCGACGCGCAGCTTGCCGCCCATGAAGGCCTGCATGCCGTCGGTTTCGCCGCTGACGATGCCCTTGAGGGTTTCGCTGTCCAGCACCAGGGTGCAGTTGGCGTCAGGGTTTTCGCCTTCCTGCAGGTCGCAGGTGCCGTCCTTGACGATCAGCGAGAAGTGCTTGTCTTCGTCGGTGATGTTGAAGCCGAACACCAGGTCCAGGCCGGCAGCGGCGGCAGGGTTGAACTTCTCTTGCATGGCTTGAACGGCTTTAGCTACGTCGGTCATGGTGTATTCCTTATTAAGTGATGTAAGCGACCCTGGGGCCGCAACAGGCCGGTGCTCATCGGTAGGTGATGAGCGCCGGCACCCTCAGCAACTGCACGTGGGCCTGGTTGTTGAAGGAAGCCAGCGCCACCTCGCGGCCACGAAACTTCAGATGGCTGAGCGAGGTGTTGACGATCTGCCAGTTCAGCGCGAACGCCTGGCTGGGGGTGATGCCGGTGATCAGGTGGAGCAGGGCGGTGATGGTGCCGCCGGAGGTGAAGATGGCAATGTTGTCGCCTTGCCCGGCCTCGCGCAGCAGGCGTTGCAGGCCGTCGTGCACCTGCTCGACGAAGCCTTGCCAGCTTTGCAGGCCGTCGACATCGTGCTCGCCGCCGTGCCAGCGCTGCACCAGCAGGGCGAACAGGCGCTGGAACTCGCTGCGGTTGTTGCGGGCATTGCGCAGGATGTGCAGCGCCTCGGGCTCGTCCGGCAGCAGGCCGGGCAGCAGCGCGCGGATGACGGCGTCGGCGTCGAATTCGTTGAAGGCAGGGTCGGTTTCCAGGCTGGGTACCGCGCTGCCGGTAGCCTGCAGGCGGGCCAGGGCCAGGCGTGCGGTGTGCTGCTGGCGGCGCAGGTCGCCGGCCACGCAGCGATCCAGGCGCAGGCCCAGCTGGGCGAGGTGATCGCCCAGTGCTTCGCTCTGGGCAATGCCGGTCGGCGACAACACGTCGTAGTCGTCGGCACCAAAGGAGGCCTGGCCATGTCGAATGAGGTAGATGCTGCCCACGTCGTATGCCTGGAGTGAAGGTTCTGGCGAGGGTAGGTGGCCGATGGCGGCCTGTCAACGAAAAAACATACAAGCGTTTGAAAAGGTCGTTTGAACTGCGTTTCGGGGCGTTGCCCACGCTGGTGGAGGCGTGGCCGCGCCGGTATGCTTGGGCCACGTTTGGCGCCGTACGGGCGCAGACATGTTAAGGAGCTACTGTGGATTTTCTTGCTGAATACGCCAGCTTTCTGGCCAAGACCGCGACCCTGGTGATCGCGCTCCTGGTGGTGTTGTCGGCCATTGCCGGGTTGCGCGGCAAGGGCCGGCGCAAGGCCGGGGGGCAGTTGCATGTGACTCGCCTCAACGATTTCTACAAGGACCTGCGCGAGCGCCTGGAGTCGGGTCTGCTCGACAAGGCCCAGCTCAAGGCCCTGCGCAAGCAGCAGGCCAAGCGCGACAAGCAGCAGAAGAAAAAGCCCGAGGACAAGCCGCGGGTGTTCGTGCTGGATTTCGACGGCGACATCAAGGCCTCGGCCACCGAGAGCCTGCGCAATGAAATCACCGCGCTGCTGACCCTCGCCACGCCCAAGGACGAAGTGGTACTGCGCCTTGAAAGCGGTGGCGGCATGGTGCACAGCTATGGCCTGGCCTCCTCGCAGCTGGCGCGTATCCGCCAGGCCGGCGTGCCGCTGACGGTGTGCATCGACAAGGTGGCGGCCAGCGGCGGCTACATGATGGCCTGCATCGGTGACAGGATCGTCAGTGCGCCCTTCGCCATTCTGGGCTCCATCGGGGTGGTGGCGCAGTTGCCCAACGTCAACCGCCTGCTGAAAAAGCACGATGTAGACTTCGAGGTGTTCACGGCGGGTGAGTACAAGCGCACCGTGACCGTGTTTGGCGAAAACACCGAGAAGGGCCGCGAGAAGTTCCAGGAAGACCTGGACGTGACCCATCAGCTGTTCAAGGATTTCGTCTCGCGTTACCGCCCGCAGTTGCACATCGATGAGGTGGCCACCGGCGAGGTCTGGCTGGGTGTGGCGGCACTGAACAAGCAACTGGTGGACGAGCTGCGCACCAGTGACGAATACCTGAGCGAACGCGCTCGCGATTCGAACCTGTATCACCTGCATTTTGCCGAACGCAAGAGCCTGCAGGAGCGCGTTGGCCTGGCTGCCAGCGCCTCCATCGAGAACACCCTGGTGGGCTTGTGGAGCCGTCTGGGCCGCTGGCGCTGAGCAATATGTAGCACTTCACCTGCGTCATGATGGGGTCTGCTTGGGGTTCAATCTACCCCGAGGACCATCATGACCACTCCCACCGATTCCACCGACACCTATGTCACCCCGGGGCCGCACGGCCCCTTCATCCATCAGCGCATGCCTGACTGGCTCAAGCACTCCACCCCTGCAAGTTTCGCGGCCCTGAGCCAGCCCTGGGGCGCCGAACAGCACCAGGGCGCAGGGGATGCGCCGGCGCCCTGGTTCAGCAATGCCCGCGAGGACCAGCGCCAGGCACTGCTCGCCTGCCAGCAGCACGCCCGCGCCTGCGCCGACGCGTTGGCGCGTACCCTGCGCCCCCTCAAAGGCATCGTCGAGTTCGCCGAGCCGCTGCTCAAGGCCAGGCTCAAGCGCGACTTGCAGCGCGACGACGACGTCAACACCCACGAATTCGTGCACGTTACCCACGACACCGAACTGCTGGGTGCGCTGGTGCGCGTGGTGCCCAGGCGCCAGAGCCTGCTGCAGGCGGCGCTGCAGAACTTTGCCCGGGATGCCGAATTCGACGCCGGTACGGCCCTGGCGGCCAAGGGCGCATTTTCCATGGCTCTGGTACCTGGCAGCGAGCACGCGCCGCGCTATCGCTACGTTTACAGCAGCAAGCTGGCGGTGGCCCCGCGCGACTTTGCCCGTGTGTGCCATGAGCTGGACCTGGGCAAGCAGTACCAGGACCACCTGGCTGCAGTGTACGAGGCGCCGGCCACCCATGATCGGGTTCGCCGGCAGTCCATCGAGGCCTACAAGGCGCGCCTGCGCGTGCGCACCTGGATTGCGGCGATGAAGGGCGAGATTGGCGAGGCTGCCCGCAGCGCCTTGCTCGGCTGGCTCGATGGCACCGGTGCCGCCCAGTACAACGGCAAGCCCCTGGTGTTCAGCACCCTGGAAATGTTCGGCATTGGCTTGTCCGGTATCTGGGTGGCCAGTGCCGACCGCCTGCTCAGCGAGCAGACCGAGCCTGTGCTGGTGTATGTGCCTGGCGCGCCCCTGTACCCGCTCAAGGAATACCCGAGCATCGAGGCGTTCAAGCGCGACCTGCGCATCAACCTGATTTCGCCCGCCTATCAGCAGGCCATGCGCGGTTGTGTGGCCCGGGCCGATGAAGAGCGCTTCTTCGGGCTGCTGGAAAGCAATCTGTTTCACCTGGTCGATGGCCAGCACGGGCTGCTGGAGCGCCAGCCCAACCTGGAGGCGGACCTGTACCTGCGTGAACACCGTGTGGAAGATGACCTGTTCGAGTTGCAGCATCGACGCCTGATCGAGAAGGCCAAGGCTGATGCGCGGCACCTGGCCGTGCCCAGTGCCGACGCGGACGAAGCGGCCCGCGAGGCGCGCCTGGCGTACTGGGAAAGCATCGGTCTGAACGTGCTCAACAGCGCCGCCTTCTTCGTACCCGGGCTGGGGGAGGTGATGGCGGTGGTGGCGGCCGGCCAGTTGATCGGGGAGGTGGTCGAGGGCATCGAAGACTGGGAGGTGGGTGATCGCGAGCTGGCCATGGCGCACCTGCAGTCGGTGGCACTGAACATTGCATTCGCCGTGGGCCTGGGGCTTGCCCTCAAGCCGTTGGCCGTCGGGCCGGGCAGCGAGTTGCTGGAAGGCACAGTCCAGATCAGGCTGGCCAACGGGCAGTACCGGCTGTGGAAGCCGCAGCTGGAGCCCTATGCCGCGGATGTCGATCTGTCGGGGGTCGTGCCGGACCTTCAGGGGCGCTACAGCGTGGGCGACAAGACCTACATTCGTGTGCAGGGCCGCGCCTACGAGGTGGTCGGCACCGAAGCGGGCCAGTACCAGGTCCGCCATCCTCGCGATGACGCCTACCAGCCGCCGGTGGTGCACAACGGCGCCGGGGCCTGGCGCCTCGAGGCCGAAGACCCGCAGCAGTGGGAAGGCCTGACGTTGTGGCGGCGCCTGGGCCATCTGGTGGACGGCATGGGTGACGAGGACCTGCTGAACATGGCCGCCATCACCGGCATCGACGAGGCACGCCTGCGCCGCCTGCACAGCAACAACGAGCCTTTGCCGGCGTTGCTCGGCGACAGCCTGGTGCGCTGGCAGATGAGCCGCAGGGTGGCGGATGTGATTGCGGCCATGCGCGACGGGCAACCACTGGCCACCGAGCTCGATGCCTTGCCCCTGGCCTTGCTCACACGCATGCCGGGTTGGCCGGCCGGTGTGCTGGTGCGGGTGATGGAGGACGGGCAGCTGGTCAAGGAGTACGGTACGCCGCTGAGCGCCGACAACCGGACCCTGTCGATCACGCGCCAGGAACTGGTCGACGGTCGCTTCCTGACAACGCTGCTGCAGGGCTTGACCGAACAGGAAGAGAAGGCCCTGTTCGGCCCCTACCTGGCCAGGACCGAGGCTGGTCGCCTGACGCAATTGCGTGAAGCCTATGCCCTTTACGCCAGCGTCAACCGCAGCCAGGTGTTCGACAGCCTCTACCGCGCCGACCCGGTGCAGGAGGTGGCGGGCATGGCGGTGGTACGCAAGCAGTTTGCCGGGCTGGCGTGGCGGCAGGCCAGAGAGCTGGTCGAGAGTGCCAGCGTCAGCGAGCGAGCGCAGCTCACCGCCAACCCGCCGCGGGTGCCGTTGCGCCTGGCCGAACAGGCCCGCTGGCTGGCGGAGCAGGTGCGCGTGGTGCGTGCCCGTGAGGGCCTCTACCTGGGCTACACCGATCGCCTGGACTGCCTGAAGGTTGCCATGGACCAGTTGCAGGCCTTGCCGGGTTGGTCTGGCGATGTGCTGTTGCAGGTACGTGAGGGCAGCCCGTGGGGCGATGAGCTCAAGGCGGTCGGGAGCAGCACGGCCACCGGCACCAAGCGTATTCTCGCGCGGCTGGACGAAGGCTATCAGGCCTATGACAGCGAGCATAACGCGCTGGGCGGGGTGGAGCCGTTGTGCGCCGCCATGCTGCATGCGCTGCCCGACAGCGAGCGCGTGCTGCTGGGCCTGAACATCAACCAGGCCGACGCGTTGCGCCTGATGTTGGCCGAGAATGCCGCCAAGGATACGGCTGCGGTGCGTAGCAGCATCGGCGTGCGTCCGCGCACGCGCTGGTTCAAGCCGCCAATGCGCATGCTCGATGGCCAGATCGGTTATCCGCTCAGTGGCCGGCGCCCGTTCGGCAGGCCGCAGACGCCGATGCAGCGGGCCCGGGCGCTGTACCCCGACCTGGCGGTGGACGAGGTGCAGGCCTTTTTGCAGGAGCTAGGTGAGGGGCTCAGTGAGGAGGAGCTGCTGGTCAAGCTTGAGGGGCGTCGCCAGGAACTGTTCAAGCTGATCGATGAGCTGACCGCCTGGCGCAACGATCAGTCCGTGAGTTTCGCCACCCGTCGCCACCGGGAGGTGGCGGCCGATCGCATCGAGCGTTGCTGGCGGCGCCAGACCAGCCCGGTGGTAACCTTTGAAGGGCGAACCGTCGGCTACACCCTCAACCTGTCGGAGACGCGCCTTGAAGGTCTGCCGATTCTGAGTGCCGATTTCAGCCATGTGGCGTCGCTGTTCATGCGCGACATGCAGTTGAGCGAATTGCCCGAAGCCTTTGTCGAGCAGTTTGCCAATACGCGCTGGCTCAACCTTTCCAACAACCTGTTCAGCACCCTGCCTGCCGCGCTGGAAGCCATACCGCGCATCACCCGGCTGACGTTCAGCTACAACAGCCTGGTCATGGATGCTGCTGCCAATGCGGTGCTGGCCAAACTGGCTCGCCTGAGAATCCTCAACCTGGACCACAACCCCTTGATAACCGCGCCCGATGTTTCGACCCTGGTCGACCTGCGCGGGCTCAGGCTGCAGCACACGGGCATCAGTACCTGGCCGACCGGCCTGATGGACCTTGACATGCTCGAAGAGGTCGACCTGCGCGCCAACAACATTCAGGTGGTGCCGCAGGACGTGCTGGCGCCCGCAGCCGAGCGTGTCGATCGGGTGTTGAGGATCAATCGGGTCACCAGCCTGCACGGCAACCCGATCGATGCCGACAGCCAGGTCAGGCTGACGGTCTATCGTCAGCGCACGCGTATCAGCTTTGGCGTGACGCCGAACCTGCGCGTCCATTTTGCGCCCGAGCCGATGGCTGCTGGTGCCACGGCCTGGCTTGCCGGTGCAGATGCGGTGCAGGCGGCCGAACTGCAGGCGATGTGGGATGCGCTCAAGGCCGAACCGGGCACCGACGAACTGTTCCGGCTGTTCGATGACCTGGGGGAGACGTCCGATTTTCGCGAGACCTACGACGACCTCAAACAGCGGGTGTGGGCGCTGATCAAGGCAGTGAGCGCCAACACGGCGCTGCGCGAGGAGGTACTGCAGACCCTGGACAGCGTGCGCAACTGTGGCGATGCGGTGATCCTGGTGTTCAGCCAGCTTGAGGTGCAGGTGCTGATCAATCAGGCCCTGGCGCTGGGTACCCAGCTGGGTGCCGAGTGGTCACTGATGAAGCTGGCGCGCGGGCTGTATCGTCTGGAGCAGGTCGAGCTGATTGCCCAGCGGGTCATCGATGCACGTGTGCGTGCTGGCACGATGGTGGACGAGGTCGAAGTGCGGCTGGCTTACCGTACCGCGCTGACCGAGCCGCTCGAGCTGCCGGGGCAGCCCAACACCATGCGCTACCGAGCCACTGCCCAGGTCAGCGATGCCGATATCAAGGCTGCGCAGAAGGAGATCGAAGAGGGCGAGACGCCGGCAGTGCTCAAGGCTTCGATTGCCCAGCGCGACTTCTGGGTCAGCTACCTGAAGGTGCAGTATGCCGAGCGCTATCAGCGCATCGCCAAGCCGCTGCACGCCCGCATGGAGGCCTTGCAGGCAGATGCCGATGCCGGGCACATCACCGAAGCGGCGTACCTGCGCCAGAGCCACGTACTGCAAGCCAACCTGGCCAAGGAGGAGAAAAAGTTGCTGGAGACGCTGACGGCAGAAATCTGGAACAGCGTGCCTGACCAGGTCACCCGGTTGTAAATTCGACGCCACAAAAAAAGGCCCCGCAAGGGGCCTTTTTCATGGGGCGGTGTTCAGCGTCGACGGAACAGCGGCTGCGGCTCGTCGGTGGCGGCCTGGTAGGTCACCGAGAAGTCCTGCAGGCTCTGCAGCGCTTCGACCGGGTCCTTGTCGGCCCGCAGGGCGAAGGCGTCGAAACCGCAACGCTTCATGTAGAACAGCTGGTCGCGCAGCACGTCGCCGATGGCACGCAGCTCGCCGGTGAACTTGTAGCGGTCACGCAGCAGGCGCGCATTGGAGTAGTTGCGCCCGTCGGTGAAGGCCGGGAAGTTCAACGCGATGACCTGGAAGCTGGCCACGTCATCGCCGATTTCCTCGGCTTCCTCGTCGGCATCCAGCCACACGCCCAGGCCGCCGTCGCGGGCCTTGAGGGCATGGGCGTGCTCGCGCCACAGGTGCAGCGGCACGATATAGTCGTCGCAGTTGGTCAGTTCGTCCAGGGTGACGTCCTTGGGCAGCAGGTGCCAGGTTTCGTCGACGATCTGGTTGCCCTTAATGATTCGCTGCATAGACGCGCTCCTTGAAAGGGTCGATGCCAATACGTTGGTAGGTGTCGATGAAGCGCTCGTCTTCAGTACGTTTCTCGACGTACACATCGATCAGCTTCTCGATCACGTCCGGCATGTCGTCCTGGGCGAACGAGGGGCCGAGGATCTTGCCCAGGCTGGCGTCGCGGCTGGCGCTGCCACCCAGGGACACCTGGTAAAACTCCTCGCCCTTCTTGTCCACCCCGAGAATGCCGATATGGCCGACGTGGTGGTGGCCGCAGGCGTTCATGCAGCCGGAGATGTTCAGGTCCAGTTCGCCGATGTCGAACAGGTAGTCCAGGTCGTCGAAGCGGCGCTGGATGGATTCGGCGATCGGGATCGACTTGGCGTTGGCCAGCGAGCAGAAGTCGCCGCCCGGGCAGCAGATGATGTCGGTCAGCAGGCCGATGTTCGGCGTGGCGAAGCCGTTTTCACGCAGCTCCAGCCACAGCGCGTGCAGCTGGCGCTGCTCGACGTCGGCCAGGATGATGTTCTGCTCGTGGGAGGTGCGCAACTGGCCGAAGCTGTAGCGTTCGGCAAGGTCGGCCACCGCGTCCAGCTGCTTGTCGGTCAGGTCGCCCGGCGCCACGCCGGTCGGCTTGAGCGACAGGGTAACGGCCACATAGCCCGGCTTCTTGTGCGCCAGGGTATTGCGCGTGCGCCAGCGGGCGAAGCCCGGGTGCTGCTGGTCGAGCTCGGCCAGCTGGCTGTCGAGGTTGTCCAGCGCCAGGTAGTCGGGGTCGACGAAGTGCTTGGCCACGCGATGCACTTCGGCATCGGTCAGGGTGGTGCTGCCGCCGCGCAGGTGCTCCATTTCGGCGTCGACCTTCTGGGCGAACACCTCCGGCGTGAGGGCCTTGACCAGGATCTTGATGCGCGCCTTGTACTTGTTGTCACGGCGACCGTAACGGTTGTACACGCGCAGGATCGCGTCCAGGTAGCTGAGCAGGTCCTGCCAGGGCAGAAATTCGTTGATGAAGGCGCCCACCACCGGGGTACGGCCCAGGCCGCCGCCGACCAGCACGCGAAAGCCCAGTTCGCCGGCCGCGTTGTGCACCGGCTCCAGGCCGATGTCGTGCACTTCGATGGCCGCACGGTCGCTGGCCGAGCCATTGATGGCGATCTTGAACTTGCGCGGCAGGTACGCGAACTCGGGGTGGAAGGTGGTCCACTGACGCACGATTTCACACCATGGGCGCGGGTCGATCACTTCGTCCGCGGCAACGCCGGCGAACTGGTCGGTGGTGACGTTGCGCAGGCAGTTGCCGCTGGTCTGGATCGCGTGCATCTGCACCGTGGCCAGCTCGGCGAGAATCTCGGGGATGTCCTCCAGGGCTGGCCAGTTGTACTGCACGTTCTGCCGGGTACTGATGTGCGCGTAGCCCTTGTCGTAGTCGCGAGCGATTTTGGCCAGCATCCGGGTCTGGCGCGACGTCAGCTGGCCGTAGGGCACGGCTACCCGCAACATCGGGGCAAAACGTTGAATATAGAGGCCATTTTGCAGGCGCAGGGGGCGGAACTCTTCTTCGCTCAGCTCACCGGCCAGGTAGCGTCGGGTCTGGTCTCGGAACTGCTTGACGCGGTCCTCGATGATCCGCTGATCGTACTCGTCGTATACGTACATAGGGGTCCTGTTCTCAGGCTGCTTGCAGCTAATCGCGCGCACGGCCGCGCACTCCGGGGCGGAGCCGAGGCAAGATAGCAGTTTGCGTTTATGCGCAAAAGTGATGTTTTTGCATATGAAAAGAACTATATGGACTAAGTGAGACTGGCTAGCGTTTGGCTGTCACCTGAGCGTTGCCCGTGCCGTCGCGGTTATACTCGGCGCTTTGCGTTGCAGGAGCGTACTCGAATGCTCAAGGCCTTGTGCCTGTCGGTGTGGCTGGGCCTGTCGCTGGTGAGTGGCGCCCAGGCGGCCTCGGTGGTGTTTCTCAATCCGGGCAATGCCGACGAGACCTTCTGGGTCAGTTACTCGCGTTTCATGCAAGGCGCCGCGCAGAACCTGGGCATGTCCCTGCGAGTCGAGTACAGCGGGCGTGATCGCCAGCGTGTGCTGCATCAGGCGCGACAGGCGCTTCAGGGGCCGCAGCGGCCGGACTACCTGGTGCTGGTCAACGAGCAGTACGTGGCGCCGGAGATCATCCGCCTGTCGCGCGGCAGCGGGGTCAGGCTGTTTCTGGTCAACAACGGCCTGACGGTCGACCAGGCGCGGCAGGTGCACGAGTATCCGGACCGTTATCCGCCGGTCCTCGGCACCCTGACCGGCAACGACGAGGAGGCCGGCTACCGCATGCTCAAGACGCTGGTCGAGCAGTTGCCGCCCGCTGCCCTAGAGCAGGGCGTGGACCTGCTGGCGTTCTCGGGGTTGAAGCACACCCCGGCAGCGCAGTTGCGTGAGCAGGGCATGCACCGGGCGTTGGCCGAGTTGCCCGGCGTGCACCTGCGCCAGCTGGTGTATGGGGAATGGAGTCGCCAGCGCGCCTATGAGCAGGCGCAGTTGCTGGGTGCGCGTTATCCGCGTACGCAGCTGGTGTGGTCGGCCAATGACGAGATGGCGTTCGGCGCGATGCAGGCATTCGAGGAGGCCGGGCGGGTGCCGGGCCGGGATGTGCTGTTCAGTGCGGTGAACAGTTCGCCACAGGCCCTGCAGGCGCGAATCGAGGGTCGATTGAGCGTGTTGATGGGCGGGCACTTTTCTCTGGGCGGGTGGGCCATGGTGCTGCTGCACGATGATGCGCAGGGCGTGCCGATCGGTCAGTTGCTCGCCCGGCCGCGGCCGGTGCCGGTGCTTCAGCTGATCGATGCGGTCAAGGCACGGCGCTGGCTCACGCTTGAACAGCAGGGCGACTATGGGCTGGATTTCAAGGGGTTCAGCGCCGTTGGCAAGGCGCCAGGGTATCGATACCCGTTCCTGAAGGACGCGATGGACTACTAACCGACGAGCTGTACAAAAACCCTGCTTGAGCAAAGGGCATTGCTGGACTTAACTGCATCAGGTGCAGTGCATTCCCATAACCACAACAAGAGGCAATGCAATGGGAAATCCAAGCAAGGCAAGCAAGCCGGACAGCAGTGTCGATGCGTGGGCGATACTCTGCCTGATTGTACTGGTGGTCGTGACGGCGGTTTACTGGGTCAGTCACCAATAGGCCAAGCCGCAAGAGCGAATCAACCCGCTCTTGCGGACATGCCGGTACAGCACCACCCTCAAGCCTTCAGCAAAGCCTCCGGTGCCTCGGCAGGCACCGGTCGCCCGATGGCCTGCTCGACCCGGCGCGCCACCACCGGGTCATCGGCAAAGGGTATGAGGCTTGCCTGGTCATCCACCTGGTCGCTATGGCGCCTCAGGCAGGCGCTGGTGATCAGGTAGAAGAACATCAGTCCGGTCACGCAATACAACCCATATGCCCAGCCGTTCATTCGCTGCCCCTTACGCCATCTGCGCGTTGTCCAGTGCCAGTTTCGGGTCTGCCACGCGTACCGTGCGCCAGGTGTTCCAGGCCATCAGCAGCATCCCGCTCAGGAAGCACACGCCACCGACGAAGCGCACGATGAAGCCCGGGTGGCTGGCCACCAGTGCCTCCACGAACGAGTAGGTGAGGGTGCCGTCGTCGTTGATGGCGCGCCACATCAGGCCCTGGGTGATGCCGTTGACCCACATCGAGGCGATGTACAGCACGGTACCGATGGTGGCCAGCCAGAAGTGCAGGTTGATCAGCCCGATGCTGTACATCTTCTCGCGGCCGAACACCTTGGGAATCATGTGGTACAGCGCGCCGAAGGTGATCATCGCCACCCAGCCCAGCGCACCCGCATGCACGTGGCCGATGGTCCAGTCGGTGTAGTGCGACAGGGCGTTGACGGTCTTGATCGCCATCATCGGCCCTTCGAAGGTCGACATGCCGTAGAACGCCAGCGACAGCACCAGGAAACGCAGGATCGGGTCGCTGCGCAGCTTATGCCAGGCGCCCGAGAGGGTCATCATGCCGTTGATCATGCCGCCCCAGCTCGGGGCCAGCAGGATGATCGACATCGCCATGCCCAGCGACTGCGCCCAGTCGGGCAGGGCGGTGTAGTGCAGGTGGTGCGGGCCTGCCCAGATGTACAGGGTGATCAGCGCCCAGAAGTGCACGATCGACAGGCGGTAGGAATACACCGGCTTGCCGACCTGCTTGGGCACGAAGTAGTACATCATCCCCAGGAAGCCGGTGGTCAGGAAGAAGCCGACCGCGTTGTGGCCGTACCACCACTGCACCATCGCATCGGTGGCCCCCGCGTACACCGGGTAGGACTTGAACCAGCTGACCGGAATCGACAGGTGGTTGACCACGTGCAGCATCGCGATGACCACGATGAAGGCCCCGAAGAACCAGTTGCCGACATAGATGTGCGTGCCCTTGCGGCGCAGCAGGGTGCCGAAGAACACCACGCCATAGGCCACCCACACGATCGCCATCCACACCGCGCCGGTGAATTCGATCTCGGCGTATTCCTTGGTGGTGGTAAGGCCCAGGGGCAGGCTCAGCAGCATGATCACGATGGTTGCCTGCCAGCCCCAGAAGGTGAAGGCCGTCAGCCAGTCGCTGTAGAGGCGTACCTGGCAGGTGCGCTGCACCGCGTAGTAGCTGGCGGCAAATTGCGCGCTGCCGGCGAAACCGAAGATCACCAGGCTGGTGTGCAGGGGGCGCAGGCGGCCGAAGGTGGTCCAGGGCAGGTCCAGGTTGAGCTCCGGCCAGACCAGTTGCGAGGCGATCCATACGCCCATGGCCATGCCGACGATGCCCCACACCACCGTCATGACCACGAACTGCCGGACCACCTTGTAGTTGTAGGCCTGTGCCTGTTGATGAGTACTCATGGCTGTTTATCCGCGTTTCCTTCCTAGCCCACCCCCCGACGGGACGAGCACAGGCGCTGACTCTAGAAAGCCTGCCGCAGACAAAACAGACTCAGAAACAGGCCTTATATACGGATCAGATAAAAGCCCTGTATTCATTGGGCAAAAGCGCTACTGATCTGTAACAGCTGCGACATTTGAACGCTGTTATGCGGCCTAAATCGCCGTCAACGGGGTGACCATCGGCCGCAGCCAGGGTTCATTGGAATTATCTTGACATCACCGCGAAACGCAGTAGAGAATTTCACAAACTTTGCGCGCAAAGTTTTGCAGGCAGGGGCTTTCTGTCGTTGTTGCAGGCGTTGCGCGATCCGATACGACACTTAACGCGCCAGGGCTAACGGGACGACGCAGGTGCGCATCCCGCGCACGCATTCGGCACCGGAAAATATAATAACGAAGGGAGCAACAGATGAAGCTTTCCAAAGAATTGGTCCTCCAGGCAAAGGCGACATTCGGTACGCCTACCTACCTGTATGACGAGGCGGTGCTGCGCAGCAGTTTCAATGAACTGCGCGACGCCTTGCCCGACTGCGTGGATATCTTCTACGCGCTCAAGGTCAATCCGAATCTGTCGCTGGTGAAGCTGATCCGTTCGTACGGCGGCAACACCGAGGTCTGTTCGCTGGGCGAGCTGGAAATCGCCCTGAAGGCGGGCGTTGCACCCCAGGACATCATTTTCCTGGGCCCCTATAAGAAGCCCGAGGAACACCGCCGGGCGCTGGAAGTGGGGGTGTACGCCATCGTCGTCGAATCCGAAACCGAACTGCGCGCGCTTTCTGCCCTGGCCGGCTCGCTGGGCTGTACCGCACCGGTGGCCATTCGCATCAATCCCAATTTCTCGGCCTCGGGCTCGCCCTGGAAGATGGGCGGGCGCCCGACCCACTTCGGTATCGAGGAAGACACCGCAGTGGCCAATTTCGGCCAGTACCTGGCGCTGCCCAACCTGCATATCAAGGGCATTCACGTCTACAACGGCACCAAGATCCTCGACGCCCAGTCGGTGTATGACAATGCCAGCTACATCCTCGACCTGTACCGCAACCTCACCCTTCGCTACGACCTGGACCTGAGCATGGTCGACGTCGGCGGCGGCCTGGGCATCAAGTACTACGAGAACGAAAAGGAACTCGACACCCGTCAGCTCAAGCAGCTGCTGGCGCCGCTGTTCGACAGTTTCCATCGCCAGTTCCCGCGTACCCGCATCATCGTCGAGTCCGGCCGTTTCGTGGCCGGCAAATGCGGCGCGCTGCTGGTCACCGTCGACAACATCAAGCACAACCACGGCAAGACCTTCGCCGTGACCGACGGCGGCACCAACTGCCACGGTGCCGCGGCGGGCAGCGGCCAGGTGCTCAAGCGCAACTTCCGCATCGTGCACGCCACCGGCAGCAATGGCGCGCCGCTGCGCGAGTACCATATCTCCGGCCCGCTGTGCAGCCCCGACGACCTGCTGGGGCGTGACGTGCGCATCGAGACCCTGAGCGAAGGCGACCTGCTGGCGGTGACGGCCTCCGGTGCCTATGGCCCCACGGCCTCGCCCACCCTGTTCCACAGCCATGGTCACCCGGCCGAGGTGATCGTCAGCCACGGCCGCCTGTTCCTGGCCAGGGCCCGTCAGACCGCACTGGAGATCCGCGACAGCCACGCCGACGTGGCGCTGGACGACATGCTCGCCGCCCCGGCCAGCGCACCTGCTGCCAGCAGCGCACCGGGCGTGACGGCCAGCGGCGCCACGCAGGCGCAACTGATCGAGATCCTGCGGGTGGTGCTCAAGCTGCCAGCCAGTACCGAGGTGCGTGCCGACTCGCACCTGCGTGACCACCTGGGGCTCGACTCGCTCACCTCGATGGAGCTGCTGGTCAGCCTGGAGGACGAGATCGAAGGCTTCTTCGTCAACCCCGACACCATTGCCCCCGGGCACTTCAATACCGTGACGACGCTGGCGCAGTACATCGACGCCAACCGCCAGAACGCCCCCGAAACCGCCTCGCAAGGCCAGCCAGAGGTACAGTATGAGCCGGTCTAGCGTGCTCCTGCAGCAGGTACTGGAGGCCAGCAACGGCCTGTACCCGCGCAAGGCGGCAGTCATCTATGCCGATGAAACCTACACCTATGCCGACCTCGACGATTCCAGTTCGCGGCTGGCCTCGGGCTTGCAGGCCTGTGGCCTGCAGCGTCAGGAACGGGTGGTGCTGTGCCTGGGCAACCGGGTAGAAACCATCTGTGCCTTCTGGGGTGTGCTCAAGGCCGGTGGCGTGGTGGTCAATGTCGGCCTGGAGACCCACGCCGACGGCCTTGACTACATCGTGCGGGACGCCGAGGCCTCGGTGCTGATCACCACCTCGGAGAAGTTCGCCAGCCTGTCGGTGGACACCCCGAGCCTGCCGTACCTGCGCACCATCGTGCTGCTGGACGGCGAGGCCGACTCGGCGCTGACACGCACCTTCGAGGGTGTGCTGATGCAGGGCAACGGAGCTCCGGTGCCTTGCGGCACGCTGGACCTGGACCTGGCCGCGATCATCTATACCTCCGGGTCCACCGGCGAGCCCAAGGGCGTGATGCTGACCCATCGCAACATGCTCGCGGCGCTGTCGTCGCTGCACACCTACCTGGGCTACAACGACAGCGACCACGTGCTCTGCTCGTTGCCGCTGTCGTTCGACTATGGCCTGTACCAGATGATCATGGCGCTGAGCGCGGGCGCCACCCTGGTACTGGAAAAGGAATTCACCTGGCCGATCTTCCTGATCAAGAAGATCCGCCAGTACCAGATCACGGTCATCCCGTTCGTGCCCACCATGCTCATGCTGCTGCATGAGTACGCGAGCAAGCGCAACGCCAGTTTCGAGCACGTGCGCATGGTCACCAATACCGGCGCGGCGCTCAAGCCGCCGCACATTGCGCAGATGAAGGCGCTGTTTCCGCAGGCGCAGATCTTCTCCATGTACGGCCTGACCGAGTGCAAGCGCTGCACCTACCTGCCGCCAGAGGACATCGACAGCAAGCCGGGCAGCGTCGGC
Organism: Pseudomonas sp. BRM28; assembly: GCF_002939405.1. Taxonomy (NCBI): domain Bacteria; kingdom Pseudomonadati; phylum Pseudomonadota; class Gammaproteobacteria; order Pseudomonadales; family Pseudomonadaceae; genus Pseudomonas; species Pseudomonas sp. BRM28. The sequence continues at coordinate 5,582,164 of NZ_PEFV01000001.1, read as the reverse complement.
ATCGCCATTCCCAACACCGAGTTGTGGCTGATCGACGAGCACGGCCAGCGCATCGACCAGGCCCACCAGGTGGGCCAGTTGGTGATTCGCGGCGCCACGGTCATGGCCGGCTACTGGCGCAACCCGCAGGCCACGGCGAAAAAGCTCAAGCCCGGCCCCTATCCCGGGGAGAGCGTGCTGCATACCGGCGACTACTGCCACCTGGACGAAGACGGCTACCTGTATTTCGAAGGCCGGATGGATCACGTGATCAAGTCCCGCGGCATGAAGGTCAGCCCGGCGGAAGTGGAAGACTTCTTCTACGCCATGGCAGGCATCGACGCGGCAGCGGTGGTCGGTGTCGAGGATGCTGCGGCCGGCGAAGGGCTGTGGGCTTTCGTGACCTTGAGCCAGGGCGTCACGCTCAGCGCCGAGCAGTTGCTCGAACGCTGCCGCGCCGGGCTCGAGCCGCACAAGGTGCCACTGGCAATCAGTATCGAGCTCACCTTGCCGCGCACCGCCAACGGCAAGTTCGACCTCAAGCAGTTGCAACACACGGCACGCTCGGCACAGCTGGCGGCCGCCGGCTGACAGGCGCTGCGGGTGTTGCCCGTTACCTCGAAACAATGCTTACGCAGGGAGTATCTACATGCGTCTTGGCAATAAAAGCAGGGACCAGACCCTGGACGTCAACGGGCAGACGTTTGCCCTGCGGGTCTGGGGCGAGGAGGGGGCTCATCCGGTATTGGCCGTGCATGGCTGGCTGGACAACGCCGCCTCCTTCGAACAGGTGGCGCCGTACCTGAAGGATTGCTTCGTGGTGGCACCGGACCTCGCCGGGCACGGACGCTCGGACCATCGGCGTGCCGACAGTGGCTACTATCTGTGGGAACATGCCGACGACATGAATACCCTGGTCGAGTGCATGGGCTGGAAGCGCTTTTCGGTGATCGGCCATTCCATGGGCAGCGGCATCGCGTCGATCCTGGGGGCGATGAACAAGTCCATCGACAGCATGATCTTCCTCGATGGCATGGGCGCTCCGTTCACCATCGCCGAAGAAGACACCGTGGAGCACCTGAAGAAGGCCCATCGCCTGATGCGCCTGGCCCTGCGCACCCGCCTGCATGGGTTCTCGGCCCCCGACAGCGTGCAGTTCAGCAGCGTCGAGGCGGCGGTCAACGAGCGGCGCAACAGTATCGACGGCCTGCTCTCGCCGGCCTCGGCACGCCTGCTGGCCATGCGCGACCTGCTCAGCGTGGGGGATGGCTACCGCTGGCGTCACGACCCGCGGCTGGTGCTGCCCGAACCGATGCAGCTGACCGAGCGTCAGGCCTGCGACTTCCTGCGTCAGATCAGTTGCCCGCTGCATGTGATGCTCGGGCGCCAGGGCCTGTTTGCCGGCCCGGAATTCGACAAGCGCAAAAAAGCGTTGCCCTGGGCCAGCCGTGTGCACTGGCATGATGGCGGGCACCATTTTCATCTCGAAGCGGCAAGTGACAGCCTGATCGCACAGATCAACACCGCCCTTGCGCAAAACGAGCAGGGCCCGGTGCGACGAATAGCCAATGAGTAACGGAGTAGGCGTGTGAAAGAGTTCTGGATTGCCCCGTCGATGCTGGCGGCCGATTTTGCCCGGTTGGGCGAGGAAGCCGAGCGGGTTCTGGCTGCCGGTGCCGACGTCATCCACATCGACGTGATGGACAACCACTACGTACCCAACCTGACCATGGGGCCGCAGTTCTGCAAGGCCCTGCGCAGCTACGGCATCACCGCGCCGCTGGATGTGCACCTGATGGTCACCCCCGTGGACCCGATGATCCAGGCATTTGCCGAGGCGGGTGCCGACTACATCTCGATTCACCCCGAGGCCACCGTTCACCTGGACCGCTCCCTGCAACTGATCAAGGATCTGGGGTGCAAGGCGGGCCTGGCCTTCAATCCGGCAACAGGGCTGGAGGAATGCAAGTATGTGTTCGACAAGCTCGACCTGTTGTTGCTGATGTCGGTCAACCCCGGCTTCGGCGGGCAGTCGTTCATCCCGGCGGTCTTGCCCAAGATCGAAGCAGCGCGCAAGCTGATCGATGCCAGTGGCCGTGACATCCGCCTGGAAGTGGATGGCGGGGTCAACCTTCACACCATCGGCCAGGTCGCTGCGGCCGGTGCCGACATGTTCGTGGCCGGTACGGCGATCTTTTCCCAGCCCGATTACCGCGCCACGCTCCACGCCTTGCGCAGCACGATTGCCGATGCCGCCCCGCGGCGCCAGTCATGAGCTGTGCAGTGAATTTCGCGAACCAGCATGAGTTACCCGTCCTTGCACAATAATACGTTTATCAAGGCCTTGCTGCGCCAACCCACGGCGCATACGCCTGTCTGGCTGATGCGCCAGGCCGGCCGCTACCTGCCCGAGCATCGTGCCCTGCGTGCCAGGGCCGGCTCGTACCTGGACCTGGTGAAGAACCCGGACCTGGCCACCGAGGCCAGCCTGCAACCGCTGCGCCGTTTCAGCCTGGATGCCGCCGTGGTGTTCGCCGACATGCTCAGCCTGCCCGACGCCATGGGGCTGGGCCTGTACTGCGTGAACGGCGATGGCCCGCGCTTTCGTCACCCCTTGCGTGACGAGGCGGCCATCGAGCGCCTGCGCGTGCCCGAACCCGAGGCGCTGGAGCACACCTACCAGACCCTTGCCCAGGTGCGTCACGAACTGGAGGGCAAGGTGCCGGTGGTGGGCTTTGCCGCAAGCCCCTGGACCCTGGCCTGCTACATGGTCGAGGGTGGCCCGCCGGGCGACTGCCAGTTGATCAAGAAGATGCTCTACCGTCGCCCGGAACTGCTGCACCGGTTGCTCAAGGTGCTCGGTCACGCGGTGGCTGCCGACCTCAATGCACAGATCGAGTCCGGCGCCCAGGCGGTGATGCTGGTGGACAGCTTCGGCGGTGTGCTGGCCGACGCTGCCTATCGGCGTTTCTCCCTGTATTACCTGCGTGAAGTGCTGGCGCGCCTGCACAAGACCCAGCATGGCGTGCGCATTCCCTCCATCGTGCATACCCGTGGTGGCGCCCAGTGGCTCAGCCCGCTGGCCGACAGCGGCGCCGATGCGCTGGGCCTGGACTGGACGTGTGACCTGGCGCTGGCACGCCAGCTGGTGGGCAACTGCGTGGCGCTGCAGGGCAACCTCGACCCGGCCGTGCTGCTGGCAGACGAGGCGAGCATTCGCCGCGAGGTGCGACGCACCCTGCAGACGTTCGGACCACCGGCGGCCGGTTTCGGCCATGTGTTCAACCTGGGGCAGGGCATTTCGCCGGCCACTTCGCCAGAGGCGGTTGCAGTACTGGTCGACGCGGTGCATCACTACAGCCGCGTCGCGGGAGGTGTGCATGCTTGACCCGACGTTCGACTTCGACAAGATGCTGTGTTTCTCGCTGTATTCGACAGCCAACGCCATGGTTCGGGACTATGCCGAACCGCTCAAGCGACGTGGCGTCACCTACCCGCAACTGCTGGTGATGGCCGGGTTGTGGGGCAAGGATGATGTGTCGATCAGCGCCTTGAGCGAGCTCACCCTGTTCGACCTGGGCACGTTGACGCCAATCGTCAAGCGCCTGGCGGATGCGGGGTTCATCACCGTGTACCTGGACCCCAGCGACCGGCGCCGACGCAACCTGCTGCTGACCGACAAGGGCCGTGAGCTCAAGGCCGAGGCGGCGCAGGTGTTCAGCAACATGGCGTGCAAGATCGACCTGGGCGAGGGCGAGGTGGAGCAGGTGCTCAACGTGTGCCACCGGATCCGTACCCGCCTGCGCTGACCCGCACCCATTCGCCAGCAAGGCCTGCTCCTGTAGGAGCCAGCCTTGCTGGCGAACAGCCACACCACCCACCACATTGGCACACTCGCCAACCACCCTGGCAGCCAGCGAAACATCCCGCCTGCGGCGGCGCCATACACTCTCCTGGGATGTTCCCAACCATAACAAAAGGAGTGTTCATGACTGCCGGCACCGTACCCCTGCTAGCCAGTGTCCAGCGTTTTCTCGGACGCCAACACGGCCTGTACATCAATGGCGGCTGGCGGCCGTCCACCTCCAGCCAGACCCTTACCGTCTTCAACCCGGCCAACGGCCAACCCATTGCCGTGACCCCCGATGCCAGCGCCGAGGATGTCGACCAGGCCGTGCAATCGGCGCATCGGGCATTCGTCAGTGGCGTGTGGGCGCGCCGCGCCCCGGCCGAGCGCGAGCGTATCCTGCTGCGCTACGCCGATTTGCTCGAACAGCACGGTGAAGAGCTGGCCCAGCTCGAAACCCTGGAACAAGGCAAGTCGATCAACATCGCCCGCGCCTTCGAAGTCGGCAGTACCCTGAACTGGATGCGCTACACCGCCGGCCTCACCACCAAGATCTGCGGGCGCACCCTGGATGTGTCGATCCCGGTGCCCGAAGGTGCCCGCTACACCGCCTATACGCGCAAGGAGCCGGTCGGCGTGGTGGCTGGCATCGTGCCGTGGAACTTCCCGCTGATGATCGGCATGTGGAAGGTGATGCCCGCCCTGGCGGCCGGCTGCTCGATCGTCATCAAGCCCTCCGAGATCACCCCGTTGACCCTGATGCGCATGGCCGAGCTGGCCACCGAGGCCGGCATTCCGGACGGCGTGTTCAACCTGATCACCGGCAGCGGCAGCGTATGCGGCAGCGCCCTCACCAGCCACCCGCGGGTGGCGAAGATCAGCTTTACCGGCTCTACCGCCACCGGCAAGCACATTGCCCGTTCGGCGGTCGACCGCCTGACGCGCCTGTCACTGGAGCTGGGTGGCAAGAACCCGGCCATCGTGCTGGCCGACGCCGATCCGCAGCAGGTGATCGAAGGCCTGATGATGGGCAGCTTCCTCAACCAGGGGCAGGTGTGCGCCGCCAGTTCGCGTATCTATGTCGAGGCGCCGCTGTTCGACCGCCTGGCAGCGGACTTCGAGCAGGCGATCAAGGGGCTGAGCGTAGGCCCGGGCCTGGATCCCAGCGCGCAGATCAACGCCGTGGCTTCCGGCGCGCACCAGCAGTCGGTGCAGGCCTACCTGGCCGATGCCCGCGAGCAGGGCGCGCAGATCATCAGCGGTGCCAGCGCGCCGGATGCCAATGGCTACTACGTCAGCCCGTCATTGATCCTCAACCCCGACGACAACCTGCGCCTGACCCGCAGCGAAGTGTTCGGCCCGGTGCTGAGCCTGACCCGCGTGGCCGATGTGGAAGAAGCGCTGGCCCGCGCCAACGACAGCGACTATGGCCTGACCGCCAGCCTGTGGACCACCAGCCTCAAGTCGGCCATGGACCTCACCCCGCGCATCGAGGCCGGCACCGTGTGGGTCAACAGCCACACCCTGATCGATGCCAACATGCCGTTTGGCGGCTTCAAGCAATCCGGTACCGGGCGTGATTTCGGCGTCGACTGGCTGGACGCCTTCACCGAGACCAAGTCGGTGTGCATCCGCCACTGAGGCGGCTGGCAGGCCGCAGGCGCTCAGCTGTAGCGCTTGCGGTACTCGCCGGGCGACACGCCAAAGCGCTGCTTGAACGCAGTGGTGAAGTAGCTGCTGTTGGAGAAGCCCCAGGTGTACCCCAGCGCCGACAGCTTGAGGGTCGACTGCGGGTTGCGCAGGGTTTCGGCGCAGATGTCCAGGCGCCGGTTCTTGATGTACTGCGCGATCACCAGGCCCTTCTTGGCGAACACCCGGTACAACCCGCGCATCGACACGCCGATGTCGCGCGCGATCATCTCCGGGCACAGCGCCTCGTCGGCAATGTGCGTCTCGATCAGCGCCAGGCTTTTGCGAAAGATGCGTTCATGCGGGTCGGGGTTGCTGTCGCTGCCGCACAGTGCCGGGCGCATCAGGCTGATCAGCGCATCGATCACCGCTTCGCTTTCGGCCAGGCTCACCTCGTCCAGCTGGGTCGAGGACAACAGCATCTGCTGGGCGAGCAGGGCGACCGGCGAACCGGCCGGGATCTTGCGCCCGATCTCCACCGGGGTGAAGCGCAGCAGCTGGTCGACCCGGTCGTGGGGCAGTATCAGCGAGATCTGCTGGGAGGTATCGCCAAAGGTGAAGTCGCTGGGGCGTGCACTGTCGATCAGCAGGATGTCCCCCGGCATCAGCACTTCGCGGGCGTCGTCCTGGGCCATGTTGGCCATGCCCTTGAGCTGGAACACCGCAAAGTACTTGTGTTCGCTGCTGCGCTGCACCTCGCGCGGCGTGCGCAGCAGCCGCGCGTGAGAGCTGCTCACGTGACTGAAGCGCAGGGCGCCCAGCTGGCGGGGGCGAATCTCACCGCTGAACGCATCCCCCAGCGCGGCACCGTCGAACTCGCCGCAGGCATGGTTGATGTCGGCCAGCCATTGCTGGAAGTGCTGCTGGGCAGTAGCGGTATTCATGGGTCACACCTCACACCTGGCATTGTTGTTAGGGTGCATGTGATGGCTGGGGGCACGCGCTGCAGGTTAGCGCAGCCCGCCGAAGCGCCGGTAGAAGTTTTCGCTGGCATCGGGCAGCGGGCCGTCTGCGGTTTCCATCGCACTGCTCAGCCACTGTTCGGCCGGGGCACAGGTCAGTCGGTACAGGTTGCGGCACAGCTGGCGTGCGGCGCGGCCCTCCCAGTCGCCCGGCAGCAGTTCGTCGGGCAGGTGCGGGTCGCGCAGCAGCAGCTTGCGGTACTCGTGAATCAGCAGCAGGCGCACCATGAAGCAGTCCATCGGCTGCAGGCTGTCCTGCTCGCGCAGCGCCTGCCACACCGGGCGAAACAGCTGGATGAACTCGCTGTACTGCGCCCCCAGCTCCTCGATACGCCAGCTTTCGCGCACCTGGGCACGCAAGGCGCGGGAGGCCATCACGTCCTGGCCGGTGGTCTCGAACAGGATGGTGTCTTCCAGCGCGTCCAGGTCCAGCAGGGTGGCGTTGATGTCGGTGCGGTCGGCCCGCGGGCTGGCCAGCACCACCGGCGAGATGGCGCCAAAGCCCTGCCATTCGAGCTCTTCGCGCACCTGCTTGCGCTTGTCGGCAGACAGCTGGGTGAGCATCGCCAGGTGCCAGGAGCCATCCCACTGCGGCACCACCGAGCTGTACACCCGCTTGAAAGCCTTGTCGAAACGCCGCCGCCCGGCACCGGTGAGGCTGTAGTAGCTGCGCCGGCCGACCTTTTCGGCGGTCAGCCAGCCTTCCTTGGTCAGGCGGAACATCGAGGTGCGGATCAGCCGCTCGTTGATGCCGAAGGGCTCGAGCAACTGGATCAGGCTGCCCAGCCACACGGTGCCGCCGTGGGGTTCGATGGCATCGCCATACAGGGTGACGATCAGCGAACTGGCACGGATCGGGATCTGTTCCTGGAAACGGGTGACGAGCTGATTGAGGGGCGCGAGCGACGACATGGAGGATCCGCTGGGTGAAACCCCGGAATATAACTGCCGTTTGTCCTTCAAGGCCAGCGTTGCCGCCGGCACTTCAGGCCGTGTGGTTTTTCGGGCGGAACGTACTGTCGCTGACACGTCTGCGGTCCTGTTCGGGTTGGCTCAAGGGGCTGCATTCCACCATCTGCTCCAGGCAGCGCCGGGTCAGTGCGTGGTACTCGCCCGTGCCGCCCTGCTTCCAGTGCACTTCAGCGTCGCTCAGGCTGCGTTTGACCTGGGCCGGCGAGCCCACCACCAGCGAGCGGGGCGGGCAGTCGAAGCCGGCCTTGACGAAGGCGGTGGCACCGACGATCGAGCAGGCACCGATCACGGCGCCGTCCATGACCACCGCATTCATGCCCACCAGCGCATCGGCACCGATGCGGCAGCCGTGCAGCACGGCGCCGTGGCCCACGTGCCCGTTGCGCTCGATCACCGTGTCGCTGTCGGGGAAGCCGTGCATCACGCAGGTGTCCTGCAGGTTGGCGCCCTGTTCGAGAATGATGCGTCCGAAATCGCCGCGCAGGCTGGCCAGCGGGCCTACATAGCAGTCGGGGCCGACGATCACGTCGCCAATCAGCACCGCCGAAGGGTGCACGTAGGCGCTGGGGTCGATGACCGGGGTGATTCCGCCAAGGCTGTAGCAGGTCATGTCGGTTTCCTGTGGACGGGGATGACAGCGAATATAACGTATTGTTACTTGTTTGCAATGCTTCGATGTATCGCTTCCTGGCGCTTTACTCGCTATAAGCGCAGTGTTTGCTGGGTTTATTTGGCACGCATGGAAAACAAATAGACACAGACAAGTCGCAGTAATGTTGATTTTGTGTATCGTATTGTGGCTATACTCTGCCGCAATCGGCCTCGACCCAACAATAACAGCCAGCCTCGACTGGCCCGTGCGGTGACCGTCATGCCTGACACCCTGTTGCTTGATAACTCCCACGCCGGCATCTGCCTGGTGACGCTGCACCGCCCCGAGGTGCTCAATGCCCTCAACACCCGCCTGCTCGGCGAGCTGGCAGCCGAACTCGAGCGCCTGGAGCGTGACGACAGCTGCCGCGCCGTGGTGCTCACCGGCAGCCGCAAGGCGTTTGCCGCCGGCGCCGACATCAACGAGATGGCCGAGCGCGATGCGGTGGGCATCCTCAACGACCCGCGTGTTGCCTGTTGGCAGCAGATCAGCCGCTTCAGCAAGCCCCTGGTGGCGGCCGTCAACGGCTTTGCCCTGGGCGGTGGCTGCGAGCTGGCGATGCACGCCGACATCATCGTGGCGGGCGTGGATGCGCGCTTCGGCCAGCCGGAAATCAACCTGGGCATCATGCCTGGCGCCGGCGGTACCCAGCGTCTGCTGCGCGCGGTGGGCAAGTCCATGGCCATGCAGATGGTGCTCACCGGCGAGCCCATCGATGCGCGCACCGCGCAACAGGCCGGCCTGGTCAGCGAAATCACCCAACCCGAATTCACCGTCGAGCGCGCCGTGCAGATCGCCCAGGCCATCGCGCGCAAGGCCCCGCTGGCCGTGCGCCTGGCCAAGGAATCGCTGCTCAAGGCCATGGATACCGACCTTGCCAGCGGCCTGCGTTTCGAGCGCCACGCCTTCACCGTGCTGGCCGCCACCGATGACCGGCGCGAGGGCATCAATGCCTTTCGCGAAAAACGCGCACCGGTGTTCACCGGCCGCTGAGTGCGCCGGCCCCTTTTACTTCAACCTTGCGAGCGGTACTGGTCATGACCTTCGAGCACATTCTTTTCGACATAGACGACGGCGTGGCCTTTCTGCGCCTGAACCGTCCCGAGCAACTCAACAGCTTCAACGCGCAGATGCACGCCGAAGTGAAGGAGGCGCTCAAGCAGGTACGCGCCAATGCCCAGGTGCGTGTGCTGCTGCTTACCGGTGAAGGGCGCGGCTTCTGTGCCGGGCAGGACCTGTCCGACCGCAACGTTGCGCCCGGTGCGCAGATGCCCGACCTGGGCGAGTCCATCGAAAAATTCTACAACCCGCTGATTCGCGCCCTGCGCGATTTACCGCTGCCGGTGATCTGCGCGGTCAACGGCGTGGCCGCCGGCGCCGGGGCGAACATCCCGCTGGCCTGCGACCTGGTGCTGGCGGCGCGGTCGGCCAGCTTCATCCAGGCGTTCTGCAAACTCGGCCTGGTGCCCGACTCGGGCGGTACCTGGTTCCTGCCGCGGCTGGTCGGCGTGGCGCGGGCCAAGGCCCTGGCGCTGCTGGGCAACAAGCTGTCGGCCGAGCAGGCCGAGCAGTGGGGGCTGATCTACCGCTGCGTCGACGACGAGGCCCTGCGCGACGAGGCCCTGGGCCTGGCGCGACAGCTGGCGACACAGCCCACCTCGGGCCTGGCACTGATCAAGCGAGGGCTCAATGCCAGCCTGGACAACAGCCTTGACCAGCAACTGGACCTGGAGCGCGACCTGCAGCGCCTGGCCGGGCGCAGCGAGGACTACCGCGAGGGCGTGGCCGCCTTCATGGCCAAGCGCGCCCCCGTGTTCAAGGGGTGCTGAGCATGAGCGCACTGGACACAAGCGTTGTGGTGGCGGTGATCGGTGCCGGGGCCATGGGCGCCGGCATTGCCCAGGTGGCGGCGCAAGCCGGGCATCCGGTGCTGCTGCACGACAGCCGCCCGGGGGCGGCGAGCGCGGCCATCGAGGGGCTGGGTGTGCAACTGGGCAAGCGGGTGGAGAAGGGCAAGCTCGACCCCGCGCAGCGCGAGGCCACCCTGGCGCGCCTGCACGCGGTGCAGGCGCTCGACGAGCTGGCGGATGCGGGGCTGGTGATCGAGGCCATCGTCGAGAACCTCGACGCCAAGCGCGAGCTGTTTGCGCGCCTGGAGGCAATCTGCACGGCCGACTGCGTGCTGGCCAGCAACACCTCGTCGCTGTCGATCACCCGCATCGCGGCCGGCCTGGCGCGGCCCGAGCGGTTCGTGGGGGTGCACTTCTTCAACCCCGCGCCGGTCATGGCGCTGGTCGAGATCGTCTCGGGGCTGGCCACGGCGCCGCAGGTAGCAGCCAGCCTGTATGCAACGGCCAGGGCCTGGGGCAAAGCGCCGGTGCATGCCAGCTCCAGCCCGGGCTTCATTGTCAACCGCGTGGCGCGCCCGTTCTATGCCGAAAGCCTGCGCCTGTTGCAGGAGGGTGCGGCCGAGTGCGCCACGCTGGATGCGCTGATGCGCGAGGCCGGCGGCTTTCGCATGGGCGCGTTCGAGCTGACCGACCTGATCGGGCATGACGTCAACTACGCGGTCACCTGTTCGGTGTTCGATGCCTATTACGGCGACATGCGCTTCCAGCCGTCGCTGATCCAGGCGGCGCTGGTGGATGCCGGCCGGCTGGGGCGCAAGAGCGGGCAGGGGTTCTATGACTATGGGCCCTCGGCCGCGCGCCCGGTGGTCAGCGAGCTGCGCAGTGGTTTGCGCATCGAGGCCTGCGAAGTCGAAGGCGACCTGGGCGTTGCGCAGGGCTTGCTGGCGCGTATCGAGGCGCACGGCATCAAGGTGTCGCGGGCCCCGTCGCGGGTCGAGCCCGCGCCCACCGGTCGTTGTGGGAGCGGGCTTGACCCGCGATGCGGGCACGCAGTCATACGCGTGGGCGACGCCGTGCTGGCCCTGACCGACGGTCGCCTGGCCAGCCAGCGTGCCCGCGACGAAGGCTTGCACAACCTCGTGCTGTTCGACCTGGCGCTGGACTACGCCACCGCCGGGCGCATCGGCATCAGCTGGTCCGCCGACACCACCCCCGCTGCCCGCGACCAGGCCGTGGCCTTGCTGCAGGCCGCGGGCCTGGTGGTCAGCCCGCTGGCCGACGTGCCGGGGCTGCTGGTGATGCGCACCGTGGCCATGCTTGCCAACGAAGCCGCCGACGCGGTGCTGCAGGGCGTGGCCACGGCGGCGGATGTCGACCTGGCCATGCGCAAGGGCGTGAACTACCCCCAAGGCCCGCTGGCCTGGGCCGACGCCATCGGCCCGACGCAGGTGCTGGCGGTACTCGACAATCTGCAGGCCGCCTACGGCGAAAGCCGCTACCGGCCATCACTGCTGCTGCGGCGCACGGTCGCCGAGGGGAGGGCATTGCATGACTGACCTGAACGCCACCGAGCTTGCCAGCCAATGTGCCCAGGCCATGCTCGCCCGTGACCGCGCCAGCCTCGCGCTGGGCATGCAACTGCTGAGCGTCGCGCCGGGCAGGGCGCGCCTGAGCATGCCGGTGCGCGCCGACATGATCCAGGGCCATGGCACCTGCCACGGCGGCTACATCTTCACCCTGGCCGACTCGGCGTTTGCCGTGGCCTGCAACACCTACAACCAGGTCACCATCGGCCTGGGCTGCAGCATCGACTACATCGCCCCGGCACTGATGGGCGACACGCTCAATGCAAGTTGCGTCGAGCAGAGCCGTGGTGGACGCACCGGCAACTACGACGTGCGTGTGGAAAACCAGAACGGGCAGCTGATCGCGCTGTTCCATGGCAAATCTTACAAGGTGCAAGGCACAGTGCTTGCCCAGGAGACCGCAGATGAATGACGCCCTTATCATCGACGCCGTGCGCACCCCCATCGGGCGCTATGCCGGCGCGCTGAGCACGGTACGTGCCGACGACCTGGGCGCGGTGCCGCTGCGTGCGCTGATGGCGCGCCACCCGCAGGTGGACTGGTCGCAGGTGGACGACGTGCTGTTCGGCTGCGCCAACCAGGCCGGCGAAGACAATCGCAACGTGGCGCGCATGTCGGCGCTGCTGGCCGGCCTGCCGATGGAAGTGCCGGGCACCACGGTCAACCGCCTGTGCGGCTCGGGCATGGACGCCATCGGCCTGGGCGCACGCTCGATCCGCAGTGGCGAAGCCGGCCTGCTGCTGGTGGGCGGGGTGGAGTCGATGTCACGCGCCCCGCTGGTGATGGGCAAGGCCGAACAGGCCTTCTCGCGCCAGGCGCAATTGTACGACACCACCATTGGCTGGCGCTTCGTCAACGCCGCGATGGAAAAGGCGTATGGTATCGACTCGATGCCGGAGACTGCCGAAAACGTCGCCGCACAGTTCGGCATTTCCCGTGCCGACCAGGACGCCTTCGCCCTGCGCAGCCAGCAACGTGCGGCGGCTGCCCAGGCCAGCGGGCGCCTGGCGCAGGAGATCGTGCCGGTGTCGATTGCCCAGCGCAAGGGCGAGCCCAGGCGCGTCGAGCACGACGAACACCCGCGTGGCGACACCACGCTGCAGATGCTGCAACGCCTGGGTACGCCGTTTCGCGAGGGCGGCAGTGTCACGGCGGGCAATGCCTCGGGGGTCAACGACGGTGCCTGTGCGCTGCTGCTGGCAAGCCCGGCGCAGGCTGCGCGCTTCGGGCTCAAGGCCCGTGGGCGGGTGGTGGCGATGGCCACGGCCGGCGTCGAGCCGCGCATCATGGGCATCGGCCCGGTGCCGGCCACGCGCAAGGTGCTGGAACTGGCCAACCTGAACCTGGCCGACATGGATGTCATCGAGCTGAACGAAGCCTTCGCCGCGCAGGGCCTGGCGGTGCTGCGCGAGCTCGGGCTGGCTGACGACGACCCGCGGGTCAACCCCAATGGTGGCGCCATCGCCCTGGGGCATCCGCTGGGCATGAGCGGCGCTCGCCTGGTGACCACCGCACTGGTGGAACTGGAGCAGCGCGGCGGGCGGTACGCGCTGTGCACGATGTGCATCGGCGTGGGGCAGGGTATCGCGATGATCATCGAGCGAACCTGAGCCGGCAACACAGCGGGAGCCGTGCAGCTCCCACACTCGGGCCCGTCAGGGGCTGAACCATAAAAAGAATCAGAGTGAACACATGAACATGGCCGCCTTGAACACTGCTGTACTCGACCCGCTGGAGACCGCCAGCATCGATGAACTGCGCCAGCACCAGCTTGACCGCCTGCGCTGGAGCCTGTCCCACGCCTACCAGAACGTGCCGCTGTACCGCCAGCGCTTCGACCAGTTGGGGGTGCACCCCGACGAGGTGCGTTCGCTGGACGACCTGGCCCGATTCCCTTTCACCACCAAGACCGACCTGCGCGACAACTACCCCTACGGCATGTTCGCCGTGCCCATGCATGACGTGGTGCGGGTGCACGCCTCCAGCGGCACCACCGGCAAGCCGACGGTGGTGGGCTACACGCAGAACGATATCGACACCTGGGCCAACGTGGTGGCGCGCTCGATCCGCGCCGCGGGCGGGCGCAAGGGCGACAAGGTGCATGTGTCGTATGGCTACGGGCTGTTCACCGGCGGGCTGGGCGCGCATTACGGCGCCGAACGCCTGGGCTGCACGGTGATCCCGATGTCGGGCGGGCAGACCGAGAAGCAGGTGCAGCTGATCAACGACTTTCAGCCGGACATCATCATGGTCACGCCCTCGTACATGCTCAACCTGGCCGACGAGATCGAGCGCCAGGGGCTGGACCCGCACAAGCTGGCGCTGCGCCTGGGGATCTTCGGTGCCGAGCCGTGGACCGACGAGCTGCGCCGCTCCATCGAGCAGCGCATGGGTATCACTGCGCTGGATATCTACGGGCTGTCGGAAATCATGGGCCCGGGCGTGGCCATGGAGTGCGCCGAGACCAAGGACGGGCCGACCCTCTGGGAAGACCACTTCTACCCCGAAATCATCGACCCGGTGACCGGTGCGGTGCTGCCCGACGGGCAGATGGGCGAGCTGGTGTTCACTTCGCTGAGCAAGGAGGCGCTGCCGATGATCCGCTACCGTACCCGCGACCTGACGCGACTGTTGCCCGGCACCGCGCGGCCAATGCGGCGCATCGACAAGATCACCGGGCGCAGCGACGACATGCTCATCGTGCGCGGGGTCAACGTGTTCCCGACCCAGGTCGAGGAACAGGTTCTGAAAATAAAACAGTTTTCAGAGTGCTATGAGATTTATCTGTATCGCGATGGAAATCTCGACACGGTGGATGTGCACGTGGAACTGCGCGCCGAATGCCAGCACTACGACGAGGCCCAGCGCAGGCTGCTGACCGCCGAGCTGGGCAAGCAGATCAAGACCTACATCGGCATCAGCACGCGCATTGTGCTGCAGCCGTTGGGCACGCTGAAACGTTCGGAAGGCAAGGCCTGTCATGTGTATGACAAGCGTCTGGCCAGCTGATAGCTGATGGCTGCCGAAGCCCCGACCTGGTCGGGGCTTTTTTTTGTTCTTGGGTAAAGCGTGTTCCTGTGGGAGCGGGCTTGACCCGCGATGGAGCGCGTAGCGGTCCGCTTTCAGTGCAAAGCGATACAAAAAAACATTAGATACACTAAAAAGCTGTTTGATATTGAATTGTGTATCGCTTATAAATACTCCCATGCCCAACCAGCCTTGAGGCGGGAGCCCGAACATGTACGCACAGCTTGTCGAAACCGGCGTCAAACGCATCAAGTCCCTGGACGAGATGTCGCCCCAGGAACGTGCCTTCCAGGAAAAGATCGACGCCGAAATCAAGATCGAAGCCAAGAACTGGATGCCCGACGCCTACCGTCAGACCCTCATCCGCCAGATTTCCCAGCACGCCCACTCCGAGATCGTCGGCATGCTGCCCGAGGGCAACTGGGTCACCCGTGCCCCGACCCTCAAGCGCAAGCTGCAGCTGATGGCCAAGATCCAGGACGAAGCCGGCCACGGCCTGTACCTGTACAGCGCCATGGAAACCCTGGGCGCCGATCGCGACGAAGAAATCGCCAAGCTGCACAGCGGCAAGGCCAAGTACTCCAGCATCTTCAACTACCCGACCCTCAACTGGGCCGACATGGGCGCAGTGGGCTGGCTGGTGGATGGCGCGGCCATCGTCAACCAGGTGGTGCTGCAGCGCACCTCCTACGGCCCCTACGCACGGGCCATGGTGCGCATCTGCAAGGAAGAGAGCTTTCACCAGCGCCAGGGCTACGAGATTCTGCTGACCATGATGCGCCACGGCACCCAGGCCCAGAAGGACATGGTGCAGGACGCGATCAACCGCCTGTGGTGGCCGGCGCTGATGATGTTCGGCCCCAGCGACGACAACTCGCCCAACAGCGCGCAGTCGATGGCCTGGAAGATCAAGCGCCAGAGCAACGACGAACTGCGCCAGCGCTTCGTCGACCAGACCATCCCGCAGCTCGAACTGCTGGGCTGCACCGCCCCCGACCCCGATCTGAAGTGGAACGCCGAGCGCGGCCACTACGATTTCGGCGCCATCCAGTGGCAGGAATTCTTCGACGTGCTCAAGGGCAACGGCCCGTGCAACCAGGAACGCCTGGCCACCCGACGCAATGCCATCGAAAGCGGCGCCTGGGTGCGTGAAGCCGCCGTCGCCTACGCCCGCAAACAACAGAACAAGAACGCCGCCTGAACCGGCGACTGATGGGAGATACACGATGTCTGTCTGGACCCTCTACGAAGTGTTCGTGCGCAGCAAGCACGGCCTGAACCACAAGCATGTGGGCAGTGTGCATGCCGCCGACGACGCCATGGCCATCGAGAACGCCCGCGAGCTGTACACCCGCCGCAGCGAAGGTGTAAGCCTGTGGGTGGTGCCCTCGGCGCTGATCGTGGCCTCCTCGCCGGACGAGAAGGACCCGCTATTCGACCCGGCCGACGACAAGGTCTACCGGCACGCCAGCTTCTACGAGCTGCCCGACGAAGTCGGACACATGTGAGGTCGACCATGAACAGCACCCAAGACGATCTGATCCATTACCTGCTGCTGCTGGGCGACAGCGCCCTGATCCAGGGCCAGCGCCTGTGCGAGTGGTGCGGCAAGGCACCGGCCATCGAAGAAGAACTGGCGCTGATGAACGTCGGCCTGGACCTGGTGGGCCAGGCGCGCAACTGGCTGGACTACGCCGCCGAGCTGCTGGCCGACGGCCGCGATGCCGACGACCTGGCGTTTCGCCGCGACGAGCGCGCCTACCGCAACCTGCTGCTGGTGGAGCAGCCCAACGGCGATTTCGCCGTGACCATGGCCAAGCAGTTCCTGTTCGACGCCTGGCACCTGCAGGTGCTCAAGGGCCTGTGCGACTCCACCGACCTGCGCATCGCCGGCATCGCCGCCAAGGCGCTCAAGGAGGTCACCTACCACCTGCGTCGCTCCAGTGAATGGGTGCAGCGCCTGGGTGGCGGCACCGACGAAAGTCGCCGGCGCATGCTCGCGGCCATCGCGCAGGTGTGGCGCTTCACCGTGGAGCTGGCCAGCGGCAGCGAGGCTGAAACCCGCCTGGCCGCAGCGGGCATCGGCGTCGACCCGGCGCAGGTCGGCGCGGCATGGCTGCACCAGGTCGAGGCCACCTTCGCCTCGGTCGAACTGCCGCTGCCGCCTGCGGCCAGCCACTTCTACCTCAGCGGACGTACCGGCATGCACACCGAGCACCTGGGCATCCTGCTGGCCGAAATGCAGTTTTTGCCACGGGCCTACCCCGATGCAACCTGGTGAGCTGATCGCCAGCGACCACGGTGCGCGGGCACTGCGGGCCGATGACCTGAGCCACGCCTGGACGGTGCTGGAGCAGGTGATGGACCCGGAGGTGCCAGTGGTCAGCGTGGTCGACCTCGGGATAGTGCGCGACCTGCACTGGCAGGCCGGCCACCTGCACCTTGTGGTCACGCCGACCTATTCGGGCTGCCCGGCCACCGAGGTGATCGAGGGCGATATCCGCCAGGCGCTGGAGCAGGCCGGGTTCGCCGCGCCGTGCCTGGAGCGGCGCCTGACGCCGGCCTGGAGCACCGACTGGATCACCGAGCAGGGGCGCGAGCGCCTGCGTGCCTATGGCATCGCGCCGCCCGTGGGCAGTGCCAGCAAGCGCAGCCTGCTGGGCGAAAGCCCGCAGGTGCTGTGCCCGGTGTGCGCCAGCAGCCACACCGAGCTGCTCAGCCAGTTCGGCTCCACGGCCTGCAAGGCCCTGTACCGGTGCCGCGAGTGCCTGGAACCTTTCGACTATTTCAAATGCATCTGAGCGCGCTGGCGCCGTGCAGCGGGAGAACAGCATGAGTCAATTTCACAGCCTGACCATCAAGGATGTGCGCGCCGAGACCCGCGATGCGGTGTCGATTGCCTTCGAGGTGCCGGCGCACCTGCAGGACGATTTCCGTTTCACCCAGGGCCAGTACCTGGTGATGCGCACGCAACTGGACGACGAGGAAGTGCGCCGTTCGTACTCGATCTGCAGCGGCGTGGAAGACGGCGAGCTGCGCGTGGCGATCAAGCGCGTGGCCGGCGGGCGCTTCTCGGCGTTTGCCAACGAGGTGCTCAAGGTCGGCCACAGCCTCGAAGTGATGCCGCCTTCGGGCAGCTTCCATGTGCCACTGGACCCGACCCGTCGCGGCAACTACCTGGCGGTGGCGGCGGGCAGCGGCATCACGCCGATCCTGTCGATCATCAAGACCACCCTGGAGCGCGAACCCGACAGCCGCTTCACCTTGCTCTACGGCAACCGCTCAAGCTCCGGCGCGCTGTTTCGCGACAAGCTCGAAGACCTGAAGAACCGCTACCTGCAACGCCTGAACCTGATCTTCGTGTTCAGCCGCGAGCAGCAGGACGTGGACCTGTACAACGGGCGCATCGACGCCGACAAGTGCGGTCAGCTGTTCTCGCGCTGGCTCGACCCCAGGGCGCTGGACGCCGCCTTCATCTGCGGCCCGCAGGCGATGACCGAGACCGTGCGCGACAGCCTCAAGGCCAATGGCATGGCGGGGGAGAAGATCCATTTCGAGCTGTTTGCAGCGGCGGGCGACGAACGCAAGCGTGAAGCCCGCGAGGCGGCACGCCAGCTGGACGCCGCCGTCAGCCAGATCACCGTGATCAGCGACGGTCGGGCGCTGGCCTTCGACCTGCCGCGCAACACCGTCAGCGTGCTGGATGCCGGCAATGCCATCGGCGCCGAGCTGCCGTACTCGTGCAAGGCCGGGGTGTGCTCGACCTGCAAGTGCAAGGTCATCGAAGGGGAGGTGGAGATGGACAGCAACCACGCCCTGGAGGATTACGAAGTGGCGGCGGGGTATGTGCTGTCGTGCCAGACGTACCCGGTCAGCGACAGGGTGGTGCTGGACTTCGATCAGGTCTGATAACGCGTCGGTCCCATCGCCGGCAAGGCCGGCTCCTACACGGCGATGAGGCCCGCCTGAACACCGCAACACCTGTGTGCCCTGAAAACTAAAACAACAACACCAAGAGAGCGCCCCAATGACCCCCGAAGACATCGACAGCATCTGCAAGCACCCCGACTTCAAGCAACTGGTACGGCGCAAGCAGCGCCTGAACTGGTCGCTGACCCTGGCCATGCTGGTCATCTACTACGGCTTCGTGCTGCTGGTGGCGTTCTCCCCCAGCACCCTGGGGCAATCGCTCAGCGGCGGCGTGACCACCGTCGGCATGCTGGTCGGCGTACTGGTGGTGCTGGTGTCCTTCGGCCTCACCGGGATCTACGTGTACCGCGCCAACAACGTGCTCGACCCGCTCAACGACAAGGTCCGCCAGGAGTGCGCGAAATGAACTGGACAGCCATCAGCATGTTCCTGCTGTTCGTCGTGTTCACCCTGGGTATCACCCGCTGGGCCGCACAGCGCACCCGTTCGGCCAGTGACTTCTACACCGCAGGCGGCGGCCTCACCGGCTTTCAGAACGGCCTGGCCATCGCCGGCGACATGATCAGCGCCGCCTCGTTCCTAGGCATCTCCGCGATGATGTTCCTCAACGGCTATGACGGCCTGCTGTACGCCCTGGGCGTGCTGGCCGGCTGGCCGATCATCCTGTTCCTGATTGCCGAGCGCCTGCGCAACCTGGGCAAGTACACCTTCGCCGACGTGGTGTCGTACCGCCTGGACCAGACCCCGGTGCGCCTGACCTCGGCCCTGGGCACCCTGACCGTGGCACTGATGTACCTGGTGGCGCAGATGGTCGGCGCCGGCAAGCTGATCGAGCTGCTGTTCGGCATCAGCTACCTGTATGCGGTGATGCTGGTGGGCGTGCTGATGGTGTTCTACGTGACCTTCGGCGGCATGCTCGCCACCACCTGGGTACAGATCATCAAGGCCGTGCTGCTGCTCTCGGGCACCAGCTTCATGGCGTTCATGGTGCTCAAGCACTTTGGTTTCAGCACCGAGGCGATGTTCAGCGCCGCCACCGAGGTGCACGCCAAGGGCACCGCGATCATGGCCCCGGGCGGGCTGCTGTCCAACCCCATCGACGCGATTTCCCTGGGCCTGGGCATGATGTTCGGCACCGCCGGGCTGCCGCATATCCTGATGCGCTTCTTCACCGTGAGTGACGCCAAGCAAGCGCGCAAGAGCGTGTTCTACGCCACCGGTTTCATCGGCTACTTCTACCTGCTGCTGATCATGGTGGGTTTCGGCGCCATCGTGATGGTCGGCACCGACGCAAGCTACCGCGACGTCAACGGCGCGATCATCGGCGGCGGCAACATGATCGCCGTGCACCTGGCCCAGGCCGTGGGCGGCAACCTGTTCCTGGGCTTCATCTCGGCCGTGGCCTTCGCCACCATCCTGGCGGTGGTGGCCGGGCTGGCGTTGTCCGGCGCCTCGGCGGTGTCCCACGACCTGTACGCCTGCGTGATCCGCAAGGGCCAGGCCACCGAGAAGCAAGAGATGCGCGTGTCGCGAATCGCCACTCTGGCCATCGGCGTGCTGGCGATCATCCTGGGCCTGATGTTCGAGTCGCAGAACATCGCGTTCCTGTCCGGGCTGGTGCTGGCGATTGCCGCCTCGGTGAATTTCCCGGTGCTGTTCCTCTCGATGTACTGGAAGGGCCTGACCACCCGTGGCGCGGTGATCGGCAGCATGAGCGGGCTGGTCTCGGCCATCGTGCTGCTGGTGCTCAGCCCGGCGGTGTGGGTCAACGTGCTGCACAACGAAACGGCGCTGTTCCCCTATAGCAACCCGGCGCTGTTCTCCATGAGCCTGGCGTTCCTGGGCGCCTGGGTGTTCTCGGTCACCGACACCTCGGAGCGGGCGGCGCAGGAACGCGGCCGCTACCTGGCGCAGTTCATCCGCTCGATGACCGGCATCGGTGCCGCAGGCGCAAGCAAACACTAATAAACCAAAACGATTGTCGGGTATAAAAATAATGAACCACATTCGCTTCATGCCGGCTTCGCTGCTGGCCGGCTTCGCCTTGCCCCTGGTCGCCGCGCCGGCCCTGGCCGACTTCATCGACGACAGCCATGCCAAGGTCGAGTTGCGCAACCACTACATCAACCGCGATTTTCGCCAGAGCAACGCGCCGCAATCCAAGGCCGAGGAGTGGGCCCAGGGCTTTACCGTGAAGTTCGAGTCCGGCTTCACCGATGGCCCGATCGGGGTAGGCGTCGACGCCATGGGGCAACTGGGCATCAAGCTCGACTCCAGCCGTGATCGGCGCGGCACCGGGCTGCTGCCGTTCGGGCCAGACAGCCTGGAACCGGCCGACGACTACAGCGAGCTGGGCCTGACCGCCAAGCTGCGCGCCTCAAAGAGCGTGCTGCGCCTGGGTACCTTGCAGCCGATCCTGCCGGTGGTGGTGTACAACGACACCCGCCTGCTGGCCGCAAGCTTTCAGGGCGGCCTGCTGACCAGCCAGGAGATCGACGGCCTGACGTTCAACGCCGGGCGGCTGACCAAGGCCAACCTGCGCGATTCGTCCAGCCGCGACGACATCGGCTACGGCGCGGCCAGCAGCGACCGCTTCGATTTTGGTGGCGGCACCTATGCCTTCACCCCGCAACTGAACCTGACCTACTACTACGCCAAGCTCGACCAGATCTACCGTCAGCAGTTCGTCGGCCTGGTGCACACCCAGCCGCTGGGCGAGGGCCTGAGCCTGCGCAGCGACCTGCGCTATTTCGACAGCCGTGGTGACGGCGCCGAGCGGGCAGGGCGCATCGACAACCGCAACTTCAACGGCATGTTCACCCTGGCCAGCGGCGCGCACAAGGTCAGTGCCACCTTCCAGCAGATGTCGGGCGACAGCGCCTTCCCGTTCCTCAACGGCGGCGACCCGTACACCGTCAACCTGGTGACCTACAACACCTACACCCGCGCCGGGCTCGACTCCTGGCAACTGCGCTACGACTACGACTTCGTCGCCCTGGGCATTCCGGGCCTGAGCTTCATGACCCGCTACACCGACGGGCGTCATGCCAGGACCGCGACCGTGGACAACGGCCGCGAGCGCGAACGCGACACCGACATCACCTACGTGGTGCAGAGCGGCCCGTTGAAGAACGTCAGCCTGCGCTGGCGCAACGTCACCTTCCGCTCAGGCAACGGCTTGACCAACAGCCTGGACGAGAACCGCCTGATCATCGGCTACACCCTGGCGCTGTGGTAAGCGCGCCCCTTAAAAGAACCGGAGGACACCTCATGTCTGTTGCCCCAACCTTGCAAAGCTTCATCGCCGGCCGCTGGCTCGGCCAGCATGGCGCGCAGCCGCTGCGCAGCGCCCTGGACGGGCACGTATTGGCATACAGCCATGAAGAGCGGCCCGACTTTGCCGAAGCCATCGAGCATGCGCGCCGTGAGGGCCTGCGCAGCCTGATGGCGATGGACTTCCAGCAGCGTGCCGCGCGGCTCAAGGCCCTGGCGCTGTACCTGGCCGAGCGCAAGGAACAGCTCTACGCACTGTCCCACCACAGCGGCGCAACCCGCGCCGACAGCTGGATCGACATCGAGGGCGGCAACGCCACGCTGTTCGCCTATGCCGGCATCGGCAGCCGCGAACTGCCCTCGGGCAACCTGCTGCACGAAGGCCCGGCCATCCCGCTGGGCAAGCAGGGCACCTTCGCCGGCAGCCACATCCTGGTGCCGCGTGCGGGGCTTGCGGTGCACATCAACGCGTTCAACTTCCCGATCTGGGGCATGCTTGAAAAGTTCGCGCCGACCTTTCTGGCCGGCATGCCGTGCATCGTCAAGCCGGCCACCTCCACCAGCTACCTGACCGAGGCGGTGGTGCGCCTGATGGATGAGTCCGGCCTGCTGCCGGCCGGCAGCCTGCAACTGGTGGTGGGCAGCACCGGCGACCTGCTCGACCGCCTGCAAGGCCAGGACGTGGTGACCTTCACCGGTTCTGCCGATACCGCGGCCAAGCTGCGGGTGACCCCGAACCTGATCCGCCACTCGGTGCCGTTCACCGCCGAGGCCGACTCGCTCAACTGCGCGATCCTGGGCCCGGACGTGAAGCCGGACGATGCCGAGTTCGACCTGTACATCAAGGAAGTGGTGCGCGAGATGACCACCAAGGCGGGGCAGAAGTGCACCGCCATCCGCCGCGCCATCGTGCCGGCCAAGCACCTGGACGCCGTGGCCACGCGCCTGCGCGAGCGCCTGAGCAAGGTGGTGGTGGGCGACCCGTCGGTGGAGGGCGTGCGCATGGGCGCGCTGGCTTCCCATGACCAGCAGCGCGACGTGGGCGAGCGGGTGCGCAGCCTGCTGCAGAGCTGCGACCAGCTGTTCGGCGCCAGCGATGGTTTCGAGCCACGGGGCGAGGGCGTGAGCGAAGGGGCGTTCTTTGCGCCGACCCTGCTGCAGGCACGCGACCCGCACGCCGATGGCGGTGCCCATGACATCGAGGCCTTCGGCCCGGTGAGCACGCTGATGGCCTACCACGACCTGGACGAAGCGCTGGCGCTGGCCGCGCGCGGCAAGGGCAGCCTGGTGGCCAGCCTGGTGACCGCCGACCGCGAGGTGGCAGCCAAGGCCATTCCGGTGGCTGCAGCCTGGCACGGTCGGTTGCTGATCCTCGACAGCGAGGCGGCGGCGGAGTCCACCGGGCACGGTTCGCCCTTGCCGCAGCTCAAGCACGGCGGCCCTGGGCGTGCCGGTGGCGGTGAAGAGCTGGGTGGGCTGCGGGCGGTCAAGCACTACCTGCAGCGTGCGGCAGTGCAGGGTTCGCCGAGCATGCTGATGGCGGTGACCGGCGAGTATGTGCGCGGTGCCCAGGTGTACGAGAGCGAGGTGCACCCGTTCCGTCGTCACTTCGAAGAGCTGCGCATCGGCGAGTCGCTGCTGACCCATCGGCGTACCGTGACCGAGGCGGACCTGGTGAACTTCGGCTGCCTGTCGGGGGATCATTTCTACATGCACTTCGACGACATTGCGGCCAGGCAATCGCAGTTCGGCAAACGCATTGCGCATGGCTACTTCGTGCTGTCGGCGGCGGCGGGGCTGTTCGTGTCGCCGGGCGAGGGGCCGGTGCTGGCCAACTATGGCCTGGACACCCTGCGTTTCATCAGCCCGGTGGGCATTGGCGACACCATCCAGGCGCGCCTGACCTGCAAGCGCAAGATCGATCAGGGCAAATCCAGCCCGCTGGGCCAGCCGCAAGGGGTGGTGGCGTGGGATGTGGAAGTGACCAACCAGCTGGGTGAGCTGGTGGCCAGCTACGACATCCTGACGCTGGTGCTCAAGCGCCCGGTGTAACGCCGAGCGCTGCGCGCTCGATCGCGGGTCAAGCCCGCTCCCACAAGGATTATCGCCGTCCCTGTGGGAGCGGGCTTGACCCGCGATGGGCTACGCAGCAGCCTCCGCAATATGGCACGCACACAAAAATACCTGGCACACACGCAAGCGCTTTACCCCCTCCGACTTTGCTCTAATCCCGTCATGGCCTGCCACGCCACTCATTGATCCACCCAGAACGGGATAACAATAAAAAATGAAACGCTTGATGCCGCTTGCCGTGCTCTACGTGTCAACGCTCGCCCACGCCGGCACGCCCGGCAACATCGACGCCAACCGACTGCTCAACGCCAACCAGGACGCCGCCAACTGGCTCGCCCACGGGCGTACCTACGACGAACAACGCTTCAGCCCGCTGACCCGCATCAACGACCAGAACGTCGCCGGGCTTGGCCTGGCCTGGACGCAGAAGCTCGACATCGATCGCGGTACCGAAGCCACCCCCATCGTGGTCGACGGCGTGATGTACACCACCGGTGCCTTCAGCATCGTGTATGCCTTCGACGCCGCCAGCGGCAAGCCGCTGTGGAAGTACGACCCCAAGATCCCCATGGAGAAACTCAGCCAGGGCTGCTGCGACGTGGTCAACCGCGGTGTGGCCGTGTGGCAGGGCAAGGTCTACGTGGGCAGCTTCGATGGGCGCCTGATCGCCCTCGATGCGGCCACCGGCAAGGAGGTGTGGAGCGTCGACACCGTTCTGGACCCCAACAAGAGCTACACCATCACCGGCGCCCCGCGCATCGTCAAAGGCAAGGTGCTGATCGGCAACGGCGGCGCCGAGTTCGGCGTGCGCGGCTATATCACCGCCTACGATGCCGAGACCGGCAAGCAGGCCTGGCGCTTCTTCACCGTGCCCGGCGACCCGGCGCTGCCACCGGAAAACGAGGCCATGGCCAAGGCCATGAAAACCTGGAAGGGCAATGGCTGGGTCAAGTGGGGCGGTGGCGGCACCGTATGGGACTCGATGTCCTACGACCCCGAGCTGGACCTGCTGTACGTGGGCACCGGCAACGGCTCGCCGTGGAACTACCAGTTCCGCAGCCAGGGTGAGGGCGACAACCTGTACCTGTCGTCGATCGTCGCGCTGCGCCCGGAAACCGGCGAGTACGTGTGGCACTTCCAGGTGACGCCCGGCGATCGCTGGGACTTCACCGCCACCCAGCAGATCGTGCTGGCCGACATCCAGATCGACGGCAAGACCCGCAAGGTGCTGATGCAGGCACCCAAGAACGGTTTCTTCTACGTGATCGACCGCACCAACGGCGAGTTCATCTCGGGCAACAACTTCGTGCAGGTGAACTGGGCCAGCGGCCTGGACCCCAAGACCGGGCGCCCCATCCTCACCGACCAGGCCGACTACGCCAAGGCGCCGAAGGTGATACAGCCAAGCTTCCTCGGCGGCCACAGCTGGCACCCGATGTCGTACAACCCCAACACCGGCTATGTGTACATTCCGGCCCAGGACACCGTGGCCGAACTCAAGGCCGCCGACAAGCCACTGTTCCTGCCGACCAAGTCGGTGGTGAACTTCGGCCTGGACGTGCCCGACCTGCCGGAAGACCCGAAAGTGTTCAACCAGATCCGCAGCGCCTGGCGCGGCCACCTGATTGCCTGGGACCCGGTCAAACAGCAGGCCGCCTGGACCCACGACTATGTCGAGTCCGGCAACGGCGGCACCCTCAGCACCGCCGGCAACCTGGTGTTCCAGGGCACCTCGGACGGCCGCGTCATGGCCTTCAGCGCCGACAAGGGCAAGCAGCTGTGGGAGCACCGCGCCAACTCCGGCGTGCTCGGCGGGCCGGTCACCTATGAGGTCAAGGGCGAGCAGTACGTGGCGTTCATGGCCGGCTGGGGCGGCATCATGCCGCTGATCGCAGGCGGCCTGACCGACAAGGGCAAGGTCCAGCCAGAGTCCCGCGTGCTGGTGTTCAAGCTCGGCGCCAAGGGCGAACTGCCGCCGCCGCGCAAGGCGCCGGTGCGGCCACCGCAAGTGCCCGCGCTGACCGCCTCGGCGGATGAAATCGCCCAGGGCCGCACCCTGTTCAACGGCATGTGCGGTGCCTGCCACGGCCTCAACGCCGCCAGCGGCGGGGTGATCCCCGACCTGCGCTACCTGAGCCCGGACAAGCACCAGGCCTTCGTCGGCATCGTCAGCGGTGCGTTCATGAGCAAGGGCATGCCGAGCTTTGCCGGGGTGCTGGACATGCCGCAGATGCAACTGATCCAGCAATACATCATCAAGCGCAGCCTTGACCTGCGCGCCGCCGCCGACGCCACTGCGGCGCAGTAAGCCACCCCTCGACCCCGCTCGCCAGGCGTGCGAGCGGGGCAGCCTCAACCCGTTCCAATAACAATTAACCGGTAGACAGGTGACCCCCATGAAAGCGCTTTTGCACAAAGGCGGCGCATTGCCGTGCTCGCTGTTCCTTGCCCTGTGCGCCAGCCCCGCGCTGGCCGATGTACGCCCCGACTCCGGCGACTATGCCGCGCTGCCACCGGGCACCGACCTGGCCTTGCTGTACCAGCAGAACCCGCGTATCGACCGCTCGTACATGGGCGGCAAGCGCGCCGCCGACAACCTCGACCTGGACCTGACCGTGGGCGTGCTGCGTCTGGTGCACTTCACCGAGTTCTTCAACACCGGCCTGATCTGGGACCCGCAGATCATCATCCCCTACGGCCATCAGGAAATCGGCGCCACCGGCCAGAAGAACAGCGGCCTGGGCGACATCACCTTCGGCGCCACGGTGTGGAGCCTGGCCGACATGGAGCGCAACCGCCACCTGGGCTGGTCGCTGTTCGTCACCGCGCCCACCGGCGCCGACAAGAACCAGGGCTTTGCCCTGAGCGGCAACCGCTGGGCGGCGGACTTCCAGGTGGGCTATGTGCACGGCTTCAACGAACGCTGGACGTGGGACGTGATCGCCGAGACCGAGTTCTACCAGGAGCAGCGCGACACCGGTGCGCACCGTGACCCGCTGATCCAGCTGCACAACCACCTGCGCTACAACTTCACCCCGGCCACCTCGGTGGCGCTGTCGTACCGGCACAACTGGGGCTCGCGCGAGACGCTGGACGGGCAGACCCTGGAAACCAGCCACAACAACGGCACCGTCGGGCTGTCGGCGACCACCATGCTGGGCAAGCAGTGGCAGGTAATGGGGCAGTACTGGCGGGATGTGGACGTGCGCTCGGGGCCGATGACCGACCATTCGCTGCAGTTCAGGTTGGCGTATATCTACTGAGGCGAGCCTGACGCACACCGGGTGAGGGGCACCCGGTGTGGTCACACGCCATGGCCGGGCTTAGACTGCGTGGCTTGGGCCTGTCAGTCGCCACGCGCCGGGCCGGACACTTGAACTGTGACGTGAACATGAAGCTCAAACTGTGCCTGCTGCTGCTTGTCTGCCCACCGCTGTTGGCCCAGGAGTTTGCCTGCCAACTGGGTGGCAAGATCGTTCCCGTTGCCGAGTATCGGCAGCCGACCCCTGTCTTCACCCGGCTGAAAAATGACGGGCATCCGATGACGGCCTTCGGCTTTTCAATTGCGCACAGTCAGGTGCTGGGGGCCGACAAAGCCGCGCGTGACTATTGCCAGTCGCTGATCGCAACAACGCGCACCGTTCTGTTGTCAGGTCAGTACCCGGCTGATCACTTTCACCCGGGCCAGACCCTGTCGCTCAAGCATGTGCATCGCGACCGCCATGTCTGGCCTTACTGGCCAGACTATTACTGGCTCGCAGATAGCCCCCGGGGCCGCTGACCGATTCTTCGCTGCCGCGTCGCCTGGCGTGTATCGACCAAGGGGAGGGCGGCGCGCAAGGCGCTATCGCGGATCGCGCCGCAGAGCTGAATCATCAGTGGCGCGCCGACCGGTTCAGCACAGCGCCCTCTACCGAAGGTACTCGCACCCGCAGTGCAATCAGCACCGCGGCCAGCAGCATCAGCACGGCCGCCGCCACGAATACGCCTGCGCTGCCACCGAGGCTGAACATTGCCCCACCCGCGGCTGCGCCTGTGGCGATGGCCGACTGTACCGACGCTACCACCATGCCCCCGGCGCTTTCCGCCTGGTCAGGGACCGCGTTGGCGACCCAGTTCGACCACGCCACCGGCACACCGCCAAAGGCCAGGCCCCACACCGCCAGCAGTACGGCCTGCCCTGGCACCGACGCCGGCAACAGGACCAGCGCCAGTGCCGCAACGCCCACCAGCGCGGGCATCGACACCAGGGTGGCCAGCGGGTAACGAGCAAGCATCCACCCGGCCACCAGGGTGCCGACAAAGTTCGCCACACCAAAACCCAGCAACATCAGCGACAGCCCTTGCGGGCCAATGCCGGTCGTGCCTTCGAGGAATGGCCGAACATACGTGAACATCGCGAAGTGGCCGCTGTGCACCAGCACACAACCGAACATCCCCATGGCAATGCCTGGGCGCAGCAATACTTCAAGCACCGTGCGCAGGCGTGCCGGGCGGCGCGGCGCAAGGCTCGGCAGCGTGATTGACTGGAACGCCAGGGTCACCACCCCCACCGCCGCCGCTGCAAAGAACGCGCTGCGCCAGCCATATAGCCCACCCAGATAACTACCCAGCGGGACCGCAACCACCGTCCCGATGGCGATGCCACTGAAAATGATCGAGAGCGCTCGCGGCAACAAAGCCCCCGGCACCAGACGCATCGCCACCGCCGCCGCCATGCTCCAGAACCCGCCAAGCGCGATGCCCAGCAAGATACGCATCAACAACAGCACCACGAAACTGGAGGAAACGGCGACCAACAGATTGGACGCGATCATCAACGTGGAAAAACCCAGCAACACCCAGCGGCGATCGATACTGCGAGTCAGGCCTGGCACCAACAGGCCGGCGAACAGCGCCACCACGGCTGTCACCGTTACCGCCTGGCCAGCCAGCGCTTCGGATACCCCCAGCTCGGTCGCCATTGGCGTCAACAGGCTGGCCGGAAGGTACTCCGCGGTCAGCAAGCCGAACACGCCCATGGCCAGCGAGAACACGGCCATCCACGCGGGGGTTGCAGGTTCTGCATCCGGCCCGGCGCCGGGACGGCTGTCGGGTACGGCATTGCAAACAAGGTCAGTCATTGCACGGATCTCCCAATCTTCAATTGCGACCCGCAGTCTAGGCGCGAGAACCCGGATGATCTATGATCGAAAAACTCGATTTTTTGACCAGAACACCTGAATCATGCCGACGGACCCCTCTGCCTTCTCTTCCGATCTCATCAACGAGCTGTTGCGCGGCATGCGCCTGCGCGGTGTCGACTACCGGCGTATCCAGGCGGGCCCGGCCTTCGGCTTGGGCTTCGCTGCCAAACCCGGGCATGCCTGGTTCCACTTCCTGGCGGTCGGCAACGCGGTGCTGCGCATCGAAGACGGCACAACCTATGCGCTGTGCGCCGGTAACGCCGTCTTCATCTCCCATGGCGCGGCCCATCAATTGCTCTCGGATACACACGTGCCCGTGCAGCAAATCGACCTTCTGGACGGCGAGCCGCTGGGCGACGCCGTCAGCGCGGTGGACACCGGAACCGATGTCGGTGCCATGCCGACCACGCTTTTGTTCAGTGGCTGCATGGAGTTCGAATTGGGCAGCCTGCATGGCCTTGGCAAGCTGATGCCGGGCCTGATGCTGATTGATGCCGGCGGCCAGCGTTACCCCGGGCTGGTGCCGATTCTCACCACCATGGAGCGCGAGGTCAGCGCCGCACGCATCGGCTTCGCCGGCATCCTCGCGCGGTTGGCCGACGTGGTCGCCGCCATGGTCGTTCGAGGTTGGGTCGAGTGCGCCTGCGGTAACGCCTCTGGCCTGGTTGCCGCCCTGCGCGATCCGCGCCTGGCTGGTGCACTGCTGGCGCTGCATCAACAGCCGGGCCGCGACTGGACCGTCGAGCAGTTGGCGGAGCAATGCAATACGTCCCGCTCGGTCTTTGCGGAGCGTTTTCAATTGACGATTGGCATGACCCCGCTGCGCTACGTCACCGAAGTGCGAATGCGGCTTGCCAGCCAGTGGCTGACGCTGGAAAGGTTGCCTATTGAAGAGGTCGCGCAGCGTTTGGGCTATACGTCTCAGGCGGCGTTCAGTCGGGCGTTCAAGCGTGTTACGGGTAAGACGCCTGGGTTGAGTCGCAGGTTGAGGCAGTCGGCTGCCGTCTGAAGCTGAGTGGGATGGGCGAGTGGGCCATCTTGGGCGGCCTTGGCACTATTTGAGACAAGGCCGAACGCGGTCGCTCGCACCTCTTTGCTTTCGATAGGCCGCGTGTGCGGCCCGTGTGTTGCGTCATCAGTTACTGACCGCTTTCGCCTCCATGCCATCAAGCACCGACTCGATCAATGCGTTGCTCAATTCCAGCGAATGTTGCGAGGCCATCAGCAGGCTTTTGAACTGCTCATCGGCGCGTTCGCAGGCTTGTGCGGTGGTGTCCCTTGCACACTGGATCATGATCGACAGGTAGACCAGCGCATCTTCGAGCTTGATGTCTTCGCGCACGGAAAACAGGGGAGGGTGATCGCCGTGGCAACAGCCGAAGGAGGTGTAGGCGGGTTTGCGCGGGGTGTTGGGGAGTGGGGGATCAGGGACGATTTTTGTCATTGTGCAGCTCCTTGATTGGTGGAGCCGACCAGCATCGTGACCAAACGATGGGTGGCGGCTGTACGCAGGTTGGTCAACCGGGAATCAAGGAACCCGGCGCGCACGAATGCGCCCCACGCACAGCCGCCATAACACGAAACAGCAGACACAAAAAAGCGCCACTGATTCGGATGCGGCGCTTTGTGCGCCTTGATTTATCTCAGGTGACCAAACCTGGACGCTGGATTTACAGCGACTGAGCAAGGTTAACGGGGTTGGGGTGGGGATTCAAGTTTCTGGCAGAGGGAAGGAGGAGGCGTTACCGTCTGAGTGCTGATGCATTCATTTTGACGATCTGGCTTGCTTTTGAATTCAAAGGTTTAAGGCGCGCAGAGCGGCCTGCGCTTGAGGCTGACCAATACGTTGCAGTCTGTTGCGGCAGCTAGAGATTCTGGCCGTATGCGGTCTTGGGTGAAAGACCGCTTACGACCCTAAGCTGCCCTTCGCCAAGGGCAGCAGTCGGCCAAAAGCGATCACTCCACGATTCGGCGAAACCCCTTTGCTCTTTGTTACACTCGACTGACAGAAGGATGCTGAGTCACCTGAGCACTTCGCGTGTACCGAAAGTTATTCGTCGGCATCTGGTCCGGGAGATTGGTTGGTGATAAGGATCGTAGAAGTAGAACAAGTGCTGCGGGAGCAAGCGATTCCCCTTTGGCTGATGAGCTTGCAGGCGCTAAACCCAGCCCGCGAACCCTATAGGGCTATCCTTCTCCAACCTACCGGCGTGATTGAAGCCAACGAACAGCGTATTGGCCATGCGGACAGGGAGATTGGGCATGCCCTTTGTAGCGGCTTTCTCGAGTCCGCCGTTCAACAGCATGCGGATTTGGTGGTCGCCCCCGAATACTGTGTTCCTTGGACTGTCGTAGAGGAAATAGTTGCCGGACGCTATCGACCGCCACAAGGCTCTATATGGGTGCTTGGATGCGAGAGTATTTCCCCGAATGCTTTGCAGGACTTGGGAAATCGTTTTCAGGCTGCAGACCATTGCGTATTTCTTCATGAGCCGCTCGATCCAAGACAGGCGGCGCAACGACGCTATGTCGATCCACTGCTCTACGTCTTCTGGGCTCATGACCAAAATGGTCAATCCGTGCTAGTGCTTTTAGTACAACTAAAGACTGTCGCGTGTCGAGACTCTCTGGATGTAGAGCAATCCTCGTTGTGTTTAGGGCAAGCGGTGTATGTCTTCAATCGTGCAGTCGGAAACATGTGCCTTGCCTCCATCATATGTTCCGACGCCTTCGATTTCACGGAGCACGTAGATCACCTCCATACTAACTGTCTTCTGATCCATATCCAGCTCAATCCCAAGCCAGCACATGCTGATTATGCAAGCTATCGCACCAGGCTTTGTTCTGTTGGATCGAACAGTCACGTAGAGCTTCTGTGCTTGAACTGGGCTCAGAACGTCAAGGAAGCCAAAGGTGCAGGTAGGTTTTCTGAATGGAACAACGTTGCAGGATCAGCTTGGTATGCTCCTCCGGCAAAGTTCAGCGCTGATGATGGTCTGATTGATGAGCTTCATCGTGGTGGTTTGTACTACTGCCTGCTTGATCAACGGTGGCATGCCTTCTTCCTGAACTACGAAGGACAGGTCATTCTTCTGCAAAAGCAGAAGCTCCTGTTTCCGGGTGAGCAAGCACTGGTTACAAAAAACTTCATCAGGGTTGAAGAGCGCTGGGCCTGGAACGCGGACACCAGCAGTTGGCTACCCGGCTCCGTCGCAAATGACGGTTTTGCCGAAGCGCTGGTGGGGTATCGGTCGATCAGTGCAGATTTACTTCTAGCATCTACGGCTAGCCCACTTGCAGTGGAGCGTGCAATTGAGATTCTCATGGGGCCTCGAGGCAAACCATCCACGTGGTACACCACTAAGGAATTGGATGCTCTGCGCCTCGATAGGGATGAAGAATCCATTCGCCGCGTGACAGTCCATCAGGATAAGGACGTGAACCGGCCTGGAGTGTCGTATCGCACTCAAAGATTGCAGCGCGCACACGATGCAATTGGGCTTGCCCAGTCTGCCGTTCCCTGGCCGGCGGCGGTTCGTGACTTGGCCCAAGGTTTCAAATTCTCGTGGCGCCGACAAGCTCCGCATCACAACATTGAACCCACGTCCGGTGGCCTCGGTTCTGCGGCACTTGTCTACCTCTCTGACCAAGCGAACGATGCTGCCATCGAAAGTGCACACCGTATGCTTCGCTTAGCGCTCGTTGAACAAGCGTCCATTGATGCTGCACGCGCAGGCCTGGACTCCGAAGCCATGAACGATGCCATCGTACGCGCTCCTGACAGACTTTGTGTCGTGTTCCGCAGGGACAATCAATACGGCGCTAGAGGCCCTGAGGGAATGAATCTCATCGACACACCCGCCAGCGCGTCTCCGGTGGATTTTTCAGAGGATAGATAATGATCAATGCGCAACGTGTCGAGGCGATGCTCAAGAACCGATACCCTGATCTTGAGCATGTTGGAAATGGCATATTTCGAGGCGTTGACCGTTTCGGTGAGCGTGACTATGCCGTGCGCTACTTTGATCTGAATGATCAGCTTGCGCAAGCTGCGGCCTCTCTCAAGAGTTACCAGGAAGACGTTCTCTCCGGGATGTACTTCTCGAGTGATGTCTCGACGGATCTGCGCTGGAGCCATTATCTGTACTTCGTCACCAGTGATGAAGAGGCTCAAGGTGGTGAGTTCGGTCGGCTGAAAGCAACGATCGAAGCAGATCGGGAATATGCTAGAAAGCGAGTCATTCAAGAAGATGAGATCGCTCCACTGCTTGCAGATGCCGCTACACCGCAGGCTGTAAGAACCATGCCCGTCGACCTCGCGACAATATGGTCGGAGGCGCTATCCCAGCATAAGCTGAACTTCATCCTTGACAGTGACATCACGGTTCCCGAGGCGGTACGCAGAATTGTCGCTGGTGCAACCGACACGGTGGGGAAGGCCGTTTCTCCGGTTTCCTTGCTTTCCGGCGAAGAGGCCGCAGTCGATAATTTTATCCAGAGCCTGGCCATCACAGGTTTTCGCTCTCACCCTGAGCAAAAGGTTCATGAGCTTGGCCGGGTCAACCTGATAGTCGGCAGTAACGGAGTTGGAAAAACTTCACTGCTCGAGGCAATTGAGTTCGCTTATTGCGGAACGAATCGTCGGGAATCTCCCGTTCTCCCGAAAACATCTGTGGTTCTGGATTTTGGGGATACGGGAGAAAAGTTAAATTCGACCACGAATACGACGCGCCTGCGTGCGCGACACTCAAACTGGTACGCCAAAACCGACCTAAAGAACGCCACTATTCAGCACAGCTTTGCGAAGTTTAACTTTCTCGACACCGACGCAGCCGTCGAGCTCAGCGTTACTTCGAGTTCGGATCAAATCGGTGAAGATGTAACTCGGTTGGTGCTCGGCGCCGCGTCAGAACAGCTTGGGGATCGGTTGCGCCGCGTCCTTACGCAGTTGCAGGACGAGCTGAAGGGTTCTCGCCGAGAAAATTCTACAAATCAGCGGTTAAAAGAGTCATCTCAAAAGCGCCTGGACTATCTCAAAACAATCCCCAAGCTGTCTGACAGTTTGTTCTTGGAGTTACTGACGGCAACCCGAGCGTCGGGCTGGATTCAGCCACCGGCAGAAAAGGGGCACCTCGAGGCGTTCAGGGATGAACTTCAAAAGGCCACATCCGCAGTCGCGCTTATCCGGCGATCATCGATCGATGCACTTCACAGTAATTTCAGTGACGCTCAAATGATCCTTGCAAGCCTGGAGGACGAGGCCAGAAAAGCAGATGCGCTAGATCAGCGCGCCCAGGCCGCTCGGCTGGCGCAATCCAATGCGAACAGGGAAGCGCAGGCCACCTTGGAGTCGATCGCCGTAACAGAGTCACTACTGGCGTATGCTCGCACCGACTTTTCACGTTTGATTCAAGATACACAGGATCTTCAAGGGCGTGTGCGTGCTTCGAGCGCGAGATTAGCCACCACTCCCAGCCTCATCGATATGCAGCCGATCCAGACGTATCTGAACCAGCCACTGGCAGCTGTGATTGCTTCGATAACCGGTCAAGTAGAGGAGTCTGGGCGCCGACTTGAATCAGCGCGGTTGTCTCTTCAGGCTTTTGAAAAGACCCAAAGCGCCATGACCGTTTTGAAGCAGCGACTTCTGGTAGCTGCCCAGGAATTACTGCAAGTTCAGGTTGATCCTAATCATTGCCCGCTGTGCAAAACAGAGTTTGAGGAAGGTCAGTTACTTGCCCGCATGATGTCAGATATTGAAGGCAGCACATCGGAGCACGCAGCGATGTTGCAAGCGACGATCACGTTCGAAAGCGACGAGCTGGCTAAAGCCAAAGTGACTATGGCGACTCTGACTTCAGTGAAATCGTTTTTCGGCAATTCTGATCTGCTCATCACCGTCGAAGAGGCGCTCCGGTTGATTGATGAGGAAAAAAGGAAGTTGGAGCAAGACCGATACGAGCTTGATGCCAGCCTATCGAAAATCAATCTGCTCTCGGCAGAAGGTCTTTCTAGTGAAGACCTTTCCCGAAAATTACTGATCGCAGGACTGTCTGAATTAACGTCTCTAGATGCGCTGCTCCAAGTTCAGGCTGATAAAAAAGAATTGCTAAATGCCACTCAGGCTGCCTCAGCTTCCGCAATTGAGGAGTTGAATGAGGTAAGGCAAGAAAGTGAAGCCTTGGCTGCTCGCTTATCGATTGAAGTGCTAGACGATCCCGAGCAGTTCGCTCAGGCCGTCAAAAAGCAGTTTCAGGATTTGGATGCTGCTTTGGGTGCTCGACAGACCTTAACTTCGATCCTAACAATCGATACTGAATCGACCGCCGAACAGATTGGTATCAACCTTGCCACAATGCGGCAAATGCTTATCAACGTCGCCACAGCGGAAGCTGTTGAGACCTCAAACGATACGGAGCTCAATCAAGAGGCATCGACCATCGCTGAGCTCGATACCAAGATTGGCGAATTGGACACGCAAATAAGGCGTGCAGTTGAAGCCGAAGCAGTGCTGGGGGAGCTTGCTCAACAGCGTTCGGGAGGGGAGTTGACCAACCAGATTTTGACTGAAAACGCTGCGGAGATCGCCCGCACATTTGCAAGCATCCACATGCCCAACGAGTTTGAGTTAAAGACTGATCAAGGCAAGCTTGTAATTATTCGCAGGAGCAACGGTGCAGAGGTTCAGCTTCATCAAATGAGTACCGGCCAGCGGGCTGCCTTCGCCTTGTCGCTGTTCTTGGCAATGAATGGCCGCCTGCAGTCAGGGCCACCTATTTTGCTCTTCGATGACCCGGTGGCACACATCGACGATATCAACATGTTGTCATTCCTTGATCACCTGCGAGATCTGGCAATCAGCGGTTCGCGTCAAATCTTCTTTGCAACAGCGGACAACAAGCTTGCAGGGCTGTTTCGTCACAAGTTCCGATTCCTGCAGGATGACTTTAAGGAACTGCGACTGTCGCGAGCTTCGTGACAAAGAGCAAGCGAGGGTCGCTCTAGTGCCGTCCTGCTAAGCCGTGATGAGCATTGGAACCGGGCGACGCTGCCAGCCACGTAGTCGGAATCGCTGGCCGCGTTTACAGGGTAGATTCGGCATGAAGCTAAGGCAAAGAATTTTTTCCTTAGCTTCCTTTTGTACGCTTAACACAAAAAATTGCTTGCTGGCTCAGACGGCTTCTTTTGGCCGATTGCCGACCTCGGCGAAGGGCCGCTTTGGGTCGAAAGCCGCCGCTCCGGACTGACCGCTCCCGACCCATTGCAGCCGTTCAGCACTGGCAGATTTCGATCCCTCGCGGCCAGTGCTCCCGACACTTACAGTTCCCGAGCCCAAGTCTGGCTGACGAGGTCTTTTCCGAAGCTGTGTACCTGTTCTTCTTCGACCAAATGGAAACCTGCTTTCTGATAGAGCTTTCGGGCATCGACAAGCACACTGGTTGTCCAGAGGATCATGTGCTTGTAGCCCGCGAGCCGCGCAAACCGAATACTCTCTTCCAGCAACCGATTGCCGATTCCCATGCCCCTGGCGCTCGCGTCAACGTAGAGCATCCGCAGCTTGGCGGTCGTCTGGTCATGTTTGACGACAAAGACCGAACCGATAACTGTGCCCTCTTTTTCCGCGATCCAGCATCGCTCGCAGGACGGGTCGAACTCACGAAGGTAGTTGGCGACGATTTCCGCCACCAGCGCTTCGAACTCCATATTCCAACCGTATTCGCGGGCATAGAGTTGCGCTTGTTGCTGAACAACGATACCCATATCGCCCGCTTGTGAATCGCGCAGGATGTAGGAATGATCACCGTCGCCCAATTGAGTCTGGATCTGTCTCATGGCTTGGATCAATTGTTCTTGCTGGCGCTCAGGCAAGCCTTGCAACATCAACACACTAATGACAACGACTCGTTTGTCCAGAGCATTTCCCATAGCAACCTTCATTCTGTAGACCTGAAGGCGGTTTCAGTGTCTGCCTCTGGTCGATTTCTGCTTGTCGTAAGGGGCAGCAGTTGTCGTCCAGAAAGCAGATGTAAATTTGTCTGAAGTGGCGAAATAGCTGCCAAAATCATCGTGTTAAAACGCCGCCTGAAATGGCAGCAAGATAAGCGCGTGAGTGTTGTTGGCACTGGAGGGTAGCGAAAAATCGTTCAGCTACTACGGTAAGCGTCATCAACGACTATAGTCATTGGTGAGCCAGAGCGAATCTGACCATTCCCCTGCCAACCTGGCCTAATCCAATTCCGCGATTACACGGCGGATCTTCTTGTGTTCCTTGATGCGGAACGTGAACGTTTCGCTGCCGAAATCACTCAGGCTCAGGCTGAGATCGAGGTAGCGTTGTCTTTTTTTGAACCCCTTGATGGTGGATGGAGTTATCCCGCCGGGCACGTCGCATCCCACTGAGCACGTCCCAACCACCCATCTATCAAGGTTCAAGCTATGAATACTTTAGAGTTCGATGATGCACAAAAAACCAATGGCGACCGGGTTCAGGGGCCGCTGCCGGCCGGCACTGTCGCGCCCGACTTCACTCTTCAAGCAACCCCTGATCAACAGTTGTCGCTGCGTGAGCTAAAGGGAAATACCGTGATATTGGCGTTTTATCCCGCTGACTGGACTTCGGTGTGTGGTGACCAACTGACTTTGTACAACCAGTTGCTACCCACATTCAGAGAATACGGTGCGGCGCTACTGGGTATCTCGGTTGACAGCGCCTGGTGTCATCAGGCCTTTGCCAAAGATCGGAATTTTCACTTCAGCCTGCTGGCCGATTTCGAGCCCAAAGGGGCTGTGGCACGACAGTATGGAGCGTACGAGTCCCAGCTCGGGGTTTGTAAGCGTGCGCTGTTCGTGATTGACAAGGACGGGATGGTTGCCTGGAGCTACGTCTCCCCGATGGCAATCAACCCTGGTGCGGACGGTATTCTGGATGCGCTGGATGCTTTGGCGAATTCGCCACAAAGCACGCCAACCAAAAATTAACAGGTGATTAGATGGCCACTCTCAAAGTCCCGGTAAGTGCCGACGACCATCGCCAGGGAAGTGCGCATGCCAAGGTCACCTTGGTCGAATTTGGCGACTATGAATGTCCCTATTGCGGTGAAGCTTATTGGATGGTCAAGAATCTGCAACAGCATTTTCGCGATGACTTGCTGTTTGTGTTCCGTAACTTCCCTCTGACCACCGCTCACCCCCATGCATTGGGTGCAGCGGTCACCGCTGAGTATGCCGGGAGTCGAGGATTCTTCTGGGAGGCCCACGACGGATTGTACGAAAATCAGGATCGATTGGGCCTGCCGCTGTATCGCGCCATCGTTCTCAAACACGGCCTTTCCAGGGAGGAATTCGATCTTGCAATGCAAGAGGATACTTACATTCCCAAAATACAAGCCGATTTCAATGGCGGTGTACGCAGCGGCGTGAATGGCACCCCAGCGTTTTACATTGACGGGCTTCGGTATGACGGAGTTCCAGAGTTCATCGGGATGAGTCAGATGATTGAGCTTTTGTTAGTGCGTGGACGAAATCGCTAGAGAGCCAAATCGGCTTGGCATCACCCACATCGGAGCCGGGGAAAAACCAACGTTAGCTTCCTTTTACATTAAAGAGGTGGGCACGGAGCCGGCAACTAATGAAATCTTTGAAGTATTATGAAGAAAATCGACACGCCACATGGTTGGAGTTGTTTTTTGACCTGACTTTCGTTGTTACGATAGGTCAAGTTACGCACACTCTCGGACATGTTCATGATGGGCACTTTGAACATAAGCAATTATGGACATTCTTACTGCTTTTTGTGCCGTTGTGGTGGATCTGGTCCAGTCACACGATTTATTCCAACAGGTTCGATACAGACAGCAATCTTCACCGTTTGGCAACATTATTCATAATGCTCCTGCTCATTGTGCTATCGGCACGGATCGGGGAAGACTTGGAAGTGAACTACCCGCTCATTATTGTCTGCTAT
Organism: Pseudomonas sp. BRM28; assembly: GCF_002939405.1. Classification (NCBI taxonomy): domain Bacteria; kingdom Pseudomonadati; phylum Pseudomonadota; class Gammaproteobacteria; order Pseudomonadales; family Pseudomonadaceae; genus Pseudomonas; species Pseudomonas sp. BRM28. Next base: position 5,543,174 of record NZ_PEFV01000001.1, on the reverse strand, counting down.
TCTGGTATACGTGCAATCATCAGTGTTATGTATATTTCATCCATTAGTAAACTCGGTTCTCGCGGCGAACTTTCCTCAAGGCTTGGCTTCGCCCTATTAGTTAGCGCAGTTATTAGCCTTTCATCCGTTATTTTTGACCCGCCCTTGCGTTACCTTGTTGCTTATATTGGGATTGTTCTTGATATTCTGTTTCCTGTATTTTTCTGGACTAAACTAAAACCGTTGCCAGCACACACAGAGCACTTGGTTGAGCGCATAGGCCTACTCACCCTAATCTTATTGGGGGAGTCAATTATTAGCCTTTCCGGAGGCTTATCTAACATTCAATGGGGTTATTATAATGTGATGGCGGCCATCACCGGATTTATCATGATTTGCAGTATCTGGTGGATCTATTTTGATAGTTTTTACTTGCTGAACAAACATCAAAGCAGGATGAGTGGGCACGCCTTAATCTACTCGCACCTTTTTCTTTTTATGGGGCTGGCACTTCTGGCAAATTTGATTAGGCATGCGATCCTGAACGACATTGCGATACGCGATTTCCAGATTATGTCGATCACCGGCATGGCCTTGTTTTTCCTAGGTAAGCAATATGGCTATTTCATAGCCGTGAGTAGAATAAGGGAATACATCCTACAAAACACGTTGATAGTGTTTTCTTTGGGCGGGTTAGTCGTGTTTTTACCCCGCGTCGAGTACATATTGGTCGGCCTGACAGCAACCATGATCTCTTATGTTTTTCTAAATTTCAGATATCGTTGAATCATCATTATCAGACCAGAGGGTGGGACCAAGTGAGCAAGTGGCTGACTTGCGGTTACATGCTGCCCACTACGTCGTTCTCACTGCTCGTGCGCTACTCGCCGCTACCCTTGGTCTATTTGGGTTTGTAATCCTGGTATCGTCGACCATAGTTAAGAGTCTCGGATGCCCCTCTTAGCTATCGCGATCTGATAGCGCCAGCCGCATCGTAACAACAGGAGCCACATCATGGTCAAAGTAGCGTTGTTCGTTCGCCTAAAAGCAAAACCCGGGAAAGAAAAGGATGTAGAGAGCTTTCTTTTGGGTGGCCTTCGGTTAGTGGAGGAGGAGCCAGCCACTACAGCCTGGTTTGGAATCCGCTTGGGGCCGTCCACCTTTGGCATCTTTGACGCATTCCCGGATGAAGCGGGCCGGCAGGCTCATCTTTCGGGCAAGGTCGCGGCGGCGCTCATGGCAAACGCTGCCGAGCTATTTGCCGAACCGCCATCAATCGAGAAGGTTGACGTCCTTGCGGCCAAGCTACCCAGCTAAGCAAACCCAATAGGAAGCTCCAGTCAGTACTGGGAGGCCCACGATGTATTTTGTGAAAATCAGGATAGCCTGGGCCTGCTGCTGTTCCGGGCGGTGATCAATCAAAACACTTGTATTGAAGATAAATGTCATGGCTAAAGTGCCGTGTCCAGGATTCATGCCATGCTTGCGCGCTCGGTATAAGTGAAAGGATATGCGCGCAAATCGTGTCCAGGGACGGCGTGGAAGCCGCACAGAATATGCAAGGCAACGTGCTCATCACGGGTTTAGGCTGGGTAGGGTAGATTGTTTGCCGGGCACCGGTCGCTCATGGCGCGAAGATCTCCATCATTGATATAGAACCGGAGGTCATCCGCGCCGTGACACCTTATGGTTTCGTCAAGTGAGCATTCGTCGGCGTAGCAGTGACCGATGTTCAATGAGCTGCCTGACGCGGCTGCACTCCGAACTGCGCAACGATGTGCGTACCCAATTCCTCAATAACTTCCACCGCAGGGCGCTTGCCGTATTTGAGATTGAGAATGACGTGGTCCACGCCGATTTCCTCAAGCGACTCCAGCAAAAAACGTAGATGGTAACGTCCAAGTCTGAACCCCAAATGGATACGTGTGGGTGGCGTTGACGGATTCTCATCGAGATCGATGTACAGCGACTGAGTAAAGGGCTTATACACAGAACCACATTGTTTCGTGACCTCCAGTCGCCAATCTTCCACGACCAGCCGCTGCATGTTCGGAATGCGTGGATAGTTGATCCATCCGTTGCTCTCACGCGCGATCCAATCCAGTGACTGGCGACTGTTGCCGGTCACGAGCATTGGAATGAATTGGGTGGTCGGTTTCGGAATCAGGTCTGCGCCTTGCATTTCACCAGTGCTCCAGTGGATGGGCTCAAAACTGGTGCTGTGGGCGCGGCGAATCACTTCGTAGTGTTCTCGAAAGATCTCTCCGCGCCTTTCGGGATCGACGCCAAATGCCGAAAACTCCACTGGCCGATCTCCCGAAGCAACCCCCAGAATCAAGCGACCAGTGCTCAACTGATCTACGCTGGCAGACGCCTTGGCCGTGTGCAGGGGATGGTGCAGCGGGATGGCGATGGAGGCGGTGCCAAGTGCAATCTCCGAGGTATGGGCGGCCATATAACCCAGGTAAACCCAGGGGTCGAAGACTTGGCCGACATCGCCGAAGCCAGGGTCGCGAAGCGGCACGTCGCGAAACCAGAGCGCGCAGAAGCCCAGCGCCTCGGCTTGTTTAGCCAGTGTGACCTGGTTGAGCATGCTCGGAGTGTCCCCGTCGAACGCCTCCATGGGAAAGAATAATCCAAGGCTCAAATGCCCCTGAGTGAAGGTTCGGCTGAACCCTCGATGCTGCTGGTAAGGAATCGTGCTCGGCCGATACATACGGATTGACCTCATGGCAGAACGTGAACAGCGCCCCCGTTTCCAGAGGTGCTGCGGCATCGGTCGCTTTTGAACAGCAGGTGGGGGGACTGGGTCTGGCTTTTACCCGTTGCGCCGTACTGCTGGTCGTGTGGACCGGACTCAGGGGGCAGTTGCTGGCGATAGGCGCGGGTTGGTCCGGGTGGGTGTTAAGCGGACGGTCAAAGGAAGTCAGATCTCTCGGCTCTATACCACCAGATGGGCAAGGCGTTCGAGGAATCATTCTATAAGCGTAGGCGGTTTTGCAGCTCTCCGCCATATTCTTACAATCGAGCCGCTGGTGGGCGAAAGTCGCGTATCGAAGGCAGTTATCGGTCGTTTCCTGCCATTCCAGAACGACCGCTATTGGCCGATAGCGGTCAGCCAACGTGTCTCAAAAGGGATCGAGCCGTGCGTCGATGCCAGCCTGCTTAGCCAGCGAGATCAGGTTTTCGACGCAATCTTGCTCAATGATGCAACCCACATAATCGGCGCCGCCTGTATCCACATGCAGAAAGCGCTTCCCGAACCCGGTCAGCCATTGATCGAAATCGATCAGCACTTGCATCAGTGATGGCGTCTCTTCCAGCTTGTAGGCATAAATCTGGTCAATGCCGCTGGCTTCAATCAGTTTCGGTGCCAGGTACTTGAAATCATCGAAGCCGTGCACGTCCACGGCCATTAGAACCAGATTATTGAGTAACTGGCCTTTATCAGCGTCCAAAAGACCACTGACCAACGCGGTGGCCGGGTCTTCACCTAGGTTGTAATAGCGCGACACCCTTCTCAAGAGACGCGCACGTTCCTTTTCAGGCAGCCGCGCCAACAGGGCCTGGGTGAACGTTTTCAGTTGCGCACCGAATGGATAAAGCTCACGCATAATCGCGGCATCGCTCAACCTTGGTTCATCGGGTGGGGGTTGTGTGAAGCGATCGCCGAACAATCGACTGAACAAGCCCATCGCCGTTTATTCTCCTTGGTGGGTAAAGCCTCTGGCGCGAAGCTTACCCCAGCGGTTCGATGACGGCGAATAGGGTCAGGGTTGACATCTATTCAGTCTACGTGTGGCAGCAATCGACCCATAGCAGCCATTCACGAAGGGCCGCATTCGGCCAGTGCCGCAGCAGTGGGCCGCAGCATGAGTGCGAAGTCCTTTAATTACTCGACCTTTTTACCTGGCAATGGGGCCGTATGAATTTCGTCAAACATAGCGGTTGCCACTGAAGCAGCATAAACAATGTATTTCACATCACTTTCTTTGCTCTTGACTTCATAGATTTCACAAAGAAGACTTTTGTTGTTCTTGGGCAACGCTGCAGGCGACCAGGATGAAGGGCTCTTGAAGTTATACTCAGGGCCTTTGTACATTAAGGATTTTATGCCAACAACGGTACGCTTGTATTTTTGTCTGTCAGGTCTTTTGGAATTTTCATAGTCCCCTATAAATGATCCTAAAGAACCGGAGACAACATCTATGCACTCCTTGTCTAGCGCGGTCTCATAATCAGCAGCCGCGTAGGTTCCAACGCTGCCATGGTTGGAATAGAATTTTTGACGGGGCGTCAATTTCTCTTCTGGCTGCTTGGGTTTATATTCATCACCCTCGAAATGGTATTCGATGTACCCTCGCGAAATATCCACCCTGTTGTATATTTTTCTCTTTTCTATCACGTCTTCAAAAGTGTACCAGCGATGCTCAATTAGTGTGTGCTCGACGTCTAGCCCGCTCGCCATCACTTTTAAAGAAAGCACGGAGCCGAACAGGATATATGCAATGTTGATACTTTTCATGAGCTCGCCCAGGGCATGGTTTTTTAAAGTTTACTTGATTCTAGCCAGTGCACGATAGAGTTGTAAATTTAACTAATAGCAAAATCAACCTCAGTCAATGCGCCCCCTCACTCACTTGCCGGGATCTTGGCCTGCCTCCAGTGCCGATGCGTCGAGCTGGCCCGGTGCCTTTCCAAACCACCACAGCGCCCCCGCACCCAGCAACGTAGCCGACACAGCCAGCATCAGAATCACCCCTTGCGTGCCCAAAGGGGCAGCCAACAATGCCACCAGCAAGCCGGCCAGGGGCTGCGACAGATTGTTGAGCAAGGTGATCACCCCCACCGTCTTGCCAAAGTCCTGAGGCGCGATGACCCGCTGACGGATACTGCGCATGTAGACGTTGAACATCTTGTCGAAGCCGACGATCAGCAGAAACCCCACCACGTAACCGATCAGATCTGGGCTCCAGGCGCTGATGAACGCGCCTGCGACGATCATCGAATAGGCCACGCCCCCCATTACACCTAAAGACAACACCACCCGGGCGAGAAAAAACAGAATCACGATGGTGGTCACTGCGCCAACTGTCTGCAGCCCTGCGTAGTCATCCTTGCCGGCGCTGTACTCGCCGAGCACCATGGCCGCCGAGGTGGCCAAGGTGACCCCGACGATCAGGTTGACCCCAACCGCTAGCACGATGATCTTTTTCAGCTCCGCCAATGCGCGGATATGCCCGAAGGCGATGCGCAGTGGCTGCAGCCAGATATCCTGATGCTGCTCGAACACTCCCAGCGTGATGCGGCTTAGACGTTGCCACACCAGCATGCCGATGTCGGCCAGCAAGAACAGCACGGCCACCCCAAGCACCACCCAATGCCAGGCCCAGACTTCCAGTAACAGCGCTGCCACCAGCGGCCCGAGCACCAGCCCGGTCTGGTCGGCTATCTGCGAGTAGGCCAGGGTCTTGGCGTAGCTGTAGTGCTGGAAGATATGCGGCATCAGCACCTCTCTGGCCATGATGCCCTGCGTGGTCAGTACCCCACACAGCGCCGACAGCACCACCAGCCAGGCAATGCCGCCGAAAAGGGCGTAGAACACCACCGCCAGCACGCACAGAAGCGCTCGGTAGATCTGGCTGATGTGCAGGATCCTGATGGGGCAGAACTTGTCGCACAGGGCCCCGCACACAGGAAACGCCAGAAAGCGTGGCAGTGATTCAACGAAAAAAGCGAGCCCGGCCCAGGACGCACTGTCGGTGACCTGAAACACCACCAGCGGCACGATGAACAGAAGTATCTGGTCTGCCAGTCGAGAGAAGAACAGTGAGGTGAAAAAAGCCAGGTAGTCCTTACGCACAACAACCTCCTGCCGCTTGGCGGCGTGGCGTGACGGCATGCCGCTACATCAATAGGCAGAGCCCGAGTTGTCGTTGAGGTTATGTCGCTCGTCACCGCGCAAGGGCGGGTTGAAAACGCTCACCAGAATCAGATCCTGTTGCTTGCCCCCGCGCAGGTAATGGCGATCATGCTGGTCGAGCACATACACGTCACCGGGTCGAATCGGATAGACATTACCCTGCATGTCTTCGACTTCGCCTTCCCCTGCGATGCAGTAACACGCCTCCAGGTGATTGCGATACTGCAGCAGTGATTCAGTGCCAGCACGGACCAAGGTGTGGCACAGGGTAAAACCCATGGCGTCCCGCTCGGTGAGCAGGCGATGGCTTGTGCCGGCGCCCCATTCGACAAAGTACGGGGTTTTCTCGACGTCGGATTTGTTGCGAACGAACATATAGGCCTCTCTGGCAATGCAGGGATTAAGAAGGAGTCAGGCCGGTTCTGTATTTGTACTGACGGGAAGCAGGATGTTTTTGCCGCAGGCCAGCATCGCGTCGCTCCAGACCAGGTCGCGGTGCGCGGCCATGGCCTGAATATCGCGCCAGTGACGCTGAAGCGGATTGCCAGTCACCAGCGACGAGGCGCCCAGCCGCTCGACCAGGCGCTGCACCACCTGCACGCATTGTCGTGCCAGATAGGCGCGGTCGCGTTTGAGCAGCAACAGTTGCGCTGCGTCCAGAGCGTGGCTACGAATACCGGCGTCATGCAACCGGGAAATCAGCGAGTCATACAGCAGCCTGGCGCTGTAGAGCTGCGCCGAGGAGTGGGACACCTTTTCGGCGTAGCGTGGATCGCTGGACAGAGGCGATCCGGCCAGGGTCGCCACATATTCGGCATGCGCGCCCTCGGCACAACCCAGTAGCGGGCCGATGATGGAGGTAGTGAGGTAGGGTGCTAGCGGAAGCCCGTCGATATAGTCGGCGCCGGGTGCGAGCGGGCGCTGGCCAAATATTTCGTTCAAGGGGAAGGCCTGTTCGTGGGGCACCAGCAACTGGTGGGCCAGCACATCGTGCGAACCGGTTGCCGCCATGCCGTAGCTATCCCAGCTGTCCAGCTTCTGGACCTTGTGCGCAGCGACCAGCAGTAGGAAACGCGGGGTCCGCTCGGCATCCGGGTGGTTCGGGCAGGGGGCATTGAGTATCAACCACGTGGCGTTCTCGATGCCCGAGCTGAAGCGCCAGCGCCCGCTAACCCGAACGCCCTCGGCCTCGAATGACAACTGGCTGTCTGCGCTGTTGGAAGCTGAGGCGAACAGCTGTCGAGGGCCTTCGGCGTATAGCCGGGCTTGGCAGGATGGAGGCAGGCGCCGAGCGATGCAGCTGTGGCCGCCCACCAGGGCCAGCATCCAGCCCGTGGAGGCACAGCCCATGGCTGCGATGCGCGCGCTCTCCACCAGTGTTGGCCAGTGCCCGCTGCTGGTGGCCGGGGCGCGGGGTGACAGCAGGTCCAGCCAACCGCCAGCAAACAGCTCGGTGAACGTAGCGCTGTTCAAGCGGCGGTTTTTTTCTGCCACGCTCGCTCGTTCCCGCCAGCCTGGCAGGTGTTGTCGGGCTCGTTGACAGAGTGCGGGCAGGGCCGCCTGGTGAGGCATCTGTTCAGCGAAATCAAACATTACCCGAGCCCCCATCATCGCTCGGCGAGGACGAAATGGCGCCCAGGCGCGTGCTTTCAAAGCTGAAGTCTGCGGGTTGCACCACCGGGCCCAGCAGACTGAGGAAGTGTTCGATTTTCTCCGGGTCGTCAGAGGCGACGAATTCGCAGAAGTTACTGCTGCTCCAGAGGAGGTGAACGTGATTGAAATGGGTCGAGAGGGTGCTGACTAACTCTTCCAAGGTGACCTGGCCGTTTTGCATCTGTTGGAGCATCTGTTGGCGTTTCCAGCGAATTTCTTCTTCGCTGAAGTAGCGAGCTTTGAACACCTCGTCCTTGATGCGCTCCCGACGCAGGTATTCCATAGGGTCGGGGTGGTTAAGCTTCTCAAGAAAAAATGCCAACCCCCCAGGTTTGAGAAATTGCTTGATATGGCTGATTTGCCGATTGCGGTCACGGCTATAGAACTGGAACGCGGCCATTTCATAAATGAACTCAAAACCCAGGTTGAAGCTCTCGTATTCGGGGCTTTGCAAGAGGGGCGGGCACACCTTGAAGAAAGACTGCGGATAGAACCGCGACAATGCCGGGTCTGCGTGCCTGTCGAAGGTGATCTGGTTCGCCCGATTGGGAGATGAGGTGAAGCTGCGGATCAGGCCTTGCGAATGGCCGGCCAGAGCACGGCCGTTACTGCCATCAAAGGCATCTACTTCGAACAGGCTGAAGGTCTGGCCGGCTTCTGTGGTGCGGGCCTGGGCCAGGCGGGTCAGGGCTACGCCAACCCTGGACAGCTCTTCGAGAATGTATGGAACACTGGCGAGGAAATGAGAAAAGAGTGGCCCCGCACCCTCTATCAAGCGGTCATGGTAGTCAAGGACTCGTGGGTCTTCGATCTTCGACTTCAGATGGCTGTGCAGGGATTGCAAGGGCACTTGGCTGGCGCCTGTTGCCAGGCTATGGAAGTGGCCGGCCAATTTGAGCATGGCGCTTTGTTGCAGGTCCTGGTCCAGAATGGCGTCGTCCAGTAGAGGCTGGGTACAAGTGGTCATTTTGTCATTCCTGCCATCAGATCAGTCCTTGGGTGGTGAACTTGCCTGAGTCGGTTCTCGGCAAAGCTTCGAGGAATACGAAGTGGGTGGGCACCATGTGCCAGTCCAGCCGGGCTTTGCAGTGATCGAGCAGAGCTTGCTCGCTGGTCTGGTCATGGCCCGCTGCAAGCACGATGCAGGCCCTTGGCACGTGGCCGGCCGATTCGTCGGCGACAGGCACAACCAGCACCTCGGCCACCGCTGGGTGCGCGGCCAGGCACTGCTCGATTTCCAGCGGGTTGACCATCCAGATATTGCGTGCGAACACATCGTCCTTGCGGGCCACGTAGTAGAGGTAACCCTGAGCGTCCTGCTTGAACAGATCGCCAGTGCGGAACATCCGAGAATGACCGAAGGCATCGTGTACGAAGGCTTTGGCATTGGCCTCGGGCATGTTCCAGTACTCGAGCATCAGGTAGTCGCTGGTTACCAGCAGCTCACCGATTTGGCCGGGCTGGTCGATGGCTCGACCCTGTTCGTCCACAAGGCAAATGCTGATGCCAGGCAGGGGTTTGCCCACTGAAGTTGGGCGCTCGTCGATTTGCCCGGGGGGCAGGTAGCTGACGCGCTTGCACTCTGTGAGCCCGTAGCTGGAAAAGAGCTTCACCCTGGGCAGCACATTGCGTACCTGCTGAATTTGGCGGACGTGCAAGGCCTGTCCGCTGCTGGAAATGTAGCGCAGGCTGGGGACCCGAACCTGCCATTCAGGGCCAGCATTGGCTAGCAGGGAAAATACCGGGGGGAAGACATGCATCGCCGTGACTGCCTCGCGCTCGACAACCGCGAGCACATCGTCGGCGGTGCTGGCGGGGCGGCTTTCTATGACGCTGGTGGCGCCGGCGAACAGCGGCATCACCACGTTGTAGACGCCATAGTCGGAACCCAGCGTCGAATAGCTGAGGATGCGGTCGTCGGGTTTGATCTGCAGGTACTCGGTGACCCGGCTGCAGGCCGCTAGCATGATCCGATGATTGACCAGCACCCCTTTGGGATTGAAGCTCGAACCCGAGGTATAGAAGATCGAGGTGGGTTGCTCGGAGTCCATGACTAGCGGCATAGCGGCCGGGGCATTCTGATCCCTGTACGAGGCGATGGCATCAGCCAGTCGGATGACCTTTGGCGCAGCCGCGAATACCGGACCGGTGAGCAAAATCAGCTCCAGTCCGACTTCCTCAATCAGATCCGGCAGACCCTCGGTACAGTCGGTAATCAGCACACGCGTGCCTGAATCCTTGAGCTGATGAACCAGCTTCTCGCGACTTAGTGTGTGATGAGTTGCAGCGGTGATTGCCCCGACTTGCAGGATGGCCAGATAAGCAGCGATCAGCTCGACGGAAATGGCTGAGTACAGACCCACACGGTCGTCTGTTGCAATGCCCACCGTCTGCAGCAAGGAGGCGACGTCATCCGCATGCTGTTGCAGCACTTGATAAGGCGTTGTGATGCCATCCAGCACAATGGCCGACTTGGTAGGGTATTTAGTAGCATTATCTGCAATGACGTGATGGAGAAGCTGCATGGCTGAACATCCTTTCAGACTCAACGTTGGCAGTTACTTCGGTTTGTTATGCAGCAAGGCTTTCATCAGCCTTGGCTCTTCCGGATGACGAGGCAGTTCTATATTTATTATGGGGTGGTGGTTATTTAAAAGTGCCGGGCGGCTACGTGATGAAAAATATACTTCCATCTGGCGGGCAGGCCTGTCAAGTCGCGGTGCGACTGGGCAGAAGTTATTTTGTCACTGCCCGGTGACGTACTTAAGTTTTGAGTGTTAATGGTGTTTTTGGTCGAGAGGTGTTGGTTGCTGCAGTGGTAGGAAGTTTCCTATGATTGATAGCTTGTTTGATTCAGATATTGTGTTAAGTGGCGTTCAGTAGTTGCGAGATATTTTGATTGAAGTGAAAGGTGACATTATCTAAAGCGGATGGACCGCAACAGTTAAGTCATCACGGATTGAGGATGTCGCCCCAGAAAACCCACGCGCAATGGTTGAAGGGCAGGGACGGTTTGATCGAACGGCAGGACGTGCGTGGCGCACTGCGTACAGACAACAACACGGCGCATCCCTGCGCCACTTCACATCAGAAACTGTACTTGGCCGTGAGCATCATGTTGCGCGGTGTGCCGTAGGTGTCGCCGCCGTAGCTGGTCGAGTTGGAGATGGACGAGTAGTACTTGCGATCGAACACGTTGTTGGCGTTGAGCTGCAGGTCCAGGTTGCGGGTCAGCCGGTAGCCGGCCATCAGGTCGGTGACGGCGTAGCCACCCTGTTCCAGGCGATAGCTGCCACCGTTGGCCAGCGCCACGTCGTTGTACAGGCGGCTCTGCCACGACACGTTGCCGCCCACGCGCAGTTTCTCCAGCGGGCCCTGGAAGCGGTAGGTGGTGGTCAGCTTGAACAGGTGCTCGGGCGTGTCGGTGTCAAAGCGCTGGTTGACGTTCTGCGGGTTGGCGGCGTCCTTGAGGGTGTGCACGCGGGCATAGGTGTAGCCACCGCCCACCTGCCAGTTCTCGGTCAGCGCACCCTGCAGCTCGAAGTCGATACCCTGGCTGCGGATCTCGCCCGAGGCCTCGTAGCATTCGGTCTGCGGGCAGTTCGGCACGAACACCTGCACCGCACGGTTTTCCTGGTCGATGCGAAACAGCGCCAGGCTGGCGTTGAGCGCACCCTCGAAGTACTCGCCCTTGATGCCCACCTCGTAGTTCTTGCCCACGATCGGCTTGACCGGGGTGCCGGAGGTGCCCTTGCTGCTCTGCGGGGTGAAGATGTCGCTGTAGCTGACGTAGACCGAGTGATGCTCGTCCAGGTCGTAGATCAGCCCGGCATAGCGGGTGACGTTGCGGGTGACCTTGTAGTCGCCGTCGCCATCGCGGTTGTCGTAGTCATACCAGTCCAGGCGCCCGCCCAGGATCAGCTTGAGCGGGTCGGCCAGGCTCAGGCGGGTGGTCAGGTACACGCCATCCTGGGTGGTCACTTCGCGGCTGTTGCCGGTGTGGGTGAAGTTCGGCTTGCCGGCATCGATCGGCCAGTTGGGGTCGTAGGGGGCATAGTTGTGGGTGGTCATGTCGTAGATGCGCTTGCTGGCACCCACCACCAGTTCATGGGTGCGCCCCAGCGCTTCGAAGGGCCCGCTGACAAAGGCATCCACGCCGGCCTGGTTTTCATCGTGGGCCGACTGGTACACGGTGCGTGCCAGCGTGTTGTTGACCCAGCGCGACTGGTACGAGCCGGAGAACAGCGCGTTCTGCTCGGAATAGTTGGCGTTGACCTGCAGCTTCCAGTCGTTGGCCAGGCGCTGGCGTACCTCGGCAAAGACGGTGTTGATCTCCTGGTCCTTGTTCTCCCAGGGGGTACCCGGGTTGTACGAGCGCGGCAGGTTCAGGTGATGGCCGTCCAGGCCGATCATCGAGGCGCCCCAGAAGTAGTTGGTCTTGTCCTTCTGGTTGGAGAAGCCGAGGGTCAGGGTGGTGTCGTCGCTCAGGTCCGCCTCGGTGATGGCGTAGAACAGGCCGTGGGTCTCGTCCACGCCATCGACGAAGCTGTTGCTGTCGCGGTAGGACGTCACCACCCGACCGCGCAGGGTGCCGCTGTCGTTGAGCGGGCTGGAGGCATCGACCTCGCCGCGGTAGTCGTCCCAGCTGCCGGCCGCACCGGTGAGGGTGACCTTCTGTTCGGCCAGCGGGCGCTTGCGCACCAGGTTGATGGCTGCCGAAGGGTTGCCCGCACCGGTCACCAGCCCGGTGGCGCCGCGCACCACCTCCACCCGGTCGAACATCGCCAGGTTCGGCTGGGCGCCCACGGTCCAGCCCTGGTAGCCACTGGGGATGCCGTCGTACATCAGGTTGTCGATGTCGAAACCGCGCGCCGAGTACGTCTGCCGGCCAGGGCCGCTGGAGAAGTCGAGGAACAGCCCCGGGGTGGCCTTTACCACGTCGTTGATGCTGGTCATGGCCTGGTCGTCCATGCGCTGGCGGGTAATCACGGTAACGGCCTGGGGCGTTTCGCGCAGGGTCAGCGGCAGCTTGGTCGCGGTCGACATGGCGCCGGTGGTGTATGACTGGGTGCCTTCGGTGGTGCTGCCCAGTTGAGTGTTGACGATTTCGGTGGCGCCCAGCTCCAGGGTCGCAGCCTTGGCTGGCTGCGGTGTCGCAGAGCTGTCATCGGCCAGGGCGGGGGTCAGGGTGGCCATGCAGATGGCCATGGCCAACAGATTGCGGGGCAGGCCGGAGCAATGCGGCGGGGTAGGGCGCGACATGAAGGGTCCCAGTGGTAGTGATAAATATAATACATATGAGAATCGTTACCAAATGATGTGTCAAGGTGTGTCGCAATAAATAGCGGCGTTCTGGCCGATGCCGCGTCCTCTGCTAGGTTTCTAACCATCACCTTTTGTCACCCCACCCCCAGGCATACAGGCAAGGAAGCACCCGATGAACAAGACACCCCTGTTTTTCAGTGGATTGCTCGCTACCGCGGTACTGTTCGGTAGCACAGCGGCCCAGGCACAGACCCAGCCGGTAGTGCAGGTTTCCGGGCCCGAAGCGGATGTGAAGGTCACGGAAACCTACGTGCGGATGATGGCCAGGGAGGCGTACTTCTGGGGTTGGCCCATGGCCAACATCTTCAACCGCCGGCAGAAGTTCAAGGACCTGCCCGAGGCGGGGTTGATGGGCGGCATCGTGCCTGTGGCGCCGATCAACCACCTGTCGATGCTCACCGACTACATCTCGCCCGGGGAACGGCTCGTGGCCTGCCCCAACCAGGATGTGGTGTATGGCGCAGGCAGCATCGCCCTGGACATCGAACCCGTGGTGATCCAGGTACCGGACTTCGGCGACCGTTTCTGGGTGTACCAGATGGTGGACCTGCGCTCCGACAGCTTTGCCGAGCTGGGCAAGATGTACGGCACCAAGCCCGGCTTCTACCTGCTGGTGGGCCCGGACTGGAACGGCAAGGTGCCACAGGGCATCACCCAGGTGTTCCGCGCCAGCACCAACACCGGGTTCGTGATTCCACGGGTGTTCCAGGACGATACCGACGACGATCGCAAGGCCATCCAGCACTATCTGTCGGGCATCGACATGTACCCCTTGTCCAAGTACGACGGCAAGCCCAAGCAGCGTGACTGGAGCCAGTCGCCGAAATTCCCGGCCGAGGCGGCGGGTGAAGAGGAAACCCGCTGGGTGTTCCCGGAAACCTTCTTCGACGAGCTGCCGGCGATTCTCAAGGATGCCAGGCCGCTGCCCGGCGAAGAGGCGCGCTATGCGCAACTGACGGTGCTGGCGCAGATAGCCCAGCGCGATCCCGAGCTGAAGAAAGCCATGATCGACGAGGCGCAGAAGGCTGACAGCGAGGTGGTCAAGCCGTTGCTGCAATTTCGCAACTACGGCCAGCAGTTGCCCCACCACTGGAGCACCATCAGCAACGGCGCGGCGTTCGGCACCGATTATTTCCTGCGCACCGCGGTGGCCCGTTCGAACATCTTCGTCAACAAGCAGATCGAGACCAAGTACTTCTACCAGGACCTGGATGCCTCCGGCACCCGGCTCAACGGTGGCCAGCGCTACAGCGTGACCTTCCCCAAGGGCGCGCTGCCGCCGGTCAAGGGGTTCTGGTCGTTGACGCTGTACAACCAGCAGCACTTCTTCGCCGAAAACCCCTTGGGGCGCTACTCCCTGGGTACCAAGAACACGTCGCTCAAGACCAACCCCGATGGCTCGCTGACGCTCTACGTACAAAGCGATTCGCCCGGCGCGGACAAGGAGAGCAACTGGCTGCCCGCGCCCAAGGGGGCCGACTTCTCGCTCTACGTGCGGGCCTATTGGCCACAGGCGGCGGCGATGAACGGCCAGTGGACGCCGCCGGCCGTGGTCAAGGTCAACTGAACGGATTACCCCATCGCGCCACGAGGACACCTCATGAACCGTTTGAGCAGCACCGTGACGGCCCTGGCCGTAGCCATTTCCCTGAGCAGCGTGGCCAATGCCGCCACCCGTTACGAAGAACTGGCCAACCAGCCCTTCGAAAAGGGCTTCCCGACCGAAGCAACCGCACGCAGCCTCATCGACGAGCTGGTGTTCCAGCGCGCCGTGCAGTCGTACCTGTGGGCGTTGCCGGCGATCAACATCTGGTCGATGAAGGAGGCCTCCGAGAAGCACTTCGGCGCCGGCTACAACATCCTGCCCACCTGGAAGAAACGCATCAACGCCAAGACACTGGTGACCACGCCCAACTCCGACCTGGTCTACGCCATGAGCTACCTGGACCTGGCCAAGTACGGCCCGCTGGTGGTCGAAGCCCCGCCTGGGGTGCAGGGCATGTTCGACGACTTCTTCCAGCGCCCCATCGTCGGCCCGACCATCGACGGCAAGACCTGGCGCGGCGACGTGGGCCTGGCCGGCCCTGACAAGGGCAAGGGTGGCACCTACGTGCTGTTGCCGCCGGGCTACAATGGCCCGGAGCCGACCGAGGGTTACGTCTATCGCTCGCGCACCAACAACGTGTTCCTGTTCTGGCGCACCTTCTTCAAGGACCCCAACGACCTCAGCGTGCCGGTGGCCGAGGTCGAGCGCACCAGGATCTATCCGCTGGGCAAGAAGGACTCGGCACTGGCGATGCAGTTTCCCGATGCCACCGGCGCACCGATCAACATGCTGTTCCCCGAGGACGGTCGCTACTTCGACATGCTGTCGCGCTTCATCGACGCCGAAGCGGTGGACCCGGCCGACATGGACATGCGCGGGTTCCTGCACACCCTGGGCATCGAGAAGGGCAAGCCCTTCGCCCCGGATGCCGAACGGCGCAAGTTGCTCGATGAAGCGGCGCGCACCGCGTTCAAGATGAGCAAGGTGGTCACCAGCCACCTGCTGCCCAAAGAGCCTGGCGGCCTGTACTACAAGGATCGCCAGTTCGTGAACACCTTTGCCGGGGAGAACACCGAGTTCCAGGCCAGTGGCACCTTCACCAACCTGGAGCAGCGCGTGGCGTTCTTCACCTCGGCCTATTCGGACAGCCCGGGCATGGTGATGAACCTGGTCGGCGCCGGTGCCAAATACCCGGCCACCACCCGCGATGCCGAGGGCAAGTTCCTCGACGGTGCCCACACCTACAAGCTCAACCTGCCGGCGAACGTGCCGGCGGCCTTGTTCTGGTCGGTTACCGCCTACGACAACCTCACGGCATCGGGCCTGGACAACGGCCAGCCGTTCCCGTCGCTCAACCAGATGGACAAGCCGACGCCCAACAGCGACGGCTCCACCGACATCTACTTCGGCCCCACCTCGCCGGGCGAGGGCAAGAACTGGATCAAGACCCTGCCAGACAAGGGCTTTCTGGTGATCGTGCGGTTGTATGGGCCCAAACAGGCGTTCTTCGACCAGAGCTGGAAGCCGAGCGACCTGGTCAAGCAGTGAGGGTAGCCCAGGCGGCCTGGAACAACTAGTACCCAGGGCTCTTCTTCTGAAGAGCCCTAGGTCGATTTCAAATACCGATATAACGTCTGGCGACTGATATCGAAATCACGCGCCAGCCGGGATTTACTTTCTCCCGCGCGGGCGCGCTCAATTAAACTTACAACCTGATTGTCGGACAGTTTCTTCTTTCGACCTCGGTAGGAACCCCGATTTCTTGCAGTTGCAATACCGGCGGCCTGTTTTTCGCGCAGTGCCGCGCGCTCGAACTCTGCAAGCAACTCCATGGCCGCGACGATGGGGCCCGCAACTTCACGGCCGTCATCTCGGAATGTCAGGTTTTCATCCACAAACTTGAGCGTGACCTGTTTTTCGATCAAGCGGCGAATGAAGTTGCACAACTGCTCGGTATTGGCCGAAAGCGAGGCCATGCTGTCCACGATCACGGTATCCCCGCACTGCAGGTAACGCAGCAGCTTTTCAAAGCCTGCGCGGTGGGTGGCCGTGTCTGCAGGGGCATCGTAAAACACCGCGTCGAAGGCATCGGGGCTGGCTGGGCTGGGTACGCTGGCGTCTGGTTTCGGTGAGGCGAGCCGGCAATATCTGATGCGATGCAATCTCATGGTGCCTCCTTGGCAATACTTGTACGGCGTCGTTTTATAACTGTACAACCTGTAACTAAATTAAAAATCCTTACACGTAACTGTCACGCTGAACCCACCCAAAATACACAGTTGCAAAGACTTTTACTTGCCTTATCATTTTGAAGCTTGAAAGGATCTTAACAAGCTTCACGCAAACAGTCGATTTGCGTTCATATAATGCGCGCATGCATTCACCTACCCGTTGTATAGCCCGAACAATTGACGCGGCCGGTTTGTCCTGGCGGGGGATTGTCCGACACAAACAGAGGATGAGGTATGAAAGTCTTGGAGGCAGCAATGGAACTTGAACGCCCCACTACCGATCAGCAAAAGATTGATCATGTTACCCGGCGTATTACCGAACATGGTAATTACCTGCGCCAGCGCTATCCGATCCTGCAACATCAGAATGCGCTGGGTGCAGGTGTCATGGCGGTGTCCCTGATCGGCATGGTGGTGAGTGGGGGGCTCTACCTGCAGGGGGCCATTCCTGCCTGGGGCTGCATTCTGATCAACGCGCTGCTGACCTCGTTCATTCATGAAATAGAACACGATCTGATTCATCGTCTTTATTTCAGAAAACAGCCGCTGGCGCACAATGCCATGATGTTTTTATGCTGGTTGGCTCGGCCGGGAATGCCCAGCCCCTGGTTAAGGCGAAGTTTGCACTTTCATCACCATAAAGAGTCAGGCACCGAGACGGATGTGGAAGCCTGGATCACCACCAGTGGCAGCCCCTGGGGTGTATTGCGGTTGTTGAAACTGGTGGACGGGTTCATCTTCGGTTTTCTCAATGCGGTATTTGCCCCAGGCTGGCGGGAGAAAGTCCGCTTGCTGGTCAAGATCGTCCGGCTCAATACACCCTTCGGGCTGTTGTACTGGGGTTGCTGGTATGTGTTTCTCGGCTACCACCTGTATGCCTGGCTTGGCGCGGTCAGCGGGCACGAGGTGCACAGTTCCGCGACCACCCTGGCGGTGATGGACGTGGTCAACAGTGTGGTCGTGATTCTGGTCGCGCCCAACCTGATCCGGCAGTTCTGCCTGTTTTTCATCAGTTCGAACATGCACTATTACGGTGATGTGGCACCGCGCAATGCGCTGCAGCAAACTCAGGTCATGAACGCCTGGTGGCTATGGCCGTTTCAATTGTTCTGCTTCAACTTCGGCAGCACCCACAGTATTCACCACTTCGTTGTCAGGGACCCGTTCTACCTGCGCCAGATGACCGCGCCTTATGCGCATCAAGTCATGGCCGAGGCCGGTGTTCGGTTCAATGACTTCGGCACCTATAAACGCGCGAACCGTTATTCCCTGGCACACACGCACACGCGCTCGCGTGGATGAACGTTCCATCAACCTGTGTGTTTGAGGGGGCGCCCCAGGGGGCGCAGTCGATAGTCAGGTTCACGAGCCAACAGTAATGCGTTCGGGTCTGTCAGGCGCCGAGACAATCATTGTCGCCTGGCAGGTCTGCTACGCAGCAACGTCGCTCGGTTACAGGGCAACATTTCAACGACGAGGAAGACGAGGCATGAAAGCGCAAGGGATATGTGCCCAGCCCTTCGAGGCGGTCCGGCAGGCCTTCGAAGCGATGTTCGATGATCCGCAGGAGCGGGGTGCCGGGCTCTGTGTGCAGGTGGACGGGGAGCGGGTCGTCGACCTGTGGGCCGGTGTGGCGGACCAGGAGGGCGGCAGGCCCTGGACGCACGACACGCTGGCCAACACCTTCTGTGTTGTAAAACCCTATGTGGCAGTGGCCATCCTGATGCTGGTCGAGGCGGGCCGGCTGGAACTGGATGCGCCGGTGGCCCGCTACTGGCCCGAGTTCGCCCGCAACGGCAAGGCCAGGGTCAGTGTGCGTCAGGTGATGAACCACACCGCCGGCCTGCCGGCGCTGCGGGGCCCCGACCATAACCCGATGATGTATGACTGGGAGCACATGGTGCGGGTGCTGGAAGACGAGCCGCTGTGGTGGGAACCGGGCACCGACCTGGGCTACGGCACCACCACCTTTGGCTGGATTCTGGGCGAGCTGATTCGTCGGGTGGACGGGCGCGACCCCTGCGCCTTCATCCATGAACAGATGCTGGACCCTCACGGCCTGGACGTGCACCTTGGGGTGGACGAGACGCAGTTTCACCGTATCGCTCGCTTCGACAGTGCCACCGGGCGCGTTGGCGACCCCTACTCGCAAGCGCTGCGCACGGTGGTGAAGACCGAGCCCTCGCATATCGCCACATTCGCATTCACCAACCCCGGCATGGTGCCCCGGCGCACCAGTGACCCGCGCTGGTGGGCCTATCGGCAACCGGGGGTGTGTGGCCATGCCACCGCTCACGGCCTGGCCGGTTTCTACAGTGCGCTGCTGGCGGGCCACTTCATCGGCCCTGAACTGCTCGACGAATTCACCCGAGAGCACAGTCATGGCATGGATCGGGTATGGATGCGGCCAATGCGCTACGGGCTGGGCTGCATGCTGGAGCAGCAAATCGACCCGGCGGCTACCCACGCCATGGGCCCGGACACCTTCGGCCATATCGGGCTTGGCGGCCCGATCAGCTTTGCCGACCCCGAGCGGCGCGTGAGTTTCGGTTTCGTCACCACGACCTCGGGCGGCCACAGCATGATCGATCCGCGCCCCGGCCGGCTGTCAGCCCTTGTCTATGCGGCGCTTTGAGCGCGGCGCCAGCGTGCAGCGGCAGTTGCGCGCGGGTGGCGTCGCTCACCTCGAGCCAGCCGGGATGTCCCGCGGCTGATCCACATCCCTGATGACGCCCGCATCTTCCACCGGCACCTGGACGCAGGCGTCGTGCGCGCCGCGCACGATGTCCTTGCCGCCCTGATCGCCCTGCAGGCATGCCAGGGCCGGCCAGAACTGTCGACCGAAGATCACCGGATGCCCACGCACCCCGTGATGCAGCGGCAGCACGATCTGCCGGGCGTTGTACAGGGCCTTCAACTGCTTGAGCGTCTGCCCCTGCACCCAGGGCATATCGCCCAGCAACACCGCCACGGCCGGGGCCGGTGACTGTTCCAGCGCACGCACCCCGGCTGCCAGGCTGCTGCCCATGCCCTGGTCGGCCTGCTCGGCCCACAGAACCCGTACCCGCCCGTCAATTGCCAGGTTCGCGGGATCGTCCCCGGGCCTGAGCACCACCCGGACGTCGTCGAACGCCTCCAGTGCCCGTGCCAGCGTGGCTGCCAGCAGCGTTTGCCCCGACGCCAGCCGTGCCAGGCGTTTGTCGCTGCCAAAGCGCCTGGCACGGCCTGCAGCCAGCACCAGGGCGATGCAGTCACCCTGGGTGCGCACAACACGATGCCTGAGTCAGTGGCGGGTGCTCCACCCGGGGCTGGGTCGGCCCCGCGCCGACAGCGCCGGGCAGGGGCACGCCGTTCTTCACCGCCAGCACCTCGGCCATCACGCTCACCGCAATCTCCCCTGGGGTCTTGCTGGCGATATAGAGCCCGATGGGCCCATGCAGGCGCCGCAGCGATTCCGGCGTCTGGCCAAAATGCCCGATCAAGCGCTGGCGGCGGCTCTCGCTGTTGCGCCGCGAGCCAATCGCCCCGATGTACATCGCCGGCCCGCGCAGCGCTTCGATCAGCGCCAGGTCATCCAGCCTGGGGTCATGGCTCAGGGCAATCACGCAGGTGCGAGCATCCACCGCAAACGCGCGCACCACGTCGTCCGGCATGCCCATCAGCTTCTCTACCCCGGCGACCGTCCACACGTCCATGTGCTCGGGCCGCGGATCACACACCGACACCTTGAACCCGTTGAACAGCGCCATCACCGCCACGTACTCGGCCAGCACACCGGCGCCGATCAGCAGCATCCGGTAAGCCGGCCCCAGCGGGTTGCTCATGCGCTGCCCATCGAAGCTGAACGGTGCATGGGGCTGGTCGGCCCGCACCGTCACCTCACCCGAGGCCAGGTCAAGCTCGCGGCGCATCAGTACTCCCTCATCGAGAAGCCCCAGCAATCGGCCCAGCGCCTGCGCGCAGGGTGCGAACTCCAGCACCAGTTCCAGGGTGCCGCCACATGGCAGGCCGAACCGGTGCGCCTCGTCCGCACTCACGCCGTAGCGCACCACCTGGGGCGCGCCGCCTGGCATCCCCGGCCCGCCATGGAGGCTGCTGTACCGGTCAATCAGGTCGTCCTCGATGCACCCGCCCGACACACTGCCCACCGCGCGCCCGTCCTGCCTGAGCACCATCATCGAGCCCACCGGTCGCGGCGACGAGCCCCAGGTGCGCACCACGGTGGCCAGCAGGCAGCGCTCGCCGCCGGCAAGCCACTCCCGGGCAGTTCGCAGCACCAGCAGGTCAATGCTTTCCATGGGGCGTCCTCGACAGGCGTTGCAATGGCATGGGGGCTTCCTGGTTGTGATGCTCAACGCATCTGCAAGATGATCGGGTTGCTGCTGGCCGGCCCGGTGTGCTCGCGCAGCTTGCCCACCGCCTTGGCCTCTACCGCGCCACCGTGATTGCCCCAGGTGCTGCGCACAAAACTCAGCACCTCGGCAATTTCCCGGTCCGACAGCTGTTCGCGAAATGCCGGCATGCGGTAGGCGTCCGGCACGCCCGCGGCGACGATGCGCTGCGAGCCGTTCAGGGTGATGTTGATGGCCGATGCGTCCTCCCTGGCCAGCGCCGAGGTGGCGCCGGCCAGGGGTGGCATCCACTCGGCCTGGCCGCGCCCGTCCAGGCCATGGCAGGTCGCGCAGCGGCTCACGTAGGTGCGCGCGCCGGGGGCCGTGGATGCGGCCGACAGCTCGCTCGCCTGGTACTGCCATGCCGGCCCGTCGCGGCTGGGGTCGCCGGGCAGCGACTTGAGGTAGTGCGCGATCGCGCCCAGGTCTTCGTCGCTCATGAACTGCGTGGAATTGTTGAACGCCTCGGTCATCGAGCCGTACACCACCGCGTGCCGGTTGCGCCCGTGCTTGAGGAAGCTGACGATATCCGCCTCGTTCCAGCGCCCAAGCCCGGTGTTGGGGTCGTTGCGCAGGCTCGGCGCATACCAGCCATCCAGCAGCCCGCCGGCCAGGTACGTCTTGCTGGCCTCGCTCAGGCCCTTCTCGTTGAAGGCCAGGCCGCGCGGCGTATGGCAACTGCCGCAGTGGCCCGGCCCCTGCACGATGTAGGCGCCGCGGTTCCACTGCGCATCCTGGTCCGGCTTGGCCGGGTAGGGCGCGGGGTCGGTGAACAGGCCGTTCCACAGCGCAATCGGCCAGCGCAGGCTCAGTGGCCAGGGGATTTCGCTGGGCTTGTTGGCCTGCGCCGCCGGGCTCACCCCGTGCATGAAGAAGGCATACAGCGCGCGGATATCGTCGTCACTGAGCTTGGCGTACGAGGGGTAGGGCATGGCCGGGTACAGCCGGCGACCGTCCGGGGTCACCCCATGGCGCACGGCGCGGTCGAAGTCGGCCAGGCTGTAGGCGCCGATGCCGGTGGCGCGGTCGGCGGTGATGTTGGTGGCGTAGATCGCGCCCAGCGGGGTGGCCATCTTCAACCCGCCGGTAAACGGCGCCGCCTCTGGCAGGCTGTGGCAGGCCACGCAGTCGCCCAGCCGCGCCACGTACTCGCCGCGTTGCACCAGGGCCGGGTCTGGCGGTGCGGCACTGGCCTGGGCAGCGAAGGGCGAGGCCGGTGTGCGGGTGACGTACCAGGCCATTGCGGCGGCCACCACGAGGCACAGCAGCGCGAAACAGCCCAGCGTTGTTGCGAGTCGACTCTTGGTCATGTGCGCGATGTCCCTGATCGAGGCCTAGCTGAAGGTGTAGCGCGACAGCGGCATGCTGCGGATGCGCTGGCCGGTCAGGTGCGCCACCGCGTTGGCCACCGCCGGGGCCACCGCCGGCAATGGCGGCTCGCCGATACCGCCCATCTTCGCGCCGCTCTCGACGATGCGTACATGCACCCGTGCCATGCGCTGCGCCGACAGGATCGGGTACAGGTCATAGTTGCGCGCGCGCGGCTGGCCGTTCACGTACACCGCTTCCTCCACCAGTGCCTGCGACAGCCCAAGCGACACCGCGCCATTGACCTGCGCCTCGATGATCGCCGGGTTGACGATGCTGCCGGGGTCGATGGCCTCCCAGATATCGTGCACCTTCACCTGGCCCTGCTCGATGGACACCTCGGCGATCACCGCCGCCTCCGAGCCGAACGGCGAGGCCATGGCCACACCCCGAGCGCGCCGCGAGCCGTCCTCGGCGGTGAACGGGCCACGCTTCCAGCCACCGGACAGATCGCCCACCGCCTGCAGCAGGTTGGTCAGGCGCTGGTTGTCGCGCAGCAGGTGCAGGCGCAGTTCGAACGGGTCCTGCTTGCCCTTGTCGGCCAGCTCATCGAGGAACGCCTCATAGAAGAAGTCATTCAGCGAGTTGCCCACCGAACGCCAGTAACCGAGCATCGCCGGGCCTTTCACATAGACCTGGGCGATACGTTTGCTGGGGATGGCGTAGGCCTTGCCCGACAGCCCTTCGAGTGCCGTGGGGTCGATTTTCTCGCCCTGCTTGCCGGCGATGGCTTCGGTGGGGCCTTCGGTGGCGCTGACTGCCTCGATGGCCACCGGCAGGCCCTGGGCGTCGAGTGCGGCGCGGAACTTGACCACGGCCATGGGGCGCAGCACGTCACGCAGAAACTCCTCTTCGCGGCTCCAGATCAGCTTGACCGGGCGCCCGACTGCCTTGGCCAGCAGGATCGCCTGCGGGTAGGGGTTGGCGCTGTCGTACAGGAAGTGGCGGCCGAAAAAGCCGCCCAGCAGCGGCGAATGCAAGGTGATCTGCGCCGGGTCCAGGCCGGTGCGCTTGGCCATGTCGGCGCGGAACATGTCGGGCGCCTGGTTGGGCAGCCACACCTCCAGCGTGCCGTCGGGGTTGAAGCGCGCCAGGGCCGAAGGCGGCTCCAGCTGCGCATGGTTGAGGAACTGGTTGTGGTAGGTGGCCTCCACCTGGGTGGCGGCGTCGGCAAAGGCTTTGCCGAAGTCGCCTTCATTCTCTTCGTCGCGGGCCGGGCCGGTGGCCGCGGCCAACTGGTCGCGAAAGGCGTCACTGGAAAAGTCCGCAGGCATCTGGCGCACCTTCGCGTCGGCCGATGCCTCCAGCCACTGCACCTGCACGGCCTCCACCGCGCGCTTGGCGTGCCACCAGCGCTCGGCCACCACGGCCACCGCACCGGGCAGCCGATGCACCGAATGCACGCCCTTCATGGCTTTCACCTGCGCCTCG
This sequence comes from Pseudomonas sp. BRM28, assembly GCF_002939405.1. Lineage (NCBI taxonomy): Bacteria > Pseudomonadati > Pseudomonadota > Gammaproteobacteria > Pseudomonadales > Pseudomonadaceae > Pseudomonas > Pseudomonas sp. BRM28. The sequence goes on along the minus strand of NZ_PEFV01000001.1, from coordinate 5,519,327 downwards.
TTGCGCAGCTCGCCCACGCGCATGCCCAGGCGCGGTGCATGCTGCACCGCGGCATGCAGCATGCCGTCGACCTTCACGTCGATGCTGTACACGGCCTTGCCGGTGGACTTGTCATAGGCGTCCACCCGTTGCACTGGCTTGCCGATCCAGCGGAACTGGCTGGGGTCGCGCAGCGTCACGCTGGCAGGGTCTGGCACGGGCAGGTCCATGGCCTGGGCTGCCAGTTCGCCATAGCCCAGCGTGCGCCCCGACGCGGCGTGTATCACCCGGCCGGGCTCGGTGCTCAGGTCGCCCACCGGCACGCCCAGGCGCTCGGCAGCGGCCTGCAGCAGCATGGCGCGGGCCAGGGCGCCGAGGCGGCGCATGGTCGGGTAGCTGGTGCGCACCGACATGCTGCCGCCGGTGATACGCATGCCGTTGTCCATCACCACGTACTGCTCGCCGGGCGGTGCGCTGTCGATCAAAAAGGTGGCGGGGTCGGCATCGAGCTCTTCGCCCACGATCTGCGCCATGGCCGTGAAGATGCCCTGGCCGCCCTCCATGAACGGGCTGAGCAGGCGGATGCGGCCGTCCGGGCGGATCTCCAGGAAGGCCGGCACCTGGGTGCCGGGCGCCGGTGCGTTGCCCGTGGCGGCCTGCACACGGCTCAGGCCCAGGGGCAGGCCGAAGCCCAGCACCAGTGCGCCCACTGCCGTGCCGGCGCTTGCCAGCAGAAAGCTGCGGCGGGAGATATTGACCGGCTCGCCCACAGGGAAGGGCTGGGCCACGCCGGTAACGCGCAGGCTGTCGTTCATCAGGCGTTCTCCTGCGCGGCGGCCACGTCGTGCACGGCGGCATGGATGGCGTTGTAGGTGCCGCAACGGCACAGGTTGACCATTGCGGCAGCAATCTGGGCATCGCTCGGGTGCGGGGTGTGCTTGAGCAGGGCGGTGGCCGCCATCACCTGGCCCGACTGGCAGTAACCGCACTGGGCCACCTGGTGCTTGACCCAGGCGCTGACCACGCGCTTGCCCACGGCGTCGGCCTCCACGGCTTCGATGGTGGTGATTTCGCGCCCCACCACGCCGGCCACCGGGGTCACGCAGGCACGCACCACGGCGCCGTCCACCAGCACCGAGCAGGCGCCGCACTGGGCCAGGCCGCAGCCGTACTTGGTACCGGTCAGGCCCAGGTCATCGCGGATCACCCACAGCAGGGGCGTGTCCGCGTCAGCATCGACCTCGTAGGTCGTCTGGTTGATTCGCAGTTGCATGGCTCACCCGTCATCAGTCGGTCAGGTCTTGATTTCTTATGGGCGTGGCCGTGCGCAAGGCGCAGGCCACCCATAGACGCTAGCACACGGGGCGGCGGGGGCCGTTGAAGGGGCGGGTCAGGTGACGATCAGCAGGGGCTGGCCAGGTCCAGCTTGGCCACGAAGGCGCCGGTGAAGAAGTCCACCACCTCGCCACGATGGCTCAGCACGTGGTCGCCAAACCAGTCAGCGGCCAGTCGCGCCTTGGGCATGATGGTGGTCTCGGTATGGCCGGTGGCGGTTGCGATGATGAGATTGCCGGTGAGCGTGGAGCTGTCGGTGGGCGAGGTCGGCAGGCACAGGTGGCTGCCGGATTCGTTGAACAGGATCCGGCCCGAGCCGACATGGCCATACGCACTGACGTCTTTGGTCCATACCGTTGCGCCCTCGCGGTCGCAGCACAACAGCCGGTTGTTTTCCCCGGTCACGAACAGGTACTGCCCGTCGCGGGAAAAGCGCAGGCTGCGCACCTTTGCCTCCAGCGGCACGCTGACCCTGCCGACTTCGCCGCTGGCGCAATCGACCGTCAGCACGCCATTGCGGGCACGCTCGTCGGGGGCCCAGAGCCTGCCCAGCAGCGGGTCGATGCTGCCGAACCTGGCGTCCACGTCACGCTCCACAGGGTCGCTGTGTTCACCGCTGTCCAGGTCGATGATCACCGGGCGTTTCTTGCCATTGGCCACGCTGACCAGCGCGTAGCGGGCGCTGGGGTCGAAGCGTGCCCAGTACGACAGCAGGTTCTGGGTTGCATGCAGCGGCGCGCCGTCGTGCACAAGGTTCAGCCGCGAGCGGCTGGCCCCGCGCACCACCAGCCACTTGACCCCGCTCAGCGCGATGCGGCGTTGGTCGCGCGCGATGTCCCACACGCTGTCGTCGGGCTGGGCGAAAGTCGGCCGGCTCAGGGTGCCGGTGTCGGGATGGTACTGCACGAGGCAGGGCGGGCGAACGGTGTCGTCCTTGTCGAAGAACACCAGGCGGCGCGGTACATCGATGTACATTGGGACTCCCAGGGCCAGCGTGCGAAACGATGCAGGATAAAGCCTGATTGCGCTGGGCAAAAGCACTTGTCGGCTGGCCAGCCTCCGTAACGCGCGGGCGCACGTACGGATTGCTGGCTATGGCATCAAGACACGGGATGGGAGGTCGTGATCAGCGGGCGGGTCAGTTTTATGACAGTTCTGCCAGGCAGCGCTCCAGGATATCCAGCCCGCGCTCCAGCACGTCTGCCTCGGCGGTCAATGGCGCCAGCAACCTGATGATGTGCCGCGCCTTGCCCGCCGGCATTAGCAGCAGCCCGGCCGCGCGTGCCTTCTCCAGCACCTCGGCCAGCTGCGCGGTGGCCGGCTTGCCTTGTGGCGTGACCAGCTCGATGCCGCGCATGGCGCCCACACCGGTCAGGCGCCCGAGGTACGGCGTCAACCCGCGGGCCTTCCACGCTTCATACCGCCCGACGATGGCGCGCTCCTGCAACTCGCCCCAGGTCGCCAGGTTGGCATCGCTCATCAGTTCCAGGGTCGCCAACCCTGCCGCACAGGCCAGCGGGTTGCCCGAATAGGTGCCGCCCAGGCCACCCTTGGGCAGGCTGGCCATCAGCTCGCGCCGGCCTACCACCGCTCCCAGCGGCACGCCGCCGGCAATGCTCTTGCCCAACAGCAGCAGGTCCGGCTCGATGCCCAGCCGCGGGAAGCCGAAGCGCTGGCCGGTGCGGCCAAAGCCCGACTGGATCTCGTCGATGATGATCAGGATGCCGTGTGCATCGCAGAACGTGCGCAGGGCCTGGGCAAAGGTGGGGTCCATTGCCAGGAAGCCGGCTTCGCCCTGCACCGGCTCGAAGATGAAGCAGGCCACTTCGTTGACGTCGATCTCGACGCTGAACAGGCGCTCCAGCGCCTGCATCGCCTGCTCGCCGGTCACGCCGTTGTCGGCGCTGGGGTAGGGCAGGTGGAACACCGGGCCGGGCAGCACGCCGACCTTCTGCTTGTAGGGCGCCACCTTGCCATTGAGGTTGAGCGTGGCCAGGGTACGTCCGTGGAAGCCGCCATCGAAGGCCACCACCGCCGTACGCCCGGTGGCGGCGCGCGCCACCTTCAGGGCGTTCTCCGCCGCCTCGGCGCCACTGTTGGTGAGCATGCCTGCCATCGGGTAGCTCAGTGGCACGAACGCCTCCAGGCGTTGCATGAACTGCACATAGGGCCCGTGCGGGACGGCGTTGAACGCCGCATGGGTCAGTTGCGTGGCCTGGTGCTGGATGGCGCTGACGATCGCCGGGTTGCAATGCCCCAGGTTGAGTACGCCGATACCGCCCACGAAGTCGATGTAGTGCTTGCCATCGGTATCCCACACCTGGGCATTGCGCCCGTGTGAAAGTGTAATGGGATGCACAATGGAAAGAGATCGGCTGATTGTTTCGTGCGTCATGGGCAAGTACCTGGGTGACGGAAGTTTTTATATATCTAAGCCAACATCCGGCAAACGCCACAAGCGAAATAAAGTCGAGCAATCATTCCGTCAAATCGTGATCCTGCCCTGTATCCACTCGACGAACGCCTTCACCTTCGGCACCTGCGCCGCATGCTCGGCATGGGCGATGAAGTGCGCGCCCTCGCTGGGCATGGTGTGCGCCCAGGCCACCACCAGCTTGCCCTCGGCCAGTTCTTCGGCCACCAGGTAGCGTGGCACCAGGGCGATGCCGCAGCCGGCCTGGGCCGCGCGGATGCACAGGTAGAAGGTGTCGAAGCGCGGCCCGTGGTAGCTGTGCTGGGACTGCAGGTCCTGCTGCAGGAACCACTCGTGCCAGGCCTCCGGGCGCGAGGTGCATTGCAGCAAGGGGTGGCGGGCGAGGTCTTCGGCACTGCGTGGCAGCGCTGCCGCGATCAGCTCGGGGTGACACACCGGCACCACCTCTTCATGGAACAGCTCGATGCAGGTGGCCCCCGGCCAGGTGCCCTGGCCGAAGAAAAACGCGATGTCGGCCTTGTTGTTGAGCAGGTCGAAGGGTTCCAGCTCGCTCTTGATGTCCAGATGGATGTTCGGGTGCTGCCGGCTGAAACCGTGCAGGTTGGGCACCAGCCAGCGTGCGCCGAAGGTGGGCTGGGTGGCCACGGTCAGCACCTGGGTCTCGCCGCCGTAGGTCAGGATGTAGCGGCTGGAGATGTCCAGCTGGGTGAGGATCTTGTTCACCTCGGCCAGGTACAGCGAGCCTGCAGGGGTCAGGTGCAGGCGTCGGCGCACGCGCTGGAACAGGTTGTGGCAGAGCATTTCCTCGAGTTGCGCCACCTGCTTGCTCACCGCGCTCTGGGTCAGGTGCAGCTCCTGCGCGGCGCGGGTGAAGCTCAGGTGGCGGGCCGCCGCCTCGAAGCATTGCAGGGTGGTGGTGGAGGGCATCAAACGCTTGGACATCGAGGGCACCGGGCAGATGAAAAGGACTGAGTTCATTCCATGGAGGAATCATGTGGTGATAAAAGGTCGTTTGTAAGCAGCCTGTTCGCAGATTAATACTGACCTGCGTCAATCATTTCAACTGCTAGTTTCGATGCCCCGAGGGACCGGGAAAAGTGCGTCCGAAACTTATCGAAAAGAGGCCGATCAGTACCCGTTACATTACGTTTGATGCCCAAAAAACAATAACGGCTCCTTACATTTCTGCTGCCGCACACTTTCCATGAAGACCTTGGCCTGACCTGCGCGGTCATCGCGCAACCAGGTGCAGCAGGCATTGGCCAGAGAGGCAACCATGTCGTCCCTACAAGAAAAACCGCAACGCTCGCTCAAGCACGGCCTGACCTCGCGTCAGGTCTCGATGATCTCCATCGCCGGCATCATCGGCGCCGGTTTGTTCATCGGTTCGTCCAACGCCATCGCCAAGGCCGGTCCGGCCATCCTCATCTCCTACATGATTACCGGCCTGCTGGTGCTGCTGGTGATGCGCATGCTCGGCGAAATGGCCATCGCCGACCCCAACAGCGGCTCGTTCTCCACCTACGCCGGGCGGGCCATCGGGCCATGGGCAGGCTTCACCATCGGCTGGCTGTACTGGTGGTTCTGGGTACTGATCATTCCGGTCGAGGCAATCGCCGGTGCCGACATCCTGCACGCCTGGTACCCCGACGTGCCGTCCTGGGCCTTTGCCTTCCTGATCATGATCGTGCTGTCGTGCAGCAACCTGATCAGCGTGAAGAACTTCGGCAAGTTCGAGTACTGGTTCGCCCTGGTCAAGGTGGTGGCGATCATCGGCTTTTTGGTGGTGTGCCTGATGGGGGTGAGCGGTGTATGGCCGCTGGCGCAGACCTCGGGCGTCGAGAACCTGTGGTCCAATGGCGGCTTCATGCCCAACGGCTTCGGCGCCGTGCTGGCCGGCGTGCTGGTGACCATCTTCTCGTTCTTCGGTGCCGAGATCGTCACCATTGCCGCCGACGAAACCGCCAACCCGAAAGACAAGATCCGCCGCGCCACCAACCTGGTGGTGTACCGCATCGCGATCTTCTACGTGTTCTCGATCTTCTTCATCGTCGCGCTGGTGCCGTGGAATGACCCGCGCCTGCTGCAGGTGGGCTCGTTCCAGCGCGCGCTGGAAATCCTCAACGTGCCGGGTGCCAAGTTCCTGATCGACGTGGTGGTGCTGGTGGCGGTCACCAGTTGCATGAACTCGGGGCTGTATACCGCTTCGCGCATGCTCTATTCGCTGGGCGCGCGCGGTGAGGCGCACCCGCTGACCAAGCGTATTTCCGGTAGCGGCGTGCCCACCGTGGCGGTGCTGTTGTCGACCCTGGCCGGGTTTGTCGGTTGCTTCGTGAACTTCGCCTTCCCGGGCAAGGTGTTCGGCTTCCTGCTGTCGACCACCGGGGCCATCGCGCTGCTGGTGTATCTGGTGATCGCCGTGTCGCAGCTGCGCATGCGTGCAATCGTCGAGCGCGAGGGCACCGAGCTGGCGTTCAAGATGTGGCTGTTCCCGTGGCTGACCTGGCTGGTGATCGTGGTGATTTCGCTGGTGCTGGGCTACATGCTGTTCAGCCCCGACTACCGCTACGAGACCTTGATGACGGCGGCGGTGACGGCGTTGATCCTGGGCATCGCGTTCTACCGCAAGCGGGCGCGTATCGAGCATCAGCCGCAGGCGATGACCGACCAGGGTTAGCGAGCGCTGCGCACTCGATCGCCGTCAAGGCCGGCTCCTGCAGGATCATCGTGACCCCTGCAGGAGCCGGCGAAGACGTCGCCACAAGCCTCAGCCGAAAATGTCGCGCACGCTGCTGCGATAGAACTCGAACGCCGCCAGCGCCCCATCCACCGCCTGGCGCTCCTGTTCCTCACTCAGCACCAGTGCATCGATCAACCCCACGAACTGGCGCCACTGCAGCGCACGCCCGTCCGGGTGCGGCGCCAGATGCCGGGCGCCACGCTGCGCGTCCAGCCCCAGTTGCTGGGTCTGCCTGAACAGAAACGCCGCCCCCAGGTTCGAGCCCTCGCTGCAGTACAGCCAGCCCAGTGCTTCAGCTGGCGCAGACAGCTGCACAGGGGCCGGTACACCGGGCACCGGCAGGCCAAGGTCGCGCAGGTCGGCCTGCACTGCCTCGAACCGCGACAGCGCCGCCAGCCCGGGCAATGTGCGGTTCAACTGCGCATCGCCATACAAGGCTTGAAGGCTGCCATGAAAGCGGTGCTGCACCTGCAGAAACAATGCATAGCGCTCGCGGCTCTCGAACGGTCGAACGCCCAGCAACAGCGTATCGACACTGTCGTGCTCGCGGCGGCTGGCGGCCTTGAGGCGTTGGCAGCGGCCGGTTTCGGGCGCAGGGGAGGCGGGGGCATTCATGGTCGGGGTCTCATGTCGGCAGTGAGCAGGCATTGGTAATGCCAATGCCTAGACTCTCTCGCGCCATCGTCGTTCCGTGCAGCACCCGGCCTGCCAGGCGAGCGTCTTCAATGCGTGGATCTGCAATGGAATCTTCATCCCGGGGCATTCGTCTCTGAACTGCATTCGTGGGCGTTATGGCCGGCGGATGCTTGCATGCGCTCCAGGTACGGTCAAGCGCCGCGCAGGGCGGGTAGATGCGGGGTTGAGCAGGGGTGTCGAGCAGGCCCCTGCACCCGCAGCGCGGGCGCAGAGGCTGGCAGGTTCATGCCGGTGCGGCGGCTGTCTTGACTGCCCGCGGCTTGCGCAGCTGTTCCAGGCGTGAACCGCTGTAGGTGGTCTCGCGGAAGAACTTCCAGCGCCCGAACAGGCAGTACACGTGCGCCACGCGCCCCTGTTCGTGATAACCCATGCGCAGGTGCAGCTTCATGGCCGGTACGTTGTGCGTCTCGACCACGTCCACCACCTTGTTGCAGCCCTGGGCCTGCATGGCCGCCCACAGGTTGACCTGGGCATCCACCGACAGCCTGGTGCCGAAGTACGACGGGGTCATCTCGCCGCCGAACTCGAAGAACTCGCCCTCCTTGACCGGGAAGGTGCAGCCGTAATAGTGACGGTCCAGGTAGTCGCGCTTGCTGCCCCAGATGAACGCCACCGCATTGTCGGCATCGTCCAGGTACATGTGCCCGGTGTGGCCTTCGCGGGCAAGCTCGGCCATGGTTTGCACACGGTCGCCGAAGTGGCGGGCAAAGGCGACGGCGTTGTCCTCGGTGATGGTCACCAGGCGCACCGGCTTGTGCGGTCGCAGGTTGTGCGGCGGTACCGCACTGACCAGGTCGCGCTCCATCCACAGCAGTTCCCAGTGATAGAACACATGGCGTTCCCAGAGGGTTCTGGCGACGCGGCGCAGGCCTTTTCTTCTGATCTTGTCGCGCAGGTTCTGCAAAGCACCCATGGTGCCTCCTTGCCGGATAGGGCAGATGAAACGGTGGGTTTGATGAAATCTTTTTCATGGTATAGCCCAGCGTTTTGACGGCGTGTCAAAAAGCCATCGCAGCGGTTGTTTCAAAATATGTGTAACAAGGGTGAACCGCTCTACACCGGAGGTTACCGGCATAGAGCAGTTGATCGGAAAGGTCTGACGCTTTTTTGACGATTTAATGGCGCCTGAATCAAGGCGCGGTTCTGCTCAGGCGATGAAGGTGTCAGGGGTCCGTGGCCGGGCCCGCGGCGCCAGGTGAGCGAGGCGCTTGCCGCTGTAGTGGGTGGTGCGCGAGAACCGCCAGCAACCGAACACTCTGTAGGCGTGGGTGATGCGACCCTGTTCTTGATAATCCAGCTGCAGGTGCATCTTCACCGCCTGCACGTTGTCCAGCGCCACCACATTGACGATGCGCGTACACCCCTTGGCCAGCATGGCGGACCACAGGTCGAGCTGGGCCTGGGTCGACAGGCCTGTACCGAAGTAGGCGCGGTCGACTTCCCCGGCAAACTGGAAGTATTCGCCCGGCTGCACCGGGAAGGTGCAGCCGTAGTAATGGCGGTCGTGGTAATCGCGGGTGCTGGCCCACACCATCGCCACCGCGTTGCCGTGGCTGTCCACGTACATGTGGCCGGTGTGGCCCTGTTCGGCGAGGTCGGTCATGGCCTGCACCTGGCCAGGGAAGTAACGGCTGAAGGCCTCGGTATTGTGGGGTGTTATCGCTACCAGGCGCACTGGCGGGCAGGTGCGCCTGCGTTGCGCGGCGACGGGCGCAAGGGGGCTGCGCTGCAACCACACCAGTTGCCAGTGCGAGAAGATGTAGCGGCGCCACAGCGGGCGAAGCGCACGCAGCAAGCCTTTTTGTCTGATACGCTGGTGGGCGATTTCGATCAATTGCATGAGAACTCCGACAGGTTTTATTCCAGGAGCTCCGATTAGGCGTCCACCGGCAGTTGCATGCCATCGGCCTTCTCTACAGCCCCGGTAAGCTGAAGGTCATGCGCGCTGCATGACCTTGCAACCCGGGGCGTAGGCGCTCAGGCGTCGGTGTCGTGCAGCTGCGGCGCCGGCTCGCTGTCGGCCTTGCGTCTGGCTCGCGGGGCCAGGTGGGCCAGGCGTGAGCCGCTGTAGTGGGTCACGCGGGAGAAGTACCAGCGCCCGAAGAACCTGTACGCGTGGGTGATGCGACCCTGTTCGTGGTAGTCCAGGTGCAGGTGCATCTTGACTGCCTGTGCGTTGTCCAGCGCCACCACCACCACGATGCGCGTGCAGCCTTTGGCGAGCATGGCCTCCCACAGCTCGGTCTGTACCCGCGTGGACAGGCCGGTGCCGAAGTAGGCGCGCTCGACTTCGCCGGCGAACTGGAAGTATTCGCCGGGCTGTACCGGGAAGGTGCAGCCGTAGTAGTGCCGGTCGTGATAGTCACGGGTGCTGGCCCACACCATCGCCACCGCGTCACCGGCTTCGTCCAGGTACATGTGGCCGGTGTGGCCTTCGCGTGCAAGGTCGTTCATGGCCTGCAACTGGCCGGGGAAATGGCGCGCGAACGCGTCGGTGTTGCTCGGGGTGATCTGGACGAGCCGCACGGGAGGGCAGGGGCGGGTGCGTTGTCGAGGCACCCTGGCCAACGGGTCGCGGTCCAGCCACACCAGTTGCCAGTGCTGGAACACGTGGCGTTGCCATAGCGGGCGCAAGGCGCGACGCAGGCCTTTTTGTCTGAGACGTTGGAGCAGTTGCGAAACTAGGCGCATACGGCCTCCTGGCAGATCCGGTACTCAAGGGACCCCGATTAGGCGTGTGTCGGTAAACCCTGACCATCGGACAATGCTGCAGCCCTTGTCAGGCTTTGCACTACTACGGGCTCATGACAAAGACACTGCATGTCCGTGGCAAGTTTCATCGGTGGGGCCGGCGCGGCGCGGCGAGCGTTATTGTCGCCCCCCCGACGCATGACGTACCATCGGGCCTGCGACCCGCACCTACCTATAACAACCTTCTGCAGCGCAACACCCAGGCCGCCGGCCCAGGGGTGGCTTTTGCCTGCGCGCCTTTTGCCGCGCAGGTTTCATTGAACCCAGGGTCGCGTCTGACGCGCCCGCCCCGGAGCCTTGCCCCGTCCGATGAACAACCCCGCAGATACCCGTAATGGCAGCTGGCTCAGCGTTTTCGCGCTGGCCCTGGCTGCATTCATCTTCAACACCACCGAGTTCGTGCCGGTGGCCCTGCTCAGCGATATCGGCCGCAGCTTCGACATGCCCACCGCCCAGGTCGGGCTGATGCTGACCATCTATGCCTGGGTGGTGTCGCTGGCCTCGCTGCCGATGATGCTGATGACCCGCAACATCGAGCGGCGCAAGCTGCTGGCGTTCCTGTTCGTGCTGTTCATTGCCAGCCATGTGCTGTCGAGCATGGCCACCAGCTTCGGCATGCTGCTGTTCAGCCGCATCGGTATCGCACTGGCACACGCGGTGTTCTGGGCCATCACCGCGTCGCTGGCGGTGCGGGTGGCGCCGCCGGGCAAGCAGGCCAAGGCCCTCGGGGTGCTGGCCACCGGCACCACCCTGGCCATGGTGCTGGGCATTCCGCTGGGGCGAGTGGTGGGCGAGGCGCTGGGCTGGCGCACCACCTTCATGGGCATCGCCGGGGTCTCGGTACTGACGTTGCTGTGGCTGATGCGCTCGCTGCCGCGCCTGCCCAGCCAGAACTCCGGTTCGCTGCGCAGCCTGCCGATGCTGCTCAAGCGGCCGGCGCTGCTCTCGGTGTATGCGTTGGTGGTGCTGGGCATCACCGCGCAGTTCACCGCCTACAGCTACATCGAGCCGTTCAGCCAGCAGGTCGCGGCGATGAGCGGCGAGATGACCACCATCCTGCTGTTGCTGTATGGCGGGGCGGGCATCTTCGGCTCGATCCTGTTCAGTCGCTACAGCGAGCGTTTCCCGCGGGGGTTCGCGATTGGCGCGATCGGCGCCATCGCCCTGAGCCTGTTGCTGCTGGCCCCGCTGGCAGTCAACCCGGCCCTGCTCTGCGCGCTGAGCATGGTGTGGGGCATGGCGATCATGTGTTTCAGCCTGGCCCTGCAATCGAAGGTACTGGTGCTGGCTTCGGATGCCACCGACGTGGCCATGGCCATGTTCTCGGGGCTGTACAACGTGGGCATCGGTGGCGGGGCATTGCTGGGCAGCCTGGTCAGTACCCACATGGGCCTTGGCGACATCGGCCTGGTGGGCGGCGCGGTCGCGGTCAGCGGCCTGGTGCTGTGTTGCGTGACCACCTACCGCTATGCCGGGGTGCTGGGCGCCGACAAACCGGCGTAAGCACCTCACCAGGGGCGCAGGCCCCGCTCGCTGAAGTAGCGCTCCACGGCGGCGGTGGAGGCCGAGGGTTCGGCCAGCGCCACGTAGCTGTCGGGGCGCAGCAGGTACAGCGCGTTGCGTGCCAGGCCGGCGGCCGTGCAGGCGGCCGACCAGGGGTAAACCTGCAGTGGCAGCTGGCGTGCGGCGCACCAGGCGCTCAGTTCCTTGCTGGCCAGGCCGTACACGTGCACCTGCCAGCCCAGGTGCGACAGCGCGCTGAAATTGTCGTGTTCCTGCGTCACCACCCAGGGCAGGCGGTCGCCGCCCTGCACATGGCCGGCGCTGCCGAAGCTCAGCGGCATCAGGCGGTAATTCAGGCCCAGCTGCGAGACCGTGCGAAACAGCAGGCTGCGCGCCTTGGCGAATGCCGCCATGCGCGGTATCAGCACCGGTGCCAGGCGGGTACGCAACAGGTTGGCGATGCTGCCATCGGCGGTAGCGAAGGTGAACACCTGGTCGGTGGTGGCCACCAGGCGCCGGGCGAAGGCCATGCGCTCGACCGGGTAGCTGTCGAGCAGGTCGTCGTGGGCCTTGCCCTTGAGTACGCTGCACAGCTTCCAGGCCAGGTTGATTGCATCGCCGATGCCGGTGTTCATGCCCTGGCCGCCGGCCGGGCTGTGCACGTGCGCGGCGTCGCCGAGCAGGAAGGCGCGCTGCTGGCGGAAATGCCCGGCCACGCGATGGTGTACGCGGTAGGTGGAAAACCAGTTGACCTTGAGCACCTGCAGTTGCAGGTGCTCGATGGCGCGTTGGCTGACATCCTCGAAACGCAGTTGCTCGGGGTGTTCGGCGCGTGCGTCGCGCACCGTGCCGATCAACCGCGCGCGGCCTGTGCCGGCCAGCGGGAACACCGCCAGAAAGTCCGCCTCGTCCAGGTCCACGTGCAGCTCGCCGTTCATGGGCGGGCCGCTGGCATCCACGTCGGCCACATAGAACAGCTGCTGGTAGGTGCCGCCGGGGAAGTCGACATGCAGGCCGTTGCGCACGGCCGAATGGGCGCCGTCGCAGCCGGCCAGGTAATGCGTCTCGCAGTCTTGCTCGCTGCCGTCGGGCAGGCGCAGGCGTGCGCTGACGGTGGTGTCGTGCTGGGTGAAACCGAGCAGTTCGGTGCTGCGTTCGACCTCCACGCCAAGGCCGCGCAGGCGCTCGATCAGCAGGTTCTCGTGCTGGTCCTGCGGGTAGATTTCGAGAAAGGGGTAGGGCGTGAGGTTGGCGCCGATGCTGTCCAAAGGCAGCCGTGCGGCGGGCTCGCCCTTGACCCAGAGGTTGGCGGCGGGCACCTGGTGGCCGGCGCCAACGACCGCGTCGGCCAGGTCCAGCTGGCGGTACAGCTCCAGGGTGCGGGCTTGCACGGCGAGCGCGCGGGAGGTGGTGCCGGCGGCGCTGGTCCTGTCGAGGATACGTACCGAGATGCCCAGCTTGCTCAGCCACAGGGCCAGGACCAGGCCGGTGGGCCCGGCGCCGATGATCAGGACGTCAGAGTGGGGCATGGCGCGGTCCTCCGGGAAGGTGCGGTGGCACTGACAAGTGTAGATGCAGGTGGCCACACCCCTCATCCAATTCGGTGTACCTTTGCATCCCCCCAACGCCCAGAGCACACCCATGATCGACTGGCTCAGCAACCACCCACACCACAGCGATACCCTGGCCCGCTGGCTGCACGAGCAGTTCGCCTACGAATACGCCGATGTACCGCTGGCCCAATGGCAACAGGAATTCGCCCATGGCCAGACTGACGGCAGCCTGTACAGCCTGCTGGCGCTGGATGACGGCAACCTGCTGGGCAGCGCTTCACTGGCGCGCGACGACCTGCCCCTGCGGCCCGACCTGAGCCCCTGGCTGGCCTGCGTGTTCGTCAGCCCGCAAGCCCGCGGCCAAGGCCTGGCCGAAACGCTGATCGAGGGCATCTGCACCAAGGCCGGGGCCCTGGGGCACACGCACCTCTACCTGCACACCCACGACCGCGCCGAGTACTACCACAAGCGGGGGTGGCAGTACCTCGAGCAGTTCCAGGCCTGGGGAAAATCACACTGGCTGATGCAGTACCCGCTCTAGCCCGGGAACAGAAACGGGTTCACGCCGCTGCGATCGAACCCCTGGCGCTCCACCTCGGCATCCAGCGCGATCGAGGCCAGGTCATCGGCCACCAGCTCAAGGTCGCGCTCGTGCTCGGGGTAGAACACTTTCAGGTAGCTGTGGCAGTCGTCGCAGCTCTCGGCCTTGATCGCGGTTTCATGGGTATCCAGCGACCAGTAGTCCAGGCTGCCGGTCTCTTCGCAGTTGCTGCACTTGAGCCGCACCATGTGCCAGCGGCTCTCGCACAACCCGCAGTGCAGGTAGCGCAGCCCGGCCTGGGCACCGGTCATGATCACGCTGGCCACCGGCGCCCCGGTGCACACCGGGCAATGCTGGCGCTGCTCGCCCACGCCGGCATTGCCGATGGCGGGCAGGTGCGCCGCCAGCTGGGTGAAGTACAGCGACAGGGCCGCCCACAGGAACAGCGCCTGACCGCTGTCGATCTCGCTGAAGCGGCCTGCCAGCAATGCATCGGCCGCCACGTCCAGGGCGGCCTCGCCCTGCGCACACAGGCCCTGCAGGGTGGCGTGTTCGATGTGCTCGCCAAGCCCGCGCAACAGTTGCTGCCAGTAGGCATCGCGCGGCAGGCTGGCCCAGGCCAGCGGCGCCTTGCCGGCGGCTACCCGCCCGGCCAGGCTGCTCACCAGCGTTGCCGGCAGCGGCAGGCGTTCGAGCAATTGCTGCTGGGCATCGGCCACCTGTGCCACGAACCGCAGGTAGTCGGCCATCGGGTGCCCCTCGGCCAGCTGACGCAGGCGGGTGGCGCGCTGGCGGTAGCGCTCGCCCAGGGTCGGCAGCAGCACGGCAGGTATTTCGCCAACGCCGGCGCTACGCTGCTCGGCAGGGGTCATCTGGATGCTGTTCATTGCTGCTTGCCACTCCCGCTCTGCTTGTTGCTGATCTGCCGGTACCAGCGGTCATGGTGGGTCTTGGCCCAGCTGCGGCTCACATACCCGGTGACCATGCCGCGAATCGAACCCTTGACCCAGAACGCCAGGTACGCATGGCCGATGATCAGCAGGATCAGGCAGATGCCGGCAATGGCGTGTACCAGCAGGCCGATGCGAATCGACGGGATGCTGAACCACGGCGCGAAGTAAGGCCGCCAGATCACCACGCCACTGACCAGCAGCACGCTGATCAGGCCCATGATTCCCCAGAACAGGATCTTCTGCCCGGCGTTGTACTTGCCGATCTGCAGCGCCGGCTCGTGCTCGCCGGCCAGCACCTGGCGCACGTTCCTGAACCACGCGAGGTCTTCACGCTCGGGCAGGTTGTACTTGACGAAGCGCACGAACAGGAACGCCAGCAGCAGGAACACCACCACCCCGAAGAACGGGTGCAGGATGCGCGCCAGCTGCGGGGTGCCGAACACGGCGTTGAGCCCGTTGAGCGACGGGAAGAACCACGACAGCCCCGACAGGGCCACGGCAAGGAAGCACAGCACCATTACCCAGTGGCTGGCACGCTCGATGAAGCGGGTGCGCAGGATCAGTTTGTCCTTGTTCATGCGTGGGTGTCCTCCTCGTGTTTCTCGTCGGCTTCCTCGACCTCGTTCGGCCCCACGCCTACGTAGTGGAACAGGGTGCCGGCCAGGGTAGCGAAGAAGGCCACGGCCGCCACCGGCTTGAGCCAGCCCTTCCAGCCATGGATGGCGCTGCTGATGCGCGGGTCGGTGGGCAGCTTGTGGTACAGGTGCGGCTTGTCGGCGTGCTGCAGCACGTACACCACGTGGGTGCCGCCCACGCCCTGCGGGTCGTAGATGCCGGCGCCGGCAAAGCCGCGGCCCTGCAACTCGGTCACGCGCTCGCTGGCCTGGTGCAGCATGTCCTGCTTGCTGCCGAAGTTGATCGCCCCGGTGGGGCAGGTCTTGACGCAGGCCGGCTCCTGGCCGACCGACACGCGGTCCACGCACAGGGTGCACTTGTAGGCCTTGTTGTCCTTCTTGCTGATGCGCGGCACATCGAACGGGCAGCCGGCGATGCAGTAGCCGCAGCCGATGCAGTGGTCGGACTGGAAGTCGACGATGCCGTTGGCGTACTGGATGATCGCCCCCGGTTGCGGGCAGGCCTTCAGGCAGCCCGGGTCGGCGCAGTGCATGCAGCCGTCCTTGCGGATCAGCCATTCGAGCTTGCCGCTTTCATCTTCGACTTCATCGAAGCGCATCAGCGTCCAGGTTTCGGCCGACAGGTCGGCCGGGTTGTCGTACACGCCGACGTTGTGGCCGACCTCGTCGCGCAGGTCGTTCCACTCGTTGCAGGCCACCTGGCAGGCCTTGCAGCCGATGCAGATGCTCACGTCGATCAGCTTGGCCACTTCGGCCTGGTGGTCGCGCGCACGCGGCGCCGGGGTCAGCACGTTGGTGGCCGAGCGCTTGATGATGTCTTGGGATTGCATGGACATGAAGTTCGCTCCCTCAGGCCTTTTCGATGTTCACGAGAAACGCCTTGTATTCCGGCGTGTGGGTATTGGAATCGCCCACCCCCGGGGTCAGGGTATTGGCCAGAAAGCCCTTGCGCGTGGTGCCTTCATAGCCCCAGTGGCAGGGGATGCCGATGGTGTCGACGTCCTGCCCGTCGATGGCCAGGCGGCGGATGCGCTTGGTCACCACGGCCTTGGCCTTGATGTAGCCACGCTGGGTGCTGACGCGCACCAGGTCGCCCTGCACGATGCCCTTGTCGGCGGCCAGCTTCTCGCCGATCTCGATGAACTGCTCGGGCTGCACGATGGCGTTGAGCCGCGCATGCTTGGTCCAGTGGCGGAACAGCTCGGTGATCGAGTAGGTGGTGGCCACATACGGGAACTGCTCACGGCTGCCCATGCGCTTGCGATCGCTTTCGTACACCCGCGCGGTGGGGCTGTAGGTCACGTTCGGGTGCAGCGGGTTGTTCGCCAGCGGGCTTTCGGTGGGCTCGTAGTGTTCGGGGAACGGCCCGTCGTTCATCGCGCCCACCGAGAACAGCCGGCCCAGGCCTTCAGGCAGCATGATGAACGGGTTGGTGTTGCTGCCCGGTGCAGCGGTGACGGCGAAGTCCGGCACGTCCACGCCGCTCCAGCGCGCCCCGTCCCAGCCAATCAGCTTGCGCTTGGGGTCCCACGGCTTGCCCTGGGGGTCGGCCGAGGCGCGGTTGTAGAGAATGCGCCGGTTCTGCGGCCACGCCCAGGCCCAGCCCGGGGTGCAACCCAGGCCGCTGTCGGCGTTGTCGCGCCGTGCCATCTGGTTGCCCTTTTCGGTCCAGGAGCCGGCGAAGATCCAGTTGAAGCTGGCAGTGGTGCCGTCGTCGCGCAGCTGCGAGAAGTCGTCGAGCAACTGGCCCTTGCGCAGAATCAGGTTGCCCTGTTCGTCGTGCAGGTCGGCCAGGGCGCGGCCGTTGGATTCCTTGGCCACTTCCTCGGGCTTGGGGTCGAACGGGTCGGCGTAGTCCCAGGCCATGTTGAGGATCGGCGCGGGGTTGGCACCGCCTTCCTTCTCGTACAGCTCGCGGATCTTCAGGAACAGGTGGCCGAGGATCTTGCCGTCGTGCCAGGCCTCGCCGGGCGGCGCAGCGCCGGCCCAGTGCCATTGCAGCCAGCGCCCGGAGTTGACGATCGAGCCGTCTTCCTCGGCAAAGCACGAGGAGGGCAGGCGGAACACTTCGGTCTGGATCGCCGCGGTGTCCACGTCGTGCTCCTCGCCGTGGTTCTGCCAGAAGCTCGAGGTCTCGGTGGCCAGCGGGTCGATGATCACCAGGAACTTGAGTTTCTCCAGCGCGGCCTGGGCCTTGTTCTTGTCCGGGAACGCCGCCACCGGGTTGAAGCCCTGGGCGATGTAGCCGTTGACCTTGCCCTCGTACATGCGGTTGCTGTAGTTGAGCACGTCGTAGCTGTCGTCCCACTTGGGCAGCCAGTCGAAGCCCCAGTCGTTGTCCTTGGTGGCCTTGTCGCCCCACAGGCTCTTCATCAGGCTGACGAAGAACTTGGGGGTGTGCTTGTAGTAGTTGACCTGGTCGGGCAGCACCGCGCTGGGCGTGGTCTGCTTGAGGTAGGTGGCCAGGTCGGTCTGCGCATCCGATGGCAGGTTCATGTAGCCGGGCAGGCGCAGCGAGAGCAGGCCCAGGTCGGTGTAGCCCTGGATGTTGGAGTGGCCGCGCAGGGCGTTGACCCCGCCACCGGCCATGCCGATGTTGCCCAGCAGCAGCTGGATCATGCCCGAGCCTCGGATCATCTGCGCGCCGTTGGTGTGGTGGGTCCAGCCCAGGGCGTAGAGGAAGGTGGCGGTCTTGTCCGGGGCACTGGTGGTGCCGAGGATTTCGCAGATCTGCAGGAAGTCGGCCTTGGGCGTGCCGCAGATGTTGGTGACCATGTCCGGGGTGTAGCGGCTGACGTGGGCCTTGAGCAGGTTCCACACGCAGCGCGGGTGGCTCAGGGTCATGTCGCGCCTGGCGAAGCCGTCGGCGTCCAGCTCGTAGGTCCAGGAGCTGCGATCGTAACTGCGCTTGGCCGGGTCGTAGCCGCTGAACAGGCCGTCGTCGAAGCTGTAGTCCTCGCGCACGATCAGGCTGGCGTTGGTGTAGGCGCGCACGTAGTCGTGCTGGATCTTGTCGTGGGTGATCAGGTAGTTGACCACGCCCATCAGGAAGGTCACGTCGGAGCCGGCGCGAATCGGCGAGTAGATGTCGGCCACGGCGGCGCTGCGGTTGAAGCGCGGGTCCACCACGATGACCTTGGCGCCATTGCGGATCTTGGCCTCGATCACCCACTTGAAGCCCACCGGGTGCGCCTCGGCGGGGTTGCCGCCCATGATCAGCACCACGTTGGCGTTCTTGATGTCGACCCAGTTGTTGGTCATGGCGCCGCGCCCGAAGGTCGGCGCCAGCGCCGAGACGGTAGGGGCGTGGCACACGCGGGCCTGGCTGTCGGTGCCCAGGATGCCCAGGGCGCGGGTGAAGCGCTGGTCCAGCGAGCCTGTTTCGCTGCTGGCGGCCGAGCTGCACAGCATGCCGGTGCTCAGCCAGCGGTTGACCGTGGTGCCCTTGTCGTTCTTCTCGATGAAGTTGGCGTCACGGTCGTCCTTCATCAGGCGTGCGATGCGCTCGATGGCGTGATCCCAGCTGATGCGCTGCCATTTGTCCGAGCCAGGGGCGCGGTATTCGGGGTAGAGCAGGCGTTGTTCGCTGTGGATGTAGTCCACCAGGCCCGCGCCCTTGGGGCACAGCGAGCCGCGGCTGACCGGGTGATCGGGGTCGCCTTCGATGTGGAAGATACGCGCCTTGGCGTTCTTGGCGCCGTCGCCAAGGCTGTACATCAGCACGCCGCAACCCACCGAGCAGTAGGTGCAGTTGTTGCGGGTTTCCTTGGCGCGCAGCAGCTTGTACTGGCGTGATTGGGTGGCCTGGGCCATGCCCGGGGCGAAGCCCAGGCTGGCCGCAGTGGCGGTGGCAGCGCCGACGGTGCACAGCTTGAAGAACTGTCTTCTGCCCAGTCCCATGGTTATCTCCTTGTACAAACGAGCTCCAGAATCGGCCGCGCACGCGCAGGCCCGCCGAGATCAGCGTCAGGATCGGTAAGTGGTATGCAGGCTAGTCACAGAGGGTGCGCGCCAAGACCCTTTCTATCGTGGGTGAATTGCGCGCATTCGGGGGCAGTTTATGCCCTTACTTAATTTGTGACTAATCGACCTTGTCGATGAACCTATAGAGGGATTCGATTGTTTGGCACTCAGCGCGAGAGGTCGGCGGGGATCATCGCGGTATCGATCACGATATCCACGGGCGCGGTGACGATAAACGCCAGCGGGCACACGATCAGCGGCCAGCAGAACTGCGCCGAGGTGGCGCTGAACAGGAACGAGAAGTTGTTGCGCACGCCCCGGTACATGCCTGGGGATGCACATTCGGCGCAGTACCCACCGCGCATCATGGTGCCGCAGCTGGTGAGGGCGAGGGTGGAGACGATGAGGGCGAGCGAGAGGATTCGGATGGTGCTGTTCCTTGGCACAGGGGGAGGGTCCGTTTTTCTGCGCGGCATTCTCTCACCGGGGGCCGGGGCAATGCTACAGTCGCTCCTTTTTCAATCAGCAGGCCAGGCCTCTTCGCTGGCAAGGCCAGCTTCTGCAGGGCCAGCGAAGAGCCCGGTGCTGCCGACACACAACCAACGGGAGAGACAACCATGCGCGCAGCAATGCTATTGGGTACGGCACTGGTGCTGGCCGGATGCGCCTCGTCGACGATGAACCAGGCTCGCCTGGGCGCACCGCACAAGACCTTCACCTCGGCCAAGGCCGAGCCGCTGGTGGCCGAGTGCATCCAGTTCGGTTGGCAGGACGAAGCCGTCTTCGGCGTGGATGCCAGCGGCTACCTCGACGCCGGCCCCAACGGTGGGGCCACGGTGTCGACACGCGATGCCGAATACTTCGCCGATGTGCGCGCCGAAGCCGGCGGCACGGTGGTCAAGTTCTACACCCTCAAGGACGATGCATTGGCCCAGCGGCGCATGGCGGCGTTGGCCACCTGCCTCTAGCCACGCCCCTCGAAACGCCCGGTGATGCGCTCGCGCCAGCTCAGCGGGCGCGCAACGTGTTCATGCGCGCCGATCTCAACCAGGGTGAAGGCGCAGCGCACGATATCGCTCACTTCCTGATCGGCCAACCGTGCGCAGGCTTCGCGGTGCGCCTGTGCCTGATCGCGACCTGCCAGGCTGTGCACCTCGAAGCCAAGGTTGCGTTTGGTGATATGCCAGTGGTGAAACACAGCGACAAAGCGGCTCATGTGCGCCCCGCAGTCAGATCAGGGATGGGGTCATGCATGCAGCTTGCCCGTGATGCGCTCTAGCCAGCTCAGGCGCCGGGGCGCCAGGGCAGTGCTGGCAATCTCGATCACGGTGAAGTCGCAGGTCTGATCGTCCTGGTAGCCCTGTTCATTGCGTATGTCGCCCGCTTCAAGGTGCGCATCGGCATGATTGTCGCTGTGTAGCGCGTGCACCTTGAAGCCCCTGTCCACGGCATGCCGGCTTCGCAAGTGAAACACCCCCACGAAGCGGCTCATGCCTGCGAAGCCCCGCGCTGTGCTTCAAGCGCCTCGATACGTGCCTGCAGGCGTTCGCGTTCCTGGCGTTCGGCGCCGATGTCCTCGAACACGCTGATCAGATGCTGCGGCTGGCCGTCCTGGCGGCGCTGCAGGGCGGTACGTGCACGTACCCAGATGTAGTGGCCCTGCTTGTGGCGCACGCGCTTTTCCACTTCGTAGCGCTCGATCTCGCCGGCCAGCAGGCGCTGCAGCAACTGCAGGTTGGCGGCCAGGTCGTCGGGGTGGGTCAGTTGCTGGAAGGTCATGCCGTACAGCGTTTCGGCGCTGTAGCCCAGCAGCTCGCAGAAGCTGCCGTTGACCCGCTGCCAGGTGCCGTCCGGGTCGATGTAGGCCAGCGCGCCCCAGGCCAGTTCGAAGATGGCGCGA
Organism: Pseudomonas sp. BRM28; assembly: GCF_002939405.1. Classification (NCBI taxonomy): domain Bacteria; kingdom Pseudomonadati; phylum Pseudomonadota; class Gammaproteobacteria; order Pseudomonadales; family Pseudomonadaceae; genus Pseudomonas; species Pseudomonas sp. BRM28. Next base: position 5,498,344 of record NZ_PEFV01000001.1, on the reverse strand, counting down.
AAACGTTCCTCGCTGTTGCGCAGTTGCTCTTCGGCGACCTTGCGCTCGGTGTTGTCCATGCTGATGCCGACCATCTTCACCGCGCGCCCGGCGCTGTCGCGCACCACCGTGGCGCGGGAGGCGATCCAGCGCATCTCGCCGTCGGGGCGATAGATGCGAAAGTCGCACTCGCAGCCTTCGCCTTCGAGCAGGGTCTTGCTGTACAGCGCCTGCAGCATCTCGACGTCCTCGGGGGGCAGGTGCACCCAGAAGTCTTCGTTGCGGATCACCTGCCAGCCGTACACGGCCTCGACGTTGGGCGAGTAGGTGAGTTCGTCGCTGATCAGGTTCCATTCCCAGGTCACGATGCGGGCGCCTTCCTGGGCCAGCTTCATGCGGGTTTCGCTCTCCATGATCTCGGCGGTGTAGCGCCGGCGCAGGTCGGTCATCGGCAGCTCCACCACCTGGGTCTGCTGCACGTCCTGCAGGGCTTCTTCGCCGTAGCGCAGCCAGATCCAGTTGACCTTGAGAAAGTCGGCCAGCTTGCGCAGGTTGGCATAGTCGATCTCGCCGCCGCGGGTCCATTTGTGCACGGCGGTGCGCGAGATCCCCAGGGCCGTGCCTACCGCCTGCAGCGTCAGCTTGTGGTGTTCGAGCAGTTCCTTGAGGCGAAAGGCGAAGCTGTTTTCGGTCATGCGCTGGGGTGTCCTTGGCGAGGGCATGGCCGGCCAGTATACATAAGCTGTCAACCTCAGGTTGACGGGGGTATGCGTGTCGCATCGCGGGCCTGACCCGCGATGCATTCAGCGCCGCTCACCAGCGCACACGCACCCCCAGATTGCCGATCAACCCGTTCAAGTCGTTGTCGTCCACGTCGCTGCTGTAATCGGCACTGACAAACAGCGCCACCTTGGGCGTCACCCGTGCCACCAGGCCCAGGCCCACCTCCACGGTGGTGGCGTTGCGTCCGCTGCTGATCTTGTCGACCTTGTCCAGGCTCACCGTGTCGGCGTTCGAGAAGTCGTACCACACGTTGGTGCGCACATAGGGTTCGATGGGCATGCCGCGCACCTCGTAGCGGGCCGACAGCTTCGCGCCCACCCGGCCGGTCCAGCTCGGCTGGCTGTCATAGGCCTGCAGGGTCTGGGCCTGGGCGTCGTTGCCGGGGTAGTACTGCTGGTTGATCAACTGCGCCTGGGGCTCGATCACCCAGTGCTTGCCCAGGCCGATGGGGAAGCCGCCCTCCACCGAGAATGTCAGCGCGTGGCCGTTGCCATCGAGCCGTTCGCCGTCGCTGCCGCGCCCGCTGGCGTCGAAACGGGTGCCCATGGCCACCGCATCCACATGCCAGCCCTGGTCATGCTGCAGGCTCCAGTACATGCCCAGGCTTTGCCCTTCCAGGCGCACGGCGTTCTGCTTGTCACCCAGCTGTGGCCGGCGATTGTCCAGGCCGCCCTGCAGGTTGCTGTGGCCCATGAAGATCCCGGCGCGGTGGGTGTTGCCGCCGGCGGTTTCCCGCACGAACAGGTCGGGGGCGATCTGCAGGTTCTGGTTGGGGGCATCCAGGCGTTGCGGGGCAGTCCTGACCGGGGTGGGAAAGAACTGCGCCCACTGGCTGGCAATGCCTTCGTCGCCGAACACCGCCGTGCGCTCTGCCAGGCGTTCGGAAAACGCCCCCAGCGTGCCCAGGCTCAGCCCCGACACGCTGGCCGGGACCAGCGACGGCAGCGCCAGGCCGTGTGCCGGGTTGAACATCGGGTCGTCGTCTTCCAGCCCCGCCGCCAGGCTTTCCAGCGGGGTTGCCAGCAGCAGCGACGTCGACAGTGCGTAGAAAACATACTCGAGCCCCGAAGGGCAGGGTGCGCTTTTCATGGCCGATCTCCTCTGTGTGTTACAGCCAAAGGTCTGGCCTGATGTCACGGGCTGTAAGGCAGGAACAGAGAGCGACCCAAACCAGCAAACCTGCCCCATGGCGCGCGCAAAGCCGCGTGCCAGAGGCCCGGAATGAAGTTGAACACGGTGGTTCTAGGTGTAGCTAAGGAGAGTCGCAGGCAGGCGTCAAGATTGTGTGATTATTTTGTGATGCCCGTGTTGGAGGGGGTAAGCGGTTGAAAAATAGCGGTTACTGAATGGGCATAGCCGCGTTGCGAATGACAACGCGGCTGGCTATTTCGAATGATTGCTAAAGCGTCAGGCATCCTCGTCCCGTTGCAGTTCCAACAGCAGCAACGAGCGTCCGGTGACGTTGAACACGCTGCCGAATTCCAGGCGCTGGGCCTTGCGCAGCTGCGGCCGGTCGGTGTCGATCAGGCAGTTCCAGTACTCGCCCTCGGGCACGTCGGGCAGGGTGAAGTCCACGCCGTCGTGGTGCGCGTTGACGATCAGCAGCAAGGTGGCGTCTGCCCCCGGGCGCAGGATGCCGCTGACCTGCGCGCGCCCGTCCATGAGCATGCCCAGGCAGCGCCCTTGCGGGTCTTCCCACTGTTCCACGCTCATCTCGCTGGCGTCCGGCGCCAGCCAGGTCACGTCCTTGACCCCGATCGCCTCGTTGTAGTCGCCCACCAGGAAGCGGCTGCGGCGCAGGATCGGGTAGGCCAGGCGCAGCTTGGTCAGGCGCTTGACGAACTTGAGCAGGGCGCTGCCTTGCTCGTCCAGGTCCCAGTTGATCCAGCCGATCTCGCTGTCCTGGCAGTAGGCGTTGTTGTTGCCGTGCTGGGTGCGGCTGAACTCGTCGCCGGCCACGATCATCGGCGTGCCCTGGGCCAGCAGCAGGGTGGCGAAGAAGTTGCGCATCTGGCGCTGGCGCAGGCTGTTGATCTCGGGGTCGTCGGTGGGCCCCTCGACCCCGTGGTTCCAGGAGATGTTGTTGTTGCTGCCGTCCTGGTTGTTCTCGTCGTTGTCCTCGTTGTGCTTGTCGTTGTACGACACCAGGTCGCGCAGGGTGAAGCCGTCGTGGGCGGTGATGAAGTTGACCGAGGCATAGGGGCGCCGGCCGCGGCGGTTGAACAACTCGCCGGAGGCGGTCATGCGCGCGGCAAAGTCGGCCAGCTGGCCTTCGTCGCCTTTCCAGAAGGCGCGCACGGTGTCGCGAAAGCGGTCGTTCCATTCGGCCCAGCCCGGCGCGAAGTTGCCCACCTGGTAGCCACCGGGGCCGCAGTCCCAGGGTTCGGCAATCAGCTTGACCTGGCTCAGCAGCGGGTCCTGGCGACAGGCCACCAGAAAGCTGTGCCGCTCGTCGAAGCCTTCGTGGTAGCGGCCCAGGATGGTCGCCAGGTCGAAGCGAAAGCCATCAACGTGCATCTCGCCTGCCCAGTAGCGCAGCGAGTCGGTGACCAGTTGCAGTACGCAGGGGTGGCTCAGGTCCAGGGTGTTGCCGGTGCCCGAGTCGTTGATGTAGTAGCGCTTGTCGTCGGGCATCAGGCGGTAGTACGAGGCGTTGTCGATACCGCGCATCGACAGCGTGGGGCCCTGCTCGTTGCCTTCGGCGGTGTGGTTGTAGACCACGTCCAGAATCACCTCCAGGCCGGCGTCGTGCAGGTGCGCAACCATCTCCTTGAACTCGGCGATCTTGCCGTTGGCCAGGTAGCGCGGGTGGGGCGCGAAGAAGGCGATGCTGTTGTAGCCCCAGTAGTTGTTCAGGCCCTTTTGCAGCAGGTGCTGGTCGTTGACGAAGGCGTGGATCGGCAGCAGCTCGATGGAGCTGACGCCCAGGCCCTTGATGTGCCCCAGCAGCTCGTCGTTCATCAGCCCGGCGAAGGTACCGCGCGCCGCTTCCGGCACCGCCGGGTGACGCATGCTGATGCCGCGCACGTGCGCTTCGTAGAACACGGTACGGTCCCACGGCACGCCCACGCGCTGGTCGCGGCCCCAGGTGTAGGCCGGGTCGATGACCTTGCACTTGGGCACGAACGGCGCACTGTCACGCTCGTCGAAACTGAGGTCGCCATCGGGGTGGCCGATGGTGTAGCCGAACAACGCCTCGGACCAGCGCAGCTCGCCGACCAGCTGCTTGGCATACGGGTCGATCAGCAGCTTGTTGGGGTTGAAACGGTGCCCGTTCTGCGGCTCGTAGGGGCCGTACACGCGGTAACCGTAGATCTGCCCCGGGTGCGCGTCGGGCAGGTAGCCGTGGTAGATCTCGTCGGTGTACTCGGGCAGTTCGATGCGCTCGAGCTCATGTTCGCCGCTGGCGTCGAACAGGCACAGTTCGACCTTGGTGGCGTTGGCCGAGAACAGTGCGAAGTTCACACCCAGGCCGTCCCAGGTGGCGCCCAGGGGGAAGGGCAGGCCCTCGCGGATGCGCGAAGGTTCAACGGCGTCGGGCTGGGTGTTGTGTTTGGACTTGGGCTGGGTCATGGCAATCCTTGTAGCGATCCTTGGGGGGCGAAAGGCGACGCACTGGGCGCCGGGGCAGCGTTGCGCTGCCCCGGGGCGGTAGTGACGCAAGGTACGGCGGCGTCAGGGCGTGGCGGGCTTCTTCGCGGTACGCGGCTTCTTTGCCGGGTCGGGCTTGGCCGCAGGGGCCGGCGGCTTGGCCTTGGACGCGGCGGCGCCGGGCTTTGGCTTGGCGCCAGGGGCTACCGGCGGTGCGCCTGGCGGGGTGGTACGGGGCTTGCGCGGGGCGGCCTTGGGCGCAATGGCCTCGGCTTCGGCCAACTTGCGCGCCATCTCCCAGTGGCGCTCCTCCTGGCCTTCGGGTTTACCTTCCGACTCCCAGATCTGGTAGGCGAATTCGCGGATACGTTTTTCCTCAGCACTCATCTCGACGCTCCTGATGACTCAGTCTGTTCTATGAAGAGATTGACGGGGAAGGCTTTGAGCGCAGTGCTCAGCCACAGCTCGTTAGAGGGTGTGACTGCGCCCTGGGCGAAAAGTCCCGTGCAATTGGCAGCGCACAAGGCGAACGGTAAAAGCACACGGGTATCGTCCCAGTTCTGTGCCGGGATCAAGGGTTGCGTGGCGTTGCCCAGCAGGCCCGAGGCCAGCCGCGGCACCACCACCACCGCACGTTGCGCCTCGCCGATACGGGCAAAGGCGAGCACCCGCTCGGCGTGTTTGCCGCGTACCTCCAGGGGTTGGTAGCGGCCGTGGCGAAACAGCTCGGGGTAGGCCCGGCGCTGCTCCAGCAGCTGGGCGATCAGGGCCTGCTTGACCCGCCCGTCCTGCCAGTGCCCGAGCAGTTCGGCGGGGGGCAGGCTGTCGTCCAGGGCCTGGCGGCGCGCGGCGTAGTCCACCGCGCGGCGGTTGTCCGGGTCGACCAGGCTCAGGTCCCAGCATTCGTTGCCCTGGTACAGGTCGGGCACCCCCGGCACGGTCATGCGCAGCAGGCTCTGCACCAGGCTGTTGAGCGCGCCCGGGCAGGCCAGGGCCTGCGCCGCCTCGGCCACCGACTGGCGCAGCTGCTGGCATTGCGGCTCCAGCAGCAGGGCGTCGATGAAGCGTGCGCAGGCCTGCTCGTAGGCCTCGTTGGGGGCGCTCCAGCTGCTGCGCAGCTTGGCCTCGCGCAGGGCTTTGCGCTGCCATTGGCGCAGGCGTTCGGCGTAGCCGCGCAAGGCGTGGGTGTCATCGCAGCGCAGCGTCATCGGCCAACTGCCGAGCAGGGTCTGGTACAGCAGCAGTTCATCACCGGCACTCGGTGCCACGCCATCGGCCAGTTGTGTGCGCAGGGGCGAGGCCAGTTCACGCCACAGCTCCACGCGCTGGCAGAACCAGTGGCTGCGTTCGCTGATCACCGCCAGGCGTGCGCGGCAGTCTTCGCCACGCTTGTGGTCATGGGTGGCGGTGGCCAGCAGGTTGTCGGGGAAGTGCGCCAGGCGTTGCTGGCAACTGGCATGGAAGGCCTCGGCCGGCGCGCTGAAGCGCTCGGCGTCGAAGCCCACGTCGTTGCGCGACAACAGCACCGCCGAGCGATAGAAGGCGGTGTCTTCGACGGCCTTGGCGGCGGTGGGCGAGGTCAGCTGCTGGAAGCGCACGCAGGCGTGGCGCAACTGCTTGCGCGCCCGCCCCGGGCCCAGCTCGCGCCAGGGCTGGCCGCCCAGCCAGCGCTGCAGGTAGTCCAGCAGCGGCCAGTCGGCTTCGCCCAGGCTCGAACGCGCATCGGCCAGGGCCTGCTGGAAGAACCCCTCGTCCATCGCCGGGCGCCCGCAGGCATTGATGTAGGTGCGGTACACCGGGTAGTGCTCCACCAGCGCCTGCAACGCGCGGCGGATGGCGCCCAGGGTCAGGTCGCGGCTCATGATGTCGTTGCGCGCCACCTGCAGCAGGGCCTGGGCCACCGATTCGAAGTCGCCGGCCAGGCTGGCATTGAGCACCAGCTGGCGGGCCAGGCGCAGTTCCTCGACGAACGCCGGGCGCTCGCTCAGGTCGTGCCACAGCGCGGTCAGTTCGGCTTCGCCCTGCGGGTCATGCTGCAGCAGCGAGACCTGGTTCATGAATTCGTAGCCGGTGCTGCCGTCCACCCGCCAGTCGTCGTGCAGGCGCTCGCCGGGGCCGAGGATCTTCTCCACGTAGATCGGAAAGTGCTCGAGCGCAGCGCTCAGCGGCCGGCGTGGGAGCAGGCCGTCGACGCGTCGGCGCAGCTTGCGGCAGTAACCGCGTGGGTCGGCCAGGCCGTCGATGTGGTCGATGCGCAGGCCGTCGACCAGGCCGCGCTCGATCAGCTCGAACACCTTGGCATGGGTGGCCTCGAACACCGCCGGGCGCTCCACGCGCAGGCCGCCCAGCTCGTTGACGTCGAAAAAGCGCCGCCAGTTGATGTCGTCACCGGCGGTGCGCCAGCTGGCCAGGCGGTAGTGCTGCTGTTCGAGCAGTTGATGCAGGTGCTCGAAACCGCTGGGGGTGCGCCCGTCGAAGGCGGCCAGCACCTGTTCGATGGCCTGGCCGATGCGCGGCTCGCGGGCCAGTTCGGCCAGGGCCTGGTGCACCGCCTCGACGTTGGCCGGGGCGTGGCGCTGGCCCTCGAAGGCGGCAAAGCGTGCCCCCAGCTCGCTCAGCTCGGGGTGGCCGCTGACGCACAGGATGCGCGCATAGTCCGGCGGGCTGATCGGGAAGCGGTGTTCGTGGTGCTCGATGTGAAAGCGCCCGTGGCGGGCGTCGAAACGCAGCGGGATTTCCCCGGCCTGCAGCACTGCGCCATAGTCGCTGGCCAGGAACGGCAACAGCAACTGGCCTTTGAGCAACGGGTCGGGCGAATGCCACTGGATGTCGAAGAACTCGGCGTAGGGGCTGCGCCGGCCCCAGGCCAGCAGGTCCTGCCACCAGGGGTTGTGTGCGCCGCCCACGGCCATGTGGTTGGACACGATGTCCAGGATCAGGCCCATGCCGTGCTGGCGCAGCGCGGCCACCAGGCGTTCCAGCGCCGCCTCGCCACCCAGTTCGGGGCTCACCCGGGTCGGGTCGACCACGTCGTAGCCGTGGCGCGAACCGGGCCGCGCCTGCAACAGGGGCGAGGCGTACAGGTGGCTGATGCCCAGCCGGGCGAAGTAGGGCACCAGCGGCACCGCATCGTCGAGGCTGAAGTCGGCATGAAATTGCAGGCGCAGTGTGGCGGTGAGGCTGTTCATCGGTCACGCTCGAAGGCTTGTTCACGGGCCTGGGCCAGCAGCTCGAGGCGTCGCGCCGCATCGCTGTCGTCCAGCAGCTGTGCGGCGGGCAACGCGAAGCGGCGGCGCCAGTTGGGGTGGGTGTCGACGGTGCCGGGCAGGTTGGGTTGTTCGTCCACGCCCAGCAGGTCTTCCAGCGGTACCAGCACCAGCGGCGCGCGGGTATGCCCGAGCAGGCGCAGGCTGGCGTCGATCAGGGTGTCGGCTTCGCTGCTGGTGTCGCCGTAGCTGCTGTGCAGCAGGCGACGCAGGCCCTGGATTTCATGCTGGCGGCTGTCGCGCCAGTCGCGCTCGGTGATCGCGTCGATCGCCCCCAGGCGCTGGCCCCAGTCGATGTCGCGAGCCTGCAGCCAGCCTGCCAGCGGGGGCAGGTCGTGGGTGCTGGTGGTGGCCAGGGCGTTGTCGGGCCAGTCGAGGATGGGGGTGAACTGCCCGGGCGGGTCCTGCTCGAACAGCAGCACACGCATGCCCAGGATCGCGCGGGCCGCGAGCTTTTCGCGCAGGCCTTCGGGCACCGTGCCCAGGTCTTCGCCGAGCACGATGGCCTTGTGGCGCACCGACTCCAGGGCCAGCAGGCGCAGCAGGTCGTCCAGTGGGTAGTGCAGGTAGGCGCCTTCGCTGGGGGCGGCGCCCTGGGGGATCAGCCACAGGCGCTGCAGGCCCATTACATGGTCGATGCGCAGGCCCCCGGCGTGGGCGAAGTTGGCCCGCAGCATCTCGATGAAGGCGCGGTAGCCGTTGCGGCGCAGGCCCTCGGGGGAGAACGCGCAGATGCCCCAGCTTTGCCCCGATCGGTTGAGGATGTCGGGCGGGGCGCCGACGTGCAGCTCGGCCAGCAGCTCGTCCTGGCGGCTCCAGGCCTGGCTGCCGGTACCGTCGGCCCCCACTGCCAGGTCGGCGATCAGGCCCACCGCCATGCCGCTGCCGCGCGCCGCTTCCTGGGCACGCTCCAGGCTGCGCGCGATCAGCCACTGGCAGAAGGCATAGAAGCCGATCTGCTCGACGTGGTCGGCGGCAAACGCGGCAATCTCGGCGCTGCGCGGGTCGAGCCAGGCGGCCGGCCACTGGCGCCAGTCCTGGCTTTCGCCGCGTTCGGCGGCGGCATCGAGCAGCGCTTCGAAGCGGCAGTGGTCTTCCAGCGCCTGGCCGCCGGCGTGGCGAAAGCTGTCGAAGTCGGCGCGCTGCGGTTGCTCGCCCTTGATAAAGCCCTGGTACAGCGCCTGCAATATCTGCTGGCGTGCCCCGGCCGCCCGTGGCCAGTCGATCAATGGCAGGCCTTCGAGCTGTTCGAGCTGGGCCTCAAGGCCCAGGGCCTGGACCGTGATGCGCACCGTGCGCTCGTCGATCACCGCCTGGGGGCTGGCATACAGGCTGTTCAGAAACAGCCGGCTGGACGGCGAATACGGGCTGTAGCTGGGGTGGTTGCGGGTGAACATGGCGTGCACCGGGCTGATGGCCAGGGCCGTGGCGCCACGCTCGGCGGCGCTGCGTGCCAGGCCCTCCAGTGCCAGGCAGTCGCCCAGCCCGCCGTCGCCCGGGCGGCGCAGGCTGTACAGCTGGGCACTCAGGCCCCAGCACCGTGGGTGCGGGGTGCCCAGCGCATCGGCCAGGCTGTAGCACTGCGCCGGGGCCACGGCCAGGGTGAAGGTGGTGGCGTCGATATGCAGCTGGTGATACCCCAGTGGCAGCCCTGGCGGCAGCAGGGCCTGGGCATCCAGCTGCAGCTGCTGGCGGGTGCCGTCCTCGTGCTGCACCTCGCAGCGGCTGTTGGCCGCGAAGTAGCGCGACAGGTCCAGCGGCTGGTGCTGGTCGACCGTCAGCAGTGGCGGCAGGTGACGGGAATCGTGGGCTTTTTCCAGGGCCTTGAGGCTGTTGGCGATGGCGATGTCGTCGGCGGCCGGGTGGCCAAGGGCGGCCAGGATGCGCCGCAGGACCGGTTCGCTGACACGCTGGGCGCGCCCGTTGGCGTCGATCCAGTCCACCGCCAGGCCAGCGCGTTCGGCCAGTTGCAGCAAGGGTAGGTCAGGCATGCACAGGCTCCGTGGGGCAGGAAGGGGTCAGGCTCACCACGCAGCTCAACGGCGGCAGGCAGGGTGGGCCCGGGGGCAGTTCGCAACTTTCGAACAGGTGCCGCTCGCGGGCCGGCAGGTCCAGGGCCAGTGGCTGCTGGCCGAGGTTGAGGTCGATGCGCAGCTCGCTGCCATCGCCCAGTTGCCAGCGGGCGCTCACGCCCTGGCCGTCGACCACCTGGGCGCCCAGGGCGCGGGTGCCCGGCAGGCGCGGGATGATGTGCTGGTGGCGCAGGTACAGCAGGCGACGGTACAGCGCCACCCACTGCTCGCTGTCCTCGCCCCATTGCGGTTGCGAGTCGAGGAAGGTCTGGGCGGCGTTCGGGTCGGGGATGCGCGCCCGTTGCTCGGGGTCGGCGAAGGCCTTGAACCCCTTGAACTCGGCGCGTCGGCCTTCGCGCACGGCGGTGGCAAGGTCGTCGTGGTGATCGGTGAAGAACAGGAAGGGCTGGCGGCACCCCCAGTCATCGCCCATGAACAGCAGCGGGATCATCGGTGCCAGCAACAGCAGCCCGGTGGCGGCGCGCAGGGCCTGGGGCGGGCACAGGCGCTCGAGCCGCTCGCCCAGCGCGCGGTTGCCGATCTGGTCATGGTTCTGCAGAAACAGCACGAAGGCACTGGGCGGCAGGTGGCCGCTGGCTTCGCCACGCGGTTCGCCGTTGCGGTCCGGCTGGCCCTGGAACACGAACCCCTGGCTCAGGCAACGCGCCAGCTTGTTCAGCGGCGCCTCGTGGTAATCGACGTAGTAGCCTTCCTGCTCGCCGGTCAGCAGCACGTGCAGGGCGTTGTGGCCATCGTCGTTCCACTGGGCGTCGTAGCCCTCCTGAAGCAGGTGCGCCTGGTTGCGCTCGTTCTCGAGGGTGAGCCACACCTGCCGGCCCGGTGCGGTGCTGGCGCGCACGCGGCGGGCCAGCTCATGCAGAAAGTCAGGGTCGTCGATGGCGTGCACCGCATCCAGGCGCAGGCCGTCGAAGCGGTAGTCGTGCAGCCACATCAGGGCGTTCTCGATGAAGAAGTCGCGCACCTGGCGGCGACGAAAATCGATGGCCGCGCCCCAGGGCGTATGCCGGTCTTCGCGAAAGAAGCCCTGGGCATAACGGTGCAGGTAATTGCCGTCGGGGCCGAAGTGGTTGTACACCACATCCAGCAGCACCATCAGCCCCAGCGCGTGGGCCTGGTCGATCAGCGCCTTGAGTTGCTGCGCAGTGCCATAGCTCGCTTGCGGGGCGAACGGCAGCACGCCGTCATAGCCCCAGTTGCGCTGGCCGGGAAACTGCCCGATGGGCATCAGCTCGATGGCGGTCACGCCCAGTGCGGCCAGGCGCGGCAGGTGCCTGGCCACGCCGGCGTAACCGCCCAGCAGGCCCACGTGCACTTCATAGATGACTGCCTCGTGCCAGGGGCGGCCCTGCCAGTCGGGGTGTTGCCAGGCATATTCGGTGCCCAGCACCTGGCTGGGGCCGTGCACGCCGTCGGGCTGGGCACGGCTGGCCGGGTCGGCGACCGACAGGTCGCCGTCGATACGGTAGCGATAGCGCGTACCGGCCGGGCAGGGCAGGCGCAGCACGAACCAGCCGTCGTCACTGCGCTGCATGGGTTGCGGGGCGGCGTTTTCACATTCCACCTCCACCTGCCGGGCATCGGGCGCCCAGAGGGCGAAGCGGGTGGTGTGGCTGTCCAGCATCACGGCCCCGTGGGTCGCGTGTTCCTGTGACCTGAAGGGCATACGGCAGTTCTCCTCAGCCTGCGTTGAGCGTGGCGCGCGTCACCAGTTCCTCGTACAGGTGGGCATAGGGTTCCACGGCCTGACACCAGTTGAATGGCTGGGTCATGGCCAGGCAGCGCATGGCATTGAGCAAGTGTTTCTTGCCGTATACGTAGAAGGCCCGCGAGAGTGCTTCGCGGTAGCTCTCCACGCTCGATTCGTCGAACAGAAAGCCGGTGACGCCATTCTCGATGGTGTCGGCCAGGCCGCCGGTGTTGCGCGCCACCGGCAGCGAGCCGAAGCGCTGCGCGTACATCTGGCTCAGGCCGCAGGGCTCGTAGCGCGAGGGCATCAGCAGAAAGTCGCTGCCGGCGAACATGCGCCGTGCGTCGGTCTCGTTGAAGCCGATGCGCACCCCCACGCGGCCCGGGAAGCGGCTGGCCAGCTCGCGCATGGCTTGTTCTTCCTCCGGTTCGCCGCGGCCGATGATGGCGATCTGGCCGCCCTGTTCGACGATGTACTCGGCCACCCCCAGGGTCAGGTCCAGGCCCTTCTGGTACACCAGGCGCGAGACCACGGCGAACAGCGGGCCGGTGGAGGGCTCCAGCTCGAACAGCTCGCGCACCTGGCTGCTGTTGGCCGCCTTGCCTTCCCAGTCGTTGATGCTGAAGCGGTGGGTCAGGTGGGTGTCGGTGGCCGAATCCCAGCTTTCGTCGATGCCGTTGGGGATGCCGCTGAGCAGGCCCTGCTGCGCCTTGCTGCCAAGAAAACCGTCGAGCCCGCAGCCGAAGGCCGGGGTGGTGATTTCCCGGGCATAGGTGGCGCTGACCGTGGTGATGTGGCTGGAGTAGGCCAGGCCGGCCTTGAGAAACGACAGCTTGCCGTAGAACTCCATGCCTTCCTGTTGCAGGGCGTGTTCGGGAATCGCCAGTTCCGGGCAGCAGCCGCGGCTGACCACCCCCTGGTAGGCCAGGTTGTGGATGGTGAACAGGGTGGGGGTGTTCAGGCCGCGCCAGTGCATGTAGGCCGGGGCCAGGCCGGCAGGCCAGTCGTGGGCGTGCACCAGATCGGGCTTCCAGTGCACCATGCCCTCGCCCGCGGCGATTTCGGCGGCGGCCAGGCCCAGGCGGGCGAAGCGGATATGGTTGTCGGGCCAGTCACGGCCATTGTTGGCGCCGTAGGGGGTGCCTTCGCGCTGGTACAGCTCGGGGCAGATCAGTACATAGATGACCAGACCGTCGGCCAGGTCCATGCGCCCGATCTTGCACGGGGGCAGTGCGGCATGGCCGCCCAGCTCGCCCACCAGGTGGATCGGGTTGTCGCTTTCGAGTACCTGCGGGTAGCCGGGGATCAGCACGCGTACATCGTGCAGGTGGCGCATGGCGCGGGGCAGGGCGGCGGAGACGTCGCCCAGGCCGCCGGTCTTGACCAGGTCGGCGATTTCCGAGGTCACGAACAGCACCTTGCGCTTGTTCGGGTTGCGCCGGGTATCGAGGGCAGGGGCCTTGGCTGTCGTGACGATCTGGGCAGCACGCACCTGCGCGCTGGTATCCGGGTTGAAATGCTCTACATGAGGTTCGACAGCGGCGCTGATCATACTTGTCTCCGTCCCTTGTTCTGCGGGCGTATCCCACCCGCTGCATGTCTGTACTGTTGTTCTCGCTATGTCATGTGATGCGGTGAAACGCCCCGGACACACGTGCAAGCGCTACGCCAGCCGGCGCTCCTGCCGATGGCGTGCTGACGAGTGGGGGGTGGGCTGCGCCTGGGTAACCAGAGTCGTTGGCCTACTTAGTTGCTGACCTACCGGGTTTGCAGAAGTTTCGACTATTTTCGATCGAGTTTTCCGGACGGTATCAGGTCGATTGAACAGTGTAGGAGAGGGGCGGGATAAATGTGACCCGTTGGTCATGTTTTGTGAATTGGCCGGCTCAGGGGTGCACCGACAGCGAACGTGCACCGCTCGAAGGTGACCCCCGATGGTGCACGTGCCAGCCTGGCTGGCGAAACCGGCGCGGTGGGTGGCTTCAGCCGCTCATCTGCGCAATCAGTTGCCACAGGCGCTCATCGTCGAAGTTCTTCACCACCAGCTGCGCACCGGCCTCCAGCAGCACCTGCGGCGCCTGGCTGGTCGACAGGCCCACGGTAAGGATCCCCGCGCGGCTCGCTGCCGTCACGCCCGGCACCGAATCCTCGAACGCCAGCGCATGGTCTGCCCTGGCCCCCAGGCGTTCCAGGCCGGTGAGGTAGGGCAGGGGATCGGGCTTGGCCCGTGCCAGTTCCTCGGCCACCAGCACATGCTCGAAGCGCTGGGCCAGGCCCATGGCTGCCAGCATGTGCTGCGCATTGGCCCGTGGCGCATTGGTGACCACGGCCATGCCGATGCCGCGGCGCTCGGCATGCGCCAGCAGGCGTTCGAGGCCGGCAGTGGGCTGCAAGGTCGGCGACAGCGCACGAAAGCGCGCCTCCTTGCGGTCGGCGAACGCCTCATGCTCGGCCACCGGGCGCCCGGGGAACAGGTAGCGGCACATGTCGGCGTTGGCCCGGCCACTGACGTGGGCGTCGAACTCGGCCTCGCTCAGTTCGCGACCCTGCTCACGCAGCAACTGCTGCAGTGCCTGCAAATGCAGGGTATCGGTGTCGGTCAGGGTGCCATCGAGGTCGAACAGCAGGGCTTCAAGCATGGGGCGCGGTTTCCATTGCACGGCGGGCCATCATAACCATTTTGCCGTGGCGATCAGCGGGGCTGGTCAGATAAACCCGAAAAGAGTACAAATGTGCTCCATGAACAGACTATCGCCCAAACGTGCCGCCATCCTGACCTTCATCCGCGACCGCATCGCGCAGCAAGGGCAGCCCCCGAGCCTGGCCGACATCGCCCAGGCCTTCGGTTTTGCCTCGCGCAGCGTGGCGCGCAAGCACATCCAGGCGCTGTGCGAGGCCGGCTTCATCGAAGTCACCCCCAACCAGGCGCGCAGCATCCGCCTGGCCGGTGCGCTGCGCCGCCCCGAGGTGCTGGAGATCCCGGTACTGGGCCAGGTGGCCGCCGGCCGCCCGATCGGGCCCGACGTGGACATCCACGAACAGCTGATGCTCGATGCGCACCTGTTCAGCCGTACCCCCACCTACCTGCTGAAGGTGCGCGGCGACTCGATGATCGACGACGGTATCTTCGACGGCGACCTGGTGGGCATTCACCAGCAGCCCGATGCCCGCGACGGGCAGATCGTGGTGGCCCGGCTCGATGGCGAGGTCACCATCAAGCGCTTCCAGCGCGCAGGCACGCACTACCGCCTGCTGCCGCGCAACCCGGCCTATGCACCGATAGACGTGGGGCCCGAACGCGACTTCGTGATCGAAGGGGTGTTCTGCGGCCTGTTGAGGCGCGACTGATGGGCGCGGTGGTCAGCCTCGACGGGCTGCTCGACGAGCGTCGGGTCTGGAAGGGGCGCCCGCTGGCCCAGCCCCGGGGCCTGCAACCCACCGGGCATGCCGCGCTGGACGCGGTGCTGCCCGGCGGCGGCTGGCCACCGGGTGCGCTCAGCGAACTGCTGCTGGCTGCCGAGGGCGCCGGCGAGCTGCACCTGCTCTGGCCGAGCCTGGCGCGCCTGACTGCCAGCGGCGAACGGGTGGTGCTGGTGGCGCCGCCGTTCATTCCGTACCCGCCCGCCTGGCTGGCAGCCGGTGTCGACCTGCGCTGGCTGTCGCTGATCCAGGCCTCCCGCATCGAGGCCCTGTGGGCCGCCGAGCAGTGCCTGCGCTCGGGCAGTTGCGGCGCGGTGCTGTGCTGGCCGCAGCAGGTCGACGACCGCGCCTTGCGCCGCCTGCAGGTGGCTGCCGAAACCGGCCAGACCCTGGCCTTTGCCTGCCGCCCGCAGCAGGCGGCACTCAACCCGTCGCCGGCCGCGCTGCGCATTGCCGTCGACCTGCACCCGGCCCAGTGGCGGGTGCTCAAGTGCCGTGGCGGGCTGGCCCCGGCCACCCCGATCGCCATGGCCGGGCGAGGGTGATGGGCGATGCTGTGGGCCTGCATCCTGCTGCCGCAACTGGCACTCGACAGCGTGCTGCGCGGTCGCGACGACCCCCAGGCACCGCTGGTGCTGCTCAGCGGCCCGGCGCAGCGGCGCGTATTGCAGGCGGTCAACCCGGCGGCCCGGGCCCTGGGGCTGCGCGCCGGGCAGAGCCTGAGCACCGCGCAGGCCCTGGCCAGCAGTTTTACCTGCGTCGAGCATGACCCGGCGGCGGTCGAGCAGTTGCAGCAATTGCTGGCCGCCTGGGCCTACCAGTTCAGTTCGCAGGTCAGCCTGCATTACCCACGCACCGTGTTGCTCGAAGTCGAATCCAGCCTGGGCCTGTTCGGGCCCTGGTCGCTGTTCGAGGCCCGCCTGCGCAAGGAGCTGGGCGAGCTGGGGCTGCGTCATCGCATCGTGCTGGCCAGCAACCCGGTGGCGGCGCGCATGCTGGCCAACGCCCATGACGGGCTGGCACTGAACGACCCCCAGACCACCCGCGCCGCCCTTGCGCAGATGCCCGTGGACCGCATCGGCCTGCCGGTGGAGGCCGCCACGGCCTTGTCGCGCATGGGCCTGCGCGACCTTGGGCAGGTGCTGGGGTTGCCGCGCGACACCCTGGCCAGGCGTTTTGCCGCCAGCGTGCAGGTGCACCTGGATCGCCTGCTGGGCCTGCGCCCCATGGCGCTGGCGTGCTACCGGCCGCCGGACCGGTTCGAGGCGCGCCTGGAACTCAACTTCGATGTGGAATCGCACCAGGCGCTGTTGTTTCCGTTGCGCCGGCTGATTGCCGACCTGGCGGCGTTCCTGGCCAGCCGTGACGGCGGCGTGCAGCGTTTTACCCTGCACCTGGAACATGCCCGGGGCGTCGCCACGCCGGTGGTGGTCGGCCTGCTGGCCGCCGAACGCGAGGCGGGCATGCTGTTCGAGCTGGCACGCGGGCGCCTGGAGCAGTTGAGCCTGCCCGCACCGGTGCGCAGCGTGCGCCTGGTGGCCGACGACCTGCCGGCGTTCGTGCCGCAACCGGGCGAGCTGTTCAATGCGCGGCCCCAGCAGCAACAGGGCTGGGAGCAGTTGCGCGAGCGTTTGCGTGCACGCCTGGGCGATGAGAGCGTGCGGGCTGTGCAGGCTTTTGCCGACCACCGCCCCGAGTGCGCCTGGCAGGCGGCAGGCGGCGCCCCGCCGCTGGCCCGTGCGCCGGGCGGGCCGCCGCGCCCGGGCTGGCTGCTGGCCGAGCCGCAGGCCTTGGCGCCCGAGGGCCTGCGCCTGCTGGCCGGGCCCGAGCGGATCGAATCCGGCTGGTGGGATGGCGGCGATGTGCGGCGTGACTACTACCTGGTCGAAACCCCGGCTGGCCAGCGCGGCTGGGCCTACCGGCCACTGGGCGAAGGCGGGCCGTTGTGGCTGCAGGGCTGGTTCGCATGAGCGTGGGCTATGCCGAGCTGCACTGCCTGTCGAACTTCACCTTCCAGCGCGGGGCCTCGAGTGCCCGCGAGCTGTTCGAGCGGGCGCACCAGCAGGGCTACCAGGCCCTGGCGATCACCGACGAATGCACCCTGGCCGGTATCGTGCGCGCCTGGCAGGCGGCCAGGGAGACGGGCCTCAAGCTGATCGTCGGCAGCGAGGTGCGGGTGCACGACGGCCCCAGGCTGGTGCTGCTGGTCGAAAACCTGAGCGGCTACCAGCACCTGTGTCGGCTCATCACCCTGGCGCGGCGCCGGGCGAAAAAGGGCGAATACCAGCTGCTGCGCGAAGACTTCGCCGGCCCGTTGCACGGCCTGCTGGCGCTGTGGGTGCCGGACGAGCCGTTGCAGGCCGGCCCCGGCCTGTGGCTGCGCGAGGTGTTCGGCGAGCGCCTGTGGCTGGCGGTGCAACTGCATCGCGGTGCCGACGACCATCAGCGCCTGCAACAACTGCAGGGGTTGGCCGCGAGCCTGAACCTGCGCACCGTGGCCTGTGGCGACGTGCACATGCATGCGCGTGGGCGGCGCGCGCTGCAGGACTGCATGAGCGCGCTGCGCCATCACAGCACCGTGGCCGGTGCCGGGCAGCACCTGTTCGCCAATGGCGAGCGGCACCTGCGGCCCCTGGCGCAGCTGGCCGAGCTGTACCCGGCCCACCTGCTTGAGGCCACCCTGGAGATTGCCCGGCGCTGCACCTTCGACCTCGGCCAGTTGCGCTACCAGTACCCGCGCGAAGTGGTGCCCGAGGGGTACACGCCGACCGGCTGGCTGCGCACGCTGTGCGAACGCCAGGTGCCGTGGCGCTGGCCGGGGGGAATCGAGCCGGCCGTGCGCCAGACCCTCGAACACGAACTGGCACTGATCGCCGAGCTGGGTTACGAGAGCTACTTCCTGACCGTCTACGACATCGTTCATTTTGCCCGTGGCCAGGGCATTCTGTGCCAGGGCCGGGGCTCGGCAGCCAACTCGGTGGTGTGCTTCGTGCTGGGCATCACCGAGCTGGACCCGACCCGCACGCACCTGCTGTTCGAGCGCTTTTTATCGCGTGAACGCGACGAGCCGCCGGACATCGACGTGGACTTCGAGCACGAACGGCGCGAAGAGGTGCTGCAATACGTGTTCAACCGCTATGGCCGCCACCGCGCCGCCCTGACGGCCGTGGCCAGCACCTACCATGCCGCCGGGGCGGTGCGCGACATTGCCCGGGTGCTGGGGCTGCCGCCCGACCAGATCAACGCCCTGGCCGATTGCTGCGGGCGCTGGACCGACCGCATCCCGCCGCCGGAGCGGTTGCGCGAAGCCGGTTTCGACCCCGACAGCCCGCTGCTGCACCGGGTGCTGACCTTGACCGGCGAGCTGATCGGCTTCCCCCGGCACCTGTCGCAGCACCCTGGTGGCTTCGTGATTTCCGAGCAGCCACTGGACACCCTGGTGCCGGTGGAAAACGCCGCCATGGACGAACGCACGGTGATCCAGTGGGACAAGGACGACCTGGACATGGTCGGCCTGCTCAAGGTCGATATCCTGGCCCTGGGCATGCTCAGCGCCTTGCGCCGCTGCTTCGACCTGGTGCGCTACCACCGCGGGCGCGAGCTGACCATCGCGACCCTGCCGCCGGACGATGTCCCCACCTACGACATGATCGGCCGTGCCGATACCGTGGGGGTGTTCCAGATCGAGTCACGGGCGCAGATGGCCATGCTGCCGCGGCTCAAGCCACGCGAGTTCTACGACCTGGTGATCGAGGTGGCCATCGTGCGCCCCGGGCCGATCCAGGGCGACATGGTGCACCCGTACCTGCGCCGGCGTAACAAGCAGGAGCAGGTGACCTACCCGTCGGATGCGCTGAAGAAGGTCTTCGAGCGCACCCTGGGTGTGCCGCTGTTTCAGGAACAGGTGATGGAGCTGGCCATGGTGGCCGCCGACTATACGGCGGGCGAGGCCGACCAGTTGCGCCGTTCGATGGCCGCCTGGAAACGTCACGGCGGCCTGGAGCCACACCGCGAGCGGCTGACCCGGGGCATGCTGAACAACGGCTACAGCGTCGAGTTCGCCGAGCGCATCTTCGAGCAGATCAAGGGCTTTGGCAGCTACGGGTTCCCCGAGTCCCACGCGGCCAGCTTTGCCTTGCTGACCTACGCCAGTTGCTGGCTCAAGTGCCACGAGCCGGCGATCTTCGCCTGTGCGCTGATCAACAGCTGGCCGATGGGCTTCTACAGCCCGGACCAGATCCTGCAGGACGCGCGCCGCCACCGCATCCAGATTCGCCCGGTGGATGTGCAGCACAGCCAGTGGGACTGCAGCCTGGAGCCGGTGGGCGGCGATGAACTGGCGCTGCGCCTTGGCCTGCGCCAGGTGCGCGGCTTTCGCCAGGACGATGCCCTGCGCCTGGCACAGGCCAGGGCGCAGCGGGCGTTCGGCGATGTGGCCGACCTGTGCCTGCGTGCCGGCCTGGATGCGCGGGCGCGGGCGCTGCTGGCCGATGCCGGGGCCCTGGGCGCCCTGGCCGGGCACCGTTATCAGGCGCGCTGGGAAGTGGCGGCGGTGCAGGCGCAACTGCCGCTGTTCGCCGGGGTGGAGCCGCCCCGTGAAGCGCCGGTGAACCTGCCGGTGCCCAGCGTGGGCGAGGACCTGTTTGCCGACTATGCCAGCGTCGGCACCACATTGGGCCCGCACCCGCTGAGCCTGCTGCGCCGACGCCTGAATGGCCTGGGCTGTCGCAGTTCGCAGGCCCTGGAGGGGGCCGAACACGGCGATGCGGTGAGCGTGGCGGGGCTGGTCACCGGGCGCCAGCGGCCAGGCACTGCCAGCGGCGTGACCTTCGTGACCCTGGAGGATGAGTTCGGCATGGTCAACGTGGTGGTGTGGCGCGAGCTGGCCGAGCGTCAGCGCCGGGTGCTGGTGGGCTCGCAGCTGCTGCGGGTGATGGGTACGCTCGAATGCGCCGACGGCGTGCGCCACCTGATCGCGAAGCGCCTGGAAGACCTCAGCCCGCTGTTGCACGGGCTGGATGTGCGCAGCCGCGACTTTCGCTGATCACACCATCGCCAGGCGCTGCTTGCGGGTGGGCGGCGGGAAGGCGCGGTCGATGGCGCGCAGGTCTTCGCTGCTCAAGGTCAGGCTGGCCGCGGCGGCATTGAGCTGCACATGGCGCTTGTCCACCGCCTTGGGGATCGCGATC
The DNA here is from genome assembly GCF_002939405.1 of Pseudomonas sp. BRM28. Classification (NCBI taxonomy): domain Bacteria; kingdom Pseudomonadati; phylum Pseudomonadota; class Gammaproteobacteria; order Pseudomonadales; family Pseudomonadaceae; genus Pseudomonas; species Pseudomonas sp. BRM28. The sequence continues at coordinate 5,478,336 of NZ_PEFV01000001.1, read as the reverse complement.
ACGCCGTCTTCACGGGTTACCCAGGCCAGCGCCACCTGGGCCGCGGTGGCGCCATGGCGTTCGGCGATCTGGTTGAGGGTCGCGTTTTTGAGCAGGCGTCCGGCCTGGGCCAGCGGGCAGTAGGCCATGGTTGGCAAGTGGCGCTTGTGGCTGTAGGGCAGCAGGTCGAACTCGATGCCGCGCTGCTCGGGGTTGTACAGCACCTGGTTGGTGGCGCAGGCCGGGTTGTCCAGCTCGCGCAGGTCATCGGTATCGAAGTTGGACATGCCCCAGCGCCGGATCTTGCCGGCCTCGCGCAGGCGCTCGAAGGCTTCGACGGTTTCCTCCAGCGGGTACTGGCCGCGCCAGTGCAGCAGGTACAGGTCGATATGGTCGGTGCCCAGGCGCTGCAGGCTGCGCTCGCAGGCGGCGGGGATGCCGCTGCGGCTGGCGTTGTGCGGGTACACCTTGCTGACCACGCAGACCTGCTCGCGACGCCCCTGGATGGCCTGGCCCACCACCCGCTCGGCGCCGCCCTCGGCATACATTTCGGCGGTGTCGATCAACGTCAGGCCCAGGTCGATGCCGTGCTGCAGGGCGGCGACCTCGGCTTTCTGCTGGCCGGGGTCTTCGCCCATGTACCAGGTGCCCTGGCCGATGACGGGTACGGTGGAGTCGCCGAGTTCGAGCGTACGCATGGAAGGCTCCTGCAAAGTGGGGAGGGTGGTCTACTGTCCTTTAGGGTTTTGTGGCGGGTCAAGCCTACCCGCGTCGACATTGATTTGAATAACCAATCAATCCATCAAAAAAACAAAATTAACAAATGAGTGGCCAAGGGTGAAGATGGCCCCAGACGCTCTCCGACGACCCTCGTCGGTTCTACAACTACAAAAGGCGAATCAGCATGGCCGGACTGGACAAGCGCGTAGCGACCTATGAAGAGGCCCTCGAAGGCCTTGCCGACAACATGACCGTACTGGCAGGCGGCTTCGGCCTGTGCGGCATCCCTGAAAACCTCATTGCCGAGATCAAGCGCCGTGGCGTGCGCGGCCTGACCGTGGTGTCCAACAACTGCGGCGTCGACGGCTTCGGCCTGGGCGTGCTGCTCGAAGACCACCAGATCCGCAAGATGGTCGCCTCGTATGTGGGCGAAAACGCCGAGTTCGAGCGTCAGCTGCTCAGCGGCGAGCTGGAAGTGGAACTTACCCCGCAAGGCACCCTGGCCGAGAAGATGCGCGCCGGCGGCGCCGGCATCCCGGCCTTCTTCACCGCCACCGGCTACGGCACCCCGGTGGCCGAAGGCAAGGAAGTGCGCGAATTCAACGGGCGCAAGTACATCCTCGAAGAAGCCATCACCGGTGACTTCGCCATCGTCAAGGGCTGGAAGGCCGACCACTACGGCAACGTGGTGTACCGCAACACCGCGCAGAACTTCAACCCGCTGGCCGCCACCGCCGGCAGGATCACCGTGGTGGAGGTCGAGGAGATCGTCGAGCCAGGCGTGCTGCTGCCTACCGAGATCCATACCCCGGGCATCTACGTCGACCGGGTCATCGTCGGCACGTTCGAGAAGCGTATCGAAAAACGCACCGTCAAAGCCTGACCCGACCCCGCGCAGAACAACAAAGAGAACCTGAGCATGGCACTTACCCGCGAACAAATGGCACAACGTGTAGCCCGTGAACTCAAGGACGGCTACTACGTCAACCTTGGCATCGGCATCCCGACCCTGGTGGCCAACTACGTCCCGGCGGATATGGACGTGATGCTGCAATCGGAGAACGGCCTGCTGGGCATGGGGGAATTCCCCACCGAAGCGCAGCTGGACGCCGACATGATCAACGCCGGCAAGCAGACCGTGACCGCCCGCACCGGCGCGTCGATCTTCAACTCGGCCGAGTCCTTCGCGATGATCCGTGGCGGCCACGTCGACCTCACCGTGCTGGGGGCGTTCGAGGTGGACGTGGAGGGCAACATCGCCTCCTGGATGATCCCGGGCAAACTGGTCAAGGGCATGGGCGGGGCGATGGACCTGGTGGCCGGTGCCGAGAACATCATCGTCACCATGACCCATGCCTCCAAGGACGGCGAGTCCAAGCTGCTGTCGCGTTGCAGCCTGCCGCTGACCGGTGCCGGCTGCATCCGCAAGGTGCTGACCGACCTGGCCTATCTTGAGATCGAGAATGGCGCGTTCATCCTGCGCGAGACAGCGCCGGGGGTGAGCGTGGAAGAGATCGTCGCCAAGACCGCCGGCAAGCTGATCGTGGCCGATGATGTGAAAGAGATGACGTTCTAGGCTGATAACCGCCTTGCCTGTGCTGGCCTCTTCGCCGGCAAGGCCGGCTCCTGCAGGGAACCACGCATTCCTGTGCAGGAGCCGGCCTTGCCGGCGAAGGGGCCTTCAGCCGTTCAAAAAAAATCAATAAGAAGGAAAATCCCGTGGCCGCCGAACTCCAAGACAGCCGCTCCGCCCGCTTTGCCCTGCGTTGCTCCAACTGGGCCGAACGCTGGTTCCCCGACTCCTGGGTGTTCGCCGCCCTGGCCGTGGTGCTGGTGTCACTGGCCGCCCTGGCCATGGGCGCCAAACCCCTCGATACCGCCACCGCCTTCGGTGACGGGTTCTGGAGCCTGATCCCCTTCACCATGCAGATGGCCTTCGTGGTCATCGGCGGCTATGTGGTGGCCAGCTCGCCGCCGGCGGTGAAACTCATCGACCGCCTGGCGCGCATTCCGAAGAACGGCCGTTCGGCCGTGTGCTGGGTGGCGCTGATATCGATGGTCGCCTCGCTGCTCAACTGGGGCCTGTCGCTGGTGTTCGGCGGCCTGCTGGTACGCGCCCTGGCGCGCCGTACCGACCTGAAGATGGACTACCGCGCCGCCGGTGCCGCCGCCTACCTGGGCCTGGGCGCCGTATGGGCCCTGGGCCTGTCCTCGTCGGCCGCGCAGCTGCAAGCCAACCCGGCCAGCCTGCCGCCGTCGATCCTGGCGATCACCGGGGTGATCCCGTTCACCGAAACCATCTTCCTCTGGCAGTCGGGCGTGATGCTGGCGGCGCTGGTCATCGTGTCGCTGATCGTGGCCTACGCCACTGCACCCGGCCCGCAGAGTGCCCGCGATGCCCAGGCCTGTGGCATCGACCCCAGCTTCAGCGCACCACCACCGGCGCAGCGCACGCGCCCGGGTGAATGGCTGGAATACAGCCCGGTGCTGACCCTGCTGCTGGTGGCCCTGGCGGCTGGCTGGCTGTACCACGAGTTCTCGACCAAGCCGGCCATCACCGCGATCTCGGGGCTCAATACCTACAACTTTCTGTTCATCATGCTCGGCGCCTTGCTGCACTGGCGCCCGCGCAGCTTCCTGGATGCGGTGAGCCGTGCGGTGCCGACCACCACCGGGGTACTGATCCAGTTCCCGCTGTACGGCTCGATCGCGGCCATCCTCACCCAGGTCAAGGGCGTGGACGCGCAAACCCTGGCGCACCATATCTCCACCTTCTTCGTGCAGATCGCCTCGCATGACACCTACGCCTTGCTGATGGGCGTGTACTCTGCGGTGCTGGGCTTCTTCATTCCCTCCGGTGGCGGCAAGTGGATCATCGAGGCGCCCTACGTGATGCTGGTGGCCAACGACCTGCAGTACCACCTGGGCTGGGCGGTGCAGATCTACAACGCCGCCGAGGCGCTGCCCAACCTGATCAACCCGTTCTACATGCTGCCGCTGCTGGGCGTGCTGGGGCTCAAGGCGCGCGACCTGATCGGCTTCTCGTTCGTGCAGTTGCTGGTGCACGTGCCGCTGGTGCTGTTCTTGCTCTGGGCGCTGGGCACCACGTTGCAGTACACGCCACCTGTGATGCCGTAGCGCATCCGGCGGGTAAAAAAGGCGATCTTCGGATCGCCTTTTTCATGCCTAAATTAAATCAATAAGCATTCGTATTAAGGGTGATCCGATGATGTCCCGCTGTGTACTTCTAAACGGAATTTCCCGTCGTAAACAAGGAGAAGGCCGCGATGTTCGCGCCGATTACCCGTTCCATGACGTTGACACTGGGCCAGTGCGGCACCGCCTGCAGCGCCGTCGCACTGGCTGACAACGAACCTCTGCCCGACGCCGCCCCCCAGGCGCTGGAGCTGGGTTCGACCAACGTGAATGCCCAGGGCCTGGGCAGCACCACCGAAAACACCGGGGCCTACACCACCGGCAGCATGAGCACCGCCACCCGCCTGAACCTGTCGATCAAGGACACCCCGCAGTCGATGTCGGTGCTGACCCGCCAGCAGCTGGACGACTTCCAGCTCGACAACCTCTCCGAAGCCATGGGCCAGGTGACGGGCGTGGTGGTGCAGCGCAACGACTCCGAGCGCCCCACCTACAACTCGCGCGGCTATGCCATCGACAACTTCCAGATCGACGGCATGCTCAACACCTTCTCGGGGCTCAAGTCCGACTCGGACACCATCATCTACGACCGCATCGAAGTGGTGCGTGGCGCCACCGGGCTGACCACCGGCGCCGGCGACCCGTCGGGCACCATCAACATGATGCGCAAGCGCCCCACCCATGAACTGGCGGTGAAAACCGGCCTGCGTGGCGGCAGCTACGACAACTACTACAGCTATGTCGACGTGGGCGGGCCGCTGGCCTTCGACGGTCGTCTGCGCGGGCGCAGCGTGCTGGCCTACCGCGACGCCCATTCGTTTCGCGACCGCTACCAGACCCAGCGCGAGGTGGCCTACGGCATTCTCGAGGGTGACCTGAGCGACGACACCGTGCTGGCGGTGGGGTACGACTACCAGAACAAGCATGTACAGGGTGCCTCGTGGGGCACCGTGCCGTACTGGAACGCCTCCGGTGGCAAGGCCAAGCTGCCGCGCTCGAACAACATCTCGGCGCCGTGGAGTTCGTGGCCGCTCAAGGACGAGACCGTGTTCGCCACCCTCGACCAGCGCCTGGGCGGCGACTGGCACCTCAAGGCGGCCTACACCTACCGCCAGAGCGAAACCGACGGCAAGGTGTACTTCGGTGGCCAGGGCTTCCCCGAGGCCGACCGCAGCGGCATGAATGCCTGGGTCAGCCACTTCATCGGCGACGAGAAAATGAGCGCCGCCGACCTCAACCTGGGCGGGCCCTTTGCGCTGCTGGGGCGCGAGCACGAATTCATGATCGGCTATGGCGAGTCGCAGCGGCGCAACAGCGCGCCGCTCAAGCGGCCCCTGGACCTGCCGCCCGGCTACACGACCATCCCCGACTGGAAGTACCTGGGCGGGGTAGACAAGTTCGCCGATACCGTGACCAACCTGGATGGTTCGCGCGATACCACGCAGCAGAAGGCCGGCTATGTCGCCACCCGGCTGAACGTGACCGATGCACTGCACCTGGTGCTGGGCAGCCGCTACGGCAGCTGGAAGGTCACGGGGCGCTCATGGGCATTCGATGCGGCGGGGCAGGTGGTGGAGAACCCGCGCTCCAGCCGCACCCACAATGACGTGTGGACACCCTATGCGGGCGTTCTGTACGACATCACCGACCAATACACCGTGTACGCCAGCTATACCGACATCTTCAAGCCGCAGAACTACAAGGATGTCGACGACAAGTACCTGGAACCGGTGGTGGGCAGCAACTACGAGGTGGGCCTGAAGGGCAGCCTGCTGGACGAGCGCCTGAACCTGTCGACGGCGGTGTTTCGCAGCAAGCAGGACAACGTGGCCGAGGTGGACGATTCCATTCCGGTAGGGCCCAACGGCGAGCAGTATTACAAGTCCGGCGGCAAGGGCAATACCGTGGAGGGCTTCGAGGCGGAGGTCGCTGGCGAGGTGATGGCGGGGTGGAACATGACCCTGGGCTACAGCTACACCCACTCGCTGGATGCCGAGCACAAGCGGCGCAACACCACCCAGCCGTTGAACATGGTGCGCTGGAACAGCACCTACAGGGTGATGGACAGGTTGACCGTGGGTGGGTCGGTGGATTGGCAGAGCGACATCTACCGCAGCGGCAATCGTCCGGTGGGGCGAGGCAGCGATGGCCGGATCATCACGGCGCCGGCTGACATTCGCCAGCGGTCCTACACGGTGGTGGGGTTGATGTCCCGTTACGAGTTCGACGAACACCTGTCGGCGTCCTTGAACGTGAAGAACCTGCTGGATACCAGGTACTACAACAACGTGGGGTTCTACAACGGGGTGTACTGGGGTGATCCGCGCACGCTGACGGTGAGCCTGGATTGGCGGTTGTAGCGCCCTGAAGCCGAGCCAACAGGGCTGGCGATGCATGCCCTGTTGGCCGTGGCAATCCCGTGCGCTGAGGCCGTGAGAAGGCCTTACCCCATCTGTTCGAGCAACCCGCGCAACCGCTCACGCCCGGCGTCATCCAGCCCGAACACCGGCCTGCGCGGCTCGCCCACCTCCAGCCCGGTCAACGCCAACCCTGCCTTCACCGTCGCCGGCAAGCCGCCCTTGAGGATGAACTCCAGCAATGGCAACTGCCGGTAGAACAGCGCCCGCGCCGCCTCAAGGTCGTTACCCAGCACGGCCTGGTACAGCTGCTGGTTGAGCGCCGGAATCAGGTTGGCTGCCGCCGTGCACCAGCCCGTGGCACCGGCCACGAACGCTTCCAGGGCCAACGGGTTGCAGCCGTTGTAGAACGGCACCTGGCCTTCGCCCAACTGCTGCAGCTTGTGCATGCGCTGGATGTCGCCGGTACTCTCCTTGACCATGGTCACGTTCTCGACCTGGCGCACGATGCGCATGATCAGCTCCACCGACAGGTCGGTGCCGCTGGTGGCCGGGTTGTTGTAGAGCATGATCGGCACGCCGATGCAGTCGCCGATGCTCTGGTAGTGCTGCAGGATCTCGGCTTCGCTCAGCTTCCAGTAGGCCGCCGGCAATACCATCACCGCATCTGCCCCATGGGCCTCGGCAAAGCGCGCGCGGCGCATGGCGCTGGCGGTGGTCAGGTCCGAGACGCTGACAATGGTCGGTACCCGCCCGCCAATGTGCGCCAGGCTGAACTCGGCCACCTGGTCCCACTCGCGGTCGCTCAGGTAGGCGCCTTCGCCCGTGCTGCCCAGGGGCGCGATGGCCTGTACGCCACCTTCGATCAGCCGATCGATGGAGCGGCCAAGGGCCGTCAGGTCGAGCTGGGTGCCGTCGGCGCTGAACGGGGTGATGGTGTAGCCGATGATGCCGTGAAAAGTCGTGGACATGAAAAACACTCCGCAGAAAACAGGTTCAGTTCAGGCAATCGGCATGCTGACGCAGGCACTGCCGGGCATAGTAGGCGAACGCCGCGCCGTGGCGCTTGGGGCGGGCGATCCAGTCGTGCGCTTCGCGCCCCAGCACCGGCTCGATGGGCTTGATCTGGCCGGCTGACATCGCCAGCAACTGCAGGCGCGCCGCGCGCTCGATCAACTGCGCGATCACACAGGCTTCCTCGATGCTGGCGCCGGTCGACAGCTGGCCGTGGTGCGAGAGCAGGATGGCGCGCTTGTCGCCCAGCGCCGCGCTGATCAGCTCGCCTTCCTCGTTGCCCACCGGCACCCCGGGCCAGCCTTCGAGAAACGCGCAGTCCTCGTACAGCGGGCAGAGGTCCATGTGCGACACCTGCAACGGTACCTCGAGCATCGACAGCGCGGCGATGTGGGTCGGGTGGGTGTGGATGATGCAGTTCACATCCGGGCGTGCGCGGTACACCCAGCTGTGAAAGCGATTGGCCGGGTTGGGCATGCCGCTGCCTTCGAGCACCTCCAGGTCCTCGTTGACCAATAGCAGGTTGCTGGCGGTGATTTCATCGAAGCCCAGCCCTAGTTGCTGGGTGTAGAAGGTGCCCGGTTGCGGGCCGCGGGCACTGATCTGCCCGGCCAGGCCGGAGTCGTGGCCGTTGTCGAACAGGATTCGGCAGGTCAGCGCCAGCTTTTCACGCACAGTCCACGTATTATCGGCAAGCGAGCCCTGCATCTGTTCCAGGGCCTGCTTGACCAGTTGGTCCTTGGGGAGTGCTAATGTCTTGGCCATTGGGGTTTCCTCGGTGGCGGATCGGACGTCAGGGCTGGCCCGCCCCGGTTGCTTGGAAGGTGAGCGGGGTGGTCAACCTTATGACACAAACAAGGCTATATGACACAAAGTGTCATTGGCAAGGGAAAGGTTGCCCATTGCACCGGGAATAGCGGCGTTAAATGTCTATCCGATTGAAAGTATTAAGAAAAAAACTTGGGCTGACGCTTGAGACGCTGGCCGAGAAAACGGCCATGACCAAGAGCTACCTGTCCAAGGTGGAACGGGGTCTGAACACGCCTTCGATTGCGGCGGCGCTGAAACTGGCGCGGGCGTTGAACGTGAACGTGGAAGAACTGTTCGCCGAAGACCAGCCTGCGCAGGCGCGCTACAGCCTGGTACGCCGGGGTGAGCGCCAGGCGTTGTCCGGCAGCGCCGAAGGGCCGGGCTACGCGGTGCTGGCCCAGCATATCGGCCAGCGCAGCCTGCTGCCGTTCATCATCTGCCCGCCGGCGGACTTCAGCGACTCGACGTTCAAGGAGCACCTGGGCGAAGAGTTCCTGTTCGTGCACGAAGGGCAGGTGGAAGTGGACTTCATGCACGAGCGGGTGTTGCTCGAGCGCGGTGATGCGCTGCACTTCAATGCCCAGACGCCGCACCGGCTACGCTCGGTCGGGGCGGTGCAGGCGCAGTTGCTGGTGGTGGTGCACGACGCCGACTCGCCGGTTTAACCGGGCTGTCGAATGAACGCAACCGGCACGTGGGCCGTCAGCCATACGCCATTGTCGGCCTGGAAGAACGCCAGGCCCTGGGCGTGCATTGCCGCTGCATCGATGTGCAGCAGTACCGGTGAGCCGTAACGCTGGCCGACCGCAATGGCCGTGGCAGGGTCGTGGGACAGGTGCACGTGGTGACGGTTGCCGGCGATCAGGCCCTGTTGGGCAATCGAGTCGAGAAAGCGCGTTGCCGTACCGTGGTACAGCTCGGCAGGCGGCGCCTTGGGCGCGTACTGGAGCTCGACCGTCGCTGTCGAGTGCCCCTGTACGGCGCGAATCCTGCGGCCATCGTCCGACAGGCCGAAGCGTTTCTTGTCGCTGCTGGCCACCACCGCCTGCAGGTGCGCCAGGTCCAGCGCGCGGCCCTGGCGGGCGGCGCCGGCAATCAGTGCATCGACATCGCCCCAGCCTTCGCTGTCCAGTTGCAGATCGATGGATTCGGGGGCGTGACGCAGCACGTAGCTGAGAAATTTGCTGGTTTCGGTGAAGCGCTTGCTGCTCATGCGGGTCTTCCTTGAACGGTCTGCGCGGCAGCTTATCAGGGCGCGCAAGCGGCGACGAGCGGTGCGCAAGGGGCAGTGGCACGCCCTGAAGCCTGATAGAGTGCGGGTTGTTCCACTGCCCACAGGCCCGCACGCGATGACCACCACCTCGTATTTCTGGCGTGACCCGGCGTTGCCCTTCATCGAGGCGCGCGGGGTCGCAGACGGTCGCAAGGTCTGCTATGCGCGCCATTCCCATGCCGGGTTTTCCATCGGTGCGATCACTGCCGGGCGTAGCTCCTACCTCAGCGGGCACACCTGGCGCGAGGTCGAGACCGGCACGGTGGTGATGATGAACCCCGGTGTGGTGCATGCCTGCAACCCGATCGCCGACCAGCCGTGGTCGTACCTGATGCTGTACGTGGACATGCCGTGGCTGACCCGGCTTGGCTTCGCACCGGTCGCTGCCACCCTGAGTACCGCCCCGGCCCTGTTCGAGGCCCTGTTGCAGCTGTACGACATGCTCATCGACAACCAGCGTGGCACGGCGTGCAAGGCGGCGGCTGCCGAAGCGTTCTTCGGCGACCTGCGCCAGCAGCTGGAGGCAGCGCCACCGCCGCTGGCCAGGCCGGATGCGCGGCTGGAGCGGGCGGCGGCATTCATTCGCGCACATTGCACCGAACCGCTCAAGCTCGAAGACATCAGCCAGGCGGCCGGCTTGTCCACCTCGTATCTGATCCGCACCTTCAAGCAGCATTACGGCCTGACCCCGCACGGCTTTGTGCTGGACTGCCGCGTGCAGTACGCCCGCGCCCAGTTGCGCCAGGGCCGGCTGATCGCCGAGGTGGCGCTGGAGGCCGGGTTTGCCGACCAGGCGCATCTGCAACGGGCATTCAAGCAGCACCTGGCTGCGACGCCCGGGCATTACCGCTCAGCCTAGGCGCTGTACGAAAAGCCTTGATACTCGGTGATGCTGCGTTGAAAACAGCCTGACCTTCGTCTTTTTCATACAGACCCCTGCATCAGGTACAGCGCACTCAGCACCAGCAGGGCGGCCAGGCTGCGATTGAACAGGCGCAGGCGCCGCGGGTTGTCGAGGTAGCTGCGGATCAGGCTGCCGGCCAGCGCCCAGCAGCCCAGCGAGAGGTAGCAGATCACCAGGTAGATCAGGCTGAACTGGCCCAGCAGGGCGGTTTCGCCCTGGCCCACGAAGGCTCCGATGCCCGCCACGCAGGCCAGCCAGGCCTTGGGGTTGAGCCATTGCATGGCAGCGCCGCGCAGCAGGCTGGGTGCGTGGGTATCACGCCCTTCACCGAGCGCGCCGTCGTCGCGGGACAGTTTCCATGCCATGTACAGCAGAAACAGCACCCCGGCCCAGTGCAGGGCAACGGCAAGACCTGGCCAGTGGCGCAGCACCTCGTGCAGGCCCAGGCCGATCAGTACCAGCAGCAGGATGAACCCCAGGGTGGCGCCGGTAACGTGGCGCATGGCCGGGCGCAAGCCATGCCGTGCGCCGGCGCCCAGGGCAACGATGTTGACCGGGCCAGGGGAAATGGAGGCGGCCAGGGCGAAGGCGGCCATGGAAAGGCTGAGGCTCATGCGGCAGATCCTTGAGGGGGAGGGTGCAGCGAGGGTAGGCGGGAAGGTCGGTGGGGTATTGAAGGAAATTGCCCTGTGCCGCAGCGGGTGTTTTGCCACAGATTGAAATAATTTCACGCTGTGAGAAAAGTCAGCTGAAATTGTAGGATCACCGTCCCTAATTGACCCAAGGTTGATATGACTTCGTTCTCGGAGCCTCCCAGTACCCGGCCGTCCTGGCCATCCTCCCTTTCCCGTCCCCGTGACGTTTCCCGCCTGAGTACCTGCCCATGGAATGGCTAGCCGACCCCACGGCCTGGCTGGGCCTTGCCACGCTGATCGTGCTCGAGCTGGTACTGGGTATCGACAACCTGGTGTTCATCGCGATTCTCGCCGACAAGCTGCCGCCCCATCAGCGCGACCGCGCGCGGGTGATCGGCCTGTCGCTGGCGCTGATCATGCGCCTGGGCCTGCTGGCCAGCATCTCGTGGATGGTGACGCTGACCGCGCCGCTGTTCGAGGTGTTCGACAAGAGCTTCTCGGGCCGTGACCTGATCATGCTGTTCGGCGGTGTGTTCCTGCTGTTCAAGGCCACCATGGAGTTGCACGAGCGTCTCGAGGGGCATGTCGCCCACCATCAGGGCCCGGCGCGCCATTCGGCGTTCTGGCCGATCGTGGCGCAGATCGTGGTACTCGATGCAGTGTTCTCGCTGGACGCGGTGATTACCGCCGTGGGCATGGTCGAGCACCTGTCGATCATGATGATCGCGGTGATCTTCTCCATCGGCATCATGATCGTCGCGAGCAAGCCGCTGACCCGCTTCGTCAACGCCCACCCCACGGTGATCATGCTGTGCCTGGGTTTTCTGATGATGATCGGCTTCAGCCTCACCGCCGAGGGCCTGGGCTTTCATATACCCAAGGGGTACCTGTACGCGGCAATCGGCTTCTCGATCCTGATCGAGCTGTTCAACCAGCTGGCCCGCGCCCGGCGCAAGCGCAGCCTGCAACAGCACCGGCCATTGCGCGAGCGCACCGCCCACGCGGTGATGCGCATGCTGGGTGGGCGCCGGTTGCAGGCCGACGAGGTGGGTGAGGACATCGCCGACCTGGTCGAGGATGGCGATGAACAGGTGCTGTTCGACCGCCGCGAACGGGTGATGATCAGCGGCGTGCTGAACCTGGCCGAACGCCCCATCAGAACGCTGATGACAGTACGCGCCAAAGTTGACTTCATCGACCTGGCGCAACCGCCGGAGGCGATCCGTACCGCGCTGATGCATTCGTCCTACTCGCGCCTGCCGCTGATTCGCCAGGGGCGGGTGGAGGAGCCGCTGGGCTTCGTGCACAAGAAGGAGCTGCTCAGGGAGCTGCTGGCCGGTCACGAGCCGGACCTGGAGCGCCTGGCGCGCACGCCGCTGAACCTGCTGGAGAGTTTCAGCATCCTCAACGCGCTGGAGCAGATGCGCAGCCAGTCGACCCACATCGCCTTCGTGGTCAACGAATTCGGCGACTTCACCGGCGTGCTGACCATGACCGATATCCTCGAGTCCATCGCCGGCGAGCTGCCTGATGCCAGTGAAGTCGAAGGGCCGGGCATCGTGCAGGCGCCGGACGGCTACCTGGTCAACGGCGCGCTGAACCTGCGCCAGATCCAGGCGCAGATCGGCTTTGCGGCCAAGCCCACCGAGGACTACCAGACCCTCGCTGGCCTGGTCATGAGCCTGCTCGACCGCCTGCCGCGGGTGGGCGATCAACTGACCTGGGGCGACTGGCTGATGACCGTCGAGGCCGTGCAGGAGCGCCGGGTGCGGCAGGTACGGCTTACACCGAACGCCGCCGCTGACGCAGCAGGTGCCTGACCCCCTCGAGCACCAGCACCACCACGGCCAGCCAGATCGGCAGGTAGGTCAGCCACTGGTCCGGGGCGATGCTCTCGCCCAGGATCAGGGCCACCGCCACCAGCAGCACCGGTTCCACATAGCTGAGCAGGCCGAACAGGCTGAACGCCAGCAGACGGCTGGCCATCACGTAGGTGACCAGCGCCAGGGCGCTGATCACCCCCAGGATCGGGATCAGCACATAGAGCTGCGGGTGGGCCAGCAGGTCGGCTGCGCTCAGCGGGCCCTGCACGATGAAGTACACCGAGGGCGGCATCATCAGGCACATGTCGGCCCACAGCCCGCCCAGGTGATCGGTGCGCAACTTGCGCCGCAAGATGAAGTAGAACGGGTAGCCGCCGGCCACCAGCAGGGTTTCCCAGGCGAACGAGCCATGGCGTATCAGTTCATGCCCCACCCCCACCACGGCGCAGGCCACGGCGACCTTCTGCAGGCGTGACAGGCGCTCGCCGTACACCACCCGCCCGGTCAGCACCATGGTCAGCGGCAGCAGGAAGTACCCCAGCGACACCTCCATGCTGCGCCCGTGCAGCGGTGCCCACAGGAACACCCACAGCTGCAGACCCATCAATGTCGAGGTACCCACCAGCCCCAGCAACAGCAGCGGGTTGCGCCGGATGCGCTGCAGTACGCCGATTGCCAGTGGCCAGTCCTTGGACAGCAGCATGAACAGCGTGATGCACGGCAGGGTCAGCAGCATGCGCCAACCGAAGATCTCCTCGCCGTCGAGGGGGGTGAGCAGGGAGGTGTAGTAGTACATCAGGGCGAACAGACACGACGCCATGACCGATGAAACGATGCCTCTGGACAAGGGGGCCTCGGGAGCACGAAGGGGTAGGGAAGTGGTGAGCGCGCATGATCTCAGGGGCGCGTCACCTGGGCAACCGGCTGTGTGCCCAATGCAGCCACGAACTCGGCCAACGGCATCGGCCGGGCGAACAGGTAGCCCTGCTGGAAGTCCACCCGGTGCCGGGCCAGGTAGTCGCGCTGGGCGATGGTCTCCACGCCCTCGGCGACGATGCCCAGGCCCAGCTTGCCCGACAGCTCGATGATGCTGTCGAGGATATGCAGCGACAGGGCATCGACGCCGATCATGGCCACGAAGCTCTGGTCGATCTTCAGGTAGTCGACCTTGAACTGGCGCAGGTAGCCCAGGCTCGACTGGCCGGTGCCGAAATCATCGATGGCGATCATCACCCCCAGGGCCTGCAGCCTTGCGAACAGCTGCTCGGTGGTGTCGCTGGGTACCACCAGCTTGCGCTCGGTCAGCTCCAGGGTCAGGATCACCCGGCCAGGCGGGAAGGCGGCGAGAAAATCGCGGCAGTCGTCATACAGGGCCATGTCCTGGCAGTGATCGGCAGTGATGTTGATGCCCACATGAAAGCCGTCGCCAAAGGTCTCGGCGTGGGGCGCCAGGCCTTCGGCCACGCGCTGCATCAGGCGCCGGGTCATGGGCACGATCTGGCCGCTGTGCTCGGCATAGGGAATGAACAGGTCTGGGCGCACCATGCCTTCGCGCGGGTGCTGCCAGCGCATCAGCACCTCGGCGCCGGCCCAGCGGTAGTCACCCTCGCGCACCACCGGCTGGAAGTACGGGATGAACTCGTCGGCCTCCAGTGCCCGTTGCAGCTCCACCCGTGGCGAACTGGCCCTGCGCAGCTGCCAGCGGCAGGCCGCGCCGGCCATCACGCCCAGCAGGGTTACCAGGCCGAACAGCCCCGGGTACTCGGCGCGCATCAGGCGCCAGGGCTCGCCAGCGGCATAACCGCTGTGCACCGAAAAACGATAGCGCTGCGAGGCCTGCTGCGTCGGCGCCACGGCAAACACCGGGGGCGGGCCCTGGTGCACCACGCCGTCTTCGCCCATCCAGTTGGGGCCTACCTGCAGCACCAGGGTGGTGCCCTGGTCGAGCAGCTCCAGGGCGCTGCTCAGGTGGTCGCCATCGACGGTGGTGATGGCGCCGTCGTTGCCCTTGCTGAGCCGGTAGGCCAGCAGCGCATGGCCGGGCGTCACCGAGTTGCCGTTCATCAGCCACAGGCTGCCATCCACATAGTCCTTGGCATCCACCGGCTCGCTGAAGTTGCCAAACAGCGAACTGCAGTACAGGTCATTGTCACGAAACAGGTTGCTGGAGCGTACGAACGAGCCGCGTGTCACCTGTTCGCGCAGCGCCAGCGTGGCCTCTGCGCAGGGTTGGCGGGTCAGGGGCAGCAGGGCCTGGGCGGCGCCGGCGATGTTGTCGAGGATGCGTTCGAAGTGCCCGGTGACCAGGGCGGCCGTGTTCACGGCCCTGGCCTCGAGCTCACGCTGTGCCTGCCAGTGCATGATCAGCACGCCGGACACCACCGGTATCGCCCCCACCAGCCATGGCAGCAGGGCTCGCAGGGTCCAGCGACCGGGGCGTTTTTTCGTGAGGGGCATGGTGTCTACCTGTGCGGGATGAGCGCGGATGATTTCAAGGGCAGGGTTTCCCTGGTACCCCTGAGCGCACAGCATAGCCGTTCATCGGCCCGTATACAGCTGGGGCGTCAGCCTGATGTACTGCAGGGGAGGCTGCCGCTGTCGGCAGGCCCGGGCACTAAAGTACTTACAATTTTTCTTACGCCCTGTAGAATCGCGTTACGCATACAATAATAAGGTCCTTCGCCACTGGAGGATCAGACGGCCGAGAATAGGTCCCATATGAAGTGTCATGGGTTCAAACTGATTTATGGTGACTACCTCGCCCGCAGTGTGAGGGGCATCTCCTGCGCGCCGCCACGTTCGCTCCACATCGACAGCAAGCTACCCCTGTGATTTGAACGCTTTGATGATGAGGAAACGAACATGGCAGATATCTTCGAAAACCCGATGGGCCTGATGGGCTTCGAGTTCATTGAACTGGCCGCACCTGTCCCGGGTACCCTGGAGCCGATCTTCCAGATCATGGGCTTCACCAAGGTTGCCAGCCACCGCTCCAAGGACGTGCACCTGTACCGTCAGGGCGGCATCAACCTGATCCTGAACAACGAACCCAAGAGCGTGGCGTCCTACTTTGCCGCCGAGCATGGTCCGTCGGTGTGCGGCATGGCCTTCCGTGTGCGCAATGCCCATGAAGCCTATGCCCGTGCCCTGGAGCTGGGTGCCCAGCCGGTCGAGATCGAGACCGGGCCGATGGAACTGCGCCTGCCGGCGATCAAGGGTATCGGCGGCGCGCCGCTGTACCTGATCGACCGCTTCGAGGAAGGCAGCTCGATCTACGACATCGACTTCAAGTGGATCGAAGGCGTGGA
This sequence comes from Pseudomonas sp. BRM28, assembly GCF_002939405.1. Taxonomy (NCBI): domain Bacteria; kingdom Pseudomonadati; phylum Pseudomonadota; class Gammaproteobacteria; order Pseudomonadales; family Pseudomonadaceae; genus Pseudomonas; species Pseudomonas sp. BRM28. The sequence goes on along the minus strand of NZ_PEFV01000001.1, from coordinate 5,462,357 downwards.
CCGCAACCCGGTCGGCGCCGGCCTCAAGATCATCGACCACCTGACCCACAACGTGTATCGCGGGCGCATGGCCTACTGGGCCGGCTTCTACGAGAAGCTGTTCAACTTCCGCGAGATCCGCTACTTCGACATCAAGGGTGAGTACACCGGCCTGACCTCCAAGGCCATGACCGCCCCCGACGCGATGATCCGTATCCCGCTGAACGAGGAGTCCTCCAAGGGCGCCGGTCAGATCGAAGAGTTCCTGATGCAGTTCAACGGCGAGGGCATCCAGCACGTCGCCTTCCTCACCGACGACCTGATCAAGAGCTGGGACGCGCTGAAAAAGCTCGGCATGCGTTTCATGACCGCACCGCCGGACACCTACTACGAAATGCTCGAAGGCCGTCTGCCGAACCACGGCGAGCCGGTGGGCGAGCTGCAGTCGCGGGGCATTCTGCTGGACGGCTCGTCCGAGGCGGGCGACAAGCGCCTGCTGCTGCAGATCTTCTCCGAAACCCTGATGGGCCCGGTGTTCTTCGAGTTCATCCAGCGCAAGGGTGACGACGGCTTCGGCGAGGGCAACTTCAAGGCCCTGTTCGAATCCATCGAGCGCGACCAGGTTCGCCGCGGTGTACTGACCGCCGAATAAACGCGGTGCGTATGCAAAAAGGCCATCGAGCATTCCTCGATGGCCTTTTTTTGTGCCTGCGCCGGCCTCAACCGTAACGACGGACCGATGGCGCGCGGCGGTTGCGAAACAGCGTCCAGTACACCGCTGCCGAGGTCATGACGCCGACCAGCAGCAACGACGGGATGATGGCCTGGGCGTTGGACAGCATCGCCTGCCAGATATGGCCGTCCGGGTAGCCGCCATGGATGGTGTACCCGTAACTGGCGGACAGCACGCGGACATGCTGTTCGGAGTGATCGGGCAGCACGTCGTCGAAGGTGCTGCCCTCGCTCCACAGGTAATCGTCACCGAACTGCAGCACCAGGTTGGCGCTGGCCTTTACCCGCTGCATCGTGGCTTGCAGGGTCTTGGCGTCGACCAGGGCCAGCACGCCGAGCGGGTACTCCTGCAGGCGGTAATACAGGATGGCCGAGTCCGGGGTCACATCGTTGCCCGGCTCCAGGCGCAGGCGCTGGTTGAAGAAGCTGCCCGGGTCGACCAGCAGCTGGTATTCGCCGTGCACCGTGCTGCAGTAGGCCCGGTTCTCGCGCACCAGCACCAGCGAGCGCAGCTCGGGGCGCATCACCACTTCGGTACGCAGGCTGGGCAGGGCCCGTGGGCAGGGGAAGTCCGCCAGGTTGAGCACCTTGTTGCTGGCATTGTGCAGCGAGTCGAGGATGCGATCGATGTCCTGCTGGGTGTGCTGGATCGAGACCAGGGTCGACTCGGCCAGCATCTTTTCCACCTGCCAGCTCATGATCAACAGGCCGCACCCCACAGGGGTCAGGCCGATCAACAGGATGACCAGCAGTTCCAGCAGCACACGGCCAGCGCGAAATTTGTGACGGGGCATGATTCACCTATGTTGACAGAGCGGGCCGCAGGGGCGCGCGGGCATCTTGAGCGGATGCCGTTCAGCATAAGTGAGGGGCGTAGTTTGCCCTTGTAAGACGCGACGACATTGGCCGTGCTATTCGTCGACACTCCGGGGGGCTAGCCTGCCTTCGATGCGGCCAGTACTGCCAGCACCTGGCGTGCGACAGCGGCCGAGGAGGCGGGGTTCTGCCCGGTGATCAGGCGCCCCTCGCGCTGGTCGCGCACCACGTATTCCTGCCAGGGGTCCTCGGCCTTGCTGTACAGGCCACCGCGCGCGGCCAGTTCGTTCTCGGTCAGAAACGGCACCACCTTGTCCAGTTCGACCAGTTGTTCCTCGACGTTGGAGAACCCGGTAACCTCGCGGTCCTTGAGCAGCAGGGTGTTGTCACTGAGCTTGATGTTGAGCAGGCCGACCGCGCCATGGCACACCGAGGCCACCACGCCGCCGGCCTCGAAGATCTGGCGCGCCAGGCCCTGCAATGCCGTGTTGTCGGGGAAGTCCCAGATCACCCCGTGGCCGCCGGTGAAATAGATCGCGTGGTAGTCCTGCGCCTTGACCTGGTCAGGGGCCAGGGTGGCGCCCAGGCGGTTCATGAACGCCTTGTCGTCGTACCACTGCCAATCCAGGTCCGGGGCCATGCTCAGGCTGTGCGGGTCGATCGGCACGTAGCCGCCGGCAGGGCTCACATAGTCCACCTTGTAGCCGGCCTTCTCGATCACCGCAACGAAGTGCACTGCTTCGCCCAGCCACAGCCCGGTGGCGCGCTTGAGGCTCGGATACCTGGCGGTATTGGTCAGCACTACCAGTACTTTCTTGCTCATTGCAGCGTTCCTCTGGTGATCGGGCGCGGGGAGAGGTGGGGCGAAGCAAACCTATAGAGCATAGTCGCGGCCGCAAAACCCGCCATCGCCCAGGGCGTTGTGCTAGTTTCCACCCATACAGCCGCTGTCACAGGAGTCACCGCCATCATGTCCACACACCCCGACCCGTTCATGCAGGCCGCCATCGACGAAGCGCGGAAGAGCCTGGCAGAAGGTGGCATTCCCATCGGCTCGGTGATCGTGCACCAGGGCAGGATCATCGGACGCGGCCACAACCGCCGGGTGCAACAGGGCAGCGCGATACTGCACGGTGAAATGAGCGCGCTCGAAGATGCCGGGCGCCAGCCCGCCAGCGTGTACGCCGACGCCACCCTCTATACCACCCTGTCACCCTGCGCCATGTGCAGCGGCGCCATCCTGCTGTACGGCATCAAGCAGGTGGTGATCGGCGAGCACCACACCTTCCTGGGCGAAGAGGACCTGCTGCAGAGCCGTGGCGTGAACCTGCAGGTGCTGCATGACGCCACCTGTACCGGCCTGATGCGCAGATTCATCGAGGACCACCCCCAGCTCTGGAACGAAGATATCGGCGAGCAGTCCGAGCCTTGAGCCCCAAGGAAGCGCACCCGATCATGCACACCCCCCACTCTGAAGCGGCCCCGAACCTGTCGGGCGGCATGAGCGATGCGGTACGCCAGTTCGACTGGAGCCGCACCGCCCTGGGGCCGGCGCCGCAATGGCAGGCTTCGCTGCGCATCGCCGTGGACATGCTGCTGGCTTCCAAGTTTCCGGGTTGCCTGGTGTGGGGCCCCGAGCTGATCAGCATCCACAACGACGCGTTCGTGCCCTTGCTCGGCGCCAAGCCGGCGCCGCTGGGCAAGCCGCTGAGCGTGATCTGGAGCGACGTGTGGGACGATATCAGCGCCCTGGCGCAGCGGGCCTACGCCGGCGAAGCGGTGTTCATGGAAAACTTCGCGCTCGATACCGACCGCAACGGGGACGTGGAGCGGGCGTACTTCACCTTCTGCTACAGCCCGGTGCGCGACGAGTCCGGCCAGGTGGCGGGCTTTCTGAACACCGTGTTCGAAACCACCGAGACGGTCAGAAACGAGCAGGTGTGGCGCGAACGCGCCGATGCCTTCGAACAGAAGATCATGGAGCAGACCGCAGACCACGAACGCATCTGGGAGCTGTCCAGCGACATCATGATGCTGGTGCGCGAAGACCTGCAGATCTACGCCATCAATGCCTGCGGTCGCGAGCTGCTGGGCTGGGACGATTCGTTCATCGGCAGGCCGGTGCTGGAGCTGTGCCATGTCGACGACCGGCCGGGCATCGAAGCGGTGCACCAGCAACTGCGGGCCGGGCAGACCGTGCAGGGCTTCAAGTGCCGCTACCGTCACCGTGACGGCCATTACCGCTGGTTCAACTGGTCGATCGTGCCCAGCACCGGCATCTATACCGCCATCGGCCACGACATCACCCTGGACCAGGAGCGCGCCGCGGCCCTGGTGCAAGCCGAGGAACTGCTGCGCCAGAGCCAGAAGATGGATGCCGTGGGCCAGTTGACCGCCGGCATGGCACACGACTTCAACAACCTGCTGACCGGCATTAGCGGCAGCCTGGAAATGATCGAGCGGCGTATCGGCAGTGGCCAGCTGGACGGCCTGGATCGCTACATCGCCGCCGCCAAGGAGGCGTCCCAGCGCGCGGCGGTGCTCACCCACCGCCTGCTGGCGTTCGCCCGGCGCCAGCCCCTCGACCCGCGCCCGGCAGACCTCAATGCCCTGGTGCACGGCATGGACGCCCTGATCCGCCAGACCCTGGGCCCGGACATCGCCCTGCAGCTGAAGGTCGAGCCGCAGCTGTGGCGCACCCTGGTGGACGCCAACCAGCTGGAAAACGCCTTGCTCAACCTGTGCATCAACGCACGCGATGCGATGCGCGCCGGCGGGCGGCTGACCATCAGTACCGGCAATGAACGCTACGATGCCCGGGTCGCAGGCAGGGACGGCCTGCCCCCTGGCGACTACTGCTCGCTGACGGTCGAGGACGACGGCCAGGGCATGAGCCCCCAGGTGATGGAGCGCGCCTTCGAACCCTTCTTCACCACCAAGCCCGTGGGCCAGGGCACCGGCCTGGGCCTGTCGATGGTGTACGGTTTCGTGCGCCAGTCGGGCGGGCGGGTGTGGATCGAGGCGTCCGATACCGGCGGCACCCGCATCAGGCTGGTGCTGCCACGCTACTGTGGCGCCGACAGCCAGCCTGCAGCCAGCGTACCGGTGCCGGCCAAGGTCAGCGTGCCGGGCAAGGGGCGGATCCTGCTGATCGATGACGAACCGACCCTGCGCATGCTGATCAAGGAGGTGCTGCAACAGGAAGGCTACGACGTGATCGAGGCCGTGGATGGCCGTTCAGGCCTGGCGGCGTGCCTGGCCGGCCCGCCGGTCGACCTGCTGATCACCGACATCGGCCTGCCCGGCGGTTTCAGTGGGCGCCAGGTGGCCAGCGAGGTGCGCCGGCACAACCCGCAGCAGAACATACTGTTCATCACCGGCTACACCGATGAAGCCATCGCCCAGCGCGACACCCTCGAGGCGGGGGTGGAACTGCTGACCAAGCCGTTCCCGCTGGACCGCCTGCAGCGCAAGGTCAAGGCCATGCTTCAACGCGCCGAGTCGCGCGGGCCGGGGGCCGGCACGCCGGCGCCCTGACTGGCCACGCGCTCCAGCAGCAGGTAGACGACGCAGGCCACCAGCAGCGGCAGCAGAAAGTACAGTACGCGGTAGGCAATCAGCGCCGCCAGCAGGGTGCCCTTGGCGTACTGGCCCTGCAGCAGGGTGATGAACACCGTCTCCAGCACCCCCAGGCCTGCCGGAATATGCGTGATCACCCCGGCAATGCTGCTGATCATCAGCACCCCGACGATGCTCGGGTAGCCCACCTTGTCCGGCAGCAGGGTGTAGATCACCAGCCCCATCAGCAGCCAGTTGCATGCCCCCATGACGGCCTGCAGCAGTGCCAGGCGGATGCCCGGCAGCGTGAGCACCTGCCCGCGCACCTGCCAGCTGCGGCGCCTGGCGAACGCGCAGGCGCCCAGGTAGGCCGCAGCGGCCAGCAGCATCAGCACACCGATCACGCGCAGCCCGCCGGTGCCGATCTCCATCCCCGCCGGCAGGCGCGGCAGGCCACAGGCGAACAGGCTGCCGGCCACCAGCAGGTAGCCCAGCCAGTTGGTCACCAGGCCCAGCCCGAGCAGGCGGCTGATGGTCGGTACATCCAGCCCCAGGCGCGAATACAGGCGATAGCGCAGGGCAACCCCGCCCACCCAGGCACTCAGGTTCAAGTTGAACGCGTAGCACACGAAGGCCAGCGGCACGACCTGGCGCGCCGGCAGCTGGTGGCCGGTGTAGCGCCGCCCCAGCAGGTCATAGCAGCTGAACAGCACGAAGCTGCACGCCGCAATCGCCCCGCCCAGCAGCAACACCCCGGGCGGGTAGGACACCAGGGCGTGACGCACCTCGCCCCAGTCCTGGTTGCGCAGCAACATGAACAGCAATGTCGGTATCAGGATGAAGAACGCCAGGGTCAGGGCCCGGCGCGCCCATTGCCAGTGTGTGCCGGAAAGCTTCATGACAGCGGCTCCTGCAGCGCCGCTGGCGGCTGCAGCGGCTTGAGCCGGGGCTGGTGCGCAGGCAGCCAGCCGACGATGGCCGGGAACAGCCGGGTGAAGTGGAACGCCATGAAGATCAGCGGCGCGCGCCACCAGTAGCCGCGCAGCACCCGTTGCAGGGTCACCGGCTTGCATTGGCTGTTGGCCAGCGCCTGCAGGTGCTCGCCCAGCAGCTGGTTGAAGGCCTGGTCGCGGATCACCAGGTTGGCCTCGAGGTTCAGCGACAGGCTCAGCGGGTCGAGGTTGCTCGACCCAACCGTGGACCACTCGCGGTCCACCACCGCGACCTTGCCGTGCAGCGGGCGCTCGCAGTACTCGTGAATGCGCACGCCGTCGCGCAGCAGGTAGTTGTAGAGCATGCGCGAGCACAGCCGTACCAGCGGCATGTCGGGCATGCCCTGCAGGATCAGGGTGACGTCCACGCCACGCCGGGCCGCATTGCGCAGGGCCCGCAGCATCCGGTAGCCGGGGAAGAAATAGGCGTTGGCGATGATGATCCGTTCGCGCGCGGTGACGATGGCGCGCATGTAGTGCTGCTCGATGTCGGTGGGGTGCTCGGCGTTGTCGCGGATGCACAGGCACATGCGCGCCTGCACGCTGTCGGCACTGATCGGCGGCGCCCGGCGCCACCAGCCCCGGGGCCGCACAGGGCGGGCGCGCTGGGCGTCGAGCAGGGTCAGGGTGGCCTGCTGCAGGTCGGCCACGATCGGCCCCCGTACCCGCACGGCGTAGTCCTGCTTGGCCATCGGCCCGAAGTCGGCCAGGTGGTCGGCGCTGTAGTTGATTCCGCCGACAAAGGCAGTGTGCCCGTCGATCACCAGGATCTTGCGGTGCAGGCGGCGGAACAGGTTGGTGCGCAGCCCCAGCCGCCGCGGGCTCGGGTCGAACGCCTGCAGGTGCACACCGGCCTGGCTCAGCGCCAGCAGAAAGGCGCTGCTCAGGTCGGCGGTGCCATAGCCGTCCACCAGCACCTCCACCTGCACGCCGCGTTGCGCTGCCTCGATCAATACCTGTTGCAGCTGCTTGCCGACCTTGTCTTCGAAAATGATGAAGGTCTCCAGCAGCACCTGCTCACTGGCATTGGCAATCGCCTCGAAGGCGGCCGGGAAGTACGCCTCGCCATTGATCAGCAATTGCACCTCGTTATCCTCGCGCCAGTCGGCCTTCATAGCAGTACCTCCACGAACAGCGGCAAGTGGTCTGACAGGTGCGACCAGGGTTTGCGCCCCATCACCCGGGGTTGCCGGGCCTGGGCGTTGCGCACATAGATACGGTCCAGGCACAGCAGCGGCCAGCGCGCCGGAAAGCTGCGTGCGGGGCGCCCGTGGGCCTGGGTGAACACCTCCACCAGGCCGCAGCCGGCCAGGTGCTGGTCGGCGCGCTGGCGCCAGTCATTGAAGTCGCCCGCCACGATCACCGGCGCCTCGGCGGGCAGGCTGTCCAGCAGCCGGCACAGCAGGCGCAACTGCTTGACGCGCTGGCGCTCGTCCAGCCCCAGGTGCGCGCACACGGTGTGCAGCGGACGCTGGCCGGGTACATCGAGCACGGCGTGGAGCAGGCCGCGGCGCTCGCTGCCGGTCACGCTCACATCGAGGTTTTCGTAATGCCGGATGGCGAACTTGGACAGCAGCGCATTGCCGTGCTCGCCGTCCGGGTACACCGCGTTGCGCCCGTAGGCGTACTGCGGCCACAGGCTGTCGGCCAGGAACTCGTACTGCGGCACGTGGGACCAGTCCGGGTGGCGGCTGGCATGGCCACGGTGGCTGCCCAGCACCTCCTGCAGAAACACCAGGTCGGCGTCCTGGCTGCGCACGGCCTCGCGTAGCTCGGGCAGCACATAACGCCGGTTGAACGCGCTGAAGCCCTTGTGCACATTCACCGTAAGCACCCGCACGGCGTGCTCGGTGACCTGCCGGCCGGCCACCGGCGGGGGCTGGGGCAGGCTCATGGGGCGTTGCCCGGGCCGAGCATCTGCGCCACCTTGCGCGTCAGCTGGGTGAACTTGAATGGCTTGTTGATCATCTGCATGCCCGGGTCGAGAAAGCCCCGGCACGAGGTGGCGTTTTCAGCGTAGCCGGTGATGAACAGCACCTTCAGCCCCGGGCGCAGCTTGCGCGCGATCTCCGCCAGCTGGCGCCCGTTCATCCCCGGCAGCCCCACATCGCTGATCAGCAGGTCGATCGGCCGGTCGGAGCGCAGAACCGACAGTGCCAGGCTGGCGTCGGCCACCTCGCAGCACTGGTAGCCCTGCTCGGCGAGGGTCTCGTGGACCAGCTGGCGCACCGTGTGGTCGTCTTCCACGATCAGCACGCGGTTGCTGCCATTGGCCTCCGGCGGCGGGCCGGGGGCGGGCGCTGGCGCGCCCTGTACATCCCCCACATGACGCGGCAGGTAGAGCTCGACCTGGGTGCCATGGCCGATGCTGCTGTACAGCGCCACGTGCCCCTGTGACTGGCGACTGAAGCCATACACCATCGACAGGCCCAGCCCGGTGCCCTGGCCGATGGGCTTGGTGGTGAAGAAGGGATCGAAGGCGCGGTCCACGCTGCTTTGCGGCATGCCGCAGCCGTTGTCGTGCACGCTCAGCAGCACATAGTCGCCGCTGGCCAGCGGATGCCCGCCAGGCAACGGCTTGCCCTGGCGACGGTTGCCGGCGTGGATGCGCAGCTCACCGCCGTTGGGCATGGCATCACGGGCATTGCTCAGCAGGTTGTCGATGGCTTCGCGCAACTGCTGCGCGTCCACCTCGATGTGCCACAGGTCGGCGTCGAGGCTGACCTGCAGGTCGATCTGCGGGGTCAGCAGGGCGCGCAGCTGGTCGCCGTCCAGCAGGCTGGCCAGGCTGACCGGGCCCGCATCCAGCGGCTGACGGCTGGAGAATGCCAGCAGCCGGTGGGTCATGCTGGCGGCGCGCTGCACCGCCCCCAGGCTCATGTCGATAAGCTTGGGCAGGTCTTCCTGGCGGCCCTGGGCAAGGCGCCGGCGGATCAGCTCCACGCTGCCGCCGATGCCGGTAAGCAGGTTGTTGAAGTCGTGGGCCACACCGCCGGCCAACTGGCCGATGGCTTCCATCTTCTGCGTGTGGCGCAGCTGTTGTTCGTCTTCGCGCAGGTGGCGCAGTTGCTCTTCCACCCGTTGCTCCAGGTCCTGCAGGCGGGCCGCGCTGTACTGGGCCTGGTACTGGCGACGGCGTGCGCGCAGCGAAGCGTGGGTCAGGGCCAGCAGGCCGCTGGGCTGGAACGGGCATGCCAGCAGGAACAGGTTGCCCAGCGCCGTGTGCAGGTCGGCGTCCGGCGCCCGGGCCGGGCTGGTCAGCAGCACCACCGGCAGGTCCGACCAGGCGGGCTGGGTACGCAGGTAGTTGTGCACGGGCGACTGCACGAAGCCGCCCAGGGACTCGTCGGCGATGATGGCCAGCCCCGCGCCCTGGCCCAGGGCATCGGCCATCTCGTCCAGGTCGCGGGTGGCCAGCGCCTGTATGCCGGCTTCGTCGAACAGGTTCAGCGCCAGGCGGCTGAGGGTGGGCGGGGCAAGTATCAGTGCGCGTTCGCCGTTTGGCACCGAATTGTTCACGGGCGATCTCCTTTGATAACGCACAGCCAGGCGATTGCCTTTTTATCCATGCACTATCACTGGACACGCCACTTTCGGCGGGGTTCAAAACGCTTGCGGGAGCCCGGACGAGGGGCCTCAGAGGCCTTGCTGCACCAGCGGATCGTCCGGGTTCTGCTGCTCCAGCTGGGCCAGCAGCACCTGCACGTTCTGCAGCTGGCCGGTCTCTTTCCAGTAGCCGATCAGCAGCACCCGCGCCTTGCGGTTGGCCGGCTGGCGGGCGAGCAGGGTTTCGAGCTGCTTCTGCGCCACCTCGACCTGCTCCAGGCTGTGCAGGGTCAACGCCAGGGTATAGCGATACTCGGCGTTGTCCGGGTCCAGCGCCAGGGCCCGGTCGAACGCCAGCAGCGCGTATTCGTGCTGGTCGTGGCGCATCAGCCACAGGCCCAGCTCGTGTTGCAGGAAGGCCGAGTCGGGGTGGCGCTTGAGCGCCTGGGCCAGCAGCTCGCGGGAGGCATCGGCGTGGCCCTGGCTGTCGAGCAGGCGCACCTTGGCCGCCAGTGCCTCGAGGTCGTCGGGGGCCAGCGCCAGCGCTCGCTCCAGTGCCTGCGCCGCCTCGTCGTCATGGCCCTCGTGCACGTACAGCCGGGCCAGGTGCACCTGGGCGGCGGCATCGTCGAGCTGCTTGAGCAAGGCCTGCTGGTACTGCTCCAGTGCCTGCTGCAGCGGGCCGTAGTACAGGCCGACATCGTCCGGGCCCAGCCCCAGCAGCGCATCGACCGCGGCAAAGCGCACGCTCTGCTCGGGGTCTTCGAGCATCGGCCCCAGCAGCACGCTGCGCTGCGGCGCCGGCACCAGCGCGCTGATGCTGGCGATCGCCGCGCGGCGCACCAGCGGGTCGTCGTGGCTCAGGTCCTGGTCGGCCAGCTTCAGCGCCAGCGGCGAAGGGTAGTTGGGCAGCTCGGCATGCAGGCTGGCGCGGCGAATGCCCGACAGGTCGGCGCGCGCCAGTTGCTGGTACAGCACCCGCGCCGCCCCCGGCTGCCCTTCATGGGCCATGGTCAGCGCCTTGGTGTAGCCATGGCTGGGGGCCGGCGCGGGGGCCGGGGCGTCACCCAGCCAGCCGTAGCCCAGCCCGATGACGAGCAGCACGAGCAGGCTGAGCAGTGTATAGAGGCGCGGTTTTGACATGCGGCATCCGGGCAGGCGGGGTGGGGCAAGCTTGGGTCAGCCAGGAAACGGAGTCAATCCGTTTTCCCCCTTCACCTGCCCGCGCCCTGCGCCGCAGCCCGTGCCGCGAGCCGTCAGGTGCGAAAATGCACCACCAGGCTCTGCAGGTCGCTGCCCAGGCGCGCCAGTTCGACGCTGGAGCTGGCGATCTCGCTGCTGGCCAGTGCCGACTGGTCGGCGGTTTCGCGCACATGCAGCACGTTGCGGGTGATTTCCTCGACCACCGTGGTCTGTTCTTCGGCGGCGCTGGCGATGCGCAGGCTCATCTGCTGGATGTCCGAGACCTGCCGGGTGATCGCCGCCAGCGCATCGCCGGTGTTGCGCACCCCGGTCACGGTCGACTGGGTCTGCTCCACGCTGGACTGCATGATCTGCGTGCTCTCGTTGGCAATGCGCTGCAACTCGCCGATCAGGTGCTCGATCTCCTCGGAAGACTGCTGGGTACGCTGGGCCAGGCTGCGCACCTCGTCGGCCACCACCGCGAAGCCGCGCCCGGCCTCGCCGGCACGCGCCGCCTCGATGGCGGCATTGAGCGCCAGCAGGTTGGTCTGCCCGGCCACGGCCTTGATCACCCCGAGCACGCTGGCGATACGGTCGATTTCCTGGTGCAGGCGGCTCATCGACTCGGCCGACACCCCGACCTCGCCGGCCAGCGCCTCGATCTGCACGATGGCATTGCGCGAGATGCCCGAGGCGCCGCTGGCTTCCTCGTCGGCCTGGCGGGCCGCTTGGGCCGCGTCTTCGGAGTTGCGCGCCACGGCCTGCACCATCGAGGTCATCTGGTTCATGGCGGTGGCGACCCGGTCGGTGTCGCTGCGCTGGCTGTCGGTGCCGGCCTGGGTCTGGGTGGTGATGGTGGCCAGCTGGCTGGCCGATACCGCCAGTTGCGAGGAGCCGTGACCAATGCGCGTGATCACCTCGCGCAGACGCTGGCTCATGTCGCCGATGGCGCGCAGCAGCTGGCCCAGTTCGTCACGCCGATGGCTGTCCAGCTGCACGGTGAGGTCGCCGTGGGCGATGCGCTCGGCCGCCTCCAGGCTCTGGCGCAGCGGGCGCACGATCTGCCGGCCGATCAGCCAGGCGATCAGGGTGCCCAGCACCAGGGTCGCGACGGTCACGCCCAGCAGAATCGAGACCACCGTGGCCACGCTGGCGGCAGCGCGCTCCTCTTCCTTCTTGTACAGCACGTTGATGCTGCCCTGCAGGTCGGCCAGCAGGGCGTTGGCCTGCACCACCCGGGCGCTGTCGGGCGGGTCCAGGGCCAGGGCGGCCTGGTGGGTGGTGATGTAGCCCTGCAGGCCGTCGGCCAGTTGCTGCACGGTCTGCAGGTCTTCGGCGGGCCAGGCGCCGCGCTGCACGTCCTCGAGCACCGCGTTCAGTGCGCTGTGCAAGGCCTGCTGGTGGGTCTGGTGGGTGTCCAGGTGGGCGGCCTGGGGCGCCAGCGCGTACTGGTAGTTGGCCTCGCGGGCAAACACCGTTTCGTCGAACAGGGTGCTCAGTCGGTTGATCCGCTCGAACGAAGTCTTGTCGTTGTGCAACCCCTTGAGGCCGGTGGCGGCCAACCACACCGCCAGGGCCAGCATCAGCCCGAAGCCCAGTGCCAGTTTGCGGGTGACGGTGAGGTTTTCCAGTGAAAGTACGCGCAGCATGAACGCTCCTTAGAGTGGGGGGAACGTGGTTCCCGCCACACTATAGAAGCGCTGTCGCAGTGGATGAAGGCTAAGTGCCATACATCACGCCAAACGTTGATCCAGCTCAATTTTATTGTCGGACAAAACTCAGAAGTCGTAACTCAGGCTGGTGTAGTAGAACGCGCCCTGGGCGCCCTCGGGCGAGGTGATCGAGTACTTCTGCACCCCGTACAGGGTCTGGCCTTCGAGTTTGTCGGGGTGGCTGTCGAACAAGTTGATCGCACCCACCGAGACCTTCAGCCCCTGGTCGAAGCGGTAGCTCAGGTCCAGGTCGGTGATCCACTGCGCGCTGAAGGTCTGGTCCAGGTCGGGGTTGCTGGCATTGAGGCTCTGCCATTCACCGTAGCGGCGCTGGGTCAGGGTCACGCCCCAGTTCTGGTACAGCCAATTTGCGCTGAGGGTCAGCTTGGTGTCGGGGGTGCCGTGCTCGATCAGGCCCTGGGTGGCGCGCCCGACGATCTGGTTGCCGGCAATGCCGCCGGCATCGCGCAGTTCGGTGATGCGCGTGCGGGTCTTGGCGAAGCCGGCGTTCAGGTCCAGCCGGCCGTACTGCGCCAGGTCCCACTGGTACTGGCCGGCCAGCTCGATGCCGTCGGTGCGGGTGTCGGCAATGTTGGTATAGAACGCCGCACTCTGGATGTTGGCATACGGCGTACCGGCGAAGATCGGCCCCACCACGCTGGCCGGCAACTGGTCGGACAGGGTGATGCGGTTGTCGATGTCGATGCGGTAGGCGTCCACAGTCACCGAGGCGTTGGCCAGCGGGCGCCACACCAGGCCCAGGGAGTAGTTGGTCGACTCTTCGGGCTTGAGCGCGCGCCCGCCCAGCAGCGCGGCCTCGGGGCTGTCGGCACGCAGGGTGCGCTGCTGCACCTCGACCCAGTTGCCGCTGCCAGGTGGCTGCTCCACCACCTGCACGCTGAACGAGGACAGCCCGCTCTGCACCAGCGAAGGGGCGCGGTAGCCGGTGCTGAGGCTGCCGCGTGCGGCGATCTGCGGGGTGAAGTCGTAGCGCAGCGACAGCTTGCCGTTGGTGGTGTCGCCAAAGTCCGAGTAATGCTCCGAGCGCAGCGCCACGCCGGCCTGGAACTTGTCGGTGAGCTGCCCTTCGAGGTCGACATAGGCGCCGAACACCTTTCGCTCCAGCGACGCGGCATCGACGTTGGTGATGCCCGAGTAGTAACCGGGGATCGGCCGCCCGCTGACCGGGTCCAGGCTGCCGAACAGCGGCCCGTTCTGCCAGCCGGCCGCCTCGCCGGCGCCCAGGTGGTAGTTCTCCTTGCGCCAGGCCAGGCCCGCCGACAGGGTCAGCGGCCTGGCCAGCAGGTCGGTGGGGAAGTCGCGCACCCAGTCCAGGGTCAGGTTGGTCTGTTGGTTCTCGCGCTCGCCGGTGTAGATGCTCGACGGGCTGGCCGTGCCCCAGCTGGGGTTGATGGCGTTGCGGTCGGTGGACTTCAACGTGTCGTTGCCGTAGTTGGCAGCCAGGTCGAACGTGCCCAGGGTTTCGTCCTCCCAGCGCAGGCCGCCGGTCACGGCATAGTCTTGCAGGTTGTAGCGGGTGACCGGCAGGCGCCCGTCCGGGTAGCGGCGCAGCGCATCGCTGCCGTAGTTGCGGGCCAGGGTAGTGGGCGGGTCGAAGAAGCCGTCGGCGTCGGTGTTCTTGTGCGCATAGGTGGCAAAGCCATAGGCGGTCAGCCCTTCGCCCAGGCCGATTTCGCTGTTGGCCACCAGGTTGTACTGGTCCGAGACATTGCCCGAGCCCCAGCGCCAGGTGCGGTAGCGGTTGTTCTGCTCGCGTGGGGTATCGGTGCTGGTGCTGCCGGGGTAGAAGATCCGGTTGTCGGGGTTGGTGTCGCTGGCCGGGTCCTGGCTGCCGGCATCGAAGCTCAGGGTCAGGAAGCCATCGTTGGGCAGGGCCAGGCCCTTCCAGCCGCTGAGCTTGCGCTGCAGGCCGTCGCCCTTGTCGTAGCCGCCGAAGCGATAGCCCACGTTGCCGCCGTCGTCGTTCTCCTTGAGCACGATGTTGATCACCCCGGCGATGGCGTCCGAGCCGTACTGGGCGGCGGCGCCGTCGCGCAGGATCTCCACCCGCGACACCGCGCTGAGCGGGATCAGGCTCAGGTCCACGGCCGCTGCGCCACGCCCGTTGGCCAGGCCCTGGCGGGTCACGTTGGCGCTGGTATGGCGGCGCTTGCCGTTGACCAGCACCAGCACCTGGTCCGACGCCAGGCCGCGCAGCGAGGCGCCCTGGGCGATGGAGCCGGCGAACGCGCCCTGGGGCGACTGCGGGAAGCTGAACGAGGGCGACAGGGCGGTCAGCGCACCGGACAGGTCGCTGGCGCCGGTGTCCTGCAGCTTTTCGGCGCTCAGCACATCCACCGGGGCTGCGCTTTGCAGCGCGGTGACGTCGCTGCGGCGGGTGCCGACCACGACCACGGTATCGAGCTTGTCATCCGCGCCGGGTGCGGCCTGGGCAGAGCATTCGGGCACGGCAACGCTGCCGATGACCAGCGCGATGGCGCCGGCCAAGGGGGTGGGACGCAACATGGGGTGTACTCCTTGCAAGGCAGTTGAAGTGCGCCGGCAGCCTGCCGCCGGCGCGGTCGATCAGAATCGGCTGGTGACGCTGACGCCGACCGTGCGCGGGTCGCCGTAGGTCAGCACGTACTGGCCCTGGGGGCCGTTGGGCCGGCCGTGCACCTGGTAGCGGCGGTCGGTGAGGTTGTTGACGAAGCCGGTCACGCTGAGCTTTTCATCCGCGCTGAACCAGGTCAGGCGGCTGTTGGCCAGGGTGTAGTGGGGCTGGCTGAGGGTCGGCTCGGCGCTGCTCTGGCGGTTGGCCAGAAAGTACTCCTTGTCGCGAAAACTCACGTCGGCGCCGGCCACCAGCTTGCCGCCGATCGCCAGCGGGATGGTGTAGTCGGCGCCCAGCGACACCACGTTGCGCGGCGAGCGCACGAAGCTGTTGCCGCTGTAGTCGGCGGTCACTTCGCCGGTGGTGGGGTTGACGTTCTTGAAGTCGGTGTACTCGGTGTCCAGGAACGACACCGCCGCGCGCAGGTGCAGGTAGTCGGTGGGCTGGCCCTCGATCTCCAGCTCCGCGCCCTTGACCTTGCCCTTGGCACCGTTGGTGAGCGCGGTGGTGAGCACGCCGCTGTTGACCGTCAGCAGGTTGACCTGGATGTCCTGGTAGTCGTAGTAGAACAGGTTGGCGTTGACCGTCAGGCGGTGGTCGAACCACTCCGATTTCAGGCCCAGCTCGTAGGCATCGAGCTGTTCCGGGTCGACCGTGGTCAACTGCGCCAGGTTGCTCGACAGGCCGGTGTTGAAGCCGCCGGAGCGAAAGCCGTGGGCATAGCGAAAGAACACCCGCAGGTTGTCGTTGATGCGGTACTCGGGCGTCACATCGTAGGTCCAGGCGTCCCAGCGCTTGCTCTCGTCGCGGTTGCCGTTGGCGCCCGCAGCGCCCAGCGGCACCAGCGGGCCGTTGGCGCTGGTACGGGTGAACTGGGCCAGGTCCAGGTCGATGCTCTTTTTCTCGGTGGTCCAGCGCAGCCCGCCGGTCACGGTGAAGTTGTCGCTCAGGTCATAGGCCAGGTTGCCGAACAGCGCGTAGCTGTCGGTCTTGTGGGTGTAGTCGAGGCTGCTCAGGTCGACCCCGCCGATCTGGTTGGAGCCGGTGCCGTTGGGCGTCGGGCCCGGCGTCACGAAACGCCGGTCGGTGCTGTCGAGGGTTTCGTGAAAGTAATGGGTGCCGAGCATCCAGCGCAGGGTTTCCTGCTGCGGGGAGGCCAGGCGAAATTCCTGCGAGTACTGGTCGTAGCGGTTGTCGGTGTCGCTCGCGCCGTTGACCTCGTAGGGGGTGTAGTCGGCGTCGGTCAGCGACTGCTGGCGGATAGAGTCGTAGGCGGTGATGGAGGTCAGCCGGTAGTCGCCGATGTCCCAGTTCAGGGTCAGCGAGGTGCCGTCGTGGTCGAGTTTGGAGTGCTCGTCCACGTTCAGCTCGATGCGACGCTCCTGCGGGCGCTGGTAGCCGACGTTGTAATAGGTGCCCAGCGGCAGCGAACCGCTGCTGCCATCGCCCTTGAACTGGCGCCCGTGGAGCTTCCACAGCGCCTCCAGGTCCGGGTTGAGCCTGGCCAGGAACTGCACGCGCACGGCCTTTTTGTTGACGTCGCCATAGGTCTGGTCGTTGGTCAGGTTGTGGGTGAAGCCGTCGCGCTCCTCGGAATACAGCGACACCCGGCCGGCCAGGCGTTCGTCCACCAGGGTGCCGCCCAGGGCGCCGTTGAGGATGCGTTCGTTCTTGCTGCCAAAGCCGATGGTGCCGAAGCCGTCGGTGTCGAAGGTGGGCTTTTTCGAGATCACGTTGACTGCCCCCGCCGTGGTGTTCTTGCCGTACAGGGTGCCTTGCGGGCCGCGCAGCACCTCGATGCGCTCCAGGTCGAACAGCGGGCCGCCGCCGGCGACGGGGGCGTTGAGGTAGACGTCGTCGGCATAGATGCCCACCGGGTAGACCGTGGCGGCGCCGGTGTCGCCGGTGCCCAGGCCGCGGATGTACCAGCGCGGGCGGCCATCGCCATCGGGGTTCTTGGCCGAGGCGTTGGGGATGAAGGTGGTGATGTCGCCCATGGCGCGCACGCCGTCGGCGGTGATACTGGTGCCCTGGACCGCGCTGACCGCCACCGGCACTTCCTGCAGGGTTTCTTCGCGGTGTTGTGCGGTGACGGTGACGGTCTTGAGTGCCGGCGTGGTGCTGTCGTCGGCGTGGGCGGTGCTGGTGCCTGCGAGCAGCAGGCCCAGGCCGATGCCCCTGGCCAGTGGATGAAGCTGATGCATGGTGTGGCTCCCCGAGTGTGGCTGATACGGGGCTAGAGCAGGGTTTGTGCCATATTTGCAAGGTATTGATTTACATGGGGTTTATCGGGTGTTTCGGGGCGGGTTGCTAGTGGTGCAGCAGGGGGCTGTGGAATGCCTGCTGCTGCAGCAGCAACCGGTTTGAAAAGCTTCGCCAGCAAGGCTGGCTCCTACAGGGGGTGAGGCCTGTGTAGGAGCCAGCCTTGCTGGCGAATGGGGCGGCACGATTTTCAGGTGGCCACCCGCGACGTCGACCCGATCACCGCCTCCAGCACACTGAAATCGATCCAGTCGCGCACATCGAAGCGCCGCGCAATGAAATGCCACCGATGCAGAAAATCGGTGAAATCCTGCAGCGCCTCGATCGAGCGACTGTCCAGCGTGGTGCGCAGGCGCCGGTGCGCGTCCTCGCCATACGCCGCCGCCACCCAGTACTCGCTGGTGTTGAGCTCGCGCGCCAGGTAGCGCCGGGTTTCATCGGGGTTGGCCCAGGCCCACTGCTCGGTACGCAGCACCACGTCGACGATGCGCGTGCACGCGCCGAAATGCTGTTGCAGCAGGTTCAGGTCAACAGTCAGGGTGCGCGGCGTGCCGTTGTTGGAACGGATCAGCGGGTCGGGGTGCGAGCCGGTGTCGATCACCACCCGCAGGCCGAACTCGTGGGCCAGTTGCAAGGCCGAGGCCCCCTTGAGGAAGATCGCGTCGATGTCGCCGCGCAGCAACCCGATCAGTTCGTTGTTGCGCCGGCTCACCCGGTTCATGCCCAGGGTCACCGTGGCGCCATGCACATGGGTGACCTGCTCGTCGCTGTGGGTGCCGCCGTAGGGGTAGTCCACCAGCTCAACATCGGCCACGTCCAGGCCTTCGAGCCTGAGCGCGTTTTCCAGCCCGCGCAGGGCCTGGGCGCGGGTGAAGTCGATCTGCACGTTGGCCCACTTGGGCAGGCCGAAGCGGCGGTTCTTGAGGTCGCGCACGCTTTTCACGCCGCTGTCCTCGGTGGTCAGGATCAACTGCACCTCATCGGCCCAGCTCAGCCCCAGCACGCGGGTCTGCACGCCGCTGGCGTAGGCCCAGATCGCCGGAATGTTGCCGCCGTGGCGCACCGAGTTGGGCAGGTGATGGTCGTAGTGGGCTTCGCGCACTTCGCGCTCGCTGGACTCGCGCAGCGACTGGATCGAGGTGCCCAGCGGCTGGAACGCCTCGGCCAGGCGCCCGGTCTGCACGGCGATGCCAAGGCCGGTCGGCACCGGGCTGTGGGTGTACCAGAGGGTATCGAGAGGGGTGGTCATAGGGGCATCGGGTCCTTGATGGGTTGTCGTTGTTGCACCAGCGGCAGCACTTCCTGGCCGATGCGCAGGGCTTCTTCCAGGTGCGGGTTGCCGGCCAGGATGAAGGTCGAGAAGCCGGCGTCGCGGTACTCGGCCAGGCGTTCGGCGATGTTCTGGTGGCTGCCCACCAGGCCCACGGTGGGGCCGGGCTTGGCCTTGGCGAAACCGGCCCACAGGTTTGGCCCCAGAATCAGGTCGTCGAAGCGCTGGATGTTCTGGTGATAGGCGCTCTGGCGGGCGCCGCCGACCGAGTCGCTGGCAGTGCTGAAGGTGCTGGAGAGGGCGCTGGGCCTGCCGTCGAGCCTGTCGAACTGGCGGCGCAGGTCGCGCCAGGCGGCCTCTTCGGTTTCGCGGGCGAACAGGTCCACGCGCAGGCCGAAGCGCACCGTGCGGCCCTGCCTGTCCGCCAGCTCGCGCACGCGCTCGATATGCGGCCTGAGTTGCTCGATCGGCTCGGCCCAGTTCAGGTACACGTCGGCGTGGCGTGCAGCCACGTCCAGGGCCGGGTCGGAGAAGCCGGAGAAGTACACCCCCGGCTTGCGCACATGGCCCAGGTGCTCGGGCAGGGCGCCGTTGTCCAGTTGATAGACCTCGCCCTGGTAGCTGAAGTGCTCGTTGCGCCACAGGCCGTCGATGATGTCGAGAAATTCGCCGGTGCGCCGGTAGCGCTGGTCGTGGTCGAGAAAGTCGCCTTGTGCGCGCTGGCTGGCGGGGTTGCCGCCGGTGATGATGTTCCAGTCCAGGCGGTCGTGGCTCAGGTGCTGCAGGATGGCGGCCTGCTGTGCGGCGTAGGCGGGCAGGGTCCAGGCGGCCTGGAAGGCGATAAGAAAGCGCAGGCGGCGGGTTTCGCGGGCCAGTGCGGCGGCCACGATCCAGGGTTCGGGGCCGGTGGGCAGCAGGGCGCCTTCGAAGCCGGCCAGTTCGGCGGCCTTGGCCACCTGGGCGATGTAGTCGATATAGGTGAAGCCGTCGGGGCGGCCGTCTGCCAGCCGGCCGGGTGCGATATGGCCGTGCTGGTGGCTGAAGCTGCCACGGTTGTGCCGGTCGGTGCTCAATTGCGGCCCGTCGGTGCCCAGGGGCAGGCGCCAGAAGAATTCGGTGCTCATGGCTGTTCCTCGGTGAATGTGCCAGAGGTGGTGCAACCGTCATGCCACGCGGTGCGGGCCCGGTTTTGCGGGGGGTGGGAGGCTGCACTGCTGCCAGGGCAGCAGTGCAGCAGCAGTGGGTGCGGCGGTTGCAGCACCAGAGCAATGCCCCCCTGTGGGAGCGGGCTTGACCCGCGATTGGCCCTAACCGGCCCGCGCATAGCTGCGATGCAGCGCCGCATACGCCCCACCCCTGGCCAGCAACTGCGCATGCGGCCCTTGCTCCACCAGGCGGCCCTGGCCGATCACCACGATGCGGTCCGCCTCGCGAATGGTCGCCAGCCGATGCGCGATGATGATCGCCGTGCGCCCCTCGCACAGCCGACGCAACGCCCGCTGGATGCGTCGCTCGGTATGTACGTCCACCGCCGAGGTGGCTTCGTCCAGCACCAGCACCGCGGGGTCTGCCAGGTACGCCCGCACCAGGCACACCAGCTGGCGCTGCCCATGGCTCAGGTGCGCGCCCAGCGCCCCCACTTGGGTCGCGTACTGGTGCGGCAGGCGCTCCAGCACTTCATCGGCGCCCAGCTCGCGGGCCGCCGCGATCAGCGTCGCATCGTCCGCCCCCGGTGCTGCCAGGCGCAGGTTGTCGAGGATGCTGCCGGCAAACAGCACGTTGTCCTGCAGCACCACACCCACGTGCCGGCGCAACTGCTGCTGGCTCAACTGGCGAACATCGATGCCATCGAGCTTCACTGCGCCGCCGTCCACGTCATAGAAGCGCGTGAGCAACTGCACCAGCGTGCTCTTGCCATGCCCCGACGGCCCGACCAATGCCAGCACCTCGCCGGCCCGTATGTGCAGGTCCAGCCCGTCGATCACCGGCGTTGGCGCCTGACGCTCATAGGCAAAGCGCACCTGCTCGAAGCGCACCTCGCCACGCGCCCTGGGCAACGCCACGGGCACCTGCGGGTCGAGAATCTGCGGCGCGGTGTCCAGCAGCAGAAAGATCCGCTGCGCCGAAGCCGAACCGGTGGCATAGCGTTCGAACAGGTCGGTCAGCTCCTGCAACGGCCCCAGAAACAGCATCACGTAGAACAGGCTTTCACCCACCTGGCCTACCGTCACCGAACCCTCGGCCAGCCCGTAGCCACCCACCAGCACCAGCACCGCCATGCCCATCGCGGCCAGCAGCGCGGTGAACGGCGCGAACCAGCCCGAGCGCAGGCTGCCCAGAATCAGCGCGCGGTTGAAGTCGTCCAGCAGGCCCTGGTAACGCTGCAGGTTGGTCTGCTGCCGGCCGGTCTGCTGCAGCAGGCGCACGCCGCTGACGCTCTCCACCAGGTGGGCGGTGAAGCGGCTGCGGTTTTCCGCGACCTTCGCCCAGTTGCGCTGGGCGATACGCTTGAAGCCCCAGGTGGCGAGCAGCAGCAACGGCACGCTGCCGATCAGGCTGAAGAAGAACAGCGGCTCGATCAGCCACAGCATCACCGCCGCCAGGCTGCAGCGCAGCAGGGCGCCGAGCAGTTCGGGCGGGCCCTGGATCAGCAGCGGTTCAAGCGCGTCCACGTCGCGGTCGGCCCGCGAAATGATGCGCCCGGCGCGGGTGCGGTCGAAGTAGCCCACGCTCAGCGCCTGCACGTGCGCAAACACCCGCACGCGCAGGTCGTTGAGCACGCTGATCGCGGCGCTGCCGGCGATGTACTGCGACAGCCCCGCCAGCACGAAGCGCCCCAGCCAGCTTGCCGCCAGGCCCGCGCCCAGCCACAGCACCAGCGGCGGGTCCAGCAGCCAGGCGTTGCCGTCATGGATCAGCCCGTGATCGAGCAGCTCGCGCACGAACCACGGGCGCAGAAACACGGTGAACACCAGCACCAGCTCCAGGCCGATCACCCAGCCGATCTGCCGGCGCACCGGGCGCAGCAGCGGCAGCAGGCGCCGGAACATGCTGCGGTCCAGGGCCTTTCTTGCCAGCAATTCTTCTATCTCGATATCGCTCAGGGCAGTGCCCGCTTGCGGCTTAGCCATGCTCGATCCCCAGCAGTTCACGGTAGGTCGGGTTGCGTTGCAGCAGCTGCGCATGGCTGCCGCTGTCGGCGATGCCGGTACTGCTCAGCAGCAGCACGCGGTCGGCCAGTTGCACGGTGTTCAGCTTGCTGGCGATCAGCAGCAGGGTCGGTGCATGCCCATCGCTGCGGCGCTGGCGCAGGGTGTCGAGCACACGCTGTTCACTGATCGCGTCCAGCGCGCTGGTGGCGTCGTCCAGGCACAGGATGTCGGGGGCCGCCAGCAGGGCGCGGGCCAGGCACAGGCGCTGGCGCTGGCCGCCCGAGAGGGTCACGCCACGGTCGCCCAGCGGCGTGTCCAGGCCCTGGGGCAGGCGCGCCAGCACGTCCTCGGCGCTGGCCTGGCGCAGTGCATCGAGCAGTTGCGCGTCGCTGGCCGTGGGCGCACCCAGGCGCAGGTTGGCAGCCAGGCTGTCGGCGAACAGAAAGCTCTCCTGGGGCAGCACATGCACGCGCCGGCGCAGTTCATCCAGCGCCAGGGTGCGCACGTCGTGCCAGCCCCGTGCAGCGCTGCCCAGCAGCACGCGGCCCTGGTCGGCCTCGGTCAGGCGCGGCAGCAGGCTGGCCAGCAGGCTCTTGCCGGTGCCCGTGGCGCCCACCAGCGCGACCACCTCGCCGGGTTCTATCTGCAACGAGCACTGGCTGAGCACCGCCTGCCCACCGCCGGGCGCTGCCACGCCGACAGCCTCCAGCTTCAGGCCCAGCGGCCCCGGGGGCAGCGACTGCTGACCGCTGACGATGTGTACCGGCGCATCGAGCAACTGCCAGATACGCTCGGCCGAGGCGCGCGCGTCGGCGAAGGTCTGCATCACCCGGCCGATGCCTTCGATGCGAAACACCAGGGTGGTGGCGATCAGCAGCGAGGTCACCAGCTCGCCGATGCCGATGCGCCCCTGGGCCACCAGCTGCGCACCGACCACCAGGATCCACACATGCCCCAGCGCCACCACCGCCTGCGGCAGCGGTATGCGCGAGCTGGCGTAGGCCAGCGCCTGGCGTGCATGCCCGGCAAACACCTGCACCTGCGCGGCAAAGCCCTCGATGCGCTGGGCCTGCAGGCCGAACGACTTGATCACCCGTACCGCGCCGATGCCTTCGGCCAGGTCCTGGTTGACCCGGTCGTAGGCGGCGCCCACGGCACGGTCCAGTGCCACCAGGCGCTCGGTCTGGTGCACGAAGATGCCCAGCCCGAGCGCGGTCAGCAGCAGCGGCCCCAGGGCCAGCCACGGGTCGTACCAGGCCAGCAGGCCGACGGTGGCCAGCACCACCAACGGGGTTTCCACCAGTTGGCGCCAGAAGCTGATCAGCGCATCGCGCACCTTGTCCGCATCGCGGGTGGTGCGGGTGACCATCTCGCCCATGCCGTGCTGCCAGTGGTAGCCCAGGTGCAGGGCCTGCACCTGGGCCAGCAGGCGCTCGCGCAGGCGCGTGAGCAGCGCCTGGCCGAGCACCAGCGAGCCGATGGCCGCGGCGTACTGCAACACCGCGCGGCCCAGCGCCACCGCGCCTATCAGCCAGAACCAGTGCCAGGCCAGGCGTGCATCCAGGCTGCCATCGGCCAGGCGCACCACGGCGGCGCCGGCACTCACGTCGTTCAGCGCATGGCCGATCAGCCATTGCTGCCAGACCAGCCCCAGGTTGATGAAAACGAACAGCCCGGCGACCAGGGCGAAACGCCAGGGCATTTCGCGGTAGATCGCCAGGCTGCGCAGCAGCGGGTGTCGAGGGCTCATGGAAAACTCGAGACAAAGGGGAAAGCAGGCGCAGGGCAGGCCCCGCGCCCGGTGTTCAGCGGCTGGCGCCCGCGCTCTGCCTGGCGGCGAGAATGGCGGTGTATTCGCCCGGGTCAATGCCGTTGAGGTAGTAGTTGCCCACGTGGTGCAGGCGCCAGCGGATCGGGTCGTGGGTGGTGTGCACCCGCGCATTGCGCCAGAAGCGGTCCAGGTTCCATTTGCTCAGCGAGGCGCTGGCCCCCAGCAGCGAGAAGATGTCGCTGGAGATCTTCAGCGAGGCGGCATCCGAGTGCGCCCGCGCGGTGGCTACCGAGAGAATCAGCTCGTCCTGCAGGGCCTTGTCGTCGGGGGCCAGCTCGTGCGCATCGAAGGTCCGTGCGGCATCGCGCAGCAGCGATTCGGCGGCGCGCAGGGCCACGGCGTATTCACCGACCTGGCGGATGATGTGCGGCTCTTCGCTGGCGCGCTCCACCTCGCTCTCTACCCACGGGCGCGCGTGCTGGTTGAGGTAGTCGATGCCGGCCTGCAGGGCGCCGGCGGCGATGCCGGTGTCGATGGCCGCGTGCAGTATCTGCGGGAAGGTCAGCCCGGTGCGCTTCATCGGGCCCTGGCGGCGCAGCACATAGCGCTCGTCCAGCTCGATGTTGTCGAACTGCACCGTGCCGCTCACCGAGTTGTTCTGGCCGAATGCGTCCCAGTCGTCGAGCAGGGTCAGGCCCGGCGTGTCGCGGTGCAGCAGCACCCCGGCGCCGCCGTCGTCGCTGGCGGCGGTCAGCGAGATCCATTCGGCCAGGTACGAGCCGGTGGAGTAGAACTTGCTGCCGTTGAGCACCAGCTTGCCGTCTTCGCGGCGCTCGATGCGGGTCTTGAGGGCGAACTTGTTCTTGCCGCCGACCTCGGCCAGGGCGTTGCCCAGGCGCTTGCCGGCCAGCAGGTCGGCAATCAGGCGCTCGCGCACTTCATCCGGGTAGCCGCTGAGCACACCGCGCAGCATCACGTTGTGAATCTGCAGCAGTTGCCCGACACCGCCGTCGGCGGCGGACACGATGCGCACGGTCTCGACGATGGTCTGTACCGAAGCGCCCAGCCCGCCGAACTGCGCGGGCACGCCGATGGCGGTCAGGCCGCTGTCGGACAGCAGCTGGGCCTGGCGACGCGGCAACTGGCGGTTGTTGTGCCGGTCGCGGGCCAGCTCGGCGATCTGGCCGGCGATTTCATGGGCGGCGGCGATGGCCTGGGCGGCGCTTTCCAGGCGGCGGGGCGGGGTACTCATGCGGGGGCTTCCTTGAATGAACAGGTTTCAGGCCCTTGAGCAGGTTCTGTGCCACACACCGCAAAGCCTTGTGCCACAAGGACTGCGGCCAGGTACGGGCGGCGGGGTGCTGCTGGGGCAGCAGCGGGGCGCCGATTGTTGCTCTGGCAGCAGCAGGGCAGCTGCAACACTGCTGCCAGGCCAGCACCCGGTGTTCAGAAGGTCTTTAAAAAACCAACAAAAACAATGAGTTGGTGAGTTGGCACGGGCGCTGCAATGGCATGGCTACCTTCGCTTGATGGAACATGCCCATGTCAATCGCCGCTACCTTGCCGTTGCCTGCCGCACCGGCCCTCGAACAGATCTGGTTCACCCGCTGCCCGGTGCCGACCGCCTCCGGCATCGCCTACACCCTGGGCTGGCTGGGCGAGGAATTCGCCGCCGACGGCCTGCCGGTGGAGACCCTGCAGGAGGCCCGCCAGCTCGGCCATCACCACTACGATCACCAGTTGCCCGGGCTGTTTCGCGAGGGCGGCAACGTGCCGGCCCTGGCCGCCCGCGCCGCCGGTTCGCCCAGCCGCCTGATCGGCCTGACCTGGATCGAGGAATGGCAGACCGTCCTGGTACGCCCCGACTCCGGCATCCGCAGCGCCCGGGACCTCAAGGGCAAGCGCCTGGCGCTGCCGGCCTGGGGCGACAACCGCCCGGGCAGCATCGCCCGCGCCATGAGCCTGCATGGTTACAAGGGCGCGCTGAGCCTGGCCGGCCTGAGCTTCGACGATGTCGAACTGGTGGAAGTGGCGCTGCACAACCAGGATGACGCCCCCACCCCCGAGCAGGGCCTGCAGCGCCTGTGGTCGGGGCTGGACTACCTGGCCCGTGGCGAGGTCGACGCGGTGTACGTCAAGGGCGCCGCCGCTGCCGATGCAGCGCGCCGCCTGGGCCTGGTGGTGGGCATCGACCTGGACCAGATCAGCGACCCGCGTTACCGCATCAACAACGGCACGCCACGGCCGATCACCGTGCACCAGAGCCTGCTGGACAACCACTTCGACCTGGTGGTGCGCTTCCTCGCGCAGACCCTGCGCGCCGCCGACTGGGCCAGCCACAACCGCGAGGCGCTGCTGCGCATCCTGCAGGACGAGACCCGCGCCGGCGCCCAGGGCGTGGACGAAGCCTACCGTGGCGACTTCCACACCACCCTGGCCCCGGACCTCTCGGCCCAGCGCCTGGGCTACCTGGACATCCAGAAGACCTTCCTCAACCTGCATGGCTTTCTCGAAGCCGATTTCAACCTGGCCGACTGGGTCGACCCGCGTCCACTGCAAGCTGCCCATCAACTGCTGGCCCGGCGCGCCCGCGCCTGAACCAAGGAGTTCGCCATGACCGTACTGACCACCGAGCACCTGATCGACGCCGACCTCAAGGCCTTCATCGAGCAGGTGCTGCACGAGGCCGAACAGGCCTTCACCGTGTTCCGCGAAACCAACACCATCACCGCCGCCGGCACCGTGGGCTTCATCGAGCGCGTACCGGGCCGCGAGCTGCTGGTGTCGGTCAACTACCCAGGCCCGTGGGACTACCGCAAGCCGCTGCAGGCCACGGTCAGCGACTTTGCCGGCAACCTGGTGCATGGCCAGGGCAAGGGCGGGCTGGGCCGCTACACCCGGCTGTTTCGCGAAGACGCCGGCATCACCACGGTGTCCCACGTGCACACCCCGTACCTGGGCGCCTGGGCGCAGACCCAGCGCAGCCTGCCGTTCCACTACGTGCCGGTGCAGCGCTACCAGCTGGCCCGCGAGCTGCCGGTGTACATCGACCGGCGCCAGGACGAGGTCGACTTCATTCTCGAGCGCCTGGCCGAGAACCCCTACACCCCGGCGATTCTCGAAGCCAACGGCGGTGCGACCGTGTGGGGGCGCCAGGGCCTGCGCGCCACCGCCGAATTCATCCTGCTGCTGGAGGAGGGCGCGCAACTGCAACTGCTGGCCGAGTCCATCGGCGGCTCGCGCCCCTACGGCCCCGGCGTGCTCACCCAGCAATGGAACATGAGCAAGCTGATCGACCGCGCCCACGCGCTGGGCCTGGTCCCGGCCATCGACCGCCCACGCGCCTGAGGAACCTGCCATGGCCATCAAGATCCTGTGGTACCTCACCAGCCCCGACGGCCCCTACCCGTGGGAGCCCCAGGGGCGCTGGAAAACCGATTTCGCCCACCTCAGGCAACTGGCGGTGGCCAGTGACCGCCTGGGGTTCTACGGCGCCCTGCTGGGTTCAAGCCCCAACGAGAGCCTGGCGGTGTCGGCGGCACTGATCGATGCCACCGAGCGCCTGCGCTTTCTGGTGGCGCAGCACCCGGGCGAGCTGTCGCCGGCGGTGCTGGCCAAGTGGGCGCTGACCTTCGACGAGTTCTCCAACGGCCGCCTGCTGTGCAACGTGGTCAATGGCAGCGACGCGGGCCTGGCCACCCTGGGTGTGCATTACCCGCACGATGAGCGCTACCAGTTCAGCCTGGAGTACTGGCGCGCCTTCCAGCGCATCTATGCCGGCGACACCGGCGGTTTCGACGGCCAGTACGTGAAGCTCGCGCCACGCCCGGCTGCGGCGGCGCGCCATCCGCTGGGCGGCTGGCACCCGCCGCAGCGCCTGGCGGTACCCCTGTGGGGCGCCGGCACCTCGGACGTGGGCGTGGCGCATTCGGTGCAACTGCTGGACGTGTACCTGAGCTTTGCCGACACCCCGCCCCGGCTGGGCGACAAGTTCCGCCGCGTGGCCGCCGAAGCGGCGAAGTTCGGCCGCGAACTGACCTACGGCACGCGCCTGCAGGTCATCGTGCGCGAGACCGAGGCCCAAGCCTGGGTGCATGCCGAGAAGCTGCTGCAACAGACCTCCCTGGCCACCGCCCGCGCCGCCATCGAGCGCCGCCTGCCGCCGGGCCAGACCCTGGACACCTTCCACAGCGACAACGCGCAGGTGCAGCGCAACGTGCAGAGCATCCGCGACGGGCGCCTGCCCACTGCGCGCGAGCTTGAGATCTACCCCAACGTGTGGACCGGCCCCAGCCTGTTCGGCTTCGACATCCTCGGCCCGTCGTCCGGCACCTACCTGGTGGGCAGTGCCGAGCAGGTGGCCGAGCGCATTCGCGAGTACCAGCAGCAGGGCACCTCGGCGTTCATTCTCTCGGGCTTTCCGCTGATCGATGAAGCGCACCGGGTGGCCGACCTGCTGTTCCCGCTGCTGGAACTGGACCACGGGTTCGAGATCCCGCGCCTGGGTGCGCGCACCGCTGCCGAGCCGGCCTAAGGAGCTGCCCATGCCTCATGAATTCTCGCGCCGGATCTTCCTCGGCAACAGCCTGGCCGTCGGCGGCGGCCTGTTGCTGGGCTCCAGCCTGCTGGGCGGCTGCGATGCCGGCGGGCCTGCCAGCAACGCGGCGGCCAGCGCACGCCCGGGCACCCCGGTGCACGGCGGGCGCCTGCGCGTCGGCATCATCGACGGCGACCAGGCCGGCAACCTGGATGCACACAAGCCTTCCGGTGGCGGGATCATTCGCGGCTGGGCGCTGTACAGCAAGTTCTGGGAATGGAACGACGACGTCAGCACGCGCCTGGGCCTGGCCGAATTTGTCGAGCCCAATGCCGATGCCAGCGCCTGGACCATTCGCATCAAGCCGGGGCTGGAGTTCCACCACGGCAAGAGCATCGGCGCCGACGACATGCTGTTCTCGATCCTGCGCCTGACCGACCCGAAACTTGCCTCGCCATTTGCCGGGCTGGTGGGCGCCATCGACCGCCAGGCGCTGCGCAAGCTCGACGAGCGCACCATCGAGATCCGCTTCAAGCAGGGCCGCAGCTTCTTCCCGCTGGACGAGACCCTGATTGCCTTCGGCGGCATCGTGCCCACCGACTACGACCCAGCCAGCAACCCGGTGGGCGCCGGCCCGTACCGGCTTAAAAGTTTCGTGCCGGGCCAGCGTGCGCTGTTCAGCCGTTTCGAAAACTACTACAAGCCCAACCAGCCGTACGCCGACGAGCTGGAGATCATCGAATTCAAGGACCAGGTATCGCGCGTGGCCGCCCTGCGTGCCGGGCAGATCGACATCGCCAGCGGCGTGCAGGCCGAGCACAGTGCCTTGCTCAAGGCCGACCCGCGCCTGCAACTGGTGGTGTCGCCCACCACCTCGTTCAGTGGCTTCAACCTCAACACCGCCAAGGCGCCGTTCCAGGACGAGCGGGTACGCCAGGCCTTCCGCCTGCTGGCCGACCGCCAGGAGCTGGTGGGCCGTGGCCTCAACGGTTTCGGGCGCATCGCCAACGACCTGTATTCGCCAACCGACCCCACCTACAACCATGCCATCGCCCAGCGCCCCTTCGATCTGGACCAGGCCCGTTCGCTGCTGCGCCAGGCCGGGCAGACCGACCTGCGCATAGAGCTGACCACCACCGCCAACGAAATCAACGCTGCCCTGGTGTTCGCCCAGCAGGCGAAGAAGGCCGGGGTCCAGGTCAAGGTCACGCCGGTGGACGCCTCGGTATTCAACGGCCCGCAGAAGGAGCAGTGGCTGATGTCGCCCGGCTCGACACCGGCCCGCGGCTTTCTGGCCACCGGCCTGCACAACGATGCACCGCTGGCGATCTACAACCGCAGCAACTTCCGTGACGAGCGCTTCAGTGCGCTGTTCACCCAGGCCCTCGGCCAGCCGGATCTGGCGCAGCGCAAGCAACTGGTACACGAGGCGCAGGCCATTCAGCACCAGCGCGGCGGCCTGCTGATCTGGGGCTTCACCGACGTGCTGGACGCCGCCTCGAACAAGGTCGGCGGCCTGCACGGCGAACAGACCACCTTCGCCTCCTGGCGCTTTGACAGCCTGTGGTTGAACCATGCCTGAACCGTGCGCAACCTCTCATCGACTGCCGGCCTGGCTGCCCTGGTTCATCGGGCGCCTGGGCTACGGCCTGCTCACCGCCTGGGTCATCAGCCTGGTGGTGTTCATCGCCACCCAGGCGCTGCCCTCGGACCCGGCGCGGGTGATCCTGGGCCCCGACGCGCCGCTGGAGAGCATCCAGACCCTGCGCGAGCAACTGGGCTTGAACCGGCCGATCATGCTGCAGTACCTGAGCTGGCTGGGGCAGGTGCTGCACGGCGACCTGGGCATCTCGCTGGATTCGAACCAACCGGTGGCCGGCATCATTCTCGCGCGTTTTGGCAATACCCTGGCGCTGCTGGGCGGCGTGCTGCTGGTGGTGGTGCCGCTGGCGTTGAGCATCGGCGTGAGCCTGGCGCTGCGGCGTGACAGCCGGCTGGACCGCTGGGCGCTGTCGGCGCTGATCTTTCTCAAGGCCACCCCGGGTTTTCTGCTGGCCATCGGGCTGGTGCTGCTGTTTTCCATGCCACAGTTCAGCCTGCTGCCGGCGGTGTCGATCCTCGACCCGGACAAGCACCTGTGGCAGCAGCTGGAGTTTCTGCTGCTGCCGATCCTGGCCCTGAGCCTGTCGTCGCTGCCGTACCTGGCGCGGCTGGTACGCGCCTCGATGATCGAGGCGCTTGAATCCGACTACGTGAGTGCGGCGCGCCTGCGCGGGGTGCCCGAATGGCGCATCGTGTGGCGCCACACCTTGCCCAACGCGCTGGTGCCGGCGGTGCAGGGCGTGGCCCTGACCTTGCGCACGCTGATCGGCGGCGCGCTGCTGGCCGAGGTGATCTTCAGCTACCCCGGCATCGGCACCCAGCTCAACACCGCGATCCAGATGCGCGACCTGCCGCTGATCCAGGGCGTGGTGCTGGTGATCACCCTGGGCGTAGTGGCGATCAACCTGCTGGCCGACCTGCTCACCGTGCTGCTGACCCCCAGGCTGCGCACCGCGCGGCGGGCCACGCTGATCCAGCGCAACCGTCGCGGCATCCAGAGCTGGTGGCGCCGCCCGGCAGCCAAGGCCCCTTGAGAGGAAGAGAGCATGTTCAGTGCAAGTGTCTGGCGTGAGCCGCAAATTCGTCGGGGTGGGCTGGTGACCCTGGCCATCGTGCTGCTGGCGCTGCTGGGCCCGTGGCTGGCGCCGCATGCGCCCACCGACATGGTTGGCGGGGTGTACGGCCCGCCCAGCGGCGAGGCGCCGTTGGGGCATGATTTTCTGGGCCACGACGTGGTGTCGCGGCTGCTCAGTGGCGGTGTGTCGATCCTGTGGATGTCGCTGGCGGCCGCTGCCATTGCGCTGGTGCTGGGCACGGCGCTGGGGCTGCTGGCCGGGTTGTCGCGCCAGCGCCTGGACCAGGCCATCACCTGGCTGGCGGATGTGTGGCTGGCGTTTCCGGACCTGATCCTGGTGCTGCTGATCGTGTCGATGCTGGGGCGCGCGCCGTGGCTGATCGTGATGACCGTGGCAATTGCCTTTACCCCCGGCGTGATCCGCCTGGCGCGCGGCAGTGCGGTGGCGGTGGCCAGCCAGGAGTTCGTGGAGGCGGCGCAGATGATGGGCTTTTCGCGCACGCGGATTCTGCTGCGCGAGATCCTGCCCAACGTGCTCACGCCGCTGCTGGTGCACTTTGGCAACATGCTGACCTGGGGCGTGGGCATGTTGTCGGGCCTGAGCTTTCTGGGTTACGGCGTGGCGCCGCCGGCGGCGGACTGGGGGCTGATGATCAACGAGAACCAGGCCGGGCTGCTGGTGCAGCCGTGGGCGGTGCTGGCACCGGCGCTGCTGATCGGGGTGTTCGCCTACGGCACCAATATTCTGGCCGAGGGCATTGCCCGGCACAGTGCGGGAGAACGCAAATGAATGCGCATGCCTTGATGGCCTCTTCGCCGGCAACGCCGGCGCCTACAGGTTTTGCACCGTCTGTAGGAGCCGGCGTTGCCGGCGAAGCGTTGCGGGTCGAGAACCTGCGGGTCGAACTCGCCAGCGGCGCCGATATCATCGACCACATCCACTTCAGCCTGGCCCCCGGTGAAATCCTCGGCCTTGTCGGCGAGTCCGGCTCGGGCAAGACCACCCTGGCCACCGCGCTGCTGGCCCATGCCCGGCGCGGTGCGCAGATTGCCGGCGGGCGCATCGACATTGCCGGCGCGTCGCTGCTCGAGCTCAAGGGCGATGCCCTGCGCCGCGCCCGCGGCGGGCTGATCGGCTATGTCGCGCAAGACCCGGCCATGGCCCTCAACCCGGCGCTGCGCATCGGCAACCTGCTGCGCGAAACCCTGCAGGCCCACGAGCCGCAGCTTGCCCGCGCGGCCCAGGCCGACCGCCTGCAGCAGACCCTGGTAGACGTCGGCCTGCCCGGCGATCGCGAGTTTCTCAGGCGCTTCCCCCATCAACTGTCCGGCGGCCAGCAGCAACGGGTGATGCTGGCCCTGGCCTTCGTGCTGCGCCCGCGCCTGATCGTGCTCGACGAACCCACCACCGCCCTCGACGTCGGCACCCAGGCGCACATCCTGCAAACCCTGCGCAGGCTGTGCAAGGAGCAGGGGGTGGCGGCGGTGTACGTGTCCCACGACCTGGCCGTGATCAAGGACCTGGTCGACCGCGTGATGGTGATGTACGCCGGGCGCATCGTCGAGGTGGCGCAGCGCGAACGCCTGTTCGCGCGGCCCGCGCACCCGTACACCCTGGGCCTGCTGGCGGCGATTCCGGACGTGGCCCGCCAGCGCCCGTTGCAGGCGATTGCCGGCCATGCCCCGGCGCCCGGTCAGCGCCCGCAAGGCTGCGCCTTCGCCCCGCGGTGCGCGCGCCGCAGCGCTGCCTGCACCTCGCTGGAGCCGTCGCTGAATGCGCTGGACAGCGCGCAGCAGGTCGCCTGCCTGCACCCGCAACTGACCGCCGTGGCCGCGCCGGCGGTGGTGCCGGCAACGGTGCTCAGCTGCGCTGACACGCCGCTGCTGAGCCTGCGCGACCTCAACCTGAGCTACGACCGCCAGGTGCTGTTCGACCTGTCGCTGGACCTGTACAAGGGCGAATGCCTGGCGGTGGTGGGCGAGTCGGGCTCGGGCAAGACCAGCCTGGCGCGCACCCTGGCGGGGCTGGGCGATACCGCCCAGGCCGAGCTGACCTTCGACGGGCAGCCGCTGAGCCTGCTGGCGCGCCAGCGGCCCGCGGCCACGCGCCACCGTATCCAGTACATCTTCCAGAACCCGTACCGCGCCCTGAACCCGCGCCAGACCGTGGCGCAGTGCCTGCAAGCGCCGCTGGAGCACTTCTTCGGCCTCAAGGGCGCGGCCTGCCGGGCGCGTATCGACGCGGCGCTGGCACGGGTCGCGCTGCCCCCGGATGCGGCGCACAAGTACCCGCATCATCTGTCGGGTGGCGAGCGCCAGCGCGTGGCGATTGCCCGCGCGCTGGTGTGCGAGCCTTCGGTGCTGATCTGCGACGAGGTGACCTCGGCCCTGGACGTGTCGGTGCAGGCGGCGATCCTGGCGCTGCTCAAGCAGTTGCAGGGCGAGGGCATGACCCTGCTGTTCGTCACCCACGACCTGGGCGTGGTGCGCGCCATCGCCGACCGCGTGGTGGTGGTCAGGGAAGGGCGGATTGTCGAGCAGGGGCCGGCGCAGGATGTGCTGGACCACCCCCAGGCGGCGTACACCCAGGGCTTGCTGGCGCACTCGCCACGGCTGGGCTGAGCGGGCGGCCGGCGTGCATCAGCGCATGCACCAGCAGGCCGGTCAGCAACCCCCAGAACGCGCCGCCGATACCCAGCAGGGTGACATTGGCGGCGGTGGCCAGAAAGGTGATCAGCGCGGTCTCGCGGGTACGCGCATCGCCCATCGCGCTGGCCAGGCTGCCACCGATGGCGCCCAGCAGGGCCAGCCCGGCGAGGGTGGTGACGAAGGTGCGCGGCAGCACCATGAACAGGCTGGCCAGGGTCACGCCGAAAACCCCCACGGTGACGTAGAACACCCCGCAGGCGATGCCGGCGAGGTAGCGCCTGGCCGGGTCGGGGTGCGCGTCCTTGCCGGTGCAGATGGCCGCAGTGATGGCGGCCACGTTGAACGCATGGGCGCCAAACGGCGCCATCAGCAGCGACCCCAGCCCGGTGACCGTGATGAT
Source organism: Pseudomonas sp. BRM28 (assembly GCF_002939405.1). Taxonomy (NCBI): domain Bacteria; kingdom Pseudomonadati; phylum Pseudomonadota; class Gammaproteobacteria; order Pseudomonadales; family Pseudomonadaceae; genus Pseudomonas; species Pseudomonas sp. BRM28. The sequence continues at coordinate 5,428,508 of NZ_PEFV01000001.1, read as the reverse complement.
CGGGTTGGCGCTGGTGGTGTAGCCGTCGTTGCGCAGCACCAGCATGCCCGGCATGTACTGCCCGGTGAGGGTGATGACGAACAGCGGCAGCGCCACGCCGAACAGCGCGCCAAGGCTGAACTGCGGAGTTTCGAACACCGGCAGCGCCATGCTCAGGTGCACGCCGTGCAGGTCCAGGCGCTGCTGGGCCAGCAGCATGGCCAGGCCCGCCACCAGCACCCCGACCACGGCAAAGCGCGAGGTGAAGCGGCGCAGCACGGCGTAGGTGAGCACCAGCACGATCACCAGCAGCGGGTCGGCGCTGGCCCCGCCGAAGGCGTTGACCCCGAACTGCAGCAGGATGCCTGCCAGCAGCCCGGCGGCGATGCCGGCCGGTATCCAGCGCACCAGCCGCTCGAACACCCCCGACAGCCCCAGCAGGATGAAGCCGATGGCGCACAGCACGTAGGCGCCGATCACCTCGCCATAGGGTGTGAACGGCATGACCGTGGCCAGGAACGCCACCCCCGGGGTGGACCAGGCGGTGATGATCGGCGCGCGGTAGCGCCAGCTCAGCCAGGCCCCGGTCAGGCCCACGCCGATGCTCACCGACCACACCCACGAGGCGGTTTGCGCGGCGGTCAGGTTGCCCAGTTGCGCGGCCTGGAACACCAGCACGAAGGTGCCGCCATAGTTGACCATGACGCTGATCAGGGCGGCCAGGGTGGGTGAGACGAGGTCACGCGGGTGCAGGCGCGAAGCGGTTCGGTTCATGGGCAGGTCCTTGCGGGATGGGCTGGGGTGCCGAGCGTATCCGCGCCAGGGGTGGCCCGATCAGTCCACCTCGCTGGCCTGCGCCAGACCGCTGCGCACGCCGGGGCGCAGGGCCTTGGCCAGGCGTGCCACGGCACTGCCGATCTGGTGCGGGGTGAGCGCTGCGAAGCCCAGCAGCCAGCCGCCCTGTGCCGGCGGCGTGGCGTACAGGCGGCTGAGGCCGGGCAGGTGGATGCCCGCCCGCGCGGCCTGGCGGATCGTCTCGGCCTCGCTCCAGCCATGCTCCAGGCGGCACAGCATCTGCAGGCCGCCCGGTGGCAGCTGCGCGCTGGCGATGCCGCCCAGGTGCTGGTGCAGTGCCTCGGCCATGGCCTCGCGGCGCACGGCATACAGCGTGCGCATGGCGCGAATGTGCGCGGCGAAATGGCCGTCTTCGATAAACCGCGCCAGGGTCAACTGGGCCAGTTGCGGGGTGTGCCCGTCGAGCATGCTGCGCGCGTGGCTCATGGGCGCGACCAGGGCCGGCGGCAGCACCATGAAACCCATGCGCAGGCCGGGGTACAGCGACTTGGCGAAGGTGCCCAGGTAGATCGTGCGCTGCGCGTTGTCCAGGCCCTGCACGCAGGCGGTGGGCAGGCCGTCGTAGTGGAACTGGCTGTCGTAGTCGTCCTCGATGATCCAGCCATTGCGCTCGGCGGCCCAGGCAATCAGGTCCAGGCGCCGTTCCAGGGCCAGGGTGACGCCGGTGGGGTACTGGTGCGACGGGGTGACGTAGACGGTGTTGGCGCCGCTGCGGTCGGCACGCAGCAGGTCGGTGCGCAGGCCGTGCTCATCCACGGCCACGGGCACCACCTGCAGCTGGGCCATCTCGAAGGCCTTGCGCGCGCCAAAGTAACCCGGGTCTTCGAGCAGGATCGGCCCGCCGGGGTCGGCCAGCACCTGCGCGCACAGGTACAGCGCCTGGCGCGCGCTGCTCAGCACCAGCACCTGGTCGGCGTGCACCCTGGCGCCGCGTTCCAGGTTCAGGTAGCGGGCGATGGCCTGGCGCAGCGGCGCGGCACCCAGCGGGTCGCCATGCAGCAGCACCTGGGCGCGGTAGTCCTTCTGGGCCTGGCGTTGCAGGCGGTCCCAGGTGTCGAGGGGGAAGTTGCGCGTCTCGGGCAGGCCGGTGGCGAAGGCCTTGACCTGCTGCTGGTCGCTGACCCCGCCGCTGGCCAGGATCGCCGCGCCACGGGCGCTGAGGCCGACGGTGGCAGGCGCGTGCTGCGGCGCGCCGGTGCGCGGGGGGCGTGCACCCAGCAGACGCGGCCCCAGGTGCTCGGCCACATAGCTGCCCGAGCCTGGGCGGCGGCAGATGCAGCCCTCCAGCTGCAGTTGCACATAGGCCATCTCCACGGTGTCGCGAGACAGTCCCAGGGAACTGGCCAGGGTGCGGGTGGCGGGCAGGCGGCAACCCGGCGGCAGTTCGCCGGCAAGAATGAGTTCGCGCAGGGCGCGCTGTACCCGCACGCGCAGCTCCAGCGGGGCCAGCTCGGCGGCGGCCAGGCGGATCTTCAGGGTGTCGAGTTGAAAACTGTGGGCCATGACGTCTGTGCAGTGAAGAAGGGCAGGCCGGCATGCTGACCTGCCAGGGCCCGGCTGTCCATGCCTGCCCTTGAACGGGGGAAGGTTACAGCGCGATCTGGTAGAGGATCGTGCCGGGGTTGACGGCCACACGGTTGTACAGCTGCTGGGCGCGATGGTTGGTCTGGTGGGTGTGCCAGTACAGGCGTGTGCACTGCTGCTGGTCGGCGGCGGCCTTGACCCAGGCGATCAGGTGCTCGCCGGTACCCTGGCCGCGCATCTGCGGGGCGACGTAGAGGTCTTCGAGGTAGCAGTAGTGGGTGGTCGACCAGGTAGAGCGGTGGATGACCCAGGTGACCATGCCGACCAGCTCGCCGTCGTACTCGGCCACTGCGGCGAACACGGGCTCGTCGGGGTCCAGAAAGCGCTTGAAGGTGGTGGCGTTGACGGCTTCGCCCAGGTCGACCTGGTAGAAGTCCTGATAGGCCAACCAGAGCGGCAGCCAGGCCTCGAAGTCGGTGGGCTGGATGGGGCGGATGGCGAGTGATGCGGTACTGCTGGTCATCGCTGATGGTCCTCGTTGATGGCAAGGCTGCATGCCTCGCGACCTGCCCAAGCATAGGGGCAGGGCGCGGGCATCAACCGACCACTTGGAGGGCGGCGGGCAGTCCGCGTGCCTCAGGCCGCCAACACGCCGGCCAGCGCGACCAGCCGCTGTTCGACCGTGTCGCGGGGGCAGTGGCTCTGCAGGTAGCCGGCCTCGACGACAAAGTCGAAGTCCTGCTGCAGGGCATGGGCCAGGGCGTCGCGCCCGAGCAGTTCATCGACATCGATCTGCAGCAGGAAGCCATGCGGCGTGGAGGTGACATAGAGATGGGTGTGCACCTGCGGGCTGGGCCTGTGCAGCAGGTAGAAGTAGGGTTCGTCGGCACTGCCGGAAACCGGCACGTAGCCTTCGACCGACAGCGGTGCCAGTTGCGCCAGCCGCTGCGGGGTTTGCAGCCGTTGATGCAGGGCGAAGCTGAACAGCTCGGCATGGCTGCCACTCATGCGTTCCCTGGCCAGCAGGTACACCTGGTCGCGTTCGAAGCGCAGTTGGCGCAACGCGCAGTACCCGAGGGCCGAGGGGGTCTGGATCAGCACCTGGCGCCACGGCTCCCGCACCCGGGCCTGGTCGATGATGCGTTGCAACTGGGCCGGCAGCGGGCGGGTTTCGTCCAGTCGGTTCCAGAGGCAGAACAGCGTCACGCGCATGCCGTCTTCATTGGCCAGCAGGCGTTTCCAGGTGCCAGGGCCCGTGAGACCGTCGCCAAGGAACGAATGGTTGTAGCCGCGTTTGAGCAGGTAATCACCCTCGCTCAACAGCGCGCGCTCCCAGAGGAAGTCATCGATTGCGCGTAGCCCGTGGTCGTCGAACATCTGCTCGGCCAGCGCAAGGCTGCTGGCAAAGTGTTCCTGCCAGGTGGCGTGCGCGTGGCTTTGCAGCGCCCAGGCGGCGCTGCTGTGGTCGAGCAGAAAATCGATCTGGCCCTGGAAGTAGCCGTGCTGCTCGGCGTGTTCGAGCAGCGGCCGCCATTGGCTGTCGGCGACGATCAGTTTCGCCTTGGTGATTTCCTCGCGCACCTGGGTACCGCGAAAGCCGCCGACGGGCCTGTCGACGCTGGCAAAGTGCGCGAGGATGTCCAGCGCCTGCTCCAGCATTTCGCCGAGCCCGCTGACGCTGCGCTTTACATCGTCCGGCCCGTCGTAGCTGGCATTGACCGACAGGTTGACCACCAGTCGCATCCACTCGCCAAATGCCTGCGGTTGGCTGCTGCCATGGCGGCGCAGGAACATCGCATAGCCGCAGAACTGCACCAGGCGGGTGTAGTTCAGTGGCTGGTCGCTGATGGCGTGGTTGAAGAAGGCGACCTCGTCGAAGTAGTGCGCCGTGGGCAACTGGGTGGTGAAACTGTCGGGCCCTTCGCTCCAGGCCTCGAGCAGCAGCATCAGGGTTTCGGAAAACGCATCATCGAGCCAGCCGTTGTCCTCGTACACCTGGTAGCTCAGGCGCTGCTGGCGGTTGCGCAGCTTGAGCAGTTCGGCTTCGTAGCTCGGCGCATCGACGGCGCGGGTGGCCGCGGCGACCATCTGCAACAGGTTCATCACCGCCTGGTCGAACAGGCGCATGGTCGCGGGGGCCGAGGCGTCATTGCGGGCGTTGCTGAAGTTCCAGAAAAAATCCGCCCAGCGCGTGTCCATGCGCCAGGCGAAGAAGGTCGCGGTGCTGACCGGCTTGCCGTGCATCTGCCGGGGGTGACCGTCGAACTGGGTGTGCAGGTGCCGTTCATAGCGCGCCTTGAACGTCTCGAAGGCGGTCAGCGGCATGCCGCGGGCGTTCATCTTGATGTACAGGTCGTCGGCCAGGCCGAAGTCGTCCAGGTCGAGGATCTGGAAGCTGATCACCGGCTGCTGCACATCGATCAGGCGGGCAAAACGGGCGGTGGCGGCGTTGTGAAAGCGCTCGTGCATGGCCTGCAGCATGGTCAGGCATGACTGGATGGTGGGGTCCAGGCGCCAGTGGCGAAAGTACCAGGGCTGGTCGGTGAGGTGCTCGATCAGCGAGTCGTCGGCACCCAGCGCGGGCGAGGGCGCATGCTGGCTGAGGGCGTCGAAGAACTCGCTGCTGCTGGGCCTGACGCTGTAGGCGAATCGGGCGCTGCCGTTGGCGTTGCAGAACAGCTGGGCGAAGGCTGCCAGCTCACCGTCGCGTTGCGCCAGGTACCAGTGCAGCAGAAACAGCGTGGTCAGGCGCTGCTGGCCGTCGAGCGGGACGAACTGGCGCTGGGGGTTCAGCGTGCCGTAGACGAAGTCCAGGTTCAGCGGCAGGCTCGGGTCGTCGGGCGGCAGTGCCAGGGCGTGGGCCAGGGCACCGAGGAATTCGCTGCGCACCTCTTCGGTATCGGCCCTGCCCTGGGCGTAGTCGCGCTGGATCAGCGGGATGCGGGTGCCGGCGTAGCGCTCGAACAGCTGGCCGAAGATGATCTGGCTGTTGGCGCTCATGCGTGCTGCTCCTGCGGGTCGGCGAAGAAGGCTATCAGGGTGTGCAAGAGCGCAAGCGCGTAGCCCTTGCGGTCCTGTTCGCCCCAGAACAGCAGGTGCTTGACGTCAGGGCTGTAGCATTTGAGGAACAGGTTGCGCGTGCACAGCGGCACGAACACGCCGCCCTGGTCCAGGGCCAGCAGGCGCTCGCGCTTGACCGCGAAGATCGCGTTCTTGTAGCTGCGGTTGGTCTTCTGGTCGAGCAGCGTGAGGTTGCCGATGCTGTCGTCGACCTCCTGGTTTTCGCCGAACGCCTCCAGCACTGCCTGGTGGAGCGCGTTGAAAGCCTCATCGTCTGCACCCTTGGGGTCGCCAATGAATGCCTCCAGGGCCTCGCGCAGAGGCCGGGTTTCGGTCTTGTCCGGCAGGTGCGGCAGGCAGCGCTGCAGCCATTGCTGTTTTTCCTCGGCGCCGTTGAAGCGGTGGGCGGTGACCGAGCGCACATGTTCGATGTCCCAGCGCTCCTTCTTGAAGCTGTCGAACTGGAAGCGCACGTTCGATTGCGGGTTCTGCAGCAGGCTGGCGAGGTTGAACAGCAGCAGGGTCGCGCGAATGGCCGATCTGTCCCGCTGTGAGTAGTCCAGGCCGGCGAGGAAGGGCGAGAGCGCATCGGTAATGGCGTCGCGGGTAGCCGGCTGGGGCAGGGGCGAGCCGGTCAGTTGCATGAACACGCGCTGGCGCAGGCGCTGTTCGAACTGGCTCTTGGGCAGGCCTTGCGACAGGGCAAACAGCTCGGCCACGGCGACACCCTGTTGCACCAGAAAACCGATGATGTGGTAGAGCCGGCGGTCCTCGAACCATTCCTCCAGCAGCATGCAGGTGTTCTTGACCTGCTGCCATAGCGGTTGCGCCGAGGCGTCGGGGGCAGCCAGCCGGCGACTGTAGTGATGGAACACGGAGTAGCGCTGTCGGGCTGGCGCGCTTGCGCCTTCCAGCCGGGCTACCAGCTGGAACAGGAAGCCGATGCGGTTCTGCCCGGTGCTTGGCTGCTCGTTCAGGAAGTACCAGAGCGCGTCGTTCTGCAGGGCCTTTTCGAGTTGATCCCATTCGTGGGCGATGCGCAGTTGCTGGGGCGTTTCGCCCGAGGCGTCGTCGGCGTTGCGCTTGAGAAACAGCGCACGGATCAGCTCGTCGTCGGTCAGGGGGATCTTGCCGATGTTCAGGCGCGTGAAGGCGTCCACCGGGTTCTCGCTGGCGGCCAGCTCGTACCAGATGACCTTGGTGCGGTTGAGCAGGGTGGACTTGAAGTCGTCGACTTCGTTGTCGTGCTGATCGAACCAGTGCTCGATGCTGTGCATGGCCTGGTACAGGTGGAAGAAATCGACATTGCCGCGGGCCTGTTCGGCCGAGGGCTCGAGCAGAAAATCCGGCAGGTGCGGGCGGGTTTCGTAGCTGAGTTCGAACACCGGTGCGCGGTGTCTTTCGGTGAGCCGCTGGTTGAAGAAACGCAGAATCAGCAGCAGCGTGGTGAGGCGCTGCTGGCCGTCGACCACTTCATACTGGCCATTGTCGCGGGCCTTTAGCACCAGCGGCTGCAGGCAGTAGAAGTCGTCGTTCTGCGGGTTCTTGCGGTAGGCGAACTCGAGGATGTCTTCCAGCAGTTGTTGCACCTGCTCGGGTTTCCAGCGGTAGCCGCGCTGGTAGGCGGGGATCCAGAAGCGATTGACCGGGCTTTGCCTGTCCTCCCTGATCAGCTGGTGGACGGGCTTGGGCCGAAAATCGGGTGAGGTCATTGCAATGGTCCTTATTGCCGAGGGTGCGCAACAGCCGAGCGATGGCAGAGTGCCTTGGTGGGGCGAGGTTGGCAACGGAGTGGGCAGAAAAACCGCGTGGGCAGGTTTTGCTGGCGCTGCGCGCCAGATCGCGGGTCAAGCCCGCTCCCACGGCCTGGCGGCCAGAGGCAGAGTCTGCCCGAAGGGTGTAGGAGCCGGCGTTGCCGGCGAATGAGCGCGAAGCGGTCGCAAAGCCTGAGGGCGCGGTGTACCAGGCAGACCGCATGTGCAGGTTTTACTGGCGCTGCGCACCAGATCGCGGGTCAAGGCCCGCTCCTACGGCCTGGCGGCCAGAGGCGGAGTCTGCCCGCAGGGCGTAGGAGCCGGCGTTGCCGGCGAACGAGCGCGAAGCGGTCGCAAGGCCTGAGTGCGCGGTGTATCAGGCAGACCGCATGTGCAGGTTTTACTGGCGCTGCGCACCAGATCGCGGGTCAAGGCCCGCTCCCACGGCCTGGCGGCCAGAAGCGGAGTCTGCCCGAAGGGTGTAGGAGCCGGCGTTGCCGGCGAACGAGCGCGAAGCGGTCGCAACGCCTGAGTGCGCGGTGCATCAGGCAAACCGCATGTGCAGGTTTTACTGGCGCTGCGCACCAGATCGCGGGGCAAGGCCCGCTCCCACGGCCCGGCGGCCAGAAGCGGATTCTGCCCGAAGGGTGTAGGAGCCGGCGTTGCCGGCGAACGAGCGCGAAGCGGTCGCAAGGCCTGAGGGCGCGGTGTATCAGGCAGACCGCATGTGCAGGTTTTACTGGCGCTGCGCACCAGATCGCGGGCAAGGCCCGCTCCTACGGCCTGGCGGCCAGAGGCGGAGTCTGCCCGCAGGGCGTAGGAGCCGGCGTTGCCGGCGAATGAGCGCGAAGCGGTCGCAAGGCCTGAGTGCGCGGTGTGTCAGGCGAACCGCATGTGCAGGTTTTACTGGCGCTGCGCACCAGATCGCGGGCAAGGCCCGCTCCCACGGCCTGGCGGCCAGAGNCGTTGCCACCGCCTGTTCGAACTGAGGTCGGGCTTGAGGGCCTTATCGCGGGTCAAGCCCGCTTCCACAGGTACAGCGCCGTTCTCGAAACCAGCGCCGTACCTGTGGGAGCGGGCTTGCCCCGCGANGCCAGTACCGGCTTCAGGTTTGTTCCAGTAATGCGCCGTCGAGTGCTTGTGCAACCGTCGCCCAAGGGCGTCATAGCTGTACTCGACCTTGAGCTTGTCGTCGCTGTAAGCCTGCAAACGGTCGAACAGGTCCCAGGTGAACCGGGCCTGCACACCGTTGTGCAACCGATGGCTCAGGTTGCCCCGCTCGTCATAGGTGTAATGCGTGCCCGCATACTCGCGCAGCAGGTTGNTGTGGGAGCGGGCTTGCCCCGCGAAGTTTTTCAGGCCGGCAACTGCCCCAGCAGGTACACCCGTAGCCGCTCGATACTCTCGCGCCACGCACTGCCCACCGGCCATGCCAGGTAGTAGGCATCCCCCGTTGCCACCGCCTGTTCGAACTGAGGTCGGGCTTGAGGGCCTTATCGCGGGTCAAGCCCGCTGGGCGGTTGAGCTGCTGCGTCTTCTCGTCCAGCAGGTTACCGGCCGGGTCAAACGCGAATGTCTCCACCCCCAGGCGACTGGTGGCCTGCAACAGGCGACCGACAGGGTCGTACTGGTAGGCCAACTGACCACGTCGGCTGTCGTGAATGTCGGTGAGTTGCCCGGCGCCATCGTACTGGTACTGACGCTTGAGCAACGTGGACTTGCCGTCGTGGCTGCCTAGCAGTTGCTCCTGCAGCCGTCCGGCCGGGTCCCAGGCCTGGGTCTGCATCAGCTTGTTGCCCTGACGGCGCGCCACTTCACGGTGCAGGTCATCGCGCTCGTAGCTGAGCATGTCGTGCTGGTCGAGCTTCATGCCCAGCAGGTGGCCGCTGCCGTAGGTCAGCCAGCTGACCGTATGGCCATCGGGGCGCACGGTCGCGATGCGCTGGTTGAGCACGTCGTACTTGTGCGTCCACACCGCCACCATCGGCTGCTGCAACCCCAGGTAATGCTGATGCTCGCGGGTCAGATTGCCCGCCTCGTCATGGAACCACTGCAGCTGGCTTGCCGCGTTGATCGCCTGGATCAGCCTGCCGTTGCCGTCATAGGCAAAGCGCTCGGTCTGGGACTGATCACCCAGCCTGGCGGTACGCTCGGCCAGCCGACCCATGGGGTCGAAACGCAGGTCGATGCGGCGCTGGCCGACCTGGGTCGAGGCCAGGCGACCGCTGTACGGGTCGTATTGATAGCGGGTGGTCAGGCCATCGAAGCCGGTCTCCTGCAACAGGCGACCGACCGGGTCGTACACGAAGCTCGCCTGGCTGGTGTTTTCGTTTTCCAGGCCAATCAGCCGGCCCAGTTTGTCCCAGCGGTAGCGCAGGGTGTGCTCGTTGGCGTCGACGCGCTCGGCCAGAAGCCCGGCGCCGGAATAGGTCCAGGTGGTGCAGCGGTCGAGCGCGTCGAGGTACGCCAGCAGACGGCCCTCGGCATCACGTTCGAAGCGCTCTTCGGTGTTGTCGGGGTGGGTGACCCTGGACAGTTGCCCGGCCTTGTACTCATAGGCGGTCTTGTTGCCCGCTGCGTCGGCGAACTGCACCAGCTGGCCGAAGTCGTTGTAGGCCCACTGGCTGGTCTTGCCGGAGCAGTCGACGTACTCGAGTAGTTGCCCGGCGTCGTTGTAGGCCAGCGCCTTCTGGTTGCCGTTGGCGTCCTTGATCGCACTTACCAGGCCGCTTGGGGTGTAGGCAAATTCGGTCTTGTTGCCCAGCGGGTCGACCGTCTCTACCAGGTTGCCGCGCTCGTCGTAGTCGCGCAGCCAAAGGCCACCCTCGGCATCGCGGATCTTAATCAGCTGGTCATGGTCGTCGTAGGCGTAGTGCAGCGTGCTGTGGTCGGGACGGATGTGCTGCAGCAGGTTGCTGCGCTCATCAAAGCTGTAGCGGTCCTGGCTACCGTCGGGGTGCACGTGGCGGATGACGTTCTTGCGCTCATCCCGGAACAGCCACTCCGAATTGCCGTCCGGATGACGGATGCGGTAGGTGTAGCCCTGGATGTCGTAGTAGTGCCAGGTTTCCTGGCCATGGGCGTCGGTCACATAGGTGAGGCGGATACGCTCATCCCACTCCAGGTGCACTTCGAAGCTGCCGTCATCTGCCCACTCATGGATGGCCCTGGCATGCGGGCCGTTGCCGTCCCACTCCAGGTTGAAACCGCGCCCGGTGCGGTCGGTGTAACGGGTGATCAGATGATGCTGGTACTCATAGTGCCAGGCGGCACCGTTTTCATCCTGAGCCGCCACCAGGTCACCCGCGCCGTCATAGTGATAGGCGCACAGTTGGCGCAGCGGCTTGCCGTCGACCACGTGCCAGAGACCCTGGATATGCCCGTGCGCGTCGAGCCGCGTTCCCAGTTGCAGGTGTACCTTGCTGGGGTCGTCGTCCTGGTAGGTGTTGATGTCGGACAGCACCGGCTGGCCGTTGTGGCGATGCTCGTAGTGCAGCATGGCGCCCGCGCCGCTGCGTAGCTGAATGTGCGTCAGATAGAAACGATCGCCATGGCGCGCATAGGTCTCCCGGCGATCCAGGCCACGCAGCAGTACCAGTTGCTGTTCGCCGGTGCGCACCAGGGTGAGGTACTCGACAGCGTCGTAGTGGGGCTTGCCCTTTTCGGGCATTGGAAAATCGTGACTGCGCCCATCGAAGTCAAGCAGCACCAGGCCCTGGCCGACCACGTCGATGCAGGTGGTGAACTCGGTGAGCCAACGGGCACCGAGGCTGGGGTTGTCGAGGCGCTCGAGACGCGAATTGTAAGTACGGGTCCAGATGACGGGAAACGGGCCTGGCAGGCTGAAGTCGGTGTGGTCCAGCGACTCGCTGCCAAGGGCGAAGTTGATACGGTTGCAACTGCTGGCACAGGTGCCGTTCTTGCTGTCGTTGGCCGCTTGTTTGGCCGACGCCTGCCGGGTAATGGCCTCGGTCTCGCCCTTGGCATCCTGATGCCTGGCCTGGGTGGTCTTGTCGCCCTTGACCGTGCTGCCGAGTGCCTTGGGATTGCGCTTGTGCCAGAGCACACTGCTGTTGTGCAGGATAAGGCGCATGCTCTCGATGGATTGCGGGTTGGCTGCACTGGTCATGCTCATCAGTTGCGTACGCATCTGTGGCGCCAGGCTACGCAGGGCCCGGGTACGGGCCAGCACTTCATGCTGTACCCCCTCGGGCACGGCATTGCGCATGATCATGTTGGCGGCGCCCTTGCCCATCGCGGCGTAGGCATCGCTGAGGGCGGCGAAGGCGTTTTCGAAGACCACCGAGGGGTCGGAACGCAACGCGTTCTTTGCTGCAATGGCGCTGCGCCCGGCAGCCTCCAGATTCGCGGCGCTGTCGAGCTTGCCGGTAATCACGGCATCGATCGCGTTGGCCGTGTTGTTGACCAGCTTCTCACCGACGTCGGCGCACTCCTTGAGGATCGCCTCCAACTGCCCTTCTGCGTCAGCCAGAAAGGCATCGATTTCGCCAAGCAAGGTGGCATTGAGGTGGCCGACGATGATCTCGATCAACGAGTCGCCGAGCATCTGCTTGCCTTCCTGACGGGCCAGCACCAGCATCGGCCGCAGGCTCTTGCGCGCAGCCGCCATGGTCGGTGGCGTGGGAATCACGCCGATCAGGTTGATGCCCAGGCTGACCCAGTCGAGCGGGTCGGGCTTGTCGCTGGAGGCCAGGTTGACAACGTCGCCGACCGCATCGACCAGGGCGATGATGTTGCCGATGACCGGCAGCACCTCAGCCACCTCCTTGAGGCGCTCGAGGTTGACGTAGCCACCGCTGATATCCCGCAGCCAGGCGTCGAACACGGCGGCGCCGCTACTCACGTCCTCGATGCCGATCTGATCCAGGGGAACGACTGCGGCCTGTGGTGGCCGTTGTTTGGCGGGGGTGTTGTCGCTCATGAGATCAGTTCACCTGGCAGCAGATCGGTAACGGTATTCAGGCCTGGAGCCTTGAGGTCGGTCAGTGAGAGGGCCGGCAGCGTGGGCAGGCTGGCCCTGGCGCCCTTGAGTGCAGCGCCCGCCTGGTCGGCCTCGCCCAGGGCGACCGAGGCAGCAGGCAGGGCAGAGCTGGCGGCACTGACCAGTTGCCTGGCACTGCCAAAAAGACTGCCCTTGCCATCGTTGGGCAGCACCAGCTTGTCGACCAGCGTTGCCACTACCGTGGGCGAGTGGCTGGGGTCAGGTAGCTGCAACGGCCAGTTGACCAAACCGATGTAGCTGCTCGGTGTCCACGGCGGGGTCGGGTCGCGTCCGAACCTGACCCACGCCGGCCCCGGTGCCACCCCCGACACGGCATTGAACCCCTGGCCATCGAGGCTGCCCTTGAGCACCGTACCCAGCGCATCGGTCACTTCGTAATCGCCGGCCTGGATGCCCTTGGCATTGGCGTACAGGTTGAACAGCTCCAGGCTGCCCTTGCCCGGCTTGGGCGGCTCGGGGAAGGTCCCGGCCAGGCTCTTGGGCCCCACATGGGCGAAGTTCGCCGCGTGCGCGGTGTACGGCCCGGTGGTCACGTGGGTGATGCCGCTGGCGTTGTAGGTGGTGGCACTGCCGCCGCCCTGTACCACCAGTTCGGTCTTGGCTGTCAGCGTGATGCGGTCGGCATTGGCAGTGATGTCGAGCTTGGCCAGCAGGTTGATGTTGTCTTTCAGCGCTTTGATATCGATGTCGCCCNTGGCTCAGGTTGCCCCGCTCGTCATAGGTGTAATGCGTGCCCGCATACTCGCGCAGCAGGTTGTCCATCAACCGGTTACGCCTGGGCGTGCGCTCCAGCGGCCGCGTCGGCTCGTGGTGCTTGTCATCCAGCAGGTTGCCGGCCGGGTCGAAGGCGAAGGTCTCCACGCCCAGGCGGCTGGTGGCCTGCAACAGGCGGCCAATCGGGTCGCACTGATACTCACGCTTGAGCAGGGTCGATTTGCCGTCCTGGCTGCCCAGCAAATGCACTCATCCTTCTATTTAGTTCTCTTCCTGGTTGACCACGATCTAAACAAAGTGTCCACCTCGTTAGCTAAGCCAATAACTTTCTGCTCAGCTTCGCTGTTACCAATCCTCATATTTTCAGGAAGTTTTTCCATCAAAAATTGATCTTGGCCACCTAGAATTCCTGACAGATGCGCATTCACACGAAAAATAATACGGTGCATTCTCCAACAAGTCGCTCCCTCACAACTAGCAGAACGAGAGAAACCACGATCCCCGATTGCTTTAGGAACACTCTTTCCACCAACCCAACATGCTGAATGGAGCTCGATAACTATATCCTTATAATTTGAATCCTCTCTTACATACTCTGGATCACTGAACAAAATCTTCCACCTCGGTATTTCGGAAAACCGAAGTGAGCATAAGATAGGGCGAAACAATCTCTCTGATAAATCAACCTCATGAATATTTTTCGGTGGTTCCAAATAGAAGTTCTTGAATACTTCTATCAGAGCACCAAGATTGCACTCGACGTGTTCAATTAACCGTGCCAGAACAAAGCCTACACGCCCATCTTTTGACATGTCCGGAATATAAAAAACATCACCCGACCTAACATCATTTCTTAGTAACCACATTCCGCCCCTCTCGAAACCTCATAAAGTCAAGATTTTTTTTCAGCAGCCTTACTAGCGCGTATTTCTGCTAGTGCTTTTTCTAGAATTTTCATGTCGGGAGGATTTTTCTGCCCCCCCTTAGATCTCATCCATTTCCCCACTGGATTTTTTGGCCCTCGTGTTAGGAGTCGTCCCTCTTCAGTTATTTCGCTTGCTTTAATAGAGCGCTTAACCACTTCACCCAGTTCATTACTCACCTTACAATTAAGAAGACCATTTCTCTCCATAAACAAAAAAAGCGACTTATAACCAATCTCTACACTTTCTCTCCACTCAGGAACTTCACGATACGCCTCCAACACGCCGTCAATATCCCAGACTGTATAATCCGAATACATTTAGATTCTCCTTTCAACTGTTGAAATTCCTAATACAGGGACCAATTCCCCCGTACTTCGATCTTTGACAAACACCCCACCGGCTTCGCGAATCCGACGTTCCTTATCAATTTGATCGCGTTTATCTGCGCTCATACTAGTAACCTCATGAGTTGTGGCAGCGCCGCCTTCAATGATTGCAGTATCAACTCTACGTCGCTCTCCCGTCTCAGGATCCTTCACAGATCTGCCATTCGAGTCCCGTAAGTAGCATTCACTTTGAATAGTGGCATTTGGATGCTTAATTCTCATTTCCGCATTAAACTCCTGATGCCGCCTATCTCCCTCAACTGCGTTTTTGATCCGCGCCAGCCCCCAAGGGTCGATCCAATCAATAGGGTTTGGTGCGTATACGAATAAGTTCAACCCACCCGCATAGCTGATCGGATCCTGCCCAACAAACCGCCCAACCGCCGGATCATAGTACCGATACCGGTTGTAGTGCAGACCCGTCTCATGGTCGTGATACTGGCCCTGAAAGCGGATCGGGTTGTTCAACCCCACCTGTTTCGCCCAGGCCGAACGCTCTTGTTTCACCTCGCCCCACGCCTTGTACTGCGCCGACCACGCCACGTCGCCGTTGTGGTCGGTCAGCTCCATCGGCNGCCTGAGTCTGGCTCAACCTGTTGCCCTGATGCCGCACAACCTCGCGGTGCAGGTCATCGCGCTCGTAGGCCAGCAGTTCATGCTGATCGACCGTCATGCCCAACAGATGACCGCTACCGTAGGTCAGCCAGCTGACCTTGTGCCCGTCCGGACGAGTGGTGGAGGTACGCAGGTTGAGGGCGTCGTACTCGTGCTGCCACACCGCGACCATCGGGGTGCCGGTGGCCAGGTAGTGCTGGTGTTCACGAACGAGGTTGCCGGCCTCGTCATGGAACCACTGCAGTTTGCTCGCGGCGTTGATGGCCTGGATCAGCCTGCCGTTGCCGTCGTAGGCAAAGGTTTCTTCCTCGCGCTGGTCACCCTGGCTGGCCACGCGGGAATTCAGGCGGCCTACGGGGTCGAAGAATGATCATAATTATATTTTTATAATTTTAAACTCCCCCTTCAACCCGCAAATCATATTGGCGAACCTTTCAAGACCTATTAATATCTCTCCAACTCGCTATCAGAACTTACATTTTTAATCAATCGCATGCGAAGCTAACAGACCATGATAAATCAACTCATCCCTTGCGGCCTCTTGTGCATCTCCACTCAAGGCCCAGCATACAAAGCCATTACGCTCTTCTACTTCCCCATACCGCCCAACAACATCCTCCAAAACTTTACGCTGAACCTCTGGAAATGCCTTTATTTTACTTTGACCAAGACAATTCAAATCAAAAACATCTCTCAAATATAAATAATCAAGAGACATTCTCTTTGCCTTCGCCCACTTACCAGCTTCACTCCTACGAGACCAGAACATTGGATGACATTCATCTGGAGAATAGTACCCCATCCCATACGCCGCACCGTAAACCTGTGACTCTCGGTATAAATAAATGTACCCAAATTTCGCATAAAAAAACTCATACAACAACACAAATTCCAGCAAATCAGTCACATCAACCTGTTCGCTATTAGCAGCCAACAGCAATCCTGTGGCACTTGATAGGACAGCAGAAAATGCGCAGTTGAATGGTTCATCTTGCTCACCCTTTGCCCAAAGCCGCTCCGAAAATAACTCTACCGAATCCATCAATCTTATATTTCTCTCAAAACTAGAACTCGTGTATTTTATTACTTTACCACGCGCCCCCCCAAATCTATCTATTCTTGACCCAATACTCTCAAACCATAGTTTCAAATACTGACTATCCTGCAGAACATCTAAAGGAGTGCACACTGCATCTCCGACCAAGAAACTGCATTTACCATCCATATTACTTCACCCTCATCGTCCTAGGTGTTCTAGAGTAATCACCAGCTCGCGCTCCAAGGCCACTTAACGTATTCTCAGCCTTGCTATCCAACTCACGGAATTTATCAGTAGGCGAAGGCACCTCAACAATATCCACTTTCCCATCTTTACGCAGCCCAGTTACATCAGGACGTGTATTGGGATCTGTAGGAACCCCCGTAACTGTCTTCACCGCAACGTTCACACCCACCCGCTCATAATCCCCACTCATCGCCATCTGTTCCGCAATATCTTCCGACATTTGCGCATGGCCATCGCCCCCTGTCTTTTGCCCCGTACCAATAATTGGACAACCATTGACCATCCGTACAGGCTGCTTCTTGGCCAGCCCCAGCGGATCAATCCAGAAGATTGGATTGGGGGCATAAGCAAACAGGTTTGCCCCGCCCAGGTACTTGATCGGATCTTGCCCAACAAACCGCCCAACCGCCGGATCATAGTACCGATACCGGTTGTAATGCAGCCCAGTCTCATGGTCGTGATACTGGCCCTGGAAGCGGATCGGGTTGTTCAACCCCACCTGTTTCGCCCAGGCCGAACGTTCTTGTTTCACCTCACCCCACGCCTTGTACTGCGCCGACCACGCCACGTCGCCGTTGTGGTCGGTCAGTTCCATCGGCGTACCCAGGTGGTCACACTGGTACCAGGTAATCGCATCAAAGGGTTGTGGCGAGGCCGCTTGCTGCCAGAGCGGGTCCTGGTCGATGTCGTANGTCGCCGTTGTGGTCGGTCAGCTCCATCGGCGTACCCAGGTGGTCACACTGGTACCAGGCAATTGCATCAAAGGGTTGTGGCGAGGCCGCTTGCTGCCAGAGAGGGTCCTGGTCGATGTCGTAGGGGCGGTTGCTCCAGTCCGGCTCCTTGTACAACCGTATNAATCGCATCAAAGGGTTGTGGCGAGGCCGCTTGCTGCCAGAGCGGGTCCTGGTCGATGTCGTAGGGGCGGTTGCTCCAGTCCGGCTCCTTGTACAACCGTATCGGGNGAGAGGGTCCTGGTCGATGTCGTAGGGGCGGTTGCTCCAGTCCGGCTCCTTGTACAACCGTATTGGGGCCTTGCGCAGAGCCTGCGCCACCGGCACAAAGCTGCCGGGTTCGTACAGGTAGTGCACCGTGCGCCCGGTGTCACCTTCATCCTGCGCAGGCGAGCTTTCCNGGGTCCTGGTCGATGTCGTAGGGGCGGTTGCTCCAGTCCGGCTCCTTGTACAACCGTATCGGGGCCTTGCGCAGAGCCTGTGCCACAGGCACAAAGCTGCCAGGCTCGTACAGGTAGTGCACCGTGCGCCCGGTGCCACCTTCATCCTGCGCAGGCGAGCTTTCCCAGGCGAGGGTGTCGCCGTCCCAGCCGAACAGGGTGAAACCGCAGTTCAGCTCGCGTTGGCGCTTGGCTCGCTCCAGCTCATTCCAGCCGGCCCCCACCTGAGGCTTGTTCCAGTAATGCGCCGTCGAATGCTTGTGCAACCGTCGCCCGAGGGCGTCATAGCTGTACTCGACCTTGAGCTTGTCATCGTTGTAGTAGTGGTGCAGTTAGTCGAAAAGGCCCCAGATACTGGGACCGCACGCCGTCGTGCGGTCGATGGTGCGCTTTAGCAATTCAAGCCTGAAAAGGTGATTCAATAATCTATGCCATACACGCTGCCAGAAGCTCGACTTCAGCGAGCTCTTTTCGAGCCATCTCTCGCTCGCTTTCGTTCAATATCCACACAGTGAAACCCTCCTTGACGGAGCATTCACCATATCGAACCATGGCAGACTTAAGCTGATGCAGTTTGTTAGAAGGCAGCGCGCCCAATTTTCGAGGAGAAAATAGATTTACCGCATAAACATCTCGAATATAAAAATCTTGCTTTCCAGCCCACTGCATCTTCAACCACATAATAACCTCATCCCCGCCTGACCATGTTAACGGGTGACTCTCATCAACTGTATGTATACCTTGCGCATAACCAAACCCATACGCATGATTTTCGGAATAGGCGTAAGCATAATCAAATGACGCACACCATTCAGAATACTCGAAAAACGAATTTACCAAATTTGAAATATTCGATCTTCCTGAAGAAACTGAAAGAACCAGACCTACATCTTTTGCTAGTACAGCAGAGCATTCACAATTCAGTGTCTCACGCACCTCCCCCTTTTCCAAAATACGCTCAGAATATAGTTCAATCGATTCTATCTTGCCCCCTCCCAACTCCTTAATTAACTTTCCTTCACTAAACTTAATCACACCGCCATTTTTCCCGCCATAGCGATCAATCCTGCCTCCCATTTTCTGCATCCACTCTTTCATCACTGAGTACGACATAGACATACTCAAATCGTGGCCGGGCCGAGGATGAGCCACTAGAAAATTGTAAGCTGTAACCATTTAATTACTCCGACGTGTTTTTTCCGTTTCTCTGTATGCACCAGCACGATCACCTAAGCCTTGCAAGGTGTTCTGTCCCTTCGCTCTTAGCTTGTGTGACTGATCGGTAGGCGATGGCACCTCAACGATATCTACCTTGCCATCCTTACGCAGCCCCGTCACATCAGGACGTGTAATCGGATCTGTAGGAACACCAGTCACAGTTTTAACAGCAACGTTCACACCCACCCGCTCATAATTCCCACTCATGGCCATCTGTTCCGCGATGTCTTCCGACATCTGCGCATGCCCTTCCCCACCAGTTTTCTGCCCCGTACCAATAATCGGACACCCATTGACCTCCCTTACCGGTTGCTTCTTCGCCAGCCCCAGCGGGTCAATCCAGAAGATTGGATTCGGGGCATAAGCAAACAAGTTTGCCCCGCCCAGATACTTGATCGGATCCTGCCCAATAAACCGACCAACCTCCGGATCATAGTACCGATACCGGTTGTAATGCAGCCCGGTCTCATGATCGTGATACTGCCCCTGGAAGCGGATCGGGTTGTTCAACCCCACCTGTTTCGCCCAGGCCGAACGTTCTTGTTTCGCCTCACCCCACGCCTTGTACTGCGCCGACCACGCCACGTCGCCGTTGTGGTCGGTCAGCTCCATCGGCGTACCCAGGTGGTCACACTGGTACCAGGCAATGTTGACGGTCTTGATCGCCATCATCGGGCCTTCGAAGGTCGACATGCCGTAGAACGCCAGCGACACCACCAGAAAGCGCAGGATCGGGTCGCTGCGCAGCTTATGCCAGGCGCCCGAGAGGGTCATCATGCCGTTGATCCCTTCTGGCAACAGAATTTCTTGACGACCATAGAGCATTGGAACCACCTGATCCCATCCCGAACTCAGTAGTGAAACGATGCATCGCCGATGGTAGTGTGGGGTTTCCCCATGTGAGAGTAGGTCATCGTCAAGATTAAATTCCGAAACCCCTATCTGCATCTGCAGGTAGGGGTTTTGTCTTTGTGGGCTGAAAGTTTCCTGCAAGGCGGGCATAAAAAAACCACCTTGGGAGGTGGTTTTTTTACGTAATACGATTCAGGCCAGCGGGTCCGTCCTGTCCTTTTCGTTGGTGCCTTCTGCCGACAGTGTCTGTGAACCTGCCAGTGCACTGACCGCATCCATCTGTTGAGGCGGTTGCAGCTTGGCCATGGTTTTTATCTCCATTTCTTCCTTGATGCGTTGAGCGATCTGCTTGTCGATCAGCTCCTTCTTCTCAGGGGGTAACTCTTCGTATTCTTCAAGGCTCAGCCCAAGTTCGCGCAGCATCTTCTCGCGAATTTTCTGCTCGGGAGACAGTGCCATGTAGTCGCGAAACTCTTGCAAGGCAGTGCTCTCTGGTTCCTTCGTGTCAAAGATCTCTTCCAGGTTCTGCAGACTGACCTTGAACTTTGCGAACGCTTCTTGCTGGTTGTCGTGAAAGCGCTGCTCGGAGTGACTGGCACTCCCGCGCGTGTCGGACGTCGACTGGATGGCAACTGAAACAGGTACATACGGCACAGCATCGCTGTCTGTAGAAACACTGCTACGTTGCTGAGTGGTAGCGGCTACCTGCCAACCATAATCATTGATGATGCTCACCTGAAGGTCTCCCGATACTGTGCAGAGCAGGGAAGAGCAAGGGCTGTGCCAGTTACCTCACGCTCTGAACCCTCTGTATTACAAGGGGGCAGCAATGCTCGGCCGTTTACTCTGGCACGCTGTTGCCCCAAAGAGGAGGATGATTGCCGCAGGCGGCAACAGCCAAGGCTTGCAGTTGGACGTGCGGTCGGTTCCGCCTGCCGCTTCCATTCTTTCGCGAGTATATTGTTCGAAATTTCGCGCAGGCTTTGGCGCATAACAATCGGCAGCACCATCATTGAGCTGGGGCGTAGTTGCTGGACAGGGGAGAGTGTCCATGAGTGAGAATACCGCTTGCGTGATGGCGCCATTGAGCGACCTGGGGCAAGAGCAACTGCAAACCCTCCTGGACCTGGTCAGTGATGGCATCTGGGACTGGAACGCCAACACCGGCCATGTCTATCGCAACCCGGGTTGGTATCGCATGCTGGGCTACCCCAGCCACTCGCTGGACAATACGGTGTTCACCTGGGAAAACGTCATTCACCCCGAGGACTACCCGCGGGTGATGGCCTGCTTCGAGGACTACCTGAGCCAGCGCGCGCCAAGCTACCAGGTGGAGTACCGTTGCCGTTGCAAGGATGGCAGCTACCTGTGGATCGAGGACAGCGGGCATGTGGTTGCGCGCAACCCTGATGGCTCGGTGGCCAGGATGTTCGGTGCACACCGCAACATCGACGACCGCAAGCGCCTGGTTGCCCATCTGGAGCAGCGCAACAGCTCGCTGGAGTCACTGATTGCCGAACGGACCCGGGAACTGTGCTGGGTGAACGAGCAACTGAAACGTCAGCTCGATGAGAACCGTGACCTGGCCGAGCGCGACTCGTTGACCCTGGCGGCCAATCGTTATCGCCTGGAAAAGGCCCTGCTTCAGGAATGCGAACGTGCCGGCCGCTTTCGTTTGCCCTTGAGCCTGATCCTGATGGATTTCGACGATTTCAAGCCGATCAATGATCGTTACGGCCACGCCTGTGGCGATACCGCCCTGGTAGAGGTGGTCGAACAGATCCGTAAGTGTGTCGGCCCCGAGCACCTGCTTGCCCGATGGGGGGGTGACGAGTTCATGGTGTTGATGCCAGGGAGTGACCTGCAGGCAGCAATGGCGGTAGCCGATGCCATCCGCCAGCAGGTGTTGAGGTTGCCCCCAATTGGCGAGCACCGCGTCACATTGAGTTTTGGCATCGCCCAGTGGCGTGGCGGCGAGCGCCCGGAGCAACTGGTCGCCCGTGCCGACCAGGCGCTCTATCGCGCCAAGGCCGGCGGCAAGAACCAGATCGCCTGATGCCTGGGCGTCGATGATCGACGCCCAGTGGTTCTGGCTACAGGTGCAACGCGTGCCCCAAGGCACGCAATGCAGCCTCCTGCACAGCCTCTCCGAGGGTAGGGTGGGCATGGATGGTTCCGGCCACATCCTCGAGCCGGGCGCCCATCTCCAGTGATTGTGCAAACGCGGTAGACAGTTCCGAAACCCCCACGCCGACAGCCTGCCAGCCCAGGATCAGATGATTGTCGCGACGCGCCACCACGCGTACGAAGCCGCTTTTGGATTCCAGCGTCATGGCCCTGCCATTGGCCGCGAACGGGAACTGCGCAACGATGCAATCCAGGCCTTGCTGTTGTGCGGCCTCGGGTGTCTTGCCTGCCACCACCACCTCGGGGTCGGTAAAGCACACTGCCGCGATGGCCACCGGATCGAAAACCCGCTGCTTGCCGGCGATGAGTTCGGCCACCATCTCGCCCTGGGCCATGGCGCGGTGGGCCAGCATCGGCTCGCCGCTCAGATCGCCGATTGCCCACACATTGCGCATGCTGGTCTGGCAACGCTCATCGATGGCAATGGCAGAGCCATTCATCTTGAGCTCCAGGGTTTCCAGGTTGAACCCTTGAGTGCGTGGTCGACGTCCTACGGCAACCAGCACCTGATCGGTTTCCAGCGTCAACTGTTCGCCATGCGGGTCCCTGATCTGCAGGCACTGGGTGGCGTTATCGAAGCCTTCGACGCTGTGCTTGAGGTACAGCGTCATGCCCAGTTTCTTCAGCGACTCGGCTACCGGCTGAGTGAGCTCGCTGTCATACGTAGGCAGGATACGCTCGCGCGCTTCCACCACGCTTACCTCGACCCCCAGCTTGCGGTAGGCAATACCCAGCTCCAGGCCGATATAGCCTGCACCCACCACCGTCAGGCGCCTTGGCAGGCGTTGCGGGGCCAGGGCTTCGGTGGACGAGATGATCGGGCCGCCCAGTGGAAGCATGGGCAGCTCCACACTGCTGGAGCCTGTGGCGAGCAGCAGGTGCTCGCACTGAATGCGCTGGCCTTCGACGTCGACGGTTTTGCCGTCGACGATCTTTGCCCAGCCATGAATCACCGTCACGCCGTGTTTCTTCAGCAAGGCGGCAACGCCGCTGGTCAGGCGGTCGACGATGCCGTCCTTCCAGGCCACGCTCTGGGTAATGTCCAGGCTGGGAGCCTGTACCTTGATGCCCAGGCTGGAGTGCTGGCTGTGCTGACAAGTCTGGTGGAACTGCTCCGCTACATGGATCAGTGCCTTGGATGGAATACAGCCGATGTTCAGGCAGGTGCCGCCCAGTGCCTGGCCTTCGACCAGTACAGTGGGGATGCCCAGTTGACCGGCACGAATCGCCGCGACATAACCGCCGGGGCCGCCCCCAATGATCAGCAGGGTGGTATTGAGAGTCTGCATGGTCACTCCACAAACAGGCTGGCAGGTTGTTCGAGCAGGCCGCGGATGGCCTGGATGAAGAGCGCGGCGTCCATGCCGTCGACCACACGATGGTCGAACGAACTGGACAGGTTCATCATCTTGCGCACCACGATCTGGCCGTTGACCACCATTGGCCGCTCGACGATGCGGTTGACCCCGACAATGGCCACCTCCGGCGTGTTCACCACCGGTGTGCTGACGATGCCGCCCAGTGCGCCGAGGCTGGTGAGCGTAATGGTCGAGCCGGACAGCTCTTCACGGCTGGCCTTGTTGTTGCGGGCGGCGTTGGCTACCCGGGCGATCTCGCTGGCATTGCTCCACAGGCTGCCGGCCTCGGCATGGCGCAGCACCGGTACCATCAGCCCGTTGTCGCCCTGGGTGGCGATACCCACATGCACTGCACCATGGCGGGTAATGAGCTGGGCTTCGTCGTCATAGGTGGCGTTGATCTGCGGGAATTCGCGCGCGGCGATCACCATTGCCCGTACCAGGAAGGGCAGCAGGGTCAGCTTGCCGCGGCTGTCACCATGCTTCTTGTTCAGGTGCACGCGCAGTTCTTCCAGCGCGGTCACGTCGATTTCCTCGACATAGCTGAAGTGCGCGACGCGGCGCTTGGCATCCTGCATGCGCTGCGCGATCTTACGGCGCAGGCCGATCACAGGCACCTGCTCGCTGTCGTCACGCCTTGCATAGCCACCGGGGCCCGATGCACTGCTGGTGCTCGGTTGAACGAGAAAAGCGTCCAGGTCTTCGTGCAGGATGCGCCCGGCAGGGCCACTACCATGCACATAGCGCAGCTCTATGCCCGCATCCAGCGCGCGCTTGCGCACCGCCGGGGAGGCCAGCGGACGCTCGTTGGCCTCACGTGGCACGATCGTCGGTGAACGCTGTGCGTTGCCTGAAGGTGCCGCTGCCGGGGTAGACACGACGGCGGGCTGGGGTTGGGCTTCGGGTACGCTGGCCTTCGGTGCGGCAGCTACCGCAGGCGGCGTGGCTGCTGCCGGCTTGCCGGCGCCTTCCTGATAGTTGCCGGCCCCTTCGACCTCGATGCGAATCAGCTCGCTGCCTACGGCCATGACCTCACCGGGCTGGCCGCCCAGGGCCAGCACCTTGCCGGTGACCGGCGAAGGAATTTCCACGGTGGCCTTGTCGGTCATGACGTCGGCGACCACCTGATCTTCGGTGATGGTATCGCCGACCTTTACGAACCATTCCACCAGCTCAACCTGTGCGATGCCTTCGCCGATGTCCGGCATCTTGATGACGTGCGTGCCCATTCAGACCTCCATGACCCGTTTCAATGCTGCACCCACTCGCGATGGGCCGGGGAAGTACGCCCATTCCTGCGCGTGCGGGTAGGGGGTGTCCCAACCGGTGACACGTTCGATCGGGGCTTCGAGGTGATGGAAGCAGTGCTCCTGTACCAGCGCCACCAGCTCGGCGCCAAAGCCGCAGGTGCGGGTGGCTTCGTGCACGACCACACAGCGGCCGGTCTTCTTCACCGACTCGACGATGGTCTCCAGGTCCAGCGGCCACAGGCTGCGCAGGTCGATGACCTCGGCGTCGATGCCGGTCTCTTCGGCAGCCACCTGGGATACATACACCGTGGTGCCGTAGGTCAGTACCGTCACCGCATTGCCTGGGCGGGTGATGGCAGCCTTGTCCAGTGGCACGGTGTAGTAGCCATCCGGTACGGCGCTGGCGGGGTGTTTGGACCAGGGCGTTACCGGCCGGTCGTGGTGCCCGTCGAAAGGGCCGTTGTACAGGCGCTTGGGCTCCAGGAAGATCACCGGGTCGTCGTTTTCGATCGAGGCGATCAACAGGCCCTTGGCGTCGTAGGGGTTCGAAGGCATCACGGTACGCAGGCCGCAGACCTGGGTGAACATCGCCTCCGGGCTCTGGCTGTGGGTCTGGCCGCCGTAGATGCCGCCACCGCACGGCATGCGCAGGGTCAGCGGGGCCACGAACTCGCCGGCAGAGCGGTAGCGCAGGCGGGCCATCTCCGAGACGATCTGGTCCGAGGCAGGGTAGAAGTAGTCGGCAAACTGGATTTCCACCACAGGGCGCAGGCCATAGGCACCCATGCCCACGGCGGTGCCGACGATACCGCTTTCGGAGATCGGTGCGTCGAACACCCGCGACTTGCCGTACTTGTTCTGCAGCCCTTCGGTGCAGCGGAACACGCCGCCGAAGTAACCGACGTCCTGGCCATAGACGACAACATTGTCATCGCGCTCAAGCATGATATCCATGGCCGAGCGCAGGGCCTGGATCATGGTCATGGTGGTAGTCGCCATGGCGGTTTCCAACTGGATAGTGGTGTTGTGATCGTTCATGTCAGATCCCCAGTTCCTGGCGCTGGCGCCGCAGGTGTTCCGGCATTTCCTTGTACACATCCTCGAAAATGCTCGCCGGGCTGGGCATCTGCCCGCCGGCCAGGGTGCCGTACTGCTCGGCTTCCTTCTGCGCACTGATGATTTCGGCTTCCAGCTCAGCAGTCACCGCCTGATGCTCTTGCTCCGACCAGTGCCCGATGGCCACCAGGTGCTGCTTGAGGCGGGCGATCGGGTCGCCGAGGGGGAAGTGGCTCCAGTCGTCGGCTGGACGGTACTTGGATGGGTCGTCCGAGGTGGAGTGCGGCCCGGCGCGGTAGGTCACCCATTCGATCAGGGTCGGGCCCAGGCCGCGGCGGGCACGTTCGGCGGCCCAGCGCGAGGCCGCGTACACCGCGATGAAGTCGTTGCCGTCGACCCGCAGCGAAGCGATGCCACAGCCAACGCCGCGGCCGGCGAAGGTGGTGGACTCACCACCGGCGATGGCCTGGAAGGTGGAGATGGCCCACTGGTTGTTGACCACGTTGAGAATCACCGGGGCCTGATACACGTGTGCGAAGGTCAGCGCGGTGTGGAAGTCCGACTCGGCCGTAGCACCATCGCCGATCCAGGCCGAAGCGATCTTGGTATCGCCCTTGATGGCCGAGGCCATGGCCCAGCCGACCGCCTGCACGAACTGGGTCGCCAGGTTACCGCTGATGGTGAAGAAGCCGGCTTCGCGCACCGAGTACATGATGGGCAGCTGGCGCCCCTTGAGCGGGTCGCGCTCGTTGGACAGCAGCTGGCAGATCATCTCCACCAGCGACACGTCGCGGGCCATCAGGATGCTCTGCTGGCGGTAGGTGGGGAAGCACATGTCGCTACGGTTCAAGGCCAGTGCCTGGCCGCTGCCGATGGCTTCCTCGCCCAGGCTCTGCATGTAGAAGGACATCTTCTTCTGGCGCTGCGCCACGACCATGCGGCTGTCGAACAGCCGGGTCTTGAGCATCGCGCGCATGCCTTGGCGCAGCACTTCGGGGCCGATGTCCTCGGCCCAGGGGCCAAGCGCACGGCCCTGTTCGTCGAGCACGCGGATCAGCCCGTAGGCAAGGTCGGCGGTACCGGCGGGTTCGGCATCGATGGCGGGTTTGCGGACCTGACCGGCGTCATTCAGACGCAGGTAGGAAAAATCGGTCTGGCAGCCTGGCCGGCCTGTAGGCTCGGGCACATGCAGACGCAGGGGGGCGTACTCGTTCATGCTTTTTTACGCTCGCTCTGTCTTGTGTTTTTGTTGAGCTTTGAAGCGGTCGCTACTGAACCCGGCTTGTGACCGGAGAGTCAGTCTTGCCTACATCATATTCCGCTGGCGGAAGAATATTTTTCTCAAGTTCATTGCCTTTGGGGGGGCTTGCGGATAAACATTCTTCAAAAGAACAAGAAGCAGGTGAATTTGTCTCATGCGCAAACTGGATCGTACTGACATCGGCATTCTCAACAGCCTTCAGGACAATGCCCGCATCACCAACGCCGAGCTGGCCCGTTCGGTGAACCTGTCGCCCACCCCCTGTTTCAACCGGGTCAAGGCGCTGGAGGAGCTTGGCGTGATTCGCCAGCAGGTGACCTTGCTGTCGCCCGAAGTGCTGGGGCTGGACGTGAACGTGTTCATCCACGTCAGCCTGGAAAAACAGGTGGAGCAATCGCTGCACCGCTTCGAAGAGGAAATCGCCGAGCGCCCGGAAGTGATGGAGTGCTACCTGATGACCGGCGACCCGGATTACCTGCTGCGTGTACTGCTGCCGAGCATCCAGGCCCTGGAGCGGTTTCTGGACTACCTCACCCGCTTGCCCGGGGTGGCCAATATTCGCTCCAGCTTCGCCCTCAAGCAGGTGCGCTACAAGACTGCGCTGCCGCTGCCGGCCAACGGTATTACGCTGCCAGGCACAGTGTAGACAGCTTCTACGGGTTGGCTGGCGGCGTTCGTCCAGCGATCGGGACTATATGGTGCTTGATATTTTTAACACCCCCGGACTATGTTGTTCGGGTCGCCGTTCGCGGCTTGTTAAAAATAACAAGGATCAAGTCATGACGACCAATGGCCAACGTTCTCTCGCCGAGCGATTGACGGGCATTGATGAAATCGAATGCGTCACCCCCGACCTTAATGGCGTGCCTCGCGGCAAGGTGATGACCGCCGAGGGGTTCCTGGAAGGGCGGCGCCTGCAGATGGCACGCGGCGTGCTGCTGCAGTGCATCATGGGCGGATACCCTGCGGCACGCTTCTATGGCAGCGACGACGGCGACCTTGCCCTGGCGGCCGACCCCCTGCATATCTACCGCCTGCCCTGGAGCGACGAACCAAGGGCACTGGCGATCTGCGATGCCAATGAGCTCGATGGACAGAGCTCGGGCTTGTCCACCCGCGGCCAGCTCAAGGCGGTGATCGAGCGGTATCGCACGCACGGCCTGGCGCCAGTGGTGGCCACCGAGCTCGAGTTCTTCGTGTTCGCTCCCAATCCCGACCCGAGCCAGCCGTTCCTGCCGCCCACCGGGCTGGACGGTCGGCGCGAGGACGGCCATTCGGCGTTCAGCGTCAGTTCCAACAATGGCCTGCGCCCGTTCTTCAGCGAGGTCTACCGTTGCATGGAGGCCCTGGGCCTGCCGCGCGACACCTTCATGCACGAGATGGGCGTCAGCCAGTTCGAGATCAACCTGCTGCACGGTGACCCGCTGCTGCTTGCCGACCAGACCTTCCTGTTCAAGCACCTGCTCAAGGAGGTTGCGCTCAAGCATGGCCTGAATGTGGTGTGCATGGCCAAGCCGCTGGCCAGAACCCCAGGCAGTTCGATGCACATTCACCAGAGCGTGGTCGAGATCGACAACGGCCGTAACGTGTTCAGCGATGCGCAGGGGCAGCCAACTCCTGCCTTCTATCACTTCATCGGTGGCCAGCAGGCATGCATGGCCGACTTCACCGCGTTGTTCGCACCCAACGTCAACTCCTACCAGCGCCTGTGCCACCCTTATGCATCGCCCAACAATGCCTGCTGGTCGCAGGACAACCGCGCTGCGGGCCTGCGTATCCCTGCCAGCGCACCGGTAGCGCGCAGGGTCGAGAACCGCCTGCCCGGGGCCGATACCAACCCCTACCTGGCCATCGCCGCCAGCCTGGCGGCCGGCTTGTACGGTATCGAACAGCAGCTGGAGCCGGCGCCGGCGATCCAGGGCGAATTCGAGGTGCCCGACAACCTGTCACTGCCCTGCACGCTGCACGCGGCACTGGAGCGTCTCAAGCGCAGCCAGTTGGCGAGGGAACTGTTCGGGACTGAGTTCATCGAAGGTTACATCGCGTCCAAGACCCTGGAACTGACCAGCTTCTTCGACGAGATCACCCCGTGGGAGCGGCGCGTGCTGGCGGCACAGGCGTAACTGCGGGGCGGCAATGCCGCCTGGCGCCAGGGTAAGCGGAGGCAGGTGGCAGCCATGATCGAGATCATGGTTTGTCACCTGTTTTTTTATGCCCGGCCCGCCGCGTCGGCGTTTTTTTCACTTATGCTTTCAAGCAGTTTTTTCACCTGCTCAAGGGGCCCTCAGGGACGTCGATGCGAAGTATCTGGAAGTCTTTTCGCGCGCTGTATTTCGCCGCATTGATGATGTTGATCGGTTCCGGCCTGTTGAGCACCTACCTGGCCCTGCGACTGGCGGCCGATCAGGTCGACAGCCTGTGGGTCGGTGCGCTGATGGCGGCCAACTATTTCGGCCTGGCGCTGGGGGGCAAGATCGGTCACCGGCTGATCGCCAGGGTGGGGCATATCCGCGCCTACGCTACGTGTGCCGGCATCGTCGGCGCAGCGGTGCTTGGTCATGGTCTGGTCAGCTGGTTGCCGGCCTGGCTGCTGCTGCGGGTGATCGTCGGCCTGGGCATGATGTGCCAGTACATGGTGATCGAGAGCTGGCTCAACGAACAGGCCGACGCCAAGCAGCGTGGGGCGGTGTTCAGCGGTTACATGATCGCCTCCTATCTGGGCCTGGTACTGGGCCAGCTGATTCTGGTGGTTCACCCGCAGCTGGGCCTGGAGCTGCTGATGCTGGTGGCCATGTGCTTTGCGCTGTGCCTGGTTCCGGTGGCCCTGACCCGGCGCATCCACCCCGCACCGCTGCGTCCGGCCCCCATGGAGCCGCGGTTCTTCATCAAGCGCGTCCCGCAGTCGCTGAGTACGGTACTCGGGGCGGGGCTGATCGTGGGGTCGTTCTATGGTCTGGCGCCTCTGTACGCCTCCAAGCAGGGGCTCAGTACAGAACAGGTCGGTGTGTTCATGGGCTGCTGCATCTTTGCCGGCCTGCTGGTGCAGTGGCCATTGGGCTGGTTGTCGGACCGTTACGACCGGGCCGTGCTGATTCGCAGTGTGGCAGTGGGGCTGGCCGTCACCTCCCTGCCATTGGCGCTGCTGCCTAGCGTGCCGCTCGAGGTGCTGTTCATCACCGGTTTTGCGGTCTCGCTGCTGCAGTTCTGCCTCTACCCGCTGGCGGTGGCGTTTTCCAACGACCACGTTGAAAGCGAGCGACGGGTCTCGCTCACCGCGATGCTGCTGGTGACCTATGGCGTGGGGGCGAGCATCGGGCCGCTGGTGGCCGGTGTGCTGATGAAGACCCTGGGCGACCAGATGCTTTACGCGTTCTTCTGTTTCTTCGCGCTGGTGCTGGTGTGGCGCATCCGTCCCAAAGCGGTTACCAACCTGCATCAGGTCGAGGATGCGCCATTGCTTCACGTAGCGATGCCGGCGGCAGGTTCACCGCTGTCTGCGGCGCTCGACCCGCGGGTTGATGAGCAGGTGGTGCAGGATCAGATGCAGGCACCGGTAGGTGCCGAAGATACCGAGGAGGAGGGCACGCCCGGGGAGGCTGAGGGCGTCGAACCTGTCAAGCCTGCGCCAGAAGTGTGAGTGGCGTGGGGGGCAGATAGTGGCGAAGGGCTGCGTCTGAGTTCCGCTGGCAGGCGGGGCGCCAGGCGCCCCTTTGCGGATGAATCCGTTGCCGCTGAATGGGTAGCAACCCTTGGAAATGTGAAGCGTGATGTCTATCAGTAATCGTCTTTGTCGAAGCGTCGCGCTTCACGTTGCAGCTGGTACACAAAGCTTTCGATCTTGCGCGCCATCTGTCCTGTCACGTTATGAAAGCGAATGCCGGCGAAGGTGGCGTTCAAGCGCTCTTCATAGTGCAGGTGGCGCAGCTCGACCATTACCTGAGAAAGCCCCAGCGGCAGGCCGGTAGCAAACTTCTCGTAGACCTGGCCCAACTGCAACCGCTCCTCGATATCGCCCTCGAAGCGAAGCTTGCAGCCAGTAGCCGAAATATCCAGCAGCTTGCCCTTGAGCGGGTGCTCGCCACGCAGTTTCTCGCCGTCGAAAATCACGTCGACCAGTTGCGACAGCTTCAGTGCTGCGCGAAACGCATTGCGACGCTGGTGATAGGTAACTTCCGTGGGCAGGCTGCCGCGGTAGCAGCGTGAGCCGTCAGAGGTGCTGATGCTCAGCGGGGTAGTGCAGTCCCAGGCAATGCGCACGCCGTCATGGAAGCCTTCGATACGGAATGGTTCGCCATTTTCGAGGAAGCGTTCGCCATCGCGCGGGATCATTTCGTCCAGGGCCATGCTGTTGCTGTCCCGGTCTACCTCCACCACATAACTCTGGAAGCGCTGGCTGCGTTCGGGGAACGTGATGATCAGTGGGTCATGGCTCTCTAGCAACATCCGCAAATGAGCGGCAATTTCCAAAGGCGTAGTCAGCACCTTCGGAGGCTGAGGAGCTTCTTCGTCATTGAACACGGTTGATGAATCTCCAGGCAAAAACGACACAGGCAATTGCTGGCATTCTGCCAGCATGAATCGTGCCTTGATAGAGGGGGTCACGCCTGGCTGAGTGCACGAGGCTTTGAAAGCGGCGATGTAGTGCCACGGGCATCGTAGAGCGACGGTGATTCGCCACCCATGAGGATCTTGATCTGGTTTTCGGTGGTGTACTGCTGAAGCTGGATCGCCTGGCCGTTGCGTGCGTTGACCGCCTGGCAATCATTCATCAGCGCAGCCAGCACATCGAGCTGCTCGATGAGCAGGGAGCCCAGGTCCGATTGCTCGGCCATGGCCACTACACCTTCGCGGCTTTGCGGCAGGCCCAGGTTCGCAAGCAGCGCACTACGTCGTTGTCCGCCTTGATCGAGCAGCACCACCAGCGATTGCTTGCGGGCCAGAATATTTTCCAGCAAGGGCATGTCGCGGCCATGCAGGGCCACGGCTTCAGCCTGCAACAACTCGAGCAGTTG
Source organism: Pseudomonas sp. BRM28 (assembly GCF_002939405.1). Classification (NCBI taxonomy): domain Bacteria; kingdom Pseudomonadati; phylum Pseudomonadota; class Gammaproteobacteria; order Pseudomonadales; family Pseudomonadaceae; genus Pseudomonas; species Pseudomonas sp. BRM28. The sequence goes on along the minus strand of NZ_PEFV01000001.1, from coordinate 5,397,022 downwards.
TTGCGCTGGAGCAATATCATCTTCGATCAGTTGCAGCAGAGTAGTGTCGTGCATTGGCTGGCTCTTGGTTCTAGCGTCCTGAAGTCAGCGCGCCAGAGGGCTAGCGCTGGGCTTCGAAATTAAGCAGTTTGCTGGCGACGCGCTGGGCGTCCACCTGGTAGCTGCCGTCGGCGATGGCCTGTTTCAACTCGGCCACGCGGGCGCTGTTGACAACCGGTTGATCGCGCAGCTTGTCGCTGACCTGTTGCAACTGCTGGGCCTCGTGGCTCAGGTGTACGGCTTCTCCGCTCTGGCCAGCCTCGGTAGCGCTGGTGGCGGTGCGAACAGTGGCCGTGCTTTCCTGGCTGTTGCCAGTGCGCACGGCGCCCGTCACGGACGGGGAATTATTCAAACGACTGAAGTCGATGACCATGATCAGAAAACCTCTGGGTGTTTGGACGCTTGCCTTGTTTTCGGCCAACCCGAAAGAAACTTTAGACGCAAATGCAGTGCAGCTTGCGCGGCCAGCCCATCAACCCGGTTCGACACAGTTTAGGAAAAGCGGTTCCTGACCGCCAGCCTTGTTTGTTCTGGCGTCGTGACCCGCTTCACATCGCGACTTCCACCTGCCCTGGTCCAGTGACCCGTGCCTTCACCACCCGTTTGGAGTTCAGATTGCGTACCCGTATCTGTTCACTGATGCCGCCCTTGCTCAAGGCTTCTCCCGGCATGCGCACGCTCAGCGTGCCGCTGCGGGCGATGATGACCACATGATCGCCCTTGCGGACCACTTCGGCCTGCTCCAGATGCAGCGGCGTGAGCACCTGATCGATGACCGTCGGTCGGATGACCTTCAGGCCCACGGCCTGCTCCAGGCTGGTCAGGTAGCCCTGGTTGAGCATGCCCACGTCCCGCTCGCGCAGGCTCACGTCCTGTTCGCCGACCACGCTGTCGCGCTTGAGCGGACGCGCCACGGTCACCACATTGCGAAACAGCCGTACCTGGGCCGGCACGAACACCGTCCACGGGGAGCTGCCATCGCAGCGCACCCGCACGGTCACCCTGCCCAGCGGTTGCGCCGGGCTTTCCAGGGTGGCGCCCAGTTGCTGGTCGCACAGTGGCATGCGCAGGCGCGGGTCGAGGCTGTTGACCTGGATCTCGAAGCGCCCTTCGGTCTGGCTGGTCGCCAGGTAATCCTCGACCGTGAATTCAAGAAACCCCTGAGTGACACCGATAAGCTGTTCAGGCAAGGTGAAAGCGTCAGCCAGAGTTCGAACGCCGGGGGCCAGCAGGCACAGCGCAGCAAGGATGCCGGGCAAGGGGCGGGTCAGGCGTCGGAAAAATGTCGTTTTCGTGTTCATACAGTTAAAAAAGCAAGGCGCGTGCCGACTGCGGTACGACGCTCGAGCATTTGGTCGAGGAGTCTGGCATGGCTGGTGTAATGGATTCGGTTAACCAGCGCACACAACTGGTAGGGCAGAACCGTCTCGAACTGCTGTTGTTCCGCCTCAATGGCGAGCAGCTGTACGGGATCAACGTGTTCAAGGTGCGGGAGGTGCTGCAATGCCCGAACCTGACCGTGATGCCCAAGTCCAACCCGGTGGTGCGCGGTGTGGCGAATATTCGTGGGGCAACCATCCCGATCCTGGATCTGGCGATGGCGACCGGCATGCCCGGTCTGAGTGAAGATGTCAGCAAGAGCTTCGTGATCATCACCGAGTACAACACCAAGACCCAGGGGTTTCTGGTGCACTCGGTCGAACGCATCGTCAACATGAACTGGGAGGAGATCCATCCGCCACCCAAGGGCACCGGTCGTGACCATTACCTGACGGCCGTGACCCGGGTGGACGGCAAGATGGTCGAGATCATCGACGTGGAGAAGATCCTCGCCGAGGTCTCGCCGACCTCCGAGGCGATCTCCCTGGGTGTGGTCGACGAAGAAGTGCAGGTCAAGGCCGTGTCGCTGCGCGTGCTCACCGTGGATGACTCCTCGGTGGCACGCAAGCAGGTCAGCCGTTGCCTGCAGACGGTGGGGGTCGAGGTGGTGGCGCTCAACGACGGCCGGCAGGCGCTGGATTACCTGCGCAAGATGGTCGATGAGGGCAAGCATCCGGAAGAGGAATTCCTGATGATGATTTCCGACATCGAGATGCCGGAAATGGACGGCTATACCCTGACTGCAGAAATCCGCAACGACCCGCGCATGCAAAAGTTGCACATCATCCTGCATACTTCGCTTTCCGGCGTCTTCAACCAGGCCATGGTCAAGAAGGTGGGCGCGGATGATTTTCTCGCCAAGTTCCGGCCGGATGACCTGGCGCAACGCGTGGTCGACCGGATCAAGGCCACCCACTAACGGCCAGGGCTCGTCCCTGGCGTTACACATGATTTAAGAGGCGGCATCATTGTCTACGGGTAATTTGGATTTCGAACAATTCCGGGTCTTCCTGGAAAAAGCCTGTGGCATCCTGCTGGGCGAAAACAAGCAGTATCTGGTCTCCAGCCGTCTCAACAAGCTGATGGAACAGCAGGGCATCAAATCGTTGAGCGAGCTGGTGCAGCGGATCCAGACCCAGCCGCGCAGCGGCTTGCGCGAGCAGGTGGTCGATGCGATGACCACCAACGAAACCCTGTGGTTTCGCGACAACTATCCGTTCGAGGTGCTCAAGAACAAGGTCTTGCCCGAGCAGATCAAGGCCAACCCTGGCCAGCGCCTGCGCATCTGGTCGGCGGCCTGTTCGTCGGGGCAGGAGCCGTACTCGATCTCCATGGCCATCGATGAGTTCGAGCGCAGCAACATCGGGCAATTGAAGATGGGGGCGCAGATCGTCGCCACCGACCTGTCCGGCTCGATGCTGGCCAACTGCAAGACCGGTGAGTACGACAGCCTGGCCATTGCCCGTGGCTTGTCCCAGGAGCGCCTGCAACGCTATTTCGACCCCAAGGGGCCGGGGCGCTGGGCAGTCAAGGCCCCGATCCGCAGCCGCGTCGAGTTTCGTTCGTTCAACCTGCTCGACAGCTACGCGAGCCTGGGCAAGTTCGACATCGTGTTCTGCCGCAACGTGCTGATCTACTTCTCCGCCCAGGTGAAGAAGGACATCCTGCTGCGCATTCACGGCACGCTCAAGCCCGGCGGTTACCTGTTCCTGGGGGCGTCCGAGGCGCTCAACGGGCTGCCCGACCATTACCAGATGGTGCAGTGCAGCCCGGGGATCATCTACCAGGCCAAGTGAAACGAAAAAGGCCGGTGTCGCGAGACACCGGCCTTTTTCATGCAGCTGTCCCGTCCTGAATAAGGTTTACACCTCCCATCCCGAATTTCCGGAGAGTCAGATGGAGCAAGGTGTAAAGCGCACACAGCGTGATTACTCACTGTCTTTTAAATTGGCGGTGGTTGATCAGATTGAAAAAGGCGAACTGACCTACAAGCAGGCCCAGGTGCGGTATGGCATCCAGGGACGGTCGACGGTTCTGGTATGGTTGCGTAAGCACGGTCGGCAGGATTGGAGCCAGGGGGCCTCGATCCGCGACGAGAGGAGCTGCGCGATGTCTGACCCCAAAATGCTCACTCCAGAGCAGCGAATCAAAGAGCTTGAGCAGCAGCTTGAGCTGATGAGCCAGAAGGCCCAGTTCTTTGAAACGGTCGTTGATGTTCTGAAAAATGACTATGGTGTCTCGGTCGTAAAAAAGCGATCCGGCAAGTCCTCTCGCAAGGTCAAGTCGCAGGACTGAGCATTGCCAGGGCTTGTCAGTTTCTAGGCATCAGTCGACAGGCTTACTACAAGCGCAACCGAGCTGCTGATGGCAAAGAGCGCCAGGCAGATCGGGTGGTTCAGTTTGTTCAGCAAGTCCGGCTGCGCCAGCCCCGTCTGGGTACCCGTAAGCTGCACTATTTGCTGCATTGCCAACCTGACAAACGATTCCAGGTCGGCCGAGATAGGCTGTTTCAGGTCTTGGGAGAGCGCCGTTTGCTGGTACTGCCCAAGCGGGCATACCACAAGACAACACAGAGCTTTCATCGCTTCTACCGCCATCCCAACTTAATCAAGCCCGGTCCAAGCCAAGTCGTTCCGACAAGGCCGGAGCACGTCTGGGTTGCCGACATTACTTATCTGCCCGCACGTAACGGCCCGCTGTACCTGAGCCTGGTAACGGACGCGTACTCCAGGAAAATTGTTGGTCACCACGTCCATGAAAGCCTGCATGCCGAGTCAGTAGCGCAAGCCTTCAAGCAGGCCTTACGAAAGCGACGTCGTCGCCAGCCATTAGTCCACCATTCGGATCGAGGCATCCAATATTGCTCGGCGCTATACCAGTCACTGCACCAACGGCACGGCGTTCAGTGCTCCATGACTGATGGGTATGACTGCTACCAGAACGCGCTGGCTGAGCGAATCAACGGAATCCTCAAGATGGAGCTGCTGTTAAGCAGACCTGAAGATCTGGAGCAAGCGAGGCAGATGGTTGATGAGGCAGTGCAGATCTACAACACAGAACGGCCCCATATGGCCCTGAAAAACAAAACGCCCGATGCGGTGCATCGGGCGTTTTGAGGCCTATCGGCCTACCTGAACAGGTGTAAACCTATTTCAGGACTAGACAGGGCGGTTGAGCTGCTGCGTCTTCTCGTCCAGCAGGTTACCGGCCGGGTCAAACGCGAATGTCTCCACCCCCAGGCGACTGGTGGCCTGCAACAGGCGACCGACAGGGTCGTACTGGTAGGCCAACTGACCACGTCGGCTGTCGTGAATGTCGGTGAGTTGCCCGGCGCCATCGTACTGGTACTGACGCTTGAGCAACGTGGACTTGCCGTCGTGGCTGCCTAGCAGTTGCTCCTGCAGCCGTCCGGCCGGGTCCCAGGCCTGGGTCTGCATCAGCTTGTTGCCCTGACGGCGCGCCACTTCACGGTGCAGGTCATCGCGCTCGTAGCTGAGCATGTCGTGCTGGTCGAGCTTCATGCCCAGCAGGTGGCCGCTGCCGTAGGTCAGCCAGCTGACCGTATGGCCATCGGGGCGCACGGTCGCGATGCGCTGGTTGAGCACGTCGTACTTGTGCGTCCACACCGCCACCATCGGCTGCTGCAACCCCAGGTAATGCTGATGCTCGCGGGTCAGATTGCCCGCCTCGTCATGGAACCACTGCAGCTGGCTTGCCGCGTTGATCGCCTGGATCAGCCTGCCGTTGCCGTCATAGGCAAAGCGCTCGGTCTGGGACTGATCACCCAGCCTGGCGGTACGCTCGGCCAGCCGACCCATGGGGTCGAAACGCAGGTCGATGCGGCGCTGGCCGACCTGGGTCGAGGCCAGGCGACCGCTGTACGGGTCGTATTGATAGCGGGTGGTCAGGCCATCGAAGCCGGTCTCCTGCAACAGGCGACCGACCGGGTCGTACACGAAGCTCGCCTGGCTGGTGTTTTCGTTTTCCAGGCCAATCAGCCGGCCCAGTTTGTCCCAGCGGTAGCGCAGGGTGTGCTCGTTGGCGTCGACGCGCTCGGCCAGAAGCCCGGCGCCGGAATAGGTCCAGGTGGTGCAGCGGTCGAGCGCGTCGAGGTACGCCAGCAGACGGCCCTCGGCATCACGTTCGAAGCGCTCTTCGGTGTTGTCGGGGTGGGTGACCCTGGACAGTTGCCCGGCCTTGTACTCATAGGCGGTCTTGTTGCCCGCTGCGTCGGCGAACTGCACCAGCTGGCCGAAGTCGTTGTAGGCCCACTGGCTGGTCTTGCCGGAGCAGTCGACGTACTCGAGTAGTTGCCCGGCGTCGTTGTAGGCCAGCGCCTTCTGGTTGCCGTTGGCGTCCTTGATCGCACTTACCAGGCCGCTTGGGGTGTAGGCAAATTCGGTCTTGTTGCCCAGCGGGTCGACCGTCTCTACCAGGTTGCCGCGCTCGTCGTAGTCGCGCAGCCAAAGGCCACCCTCGGCATCGCGGATCTTAATCAGCTGGTCATGGTCGTCGTAGGCGTAGTGCAGCGTGCTGTGGTCGGGACGGATGTGCTGCAGCAGGTTGCTGCGCTCATCAAAGCTGTAGCGGTCCTGGCTACCGTCGGGGTGCACGTGGCGGATGATGTTCTTGCGTGCATCACGGAACAGCCATTGCTCGCGGCCATCGGGATGTACGACGCGGTAGGTATAGCCAAGGGCGTCGTAGTAGTACCAGGTTTCCTGGCCGTGGGCGTCGGTGACGTAGGTCAGGCGGATGTTCGGGTCCCACGCCAGACGGGTCTCGAAGCTGCCGTCATCCGCCCATTCATGAATCGCCTTGGCGTGCGGGCCTGTGCCATCCCACTCGAGGTTGAGGCCACGGCCGGTGCGGTCGGTGTAACGGGTGATCAGATGATGCTGATACTCATAGTGCCAGGCGGCACCGTTTTCATCCTGAGCCGCTACCAGGTCACCCGCGCCGTCGTAGTGATAGGCGCACAGTTGGCGCAGCGGCTTGCCATCGACCACCTGCCACACACCCTGGATATGCCCCTGCTCATCCAGCAGGGTGCCCAGTTGCAGGTGCACCTTGCTCGGGTCGTCGTTCTGGTAGGTGTTGATATCGGACAGCACCGGCTGGCCGTTGTGGCGATGCTCGTAATGCAGCATGGCACCGGCACCGCTGCGCAGGCGAATGTGGGTCAGGTAAAAGCGCTCGCCGACCTGGGCATAGGTTTCGAACCGCTCCTGGCCCCGCACCAGGGTCAGCTGCTGTGCACGGGTGCGCTTGAGGGTCAGGTATTCGATGGGGTCGTGGTGCCAGGTGTCGACCTCGAGCCACGGGAAGTCGTGGCTGCGTCCATCGCTGTCATGCAGCACCAGCCTCTTGTCGACCACATCGATGCAGGTGGTGAACTCGGTGATCCAGCGTGCGCCTATGGTGCCGCTATCCAGCGCGTCGAGCCGCGAGTTGTAGACCCGGGTCCAATCCACCGGGAACGGGCCGGACAACGCGAAGTCCTGATGAACGACGGTCTCGTCGCCGAGCACATGGCCGATGCTGTGGCCGGTACAGGGACAGATACCATTCTTGTCGGTATTGGGGGCCTTTTTGGCCCTGACCTGGCGGCTGACCACCTCGGTCGGGCCTTCACTGTGTATGTGCCGCGCCTGCTGGGTGACCCCGGGGCGAATGCTGGTGGCAACGCCGCGCCTGGCGGGGTGTGCCAGCACGGTTTCCAGCAGGCGGCTCAGCAGCCAGGCAATGCTGTTTTGCATGCCAGGGGCGCCCAGGGCTTCGAGGCGATCCGGCACCGACGCGGCCAACCCGTCGAGCGTGTGCACCAGCGGGCGCAGCAGGCTTTCCAGCGCCTCGCCGAAGTGGCTGGCGACATGGTTGTAGGCCGCCTTGAGGTTGCCCTCGGAGGCATTGGCCAAGGCCGACAGCGCCAGGCGCCAGGCATCAGTGCTCAGCAGCGAGTCGTACAGCGCCGCCTGGGTCATCTGGGTGCGTGACAACTGGTGGCTGGCTGCGGCGTCGAGTTGGCCCCGGGCAGCGGCTTCTATGGCCCTGGCCAGCGTGGTGAACAACAGGCGCGCGGTGTCGGCGGCCTCGCCGAGCATGGCCGGCAACTGGGCCAGCGCCTCGCGTACGTAGTGTTCCAGGGCGCCGCGGATGTTGGCATGCAGGTGGCCGTCGATGATCTCCAGGATCACCGCGCCGATGTTCGCCCCCGGGCGACGGCGCAGGGTCTGGCGGGTCAATTGCAGCACCGGGCGCAGCACCATGCGCGCCTTGGCCAGCCCAGGGGGAAACGGCAAGACGCCGATCAGGTTGATGCCCAGGCTGACCCAGTCGAGCGGGTCGGGGGACGGGCTTTCCAGCAGCGTGAGGATGTCGATCAGTACATCCACACCGGCCAGGGCATTACAGACCACCGGCACATTTTCGCCGGTCTGGCGCAGCAGTTGCAGGTTCACCAGGCCGTAGGTGGCCTCGCGCAGCCAGTGGTCGACAGAGACGGCGGCAGCGCCGAGGTCTTCACTGAGCAGGGTTTCGAGTGGGGCAATCGCAATCTGGATCTCACGCTCGCTGGGCGTGGACCCGGTGGGGGAAGCAGACATCGGGAATAGCCTTCCTAGGCAGGGGCGAAGCGCCCTGGGTGGTCCATGAAGGCAAAGGGTACGAGGGCAAGGAATTCTCAGATATGGAGAAACTTCCTGGAGTTGTGTGGGATGTGTCACATAAAGATGTAGATGCCGCGGATATACACCGGCACCGGCAGGCGGTCGAAGCCGCGCACGAACACCACCTGCTCGGCGCGACCACCGATGTAGCCCAGGTTGACGCCGGGGGCCCGGGTGAACGTGCTGGCGACAGTTAAGACAGTACTTTTCGTACAGTGCCTAGAGCGCCCCATCCAGCACGTCACCTACTTCCCATTGACTTGCGTTGCCTACCTCCAATGTTTGGAACTTATGTGGCAGGTGCTGACAGCTCGAGCGCTGCATTTATCGTCACTTCAGTTTTCTACAAAGCCAAGCTCCCCATTGCGCGGCTATGTGCGTTTCCGATCTGGCATCTCGCCCACATACCAGTGGCCTCCATTGGGGAAGTCCAACGTCACAGACTGTTTGGACAACACTGGCCTCTGTCTATACTTTGTCTTGTAGGCGGGTTGCTCCGTAGGATTGTCTGAGTTGAGCCATTTCTTAATGGAAGCGTCGGTAGAATTCAGCTCAATCAGACAGAAGTCAAAATCTGAATTATTTGTCAATTTGAATAGAAGATTTTTTGGATCTTCAGGTGGCGCAGTTAAGGAATCGGCGGTCGTCGCTATAAACCTTCCGCCGGGGTAGAGAACGAAGTCATAAATGGTTTGGGGCGAATTCAATGGGGATTTTGTACCCGTGGTGGGGTCGTTGAATTTTTGGTAGTGAAAATAATTGATCTTACCCTCCATTTCGTTTTGGAGTTGTACGCTGTAGGATGTTGCGCTGGAGATTTTTGCACTCATGATCGATGCTCCCAGGATAGCCACGCGGCTTTGTGTTCCTGGATAGCTTGCTACGTCATTTTGCTTGTCACAACTGTCAACTTTGCCAGTTGCATCGAGCCGATCCAGCCTTGCTGCCTTAGCAATAATGCACAAGCATCCGGCTCCCGCTTCATGGGGGGTGCGCATACAGGTGTAGAGCGTGTAGAAGCCCCGCGCCCAACCCGCAAACCTTGCGAGCTCGCAGGCAATCCAGCGAACGGTCCTCGCGCACTGCTACTGCGCCACCCCAACATCAGATGGCAGCTCCACTCAAAAAGGGAGGGTGTTGCAACGGCAATCACCCTCCTCTGTTCAACGCATGCACTACTTAAAAATGCTGACGACGCGAGAGCTGAACTAGGGTCACTTGAGTTCTGTACAGCACCCAAGCTCCCCGTTGCGCTGCCAGGGGAAAAGGTCAGTCTTCGTTTTTTGCTTCGCTCACCGCCCATACGCTTCCTTCGATTACCGCCACACTAGTTGACCTTCCTGGACGTAGCAGCCATGCGTACCATTTAGAGGGGTCGCCACGGCGAGGTTCGTAGTCGATCCAGCGCCGTAGTACCCCCCCTGGAAACCGCTTCGGTCCTGTATTCACCCCCCCAACCATTTGGTTGTATCTATCGATTATTAACTCGCGCTGAGATTGAACGTCTTCCTCACTTTCGTCCCCCGGAATGTCCTCCAGCGCGGCTATTACCCAGTCGGGATAAGGGGGCTCACCGTATACGCGGAGCAACCCGACAGGAAAACCTGAATTATTTGTAAATTTGAATCGAAGAAGTTTTGGATCTTCAAGCTGCGTTTGGTAGGACTCGGCGGTCGTCGCTATAAACTTTCCGCCGGGGTAGAGATTGAAGTCATAAGTAGTTTGGGGCGATGTTAATGCGGATTTTGTACCCGAGGCGGGGTCGCCGAACTTTTGGTAGTGGAAATAATTGATCTTACCTTCCATTTCGTTTTGGAGTTGTACGCTGAAGGATGTTGCACTCATGATCGATGCTCCCAGGAAAGGCACTCGGCTATGTGCTCCTGGATAGCTTGCTACGTCATTTTGCTTGTCACAACTGTCAACTTTGCCAGTTGCATCGAGCGGATCCAGCCTTGCTGCCTGAGCAATAATGCACAAGCATCCGGCTCCCGCTTCATGGGGGGTGCGCATACCGCTGTAGAACGCCTTGAATCCCCACCCCAACCCCGCTAATCTTGCGACGTCGCTGTCAATCCAGCGACCGGGCGTCGCGGCCCGCTAATGCAAAAGGCGCAACTGCGCCACCTGAACATCAGATGGCGGTTCCACTCAAAAAGGGAGCTGCACAATGGTCAAAACCGTCTCCAATCCCCCGCTTACTACTCAACCCCGCAAACGCATCTACACCGCCTTCGGCTGTTGCAACGGCAATCACCCGCCCCTGTTTTCAGTCTGCGAAGGCATCGAACTGGAAGACGCCCTGGTTCACCTGTCGCTCCAGATCCAATGCGCCAAGGACACCACCGCCCAAGCCTGCGAACGCGCCGACGAGCAGTTCAAGACGCTGCTGATCGCCGCACAGCAATCGCTGGAAATGAGCACCGTACTGATCGACACCGTGCTGGACGGCATGGAAGCAAACGCGACACCCGAGTAACGACGCAACACACGGGCCGCACACGCGGCCTACCGAGCTCGCTCCGCCCACCAAAACCCCACCTGCCCCCCAACATCACGCACTCTCCCCTTGCTGTCCACGGCCCACTGGCACTAGGATGCGACAAATTCTCAAATGCACCTGGCTATCATGCTGAGGTTTTCCGTGTCGTCGCCATCCACTTCCCGCACCCCTCATGCCGATGTTCGTGCGCTGTACATCAACCATCACGCCTGGTTGCTGGGCTGGTTGCGCAAGCGCATGCGCCACGGCGACCACGCGGCGGACCTGGCCCACGACATCTTCGTGCACATCCTCGGCAAGCCGGAGCAGCTGCAGCAGTTGCGTCAGCCGCGTGCCTGGTTGAGCACCGTGGCCCACGGGCTGCTGGTGGATCGCGTGCGCCGCCAGCGGGTCGAGCGGGCGTATCTGGAGGCCATCGCACACCTGCCCGAAGCCGAGGTGCCGTCGCCCGAGTCGCAGCTGATACTGCTGGAAACCCTGACCCGTGTGGACGCCGTGCTCAACGGCCTGCCGCCCAAGGTGCGCATGGCCTTTCTGCTGTCGCGCCTGGAGGGCCTGAGCTACAAGGAGATCGCCGAGCGCCTGGCGGTAAGCCTGAGTTCGGTGGAGAAGTACATGGCCAGCGCCATTCGCCATTGCTACCTGGCCCAGCGATGAGCCGCCCGCCATTGCCCGAACTGCCCGACAACGTGCTGGACCAGGCCATCGGCTGGCTGGTGCGCATCGAGTCCGACGGCGCCAACCCGCAACTGCTGGAGGCCTGCCAACGCTGGCGTCAGGCGCACGCGCTGCATGAGGTGGCCTGGCAAGCGCTGCAGAAAAGCGATGCCACCTTCCAGGGCCTGGCCGCACTGCCCGGCTCGGTGGCGCGGGACACCCTGCAACGCCTGCAAGGCGGTCGTCACAGCCGGCGCCAGGCGCTCAAGCTGCTGGGCGTGGGGCTGCTGGCCAGCGGCGTTACCGGCTGGTCGATGCGTGACAGCACGCTGGTGCCCTGGGGCGCGGACTACGCCACCGAGGTGGGCGAGCGCCGTCAGTTTTTGCTGGACGACGGCACCCGCCTGCAACTGAACACAGCCAGTGCAGTGGACGTGCAGTTCACCGCCCAGCGCCGGTTGATCGTGCTGCGGCGCGGCGAAATCTTTATCGACACCGGCAAGGACGCCGCCACGGCGGGCGGGCGTCGCAGCTTCTGGGTCAGCACGCGGCATGCGCAGTTGCAGGCCATCGGTACGGCCTTTGCGGTGCGTGATGAAGCCAGCGGCACGCGGTTGCGGGTCGAGGATGGGGTGGTGGCGATTCAGGGCAAGGGCCAGCCGGTGATGGTTGCCGCCGGGGAGCAATACCTGATCGATGCAATCGGCAGCCAGCGGTTCGAAACCAGCACACTCGACGCCAGCGCCTGGGCGCGCGGGCAACTGGTGGCCAAGCGCATGCAACTGCGCGAGCTGACCGCAGAATTGGCGCGCTATCGCCACGGCTGGCTGCGCTGCGACCCGGCCATCGCGCACCTGGAGGTGTCGGGCGTGTTCCAGCTCGATGACATCGACCAGGCCCTCAGCGCCCTGAGCGATTCGCTGCCGGTGCGGGTGGAACGCTTTACCCCGTTATGGACCCGTATCGTCGCCCGGTAAGGCTGATGAGAAGAAATCTCAAAAACTTTTACGGGTTTTGCCGCCCTCTTCGACAGACATGCAATACACCTCGTCATTCGAAAGGAGCACGCCGTCCATGTCTTCTGCTTTTATCCCCACCCGGCCTTTGCAGCGCAGCGTGCTGGCACTGACCCTGCGCAGTATGTTGCTGGCCGGTGCCACCAGCGTGTCGCTGGCCAGTGCGGCCGCGCAGGCCGCCGAGGCAAGCAGCCGCCACTACGAGCTGGCGGCCGGCCCGCTGGAAGAGTCGCTCAACAGCTTTGCCCAGGTGGCCGGCATCAGCCTGCCGTTCGACCCGGCGCTGGTGCAGGGCAAGCGCGCCCCGGCACTGCGTGGGGACTATGCCGTGCAGGATGGCCTCGAACGCCTGCTGGCCGGCAGCGGCCTCACGGTTACCCGCACCGCCAGCGGCAATTACCTGCTGATTGCCCGTAGCCAAAGCGCAGATGCACTGGAACTGGGCGCCACCACCATCAGCGGCCTGGGCCTGGGCTCGACCACCGAGCACAGCGGTTCGTACACCACCGGCGCCATGCAGACCGCCACCAAGCTGCCGCTGTCGCTGCGCGAAACACCGCAGTCGGTCACGGTGATTACCCGCCAGCGCATGGACGACCAGGGCATGCGCAGCCTCGACGACGTGGTGCAGGCCACGCCCGGGCTGCGCCTGTCGGCCGCGCGCCCGGCCAACAGCGAGTTCTTCGCCCGCGGCTTCCCCATCACCAACCTGATGTTCGACGGCCTGCCCACCACCTACAACGCAGACTGGGTGGCCACCGCCGACCTGGCCCCCTATGACCGCGTCGAAGTGGTGCGCGGCGCCACCGGCATGATGCAAGGGGCCGGCAACCCGTCGGCCGCCATCAACATGGTGCGCAAGCGCCCTACCCAGGCGTTCCAGGCCAGCGTGACCGGCAGCGCCGGCAGCTGGGACAACTACCGCAGCGAGCTGGATGTGTCCGGCCCGCTGAACGACAGCGCCAGCGTGCGTGGCCGCATCGTCGGCGCGTACAACGACAAGGGCAGCTATCAGGATTACGCCGGGCGCGAGCGCGGGGTGTTCTACGGCATCAGCGAGTTCGACCTCACCGACAGCACCACCCTGACCGTGGGCGCGTCCGACCAGAACGACAATAACAACATCAACTGGGGCGGCCTGCCGGTGAACCCCGATGGCAGCCACATGGGTTTTTCTCGCTCCAAGACCTTCGGCTACAGCTGGTCGCACCAGGACGTCGAGAACAAGACGGTGTTCGTCGAGCTCGACCAGCGCTTCGACAACGACTGGCGCCTTCACCTGGGCGCGTCGAAAAACTGGTCCGAATTCAAGATGATGGGCGGCGTGCTGGAGCGCAACAACGACGCCACCTACCGCCAGCGCATCTTCAACCAGAACCGCGACTTCGATCAGTCCACCTACGATGTCTACGCCACAGGCCCGTTCACACTGCTGGGGCGCGAGCATGAACTGGTGGTCGGCGCCAGCAAGCGCCAGCTCAAGACCGAAGCCACCGGTGGCACGGTGTTCGTCGATGTGCCGGACATCAACCGCTTCAACCCGGGTGGCCTTGCCAGACCGAACGTGCCGGACATCTACTCCATCGACGACAAGGTCGATCAGGAAGGCCTCTACCTCACCACGCGCTGGAACCTGGCCGACCCGCTGAAGGTGATACTCGGTGCGCGCCTGGACTGGTACGACGCCACGGCCATCTATGACCAGATCAACGACCAGTACTACACCTCGGGCAAGACCAAGGTGGGGCGCAACGTCACCCGTTATGCCGGGGTTATCTATGACCTGGACGACAACCATTCGGTGTATGCCAGCTACACCGATATCTTTCAGCCGCAGACCGAGAAGGACGGCCAAGGCAAAGGCATCGAGCCTATTACCGGCGAAAACTACGAAGTGGGTATCAAGGGTGAGTATTTTGGCGGCGCGCTGAATGCCAGTGCTTCGCTGTTCCAGATCGACCAGCTCAACCGCGCGGCCGAGGTGGCGGATGCAAGCCTGTGCAAGGTCATCCCGGTGGGTAGCTACGGGTGCTATGAAGCGGCCGGCAAGGTGCGCAGCCAGGGCATCGAGTTCGAGATCAATGGTGCGCTGACGCCCAACTGGCAAGTGGGCGCCGGCTATACGTTCGCCCAGGCCAAGTACGAGAAGGATGCCGACAAGGCCAAGGAAGGCCGGCTGTTCGACACCGACCTGCCGCGTCATATGTTCAAGGCCAGTACCACGTACCAGTTGCAGGGTGATCTGAAGCAGTGGCGTGTGGGGGCCAACCTCTATAGCCAGAGCGCGACCTTCAACAAGGGCAGCAATGTGTTCGGCAACTACCATGTCGAGCAGGAGGCGTATGCGCTGGTCGGGTTGATGGCGGGTTACCAGGTCAACAAGCATCTGGACACGCAGTTGAACATCAACAACGTGTTCGACAAGAAGTACTACCAGGGCATCGCCAGCAACTCCACGTGGAGCCCATATGACGTGTTTGGCGACCCGCGCAACTTGATGGTTACGGCGAAGTACAGCTTCTGATGATGCGCCGGGGTCAGCGTGATTGCCGGCATATGCAGATTGACTGCTGCACCGTGCATTCAGGCGCTGCGACCGCTTCACGCTCGATTCGCGGGTCAAGCCCGCTCCCACGCCCTGCGGGCAGAAGCGGATTATGCATGGCTCGATGATCTGTTTCGGGCCGCCAGGCCGTGGGAGCGGGCTTGACCCGCGATCTGGCGCGCAGCACCAGCAAAACCTGCACACGCGGTCTGCCTGACACACCGCGCACTCAGGCGTTGCGACCGCTTCGCGCTCGTTCGCCGGCAACGCCGGCTCCTACGCCCTGCGGGCAGATTCTGCCTCTGGCCGCCAGGCCGTGGGAGCGGGCTTGACCCGCAATCTGGTGCGCAGCGCCAGCAAAACCTGCACATGCGGTTTGCCTGATACACCGCGTACTCAGGCCTTGCGACCGCTTCGCGCTCGTTCGCCGGCAACGCCGGCTCCTACGCCCTGCGGGCAGACTCCGCCTCTGGCCGCCAGGCCGTAGGAGCGGGCCTTGCCCCGCGATCTGGTGCGTAGCGCCAGTAAAACCTGCACATGCGGTCTGCCTGATACATCGCGCACTCAGGCCTTGCGACCGCTTCGCGCTCGTTCGCCGGCAACGCCGGCTCCTACGCCTGCGGGCAGATGCTGCCTCTGGCCGCCAGGCCGTGGGAGCGGGCCTTGCCCGCGATCTGGTGCGTAGCGCCAGTAGAACCTGCACACGCGGTCTGCCTGATACACCGCGAACTCAGGCGTTGCGACCGCTTCGCGCTCGTTCGCCGGCAACGCCGGCTCCTACGCCCTTCGGGCAGATGCTGCTTCTGGCCGCCAGGCCGTGGGAGCGGACTTGACCCGCGATCTGGCGCGCAGCGCCAGCAAAACCTGCACATGCGGTTCGCCTGGCACACCGCGCACTCAGGCCTTGCGACCGCTTCGCGCTCGTTCGCCGGTAACGCCGGCTCCTACACCCTGCGCAGACTCCGCCTCTGGCCGCCAGGCCGTGGGAGCGGGCCTTGCCCCGCGATCTGGTGCGTAGCGCCAGCAATACCTGCACGTGCGGTTCGCCTGACACACCGCGCACTCAGGCTTTACGACCGCTTCGCGCTCGTTCGCCGGCAACGCCGGCTCCTACGCCCTTCGGGCAGACTCCGCCTCTGGCCGCCAGGCCGTAGGAGCGGGCCTTGACCCGCGATCTGGTGCGCAGCACCAGCAAAACCTGCACATGCGGTTCGCCTGACACACCGCGCACTCAGGCGTTGCGACCGCTTCGCGCTCGTTCGCCGGCAACGCCGGCTCCTACGGCCTGCGGGCAGACTCCGCCTCTGGCCGCCAGGCCGTAGGAGCGGGCCTTGTCCCGCAATCTGCCGCGCAGCGCCAGCAAAGCCTGCGAACGCGCCCTCAAAGCCCCCCACGCACAACGCTCACGCTTGCAGCGCAACCTTTAGTAAACTCGCCCCACCGGCAATACCGGCAAGGCTCTGCAGAACACCTGCAACCTCCCCGCCATCGCACCGCTTTCAAGCATCTACAGGCCCAGCAGAACCATGAACCGCCAAAAGAAGATCAAGCAGATACTCAAGGCCAACGCCAAGAAGGCCAGTGCCAAGCTGGCCCCCAAAAGCAAACCCAAATACATCTGCAAGGCCGACCGACTGAAGCTGGCTACAGAAGCCGCCGAAACCCCGACCTCCGCCGCCGAAGGCTGAGCCACACCTGTCACGCAGCGCCCGCCTGCTGCGTTATCCACTCGATGAACGCCTGCACCTGCGCCCGCTTCAAGGCCTCTTTGCGCGTTACCAGGTAGTACGCAAATCGCGACGGCCACGGCCTGTCCAGCGCCACCACCAGCCTGCCGTTGTGCAGATCTTCCTGGGCATGGTTGTCCTGCACCAGGGCGATGCCCTGCCCGCTCGCCGCCGCGCGCAGCAGCAACAGGTCTTCATCGTAACTGGCACCGCGCTGGCTACGGCTGTCAGCCTCCACGCCATGCGCCTGCAGCCACAGCGGCCAATCCGCTCGCTCGGTATCGTGCAGCAGCGGGTAGTTCAGGCAATCCTGCGGGCTGTTGATAGGCGGCCCCTCGGCCAGCAGCCGAGGGCTGGCCACCGGTAGCAGCACCGGCGCCATCAGCGGGATCGACTCCAGCCCCGGGTACTGGCCCAGGCCATGGCGCAGCGCAATGTCGATGCGCTCGCGCTGGAAATCCACCAGCCTTGCCGACGCCTCCACCCGCACTTCGATGTCAGGATGCCGGGCACTGAAGTCACCCAGGCGCGGCACCAGCCAGGTGGACGCGAACGACGGCACGGTGCTGATGGTAAGCGTTTGCTCGTGGGTGAACGACTCAAGTTCGAGTAGCGCGTTCTCGATCTGCCCAAAGCCCCGCGACAACCCGGGGAAAAGACGTGCGCCGGCATCGCTGAGCTGCACCCCATGCCGCCCCCGCACCAGCAGCGTGACGCCCAGGCGGTCTTCCAGCTGGCGGATCTGCTGGCTGATGGCGCCGGGGGTGACGCCCATGTGCTCGGCCGCCGCCTTGAGGCTGCCCAGCCGTGCAGCTTCGGTAAAGGCGCGCAGCGCCAGCAAGGGTAGAACGGCGCCCATGGCGTATTCCCTGGTTTAGAAAATCTAACGTCAAAGCGCAGGACTAATCGTTTTTGTCCCAGGCAATCACTCACTAGCATGGCACCCACACCACGCAACAAGCATTAGTCTGCCTGAGGTATGTGCCCTGTGTCCGATCCTGACCTGATTCTCTACACCGACAGTTCGCCAAACGGCTTCAAGATCACCATCGCCCTGGAAGAAATGGGCCTGCCCTACAGCCTGCGCCATGTGCGCATCGATGAGGGCGAGCACCAGCGGCCCGAGTTTCTTGCGCTCAACCCGCACGGTCGCATTCCGGTGCTGATCGACCGCGCCACCGGCATCACCCTGTTCGAGTCCGCCGCCATCCTGCTGTACCTGGCGGACAAGAGCGGCCAGTTGCTTGGCCACGACGCCCCCGAGCGCTGGGCATGCATCACCTGGCTGATGTTTCACAGCGCCAGCATGGGGCCGTTGCTGGGCCAGCGCGTGCACTTCGAATGCTTCGACAGCGTGCCCAACCCTGCCGCCATCCAGCGCTACAGGACCCTCACCGAAGCCACCTTCGTCACCCTCGATCAGCACCTGGCAAACCAGCTGTGGCTGGGTGGCGCCACCTATTCGATTGCAGACATCGCCACCTTCGCCTGGCTGCATATCGCGCAGCTGGTGGGCTTCGACTTCAGCCAGCAGCCCTGGTTGAGCCAATGGTACGCGCAGGTAGAGCAGCGCCCTGCGGTGCAACGCGGCATTCGCCTGCCCGCCCCTGCCACCGGCCCATGAACCCCGACACCAAGGAACAGGCATGAACACCATGACCCACCCCACTGCACCCGCCGTCACCTGCGGCGCGAACGCCGAAGCCTTCGCCCACCACCCCGGCTACCGGCGCATGTTCGCCGCCGATCACCTGACACTGGGCATCTTTCTGCCACTGCGCTTCTACCAGGGCGACATGGCGGTGCTTCACGCCCAGGCGCAGCGTGTGAGCGAGATCGAGCGCCTGGGCTTTGCTGCCGTATGGGTGCGCGACGTGCCCTTGTTCGACCCGGCCTTCGGCGATGCCGGCCAGGTGTTCGACCCCTTCGTGTACCTGGGCTACCTGGCCGCCCATACCCGGCACATCGCGCTGGTCACCGGCAGCGCCATCTTCACCTTGCGCCACCCCATCGACCTGGCCAAGTCTGCCGCCAGCCTCGATCGCCTGTCGGGCGGCCGGTTGGTGATGGGCATCGCGTCGGGGGACAGGGCCGTGGAGTTCCCGGCCTACGGCCTGGCCCATGACCAGCGCGGTGAGCGCTTTGCCCACAGCGTGGACTACTTTCGGCAATTGCTGGCGCAGGGCCCTGCGACCATCCGCTCGCCGCTGGGCCAGACGAACGGCACGCAGCTACTGCCACAACCGGTCACCGGGCGCATTCCGCTGATCGTGACGGGGTCGTCGCGTCAATCCCTGCAGTGGCTGGGTGAGCAGGCCGATGGCTGGCTGACCTACCCGGACGCCACCCACACGGCGCAGGGCCCGCTTCGCCTGGCAGAAAAGGTTCGGGCGTGGCGCTCGCAGATCCCCAACGGCGGGTTTCGCCCGCACATGACCAACGAGTGGATCGACCTGGACGAAGACCCCGACTTCCCGCGCACGCCGTTGCAAGGTGGGTATGTGCTCAAGACCGGGCGCAACGGGCTGATCGCGTTGCTTGGCGAATGGAAGGCAGCGGGCGTCAATCATGCGGCGCTGGGCATTCAGATGGCCCGGCGGCCGGTTGACGAGGTCATTCAGGAATTGGCCAAAGAAGTGTTGCCGCTGTTCCCCACCTTGCAAGGGCCAGCGCCGCTGGCCCAGGGGTGGTAGCACTTATCCGGCGCAGGGGTAGCCCGTTTCGACAGCCGAGGCCGCCGCCTCGGCAAAGTCCAGGTCCGGGTTGAGCGCGGCCACCAGGTCGGTGGTCAGCGAATTGGGGTGGCGATGGTGATTCAAGCCAGGCTGACAGTACCCGCTTCTCCCGTGCGTGTGTCATATGCGATCAGGGCTTGCCGGGTGGCGTCGGCAGTGCAGACGCGCTCGCCATTCGGGTTCCAGACCGCGGACTGGCCTGCACCGATGAAGTTGTCGGCGGGGCCTACGCAGTTGGCCATGATCACGGTCATGCCATGCTTGCGGGCCATTGCCGGGTAATGGTTGCAGGCCAGGTCCACGCCCTTCTGCGACTTGGCCACGCTGGCCAGGTACACCTGGGCACCTGCCGCGGCGGCCTGGTCTGCATGGGCGGGTTGCAAGGATTCATAGCAGATCGCGGGCACCAGAACATGCCCGCCCTGGCGGAACACCTGCTGCTGGGTACCAGGCGTGAAGAATGGCAGTTCGTCGGCGTGCAGAAGCTGCTTGGAATACACCACACGTGGCAGCCCTGGCTGGAAGGCGATCATGCTGATCTGGGTGCCCTCCCTCCCCTGGGTTGGCGCACCCACGGCGATGAGCAGGGTGTAGCGATCGCTCAAGGCCTGGAACGCATCGAGGCGGCTGTCGGTGGGCGCCATCGCCAGGCCACCGGCCAGTTCGGGTTCGTAGCCGGTCAGCGAAAGTTCGGGGAAGACCACCGCATCGGCTCCCTGGCTTGCAGCGGCGTGGATAGCGTCGATGTGTTGGGCGAGGTTCTTTTCGACATCGCCCGGGGTGGCCGAGATTTGCGCAGCGATAAGCTTCATTCGAGTCTCATGTCCCTTTGTCGACGCGGGCCTATGCTGCACCAACATCGTTACCTTGGAAAGTGTGCGGTGTTTCAGGCTGATCGCGTCGCAGGTTCTGCTGGCGCTGCGCGCCAGATCGCGGGGCAAGGCCCGCTCCTACAGGCTGGGCACCTGCAACCCGACCTTCACCCGGTCCAGCGCCACAATGGTCTTGAACCAGGTGACATTGGCGTTCTCGGCAAACAACCGCCGCGCCAACGCCTGGTACTCCTGCATGCTGGCCACGGTCAGCACCAGCACGAAATCCACCTCGCCAGTGACGTAGTAGCACTGCTGCACTTCAGGCACCGCAAAGTGCGCCTTCATGGCCTCCAGCGCATCGAGGCTGGTGCGCTCGGCCATCACCTCCACGATGATGGTGATCGGCCGACCCACCGCAGTAGGGTCGACGACGGCGACATTGGCGGTGATGACGCCCCGCTCCTCCATGCGCTTGATGCGCCGTTGCACCGCCGCCGTGGACAGGTTGACCTGCTCGGCCACCAACCGTAGCGGCACGGTGTTGTCGCGCTGCACCAGGTCAAGAATGGCGCGGTCGAACTTGTCCAGCGGCTCAGCCGCTACATCGTGAATGGCCATGGAAACCCTGCGAGAAATTTTCTCGAAAACTACCAGAAATCCGCGCCCCTTTATCTGACGGCGAGAAATATTATCGAGCCCCAGCCTGCAGCCGCAGCCCTGGTCGGGACTCACACAGGATATTGCTCGCATGCTCGCACTGTTTCATCTGTCGCCCGTGCTGCTGGTCACGGCCATGCTGGTGGTGCTGCGCCGCCCACCCGTGCACGCCGCCATCGCCGGTACGCTGCTGGTAATGGTGCTGTGGCTGGTCGGTGCTGCCGATACGTGGCGCCTGGGCAGCCTGGTGGCGGCCGCCCAGGACACTGCCGTGCTGTTTGCCAGCACCGCGTTCGTGATCGTACCGGGGCTGGCCTTCGTGATCTTCATCGAGCGCATGGGCGTGAACCTGGCATTCAGCCAGTGGGTACGCTCGCTCGGGCTCGGGCGCGGCGACCAGGTGGTGTTCATCGTGCTCGGGCTGGCCCCGTTGCTCGAAGCCATGACCGGCTTTGGCGTGTCGTTGATCGCCACCGTGCCGCTGCTGCTCAGCCTGTTCGACCGCCGGGTGGCGCTGCGTATCGCGTTGGCCGGCATGGCGATCATGCCGTGGGGCACGCTGGGCCTGGCATCGGTGATCGGCGCTTCCCTGGCCCAGCTGGATGCTGCGGCGCTGGCAGCCACTTCGGCGCTGACCAGCGCACCGGTGTTTCTCGCGCTCGGGGCGATGGCGCTGTACCTGGCCGAGGTTCGCACCTTGCGCGAATGGATGGTGCTGGGCGCTGGCTGGCTGGTATTCGTGGGGGTGCTCTATAGCAGCAGCCGCGGGTTGGGGCCGGAGGTAGCCGGCGTGGCGGCGGGCCTGGTGAGCGCAGCCGTCGTACTGGCCAGCGGGCTGTGGCGCCTGCACAACCACGGCGGCACACGCGGGGCGCGACAATGGCCGCGCCAGGCGTGGCCTTACCTGGTGCTGATCACCAGCATCGTCGCGCTCAAGGCGCTGTGGGCCATCACCGGCTGGCAGAACCTGTGGGTCGTCCAGGGCGCCCAGGTCACCTGGAAGCCGCTTGCCTCGCCGGGCGTGGCACTGATCCTGGTGCTGGTGGGCCTGGGGTTTCACGCGCGAAGCGCACCGTCCCTGCCGGTGCCGGGCACCCGCATCGGCACCGCACTGCTGGCCCGGGCGAAGCGGCCCCTGCTGACGATCTTCTTTTTTCTCGCCATGTCGCAGTTGATGGTCAAGGCCGGCTTTCTGGCGGGCCTGATGCAGCTGCTGACCGGCCTGGCACCGGCCGCCGCCTCGTTGCTGGTCGCCCTGCTGGGCGGGTTGTCCGGCTACATGACCGGCTCGAACGTGGGCGGCAATGCGATCTTCATGCCCGCCATCGCCATGCTGCCCGAACACGGCCGCCTGTTGCTCGCGGCGGCGCAGAACAGCGCGGCGGGGCATGCGGCGCTGGGCTCGCTGTCGATCGTGATGCTGATCCTGGGCCTGGCCAGAACCAGCACCAGTGAAGAAGGCGAACTGGTGCGCTTCGGCTTTGCGCTGGTGTGCCTCAACACGGCACTGGTCGCGCTGGCTGCGGTGTTGCTGAGCGTCTGGCTGGGCTAGTCAGGCAACCACCATCACCACCAGCACCACCCCCAGCAGGGCCAGGTAGCACTTCACATGCAGCGCGTCGGGCATGCGCCCGATCCACGGCGCGGCCAGGCGAATGCCGCACCACGAGCCAAGCACCAGCACGGCCAGGGCACGCACGTCGATATAGCCGGCAAACCAGGGCCCCAGCACTTCGGTGCGCCACGCAAGCACGGCGTAGGCGGCAGTACCGGCAATCGCCATCGGCAGCGACAGCGGGTTGGCCGACGCCGTCGCCACGGCCATGCTCGCCCCACGCCTGCGCATCAGCGGCACGCTCATCACGCTGCCGCCTACACCCAGGAATGCGGCCACGGCGCCCATGCCGACACCGATCACGGCGCTGGCTCGACGGCCCAGCGGGCGCATGCCATCGCTTGTGCTCACGGTAAACCCCGGGCGCAACACGGCATCAAGAATGGTCAGGCCAAGGTAGCCGATGAACAGCCAGCGTATCCACGCCCCTTGCACCTGCGTGGCGGCCCATGCGCCCAGTACTGCACCCAGCGCAACGTAACCCAGCAACGGCCGCACCACCGGCCACTGCAAGGTGCGCGCACGGGCATGGCGCAAGGTCGAAAGGCCTGCGCCGAAGATCATCGCCGCCGTGGAGGTGGCCACGGCGATATGCATCGCGGCCTCGCCGATGGCCGACCCCGGCGCATGGCTCACACTGATAAGGGCGAACAGCAGCGGCACCGCCACAAAGCCGCCACCAAAGCCGAACAGCACAGTCGTCACGCCGGCTACCACACCGAACGCACACAGCAGAAACCAGAACATGCATCGCTTCCAACACAAGGGGGAAGCCACACGTTAACGGCCAGACATGTGGCCAGCCCTCGCGAATTGGCCAATAATCCTCGCGTTCCGGCCAAGGTGCTTCACATGCTCAATATTCCGCTCGCCAGCGTCGACGCCGTCGCCCGCCCGGTGCTCGCCATCGGTACCGACTACCCGCCCGACACACTGCTGCCCACCCATGTGCATCGGCGCGCACAGTTTCTGTATGGCATGAGTGGCCTGATGGAGGTCCAAACCCAGGACGGCAGTTGGGTGATTCCGCCCGGTAGCGGGGTGTGGATACCCGCCGGCAAGCCGCACCAGGTGCTTATGCGCGGGGTGAGCACCCGCAGCCTGTACATAGAGCCGGCGCAGCCGGTGCGTGATACCTCGCAGTGCCAGGCCCTGGTGGTCTCGCCCCTGCTCCACCACCTGTTGCTGGCCACGGCGCACGTACCCGCACTGTATGAAACACACGGTCGCGACGGGCATCTGATTCAATTGGTACTGCACGAGCTGCGCAGCGCGCCGAACCTGCCGCTGTTCGCACCCTTGCCAAACGACCCGCGGCTGGCCGAACTATGTCGCAACTTCCTGCGCCAACCCCGCATCGACACCAGCGCCGAGTCCTGGGCAAGTGCCCTGCATTGCAGTGCAAGAACCTTCAGCCGCCTGTTCCGCCAGCAAACCGGGCTTTCATTCGGCACCTGGCGCCAGCAGGCCTGCCTGATGGCTGCCGTCACCCGCCTGGCGGCCGGCGCCTCGGTCACACGGGTCGCGCTGGAGCTGGGCTACGACAGCCCCAGCGCCTTTTCCAGCATGTTCCACCGCCAATTGGGCGCCCCGCCCAGTGTTTACCTGGCCACGCTCGACCAGTGCGGCCCAGGGCATGCGGTGGTCTAACTCAGGTATTCAGGGCCGGCTTTGAGCCCAGGCGCCAGCCCAGGTTCATGCCGGCCGCCGCCAGCAATATGGCCAGCGCCCCGGCTGCCTGCAGCCCGCTGAGGGGGTGATCGAAGGCCAGCCAGTCGACCAGGATGGCCACCGCCGGGTACAGAAACGACAGGGCGCCGATCAGCGCCGTGGGCAGTTTCTGGATGGCGCCGTACAGCAGGGTCGACATCAGCCCGGTATGCACCGCGCCAATGGTCAGCAGGTAGGCCCAGGCCTGGGGCTGTGCGGTCATGTCCGGCACCTGCGCCCAGGGCCAGAGCATGGCCGCGCCCACCAGCAGTTGCACCAGCACGATCAGGTGCGGCGGCACGCCCTGCAGGCGCTTGGCGATGATCGCCGCAATCGCGTACAGCAAGGCCGACGCCAGCGCGAGCATCACACCTATCAGGTAGTTTTCCCCGGCCGCCCCCGTCTTGGCCGTCACAATCAGCAGCATGCCGACAAACGCCAGGCCCAACCAGCCGGCACCACTGGCCGAAATCCGCTCGCCGAACAGCAGCACGCCCAGCCCCACCAGCATGAAGGGTTGCGTGTGGTAGACCACCGTGGCCACCGCGATGGAGGCCTGGCTGTAGGCGCTGAACAGCAGCAGCCAGTTGCAGGCCAGCGCAACGCCACCCAGCAGCATCCACCCCCACTGCGCGCGGGTCGGGCGCAGCGTGCCAAACACCCCCAGCGCCCAGCACGCCAGGGCCATCACGGCGGCGCCGAACAGGCAGCGCCAGAACACCATCGACGAAGGCGACTGGCCCGACTGCACCACGAACCAGCCGACAGTGCCAGAAATGCACATGGCGGTGACCATTTCGAGGGTGCCGCGTGAACGTGCATTCATGGCGCGCGGTGTCCCGTCGAGGCAAAAACAGAAGGCTGTGTCATCGAACAAAATCCATCAAAACGAACAAGTGGGTGCCATAATGTCCGCCGCCCTCTCTCCCAGTCAACTCATAACGAACAAATGACCATTATATCGAACGATGCGCCGATCATGATTCTGGCCCAGGCCATCAGGCGCGAGCGCTTGCAGTCGGGGATGTCCGTCAGCGATCTGGCGCGCCGCGCCGGCGTGGCCAAATCCACGCTATCGCAGCTGGAGTCCGGCCTTGGCAACCCCAGCATCGAGACCCTGTGGGCGCTGGCCACGGCACTGGGCATTCAGGTCACGCGGTTCTTCGAGCAGCCGGCGCAGACGGTCACGGTGATTCGCGCAGGCGAAGGTGCGGCGCTCAAGGCCGACGACGCCGACTACGCGGCGACCCTGCTCGCCGACTGCCCGCCCGGCATACGCCGGGACCTGTACCGCGTGCATGCCCAGCCCGGGCAGCCCCACCATTCCCAGGCGCACCCGGCGGGCACTTTCGAGCATGTATTCGTGTGCCAGGGGGCCGCCAGCGCAGGCCCGGCCAGTGCACCGGTGCTGTTGCATGCCGGCGACTACCTGCGCTACCCGGCCAACCAGCCCCATGTGTTCGAAGCCTTGGAGCCCGATACCGTTGCTGTCATGCTGATCGAGCACAGCTGAAGCAACTGCCTGCCCTATCCCTCAGGACCCCCACCCCCATGACCAACCACAGAATCGAGCTGTCAAACGGATGGATCGCCGAGTTTGCCAACCAGGGCGAGTTCCGCATGGATGCCGAAGGCTGGAACCTGGTGCTGCACGGGCCGCAGGGGCAATCCATCCAGTACTTCAATGACCAGATCGTGCTGGTGAACGATGACGACGGCACGCAGGCCAAGGCGTGCCTGCAGCTGTCGGAGGATGGCGTCTACGGTTACCTGAGCACCTCGGTGGGCACCGGCTGGGTGATCGACTTTGCCCGCGGCATGCTTGCCCCGCACCGGGTGGATATTCGTCACTACCACGACGGCTACGACGAGAGCATCGCATTGACCGAGCAGCCGGCCTTCCAGCGTGCACGCCAGTACATTCAGGTGAAGGGGCGATTCGTGTACCTCACCTTCCCGTTCATCCGCGAAGCGGAGTTCCCCAAGGTGTGGGAGCAGTACGTGGCGATCCGTCGGCGCCAGCTGGACGAGCTGTACTTTCGCAATTGAACCCTGCCGCGTGCCGGCGCCCTAGGCACCTGCCGCAGCCAGGTTGCCGGGGTCGCCCTCGGCCAACAGCTGCGCCATGCGTTCACGCGCCGCTGCGTTCGGCAATACCCCGGTGGTCATGCCTTCCAGCACGGTTTCGCCCTGCGCGTTGACGATGCTCAACTGCGCCCGCGCATGCCCGCGCTCGTCCTTGTCCACGATCAGCCAGTGGCAGGTGATTGCATCGCCGGCATACACCGGCCGCTTGAACTCGAAGCTCATGCTGGTCGCCAGCCAGCCGATCTGCCCGCCGATCTCGGTCACCAGGCTGGCCGTCAGCAGGCCATGGGAGATGATCGACCTGAACCTGCGCAGTTCGGCCGAGGCGGCATCGTAGTGCACGGGGTTGTAGTCCCGCGAAAGCTGCGCAAAGCAGCGGATGTCCTCATCGGTGAAGCACCGGGTCACGCTCAGTTGCGCCCCCACCTCCAGGCCCTGTACGGCCCGTGCTCTCAAGCTCTTCATGGCACTCCCCCTGTTCGATTGCCGCGTACATTCTGCCTACCTGGGTAGCTGCCCGCCCAGCAGCACCAGCGCGATGATGACCATCGCCGCCCCCGACACCCGGCTGACCCACAGCGCCGCCGCAGGCCGCGCGCCCAGCACGGCCTGCGAACCAAAGCCCACCAGCAGGTAGATCACCCCGCAGCTGAGCGCATGCACCAGCCCCAGCGCCACGATCTGCAGCGGTACCGGCCACGGCGCCGTGGCGTCGGTGAACTGTGGCAGCAATGCCAGAAACAGCAGGAACACCTTGGGGTTCAGGCCGCTCACACACAGGCCCTTCACCGCCCAGCGCTGCCACGCACCGGCTACCTGCACCTGGTCCGCCTGGGGCACAGTCGGGTGCCGCAGCATGCCGATCCCCAACCATAGCAGGTACCCGGCCCCGGCCACCGTCAGCACCGACAGCGCAAACGGATGCCCCGCCACCAGCGTGCCCACCCCGGCGGCGACGATCAGTGTCGCGATCAGATGCCCCGACAACAGCCCGGCCACGGCGGGCAATACCACCCGCCCCTTCAGCCCGGCCGATATCGCATAGGCCCAGTCCGCACCCGGCGTGATGATGAACAACATCGACACCGCCCAGAACGCCACGAAAACACTCAGGGTCATGGCGCTACCCACGTCAGGGATGTGTACACGGTTGGCTGCATCGTCCTGCTCCACAAGCAAATTGGTGCAGGGAACAATAATGAAATCTTGCTAGAATTTTCTTTCGAAGATAATCGCGACATAGGCCAATAGGGGAAGATCCTTCCAGATGGACCGCATCGACCGGAACATTCTTGCCGAACTGCAAAAAGACGGGCGCCTTTCGATCACCGAACTGGCCGAGCGGGTGGGGTTGAGCCTCTCCCCCTGCCACCGGCGGGTGCGTGCCCTGGAAGAATCGGGGGTGCTGCTGGGCTATCGGGCGAAACTGGACCCCATTGCCCTGGGCCTGACCTTTTCCGCCATGGTCTTCGTCACCCTTCGCGAGGGCGATCGCACGGCGGTCGAGGCGTTCGAGAACGCGCTGGTGGCGTTGCCACAGGTGGTGGATGCGCAGCGCCTGTTCGGCGAGCCGGACTACCTGCTGCACGTGATCACCCAGGACCTGCCGGCCTTCCAGCGGCTCTATGATGAAAGCCTGTCGTCGCTGCCCAACGTGCAGCGGCTCACCTCCACCCTGGTGATGAAGCGCGTGGTGCAGGACCGGCCCTTGCCGTTGTAACCTCGCCGCCCGCCTTCACCCTCACTCAGGAGCACCACTATCCACCGCACACCCAACGAACCCTGGCAAGGCGACCTGTGGCTGGCCACCGACTACTGCCTGGTGGCCGGGCAGGTCGGGCAAACCCAGGCCCACGCCCACTATGCCCACCAGGTGTTGATCGCCTGCGCTGCCCCGGTGCAGGCGTCGATCCAGGGCCAGGTCGAGTGCGGGCCGCTGCTGCTCATTGCCTCCGGCCAGCCGCATGCGATTCTCAGCGAGCAACCGGCGATCACGCTGTTTGCCGAGCCATTGGCTTTCGAACTGCCGGTGCTGCGCCAGCTCTGCGAAGACGCCGGCGCAGACCTGGAGGGCCTGAACCAACGCTTGCGCGCCCTGCCCCGGCGCCCTTTGCATCCGCGCCTGGCCACCGCCTTGCAACGGGTGCGTGCACTGGATGAAAACACCCTGCCCGCCGCGCAGCTGGCCAGTGAGGCGGCGCTGTCGCTCAGCCAGCTGGAGCGCCTGTTCAGCGGTCAACTGGGGCTGTCGGTGCGCCGCCTGGTGTTGTGGCAACGCCTGCGCGTGGCCTTGCAGCTGGCACTGGGCGGTAGCAGCCTGACCGAGGCAGCCACCTGCGCAGGCTTTGCCGACTCGGCCCACCTGTCACGCAGCGTGCGCCAGCAGTTCGGCATCCGTGCCGACCGTACCCTGCGCCACCTGCGCCTAAGGCTGCTGGACTAGCGCACGGCTCAGAGCATCGGGCAGTACGGCAGGTGGATGCTCGGGCTGGTCGCGGCGAAAGGGTTGGCGCAACTGCGCGCCGTAGCCCACCGGGTAGTCCGGAAAGTCGCCGATACCCAGGTCGTCGTCCGCCAGGTGATAGTGCGGCAGGTGCAAGGCGGTACCCAGCAGGCGGTCCCAAACGCTGAAGAACAGCGCGAAGTTCACATCCCCCGTGGTGCCGTACTTGAGGTGATGCAGCCGGTGCACCGGCGCCCAGGCAAACACATGGCGCAGCCAGCCGATGCGCATGTCGACGTTGCTGTGCTGCAACAGCAGCTGGATGGATATGCTGAACGCCAGCAAGGCCGCCACATCCAGCGGCAACCCGCACAGCAGCAAGGGCAAGGTGCCGCCCAGCGCTTCGAGCATCTGGTGCAGCGGGTGCTTCATCAGCCCGTTGAAGCCGTACATTCGGGTCACGCTGTGATGCACGGCGTGCAGGCGCCACAGCAACGGCAGGCGGTGGCTGGCGTAATGCACCAGGGTGATGCCCAGGTCTGCCACCGGCAACGCCAGCAACAGCTGCAGCGCCAGCGGCCAGTCACTCGGCCACAGGCCGGTATCGGGCAGCACCAGGGCAATCAGGGGGATAGCGGCAATGCCGGCCGCGTTGAGCGCCTCGTTCACCCCCGCGTGAATCACGTCCCGGGTGCCATCGCCCTGGCTTACATTCCAACGCTCGCGATAGGGCCACAGCCGCTCGCACAGCAGCGACACGCCAATCGCCAGCAACAGCAGAACCGGCAACCAGCCAAGGCTTGCGCCCTCGTCCAGCAGCCACACGGCCGAGCCGATGAATCCAAGGAAAAATACAGGGGCGTACAGGGTTCGCATCGTGAAACTCCAGGCAGGTCAGAGCCTGGAGTTTCGTGTAGCCGCAGCCTGCTCCGCTTGAACAAACGGCGCATCTTCAGCCGGGGGGAAAGGCCGGTCAGCCCTGGCAGAAGCGAATGCGATTGCCGAACGGGTCGTACACCTCAAGCACCTTGCCCCAGCCCTGCTCGACGATGTCCGGGCGGCCATAGCCGTAGCGCTTGGCAAGCAGCTCGTCGCGCAATTGCTCGATGTTGTGCATGGGGATGAACACCGTCGAGCCAGGGCTCGCGTCGCCGTGGTGCTCGGACAGGTGCAGTTGCAGCCCATTGCGTACGATGCCCAGGTACAGCGGTAGGTCGGCTTCGAAGCGGTGCTCGAACTCCAGGCTGAAGCCCAGGAAGTCGAGGTAGAACTCGCGCGCCTTGGCTTCGTCGAACATGCGCAGGATGGGGATAGGCTTGTCGAAGCTCACTTCGCTTGCAGGGATGGCGGGGGCAAGCAGGGCCGAGGCGGTGTTCCAGTCCTTGTAGCCCAACTGCTGCGCCACCAGCTCCAGCGCACCGGAGTGGGTCAGCGGCGGGCTCTGCGCCTGCAGGGCGGTACGCAGACGCTTGGCCATCTGTTTGGCCTGTTCGATCGAGATCATCATGTGCTCCTGGTGCCGAGGCAGTGTGGGGCTCGCGTTGCCAGGCCTCGACGTTCAAGAGAATGATCGCGTCAGGGGTAACTGCAATGCTTTCACCTTTCCCAACGGGAGCGAGCGGCGGGCAGCATCGGCCCGCGCCGATCATACACAGCCAGGGTGGCATATGGAAAGGCGGCCCTCAGCGCGTTGGCGAATCCCCGCGCCCGATGCGCTTGCCGCCCTGCTGCCCCACCTCCTGCGCCTGGCCGTCGCGCTGCTTGCCCTGGCGCGCCTGGCCCACCAGCCGCGCGATCAGCGGGCCTTCGGGCAAATGACGCCAGAAGCGCCCCGGCATGTGCTGGCGCATGGCATCGGGGTTGACCCGTGCCGGGTTGAAGGTGTGCCGGTAGTAGGTGCGCCACAGCTCGGCGCCAGGGTCGTCGGCGTGGCAGGCCCACTGGCGCCATTGCTCGGGGCAGTGCCGTCGGTAGTCCAGGGTGCTGCCATCGAAACGGATGCCATCGCGTGGCGTGGCGATCAGCCAGCGCTGGCGGCCCAGCCGGTCGGCAAAGTGGCCGCTGGCGCTTTGCAGAATGTCGTGGGCCGGTTCATGGAAGGCCACCAGGTCCAGTTGCAGTTGCTCGGCCAGTGCCGCCGGCAATGGCACGAAGCGCACGAAGGCATGCAGGTGATGGGCCTCGCGGCTGACCTGCTTGATGCGCCGCTGCAGCTCGCTGCCCAGCCGGTCGCCCGCCAGCATGGCGGTGCGGTCGCCATGGGCCACGCGCCACAGCACTTCATACAGCAGGTTCCAGCGCTGCTCGCCACGGTAGCGGGCGGCCTGCTCAAGTTGATCCAGCAAGGCGGCCGGCACCCGTGTGCGAAACGGCCCGGGGCCCTGCGGCAACACCGCCGGCACCGCCAGCAGATCGTGCACCGGGCCATGGGCCCACACCACCTCGGTGGGGTCGATGCCGTGGCCCAGCAGCACGCGGGCCTGGTCGCGCCAGGTGTCGAAGTGCTCGTCGCAGTCCAGCGCGATCATCCCCACAACCCCATCTGCACCGGTGCCTGCGGCTCGCGCAGGCGTTCGCGCAGCAGGCCGCTGCGGGTTTCCGACTGGGGCGGGCGATAGTCGCTGGTGACGATGAACGGGCGCGCCTTGTCCAGCACGCAGCGCAGCTGGATCAGGTCGTCATAGCGAATGCGCCGTTCACGGCGCAGCGCCACCAGGCGTTGCACGCTGCGCAGCCCGATGCCGGGAATGCGCGCCAGCAGCGCCGGCTCGGCGCGGTTCACATCCAGCGGAAACACCTCGCGGTTGGCCAGGGCCCAGGCCAGCTTGGGGTCGATGTCCAGCGCCAGGTTGCCCGCGCCGCCCAGCAGTTCGCCGGCCTTGTAGCCATAGCCGCGCATGAGAAAGTCCGCCTGGTACAGGCGGTGCTCGCGCAGCAGCGGCGGCGCGGCCAGGGGTACGCTGGTGGGGCTGTCGGGGATCGGGCTGAACGCCGAGTAGTACACACGCCGCAGGCCATAGCCCTGGTACAGCGATTCGGCATTGCCCAGGATGGTGTGGTCGTCGGTGGCATCGGCGCCCACGATCATCTGGGTACTCTGCCCGGCAGGGGTGAAGCGCGGTGCGTTGACTTCACCGGCCACCGCCTGCTGGCCGTGGTGGATGGTGCCCATGGCCTGGCGAATGGTACGCACCTGCTTCTCCGGCGCCAGGCGCTGCAGGCTGGCTTCGGTGGGCAGCTCGATGTTCACGCTGAGGCGGTCGGCCAGCCGCCCGGCCTGCTCGATCAGCAGCGGGTCGGCGTCGGGGATGGTCTTGAGGTGGATGTAGCCGCGAAAGTTGTGCTCTTCGCGCAGCAGCTGCGCCACGCGAATCAACTGTTCCATGGTGTAGTCGGCGGAGCGGATGATGCCCGAGCTGAGGAACAGCCCGCTGATGCAGTTGCGCCGGTAGAAATCCAGGGTCAGGCGCACCACCTCCTCAGGCGTGAAGCGTGCCCGCGGCACGTTGCTGGAGCGGCGGTTGACGCAGTACTGGCAGTCGTACAGGCAGAAGTTGGTCAGCAGCACCTTGAGCAGCGACACGCAGCGCCCGTCGGGGGTGTAGCTGTGGCAGATGCCCATGCCATCGGTGGCGCCCAGGCCGTCGCGACCGCGCGAGCTGCGCTTGGGGGCGCCGCTGCTGGCGCACGAGGCGTCGTACTTGGCGGCATCGGCCAGGATGCCGAGCTTGGCGATGAGCTGCATGGGGTTCACCTCGATACTGATTATCCATACAGTATTCGCAGATCGCCACGCATGCAAGCGCAGCCTGTCGACCGGGCCGCCGCGGCCTTCATGAAAAAATCTTCATGAACGCTGCGCCCCGCTAACCGGGGAACCTCGGCGCACCCTCGCCCGCCTGCGGACAACCGGCCTTGAGGCACCGCAGCAGCTTGCGTAGGATCGCCGTTCATTCACGCCATCGCGCCCGTTCACTGCCTGCTCCCAGGCCGGTGGTGTATCCGTTTTCCGCAAGAGCCTGCACATGCCCCAGCCTATCCCCCTCAAGGACCACGAGAAAGAAACGCACCTGGTCAACCGCAGGCTGATCGCGTGTGCGCTGCTGGTACTGGTGCTGGTGGCGGTGCTGGTGGGGCGGCTGTACGTGCTGCAGGTGGTGCAGCACGACTACCATGCCGCCGTGTCGCAGAACAACCGCGTGCACGTGCTGCCCATCGCCCCCGAGCGCGGGCTGATCTACGACCGCAACGGCGAGGTGCTGGCTGACAACAAGCCCAGCTTCAACCTCACCATGACCCGCGAGCGTGCTGGCGACACGCCCAGGGTGCTCGACAGCCTGGTGCAGATCCTGGGCCTGGGCGAGGAGGACCGCCAGGGCTTCGAGAAGGACCTGCGCCGTGGCCGCAAGCCGTTCGAGCCGGTGACGCTGATGTTCGGCCTGAGCGAAGAGCAGATCGCCCTGATCGCGGTCAACCAGTTCCGTCTGCCGGGGCTGGACGTGGAGCCGCAGTTCATTCGTGAATACCCCATGGGCGCGCACTTTGCCCACTCGGTGGGCTACGTGGGGCGCATCAACGAGAAAGAAGCCAAGACCCTCGATGCCACCGAGTACCGTGGCACCCAGTCCATCGGCAAGACCGGCATCGAGCACTTCTACGAGGCCCAGCTGCACGGCCAGGTGGGCTACGAAGAGGTCGAGACCAACGCCCAGGGCCGCATCATGCGCGTGCTGCGCCACCACGATCCGGTGCCCGGCAAGAACATCACCCTGAGCCTGGACGCGCACCTGCAGCTGGCCGCCGAAAAGGCCCTGGGCGATCGCCGTGGTTCGGTGGTGGCGCTGGACCCGGCCACCGGCGAGGTGCTGGCGATGGTCAGCAACCCCAGCTTCGATCCCAACCTGTTCGTCAAGGGCATCAGCTTCAGGCAGTACGCCGAGCTGCGCGATTCCATCGACCGGCCACTGTTCAACCGCGTGCTGCGCGGCCTGTACGCCCCGGGCTCGACGATCAAGCCCGAGGTGGCCATCGCCGGCCTCGACAGCGGCGTGATCACCCCGGCCAGCCGGGTGTTCGACCCCGGCTACTACGAGCTGCCCAACTACGACCACAAGTACCGCAACTGGAACCGCAGCGGCGACGGCTGGGTGGACATGTACAGCGCCATCATGCGTTCCAACGACACCTACTTCTACGACCTGGCGCACAAGCTGGGGGTCGAGCGCCTGCACGACTACATGAGCGAATTCGGCCTGGGCCAGAAGGTCTCGCTGGACATGTTCGAAGAGTCACCCGGCCTGATGCCCTCACCCGCCTGGAAGCGCGCCAACCGGCGCCAGGCCTGGTACCCCGGCGAAACCCTGATCCTGGGCATCGGCCAGGGCTACATGCAGGTCACCCCGCTGCAACTGGCGCAGGCCACCAGCCTGCTGGCCAGCAAGGGCGTGTGGCACCGCCCGCACCTGGCCATGAGCATCGGCGACGAGCCGCCGGTAGACCCCAACCCCATGCCCGACATCGTGCTGCATGACCGCCACGCCTGGGACCAGGTCAACCAGGGCATGCAGATGGTCATGCACGCCCCGCGCGGCATCGCCCGCGCCGCCGCTGCCGGGGCGCAGTACCGCATCGCCGGCAAGAGCGGCACCGCGCAGGTGGTGGCGATCAAGCAGGGGGAACGCTACAACCGCGACAAGACCCTGGAGCGCCACCGCGACAACGCGTTGTTCGTGGGCTTTGCCCCCGCCGACCACCCGAGCATCGCCATCGCGGTGATGATCGAGAACGGCGAGGCCGGTGGGCGCGTGGCCGGGCCGGTGGTCCGGGAAATCATGGACGCCTACCTGCTGGACGAACAAGGCCACCTCAAGCCCCAGTACGCCGGCAACGCAGCCGCCGCCGCGGTGCCCCATACCTGAAAGCGCAGCGCCCTGATCGTGTCGACAGCATCTGATTGCATTTGCAATCAGATTGCAGTATCCCTTGCGCTTCTGCCAAGGACCGATCATGGAGCTGCCCCGTGGATTCACTGCCTGCCATCCCCCCTGCCCGACTGGCCGCCCACGCCTGCATTCGCAGCATCGAGGCCGGCCTGCCGTCGACCGGCGCAGCGTCGCACTCGCCGCTGTTGCAGATTTTGCAGACCGTGCACCGCATCGAGCACGACCCGGCCGTGGCGGGCAACCTGTGGGTGATCAATGATCGCGCCGACAGCGCGAGCGAGGTGGTCAGCCCCTGGGGCATCTGGTTTCGCCAGCAGGCGCCCAGCCGCGAACGCCCGCTGATCTACCTCACCCAATCGCCGAGCTCGGCCCGCGTGTCGATGCTGGCCGAGCAGATCGGCCACCGCGGCATCGTGTTCAACGACCTGGAATCGGCCGCCTCGCGCTGGCCCAAGGGCGCGCACCCGTGGCTGCCGTTGTGGCTGTCGGCCAACGCCCAGTGCCGCCCGTACGACCCCGCCAGCGCTGCCGAGGCCCAGGCCATCCTGCTGGCGGCGCTGGACGAGCTGTACGTACAGGGGCGCCACGGCTTCTACTACATGACCCTGCACGACCAGCCGCCGGCAGCCGATGAACCGGCACACGACGATTGCAGCGATGCATTCCTGGGCATGTACCCGTTGCAGCCCACCAGCGCTGCCCGCCCCCAGGTACGCCTGCTGGGTGCCGGCGCCATGCTCCGGGAGGTGCGCGCCGCCGCGATGCTGCTCGACACGCACTGGGGCATCGCCAGCCAGTTGTGGAGTTGCCCCAGCTACACGCGCCTGGCCCGTGACAGCGACGATGCCGCTCGCTGGAACCGCCTGCACCCCGAGGCCGCGCCACGCAAGAGCTACCTGCAGTACTGCCTGATGTCGGCCAGCACGCCGGTGATCGCCGTGACCGGCTATGCCCAGCACATCGCCGACCAGCTTGCCCCGCATGTCACGGCGCCCTTCACCGCACTGGGCGCCGACAGCCTGGCGCCGGGCAACTGCCTGGATCGGCGCTGGATAGCCTTCAGCGCGTTGCAGGCACTGGCCGGCCAGGGCCTGTTCGACACCCAGGCGCTACCCGCCGCACAGGCCCGGCTGGGCCTAGGCGAATGACGCCCGGGCCTTGAAGCTCGACTGTTCCAGCGCCTGGGCGAACAGCGACTGTTGCTCGGGCGTGAACTGGCTCAGAAACAGCTCGTCCACTGCCTGCTTGTACACCGCCCACATGCGCTTGCGCAGCGCCTTGCCGCTGTCGGTGATGCACGCCAGGGCGCCGCGCCCGTCGCCCGCGACCTTCTTGCGCACCACATGCCCTTCGGCCTCCAGGCGGTCGACCAGGCGGGTCAGGTTGTAACGCTCGATGGCCATCACATCGGCCAGCTCGTGCATGCGCCGGCAGCCATCGGGGCCGCTCTCGATGCCCCACAGCGCGTCATACCAGGCGTACACGGGCAGGCCCTGGTCGGCCAGGCGACGTTCGATTTCGCGAATCAGGTTGCGGTGGGCGCGAATGAAGCTGAACCAGAGGTCAGCGGTGGGTGCAGCCATGAGGGTTCCTCGGGTCAAAGTTATTGCATTTGCAATCATACGGGGCGCATGCCTAGAATCAATTGCAAATGCAACTACTACCCGGCAGACCTGCCGGCACTGCCCGCCACAACCCCGCAGGAGGATTACCGATGCAACAGCAGCCCCCTCTGTTGAACGACCCAGATCCCGAGCAGACCCAGGAATGGCTTGAGTCCCTGGCCACCGTTGTCGAGGTGGAGGGGCGCTCGCGTGCGCACTTCCTGATCGACCAGATGCTGGACCTGGACGTGTCGCTGCACGGCGACTTTCGTGGCCGCGTCAACACCCCCTACGTCAACACCATCGGCCCCGAGCGCGAACTGCCCTACCCCGGCGACCTGGCCACCGAGCAGCGCCTGAATGCCTATATCCGCTGGAACGCACTGGCCATGGTGCTGCGCGCCGGCAAGCATTCGGGGGTGGGCGGGCATATCGCCACCTACGCCTCGGCGGCGGTGCTGTATGACGTGGGCTTCGACCATTTCTTTCGCGGGCGCACCGCGCAGTTTGCCGGCGACATGGTGTACATCCAGGGCCACTCGGCGCCGGGTATCTATGGCCGGGCCTACCTCGAAGGGCGCCTGAGCGAGGCGCAGCTGGACAACTTTCGCCGCGAGACCGACCGCGATGGCGTGTCGTCCTACCCGCACCCGCGGCTGATGCCCGAGTTCTGGCAGTTTCCCACCGTGTCCATGGGCCTGGGGCCGATCACCGCGGCCTACCAGGCGCGCTTCATGCGCTACCTCGAAGACCGCGACCTCACCCCACGCCAGGGCCGCAAGGTGTGGGCGTTTCTCGGTGACGGCGAAATGGATCAGCCCGAGTCGCTGGCGGCCATCTCGCTGGCCGGGCGCGAAAAACTCGACAACCTGATCTTCGTGGTCAACTGCAACCTGCAGCGCCTGGACGGCCCGGTACGTGGCAACGCCAAGGTGATCCAGGAATTCGAGAGCCTGTACCGTGCTGCCGGCTGGAACGTGATCAAGGTGGTGTGGGGCAGCGGCTGGGATGCGCTGCTTGCCAGGGACAGCAGCGGCATCCTGCGCCAGCGCATGATGGAGTGCGTGGACGGCGAGTATCAGACCTACAAGTCGCAGAACGGCGCCTACGTGCGCGAGCACTTCTTCGGCAAGTACCCGGAACTGCTGGCGATGGTCAGCGACCTGAGCGATGACGACATCTGGAAGCTGGCTCGCGGCGGGCACGACCCGGTCAAGGTGTACAACGCCTACGCGGCGGCCGTGCGTCACACGGGGCGGCCAACGGTGATCCTGGCCAAGACCGTCAAGGGCTTCGGCATGGGCGAAGCCGGCGAAGGCCAGAACATCAACCACCAGTTGAAGAAGATGGGCGACGAGGCGGTCAAGGCCTTCCGCGACCGCTTCGGCCTGGACCTGAGTGATGAGCGCCTCGGCGAGATCCCCTACCTCAAGCCCGCCCCCGACAGCGCCGATGCGCGCTACCTGCAGGTGGCCCGTGATCGCCTGGGCGGGCATGTGCCGGCGCGCCAGGCCAGGGTCGAGCCGTTGCAGGTGCCGGCCCTGGAGGCCTTCGACAGCCAGCTCAAGGGCACCGGTGACCGTGCCAT
The DNA here is from genome assembly GCF_002939405.1 of Pseudomonas sp. BRM28. Classification (NCBI taxonomy): domain Bacteria; kingdom Pseudomonadati; phylum Pseudomonadota; class Gammaproteobacteria; order Pseudomonadales; family Pseudomonadaceae; genus Pseudomonas; species Pseudomonas sp. BRM28. Next base: position 5,359,290 of record NZ_PEFV01000001.1, on the reverse strand, counting down.
CTCCACCACCATGGCGTTCGTGCGCATTCTCGGCACCCTGCTCAAGGACCCGCAGGTCGGCCGCCTCGTCGTACCGATCGTGCCCGACGAATCACGCACCTTCGGCATGGAGGGGCTGTTCCGCCAGATCGGCATCCACTCCCATGTGGGCCAGCTGTACACGCCGCAGGATGCCGGCACGCTCAGCTACTACAAGGAGAGCACCGACGGCCAGATCATGCAGGAAGGGCTCAACGAGTCCGGCGCCACCTCGTCGTGGATTGCCGCCAGCACCGCCTACGCCAACCATGGCGTGATGACCCTGCCGTTCTACATCTTCTATTCGATGTTCGGCTTCCAGCGAGTGGGCGACCTGCTGTGGGCGGCGGGCGATGCGCGCGCACGGGGGTTTCTGCTGGGCGCCACCAGCGGGCGCACCACGTTGATGGGCGAAGGCTTGCAGCATGACGACGGGCACAGCCACGTGATGTCGGCCACCGTGCCGTGCTGCGTCTCCTACGACCCCACCTATGCCTACGAGCTGGCGGTAATCATCCAGGACGGCATGCGCCGCATGTATGCCGAGCAGGAGGACGTGTACTACTACATCACCGTGCTCAACGAGAACTACGCCCACCCCGCCATGCCCGAAGGCGCAGAGCAAGGCATTCTCAAGGGGCTGTACCGCCTGCCGGTGGAAAAACCGCCGCAGGGCGAGCGGCATGTGCAGTTGATGGGCAGCGGCTCGATACTGAACGAGGTGCTGGCGGCGGCGGAGATTCTGCAGCGTGATTTCGGCGTCAGCAGCGAGGTGTGGAGCGCCACCAGCCTGACCGAGGTGCGGCGCGAGGCGCAGGCGGTGGAGCGCTGGAACCTGCTGCACCCGCTGCAGGCGCCGAAGACGCCATACATCGAAACGCTGCTGCAGGGGCATGCGGGGCCGGTGGTGGTGGCCACGGACTACATGAAGATCCATGCCGACCAGATCCGGCCGTGGGTGAGCGGAAGGCGTTTCGTGGCCTTGGGCACCGACGGCTTCGGCCAGTCGGACACACGCGAGGCGCTGCGCCGGCATTTCGAGGTGGACCGCCAGTTCATCGTGCTGGCGGCGCTGAATGCGCTGGCGGCGGACGGGGTGATCGAGCGCGAGGTGGTGGCCGGCGCGATCGAAGCGCTGGGCATCGACCCTGGCAAGGTTGATCCGGCTTCAGTCTGATAGATCGCGGCGTACCCATCGCGGGTCAAGCCCGCTCCCACAAAGACCATGAAGATCCCTGTGGGAGCGGGCTTGACCCGCGATGGGCTCACCTTGCCTGCGGCGCCTTACTGCCCCGCCCCCAGCTCATCCTGGGTCAGTATCGCCTTGGCCAGGTCTTCGTCACTGGCCTGCAACCCAGGGTTCTGCTGACGGATACGCTGCAGCATCGACTCCAGGTACACACCGCGAATTTCGCCGCCGCTGGCGATGAACGTCGAAGCATCATCGCGCGCCGGAATCACCAACTTGTCGTCCTTGAAGGTCGAGTACAACGAGGCGGAAACCCCGGCGGAGGTGGCGACATCGCGACCATCCACACGGGCCAGGGCCGTGCCCAAAGGCAGGCAGAGCACAAGGGAAGAAACCAGCAGTAAACGGCGCATGACGATGCCTCCGTGATGGGGGGGGAACCTACATTCATTAGGATAGGCCCCCCAGGCCAAGAGTTCCCGCCAATATCCCTACCCGCCCACCGAAGCCCGCCATGCTGGCTATATTGAAACCCTGGTCCCCATTCCCGAGCGTGACGAGAGGTGAACATGTACACCATTGGCTATGCAGCGCAGCACCGCGAAGCACCGCTGGCACCCTTCAAGTTCGAACGCCGCGCCCTGCGCCCCAACGACGTGGCGATGCAGATCCTGTACTGCGGCGTATGCCACTCCGACCTGCACCAGGCCCGCGACGACTGGGGTTTCAGCCGCTACCCGATCGTGCCCGGCCACGAGATCGTCGGGCGCGTGACCGAGGTGGGCAGCCAGGTCACCCGCTACAAGGTCGGTGACGCCGTGGCGGTGGGCTGCATGGTCGACTCCTGCCAGCAGTGCGACCAGTGCCGCAAGGGCGAGGAACAGCTGTGCCGCGAGAACAACACGCAAACCTACAACAGCCTGGACCGCATCACCCGCGAACCCACCTACGGCGGCTATTCCAAGCACCTTGTAGTGCGCGAGGAGTTCGTGCTGCGCGTGCCCGACGGCCTGGACCTGGCCAAGGCCGCGCCGCTGCTGTGCGCCGGCATCACCACCTATTCGCCGCTGCGCACCTGGAATGCCGGGCCCGGCAGCCGCGTCGCGGTCATCGGCCTGGGCGGGCTGGGGCACATGGCCGTGAAGCTGGCGGCGGGCCTGGGTGCCGACGTCACGGTGCTCAGCCGCACCCCCGACAAACTCGATGATGCGCGGGCGCTGGGCGCCGACAAGCTGCTGGTATCGTCCGACGCCAAGGCCATGGCCGCCGCGCGCTCCAGCTTCGACCTGATCATCGACACGGTGCCGGTGCGCCATGACGTGTCGCCCTACATGTCGCTGCTGGACGTGGACGGCACCCTGGTGATCGTCGGCCAGGTGGGGCCGATCGACGAACAACTGACCGTGCCGTTCATCCTCGGCCGGCGGCGCCTGGCCGGCTCGCCGATTGGCGGGATTGCGCAAACCCAGGAGATGCTCGACTTCTGCGCGAAGAAGAACATTCTGCCGGAGTGTGAAATGATCCGCATGGACCAGATCAACGAGGCGTTCGAACGCATGCAGCGCTCCGATGTGCGCTACCGCTTCGTGATCGACATGGCTTCGCTCGACGACACCACCGGCGCCTGACGCGCCTCACTCCCCTACCGAACCACAAGGGCCTCCCATGCTGCAGATACTCGGCAAAGCTTCCTCCATCAATGTACGCAAGGTGCTATGGGCCTGCACCGAGCTGGGTATCGCCTTCGAGCGCGAGGACTGGGGCTCGGGCTTCAGGTCCACCTTCAGCCCGCAGTTCCTGGCCCTCAACCCCAACGCCATGGTGCCGGTGATCAAGGACGGCGACTTCGTGCTGTGGGAGTCCAACAGCATCCTGCGCTACCTGGCCAACCAGTACCACGGGCAGCACCTCTACCCCGCCGAGCCCCGGGTGCGCGCACGGGTGGACCAGTGGATGGACTGGCAGGCCACCGACCTCAACAAGTCCTGGACCTACCCCTTCCTGTCGCTGGTGCGCCATTCCCCCGACCATCAGGACCCCGAGGCACTGGCGGCGGCATGCAGGCAGTGGACCACCAACCTGCAGATCCTCGACCGCCAGCTCGAATCGACCGGCGCCTACGTCAGTGGCCAGGACTTTTCACTGGCGGACATCGCCATCGGCCTGTCGGTCAATCGCTGGTTCGAAACCCCGCTGGAGCATCCGGATTTTGCAGCGGTTCGGGCATACTACGAGCGTCTGACCGAACGCGAAGGGTTTGTCATCCATGGAAGAAACGGTACCCCGTAACGCCACCGTCACCACCGAAACCTCGGTGCGCCGCCGCTCGCTGCTGGCCGGCTGCAGCGCCCACGCGGTGCACGACGGGCTCACCGACGTGATCTACGTGCTGCTGCCGCTGTGGCAGGCGCAGTTCGGCCTCAGCCTGGCCCAGGTGGGCCTGTTGCGCGGGGCCTATTCCGGGATGATGGCCGGCTTTCAGCTGCTGGCCAGCCGCGCGGCCCGGCGCTTTGGCCGCGAGCGCCTGCTGGTGGGCGGCACGCTGCTGGCCGGCGTGGCCTACCTGGTCGCCGGCCAGGCCACGGGCCTGGGTGTGCTGCTGGTGGCGCTGATGCTGGGCGGGCTGGGCGCCAGTACCCAGCACCCGCTGGCCTCCTCGATGATCACCGACAGCCACGCGGCGGGCGGCGGGGTCAAGCAGGCGCTGTCGCACTACAACTTCGCGGGCGATATCGGCAAGGCGGTCATTCCGGGCCTGATGGGCGTGCTGCTGGTGGCCGTCAGCTGGCGTACCGGTGCAACGCTGCTGGGCGTGCTGGGGGTGGCTGCGGCGGTGTTGCTGTGGTGGCTGATCCCCTCCCGGGCCCAGGCCCTGGCGGCGGGCGGCAAGGCGCCGAAGCTGGCCACCGGAAACGGCTCGCCGGGCGGCCTGCGTGCCCTGCTGATGCTGGGCATGCTCGACAGCGCGGTGCGCATGGGGTTTCTGACCTTCCTGCCGTTTCTGCTCAGGCTCAAGGGCGCCGGCACCGCCGGTATCGGCCTGGCGCTGACGCTGCTGTTCGTGGGCGGGGCCTTCGGCAAGCTGCTGTGCGGCTACCTGGGCGCTCGCATCGGCCTGCTGAAAACCGTCTCGCTCACCGAAGCGGGGACTGCACTGTTGATCGTGCTGGCGGTGGTGCTGCCGTATTCGGCCACGCTGGTGATGCTGCCGTTGCTGGGCCTGGCGCTGAACGGCACCTCGTCGGTGCTGTATGGCGTGGTGCCGGAGCTGGCGGCTGCCGGCAAGCACGAGCAGGCCTTCGCGCTGTTCTACACCGGCACCATCGGTGGCGGCGCGCTGGCACCGGTGGTGTTCGGGCGGCTGGGGGACGTTACCGGGGTGCCCACGGCTGTGGTGGTGCTGGCGGCCACGCTGCTGCTCACGCTGCCGCTGGCGTGGCGGGTGAACAAGGGCTTGGTGACAGAATAGAAAAGAAGGCGCGGGAGTCTCGGCGCCTTCCTGGTTCTGTGCGGGGTGTGGCGGGGGTTACAGGGGGGAGATGGTACCCAGTGCTCCGATTGCGAAGGCCAATACCAGAAAGCCGAATACAAAAATTGCCATCTTGCCCATGGGAGCTCCTAACTGAGGGGGTGCGGCTGTCGAAGGCCACATTGTCTGCCCCCTTCTGATCTGGAAACAGATGCAGCTAGCGAGGCAAAAAGCGGATCAGATGAGTTCGGCTCAAAAGCCCAGGCTGGGCGCAACCGTCTACCGCGCCCACCGCCTCGCCCCCGCCACACACAGGATCACCCCCACCGTCACCCCCAGCATACCCGGGCTGACCTGCTCGCCCAGCAACCCCGCCGCCAAGGCCAGGCCAAAGAACGGCTGCAGCAGCTGCAACTGCCCCACTGCCGCAATCCCGCCCTGGGCCAGGCCGCGGTACCAGAACACGAAGCCGATCAGCATGCTGAACAGCGACACATACCCCAGGCTCACCCACGCCGGCAGGCTGATACCCGCAAACGTCGACGGCGCCAGGTACCAGGTCAGCACCAGCATCACCGGCAACGACACCAGCAGCGCCCAGCAGATCACCTGCCAACCGCCCAGCGCCCGCGACAACCGCGCCCCCTCGGCATAACCCAGGCCGCACACCACCACCGCCAGCAGCATCAGCAGGTCACCCTGGGGCGACGCCGCCAAGCCCTGCGACAAGGCAAAGCCCACCACCATCAAGCACCCCAGCACCGAAAACAGCCAGAACACCGGGCGCGGGCGCTCGCCCCCGCGCAGCACGCCAAACACCGCGGTGGCCAGCGGCAGCATGCCGATGAACACGATCGAATGCGCCGAGGTCACGTACTGCAAGGCCAGCGCGGTCAGCAGCGGAAACCCCACCACCACCCCAAGCGACACCACGATCAAGGGCATTACCTGAGCCCGGGTCGGGCGCGGTTGCCTGAGCAGCATCAGCAAGGCCAGCGCCAGTACACCGGCAATGGCGGCACGCGCCACGGTGAGGAACACCGGGTCGAATTCCAGCACCGCCAGGCGCGTGGCCGGCAAGGAGCCGCTGAAAATCACCACGCCGATCAGGCCGTTGATCCAGCCACGGGTGGCGTCGTCCAGGGTACGAGGTTTGAGAGTCTGTTCCATTGAAGTCACGCTCGACAGGTTGCAGGGGTAAGGGCACGCTTGCCAAAAACCATGCTAGGGCCGACGATCAGCACAATCAAAAAATCGTCATGGATACATCTGCACATGCCTCGCTCGCGCTACAAGGCCCTGGTCGATACCTTTGCCGCAGACATTCGTGACGGCAGGCTCGCCCCTGGCACCCGCCTGCCCACCCACCGTCACCTGGCCGCGACCCATGGCCTGGCCCTGGTCACCGCGTCACGGGTATATGCCGAACTCGAGCAGATGGGCCTGGTGAGCGGCGAGACCGGGCGCGGCACCTTCGTGCGCGAAACCTCGCTGCCGCCCGACCTGGGCGTCGACCAGCAGGTGGTGGCCGCCGGCATGGCCGACCTGAACTTCAACTACCCGGCATTGCCCGGCCAGGCCGACCTGCTGCGCAGCGGCTTGCGCCAGCTGGCACTGAGCGGCGACCTGGAGGCGCTGCTGCGCTACCAGCCCCATGCCGGGCGCGCCCATGAACGCGCCTGCATCGCCCGGCACCTGCTCGGTTGCGGGCTAGAGGTGAATCCAGAGCAGGTACTGATCGTCAGCGGCGCCCAGCACGGGTTGGCCGTGGTGCTGATGGCCCTGCTGCAGCCCGGCGACGTGATCGCGGTCGACGCCCTCACCTACTCCGGGTTCAAGGTGCTGGCCGAGGCGTTGCGCCTCGAGATGCTGCCGATTCCGGTCACGCCCCACGGGCCGGACCTCGGCGCCCTGCAGCGGCTGTGCCGCAGCCGCCCGGTACGCGCGGTGTACAGCATGCCCACGCTGCACAACCCGCTGGGCTGGGTGATGAGCCTGGAGCAGCGCGAACAACTGGTGTCGATTGCCCGCACCCACAACCTGCACCTGATCGAGGACGCCGCCTACGCCTTCCTGGCCGACGACGCGCCGCCGCCCCTGGCCCAGCTGGCACCGGAGCGCACGCTGTACGTGTCAGGCCTGTCGAAGAACATCGCCACCGGCCTGCGCGTGGGCTTCATTGCCGCGCCGCCGCACCAGGTTGCCGCGCTGGAGCGCTCCATTCGCGCCACCACCTGGAATACCCCCGGGGTGATGACCGCCATTGCCTGCGCCTGGATCGAGGACGGCACGGTGGAGCGCCTGGAAGCCGAGAAGCGCGCCGATGCCCAGGCCAGGCAGGCCATCGCCCGCGAAGTACTGGCGGGCATGCCTTGCGTCACCCACCCCACTTCGTATTTTCTGTGGCTACCGCTGGCCGATGACGCCCGCGCCGAACAGATCGCCGCCGCCCTGATGCGCGAACAGGTGGCGGTGTCCACCGCACAGCCGTTCGCCACCACCAGTCACGTGCCGCGTGCACTCAGGCTGGCGCTGGGCTCGGTGGACCTGGACACGCTGCGCGCGGCGCTGGCGAAGGTACGCTGGGTGGTGCAGGCGTACTCCTGAAGCCCACGCCTCAGAAGTCGTAGCGTGCACTCATGCCCAGGGTGCGCGGCGTACCCAGCACCCCAGTGTAGGCGCCGTTGGGCGAGTTCCACAGGGTGGTGTAGTAGGTCTTGTCGAAGGCGTTCTTCAGCCACAGCGACACGTCCCACTGGCCCTGGCCCCAGTCGCCGCGCACCCCCGCCGACAGGTTGACCAGCGCATACCCCGGCAACTGCGCCAGGCGCGAATCGTCCACCGTGCCCACCGCCTGCGAGCGCCAGGCGTAGTTGCCGTTCACGTAGGGTTGCAGGCCGTTGTCCAGGTCCCACTGGTAGCTGGCGCTGGTGTTGGCAATCCATTTGGCCGCGCCCACCACGTTATGCCCGCTGAGGTCGCAGGCGGCCGGGGCGCCGGGGCGCAAGGCCACCTCCGCCGGGCATGGGGCGTTGTCGTAGGACAGGTAGCGCACATCGTTCCAAGAGCCGTTCAGGCTCAGGGTCAGGCCACGGCTCACCCGCCAGGTACTGTCCAGCTCAAGGCCACGGCTGCGCACGCTGCCGGCGTTGGTCAGGTAGCTGGTGAGTTTGGCGTCGTCGTAGGCGTTGGTCTGGTAGCCGTGCACAATCGTCCAGAACAGGTTGGCATTGAGTTGCAGGCGCTGATCCAGCAGCGTGGTCTTGATGCCCAGTTCGGCGTCGTTGGCCCGTTCGCTGCCGATCAGCAGCGAGTCGGCGCCGGCCACCGGGGCGCTGGCCACGCTGAGGTTGACCCCGCCGGACTTCTCCCCATGGGACAACGAGCCATACGCCAACACCTGGTCGTTCACCCGCCAGGCCAGGCTGGCCAGCGCAGACGGGCTGAAGCTGTAGAGGCTGAGGTCGCCCGAATCATAGGCGCCGACACGCCCCTGCCTTACCGCTGCCGCTGCACCCGTCACGCTCGCGCCACCCACCGGGGCATCGCGCGTCACCCTGGCCTGCTTGCGCTCGTAGGTACCGCGCAGGCCCAGGCTCAGGTCCAGGCGCGGGGTCAGGTGCCAGGTGCCCTGGGCAAAGGTGGCGAAGCTGTCGGTGTCGATGCTGCCGTGGCCCACGCTGTTCACATCGTTCAATGCGCCCTGCGGGGTGCCGTTCCAGGTGTCGGCCAGCGGCCCATATTCGGTGAACACGCGGTTCTGCATCTGCTGGCCGAAGTAATAGCCGCCCACCACGTAATCGAACCGCTCACCCAGCGGCGAGGCCAGGCGCAGCTCTTGCGAATACTGCTTGTCGCGGGCCGACTGACCGACGTTGTGCATCACGTCCACGTTCAGTTCGTCGTCGTTGCGCGGGGTGAAGTCCCACCAGCGGTAGGCGCTGATCGACGTCAGCGTGAAGCCATCGGCCAGCCCCCAGTTCGCCTCCAGCGAGGTGCCGCCCTGGAACACCGTGACACGCTGGTCGGCATCGAGGTTGACCCTGCGCCCGTCGACCAGCGTCGCGCCCACCGCCTGGGCCCGCTGCTCATAGCGGTTGACCCCGTTGATGGTCGGCCCGGTGCTGAACAGCGAGCGCGTGCCGGCGCTGGAGTGCTCCTCGTTGTAGTCGCCGATCCAGCGCAGGCTGAAGTCTTCCTGCGGCTTGAACAGCAACTGCCCGCGAAAGCCCTGGCGTCGGCCGCCGCCCAGGGTGTCGCCGTCGAACCGGTTCTCCACGTAGCCGTTCTCGTCGGTGCGGTAGGCCGCCACCCGCCCGGCCAGCGTGTCGGTCAACGGCCCCGACACACCGCCCTGCACCTGCCGGTAGCCGTCCTCGCCCAGCGACGTCGAAACGTTGCCCTGCGGGGTGAAGGTGGGCTGGCGGGTGGCGATGTTGAGCACCCCGGCCGTGGTGTTCTTGCCGAACAGGGTGCCTTGCGGGCCGCGCAGCAAGGCGATCTGCTCGATGTCCAGCAGGTCGAACACGGCCATGCCGGGGCGGCCCAGGTAGACGTTGTCGAGGTAGATCCCGGCGCTGCCTTCCAGGCCGTCACTGGCCGGGTTGTTGCCCAGCCCGCGAATCGACAGGCTCGACTGGCGCGGGTTCATGAACGCCACGTTGACGCTGGGCATGGCCTGTTGCAGGTCCTGCAGGCGATACAGCCGCTGGGCCTCCAGGGCCTGGGCGCCCAGCACGCTCATGGGGGTGGGCACGTGCTGCGCCTCTTCGCTGCGCCGGCGCGCCTCGACCGTCACCGGGGCAAGGGTCGGGGCGTCGGTGGGGGCCGGCTCAGTGGCTGACGCAGGCAGTGACAGCAGGCCCAGTGCGGCCAGGCACAGGGGGCGTGGATAAGGCAGCTTCATCATCGATTCCTTTGGGGGTATGGCGGTACCTCGCTGCGCGTGGTGTGCGTGAGCGTGAGGGTGGGTGCTGGTGCGCTGTGTTCAGGCTTTCAGCCAGGGAATGTCGTCGCGCTGGTAACGGTGCGCGCGGAAGATCGCGTTGTTCTCGCCCGGCAGGTAGCGGCGCGAGGCCGCATCGGGGTAGGCGGCAAAATGCGGGTTGATGTACTCCCACACCACCTCGCCGGCCGGCGTCACTTCGAACAGGCGGCCGAAGTTGGCCTCGGTGATCAGCGTGTTGCCGTTGTGCAGGCGCTGCGCACCGCCCATGAACGGGGTGAAGAAGGCATAGCCGGGGGTATCGGCGTACTGCCATTCGATGCGCCGGGTCAGCGGGTCGATCTCCAGGATGCGCGAGTGCGGCATCGACACGTGTGGCCGCGAAATACCGTTGTCGAATACCAGGATGCGGCCGTTCTCCAGCTCGCTCGGGCAATGCTGCTGCGCCACCAGATCGTGGCCCAGACGCCACAGCACCTCGCCGCTGCCGCGCTGCACGGCGATCACCGACGACACGCTGCGCAGGCTGAGGATCACCTTGCCATCGCGACCCGGGGTCACCGCGTTGGTCATGGGCCAGTGGTAGCGCTCGAAGGTGTCGTGCAGCGGGTAGTCCTCGGGGCGCAGGTGCTCCCAGCTGCGCCACTCCCACACCACCTGGCCCTGGCGATCCACCTCCTTGACCACATCGGCATAGATCACCCCGCCCGCCGCCTCGCTGCCGGGAATACCGCCCACCACGCGGCTGGCCAGCTCGGGGCTCAGGGGCTCGACCGTGGTGTACAACAGGTGGCCGTTGTCCAGCCACTGGGCATCGTGGTGGTGCAGCAGGTCGGTGTGCTGCCACACCACCTCGCCTTGCGCGGTGACTTCACTGAAGGCGCCGCCGTGCCATACCGACCAGCCGGGGAACAGCTCGGGGGAGTCGGGGTGGTTGCCGTTGTAGCCCAGGTTGCCGTTGGGCAGTATCACGGCGTCGCGACCGGGGCGCTGGGGCAGCTTCCAGCGGTGTACCACTTCGCCGTCCAGGTCGATCAGGAACACGTTGCCGTCGGCGGTCTGCGGTGCGAACAGGGTGTAACCCCCGGCGCTGCGGGCGTGGTCCACGGCAACCAGGCCGGTCCTGTGGCGTTTGAGGGTCGGGGTGTGCAGGGCAGTCATGACGTTTCTCCGGGTGAGTGGTGCCCTGCCGACGGCAGGTCGGCATGGCAGGTCGAGTTGAAGTGTTTAGTCAGGTTGTGGCAGCAAACTGTTGAAACGGCTATCGAATACCTGTTCAACCTGCAGCGGTTTTGGGATCAGGCGCTCGGCGGCGAAGGCATCGGCCAGGCGTTGCTGCAAGGCGATGATCGAAGGGTCGATGGGCACATAGCGCAGGTGCTGGTGCGCCAGCATCTCGCGCACCAGCTCAAGGGGCAGGCGCGTGCTGCCTGCCAGCGCCTGGGCCCAGGCATCCGGGTGGGCGGTGGCCCAGGCCTGCGCCCTGGCCAGGCGCACCATCAGCTCGCCCAGCTGTCGAGCACGCTGCGGGTCGGCCAGGGCCTGGCCGCTGGCGACCGTGAAGTTAAGGCCGGTCTCGGGCCAGGCCGAGCCGTCCACCAGCACCCGGGCGCCGTGGGCGGTGGCCTGCCCGACAAAGGGGTACCACACCGCCCAGGCGTCCAGGTGGCCACTGGCAAAGGCGTTTTGCGCATCGATGGGGCTGGCATAGGCGATCTTCACCTCGCGAGGGCTCAGCCCGGCCTGGCGCAGCGCGGCCAGCAGCAGGTAGTGGCCGCTGGAGCCCTTGGCCACCGCCACGCGCCGGCCCTTGAGGTCGGCCACCTGTTGCACCGTCGAGCCTTGTGGCAGCAGCAGCGCATTGTTGTTCTGAGCGCCGTCGGCCACGCCGATGATACTGATGTCGAAACCACCGGCCTGGGCAAACACCGGCGGCGCATTGCCCACCACCCCCACATCCACCGCCCCGGCACTCAGCGCCTCGAGCAAGGCCGGGCCGGCCGGGAACGGGTGCCAGCTCAGGGGCAAGGTCAGGGGCTCAGCCTCCCCGGCGGCCTGCAGCAGGGTTTGTACCAGCCCGCTCTGGTCGCCGACCCGCAGCGCGGCAGGTGCGGCGCTGACGGCCTGGGCCAGCACCATGCCGGCGCACAGCGCCACGGCGCGCAAGGTGGTGCGGCGGGCGTGCAGGTGCTTGGCAGCAGCAGCGAATAACGGCATTGTCGTCCCCTTGTTTCGTGTTGAACCCAGTATGTCGAGGCCCCCCGTGCAACTCCATGCCAAACACCCCTCCTTTGCTGCCACGCCACCCGCGCCCCGCACGGTGGTGGTGCTGGGTTTCGACGATGCGTTGCTGCTCAATGCGGCCGGCCCGCTGGAAGTGTTCGGCGCCGTGCCGCGCCTGCTGGCCGGCGCGTTCGCACAGCACCCGCCCTATCGCCTGGTACTGGCCTCGCCCGAGGGCGGCCTGATCAGCACGGTGTCGGGCATCGAGGTGATGACCCGTTCACTGGCGCAGCTGGACCTGGAGCTGCGCGACATCGACACCCTGATCGTGGCCGGCGGCCCTGGGGTGGCCGCACTGGAAGCAGACCCGCGCGCGTGCGACTGGCTGCGCCGGCGCCATGGGCAGATTCGCCGGCTGTGCTCGGTGGGCACCGGCACCTTCGCGCTGGCGGCTGCGGGCCTGCTCGATGGCCGTCGGGTGGTGACCCACTGGAAGTTCAATGACGAGTTGCAGGCGCGCTACCCCAGCGTGCAGTGCCAGCCCGACGCGCTGTACCTGAACGACGCCAACCTGTGGACCTGCGGCGGCGCCACGGCGGGCATCGACCTGGCGCTGGCACTGGTGGAGCAGGACCTCGGCCCCCACGCGGCCCTGGCGCTGGCACGCTACTTCACGGTGTTTCTGTGGCGCTCGGCCGGGCAACCGCAACTCAGTGCCTCGTTGCAGGCACAGTCCAACGCGCTGCGCACCGCACCGGATGTGCGCCTGGCCCGGCTGCATGCCTGGATCGCCGCCAACCTGGATGGCGACCTGCGGGTGGAGCGCCTGGCCGAGCAGTTCGGCATGAGCCCGCGGCATTTTGCCCGGGCCTATGTGGCGGCCACGGGTGACACGCCGGCCCAGGCGGTGGAAACATTGCGCCTTGAAGCGGCGTGCCGCCTGCTGGAGACCACCCGCGAGCCGATCAAGCGCATTGCCGAAACCGTCGGCTTCGGCCGCGAAGAACGCATGCGCCGGGTGTTTCAGAAAGAGCTGGGCACCAGCCCGCTGGGTTATCGTACCCAGGCCAGGGCCCCGCAACCGGGCGTGCCCGTGCCGGTGGCCGGCCAGACCGGCTACCGCCATGTGGAGCGGCCGGGCATCGCGCTGGAGCATCTGGCGCAGTAGATTCGGATTGTCGAGAACGGAGTGATCATGAAAGTTCTGTATACCCTGCTTGCCCTGCTGGCGTTGAGCGGACTGGGTGGCACCGCCTATGCCAAGGCACCGGCCGCAGAGGCGGCGCGCGAGTTCGTGGTCAAGAGCCAGGCCGGGGCCAACCTGGGGCCGATTGCGCTGTCGGCGGCCATGCGCACCAACACCTACGGCCTGCTGACTGCGCAGGTCGGCAGCCAGCAAGCGGAAAAGAGCGTGACGGCGGCCATCAAGGGGTTGCTGCCCAAGTACCAGCCGCAGTGGGACCAGCACCTGGTCGAGGCCTACAGCCAGTCGTTTTCGGCGAAGGAGCTGGCGTCACTGGCCAGCGAAGGTCGCGAATCCAAGTATGCCGACAAGGTAATGAGCAAGCAGCCAGACATCGGCAAGGCCATGCAGGCCAGTGCCAGGCCGGTGCTGATCGAGCTGGTGACCGAGGCGTTGAAGGTGGCGGTGGCGGCGCATCCGGTGAAGTGAGGGGCGTAGTTGCCTGCTGGTGCTGCGCACCCGATCGCGGGTCAAGCCCGCTCCCACAGGTTTGCGCTGCTTCTGTGGGAGCGGGCTTGGCCCGCGATCCCAGTGCGCGGTTTCGTGAACGATGAACTCAGCGGGGATCTTCAACGCGCCTTCACCTCGGCCAGCGCCTCGCGCAGTGCCTGTGCATCGGCCACTTCCTGCTTGGCCGTCACGCGCCCGTGCTCCAGTTGCAGCAACAGCACCGTGCCCTCGGCGCCCGGGTAACGCGAGGCCACCCGCCCCTCGCGGTCCAGCAGCACGCGGTAGCTGTAGTCGCGCATGGCCGGGATGGCGAACAGCTTGGCGATCAGCGCCGGCATGCGCTGCACGTCGGCGACAAACACACCCTTGCGCGCCTCCAGGTAGCCCTTGGGCTGCCCCTCCAGCACCGCCTTGACCAGCTTGCCACCCTCCATGCTGCGCGCCACCAGCACCAGGGCAGTGTCGTCGTTGAGGGTATACGGCTGCTCGAACTGGTCGAGCAGGGTCCACGGGGCCACGCGCTCGCCCACCTCAAGCGCCTGGGCAACGATGGGCATCAGGCCCAGCAACAGCACGATCAGCACTCTCACACCACACCTCGTTCATTGGGCTTCGACAAGCCGGCGACTATAGCGCGACTCAGGCAGGCGAAGACATCGCCCGCGCCACCGCATAAAGTGACGCTTTTTTCCGGGAGGTATGGATGAACGCGCCCACTGACCACACCCTCACCGCCCGCGAGGTGTGCCAGCAGCTACGTGACGCCGCCCTGGGGCTGGCCAGCCTGCAGTGCCTGCAGGCGCAACCGGCCAGTGGCGTGATGCAGGTGCAGATCGACGGCTGGCAGTTGAGCCTGGATGTCGAACACGGCCACCTGCACCACTGCCAGCGCTGCCAGAGCCCGGATGGCCGGGTGTACGAGCCTGGCCTGCGCTACGGCACCGACCCGGTCTACCTGCTCAGCACCTGGGAACTGGCCCGGATCGAGCGCCTGCTCGGCGCCTAGCGCTGCGCCATGGCATGGCGCGCGCACTGTTCGTAGTAGGTCTGCTTGATGGCTGGCGGCTTGAGCCGCGAGCGGCTGTTGTAGGTCTGTTCGGTAATGCCCATGGCCGTCATGCGCATCCACGGCTTGGGGAACTTGCGCGATTGCAGGCGCTTGCGCGCGGCATACAGCGTGACCCCGGACAGCTTGGACTGCTGCGCGCCGGCGGCAATCTCCGAACCCCAGCTGCACACGAAGCGGTCATTCTTGTTCAGCGCCTTGGCGTGCGTCGCCAGCGAGAAGGTGGCCAGTGCGCACACGGCCACGGTCATCACGAAACCTCGCATGAAGTCATCCTAACCCGTTGAAAGGCGGCGAGTTTGCCAAGGATGAAAAGGCGTCGGGGCCAGCAAATTGCCTTATGTGTCCTCCAGCAGTTGCAGCAGGCCCAGTGCATCGCCTACCGCAGCGCCGCTGGCGGTGTTGTCGAAGATGCACCAGCACTCCACACCGGCCTCCAGGGCCTGGCGTATGTCCTGGGCCAGCAGTGCCAGGCGTTCGTGCCCATAGGCGCTGTGATAGAGGCGTGGCGAGCCGTGCAGACGCCAATAGCGCAAGCCGGCCCAGCCACCTGGCTGCACGGCACCGATGGGGCTGGGGTCGGCCCCCACCTGGGCAATGCGCCAGCGTTCGAGCAGCGCCCCGGCGTCGGCCCAGGAGGCATGGCGCGGCTCGAACGCCACCGCGCCGGCGTAGCGCTCACGCAGTGCACCGAAGAACGCCTGCGCCACCTGCGGCTCGCAGGCCAGCGATGGCGGGGTCTGCACCAGCAGGCATCCCAGGCGCTCGCCCAACTGCGTGCACTGCTGCACAAACGCATCCAGCAACCCGGCGCAGTCATGCAGGCGTTGCACATGGGTGATCTGCTTGGGCACCTTGACCGAGAATGCGAAGCCTGGCGGTACCGCCTGAGCCCAGCGCGCATAGGTGGCGGGCTGGTGCGGGCGGTAGAACGAGCTGTTGATTTCCACGGCCGGCAGGCGCGACGCATATCGCTGCAGGTGCGTGCCCTGCTCGGCGAACGCCGGCCAGTACGCGCGCGGCAGGCTCCAGCCGGCACAGCCGATGCGCAACAAGGGGCTCATCGAGCGGCCTTGAGTTCGATCCAGGTGGGTGCATGGTCGCTGGCATGCGCTTCGTTGCGCACCCAGGCGTCGACCCCGGCGTTTTTCAGGCGCCTGGCCAGCGGCGGGTTGAGCAGCAGGTGGTCGATGCGCAGCCCCGAGTTCTTCTGCCAGTGCTGGCGAAAATAGTCCCAGAAGGTGTACACCCGCTCGTCCGGGTACAGGTGGCGGATAGCGTCCGTCCAGCCCTGGGCCAGCAGGCGCTGGTAGCATTCGCGGCTTTCGGGCTGCAGCAGCGCGTCCTTGAGCCAGGAGCGCGGGTTGTAGATATCCAGGTCGGTGGGCACCACATTGAAGTCGCCGGCCAGCAGCACCGGGTGCTCGCTGTTCACCAGGCCCTGGGCGTGGGCGATCAGGCGTTCGAACCAGGCCAGCTTGTAGTCGAACTTGGGCCCCGGTTGCGGGTTGCCATTGGGCAGGTACAGGCAGCCGACCTGAATGCCCAGCACCGCCGCTTCGAGATACCGGCTTTGCGTATCGTCCTCGCTTCCCGGCAAGCCGCGGCGCACCTCCAGCGGTTGCGCGTCACGGGCCAGAATCGCCACGCCGTTCCACGACGCCTGGCCATGGTGCAGGCAGCCATAGCCGAGGGCTTCGAAGTCAGCCACAGGGAACGCGCTGTCTACCGCCTTGAGCTCCTGCAGGCAGGCGATGTCGGGCTGTTCCCGCTCCAGCCAGGCCAGCAGGTTGGGCAGCCGCGCCCGCAGGCCGTTGATGTTGAATGTGGCGATCTTCAGCGTTTTCATCCGCACCTCCCTGGCGATCAGGTATCCGGGTCGTCGACCTTGGCCTCCACGGCCGCTTCGATGGCGTGCGTGTTCGCCTCATCGGCCATGGCCTTGAGCGCCAGCCAGTCGTCCCATTCGATGGCACCGTCGTCCAGCAGCGCCTGGGCCAGGCTGACCAGGGCCTGGTGGTAGGCATCCGGCGATTCCAGCCGGTAACTCTGATCGTCCAGCACGGCATACCAGGCTTTGAGTTCAGGCGTATTGCGGTCAACCGACATGGCATTGTCCTCTGGGTCACTCAGCTCTAGTGAGTGCCGGGCGTGGCCGAACGTTCAGTTGCAGTGCACAGGCGGTCAGTCGGCCGCCACCACCTGATTGCGCCCCTGGGCCTTGGCGCGGTACATCGCCTGGTCGGCGCTGTTGAGCAAGGTGTGCAGGTCGCTGTGCGCCGCACTGGCCACCGCCACGCCGAAGCTGGCCGTCATGCCCTGGCGGCCGTCGCTGTGGTGCACGAACTGCAATTGGGCGATGGCTTGCGCCAACTGTTCGGCGATGCCCAGCGCCGTGTCCATCGGGGTGTCGGCCAGCAGCACCGCGAACTCCTCCCCGCCCAGCCGACCGTACACGTCGGTGTCGCGGAACGAGGCCTTGATCACCCCGCCGATCTGGCGCAGCACCTCGTCGCCGACCTGATGACCGTAGGTGTCGTTGATGCGCTTGAAGTGATCGATGTCCAGCATCAATGCGCACAGCGGGCGCTGCTCGCGCTGGCTGTGGGAGTACAACTGCTGGGCATGTTCGAAGAACGCCCGGCGGTTCTTCAGGCCGGTCAGCTCATCGGTTTGCGCCGCGCTGCTGGCGATGTGGTGCGCGCGTTCCATCTCGTGGGTCAGGCATAACGCCTTCTCCAGCGCCGCGCAGAGCTTGCCGGTGGCGCGCAGCATGAACGAGGAAAACACCAGCACCGCCAGGGCCATGCCGGTCTGCAGCTGCGAGGGCTGAAACAGCAGCCACAGCGTGCAGGGCAGCAGCACCAGGCCGATGGCGGCCAGGGTCATCGAGCGGTAGGCGTAATAGCAGGACACCGCGCTGCCCGACATGCCCACGGCGAACAACAGCACGATCGCCTGGGCCAGCAGGCTGTTGTGCGGCATCACCGCCAGCGCCCCCAGGCCCCACACGCCGGCACTGAACACCAGGGTGACCCAGTATCTGCGTTCCCAGCGCGAGGGGGTATGGCTGGTCTCGGGGCTGCGGTAGTAAGCGGTGAACAGCACGATGCGCGACAGGGTCGCCACGCTCAGCACGCCGATCCAGCTCAACGCGACGTTGTGTTCGATGTAGTCCCAGCACAGCCAGCACAGCATCACTGCGCCAAGAAAGCTGCCGTAGACCGCGGTCAGCGACTGACGGAACAGCAACTGCAAACGGTCGGTACGGGCCAGTTGCGCCACAGTGGCATCAGGGTGCGAAAAGGGATGATCCATTGGCTATGCCCGCTATGGTGAAGCGCTGGTAAGCCGCATTGTGGCACTGTGCGATCATCTCGAACAGCCGGCTGTCGGCTGGGGCGCGCACGTGCGATTGAATGTTCAGAGGGTCGAGGATAGCCTGTGCGCACGGCGGCCATGCCGACGTCTGACGCCAGGAGTGCACCATTGGTCTTGAACCTCGATATTCGCAGCTATCAGGCTGAAAGCGCTCATCACCAGCATGACTTCACGCAACTGGTGCTGCCCATCTGCGGGCGCATGGAAATCGACGTGGATGGCCGTGGCGGCAGCATCGACAATGCCCTGGCGGCGCTGGTGCGGCCCGGTTCGCAGCACGCGCAGCTGGCGCAGCCCGGCAGTCGCTTCCTGGTGCTCGACTGTGCCCCCGATGCACTGCACGGCCAGCCGTTCACGGCGCTGGCGCAACGCACCTATGTCACCATCCCGCCCGCTACCCGGCGCCTGATCGAATATGCCGAGCTCATCGGCCGTGACCAGCTGGCGGCCACTGCAACGCACCTGGCGCCCTTGCTGCTGGCGTCGCTGGCCGCCCTGCCGGTGCAGCCGAACCCCGGCCTCAACCGCCTGATTGCCCAGGTACACGCCCGTCCAGCCGCCGCCTGGAGCAACGAGCGCATGGCCCATGTCGCGGGCATGAGCCTCAGCCAGCTGCATCAGCGCTTTCGCGAGCTGCATGACTGCACCCCGCAGGGCTGGCTGACCCGCGTAAGGATCGAGCAGGCGCAGCGCTGGCTGGGCGACAGCCACCTGGCGATTGCCGAGATTGCCCTGCGCAGCGGCTTCAGCGACCAGGCCGCCCTCACCCGCGCCATGCAGCGGGTGGGCGGCATCACCCCCGCCGCCTACCGCAGGCGCCAGCAACAGCCTGGGTAAAAAAACCCGCAGTCGGCGCCAATACCACCACTGGCAAAACCCGCATGCTGGGCACCTTTCACGGCAGGGGTGGTGCGATGTTCGCTGATCGTTCGTTGGTAAAGGGGCTTGGCTACGGCGTGGCGGCCGGGGTGTGCTGGGGCGTGATCTTCCTGGGCCCCGAACTCACCCCAGGGTTGAGCGGGGTGCAGTTCGCGGTACTGCGGTTCCTGTGTTACGGGCTGTTTTCGCTGGTGCTGCTGATGCCGCGCCTGCAGCGGGTATGCGCGCAGCTCACCCGTGCCGACTGGGTCTCGCTGTTCTGGCTGAGCCTGGTGGGCAACCTGGTGTACTACTCGCTGGTGGGCAGCGGCGTGCAACTGGTCGGCATCGCCACCACCTCGTTGATCGTCGGTCTGATCCCGGTGCTGGTGACCCTGGCGGGGCGCCATGACGCCAACGCGGTGCCTGTGCGGCGGCTGATCCCCTCGCTGACGCTGGCGATGGCCGGCGTGGCCCTGATCAGCCTCGATGCGTTGCACAGCGGCGCCGACACCCGCACCAGCAGCGGCCAGGTGATAGCCGGCCTGCTGTGCGCCGTGGGCGCGCTGGTGAGCTGGAGCTGGTACGCGGTGGCCAACGCCCGTCGACTGGCCCTGGTCGGCGGCGTGTCCTCCCACGACTGGGCCTTGCTCACGGGCCTGATGACCGGCGCACAGGCGCTGGTGCTGGCGATCCCGGTGCTGGGCCCTGAAGTGGCGGCCCATGGCGCGGCAACCTGGGTTCACTTCGTGCTGGTGGCCGCGGGCGTGGCGCTGCTATCGTCGGTGGTCGGCGGCGCCTTCTGGAACCAGGCCAGCCGGCTGCTGCCGCTGGCGCTCAGCGGCCAGGTGCTGGTGGTGGAAACCCTGGCGGCGCTGCTGTTCGGCTTTTTGTGGGAACAGCGGCTGCCCGGTGCGCTGGAGCTGGTTGCTATTGCGCTGCTGGTCGGTGGCGTGGTCTGGTGCCTGAACTGCCACCGCAGCGATACTGCCAGTGCCACCGCAACCTCCTCCTGAACCAATGGACTGTGAAATGCTCACCATCAGACCCGCTACCAGCGCCGATGCCCAGGTGGCCTACGACATACGTCGGGAGGCAGTCCGTCATCACTGCATCGGGGCCTACCCGGCAGAACAGATGCTGGCCTGGACGGCGGGCACGGCCGAGGATGGCTACGCCAGCCTTATGACCAGTCACTTCTACATGGGGTGCATCGAAGGTGAGCCGGTGGCAACCGGCATGCTGGATGTGAATGCCCGTGAAATCGGGGCGATCTTCGTGTTGCCGGGGTACATGCAGCAAGGCCTGGGCAAACAGATGCTGGCGTTTCTTGAAGCGCTGGCGCGCAACCTGGGGCTGGCGCAGGTGAACCTGGACGCCACGCTGAACGCAGCAGCCTTCTATCGACAGTGTGGTTATGTGGGCGAAGCGACAGCGCTCTATCACTCACCCCGGGGCATCGACCTGGCGTGTGTGCCCATGACCAAGGTACTGGTATAGGTCGGCGCCGGCCTCTCGCGGGTCAAGCCCGCTCCCACAAGGATGGCGGTGTGCCTTGTGGGAGCGGGCTTGACCCGCGATGCTGTCACTTCGTCCCGAACATCGCCGTCCAGTAGATCCCCGCATCGCTCTTGGGGTCCACCGCATAAGCCGCGCCCAGCTCCTTGAACTGCGGGTTCATCAGGTTGGCGCAATGCCCGGCACTGGCCAGCCAGCCATCGACCACCTTGCGCACGTTGTCCTGCCCGGCGGCAATGTTTTCCCCGATCAGCTGATAGCTGTAGCCCTGCAACTCGGCGCGGTCGCCCGGCATGCGCCCGTCACGGTCGCGGTGGTCGAAGAAATTGCCGTTGGCCATGGCCCGCGTATGGCCCTGGGAGGCCTCTGCCAGGGTGGTATTCCAGGCCAGCGGCGCGCTGGCCGCATAGGCCTGGGCGCCGCACTGGCGCGGCTGGGCCCGCGCACTGTTGATCGCATCGAGCAGCTTCTGCCCCTCCACCTGCGACTCCGCCAGCTTGGCACTGAGCAGTGGGCGCGCCAGCACGATGCGCCAGTCACGCCCTTCGCGGCTCACGCCCACATCGACGAACTGCGGGTCGAGCACCACCTTGCAGAAGCTCTCCTGGATCGCCTTCATCGCTGCCGCTGCATCGCGCGGCCCCGACAGGCTGATGGCCTGCACGCTGACCATCGGGTACGAGGCCTTCACCAGCGCCTGCTGCAAGTCACCGACACCGTTGGCCGGGAGCACCAGGCGCGGGTCGCTGGCCAGCGGCGGCAGCTCCAGCGACACCTGCTCGGCACAACGTTGCGACTGGCTGCGATAGCCATTGATCGACTCGACCAGTTGCGTCTCGTCGCTCGCCACCGCCAGCGTGGTGACAAGCATGCCCAGCGCCAACGCGCCCAGACGCAGCCTGGATGATAAGTCGTGCATGTAACTCTCCCTTGAACAAACTGCGCCCATGATGCGTGATTTCGTGTTGCTTTCGTAGCACCACGGGATGCGACGCATTATCAATACCTGCCTGTGCGTCGCTATCGAGCTTGGATGCGCAGTGCCGGCCGGCGTTCCTTGCCCTGCGCACAAATCCACCGGTTGACGCCCCTACCCTCACACCAGCCGCAGGCTGGCAGCGGCCTGCGCGCCCGTGTCGCCAAGGCGCTGCTGCACGAATGCCCTGGCCTGGCGGGTGAGTTGATCCAGATGACGGTCGCGCTGCTTTTCGGCGTCCACCATGGCCCGCTTGCCGTGCTGCTTGAGCAGGTAGGCGTGAATCTGCTGGACCTCAAGGGTGCGGTAGATCGGCGCCACGTCGAGCACCGCCAGCAGCCCCTCGGTGGCGTGATCGCGGGTGTTCATCAATACCTGCGGCCCGCGTGCCCCCAGCACCTGAAAGCCCATCGCCTCGAAATACGCCACCTTGCCCACGGCGCAGGCCAGCTCCACGTGCGGGTAGCGCTCGCGCACCTGCCCCAGCAGCGCCCGGGCGATGCCCTGGCGCCGGTGCTTGGCCAGTACCGCCATGTACGCCACCGCGCAGGCCTGGGGGTCGTCCTGCACCGGCAGGTACAGCACGAACCCCAGCAGCCGCGAGGGGTCCTGCTCGTCGGTGGCCACCAGCAGCTCCACCGGGATGCCGCGCGCGCCACTCAGGGCCTCCAGGTACAGGTGCACCTCATAGCCGATGCCGTACTGGTAGAGGCTGTACAGCGGGTTGCTCGGCGGCAGGGCCACGCTGCTGATGTCGGTCAGGTAGTCGACCACCATCTGCAGGATCTGGCCCTTGATCGGTTCGTCGGGGGGTGTTTGCAGCAGGGTGATGACAGGCATGCGGCGTCTGGCTCCGGAAACAGGGTGACCTTTGCGGTCCTGGCGGGGATTCTACAGGTCTGCGCGGCCCCGCCCTACCCCGCGCTCAAGCCCCACAGCACCTGCAGCACATGGCCGGTGGCACGCTCCACCTCGCCGCTGCGGTGCGCGATGCCCAGCTGGCGCCACAGCAGCGGCTGCAACGGGCGCATCACGATGCGCGCATCGGCCAGCGGCGTGGAGCCTTCGTTGGGCAGCAGGGTGGCGCCGTAGCCGGCAGCCACCAGGCTCTTGATCGCATCGTTGTAGTTGAGCTGGATGCGCGGCGCCGGCTGCTGGCCGGCCGCGTTGAACCACTCCGAGGTCAGGCGTGACAGCCCGGTGCTGCTGTCGTTGAGAATCAGCGGCTGGGTCGCCAGCCACTCGGGCGTGACCTGCGCCGGGCAGTCCCAGCGTGCCGGCAGGTACGCCATGACCGGGTCGCGCCGCCAGGGCTCGATGCTCAGCCCCTTCACCGGGCTTTGCGGCAGGGCCACCAGGCCGATGTCCAGCGAGCCCTCGGCGAGCTTATTGAGCGTTTCGCGCGAGGTCAGCACCGCCACCTGCACATCGATGCCGGGGTGTGCATGGCCCAGGGTTTCCAGCGCCTGGGGCATCAGTTGCGCAATCGCCCCGGTGGACGCCCCCAATCGCACGCGCCCGGCCAGGCCCAGCACCTGGCGCTGCACGTCGTCCAGTGCCTGCTGCGCGTCGGCCAGCAGGCGGCGGGCGCGCTCCACCAGGGTTTCGCCGATGGCAGTGGGCTGCACGTTGCCACGGGTGCGCGAAAGCAGGGTGCCGCCCACCCGTGCTTCAAGCTCGGCGACATGCAGGCTGACCGTGGGCGGCGCCAGGTTGAGCACCCGCGCGGCTTCGGCGAACGACCCCAGGTCGGCAATCGCCACCAGGGTACGCAAACGGTCCAGGCTGATTTCACGCATGGGTGTTGCCTCTTCAGTAAAACTGAACCTGACCTTTGTCAAATTCAACTTTTCCTATCTTAACCGGGCATCGAAGATAAGCCCTGACCTTTTTCACGTGCGAGCACACTCATGGCCACACCCGTTGTATTCATCGATGGCGACCAGGGCACCACCGGGTTGCAGATCCACCAGCGCCTGCAGGGCCGAACCGACCTGCAGTTGCTGACCCTGCCCGCCGAACACAGAAAGAGCCCGCAGCACCGCGCCGAGGCGATCAACGCCTGCGACATCGCCATGCTGTGCCTTCCCGACGATGCCGCGCGCGAGGCGGTAGCCAGCATCCGCAACCCGGCGGTGCGGGTGATCGACGCCAGTTCCGCGCACCGTACCCACCCGGAGTGGGTCTATGGTTTCGCCCAGATGAGCCCGCAGCAGGCCGAGCGCATTGCATCAGCCAAGCGGGTGAGCAACCCCGGGTGCTACCCGACCGGGGCCATCGGCCTGCTCAAGCCGTTGATCGATGCCGGCCTGTTGCCGCAGGACTACCCTGCCAGCCTGCATGCCGTGTCGGGCTACTCGGGCACCGGGCGCGCCGGTGTCGAGCTGTACGAGGGGCCGGATGCGGCCGGGGCGCCGGCATACCAGGCGTATGGGCTGGGGCTTGCGCACAAGCACGTGCCGGAGATCCAGCAGTACAGCGGGCTGGGCCAGCGGCCGATGTTCATGCCGGCCTATGGGGCGTTCCGCCAGGGCATCGTGCTGACCATCCCGGTGCAACTGCGGCTGTTGGCGCCGGGTGTTACCGGGGAGCGCTTGCATGCGTGCCTGGCCGAACACTATGCGCAATTGCAGCACGTCGAGGTGCTTTCGTTGCAGCAGGCCAAGGCGCTGACGTACCTGGACCCGCAGGTGATGAACGGCACCGACGACCTGCGCCTGATGGTGTTCGAGAATGGCGAGCAGGTGCTGTTGGCGGCGGTGTTCGACAACCTGGGCAAGGGCGCGGCGGGGGCGGCGGTGCAGAATCTGGACCTGATGATGGGGGGTGAGTGAGGGGCACTTCCCTGGCGATTGGCGCGGTGGCCTCGCAGCAAAAGCCTGCATTGTGCATGTAGGCCCTGCGACCGCTTCGCGCTCGTTCGCCGGCAACGCCGGCTCCTACGCCCTACGGGCAGATGCTGCCTCTGGCCGCCAGGCCGTGGGAGCGGGCCTTGCCCGCGATCTGGTGCGCAGCGCCAGTAAAACTGAACACGCGATCTGCCTGATACATCGTGCATTCAGGCGCTGCGACCGCTTCGCGCTCGATTCGCGGGTCAAGCCCGCTCCCACGCCCTGCGGGCAGATGCTGCCTCTGGCCGCCAGGCCGTGGGAGCGGGCCTTGCCCGCGATCTGGTGCGCAGCGCCAGTAAAACCTGCACATGCGGTTCGCCTGACACACCGCGCACTCAGGCCTTGCGACCGCTTCGCGCTCATTCGCCGGCAACGCCGGCTCCTACGCCCTGCGGGCAGACTCCGCCTCTGGCCGCCAGGCCGTAGGAGCGGGCCTTGCCCGCGATCTGGTGCGCAGCGCCAGTAAAACCTGCACATGCGGTCTGCCTGATACACCGCGCCCTCAGGCCTTGCGACCGCTTCGCGCTCGTTCGCCGGCAACGCCGGCTCCTACACCCTTCGGGCAGAATCCGCTTCTGGCCGCCGGGCCGTGGGAGCGGGCCTTGCCCCGCGATCTGGTGCGCAGCGCCAGTAAAACCTGCACATGCGGTTTGCCTGATGCACCGCGCACTCAGGCGTTGCGACCGCTTCGCGCTCGTTCGCCGGCAACGCCGGCTCCTACACCCTTCGGGCAGACTCCGCTTCTGGCCGCCAGGCCGTGGGAGCGGGCCTTGACCCGCGATCTGGTGCGCAGCGCCAGTAAAACCTGCACATGCGGTCTGCCTGATACACCGCGCACTCAGGCCTTGCGACCGCTTCGCGCTCGTTCGCCGGCAACGCCGGCTCCTACGCCCTGCGGGCAGACTCCGCCTCTGGCCGCCAGGCCGTAGGAGCGGGCCTTGACCCGCGATCTGGTGCGCAGCGCCAGTAAAACCTGCACATGCGGTCTGCCTGGTACACCGCGCCCTCAGGCTTTGCGACCGCTTCGCGCTCATTCGCCGGCAACGCCGGCTCCTACACCCTTCGGGCAGACTCTGCCTCTGGCCGCCAGGCCGTGGGAGCGGGCTTGACCCGCGATCTGGCGCGCAGCGCCAGCAAAACCTGCCCACGCGGTTTTTCTGCCCACTCCGTTGCCAACCTCGCCCCACCAAGGCACTCTGCCATCGCTCGGCTGTTGCGCACCCTCGGCAATAAGGACCATTGCAATGACCTCACCCGATTTTCGGCCCAAGCCCGTCCACCAGCTGATCAGGGAGGACAGGCAAAGCCCGGTCAATCGCTTCTGGATCCCCGCCTACCAGCGCGGCTACCGCTGGAAACCCGAGCAGGTGCAACAACTGCTGGAAGACATCCTCGAGTTCGCCTACCGCAAGAACCCGCAGAACGACGACTTCTACTGCCTGCAGCCGCTGGTGCTAAAGGCCCGCGACAATGGCCAGTATGAAGTGGTCGACGGCCAGCAGCGCCTCACCACGCTGCTGCTGATTCTGCGTTTCTTCAACCAGCGGCTCACCGAAAGACACCGCGCACCGGTGTTCGAACTCAGCTACGAAACCCGCCCGCACCTGCCGGATTTTCTGCTCGAGCCCTCGGCCGAACAGGCCCGCGGCAATGTCGATTTCTTCCACCTGTACCAGGCCATGCACAGCATCGAGCACTGGTTCGATCAGCACGACAACGAAGTCGACGACTTCAAGTCCACCCTGCTCAACCGCACCAAGGTCATCTGGTACGAGCTGGCCGCCAGCGAGAACCCGGTGGACGCCTTCACGCGCCTGAACATCGGCAAGATCCCCCTGACCGACGACGAGCTGATCCGTGCGCTGTTTCTCAAGCGCAACGCCGACGACGCCTCGGGCGAAACGCCCCAGCAACTGCGCATCGCCCACGAATGGGATCAACTCGAAAAGGCCCTGCAGAACGACGCGCTCTGGTACTTCCTGAACGAGCA
The DNA here is from genome assembly GCF_002939405.1 of Pseudomonas sp. BRM28. Classification (NCBI taxonomy): domain Bacteria; kingdom Pseudomonadati; phylum Pseudomonadota; class Gammaproteobacteria; order Pseudomonadales; family Pseudomonadaceae; genus Pseudomonas; species Pseudomonas sp. BRM28. The sequence goes on along the minus strand of NZ_PEFV01000001.1, from coordinate 5,333,073 downwards.
GCCAAGCACCGGGCAGAACCGCATCGGCTTCCTGTTCCAGCTGGTAGCCCGGCTGGAAGGCGCAAGCGCGCCAGCCCGACAGCGCTACTCCGTGTTCCATCACTACAGTCGCCGGCTGGCTGCCCCCGACGCCTCGGCGCAACCGCTATGGCAGCAGGTCAAGAACACCTGCATGCTGCTGGAGGAATGGTTCGAGGACCGCCGGCTCTACCACATCATCGGTTTTCTGGTGCAACAGGGTGTCGCCGTGGCCGAGCTGTTTGCCCTGTCGCAAGGCCTGCCCAAGAGCCAGTTCGAACAGCGCCTGCGCCAGCGCGTGTTCATGCAACTGACCGGCTCGCCCCTGCCCCAGCCGGCTACCCGCGACGCCATTACCGATGCGCTCTCGCCCTTCCTCGCCGGCCTGGACTACTCACAGCGGGACAGATCGGCCATTCGCGCGACCCTGCTGCTGTTCAACCTCGCCAGCCTGCTGCAGAACCCGCAATCGAACGTGCGCTTCCAGTTCGACAGCTTCAAGAAGGAGCGCTGGGACATCGAACATGTGCGCTCGGTCACCGCCCACCGCTTCAACGGCGCCGAGGAAAAACAGCAATGGCTGCAGCGCTGCCTGCCGCACCTGCCGGACAAGACCGAAACCCGGCCTCTGCGCGAGGCCCTGGAGGCATTCATTGGCGACCCCAAGGGTGCAGACGATGAGGCTTTCAACGCGCTCCACCAGGCAGTGCTGGAGGCGTTCGGCGAAAACCAGGAGGTCGACGACAGCATCGGCAACCTCACGCTGCTCGACCAGAAGACCAACCGCAGCTACAAGAACGCGATCTTCGCGGTCAAGCGCGAGCGCCTGCTGGCCCTGGACCAGGGCGGCGTGTTCGTGCCGCTGTGCACGCGCAACCTGTTCCTCAAATGCTACAGCCCTGACGTCAAGCACCTGCTGTTCTGGGGCGAACAGGACCGCAAGGGCTACGCGCTTGCGCTCTTGCACACCCTGATAGCCTTCTTCGCCGACCCGCAGGAGCAGCACGCATGAGCGCCAACAGCCAGATCATCTTCGGCCAGCTGTTCGAGCGCTACGCCGGCACCCGCATCCCGCTGATCCAGCGCGACTACGCCCAGGGCAGGGCCGATACCGAAGAGGTGCGCAGCGAATTCCTCGGTGCCCTGGCCCACGCCCTGGCACTGCCGCCCGACGACCCGAGCCTGCCGCTGAACCTGGACTTCGTCTACGGCACGCTGAACCCCCAGCGCCAGTTCGTCCCGCTCGACGGCCAGCAGCGCCTGACCACGCTGTTTCTGCTGCACTGGTACCTGGCGCAACGCGACGGTGAGCTGGCAGCCTTCGCCCAGCTGTTCTGCAACGCCAACGGCAGCGCCCGATTCGCCTACAGCGTCAGGCCCAGCAGCAGCGAGTTCTTCGACGCCCTCAGCCAGCATGCGCCCTCGCCCGCGCTGGGTGCCGACGACTCGCTGATCGAGCACCTCACCGACCAGCCCTGGTACTTTCGCCACTGGCGCCTGGACCCCACCATCCAGTCATGCCTGACCATGCTGCAGGCCATGCACGAGCGCTTTCACAACGCCGCCACCGCCCGTTTTGCCCGCCTGATCGATGTGCAGCAGCCGGTGATCAGCTTCCAGATCCTCGACCTGGACGACTTCGGCCTGGCCGACGACCTGTACATCAAGATGAACGCCCGCGGCATGCCGCTGACCGCCTTCGAGACGTTCAAGGCGCGCTATGAACGGCACCTGCACACCCAGTTCGACGGTCACCCCCGGCAGATGCACGGCAAGCCGGTCAGCACCGCGACCTTCTTCGCCTGGCGCATGGACACGCGCTGGGCGGATTTTTTCTGGAACTTCAGCAACGCCCGCAATGACGCCTCGGCCCCCGCGACCATGCGCCTGTTCGACCAGGCGGTGATGAACCTGTTGCAGATGGTCGCCGCGGCCACCCGCGCCGTCGATGCGCCGAGCTACGAAGCCGAACTGCTCAAGCTGCGCAACCGCCAGCAGCGCCTGAGCTACCAGGTGTACGAGGACAACGGCTGGCTCGATGATGCGTTTTCCGAAACCCTGATGCTGCTGCTCGAGGCCTGGAGCGAAGGGCCCGACAGTTTCACCACCCAGTTGCCCACGGCGCACTACTTCGACGAGGTCGCCTTCTTCAACCACGCCATCAGCGACCAGCCACTGAACTACACCCGCCTGGTGCAGTTCTGCGGCTATGCGATGTTCCTGCGCCGCCATGGCAGCAGCCAACCGCAGGCATTTGGCGAGTGGATGCGACTGGTGGTCAACCTGTCGGTCAATGCCAGCTACGACGGGCCGGACGATGTAAAGCGCAGCGTCAGCGGGCTCGGCGAAATGCTGGAGCAGGCGCTGGACATCCTCGCGCACTTTGCCAGCGTCGACAGGCCCGTCGGCGGCTTTCGCGGTACCCAGGTGCGCGAGGAAATCACCAAGGCGAAACTGATCGTCGCCGACAGCCAATGGCGGCCGCTGCTCGAACACGCCGAGCAGCACGGCTACTTCCAGGGCCAGATCGATTTTCTGCTCGACCACAGCAGCGCCGCCTGGGCGCTGCAAAGCCACGCGCACGCCACCTGGCAGGAACACTTTGCCAGCAGCCTTGCGCTGGCCGAGCAGATGTTCGACGACCACGGGCTACGCGCAATCGATGACTTCCTCTGGGAGCGCGCGCTGTTGAGCGAGGGTGATTACCTGCTCAAACGCGGCTACAACCATTCGTTCCTTGGCGACGGTCTCACGGGCCCTGGCACCTGGAAACGCCTGCTGGCCAATGAAGACGGCATGCGCGTGACGCTGTTCTGCCTCTGGAACCGACTGGACGAAACCCGCCCGCTGCCGGCCCAGTTGCAACGCATCATCGACCAGGCCCGGGTGCGGGAGCCGTGGCGCCAGGTGCTGATCCAGACCCCCTCGGCCCTCGGGTACTGCGCGTTGCGCCAACTGCGCTTCGAACGCGACCAGGTGTACCTGCTGGCCAGGGAACGCATGAGTGGCAGCCATGCCGAGCTGTTCAGCTTCGCCCTGCATCAACGGCTGCAAACCCCGCAGCGGCTGGCGCAACTGGCACCGCTGTCGGTCGAAGGCTACGTGCCGGTTTCCGGCAGTGCCGACGAACCCTACTTCTACCTGCTGCACAGGCCCAGCCCGCAGGTGCACACCCATCTCTATGTCACCTCCACGCCGCATGGCTTCCTGCTGCAGATCGATGTCGATGAACTGCTCGGGCGCGACGCCCTGGCCCATGCCCTGCAGCAGGACTTCGACTTTGTCGTCGAGGCCGGCTACCTGCAGAGCCACTGCCCCCGCGACACGGTCGAACAGCGGCTGGTCGCGCTGGCCGGCGTGTTGGCGGCCTGAGGCACGCGGACTGCCCGCCGCCCTCCAAGTGGTCGGTTGATGCCCGCGCCCTGCCCCTATGCTTGGGCAGGTCGCGAGGCATGCAGCCTTGCCATCAACGAGGACCATCAGCGATGACCAGCAGTACCGCATCACTCGCCATCCGCCCCATCCAGCCCACCGACTTCGAGGCCTGGCTGCCGCTCTGGTTGGCCTATCAGGACTTCTACCAGGTCGACCTGGGCGAAGCCGTCAACGCCACCACCTTCAAGCGCTTTCTGGACCCCGACGAGCCCGTGTTCGCCGCAGTGGCCGAGTACGACGGCGAGCTGGTCGGCATGGTCACCTGGGTCATCCACCGCTCTACCTGGTCGACCACCCACTACTGCTACCTCGAAGACCTCTACGTCGCCCCGCAGATGCGCGGCCAGGGTACCGGCGAGCACCTGATCGCCTGGGTCAAGGCCGCCGCCGACCAGCAGCAGTGCACACGCCTGTACTGGCACACCCACCAGACCAACCATCGCGCCCAGCAGCTGTACAACCGTGTGGCCGTCAACCCCGGCACGATCCTCTACCAGATCGCGCTGTAACCTTCCCCCGTTCAAGGGCAGGCATGGACAGCCGGGCCCTGGCAGGTCAGCATGCCGGCCTGCCCTTCTTCACTGCACAGACGTCATGGCCCACAGTTTTCAACTCGACACCCTGAAGATCCGCCTGGCCGCCGCCGAGCTGGCCCCGCTGGAGCTGCGCGTGCGGGTACAGCGCGCCCTGCGCGAACTCATTCTTGCCGGCGAACTGCCGCCGGGTTGCCGCCTGCCCGCCACCCGCACCCTGGCCAGTTCCCTGGGACTGTCTCGCGACACCGTGGAGATGGCCTATGTGCAACTGCAGCTGGAGGGCTGCATCTGCCGCCGCCCAGGCTCGGGCAGCTATGTGGCCGAGCACCTGGGGCCGCGTCTGCTGGGTGCACGCCCCCCGCGCACCGGCGCGCCGCAGCACGCGCCTGCCACCGTCGGCCTCAGCGCCCGTGGCGCGGCGATCCTGGCCAGCGGCGGGGTCAGCGACCAGCAGCAGGTCAAGGCCTTCGCCACCGGCCTGCCCGAGACGCGCAACTTCCCCCTCGACACCTGGGACCGCCTGCAACGCCAGGCCCAGAAGGACTACCGCGCCCAGGTGCTGCTGCATGGCGACCCGCTGGGTGCCGCGCCGCTGCGCCAGGCCATCGCCCGCTACCTGAACCTGGAACGCGGCGCCAGGGTGCACGCCGACCAGGTGCTGGTGCTGAGCAGCGCGCGCCAGGCGCTGTACCTGTGCGCGCAGGTGCTGGCCGACCCCGGCGGGCCGATCCTGCTCGAAGACCCGGGTTACTTTGGCGCGCGCAAGGCCTTCGAGATGGCCCAGCTGCAGGTGGTGCCCGTGGCCGTGGATGAGCACGGCCTGCGCACCGACCTGCTGCGTGCCGACCGCAGCGGCGCCAACACCGTCTACGTCACCCCGTCGCACCAGTACCCCACCGGCGTCACCCTGGCCCTGGAACGGCGCCTGGACCTGATTGCCTGGGCCGCCGAGCGCAATGGCTGGATCATCGAGGACGACTACGACAGCCAGTTCCACTACGACGGCCTGCCCACCGCCTGCGTGCAGGGCCTGGACAACGCGCAGCGCACGATCTACCTGGGCACCTTCGCCAAGTCGCTGTACCCCGGCCTGCGCATGGGTTTCATGGTGCTGCCGCCGGCCCTGGTCGCGCCCATGAGCCACGCGCGCAGCATGCTCGACGGGCACACCCCGCAACTGGCCCAGTTGACCCTGGCGCGGTTTATCGAAGACGGCCATTTCGCCGCGCACATTCGCGCCATGCGCACGCTGTATGCCGTGCGCCGCGAGGCCATGGCCGAGGCACTGCACCAGCACCTGGGCGGCATCGCCAGCGCGCAGCTGCCACCGGGCGGCCTGCAGATGCTGTGCCGCCTGGAGCATGGCTGGAGCGAGGCCGAGACGATCCGCCAGGCCGCGCGGGCGGGCATCCACCTGCCCGGCCTCAGCCGCCTGTACGCCACGCCGCCGGCACAGGGCGGCTGGCTGCTGGGCTTCGCAGCGCTCACCCCGCACCAGATCGGCAGTGCCGTGGCACGCCTGGCCAAGGCCCTGCGCCCCGGCGTGCGCAGCGGTCTGGCGCAGGCCAGCGAGGTGGACTGATCGGGCCACCCCTGGCGCGGATACGCTCGGCACCCCAGCCCATCCCGCAAGGACCTGCCCATGAACCGAACCGCTTCGCGCCTGCACCCGCGTGACCTCGTCTCACCCACCCTGGCCGCCCTGATCAGCGTCATGGTCAACTATGGCGGCACCTTCGTGCTGGTGTTCCAGGCCGCGCAACTGGGCAACCTGACCGCCGCGCAAACCGCCTCGTGGGTGTGGTCGGTGAGCATCGGCGTGGGCCTGACCGGGGCCTGGCTGAGCTGGCGCTACCGCGCGCCGATCATCACCGCCTGGTCCACCCCGGGGGTGGCGTTCCTGGCCACGGTCATGCCGTTCACACCCTATGGCGAGGTGATCGGCGCCTACGTGCTGTGCGCCATCGGCTTCATCCTGCTGGGGCTGTCGGGGGTGTTCGAGCGGCTGGTGCGCTGGATACCGGCCGGCATCGCCGCCGGGCTGCTGGCAGGCATCCTGCTGCAGTTCGGGGTCAACGCCTTCGGCGGGGCCAGCGCCGACCCGCTGCTGGTGATCGTGCTGGTGCTCACCTACGCCGTGCTGCGCCGCTTCACCTCGCGCTTTGCCGTGGTCGGGGTGCTGGTGGCGGGCCTGGCCATGCTGCTGGCCCAGCAGCGCCTGGACCTGCACGGCGTGCACCTGAGCATGGCGCTGCCGGTGTTCGAAACTCCGCAGTTCAGCCTTGGCGCGCTGTTCGGCGTGGCGCTGCCGCTGTTCGTCATCACCCTCACCGGGCAGTACATGCCGGGCATGCTGGTGCTGCGCAACGACGGCTACACCACCAGCGCCAACCCGATCATCACGGTCACCGGGCTGGGGTCGCTGCTGATGGCGCCGTTTGGCGCCCATGCGTTCAACGTGGCCGCCATCACTGCGGCCATCTGCACCGGCAAGGACGCGCACCCCGACCCGGCCAGGCGCTACCTCGCCGGCATCGCCTGCGGGGTGTTCTACGTCACCGTGGGGGTTTTCGGCGTGACCCTGGCCAGCCTGTTCATGGTGCTGCCGCGCACCTTCGTCACCACCCTCGCCGGGCTGGCCCTGCTGGGCGCCATCGGTGGCAGCCTGGCCAGCGCGATGGGCGATGCGCGTACCCGCGAGACCGCGCTGATCACCTTTCTGGCCACCGCCGCCAATGTCACCCTGCTGGGTATCGGCGGCGCGTTCTGGGGGTTGCTGACCGGCCTGCTGGTGCATGCGCTGATGCACGCCGGCCGCCCGCTCAGCCCAGCCGTGGCGAGTGCGCCAGCAAGCCCTGGGTGTACGCCGCCTGGGGGTGGTCCAGCACATCCTGCGCCGGCCCCTGCTCGACAATCCGCCCTTCCCTGACCACCACCACGCGGTCGGCGATGGCGCGCACCACGCCCAGGTCGTGGGTGACGAACAGCAGGGTCATGCCCTCGCCCTGCAACTGCTTGAGCAGCGCCAGGATCGCCGCCTGCACCGACACGTCCAGGGCCGAGGTCACCTCGTCGCAGATCAGCACCGAAGGCTCGCACACCAGCGCGCGGGCAATCGCCACGCGCTGGCGCTCGCCACCCGACAGATGATGCGGGTACTTGTGCGCCGCATCCGGGGGCAGCGCGACCCGTGCCAGCGCCGCGTCGATACGCGCCCGGCAGGCCGCGCCCTTGAGGCCGAAGAAGTGCTCCAGCGGCGCTTGCAGGCACTGCGCCACGGTCTGGCGCGGGTTCAGGGCGCGGTACGGGTTCTGGAAGATGTACTGGATACGGTGGCGCGTGGCCGCGGGCCGCTGGCGCGCCAGCAGGCTCAGCGGCTGCCCGTCGAAGGTCAGCTCGGCCTGGGCGGTATCGCCCAGCCCCGCCAGGGTGCGCGCCAGGCTGGTCTTGCCCGAGCCCGACTCGCCCACCACCGCCAGGCATTCGCCCTTGTACAGGTCCAGCGACAGGTCGAACAGCACCTGGCGGTCGTAGCTCAGGTTGAGGTCGCGCAGGCTCAGCAGCGGCGTGTCAGCGCAGCTGAGCACCGTTGCCGGCACCACCGCCGGCGCGGCCACGGCGGTCAGTTGCGGGTGCAGGCAGGCGACCTGCTGCGCGCTGTCCAGCGCATTCAGCGACGGCTCCAGCGAGGTGCAGGCAGCGCTGCGGCGCGCGCACCGCGGGGCGAAGGCGCAGCCTTGCGGGCGCTGACCGGGCGCCGGGGCATGGCCGGCAATCGCCTGCAACGGGCGCTGGCGGGCCACGTCCGGAATCGCCGCCAGCAGGCCCAGGGTGTACGGGTGCGCGGGCCGCGCGAACAGGCGTTCGCGCTGCGCCACCTCGACGATGCGCCCGGCGTACATCACCATCACGCGGTCGACCAGGTCCTTGATCACGGCCAGGTCGTGGGACACGTACACCGCCGCCACCCCCTGCTCCTTGCACAGCCTGCGCAGGGTTTGCAGGATGTGCGCCTGGGTGCCGACGTCGAGGGCGGTGGTGGGTTCGTCGAGCACGATCAGGCGCGGGCGCAGCACGAAGGCCAGGGCCAGCATCACCCGTTGCTGCTGGCCGCCGGACAGTTGATGGGGGAAGCGCCTGAGAAACTCGCGATCGCCGGGCAGGCCGACGTCTACCAGGGTCTGCTGCAGGCGGTCGGCCTGGGCCGCGCGGGCAAGCTGCGGCTCGTGGGCCTGCAGGGTTTCGCGCAGCAGGTTGCCGATGCGCAGCGCCGGGTTGAGGGCCATGGCCGGGTCTTGCGCGACATAGCCGATCAGCCCGCCGCGGGCGCGGCGCAGGGCATCGCCCTTGAGCTCGAGCAGCGACGCGCCGGCAATGTCGATGCGCCCGCCGGCAATCTGCGCACCGCGCCGGGCATGGGCCAGCAGCGCGGTGGCCAGGGTGGTCTTGCCCGAGCCGGACTCGCCGACAAGGCCGAGGATTTCACCGGGGGCCAGGCTGAAGTGGATGTGGTCGATGATATCGGCGCCGCTGGCGAGTTCGACCCGCAGGTTCTCGACCCGCAACGCTTCGCCGGCAACGCCGGCTCCTACAGACGGTGCAAAACCTGTAGGCGCCGGCGTTGCCGGCGAAGAGGCCATCAAGGCATGCGCATTCATTTGCGTTCTCCCGCACTGTGCCGGGCAATGCCCTCGGCCAGAATATTGGTGCCGTAGGCGAACACCCCGATCAGCAGCGCCGGTGCCAGCACCGCCCACGGCTGCACCAGCAGCCCGGCCTGGTTCTCGTTGATCATCAGCCCCCAGTCCGCCGCCGGCGGCGCCACGCCGTAACCCAGAAAGCTCAGGCCCGACAACATGCCCACGCCCCAGGTCAGCATGTTGCCAAAGTGCACCAGCAGCGGCGTGAGCACGTTGGGCAGGATCTCGCGCAGCAGAATCCGCGTGCGCGAAAAGCCCATCATCTGCGCCGCCTCCACGAACTCCTGGCTGGCCACCGCCACCGCACTGCCGCGCGCCAGGCGGATCACGCCGGGGGTAAAGGCAATTGCCACGGTCATCACGATCAGCCACGGCGCGCGCCCCAGCATCGACACGATCAGCAGCACCAGGATCAGGTCCGGAAACGCCAGCCACACATCCGCCAGCCAGGTGATGGCCTGGTCCAGGCGCTGGCGCGACAACCCGGCCAGCAGCCCCAGCGCCGTGCCCAGCACCAGCGCAATGGCAGCGGCCGCCAGCGACATCCACAGGATCGACACACCGCCACTGAGCAGCCGCGACACCACGTCGTGGCCCAGAAAATCATGCCCCAACGGCGCCTCGCCGCTGGGCGGGCCGTACACCCCGCCAACCATGTCGGTGGGCGCATGCGGCGCCAGCCACGGGCCCAGCAGCGCCAGCAGCACGATGGCCAGGGTCACCAGCCCACCCCGACGAATTTGCGGCTCACGCCAGACACTTGCACTGAACATGCTCTCTTCCTCTCAAGGGGCCTTGGCTGCCGGGCGGCGCCACCAGCTCTGGATGCCGCGACGGTTGCGCTGGATCAGCGTGGCCCGCCGCGCGGTGCGCAGCCTGGGGGTCAGCAGCACGGTGAGCAGGTCGGCCAGCAGGTTGATCGCCACTACGCCCAGGGTGATCACCAGCACCACGCCCTGGATCAGCGGCAGGTCGCGCATCTGGATCGCGGTGTTGAGCTGGGTGCCGATGCCGGGGTAGCTGAAGATCACCTCGGCCAGCAGCGCGCCGCCGATCAGCGTGCGCAAGGTCAGGGCCACGCCCTGCACCGCCGGCACCAGCGCGTTGGGCAAGGTGTGGCGCCACACGATGCGCCATTCGGGCACCCCGCGCAGGCGCGCCGCACTCACGTAGTCGGATTCAAGCGCCTCGATCATCGAGGCGCGTACCAGCCGCGCCAGGTACGGCAGCGACGACAGGCTCAGGGCCAGGATCGGCAGCAGCAGAAACTCCAGCTGCTGCCACAGGTGCTTGTCCGGGTCGAGGATCGACACCGCCGGCAGCAGGCTGAACTGTGGCATGGAAAACAGCAGCACCAGCCCGATGGCCAGCAGAAAACCCGGGGTGGCCTTGAGAAAGATCAGCGCCGACAGCGCCCAGCGGTCCAGCCGGCTGTCACGCCGCAGCGCCAGGCTCACGCCGATGCTCAACGCCAGCGGCACCACCACCAGCAGCACGCCGCCCAGCAGCGCCAGGGTATTGCCAAAACGCGCGAGAATGATGCCGGCCACCGGTTGGTTCGAATCCAGCGAGATGCCCAGGTCGCCGTGCAGCACCTGCCCCAGCCAGCTCAGGTACTGCAGCATGATCGGCCGGTTCAAGCCCAGTTGCTCGCGCAGGGTCTGGATGCTCTCCAGCGGCGCGTCGGGGCCCAGGATCACCCGCGCCGGGTCCGAGGGCAGCGCCTGGGTGGCGATGAACACCACCAGGCTGATGACCCAGGCGGTGAGCAGGCCGTAGCCCAGGCGCCCGATGAACCAGGGCAGCCAGGCCGGCAGTCGATGAGAGGTTGCGCACGGTTCAGGCATGGTTCAACCACAGGCTGTCAAAGCGCCAGGAGGCGAAGGTGGTCTGTTCGCCGTGCAGGCCGCCGACCTTGTTCGAGGCGGCGTCCAGCACGTCGGTGAAGCCCCAGATCAGCAGGCCGCCGCGCTGGTGCTGAATGGCCTGCGCCTCGTGTACCAGTTGCTTGCGCTGCGCCAGATCCGGCTGGCCGAGGGCCTGGGTGAACAGCGCACTGAAGCGCTCGTCACGGAAGTTGCTGCGGTTGTAGATCGCCAGCGGTGCATCGTTGTGCAGGCCGGTGGCCAGAAAGCCGCGGGCCGGTGTCGAGCCGGGCGACATCAGCCACTGCTCCTTCTGCGGGCCGTTGAATACCGAGGCGTCCACCGGCGTGACCTTGACCTGGACCCCGGCCTTCTTCGCCTGCTGGGCGAACACCAGGGCAGCGTTGATTTCGTTGGCGGTGGTGGTCAGCTCTATGCGCAGGTCGGTCTGCCCGGCCTGGCGCAGCAGCGAACGGGCCTGGTCCAGATCGAAGGGGCGCTGGGCGATGGCATGGTTGTAGGTGGGGTCGGTTGGCGAATACAGGTCGTTGGCGATGCGCCCGAAACCGTTGAGGCCACGGCCCACCAGCTCCTGGCGGTCGGCCAGCAGGCGGAAGGCCTGGCGTACCCGCTCGTCCTGGAACGGCGCCTTGGCGGTGTTGAGGTTGAAGCCACTGAACGAGGTGGTGGGCGACACCACCAGTTGCAGGCGCGGGTCGGCCTTGAGCAAGGCACTGTGCTCGGCCTGCACGCCGCTGGCGATGTCGATCTGCCCGGCACGCAGGGCGGCCACGCGCGATACCTGGTCCTTGAATTCGATGATCTCCAGCTCGTCGGCGTACGGCTGGTTGGGCTTGTAGTAGTTTTCGAAACGGCTGAACAGCGCACGCTGGCCCGGCACGAAACTTTTAAGCCGGTACGGGCCGGCGCCCACCGGGTTGCTGGCTGGGTCGTAGTCGGTGGGCACGATGCCGCCGAAGGCAATCAGGGTCTCGTCCAGCGGGAAGAAGCTGCGGCCCTGCTTGAAGCGGATCTCGATGGTGCGCTCGTCGAGCTTGCGCAGCGCCTGGCGGTCGATGGCGCCCACCAGCCCGGCAAATGGCGAGGCAAGTTTCGGGTCGGTCAGGCGCAGGATCGAGAACAGCATGTCGTCGGCGCCGATGCTCTTGCCGTGGTGGAACTCCAGCCCCGGCTTGATGCGAATGGTCCAGGCGCTGGCATCGGCATTGGGCTCGACAAATTCGGCCAGGCCCAGGCGCGTGCTGACGTCGTCGTTCCATTCCCAGAACTTGCTGTACAGCGCCCAGCCGCGAATGATCCCGCCACCGGAAGGCTTGTGTGCATCCAGGTTGCCGGCCTGGTCGCCGTCGATGATGCCGACGCGCAGGCGCCCGCCGTGCACCGGGGTGCCCGGGCGTGCGCTGGCCGCCGCGTTGCTGGCAGGCCCGCCGGCATCGCAGCCGCCCAGCAGGCTGGAGCCCAGCAACAGGCCGCCGCCGACGGCCAGGCTGTTGCCGAGGAAGATCCGGCGCGAGAATTCATGAGGCATGGGCAGCTCCTTAGGCCGGCTCGGCAGCGGTGCGCGCACCCAGGCGCGGGATCTCGAACCCGTGGTCCAGTTCCAGCAGCGGGAACAGCAGGTCGGCCACCCGGTGCGCTTCATCGATCAGCGGAAAGCCCGAGAGAATGAACGCCGAGGTGCCCTGCTGCTGGTACTCGCGAATGCGCTCGGCCACCTGCTCGGCACTGCCCACCAGGTAGGTGCCGGACGACGGGCCGAGGATGTCGAAGCCGAACAGGCTGGGGCCGGTCCACACGTTGGGGTAGATCTCAAGCTCGCGCGCAGTGGGCAGGCGCCCGTCGCGGATGCTCTGCACGTTGCGCTGCACCTGCGCGTTGTCGCTGTGGAAGGTGTCCAGGGTCTGGCCCGGCGGCAGGCGGCGCTCGATGGCGGCGCGGGCGGTGGCCAGGGAGGTCTGTTGCAGCAGCTTCTCGGCATGCACCCAGGCTTGGGCCTCGGTCTCGCGCACGATGACCTGCAGGCGCGTGCCGTAGGTCAGTTCGCGGCCGAACTTCGCCGCTTCGGCGGCCACGCGGCGGAACTTGTCGCCCAGCCGGGGCGGGGTGTCGGCAAAGCTCAGGTACACGTCCAGCAGTTGCACCGAATGCGCCACGCCCACGTCCGAGGTGCCGGCGCCCCACAGGGGTACCGCCAGGCGCTGCGGCGGGTGCCAGCCGCCCAGCGGATGGCGCGCCGCCGCAGCCGGGCGTGGCGCGAGCTTCACGTACTGGCCGTCGAAACCGCCGGTGTCGCCGGCATAGATGCGCTGGAAGGCGCGCCAGTACTCCAGGCTGAACTGGTAGCGCTCATCGTGCGGGTAATGCACACCCAGGGTGGCCAGGCCCGCGTCGCTGCCATTGACCACGTTGCACAGCAGGCGGCCGTTGGAGAACTCGTCGAAGGTCAGCGCCCACTTGGCCAGCACCGCCGGCGACAGCTCGCCCGGGTGCTGCGCCACCAGAAAGCGCAGGCGCTCGGTGGCATCGATCAGTGCCGCCGACACCGCCAGGCTCTCGTTGGGGCTTGAACCCAGCAGGGCGCCGTAGAACCCCAGGCGGTCACTGGCCACCGCCAGTTGCCTGAGGTGGGCGAAATCGGTTTTCCAGCGCCCCTGGGGCTCCCACGGGTAGGGGCCGTCGGGGCTGGTGAGGTACCACAGGATCTTGATGGCCATGGCAGGTTCCTCAGGCGCGTGGGCGGTCGATGGCCGGGACCAGGCCCAGCGCGTGGGCGCGGTCGATCAGCTTGCTCATGTTCCATTGCTGGGTGAGCACGCCGGGGCCGTAGGGGCGCGAGCCGCCGATGGACTCGGCCAGCAGTTGCAGTTGCGCGCCCTCCTCCAGCAGCAGGATGAATTCGGCGGTGGCGCGCAGGCCCTGGCGCCCCCACACGGTCGCACCGCCGTTGGCTTCGAGAATCGCCGGGGTGTAGGGGTTCTCGGCCAGGCGCTCGAGAATGAAGTCGACCTCGTCCTGGCGCCGGTCGATGTACACCGGCAGCTCGCGGGCCAGCTGGTAGCGCTGCACCGGCACGTAGTGGAACGGCAGGCTGCGCTGGGTCTGCGCCCAGGCGCCCAGGTACGGGGTGTGCACGTGGGACACCGTGGTGATGCCGGCGTCTTCGCGAAACAGCCGGGTGTAGCGGCCCAGCCCGCCCTTGCCCTGGCCATGCACCAGGTTGCCGGCAAAGTCGCTGACCGTGGCCTGCAGCGGCTTGCGGTAGTCCCACGGGCCTGGGTAGTTGACCGACACCAGCAGCTCGCGGCCCGGTACGCGCTCGATGAAGCCCACGGTGCCGGCGGCGGTGATGGTGTTGGTTTCGCGGAACACGGTGAAGGCCTGTTCGGCCTCGTGCAGCACCTGCTCGATGAAGGCCTTGAGGTCGGCGTCGATCAGGTGCTCGGTGGTCAGTACGGTCATGGCGAACTCCTTGGTTCAGGCGCGGGCGCGCCGGGCCAGCAGTTGATGGGCAGCTTGCAGTGGACGCGGGTCGACCCAGTCGGCCAGGTTGAAATCGGCTTCGAGAAAGCCATGCAGGTTGAGGAAGGTCTTCTGGATGTCCAGGTAGCCCAGGCGCTGGGCCGAGAGGTCCGGGGCCAGGGTGGTGTGGAAGTCGCCACGGTAGGCTTCGTCCACGCCCTGGGCGCCGGCGCGGGTCTCGTCCTGCAGGATGCGCAGCAGCGCCTCGCGGTTGTGGCTGGCCCAGTCGGCGGCGCGCAGGGTCTGCGCGAGGAAGCGCACCACCAGGTCGAAGTGGTTGTCCAGCAGGCTCTGGTGCACGGTGATCGGCCGTGGCGTGCCGTTGTTGATGCGGTAACGCGGGTCGCTGATCTGGTCCAGGTCGATGCCCACCACCAGGCCCAGGCGGCGCGCTGCATCGGCAGCGGCGGCGCCCTTGACGTACACCGCGTCGACCTCGCCACGGGCCAGGTAGTCCAGCCCCGACCACAGGCGCTGCAGGCCCTGCTCGGGGGTGGGGGCGTCATCCTGGTTGTGCAGCGCCACTTCCACCAGTTCGACATCGTCGAAGCTCAGGCCGGCCAGGCTCAGCGCGCCCTTGTAACCATGCAGGCTCATGGCGCGGGCGATGCTGCCCGGGCGGTTGTCGCCCCAGGCCGGCAGCGCCAGGCGCTTGCCCTTGAGGTCCCGGGCGCTGCGGATGCCGGAGTCGGGGCGTACCAGGACGGTCTGCCATTCCTCGATCCAGGTCAGGCCGATCAGGCGGCTGGGCGAACCGGCGGCGCGGGCGGCCAGGGCCGGCACGTTGCCGCCCTCGCGAAACAGCCCGGGCAACTGGTGATCGTAGTGGTGATGGCCGAGCTGGCGGGCCTCCTGCAGGGTCTCCACCGGCAGGCCGTCGGCGGCGAATTCCTCGCCCAGCCAGCCCAGGGTGTAGGCGATGCCGGAGGCGGTCGGCACCGGGCAGCGGGTGAACCAGATCTGTTCGAGGGCCGGTGCGGCAGGCAACGGCAAGGTAGCGGCGATTGACATGGGCATGTTCCATCAAGCGAAGGTAGCCATGCCATTGCAGCGCCCGTGCCAACTCACCAACTCATTGTTTTTGTTGGTTTTTTAAAGACCTTCTGAACACCGGGTGCTGGCCTGGCAGCAGTGTTGCAGCTGCCCTGCTGCTGCCAGAGCAACAATCGGCGCCCCGCTGCTGCCCCAGCAGCACCCCGCCGCCCGTACCTGGCCGCAGTCCTTGTGGCACAAGGCTTTGCGGTGTGTGGCACAGAACCTGCTCAAGGGCCTGAAACCTGTTCATTCAAGGAAGCCCCCGCATGAGTACCCCGCCCCGCCGCCTGGAAAGCGCCGCCCAGGCCATCGCCGCCGCCCATGAAATCGCCGGCCAGATCGCCGAGCTGGCCCGCGACCGGCACAACAACCGCCAGTTGCCGCGTCGCCAGGCCCAGCTGCTGTCCGACAGCGGCCTGACCGCCATCGGCGTGCCCGCGCAGTTCGGCGGGCTGGGCGCTTCGGTACAGACCATCGTCGAGACCGTGCGCATCGTGTCCGCCGCCGACGGCGGTGTCGGGCAACTGCTGCAGATTCACAACGTGATGCTGCGCGGTGTGCTCAGCGGCTACCCGGATGAAGTGCGCGAGCGCCTGATTGCCGACCTGCTGGCCGGCAAGCGCCTGGGCAACGCCCTGGCCGAGGTCGGCGGCAAGAACAAGTTCGCCCTCAAGACCCGCATCGAGCGCCGCGAAGACGGCAAGCTGGTGCTCAACGGCAGCAAGTTCTACTCCACCGGCTCGTACCTGGCCGAATGGATCTCGCTGACCGCCGCCAGCGACGACGGCGGCGCCGGGGTGCTGCTGCACCGCGACACGCCGGGCCTGACCCTGCTCGACGACTGGGACGCATTCGGCCAGAACAACTCGGTGAGCGGCACGGTGCAGTTCGACAACATCGAGCTGGACGAGCGCTATGTGCTGCGCCGCCAGGGCCCGATGAAGCGCACCGGGCTGACCTTCCCGCAGATACTGCACGCGGCCATCGACACCGGCATCGCCGCCGGCGCCCTGCAGGCCGGCATCGACTACCTCAACCAGCACGCGCGCCCGTGGGTAGAGAGCGAGGTGGAGCGCGCCAGCGAAGAGCCGCACATCATCCGCCAGGTCGGTGAATACGCCGTGGCCCTGCGCGCCGCCGAATCGCTGCTGCGCGATGCCGCACGGACCTTCGATGCGCACGAGCTGGCCCCCGACGACAAGGCCCTGCAGGACGAGCTGATTCTCTCGGTAGCCACCGCGCGGGCGCACTCGGATGCCGCCTCGCTGAAGATCTCCAGCGACATCTTCTCGCTGCTGGGGGCCAGCGCCTCGCTGAGCAAATGGAACCTGGACCGCTTCTGGCGCAATGCGCGGGTGCACACCACCCACGACCCGATCCGCTGGCGCCTGCACCACGTGGGCAACTACTACCTCAACGGCATTGACCCGGGCGAATACACCGCCATTCTCGCCGCCAGGCAGAGCGCGGGCGCCAGCCGCTGAACACCGGGCGCGGGGCCTGCCCTGCGCCTGCTTTCCCCTTTGTCTCGAGTTTTCCATGAGCCCTCGACACCCGCTGCTGCGCAGCCTGGCGATCTACCGCGAAATGCCCTGGCGTTTCGCCCTGGTCGCCGGGCTGTTCGTTTTCATCAACCTGGGGCTGGTCTGGCAGCAATGGCTGATCGGCCATGCGCTGAACGACGTGAGTGCCGGCGCCGCCGTGGTGCGCCTGGCCGATGGCAGCCTGGATGCACGCCTGGCCTGGCACTGGTTCTGGCTGATAGGCGCGGTGGCGCTGGGCCGCGCGGTGTTGCAGTACGCCGCGGCCATCGGCTCGCTGGTGCTCGGCCAGGCGCTGCTCACGCGCCTGCGCGAGCGCCTGCTGGCCCAGGTGCAGGCCCTGCACCTGGGCTACCACTGGCAGCACGGCATGGGCGAGATGGTCACCCGCACCACCCGCGATGCGGACAAGGTGCGCGATGCGCTGATCAGCTTCTGGCGCCAACTGGTGGAAACCCCGTTGGTGGTGCTGGCCACCGTCGGCCTGCTGGCCTGGTACGACCCGTGGCTGGCCCTGGGGCCGCTGCTGCTGACCGCGCTCGGGCTGGGCATCTTCGTGCACCAGACCGAGCGCCTGGTGGCACTGGACCGTGCCGTGGGCGCCGCCTACGACCGGGTCAACCAGGACCTGGCCGAAGGCATCGGCGCGGTACGGGTGATCAAGTCGTTCGGCCTGCAGGCCCAGCGCATCGAGGGCTTTGCCGCGCAGGTGCAGGTGTTTGCCGGGCATGCACGCCAGGCGCTGGCCTACGCCAGCTCGCGCATACCGCTGCCGCAGGCGGTGGTGGCGCTGGGGCATGTGTGGATCCTGGTGGTCGGTGCGCAGCTGGTGGCCCAGGGGCGCATCGGCATCGGCGAGCTGGTGACCTCGCTGCTGATCGCCACCACCCTGGTGTTTCGCATCGAAGGCATCGGCCGGGTGATGCAGACCTTCGCCGACGCGCGCGCCTCGGCCGAGCGTATCTGGCAGTTGCTCGATGCGCCGGTACACATCGTCAGCGGTCAGCAGTCGCTGCCCCCGGGGCCGCTGGGCCTGAAGCTGGAGGCTGTCGGCGTGGCAGCGCCCGGCGGTGGGCAGGCGGTGCTCAGCCAGTGCTCGTTGCAGATAGAACCCGGCGAGGTGGTCGCGCTGGTGGGCGCCACGGGCACCGGCAAGAGCCTGCTGGCCAGCCTGCTGCCGCGCCTGACCGAGGCCGACCAGGGCCGCGTGCTGCTGGGCAGCGCTGCACGGGGCTGGCACGACGTGCGCACCCTGGCGCTGGATGAACTGCGCCGGCGCGTGCATGTGCTGCCCCAGGAGAGCTTTCTGTTCGCCGACAGCCTGGCTGCCAACCTGCGCCTGGGTGCGCCCACGGCCAGCGACGCGCAACTGCTCGATGCACTGCGCCAGGCCAGCGCCGAGGACGTGCTGGCGCGCCTGCCCCAGGGCCTGGACACGCCGCTGGGCGACCGTGGCGTGACCCTCTCGGGCGGCCAGCGCCAGCGCCTGTGCCTGGCCCGCGCCCTGCTGGCGGCCCCCGACATCCTGTGCCTGGACGACGCCACCAGCGCGCTGGACGCGATCAGTGAACAGCGTGTGCTCGACACCCTGCGCCAGCGCCGCAGCGATGGGCATGCACCGACCCTGCTGCTGATCGCCAGCAAGCTGAACACCGTGCAACTGGCCGACCGCGTGCTGCTGCTGAGCAGTACCGGCATCGCCGACAGCGGCAGCCATGCGCAGCTGCTGCAACGCAACCCGACCTACCGTGAACTGCTGGGGATCGAGCATGGCTAAGCCGCAAGCGGGCACTGCCCTGAGCGATATCGAGATAGAAGAATTGCTGGCAAGAAAGGCCCTGGACCGCAGCATGTTCCGGCGCCTGCTGCCGCTGCTGCGCCCGGTGCGCCGGCAGATCGGCTGGGTGATCGGCCTGGAGCTGGTGCTGGTGTTCACCGTGTTTCTGCGCCCGTGGTTCGTGCGCGAGCTGCTCGATCACGGGCTGATCCATGACGGCAACGCCTGGCTGCTGGACCCGCCGCTGGTGCTGTGGCTGGGCGCGGGCCTGGCGGCAAGCTGGCTGGGGCGCTTCGTGCTGGCGGGGCTGTCGCAGTACATCGCCGGCAGCGCCGCGATCAGCGTGCTCAACGACCTGCGCGTGCGGGTGTTTGCGCACGTGCAGGCGCTGAGCGTGGGCTACTTCGACCGCACCCGCGCCGGGCGCATCATTTCGCGGGCCGACCGCGACGTGGACGCGCTTGAACCGCTGCTGATCCAGGGCCCGCCCGAACTGCTCGGCGCCCTGCTGCGCTGCAGCCTGGCGGCGGTGATGCTGTGGCTGATCGAGCCGCTGTTCTTCTTCAGCCTGATCGGCAGCGTGCCGTTGCTGCTGCTCGCCACCTGGGGCTTCAAGCGTATCGCCCAGCGCAACTGGGCGAAGGTCGCGGAAAACCGCAGCCGCTTCACCGCCCACCTGGTGGAGAGCGTCAGCGGCGTGCGCCTGCTGCAGCAGACCGGCCGGCAGCAGACCAACCTGCAGCGTTACCAGGGCCTGCTGGACGACTTCAACCGCGCGCTGATTCTGGGCAGCCTGCGCTCGGGCTGGTTCGCGCCGTTCACCGCGCTGCTGGCCGCGATGGGCATGGCGGTGCTGGTGCTGGTGGGTGGCTACGGGCTGGCCGAGGGTTCGGTGACGGTAGGCCAGGTGGGTGAAAGCCTGTTCTACGTGATGCTGTTTCTGGGGCCGTTGCAGGAGCTGACCGACCTGTTCGAACGCTATGCCACCGGTTCGGCTTCGGCGCAGCGGATCTTTCTGCTGCTGGACACCGCGCCGCAGATTCTCGACCCGCAGGTGCCCGTGGCGTTGCCCAGGGCGCGTGGCGAGGTGCGCTTCGAGCAGGTGCGCTTTGCCTATGAGCGTCAGGCGCCAACGCCGGTGATCGACGGGCTGGACCTGCACATACGGGCCGGCGAGGTGCTGGCATTGGTCGGGCCGTCGGGGCATGGCAAGAGCACGCTGGTGCAGTTGCTCACGCGCTTCTATGACGTGGACGGCGGCGCAGTGAAGCTCGATGGCATCGATGTTCGCCAGTTGAGCCAGCAGCAGTTGCGCCGGCACGTGGGTGTGGTGCTGCAGGACAACGTGCTGTTTGCCGGCAGCATCCTCGACAACCTGCGCCTGGCAGCACCGGGGGCGGACGATGCGACGCTGATCGCGGCGGCCCGCGAGCTGGGCGCCGATGAAGTGCTGGAGCGCCTGCCGCACCAGTACGCGACCCAAGTGGGGGCGCTGGGCGCGCACCTGAGCCATGGGCAGCGCCAGCTGGTGTGCCTGGTGCGGGCGTACCTGGCAGACCCCGCGGTGCTGGTGCTGGACGAAGCCACCTCGGCGGTGGACGTACATACCGAGCGACGCATCCAGCGGGCGTTGCGTCGGCTGTGCGAGGGGCGCACGGCGATCATCATCGCGCATCGGCTGGCGACCATTCGCGAGGCGGACCGCATCGTGGTGATCGGCCAGGGCCGCCTGGTGGAGCAAGGGCCGCATGCGCAGTTGCTGGCCAGGGGTGGGGCGTATGCGGCGCTGCATCGCAGCTATGCGCGGGCCGGTTAGGGCCAATCGCGGGTCAAGCCCGCTCCCACAGGGGGGCATTGCTCTGGTGCTGCAACCGCCGCACCCACTGCTGCTGCACTGCTGCCCTGGCAGCAGTGCAGCCTCCCACCCCCCGCAAAACCGGGCCCGCACCGCGTGGCATGACGGTTGCACCACCTCTGGCACATTCACCGAGGAACAGCCATGAGCACCGAATTCTTCTGGCGCCTGCCCCTGGGCACCGACGGGCCGCAATTGAGCACCGACCGGCACAACCGTGGCAGCTTCAGCCACCAGCACGGCCATATCGCACCCGGCCGGCTGGCAGACGGCCGCCCCGACGGCTTCACCTATATCGACTACATCGCCCAGGTGGCCAAGGCCGCCGAACTGGCCGGCTTCGAAGGCGCCCTGCTGCCCACCGGCCCCGAACCCTGGATCGTGGCCGCCGCACTGGCCCGCGAAACCCGCCGCCTGCGCTTTCTTATCGCCTTCCAGGCCGCCTGGACCCTGCCCGCCTACGCCGCACAGCAGGCCGCCATCCTGCAGCACCTGAGCCACGACCGCCTGGACTGGAACATCATCACCGGCGGCAACCCCGCCAGCCAGCGCGCACAAGGCGACTTTCTCGACCACGACCAGCGCTACCGGCGCACCGGCGAATTTCTCGACATCATCGACGGCCTGTGGCGCAACGAGCACTTCAGCTACCAGGGCGAGGTCTATCAACTGGACAACGGCGCCCTGCCCGAGCACCTGGGCCATGTGCGCAAGCCGGGGGTGTACTTCTCCGGCTTCTCCGACCCGGCCCTGGACGTGGCTGCACGCCACGCCGACGTGTACCTGAACTGGGCCGAGCCGATCGAGCAACTCAGGCCGCATATCGAGCGCGTGCGCGAGCTGGCGGACAGGCAGGGCCGCACGGTGCGCTTCGGCCTGCGCGTGGACCTGTTCGCCCGCGAAACCGAAGAGGCCGCCTGGCGCGACCTGCGCCGCCAGTTCGACAGGCTCGACGG
This sequence comes from Pseudomonas sp. BRM28, assembly GCF_002939405.1. Classification (NCBI taxonomy): domain Bacteria; kingdom Pseudomonadati; phylum Pseudomonadota; class Gammaproteobacteria; order Pseudomonadales; family Pseudomonadaceae; genus Pseudomonas; species Pseudomonas sp. BRM28. The sequence goes on along the minus strand of NZ_PEFV01000001.1, from coordinate 5,311,815 downwards.
CAGGCCCAGCGCCCTCTCCAGCACCTTCAGCACTGCCAGCGACTCGGTCGGCGGCGCCCGCCAGAGCGCCTATCACCAGAACATCCAGCGCTTCGACGACCTGATTCTGGGGCCAAACCTGTGGGCCGGTTTCGCCAAGGCCAAGCCCGGCCCCACCGTGGGCCTGGTGGGCAGCCACCAGAACATCGCCGAACGCCTGGCCGAGTACCGCGACGCCGGCTTCTCGACCTTCATCCTGGCCGGCAACCCGCACCTGGAAGAAGCCCTGCGCATCGGCCAGGAAGTGCTGCCGCTGGTGCAACAACGACAACCCATCAAGGACCCGATGCCCCTATGACCACCCCTCTCGATACCCTCTGGTACACCCACAGCCCGGTGCCGACCGGCCTTGGCATCGCCGTGCAGACCGGGCGCCTGGCCGAGGCGTTCCAGCCGCTGGGCACCTCGATCCAGTCGCTGCGCGAGTCCAGCGAGCGCGAAGTGCGCGAAGCCCACTACGACCATCACCTGCCCAACTCGGTGCGCCACGGCGGCAACATTCCGGCGATCTGGGCCTACGCCAGCGGCGTGCAGACCCGCGTGCTGGGGCTGAGCTGGGCCGATGAGGTGCAGTTGATCCTGACCACCGAGGACAGCGGCGTGAAAAGCGTGCGCGACCTCAAGAACCGCCGCTTCGGCCTGCCCAAGTGGGCCAACGTGCAGATCGACTTCACCCGCGCCCAGGCCCTGCGCGGGCTGGAAAACGCGCTCAGGCTCGAAGGCCTGGACGTGGCCGATGTTGAGCTGGTGGACTACCCCTACGGCGGCACCCACAGCGACGAGCAGGTCACCCATGTGCATGGCGCCACGGTGACCCTGGGCATGAACCGGGTGAGCCGGCGCAACAACGAACTGATCGGGTTGCTGCGCGGCGACATCGACGCGATCTTCCTCAAGGGGGCCTCGGCCTTGCAACTGGCCCACGAGTTCGGCCTGCGGGTGGTGATCGACACCGGCTCGCACCCCGACCCGCTGATCCGTTCCAACAACGGCACGCCGCGCACCCTGACTGTTGACCTGAACCTGCTGCAACAGCATTTCGGCGCGTGCACGCGCATCGTCGACGTGGTGCTGCGTACCGAGCAGTGGGCCTGGGCCAACCCCGATGAAACCCGGCGCTACCTGGCGCGCGAGCTCAACACCAGCGAGTACTGGGTGGCGGCGGCGTATGGCGAGGACGCGCACCGGCGCCTGCGCACCACGCTGGACAGTCGCTCGATCGAGGCGCTGCAGGATTTCACCGATTTTCTGCATCGGTGGCATTTCATTGCGCGGCGCTTCGATGTGCGCGACTGGATCGATTTCAGTGTGCTGGAGGCGGTGATCGGGTCGACGTCGCGGGTGGCCACCTGAAAATCGTGCCGCCCCATTCGCCAGCAAGGCTGGCTCCTACACAGGCCTCACCCCCTGTAGGAGCCAGCCTTGCTGGCGAAGCTTTTCAAACCGGTTGCTGCTGCAGCAGCAGGCATTCCACAGCCCCCTGCTGCACCACTAGCAACCCGCCCCGAAACACCCGATAAACCCCATGTAAATCAATACCTTGCAAATATGGCACAAACCCTGCTCTAGCCCCGTATCAGCCACACTCGGGGAGCCACACCATGCATCAGCTTCATCCACTGGCCAGGGGCATCGGCCTGGGCCTGCTGCTCGCAGGCACCAGCACCGCCCACGCCGACGACAGCACCACGCCGGCACTCAAGACCGTCACCGTCACCGCACAACACCGCGAAGAAACCCTGCAGGAAGTGCCGGTGGCGGTCAGCGCGGTCCAGGGCACCAGTATCACCGCCGACGGCGTGCGCGCCATGGGCGACATCACCACCTTCATCCCCAACGCCTCGGCCAAGAACCCCGATGGCGATGGCCGCCCGCGCTGGTACATCCGCGGCCTGGGCACCGGCGACACCGGCGCCGCCACGGTCTACCCGGTGGGCATCTATGCCGACGACGTCTACCTCAACGCCCCCGTCGCCGGCGGCGGCCCGCTGTTCGACCTGGAGCGCATCGAGGTGCTGCGCGGCCCGCAAGGCACCCTGTACGGCAAGAACACCACGGCGGGGGCAGTCAACGTGATCTCGAAAAAGCCCACCTTCGACACCGACGGCTTCGGCACCATCGGCTTTGGCAGCAAGAACGAACGCATCCTCAACGGCGCCCTGGGCGGCACCCTGGTGGACGAACGCCTGGCCGGCCGGGTGTCGCTGTATTCCGAGGAGCGCGACGGCTTCACCCACAACCTGACCAACGACCAGACCTATGGCGACGTCAACAAAAAGGCCGTGCGCGTGCAGTTCCTGGCCAGGCTCAACCCGGACCTGGAGGCGCTGTGGAAGCTCCACGGGCGCCAGTTCAAGGGCGATGGCAGCAGCGGTTCGCTGCCGCTGGGCACCTATTACAACGTCGGCTACCAGCGCCCGCAGGAGCGTCGCATCGAGCTGAACGTGGACGAGCACTCCAAACTCGACCACGACGGCACCTCGCTGACCCTGAACTGGGACATCGGCGACTACCGGCTGACCTCCATCACCGCCTACGACTCTATCCGCCAGCAGTCGCTGACCGACGCCGACTACACCCCCTACGAGGTCAACGGCGCGAGCGACACCGACAACCGCTACGACCAGTACTCGCAGGAATTTCGCCTGGCCTCCCCGCAGCAGGAAACCCTGCGCTGGATGCTCGGCACCCATTACTTTCACGAAACCCTCGACAGCACCGACCGGCGTTTCGTGACGCCGGGCCCGACGCCCAACGGCACCGGCTCCAACCAGATCGGCGGGGTCGACCTGAGCAGCCTCGACTACACCCACAAGACCGACAGCTACGCGCTGTTCGGCAACCTGGCCTATGACCTGAGCGACAACTTCACCGTGACCGGCGGGCTGCGCTGGACCACCGAGAAAAAGAGCATCGACCTGGACCTGGCCCAGTTCACCCGTACCAGCGCCAACGGCCCGCTGGTGCCGCTGGGCGCTGCGGGCGCCAACGGCAACCGCGACGAGAGCAAGCGCTGGGACGCCTGGACCTACGATGTGACGCCCGAGTACCGCATCAACGACAACCTGCGGGTGTTCTTTCGCTATGCCCACGGCTTTCGCTCCGGCGGCTTCAACACCGGCCTGTCGAGCAACCTGGCGCAGTTGACCACGGTCGACCCGGAACAGCTCGATGCCTACGAGCTGGGCCTGAAATCGGAGTGGTTCGACCACCGCCTGACGGTCAACGCCAACCTGTTCTACTACGACTACCAGGACATCCAGGTCAACCTGCTGACGGTCAACAGCGGCGTGCTCACCACCGCGCTCACCAACGGTGCCAAGGGCAAGGTCAAGGGCGCGGAGCTGGAGATCGAGGGCCAGCCCACCGACTACCTGCACCTGCGCGCGGCGGTGTCGTTCCTGGACACCGAGTACACCGACTTCAAGAACGTCAACCCCACCACCGGCGAAGTGACCGCCGACTACAGCGGCAACAGCTTCGTGCGCTCGCCGCGCAACGTGGTGTCGCTGGGCGCCGACTACACCATCCCGCTGGCGATCGGCGGCAAGCTGGTGGCCGGCGCCGACGTGAGTTTTCGCGACAAGGAGTACTTTCTGGCCAACCGCCAGAGCAGCGCCGAGCCGACCCTCAGCCAGCCCCACTACACCCTGGCCAACAGCCGCCTGACCTGGTTCAGCGCGGATGAAAAGCTCAGCGTGACCGGCTTCGTCAACAACCTCACCGACCGCCGCTACCAGGTGCACGGCCGGCCCAACGGCCCCCAGGGCCAGTACGTGCTGACCTACGGCGACCCGCGCACGGTCGGCGTCAGCGTCACCAGCCGATTCTGATCGACCGCGCCGGCGGCAGGCTGCCGGCGCACTTCAACTGCCTTGCAAGGAGTACACCCCATGTTGCGTCCCACCCCCTTGGCCGGCGCCATCGCGCTGGTCATCGGCAGCGTTGCCGTGCCCGAATGCTCTGCCCAGGCCGCACCCGGCGCGGATGACAAGCTCGATACCGTGGTCGTGGTCGGCACCCGCCGCAGCGACGTCACCGCGCTGCAAAGCGCAGCCCCGGTGGATGTGCTGAGCGCCGAAAAGCTGCAGGACACCGGCGCCAGCGACCTGTCCGGTGCGCTGACCGCCCTGTCGCCCTCGTTCAGCTTCCCGCAGTCGCCCCAGGGCGCGTTCGCCGGCTCCATCGCCCAGGGCGCCTCGCTGCGCGGCCTGGCGTCGGACCAGGTGCTGGTGCTGGTCAACGGCAAGCGCCGCCATACCAGCGCCAACGTGACCCGCCAGGGCCTGGCCAACGGGCGTGGCGCAGCGGCCGTGGACCTGAGCCTGATCCCGCTCAGCGCGGTGTCGCGGGTGGAGATCCTGCGCGACGGCGCCGCCGCCCAGTACGGCTCGGACGCCATCGCCGGGGTGATCAACATCGTGCTCAAGGAGAACGACGACGGCGGCAACGTGGGCTATCGCTTCGGCGGCTACGACAAGGGCGACGGCCTGCAGCGCAAGCTCAGCGGCTGGAAGGGCCTGGCCCTGCCCAACGATGGCTTCCTGACCCTGAGCTTCGATGCCGGCAGCCAGGACCCGGCCAGCGACACCAACCCCGACAACCGGATCTTCTACCCCGGCAGCACCAGCACCGATACCCCACGCGAGCAGAACAACCGCTACCGCACCTGGCGCTGGGGCTCGGGCAATGTCTCGGACCAGTACAACCTGGTGGCCAACAGCGAAATCGGCCTGGGCGAAGGGCTGACCGCCTATGGCTTTGCCACCTATGCGCACAAGAACACCGACGCCGACGGCTTCTTCGACCCGCCCACTACCCTGGCCCGCAACTACGGCAGCGATGCGCTGCGCCGCTACCCGGACGGGCGCCTGCCGGTCACCCGCTACAACCTGCAAGACTATGCCGTGACCGGCGGCCTGCGCTGGGAGGACGAAACCCTGGGCACGTTCGACCTGGCTGCCAACTACGGCAACGACACGTTGAAGTCCACCGACCGCAACGCCATCAACCCCAGCTGGGGCACGGCCAGCCCGTCGAGCATCTACACCGGCGAGCGCGAGAACCAACAGACCAACCTGACCCTGGACTGGGTGCGCGACTTCCCCACCGACCTGCTGGCCAGGCCGCTGACCCTGTCGGCGGGCCTGGCCTGGCGCAAGGAGAACTACCACCTGGGCGCCGGCGAGGCGGCCGGCTGGCAGAACGGGCCGCTGTTCGGCAGCCTGGACCCGGTCAGCGGGCGGCCGATCCCCGGTTACTACTCGGGCATCACCAACGTCGATGCCGCGTCGCTGGAGCGAAAGGTGTTCGGCGCCTATGTCGACCTCGAAGGGCAGCTCACCGACAAGTTCCAGGCCGGCGTGGCGCTGCGCTCGGAGCATTACTCGGACTTTGGCGACACCACCAACGGCAAGCTGTCGCTGCGCTACGACTTCACCCCGCAGATCGCCGCACGCGGCAGCCTCAGCACCGGCTACCGCGCCCCTTCGCTGGTGCAGAGCGGGCTGTCCTCGTTCAGCGTGCAGGTGGTGGAGCAGCCACCTGGCAGCGGCAACTGGGTCGAGGTGCAGCAGCGCACCCTGCGTGCCGACAGCCCCGAGGCCGCGCTGCTGGGCGGGCGCGCGCTCAAGCCCGAAGAGTCGACCAACTACTCCCTGGGCCTGGTGTGGCGCCCGCTGGCCAACGCCTCGGTGACTGTGGACGCCTACCGCATCGACATCGACAACCGCATCACCCTGTCCGACCAGTTGCCGGCCAGCGTGGTGGGGCCGATCTTCGCCGGTACGCCGTATGCCAACATCCAGAGTGCGGCGTTCTATACCAACATTGCCGACACCCGCACCGACGGCATCGAGCTGGCCGGCCAGTACCAGTGGGACCTGGCGCAGTACGGCCGGCTGGACCTGAACGCCGGCTTCGCCAAGACCCGCACGCGCATCACCGAACTGCGCGATGCCGGCGGCATTGCCGGCAACCAGATCGTCGGGCGCGCCACCCAGGGCCTGATCGAGCACGGCACCCCCGACACCAAGCTGACCCTCAGCGCAAATTGGCTGTACCAGAACTGGGGCGTGACCCTGACCCAGCGCCGCTACGGTGAATGGCAGAGCCTCAATGCCAGCAACCCCGACCTGGACCAGACCTTCAGCGCGCAGTGGATCACCGACCTGGACCTGAGCTACCGCTTCGACCAGGGGCTGAAGGTCTCGGTGGGTGCGATCAACTTGTTCGACAGCCACCCCGACAAACTCGAAGGCCAGACCCTGTACGGGGTGCAGAAGTACTCGATCACCTCGCCCGAGGGCGCCCAGGGCGCGTTCTACTACACCAGCCTGAGTTACGACTTCTGAGTTTTGTCCGACAATAAAATTGAGCTGGATCAACGTTTGGCGTGATGTATGGCACTTAGCCTTCATCCACTGCGACAGCGCTTCTATAGTGTGGCGGGAACCACGTTCCCCCCACTCTAAGGAGCGTTCATGCTGCGCGTACTTTCACTGGAAAACCTCACCGTCACCCGCAAACTGGCACTGGGCTTCGGGCTGATGCTGGCCCTGGCGGTGTGGTTGGCCGCCACCGGCCTCAAGGGGTTGCACAACGACAAGACTTCGTTCGAGCGGATCAACCGACTGAGCACCCTGTTCGACGAAACGGTGTTTGCCCGCGAGGCCAACTACCAGTACGCGCTGGCGCCCCAGGCCGCCCACCTGGACACCCACCAGACCCACCAGCAGGCCTTGCACAGCGCACTGAACGCGGTGCTCGAGGACGTGCAGCGCGGCGCCTGGCCCGCCGAAGACCTGCAGACCGTGCAGCAACTGGCCGACGGCCTGCAGGGCTACATCACCACCCACCAGGCCGCCCTGGCCCTGGACCCGCCCGACAGCGCCCGGGTGGTGCAGGCCAACGCCCTGCTGGCCGACCTGCAGGGCAGCATCAACGTGCTGTACAAGAAGGAAGAGGAGCGCGCTGCCGCCAGCGTGGCCACGGTGGTCTCGATTCTGCTGGGCGTGACCGTCGCGACCCTGGTGCTGGGCACCCTGATCGCCTGGCTGATCGGCCGGCAGATCGTGCGCCCGCTGCGCCAGAGCCTGGAGGCGGCCGAGCGCATCGCCCACGGCGACCTCACCGTGCAGCTGGACAGCCATCGGCGTGACGAACTGGGCCAGCTGCTGCGCGCCATCGGCGACATGAGCCAGCGTCTGCGCGAGGTGATCACGCGCATTGGTCACGGCTCCTCGCAACTGGCGGTATCGGCCAGCCAGCTGGCCACCATCACCACCCAGACCCAGGCCGGCACCGACAGCCAGCGCAGCGACACCGACCGGGTCGCCACCGCCATGAACCAGATGACCTCGATGGTGCAGGCCGTGGCGCGCAACTCCGAAGACGCGGCCCAAGCGGCCCGCCAGGCCGACGAGGAAGCCAGCGGCGCCTCGGGCATCTCGCGCAATGCCATCGTGCAGATCGAGGCGCTGGCCGGCGAGGTCGGGGTGTCGGCCGAGTCGATGAGCCGCCTGCACCAGGAAATCGACCGTATCGCCAGCGTGCTCGGGGTGATCAAGGCCGTGGCCGGGCAGACCAACCTGCTGGCGCTCAATGCCGCCATCGAGGCGGCGCGTGCCGGCGAGGCCGGGCGCGGCTTCGCGGTGGTGGCCGACGAGGTGCGCAGCCTGGCCCAGCGTACCCAGCAGTCTTCCGAGGAGATCGAGCACCTGATCGGCGAGTTGCAGCGCATTGCCAACGAGAGCACGCAGATCATGCAGTCCAGCGTGGAGCAGACCCAGTCGACCGTGACCGGGGTGCGCAACACCGGCGATGCGCTGGCGGCGATCACCCGGCAGGTCTCGGACATCCAGCAGATGAGCCTGCGCATCGCCAGCGCCGCCGAAGAACAGACCACGGTGGTCGAGGAAATCACCCGCAACGTGCTGCATGTGCGCGAAACCGCCGACCAGTCGGCACTGGCCAGCAGCGAGATCGCCAGCTCCAGCGTCGAACTGGCGCGCCTGGGCAGCGACCTGCAGAGCCTGGTGGTGCATTTTCGCACCTGACGGCTCGCGGCACGGGCTGCGGCGCAGGGCGCGGGCAGGTGAAGGGGGAAAACGGATTGACTCCGTTTCCTGGCTGACCCAAGCTTGCCCCACCCCGCCTGCCCGGATGCCGCATGTCAAAACCGCGCCTCTATACACTGCTCAGCCTGCTCGTGCTGCTCGTCATCGGGCTGGGCTACGGCTGGCTGGGTGACGCCCCGGCCCCCGCGCCGGCCCCCAGCCATGGCTACACCAAGGCGCTGACCATGGCCCATGAAGGGCAGCCGGGGGCGGCGCGGGTGCTGTACCAGCAACTGGCGCGCGCCGACCTGTCGGGCATTCGCCGCGCCAGCCTGCATGCCGAGCTGCCCAACTACCCTTCGCCGCTGGCGCTGAAGCTGGCCGACCAGGACCTGAGCCACGACGACCCGCTGGTGCGCCGCGCGGCGATCGCCAGCATCAGCGCGCTGGTGCCGGCGCCGCAGCGCAGCGTGCTGCTGGGGCCGATGCTCGAAGACCCCGAGCAGAGCGTGCGCTTTGCCGCGGTCGATGCGCTGCTGGGGCTGGGCCCGGACGATGTCGGCCTGTACTACGGCCCGCTGCAGCAGGCACTGGAGCAGTACCAGCAGGCCTTGCTCAAGCAGCTCGACGATGCCGCCGCCCAGGTGCACCTGGCCCGGCTGTACGTGCACGAGGGCCATGACGACGAGGCGGCGCAGGCACTGGAGCGAGCGCTGGCGCTGGCCCCCGACGACCTCGAGGCACTGGCGGCCAAGGTGCGCCTGCTCGACAGCCAGGGCCACGCCGATGCCTCCCGCGAGCTGCTGGCCCAGGCGCTCAAGCGCCACCCCGACTCGGCCTTCCTGCAACACGAGCTGGGCCTGTGGCTGATGCGCCACGACCAGCACGAATACGCGCTGCTGGCGTTCGACCGGGCCCTGGCGCTGGACCCGGACAACGCCGAGTATCGCTATACCCTGGCGTTGACCCTGCACAGCCTGGAGCAGGTCGAGGTGGCGCAGAAGCAGCTCGAAACCCTGCTCGCCCGCCAGCCGGCCAACCGCAAGGCGCGGGTGCTGCTGATCGGCTACTGGAAAGAGACCGGCCAGCTGCAGAACGTGCAGGTGCTGCTGGCCCAGCTGGAGCAGCAGAACCCGGACGATCCGCTGGTGCAGCAAGGCCTCTGAGGCCCCTCGTCCGGGCTCCCGCAAGCGTTTTGAACCCCGCCGAAAGTGGCGTGTCCAGTGATAGTGCATGGATAAAAAGGCAATCGCCTGGCTGTGCGTTATCAAAGGAGATCGCCCGTGAACAATTCGGTGCCAAACGGCGAACGCGCACTGATACTTGCCCCGCCCACCCTCAGCCGCCTGGCGCTGAACCTGTTCGACGAAGCCGGCATACAGGCGCTGGCCACCCGCGACCTGGACGAGATGGCCGATGCCCTGGGCCAGGGCGCGGGGCTGGCCATCATCGCCGACGAGTCCCTGGGCGGCTTCGTGCAGTCGCCCGTGCACAACTACCTGCGTACCCAGCCCGCCTGGTCGGACCTGCCGGTGGTGCTGCTGACCAGCCCGGCCCGGGCGCCGGACGCCGACCTGCACACGGCGCTGGGCAACCTGTTCCTGCTGGCATGCCCGTTCCAGCCCAGCGGCCTGCTGGCCCTGACCCACGCTTCGCTGCGCGCACGCCGTCGCCAGTACCAGGCCCAGTACAGCGCGGCCCGCCTGCAGGACCTGGAGCAACGGGTGGAAGAGCAACTGCGCCACCTGCGCGAAGACGAACAACAGCTGCGCCACACGCAGAAGATGGAAGCCATCGGCCAGTTGGCCGGCGGTGTGGCCCACGACTTCAACAACCTGCTTACCGGCATCGGCGGCAGCGTGGAGCTGATCCGCCGGCGCCTTGCCCAGGGCCGCCAGGAAGACCTGCCCAAGCTTATCGACATGAGCCTGGGGGCGGTGCAGCGCGCCGCCAGCATGACCCACCGGCTGCTGGCATTCTCCAGCCGTCAGCCGCTGGATGCGGGCCCGGTCAGCCTGGCCAGCCTGCTGGACGGCGACCAGCTGCGCGCCCTGCTGACCCCGCAGATCGACCTGCAGGTCAGCCTCGACGCCGACCTGTGGCACATCGAGGTGGACGCGCAGCAGTTGCGCGAAGCCATCGACAACCTGCTGAGCAATGCCCGTGATGCCATGCCCAACGGCGGTGAGCTGCGCATCCACGCCGGCAACCGTCGCCAGGGCAAGCCGTTGCCTGGCGGGCATCCGCTGGCCAGCGGCGACTATGTGCTGCTGAGCGTGCACGACAACGGCTGCGGCATGCCGCAAAGCAGCGTGGACCGCGCCTTCGATCCCTTCTTCACCACCAAGCCCATCGGCCAGGGCACCGGGCTGGGCCTGTCGATGGTGTATGGCTTCAGTCGCCAGTCACAGGGGCACGTGGCGCTGTACAGCAGCATCGGCCATGGCACCCAGGTCGAGCTCTACCTGCCGCGTCATGTGGGGGATGTACAGGGCGCGCCAGCGCCCGCCCCCGGCCCGCCGCCGGAGGCCAATGGCAGCAACCGCGTGCTGATCGTGGAAGACGACCACACGGTGCGCCAGCTGGTCCACGAGACCCTCGCCGAGCAGGGCTACCAGTGCTGCGAGGTGGCCGACGCCAGCCTGGCACTGTCGGTTCTGCGCTCCGACCGGCCGATCGACCTGCTGATCAGCGATGTGGGGCTGCCGGGGATGAACGGGCGCCAGCTGGCGGAGATCGCGCGCAAGCTGCGCCCGGGGCTGAAGGTGCTGTTCATCACCGGCTACGCTGAAAACGCCACCTCGTGCCGGGGCTTTCTCGACCCGGGCATGCAGATGATCAACAAGCCATTCAAGTTCACCCAGCTGACGCGCAAGGTGGCGCAGATGCTCGGCCCGGGCAACGCCCCATGAGCCTGCCCCAGCCCCCGCCGGTGGCCGGCCGGCAGGTCACCGAGCACGCCGTGCGGGTGCTTACGGTGAATGTGCACAAGGGCTTCAGCGCGTTCAACCGGCGTTATGTGCTGCCCGAGCTACGCGAGGCCGTGCGCAGCCAGGACGCCGACCTGGTGTTTCTGCAGGAGGTGCTGGGCAGCCACCGTGGCCATGCCAGCCGCCACCCGGACTGGTCCCACGTGCCGCAGTACGAGTTCCTGGCCGACAGCCTGTGGCCGCAGTACGCCTACGGGCGCAACGCGGTGTACCCGGACGGCGAGCACGGCAATGCGCTGCTGTCCAAGTTCGCCATCCGGCATTACGAAAACCTCGATGTGAGCGTGACCGGCAGCGAGCGCCGCGGCCTGCTCCACGCCGTGCTCGATGTACCCGGCCAGCGTCCGCTGCACACCGTGTGCGCGCACCTGGGGCTGGACGAGCGCCAGCGCGTCAAGCAGTTGCGCCTGCTGTGCCGGCTGCTGGACAGCCTGCCCGCCGAGGCGCCGGTGATCGTGGCGGGCGACTTCAATGACTGGCGCCAGCGCGCCGACCAGCACCTGGCCGGCTGCGGCCTGGTGGAGGTGTTCACCCAGGCCCACGGGCGCCCCGCACGCAGCTTTCCGGCGCGCTGGCCGCTGCTGTGCCTGGACCGTATCTATGTGCGCAACGCCCAGGCCCGGCAACCCCGGGTGATGGGGCGCAAACCCTGGTCGCACCTGTCAGACCACTTGCCGCTGTTCGTGGAGGTACTGCTATGAAGGCCGACTGGCGCGAGGATAACGAGGTGCAATTGCTGATCAATGGCGAGGCGTACTTCCCGGCCGCCTTCGAGGCGATTGCCAATGCCAGTGAGCAGGTGCTGCTGGAGACCTTCATCATTTTCGAAGACAAGGTCGGCAAGCAGCTGCAACAGGTATTGATCGAGGCAGCGCAACGCGGCGTGCAGGTGGAGGTGCTGGTGGACGGCTATGGCACCGCCGACCTGAGCAGCGCCTTTCTGCTGGCGCTGAGCCAGGCCGGTGTGCACCTGCAGGCGTTCGACCCGAGCCCGCGGCGGCTGGGGCTGCGCACCAACCTGTTCCGCCGCCTGCACCGCAAGATCCTGGTGATCGACGGGCACACTGCCTTTGTCGGCGGAATCAACTACAGCGCCGACCACCTGGCCGACTTCGGGCCGATGGCCAAGCAGGACTACGCCGTGCGGGTACGGGGGCCGATCGTGGCCGACCTGCAGCAGGCCACCCTGACCCTGCTCGACGCCCAGCGCGCCCGCCCTGTGCGGCCCCGGGGCTGGTGGCGCCGGGCGCCGCCGATCAGTGCCGACAGCGTGCAGGCGCGCATGTGCCTGTGCATCCGCGACAACGCCGAGCACCCCACCGACATCGAGCAGCACTACATGCGCGCCATCGTCACCGCGCGCGAACGGATCATCATCGCCAACGCCTATTTCTTCCCCGGCTACCGGATGCTGCGGGCCCTGCGCAATGCGGCCCGGCGTGGCGTGGACGTCACCCTGATCCTGCAGGGCATGCCCGACATGCCGCTGGTACGGCTGTGCTCGCGCATGCTCTACAACTACCTGCTGCGCGACGGCGTGCGCATTCACGAGTACTGCGAGCGCCCGCTGCACGGCAAGGTCGCGGTGGTGGACCGCGAGTGGTCCACGGTTGGGTCGAGCAACCTCGACCCGCTGAGCCTGTCGCTGAACCTCGAGGCCAACCTGGTGATCCGCGACCAGGCCTTCAACCAGCTGCTGGGCGAGCACCTGCAGGCGCTGGCCAACAGCCAATGCAAGCCGGTGACCCTGCAACGGGTGCTGCGCGGCTACTGGTGGCGCGCGCCGCTGATCTTCATGGCGTTCCACTTCACCCGGCTGTTCCCGGCCATCGTCGGCTGGCTGCCTGCGCACCAGCCCCGGCTCAAGCCGCTGCAGCCGCCAGCGGCGCTGCAGGAGCCGCTGTCATGAAGCTTTCCGGCACACACTGGCAATGGGCGCGCCGGGCCCTGACCCTGGCGTTCTTCATCCTGATACCGACATTGCTGTTCATGTTGCTGCGCAACCAGGACTGGGGCGAGGTGCGTCACGCCCTGGTGTCCTACCCGCCCGGGGTGTTGCTGCTGGGCGGGGCGATTGCGGCGTGCAGCTTCGTGCTGTTCAGCTGCTATGACCTGCTGGGGCGGCGCTACACCGGCCACCAGCTGCCGGCGCGCCAGGTCGTGCCGCTGGCCTTCGTGTGCTACGCGTTCAACTTGAACCTGAGTGCCTGGGTGGGCGGGGTTGCCCTGCGCTATCGCCTGTATTCGCGCCTGGGGCTGGATGTACCGACCATCAGCCGCCTGCTCGGGCTGGGCCTGGTGACCAACTGGCTGGGCTACCTGCTGGTGGCCGGCAGCCTGTTCGCCTGTGGCCTGCCGCGCCTGCCGGCGGGGATGGAGATCGGCACCGGCGGGCTGCGCGTGATCGGTGTGCTGATGCTGCTGGCCGCTGCGGCCTACCTGGGCGCCTGCGCGTTCGCCAGGCGCCGCAGCTGGCAGGTGCGCGGGCAGGTGCTCACGCTGCCGGGCATCCGCCTGGCACTGCTGCAGGCCGTCATGGGGGCATGCAACTGGCTGCTGATGGGGCTGGTGATCTACACCCTGCTGCCGGACAAGGTGGGCTACCCGAGCATCGTCGGGGTGCTGATGATCAGCAGCATTGCCGGGGTGATCACGCATATTCCGGCAGGCCTGGGGGTGCTGGAGACGGTGTTCATCACCCTGCTGCAGGGCCAGTACGCCAAGGGCACCCTGCTGGCGGCGCTGATTGCCTACCGCGTACTGTACTTTCTGCTGCCGCTGCTGGTGGCCTGCGTCGTCTACCTGCTGCTGGAGCGCGTGGCCAGTCAGGGCGCCGGCGTGCCGGCCCCCGGCCCGCGCGACTCGGCGCGTTGAAGCATGGCCTTGACCTTGCGCTGCAGGCGGTCCAGCGGGAACGGCTTGGTCAGCAGTTCCACCCCCGCCTCGAGGGTGTCGCGCTGGGCGATGGCTTCATCGGTGTAGCCGGTGATGAACAGTATGTTCTGCTGCGGGTTGTGCCGGCGCACCTCGCTGGCCACCTGGCGCCCACTGAAACCGCCGGGCAGGCCGATGTCGGTGATCAGCAGGTCGACCGGCGGGCCGGCCAGGCACGCCGCCAGGCCTGAACGGCCATCCACGGCCTCGATCACGTCGTAGCCTTCCTGTTGCAGCACCTCCTTGATCAGCATGCGCAGGGTCGGTTCGTCATCGATCAGCAGGATCCGCCCCTTGCCCGGCACGCTGACCTTGGCCGGCACCGGTACGCTGGCTGCAGGCTGGCTGTCGGCGCCACAGTAGCGTGGCAGCACCAGCCTGATGCGGGTGCCGCCGGTATCGGACGCCTCGATCCACACCCGCCCGCCCGACTGGCGCACGAAACCGTACACCATCGACAGGCCCAGGCCGGTGCCCTGGCCCACGGGCTTGGTGGTGAAGAAGGGTTCGAAGGCGCGCTCCATCACCTGGGGGCTCATGCCCTGGCCGTCGTCCTCGACCGTCAGCGAGCAGTAGTCGCCAGGGGGCAGGCCGTCCCTGCCTGCGACCCGGGCATCGTAGCGTTCATTGCCGGTACTGATGGTCAGCCGCCCGCCGGCGCGCATCGCATCGCGTGCGTTGATGCACAGGTTGAGCAAGGCGTTTTCCAGCTGGTTGGCGTCCACCAGGGTGCGCCACAGCTGCGGCTCGACCTTCAGCTGCAGGGCGATGTCCGGGCCCAGGGTCTGGCGGATCAGGGCGTCCATGCCGTGCACCAGGGCATTGAGGTCTGCCGGGCGCGGGTCGAGGGGCTGGCGCCGGGCGAACGCCAGCAGGCGGTGGGTGAGCACCGCCGCGCGCTGGGACGCCTCCTTGGCGGCGGCGATGTAGCGATCCAGGCCGTCCAGCTGGCCACTGCCGATACGCCGCTCGATCATTTCCAGGCTGCCGCTAATGCCGGTCAGCAGGTTGTTGAAGTCGTGTGCCATGCCGGCGGTCAACTGGCCCACGGCATCCATCTTCTGGCTCTGGCGCAGCAGTTCCTCGGCTTGCACCAGGGCCGCGGCGCGCTCCTGGTCCAGGGTGATGTCGTGGCCGATGGCGGTATAGATGCCGGTGCTGGGCACGATCGACCAGTTGAACCAGCGGTAATGGCCGTCACGGTGACGGTAGCGGCACTTGAAGCCCTGCACGGTCTGCCCGGCCCGCAGTTGCTGGTGCACCGCTTCGATGCCCGGCCGGTCGTCGACATGGCACAGCTCCAGCACCGGCCTGCCGATGAACGAATCGTCCCAGCCCAGCAGCTCGCGACCGCAGGCATTGATGGCGTAGATCTGCAGGTCTTCGCGCACCAGCATCATGATGTCGCTGGACAGCTCCCAGATGCGTTCGTGGTCTGCGGTCTGCTCCATGATCTTCTGTTCGAAGGCATCGGCGCGTTCGCGCCACACCTGCTCGTTTCTGACCGTCTCGGTGGTTTCGAACACGGTGTTCAGAAAGCCCGCCACCTGGCCGGACTCGTCGCGCACCGGGCTGTAGCAGAAGGTGAAGTACGCCCGCTCCACGTCCCCGTTGCGGTCGGTATCGAGCGCGAAGTTTTCCATGAACACCGCTTCGCCGGCGTAGGCCCGCTGCGCCAGGGCGCTGATATCGTCCCACACGTCGCTCCAGATCACGCTCAGCGGCTTGCCCAGCGGCGCCGGCTTGGCGCCGAGCAAGGGCACGAACGCGTCGTTGTGGATGCTGATCAGCTCGGGGCCCCACACCAGGCAACCCGGAAACTTGGAAGCCAGCAGCATGTCCACGGCGATGCGCAGCGAAGCCTGCCATTGCGGCGCCGGCCCCAGGGCGGTGCGGCTCCAGTCGAACTGGCGTACCGCATCGCTCATGCCGCCCGACAGGTTCGGGGCCGCTTCAGAGTGGGGGGTGTGCATGATCGGGTGCGCTTCCTTGGGGCTCAAGGCTCGGACTGCTCGCCGATATCTTCGTTCCAGAGCTGGGGGTGGTCCTCGATGAATCTGCGCATCAGGCCGGTACAGGTGGCGTCATGCAGCACCTGCAGGTTCACGCCACGGCTCTGCAGCAGGTCCTCTTCGCCCAGGAAGGTGTGGTGCTCGCCGATCACCACCTGCTTGATGCCGTACAGCAGGATGGCGCCGCTGCACATGGCGCAGGGTGACAGGGTGGTATAGAGGGTGGCGTCGGCGTACACGCTGGCGGGCTGGCGCCCGGCATCTTCGAGCGCGCTCATTTCACCGTGCAGTATCGCGCTGCCCTGTTGCACCCGGCGGTTGTGGCCGCGTCCGATGATCCTGCCCTGGTGCACGATCACCGAGCCGATGGGAATGCCACCTTCTGCCAGGCTCTTCCGCGCTTCGTCGATGGCGGCCTGCATGAACGGGTCGGGGTGTGTGGACATGATGGCGGTGACTCCTGTGACAGCGGCTGTATGGGTGGAAACTAGCACAACGCCCTGGGCGATGGCGGGTTTTGCGGCCGCGACTATGCTCTATAGGTTTGCTTCGCCCCACCTCTCCCCGCGCCCGATCACCAGAGGAACGCTGCAATGAGCAAGAAAGTACTGGTAGTGCTGACCAATACCGCCAGGTATCCGAGCCTCAAGCGCGCCACCGGGCTGTGGCTGGGCGAAGCAGTGCACTTCGTTGCGGTGATCGAGAAGGCCGGCTACAAGGTGGACTATGTGAGCCCTGCCGGCGGCTACGTGCCGATCGACCCGCACAGCCTGAGCATGGCCCCGGACCTGGATTGGCAGTGGTACGACGACAAGGCGTTCATGAACCGCCTGGGCGCCACCCTGGCCCCTGACCAGGTCAAGGCGCAGGACTACCACGCGATCTATTTCACCGGCGGCCACGGGGTGATCTGGGACTTCCCCGACAACACGGCATTGCAGGGCCTGGCGCGCCAGATCTTCGAGGCCGGCGGCGTGGTGGCCTCGGTGTGCCATGGCGCGGTCGGCCTGCTCAACATCAAGCTCAGTGACAACACCCTGCTGCTCAAGGACCGCGAGGTTACCGGGTTCTCCAACGTCGAGGAACAACTGGTCGAACTGGACAAGGTGGTGCCGTTTCTGACCGAGAACGAACTGGCCGCGCGCGGTGGCCTGTACAGCAAGGCCGAGGACCCCTGGCAGGAATACGTGGTGCGCGACCAGCGCGAGGGGCGCCTGATCACCGGGCAGAACCCCGCCTCCTCGGCCGCTGTCGCACGCCAGGTGCTGGCAGTACTGGCCGCATCGAAGGCAGGCTAGCCCCCCGGAGTGTCGACGAATAGCACGGCCAATGTCGTCGCGTCTTACAAGGGCAAACTACGCCCCTCACTTATGCTGAACGGCATCCGCTCAAGATGCCCGCGCGCCCCTGCGGCCCGCTCTGTCAACATAGGTGAATCATGCCCCGTCACAAATTTCGCGCTGGCCGTGTGCTGCTGGAACTGCTGGTCATCCTGTTGATCGGCCTGACCCCTGTGGGGTGCGGCCTGTTGATCATGAGCTGGCAGGTGGAAAAGATGCTGGCCGAGTCGACCCTGGTCTCGATCCAGCACACCCAGCAGGACATCGATCGCATCCTCGACTCGCTGCACAATGCCAGCAACAAGGTGCTCAACCTGGCGGACTTCCCCTGCCCACGGGCCCTGCCCAGCCTGCGTACCGAAGTGGTGATGCGCCCCGAGCTGCGCTCGCTGGTGCTGGTGCGCGAGAACCGGGCCTACTGCAGCACGGTGCACGGCGAATACCAGCTGCTGGTCGACCCGGGCAGCTTCTTCAACCAGCGCCTGCGCCTGGAGCCGGGCAACGATGTGACCCCGGACTCGGCCATCCTGTATTACCGCCTGCAGGAGTACCCGCTCGGCGTGCTGGCCCTGGTCGACGCCAAGACCCTGCAAGCCACGATGCAGCGGGTAAAGGCCAGCGCCAACCTGGTGCTGCAGTTCGGTGACGATTACCTGTGGAGCGAGGGCAGCACCTTCGACGACGTGCTGCCCGATCACTCCGAACAGCATGTCCGCGTGCTGTCCGCCAGTTACGGGTACACCATCCATGGCGGCTACCCGGACGGCCATATCTGGCAGGCGATGCTGTCCAACGCCCAGGCCATCATCCCGTCGTTGCTGCTGGTCGGCGTCATGACCTCGGCAGCGGTGTACTGGACGCTGTTTCGCAACCGCCGCGCGCCATCGGTCCGTCGTTACGGTTGAGGCCGGCGCAGGCACAAAAAAAGGCCATCGAGGAATGCTCGATGGCCTTTTTGCATACGCACCGCGTTTATTCGGCGGTCAGTACACCGCGGCGAACCTGGTCGCGCTCGATGGATTCGAACAGGGCCTTGAAGTTGCCCTCGCCGAAGCCGTCGTCACCCTTGCGCTGGATGAACTCGAAGAACACCGGGCCCATCAGGGTTTCGGAGAAGATCTGCAGCAGCAGGCGCTTGTCGCCCGCCTCGGACGAGCCGTCCAGCAGAATGCCCCGCGACTGCAGCTCGCCCACCGGCTCGCCGTGGTTCGGCAGACGGCCTTCGAGCATTTCGTAGTAGGTGTCCGGCGGTGCGGTCATGAAACGCATGCCGAGCTTTTTCAGCGCGTCCCAGCTCTTGATCAGGTCGTCGGTGAGGAAGGCGACGTGCTGGATGCCCTCGCCGTTGAACTGCATCAGGAACTCTTCGATCTGACCGGCGCCCTTGGAGGACTCCTCGTTCAGCGGGATACGGATCATCGCGTCGGGGGCGGTCATGGCCTTGGAGGTCAGGCCGGTGTACTCACCCTTGATGTCGAAGTAGCGGATCTCGCGGAAGTTGAACAGCTTCTCGTAGAAGCCGGCCCAGTAGGCCATGCGCCCGCGATACACGTTGTGGGTCAGGTGGTCGATGATCTTGAGGCCGGCGCCGACCGGGTTGCGGTCCACGCCTTCGATCCACTTGAAGTCGATGTCGTAGATCGAGCTGCCTTCCTCGAAGCGGTCGATCAGGTACAGCGGCGCGCCGCCGATACCCTTGATCGCCGGCAGGCGCAGTTCCATCGGCCCGGTCTCGATCTCGACCGGCTGGGCACCCAGCTCCAGGGCACGGGCATAGGCTTCATGGGCATTGCGCACACGGAAGGCCATGCCGCACACCGACGGACCATGCTCGGCGGCAAAGTAGGACGCCACGCTCTTGGGTTCGTTGTTCAGGATCAGGTTGATGCCGCCCTGACGGTACAGGTGCACGTCCTTGGAGCGGTGGCTGGCAACCTTGGTGAAGCCCATGATCTGGAAGATCGGCTCCAGGGTACCCGGGACAGGTGCGGCCAGTTCAATGAACTCGAAGCCCATCAGGCCCATCGGGTTTTCGAAGATATCTGCCATGTTCGTTTCCTCATCATCAAAGCGTTCAAATCACAGGGGTAGCTTGCTGTCGATGTGGAGCGAACGTGGCGGCGCGCAGGAGATGCCCCTCACACTGCGGGCGAGGTAGTCACCATAAATCAGTTTGAACCCATGACACTTCATATGGGACCTATTCTCGGCCGTCTGATCCTCCAGTGGCGAAGGACCTTATTATTGTATGCGTAACGCGATTCTACAGGGCGTAAGAAAAATTGTAAGTACTTTAGTGCCCGGGCCTGCCGACAGCGGCAGCCTCCCCTGCAGTACATCAGGCTGACGCCCCAGCTGTATACGGGCCGATGAACGGCTATGCTGTGCGCTCAGGGGTACCAGGGAAACCCTGCCCTTGAAATCATCCGCGCTCATCCCGCACAGGTAGACACCATGCCCCTCACGAAAAAACGCCCCGGTCGCTGGACCCTGCGAGCCCTGCTGCCATGGCTGGTGGGGGCGATACCGGTGGTGTCCGGCGTGCTGATCATGCACTGGCAGGCACAGCGTGAGCTCGAGGCCAGGGCCGTGAACACGGCCGCCCTGGTCACCGGGCACTTCGAACGCATCCTCGACAACATCGCCGGCGCCGCCCAGGCCCTGCTGCCCCTGACCCGCCAACCCTGCGCAGAGGCCACGCTGGCGCTGCGCGAACAGGTGACACGCGGCTCGTTCGTACGCTCCAGCAACCTGTTTCGTGACAATGACCTGTACTGCAGTTCGCTGTTTGGCAACTTCAGCGAGCCGGTGGATGCCAAGGACTATGTGGATGGCAGCCTGTGGCTGATGAACGGCAACTCGGTGACGCCCGGCCATGCGCTGCTGGCCTACCGGCTCAGCAAGGGCAACGACGGCGCCATCACCACCGTCGATGGCGACCACCTGAGCAGCGCCCTGGAGCTGCTCGACCAGGGCACCACCCTGGTGCTGCAGGTAGGCCCCAACTGGATGGGCGAAGACGGCGTGGTGCACCAGGGCCCGCCCCCGGTGTTTGCCGTGGCGCCGACGCAGCAGGCCTCGCAGCGCTATCGTTTTTCGGTGCACAGCGGTTATGCCGCTGGCGAGCCCTGGCGCCTGATGCGCGCCGAGTACCCGGGGCTGTTCGGCCTGGTAACCCTGCTGGGCGTGATGGCCGGCGCGGCCTGCCGCTGGCAGCTGCGCAGGGCCAGTTCGCCACGGGTGGAGCTGCAACGGGCACTGGAGGCCGACGAGTTCATCCCGTACTTCCAGCCGGTGGTGCGCGAGGGTGACTACCGCTGGGCCGGCGCCGAGGTGCTGATGCGCTGGCAGCACCCGCGCGAAGGCATGGTGCGCCCAGACCTGTTCATTCCCTATGCCGAGCACAGCGGCCAGATCGTGCCCATGACCCGGCGCCTGATGCAGCGCGTGGCCGAAGGCCTGGCGCCCCACGCCGAGACCTTTGGCGACGGCTTTCATGTGGGCATCAACATCACTGCCGATCACTGCCAGGACATGGCCCTGTATGACGACTGCCGCGATTTTCTCGCCGCCTTCCCGCCTGGCCGGGTGATCCTGACCCTGGAGCTGACCGAGCGCAAGCTGGTGGTACCCAGCGACACCACCGAGCAGCTGTTCGCAAGGCTGCAGGCCCTGGGGGTGATGATCGCCATCGATGATTTCGGCACCGGCCAGTCGAGCCTGGGCTACCTGCGCCAGTTCAAGGTCGACTACCTGAAGATCGACCAGAGCTTCGTGGCCATGATCGGCGTCGATGCCCTGTCGCTGCATATCCTCGACAGCATCATCGAGCTGTCGGGCAAGCTGGGCCTGGGCATCGTCGCCGAGGGCGTGGAGACCATCGCCCAGCGCGACTACCTGGCCCGGCACCGGGTGGACTTCCAGCAGGGCTACCTGTTCGCCCGGCCGATGCCGTTGGCCGAGTTCGTGGCTGCATTGGGCACACAGCCGGTTGCCCAGGTGACGCGCCCCTGAGATCATGCGCGCTCACCACTTCCCTACCCCTTCGTGCTCCCGAGGCCCCCTTGTCCAGAGGCATCGTTTCATCGGTCATGGCGTCGTGTCTGTTCGCCCTGATGTACTACTACACCTCCCTGCTCACCCCCCTCGACGGCGAGGAGATCTTCGGTTGGCGCATGCTGCTGACCCTGCCGTGCATCACGCTGTTCATGCTGCTGTCCAAGGACTGGCCACTGGCAATCGGCGTACTGCAGCGCATCCGGCGCAACCCGCTGCTGTTGCTGGGGCTGGTGGGTACCTCGACATTGATGGGTCTGCAGCTGTGGGTGTTCCTGTGGGCACCGCTGCACGGGCGCAGCATGGAGGTGTCGCTGGGGTACTTCCTGCTGCCGCTGACCATGGTGCTGACCGGGCGGGTGGTGTACGGCGAGCGCCTGTCACGCCTGCAGAAGGTCGCCGTGGCCTGCGCCGTGGTGGGGGTGGGGCATGAACTGATACGCCATGGCTCGTTCGCCTGGGAAACCCTGCTGGTGGCCGGCGGCTACCCGTTCTACTTCATCTTGCGGCGCAAGTTGCGCACCGATCACCTGGGCGGGCTGTGGGCCGACATGTGCCTGATGATGCCGCCCTCGGTGTACTTCATCGTGCAGGGCCCGCTGAGCGCAGCCGACCTGCTGGCCCACCCGCAGCTCTATGTGCTGATCCCGATCCTGGGGGTGATCAGCGCCCTGGCGCTGGTCACCTACGTGATGGCCAGCCGTCTGCTGGCGTTCAGCCTGTTCGGCCTGCTCAGCTATGTGGAACCGGTGCTGCTGGTGGCGGTGGCCCTGATCCTGGGCGAGAGCATCGCCCCGGACCAGTGGCTGACCTACCTGCCGATCTGGCTGGCCGTGGTGGTGCTGGTGCTCGAGGGGGTCAGGCACCTGCTGCGTCAGCGGCGGCGTTCGGTGTAAGCCGTACCTGCCGCACCCGGCGCTCCTGCACGGCCTCGACGGTCATCAGCCAGTCGCCCCAGGTCAGTTGATCGCCCACCCGCGGCAGGCGGTCGAGCAGGCTCATGACCAGGCCAGCGAGGGTCTGGTAGTCCTCGGTGGGCTTGGCCGCAAAGCCGATCTGCGCCTGGATCTGGCGCAGGTTCAGCGCGCCGTTGACCAGGTAGCCGTCCGGCGCCTGCACGATGCCCGGCCCTTCGACTTCACTGGCATCAGGCAGCTCGCCGGCGATGGACTCGAGGATATCGGTCATGGTCAGCACGCCGGTGAAGTCGCCGAATTCGTTGACCACGAAGGCGATGTGGGTCGACTGGCTGCGCATCTGCTCCAGCGCGTTGAGGATGCTGAAACTCTCCAGCAGGTTCAGCGGCGTGCGCGCCAGGCGCTCCAGGTCCGGCTCGTGACCGGCCAGCAGCTCCCTGAGCAGCTCCTTCTTGTGCACGAAGCCCAGCGGCTCCTCCACCCGCCCCTGGCGAATCAGCGGCAGGCGCGAGTAGGACGAATGCATCAGCGCGGTACGGATCGCCTCCGGCGGTTGCGCCAGGTCGATGAAGTCAACTTTGGCGCGTACTGTCATCAGCGTTCTGATGGGGCGTTCGGCCAGGTTCAGCACGCCGCTGATCATCACCCGTTCGCGGCGGTCGAACAGCACCTGTTCATCGCCATCCTCGACCAGGTCGGCGATGTCCTCACCCACCTCGTCGGCCTGCAACCGGCGCCCACCCAGCATGCGCATCACCGCGTGGGCGGTGCGCTCGCGCAATGGCCGGTGCTGTTGCAGGCTGCGCTTGCGCCGGGCGCGGGCCAGCTGGTTGAACAGCTCGATCAGGATCGAGAAGCCGATTGCCGCGTACAGGTACCCCTTGGGTATATGAAAGCCCAGGCCCTCGGCGGTGAGGCTGAAGCCGATCATCATCAGAAAACCCAGGCACAGCATGATCACCGTGGGGTGGGCGTTGACGAAGCGGGTCAGCGGCTTGCTCGCGACGATCATGATGCCGATGGAGAAGATCACCGCGATCATCATGATCGACAGGTGCTCGACCATGCCCACGGCGGTAATCACCGCGTCCAGCGAGAACACTGCATCGAGTACCACGATCTGCGCCACGATCGGCCAGAACGCCGAATGGCGCGCCGGGCCCTGATGGTGGGCGACATGCCCCTCGAGACGCTCGTGCAACTCCATGGTGGCCTTGAACAGCAGGAACACACCGCCGAACAGCATGATCAGGTCACGGCCCGAGAAGCTCTTGTCGAACACCTCGAACAGCGGCGCGGTCAGCGTCACCATCCACGAGATGCTGGCCAGCAGGCCCAGGCGCATGATCAGCGCCAGCGACAGGCCGATCACCCGCGCGCGGTCGCGCTGATGGGGCGGCAGCTTGTCGGCGAGAATCGCGATGAACACCAGGTTGTCGATACCCAGTACCAGCTCGAGCACGATCAGCGTGGCAAGGCCCAGCCAGGCCGTGGGGTCGGCTAGCCATTCCATGGGCAGGTACTCAGGCGGGAAACGTCACGGGGACGGGAAAGGGAGGATGGCCAGGACGGCCGGGTACTGGGAGGCTCCGAGAACGAAGTCATATCAACCTTGGGTCAATTAGGGACGGTGATCCTACAATTTCAGCTGACTTTTCTCACAGCGTGAAATTATTTCAATCTGTGGCAAAACACCCGCTGCGGCACAGGGCAATTTCCTTCAATACCCCACCGACCTTCCCGCCTACCCTCGCTGCACCCTCCCCCTCAAGGATCTGCCGCATGAGCCTCAGCCTTTCCATGGCCGCCTTCGCCCTGGCCGCCTCCATTTCCCCTGGCCCGGTCAACATCGTTGCCCTGGGCGCCGGCGCACGGCATGGCTTGCGCCCGGCCATGCGCCACGTTACCGGCGCCACCCTGGGGTTCATCCTGCTGCTGGTACTGATCGGCCTGGGCCTGCACGAGGTGCTGCGCCACTGGCCAGGTCTTGCCGTTGCCCTGCACTGGGCCGGGGTGCTGTTTCTGCTGTACATGGCATGGAAACTGTCCCGCGACGACGGCGCGCTCGGTGAAGGGCGTGATACCCACGCACCCAGCCTGCTGCGCGGCGCTGCCATGCAATGGCTCAACCCCAAGGCCTGGCTGGCCTGCGTGGCGGGCATCGGAGCCTTCGTGGGCCAGGGCGAAACCGCCCTGCTGGGCCAGTTCAGCCTGATCTACCTGGTGATCTGCTACCTCTCGCTGGGCTGCTGGGCGCTGGCCGGCAGCCTGATCCGCAGCTACCTCGACAACCCGCGGCGCCTGCGCCTGTTCAATCGCAGCCTGGCCGCCCTGCTGGTGCTGAGTGCGCTGTACCTGATGCAGGGGTCTGTATGAAAAAGACGAAGGTCAGGCTGTTTTCAACGCAGCATCACCGAGTATCAAGGCTTTTCGTACAGCGCCTAGGCTGAGCGGTAATGCCCGGGCGTCGCAGCCAGGTGCTGCTTGAATGCCCGTTGCAGATGCGCCTGGTCGGCAAACCCGGCCTCCAGCGCCACCTCGGCGATCAGCCGGCCCTGGCGCAACTGGGCGCGGGCGTACTGCACGCGGCAGTCCAGCACAAAGCCGTGCGGGGTCAGGCCGTAATGCTGCTTGAAGGTGCGGATCAGATACGAGGTGGACAAGCCGGCCGCCTGGCTGATGTCTTCGAGCTTGAGCGGTTCGGTGCAATGTGCGCGAATGAATGCCGCCGCCCGCTCCAGCCGCGCATCCGGCCTGGCCAGCGGCGGTGGCGCTGCCTCCAGCTGCTGGCGCAGGTCGCCGAAGAACGCTTCGGCAGCCGCCGCCTTGCACGCCGTGCCACGCTGGTTGTCGATGAGCATGTCGTACAGCTGCAACAGGGCCTCGAACAGGGCCGGGGCGGTACTCAGGGTGGCAGCGACCGGTGCGAAGCCAAGCCGGGTCAGCCACGGCATGTCCACGTACAGCATCAGGTACGACCACGGCTGGTCGGCGATCGGGTTGCAGGCATGCACCACACCGGGGTTCATCATCACCACCGTGCCGGTCTCGACCTCGCGCCAGGTGTGCCCGCTGAGGTAGGAGCTACGCCCGGCAGTGATCGCACCGATGGAAAACCCGGCATGGGAATGGCGCGCATAGCAGACCTTGCGACCGTCTGCGACCCCGCGCGCCTCGATGAAGGGCAACGCCGGGTCACGCCAGAAATACGAGGTGGTGGTCATCGCGTGCGGGCCTGTGGGCAGTGGAACAACCCGCACTCTATCAGGCTTCAGGGCGTGCCACTGCCCCTTGCGCACCGCTCGTCGCCGCTTGCGCGCCCTGATAAGCTGCCGCGCAGACCGTTCAAGGAAGACCCGCATGAGCAGCAAGCGCTTCACCGAAACCAGCAAATTTCTCAGCTACGTGCTGCGTCACGCCCCCGAATCCATCGATCTGCAACTGGACAGCGAAGGCTGGGGCGATGTCGATGCACTGATTGCCGGCGCCGCCCGCCAGGGCCGCGCGCTGGACCTGGCGCACCTGCAGGCGGTGGTGGCCAGCAGCGACAAGAAACGCTTCGGCCTGTCGGACGATGGCCGCAGGATTCGCGCCGTACAGGGGCACTCGACAGCGACGGTCGAGCTCCAGTACGCGCCCAAGGCGCCGCCTGCCGAGCTGTACCACGGTACGGCAACGCGCTTTCTCGACTCGATTGCCCAACAGGGCCTGATCGCCGGCAACCGTCACCACGTGCACCTGTCCCACGACCCTGCCACGGCCATTGCGGTCGGCCAGCGTTACGGCTCACCGGTACTGCTGCACA
This sequence comes from Pseudomonas sp. BRM28, assembly GCF_002939405.1. Taxonomy (NCBI): domain Bacteria; kingdom Pseudomonadati; phylum Pseudomonadota; class Gammaproteobacteria; order Pseudomonadales; family Pseudomonadaceae; genus Pseudomonas; species Pseudomonas sp. BRM28. Next base: position 5,285,665 of record NZ_PEFV01000001.1, on the reverse strand, counting down.
TCGATGCAGCGGCAATGCACGCCCAGGGCCTGGCGTTCTTCCAGGCCGACAATGGCGTATGGCTGACGGCCCACGTGCCGGTTGCGTTCATTCGACAGCCCGGTTAAACCGGCGAGTCGGCGTCGTGCACCACCACCAGCAACTGCGCCTGCACCGCCCCGACCGAGCGTAGCCGGTGCGGCGTCTGGGCATTGAAGTGCAGCGCATCACCGCGCTCGAGCAACACCCGCTCGTGCATGAAGTCCACTTCCACCTGCCCTTCGTGCACGAACAGGAACTCTTCGCCCAGGTGCTCCTTGAACGTCGAGTCGCTGAAGTCCGCCGGCGGGCAGATGATGAACGGCAGCAGGCTGCGCTGGCCGATATGCTGGGCCAGCACCGCGTAGCCCGGCCCTTCGGCGCTGCCGGACAACGCCTGGCGCTCACCCCGGCGTACCAGGCTGTAGCGCGCCTGCGCAGGCTGGTCTTCGGCGAACAGTTCTTCCACGTTCACGTTCAACGCCCGCGCCAGTTTCAGCGCCGCCGCAATCGAAGGCGTGTTCAGACCCCGTTCCACCTTGGACAGGTAGCTCTTGGTCATGGCCGTTTTCTCGGCCAGCGTCTCAAGCGTCAGCCCAAGTTTTTTTCTTAATACTTTCAATCGGATAGACATTTAACGCCGCTATTCCCGGTGCAATGGGCAACCTTTCCCTTGCCAATGACACTTTGTGTCATATAGCCTTGTTTGTGTCATAAGGTTGACCACCCCGCTCACCTTCCAAGCAACCGGGGCGGGCCAGCCCTGACGTCCGATCCGCCACCGAGGAAACCCCAATGGCCAAGACATTAGCACTCCCCAAGGACCAACTGGTCAAGCAGGCCCTGGAACAGATGCAGGGCTCGCTTGCCGATAATACGTGGACTGTGCGTGAAAAGCTGGCGCTGACCTGCCGAATCCTGTTCGACAACGGCCACGACTCCGGCCTGGCCGGGCAGATCAGTGCCCGCGGCCCGCAACCGGGCACCTTCTACACCCAGCAACTAGGGCTGGGCTTCGATGAAATCACCGCCAGCAACCTGCTATTGGTCAACGAGGACCTGGAGGTGCTCGAAGGCAGCGGCATGCCCAACCCGGCCAATCGCTTTCACAGCTGGGTGTACCGCGCACGCCCGGATGTGAACTGCATCATCCACACCCACCCGACCCACATCGCCGCGCTGTCGATGCTCGAGGTACCGTTGCAGGTGTCGCACATGGACCTCTGCCCGCTGTACGAGGACTGCGCGTTTCTCGAAGGCTGGCCCGGGGTGCCGGTGGGCAACGAGGAAGGCGAGCTGATCAGCGCGGCGCTGGGCGACAAGCGCGCCATCCTGCTCTCGCACCACGGCCAGCTGTCGACCGGCGCCAGCATCGAGGAAGCCTGTGTGATCGCGCAGTTGATCGAGCGCGCGGCGCGCCTGCAGTTGCTGGCGATGTCAGCCGGCCAGATCAAGCCCATCGAGCCGGTGCTGGGGCGCGAAGCGCACGACTGGATCGCCCGCCCCAAGCGCCACGGCGCGGCGTTCGCCTACTATGCCCGGCAGTGCCTGCGTCAGCATGCCGATTGCCTGAACTGAACCTGTTTTCTGCGGAGTGTTTTTCATGTCCACGACTTTTCACGGCATCATCGGCTACACCATCACCCCGTTCAGCGCCGACGGCACCCAGCTCGACCTGACGGCCCTTGGCCGCTCCATCGATCGGCTGATCGAAGGTGGCGTACAGGCCATCGCGCCCCTGGGCAGCACGGGCGAAGGCGCCTACCTGAGCGACCGCGAGTGGGACCAGGTGGCCGAGTTCAGCCTGGCGCACATTGGCGGGCGGGTACCGACCATTGTCAGCGTCTCGGACCTGACCACCGCCAGCGCCATGCGCCGCGCGCGCTTTGCCGAGGCCCATGGGGCAGATGCGGTGATGGTATTGCCGGCGGCCTACTGGAAGCTGAGCGAAGCCGAGATCCTGCAGCACTACCAGAGCATCGGCGACTGCATCGGCGTGCCGATCATGCTCTACAACAACCCGGCCACCAGCGGCACCGACCTGTCGGTGGAGCTGATCATGCGCATCGTGCGCCAGGTCGAGAACGTGACCATGGTCAAGGAGAGTACCGGCGACATCCAGCGCATGCACAAGCTGCAGCAGTTGGGCGAAGGCCAGGTGCCGTTCTACAACGGCTGCAACCCGTTGGCCCTGGAAGCGTTCGTGGCCGGTGCCACGGGCTGGTGCACGGCGGCAGCCAACCTGATTCCGGCGCTCAACCAGCAGCTGTACCAGGCCGTGCTGGGTAACGACCTTGAGGCGGCGCGGGCGCTGTTCTACCGGCAGTTGCCATTGCTGGAGTTCATCCTCAAGGGCGGCTTGCCGGCGACGGTGAAGGCAGGGTTGGCGTTGACCGGGCTGGAGGTGGGCGAGCCGCGCAGGCCGGTGTTCGGGCTGGATGACGCCGGGCGTGAGCGGTTGCGCGGGTTGCTCGAACAGATGGGGTAAGGCCTTCTCACGGCCTCAGCGCACGGGATTGCCACGGCCAACAGGGCATGCATCGCCAGCCCTGTTGGCTCGGCTTCAGGGCGCTACAACCGCCAATCCAGGCTCACCGTCAGCGTGCGCGGATCACCCCAGTACACCCCGTTGTAGAACCCCACGTTGTTGTAGTACCTGGTATCCAGCAGGTTCTTCACGTTCAAGGACGCCGACAGGTGTTCGTCGAACTCGTAACGGGACATCAACCCCACCACCGTGTAGGACCGCTGGCGAATGTCAGCCGGCGCCGTGATGATCCGGCCATCGCTGCCTCGCCCCACCGGACGATTGCCGCTGCGGTAGATGTCGCTCTGCCAATCCACCGACCCACCCACGGTCAACCTGTCCATCACCCTGTAGGTGCTGTTCCAGCGCACCATGTTCAACGGCTGGGTGGTGTTGCGCCGCTTGTGCTCGGCATCCAGCGAGTGGGTGTAGCTGTAGCCCAGGGTCATGTTCCACCCCGCCATCACCTCGCCAGCGACCTCCGCCTCGAAGCCCTCCACGGTATTGCCCTTGCCGCCGGACTTGTAATACTGCTCGCCGTTGGGCCCTACCGGAATGGAATCGTCCACCTCGGCCACGTTGTCCTGCTTGCTGCGAAACACCGCCGTCGACAGGTTCAGGCGCTCGTCCAGCAGGCTGCCCTTCAGGCCCACCTCGTAGTTGCTGCCCACCACCGGTTCCAGGTACTTGTCGTCGACATCCTTGTAGTTCTGCGGCTTGAAGATGTCGGTATAGCTGGCGTACACGGTGTATTGGTCGGTGATGTCGTACAGAACGCCCGCATAGGGTGTCCACACGTCATTGTGGGTGCGGCTGGAGCGCGGGTTCTCCACCACCTGCCCCGCCGCATCGAATGCCCATGAGCGCCCCGTGACCTTCCAGCTGCCGTAGCGGCTGCCCAGCACCAGGTGCAGTGCATCGGTCACGTTCAGCCGGGTGGCGACATAGCCGGCCTTCTGCTGCGTGGTATCGCGCGAACCATCCAGGTTGGTCACGGTATCGGCGAACTTGTCTACCCCGCCCAGGTACTTCCAGTCGGGGATGGTCGTGTAGCCGGGCGGCAGGTCCAGGGGCCGCTTGAGCGGCGCGCTGTTGCGCCGCTGCGACTCGCCATAGCCGATCATGAATTCGTGCTCGCGCCCCAGCAGCGCAAAGGGCCCGCCCAGGTTGAGGTCGGCGGCGCTCATTTTCTCGTCGCCGATGAAGTGGCTGACCCAGGCATTCATGCCGCTGCGGTCGGCCTCGGGGAAGCCCTGGCCACCGAAGTACACCTTGCCGTCGGTTTCGCTCTGGCGGTAGGTGTAGGCCGCCTTGAGGTGCCAGTCGCCGCCCAGGCGCTGGTCGAGGGTGGCGAACACGGTCTCGTCCTTGAGCGGCCACGAACTCCACGGCGCCGAGATGTTGTTCGAGCGCGGCAGCTTGGCCTTGCCACCGGAGGCGTTCCAGTACGGCACGGTGCCCCACGAGGCACCCTGTACATGCTTGTTCTGGTAGTCGTACCCCACCGCCAGCACGGTGTCGTCGCTCAGGTCACCCTCGAGAATGCCGTAGGCCACCTCGCGCTGGGTCTGGTAGCGGTCGCGAAACGAATGGGCGTCGCGGTAGGCCAGCACGCTGCGCCCGCGCAGACGACCGTCGAAGGCCAGCGGCCCGCCCACGTCGACATAGCTGTAGTAGTTGTCGTAGCTGCCGCCACGCAGGCCGGTTTTCACCGCCAGTTCATGGGTGGGGCGCTTGCGCATCATGTTGATGGTGCCCGACGGGTCGCCGGCGCCGGTGGTCAGCCCGGTGGCGCCACGCACCACTTCGATGCGGTCGTAGATGATGGTGTCCGAGTCGGACTTGAGCCCCGAGAAGGTGTTGAGCATGCCGTCGATCTGGAAGTTGTCGATGGCATAGCCGCGCGAGTTGTAGGTGGGGCGCTCGGAGTCGTTGCGCTGCACCACCACGCCCGTCACCTGGCCCATGGCTTCGGAGAGGTTGTCGAGCTGGAAGTCGTCCAGCTGCTGGCGGGTCAGCACCGACATCGACTGCGGGGTGTCCTTGATCGACAGGTTCAGGCGGGTGGCGGTGCTCATGCTGCCGGTGGTGTAGGCCCCGGTGTTTTCGGTGGTGCTGCCCAGGCCCTGGGCATTCACGTTGGTCGAACCCAGCTCCAGCGCCTGGGGGGCGGCGTCGGGCAGAGGTTCGTTGTCAGCCAGTGCGACGGCGCTGCAGGCGGTGCCGCACTGGCCCAGTGTCAACGTCATGGAACGGGTAATCGGCGCGAACATCGCGGCCTTCTCCTTGTTTACGACGGGAAATTCCGTTTAGAAGTACACAGCGGGACATCATCGGATCACCCTTAATACGAATGCTTATTGATTTAATTTAGGCATGAAAAAGGCGATCCGAAGATCGCCTTTTTTACCCGCCGGATGCGCTACGGCATCACAGGTGGCGTGTACTGCAACGTGGTGCCCAGCGCCCAGAGCAAGAACAGCACCAGCGGCACGTGCACCAGCAACTGCACGAACGAGAAGCCGATCAGGTCGCGCGCCTTGAGCCCCAGCACGCCCAGCAGCGGCAGCATGTAGAACGGGTTGATCAGGTTGGGCAGCGCCTCGGCGGCGTTGTAGATCTGCACCGCCCAGCCCAGGTGGTACTGCAGGTCGTTGGCCACCAGCATCACGTAGGGCGCCTCGATGATCCACTTGCCGCCACCGGAGGGAATGAAGAAGCCCAGCACCGCAGAGTACACGCCCATCAGCAAGGCGTAGGTGTCATGCGAGGCGATCTGCACGAAGAAGGTGGAGATATGGTGCGCCAGGGTTTGCGCGTCCACGCCCTTGACCTGGGTGAGGATGGCCGCGATCGAGCCGTACAGCGGGAACTGGATCAGTACCCCGGTGGTGGTCGGCACCGCACGGCTCACCGCATCCAGGAAGCTGCGCGGGCGCCAGTGCAGCAAGGCGCCGAGCATGATGAACAGAAAGTTGTAGGTATTGAGCCCCGAGATCGCGGTGATGGCCGGCTTGGTCGAGAACTCGTGGTACAGCCAGCCAGCCGCCAGGGCCACCAGCAGCAGGGTCAGCACCGGGCTGTATTCCAGCCATTCACCCGGGCGCGTGCGCTGCGCCGGTGGTGGTGCGCTGAAGCTGGGGTCGATGCCACAGGCCTGGGCATCGCGGGCACTCTGCGGGCCGGGTGCAGTGGCGTAGGCCACGATCAGCGACACGATGACCAGCGCCGCCAGCATCACGCCCGACTGCCAGAGGAAGATGGTTTCGGTGAACGGGATCACCCCGGTGATCGCCAGGATCGACGGCGGCAGGCTGGCCGGGTTGGCTTGCAGCTGCGCGGCCGACGAGGACAGGCCCAGGGCCCATACGGCGCCCAGGCCCAGGTAGGCGGCGGCACCGGCGGCGCGGTAGTCCATCTTCAGGTCGGTACGGCGCGCCAGGGCGCGTACCAGCAGGCCGCCGAACACCAGCGACAGGCCCCAGTTGAGCAGCGAGGCGACCATCGATATCAGCGCCACCCAGCACACGGCCGAACGGCCGTTCTTCGGAATGCGCGCCAGGCGGTCGATGAGTTTCACCGCCGGCGGCGAGCTGGCCACCACATAGCCGCCGATGACCACGAAGGCCATCTGCATGGTGAAGGGGATCAGGCTCCAGAACCCGTCACCGAAGGCGGTGGCGGTATCGAGGGGTTTGGCGCCCATGGCCAGGGCGGCCAGTGACACCAGCACCACGGCCAGGGCGGCGAACACCCAGGAGTCGGGGAACCAGCGTTCGGCCCAGTTGGAGCAACGCAGGGCAAAGCGGGCGGAGCGGCTGTCTTGGAGTTCGGCGGCCACGGGATTTTCCTTCTTATTGATTTTTTTTGAACGGCTGAAGGCCCCTTCGCCGGCAAGGCCGGCTCCTGCACAGGAATGCGTGGTTCCCTGCAGGAGCCGGCCTTGCCGGCGAAGAGGCCAGCACAGGCAAGGCGGTTATCAGCCTAGAACGTCATCTCTTTCACATCATCGGCCACGATCAGCTTGCCGGCGGTCTTGGCGACGATCTCTTCCACGCTCACCCCCGGCGCTGTCTCGCGCAGGATGAACGCGCCATTCTCGATCTCAAGATAGGCCAGGTCGGTCAGCACCTTGCGGATGCAGCCGGCACCGGTCAGCGGCAGGCTGCAACGCGACAGCAGCTTGGACTCGCCGTCCTTGGAGGCATGGGTCATGGTGACGATGATGTTCTCGGCACCGGCCACCAGGTCCATCGCCCCGCCCATGCCCTTGACCAGTTTGCCCGGGATCATCCAGGAGGCGATGTTGCCCTCCACGTCCACCTCGAACGCCCCCAGCACGGTGAGGTCGACGTGGCCGCCACGGATCATCGCGAAGGACTCGGCCGAGTTGAAGATCGACGCGCCGGTGCGGGCGGTCACGGTCTGCTTGCCGGCGTTGATCATGTCGGCGTCCAGCTGCGCTTCGGTGGGGAATTCCCCCATGCCCAGCAGGCCGTTCTCCGATTGCAGCATCACGTCCATATCCGCCGGGACGTAGTTGGCCACCAGGGTCGGGATGCCGATGCCAAGGTTGACGTAGTAGCCGTCCTTGAGTTCACGGGCTACACGTTGTGCCATTTGTTCGCGGGTAAGTGCCATGCTCAGGTTCTCTTTGTTGTTCTGCGCGGGGTCGGGTCAGGCTTTGACGGTGCGTTTTTCGATACGCTTCTCGAACGTGCCGACGATGACCCGGTCGACGTAGATGCCCGGGGTATGGATCTCGGTAGGCAGCAGCACGCCTGGCTCGACGATCTCCTCGACCTCCACCACGGTGATCCTGCCGGCGGTGGCGGCCAGCGGGTTGAAGTTCTGCGCGGTGTTGCGGTACACCACGTTGCCGTAGTGGTCGGCCTTCCAGCCCTTGACGATGGCGAAGTCACCGGTGATGGCTTCTTCGAGGATGTACTTGCGCCCGTTGAATTCGCGCACTTCCTTGCCTTCGGCCACCGGGGTGCCGTAGCCGGTGGCGGTGAAGAAGGCCGGGATGCCGGCGCCGCCGGCGCGCATCTTCTCGGCCAGGGTGCCTTGCGGGGTAAGTTCCACTTCCAGCTCGCCGCTGAGCAGCTGACGCTCGAACTCGGCGTTTTCGCCCACATACGAGGCGACCATCTTGCGGATCTGGTGGTCTTCGAGCAGCACGCCCAGGCCGAAGCCGTCGACGCCGCAGTTGTTGGACACCACGGTCAGGCCGCGCACGCCACGGCGCTTGATCTCGGCAATGAGGTTTTCAGGGATGCCGCACAGGCCGAAGCCGCCTGCCAGTACGGTCATGTTGTCGGCAAGGCCTTCGAGGGCCTCTTCATAGGTCGCTACGCGCTTGTCCAGTCCGGCCATGCTGATTCGCCTTTTGTAGTTGTAGAACCGACGAGGGTCGTCGGAGAGCGTCTGGGGCCATCTTCACCCTTGGCCACTCATTTGTTAATTTTGTTTTTTTGATGGATTGATTGGTTATTCAAATCAATGTCGACGCGGGTAGGCTTGACCCGCCACAAAACCCTAAAGGACAGTAGACCACCCTCCCCACTTTGCAGGAGCCTTCCATGCGTACGCTCGAACTCGGCGACTCCACCGTACCCGTCATCGGCCAGGGCACCTGGTACATGGGCGAAGACCCCGGCCAGCAGAAAGCCGAGGTCGCCGCCCTGCAGCACGGCATCGACCTGGGCCTGACGTTGATCGACACCGCCGAAATGTATGCCGAGGGCGGCGCCGAGCGGGTGGTGGGCCAGGCCATCCAGGGGCGTCGCGAGCAGGTCTGCGTGGTCAGCAAGGTGTACCCGCACAACGCCAGCCGCAGCGGCATCCCCGCCGCCTGCGAGCGCAGCCTGCAGCGCCTGGGCACCGACCATATCGACCTGTACCTGCTGCACTGGCGCGGCCAGTACCCGCTGGAGGAAACCGTCGAAGCCTTCGAGCGCCTGCGCGAGGCCGGCAAGATCCGGCGCTGGGGCATGTCCAACTTCGATACCGATGACCTGCGCGAGCTGGACAACCCGGCCTGCGCCACCAACCAGGTGCTGTACAACCCCGAGCAGCGCGGCATCGAGTTCGACCTGCTGCCCTACAGCCACAAGCGCCACTTGCCAACCATGGCCTACTGCCCGCTGGCCCAGGCCGGACGCCTGCTCAAAAACGCGACCCTCAACCAGATCGCCGAACGCCATGGCGCCACCGCGGCCCAGGTGGCGCTGGCCTGGGTAACCCGTGAAGACGGCGTGATCGCGATCCCCAAGGCGGTGGACAAGCGCCATGTGCAGCTCAATGCCGCCGCGGCCAGCCTGACCTTGAGCAGCGAAGACCTGCGCGCCATCGACCGCGCCTTCCCGCCGCCCACCCGCAAGCAGCGCCTGGCGATGGTGTGATCAGCGAAAGTCGCGGCTGCGCACATCCAGCCCGTGCAACAGCGGGCTGAGGTCTTCCAGGCGCTTCGCGATCAGGTGGCGCACGCCGTCGGCGCATTCGAGCGTACCCATCACCCGCAGCAGCTGCGAGCCCACCAGCACCCGGCGCTGACGCTCGGCCAGCTCGCGCCACACCACCACGTTGACCATGCCGAACTCATCCTCCAGGGTCACGAAGGTCACGCCGCTGGCAGTGCCTGGCCGCTGGCGCCCGGTGACCAGCCCCGCCACGCTCACCGCATCGCCGTGTTCGGCCCCCTCCAGGGCCTGCGAACTGCGACAGCCCAGGCCATTCAGGCGTCGGCGCAGCAGGCTCAGCGGGTGCGGGCCCAATGTGGTGCCGACGCTGGCATAGTCGGCAAACAGGTCCTCGCCCACGCTGGGCACCGGCAGGTTCACCGGCGCTTCACGGGGCGGCTCCACCCCGGCGAACAGCGGCAGTTGCGCCTGCACCGCCGCCACTTCCCAGCGCGCCTGATAACGGTGCCCGGCCAGGGCGCCCAGGGCCCCGGCATCGGCCAGCAGCGCCCGCGCCCGCGCATCCAGGCCGGCACGCAGGCACAGGTCGGCCACATCGCCGAACGCCCGCTGCGCCCTGGCCTGTGCCAGGCGCAGGGCATCGTCCTGGCGAAAGCCGCGCACCTGGCGCAGGCCAAGGCGCAGCGCCAGTTCATCGCCGCCCACCGGCTCCAGGCTGCAGTCCCACTGGCTGTGCTGCACATCCACCGGGCGAATCTGGATGCGGTGGCGGCGCGCGTCCTGCAGGATCTGGTCCGGGCTGTAGAAGCCCATCGGCCAGCTGTTGATCAGCGCACAGGCGAAGATCGCCGGCTCGTGGCACTTGAGCCAGCAACTGGCGTAGGTCAGCAAGGCAAAGCTGGCCGCGTGGGACTCGGGGAACCCGTAGCTGCCAAAGCCCTTGATCTGCTCGAAGATGCGCTCGGCGAACTCGACGCTGTAGCCGTTGTTCAGCATGCCCCGGGTCAGCCGCTCGCGGTGTGGCTCCAGGCCGCCGTGACGTTTCCAGGCGGCCATCGAACGGCGCAACTGGTCGGCCTCGCCCGCCGTATAGTCGGCGGCCACCATGGCCAGCTCCATCACCTGTTCCTGAAACAGCGGCACACCCAGGGTGCGCTCGAAGACCTTCTTCAGCGCATCCGACGGGTAGGTCACCTGCTCCTGCTTGTTACGCCGGCGCAGGTACGGGTGCACCATGTCGCCCTGGATCGGCCCGGGGCGCACGATGGCCACCTCGATCACCAGGTCGTAGAACTCGCGTGGCTTGAGCCGCGGCAGCATGGCCATCTGCGCCCGTGACTCGATCTGGAACACCCCCACGGTATCGGCACGGCCGATCATGTCGTAGGTGGGGACATCGTCCGGCGGCAGGGTCGCGATGGTCAGCTCGCGCCCGCGGTGGTAGCGCACCAGGTCGAAGCAGCGGCGCAAGGCGCTGAGCATGCCCAGGGCCAGGATATCGACCTTGAGCAGGCCGACCATGTCCAGGTCGTCCTTGTCCCACTGGATCACCGTGCGTTCGTCCATGGCGGCGTTTTCCACCGGCACCAGGGTGTCCAGTGGCTGCTCGGAAATCACGAAGCCACCAGGGTGCTGCGACAGGTGCCGGGGGAAGCCGATCAGCTCGCCGGTCAAGGTCAGCACCCGGTGCAGCAGCGGGCTGTCGGGGTCGAAACCGGCTTCGCGCAACCGCTCCGGCGGCGGGATGCGGTCGGTCCAGCGCCCGCAGCAATCGGCCAGGGCGTTGATCTGGTCGGGCGGCAGCCCCAGCACCCGGGCAATGTCGCGCACCGCCCCGGCGGCATGGTAGGTGCTGGCCACGGCCGTCAGGGCGGCGCGGTGGCGGCCATAGCGGTTGAACACGTATTGCAGCACCTCTTCGCGCCGTTCGTGCTCGAAGTCCACGTCGATGTCCGGCGGCTCGTCGCGTTCACGCGATAAAAAGCGCTCGAACAGCAGGTGCGTGCGGGTCGGGTCCAGCTCGGTGATGCCCAGCACGAAGCACACCACCGAGTTGGCTGCCGAGCCCCGGCCCTGGCACAGAATGCCCTGGCCACGGGCAAAATGAACGATGTCGTAGACGGTCAGGAAGTAGCTCTCGTAACCCAGCTCGGCGATCAGTGCCAGTTCGTGTTCGAGGGTCTGGCGCACGGCCGGCTCGATTCCCCCCGGCCAGCGCCACGGCACCTGGCGTTCGCACAGCGTGCGCAGCCAGCCGGTCGGCGTGTACCCCTCGGGCACCACTTCGCGCGGGTACTGGTAGCGCAACTGGCCGAGGTCGAAGGTGCAGCGCCGGGCAATCTCCAGGGTGGCCTCAAGCAGGTGGGCCGGGTACAGCTCGGCCAGCTGCGCCAGGGGCCGCAGGTGCCGCTCGCCATTGGCGAACAGGTGCTGCCCGGCACCGGCCACGGTGCTGTGATGGCGCAGCGCGCTCATGCAGTCCTGCAGCGCGCGCCGCCCACGCGCATGCATGTGCACGTCGCCACAGGCCACGGTGCGCAGGTTCAGGCTCGCGGCCAACCCCTGCAGTTGTTGCAGGCGCTGATGGTCGTCGGCACCGCGATGCAGTTGCACCGCCAGCCACAGGCGCTCGCCGAACACCTCGCGCAGCCACAGGCCGGGGCCGGCCTGCAACGGCTCGTCCGGCACCCACAGCGCCAGCAGGCCGTGCAACGGGCCGGCGAAGTCTTCGCGCAGCAGCTGGTATTCGCCCTTTTTCGCCCGGCGCCGCGCCAGGGTGATGAGCCGACACAGGTGCTGGTAGCCGCTCAGGTTTTCGACCAGCAGCACCAGCCTGGGGCCGTCGTGCACCCGCACCTCGCTGCCGACGATCAGCTTGAGGCCCGTCTCCCTGGCCGCCTGCCAGGCGCGCACGATACCGGCCAGGGTGCATTCGTCGGTGATCGCCAGGGCCTGGTAGCCCTGCTGGTGCGCCCGCTCGAACAGCTCGCGGGCACTCGAGGCCCCGCGCTGGAAGGTGAAGTTCGACAGGCAGTGCAGCTCGGCATAGCCCACGCTCATGCGAACCAGCCCTGCAGCCACAACGGCCCGCCTTCGCCCAGTGGCCGGTAGGCCCAGCCGCGCTGGCCAGCCGGGGTTTCGACCAGGTAGTAGTCACGCCGCACATCGCCGCCATCCCACCAGCCGGATTCGATCCGCTCGGGCCCGGCCAGCAGGCGCAGGCCCTCGGGCGCCAAGGCCTGCGGCTCGGCCAGCAGCCAGCCCGGGCGCGGCGGCCCGCCCGGCGCACGGGCCAGCGGCGGGGCGCCGCCTGCCGCCTGCCAGGCGCACTCGGGGCGGTGGTCGGCAAAAGCCTGCACAGCCCGCACGCTCTCATCGCCCAGGCGTGCACGCAAACGCTCGCGCAACTGCTCCCAGCCCTGTTGCTGCTGGGGCCGCGCATTGAACAGCTCGCCCGGTTGCGGCACGAACGCCGGCAGGTCGTCGGCCACCAGGCGCACGCTGCGCACCGGTGCGGGCAGGCTCAACTGCTCCAGGCGCCCGCGTGCCAGCTCGAACAGCATGCCCGCCTCGCGTTCGGCGGCCAGCAGGCCGACCACCACCGGCGTGGCGACGCCCCGGGCATGTTCCAGGTGCAGGGTAAAACGCTGCACGCCGCCGTCACGGCTGGCCAGGAACGCCGCCAGGTCGGCAATCAGCCGGCGCAACGGAAACAACAGCGCCTGGTGCGATTCCACATCGAAGTTGAGTTCCAGGCGCGCCTCGAACCGGTCCGGCGGCCGGTAGCACGCCAGCGCCATGGGGCGCAGGCCCAGCAGGCGATCCAGGTGCACCTGCACGCTGGCGGCAAAACGCCTGGCCAGGGTGTCGCGCGGCAACCCCAGCACCTGCCCAAGGTCGCGCAGGCCCATGCGCGACAAGGCCGTGGCGGCCTCCACCGGCAGGCCGATGCGGTCCACGGGCATCTGCGCAAGGGCGGCGCGGGTGGTCTGGGGGTCGTTCAGTGCCAGCCCGTCATGGGCGTTGGCCAGCATGCGCGCCGCCACCGGGTTGCTGGCCAGCACGATGCGATGACGCAGCCCCAGCTCGCCCAGCTCCTTGCGCAGGCGGGCCTCGAACAGCGACCAGGGCCCGAACAGGCCCAGGCTGGATTCGACTTCGAGCAACACGGTGCGTGGGTAATGCAGGCTGACCTGCGAACTGAACTGGTAGGCCCAGGCGGCCAGCAATTGCTGCAACTGCTCGACCGCCGCCGGGTCATGCTCGACGCAGGTAAAACTGCTGGCCAGGGCCTGCGCGGTGCTCAGGCTCTGCCCGGCGCGCAGCCCCAGGGCCCGGGCCGCCGGGTTGACCGCCTGCAATACGCGCCGCTGCGCCGGGCCGCTGAGCAGCACCAGCGGTGCCTGGGGGTCGTCGCGACCGCGCAGCACGCTGTCGAGTGCCAGTTGCGGCAGCAGGATGCAGGCCCACAGCATCGCCCATCACCCTCGCCCGGCCATGGCGATCGGGGTGGCCGGGGCCAGCCCGCCACGGCACTTGAGCACCCGCCACTGGGCCGGGTGCAGGTCGACGGCAATGCGCAGCGCGGCCGGCGACGGGTTGAGTGCCGCCTGCTGCGGGCGGCAGGCAAAGGCCAGGGTCTGGCCGGTTTCGGCAGCCACCTGCAGGCGGCGCAAGGCGCGGTCGTCGACCTGCTGCGGCCAGCACAGCACCGCGCCGCAACTGCCCGAGCGCAGGCACTGCTCGGCGGCCCACAGGGCCTCGATGCGGGAGGCCTGGATCAGCGACAGCCAGCGCAGGTCGACACCGGCTGCCAGCCAGGCGGGCGGGTACGGAATGAACGGCGGCGCCACCAGCACCACCCGTTCGCCGCTGGCAGTCAGGCGCGCCAGGCTCGGCCAGAGCAGGTGCAGCTCGCCGGCGCCCTCGGCAGCCAGCAGCAGTTCGCTGAGCGCACCCGGTGGCCAGCCGCCGCCGGGCAGCACCGCGTCCAGCGCGGCATGCCCGGTGGGTTGCAGGCCCCGGGGCTGGGCCAGCGGGCGCCCCTTCCAGACCCGACGCTCGTCGAGCAGCCCGTCGAGGCTGACCACCGCGCCCATCAGTCGCGCCTCAACAGGCCGCAGAACACCCCTTCGATCACGAAGTCGCGTTCGGGCCCCACGTCTATCGGTGCATAGGCCGGGTTGCGCGGCAGCAGGCGGTAGTGCGTGCCTGCGCGCTGGAAGCGCTTGATGGTGACCTCGCCATCGAGCCGGGCCACCACGATCTGCCCGTCGCGGGCATCGGGCTGCTGGTGAATGCCCACCAGGTCGCCGTCGAAGATACCGTCGTCGATCATCGAGTCGCCGCGCACCTTCAGCAGGTAGGTGGGGGTACGGCTGAACAGGTGCGCATCGAGCATCAGCTGTTCGTGGATGTCCACGTCGGGCCCGATCGGGCGGCCGGCGGCCACCTGGCCCAGTACCGGGATCTCCAGCACCTCGGGGCGGCGCAGCGCACCGGCCAGGCGGATGCTGCGCGCCTGGTTGGGGGTGACTTCGATGAAGCCGGCCTCGCACAGCGCCTGGATGTGCTTGCGCGCCACGCTGCGCGAGGCAAAACCGAAGGCCTGGGCGATGTCGGCCAGGCTCGGGGGCTGCCCTTGCTGCGCGATGCGGTCGCGGATGAAGGTCAGGATGGCGGCACGTTTGGGCGATAGTCTGTTCATGGAGCACATTTGTACTCTTTTCGGGTTTATCTGACCAGCCCCGCTGATCGCCACGGCAAAATGGTTATGATGGCCCGCCGTGCAATGGAAACCGCGCCCCATGCTTGAAGCCCTGCTGTTCGACCTCGATGGCACCCTGACCGACACCGATACCCTGCATTTGCAGGCACTGCAGCAGTTGCTGCGTGAGCAGGGTCGCGAACTGAGCGAGGCCGAGTTCGACGCCCACGTCAGTGGCCGGGCCAACGCCGACATGTGCCGCTACCTGTTCCCCGGGCGCCCGGTGGCCGAGCATGAGGCGTTCGCCGACCGCAAGGAGGCGCGCTTTCGTGCGCTGTCGCCGACCTTGCAGCCCACTGCCGGCCTCGAACGCCTGCTGGCGCATGCCGAGCGCCGCGGCATCGGCATGGCCGTGGTCACCAATGCGCCACGGGCCAATGCGCAGCACATGCTGGCAGCCATGGGCCTGGCCCAGCGCTTCGAGCATGTGCTGGTGGCCGAGGAACTGGCACGGGCCAAGCCCGATCCCCTGCCCTACCTCACCGGCCTGGAACGCCTGGGGGCCAGGGCAGACCATGCGCTGGCGTTCGAGGATTCGGTGCCGGGCGTGACGGCAGCGAGCCGCGCGGGGATCCTTACCGTGGGCCTGTCGACCAGCCAGGCGCCGCAGGTGCTGCTGGAGGCCGGTGCGCAGCTGGTGGTGAAGAACTTCGACGATGAGCGCCTGTGGCAACTGATTGCGCAGATGAGCGGCTGAAGCCACCCACCGCGCCGGTTTCGCCAGCCAGGCTGGCACGTGCACCATCGGGGGTCACCTTCGAGCGGTGCACGTTCGCTGTCGGTGCACCCCTGAGCCGGCCAATTCACAAAACATGACCAACGGGTCACATTTATCCCGCCCCTCTCCTACACTGTTCAATCGACCTGATACCGTCCGGAAAACTCGATCGAAAATAGTCGAAACTTCTGCAAACCCGGTAGGTCAGCAACTAAGTAGGCCAACGACTCTGGTTACCCAGGCGCAGCCCACCCCCCACTCGTCAGCACGCCATCGGCAGGAGCGCCGGCTGGCGTAGCGCTTGCACGTGTGTCCGGGGCGTTTCACCGCATCACATGACATAGCGAGAACAACAGTACAGACATGCAGCGGGTGGGATACGCCCGCAGAACAAGGGACGGAGACAAGTATGATCAGCGCCGCTGTCGAACCTCATGTAGAGCATTTCAACCCGGATACCAGCGCGCAGGTGCGTGCTGCCCAGATCGTCACGACAGCCAAGGCCCCTGCCCTCGATACCCGGCGCAACCCGAACAAGCGCAAGGTGCTGTTCGTGACCTCGGAAATCGCCGACCTGGTCAAGACCGGCGGCCTGGGCGACGTCTCCGCCGCCCTGCCCCGCGCCATGCGCCACCTGCACGATGTACGCGTGCTGATCCCCGGCTACCCGCAGGTACTCGAAAGCGACAACCCGATCCACCTGGTGGGCGAGCTGGGCGGCCATGCCGCACTGCCCCCGTGCAAGATCGGGCGCATGGACCTGGCCGACGGTCTGGTCATCTATGTACTGATCTGCCCCGAGCTGTACCAGCGCGAAGGCACCCCCTACGGCGCCAACAATGGCCGTGACTGGCCCGACAACCATATCCGCTTCGCCCGCCTGGGCCTGGCCGCCGCCGAAATCGCCGCGGGCGAGGGCATGGTGCACTGGAAGCCCGATCTGGTGCACGCCCACGACTGGCCTGCCGGCCTGGCCCCGGCCTACATGCACTGGCGCGGCCTGAACACCCCCACCCTGTTCACCATCCACAACCTGGCCTACCAGGGGGTGGTCAGCCGCGGCTGCTGCCCGGAACTGGCGATTCCCGAACACGCCCTGCAACAGGAAGGCATGGAGTTCTACGGCAAGCTGTCGTTTCTCAAGGCCGGCCTGGCCTACTCCAGCCACATCACCACGGTCAGCGCCACCTATGCCCGGGAAATCACCACCCCGGCCTTCGGCTGCGGGCTCGACGGTTTTCTTGGCAGCAAGGCGCAGCAGGGCCTGCTCAGCGGCATCCCCAACGGCATCGACGAAAGCTGGGATTCGGCCACCGACACCCACCTGACCCACCGCTTCAGCATCAACGACTGGGAAGGCAAGGCGGCCAACAGCAGCCAGGTGCGCGAGCTGTTCGAGCTGGAGCCCTCCACCGGCCCGCTGTTCGCCGTGGTCTCGCGCCTGGTGTACCAGAAGGGCCTGGACCTGACCCTGGGGGTGGCCGAGTACATCGTCGAACAGGGCGGCCAGATCGCCATCATCGGCCGCGGCGAACCGGAGGAAGAACAAGCCATGCGCGAGCTGGCCAGCCGCTTCCCGGGCCGCGTGGGGGTGCGCATCGGCTTCAACGAGACCGACGCACGGCGCATGTTCGCCGGCAGCGACTTTCTGCTGATGCCCTCGCGCTACGAGCCCTGCGGCCTGAGCCAGATGTACGCGCAGCGCTTCGGCTCGCTGCCGGTGGCGCGCAACACCGGCGGCCTGGCCGACACCATCGAGAATGGCGTCACCGGCTTTCTGTTCGACGAATCGAGCGTGGAGAGCTACCGCGAAGCACTCTCGCGGGCCTTCTACGTATACGGCAAGAAACACTTGCTCAATGCCATGCGCTGCCTGGCCATGACCCAGCCATTCAACTGGTGTCAGGCCGTGGAACCCTATGCCCACCTGTACGAGGAACTGGTGACGCGCGCCACGCTCAACGCAGGCTGAGGAGAACTGCCGTATGCCCTTCAGGTCACAGGAACACGCGACCCACGGGGCCGTGATGCTGGACAGCCACACCACCCGCTTCGCCCTCTGGGCGCCCGATGCCCGGCAGGTGGAGGTGGAATGTGAAAACGCCGCCCCGCAACCCATGCAGCGCAGTGACGACGGCTGGTTCGTGCTGCGCCTGCCCTGCCCGGCCGGTACGCGCTATCGCTACCGTATCGACGGCGACCTGTCGGTCGCCGACCCGGCCAGCCGTGCCCAGCCCGACGGCGTGCACGGCCCCAGCCAGGTGCTGGGCACCGAATATGCCTGGCAACACCCCGACTGGCAGGGCCGCCCCTGGCACGAGGCAGTCATCTATGAAGTGCACGTGGGCCTGCTGGGCGGTTACGCCGGCGTGGCCAGGCACCTGCCGCGCCTGGCCGCACTGGGCGTGACCGCCATCGAGCTGATGCCCATCGGGCAGTTTCCCGGCCAGCGCAACTGGGGCTATGACGGCGTGCTGCCGTTCGCCCCGCAAGCGAGCTATGGCACTGCGCAGCAACTCAAGGCGCTGATCGACCAGGCCCACGCGCTGGGGCTGATGGTGCTGCTGGATGTGGTGTACAACCACTTCGGCCCCGACGGCAATTACCTGCACCGTTATGCCCAGGGCTTCTTTCGCGAAGACCGGCATACGCCCTGGGGCGCGGCCATCGATTTTCGTCGCCGCCAGGTGCGCGACTTCTTCATCGAGAACGCCCTGATGTGGCTGCACGACTACCGCTTCGACGGCCTGCGCCTGGATGCGGTGCACGCCATCGACGACCCTGACTTTCTGCATGAGCTGGCCCGCCGCGTGCGCGCCAGCACCGCACCGGGCCGGCAGGTGTGGCTCACCCTCGAGAACGAGCGCAACCAGGCGCACCTGCTTCAGGAGGGCTACGACGCCCAGTGGAACGACGATGGCCACAACGCCCTGCACGTGCTGCTGACCGGCGAGCAGGAAGGCTACTACGTCGATTACCACGAGGCGCCGCTGAACAAGCTGGCGCGTTGCCTGAGCCAGGGGTTCGTGTTCCAGGGCCAGCCGGACCGCAACGGCGAACCGCGTGGCGAAGCCAGCGGCCACCTGCCGCCCAGTGCCTTCGTGCTGTTTCTGCAGAACCATGACCAGATCGGCAACCGCGCGCTGGGCGAGCGGCTCGAGCGCCTGTGCCCGCCCCAGGCCCTGCGCGCCGCCACCGGGCTGCTGTTGCTGGCACCGATGATCCCGCTGCTGTTCATGGGCGATGACTGGGGGTGCCGCCAGCCCTTCCTGTTCTTCACCGATCACCACGACGACCTTGCCACCGCCGTGCGCGAAGGCCGACGCGCCGAGTTCAAGGGGTTCAAGGCCTTCGCCGACCCCGAGCAACGGGCGCGCATCCCCGACCCGAACGCCGCCCAGACCTTCCTCGACTCGCAACCGCAATGGGGCGAGGACAGCGAGCAGTGGGTGGCGCTGTACCGTCGCCTGCTGTACCTGCGCCACCAGCACATCATCCCGCGCCTGCCGGGCACCCGCGCCCTGGGCGCCCAGGTGGTCGACGGCCAGGGCGTGAGCGCCCGCTGGCAACTGGGCGATGGCAGCGAGCTGCGCATCGACCTCAACCTCGGCCAGCAGCCACTGGCCCTGGACCTGCCGGCCCGCGAGCGGCACCTGTTCGAAAGTTGCGAACTGCCCCCGGGCCCACCCTGCCTGCCGCCGTTGAGCTGCGTGGTGAGCCTGACCCCTTCCTGCCCCACGGAGCCTGTGCATGCCTGACCTACCCTTGCTGCAACTGGCCGAACGCGCTGGCCTGGCGGTGGACTGGATCGACGCCAACGGGCGCGCCCAGCGTGTCAGCGAACCGGTCCTGCGGCGCATCCTGGCCGCCCTTGGCCACCCGGCCGCCGACGACATCGCCATCGCCAACAGCCTCAAGGCCCTGGAAAAAGCCCACGATTCCCGTCACCTGCCGCCACTGCTGACGGTCGACCAGCACCAGCCGCTGGACCTGTCGCGCTACTTCGCGGCCAACAGCCGCTGCGAGGTGCAGCACGAGGACGGCACCCGCCAGCAGCTGCAGCTGGATGCCCAGGCCCTGCTGCCGCCAGGGCTGCCACTGGGGTATCACCAGCTGCATATCGACGCCACCACCTTCACCCTGGCCGTGGCCCCGGCGCAGTGCTACAGCCTGGCCGATGCGCTGGGCACCCCGCACCCACGGTGCTGGGGCCTGAGTGCCCAGCTGTACAGCCTGCGCCGCCCGGGCGACGGCGGGCTGGGCGACTGCCTGGCACTGGAGGGCCTGGCACGCAGCGCCGCCGAGCGTGGCGCCACGGCCCTGGCCATCAGCCCGGTGCACGCCATGTTCACCCGCAACCACCCCAGCTACAGCCCGTATTCGCCGTCCAGCCGGCTGTTTCTGAACAGCCTGTATGCCAGCCCCCAGGCGGTGATCGACGAGCGCACGGTGCGCATCACGGTCCAGGCCCTGGGCCTTGAGGCCCAGCTCGAACAGCTCGAAGGCCTGCCATTGATCGACTGGCCACGGGCGGCCGGGGCACGCCAGCAGATATTGCAGGCGCTGTACCAGGGCTTTATCAAGGGCGAGCAACCGCAGCGCGCCGACTTCGACAGCTTTCGCCACGCCGGCGGCCAGGCGCTGGAAGACCACTGCCGCTTCGAAGCGCTGCTCGATGCCGCCGCCGAACGCGGCGAAAGCCAGGACTGGCGCCAGTGGCCGGCCGCCTGGCTCGACCCGCGCAGCGCCGAGATTGCCGCGTTTGCCGCCGACCACGTCGAGCAGATCGGCTTCTATGCCTTCTGCCAGTGGCTGATCGCGCGCAGCCTGGAGCGTGCCCAGGAAGCGGCGCGCGGCAGCGGCATGGCGGTGGGCCTGATCGCCGACCTGGCAGTGGGGGCCGACGGTACCGGCAGCCAGGCCTGGAGCCGCCAGGACGAGCTGCTGGCCGAGCTGCACGTCGGCGCCCCGCCCGACATCCTCAACCGATCGGGGCAAAGCTGGGGCATCTGCGCGTTCTCCCCCGAGGGCCTGCGCCGCAACGGCTACCGCGCCTTCATCGAGATGCTGCGGGCCAACTTCGCCCACGCCGGGGGCCTGCGCATCGACCATGTAATGGGCCTGCAGCGCCTGTGGCTGATCCCCCAGGGCGCCGCCCCCAGCGAAGGCGCCTACCTGCACTACCCACTGGACGACCTGCTGCGCCTGCTGGCCCTGGAGTCGGTGCGCCACAAGGCCATCGTGCTCGGCGAAGACCTGGGCACGGTGCCCGAAGGCCTGCGCGAAAAGCTCGCGGCCCGCGCGATCCTGGGCATGCGTGTGCTGCTGTTCGAGCAGGACCCGCCCGGGCAGTTCACCCCCATCCTCGACTGGCCCGACAACGCCCTGGCCACCACCAGCACCCACGACCTGCCCCCGCTGGCAGGCTGGCTGCAGGCTCGCGACATCGACTGGGGCCAGCGCCTGGGGGCGATCGACGCGATCACCGAGCGCGACTGGCGCGACAGCCGCCAGCATGAAATCCAGGGCCTGCGTCGCCTGCTGCACAGCAGCTACGGCGACACCAGCAGCGAAGCCGACACCCTGATCGACGCCAGCCTGCGCCTGCTCGGGCATACCCGCGCGCCGCTGGTGCTGGTACCGCTGGAAGACCTGCTGGGCGTGGACGAACAACCCAACCTGCCCGGCACCGTCGACACCCACCCCAACTGGCGCCGCCGCTTCGCGTTGCCCGCCGCACAGCTGCTGGACGACAGCGATGCGGCGCGACGCCTCGAGCTGCTGGCCCAGGCCCGTGAACAAGCCTTCGAGCGTGACCGATGAACAGCCTCACCGCCACACTGCGCCTGCAATTTCATGCCGACTTCAGCCTCGACGATGCGGTGCCGCTGGTGCCCTACTTCGCCCGGCTGGGCATCAGCCACCTGTACGCCTCGCCCCTGTTGCAGGCGCGGCCCGGTTCGCGCCACGGCTACGACGTGGTCGACCCGACCCGGGTGAGCCCCGAACTGGGTGGCGAGGCGGCGCTGGAACGCCTGGTGGCCGCGCTGCGCCAGCACGGCATGGGCCTGATCCTGGACATCGTGTCCAACCACATGGCCGTGGGCGGCGCACACAACCCCTGGTGGCAGGACCTGCTGGCCTGGGGCCGGCGCAGCCCCTACGCCGAGTTCTTCGACATCCAGTGGCATTCGCCCGACCCGTTGCTCAAAGGCCAGTTGCTGTTGCCGTTCCTGGCCAGCGACTATGGCGCAGTGCTGCAGGCCGGGGAAATCCCGCTGCGTTTCGACGCCCGCCACGGGCGCTTTCACATCGAGCACCACGAACACCGCTTCCCGATCAGCCCGCCGGACTATGCGCGCATCCTGTGCGTCAGCGGCCACCCCGAGCTGAGCGAGCTGGGGGCACGCTTTGCCGCCTTCGAGGGCCAGCGCCACGCCCCGGCCAACGTCGAGGCGGTGCACCAGGCCCTGGCCGAACTGGCCCGCGAGCCGCGCATCGGCCAGGCCATCGAACAGGTGCTGGCCGCCTTCGACGGGCGCACCCCCAGCGGTTTCGAGCACCTGCATCAACTGCTCGAACAGCAGCACTACCGCCTGGCCAGCTGGCGCACCGCCGGTGACGACATCAACTGGCGGCGCTTTTTCGACGTCAACGAGCTGGGCGGCCTGCGCGTGGAGCGCCCGGCGGTGTTCGAGGCCACCCATGCCAAGGTGTTCGAGCTGATCGAGCGCGGCCTGGTCGACGGCCTGCGCATCGACCACATCGACGGCCTGGCCGACCCACGCGGTTACTGCCGCAAGCTGCGCCGACGCGTCGACGGCCTGCTCCCACGCCGGCCGCTGAGCGCTGCGCTCGAGCACTTTCCGATCTACGTGGAGAAGATCCTCGGCCCCGGCGAGCGCCTGCACGACGACTGGCGGGTGGACGGCAGCACCGGCTACGAATTCATGAACCAGGTCTCGCTGCTGCAGCATGACCCGCAGGGCGAAGCCGAACTGACCGCGCTGTGGCACGACCTGAGCGAGCGCCCGGCGTTCGTCGAGGAACTGCGCCTGGCCCGCCAGCTGGTGCTCAATGCCAGCCTGGCCGGCGACTTCGAATCGGTGGCCCAGGCCCTGCTGCAGGTGGCGCGCAACGACATCATGAGCCGCGACCTGACCCTGGGCGCCATCCGCCGCGCGTTGCAGGCGCTGGTGGAGCACTACCCGGTGTACCGCACCTACATCAATGCCTGCGGGCGCCCGGCGATGGACGAGGGGTTCTTCCAGCAGGCCCTGGCCGATGCGCGTTCGAGCCTGGGCGAAGCCGACTGGCCGCTGCTGGACTACCTGCAGCGCTGGCTGGGCGGCCAGCCCTGGCGCGAGCTGGGCCCGGGGCGGGCGCGCAAGCAGTTGCGCCACGCCTGCGTGCGCTTCCAGCAGCTGACCTCGCCCACCGCCGCCAAGGCCGTCGAAGACACCGCCTTCTATCGCTCGGCGGTGCTGTTGTCGCGCAACGACGTGGGCTTCGACGCCGAGCGCTTCAGCGCGCCGGCCGAGGCCTTCCATGCCAGTTGCCAGCAACGCCTGGCGCACTTCCCCGACAACCTGCTGGCCACCGCCACCCATGACCACAAGCGTGGCGAAGACTGCCGCGCACGCCTGGCGGTGATCAGCGAACGCAGCCACTGGTTCTGCCAGCGCGTGGAGCTGTGGCGTGAACTGGCCTCGCCCCTGCGCACACAACTGGCCGATGGCGTGGCACCGAGTGCCGGTGATGAACTGCTGCTGTACCAGACCCTGCTCGGCAGTTGGCCGATGACGCTGCGCTGCGATGACACCCACGCCTTGCGCGGCTACGCCGAACGCCTGCGCCAATGGCAGCGCAAAGCCCTGCGCGAGGCCAAGCTGCGCAGCAGCTGGAGCGCCCCCAACGAGGCCTACGAGCAGGCCTGCGCACGCTTCATCGACGCCCTGCTGCTGGAGCCGCAATGCCAGCAGCTGCGCCAGTCGGTGGCCGAGGCGGCGCAGGCCCTGGCCTGCCCGGGCGCGCTCAACAGCCTGGTGCAGAGCCTGCTGCGCATGACCGTGCCGGGGGTGCCCGACCTGTACCAGGGCAACGAATGCTGGGACCTGAGCCTGGTCGACCCGGACAACCGCCGCGCGGTGGACTACGCCGCGCGCCGCCAGGCCCTGGACGACAGCCTGCCCCCCGCCGAACTGCTCGGGCACTGGCAGGACGGGCGGGTCAAGCAGGCCCTGATCGCCCAGCTGCTGGAGCAGCGCCGGGCCTACCCCGAGCTGTTTCGCCACGGCCGCTACCAACCCCTGGAGGTACGCGGCAAACACGCCGAGCGGGTGCTCGCCTTTGCCCGTATCGGCGAGGCGCAACGTGCGGTGGTGGTGGTGCCGCGGCTGGCCTCGGGCCTGCTGGGCAACGCCACGCAACCCTTGATCCCGGCACAGAACTGGGACGATACCCGTGTGCTTTTACCGTTCGCCTTGTGCGCTGCCAATTGCACGGGACTTTTCGCCCAGGGCGCAGTCACACCCTCTAACGAGCTGTGGCTGAGCACTGCGCTCAAAGCCTTCCCCGTCAATCTCTTCATAGAACAGACTGAGTCATCAGGAGCGTCGAGATGAGTGCTGAGGAAAAACGTATCCGCGAATTCGCCTACCAGATCTGGGAGTCGGAAGGTAAACCCGAAGGCCAGGAGGAGCGCCACTGGGAGATGGCGCGCAAGTTGGCCGAAGCCGAGGCCATTGCGCCCAAGGCCGCCCCGCGCAAGCCCCGTACCACCCCGCCAGGCGCACCGCCGGTAGCCCCTGGCGCCAAGCCAAAGCCCGGCGCCGCCGCGTCCAAGGCCAAGCCGCCGGCCCCTGCGGCCAAGCCCGACCCGGCAAAGAAGCCGCGTACCGCGAAGAAGCCCGCCACGCCCTGACGCCGCCGTACCTTGCGTCACTACCGCCCCGGGGCAGCGCAACGCTGCCCCGGCGCCCAGTGCGTCGCCTTTCGCCCCCCAAGGATCGCTACAAGGATTGCCATGACCCAGCCCAAGTCCAAACACAACACCCAGCCCGACGCCGTTGAACCTTCGCGCATCCGCGAGGGCCTGCCCTTCCCCCTGGGCGCCACCTGGGACGGCCTGGGTGTGAACTTCGCACTGTTCTCGGCCAACGCCACCAAGGTCGAACTGTGCCTGTTCGACGCCAGCGGCGAACATGAGCTCGAGCGCATCGAACTGCCCGAGTACACCGACGAGATCTACCACGGCTACCTGCCCGACGCGCACCCGGGGCAGATCTACGGTTACCGCGTGTACGGCCCCTACGAGCCGCAGAACGGGCACCGTTTCAACCCCAACAAGCTGCTGATCGACCCGTATGCCAAGCAGCTGGTCGGCGAGCTGCGCTGGTCCGAGGCGTTGTTCGGCTACACCATCGGCCACCCCGATGGCGACCTCAGTTTCGACGAGCGTGACAGTGCGCCGTTCGTGCCCAAGTGCAAGGTCATCGACCCGGCCTACACCTGGGGCCGCGACCAGCGCGTGGGCGTGCCGTGGGACCGTACCGTGTTCTACGAAGCGCACGTGCGCGGCATCAGCATGCGTCACCCGGCGGTGCCGGAAGCGGCGCGCGGTACCTTCGCCGGGCTGATGAACGACGAGCTGCTGGGGCACATCAAGGGCCTGGGCGTCAGCTCCATCGAGCTGCTGCCGATCCACGCCTTCGTCAACGACCAGCACCTGCTGCAAAAGGGCCTGAACAACTACTGGGGCTACAACAGCATCGCCTTCTTCGCGCCCCACCCGCGCTACCTGGCCAACGGCAAGATCGCCGAGTTCAAGGAGATGGTTGCGCACCTGCACGACGCCGGCCTGGAGGTGATTCTGGACGTGGTCTACAACCACACCGCCGAAGGCAACGAGCAGGGCCCCACGCTGTCGATGCGCGGTATCGACAACGCCTCGTACTACCGCCTGATGCCCGACGACAAGCGCTACTACATCAACGACTCGGGCACCGGCAACACCCTGGACCTGAGCCACCCCTGCGTACTGCAACTGGTCACCGACTCGCTGCGCTACTGGGCAGGCGAGATGCACGTTGATGGCTTTCGCTTCGACCTGGCGACCATCCTGGGCCGCTACCACGAAGGCTTCGACGAGCGGCACAGCTTTCTGGTGGCCTGTCGCCAGGACCCGCTGCTGAGCCAGGTCAAGCTGATTGCCGAACCCTGGGACTGCGGCCCCGGTGGCTACCAGGTGGGCAACTTCGCGCCGGGCTGGGCCGAATGGAACGACCGCTTTCGCGACACCGTGCGCGCCTTCTGGAAAGGCGACGAAGGCCAGCTGGCCGACTTTGCCGCGCGCATGACCGCCTCCGGCGAGTTGTTCAACCGCCGCGGCCGGCGCCCCTATGCCTCGGTCAACTTCATCACCGCCCACGACGGCTTCACCCTGCGCGACCTGGTGTCGTACAACGACAAGCACAACGAGGACAACGACGAGAACAACCAGGACGGCAGCAACAACAACATCTCCTGGAACCACGGGGTCGAGGGGCCCACCGACGACCCCGAGATCAACAGCCTGCGCCAGCGCCAGATGCGCAACTTCTTCGCCACCCTGCTGCTGGCCCAGGGCACGCCGATGATCGTGGCCGGCGACGAGTTCAGCCGCACCCAGCACGGCAACAACAACGCCTACTGCCAGGACAGCGAGATCGGCTGGATCAACTGGGACCTGGACGAGCAAGGCAGCGCCCTGCTCAAGTTCGTCAAGCGCCTGACCAAGCTGCGCCTGGCCTACCCGATCCTGCGCCGCAGCCGCTTCCTGGTGGGCGACTACAACGAGGCGATCGGGGTCAAGGACGTGACCTGGCTGGCGCCGGACGCCAGCGAGATGAGCGTGGAACAGTGGGAAGACCCGCAAGGGCGCTGCCTGGGCATGCTCATGGACGGGCGCGCGCAGGTCAGCGGCATCCTGCGCCCGGGGGCAGACGCCACCTTGCTGCTGATCGTCAACGCGCACCACGACGGCGTGGACTTCACCCTGCCCGACGTGCCCGAGGGCGAGTACTGGAACTGCCTGATCGACACCGACCGGCCGCAGCTGCGCAAGGCCCAGCGCCTGGAATTCGGCAGCGTGTTCAACGTCACCGGACGCTCGTTGCTGCTGTTGGAACTGCAACGGGACGAGGATGCCTGACGCTTTAGCAATCATTCGAAATAGCCAGCCGCGTTGTCATTCGCAACGCGGCTATGCCCATTCAGTAACCGCTATTTTTCAACCGCTTACCCCCTCCAACACGGGCATCACAAAATAATCACACAATCTTGACGCCTGCCTGCGACTCTCCTTAGCTACACCTAGAACCACCGTGTTCAACTTCATTCCGGGCCTCTGGCACGCGGCTTTGCGCGCGCCATGGGGCAGGTTTGCTGGTTTGGGTCGCTCTCTGTTCCTGCCTTACAGCCCGTGACATCAGGCCAGACCTTTGGCTGTAACACACAGAGGAGATCGGCCATGAAAAGCGCACCCTGCCCTTCGGGGCTCGAGTATGTTTTCTACGCACTGTCGACGTCGCTGCTGCTGGCAACCCCGCTGGAAAGCCTGGCGGCGGGGCTGGAAGACGACGACCCGATGTTCAACCCGGCACACGGCCTGGCGCTGCCGTCGCTGGTCCCGGCCAGCGTGTCGGGGCTGAGCCTGGGCACGCTGGGGGCGTTTTCCGAACGCCTGGCAGAGCGCACGGCGGTGTTCGGCGACGAAGGCATTGCCAGCCAGTGGGCGCAGTTCTTTCCCACCCCGGTCAGGACTGCCCCGCAACGCCTGGATGCCCCCAACCAGAACCTGCAGATCGCCCCCGACCTGTTCGTGCGGGAAACCGCCGGCGGCAACACCCACCGCGCCGGGATCTTCATGGGCCACAGCAACCTGCAGGGCGGCCTGGACAATCGCCGGCCACAGCTGGGTGACAAGCAGAACGCCGTGCGCCTGGAAGGGCAAAGCCTGGGCATGTACTGGAGCCTGCAGCATGACCAGGGCTGGCATGTGGATGCGGTGGCCATGGGCACCCGTTTCGACGCCAGCGGGCGCGGCAGCGACGGCGAACGGCTCGATGGCAACGGCCACGCGCTGACATTCTCGGTGGAGGGCGGCTTCCCCATCGGCCTGGGCAAGCACTGGGTGATCGAGCCCCAGGCGCAGTTGATCAACCAGCAGTACTACCCCGGCAACGACGCCCAGGCCCAGACCCTGCAGGCCTATGACAGCCAGCCGAGCTGGACCGGCCGGGTGGGCGCGAAGCTGTCGGCCCGCTACGAGGTGCGCGGCATGCCCATCGAACCCTATGTGCGCACCAACGTGTGGTACGACTTCTCGAACGCCGACACGGTGAGCCTGGACAAGGTCGACAAGATCAGCAGCGGACGCAACGCCACCACCGTGGAGGTGGGCCTGGGCCTGGTGGCACGGGTGACGCCCAAGGTGGCGCTGTTTGTCAGTGCCGATTACAGCAGCGACGTGGACGACAACGACTTGAACGGGTTGATCGGCAATCTGGGGGTGCGTGTGCGCTGGTGAGCGGCGCTGAATGCATCGCGGGTCAGGCCCGCGATGCGACACGCATACCCCCGTCAACCTGAGGTTGACAGCTTATGTATACTGGCCGGCCATGCCCTCGCCAAGGACACCCCAGCGCATGACCGAAAACAGCTTCGCCTTTCGCCTCAAGGAACTGCTCGAACACCACAAGCTGACGCTGCAGGCGGTAGGCACGGCCCTGGGGATCTCGCGCACCGCCGTGCACAAATGGACCCGCGGCGGCGAGATCGACTATGCCAACCTGCGCAAGCTGGCCGACTTTCTCAAGGTCAACTGGATCTGGCTGCGCTACGGCGAAGAAGCCCTGCAGGACGTGCAGCAGACCCAGGTGGTGGAGCTGCCGATGACCGACCTGCGCCGGCGCTACACCGCCGAGATCATGGAGAGCGAAACCCGCATGAAGCTGGCCCAGGAAGGCGCCCGCATCGTGACCTGGGAATGGAACCTGATCAGCGACGAACTCACCTACTCGCCCAACGTCGAGGCCGTGTACGGCTGGCAGGTGATCCGCAACGAAGACTTCTGGGTGCACCTGCCCCCCGAGGACGTCGAGATGCTGCAGGCGCTGTACAGCAAGACCCTGCTCGAAGGCGAAGGCTGCGAGTGCGACTTTCGCATCTATCGCCCCGACGGCGAGATGCGCTGGATCGCCTCCCGCGCCACGGTGGTGCGCGACAGCGCCGGGCGCGCGGTGAAGATGGTCGGCATCAGCATGGACAACACCGAGCGCAAGGTCGCCGAAGAGCAACTGCGCAACAGCGAGGAACGTTTTCGCGCCATCTTCGAACTGGCCTGGGGCGCGCTGGCCTACATCGACCCGGACGGCACCTGGCAGCGGGTCAACGGCAGCTTCTGCGAGCTGCTGGGCTACAGCGCCGAAACGCTGTACGGCATGACCTTCCAGCAACTGACCCACCCCGACGACCTGGCCGCCAACCTGCAGTTGCTGCAGCGCCTGCTGGCCGGCGAGATCGAGCGCTACGAAGTGGAAAAGCGCGTGCGCCACAAGCAGGGCCACTACATCTGGGTACGTGCACGTACCGCCCTGCAGCGCCGCCAGGACGGCCAGCCGCAGCATCTGATCAGCGTGTTCGAGGACATCGGCGCCGAACGCCAGGAACGCGAACGCCTGCAGGCACGTATCGAGGCGCTTGAAGCACAGCGCGGGGCTTCGCAGGCATGAGCCGCTTCGTGGGGGTGTTTCACTTGCGAAGCCGGCATGCCGTGGACAGGGGCTTCAAGGTGCACGCGCTACACAGCGACAATCATGCCGATGCGCACCTTGAAGCGGGCGACATACGCAATGAACAGGGCTACCAGGACGATCAGACCTGCGACTTCACCGTGATCGAGATTGCCAGCACTGCCCTGGCGCCCCGGCGCCTGAGCTGGCTAGAGCGCATCACGGGCAAGCTGCATGCATGACCCCATCCCTGATCTGACTGCGGGGCGCACATGAGCCGCTTTGTCGCTGTGTTTCACCACTGGCATATCACCAAACGCAACCTTGGCTTCGAGGTGCACAGCCTGGCAGGTCGCGATCAGGCACAGGCGCACCGCGAAGCCTGCGCACGGTTGGCCGATCAGGAAGTGAGCGATATCGTGCGCTGCGCCTTCACCCTGGTTGAGATCGGCGCGCATGAACACGTTGCGCGCCCGCTGAGCTGGCGCGAGCGCATCACCGGGCGTTTCGAGGGGCGTGGCTAGAGGCAGGTGGCCAACGCCGCCATGCGCCGCTGGGCCAATGCATCGTCCTTGAGGGTGTAGAACTTGACCACCGTGCCGCCGGCTTCGGCGCGCACATCGGCGAAGTATTCGGCATCGCGTGTCGACACCGTGGCCCCACCGTTGGGGCCGGCGTCGAGGTAGCCGCTGGCATCCACGCCGAAGACGGCTTCGTCCTGCCAACCGAACTGGATGCACTCGGCCACCAGCGGCTCGGCCTTGGCCGAGGTGAAGGTCTTGTGCGGTGCGCCCAGGCGAGCCTGGTTCATCGTCGACGAGGCGCATCCGGCCAGCACCAGTGCCGTACCCAATAGCATTGCTGCGCGCATGGTTGTCTCTCCCGTTGGTTGTGTGTCGGCAGCACCGGGCTCTTCGCTGGCCCTGCAGAAGCTGGCCTTGCCAGCGAAGAGGCCTGGCCTGCTGATTGAAAAAGGAGCGACTGTAGCATTGCCCCGGCCCCCGGTGAGAGAATGCCGCGCAGAAAAACGGACCCTCCCCCTGTGCCAAGGAACAGCACCATCCGAATCCTCTCGCTCGCCCTCATCGTCTCCACCCTCGCCCTCACCAGCTGCGGCACCATGATGCGCGGTGGGTACTGCGCCGAATGTGCATCCCCAGGCATGTACCGGGGCGTGCGCAACAACTTCTCGTTCCTGTTCAGCGCCACCTCGGCGCAGTTCTGCTGGCCGCTGATCGTGTGCCCGCTGGCGTTTATCGTCACCGCGCCCGTGGATATCGTGATCGATACCGCGATGATCCCCGCCGACCTCTCGCGCTGAGTGCCAAACAATCGAATCCCTCTATAGGTTCATCGACAAGGTCGATTAGTCACAAATTAAGTAAGGGCATAAACTGCCCCCGAATGCGCGCAATTCACCCACGATAGAAAGGGTCTTGGCGCGCACCCTCTGTGACTAGCCTGCATACCACTTACCGATCCTGACGCTGATCTCGGCGGGCCTGCGCGTGCGCGGCCGATTCTGGAGCTCGTTTGTACAAGGAGATAACCATGGGACTGGGCAGAAGACAGTTCTTCAAGCTGTGCACCGTCGGCGCTGCCACCGCCACTGCGGCCAGCCTGGGCTTCGCCCCGGGCATGGCCCAGGCCACCCAATCACGCCAGTACAAGCTGCTGCGCGCCAAGGAAACCCGCAACAACTGCACCTACTGCTCGGTGGGTTGCGGCGTGCTGATGTACAGCCTTGGCGACGGCGCCAAGAACGCCAAGGCGCGTATCTTCCACATCGAAGGCGACCCCGATCACCCGGTCAGCCGCGGCTCGCTGTGCCCCAAGGGCGCGGGCCTGGTGGACTACATCCACAGCGAACAACGCCTGCTCTACCCCGAATACCGCGCCCCTGGCTCGGACAAATGGCAGCGCATCAGCTGGGATCACGCCATCGAGCGCATCGCACGCCTGATGAAGGACGACCGTGACGCCAACTTCATCGAGAAGAACGACAAGGGCACCACGGTCAACCGCTGGCTGAGCACCGGCATGCTGTGCAGCTCGGCCGCCAGCAGCGAAACAGGCTCGCTGGACCAGCGCTTCACCCGCGCCCTGGGCATCCTGGGCACCGACAGCCAGGCCCGCGTGTGCCACGCCCCTACCGTCTCGGCGCTGGCGCCGACCTTCGGGCGCGGCGCCATGACCAACAACTGGGTCGACATCAAGAACGCCAACGTGGTGCTGATCATGGGCGGCAACCCCGCCGAGGCGCACCCGGTGGGCTTCAAGTGGGTGATCGAGGCCAAGATCCGCAATGGCGCCAAGGTCATCGTGGTGGACCCGCGCTTCAACCGCAGCGCCGCCGTGGCCGACATCTACTCGCCGATTCGCGCCGGCTCCGACGTGACCTTCCTGATGGGCGTGGTCAACTACCTGATCACCCACGACAAGATCCAGCACGACTACGTGCGCGCCTACACCAACGCCAGCCTGATCGTGCGCGAGGACTACAGCTTCGACGACGGCCTGTTCAGCGGCTACGACCCGGCCAAGCGCAGTTACGATCGCAGCTCCTGGACCTACGAGCTGGACGCCGACGGCTTCGCCAGGCGCGACATGACCCTGAGCCACCCGCGCTGCGTGTGGAACCTGCTCAAGGCCCACGTCAGCCGCTACACCCCGGACATGGTCACCAACATCTGCGGCACGCCCAAGGCCGACTTCCTGCAGATCTGCGAAATCCTCGGCACCACCAGTGCCCCGGACAAGACCGCCACCTTCCTCTACGCCCTGGGCTGGACCCACCACACCAACGGCGCGCAGATGATCCGAGGCTCGGGCATGATCCAGCTGCTGCTGGGCAACATCGGCATGGCCGGTGGCGGGGTCAACGCCCTGCGCGGCCACTCCAACATCCAGGGCTACACCGACCTGGGCCTGCTCTCGCTGCGCCTGCCCGGCTACATGAACCTGCCATCGGATGCGCAGACCGACCTGGCCACCTACCTCAAGCAGACCACGCCCAGCGCGGTGCTGCCCGACCAGGTCAACTACTACAAGCACACCCCCAAGTTCTTCGTCAGCCTGATGAAGAGCCTGTGGGGCGACAAGGCCACCAAGGACAACGACTGGGGCTTCGACTGGCTGCCCAAGTGGGACGACAGCTACGACGTGCTCAACTACAGCAACCGCATGTACGAGGGCAAGGTCAACGGCTACATCGCCCAGGGCTTCAACCCGGTGGCGGCGTTCCCGGACAAGAACAAGGCCCAGGCCGCGCTGGAGAAACTCAAGTTCCTGGTGATCATCGACCCGCTGGCCACCGAGACCTCGAGCTTCTGGCAGAACCACGGCGAGGAGCACGACGTGGACACCGCGGCGATCCAGACCGAAGTGTTCCGCCTGCCCTCCTCGTGCTTTGCCGAGGAAGACGGCTCGATCGTCAACTCCGGGCGCTGGCTGCAATGGCACTGGGCCGGCGCTGCGCCGCCCGGCGAGGCCTGGCACGACGGCAAGATCCTCGGCCACCTGTTCCTGAAGATCCGCGAGCTGTACGAGAAGGAAGGCGGTGCCAACCCCGCGCCGATCCTCAACATGGCCTGGGACTACGCCGACCCGTTCGACCCCAAGCCCGAGGAAGTGGCCAAGGAATCCAACGGCCGCGCCCTGGCCGACCTGCACGACGAACAGGGCAACCTGATTCTGCGCAAGGGCCAGTTGCTCGACGACTTCTCGCAGCTGCGCGACGACGGCACCACTGCCAGCTTCAACTGGATCTTCGCCGGCTCCTGGACCGAAAAGGGCAACCAGATGGCACGGCGCGACAACGCCGACAGCGGCCTGGGTTGCACCCCGGGCTGGGCCTGGGCGTGGCCGCAGAACCGGCGCATTCTCTACAACCGCGCCTCGGCCGACCCCCAGGGCAAGCCGTGGGACCCCAAGCGCAAGCTGATTGGCTGGGACGGGGCGCGCTGGAGCGGCGTGGACGTGCCGGACTTCGCCGTCACCGCTGCACCGGGCAGCAACACCAACCCGTTCATCATGCTGCCTGAAGGCCTGGGCCGGCTGTTCTCGGTGGGCGCGATGAACGACGGGCCGTTCCCCGAACACTACGAGCCCACCGAAAGCCCGCTGGCGAACAACCCGCTGCACCCGAACGTGACCTACAGCCCCACCGCGCGGGTGTACGAAAGCGATCGCAAGCGCATGGGCAGCCGTGAGCAGTTCCCGTATGTGGCCACCACCTACTCGATCACCGAGCTGTTCCGCCACTGGACCAAGCATGCGCGGCTCAACGCCATCGTGCAGCCCGAGCAGTTCATCGAGATCGGCGAGAAGCTGGCCGCCGACAAGGGCATCGTGCAGGGCGACCTGGTGCGCGTCAGCACCCAGCGTGGCTACATCAAGGCCAAGGCCGTGGTGACCAAGCGCATCCGCCGCCTGGCCATCGACGGGCAGGACGTCGACACCATCGGCATCCCCTGCCACTGGGGCTATGAAGGCACCACGCGCAAGGGCTTTCTGGCCAATACCCTGACCCCGGGGGTGGGCGATTCCAATACCCACACGCCGGAATACAAGGCGTTTCTCGTGAACATCGAAAAGGCCTGAGGGAGCGAACTTCATGTCCATGCAATCCCAAGACATCATCAAGCGCTCGGCCACCAACGTGCTGACCCCGGCGCCGCGTGCGCGCGACCACCAGGCCGAAGTGGCCAAGCTGATCGACGTGAGCATCTGCATCGGCTGCAAGGCCTGCCAGGTGGCCTGCAACGAGTGGAACGACCTGCGCGACGAGGTCGGCCACAACGTCGGCGTGTACGACAACCCGGCCGACCTGTCGGCCGAAACCTGGACGCTGATGCGCTTCGATGAAGTCGAAGATGAAAGCGGCAAGCTCGAATGGCTGATCCGCAAGGACGGCTGCATGCACTGCGCCGACCCGGGCTGCCTGAAGGCCTGCCCGCAACCGGGGGCGATCATCCAGTACGCCAACGGCATCGTCGACTTCCAGTCCGACCACTGCATCGGCTGCGGCTACTGCATCGCCGGCTGCCCGTTCGATGTGCCGCGCATCAGCAAGAAGGACAACAAGGCCTACAAGTGCACCCTGTGCGTGGACCGCGTGTCGGTCGGCCAGGAGCCGGCCTGCGTCAAGACCTGCCCCACCGGGGCGATCAACTTCGGCAGCAAGCAGGACATGCTGCACCAGGCCAGCGAGCGCGTGACCGAGTTGCAGGGCCGCGGCTTTGCCGGCGCCGGCATCTACGACCCGCAGGGCGTGGGCGGCACCCACGTGGTGTACGTGCTGCAGCACGCCGACAAGCCGCACCTGTACCACAAGCTGCCCACCGACCCGCGCATCAGCAGCGCCATCCATGGCTGGAAGGGCTGGCTCAAGCCGGTGGCGGCCGTGGCCTTCTTCGCTACCCTGGCCGGCACCCTGTTCCACTACGTAGGCGTGGGGCCGAACGAGGTCGAGGAAGCCGACGAGAAACACGAGGAGGACACCCACGCATGAACAAGGACAAACTGATCCTGCGCACCCGCTTCATCGAGCGTGCCAGCCACTGGGTAATGGTGCTGTGCTTCCTTGCCGTGGCCCTGTCGGGGCTGTCGTGGTTCTTCCCGTCGCTCAACGGGCTCAACGCCGTGTTCGGCACCCCGCAGCTGGCGCGCATCCTGCACCCGTTCTTCGGGGTGGTGGTGTTCCTGCTGCTGGCGTTCCTGTTCGTGCGCTTCGTCAAGTACAACCTGCCCGAGCGTGAAGACCTCGCGTGGTTCAGGAACGTGCGCCAGGTGCTGGCCGGCGAGCACGAGCCGGCGCTGCAGATCGGCAAGTACAACGCCGGGCAGAAGATCCTGTTCTGGGGAATCATGGGCCTGATCAGCGTGCTGCTGGTCAGTGGCGTGGTGATCTGGCGGCCTTACTTCGCGCCGTGGTTCAGCATCCCGTCGATTCGCATCGGCCTGCTGGTACACGCCATTGCCGGCATCTGCCTGATCCTGCTGATCATCGGCCATGCGTACCTGGCGTTCTGGGTCAAGGGTTCGATTCGCGGCATGGTCACCGGGTATGTGAGCCGCAGCTGGGCCAAGACCCACCATGACCGCTGGTACCGGCAGATCAGCAACAAGCAGAGCGGGAGTGGCAAGCAGCAATGAACAGCATCCAGATGACCCCTGCCGAGCAGCGTAGCGCCGGCGTTGGCGAAATACCTGCCGTGCTGCTGCCGACCCTGGGCGAGCGCTACCGCCAGCGCGCCACCCGCCTGCGTCAGCTGGCCGAGGGGCACCCGATGGCCGACTACCTGCGGTTCGTGGCACAGGTGGCCGATGCCCAGCAGCAATTGCTCGAACGCCTGCCGCTGCCGGCAACGCTGGTGAGCAGCCTGGCCGGGCGGGTAGCCGCCGGCAAGGCGCCGCTGGCCTGGGCCAGCCTGCCGCGCGATGCCTACTGGCAGCAACTGTTGCGCGGGCTTGGCGAGCACATCGAACACGCCACCCTGCAGGGCCTGTGTGCGCAGGGCGAGGCCGCCCTGGACGTGGCGGCCGATGCATTGCTGGCAGGCCGCTTCAGCGAGATCGACAGCGGTCAGGCGCTGTTCCTGTGGGCGGCCCTGTCGCTGTACTTCACCCAGCTGGCGGCGCACCTGCCCGCCATCGGCAATGCCGGCGTGGGCGAGCAGCGCCAGCATTGCCCGGTGTGCACCGGGGCGCCGGTGGCCAGCGTGATCATGACCGGTGCCCAGGCCGGGCTGCGCTACCTGCACTGCGGGTTGTGCGAGAGCCGCTGGCACATGGTGCGGCTCAAGTGCAGCAACTGCGAAGAGACCGGCAGCCTGGACTACTGGTCGCTGGATACCCATGAAACCGCGATCAAGGCCGAGAGCTGCGACGACTGCCACAGCTACCTGAAAGTGTTCTACCCCGAGCACGAGCGCGACCTTGAGCTGGTGGCCGATGACCTGGCCTCGATCGCGCTGGATGCCGAGGTGGAGCGCCAGGGGTTCGATCGCAGCGGCGTGAACCCGTTTCTGTTCCCGGGCTAGAGCGGGTACTGCATCAGCCAGTGTGATTTTCCCCAGGCCTGGAACTGCTCGAGGTACTGCCACCCCCGCTTGTGGTAGTACTCGGCGCGGTCGTGGGTGTGCAGGTAGAGGTGCGTGTGCCCCAGGGCCCCGGCCTTGGTGCAGATGCCCTCGATCAGCGTTTCGGCCAGGCCTTGGCCGCGGGCTTGCGGGCTGACGAACACGCAGGCCAGCCAGGGGCTCAGGTCGGGCCGCAGGGGCAGGTCGTCGCGCGCCAGTGAAGCGCTGCCCAGCAGGTTGCCGTCATCCAGCGCCAGCAGGCTGTACAGGCTGCCGTCAGTCTGGCCATGGGCGAATTCCTGTTGCCATTGGGCCAGCGGTACATCGGCGTATTCGTAGGCGAACTGCTCGTGCAGCCAGCGGGCCAGGGTATCGCTGTGGTGTGGGTGGTTGCTGAGCCAGTCGATCATGGGTGTGCTCTGGGCGTTGGGGGGATGCAAAGGTACACCGAATTGGATGAGGGGTGTGGCCACCTGCATCTACACTTGTCAGTGCCACCGCACCTTCCCGGAGGACCGCGCCATGCCCCACTCTGACGTCCTGATCATCGGCGCCGGGCCCACCGGCCTGGTCCTGGCCCTGTGGCTGAGCAAGCTGGGCATCTCGGTACGTATCCTCGACAGGACCAGCGCCGCCGGCACCACCTCCCGCGCGCTCGCCGTGCAAGCCCGCACCCTGGAGCTGTACCGCCAGCTGGACCTGGCCGACGCGGTCGTTGGCGCCGGCCACCAGGTGCCCGCCGCCAACCTCTGGGTCAAGGGCGAGCCCGCCGCACGGCTGCCTTTGGACAGCATCGGCGCCAACCTCACGCCCTACCCCTTTCTCGAAATCTACCCGCAGGACCAGCACGAGAACCTGCTGATCGAGCGCCTGCGCGGCCTTGGCGTGGAGGTCGAACGCAGCACCGAACTGCTCGGTTTCACCCAGCACGACACCACCGTCAGCGCACGCCTGCGCCTGCCCGACGGCAGCGAGCAAGACTGCGAGACGCATTACCTGGCCGGCTGCGACGGCGCCCATTCGGCCGTGCGCAACGGCCTGCATGTCGACTTCCCCGGCGGCACCTACCAGCAGCTGTTCTATGTGGCCGACGTGGATGCCAGCGGCCCGCCCATGAACGGCGAGCTGCACGTGGACCTGGACGAGGCGGACTTTCTGGCGGTGTTCCCGCTGGCCGGCACAGGCCGCGCGCGGTTGATCGGCACGGTGCGCGACGCACGCGCCGAACACCCCGAGCAACTGCGTTTCGAGGATGTCAGCCAACGCGCCATCGAGCACCTGCAACTGCAGGTGCTCAAGGTCAACTGGTTTTCCACCTACCGCGTACACCATCGCGTGGCCGGGCATTTCCGCCAGCAGCGCGCCTTCCTGCTCGGCGACGCCGCGCACGTGCACAGCCCGGCCGGCGGCCAGGGCATGAACACCGGCATCGGCGATGCAATCAACCTGGCCTGGAAGCTGTGCAGCGTACTCAAGGGCAAGGCCCACGACGACCTGCTCGACAGCTACCCGGTCGAGCGCATGGCCTTCGCCCGGCGCCTGGTGGCCACCACCGACCAGGTGTTCACCTTCGCTACCGCCGATGGCAGCATCGCCAACCTGTTGCGTACCCGCCTGGCACCGGTGCTGATACCGCGCATGGCGGCATTCGCCAAGGCGCGCAGCCTGCTGTTTCGCACGGTCTCGCAGCTGGGCCTGAATTACCGCCTGATGCCGCTGAGCTTCGGCAGCGCCGGCCATGTGCAGGGCGGCGACCGCCTGCCCTGGGTGGTGACGCAGGAACACGACAATTTCAGCGCGCTGTCGCACCTGGGCTGGCAGGTGCACGTGTACGGCCTGGCCAGCAAGGAACTGAGCGCCTGGTGCGCCGCACGCCAGCTGCCACTGCAGGTTTACCCCTGGTCGGCCGCCTGCACGGCCGCCGGCCTGGCACGCAACGCGCTGTACCTGCTGCGCCCCGACAGCTACGTGGCGCTGGCCGAACCCTCGGCCTCCACCGCCGCCGTGGAGCGCTACTTCAGCGAGCGGGGCCTGCGCCCCTGGTGAGGTGCTTACGCCGGTTTGTCGGCGCCCAGCACCCCGGCATAGCGGTAGGTGGTCACGCAACACAGCACCAGGCCGCTGACCGCGACCGCGCCGCCCACCAGGCCGATGTCGCCAAGGCCCATGTGGGTACTGACCAGGCTGCCCAGCAATGCCCCGCCACCGATGCCCACGTTGTACAGCCCCGAGAACATGGCCATGGCCACGTCGGTGGCATCCGAAGCCAGCACCAGTACCTTCGATTGCAGGGCCAGGCTGAAACACATGATCGCCATGCCCCACACCATGCTCAGCGCGCAGAGCAGGGCCGGGTTGACTGCCAGCGGGGCCAGCAGCAACAGGCTCAGGGCGATGGCGCCGATCGCGCCAATCGCGAACCCCCGCGGGAAACGCTCGCTGTAGCGACTGAACAGGATCGAGCCGAAGATGCCCGCCCCGCCATACAGCAACAGCAGGATGGTGGTCATCTCGCCGCTCATCGCCGCGACCTGCTGGCTGAACGGCTCGATGTAGCTGTAGGCGGTGAACTGCGCGGTGATGCCCAGCACCACCAACGCATACACCGAGAGCAGCGCCGGCCGCTTGAGCAGCATCGGCAGGCTGCGCAGCGAACCGGAGTTCTGGCTGGGCAGGCGCGGCAGCGAGCGCATCAGCCACAGCAACGTCAGTACCGAGACCCCGGCGATGCCCATGAAGGTGGTGCGCCAGCCCAGCGCCTCGCCCACCACTCGCCCCAGCGGAATGCCCAGCACCATGGCCAGGGTGGTGCCGGTGGCCAGCACCCCGAGGGCCTTGGCCTGCTTGCCCGGCGGCGCCACCCGCACCGCCAGCGACGCGGTGATGGCCCAGAACACCGCGTGTGCCAGTGCGATACCGATGCGGCTGAACAGCAGCATGCCGAAGCTGGTGGCCATGCTCGACAGCACATGGCTGGCAATGAACAGCACGAACAGGAACGCCAGCAGCTTGCGCCGCTCGATGTTGCGGGTCATCAGCATCATCGGCAGCGAGGCCAGCGACACCACCCAGGCATAGATGGTCAGCATCAGCCCGACCTGGGCGGTGGGCATGTCGAAGCTGCGGCCGATATCGCTGAGCAGGGCCACCGGCACGAACTCGGTGGTGTTGAAGATGAATGCAGCCAGGGCCAGCGCGAAAACGCTGAGCCAGCTGCCATTACGGGTATCTGCGGGGTTGTTCATCGGACGGGGCAAGGCTCCGGGGCGGGCGCGTCAGACGCGACCCTGGGTTCAATGAAACCTGCGCGGCAAAAGGCGCGCAGGCAAAAGCCACCCCTGGGCCGGCGGCCTGGGTGTTGCGCTGCAGAAGGTTGTTATAGGTAGGTGCGGGTCGCAGGCCCGATGGTACGTCATGCGTCGGGGGGGCGACAATAACGCTCGCCGCGCCGCGCCGGCCCCACCGATGAAACTTGCCACGGACATGCAGTGTCTTTGTCATGAGCCCGTAGTAGTGCAAAGCCTGACAAGGGCTGCAGCATTGTCCGATGGTCAGGGTTTACCGACACACGCCTAATCGGGGTCCCTTGAGTACCGGATCTGCCAGGAGGCCGTATGCGCCTAGTTTCGCAACTGCTCCAACGTCTCAGACAAAAAGGCCTGCGTCGCGCCTTGCGCCCGCTATGGCAACGCCACGTGTTCCAGCACTGGCAACTGGTGTGGCTGGACCGCGACCCGTTGGCCAGGGTGCCTCGACAACGCACCCGCCCCTGCCCTCCCGTGCGGCTCGTCCAGATCACCCCGAGCAACACCGACGCGTTCGCGCGCCATTTCCCCGGCCAGTTGCAGGCCATGAACGACCTTGCACGCGAAGGCCACACCGGCCACATGTACCTGGACGAAGCCGGTGACGCGGTGGCGATGGTGTGGGCCAGCACCCGTGACTATCACGACCGGCACTACTACGGCTGCACCTTCCCGGTACAGCCCGGCGAATACTTCCAGTTCGCCGGCGAAGTCGAGCGCGCCTACTTCGGCACCGGCCTGTCCACGCGGGTACAGACCGAGCTGTGGGAGGCCATGCTCGCCAAAGGCTGCACGCGCATCGTGGTGGTGGTGGCGCTGGACAACGCACAGGCAGTCAAGATGCACCTGCACCTGGACTACCACGAACAGGGTCGCATCACCCACGCGTACAGGTTCTTCGGGCGCTGGTACTTCTCCCGCGTGACCCACTACAGCGGCTCACGCCTGGCCCACCTGGCCCCGCGAGCCAGACGCAAGGCCGACAGCGAGCCGGCGCCGCAGCTGCACGACACCGACGCCTGAGCGCCTACGCCCCGGGTTGCAAGGTCATGCAGCGCGCATGACCTTCAGCTTACCGGGGCTGTAGAGAAGGCCGATGGCATGCAACTGCCGGTGGACGCCTAATCGGAGCTCCTGGAATAAAACCTGTCGGAGTTCTCATGCAATTGATCGAAATCGCCCACCAGCGTATCAGACAAAAAGGCTTGCTGCGTGCGCTTCGCCCGCTGTGGCGCCGCTACATCTTCTCGCACTGGCAACTGGTGTGGTTGCAGCGCAGCCCCCTTGCGCCCGTCGCCGCGCAACGCAGGCGCACCTGCCCGCCAGTGCGCCTGGTAGCGATAACACCCCACAATACCGAGGCCTTCAGCCGTTACTTCCCTGGCCAGGTGCAGGCCATGACCGACCTCGCCGAACAGGGCCACACCGGCCACATGTACGTGGACAGCCACGGCAACGCGGTGGCGATGGTGTGGGCCAGCACCCGCGATTACCACGACCGCCATTACTACGGCTGCACCTTCCCGGTGCAGCCGGGCGAATACTTCCAGTTTGCCGGGGAAGTCGACCGCGCCTACTTCGGTACAGGCCTGTCGACCCAGGCCCAGCTCGACCTGTGGTCCGCCATGCTGGCCAAGGGGTGTACGCGCATCGTCAATGTGGTGGCGCTGGACAACGTGCAGGCGGTGAAGATGCACCTGCAGCTGGATTATCAAGAACAGGGTCGCATCACCCACGCCTACAGAGTGTTCGGTTGCTGGCGGTTCTCGCGCACCACCCACTACAGCGGCAAGCGCCTCGCTCACCTGGCGCCGCGGGCCCGGCCACGGACCCCTGACACCTTCATCGCCTGAGCAGAACCGCGCCTTGATTCAGGCGCCATTAAATCGTCAAAAAAGCGTCAGACCTTTCCGATCAACTGCTCTATGCCGGTAACCTCCGGTGTAGAGCGGTTCACCCTTGTTACACATATTTTGAAACAACCGCTGCGATGGCTTTTTGACACGCCGTCAAAACGCTGGGCTATACCATGAAAAAGATTTCATCAAACCCACCGTTTCATCTGCCCTATCCGGCAAGGAGGCACCATGGGTGCTTTGCAGAACCTGCGCGACAAGATCAGAAGAAAAGGCCTGCGCCGCGTCGCCAGAACCCTCTGGGAACGCCATGTGTTCTATCACTGGGAACTGCTGTGGATGGAGCGCGACCTGGTCAGTGCGGTACCGCCGCACAACCTGCGACCGCACAAGCCGGTGCGCCTGGTGACCATCACCGAGGACAACGCCGTCGCCTTTGCCCGCCACTTCGGCGACCGTGTGCAAACCATGGCCGAGCTTGCCCGCGAAGGCCACACCGGGCACATGTACCTGGACGATGCCGACAATGCGGTGGCGTTCATCTGGGGCAGCAAGCGCGACTACCTGGACCGTCACTATTACGGCTGCACCTTCCCGGTCAAGGAGGGCGAGTTCTTCGAGTTCGGCGGCGAGATGACCCCGTCGTACTTCGGCACCAGGCTGTCGGTGGATGCCCAGGTCAACCTGTGGGCGGCCATGCAGGCCCAGGGCTGCAACAAGGTGGTGGACGTGGTCGAGACGCACAACGTACCGGCCATGAAGCTGCACCTGCGCATGGGTTATCACGAACAGGGGCGCGTGGCGCACGTGTACTGCCTGTTCGGGCGCTGGAAGTTCTTCCGCGAGACCACCTACAGCGGTTCACGCCTGGAACAGCTGCGCAAGCCGCGGGCAGTCAAGACAGCCGCCGCACCGGCATGAACCTGCCAGCCTCTGCGCCCGCGCTGCGGGTGCAGGGGCCTGCTCGACACCCCTGCTCAACCCCGCATCTACCCGCCCTGCGCGGCGCTTGACCGTACCTGGAGCGCATGCAAGCATCCGCCGGCCATAACGCCCACGAATGCAGTTCAGAGACGAATGCCCCGGGATGAAGATTCCATTGCAGATCCACGCATTGAAGACGCTCGCCTGGCAGGCCGGGTGCTGCACGGAACGACGATGGCGCGAGAGAGTCTAGGCATTGGCATTACCAATGCCTGCTCACTGCCGACATGAGACCCCGACCATGAATGCCCCCGCCTCCCCTGCGCCCGAAACCGGCCGCTGCCAACGCCTCAAGGCCGCCAGCCGCCGCGAGCACGACAGTGTCGATACGCTGTTGCTGGGCGTTCGACCGTTCGAGAGCCGCGAGCGCTATGCATTGTTTCTGCAGGTGCAGCACCGCTTTCATGGCAGCCTTCAAGCCTTGTATGGCGATGCGCAGTTGAACCGCACATTGCCCGGGCTGGCGGCGCTGTCGCGGTTCGAGGCAGTGCAGGCCGACCTGCGCGACCTTGGCCTGCCGGTGCCCGGTGTACCGGCCCCTGTGCAGCTGTCTGCGCCAGCTGAAGCACTGGGCTGGCTGTACTGCAGCGAGGGCTCGAACCTGGGGGCGGCGTTTCTGTTCAGGCAGACCCAGCAACTGGGGCTGGACGCGCAGCGTGGCGCCCGGCATCTGGCGCCGCACCCGGACGGGCGTGCGCTGCAGTGGCGCCAGTTCGTGGGGTTGATCGATGCACTGGTGCTGAGTGAGGAACAGGAGCGCCAGGCGGTGGATGGGGCGCTGGCGGCGTTCGAGTTCTATCGCAGCAGCGTGCGCGACATTTTCGGCTGAGGCTTGTGGCGACGTCTTCGCCGGCTCCTGCAGGGGTCACGATGATCCTGCAGGAGCCGGCCTTGACGGCGATCGAGTGCGCAGCGCTCGCTAACCCTGGTCGGTCATCGCCTGCGGCTGATGCTCGATACGCGCCCGCTTGCGGTAGAACGCGATGCCCAGGATCAACGCCGTCACCGCCGCCGTCATCAAGGTCTCGTAGCGGTAGTCGGGGCTGAACAGCATGTAGCCCAGCACCAGCGAAATCACCACGATCACCAGCCAGGTCAGCCACGGGAACAGCCACATCTTGAACGCCAGCTCGGTGCCCT
Source organism: Pseudomonas sp. BRM28 (assembly GCF_002939405.1). Taxonomy (NCBI): domain Bacteria; kingdom Pseudomonadati; phylum Pseudomonadota; class Gammaproteobacteria; order Pseudomonadales; family Pseudomonadaceae; genus Pseudomonas; species Pseudomonas sp. BRM28. The sequence continues at coordinate 5,242,074 of NZ_PEFV01000001.1, read as the reverse complement.
CGCGCTCGACGATTGCACGCATGCGCAGCTGCGACACGGCGATCACCAGATACACCAGCAGCGCGATGGCCCCGGTGGTCGACAGCAGGAAGCCGAACACCTTGCCCGGGAAGGCGAAGTTCACGAAGCAACCGACAAACCCGGCCAGGGTCGACAACAGCACCGCCACGGTGGGCACGCCGCTACCGGAAATACGCTTGGTCAGCGGGTGCGCCTCACCGCGCGCGCCCAGCGAATAGAGCATGCGCGAAGCGGTATACAGCCCCGAGTTCATGCAACTGGTGACCGCCACCAGCACCACCACGTCGATCAGGAACTTGGCACCCGGCACGTTGAGGATTTCCAGCGCGCGCTGGAACGAGCCCACCTGCAGCAGGCGCGGGTCATTCCACGGCACCAGCGCGACGATGAAGAAGATCGAGAACACGTAGAAGATCGCGATGCGGTACACCACCAGGTTGGTGGCGCGGCGGATCTTGTCTTTCGGGTTGGCGGTTTCGTCGGCGGCAATGGTGACGATCTCGGCACCGAAGAACGAGAAGATGGTCACCAGCACGCCGGCCAGCACGGCGCCGAAGCCGTTGGGCATGAAGCCGCCATTGGACCACAGGTTCTCGACGCCCGAGGTCTGCGCCAGCGGCCATACACCGCTCACCCCCATCAGGCACACCACCAAAAAGCCGATGATCGCCACCACCTTGACCAGGGCGAACCAGTACTCGAACTTGCCGAAGTTCTTCACGCTGATCAGGTTGCTGCACGACAGCACGATCATGATCAGGAAGGCAAAGGCCCAGGACGGCACGTCGGGGTACCAGGCGTGCAGGATGTCGGCACCGGCGATTGCCTCGACCGGAATGATCAGTACCCAGAACCACCAGTACAGCCAGCCGATGGTGAAGCCTGCCCATGGCCCGATGGCCCGCCCGGCGTAGGTGGAGAACGAGCCGCTGTTGGGGTCGGCGATGGCCATTTCGCCGAGCATGCGCATCACCAGCAGCACCAGCAGGCCGGTAATCATGTAGGAGATGAGGATGGCCGGACCGGCCTTGGCGATGGCGTTGGACGAACCGATGAACAAACCGGCGCCGATGATGCCGGCGATGGAGATCATCGAGACCTGACGCGAGGTCAGGCCGTGCTTGAGCGAGCGTTGCGGTTTTTCTTGTAGGGACGACATGGTTGCCTCTCTGGCCAATGCCTGCTGCACCTGGTTGCGCGATGACCGCGCAGGTCAGGCCAAGGTCTTCATGGAAAGTGTGCGGCAGCAGAAATGTAAGGAGCCGTTATTGTTTTTTGGGCATCAAACGTAATGTAACGGGTACTGATCGGCCTCTTTTCGATAAGTTTCGGACGCACTTTTCCCGGTCCCTCGGGGCATCGAAACTAGCAGTTGAAATGATTGACGCAGGTCAGTATTAATCTGCGAACAGGCTGCTTACAAACGACCTTTTATCACCACATGATTCCTCCATGGAATGAACTCAGTCCTTTTCATCTGCCCGGTGCCCTCGATGTCCAAGCGTTTGATGCCCTCCACCACCACCCTGCAATGCTTCGAGGCGGCGGCCCGCCACCTGAGCTTCACCCGCGCCGCGCAGGAGCTGCACCTGACCCAGAGCGCGGTGAGCAAGCAGGTGGCGCAACTCGAGGAAATGCTCTGCCACAACCTGTTCCAGCGCGTGCGCCGACGCCTGCACCTGACCCCTGCAGGCTCGCTGTACCTGGCCGAGGTGAACAAGATCCTCACCCAGCTGGACATCTCCAGCCGCTACATCCTGACCTACGGCGGCGAGACCCAGGTGCTGACCGTGGCCACCCAGCCCACCTTCGGCGCACGCTGGCTGGTGCCCAACCTGCACGGTTTCAGCCGGCAGCACCCGAACATCCATCTGGACATCAAGAGCGAGCTGGAACCCTTCGACCTGCTCAACAACAAGGCCGACATCGCGTTTTTCTTCGGCCAGGGCACCTGGCCGGGGGCCACCTGCATCGAGCTGTTCCATGAAGAGGTGGTGCCGGTGTGTCACCCCGAGCTGATCGCGGCAGCGCTGCCACGCAGTGCCGAAGACCTCGCCCGCCACCCCTTGCTGCAATGCACCTCGCGCCCGGAGGCCTGGCACGAGTGGTTCCTGCAGCAGGACCTGCAGTCCCAGCACAGCTACCACGGGCCGCGCTTCGACACCTTCTACCTGTGCATCCGCGCGGCCCAGGCCGGCTGCGGCATCGCCCTGGTGCCACGCTACCTGGTGGCCGAAGAACTGGCCGAGGGCAAGCTGGTGGTGGCCTGGGCGCACACCATGCCCAGCGAGGGCGCGCACTTCATCGCCCATGCCGAGCATGCGGCGCAGGTGCCGAAGGTGAAGGCGTTCGTCGAGTGGATACAGGGCAGGATCACGATTTGACGGAATGATTGCTCGACTTTATTTCGCTTGTGGCGTTTGCCGGATGTTGGCTTAGATATATAAAAACTTCCGTCACCCAGGTACTTGCCCATGACGCACGAAACAATCAGCCGATCTCTTTCCATTGTGCATCCCATTACACTTTCACACGGGCGCAATGCCCAGGTGTGGGATACCGATGGCAAGCACTACATCGACTTCGTGGGCGGTATCGGCGTACTCAACCTGGGGCATTGCAACCCGGCGATCGTCAGCGCCATCCAGCACCAGGCCACGCAACTGACCCATGCGGCGTTCAACGCCGTCCCGCACGGGCCCTATGTGCAGTTCATGCAACGCCTGGAGGCGTTCGTGCCACTGAGCTACCCGATGGCAGGCATGCTCACCAACAGTGGCGCCGAGGCGGCGGAGAACGCCCTGAAGGTGGCGCGCGCCGCCACCGGGCGTACGGCGGTGGTGGCCTTCGATGGCGGCTTCCACGGACGTACCCTGGCCACGCTCAACCTCAATGGCAAGGTGGCGCCCTACAAGCAGAAGGTCGGCGTGCTGCCCGGCCCGGTGTTCCACCTGCCCTACCCCAGCGCCGACAACGGCGTGACCGGCGAGCAGGCGATGCAGGCGCTGGAGCGCCTGTTCAGCGTCGAGATCGACGTCAACGAAGTGGCCTGCTTCATCTTCGAGCCGGTGCAGGGCGAAGCCGGCTTCCTGGCAATGGACCCCACCTTTGCCCAGGCCCTGCGCACGTTCTGCGATGCACACGGCATCCTGATCATCATCGACGAGATCCAGTCGGGCTTTGGCCGCACCGGCCAGCGCTTCGGCTTCCCGCGGCTGGGCATCGAGCCGGACCTGCTGCTGTTGGGCAAGAGCATTGCCGGCGGCGTGCCGCTGGGAGCGGTGGTAGGCCGGCGCGAGCTGATGGCCAGCCTGCCCAAGGGTGGCCTGGGCGGCACCTATTCGGGCAACCCGCTGGCCTGTGCGGCAGGGTTGGCGACCCTGGAACTGATGAGCGATGCCAACCTGGCGACCTGGGGCGAGTTGCAGGAGCGCGCCATCGTCGGGCGGTATGAAGCGTGGAAGGCCCGCGGGTTGACGCCGTACCTCGGGCGCCTGACCGGTGTGGGCGCCATGCGCGGCATCGAGCTGGTCACGCCACAAGGCAAGCCGGCCACCGCGCAGCTGGCCGAGGTGCTGGAGAAGGCACGCGCGGCCGGGCTGCTGCTAATGCCGGCGGGCAAGGCGCGGCACATCATCAGGTTGCTGGCGCCATTGACCGCCGAGGCAGACGTGCTGGAGCGCGGGCTGGATATCCTGGAGCGCTGCCTGGCAGAACTGTCATAAAACTGACCCGCCCGCTGATCACGACCTCCCATCCCGTGTCTTGATGCCATAGCCAGCAATCCGTACGTGCGCCCGCGCGTTACGGAGGCTGGCCAGCCGACAAGTGCTTTTGCCCAGCGCAATCAGGCTTTATCCTGCATCGTTTCGCACGCTGGCCCTGGGAGTCCCAATGTACATCGATGTACCGCGCCGCCTGGTGTTCTTCGACAAGGACGACACCGTTCGCCCGCCCTGCCTCGTGCAGTACCATCCCGACACCGGCACCCTGAGCCGGCCGACTTTCGCCCAGCCCGACGACAGCGTGTGGGACATCGCGCGCGACCAACGCCGCATCGCGCTGAGCGGGGTCAAGTGGCTGGTGGTGCGCGGGGCCAGCCGCTCGCGGCTGAACCTTGTGCACGACGGCGCGCCGCTGCATGCAACCCAGAACCTGCTGTCGTACTGGGCACGCTTCGACCCCAGCGCCCGCTACGCGCTGGTCAGCGTGGCCAATGGCAAGAAACGCCCGGTGATCATCGACCTGGACAGCGGTGAACACAGCGACCCTGTGGAGCGTGACGTGGACGCCAGGTTCGGCAGCATCGACCCGCTGCTGGGCAGGCTCTGGGCCCCCGACGAGCGTGCCCGCAATGGCGTGCTGACGGTCGATTGCGCCAGCGGCGAAGTCGGCAGGGTCAGCGTGCCGCTGGAGGCAAAGGTGCGCAGCCTGCGCTTTTCCCGCGACGGGCAGTACCTGTTCGTGACCGGGGAAAACAACCGGCTGTTGTGCTGCGACCGCGAGGGCGCAACGGTATGGACCAAAGACGTCAGTGCGTATGGCCATGTCGGCTCGGGCCGGATCCTGTTCAACGAATCCGGCAGCCACCTGTGCCTGCCGACCTCGCCCACCGACAGCTCCACGCTCACCGGCAATCTCATCATCGCAACCGCCACCGGCCATACCGAGACCACCATCATGCCCAAGGCGCGACTGGCCGCTGACTGGTTTGGCGACCACGTGCTGAGCCATCGTGGCGAGGTGGTGGACTTCTTCACCGGCGCCTTCGTGGCCAAGCTGGACCTGGCCAGCCCCTGCTGATCGTCACCTGACCCGCCCCTTCAACGGCCCCCGCCGCCCCGTGTGCTAGCGTCTATGGGTGGCCTGCGCCTTGCGCACGGCCACGCCCATAAGAAATCAAGACCTGACCGACTGATGACGGGTGAGCCATGCAACTGCGAATCAACCAGACGACCTACGAGGTCGATGCTGACGCGGACACGCCCCTGCTGTGGGTGATCCGCGATGACCTGGGCCTGACCGGTACCAAGTACGGCTGCGGCCTGGCCCAGTGCGGCGCCTGCTCGGTGCTGGTGGACGGCGCCGTGGTGCGTGCCTGCGTGACCCCGGTGGCCGGCGTGGTGGGGCGCGAAATCACCACCATCGAAGCCGTGGAGGCCGACGCCGTGGGCAAGCGCGTGGTCAGCGCCTGGGTCAAGCACCAGGTGGCCCAGTGCGGTTACTGCCAGTCGGGCCAGGTGATGGCGGCCACCGCCCTGCTCAAGCACACCCCGCACCCGAGCGATGCCCAGATTGCTGCCGCAATGGTCAACCTGTGCCGTTGCGGCACCTACAACGCCATCCATGCCGCCGTGCACGACGTGGCCGCCGCGCAGGAGAACGCCTGATGAACGACAGCCTGCGCGTTACCGGCGTGGCCCAGCCCTTCCCTGTGGGCGAGCCGGTCAATATCTCCCGCCGCAGCTTTCTGCTGGCAAGCGCCGGCACGGCAGTGGGCGCACTGGTGCTGGGCTTCGGCCTGCCCCTGGGCCTGAGCCGTGTGCAGGCCGCCACGGGCAACGCACCGGCGCCCGGCACCCAGGTGCCGGCCTTCCTGGAGATCCGCCCGGACGGCCGCATCCGCCTGCTCAGCCCGTTCATGGAGGGCGGCCAGGGCATCTTCACGGCCATGGCGCAGATCGTGGGCGAAGAGCTCGATGCCGACCCCGCCACCTTTTTGATCGACAGCGCACCGCCCGGCGAGCAGTACGTGGTGATGGACAACGGCATGCGTATCACCGGCGGCAGCATGTCGGTGCGCACCAGCTACCCGACCATGCGCCGCCTCGGCGCCCTGGCCCGCGCCATGCTGCTGCAGGCCGCTGCCGAGCGCCTGGGCGTGCCGGTGGGCGACCTGAGCACCGAGCCCGGCCGGGTGATACACGCCGCGTCGGGGCGCACGCTGGGCTATGGCGAACTGGCAGCCCAGGCCATGGACCTGCCCGTGCCAGACCCTGCCAGCGTGACGCTGCGCGACCCCAGCCAGTTCCGCTGGATCGGCAAGCCAGTGCAACGGGTGGACGCCTATGACAAGTCCACCGGCAAGGCCGTGTACAGCATCGACGTGAAGGTCGACGGCATGCTGCATGCCGCGGTGCAGCATGCACCGCGCCTGGGCATGCGCGTGGGCGAGCTGCGCAACGAGGCGCAGGTGAAAGCCATGAAGGGCGTGCATTCGGTGCATCGGCTGCCCGGTGCGGTGGCCGTGGTGGCCGAGCGCTGGTGGCACGCCAAGCGCGCGGTGGAGGCCGTGCAGGTGCAGTGGCTGGAGGCATCGGCCGACGCGAAGGTGCGCCAGATGCCTGCGGACTTTTCCAGTGACGCCTTTCGCGACCAGTTGGCCGCGGCCACCGGCCCGGCCCGCGACGAAGAGAATGAAGGCGACTTCGGCAAAGCCTTTGCCGACGCCGCCACCCAGGTGGAGGCCACCTACCACAACCAGTTCCTCAACCATGCGCAGCTGGAGCCGCCTTCGGCCCTGGCGCGCTTCAACCCCGACGGCACGCTGGAGGTGTGGCTGCCCAACCAGGCGCCCGACATGTTCCGCGCCGACATGGCCAAGCGCACCGGCCTGGACCCGGCGCAGATCACCTTGCATTCGCCGCTGCTGGGCGGCTTTTTCGGCCGCCACTTCCTGTACGACAGCGCCAACCCCTACCCGCAGGCGATCCTGCTGGCCAAGGCAGTCGGGCGCCCGGTCAAGCTGATCTGGAGCCGCGAAGAGGAGTTTCTGCGTGACGTGCTGCGCCCCATGGCCGTGGTCAAGTTCCGCGCCGCACTCGACGCCCAGGGCCTGCCGGTGGCCATCGAGGCAGTCAGCGCCACCGAAGGCCCCACCGAAGCCATCGCCGGCAAGCAGGGCGAGAAAATCGACCCCACGGCACTCGAAGGGCTGTCGGGCAAGGCCTACGCCATCCCCAGCAAACGTATCGCCCAGGTCTATGTGAAAGGCCCGGCGATGCTCGGTTACTGGCGTTCGGTGGGCAACTCGCTGAATGACTTCTTCTATGAGGCGTTCCTCGATGAGCTGGCCGACAAGGGCAAGCAGGACCCGTTCGAACTGCGCCTGCACCTGCTGCGCGACAACCAGCGCCTGACCAACCTGCTGCAGGCGGTGGGCGATCTGTCCGGTGGCTGGAAGCGTGGCCCGTTCACCGCCGAGGACGGCTCGCGGCGCGCTCGGGGTGTGGCCATGGCCTCGCCGTTCGGCTCGGAGGCGGCGGTGATCGCCGAGGTGTCCATCGAGCAGGGCCAGGTGAAGGTGCACGATATCTGGGAGGCCATCGACCCCGGCAGCATCGTCAACCCGGCGATCATCGAGGCGCAGGTCAATGGCGCGGTGTCGCTTGGGCTGTCGCAGGCACTGGTGGAGGAAGCGGTGTACGTGAACGGCCAGCCGCGCGCGCGCAACTATGACCTGTACCCGATCCTGTCGGCGCAGCGCATGGCACGGGTGCATGTACGCATCGTCGAGAGCGGCGCGAAGATGGGCGGTATCGGCGAGCCGCCATTGCCGGCGGTGGCCCCGGCGGTGGCCAACGCGGTGGCGCACCTGACCGGCCAGCGCATCCGCAGCATGCCGCTGTCGCGCTACACCTTCAGCTAGGCCTCGATCAGGGACATCGCGCACATGACCAAGAGTCGACTCGCAACAACGCTGGGCTGTTTCGCGCTGCTGTGCCTCGTGGTGGCCGCCGCAATGGCCTGGTACGTCACCCGCACACCGGCCTCGCCCTTCGCTGCCCAGGCCAGTGCCGCACCGCCAGACCCGGCCCTGGTGCAACGCGGCGAGTACGTGGCGCGGCTGGGCGACTGCGTGGCCTGCCACAGCCTGCCAGAGGCGGCGCCGTTTACCGGCGGGTTGAAGATGGCCACCCCGCTGGGCGCGATCTACGCCACCAACATCACCGCCGACCGCGCCACCGGCATCGGCGCCTACAGCCTGGCCGACTTCGACCGCGCCGTGCGCCATGGGGTGACCCCGGACGGTCGCCGGCTGTACCCGGCCATGCCCTACCCCTCGTACGCCAAGCTCAGTGACGACGATATCCGCGCGCTGTATGCCTTCTTCATGCACGGGGTGAGCCCGGCGGCGCAGGCCAACAAGCCCAGCGAAATCCCCTGGCCACTGAGCCTGCGCTGGCCGATTGCGCTGTGGAACGGCCTGTTCACCGACCCCGCGCCCTACCCGGCCAAGCCGGACCAGGATGCGCAGTGGAACCGCGGCGCCTACATCGTGCAGGGGCCGGGCCACTGCGGCAGTTGCCATACGCCGCGCGGCCTGGCCTTCAACGAGAAGGGCCTGAGCGAGGCCAGCAAGACGTACCTGGCCGGCGGGCTGCTGGATGGCTGGTATGCGCCGAGCCTGCGCAACGACCCCAACACCGGGCTTGGGCGCTGGAACGAGGCGGATATCGTCAGCTTCCTCAAGCACGGGCGCAACCGGCACGCGGTGGTGTACGGCTCGATGACCGAGGCGTTCAACAATTCCACGCAGTTCATGAGCGACGAAGACCTGGGCGCGATCGCGCACTACCTCAAGTCGCTGCCCGGCGACCCCAGCCGCGACGGGCCGGCATGGCAGTACCAGGCGAGCGAGCTGTCGGCCGCATCCACGGCCCCCGGCGCGCGCACCTACGTGAGCCGCTGCGCGACCTGCCATGGCCTGGACGGGCGCGGCCAGGCCGAGTGGATGCCACCCCTGGCCGGCGCCACCTCGGCGCTGGCCAGGGAGGACGCATCGGCCATCAACATCACCCTGAACGGCTCGCAGCGCATCGTCGCCGCGGGCGTGCCGGACGCCTACCGCATGCCGGCATTTCGCGAACAGCTGTCGGACCGGGAAATTGCCGAGGTGCTGAGTTTTGTGCGCAGCACCTGGGGCAATCACGGTGGCGCGGTAGAGGCCAAGGCGGTGGGCAAGCTGCGCGAGCACACCGGGCCGGCCAGCAGCAACCCGATCATCTTGCAGATGCGTTGAGCATCACAACCAGGAAGCCCCCATGCCATTGCAACGCCTGTCGAGGACGCCCCATGGAAAGCATTGACCTGCTGGTGCTGCGAACTGCCCGGGAGTGGCTTGCCGGCGGCGAGCGCTGCCTGCTGGCCACCGTGGTGCGCACCTGGGGCTCGTCGCCGCGACCGGTGGGCTCGATGATGGTGCTCAGGCAGGACGGGCGCGCGGTGGGCAGTGTGTCGGGCGGGTGCATCGAGGACGACCTGATTGACCGGTACAGCAGCCTCCATGGCGGGCCGGGGATGCCAGGCGGCGCGCCCCAGGTGGTGCGCTACGGCGTGAGTGCGGACGAGGCGCACCGGTTCGGCCTGCCATGTGGCGGCACCCTGGAACTGGTGCTGGAGTTCGCACCCTGCGCGCAGGCGCTGGGCCGATTGCTGGGGCTTCTCGATGAGGGAGTACTGATGCGCCGCGAGCTTGACCTGGCCTCGGGTGAGGTGACGGTGCGGGCCGACCAGCCCCATGCACCGTTCAGCTTCGATGGGCAGCGCATGAGCAACCCGCTGGGGCCGGCTTACCGGATGCTGCTGATCGGCGCCGGTGTGCTGGCCGAGTACGTGGCGGTGATGGCGCTGTTCAACGGGTTCAAGGTGTCGGTGTGTGATCCGCGGCCCGAGCACATGGACGTGTGGACGGTCGCCGGGGTAGAGAAGCTGATGGGCATGCCGGACGACGTGGTGCGCGCGTTTGCGGTGGATGCTCGCACCTGCGTGATTGCCCTGAGCCATGACCCCAGGCTGGATGACCTGGCGCTGATCGAAGCGCTGCGCGGGCCGGCGATGTACATCGGGGCGATTGGCTCGCGGCGCAACAGCGAGAGCCGCCGCCAGCGCTTGATCGGGCATTTTGGCCAGACGCCGGAATCGCTGCGGCGCCTGCATGGGCCCATCGGGCTCTATATCGCCAGCAAGACCCCAGGGGAGATTGCGGTGAGCGTGATGGCCGAGGTGCTGGCGGTGAAGAACGGCGTGCCCCTGCCCGGCGCTGTCGGCGCGGGGCCGACCCAGCCCCGGGTGGAGCACCCGCCACTGACTCAGGCATCGTGTTGTGCGCACCCAGGGTGACTGCATCGCCCTGGTGCTGGCTGCAGGCCGTGCCAGGCGCTTTGGCAGCGACAAACGCCTGGCACGGCTGGCGTCGGGGCAAACGCTGCTGGCAGCCACGCTGGCACGGGCACTGGAGGCGTTCGACGACGTCCGGGTGGTGCTCAGGCCCGGGGACGATCCCGCGAACCTGGCAATTGACGGGCGGGTACGGGTTCTGTGGGCCGAGCAGGCCGACCAGGGCATGGGCAGCAGCCTGGCAGCCGGGGTGCGTGCGCTGGAACAGTCACCGGCCCCGGCCGTGGCGGTGTTGCTGGGCGATATGCCCTGGGTGCAGGGGCAGACGCTCAAGCAGTTGAAGGCCCTGTACAACGCCCGGCAGATCGTGCTGCCGCTGCATCACGGGGTGCGTGGGCATCCGGTGATCTTCGGTCGACAGTTCTGGCCGGCCCTGGCATGCCTGCAGGGCGATCAGGGCGGCAAGGACATCGTGCGCGGCGCGCACGACGCCTGCGTCCAGGTGCCGGTGGAAGATGCGGGCGTCATCAGGGATGTGGATCAGCCGCGGGACATCCCGGCTGGCTCGAGGTGAGCGACGCCACCCGCGCGCAACTGCCGCTGCACGCTGGCGCCGCGCTCAAAGCGCCGCATAGACAAGGGCTGACAGCCGGCCGGGGCGCGGATCGATCATGCTGTGGCCGCCCGAGGTCGTGGTGACGAAACCGAAACTCACGCGCCGCTCGGGGTCGGCAAAGCTGATCGGGCCGCCAAGCCCGATATGGCCGAAGGTGTCCGGGCCCATGGCGTGGGTAGCCGCCGGGTCGATTTGCTGCTCCAGCATGCAGCCCAGCCCGTAGCGCATTGGCCGCATCCATACCCGATCCATGCCATGACTGTGCTCTCGGGTGAATTCGTCGAGCAGTTCAGGGCCGATGAAGTGGCCCGCCAGCAGCGCACTGTAGAAACCGGCCAGGCCGTGAGCGGTGGCATGGCCACACACCCCCGGTTGCCGATAGGCCCACCAGCGCGGGTCACTGGTGCGCCGGGGCACCATGCCGGGGTTGGTGAATGCGAATGTGGCGATATGCGAGGGCTCGGTCTTCACCACCGTGCGCAGCGCTTGCGAGTAGGGGTCGCCAACGCGCCCGGTGGCACTGTCGAAGCGAGCGATACGGTGAAACTGCGTCTCGTCCACCCCAAGGTGCACGTCCAGGCCGTGAGGGTCCAGCATCTGTTCATGGATGAAGGCGCAGGGGTCGCGCCCGTCCACCCGACGAATCAGCTCGCCCAGAATCCAGCCAAAGGTGGTGGTGCCGTAGCCCAGGTCGGTGCCCGGTTCCCACCACAGCGGCTCGTCTTCCAGCACCCGCACCATGTGCTCCCAGTCATACATCATCGGGTTATGGTCGGGGCCCCGCAGCGCCGGCAGGCCGGCGGTGTGGTTCATCACCTGACGCACACTGACCCTGGCCTTGCCGTTGCGGGCGAACTCGGGCCAGTAGCGGGCCACCGGCGCATCCAGTTCCAGCCGGCCCGCCTCGACCAGCATCAGGATGGCCACTGCCACATAGGGTTTTACAACACAGAAGGTGTTGGCCAGCGTGTCGTGCGTCCAGGGCCTGCCGCCCTCCTGGTCCGCCACACCGGCCCACAGGTCGACGACCCGCTCCCCGTCCACCTGCACACAGAGCCCGGCACCCCGCTCCTGCGGATCATCGAACATCGCTTCGAAGGCCTGCCGGACCGCCTCGAAGGGCTGGGCACATATCCCTTGCGCTTTCATGCCTCGTCTTCCTCGTCGTTGAAATGTTGCCCTGTAACCGAGCGACGTTGCTGCGTAGCAGACCTGCCAGGCGACAATGATTGTCTCGGCGCCTGACAGACCCGAACGCATTACTGTTGGCTCGTGAACCTGACTATCGACTGCGCCCCCTGGGGCGCCCCCTCAAACACACAGGTTGATGGAACGTTCATCCACGCGAGCGCGTGTGCGTGTGTGCCAGGGAATAACGGTTCGCGCGTTTATAGGTGCCGAAGTCATTGAACCGAACACCGGCCTCGGCCATGACTTGATGCGCATAAGGCGCGGTCATCTGGCGCAGGTAGAACGGGTCCCTGACAACGAAGTGGTGAATACTGTGGGTGCTGCCGAAGTTGAAGCAGAACAATTGAAACGGCCATAGCCACCAGGCGTTCATGACCTGAGTTTGCTGCAGCGCATTGCGCGGTGCCACATCACCGTAATAGTGCATGTTCGAACTGATGAAAAACAGGCAGAACTGCCGGATCAGGTTGGGCGCGACCAGAATCACGACCACACTGTTGACCACGTCCATCACCGCCAGGGTGGTCGCGGAACTGTGCACCTCGTGCCCGCTGACCGCGCCAAGCCAGGCATACAGGTGGTAGCCGAGAAACACATACCAGCAACCCCAGTACAACAGCCCGAAGGGTGTATTGAGCCGGACGATCTTGACCAGCAAGCGGACTTTCTCCCGCCAGCCTGGGGCAAATACCGCATTGAGAAAACCGAAGATGAACCCGTCCACCAGTTTCAACAACCGCAATACACCCCAGGGGCTGCCACTGGTGGTGATCCAGGCTTCCACATCCGTCTCGGTGCCTGACTCTTTATGGTGATGAAAGTGCAAACTTCGCCTTAACCAGGGGCTGGGCATTCCCGGCCGAGCCAACCAGCATAAAAACATCATGGCATTGTGCGCCAGCGGCTGTTTTCTGAAATAAAGACGATGAATCAGATCGTGTTCTATTTCATGAATGAACGAGGTCAGCAGCGCGTTGATCAGAATGCAGCCCCAGGCAGGAATGGCCCCCTGCAGGTAGAGCCCCCCACTCACCACCATGCCGATCAGGGACACCGCCATGACACCTGCACCCAGCGCATTCTGATGTTGCAGGATCGGATAGCGCTGGCGCAGGTAATTACCATGTTCGGTAATACGCCGGGTAACATGATCAATCTTTTGCTGATCGGTAGTGGGGCGTTCAAGTTCCATTGCTGCCTCCAAGACTTTCATACCTCATCCTCTGTTTGTGTCGGACAATCCCCCGCCAGGACAAACCGGCCGCGTCAATTGTTCGGGCTATACAACGGGTAGGTGAATGCATGCGCGCATTATATGAACGCAAATCGACTGTTTGCGTGAAGCTTGTTAAGATCCTTTCAAGCTTCAAAATGATAAGGCAAGTAAAAGTCTTTGCAACTGTGTATTTTGGGTGGGTTCAGCGTGACAGTTACGTGTAAGGATTTTTAATTTAGTTACAGGTTGTACAGTTATAAAACGACGCCGTACAAGTATTGCCAAGGAGGCACCATGAGATTGCATCGCATCAGATATTGCCGGCTCGCCTCACCGAAACCAGACGCCAGCGTACCCAGCCCAGCCAGCCCCGATGCCTTCGACGCGGTGTTTTACGATGCCCCTGCAGACACGGCCACCCACCGCGCAGGCTTTGAAAAGCTGCTGCGTTACCTGCAGTGCGGGGATACCGTGATCGTGGACAGCATGGCCTCGCTTTCGGCCAATACCGAGCAGTTGTGCAACTTCATTCGCCGCTTGATCGAAAAACAGGTCACGCTCAAGTTTGTGGATGAAAACCTGACATTCCGAGATGACGGCCGTGAAGTTGCGGGCCCCATCGTCGCGGCCATGGAGTTGCTTGCAGAGTTCGAGCGCGCGGCACTGCGCGAAAAACAGGCCGCCGGTATTGCAACTGCAAGAAATCGGGGTTCCTACCGAGGTCGAAAGAAGAAACTGTCCGACAATCAGGTTGTAAGTTTAATTGAGCGCGCCCGCGCGGGAGAAAGTAAATCCCGGCTGGCGCGTGATTTCGATATCAGTCGCCAGACGTTATATCGGTATTTGAAATCGACCTAGGGCTCTTCAGAAGAAGAGCCCTGGGTACTAGTTGTTCCAGGCCGCCTGGGCTACCCTCACTGCTTGACCAGGTCGCTCGGCTTCCAGCTCTGGTCGAAGAACGCCTGTTTGGGCCCATACAACCGCACGATCACCAGAAAGCCCTTGTCTGGCAGGGTCTTGATCCAGTTCTTGCCCTCGCCCGGCGAGGTGGGGCCGAAGTAGATGTCGGTGGAGCCGTCGCTGTTGGGCGTCGGCTTGTCCATCTGGTTGAGCGACGGGAACGGCTGGCCGTTGTCCAGGCCCGATGCCGTGAGGTTGTCGTAGGCGGTAACCGACCAGAACAAGGCCGCCGGCACGTTCGCCGGCAGGTTGAGCTTGTAGGTGTGGGCACCGTCGAGGAACTTGCCCTCGGCATCGCGGGTGGTGGCCGGGTATTTGGCACCGGCGCCGACCAGGTTCATCACCATGCCCGGGCTGTCCGAATAGGCCGAGGTGAAGAACGCCACGCGCTGCTCCAGGTTGGTGAAGGTGCCACTGGCCTGGAACTCGGTGTTCTCCCCGGCAAAGGTGTTCACGAACTGGCGATCCTTGTAGTACAGGCCGCCAGGCTCTTTGGGCAGCAGGTGGCTGGTGACCACCTTGCTCATCTTGAACGCGGTGCGCGCCGCTTCATCGAGCAACTTGCGCCGTTCGGCATCCGGGGCGAAGGGCTTGCCCTTCTCGATGCCCAGGGTGTGCAGGAACCCGCGCATGTCCATGTCGGCCGGGTCCACCGCTTCGGCGTCGATGAAGCGCGACAGCATGTCGAAGTAGCGACCGTCCTCGGGGAACAGCATGTTGATCGGTGCGCCGGTGGCATCGGGAAACTGCATCGCCAGTGCCGAGTCCTTCTTGCCCAGCGGATAGATCCTGGTGCGCTCGACCTCGGCCACCGGCACGCTGAGGTCGTTGGGGTCCTTGAAGAAGGTGCGCCAGAACAGGAACACGTTGTTGGTGCGCGAGCGATAGACGTAACCCTCGGTCGGCTCCGGGCCATTGTAGCCCGGCGGCAACAGCACGTAGGTGCCACCCTTGCCCTTGTCAGGGCCGGCCAGGCCCACGTCGCCGCGCCAGGTCTTGCCGTCGATGGTCGGGCCGACGATGGGGCGCTGGAAGAAGTCGTCGAACATGCCCTGCACCCCAGGCGGGGCTTCGACCACCAGCGGGCCGTACTTGGCCAGGTCCAGGTAGCTCATGGCGTAGACCAGGTCGGAGTTGGGCGTGGTCACCAGTGTCTTGGCGTTGATGCGTTTCTTCCAGGTGGGCAGGATGTTGTAGCCGGCGCCGAAGTGCTTCTCGGAGGCCTCCTTCATCGACCAGATGTTGATCGCCGGCAACGCCCACAGGTACGACTGCACGGCGCGCTGGAACACCAGCTCGTCGATGAGGCTGCGTGCGGTTGCTTCGGTCGGGAAGCCCTTTTCGAAGGGCTGGTTGGCCAGTTCTTCGTAACGGGTGGCGGCATTGGCCACGCTGCTCAGGGAAATGGCTACGGCCAGGGCCGTCACGGTGCTGCTCAAACGGTTCATGAGGTGTCCTCGTGGCGCGATGGGGTAATCCGTTCAGTTGACCTTGACCACGGCCGGCGGCGTCCACTGGCCGTTCATCGCCGCCGCCTGTGGCCAATAGGCCCGCACGTAGAGCGAGAAGTCGGCCCCCTTGGGCGCGGGCAGCCAGTTGCTCTCCTTGTCCGCGCCGGGCGAATCGCTTTGTACGTAGAGCGTCAGCGAGCCATCGGGGTTGGTCTTGAGCGACGTGTTCTTGGTACCCAGGGAGTAGCGCCCCAAGGGGTTTTCGGCGAAGAAGTGCTGCTGGTTGTACAGCGTCAACGACCAGAACCCCTTGACCGGCGGCAGCGCGCCCTTGGGGAAGGTCACGCTGTAGCGCTGGCCACCGTTGAGCCGGGTGCCGGAGGCATCCAGGTCCTGGTAGAAGTACTTGGTCTCGATCTGCTTGTTGACGAAGATGTTCGAACGGGCCACCGCGGTGCGCAGGAAATAATCGGTGCCGAACGCCGCGCCGTTGCTGATGGTGCTCCAGTGGTGGGGCAACTGCTGGCCGTAGTTGCGAAATTGCAGCAACGGCTTGACCACCTCGCTGTCAGCCTTCTGCGCCTCGTCGATCATGGCTTTCTTCAGCTCGGGATCGCGCTGGGCTATCTGCGCCAGCACCGTCAGTTGCGCATAGCGCGCCTCTTCGCCGGGCAGCGGCCTGGCATCCTTGAGAATCGCCGGCAGCTCGTCGAAGAAGGTTTCCGGGAACACCCAGCGGGTTTCCTCTTCACCCGCCGCCTCGGCCGGGAATTTCGGCGACTGGCTCCAGTCACGCTGCTTGGGCTTGCCGTCGTACTTGGACAAGGGGTACATGTCGATGCCCGACAGATAGTGCTGGATGGCCTTGCGATCGTCGTCGGTATCGTCCTGGAACACCCGTGGAATCACGAACCCGGTGTTGGTGCTGGCGCGGAACACCTGGGTGATGCCCTGTGGCACCTTGCCGTTCCAGTCCGGGCCCACCAGCAGGTAGAAGCCGGGCTTGGTGCCGTACATCTTGCCCAGCTCGGCAAAGCTGTCGGAGCGCAGGTCCACCATCTGGTACACCCAGAAACGGTCGCCGAAGTCCGGTACCTGGATCACCACGGGTTCGATGTCCAGGGCGATGCTGCCTGCGCCATACACCACATCCTGGTTGGGGCAGGCCACGAGCCGTTCCCCGGGCGAGATGTAGTCGGTGAGCATCGACAGGTGGTTGATCGGCGCCACAGGCACGATGCCGCCCATCAACCCCGCCTCGGGCAGGTCCTTGAACTTCTGCCGGCGGTTGAAGATGTTGGCCATGGGCCAACCCCAGAAGTACGCCTCCCTGGCCATCATCCGCACGTAGGTTTCCGTGACCTTCACATCCGCTTCGGGCCCGGAAACCTGCACTACCGGCTGGGTCTGTGCCTGGGCCGCTGTGCTACCGAACAGTACCGCGGTAGCGAGCAATCCACTGAAAAACAGGGGTGTCTTGTTCATCGGGTGCTTCCTTGCCTGTATGCCTGGGGGTGGGGTGACAAAAGGTGATGGTTAGAAACCTAGCAGAGGACGCGGCATCGGCCAGAACGCCGCTATTTATTGCGACACACCTTGACACATCATTTGGTAACGATTCTCATATGTATTATATTTATCACTACCACTGGGACCCTTCATGTCGCGCCCTACCCCGCCGCATTGCTCCGGCCTGCCCCGCAATCTGTTGGCCATGGCCATCTGCATGGCCACCCTGACCCCCGCCCTGGCCGATGACAGCTCTGCGACACCGCAGCCAGCCAAGGCTGCGACCCTGGAGCTGGGCGCCACCGAAATCGTCAACACTCAACTGGGCAGCACCACCGAAGGCACCCAGTCATACACCACCGGCGCCATGTCGACCGCGACCAAGCTGCCGCTGACCCTGCGCGAAACGCCCCAGGCCGTTACCGTGATTACCCGCCAGCGCATGGACGACCAGGCCATGACCAGCATCAACGACGTGGTAAAGGCCACCCCGGGGCTGTTCCTCGACTTCTCCAGCGGCCCTGGCCGGCAGACGTACTCGGCGCGCGGTTTCGACATCGACAACCTGATGTACGACGGCATCCCCAGTGGCTACCAGGGCTGGACCGTGGGCGCCCAGCCGAACCTGGCGATGTTCGACCGGGTGGAGGTGGTGCGCGGCGCCACCGGGCTGGTGACCGGTGCGGGCAACCCTTCGGCAGCCATCAACCTGGTGCGCAAGCGCCCGCTGGCCGAACAGAAGGTCACCCTCACCGGTGCGGCCGGCAGCTGGGACGACTACCGCGGCGAGGTCGATGCCTCCAGCCCGCTCAACGACAGCGGCACCCTGCGCGGTCGGGTGGTGACGTCCTACCGCGACAGCAACAGCTTCGTCGATGGCGTGGACGAGACCCACGGCCTGTTCTACGCCATCACCGAGGCGGACCTGAGCGACGACACCACCCTGACCCTCGGCTTCTCCAACCAGAAGGACAAGACCAACTACTTCTGGGGCGCCTCGATGATCGGCCTGGACGGCCATCACCTGAACCTGCCGCGCTCGTACAACCCGGGTACCCCCTGGGAGAACAAGGACCAGGAGATCAACACCGTCTTTGCCGAGGTACGCCAGCGCCTGGCCAACGACTGGAAGCTGCAGGTCAACGCCAACTATTCCGAGCAGAACGCGCTGTTCTCCGGCTCGTACCAGTCGCGCTGGGTCAACAACACGCTGGCACGCACCGTGTACCAGTCGGCCCACGATGAAAACCAGGCCGGCGTGGATGCCTTTGTCAGCGGGCCCTTCGAAGCGCTGGGGCGCACCCATGAACTGGTGGTGGGTGCCAGCAAGCGCATCTACGACATGACCACCCACAACTATGCCCCCTACGACCCCAACTGGCCGATCGATGCCGGCAAGCCGAACTTCACCCACACCGGCAACAGCCGCGAAGTGACCACCCAGGATGGCGTGTACCTGACCACCCGCCTGAGCCTGGCCGACCCGCTCAAGCTGATCCTGGGCGGGCGCCTGGACTGGTATGACTACGACAACCGCGATGGCGACGGCGACTACAAGGTCACCCGCAACGTCACCCGCTATGCCGGGCTGATCTACGACCTGGACGAGCATCACTCGGTCTACGTCAGCTACAGCGACATCTTCACCCCGCAGAGCAGCAAGGGCACCTCCGGCACCCCGGTCAAGCCGATCGTGGGCAAGAACTACGAGGTGGGCATCAAGGGCGAGTACTTCGAGGGTGCGCTCAACGCCAGCCTGGCGCTGTTTCGCATCGACCAGGAAAACCGTGCGGTGCAGGTGTTCGTGCCGAACTGCCCGCAGACCGAATGCTACGAGGCCTCGGGCGAGATCCGCAGCCAGGGTATCGACTTCGAGCTGCAGGGTGCGCTGACCGAGAACTGGCAGGTGGGCGGTGGCTACACCTATGCCCGCGTGCACACCCTCAAGGACGCCGCCAACCCGCAGAACGTCAACCAGCGCTTTGACACCGACACGCCCGAGCACCTGTTCAAGCTGACCACCACCTACCGCTTCCAGGGCCCGCTGGAGAAACTGCGCGTGGGCGGCAACGTGTCGTGGCAGAGCCGCCTGTACAACGACGTGGCGCTGGCCAACGGTGGCAGCTATCGCCTGGAACAGGGTGGCTACGCCGTCACCGACCTGATGGCCGGCTACCGGCTGACCCGCAACCTGGACCTGCAGCTCAACGCCAACAACGTGTTCGATCGCAAGTACTACTCGTCCATCTCCAACTCGACCAGCTACGGCGGCGACACCTACGGCACACCGCGCAACATGATGCTCACGGCCAAGTACAGTTTCTGATGTGAAGTGGCGCAGGGATGCGCCGTGTTGTTGTCTGTACGCAGTGCGCCACGCACGTCCTGCCGTTCGATCAAACCGTCCCTGCCCTTCAACCATTGCGCGTGGGTTTTCTGGGGCGACATCCTCAATCCGTGATGACTTAACTGTTGCGGTCCATCCGCTTTAGATAATGTCACCTTTCACTTCAATCAAAATATCTCGCAACTACTGAACGCCACTTAACACAATATCTGAATCAAACAAGCTATCAATCATAGGAAACTTCCTACCACTGCAGCAACCAACACCTCTCGACCAAAAACACCATTAACACTCAAAACTTAAGTACGTCACCGGGCAGTGACAAAATAACTTCTGCCCAGTCGCACCGCGACTTGACAGGCCTGCCCGCCAGATGGAAGTATATTTTTCATCACGTAGCCGCCCGGCACTTTTAAATAACCACCACCCCATAATAAATATAGAACTGCCTCGTCATCCGGAAGAGCCAAGGCTGATGAAAGCCTTGCTGCATAACAAACCGAAGTAACTGCCAACGTTGAGTCTGAAAGGATGTTCAGCCATGCAGCTTCTCCATCACGTCATTGCAGATAATGCTACTAAATACCCTACCAAGTCGGCCATTGTGCTGGATGGCATCACAACGCCTTATCAAGTGCTGCAACAGCATGCGGATGACGTCGCCTCCTTGCTGCAGACGGTGGGCATTGCAACAGACGACCGTGTGGGTCTGTACTCAGCCATTTCCGTCGAGCTGATCGCTGCTTATCTGGCCATCCTGCAAGTCGGGGCAATCACCGCTGCAACTCATCACACACTAAGTCGCGAGAAGCTGGTTCATCAGCTCAAGGATTCAGGCACGCGTGTGCTGATTACCGACTGTACCGAGGGTCTGCCGGATCTGATTGAGGAAGTCGGACTGGAGCTGATTTTGCTCACCGGTCCGGTATTCGCGGCTGCGCCAAAGGTCATCCGACTGGCTGATGCCATCGCCTCGTACAGGGATCAGAATGCCCCGGCCGCTATGCCGCTAGTCATGGACTCCGAGCAACCCACCTCGATCTTCTATACCTCGGGTTCGAGCTTCAATCCCAAAGGGGTGCTGGTCAATCATCGGATCATGCTAGCGGCCTGCAGCCGGGTCACCGAGTACCTGCAGATCAAACCCGACGACCGCATCCTCAGCTATTCGACGCTGGGTTCCGACTATGGCGTCTACAACGTGGTGATGCCGCTGTTCGCCGGCGCCACCAGCGTCATAGAAAGCCGCCCCGCCAGCACCGCCGACGATGTGCTCGCGGTTGTCGAGCGCGAGGCAGTCACGGCGATGCATGTCTTCCCCCCGGTATTTTCCCTGCTAGCCAATGCTGGCCCTGAATGGCAGGTTCGGGTCCCCAGCCTGCGCTACATTTCCAGCAGCGGACAGGCCTTGCACGTCCGCCAAATTCAGCAGGTACGCAATGTGCTGCCCAGGGTGAAGCTCTTTTCCAGCTACGGGCTCACAGAGTGCAAGCGCGTCAGCTACCTGCCCCCCGGGCAAATCGACGAGCGCCCAACTTCAGTGGGCAAACCCCTGCCTGGCATCAGCATTTGCCTTGTGGACGAACAGGGTCGAGCCATCGACCAGCCCGGCCAAATCGGTGAGCTGCTGGTAACCAGCGACTACCTGATGCTCGAGTACTGGAACATGCCCGAGGCCAATGCCAAAGCCTTCGTACACGATGCCTTCGGTCATTCTCGGATGTTCCGCACTGGCGATCTGTTCAAGCAGGACGCTCAGGGTTACCTCTACTACGTGGCCCGCAAGGACGATGTGTTCGCACGCAATATCTGGATGGTCAACCCGCTGGAAATCGAGCAGTGCCTGGCCGCGCACCCAGCGGTGGCCGAGGTGCTGGTTGTGCCTGTCGCCGACGAATCGGCCGGCCACGTGCCAAGGGCCTGCATCGTGCTTGCAGCGGGCCATGACCAGACCAGCGAGCAAGCTCTGCTCGATCACTGCAAAGCCCGGCTGGACTGGCACATGGTGCCCACCCACTTCGTATTCCTCGAAGCTTTGCCGAGAACCGACTCAGGCAAGTTCACCACCCAAGGACTGATCTGATGGCAGGAATGACAAAATGACCACTTGTACCCAGCCTCTACTGGACGACGCCATTCTGGACCAGGACCTGCAACAAAGCGCCATGCTCAAATTGGCCGGCCACTTCCATAGCCTGGCAACAGGCGCCAGCCAAGTGCCCTTGCAATCCCTGCACAGCCATCTGAAGTCGAAGATCGAAGACCCACGAGTCCTTGACTACCATGACCGCTTGATAGAGGGTGCGGGGCCACTCTTTTCTCATTTCCTCGCCAGTGTTCCATACATTCTCGAAGAGCTGTCCAGGGTTGGCGTAGCCCTGACCCGCCTGGCCCAGGCCCGCACCACAGAAGCCGGCCAGACCTTCAGCCTGTTCGAAGTAGATGCCTTTGATGGCAGTAACGGCCGTGCTCTGGCCGGCCATTCGCAAGGCCTGATCCGCAGCTTCACCTCATCTCCCAATCGGGCGAACCAGATCACCTTCGACAGGCACGCAGACCCGGCATTGTCGCGGTTCTATCCGCAGTCTTTCTTCAAGGTGTGCCCGCCCCTCTTGCAAAGCCCCGAATACGAGAGCTTCAACCTGGGTTTTGAGTTCATTTATGAAATGGCCGCGTTCCAGTTCTATAGCCGTGACCGCAATCGGCAAATCAGCCATATCAAGCAATTTCTCAAACCTGGGGGGTTGGCATTTTTTCTTGAGAAGCTTAACCACCCCGACCCTATGGAATACCTGCGTCGGGAGCGCATCAAGGACGAGGTGTTCAAAGCTCGCTACTTCAGCGAAGAAGAAATTCGCTGGAAACGCCAACAGATGCTCCAACAGATGCAAAACGGCCAGGTCACCTTGGAAGAGTTAGTCAGCACCCTCTCGACCCATTTCAATCACGTTCACCTCCTCTGGAGCAGCAGTAACTTCTGCGAATTCGTCGCCTCTGACGACCCGGAGAAAATCGAACACTTCCTCAGTCTGCTGGGCCCGGTGGTGCAACCCGCAGACTTCAGCTTTGAAAGCACGCGCCTGGGCGCCATTTCGTCCTCGCCGAGCGATGATGGGGGCTCGGGTAATGTTTGATTTCGCTGAACAGATGCCTCACCAGGCGGCCCTGCCCGCACTCTGTCAACGAGCCCGACAACACCTGCCAGGCTGGCGGGAACGAGCGAGCGTGGCAGAAAAAAACCGCCGCTTGAACAGCGCTACGTTCACCGAGCTGTTTGCTGGCGGTTGGCTGGACCTGCTGTCACCCCGCGCCCCGGCCACCAGCAGCGGGCACTGGCCAACACTGGTGGAGAGCGCGCGCATCGCAGCCATGGGCTGTGCCTCCACGGGCTGGATGCTGGCCCTGGTGGGCGGCCACAGCTGCATCGCTCGGCGCCTGCCTCCATCCTGCCAAGCCCGGCTATACGCCGAAGGCCCTCGACAGCTGTTCGCCTCAGCTTCCAACAGCGCAGACAGCCAGTTGTCATTCGAGGCCGAGGGCGTTCGGGTTAGCGGGCGCTGGCGCTTCAGCTCGGGCATCGAGAACGCCACGTGGTTGATACTCAATGCCCCCTGCCCGAACCACCCGGATGCCGAGCGGACCCCGCGTTTCCTACTGCTGGTCGCTGCGCACAAGGTCCAGAAGCTGGACAGCTGGGATAGCTACGGCATGGCGGCAACCGGTTCGCACGATGTGCTGGCCCACCAGTTGCTGGTGCCCCACGAACAGGCCTTCCCCTTGAACGAAATATTTGGCCAGCGCCCGCTCGCACCCGGCGCCGACTATATCGACGGGCTTCCGCTAGCACCCTACCTCACTACCTCCATCATCGGCCCGCTACTGGGTTGTGCCGAGGGCGCGCATGCCGAATATGTGGCGACCCTGGCCGGATCGCCTCTGTCCAGCGATCCACGCTACGCCGAAAAGGTGTCCCACTCCTCGGCGCAGCTCTACAGCGCCAGGCTGCTGTATGACTCGCTGATTTCCCGGTTGCATGACGCCGGTATTCGTAGCCACGCTCTGGACGCAGCGCAACTGTTGCTGCTCAAACGCGACCGCGCCTATCTGGCACGACAATGCGTGCAGGTGGTGCAGCGCCTGGTCGAGCGGCTGGGCGCCTCGTCGCTGGTGACTGGCAATCCGCTTCAGCGTCACTGGCGCGATATTCAGGCCATGGCCGCGCACCGCGACCTGGTCTGGAGCGACGCGATGCTGGCCTGCGGCAAAAACATCCTGCTTCCCGTCAGTACAAATACAGAACCGGCCTGACTCCTTCTTAATCCCTGCATTGCCAGAGAGGCCTATATGTTCGTTCGCAACAAATCCGACGTCGAGAAAACCCCGTACTTTGTCGAATGGGGCGCCGGCACAAGCCATCGCCTGCTCACCGAGCGGGACGCCATGGGTTTTACCCTGTGCCACACCTTGGTCCGTGCTGGCACTGAATCACTGCTGCAGTATCGCAATCACCTGGAGGCGTGTTACTGCATCGCAGGGGAAGGCGAAGTCGAAGACATGCAGGGTAATGTCTATCCGATTCGACCCGGTGACGTGTATGTGCTCGACCAGCATGATCGCCATTACCTGCGCGGGGGCAAGCAACAGGATCTGATTCTGGTGAGCGTTTTCAACCCGCCCTTGCGCGGTGACGAGCGACATAACCTCAACGACAACTCGGGCTCTGCCTATTGATGTAGCGGCATGCCGTCACGCCACGCCGCCAAGCGGCAGGAGGTTGTTGTGCGTAAGGACTACCTGGCTTTTTTCACCTCACTGTTCTTCTCTCGACTGGCAGACCAGATACTTCTGTTCATCGTGCCGCTGGTGGTGTTTCAGGTCACCGACAGTGCGTCCTGGGCCGGGCTCGCTTTTTTCGTTGAATCACTGCCACGCTTTCTGGCGTTTCCTGTGTGCGGGGCCCTGTGCGACAAGTTCTGCCCCATCAGGATCCTGCACATCAGCCAGATCTACCGAGCGCTTCTGTGCGTGCTGGCGGTGGTGTTCTACGCCCTTTTCGGCGGCATTGCCTGGCTGGTGGTGCTGTCGGCGCTGTGTGGGGTACTGACCACGCAGGGCATCATGGCCAGAGAGGTGCTGATGCCGCATATCTTCCAGCACTACAGCTACGCCAAGACCCTGGCCTACTCGCAGATAGCCGACCAGACCGGGCTGGTGCTCGGGCCGCTGGTGGCAGCGCTGTTACTGGAAGTCTGGGCCTGGCATTGGGTGGTGCTTGGGGTGGCCGTGCTGTTCTTGCTGGCCGACATCGGCATGCTGGTGTGGCAACGTCTAAGCCGCATCACGCTGGGAGTGTTCGAGCAGCATCAGGATATCTGGCTGCAGCCACTGCGCATCGCCTTCGGGCATATCCGCGCATTGGCGGAGCTGAAAAAGATCATCGTGCTAGCGG
The DNA here is from genome assembly GCF_002939405.1 of Pseudomonas sp. BRM28. NCBI lineage: Bacteria > Pseudomonadati > Pseudomonadota > Gammaproteobacteria > Pseudomonadales > Pseudomonadaceae > Pseudomonas > Pseudomonas sp. BRM28. Next base: position 5,217,195 of record NZ_PEFV01000001.1, on the reverse strand, counting down.
TTGGGGTCAACCTGATCGTCGGGGTCACCTTGGCCACCTCGGCGGCCATGGTGCTCGGCGAGTACAGCGCCGGCAAGGATGACTACGCAGGGCTGCAGACAGTTGGCGCAGTGACCACCATCGTGATTCTGTTTTTTCTCGCCCGGGTGGTGTTGTCTTTAGGTGTAATGGGGGGCGTGGCCTATTCGATGATCGTCGCAGGCGCGTTCATCAGCGCCTGGAGCCCAGATCTGATCGGTTACGTGGTGGGGTTTCTGCTGATCGTCGGCTTCGACAAGATGTTCAACGTCTACATGCGCAGTATCCGTCAGCGGGTCATCGCGCCTCAGGACTTTGGCAAGACGGTGGGGGTGATCACCTTGCTCAACAATCTGTCGCAGCCCCTGGCCGGCTTGCTGGTGGCATTGTTGGCTGCCCCTTTGGGCACGCAAGGGGTGATTCTGATGCTGGCTGTGTCGGCTACGTTGCTGGGTGCGGGGGCGCTGTGGTGGTTTGGAAAGGCACCGGGCCAGCTCGACGCATCGGCACTGGAGGCAGGCCAAGATCCCGGCAAGTGAGTGAGGGGGCGCATTGACTGAGGTTGATTTTGCTATTAGTTAAATTTACAACTCTATCGTGCACTGGCTAGAATCAAGTAAACTTTAAAAAACCATGCCCTGGGCGAGCTCATGAAAAGTATCAACATTGCATATATCCTGTTCGGCTCCGTGCTTTCTTTAAAAGTGATGGCGAGCGGGCTAGACGTCGAGCACACACTAATTGAGCATCGCTGGTACACTTTTGAAGACGTGATAGAAAAGAGAAAAATATACAACAGGGTGGATATTTCGCGAGGGTACATCGAATACCATTTCGAGGGTGATGAATATAAACCCAAGCAGCCAGAAGAGAAATTGACGCCCCGTCAAAAATTCTATTCCAACCATGGCAGCGTTGGAACCTACGCGGCTGCTGATTATGAGACCGCGCTAGACAAGGAGTGCATAGATGTTGTCTCCGGTTCTTTAGGATCATTTATAGGGGACTATGAAAATTCCAAAAGACCTGACAGACAAAAATACAAGCGTACCGTTGTTGGCATAAAATCCTTAATGTACAAAGGCCCTGAGTATAACTTCAAGAGCCCTTCATCCTGGTCGCCTGCAGCGTTGCCCAAGAACAACAAAAGTCTTCTTTGTGAAATCTATGAAGTCAAGAGCAAAGAAAGTGATGTGAAATACATTGTTTATGCTGCTTCAGTGGCAACCGCTATGTTTGACGAAATTCATACGGCCCCATTGCCAGGTAAAAAGGTCGAGTAATTAAAGGACTTCGCACTCATGCTGCGGCCCACTGCTGCGGCACTGGCCGAATGCGGCCCTTCGTGAATGGCTGCTATGGGTCGATTGCTGCCACACGTAGACTGAATAGATGTCAACCCTGACCCTATTCGCCGTCATCGAACCGCTGGGGTAAGCTTCGCGCCAGAGGCTTTACCCACCAAGGAGAATAAACGGCGATGGGCTTGTTCAGTCGATTGTTCGGCGATCGCTTCACACAACCCCCACCCGATGAACCAAGGTTGAGCGATGCCGCGATTATGCGTGAGCTTTATCCATTCGGTGCGCAACTGAAAACGTTCACCCAGGCCCTGTTGGCGCGGCTGCCTGAAAAGGAACGTGCGCGTCTCTTGAGAAGGGTGTCGCGCTATTACAACCTAGGTGAAGACCCGGCCACCGCGTTGGTCAGTGGTCTTTTGGACGCTGATAAAGGCCAGTTACTCAATAATCTGGTTCTAATGGCCGTGGACGTGCACGGCTTCGATGATTTCAAGTACCTGGCACCGAAACTGATTGAAGCCAGCGGCATTGACCAGATTTATGCCTACAAGCTGGAAGAGACGCCATCACTGATGCAAGTGCTGATCGATTTCGATCAATGGCTGACCGGGTTCGGGAAGCGCTTTCTGCATGTGGATACAGGCGGCGCCGATTATGTGGGTTGCATCATTGAGCAAGATTGCGTCGAAAACCTGATCTCGCTGGCTAAGCAGGCTGGCATCGACGCACGGCTCGATCCCTTTTGAGACACGTTGGCTGACCGCTATCGGCCAATAGCGGTCGTTCTGGAATGGCAGGAAACGACCGATAACTGCCTTCGATACGCGACTTTCGCCCACCAGCGGCTCGATTGTAAGAATATGGCGGAGAGCTGCAAAACCGCCTACGCTTATAGAATGATTCCTCGAACGCCTTGCCCATCTGGTGGTATAGAGCCGAGAGATCTGACTTCCTTTGACCGTCCGCTTAACACCCACCCGGACCAACCCGCGCCTATCGCCAGCAACTGCCCCCTGAGTCCGGTCCACACGACCAGCAGTACGGCGCAACGGGTAAAAGCCAGACCCAGTCCCCCCACCTGCTGTTCAAAAGCGACCGATGCCGCAGCACCTCTGGAAACGGGGGCGCTGTTCACGTTCTGCCATGAGGTCAATCCGTATGTATCGGCCGAGCACGATTCCTTACCAGCAGCATCGAGGGTTCAGCCGAACCTTCACTCAGGGGCATTTGAGCCTTGGATTATTCTTTCCCATGGAGGCGTTCGACGGGGACACTCCGAGCATGCTCAACCAGGTCACACTGGCTAAACAAGCCGAGGCGCTGGGCTTCTGCGCGCTCTGGTTTCGCGACGTGCCGCTTCGCGACCCTGGCTTCGGCGATGTCGGCCAAGTCTTCGACCCCTGGGTTTACCTGGGTTATATGGCCGCCCATACCTCGGAGATTGCACTTGGCACCGCCTCCATCGCCATCCCGCTGCACCATCCCCTGCACACGGCCAAGGCGTCTGCCAGCGTAGATCAGTTGAGCACTGGTCGCTTGATTCTGGGGGTTGCTTCGGGAGATCGGCCAGTGGAGTTTTCGGCATTTGGCGTCGATCCCGAAAGGCGCGGAGAGATCTTTCGAGAACACTACGAAGTGATTCGCCGCGCCCACAGCACCAGTTTTGAGCCCATCCACTGGAGCACTGGTGAAATGCAAGGCGCAGACCTGATTCCGAAACCGACCACCCAATTCATTCCAATGCTCGTGACCGGCAACAGTCGCCAGTCACTGGATTGGATCGCGCGTGAGAGCAACGGATGGATCAACTATCCACGCATTCCGAACATGCAGCGGCTGGTCGTGGAAGATTGGCGACTGGAGGTCACGAAACAATGTGGTTCTGTGTATAAGCCCTTTACTCAGTCGCTGTACATCGATCTCGATGAGAATCCGTCAACGCCACCCACACGTATCCATTTGGGGTTCAGACTTGGACGTTACCATCTACGTTTTTTGCTGGAGTCGCTTGAGGAAATCGGCGTGGACCACGTCATTCTCAATCTCAAATACGGCAAGCGCCCTGCGGTGGAAGTTATTGAGGAATTGGGTACGCACATCGTTGCGCAGTTCGGAGTGCAGCCGCGTCAGGCAGCTCATTGAACATCGGTCACTGCTACGCCGACGAATGCTCACTTGACGAAACCATAAGGTGTCACGGCGCGGATGACCTCCGGTTCTATATCAATGATGGAGATCTTCGCGCCATGAGCGACCGGTGCCCGGCAAACAATCTACCCTACCCAGCCTAAACCCGTGATGAGCACGTTGCCTTGCATATTCTGTGCGGCTTCCACGCCGTCCCTGGACACGATTTGCGCGCATATCCTTTCACTTATACCGAGCGCGCAAGCATGGCATGAATCCTGGACACGGCACTTTAGCCATGACATTTATCTTCAATACAAGTGTTTTGATTGATCACCGCCCGGAACAGCAGCAGGCCCAGGCTATCCTGATTTTCACAAAATACATCGTGGGCCTCCCAGTACTGACTGGAGCTTCCTATTGGGTTTGCTTAGCTGGGTAGCTTGGCCGCAAGGACGTCAACCTTCTCGATTGATGGCGGTTCGGCAAATAGCTCGGCAGCGTTTGCCATGAGCGCCGCCGCGACCTTGCCCGAAAGATGAGCCTGCCGGCCCGCTTCATCCGGGAATGCGTCAAAGATGCCAAAGGTGGACGGCCCCAAGCGGATTCCAAACCAGGCTGTAGTGGCTGGCTCCTCCTCCACTAACCGAAGGCCACCCAAAAGAAAGCTCTCTACATCCTTTTCTTTCCCGGGTTTTGCTTTTAGGCGAACGAACAACGCTACTTTGACCATGATGTGGCTCCTGTTGTTACGATGCGGCTGGCGCTATCAGATCGCGATAGCTAAGAGGGGCATCCGAGACTCTTAACTATGGTCGACGATACCAGGATTACAAACCCAAATAGACCAAGGGTAGCGGCGAGTAGCGCACGAGCAGTGAGAACGACGTAGTGGGCAGCATGTAACCGCAAGTCAGCCACTTGCTCACTTGGTCCCACCCTCTGGTCTGATAATGATGATTCAACGATATCTGAAATTTAGAAAAACATAAGAGATCATGGTTGCTGTCAGGCCGACCAATATGTACTCGACGCGGGGTAAAAACACGACTAACCCGCCCAAAGAAAACACTATCAACGTGTTTTGTAGGATGTATTCCCTTATTCTACTCACGGCTATGAAATAGCCATATTGCTTACCTAGGAAAAACAAGGCCATGCCGGTGATCGACATAATCTGGAAATCGCGTATCGCAATGTCGTTCAGGATCGCATGCCTAATCAAATTTGCCAGAAGTGCCAGCCCCATAAAAAGAAAAAGGTGCGAGTAGATTAAGGCGTGCCCACTCATCCTGCTTTGATGTTTGTTCAGCAAGTAAAAACTATCAAAATAGATCCACCAGATACTGCAAATCATGATAAATCCGGTGATGGCCGCCATCACATTATAATAACCCCATTGAATGTTAGATAAGCCTCCGGAAAGGCTAATAATTGACTCCCCCAATAAGATTAGGGTGAGTAGGCCTATGCGCTCAACCAAGTGCTCTGTGTGTGCTGGCAACGGTTTTAGTTTAGTCCAGAAAAATACAGGAAACAGAATATCAAGAACAATCCCAATATAAGCAACAAGGTAACGCAAGGGCGGGTCAAAAATAACGGATGAAAGGCTAATAACTGCGCTAACTAATAGGGCGAAGCCAAGCCTTGAGGAAAGTTCGCCGCGAGAACCGAGTTTACTAATGGATGAAATATACATAACACTGATGATTGCACGTATACCAGAATAGCAGACAATAATGAGCGGGTAGTTCACTTCCAAGTCTTCCCCGATCCGTGCCGATAGCACAATGAGCAGGAGCATTATGAATAATGTTGCCAAACGGTGAAGATTGCTGTCTGTATCGAACCTGTTGGAATAAATCGTGTGACTGGACCAGATCCACCACAACGGCACAAAAAGCAGTAAGAATGTCCATAATTGCTTATGTTCAAAGTGCCCATCATGAACATGTCCGAGAGTGTGCGTAACTTGACCTATCGTAACAACGAAAGTCAGGTCAAAAAACAACTCCAACCATGTGGCGTGTCGATTTTCTTCATAATACTTCAAAGATTTCATTAGTTGCCGGCTCCGTGCCCACCTCTTTAATGTAAAAGGAAGCTAACGTTGGTTTTTCCCCGGCTCCGATGTGGGTGATGCCAAGCCGATTTGGCTCTCTAGCGATTTCGTCCACGCACTAACAAAAGCTCAATCATCTGACTCATCCCGATGAACTCTGGAACTCCGTCATACCGAAGCCCGTCAATGTAAAACGCTGGGGTGCCATTCACGCCGCTGCGTACACCGCCATTGAAATCGGCTTGTATTTTGGGAATGTAAGTATCCTCTTGCATTGCAAGATCGAATTCCTCCCTGGAAAGGCCGTGTTTGAGAACGATGGCGCGATACAGCGGCAGGCCCAATCGATCCTGATTTTCGTACAATCCGTCGTGGGCCTCCCAGAAGAATCCTCGACTCCCGGCATACTCAGCGGTGACCGCTGCACCCAATGCATGGGGGTGAGCGGTGGTCAGAGGGAAGTTACGGAACACAAACAGCAAGTCATCGCGAAAATGCTGTTGCAGATTCTTGACCATCCAATAAGCTTCACCGCAATAGGGACATTCATAGTCGCCAAATTCGACCAAGGTGACCTTGGCATGCGCACTTCCCTGGCGATGGTCGTCGGCACTTACCGGGACTTTGAGAGTGGCCATCTAATCACCTGTTAATTTTTGGTTGGCGTGCTTTGTGGCGAATTCGCCAAAGCATCCAGCGCATCCAGAATACCGTCCGCACCAGGGTTGATTGCCATCGGGGAGACGTAGCTCCAGGCAACCATCCCGTCCTTGTCAATCACGAACAGCGCACGCTTACAAACCCCGAGCTGGGACTCGTACGCTCCATACTGTCGTGCCACAGCCCCTTTGGGCTCGAAATCGGCCAGCAGGCTGAAGTGAAAATTCCGATCTTTGGCAAAGGCCTGATGACACCAGGCGCTGTCAACCGAGATACCCAGTAGCGCCGCACCGTATTCTCTGAATGTGGGTAGCAACTGGTTGTACAAAGTCAGTTGGTCACCACACACCGAAGTCCAGTCAGCGGGATAAAACGCCAATATCACGGTATTTCCCTTTAGCTCACGCAGCGACAACTGTTGATCAGGGGTTGCTTGAAGAGTGAAGTCGGGCGCGACAGTGCCGGCCGGCAGCGGCCCCTGAACCCGGTCGCCATTGGTTTTTTGTGCATCATCGAACTCTAAAGTATTCATAGCTTGAACCTTGATAGATGGGTGGTTGGGACGTGCTCAGTGGGATGCGACGTGCCCGGCGGGATAACTCCATCCACCATCAAGGGGTTCAAAAAAAGACAACGCTACCTCGATCTCAGCCTGAGCCTGAGTGATTTCGGCAGCGAAACGTTCACGTTCCGCATCAAGGAACACAAGAAGATCCGCCGTGTAATCGCGGAATTGGATTAGGCCAGGTTGGCAGGGGAATGGTCAGATTCGCTCTGGCTCACCAATGACTATAGTCGTTGATGACGCTTACCGTAGTAGCTGAACGATTTTTCGCTACCCTCCAGTGCCAACAACACTCACGCGCTTATCTTGCTGCCATTTCAGGCGGCGTTTTAACACGATGATTTTGGCAGCTATTTCGCCACTTCAGACAAATTTACATCTGCTTTCTGGACGACAACTGCTGCCCCTTACGACAAGCAGAAATCGACCAGAGGCAGACACTGAAACCGCCTTCAGGTCTACAGAATGAAGGTTGCTATGGGAAATGCTCTGGACAAACGAGTCGTTGTCATTAGTGTGTTGATGTTGCAAGGCTTGCCTGAGCGCCAGCAAGAACAATTGATCCAAGCCATGAGACAGATCCAGACTCAATTGGGCGACGGTGATCATTCCTACATCCTGCGCGATTCACAAGCGGGCGATATGGGTATCGTTGTTCAGCAACAAGCGCAACTCTATGCCCGCGAATACGGTTGGAATATGGAGTTCGAAGCGCTGGTGGCGGAAATCGTCGCCAACTACCTTCGTGAGTTCGACCCGTCCTGCGAGCGATGCTGGATCGCGGAAAAAGAGGGCACAGTTATCGGTTCGGTCTTTGTCGTCAAACATGACCAGACGACCGCCAAGCTGCGGATGCTCTACGTTGACGCGAGCGCCAGGGGCATGGGAATCGGCAATCGGTTGCTGGAAGAGAGTATTCGGTTTGCGCGGCTCGCGGGCTACAAGCACATGATCCTCTGGACAACCAGTGTGCTTGTCGATGCCCGAAAGCTCTATCAGAAAGCAGGTTTCCATTTGGTCGAAGAAGAACAGGTACACAGCTTCGGAAAAGACCTCGTCAGCCAGACTTGGGCTCGGGAACTGTAAGTGTCGGGAGCACTGGCCGCGAGGGATCGAAATCTGCCAGTGCTGAACGGCTGCAATGGGTCGGGAGCGGTCAGTCCGGAGCGGCGGCTTTCGACCCAAAGCGGCCCTTCGCCGAGGTCGGCAATCGGCCAAAAGAAGCCGTCTGAGCCAGCAAGCAATTTTTTGTGTTAAGCGTACAAAAGGAAGCTAAGGAAAAAATTCTTTGCCTTAGCTTCATGCCGAATCTACCCTGTAAACGCGGCCAGCGATTCCGACTACGTGGCTGGCAGCGTCGCCCGGTTCCAATGCTCATCACGGCTTAGCAGGACGGCACTAGAGCGACCCTCGCTTGCTCTTTGTCACGAAGCTCGCGACAGTCGCAGTTCCTTAAAGTCATCCTGCAGGAATCGGAACTTGTGACGAAACAGCCCTGCAAGCTTGTTGTCCGCTGTTGCAAAGAAGATTTGACGCGAACCGCTGATTGCCAGATCTCGCAGGTGATCAAGGAATGACAACATGTTGATATCGTCGATGTGTGCCACCGGGTCATCGAAGAGCAAAATAGGTGGCCCTGACTGCAGGCGGCCATTCATTGCCAAGAACAGCGACAAGGCGAAGGCAGCCCGCTGGCCGGTACTCATTTGATGAAGCTGAACCTCTGCACCGTTGCTCCTGCGAATAATTACAAGCTTGCCTTGATCAGTCTTTAACTCAAACTCGTTGGGCATGTGGATGCTTGCAAATGTGCGGGCGATCTCCGCAGCGTTTTCAGTCAAAATCTGGTTGGTCAACTCCCCTCCCGAACGCTGTTGAGCAAGCTCCCCCAGCACTGCTTCGGCTTCAACTGCACGCCTTATTTGCGTGTCCAATTCGCCAATCTTGGTATCGAGCTCAGCGATGGTCGATGCCTCTTGATTGAGCTCCGTATCGTTTGAGGTCTCAACAGCTTCCGCTGTGGCGACGTTGATAAGCATTTGCCGCATTGTGGCAAGGTTGATACCAATCTGTTCGGCGGTCGATTCAGTATCGATTGTTAGGATCGAAGTTAAGGTCTGTCGAGCACCCAAAGCAGCATCCAAATCCTGAAACTGCTTTTTGACGGCCTGAGCGAACTGCTCGGGATCGTCTAGCACTTCAATCGATAAGCGAGCAGCCAAGGCTTCACTTTCTTGCCTTACCTCATTCAACTCCTCAATTGCGGAAGCTGAGGCAGCCTGAGTGGCATTTAGCAATTCTTTTTTATCAGCCTGAACTTGGAGCAGCGCATCTAGAGACGTTAATTCAGACAGTCCTGCGATCAGTAATTTTCGGGAAAGGTCTTCACTAGAAAGACCTTCTGCCGAGAGCAGATTGATTTTCGATAGGCTGGCATCAAGCTCGTATCGGTCTTGCTCCAACTTCCTTTTTTCCTCATCAATCAACCGGAGCGCCTCTTCGACGGTGATGAGCAGATCAGAATTGCCGAAAAACGATTTCACTGAAGTCAGAGTCGCCATAGTCACTTTGGCTTTAGCCAGCTCGTCGCTTTCGAACGTGATCGTCGCTTGCAACATCGCTGCGTGCTCCGATGTGCTGCCTTCAATATCTGACATCATGCGGGCAAGTAACTGACCTTCCTCAAACTCTGTTTTGCACAGCGGGCAATGATTAGGATCAACCTGAACTTGCAGTAATTCCTGGGCAGCTACCAGAAGTCGCTGCTTCAAAACGGTCATGGCGCTTTGGGTCTTTTCAAAAGCCTGAAGAGACAACCGCGCTGATTCAAGTCGGCGCCCAGACTCCTCTACTTGACCGGTTATCGAAGCAATCACAGCTGCCAGTGGCTGGTTCAGATACGTCTGGATCGGCTGCATATCGATGAGGCTGGGAGTGGTGGCTAATCTCGCGCTCGAAGCACGCACACGCCCTTGAAGATCCTGTGTATCTTGAATCAAACGTGAAAAGTCGGTGCGAGCATACGCCAGTAGTGACTCTGTTACGGCGATCGACTCCAAGGTGGCCTGCGCTTCCCTGTTCGCATTGGATTGCGCCAGCCGAGCGGCCTGGGCGCGCTGATCTAGCGCATCTGCTTTTCTGGCCTCGTCCTCCAGGCTTGCAAGGATCATTTGAGCGTCACTGAAATTACTGTGAAGTGCATCGATCGATGATCGCCGGATAAGCGCGACTGCGGATGTGGCCTTTTGAAGTTCATCCCTGAACGCCTCGAGGTGCCCCTTTTCTGCCGGTGGCTGAATCCAGCCCGACGCTCGGGTTGCCGTCAGTAACTCCAAGAACAAACTGTCAGACAGCTTGGGGATTGTTTTGAGATAGTCCAGGCGCTTTTGAGATGACTCTTTTAACCGCTGATTTGTAGAATTTTCTCGGCGAGAACCCTTCAGCTCGTCCTGCAACTGCGTAAGGACGCGGCGCAACCGATCCCCAAGCTGTTCTGACGCGGCGCCGAGCACCAACCGAGTTACATCTTCACCGATTTGATCCGAACTCGAAGTAACGCTGAGCTCGACGGCTGCGTCGGTGTCGAGAAAGTTAAACTTCGCAAAGCTGTGCTGAATAGTGGCGTTCTTTAGGTCGGTTTTGGCGTACCAGTTTGAGTGTCGCGCACGCAGGCGCGTCGTATTCGTGGTCGAATTTAACTTTTCTCCCGTATCCCCAAAATCCAGAACCACAGATGTTTTCGGGAGAACGGGAGATTCCCGACGATTCGTTCCGCAATAAGCGAACTCAATTGCCTCGAGCAGTGAAGTTTTTCCAACTCCGTTACTGCCGACTATCAGGTTGACCCGGCCAAGCTCATGAACCTTTTGCTCAGGGTGAGAGCGAAAACCTGTGATGGCCAGGCTCTGGATAAAATTATCGACTGCGGCCTCTTCGCCGGAAAGCAAGGAAACCGGAGAAACGGCCTTCCCCACCGTGTCGGTTGCACCAGCGACAATTCTGCGTACCGCCTCGGGAACCGTGATGTCACTGTCAAGGATGAAGTTCAGCTTATGCTGGGATAGCGCCTCCGACCATATTGTCGCGAGGTCGACGGGCATGGTTCTTACAGCCTGCGGTGTAGCGGCATCTGCAAGCAGTGGAGCGATCTCATCTTCTTGAATGACTCGCTTTCTAGCATATTCCCGATCTGCTTCGATCGTTGCTTTCAGCCGACCGAACTCACCACCTTGAGCCTCTTCATCACTGGTGACGAAGTACAGATAATGGCTCCAGCGCAGATCCGTCGAGACATCACTCGAGAAGTACATCCCGGAGAGAACGTCTTCCTGGTAACTCTTGAGAGAGGCCGCAGCTTGCGCAAGCTGATCATTCAGATCAAAGTAGCGCACGGCATAGTCACGCTCACCGAAACGGTCAACGCCTCGAAATATGCCATTTCCAACATGCTCAAGATCAGGGTATCGGTTCTTGAGCATCGCCTCGACACGTTGCGCATTGATCATTATCTATCCTCTGAAAAATCCACCGGAGACGCGCTGGCGGGTGTGTCGATGAGATTCATTCCCTCAGGGCCTCTAGCGCCGTATTGATTGTCCCTGCGGAACACGACACAAAGTCTGTCAGGAGCGCGTACGATGGCATCGTTCATGGCTTCGGAGTCCAGGCCTGCGCGTGCAGCATCAATGGACGCTTGTTCAACGAGCGCTAAGCGAAGCATACGGTGTGCACTTTCGATGGCAGCATCGTTCGCTTGGTCAGAGAGGTAGACAAGTGCCGCAGAACCGAGGCCACCGGACGTGGGTTCAATGTTGTGATGCGGAGCTTGTCGGCGCCACGAGAATTTGAAACCTTGGGCCAAGTCACGAACCGCCGCCGGCCAGGGAACGGCAGACTGGGCAAGCCCAATTGCATCGTGTGCGCGCTGCAATCTTTGAGTGCGATACGACACTCCAGGCCGGTTCACGTCCTTATCCTGATGGACTGTCACGCGGCGAATGGATTCTTCATCCCTATCGAGGCGCAGAGCATCCAATTCCTTAGTGGTGTACCACGTGGATGGTTTGCCTCGAGGCCCCATGAGAATCTCAATTGCACGCTCCACTGCAAGTGGGCTAGCCGTAGATGCTAGAAGTAAATCTGCACTGATCGACCGATACCCCACCAGCGCTTCGGCAAAACCGTCATTTGCGACGGAGCCGGGTAGCCAACTGCTGGTGTCCGCGTTCCAGGCCCAGCGCTCTTCAACCCTGATGAAGTTTTTTGTAACCAGTGCTTGCTCACCCGGAAACAGGAGCTTCTGCTTTTGCAGAAGAATGACCTGTCCTTCGTAGTTCAGGAAGAAGGCATGCCACCGTTGATCAAGCAGGCAGTAGTACAAACCACCACGATGAAGCTCATCAATCAGACCATCATCAGCGCTGAACTTTGCCGGAGGAGCATACCAAGCTGATCCTGCAACGTTGTTCCATTCAGAAAACCTACCTGCACCTTTGGCTTCCTTGACGTTCTGAGCCCAGTTCAAGCACAGAAGCTCTACGTGACTGTTCGATCCAACAGAACAAAGCCTGGTGCGATAGCTTGCATAATCAGCATGTGCTGGCTTGGGATTGAGCTGGATATGGATCAGAAGACAGTTAGTATGGAGGTGATCTACGTGCTCCGTGAAATCGAAGGCGTCGGAACATATGATGGAGGCAAGGCACATGTTTCCGACTGCACGATTGAAGACATACACCGCTTGCCCTAAACACAACGAGGATTGCTCTACATCCAGAGAGTCTCGACACGCGACAGTCTTTAGTTGTACTAAAAGCACTAGCACGGATTGACCATTTTGGTCATGAGCCCAGAAGACGTAGAGCAGTGGATCGACATAGCGTCGTTGCGCCGCCTGTCTTGGATCGAGCGGCTCATGAAGAAATACGCAATGGTCTGCAGCCTGAAAACGATTTCCCAAGTCCTGCAAAGCATTCGGGGAAATACTCTCGCATCCAAGCACCCATATAGAGCCTTGTGGCGGTCGATAGCGTCCGGCAACTATTTCCTCTACGACAGTCCAAGGAACACAGTATTCGGGGGCGACCACCAAATCCGCATGCTGTTGAACGGCGGACTCGAGAAAGCCGCTACAAAGGGCATGCCCAATCTCCCTGTCCGCATGGCCAATACGCTGTTCGTTGGCTTCAATCACGCCGGTAGGTTGGAGAAGGATAGCCCTATAGGGTTCGCGGGCTGGGTTTAGCGCCTGCAAGCTCATCAGCCAAAGGGGAATCGCTTGCTCCCGCAGCACTTGTTCTACTTCTACGATCCTTATCACCAACCAATCTCCCGGACCAGATGCCGACGAATAACTTTCGGTACACGCGAAGTGCTCAGGTGACTCAGCATCCTTCTGTCAGTCGAGTGTAACAAAGAGCAAAGGGGTTTCGCCGAATCGTGGAGTGATCGCTTTTGGCCGACTGCTGCCCTTGGCGAAGGGCAGCTTAGGGTCGTAAGCGGTCTTTCACCCAAGACCGCATACGGCCAGAATCTCTAGCTGCCGCAACAGACTGCAACGTATTGGTCAGCCTCAAGCGCAGGCCGCTCTGCGCGCCTTAAACCTTTGAATTCAAAAGCAAGCCAGATCGTCAAAATGAATGCATCAGCACTCAGACGGTAACGCCTCCTCCTTCCCTCTGCCAGAAACTTGAATCCCCACCCCAACCCCGTTAACCTTGCTCAGTCGCTGTAAATCCAGCGTCCAGGTTTGGTCACCTGAGATAAATCAAGGCGCACAAAGCGCCGCATCCGAATCAGTGGCGCTTTTTTGTGTCTGCTGTTTCGTGTTATGGCGGCTGTGCGTGGGGCGCATTCGTGCGCGCCGGGTTCCTTGATTCCCGGTTGACCAACCTGCGTACAGCCGCCACCCATCGTTTGGTCACGATGCTGGTCGGCTCCACCAATCAAGGAGCTGCACAATGACAAAAATCGTCCCTGATCCCCCACTCCCCAACACCCCGCGCAAACCCGCCTACACCTCCTTCGGCTGTTGCCACGGCGATCACCCTCCCCTGTTTTCCGTGCGCGAAGACATCAAGCTCGAAGATGCGCTGGTCTACCTGTCGATCATGATCCAGTGTGCAAGGGACACCACCGCACAAGCCTGCGAACGCGCCGATGAGCAGTTCAAAAGCCTGCTGATGGCCTCGCAACATTCGCTGGAATTGAGCAACGCATTGATCGAGTCGGTGCTTGATGGCATGGAGGCGAAAGCGGTCAGTAACTGATGACGCAACACACGGGCCGCACACGCGGCCTATCGAAAGCAAAGAGGTGCGAGCGACCGCGTTCGGCCTTGTCTCAAATAGTGCCAAGGCCGCCCAAGATGGCCCACTCGCCCATCCCACTCAGCTTCAGACGGCAGCCGACTGCCTCAACCTGCGACTCAACCCAGGCGTCTTACCCGTAACACGCTTGAACGCCCGACTGAACGCCGCCTGAGACGTATAGCCCAAACGCTGCGCGACCTCTTCAATAGGCAACCTTTCCAGCGTCAGCCACTGGCTGGCAAGCCGCATTCGCACTTCGGTGACGTAGCGCAGCGGGGTCATGCCAATCGTCAATTGAAAACGCTCCGCAAAGACCGAGCGGGACGTATTGCATTGCTCCGCCAACTGCTCGACGGTCCAGTCGCGGCCCGGCTGTTGATGCAGCGCCAGCAGTGCACCAGCCAGGCGCGGATCGCGCAGGGCGGCAACCAGGCCAGAGGCGTTACCGCAGGCGCACTCGACCCAACCTCGAACGACCATGGCGGCGACCACGTCGGCCAACCGCGCGAGGATGCCGGCGAAGCCGATGCGTGCGGCGCTGACCTCGCGCTCCATGGTGGTGAGAATCGGCACCAGCCCGGGGTAACGCTGGCCGCCGGCATCAATCAGCATCAGGCCCGGCATCAGCTTGCCAAGGCCATGCAGGCTGCCCAATTCGAACTCCATGCAGCCACTGAACAAAAGCGTGGTCGGCATGGCACCGACATCGGTTCCGGTGTCCACCGCGCTGACGGCGTCGCCCAGCGGCTCGCCGTCCAGAAGGTCGATTTGCTGCACGGGCACGTGTGTATCCGAGAGCAATTGATGGGCCGCGCCATGGGAGATGAAGACGGCGTTACCGGCGCACAGCGCATAGGTTGTGCCGTCTTCGATGCGCAGCACCGCGTTGCCGACCGCCAGGAAGTGGAACCAGGCATGCCCGGGTTTGGCAGCGAAGCCCAAGCCGAAGGCCGGGCCCGCCTGGATACGCCGGTAGTCGACACCGCGCAGGCGCATGCCGCGCAACAGCTCGTTGATGAGATCGGAAGAGAAGGCAGAGGGGTCCGTCGGCATGATTCAGGTGTTCTGGTCAAAAAATCGAGTTTTTCGATCATAGATCATCCGGGTTCTCGCGCCTAGACTGCGGGTCGCAATTGAAGATTGGGAGATCCGTGCAATGACTGACCTTGTTTGCAATGCCGTACCCGACAGCCGTCCCGGCGCCGGGCCGGATGCAGAACCTGCAACCCCCGCGTGGATGGCCGTGTTCTCGCTGGCCATGGGCGTGTTCGGCTTGCTGACCGCGGAGTACCTTCCGGCCAGCCTGTTGACGCCAATGGCGACCGAGCTGGGGGTATCCGAAGCGCTGGCTGGCCAGGCGGTAACGGTGACAGCCGTGGTGGCGCTGTTCGCCGGCCTGTTGGTGCCAGGCCTGACTCGCAGTATCGATCGCCGCTGGGTGTTGCTGGGTTTTTCCACGTTGATGATCGCGTCCAATCTGTTGGTCGCCGTTTCCTCCAGTTTCGTGGTGCTGTTGTTGATGCGTATCTTGCTGGGCATCGCGCTTGGCGGGTTCTGGAGCATGGCGGCGGCGGTGGCGATGCGTCTGGTGCCGGGGGCTTTGTTGCCGCGAGCGCTCTCGATCATTTTCAGTGGCATCGCCATCGGGACGGTGGTTGCGGTCCCGCTGGGTAGTTATCTGGGTGGGCTATATGGCTGGCGCAGCGCGTTCTTTGCAGCGGCGGCGGTGGGGGTGGTGACCCTGGCGTTCCAGTCAATCACGCTGCCGAGCCTTGCGCCGCGCCGCCCGGCACGCCTGCGCACGGTGCTTGAAGTATTGCTGCGCCCAGGCATTGCCATGGGGATGTTCGGTTGTGTGCTGGTGCACAGCGGCCACTTCGCGATGTTCACGTATGTTCGGCCATTCCTCGAAGGCACGACCGGCATTGGCCCGCAAGGGCTGTCGCTGATGTTGCTGGGTTTTGGTGTGGCGAACTTTGTCGGCACCCTGGTGGCCGGGTGGATGCTTGCTCGTTACCCGCTGGCCACCCTGGTGTCGATGCCCGCGCTGGTGGGCGTTGCGGCACTGGCGCTGGTCCTGTTGCCGGCGTCGGTGCCAGGGCAGGCCGTACTGCTGGCGGTGTGGGGCCTGGCCTTTGGCGGTGTGCCGGTGGCGTGGTCGAACTGGGTCGCCAACGCGGTCCCTGACCAGGCGGAAAGCGCCGGGGGCATGGTGGTAGCGTCGGTACAGTCGGCCATCGCCACAGGCGCAGCCGCGGGTGGGGCAATGTTCAGCCTCGGTGGCAGCGCAGGCGTATTCGTGGCGGCGGCCGTGCTGATGCTGCTGGCCGCGGTGCTGATTGCACTGCGGGTGCGAGTACCTTCGGTAGAGGGCGCTGTGCTGAACCGGTCGGCGCGCCACTGATGATTCAGCTCTGCGGCGCGATCCGCGATAGCGCCTTGCGCGCCGCCCTCCCCTTGGTCGATACACGCCAGGCGACGCGGCAGCGAAGAATCGGTCAGCGGCCCCGGGGGCTATCTGCGAGCCAGTAATAGTCTGGCCAGTAAGGCCAGACATGGCGGTCGCGATGCACATGCTTGAGCGACAGGGTCTGGCCCGGGTGAAAGTGATCAGCCGGGTACTGACCTGACAACAGAACGGTGCGCGTTGTTGCGATCAGCGACTGGCAATAGTCACGCGCGGCTTTGTCGGCCCCCAGCACCTGACTGTGCGCAATTGAAAAGCCGAAGGCCGTCATCGGATGCCCGTCATTTTTCAGCCGGGTGAAGACAGGGGTCGGCTGCCGATACTCGGCAACGGGAACGATCTTGCCACCCAGTTGGCAGGCAAACTCCTGGGCCAACAGCGGTGGGCAGACAAGCAGCAGCAGGCACAGTTTGAGCTTCATGTTCACGTCACAGTTCAAGTGTCCGGCCCGGCGCGTGGCGACTGACAGGCCCAAGCCACGCAGTCTAAGCCCGGCCATGGCGTGTGACCACACCGGGTGCCCCTCACCCGGTGTGCGTCAGGCTCGCCTCAGTAGATATACGCCAACCTGAACTGCAGCGAATGGTCGGTCATCGGCCCCGAGCGCACGTCCACATCCCGCCAGTACTGCCCCATTACCTGCCACTGCTTGCCCAGCATGGTGGTCGCCGACAGCCCGACGGTGCCGTTGTTGTGGCTGGTTTCCAGGGTCTGCCCGTCCAGCGTCTCGCGCGAGCCCCAGTTGTGCCGGTACGACAGCGCCACCGAGGTGGCCGGGGTGAAGTTGTAGCGCAGGTGGTTGTGCAGCTGGATCAGCGGGTCACGGTGCGCACCGGTGTCGCGCTGCTCCTGGTAGAACTCGGTCTCGGCGATCACGTCCCACGTCCAGCGTTCGTTGAAGCCGTGCACATAGCCCACCTGGAAGTCCGCCGCCCAGCGGTTGCCGCTCAGGGCAAAGCCCTGGTTCTTGTCGGCGCCGGTGGGCGCGGTGACGAACAGCGACCAGCCCAGGTGGCGGTTGCGCTCCATGTCGGCCAGGCTCCACACCGTGGCGCCGAAGGTGATGTCGCCCAGGCCGCTGTTCTTCTGGCCGGTGGCGCCGATTTCCTGATGGCCGTAGGGGATGATGATCTGCGGGTCCCAGATCAGGCCGGTGTTGAAGAACTCGGTGAAGTGCACCAGACGCAGCACGCCCACGGTCAGGTCCAGGTCGAGGTTGTCGGCGGCGCGCTTGCCGCCCATGTACGAGCGGTCGATACGCGGGTTCTGCTGGTACAGCAAGGCCAGGTCGGTGCCCGGTGGCAGCGCGGCATAGTCGCCGGAGTCGGGGCGTACATCGGCCAGCGCGGGGCTGGCGCACAGGGCAAGGAACAGCGAGCACGGCAATGCGCCGCCTTTGTGCAAAAGCGCTTTCATGGGGGTCACCTGTCTACCGGTTAATTGTTATTGGAACGGGTTGAGGCTGCCCCGCTCGCACGCCTGGCGAGCGGGGTCGAGGGGTGGCTTACTGCGCCGCAGTGGCGTCGGCGGCGGCGCGCAGGTCAAGGCTGCGCTTGATGATGTATTGCTGGATCAGTTGCATCTGCGGCATGTCCAGCACCCCGGCAAAGCTCGGCATGCCCTTGCTCATGAACGCACCGCTGACGATGCCGACGAAGGCCTGGTGCTTGTCCGGGCTCAGGTAGCGCAGGTCGGGGATCACCCCGCCGCTGGCGGCGTTGAGGCCGTGGCAGGCACCGCACATGCCGTTGAACAGGGTGCGGCCCTGGGCGATTTCATCCGCCGAGGCGGTCAGCGCGGGCACTTGCGGTGGCCGCACCGGCGCCTTGCGCGGCGGCGGCAGTTCGCCCTTGGCGCCGAGCTTGAACACCAGCACGCGGGACTCTGGCTGGACCTTGCCCTTGTCGGTCAGGCCGCCTGCGATCAGCGGCATGATGCCGCCCCAGCCGGCCATGAACGCCACGTACTGCTCGCCCTTGACCTCATAGGTGACCGGCCCGCCGAGCACGCCGGAGTTGGCGCGGTGCTCCCACAGCTGCTTGCCCTTGTCGGCGCTGAAGGCCATGACGCGGCCGTCCGAGGTGCCCTGGAACACCAGGTTGCCGGCGGTGCTGAGGGTGCCGCCGTTGCCGGACTCGACATAGTCGTGGGTCCAGGCGGCCTGCTGTTTGACCGGGTCCCAGGCAATCAGGTGGCCGCGCCAGGCGCTGCGGATCTGGTTGAACACTTTCGGGTCTTCCGGCAGGTCGGGCACGTCCAGGCCGAAGTTCACCACCGACTTGGTCGGCAGGAACAGTGGCTTGTCGGCGGCCTTGAGTTCGGCCACGGTGTCCTGGGCCGGAATGTACACATAGCCGGTGTTGGGGTTGTACGACATCGGGTGCCAGCTGTGGCCGCCGAGGAAGCTTGGCTGTATCACCTTCGGCGCCTTGGCGTAGTCGGCCTGGTCGGTGAGGATGGGGCGCCCGGTCTTGGGGTCCAGGCCGCTGGCCCAGTTCACCTGCACGAAGTTGTTGCCCGAGATGAACTCGCCGTTGGTGCGGTCGATCACGTAGAAGAAACCGTTCTTGGGTGCCTGCATCAGCACCTTGCGGGTCTTGCCGTCGATCTGGATGTCGGCCAGCACGATCTGCTGGGTGGCGGTGAAGTCCCAGCGATCGCCGGGCGTCACCTGGAAGTGCCACACGTACTCGCCGGTTTCCGGGCGCAGCGCGACGATCGACGACAGGTACAGGTTGTCGCCCTCACCCTGGCTGCGGAACTGGTAGTTCCACGGCGAGCCGTTGCCGGTGCCCACGTACAGCAGGTCCAGCTCGGGGTCGTAGGACATCGAGTCCCATACGGTGCCGCCACCGCCCCACTTGACCCAGCCATTGCCCTTCCAGGTTTTCATGGCCTTGGCCATGGCCTCGTTTTCCGGTGGCAGCGCCGGGTCGCCGGGCACGGTGAAGAAGCGCCAGGCCTGCTTGCCGGTCTCGGCATCGTAGGCGGTGATATAGCCGCGCACGCCGAACTCGGCGCCGCCGTTGCCGATCAGCACCTTGCCTTTGACGATGCGCGGGGCGCCGGTGATGGTGTAGCTCTTGTTGGGGTCCAGAACGGTGTCGACGCTCCACACCTCCTTGCCGGTGGCCGCATCGAGGGCGATCAGGCGCCCATCGAAGCTGCCCACGTAGACCTTGCCCTGCCACACGGCCACACCGCGGTTGACCACGTCGCAGCAGCCCTGGCTGAGTTTCTCCATGGGGATCTTGGGGTCGTACTTCCACAGCGGCTTGCCGCTGGCGGCGTCGAAGGCATACACGATGCTGAAGGCACCGGTGGTGTACATCACGCCGTCGACCACGATGGGGGTGGCTTCGGTACCGCGATCGATGTCGAGCTTCTGCGTCCAGGCCAGGCCAAGCCCGGCGACGTTCTGGTCGTTGATGCGGGTCAGCGGGCTGAAGCGTTGTTCGTCGTAGGTACGCCCGTGGGCGAGCCAGTTGGCGGCGTCCTGGTTGGCGTTGAGCAGTCGGTTGGCGTCGATGTTGCCGGGCGTGCCGGCGTGGGCGAGCGTTGACACGTAGAGCACGGCAAGCGGCATCAAGCGTTTCATTTTTTATTGTTATCCCGTTCTGGGTGGATCAATGAGTGGCGTGGCAGGCCATGACGGGATTAGAGCAAAGTCGGAGGGGGTAAAGCGCTTGCGTGTGTGCCAGGTATTTTTGTGTGCGTGCCATATTGCGGAGGCTGCTGCGTAGCCCATCGCGGGTCAAGCCCGCTCCCACAGGGACGGCGATAATCCTTGTGGGAGCGGGCTTGACCCGCGATCGAGCGCGCAGCGCTCGGCGTTACACCGGGCGCTTGAGCACCAGCGTCAGGATGTCGTAGCTGGCCACCAGCTCACCCAGCTGGTTGGTCACTTCCACATCCCACGCCACCACCCCTTGCGGCTGGCCCAGCGGGCTGGATTTGCCCTGATCGATCTTGCGCTTGCAGGTCAGGCGCGCCTGGATGGTGTCGCCAATGCCCACCGGGCTGATGAAACGCAGGGTGTCCAGGCCATAGTTGGCCAGCACCGGCCCCTCGCCCGGCGACACGAACAGCCCCGCCGCCGCCGACAGCACGAAGTAGCCATGCGCAATGCGTTTGCCGAACTGCGATTGCCTGGCCGCAATGTCGTCGAAGTGCATGTAGAAATGATCCCCCGACAGGCAGCCGAAGTTCACCAGGTCCGCCTCGGTCACGGTACGCCGATGGGTCAGCAGCGACTCGCCGATGCGCAGCTCTTCGAAGTGACGACGGAACGGGTGCACCTCGCTCTCGTACACCTGGGCACCGCGCACATACTCGCCGGTCACCGCCATCAGCATGCTCGGCGAACCCTGCACTGCCGCACGCTGCAGGTAGTGCTTGACCGCCCGCAGCCCACCCAGCTCTTCACCGCCACCGGCACGCCCAGGGCCGCCGTGCTTGAGCTGCGGCAAGGGCGAACCGTGCCCGGTGGACTCCGCCGCCGCCTCGCTGTCGAGGATCAGCAACCGACCGTGCCAGGCTGCAGCCACCGGAATGGCCTTGGCTGCCACCTCGCGGTCGGCGGTCACCAGGCTGGCCACCAGGCTGCCCTTGCCGCGCGCGGCCAGCGCCAGCGCTTCGTCCAGGTCGTGGTAGGCCATCAGCGTGCTCACCGGGCCGAAGGCCTCGATGTCATGGGCACCGCCATCGGCGTGCGGGTCGCGTGCCTGCAGCAGGGTCGGCGCAAAGAACGCCCCTTCGCTCACGCCCTCGCCCCGTGGCTCGAAACCATCGCTGGCGCCGAACAGCTGGTCGCAGCTCTGCAGCAGGCTGCGCACCCGCTCGCCCACGTCGCGCTGCTGGTCATGGGAAGCCAGCGCGCCCATGCGCACGCCCTCCACCGACGGGTCGCCCACCACCACCTTGCTCAGGCGCTCGCGCAGGCGCGTGGCCACGGCGTCCAGGTGCTTGGCCGGCACGATGGCGCGGCGGATGGCGGTGCACTTCTGCCCCGCCTTGGTGGTCATCTCGCGCACCACTTCCTTGATGTACAGGTCGAACTCGGCATCGTCCGGCTTCACGTCCGGGCCCAGGATCGCGCAGTTGAGCGAGTCGGCCTCGGCGGTGAACGGCACCGAGTGGCGGATCAGGTTCGGGGTCACCCGCAGCTTGGCCGCGGTATCGGCAGAACCGGTGAAGGTCACCACGTCCTGGCCTTGCAGGCGGTCGAGCAGGTCGCCGGTGCTGCCCACCACCAGTTGCAGGCTGCCGGCCGGCAGCAGGCCGGACTCATCCATCAGGCGCACCACCGCCTCGGTCAGGTAGCTGGTGGAGGTGGCCGGCTTGACGATGCACGGCATGCCGGCCAGAAAGGTCGGCGCGAACTTTTCAAGCATGCCCCAGATCGGGAAGTTGAACGCGTTGATGTGCACCGCAAGCCCCGCACGCGGCACCAGGATGTGGCTGCCGGCGAAGGTGCCCTGCTTGCCCAGCGGGATGGCCGGGCCTTCGTGCAGCAGGTTGCCCGAGGGCAGTTCGCGGCTGCCGATGCCGGCATAGGCGAACAGCGTGGCGTTGCCGCCCTCGATGTCGATCCAGCTGTCGGCGCGGGTTGCGCCGCTGTGGTGGGACAGTGCGTAGAGCTGTTCCTTGCGCTCGGCCAGGTACAGCGCCAGGGCCTTGAGCCGCGCGGCACGCTGCTGGAAGTCCATCGCCATCAGGCTGCGCAGGCCCTCACGGCGCGCATGCTCGATGGCTTCGGCAAAGTCGGGCCGCTCTTCATGGCTGTATGCCAATACGTGCCCGTCCAGGGCGCTGCGCAGCGGCTGCGCGCCATGCTGGCCGAGCCAGCGGCCGGCGATGAAGCTTTGCAAGGTTGGGGCAACAGACATGAGGTGTCCTCCGGTTCTTTTAAGGGGCGCGCTTACCACAGCGCCAGGGTGTAGCCGATGATCAGGCGGTTCTCGTCCAGGCTGTTGGTCAAGCCGTTGCCTGAGCGGAAGGTGACGTTGCGCCAGCGCAGGCTGACGTTCTTCAACGGGCCGCTCTGCACCACGTAGGTGATGTCGGTGTCGCGTTCGCGCTCGCGGCCGTTGTCCACGGTCGCGGTCCTGGCATGACGCCCGTCGGTGTAGCGGGTCATGAAGCTCAGGCCCGGAATGCCCAGGGCGACGAAGTCGTAGTCGTAGCGCAGTTGCCAGGAGTCGAGCCCGGCGCGGGTGTAGGTGTTGTAGGTCACCAGGTTGACGGTGTACGGGTCGCCGCCGTTGAGGAACGGGAAGGCGCTGTCGCCCGACATCTGCTGGAAGGTGGCACTGACCTTGTGCGCGCCGCTGGCCAGGGTGAACATGCCGTTGAAGTTGCGGTTGTCGATGCGCCCTGCCCGCTCGGCGCCGTCACCACGGCTGTCGAAATAGCGCAGGTCGCTGCGCAGGCTCAGGCCCTCGCCCAGCGGCTGGGTGTGCACCAGGCCGACGAACTGCTGACGGTAGATCTGGTCGAGCTTGGCGTAGTAGTAGGTCAGGTTCAGTTGCGGGGTGAAGGCATAGGTGCCGCCACCAAAATCGAAGCGGTCGCTGCTGGCCGCGCCGTAGCCGATGTCGTCGCGGCTGGACGAATCGCGCAGGTTGGCCTTGGTCAGCCGCCCGGCGTTGAACGTCAGGCCGTCGATCTCCTGGCTGGTCAGCAGGCCGCCCTGAAAGCTTGCGGCCAGCAGGCGGGTGTCGTTGTACACCACCACCGGCAGGATCGGCTGCAAGGTACCCAGGCGCAGCACGCTCTTTGAGGCGCGCAGCTTGGCGGTCAGGCCCAGCTCGCTGTAGTCGTCGGCCGGTTCCAGGCTGTCTGGCCCGAACGGCAGCAGCCCGGTGCCGCGCCGATCACGGCTGGAGTCGAGCTTGATGCCCAGTTGCCCCATGGCGTCGACGCCTACCCCGATCGGGCCATCGGTGAAGCCGGACTCGAACTTCACGGTAAAGCCCTGGGCCCACTCCTCGGCCTTGGATTGCGGCGCGTTGCTCTGGCGAAAATCGCGGTTGATGTAGTGGTTGCGCAACTCGACCTTGGCATGGCTGTCGTCGATGAAGTCGGCCAGGGCCGGCGCGGCGACCAGGGGCAAGGCGAAGCCGGCCAGCAGCGAAGCCGGCATGAAGCGAATGTGGTTCATTATTTTTATACCCGACAATCGTTTTGGTTTATTAGTGTTTGCTTGCGCCTGCGGCACCGATGCCGGTCATCGAGCGGATGAACTGCGCCAGGTAGCGGCCGCGTTCCTGCGCCGCCCGCTCCGAGGTGTCGGTGACCGAGAACACCCAGGCGCCCAGGAACGCCAGGCTCATGGAGAACAGCGCCGGGTTGCTATAGGGGAACAGCGCCGTTTCGTTGTGCAGCACGTTGACCCACACCGCCGGGCTGAGCACCAGCAGCACGATGGCCGAGACCAGCCCGCTCATGCTGCCGATCACCGCGCCACGGGTGGTCAGGCCCTTCCAGTACATCGAGAGGAACAGCACCGGGAAATTCACCGAGGCGGCAATCGCCAGCACCAGCCCGGACAGGAACGCGATGTTCTGCGACTCGAACATCAGGCCCAGGATGATCGCCAGCACGCCGATGGCCAGAGTGGCGATTCGCGACACGCGCATCTCTTGCTTCTCGGTGGCCTGGCCCTTGCGGATCACGCAGGCGTACAGGTCGTGGGACACCGCCGAGGCGCCGGACAACGCCAGCCCGGCCACCACCGCCAGGATGGTGGCGAAGGCCACGGCCGAGATGAAGCCCAGGAACAGGTTGCCGCCCACGGCCTGGGCCAGGTGCACGGCGATCATGTTGCCGCCGCCGATGATCGCGCCGTTGACGTCGCGGTAGCTTGCGTCGGTGCCGACCATCACGATGGCGCCGAAACCCACCATGATCAGCAGCAGGTAGAAGTAGCCGATGAAACCGGTGGCGTAGAACACGCTCTTGCGCGCTTGCTTGGCGTCACTCACGGTGAAGAAGCGCATCAGGATATGCGGCAGCCCGGCGGTGCCGAACATCATGCCCAGGCCCAGGGAAATCGCGTCGATGGGGTTGGACAGCAGCCCGCCCGGGGCCATGATCGCGGTGCCCTTGGCGTGCACCTCGGTGGCGGCGCTGAACATCGCCTCGGTGCTGAAACCAAAGTGCTTGAGCACCATGAACGCCATGAAGCTGGTGCCCGAGAGCAGCAGCACGGCCTTGATGATCTGTACCCAGGTGGTGGCGAGCATGCCGCCGAAGGTCACGTAGAACACCATCAGCACGCCCACCAGCATCACCGCATACAGGTAGCTGATGCCGAACAGCAGCTCGATCAGCTTGCCGGCGCCGACCATCTGCGCCACCAGGTACATCAGTGCCACGGTCAGGGTGCCCAGGGCCGAGGTCAGGCGCACCGGGGTCTGGTCCAGGCGGTACGACACCACGTCGGCGAAGGTGTACTTGCCCAGGTTGCGCAGGCGCTCGGCAATCAGGAACAGGATGATCGGCCAGCCGGCCAGCACGCCCAGGGCGTACAGCAGGCCGTCATAGCCGTTGAGGAACATCATCGCGGAGATGCCTAGGAACGAGGCGGCGCTGATCATGTCGCCGGCGATGGCCAGGCCGTTCTGAAAGCCGGTGAGGCCGCCGCCTGCGGTGTAGAAGTCACTGGCCGAACGGGTGCGCTGTGCGGCCCAGCGGGTGATACCCAGGGTGAACACGACGAACAGCAGGAACATGCTGATGGCTGTCCAGTTCATTTCGCGCACTCCTGGCGGACCTTGTCGTTGAGCGGGTCGAGCACGTTGTTGGCGCGGTACACGTAGATCCCGGTGAGGCCGAAGGACACCAGCACCACCAGTACGCCGACCAGCATGCCGACGGTGGTCACGCCGCCGCTGAGCGATTGCCCCAGGGTGCTGGGGGAGAACGCCACCAGCAGCACGAAGCCGTAGTAGATGACCAGCATGGCCAGGGTCAGCGACCAGTTCAGGCGCTGCTTGCGCCGTACCAGTTGCTTGAAGTCGGGGTGCTTGCAGATGCTGTCGATGTCTTCGGGGGTCATTGGGGCGCTCTCTTGGTGTTGTTGTTTTAGTTTTCAGGGCACACAGGTGTTGCGGTGTTCAGGCGGGCCTCATCGCCGTGTAGGAGCCGGCCTTGCCGGCGATGGGACCGACGCGTTATCAGACCTGATCGAAGTCCAGCACCACCCTGTCGCTGACCGGGTACGTCTGGCACGACAGCACATACCCCGCCGCCACTTCGTAATCCTCCAGGGCGTGGTTGCTGTCCATCTCCACCTCCCCTTCGATGACCTTGCACTTGCAGGTCGAGCACACCCCGGCCTTGCACGAGTACGGCAGCTCGGCGCCGATGGCATTGCCGGCATCCAGCACGCTGACGGTGTTGCGCGGCAGGTCGAAGGCCAGCGCCCGACCGTCGCTGATCACGGTGATCTGGCTGACGGCGGCGTCCAGCTGGCGTGCCGCCTCGCGGGCTTCACGCTTGCGTTCGTCGCCCGCCGCTGCAAACAGCTCGAAATGGATCTTCTCCCCCGCCATGCCATTGGCCTTGAGGCTGTCGCGCACGGTCTCGGTCATCGCCTGCGGGCCGCAGATGAAGGCGGCGTCCAGCGCCCTGGGGTCGAGCCAGCGCGAGAACAGCTGACCGCACTTGTCGGCGTCGATGCGCCCGTTGTACAGGTCCACGTCCTGCTGCTCGCGGCTGAACACGAAGATCAGGTTCAGGCGTTGCAGGTAGCGGTTCTTCAGGTCTTCGAGCTTGTCGCGAAACAGCGCGCCGGAGCTTGAGCGGTTGCCGTAGAGCAAGGTGAAGCGGCTGTCGGGTTCGCGCTCCAGGGTGGTCTTGATGATCGACAGGATCGGCGTGATGCCGCTGCCCGCCGCCACCGCCAGGTAGTTGCCGCGACGGGTCGGGTCCAGTGGCACATGGAAGCTGCCCGAAGGCGGCATCACTTCGAGGCTGTGGCCGACCTTGAGCACCTCGTTGGCAAACGCCGAGAAGCGCCCGCCGGCCACGCGCTTGATCGCCACGCGCAGCTCGCCGTCTTCCACGCCGCTGCAGATCGAGTACGAACGGCGCACTTCCTCGTCGTCCAGTTGCGTGCGCATCACCAGGTACTGGCCCTGGGTGAAACGGAAATCGTCCTGCAGGTGCGCCGGCACCTCGAAGGCAATCGACACCGCATCGCGGGTCTCGGCGCGCACATCCTTGATGGTCAGGCTGTGAAATTGACTCATGCTGTTCTCCCGCTGCACGGCGCCAGCGCGCTCAGATGCATTTGAAATAGTCGAAAGGTTCCAGGCACTCGCGGCACCGGTACAGGGCCTTGCAGGCCGTGGAGCCGAACTGGCTGAGCAGCTCGGTGTGGCTGCTGGCGCACACCGGGCACAGCACCTGCGGGCTTTCGCCCAGCAGGCTGCGCTTGCTGGCACTGCCCACGGGCGGCGCGATGCCATAGGCACGCAGGCGCTCGCGCCCCTGCTCGGTGATCCAGTCGGTGCTCCAGGCCGGCGTCAGGCGCCGCTCCAGGCACGGCGCGGCGAACCCGGCCTGCTCCAGCGCCTGGCGGATATCGCCCTCGATCACCTCGGTGGCCGGGCAGCCCGAATAGGTCGGCGTGACCACAAGGTGCAGGTGGCCGGCCTGCCAGTGCAGGTCGCGCACTATCCCGAGGTCGACCACGCTGACCACTGGCACCTCCGGGTCCATCACCTGCTCCAGCACCGTCCAGGCGTGGCTCAGGTCATCGGCCCGCAGTGCCCGCGCACCGTGGTCGCTGGCGATCAGCTCACCAGGTTGCATCGGGGTAGGCCCGTGGCAAAAACTGCATTTCGGCCAGCAGGATGCCCAGGTGCTCGGTGTGCATGCCGGTACGTCCGCTGAGGTAGAAGTGGCTGGCCGCAGGCGGCAGCGGCAGTTCGACCGAGGCGAAGGTGGCCTCGACCTGGTGCAGCCATGCCGCGCCGACCTGCGCCGGGTCGACGCCGATGCCCGCTGCGGCCAGGCGGGTTTCAGCCTCGCTGCCGCTGGCCAGCTCCACGGTGAAGCGCCACACCTGCGCGATGGCCGCGAGCATGCGCCGGCGACTTTCGTCGGTGCCGCCACCCAGGCGCTGCACCCATTCACTGGAGCGACGCAGGTGGTAGGTGACCTCCTTGAGCGCCTTGGCGGCGATGCCGGCGATGCGCAGGTCGGTGGAGTCGCACAGGCCCTTGAGCACCTGCAGGTGCCAGGCGTCGAACAGGAACTGCTTGGCCATGGTCACGGCGAAATCGCCGTTGGGCTGCTCCACCAGCAGCAGGTTGCGGTAGGCGCGCTCGTCGCGGCGAAACGCCAGGTCGTCGGCATCGCGGCCGTCGGCCAGCAGCTCGGCGGCGTAGTCCAGCCAGTTGCGCGCCTGGCCCACCAGGTCCAGGCCGACGTTCATCAGCGCCAGTTCTTCTTCGATGGCCGGTGCCTTGCCGCACCACTCGCACAGGCGCTGGCCCTGGATCAGGGCGCTGTCGCCCAGCAGCAGCAGGTAATGGATCAGATCGTCTTGGGTGCTGTTCATGGTCGACCTCACATGTGTCCGACTTCGTCGGGCAGCTCGTAGAAGCTGGCGTGCCGGTAGACCTTGTCGTCGGCCGGGTCGAATAGCGGGTCCTTCTCGTCCGGCGAGGAGGCCACGATCAGCGCCGAGGGCACCACCCACAGGCTTACACCTTCGCTGCGGCGGGTGTACAGCTCGCGGGCGTTCTCGATGGCCATGGCGTCGTCGGCGGCATGCACACTGCCCACATGCTTGTGGTTCAGGCCGTGCTTGCTGCGCACGAACACTTCGTAGAGGGTCCAGACAGACATCGTGTATCTCCCATCAGTCGCCGGTTCAGGCGGCGTTCTTGTTCTGTTGTTTGCGGGCGTAGGCGACGGCGGCTTCACGCACCCAGGCGCCGCTTTCGATGGCATTGCGTCGGGTGGCCAGGCGTTCCTGGTTGCACGGGCCGTTGCCCTTGAGCACGTCGAAGAATTCCTGCCACTGGATGGCGCCGAAATCGTAGTGGCCGCGCTCGGCGTTCCACTTCAGATCGGGGTCGGGGGCGGTGCAGCCCAGCAGTTCGAGCTGCGGGATGGTCTGGTCGACGAAGCGCTGGCGCAGTTCGTCGTTGCTCTGGCGCTTGATCTTCCAGGCCATCGACTGCGCGCTGTTGGGCGAGTTGTCGTCGCTGGGGCCGAACATCATCAGCGCCGGCCACCACAGGCGGTTGATCGCGTCCTGCACCATGTCCTTCTGGGCCTGGGTGCCGTGGCGCATCATGGTCAGCAGAATCTCGTAGCCCTGGCGCTGGTGAAAGCTCTCTTCCTTGCAGATGCGCACCATGGCCCGTGCGTAGGGGCCGTAGGAGGTGCGCTGCAGCACCACCTGGTTGACGATGGCCGCGCCATCCACCAGCCAGCCCACTGCGCCCATGTCGGCCCAGTTGAGGGTCGGGTAGTTGAAGATGCTGGAGTACTTGGCCTTGCCGCTGTGCAGCTTGGCGATTTCTTCGTCGCGATCGGCGCCCAGGGTTTCCATGGCGCTGTACAGGTACAGGCCGTGGCCGGCTTCGTCCTGGATCTTGGCCATCAGCTGCAGCTTGCGCTTGAGGGTCGGGGCACGGGTGACCCAGTTGCCCTCGGGCAGCATGCCGACGATCTCGGAGTGGGCGTGCTGGGAAATCTGGCGGATGAGGGTCTGACGGTAGGCGTCGGGCATCCAGTTCTTGGCTTCGATCTTGATTTCGGCGTCGATCTTTTCCTGGAAGGCACGTTCCTGGGGCGACATCTCGTCCAGGGACTTGATGCGTTTGACGCCGGTTTCGACAAGCTGTGCGTACATGTTCGGGCTCCCGCCTCAAGGCTGGTTGGGCATGGGAGTATTTATAAGCGATACACAATTCAATATCAAACAGCTTTTTAGTGTATCTAATGTTTTTTTGTATCGCTTTGCACTGAAAGCGGACCGCTACGCGCTCCATCGCGGGTCAAGCCCGCTCCCACAGGAACACGCTTTACCCAAGAACAAAAAAAAGCCCCGACCAGGTCGGGGCTTCGGCAGCCATCAGCTATCAGCTGGCCAGACGCTTGTCATACACATGACAGGCCTTGCCTTCCGAACGTTTCAGCGTGCCCAACGGCTGCAGCACAATGCGCGTGCTGATGCCGATGTAGGTCTTGATCTGCTTGCCCAGCTCGGCGGTCAGCAGCCTGCGCTGGGCCTCGTCGTAGTGCTGGCATTCGGCGCGCAGTTCCACGTGCACATCCACCGTGTCGAGATTTCCATCGCGATACAGATAAATCTCATAGCACTCTGAAAACTGTTTTATTTTCAGAACCTGTTCCTCGACCTGGGTCGGGAACACGTTGACCCCGCGCACGATGAGCATGTCGTCGCTGCGCCCGGTGATCTTGTCGATGCGCCGCATTGGCCGCGCGGTGCCGGGCAACAGTCGCGTCAGGTCGCGGGTACGGTAGCGGATCATCGGCAGCGCCTCCTTGCTCAGCGAAGTGAACACCAGCTCGCCCATCTGCCCGTCGGGCAGCACCGCACCGGTCACCGGGTCGATGATTTCGGGGTAGAAGTGGTCTTCCCAGAGGGTCGGCCCGTCCTTGGTCTCGGCGCACTCCATGGCCACGCCCGGGCCCATGATTTCCGACAGCCCGTAGATATCCAGCGCAGTGATACCCATGCGCTGCTCGATGGAGCGGCGCAGCTCGTCGGTCCACGGCTCGGCACCGAAGATCCCCAGGCGCAGCGCCAGCTTGTGCGGGTCCAGCCCCTGGCGCTCGATCTCGTCGGCCAGGTTGAGCATGTACGAGGGCGTGACCATGATGATGTCCGGCTGAAAGTCGTTGATCAGCTGCACCTGCTTCTCGGTCTGCCCGCCCGACATCGGGATCACCGTGCAGCCCAGGCGTTCGGCGCCGTAATGCGCGCCCAGCCCGCCGGTGAACAGCCCGTAGCCATACGACACATGCACCTTGTCGCCCTTGCGCCCGCCCGCGGCGCGGATCGAGCGCGCCACCACGTTGGCCCAGGTGTCGATATCGTTCTGCGTGTAGCCCACCACCGTCGGCTTGCCGGTGGTGCCGCTGGAGGCGTGCACCCGCACCACGTCATGCATGGGCACGGCGAACATGCCGTAGGGGTAGTTGTCGCGCAGGTCGGTCTTGGTGGTGAAAGGGAATCGGGCCAGGTCGTCCAGCGAACGCACCTCGTCGGGGTGCACCCCCAACTGGTCGAAGCGCTGGCGGTACAGCGGCACGTTCTGGTAGGCGTGGGACAGGCTCCAGCGCAGGCGGTCAAGCTGGTGCTGGCGCAGTTCATCGATGCTGGCGGTCTCCAGCGGGTCGAGTACAGCAGTGTTCAAGGCGGCCATGTTCATGTGTTCACTCTGATTCTTTTTATGGTTCAGCCCCTGACGGGCCCGAGTGTGGGAGCTGCACGGCTCCCGCTGTGTTGCCGGCTCAGGTTCGCTCGATGATCATCGCGATACCCTGCCCCACGCCGATGCACATCGTGCACAGCGCGTACCGCCCGCCGCGCTGCTCCAGTTCCACCAGTGCGGTGGTCACCAGGCGAGCGCCGCTCATGCCCAGCGGATGCCCCAGGGCGATGGCGCCACCATTGGGGTTGACCCGCGGGTCGTCGTCAGCCAGCCCGAGCTCGCGCAGCACCGCCAGGCCCTGCGCGGCGAAGGCTTCGTTCAGCTCGATGACATCCATGTCGGCCAGGTTCAGGTTGGCCAGTTCCAGCACCTTGCGCGTGGCCGGCACCGGGCCGATGCCCATGATGCGCGGCTCGACGCCGGCCGTGGCCATCGCCACCACCCGCCCACGGGCCTTGAGCCCGAAGCGCGCAGCCTGCGCCGGGCTTGCCAGCAGCAGCGCACAGGCACCGTCGTTGACCCCCGAGGCATTGCCCGCCGTGACACTGCCGCCCTCGCGAAACGGCGTACCCAGGCGTTGCAGCATCTGCAGCGTGGTGTCGCCACGCGGGTGTTCGTCGTGCTCGACGCGCCTGGGCTCGCCCTTGCGCTGGGCAATCGACACCGGCACGATCTCCTGCGCCAGGCGCCCGCTGGCCTGGGCAGCCGCCGCACGTTGCTGGCTGCGCAGGGCGAAGGCGTCCTGGTCGGCACGGGAAATGCCGAACTGTGCGGCGACGTTTTCGGCAGTCTCCGGCATCGAGTCGATACCATACGCCTTTTCCATCGCGGCGTTGACGAAGCGCCAGCCAATGGTGGTGTCGTACAATTGCGCCTGGCGCGAGAAGGCCTGTTCGGCCTTGCCCATCACCAGCGGGGCGCGTGACATCGACTCCACCCCGCCCACCAGCAGCAGGCCGGCTTCGCCACTGCGGATCGAGCGTGCGCCCAGGCCGATGGCGTCCATGCCCGAGCCGCACAGGCGGTTGACCGTGGTGCCCGGCACTTCCATCGGCAGGCCGGCCAGCAGCGCCGACATGCGCGCCACGTTGCGATTGTCTTCGCCGGCCTGGTTGGCGCAGCCGAACAGCACGTCGTCCACCTGCGACCAGTCCACCTGCGGGTGGCGCGCCATCAGCGCACGCAGCGGCACCGCGCCCAGGTCGTCGGCACGTACCGTGCTCAGCGCGCCGGCATAGCGCCCGATGGGGGTGCGCACGGCGTCGATGATAAGGGCGTCATTCATCTGCGGTCTCCTGGGCAAGCACTGTGCCTTGCACCTTGTAAGATTTGCCATGGAACAGCGCGATCAGCTGCCCGTTCTGGTTTTCCACACGCACGTCGTAGTTGCCGGTGCGTCCACCACGGCTCTGCTCGACGCAACTTGCATTGAGCGTGTCGCCCATCAGTGCCGGGGCGATGTAGTCGATGCTGCAGCCCAGGCCGATGGTGACCTGGTTGTAGGTGTTGCAGGCCACGGCAAACGCCGAGTCGGCCAGGGTGAAGATGTAGCCGCCGTGGCAGGTGCCATGGCCCTGGATCATGTCGGCGCGCACCGGCATGCTCAGGCGCGCCCTGCCCGGCGCGACGCTCAGCAGTTGCATGCCCAGCGCGAGGCTGGCGCGGTCACGGGCGAGCATGGCCTGGGCACATTGGCTGGCAAGCTCGGTGGCGTTCAGGTCAGTCATGCAATGCCCTCCCCTCGGCGACCGTGCGCCGCAGCAGCAGTGATGGCCGGTAGCGGCTTTCGCCGTAGGCGGCCTGCAGATTGTCGAGTACCGCCAGCACCTGCGTCGGGCCGATGGCGTCGGCCCAGGCCAGCGGGCCTTGGGGGTAGTTCACGCCCTTGCGCATGGCCAGGTCGACATCCGCCGCCGTGGCCACGCCCTGCAGCACCGCGTCGGCGGCTTCGTTGGCAAGCATGGCCACGGTGCGCATCACCAGCAGCCCCGGCACGTCGGCCAGCGGGCTGACCACCAGGCCCGCGGCCTGCAGCAAGGCCACGGCCTGGTCGCGGGCAGCGGGGGTGGTGTCGGCGGACCAGCTGATGCCGATGCGCCCGGCGGTGGCGTAGTCCAGCGCCAGGTCGAACAGCACGAGGTTGTGCAAGCCTTCGTCGCGGGCACGCTGGCTGGCCAGGCGACCGTCGGTCAGGGCCAGCACGGCGTCGCCCACGCGTATGACTGCGTGCCCGCATCGCGGGTCAAGCCCGCTCCCACAACGACCGGTGGGCGCGGGCTCGACCCGCGACGGGGCCCGCGACACCTTGATGCCGTGCGCCTCGATACGCGCCAGCAAGCCCTGCGCAACGCCCAGGTCGCCTTCGACTTCGCAGGCCTCGATGCGCAAACCACTGCGCAGCTCGCTGACCACCGGGCGCGCGGCCGAGGGCCCATAGTCATAGAACCCCTGCCCGCTCTTGCGCCCCAGCCGGCCGGCATCCACCAGCGCCGCCTGGATCAGCGACGGCTGGAAGCGCATGTCGCCGTAATAGGCATCGAACACCGAACAGGTGACCGCGTAGTTGACGTCATGCCCGATCAGGTCGGTCAGCTCGAACGCGCCCATGCGAAAGCCGCCGGCCTCGCGCATCAGCGCATCCAGCGTGGCGCACTCGGCCGCACCCTCCTGCAACAGGCGCAGGCTTTCGGCATAGAACGGGCGCGCCACGCGGTTGACAATGAAGCCCGGGCTGGAGCTGGCATGCACCGGCGCTTTGCCCCAGGCCCTGGCCGTTGCATACAGGCTGGCTGCTACCTGCGGCGCCGTGGCCAGCCCCGAGACGATCTCGACCAGCGCCATGACCGGCGCGGGGTTGAAGAAGTGCACCCCCACGAACCGCTCGGGCCGCGCCAGGCCGGCCGCGATGCGGGTGATCGACAGCGACGAGGTGTTGCTGGCCAGCACGCAGTCGGCCGTGCAGATTGCCTCCAGGCGCGCAAACAGCTCGCGCTTGGCGTCGAGGTTCTCGACGATGGCCTCGATCACCAGCCCCGCATCCGCCAGCTCGTCGAGCGCCTGCACCGCGTGCAGGCGCGCCAGGGTGGCCTCGCGCTGCGCGGGGTCGAGCTTGCCCTTCTCCACCCGCTTGCCCAGTTGCACACCCAGCCCCTCGATGGCCGCGCTCGCCGCCCCCGGGCGGCTGTCGTGCAGCAGCACCGGATGCCCGGCTTGCGCCGCCACCTGGGCAATGCCGGCGCCCATGGCCCCGGCACCGATCACCGCCACCACAACGCTTGTGTCCAGTGCGCTCATGCTCAGCACCCCTTGAACACGGGGGCGCGCTTGGCCATGAAGGCGGCCACGCCCTCGCGGTAGTCCTCGCTGCGCCCGGCCAGGCGCTGCAGGTCGCGCTCCAGGTCCAGTTGCTGGTCAAGGCTGTTGTCCAGGCTGGCATTGAGCCCTCGCTTGATCAGTGCCAGGCCCGAGGTGGGCTGTGTCGCCAGCTGTCGCGCCAGGCCCAGGGCCTCGTCGCGCAGGGCCTCGTCGTCGACGCAGCGGTAGATCAGCCCCCACTGCTCGGCCTGCTCGGCCGACAGCTTGTTGCCCAGCAGCGCCAGGGCCTTGGCCCGCGCCACGCCGACCAGCCGCGGCAGGAACCAGGTACCGCCCGAGTCGGGCACCAGGCCGAGTTTGCAGAACGCCTGGATGAAGCTGGCCGACCGCGCCGCCAGCACCAGGTCGCAGGCCAGCGGGATGTTCGCCCCGGCGCCGGCGGCCACGCCGTTGACCGCGCAGATCACCGGCAGCGGTAAATCGCGCAGGGCGCGAATCAGCGGGTTGTAGAATTTTTCGATGGACTCGCCCAGGTCGGGCATCTGCGCACCGGGCGCAACGTTGCGGTCGGACAGGTCCTGCCCGGCACAGAAGCCGCGCCCTTCACCGGTAAGCAGCAGCACACGCACCTGGGCATTGGCGCGTACCTGCTTGAGCGCCTCCTTCACTTCGGCGTGCATCTGCGCGTTGAAGCTGTTGAGTTGCTCGGGACGGTTCAGGCGCAGAAAGGCCACGCCGTCGTCTATGTCGAAAAGAATGTGCTCGAAGGTCATGACCAGTACCGCTCGCAAGGTTGAAGTAAAAGGGGCCGGCGCACTCAGCGGCCGGTGAACACCGGTGCGCGTTTTTCGCGAAAGGCATTGATGCCCTCGCGCCGGTCATCGGTGGCGGCCAGCACGGTGAAGGCGTGGCGCTCGAAACGCAGGCCGCTGGCAAGGTCGGTATCCATGGCCTTGAGCAGCGATTCCTTGGCCAGGCGCACGGCCAGCGGGGCCTTGCGCGCGATGGCCTGGGCGATCTGCACGGCGCGCTCGACGGTGAATTCGGGTTGGGTGATTTCGCTGACCAGGCCGGCCTGTTGCGCGGTGCGCGCATCGATGGGCTCGCCGGTGAGCACCATCTGCATGGCCATGGACTTGCCCACCGCGCGCAGCAGACGCTGGGTACCGCCGGCGCCAGGCATGATGCCCAGGTTGATTTCCGGCTGGCCGAAGCGCGCATCCACGCCCGCCACGATGATGTCGGCGTGCATCGCCAGCTCGCAGCCACCGCCCAGGGCAAAGCCGTTGACGGCCGCCACCAGGGGCTTGCTGAAGCGGCTGATCTGCTGCCAACAGGCAACACGCGGGTCGTTGAGGATGCCCACCGCATCGCGCTCGGCCATCTCGTTGATGTCGGCGCCGGCGGCAAACGCCTTGCGGCTGCCGGTGAGCACCACGGCGCGGCAGCTGTCGTCACGCTCCAGGCGCTCGAGTTCGGCTGCCAGCTCGCCGAGCAGGCGGGTGTTGAGGGCATTGAGCACCTCGGGGCGGTGCAGCGTCACCAGGCAGATGCCGGCGTGGGAGTTATCAAGCAACAGGGTGTCAGGCATGACGGTCACCGCACGGGCCAGTCGAGGCTGGCTGTTATTGTTGGGTCGAGGCCGATTGCGGCAGAGTATAGCCACAATACGATACACAAAATCAACATTACTGCGACTTGTCTGTGTCTATTTGTTTTCCATGCGTGCCAAATAAACCCAGCAAACACTGCGCTTATAGCGAGTAAAGCGCCAGGAAGCGATACATCGAAGCATTGCAAACAAGTAACAATACGTTATATTCGCTGTCATCCCCGTCCACAGGAAACCGACATGACCTGCTACAGCCTTGGCGGAATCACCCCGGTCATCGACCCCAGCGCCTACGTGCACCCTTCGGCGGTGCTGATTGGCGACGTGATCGTCGGCCCCGACTGCTATGTAGGCCCGCTGGCCAGCC
The DNA here is from genome assembly GCF_002939405.1 of Pseudomonas sp. BRM28. Taxonomy (NCBI): domain Bacteria; kingdom Pseudomonadati; phylum Pseudomonadota; class Gammaproteobacteria; order Pseudomonadales; family Pseudomonadaceae; genus Pseudomonas; species Pseudomonas sp. BRM28. The sequence continues at coordinate 5,180,965 of NZ_PEFV01000001.1, read as the reverse complement.
TGCGCGGCGATTTCGGACGCATCATTCTCGAACAGGGCGCCAACCTGCAGGACACCTGCGTGATGCACGGCTTCCCCGACAGCGACACGGTGATCGAGCGCAACGGGCACGTGGGCCACGGCGCCGTGCTGCACGGCTGCCGCATCGGTGCCGATGCGCTGGTGGGCATGAATGCGGTGGTCATGGACGGCGCCGTGATCGGTGCCTGCTCGATCGTCGGTGCCACCGCCTTCGTCAAGGCCGGCTTCGACTGCCCGCCCCGCTCGCTGGTGGTGGGCTCGCCGGCCCAGGTCAAACGCAGCCTGAGCGACGCTGAAGTGCACTGGAAGCAGGGCGGCACGGGCGAGTACCACGCACTGACCCGGCGCTGCCTGGAGCAGATGGTGGAATGCAGCCCCTTGAGCCAACCCGAACAGGACCGCAGACGTGTCAGCGACAGTACGTTCCGCCCGAAAAACCACACGGCCTGAAGTGCCGGCGGCAACGCTGGCCTTGAAGGACAAACGGCAGTTATATTCCGGGGTTTCACCCAGCGGATCCTCCATGTCGTCGCTCGCGCCCCTCAATCAGCTCGTCACCCGTTTCCAGGAACAGATCCCGATCCGTGCCAGTTCGCTGATCGTCACCCTGTATGGCGATGCCATCGAACCCCACGGCGGCACCGTGTGGCTGGGCAGCCTGATCCAGTTGCTCGAGCCCTTCGGCATCAACGAGCGGCTGATCCGCACCTCGATGTTCCGCCTGACCAAGGAAGGCTGGCTGACCGCCGAAAAGGTCGGCCGGCGCAGCTACTACAGCCTCACCGGTGCCGGGCGGCGGCGTTTCGACAAGGCTTTCAAGCGGGTGTACAGCTCGGTGGTGCCGCAGTGGGATGGCTCCTGGCACCTGGCGATGCTCACCCAGCTGTCTGCCGACAAGCGCAAGCAGGTGCGCGAAGAGCTCGAATGGCAGGGCTTTGGCGCCATCTCGCCGGTGGTGCTGGCCAGCCCGCGGGCCGACCGCACCGACATCAACGCCACCCTGCTGGACCTGGACGCGCTGGAAGACACCATCCTGTTCGAGACCACCGGCCAGGACGTGATGGCCTCCCGCGCCTTGCGTGCCCAGGTGCGCGAAAGCTGGCGTATCGAGGAGCTGGGGGCGCAGTACAGCGAGTTCATCCAGCTGTTTCGCCCGGTGTGGCAGGCGCTGCGCGAGCAGGACAGCCTGCAGCCGATGGACTGCTTCATGGTGCGCCTGCTGCTGATTCACGAGTACCGCAAGCTGCTGCTGCGCGACCCGCACCTGCCCGACGAACTGCTGCCGGGCGACTGGGAGGGCCGCGCCGCACGCCAGCTGTGCCGCAACCTGTACCGACTGACCTGTGCCCCGGCCGAACAGTGGCTGAGCAGTGCGATGGAAACCGCAGACGGCCCGCTGCCCGATGCCAGCGAAAACTTCTACCGGCGCTTCGGCGGGCTGCGCTAACCTGCAGCGCGTGCCCCCAGCCATCACATGCACCCTAACAACAATGCCAGGTGTGAGGTGTGACCCATGAATACCGCTACTGCCCAGCAGCACTTCCAGCAATGGCTGGCCGACATCAACCATGCCTGCGGCGAGTTCGACGGTGCCGCGCTGGGGGATGCGTTCAGCGGTGAGATTCGCCCCCGCCAGCTGGGCGCCCTGCGCTTCAGTCACGTGAGCAGCTCTCACGCGCGGCTGCTGCGCACGCCGCGCGAGGTGCAGCGCAGCAGCGAACACAAGTACTTTGCGGTGTTCCAGCTCAAGGGCATGGCCAACATGGCCCAGGACGACGCCCGCGAAGTGCTGATGCCGGGGGACATCCTGCTGATCGACAGTGCACGCCCCAGCGACTTCACCTTTGGCGATACCTCCCAGCAGATCTCGCTGATACTGCCCCACGACCGGGTCGACCAGCTGCTGCGCTTCACCCCGGTGGAGATCGGGCGCAAGATCCCGGCCGGTTCGCCGGTCGCCCTGCTCGCCCAGCAGATGCTGTTGTCCTCGACCCAGCTGGACGAGGTGAGCCTGGCCGAAAGCGAAGCGGTGATCGATGCGCTGATCAGCCTGATGCGCCCGGCACTGTGCGGCAGCGACAGCAACCCCGACCCGCATGAACGCATCTTTCGCAAAAGCCTGGCGCTGATCGAGACGCACATTGCCGACGAGGCGCTGTGCCCGGAGATGATCGCGCGCGACATCGGCGTGTCGATGCGCGGGTTGTACCGGGTGTTCGCCAAGAAGGGCCTGGTGATCGCGCAGTACATCAAGAACCGGCGCCTGGACATCTGCGCCGAAACCCTGCGCAACCCGCAGTCGACCCTCAAGCTGTCGGCGCTGGGGTACACCTGGGGCTTCTCCAACAGCAGCTACTTCACCACTGCGTTCAAGCAGCGCTTTGGCGTGTCGCCCGGCGAGTACCGCAAGCGCTACAGCTGAGCGCCTGCGGCCTGCCAGCCGCCTCAGTGGCGGATGCACACCGACTTGGTCTCGGTGAAGGCGTCCAGCCAGTCGACGCCGAAATCACGCCCGGTACCGGATTGCTTGAAGCCGCCAAACGGCATGTTGGCATCGATCAGGGTGTGGCTGTTGACCCACACGGTGCCGGCCTCGATGCGCGGGGTGAGGTCCATGGCCGACTTGAGGCTGGTGGTCCACAGGCTGGCGGTCAGGCCATAGTCGCTGTCGTTGGCGCGGGCCAGCGCTTCTTCCACATCGGCCACGCGGGTCAGGCTCAGCACCGGGCCGAACACTTCGCTGCGGGTCAGGCGCAGGTTGTCGTCGGGGTTGAGGATCAATGACGGGCTGACGTAGTAGCCATTGGCATCCGGCGCGCTGGCACCGCTGATGATCTGCGCGCCCTGCTCGCGGGCATCGGCCAGGTAGGCCTGCACCGACTGCTGGTGCGCGCCGGAAGCCACGGCGTTGATCTGCGCGCTGGGATCCAGGCCCGGGCCTACGCTCAGCCCCTTGATCGCCTGCTCGAAGTCCGCTGCCAGGCGGTCGAACAGCGGCGCCTCGACATAGATACGCGAACTGGCGGCGCACACCTGCCCCTGGTTGAGGAAGCTGCCCATCATCAGGCCTTCGATCACCTGCTGCGGATCGGCGTCGGCCAGCACGATGGCCGGGTTCTTGCCACCCAGCTCCAGTGACAGGCGCGTCAGGCGGTCGACCGCCGAACGGGCAATGTGCTTGCCGGTGGCGGTAGAGCCGGTAAAGCTGATCTTCGCCACCCGCGGGTGGCTGGTGAGGGCGCTGCCGCATACGCTGCCGCTGCCGGTGATCAGGTTGAACACGCCGTCCGGAATGCCGGCCTCGGTGGCCAGCTCGGCCATGCGCATCAGGGTCAACGGGGTGATCTCGGAGGGCTTGATGACGATCGAGCAGCCGGCCGCCAGGGCGGGCATCACCTTCCACATGCCGATCATCAGCGGGAAGTTCCACGGCACGATGCCAGCCACCACGCCGACCGGCTCCTTGCGCGTATAGGCGGTGTAGCGGGCACCTTCGGGCACCGGGATCGACACATCCAGGGTGCGCCCGCAGATCTTGGTGGTGAGGCCGGCGGTGTAGCGCATCCAGTTCAGGGTACTGCCGACTTCGAAGGCGCGGGCGATGTTGATCGACTTGCCTTGTTCCAGGGTTTCGAGCTGGGCCAGCTCTTCACCGTGCTGTTCGAGCAAATCGGCGTAGCGCAGCAGGATACGCTCGCGCTCGGCCGGGGCGCGGCGCGCCCACACGCCACTGACGAATGCCCGATGCGCCGATTGCACGGCCTGGTCGACATCCTCGGCGCTGGCATCGGGGGTCACGGCAATGGGTTGGCCGTTGGCCGGGTTGAAGACGGTAAGGGTCTGGCTGGAGGTGGACGGCCGCCAGCCGCCATTGATGTACAGGCCGTGTTGGCGTCCGAGAAAACGCTGGACACTGGCTAGCAGGGGTACGGTGCCGGCAGTCATGAACACTCCTTTTGTTATGGTTGGGAACATCCCAGGAGAGTGTATGGCGCCGCCGCAGGCGGGATGTTTCGCTGGCTGCCAGGGTGGTTGGCGAGTGTGCCAATGTGGTGGGTGGTGTGGCTGTTCGCCAGCAAGGCTGGCTCCTACAGGAGCAGGCCTTGCTGGCGAATGGGTGCGGGTCAGCGCAGGCGGGTACGGATCCGGTGGCACACGTTGAGCACCTGCTCCACCTCGCCCTCGCCCAGGTCGATCTTGCACGCCATGTTGCTGAACACCTGCGCCGCCTCGGCCTTGAGCTCACGGCCCTTGTCGGTCAGCAGCAGGTTGCGTCGGCGCCGGTCGCTGGGGTCCAGGTACACGGTGATGAACCCCGCATCCGCCAGGCGCTTGACGATTGGCGTCAACGTGCCCAGGTCGAACAGGGTGAGCTCGCTCAAGGCGCTGATCGACACATCATCCTTGCCCCACAACCCGGCCATCACCAGCAGTTGCGGGTAGGTGACGCCACGTCGCTTGAGCGGTTCGGCATAGTCCCGAACCATGGCGTTGGCTGTCGAATACAGCGAGAAACACAGCATCTTGTCGAAGTCGAACGTCGGGTCAAGCATGCACACCTCCCGCGACGCGGCTGTAGTGATGCACCGCGTCGACCAGTACTGCAACCGCCTCTGGCGAAGTGGCCGGCGAAATGCCCTGCCCCAGGTTGAACACATGGCCGAAACCGGCCGCCGGTGGTCCGAACGTCTGCAGGGTGCGTCGCACCTCGCGGCGAATGCTCGCCTCGTCTGCCAGCAGCACGGCCGGGTCGAGGTTGCCCTGCAGCGCCACGCAGTTGCCCACCAGCTGGCGTGCCAGCGCCAGGTCACACGTCCAGTCCAGGCCCAGCGCATCGGCGCCGCTGTCGGCCAGCGGGCTGAGCCACTGGGCGCCACCACGGGTATGCACGATGGAGGGAATGCGCACGCCATGCTGGGTCTTGTGCAGGCGCGCCAGCACTTCACGCAGGTAATACAGGGAGAAACGCCGATAGGCAGCGTCGGCCAGCACACCGCCGAAGCTGTCCACCAGCATCACCGCCTGGGCGCCGGACTCGATCTGTGCATTGAGGTCGGCAGCCACCGCGTGACCGAGCACCTTGAGCAACCGGTGCAGCAGTTCCGGGCGACGGTAGAGCATCTTCTTGATCAACTGGCAGTCGCCCGGCGGGCCACCCTCGACCATGTAGCAGGCCAGGGTCCAGGGGCTTGCGGCAAAGCCCACCACCGGCACCTTGCCCTCCAGTTCGTGACGCACCTGGGCAAGGGTCTGGTAGGTGTGCTCCAGCGCCTCGGGTTCGGGCACGCGCAGGCGCTCGATGGCCGCCTCGTCACGCAAGGGGTGACGAAAGCGCGGGCCATCGCCGTTCACGCAGTACAGGCCCAGCCCCATGGCGTCGGGCAGGCTGAGCATGTCGGCGAACACCACGGCGGCATCCAGGCTGAAACGGCGCAGCGGTTGCAGGCTGGCCTCGGTGGCCAGGTCCGGGTTCTTCACCAGGTCCAGGTACGAGCCGGCCCTGGCACGCAGGGCACGATGCTCGGGCAGGTAGCGGCCGGCCTGGCGCATCAGCCAGACAGGCGTATGCGCCGTGGGTTGGCGCAGCAAGGCCTTGATAAACGTATTATTGTGCAAGGACGGGTAACTCATGCTGGTTCGCGAAATTCACTGCACAGCTCATGACTGGCGCCGCGGGGCGGCATCGGCAATCGTGCTGCGCAAGGCGTGGAGCGTGGCGCGGTAATCGGGCTGGGAAAAGATCGCCGTACCGGCCACGAACATGTCGGCACCGGCCGCAGCGACCTGGCCGATGGTGTGAAGGTTGACCCCGCCATCCACTTCCAGGCGGATGTCACGGCCACTGGCATCGATCAGCTTGCGCGCTGCTTCGATCTTGGGCAAGACCGCCGGGATGAACGACTGCCCGCCGAAGCCGGGGTTGACCGACATCAGCAACAACAGGTCGAGCTTGTCGAACACATACTTGCATTCCTCCAGCCCTGTTGCCGGATTGAAGGCCAGGCCCGCCTTGCACCCCAGATCCTTGATCAGTTGCAGGGAGCGGTCCAGGTGAACGGTGGCCTCGGGGTGAATCGAGATGTAGTCGGCACCCGCCTCGGCAAATGCCTGGATCATCGGGTCCACGGGGGTGACCATCAGGTGCACATCCAGCGGCGCGGTGATGCCGTAGCTGCGCAGGGCCTTGCAGAACTGCGGCCCCATGGTCAGGTTGGGTACGTAGTGGTTGTCCATCACGTCGATGTGGATGACGTCGGCACCGGCAGCCAGAACCCGCTCGGCTTCCTCGCCCAACCGGGCAAAATCGGCCGCCAGCATCGACGGGGCAATCCAGAACTCTTTCACACGCCTACTCCGTTACTCATTGGCTATTCGTCGCACCGGGCCCTGCTCGTTTTGCGCAAGGGCGGTGTTGATCTGTGCGATCAGGCTGTCACTTGCCGCTTCGAGATGAAAATGGTGCCCGCCATCATGCCAGTGCACACGGCTGGCCCAGGGCAACGCTTTTTTGCGCTTGTCGAATTCCGGGCCGGCAAACAGGCCCTGGCGCCCGAGCATCACATGCAGCGGGCAACTGATCTGACGCAGGAAGTCGCAGGCCTGACGCTCGGTCAGCTGCATCGGTTCGGGCAGCACCAGCCGCGGGTCGTGACGCCAGCGGTAGCCATCCCCCACGCTGAGCAGGTCGCGCATGGCCAGCAGGCGTGCCGAGGCCGGCGAGAGCAGGCCGTCGATACTGTTGCGCCGCTCGTTGACCGCCGCCTCGACGCTGCTGAACTGCACGCTGTCGGGGGCCGAGAACCCATGCAGGCGGGTGCGCAGGGCCAGGCGCATCAGGCGATGGGCCTTCTTCAGGTGCTCCACGGTGTCTTCTTCGGCGATGGTGAACGGAGCGCCCATGCCATCGAGGAAGATCATGCTGTCGATGGACTTGTTCATCGCCCCCAGGATCGACGCGATGCCGCTGCCCATGGAATGGCCGATCACCGAAAAGCGCTTCCAGCCCATGCACTCGACCAGGGTATTCATGTCGTCGGCATGTTCCCACAGATAGTAGCCACTGTCGGCACGCCGATGGTCCGAGCGTCCGTGCCCGGCGAGGTCCGGTGCCACCACGAAGCAATCCTTCAGGTACGGCGCCACCTGTTCGAAGGAGGCGGCGTTGTCCAGCCAGCCATGCACGGCCAATACCGGATGAGCCCCCTCCTCGCCCCAGACCCGCAGGGCAAACGTCTGCCCGTTGACGTCCAGGGTCTGGTCCCTGCTTTTATTGCCAAGACGCATGTAGATACTCCCTGCGTAAGCATTGTTTCGAGGTAACGGGCAACACCCGCAGCGCCTGTCAGCCGGCGGCCGCCAGCTGTGCCGAGCGTGCCGTGTGTTGCAACTGCTTGAGGTCGAACTTGCCGTTGGCGGTGCGCGGCAAGGTGAGCTCGATACTGATTGCCAGTGGCACCTTGTGCGGCTCGAGCCCGGCGCGGCAGCGTTCGAGCAACTGCTCGGCGCTGAGCGTGACGCCCTGGCTCAAGGTCACGAAAGCCCACAGCCCTTCGCCGGCCGCAGCATCCTCGACACCGACCACCGCTGCCGCGTCGATGCCTGCCATGGCGTAGAAGAAGTCTTCCACTTCCGCCGGGCTGACCTTCATGCCGCGGGACTTGATCACGTGATCCATCCGGCCTTCGAAATACAGGTAGCCGTCTTCGTCCAGGTGGCAGTAGTCGCCGGTATGCAGCACGCTCTCCCCGGGATAGGGGCCGGGCTTGAGCTTTTTCGCCGTGGCCTGCGGGTTGCGCCAGTAGCCGGCCATGACCGTGGCGCCGCGAATCACCAACTGGCCCACCTGGTGGGCCTGGTCGATGCGCTGGCCGTGCTCGTCGATCAGCCACAACTCGGTGTTGGGAATGGCGATGCCGACGCTGCCCGGCTTGCTGTCGATGTCCTCTGGCGGCAGGTAGGTGCAGCGCTTGCACTCGGTCAGGCCGTACATGGAGAAGATCTGCGCCTGCGGAAACAGCGCCTTCATCTGCGCAATGTGCGGCGGCTTGAGCGCCGCGCCGGTATTGGTGACCATGCGCACGTGCTCGAAACTGGCGTTGCGCTTGCTCGCGTACTCATGCAGCAGCATGAGCATGGTGGGCACGAACGGGATGACCGTGATCTGGTACTGGCGGATCTTCTTGATCAGGAAGATCGGCCAGGTGAATTCCTTTTCCAGTACCAGGGTGGCGCCCGCGCTCAGCGCCATGATCATCTGGTACAGGCCATAGTCGAACGACAGCGGCAACGAGCAGAGCACGTGGTCGCTGTCGTTGTAGCCCAGGTAGGTGTGCAGCGACGACAGCGCCGCGAGCATGTTGCGATGGGTCAGCATCACGCCCTTGGGCTCGCCGGTGGACCCGGAGGTATAGATGATCGCGGCCAGGTCCAGGTCCAGCGTGCCGCAAGGCACCGGAGCTCCGTTGCCCTGCATCAGCACACCCTCGAAGGTGCGTGTCAGCGCCGAGTCGGCCTCGCCGTCCAGCAGCACGATGGTGCGCAGGTACGGCAGGCTCGGGGTGTCCACCGACAGGCTGGCGAACTTCTCCGAGGTGGTGATCAGCACCGAGGCCTCGGCGTCCCGCACGATGTAGTCAAGGCCGTCGGCGTGGGTCTCCAGGCCGACATTGACCACCACGCCACCGGCCTTGAGCACACCCCAGAAGGCACAGATGGTTTCTACCCGGTTGCCCAGGCACAGCACCACCCGTTCCTGACGCTGCAGGCCACAGGCCTGCAAGCCCGAGGCCAGCCGCGAACTGGAATCGTCGAGGTCGGCATAGGTGTAGGTTTCATCGGCATAGATGACTGCCGCCTTGCGCGGGTACAGGCCGTTGCTGGCCTCCAGTACCTGCTGCAGGAGCACGCTAGACCGGCTCATACTGTACCTCTGGCTGGCCTTGCGAGGCGGTTTCGGGGGCGTTCTGGCGGTTGGCGTCGATGTACTGCGCCAGCGTCGTCACGGTATTGAAGTGCCCGGGGGCAATGGTGTCGGGGTTGACGAAGAAGCCTTCGATCTCGTCCTCCAGGCTGACCAGCAGCTCCATCGAGGTGAGCGAGTCGAGCCCCAGGTGGTCACGCAGGTGCGAGTCGGCACGCACCTCGGTACTGGCTGGCAGCTTGAGCACCACCCGCAGGATCTCGATCAGTTGCGCCTGCGTGGCGCCGCTGGCCGTCACGCCCGGTGCGCTGCTGGCAGCAGGTGCGCTGGCCGGGGCGGCGAGCATGTCGTCCAGCGCCACGTCGGCGTGGCTGTCGCGGATCTCCAGTGCGGTCTGACGGGCCCTGGCCAGGAACAGGCGGCCGTGGCTGACGATCACCTCGGCCGGGTGACCATGGCTGTGGAACAGGGTGGGCGAGGCCGTGGGGCCATAGGCACCGGAGGCCGTCACCGCCAGCAGGTCGCCTTCGCTCAGGGTCTCGATGCGCACGTCACGCCCCAGCAGGTCGTCGGGGCTGCACAGCGGGCCGGAGATATGGTACTCGCGCAGCGGCGCGCCATTGCTGCCGGTGGCGTGCACGATGCGGAAGTTGCGCTTGAGCACCTGGCCGCTGCCCGCCGCGGCACCGTGGCAGTTGGTGCCGCCGTCGGTCACGGCGAAGGTCTTGCCGTGGTTGTGCTTGATGTTGTCGACGGTGACCAGCAGCGCGCCGCATTTGCCGGCCACGAAACGGCCGGACTCGACGATGATGCGGGTACGCGGGAACTGGCGATGGAAACTGTCGAACAGCGGCGCCAGCAGCTGCTTGAGCTGACGGGTGTCGAGTTCCTTTTCGTTCTCGTAGTACTTGATGCCCAGGCCGCCGCCGACGTCGACCATGCTCAGGTCCAGGTCGTAGCGAAGGGTGAGGTTGCGGTACAGGTCGAGGATGTAGCTGGCATTGTCATACACCGACTGGGCGTCGAGGATCTTGGTGCCGTTGTAGACGTGAATGCCCTTGATATGCAGGTTGGGCAGCGCCAGGTACTGGCCGAAATTGGCCACTGCGGTGTCTTCCTCGATACCGAAGTGGGTCGGGCGCCCGCCCATCTTCCAGGGCGAGCCCGAGGCCGAGAAATTGGGATTGATGCGAATGGCCACCGGTGCGGTACAGCCCAGCGAGCCGGCCAGGGCAGAAAGCGCGCGCAGTTCGGTTTCGGATTCGACGACGATGGCGTACACCCCCACTTCCAGCGCCCGGCGGTGTTCCTCGGGCTTCTTATAGGGGCCCAGGAAAATGATGTCCTGGGGTGCAACGCCCGCCTTCAGGGCGATTTCCAGCTCGCCCAGCGAACAGACCTCGGTGTTGCCGCCGTACGAACGGATCAGCTTCACCAGCGACAGATTCGGATTGACCTTGAGCGCGTAGAAGATATCCACGCAGTCGGGCAAGGCGTCGCGCAGTTCATTGAAACTGCTGCGCAGCACCGCCTCGTCATACAGGTAGGTAGGCGTACCGAATGTCGCCTTTGCCTGGAGGACCAATTCTTTGGAAAGCTTCATCTGTTGCTCCCTTCGTTATTATATTTTCCGGTGCCGAATGCGTGCGCGGGATGCGCACCTGCGTCGTCCCGTTAGCCCTGGCGCGTTAAGTGTCGTATCGGATCGCGCAACGCCTGCAACAACGACAGAAAGCCCCTGCCTGCAAAACTTTGCGCGCAAAGTTTGTGAAATTCTCTACTGCGTTTCGCGGTGATGTCAAGATAATTCCAATGAACCCTGGCTGCGGCCGATGGTCACCCCGTTGACGGCGATTTAGGCCGCATAACAGCGTTCAAATGTCGCAGCTGTTACAGATCAGTAGCGCTTTTGCCCAATGAATACAGGGCTTTTATCTGATCCGTATATAAGGCCTGTTTCTGAGTCTGTTTTGTCTGCGGCAGGCTTTCTAGAGTCAGCGCCTGTGCTCGTCCCGTCGGGGGGTGGGCTAGGAAGGAAACGCGGATAAACAGCCATGAGTACTCATCAACAGGCACAGGCCTACAACTACAAGGTGGTCCGGCAGTTCGTGGTCATGACGGTGGTGTGGGGCATCGTCGGCATGGCCATGGGCGTATGGATCGCCTCGCAACTGGTCTGGCCGGAGCTCAACCTGGACCTGCCCTGGACCACCTTCGGCCGCCTGCGCCCCCTGCACACCAGCCTGGTGATCTTCGGTTTCGCCGGCAGCGCGCAATTTGCCGCCAGCTACTACGCGGTGCAGCGCACCTGCCAGGTACGCCTCTACAGCGACTGGCTGACGGCCTTCACCTTCTGGGGCTGGCAGGCAACCATCGTGATCATGCTGCTGAGCCTGCCCCTGGGCCTTACCACCACCAAGGAATACGCCGAGATCGAATTCACCGGCGCGGTGTGGATGGCGATCGTGTGGGTGGCCTATGGCGTGGTGTTCTTCGGCACCCTGCTGCGCCGCAAGGGCACGCACATCTATGTCGGCAACTGGTTCTTCGGGGCCTTCATCGTGGTCATCGCGATGCTGCACGTGGTCAACCACCTGTCGATTCCGGTCAGCTGGTTCAAGTCCTACCCGGTGTACGCGGGGGCCACCGATGCGATGGTGCAGTGGTGGTACGGCCACAACGCGGTCGGCTTCTTCCTGACCACCGGCTTCCTGGGGATGATGTACTACTTCGTGCCCAAGCAGGTCGGCAAGCCGGTGTATTCCTACCGCCTGTCGATCGTGCACTTCTGGGCGCTGATCACCCTGTACATCTGGGCAGGCCCGCACCACCTGCACTACACCGCCCTGCCCGACTGGGCGCAGTCGCTGGGCATGGCGATGTCGATCATCCTGCTGGCCCCGAGCTGGGGCGGCATGATCAACGGCATGATGACCCTCTCGGGCGCCTGGCATAAGCTGCGCAGCGACCCGATCCTGCGTTTCCTGGTGCTGTCGCTGGCGTTCTACGGCATGTCGACCTTCGAAGGGCCGATGATGGCGATCAAGACCGTCAACGCCCTGTCGCACTACACCGACTGGACCATCGGCCACGTGCATGCGGGTGCGCTGGGCTGGGTGGCGATGATCACCTTCGGCGCGCTGTACCACATGATTCCCAAGGTGTTCGGCCGCGAGAAGATGTACAGCATCGGGCTGATCAACCTGCACTTCTGGCTGGCCACCATCGGTACCGTGCTGTACATCGCCTCGATGTGGGTCAACGGCATCACCCAGGGCCTGATGTGGCGCGCCATCAACGACGACGGCACCCTCACCTACTCGTTCGTGGAGGCACTGGTGGCCAGCCACCCGGGCTTCATCGTGCGCTTCGTCGGTGGCGTGTGCTTCCTGAGCGGGATGCTGCTGATGGCCTGGAACACCTGGCGCACGGTACGCGTGGCAGACCCGAAACTGGCACTGGACAACGCGCAGATGGCGTAAGGGGCAGCGAATGAACGGCTGGGCATATGGGTTGTATTGCGTGACCGGACTGATGTTCTTCTACCTGATCACCAGCGCCTGCCTGAGGCGCCATAGCGACCAGGTGGATGACCAGGCAAGCCTCATACCCTTTGCCGATGACCCGGTGGTGGCGCGCCGGGTCGAGCAGGCCATCGGGCGACCGGTGCCTGCCGAGGCACCGGAGGCTTTGCTGAAGGCTTGAGGGTGGTGCTGTACCGGCATGTCCGCAAGAGCGGGTTGATTCGCTCTTGCGGCTTGGCCTATTGGTGACTGACCCAGTAAACCGCCGTCACGACCACCAGTACAATCAGGCAGAGTATCGCCCACGCATCGACACTGCTGTCCGGCTTGCTTGCCTTGCTTGGATTTCCCATTGCATTGCCTCTTGTTGTGGTTATGGGAATGCACTGCACCTGATGCAGTTAAGTCCAGCAATGCCCTTTGCTCAAGCAGGGTTTTTGTACAGCTCGTCGGTTAGTAGTCCATCGCGTCCTTCAGGAACGGGTATCGATACCCTGGCGCCTTGCCAACGGCGCTGAACCCCTTGAAATCCAGCCCATAGTCGCCCTGCTGTTCAAGCGTGAGCCAGCGCCGTGCCTTGACCGCATCGATCAGCTGAAGCACCGGCACCGGCCGCGGCCGGGCGAGCAACTGACCGATCGGCACGCCCTGCGCATCATCGTGCAGCAGCACCATGGCCCACCCGCCCAGAGAAAAGTGCCCGCCCATCAACACGCTCAATCGACCCTCGATTCGCGCCTGCAGGGCCTGTGGCGAACTGTTCACCGCACTGAACAGCACATCCCGGCCCGGCACCCGCCCGGCCTCCTCGAATGCCTGCATCGCGCCGAACGCCATCTCGTCATTGGCCGACCACACCAGCTGCGTACGCGGATAACGCGCACCCAGCAACTGCGCCTGCTCATAGGCGCGCTGGCGACTCCATTCCCCATACACCAGCTGGCGCAGGTGCACGCCGGGCAACTCGGCCAACGCCCGGTGCATGCCCTGCTCACGCAACTGCGCTGCCGGGGTGTGCTTCAACCCCGAGAACGCCAGCAGGTCCACGCCCTGCTCTAGGGCAGCGGGCGGCAACTGCTCGACCAGCGTCTTGAGCATGCGGTAGCCGGCCTCCTCGTCGTTGCCGGTCAGGGTGCCGAGGACCGGCGGATAACGGTCCGGATACTCGTGCACCTGCCGCGCCTGGTCGACCGTCAGGCCGTTGTTGACCAGAAACAGCCTGACCCCGCTGCCGCGCGACAGGCGGATGATCTCCGGCGCCACGTACTGCTCGTTGACCAGCACCAGGTAGTCCGGCCGCTGCGGCCCCTGAAGCGCCTGTCGCGCCTGATGCAGCACACGCTGGCGATCACGCCCGCTGTACTCGACTCGCAGGGACATGCCCAGGTTCTGCGCGGCGCCTTGCATGAAACGCGAGTAACTGACCCAGAAGGTCTCGTCGGCATTGCCCGGATTGAGAAACACCACCGAGGCCGCCTGGGCGCCACTCACCAGCGACAGGCCCAGCCACACCGACAGGCACAAGGCCTTGAGCATTCGAGTACGCTCCTGCAACGCAAAGCGCCGAGTATAACCGCGACGGCACGGGCAACGCTCAGGTGACAGCCAAACGCTAGCCAGTCTCACTTAGTCCATATAGTTCTTTTCATATGCAAAAACATCACTTTTGCGCATAAACGCAAACTGCTATCTTGCCTCGGCTCCGCCCCGGAGTGCGCGGCCGTGCGCGCGATTAGCTGCAAGCAGCCTGAGAACAGGACCCCTATGTACGTATACGACGAGTACGATCAGCGGATCATCGAGGACCGCGTCAAGCAGTTCCGAGACCAGACCCGACGCTACCTGGCCGGTGAGCTGAGCGAAGAAGAGTTCCGCCCCCTGCGCCTGCAAAATGGCCTCTATATTCAACGTTTTGCCCCGATGTTGCGGGTAGCCGTGCCCTACGGCCAGCTGACGTCGCGCCAGACCCGGATGCTGGCCAAAATCGCTCGCGACTACGACAAGGGCTACGCGCACATCAGTACCCGGCAGAACGTGCAGTACAACTGGCCAGCCCTGGAGGACATCCCCGAGATTCTCGCCGAGCTGGCCACGGTGCAGATGCACGCGATCCAGACCAGCGGCAACTGCCTGCGCAACGTCACCACCGACCAGTTCGCCGGCGTTGCCGCGGACGAAGTGATCGACCCGCGCCCATGGTGTGAAATCGTGCGTCAGTGGACCACCTTCCACCCCGAGTTCGCGTACCTGCCGCGCAAGTTCAAGATCGCCATCAATGGCTCGGCCAGCGACCGTGCGGCCATCGAAGTGCACGACATCGGCCTGGAGCCGGTGCACAACGCGGCCGGCGAACTGGGCTTTCGCGTGCTGGTCGGCGGCGGCCTGGGCCGTACCCCGGTGGTGGGCGCCTTCATCAACGAATTTCTGCCCTGGCAGGACCTGCTCAGCTACCTGGACGCGATCCTGCGCGTGTACAACCGTTACGGTCGCCGTGACAACAAGTACAAGGCGCGCATCAAGATCCTGGTCAAGGCCCTCACGCCGGAGGTGTTCGCCCAGAAGGTCGACGCCGAAATGGAGCACCTGCGCGGCGGCAGCACCACCCTGACCGATGCCGAAGTGCATCGCGTGGCCAAGCACTTCGTCGACCCCGACTACCTGGCGCTGGACAACCTCGACAGCCAGCTGGCCGAGCTCGACCAGCAGCACCCGGGCTTCGCCCGCTGGCGCACGCGCAATACCCTGGCGCACAAGAAGCCGGGCTATGTGGCCGTTACCCTGTCGCTCAAGCCGACCGGCGTGGCGCCGGGCGACCTGACCGACAAGCAGCTGGACGCGGTGGCCGACCTTGCCGAACGCTACAGCTTCGGCCAGTTGCGCACCTCCCACGAGCAGAACATCATCCTGGCCGACGTCGAGCAGCGCCAGCTGCACGCGCTGTGGCTGGAGCTGCGTGAAAACGGCTTCGCCACGCCGAACATCGGCCTGCTGACCGACATCATCTGCTGCCCGGGCGGCGACTTCTGCTCGCTGGCCAACGCCAAGTCGATCCCGATCGCCGAATCCATCCAGCGCCGCTTCGACGACCTGGACTACCTGTTCGACATCGGCGAACTGGACCTGAACATCTCCGGCTGCATGAACGCCTGCGGCCACCACCACGTCGGCCATATCGGCATTCTCGGGGTGGACAAGAAGGGCGAGGAGTTTTACCAGGTGTCCCTGGGTGGCAGCGCCAGCCGCGACGCCAGCCTGGGCAAGATCCTCGGCCCCTCGTTCGCCCAGGACGACATGCCGGACGTGATCGAGAAGCTGATCGATGTGTACGTCGAGAAACGTACTGAAGACGAGCGCTTCATCGACACCTACCAACGTATTGGCATCGACCCTTTCAAGGAGCGCGTCTATGCAGCGAATCATTAAGGGCAACCAGATCGTCGACGAAACCTGGCACCTGCTGCCCAAGGACGTCACCCTGGACGAACTGACCAACTGCGACGACTATATCGTGCCGCTGCACCTGTGGCGCGAGCACGCCCATGCCCTCAAGGCCCGCGACGGCGGCCTGGGCGTGTGGCTGGATGCCGACGAGGAAGCCGAGGAAATCGGCGATGACGTGGCCAGCTTCCAGGTCATCGCGTTGAACTTCCCGGCCTTCACCGACGGGCGCAACTACTCCAATGCGCGCCTGCTGCGTGACCGCTACAAGTTCACCGGCGAGCTGCGTGCCATCGGCGACGTGCTGCGCGACCAGCTGTTCTACATGAAGCGTTGCGGTTTCGACGCCTTCGCCCTGCGGGCCGACAAGGACCCGGTCGAAGCGCTGCAGAGCCTGCAGGACTTCTCGGTGACCTACCAGGCCGCCACCGACGAGCCGCAGCCGCTGTTCCGTCGACGCTGAACACCGCCCCATGAAAAAGGCCCCTTGCGGGGCCTTTTTTTGTGGCGTCGAATTTACAACCGGGTGACCTGGTCAGGCACGCTGTTCCAGATTTCTGCCGTCAGCGTCTCCAGCAACTTTTTCTCCTCCTTGGCCAGGTTGGCTTGCAGTACGTGGCTCTGGCGCAGGTACGCCGCTTCGGTGATGTGCCCGGCATCGGCATCTGCCTGCAAGGCCTCCATGCGGGCGTGCAGCGGCTTGGCGATGCGCTGATAGCGCTCGGCATACTGCACCTTCAGGTAGCTGACCCAGAAGTCGCGCTGGGCAATCGAAGCCTTGAGCACTGCCGGCGTCTCGCCCTCTTCGATCTCCTTCTGCGCAGCCTTGATATCGGCATCGCTGACCTGGGCAGTGGCTCGGTAGCGCATGGTGTTGGGCTGCCCCGGCAGCTCGAGCGGCTCGGTCAGCGCGGTACGGTAAGCCAGCCGCACTTCGACCTCGTCCACCATCGTGCCAGCACGCACACGTGCATCGATGACCCGCTGGGCAATCAGCTCGACCTGCTCCAGACGATACAGCCCGCGCGCCAGCTTCATCAGTGACCACTCGGCACCCAGCTGGGTACCCAGCGCCAGGGCCTGATTGATCAGCACCTGCACCTCAAGCTGGCTGAACACCAGGATCACCGCATCGCCACAGTTGCGCACGCTGTCCAGGGTCTGCAGTACCTCCTCGCGCAGCGCCGTGTTGGCGCTCACTGCCTTGATCAGCGCCCACACCCGCTGTTTGAGGTCGTCGTAGGTCTCGCGAAAATCGGACGTCTCCCCCAGGTCATCGAACAGCCGGAACAGTTCGTCGGTGCCCGGTTCGGCCTTGAGCGCATCCCACATCGCCTGCAGTTCGGCCGCCTGCACCGCATCTGCACCGGCAAGCCAGGCCGTGGCACCAGCAGCCATCGGCTCGGGCGCAAAATGGACGCGCAGGTTCGGCGTCACGCCAAAGCTGATACGCGTGCGCTGACGATAGACCGTCAGCCTGACCTGGCTGTCGGCATCGATCGGGTTGCCGTGCAGGCTGGTGACCCGATTGATCCTCAACACCCGATCGACACGCTCGGCTGCGGGCGCCAGCACGTCCTGCGGCACCACCTGAATGTTGTTGGCGCGCAGGTCGACCTCTTCGAGCATGTCAAGGTCCATCAGGCCGGTCGGCCAGGTACTGATGCCCGTGTGCTGCAGCCTGAGCCCGCGCAGGTCGACCAGGGTCGAAACATCGGGCGCGGTTATCAAGGGGTTGTGGTCCAGGTTGAGGATTCTCAGGCGAGCCAGTTTGGCCAGCACCGCATTGGCAGCAGCATCCATGACCAGGCTGTTGTAGCTGAACGTCAGCCGGGTGATGCGCGGTATGGCTTCCAGCGCGGCAGGCAGGGTGCTGAACAGGTTGTTGGAAAGGTTGAGCCAGCGCGTATTGGCAAACTGCTCGACAAAGGCTTCGGGCAATTCGCTCAACTGCATGTCGCGCATGAACAGCGACGCCACATGGCTGAAATCGGCACTCAGAATCGGCAGACCTTCAAGGCGCGTCTCCGACAGGTTGAGGGTGTAGCCGACGGTTCGCCCTTCAAAGGTTACCACCGGGCTGGTCTGGCGCCGCCAGCAACGCTCGATGCGATCGGCCGCCACCTCCCGGTGGCGACGGGTGGCGAAACTCACGGACTGATCGTTGCGCCAGGCGGTCAGCTCATCGATCAGCTTGAACAGTTCCTGGCGACGCCCCTCAAGCTTGACCAGCAGCTCCTCCTCACTGAGCCCCTCACCTAGCTCCTGCAAAAAGGCCTGCACCTCGTCCACCGCCAGGTCGGGGTACAGCGCCCGGGCCCGCTGCATCGGCGTCTGCGGCCTGCCGAACGGGCGCCGGCCACTGAGCGGATAACCGATCTGGCCATCGAGCATGCGCATTGGCGGCTTGAACCAGCGCGTGCGCGGACGCACGCCGATGCTGCTACGCACCGCAGCCGTATCCTTGGCGGCATTCTCGGCCAACATCAGGCGCAACGCGTCGGCCTGGTTGATGTTCAGGCCCAGCAGCACGCGCTCGCTGTCGGGCAGCGCATGCAGCATGGCGGCGCACAACGGCTCCACCCCGCCCAGCGCGTTATGCTCGCTGTCATAGGCCTGATAGCCTTCGTCCAGCCGCGCGAGAATACGCTTGGTGCCGGTGGCCGTGCTGCTCCCGACCGCCTTGAGCTCATCGCCCCACGGGCTGCCCTCACGTACCTGCAACAGCACATCGCCAGACCAACCCGGCAAGGCCTGCAACTGGTCCATGGCAACCTTCAGGCAGTCCAGGCGATCGGTGTAGCCCAGGTAGAGGCCCTCACGGGCACGCACCACGCGCACCTGCTCCGCCAGCCAGCGGGCCTGTTCGGCCAGGCGCAACGGCACCCGCGGCGGGTTGGCGGTGAGCTGCGCTCGCTCGCTGACGCTGGCACTCTCGACCAGCTCTCTGGCCTGCCGCCACGCCAGCCCGGCAAACTGCTTGCGTACCACCGCCATGCCCGCCACCTCCTGCACCGGGTCGGCGCGGTAGAGGCTGTCGAACACCTGGCTGCGGTTGACGCTGGCGTAAAGGGCATAGGCTTCACGCAATTGCGTCAGGCGACCAGCCTCGGTCCTGGCCAGGTAGGGGCCGAACAGGGCCTTCTCTTCCTGTTCGGTCAAGCCCTGCAGCAGCGTTGTCAGGAAGCGACCGTCGACCAGTTCCTGGCGCGTGATCGACAGGGTCCGGTTGTCGGCGCTCAGCGGCGTACCGTACTCCTTGACCAGCTGCCCGTCCTCCATCACCCGCACCAGCACACCGGCCGGCCAACCCGGCATGCGTGTGAGCAAGGCCAGGGGCAAGGCATCGAGCTCGGTGGCCAGTGGTTGCCCGTCGCGCATGGCCGCAATCACATCCGCCACCCTGCGGCTCATCTGCCAGCGCACCAGGCTGTCGCCGAGCAACGCCGGCAAAGGCTCGTTGTTGCTGTGCAGGCGGCGCAGGCGTGCCTCGTCGATGCCGGTGATGGCGGCCATGTTCAGCAGGTCCTCGTCACCCATGCCGTCCACCAGATGGCCCAGGCGCCGCCACAACGTCAGGCCTTCCCACTGCTGCGGGTCTTCGGCCTCGAGGCGCCAGGCCCCGGCGCCGTTGTGCACCACCGGCGGCTGGTAGGCGTCATCGCGAGGATGGCGGACCTGGTACTGGCCCGCTTCGGTGCCGACCACCTCGTAGGCGCGGCCCTGCACACGAATGTAGGTCTTGTCGCCCACGCTGTAGCGCCCCTGAAGGTCCGGCACGACCCCCGACAGATCGACATCCGCGGCATAGGGCTCCAGCTGCGGCTTCCACAGCCGGTACTGCCCGTTGGCCAGCCTGATCTGGACTGTGCCTTCCAGCAACTCGCTGCCCGGCCCGACGGCCAACGGCTTGAGGGCAAGCCCCAGGCCCACGGCGAATGCAATGTTCAGTGCCACCGACTGCAGGTGCGCCATGGCCAGCTCGCGATCACCCACCTCCCAGTCTTCGATGCCCTCGACCACCTCCCCGATCAACTGGCCGGCCGCCACCACCGCCATCACCTCCCCCAGCCCGGGTACGAAGAAGGCGGCGCTGTTGAGCACGTTCAGACCGATGCTTTCCCAGTACGCCAGGCGCGCCTCGCGGGCCGCTTCGTCCGCGTCGGCACTGGGCACGGCCAGGTGCCGCGCATCAGCCTTGGCCTTCTCGATCAGGCGTCGATGCTGCAACTCGAACAGGTCATCTTCCACACGGTGTTCACGCAGGTACAGGTCCGCCTCCAGGTTGGGCTGGCGCTCCAGCAGCCCGTGCTGGCCATCGACCAGGTGAAACAGATTGCTTTCCAGCAGCCCGAAGAAGCGCTCTTCATCGGCCCGGGCCACACAACCGCGCATGGCCTGCTGATAGGCGGGCGAAATCAGGTTGATGCGCAGGTCGCGCTTGAACGCCTCGATGCTCGGGTATTCCTTGAGCGGGTACAGGGGCGCGCCAGGCACATACACCAGCACAGGCTCGGTCTGCTCGCTGAGCAGGCGGTCGGCACTGGCCACCCAGATACCGGACAAGCCAATGCCGAACATTTCCAGGGTGCTGAACACCAGGGGCTTGCCGTTGTACTGGGCGGCACCGGTGCCATCGAGCCAGCCGAGCAAGGCGCTGCGGGCAGCCTCGCCAATCTCGCCCTTCATCGCCGCAATCCAGGTGCGCACGCGCAGGCGCGCCTTGTAGGCCTCGATGGACTGCCGGCGAACCCGATCATGGGTGGCCGGCGCCTCGTACACTGCAGCCAGGTGGTCCTGGTACTGCTTGCCCAGGTCCAGCTCATGGCACACACGGGCAAAGTCGCGCGGGGCCACCGCCAGCTTGCTGCTGTAAACGTAGCGATAGCGCGGCGCGTGCTCGCTGCCAGGTACCAGAGCCATGGAAAATGCGCCCTTGGCCGCCAGGGCCGTACCGGCGTCGAATTCGGCATCCCGGGCAAAGTTCTGCAGCGCCGCCTGCAGCAGGCTCTGGCGCCTGGGCACCACGCGCACCAGCGCACCCAGCAGTTCGGTGTCGTGGGTAACGTGCACGAATTCGTGGGTGTTGACGTCGTCGTCGCGCTGCAAGTCGCGCTTGAGCCTGGCCTTGAGCAGCGGCTCGGCGAACTCGACGATGCCTTTGAGGGGGCGCAGGGTACGCGCCAACGCGTCGGCGCAGGCGCGGGCGTGCTGCTGGCAGGCGAGCAGTGCCTGGCGCTGGTCCTCGCGGGCATTGCTGAACCAGGGCGCCGGCGCATCCCCTGCGCCCTGGTGCTGTTCGGCGCCCCAGGGCTGGCTCAGGGCCGCGAAACTTGCAGGGGTGGAGTGCTTGAGCCAGTCAGGCATGCGCTGATGGATGAAGGGGCCGTGCGGCCCCGGGGTGACATAGGTGTCGGTGGAATCGGTGGGAGTGGTCATGATGGTCCTCGGGGTAGATTGAACCCCAAGCAGACCCCATCATGACGCAGGTGAAGTGCTACATATTGCTCAGCGCCAGCGGCCCAGACGGCTCCACAAGCCCACCAGGGTGTTCTCGATGGAGGCGCTGGCAGCCAGGCCAACGCGCTCCTGCAGGCTCTTGCGTTCGGCAAAATGCAGGTGATACAGGTTCGAATCGCGAGCGCGTTCGCTCAGGTATTCGTCACTGGTGCGCAGCTCGTCCACCAGTTGCTTGTTCAGTGCCGCCACACCCAGCCAGACCTCGCCGGTGGCCACCTCATCGATGTGCAACTGCGGGCGGTAACGCGAGACGAAATCCTTGAACAGCTGATGGGTCACGTCCAGGTCTTCCTGGAACTTCTCGCGGCCCTTCTCGGTGTTTTCGCCAAACACGGTCACGGTGCGCTTGTACTCACCCGCCGTGAACACCTCGAAGTCTACATCGTGCTTTTTCAGCAGGCGGTTGACGTTGGGCAACTGCGCCACCACCCCGATGGAGCCCAGAATGGCGAAGGGCGCACTGACGATCCTGTCACCGATGCAGGCCATCATGTAGCCGCCGCTGGCCGCCACCTTGTCGATGCACACCGTCAGCGGCACGCCGGCCTGGCGGATACGCGCCAGCTGCGAGGAGGCCAGGCCATAGCTGTGCACCATGCCGCCACCGCTTTCAAGGCGCAGTACCACTTCGTCCTTGGGCGTGGCGAGGGTCAGCAGCGCGGTGATTTCATTGCGCAGGCTCTCGGTGGCCGAGGCCTTGATGTCGCCGTCGAAATCCAGCACGAACACCCGCGGCTTGTCCTCGGGCTTTTTCTTCTGCTGCTTGTCGCGCTTGGCCTGCTGCTTGCGCAGGGCCTTGAGCTGGGCCTTGTCGAGCAGACCCGACTCCAGGCGCTCGCGCAGGTCCTTGTAGAAATCGTTGAGGCGAGTCACATGCAACTGCCCCCCGGCCTTGCGCCGGCCCTTGCCGCGCAACCCGGCAATGGCCGACAACACCACCAGGAGCGCGATCACCAGGGTCGCGGTCTTGGCCAGAAAGCTGGCGTATTCAGCAAGAAAATCCACAGTAGCTCCTTAACATGTCTGCGCCCGTACGGCGCCAAACGTGGCCCAAGCATACCGGCGCGGCCACGCCTCCACCAGCGTGGGCAACGCCCCGAAACGCAGTTCAAACGACCTTTTCAAACGCTTGTATGTTTTTTCGTTGACAGGCCGCCATCGGCCACCTACCCTCGCCAGAACCTTCACTCCAGGCATACGACGTGGGCAGCATCTACCTCATTCGACATGGCCAGGCCTCCTTTGGTGCCGACGACTACGACGTGTTGTCGCCGACCGGCATTGCCCAGAGCGAAGCACTGGGCGATCACCTCGCCCAGCTGGGCCTGCGCCTGGATCGCTGCGTGGCCGGCGACCTGCGCCGCCAGCAGCACACCGCACGCCTGGCCCTGGCCCGCCTGCAGGCTACCGGCAGCGCGGTACCCAGCCTGGAAACCGACCCTGCCTTCAACGAATTCGACGCCGACGCCGTCATCCGCGCGCTGCTGCCCGGCCTGCTGCCGGACGAGCCCGAGGCGCTGCACATCCTGCGCAATGCCCGCAACAACCGCAGCGAGTTCCAGCGCCTGTTCGCCCTGCTGGTGCAGCGCTGGCACGGCGGCGAGCACGATGTCGACGGCCTGCAAAGCTGGCAAGGCTTCGTCGAGCAGGTGCACGACGGCCTGCAACGCCTGCTGCGCGAGGCCGGGCAAGGCGACAACATTGCCATCTTCACCTCCGGCGGCACCATCACCGCCCTGCTCCACCTGATCACCGGCATCACCCCCAGCCAGGCGTTCGCGCTGAACTGGCAGATCGTCAACACCTCGCTCAGCCATCTGAAGTTTCGTGGCCGCGAGGTGGCGCTGGCTTCCTTCAACAACCAGGCCCACGTGCAGTTGCTGAGGGTGCCGGCGCTCATCACCTACCGATGAGCACCGGCCTGTTGCGGCCCCAGGGTCGCTTACATCACTTAATAAGGAATACACCATGACCGACGTAGCTAAAGCCGTTCAAGCCATGCAAGAGAAGTTCAACCCTGCCGCCGCTGCCGGCCTGGACCTGGTGTTCGGCTTCAACATCACCGACGAAGACAAGCACTTCTCGCTGATCGTCAAGGACGGCACCTGCGACCTGCAGGAAGGCGAAAACCCTGACGCCAACTGCACCCTGGTGCTGGACAGCGAAACCCTCAAGGGCATCGTCAGCGGCGAAACCGACGGCATGCAGGCCTTCATGGGCGGCAAGCTGCGCGTCGAAGGCGACATGATGCTGTCGATGAAACTCAGCGAGCTGTTCCCGGCCTGAGCCTTGCGCTGATGCCGACCAGAACCGAAGCCTTGTGCTTCGGTTTTTTTTCGCCCGGCATCAGGGGTGGTGATCGTGGTGCAACACGCTGGCCTATAACACAGTCAAACACTTGTTCGGTTTATCCGCGAGAATTAGATTAAACAATAATCAGCGACTTTCAGAATAAGGGAAAAGCATGACGCTCACCGACCAGTCGACCCAGGTTCGCCCCGGCGAAGAACTCGATGCCGCCCTCATCGACCCTTATCTCAAGGCCAGCATTCCAGGCCTGAGCGGCACGCCGGTGATCAGCCAGTTCCCCGGTGGCGCGTCCAACCTCACCTACCTGCTCAGCTACCCGGACCGCGAGTTCGTGCTGCGCCGCCCGCCGTTCGGGCAAAAGGCCAAGTCGGCCCACGACATGGGCCGCGAGTTTCGCATCCTCAACCAGCTCAACAGCGGCTTCCCCTATTGCCCCAAGGCCTACGTGCACTGCACCGACGAATCGCTGATCGGCGGCGAGTTCTACGTGATGGACCGGGTCAAGGGCATCATCCTGCGCTCGGACCTGCCCCCCGAACTGGGCCTGGATAGCCAGCGCACCGAAGCCCTGTGCAAGAGCTTCATCGACCGCCTGGTCGAGCTGCACCAGGTGGACTACACCGCCTGCGGCCTGGCCGACCTGGGCAAGCCCGAAGGCTATGTGCAGCGCCAGATCGAAGGCTGGAGCGCACGTTATGAAAAGGCCCTGACCCCGGATGCACCGCGCTGGGAAGCGGTGATCGCCTGGCTGCGCGAGAAGATGCCGGCCGACCACCCACGCCCCGCCATCGTGCACAACGACTACCGCTTCGACAACGTGATCCTCGACGCCGACAACCCCATGCGCATCATCGGCGTGCTGGACTGGGAAATGACCACCCTCGGCGACCCGCTGATGGACCTGGGCAATACCCTGGCCTACTGGATCGAAGCCGGCGACCCTGCGCCCGTGCAACTGATGCGTCGCCAGCCGAGCAACGCACCGGGCATGCTCACCCGGCGCCAGTTCGTCGACTACTACGCCGAACGTGCCGGGCTGCAGATCGACAACTTCGACTTCTACTACACCTACGGCCTGTTCCGCCTGGCCGGCATCGTGCAGCAGATCTACTACCGCTTCTTCCATGGCCAGACCCAGGACAAGCGCTTCGCCCAGTTCGTGCACATGAACAAGCTGCTGGAGCACATGAGCCTCCAGGTCATCGGCAAATCCACGCTCTGACGCCCTACAACTACAAGGAACCCGCCCCATGTCCAAGACCCAGTTGTTCGACCTCGACGGCAAGATCGCCTTCGTGTCCGGCGCCAGCCGCGGCATCGGCGAGGCGATTGCCCACCTGCTGGCCCAGCAGGGTGCCCACGTGATCGTGTCCAGCCGCAAGCTCGACGGCTGCCAGCACGTGGCCGACGCGATCATCGCCGCCGGCGGCAAGGCCACGGCGGTGGCCTGCCACATTGGCGAGATGGAACAGATCGGCGCGGTGTTCGCCGGCATTCGCGAGCAGTTCGGGCGCCTGGACATCCTGGTCAACAACGCCGCCACCAACCCGCAGTTCTGCAACGTGCTGGACACCGACCTGAGCGCCTTCCAGAAGACCGTCGACGTGAACATCCGCGGCTACTTCTTCATGTCGGTCGAGGCCGGCAAGCTGATGCGCGAAAACGGCGGCGGCAGCATCATCAACGTGGCATCGATCAATGGCGTATCGCCGGGGGTGTTCCAGGGGATCTACTCGGTGACCAAGGCGGCGGTGATCAACATGACCAAGGTGTTCGCCAAGGAATGCGCCCCCTTTGGCATCCGCTGCAATGCGCTGCTGCCGGGGCTGACCGACACCAGGTTCGCCTCGGCGCTGGTCAAGAACGAAGCGATCCTGAACACGGCGCTGCAGCAGATCCCGCTCAAGCGCGTGGCCGATCCGAAGGAGATGGCGGGCGCGGTGCTGTACCTGGCCAGCGATGCGTCCAGCTACACCACCGGTACGGCGTTGAATGTGGATGGGGGGTTCCTGTCCTGATACCGCATAGCGGGTCAAGCCCGCTCCCACAAGGATCACCGCTATTTCTGTGGGAGCGGGCTTGACCCGCGATAGGGCCCTGACAGGCACGCACCATCTCCTTTACCATAGCGCCCCTCAGGCGCAGCTTTACCGTTCTGCGCCCCAGTCGAATAAGCCCAACACCATGCCCTTCGAACTCAGCGTAGATCTCACCACCCTAGCCATTCTTGCCGCCGTGGCCTTCGTGGCCGGGTTCATCGACGCCATCGCCGGCGGCGGCGGCCTGCTCACCACCCCCGCTCTGCTCACCGCCGGCATGCCGCCGCACCTGGTGCTGGGCACCAACAAGCTCAGCTCCACCTTCGGCTCGGCCACCGCCGGCTTCACCTACTACCGGCGCAAGCTGTTCCACCCCGCACAGTGGCGACATGCCCTGGTCGGTACCCTGGTAGGGGCCTTCATCGGCGCCATCGTTGCCCACTACCTGCCGGCCGAATGGCTGAACAAGATGCTCCCGGTGGTGGTGTTCGCCTGCGGCGTTTACCTGCTGTTCGGCGGCACGCCAAAGGCGCCGCTGGACGCCGATGCGCCGATCAAGAAGAAGTGGCAACTGCCCCAGGGCTTGACCCTGGGTTTCTATGACGGCGTGGCCGGCCCGGGCACCGGCGCGTTCTGGACCGTCAGCACCCTGCTGCTCTACCCCATCGACCTGGTCAAGGCCAGCGGCGTGGCGCGCAGCATGAACTTCGTGAGCAACGCCGCAGCACTGTCGGTGTTCATCTTCTCCGGCCAGGTGGACTGGGCGGTGGGCCTGGCCATGGGCTCGTCGCTGATGGTCGGCGCGTTCTTCGGCGCACGCACCGCCATCAGCGGCGGCAGCAAGTTCATCCGCCCGGTGTTCATCACCGTGGTGCTGGCCCTGACCGTGCGCCTAGCGTGGCAGCACTGGTTCGGCCAGGCCTAGGCGGCGCGCCACGTACAGGTCGATCAGGTAACGCGCAATCGAGCGGCCCGCCGGCAACGGCGGCAGCGCATGCACGCTGAACCACTGGGCATCCTCGATCTCGTCGGCCTGCATCACGATCTCGCCGCCGGCGTATTCGGCATGAAAGCCCAGCATCATCGAATGCGGGAACGGCCAGCACTGGCTGCCCACGTACTGGAGGTTCTTCACCTCCAGCGCCACCTCTTCACGCACCTCACGCACCAGGCAGTCCTCGGCCGACTCGCCCGGCTCGGCAAACCCGGCCAGGGTGCTGTACACGCCGGTCACGAAGCGTGGCGAGCGCGCCAGCAGTATCTCGTCGCCACGGGTGATCAGCACGATCATGCTCGGCGAAATGCGCGGGTAGCTGCGCAGCTCGCAGCCGGCGCAGTACATCGCGCGCTCCCACTGGATCTGCACCATCGCCTGCCCGCAACTGCCGCAAAAGCGGTGCTCGCGGGCCCAGGTGGCGATCTGCGCGGCATAACCAAGGAGGGTGTAGGTATCGGAATCGCCTTCCAGCATGAACTGGCGCAGGCCGCGCCAGCTGCAGCCCTGGGGCGCCTGTGCCGAGCGCAGTTCGAGCAGAAACACCGGCTGGCCGTCGAAGTGGCCGATGCCGTGCTCGCACACCACGTCCAGGTCCTGGCGCCTGAGCCAGTCCCGCGGGAACAGCGCGCCGTTGGCGTCCACCAGAAAGCCCTCGGCACAGTGGGCGACGGCCAGGCCGCCGGGGGTGTTGGGGTCCAGTACTGCAGTGGTCCAGCGCGCTGACATGTTGCGTTCCTTGAGGGTTCGCGACCGGGCTCAGTCGTCGAACTGCGGTTTCTGTTTGCTCATGCTGGCGGCCATCGCCACCCGCAGGTCGGTGGATTGCAACATGGCAGCGTTCCAGGTGGCAATGTATTCCAGCCCGTCGTCGATGCGGTGATCGCGCATGTAGCTGAGCATCTCCTTGGTGCCGGCCACGGCAATCGGGGATTTGCCCGCGATCTCGGCGGCAATCGCAAAAACCCCGTCCAGCAGGCTGGCCTGATCGTCGAAGGTGCGGTTGACCAGGCCGATCTGGCGCGCCTCGTCGGCGCCGACAGTGCGCCCGGTGTAGGCCAGCTCGCGCAGCATGCCGTCGCCGATGATGCGTGGCAGGCGCTGCAGGGTGCCGACGTCTGCGGCCATGCCCATGTCGATTTCCTTGATCGAGAACTGCGCATCGGCAGCCGCGTAGCGCATGTCGCAGGCGGCGATCAGGTCGATCGCGCCGCCCAGGCAGTAGCCCTGGATGGCTGCCAGCACCGGCTTGCGGCAAGTATCCACGGCATTGAACGAGGCCTGCATCTGCAGGATCTTGCGCCGCAGCAGGCGCGCGTTGCGGCCTACGTCCTTGCCCATTTCGTTGGCCACCGAGGCCAGCAGCATCAGGTCGATGCCGGAAGAAAAATGCTTGCCGGCGCCGCTGATCACCACCACGCGCACCGCGTCGGTCTCGTCGATCCACTGGAAGATCTCGACGATCTCGCTCCAGAACGCGGCATTCATGGCGTTGATCTTTTCCGGGCGGTTGATCTGGACGTGGGCGATGCTGTTCGACAGTTCGACCTTGAACGCGGTGTAGTCGGTCACGTGGCACTCCTTGGGCTGACGCGGGATGGGGTGGCTGGACTATATCGCAGACCATAGGCGGCGCTTGTGCCAAAGGCTGGGCTGTTGCTCCTGCACTGCAGGATCCGGCCTTGCCGGCGAAGCGGCCGCCGCAGTCACCCGCAGCGGGCCCTGTCGCGCACCGGACACTGCGCCCGGTGCAGGTTCAGCGCCGTGTTGATGATGCCGATATGGCTGAAGGCCTGCGGGAAATTGCCCAGCATGCGGCCACCTTGCGGGTCGTACTGCTCGGCCAGCAGCCCCACATCGTTGCACAGCCCGCACAGGCGCTCGAACAACGCCTGGGCCTCTTGCTGGCGCCCCAGCAGCACGTACACGTCCGCCAGCCAGAACGAGCACACCAGAAACGTACCTTCCCCCGGCGCCAGCCCATCGCAGCCGCTGTCGCTGTCGTAGCGGCGCACCAGCCCGTCATGCAGCAGGCGCTTCTCGATCTGCGCCAGGGTTGCCAGAAACCTCGGGTCGTCGGCTGGCAGAAAACCGGTCAGGGCAATCTGCAGCAGGCTCGCGTCCATCTCCTGCGAGCCATAGGCCTGCACAAAACAGCCCAGTTGCGCATCGACGCCCTGCTCGCACACCTGGCGATGGATCTGCGCGGCCACCTCGCGGTAGTGCGCAGCCTGGGCCTTGCCCTCCTCGGTCGGCTCGCTCAGGCTGGCCGCCCGATCGAACGCCACCCAGGCCATCACCTTGGAGTGGGTGAAATGCTGCTGCGGCCCGCGCACCTCCCAGATGCCCTCGTCGGGTTGGCGCCAGATGGTCTCCAGGTACGGCATGATCACCCGCCCGATCGCCGCACTGCGCGGCAAGCGCGGCAGGCCGCCGCGCATGGCCTGACACAGCGCATCGGCCACCTCGCCATAGATGTCCAGCTGGTGCTGCACCGCCGCGGCATTGCCCACCCGCACCGGCTGCGAACCGGCATAGCCGGCCAGCCAGGGCAGCTCGTACTCCGGCAGCCGGCGCTCGCCGGCCAGGCCGTACATGATCTGCATCTGCTCGGGGTTGCCCGCCACCGAGCGCAGCAGCCATTCGCGCCAGGCCTGGGCCTCCTCGAAGTAGCCCAGGTTCATGAACGCCAGCAAGGTCATGGTGGCATCGCGCAGCCAGCAGTAGCGGTAATCCCAGTTGCGCTCGCCACCCAGGTGCTCCGGCAGCGAGGTGGTGGCCGCGGCCACGATGCCGCCGGTGGGCGCATAGGTCAGCGCCTTGAGGGTGATCAGCGAGCGCTTGACCCGCGCCGTGTGCTCGCCCACCTGCGGGCAGCGCGCAGCAAACTCGCGCCACTTGTGCGCGGTGTCCAGCAGCGCCTGCTCCGGCTCGAAGGCCGGCTGCAACGGCAGGTGCGATGGCTGGTGGCTCAGGTTGAAGGTGTGGCGCTGACCGGCCTTCACGCTGAAGCGGCTGCCGGTATGGTGATCGCGTGCGTGGGTGCTCACCGTGCTGCGCAGGGTCAGGCGGTCCGGCCCGGCCACGGCGGTCAAGGTCAGCGGGTCGAGCTTCTCGACCCAGGGCACGCTGCTGCCATAGTCGAAGCGCATCACCAGGTCCATGTCGAAGGCCACCTCGCCCTCCAGCCCCTCGACGATGCGCAGCACGCTGTGGTGCGCATCGTCCAGCGGCATGCAGTCGATCAGCCGCGCACGGCCGCTGGCAGTCACGAAGGTGGTGTGCAGGATCAGGGTGTCCTGCTGGTACTCGCGGGTTACCTCCAGTGGCGCTTCGCGCGGCGCGATCTGCCAGCGCCCGTTTTCTTCGTCGCCCAGCAGCGCGGCAAAGCAGGCCGGCGAGTCGAAGCGTGGAAAGCACAGCCAGTCCAGCGAGCCGTCACGGCCCACCAGTGCTGCGCTGCGGCAATTGCCCAGTAGTGCGTAGTCTTCGATGGCGCCCGTCATGAACCTCCCGTCAACCAATGCTGTGCCAGACCCGCCGATCGCGGGCCAGCAGTTCGTCGGCCGCCTGCGGCCCGTCTTCCCCGGCCGCATACGGCTGCACCTCACCGCCCTGCGCCCAGGCGTCCAGGAACGGCTGCACCGCACGCCAGCCGTTCTCGATGTTGTCGGCACGCTGGAACAGCGTCTGGTCGCCCGTCAGGCAGTCGTAGATCAGGGTTTCGTAGCCCGTGGAGGGCTGCATCTTGAAGAAGTCCTTGTAGGCAAAACCCAGCTCGACGTTCTCCATGGCCAGGGTCGGCCCCGGGCGCTTGGCCTGCAGGTCGAACCACATGCCTTCATTGGGCTGGATCTGGATCTTCAGGTAGTTGGGCTTGGGCCGCTCGGCGTCGCTGTCGCGAAACTGCGCATAGGGCGCTGGCTTGAAGCAGATGGCGATCTCGGTGTCACGCACGCTCATGCGCTTGCCGGTGCGCAGGTAGAACGGCACGCCCACCCAGCGCCAGTTGTCGATCATCACCTTGAGCGCCACGTAGGTTTCGGTCTGGCTGTCGGGGTCTACACGAGGCTCCTGGCGGTAGCCGGCCAGCTTCTTGCGCCCCTGCTTGCCGGCGGTGTACTGCCCGCGCACCGAGTTCTTCAGGGCCATGGCCTTGGACCACGGGCGAATCGCACCGATCACCTTGGCCTTTTCACTGCGCACCGCGTCCGCGCCAAAGGCGGCGGGCGGCTCCATCGCCACCATCGCCAGCAGCTGGAACAGGTGGTTGGGCACCATGTCGCGCAGTGCCCCGGTGGTGTCGTAGAAGGCGCCACGGGTTTCCACGCCCACCGTCTCGGCAGCGGTGATCTGCACGTGATCGATGTAGTGGTTGTTCCAGAACGCCTCGAACAGGCCGTTGGAAAAACGGCTGACCAGGATGTTCTGTACCGTCTCCTTGCCCAGGTAGTGGTCGATGCGGTAGATCTGCTTTTCGCTCATCACCTTGAGCAGGCAGGCGTTCAGCGCCTCGGCGCTGGCCAGGTCCGAACCGAAGGGCTTCTCCACCACCACCCGACGAAAGCCGTTGGCCTCGTCCAGCAGCCCGGCCGCCCCCAGTTGCTGCACCACGCCGCTGAAAAAACGCGGCGAGGTGGCCAGGTAGAAGATCGCGTTGCCGGTGCGCCCCTTATCGATGCGCTCGGCGATGGCCTGGTAGGTGGAGGGCTCCATGAAGTCGCCGGTGAGGTAGCCGATGCCCTTGGCCAGGCGCTTCCACAGCTTGTCGTCCAGGCACCGGGTGGCGCCCTCGCCCTGGTCGCGTTCACGCATGAAGGTTTCCAGGCGCTCGGCGAATTCGCCGTCGGTGGCCGGGTTGTGGTCGACCCCGACGATGCGCATGCCTTTGTCCAGCAGGCCGTCGCGGTGCAGGTTGTACAACGCTGGCATCAGCAGGCGTTTGACCAGGTCGCCATTGGCGCCAAACAGGAACAGGGTACAGGCTGGTGCCGCTTCGACGTCGTGTTCACTCATTCGGGCTTCTCGACATGGCCACCAAAACCGAAGCGCATCGCCGACAGCAGCTTGTCACCGTAGGTGCCCTGCTGCTGGCGTGAACGAAAGCGCGCGAACAGTGCGCTGGACAACACCGGTACCGGCACCGCCTGCTCCACCGCCGCATCGATGGTCCAGCGCCCTTCGCCGCTGTCGGACACCGAGCCGCTGTAGCTGCCCAGCTGCGGGTCGGCCACCAGTGCATCGGCGGTCAGGTCCAGCAGCCACGAGGTGACCACGCTGCCGCGGCGCCACACCTCGGCGATTTCGGGCAGGTTGAGGTCGAAGCGCTGGTCGGCCGGCAGGCTCTCGCTGGCCTTGGTCTTGAGAATGTCGAAGCCCTCGGCATAGGCCTGCATCAGGCCGTACTCGATGCCGTTGTGGATCATCTTGACGAAATGCCCGGCGCCGGGTGGCCCGGCATGGATATAGCCCTTTTCGGCGCGCTCGCTGGGGCCGGTTCGGCCACGGGTACGTGGAATGTCGCCCTCACCCGGTGCCAGGGTGGCGAACAGCGGCTCGAGGCGTTCGAAAATCGCCTGCTCGCCGCCGATCATCATGCAGTAGCCGCGCTCAAGGCCCCACACGCCACCGGAGGTGCCGACGTCCACGTAGTGCAACTGGCGCTCGGCCAGGTGCTGGGCGCGGCGGATGTCGTCCTTGTAGAAGGTATTGCCGCCGTCGATGATCACATCGTCCGCCTCCAGCAGGTCGGCCAGTTGCGCGATGGTCTGCTCGGTGGCCTCGCCCGCCGGCAGCATCACCCAGACCGCGCGCGGCGCGTCCAGTTGCTGCACCAGTGCGGCCAGGTCGGCGGCGCCTGTGGCGCCCTCGGCCACCAGCGTATCGATGGCGGGCGCGTTGCGGTCATGCACCACGGTGTGGTGCCCCTCGCGCATCAGGCGCCTTGCAATATTGCCGCCCATGCGGCCCAGCCCCACGATTCCCAGTTGCATGTGCCGATGCTCCGTAAAGTGTAGAAAGCCTGCTCAGGCCTTCAAGGTTAGTCCAGGCAGGCCCGGGTTGGTTTCATCGACCAACGGCACGACAGCGATAAACAAAAAAGTTCCCATGACAGGAAAAAGAATTCAGAATCGCGGCCGATCGAGCGTCTACGCTCAAACCATGTACCAAACCAATTGCGAGGTGTGCAATGGGAACCTTGATGTCAGCGAGCCCACCCCAGACCCTTTACGTGAGCGTGCGCCGCGACGAACTGCGCCGCCTCAAGGAAGAACGCGACCAGTTGCAGCGTCAGGTGGCGCAGCTGAGCCTGCTGTTGCAACAGGCCCAGGGCAGCGACAAGGCCGTGGTCACTCTCTAGGCGGCCAGCAGCGCCCGCGCCGAATACACAGCGCCGGCCACCGCCACCAGCAACAGCACCAGCCCCGACAGCCGGGCCACCAGCGCCCGGTGCCGCTGCGCCAGGGCGCCGCGCATCAGCGCGATGTACAGCGCCAGCACCCCCAGGTCGACCACCAGCCACAACGCCGCCAGCACCCCGATGCTGGTGCCGAACGAGGCCGTGACGTGGATGAACTGCGGGAAGAACGCCACGAAGAACAGAATGTCCTTGGGGTTGGCGATACCCACCGCAAAGCCGTGCCACCAGCCACTTGCCCTGGGCGGCGGCGCATCCTCCACGGCTGGCGCACGCAGCGCCCCCAGCCCCAGCCAGGCCATGAACACGCACCCCACCAGCGCCACCGCATTGAGAACCACCGGGCTGAGTGCCAGGCTGCCGGCCAGGATCAGCGCAGCGGCGGCCACCAGCACCAGGGAGGCGGCATTGGCCCCCAGCGCCGTGCGTATGGCCGCCCCGGTGCCCGAACGCCCGCTGGTGCCGACCACCAGCGCCACCACCGGCCCAGGGGTGGCGATCAGAATGAGTACAGTGCCCAGGTAGGCCAACAGCAGCGTGGTGTTCAAAAGAGGCTCCTTTGTCGTCAATGCAGGTCAGGTGCAAAGTGTGCGCAGCTGCATGGCCCTTGAAAAACGCAAAATGCTCTGCCCTACTACGACAAATACTCATCATGGACTGCCCCTGGCATGGTTGAACGTCTGCCCCCGTTGTATGCACTGCGCGCCTTTGAAGTGGCGGCGCGCACCTGTTCGTTCACCCGCGCCGGGGAAGAGCTGGCGCTGACCCAGAGCGCCATCAGCCGCCATATCCGCACCCTGGAGGCCCAGTTCGGTTGCCGCCTGTTCGAGCGCCACGGCCCGCGCCTGCGCCTCACCGACGCCGGGCGGCGCCTGGCCGAGCAACTGGGGGCGGGCTTTGCCCTGATCGAACAGGCCTGCCAGCCGTTTCGCAGCGCTTCGCGCCACCTGCGCCTGAAGGCGCCCTCCACCCTGACCATGCGCTGGCTGCTGGGCTGCATCCAGCGTTACGCCCAGGCCGACACCGTGCAGCTGGCAAGCGTGTGGATGGACGTCGACAGCGTGGATTTTGCCAGCGAGCCCTACGACTGCGCGGTGCTGCTGGGCAATGGGCAGTTCGGTGGGCAGGTCGAGGTGTGCAGGCTGTTCGATGAGCGATTGATCCCGATCTGTGCGCCGGGGTTGCTGGGGGATGGCGTGTGGGATGCGCAGCGGCTGGCCGGGGTGGCGTTGCTGCACCCGTCCAATGACCGGCGGGACTGGCAGCGCTGGCTGCGCGGGGCGGGCCTGCTCGAGCAGGTCGACCTGCAGCGCGGCACGCTGTTCGATACGCTGGAGCAAGGGATTGCGGCGGCCATGGCCGGGCATGGCGTGTCGATCGGCGACCTGGCGCTGGTGAGCGACGATGTCCGCGCCGGGCGGCTGGCGTTGCCGTTCGAACAGGCGGTGGCAACGGGAGATGCCTACTACCTGGTGTGGCCGGTGGGCAGTGCGTGGCGCGAGAGCATCGAGCGATTGCGGGTGTACCTGCTGGGGCAGTTGCCGGCCTGAAAAACTTCGCGGGGCAAGCCCGCTCCCACANTCAAGCCCGACCTCAGTTCGAACAGGCGGTGGCAACGGGAGATGCCTACTACCTGGTATGGCCGGTGGGCAGTGCGTGGCGCGAGAGCATCGAGCGATTGCGGGTGTACCTGCTGGCCTCTTCGCCGGCAAGGCCGGCTCCTACAGACGGCGCAACCTTGTAGGAGCCGGCCTTGCCGGCGAAGAGGCCCGCAAGAGCGACCTCAGAACCGCGTCGTGGCACTCACCCCGAACGTCCTGCGATCCCCCCGCGCATCCCACGCCACATCGAACGGCAGCGGCACGCTGTCGGTCTTGTACTGCTTGTCGGTGAGGTTGTTCACGTAGGCGGTGAAGTCCAGGTCATATTGCCCGCCCACATGGTACGTGGCGCTGGCATTGCCCAATGTGTAGCCACCCTGCGACACGCTGTGGTCGGCCTGCGCGGTGGGCAGAAAGAAGATCCGGCTCTGGTAGCGCCAGTCGGTGCCCAGGGTGATGTCGTCGCCGTTCTCCAGCGCAATGCGATAACTGCCCCCCACCGCCAGTGTGCGCGACGGCGAACGTGCAATGCGGTTGCCCGAGTAGTCCACACCCCCCGATTCGAAGTCCTGCAACTCGGTGTGCAGTAGCCCCAGCGAGCCATGCAGTTCCAGGTTGGCCAAGGGCAGCGCCTGCAACTCGAACTCCGCACCGCGTATCACGCCCTGGCCGCTGTTGGTCAGCAGCGACACCACCTGCCCGTTGCGCACCGACACCGCGTTCACCTGGATGTCCGAATAGTCGTAGTAGAACACGTTGGCATTGGCGATCAGGCGCTCGTCGAACCACTCGCTCTTGACCCCCAGTTCGTAGGCGTCGACGTTCTCCGGCGCCACCACCGAGGCCTCGGCCTGCACCTGCGCCCCGCCGCTGAAGCCGCCGGAACGAAAGCCCTTGGCATAACGAAAGTACACCCGCGCGTTGTCGTTGAGCTGGTATTCGGGGGTGAAATCATAGGTCAGCTTGTTCCAGGTGCGTTTCTCGTCCTGCACCACCGTGGTCACCAGCGGCCCGCTGTAATGCTTCCACCAGTCGTTGCGGTTGCTGAAGTCGACACTGGCAGCATCCGGCGCGGCCACCCGGCGCAGGTCGATGTCCTTGGTTTCGCGGGTCCAGCGCAGGCCGGCGGTGAAGCTCAGGTCGTCGGTGGCCTGCCAGGTGCTGCTGCCGAACAGCGCGAAGCTGTCGGTCTTCTGGTCGATGTCGGTACGCCCGAAGTCGGCCACGCCGAAGGCCTGGTTGTAGGCTTCGGGGAACAGCGCATTGCTGTTGTGGCTGTCGAGCTGTTCGTGGAACAGGTGGGTGCCGACGATCCAGCTCACCGGCTGGTTCTTCGCCGACGACAGGCGCAGCTCCTGCGACACCTGCTTCCAGCGGTCGTCGTTATAGCCACGGCCGAACTCGTAGATGCTCATGTTCGGGCTCTGGGCCTTTTCGTGCACGTCGTCGAAGGCGGTGATCGAGTCCAGCTGCAGCTCGCCAAGGTCCCACTTGAGCGCCAGTTGCAGGCCGTTGTGCTCGATGCGGTCATCGGCCTTGCCGGTGAAGGCGACCTTGTCGGAGGCAGGCTTGGGCGCGGGCCCGAACAGCGTGCTGCCGCCCGGCCCGGCACCCCAGGCGCGGGCCACGATACCTTGCCCCTTGTAGTCACGGGCGTGCAGCTGCAGGGTGGCCTGCAGGTCGTCGTTGACCTGGGCCAGCAGTTGCAGGCGCAGGGCCTGGTCATGGATGTCGCCGGCAGTGTGGCCATCGACCTCGTTCTTGAGCTGGCCGTCGCTGCTCTGGTCGATGAACGCCACCCGCGCGGCCAGGCGGTCCTTGACCAGGGTATCGCCGTAGGCACCTTCGTACAGGCGCGAATTGTAGTTGCCCAGGTCGAGCTTGAAGTAGCCGTTGGCGCCGTCTTCGAAGCTTGGCTTGCGCGACACGAAGTTGATCGCGCCACCGGTGGTGTTCTTGCCCCACAGCGTGCCTTGCGGGCCGCGCAGCACCTCGACGCGCTCCATGTCGTAGAGCGGGAAGCCGGTGGCCACGTGCGGGTCGATGTACACGTCATCGGTATAGATGCCCACCGGGTACACGGTGGTCGAGGCCATGTCGCCCGAGCCCATGCCGCGGATGTACCAGCGCGGGCGCTGGTGCCCGGCGAACTCGGGGGCGATGGCGTTGGGCACGTTCTGCAGGGCCTTGCCGGCACTGAAGCCGCCGCCGCTGCGGTCGATCTGGCGGTCACTGACCACCGAGATCGCCGAGGGTACGTCCTGTACCGATTCTTCGCGCTTCTGCGCGGTCACGGTGACGGTGGGCAAGGCGTCGGCGGGCGGTGCGGCGGCCAGGGCGGCGGTGCCGTGCAACGTGGCGGCAATGGCCAGCGCAAGGGGTAGATAGGCGGTAGGGGCAGGCATGGCGGGGGTTCCGATAAGTCAGGGTAAGCGGACTATCGCAAGCAGCGTGCCAATGCTTTATGTAGTTGAATTATATGAATTTTATGGATTATTCGAACAGCGGCTGCTGACCAGGCAACAGTGTGGCAGCAGCGGGTTGTGTGCTGGGCATCAGGGCTGCTGCGCAGCCCATCGAGGGTCAAGCCCGCTCCCAAAGTGATCACCGCCACCCTGCAAGAGCGGGCTTGACCCGCGAAGCTTTTACCAGTCGTAGGTCAACTCAAGCGCCGCCGTACGCTCCTGACCGTAATAGCAGCCAAACGCATACACGCACGTCGACACATACTCCCGGTCGAACAGATTCTGCACGTTCAGGCTCGCCTGCAGGCCCTTCAACCCCAGCTGCGCCAGGTCGTAGTTGATCGTTGCGTCATACACCACGAACGACGGTGTCTTGAAGGTGTTCGCCGAGTCCCCGTAGTTCTTGCCGGTGTACCTGGCCCCTGCCCCTACTGTCAGCCCGGCCAGGCTGTCGTCGAAATGCCAGGCCACCCAGCTGCTGGCCGACCACGGTGCCTGCGCCGCGTTGCGGTTGCCCTCGTCGCCGTCGGCGCTCTTGGTGCGGAACGAATCCAGGTACGACAGCGCCAGCAGCAGGTCCACCTGCCCCACGCTGCTCTTGGCCTCCAGTTCGATACCGCGCGAGCGGATCTCGCCATCCTGGGTCTGGTACATCGGGTCGTCGCGGTCGGTGGTCAGCACGTTCTTCTGCTTGATCTGGTACACCGACGCCGTGATCAGGGTGTTGTCCTGCGGCTGGTACTTGACCCCCACTTCATACTGCTCGCCCTCGATCGGCTTGAACGAACTGGCACCACGCGCCGGTGAGCTCTTGCCCACCGACGGCATGAACGATTCGGCATAGCTCACATAGGGCGCCAGGCCGAACTCGGTGACGTAGGTCAGGCCCACTCGCTTGGTGAACTTCTTGTCCTTCTGCGGCACCTTGCGCTCTGCCGGGCTTTGCGCCAGCAGGTCACGGTTCTCGACCTCGGCCCAGTCCTGGCGCCCGCCCAGGGTCAGGATGAAGCGGTCGAAGCGGATCTGGTCCTGCACGTACAGGCCGGTCTGCTTCACCGTGTTGTCCCACTTGGTGGTCAGGGTCGGCACGCCGTCGGTGTGGTAGTTGGTGGGGTTGTACAGGTCGATGATCTCGGCGTTGTAGAGGTTGTAGCCCTGGTAGCGACGGGTGAACTTGCGGTAGTCCACGCCGCCCAGCAGGGTGTGCTCCAGCGCCCCGGTGCTGAACGTGCCCTCCAGGTTGTTATCGATGCTGTAGGTGGTGTTGTGCTGGCGCCAGTCCAGCTTGGTGCGGGTGGCGCGGGTATCGTCGACCACGCCGTTGGCATCGGTGACGAAGCGGTTCAGGTAGAAGCCGCGGTAGCGATCGTTGACGTCGATGTAGCGTGCACTCTGACGAAACTTCAGGTTGTCGTTGAACACGTGCGCCAGGTCGTAGCCGAACACCTGCTGGTCGCGGGTGTAGGCGTTCCAGTCGCTGTCGCCCAGGAACACGTCGCGGTCGATATGCTGGCCGCGGCTGTTGCGATACAGCGTGCCGATGACCGGCAGCGCCTGATAGTCCGCCGCGCCCTTGTCGCGCTGGATCTGCGCGTAGGCGGTGAACTCGGTCTGCTCGTTTGGCGCCCAGGTCAGGCTCGGCGCGATCAGCGTGCGCGACTCGTCGGCATGCTCGACCTGCTCGTTGCCGCTCTTGGCCAGGCCCACCAGGCGATAGCTCAGGGTCTTGTCGGCGTCCAGCGCACCGCCCACGTCGAAGGCACCCTTGACCCGGTCATAGCTGCCATAGCTGAGCTTGACCTGATGATGGTCCTCGGTGCCCGGGCGCTTGGACACCAGGTTGATCATGCCGCCCGGCTGGTTCTGGCCGTACAGCACCGAAGCCGGGCCCTTGAGCACTTCGATGCGTTCAAGCAGGTAGGGGTCGATCTGCGGCGCGCCGCCCAGGCTGCCGGCATACGGCAGGTAGGCGCCATCCAGGTACAGCAGGGTCGGCGCAAAGCCGCGGCTGCCGATCTCGTCGGCGATGGTGTTGCGGTCGGTGTAGCCGTTGGTACTCAGCCCCGGCGTATAGCGCAACGCCTGGGTCAGGTTGCGAGCGCCCTGGGTCTGCACCTGGGCGGCGGTGACCACGTTGACTGCCTGGGGGATTTCGAGGATCGGCGTGTCGGTCTTGGTGGCCGTGGCGCTGCGGGTGGCCACGTAACCTTCCACCGGGCCGCGCGCGTCTTCCAGGCTGCGGCCATCGATGGCGGTGGGCGCCAGGTTGAGCGCGGCGCCATCGCTCAACGGGTACAGGCTCCAGGTGCCGCCGCGGGTGCTGCCCAGCCCCAGGCCAGTGCCGGTCAGCGCCTGGCGCGCGGCCTGTTCGGCAGTGAAATTACCGCGTACCGCAGCGGCACGCTTGCCCTCCAGCAGCGCCGGGCTTACCGACAGGGTGTGCCCGCCTTCGCGAGAGATACGGCTGAGCGTCTCGCCCAGCGGCCCGGCCGGCAGGTCGAAACGGTGCACGACACTGCTGGCCGCGATGGCGTTGTCGGCCTGCGCAGGCATCGTCGACAG
Source organism: Pseudomonas sp. BRM28 (assembly GCF_002939405.1). Lineage (NCBI taxonomy): Bacteria > Pseudomonadati > Pseudomonadota > Gammaproteobacteria > Pseudomonadales > Pseudomonadaceae > Pseudomonas > Pseudomonas sp. BRM28. The sequence continues at coordinate 5,141,154 of NZ_PEFV01000001.1, read as the reverse complement.
CGGGCCAAGGGCGATGGCCAGGGCCAGCAGCCCTGGGCGGAAAGTCATGTGTGACATGGTGGCAAGGTGCTCGTTGTAGGTTGGCATTCAACGAGCAAGACCGACGAAAACGCCAACCCCCTCACACCGGGTGCAAAAAAATCAGCGCGCCTCTATTCGGGTCAGCCAGCCGCCGTACTGCTCCAGGCGAATCGGCAAGGTCTCGGCCAATGCGTGCAGGGTGGCATCGCTGTCATCCAGGCTGAACACCCCGAACACCCGCACCTGCGCCGCCTGCGGGCTTATGCGCAGCAGCCCCGGACGATAGCGGCGCAGCACTTCGACCACCTCGCCCAAGGGCTCGTCGTGTACCACCAGTTGCCCGCTCTGCCAGTCGGCGCGGCTGCGCAGCGACACTGCTTCGGGGTGGATACCCTGCGCATCGAAACGCGCCGCCTGGCCCTGTTCGACAACGCTGCTGGCGCCCCCACGGGTGGTCAGTCGCACGCTGTGCTGCTGCACTGCCACCAGGCTGTGGTCACGGCTCTGGCGCACCAGGAACTGCGTACCCAAGGCACGCGCCTCGCCGTGCGCCGTGGCAATCACGAAGGGCCTCGCGGCATCGGCCGCCACCCTTACCAGCACCTCACCTTCACGTATCAGCACACGGCGCTGCGCAGCGTCGAAGCGAATGTCCACGGCGCTACGCGCGTTGAGCAACAGTTCGCTGCCATCGGCCAGGGTCACGCGCTTGCGCTCACCCGTGGCACTGTGCAGATCGGCAAACAGGCCTTCGAGCGGTGTCAGACGGTTGGCGATGCCGCCTGCACCCAGCCCCAGCAGCAGCATCGCCAGGCCGCCACCCAGCACCTTGCGCCGGCCGTGCACGGGCGCCGCCAGCAAGCTGCGACTGGCGGCCTGGCGCTGGCCGGGGCTGCGCGCCTCGGCTTCTTCGAGGCTGGCCAGCGGCTGGCTGAGCAGTGCATTGACCCGCTGCCAGGCGTGGCGGTTGGCCGGGCTGGCCGACAGCCAGGCTTCGAAGGCCTGATGCCGCGCATCGCCAGGCGGTACCGACTCCAGCCGCAGCAACCAGTCGACCGCCGACTGGGTGGCCGAATCCACCTTGGGCACGCTCATGGGCCCACCACGCTCAGGCAATGCACAAAGGCGCGGCGCAGGTCGCGCTCCACCGTCGCCAGCGACACGCCCAGTTGCTCGGCTATTGCCGGCTGCGACAGGCCTTCCAGACGATGCAGCACGAACGCCTGGCGCACCCGCAGCGGCAGGCCCGCCAGCAGACGGTCGATGCTCTCGATGGCCTCGCGCACCAGGGCCAGGTCTTCTTCAGAGGGGCTGAAGCTGTCGGGCAGCAAAGCCAGCTGCTCCAGGTAGGCGCGCTCCAGGCTGCGGCGGCGCCACAGGTTACGCAGCAGATGGCGCGCCACGGTGGCCAGGAAGGCCCGCGGCTGCTCCAGCTGTGGCAACTGCTGCGAGCCCAGAGCGCGCACGAACGTGTCCTGGGTCAGGTCGGCGGCATCCTGCGGGCAGTGCAACTGGCGATACAGCCAGCCGCGCAGCCAGCGGTAGTTGTCGCTATAGAGCGCGGTGAACAGGGCGTTGGGGTCTGAAGGCGTGGGCACGCTGGGCAAATCCGACACGAATGGTAATTTGTCTCATTATCATGTTGATGTTTTGCCATGAAAGCAATGCTGCCCTGCGACAACGCCTTGATTTAAGGTAGGCGCTTGCTGCCACCCACCAGGAGCCTGCCGATGATCCGCCCCGCCACCGCCCACGACGTTGCACCTGTACAGGCACTGATCGAGGCTGCCTATGCGCTGTACATTCCACGCATCGGTGCCAGGCCGGGGCCGATGCTGGAGGATTACGCCGCGCTGATCGCCCAGGGTCGGGTCGAGGTGTTCGAAGAGCAAGGTCAGGTGCTCGGTGTGCTGGTGCTGATCGCCCAGGCCGATGGCCTGTTGCTCGACAATGTCGCGGTAAGCCCGGCCGCTCAGGGCCGCGGGCTTGGGCGACAACTGATGGCGCATGCCGAAGCGCGTGCCCGGCAGCTGGGGCTGGAGGTGGTGCGGTTGTACACCAATGAAGCGATGAGCGAAAACCTGGGGCTGTATGAGCGGCTGGGTTATCGCGAAACCCACAGGGCCGTGCAGGCGGGGTTTCGGCGGGTGTTCATGGAGAAGCGGCTGGGCGGCTGAAGTGCCTGGCCGGCAAGGCCGACGCCTACAGGCGTAGCGCTGAACCTGTAGGCGCCGGCCTTGCCGGCGAAGGGGTGTCTCAGTCTTCCAGCGGCTTGGGCGGCGCAGCCGGCTTGGCGGGCTTGGCCGGCTTGGCATGCTTGCCCGGCTTGCCCTCTGGCGCAGGCTCGGCGGCGGGCGCTGCGACCGTCGGCGCCACAATGGCCTTTTCGCTGGCCGGCAACTGGTCGACCGCCGCGAAGATCTGCTCCGGCTCCACCGTGCCGTCATGCTCGATGATGTGCTTCTCGCCGTCCTTGCCCACCAGCACCACCTGGGTGCCCTTGCGCGCGCCCAGGCTGAGTTCGCGAATCAGCGCCATGGTGGTCTGCTGCTCGAGGTTCTTGTCGTCACGCTTGCCGACCATGCCCGCCACGCTGTAGAGCACCAGGTTGCGCTCCTCGAACTTGCTCTTGGTCGCCGGGTCCTTGAGGGCCTCGTTCAGGGTGCGCAAGGTCGGGTCGGCGGTGCTGGGGGCAATCACGATCAGGGGTCTGGACTTGCCCAGGTCAACGGCCAGGGGCGCGTCATCGGCGAGCAGCGGGCTGGCGACTGCCAGCAGGGTGGCGAAGGTCAGTGACCGAACAAGCATGTGCATCTCCTTCTTGTTTCCATGCACCAAAGACTACAGATCAAAGCGAAAGATCCGAGCGAGCCTAAACGACTGCCCGCGTGTGTGGACGTTTACAAAAGTAACTTTCGGTTTCAAGGGTAGCTGTGCATGTGCAGAGGATAGCTGAAGGTCAGGGATGTGTCGGGCCACTGGCCCCTTCGCCGGCCAGGCCGGCTCCTGCAGGTTCGCTCAATGGTGGTGTGCAGGGGCGCAACAGCCCCATCAGAACAACCCCATCTGCCGATCGATCAGGGTGCTGAAGTCATCCCCCACAAACGGCAGTATCGCATCGGCCACCGGCTGCAGCTGCCGGGTCAGGTAATGCTCGTAGTCGATGCCGTTGCGCCGGTTTTCCAAAGGCTCGGGCCCGGCCAGGGTCATCACGTAGCTGATCCACCCGCCATTCTGGTACTGGCGTGGCCGCCCCTGGCTGTCGTTGAACTCGTCGGCCATGCGTGCCGCCCGCACATGCGGCGGCACGTTGCGCTGGTAGTCGTCCAGGGGCCGGCGCAGGCGCTTGCGGTAGACCAGTTGATCGTCCAGCTCCCCGGCCAGGGTGCGCTGCACGTAGTCCTTCACATAGGCCTGGTGCGGCCTGCGCTCGAAAATGCGCTGGTACAGCTCCTGCTGAAAGTGCTGGGCCAGCGGCGACCAGTCGGTGCGCACGGCCTCCAGGCCCTTGTAGACCATCTCGTCGGGCCCGCCCTCGCGGTGCACCAGGCCTGCATAGCGCTTCTTGCTGCCCTCCTCGGCACCGCGGATGGTGGGCATCAGAAAGCGCTTGTAGTGGGTTTCGTACTGCAGCTCCAGCGCACTGTCCAGGCCGTACTCATCGCGCAGGTGCTCGCGCCACCACTGGTTGACCTGCTGCACCAGGGCACGCCCGATCTCCCCGGCCTGCGCCTCGTCATGGGCCCGCTTGAGCCACACGAAGGTCGAGTCGGTATCGCCGTAGATCACCGTGTAGCCCTGGGCCTCGATCAGCTCGCGGGTGCGGCGCATGATCGCGTGCCCGCGCATTGTGATCGACGACGCCAGGCGCGGGTCGAAAAAGCGGCAGCCACTGGAACCAAGCACCCCGTAGAAGGCGTTCATGATGATCTTCAGCGCCTGCGACAGCGGCGCATTGTGTTCGCGCTTGGCCTGCTCGCGGCCCTGCCACACGTGCTCGACGATGGCCGGCAGGCAATGCCGTGTGCGCGAGAAGCGTGCGCCGCGAAAACCCGGCACCGAGTGTTCGTCATCCGGCTCGCGCAGGCCCTCGACCAGGCCGATGGGGTCGATCAGGAAGGTGCGGATGATCGACGGGTACAGGCTCTTGTAGTCCAGCACCAGCACCGACTCGTACAGGCCGGGGCGCGAATCCATCACGAAGCCGCCGGGGCTGGCCTCGTCCGGGCGCCCGCCCAGGCTTGGGGCGACAAAGCCCTGGCGGTGCATCAGCGGTATGTACAGGTGACAGAACGCCGCCACCGAACCGCCGCTGCGGTCGGCCGGCAGGCCGGTGACCGTGGCGCGTTCGAGCAGAAAGGTCAGCAGCTCGGTCCTGGCGAAGATGCGCGTGACCAGCTCGCAGTCCTTGAGGTTGTAGCGCGCCAGGGCCGGCTTGTCCTCGGCGAACATGCGGTTGATTTCGTCCATGCGCTGGTACGGCGTATCGATGGCCTTGCCTTCGCCGAGCAGGGTCTGGGCGACGTTCTCCAGGCTGAACGAGGGGAAGCTCCAGGTCGCCGACCGCAGCGCCTCGATGCCGTCGATGATCAGGCGCCCGGCAGCGGCGGCAAAAAAGTGCGTGCGGCTGCCGTGCTCGCGCCATTCCATCACCTCGCCGCCGCGCCCCAGGCGCAGCGGCACCTGCAACTGCTGGGCATGGGCGTGCAGCACGCGCAGGTCGAACTGCACCAGGTTCCAGCCGATGATCGCGTCGGGGTCGTGCCGGGCCATCCAGTCGTTCAGGCGCTCCAGCAGCTGGGCACGGCTGGCGCAGTACTCCAGGTCGAAGTCCACGCCACTGGCGTCGCCGTTGGCCGGGCCGAGCATGTACACCTGGCGCTGGCCACAACCTTCCAAGGCAATCGAATACAGCTCGCCGCGCTCGGTGGTCTCGATGTCCAGCGACACCAGGCGCAGGTTCGGCCGGTAGTCCGGGGCCGGCTTGAGCTGGGCGTCGAGCAGCAGGCCGTCGGCATCGGGGCGGCCGCTGAACGTCACCGGGGCAGTGATGAAGCGCTCCATCAGGTAGCGCTCGGGCGGGCGGATGTCGGCTTCCAGCAGGTCGACGCCCGCGGCGCGCAGGCGTTTTTCCAGCTGCATCAGCTGGCGATGCTGGCGGCAGTACAGGCCCAGCACCGGTCGGTGGCGGAAGTCGCACAGCGCCAGCTCGCGCAGCTCGACGTCGCGTTCGGTGCGCAGCACCGCCTCGACATGGGCACGCTGGGTGGCGGCGACGAACGCCACCGACGTCTGCACGGGCAGGCGCAACTGGCGCGGGCCCTGGTCGGTCGCCAGCCAGAACTCCACGCATGTGCCCTCTGGCGTATCCCGCCAGTGCCGGGTCAGGACAAAGCCCTGTTGAACCTCCACCGCTGCAACCTCGTACCCCTGTCAATGCGCCGATTCTACCTGATAGTGCCGGGCTTACCCGGCATTGCGCCGCCCCAGCGGAAAACCGTGCCGGTGCGAACGCAGGGTCAGGGTCAACGCCAGCCCCACCAGCGCCAGCAGCAGCCACGGGAAACTCTGCACGCCCCAGTGGCTCAGCAGCACGCCGCCCACCAGCCCGGCCACGGCGATGGCCAGGTTCCACACGGTGACGATCATCGACTGCGCCACGTCCGCACCCTCGCCCGCCGCATCGGCACTGGCGGTCTGCAGCAGGGTGCCGGCGCCGCCGAAGCTCAGGCCCCACAGCGCCACACTGAAGTACACCAGCAGCGGCGCACCGGTAGCCAGGCCCAGCAGCACCGACGCCACGCCGAAACCGACCAGGCTGCCCAGCACCAGCCGGCGCAGGTGGCGGTCGATCAGCACGCCCACCACGCCAATCCCCACCAGCGCGGCGCAGCCGAACAGCAGCAGTACCGGGCCGGTGCTGCCGGCCATGCCGCCGGCCTGCAGAAACGGCACGATGTAGGTGTACAGCACGTTGTGCGCCAGCACCCAGGTGAAGATCACCGCCAGCACCGCGCTCACCCCGGGGGTGGCCAGCACCTGGCCGATGGCGGCACGCCTGCCGGCCGGCAGGCCGTCGAAGTCCGGCACGCTGAGCAGCACCCAGCCCATCAGCACCAGGGTCGCCAGCGACACCAGCACGAAGGTGCTGCGCCAGCCCAGCAGGTCGCCCAGCCAGGTGCCCGCCGGCACCCCCAGCGACAGCGCCAGGGGCGCGCCGATCATGGCCACCGCCATCGCCCGGCCCTGCTGGCTCACGCTGACCATGCGCCGTGCGTACCCGGCGATCACGCCCCACGCCAGGCCGGCCGCCACCCCGCACATGAAGCGCGCCACCAGGGTCAGGGTGTAGTGCTCGGACACCGCCGTCACCGTGTTGAACACCCCGAAGCCGAGCACCGCCAGCATCAGCACCCTGCGTCGGCGCCAGCCCTGGGTCAGGGTCACCAGCGGGATCGCCGCCAGCAGCGAGCCCAGCGCATAGGCCGTGACCAGTTGCCCGGCCATCGCCTCGCTGACCTGCAGGCCGCTGGCGATGTGCCCCAGCAGGCCGGCCGGCAGGGTCTCGGTGAGAATCGCGATGAAGCCGGCCATCGACAACGCCAGCAGGCCGGACAACGGGAACGCCGGTTCGGCCTCCACCCCTGCTGCGGCCTGGGCCGGGCAACTGCTCTGGGACATGGTGCAAACTCCTGAAATAAAAAAGTGACTGCACGGTAATCCTTCCCGCCACTGCGGAAAAAGACGGGTAGAATTCCGCACAATCCGGACACACCTGTCCGCAATCGGAGAACGACCATGGACAGCCTCAGCGGCTTCGTGGTGTTTGTGAAAGTGGCCGAAACCCGCAGTTTCGTGGCCGCCGGCAAGGCCCTGGGGGTCAGCGCCTCGGCGGTGGGCAAGCGCGTGGCGCGGCTGGAGAGCCGGCTGGCGGTACGCCTGTTCCACCGCAGCACCCGCAGCATCACCCTCACTGCCGAGGGCGCGCTGTTTCTGGAGCGCAGCCGGCGCATCCTGGCCGAAATCGAAGCCACCGAAGCCGAGCTGTCCCAGGCCAGCCAGGCCCCGCGCGGCAAGCTGCGGGTGAGCCTGCCCCAGGTCAGCAGCATGATCGTGCCGCTGCTCAGCGACTTCATCGGGCAGTACCCGCAGATCGAACTGGACCTGGACTTCAGCGACCGCATGGTGGATATCGTCGGCGAAGGTTTCGACGTGGTATTGCGGGCCGGCGAACCCTCCGATTCGCGTCTCAATGCCCGCCGCCTGGGCGACTTCCGGCATGTGCTGGTGGGCTCGCCGGCCTACTTCGCCGAGCACGGCACACCGCGCCATCCCCGCGAGCTGGCCCGTCACGCCGGGCTGCACTACCGCTTCCTGACCACCGGCAAACTCCAGCGCTGGCCACTGCGCCGCGCCGACAACGGCGCCGACCACGAGGTGCCGGTGTCGATGGTGTGCAACCACCTGGAAACACGCATCTGCTTTGCCATGCGCGGCCACGGTATCGCCTGCCTGCCGGACTTCACCATCACCCAGCAACTGGAACGCGGCGAATTGGTGACGGTACTGGATGAACACCTGGACCACGGCGGTTGTCTGTACCTGTTGTGGCCATCGGGGCGACAGATGTCGCCCAAGCTGCGGGTATTCATCGACTTCATGGAGCAACGGCTGTTTGCCCCGGTGCCGCCAACCGCTAGAATGCCGACCCAGGAGCCCCACCCAACCATGGATAGCCGGATACCGACATGACCAGCGCTGCCCTTTTTTCGCGGATGGAACGTTAACGTGTTTTCTGCCTGTCGCTACATCAGCCTGCTCTGTCTGCTGCCCGCCCTGGCCCTGGCCGATGAGGTGCGCATCGACCCCCACGCCGACCTGCTGTACCGCCAGGCCCTGCCGTTTCTGGAGCAGGCCGATGCACGCAGCCGTGCCCTGCCACTGACCCCCGAGCCCGGCGACCAGGAGCTGATCGGCGAGGTCGAGGCGCTGGGGCGCATCCTGGAACCGGCGGTGGCGCTGCTGCGCAAGGCGGCCGAACTCGACCACCCGGTGGCGCAGTACCGCCTGGCGCTGTTCTACATCACCTACCTGCCGCAGAACGACATCGCCAGGTCCGCCTGCCCGCTGCTCGAAGCCAGCATTCGCCAGGGCTTCGCCCCGGCCGCCCTGGGCATCACCACCTGGTGCCCGGCCTTCAGCGACAGCGCCGACTACCGCCAGGCGCTGGAACGCATACCGCTGAACAACACCCTGTACGCCCCCTATTACCCGCAGCCGGCGGTGCGCCTTGAATGCAATCGCCAGCAGCCCCAGGGGCTGAACATGCAGTGGGGGCGCCAGCGTGACTTCCAGGCCGAGGTCTACCGCCTGCTGGGCACCATCGACCCGGGCCAGCGCCTTACCTACTACCAGAAGGCCGTCGACATCAACGGCTGCCTGCCGGCGCAGCGACGCCTCACCAGCCAGCGCTGAAGTACGCGGGCACCGCAAGATCGTACAAGGCAAGCGCCCACGGCTCTGGCATCCTGTGCAACCGACCCCAAGCGTGTGTTGTCATGTCCCGTTCTGCCGTTGCCCGCACTGCCTACATCCAAGGCGCGATCGCCTGCCTGCCGCTGTCGCTGGCGGTGGCCCCCTGGGGGCTGCTGGCCGGTTCCATGGCCATCGAGGCCAACCTCACCCCGCTCGAAGGCCAGGGCCTGTCGGCCATCGTGTTCGCCGGCGCCGCGCAACTGGTGGCCATTGGCATGCTCAAGGGCGGCGCCAACCTGTTCTCGATCCTGCTCACCACCCTGCTGCTGACCTCCCAGCACCTGCTGTACGGCCTGTCGATGCGCCCGGTGATCGCCGACCTGCCGCTGCGCTGGCGGCTGGGCCTGGGCTTTCTGCTGACCGACGAATTCTTCGCCCTCACCAGCCAGTACGACCGCCAGCAGTTCAACCGCTGGTACGCGCTGGGTGTGGGCCTGACCTTCTACATTGCCTGGAACCTGTTCACCCTGGCCGGCATCGTGCTGGGGCGCAACATCCCGCACCTGGACCAGCTGGGCCTGGACTTCTCCATCGTCGCCACCTTCGTGGCGCTGATCGCGCCGCTGGTACGCAACCTGGCCACCGTGGTTTGCGTGGCGGTGGCCCTGTTCAGCTCGGTGCTGTTCAGCTACTGGCACTGGGAAACCGCGCTGGTGCTGGCCGGGCTGCTGGGCATGAGCGCAGGCTTCATCTGCCAGAAACTGACCGGAGCACGCACATGATCATGCTGCTGATCGTTGCCATGGGCCTGCTGGTGTTTCTCAACCGCTACGCCTTTCTCGAACCCCGCCTGCCGTTGCGCCTGAGTTCCAATGCGCGGCAGTTCCTGGGGTTTGCCGTGCCGGGCATGCTCACCGCCATCTGCGGGCCGATCGTGTTCATGCCTGACCACCAGCTCGACCTGAGCCTGGCCAACCCCTACCTGCTGGGCGCGATCGTGGCCGTCGTGCTGGTGCTGTGGACCCGCAGCGTGCTGCTCAGCATGTTGCTGAGCATGGGGTTGTTCTTCGTGCTGCGCTGGTGGTTGAACGGCGCCCCATGAAAACCGTGCTGCGTGAACAGACCCGCCTGTGGCAGGCCCAGGCGCTGGGCGACATCGAGATGCTGCATGCGCGCTACGTGCAGCAGCGCTTCGCCCCGCATGTGCACGAAGGCTACGTGATCACCATCATCGAGTCCGGTGCACAGCGCTTCTGGCACCGTGGCAGCGAGCACCTGGCGCCCGAGGGCAGCATGGTGCTGATCAACCCGGACGAGCTGCACACCGGTGCCAAGGCGCATGCCCACGGCTGGCGCTACCGTGGCTACTACCCCGAGCAGGAGCGCATCACCTCGGTGCTGGACGAGCTGGAGCTCAAGCGCGGCGGCCTGCCCATCTTCAAGGCCAGCGTGCTGCACGACCCGCAGCTGGCGCGTGCCTTCAGTGGCTTGCACAGCCTGGCCGAGCATGGCGCCAGTGCGCTGGAGCAGCAGACCGCCTGGCGCGAGGCGGTGTTGCTGCTGGTGCAGCGTCATGCCGGGGCGCGCGAGGCGCGGGCACCGGGGCAGGAGCCGCAGTCGGTGGCCAGGGCCAAGGAGCTGATGGAAAGCCGGCTGGCCTACCCGCCGTCGCTGGAGGAGTTGGCGCTTGCGGTGGGGTTGTCGCCGTTTCATTTTGCCCGGGTGTTTCGCCAGGCTACCGGCCTGCCGCCGCATGCCTGGCTCAAGCAGCGCCGGCTGAGCCGTGCACGGGAATTGCTCAAGGCTGATTGCCTGCCGTTCAACGTTGCGTTTGCGCTGGGGTATTCGGACCAGAGTCATCTGAACCGGCAATTCAAGCAGGCGTACGGCGTGACGCCGGGGGAGTATCGGCGGGCGTGTTCGATGTGAGGTGCCGGGCTGCCCCCACGACCTGGAGCCAATGCAGGAGCCGGCCTTGCCGGCGAAGGGGTCAGCCCCTCACCCATGCACCCAGCGCCGATGCAGCCCTCGCGCCAGTGCATCCAGCATGAAGCCCAGCACCCCGATCACCAGCACCATCGCCATCAGCTCCGAGTACGCCAGCCGGTCGCGGGTATCCAGAATGAAATACCCCAGCCCCGCACTCACCCCGAGCATCTCGCACGGCACCAGCACGATCCACAATATGCCGATGGCCAGCCGCACGCCGGTCAGCACATGCCCCACCACCCCCGGCAGGATCACCTTGCGCAAGGTCTCCCAGCGCGTGGCGCTCAGGCTGCGGCTCAACTGCAACCAGCGCGGGTCGAGCTGACGCACACCCGCCGCCGTGTTGAGCAAGATCGGCCACAACGCGGCAAACGCCAGCAGGAAGTAGATCGGCGCATCACCCACCCCCATCAGCATCACCACCACCGGCATCCACGACAGCGGCGAGATCATGCGCAGGAACTGGAACGCCGGGGTGGTCGCCGCGTCCAGGCGCCGGTAGCTGCCCACCAGCAAACCCAGCGGCACGCCCACCAGCAACGCCAGCACCAACCCCACCAGAATGCGCTTGAGGCTCACCGCCACATGCTCGTACAGCTCGGCATGCCCCAAAAGCTCCAGCAGGCTGGCAAAGGTGGCCTGCGGCGCAAACCGCAAGGCCAGCCCGTCACCGCCGAACAGCACGATCCCACCCCACCACAGCAACAACAGCACCAGCAGCCCGGCGATACCCAGGGCCGCGTGTTTGACTGGCTTGACCATCAGACCGCGAACTCCTCGCTGCGCTCGAAGCTGTCGGGCAAGCCGAAGGCCTTGAGCCCGCCGACGGCACCGATGGCGTTGCGCACGAAGCGGTCATCCACCAGGTCGCGGGCGGTCTGTTGCGGGTCCAGTGCGGCCAGGAAGCCCTTGTCGCCTTCGATCAGGGTGTCCTTGAGGCGGCGCACCAGTTCCTCGGTGTAGCTGGGGAACGGGTACGGCTGGAAGTCGATGCGCTGCTCGTCCCACTGCGCATGCCGGATCGCCCCGCTCTGCACATACTGTTCGCGGCTGTCGGCAGCCGGCGTGAGCACCCGGCCCAGCACCTCGGGGGCATGCGGGGTATAGCGATTGGCGCCACTCTTGGACAGAATCTGCGCCGCCTCGGCGCGGTGGTCGCGGGTCCACAGCTGGGCCTTGACGATGGCGTTGACCACCTTCTGCGACCACTCGGGGCGGTTGTTCAGGTCGTGCTCGTGCATGAACACCACGCAGCATGCATGGTTGCGCCACACGTCCCCGGTAAAGCGCTGCACGCGCCCGACCTTGAGTTCCTCGGCCAGGGCATTGAACGGCTCGGCGACGATGTAGCCGGCAATGCGCTTGCTGGCCAACGCCGGCGGCATGTCCGAAGGCGGCAGTACCACCAGGTTGACCTCGTTGGCCGCCACCGCAGCCGTAGCCGCCCGCGACACCGGCTCCAAGCCGTTATCACGGAACAGTTGCTGCACCACCACGTTGTGAATGGAGTACCAGAACGGGATCGCCACCGTCTTGCCGCCCAGCTGCTTCACCTCGGTGATGTCCGGGGCCACGGTCAGCCCCGAGCCGCCCACGTGGTTCCAGGCCACCACCTTGGCCGGCACCTTGCTGCCGTAACGCGCCCACACGGTCATCGGCGACAGCAGGTGGATCACGTTGACCTGCCCGGAAATGAACGCCTCGATCACCTGCGCCCAGCTGCGCAGCAGCACCGGGCGCTCGGCCTTGATGCCCTCGGCCTCGAACAGGCCGTTGTTGTGCGCCACCAGCAACGGCGTGGCGTCGGTGATCGGCAGGTAGCCGATGCGCACCGGCGCATCCGGCTCGGCGGCGGCACGCGCCTGCAGGCTGCTCAGCAGCGGCATCGCACCGGCGGCACTGAGCACCGCGCTGAGTTTGAGAAAATCACGACGAGTGTGGGTGAAGTCGTCCAGGCACATGGGCAGTCTCCGACGGCGTAGGCAAAGAATCGGTTGGGGAAGTGTGGGTGCGGCTCGCCCGCCGAAGGGTCTTGAGAATCTCGATGCGCAACGCGCCCAGCGCCTCGACCTGCTGCTCACGCGGGTGCGCCAGGTCGATGGGCCATTGGCCGAGGGTCCGCGCCGGGTGGTCGCCCAGTAGCAGGATGCGGTCGGACAACAGCAGGGCCTCGTCGATATCGTGGGTGATCAGCACCGCAGCGGTGCCGTGTTCGGCGATCACGCTCAGCAGCAGTTGCTGCATGTCGGCGCGGGTCACTTCGTCCAGCGCGCCAAAGGGCTCGTCCAGCAGCAGTACATGGGGCTGGCGCGCCAGGCAGCGCGCCAGCGCGGTGCGCTGGGCCATGCCGCCGGACAACTGCGCCGGGTAATGCTGGCGTGCATGCTGCAGGCCCACGGCGGCGATCGCATGGTCGATGCGCGCCTCGCGCTCGGCCTTGGCCAAACGCGGCTGGCGAGCGAAATCCAGGCCGAAGGCGACGTTGCTTTCCAGGCTCAGCCAGGGCAGCAGGCTGGGGTCCTGGAACGCCACCGCCACCCGTGGATGCGGGCCGTCCAGCGGCTCGCCGAGCAGGCTCACGCGACCATCGCGCGCCGCCTGCAAGCCGGCCAGTACCCGCAGCAGGCTGGACTTGCCCACCCCGCTGGGGCCCAGGATCGACACCACTTCGCCCGGCGCCAGGTCCAGGTCGAAGCCTTCGAGCAGGGTTTGCCAGCCCTGTTCGCGGGCGTAGCCCAGGCTGATACCGCGGGCCTGCAGTACCACCTTGCTCATGCTGCGCGTGCCTGGCGTTGCAGCTCGGCGCGCAGTTGCACCAGGCTCGGGGTCACGATCGGCACGAACGCCGACTCGCGCCAGCGCCGCGCAAAGCCTGCGCCGTACTCGCTCAGGTAGGCCTTGCCGCCGCTGGCCTGCAGCTCCAGTTGCAGCGCCTCGCCAACGATCTCGGCCAGGCTGATGCGCACCTTGAACAGCGACGCCGGGTTGCCCAGGAAGCGCCCGTCGAGCAGGCCGGCCTTGAGCTCGCTCACCACATCGGCCAGCAGCTCGCGCTGCGCCTCGAGGGTTTGCGCCAGCACCGAACGCACCCCCTGCAGGTGCCCCTGCGCTTCCTGCAAGGCGCGCCGCGCCAGGCCGATGGCCATGCCGCACTGCAGGCCCAGGAACGCCGGGCGCACCGCCGGCAGGAACTGCCGGGCATCCTCATGCAGCAGCCAGTCGCGGCCCAGGGCCACCTGATCGAAATCCAGCGCGGCGGTATTGCTCGACTGCAGCCCCATCAGTTGCAGGTCGGGGGAGCGCTGCACCCCCGCGATGCCGTCGGGGATCGCCACCACGAACGGTGCACCGCCTTCGGCGCGGTCGATGGCGGCGGCCACCACGAAGCCGCCCTTGCGCAGGTTGGTGACCCAGTGCAGGCGCCCGTTGAGCGCCCAGCCCTGCTCGCCGCGCGCCGTGGCGCTGACCTGCAGCGACTCGATGCCGGACAGAAACTTCATTGCGTTGGAGAGCCCGGTGGCACCGGCCAGCTCACCGCTGAGCAACGACGGCAGCAGGCGCTCGCGCAGGGCGCTGTTGGGGCTGTGCAGCAGGTATTCGATAAAGGCCCGCTGGCCCCAGAACACGAAGGCGGCGGCCAGCGAATAGCTGGCAACGCTGGCCACGGTTTCCACGGCGTCGGCCACACTGGCGCCGCTGCCGCCCTGACGCGGGTCCACACCCACACCCAGCACCTTGGCTGCGGCCAGTTGCCCCAGCACCTGCTGCGGGTCGCACCGGCCCTGGTCGAGCGCCTCGGCATTGGCCTCCAGCCAGTGCTGCAATACGGGATCAAGCATGTTCTTTCCTCCTTAGAACAGGGCGCCAGCCACACACTGGCGCCACGGGGCTCACTGAGCGTCGGCCTGCCAGCGATACTTGGCCAGCTCGTCATTGAGCGGCGTGCGCGCAAACACGTTGGCGAAATTGCACAGCGTGGCCAGGCTCACCCCCAGGATAACTTCCAGGGCATGGCCTTCGGTGTAACCGGCCTCGCGAAACTCAGCGTAGGTGGCATCGCTCACATTGCCACGGGTGGCAATCACTTCGCGGGCAAACTTCGCCAGGGTTTCGAGCCTGGGCGATGGTAACTCGCCGCGCGCACGCAGGGCCTGCACCACTTCTTCGGGCAGCTTGGCCTTGTTCAGCGCCACCGCCGTATGGCCGGCCACGCAGAAGTCGCAGCCGTGCTGGGTGGCGGCAATGAGCTGCACCACTTCGCGCTCGGCCAGGCTCAGCTCGGCCTTGCCATTGAGCGCCGAAACCGTCACATAGGTTTCCAGCGCGGCCGGCGCGTTGGCCAGCACGCCCAGCAGGTTGGGAATGAAGCCGGAATTCTTCTGCGCGTTCTCCAGGAACGGGCGCGCGGCTTCCGGGGCGCTTTGCACGGTGTGTAGAGTGATGCGTGACATGGCGTGGTCTCCTGCATACTGAAGGTGTTCGCCAAGTCTGTTGGTTATAAGAAAACCGATCCATATTCTACAGTCGCGATTACTTGCTCCTGAGTGTTTCCATTAGATGATTTCTTCCAGCGTTTTGGTCGATTGGTTATTAGAGCGTCTGGAACTGGACGCCAGCCTGTTCCATGTGGGGCGCTACTGCGGTGGCTGGCACGCCAGCACCCAGGGCCTGGCCCGGGCCAGCTTTCATGTGGTGGTGCAGGGCCACTGCTGGCTGCACATCGACGGCCAGCCCGAGCCGCAGCGGCTGGAGGCCGGCGAGGCGGTGTTCCTGCTGCGCGACCTGCCCTATCGCCTGTCCGACAGCGCCGACAGCGACACCGCGCGCTGCCAGCCGCGCATCCCGATGCAGGCACTCGACAGCCAGGCGGCGGATGGCGTGGGGCTGGTGTGC
Source organism: Pseudomonas sp. BRM28 (assembly GCF_002939405.1). Classification (NCBI taxonomy): domain Bacteria; kingdom Pseudomonadati; phylum Pseudomonadota; class Gammaproteobacteria; order Pseudomonadales; family Pseudomonadaceae; genus Pseudomonas; species Pseudomonas sp. BRM28. The sequence continues at coordinate 5,125,776 of NZ_PEFV01000001.1, read as the reverse complement.
GGGTTCTTTCACTTCCAGCCGGGGCTGTCGTCGCTGATGGCCGAGTCGCTGGCCGACTGGATCATCCTGCGCACCGGCGACCCGTCGCTGCAGGCGGCGCGGGCGCTATTCGAACTGATCCTGGAGGAATGCCAGCGCACCCCCGCACCCTCCTCCACCCTGCTGGAGCGCCTGAGCCAGTTGCTGTTCTTGTACGTGCTGCGCCAGCAGGTGAGCGACAACCAGGACCTTGGCGGCCTGGTCGCCCTGGCCCGTCACCCCGCGTTCGCCCCGCTGCTGGAGCAGTTGATCGAACACCCCGAACAGCCCTGGTCGCTGGAGAGCATGGCCGCCTGCACAGGGCTGTCGCGCTCGGCCTTCTTCAAGCGTTTCAACGAGCTGGCCGGCCAGTCGCCGGGCCAGGTGCTGCTGGCGCTGCGCATGCGTCACGCCTGCCAGTTGCTCAAGGCCAACAACACCGTCGAGCAGGTCTGCGCAGCGGTGGGCTACCAGTCCATCGCCGCCTTCACCCGGGCGTTCGGCAAGGCCATCGGCGTGCAGCCCGGCGCCTACCGCCGCCAGCACGAGGGCCGCTGAAACAAAGGCTGTGCGGTAATCGAACAGAACCCGTCGTCGCCCCCTAAAGTCATGCGCCGCGCCTCCGATAGCAGCCTACCCACCGCACAGAGTGGGGGTATTTTTTACTGCCAGGAGTAATGCCCGCATGCTTGCCGACCTCAAGATCCGCACCGGAATGTTCTGGGTGCTGCTGCTGTTCAGCGCCACCCTGCTGTTTTCCACCGTCAGCGCCTGGCGGGCGGCGGTGGGCAGCGACGCGCAGATCAACGAGCTGGACCAGACCGCCCAGCAGTCCGACCGCCTCAATAACGCGCTGCTGATGGCGATTCGCGCCAGTGCCAACGTGTCGTCGGGCTTTATCGAGCAGCAAGGCGGCCACCTCGACAGTGCCAAGGCGCGCCTGGCCATGTCGCAAAAGCTGCTGGGCGACAGCCAGGCGCTGGTCGACGCCTTCGTCACCAACACCCATGAGCCGGCGCAAAAGGCCCTGGCCCAGGACCTGCAGCGCACCTTCGCCGACTACGCCAACGCCGTGGCCGGGCAGCGCGCCGCCACGCTCAAGGGCTCGCTGGACGACTACTTCACCGTCAACGTGGATGCCGGCAACGCCATGCGTGGCCTGCAGGCGCTGCGCCAGCAACTGGTGGCAGCCCTGGCCGAGCGCAGCCGGCAGATCATGGCCGAGTCCGACCAGCGCCTGGCCACGGCCCAGTGGCTGAGCGTGCTGCTGGGGCTGTTGACCCTGGTGCTGGCCGCCGTGTGCTGGGCCTTTATCGTCGCCCGTGTGCTACGCCCGCTGCGCGAGGCCGGCGTGCATTTTCAGCGCATTGCCGGGGGCGACCTGAGCGTGCCGGTGACGGTGCGCAGCCACAACGAGATCGGCCAGCTGTTCGCCGAACTGGAGCGCATGCAGCACAGCCAGCGCGATACCCTGGGGCAGATCACCGCCTGCGCCACGCAGCTGTCCAGCGCCGCCCAGGCCCTGGACAGCGTGACCGAGCAGAGCACCCAGAGCCTGCGCCAGCAGGACCAGGAGCTGGAACAGGCCGCCACGGCGGTTACCGAGATGACCACGGCGGTCGAGGAAGTGGCGCGCAATGCGGTGTCCACCTCCCAGGCGGCCAGTGCCTCCAATGCCTTGGCCGAACAGAGCCGCCAGCAGGTGGCCGACAACATCGACGGCACCCAGGCCATGGCTCGCGAAGTGGCGATCAGCGGCGAGCGCCTGCAACAGCTGGCGGTGCAGATTCGCGAGATAGGCACGGTGCTGGAGGTGATCCGTTCGGTGTCGGAGCAGACCAACCTGCTGGCGCTCAATGCCGCCATCGAGGCGGCGCGTGCCGGCGAGGCCGGGCGCGGGTTTGCGGTGGTGGCCGATGAGGTCAGGACCCTGGCCTACCGCACGCAGCAATCGACCCAGGAAATCGAGCAGATGATCAACAGCGTGCAACAGGGCACCCAGGCGGCGGTGGACTCGATGCAGGCCAGTACCGGCCGCGCGCAGTCCACGCTGGGCATCACCCAGGCGTCAGGCCAGGTGCTGGAGGGCATCTACACGGCCATCGGCCAGATCAACGAGCGCAACCTGGTGATTGCCAGCGCGGCAGAGGAGCAGGCCCAGGTGGCCCGCGAGGTGGATCGCAACCTGCTGAACATTCGTGAATTGTCGGGCCGCTCGGCGGCGGGCGCCGAGCAGACCCGCGTCGCCAGCCATGCGCTGTCGCAGCTGGCCACGCAACTGACCACGCTGGTCACGCGTTTTATCGTCTGAGGTGCGGCGCCGGTTCGCCGGCAAAGCCGGCGCCTACAGGGCACCGCGCCCCTTCAGAACCACTCCCGACGCTCCTCGAACGCGGCCCGGATCATGGTCACCAGCACCTGCACCAACGCCGCCTGCGCCGCACGCTCATGCACCGCCAGCCACACCGTGCGGCGCATCGGCGCCTCCAGCAACCCCGGCAATGCCAGCAGGCCACGGTCCAGCTGCGCCGCATAATGCGGCAGCAAGCCGATGCACGCGCTGCACTTGATCAACTGGCTGAACAGGCCGTAGCCCGGCACCCGCGTCACCCCCGCCTCGCGCTCGTTCAACAGGCGGTTCCACGGCGCCAGCGCCGCCACCTGGGCCTCGCCCTGCCACTGCACCAGCATGTAGTCGCGCAGGTCGTCCCGGCACACCGGCCGGTTGCTCTCGCGCGAATAGCGCTTGGCAATGTGCGGGTGATACTCCAGCTGCGCCAGGCGCGTCGGCGCCTCGCCGGCAAACCCCGGCAGCGGCACGCTGCCCGCCTCGTCATCGAGCCACAGCACTACATCGGCCTGCGCCAATCCCTGTGCATCCAGGCCGCTGACGTCCAGGCGGATCCCGGCGTTCTGGCGCACGAAGGCCACCAGGTTGCGCGCCAGAATGTCCTGCATGATCGGTTCGGCCACCGCCAGGTGCACCAGCACCGGCGCATCCAGCGCGGTCATGGCCTGTGGCTTGCTGCTCAGGCTCGACTGCAGCAACGCCTGCAACTGGCGCCCCTCGCGGCTGAGCACCAGGGCATGGCCGCGGTTGACGAACAATGGATACCCCACCCGCGCTTCCAGCTGCGCCAGCTTCTTGCGCAACAGGGTGGACTTGAGGTTGAGGCTGCGCGCAGCCTGCATGAAGCAGCCGCACCGCGCACTGGCCAGAAAACAGCTGAGCATCTGCTCGTCCTGCACCCAGCCCAGCCCGGCCCGCACCTTGGCCAGCGGCTCGGCCGGCGGATAATCGGGCACGTAGTGCGGCATATCGAACATCGGCATCCTCGCCTCCTGCCGGGCCCCGGCCAGGGCCCGCTCTTCCTTGATCGACGCCGCCTAGCGGCTGGCGTCCATGACCTGATTGAGCGCAGCGCCATCGATACTCAGCGTCGCGCTGTTGAACATGCCGTCCACGTAGGCCCGGGCCACCTGTTCCTGGCGCTGGGCCCGCAACAGGTCACGCAGGCTGTCGCGCACCTCGTCCAGGCTGGCCACACGCGGCGGCTGCACCTCGATGAGCTTGACGATGTGAAAGCCCGCCGCACTCTGCAACGGCTCGCTCACCGCCCCTTCCTTGAGCTGCGGCACCGCATCGCGCACCTGCGGCAGCAACTGGCTCAGCGGCTGCAGACCACTGTCGCCGCCACGCTGCGCACTCTCGCGGTCCTGCGAGTTGGCCCTGGCCAGCGCGGCAAAGTCGGCATTGGCAGCCTGGGCCTGCTTGCTCAGGGCCAGCGCCTGCTTGCGCACGCGTGCCACCGACTGCTCGTCCGGCACCGCCAGGAAGATCTGGCTCAGGTGATAGCGCGTGGGCAGTTGCAGGCTGGCCTTGCCGTTCTCGTAGGCCGCCTGCAGTTCAGCCTCGCTGGGATAGTCGGCCGGTACCTGGCTGACCGAGTTCAGGTAGTCGCGCAGCACGATCTGCTCCACCACCGCATGGGTCTGCGCCTGCACATCGGGACGCTCCGACCAGCCCTGGGCCTGGGCCTGCTGGTACAGCGCCTTTTCCGCCAGGCGCGAGCGAATCCAGCCCTCCAGGGCCTGGCGATTGCCGCTCAGTTCCTCGCGCGCCGGCGCCGGCAGCTTGGCGAACAGCGCCTTGAGCTCCTCCACGCTGACCTGCTGGTCGCCCAGGCGCGCCAGCGCCGGCCCCGCATCGCTCGCCACAGCGGCAACCGCCGGCGCTTTCGCGCTGGCTGCCACCGGGTCATCCCCCGTGCGCAGTGCCAACACCACTGCCACGCCCAGAACGGCCAGCGCGCCCGCGCCGGCCCACAGCGTACGTCGAGTCACGAAGCGCTCACCGCTTCAGCCCCGGCCACCGCCTCGTCCTGCACCTGGGCCACGTTGCGGCTGTAGTCGCGCAGGTACACGATGAACTCCTGCAGCAGGCGGTCCCACAGCACCAGGCTGCCCAGCAGGTGCTTGTGGCTGACGCCGTCGGCCACCATCACGTCCATCTCCATCACCAGGAACTCGCCCTGCACCGACAGCCGCGCGAAGCGGCGCGACACGTTCCAGCGTTCGGCCAGCCCGGCCGGCAGCTCACCCTGGATGCGCAGGGCGCAGCTGTAGGTGAAGTCGAGGAACTCGCCCTCGCGCTCGGCACGGTTGCCAAAGCGCACCGCATAGCCCACGCCCTGGCTGGCACTGAGCAGTTGCACCACGGCATTCTGCTCGCTGCGATTGACTCGGCAACCTGCATCCTGCAACAGGGTGGTCAGAGAGTCGGCGCTGACGGTTTCGATCAGTTGGTTGTCGCTCATGGCTTCGCTTCCTTGTGTCAATTGACTTGCGGTTTGCTGCCGCCCTGCGCGGCATCGAACTGGGTCTGGTACAGCTGATCGCCGTAGGCCTGGGCAAGTTCCTCGAACTTCACCCGGGCGCCCCCGGCAAAGGGTTGGCGCATCTTCATCACATCCGCCACATCGATCTTTTCGTAGGCCGCAAGAATCCCCTTGGCGACCCCGTACATCTGCTGATTCTTTGCCGAACACGCCAGCACCTGCTGCTCGCGCTCGGCCAGGCTGGCGGCCAGGCGCGCACGCTCGGCTTCCTTGGCCTTGGCCATGCCCAGCAGCTCGTCGTAGGCCTGCTTGTACTTGCCCAGTTGCGCGTTGCTGCTGGCCACCAGCGCCTGCGCCTGGCCGTGCAGGGCCTGCTGCTGGCCCAGCAGCTGCTCGGCCTGGCCACGGGCCTGGGCCAGTTGCGCGGTCAGTTGCTGCACCTGGGCCTGGGCCGCATCGCGTTGCTGCTCGGCGCTCTGGCGCGCCGCCGAAGCCTGCGCCTGTTCGCTCTGCAGCGCCTGCAACTGCTGGGTGGTACTGCGCAGCTGGGTGCGCAGGCGCTCTTCCATGCCTTCGGCCGCAGCCACCCCCGCCCAGCTCACGCCCAACGCCACCAGCAGGTACGAACAACAGGCCCGATAGGCTCGCTTGTTCATGCTCTTTCTCCCTGTGCGCGCCTGCTAGAAGCGCGTGTTGACTTCAAGTTGTAGCACATCGATATCGAACGGCGCGCCGTACACCGCCTCGGTACTCATCCAGCGCGCCGTGGCGTACACGTTCTGGTCCAGGCCGTAGTTGGCACCGAGGATGTAGCCCTTGGCGTTGGTGCCGCCCAGGTGGAACGAGGAATCGTTGAAGCCGTCGGGCAAGGCATCGGGCTGGATGTGCTTGTAGCCGGCGAACAGGTTCCAGTCGCCCTGCTTTTTCAGCTCCAGCGCGTTGCCCAGGGTGAACTGCACCATCCACGCATTGGCACCGCTCTTGATGTTGCCGTCGCTGTCGAGGTTGTTGGCCAACTGGCCGGCCGAACGCTTGCGCATCTCGCCTTCGTCGTAGGCCAGGTTGTGGATGTAGTTGGCCTGGCTGCGCAGCTTGAAGTCGTGCGGCAGCTCGGTGTCCCATACCGCGTTCAGGTCCAGCAGGTTGAACTCCGACGCCAGCCCCACGAACTGCGGCTGCGGGGTGGCGGCCGGGTTGGCCGGGTTGGGCGTGATGTCGCGCAGCAGGAACAGCGTGTTGCCCTTCTGCATGAAGGTCGGGCGGCTGCCGTCACTGTCGCAGCCAGGGTCGCCGTTCCACGGCTCGCATGCCCCGGAGCGTTCGCCGGCAATGTCGTCGAAGCGGTAGTAGGCCAGCGCGCCCTTGAGCCGGTTGCTGTCGTTGATCTGCCAGTTGGCGCCCAGCTGCGCGCCGTACAGCCACTTGTTGTCGCTGCTCTCCTTGTCCAGCCCGTTGCTGCTGGCGGTGTCGGCGCTGTACTCCACCGGGAACGCGCCGAGGGTCCCGAACAGGCTCAGGCTGTCGCTCAGCGGCTGGTTGAACAGGGCCGCCACGCCGTCGAAGTTGAGGTCGTTGGAATACAGCATGTCGGTGGACATGAACGGGTTGGCGATACGCCCGCCGGTCAGGGTCACGCGCTCGCTGGCCACCCAGCTCAGGTAGCCCTGGTCGAGCCACAGGTCCTTCTTGCCGAAGCCGCCGCCCAGGGTCTGGGTGGTGGACACCGGGCCGTTGTCGCTGCCGGTGCCGATGCGGATACCCGCCGTCCAGCTCGGCGACAGCACCGCCTTCAGGCCCAGGCGCGCGCGCAGGCGCAGCAGGTTCTCGCGGTCTTCGCGGGTATTGAGCAGCGGCGGCAGGTTGCGCCCGTTGTTGGGGTTGACGTCGTAGGGGCCGTCGGCGTTGAGCTTGGCGAAATCGATGATCTCGTTGCTGTTGTTGCCCGAGAAGTAGCGCGACTCGTCGCGCAGGCGCACGTCGCCATCGAAGCTGATGCGCGAGGCCCAGTCGGGGAAGGTGTTGGGCGCGGCCCAGTTCTCCTGCCTGGCCTGGGCCATCACCTCGGCCTTGACCTCGTCGCGGATCTGGTCGCGCACGATGGCCGGCACATACTGCACGCGCACCTCGCCATTGGCCGCCGGCACCGCCGCCACGCTGGCGCGGGCCTGCACCGCCTCGCTTTCGGCCTGGTCGATCAGGGCCTGGGCCTGGTCCTGCTTGAGCACACCCTGCTGCACCAGCAGGCGGATCAGGTTGATCGTCGCGTTCTGCGACGGCGCCGGGGTCTGCGCCACGGCCGGACCGACCGCCGCGGCGACCACCAGGCCGACTGCCAGGGTCAATCGGTTCACTGAGCACATCATGGATTTACCGCTCCTGTTGGTAAGTCGTGCGTCGTAGGGATCGGGCGCCGGGTTCATCCGCGGCGCCCCTGCAAGGCGATGCGCACCGGCAGGGTCAGGCTCGCCGGCGGGCGCTGGGTCATGGCCGGGGCGGCGCGCAACGCGGCCAGCACCTGGGCGTCCACCGCGGCATCGCCGCTGGAGCGCACCAGCTCGACGCGGGTCACCTCGCCGGTTTCGCTGAGCCAAACATCGCCCTGCAGGTTGAAGGTCAGGTTGCGCAGCTCGGGGTTGTCGCGCAGCAGGCGCTGGAAGGCATACGCCAGGAACTGGCCGTAGCTGCCGCTACCCAGCCCGCCACCGCCGCCGGCCATGCCGCCGCCCTTGCCGGCACCGATGTTGAAAGCGTCCCCGCCGGCCTGTGCATCGCCGTCGATCTGCATCGGGTTGGCCATGTCATCGGCCGGGCTCGGCGGCGCCTCCTCGGCCGGCTTGACCTCCTCGGCCTCGGGCACCGGCTGCGGCTCGACAATCTTCTCTTCCACGGGCGGCTCCGGTTCCTTGGGGGGCTCGGGGGGCGGCGGCGGTGGGGGGGGCGGCAGCGGAATGATCGCGGGGATCTTCGGTGCCTCGCGGCGCACCCCGCTCATGTCGTTGGCCCACTGCCACAGCAACCAGGCCAGGCCCGCGCCCACCAGTGCCACGGCGCCCCACTTGAGCAGGCGCCGGCTATCGAACTTCTGGTTCATGGGCATCCTCAACCCTGGTTCGGCTTGCCGGTCACCAGCCCGACCTGGGCCAGCTCCAGCCGACGCAACAGGTCGAGCACCTCGACCACCTTCTGGTACTGCACCGCCGCGTCGCCGCGCACGATGATCGGGAAGTCCGGGCTGCGCGCCTTCTCGCTGCGCAGGCGCTCTTCCAGTTCGGCCAGGGTCACCGGGTAGGCGTCGAGAAACACCTGCCCGGCATCGTTGACCGAGATCGCCTTGGTCTTGGGCTGGGACAGCGACACCGAGGCACTGGCCTTGGGCAGCTGGATCTGGATGCCCGACACCTGCGCGGTGGCGGTGAGGATGAACATCACCAGCACCACCATCAGCACATCCACCAGCGGGGTGACGTTGATGCTGTCGACGGCCGCGTCGTCGTCATCGTCGTGGGAAGCATTCATGGCTGCCATGGCGCTCTCCTCAGGCCGGTACGGACGGGTGGGCAGCGTGGGCAGCACGCCGGTGGCTGGCCTCGCCGGCCTGGCCTTCGCCATGCAGCTCGGCCAGGCGAGTGATGAACTCGTCGACGAACACGCGCATGTCGGCGCTGACCTCCTTGTTGCGGGTGATCAGGCGGTTGTAGCCAAACAGCGCGGGGATCGCGACGAACAGGCCCATGGCGGTGGCCAGCAACGCCGCGGCCATGCCGGGGGCGATGGCGTTGATGTTCACGTCACCGGCCATCGCGGTGCCCAGGAACACCACCATGATCCCCAGCACGGTGCCCAGCAGGCCGATGTAAGGGCCGCCGGCAATCGCGTTGGACAGGCTCGACAGCTTCGAGCCCAGCGCCTGGTTCTCGCGGGTGCGCACCCCGTCCATGGAGCAGCGAATGGCCTCGATGGTGGCCGCCGACACCGCCGAGGTGTCGAAGCCCTGGGCGCGGCGGGTACGGATCTCCTTGACCGCCACCAGGTACAGGCGCCACAGCGACGAGTGCGTCAGGCGCTCGCCCAGGGCGGTGTCGTCGGCGAACATCTCAAGGCGCGTGCCGATGTTGGCGAACTGCTCGCGAAACAGCCGGTTGGCCTGGCTGACGTGGTTGAGGGTGCGGTTCTTGCGTAGCATGATCACCCACGACTGCACCATCATCAGCACCAGCACCGCGATGATGATCCAGGCGTCCAGCGGCACCGCCTTGAGCAGAAAGCCCAGGCTGCCGAAACCGAAACCGGACTGCTCTTCATCCACCCCGTACACCACCAGGCGCGACTCGGCGCCCTGGGCCAGCGCGTCGGCCTGCAGCACCGGCACGGCGCGGGCGATGCGCGACAGGCGCAGCTCGTCCATCGCCCCCACGAACGGCACATAGGCGCCGGCTGGCTGACCCTCGGCCGGCGGCAGGTCGGCGCCGATGGCCAGGGTCGAATTGAACGCCGGCACCGCCGCGGTCAGGCTGGCGACCTGGCGCCCGTCCACCAGCAGGCTGAGCGTACCGCCCTCGCCCACCAGCGCCAGGTGTTGCCACTGGCCGGCATCGAGCACCTGGCCGGCAGCGCTGCGCAGGCCGTTGACCTCGACGAACGGCAGGCCCTGGCTCACACCCAGCAGCAGGCGGTTTTCGCCTTCATGGCGGGCCAGCAGCAACTGATCGCCCAGCAGCTGGTCCTGGCGTACCCAGGCGCTGAAGGTGAAGGCGGCGCCAGCCGGCAGTTGCAGCGACGGGCTGGGTGCCAGCAGCAGCGGCTGGCCGTTGAACTGGATGGCGCGACCGATGATGCCCTCGATGCTCGCCGCACTGCCCTGGGCCTGGTTGCCGTAGGGGCTGGCGTCACGCGGTGCGGCGCCGTCGAAGTGCATCAGCAGGGTGTAGTCGGCATCGAAGGCCGGTTGCGCATTGGCCGGCTGCGCCTTGGGGTTGCCGTAGTACATCCACAGGTCCTGGCGCTGGCCGCCCTGCACGTCCGGCACGTCGACCCAGATCAGCGCCATGCCCATCAGCGGGTCGAAGCTTTCGATCTGGTGGTTGAGCACGGTCTTGTCGTCGCTGGCCACGAAGCGGATGTCCGCGCCGTTTTCATTGACCCCGTCAAAGCTGAAATTGCCGGTGTGCAGGCGTACCAGCAGTGCCGTGCGGCCCAGCGACTGGGTCAGCGCCGCGCCCTGGGGCGTGGTGTCGACGGAAATCTGCTTGCGGAACTGCCAGTCGTCCTGCCACCAGGCACTGGCGCTGCCCGGCAGGGCAAAGCCCAGGCAAATGAGCAGGGTCAAGATGAGGCGTTGCATGGAATGTCTCCAGGGTCGATGCCGATGGGGTCAGAAGGTTGCCTGTACGCTGAAGTGCAGACGCGAGTGGTTTTTCTCGGTGTTCGCGCCGTCCTTGAGCGGCAGGCCCCAGTCCAGGCTGCCGGACAGCCAGTCGTTGAGGGTGGCGCGGGTGCCCAGGCCGACGCTGGCCAGGCTGAAGTGGTCGTCCTGCTCGGGCAGCGGGTCCTGCAGCGACAGCTGCGCGCCTTCGGCGAACACATAGAAGCGCCAGTCGCTGATGTAGCTGCCCACGTAGCGGCCCAGCGAGGGCGTGCGCAGTTCCTGGGAGAACAGCAGGCCGTCGTCGCCGGTGCGTTCGGCGGCCAGGTAGCCGCGCACCGAGGTGGCGCCGCCGGCAGCGAACTGTTCGTTGGACACCAGGGCCCCGGAGGCCAGTTGAAAGCCCAGCTTGGTTGCGCTCTGCCAGTCGCCGGCAAACGTGAAGGTGTAGTTCGCATCGCCCTTGAGCGCGGCGAAACTGGAGTCGGCGCGGTAGCGCTTGTAGTCGAAGGCCTCGTCGTCGCTGCCGTAGCCGAACAGCCGGCGTGTGCCGGCCACCAGGCTCAGGCCCAGCCCCAGTTGCGAGGCTTCGGTGTAGCGAAAGCCGTTGTAGGCCAGGGTGATCGGTGCGTACTTGAGCGGCACGGTATCGCGCTCGCCGCCCAGTTCGACCTGCTCGTCGAAGTCCTTGAAGTCGATGCCCACGGAAAACGAGTTGGCCCAGTTGCCGTCCGGCACCAGTGAGTAGATCGCCGACAGCCCGTAGGAATGGCCCTTGCCCAGCACGTTGCTGCCGCCCACGGTGGCCACGCTGCTGTCGGACTTGTAGCCGCTGGCCTGCAGGGTCCAGCGCGGGTTCAGGGGCGCGCTGTATGAACCGGACCACACCTGCGCGTTGTCGGTGTCCTGGGGGGCGGTGAACCAGGTCAGCGACACGCTGTGACCCAGTTGCCAGAGGTTGTTGTAGCCCACGGTGGCCACGCTGCGCAGCTTTCTGGTGTCGGCGCTGTAGTCGTTGTTCAGGCCGATGCTGGCGTGCCAGGGCTGCTTGTCTTCGACCTGCAGGTCGACGTCCAGGGTGCCGGGGCGCTGGCCTTCGCGCACCAGTGGCATCACCTGGCGCCCGGGGCCGCGGTTGAGTGCGGCCAGTTCGCCCTGGACCTTGGCAAAGTCCGGTACCTGGCCCTCGCTCAGGGCCGGCACCTGCTCGCGGATCTCCACGGGCGAGTAATGCCTGGCGCCGACCACTCGTACCCGGCCGACCCTGGTTTCGCTGACCTGCAGGTACACCACGCCGCCTTCGACCTGCTGCTCGGGCAGCTCGACGAACACCGACTGATAGCCCAGCGCCTGATAGCGTTTCTGCAGGGCCTCGCGGGCGCCTTCCAGATCCACCAGGGTCTTCTGCGGGCCGAGGTAGGGGTACACCGCCTCCTCGATGGCGCGGGCATCGAGCACCGTGTTGCCGCGCACCACGTACTCGTTGATGTCGACGCGACGCTCGGCCTGTTCGGCGCTTGCGTGGTGGGTTCCCAGGGCCAGCAGCATCACTGCGCCGGCTCGCCACCCGTTGAAAAACAAATGCTCCACACCGCCCCCTCGTTCAAGGAAATCCGTCTGGCCCAGGGCCGTGTCTTATGAATGGTTGTCTGCGCCGCCGTGACCGGCGTGGCGGGCCAGCCAGCTGTGCAGCTGGGCCAGGTTGAGGCTGAACTCGGGCATCTGCGCCAGGCCCGCGTTGCACACCTCGTTGACGATCGACTGCAGCAGGCGCGTGGCCTGCTGGCAGGCCAGCAGTGCGTTGAGGTCGTGGCTGAACAGGTTGAAGCTCCACACCCGCGACTTGAGTTCCAGGCCCACGAACCAGCGGAACAGCAGGTTGTAGTTGAGCTGTTCGTAGAGTTGTTTTTCGCTGGGGACCGAATACAGCAGCTGCAACAGCAGCAGGTGCATCAGGGTGTGCGGGGCGATGCTCATCGCGTTGCGCCGGGCCAGGTCGGCCAGCTCCTGCGCGTGGGCGGCCAGCAGTTCCTCGACCCTGGGCTTGAGCATCACCAGCGAATGGCCTGGCGGGATGCAGCTGGAGACTTCCTTGAGCGCGCTTTGCCAGTCGTCCTGGGACACGATCCACACCCAGGGTGCGCCGTAGCGGTACACCGACACCGGTTGCTTGCGCGCGGCTTCGACGATCTTCGCCAGGCGTTGATCGAGTTCCTGCATTCCGACTTTTGCGTAGCGTTCCATGGTTCCCATCGCTCCACTCCCTTCGTCCCTGTGCGGCTGCGCAGTGACTGCACATACCCATGACGGGGGTGGCGCTTTGCTACCGAACTTTTGTCACCAAAGCTTCATGAAGAGAGATGCAGGGCCTGGGCTATCCAGTGCCCTCAGGGTCGTGCGCCGCCTGCGCGGCGCTCGGTTTGAAGAGCGCCACAACTTCATCGACTGGCGCCTGCCGGGCCCGCCCCAACCGCCCGCCCCTCACCCCTGCTGCACCCAGACCAACCGAACCGCAAACCCCACCAGCAGCCCACCAAACACCCACTGCTGAACCTTCTGCGCCAGCGCGCGCTGCTCCAGTTGGCGCCCGACCCACCCGCCGGCCAGTGCATACACCCCATCGAACATCATCCCCATCACCACCAGCACCAGCCCCAGCAGCGCGAACTGCTCACCCACCGCCCCCTGTGCGGGGTGGATGAACTGCGGCAACAGCACCGAGCAGAACAGCAAGGCCTTGGGGTTGAGCAGGTTGGTCAGAAAGCCCTGCGCTATCGCCGCCCTCCACGTGCCCCGCACCGCTGCACCCCCCGGGCCCTGCACTGCACCCGCCACGGGCCTGAACATCTTCACCCCCAGCCACAGCAGGTAGGCCGCCCCGGTGTACTTGACCACCTCGAACGTCCAGGGCAGTACCTTGAACAGCGTCGCCAGCCCGACGGCGGCCAGGGTCACGTGGCACGCACGGGCAACCGCCAGCCCCAGCACGGTCGCCAGCGCCGCGCGGCGCCCCTGGCGCGCACCGGTCTGCAGCAGCAGGATCATGTCCGGGCCCGGCATCAGGTAGATCATCGTCAGGGCAGTCAGGTAGAGCAGTTTTTCGTCCATTTCAACGACCTCAGGCTGGGGCAACAGAGTGAAAATTCTATGCCGGAAGGTCGAGGCAGGTGCTTGCGTTATGCGCCCGCAACGGGGCTATTATTGGCAGGATGTACCAATTCGATACCTAGCCACAGGCCACTTATGCCAAACCACGACCCAACCTACCCCAAGCTGGACGGTTACGACCAACGCATCCTTGGCGCACTGCAGCGCGACGGGCGCCTCACCAACGTGCAACTGGCTGAAGAAATCGGGCTGTCGGCTTCGCCGTGCCTGCGACGGGTGAGGCTGCTGGAAGAAGCCGGGGTGATCCGCGGCTACCATGCCAGTCTCGAAGCCGAGGCAGTCGGCCTGGGGTTGACGGTGTTCGTGGGGGTGAAGGTCGAGCGGCACCATGAGGTCGAAGCGGAAAACTTCCGCCTGGCCGTGCTGGCCCTGCCCGAGGTGGTCAGCGCCTTTCTGGTGTCGGGCGAGTCGGATTTCCTGTTGCATGTGGTGGTGCCGGATCTGCGCGGCTATGAGCGGTTCCTGACCGACACGCTGCTCAAGCTGCCGGGGATCCGGGATATCCGCAGCAACTTCGCAATCAAGACGATCAAGCCGCAGGGGGCGCTGCCGCTGGGGCACCTGGGGCGGTAAGCGGGTAGCAACGACCGGCCCACCCGCCCCGAACCGAACCTGGCAACCCTACAGCACCAGATTCCCGCGCTCCTCCTCCGTCAACCGCCCCCGCGCCTGCTCATCCAGCGCCCCGGCCCCCAGCACCTGCACCGGGCTCTGCGGGTTGTACTGCGGCCCCAGGCTCGCGCCCTCCTTGCCCGGCACCAGGCGCTCGGTACCAAACCCCAGCACCTGCACGGTGATCACCGACGGCTGACGCTGGCGGGCCGCGGCCTGCTGCTGGCGCACCGCATCTTCGGCGGCCTGGGTCGCCGACGACGCCGCCGCACTCGCCGACGAGATCGCGCCGGTGTTCACCGCCGCCACCACCGGCATGCCCTTGGCATCACCCTGCACCTGGATGTTGGCCGCGTTCACCACCTGCAACGCGGCAATGTTGACGTTGCCCGACACCCGGATGCCCGCCTCCCCCGCATCGATGGTGCCCAGCGGCGCAATCAGGTCGATGTCCCCCGGCGGCACTTCCACCACCGGCGCCAGGGTGGCGATACCCGCACCGGTACTCGGCACCGTGGGCGACAGGCTGCTGTTGCCCCAGGTGTCGTACAGCCGGCGCGGCGGGGTGTAGACCACCGTGGTCTTGGAACCACGCCCGGCGTTGATGTCGCCCTCGGCCGACCAGCCCAGAATCGACCCGCCAAAGGTGGTCATGATGCGGCTCTGCCCCAGCAGGATGCTGCCACGCGCGTACAGCTGGATATCGCCGTTGCCCTGGGTGATCACCCCGGCGCCGGCCGGCGGCGCCTCGCCCTCCACGCCGAACACCTGCTGGCCACCGGGGGTGAGCATCTGGATCGCGCCCCCCACCTGGGTACGCACCCCGGCCCCGCCGAACATCAGGATGTCGCCGTCGTAGCGGATCGGGTTGCCGGCCACGTCCTGCTCGGGGAACAGCGCCGCGATCGCATTGCGCCCGCGCAGGTAGCTGCCCTGGCGCGGCCCGCCCACGGTGTTGTACTCCAGGCCGCCGGCACGCAGCTCGGCAAAGTACACCTGGCGCGCAAACACCGCCTGCTCGGTCGCCGGCAGGCTGGCGAACCGCGCCCGCGCCTGGGCCGCATCGCCCTCGAAGGCGTAGCGCTCGGCCAGCCATTGACGCAACTCCTCGGCGTAGGTCTTGGCCACCTTGCCCGGCTGCGCCGCCAGGCTCTGGTTGCTGTCGGCAAGGTTGGCCGGGTTCAGGTACAGCTCGGCAAAGCGCGCATACCCTGGCCCCTGGGCGCCCACACCGGCCTGCAACACCAGGCTTGCGCCGGGGCGGTTGTCGCCGGTGACGATGGCGCCCAGGCTGGTGATGGCCGCGCGGTCCTCCTGGCGCAGGTCACGCCCGGCACTGACGGTGAGCGTGCCGGGGCCGGCCACGTTCAGGCCACTGAACAGGATGTCGCGCCCAGCTACCACCTGCGAATGATCGGTGGCGTGGTTGTGCACGAACAGGTTGCCGCTGGACAGCGCCAGCGCACCGACGATGTCCGACATCATCGCCGGCACGTAGGTGGTCTCGCCAAGGCCGGTACCGCTGTACACGATGTCGCGCCCCGCCATCATCCACACCGGTGCGGCGCCCTCGTACCAGACGGCCCCATTGCGCGCATTGCCGAAGTTCAGGACCTCGCCCGAGCGCACCCCCACCAGGTCGCCGCTCACGGCGTAGATGCGCGCCGGCTGCAACTGCCCGTAGGCATTGGCGGTGCTGGTGCTGCCAAAGGCGAACAGCGGGAAGCGACCCGCTTCCAGGTCTGCCGCAATCCCGTCTGGCCTCTGGTTGCTGACGCTGTGGCCGTTGTAGCTGCCGATGAAACCCGGGTTGAACGGCGTGGCCAGGGCCGACGGTGCGGCGCCGGACTGGTTGATCGCATAGCCACCGGCGTAGATCGAACCCTGCGCCACAAGCTGCAACTGGGCATTGGCCGAAGGTGCCAGCAGCAACGAGTAGCCACTCGCGCCCTGCAGCCGGTTCTTCTCCCGGTACTGCGCGGAGTTCCCGTAGTACAGGTTGCCGGAGGCCGCCACCGCACGCAGGATCGACGGGTAGACAAAGCGCCCGTCGGTGGGCGAGGTATCCAGGCCGGACAGCGCATCACCGCTGACCGGCTGGGTCAATTCGATCAGTTGGGTGCTGGGGGTCAGGTCACCGCCCGCCGAGAACAGGTCGATGGCAGTGTTGGCCGTCCACAGGCTGAACCAGCTGTTGCCGCCCCCCGCCGCCGTGCCGAACGGCGTGGTGTTGAGCGTGGGCACACGGCCCGGGTCGGCCGCCGCCCCCAGCACCAGGTCGCCCCGGGTGCTCAGTTGCACCGTGGCGTCGCCGGGCACCACCACCAGGCCGCCTTTGGCGCTGGCCAGGGTGGCCTGGAACGGGTCGTAGGCGCGGGTTTCGTGGCTGTCCTGCTGTATCCCGAGCGCGCCGTAGGCACGGTCGATACCGCCCAGGGCCGCTGCCGACACCTGCAGGTTGCCGCGCAGGTTGACCAGGGTACCCTGCAGGTCATGGGCGGCCACGCCCAGTACATCGGCGTTGTCGCCACGCCCCAGGGCCGCCTGGGTCGGGTTGACGGCGCCGCCGACCTTCAGGTTCAGGTCGCCGCCACCGCCCAGCGTCAGGCTGCCATCGCGGCCCACGCGGCCGGTGCTGCCCACTGCCAGCTGCAGGGCCTGGGTACGTGCGCTGTCGTCCCACTGCGTGCGGTACTGGTCAGCGGTATTGCCGATCACATCGAGGGTGCCGGCCTGCCCGCCCACCGTGACATCGAGGTTGCCCCCGCCCAGGGTGCCGAAGCCGGTGAAGCCGGCCACCACACTGTTGCGCTGGTAGCGCACATAGGTGCCAAAGTTGATCCACCAGGCCGTGGGTATCTGCTCGTCTGCCGCCAGCGCGTTGCCACTGCCCTGGCGCCACAGCCAGTTGCCGACCTGTGCAGTGGGCAACTGGTAGGCCAGGCGGGTCAGGCTGCCATATTCGCGGCTGAGGGAGTTGCCCGTCAGGTTGTCCCCCACCGTCAACAGCAGGTTGCCACCCTGCTCCGGGTACCAGGCCTGATACAGGCTCTGCGCGCCGCCATCGACCAGCGCCTCGTAGCCGCCGAGAAACTCCGGCAGCACCTGCCCGTCATTGGCCTGCCCGCGTGCCAGTTGATAGGCGGCTGGCACCGGGGTCGCCGTACCGGCGGTGTACACGCCGAACAGCGTGGTCATGTCCAGGTTGCCGGCGGCGATCAGGTCCAGGTCACCGGTACCGGTACGCAGCACGCTGTAACGCGAGGCGCCGCCGGGCACCGTGTCGTGCTCGGTGTTGCCCGGCGCGGTCATCACGCACCAGGTGGGGAACTCATCGCACAGGGTGGGGTAGCCAATCGCATCGAAGTCGATCAGATCGCCCGGCCTGGCATCTGCGCCAAACCCGTCGATGCCTTCCTGGGTCCAGGCCAGGCCACCGCCGGCGGCCGGTGCCCTGGCGCACCAGGTGGGGAACTCGTCGCACAGCGTGGGGTAGCCGATGGCGTCGAAATCGATCAGGTCACCGGGCCTGGCGTCCACGCCAAAGCCGTCGATGCCTTCCTGGGTCCACACCAGGCCGCCGCCGGCAGCCGGTGCCCGGGCGCACCAGGTGGGGAACTCGTCGCACAGCGTGGGGTAGCCGATGGCATCGAAGTCGATCGGGTCGCCGGGCTTGGCGTCCACACCAAACCCATCGATGCCTTCCTGGGTCCACACCCAGCCGGCACTGGCGCCTACCGCCAGCATGCCCACGTGGTGGTCGGCCAGGCGCAGGCGCCCGCTGGCGTTCGGGTCGGCCAGGCGCGGGTCGGCCGCCGTGGTATCGGCACCGGCCACCACGCGTAGGTTCCACGACTGCGAACCGGCCGGCAGCATGCTGGCGACCGCCCAGTTGGTGCCCTTGCCCTCGCTGCGCAGCGCCACCGAGCCCACGCCCCCCAGCTTGATATCGGTGCGCGGCGGAATGATCGCGCCGCGTTGCAGCACCAGGTTGCCCGCCAGCAGCACCAGGTCATCGGCGCCACCGTTCAGCAGGTGGCCCGGATCGGACGGCAGTGCCACGCCTTTTGGCCAGGTCATGGCCGTGACAGGCGTGTTGACCACCAGCCGCGTGCCGGCACCCAGTTGCATGCCCGCTTCCAGGCGCAGCGGGGCCTCCAGGCGGGTGCCCGCCGCCAGTGCCTGGCTGCCGTCGGCGTTGTAGAGCGCCGCCGAGAGCACGGTGCCAGCCGGCAGCTCGATCGCGGCCGAAAGGGTTGCACGCACTGGCAGCACAGCGCCCGAGGCCAGCACGCGCGCCTGTATCGGCAGGTCGTAGTTGAGCACCTGGCCGGCCAGAAAACCGGTGCCCTCGTGCAGCTCGACCCCGCCGTTGGGCACCACCACCTGGGCGCCATAGGCCAGGCGCCCTTCCAGCAGCACCCAGCCGCCGTCGTCCTGGGTCTCGGGTGGCGGCGCAAAGCCGTCGTTGATGCTGCCCAGCACCTCCACGTCGCCACCGGCACGCAGGCTCAGGCTGCCGGCCTCGCCCGAGCCGTACACCGCGCCGGTCTTGTGCACGTTGGGGTTGAGGCTGGCATAGCGGTAGCGCGACAGGTCGAGGTCGCCGCTGACCACCAGGTCGCCGTCGGTGATCACTTCAAGCCCCGGGCGCAGGTGGAACTGCTGGGCGTAACCCTTGACCAGGCCGGCGAGCTTGCCATTGACCAGCGCCGTGTTGGCCAGGGCGCTGTCGATGAACTGCACGCTTTGCGCGTGGCGTGCGTCGAGGTAGGCCTGGTCGATCTGGACATAGGGCTTGCCGCTGACATGCGGGTCGACGCCCTGCGGGGCCGCATGATCGCGCGCCATGGCGAACAGGTCGATGCGCTGCGCACCAAGAATCGACAGCGCCTGCGAGGCGTCGATGGCGATGTCGCCATGGGTCGGGTCGTCGGCCCGCAGCCGCGGCGCATACAGCGCCAGGGTGCCGCGCTCGCGGCCATCGTGCTGGCCGGCGGCGCCGCCCAGTGGTGCGTCGGTGCCATGGCGCAGGTCGATACGCACGCCACGCGCCAGGGTCAGTTGCCCGGCACCGGCATTCAGCTCCACCGTAGCCCGGTTGGGGCTGTCGATGATCTTGCCGTAGCTGTCCACGCGCAGCACGCTGCCATGTGCATCGAGCACCGCGCCCTGGGCCAGGGTCAGGCCATTGCCGGCGGCCAGGCGAATGCTGCCGACACGCTCGCCGCTGGCATCGATCAGGCCGTTGACACGCAGATGGCCGTTGTCCAGCGACACCTGCACCTGGTTGGCGCGCACCCCGTTGCCGATCTGCAGGTCGCCCTGCTTGAACTGGAAGCGCCGGCTGCCATGCACGCCGCCGTCGTTCAGGCGCTGGTTGAGCGTGGCGAAGGCACTGCTCAGGTCACCGGCCAGCCCCTGGGCACGCAGGGTGAAACCCGCACCCGCGTAGGGCACCTGGGTGCCCCCGGCATCGTAGTGGCCGGAGCTTGCGCCCAGGAGGCGGCCTTGCAGGTCGACCTGGCCGGCACTGGCGTCCAGCGCCACCACCTCCAGGCTGCCGGCCTGGTTGTGTTCGGCGTGCAGGTCGATGATCGAGCCGGCCGCCTGGTGGATGTTGCCGTGCTGGCTGCGCAGGATCACGTCACCGCCCCAGCTGTACTTGTCCAGGTCGTTGAGGCTGACCTTGCGCCCGGCCAGGTCCAGTTGCGCCGCCTGGCCCAGGCGCAGGTCGCCCTGGCTGTCGAGGGTCAGCTTGCCGCTGGGCAGTGCCACGCGGGTGTCGAGGTCGATGCGCTGCGCGCTGAACGACCATTCGGCGCCCAGCGCCCCGGCCTTGAGCTGCGCGTCGGCGGTGCTCGGCGCCGCCCCCGCGAGCATCTGCAGGGCACCACCGACGCGCACCTGGTTGACCGAACCGGCTTCACCGGTCACCAGCGGGGTGCGCACCAGCAGGTTGCCGCCGCTGTAGCGGTAGCCTTCACCGGTCACATACTCGCCGCGTGACTGATACACCGACAGGCTGCCACGGTGGTTGGCAGTCAGGCGTTCGCTGGCCAGCAGCGCCACGTCGCTGAAGCCCAGCGCCAGGCGCTCGAACGCCGGCTGGCTGCTGCTCTGCGCCTGCGGGCCATACCCCAGTTCGATGCGCCGGGCTTCGATCTGCAGCCGCCCGCTGCCGGTGCCGGCACCGTTGCCGAGCAGGGCCGGCGCGGCCTGGGTGGCGCCACTCCAGATCAGGTTGCCGGTACGAATGCTGGCCACGTCAGTGGCCGCGCCATGCCCGTAGATCGCCGGGGTGCCCAGCACCAGGTTGCTCAGGCGCGACTTGCCGGTCGCCGGGTCGAGGGTGTCGAGCGCGGTGGTGCCGAAGAAGTTGAGGCTGTCCTGCACGGTCAGCGTCAAGGTTTCCAGGGCCGGCGCGCCACGGCGGGTATCGCCCTGCAGCAGGCGGTCGAGCACCTGCTGGTTGAGGGTCAGGCCGCTGGGCAGGTAGCCCGCCGCAGCGGCGGCGGCCAGGCTTTGCGCACTGCCGACGTTGATCGCGCCCACCGCCAGGGTCAGGTTGCGGGTGCCGAAGCGCACCTGGTCGTCGAGGCTGAAGCGGTTGTTGGTGGCGGCGGCAATGGTGCCTTCGGAATACAGCTCGGTCTGGCCGCTGCACCGCGTCAGGCAGCCGCCGATCAGGATGCTGCCCGGCCCGGTGATCGTCCCGCTGGGCGCTTGCGGCGCCAGCACGTCGACCCAGCCATTGGACACGATCAGCAGGCTGCTGTTGTGCGGGTTGTAGAGGTAGCCGTCGCGGCTGTCGTAGGCGGGTGCGCCCTGCCCGAGCGTATCGATGCTCGCGCCTTGCTCTATGTTGATGGCGCCGGCGATGCGCCCGGTAACCATCAGCACTTCGGCGGCCTTCAGGTGGGCGCCACCCTTGAGCACGATGCTGGTGCCCCTGGCATCACCGAACAGCAGCTGGTTGCCACCCTGCCCGTACACCCGCTGCCCGGCATGGCCGATGCGCAGGCTGCTGGCACCCAGGGCGTTGAGCTGCGACGCGGCAATGGCGGTTTCGCCGGCACCCGGTGTGGCGGGCGCGTTGTCGCCGTGGATCACCAGGGTGTCGCCGAACAGCACCGTGGCGATGCTGCCGTGGCCCTTGTCCGCCGGTTTGTTCAACAGCACGCCCTGCATGCTGAAGCCGGGCCGCGTGGTGTCGTTATGGCCCAGGTCCAGGGTCAGGCCCTTGGCATCGATGGGCAGCGCGGCACGCGGGATACCCAGGCGTGCGGCATCGTCGAGCAGGAACTGGCTGAAACTGGTTTCGTTGTACTGCGAGTACCGACGCAAGGTGTCGGCACCGGTCAGTATCAGGTGCTGCGACAGGGCATCGCCCAGCCCGCTGCCGGCGATCGAGCGCTTGCCGGTCAGGCCCCATGAGCCATTGCGCAGCGCCGTGGCACCTGCCTGCGGCGCGCCGACGCTGGCCTGGCCGTTGACCTCGACACGGTAGGCCCCCGGCAACAGCGCATAACTGGCCGGCAGCAAGGTGTAGGTGCCGGCGGGCAGGCCCGGTACCCCGGCGTCCAGGGTGATCTGCTGGCCCACCAACGGCATCGAACCCGATGGCTCGCCCGCCACCGCTTCGGGCGCCACGCTGGCCTGCACACCGGGCACGATGGCGTACACCGGGTTGTTCGCCAGGCCCGGCAGGCTGAAGCTGCCATCGGGGTTGTTGCGCACCAGCGGGTGATAGCGGGCATCGGTGGAGCCGCCGCGCCCGGAGATGAAGCCGGCGCCGCGCACATCGCCACCGCCGGACAGGTCGATTACCGCACCGGGTTCGACCGCGATGCTGCCACCGCCCAGGGTCACGTTGAGCCAGCCGTTGGGCAGGCTCTGGCCCAGCACCGTGCTGTTCAGCGACTGGCCGGCGAAGTTGTACACCAGGCCATCTACGGTGCCGCCATAAGGCATCACCAGGCCGGCGGCACTGACCGAAGTCAGGCTGCCAGGGCGCAGGGTCACTTCGCGGGTGCTGGCGGTGCCCAGTACCAGGGCGCCGAGGGGCGCGCGCAGCACGCCCTGCTGGTCGATGGTGTCGGCCTGTATCGACAGCGCGCCAAACAGCGAATAGGGCTGGGCAGGCGTGGCCGCGCTGCTGCGCGCAATCTTCACATGCTCGGCCTTGATCACTGCCACGGCATTGGTGCCAGGGTAGATCTGCGCCGCGCTCAGGGTCAGCGTGCCCGGCGCCACCAGCCGCGTGTCGTTACCGCCCAGTGTCTTGAGCAGGCGCAGATCGCCGCTGCTGTTCAGGCTGACCTGATGGAAGCCGCGTCGATCGATGCTCAGCGCTTCACTCACCCCCGTGCCGAACTTCAGGGTATTGCGTACGTCGATCAGCGCCGCATCCACCTGCAGCATGGCCTGATCGGCTTGCGACGAAAGCGCGATACCGATCTGATTGTTGGTGAGGCCCGGCCCGGCCGGCGGCAGGCTGGTGTACCCGGCCAGACGCACATGCGCAGCCGACAGGCGCACCCGGGTATCGGCGCGAGCCCCTTCGGCCAGCCCCAGTGCACCGGCATACAGGTGCAGGCTGCGCGCCGGTTGCAGCGTCACGTCGTCGGTAAAGCTGATCACGCCGCGACTGAACAGCGTCAGTGCATCGAACCCGCCCTGCGCCACCTGGGCCACGCTGAGGTGGCCATGGCCATGTTCCAGCTTACCGGCCTGGTTGGCGAAGGCTTCCCCGCGCGGGCTGATACGCAGCTCGCGCTGGCGGATGGCCTCGGCATAGGCCGGGGTGATCGGGTAGGTACCGCTCTCCAGCGCAAGGGTCAGGCTGCCGCCCGCCACGCCAGCGCCACCCGCCGCTGCGCGCAGCTCGCCGTCCACGTACAGGCCATTGATCGAACTCAGGCTGATGCTGCCGCCTTGGCTGGCCAGCCGAGTCGCGCCAACCCCGGGTACATCGACGCTCATCTGGCTGCCGGACGCATCCAGTACAGCGCCGCGCTCGACCACCACGAACAGGTCGGGGGCCAGCGCGCCACCCAGGTTGGGGTCGAAGGTGCTGCCGATGACGATACTGCCGCCCTGGCGCAGTTCGCCATAGCGCTCGCCACGCGCGTCCACGGCGGTGACGGCACGGGCCGATACGTCGAGCAGCGCCCCGGCGCCGACCCGGATCGCCCGTTGATGCGGCTCGAACCGCACCGCACTGGTCAAGGCCTCCTGCACAACAGTGTCAGCCAGGGTGATCTGCCCGCCGTGTGCCACCAGGCTGCCGTCAACCTGCAGGCCACCGGGGCTGCGCAACGTGATGGATTGCCCGTCATCGACCTGGATACGGCTGCCGCTGGCTACCTGCAGCCAGCGTGACGCCACCTGCTGGGCCGACTGGTCCAACTCGCTGCCCGCCTGCAGCAGCAGGCTGGCACCGGCGCGCTGGGTCAGAACGCCCTTGGCGGCGTTCTCCAGATACTGCGGTGGCGTCCACAGCTCCAGCGCCTCGGCCGCCGAACGGGCATCGCCACGCAGGCGGTACACCGGCCGCGTCACCTGCACCTGGCTGTCGGCCGCCACCTCCAGGCGCTGGTTGCCCACCACCTCGTAGCGGGCAAAGCCCTTGGCGAAGAAATCGCTACCCAGGTTCAGGCTGGCCGCCGGGGTGTCGGCGCCGATGCTCACGGTGTCGCCGCGCAGGGCCAGCGTGCCGGCACCCGTGGTGCCGTACCCGCGCAGCTCGCCGCCCAGCAGCAACTGCCCACCGGCCCCGCCCGAGGTCAGGCTGGCCAGGCTCAGGTCGCCACCGGCACCCCCGCGCCAGTTGCCGTCGGGGGTGCGCGCCGCGCCGCTTTCCACACTCAGCACACTGCCCTGGCCCAGGCGAATGTCGCCGGTGCCACGCAGGGCCAGCGAACCGCCGTCCAGCCAGGCCGACAGGTCGGCGGGCTGCGCATTGACGCCGTCCTGGCGCCGGCCGCTGGCCTCCACGCGAACCCCGTCGGCCACCTCGATACGCGCGGCCAGGCCGGCATTGCCGACCCGCAGGCTGTCCGAGCCGCGTTGCAGGTTGCCCAGCAGCAGGTCGCCGCCGTGGCTGACCAGGTCGGCGTTTATCTGCACCTGTGGCGCCAGCAGGCTCAGGCCGGCGCCGTCGGCCAGGTTCAGCGCCTGCTCCAGGCGGATGCTCTCATACGCGGCCACCTGCAGGCCGCCAAGCTCGCGCAGGCGCTCGGCCTCCAGGCGCAGGACGCCTTCGCGCTCGGCCTCGACCGGGGCGTCGAGGGTCAGTGAGCCGCCCTGCACCTGCGAGCCGATCACCACCTGGTGCAGGTTGCCCGCGCCGGCGTTGAGCACGCTGCCCGTGGCGGTGGGCCGGTAGTCGCCAACGATCAGCTGTGCGCCGCGGGCCTGGCTCAGCTGGCTTTGCCGGTAGCCGTCGAGGCCGGCCTGCGGGGCCTGCAGCTGGTGGTCGCCCTTGAAGGTTTCGCCCAGGATCTCACCGCCCAGCTGCGCATTGGCGGTGCCGACCACCAGCCGCCCGGCATCGCGGCCAACGGTGTAGCCGTTCTCCAGGCGCTCGCGCGGGGCGATCAGCGGGCTGTAGAAGTAGCGGGTCTGGCCCCAGCGTGCGCTGTGCTGCTCGTAGCCCTTGTACACGCCCTGGTACAGCACGTCGCCAGGGGCACGCGAGAGGTTGTACAGGCGCCCGTCGGCGCCCTTGAGCCAGGTCTGCTTGAGGTAGCCGGTGGCCACGTCCAGCGTGCCGCCCGAGAGGTTGACCAGCGAGCCGGCCTGGGTCACCAGGTCACCCCCGGTGAAGCTCACCGTGCCGCCCTGGGCCAGCCACTCGCCCAGCCCGTGGCTGCGCGTGCCGAGGTAGCCGCCCACTTCCAGCAGGCCGCCGGCGGTGTACCAGCGCTCGCCCTCGTAGCCGTTGGTGCCGGCGGCCACGTGCACCAGCTCGCGGATGTCGACCCACACATCGGTGCTGTTGAGCGCGCCGCTGTCGCGGTTGCCCGCCGCGTCGCGCTGCTCGTTGCCCTGGATGTTGACCTTGATGCTGTTGCTGTCCATGGCCAGCTTGACCCCGACCGCGCCCGCCACGTCCAGCACCGCGCCGTCGCGCAGCAGGCTGCGCTGGCCGGCACTCACCGCCACCTGGCCGCCGGTGGCCAGGGTCAGCGAGCCGCCCTGGAAGTCCACCGTGCCGCCACTGACGATCTCCACCCGCGACAGGCTGCGGTCATCGGCCACCGCGCTGAGGTTGTCGAACGCGCCGTTGCGCTGGTTGACCTGCCCGCCCAGGTCCTTGCGCACCGCCTCGCGCTGGCTGTCCAGTGCGCTGCCGGGGTTGGCGTCGATGACGATGGCAGTGGTGCTGCCGGCGGCCAGGGTCACGTTGCCGGTGCGGTCGCTGGCCGCGTTGAGCAGGTGGATGGTGCCGCGGTTGTCGATCGAGCTGGTGGCCACGGCCACGCCCTGCTGGCGCACCTGATGCCCGGTCAGGGTGATGTCGCCCTGGCTGGCCTGGATCAGCCCGCTGTTGCTCACCGTGCCGGCCGTGCTGCCGGCCTTCAGCGTGGTGGCTACCTCGTTGCCGCGGGTGGTGGAGTACGGGTTGCCCGCCGTGCCGACGCCCTTGCGGATGTAGAAGGTATCGCCCGCCGCCAGGGTCGCCTGGCCCTTGGCGTTGATCAACTGGCCGGCGTTCTCCACCTCGTGGCCCAGCAGCAGGGTGTAGCCACCGCCCTGGGTGGAGCTGGCCGGGGCGTGGGTCTGGATCAGCGCGCCGCGCTCGACCATGACCTTGCCGGCGGCATCGGTGAAGGTCGGCTGGCTGCCCAGGCTGTCCACGTACAGGCCGCGCTCGGTGAACTGCTGGTCGCTGATGGTGGCGGCGGCCGCCGTCAGGTTGCGCACGTTGATCTGGCTGCTGCCGCTGAACACGATGCCATTGCGGTTGACGATCATCAGCGTACCGTCGGCCTTGATCGTGCCCTGGATCTGGCTGGGCGCGACGCTGTTGCCGACGCGGTTGAGCAGTGCCCAGTTGGCGTCCTGCTGGAAGGTCAGCTGGGTGTCGCGGCCGACGTTGAAGGTTTCCCAGTTGAGAATCGCCTTGTCGGCGGTCTGCTTGATCGTCACCTGGGTGGTGCCGCCCTTCTGCGTCTGTACCGGAGCCTCGGCGTTGGTGAACAACGGCTTGCCATTGGCATCGAGCAGCGGGTTCAGGCCATTGCCGCCCAGGCCGTTGTGGATGCTCGAGGGCGCCGCCAGCGCGGCGGCGCGGCCGGCCGCCTGGGCAGCCTGTTGCGCGGCGATGGCGGCCACGGTGTTGTTGAGGTTTTGCAGCGAACGCTGCAACTGGGCATTGGCACGCTGCTGCTGGGCCAGCGGCGGTGGCAGCCCCGGCAACTGCACCGCACCGCCCTGCCCGCCCGTACCGCCGGCCTGCGGCGCGCTGCCCTTGGCCGCGAACCAGGCCGAACTGAACGCCGCAGGCGCCGCCTGCACGCTGCCGGCCAGGGCCAGCAGCGCAATCACCTGGGCCAGCGGCTTGAGCCGCAGCAGGGGCATATCGGCCTGACGGTGGGTACGGTGGGAGGGCGAAGCAGCAGTGCCAAGGCGCATTGCAATCAATCCTTTTCTGGTCCATCGCGGTAATGGGATGCCACACGCCGGTGCGGCCGGTGACCTATGACATAGGCGGTTGCACGGGCGGCAGACCGAACCTTTGTCACGCAAAGTTCATGTGATCGGTGGCGTTCTGAAACGCAAAAGCCGGTAACGGCGCGAGCCGTTACCGACGGGGTACAGCGACAGGCGTCGGCGCGGCTTAGGCCGGGCGACCCTGGGTGTTGCACACGCTGAGGTTGTTCACGCCCAGTGCGCCGGACTGGTTGGCGAACTGCAGGCGAACGGCGTTTTTCCAGGCTGGGCTCAACGGGATCAGCTTCTGCGCGATGATGGCCGCATCGTTGTTGGTGGTGGCGCCGTAATGACGGTTCAGGAAGGCGACGACGGCGGTGCCGTCTGCGGCGTCCTTGTAGCACTGACCGAAGATCAGGTTGGTGTAGGCAACGATGGAGTAGCCGGTGGCCGGGTTGGCCAGCACCGGGGCCCAGTTCTGCGGAATCGCGCGTGCGGCGGCGGTGGCCGGTGGCGCGGCGTTGGCCAGTGCAGTCTGCACGTTGCCGACGGTTGGCAGCAGGTTGTTGACGCGAGCGACCTTCGCGTTGTTGGTGGCATCCACGTCTTCAGGGCCTACATAGCCGATGGCGTCTTCGGTGCCGTACACCGAGGTCACGATATCGCCGCTCAGGGCAACACCCTGGAACGTGGCAGGCTCTGCACCGACCTGAGCGGTGGTGAAGGTGCTGCTGACGCCGAACTGGGTCGGGCACTGGCTGTTCAGGTGACGGGTGAAGATCTCGGAGGTGCCGCTGCTGCCGCTGCGGTAGAACACCTTGATGGCCTTGTTCGGGTAGCTGGCGTCGATCTGGTTCCAGTTGCTGATCGAACCCGAGAAGATCCCGCACAGCTGGGCGCTGGTCAGGTTCAGGTCGTTGACGGCAGTGCCGTTGGCCAGCTTGAGGTTGTACGGGATGGTGACCGAGGTGGCTGCCGACGGAACCTGGATCAGCGGGCCCCACTTGTTGGCGACGTCGTTGCCGGCGCTGTTGTGGTCCAGGTTGTAGGTGTTGATTTCCGCATCGGAAAGGATCGAGTCGCTGCCTGCGAAATCGACGGTCACACCGGCGGGCTTGTTGATATCGGCGGCACGGTTGAACAGGAAAGCCGACTTGCCTTTACCGCTGCCAACACCGGTGTAGGTGTCGAAACCGGCGCCCAGTACGCCTGGGGTGGTGTACAGGCCTTGTGGCAGGGTGGCACCGCCACCGACAACCGCTGCCATCGATTGAGCCGAAGCCAGTGCGGCAACAGCCAGCGAGGCTGCGATCATAGTGCGCTTAAACATGAAGAAGCTCCTTTCGTCGTGTTCGTACGTTGAGGTGAGTCGCGCTTGCATGTCACGATGGCGTGGCGCAGCGCCTTGATCCAGAGGGCTTGCTGGCCGATCCACGAGGCTTAGGTTGGCAGTGCGCGGTGACAGTCAGAGGAAAAAACATCGGGAGCTTGGCGGGGGATTTCTCGGGTGTTTTCAAGGCCGCAGTGCGGTCCTTCGCCGGCAAGGCCGGCTCCTACAGGGGTTGGTGTGATCCTGTAGGAGCCGGCCTTGCCGGCGAAGGCGTCAGCCGCAACACCGCAGCAACCTCCCGGATTCACCACCCGGCCGACTCGGGTGTTCACCCCGCGCAAGAAACAATTCACTGCACCAGCTGGTTGATCTCGATGATCGGCAGCAGCACCGCCATCACGATCAGCAGCACCACCGCACCCATCACCACGATCATCAGCGGCTCCAGCAATGCGGTCATGCCCATCGCTCGGCGCTCGATGTCCTTGGCCAGGCTCTGCGCCGCGCGGTCGAGCATCGGCGGCAGGTTGCCGGTCTTCTCGCCGCTGGCGATCAGGTGGATCAGCAAGGGCGGGAACACCTTCTCCACCGCCAGCGCCGACGCCAGCCCCACGCCTTCGCGCACCCGCGCCGTGGCCTCGCTCACGCACTGGTCGAGGCGGTCGTTGGCCAGGGTCTGGCGCGCCGCCTCCAGGGCCCGCAGCAACGGCACCCCGGCACTGCCCAGAATCGCCAGGGTCGAGGCGAAGCGTGCGGTGTTCAGGCCCAGCACGAAGCGCCCCAGCAACGGCAGGCGCAGCACCCGGCTGTGCCAGGCCAGGCGTGCCGACGCGCCGCGCAGGTACACACGCCAGCCCCATGCCCCGGCCACCAGCACGATGAAACACAGCCAGCCCCAGGCCCGGATGAAGTCGCTGGCGTTGAGCATCGCCAGGGTCAGCCCCGGCAGGTCCTGGCGCGCCTGGGTGAAGGCGCTGACCACCTGCGGCACCACGTAGCTGAGCAGAAAGATCACGATGCCGATCGACACCAGCCCGACCACGCCGGGGTAGATGAACGCGGTGAGGATCTTGCCGCGCAGGGTGTTGCGGTCTTCGATGTAGTCGGCCAGGCGCTCCATCACCTGGGCCAGGTCGCCGGACTCCTCCCCCGCCGCGATCAGTGCGCGGTAGATCTCGGGAAAGTCCCGCGGGCGCGCCGCCAGTGCGTCGGCCAGGCGCATGCCGCTGCGCACGTCGCCGCGCACCGCGCCCAGCACCTGGGCGATGTGCTTGCGTTCGGCCTGCTCCAGGGTCGCGCTCAGGGCGCCCTCCAGCGGCAGCCCGGCGGCCAGCAGGCTGGCCAGCTGGCGCGTGGTCCAGGCCAGGTCCGCATCCGACAGCTTGCTGGCGAACAACCCGCCGCCGGCACTGGCGGCAGGCTCCGGCTCGACCTGCAAGGCGCTCAGGCCCAGCCCGCGCAATTGCCCGATCACCGCCGCCGGGCTGTCGGCCTCCAGCTGGCCACGGCTGATGCGCCCCTGGGCATCGGCGGCTTCATAACGGTATCGGCTCATCAGGCGTCCCGGGTCACACGCAGGATTTCTTCCACGGCGGTACTGCCGCTGTCGACCCAGCGCTGGCCGTCCTCGCGCATGCTCAGCATGCCGGCCTGGCGCGCTGCGGCGCGCAGGGCCTGTTCGTCGGCGCCCTGGTGGATCAGGCCGCGAATCGGGTCATCGATGCAGAACAGCTCGTGGATCCCGGTACGCCCGCTGTAGCCGGTGTGGTTGCAGTTGGCGCAGCCATGGGGGCGAAACTGGCCGGGGGCATTCGGGTCGGGCTGACGGCAGTGCGGGCACAGCCGCCGTACCAGGCGCTGGGCCAGCACGCCGAGCAGCGCCGAGGCCAGCAGAAAGGGTTCCACGCCCATGTCGAGCAGGCGGTTGACCGCCGACACGGCGTCGTTGGTGTGCAGCGTGGCCAGCACCAGGTGCCCGGTGAGCGAGGCCTGCACCGCGATCTGCGCAGTCTCCAGGTCGCGGATCTCGCCGATCATGATGATGTCCGGGTCCTGGCGCAGGATCGCGCGCAGGGCCACGGCAAAGGTCATGTCGATGCGCGCATTCACCTGGATCTGGCTGATACCCGGCAGGTCGTATTCCACCGGGTCCTCGACGGTGAGGATGTTGCTGACGCTGGCATCGAGCCGCGCCAGCGCCGCGTACAGGCTGGTGGTCTTGCCGCTGCCGGTGGGCCCGGTGACCAGCACGATGCCGTGCGGCTGGCGAATCAGCACGTCCAGGCGGGCCAGCAGCGCCGGGGCCATGCCCAGGGTTTCCAGTTGCAGACGCCCGGCCTGCTTGTCCAGCAGGCGCATCACCACCCGCTCGCCATGCCCGGTGGGCACGGTGGACACACGGATATCGATGGGCCGGCCAGCCACGCGCAGGGCGATGCGCCCGTCCTGGGGCAGGCGTTTTTCGGCGATGTCCAGCTGTGCCATGATCTTGATCCGCGACACCAGCGCCGCGTGCAGCGCCTTGCGCGGCGAGACCACGTCGCGCAGGGTGCCGTCGACCCGGTAGCGCACCACCGAGTGGGTCTCGAAGGGTTCGATGTGGATGTCGCTGGCCTCGTCGCCGGCAGCCTGGGTCAGCAGCGCGTTGATCATGCGGATCACCGGCGCGCCGTCCTGGGTGTCGAGCAGGTCGGTGATCTCGGGCATGTCCTGCATCAGGCGGTCGAGGTCGACATCGTTCTCGGCCGCGCCGACCGCCGCTGCGGCGCCGCCGTTGTCGCTGTAGGCGCTGGTCAGCAGGCGGTCGAGCTCGTCTTCGCTGACCTGCTCGGCGGCCTGCTCGCCGAACTGGCGGCGCACCTCGCCCAACGCCCAGGCCGGGGTCGAGGGGCACAGGCGCAGCGGCGCGGCGTGCTCGCCGGCCAGCAGCACCACACGCTGGGCCTTGGCCCAGGCGTACGGCAGGCGGCTCACCGGGCAACCCCGACTTCATCCAGCGGCACGGCGCGGATCGCCGCACGCGGGGTGCCGATGGCCGCGCCCGCGCGCGGTACGCCCTGCTCGGCGCTGGGCAGCAGCGGCATCTGCGCGTCCGGCAGTGCCCAGGAATGGGCCGGCTTGAGCCCGCCCTGGGCACGGCGGATGAAATCGTAGCGGTTGAGGGTGATGCTGCGCCCCACCTCGGCATCGCGAATGATGTAGGGGCGCAGGAACACCATCAGGTTGGTCTTGCTGGTGGCGCGGCGCTCGTTGCGAAACAGCACGCCCACCCCCGGCAGGCTGGAAAGAAACGGAATGCCGTCGTTGGCCTGGGTGTAGCCGTCCTGCAGCAGGCCGCCGAGCACCATGATCTGGCCGTCGTCGAGCAGGATGCTGGTGTCGATGGCGCGCTTGTTGGTGACCGTGCCGGCGGCACTGGAGGCGCGTTCGTCGACGCTGCTGACCTCCTGGTAGATGTCGAGCTTGACCGTGCCGCCTTCGGAGATCTGCGGGCGCACGTTGAGCTTGAGCCCCACCTCTTCGCGCTGGATGGTCTGGAACGGGTTGTTGCTGGTGCCGCCGCCATCGGTGACGTACTGGCCGCTGACAAAGGGGATGGTCTGGCCGACGAAGATGCTCGCCGCCTCGTTGTCCAGGGTCAGCAGGTTGGGCGTGGACAACACGTTGCTGCCGCCCTTGCTGGTCAGGGCGCGGGCCAGCACCTTGAGGTCGAGCACCTCGCCGATGCCGGGGATGTTCACCGTGCCGTCCACCACGCCCACGCTCAGGCCGGGGGGCAGCGCGTCGATGCTGTTCCTGGCACCGCGATTGAACCCGGCACCGCCCAGGTTGGCGCCGCCGAACACGCCGTTCTTGCCCAGGTTGCCGGCCTGCCACTGGATGCCGAATTCGTTGGCGTCGTCTTCGCTGACCTCGACGATCAGGCTTTCGATCACCACCTGGGCGCGGCGCTGGTCGAGCAGGTCGATCA
Organism: Pseudomonas sp. BRM28; assembly: GCF_002939405.1. NCBI lineage: Bacteria > Pseudomonadati > Pseudomonadota > Gammaproteobacteria > Pseudomonadales > Pseudomonadaceae > Pseudomonas > Pseudomonas sp. BRM28. The sequence goes on along the minus strand of NZ_PEFV01000001.1, from coordinate 5,093,818 downwards.
CCTCGCGCAGGTTGCGGTACAGCGGGTCGGGTGCCGAAATCAGCAGGGTGTTGGTGGTGGCGTCGGCCTGGATGGTCACCCCGCCGGCGGAAAACGCGGTGTTCTGCTCGCTGCCCTGCGAACCGTTGCCATAGGCGTTGCCGGCCTGGCCGAGGCTGGCCCCGTAGGTGGCGGCTGGCGGGGTGGCGCTGGTGGTCTGCGCGGTGTTCGCCGCCGCGCCGCTGCCGTTCTGCTTGCCTGCCAGCAGGCCACCGCCGCTGAGCCTGGCGCGGGCGTCGTCACCGCTGCTGCTGTCGCTCTCGCCGGTGAGCAGCCCGCGCAGGGCCTGGGCCAGCTTGCCGGCCTGGGCGTTGCGCAGGTACACCACGTGCAGGTTGCTGGGGTTGTTCTGTGCGTTGTCGAGCTTGTAGATCAGGTCGCGGGCCAGTTGCGTGCGCTCGGGGCTGCCGGCGCGGATCACCACGCTGTTGGAGCGTGGGTCGCCGATCACGCTGATCTTCTGGGTGGGATCGTTGCCCTGGGTTTCGAGCAGCTCCGAGACCATGGCCGCGATGTCGCTGGCGATGCCGTTCTGGATCGCCACCACGTCGGTGTCGATGGCGCTGGGGATGTCGATGCTGTCGAGCAGCCGGGCCACACGCTCGAGGTTCTCGGCATAGTCGGTGACCACCACGGTGTTGTTGCCGGGGTAGGCGTTGATCGGGTTGTTGGGCGACACGATGGGGCGCAGCACCGGGATCACGTTGACCGCGTTCTCGTATTGCAGGCGGAAGGTGCGGGTGAGCATGCCGGTGCCGGCATCCTTGCTGTTGATCGGCCCGCCCAGCAGCTTGGCGTCGGCCTCGGGCACCACCTGGCTGACCCCGCCCACGTCGACCACGCTGAAGCCCTGCATGCGCAGGGCTGCCAGCAGCATGGCGTAGGCACGTGTGGCCGGCACCTCGCCTTCGGACACCAGGGTCAGCTGGCCCTTGACCCGCGGGTCGACCAGAAACTGGCGCCCGGTGGCCCGCGACAGGGCGCGCACCACGGCCTGGATGTCGGCGTCGACGAAGTTCAGCTGCACCGGCTGGTCGCCCAGCGGGTTGCCCGGTGCGGCACTGGCGCTGCCATCGCTGTGGGGCCTGGCGCGGTGGGCGGGGGCACGCGGGGTCGGGCGCTGTGGCTCGACCCGCGCCTGCAGGCCGTGGCGTTCCAGGCTGGTCGGCCCGGGCTGCACGTTGGCCAGCGGTCGGCCCAGCTCGCTGCTGGCCAGTGGCTGCGCAGGCTGCTGGCTGCAACCGGCCAGGGCCAGTGCCAGTACCAGGGGAGCCAGGCCGGCCAGTCGGCGCGGCAGTTGGGTGCACATCATGACGATTCCTTAGCGCCTTGCGCCTGGTCCAAGCGAACGATTCCGGAGAACGACGCCGTGGCCGAGGGGTCGGCCAGCGGGTCGCGTTGCAGGCGGCTGTGCACCACCGTCAGGCCCAGTTGTGCGGGGGCCTGCAGCAGCCAGGCGGTGGCGGCCTCGGCGGGGGCCTGGGCAAGATCGAGCTGCCAGCCGCCCTCCACCGCCTGAAGCTGGTAATGGCCGCTGAGCCCGGCGTGCTCCAGGCTCTGGCGCAGGGCCGGCGCCTGTTGCGCGGCGCCCGGCAGTGAGGGGGCGTGGGCGAGCAGGCCGTCGAGGGTTTGCGCCTGGCTGCGCAGCCTGGGCGTTTCGGCCTCCCAGTGGGCGATGCGCGCCAGTGCCGGCTGCACCAGCACCAGCCACCACAGCGTGGTGCCCAGCAGCAGTGCGGTCAGGGCCACGGCGCGGCGCTCGCGCGCACTCAGGCCGTGCCACCAGGGGCGCAGGCGGCGCAGGGGGTGCCGTGCCTTACTCAACATTGGCCACCTCCTCGCCCGTGGCGGTCGCCGGGCGCAGGGTCCAGCCGTGGTCGCTGCTGCTGGCCTCGATGCCCTGTGCCGCCAGCCGGGTTTGCCAGGCGTTGTCGGCCGGGGGCCGTGCGGCGCCGGGCAGTGGCTGCAGGTCGAGCACGCCGTCGTGGTAGGTCAGTTGCTCGACTGCGCCGGCCAGAAACGGCATGGCGCTGCCGGCGGCCTGCAGCAGGTGGTTGAAGGGTGCGACCGCGCCATTGTCGCCGGCGGCGAGCTGCTGGCGTACCTGTTGCAGCGGGTTGAGGATCACCTGCAACTGCGGGTAGGCAGCGCGTACCTGCTGGTGCATGTGCTGGCGCAGTTGCTGGCCGGTGTCGGCCAGCCGCGCGGCGTAGAGGTTCAGGCCCAGGGTCCAGATCATGGCGGCGCTGGCGCACAGGGCGAGTGCCCGTGGCCAGCCGTGCTGTGCGGCGCCAGGGGCGCGCAGGCCGCTGTGCAGGCTCGCCACCGGGCATGCGCCGGCCCTTGCCGGGGTCGGGTACAGGCCCCGGGGTTTGAGGCCGGCATTCGACAGCCACTGCGCCAGGCCCTGCAATGCCGCCTGCCCCAGCCATGCCACCGCCACCTTCCCGTCCGCTGCCCGTGGCCCGTGGGCGATATGCACGGCGCGCACATCGCCCAGTATCAGGCCCTGCGCCGCGCACTGCACCGCCGCCCCCAGGCGCGCTGCCGGCAACGGCGGCAGTACCAGCTCGGTGCACAGGCTGTCGTCCGGGTGCAGCCACGCCAGCACCTCGCGGCCCCGCGCCAGGCTCTTGAGCTGCGCCTGCGCCGCCTCGCCCTCGGCCTCGGTCCGGCCCTGGCGGTCCAGTTGCCGATAGCCGACCCGCGCCCCGTCCTCAAGCGCCGCCAGCCGCGGCAATGCCATGTGCAGTTGTGCCTTCATGCGCCCACCCGTGCCCAGACAACCTGTGCCAGGGGCGCCTGCCCGCGCAGCAGCAGCGCCTCCAGGCGCACCTCGCGCGAGCCGCTGCGGGCCACGCCGTGCAGGCGGAACCAGTCGCTGGTAATGCCCACCGGCACGCTTTCGAGCACCACGTGGGGCATCTGCAGGCGGTTGACGAAATCCCCGCGGTTGACGAACCAGCGCCCGCCGTCGCGCTCGGCGATCAGCTGGCGCGCCTTGTCTACGCTCAAGCCCGGCACCTGCGCCGCCAGCACCTCGGCCGACGCGGTGTTGCCATTGATCCAGGTGTTGGCCGGCAGCACCGTGGCCACTCGGCGCAGGCGCGCCAGCCCTTCGGCATCCAGCCCCGGCACGGCCAGCTGGTCGAGGCTGCGCAGCATCGGCCGGCGTGCCGGCACCGGGCGCGAGGCGGCACCCGGCGAGGTTGCGCGGCCACTGTCGAAGCCGTGCACCGCCTCGGCCACGGGCGCCTGCCGGCGCGGGTAGCCGTCGATCACCCGCGCCGCGATCGCCTGCGCCACCGGCGCGGCCAGGCCGATCAGTGCACACAGGCGCTCGAAGGTGGCCAGGGCCTGCGCGTCGGGTTGCTCTTCGACCACCAGGTTGCGCAGGTTGAACTTGCCCTGCTCGTCTTCCAGCCGGCCCTGAAACACCGCGCCGTGCTCGCCCACCGGCAGGCCGGCGATGGGGCGCGCCCAGCCCTGGTCGAGGCGTACCAGCGGGTCGACGCGGCGCTGCTCGGCCAGTACCTCACGGCTCCAGGCCAGGCCCGCCTGCAGCACGCCCTGCCCCTGGGCACGCTGCTGCAGGCTTTCCAGCTCACGGGTGAATACGCTCTGGCGGCTGATCATGCCCGCTGCGATCACCGCCACCACGGCGGCTATCAGCAAGGCACTGATGATCGCCATTCCGCGTTGCTGCGCGGACGGTCTCATCACGGCGCCTACAGCTGCCAGGAGCCGATATCGGCGTTCACGCCGTCGCCGTCAGGCTCGCCATCGGCGCCCAGCGAGAACACGTCGATCTCGCCGTTGGCACCGGGGTTGAGGTAGTGGTAGGGACGGCCCCAGGGGTCGTTGGGCAGGCGCTCCAGGTAGGCGCGCCAGGTGCCGGGCTTGGCCGAGGCGGGTTTTTCCACCAGTACCTTGAGGCCCTGGGCGGCGCTGGGGTAGCTGCCGTTGTCCAGGCGGTAGAGCTTGAGCGCCTGCATCAGCCCGGCGATGTCCTGGCGGGCGGCGGTGGCACGCGCCTGGTCGGGGCGGTCGAGCACCTTGGGCACCACCATCGCTGCCAGGATCCCGAGGATGACCACCACCACCATGATCTCGATCAGGGTGAAACCGCGTTGGCGACGGGGGGCAGAACGGCGTGGGCAGGTAAGCGACATCTCGGCATTCCTTGGCGGGATTCGGGGGCCGATTGTGGCAAGGGCATATGTCAGTGGTATTGAAAATCCTCGGGAGTTCCGGTCGCCAATCGGTCAGACAGACCCCCTAGGATGCAGCTTTGCCCACACCGAGATGCCCATGCGCAGACGCCGCCCGCAACAGGCCGGTTTTACCCTGATCGAAGTGCTGGTGGCGCTGGCCATCGTGGCCGTGGCGATGGCCGCTGCAGTGCGCGCGGCCGGGCTGATGACCCAGGGCAATGGCCTGCTGCGCGACAAGTCGCTGGCCCTGCTCTCGGCCCAGGCGCGCCTTGCCGAACTGCGCCTGGAAGGCCAGGCAACCCCGGGCCTGCGCCGCTTGGAGTGCGACCAGGGGCGCCTGCGCCTGCGCTGCGAGCAGCAGGTCGACAGCCGCCCCGGTGGGCTGCTGCAGGTGCGCCTGGAGGTGTTCGAGCGTGACCGTGAAGGCCCGCCGCTGGCGCGCCTGGAGAGCTGGCTGGGCCAGGCGCCTAGGGCCGAATGAGGCGCGGCAGCGCAGGGCCTTCGGGCAGTCGGGCGATGCCGATGCGGCTGCGCTCCCCGGCGCGTTCGATCACCAGCGCATCGGCTTCTATGGCCACCAGTTGCCCCCCCTGCGCCAGTTGCTCGCCCACCCGCACGGCCTGTGGCGCGCCGCCGTTGAGCGAGACGATGGCCACTGCACCGGCACTGCCGGCCAGCAGCCCGCTGAGGCTGATGTCGACCTGCGCCGGCAGGTTGGCGAACCACTGCCCGGCGGCGGCCGGGGGTGCCGATAGGGTCTGCTCCATGGCAGCCGGCACCGGTTGGGGGGTGGGCGTCCAGAGCAACGTGGCCCAGGTCGCGAGCCCGGCCAGCGCCGCGAGCAGCGCCGCGCCCTGGACCAGTTGCGGGGCAGCCACGGGTTTGAATGCTAGTGCCATGGGGAACGGTCTCCGTGTGGTTCCTGGCCCGAGCATACGCGCCGATTCTCACGCTTTTGTTTCACACGACGATCATCTTCGCCGTGCACGCTGTCACCAGCCAAGGAGGCATCGCCCCATGCAATGCAGCCATCCACAACAGGGCTTTACCCTGATCGAACTGATGGTGGTGCTGGTGATCGTCGGCATCGCCAGCGCCGCCATCAGCCTGAACATCCGCCCCGACCCGGCCAGGGCGCTGCGCGAAGACGCCGAGCGCCTGGCGCAATTGCTGCTGGTGGCCCAGAGCGAGGTGCAGGCCGATGGCCGCGCCCTGGTCTGGCAGGCCGACCGCGACGGCTACCGTTTTGTGCGGGCCGGCGCGGCGCTGGACGGCGACCCGCTGCTGCGCCCGCGCCCCTGGCAGGCCGCGCCGGTGACGGTGCAGCGCACCCCGCAGCGGGCCGTGCGCATCGACCCGGAATGGATCGGCGAGCCGCTGACCCTGCGCCTGGTCAGCGGCCAGCAGCAGATCGAGGTGCGCCGCGATGCCGCCGGCCGCGTCGAGGTGCACCAGCCATGAGGCGCCACCCGCAAGGCGGGTTCACCCTGATCGAGGTGATGGTGGCGATCCTGTTGATGGCCATCGTCAGCCTGGTGGCCTGGCGCGGGCTGGACAGCGTCAGCCGCGCCGACCGCCACGTCAAGGACAGCACCGAACAGGCCCGCGCCCTGCTGCGGGTGTTCAACCAGCTGGAGCGCGACCTGGCGTTGCGTGCCAGCAGCGAACTGGTCGAGCCGGTGCTGGCGGGCATGGACCCGCCCAGCGAAAAACCGCTGCCTGCGGTGCGGGTGCAGGCCAGCGACGGGCGCCCGGCGCGCCTGGAGCTGATTCGCAGCAGCGCCGCCGACGACGGCCTGATGCGCGTGCGCTGGTGGTTGCAGGGTGGCACGCTGTACCGCGCCGCGGCGCCGGCACGCGATCGCTTCCCGCTACCGGCGCCTGCCGGCCGGGTGGCGGTACTGGAGGATGTGGCTGAATTCAACCTGCGGGTGTGGGAGCCGGGCAAGGGCTGGCGGCACCTGACCGGCGAGGCCCGGGACAATCCGCCGGGGCTCGAGATCGAACTGCTGCGCCAGAGCGCGCAGGGCCCGCAGCGTTACCGCCAGGTACTGGGGCCGCTCAACTGAGCAGCACCACGCCACCGGGCAGTTCGGTGCAGCGTGCGCCGTAGGCGTCGCGGATCAGCTGCGCCACCCCTGGCAGTTGCGCCAGGCTGAAGCGCGCCTGCACCTTGCGTCGTCCCAGGCTGGGGTTGAGCAGCACCAGCATGCCGGGGCGGTAGCGGTTGATTTCGTCGATCACCTGGCTCAGCGGCGCGTCATGGAACACCAGCCGCTGCTCGCGCCAGGCCATTACCTGTTCGGCATCGAACGGCTGCGCGCTGCCGGCGCTGCGGGCGTCGTAACGCAGCTGCTGGCCGGCGGGCACGGGCAAGCTGCGGCCCTGCCAGAGAATCTGCACCTGGCCCTGCAGGCAGGTGACGCACACGGCCGAATCGGTGTGGCGCACATTGAAGCGCCCGGCCTGGGCCGACACCCAGGCCTGCCCGGCCTGCACCTGCACCGGGGCCTGGGCCAGCACCTCGACCTCGCCTTCGAGCAGGGCGATCGCTTCGCCGCTGCGGTTGATGCGGGTCTGGGTGTTGAGCTCCAGCGCGATGCCCTGGGTCAGGTCGATGCGACGCTGCTCGCCAACGCCGGTGTGAAAGTCTGCCGCTGGCGTGCCGAGCCCGTCCACCAGGTTGCTGCGCAGCAGCACGAAGGCTGCCGAGGCCGCCAGCGCGCCACCCAGGAACGCGCGGCGCCCCAGGGTACGCAGGGGCACCACGCGCTCGGCCTGGCGCGCCGCCGGCTCCAGCTGCTGCCACAGCTGGCGGGCCTGCTCGAAGGCCTGGGCGTGCGCCGGGCTCTGTGCGCACCACTGGCGCAGGGCGCGTGCGTCGGCGACGGTGGCGCGCCCGGAGGTAAGCAGCAGCAACCAGTCCTGGGCCTGGCTGTGCAGGCTGGGTTCAGCCGAAGTCTGGGGTGTCATGGTCTGAGGGGCCTGCATCAAAATGGCGCTGTGTATTGTTCAAGACGGTTTTCCCGCACCGGGACCGAACCGCTGGAACACTTTTCTTTCCAGCCGCGTGGCGCAGTAACCCAGTGCGGCCTTGAGCTCCTTCTCGACCATGCGCGTGGAGATGCCGAAGCGCTGGGCGATTTCCAGGTGCGAGGCTTCCTCCAGGCGCGCGGCAATGAAGATACGCCGGCGCCGTGCCGGCAGTTCGTAGAGTGCGCCGAGCAGGCACTGGATTTCCTGCTGGCCGCCGACGATGCGCGCCGGGTCCTGGTCTTCGGCCACCTGCAGCAGGTCTTCGACCTCGGCGCCGGTGAGCAGCCGGGCGTCGGCCTGGCGCCGGTCGGCGGCGATGTTCAGGGCCATGCGGTACAGGTAGGCGTTGGGCTTGTGCAGCGCGTGGGTGGCCTGCATGCGGTCGACCCGCAGGTAGGTTTCCTGGAGCACGTCGCAGGCCAGGTCGTCCGAACCCAGGCGGCGTTTGAGGCGCACCTTGAACTCGTCGTAAGAGGTCAGGAACAACGTGACCAGAGGTGTATTCATACTGCCTAGCCTCCATGCGATTAAGGGCAGTCCATGCGTGTATCGGGCAACAGCAGCAGCGTCACCGGTTGCGCCAGCGCCGAGGGCGGTGGCCGCTCCAGGCGCAGGGCACGCAGGCTTTCGACCAGCGCGCTGTCACGCCGGTGATCGCCGGTGGAGGCCAGCAGGCGGCTCTGGGCCAGCACCCCGCGGGCGTCGATCCATACCTGCACCGCGGCCCGGTAATGGCCTGGGCGTGCCAGCGCGCTGGCACACAGCGCCTGTTCCACGGCGCGTTGCAGCGTGCGCGCATAATTGCCGGCCGCGCCGGCCCCGCCTGTGGCACGCGGGTTAGGCGCGGCTGCCGGCAGTGCCACGCGCTGCACGGTGAAGGCCTCGGCGCCGCTGTAGCGGGCCATCAGCCCGGTGCCTTCGAGCAGCCTGCGCAGGCCGTCGCGGGCGCTGAACGCGCCGCTCAGCGGCATCGAGCGCTGGCGTGCGGTCAGCTCCCGGTCCACCAGTACCGCCATGCCGCTCTGCTGGCCGAAGGCGTGCAGCGCCTCGTCCAGTGGCTGGGCCGGTATGTCGAAACGGATCGGGCCTGCGCCGTGCACCGGCATCGCCAGCACGGCCAACAGCAGCACGGCGATTCTGGCAAGGCAGTGGCGCAAACCGGTGTCTCCCCCGAAAGTCGCCATCGTGGGGCCTGTGTATGAATCTGATGTGACAGCGGTAGGCAAAAAACCTTAACGATGTGGGAAGTCGCCTGGGGCTAGACTGGGGGAAACCGCTTCAGGGAGGGCATGGACATGGGCTGTCGAATCGCGGGGTTGTGGCTGGTTGCCGGTCTGCTGAGTGGCCTGTCGAGTGGCGTGGTGCAGGCGGGTCAGGACGAGGGTTGCATCGACGTGCAGGTGGGCCAGGCGCGGGCGCTGGCGTACGACTGCCTGACGCGCCAGTTGCAGAACGGCAACGGGCAGCGCGCGGCGCAGGCCAACCGCAAGGCGATGGAGGTGGATGTGAGCCGGCGCGCGCCGAACCAGCTGGGGTTGTTCAACCAGTCGGCCACGGGGCAGCGCATGGGCAATGCGTTCGGGGTGTCGGTGCGGCCGCAGCGGCCGGGGCCGTGATCGGCGCAGTTGCATTCCTGCAGGCCATGGTTCGTTGCAACCAATGTAGGAGCCGGCGTTGCCGGCGAAGCGCCGCGCGGGCGGCGCTCGGTTTTGGGAGCACCGGTGGATTCAAGACAGGCACCTTCCAGCCCGAATGAATTTCAAGGCTGATGATTGAAGGGGTGAGCGAGAAAACCAGCCAGCAATGGCGGTGGACGACTAGTGCCAACCGATGCCCTTGCAGCGCTCTCAGGATCGAGCGCCGCAAGCGCGGCGCTTCGCCGGCAAGGCCGGCTCCTACACGGGGCGGTATTGCCAGCCTCGGTGTGTTCGACACCCGATTGCAGTGAATCCACCTGACATCAGACTTGTCGCCCCTACCGCCCCCGCGGCAAGCAGATGCGAAACTGCGCCCCCCCCAACGCCGACTGCCCCACCGTCAGGGTGCCACCCTGCCCCTCGATCACCCGACGGCTGATCGCCAACCCCAGGCCAAACCCGCCCGTGGCACGGTCCCGACTGCGATCCAGGCGGTAGAACGGCTGGAAGATGCGCTCGCGCTCCTCCTGCGGAATGCCAATGCCGTCATCCTCGACGGTCAGCACGCACGCGCCCTTGGCATCCACGCTCAGGCGCAGCAGGATGCGCTGCCCGCAATAACGCATGGCGTTGCGGATCAGGTTCTGCACCGCCCGCGCCGTCAACCGCGGGTCCAGCACAAAGCGCGGCAGATCCGGCTCGGCACGCACCTCCAGGCTCACCCCGCGCCCATCCAGCTCTTCGGCATAGCTGCCCAGGATGCTGTCGACGAACTCGGGCAGCGCCACCTCCACCCGCTCGCCACCCTGGCCATTCTGCAAGCGGTTGTACGACAGCAGCTCAAGCACAAGCGCATCCAGCTCGCGCACGTGCCCCACCAGTTCCAGCAGGCGCTTGCGACTGGCCGGGGGCATTTCGTCGTACAGCAGCACCAGGCCGAAATCCAGGCGGGTCAGCGGCGTGCGCAGCTCATGCGACACCGCATTGAGCAACTCGCGCTGCTGGGTCAGCAGGCATTCGATATCCGCCGCCATGGTGTCGAACACCTTGGCCAACGCGCCGATGTTCGAGCGTGGCGAGATCAGCGTGCGCTCCGCCAGGTTGCCTTCGCCCAGGCGCTGCGCCGTGGCCTTGAGCCGCTGCAGGTCACGCCAGTGCGGGCGCACCCAGAACAGCAGGCAGCCCAGCAGCGCCGCACCGATCAGCACGGTGATGCCCCACGACAGCAGGTAGATGTCCGCCGGGTCCGGCGGGTTGCGCAGCACCACCATCCACTCGCTGTCCAGCGGCGCCAGGGCGGTTTCGTAATAGCCCCACTCCCCCAGGCGCACCACGTACTGGCCGGCCTGCAGGTGCGCCTGCTCCTCGGCGTTCAGGTCCAGGTCGGCGCGCCGGCGCAGCTCGATGCTGAGGGGGGCGAAATCGGTATTCAGCGCCTCGGCCACCTGGGGCCAGCTGTCGCGGTGCTTGAGGTGGAACTGGTTGACGATCAGGCGCTGCACGCCCCGCGCCTGGTCCTGGTTGTAGGCGATGTAGCGGTCATGGAACACATGCAGGATGAGTTCGGGGATCAGGAAGATCGACCCGGCATACGCGACGATGGTCACCAGATACAGGCGTACCAGAATTTTCAGCATGGCCGTGGCCGCTCCTCAGAATTCCCACTCGACTCGGCTGAACAGGTAGCCCTTGCCCCACACCGTCTTGATCTTGCGCGCCTCGCCGGCGCTGTCGTCGAACTTGCGCCGCAGCTTGGATATGGCCACGTCCACCGAGCGGTCGGTGCCGTTGAACTCGATGCCGCGCAACTGCTGCAGGATGCAGTCGCGGCTGAGCACGCTGCCGGCATTGCGCGCCAGCACCACCAGCAGGTTGAACTCGCCGCTGGACAACTCCACCGTCTGGTCGCGCCACAGCACGGTGCGTTCGGCCAGGTCGATGCGCAGCCCGCCGATCACGATCAGGTCGCTCTCGAGATGCGGCTCGTTGATGCTGCTGCGCCGCAGCAGGGTACGCACCCGCGCCAGCAGCACGCGCGGCTCGCACGGCTTGCTGACATAGTCGTCGGCGCCCATCTCCAGGCCCAGCACCTGGTCGTGGCTGTCGTCGCGGGCGGTGAGCATGAGGATCGGCAGCAGCAGCGATTCGGCGCGCAGCTGCCGGCACACCTGCAGGCCGTCCAGGCCCGGCAGCATCAGGTCGAGGATCACCAGGTCGGGTTTGCTGCGCCGCGCCTCTTCCAGCACGTGGTCCCCCCGCGCAATCACGCTGACGCTGAAACCATTGCGTTGCAGGTAGCTGGCGATCAGTTCGCTCAGGGCGCAGTCGTCTTCGACCAGAAGGATAGTGGGCATGGGTAGTTTGAAAGGCCGGGAAAGTCAGGCAGGATATAGCGCTTATTCGCAGGTCGCGAAATTCTTCACACTTTTTCACACTCGCCCTACATAGCTTAACAACTGCCTGTAGCGCGGCTGCCTTAGCATTGCCGGGTCATTTATGGAAGATCCGCATGCCCAGTTCAAGCCCCGTCCGTCTGCGTACCCTGGCGCCCCTGTTGCTGCTGAGCCTGGCCCTGGCCGGCTGCGACAGCAAGCCGCCCGCCGAAGAACAAGCCCCCAAGCCCGCCGTCAGCGTCGAAACCGTGCGCGAGCAACCCCTGGCCATCAGCACCGAGCTGTCGGGGCGCATCCTGGCGCCACGCATCGCCGAGGTGCGCGCGCGGGTGGCCGGGGTGGTGCTCAAGCGGGTGTACCGTGAGGGCAGCGACGTGAAACAGGGCGACGTGCTGTTTCGCATCGACCCGGCACCATTCAAGGCCGACTACGACAGCGCCCGCGCCAACCTGGCCAAGGCCGAGGCCACGCGCTTTCAGGCGCGCCTGCAGGACCAGCGCTACGCCGAGCTGATTTCGATCGACGCGATCAGCCGCCAGGAGCACGACAACGCGCGCGCCGCCGCCATGCAGGCCGACGCCGAAGTGGCAGCGGCCAAGGCCGCGCTCGAGCGTGCGCGCCTGAACCTGGGCTATGCCACCGTGACCGCGCCGATTTCCGGGCGCGTGGGCCGTGCCCTGGTGACCGAGGGCGCGCTGGTGGGGCAGAACGAATCGACCCCGCTGGCGATCATTCAGCAGCTCGACCCGATCCATGCCGACCTGACCCAGTCGACCCGCGAGATCAACGCCCTGCGCCGTGCCCTGCGTGCCGGCGAGCTCAAGCAGGTGGGCCAGGACCAGGCCCGCGCCACGCTGATCCAGGATGACGGCACCCCTTACCCGCTGGCGGGCAAGCTGCTGTTCTCCGACATCAGCGTGGACCCGAGCACCGGCCAGATCACCCTGCGCAGCGAGTTCCCCAACCCCGACCTGGACCTGCTGCCCGGCAGCTTCATCCGCGTGCGCCTGGAACAGGCGGTGCAGCCCAAGGGCATCAGCGTGCCGCAGCAGGCCATCCTGCGTGACAGCGCGGGCCTGCCGCGGGTGCTGCTGGTGGACGCCGAGCAGCGCGTGAGCGAGCGCGCCGTGGTGCTGGGCAGCGTGCAGCAGGACCGCTGGATCGTCACCGAGGGCCTGGCCCCGGGCGATCGCATCGTCACCGAAGGCCTGCAGCACGTGAAGGTGGGTGACCAGGTGAGCGTGACCCCCGCCACCGACACGGCTGCCCCCATCGCCCAGACCACCGCCCAGTGAGGCCCTGATCCATGCCGCAGTTCTTTATTGACCGCCCGGTGTTCGCCTGGGTGGTCGCGCTGTTCATCCTGCTCGGCGGTGCGCTGGCCATCCCGCAGTTGCCGGTGGCCCAGTACCCCAACGTGGCGCCGCCACAGATCGAGGTGTACGCGGTATACCCCGGTGCCTCGGCGCAGACCATGGACGAGAGCGTGGTCAGCCTGATCGAGCAGGAGCTCAACGGCGCCGATCACCTGCTGTACTTCCAGTCCACCAGCAGCCTGGGCAGCGCCACGGTAACGGCGACCTTCCAGCCGGGCACCAACCCGGAACTGGCCCAGGTCGATGTGCAGAACCGCCTGAAGATCGTCGAGTCGCGCCTGCCGCGGGCGGTGACCCAGCAGGGCCTGCAGGTGGAGAAGATCTCCACCGGGTTCCTGATGCTGGTGACCCTGACCGCCGACGATGACCGCCTAGACGAAACCGCGCTGAGCGACTTTCTGGCGCGCAACGTGATGAACGAGGTGCGCCGCGTACCGGGTGTGGGCAAGGCGCAGCTCTATGGCTCGGAACGCGCCATGCGTATCTGGCTCGACCCGCAGAAGCTGATCGGCTTCAACCTCACCCCCGAGGATGTGAACCTTGCGATTGCCGCGCAGAACGCCCAGGTGGCCCCTGGCAGCATCGGCGACCTGCCCGGCAGCCCGACCCAGGAAATCACTGCCAACGTGCTGATCAAGGGCCAGCTGTCGACGCCCCAGGAGTTCGCCGACATCGTGCTGCGTGCCAACCCGGATGGCTCGCGGGTCACCGTGGGTGATGTGGCGCGGGTCGAGATCGGCGCCCAGGAGTACCAGTACGGCACGCGCCTGAACGGCAAGCCGTCCACCGCCTTCAGCGTGCAGCTGGCGCCCGGTGCCAACGCCATGCAGACCGCGACCCTGGTCAAGGCCAAGATGGACGAGCTGTCGCGCTACTTCCCGCCCGGGGCGGTGTACGACATCCCGTATGACACCTCGCCGTTCGTCAAGGTGTCGATCGAACAGGTGATCAACACCCTGATCGAGGCCATGGTGCTGGTGTTCCTGGTGATGTTCCTGTTCCTGCAGAACATCCGCTACACGCTGATCCCGACCCTCGTGGTGCCGGTGGCGCTGATGGGCACCTTCGCGGTGATGCTGACGCTGGGCTTCTCGATCAACGTGCTGACCCTGTTCGGCATGGTGCTGGCCATCGGCATCCTGGTGGACGACGCCATCGTGGTGGTGGAGAACGTCGAGCGGATCATGGCCGAGGAAGGCCTGCCGCCCAAGCAAGCCACGCGCAAGGCCATGCAGCAGATCAGCGGCGCCATCGTCGGCATCACCGTGGTGCTGGTGGCGGTGTTCGTGCCGATGGCGTTCATGCAGGGCTCGGTGGGGGTGATCTACCAGCAGTTCTCGGCGTCGATGGCGGTATCGATCCTGTTCTCGGCGTTCCTTGCCCTGAGCCTGACCCCGGCGTTGTGCGCCACCCTGCTCAAGCCGATCGCCAAGGGCGAACACCACGTCAAGCGCGGTTTCTTCGGCTGGTTCAACCGCAAGTTCGAAGGCATGAGCAACGGCTACCAGCGCTGGGTGATGCACGCGATCCAGCGCAGCGGCCGCTACCTGGTGGTGTATGGCCTGCTGCTGGTGGCGCTGGGCTGGACCTTCAGCCAGCTGCCCTCCTCGTTCCTGCCTACCGAAGACCAAGGCTACACCATCACCGACGTGCAGCTGCCGCCCGGCGCCAGCCGCAACCGTACCGTGCAGGTGGCCGAGCAGATCGAGGCGCACAGCGCAGGCGAACCTGGCGTGGGCAACACCACGGTGATCCTGGGCTTCAGTTTCTCGGGCAGCGGGCAGAACGCGGCGCTGGTGTTCACCACGCTCAAGGACTGGTCCGAGCGCACCGCCAAGGACAGCGCCGAGGCCATCGCCGAGCGCGCCAACATCGCCTTCAGCCAGTTCAAGAACGCGGTGGCCTATGCGGTGCTGCCGCCCTCGGTGGATGGCCTGGGCACCTCGACCGGTTTCGAGTTCCGCCTGCAGGACCGTGCCGGCGTGGGCCATGCCGGGCTGATGGCGGCGCGTGACCAGTTGCTGGCCGAGGCCGCGAAAAGCCCGGTGCTGGCCAACGTGCGCGAGAGCGCCCTGGCCGAAAGCCCGCAGGTGCAGTTGCTGATCGACCGCAAGCAGGCCAACGCGCTGGGCGTGTCGTTCGACGACATCGGCACGGTGCTCAACACGGCCATCGGCTCGACCTACGTCAACGACTTCCCCAACCAGGGCCGCATGCAGCGGGTGGTGGTGCAGGCCGAGGGCGACCAGCGCAGCCAGGTCGAGGACCTGCTCAAGATCCACGTGCGCAACACCAGCGGCAAGATGGTGCCGTTGTCGGCCTTCGCCCAGGCGCAGTGGGTATCGGGGCCGGTGCAACTGACCCGCTACAACGGCTACCCGGCCATTGCCGTGTCGGGCGAGCCGGCACCGGGCTACAGCTCGGGCGCGGCGATGGCCGAGGTGCAGCGCCTGGTCGATGCCCTGCCGCTGGGCTTTGGCCTGGAATGGACCGGGCTGTCGCTGCAGGAGCAGTTGTCCGGGGCGCAGGCACCGATGCTGATGGCGCTGTCGCTGCTGGTGGTGTTCCTGTGCCTGGCGGCGCTGTACGAAAGCTGGTCGATCCCTACCTCGGTGCTGCTGGTGGTGCCGCTGGGCGTGCTCGGTGCGGTGCTGGCGGTGACCCTGCGCGACATGCCCAACGATGTGTTCTTCAAGGTCGGCCTGATCACCCTGATCGGCCTGTCGGCGAAGAACGCGATCCTGATCATCGAGTTCGCCAAGAGCCTGGTGGACGAAGGGCATGACCTGGTCGAGGCCACCGTACAGGCCGCGCGCCTGCGCCTGCGGCCCATCGTGATGACCTCGCTGGCGTTCATCCTGGGCGTGGTGCCGCTGGCGATTGCCACCGGCGCCAGCTCGGCGAGTCAGCAGGCCATCGGCACCGGGGTGATCGGCGGCATGCTCAGCGCCACGCTGGCGATCGTGTTCGTGCCGGTGTTCTTCGTGGTGGTGATGCGCGTGACCGGCTGGCGCCGGCGTGACGCCCAGGCCGACACTGCGGTGGTCGAACAAAGCTGATGGACAGCCGCGCGGCGGTCATGGGATGGTGCTAGCCCGCTTATGGACTGGAACCCTGCAATGACCGCCGCCGTACTTCCCCCCTGCTCCATTCTTTTGCTGGCCGGCGGCCGTGGCCAGCGCATGGGCGGGCAGGACAAGGGCCTGCTGTCCTGGCAGGGCCGCCCGCTGATCGCGCACGTGCACGCCGTTGTACGTGACCTGAGCGATGACCTGATCCTTTCCTGCAATCGCAACCAGCACGCCTATCGGGCGTTTGCCGACCAGTTGGTGGGCGATGCCGAGCCTGGGTTTCCCGGGCCGCTGGCCGGGGTGCTGGCCGGGCTCGCGGTGGCGCGGCATGCCTGGCTGGTGGTGCTGGCGTGTGATGCACCGCTGATCGAGCGCGGGTTGCTCGAGCAGCTGCTGAGCGTGGCGGTGACCGGGGACTGCGCGGCGATGGTGCGCCAGGGCCAGCAGTGGCAGCCGATGTTCTGCGTGATCCCGGTGCGCCAGCAGGCGAGCTTGCAGGCGGCATGGCAGGCCGGTGAGCGCAGCCTGCTGCGGGCGTTGCTGGAGCATCCGTTGCAGGCAGTGGAGTGTGCAGAGGAGGACCGGCGCCTGAGCAACTTCAATACGCCGCAGTGGTTGGGGCAATAAGGCTTTTTGTGTCGTCTGTGAGGGCCTCTTCGCGGGCCAAGCCCGCTCCTACAGAGGCTTGCTCTACCCCTGTGGGAGCGGGCTTGACCCGCGATGGGCGGCACCGCCCCCCTCGAACACCACACACCGATTACGCCCCGCCGCCTTGGCCGCATACAGCGCCTGATCGGCCGCCGCCACCAGCGTCAGGGGCGTTTCGCCCTGCCCCGCCATGCCTGCCACGCCGATACTCACCGACACCCGCCCGAACGGGCTGCCAGCATGCACGATGTTCAGCTCGGCCAACCGCGCCAGCACCGTCTCGGCCACCACTACCGCGCCCGCCACCTCGGTATTGGGCAGCACCATCGCCAGCTCTTCCCCGCCATAACGCGCCACCACATCCGTCGGGCGGCGCACGCACTCGCGCAGCAAGGCGCTCACCGCCTTGAGGCATTCATCACCGCCAATGTGCCCGTAGGCGTCATTGAAGCGTTTGAAATGATCGATATCGATCAGCAGCAACGCCAGCGGCTGGGCCTCGCGCTGGGCACGCCGAACTTCGCTGGCCAGCACCTCGTCGAAACGCCGGCGGTTGGCCAGCCCGGTGAGCGTGTCGTGGGTGGCCAGCACCGCCAGCTGCCGGTTGGTGGCCAGCAGTTCTTCGCGCGCCACCAGCAGCTGCGCATCCATCTCGGCACGATGGCGCATGTCACGGATCAGCAGCCGGCCAATCACCGCGATCACCCCCTGCAACGCCAGCACCAGCCCCACCGTCAGCCACGCTTCCATGCGCCAGGCGTCCAGGGCCTCGCGCTTGCCGATGGCCACGGTGGTCACCAGTGGCAGGTGCTCGTTCTTGCGAAACGCATACAGGCGCTCCACCCCATCCAGGCTCGAGGCAAACGAAGCCGTGCCCACCGAGTTTTCCACCAGGTAACGGGTGTAGATCGGCGACCGGGAAAAGTCGCGGCCCATGTCCTGCTCGCGAAACGGGTAGCGCACCAGGATGCGCCCACTGGTGTAGGTGAGCGCGATCGCACCGTCCTTGCCCACGTCGATCTTGCCGAACAGGCGCAGAAAGTTCTCCACCCCCAGGGTCACCGCGATCACCCCGGCGAACTGCCCCCCGGGCTGCTCGAAACGCCGGCTGACGGTGATCACCCAGTCCTGGGTGGAGCGGCTGCGGATCGGCGGGCCGATGAACACCTCGCGGGACGGGTTGTCGCGATGGTGGATGAAGAACTCGCGGTCGGCGCTGTTCGCACCGTCCGGAATCGGGCCGTTGGTCGACATCAGCCATTCGCCCGTCGGGCCATAGATGGTCAGCCCATGCAGTTGCGTCAGCAGTTCGTTCTGCTCCTCCACCAGCCCGGCCAGGCGCGCCAGTTGCTGCGGCCCGCCGCCATCGACTTCGAGCCGCTCGCTCAGGCCCAGCAGCATCATCGAACTCTGGCGGATGATGCCCTCAGCATAGGTGTCCAGTGCCTGGGTCAGGTTGAGGCTGTGTACCTGAACCTCGTTCAGCGCGCGCTGACGTGCAGCCCATATCTTCCAGGCCGTCAGCGATGCCAGCGATACGCAGATCACCAGCAACAGCAGCACGGCCAGGCGCACGTCACGCTTGTGCGGCAGCGGCACCGGCAGTAAGGGGGTCGACATCATGAAACGCTCCTGCGATGCCACAACTGAAGGCATCCTGCCATCAGCTGTACTCCGGAATGCCCTGTACCGCAAGGGGCAGAGCATCAGGCGCGCAATCAAGCGGTGGGGGTCACGACGGGCTGCTGCAGAATCCGGCAGGCAGAAGTTGCAGGGCAGTGAAGCTGAAAGTGGGACGCAAGGCCGCCCGCTCCAGTGAGCAGCCTTGCGCATGCATGCAGGCAGGCCTTGCGGTGCGCCGCTGGCGCGGTTGCCCTTCAGTAGCGGAACTTGCCGCCATGAATGTCCTGCAGCACCTGATCGGTCACCCGCACGTAGGTTTCGGTGCCCGGCAGCCAGGCATACACCGGGTCTTCGCCGGTCTGGCTGGGGTCGAAGGCTTCGCTTCTGAGCTTGGTCTTCTGGTACTTGAAGGTGCCGGTGGTTTCCATGCAGGTCTTGACGCGCAGGAACATCGGCACCGCGTAGTGAGGCATCTGGCTCTTGACGAAGCGCAGCAGGTCGCAGAAATCCAGCTGCTCCAGCGGCGCCGACGGGGTGATGGCGGCCATCCCGGCGCGACCGTTGGTGTTCTTGATTTCCACCCCGTAGGCCACGGCTTCGGCAATGTGGGGGTGCTGCACCATGATGTTCTCGACTTCGGTGGTGGAGACGTTCTCGCCCTTCCAGCGGAAGGTGTCCCCCAGGCGGTCGACGAACTGGGCATGGCCAAAGCCGATATCGCGAATCAGGTCGCCGCTGTTGAAGTAGCGGTCGCCCTTTTCGAACACGTCGTAGAGCACCACCTTCTTGCTCTTCTCCGGGTCGGTGTAGCCATCGAACGGGGCGTCGTCGTCGATCTTGGCCAGCAACAGGCCCTGACCGCCCTTGCCGACCTTCTGCATGAATCCGTCGGCGTTGCGCCGTGGTTCGCCGGTGTCGTGTTCGTACTCCACCAGCGACCAGGCGTTGATGGCAAAGCCGATGGTGTTCTCGAAATTGAGGATGTTGGTAAAGCCGATGTTGCCGTCACTGGCGGCGTAGAACTCGCAGACCCGCTCGATGTTGAAGCGTTTCTTGAAGTCGAGCCACACGCCCGGACGCAGGCCGTTGCCGATCATCTTCACCACCGGGTTGTCGCCATCGTTGCCGGCCGCAGGCTGATCGATCAGGTAGCGGCACAGTTCACCGACGTAGCAGATGGTGGTGGCCTTGAATTTTCGCGTGTCTTCCCAGAACTGGCTGGCGCTGAACTTGCGGCGGATGGCGAAGCCCGAGGCACCGGCCAATGCCGAACCCCAGCTCACGCACAGGCCGGTGCCGTGATACAGCGGCAAGGTGCAATAGACGATGTCATCGGGGCGCATGTCCAGGGCGATCATGCCGAAGCTGCCGTAGACCTTCATCCAGCGCCCATGCTTGAACACCCCGGCCTTGGGCAGGCCGGTGGTACCGGAGGTGTAGATGTAGAAGCAGGCGTCGTCGAGGTAGACCTGCTGGGTAGTCGCCGGATTGGCCGTAGCGTGCCCCTGACTGGCAAGGGTCAGGTTGACGTAGCCCTCGGGGGCGGTGCCGGCATCGCGCGTGGTGTCGGTGTCGGCCAGGAAAAAGGTGCGCTGCCTGTCGATGGCCACCTCGTCGCGCACCGCCTCGAACGATGGCACCAGCTCCTGGCCGACGATGATCGCCGACGGGTTGACCAGGCCCAGGCTGTGGATCAGCACGTTGTTGGTCTGCGAGGTGTTGAGCATGGCGCAGATGCCGCCGATCTTGCTCACGGCCAGTACGCTGACCAGCAATTCGGGGCGGTTCTCGATGAAGATGCCTACCACATCGCCTTTTTTCAGGCCACGGGCCAGCAGGTAGTGGGCGAAACGGTTGGCCCACTGGTTGACCTGTTCGTAACTGAAGCGCGTGTCCTTGTAGAGCAGCGCCGGCCCTTGAGGGTTGCGCGCAACCGCCTGTTCGAAGGCCCAACCCAGGCCACAGGGCTGATCGGCCTTGAGTTTGGAAACCTTGAGGCCCCTGACGAGCCGAGGAATGGCCCGAGTGATCGAGGGAATTTTGCGCAGCATCATGCCCCAGGTAATCATGTCGCTATTACTACTCATGGCACCTCCTGGTGGATTGACCGTGGCCGCCAGGCGGTTCGACAAACGCCATGACCAGCCAATCGTTTTTATTGTTGTGCACGCCATGTGAAAAAGTCCTCGCGCAGCGGGGTGCGCGAGGACGCCTGGTGCCGAACAATCAGAACTCGTCGGCGACCGACTCGAGGATCTTGCCCATCAGGTAGACCGTGGTGCGGGCCACTTGCTTGACCGCCTCTTTTTCTTCATCGGTCACGACCCAGCGGTCGATGGCGGCGTTGACCTGCTCGGAGTGCTTCTCGTCGATGATCGCGTGGGCGACGAAGAAGGTCAGTTGCTGATCGGTCAGCTTGAGATGGTTCTTGCACACGTCCATCAGGGGTTCGAGGTGCTCATAGCAGTCCTCGGCCCAGAAGCTGTAGCCCAGGCGCGGAATGATGCCGCGGCATACGGAAACGAAGTCCAGGTAGCCGTAGAACGCCTCGGTGGCCGGCAGCATCGGTTTCTCGAACTCCGACGGGTCCACGCCAATGGCGATCAGGTCGTTGTACGCCATGTTTTCGTGGCCCAGCTCTTCCAGCGCATGCTTCATCGCGAAACGCAGCAGGCCGACCTTCTTGTGGTCCTGGTTCCAGCACGCCACCGCCTGGTTGATCGCGTTGTTCTTGGTGTAGTGGTACACCTGGACAATCGACTTGATGTACAGCTCACGCTGCAGTTCGGGACGCTTCATCATCTGGAAGAAACGGCCGGCCTTGATCTTTTCCCATTCGGCGTCACAGATGGCTTTGAGCTCTTTGCGAAACGCGGTCACTTCAGTCATTTCACTCTCTTCCTTGGCGTGTTGATAAATCGTTCATGACACGTGTTATACGGTCAGGCGAATACGGCGTTACAGGCGCAGCACGGACTTGATGATGTAGATGAACTTGGAAAAGAAGCCCAGGCCTTCGATAGTGTCCCAGTGTTCCATCAGCACACCATTTTCAACACGGTAGATATCGATCACCTTGTAGTTCACCGTGAAGAACCTGTGCTTGGCCCAGTGCTTGGCATACAGGAAGACATAATCGCCTTCGGCGCAGACCCGCTCGATACTGGTACCCGACTCGGGGAACGTTTTGAAGAACTGCGTGAAGTAGGTCTTGAAGCCTTCGCGGCGCGGGGGAATGAACACGTTGTTGTGCTGCACGTAGTCCTCGGCAATCAAGGTATCGGCAACCGCCAGTTCACGCTGACCAAACATGCGCTCGTAAAACTCGATGACCACTTCTTTGTTCCTGGCTTCCATCTTGGATCAACCTCAATGTTGTCGTTATTGTGTGATGCTTATCCCGCCAGTGACTGCCTCGCGTGACGGGCGGCCAAGGTATGGCGAATCAGGTCATCGACGTCCTTCAGGTCTGCCGGGCAGCTGGGCAGGCCGAAGAAGGGCGTCACCGAGGGCATCAGATCGCCTTTGTACAGGGCGTAGTAATGATCGCCACGGGCCTTGATCTGGAAGAAGATGCCGTCCTGATCGAACACGAAGCTGTCGAACTTCGGCGCCAGCCGTGGCTTCACATAGGTGATGAACGTCTTGTAGCCGCCTTGCAGGGCCACCAGCGAGGCACCGGTCATGGCCAGCCCGTTGACCACGTTCTTGACCGGGGCATGCTTGTCGACGATCAGGCGTGAAAGTTCGACGCACTCGTGCTCGTAGTTGGGCCCGGAGAACTGCACCAGTTGTTCATGGCTGATGAACTCACCCGACTCGTGAGGGAACGGCGTAATACGCTGAGTGCCGATGATTTCACCATCATGATAAAAGGCAAACACATAGGAACGCGGGTCGTATTCATCCAGGCACACGGTATTGTCGACCGAGTTACCAAACAGCGTCTTGTAATAGATCTTGCGCTGCCCATACAACCGGCTACGGGCACGAGAAAGTTCGATGAATTGCGCAGGCGTTACCACCTGCCTGACCTTTACCTTGTCAGACTGGCACAACTCCTGGAGGACTGAATCATAGAAACTGTAGATGGCCGAACCGGCGGAATCATCCTTGACCAACTGCATACTTGCCGAAGGCAAGTCAGCCTTGTTACTGGCGAGTGACGGCATGAGAAATCCCTTCTTATTGTGATCTGTAGTATTCAACTCAGCCCAGCGCACGACTTAAGTTTCCACAGGACAATACATAGCTTCGCCTCCTTGCGTAGATAGCCATAGGTTGTTGATTTACGGGCTGCGCACAGCCAGACACTCACCCGCTAGTGGCGGGCGTGCCGTTGAACCAGAGCGAGGTACAGTCAGTTCGGTGGTAGCGAGGCCAAGGCTCGGCGGATCTGCTCGGCGCGCTCGCCCAGCACCTGTGGCGTGGCGATCGGGAGGTCCGCATGACCCAGGTTGAAACCGTCACCGACAAAGCGGGCCAGCACATGCAGGTGCGCGTGACCTACGGTCTGCCCGGCCACTGCGCCATCGCACAGCAGCAGGTTGATACCTTCACAGGGCTGTTCTTCGAGGCTCAGGCCGCTTTCACGCAGGGCGGCCGCCATCCGTTGACCCACACGCATCATGTGGCCACAGGTTTGAGGAGGGATATCACCCAGGCCGCTTGCGTGGGCCTTGGGAATGACCAGGACATGGCCAGGAGTGATCGGCTGAATCGAGAGAAAGGCCAGGCACTGCTCGTCTTCGTAGACAACGGCAGCCGGTGCTTCTTTCTTGGCGATTGCACAGAAAATGCAGTTCACGGATAGCTCCCTCTATTGTTGTAGGTGCAACCCCGGTGGAGGCATGAAGATCCGGGATGCTACAGGCTGCATTCCATTGCAGAGTTGACCGCGCAGCTTGTAGGAGAAATTACCCCTGGCCTTCCTCAGCTGTACACGGGAGTTTTGAAATTTTTTGTATCTGAATCCCGTAAATTTCCTAATGGTTTGATTTGAATGGGTTTTCCCAAGGTAACTTTTTGTATCCGGGCTGCATGGGTGCGTCACCGGCCAGGGCCATGAGGGCCGAGGACGGTGACGCCATCACCCACCCGCTGTGCGTGGGCTCGCCCGGCCTGAGCTACACGAACGCATCGGCATGAAAATGTGCGGGCTCCAGCCCCCGCTGCTCGACGAAATCGCGTCGCGCCGAGTCGACCACGATCGGCGCACCGCAGGCATAGACCTCGAAGTCCTTGAGGCTATGGAAGTCCTGCAGCACCTGGCGGTGCACGAAGCCGGTGGCACCCTGCCAGTCGCAGGCCGGGCCCGGCTCGGACAGCACCGGGGTGTAGCGCAGCCACGGCAACTGCGCCTCCCAGGCCAGCAGCTGTTCATGCCGGTAGAGGTCCTCACGGCGCCGCCCGCCCCAGTACAGGTACACCGGGCGGCGGTTGTCGCCGCGCTCGCGCAGTTGCTCGAGCAGCGCCTGCACCGGGGCAAAGCCGGTGCCGCTGGCCAGCAATACTATCGGCCGTTGGCTGTCGCGCAGGTAGAACGAACCGAACGGCCCCTCCATGCGCAGGATCGCCCTGGGCTGCAACGCATTGAACACATGCCCGCTGAACACCCCGCCCGGCATGTGCCGGATGTGCAGCTCAAGCTGGTTGTCGCGCGCCGCTGCGGTGGCCATCGAGTAGCTGCGCCGGCTGCCGTCCTTGAGCAGCACCTGCACGTACTGCCCCGGCAGGTAGGCGAATGCGGCGCCCGGCGCGAGCATCAGGCGCAGCACCGCCACGTCGTGGCTGACCTTGTCGAGGCTGGCCACGCGCACGCCCATCTGCTGGATGCCGATGCCGCGCAGCTCGGTGACTTCCGGCGCGTCGATGACCAGGTCGGAACGTGCCCTGGCGCAGCAGAACAGCGCCAGGCCCTGGGCCCGCTCGGCTTCGCTGAGCACTGCCAGCGGGCTGTCGGCGTGGTCCACCTCGCCGCTGAGCACCTGGCCCTTGCAACTGCCACAGGTGCCGGTGCGGCAGCTGTGCTTGAGCATCAGGCCATCGGCCAGGGCAGCGTCGAGCACGCTCTGCCCGGCGTTGACCGGGCAGCTCAGGCCGACCGGCTGGATCTGCAGGGTGAAGCTCATGTGCGTACCCTCCGTCACTGCGCGCGTCCGGCGGCGGCCAGCAGGTCCAGCGCCACGTCGACGATCATGTCCTCCTGGCCGCCGACCATGCGCCGCTTGCCCAGCTCGACCAGGATGTCGACGGTTTTCAGGCCATAGCGCGCCGCGGCGATTTCGGCGTGGCGCAGGAAGCTGGAGTAGACCCCGGCATAGCCCAGCGCCAGCGATTCGCGGTCGACCCGCACAGGACGGTCCTGCAACGGGCGCACGATGTCGTCGGCTGCATCCATCAGCGTGTAGAGGTCGGTGCCGTGGTTCCAGCCCAGGCGCTCGGCGGCGGCGATGAACACTTCCAGGGGCGCGTTGCCGGCGCCCGCGCCCATGCCGGCCAGGCTCGCATCGATGCGATCGCACCCCTCCTCCACCGCGGTGATCGAGTTGGCGACCCCGAGGCTGAGGTTGTGGTGGGCATGCATGCCGGTTTCGGTCTCGGGCTTGAGCACGGCCTTGAACGCGCGAAAGCGATCACGCACGTCCTGCATGTTCATCGCCCCACCGGAGTCGGCCATGTACACGCAGGTGGCGCCGTAGCTTTCCATCAGCTTGGCCTGGGCGGCCAGCTGCTCGGCCGGGATCATGTGGCTCATCATCAGAAAGCCCACGGTGTCCATGCCCAGCCCGCGCGCATATTCGATGTGCTGGCGGGCCACGTCGGCCTCGGTGCAGTGGGTGGCCACGCGCACCACGCGGGCGCCGGCGTCATATGCGGCCTTGAGGTCGTGCACCGTGCCGATGCCGGGCAGCAGCAGGGTGGTGATCCTGGCGTGGCTGATCACGTCGGCCACGGCCTCGATCCACTCCAGGTCGGTGTGGGCGGCAAACCCGTAGTTGAAGCTGGAGCCCTGCAGGCCATCGCCGTGGGCCACTTCGATGGAATCGACCCTGGCCTTGTCCAGCGCACGGGCGATGTCCTGCACGTTCTGCAGCGAGTACTGGTGGCGCACCGCGTGGCTGCCGTCGCGCAGGGTCACGTCGCTGATGTAGAGCTTCTTGGCGGGATTGAACGTCATGCGGGCATCCTCAGTTGTGCGCCATGGCCTGGGCCATGCGCTCGGCGGTCGCCATCGCGGCGGACGTCATGATGTCGAGATTGCCGGCGTAGGCCGGCAGGTAGTGGGCGGCGCCTTCGACTTCGAGAAACACCGAGGTCTTGAGCCCGCTGAAGCGGCCCAGGCCCGGGATCAGCAGCGGCGCCTGGGGCTCGATCACCTCGAACTGCACCTGCTGCTTGAGCCGGTAGCCCGGCACGTAGGCCTGCACCGCCTGGGCCATCTCGTGGATGGAGGCCTGCACGCGGGCCTGCTCGCAGGCTTCGGAGAGCACGAACACGGTGTCGCGCATGATCAGCGGCGGCTCGGCCGGGTTCATCACGATGATCGCCTTGCCCCTGGCTGCACCGCCGATGGCTTCGATGGCCTTGGAGGTGGTTTCGGTGAACTCGTCGATGTTGGCGCGGGTGCCGGGGCCGGCGGACTTGCTGGCAATCGAGGCGACGATTTCGGCGTAGTGCACCTTGGCCACCCGCGACACCGCGGCCACCATCGGGATGGTCGCCTGGCCGCCGCAGGTGACCATGTTGACGTTCAACTGCGCCAGGTTCTGCTCCAGGTTCACCACCGGCACGCAGTACGGGCCGATGGCTGCCGGGGTCAGGTCGATCAGGCGGATGCCGGGCTTGCGTGCGCGCAGGTAGGCGTCGTTGCGTACATGGGCGCCGGCCGAGGTGGCATCGAACACGAAGTCGATATCGGCGAACTCGGGCATGCGCGCCAGGCCCTCGACCCCTTCGTGGGTGGTGGCCACGCCCAGGCGGCGGGCGCGTTCCAGGCCGTCGGAGGCCGGGTCGATGCCGACCATCACGGCCATTTTCAGGTGCTTGCCGTGGCGCAGCAGCTTGATCATCAGGTCGGTGCCGATATTGCCGGAGCCGATGATGGCGACATTGAATTTTGCAGGGTTCATACGGCTTCTCCGTAGACTTCGGCGAGGAGGATGACGCTCGGGTCGAGGCTGTCGGCGTACAGGCGCTGCACGGCCTCGGCGCGCAGGCTCAAGGCGGTGCGCTGGTTGATGTAGCCCTTGTCGGTGATCTCGCCGTCGTTGAGGCTGGGCGGCGAATCGAGGATCACCAGGCGCACGGCATGCTGGGACGAGGCCGGGTATTCCCGGGCCAGTGCCTGCAGGCCCGCGCACAGCGCCAGGCGCACCTCGGGCTGCAGCGCCAGCTGTGCACCGCTCATGTGCTGGCCCTCGGCGCCGAGCAGGTCGCGCAGGGCCTGGGACGGGTAGACCAGCGCGCCGATCATGTCGCGGTCATGCCCGCCGATCACGCAGTCGCTGGCATACGGCGCCAGCGCGCTGACCAGGCGTGGGCGCAGCGTGCCCACCGACACCCAGGTGCCGCTGCTGAGCTTGAAGTCCTCGGTCACGCGGCCGTCGAACTGCACGCCCAGCTCGGGGCGCGCCGGGTCGACCAGGCGCCCGGCGTCGCCGATACGGTAGAAGCCCTCTTCATCGAACGCCGCCAGGGTGCTGGCCGGGTCGCCCAGGTAGCGCGGGAACACCGAGGGGCCGCGCACGCGCATCTCCAGCTTGTCGCCGGCCGGCACGAACTTGAGCTCGGTGCCCGGTACCGGCAGGCCGATGATGCCGGCCTTGTCGGCGGCAAAATGCACGCTGGTGACCACCGGCGAGGTTTCGGTGGAGCCCCATTCGGTGGCGAAGAACAGCGGCGTGTCGCGCACCTTCCCGGCACACGCCACCAGCCGGCTCCAGCTGCTTTGCGGCAGGGCGGCAGCGGCATAGAACAGCATGCGCAGGCGCCCGAACAGGGCCTGGGCCAGCGCCGGGTCGCGCTCCAGGTGAGGCAGCAGCATCTCGTAGCCGCGCGGCACGTTGAAGAACAGCGTGGGCCTGACCGAGCGGATGTTCTCCAGCGTACGGTCGATCTGCCCCGGCACCGGCAGGCCGTCGTCGATGTACAGGGTGCCGCCGTTGCGCAGCACCAGGTTGAAGTTGTGGTTGGCGCCGAACACGTGGCTCCAGGGCAGCCAGTCGAGCACGATCAGTTCGCCCTGCTCCAGAAAGCGCCAGCACTGGGCAATCGCCTGCTGGTTGGCGCAGAGCATGCCGTGGGTGTTGACCACGGCCTTGGGCGCACCGGTGGAGCCGGAGGTCATCAGGTAGCGCGCCGGGGTGTCGCCATCCAGGCGCGCGAAGGCGGCCATCACCGCCGGGGTCTCGGCCTTGTACAGGTGCGGCAGGGCCAGCGCACCGGGGATTTCCTGGGCGTTGCGCGCCGCCACCACCGGGCAGTCCGGGTCGACCAGGGCGATGGCGCGGCCATAGGCATCGCCGTCGTTGACGAATATCAGCCCCGGCTTGAGCACCTCGACAATCGCCTTGAGCTTGGCGCAGCCGCTGCCGGTATTGCGCGAGTAGGCCACCGAGATGGTCGACACCGGGATGCCCACGTGCATCGCCGCCAGGGTCAGCAGCGCCTGGTCCAGGTCGTTTTCCGAGAGCATCAGCAGCGGCCGGCCGGCTGCGATGTCCAGTTCCAGCAGGCCCTGGGCCAGGGCGCCGACGCGCTGGCGCACCTGCTCGTAGGTCAGGCTGAACCAGCCCGCGCCGCGCCGTTCGGCCAGGTAGGCACGCTGCGGCGCCTGCTCGGCCCAGTGTTCCAGCCACTGGCCGATGCAGCGCGCATAGGGTTGCAGCGGCTCGGGCGAGCTGAGCACGAAGCTGCCGTCGGCACGCGGTTCGTACAGCACCTGGGCGGGGGCCAGCTGGGTGGGGTCGTTGAAGAAGTCGTACATTGCACGCCCTCGTGAGCGCGGCAGGCCGTCGGCCCGCTGCTCACTGGTTTTATTGTTGTAGGTACCGGCGGTCGGTCAGGCCGCCGGGTTCAAGCCGGCACGGCTCAGGTGAAGCGACAGCTCACTTCGCCCAGGCGGGTCAGGCGCAGGCGCAGGCTGTCGCCCGCCACCACCGGCACCATCGGCCCCAGCGCGCCGGACAGCAGCACGTCACCGGCCTGCAGCGGGCGCCCGGCCAGGGCCATGGTGCGCGCCAGCCACAGGCAGGCATCCAGGGGGTTGCCCATGCAAGCGGCGCCCACGCCGATGGCGGCCTGGGCACCGTTCTTCTCCAGCAGCATGCCTTCCAGGGCCAGGTCCAGGCCGTGCAGGCTGACCGGGGTCTTGCCCAGCACGTAGAGGCCCGAGGAGGCGTTGTCGGCCACGGTGTCGACCAGGGTGATCTTCCAGTCCTCGATGGCCGAGTCGACGATCTCCAGCGCCGGCAGCACATGGTCGACCGCGCGCAGCAGCTCGCCCAGGGTGGTGTCGGGGTCGGGCAGGTCGCGCCCCAGCACGAACGCGATCTCGCCCTCGGCCTTGGGCTGGATCAGCCGCGTGCTGTCGATGGCCTGGCCATCGTGGCATTCCATGTCGGCGAACAGCATGCCGAAGTCGGGCTGGTCGACGCCCAGTTGCTGCTGCACCGCCAGCGAGGTGAGGCCGACCTTGCGCCCGCTCAGGCGCCGGCCGGCGGCCAGCGCGGCCTGGGTGGCGAGTTCCTGCACGGCGTAGGCGTCGTGCAGCGACTGGATGTCGAAACGCTCGGAAATGCGCCCGCACGGGGTGCGGGTCGAGCGGGCCTGGGCCAGCGCTGCGGCGGCGGCCTGAAGGTTGGGGTGGGTCATGGGGTTGCTCCTGAACGGGTCCGGTTGGCTTACAACGCGCGCGCGCGACTCTGGCGATAGCCCTGGTGCAGTTCGTCGACCAGCTCGGCCACGCTGCAGGTGCGGGTGATCTGGCCCACGCCCTGCCCCGCCGACCACACGTGTTTCCACGCCTTGTTGGCGGTGGCGATGTCGCCGGAGAAGTCGATGCTGGGGCGGGTTTCGCTGCGCGGGTCGATGCCGGCCTTGTCCAGCGACGGCTGCATCCAGTTGGCCAGCACACCGCTGACCGCCTTGGTGGTGGTCACCTGGTCCAGCGAGCACTCCACCAGCATGTCGCGGTAGGCGTCCTCGACCAGGCTTTCGTGGGTGGCGATCAGGCGCGTGCCCACCAGCGAGAAGTCGCAGCCCAGCACCTGCGCGGCATGGATGTCGCGCCCGTTGGAGATCGCCCCGGCCAGGCCCAGCGGGCCGTCCCAGAACTCGCGCACTTCGGCGACGAAGGCGAACGGATTGTAGTTGCCTGTATGCCCGCCGGCGCCGTTGCACACCAGCACCAGGCCATCGACGCCGGCGGCCACGGCCTTGCGTGCCAGGGCCGGGCTGATCACGTCGGCGATCACCACCCCGCCATAGGCGTGCACGGTGTCGAGCACGCGCTTGGGGCTGCCCAGGGCGGTGGAGACGATCGGCGGCTGGTAACGGCGCACCAGTTCAAGCTCGGCCTCGAAGCGGTCGTAGGTGCTGTGCACGATCATGTTGAGCATCCACGGCGCCCACTGCTCGCCACGCTGCTGCGCGGCGTCACGCTCGCCGACGATCTGTTCCAGCCATTGCTGCAGTTGCTCGACGGTGCGCGCATTGGGCGCCGGCAGGCTGCCGACGATGCCGGCCTGGCAGCTGGCGGCGAGCAGGCGCGGGCCCGACACCAGGAACATCGGCGCGGCCAGCACCGGCAGGTCGAGCCCGGCGAACAGGTTCAGGAGTTGCTGTTGCGGTGCACTCAGGCTTGTTGTTGTCATCACGCATCTCTCTTGTTCTGGTTATCAAGGCTCAGGCCTTGCGCGACCGCGTGGGGCCGGCGCTGCGAATCTCCCAGCCGCCATCGCTGTGGATGATGTTGGCGGTGGTCAACCCGGCATTCTCGCGCGAGGCCAGCAGCACGTAGTGCCCGGTGTGGTCCTCGGGCTCGGCAATCCGTTGCAGGGGCACAGCCTGCGCGGCACCGGCCTCGAACCCGGGGATCTGGTTGAGCGGTACGCTGCGGCTGTTCAGGCCATCCAGGCTTTTCATCGGCGTGTTGGTCGCCCCCGGCGCCACGCCGTTGACCCGGATGTCCGGCGCCAGCTCGTAGGCCAGCTGGCGGATCATGCCCACCAGCGCATGCTTGGCGGTGACGTACAGAATGCCACCACCGCCGGCATAAAAGGCACTGTTGGACAAGGTAAAGATCATGCTGCCACGGGTTTGGCGCAACGCCTCGATCGACGCCTGCGCGCCGAGCAGGTAGCCCTGCACGTTGGTGGCGAAGAGTTTCTGGAACGCACCCTCGAAATCAGGCGGGGCGATGCGGTCCAGGCGGGTGAAATAGTCGAACACCGCGGCGTTGCCGACGAAGGTGTCGAGCCTGCCGAACGCCTCCAGGGTGGCGGCCACGGCGCGCTGGTTATCCTGATAGCGCGCCACGTCGCCCTGCACGGTGATCACCGCATCGCCCAGCTCGGCAGCCAGCGCCGCCAGTTGCGCCGTGTCGCGGCCCATTACCGCGACCCTGGCGCCTTCGGCCACGTAGCGGCGCACGATGGCGCTGCCGATGCCGCCGGTACCGCCGGTGACCAGTGCCACCTGCCCTTTCAACCAAGCCATGTGCAGGCCCTCATAGGAACGTGTTGATGTTCTTGCACAGCAACATCGCGTTGGGGATCAGAATCTTGCGCTTGAGCAGCTTGAGGCCCTCGGCCTCCAGGCGCAGCACGTCCTCGCGCCGCCCGGCCAGCTGGGCGTGTTCGTCCAGGCCGCGGCTGCGCACGTTGACGAAGCACGAGTACGCCAGGTACTCGCCCGGCTCGGCGCCGGCATACACCTCAATGTTGCTGACCAGGTGCACGTTGCGCGTGGGCGGGTTCTCGGCCCAGGCCGAGGGCTGCTTGAAGCGCGCCACGCGGCGCTTGAGCTCGCGCATGCCGTCATCGAAGAAGGCCATGTGCTCCAGGCGGTAGGGCCCGGACTTGTCTTCGCGGCGACGGTTCTCGATGCCGGGCATCCAGTAGTGGATGGCTTCGCTCAGGCTCAGCAGCCATTGGTCCCAGCACTCGTTGTCGAGCAGGCGCGCCTCGCGCAGCAGAAACTGTTCGACCCGGCGGGCCTCGTCGA
The DNA here is from genome assembly GCF_002939405.1 of Pseudomonas sp. BRM28. Taxonomy (NCBI): domain Bacteria; kingdom Pseudomonadati; phylum Pseudomonadota; class Gammaproteobacteria; order Pseudomonadales; family Pseudomonadaceae; genus Pseudomonas; species Pseudomonas sp. BRM28. The sequence continues at coordinate 5,062,554 of NZ_PEFV01000001.1, read as the reverse complement.
TGGACACCGGGGTGTCCTGCAGTTGGTGTGTCATCTCGCCCCCCTCAGCGCAGCGTGCCGTTGCGGTCTGGTACGTCGGCCCAGGTCGGTGCCTGCAGCAGGTCTTTCCAGCGTTGGTAGAACGCCCGCGCGTTGCATTCGTTGAGCTGGCCCTTGAACACGTTGCCCGGCAGCTCGCTGTCGTCCAGGCGGGTGTGCATGCCCAGGCCCACGTACAAGTCCTGGTAGCGCGTGACCACGCCCCGGCTGGTCTTGGTGCAGTACTCCCAGTTCTCGCCGTCGTCCATCTCGAACACGCCGGTGGGCGAGAAGGTCATCATCGCGCCACGGCGCCATTTGTCCTTGATGTCCTGCGGGGCGTTCTTGTTGACGATGACCCAGGTGAACAGCTCGATCTTGTGCGGGCCACGCGGCTGCCAGATGCGCACGGTGTTCTGCCCCGGCAGGAACGAGAAGTTGGGGAACACGGTGAACGAGGAGATCGCGCCGATCAGCTTTGAGCGGAACTCGCCCAGGCGCTCGGCGACCTTGGGGCGCAGCACATGCAGGTACTTGTTGATGTCCTTTTCGCCCAGGGTGGCGGCGTTGCCGACCACGTCGGTGGCGAACTCGTAGCCGTGGCCGTTCCAGTTCACCGAGTAGGATTCGGGCAGTTCGCCGACATTGGCCACCGGGCCGCCGAGCATGGCCTTGGCCGCCGAGTCGTGGGTCCAGCCGCCGTGCAGGATGTCGCCGACGAAGTTTTCGGCGGCGATCTTCCAGTTGCACTCGATGGTGGAGCGGATGCAGCCGCCCAGGAACTCGCTGCCGCCCTCGTCCATGTCGAGCATCACGTCCATGTACCAGGTCATCGGCCCGAGGTACTCCTCCAGGGTCGGCGCATCGCTGGCAAAGGTGGCGAACACCAGGCCCTTGTAGCTGGCCACGCGGGCTTCGCGCAGGCCATGCCTGGACTTGTCGAACTGGCTTTCTTCGTAGCACTTGGATTCGTGCATGCCCATCAGGCGCCCGCCATCGGCGCCGAACGACCAGCCGTGGTAGTTGCAGATGAAACCGCGGGCGTTGCCGGCCTCGGCAAAGCACACCTTGTTGCCGCGGTGCGGGCAGGCATTGAGGAACACCTTGATCGAGGCGTCCTTCTGGCGTACCACCAGCACTTCGTCTTCACCCATCGAGGTGGTCAGGTAGTCGCCGGACCTGGGCAGCTGGGATTCGTGGGCGACGAACAGCCAGCAGCGCGCGAAGATCTTCTCCAGCTCCTGCTCGTAGATCGCCTCGTCCCAGAACACCTTGCCCGACAGGCGCCCCTCCTGCATGTCGCAGAGGCGGTCGAGGTTGCCCAGGGCGGGCGTGCTTTCGAGGGTTCTGAGCGGTATGTGCTTGTTGTTATCCATGGTTCAGACTCACAGGTATGCGGTTGGACGGCGCCCGGTCAGACCGGGCTGTCGGCGTCGGCCAGCGCCTCGTCGGCTTCCAGGGCCGTGTCGGCATACACCTCGCGGTCGGTGACAATGACCTTGTAGGTGCGCAGGTGCCGTTCGCAGGGGAAGGTCACGGCCTTGCCGCTGGGGATATGGAACTGGCCCCAGTGCACCGGGCAGGTGATCAGGTCGTCTTCCATGTCGCCTTCGGCCAGCGAGGCGGTGGCGTGGGTGCACATGTCGGTGGTGGCGTAGAAGGTGCCGCCCAGGTTGTAGACGCACAGGGCATCGCCATCGCCGTTGGCGACCTTCTTCAGTTCGCCCGGCGCCAGCTCGTCACGCTGGCAAAGCAGTACGCGGCTCATGCCGGCTCCTCGTTGTTGAGTTGCACAAAGCCCAGGCCGGTGACCCAGGCGGGCACGGCTTCATAGGCGATCACTTCACCGCGCGGACGCTCCAGGGCGGCCATGGCGCAGGCGAAGTTGCGGATTTCCATCGCGCCGTTGCCGGCCCGACGCAGGATGTCTTCGTCGCGGTAGGCGCACAGTGCCTGCAGGTCGCCGTTGACCCCGTGGGCAAGGATTTCGCGGTCGAAGTCCTCGGCCACCTGGCCCATCTCGACGGTGCCTACCCAGTGGCTGATGCCGCCGCTGCCGATGATCACCACGCGCTCGTCGGCGTCGAACGTCTCGACTGCCGCGCGCAGTTGCCGGCCCAGGTCGGCCGAGCGCTCCAGCGAGATGTACGGGTCGACGCCGCACGCCAGGTACACCGGGATGCTCGGCAGCTCACGGCCCAGCAGGGCCTCGGCCGGCTTGACCACCAGCTGGTGCGGGATCGAGAACGAATGGTCGACGGTGAAGCTGCGCGCCACGGTCCAGTCCACGCCCTGCCCTTCACCGTGATGGACGATGTGCTCGGCCAGCGCCTGGTGGTTGCGCACCACGCCCCGGTCCAGGCCCGGCAGGCGGTCGATGGGGCCGTCCACGTCGCCGGTGCCGATCACGTAGCGCGGCAGGCAATGGGGGCCGAACAGGATGTAGTGATCGCAGCCGACGATGATCACCGCCGTGGGCTGCAAGGCGGCCAGGCGCTCGGCGCATTGGGCATAGGCGCCCCATACGGCATCGCGTTGTGCGGCCGGTGGCGCTTCGGGCGCCACGAACATCACCGGGTCATGCGGCATCCAGAAGCCGCCCACTATCTTGCCCATCGGTTCACCCCTTGAGCGCGGCGGAAAACCCCGCGCCTTGTTCATCGGTACAGCCCAGGCGCTGCTTGTAGACGCGCATGCTGCATTGCGGCGAAAGCTCCTGCCAGAAGCCCATGGTCAGCATCGGGTTGACCCCGGCCGCCTGCAGGCCGGCCACGTCGAAGTCGAGGATCATCTGCGCCTCGTCGGGGGCCAGGGCAAAGCGCTGCACGAAGCCTGCGGCGTCTTCACGAAAGCGCTGCTTGGCCGCGCGCTCCACGCACAGCTGCCACAGCACCCGCTCCATCACGTTTCTGCTCATGCCGGACTACTCGCCGAGAAAGTCGCGAACCAGCGCGGCAAAGCGCCGTGGCTGTTCGCTCTGGACCCAGTGACCGCAGCGCCCGAACAGGTGCAGGTCGGCGTCGGCAATGCTGTTGGCGATCAGCAGCCCGCACTCCGGCGGCACCACACGGTCTTCACGACCGTGTACCACCAGCGTCGGCGCCACGATCTTGGCCAGCGCGGCGGCGGGGAAGCCCTTGACCATCGTCTGGCCTTCGGCGGCGGGCTGCGGGATCAGCTTGCGCAAGGCGGCCTGGGCACCGGGCCGGGCACTGGCCTCGTAGCGGGCCTGCACCATGGCGTCGGTGATCAGCGCCTTGTCGTAGGGGAACAGCTCCATCAGCTGACGCATGTTGGCCAGCGACGGCTCGTACTCCCAGGCACCGCGCAGGCCGGGGGTCTGCACGAACTCGCCGGCCGGGGTGCCGAGCAGCACCAGCTTGTTGACGCGCTCGGGGGCGAACACCGCCAGGCCGATGGCCAGGGCGCCGCCGAACGAGTTGCCGATGAAGGAGGCCTTCTGGATATCCAGGGCATCCATGATGCCGATCAGGTGGCTGACCCACAGCTTGATGTCGTACCGGGCGTCATCCTTGAACTCGGTGAAACCGAAGCCGGCGATGTCCGGCACGATCACCCGCCAGCGGTCGGCGAACACCGGCACGCTGGCGGCCCAGTTGGCCCAACCCGAAACACCCGGGCCCGAGCCGTGCAGCAGGAACAGCGGCTCGCCCTGGCCGGCCTCGTGGTAGTGGGTGTGGTGCCCTGCTGCGAGCAGAGTCTTTGCAGTTGCGCTCATGTCGGCCTCCGGTTTTTATTCTTAACATACAGTTGTGTATCTGCATGCTATTTACCGTTTTGACCTGAGTCAATGAAAAAACATGACTATTTTCAAATAATGAGCAACCGTACCTACACCTATGTACTGTCATGTATGGCAGGATGCGGACACCCGGCACTGGCCTTGTGGCCAATGCCGGCAATAGCTTCGCCGTTGCGGCGGGCGTTAGAATGACGGTTTGCTGCCAAGGCCAAGCGTCGAACCCTGCGCTGCCCTGGCGCTTATCCAGCTTGTTGGACAAGGCCCTACACAATGTCATCACGCACCAACCTCACGCGGGAAGATTGGATTCATGCGGCACAGGAAGTGCTTGTCACCAGCGGCGTCGACGCCGTGCGCGTCGACACCCTGGCCAAGGAACTGAAGATCACCCGTGGCAGTTTCTACTACCACTTCAAAAGCCGCGGCGAACTGCTCGAAGGCATCCTGGGCAACTGGCGCGCACGCGCCACCGAGGATGTGATCCTCAACCTGCGCACGGCCCACAGCTCGCCGCTGCAGCAGTTGCAGCGCCTGCTGGAGCTGCCTTCCCACGGCCAGACCGCCAAGGACGCCGCCTCGATCGAACTGGGCATCCGCGGCTGGGCGCGGCGCGACAAGCAGGCGCGCCAGGCCATCGACGAGGTGGACAGCCATCGCCTGAACTACATCGAGGGGCTGCTGATTCAGGCCGGCGTGCCCAGCGACGAAGCCCAGGACCGCGCCTACCTGATCTACGCCTACCAGATCAGCCTGTCGCTGCTGCACAGCGAAGACACCCCGCAACAACGCCTGGCGCGCAGCCAGCGCATGGCCGGCATCCTCCTCCCCGCGTGCAGCCACGCCCCGGCCTGAGCGCCTGTGCCGACCCGTTCGGCACATTGCAAATACACAAATGTATCTTTGTATATCCAATACCCGCCATCCAGCGGGTATTGGCACGCTCGTCTTGAAAAATATTTATTCAATAAATTCAAATAGATAATCGAATAAATCGGCGAATGCAGGCGCGCCGCTGCGGCGCCTGTTGACAAGCCGCCCACCTTCCCGCGTAGTCTATACATACACATGCACATGTGTATTTAAACGCCTTGCATGTTGCCCTGCCCCGGGCAGGGGCGCACCACAATAAGAATAGAAAACGAGTACTTCACTATGCACGCGCCTGCACGCTCTCGCCGGGTCCCGCCCTGCGCGCCCGACCCGTCACGCCCCCGGTACGGCACCGCCGCACCGACGCCGACCGCCCTCTGCGACCGGCATCCCACCTCCCCCTTGCCCACTGCTCGCTGAGGCCTGCCCATGGATTTCTCGATACTGGCGTTTCTTGCCCAGGACGGCCTGACCACGGGCGCGATCTACGCACTGGTGGCGCTGGCCCTGGTGCTGGTGTTCTCGGTGACGCGCACCATCCTGGTGTGCCAGGGCGACTTCGTCACCTACAGCGCCCTGACCCTGGCCACCCTGCAGCTGGGCCTGATGCCCGGCACCGTGTGGCTGCTGCTGGGCTGCTCGCTGGCCGCCTGCGCACTGGACTGCACCGACGCCGCACGGCGCCGTCAATGGCGCCGGCTGCCGGGCCTGCTGGCGCGCTACCTGAGCCTGCCGCTGCTGTTGTGGGCGGTGCTGGGCAACCTCGACCTGGCGAGCCTGCCGGCGCTGCTGCAGATTCTGCTGACCCTGGCCCTGGTCACGCCGCTGGGGCCGTTGCTGTACCGCCTGGTGTACCAGCGGGTGGCCGAGACCTCGGTGCTGTTGCTGTTGATCGTGTCGGTGGCGGTGCATATCGCGCTGGTGGGCGTGAGCCTGCTGATGTTCGGCGCCGAGGGCGTGCGCACCGAAGCCCTGGCCGAGTCGGTGTTCATGCTCGGCGAGCTGCCGGTGGGCCTGCAGAGCCTGCTGGTGATCGGCAGCGCGCTGCTGCTGATCGGCCTGCTGTATGCCTTCTTCGGCCACAGCCTGTACGGCAAGGCGCTGCGTGCCACTGCGCTCAACCGTACCGGCGCGCAGCTGGTGGGCATCCCCACCCAGCTGGCCGGCAAGGCCGCGTTCGGCCTGGCCGCGCTGATCGGCGCGATCTCCGGGGTACTGATCGGCCCGCTGACCACGCTGTATTACGACTCGGGCTTTCTGATCAGCCTCAAGGGCTTTGTGGCGGCGATCTTCGGCGGCCTGGCCAGTTACCCGATAGCCGCGGCCAGTGCGTTTTTCGTCGGCGTGCTGGAGAGCTTCGCCAACTTCGGCGCCTCGGCCTACAAGGAGGTCATCGTGTTCACCGTGGTGATCCCGGTGCTGCTGTGGCTGTCGCTGAAAAACCCGCACCTGGAGGAGCAACACTGATGGCCCTGCGACTGATCCCCCTGTTGGCCCTGCTGCTGGTGGCGGGCCTGGCGCCGCTGGTGCTGCCCGCGTTTCACGTGACCCTGCTCAACTACATCGGCCTGTACAGCCTGGTGGCCCTGGGCCTGGTGCTGCTGACCGGCATCGGCGGCATGACCTCGTTCGGCCAGGCCGCATTCGTGGGCATTGGCGCCTACGCCAGCGCGGTGCTCACCACCCAGTACGGCCTGTCGCCGTGGCTGGGCCTGCTGGCGGGGCTGGCGATCACCCTGGTGGTGGCCACCAGCCTGGGCCTGCTGACCCTGCGCCTGGCCGGGCACTACCTGCCCATCGGCACCCTGGCCTGGGGCCTGGCGCTGTTCTACCTGTTCGGCAACCTGCCGGGCCTGGGCGGCTTCGGCGGCCTGCAGAACCTGCCGAACATCGAGCTGCTGGGCTGGCAGATCAGCGGCTCGGCCGATTTCGCCGTGCTGATCGGGTTGTTGCTGGCGGCCAGCCTGTGGCTGCTCGACAACCTGCTGCACAGCCGCCAGGGCCGTGCCATCCGCACCCTCAAGGAATCGGCCGGGATGGCCGAGGCGATGGGCATCGATACCGCACGCAGCCGCCTGCAGGTGTTCATCATCGCCGCCCTGCTGGCGGCCCTGTCGGGCTGGCTGTACGCGCACCTGCAGCGGGTGGTCAACCCCACGCCGTTCTCGGTGGTGATGGGCATCGAGTACCTGTTCATGATCGTGCTGGGCGGCGTCGCCAGCCTGTGGGGCGCGCTGCTGGGCGCAGCGTTGCTGACCCTGATCAAGCAGGTGCTGCAGGACGTGCTGCCGCAGCTGTTCGGGCACGCCGACAACGTCGAGATGATCTTCTTCGGCGTGCTGGTGATCCTGGTGCTGCAGTACGCCCGCGGCGGCCTGCTGCCGGTGCTGCGCAGCGTGCTGCCGGCCAGCCGCCCGCGCACCCTGGCGCTGGATGACGCGCCGGCCCTGCCCCGGCGCAGCATGCCGGCGGCCGGCAAGCCGCTGATGGTGGCCCAGGGGCTGCTCAAGCAGTTCGGCGGGCTGGTGGCCAACAAGAACATGGGCCTGTCGGTGAATGCCGCCGAGGTGACCGCGCTGATCGGCCCCAACGGCGCCGGCAAGTCGACCCTGTTCAACCTGCTGTCGGGGGTGCTGACGCCCAATGCCGGGCAGATCACCTTCAACGGCCAGCGCATCGAAGGCCTGTCGCCGCGCGCCATTGCCCACCTGGGCGTGAGCCGCACCTTCCAGCACGTGCGCCTGCTGGGCGAGATGAGCGTGCTGGAGAACGTCGCCCTTGGCGCCCATGCCCGGGGCAAGGCCGGGTTGCTGCGCTCGATGCTGCACCTGGAACGCAAGGAAGAAGCCGCCCTGCTCGCCGAGGCCACGCGTCAGATCCAGCGGGTGGGCCTGGGCGAATACCTGCACACCCCGGCCGGCAGCCTGCCGCTGGGCCAGCAGCGCATCGTCGAGATCGCCCGCGCGCTGTGCAGCGACCCGTTGCTGTTGCTGCTCGACGAACCCGCCGCCGGCCTGCGCCATGGCGAGAAACAGGCGCTGGCGCAACTGCTCGAGCAGTTGCGTGGCGAGGGCCTGGGCGTGCTGCTGGTGGAGCACGACATGGAGTTCGTGATGGGCCTGGCCGACCACATCGTGGTGATGGAATTCGGCCAGCCCCTGGCCAGCGGCACCCCGCTGCAGATCCAGCAGAACCCTGCGGTGCTGGCCGCCTACCTCGGAGGTGTCGAATGAGTCGCCTGCTGGATGTGCGCAACCTGTCGATCAACCACGGCAAGGTCGAGGCGGTACGCAACCTCGACCTGCACCTGGAGGAAGGCCAGATCGTCAGCCTGATCGGCCCCAATGGCGCCGGCAAGACCACCCTGATGGCGGCGCTGATCGGCCTGCTGCCCTGCCAGGGCCAGGTGACCTACGCCGGCCAGGCGTTGCTGGGCCACCACGACGTGGCCCAGCGCATCGACCAGGGCATGGTGCTGGTGCCCGAGAGCCGCGAGCTGTTCGGCCTGATGAGCGTGGAGGACAACCTGCGCCTGGGCGCCTTCAGCCGCCACCGGCGCGGTTTTCGCGACCATCAGCAGACCCTCGACGAGGTGTTCGGGCTGTTCCCGCGCCTGCTCGAACGGCGCCAGCAGGCCGCCTGCACGCTGTCGGGCGGCGAGCGCCAGATGCTCGCCATCGGCCGCGCGCTGATGGCCAAACCGCGCCTGCTGATGCTCGACGAACCGAGCCTGGGCCTGGCGCCGCGGGTGATCGGCGAGATCTTCACCATCTTCGACACCCTGCGCCAGAGCGGCGTGTCGATCCTGCTGGTGGAGCAGAACGCCCGCGCTGCGCTGAAGATTTCCGACTACGGCTACGTGCTGGAGGTCGGCGAGATCGTGCTTGAAGGCGACGCCCAGGCGTTGGCCAGCAACCCCCGGGTGGTCGAAAGCTACCTGGGCCGCGCACCCGCGCCCACCGCCACCACGGAGGTGATCAGCGCTACCGGCACGTAGCGCCCCGCAGCACTTGCCACACCCATAAAAACAATATCAGGAGCTTGCATGAAACCTATTCTTCCCTTGCTGTTGCTGGCCACGCTGTCGACCGCTGCACAGGCCGACATGACCGTCGGCGTGATTCTCTCCACCACCGGCCCGGGGGCCTCGCTGGGCATCCCCGAGCGCAATACCGTGGCGCTGCTGCCCAGGGAGATTGCCGGGCAGGCCGTGAAATACGTGGTACTGGACGATGCCAGCGACAGTACCGCCGCGGCCAAGAACGCGCGCAAGCTGGTCAGCGAGCACAAGGTCGACCTGCTGATCGGCTCGACCACCGTGCCCACCTCGGCAGCAGTCGCGCAGATCGCCAAGGAGAGCCAGACCGCGCAGATCGCCCTGGCACCGTTCAGCCCCGCCAGCGGCGAGCAGAGCTGGATCTTCACCATCGCCCAGACCAACACCCTGATGGCCCAGGCGCTGATCGAGCACATGCAGCAGAACGGTGTGAAGACCCTCGCCTACATCGGCTACAACGATGTGTGGGGCGAAGACTGGCACAAGGTGCTCAGCGAAATGGCGCCGGCGGCAGGCATCACGCTGGTGCGCGACGAGCGCTTCAACCGCACCGACTCGTCGGTCAGCGGCCAGGCGCTGAAGGTGATGAGCAGCAAGCCCGACGCGGTGCTGATCGGCGCCACCGGCACCCCGGCGGCGCTGCCGCATACCGAGCTGCGCCGGCTGGGCTACAAGGGCACCGTGTACCACACCCACGGCGCGGCCAACAGCGCGTTCCTGCGCATCGGCGACAAGGCGCTCAACGGTGCGATACTGCCGGTGGGCCCGGTGGTGGTGTGGGACAAGCTGCCCGCCAGCCACCCCTCCAAGGCCATCGCCAGCCAGTACGCGCAGGACTACCAGGCCAAGTACGGCGACAACAGCCTGTCGCCGTTCGGCGCCTACCTGTACGACGCCATGCTGCTGGTGCAGGCGGCCACCCCGGCGGCGCTCAAGGGTGCCGAGCCCGGCACCGCGCAATTTCGCCAGCAACTGCGCGACCAGCTGGAGCAGACCCGCGACGTGGTCGGCACCCATGGCGTGTACAACCTCAGCGCCACCGACCATTTCGGCCATGACCAGCGCGCGCGTGCACTGGTGAGCGTGCAGGACCAGCAATGGGTCCTGCTGCATGCCCCTGAATAAACCCCCACAACAATAATAAAAAAGGTAGATCCATGAGCACTCTGAAACGGGTCAACACCACCCTCGCCCTCGGCACCCTGTGCGGGCTCAGCCCGGCACTGCTGGCCCAGGGTTTCATCGAAGACAGCAAGGCCACCCTGACCGCGCGCAACTACTACTTCGACCGTGACTACAAGGGCGAATCGGCGCAGTCGGCGACGCGCGAATGGGCCCAGGGCTTCATCCTGCGCTTCACTTCCGGCTACACTCCGGGCACTGTCGGCTTCGGCCTGGATGCCCAGGCCATGCTGGGCCTGAAACTGGACTCCAGCCCCGCGCGCACCGGCACCGGGCTGCTGCCGTTCGACCCCAGGGACCGCGACCCGCGCGACGATTATTCGGAGCTGGGCCTGACCGGCAAGGTCAAGGTCTCCAGGACCGAACTGCAGGCCGGCACCCTGGCACCGTTTTCGCCGATACTGTTCGCCAGCCCCACGCGCCTGCTGCCGCAGACCTTTCGCGGGGTGCAGTTCAAGTCCCAGGACATCGACAACCTGACCCTCAGCGGCGGGCGCCTGGACCGCATGAACCAGCGCGATTCCACCAACTACCAGAAGATCACCGTCGCCGCGCCCAACCGGCGCTTCAATGGTGCGGCCGAGTCGGACAGCTTCACCTATGGCGGCGGCGACTATCAGTGGTCCGAGCAGCTGGTGCTCAAGTACTACCATGCGCAGCTGGAGGACATCTATCGCCAGGACTACGTCGGCTTCGTCGACAACCGTGCGGTGGCGAACGGGCGCCTGAAGACCGATGTGCGTTACCACATCAGCGGCGAGGACGGCCCGGCCAGGGCCGGCAAGGTCGACAACCGTACCTTCGGCGTGATGAGCACCTACAGCCTGGGCGCACACAGCCTGGGGCTGGGCTACATGCAATTGAGCGGCGATACGGCGATGCCGTACATCGCCGGGTCCGAGCCGATGGTGGTGAGCGAGGGCGCATTGAGCAGCGAGTTCCTCAACCCCAAGGAGCGTACCTGGCAGGTGCGCTATGACTACGACTTCGTCGCCCTGGGCGTACCGGGGCTCAAGGGCATGCTGCGTTACCTGGACGGCAGCCGCATCGAATTGCCGAATGCGCTGGGCGGCAGCGGGCGCAGCGAGAGCGAGAAGGACATCGAGTTGTCGTACGTGGTGCAGAGCGGCACGTTCAAGAACGTTGCATTGCGGTTGCGCCATGCGTGGTACCGCAATGACTTTGCCTCGACTGCGGCGTTCAGGGATGACAACGAGCTGCGGGTGAACGTGGATTACACCGTGGCGCTTTGGTAACGCGCTGGCATCGTGTGTAGATGAACAAACGCCCCGGCTTGCCGGGGCGTTTTGCGTTGGCAGCGTCGAATCACCGCGGTACCTGTAGGAGCCGGCCTTGCCGGCGAACGGGCGCGCTGCGCTCGCGGGGCAGTCAGGCCGCCTGTGCCGGTCCTGCTGGTGCTTCGCACCAGTTCGCGGGGCAAGGCCCGCTCCTACACGTCCGTTGCCGCGCCCTACCCCGTAACCACCTGCCCCACCTGCTCCTCCAGCTGCTGCGCCAACGCCCTCAGCTCATCACACGACTGGCGCGTCTGCTCGATGGTGCGCGCGCTCACCGTCGAGGCGTCGTGGATGCGCGTGACGCTGCGGTTGATACCGTCTGCCGTGGCCGCCTGCTGCTCCGCCGCACTGGCAATCTGCAAGGTCATCTGGCTCACCGTGGACGCCGACGCATCGATCAACGCCAGCGCCTGCCCGGCCCGCGCCGAGGCGGCCACCGGCTGCTGCGCCGACTCGACGTTGGCGCCGATCTGCGCCGCCGCCTGGCTGGCACCGGCCTGCACGCGGTTGATGATCTGCTGGATCTCCAGCGTCGACTGCTGCGTACGCCGCGCCAACGTGCGCACCTCGTCCGCCACCACCGCAAAGCCACGCCCGTGCTCACCTGCACGCGCCGCCTCGATGGCAGCATTCAACGCCAGCAGGTTGGTCTGCTCGGCAATCGCGGTGATCACGTCCAGTACGCGCCCGACACTGCCCGAGTCGGTGGCCAGTTGGTCCACCACGCTGCGGCTGTGCTCCAGCGCCTCGGCCAGCGCACCAATCGCCTCACCGGCATCGCGCACCGTGGCGCTGCCGGCCGTGGCCTGTTGCTCGGCATCGCGGGTGGCGCTGGCGGCGACGCTGGCGTTGTGCGCCACGTCCTGCACGGTGCTGACCATCTCGCTCATGGCCGTGACCACGCTGTCGGTCTCCAGTTGCTGGGCCTGCATGCTGCGCTGCGCCGCCTCGGTGATCTGCCCCAGGCTGTCGCTGGTGCTGGAGATGCGCTGGCTGGCCTTGGCCATGCTGCGGGTGACGCGGTGCGCAGCCTCCACCAGGCGGTTGAAGCTGTGCGCCACCTGGGTCAGCTCGTCGAAGCCGTCGGTGGGCAGGCGCAAGGTCAGGTCGGTGTGGCCATCGGTGGCGCGGGCCAGCGCCTGCACGGTGTGGTTGAGCGGCCGAGTGATGCTGCGAATCAGCAGCCAGGCGCACAGCGCCATGCCGAGCAACGCCACCAGCACCAGCAACGCCGGCATGCGCAGCACCGTGTTCACTTCGTGGCGCACGTCCTGCGGGTGGATGCCGCTGGCCAGCACCCAGCCCCAGGGCTTGAACAGCACCACCTCGGACACCTTGAATTCCGGCGCCTGCCCGGCTGCCCGCGGGAACCAGTACTCGACCGTGCCGCGCCCCTGGGCCACGGCCCGGTCGATCATTTCACGGGCGAACGGCTTGCCGTTGACGTCCTTGAAATCGGCCTGCGACTTGCCCACCAGGGCGGGTGCCTTGGGGTGCATGAGCATGCGGTGCTGCAGGTCGAGAATCAGCAGGTAGTTGTCGCCCAGGTAGCGAATGCGGCTGACCATTTCTGCCGCCTGGCGCTGCGCCTCGGCGCGGCTCAGGTGGCCTTCCTCGGCCTGCTTCTCATAATGCGCCAGCAGGGTGGATGCGGTGTCCAGCGCAGTGCCGACACCGGCCATCTTCTCCTGCAGCAGGCTGCGTTGCAGGGTCAGCCCCAGCCAGCCACTGAGCAACACGACAAACAGGGTGATACCGATCACCAGCACGGTGATGCGGGTGCTGATACGCAGATGTCTCAACCCGATCATAGGGGGCAATACCTCATTTTATTGTTATGCACGACGGCGCAAGGCGCACCGCGCACAAACATACACTATTGTATTTTAAAATGAAGATTGACCCGCCTCTAATCTGGCATTTACCTCTTACAAAAAGATTCAGAAATGTATTCTATCAGTAGGCGAATGCAGCCCGGTGCTTGCGCACGAAATCCACCCAGCGCACCGGCTCGCGGCCGGTGATGGCCTGGAAGTTGTCGAACACCTGGTCGACCCCGGGGATGGTGCCGGCGGCCATGCGCGTGAAGTTGTCGTGCACGCAGCTCATGTAGGCCATCTCGGCGCCGGCGGCGCGCATGTTTTCGAGAAACACGTCGGGTGATTGCGCGTCATAGCGAAACGGCTGGCCGAGTACCTCGCTCATCACCTGTGCCACCTCGTCGTAGGACTTCACGTCGTAGCCCAGGCGGTAGGTCTGCCCGGCATGGCGCTGCGGGTGCAGCAGGGCCTGCGCCGCCACCCGCGCCACGTCTTCGCCGTCGACCCAGCTGAACCGCGTGTGGCCGGTGTACTGTTCGATCACGCCGTTGCGCACGGCCTGGGTGCCGTCGTAGCTGAGCAGGTTCTGCATGAAGCACTCCGGGCGCAGGTGGGTGAAGCTGAAGCCGCACCATTGCACATAGCGCTCCACGAACTGGTGCCAGGCCCAGTGGCCGATGGTGGCGTGGTCGTCGCCACAGGCCCCCAGGTGCACCACGTGCTGCACCCCGGCGTGGCGTGCGCGGTCGAGAAAGGCCTTGCTCTGGCGCAGCATGTCGACGCTGTAGCCGGTCACCAGCAGCACCCGGTCGACACCCTGCAGGGCCGGCGCCAGGGTGTGCTCGTGGTCGAAGTCCATGATCACCGTGCGGATGCCACGGGCCTCGAAGGGCTGCGCCTTGGCCGGCGAACGCACGGCGGCCACCAGTTCGATGGTGTCGTCGCCTTGCAGAAAGCGCAGGGTGTCGCCGCCGATCTGGCCGGTGGCGCCGGTGATGAGGACGGTGGGCTTGGTGTCGTGCATGGTCGCAACCTGTTGTGCAGTAGAGGTTGAATCAGGCTACTCGGGAACAAACGGCGTATTGGCGATATGTTTTACCGGGTAAAGTGACTGCAATTCATCAATGGGGTGGGCACATGTATTCTTCGGAACGCCTCAAGGGCATCGACGTGTTCGTCTGCGTGGCCGACCTGGGCAGCTTCAAGGCCGCGGCCGAGCGCCTTAACCTGACCGGCTCGGCAGTCAGCAAGAGCGTCGCGCGGCTCGAGGCGCGGCTGCACACGCGCCTGTTGGCACGCACAACACGGCGCGTGGCGCTGACCGAAGCCGGGGCGGCGTTCTATCGCACCTGCACCGGCGTGCTGGCCGAGCTGGAAGAGGCGGAGCTGGCGCTGAGCACCCAAGACGCCGAGCCACGCGGCCGGGTACGCATCGACCTGCCGGCGGCCTTCGGGCGCCTGCACGGGCTGCCGGCGATTCTGGCCTGCGTGCGCGAGCATGCGCTGCTGATGCCGCACGTGACCTTCTCCGACCGCTTCGTGGACCCGGTCGAGGCCGGCATCGACCTGTTCGTGCGCATCGGCGGGCCGCAAAGCTGGCCGGCGGCGGTGGGGCACCATTACCTGGGCTCGCAGCGCGTGGTGTTCTGCGCCGCCCCCGCGTACCTGGAGCGTCATGGCGAGCCCGGCAACGAGCTCGAACTGGAACGCCACAGCTGCATCGTGTACGGGCTCAATGACGGCATGGTCGGCCCGTGGCACTTCCCTACCGCCCGCCCCGGGCATACCGAGCGTCGGATCATGCCGGCACGCATGGCGGTGGGCGATGCCGAGGGCCAGGTGGCCGCAGTGCTGGCCGGGCATGGCATCGCACAGCTGCCGACCTGGCTGATTCGTCGTCAGCTGGAAGACGGCAGCCTGGTGCAGGTGCTGGCGCCGCTGGCCACCGACGGCCTGCCGATTCACCTGGCGTGGCTCAAGAGCCGGCAGGCGCAGCCCAAGGTCGCGACGCTGCTGACGCACCTGCGCCAGTGCCTGTCGGGGGACGGTTTCGAGCCGCCGTCGCCGTCATCGTGTGGCAACGCGTCGCGCTCCCGGGCGAACGTTTCCAGATAATTCGTATACCATATCCCTAAATCCCCTCGAATGATTGCCACCGTGAACCTACCCAAACTCAACGCGCCGGACCTGGGCAACACGCCCTCCACGTCCGAGATCATCACCCGGCACCTGCGCGATGCCATCGTGGCCGGGCACTTCGACGAAGACGAGCCGATTCGCCAGGACGACATCGCGCGTCAGTTCAACGTCAGCAAGATCCCGGTGCGCGAGGCGCTCAAGCGGCTTGAGGCCGAGGGGTTGGTGATGTTCCAGCGCAACCGGGGGGCGATGGTCACGCGCTTGTCGGACTTCGAGTTGGCGCAGATGTTCGAGGTGCGCATGTTGCTGGAGGACAAGGTGTTGCGCCTGGCCATCCCGAACATGACCGAGGCCACGTTCGAACAGGCCGAGCGCATCTGCCAGGAGTTCATTGGCGAGAACGACGTGGGGCGCTGGGCGCAGTTGAACTGGGAGTTGCATGCGTGCCTGTACGAGCCGGCGCAGCGACCGTTTCTGGTGAGCATGATCCGTTCGGTGAACGACAAGCTGGAGCGGTACCTGCGCATGCAGATGAGCCTGTCGGCGGGCAAGGAGCGTGCCGACCACGAACACCGCGAGATCCTCGATGCATGCCGGGCGGGTGATGTGGAGCGCGCGGTGGGCTTGCTGGATGAGCATATTGCGGGGGTGTGCGAGACCTTGCTGGAGCACTTGCCGATGGCCAAGCCCCACCCCGGTCTGGAGCCGGGCCAACAGGGCTGACCTCTCAAAACCCCCAGGCCATGGCGCGTTGCAACAGTTCGGACATGTCATGGCCCTATGCCGATTTCGTCATCCACACCGCGCAATTCCATCAAGACGCCACCCCCCACCAACCGCCACCCTTGCGTCCATACCCCCAACGGACGCGCCCCATGAAACGCATCACCGTGATCGACTCCCACACCGGCGGCGAACCCACGCGCCTGGTCACCGCAGGCTTCCCCGACCTGGGCCACGGCAGCATGGCCGAACGCAGGCAACAGCTGGCCGAACACCACGATCAGTGGCGCGCCGCCTGCATGCTCGAACCCCGCGGCAATGATGTGCTGGTGGGCGCACTGCTCTGCGAACCGGTCGACCCCAGCGCCTGCGCCGGGGTGATCTTCTTCAACAACACCGGCTACCTGGGCATGTGCGGCCACGGCACCATCGGCCTGGTGATCTCGCTGGCCCACCTGGGCAGGATCGGCCCCGGCACCCACACCCTCGAAACCCCCGTGGGCAACGTGCAAGCCACCCTGCACGACGACCACTCGGTCAGCGTGCGCAATGTACCCGCCTACCGCTATCGTCACGCCGTCAGCGTGCAGGTGCCCGGCATCGGCGAAGTGACCGGCGATATCGCCTGGGGCGGCAACTGGTTCTTCCTGGTGGCCGAGCACGGCCTGCGTATCAGCGGCGACAACCTCGACGCGCTCACCGCCTACACCGTGGCCGTGCAGCAGGCCCTGGAAGATCAGGGCCTGCGCGGCGAGGACGGCGGCCTGATCGATCACGTCGAGCTGTTCGCCGACGACCCCGACGCCGACAGCCGCAACTTCGTGCTGTGCCCCGGCAAGGCCTATGACCGCTCGCCCTGCGGCACCGGCACCAGCGCCAA
This sequence comes from Pseudomonas sp. BRM28, assembly GCF_002939405.1. Classification (NCBI taxonomy): domain Bacteria; kingdom Pseudomonadati; phylum Pseudomonadota; class Gammaproteobacteria; order Pseudomonadales; family Pseudomonadaceae; genus Pseudomonas; species Pseudomonas sp. BRM28. The sequence continues at coordinate 5,045,804 of NZ_PEFV01000001.1, read as the reverse complement.
GCTGGCGTGCCTGGCCGCCGACGGCAAGCTGCAACCGGGCCAGATCTGGCGCCAGGCCAGCGTGATCGGCAGCCAGTTCGAAGGCTCGTTCGAAACCGCCGGCGATCGCATCGTGCCGACCATTCGCGGCCGCGCGCATATCAGCGCCGAAGCCACGCTGATCATCGAGCAGGACGACCCGTTCGCCTGGGGCATCCGCCTGTGACCCAGGGCCTGGCCGCCGATGTGATCGTGGTGGGCGCCGGCATCATCGGCGCGGCCTGCGCCCAGGCCCTGGCCCGGCGCGGCCTCGACGTGCTGGTGCTGGATGCCGGGCTGCCCGGCGCCACCGCCGCCGGCATGGGCCACCTGCTGGTGCTGGACGACAACCCCGCCGAACTGGCCCTGAGCCAATACTCGCTGCAACGCTGGCGCGACATTGCGCGCAACCTGCCAGAAGGCTGCGCCTACCGCAGCAACGGCACCCTGTGGCTGGCCGCCAACGCTGAAGAAATGGCCGTGGCCGAGCACAAGCATGCCAACCTGCGCGCCCATGGGGTGATCTGCCAGCTGGTCGGCGCACCTCGATTGCGCGAACGCGAACCGCTGCTGCGCGAAGGGCTGGAGGGCGGCCTGCTGATCGAGGACGACGGCATTCTGTATGCCCCGGCCACCGCACGCTGGATGCTCGACCAGCCGCGCATTCGCCAGCGCCAGGCACGGGTCGCCGAGGTGGATGACGCCCGCGTGCGCCTGGACGACGGCCAGTGGCTGGCCGCCACGGCCGTGGTGCTGGCCAACGGTATCCAGGCCACCGAACTGTGCCCCGAACTGCCGATACAACCCAAGAAGGGCCACCTGCTGATCACCGACCGCTACCCCGGCCAGGTCACCCACACCCTGGTGGAACTGGGCTACGTGACCAGTGCGCACAACGCCAGCGGCCCGTCGGCCGCGTGCAATATCCAGCCGCGCCCTACCGGCCAGCTGTTCATCGGTGCCTCACGCCAGTTCGGCACCACCGACCCGCAGGTGGAAGGCTGGATGCTTGCCAGGATGCTCAAGCGCGCCACCGAATACGTGCCGGCGCTGGCCCAGCTCAATGCGATTCGCGCCTGGACCGGCTTTCGCGCCGCCAGCCCCGACGGCCTGCCGCTGGTGGGCCAGCACCCGCAACGCCCCGGCCTGTGGCTGGCGGTGGGGCATGAAGGGCTGGGCGTGACCACGGCCCCGGCCACCGCCGACCTGCTGGTGGCGCAACTGTTCGACGAACACCCGCCCCTGGCCGCACAGGCCTACCTGCCACAGCGTTTTCTCGGAGAACCGACCCATGCCTGAACTGACCCTGGACGGACGTGCCCTGCGCGTGGCCGAAGGCACCAGCGTGGCCGCTGCACTGGCCCTGGCTGGCGACGGCTGCACGCGTACCTCGGTGAGCGGCCAGCGCCGCGCACCGCTGTGCGGCATGGGCATCTGCCAGGAATGCCGGGTGAGCATCGACGGCCGGCGCCGCCTGGCCTGCCAGACCCTGTGCCGCGACGGCATGCAGGTGGAGACCCACGCATGAGCGCCCATGCCGACGTACTGATCATCGGCGCCGGCCCGGCCGGCCTCAATGCCGCACTGGCCGCTGCCCCCAGCGGTGCACGCATCGTGCTGCTGGACGACAACCCATGGCCCGGCGGGCAGATCTGGCGCGACGGCCCGCAGGCCAGCGTGCCGACGCAGGCACAGCGCCTGCGCGAGCACGTGGGCGCCTTGAACAATGTGCAGCACCACCTGCAGACCCGCGTGATCGCCGCCACCGGCCCGCGCCAGTTGCTGGTGGAAGACGCCGAGCGCGGCTGGGTGATCGACTACGACACGCTGATCCTGTGCACCGGCGCACGCGAACTGCTGCTGCCCTTCCCCGGCTGGACCCTGCCCGGCGTGACCGGTGCCGGTGGCCTGCAGGCACTGATCAAGGGCGGCCTGCCGGTACGCGACCAGCGCGTGGTGATCGCCGGCAGCGGCCCGCTGCTGCTAGCCAGCGCTGCCACGGCGCGGCACAACGGCGCGCAGGTGGTAGGCGTCGCCGAACAGGCAACCCGCGGCGCGGTGGCGGGTTTTGCCGCACAACTGCCGCGCTGGCCAAACAAGCTGCTGCAAGCGTTCGGCCTGTTCGACCGCCACTACCGCACCGACAGCCATGTGGTGGAGGCACTCGGCAGCGAGCGCCTCGAAGGCGTGCGCCTGCGCCAGCACGGCAAGCTGGTCGAGCTGGCCTGCGAGCGCCTGGCCTGCGGCTTCGGCCTGATTCCCAACAGCCAGCTCGGCCAGGCCCTGGGCTGCACACTCCACGGCCAGGCGCTGGCCGTGGATGCGTGGCAGGCCACCAGCGCGCCGGGCCTGTTCGCGGCGGGGGAATGCACCGGTTTTGGGGGCAGCGAACTGGCGCTGGTGGAAGGCACCATTGCCGGGCTGGCGGCCGTGGGCGACCGCCAGGGCGCCGCCCGCCACTGGCCGCAGCGAGCGCGCTGGCAGGGCTTCGCCAAGGCGCTCAACCACGCCTTCGCCCTTGCCCCGCAGCTCAAGCAACTGGCGCGCCCCGACACCCTGGTATGCCGCTGCGAGGACGTGCCCTACAGCAAGCTCGCCGGCCAGCGTGACTGGCGCGAGGCCAAGCTGAGCAGCCGCTGCGGCATGGGCGCCTGCCAGGGCCGGGTGTGCGGCGCCGCAGCGCAGCACCTGTTCGGCTGGCAGCCCTCGGCGCCGCGCCCGCCGTTCAGCCCGGCACGCATCGAGACCCTGCTGTGCCTGGACGACACCCCGCCCGCATGAAACGCAGCCCGGGGCTTTCGAGGCGGGCGCCGGATCTCTATGATCCCGAAGGTGCCCACCAGACCGCCAGCGCCATGTACGTATCGCTCAACAGCTTCCAGCCCTGCGACCTGCCCAGCCTGCTGAGCAGCCTGCAGCCGATCGCGCCGCTGCTCGATACGCTGAGCGACGTGGTGTTCTTCATCAAGGACACCCAGGCCCGCTACGCCTTCGTCAACCACACCCTGGCGCGGCGCTGCGGCTTCAGGCACAGCCACGAGCTGCTGGGGCTGACCGCCGACAGCGTGTTCCCCGAGCGCTTCGGCCCGCTGTACACCGCGCAGGACCGCCGCGTGCTCGACAGCGGCCGCGAGCTGGCCGACCAGCTCGAACTGCACCTGTACTTCGGCAACCAGCCGGTGTGGTGCCTGACCCACAAGCTGGCACTGTTCGACACCCAGGGCCAGATCGTCGGCCTGGCCGGCATCTCCCGCGACCTGCAGGCGCCCCAGGCCAGCCACCCCGGCTTCGATCGCCTGGCGGCGGTGGATGCGCACATTCGCGAGCACTTCGCACGGCCCGTGAGCCTGGCCGAGCTGACCGCGATTGCCGGGTTGTCTGCCGCGCAGCTGGAGCGCAACTGCAAGCGCGTGTTCCAGCTCACCCCGCGCCAGATGATCCACAAGGTGCGCCTTGAAGAAGCCTCGCGGCTGCTGCACCACAGCGACCTGCCGATCACCGAGATCGCCCTGCGCTGCGGCTACACCGACCACAGCGCGTTCAGCCGCCAGTTCCGCGCCCTCACCAGCCTGTCGCCAAGCCAGTACCGCGATACCCGCCGCTAGACGCAGTGTGTTCCTTTAGGGTGCGCCGCCGCGCCCACTGCTCCCATATGTAACACCGCCGGCACCGGGCAGCGTTTCCTGCGCACCGCCCGCCTGCCCTGCCGGATTCAACGCAAGTCCTCTGGCTCAAGGGCCGCAAAGCAATTGCATCGCCCGGGCAAAAACAGGCACGCGCATTGCTATAAAAATATCGTATACGAAATTCACAATACGCCCGCTACCAGCACCTTCCGACAAACGAGGCTTCCATGAAAAACCCCGCTTTTGTTGTAGCTCTCAGCGCTGTGCTCAGTACCTCCTTCATCGCCACCGCCCAGGCCGACAAGCTCGATGACATCATCGGCTCCGGCAAGCTGCGCTGCGCCGTGACCCTGGACTTCCCGCCCATGGGCTTTCGCGACGACGCCAACAAGCCGGCCGGCTTCGACGTCGACTACTGCAACGACCTGGCGAAGGTCCTCGGGGTTGATGCCGAGATCGTCGAGACGCCGTTCCCGGACCGTATCCCGGCGCTGGTCTCGGGGCGGGCCGACGTGATCGTGGCGTCCACCTCCGACACCCTGGAGCGGGCCAAGACGGTCGGCCTCACGGTGCCCTACTTTGCCTTCCAGATGGTCGTGCTGACCCGCGACAACACCGGCATCAACAGCTTCGACGACATCAAGGGCAAGGCCCTGGGCAACACCAGCGGCACCTATGAAGCCATCGCGCTGGAGAAGGACGTGAAGCAGTGGGGCAGCGGCAGTTTCCGCGCCTACCAGTCGCAGAACGACACCATCCTGGCCGTGGCCCAGGGGCACATCGATGCCACCGTGGTGACCAACACCGTGGCCGCCGCCACGCTCAAGTCGGGCAAGTACAAGAACCTGAAGATCGCCGGCAACGCACCCTACGTGATCGACTACGTGTCGCTGGGAGCCAAGCGCAACGAGTACGGCCTGCTCAACTACCTCAACCTGTTCGTCAACCAGCAGGTACGTAGCGGCCGCTACAACGAGCTGTTCGTCAAATGGGTAGGCACCGATATCCCGCCGACCGACCTGACCGTGCCGAAGGTCTACTACTGAGGTGCCCGGCATGCCCAGCCCTTCCACTGCCCTGAACGGGCGTAGCCTGGTCGATGGCGCGGCCAGTGGCGAGTTGCTGTTCGCCGACATCGGCCTGAGTTTCTGGGGCGGTGTCGACGCCTTCAGCGGCGAGGTCATCGACCGCCATCACCCGCTCAGCGGCGCACACCTGGCCGGCCGCGTGCTGGCCATTCCCAGCGGGCGCGGCTCGTGTACCGGCAGCAGTGTGATGATGGAGCTGATCAGCAACGGCCATGCACCGGCGGCACTGGTGCTGGCCGAGCCGGATGAGATCCTGACCCTGGGCGTGCTGGTGGCGCAGTTGCTGTTCGGGCGCTCGCTGCCGGTGCTGTGCATCGGCCAGCAGGCCTTTGCCGCCCTGCGCGGCAAGGCCTTTGCGCAGGTGCAGGGCGAGCGCCTGGTGCTGTTCGACCAGGCCCCCGCCGAGGCGCTGCCGGCAGCCCCCGCCAGCCCGCCGGCGGCGACGCGCCCGACCACCCTCACCCTTACCGACCACGACCAGGCCTTGCTCGCGGGCGACCTGGGCAAGGCCGCGCAGGTGGCGATGCAGATCGTGCTGCGCATGGCCGAGCTGCAGGGCGCACACAGCCTGGTGGACATCAGCCAGGCGCATATCGACGGCTGCATCTACACCGGCCCCGCCAGCCTGCGCTTTGCGCAGCAGCTGGTGCAGTGGGGCGCCAGGGTGCGGGTGCCGACCACCCTCAACTCGATTTCCGTGGACCAGCGCCGCTGGCGCGAACTGGGTATCGACGCGGCGCTGGGCGAACCTGCCAGTGCGCTGGGCGATGCCTACATGGCGATGGGCGCGCAGATGAGCTTTACCTGCGCCCCCTACCTGCTAGACAGCGCGCCGAAGCTCGGCGAGCAGATCGTGTGGGCCGAGTCCAACGCCGTGGTGTACGCCAACAGCGTGCTCGGCGCGCGTACCCTGAAGTACCCCGACTACCTGGATATCTGCATCGCCCTGACCGGCCGCGCGCCGCTGATCGGCTGCCACCTGGAGGCCCAGCGCAAGGCGCGGGTGCAGATCGACCTGCCGGCGCTGACCCACCTGGACGATGCGTTCTACCCGCTGCTGGGCTATCACATCGGCGCCATGGTCGGCAGCCGGATCCCGCTGGTGACAGGCCTGGAGCGTTTTGCCCCGACCCACGACGACCTCAAGGCCTTCGGCGCCGCGTTCGCCACCACCTCGGCGGCGCCGCTGTTCCATATCGCCGGGGTCACACCCGAAGCGCTGGACCCAGCCCAGGCGGTCAGCGCGGGCGAGGTGCTGCCGGTAAAACGCATTGCCCTGGCCGACCTGCTGGTGAGCTGGCGCGAGCTGAACAGTGCCCGTGACAGCCAGGTGGACCTGGTGTCGCTGGGCAACCCGCACTTCTCCCTGGGCGAGTTCGCGCACCTGGCACAGCTGTGCCGCGGGCGCACGCGCAACCCGGCGGTCAGCCTGGTGATCACCTGCGGCCGTGCGGTGCTGGAGCAGGCCCGTGACGCCGGCCACCTTGCCCCGATCGAAGCCTTCGGCGCGGTGCTGGTGACCGACACCTGCTGGTGCATGCTCGGCGAGCCGGTGATCCCGCCCGCCGCCCGCACACTGATGACCAACTCGGGCAAATACGCCCACTACGCCCCCGGGCTGGCGGGCCGGGCGGTGCATTTCGCCAGCCTTGGCGAGTGCGTCGAGGCCGCCTGCACCGGCAGCGCCAGCGGTCGCCTGCCGGCCTGGCTGCAGCCGGCCGCCCCACAGGAGAGCCCCGCGCATGTTTGACTACACCTTCCAATGGCGCTCGGCCCTGCGCGCCCTGCCCGACATGCTGGCCGGCGCCTGGGTCACCTTCGAGACCGCCGCGCTGTCGATGATCTTCGGCGTGCTGATCGCCCTGGCCTTGACCGTGATGCGTGAAGCGCAGCAGCCGGTGTTGCGCGGCATCGGCAATGCCTGGGTATCGATTGCGCGCAACACCCCTTCGCTGTTCCAGATCTACATCCTGTACTTCGGGCTTGGCTCGCTGGGGCTGCACGTGAGTTCGTGGTTCGCGCTGCTGGCCGGCATCACCTTCAACAACGCCGGGTACCTGGCGGAGAACTTTCGCGGCGGGCTCAAGGCAGTGCCGACCACGCAGATGCGCGCGGCACGCTCGCTGGGCATGAGCGCGTTCCAGGCCTACCGCATGATCATCGTGCCGCAGCTGCTGCGGGTGGTGTTCTACCCCTTGAGCAACCAGATGGTGTGGGCGGTGCTGATGACCTCGCTGGGGGTGATCGTGGGGCTCAACAACGACCTCACCGGCGTGACCCAGGACTACAACGTCAAGACCTTCCGCACCTTCGAGTACTTCGCCATTGCAGCGGTGCTGTATTACCTGATCGCCAAGCTGATCGTCGCGGTGGCCCGGCTGATGGCCTGGCGGCTGTTCCGTTACTGAGGAGCTGTCCATGTTTTCTACAAGCTTTACCTGGAACGACATGCTGTTCCTGCTCGACGGGGCCTGGGTCACCCTGCAACTGACCTTCTGGTCGATCATGCTGGGCTCGGTGGCCGGGCTGGTGTTCGGCCTGCTGCGTGCGCTGCTGCCACGCGCCAGCCTGCCGCTGGCCTGGGTGCTGGATGTGTTTCGCAGCGTGCCACTGCTGATCCAGTTCGTGCTGTTCAACTCGTTCAAGAGCATCGTGGGCCTGAACATCAGCGCCTTCAGCGTGGGCTGCATCGTGCTGGGGGTGTACGCCGCGGCGTACTTCACCGAGATCGTGCGCAGCGGTGTGCTGGCGGTACCGCCCAGCGTGCGCCGGGCCAGTCGGTCGCTGGGCCTGAGCTACCTGCAGGACCTGCGCTGGATCGTGCTGCCGATGGCCTCGCGGGTGGCCTTTCCGGGCTGGCTGAACCTGGTGCTGAGCGTGATGAAGGACACCGCGCTGGTGATGTGGATCGGCATCGTCGAATTGCTGCGCGCCTCCCAGACCATCGTCACACGGATTCAGGAACCCCTGCTGGTGCTGTGCATCGCGGGCCTCATCTATTACGTCATGAGCCTGGTGGTCGCACGCCTGGGCGCCCGACTGGAAAGAAGGTGGCAAGAAAATGATTGAGATCGACAACGTACACAAATCCTTCGGCGACCTGGAAGTGGTCAAGGGCGTGAGCCTGACGGTGAACAAGGGCGAGGTGGTGTCGATCATCGGCGGTTCGGGCTCGGGCAAGTCGACCCTGCTGATGTGCATCAACGGCCTGGAGCCGATCCAGAAGGGCAGCATTCGCGTGGATGGCATCGAAGTGCACAACCGCGCCACCGACCTCAACCGCCTGCGCCAGAAGATCGGCATCGTGTTCCAGCAGTGGAATGCCTTCCCGCACCTGACGGTGCTGGAGAACGTGATGCTGGCGCCGCGCAAGGTACTGGGCAAGAGCCGCGAGGAAGCCGAGGCTCTGGCGATCCAGCAGCTGACCCACGTGGGGCTGGGCGACAAGTTCAAGACCTTCCCCGGCAAGTTGTCCGGTGGCCAGCAGCAGCGCATGGCGATTGCCCGGGCGCTGGCGATGTCGCCGGACTACATGCTGTTCGACGAGGCCACCTCGGCGCTCGATCCGCAACTGGTGGGTGAAGTGCTGGACACCATGCGCATGCTTGCCGAAGACGGCATGACCATGGTGCTGGTGACCCACGAGATCCGCTTTGCGCGGGATGTGTCGGACCGGGTGGCGTTCTTTCGCAACGGGCTGGTGCACGAGATCGGCTCGCCGGACCAGGTGATCGGCAACCCGCAGCAGCCGGAGACGGCGGCGTTTCTCAAGTCAGTGAAGTAACCAGGGGCCTCATCGCGGGTCAAGCCCGCTCCCACACAGATCAGCCCATACCCTGTGGGAGCGGGCTTGACCCGCGATGGGCTGCGCAGCAGCCCCAATCAATCAGGAGCCAGGCAATGCGTTCATCAAAGGTGATACATGTAATCAGCTGCCACGCCGAAGGCGAGGTCGGCGATGTGATTGTCGGTGGCGTCGCGCCGCCACCGGGCGACACCCTGTGGGAACAGTCGCGCTGGATCGCGCAGGACGACACCCTGCGCAATTTCGTGCTCAACGAACCGCGTGGCGGCGTGTTCCGTCACGTCAACCTGCTGGTGCCGCCCAAGAACCCGGCCGCGCAGATGGGCTGGATCATCATGGAGCCGGCCGACACCCCGCCGATGTCCGGCTCCAACTCGCTGTGCGTGGCCACGGTGCTGCTCGACAGCGGCATCCTGCCGATGACCGAGCCGCAGACCCGCCTGGTGCTCGAAGCCCCCGGCGGCCTGATCGAGGCCGTGGCCGAATGCCGGGACGGCAAGGTGCAGCGCGTGGAGGTCAGGAACGTGCCCTCCTTCGCCGACCGCCTGGACGCCTGGATCGAGGTCGAGGGCGTGGGCTCGCTGCAGGTCGACACCGCCTATGGCGGCGACAGTTTCGCGATTGTCGATGCCCAGCGCCTGGGCTTCGCCATTCGCCCCGACGAGGCCGCCGACCTGGTGGAGGTGGGCCTGAAGATCACCCGCGCCGCCAACGAACAACTGGGTTTTGTGCACCCGCTCAACCCCGGCTGGTCGCATATCTCGTTCTGCCAGATCGCCGCGCCCGTCGTGATGGAGAATGGCGTGGCCACCGGTGCCAACGCGGTGGTGATCCAGCCCGGCAAGATCGACCGCTCCCCCACCGGCACCGGCTGTTCGGCGCGCATGGCCGTGTTGCAGGCCAAGGGCCTGATGCAGGTGGGCGAACGCTTCATCGGCCGCTCGATCCTGGGCTCGGAGTTCCACTGTCGCATCGATTCGCTGACCGAAGTGGCCGGGCGCGCCGCCATCTACCCGTGCATTTCGGGGCGTGCCTGGATCACCGGTACCCATCAGTTGCTGCTCGACCCCGCCGACCCGTGGCCACAAGGCTACCGACTGTCGGACACCTGGCCCGGCGCCTGATCGCTAAGCCCTTGATTCACAAACCCTAAGCAAAAAGACCAGCAAAAACCCCGAAATAACGCTGGTCTGCTTCACACACATAAAATATCGTATACGAAATACTAACAACCACCGGAGACAACCAATGAGCAAGCGCATCAACTGGAGTGGCGTGTTCCCTGCGGTCACCACCCAATTCAACGACGACTTCTCCATCAACCTGGAAAAAACCCACCAGGTGATTTCCAACGTGATCCGCGACGGCGTGTCGGGCCTGGTGGTGTGCGGCTCGGTGGGCGAGAACACCTCGCTGACGGCCGAAGAAAAGATTGCCGTGACCGAAGTGGCGGTGGATGCCTCGCGTGGGCGTGTGCCGGTGATCTGCGGCGTGGCCGAGTTCACCAGCGTGCAGGCCGCCAAGGTGGCCAACGCGGTGCGCAAGGTGGGCGTGGACGGGGTGATGCTGATGCCGGCGCTGGTGTACGGCTCCAAGCCGTTCGAGACCGCCGAGCACTACCGTTACGTGGCCAAGCATGCCGACGTGCCGCTGATGGTCTACAACAACCCGCCGATCTACAAAAACGACGTGACCCCGGACATCCTGATTTCCCTGGCCGACTGCGACAACGTGGTGTGCTTCAAGGATTCCTCCGGCGACACCCGCCGCTTCATCGACGTGCGCAACGAGGTGGGTGACCGCTTCGTGCTGTTCGCCGGCCTCGACGACGTGGTGCTCGAAAGCATCGCGGTGGGCGCCGAGGGCTGGGTGTCGGGCATGTCCAACGTGTTCCCCAAGGAGGGCGAGACGATCTTCCGCCTGGCCAAGGCCGGACGCTTTGCCGAGGCCATGCCGATCTACGAGTGGCTGATGCCGATCCTGCACCTGGATGCCCGCGCCGACCTGGTGCAGTGCATCAAGCTGTGTGAAGCCATTGCCGGTCGCGGCAGCGCGCTGACCCGTCCACCGCGCCTGGCCCTGCCAAAGGACGACCGCGAGTTCGTCGAGCAGATCATGGCCAAGGCCCTGGCCAACCGCCCTGAACTGCCGGATGTCGGCCTCTGAGTGAGTGCCGGGCGGGCCTCTCTGCGGGGCCCACCCGGCGCGCCTGTTTTTCTGTCTTGCGCCTGCACAGGAAACGCCAGCATGAGCACTGCACACCCCTCTCCCCGCGCAACCACCGCCCCGGCGGGCCTCAAGCGTGTGGTAGCGGCCGCCATGGCCGGTACCGTCGCCGAATGGTATGAATTCTTTCTCTACGGTACGGCCTCGGCACTGGTGTTCGGCCAGTTGTTCTTTCGCCAGACCGACAGCCCCATCGACGGCATCATCGCCGCCTTCGCCCTTTACGCCGTAGGTTTTCTGGCCCGCCCGCTGGGCGGCCTGGTGTTCGGCCACTATGGCGACAAGTTCGGGCGCAAGCGCCTGCTGCAACTGAGCCTGGTGGTGGTCGGCATCACCACCTTTCTGATGGGCTGCCTGCCCGGTTTCGACAGCATCGGCTACGCCGCGCCCATCCTGCTGGTGCTGCTGCGCCTGATCCAGGGGTTCGCCTTTGGCGGCGAATGGGGCGGCGCGATCCTGCTGGTGTCCGAGCACTGCCCGGACAACCGTCGCGGCTTCTGGGCCAGCTGGCCGCAGGCCGGCGTACCGGCCGGCAACCTGCTGGCCACGGTGGCGCTGCTGGCGCTGTCGAGCACCCTGAACGAGGAGCAGTTCCTGGCCTGGGGCTGGCGCGTGGCGTTCTGGCTGTCGGCACTGGTGGTGCTGATCGGCTACTGGATCCGCACCAGCGTGGATGATGCCCCGATCTTCAAGCAGGCCCAGGCCCGCCAGGCGCAGCACAAGGTGCAGCAGCTGGGTGTGGTGGAAGTGCTGCGCCATCACTGGCGTTCGGTACTGGTGGGCATCGGCGCCCGGTTTGCCGAGAACATCCTGTACTACACCGTGGTGACCTTCTCGATCACCTACCTCAAGCTGGTGGTGCACAAGGACACCTCGCAGATTCTGCTGCTGATGTTCGGCGCGCACCTGCTGCACTTCTTCCTGATCCCGCTGATGGGCTACCTGTCGGACCTGGTGGGGCGCAAGCCGGTGTACCTGACCGGTGCGGTGCTGACCGCGTTCTGGGGCTTCGTCGGCTTCCCGATGATGGACACCGGCAACAACTGGCTGATCATGGCGGCGATCACCCTGGGCCTGGCCATCGAGTCGATGACCTATGCGCCCTACTCGGCGCTGATGGCCGAGATGTTCCCCACCCATGTGCGCTACACCGCCTTGTCGCTGTGCTATCAGGTGGCGCCGATTTTCGCCGGCTCCCTGGCACCGCTGATCGCCATCACCCTGCTCAACAAGTACAACAGCTCGACGCCGATTGCCTGGTACCTGGTGGGCGCCGCGGCGATCTCCATCGTCGCCGTCGGCCTGACCCGTGAAACCCGTGGCAAGTCGCTGCACCTGGTCGACGCCGAGTCGGCCGAGCGGGTTGCCGCCAGCACCGACACCGCCAGCGCTCGCGGCAACTCGCTGGCCTGAGCCCAACCCTTTCAACAGGAGGTCTGCATGACCGAGATCATCGGCCACAACTACATCGGCGGTGCGCGCAGCGCGGCCGGCAGCATCACCCTGCACAGCCATGACGCCACCACCGGCGACGCCCTGCCGTACCGTTTCACCCAGGCCACCGCCGAGGAAGTGGACGCTGCCGCCCGCGCCGCAGCGGCGGCCTACCCGACGTTTCGCAACCTGCCGGCCGGGCGCCGGGCGGAGTTTCTGGAGGCCATAGCCGAGCAGCTGGACGCGCTGGACGATGACTTCGTCGCGCTGGTAACCCGCGAAACAGCCTTGCCCACGGCACGGATCAAGGGCGAGCGCGGCCGCACCAGCGGGCAGATGCGCCTGTTTGCCCAGGTGCTGCGCCGGGGCGACTTCTACGGTGCGCGCATCGACCGCGCATTGCCCGAGCGCCAGCCGCTGCCACGGGTGGACCTGCGCCAGTACCGTATCGGCGTGGGGCCGGTGGCGGTGTTCGGCGCCAGCAACTTTCCGCTGGCGTTCTCCACCGCCGGGGGCGATACCGCAGCGGCGCTGGCGGCCGGCTGCCCGGTGGTGTTCAAGGCCCACAGCGGGCACATGGCCACGGCCGAGCACGTGGCCAACGCGATCATTCGCGCCGCCGAGCGCACCGGCATGCCCGAGGGCGTGTTCAACATGATCTATGGCGCCGGGGTGGGCGAGGCGCTGGTCAAGCACCCGGCGATCCAGGCCGTGGGCTTTACCGGTTCGCTCAAGGGCGGGCGCGCGCTGTGCGACATGGCGGCGGCGCGGGCGCAGCCGATCCCGGTGTTTGCCGAAATGAGCAGCATCAACCCGGTGCTGGTGCTGCCGCAGGCGCTGCAGGTGCGCAGCGAGAAAATCGCCACGGAGCTGGCGGCGTCGGTGGTGATGGGCTGCGGGCAGTTCTGTACCAACCCCGGGCTGGTGATCGGGCTGCGCTCGCCGCAGTTTTCGGCGTTTGTGGCGCAATTGGCGGCGACGCTGGGCGAGCAGCCGGCGCAGACCATGCTCAATGCCGGCACCCTGCGCAGTTATGCCAAGGGCGTACAGGCGTTGCAGGCGCACCCTGGGGTGAGCCATCTGGCGGGCAGTGAACAACAGGGCAACCAGGCGCAGCCGCAGCTGTTCAAGGCAGAAGTGAGCTTGCTGCTCGACGGTGATGCGCTGTTGCAGGAGGAGGTGTTCGGGCCGACCACGGTGGTGGTGGAAGTGGCCGATGCGGACCAGTTGCACAGCGCGCTGGCGAGCCTGCATGGGCAGTTGACCGCCACCCTGATTGCAGAAGCCGACGACCTGGCGCAGTTTGCCCAGGTGCTGCCGCTGCTGGAGCAGAAGGTTGGGCGGGTGCTGTTCAACGGCTACCCGACCGGTGTTGAAGTGTGCGATGCGATGGTGCATGGCGGGCCCTACCCGGCCACCTCGGATGCGCGGGGGACATCGGTGGGGAGCCTGGCGATCGATCGGTTCCTGCGGCCGGTGTGTTACCAGAACTGCCCGGATGATCTGCTGCCGGCGGCGTTGCAGGATGGCAACCCGTTGGGGATTGTGCGGTTGGTGGAGGGGGTGCAGAGCCGGGAGGCAGTGGCAGGCTGACGGGCCTCTTCGCCGGCAACGCCGGCTCCTACAGGAGCTGGCGTTGCCGGCGAAAGGATCAGTTCAGCAATGCCTTGAGGTCGTTGTACAGCGCCTCGGGGATCTGCACGCCCTCCTCCAGGCTGCGCTTGCGCGCCTCGAAGCGGCGCTGTGACGGCAGCCGCGCACCCTGCCCCTCGATGCCCGCAAACACCGCCTCCGCCCGCGCCAGGTGCGCCTCGGCGCCCGCCCCCAGAAACCGCTGCGGGTCCAGCGCGAGGATCAGCTCGCCATGGTACGGCGAGGACTTGCTGCCCGCGTCATAGGCCAGCGACTCGGCACTGGTCAGGTCGCCGATCAGCGGCCCGGCAATCAGCTCGACCATCGCCGCCAGCGCCGAGCCCTTGTGCCCGCCAAAGGTCAGCATGGCGCCACTGTCGAGCACCACGTTCGGGTCGGTGCTCGGCTGCCCCTGGGCATCCACGCCCCAGCCTTCGGGGATGGCCTTGCCGGCGCGCCGATGCAGCTCGATGTCGCCGCGCGCAATCGCGCTGGTGGCAAAGTCGAACACGAACGGGTTGGTGCCCGCACGCGGCCAGCCGAACGCGATGGGGTTGGTGCCAAACACCGGCTGGCTGCCCCCGGCCGGCGCCACCCAGGCATGGCTGGGGTTGCACGCCAGCGCCACCAGGCCGGCCTCGGTCAGTTGTTCGATCTCGACCCACAACGCCGAAAAGTGCACGCAGTGGTTGATGGCCAGGGCCGCGATGCCGTTGCTGCGGGCCTTGGCCTGCAGCATCGGCAAGCCGGCCTGGAACGCCAGCTGCGAGAAGCCGCCAGCAGCATCCACACGCACGATCGAGGGCACCTGGTCGATCACCTGCGGCTCGGCCGCCGCCGACACCTTGCCGGCCTTGAGCGAGTTCACACAGCCGATCACCCGGTACAGCCCATGGGAGGCGCAGCCATCGCGCTCCCCGGCGACCACCGTGGCCGTCACCGCTGCGGCGTGCGCCGCGTTGAAACCGTTGTGCAGCAGGATCGACTCTGCCAGTTCATGGGCTTGGGTAAGGGTCAGTCGAATCATGGTCAGCTCCTTGGACAGACCGTCCATCGTGCCCCATCGACCGGGGCCGGGCTTGATCGATTCGGACCACGGGCATGACGAACTTGGCACAGTGGCCAACAGCCCCCGACGCATACCCAGGGAAGCTGTTCAGTTTGTAATCAAACTGACGCAGCCCTTGTGGTACGCAGCGTGTAGCGCTTTATCCACAGAGCTACCCACTTTTTTTGTGGATAGCTTCAGCGCAGTTCGACCGGTTGCAGGTCGGCCCAGGATTCCACCGGGCCGGGGTTGCGCGGGTCGCTCGCGCCGCCCAGGCACACGGCAATCTTGTTCACGGCATTGAGTGCGCTGGTGACCGCGCCCTCGGCCCAGCCACCGGTCCAGGACACGTCGTCGCCGGCCAGCACGAAGCCGTAGGGCGTGGCATCGCCCACCCCGGTCATGAACTGCGCGAAGAGCCTGCGCTGGTAGGCGTACTGCCCGGGCAGGTTCATCTTGAAGGCGCCCAGATAGTGCGGCTGGTCCTCCCAGTTGAACTCGACGAAGGTGTTGCTGGCACTGTAGTGCGCGGCGAGGTCCACGTTGGGGTAGATGGCCTGCAGCAACGTGGTGCACAGCTGGGCATGCTGCGGCGCCGGCCTGGCGCGGTCGCCCAGGAACTTCAGCGCATCGTCGTTCCAGGTGTACGACAGGAAGATGCCGCTGCCGCGGTAGCCGCTTGGCGCCTGCGCGTAATCGACCAGGTAGGTGCCACGGGTGAGGCCATCGGACAGCGTCACGCTCAGCGTGCGTTCCTGCATCGGCCCCGGTCGTTCGTGCCAGAAGGGCCGCCGGGTGGCCGCGAAGATCTTTGCCGACTGCATGTAGTGAGTGTATTTGACGGCCTCCCAGGTCGCGCTGGGCAGCAGCGCGTCCATGGCCTTAAGTTGTTGCACGTTGCCGCTGGCGCGCAGCTTGTCGAGCACCCGCAGGTGCGGGGTGTAGACCACGTGGCCGATGGTCAGCCAGGCACTGGTATCGCGCTTGAGGTCGTGGACCAGTACCGAGAACTCACCGTTCGCCAGCGGGCTGATATGCCGGACTTCCTGGTTGAACGGCTCGGCGAATACCTGGCGGGTCATCGACTCGACGCTGCTGTCGCCCTGGCCGTTGGCGCAGGGGTCGCCCAACGCAGTGGGCGATTGCGTCCACAGCGCCCTGGGCAGTGCATCGGCGCCCTGGTACATGAGCCGGTGGCTGGCATCCAGCCCGGTGTACAGCACCCGCAGCACTTCGAGGATGCTGTTGGGGTAGTCGGTGTTCCAGCCACCGGTGCCGAAGCCGATCTGGCCGAACAGGTTGATCTGCTCGCGGCTCCACCCCGACTCCTGCAGCAGCGCCTGATAGAAACTGACGTCGTCCCAGCTGCGGCCGGCGCCGCAGTGGACGATGGCATTCCACAGGCGCTTGATGGCTTTCTGGTCGATGCTGCCTTCGGTCATGGCGGTTTCCAGTTCATGGAAGTGGAACGGCGCGCCCGCCAGAAAGGTGTCGAAGAACTGCTCTTCGAGCTGCAGGTACTCCGGTGGCACGGGGAACACCGGGCTGTCGTGCTCGTAGTACTTCACGCGGCCCTGGTAGTCGACCACGGTGCTGACTGCGGCCGCTGTGCCGGGGTTGGGAAAGTCCGCCGACTGCGCGGTCATGCCCACCTTGTCGAAGTAGTGGAACAGCGCCTTGCCGGATACCGGAAAGCGCATGGCGCCCAGCTCGCAGATAACCTCGGCGCCGGGGTCGCCCATGACCCTGGAATACAGCCGCCCGCCGATGCGCTCGCCGGCCTCCAGCACCACCGGGTGCAGGCCCATCTTCAGCAGTTCGTAGGCCGCCACCAGGCCGGCGATACCGGCGCCGACCACCAGCACCTTGCGGCCCCAGCACTCGGGCGGCACGCGGCACAGCGGCTGGCCGGCGGCACGAGCGGCGGCGAGGTAGTCGGCGTAGTGGAACGGGAAGTCCGGGACCAGCGCGGTCACGTCCTTGTTGCGGGCAAGTGGCGTCCTGCGGGGGCTGCGCGAAGGGATGGCGGACATGGCAGTGGCTCCTGAGGTAGTCGGGTTCTTCCGTTGAAGTCACAAAGACTGCCAGCGATGTGACTACTTTCAGAAAAGACCAGATCGACCCGGAGCACCAACACGCACCCGACCGGCGGCCTGTGACGTACACAGGCCGCCGGCGCGATTCAAGGTGCGGCTTTGTGGCGCGCCATGTAGTCCTCGTACTCGCGCGACATCACGTAGAGCTTGATCTGCTCGACCTCCTCGGGCTTGAGCGAATCGTCGAACGACGGCATGCCCAGTGGCTTGAGCGCGCCCTGCAGGACGATCTGCTGGAAGTGCTCGCGGGTGGCGTCGCTGGACTGGCGCAGGTCGGGGATCAAACCGCCGCTGATGGTGCCCATGCCGTGGCACACGCTGCAGAACTGGCCATACAACTGCTTGCCGGCCTGCACCTGCTCGGGTGCTGCGGTGACGGGCTGGGGCACGCGCTCGACCTTGGCGGGCGCCGGGGCCGGTGGCGGCAACTGCGCCTTGCCATCGAGGGCGAACACCAGCAGGCGGCTGCGGTTCTTCATGCCCGGCAGGTTCATCGACTCGCCGCCGGTCAGGGTGGCCACGCCGCCCCAGCCGGCCATGATCGCCACGTACTGACGCCCGGCCAGTTCGAAGGTCATGGGCGCGGCAACGATGCCGCTTTGCGCCTCGAACTGCCACAGCGCCTCGCCCTTGTCGGCGGAATAGGCATGCATCTGCCCCGCCGCAGTGCCCTGGAACACCAGGTTGCCGGCGGTGCTCAGGGTGCCGCCGTTCCAGTGCGTGGGGTATGGCACCTTCCAGGCGGCCTTCTGTTTGACCGGGTCCCAGGCCAGCAAGGCGCCGCTGACCACGGCGGCCGGCACGTCGGTGGCGTCGGCAAAGCCGGCGGCGGTGTTGAATGCCTTGCGGGTGACGAAGTCCTTGCCTTCGTTGCGGTACACACCGGGCACTTCCTGGTAGGGGATGTACACCAGGCCGGTGCCGGGGTTGAACGACATCGAATGCCAGTTGTGCGCGCCGAAGGGGCTGGGCCACATCACGATGGGCTCTTTTTCGTAGCGCACCCCAGGGGCCTCGACCGGCCGGCCGGTGGCGAGGTCGACCTTCTCGGCCCAGGTGACCTTGCCGAACTTCTCGGCCGAGATCAGCTTGCCGTTGGTGCGGTCGAGCACGTAGAAGAAGCCGTTTTTAGGCGCCTGCATCAGGACCTTGCGCGGTTTGCCGTCGATGTTCAGCTCGGCCAGGGTGATCTGCTGGGTGGCGGTGAAGTCCCAGCTGTCGCCCGGGGTGACCTGGTAGTGCCAGGCCAGCTTGCCGGTGTCGGGGCGGATGGCGAGGATCGACGACAGGTACAGGTTGTCGCCACCGCCCGGGCTGCGCACCTCGCGGTTCCACGGCGAACCGTTGCCGGTGCCGACGTAGAGCAGGTCCAGCTCGGGGTCGTAGGCCATGCTGTCCCACACCGTGCCGCCACCGCCGAGCTTCCAGTACTGGTCGCCCTGCCAGGTCTTGGCCGCTTCGCGCAGTTCGGGGTGCTCGTAGGGCAGCGCCGGGTCGCCCGGTACGGTGTAGAAGCGCCAGGCCAGTTTGCCGGTGTCGGCGTCATAGGCCGAGACGAAGCCGCGCACGCCGTATTCGGCGCCGCCGTTGCCGATGATGACCTTGCCTTTGACCACCCGTGGCGCGCCGGTGATGCTGTAGGGCTTGGCCGGGTCGGTGGTCTGCTGGCTCCAGATGGCCTTGCCGGTCTTGGCGTCGAGGGCGATCAGACGCCCGTCCAGGGTGCCGACGTAGACCTTGTCGCCCCACAGGGCCACGCCGCGGTTGACCGCGTCGCAGCACGAGGTACGGGCCTTGACCTTGGCCACCTCGGGGTCGTAGCGCCACAGCTCCTTGCCGCTGGCGGCGTCGACCGCGATCACCCGGCTCCAGGACATCGAGGTGTAGATCACCCCGTCGTGGAACAGCGGCGTCGCCTCCAGGCCGCGGGTGTTGTCCAGGTCCATGTACCAGGCCAGGCCCAGTGACCTGACGTTGCTGGCGTCGATCTGTTTGAGCGGGCTGAAGCGTTGTTCGGCATAGGTGCGGCCGTGGCTGAGCCACTCGCCGCCGGCCTGTTCGGTGGCGCGGATGGCGGCCTCGTCCACCCCGGCGGCAAGGGCTGCCAGCGGGGTGGCCAGGCACAGCATCAGCAATGAAGTACGCAAAGGTTTTTTCATGTTCGGTGTCCTCGGTGATGGCTGCAGGTGCGGGTCAGAACACCTGCATCAGGCGTACGTTGAAGCGGTCGCCTTCCTTGAAACCGTTTTCCACCGACTGGTCACGGCCATAGTTGAACAGCAGCTGGGTCTTGGGCGTGACGAACCAGCCTGCGCCCACCAGAAACTTGGCGGTGTCGGGTTTGTCGTGCTGGTCGACGCCGTCCAGGCGGGTTTCGCCGCCCCACAACCTGGAGTAGCCCACGCGCAGGTCCAGGCTCGGGGTGAGCTGGTAGCGCAGGAACGCCTGGCCCTGGTACAGCGCGGACTGGCGCAGGGTCAGGCCGGCGGAGGTGGCGTCGTCGTTCTTGCCGAACCAGGTGACGTCGCCGATCAGGTCCAGCCACCACTTGTCGCCCAGGCCCTGGATGTAGCCGGCCTGCAGCGCGAACTTCCAGCGGTTCTCGCCGATGTTGAGCGCGTCGTCGCGGTCGTAGCGGCCGGTGGGCACGTAGAGGAACGGGGTGATGCCGAAATAGGTCTTTTCTTCCGGGCGCTCCACCAGCCACACGGTGGAGGCCAGGATCAGGTCGCCGATGCCGCCATCGCTCTTGCCCAGGCCCGAGGTGTCGCGCTTGCCTTCGAGCTGGCCGAAGGGCAGCAGGAACTGCGGGTCGATGGTGAACCCGCCCAGCTTCATGAAGTGCACGCCCCTGAGAATGCCGATGTCGGAGTTCAGCCCGGCACGCACCGGCTGCTTGTGGCCACCGGAGTACAGCGAGCGACGTTCGGCATGCTGGTAGTAGACCATGCCCAGGTTGGTGCCTTCGGGCAACGCGGTGTAGTCCCCGGCGTCCACATCCACGGCGTGCGCCTGGCTGCCCAGGCAGCCGGCGAGGCCCAGCGTCCAGGCCTGTGCCCAGCCCAATGCAGTACGACGGCGGTGTGCCGGCACGCTTGACAGTACGGTCTTGCTCATCGAGTCACCTGTTTATTGTTTTTGTCGGATGAGCCACCCAATGGGCGGCACACAGGCCGTAGCAGGCTTCGTGCCAACGAAATTAATCCATTGATATCAATTGGTTGCGCTTTGAGGGCGTCAACCTGCGGTGAAGTGCCCGGCTGCCACCTGCCCCGTTGCAGGCCCGGTTTGCAAGGCTTTGCGGGATTTCTCAGGGGCGTCTCATGTGTCTCACCGTTTGTCTCGACCTAATACGCACAGAACCGGCGAAAGCCCTCCAAACCCCTGAAAAACAAGTACTTTGGTAGTAGAAAAAAGCTGGCACAAGGGTTGCTGAATGCCTCGGGTTCCTTTCAATAACAAGAGAGCCACACCCATGACCCATGCCTTCCCGGTTCACAGTGATACCCAGGCGTTCGTGCAGCGCCAGCACCGCATGCTGATCGGTGCCGACTGGCGCGGCGCCAGCGATGGCGCCACGCTGCAACTGCTCAACCCGGCCAACGGCCAGGCGCTGGCCCAGGTGCCTGCCGCCACGGTCGAGGATGTCGACCAGGCGGTACGTGCCGCGCGCCAGGCGTTCGATGACTCGCCCTGGAGCCGCATGCGCCCGCGCGAGCGCCAGAACCTGCTGTGGAAGCTGGCCGACCTGATCGAGCGCGATGCCCAGGTGTTCGCCGAGCTCGAATGCCTGAACAACGGCAAGAGCGCGCAGGTGGCGCGGGTGATGGACGTGCAGATGGCCATCGACTCGCTGCGCTACATGGCCGGCTGGGCAACCAAGATCGAAGGCACCACGGTCGACCCGTCGCTGCCGCTGTTCGACGGCGAGTTCCATGCCTATGTGCGCCGCGAGGCGGTGGGTGTGGTGGGTGCCATCGTGGCGTGGAACTTCCCCCTGCTGCTGGCCTGCTGGAAGCTGGGGCCGGCGCTGGCCACCGGGTGCAGCGTGGTGCTCAAGCCGGCGGACGAGACCCCGCTGAGTGCGCTCAAGCTGGCCGAACTGGTACTGGAGGCCGGCTACCCGGCGGGCGTGTTCAACGTGGTCACCGGCGTGGGCGCGGTGGCCGGTGCGGCGCTGTCGGCGCACCCGCTGCTGGACAAGGTGACCTTCACCGGCTCGACCGAGGTGGGCAAGCTGATCGGCAAGGCGGCGATGGATTCGATGACGCGGGTGACGCTGGAGCTGGGCGGCAAATCGCCGACCATCATCCTGGCCGACGCCGACCTTGAGGTGGCCGCTGCCGGTGCCGCCAGCGCGATCTTCTTCAACCAGGGGCAAGTGTGCTGCGCGGGGTCGCGCCTGTATGTGCACCGCAAGCATTTCGACCGCGTGGTGGCCGATATTGCCGGCATCGCCAACGGCATGAAGCTGGGCAATGGCCTGGACCCGAGCATCGACATGGGCCCGTTGATCTCGGCCAAGCAGCAGGCACGGGTGGGCCGCTACATCGACATGGGCCGCGAGCTGGGTGCCAAGGTGGCGTGTGGCGGCGAGTACTACGGGCCAGGGTATTTCGTGCAGCCGACGGTGATTGCCGACGTCGACCAGCAGTGCCCGCTGGTGCAGGAGGAGATTTTCGGGCCGGTGCTGGTGGCGATTCCGTTCGACGACATGGACGAGGCGATTCGCCTGGCCAACGACAGTGCCTATGGCCTGGGCGCGAGCATCTGGTCCAACGACCTGGCGCAGGTGCACCGCATGGTGCCGCGCATCAAGTCGGGCTCGGTGTGGGTCAACTGTCACAGTGCGCTGGACCCGGCGCTGCCGTTTGGCGGCTACAAGCTGTCGGGCGTGGGGCGCGAGATGGGCGCGGCGGCCATCGAGCATTACACCGAGCTGAAGTCGGTGGTAATGAAGCTGTAGGCGGCAGTTGGGGCCGCTCTGCGGCCCGATCGCGGGTCAAGCCCGCTCCCACAGGAGGGGGCTTGCGCCGTGATGGGGTCAGCCCAGTACAGGGCGGAAGAAACTGCGCTCGTAGCTGATGATGCACCGGGTGTCTTCGGCGTACTTGAACGCGGCGATGCACTCGGCGTCGGTTTTCGATTGTTCGCGGTAACGTTCGTACGCTGCCAGGCTCGGGAACGAGAACATCGCCAGGGCGACGTTGTTGGCGCCTTCGCTGGGCAGGAAGTAGCCATGGTGCTGGCCGCCGAATTTCTCTACCAACGGTATCCACATGCGCCCGTAGGCTTCGAACTCTTGCAGCTTGTAGGCATCGACGATGTAGCGCAGGTAGCAGGTAACCATTGCAGCACTCCATGAAAGGGACCGGCAGCGAGCCTAGTGGGCGTCACGGGCGGGCGTCAATACGCGACAGGTGCAGCGAGCATCAGCGCTCGCACCGTTGAACCCGCGTGCAGCCCTTCAGCGGGTCGGTGCCGCCGGCGCCTGTTCGATGTGGCGCAGATGGCTTGAAGGCACCCAGCCGGCCTGCGCGTCGCGCGGCCTTGTGCACCAGGACCAGCCGTTGAGCGACCTCACGCAGAGCACTTCATCGCCAATGTCCACGTCCAGCTCCCTGGCGGTGTAGTCCTCGCGCGCGCGGCCTGCCTGCTCGCCCAGCCTTTCGATCACCTGCGCCGGCACCCAGCCACCCTGCTGGCCGGGCGTGGTGCAGAAGTACCAGTTGTTCCATCCTTCATCGCCCTGGTACACCTCCCCCACCTCCAGCACGGCCCCCTTGGCAAAGGTGATGGGCTGAGGGAATTCGCTGCGGTGCGCTTTAATCACGCGGTATTGCATGTGTCTTCTCCTTGGTGAACTGAAGCCGGTGCCCACCCAGCGGCGCGGCTGTGCGAAAATAGCGCCTTTGTTATCAACAGGTTGGAGATGTACGGTTTGGTTACACACTATTCGGCGAACGGCGCCAATGCCGCCTGCGGGCGTACCAGTCAGACCCTCAACAGCACTCAGGCAGCGGATCAGGTGTCGTGCAAGTCCTGCCTGCGCTCGCTGGCTGCCCCCGACTCGGCAGCCGTGGCCGCCAAGGCCAAGACCCCTTCGCTGGCCGAACTGCGCAAGCAGCGCCAGCAACAGGCCGCGCCGGCGCCGGTGCCCGCGTTCAGCGTCAAGGCCAGCTGGCAGGCCCGCCTGAGCAGCCAGGCCGACCGTTGCCGCCTGCCACGCGGTGCGCGCAAGCAGATCTGCGTGTGACCCCCGGGCAGGCCGGCTTGCTGTGGCAAGTCGGCCTGCCCGCCGCTGCCCTGCAACGGATAATCGAGCGGTTTTCATAACCGCGCGCCTGACGACTTCAGGCCAGTGGCTGGATCACGTCGACCCACTGCGCGTTGACCAGGGTGGCCAGGCGCTCGGGCTCGATGCGCACCGCCGCATTGACCGCACCGCCGGCGGGGAAGACCACCTCGAAGTCCTTCAGCGACTCGTCGCAGTACACCCGCAGCGGCTGGCTCAGGCCGAAGGGGCACACGCCGCCGATGGGGTGGCCGGTGTGCTGCTCGACCTGCTCGGCCTCGAGCATGCGTGCCTTGACGCCGAACTGCTGCTTGTACTTGCGGTTGCACAGGCGCGCATCGCCGCGTACCACCAGCACGATCACCTCCTCGCCCACGCGCAGCGAGAGCGACTTGGCGATCTGCCCCGGCTCGACCGCCAGCGCCTCGGCGGCCAGGGCGACGGTGGCGGTGCTGGACGCCAGTTCCAGCACCTGCAGGTCGGGTGAATGGTGGGAGAAAAACGCTTTGACTGACTGCAGACTCATCTTCGCTTGATCCTCTGAAAAAACAGCCCTGGCGGGATACCGTTGCGTACCCTACCAGCTTGGGCAGGCAAAAAACTCAGTCGCCCAACGCTACGCCCTCGCGACGTGGGTCGGCACCGGCCGACCAGCCCTGCCCATCACGCACGATGACCTGCGTGCCGCTGGTCATCTCGATGGGCGATACCGCATGCCCGCGGGCCTTGAGCTGCTCGATCAGGGCAGGGCCGACCAGCCCGGCCTCCACTTCGGTGCCGACGTTGCGGCTGCCGAAGTTGGGCAGGTCGACGGCCTGCTGCGGGTCGAGCTTCCAGTCCAGCAAGCCGATCAGCGCCTTGTTCACGTACTCGATGATCTGCGAGCCGCCGGGCGAGCCGAGGGCAGCCACCAACTGGCCGCTGGCCTGGTCGAACACCAGGGTCGGCGCCATCGAGGAGCGCGGCCGCTTGCCCGGTGCGATGCGGTTGGCCACCGGCTTGCCGTTCTCCTCGGGGATGAACGAAAAGTCGGTCATCTGGTTGTTGAGCAGAAAGCCCTTGACCAGCACATGAGAGCCGAACGCCGCCTCGACCGAGGTGGTCATCGACAGCGCGCCGCCCTGATCGTCCACCGCGACGATCTGCGAGGTGGAAATGCGCAATGGCGAGCGGTCAGGCGCCCACGCCAGGGGCATGCCGGGCGGCACACCGGCAGTGGCGACGCCCATGCTCCGATCACCGATCAGCGTGGCGCGCTGGGCCAGGTAAGCCTTGCTGGTGAGCCCTGGCACATTGACCGGCACCTGGTCGCTGTCGGCCAGGTACAGGGCGCGGTCGGCATAGGCCAGGCGCTCGGCTTCGGCAATCAGGTGCACGGCCTGGGCGGAGGGTTGCATGACGCCCCCGGGGCGAGCTTTTTCGGGCGCCATCGCGGCCAGGTCCAGTGCCGGTTTCTGGCGCTGCAGCGCCTCCAGAATGCCCAGCGTCTGCAGTACCGCGACGCCACCGGACGACGGTGGCGGCATGCCGCATACCGTCCACTGCTTGTACGGCCCGCATACCGGCGCGCGCACCTTGGCCCGATAGCCTGCAATGTCGCTCAGCGACAACGTGCCGGGGTTACTGTGGGTATTGACCTGCTGCACCATCGCCTCGGCGATGGGCCCGTGGTAGAAGGCGTCCGGGCCCTGGTTGGCGATGGCCTCCAGGGTTTGCGCCAGCTCGGGGTTCTTCAGCAGCGTGCCCACGGGCAAGGGCTGGCCCTGGGGCGTGAGCAGGTAGCGGGCCAGTGCAGGCGACTGCGGTATCGAGGTGGAGGCGGCAATCAGGGCGTGCAGCCGCGCAGACACGGGGAAGCCGTCGCGGGCCAGGTCGATGGCCGGCTGGAAAAGCGCGCGCCAGGGCAGCTTGCCGTGTTGCTGGTGCGCCATCTCCAGAGCCCTGAGTACACCGGGCACGCCCACCGAGCGACCGCCGATCTGGGCGTCCTTGAATCCCATCGGCGTACCGTCCGGCTTCAGGAACAGGCGGCTGTCGGCCCCTTGGGGCGCCGTCTCCCGCCCATCGAACGCCTGCACCTGCTTGCCATCCCAGTACAGGATGAAGGCGCCGCCGCCGATGCCGCTGGACTGCGGCTCCACCAGGGTCAACACCGCCTGCATGGCAATGGCGGCATCGATCGCAGACCCGCCCTTGCGCAACATCGCCTGGCCGGCGGCGCTTGCCAGGGGGTTGGCTGCCGCGGCCATGTGGTGCTGTGCCTGTACCGGGGCCATGCCTGTGCGGTAGCCCGAGGCGACTTCCGGGGCGGCGGGCAAGGCGGTGCTGGATGGCGCAGGCGGGGTTGCGCTGGTACAGGCGCCGAGCAGCAACGCTGCCATCGAGAAGCCGAGGGCGTGCATCAGGTGTTTGCGGGTGGTTGGGTAACCGGTCAAGACCAACTCCATTGAGCGTTTGGGGAACGCGGGCAATGGTAGCGTGATTGACGCGAGCAGGCCCGGTACTCACCGCGGCTTGTGCGGCGATTCCAATGCGCGTGCCCTGATTCTCGACGCGTAGGGTGCAGATTGATTAAGCTTCCCGCTTTAACGTTTCAGTTTGTTTCAAGGATTCAGATGACCATTCAGCAAGCGCCGCCACTC
The DNA here is from genome assembly GCF_002939405.1 of Pseudomonas sp. BRM28. NCBI lineage: Bacteria > Pseudomonadati > Pseudomonadota > Gammaproteobacteria > Pseudomonadales > Pseudomonadaceae > Pseudomonas > Pseudomonas sp. BRM28. The sequence continues at coordinate 5,019,894 of NZ_PEFV01000001.1, read as the reverse complement.
GCCTATTCCAGAGCCACCGTCGGCAAGATGGAAGCCGCCATGGCCCTGGGAAGTTTTGCCATCGGTACCGGCGAGTTCGCGATCATGGGGCTGATGCCCGACATCGCCAGCAACCTGCACCTGAGCGAGCCCCAGGTGGGCCATGCCATCAGCGCTTATGCCCTGGGCGTGATGGTGGGTGCGCCGGCCCTGGCGATTCTGGGCGCCAAGCTGCTGCGCAAGCACATGCTGCTGTTGCTGATGGCGCTGTATGCGATCGGCAACCTGGCCACGGCCTTCACGCCCTCCTTCGCCGGGCTGGTGGCGTTTCGCTTTATCAGCGGCCTGCCCCACGGCGCCTACTTCGGCATCGCGGCGGTGGTGGCCTCGAGCATGGTGGCCACCGACCAGCGCGCGGGCGCGGTGGCACGGGTGATGATGGGGCTCACCCTGGCGATGCTGCTGGGCAACCCGGTGGCGACCTTCCTGGGGCAGTTCTTCGGCTGGCGTGCGGCGTTCGTGCTGGTGGGCGCGATTGCGCTGTGCACCATCGGGCTGGTGTGGCGCTACGTGCCGCAGCGTCACGATGAAGTACGCAGCGACCCGCGCAAGGAGCTCCAGGCGTTTCGCCTGCCGCAGGTGTGGATGGCGCTGGCTATCGCCTCGATCGGTTTTGCCGGCATGTTCTGCGTGTTCAGTTACCTGGCGCCGACCATGCTGCAGGTGACCAAGGTGTCGCCACAGTGGATTCCATTCGGGCTGGCGGCGTTCGGGGTGGGCGGCATCATCGGCAACATCGCGGGCGGCAAGCTGTTCGACCGCCTGCAGTTTCGCGCGGTGGGGTTGGTGCTGGTATGGTCGATTCTCGTGCTGAGCCTGTTCCCCTTCGCGGCCAGTTCGCCGTGGGGCGTGCTGCTGGGCTGCGGGCTGGTCGGCACCATGATCGCACTGGCCGCCCCCTTGCAGATTCGCCTGATGGACATTGCACATGAAGCGCCGAGCCTGGCGGCGGCATCGAACCATGCGGCGTTCAACCTGGCCAATGCGCTGGGGCCATGGTTTGGCGGCATGGCGATTACTGCGGGGTTCGGCTGGACCAGTACCGGCTACATTGGCGCGGCGACTGCGCTGGTGGGGTTGGGGATCTACCTGGTAGCGCGGCGGATGAAGGGCGGGCACTGAGGGCCTGCCAGGTTTTGCCAAAGGAAAGAAACCAACGTGAACCAGCTTTCAATCGCCAGCTTCAAATCGAAGTACAGCCAGGGCTTCTACTCGACCTTCGCCATCGATGGCGCGCCGCTGGAAGTCTGGCTGCCAACACGAGACCCCGCTGCACAGCTTCATCTGGTGGCAGCGCATGCCGGCCTCTACGGCGAAGACGATAATGAACTGGTGTGGGACCGCAGCTACTCCACTGCCCCTGGGTGGACCACCCTGGTGCCGCTGCTGGTGTGCTCCGATGACCTGGACCTTAGCTGCACGGTCATCGTCGTGGAGCAACACGCCCATGAGGACCACATCCACTGGCGGCGCTTCGGCCTGCTGCACGAGGTGATCACCCTGGAGCAGCCCCGCGTCAGCTGGTTCGAGGCCGCTTGCACCGCCACCTTTGAACGCGCCGAATTCCACCGCACACTGGATGAATTTCGCCGGCTGGAAGGCGTGGTGATGGCCTGGGACTAGGGTCTGTATGAAAAGTCTTGAGACGAAGGTCAGGCTGTTTTCAACGCAGCATCATCGAGTATCAAGGCTTTTCGTACAGAGCCTAGGCCGCTATCGAAGCCTGGACTGTTCGCATGCAGCCTTGAGGCGCTGCATGGCATCGGGCGCCATGGGCGCGGTCACCATGGCGTGATAGTTCATGCATTCCCGGGTTTGCTGCTCAGCCGTGGGAGCGCCGCTGGAGGTACAGCCGGCGAGGATGAACAGCGCAAGGGCCGTGATCAGTGGTTTCATTTATATATCCGCAACAAGTGACGCCGTGGCCTTCAGCGCCTTGAGGCCTCAATGGTCACCATGGCCTGCGCGCATCTTGAAAAAGCGAACCTGCCGCTTATTGGCCAAGGTGGAAAATAATAATCAAAAGCCCTGCAGATGAGCATCATGAGGGTGGCTAACGTTCCCATGAAATCAATTCAATTTAACTCGTTCGATGCCCGGACATAAAATACGCCCCAATTAAGGAACACTTCAAGACGCCCGAGCAAAAAAACCTACAACGAATCAAACTTGCCGAAGAGGGCAAATGTAGATTCGGTTTTTATCTCGGACCATCAGGGCACCCGATTAAAATGAGCACAGCATTTACATTCTCGATCAAGCGTATTCGTTTCGACGAACATTATCGCCCCGCTGAAAACACCCGCACGACCACCAACTTCGCAAACCTGGCGAGGGGGCAGCGTCGCCAGGAAAACCTGCGCAACACCCTGACGATGATCGACAATCGTTTCAATGCCCTGGCGCACTGGGACAACCCGAAAGGCGACCGCTACAGCGTCGAACTTGAAATCATTTCCGTGGAAATGAACATGGATGTCGAGCACAGGGACACCGCCCTGCCGCTGATTGAAATACTGCAGACCACCATTGTGGATCGCAAAACACGCGAACGCATCGAGGGTATCGTAGGCAACAACTTCTCCTCGTACGTGCGCGATTATGACTTCAGCGTGCTGTTGCTGGGGCACAACAAGAACCAGCAGGGGTTCAGCACGCCGGATGATTTCGGCGAGCTGCACGGCAAGCTGTTCAAGCATTTTGTAAACTCGAGCACTTATAAAGAACACTTCAAAAAACCACCGGTCATCTGCCTGAGTGTTTCAAGCAGCAAGACTTATCAGCGCACCGAAAACCAGCACCCGGTATTGGGCACCGAATACCAGCAGGACGAATATTCCCTGACCGATGAGTACTTCCGGAAGATGGGCCTGAAGGTTCGCTACTTCATGCCTGCCAACAGCGTGGCACCGCTGGCGTTCTACTTTGCGGGGGACCTGCTTGGGGATTACACCAACCTTGAACTGATCAGCACCATCAGCACGATGGATACCTTCCAGAAGATCTATCGCCCTGAAATCTACAACGCGAATTCAGCAGCAGGTCGATCCTATCAGCCGAGCTTGAATCACCAGGATTACTCGTTGACCCGCATTGTCTACGATCGAGAAGAGCGCAGTCACTTGGCCATCGAACAGGGCAGGTTTGTTGAAGAGCACTTCATCAAGCCCTACCAGACCGTGCTTGAGCAGTGGTCCGCCCAATACGCGCTTTGATCATTCAGAACATACAAGGTCATCTATCGTGAAAAAACTGCTACCCACCTCCACTGCTGGCAGCCTGCCCAAACCGTCCTGGCTTGCACAACCCGAGACGCTCTGGTCGCCCTGGAAGCTGCACGGCGAGGAGCTGCTCGAAGGCAAGCAGGACGCCTTGCGCCTGGCCCTGCAGGAACAGCAACACGCAGGCATTGATATCGTCAGCGACGGCGAACAGACCCGCCAGCATTTCGTTACCACCTTTATCGAGCACCTGAGCGGAGTGGATTTCGAAAAGCGCGAAACCGTCAGAATTCGTGACCGCTATGACGCAAGCGTGCCGACCGTTGTGGGTGCTGTTGCCAGGCAAAAACCGGTGTTTGTCGAAGATGCCAGGTTTCTGCGCCAGCAGACCAGCCAGCCCATCAAATGGGCCCTGCCCGGCCCCATGACCATGATCGACACGCTGTATGACAGCCACTACAAAAGCCGGGAAAAGCTGGCTTGGGAATTTGCCAAGATCCTCAATCAGGAAGCCCGAGAGCTGGAGGCGGCGGGCGTGGACATCATCCAGTTCGACGAGCCTGCCTTCAACGTGTTCTTCGACGAGGTGAATGACTGGGGCGTGGCCACCCTGGAACGGGCGATCGAAGGGCTCAAATGTGAAACGGCCGTGCATATTTGCTACGGCTACGGCATCAAGGCCAATACCGACTGGAAAAAGACGCTTGGTTCGGAGTGGCGCCAGTATGAGGAAGCCTTCCCCAAGCTGCAGAAATCCGGCATCGATATCATCTCGCTGGAGTGCCACAACTCCCATGTCCCGATGGACCTGATCGAGCTGATTCGCGGCAAGAAAGTGATGGTGGGGGCCATCGATGTGGCGAACCACGCCATCGAAACCCCCGAGGAAGTGGCCAACACCCTGCGCAAAGCGCTGCAGTTCGTGGACGCCGACAAGCTCTACCCGTGCACCAACTGCGGCATGGCCCCTCTGCCCCGCGAGGTGGCGCGCGGCAAGCTGAACGCCTTGAGCGCCGGCGCGGACATCGTGCGCAGAGAGCTCTTGAACCGATAAGGGTGCAGGAGGGGTTGCAGCGCTGATCGAGCGGCTTGCCCCCTCCCCACCGCCTTTGGATCCGCCCCTTCAGCCAGGACCTACCATGTCACGTTCCAGTACTGCCATCGAGCCATTGCGCTTTCGCGAAGCGCTCGGGCACTACGCATCCGGTATCACGGTGATCACGTCGCAGATCGAGGAGGAGCCGGTCGGCTTTACCTGCCAGTCGTTCTATAGCGTGTCGATGAGCCCGCCGCTGGTGTCGTTCAGCGTGATGGCCGGTTCGGCCAGCTACCCCAGGATCCGCCAGGCAGGCCGCTTCGCGGTCAATATCCTGTCCGGTGAACAGGTCGGGATCTCCAACCAGTTCGCCCGACGAGGTACCGACAAGTGGCAGGGCGTGCAATGGCAGGCATCGCCACTGGGCAACCCGATCATTGCCGGCAGCCTGCACTGGCTCGATTGCGAGATCCACGCCGAACACGTCGCCGGTGATCACCTGATCGTGATTGGCGAAGTGAAGGCGCTGAACCTGCAGCAAACTGCCGCCACACAGCCCTTGCTGTACTTCAAGGGGCAATACTGCAACCTCGCCGCCCACGGTGCAGGCTGAGGAACAGGGGCCTGGCCTTCTCAACAAGCCCCTTGCATCGCGGTATCGACCGCTTCCACAAGCATCTGCGCATGCTCTTCGGTAAACGCCAGCAGCGGACGGATTTTGAGCACGTTCTGGTGCGGACCAGCGGCGCTGATCAGTACGCCCTGCTCGCGCATCGCGTTGACCACCTGGCGGGCCTGCCTGGCTGCGGGTGCCCTGGTGGCGCGGTCGGTGACCAGCTCAACCCCAAGGAACATGCCGGCCCCCCTGACGTCGCCGATCAGTTCATGGCGCCGGGCAAGCCGTGTCAGGCCGTCCAGCAGATAGCTGCCAATGTGATGGGCCCTCTGCTGCAGGTGTTCTTCGCGGATGACGTCCAGCACCGCCTGGCCTGCCGCGCACGAGACCGGGTTGCCGCCAAAGGTATTGAAGTAGCGCATGCTCCTGCCGAAGTGATCGACCACCTGGGAGCGCCCGACGATGCCGGCAATGGGCTGGCCATTGCCCATGGGCTTGCCGAGGGTGACGAGGTCCGGGCGCACGTTGTGCCTGGTATACCCCCACATGTTAAGGCCGGTACGCGCAAAACCCGGCTGTACCTCATCGGCGATGTACAGCAGGCCTTCGGCCTGGGCCAGCGCCACACCCTCGGCGATACAGCCCGCCGGCCCGGGCAGCACGCCGTCGCTGGAGAAGATGCCATCCAGCAGGATTGCCGCCGGGCGGATGCCGTGCGCCTTGAGGTCATCGATTGCGGCGCGCACTTCTGCGGCGAACATCGACGCCACGTTTTCGGCCCCCAGACGGTAAGCGTCAGGTGCGCGAACGGTGCGCACATGCACCGGGAGCACCATGGCGCTGCCAAGCGATGGTGAAAGCTCGGCGATGTCTGCGGTGACGCCGTGGTAGGCGAACCGGGTGATGATGACGCCGGTGCCACCGGTGCAGTGCCTGGCGATACGCAGCGCCAGATCATTCGCCTCGCTCCCGGAGCAGGTGAACATGACGCGATCCAGGTCATCGGTGAAGGTACCGAGCAACTGCTCGGCATAGTCGAGAATGCCCTCCTGCAGGTAACGGGTGTGCGTGTTCAGCACCTGCGACTGCCGATGCATCGCCTCGACCACCCGGGGATGGCAGTGACCGATGGAGGCAACGTTGTTGTAGGCGTCCAGGTAACGACGGCCCTGCTCGTCGAAGAGCCATACGCCCTCCCCTCGAACGGTGTGCAGCGGTCGCTCGTAGAACAGGCGGTATGCCGGGCCCAGTAGCCGCTCGCGGCGCTCGATCAGGCGTCGCTGCGATGCCGAAAGCCGGGTGGCGTCAGCTGACGTGAAGCCGTTGATCATGCTCATGCTCGATTTGCTCGCAGGCAGGCCGAAGCAATTCGGTCTTCTGTTTCAGCGCGAGGCAGCGCCGACAGTGCCTTCAGGTTTGCCCAGGCACGCTGGGTGTTTCGAAGGATGTACTGGCGATTGTCCGGATGCAGTTCGGCGCGCCAGGAGTTGATGCACAGGGCCAACGCCAGGCGCGTGGCCAGCAGCTCGGGCAGCAGCGCCAGCTCCTGCTGGTTCAGGGGGTTGCACTGGTGGTAGCCGACAATCACATCCAGGGCCGGCTCCAGTACATCGCCTACCTGCCCAAGGTGGTAGGAAGCGGCAACCGCGACCTCGTTGACCAGGGGCGCATGCACCATGTCACCGAAATCGAGGATGCTGCGCAGCACATCGGGGTTGTGGGCATCCACGATGATGTTGTGCGGGTTGGTGTCATTGTGAATGACCTGCTTGCGCAGCCCGGGGATGCTGGGCACCACCACCGACGCATACTGTTCGAGGCTGCGCTGCACCAGGCTTCGTCCGGGGCCGGGTTCGATGTGCACCAGCAGCGGTCGAAGGTGCGCGGCGTGCTGCATGTCCCACAGCAGCGCATGCCCGGCGGCGGGGTGGGCAAACCCTTGCAGCGCCACGTCAAGCCGGGCGATGGACTGCCCGATGACCCGGCGAAACGTCGGTGTGGGGTGACTCACGCAGTGAAGGGGCATGCCATCTTCGAAGGACAGCAGCCGCGCCAGCATGCGCTGCCCGTCGATCTCGACGAAGGTGGCGTACTGGCCCTCAAGCGAGGGGTGCACGCGCTGAACCGCAAGCCCGGGATCGCGAAGCTCGATTCTTCGCATCGCCTGGTTGTGGAAGTCGACCACATCGGGGTTTTCAAGCGGGTGGGAGAGCTTGAACAACCGGGATGAGCCGTCTTCGAGCATCACGCGGAAATTGAGGTCGCGCTCGCCGCCCAGTTTTTCGAGCGTGCCGCTCAAACCGAATTGCTGGCGCAGCACTGCACACGCCTGCGCATCGGTGACCCGTGCCGGAGCAGCTTCGAGCAGGCTGTCATCGACAGCCAGATTTTCAAGGGGCATGACTCGCATCCTTATACGGCCTTTGAATGGCGCCCCCGGTTTCAGGGGCGCCATGCATCACTTGTTGACCCAGGCGTTGAAGCGTTCCTCCAGATCCTCACCGTGGTCGATCCAGAACTCGGCGTCGGTGGCACGGGCGTTTTTCAGGTTTTGCGGGGCGGTGGGCAGTTTTTCGCCCACGCGCTTGTCCAGCAGGTCCATCGCGCCGGTGTTGCTGGGCCCGTAGGGGATGGCCTCGACGAAGTTCTTCTGTTGCATGGGCTCGCTGGCGAACGCGATGAAGCGCTCGGCCAGTTCCTTTTTCGGCGCCCCTTTCACGATGGCCCAGTGATCGAGATCGTAGAGGCTGCCATTCCATTGCATCGCAAACGACTGGCCTTCCTCCTGGGCAGAGGTGACACGGCCGTTGTAGGCGGAGGTCATGACCACGTCACCGGCGATCAGCCATTGCAGCGGCTGCGCGCCGGAGTCCCACCACTGGATGCTGGACTTGATTTCATCGAGCTTCTTGAACGCACGTTTGACACCCTCTTCAGTACCCAGCAGCGTGTAGAGGTCCTTGTTGTCTACCCCATCGGCGAGCAGCGCGAACTCCAGCGTGAACTTCGCGCCGCGGCGCAGGCCGCGCTTGCCGGGGTACTTCTTCAGGTCCCAGAAGTCGGCCCAGCCTTGCGGGCTGGAGGCGAGCTTCTTGGGGTCGTAGGTCAGCACGGTGGACCAGATGAAGATGCCGACACCACAGTCGCTGACGGCCGCAGGAATGAAGTCTTCCTTGTTGCCTATCCGGCTCCAGTCCAGCGGTTCGAACACCCCTTCGCTGCAACCACGGATGAGCTCGGGCGATTCGACCTCCACCACATCCCAGCTGGTTTTGCCGGTGTCGGCCATCACCTTGATCTTGGCCATTTCGCCGTTGTAGTCGTCGGCGGTGATGGCCACGCCGGTCTGGGCGGTGAAGGGTTTGTAGAACGCCTTCTCCTGCGCCTGGCGGTTGTTGCCGCCGAAGGACACCACGGTCAGCTTTTCAGCGGCATACAGCGGGCTTGCGATGGTTGCGAGCAAAAGTACAGCTGCGATTTTCTTATTCATGCGTCTCTCCAGGTCAGCTACGGGTCGTGGGCAGCTTTAAAGGGATGGCAGTTTTCTTGTAGTGGCAGCAATCGATCGAACGTGACGCTTCCCCGGTGGGGACGGGACGCATTAAAACACATAATAAATATGATGCATCATATTTTACGCTACACTTGCCCTCACCAATGAACAGGGAACCCGCCATGACCGATCAACGTACGCTGCTTCTCACCGGTGCCAGCCGGGGCATCGGCCACGCCACCGTGAAACATTTCAGTGCTGCGGGTTGGCGCGTGTTTACCGCCTCGAGGCAGGACCTGGGCGAAGGCTGCCCCTGGGCCGAAGGCATCGCCAACCACATTCACCTCGACCTGGGGAGCGTGGAGGACATACAGCGCAGGCTTCCGGAAATCCGGGAAAAACTCGGGGGGCGGCTGGATGCGTTGGTCAACAACGCCGGCGTTTCACCCAAAGGCCCGGATGGGGAGCGACTGGGGGTGCTGGAGTCCGACTACTCGACCTGGCTGAACGTGTTCAACGTGAACATCTTCTCGACGGCCCTGCTGGCGCGGGGGTTGTTCGAGGAGCTCAAGGCGGCAAAGGGCTCGGTGATCAACGTCACCTCCATTGCCGGTTCGCGGGTGCACCCGTTCGCAGGGGTGGCGTATGCCTGCTCCAAAGCGGCGCTGTCGGCGCTGACGCGCGAGATGGCGCACGACTTCGGGCCCTATGGGGTTCGGGTGAACGCGATCGCCCCGGGGGAGATCGACACCTCCATCCTGTCCGCTGGCACCGAGCTGATCGTGGAGCGATCGATCCCGATGAAACGCATGGGCAAGCCCGAGGAAGTCGCGGCGTTGGTGCATTTTCTCTGCACGCAGGGCGCTTCGTACGTCAATGGCGCAGAAATCCATGTAAACGGTGGGCAACATGTTTGAGTTACTCGATAATCGCTGCCGGTAGCCTCCCCTCTCCCGCCGGGCCTGCGCCGCACACGAGTACGCGATGAATTATCCGATTGAGCACCTGAAACACTCCTACCTTGGCAGCGGTATCTATGGCCTGCTGCGCGAAGCCCTGATTACAGGGCGCTTCCAGCCTAACGACCGGCTGCGCATACGCGACCTTGCCGAACAGCTGGGTACGAGTGTCACACCAGTGCGGGACGCGATTCTTCAACTGGCAAAGGAGCAGGCGCTGGTTCTGAAGACACCGCGGGACATTCGTGTGCCGGTACTGACTTCCAAGCAGTACCTGGAGATCAGGAGCATCCGGCTCTCGCTCGAGGGGTTGGCGGCCGAAACAGCTGCATCGCTGGCGACCGAGGAGCAAGTGGCGCGGCTGCAAACCTGCATTCAGAACAACCTGGTGGCGATCAAGGACAATGACTTGAGGTCCGCGCTGACCTTCAACCACGAGTTTCACTTCAGTTTGGCGGAAATCGCCGATATGCCGGTGCTGGTCAGCCTGCTGGATGGGTTGTGGATGCGTACCGGGCCGCTGATTGCCCGGGCCTACGGCGGGTTCAACGAGCGCATGGCGATTGATCATCACTGGGATGTGCTGGAGGCGTTGAAGCAGCGCGATGGTGCGGCGGCTCGCCTGGCGATCTGCAGTGACATTTTGGATGGGAGCCAGAAGATGCTGGAGTATGTTCAGATGGAGCATGACTGAAGGGGCGTGGTGCTGGCGATAACTCGGCATGCGACAGGCCGCATGCTGCAAGTGGCGCCGCTGGCGTTCTGAAACCGATTCTCACCCCTGTTCCGGCGTCCTGCCGACCGAAAAAATCCCCCTCCCCGTGCAATTCGTCGCCTCGGCTCGCCGCGCTCGCTCGACTGGATTACTGTATATACAAACAGTACCCATATGGTGGCGGAAATGACCCAAGACATTGAAGACTTTGACGGCTTCGGAGCGCCCACTGAGCTGGAGATGTGGAAGCACCAGGTGGTGCTCATTACGAATGAGGCCGAATACCTGACCCGAGAGCTGGGCAAGGCGCGCAGGAACATTGCCAAGCTTGTGGCGATGAACCAGGGGCTGACGAAGGACCTGCACGACCTGCAACTGAAATCGACAGGGCGAGTGCTCCCCACGAGCTGCGCACTCAGTGGCAGCCCGGCACAGGAAATCGCGGAACTTCATAAAAACTCATAAGGCGTGTCGTCACCGTAAAACTTAGCGGGAAAGGCAGGAAACTTACACGGTGCACGAACCCATTAAAGTGAGAGCGAAACTTTTTTTGAACAAGAAATAAATTGTAACAATGACCTATTGAAATATTTTAAATACCAGGAACCCAACCTTTATTGACCAAAAAATGTGAAGCCGTGCGTTTTTATAGCTGGATGGAAACCCAGTTCAATAAAACCTCACCCGATGGTAACGTATGCTTTCGCATTGCTCAGAATAATAAAAAACATGAGCAAACTTGTTGGTTGAATAAAGGATTAACGAATGACTATCGAGCGAGAGATTTTCTCGGCCCTTATCGCGCAGAACGCATTCCAAGGTGAAAAGCCGAGCGTACAAAGCTACGCCCAGCTAGCCGTAGACAAGGGGTTCAGAGCGCTTACGTCAAGGCAGCAGGCGGTGGTGAGCCCCTTCCTGAAGAAACAATGCGAGGGGATGAGAAAACCAAACGAAAAACACAACAACTGCCAAAACACGATAGCCGGTCGTGATCTGGTTGCAGCGCTTGAAAAAGCCGAAAGTTACAAGGGATGGCGCTGCGAAAGCTGCCGGAGTGCATCTTAAAAGCCAGAAAGCACCGTAAAAAGAGTAGCCCTCCAGAAAAGCTGTAAAGTAAAAAACACTATTGCACTCGCTACTCCTGACTGTTATTGCAGCAGGCCGCCATGGCCTGCTCGCAAGTTTTTCTTTTTAGGCCCTGATCAGCCCACCCGCCAATCGTCGTTCACTCGTCACGCACCTGAGCGCCTTGAAAAAATAGTGCACGAAACAGCCCGATTATTTTGCGCGGCTAACTTTTTTCAGAGAGAAAATAAGTGTCTATCTACCAGGCAGCACTACTGGTTGTGCGCCGGGTCATCGCTTACAGTGAGGCCAGCATCCTCGACAGCGATGTTCGGTGCGGGCGGGCTGGCACTCGTAGCCAGACCAATTAGCGGGCCTACCAAGAGCTGGCGAGTGCTTCAATGACGACGCTGCCCGTCAGAGCATCAACGCTTCCGGTGCAGTTCGGGTGACCAGGCGCTGCTCAGGACGATAACCCCGAAGATCACCAGGTACAGCCAGTATTGGCTCGGGTACGAGAAAGAGCCCACTTGGGCGACCACAAACACGCCGCCACCAACAACTAACCGCTGCCGACGCGTGAACCTCTGCCTGAGCGCTACCAGCTTGCTTCTCCACCCCATTGCCACGCTCCCTGTTTGGTCAGCGGCAAAGCATATCACCCCTATTCAATGATTCCGCCTCGCGCCAGATGCTCGACGCACCGCTGTGCGCTGAGCAGCTCATGGAGCTTGCGGAAGACAGGCAGGTGCCACGACCTCGGTATCAGGGCCAAGGGCGTGGCCAGAGAGATTTGAACGTATCGAATGTCATTGCAAAGACCGGATGTTGCTGGCTCCGCACTTTTAGCGGGGCCAGACAAAAGCTACCCCGGCTTGACGGAACACGTTGCGATGAATGTTGGCATGTAGTTGTCGATCAGAAATCGGGGCACCGGCTGAAAAGCTTCTTCGAAGCCTGTTAGCAGCAAGCCCGCCTCCAGCTGCCCGCTTATTTGCTCCGCTAACGTGTGACCAAATACGAATGCCTCACCTCTCGCTATCTTACCCTCAATTTCGTCAGCATTCAGATCGGTTATGTCTGCGTAAGGCAGTGTGAAGCGCGGTTTCATCAAACCGCTTTTAGCCAGGTCAGTAGAGCGGTCGAAAATGAATACTACCGGATTGTAAAAGCTGCTGAGCAGCTTTCCTCCCTTACCGAGTACGCGATAACATTCAGCCCATACTTTACGAATATCGGGCACATACAGATTCGAGATCGGATGAAAAATCAGGTCAAATGACTCATCATCAAATTCAGACAAGTCCTGCATATCTCCCAAGACCGTGCGTAGAGAAAGATCGTCTCGCTTTGCAACCATATCATCCAATGCCAGCTGATCGCGAGAGGCATCCATCACAACCACTTCAGCCCCCGCAGCCGCCAACACGGGGGCTTGCTGCCCTCCGGAAGCAGCTAGGCACAAAATGCGCTTCCCTTGCACATCGTTAAGCCACGCTGTCGGGAGCTCTGCGGGGATAAGTTGTATTTTCCACTCCCCTCTTCGAGCAGCTTGAATAACTTCGGCAGAAACTGGCTTCGACCAATCACAACCTTCGCGAGCAAGTCGATTCCAGACATTCTGATTATGATCATAAACATCTTTTGAGGAGAATCGGGCAGTCATCGTTACTTATCCCTACAGAAGAGAACAACGCCAAACAGTAAAGCAAGAAGGCTTTATTAGCCGTCACCATCGATCAATTCAAGGTAACAGGCCATATCAACTCAAACAATTACGTGCTTTGACTTTTGGCAAATCCGCAAAAAGCAAATACGCATTAATTATTCATTTCGGGAGAATCTCGATGCAAGATTAATTCAATGAAGACTTTTGAACATAACTGCCCAAGCCGATTCATGCAAGTATCACATTTCGGATACAAGATGGACTCTAGATAGAAACCAGGTCGGCAGCTACGAGATCATACGCACACACAGCGGTTACTCCAGCGCCAACTGCACCTCATCCAGCTCAAGTGATAGCGGTTCGAGCTTCAGCTGCGACTACCTCCTCCCCGCCTCCGCCACCATTTGCGACGTGGGGCTTATCCCACGTAAATCGAAATACTCCTGGACAACGAGCTGGCTGAGCTGACCGGCTAGAAGGTAGCTACCAGCGCGGCTGGCTTGAAGAGCTCCATTGGCACTTCACCGAACGCCGCAGCAGATGACTATTGGTTGGCAGCCAGTACGCCCGAATGAAACTGGGTATAACGCTTCAAGCCATGCTGTCCATGGATCTGGCGTATCTGACAGGACAGCGTCCTGCGGACGTGCGGGTGCTGAGGAGGAACTACATCGAGGGCGTTGCCCTGGGCGTGAAGCAGCAGAAGACACACAAAAAGCTGCGGGCCCTGCTTGAGGTTACGGATTAGAGCGCAGTTTAGTGGCCATGATCAGCATCATCCTGGCTCAGAATGAACAATAGGGGGGACAATGCGAAAGAAAAGAATTCCCAAGTATGTTTCCAAGGCCTTTTTCCCTACCCTCAGAAACGCAAAAAGCCCTGAATAATCAGGGCTTTAGAAGTGGCGGAAGCGTAGAGATTCGAACCCTTCTCTAAGGAGAGCCCCCTTATACGGGTGGTTCGCTCTTTTCACTGCTCACCTTGAAAACAAGCTTAACCCAATAAAACCGGGCCTTTCAAGCTTTTTCATTTTCTCGCCCAGAAAGACGCAACTAGTTGCAGCTTAGGGTGTTGCATCTTACCGAACGGCTAAACGCTTGACTGCGCCCCTCGGCATTAACGGAGCGCGAGATGATGGTCTTGGCTGGACATCTGGACATCTGCCCATCAGGTCATCACCTCGTTGCCAGCCCAATCGCGCACCTCTCAAAGGAAACGCTCCTAATCTATTCTCAGTAGCGTTCCATCGCGATAAGACGTACTGCTCTCGGCTGCTACACCCAGTTGGTTGAGGCCGCGATCCATTAAGTGTGGACTCCATCGGGGTTAAACCACCAACCCGGCTACCCCTCCCCCACCCCAGACAACAGGGAGAGATGTCTTGTCACGGCTTTCTTATAGATCCTCCCCTCCTCAGCCGAGGATCCCACTCTCAGGGCACTCATTGGGGCTGCCATGGGCTGAAATCAAGCTAGGCTCTGTACGAAATCCCGAGAAACCTAATCGGCGTCCCTCGGAAGCTGATTTTTTGTAAGGTTTCCAACCATCTACGGAAAGGAATCCTGTGATGGCAAAGCGTTACGAACTTTCGGATGAGGCTTGGGCTGTGGTTGCTGATCTCTTCACCGAAACCCATGGCCGGGGGCGGCCCCGCCTGAGCGACCGCCTGATGCTCGATGGCGTGCTCTGGGTGCTCCGCTCAGGTGCTGCGTGGCGAGATATGCCGGAGCGCTTTGGCCCGTGGTCAACGGTGTATCAACGGTTTCGGGTTTGGCGAAAACAAGGCACGTTCGATCAGATGCTCATACGCTTGCACCTGAGGTTCAATGAGCAAGGTTTGATTGATCTACAGACCTGGATGATCGACTCAACTGCTGTACGCGCAACCCGAGCCTCATCAGGCGCCGGAAAAAAAAAGGGGGCCTGACGAGCCTGCCGATCACGCTCTAGGCCGCAGTCGCGGTGGCCTGACAACCAAAATCCACATGCTCTGCGACGCCAACGGGACACCGTTGTGCTTCCTCCTCTCTGGCGGTCAAGCCAGTGACATCAGCTACGCCCAACCCCTGTTGGACGAGGTCAGCATTCCATTGAGCCAACGTGGCCGCCCGCGTAAACGCTGTAAATGGTTGCTTGCCGACAAGGGCTACGATGCCGAAGCGCTACGCCGTTATTGCGACCGATATCGAATGCAACCCGTCATCCCGCTGCGCTCGATGAAGCGCAAACCCAAGCCTGGCTTACCAAGGCTGTTTGATCGGCCCAAGTACCGACAGCGCAACATCATCGAGCGCATGTTTGACTGGCTGAAAGAGAACCGACGCATCGTGACGCACTTCGACAAGCTCGCGAAAAGCTATGCCGCTATGGTCTCGCTGGCTTGTTCCATGCGGTGTTTGCGACATCTCTTTTCGTACAGAACCTANCAAGCCCGCTCCCACAGGTACGGCGCTGGTTTCGAGAACGGCGCTGTACCTGTGGGAGCGGGCTTGACCCGCGATGAGGCCCTCAAGCCCGACCTCAGAACCGCGTGGCGTTCCGATCGGTGACCTGGCGTTACCGTTCGAGCAGGCGGTGGCAACGGGGGATGCCTACTACCTGGTGTGGCCGGTGGGCAGTGCGTGGCGCGAGAGTATCGAGCGGCTACGGGTGTACCTGCTGGGGTAGTTGCCGGCCTGAAAAACTTCGCGGGTCAAGCCCGCTCCCACAGGTACGGCGCTGGTTTCGAGAACGGCGCTGTACCTGTGGGAGCGGGCCCTTCTGGCAACAGAATTTCTTGACGACCATAGAGCATTGGAACCACCTGATCCCATCCCGAACTCAGTAGTGAAACGATGCATCGCCGATGGTAGTGTGGGGTTTCCCCATGTGAGAGTAGGTCATCGTCAAGATTAAATTCCGAAACCCCTATCTGCATCTGCAGGTAGGGGTTTTGTCTTTGTGGGCCGAAAAAGCTGCGATCACGCAGCTATTTCTCCGTAAGGACGCGTCCTACAACAGGTATGCAATCCTTCAGCGCATAGCTATCATGCGTGCCTCATTGTGAGTCGAGATTGGCATGCTGAAGTTGTTGAAACTCCTCAAGGATGGTCGATTCCATTCCGGCGAGGCCTTGGGTGCTGCCCTGGGCATCAGCCGCAGCGCCGTGTGGAAGCAATTGCAGCATCTCGAGGCTGAATTGAGTCTGCCGGTGTACAAGGTGCGAGGGCGGGGCTACAGGCTGGCTGCGCCTTTGTCGCTGTTGGACGTCAGCGCCATCGAGAGTGCCGGTACAGGCCGGCTCTGGCCAATGCACATCCATGAAGAGATTGACTCGACAAATGCCGAAGCGTTGCGCGCGATCAGTGCCGGTCGCCAGGCACCCTTTCTGGTTCTGGCTGAGCATCAGAGCGCAGGGCGCGGTCGCCGTGGCAGAAACTGGTCAAGCCCCTTTGCGCAGAATCTCTATTACAGCCTGGTGCTGCGTATCGACGGTGGCATGCGGCAACTGGAAGGCCTGAGCCTTGTGGTGGGTTTGGCGGTCATGCGTACCCTTCAGTCCGTCGGAGTGAATGCTGCGGGCTTGAAGTGGCCAAATGATGTGCTGGCCAACGGTCGCAAGATCGCAGGTATTCTTCTTGAGCTTGTGGGGGATCCCGCTGATGTCTGTCATGTGGTGCTGGGTATTGGTGTGAACGTGAATATGCAGACCAACAGCGAGGTCGATCAGGCATGGACATCCGTCCGGCTCGAAACAGGGCAGCAGGTTGATCGCAACCAGCTGGTTGCGCTGCTCAATGAGAATCTGCAGGTTTACCTGGAGCGACATCGTCAGTCGGGTTTTACCGACTTGCAGGCGGAGTGGGAGCAAGGGCACCTGTGGCAGGGGTGTGCAGTATCGTTGATAGCCGGCGTCACCAGGGTCGACGGCGTTGTGCTCGGTATCGATCGTCAGGGCGCGCTGCGTCTTCAGGTCGAAGGTGTTGAGAAGAGCTTTAGTGGTGGTGAGCTCAGTTTGAGGTTACGCGATGATTCTTGAGCTCGATTGCGGTAACAGTTTTATCAAGTGGCGGGTTATCCGCACCGACGCATCGGTTGTTGGCGGCGGCATCGTCGATACCAACCAGGCGCTGATCGAGGCTGTTGAGGCGCTTGCGGGCGATACCCCGGCCCGTTGCCGCCTGGTCAGTGTGCGTACAGAAGAAGAGACCGATCATCTTGGTGATGCCCTGGTGAAGGCGTTCGGGCTGTCGATAGTGCGCGCGCGCTCGGCAACTGCATTGGCCGGGGTTACCAATGGCTATGACGATTACGAGCGTCTTGGGCTCGATCGGTGGCTGGCTTTGCTTGGTGGGTACCATCTGGCCAGAAGGGCATGCGTGGTCATTGATCTGGGGACTGCTGTCACATCGGATTTCGTATCGGCGCAGGGGGAACACCTGGGAGGTTTCATCTGCCCTGGGATGCCATTGATGCGCAATCAATTGCGTACCCATACCCGGCGTATCCGCTATGACGACGAGTCCGCCGAGCGTGCATTGTCGAGTCTGCAGCCTGGGCGCTCTACCGTCGAGGCGGTAGAGCGCGGCTGTACGCTCATGCTGCATGGATTTGTGTTGACTCAGCTCGAGCAGGCGCGCTCATTGTGGGGTGAGGATTTTACCCTGTTCATTACCGGTGGCGACGCAGGCCTGTTGCACCAGGTGGTACCGCAAGCCCGAATCGTTCCCGACCTGGTGTTCGTAGGCCTGGCGATGGCCTGTCCGCTGGAGTGAGGTGTGTATGCGCTGGTTGTTTCTGTTATTGCTGGTCCTCAATGTCGTCTACTACGTCTGGCACCAGCAGGAGGCACCGTTGAGGGCGAAAGAGGTGACATCGCTGTCGCTCTACAAGGGAAGTCAGCAGGGTATTCGTCTACTCAGCGAGTCTCGCGAGGCGCCATCGCAGAAGGACGATGAGTGTCTCTACCTTGGGGCATTGGCTAGCCCCGAGCTACTGAATAGCCTTCGTCAGCGTCTGATCAGCCTGGATATCCGGGCGCGCAAGGTAGTGGGGAGGCTGCCCGACAGTCAGGGGTGGTGGCTGCAGATAGCGCCTGAAAGCCGTCGCTTGCTGGACGCAACGGTGCTCGCCGGACTTTCCCATGATTTCAAAGACTTAAAAGATAAAATAATGTTGTGCGAAGGCGTTGCAACTATCGAATAGTTTGCATAGAATGGCGCCCGCTCCACAGCGATGACCACTAGGTGGTAACGCAGTGAAGCAGTTGTCAAAGTAGCTAACCTCAAGATTTTAATGAGAAAAAGCTTGACAGCAGGACGGCAAGAGTAGAAAATGCCGGCCACATTGGAGGGGTTCCCGAGCGGCCAAAGGGATCAGACTGTAAATCTGACGTCTACGACTTCGAAGGTTCGAATCCTTCTCCCTCCACCAGTTTAGCGAGAGCTGCAAGCTCCGCGGGTATAGTTTAGTGGTAGAACCTCAGCCTTCCAAGCTGATGATGCGGGTTCGATTCCCGCTACCCGCTCCAGGTTTGCTGTTGTTGCACAGTGTTACGCTCTTGTAGCTCAGTTGGTAGAGCACACCCTTGGTAAGGGTGAGGTCAGCGGTTCAAATCCGCTCAAGAGCTCCATATGACAAGGCAGATATGAAAATATCTGCCTTTGTTTTAATGGTCGGTTTGATCTGCTTATTACTTCTACCGGGGGACAGTCTCGATGGCTAAGGAAAAGTTCGAACGTAACAAGCCGCACGTGAACGTCGGCACCATTGGTCACGTTGACCATGGTAAGACGACGTTGACCGCCGCGCTGACTCGCGTTTGCTCCGAGGTTTTCGGTTCTGCCAAGGTTGACTTCGACAAGATCGACAGCGCCCCGGAAGAAAAAGCACGTGGCATCACCATCAATACTGCGCACGTCGAGTATGACTCGAACATTCGTCACTATGCGCACGTTGACTGCCCGGGTCACGCCGACTATGTAAAAAACATGATTACCGGTGCTGCTCAGATGGATGGCGCTATCCTGGTTTGCTCGGCCGCTGATGGTCCGATGCCGCAAACCCGTGAGCACATCCTGCTGTCCCGTCAGGTTGGCGTTCCGTACATCGTGGTCTTCCTGAACAAGGCTGACCTGGTAGACGACGCTGAGCTGCTGGAGCTGGTCGAGATGGAAGTTCGCGACCTGCTGTCCACCTATGATTTCCCAGGCGACGATACCCCGATCATCATTGGTTCGGCTCGTATGGCGCTGGAAGGCAAAGACGATAACGAAATGGGCACCACCGCTGTCAAGCGTCTGGTCGAAACCCTGGATAGCTACATTCCAGAGCCTGAGCGCGCTATCGACAAGCCGTTCCTGATGCCAATCGAAGACGTATTCTCGATCTCGGGTCGTGGTACCGTTGTTACCGGTCGTATCGAGCGTGGCATCGTCCGCGTTCAAGACGCCCTGGAAATCGTTGGTCTGCGTGACACCACCACCACCACCTGCACCGGTGTTGAGATGTTCCGCAAGCTGCTGGACGAAGGTCGTGCTGGCGAGAACTGCGGCGTGCTGCTGCGCGGCACCAAGCGTGACGACGTTGAGCGTGGCCAGGTTCTGGTCAAGCCGGGTTCGGTCAAACCGCACACCAAGTTCACCGCAGAAGTCTATGTTCTGAGCAAGGAAGAAGGCGGCCGTCACACTCCGTTCTTCAAAGGCTACCGTCCACAGTTCTACTTCCGTACTACTGACGTGACTGGTAACTGCGAGCTGCCAGAAGGCGTTGAAATGGTAATGCCAGGTGACAACATCCAGATGACTGTCACTCTGATCAAGACCATCGCGATGGAAGACGGTCTGCGCTTCGCTATCCGTGANAGCAATTTGCGTCGAACGACCAGATTGCGGTGTTGTGAAGACACAGTAAGCCGAAGATTTGTAGCTCACAAACATCACATACCCGATTCGCTGGAGTGTCTGAACAAGACCTTCTGGCAACAGAATTNCACAGGTACGGCGCTGGTTTCGAGAACGGCGCTGTACCTGTGGGAGCGGGCTTGACCCGCGATGAGGCCCTCAAGCCCGACCTCAGAACCGCGTGGCGTTCCGATCGGTGACCTGGCGTTACCGTTCGAGCAGGCGGTGGCAACGGGGGATGCCTACTACCTGGTGTGGCCGGTGGGCAGTGCGTGGCGCGAGAGTATCGAGCGGCTACGGGTGTACCTGCTGGGGTAGTTGCCGGCCTGAAAAACTTCGCGGGTCAAGCCCGCTCCCACAGGTACGGCGCTGGTTTCGAGAACGGCGCTGTACCTGTGGGAGCGGGCCCTTCTGGCAACAGAATTTCTTGACGACCATAGAGCATTGGAACCACCTGATCCCATCCCGAACTCAGTAGTGAAACGATGCATCGCCGATGGTAGTGTGGGGTTTCCCCATGTGAGAGTAGGTCATCGTCAAGATTAAATTCCGAAACCCCTATCTGCATCTGCAGGTAGGGGTTTTGTCTTTGTGGGCCGAAAAAGCTGCGATCACGCAGCTATTTCTCCGTAAGGACGCGTCCTACAACAGGTATGCAATCCTTCAGCGCATAGCTATCATGCGTGCCTCATTGTGAGTCGAGATTGGCATGCTGAAGTTGTTGAAACTCCTCAAGGATGGTCGATTCCATTCCGGCGAGGCCTTGGGTGCTGCCCTGGGCATCAGCCGCAGCGCCGTGTGGAAGCAATTGCAGCATCTCGAGGCTGAATTGAGTCTGCCGGTGTACAAGGTGCGAGGGCGGGGCTACAGGCTGGCTGCGCCTTTGTCGCTGTTGGACGTCAGCGCCATCGAGAGTGCCGGTACAGGCCGGCTCTGGCCAATGCACATCCATGAAGAGATTGACTCGACAAATGCCGAAGCGTTGCGCGCGATCAGTGCCGGTCGCCAGGCACCCTTTCTGGTTCTGGCTGAGCATCAGAGCGCAGGGCGCGGTCGCCGTGGCAGAAACTGGTCAAGCCCCTTTGCGCAGAATCTCTATTACAGCCTGGTGCTGCGTATCGACGGTGGCATGCGGCAACTGGAAGGCCTGAGCCTTGTGGTGGGTTTGGCGGTCATGCGTACCCTTCAGTCCGTCGGAGTGAATGCTGCGGGCTTGAAGTGGCCAAATGATGTGCTGGCCAACGGTCGCAAGATCGCAGGTATTCTTCTTGAGCTTGTGGGGGATCCCGCTGATGTCTGTCATGTGGTGCTGGGTATTGGTGTGAACGTGAATATGCAGACCAACAGCGAGGTCGATCAGGCATGGACATCCGTCCGGCTCGAAACAGGGCAGCAGGTTGATCGCAACCAGCTGGTTGCGCTGCTCAATGAGAATCTGCAGGTTTACCTGGAGCGACATCGTCAGTCGGGTTTTACCGACTTGCAGGCGGAGTGGGAGCAAGGGCACCTGTGGCAGGGGTGTGCAGTATCGTTGATAGCCGGCGTCACCAGGGTCGACGGCGTTGTGCTCGGTATCGATCGTCAGGGCGCGCTGCGTCTTCAGGTCGAAGGTGTTGAGAAGAGCTTTAGTGGTGGTGAGCTCAGTTTGAGGTTACGCGATGATTCTTGAGCTCGATTGCGGTAACAGTTTTATCAAGTGGCGGGTTATCCGCACCGACGCATCGGTTGTTGGCGGCGGCATCGTCGATACCAACCAGGCGCTGATCGAGGCTGTTGAGGCGCTTGCGGGCGATACCCCGGCCCGTTGCCGCCTGGTCAGTGTGCGTACAGAAGAAGAGACCGATCATCTTGGTGATGCCCTGGTGAAGGCGTTCGGGCTGTCGATAGTGCGCGCGCGCTCGGCAACTGCATTGGCCGGGGTTACCAATGGCTATGACGATTACGAGCGTCTTGGGCTCGATCGGTGGCTGGCTTTGCTTGGTGGGTACCATCTGGCCAGAAGGGCATGCGTGGTCATTGATCTGGGGACTGCTGTCACATCGGATTTCGTATCGGCGCAGGGGGAACACCTGGGAGGTTTCATCTGCCCTGGGATGCCATTGATGCGCAATCAATTGCGTACCCATACCCGGCGTATCCGCTATGACGACGAGTCCGCCGAGCGTGCATTGTCGAGTCTGCAGCCTGGGCGCTCTACCGTCGAGGCGGTAGAGCGCGGCTGTACGCTCATGCTGCATGGATTTGTGTTGACTCAGCTCGAGCAGGCGCGCTCATTGTGGGGTGAGGATTTTACCCTGTTCATTACCGGTGGCGACGCAGGCCTGTTGCACCAGGTGGTACCGCAAGCCCGAATCGTTCCCGACCTGGT
>NZ_PEFV01000001.1:4990332-4992832 GCF_002939405.1 Pseudomonas sp. BRM28 | reverse complement strand
TGGCGAGCTTAACCGAATAGGGGAGGCGTAGCGAAAGCGAGTCTTAATAGGGCGTTTAGTCGCTGGGTATAGACCCGAAACCGGGCGATCTATCCATGGGCAGGTTGAAGGTTAGGTAACACTGACTGGAGGACCGAACCGACTACCGTTGAAAAGTTAGCGGATGACCTGTGGATCGGAGTGAAAGGCTAATCAAGCTCGGAGATAGCTGGTTCTCCTCGAAAGCTATTTAGGTAGCGCCTCATGTATCACTGTAGGGGGTAGAGCACTGTTTCGGCTAGGGGGTCATCCCGACTTACCAAACCGATGCAAACTCCGAATACCTACAAGTGCCGAGCATGGGAGACACACGGCGGGTGCTAACGTCCGTCGTGAAAAGGGAAACAACCCAGACCGTCAGCTAAGGTCCCAAAGTTATGGTTAAGTGGGAAACGATGTGGGAAGGCTTAGACAGCTAGGAGGTTGGCTTAGAAGCAGCCACCCTTTAAAGAAAGCGTAATAGCTCACTAGTCGAGTCGGCCTGCGCGGAAGATGTAACGGGGCTCAAACCATACACCGAAGCTACGGGTATCACTTAGGTGATGCGGTAGAGGAGCGTTCTGTAAGCCTGTGAAGGTGAGTTGAGAAGCTTGCTGGAGGTATCAGAAGTGCGAATGCTGACATGAGTAACGACAATGGGAGTGAAAAACTCCCACGCCGAAAGACCAAGGTTTCCTGCGCAACGTTAATCGACGCAGGGTTAGTCGGTCCCTAAGGCGAGGCTGAAAAGCGTAGTCGATGGAAAACAGGTTAATATTCCTGTACTTCTGGTTATTGCGATGGAGGGACGGAGAAGGCTAGGCCAGCTTGGCGTTGGTTGTCCAAGTTTAAGGTGGTAGGCTGAGATCTTAGGTAAATCCGGGATCTTAAGGCCGAGAGCTGATGACGAGTTGCCATTAGGCGACGAAGTGGTTGATGCCATGCTTCCAAGAAAAGCTTCTAAGCTTCAGGTAACCAGGAACCGTACCCCAAACCGACACAGGTGGTTGGGTAGAGAATACCAAGGCGCTTGAGAGAACTCGGGTGAAGGAACTAGGCAAAATGGCACCGTAACTTCGGGAGAAGGTGCGCCGGTGAGGGTGAAGGACTTGCTCCGTAAGCTCATGCCGGTCGAAGATACCAGGCCGCTGCGACTGTTTATTAAAAACACAGCACTCTGCAAACACGAAAGTGGACGTATAGGGTGTGACGCCTGCCCGGTGCCGGAAGGTTAATTGATGGGGTTAGCTAACGCGAAGCTCTTGATCGAAGCCCCGGTAAACGGCGGCCGTAACTATAACGGTCCTAAGGTAGCGAAATTCCTTGTCGGGTAAGTTCCGACCTGCACGAATGGCGTAACGATGGCGGCGCTGTCTCCACCCGAGACTCAGTGAAATTGAAATCGCTGTGAAGATGCAGTGTATCCGCGGCTAGACGGAAAGACCCCGTGAACCTTTACTATAGCTTTGCACTGGACTTTGAATTTGCTTGTGTAGGATAGGTGGGAGGCTTTGAAGCGTGGACGCCAGTCTGCGTGGAGCCATCCTTGAAATACCACCCTGGCAACTTTGAGGTTCTAACTCAGGTCCGTTATCCGGATCGAGGACAGTGTATGGTGGGTAGTTTGACTGGGGCGGTCTCCTCCTAAAGAGTAACGGAGGAGTACGAAGGTGCGCTCAGACCGGTCGGAAATCGGTCGTAGAGTATAAAGGCAAAAGCGCGCTTGACTGCGAGACAGACACGTCGAGCAGGTACGAAAGTAGGTCTTAGTGATCCGGTGGTTCTGTATGGAAGGGCCATCGCTCAACGGATAAAAGGTACTCCGGGGATAACAGGCTGATACCGCCCAAGAGTTCATATCGACGGCGGTGTTTGGCACCTCGATGTCGGCTCATCACATCCTGGGGCTGAAGCCGGTCCCAAGGGTATGGCTGTTCGCCATTTAAAGTGGTACGCGAGCTGGGTTTAGAACGTCGTGAGACAGTTCGGTCCCTATCTGCCGTGGACGTTTGAGATTTGAGAGGGGCTGCTCCTAGTACGAGAGGACCGGAGTGGACGAACCTCTGGTGTTCCGGTTGTCACGCCAGTGGCATTGCCGGGTAGCTATGTTCGGAAGAGATAACCGCTGAAAGCATCTAAGCGGGAAACTTGCCTCAAGATGAGATCTCACTGGAGCCTTGAGCTCCCTGAAGGGCCGTCGAAGACTACGACGTTGATAGGTTGGGTGTGTAAGCGCTGTGAGGCGTTGAGCTAACCAATACTAATTGCCCGTGAGGCTTGACCATATAACACCCAAGCAATTTGCGTCGAAGCCGAAGATTCCGATGGCGACACCGATTCGTACCGAGATGGAAGTGTTCCGGTTTTAACCGGCCACAAAAAAGCCCGCAGCGATGCGGGCTTTTTTGTGGCCGGTTAAAACCGGCTCCTACGGGGCCTCAGGTCTTGATCTGGCGCTCGTGCATCCGTGCCAGCTGACGCT
>NZ_PEFV01000001.1:4522924-4990232 GCF_002939405.1 Pseudomonas sp. BRM28 | reverse complement strand
TGTCCCGTCCTGAATAAGGTTTACACCTCCCATCCCGAATTTCCGGAGAGTCAGATGGAGCAAGGTGTAAAGCGCACACAGCGTGATTACTCACTGTCTTTTAAATTGGCGGTGGTTGATCAGATTGAAAAAGGCGAACTGACCTACAAGCAGGCCCAGGTGCGGTATGGCATCCAGGGACGGTCGACGGTTCTGGTATGGTTGCGTAAGCACGGTCGGCAGGATTGGAGCCAGGGGGCCTCGATCCGCGACGAGAGGAGCTGCGCGATGTCTGACCCCAAAATGCTCACTCCAGAGCAGCGAATCAAAGAGCTTGAGCAGCAGCTTGAGCTGATGAGCCAGAAGGCCCAGTTCTTTGAAACGGTCGTTGATGTTCTGAAAAATGACTATGGTGTCTCGGTCGTAAAAAAGCGATCCGGCAAGTCCTCTCGCAAGGTCAAGTCGCAGGACTGAGCATTGCCAGGGCTTGTCAGTTTCTAGGCATCAGTCGACAGGCTTACTACAAGCGCAACCGAGCTGCTGATGGCAAAGAGCGCCAGGCAGATCGGGTGGTTCAGTTTGTTCAGCAAGTCCGGCTGCGCCAGCCCCGTCTGGGTACCCGTAAGCTGCACTATTTGCTGCATTGCCAACCTGACAAACGATTCCAGGTCGGCCGAGATAGGCTGTTTCAGGTCTTGGGAGAGCGCCGTTTGCTGGTACTGCCCAAGCGGGCATACCACAAGACAACACAGAGCTTTCATCGCTTCTACCGCCATCCCAACTTAATCAAGCCCGGTCCAAGCCAAGTCGTTCCGACAAGGCCGGAGCACGTCTGGGTTGCCGACATTACTTATCTGCCCGCACGTAACGGCCCGCTGTACCTGAGCCTGGTAACGGACGCGTACTCCAGGAAAATTGTTGGTCACCACGTCCATGAAAGCCTGCATGCCGAGTCAGTAGCGCAAGCCTTCAAGCAGGCCTTACGAAAGCGACGTCGTCGCCAGCCATTAGTCCACCATTCGGATCGAGGCATCCAATATTGCTCGGCGCTATACCAGTCACTGCACCAACGGCACGGCGTTCAGTGCTCCATGACTGATGGGTATGACTGCTACCAGAACGCGCTGGCTGAGCGAATCAACGGAATCCTCAAGATGGAGCTGCTGTTAAGCAGACCTGAAGATCTGGAGCAAGCGAGGCAGATGGTTGATGAGGCAGTGCAGATCTACAACACAGAACGGCCCCATATGGCCCTGAAAAACAAAACGCCCGATGCGGTGCATCGGGCGTTTTGAGGCCTATCGGCCTACCTGAACAGGTGTAAACCTATTTCAGGACTAGACACAGTGCCTGTGCTGGCCTCATCGCCGGCAAGGCCGGCTCCTACAGGTAGCGCGCCGTCTGTAGGAGCCGGCCTTGCCGGCGAAGCTCTTCAGCCTTCCAGGTACCTCAAGGCCAACTGCTCCGCCGCCAGGCGTGACTCCACCTCCAGGTGCGGCGCCACCAGCATCATCACCTGGTACACCACGATCCCGACCTCGCCCTCGCGCGCCAGAATCCGCTGGTAGTCCAGCGAGAACAGCAAGGTCATGCTGATCTGCTCCACCAGTTGCCCCAGTGCGCGGGTATCGCTGGTCACCTGCCCATGCGCCTTGAGGCTCGCCAGCAATGCCGCCAGCGTGCGCTTGAGCGCATTGAGCAGGGTGCGCATGCCCCGCGCCAGCTTGGGCAGGCGCCCGGTAAGGTTGGACAGGTCCTGGAACAGAAAGCGGTACTGCGCCATGCGCTCCACGATCAGGTGCAGGAACAGCCAGTAGTCCTCGGCATCCAGGCGCACCTCCAGGGGCGGGTCGAGCAGGGGCGTCAGCTCCTCCTCGAAACGCTCGAACAGGCCCAGCACCAGCGGCTCCTTGCCGTGGAAGTGGTAGTACAGGTTGCCCGGGCTGATGCCCATCTCGTTGGCGATTTCCAGCGTCGAGACATTCGGCTCGCCCTGACGATTGAACAGGTGCAGGGCGCACTCCAGGATACGGTCGCGGGTCTTCATCCGTTCTTCTTGCTCAGCGCACCAGCACGTAGGTGCCGGGTGCGGGGTCCATGGGAGGGTAATTGGCGCTGCCCAGCGACAGGCGGGTTTCGCGCTGCGCACCGGAGCGCGCCTGTATCCAGTCGAGCCACTGCGGCCACCAGCTGCCCTCGACCTTCTGCGCATCGTGGTACCAGGCCCGCGGGTCGCTGCTCAGCCTGGGGTTCTCGACAAAATGCGCCTTGGGGTGGCCCGGCGGGTTGAGGATGCTCTGCACATGCCCGCTGTTGGCCAGCACGAAGCGCCGTTCGCCGCCCAGCAGCAGGGCCGAGCGGTACACCGCGTCCCACGGGGTGATGTGGTCGTTGCTGCCGGCCACGTGGAAGCTGTCCACCGTGACCTTGTGCAGGTCGATCGGCGTGCCGCACACCTCGAGGCCGTCGGCGTGCGTCAGCGGGTTGAATTTGAAGAAGTCCAGCAGATCGCCGTGCAGCGCGGCCGGCAGGCGGCTGTTGTCGTTGTTCCAGTACAGGATGTCGAATGCCGGGGGCGCCTTGCCCAGCAGGTAGTTGTTGACGAAGTAGTTCCAGATCAGGTCGTTGGGGCGCATCCAGGCGAACACCCGTGCCATCTCGCGGCCCTCCAGCACGCCCTGCTGGTAGGAGCGGCGCTTGGCCGCCTCCAGGGTCTGCTCGTCGGCGAACAGGCTGGCGGGGCTGTCGAACTGGCTGTCGAGCAGGCTGACCAGGTAAGTGGCGCTGTGCACCCGGCGCATCTGGCGCTTGGCCTGCAGGTGACCCTGCAGGGCCGCGATGGTCAACCCGCCGGCACAGGCGCCAAGCAGGTTGACGTCGCGGCTGCCGGTGATCGAGCGGCACACGTTCATGGCTTCCTCGACCGCCGCCACGTAGCTCGACAGGCCCCATTCGCGATGCCGGGCGTCGGGGTTGCGCCAGCTGATCATGAAGGTCTGCAGGCCGTTCTTGAGGGCGTACTTCACAAAGCTGTTGGTCGGGCTGAGGTCGAAGATGTAGAACTTGTTGATCTGCGGCGGCACCACCAGCAGGGGCCGGGCGTACTGTTTTTCGCTCATCGGGCGGTACTGGATCAGCTCCAGCAGCTCGTTGCGAAACACCACCGCGCCGGCGGTGCTGGCCAGGTTCCTGCCCACCTCGAAGGCGTCCGGGTTGACCTGGCGTGGCAGGCCGTCGTTGTGGCGCAGGTCGTCGAGCAGGTGGTTCAAGCCGCGCACCAGGCTCAGCCCGCCGGAGTTCAGCAGCTCCTTGACCGCCGCCGGGTTGAGCAGGGTGTTGCTGGGCGACATTGCATCGTTGAGCAGCGAGAACACGAAGTGCGCGCGGGCGCGGTCATCGTCGTCCAGCTGGCTCTCGTCGATCCACTGGCAGGTCTGCTGCTGCCAGGCCAGGTAGGCCTGCAGGCCGCGTCGGTACAGCGGGTTGAGCTGCCAGGCCGGGTCGTTGAAGCGGGTGTCGCGTGGCGAGGGCTGGTAGGGGGTATCGCCCAGCATCACGCGCCCCAGCTGGCCACCCAGCGCCAGCAGGTGGCGCGCCGTGTGCAGCGGGTGGCGCAGGCCGTGGCGCCCCAGCTGGTGCACCGTCGACAGCAGGTCGCGACCGCGCAGGCCACTGATGGCGCTGCGCACGTTGAGATAGGCAGCGGGGGTCGGTACCCCGGGCTTCGCGGGCTTGTCTTTCATCCAGGCAACACTCCGTCGTCAGGCCATCAACCAATGTTTCAATGCAAGAGCGACACCAACCCGAACTGGCGCTGACATGCCCCGGCGCTCCTGCCGGGGGTGCAAGCGATAGAGGTGCTCAAGCGCTCGGGGCGGGCCGTGGATGCATGACGGCGCGTTGGCGCTCCTGCTGCAGGAATTTCATGATGATCGGGGCAACGGCTTCGGCCCGGGTGATCAGGAACAAGTGACCGTCGTCGATTATGTGTAGCTGGGCATTGGGAATTCGCCAGGCCAGCAGGCGCATATTGATCAGCGGGATCAGCGGGTCGTCGTCGCCGGCCAGCACCAGGGTCGGCTGCTGGATCTTGTGCAGCCAGTGGATGCTGGTCCAGCCCATGCCGGCGAACAGCTGCCAGTAATAGCCCAGCTTGCCCGAGGAACGCACCTTGGCCGCATGCGACGCGGCCAGGTTTGGGTCGCGGCGAAAGGCCCCGCCGTAGATTTCCGGGGCGATGCGGATCACATGGGACGGCTGTATGTAGCGCCTGGGGCTGGCCATCAGCCACAGCACCCGCGGCTTGCCCGGCACCATCACTGCACCGGCGGCGGTGGCCGCCAGCACCAGCTTCTTGCAGCGCTCGGGGTAATCGTGGGCGAACTGCTGGGCGAGCGCTCCGCCCCACGACACGCCGATGGCATTGACCTGCCCGTAGTCGAGGTAGTCGAGCATGCGCGCCGTCAGCTTGGCCAGCCCGGGGAAGCGGTAGGGCCGGCGCGGTGTCGACGAACCGCCCACGCCGGGTACATCGAAGGCGATCACTTCAAGGTCCGGGTCCAGCGCATCGATGAACGGGAACACCAGCTCCAGGTTGGCGCCGATACCGTTGAAGATCAGCAGCGGCGTGAGGTGCGGCTTGCCGGGGCGAACGGCCGTGCGGATGGACTGGCCATCGAGCTCGACGGTTCTGAAGAGGTACGGTTGCGGCATGCGCGAGCCCTGTCGTGAGTAGCAGCGCCGCCTTGCCTGCGGCGGCGCCGGGTGTTTTCAGCGTTCGTGGACGTAGGTGCCGGGCGACGCTTCGGCGCTCGGGTAGGCCTTGTTGCCCAGCTTGGCGGGTGCCGGCTTGAGTGCGCCGGAGCGCTCGGCCAGCCATGCCTGCCAGTACAGCCACCAGGAATCGGTGTGCTTGGTGGAGTTCTCCTGCCAGTCGTCGGCCTGGGCCGGCATCTCGCTGCTGGTCATGTAGCGCGACTTGGGGTTGCCCGGCGGGTTGAGGATGCTCTGGATATGCCCGCTGTTGGACAGCAGGAACTCGACCTTGCCGCCGAACAGCTGCGCCGACTTGTAGCAGGACTTCCATGGTGTGATGTGATCGTTGGTGCCGGCCACGCTGAAGATGTCGGTGGTGACCTGGCTCAGGTCGATCGGCGTGCCGCACACTTCCAGTGCACCGGGGCGCACCAGCGGGTTGTTCTTGAACATTTCGATCAGGTCGCCGTGGAAGGCGGCGGGCAGGCGCGTGGTGTCGTTGTTCCAGAACAGGATGTCGAACACCGGCGGCTCGTTGCCGAGCAGGTAGTTGTTGACCCAGTAGTTCCAGATCAGGTCGTTGGGGCGCATCCAGGCGAACACCTTGGCCATGTCGCGGCCTTCTAGCACACCGGCCTGGTAGGAATGGCGCTTGGCCGATTCCAGGGTCTGCTCGTCGACGAACAGCGCCACCTGGGTGTCGAGGGTGGTGTCGAGCACGCTCACCAGCAGGGTCAGGGCATTGACCTTCTTCTCGCCCAGTGCCGCGTAGTGGCCCACCAGCGCGGTGCAGGTGATGCCGCCGGAGCAGGCACCGAGCATGTTCAGGTCCTTGCTGCCGGTGATAGCCAGCACCACGTCGACGGCCTCCTTGAGCGCATCGATGTAGGTCGACAGGCCCCACTCGCGCTGGGACTTGTTGGGGTTGCGCCAGCTCACGATGAAGGTCTGCACCGTGGAGCGCAGGCAGAAACGCGCCAGGCTCTTTTCCGGGCTGAGGTCGAAGACGTAGAACTTGTTGATCTGCGGCGGTACCACCAGCAGCGGCTTTTCGTGCACCTGCTCGGTGATCGGGCGGTACTGGATCAGCTCCAGCACGTCGTTGCGAAACACCACGGCGCCCTCGGTGGTGGCCAGGTTCTTGCCCACCTCGAAGGCGTCCATGTTGACCTGGCTGGGCATGCCGCCGTTGTGCACCATGTCCTTGGCCAGATGCGACAGGCCGTCGAGCAGGCTCTTGCCACCGGTTTCGAAGAAGCGCTTGACCGCTGCCGGGTTGGCCGCGCTGTTGGTCGGGGCCATGGCCTCGGTCATCAGGTTGATGACGAAGTGCGCGCGGCTGATGTCCTGCTCCGACAGGTTGCTGTTGCCGATCCAGTCGTGCAGTTCCTTGCGCCAGGCCAGGTAGGTCTGAAGGTAGCGGCGGTACAGCGGGTTCTGGCTCCAGGCCGGGTCGCTGAAGCGGCGGTCGTCGCCCTCCGGCTGCAGGCCGGACTTGCCGAAGATCACGTCCTTGAGCTGCAGGCCGAAATGCGCGACGTGCTTGGCACTGTGCAGCGGTTGCTTGATGGCCTGACGCAGCACCATCCGGGCCGAAGACAGCAAATCCTTTCGGCGCAGGCCAATGATGGGGCTCAGGCCCAGGGTGTTTTCAGAGGCTTGGCGCTGCAGGTCATCGTTGTTCTTGTTACTCATCTACGACGCTCCGTTGTCCTGAGACGAGTACCGGCTGGGCTGTGGGCGTTGCACAGACGAATGCCCGGTACTACTGCTCGGGTGACCAGTGATAACGAACTGCGGTCCTGCGACCGGATGCGCGACGGTGATGAGCCCTGCGGGTTTATGCGTGTGAAGACAACCTGCTTTCGCTCGCGACCTCGGCATACCGGCCAGACCCTGCATCAACCCGCCCATGCAGGGTACTTGCCATATCCATTGGTTACCCGACTTTCATGGAATGCGCAAGCCGGCCAATCGCTGGCCGGCGCACGGGCATTCAAGCAAATAGAATTAGAAAATGCGCTCTAAAACGCCGGAGTGCCGGGCTAGAGCATCAGCTTGACGATCGACTCGGAAGGGTCGCGGGATTTGCCGGCCTTGGCCAGTTCGTCGAGGTACTCGGCCCACAGCTGGTCCTGGCGCAGGCACAGCTGTTCGAGGTATTCCCAGGTGAACAGGCCGCTGTCGTGGCCGTCGTCGAAGGTGAGCTTGAGCGCGTACTGCCCGGCGGGCTCGAGCTGGCTCAGGCCGACGCCGAGCTTGCCAAATTGTAAGATCGGATTGCCGTGGCCCTGGACCTCGGCGGAAGGGGAGTGCACGCGCAGAAATTCGGCGGGCAGGTGATACACCTCGTCGGGCCCGTAGGTCAGGCTCAGGGTCTTGGAGGCTTTGTGCAGATTGATGGCGGTAGGCAGACGGGGCATGGCTATAAGGCTCTTGGGCTTCAAGCTGCAAGCTACAAGCTGCAGGAGAAGGCGTCCAGCACCTCCGGCCTGCAGCTCGCCGCTTGCCGCTGAGCTACAGAATGTAGCGCGACAGATCTTCGTTCTGTGCCAATTCGCCCAGGTGGCTGTTGACGTACTCGGCGTCGATGCGGATCGGCGCTTCGCTGTGGGCGCTGGCCAGGTCGCCGGCGCTGAACGACACCTCTTCGAGCAGGCGCTCGAGCAGGGTGTGCAGGCGACGGGCACCGATGTTCTCGGTCTTCTCGTTGACCTGCCAGGCAATCTCGGCCAGGCGCTTGATGCCGTCGGCAGCGAACTCGATGTTCAGCCCCTCGGTCTTGAGCAGCTCGCGGTACTGCTCGGTGAGCGAGGCATGCGGTTCGCTGAGGATGCGCTCGAAGTCTTCCGGGCTCAGGGCCTTGAGTTCGACACGGATCGGCAGACGACCCTGCAGCTCGGGCACCAGGTCGCTCGGCTTGCTCAGGTGGAACGCACCGGAGGCGATGAACAGGATGTGGTCGGTCTTGACCATGCCCAGCTTGGTATTGACCGTGCAACCTTCGATCAGCGGCAGCAGGTCGCGCTGCACGCCCTCACGGGACACATCGGCGCCACCGACGTTGCCGCGCTTGGCTACCTTGTCGATCTCGTCGATGAACACGATACCGTGCTGCTCGACCGCCTCGAGGGCCTTGGCCTTGAGTTCTTCCTCGTTGACCAGGCGCCCGGCTTCCTCGTCGCGCACCAGCTTGAGCGCTTCCTTGACCTTGAGCTTGCGGCTCTTCTTCTTGCCCTTGCCCATGTTGGCGAACAGGTTCTGCAGCTGGTTGGTCATCTCTTCCATGCCCGGCGGCGCGGAAATGTCGACGCCGACCGCTTCGGCCACCTCGATCTCGATTTCCTTGTCGTCCAGCTGGCCTTCACGCAGGCGCTTGCGGAAAAGCTGGCGGGTGTTGGAATCGCTGCTGTTGACCGGGTCTTCGTTGAAGCCGGTGCGGGCCGGAGGCAGCAGTGCATCGAGGATGCGCTCTTCGGCGGCGTCTTCGGCACGGTGGCGCACGCGCACGATCTCCTGCTCGCGCAGCAGCTTGATCGCGGCGTCGGCCAGGTCGCGGATGATCGACTCGACGTCACGGCCCACATAGCCCACTTCAGTGAACTTGGTGGCTTCGACCTTGATGAACGGCGCGTTGGCCAGCTTGGCCAGGCGACGGGCGATTTCGGTCTTGCCCACGCCGGTGGGGCCGATCATCAGGATGTTCTTGGGGGTGACTTCCACGCGCAGCTCTTCGGGCAGCTGCATGCGGCGCCAGCGGTTGCGCAGGGCGATGGCGACGGCGCGCTTGGCATCGTCCTGGCCGATGATGTGGCGGTTGAGTTCGTGGACGATTTCGCGGGGGGTCATGGACATAATGGTCGATGGTCCTGTGGGCAAGTGTTCAGCGTGGAAAAGCCCGACCGTCGGGGTCGGGCGCCAGAACAGCTGAATTACTCGGCCAGGTCCTGCTCCTCGATGGTCAGGTTGTGGTTGGTGAACACGCAGATGTCGCCGGCGATGTTCAGTGCGGTCTCGGCGATTTCGCGAGCCGACAGGTCGGTTTTCTGCAGCAGGGCGCGTGCGGCGGCCTGGGCGTAGGCGCCGCCGGAACCCATGGCGATCAGGCCGTCTTCGGGTTCGACGACGTCACCGTTGCCGGTGATGATCAAGGAGGCGTCCTTGTTGGCCACGGCCAGCATGGCTTCCAGACGGCTCAGCGAGCGGTCGGTACGCCATTCCTTGGCCAGCTCGACGGCGGCACGAATGAGGTGGCCCTGGTGTTTTTCGAGCTGGCCTTCGAAGCGCTCGAACAGGGTGAAGGCGTCGGCGGTGGCACCGGCGAAGCCGGCGATGACCTGGCCGTGGTACAGGCGACGAACCTTCTTGGCGTTGCCTTTCATCACGGTATTGCCGAGGGAAACCTGGCCGTCGCCGCCCATGACGACTTTGCCGTGGCGACGAACTGAAACGATGGTGGTCAAGGGAGAGTCTCCACGCAGCGAGGCGAAAATGCCTGATGCAGACTCATATGGGGGTGGGGGGAAAGATTTCAACCTTTGCGGCCCCTTCGCCGGCAAGCCGGCTCCTACCGGTAGGAGCCGGCCTTGCCGGCGAAGGGTTTGACTCAGGCTTCGTGGCTGATGTGCCCGTCAACCAGGGTGTAACGCACCGCACCCGGCAGGCAGTGCCCGATGAACGGGCAGTTTTCGCCCTTGGAGCGCCATTGTTCGCCAGCCACGGTCGAGGCCTGCGGGTCGAACAGCACCAGGTCTGCCGCCGCACCCACCTGCAACTGCCCGGCCGGCAGGCGCAGGGCCGCCGCAGGGCCTGCAGACAAACGCTGCAACAAGGTTGCCAGGTCGAGCAGGCCGTCCTCGACCAGTGTCATCGCCAGCGGCAGCAGCAACTCGACGCTGCTGATGCCTGGTTCGGTGGCACCGAACGGCGCCAGCTTGGCGTCGCGCTCATGCGGCTGGTGATGGCTGGAAATCGCCTGGATCACGCCCCGCTTGACCGCATCACGCAGGCCGTCGCGGTCGGCGCGGGTGCGCAGCGGCGGTTGCACGTGGTACAGGCTGGAGAAGTCGCGCAGCGCCTCGTCGGTGAGGATCAACTGGTACAGCGCCACATCCGCCGTCACCGGCAGGCCGCGGGCCTGGGCCTGTTCGATCAGCTTGGCACCCCGGGCGCTGGTCAGCTGGCTGAAGTGCGCACGCACGCCGGTCTGTTCCACCAGCAGCAGGTCGCGGGCCAGGGCCACGGTCTCGGCGGTTTCCGGAATGCCCGGCAGGCCGAGGAAGCTGGCCATCGCGCCCTCGTGGGCGAGGCCGCCCTGGGCCAGGTCGCGGTCCTGGGAATGGAAGATCACCGTCAGGTCGAAGGTGGCCGCGTAGTCCAGCGCGCGGGCCAGGGTGCGGGTGTTGGTGAAGCTGTTCAGGCCGTTGCCGAAGGCCACGCAGCCGGCATCGCGCAGGGCGATCAGCTCGGCCAGTTGCTCGCCTTCCAGGCCCTTGCTCAAGGCGCCGATCGGGTACACCTTGCTGTGCCCGGCTTCACGGGCGCGGTCCAGGATCAGCTCGGTGACTGCCGAGGTGTCGAGCACCGGCCGGGTCTGCGGCGGGCAGCACAGGCTGGTCACGCCACCGGCGGCGGCGGCGCGGGTTTCGCTGGCGATGCTGCCCTTGCGGCTGTAGCCGGGCTCGCGCAGGGCAACGCTCAGGTCGACCAGGCCGGGCGCGGCCACCAGGCCGGTGGCGTCCAGGGTACGGGCGGGCTTGAAGCCGGCCGGGGCAGCGCCGATGGCGACGATCTTGCCGGCGTCGATGTGCAGGTCGCCGACCTGGTCCAGGCCGCTGGTTGGGTCGATGACACGGGCGCCGAGGATACTCAGGCTCACTGGGCGTTCTCCTGCTCGAATTGACGTTGCGCGGTCTGCCCGCTCATGGCCATGGACAACACCGCCATGCGCACGGCGATGCCGTAGGTGACCTGGTTGAGGATCACCGAGTGGGCGCCGTCGGCCACGGCCGACTCGATTTCCACGCCACGGTTGATCGGCCCGGGGTGCATCACGATGGCATCGGGCTTGGCCCCGGCCAGGCGTGCGGTGGTCAGGCCGAACAGACGGTAGAACTCGCCCTCGCTGGGCAGCAGGCCGCCGGTCATGCGCTCACGCTGCAGGCGCAGCATGATTACCACGTCGACGTCCTTCAGGCCTTGCTCCAGGTCGGTGTAGACCTTCACGCCGTACTGTTCGATGCCGATCGGCAGCAGGGTCTTGGGGCCGATCACGCGGATGTCCGGGCAGCCCAGGGTTTTCAGCGCGAGCATGTTCGAGCGCGCCACCCGCGAGTGCAGGATGTCGCCGACGATGGCCACCGAGAGGTTCTCGAAGCCGCCCTTGTGGCGACGAATGGTCAGCATGTCGAGCATGCCCTGGGTGGGGTGCGCGTGGCGCCCGTCACCACCGTTGATGATCGCCACCTCCGGGCACACGTGCTCGGCGATGAAGTGCGCGGCGCCCGAGTCGGCGTGGCGCACCACGAACATGTCGGCGGCCATGGCTTCAAGGTTGCGCAGGGTGTCGAACAGGGTCTCGCCCTTGCTGGTGGAGGAGGTCGACACGTTCAGCGTGATCACGTCGGCCGACAGCCGCTGGGCGGCCAGTTCGAAGGTGGTGCGGGTACGCGTGGAGTTCTCGAAGAACACGTTGCACACGGTCTTGCCGCGCAGCAGCGGGACTTTCTTGACCGCACGCGCGCCGACTTCGAGAAACGAGTCGGCCGTGTCGAGAATTTCGGTCAGCAGTTCGCGGGGCAAACCGTCGAGCGAGAGGAAGTGGCGCAGCTGGCCCTGGTCATTGAGCTGCAGCGGGCGCTTGGCGTCGATTGGCGTCATCGCGGGGGACTCTTAAAGGGCGGAAGCGGAAGCGAGGTCCTGGCGCTCGAGTTCGAGCGGCGCGGGGCCGGACAATTTTACCCGTTCATGGGCTTGCAGCGACAGGGTGGCGCCCACCACGTTTGGCCGGATCGGCAGTTCGCCGGCATCCAGGTCCAGCAGACACACCAGGGTCACGCTGGCCGGGCGGCCATAGTCGAACAGTTCGTTGAGAGCGGCGCGGATGGTGCGCCCGCTCATCAGCACGTCGTCCACCAGTACCAGGTGCTGGCCTTCGATCTCGAACGGCAGCTCGGACGGGCGCACCTGCGGGTGCAGGCCGTTCTGGCTGAAGTCGTCGCGGTAGAACGACACGTCGAGGGTGCCCAGCGGCGAATCGCTGCCCAGCTCGGCCAGCAGCGCCTGGGCCACCCATACGCCGCCGGTGCGGATGCCGATGAAGCGCGGTTCGGCGATGGCGCGGCGTTGCAGGTGGGCGCGAAGGTCAACGGCCATCTGCCGGATCAGTTCGGCGGGGTTGGGTAGGCTCATGCTTGCTCCTCAAGAGGCCGGGGCAGAGAGCTGGCCCGGCGTGTAACCGATGGTCGGGTTCAGGCCTGTTCGGCGTGGGCGTCGAGCCAGCCTTGCAGCAGCAGGGCGGCGGCAATCGCGTCCACCGGGTTGTCGCGGTAGCTGCCACGCTGGCCGCCACGGGCCATGCGTTCGCCCTTGGCCTCGAAGGTGGTCAGGCGCTCGTCGTGGGTGTAGGCCGGTACGTTGAAGCGGCCGTTCAGGCGTCGGGCGAACTTCTCGGCGCGCGCGCTCATTTCGCTGGGCGTGCCGTCCATGTTCAGCGGCAGGCCGACGACTACCGCGTCGGGTTGCCATTCCTTGAACAGTTTTTCCACCTGGGCCCAGTCGGGTGCGCCGTTCTGCGCCTTCAGGGTGCACAGCTCGCGGGCCTGGCCGGTGATCACCTGGCCGACGGCGACGCCGATCTGCTTGGTGCCGTAGTCGAAGCCCAGCAGCAGTTTGAGCGCCGCCATCAGGCGTGCCCCGCCTGGCTGGTGAGCAGGCTGAGGTTGATGCCCAGGCTGGCTGCGGCGGCTTCGAGGCGTTGCTCGCAGGCCATGCCGAAGATGATCTCGGGGTCGAACGGGCAGTTGAGCCAGGCGTTGTCGGCCAGTTCCGCTTCCAGCTGCCCGGCTTCCCAGCCGGCGTAACCCAGGGTGATCAGGCTCTGCGCCGGGCCCACGCCGTCGGCGATGGCGAACAGCACGTCCTGCGAGGTCGACAGGGCCAGCCCGTCGAGCTGGACGGTGGCCTGGAAGGTCTTGTCGTTGGTGTGCAGCACAAAACCGCGGTCGGTCTGTACCGGGCCGCCGATATGGATAGGCACGTGGATGCAGCGTGCCGGAGGCTCGGTGTCCGGGCGCAGCTGCTCGAGGATATCGGCCAGGTTCAGCTCCTGCGGGCGATTGACCACCAGCCCCATGGCACCGTTGGCATTGTGCTCGACGATGTAGGTCAGGGTGTGGGCAAAGTTCGGGTCGGCCATGTGCGGCATGGCAATCAGGAACTGATGCTTGAGGTAACTCGGGCTGAGGTTTTTCATGGGGGTTAGTGTGGCGGCGAGCGGCCACGCTGACAAGGTGCGTGTCGAGCCTGCGGGCCGATTATGCCTGTTTCTTGGCGGTGCTAATCGGCACGGGCTGCTGTGTGAGGCGCTAGTTAGGTGACCCTGCGGTTGCTGATGTCGCGGCACTGCGCTGCTTTTTGAAGCGGGTACATTTTTTTCGCGGCGACCTACAACTGGTAACTGTGTCAGGTGACAGGTGGCTTGGATCAACTCATAGTCTCACCGCAAACCGAGCATTTGGCTTATCTAAAGGAGAAGTGCAATGATCACTCGGATGTCTATCAACGAAGCAATCGGAAATTTCTTTACTAGTGAGGTAACGCTTACAGGACGCGGTGACCCCGAACGCGCTTATCTGGTCTGTGTCAGTGGGACCGGAGAATACTGCGGCGAAGGTAAGACGTACGAGAATGGGTGTTTCACAATTACCTTCAAGCCACCTGGCCCAAACCCTCACCATGGCTACCAATTTACGGTTAGGCATCTTGAAGACGATGGCACAGTAGGCAACAACCTGAACTGGTCTACTGCCGTCAACAACCCACTCGAAGGTTAATGATCTGACATGGCGAGTTGAAACTCTTCTCACTGTCTAGCAGTTGAGGCATGCCTCGCAGTTATTGTAAGTGCTGGTCCTGCTTCAATTTCGCGACAACATTTTTTGTTGGCCAGCTTCGGTAGTTTTGATTACGAACACTCGTACTTACAGGTGTTGCTTGAGCCGCTTGACGATGTCAGGCGAGTACACCTTCGGCGATCAGTTGCTCGACAACCGATCCCCACGGGCGAAGCGCCACGTTCGAACAATTTCCAGCCGATCGATATCCGACAGGTCCCCGGTAAACGGCGCAAACGGCGCCGCCAGCCTCACGATGCGCTGCGCCGCCTGGTCCAGCAGCGGCTGCCCGGAAGATTCGAGCACCAGCACCTCGTACAGCGAACCGTCATGGTTGATCGACACCAACAGGCGCAAACTGCCGTAGATCTGCTGGCGGCGGGCCTCGTCCGGGTAGTTGAGGTTGCCGATGCGCTCGACCTTCTTGCGCCATTCATCCTTGTACCAGGCGCCCTTGTCGCGCATGGTCGAAGCCGCGCTCAG
Organism: Pseudomonas sp. BRM28; assembly: GCF_002939405.1. Taxonomy (NCBI): domain Bacteria; kingdom Pseudomonadati; phylum Pseudomonadota; class Gammaproteobacteria; order Pseudomonadales; family Pseudomonadaceae; genus Pseudomonas; species Pseudomonas sp. BRM28. The sequence goes on along the minus strand of NZ_PEFV01000001.1, from coordinate 4,975,902 downwards.
GCGGTGGATGCGCGGGCGCTTGGCATACAGCTGCTGTTCGTTGGCCAGCTCCGCCTCGAGGCTGGCGATCTGGCTGGACAGGTCGGCGCTGTCGAACGTCGGCGTGGCCGCCTTGGGTTGCACCTTGGGCTGCTGCTCCTTGGGGCGGGTCTCGACCTTCTGCGGCTTGGGCCTTGTGGTGGCCACCACTGCCTTGGGCGGGGCCGGCTGGGGCGCCACTTCGGGCTTCGCGGCCGGGGGCGGCGTCACCTTGTTGATCTTGCTGTCCTGGAACGGGGCAATCTCGGTGGTCTTGGGCACCGCCTTCTTGTCCAGCGTGCCGCTGCCCTGCTGGTTGTCCTGCGCCAGGTAATCGGCCTTCTTCGGCGGTGCCTCGCTCTTGAAGGTGGCCAGGGTGATTTCCATGGTGCGGCGGATTTCTTCAGGCTTGGCGAAGGTAAACCCCAGGCCCAGGATCAGCGCCAGGTGCAGCAGCGCCGCCAGGAACAGGGTAAAGCCCAGCCGGTCCGCCGCGCGGACACGGGGCGGGGCAAAATCGGCAGGAAGGTCGGCAGGAAGCGTCATCGATTATCCAGCAGCCGGGGCAGGGCCGGCGCAGCGGGGTGCCAGTCGAGAATGGACCGGCATGATACCCCACAACGCGGGCCCGCCACTTGTCGGCGGTCAGCGTGCCTTGAGCTTGCGATCAATGGCGTCCATCAGCTGCGCGCCGATTTGCGTGCCGTAGGCGTTGTCGATTTCGCGGATGCAGGTGGGGCTGGTCACGTTGATTTCGGTCAGGTGCTCGCCGATCACGTCCAGGCCGACGAACAGCAGGCCCTTCTCGCGCAGGGTCGGGCCCACCTGGGCGGCGATCCAGCGGTCGCGCTCGGTCAGCTCGCGGGCCTCGCCACGACCGCCGGCGGCCAGGTTGCCGCGGGTTTCGCCGCTGGCCGGGATGCGCGCCAGGCAGTACGGCACCGGCTCGCCGTCGATCATCAGGATGCGCTTGTCGCCGTCCTTGATCGCCGGCAGGTAGGCCTGGGCCATGATCTGCTGGGTGCCCAGGGCGGTCAGGGTCTCGAGGATCACCGACAGGTTGGGGTCGCCCACGCGGTGGCGGAAGATCGAGGTGCCGCCCATGCCGTCCAGCGGCTTGAGGATCACGTCGCCGTGCTTGGCGGCGAATTCGCGGATGATGTCCGGGCGCCGGCTCACCAGGGTTGGCGGCGTGCACTGCGGGAACAGCGTGGCGAACAGCTTCTCGTTGCAGTCGCGCAGGCTCTGCGGACGGTTGACCACCAGCACCCCGGCGGCCTCGGCCTGCTCCAGCAGGTAGGTGCTGTAGACGAACTCCATGTCGAAGGGCGGGTCCTTGCGCATCAGGATCACGTCCAGCTCGCTCAGCGCGGCGTCGGTCTCGGCCTCCAGCTCGAACCAGTGCTCGGGGTCGGCGAACACCTTGAGCGGGCGCATGCGGGCACGGGCCACGCCTTCGCTCTGGTACAGGTCGTGCTGCTCCATGTAGAACAGCGACCAGCCACGGGCCTGGGCGGCCAGCAACATGGCCAGCGAGCTGTCCTTCTTGTAGGAGATCTGCGCGATGGGGTCCATGACAATCCCGAGGCGAACGCTCATGGGGTATTTCCTCTCGGCGGCGTGCTGCCGCAGTGGCTCGAATTGAAGTGCGTCAGGGTGGCGCCCGGCGGGCTGGCGGTCAAGGGGAAACGTCAGCCGGCAGGCATCGGCGCAGGGCGCGGCGAGGCTCGATGGAATGCACCCCCAGAGTGTGCTAAAAAGGCCTGGCACGTGGCCTGCAAGGCCCTTCCAGGCGATGGTAGAGCAATTATGGTACAGCCCGACACGGCGTTGAAGGTGATGGTGATCGATGACTCCAAGACGATTCGCAGCACTGCCGAAAAGCTGCTGGGCGAAGCCGGTTGCGAAGTCGTCACCGCAGTCGACGGTTTCGACGCCCTGGGCAAGATCGTCGACCACACCCCGGGGATCATCTTCGTCGATGTGCTGATGCCGCGCCTCGATGGCTACCAGACCTGCCTGCTGATCAAGCAGAACAGCGCGTTCAAGGACATCCCGGTGATCATGCTGTCGTCGCGCGACGGCCTGTTCGACAAGGCGCTCAGCCGCCAGGTGGGCTCTGATCAATTTCTGACCAAACCTTTCAGCAAGGAAGAACTGCTGGATGCGATCCGCGCCCATGTGCCGGGTTTCGCCGCAGAAGAACAACCCGCACCCTGACGCTGCCGCCCTCCTGGCTGCGGCGTCATGCCTTTATTGGGGAACAGCATGGCCCGAGTTCTGATCGTCGACGATTCGCCGACCGAAATGTACAAACTGACCGGAATGCTCGAAAAGCACGGGCACCAGGTGCTCAAGGCCGAGAACGGCGCCGATGGCGTGGCCCTGGCCCGCCAGGAAAAGCCCGATGCGGTGCTGATGGACATCGTGATGCCCGGCATGAACGGCTTCCAGGCGACCCGTCAGTTGAGCAAGGACGACGTCACCAAGGGCATCCCGGTGATCATCGTCACCACCAAGGACCAGGAAACCGACAAGGTCTGGGGCCAGCGCCAGGGCGCCAGCGACTACCTGACCAAGCCGGTGGACGAAGACACCCTGATCCAGGTCCTGAACAAAGTTCTCAAGGCTTGACCACGCGGCGCATGGGCGAATCGCTGACCGCCTTCGAGCTGTTGCTCGAAATCGACCGGCGCTGTCGCCTGCTGGCGGCCGACCTGCCATTGCAGGAAACCCGCCTGCAGACCTGGAGCGGCATCGGCTTTCGCATGGCCGAACACTGGTTCGTGGCGCCCATGGGCGAGGTCGCCGAAGTGCTGCAGGAACCCCGGCTCAGCCGCATTCCCGGGGTCAAGCCGTGGGTGGCGGGGGTGGCCAACCTGCGCGGGCGGCTGTTGCCGGTGATGGACCTGTGCGGTTTTCTCGGCCTGGGCCTGTCGGTGGTGCGCAAGCAGCGGCGGGTGCTGGTGCTGGACCACGAGGAGCTGTTCGCCGGGCTGCTGGTGGACGAAGTGGTGGGCCTGCAGCACTTTGCCCTGCACGGCCTGGAGCTGTCGCCGCCGGCGCCGCTGCTGCCGGCTGCGGCCCCCTTCGTGCAGGGGCACTTTCAGCGCGAGCACTGCTGGGGCATTTTCAGCCCCTTCGCCCTGGCCCAGGCGCCAGGCTTTCTCGATGTGGCGTTGTAAAGGGATGCCAGACCTGTGACCAAGTTCAAGACCCGCCCCTCGGTACAAGGCTCGCGCAGCAGCGCGCAGATCGCCGCACTGTTCATCGTGCTGATCCTGTCGATCATTCTGCTGTTCGCCAACTTCGCCTACCTCAATACCCAGGCCAACTACGACAAGCAGTACATCGGCCATGCCGGCGAGCTGCGCGTGCTGTCCCAGCGCATCGCCAAGAACGCCACCGAGGCCGCCGCCGGCAAGGCCGTGGCGTTCAAGCTGCTCAACGATGCGCGCAACGATTTCGAACAGCGCTGGGGTTACCTGAAAAAAGGCGACCCGGCCACCGGCCTGCCGTCGGCCCCGGTGGCGGTACGCGGCGAGATGGATGCGGTGCAACGCGACTGGGAGAGCCTGCGCAAGAGCACCGACGCGATCCTGGCCAGCGAGCAGACCGTGCTGTCGCTGCACCAGGTGGCCGCGACCCTGGCCGAGACCGTGCCGCAGTTGCAGGTCGAGTACGAAAAGGTGGTGGAGATCCTGCTGCAAAGTGGCGCCCCCGCCAGCCAGGTGGCGGTGGCCCAGCGCCAGTCGCTGCTGGCCGAGCGCATCCTGGGCTCGGTCAACACCGTGCTGGCCGGCGACGACACCGCGGTGCAGGCCGCCGATGCCTTCGGCCGCGATGCCAGCCGCTTCGGCCAGGTGCTCGACGGCATGCTCGGCGGCGCGCCGTCGATCCAGGTCACCCGCGTCCAGGACCCGGATGCCCGTGCGCGCCTGGCCGAGATCGCCGAACTGTTCCAGTTTGTCGCAGGCTCCGTCGACGAGATTCTTGAAACCTCGCCCGAGCTGTTTCGCGTGCGCGAGGCGGCCGGCAGCATCTTCAGCCTGTCGCAGACATTGCTCGACGAAGCCTCGCACCTGGCCAACGGCTTCGAGAACCTGGCCTCCGGGCGCACCCTGGATACCGTCGGCGGCTACGTGCTGGGCCTGCTGGCGCTGGCCTCGATCATCCTGATCGGACTGGTGATGGTGCGCGAAACCAATCGCCAGCTCAGCGAAACCGCCGAAACCAACGAACGCAACCAGCAGGCGATCATGCGCCTGCTCAACGAGATCCAGGAACTGGCCGACGGCAACCTGACCGTCACCGCCTCGGTCACCGAGGACTTCACCGGGGCCATCGCCGACTCCATCAACTATTCCATCGACCAGTTGCGCGACCTGGTGGCGACCATCAACCTCAGCGCCGAGGAAGTCGCCAGCGCGGTGCAGGAGACCCAGACCACCGCACACCTGCTGGCCAAGGCCTCCGAGCACCAGGCCCAGCAGATCACCGATGCGTCGATTGCGGTGGGCGACATGGCCGAGTCCATCGACCGGGTGTCGGGGCACGCCTACGAGTCGGCCAAGGTGGCCGAGCGCTCGGTGGCCATTGCCAACAAGGGCAACGAGGTGGTGCACAACACCATCAACGGCATGGACAACATCCGCGAGCAGATCCAGGACACTGCCAAGCGCATCAAGCGCCTGGGCGAGTCGTCCCAGGAAATCGGCGACATCGTCAGCCTGATCGACGACATTGCCGACCAGACCAACATCCTCGCCCTCAACGCGGCGATCCAGGCGTCGATGGCCGGCGAGGCCGGGCGCGGCTTTGCGGTGGTGGCCGACGAGGTGCAGCGCCTGGCCGAGCGCTCATCCTCGGCCACGCGCCAGATCGAGGCGCTGGTGCGCGCGATCCAGGCCGACACCAACGAGGCGGTCATCTCCATGGAGCAGACCACCGCCGAAGTGGTGCGCGGGGCGCGTCTGGCGCAGGATGCCGGGGTGGCGCTGGCCGAGATCGAGGGTGTATCGCAGACCCTGGCCGAACTGATCCACAGCATTTCCGATGCCGCGCAGTTGCAGACCTCGTCGGCCGGGCAGATTTCCCACACCATGGCGGTGATCCAGCAGATCACCTCGCAGACCTCGTCCGGCTCGACCGCCACCGCCGAGAGCATCGGCAACCTGGCGCGCATGGCCAGCGAGATGCGCCGTTCGGTGTCGGGTTTCACCTTGCCGCCAACCACGGAGCCGCGCTGACCGGCGCGTGGGACTTTATGGCTACTAAAGTGCGTATCGCCGAGCGCCACGACAAGGTGGCCCTGGCCTGGGTCAAGGGCCCCATCGACGACTGCCTGGCCCAGGCCCGCCAGGCGTTGGAGCAGTTTGCCGGCGACGCTGGCGACAGCCAGGTGCTGGAGCGTTTCGACGCGCCGCTGCGCCAGGTGCGCGGCTGCCTGCAGATGCTCGAGCTGGAAGGTGCGGCCTTGCTGACCCGCGAAATGCAACAGCTGGCCCAGGCCCTGGGCGAAGGCCGCGTGGCCTCTCGCGGTGACGCGCTGGGCGCGTTGTTCAGGGCGCTGGAGCAGTTGCCGCAGTACTTGCAACGCCTGCGCGGCGCCCGGCACGAGCTGCCGTTGCTGGTGCTGCCACTGCTCAACCCGTTGCGCGCCGCGCGTGGCGCGCCGGCGCTGGCCCAGGCCAGCCTGCCGGGCGAGCAGACCGTCGCCGAGCCCGCTGCGGGGCTAGGCCTGAGCCTCGGCGCGCTGCGGGACCCGCTTGAGGCGGTGCCGGGGCGCGATGCGATGCGTTCGGTGGTGCTGGCAGTGCGCGAAGACCTGGTGCGCATCAAGGAGCAACTGGACCTGTTCGTGCGCAGCGACCGCCAGCAGGTCGAGGCGCTGGCCCCGCTGCTGGCGCCGTTGCGCCAGATCGCCGATACCCTGGCGGTGCTCGGCTTCGGCCAGCCGCGCCGGGTGATCATCGACCAGGTGGCGGTGCTTCAGGCCCTGGCCCAGGGCCAGCGGGTGCCCGAGGACGCGCTGCTGATGGATGTTGCCGGGGCGCTGCTGTATGTCGAGGCGACCCTGGGCGGCATGGTGGGCTCGATCGAGTCGGTCAGCCAGGCCAGCGTACCCGGCACCGACCTGGACGACATTCGCCGATTGGTGCTGGACGAGGCCCACGGCGTGCTGCTGCAGGCCAAGGACCTGATCGCCGATTGCCTGGAGGCCGGCTGGGATCGCCTGCGCCTGCAACCGCTGCCGGGGCTGTTCACGCAGATCCGCGGGGCGCTGGCGATGCTCATGCTGCCCCGGGCGGCGGCGCTGGTGCGGCGTTGCCATGATTACGTCGAGACCCACCTGCTGTACGCCGAGCGGCTGCCGGACAACGCCGCGCTGGATCACCTGGCCGATGCCCTGTGCAGCCTGGAACTGTACCTGCAATGGCGCGCCATCGACCCCCAGGCCGACCTGGACGAATGGCTCGAGCGCACCCAGCTGGCCCTGACCGCACTGGGGTTCCCGAGCCTGCCGCCGGCCCCGTCGGCACCCGCGCCTGCGCCCGAGATGCACGAGGCACCGCTGGACGACGAGCTGCGCGAGGTGTTCCTGGAGGAAGCCGAGGAGGTGCTGCAGCAGTTGCAACAGCACTGGGCGATATGGCGGGGCAACCCGGCGGCACGTGACGCGCTGGTGGAAATGCGCCGCGCCTTCCACACCCTCAAGGGCAGCGGCCGCATGGTGCGCGCCCAGGTGCTGGCCGAGCTTGCCTGGGCCGCCGAGCACCTGCTCAACCGCATGCTCGAAGGCCGCGTCGAAGCCAGCGGCGATGTGCTGGCCGGGCTCGAGCAGAGCATTGCGCTGCTGACGCCGTTGCTGGATGAATTCGCCCAGGCCCAGGCTCTGCCCCATGCCGAGGTCGAGCGCCTGGCCACGCGCCTGCATGCGCTGGCGATGAACGACCCGCTGGGCGTCACAGCCCCGGAGCCGGCCTTCGACCCGCGCCTGCTGGAGATCTTCCGCAACGAGGCGCAGACCCACCTGGCCAGTGTCGACGAGTTCCTGCAGGCCGCCGAGGTGCAGTTGCCGGTGCCGGTCAGCGACAGCCTGCAACGGGCGCTGCATACCCTCAAGGGCAGCGCCGCGATGGCCGGGGTGGTGCCGATCGCCGAGCTGGCCAACGCACTGGACCTGCTTGCCCGCGAATTCAAGGCCCACCAGCTGGGCCTGGACCTTGACGAGCTGTACCTGCTGCAGATGGCCGAACCGCTGCTGCGCCGCGGTCTGGCACAGCTCGACAGCACCCCGCTGGCACCCATCGGCGGTGCCCGGACCCTCATCGAACAGATCGACCAGGTGGTTGCTGCGCGCCTGCAGGCACTGCGCGATGCGCCGAGCCAGGGCCTGCGGGTCAAGCGCGACCCGCAACTGATCGCCAGCTTCCTGGCCCAGGGCATGGACATCCTGCTGGACGCCGAAACCCTGTTGCAACGCTGGCAGGAGCACCCCGGCGAGCGCCAGGAGCTGACTGCGCTGCTGGATGAACTGACCACCCTGGGGCAGAGCGCGCACCTGGCCGACCTGTGGCAGGTAGACGAACTGTGCGAGGCGCTGCTGGACCTGTACGGCGCGGTGGAGGAGAGCAGCCTGGCGGTCAGCGAGCGCTTCTTCGGCGAGGCGCAACGGGCCCATGAAGCCTTGATCGACATGCTCGACCAGATTGCCGCCGGCCAGGAAGTGGACCCGCAACCGCAACGCCTGCACGCATTGCGCGAGCTGCTCGAACAAGGCCTGGCGCCGGATGCCATGGGCCTGGTGCGCAGCCAGGGCGAGCAGCCCGGGCAGATCGCCGAACTGGGCGATGCCACCCGCGCGCTGCAACGCCAGGCGCACGACAGCGAGGTGGTCGAGCTGTTTCTGGAAGAGGCCCGCGACATCCTCGAAGGGGCCGACCAGGCCCTGGCGCGCTGGGCCGGCGACCCCGACAACGGCTCGGCGCTGTCGTCGCTGCAGCGCGACCTGCAGACCCTCAAGGGTGGCGCACAGCTGGCGCAGGTGGGGGCGGTCGAGGTGCTGGCCCAGGAGCTGGAGTTGCTCTACGAAGGCCTGGTCGATCGCCGTTACCAGCCCGGCAACCTGTTGCCGGGCCTGCTGCGTGAAAGCCATGCGTTGCTCGGGCGTCTGCTCGAGCAGGTGCAGCAGGGACAGGCAACGGAGCTGGTGGTGGAACAGCTGGCAGCCCTGCGCGAGTTCCGTCACACCGCACCGGCGCCCGAGCCCCAAGGCAAGCCGGCGGAGCCCCAGCGTCACGAGGGCGACAAGGAACTGCTGGAGATCTTTCTCGAGGAAGGCTTCGACATCGCCGAAAGTGCCGGTGCCGCGCTGCTGCGCTGGCAGGCCGACCCGCGCAACGGGGTGGAGGTGGAGAACCTGCTGCGCGACCTGCACACCCTCAAGGGCGGTGCGCGCATGGTTGAGATCGCGCCCATCGGCGACCTGGCCCATGAACTCGAATTCCTCTATGAACACCTGGCGGCCGGGCAGCTGCAACCCAGCCCTGCGCTGTTCAGCCTGCTGCAGAACTGCCATGACCGCCTGGCGCACATGCTCGATGCGGTGCGCCTGCACCAGCCGCTGCACGCTGCCACGGCGCTGATCGACTATATCCGCAATTTCAGCAGTGCTGCCCTGAGCGACACCGCTGCCGCAACGCCCGGCGCCGAGGTTGCCCCGGTGGAAGTGGCGGCGCCGAGCCCGGAGCGTGCCCCGGCCGACATGGTCAAGGTGACGGCCGAGCTGCTCGACGACCTGGGCAACCTGGCGGGCGAGAACTCGATCATTCGCGGGCGCATCGAACAGCAGGTGAACGATGCGCAGGTGGCCCTGGGCGAGATGGAAACCACGCTCGAGCGCATGCGCGACCAGCTGCGCCGGCTCGATACCGAGACCCAGGGGCGCATCCTCAGCCGCCAGCAGAGCGAAGGCGAGGCGCTGGGCTATGACGACTTCGACCCGTTGGAAATGGACCGTCATTCACAGTTGCAGCAGCTGTCGCGGGCCCTGTTCGAGTCGGCCTCCGATCTGCTGGATCTGAAGGAAACCCTGGCCGTGCGTGCCCATGACGCCTACAGCCTGCTGCAACAGCAGGCGCGGGTGAACAGCGAGTTGCAGGAAGGCCTGACGCGCACCCGCATGGTGCCGTTCGAGCGCCTGGTGCCGCGCCTGCAGCGGGTGGTGCGCCAGGTTGCCAGCGAGCTGGGCAAGCAGGTCGAGCTGGTGGTGGGCAATGCCGAGGGCGAGCTGGACCGCAGTGTGCTCGAACGCATGGTGGCGCCGCTGGAACACATGCTGCGCAATGCCGTCGACCACGGCATGGAAAACCGTGCGGCGCGCCTGGCGGCGGGCAAGCCGGAGCAGGGCACCATCGCCCTCAACCTGCTGCACGAAGGCGCCGATATCGTCATCGAAATGACCGACGATGGCGCCGGCGTGCCGCTGGAGGCGGTGCGGCAAAAGGCGATCAAGCGCGGCCTGCTGGACCCTGCCACCGAACTGAGCGACCACGAGGTGATGCAGTTCATCCTGCGGCCCGGGTTCTCCACTGCCGAGAAGATCACCCAGATTTCCGGGCGTGGCCTGGGCATGGACGTGGTGCACGAAGAGGTCAAGCAACTGGGCGGCTCGATGGTGATCAACTCGGTGCCGGGCAAGGGTGCGCGTTTTCTGATTCGCCTGCCGTTCACCGTGTCGGTCAATCGCGCACTGATGGTGAACTACGGCGAAGAACAGTACGCGGTGCCGCTGAACACCATCGAGGGCGTGGTCCGTGTACCGCCGGCCGAGCTCGAGGCCTGCTACCAGCTGGACCCGCCGTGCTACCGCTACGCCGGCCACCGTTATGAGCTGCGCTACCTCGGCGAACTGCTGCAGGGCGAGGTGCAGCCGCGCCTGCTGGGGCAGAGCCTGCCGCTGCCGGTACTGCTGGTGCAGGCCCACGACCAGCAGTTCGCCGTGCAGGTAGACAGCCTGGCGGCCAGCCGTGAAATCGTGGTCAAGAGCCTTGGCCCGCAGTTTGCCGCAGTGCACGGGCTGGCCGGGGCGACCCTGCTGGGCGATGGCCGCGTGGTACTGATTCTCGACCTGCTGGCGCAACTGCGTGCGCTGCACCTGCAGTTGTCCAAGGTGGCCCAGGGCGCCGCACGCCTGCGCCTGGAGCACCCTGGCAATGCCGCCGCACGTCCGTTGCTGGTGCTGGTGGTGGACGATTCGGTCACGGTGCGCAAGGTGACCGGGCGCCTGCTGGAGCGCCATGGCATGAACGTGCTGACGGCCAAGGATGGGGTCGATGCCATGAGTGTACTGGCCGAGCACCGTCCCGACATCTTGCTGCTGGACATCGAGATGCCACGCATGGACGGCTTCGAGGTGGCCACCCAGGTGCGCCAGGACCCGCACCTGAAGGACCTGCCGATCATCATGATCACCTCGCGTACCGGCCAGAAGCACCGCGACCGGGCCATGGCCATTGGCGTCAACGACTACCTGGGCAAGCCCTACCAGGAGTCGGTGCTGCTGCAGAGCATTGCCCGCTGGAGTACCCCGCATGCTTGAACAGACCCCTCGCAACAATCGGCGCAACACCCTCACCGGGCTGTTGCTGCCGTTGAGCGACCGCAGCCTGGTGCTGCCCAACGTGGCGGTGGCCGAGCTGATCGGCTACCAGCCGTGCACGCCCTTGCCGCATCAGCCGGCCTGGTTGCTGGGCTGGATCGACTGGCGCAGCCAGCGCCTGCCGCTGCTGAGCTTCGAGGCGGCCTGCGGTGGCCAGACCCAGGTTGGCGAGCGCGCGCGCATCGTGGTGCTCAATGCCCTGGGCGATACGCCGCGGCGTTTCTTCGCCCTGCTGGTGCAGGGCATACCGCGCACGTGCAAGCTCGACAGCCAGCTCAACTACGTCGATGTGCCCCTGGCGCCGCTGGAGCTGGCGGCGGTGCAGGTGGGCGAGCAGGTGGCGCGGGTACCGGACCTGCCCGGGCTGGAACAGCTGTTGCAGACGGCCGGGGCCTAGTACCAACCGCGTAATGCACTTGATGCCGGGCTTGTGTAGGGTAGGGGAGCGAATCATTCTACGGAGGGCATCAATGCATGTACCACGGTGAACGTTTCAATGCCTGGACCCACCTGGTGGGCGCGGTTCTGGCCTGCATCGGCGCGATCTGGCTGCTGGTGGTGGCCGGGATGCAGGGCGACCCCTGGAAGATCGTCAGCCTGGCCATCTACGGCTTCACGCTGATGCTGCTGTACAGCACTTCGACCCTTTATCACAGCGTGCGCGGGCGGGCGAAGGTGATCATGCGCAAGCTCGATCACCTGTCGATCTACCTGCTGATTGCCGGCAGCTATACCCCGTTCTGCCTGGTGAGCCTGCGCGGTCCGTGGGGCTGGAGCCTGTTCGGGGTGGTGTGGGGGCTGGCGGTTATCGGCATGCTGCAGGAGATCAAGCCGCGCTCCGAGGCGCGCGTGCTGTCCATCGTGATCTACGCACTGATGGGCTGGATCGTGCTGGTGGCGGTCAAACCGCTGCTGGCCAGCCTGGGTACGGCGGGGTTCGCCTGGCTGGCAGCGGGGGGCGCGCTGTACACCATCGGCATCATCTTCTTTGCCTATGACAGCCGCTTCCGCCATTGGCATGGCATCTGGCACCTGTTCGTGATTGCCGGCAGCCTGCTGCACTTTATCGCGATATTTTTCTACGTGCTTTAGGGCCCCTTCGCCACCAAGCCGGCTCCTGCAGTGCCGGCGAACGCCGCGACGCGGTCTAGAAGTCGCCCCACAGCTGCTGCGCCACTGCCAGCGCCACCACTGGCGCGGTTTCGGTACGCAGTACCCGCGGGCCCAGGCGCGCGGCATGGAACCCTGCCGCCTTGGCCTGCTCCACTTCTACCTCCGACAAGCCGCCTTCCGGCCCGATCAGAAACGCCAGGCTCGCGGGCCTGGCATGGCTGGTCAAGGGTTCGGCCACCGGGTGCAGCACCAGTTTCAGCGCCTCGTCTCGCGCCTTGAGCCAGTCTGCCAGCAGCACCGGCGAATGGATCGTCGGCACTGTCGAGCGCCCGCATTGTTCGCAGGCACTGATCGCCACCTGGCGCCAGTGGGCCAGGCGCTTGTCGGCACGTTCGTCCTTCAGACGCACCTCGCAGCGTTCGCTGACGATCGGGGTGATCACGCTGGCGCCCAGTTCGGTGGCCTTCTGGATCGCCCAGTCCATGCGCTCGCCACGGGACAGGCCCTGGCCCAGGTGCACGTGCAGGGGGGATTCGGCCTGGCCGGGGAGGGCCTGGGCGAGCGTGACGCGTACGCTCTTCTTGCCGACCTCGAGCAGTTCGCCCAGGTATTCCTGGCCGCTGCCGTCGAACAGTTGCACCGCATCGCCCGGCGCCATGCGCAGCACGCGGCCGATGTAGTGGGCCTGGGCCTCGGGCAGGTCGTGCTCGCCCAGGCTCAGGGGGGCGTCGATGAAGAAGCGGGACAGTCTCATGGTTCTGCTCTGAATAAGATGGAGGCAGTTCGGGCGCCATCGCGGGTAAAGCCTGCTCCTGCAGGGTTACAGGTGATCCCTGTTGGAGCTGGGACCCGCGATGCTGTTTAGCCCGGATCGCGGAAATCAGGATGGAAATCGGCCGGCACCGCCACGCTCACGCTGCTGCGCGTGGCGATATCGATGCCCTCGCTGGCCACCTCGGCCAGGAAGTCGATCTGTTCGGGGGTGATCACGTACGGCGGCAGGAAGTACACCACGCTGCCCAGCGGGCGCAGCAGCGCACCACGGGTCAGGGCATGCTCGAACACCTTCAGGCCGCGCCGCTCCTGCCACGGGTAGGCGGTCTTGCTGGCCTTGTCCTGCACCATCTCGATGGCCAGGGCCATGCCGGTCTGGCGCACTTCGGCCACATGCGGGTGGTCGACCAGGTGCGCGGTGGCCGTGGCCATGCGTGTGGCCAGGGCCTTGTTGGCCTCGATCACGTTGTCCTGCTCGAAGATGTCCAGGGTCGCCAGCGCCGCGGCACAGGCCAGCGGGTTGCCGGTGTAGCTGTGCGAGTGCAGGAACGCGCGCAGGGTCGGGTAATCGTCGTAGAACGCGCTGTACACCTCGTCGGTGGTCAGGCACGCGGCCAGCGGCAGGTAGCCGCCGGTGAGGGCCTTGGACAGGCACAGGAAGTCGGGGCGGATGCCGGCCTGCTCGCAGGCGAACATCGTGCCGGTGCGCCCGAAGCCTACGGCGATCTCGTCGTGGATCAGGTGCACGCCGTAGCGGTCGCACGCCTCGCGCAGCAGCCTGAGGTACACCGGGTGGTACATGCGCATGCCGCCGGCGCCCTGGATCAGCGGTTCGACGATCACGGCGGCGATGCTCTGGTGGTGCTCGGCCAGGGTCTGTTCCATGGCGGCGAACATCGTGCGCGAATGGTCTTCCCAGCTCACGCCCTCGGGGCGCAGGTAGCAGTCGGGGCTGGGCACCTTGAGGGTGTCGAGCAGCAGTGCCTTGTAGGTCTCGGTGAACAGCGGCACGTCGCCCACCGACATCGCCGCGATGGTCTCGCCGTGGTAGCTGTTGCTCAGGGTGACGAAGCGCTTCTTGTCCGGCTGGCCCTTGTTGAGCCAGTAATGGAAGCTCATCTTCAGCGCCACTTCGATGCACGAGGAGCCATTGTCGGCGTAGAAGCAGCGGTTCAGGCCCTCGGGGGTGAGCTTGACCAGGCGCTCGGACAGTTCGATCACCGGCTGGTGGCTGAAGCCTGCGAGGATCACGTGTTCGAGTTGGTCGACCTGGTCCTTGATGCGCTGGTTGATCTTCGGGTTGGCGTGGCCGAACACGTTGACCCACCAGGAGCTCACCGCGTCGAGGTAGCGCTTGCCTTCGAAGTCTTCGAGCCATACGCCATCGCCACGCTTGATCGGGATCAGCGGCAGGTGCTCGTGGTCTTTCATCTGGGTGCAGGGATGCCACAGGACCTTGAGGTCACGTTCCATCCACTGTTGATTCAGGCCCATGGGCTCTCTCCTGGCGACGCGGGTTCGGGTAACCGCGCAAGCCTATGCAAAGCGCCGGGGCAGGACAACCCATAAGGCGCAAACGGTGCGGGCATTAGTGGCAGGCCCGGGCGGCCTGACGTATCCTTCACCGACGTTTTTCCCGGGGGGTTCACCCCGCATTTTCCGCCTTTGATCCGGAGTTCGCCGAATGTCTGCTGGTTGGCTGCGCGCCTGCGCGCTGGTAATGATAGGGCTGTTCAGCGCGGGCGCCCTCGCGGCTGCCAAGCAGCCGACGGCCATCGTGGTAGGTGGCGGCCTGGCAGGCCTCACCGCCGCCTACGAACTGCAAAACAAGGGCTGGCAGGTGACCCTGCTGGAAGCCAAGCCGGGCATGGGCGGGCGTTCGGGCCTGGCCACCAGCGAGTGGATCGGCAACAGCAAGGCCCAGCCGACCCTCAACCGCTACCTCGACACCTTCAAGCTGGCCACCCTGCCGGCGCCGGAGTTCGTGCGCGTACCGAGCTACCTGATCGATGGCGAGTACTTCAGCGCCGCAGACCTGGCCACCAAGCAGCCGGCCACCGCCGAGGCACTCAAGCGCTACGAGAAGACCCTCGACGACCTGGCGCGCTCGATCAGCGACCCTGAAAACCCGGCGGCCAACAGCACCCTGTTCGCCCTCGACCAGCTCAACGTTTCCGGCTGGCTGGACAAGCTGCAACTGCCACCGACCGCGCGCCAGCTGGTCAACCAGCAGATCCGTACCCGCTATGACGAGCCTTCGCGCCTGTCGTTGCTGTATTTCGCGCAGCAGACCCGCGTGTACCGCGATGTGAGCGATCGCGACCTGCGCGCCGCCCGTCTGCCCGGCGGCAGCCCGGTGCTGGCGCAGGCTTTCGTCAAGCAACTGAAGACCATCAAGACCAGCGCACCGGTCAGCGCCATCATCCAGGACAAGGACGGCGTCACGGTCAAGGTCGGCGCGGTGGGCTACAGCGCCGACTACGTGGTGCTGGCGGTACCGTTGCGCGCCCTGGCCAAGATCCAGATGACCCCGGGCCTGGACAACCAGCACCTGGCGGCGCTCAAGGGCACCAACTACGGCTGGCGCGACCAGCTGCTGCTCAAGTTCAAGACCCCGGTCTGGGAAAGCCGTGCGCGCATGTCGGGCGAAATCTACAGCAACACCGGCCTGGGCATGCTGTGGATCGAGCCGGCGCTCAAGGGTGGCGCCAACGTGGTGATCAACCTGTCCGGTGACAACGCGCGCCTGCTGCAGGCGTTCGGCGACAAGCAGATGGTCGACCAGGTGCTGATTCGCCTGCATGCGTTCTACCCGCAGGCGCGTGGCGCGTTCACCGGTTATGAAGTGCGTCGCTACAGCACCGATGCCGGCACGGGCGGTGCGTACCTCGCCTACGGGCCGGGGCAGATCAGCAAGTTCTGGCGCCTGTGGGAGCGTCCGGTGCAGCGCGTGGCGTTTGCCGGCGAACACACCGATGCGTTGTACCCCGGCACCCTGGAAGGCGCTCTGCGCAGCGGCCAGCGCGCGGCGGGCCAGGTGGTGGACATGTCCAACGGCAAGTCGTTCGACCCGGCCAAGCTGGCGCCGGTGGCGGCCGGGGCCGCAGCGGCAGCGGTGGCGGCCAAGGACAGCAAGCCTGGCTTCTTCTCGCGGTTGTTCGGTGGCGGTGACAAGCCGGTAGACAAAGCGCCGGCCAAGCCGGTTGATGCGGCGCCAGCTCCTGCGCCAGCCCCAGCCCCAGCCGCTGCACCTGCGCCGGCGCCAACGCCCGCTGCGGCTGCGCCAGTAGCCAGGCAGGCGCCGGCAAAGCCTGCGCCTGCTGCCAAGAAGGCCCCGGCGAAAGCTGCGCCAGCCAAGAAGCCTGCGGCCAAGGCCCAGCCGGTCAAAAAGCCTGCGGCCAAGCCGGTGGCGAAGAAGCCGGCGGCGGCTACCCAAGCCAAGACGCAGTAATGCAGTGACCGCATCGCGGGTCAAGCCCGCTCCCACAGGATCGCCGAAGACCCTGTGGGGGCGGGCTTGACCCGCGATGCGCGTCCAGCAGCACCAGAATTCCTTCCTGCCGAGTTAATGTTTCCTTAACCTGTTCGTCTCACACTAAAGATCATGTTTCTCGATCGTTCAAAGCGAAATTTTCCGCTTTAATTCGATAGATAACCGGTTAGTCTTGGGCACAGTTCTTACAGGGAAACACGGCAATGCAACTGCGCAATTCTCCTTCTCGCTATGGCGTGGTCAGTATCGTCCTGCACTGGGGCGTGGCCCTGGCGGTCTTCGGCCTGTTCGGCCTGGGGCTTTGGATGGTCGGCCTGGACTACTACAGTGCGTGGCGCAAAACGGCACCCGACCTGCACAAGAGTATCGGCCTGACCCTGCTGGCGATCATGCTCGGTCGCGTGCTGTGGCGCTTCATCAGCCCGCCACCACCGGCCCCGGCCAACCACGGCCCGCTTACCCGCTTCGCCGCCAAGGCCGGCCACGGCCTGCTGTACGTGGGCCTGTTCGGGGTGATGATCACCGGCTACCTGATCTCCACCGCAGACGGCGTGGGCATCCCGGTGTTCGGCCTGTTCGAGGTGCCGGCACTGGTCAGCGACCTGCCCAACCAGGCGGATGTCGCCGGGGAAATCCACTTCTACCTGGCCTGGGGGTTGGTGATCTTCGCCGGCCTGCATGGCCTGGCCGCCCTCAAGCACCACTTTATCGACCGTGACGCGACCCTCACCCGCATGCTGGGCCGCAAAGCTTGATGTTCAACCTCAACTCCAAAGGAATAGAAGTAATGTTGAAAAAGACTTTTGCCGCTCTGGCGCTCGGTACCGCCCTGTTCACCGCTGGCCAGGCCATGGCTGCCGACTACAAGATCGACAAGGAAGGCCAGCACGCCTTCATCGACTGGAAAGTCAGCCACCTGGGCTACAGCTTCATCCACGGCACCTTCAAGGACTGGGACGGTACCTTCAGCTGGGATTCCGCCAAGCCGCAGGACAGCAAGATCTCGGTAGACGTGAAGACCGCCAGCCTGTGGTCCAACCACGCCGAGCGTGACAAGCACATCGCCAGCAAGGACTTCCTGGACGTTTCGAAATTCGCCGACGCCAAGTTCGTCTCCACCGCCGTCAAGCCCACTGGCGACAAGACTGCCGACGTGACCGGCGACCTGACCTTCCACGGCGTGACCAAGCCAGTGACCTTCAAGGCCACCTTCAACGGTGAAGGCAAGGACCCATGGGGCGGCGAGCGCGCCGGTTTCAACGCTACCACCACACTGGACCTGAAAGACTTCGGCATCAAGCTGCCTGGCGACGTGGCACAGACCGCCCAGCTGGACATCTCGCTGGAAGGCGTCAAGCAGAAGTAATTGCCTGGCCTGTAAACAAGAACGCCGCCCCTAGGGGCGGCGTTTTTGTGTGCGCAGTGGCGGGATCAGCGGTTGCGCGTCAGCAGCGCAGGCTTCTCGCCACGTGGGCGGCTTGGCAGTTGCTCGAGCTGTTCGGCGGTCGGGAACCGGTCGATCTTGGATTCCTTGTGCACGATCTTGGGCTGCGACTGGCCGTCACGCGGGTTGCGCACTGCCGGTTCCTGCGACGACTGATCGTCACGGGCCGGGCGGCGGTTGCGGTTGTTGCTGCCGTCGCGACGCGCCTGGCCATCGCGACCACCGCCACCGCTGCGTGCACCACCGCGCTTCTCGCCATTGCTGCCGGCGCCACCGCTACGTGCACCACCACCGGTGTTGCTGCGTGGCTGGCCACCGCGGGGTGCTCCGGTGCCGGTACCGGCGGCTGCCGGTGCGCCCGGGCGACGGTTGCGGCCCTGCCCGCCCTTGTTCTGGTACGGGCTGACGTAGTCGGCACGGTTGCCGAAGTTGTCCACTTCGTCGTCCAGGAAGGCTTCAGGGTCACGGTCGGCCGGGATTTTCGGAACTACTGCTGCCTGACCCGAGGGTGCCTGGCGGGTTTTGCTGTTGTCACGGGGCTTGCGCTCTTGGCGCCCGCCGGCGGCCTTCTCAGTGGCTCTGTCGCCTGCGGGCTTATCCTTTTCCTGGCCTTTGTCCTTGCCCTTGTCCTTGCGCCCGCCGGCATTGCTGCCGTCGGCACGCTGGCCACGGCCACCGCGCGGGTTCATCTGCGGACGTTCACGGGCTTCGGGTTTTTCGGCTTCGACCGTCGAGGCATCGAAGCCCATCAGGTCGCCGTCCTGGATTTTCTGGCGGGTGACGCGCTCGATGCTCTTGAGCAGCTTCTCTTCGTCCGGCGCCACCAGCGAGATGGCCTCGCCGGAACGGCCCGCACGGCCGGTACGGCCGATACGGTGCACGTAGTCTTCCTCGACGTTGGGCAGCTCGAAGTTGACCACGTGGGGCAACTGGTCGATGTCCAGGCCGCGGGCGGCGATGTCGGTGGCGACCATGATGCGCACGGTGCCGGCCTTGAAGTCGGCCAGGGCCTTGGTGCGCGCATTCTGGCTCTTGTTGCCGTGAATCGCCGCGGCAGTCAGGCCGTGCTTCTCGAGGTACTCGGCCAGGCGGTTGGCGCCGTGCTTGGTACGTGTGAAGACCAGCACCTGCTCCCAGGCACCCTGGGTGATCAGGTGGGCCAGCAGGGCACGCTTGTGGCTGGCGGGCAGACGGTACACACGCTGCTCGATACGCTCGACCGTGGTGTTGGGCGGCGTGACCTCGATGCGCTCGGGGTTGTGCAGCAGCTTGTCGGCCAGGTTGGTGATGTCTTTTGAGAAGGTCGCCGAGAACAGCAGGTTCTGGCGCTTGGCAGGCAAGCGTGCGAGGACCTTCTTCACGTCATGGATGAAGCCCATGTCGAGCATGCGGTCGGCTTCGTCGAGCACCAGGATCTCAACGTGGCTCAGGTCGACGCTGCCCTGGCCGGCGAGGTCCAGCAGACGGCCGGGGCAGGCCACCAGCACGTCGACGCCGCGGGACATGGCCTGCACCTGCGGGTTCATGCCGACACCGCCGAAGATGCAGGCGCTGACGAACTTGAGGTCGCGGGCGTAGATCTTGAAGCTGTCGTGGACCTGGGCGGCGAGTTCGCGGGTGGGGGTCAGCACCAGTACCCGCGGCTGGCGTGGGCCATGGCGCTGGGACTTGTCGGGGTGGCCACCTGGAAACAGGCGTTCGAGAATCGGCAGTGCAAAGCCACCGGTTTTACCAGTACCTGTCTGCGCCGCGACCATCAGGTCGCGACCTTGCAACACGGCGGGAATGGCCCGCTGTTGCACCGGCGTAGGCTGGGTATAGCCCGCTGCCTCGATAGCGCGGACTAGAGCCTCGGAGAGACCGAGGGAAGCAAAGGACATGAGTAATCCTGTTCTAGTGGGGGCTAAGCCCTATGGGAAGTTCGTGCCTGGCGCGACGGGCATCAGGTGATGCTATCGCGTCCGGTCCTGCTGGGCCTTCAATGCGCATCCGGGGGGCGGCGGGCGGGCTCTGGGCGCGCTGTCCTGCCGATCGGGATGCCTTTTGCAAGGCCGAGCGTCCGGGCGTAAGCCTGGCGGGGTTGGCGGAGTATAACAGAGCAATCAGTGCGTGCTGCGTTCCTGCTGCTCAACGGTTTGCGGAATATTCACCTCGGCGCCTGCGTAGCGTGCGTTCAGCTCGGCATAGGCCGGCTCCTGCTTGAAGCGGCGCAGCTCGGCGGCGAAGCGTTGCGCCAGCAGGTCCATGCCGGCATTGCGGCGTACTGCCAGGAACTGGGGCTGGCGGTCGATCACCAGCCCCAGTTCGCTGACCTGTTGCTCCAGGCCCAGGCTCTTGATCACATGCCGGCCAACCCGGCGATCGGTGACCAGCAGGTCGATGCGCCCCAGTTGCAGCTTGCCCAGGTTGGCTTCCAGGGTAGGTGCCGGCTCGCGCTTGAAGTCGGGTGAATCGGCAAACGCCGGGCCGTAGGTATAGCCGGGCGCGGTGCCCACGGTCAGCCCCTTGAGGTCTTCCAGGTGCCTGATGGCGTGGGGCCGGGCGTTGGCCTGGAACAGCACGAACTCCACGTGCGACAGCGGTTCGCTGGGGTAGAACAGCTGGGCGTCGCGCTGCTCGGTCTTGAAGATGTCGAGCACGCCGTCGGCCAGCCCCTGTTCGACCATCGCCAGGCAGCGCTTCCATGGCAGGAACTGCCATTGCACCTCGATGCCCAGGCGCTTGAACACCTCGGCGGTGACCTCGTAGTCGATGCCCTTGGCCTCTCCGTTTTCCTGGTACACATAGGGCGGCCAGGGGTCGGTGACGATGCGCAGCCTCTCGCCATGAGCCAGGGTACTCAGGCAGGCGAGAAACAGGGCGGCGAACAGTCGGTAAAGATCGGGCATGGCTGGAGAGTACGATGGCTGCTCGAGAATGGCCAGCGCGCCCAGGCTTCAGCCCTCGCGGCGCTGCTCCAGGTGAGCTTTCACGATCGGCAGCTGACGACCCAGGGCCAGGCGCATGCCTGGATGCCTGAACCACTGCCCGAGCTGGTTGGCGCAGGCGGGCTTGCCCTGGCGCCTCTCGACGTTCTCCAGGGCTTTTTCCCACCAGGCCTGGGCGCAGGCGCGATCGAATTCGTTGGCATAGGGATGACAGCCGTAGGCCAGTTCACGCATGAACTGACGTTGCCTTGCCGGCAGCAACAGCCCCAGCAGCTTGCAGTGCAGGCGTTGCAGCAGCGGCGGGCGTGGCAGCTGTGTGTTGACCTGGGCGATATCGGCCATGGCCTGTGTCGAGAGCGGGTCGCTACCGTGCTTGTTCAGCCAGGCCTGGATCTTGGCTCGGAACAGTTGCTTGCGGCTCCAGTAGTGGTGGATCAGGTCGGGGCATTCCTGCACGTTCAAGGTGTCATGGGCGGCGACCGCCAGGCAGAACTCTTCGAGGGTATAGGCGCGCGGGGCCAGCGGATAGAACTCGTCCATCAAGGCAATGGACTGGTCGAGCAGGCCCGCGTCCTGCCGATACAGGCCGATGACGCCCGAATTGAGCAATGGCATGCCGTCTTCGGCCAGGCCGCGTGCCTGCAGTGGGCCTGCAAGGTTTTGGTACAGTGCGCATTGCTGATTTACGCCGTATTTGCCGCCGACCGCATTGCACAGCAGCGTGCCGGGCTGCATGCGCCGGAACAGCTCGATGGGTGACTGATGGAAAAACGTGTCGGTGTCGATCAGCAGGGCGTTTTCGTGGTCCTGCAGCACCTGGCGCAGCAGCACGTGCTTGGTGCGAAAGTGATAACCGTGCGGCTCGCTCCATGCCTTGCGGGTGTCGGCATCGAGTGCATGCACCGTTACCGGCAAGTGGCGATAGGGGTGCGGGTCGTCGCTGAACACCTGGATATCGAGGGGTTCCCCCGGCGTCTTGTGCAGGTTGGCCAAGGCGCTGGAGATGCTGAACTGCGCTTCCTGATGGTAAGTCTGGGCACCGAAGACAAGATAGATCAGTTGGGGACGTGCGGAAGGGGAAGCGAGGGGCATAGAAACGCGAAGATCCGTATCTGTAAGGGAAAATGGAAAGGGCCTTAGCGTACGCTAAAGCCCTTACCGTTTTCGCAACTATTTATTACCGTGTTTGACAGTAATCAGCGTGGCAGCTTGAGGTTGTTCCACACTGCCAGGCTGGGTTCGGCCTGGTTCAGGGTATAGAAGTGCAGCCCCGGTGCGCCGCCTTGCAGCAGTTTTTCGCACATTTCGGTGATGACCTGTTCGCCGAAGGCCTGGATGCTTTGCACATCGTCGCCATAGGCTTCCAGCTGCTTGCGGACCCAGCGCGGGATCTCGGCGCCGCACGCATCGGAGAAGCGCGCCAGCTTGCTGTAGTTGGTGATCGGCATGATGCCGGGTACCACCGGGATGTCCACGCCCAGCTTCTGCACGCGCTCGACGAAGTGGAAGTAGCAGTCGGCGTTGAAGAAGTACTGGGTGATGGCGCTGTCGGCGCCGGCCTTGGCCTTGCGCACGAAATTGATCAGGTCGTCTTCGAAGTGACGGGCCTGGGGGTGCATTTCCGGGTAGGCGGCCACTTCGATGTGAAAGTGATC
The DNA here is from genome assembly GCF_002939405.1 of Pseudomonas sp. BRM28. Taxonomy (NCBI): domain Bacteria; kingdom Pseudomonadati; phylum Pseudomonadota; class Gammaproteobacteria; order Pseudomonadales; family Pseudomonadaceae; genus Pseudomonas; species Pseudomonas sp. BRM28. The sequence goes on along the minus strand of NZ_PEFV01000001.1, from coordinate 4,953,815 downwards.
ACCGCTTTCCTGGCGAATGAATTCGACCAGCTCGTTGGCGTAGCGCAGCTCGCCACTGGCCATGCCCATGCCCGACGGCAGGTCGCCGCGCAGGGCCACGATACGCTTGATGCCGGCGGCCTTGTACTGGGCCAGCAGGCTGCGCAGGTCGTCCTTGCTGTCGCCCACGCACGACAGGTGCGGCGCGGCCGGTACCTTCACTTCGCTTTCGAGCTGCAGCACGGTGTTGAGCGTGCGGTCGCGGGTCGAGCCACCGGCACCATAGGTGCAGGAGAAGAAGTCCGGGTTGTAGCTGGCCAGGGTGCGAGCCGTGGCGAGCAGTTTTTCATGTCCAGCGTCGGTCTTGGTCGGGAAGAACTCGAAGCTGTAACGGCGTTCCTGAGACATGGCGAAATCCTGGTAAACCGATCGTGCTGGCCAGCCGTGAGGCTGGCCACAGAAAAAAGCCGGTGACGCTGTGGCAGCGTCACCGGCTTTGGCCCATCAGTAGCGGTAGGCGTCTGGTTTGAACGGGCCTTCAACAGTCACGCCGATGTAGTCGGCCTGCTGTTTGGTCAGTTGGGTTACCACGCCGCCGAAACCGCGGACCATTTCCAGGGCCACTTCTTCGTCGAGTTTTTTCGGCAGTACTTCAACGGTCAGGCGCTCGGCTTTCTGGGCCGGCGACAGGTCGGCGTACTTCTGGCCGAACAGGAAGATCTGTGCCAGTACCTGGTTGGCGAACGAACCGTCCATGATGCGGCTCGGGTGGCCAGTGGCGTTGCCCAGGTTCACCAGGCGGCCTTCGGCCAGCAGGATCAGGTAGTCGTCGTTCTGCGCGTCGAAATCGCCAGGGCCGGTACGGTGGATCTTGTGAACCTGTGGCTTGACCTCTTCCCATGCCCAGTTCTTGCGCATGAAGGCGGTGTCGATTTCGTTGTCGAAGTGACCGATGTTGCATACCACGGCGCGCTTTTTCAGGGCCTTGAGCATGTTGGCATCGCACACGTTGACGTTACCGGTGGTGGTCACGATCAGGTCGATCTTGCCCAGCAGGGCCTTGTCGACGCTGGCTTCGGTGCCGTTGTTGATACCGTCGATGAACGGCGAAACCAGCTCGAAGCCGTCCATGCAGGCTTGCATGGCGCAGATCGGGTCGACTTCCGAGACCTTGACGATCATGCCTTCCTGACGCAGCGACTGGGCCGAACCCTTGCCCACGTCACCGTAGCCGATCACCAGCGCCTGCTTGCCCGACAGCAGGTGGTCGGTGCCGCGCTTGATGGCGTCGTTGAGGCTGTGACGGCAGCCGTACTTGTTGTCGTTCTTGCTCTTGGTGACCGAGTCGTTGACGTTGATCGCCGGGATCTTCAGCTCGCCCTTGGCCAGCATGTCGAGCAGACGGTGCACACCGGTGGTGGTCTCTTCGGTCACGCCGTGAACGCGGTCCAGTACCTGCGGGTACTTCTTGTGCAGCAGCTCGGTGAGGTCGCCGCCGTCGTCGAGGATCATGTTGGCATCCCATGGCGCGCCATCCTTGAGGATGGTCTGCTCCAGGCACCACTCGTATTCCTGCTCGGTCTCGCCCTTCCAGGCGAATACCGGGATGCCGGCGGCGGCAATGGAGGCAGCGGCCTGATCCTGGGTGGAGAAGATGTTGCACGACGACCAGCGCACTTCGGCGCCCAGCGCGACCAGGGTTTCGATCAGCACGGCGGTCTGGATGGTCATGTGGATGCAGCCGAGGATTTTTGCACCCTTGAGCGGCTGTTCAGCGGCGTACTTGCGGCGCAGACCCATCAGGGCCGGCATTTCGGACTCGGCGATGATGGTTTCGCGGCGGCCCCAGGCAGCCAGGGACATGTCGGCGACTTTGTAGTCGGTAAAATCTGCAGGCGTGTTTACAGCGCTCATCAAGAGCCTCCATTCGTAGTGTGCGAATGGGCGCCGTTGTGCGTTTAGTGCCCGTGCGGGGAACCCCGTGCAGGCAACGCCCCATCCGAGCCTGACAGGAGAACCTGCTGCAGCGCCCCTCGGACAGGTGGCGGGAACGGCATCGAGTGGTGATGACCGTCTGTGAAGCGTTGGCGATTATAGCTGCGCCCGCGCATCGGCCCAAGGCTTTCTGTCAATTAATCGAGACGATAGTCGATGTTCAATGGAGGCCGCCGGCAGGCTCTGCCATCATTGTCGGCATCGATTGGCAAGACGGTCAGGAGTACGCATGAACTTTCACACCCGCAAATGGGTAAAACCCGAAGACCTCAACCCCAACGGCACCCTGTTCGGTGGCAGCCTGTTGCGCTGGATCGACGAAGAGGCGGCGATCTACGCGATCGTGCAACTGGGCAACCAGCGTGTGGTGACCAAGTACATCTCGGAGATCAACTTCGTCAGCGCCTCGCGCCAGGGCGACATCATCGAGCTGGGCATCACCGCCACCGAATTCGGCCGCACCTCCATCACCCTCAAATGCGAAGTGCGCAACAAGATCACCCGCAAGAGCATCCTCACCGTCGACAAGATGGTCTTCGTCAACCTGGGTGAGGACGGCTTGCCGGCACCCCATGGGCGTACCGAGATCAAGTTCATCAAGGATCAGTTCGATACCTCGGTGGAATGACGGCGGTAGCTGCACAGTTCAAGCTTCAAGCTTCAAGTCAGGGGCAGCGGGGCTGGCGGGGGCGGTTTGGCCAGGTGCCTTGAGCTGGCCCTCCCAGCGTGCGATCACCAGTGGCGCCAGCGCGTTACCCAGCACGTTGAGTGCAGTGACCGGCATGTCCATCAGCCGATACACCCCGGCGATGATCGCCACGCCCTCGACCGGCAGCCCTGCCGCGGTCAGCGTGGCGGTGAGGATGATGAACATGAAGCCCGGCACCCCCGCCGCACCCTTGGAGGTCAGCACCATGATCAGCACCAGCATCGCCTGGTCAGCCAGGCCCAGGTCGATGCCATAGGCCTGGGCGATGAACAGCGTGCCAAGCGCTGCGAACAGCGACGCACCATCGAGGTTGAATGAATACCCCAACGGAATGACCATGCTGGTGATCGGGCGTGGCGCGCCGTAGCGCTCCATCTTCTCGATCAGTTGCGGCATCACCGTGGCCGAGGCGGCGCTGCTGTAGGCCAGCAGCAACTCGCTGCGTATCTCGCGCAACAGGTGGAAGAACCGCACCCCCGCCAGCCTGGCCACCGCCCCCAGCACGCACAGCGCAAACAGCAGCACCGCCACGTAGGTAATGCCGATCAGCTTGGCCAGTGGCAGCAGTGCGCTCAGGCCGAAGCTGGCAACGGTGACGCCGATCAGCCCGAAGATGCCGATGGGTGAGTAGTGCATCACCAGGTGGGTGACCTTGAACATGGTGTCCGATACGCCCTGCATCACGCTGATCAACGGTGCCTTCTGCTGCTGGGGCAGCATCGACAGGGCGCAGCCGAACAGGATGGCGAAGAACAGCACCGACAGCAGCTTGCCCTCGGCCATGGCCAGCACGATGTTGTCCGGCACGATGGCCACCAGGGTGCGCCCCAGGTTCTGCGTTTCGGTGCTGGATGCCAGCGTGGTGACCGGTGCCTGCAGCGTGCTGCTGAAGTCCGCGCCGGCGCCGGGCTGGAACACGTTGCCGACCACCAGCCCGAACAGGATCGCGATGCTGGTGATGGTGAAGAAGTACACGAACGTCTTCATCCCGACCCGGCCCAGGGCGCGCGTGCTGCCGGCGCCGGCGATGCCGACGGTCATGCAGGCGAACACCAGCGGTACCACGATCATCTTCATCAGCTTGATGAACAGGTCGCCGGCCGGCTGCAGCAGGTTGTCGATGAACCAGGCCTTGTGCTCGGGGAACTGGTTGAGAAGGATGCCGACGATCACGCCGGCGACCAGGCCGATCATGATGCGCGTGACCAGGCTGGAAGGTGTGCGAATGCCCATGGGGTGCCCCTTGTTGTTGTGGTTGTGGGGAGTGCGAAGGGTGCGTTACTGCGCGAACAGGCCGGCGAAATCCTTGAAGCCCTTGACCTCGATCGGATTGCCGCTGGGGTCGAGGAAGAACATCGTGCGTTGTTCGCCCGGCTCGCCCACAAAGCGCACCACCGGCGGGATCTCGAATGCCAGGCCACGCCGGGTGAGGCGCACGGCCAGGGTCATCCACTCGTCCAGTGGCAGTACCACGCCGATATGCGGCATCAGTACCTTGTGCTCGCCAACCTGCCCGGTACGGGTGGTGGCGAACGGGGTGCCCAGGTGCAACGAGAGCTGGTTGCCGAAGAAGTCGAAGTCGACCCAGGTCGCGGTGCTGCGCCCTTCGGTGCAGCCCAGAACATCTCGATAAAAAATACGCGCCTGTTCCAGGTCGCAAACGTGGTATGCAGCGTGAAAGGGTCTGTTCATGGCGTATCCCCCGTGTGGTTGAGCGTTGAGGGTAAGTAGGCCGTGTGACGGGGTAAAACGGCTTTGCCTTGCTCTGAGCGAAAGAAAAACTTATGGATGTGCGCTTTCTGAAAAGCCTGGTGGCAGTGGTGGAAACCGGCTCGATTGCCGCGGCCGCGCGTCGCGAGAACCGCACGGCAGCGGCGATCAGCCAGCGCGTGCAGGCGCTGGAACGCACACTGGGCTGCACCTTGCTGCTGCGTACTGCGCATGCCATCCGCCCCTCGGACCAGTGCCTGCTGCTGTTGCCCAGGATCCAGGCGATCATCGAGCAGGCGCGTGAACTGCAGCACGACCTGAGCCATGACGGGTTGACGGGGGACGTCAGGGTGGGCGCGGTGTCGACGGCGTTGACCGGGGTATTGCCGGGGCTTATCGAGCGTCTGGCGCGATCGGCGCCGGGGCTCAAGCTGCAGATCACCCCGGGTGATTCGCGCAGCCTGTACGAGAAGGTGCTCGGCGGCGAACTGGATGCCGCGATTCTGGTGCGCCCGCCCTTCACGCTGCCCAAGGCACTGGCGCTGCAGGTGCTCAAGGTCGAGCCGCTGATTCTGATCGCGCCGGCTGCACAGGCCGCGCTGACCCCCGATACGTTGCTGCGCGAGCACCCGTTCATTCGCTATGACGCACAGTCGTGGGGCGGGCAGATCGCCCAGCGCTACCTGGATGAGCAATTGATAACGCCGCAGTTGCTGTGCGAGCTGGATGCGCTGGAAACCATCGTGATGCTGGTGGCCCAGGGCATGGGGGTATCGTTGGTGCCGCAATGGGCCGGCATGCCCCATGAGGGCATCTGTGCCTGGCCGCTGGGCGATGACCCGCGCCACGCGCGGGCACTGGTGGTGCTGCACGGCTCGACGCCGCGCCGGCCAGTGGCGATGCGGCATCTGCTGGGGCTGCTGGGCAGCCCCTCGCCGGTCAAGGCTGCTCGGTAACCCCGCGCACCACGCGACCGATGCTCAGGCCCTGCAGCAGGATCGACGACAGCACCACGATGTAGGTGATGCTCAGCAGCAGGTCACGTTCGGGGCCCGATGGCAGCGACAGCGCCAGGGCCACGGACACACCGCCGCGCAGGCCGCCCCAGGTGAGCACGCGGATGGTGCCGCGCGGCACCGTTCTCCAGCGGCGCAGCATGACGATCGCCGGCGCCACGGTCAGCAGGCGCGACAGCAGGATCGCCACTGCCAGCACCCCGGCCGCAGCCAGGTGCATCCACGAGAACGGCAGCAGCAACAGCTCCAGGCCGATCAGCGCGAACAGCAGCGCGTTGAGCATGTCGTCGATCAGTTCCCAGAAGCCGTCCATGTAGCGCCGGGTCATGTCGTTCATAGCCAGGTTGCGACCCAGGTTGCCGATGATCAGGCCCGCTACCACCATCGCGATGGGCGCCGAGACGTGCAGTTCGTAGGCTGCGGCCGAGCCGCCGATCACCAGCGCCAGGGTCAGCATGACCTCCACCTGGTACTGCTCGATGCTCTTGATCATGCGGTAGGTGACGTAGCCGATCACCGCGCCGAACAGCGCGCCGCCGATGGCCTCGCGGGCGAACAGGATCGCGGTGTCGCTCACGCTCGGGGTCTCGCCCAGTTGTGCGATGCCCAGCAGCACGGTGAACACCACGACCGCGGTGCCGTCGTTGAACAGCGACTCGCCGACGATGGTGGTCTTCAGCGGCTTGGACGCATTGGCGGTACGCAGGGCGCCGAGCACCGCGATCGGGTCGGTGGGCGAGATCAGTGCGCCGAACAGCAGGCAGTACAGCAGGTTCACGTGCCAGCCGAACAGGGCGAAGATCCAGTGCGCCAGGTAGCCGATCACCACCGTGGCGATCAGCACGCCGACGGTGGCCAGGAGGCCGATCGGCCAGCGGTAGTCGCGCAGGTCGGCCAGGTTCACGTGCAGCGCGCCGGCGAACAGCAGGAACGCCAGCATCCAGTGCATCAGCAGGTCGTTGAAGTCGATCTGGCTCATCAGGCCCTGCACCCGTTCTTCCAGGCCCGGGTAGCCGATGACGCTCAGGCCCTGGAGGATCAGGGAAAACAGCAGTGCAGTGACCATCACGCCAATGGTCGGCGGCAGGCCGATAAAGCGGTAGTTCACATAGGTGAGGAGGGTGGTGAGGCAAATAAACGCGGCAACTAGCTCAAGCATCCTAGGTCCTGTAATGGCTTCCAAGTCAGTGCCCGAATGGCTCGGGCAGGGCTTGGATGCGCCGGCGCGAGGTTCAGGACACACTTTTTCGATCAACGTTGACCGCAGGCTGGCTGTTTTGTTGCGCCTGGTTGAAACTGCGCAGCCGTGCACTACCCAGGAACTCAACCGTGCTCGCCACTTCGCTGGTGCTGATCGCCGCCCTGCTGCATGCCACCTGGAACACCCTGATCAAGTTCAGCGGCGAGCGTCTGCTGGTGATTGCCAGCATGGACGTGGTGGCGCTGCTGTTCGCCCTGGCGATGGTGGCGTTCGTGCAGGTACCGCCGCCCGAGATCTGGCCGTGGATGCTGGCCTCGGCGGCGTTCGAGCTGTTGTACCGCTACCTGCTGATCAAGGCCTACCGGGTCGGCGACCTGGGCCTGGTCTACCCCCTGATGCGCGGGTTGTCGCCGCTGGTGGTGCTGGCGCTGACCCTGACCTTTGCCGGCGAGACGCTGAGCACCCAGCAGATCTTCGGCATTCTGCTGATCCCGTGCGGCATGGCCTGCCTGCTGTGGCAGGGCGGTGGCGGCGAACGTCTGCCCTGGTCGATGCTGCCGGTGGTGGCGCTGATCGGCCTGTGCATCGGCTGCTACACCTGGCTCGACGGCAGCGCGATCCGGCTGTGGTCGCAGCCGCTGGACTACCTGGTGTGGCTGACGCTGATCAGCGCCTGGCCGTTCCCGTTGCTGGCGACGGTGGCCCGGCGCGCGCCGTTTGTGCAGTTCTGGCGCAGCCAGTGGAAGCTGGGCCTGGCCGTGGGGTTGTGCGTGCTGTCCAGCTACGCGCTGGTACTGTGGGCCATGCAACTGGGCTCGGTGGCCGAGGCTGCGGCGCTGCGCGAGGTGAGCGTGATCCTGGTGGTGCTGATGGGCATGCGCTACCTCAAAGAACCTTTCGGCGGGCCGAGGCTCTTAGCTTGTGCACTGGTACTGATCGGCATGCTGATCATGAAACTCTGACCCCAACAACAAGGACCCCTGCCATGACCGTCGCTTTCTGGTGTGTATTGATCGCGTTGCTGCTGCCGTTCGTGTGCACCAGCATCGCCAAGTTCGGCAGTGGTCGCTTCAGCCTGCGACAGAACCATGACCCGCGCGGTTTTCTGGACAAGCTCGAAGGCCTGCCGCGCCGCGCCCATGCTGCGCAGCTCAACAGTTTCGAGTCGATTCCGGCGTTCGTCGCGGCGGTGGTGATCGCCGACATCGTCGGCAATGCCGAGCAGGTCACCCAGGACGTGCTGGCGGTGCTCTACATCACCAGCCGCCTGCTCTACATCATCTGTTACCTGGCCGACTGGGCCGCGCTGCGCTCGGCGGTGTGGTTCGCGGGCATCGGCCTGATCGTCAGCTTCTTCGTGGTCTCGGCCTGAGCTACTTGCCTTCCACCTGCGGCACCACCGGCAGTGCCGCGCCCTTGGGCCACAGCAGCCAGATCTGACCCTGCTGCTTCATGTCCCCGGCCAGAGCGCCGGCCTCGCTGCCGGTACCCCAGAACAGATCGGCGCGCACTTCGCCGGTGATGGCCCCGCCGGTGTCCTGCGCGGCCACCGGGCGTACCACCGGCGCGCCGTCCGGGCGGGTGGTCGACAGCCACAGCAGGCTGCCCAGCGGGATCACCTTGCGGTCGATGGCCACGCTGTAGCCGGCGGTCAGCGGCACGTTCAGCGAACCGCGCGGGCCTTCGTTGCTGTCCGGGCGAGTACTGAAGAACACATAGCTGGGGTTGCTGGCCAGCAGCTCGGGCACGCGGCTCGGGTTGGCCTGGGCCCAGGCGTGGATGCTGCCCATGGTCACGTCTTCCTTCTTGAGCTGGCCCTGCTCGACCAGCCAGCGGCCCACCGGGCGATACGGGTGGCCGTTCTGGTCGGCATAGCCCACGCGCAGCTGCTGCCCACTTTCGAGCTGGATGCGCCCGGAGCCCTGGATCTGCAGAAACTGCAGGTCCATCGGGTCGGTCAGCCAGGCCAGCACCGGCGCCTTGACGCCTTGCTGCTGGATCACCCCGGCGGTGTCGTAGGGCTTGAGCACGCGCCCGTCCAGGCGACCGCGCAGGCGCTTGCCCTTGAGTTCGGGGTAGATGCTGTCGAGCGCCACCACCACCAGGTCATCGGGGATGCCATACACCGGCACGTTGGCCGTGGCGGTACGGGTCATGCTGCCGGGGTACACCGGTTCGTAGTAGCCGGTGATCAGGCCGTTGGCGTTGTTTTCGGCCGAGCGCAGGCCGTACACCTCGAGCTGCGTCTGCAAGAAGCCACGCACCTGGGTGGCGTCGTCGGGCACCTGCACCGCAGCAGCGCAGGGGGTGGCCCAGACCGGATCGTTCTTGAGGCGCTCGCACGCGCTGCGCCAGGCATTGAAGCCGGCCAGCAGGTCGCTGTCGGAGACCTTGGGCAGGTCTTTCCAGGTGGCGGGGCTGTAGGTGGCGAGCGGATGCGGTGCGGATTTATCCGGGGCGCTGCCGTTGCAGCCGACCAGCAGGGCCAGCAACGCGGCGGTCAGGCCAAGGCGGCTCAGGGCGGTTTTCATGCGGGGTAGTCCTCTACGGTGTGCCTGGCGTTCAGGGCGGCCAGGCAACCCTTGTTTTTGGTAGGGGTATTGGTGTTTGCCGGCAAGGCGGGGATACTGGCCGCCTTTTTCCGTGTGCCGAGCCAAGCATGATGTTCAAGCGAATGACTGTGATCCTGGTGGCCTGCCTGGCCCTGAGCGCCTGTGGCGGTGTCGACCCCAACTCGCCGTTGGGCCAGCGCAAGGCGATTTTCAAGCAGATGCTCAAGACCAGCGAAGACCTCGGCGGCATGCTGCGTGGCCGGCTGGCGTTCGACGGGCAGAAATTTGCCGATGGTGCGGTGAAGCTCGACGCGTTGTCGCACCAGCCGTGGCAGCATTTCCCGCAGGTGCGCGAGGAGGACAGCAGCGCCACGCCCGATGTGTGGCAAAAGCAGGCGCGCTTCCAGGAGCTGGCGCGGCAGATGGAGCAGGTGACCGGCGAGCTGGTCGCCCAGACCCGTACTCAGCCATTGGAGCCTGCGGCGGTCGCGGCCCCGATGGGCAAGGTGGAAGCGGCGTGCAAGGCCTGTCATACCGAGTTTCGCAATCATTGATGGGGTGAGCTGGCCGGCCTTTTCGCCGCAGGGCCGGCTCCTACAGTTGGCGCGCTGTACGTAGGAGCCGGCCTTGCCGGCGAAGGGTTCAACGCGGACTACTTCTCCAGCTCATCCAGTGCCTGTTGCAGTTCCTTCTTCGACTCGGCCAGTTTGTCCTTGCGCTTGTTGATCTTGTCGGCGTCGCCTTTCTTCATGGCCTTGTCCAGGTCCTTGGTGCGCTGCGTCACTTCATGACGGGCATCCAGCACCTTCTGTTCACGCTGTTTCTTCAGGCCGGCATCGGTGCAGTGCTCGGTCACTTCGCTCAGGGCCTTCTCGAGGCCGGCCTGCTGGGCGCTGTTGCCGTGGGCGCGGGCCTGTTCGATCTGTTCGCTGATCGCCTGCTTCTTGGCAGCGCAGCCGGTCAGGCCGGGTTGTTCCTCGGCAGCCATCAGCGAAGTGGCGAGCAACGAGCAGGCGGCGAACAGGGCAAGCGGGGAAAGCAGTTTCATAGTGGCTCCGTGGTCGCGGGCTTGGCAGAAACCCATGATGCTGCCCTGATCCGACAAATTTAGAAACCCTCGATTGTATGTTCACGTAACCGCGCCGCCAGGGCCTGCACCTGCGGGTGAGCGAAAAAGGCCAGCAACTGGCCGGCACGGTGGGCACCCACGCCGGGCTCGGCCTGCCATTGCGCCGCATCGCGGGCAGCCAGTGCGGCCCAGGTGTCCCCCGCTGCCAACGCACGCGGGGCCGGCATACCCAGGGCTCGCGCCCAGGTGGCAAAGGGTCGCTGACGGGCCTGTTCGAGGGCGGGGTACAACGGATGTTCGGCGGGCAGTTCCAGCACATCGGCCAGTGTGCGCAACTGGCCGGCGTCGACCAGGCGCTCCCAGCTGGCCGGCCCGGCACCTGGGAGTGCCAGGCCCTGCTTGCCGCCCAGCCATTGCAACCTGGCCAGGAACTGCTGACGACACCCGGCGCTCAGCTCCCAGCAGCTCAACGGATGAAACGCATCGGCTGCCGGTACCTTCATCTCACGCCGTTCGAGGGCGCGGTGCACCACGCCGTCCAGACGGGGAATGGTCAGGCCTGCCAGGCTGATCGCCACCTGATCGCCCGGGCGAATGTCCAGTTGCTGCCAGCGTCTTAGCGAGCCCACGCTGACCTGGCGCACCGTGCGGTCATCCAGCTGCACCGGTGCCAGTTGCAGCACCGGGGTGATGCGACCGGTGCGCCCCACATTGAACTGCACGCGTCGCACCTCGGCCAGTACCTGGGCGAAGGGGTATTTCCATGCCGCTATCCAGTACGGCGCCCGGGCCTGCCAGCGCTCGCCGGGCGGACGCCGGCCCTGGCGCAGCACCACACCGTCGCTGGCGAATGGCAGTGGCGTGCGGTACCAGTGCTGGCGCCAGTGGGCGGCCTGGTCGAAGGTCTGCACCGGCTGGCTGAACGCCTCGCTGTAGGCAAAGCCCAGGGCGCTCAGGCGTGCCAGGCGCTCGCGCTGGTCCAGGGGGCCCTGCGGCCAGGCCCAGGCGAACAGCTCGACCACCGCGCCCTGCGCGGGGGTGAGCTGCTTGCGCGCCAGCAACCCGGCGACGTTGCCGCGGGCATTCCGGCTGCCCGCTGCGGCCTGCACATGCCCGTCCAGGCGCCAGAACAGCTCGCCTTGCAGTATCAGGTCCAGAGGTTCGGGCAACGTGTGGGGGAGGGCGCCCAGTGCCGGCAGGTGGCGGCTCCAGTCATGCCCGTAGGCGCCGTCGCCGCGGCTGATCAGGCGCACCAGCCGGCCCTTTGCATAGACCAGCGTGGCGGCCACGCCATCCACCTTGGGTTGTACCCAGAGGTCCTGCTTGCCGTGCATCCAGGCGCGCACGGCGGCTTCGTCGGGCAACTTGTTCAGGCCGGTGTGGGGGATGGGGTGGCGCAACGGGCCGGTGGCGGTTCCGAGCGGGTCTGCCGGGGGTGCACCGGTGCCGGGGAAGCAGGCTTGCAAGTGTTGCAGGCGCGCCCGGCTCTGGTCGTAGAGCTCGTCGCTGATCAACGCGACGCCCAGGCGATGGTAATGATCGTCCCAGTCGGCCAGGCGCTCGCCCAGCTGCTTGAGTTCGCTTTGCGCCACTGCCGGTGGCCAGTCGGGGCAGGGCCGGGCGAGGGCGGTGGTTGGGGTACAGGCGAGCGTGCTGGCGAACAGCAGGCCGGACAACAGCTTGAAGGGCATGGCGAGCGTCCTTGCTCGGCGGGTGGAACTTCAAGCCTAGGCAAGAAAAAGCCCCTGCCAGTCGCCTGGCAGGGGCTCTTGTTTACCGGGTGTTGCTTGTACCGGGTGTTGCTTACAGCCCGGCGGCCGCGCGCAGCGCGTCGACACGGTCGGTGCGTTCCCAGGTGAACGTGGTGAAGGTGTCGTCGCCCACGGTCTTGACCTGCGGGGTGCGGCCGAAGTGACCGTAGGCCGCGGTTTCCTGGTACATCGGGTGCAGCAGGTCGAGCATGGTGGTGATCGCATACGGACGCAGGTCGAAACACTCGCGCACGATCTGGATGATCTTCTCGTCGGCAACCTTGCCGGTGCCGAAGGTGTTCAGCGAGATCGAGGTCGGCTGGGCCACGCCGATGGCGTACGACACCTGGATTTCGCAGCGCTCGGCCAGGCCAGCGGCAACGATGTTCTTGGCCACGTAGCGACCGGCGTAGGCGGCCGAACGGTCAACCTTGGACGGGTCCTTGCCGGAGAAAGCGCCCCCCCCGTGGCGGGCCATGCCGCCGTAGGTGTCGACGATGATCTTGCGGCCGGTCAGGCCGCAGTCGCCCACCGGGCCACCGATGATGAAGTTGCCGGTGGGGTTGATGTGAAACTGGGTGTCCTTGTGCAGCAGCTCGGCCGGCAGCACGTGCTTGACGATCAGCTCCATCACGCCTTCGCGCAGGTCGGCGTAGGACACGTCCGGGTTGTGCTGGGTCGACAGCACGATGGCGTCGATGCCCACCACCTTGCCGCCTTCGTAGCGGCAGGTGACCTGGGACTTGGCGTCCGGGCGCAGCCACGGCAGCAGGCCGGACTTGCGCGCTTCGGCCTGACGCTGCACCAGCTGGTGCGAGAAGCTGATCGGGGCTGGCATCAGCTCCGGGGTTTCGTTGCTGGCGTAGCCGAACATCAGGCCCTGGTCGCCCGCGCCCTGGTCTTCAGGCTTGCTGCGGTCAACGCCCTGGGCGATGTCTACCGACTGCTTGCCGATGATGTTCATCACCGCGCAGGTGGCGCCGTCGAAACCGACGTCGGAGCTGTTGTAGCCGATGTCGACGATCACGTTGCGCACGATGTCTTCGAGGTCGACCCAGGCCGAAGTGGTCACTTCGCCGGCGATGATGGCCACACCGGTTTTCACCAGGGTCTCGCACGCCACGCGGGCGAACTTGTCTTCGGCGATGATGGCGTCGAGCACCGCATCCGAAATCTGGTCGGCGATTTTATCCGGATGCCCTTCAGACACGGACTCGGAGGTGAAAAGGGAGTATTCGCTCATCTCGACGGGTTCCTAAAATTTACCGATGGTGAGTGTCGCCAGGTGGTCGCTGAAAGTGGCGAACCTGAATCTGGAAACCATTACGTAAGCCCACATAGAGGCTGTCCTCGGGAACCAGCCCCGCGGCGCTGGCCCAACGGGCCAAATCATCCTGTTCAAAGCCCAGCCAGAGATCGCCGCACGCCTGGCGCGCCCAGCTCTGGTCGTGGCTGCACAGTTCTGTTACCAACAGGCTTCCGCCTGGTCTGACACGCTTGGCCAGGTGCCCGAGGGCCTGGGCAGGCTCGCTGAAATGGTGCAGCACCATGTTCAGCACCACGCAGTCGGCCTGTACATCCGTTGCATGCAGGGCATCGGCCAACAGCAGGGTTACGTTAGCCAGGCGCTCGCGCTGGCACACCTGGCGCGCCAGCTCGAGCATGGTCGGGCTGTTGTCCAGGGCGGTGACGTGGGTGAAGCGCCGCGCCAGTTCGGGCAGAAACTCGCCATCGCCGGGGCCGACCTCCAGGGCGCTGGCCAGCGGGTCGAAGCTGAGCTTGTCGAGCAGCGCCAGCAGGCTTTCGCGGTACTGCGCCAGGCCGGCGATCAGGTCCTGCTGGGCGCGGAACTTCTCTTCCACACGCAGGAAGAAGTCCTGGCTGGTGGCGGCCCGGCGCACCTGCACCTGGCCGATGCGCGCCTGCACCTCGGCCGGCAGTTCCAGCGCGTCGACCTCCTCCAGCAGCGCCCCGTGCAGCTTGCCGCCCAGGCGCTGGCTGTCGGGCAGTGCGCGGCGATAGAAGATCGCGTTGCCTTCGCGCCGGGTGGCCACCAGGTCGGCCTGGGCCAGTACCTTGAGATGGTGGCTCATGCCCGACTGGCCGATGGCGAAGATCTGCGCCAGCTCCAGCACCCCGAACGAATCGCTGGCCAGCGCGCGCAGCACGTTCAGCCGCAGCGGGTCACCGCCGGCCTTGCACAGGGCAGCCAGCGCGTCGCTTTGCTCGGGGTCGATGGAGGGGGCGTGAAGGTTCATGGGCGGCAGTCTAGTCAGCGTGCAGCGGCCTCGCAAGTTCTATATCAAAAAGTTTTGATATTGCTCGATGGGCGGGCCCGGCCCGGCATGGCAGGCGACAATTTCTGCCGTTTTGTCGGCGCAACACGGGATTAGTCGCTCAATCGCACTAAAAACGTCCCTCATCGACCATCCGTGATTGCCCCCGGGCACGTGCCTGGGCGAAAATGGCCGCCTTTTTCCGTTCGTTAATATTCAAGCCCCCCAGGAGACAAGCGATGCCCAGCCGTCGTGAGCGTGCCAACGCCATTCGTGCCCTCAGCATGGATGCCGTGCAAAAAGCCAACAGCGGCCATCCCGGTGCCCCGATGGGCATGGCGGATATCGCCGAGGTTCTTTGGCGTGACTTCTTGAAGCACAACCCGAGCAACCCGCACTTCGCCGACCGTGACCGCTTCGTGCTGTCCAACGGCCACGGCTCGATGCTGATCTACTCGCTGCTGCACCTGACCGGCTACGACCTGTCGATCGACGACCTCAAGGCGTTCCGTCAACTGCACAGCCGCACCCCGGGCCACCCGGAATTCGGCTACACCCCAGGCGTCGAGACCACCACCGGCCCGCTGGGCCAGGGTCTGGCCAACGCCGTGGGCTTTGCCCTGGCCGAAAAAGTGCTGGGCGCCCAGTTCAACCGTCCAGGCCACGACGTCGTCGACCACCACACCTATGTGTTCCTGGGTGATGGCTGCATGATGGAAGGTATTTCCCACGAAGTCGCTGCACTGGCCGGTACCCTGGGCCTGGGCAAGCTGATCGCCTTCTACGACGACAACGGCATCTCCATCGACGGCGAAGTCGAAGGCTGGTTCACCGACGACACGCCGAAGCGTTTCGAAGCCTACCACTGGCAGGTGATCCGCAATGTCGACGGTCACGACCCAGAAGAGATCAAGACCGCCATCGAGACCGCGCGCAAGAGCGCGCAGCCGACCCTGATCTGCTGCAAGACCACCATCGGCTTCGGTTCGCCGAACAAGGGCGGCAAGGAAGACTGCCACGGCGCGCCACTGGGCGATGCCGAAATCGCCCTGACCCGCCAGGCCCTGAACTGGAACCACGGCCCGTTCGAAATCCCGGCCGACATCTATGCCGAGTGGGATGCCAAGCAGGCTGGCGCCGCCGCCGAAGCCGCCTGGGACCAGCGCTTTGCTGCCTACGCCGCAGCCTTCCCTGAGCTGGCCAGCGAACTCAAGCGTCGCCTGAGCGGCGAACTGCCAGCCGACTTCGCCGAGAAGGCTGCCGCCTACATCGCCGAAGTGGACGCCAAGGGCGAAAGCATCGCCAGCCGCAAGGCCAGCCAGAACACCCTGAACGCCTTCGGCCCGCTGCTGCCGGAGTTCCTCGGTGGCTCGGCGGACCTCGCCGGCTCCAACCTGACCCTGTGGAAGGGTTGCAAGGGCGTCAGCGCCGAAGATGCCAGCGGCAACTACATGTACTACGGCGTGCGCGAGTTCGGCATGACCGCCATCATGAACGGCGTTGCCCTGCACGGCGGCCTGGTGCCTTACGGCGCGACCTTCCTGATGTTCATGGAATACGCCCGCAATGCCGTGCGCATGTCGGCCCTGATGAAGCAACGCGTGATCCACGTCTACACCCACGACTCCATCGGCCTGGGCGAAGACGGCCCGACTCACCAGCCGATCGAGCAGCTGACCAGCCTGCGCACCACGCCGAACCTGGACACCTGGCGTCCGGCCGACGCGGTCGAATCGGCCGTGAGCTGGAAGCACGCCCTGGAGCGCAAGGACGGCCCTTCGGCGCTGATCTTCTCGCGTCAGAACCTGCAGCACCAAACCCGCGACGCCGGCCAGATCGCCGACATCAGCCGTGGTGGCTACGTGCTCAAGGACTGCGCAGGCGAGCCTGAGCTGATCCTGATCGCCACCGGTTCCGAAGTGGGCCTGGCGGTGCAGGCGTTCGACAAGCTGACCGAGCAGGGCCGCAAGGTGCGCGTGGTATCGATGCCATGCACCAGCGTGTTCGATGCCCAGGACGCCAGCTACAAGCAGTCGGTTCTGCCACTGCAGGTGGGCGCGCGGATTGCCATCGAAGCTGCCCACGCCGACTTCTGGTACAAGTACGTGGGCCTGGAAGGCCGCGTCATCGGCATGACCACCTACGGTGAGTCGGCGCCGGCTTCGGCACTGTTCGAAGAGTTCGGCTTCACCCTGGAGAACATCCTGGGTACGGCTGAAGAGCTGCTGGAAGACTGATAAAACCAGTTGGAGCGGCGTTGAACCCATCGCGGGTCAAGCCCGCTCCCACAGGGATCACGAGTGTCCTTGTGGGAGCGGGCTTGACCCGCGATTGCCGCGACTCGGTTCCTGCAGGTTGCAGATAACATTCTGTTCCGTGAGCATCCCATGCCCCAACCGCGTCCCTACAAAGTTGCACTCAACGGCTACGGCCGCATCGGTCGTTGCGTCCTGCGCGCACTCTTTGAGCGGGGGGCCAGCGCGGGCTTCGAGATCGTTGCACTGAATGACCTGGCCGATCAGGCCAGCCTCGAATACCTGACACGCTTCGACTCCACCCACGGGCGCTTTCCCGGTGAGGTCAGGGTCGACGGCGATTGTCTGCATATCAATGGCGACTGCGTCAAAGTACTGCGCAGCGCCACCCCCGAAGGCATCGACTGGGCCGCGCTCGACGTCGACCTGGTGCTCGAATGCTCCGGGGCCTACAACACCCGCGCCGACGGCCAGCGTTTCCTCGACGCCGGCGCACCACGGGTGCTGTTTTCCCAGCCTATGGCCAGCGAGGCGGATGTCGACGCCACCGTTGTCTACGGCATCAACCAGGATTGCCTTGAAGGCGGCGAACGGCTGGTGTCCAACGCCTCCTGCACCACCAACTGCGGCGTGCCGCTGCTGCGTGTGCTCGACCAGGCCTTCGGCATCGAGTACGTACAGATCACCACCATCCACTCGGCAATGAACGACCAGCCGGTGATCGATGCCTACCACCACGAAGACCTGCGCCGCACCCGTTCGGCGTTCCAGTCGGTGATTCCGGTGTCCACCGGGCTCGCGCGGGGTATCGAACGCCTGCTGCCGGAACTTGCCGGGCGAATCCAGGCCAAAGCGGTACGCGTGCCGACGGTGAACGTGTCGTGCCTGGATATCACCCTGCAGACCGCCCGCGATACCACCGCGGCCGAAGTCAACCAGGTGCTGCGTGAAGCGGCCCTGAGTGGCCCGCTCAAGGGGTTGCTGGCCTACACCGAACTGCCCCACGCCAGCTGTGATTTCAACCATGACCCACATTCGGCCATCGTCGATGCCAGCCAGACCCGCGTTTGCGGCCCCCGCCTGGTGAACCTGCTGGCCTGGTTCGACAACGAATGGGGGTTCGCCAACCGCATGCTCGACGTCGCCGAACATTTTCTGCGCGTCGTGGACTCAACCAGCACCACTCGCAAACAGCCCTGAAGGACTGCATTCATGACCGTTTTGAAGATGACCGACCTCGATCTGCAAGGTAAGCGCGTACTGATCCGCGAAGACCTCAACGTGCCTGTGAAGGACGGTGTGGTCAGCAGCGACGCGCGCATCCTGGCCTCGCTGCCGACCATCAAGCTGGCCCTGGAGAAGGGCGCGGCCGTGATGGTCTGCTCGCACCTGGGGCGCCCGACCGAAGGCGAGTTCTCGGCCGAGAACAGCCTCAAGCCGGTGGCCGACTACCTGAGCAAGGCGCTGGGCCGTGAGGTGCCGCTGGTGGCCGACTACCTGGGCGGCGTGGACGTGAAGGCCGGCGACATCGTGCTGTTCGAGAACGTGCGCTTCAACAAGGGCGAGAAAAAGAACGCCGACGAACTGGCCCAGCAATACGCCGCCCTGTGCGACGTGTTCGTGATGGACGCCTTCGGTACCGCCCACCGTGCCGAGGGCTCGACCCACGGCGTGGCCAAGTTCGCCAAGGTCGCCGCTGCCGGTCCGCTGCTGGCCGCCGAACTGGATGCACTGGGCAAGGCCCTGAAGGCCCCGGCCAAGCCGATGGCCGCCATCGTCGCCGGTTCCAAGGTATCGACCAAGCTGGACGTGCTCAACAGCCTGAGCCAGGTGTGCGACCTGCTGATCGTCGGTGGCGGCATCGCCAACACCTTCCTGGCCGCTGCCGGCCACCCGGTGGGCAAGTCGCTGTACGAAGCCGACCTGATCGACACCGCCAAGGCCATCGCGGCCAAGGTCAACGTGCCGCTGCCGGTGGACGTGGTGGTGGCCAAGGAATTTGCCGAAAGCGCCACGGCTACCGTCAAGCTGGTGGGCGAGGTGGCCGAGGACGACATGATCCTGGACATCGGCCCGCAGACCGCCGAACAGTTCGCCGAGCTGCTGAAGTCGTCCAAGACCATCCTGTGGAACGGCCCGGTGGGCGTGTTCGAGTTCGACCAGTTCGGCAACGGCACCAGGACCCTGGCCAAGGCCATCGCCGACAGCGCCGCGTTTTCCATCGCCGGCGGTGGCGACACCCTGGCGGCCATCGACAAATATGGCGTGGCCAGCCAGATCTCCTACATTTCTACCGGTGGCGGTGCATTCCTCGAGTTCGTCGAGGGCAAGGTGCTGCCGGCGGTGGACGTGCTGGAACAACGGGCCAAGGCCTGACTCGCTCAGCCTGGCAAAGGGAGTGTGGCCTGATGGTCAAGCGGTTGCCTGTGTTTATCCTGGCCGGTCTGCTCAGCGCCTGCGCTGGCAGCCCGGAGCCTGCGGCGGATGCCCCCGGCAAGCCGAAGGGCGGTTGCTACCAGTCGCAGTGGCAGGCAGAGACCGTGCCGGTGATCAACAAGAGGCTCGGCCCGGACGGGCTGGAGAAGTATGACGAGGAACACCAGCGCCAGGCCCCGGGTTGCCCTTGATCGGTTCGAGGCAACCTGTTGGCCGGTTCGTGGTCTTCTAGAGGATATTCGATGAAAAGCGTTGTAGCCCTGATGGCCCTGGTTCTGATGGCAGGTTGCGCAAGCCTCAAGCCAACCCCGGCCCCGACCGACAACTGGACCCGCTGGGTCTGTGACAGTCAGGCCGAGGTGCTGTGGCGGTTTGCCGATGCCAGCCAGGAAGAGGTGGATGTACGCCTTGGTGGCGGCGATCAGGTCTACCGGCTCAAGCCGGAGCCCGGTGCGTCGGGTGCGCTGTACAGCGATGGCGTGCTGGCCCTGCACACCAAGGGTGATGAAGGCCTGGTGTACTGGGTAGCGACCAACGATTTGATAGGGCGGGGCTGCAAGGCACCGTGACTGGCCGGGCCGACCGCTGTCGGCCCACACTACTTGAATAGCAACCGCCGCTGCGGCAGGCTTGCACGAAAAACGACGCTTGTCGGGAGAGAGATACACAATGGCACTCATTAGCATGCGCCAGATGCTGGACCACGCCGCCGAGTTCGGCTACGGCGTTCCGGCTTTCAACGTCAACAACCTCGAGCAAATGCGCGCCATCATGGAAGCCGCCGACAAGACCGACTCCCCGGTGATTGTCCAGGCCTCGGCCGGTGCCCGCAAATACGCCGGTGCGCCGTTCCTGCGCCACCTGATCCTGGCGGCGATCGAAGAATTCCCGCACATCCCGGTGTGCATGCACCAGGACCACGGCACCAGCCCTGACGTGTGCCAGCGTTCGATCCAGCTGGGCTTCAGCTCGGTGATGATGGACGGCTCGCTGGGCGAAGACGGCAAGACCCCGACCGACTACGACTACAACGTGCGTGTCACCCAGCAGACCGTGGCCATGGCCCACGCCTGCGGCGTTTCGGTAGAGGGCGAGCTGGGCTGCCTGGGTTCGCTGGAAACCGGCATGGCCGGTGAAGAAGACGGCATCGGCGCCGAAGGCGTGCTGGATCACAGCCAGATGCTGACCGACCCTGAAGAAGCCGCCGATTTCGTCAAGCGTACCCAGGTCGATGCCCTGGCCATCGCCATCGGCACCAGCCACGGCGCCTACAAGTTCACCAAGCCGCCTACCGGCGACGTGCTGGCGATCGACCGCATCAAGGAGATCCACAAGCGCATCCCCAACACTCACCTGGTGATGCACGGTTCGTCTTCGGTGCCGCAGGAGTGGCTGGCGATCATCAACCAGTACGGTGGCGACATCAAGGAAACCTACGGCGTGCCGGTTGAAGAAATCGTCGAAGGCATCAAGTACGGCGTGCGCAAGGTCAACATCGACACCGACCTGCGCCTGGCGTCCACCGGTGCCATGCGTCGCCTGATGGCCACCAATCCGAGCGAGTTCGACCCGCGCAAGTTCTTCGGTGAAACCGTCAAGGCCATGCGCGACGTGTGCATCGCCCGCTACGAAGCCTTCGGCACCGCCGGCAACGCCTCGAAGATCAAGCCGATCTCCCTCGAAGCGATGTTCCAGCGCTATGCCAAGGGCGAGCTGGCCGCCAAGGTCAACTAAGCCTGGTTGGTTGTACGAAAAACCCGCAGCGATGCGGGTTTTTTTGTGCCCGTGCGGCCTGCTTCACCGGCCGGAACCGGGGGTTTTCGGCTGCGGGGCCGCCACGGACACCGGATCTGGCCCAACGCGACAGACCGTTAGTCGGGCAACACTTTGTTTATACCGATGATGCCAATGTGCTGACTTCAGATTTGTTTCAGCCAGGTCTAGAGTAAAGCCTCAAGTTCCATCCGGAATCTGGCGTCGTTACACAAGAGAAGCAGCATGGATTGCGCGCACCCTCACACTCACGACAGCGGTTCGGTTTTACTGATCGTCGATGACTACCCGGAAAACCTGATCAGCCTGCAAGCCTTGCTTGCACGTGAGGACTGGCGTGTGCTGACCGCAAGCTCCGGTACCGAAGCCCTGAGCACGCTGCTCGAGCATGAGGTGGACCTGGTGCTGCTGGATGTGCAGATGCCCGGTATGGACGGCTTCGAAGTCGCGCGCCTGATGCGCGGCAGCCAGCGCACCTGCCTGACCCCGATCATCTTCCTGACCGCCAACGAACAGTCCCAGGCGGCCGTGCTCAAGGGCTATGCCAGTGGCGCGGTGGACTATCTGTTCAAGCCATTCGACCCGCACATTCTCAAGCCCAAGGTCCAGGCCCTGCTCGACCAGCAGCGCAACCGGCGTGCCTTGCAGCGCCTGAGCCGCGACCTGGAGGCCGAGCGCGCATTCAACGCCTCGGTGCTGGACAACGCCGCCGAAGGCATCCTGGTGGTGGCCGAGGACGGTCGCATCCGCTTTGCCAACCCGGCCATCTCGCGCCTGCTCCAGGCCCCGGTGGAGCAATTGCAGGGCGCAGACCTGCTGGGCTTCGTGCAGTCGCCCGTGCCAACCCGGTGGCGCGACTCGGCATTCTACCAGGCCTACCAGGAGCGCGATATCTACCGCCTGCACGACGCCGTGCTGCTCACCGCCTCCGGGTTGCCCCTGCCGGTGGCGTTGTCGTGCGCGGCGCTGCCCGGCGAGCAGCGGGCGATGGTGGTGACGGTGCTGGACATGTCGGTGGTGCGCAACCTGCACCAGCAACTGGAGTTCCAGGCCGTGACCGACCCGCTGACCGGGCTGCTCAACCGCCGCGGGTTCTGCCAGGCCGCCGAAGCTGCGCTGCTGCGCAGCGAGCATTCCGACAAGGCCCAGGCCTTGATGTACATGGACCTTGACGGTTTCAAACGGGTCAACGACTCGCTCGGCCATGCGGCCGGCGACCGCGTGCTGCACTGGGTGGGCGAACAGCTCAAGGAATGCCTGGGCGCCTACGCGATCCTCGGGCGCATGGGCGGCGACGAGTTCACGGCCTTGCTCGATACCCTGGAATACCCGGAGCAGGCGGCGCGCTTTGCCGAAAAGCTGATCGAGCGCATGTCCATCTGCCAGCAGATCGACGGCCTGGAGGTGACGCTTGGCGTGAGCATCGGCATCGCCACCTACTCCGACTGCGGGCCGCACCTGGACGGCCTGCTGCGTGCGGCGGACGCGGCCATGTATGCCGCCAAGCAGGCCGGCCGCCAGCAATACCGCTACTACGACCAGGAGCTCAACGGTCGTGCTCGCTCGCGCCTGATGCTCGAAGACAGTGTGCGCGACGCGATCGAGCGGCACGACTTCAGCCTGGTGTATCAGCCGCAGGTGGCGTTTGCCGATGGTCGCCTGCGCGGGTTCGAGGCGTTGTTGCGCTGGCAGCACCCCAGTGTCGGCGATGTGCCGCCGGGGTTGTTCCTGCCGTTGCTGGAGGAGGCCAGGCTGGTCTCGCGGCTGGCCAGCTGGATCTACACCCAGGGTGCGGCGCAGCGGCGCGCCTGGGAGGCGCGGTTCGAGCCGGACCTGGTGCTGAGCATCAGCCTCAGCCGCGTGCAGTTCGCCATGCCCAACCTGGTCGAGGAACTGGGGCGGGTGATCGCCAGCCATGGCCTGCGCCCGGCCCAGCTTGAGGTGGAGGTGGCGGAAACCTCGCTGGCCGCCAACCTCGACATCGCGCTGCGTCAGTTGCGCAGGCTGCGCGAGCTGGGCGTGCGAGTGGCGCTGGACGATTTCGGCGCCGGAGAGTGCTCGCTGCGCCTGCTGCGCGACCTGCCCATCGACACGCTCAAGCTCGACCGGCACCTGGTGGCGCGCCTGCCCGGTTCGGCGGCGGACGCGGCGCTGGTCCGCAGTGTCATCGGCCTGTGCCGCGACTATGGCGTGTGTGTGGTGGCCGAGGGCGTCGAGACGCGGGAGCAGGCGCAGTGGCTGCAGGCAAACGGTTGCGCCTATGCCCAGGGCTTTCTGGTGGCACGGCCCCTGACGGCGCAGCGCGCCGGTGATTTCCCGGCTTTTTTCGACTGGCGCAACGAGGCGGCCGGGGAATTGAGTACACTGACGCCTTTGCCTGCAATGCCCCGTGCCCATGACCGTACTCAAGTACCTGCAAGCCTATCCGCCTGCCCTGCAAGACCAGGTGCGCCAGATGATTGCCCAGAACCGTCTGGGTGACTACCTGCGCCAGCGCTACCCCGAGCGCCATGCGGTACAGAGCGACAAGGCGCTGTATGCCTATGCCCAGGCCCTGAAGCAGGAGCACCTGCGCAATGCGCCGAACCTGGACAAGGTGCTGTTCGACAATCGCCTCGATCTCACCCACCGCGCGCTGGGCCTGCACACCGCGGTATCGCGCGTGCAGGGCGGCAAGCTCAAGGCCAAGAAGGAAATCCGCATCGCCTCGCTGTTCAAGGACGCGGCGCCGCAGTTTCTGAAGATGATCGTGGTGCACGAACTGGCGCACCTCAAGGAGAGCGACCACAACAAGGCGTTCTACCAACTCTGCGAATACATGCAGCCGGGCTACCATCAACTGGAGTTCGACCTGCGCATCTACCTGACCTGGCGCGACCTGTCCGGTGCCCAGTGAGCGAAAGGGAATTGCCAATGGAAGTGAGCAAGACCAAGACCAGTTTCTATCGTCGCCTGTACGTGGCGTGGCTGATCGACAGCCGTACCGCCAGCAGCGTGCCGGCGCTGATGGAGGCCACCGGCATGCCGCGGCGCACGGCGCAGGACACCATCGCGGCGCTGGCCGACCTGGACATCGTGTGCGAGTTCGAGCAGCAGGAAGGTGCGCGCAACCATGCCGGGCATTACCGGATACGTGACTGGGGTGCGATCGACAAGCAGTGGATCACCCAGCATCTGCGCAGTATCCGCCAGGTGCTGGGCTACCCCTGAAGCCCCTCCGCCGGCAAGCCCGGCCCCTGCACCAACCCCTGTAGGAGCCGGCCTTGCCGGCGAAGCGTCTAGCCCCGGCGCATGCCGATGTGCGGGATGCCATCCTCCAGATACGCCTCCCCGGCCACCTCGAACCCGTGCCGCGCATAGTAGGCCTGCAGGTGCGCCTGTGCGGACAGGTACACCGGCACCTCTGGCCAGTGCTTCTCGGCCTGTGCCAGCCCCTGCACCATCAGTGCATGCCCCAGCCCCTCGCCCCGCGCCGACGGCGCAATCACCACCCGCCCGATCACCACGTCGCCGCCCTGTGACTCGGGGTCCAGCAGGCGCAGGTACGCCACCAGCTCGCCATCGCGCCAGGCCATCAGGTGGCAGGTGTCGCCCTCCAGGTCCTGGCCATCGATTTCCAGGTACGGGCATTTCTGCTCCACCACGAACACCTCGATGCGCAGCGTCAGCAGCGCGTACAGCTGTTGCTTGCCAAGGTCGGTGTGATGCTTGCAGATCCAGTCGATGCTCATCGCGTTTCTCTCCTGTGTAATGCCCCGATCATAACCACGCCGAGCACCTCAGGGCGAAGGTCGCGAATTGCCATGGATCAAGTCGGCGCGGAATCGGCAAAAATAGAGGCAATTAGCTATCACACGGCACTGCCCGATACCGGAATCTTTGTGTAATCTGGCCGTGCAGCCTAGCTTTGCGCCAACAGAAATCTCATGCCACTCAACAAGAACGCGGACCCGATCCGCTAAGGGATTTGAGCATGCGGCCACTGCTTCGAGCCTTGGGTTTGCTTGGATTGCTGCTCTGTGCCCAGTCGGCCCAGGCCGAAAAACTGCGGCTGGTGGCCGATGCCTGGCCCCCCTTCACCGACGCCCGCCTACCCAGGGGCGGGCTGGCCACCGCCCTTGTCACCACCGCCCTGGAGCGTGCCGGGTTTGCCAGCGAGTTCGAGCAGGCGCCGTGGGCACGCGCGCTGCTGGGCATCGGCGAGGGCCGCTACGATGTGCTGATCAACGCCTGGCAGAGCGATGCGCGTACCCGCATCGGGGCCTTCTCCCAAGGCTACCTGAGCAACCGCGTGCGGCTGCTCAAGCGCAAGGGCGACGTGCTGCGTTTCGATACCCTGAGCGATCTCTACCCGCACGCCATCGCGGTGGTGCGCGACTATGCCTATGCGGCCGAATTCGACAATGACGGGCGTCTGCAGAAGGTGCCGGTGCGCGACTTTTCGGTGGCGGTGGGCATGCTGGCTGCCGGGCGGGTGCGCCTGACCCTGGAGGACGAATACGTGGCGCGCTACTACCTGCAGCGTGAAAGCGCGGACGTGCGCAACCGCGTGCAGTTCTTCGGCAAGCCGGTGAGCGAGAACAGCCTGCACATCCTGGTCAGCCTCAGGCATCCGCAGCATGCCCAGATCGTGGCCGGCTTCGACAAGGCCATCGCCGCCATGAAGGCCGATGGCAGCTATGCCCGGTTGCTCAAGGACTACGGCCTGTAGTCAGGCCGGGGTGTCCTTGATCAGGTGCGCGGCCAGGGTGCGCAGCGGGCCCAGTTGGCGGCAGATCAGTGCCAGCTGGGTCTGCACCAGGCGCTGGTTCTCGTCCATTTCCTCGGGCATCTGCTCAAGGCTCGCCGCCAGGGCTTCCTCGGCGTCGCTGTGGATCGCCACCGGGGTCTTGCTGGCAAGGCCAGTGGCGATTTCGTCGAGGCTGGCGGCCAGGCTGGCACCCGCGCCGTCGATCAACTGCTCGTGGGCCTCGGGTGCCAGTGCGCTGTCACGGTGTGCACCCAGCCCGGAGAGGTAGCTGAGCAGGGTGTGCGAGAGCACCAGGAAGCGAAAGCCCACGTCGGCCTCTTTGCGAAAATGCCCCGGCTCCATGAGCATGTTGGCCAGCGTGGTCGACAGCGCCGCGTCGGCGTTGTGCGCGTTGCGCCGGGCCAGGCGGTAGGCCAGGTCGTCGCTCTTGCCCTGGGCGTACTGCTGCATGATCTGGCGCAGGTAGGTGCTGTTGCAGCTCAGGGTGTTGGCCAGCACCTTGTTCAACCGACGGCCCTGCCAGTCGGGCAGGAACAGGAACACCGCCAGGATCGCGATCAGGCTGCCCACCAGGGTGTCGAACAGGCGCGGCAGGAACAGACCGTAGCCGTCGCCGATCTGGTTGAAGCAGAACAGCACCATCAGCGTGATCGCCGCCGTGGCCAGGGTGTAGCGGGTGGTGCGGTTGACGAAGAACACCACCCCGGCGGCCACCGCGAACAGCGACTGGATGATCGCGCTGGGGAACAGGTCGAACAGCGCCCAGCCCACGGTCAGGCCGATGGCGGTGCCGATGATCCGCTGCACCAGCTTGCGCCGGGTGGCGCCATAGCTGGGCTGGCACACGAACAACGTGGTGAGGATGATCCAGTAGCCCTGGGTGGGGTGGATCAGGTGCACCATGCCGTAGCCGACCGACAGCGCCAGCGGCAGGCGCAGGGCGTGGCGAAAGATCAGCGAGGTCGGCGTGAGGTGCTGGCGCAGGCGGCTCCACACATCCTTGAGGCTGCGCGGCGAGCGGTCGAGCAGGCTCGAGTCGCTGTTGTCGGCCAGGTTGTCGGGGTTGCTGGCATCGCCGAGCAGGCGGTCGAGGGTTGCCAGGTTCGCCGCCAGCGCCCGCAGCGAGCGCAGCAGGCCACGCCAGGCCGGGTTGCTCTGGATGCGCAGGTGCTCGAGCGAGGCGTGCAGGTCTTCCAGTGCGGCGGCGAAGCTGGTGTCGTAGACGAACGGCTGGCGCAGCTGGATCGACTCGGACAATTGCACGCACGCCTTGCCCTGCTGGCGCAGCAAACGCTGGCAGCGAAACAGCACGTCGCTGTGGAAGAACGCCTCGGTGAGCGCGTTGTAGGGGTAGTGCGAGGAACTGGCGCGCTCGTGGATGTCCTGGGCCAGAAAGTACAGCTTCAGGTAGCGGCTCACCTTGGAGCCGGGGCGGCCATTGCCCACGCGGTGCAGGATGATTTCCTTGGCGGCGTTGAGGGCGGCCACCACCTTGCCGTTCTGCTGGGCCAGTTCCAGGCGGCGGGCCTCCACGTCCAGCTGGCGGATGGGCTCGAACAGGGTGGCCTTGAGCTTGAGGTAGCGGCCCAGTTCGCGAAACAGCCGCGCCAGGCTCTGCTGCACCGGCTGGTTGGAGAACAGCGCCTGCCACAGCACCGACAGCAATCCGTACCAGGCGGCGCCTGCCACCAGCAGCAAGGGCTCGTGCCAGAAGTCGGTGACCTGGCCGCCGCGCTGGTCCACGCCGATCATGGTGTACACCGACAGGATCAGTGTGGCCGAGGCGATGGCGCCGTAGCGCTCGCCCAGCGCGCCGAGCATGGTCAGCGCGAACGCCGCCAGCGCCAGGGCGCAGCCGAAGAGGATCGGGTAGGGGAACAGCAGCTCCACCGACAGCGCAGCGACGGTGAAGCACACCAGGGTCACGGCCAGGGCGTTGAGCCGGCCCTGCCAGCTGTCGTCGGTCTCGGCCAGGGCGCTGGCGATGATGCCCAGGAACAGCGGGATCAGCAGCCCCATCTCGTCCTGGTACCAGCACAGCGCCATGCTGCCGGTCAGCGCGATCAATACCCGGATGCTGTAGCTGAACTTGTCCAGGGCCCACAAACGACGCAGCGAGTGACGCAAGGAAGACGATGACATGATAGGGCGGCAGGCCTGCTTGGCGATGATCGAAATTGAGCCGGTCACGGTGGCAGCGAACTGTCACCGTGGTCACGTACCAGCAAAATTTGTTCCGTGATGCGCGATTCTAACGCGAAGGTTAGACGAACTGCGCGGCCGCGTAGGCCGATGCCCAGGCCCACTGGAAATTGAACCCGCCCAGGTGCCCGCTGACGTCCAGCACTTCGCCCACGAAATACAGGCCGGGGCTTTTCAGCGACTCCAGGGTCTTGGACGACACTTCGCGGGTGTCGACCCCGCCCAGGGTGACTTCGGCGGTGCGGTAGCCCTCGGTGCCGGCCGGCACCACCTGCCAGGCCGCCAGTTTGTCGGCGACCTCGGCCAGTTCGGCCGGGGTGTACTGCTTCATCGGCCGGGACACGAACCAGTGCTCGGCCAGCAGGTTGGCCATCTTCTTGGTGAAGACCTCGCCAAGCAGGGTCTTGAGTTCGCTGTTGGGGCGTTCGGCCTGTTGCTGTTGCAGCCAGGCGAGGGCGTCATGCTCGGGCAGCAGGTTGATCTCGACGCTGTCGCCGCTGTGCCAGAACGACGACACCTGCAGGATCGCCGGGCCGCTGAGGCCGCGGTGGGTGAACAGCAGGTTCTCGCGAAAGCTGGTGCCGTTGCAGCTGGCCACGCAGTCCACCGAGGTGCCCGACAGCTCGGTGCACATGGCCTTGAGCTGCGGCTCGGTGATGGTGAAGGGCACCAGCCCGGCGCGGGTCGGCAGCAGGGTGTGGCCGAACTGGCGGGCCACCTGGTAGCCGAAACCGGTGGCGCCCAGGGTCGGGATCGACAGGCCGCCGGTGGCGATCACCAGCGACTGGCATTGCAGCGTGCCCATGCTGGTTTCGAGCAGGTAGCCATGCTCGAGCTTTTCGATCTGCTCGATGCGCGTGTCCATGCGCAGCTCGGCGCCGGCGCTCTGAAGCTCGCTGAGCAGCATGTCGAGGATGTCGCTGGACTTGTTGTCGCAGAACAGCTGGCCGAGTTTTTTCTCGTGATAGGGCACGGCGTGCTTGCCGACCATCTCGATGAAGTCCCACTGGGTGTAGCGGGCCAGGGCCGACTTGCAGAAGTGCGGGTTGTGCGAGAGGAAGTTGGCCGGCTCGGTGTACAGGTTGGTGAAGTTGCAGCGCCCGCCACCGGACATCAGGATCTTCTTGCCGGGCTTGTTGGCATGGTCCAGCAGCAGCACCTGGCGGCCGCGGTTGGCGGCGTGGATGGCGCACATCAGGCCGGCGGCGCCAGCGCCGATGATGATCACTTCGGTGGAACGCACTGCAAAATCCTCAAATAGGTGTTGAAGCTATCGCGGGTCAAGCCCGCTCCCACAGGAGGTACGCAAGTCCTTGTGGGAGCGGGCTTGACCCGCGATGAGGCCCTGATAGGCGATAAACGACTCAGACGATGCGAACCCGCAGCGAGCGCCCCTTGATCTTGCCGCTGTTGAGCCGCTGCAGCGCCTGCTTGGCCACGCCGCGTTCCACCGCCACGAAGGCCTGGAAATCGAAGATCGCGATCTTGCCCACCTGGGTGCCCGGGATGCCGGCATCACCGGTCAGCGCACCCAGGATGTCGCCCGGCCGCAGCTTGTCCTTGCGCCCGGCACCGATGCACAGCGTGCTCATGGTCGGCACCAGCGGGCCGCCGGCCTGGGGCTTGAGGCTGTCGATCTGCTCCCAGCGCAGGGGCGCCTTCTGCAGCTGCTCGATGGCCTGGGCGCGGTGCGCTTCGGACGGGGCCACCAGGCTCGCCGCCAGGCCCTTCTCGCCGGCACGCCCGGTGCGGCCCACGCGGTGCACGTGAATTTCCGAGTCCCGCGCCAGCTCCACGTTGATGACCATGTCCAGCGCGTCGATATCCAGCCCGCGCGCGGCCACGTCGGTGGCCACCAGCACCGAGGTGCTGCGGTTGGCGAACAGGGTCAGCACCTGGTCACGGTCGCGCTGCTCCAGGTCGCCATGCAGCGACTCGGCGGCGATGCCCTTGGCCTTGAGGTGATCGACCACTTCCTGGCACTGCTGCTTGGTGAAGCAGAACGCCACGCACGACTGCGGACGAAAGTGCGCCAGCAGGGTAGTCACCGCGTCCATGCGCTGCTCGGGCGAGATCTCGTAGAAGCGCTGCTCGATCTGCGTGTCGGCATGCAGCGACTCGGCCTTGACCTGCTGCGGGTTGCGCATGAATGCGGCCGACAGCTGCTTGATGCCGGCCGGGTAGGTGGCCGAGAACAGCAGGGTCTGGCGACGCTCCGGGGTTTGCCCGAGGATGTCGGCGATGGCGTCGTAGAAGCCCATGTCGAGCATGCGGTCGGCTTCGTCGAGCACCAGGGTGTTGAGCCCGTCGAGCACCAGGGTGCCCTTGCGCAGGTGCTGCTGCACGCGGCCCGGGGTGCCCACGATGATGTGCGCGCCGTGTTCCAGCGAGGCGATCTGCGGGCCCAGGGACACGCCGCCGCACAGGGTCAGGATCTTGATGTTGTCTTCGGAGCGGGCCAGACGGCGCAGCTCCTTGGCCACCTGGTCGGCCAGCTCGCGGGTGGGGCACAGCACCAGGGCCTGGCAGCCGAAGTAGCGCGGGTTGATCGGGTTGAGCAGGCCGATGCCGAACGCGGCGGTCTTGCCGCTGCCGGTCTTGGCCTGGGCGATCAGGTCCATGCCCTTGAGGATCACCGGCAGGCTCTGGGCCTGGATCGGGGTCATCTGGGCGTAGCCGAGGGCGTCCAGGTTGGCCAGCATGGCGGCGGACAGCGGCAAGGTGGCGAATTCGGTGGCAATGGTGGTCACGAGGCGGGCCTGCAAAACAAAATGTCGCGCAGTGTACCAGCCTCGTGGCCATTAGCCCTAAGCCTCGATCTCCGGTTCCGGACGACGGGCACGCCTTCCGTCCGCCCTGGACAGCTGCATGAAGATCGCCGCCGCCAGCATCGACATCAGGCCGATGGTCAGGAAGGTCAGCTGGAACGCGCCCAGCGTGGTCTCCACCCCATCGCCGCTGCCGGCGCCGGTAAAGCCGCCCAGCAGTGCGCCGGCGCAGGCCACACCCAGGCTCAGCGAGAGCTGCGCCACCACCGACAGCAGGCTGTTGCCGCTGCTGGCGCTGGCGTCGTCCAGGTCGATCAGGGTCACGGTGTTCATCGCCGTGAACTGCAGCGAGTTCACCGCCCCCAGCAGCCCCAGTTGCACCAGCAGCAGGGCATACGGGGTGTGTTCGTTGACCAGCCCCAGGCTGCACAGCAGCACGCCCAGCAGCAGGGTGTTGCCGGTGAGGATGGTGCGGTAGCCCAGGCGCTCGATCAGCGGCCGGGCGATGGACTTGGCGACCATCGCCGAGGCGGCCAGCGGGATCATGCTCATGCCGGCCTGGGACGGCGAATAGCCCAGCGCCACCTGCAGCAGCAACGGCACCAGAAACGGCAGTGCGCCGCTGCCCAGGCGGGCGAACAGGTTGCCGAGGATGCCCACCGAGAAGGTACGGGTGCGAAACAGCCGGGGCGAGAACAGCGGGTTGTCGATGCTGCCGGCGCGCAGCCAGTAGGCGGCCAGGCACGCCATGCCGGCGAACAGCAGCAGCATCACGCGCAGGTGCGGCAGGTGCAGCTCGCCCAGGCCCTCCATGGCGATGGTGATCAGTACCATCGCGGCGCCGAACAGCACAAAGCCCACGCCGTCGAAGCGTGTGCGCTCGGAGCCGCGCAGGTCGGGGATGAACTTCCACACCGCGTAGCAGCCCAGCGCGCCGACCGGCAGGTTGAGCAGGAAGATCCAGTGCCAGCTCAGGTACTCCACCAGCCAGCCGCCCATGGTCGGGCCCAGCAGCGGGCCGAGCAGGCCGGGGATGGTGATGAAGCTCATGATGCGCACCAGTTCGGTGCGCGGGTAGGCGCGCAGCACCACCAGGCGCCCCACCGGCAGCATCAGCGCGCCGCCCAGGCCCTGGATCACGCGGGCACCGACCAGCATGCCGAGGCTGTTGGACAGTGCACACAGCAGCGAGCCGATGCTGAACAGCAGGATCGCGCTGAAGAAGATGCGCTTGGTGCCGAAGCGGTCGGCGATCCAGCCCGAGGCCGGGATCAGCAGGGCCACGGTGAGCATGTAGGCGATGATCACCGACTGCATGCGCAGCGGGTTTTCCGCCAGGTCGCGGGCCATGGCCGGCAGCGCGGTGTTGAGAATGGTGCCGTCCAGCGACTGCATGAAGAAGGCGATGGCCACCACCCAGGGAATCCAGCGGGCGGTGACGGGGTCCAGCGGGGTGCGGTTGGGCATGCTCTATGTCCTTGAGGGCCCCTTCGCGGGCAAGTCGAAGCGTCGAACCGCAGCTCCCACAGGGGCGGCGGTGATCCCTGTGGGAGCGGGCTTGACCCGCGATGGCGGCATCACAATGTCAGCGTCAGGCGTTTGACCAGCGCCCCCGGCAAATGGCTCGAACTGGTCTGGCGCTGTCCGTAGGTGCTGGTCGACAGGATCAGCTCGCGCTCGGTCGTGAGCGCCTCCAGCTGCGAGCCGAGCAGGCTGTACACGCTGTCGTCGAAGCGCATGGTGCTGACCGGCGCCTGGATCTGACCGTCCTCGACCCAGAATGTCGCAAAGCGCGTCAGCCCGGTCATGCGCGCCGCCGGCAGGTCGGAGTAGTTCAGGTACCACAGGTTGCTGATGTACAGGCCCGTACCCAGCCTGGCGAGCACCTCATCCAGCGCCAGCTCGCCGGCGGCCAGGCTCAAGGCGCTCGGCCACTCGTGGGCCTCGGCGCCATTGGCGACCTGCTCGAACTCGGCGGCGCTGCGCGCATTGGTCAGCTGTTCGCGCGCCCGCCCTGCGTCCACCAGCTGCACGTCGCTGCGTGGGTAGCCTTCGCCGGAGAACGCCGGGCTCAGCGAGCCGCTGACCTGTTCGGTGATGTTCACCAGCGGGCTCAATGCCGCATCGCCGGCATACAGGCGTTGCAGCGGGCTGTCCTTGCTGGCGATGGCCTGCGCCGAAAAACCGCCCCAGCACAGCATGCCCATGATTTCGTCCATCGCTGCCGGTGCCAGGTAGGCGCGGTACTGGCCGGGGGCGAGGGTCTTGAGTGGACGACCCAGGTACTCCAGCTGCTCGCGGGCCTGGGCCAGGCGCCGGGCGAACGCGGCGTTGTCCCACACCTGCCCGGCGTAGTTGGCCTTCACCGCCTGGCCGTTGGCGTGGAACAGGCTGAAGTCGAAATTGAAGCTGTTGGCCTGATGCCAGCCAGAGGCGCCGAACGAACTGGCAAAGCCGCGACTGATCGGCCCGGCGGCATAGATGCCCACGAGGTCCAGCGCGCCGGCGCCGTGTTCGATCTGCTCGAGCACCCGTGCGGTATCCGGCAGCGGGCCGTCCTGTACCTGATGGCTGTGCCAGGCACTGTCGTTGAGCAACAGGTACGGGTCGGCAGGGATCAGCGGCAGGATCTGGCGCAGCTCGGCCAGTGCCTGGTGCAGGCGCTCGCGGTCCAGCGCCGGCTCGCCGCTGAGGGTCAGGTGCAGGTCGGCCTGGCGACCGTCGGCAATCAGCTTCAGGCTCGCACCGGCCTGTTGCACGTCGCCGGCCTGGCGCACCCTGGCATGGTTGAATCGGATGAATTGCGACTGCTCGGCGCTGTAGCTCAGGGTGAACTGTTCGGGGGCGCGCACGTTGTCGCGCAGCCATGCGACCAGGTCCTGGAAGTTGTGCAAAGGGCTGGCGGCCATCAGGCGTCTCCTCCGAATACGTCGATCTGGCTGAACACGCAGGCCGGCGAGGCATGGCCCACGCGCACCACCTGGTTGGGTTCGCCCTTGCCGCAGTTGGGCGTGCCGAGCACCTGGAAGGTACTGGCGTCGCCCACGGCGCTGAGGTTGCGCCAGAAACCGGCGGAAATACCGCGGTAGTTGGGGTTCTTGACCACGCCCTTGAGTTCGCCGTGCTCGATCAACTGGCCCCATTCGCAGCCGAACTGGAACTTGTTGCGCGCATCGTCGATGGACCACGAGCGGTTGGTGCGCATCAGGATGCCGTGCTCGATGCCGCCGATCAGTTGCGCCAGGGACTTGTCGCCCGGCTCGATGTTGAGGTTGGCCATGCGGTCGATCGGTGCGCGGTTCCAGCCGCAGGCGCGGCTGTTGGCAACGCCGTCCAGGCCCGAGCGGAACTGTGACAGCGCACCGCCCAGCGGGCGCACCAGTACACCCTCGCGAATCAGGAACTGCTTGTGGGCCGGGGTGCCGTCGTCATCGTGCGCGTAGCTGGCCAGCTCTTCGGGGATGGCCGGGTCGAAGGTCACGTTGAGCAGTGCCGAGCCGTACTGCAGGTGGCCGAAGTCCTGGGCCTTGATGAAGCTGGTGCCGGCGTAGTTGCGCTCGTCGCCCAGGATGCGGTCCATCTCCAGCGGGTGGCCGATGGACTCGTGGATCTGCAGCATCATCTGGTCGGGCATCAGCAGCAGGTCGCGTACCCCGCTCGGGGTGTTGGGCGCCAGCAGCAGTTGCAGGGCCTGGTCGGCCACCTGGGCCCCGGCACCGAGCAGGCCGCAGCGCTCGATCACATCCACGCCGCCCTGCTGGCCGAAGTTCTCGCGGCCCAGGCTGCGGCTCTGGCTGTCGCTGCCGTCGAAGGCGGTGACGCTCATGCCGGGGAACACGAAGCGTTGCGCCTGGCGCAGTTCGGCGCCGGCACTGTTGAGGTAGATCTGCTCGACCGTGCTCAGGCCCAGGCTGGCCTGCCAGTTCACCAGGCGCGAATCGCCCGGCACGCTGGCCGATTCGCGGGCCAGCAGTTCATAGCAGTCGGCCAGGGCCGGGAAGGTGCTGTTGAGGTTGGGCGAGCAGTAGTCGGCGCGGGCGCTGGACACCGGTTGCTCGCGCAGGTCGAGCAGGGCGTGGCGCGCGATCTGGCGGGCCAGCGTCTCGGCCTGGTCGAGGGCGCGTTGCAGGCCGGCCTGGGACAGGTCGGCGGTGGCCGCGTAGGCCTCCACGCCGTTGACGCGCACGGTGAGCATCGCGCCCTGGTCGCGGGTCAGGCTGGGTGGTTCGGCGATGTTCTTGCGCACCGACAGGTGCTGGTGGGCTTCCTGCACATAGCGCAGGGAGAAAAACTCGGCGCCGCTGTTCAGGCCAGCGAAACGCTGGCGCAGCGGCGCGGTGAAATCGAACATGCGCGAACCTCCGGGTGACGGTGGTTCCCCCTCAGAACCACTCCTCGTGCATGCCCGGGCAGGTGTCGTCGCGGGCCTCGAGCAATGCGAGGTCATTATGGCAGGCCGGTACTTCCCAGGTGAGGAAAAACCGTGCGGCCTGCAACTTGCCCCGATAGAACCCGGTATCGGCCGGGTTGCCGCGGGCCAGGCCCTGTTCGGCGCGAATCGCCTGCTCCAGCCAGCGCCAGCCGATCACGCAGTGACCGAAGGCCTTGAGGTACAGCGCCGAGTTGGCCAGGGCGCTGTTGACCTGGCCTGTGGACAACTCGCCAAGCAGGCCCAGGGTCACGTGCTGCAGGCGGCTGAGCAGTTGTTCCAGCGGTTCGCGCAACGGGTCCAGGCGGGTGTAGGCCTGGGCCTGGGCGCAAGTGCCGGCGATCAGGCGTACCAGTTGCTTGAGGCCGGCGCCACCGTGCTGGGCCAGCTTGCGCCCGAGAAGGTCGAGTGACTGGATGCCGTGGGTGCCTTCGTGGATCGGGTTCAGGCGGTTGTCGCGGTAGTACTGCTCTACCGGGTAATCGCGGGTGTAGCCGTGGCCACCGAGGATCTGGATCGCCAGCTCATTGGCCTTGAGGCAGAATTCGGACGGCCACGACTTGACGATCGGGGTCAGCAGGTCGAGCAGTTGCTGGGCCTGCTGGCGCTCGTCTTCGGTGGCGGCGGTATGGCTGTCGTCGAACAGCCGGGCGGCGTACAGGCCCAGGTCGAAGGCACCTTCGACGTAGGCCTTCTGGGTCAGCAGCATGCGTTTCACATCGCTGTGCTGGATGATCGGCACGGCGGCGGTGGCGGGGTTCTTGTTGTCGGGCAGGCGGCCTTGCGGGCGCTGGCGGGCGTAGTCCAGCGAGTACAGGTAGCCGGCGTAGCCGAGCATCACCGCGCCCATGCCCACGCCGATGCGCGCCTCGTTCATCATCTGGAACATGCAGGCCAGGCCCTGGTGCGGCTGGCCGATCAGGTAGCCGACGCACTGGCCGTTGTCGCCGAAGTTGAGTGCGGTGGAGGTGGTGCCGCGCCAGCCCATCTTGTGGAACAGGCCGGCCAGCACCACATCGTTGCGCTGGCCCAGGCTGGCGTCCGGGTTGACCAGGAACTTGGGCACGATGAACAGCGAAATGCCCTTTACCCCGGGTGGTGCGTCGGGGAGTTTGGCCAGTACCAGGTGCACGATGTTCTCGGACAGCGTGTGATCGCCCCCGGAGATGAAGATCTTGTTGCCCTTGAGGCGGAAGCTGCCGTCGGCGGCGGGTTCGGCGCGGGTGCGGATATCGGCCAGCGAGCTGCCGGCGTGGGGTTCGGTGAGGGCCATGGTGCCGAAGAAGCGGCCCTCGATCATCGGTTGCAGGAACAGGCGCTTTTGCTCGTCGGTGCCGAAGTTCTCGATCAGGTTGGCGGCGCCCATGGTCAGGAACGGGTAGGCGGTGGTGCCGGCGTTGGCGGCCTGAAAGTGGGCGAAGCAGGCTTGCGAGAGCAGGGTGGGCAACTGCATGCCGCCGGCCTCGAAGTCGCGGTTGGCGTTGAGAAATCCGGCGTCGAGGAAGGCGTCGACGGCAGGTTTGACCTCGGGGATCAGGATGGCCTGGCCGTTCTCGAAGCGTGGCTCGTGCTCGTCGCCCTTGCGGTTGTGCGGGGCGAAGTATTTTTCGGCCAGGGTGCGAGCGGTGTGCAGCGCGGCGTCGAAGGTTTCGCGGCTGTGCTCGGCGAAGCGTGGGCGTTGGGTGAGGGCCTCGGCGTCGAGCACTTCGTAGAGTTCGAAGGCCAGGTTGCGGGCGCTGAGCAGGGTGTCGGACATGGCGGCCATACCTTGGTGGGGATGGGGCCGAGTCTAGGCATGCGGGCGGGAGGTGGACAGGTTAATAGGTGGGGGTGATGAGGGGTCAGAACCGTTGTCAGGTGTGTGTCCGCAAAAAAAATCGCGGGCCAGGCCGGCCCCCACAAGAATCTGCATCGATCCTGTGGGGCGGGCTTGACCCGCGATTGGCAACGCCTCGGTGGTTAGCCGATGGTCATCAGGCTGGCATTGCCGCCTGCCGCGGCGGTGTTCACGCTCAACGCACGCTCGATCACCAGGCGCTCCAGCGCAATCGCGGTTTCACCCGACGACAAGCCCTGCACACCCACGATCGCACCGGCACGCTTGGCCACCTGCTCGCATACTGCGCGCAGCTGGTCCGAATGGCCGTGATGCAGCACCGCGTCGAACACCACCTCGTCCTTGGCCCAGTCGCTCACCAGCTTGATGCGCGCCTGCACATCCTTCGGCAAGCGCCCACGCAAGGCCTTGCCCGGCTCGCCGTCGACGAACACTGCCGAGCTGCCCACCGCCATTACCGCTGCCAGTTGAGTCAGCAGATCAGCCTCCGACTCGGCCAGGCACAGCACGTGCTCGCGCGGCAGGATGGTGTAGCTGTTGCGCTCGCCGGTCGGGCCGTTGAGCAGGCGGGTGACGCCGCTCTGCGACTGCTGCGCGAACTGCTCGCACAGCTGCGCCAGCTCGGCCTGCTGGTTGCTGCCGGCCCACGCCTTGAGCGATTGCAGCGGCTTGAGCAACTGCTCGCGCAGACGCACGTCCGGGGCAGTGCCGGCGTCGCTGCGCTGGAACGACTGCTCGATGGCATCGGCCGGGCGCGTGGACAGCAAACGGTACAGGTACAGCGGGCCACCCGCCTTGGGGCCGGTACCCGACAGGCCTTCACCACCGAACGGCTGCACGCCGACCACGGCGCCGACGATGTTGCGGTTGACGTAGACGTTGCCGGCATGGACGTTGTCGATCACCTTGGCGATGGTCTCGTCGATGCGGGTGTGCACGCCCAGGGTCAGGCCGTAGCCGGATGCATTGATCTGCTCGATCAGCTGGTCGAGGTGCTTGCGGTTGTAGCGCACCACGTGCAGTACGGGGCCGAAGATCTCACGCTGCAGTTCATCGAAGCTTTCCAGCTCGATCAGGGTCGGCATCACGAAGGTGCCGCGCTTGATCTCTTCACCGTCGGCAATGGCCACCTGATACACGTTGCGACCCTTGTCGCGCATGCCCTGGATGTGTTTTTCGATGCCAGCCTTGGCCTCGGCGTCGATCACCGGGCCGATGTCCACGCTCAGGCGCTCCGGGTTGCCCAGGCGACTTTCGGCCATGGCGCCCTTGAGCATCTCGATCACGCGGTCGGCCGAGTCTTCCTGCAGGCACAGCACGCGCAGGGCCGAGCAACGCTGGCCGGCGCTGTCGAAGGCCGAGGAGACCACGTCGATGACCACCTGCTCGGTCAGCGCCGAGGAGTCGACGATCATCGCGTTCTGGCCACCGGTTTCGGCGATCAGCGGGATCGGACGGCCCTGGCTGTCCAGGCGGCCGGCAATGTTGCGTTGCAGCAGGCGCGCCACTTCGGTGGAACCGGTGAACATCACGCCCTTGACCCGGTCATCGCCTACCAGGCGCGCACCGACGGTCTCGCCACGGCCCGGCAGCAGTTGCACCACGCCTTGCGGGATGCCGGCCTCGAGCAGCAGGCGCACGGCCTGGGCGGCCACCAGCGGGGTCTGCTCGGCAGGCTTGGCCAGTACCGGGTTGCCGGCAGCCAGCGCTGCAGCCACCTGGCCACTGAAGATCGCCAGCGGGAAGTTCCACGGGCTGATGCACACCACCGGGCCCAGCGGGCGGTGGGCGTCGTTGCTGAAGTCGTTGCGTGCCTGCACCGCGTAGTAGCGCAGGAAGTCGACCGCTTCGCGCACCTCGGCGATGGCGTTGGCGTAGGTCTTGCCGGCTTCGCGGGCCAGCAGGCCCATCAGCGGCTGGATCTCGCCTTCCATCAGGTCGGCGGCACGTTCCAGGATCGCGGCACGCTCGGCCGGCGGGGTGGCCTGCCAGATCGGTGCGGCGTTGAGTGCGCACTGGATGGCGTTGTCGGCGTCCTCGACGGTGGCTTCCTGCACGTGGCCGACCACGTCACGGTGGTCGGACGGGTTCAGCACCGGTGCGGCAGCTTCGTCGCTGGACGCGCAACCGAGCATCGGCTCGGCTTTCCAGTCGTTGTGCGCGGTGGCCAGCAGGGCGCACGACAGCGAGGCCAGGCGGTGTTCGTTGGCCATGTCGATGCCGCTGGAGTTGGCGCGCTCGGCACCGTACAGGTCACGCGGCAACGGGATGCGCGGGTGCGGCAGGCCGAAGCCGCCTTCCTGGGTGGCCATGCGCTCGATGGTCGCGACCGGGTCGGCCACCAGTTCCTGGATCGAGATCGACTGGTCGGCGATACGGTTGACGAACGAGGTGTTGGCGCCGTTTTCCAGCAGGCGACGCACCAGGTAGGCCAGCAGCGTTTCGTGGGTGCCGACCGGGGCGTACACGCGGCACGGACGGTTCAGCTTGCCGTCGGCCACCTTGCCCACCACCTGTTCGTACAGCGGCTCGCCCATGCCGTGCAGGCACTGGAACTCGTACTGGCCAGGGTAGTAGTTCTGCCCGGCGATATGGTAGATGGCCGACAGGGTGTGGGCGTTGTGGGTGGCGAACTGCGGGTAGATGGCTTCGGGCACCGACAGCAGCTTGCGGGCGCAGGCGATGTAGGAGACGTCGGTGTACACCTTGCGGGTGTACACCGGGTAGCCTTCCAGGCCTTCGACCTGGGCGCGCTTGATCTCGCTGTCCCAGTACGCGCCCTTTACCAGGCGGATCATCAGGCGGTGACGGCTGCGGCGTGCCAGGTCGATGACGTAGTCGATCACGTAAGGGCAGCGCTTCTGGTAGGCCTGGATCACGAAGCCGATGCCGTTCCAGCCGCTCAACTGCGGCTCGAAGCACAGGCGTTCGAGCAGGTCCAGCGACAGCTCCAGGCGGTCGGCCTCTTCGGCGTCGATGTTCAGGCCGATGTCGTACTGCTTGGCCAGCAGGGTCAGCGACAGCAGGCGCGGGTACAGCTCGTCCATCACGCGCTCGTACTGGGCGCGGCTGTAGCGCGGGTGCAGGGCCGAGAGCTTGATCGAGATGCCAGGGCCTTCATAGATGCCGCGGCCATGGGAGGCCTTGCCGATGGCGTGGATGGCCTGCTCGTAGGAGGCCAGGTATTTCTGCGCGTCGTGCTCGGTGAGCGCGGCTTCACCGAGCATGTCGTAGGAGTAGCGGAAACCCTTGGCTTCGAACTTGCTGGCATTGGCCAGGGCTTCGGCAATGGTCTCGCCGGTGACGAACTGCTCGCCCATCAGGCGCATGGCCATGTCGACGCCCTTGCGGATCATCGGCTCGCCGCTCTTGCCGATGATGCGGCTGAGCGAGGAGGTGAGGCCGGATTCGTTGTGCGTGGACACCAGTTTGCCGGTCAGCAGCAGGCCCCAGGTGGCGGCGTTGACGAACAGCGACGGGCTGTTGCCCAGGTGCGGCTGCCAGTTGCCGGTGCTGATCTTGTCGCGGATCAGCGCATCGCGGGTGCCCTTGTCGGGAATGCGCAGCAGGGCTTCGGCCAGGCACATCAGCGCCACGCCTTCCTGGGACGACAGCGAGAACTCCTGCAGCAGGCCCTGGACGATGCCGGCGCGGCCGCTGGCGCTCTTCTGGTTGCGCAGCTTTTCGGCAATGCCGGCGGCCAGCTTGTGGGTGGCCTCGGCCATGGGCGCGGGCAGGCGTGCCTGCTCCAGCAGCATCGGCACCACTTCCGGTTCCGGACGACGGTAGGCGGCGGTGATCGAGGCGCGCAGCACCGACTGCGGCAGGATGCTCTCGGCGAACTCGAGGAAGCACTGGTGCGAGTGGTCGGCCTGCACATCGCCGGCGTCGTCGCTCTGATTGCCGGGCTGACCGCTGAGTTCGGTCAGGGTGGCGCCACCCTCGAGCTTCTCCAGGTAGTTGAAGATCGCCTGCTTGATCAACCAGTGCGGGGTGCGGTCGATGGACTGCGCAGCCGTTTTCAGTCGCTCGCGGGTAGGGTCGTCGAGTTTGACCCCAAGGGTGGTCGTCGCCATTTCTTATCCTCATTATTGCCACTGGGCCGTGGCTAAGCTGGCGCCAAGATTAGCCGGGCGCCTTTGTGGGTGCAACCTAGTGCAACCCAAATAATCGCGTTGAGCAGTGCTACTCGTCCGGTGGCTAAAACCCCACAGCATAAATGGCTGTTCAAGGTGCATTTGCTTATGTAAACGGCGGTTTTTGCTCCCAAATGGAGCAAAAACACGTTGTTATGCGAAATATCCGACCAGGTGCAACTTGACTGAAGAAACTGGTTGCACCTTGTTTGCGTTGTTGCATAGGATTCGCCGCCTGGGTGCAACCGTTAGCGGCTGTCACTACATAAAAACAAACGCCAGGGCGCAACAATGAGTTTTAGCAATCCAATCACGATCACGTTCGTGATCTATATCGCGGCAATGGTGCTGATCGGCTTCATGGCCTATCGCTCCACCAACAACCTTTCCGATTACATCCTCGGTGGCCGCAGCCTCGGCAGCGTGGTGACCGCGCTCTCGGCCGGTGCCTCGGACATGAGCGGCTGGTTGCTGATGGGCCTGCCGGGGGCCATCTACATGTCGGGCCTTTCCGAAGCCTGGATCGCCATCGGCCTGACCGTCGGTGCCTACCTGAACTGGCTGTTCGTGGCCGGCCGCCTGCGCGTGCAGACCGAGCACAACGGCGACGCGCTGACCCTGCCGGACTATTTCGCCAGCCGTTTCGAAGACCACAGCGGCCTGCTGCGCATCATTTCGGCAATCGTGATCCTGGTGTTCTTCACCATCTATTGCGCCTCCGGCATCGTGGCCGGTGCCCGCCTGTTCGAAAGCACCTTCGGCATGTCGTATGAGACGGCGCTGTGGGCCGGTGCTGCTGCCACCATCGCCTACACCTTCGTCGGTGGCTTCCTGGCGGTGAGCTGGACCGACACCGTGCAGGCCACGCTGATGATCTTCGCGCTGATCCTGACCCCGGTGATCGTGCTGATCGCCACCGGCGGCTTCGACACCACCTTCCTGGCCATCGAAGCCCAGGGCGCGGGCAACTTCGACATGTTCAAGGGCGCCACCTTCATCGGCATCATCTCGCTGATGGGCTGGGGCCTGGGCTACTTCGGCCAGCCGCACATCCTGGCGCGCTTCATGGCG
The DNA here is from genome assembly GCF_002939405.1 of Pseudomonas sp. BRM28. Classification (NCBI taxonomy): domain Bacteria; kingdom Pseudomonadati; phylum Pseudomonadota; class Gammaproteobacteria; order Pseudomonadales; family Pseudomonadaceae; genus Pseudomonas; species Pseudomonas sp. BRM28. Next base: position 4,911,900 of record NZ_PEFV01000001.1, on the reverse strand, counting down.
GCAGACTCGGTGAAATCGATCGCCAATGCCCGTCGCATCTCCATGACCTGGATGATCCTGTGCCTGGCCGGTACCGTGGCCGTGGGCTTCTTCGGCATCGCCTACTTCTCGGCGCACCCTGAAGTGGCCGGCCCGGTCACCGAGAACCACGAGCGCGTGTTCATCGAACTGGCCAAGATCCTGTTCAACCCGTGGATTGCCGGTGTGCTGCTGTCGGCCATCCTGGCAGCAGTGATGAGTACCCTGAGCTGCCAGCTGCTGGTGTGCTCCAGCGCCCTGACCGAAGACTTCTACAAGACCTTCCTGCGCAAGAACGCCTCGCAGGTCGAGCTGGTATGGGTCGGTCGCCTGATGGTACTGGCGGTTGCGCTGATCGCCATCGCGCTGGCCGCCAACCCGGACAACCGCGTGCTGGGCCTGGTGGCCTACGCCTGGGCCGGCTTCGGTGCCGCCTTCGGCCCGGTGGTGCTGATTTCGGTACTGTGGAAGGGCATGACCCGCAACGGCGCACTGGCCGGTATCGTGGTGGGCGCGGTGACCGTGATCCTGTGGAAGCAGTTCGACACCATGGGCCTGTACGAAATCATCCCGGGCTTCCTGTTCGCATCGCTGGCGATCTACTTCGTGAGCAAGGCGGGCAGCCCGTCGGCTGCGATGGTCAAGCGTTTCGAAACCGCTGAAGCGGCGTTCCACGCCGACAAGTAACACGGCTGCATCATGCTGCCCGGCAACGGCCCGGCCTCTTCTGGAGGTCGGGCCGTTGTCATTCTGGCGGCTGTCACCTGACGGCGCGGGCCTGACAGGGTAAACTTCCGGGCCTTGCAGGAGTTGCCATGAACTATCGTCACGCCTTTCACGCCGGCAACCACGCCGACGTGTTCAAACACCTCGTATTGACCCGGCTGATTGCGCTGATGTCGCGCAAGGAGCAGCCGTTCGCCTACCTCGACACCCACGCCGGCCTTGGCCTGTATGACCTGCAGGGCGACCAGGCGACCCGCACCGGCGAGTGGCTGGAAGGCATCGGCCGGCTCTGGGGGCGCGACGACCTGCTCGAGGTGACGGCCGATTACCTGCGCATCCTGCGAAAGATGAACCCCGACGGCGAGCTGCGCTACTACCCGGGGTCGCCCGAGCTGGCACGGCGCCTGGCACGCCAGCAGGACCGCGTGCTGCTCAACGAGAAGCACCCCGAAGACGGGCGCCTGCTCAAGGAAAACATGAAGAAGGACCCACGCGTGGCGGTGCACCTGGGCGAGGGCTGGCACGTGCCGAGGGCCTTGCTGCCGGTGCAGGAGAAGCGCGCGGTGATGCTGATCGACCCGCCCTTCGAGCAGGCCGACGAGCTCAAGCGCTGCACGGTGGCGATGAAGGAGACGATTGGCCGCATGCGCCAGACGGTCGCGGCCATCTGGTACCCGATCAAGGACCAGCGCCAGCTGGTGCGTTTCTATCAGGACCTGACCAGCACCGGTGCGCCGAAGCTGCTGCGGGTGGAGCTGTACGTGCACCCGCAGGACAGCCCGCAGGGCTTGAACGGCTCTGGCCTGGCGATCGCCAACCCGCCATGGGGCCTGGAAGAAGAGCTGCGCGCACTGCTGCCGTGGCTGGCCCAGGTGCTGGGGCAGACCCAGGGCAGCTGGCGCATGGACTGGCTGATTGCCGAGTAGGGTGTTGTGAATGTGTTGGCCTATCGCGGGTCAAGCCCGCTCCCACAGAGGCAATGATGTCCTTGTGGGAGCGGGCTTGACCCGCGATGGGTTCCACGCCAGCAGTGCGCCCTGCACTCCGTACCACGCTTTACGCTATAATCCCGCCCTTTCGCTGCCACCCGCCCATGAGGCCGGGGCGCACATCTACAGATTTGAAGAGGCTAGACCCTTGGCATTGACGATTCTTGGCCTGTCCGGCGCCCTTAGCCATGATCCTTCCGCGGCCCTGTACATCGACGGCAAGCTGATTGCCGCCGCTGAAGAAGAGCGCTTCGTGCGCGACAAACATGCAAAGAACCGCATGCCCTACGAATCGGCGAAGTTCTGCCTCGAACAGGCCGGCATCAAGCCGTCCGATGTCGATGTGGTAGCGATTCCGTTCGCCCCCATCAGCCTGTTCGGCAAGGCCCGCTGGCACTACGCCAAGCGTTACTGGTACGCCCCGGATCGCGCCCTCGACGCGCTGCTGATGGGCAACCGTCGCTACAAGCGCTACCGCAACAAGATCGTCTGGTGCCTGGAACAACTGGGCTTCGATCCGAAAAAGATCAAGATCGAACCGGTCGAGCACCACCTGGCCCACGCCTCCAGCGCCTACCACTGCTCGGGTTTCAAGGAAAAGACCGCGATCCTGGGCATCGACGGCAAGGGCGAGTACGCCACCACGTTCTTCGGCTACGGCGAAAACGGCAAGATCCACAAGATCAAGGAATTCTTCGACCCGGACTCCCTCGGCGGCCTGTACGGCGCGATCACCGAGTTCCTGGGCTTCGAAATGCTCGACGGCGAGTTCAAGGTCATGGGCATGGCGCCGTATGGCGACGCCAGCAAGTATGACTTCTCGCGCCTGGCCAGCTTCGAAAACGGCGAGCTGGAGATCAACACCGACTACGCCAACGTCATCGGCCTGCGCCGCTATAAAGAGAAGGGCAAGGGTTTCTACTTCTCGCCCAAGCTGATCGAGTGGCTGGGCCCCAAGCGCGAAGGCGACATCGCCGACGAGCCGTACATCCACTATGCGGCCAGCATGCAGGCGCTGTTCGAGAAGCTCGCGCTGCAGATGATCGACTACTACCTGGGTGACGTGCTCAAGGAAACCGGCAAGCTGGCCTTTGCCGGCGGCTGCGCGCTGAACGTCAAGCTGAACCAGAAGATCATCGCCCGTCCCGACGTGAAGGAGCTGTTCGTGCAGCCCGCCTCGGGCGACGCCGGCACCGCAGTCGGTGCTGCCGCCTATGTGTCCCACGCCCGTGGCGTACCGGTCGAGAAGATGGAACACGTCTACCTCGGCCCGGCGTACAGCAACGAGGACGTGATCGCCGCCTGCGCCCGTCACGAACACAAGCCGACCTGGCGCAAGCTGGACAACATGCCCGAGCAGATCGCCCGGATCATGGTCGACGGCAACCCGGTGGCCTGGTTCCAGGGCCGCATGGAGTTCGGCCCGCGGGCCTTGGGCGGACGTTCGATCATCGGCTGCCCGAGCGTGCCGGGCGTGGCCGACCGCATCAACCACCAGATCAAGTTCCGCGAGCGCTGGAGGCCTTTCTGCCCGTCGATGCTCGACACCGTGGCGCCGCAGATGATCAAGATCGATCACCCGGCCCCGTTCATGACCTTCACCTTCGAAGTGGCTGAAGAGTGGAAGACCCGCGTGCCGGAAGTGGTCCACGAAGATGGCACCTCGCGGGCCCAGGTGCTCAAGCGCGAGTACAACCCGCGCTACTACGACATGATGAAGGCGCTGGAGACCCTGACCGGCAACGGCGTGTCGCTCAATACCTCGCTCAACCGTCGTGGCGAACCGATGATCTGCTCGCCGACCGATGCCCTGAACATGTTCTTCGGCTCGGACCTGCAGTACCTGATCATGGAAGACATCCTGGTGGTCAAGGACGGCGCGAAAGCTTATGACAGCGTTGGCTGAACGGCACGTCCTGCAGTTTTGCCACGGCTATGACGGGCCGTTTCTCGATTGCGCCCGTCAGTACGCCAGCCTGTTCGCGGGCAAGGGCTACCGCGTCACCACGGTGTTTCTCACCGGCGCCGCCGATCCGCAGGTGGCGGCGGGCTGTGCGAGCGATGAAGTGCTGTTTCTCGAGTTCAGCTCCAAGGCCATTCGTGGCTTGAAGCTGGGCGCGATTCGCGAACTGCGCCGCATTGCCGCGTCGCGCCGATTCAGCTTCTGCATCGCCCACCGCTTCAAGCCGATCTACATCGCCCTGCTGGCCACCCGCCTGCCGGTGATCGGCGTGCACCACGCCTTTGGCGACTACCAGCGGCGTACCCGCCAGCTGTTCGCCAACCTGTTCAGCAAACGCCTGAGCCTGCTCGGGGTGTCGGACGCGGTGCGCGACGACATGCGCCAGTGCCTGCCCAAGTGGCCGGCCGAGCGTATCCAGACGCTGTACAACCGCATCGATATCGACGCCCTGCAGGCCAGTCTGGTGCCCGCCGCGCAGGCGCGCCAGGCCCTGGGCCTGGATGCGAAGGCGTGGATCGTCGGCAATGTCGGCCGCCTGCATCCGGACAAGGACCAGGCCACCTTGCTGCGCGGGTTTGCCCAGGCGCTGCCGGCACTGCCGGCAGGCGCCCGCCTGGCGGTGCTGGGCACCGGCCGCCTGGAGCACGCGCTCATGGCGCAGGCCGAGGCGCTGGGTATTGCCGCACAGGTGGACTTTCTCGGCCAGGTACCGGATGCACGGCGCTATTTCAGTGCCTTCGACGTGTTTGCCCTGAGCTCGGACCACGAGCCTTTCGGCATGGTGCTGCTCGAAGCGATGGTGGCCGGCGTGCCGTTGCTGGCCACCGCCTGCGGTGGCGCCAAGGAAGTGGTCGAAGGTGTCGGCATCCTGTTCCCGCTCGGGGATGCCGAGCGTCTGGCGCAAGGCCTGCAACACCTGGCCGAGCTGGACCAGGCGCAACGCCAGGCCTGTGCCGAGCGCATGCTCGAGCGCCTGCGCGAACGCTTCTCCGACACGGCCGTGCGCGAGACTTTCTGGCACCTTCCCCAGGTTGTCGAACTGACGGGGCAGGCCTGATGCTCAATTATGTACAAGGCTGGCGTGAGCGCGGCTGGCGCGTGATCGATGCGCCGGCCTACGCCGACGCCTGGCAGCGCTTTGGCGGCAGTGTGGGGACCCACCCGCTGGTGCTCGCGCAACTGGCCGAGATGGCCGATATTCCGGTGCGTTACCTGGGCTGGTACCAGGGTGACGAACTGAAGGCGGCCATACCCACCTGGGACCGCTACCTGGCACTGTCCAAGGACGTGCTCAAGCGCCGGGGCAAGAAGGGCCTGTTCGACCTGGGCAATGCCGAGCTGATTCTGCCGGCCGCTGCCGATGCACAGGCGCCGCTGCGCCATGCCGGGCGCTACCTGTCCGAGCTCAACCAGGGCCGTTTCAGCGGCCTCAAGGCGCAGCCCGAAGCCCTGGCCATGGCACGCCAGCCCGAAGAGCTGTCGAAGAAGTTTCGCTACAACCAGCGCCGCGAACTGCGCTTGCTGGAAGAGGCGGGCGGGCAGGTGCGGGCCATCACCGAGTTCACCAGTACCGAGATCGCGTCGATGTATTGCGACCTGTTCCAGCGCCGCTGGGGCTTTGCGGCCACCGGTGCCGAGCGCATGGCCGAGATGGTCGAACGCCTGCGCGCGTTGCTGATCGGCTCGGTGCTGTTTCTGGAAGACAAGCCGATCGCGATCCAGCTGGTGTACCGCGTCGAGGCTCCCGAGTGGGTCAGCGTCGAGTACGTCAACGGCGGCGTCGACCCCGAGACGCGTGCGTTCAGCCCGGGCAGCGTGCTGAGCTTTCTCAACACCCAGAGCGCCTGGGAAGCCGCGCGTGCGCTGAACAAGCCGCTGCGGTTCTCCTTCGGCCGCGCCGATCGCGAGTACAAGGACCGATGGTGCAACCCCGTGCCGGTGTTTCAGGTGTGAGCCGCAAGCAGCAGTTGCTCAGGCGCCATCGGCGCAACAAGCGCGTGGGCCTGCTGGTCGCTCTGGTGGTGCTGATCGCCCTGGGCGTGCTGGTGAAATGGTGGCTGGCGCTGATGCTGTTGCCGCTGTTGTGGGTGGCTCACGAAGCATGGTTTGCCGATCACCTGTTCTATTCGCCAGGTGATGATTATCTGTACGAGTTCCCTGAACCCTGCGAGCGTGTGCCGGTGTCGCTGGACGGCCTGGTGCTGCGTGCGCCGGCATCATTGCGCCTGTCGGGCGATGAGACGCTGGTGCTGCAGGTGCGTGTCAAAAGCTCGCTGCTGGGACGTTTTCGTGATCCTGGCGTCGAGGTGTCGGGCGAGGGGGTGGCGGACCTGCAGGGCTTCGAGCGCGGGGTCGACGGGCTGCGCTACCTCAATCTGACCGGGCAGGCGCCGGCGCTGCTGGCCGGCACTCTGCGCATCCGCGGGCGTTGCTGCCGGGTGGTCGAGGCTGCGTCGCTGATCGTGGTGCGCGCCAGCGACCTGCGCCAGCGCCGTGTGATGGTGATTGCGCCCCACGCCGACGATGCGGAACTGGCTGCCTACGGGCTGTACAGCCAGGCCGAAGAGGCGTGGGTCGTGACGCTTACGGCCGGCGAGATCGAGGCCGAGCATTACCAGCAGATGGGCCTGGAGCCTGCGCAGGCCGCACGCCTGAAGGGCCGCTTGCGCGCCTGGGACAGTATCGCCGTACCGCGCTGGGCGGGTGTGCCAGAAGCGCAGTGCGTGCAACTGGGCTATTTCTGCCTGCAACTGCCCGCCATGCAGGCCGCACCGGATCAGCCCGTCGCCTCACGCGAAGCCGACCTGAGCGATACGCGGCTGTTCCGCCAGCTCAACGCCCTGTCGCTGCCGGGCGACCAGGACGGCGCGCCCACCTGGAACAACCTTCTGGCCGACCTGCGTGCACTGATCATGCAGGCGCGTCCACAGGTGCTGGTGATGCCGCACCCGACTCTGGACCCGCATCCTGACCACCTGTGTGCCCAGGCCGCCGTGCTCGAAGCGTTGCACGGCCTGCAATGGCAGCCCGAGAGCGTGCTGTACTACGCCAACCACCTGCATGACAACGATCGCTGGCCGATGGGTGACAGCGGTGCCGGCATTGCCTTGCCGCCGCAGGTCGAGCCTGGCCAGGCCTGGGCGCCCTACAGCCTGAGCCTGACGCTGGACACCCAGCGCGACAAGGCCATGGCCCTGGGCATGATGCATGACCTGCAGCCGCGTGCATCCTTCAAGCGTCGCCTGCGTCGCCTGCTGCAACGTTGGCTGGCCGGTCGTCAGCCTTCGCCTTACGGTGAGAACGAGTTCTTCCGCAAGGCGGTACGTCGACACGAATTGTTCTGGCGCCGGGACCTCTGAACCCGGTGCATGACTGCATAGCTGTGGCCCGAGCGCCGCAAGGAAGACAATGAAAGTTCTATTTCTGGTGCAGAAGGAACAGCGGGCCATTCTTGACCGGCTGTACGAAGGGGTTGCGGCCCATTGCGAATGCGACCTGCGCTGGTTGAGCAGTGCCGAACAGCGCGACCTGCGCGGGTATTTTCGCCGCGAGGTGGACGTCACCCGGTACGGCCGCATCATCTTCTTCCTGCGCTTCAAGCAGGAGATCCGTCAGGTCGGTTTCATCCGTACCGTGCCCAATCTGGTCATTCTGGAGCACGATGCCTACCAGAACTACATTCCGTGCAAGTACACCGGCAAGTTCAGCGCGCATTACCGCAAGCTGCCCTGGGCCCGGGTGATCAGCTCGGGTTACATGGTCAGCGAGCGTCTGCGCCAGGAAGGCTTCGACGCGGTGTTCGTGCCCAAGGGCTACGACCAGCAGTTGCTGGCCGACCAGGGGCGCGAGCGGGACATGGAACTTGCCTTCGTCGGCAGCACCAACAGTGTGGCCTACAGCGGCCGCAAGGCGTTGCTCGACGAGCTGGGGCAAGTCGAGAACCTGGTGGTGACCCGTACCAATTCGGGTGCCGAGTATTGCGACACGCTCAACCGCATTCGTTTCTTCGTCAGCGCCGACGTCGGCATGGGCGAGTACATGATCAAGAACTTCGAGGCCATGGCCTGCGGTTGCGTGCTGCTGGCGTTCGACCAGGGCGAGGCGGAGAATCGTGCGCTGGGTTTGCAGGACATGCACAACGTCGTACTGTATGGCAGCATTGCCCAACTGCAGGCCAAATTGAAGGTCCTGCGTGCCGACGAGGCCCTGGTGCAGCGTATCGCCACCAACGGCCGTGATCTGGCGGTTTCACGTTTCAGTTTCGCCCAGGTCGGGCGCAGTATTGTCGAGCAGTTGCAGCCGGTACTCCGTCCTCACCCACCACTGAGCGCTTGGCAGCGTCTGCGTCTGAAACTGGGGGTCTGACTCCACTGGGCGTGCAGCCTGAACGGACTGGAGAGGTTGCAACTGCATGGACGCATTTACCGGGGGTTGCTGTGCAATTTAGTGAAAAGAGTGATGTGACGCTGGTAGTGACCAGCTGTGGGCGGTTCGATCTGCTCAAGCTGACGCTGGACAGCTTCGATCAGTTCAACACGGCGCCTATCCGTGAGGTTTTCATCACCGAAGACAGCGGTGACGAGGCCGTGCACGACGCCATTCCGGAGCACTGGAAGCCTTACTGCACGGTGTTCGTGAACAAGCCCAAGCTTGGGCAGCTGGCGTCGATCGATCTGGCTTACGGTCATGTCAAAACCCCGTACATCTTTCATTGCGAGGATGACTGGCGGTTCTATCGCCCGGCCTTCGTCGAAGATTCGCGAGCGATTCTCGAGGCGCGGCCGACACTGCTGCAGGTATGGCTGCGCAATTTCGTCTACGACCTCAACGTCAACAGCCCCTACATTCATCTGGGCGAGCGCGAGATCATCGCTGGGGTCCCTTGCTACCCACTGCTCTCGGACAAGCCCGAGTGGCAGTCTTTCTCGCTGAACCCAGGGCTGCGGCGCCTGAGTGACTATCATCTATGTGCACCCTTCGCTGCGCATGGCGGTGAAAAGTCGCTGTCAAAGCGGTATGCCGAACTTGAACTGACCGCTGTGACCCTTGAAGGCGATGCGGTACTGCACACCGGATTCGGCCATCACGTCACGATGCCCGAGGAGCGGCTGCGCAAGGCACGTCGCAAGAAGCGCGAGCGTGTTCGGTTGACGTTGGCGGTAACGGTGGGGTTGGTGGTGGGAGTGGGTCTTGCTCTTCTTTTTTCGTGAGTTGTTTTCTGTCTTTTCAGTAATATGTGAATCAAGGTGGGCTGGCCAGTGAACGTCATCAATATCATGTGGGCTGGTGGCTCGCCGTTCGTCTCGGTTCACAAGGTCCATCAGCAGATCCTTTCATTGGTGCCTCCTGAGATTTCCGTGAACAGCTGGCTGTTGCAAGGTCAGGGGGCGGCGTGTGTTCCTGGGCCGTCTCGAGAATGGAACTTGCCGCAACGCCTGATAAAGGGCCGTCATGTATGGGGGCTGCTGCAGCCTTGGTTACGCGCTCGTCTACGCAAGGCGTTGATCGAAGCCCAAGCCGACGCATTGCTGCTCGATGGGCTGGGGGTATCGCGCCTGATACTGCCTGTTCTCAGGGGGTTGCCTGAGGTGAAGGCTACTGTGGTGTTTCACGGCAAGACCCGTTTGCACCCCAGGGATGTGGCGCTGTTGTGCGGGTTCAAGCCGGCGCAGCTGTCACTGGTGGCGGTGTCGGCCACGCTGGCGGCGTCATTGCAGGCCGAGCTGGGCCTGAAGGTGACGGCCTTGCGTACCGCGTTGGAACCTACCCGTTTTTGCGACGAGCAACTGACAGCACAGCAAGCGCGCGAGGTCATGGGGTTGAGGGAGCCCGGTGTGCGGATCATGGGGGCTGTCGGTCGCCTGGTCATGGACAAGGGGTTCGACTACCTGATCGATGCATTTGCCGCCGCTAGCCGGACGCAACCCGATCTGCGCCTGGTCATTCTCGGCGAAGGCCCCGAGCGGCCATTGCTGCAGCAAAAGATCCAGGCGCTGGGTCTGCAGGGCAAGGTATCGCTGACAGGGCATTGTGACATTCTGGGCCGCCTGTACCAGGCGTTCGACTGGTTGCTCGTGCCTTCCCGGGCCGAGGGCCTGGGCCTGGTACTGCAGGAGGCAGTCATTGCCGGCGTGCCGGTACTATGCAGTGACCTGCCGGTGTTCCATGAACAGTTGGGTGATAGCGGTCTTTACGCACGGGTCGGTGACGTGCAGGAGTGGGCCGCTGCCATCGAGCGTTGCGCCAGCCTGCCGGCAACCGCCGTTGCCCAGGCGCAGCACCGCTCGCTGGCCCCGGAGCAAGCCTGGGAGTGCTTCAGTCGAACCCTGCGGGAAATGTGGGCGGTCAAGCCTGACTCAGGGAGTCAGTAGAGCCTGCTCCAGCTCGGCGAGGGGGAAGCTCCCGTTGAGTTTTTCACGTGACAGGTAGCGGCCAAAGTGCTGTATGTTGCGCTTGATCATGCGCCGGCTCAGCGGCCCGCGCAGAAAACGCATGTCCGCCACATCGATCAGCCCCCACTGCTGGTCGGGCGTCACCACGATGTTGCCCAGGTGCAGCGAGCGAAAATACACCCCCGATCGATGCAGGGTCCGTACCAGGCGGACCATGTCCGGCAGTGCCTGCTGCCAGCTGAAACCTTCCTTGCGGCTGAGCTGGCTCAGCGTCTGGCCGGGCAGGGGGTGGTACAGCACCGCCGTCATGCCGGGCTTTTCCAGGCGGTAATGCGCCAATACACGCAGAGTCGGAATGCCCAACTGCTCCAGCCTGGCGGCGTTGTCGATGAAGCGGCGGGAGTAGGGCCGCAGCAACGCCGACGACAGCAGGCGCTTGCGCCGGAAAAGTTTAAGGATATTGCCGTTCTCTAGCAGGTAGACTTTCGCACCGTAGCTGTCAGCTTCCAGTATCTGGGCACCGACGATCAGTTGGTTGAGGTCGGCCTGAGGGAGCCGGGAGCATTGCATGTAGATGGCCTTGTCGAAGTAGCGAGCAGGAAAGACAGGGCATAATGCCGAAAACTTCACCAATGCACCACGCCAGCATGCCGGACCGGGCGCGTGCCCAATCGGCAGGCTGTGATAAAATCGATCGTTCAACCTGAACAGTGAGCTCGAAGATGGCTGAAACACCGCGCACGGCGCAGCAGAGCTCCAGTCTGAAGATCTATTTCCGACTGTTGACCTACGTAAAGCCCTACATTGGCATTTTCCTGCTGAGTATCCTCGGCTTCGTGATATTCGCCTCGACCCAGCCCATGCTGGCGGGCATCCTCAAGTATTTCGTCGATGGGCTGAGCAATCCCGAAGCGGTGTTGTTCCCCAACGTGCCTTACCTGCGTGACCTCCAACTGTTGCAGGCCGTGCCGCTGCTGATCGTGCTGATCGCCGCCTGGCAGGGCCTGGGCTCGTTTCTGGGCAACTTCTTTCTGGCCAAGGTTTCCCTGGGCCTGGTGCACGACCTGCGGGTGGAGTTGTTCAACAAGCTGCTGGTACTGCCCAACCGCTATTTCGACAGCCACAACTCCGGACACCTGATTTCGCGTATCACCTTCAACGTGACCATGGTCACCGGCGCCGCCACCGATGCAATCAAGGTGGTGATCCGCGAAGGCCTGACCGTGGTGTTCCTGTTCGGCTATCTGCTGTGGATGAACTGGAAGCTGACCATCGTGATGCTGGCGATCCTGCCGCTGATCGCGCTGATGGTCAGCAGTTCGAGCAAGAAATTCCGCAAGCAGAGCAAGAAGATCCAAGTGGCCATGGGCGATGTGACGCATGTCGCGTCCGAGACCATCCAGGGCTATCGCGTGGTGCGCAGTTTCGGGGGCGAGAACTACGAGCAGCAGCGCTTCGCCGATGCCAGCCAGAGCAACACCGAGAAGCAGCTGCGCATGACCAAGACCAGCGCGGTGTACACACCGATGCTGCAACTGGTGATCTACTCGGCCATGGCCGTGCTGATGTTCCTGGTGCTGTACCTGCGCGGCGACTCCACCGCCGGCGACCTGGTGGCCTACATTACCGCGGCCGGCCTGCTGCCCAAGCCGATCCGCCAGCTGTCGGAAGTCAGCTCGACCATCCAGAAGGGTGTGTCGGGGGCCGAGAGCATCTTCGAGCAGCTGGATGTGGAGCCGGAAGTCGACCACGGTACCGTCGAGCGCGACCGGGTTACCGGGCGCCTGGATGTACGTCACCTGAGCTTCACCTACCCGGGTAGCGAGCGCCGCGTGCTCGATGACATCAGCTTCACCGCCGAGCCGGGTCAGATGGTGGCGCTGGTTGGGCGTTCGGGCAGCGGCAAGTCGACCCTGGCCAGCCTGATACCGCGTTTCTACCCGCATGCCGAGGGCGAGATCCTGCTCGATGGCGTGGAGGTGGAGCAGTACCGCCTGCGTAACCTGCGTCGGCACATTGCCCAGGTGACCCAGCATGTGACCCTGTTCAACGACACCGTGGCCAACAACATCGCCTACGGTGACCTGGCCGGTGCGCCGCGCGAGCAGATCGAGGCTGCGGCAGCCGACGCGTATGCCAAGGAGTTCATCGATCAGTTGCCTCAAGGGCTGGACACCGAGGTCGGCGAGAACGGCGTGCTGCTGTCCGGCGGCCAGCGCCAGCGTCTGGCGATCGCCAGGGCCCTGCTCAAGAATGCACCGCTGCTGATTCTGGACGAGGCCACCTCGGCCCTCGACACCGAGTCGGAGCGGCACATCCAGGCCGCCCTGGACCAGGTGATGAAAGGCCGTACCACCCTGGTGATCGCGCACCGCCTGTCGACCATCGAGAAGGCCGACCTGATCCTGGTGATGGATCAGGGGCGCATCGTCGAGCGTGGCACGCATGGCCAGTTGCTGGCCGAAAACGGCTATTACGCGCGCCTGCACGCCATGGGCCTGGATGAGCCGGCCAAGGCCGACATCACCTGAGTCACCCTGCCAGGGCGCGTTCTGCGCCCTGGTTGTCACAGCAGGTTACCGGCGCCGAACAGGCCGGTGCCAGGGCTGTGCTAATATCCCGCCCCTGTTCATTTTGTCTATATGGGTTGCCCATGAAGTTGTCCATGCCGCGTTTCGATCAAGCTCCGGTACTGGTGGTCGGGGATGTCATGCTCGACCGCTACTGGCATGGCGGTACCTCTCGCATTTCACCTGAAGCCCCGGTACCGGTGGTCAAGGTCGAGCAGATCGAGGACCGTCCGGGTGGTGCAGCCAACGTTGCGCTGAACATTGCCGCGCTGGGTGCGCCGGCCTCGCTGGTGGGCGTCACCGGCCAGGACGAGGCCGCCGACAGCCTGGCCAACAGCCTGCAGGCAGCGGGGGTGCGTTCGATCTTCCAGCGCATCGCCCATCAGCCGACCATCGTCAAGCTGCGGGTCATGAGCCGTCACCAGCAATTGCTGCGCATCGATTTCGAAGAACCCTTTGCCACCGACCCGCTGTCGCTGGGCGCCGAAGTCGACGCCCTGCTCGAAGGGGTGAAGGTGCTGGTGCTGTCCGACTACGGCAAAGGCGCATTGAAGAACCACCAGAGCCTGATCCAGGCCGCGCGGGCCAAGGGCATTCCGGTGCTGGCCGACCCCAAGGGCAAGGATTTCTCGATCTACCGCGGCGCCAGCGTCATCACGCCGAATCTGGGCGAGTTCGAGGCCATCGTCGGGCATTGCGCCGACGAGACCGAACTGGTCAACAAGGGCGGCGAGCTGATGCGCGAGCTGGAACTGGGCGCCTTGCTGGTGACCCGAGGCGAGCACGGCATGACCTTGCTGCGCCCGGGCCATCCGGCCATGCACCTGCCGGCACGGGCGCGTGAAGTGTTCGATGTGACCGGTGCCGGCGATACCGTGATCTCCACCCTGGCGGCGGCGATCGCCGCCGGTGAGGAGCTGCCCCATGCGGTCGGTCTGGCCAACCTGGCTGCCGGCATCGTGGTCGGCAAGCTGGGTACGGCGGCCATCAGCGCGCCGGAACTGCGCCGCGCCATCCAGCGCGAAGAAGGCTCCGAGCGCGGGGTGCTGAGCCTTGAGCAGTTGCTGCTGGCCATCGACGATGCGCGGGCGCACAACGAGAAGATCGTGTTCACCAATGGCTGCTTCGACATTCTGCATGCCGGGCACGTGACCTACCTGGAGCAGGCGCGTGCGCAGGGCGACCGGTTGATCGTGGCGGTCAATGACGATGCTTCGGTCAGTCGCCTGAAGGGGCCGGGTCGCCCGATCAACAGTGTCGACCGGCGCATGGCGGTGCTGGCGGGGCTGGGGGCAGTGGACTGGGTCATCAGCTTCTCCGAAGGTACCCCGGAAAACCTGCTTGCCGAGGTCAAGCCCGACGTTCTGGTCAAGGGTGGCGACTACGGCATCGATCAGGTGGTGGGCGCCGATATCGTCAAGGCCTATGGCGGTACGGTGAAGGTGCTGGGGCTGGTGGAAAACAGCTCGACCACGGCGATCGTGGAGAAAATCCGCAAGAACTGAGTGGTTTGACCCGCGATTAGGGCCTGCAAAAACGTCCTACTTCTGCAAAGCCAGCCCCAACAGCTGGCGGGCCTTGCCCGTCAGCCTTTTAAGTTTCGAGTCCGGCCTGGGCGCCACCAGCCCCTGCTGCCTCAGCCAGTCCTTCCAGCGAATCCGCTCTTCACGCACCAGCCAGCCATCCTGGCGGGCAAAGCTTTCGGCCAGGTAGATACCACGTGTACTCGCCGGCACCAATCGGTCCTTCTTCAGGGTGTACAGCTCGGCCTGCGGCTGACCGTCTTCCAGCGGCATAAGGTACAAGTCTGGCCGGCTGCGGTTGAGGCGTGCCACCAGTTGGTCGCCCTCAAGGCGCTCGTCCACATGGAACAGGCTCAATGATTTGGCTTCCCTGGGCACTTGCAGGCGCAGGTCATAAATCAGTTGCAGTGACGCCGTGGGCAGGTGGACATAGGCTCGCGGTCGCTCGATCAACGGCTGGTTGCCACAGCGCACCGGTCGCGCGGCCCCCGAGTGAGGGGTCAGCACGAAGGGCATCGCTTCACGGTAATGCAGCGCGTCGGCGTACGGCGCCGGCAACCAGGTGTCGTTGAAACGCCCGCCAAGCCAGCCTTCCGGGGTCTCCAGCAGGCATTCCTCGGCCACTTCCTGCACGGCCGTGTGCAAGGGCAGGTTCAGCTCCTGAGCGGGCACGTAACCGGAGATCAGCTTGAGCACCACATCACCGCGGTCCTGGCGGCGCTGGCGCACCAGCACCCAGTAGTCGCGGTTCTGCCACTGCAGGGTGAGGCGCACCGAAACGCCCAGGTTGGCCAGCTCCACGGCGAAACGCTCGGGGTCGGCCACCTGGATGGCCTTGCGCCGCTGCAGGGTCTGGGCAAAGTTCAGCGGCATGCCGATGCTCTGGTAGCTCAGGCCCTCGGGGCCGGCTTCCACATGCAGGGGCAGGGTCTTGAAGTTGCTGGGGTTCTTGCGGATCAGCGTGCGCGGCATCTCGGCTCCTTCTTGCGTTGGGGTCGGCCGCGACGGCGGCTCAGCGCTGGCTCAGGATCTTGGCAACCACGCCCACGTTGTGAGCCAGGTGCACGGGATTGATGGTGCCGACAATAGCACTGCTCACCCCGGGGTGGGCAAACAGCAGCTCGAAGCTGGCCCGCACCGGGTCGACGCCCGGGGCCAGGCAGGCATGACCGCTGGCCAGGGCCTTTTTCACCAGGATGGCCTTGCCGTGTTCGGCAGCATAGTCCAGCACCGGGCGTTCGCCCTGCTCGTCGAGGTTGTAGGTAACCATCGCGCAATCGCCTGATTGCAGGGCCTGCAGCCCACCTTCGACGGTTTTGCCGGACAGCCCGAAGCCGCGAATCTTGCCTTCCTGCTTGAGTCGGGCCAGGGTTTCGTACACCGCTTCCTGCTGCAGAATGCGCAGATCGTTGCCGTCGGAATGCACCAGTACAAGATCGATACAATCTGTTTCAAGGCGCTGGAGGCTGCGTTCCACCGAGCGGCGCGTGTGGGCGGCGCTGAAGTCGAAGTGCGAGTGGCCGTCGTCGAACTCTTCGCCGACCTTGCTGACGATCACCCAGTCGTGGCGCTGGCCGCGCAGCAATGGGCCCAGCCGCTCTTCGCTGCGGCCATAGGCCGGTGCGGTGTCGATCAGGTTGATGCCCAGCTCACGGGCCTGGCGCAGCAGCAGGCGGGCCTCGTCGTCGTCGGGGATGGTGAAGCCGTTGGGGTATTTGACGCCCTGGTCGCGGCCCAGCTTGACCGTGCCCAGCCCCAGCGGGGAAACGCTCAGGCCGGTGCTGCCCAGCGGGCGGTGATAGGGGTGCAGGGTCGGCAGGCTCATGGCAGCAGTTGCTCCCATACCGGTTGTGCCAGGGGCGGTTTTGGCAGGGGCGGCAGGGCAGGCAGATTGCCTGGCTTGATACCGTCACGTTCCAGGCTGTTCAGCACGCGGTCAGCGAAGTCCGGTGCCAGGGCCAGCTTGGTCGGCCAGCCCACCAGCAGGCGCTGCTGGTCGGCGAGGAAGGCGTTGTCGGGGCGCACCAGGCCCGATTGCGCGGGTTCGGCGCGGTCGACACGCACGGTGGCCCACTGCACCTGACTGAGGTCGACCCAGGGCAGCAGCCCCGCGACCTCCTTGCGGGCGGCAGCGATCTGCGCTTCGGGTTCGCGGGCAACGCCCTCGGCTTCGGCCAGGTCGCCGCCCAGGTACCACACCCACTGGCCGTCGGCGGCCGGGTGGGTGGTCACGGTGATGCGCGGCTTGGGCCCACCGCCCAGGCAGTGGGCGTACAGCGGCTTGAGGCTCGGGCCCTTGGCCATGACCATGTGCAGCGGTCGGCGCTGCATGGCCGGCTGGCTCAGGCCCAGGCTTTGCAGCAGCGCGGCATTGCCGGCACCGGCGCTGAGCACCACGCGCTGGGCGCGGATATCGCGGCCATCGACACGCAAGCCGACCAGTTCGTCACCTTCATGCAGCGGTTCGATATGTTCACCGGCCAGCAGGCTGTCGCCGGCCAGCTCTGCCAGGCGCGCGAGCAGGCTCGGCACGTCCACCACCAGTTCGGCCAGGCGGTACACCTTGCCCTTGAAGGCACGGTCCTGCAGGGCAGGGGGCAACTGGTCGCCCTTGACCTGGTCGACCCGGCCGCGTACCGCCTTGCTGGCGAAGAAGCTGGTGAGGTTGCCGGCCAGGGTGCCGGGCGACCACAGGTAGTGCGCCTCGGACAGCAGGCGCACGCCGCTCAGGTCCAGTTCGCCGTTGCCGGCCAGGGCCTCGCGCCAGCGCCGCGGCATGTCGGCAATGGCCTCGGAGGCGCCGGTGAGCGCACCGTGCAGGGCGTACTTGGCACCACCGTGGATGATCCCCTGGGACTTGAGGGTCTGCTCGCCACCGAGGCTGGCGCGTTCCACCAGCACCGTCGAGTAGCCCAGGCGGCGCAGGCGGGCATTGAGCCAGAGGCCTGCGACCCCTGCGCCGACGATCAGCACGTCGGTGGAAATAACGGATGACATGCACGCACCTCACAAGCAAAGACAGGAGCGCAGTATACAGCCTGTGAGGTTTCGTACCCTGTCGCTCATCAATGCCCGGTGGTTTTGGAGAACACCTGGATCACCACCACGCCGCCGACGATCATGGCCATGCCGAGCATGGCCGGCACATCCAGTTTCTGCCCATAGATCACCAGCGCCGCGATGCTGATCAGCACGATGCCCAGGCCCGACCAGATGGCGTAGGCAATGCCTACCGGAATGCTGCGCACCACCAGGGTCAGCATCCAGAACGCCACGATGTAGCCGCACACCATCAGAAGCAGGGGCAGCGGCGTACTCAGGCCCTTGACCGCCTTCATCGAGGCGGTGGCAATGACTTCGGCGCAGATGGCGATGGCCAGGTAGGTATAGGCGTTCATGGTAGTCCTCTGTTCTGGTCGCGCATTCTAGAGGATGGCGCAATGGGGTAAAGTCATTACCTATCTATTCTGGAGATAGGCTGGCATGCACGGTCAATGGAACCTCGAACAGCTGCGCACCTTCGTGCGGGTCGCCGAACTGCGCTCGTTCTCGGCGGTGGCGCGTGAGCAGCGCAAGGCCCAGTCGGCGGTCAGCAACGCCATCGCGTTGTTCGAGGCCGACCTTGGGGTCACGCTGTTCGAGCGTAGCAGCGGGCGTCAGCCGCGCCTGACCGATGCCGGCCAGGCGTTGCTCGAGGAGGCACGCGAGCTGCTGCGCCAGTGCGAGCGCCTGGACGGCCGGGCGCAGGCGCTGATGCGCGGGCAGGAGGCGCAACTGCGCCTGGCGCAGGACGAGGCCATGCCCTTCCAGCCGGTGCTCGACAGCCTCGACGAGCTGGCCGTGCAGTACCCGCTGCTGGAAATCCAGGTGGCCAGCGGGGCCCAGGGCGATGTGGCGCGCAAGCTGCTGGAGCGCCGTGCCGACCTGGGCCTGATGTTTCACCACGAGCACATGCCTGCAGCGCTGGAGCGCCAGGCGCTGGGCAGCGTGGAGATGGTCACCGTGTGCGCGGTGCATCACCCGCTGGCGCAACTGGCCAGCGTCAATCGCCAGCAGCTGGCGCAGCACCGTCAGTTGCTGATCACACCCCAGCAGAGCGGCTACCCTGGCGGCGAACCGATCAGCCCGCAGATCTGGCGCGCCGACAGCTTCTACGTGATGGCCGAGATGCTCATGCGCGGGCTGGGCTGGGCCTGGCTGCCGCGCCATGTGGTGCAGTACCCGGCCTACCAGCAGCAGATGGTGGAGCTTGCCAGCGAGTGGCGCCCGCCGGCGCTGGTGGTGGAGTTGGCGTGGCGCCGCGACGAGCCGCTGGGGCCGGCCGCGCGCTGGCTGGCCGAGCGCTTCGCAGTGCATTTGTGCGCCATTGGCTAGTACACTTCGGCGCCATGAACAGAACCCTATATACCCTGCTGTTTCACCTGGGCCTGCCGCTGGTCGCGCTGCGCCTGTACCTGCGCTCGGGAAAGGCGCCGGCCTATGCCCGGCGCATCGCCGAGCGCTTCGGCCTGAAGCTGCCGCCCCTGCAGCCGGGGGGCATCTGGGTGCATGCGGTGTCGGTGGGCGAGAGCATCGCCGCCGCGCCGATGGTGCGCGCCCTGCTGCAACGTTATCCACAGTTGCCGATCACCATCACCTGCATGACGCCCACCGGTTCCGAGCGCATCCAGGCGCTGTTCGCAAACGAGCCACGCATCCAGCACTGCTACCTGCCGTACGACCTGCCGTGGGCGGCGGCGCGGTTTCTGGAGCGTGCTCGCCCGCAACTGGCGGTGATCATGGAGACCGAGCTGTGGCCCAACCATATCCACCAGTGCGCCCGACGTGGCATACCGGTGGCGCTGGCCAATGCGCGGTTGTCGGCGCGTTCGGCCAGGGGCTATGCGCGTTTTGCCGGGTTGACCCGGCCGATGCTGGCCGAGATGAGCCTGATCGCGGTGCAGACCGAAACCGAGGCCGAGCGTTTTCGCCAGCTCGGTGCGCGGCCCGAGTGCGTGCAGGTGACCGGCTCGATCAAGTTCGACCTGACCATCGATGCGCAGCTGCCGGTGCGCGCCAGGGCGCTGCGTGAAGAGTGGCAGGCGCTGCAACGGCCGGTGTGGATTGCCGCAAGCACCCATGAGGGCGAGGACGAGGTGATCCTGGCAGCGCATCGGCAGTTGCTGGCGCACCATTCGGACGCGCTGCTGATGCTGGTACCGCGTCATCCGGAGCGCTTCAATGCGGTGCATGGGTTGTGCGCAGCGCAGTTTTCCACGGTGCGCCGCTCTGGCGGTGCGCCGGTGACGGCGGATTGCCAGGTACTGCTGGGCGATACCATGGGCGAGCTGCTGTTTCTGTATGCGCTGGCGGACATCGCGTTCGTCGGCGGCAGCCTGGTGCCCAACGGCGGGCACAATCTGCTGGAGCCGGCTGCACTGGCCAGGCCAGTGCTGAGTGGGCCGCATCTGTTCAACTTTCTCGAGATCGCGGCGATGCTGCGCGAGGCGGGGGCGTTGTGCGAAGTGGATGATGCCCAGGGGCTGGCGGCCGAGGTGCGGCGCCTGATCGAGCTGCCCAGCGATGCACTGAAGATGGGCGAGGCGGGGGTCGGGGTGATGCGGGCCAATCAGGGGGCGTTGAAGCGCCTGCTGGATGGGCTGGGGAATCTGCTCAAGGCGTGAGGCCTGTTCGCCGGCAAGGCCGGCTCCTACACGGGGTGCGCAACACCTGTAGGAGCCGGCCTTGCCGGCGAAGCTGTTTCAGGGCCTTTCGAAATTGGCTTGCGCCGCCTTGGCCAGGTCCGGCGGCAGGAAGTCCTTGTCCGGGTTGTAGTCGGGCTTGAGGTAGCGACCCAGGTCATTCAGGTCTTGCGGGCTCAAGGTCCCGGCGGCCTGCTTCAGGCGCAGGTTGTCGAGGATGTAGTCATACCGGGTGTTGTTGTAGTCGCGCACCGAGGTGTACAGCTGGCGCTGTGCATCCAGCACGTCGACGATGTTGCGCGTACCCACCTGGTAACCGATTTCGGTCGCTTCCAGCGCGCTCTGGTTGGAAATGATCGACTGCTTGCGCGCCTGCACCTGCTCCACGTCGGTGTTCACCGCGCGGTGCAGGTTGCGGGTGTTTTCCACCACCTGGCGACGCAGGCTCTCGCGCTGCTGTTCGCTCTGGCTCAGGCGCTGGTACGCCTCGCGCACCTGCGAGCTGGTCAGCCCGCCACTGTAGATCGGGATGTTCAGCTGCAGGCCGATGCTGGTCTGCTCCACGTCGCCGCGGTAGTTCTGGCCCGTCAGGTTGGGGTTGCTGAAGCCCAGGCTGTCGTTGTCACCCTTCTGGTAGCGCGCCACCGCGTCCACCGTCGGCGCATGCCCGGCCTTGCGCTGGCGCAGGGTTTCCTCGGCCGCGTTGACCGCGTAGTTGGTGGCCTGCAGGTTCAGGTTCTGCTTTGCGGCGGTTTCTACCCAGGCCTTGGCGTCATTGGGCGTGGGTACCTGCACCGGCAGGGTGTGCACGATGCCCTGCACCGAGTTGTAGTCGCGGTTGGTCAGGGTCACCAGGGCCTCGAAGGCGTCGTCCACCTGGCGCTGCGCGACGATGCGGTTGGCGCGTGCGGTGTCGTAGCTGGCCTGGGACTGCAGCACGTCGGTCTTGTCCGACAGTCCCACGTCGAAGCGCTCGTTGCTCTGGTCGAGCTGGCGCTTGAACGCGGCTTCTTCGGCCTTGGTCGAGGCCAGGGTGTCCTGGGCGCGCAGCACGGCGAAGTAGTTCTCGGCACTTTGCAGAATCAGGTTCTGTTCGGTGGCCGACAGCTCCAGCGCCGCCTGTTCGTTCACCGCTTCGGCTGCCTGCAACTGGAACCAGCGGTCGGCGCGGAAGATCGGCTGGGCCAGGGTGGCCTGCCAGGAGTTGCCGCTGCGGTTGGCGGTGATCGAGGGGGGATCGATCTTCGTACGGCTGTTCATCATCTCGGCGCCGGCCGAGAGGTTGGGCAGCAGGCCGGCACGGGCCTGGGGCACCACTTCCTTGCGGGCGCCGTAGTCGGCGCGGGCAGCGGCCAGGTCGGCGTTGTTGTTCACCGCTTCCTGATACACGCTGACCAGATCGGTGCGTACCGACAGGGGCGGTTCTGCTGCCCAGGCCATTCCGTTGGTAGCACACGACACGGCGAGGGCCAGTGAAAGTTTGCGCAGCATAGGGCAGTCCTTGAACGGTTGAGTATTTCTGAACCGATGAGTGTAGTTGCGCAGGCATTTTGCAACAATCCGCTATTTGCGCCTTTTATCATGCTTGTGCTTGGACTGTTGGCGTTTCGCGTCGCACCGGTCTATGCTGGGCGCGTTCTTGTCGGGGTGCCTTGCGTTGAGGCTGAGATCGGATAATTCCGGATCCCGTTGAACCTGATCAGGTTAGCGCCTGCGTAGGGAACAAGATTGCTCGTCTCCCGCGAGCCCTCTTGTGTCGGCTGCGGGATTGTCATTTCAGCTTTTTGGCTGGTGTGGCATCTTCCGTTTTCGGCACAGCACCAGCCCTGGTGCGCCCGTGCCTTTCAGGTTCACTCCGACTGCCAACCCGTCTGGAGAGCCTGTGATGAGCCAAAAACAAAAATACCCCGCGCACCTGAGTGAATCGGCCAAGGTCGACGAGCAGTCCGTGCAGCCGTTCACCCGTTCGCGCAAGATCTACGTGCAGGGCTCGCGCCCCGATATCCAGGTGCCGATGCGCGAAATCAGCCTGGACGACACCCCCACCGATTTCGGCGGCGAAGCCAACGCGCCGGTGCTGGTGTACGACACCTCCGGCCCCTACACCGATCCCACCGTGCAGATCGACGTGCGCAAGGGCCTGGGCGATGTGCGCTCGGCCTGGATCGACGCGCGCGGCGACACCGAGCGCCTGGCCGGGCTGTCCTCCAGTTTCGGCCAGATGCGCCTGAACGACGTGGAACTGACCAAGCTGCGCTTTGCCCACGTGCGCAACCCGCGCCGGGCCAAGGCCGGCGCCAACGTCAGCCAGATGCACTACGCGCGCCAGGGCATCATCACCGCCGAGATGGAGTACGTGGCCATCCGCGAGAACATGAAGCTGCAGGAGGCCCGCGCCGCCGGCCTGCTCGACCAGCAGCACGCCGGGCACAGCTTCGGCGCAAGCATCCCCAAGGAGATCACCGCCGAATTCGTACGCGAGGAAGTCGCTCGCGGCCGCGCGATCATTCCGGCCAACATCAACCATGTGGAGCTGGAGCCGATGATCATCGGCCGCAATTTCCTGGTGAAGGTCAACGGCAACATCGGCAACAGCGCGCTGGGCTCCTCCATCGAGGAAGAAGTGGCCAAGCTGACCTGGGGCATCCGCTGGGGCTCGGACACGGTAATGGACCTGTCCACCGGCAAGCACATCCATGAAACCCGCGAGTGGATCATCCGCAACTCGCCGGTGCCGATCGGTACGGTGCCGATCTACCAGGCACTGGAGAAGGTCAACGGCGTGGCCGAGGACCTGACCTGGGAGCTGTTTCGCGACACCCTGATCGAACAGGCCGAGCAGGGCGTGGACTACTTCACCATCCATGCCGGCGTGCTGCTGCGCTACGTGCCGCTGACCGCCAAGCGCGTGACCGGCATCGTCAGCCGCGGCGGCTCGATCATGGCCAAGTGGTGCCTGGCGCATCACAAGGAAAACTTCCTCTACACCCATTTCGACGAAATCTGCGAAATCATGAAGGCCTACGACGTCAGCTTTTCGCTGGGCGACGGCCTGCGCCCGGGCTCGATCGCCGACGCCAACGACGCGGCGCAGTTCGGCGAGCTGGAGACCCTGGGCGAGCTGACCAAGATCGCCTGGAAGCATGACGTGCAGTGCATGATCGAAGGCCCCGGCCACGTGCCGATGCAGTTGATCAAGGAGAACATGGACAAGCAGCTCGAGTGCTGCGACGAGGCGCCGTTCTACACCCTGGGCCCGCTGACCACCGACATCGCGCCGGGGTACGACCACATCACCTCGGGCATCGGTGCGGCGATGATCGGCTGGTTCGGTTGCGCGATGCTCTGCTACGTGACGCCCAAGGAGCACCTGGGGCTGCCGAACAAGGACGACGTCAAGACCGGCATCATCACCTACAAGATCGCCGCGCACGCGGCGGACCTGGCCAAGGGGCACCCGGGCGCGCAGATCCGCGACAACGCTTTGAGCAAGGCGCGGTTCGAGTTCCGCTGGGAAGACCAGTTCAACCTGGGCCTGGACCCGGACACCGCACGCTCGTTCCACGACGAGACCCTGCCCAAGGATTCGGCCAAGGTCGCGCACTTCTGCTCGATGTGCGGGCCGAAGTTCTGCTCGATGAAGATCACCCAGGAAGTGCGTGAATACGCCGCCAACCAGCCGGTCGAGGTGGCGGTAGAAGAGGGCATGCGCGAGCAGGCCGAGCGGTTCCGCCAGGAAGGCAGCCAGTTGTACCAGAAGGTCTGAGGCGATCCCTTCGCCGGCAAGGCCGGCTCCTACAGGCGACACGAAACCCTGTAGGAGCCGGCCTTGCCGGCGAAAGCGTCCTGCAATCCAACCCCCACTCTCCTGCCGAGCCCTGATCGTGAGCACACCCAGCCACTACTCCCCCGATTCCCCAATTCCCGACAGCCATCGCGTCTTCGGCGCGCGGGACCTGTTCTCCCTTTGGTTCTCCCTCGGCATCGGCCTGATGGTGCTGCAGACCGGCGCCTTGCTCGGCCCCGGCCTGGGCCTGTCCGGAGCGCTGCTGGCCATCACCCTCGGCACGCTGGTCGGCGTTCTGCTGCTGGCCGCCGCCGGCGTCATCGGCAGCGACACCGGCCTGTCGGCCATGGGCACCCTGCGCCTGAGCCTGGGCCGCCACGGCGTGGCGCTGCCGGCCATTCTCAACCTGCTGCAACTGGTTGGCTGGGGCGCGTTCGAAATCATCGTGATGCGCGACGCCGCCAGCCTGCTCGGTGCGCGGGCCTTCGGCGCCGATAGCCTGTGGGTCAGCCCGCTGCTGTGGGCACTGTGCTTCGGCGCCCTGGCCACCGCGCTGGCGGTGGCCGGCCCGCTGACCTTCGTGCGCCGCATTTTGCGCAAATGGGGTATCTGGCTGCTGCTGGGCGCCTGCCTGTGGCTGACCTGGAACCTGTTCGCCAAGGCCGACCTGGCTGCCCTGTGGGCGCGCGCCGGGGACGGCTCGATGTCGCTGGGGGGGGGCTTTGACATCGCCATCGCCATGCCGCTGTCGTGGCTGCCGCTGATTGCCGACTACTCGCGCTTCGGCAGGCATTCGGGGCAGGTGTTCGTGGGTACCGCACTGGGCTACTTCATCGGCAACCTGTGGATGATGAGCCTGGGCGTGGCCTACATCCTGGCCTTCGCCACCGATGGCGAAGCCAGCACCCTGCTGCTGGCGCTGGCCGGCGCAGGCTTTGGCATCCCGCTGTTGCTGGTGCTGCTCGACGAGTCGGAAAAGGCCTTTGCCGACATCCACTCGGCGGCGGTGTCCAGCAGCCTGCTGTCAGGCGTGAAGGTCGAGCACCTGGCACTGGTGATCGGCGTGGTGTGCACCCTGATCGCCTGCTTCGCGCCGCTGGGCCAGTACGAGAACTTCCTGCTGCTGATCGGCTCGGTGTTCGCGCCGCTGTTCGGTGTGGTGCTGAGCGACCACTACGTGCTGCGCCGGCGTCGCCTGCCCAGTGTGGTCGACGGCCTGCACTACGGGGCGCTGGTGGCGTGGGCCTGTGGCGTGGCGACCTACCATGTGCTGGCGCATTACGCCGCAGACGTTGGCGCCACCCTGCCAGCCTTGCTGCTGGCAGGGGCGCTGCATCTGTTGCTGGGCTTCAACCGCGGCCGGGAAACAGCTCGGGCCTGATCACGCCGTTCAGGCGCGGGTAGGGGATCTTGAGCTCGATGTGGCCCATGGAGTACGGGGCGATGGCATACACCTCGTACTTCACCACCACCGCGCCGTAGGTCAGGGCGACGTGCGGTGACTTCTGGAATGGCCAGTTCTTCACGAACTCGGCGTCCTTGTCCATGCCGGTGCTGATCAGCCAGCCCTTGTGGGCCTCTTCGACGGTCTTCCAGAAGGTTGCCTCCTGGCCCGGCACCAGCATGTCCTGCAGGGTCAGCACCTTGTCCTGCTGGCGCGAATAGTTGATGAAGCCGCGCCCCGGCATGCCGTGCGCGCCGCCGGTGTCCAGGTAGCTGGACAACTCGATGATCACCAAGCCGTCATGCTGCTCGCGTACCTTGGCCTGCAGGTAGCTGCTGTTGCGGCTCTGGGCCGATTGCAGGTAGCTGTCCTCGTAGGACTTGAGCGAGGCCGGCAACGGTGCGCCCTCGCCATCGCTGGTGAGCTTGAGCAGGCTGCGCTCGACGATCGCATCGAGCTTGGGGTTGGTGGGGAAGTGCACCGTGTCGATGTTCACCAGCGGGCAGTCGGCTGCGGTGCAGCCCGGCTTGATGTGCTCCCACCTGTCGCGCTTGACCTCGAGCGGCACGCGCATGTTGGGCTGGAACAGGCTCTGGCAGGCGCCCAGGGTCAAGGCCAGGGCGGTCACGCAGGCTAATTTCGCAAGTGACATGATGATCCTTGTAGTGCAACGGTAATCGGGCTTGGACCGTCGGCAATGCCGTCGGTTCGCCACTAAGCTGACAAGAAAGGCTGCGCCTATCCTCGCAGCCCGCACGATTGTTTTAAAGGGGTGAAACCGCGCAGTGTGCAGGTTAGGATGGCGCGACGTGGTAATGGGGTAACGAGGTATCCATGACAGACAAGCCAAAGGCCATGCCGACCGACGTACAGATCGTGCGGCGCGAAAACTGCTTCAAGGGCTTTTACCGGCTCGACCGGCTGCACCTGCGCCACGAGCTGTTTGCCGGCGGCATGGGCCGCGAGATCAGCCGTGAGCTGTTCGTGCGCCACGACGCAGTGTGCGTGCTGCCCTATGATCCGCAGCGTGACGAAGTGGTGCTGATCGAGCAGTTTCGCGTCGGCGCCATGGGCAAGGTCGACAACCCCTGGCTGGTGGAACTGGTCGCCGGTCTGATCGACAAGGACGAACAGCCCGAGGAGGTTGCGCACCGCGAGGCGCAGGAGGAAGCTGGGCTGACATTCAGTGCGCTGTGGCCGATGACCAAGTACTTTCCGTCGCCCGGCGGCAGCGATGAATTCGTGCACCTGTACCTGGGGCGTTGCCACAGCGACGGCGCGGGCGGCCTGCACGGGCTGGAAGAAGAGGGCGAAGACATTCGCGTGAAGGCCTGGGCGTTCGAGGATGCGTTGCAGGCCGTGCGCGATGGGCGCATTGCCAATGCCGCGAGCATCATTGCCCTGCAATGGCTGGCGTTGAACCGTGATGAAGTCAGGGGGCTGTGGTCGTGAATCTGTTGCGCGAGCGCTACCGGGTCGATCTGGTCGGCTTGCAGGCTGCCTGCGAGGCCAACTATGCGCGCCTGATGCGACTGTTGCCCGACATGCGCACCACCCAGAGCTCGCGCCGCATCGGCATGACCCAGGGTGACCAGATGCTCGGCGTGCTGGTGCTCGACGTGGTGCTGGCCTGCCCTTACACCACCACCCTGCGCGTGCGCCAGGAGCACAGCCTGCCGTGGCTGCCGGTGCCGCAGCTGGAGGTGCAGGTGTACCACGACGCGCGCATGGCCGAGGTGGTCAGTGCCGAGCATGCGCGGCGCTTTCGCAGTGTCTACCCGTACCCCAATGCGGCCATGCACCAGCCGGACGAAAAGGCCCAGCTCAACCTGTTCCTGGGCGAGTGGCTGAGCCATTGCCTGGCCTGCGGCCACGAACTGGAAGCGGTTCGCTGAAAATGTGACCGGTGTCGTGGGCGCGGGGTTTGCCGTTGCCTGCATTCCCACCATAATCGTGCAGAATCCGCCCAAGGAGACGGCCTTGCCGCACTCGATCATCCCTTCCCGTGACGCCTCGGTGCTGCTGGTGCAGCTCTCCGACAGTCATCTGTTCGCCGAAGCCGAAGGCACGCTGCTGGGCATGAATACCCGCGACAGCCTGCGCCGTGTGGTCGAGCGGGTACTCGACGAACAGCCGGTGGTCGACCTGGTGCTGGCCACCGGCGACCTGTCGCAGGATGGCAGCGTCGAATCCTATCTGCAGTTTCTGGCCCTCAGCGGCAGGATCCCGGCCCCGGCCCGCTGGCTGGCCGGCAATCACGACGAGCCGTTCCCCATGGCCCAGGTGGCACGCGGCAGTTCGCTGCTCGAGCCGGTGGTGGATGCCGGCGCCTGGCGGGTGATCATGCTCAACTCGGCCGTGTGCGGCTCGGTGCCGGGGCTGCTGGCAGACGATCAGCTGCAACTGCTCAGGCAGGCCCTGGAGGCCGCACCGCAGCGCCATTGCCTGATCTGCTTCCATCACCAGCCGGTTTCCATCGATTGCGCCTGGATGGCGCCCATCGGGCTGCGCAACGCCGATGTGCTGTTCGACCTGCTCAAGGGTTATCCACAGGTGCGCGCGCTGCTCTGGGGGCATATCCACCAGGAATGGGACCAGCTGCGTGACGGTGTGCGTCTGCTCGCTTCGCCTTCCACCTGCATTCAGTTCGAGCCGGGCAGTGAAGACTTCAAGGTGGGCGACCAGGCCCCGGGGTATCGCTGGCTGCGCCTGCATGACGACGGCAGGCTCGAGACCGGGGTCTCGCGCGTGACCGACTTTGCCTTCACCGTCGATTACGGCAGCAGTGGGTACTGAGCGCTGCAAGCTGCAAGTGAACGCGAATATCACCGCCCGGTTGCAACCTGATGTTTGAAAGTTGCCGCTCAAGGCTTCTCGAACAGGCTAAACTGCGCGTCTTTTGTGCTCGTTGCGACGGGCGTTGCATGGGCATCGGGGGCGATCATGTCGGGTTCGATTCTTTATATCCACGGGTTCAACAGTGCGCCCAGTTCGACCAAGGCCAGCCAGCTGAGCAGTGTGATGCAGCAGCTGGGGCTGGCCGGGCAGCTGCGCGTGCCCCTGCTGGACAACCATCCGCGCCAGGCCGTGGCGCAGCTTGAACGTGCCATCGCCGAGCTGGGTTCGCCATTGCTGGTCGGCAGCTCGCTCGGGGGCTACTATGCCACCCACCTGGCCCAGCGCCACGGGCTCAAGGCCCTGCTGATCAACCCGGCCGTCAATCCGCACCAGCTGTTCGACGGCTACCTGGGCCCGCAGCAGAATTTCTACACCGGGGAAACCTGGGAGCTGACACTGGACCACGTGCAGGCCCTGGCCGAGCTGGAAGTGCCCGCACCGAGCGACCCCGAGCGCTTTCAGGTATGGCTGCAGACGGGCGATGAAACCCTGGACTACCGCCGTGCCCAGGCCTTCTATCGGGCCTGTGCGCTACGCATCGAGGCCGGTGGCGACCACAGCTTCCAGGGCTTCGCGCAGCACCTGCCGGCCATGCTGAGCTTTGCCGGCATTGCACCGCAGGTGTACCAGGCATTCGATTTTTCTGTACTTTGACTGATTATTTTCACCTACGACTGACGACGAGAACCCATGGCCAATCCCAGCGCTAGCGCCTATAACGCAGACGCCATCGAAGTCCTCTCCGGCCTTGACCCGGTGCGCAAGCGCCCGGGCATGTACACCGACACCAGCCGGCCCAATCACCTGGCCCAGGAAGTCATCGACAACAGCGTCGACGAAGCGCTGGCCGGCCACGCTCGCACCGTGCAGGTCATCCTGCATGCAGACCATTCGCTGGAAGTGTCCGACGACGGTCGCGGCATGCCCGTGGACATCCACCCCGAAGAGGGCGTGTCGGGCGTCGAGCTGATCCTCACCAAGCTGCACGCCGGCGGCAAGTTTTCCAACAAGAACTACCAGTTCTCCGGCGGCCTGCACGGGGTGGGCATTTCGGTGGTCAACGCCCTGTCCAACCAGGTACGGGTACGGGTCAAGCGCGACGGCAACGAGTACCAGATGACCTTCGCCGACGGCTTCAAGGCCACCGAGCTCGAAGTGATCGGTACCGTCGGCAAGCGCAACACCGGTACCAGCGTGTACTTCGCGCCCGATCCCAAGTATTTCGACTCGCCCAAGTTTTCCATCAGCCGCCTCAAGCATGTGCTCAAGGCCAAGGCCGTACTGTGCCCGGGGCTGCTGGTCAGCTTCGAGGACAAAGGCACCGGCGAGAAGGTCGAGTGGCATTACGAGGACGGCCTGCGCTCGTACCTCGAAGACTCGGTAAGCGAGTTCCTGCGCCTGCCCGACGCGCCGTTCTGCGGCAGCCTGGCGGGTAACAAGGAGGCCGTGGACTGGGCCTTGCTGTGGCTGCCCGAAGGCGGCGACAGCGTGCAGGAAAGCTACGTCAACCTGATCCCCACCGCCCAGGGCGGCACCCACGTCAACGGCCTGCGCCAGGGCCTGCTCGATGCCATGCGCGAGTTCTGCGAGTTCCGCAACCTGCTGCCGCGCGGGGTCAAGCTGGCCCCCGAGGACGTGTGGGAGCGCATCAGCTTCGTGCTCTCGATGAAGATGCAGGAGCCGCAGTTCTCCGGCCAGACCAAGGAGCGCCTGTCGTCCCGCGAGGCCGCCGCATTCGTTTCCGGCGTGGTCAAGGATGCCTTCAGCCTGTGGCTCAACGCCCACCCTGAAGTGGGCATGCAACTGGCGGAACTGGCGATCAACAACGCCGGGCGCCGGCTCAAGGCCAGCAAGAAGGTCGAGCGCAAGCGCGTGACCCAGGGCCCGGCACTGCCGGGCAAGCTGGCCGACTGCGCCGGGCAGGACCCGATGCGCGCCGAGCTGTTCCTGGTCGAGGGTGACTCGGCCGGTGGTTCGGCCAAGCAGGCGCGCGACAAGGAGTTCCAGGCCATCCTGCCGCTGCGCGGCAAGATCCTCAACACCTGGGAAGTCGACGGCGGCGAAGTGCTGGCCAGTCAGGAAGTGCACAACATCGCGGTGGCCATCGGCGTCGACCCCGGTGCCACCGACATGAGCCAGCTGCGCTACGGCAAGATCTGCATCCTGGCCGACGCCGACTCCGACGGCCTGCACATCGCCACCTTGCTCTGCGCCCTGTTCGTGCAGCACTTCCGCCCGCTGGTGGAGGCCGGCCACGTGTACGTGGCGATGCCGCCGCTGTACCGCATCGACCTGGGCAAGGAGATCTACTACGCCCTGGACGAGGCCGAGCGCGACGGCATCCTCGACCGCCTGGTGGCCGAGAAGAAGCGCGGCAAGCCGCAGGTCACCCGATTCAAGGGCCTGGGCGAGATGAACCCGCCGCAGCTGCGTGAAACCACCATGGACCCGAACACCCGGCGCCTGGTGCAGTTGACCCTGGAAGACCTCGAAGGCACCCGCGAGATCATGGACATGCTGCTGGCCAAGAAACGTGCGGGCGACCGCAAGAGCTGGCTGGAGTCCAAAGGCAACCTGGCCGAGGTACTGGCTTGATCGCTCGGTGCCTGGCAGCGCTGTTGTCACTGCTGGGCGTGCCGGCGCTGGCCGAAACCTGGCCGGAGCTGGCGATGCAGAGCGAGCATCCGGTAGAGGGCATGCGTGGCGGCAACCTGTCGGGGCTGGCCCTGTGCAACGGCGAGCTCTGGACCGTCTCGGACCGCGACGACGACCTGCTGTACCGCCTGGACACCACCCAGACGGTGTGGCAGGCCGAAGGTATTCGCCTGGAGGTGCCGCCGGTGCCGGACAGCGGCCTGCCCTGGGGCCTGCGCTCGAGCAACTGGGCAATGTCCTACGTGCGCGGCGGCGAGCTGGATTTCGAAGGCATCAGTTGCGATGCCGCAGGCAATCACTACCTGGTCAGCGAAACCCATGTGGCGGTGCTCAAGGTACCGGTCGCAGGCGACCCCAGCTGGCTGAAGATCGACCCGAGCATGGTCCGCCAGGCGCGCGCCAGCGGCATGCTGCTGCACTTCAATGCATTGTTCGAAGGCATCGCCGTGAACCCGGCCGGCGATCGCCTGTGGCTGGCCGCCGAGCGCGAGCGCCGCGGGTTGATTTCGATCAATCGCCAGCAGACCACCTGGCACTGCGGTGATGGCTGCGTGCTGCTCAGCGAGGCCGGCACCGAGATGCAGCCTGCGCAGATGCCCAACGCCCGCGAGCGGCCCCGGGATTTTGCCGACCTGGCGCTGTTCGAAGGCAAGCTGTTCACCCTGGAGCGCAACGCCTACCGTATCTGCCGGCGTGATGCCGACACTGGAAGCGTGGAGCGCTGCTGGTCGTTCGCTGCCGATGCCCTGATCGAATCGCGGCAGTACTCGCAGCCGTTCGGCCTGGCCGAGGCCCTGGTGATCGATGCCAAGGGTGCCTGGATAGGCCTGGACAACAACGGCGGTCGACGCGCCGATGGCGAAAACCGCCCGATCGTGTGGCGCTTTGCAGCGCCCCAGGGCGGCTGGAGCGCCAAACCGTGAGCCAGGCACCGGGCAAGCGTGCCGGCCGGGTGATGCTGGTGCTGGCGTGGGCGGCCGGCCTGTTCCTGGCCACGCGCTTTTTCGGCGACTGGGAACAGCGCCAGGCCAACCCCAACAGCCAGATCAGCTCGCAGCACGGCGATGGCTATGTCGAGGTGCGGCTGCTGGGCAATGGCCAGGGGCATTTTGTGGCCGACGGTCTGATCAACGGCCAGGCCGTGCATTTTCTGCTGGATACTGGCGCCACCGACGTGGCGATCCCCGAGAGCCTGGCCCGGCAGTTCAGCCTGGAGCGTGGTGCGCCCGTGACCCTTAGTACCGCCAATGGTCGTACCGAGGGCTATCGCACCCGCCTCGACAGCCTGCAACTGGGCGATATTCTGCTGCGCGACGTACGCGCCCTGGTGGTGCCGGGGCTGGACGGCGAGCAGGTACTGCTGGGCATGAGTGCCCTGAAACGACTCGAATTTACCCAGCGCGGCGGCACCTTGCTGCTGCGCCAGACCTTGAAATGATGAGGCCCGCATGAGCGACTCCCTTGATCTCAGCCTCGATGGCGTAGAGCGCCGGTCACTGGCTGACTTCACCGAACAGGCCTACCTCAACTACTCCATGTACGTGATCATGGACCGTGCGCTGCCGCATATCGGCGACGGTTTGAAGCCGGTGCAGCGACGCATCGTCTACGCCATGAGCGAACTGGGCCTGGACGCCGATTCCAAGCACAAGAAATCGGCGCGTACCGTCGGTGACGTGCTCGGCAAGTTCCACCCGCATGGCGATTCGGCCTGCTATGAAGCCATGGTGCTGATGGCGCAGCCCTTCAGCTATCGCTACACCCTGGTCGACGGCCAGGGCAACTGGGGTGCGCCGGACGATCCCAAATCCTTCGCGGCCATGCGCTACACCGAAGCGCGCCTGTCGCGCTATTCCGAGGTGCTGCTCAGCGAGCTGGGCCAGGGCACTGCGGACTGGGGCCCGAACTTCGACGGTACCCTCGACGAGCCCCTGGTGTTGCCGGCACGTTTGCCGAACATCCTGCTCAATGGCACCACCGGTATCGCCGTGGGCATGGCCACCGACGTGCCGCCGCACAACCTGCGCGAAGTGGCCACAGCCTGCGTGCGCCTGCTCGACGAGCCCAAGGCCACGGTCGAACAGCTGTGCGAGCACATCCAGGGCCCGGACTACCCGACCGAAGCAGAGATCATCACCCCGCGCGCCGACCTGCTGAAAATCTACGAAACCGGCCGTGGCTCGGTGCGCATGCGCGCCGTGTACCACATCGAGGACGGCGACATCGTGGTCACCGCGCTGCCGCACCAGGTGT
Source organism: Pseudomonas sp. BRM28 (assembly GCF_002939405.1). NCBI lineage: Bacteria > Pseudomonadati > Pseudomonadota > Gammaproteobacteria > Pseudomonadales > Pseudomonadaceae > Pseudomonas > Pseudomonas sp. BRM28. Next base: position 4,879,001 of record NZ_PEFV01000001.1, on the reverse strand, counting down.
CGGGCGCCAAGGTGCTGGAACAGATCGCCGCGATGATGCAGGCCAAGCCGTCCAAGGCGCCGCAGGTGGCCGACCTGCGTGACGAATCGGACCACGAGAACCCGTGCCGCATCGTGATCATCCCGGTGCACAGCCGCGTCGACCACGAAGCGCTGATGCAGCACCTGTTCGCCAGTACCGACCTTGAGTCCAGCTACCGGGTCAACATCAACATCATCGGCCTGGACGGCAAGCCGCAGTTGAAGAACCTGCGCACGCTGCTGGTCGAGTGGCTGCAGTTCCGTGTGCAGACCGTGCGCCGTCGCCTGCAGTTCCGCCTGGACAAGGTGGAGCGTCGCCTGCACCTGTTGGACGGCTTGCTGATCGCCTACCTCAACCTGGATGAAGTGATCCACATCATCCGTACCGAGGAGCACCCGCGGGCCAGGTTGATCGAGCGCTTTGCATTGAGCGAGATCCAGGCCGACTACATTCTCGACACGCGGCTGCGCCAGTTGGCCCGTCTGGAAGAGATGAAGCTGCGCAACGAGCAGGACGAACTGCTCAAGGAACAGGCCAGGTTGCTGGCGCTGCTGGGCAGCGAAGCCAAGCTCAAGAAACTGGTGCGCACCGAACTGCTGCAGGACGCCGAAACCTATGGCGACGACCGTCGCTCGCCGATCGTCGAGCGCGCCGAAGCCCGTGCGATGACCGAGCACGACCTGCTGCCCAACGAAAAGGTCACGGTGGTGCTGTCCGAGAAGGGCTGGGTACGTTCGGCCAAGGGCCACGACATCGATGCCACCGGGCTCTCGTACAAGGCCGGCGACGGCTTCAAGACCGCAGCCGCGGGGCGCTCGAACCAGTACGCGGTGTTCATCGACTCCACCGGCCGCAGCTACTCGGTGCCGGCGCATACGCTGCCGTCGGCACGGGGCCAGGGTGAACCGCTGACCGGTCGCCTGACCCCGCCGCCCGGTGCTTCGTTCGAGTGCGTGCTGATGCCCGAGGATGACGGCTTGTACGTGATTGCCTCCGATGCCGGCTACGGCTTCGTGGTCAAGGGCGAAGACCTGCAGGCCAAGAACAAGGCCGGCAAGGCCCTGTTGAGCCTGCCGAACAACGCCAAGGTGATCCTGCCGCGCCCGGTGGGCAACCGCGAGCAGGACTGGCTGGCGGCGGTGACCACCGAAGGGCGCCTGCTGGTGTTCAAGATCAGTGACCTGCCACAGCTGGGCAAGGGCAAGGGCAACAAGATCATCGGCATTCCGGGCGATCGCGTGGCCAGTCGTGAAGAATTTGTCACCGACCTGGCAGTGATTCCCGAAGGTTCGACCCTTGTATTGCAGGCCGGCAAGCGTACCCTGTCGCTCAAGGGCGATGATCTGGAGCACTACAAGGGCGAGCGTGGGCGGCGTGGCAACAAGCTGCCGCGCGGCTTCCAGCGGGTCGATGCGCTGCTGGTGGAAAACGTCGAATAAGCGACCTGGTGGCCGCAAACGGGTATTTTAGTGACCGTTTGCGGCTTAAACACTGGAGTCGCACGGAACTTTCGCGGATGATAGGCCCCTTGTGGTGCCAGCGTAGCTGTGTGCCCGACGTATTCATGAGTATCACTGCGGCAAGCCGTGTGGCGGCCGCCTGGATGGGATGATGACTTTTCTGCGCCTTCCATTTGTTCTACTGCTCAGTGGCGTGCTGGGCTTGGCCGGGTGCAGCATGCACCAGCCGGTAGCGCTGTATCAGCTCGACAGTGGCGAGCCGGGGCAACCTGGCCAGAGCAACGGCATGGCCGTGGTGCTGGGGCCGGTCTCGGTGGCCGACTACCTGCAACGCGAAACCCTGCTGCAACGCCAGCGTGACGGCAGCCTGACGGCAGCGACCGATGGTCGCTGGGCGGGCAGCCTGTCGGCCGACATCGACCAGTTGCTGGTGCGCCAGCTGGCCTGGCGCCTGGACAGCCAGCGTGTGGTGCTGGCACCGGCCAGTACCGGGTTCAACCCGGATGTGCAGGTGCTGCTGTCGATCACGCGCCTGGATTCGGGCGTTGGCCAGCCGGCGATCCTCGATGCCCAGTGGCGCTTGCTTGATCGTCGTGGCCAGGTGCGTGACAACCGCATCGTGCATTTCGAGCAGCCCCATGAAGGCAGCTCGGCGGCGCAGGTACAGGCGCAGGGGCAACTGCTGCAGCGTCTGGCCGAGCAGTTGAGCGTGGCGTTGAAGCCGTTGGCCAATCAGCCGCCGATCGTGCAGGAACAGCCGAAGAAGGCCACGCCGGTACAGCAAGTGCGCAAGGAGCCGGAGAAGCCGAAGATTCCGATGGCGACACCGATTCGTACCGAGATGGAAGTGTTCCGGTTTTAACCGGCTCCTACGGGGCCTCAGGTCTTGATCTGGCGCTCGTGCATCCGTGCCAGCTGACGCTCCAGCATCGACGGATACGGCTCCATCAGGCGCTCCACACAGCACGCCCCTTCAGGGCTGGCAATCGGGCGGATGCGGGCACGCTGGCGAATCAGCGCATCATCACTGACCTTGCGCTCCACCAGCAGCAGGTTGCGGCTGTGTTGCGACAACGCCAGGGCATCCTGGGCCTTGTCGGTCAGCAGCAGGTCGATCTGGCTCAGGCCGTGCAGGTCTTCACCCAGCGCCAGGCCCAGCTGCAATTGCAGGGTAATCCCGCTGTCGGCCACTTCCACCTGCAACGCATGCCCCAGGGCACGCAGCAGTTCGCCACAGCAGATGGCGTTGGTCAGGTAGTCCTCGCCGCTTTCCGAGCTGTGGAACAACAGCAGCGTGCTGCCATCGTTGAGCGTGTGCACTTCGCTTTCATACAGCGACGCGGCCTGGTCGAGGCAGTCGCGGTAGCGGTCCAGCAGTTCGGTCAGACGTGCCCGAGGCAGGCGGCGCAGTTGCTCCTGGGAGCCCAGTTGCACCGCCAGCACCGCACTGGCCTGCGGCTCGCGTGGCGCAGTGGGTACTAAAGCCTGCGGCGCGGCATCGCTGTCGTCGCGCAGGTCGGCAAACGCCTCGTCGTCGTCTTCATCATGCGCTACTGGCCTGGGCAGCGCCGGCTTGGGCTCCAGCGCCGGCTCGCGCAGGTTGCGCACCTGCAAGGCCGGCTGCGCTTCATGTTCGTCGTAGTCGTCTTCTTCCTCGGGCTCTGCTTCAGGCTCCGGCGGTGGCGGGGCAAAGCGCGAATGCAGCTGGCGCGCCAGGTCGCCGATCTCGTCCTGGCGGTCGGTGGCCGGGGTGTAGGCATCCAGGTCGCGCAGCCACACCCGCAGTTGCAGCAGCGGCGTCGAAATAAAGCGCCCCAGGCGCAGGCTCAAGGCCAGGGCCAGGGCCAGCAGGATCGCCGCCAGAATGCCCATGCTCTGCAGGCTGATGGTCAGCGGCTGCTGGAACTGGCTCATGTCTAGGCTGATGCGCAGTTGCCCGGCCGTCACGTCCTGGAAGGTGATCTTGGTCTGGTACAGGCCCTCGACCTCGCCCAGCAGGCCGTTTTTCGGGCGCTGGCCGGCTTCGGCGAGGATCCGGTTGTCGACGCTGTAGATGGCGGCATGGGCCACCAGCGGGTTCTTCACCAGGTTGCCGAGCAGCACGTTGAGGCTGAGGATGTCGTTGGACACCAGCAGTTCGGTGGCAGACGTGGCGGTCTGCGTGGTCAGGCTCTGACCCAGGGCGTCGGCCTGCTCGTGCATGGCCTGCTTGAACTGCAGGCCCATGACCCCGGCGTAGATGACCAGCGCCAGCGCTACCAGAAACACGTTGTGGCAGGCGATCCGCAAGGCCAACGGCACACGGCGCTGGCGCAGGGCACGGAAGATCAGCAGGAAGAAATTGTCGGTTTTAACTGGCGTGGGCCGGTTCACAGAGCGCGGCTCTTTATGTCGGAGAAGGTGCTGCGCAGTATAGCGACAGGGCATGGGCCGGCAAAGTATCGACTGCGCCCGATGGTCTGCGAAAGTGGGTAGAATGCGCGTTTTGTCACTGTGTCGGAGCCCGTTTTGCGCGAAATCGTTCTGATTAACATCACCGGCGAGGACCGTCCGGGTCTCACCGCGGCCATTACCGGCGTGCTCGCCCAGGGCGGGGTGAACATCCTCGACATCGGCCAGGCGGTCATCCACGACACGCTGTCGTTCGGCATCCTGGTGGAAATCCCCAGCACCGAGCAGGCCAGCGCCGTGCTCAAGGACATCCTCTTCACCGGGTACAAGCTGGACCAGCAGGTGCGCTTCACCCCGGTTTCCGAGCAGGACTACCAGCAGTGGGTCGACGGCCAGGGCAAGGCCCGCCACATCGTGACCCTGCTGACGCGCAAGGTCACTGCCGAGCAGTTGCAGCGGGTGAGCTCCATCACCGCCCAGTACGGGTTGAACATCGACCATATCGACCGTCTGTCGGGTCGTATCGCGTTGGACACCCCGGCCGACCAGGGCAAGGGCTGCATCGAGTTCTCCGTGCGTGGCGAGCCGGCCGACCCGCAGGCCCTGCGTGCCGAGTTCCTCAGCGTGGCGCAGGAGCTGAACGTCGACATCGCCTTCCAGCAGGACTCGCTGTTCCGCCGCAACCGTCGCCTGGCGGTGTTCGACATGGACTCCACCCTGATCGAGGCCGAGGTCATCGACGAGCTGGCCAAGGCGGCAGGCGTGGGCGAGCAGGTGTCGGAAATCACCGAGCGTGCCATGCGTGGCGAGCTGGATTTTCGTGCCAGCTTCAAGGAGCGCCTGGCGCTGCTCAAGGGCCTGGACGTCAGCGTGCTGGACGAGATCGGTGCTTCGCTGCGCCTGACCGAGGGCGCCGAGGTGCTGTTCGCCGAGCTCAAGCGCCTGGGCTACAAGACCGCGATCCTGTCGGGTGGCTTCACCTACTTTGCCAAGCAGCTGCAGGCCAAGCTGGGCATCGACTATGTGTTTGCCAACGAGCTGGAAGTGGTGGACGGCAAGGTGACCGGCGTGGCCGTGGAGCCGATTGTCGACGCGCAGCGCAAGGCTGACCTGTTGACCGAGCTGGCACGCAAGGAAGGCTTGCAGATGGAGCAGACGATTGCCGTGGGCGACGGTGCGAACGACCTGCCGATGCTGGCGATTGCCGGCCTGGGCGTGGCGTTCCGGGCCAAGCCGCTGGTCAAGCAGTCGGCCAAGCAGGCGATCTCGACGCTGGGGCTGGATGGGGTGCTGTATCTGCTGGGCTTCAGGGATCGCGACGGTCGCGACTGAGAAGGCGCGGCCGCTGCGCGGGTCAAGCCCGCTCCCACAGGTTTGCCATCGCTCCAGAAGGCCGTGCAGCCCCTGTGGGAGCGGGCTTGACCCGCGATGAGGCCCGACAGCCAGGCACAAAAAAGCCCGCATCGCTGCGGGCTTTTTGTTGGGTCAGGCGTGCTGCGCCGGCAACCCCAGGCATTCGCCCATGTTCACCACCGACCCCGCACCCAGCGATTCGGCCCACTTCACCTGCTCTGGCCCGAACAGCACCACAGCCGTCGAACCCAGCTTGAAGCGGCCCAGCTCGGCGCCTTTTTCCAGGTGGATCGGTGCACGCGCTGCCTCGTCGTAGCGGAAGGTCTTCAGCTCGCGCTTGGGCGGCGTGACCAGCCCGGCCCATACCGTCTCGACCGACGCCACGATCATCGCGCCCACCAGCACCACGGCCATCGGCCCGCGCTCGGTATCGAACAGGCACACCACGCGCTCGTTGCGCGCAAACAGTTCCGGCACGTTTTCGGCGGTGGTCTGGTTGACCGAGAACAGCCGGCCCGGCACGTAGATCATCTCGCGCAGGGTACCGGCCAGCGGCATGTGCACGCGGTGGTAGTCCTTGGGCGACAGGTAGATGGTGGCGAATTCGCCGCCCATGAACGGCGCAGCATTGGCCGGGTCGCCGCCCAGCAGCTCAAGGGCGCTGAAGCTGTGGCCCTTGGCCTGGAAAATGCGGCCATGCTCGATCGGGCCCAGCTGGCTGACAGCGCCGTCGGCCGGGCACAGGATCGCCCCCGGAGTCTGGTCCAGCGGGCGTGCATCCGGCTTGAGCGCGCGGGTGAAGAATGCGTTGAAGTGCTCGTAGGCGGTCAGGTCTTCGACCTGGGCCTGGGACATGTCGACCTGGTAGCGCTTGGCGAACCACGCGGTGAAGGCATTCTTGAACCATTTCACGCGGCATTCGGCCACGCAGCCGGCCAGGCGCGACAGCAGGTGGTGGGGCAGCAGGTACTGGCTGATGATGAACAAGCGGGATTTCATTGAATTTCCTTAAACTTCTACAGGCGTGTCGGGGTGGTTGCCCCATTCGCCCCATGAGCCGGCATAGGCCTTGACCCGTGGGTAGCCCAGGTGTTTGGCCACAAGATAGGTGAAGCCGGAGCGGTGGTGGGTCTGGCAGTGGGTAATCACTTCCTTGTCGCGGGTGATGCCCAACTGCTCGAGGATCTGGGGCATGTCCTTGCGGATGCGCAGGTGATCGTTCTGGTCCATGCCGGCCGTCCACTCGAAGTTGACCGCGCCCGGGACGTGTCCGCCCTTGGCGGCCAGCACTTTCTCACCCCGGTATTCCTGCGGGCTGCGCGCATCCCAGACCGCCAGGTCGGCAGCGCCCAGGCGGCTTTGCAGGTATTCGCGGGTGGCGGTGGGGGCTTCGTGCAGGGTCAGGCTGACGCTGCCGGCAGCGGGCGCGGGCACATCGGTCGAGAGCTCGCCCGTCCAGCCCAGCGCGCCACCGTCGAGGTAGTGGTAGCGGGTATGGCCGATCACATCCAGCAACCAGATGAAGCGCCCGGCCCAGCCGCCGCCTTCGTCGTCATACACCACATACACGGCGTCCGGGTTGTGCCCCAGCTCGCCGAACAGCTTTTCCAGGTCGCCTTGGCTCGGCAGCAGCCCGGGCGCCGGTGGCTGGCCCAGCTGGGTGCGCTTGGGGTCGACGAAGCGCGCACCGGGAATGTGCCCGCTGCCATAGCGTTTCGTGCTGGTCAGGTCGACCAGGATCAGCCCCGGCGCATCCAGGCGGGCTTGCAGGTCGGCGGGTTCAATCACCAGGGGCAAGCCGGAAAAGTCAGTCATCCAGAGTCTCCAGATCGGAACAGAGTGGGCGATTGTAGCGCATGGGTCAGGTGCTGCGGTTGCTGAAGGCGGTGAGGGCGCGCTCGATGCACTGGGCGGTCTTGCCGAACGCCTGCACGCTGATCTCCGAGAACGGGCCGCCGCCCTGGTCGGCCAGCACCACCATCACCACCTTGCCGTTGCTCGACAGCGAGCGCAGCAGCAGGTGCTGGCCGCGGAACAGCACGCGCAGGGTGCCGGGCAGCAGGGCACCGAACTGGGCATAGTTGTCAGGGGTCAGGCGCAGTTGTGCCGACTGGGTCAGCAGGCGTTGCAGCAGCTTGCTCTGGGCGAGCGGCACCACCAGGCCGCCGGCCTCGGCGGGCAGTCCGGCGATCTGGTGCACGCGCAGGTGGGTCATGCCCTTGTCGGCCATCAGCATCATCACCCGCTGCATGCCGCAGGCCACCAGGGCATCGCGGGCGTAGGTGGTCAGGTGCATGGCGTTGGTGAATGCACTGGGCTCCACCAGCAGGTCGGCGCAGTACTTGCGCCAGGCCCCCAGCGATTCGGTCGAGGGTACGTCGGCAGGCCGCAGGCGGCGGTGCACGTAGTGCGAGCCGGTCGGCCAGATCAGCGATTCGGCGGGGTGGTAGAGGTCGTCGTCGGCGTGCAGGCGCGCACTGTTGGCGGCCTGCTGGTGCACCTGTTGCTGCACGTCGCTCAGCGGCACCTGCAGGTACAGGCTGGTCAGGCGTTGCCAGCGCTGGCTGTGCGGGCAGTCCCAGGCGTGCTGCGCCGCCAGGGCCAGGCCGTTGGCAAGCAGCACGGTGTTGGCCGGCTGGTTGAGCCAGCGGCGCAGGGCCGGGTCGGCGTCCAGCAGCTGTTGCTGGCGCAGCGGGTTGTCGTGCAGGCGGGCGATGTGCATGACCTTGACCAGCAGGCGGCGTTCTTCGCTGAGCACGTGATAGCCCTGGGTGACCCAGTTGGGCAGGCGCCAGTAGTCGGCCAGGGCGCGGCACAGCGCCAGCAGGGGTACACCGAACAGTTCGCGCTCCACGCGCAGGGCCGGCTCGCCGCGGTGCACCACGCGCACTTCCCATTCCTCGATCAGCTTGGGGTGCGCCAGGGCCAGGGTCCACAACGGCGAGAGGAACAGCAGGCTGCCCCAGTGGATCTCCTGCCACAGCCGCGCCAGTTGGCTGGCGAACAGGCCGCTGGCCTGCTGGCTGGCATGCAGGCTGATCATCTGCAGGTGGCGCAGGGCCTTGGGGATCTGCGCCGGCGGCGCGGTGGGCAGGCGCAGCAGCAGTTCTTCGGCGCGCTTGAGGCCAAGCCGGTTGAGGGCGATTTCCAGGCTTTCGGCCGGCTCGGCCATGCTGGCGTGGGTATGCCGGTTGGCTTCGCGCATCACGCTGAGCACCAGCGCGGGGCTGTCCTGCATCAGATCGGCGATGTCACGCAGCGAGCGGCGGCTGTCGCCGATGGCGGCTTTTACCCGCTCGTGACTGTCCAGCGGCACCGGCAGTTGCACGCTGTCGAGCAGTTTGATCCAGGCGTCTAGGGTCTTTGGAATTTGAGTTGGCACGTGAGTTCACTAGGCATGCTGGGAGGTGGCCGAACTGGCTTTTCGCCTTGACTGGCTATAGTCTGGCGCAGAACTGCCGATAAGTAGAAGAAGAGTTTTACGAACTTCCGCCCCCGACCCTGACCACGACAGTAAGTGCTTCCAATCTATGGCTAAAATTATCGGCATCATTGTCGTATTCGCGAGCGTGCTTGGCGGATACGTTCTTTCTCACGGCAAGATCGCGGCCCTGATTCAGCCTTTCGAGGTGCTGATCATCGGCGGTGCCGCCTTTGGTGCGTTCCTGCAGGCCAACCCCGGCTACATGACCATGCACGTGATCAAGAAGTCGCTGAGCATGTTCGGCTCGCGCTTCTCGCACACCTTCTATATAGAAGTGCTGGGCCTGATCTACGAGATCCTCAACAAGAGCCGGCGCGAAGGCATGATGGCGATCGAGGGCGATATCGAAGACGCCGCGGCCAGCCCGATCTTCGCCAAGTACCCGGCGGTACTCAAGGATGAGCGCATGACCGCGTACATCTGCGACTACCTGCGCATCATGTCCACCGGCAACATGGCCCCGCACGAGCTCGAAGGCCTGTTCGACATGGAACTGCTGAGCATGAAGGAAGAGCTCGACCACCCGTCCCATGCCGTGACCGGCATCGCCGACGGCATGCCCGGCTTCGGTATCGTGGCGGCGGTACTGGGTATCGTGGTGACCATGGCTTCGCTGGGCGAGGGCGACCAGAAGTCCATCGGCCTGCACGTGGGTGCGGCGCTGGTGGGTACCTTCTTCGGTATTCTGGCGGCCTACGGCTTCTTCGGCCCGCTGGCCACCTCCCTGGCCCACGACGCCAAGGAAGAGGTCAACGTGTACGAGGCGATCAAGGCCGCACTGGTGGCGTCGGCCTCCGGCATGCCGCCATCGCTGGCGGTGGAGTTCGGTCGCAAGGTGCTGTTCCCCAAGCACCGTCCAAGCTTTGCCGAGCTGGAACAAGCAGTTCGCGGTCGCTGATCCATGGAAAACAATCAGCCGATCATCATCAAGCGCGTAAAGCGCTTCGGCGGCGGCCATCACGGCGGCGCCTGGAAAATCGCGTTCGCCGACTTCGCCACGGCGATGATGGCGTTCTTCCTTGTGCTGTGGCTGCTGTCCACCGCCACGCCCGAGCAGAAGATCGCGATTGCCGGCTACTTCAAGGACCCGATCGGGTTCTCCGAGAGTGGCACCCCGTACATCATCGACCTGGGCGGCTCGCCGGAGCTGGCCCCGGAAAAGACCATCAACCCTGAAGTGCAGTCCGAGCCGACGCCTGACACCAGCATCCAGCTGGACAAGGACGCGGTCGAGAGCATGGCCGAGCAGGTCGAGAAAGACCGCTTGAACCTGGTGCTGCAGGAGCTGCAGAACAAGGTCGAAGAAAACCCGCAACTGCAGAAGTTCAAGGACCAGATCCTGTTCGAGATCACCCAGGACGGCCTGCGCATCCAGATCATGGACGCCGAGAACCGGCCGATGTTCGACCTGGGCAGTGCGCGCCTGCAGCCGTACTTCGAGGACATCCTGCTGGCCATGGCCGACACCATCAAGGCGGTGCCGAACAAGATCAGCATCAGCGGCCACACCGATGCCAAGCCCTACGCCGGCACCGGTGATTACGGCAACTGGGAGCTGTCGGCCAACCGTGCCAACGCGGCGCGTCGGGCGCTGGTGGCCGGTGGCTATCCGGATGCCCAGGTGGCGCGGGTGGTGGGGTATGCATCGTCGTCGCTGTTCGACCGCGAGAACCCGCTCAACCCGGTGAACCGTCGTATCGACATCATCGTGCTGACCAAGAAGGCCCAGCGCACCATCGAGGGCGAACAGACCTCGCCGACGCCGCCGGACGCAGCCCAGCCGGGCGCGGCACCTGCGCCGGGCGCTGCGGCACCGACGCCCGAGCCCGAGCCGATGCAGCCGCGTGAACTGCGCGAGAAGCTGAACATCTTCGAGGATGGCGTGTTGAAGATGGACGAGCCCAACAAGCCGCAGTGAGCCGGCAGCCGACAACGCCCGCATGGAGTGATCCGTGCGGGCGTTGTGCTGTGTGGGGTTCGGCATTTCAGTAGCCGCGACCGATGCTGGCCTTGAGCTCGGCCTGGAAGTGCTGGGCATTGCAGCGATTGTCGCCGGGTGCGGCCTGCGTGGGCAGGTTGAGGGCGCGGCCAAGGGTGTGTTCCAGGCGGTAAGCGCTGACGAACAGGTCCAGGTCGGCGGCTTGCGCCATGGCCGGCAGTTCGCCCAGGTAGGTGGGGCTGGCCGGCTCGCCCAGCTGGAACGTGGCGACCCGTCGGTCGGCCAGCGCTGCGGCGCCCAGTGCGAAGGGCACCCACCAGGCGCCGCAGGTGTTGCCCGACACCAGCACGATCAGGTGGGTGCAGCCGTGCAGGCTGCGGCTGATGAGGGTGGTGAGGGTGCAGGCATCGTCGGCCTGGGGGTCGATGGCCTCCAGGCAGGTGGCCAGGCCCTCGAGGCGCAGGTGCTCGCCGATGGCCATGGCGGCGGCCAGGTCGTTGCGGCAGTAGAGGAGTGAGACTGGCATCCGGAGGTCCCTGGTGGGCGCAAATCTGGTGCGGGATACCTTTGATGATTACGACGCGTGGTGCAAGGCGTGGGATTGAATCAGGAGGTGGACTACATGCCTGGGTGAAAAGGCCTACAAATGTGTTGCGACAACTGACGCCTTCGCCGGCAAGGCCGGCTCCTACAGGTGTCCGCGTAAGGCGAATCTTCGGAATTTCCCTATTCCCTGTAGGCCCCTTCCCAATCATACTTTTGCCGCTTTCCCGCCATTGCGGTGGTCACGGTAGCGCTCTAGTCTGCGTCGCGTCGTTGGTGTTCAACGACCGGTTTTGACAGGCCGTTACTGATTTCGGACCACATGTGCATCGCTTTATGGCGGCTGTGCGTGGGGCACTTCGTGTGCGCCGAGTTCCGGTATCCTCGGTCTGTCAACCCGCGTACAGCTGCCACCTATTTGTTTGACAGCAAAGCGTGGTAGCTCCACTGATACTGGAGTTGGTCATGTTGAAAATCGTCCCCGATCCACCCCAATACGCCAATCTGCCCCTCGAAGACATCCTCTCGTGCACTGATCGCGAGCGCTGTGCGCTCGTTCGCCGGCAAGGCCGGCTCCTACAAAGGCTCGCAGTACCTGTAGGAGCCGGCCTTGCCGGCGAAGACGCCCGTAGAGCCAATTAATAAAGTCGTCGGGAGATAACAGATGGAAAACAGCTCAGTCTTCAAGACACTAGGCGTCGGCACTTTCGGCGAAGGCGAGGGTGGCCCGAGCGCCGAGCGTCTGTTTCGCGTGCAAGCCGGGCACAACGCCGACTTCGCCCTGGAACAATCGGCCCTGCTGCTCAGTTGCGCCTACAAGCTCACCTTGCAAGCCGGCATCGAGCCGGATGGCACGCTTGTCTGGGCGGCACATTACCTGAGCGGCATGTCCAAGGCCCTGGTCGAGGATGTGGCGCATGCGATGTTCATCGAACAAACGCCTGCGCCATGACCGTCAGTAGCTGTCCTGCGGCAGGCTGGCAATGATCGAGCGATAGCTGTTCATGCGCTGCTGCTGCACGCGCCCGTCTTCCAGCGCCTTGAGCAGCGCACAGCCCGGCTCGCGGTCGTGCTTGCAGTCGCGGAAGCGGCAGGTGCCGATCAGGTCGTTGAACTCGATGAAGCCGGCCTCCACGTCCGCCCGGCTCACGTGCCCCAGGCCGAACTCGCGAATGCCCGGCGAGTCGATCAGCTCACCGCCACCCGGGAAGTGATACAGCCGCGCGGTGGTGGTGGTGTGCTGGCCCTGGCCCGACCACTCCGACAGCTCGCCCACGCGGGTGTCGACATCGGGCAGCAGGCTGTTGACCAGCGACGACTTGCCCACCCCGGACTGGCCGACGAACACGCTGATGTGCCCATCGAGCAAGGTCTGCAACTGCTGCATGCCGTCGCCATGGTGCGCCGACACTTCCAGCAGCGGGTAACCCAGCTGACGGTACACCGCCAGCAGCGCATTCAGCGCCGGGGCGTTCTGCTCGTCGATCAGGTCGGCCTTGTTCAGCAGCAGCAGCGGGCGGATACCGGCATGCTCGGCGGCCACCAGGTAACGGTCGATCAGGTTGGCATGCGGCTCGGGGGCCGGGGCGAACACGATCACGATCAGGTCGACGTTGGCCGCCACCGGCTTGAGCTGGCCACGGCTGTCGGGGCGGCACAGCTCGGTGCTGCGCGGCATCTGCGCCACGATCACGCCGATACCCTGGTTGCCGGCGCGCCATACCACCTTGTCACCAGTGACCAGCGCCGGCAGGTTGGCGCGCAGGTGGCAACGGAACACCTGGCCGGCCACGTCGCCGTCCTGTGCTTCGACTTCCACCTGCACGCCGAAGTGTGCAATCACCAGGCCCAGTTGTTCAGGCCCCAGGTCGCCGCCTTCGAGGGTGTCCAGCGTGTGCTGTTCGCGTTTGGCAGCGCGGGCGGCGCGCTCACCCTGGATTTTTTCGATGCGCCAGTTCTGGCGGCGATTGAGCTGGCGTTTGGCCATGTAGGTCTCGTTTCGTCAAGCAAAGCATGTGAGGGTGCAACGGCGTCGAGTCTAGCACGCTCCACTAGGCTAAACTGCGCGCCTACCGAGGAGCAGAATCATGCAGAACCCACAGAACCTGATCTGGATCGATCTGGAAATGACCGGCCTGGATCCGGACAGCGACGTCATCATCGAGATGGCCACCATCGTCACCGACAGTGACCTGAACACCCTGGCCGAAGGCCCGGTGATCGCCATCCACCACAGTGACGAGGTGCTGGCGCGCATGGACGAGTGGAACACCCGTACCCACGGCAACTCCGGCCTGACCCAGCGCGTGCGCGAGAGCAAGGTGAGCATGGCCGAGGCCGAGGCCGAGACGATCCGCTTCCTGGAGCAGTGGGTGCCCAAGGGCAAGTCGCCGATCTGCGGCAACAGCATCTGCCAGGACCGTCGCTTCCTGTACCGCCACATGCGCGAGCTGGAGAATTTCTTCCACTACCGCAACCTGGACGTGTCCACCCTCAAGGAGCTGGCCGCACGCTGGGCTCCCGAGGTGCGCGACAGCTTCAAGAAGGGTGGCACGCACCTGGCGCTGGACGATATTCGCGAATCCATCGCCGAACTGCGCCACTACCGCGAGCACTTCATCAAGTTCTGACCCGCACTGCGCCAACAATCGTTGGCGCGCCCCCTTTTGGTGCCTGGGGCAACTGGGTAGACTGCGCGCCTCTTTGCACGGACCTGCGCCATCATGCTGTTGATGCTCTATTTGATCGCCATTACCGCCGAAGCCATGACCGGGGCGCTGTCGGCCGGGCGGCGCGGCATGGACTGGTTCGGCGTGGTGCTGATCGCCTGCGTCACGGCCCTGGGCGGAGGCTCGGTGCGCGACGTGCTGCTGGGCCACTACCCGCTGACCTGGGTGAAGCACCCGGAGTACCTGGTGCTGACCAGCGTGGCGGCCTTGATCACCATTTTCATCGCGCCGCTGATGCGCCACCTGCGTTCGCTGTTTCTGGTGCTCGATGCGCTGGGGCTGGTGGCGTTCACCCTGATTGGCTGCATGACCGCGCTGGAAATGGGCCAGGGCATGCTGGTGGCGTCGATCAGCGGGGTGATCACCGGCGTGTTTGGCGGCATCCTGCGGGATATCTTCTGCAACGACATTCCGCTGATCTTCCGGCGTGAGCTGTATGCCAGCGTGTCGTTTCTGGCGGCGTGGTTCTACCTGGGGTGCGTGTACTTCAAGGTGCCGGGGGAGCAGGCGATTCTGCTGACGCTGTTTGGCGGGTTGCTGCTCAGGCTGCTGGCGATACGGTTTCGCTGGGAAATGCCGAAGTTCCAGTACAACGACGAGCATTGAGGGCCTGTTCGCCAGCAAGGCTGGCTCCTACAGACGGCACCGGCCTGTGTAGGAGCCGGCCTTGCCGGCGAAGGCCGCACCGCCTGCCTAGAGGCGTGCCTGATGCTGACGCAGCGCCCACTCCACATGCTCCCTCACCAGCTCCGACGGATACTCCCGCCGCGCCTGGAGCGCCTCCAGCACCGGGATGGTCGAGGGCGCATTGCCCAGCCCCACCGCCAGGTTGCGCAACCAGCGCTCATACCCTGCCCGGCGCAGCGGCGAGCCTTCGGTGCTGGCCAGAAACGTCTCTTCATCCCACATGAACAGCTCCGCCAGCCCGGCGTTGTCCAGCCCGTGGCGCGGCTTGAAATCCGCTTCGCCGGTGGGCCGGGCAAAGCGGTTCCACGGGCACACGATCTGGCAATCGTCACAGCCGAACACCCGGTTGCCGATCAGCGGCCGCAGCTCTTCGGGGATCGCGCTCTTCAGTTCGATGGTCAGGTACGAAATGCAGCGCCGCGCATCCAGCACATACGGCCCCACGAAGGCCTGGGTGGGGCAGATGTCCAGGCATGCACTGCACCGCCCGCAATGCTCGGTGGCCTGTGCCTCGTCCACCGGTAGCGGCAGGTCGACGAACAGCTCGCTGAGGAAGAAGTAGCTGCCCGCCTTGCGGTTGAGCAACAAGGTGTTCTTGCCGATCCAGCCCAGCCCGGCCTGTTCGGCGATGGCCTTTTCCAGCACCGGCGCGCTGTCGACGAAGGCGCGGAAGCCGAACGGCCCGATGTCTTTCTGGATGCGCTCGGCCAGGTGCTGTACGCGCTTGCGGACCAGCTTGTGGTAGTCGCGCCCCAGCGCATAGCGCGAGATGTAGGCCTTTTCGGGCTGGGCGAGCATCTGCGCCATCTGCGTGTCGCCCGGCAGGTAGTCCATGCGCAGCGACACCACGCGCAAGGTGCCCGGCACCAGCTCGTCGGGGTGCGAGCGTTTGCTGCCATGGGCGCCCATGTACTCCATCTCGCCGTGATAGCCCTCGGCCAGCCAGCGTTCCAGGTGTTTTTCGTGTTCGCCCAGCTCCACACCGGCAATGCCGACGTGCGCAAAGCCCAGTTCACGGCCCCAATCCTTGATCGATTGGGCGAGGGCGGGTAGATCGAGGGGGGAAGCAGACATGCGAAATAGGGCAACGATGACTCAGGTGCGTATAATTCTGCCAGACATCGGAGCCGAACGACGCATGCCTCAGACCAAACACCCTGCAAATCAGCCATTGGTGCTCACCAGCGTCACCCTGGCGAGCCTCGCGCCGCGCTCGAATGCCGCGCACAAGGGCGACTTCGGCCATGTGCTGGTGGTCGGTGGCGACCGTGGCACGGGCGGTGCGGTGCTGCTCAGTGCCGAGGCGGCGCTGCGCTGCGGCGCCGGCCTGGTGTCACTGGCCACCCGCAGCGAGCAGCTGCCCGCCGCGCTGGCCCGCCTGCCCGAGGTGATGAGCCTGGGCGTGCATTCGGCCAACCAGTTGATGGCGCCGATTGAACGCGCCACCGTACTGGTGGTCGGACCCGGACTGGGGCAGGCCGCCTGGGGGCGCAGCCTGCTCTCGGCGGTGGTGCCGGCCAGGCACGCCCAGGTGTGGGATGCCGATGCGCTGAACCTGCTGGCGCAAGCACCCTTGCCGCTGGCGGCGGGCAGCATCATTACCCCGCATCCGGGGGAGGCGGCGCGCCTGCTGGGGATTTCCACCGAAGCGGTGCAGGCCGATCGCTCCTGGGCGGCGCTCAAGCTGGCGCGCAAGTACGCGGCGGTGTGTGTGCTTAAAGGCGCCGGCACGCTGGTGGCCGACCCGGCCGGGCAATTGGCACTGTGCCAGCGCGGTCACCCGGCCATGGCCGGTGCCGGCCTGGGCGATGTGCTCAGCGGCGTGCTGGGTGCGCTGCTGGCCCAGGGCATGCCGGCCTGGGACGCCGCCTGCCTGGGGGTGTGGCTGCACGCCTGTGCCGGCGAGCGCCTGGGCGTACAAGGTCGCGGGCTGGCGGCCAGCGACCTGATACCGGTCATTCGTCAAGTTCTGGAGGAGCATTCAGCGTGTCAGGTGTAACCCTGTTTATGGCCGACGAAGCGGCCATGTGTGAGTTCGGTGCCCGTATCGCCCAGGTGACCAAGGGTCACGGCGTGATTTTCCTCGAGGGTGACCTGGGGGCCGGCAAGACCACCCTGTCACGGGGCATCATCCGTGGTCTGGGACACATCGGCGCGGTGAAAAGTCCTACCTTCACCGTGGTTGAGCCCTACGAGATTGGCGACATTCGTGCCTTCCATTTCGACCTGTATCGCCTGGTCGATCCGGAGGAGCTGGAGTTCATGGGCATTCGCGACTACTTCGAAGACGACGCCCTGTGCCTGTTCGAGTGGCCCCAGAAGGGGGCGGGCATTTTGCCAAAGCCCGACCTGACCATTACCATAAGCCCCCAGGCGGACGGGCGTTCGCTGAACCTGTTGCCGCAGGGCTCTCGCGGTGAAGCCTGGTGTGCCGCTCTGGCCTTGGATATCAATTAGAAAATGGGGATAGGTATGCGCTTTCGCGCACTGTTTGGCGTTGTAGGACTGCTGCTGGCGGCAGTAACCGTCGATGCCTTCGCGATCACGCAAGTAAAGAGTGTCCGTTTATGGCGTGCGCCGGACAACACACGCCTGGTGTTCGACCTGTCCGGCCCGGTGCAGCACAGTGTGTTCACCCTGACGGCCCCGGATCGCCTGGTGATCGACATCAATGGCGCAACCCTGGGTGCGCCTTTGAACGTGTCCACCTCCAATACCCCGATCACCAGCGTGCGCTCGGCGCAGCGCACCCCTACCGACCTTCGCGTGGTCATCGACTTGAAAAAGTCGGTGACGCCCAAGAGCTTCACCCTGGCGCCCAACGCCCAGTACGGCAACCGCCTGGTGGTCGACCTGTTCGATCAGGAATCCGACGCCACGCCACCCACCCCGACCCCGTCGGTGGCCACCACGCCGGCCGTGCCGGTGACCCCGACGCAGCCGGCGATCAAGCTGACCCCGGTGCCCAGCGGCAAGCGTGACATCGTGATCGCCATCGACGCCGGTCACGGCGGCGAAGACCCGGGTGCGTCCGGCTCGCGCGGCCAGCATGAGAAAGACATCGTGCTGGCCATCGCCAAGGAACTGCAGCGCCAGATCAACAGCGAGAAGGGCTTTCGCGCCGAGCTGACGCGTACCGGCGACTACTTCATCCCGCTGCGCAAGCGTACCGAGATTGCGCGCAAGAAGGGCGCCGACCTGTTCATCTCGATCCACGCCGACGCCGCACCGTCCAAGGCGGCCTTCGGTGCCTCGGTGTTCGCCCTGTCCGACCGTGGCGCCACGTCCGAGACGGCGCGCTGGCTGGCCGACAGCGAAAACCGCTCCGACCTGATCGGTGGTGCCGGCAACGTCAGCCTCGACGACAAGGACCGCATGCTTGCTGGCGTGCTGCTCGACCTGTCGATGACCGCCTCGCTCAGCTCCAGCCTCAACGTGGGGCAGAAGGTGCTGGGCAATATCGGCCGGGTCACCCCGCTGCACAAGCGCCGCGTGGAACAGGCCGGGTTCATGGTGCTCAAGTCGCCGGACATCCCGTCGATCCTGGTGGAAACCGGGTTCATCTCCAACGCCAACGAGGCCTCCAAGCTGGCCACTGCCAGCCATCAGCAGGCCCTGGCACGCTCGATCCACAGTGGCGTGCGCCAGTTCTTCCAGCAGAACCCGCCGCCGGGTACCTACATCGCCTTCCTGCGTGACAGCGGCAAGATCGCCCAGGGCCCGCGCGAGCACACCGTGCGTCCGGGCGAGACCCTGGCCATGATCGCGGTGCGCTACCAGGTCAGCGTGGCCAGCCTGCGCAGCACCAACGGCCTTAAAACCGATGAGCTGAAGGTGGGCCAGAACCTCGACGTACCGGCCACCACGCTGGCTGGCCAGCCATGAGCAGCGGCGCTCGCATCGAGCTGCTCAGCCCGCGGCTTGCCAACCAGATCGCCGCAGGCGAGGTGGTCGAACGCCCGGCCTCGGTGATCAAGGAGCTGCTGGAAAACAGCCTCGACTCCGGCGCCCGGCGCATCGACGTCGAGGTGGAGCAGGGCGGGGTCAAGCTGCTGCGGGTGCGCGATGATGGCAGCGGTATCGCTGCCGACGACCTGCCGTTGTCCCTGGCGCGGCACGCCACCAGCAAGATCCGCGACCTGGAAGACCTCGAACGGGTAATGAGCCTGGGCTTTCGCGGCGAGGCACTGGCGTCGATCAGCTCGGTCGCGCGCCTGACCCTGACCTCGCGCACCCGCGACGCCGACCAGGCCTGGCAGGTTGAAACCGAAGGCCGCGACATGTCCCCGCGGGTGCAGCCGGCAGCGCATCCGGTGGGTACCTCGGTCGAGGTGCGCGACCTGTTCTTCAATACCCCGGCCCGGCGCAAGTTCCTCAAGACCGAAAAAACCGAATTCGACCATCTGCAGGAAGTCATCCGGCGCCTGGCGCTGGCGCGCTTCGACGTGGCCTTCCATTTGCGCCACAACGGCAAGAGCGTCCTCAGCCTGCATGAAGCCCATGACGACACGGCCCGCGCACGGCGCGTGGCCTCGATCTGCGGCCCGGGCTTTCTGGAGCAGGCGCTGCCGATCGAGGTGGAGCGCAACGGCCTGCATCTGTGGGGCTGGGTCGGCCTGCCGACCTTCTCGCGCAGCCAGGCCGACCTGCAGTATTTCTTCGTCAACGGCCGTGCCGTGCGCGACAAGCTGGTCGCCCACGCGGTGCGCCAGGCCTACCGCGACGTGCTGTTCAATGGTCGGCACCCGACCTTCGTGCTGTTTCTGGAGGTCGACCCCACCGGCGTGGACGTGAACGTGCACCCTACCAAGCACGAGGTGCGCTTTCGTGACGGGCGCATGGTGCACGACTTCCTGTACGGCACCCTGCACCGGGCGCTGGCCGATGTGCGCCCGCAGGATCACCAGCCGGGTGCAGCCGCTGCCCCCGAGGTGGAGCGCCCCAGTGGCCTGCAGGCCGGCGAGTTCGGCCCCCAGGGCGAGATGCGCCTGGCCGCCAACCTGCTCGAACAGCCCCCGGCGCAGCCGATGCTGCACACGGCGGGCAGCGCCGCGGGCAGTGGCTCGGGCGCCGGCTACCAGTACCAGTACACCCCGCGTCCGGCCCAGGCATTGCCCGCGGCCGAGGCCCAGGGGGTGTATCGCGAATTCTTCGCCCCGCTGCCCGGCAGCGAGCCGGCCAACCTGCCTCAGGGCCAGGGCGATATTCCGCCGCTGGGCTATGCGCTGGCGCAGCTCAAGGGCATCTATATTCTTGCCGAGAACGCCCAGGGCCTGGTGCTGGTGGACATGCATGCGGCCCACGAGCGGATCATGTACGAGCGGCTCAAGGTGGCCATGGCCAGCGAGGGCCTGAGCGGCCAGCCGCTGCTGGTGCCCGAGTCTCTGGCCCTGAGCCAGCGCGAGGCCGATTGCGCCGAAGAACACGCGGCGTGGTTCCAGCGCCTGGGCTTCGAACTGCAGCGCCTGGGCCCGGAAAGCCTGGCGATCCGGCAGATCCCTGCGTTGCTCAAGCAGGCCGAGGCCAATCGCCTGGTGCAGGACGTGTTGGCCGACCTGATGGAATACGGCACCAGCGACCGTATCCAGGCACACCTGAACGAGCTGCTCGGTACCATGGCCTGTCATGGCGCGATTCGCGCCAACCGGCGCCTGGCCCTGCCGGAAATGAACGGCCTGCTGCGCGACATGGAAAACACCGAGCGCAGCGGTCAATGCAACCATGGCCGACCGACCTGGACCCAGATGGGCCTGGACGATCTGGACAAACTGTTCCTGCGCGGTCGCTGATATGGCAGTTCGCAATCCCCCGGCCATCTTCCTGATGGGCCCCACCGCCGCCGGCAAGACCGACCTTGCCATCGAGCTGACCAAGGTGCTGCCGTGCGAGCTTATCAGCGTCGATTCGGCGCTGGTCTACCGCGGCATGGACATCGGCACCGCCAAGCCGTCCAAGGCGTTGCTGGCCGAGCACCCGCACCGGCTGATCGACATCCTCGACCCGGCCCAGAGCTATTCGGCAGCCGATTTTCGCCGCGATGCGCTGCAGGCCATGGCCGAGATCACCGCGCGCGGCAATATCCCGCTGCTGGTGGGCGGCACCATGCTGTATTTCAAGGCGCTGCTCGAAGGCTTGGCCGATATGCCTGCGGCCGATGCGCAGGTGCGTGCCGAGCTTGAAGCCGAGGCTGCACAGCTGGGCTGGCAGGCCTTGCACGCCCAGCTGGCGGCGGTCGACCCCGAATCGGCGGCGCGCATCCACCCCAACGATCCGCAGCGGTTGGTACGGGCGCTGGAGGTGTACCGGGTCAGCGGCATGACGATGACGTCACATCGCGAGCGTCAATCGGCGCAAAGTAGCGTCGCAGGCGCTTCGGGCCAGGAACAATTGCCCTATACTGTCGCCAGCCTGGCAATCGCCCCGCAGGATCGAAAGGTGCTGCACGAGCGAATTGCGCTACGATTTGGGCAAATGCTGGAACAGGGCTTCGTCGACGAGGTCCGATCACTGCGTGCCAGAAGTGACTTGCATGCAGGGCTGCCGTCTATACGGGCAGTCGGTTATCGCCAGGTCTGGGATCACCTTGATGGCAAGTTGAGTGCAGCTGAAATGCAGGAGCGCGGCATCATTGCCACTCGCCAATTGGCGAAGCGGCAGTTTACCTGGTTGCGCAGTTGGGCCGATCTGCACTGGTTGGACAGCCTGGCTTGCGACAATCTGCCACGCACCTTGAAATACCTGGGATCGGTCTCCATATTGGGCTGAGTCCCTGCAATTGCCGTCTACTCTTGGGGGTGGGGCGGCCTGAGCCATCATATTTCTTTGATTTTTTACTATTGATCCTTACAGGAGTGCGGCATATGTCAAAAGGGCATTCGCTACAAGACCCTTACTTGAATACTTTGAGAAAAGAGAAGGTCGGCGTTTCGATCTATCTGGTCAACGGCATCAAGCTGCAGGGCACGATCGAGTCGTTCGACCAGTTCGTGATTCTGCTGAAGAACACCGTCAGCCAGATGGTCTACAAGCACGCGATCTCGACAGTGGTGCCGGTTCGTCCGATTCGTCTGCCAAGCGCAGCCGACGCCGAACAGGGCGACGCTGAGCCAGGTAACGCCTGATAGGAGTCTGCTTTGTTCTTTGAGCGCCACGGTGGTGGTGAACGGGCAATCCTCGTTCACTTGGAAGGTCAGAGCCCTGAGGCGCGCGAAGACCCGCAGGAGTTCCGCGAGCTGGCCCTGTCGGCCGGTGCCGATATTGTCGCGTTCGCCAATGTGGCGCGACACCAGCCTACCGCCAAGTTCCTGATTGGCAGCGGCAAGGTCGAGGAATTTCGCGACCTGGTCAAAGCCGAACAGGCCGATTTGGTCATTTTCAATCACACCCTCACGCCCAGTCAGGAACGTAACCTCGAACGTATCTTCGAGTGTCGCGTGCTTGACCGCACGGGTCTGATTCTCGACATCTTCGCCCAGCGGGCACGTACCCACGAAGGCAAGCTGCAGGTCGAACTGGCCCAGCTCGAGCACATGAGCACGCGCCTGGTGCGCGGTTGGACTCACCTCGAGCGGCAGAAGGGCGGTATTGGTCTGCGCGGGCCGGGTGAAACCCAGCTCGAAACCGACCGGCGCCTGCTGCGCATACGCCTGCGCCAGATCAAGGGCCGCCTGGAGAAGGTGCGCAGCCAGCGCGAGCAGGCACGGCGCGGGCGCAAGCGCGCGGATATCCCCTCGGTGTCGCTGGTGGGGTACACCAACGCCGGCAAGTCCACTTTGTTCAATGCGCTGACCCAGTCCGAGGTGTATGCGGCCGACCAGCTGTTCGCCACCCTCGACCCGACCCTGCGTCGGCTCGAGCTGGATGACGTCGGGCCGGTGGTGCTGGCCGACACCGTGGGCTTCATCCGTCACCTGCCGCACAAGCTGGTCGAGGCATTTCGGGCTACGCTCGAAGAGTCGAGCAACTCCGACCTGCTGCTGCACGTGATCGACGCCCATGAGCCGGAGCGCATGGAGCAGATCGAGCAGGTCATGGCGGTGCTCGGCGAGATCGGTGCCGAAGGCTTGCCGATCCTCGAGGTGTATAACAAACTCGACCTGCTCGAAGGGGTCGAGCCGCAGATCCAGCGCGATGCCGACGGCAAGCCGCAGCGGGTATGGGTGTCGGCCCGTGACGGTCGTGGCCTGGAGCTGGTGGGGCAGGCGATTGCAGAACTGCTGGGGGATGACCTGTTCATCGGTACCCTGCGCCTGGAACAGCGTTTCGCGCGGTTGCGCGCGCTGTTCTTCGACCTGGGGGCGGTGCAGAGCGAAGACCATGACGAAGACGGCAACACCCTGCTGGCGGTACGCTTGTCCCGGGTCGAGTTCAATCGCCTGGTAAGCCGCGAGGGGATGAAACCGCTGGAGTTCATCGAGCAACACACTTTGCAATACAAGCCCGACCTCGCGGTCGGGCAGCCGTGACAGGCATTCTGTAGCATTGGACGGCGCGCCGTGGGCGCGTCTTTGCTTTATCAGATGGAGAGCGCTATGGCTTGGAATGAGCCGGGTGGCAACTCGAACAATCAGGATCCTTGGGGTGGGCGCCGTGGTGGCGGCGACAAGAAGGGACCACCGGATCTCGACGAGGCCTTCCGCAAGCTGCAGGATAGCCTGAACGGCATGTTCGGCAGTGGCAAGAAACGGGGCGGCGACAGCGGCTCCGGCAAGGGTGCCGGTTTCGGTCTGCTGGGTATCGGCCTGGCCGTACTGGCGGCCATATGGCTGTACAGCGCCGTGTACGTGGTGGACGAACAGGAGCAGGCCGTGGTGCTGCGCTTCGGCAAATACTACGAAACCGTAGGGCCGGGCCTGAACATCTACTTCCCGCCGATCGATCGCAAGTACATGGAGAACGTCACCCGCGAGCGTGCTTATACCAAGCAGGGCCAGATGCTGACCGAAGACGAGAACATCGTCGAAGTGCCGCTGACCGTGCAGTACAAGATCACCAACCTGCAGGATTTCGTGCTGAACGTCGATCAGCCTGAAGTCAGCCTGCAGCACGCGACCGACAGTGCCCTGCGCCACGTGGTGGGTTCCACCTCGATGGACAAGGTGCTGACCGAAGGTCGTGAGCAGATGGCCGTGGAAATCAAGGAGCGTCTGCAACGCTTCCTCGACACCTACCGCACCGGTATCACCGTGACCCAGGTCAACGTGCAGAGCGCGGCAGCCCCGCGTGAAGTGCAGGAAGCCTTCGACGACGTGATCCGTGCCCGTGAAGACGAGCAGCGTGCGCGCAACCAGGCCGAGTCCTACGCCAACGGCGTGGTGCCGGAAGCCCGTGGTCAGGCGCAGCGCATCATCGAGGATGCCAACGGCTACCGCGATGAAGTGGTCTCGCGTGCCAAGGGTGAGGCCGACCGCTTCACCAAGCTGGTGGCCGAGTACCGCAAGGCTCCAGAGGTGACCCGTCAGCGTCTGTACCTGGACACCATGCAGGAAGTGTATAGCAACACCAGCAAGGTCCTGGTATCCGGCAAGGACGGTCAGAGCAACCTGCTCTACCTGCCGCTGGACAAGATGATCGACAGCCGCCGCAGTGGCAGCACCCCGGTCACCAGCGTCACGCCGTCGGCCAATGACGCCGCCAACCGTGCCGCCGCAGACCTGCAACAGCAACAGCGCGAGACGCGCTCCAGGGAGAGCCGCTGATGAGCAATAAATCCCTGATCGCCGTGATCGTCGCCGTGGTGCTGGCGATCGTCGCCTGGAACAGCTTCTACATCGTGGCCCAGACCGAACGCGCCGTGCTGCTGCAATTCGGCCGTGTGGTACAGGCCGATGTGCAGCCTGGCCTGCATGTGAAGGTTCCCTACGTCAACCAGGTGCGCAAGTTCGACGCGCGGCTGATGACCCTTGACGCACCGACCCAGCGGTTCCTGACCCTGGAGAAGAAAGCGGTGATGGTCGATGCCTACGCCAAGTGGCGCGTGCAGGACGCCGAGCGTTTCTACACCGCGACTTCGGGCCTCAAGCAGATCGCCGACGAACGTCTGTCGCGCCGTCTGGAAAGCGGCCTGCGCGACCAGTTCGGCAAGCGCACCCTGCATGAGGTGGTATCCGGTGAACGTGACGCGCTGATGGCTGACATCACCGCTTCGCTGAACCGCATGGCCAGCAAGGAGCTGGGCATCGAAGTGGTCGACGTTCGCGTCAAGGCCATCGACCTGCCCAAGGAAGTGAACCGCAGCGTGTTCGAACGCATGAGCACCGAGCGTGAGCGTGAAGCTCGCGAGCACCGCGCCAAGGGTAACGAGCTGGCCGAAGGCATCCGTGCCGACGCCGATCGTCAACGCCGCGTGTTGCTGGCCGAAGCCTATCGCGAGTCGGAAGAAACCCGTGGTGATGGTGATGCCCAGGCAGCAGCCATCTACGCCAAGGCCTATGGCCAGGACCAGGAGTTCTACGCGTTCTATCGCAGCCTGAAGGCCTACCGCGAGAGCTTCGCCGACAAGAGCGACGTGCTGGTGCTGGACCCGAGCAGCGAGTTCTTCCGCTTCATGGGCAAGACCAAACCGTAAGCATGCACACCCCGCCCGGCGGCTAAAACGTCGGGCGGGGTGCCTCCCGCGAGAAAACGGGTGTATGATGCGGCAGCCGGGAAATTCCCGGCTTTTTTGCGTCTGCAAGATCGATTGGCCTTTATCGGGCCCGGGCTTGTGGCGCACTTCAGGTTTTACGAGGGTATCGGCACTGCGGTTTCGCTGGAATCAGCGCTGCCCGTCATTGTGTGCCGATAGCTGCTTCACTCAAGGCTCGCCCGCGGGCAGGCCGCCCGGACCATAGGGGAAATGGCGTAATGGCAACGGTAGACCGCTGGCTGCTGCCAGATGGCATCGAAGAAGTACTGCCACCTGAGGCGGCGCGCATCGAGATCGCGCGTCGTCAGGTGTTGGACCTGTTCCAGAGCTGGGGTTACGAGTTTGTCGTGACCCCGCATATCGAGTACCTGGAATCGCTGCTCACCGGTGCCGGCCAGGACCTGGATCTGCGCACCTTCAAGGTCATCGACCCGCAATCCGGGCGGCAGATGGGCTTTCGGGCCGACATCACGCCACAGGTGGCGCGCATCGACGCGCACACCCTGCGCCGTGAAGGGCCGAGCCGCCTGTGCTATGCCGGCAGCGTGCTGCACGCCTTGCCACGTGCCCTGTCGACCTCGCGCAGCCCGATTCAGCTGGGCGCCGAGCTGTACGGCGATGCCAGCCCGGTCAGCGACGTCGAGGTCATCAGCCTGATGCTGGCCATGCTGCAACTGGCCGACGTGCCGGATGTGCACATGGACCTCGGGCATGTCGGTATCTACCGCGGCCTGGCCCGTGCGGCCGGCCTGTCGGGCGCGGTCGAGCAGCAGTTGTTCGACGCCCTGCAGCGCAAGGCCATCGACGAAGTGATCGAGCTGACCGCCACGCTGCCGGCTGACCTGGCCGGCATGCTGCGTTCGCTGACCGAGCTGTGCGGTGGGCGCGAAGTGCTCGAGCAGGCACGTGTGCGCCTGGGCCGTGCCCCGGCCGCAGTGCTGGCGGCGCTGGATGACCTGATGGCGATCGCCGAGCGCCTCGCCACGCGTTACCCCGAGCTGCCGCTGTATTTCGACCTGGGCGAGTTGCGCGGCTATCACTACCACACCGGTGTGGTGTTTGCCGCCTTCGTGCCAGGCGTCGGCCAGTCGATCGCCCAGGGCGGTCGCTATGACGACATCGGAGCGGACTTTGGCCGGGCACGCCCGGCTACCGGTTTCTCCACGGATTTGAAGACCCTGGTCACACTGGGGCGAGCCGAGGTGGTGTTGCCGTCTGGCGGGATCTGGATGCCCGACAGCAGCGATGCAGCACTTTGGCAGTTGGTCTGCCAATTGCGCAGTGAGGGCCAGCGGGTGGTTCAGGCCTTGCCTGGGCAGCCGCTGACCGCCGCCGTCGAGGCGGATTGCGATCGGCAATTGATTCAGCAAAACGGGCTTTGGCAGGTTCTGCCGCTGGCCATTTGAGATTCCACGCCGGCACGAGCCGGCGCCAAGTTTGCGCGAATGAGGACAAGTGTTATGGGTAAGAATGTCGTAGTCCTGGGCACCCAGTGGGGTGATGAGGGCAAAGGCAAGATCGTCGATCTGCTGACCGAACATGCTGCCGCCGTAGTGCGCTACCAGGGTGGCCACAACGCCGGCCACACCCTGGTGATCGACGGTGAGAAGACCGTGCTGCACCTGATCCCTTCGGGCGTGCTGCGCGAAGGCGTGCAGTGCCTGATCGGCAACGGTGTGGTGGTTGCTCCCGACGCCCTGCTGCGCGAGATCACCAAGCTGGAAGAGAAGGGCGTACCGGTGCGCGAGCGCCTGCGCATCAGCCCGTCCTGCCCGCTGATCCTGTCCTTCCACGTGGCCCTGGACCAGGCCCGCGAAAAGGCCCGTGGCGAGCTGAAGATCGGCACCACCGGTCGCGGCATCGGCCCGGCCTACGAAGACAAGGTTGCGCGTCGTGGCCTGCGTGTGGGCGACCTGCTCAACATGCCACGCTTCGAAGACAAGCTGCGCGAGCTGGTGGACTACCACAACTTCATGCTGGTGGGTTACTACAAAGAGCCGGCCATCGAGTTCGAAAAGACCCTGGCCGAGTGCAAGGAATACGCCGAACTGCTCAAGCCGCTGATGCTGGACGTGACTGCCGAGCTGCACGACCTGCGTCGCGCCGGCAAGGACATCATGTTCGAAGGTGCCCAGGGTTCGCTGCTGGACATCGACCACGGTACCTACCCCTACGTGACCAGCTCCAACACCACCGCCGGTGGCGTTGCGACCGGTTCGGGCGTTGGTCCGATGTTCCTGGACTACATTCTGGGCATCACCAAGGCCTACACCACCCGCGTGGGTTCGGGCCCGTTCCCGACCGAGCTGTTTGACGACGTTGGTGCGCACCTGGCCAAGCAGGGCCACGAATTTGGCGCAACCACCGGCCGTGCCCGTCGTTGCGGCTGGTTCGACGCCGTCATCCTGCGTCGCGCCATCGACGTGAACAGCATCTCGGGCATCTGCCTGACCAAGCTGGACGTGCTCGATGGCCTGGAAACCATCAACATCTGCGTCGGCTACAAGGACGCAGCGGGCAAGGACGTTGCCCCTACCGACGCCGACAGCTACGTGGGCCTGCAGCCTGTGTACGAAGAAGTGCCGGGCTGGAGCGAGTCGACCGTGGGCGCCAAGACCCTGGAAGAACTGCCGGCCAACGCCCGTGCCTACATCAAGCGTGTGGAAGAGCTGATCGGTGCGCCGATCGACATCGTCTCCACCGGCCCGGACCGCAACGAGACCATCGTGCTGCGCCATCCGTTTGCCTGATTCGCTGTAGGCAGTAAAGAACGCCGCTGTCCCTCCGGGTCAGCGGCGTTTTTTTTGGCCAGTTGGTGAAAGGGTCATAAAGGTCAGCCCTGGCTATGAATTTGACCGGTATGCCTGCTGCCCGGCACGGCCTTTGCTGTAAGAATCGTCCTATAAGGTGCCATCACTATAATGGCCCCGCGATACGGAGGGTTCTTGTGTGTCGGCCGTTCTCTCATTGTTACGAAGCCGCCTGTTGCGGCCTGTCTTTGTTGCGTTGGGTATCGCTCTTTTGGTGCAGGTGCTGGTTGCGGTCGCGCTGACGCGGAGCACGGTGACTGCGCTGGAGGCCGATCTGGGTAATCGCCTGGGTGCAGACAGCCAGAAACTGTCGGGTGAACTGGAACAGGCCGGGCGTGAGCTCAGCTCGGGCCTGGACAGCCTTTCGGCCAGTACCCGCCAGCGTTTGTCCGCCGGGCTATCCGCACGCCTTCAGGAGGAGCAGGCGCAACTGCGCGTCACCCTCGAAAAAAGCCTCAAGGAGTCGGCCAATCACATGGCCGAACTGCTGGCATCGGTTGCGCCGCGGGCCATCTGGGATGACGACATACCGGCACTGTCGGAGTTTTCCCGGCGCGCCCAGCGCAATGCCAACGTGCTCTTCGTGGTCTACGACGACGCCCAGGGCCAGCACCTGACCCGCTACCTGAACCGGCAGAACCCGATAAACCAGGCCCTGATGGAAAAGGGCCAGGGCGAACGGGCGCTCGACAAGGTGCTGGATGCGGCGCGCAACGACCCGGCGGTGTACATGATCGAAGCCTCGATCAACCCCAACGGCACCGAGATCGGCAAGGTGGTGATGGGCGTCTCCACGGCGTCGGTCGACAACGAGCTCAAGGCGCTGGACGCGCGCTTCTCGGCGCTGATCGCCAGCGGCGACCAGTTGGTCGGCGACAGCCTGGTGGGCGCTGCGGCCGACAGCAACAAGGCCCTGAGCGCCCGCCTGCAGGCGGCCCAGGCCAGTGCCGCGGCGATGCAGGCCAACACCTCGCAGACCGTGCAGCAAGCAGCGGCGACCCTGCGCTGGAACATCGGCCTGGGGCTGGTGGCGGTGGGCTTCGGCGTATTGCTGGTGGTGGCCGTGGTACTCGGCCGGCGCGTGCTGAGCAAGCTGCGCCTGCTGATTGCCGCGCTCAACGACCTGGCGGCCGGCGACGGCGACCTGACCAAGCGCGTACCGATCGACAGCCGAGACGAGATCGGCGACATGGCTGCGGCGGTCAACCAGTTCGTCGACAAGCTGCAGCCCATCGTGCGCGAAGCGGGCGAGGTGGCGCAGCGCACCGGGGTCGAGATCGGCACCATGGCGCAGAACAACGCGGGCGCCGATGCGGCGGCCGCTTCGCAGCGCGATGAGGTGGCCGAGAGCCTGCGCGCCCTGTCGAGCATGGCCGATGAAGCCCAGGCCGAAAGCCAGGCCATGCAGGCAGCGTTGCAGCAGGTGGTGGACATTCGCCAGGCCACCGACGAGAACAGCCGTACCTCGGCCCAGGTGGCCAAGCTGATCGAAGCGTTGGCCGGGCAGGTGGGGGCGGGCTCCAAGGTGATCGAGCGGCTGGCCGAGCAGAGCCAGCAGATCGAGGTGGTGCTGGAGGTGATCCACGGCATTGCCGAGCAGACCAACCTGCTGGCGCTCAATGCCGCCATCGAGGCGGCGCGGGCTGGCGAGACCGGGCGCGGGTTTGCCGTGGTGGCCGACGAAGTGCGGGCGCTGGCGAGCAAGACCCAGAGCTCGACCGGTGATATCCAGGCACACATCGGTGCCTTGCAGCAGGGCGCGCGGGAGGCGGTGGCAGCCATCAGCCAGGCCGGGCGTCAGGCCAGCGAAGGCTTGACCGTGCTCAAGGACAACGCGCGCCTGCAGCAGTCGGTGCAGGTGTCGGTGGAGCAGGTGCATGCGGCGATCGGCCTGGCCACCCGGGCGGCCGAGCAGCAGGCGCAGGGGGCGCAGGCGGTGCGTGGGCGGGTCGAGACGATTCATGCCCAGGCCGAGCGTGCAGCGCAGGTGGTGATGCAGACCACGGCCAGCAGCAAGGTGCTGGATGACCTGGCGGCGCAGTTGAAGGCCAGCCTGGGGCAGTTCAGGGCGTGAGCCACGTTCGCCGGCAAGGCCGGCTCCTACAGGGTTTGCGTCGTCTGTAGGAGCCGGCCTTGCCGGCGAAGGATGCGTCGCGGTCTAGGCGCGGTTCAGGTACATCCGCGTCGTCAGCAGGTACACCGGCAAGCCCGACACCACAATCAACAGCGCCGCATAGGGCGCCGCCGCCGCGAATTCGACGTTGGCGGTATGCGCCCACACTTCGGTCGCCAGCGTGGTCATGCCGGTGGGGCTGAGCAGCAGGGTGGCGGTCAGCTCCTTCATCGCATCCAGGAACACCAGCGCAAACGCTGCCGCCAGGGCCGGGAAGATGATCGGCAGGGTCACCTTGCAGAACGCCTTGAACGGCGTCGCGCCCAGGGTGCGCGCCGCCTCTTCCAGCTGTGGTGCGGCCTTGGTCAGCGCGGTACGCACCGGCGCCTGCGCCAGCGGCAAGAACAGCAGCGCATAGGCCAGCAACAGCAGGCCGGTGGTCTGGTACAGCGCCGGCACATAGTGCAGGGCGAAATACACCAGGGTCAGCGCAATCACCAGCCCCGGCAGCGCGTGCAGCAAGTAGGGCAGGCGCTCGGCCCAGATCGCCAGGCGGCCCTTGTAGCGCACCACCAGAAAGCTCACCGGTAACGCCAGCAGCAGGCTCACCCCCGCGCCGCCCAGTGCCAGCGACAGCGACGAGAACAGCGCCCGGCTGATGTCGGCCACCGGGAAGGCCGCCGACGATCCCACGCTCAGCCAGTAGCCCAGCATGCCCAGCGGGATGCCGCTGCCCAGCACTGCCAGCAGCAGGCAGCTCAACTGCCCCAGTATGCTCCAGCCACCCAGGCGGATCGGCTTGGCGCGGCGTGCCACGCCCTGGCCGATGCGCACGTGCCGCGCCTTGCCGCGTACCCGCAGCTCGAACCACAGCAGCAACAGGCACATGAACAGCAGCACCGCCGAGAGCATCGCCGCATTGGCGTTGCTGAACTCCAGCTCGAACTGCTGGTAGATCGCGGTGGTGAAGGTCTGCAGGCCCAGGATCGACAGCGCGCCGAATTCCACCAGCATGTGCAAGGCAATCAGCAGGCTGCCGCCCAGGATCGATGGCCACAGCAGCGGCAGGGTGACCCGGCGGAACACACCCCAGCGGTTGTAGCCCAGGGTGCGGGCCGATTCTTCAAGCGAGGTGTCGAGGTTGCGCAGGGTCGCGGCCACCGGCAGGAACACCAGTGGATACTTGGACAGCGCCATCACCAGGATCGCCCCGCCCAGCCCCTCGAAGCGCGGGCTCAGCGAGACCCAGGTGAAGCCGCTGACGAACGCCGGCACGGCAAACGGCAGGCACAGGATCACGCCCCACAAACGCCGCCCGCGCAGGTCGCTGCGCTCCAGCAGCCAGGCCAGGGCCAGGCCGACCACGGCGCAGGCCACGGTCACCCCGGCCATCAGCAGCAGGGTGTTCTTCATCAGGCCCCAGACGAAGGGCCGCCACAGCAGGTACAACGCCTCGCGCCAGCCGGCCTGCCAGGCCTTGAGGCCCACGTACAGCAACGGCAGCAGGCTCAGGCCCACCAGCAGCAGCACCGGTAGCACCACCCAGATCGAGGGGCGCTTGCGGCGCGGAACATAACGCGCCACAGACGGCGCAGGCAGCACGGCTTCCATCAGAGCAGGCCGACCTCGCGCTCAAGTTCCAGGGCTTCCTCGGCATTGCCCAGGTCGGCCGGGGTGATCTTCGGCGGGCGCAGGTCTTCGAACGGCTTCAGGCCCTGGTCCGAGACCATGCCCTTGTGCAGCGGATACTCGGCGGTGGTCTGGGTGATCACGCGCTGGCCTTCTTCGCTGGCCATCCAGGCGAGCAGGGCCTGGGCTTCCTTGGGGTGCTTGCTGGCCTTGACCGCCGCGGCGCTGGAGATGGTCACCAGGCCACCGACGTCGCCGTCGGCCAGGTAGTAGAGTTTGGAGTCCAGCTGGCCGCGCTCTTTCTTGAGGGCGTACCAGTAGTAGTTGTTCACCAGTACGGCAGCCACTTCGCCGTTTTCCACGGCCTTGAGGGCAACCATGTTGTTGGTGTAGGTCTTGCCGAAGGCCTTGAGGCCGGTCAGCCATTCTTCGGCCGCTTCACGCCCGTGCAGCTTGAGGATGGCCACGGCCTGTTCCTGGAACGCGCCGCTGGTGGGCACGAAGCCGACCTTGCCGTCCCACTCGGGGTCGGCGAAGTCCATCACCGATTGTGGCAGGTCTTTTTCGTCGATCACCTTGGGGTTGAAGGCCACCACGCGGGTGCGAGCGGTCACGCCCATCCAGGTGCCGTTGCTGGCCACGTATTCCTTGGGCAGCACTTGCAGGGTCGAATCGTCGATCTTGGCCAGCAGGCCCTTCTCGCCCAGGTTGTTCAGCGGCGGCGATTCTTCGGTATAGATGACGTCGGCCGGGGAGCGTGCGCCTTCTTCCTCGATCTGGCTGGCCAGCTGGTTGCTGCTGCCCTTGCGGATATTGATGTGAATGCCGGTCTTGGCCTCGTAGGCCTTGGCGATGGCTTCGCCGATTTCCTTGTGCTGGCCGTTGTACAGGGTCAGCGTCACAGGGTCGGCGGCCATGGCGGCGGGTGCTGCGAGCACCAGGCTGAACACGGAAACGGCCAGGCCGCGCAAAATCGGGTTGATGCGGATCGTCATGCGGGTGGTTCCTCGCTTGCGGGCTACAAATCTTGAAACAATGATAAACGATATAGTTTCTCAAGTACGCCCGTGAGGAAAAATTCATGAGCTGACTATCGGTTAACTCACTTGATTTGTTGGGCGGGGCGGGGTGGCAACGCAGCGTCCGAATGGGCGGCAGTGGGGTGAGCTCGAATCGCAGGCATAAAAAAACCCGCTTTCGCGGGTTTCTCTAGAATATGGTGCCCAGAAGAAGACTCGAACTTCCACGACCGTAAGGTCACCAGCACCTGAAGCTGGCGTGTCTACCAATTTCACCATCTGGGCAAAGTTGAAGCATTGAAACATGAAACGGTGTAGCGTGTGTTGCGTAAATTCCAGACAGGCAAGCTAATCTGAAACTTGAAAATTGGTGCCCAGAAGAAGACTCGAACTTCCACGACCGTAAGGTCACCAGCACCTGAAGCTGGCGTGTCTACCAATTTCACCATCTGGGCATATCGTCGAGGCTTCATGATGCTTCACATCGCGCCGCTTCTCAACTATAACGACGCTGTCCGTCGTTGTGGTGCGCACTATACGGATGCCCTCGAAGGCTGTAAAGCCCCGTTCAGAAAAAATCTCAAAAATTTCAAGTCGTTGTTCCTTGGGCTGTTTTGGCATCACTCAAGGGCCCTGACGGGGCTGTCAAAGCCTCGGATTTCCGGTTTCAATACGGCTATGCCAAACTAACCCTATATAGACAAGGTGAACCCCTACTAATGGCCGATTGGCAGACCCTCGATCCCGAGGCCGCTCGTGAAGCGGAAAAATACGAAAACCCCATTCCTAGCCGTGAGCTGATCCTCCAGCGCCTTGACGAGCGCGGCTCTCCCGCCGCCCGCGAGCAACTGGTGGAAGAGTTCGGCCTGCAGACCGAGGACCAGATCGAGGCCTTGCGTCGCCGCCTGCGCGCCATGGAGCGCGACGGCCAGCTGATCTACACCCGGCGCGGCACCTATGCCCCGGTAGACAAGCTGGACCTGATCCTGGGTCGCATCTCGGGCCACCGCGACGGTTTCGGTTTTCTCGTCCCCGACGATGGCAGCGACGACCTGTTCCTGAGCCCGGCGCAGATGCGCCTGGTGTTCGATGGCGACCGAGCGCTGGCGCGCGTGTCCGGGCTTGACCGGCGCGGCCGGCGTGAAGGCGTGGTGGTCGAAGTGATCTCCCGTGCCCACGAAAGCATCGTGGGGCGCTACTTCGAGGAAGGCGGGGTGGGCTTCGTGACCCCCGACAACCCCAAGGTCCAGCAGGAAGTGCTGGTAACCCCGGGCCGCAATGCCGGCGCCAAGGTCGGCCAGTTCGTCGAGGTGAAGATCACCCACTGGCCGACCCAGCGCTTCCAGCCGCAGGGCGATATCGTCGAAGTGATCGGCAACTACATGGCGCCGGGCATGGAAATCGACGTGGCGCTGCGCAGCTACGACATTCCCCATGTATGGCCCGAGGCGGTCATCAAGGAAGCGCGCAAGCTCAAGCCTGAAGTCGAAGAGAAGGACAAGGAACACCGCATCGACCTGCGTCACCTGCCGTTCGTCACCATCGACGGCGAAGACGCACGGGACTTCGACGATGCCGTGTACTGCGAAAGCCTGGGCAAGCTGCGCCTGTTCTCCGGTGGCTGGCGCCTGTTCGTGGCGATTGCCGACGTGTCCAGCTACGTGCGCCTGGGCTCTGCCCTGGACAACGAAGCCCAGGTGCGCGGCAACTCGGTGTACTTCCCCGAGAGGGTGATCCCGATGCTGCCCGAGGAACTTTCCAACGGCCTGTGCTCGCTGAACCCGAACGTCGACCGGCTGGCGATGGTCTGTGAAATGACCATCAACAAGTCCGGCCAGATGGTCGATTACCAGTTCTACGAAGCGGTCATCCACTCCCACGCGCGCCTGACCTACAACAAGGTCAGCAGCATGCTCGAACATGCCCGTACCCGTGAAGGCAAGGCGCTGCGCGAGCAGTACAGCCACGTGGTGCCGGACCTCAAGCAGCTGTATGCGCTGTACAAGGTGTTGCTGGCGGCCCGTCACACCCGTGGCGCGATCGACTTCGAAACCCAGGAAACCCGCATCATCTTCGGTGCCGAGCGCAAGATCGCGGAAATTCGCCCGACCGTGCGCAACGATGCGCACAAGTTGATCGAAGAATGCATGCTCGCGGCCAACGTGGCGACGGCCGAGTTCCTCAAGAAGCACGAGATCCCTGCGTTGTACCGCGTGCACGACGGTCCGCCGCCGGAGCGCCTGGAAAAACTGCGCGCCTTCCTCGGCGAGCTGGGGCTTTCGCTGCACAAGGGCAAGGATGGTCCGTCGCCCAAGGACTACCAGGCGCTGCTGTCGCAGATCGCCGGTCGCCCTGACTTCCACCTGATCCAGACCGTGATGCTGCGCTCGCTGAGCCAGGCGGTGTACAGCGCCGACAACAACGGCCACTTCGGCCTGAACTACGAGGCGTACACCCACTTCACCTCGCCGATCCGGCGTTACCCCGACCTGCTGACCCACCGTGCCATCCGCAGCGTGATCCGTTCGCGCCAGGAAACCCCGCACGTCAAGCGGGCCGGCGCGATGAGCATTCCCAAGGCGCGCATCTACCCGTACGACGAGGCGGCCCTGGAGCAGCTGGGCGAGCAGTGCTCGATGAGCGAGCGACGCGCCGACGAAGCCACCCGCGACGTGACCAACTGGCTCAAGTGCGAGTACATGAAGGATCGCGTGGGCGAAAGCTTCCCGGGTGTGATCACCGCGGTGACCGGTTTCGGCCTGTTCATCGAACTGACCGACATCTACGTCGAAGGCATGGTGCACGTCAGTGCCTTGCCGGGTGACTACTACCACTTCGACCCGGTACACCACCGCCTGGCGGGCGAGCGCACCGGTCGCAGCTTCCGCCTGGGCGACACGGTCGAAGTGCGCGTGATGCGCGTGGACCTCGAACAGCGCAAGATCGATTTCGAGATGGCCGAAAACACCCTGAATGCGCCGATCGGTCGCAAGCAGCGTGGTGCCGAGCCTGCCGCCAAGGGCAAGACGGGCGCTGCCCCGCCCAAGTCCAATGGTGCCGCCAAGCCCTACAGCGCGCCGGCCAAGGCCGCCAAGGTCGAAGCGGCGCCGGCCGAGCCGCCGCGCCGCAGCCGCAAGAACGAAACCTCCGAAGCCTATTTCCCGGCCGATGCCGCAGCCAAGAACGCCGAAGTGCGCAAGAGCCGGGAAATGAAGAAGGCGTTGCTGTCCGATGCCAAGAACGCCGTGGGCAAGCCTGCGGCCAAGGGCTCGAAGACGTCTTCGGAGAAACCGAGCAAGCACCGCAAGGGGCCGCCAAAAGCCGGTTCCGCTTCACGTAAACCCAAGGGCAAGTCATGAGTCAGCTGGAAAAGATCTACGGTGTGCATGCGGTGGAGGCCCTGTTGCGCCACCACCCCAAGCGGGTCAAGCAGATCTGGCTGGCCGACAGCCGCAGTGAACCGCGGGTGCAGGCCCTGCTGGAGCTGGCCGCACAGAACCGAGTGACGGTCGGCCAGGCTGAACGCCGCGAGATGGACGCCTGGGTCGAGGGCGTGCACCAGGGCGTGGTCGCCGAGGTCAGCCCGAGCCAGGTGTGGGGCGAGGCGATGCTCGAAGAGCTGCTGGACCGCACCGAAGGCGCGCCGCTGATTCTGGTGCTGGACGGTGTGACCGACCCGCACAACCTGGGCGCCTGCCTGCGCACCGCCGATGCGGCCGGTGCGCTGGCGGTGGTGGTGCCCAAGGACAAGTCGGCGACCCTGACCCCGGCGGTACGCAAGGTGGCGTGTGGCGCTGCCGAGGTGATTCCGCTGGTGGCCGTGACCAACCTGGCGCGTACTCTGGAGAAGCTCCAGCAGCGCGGCCTGTGGGTGGTGGGCACGGCGGGGGAGGCCGAACAGGAACTGTATCAGCAGGACCTGACCGGCCCGACCATCCTGATCATGGGCGCCGAGGGCAAGGGCATGCGCCGCCTGACCCGCGAGCACTGCGATTTTCTGGTGAAGCTGCCGATGGCCGGCAGCGTCAGCAGCCTGAACGTGTCGGTGGCCACGGGCGTGTGCCTGTTCGAGGCGGTGCGTCAGCGTCAGGCCAAGCGCAAGGCCTGATAAGGCGTTGCCACTTTCGCGGGTCAAGCCCGCTCCCACAGGGCTTTCGGTGGCCTGTGTGGGGGCGGGCCTGGCCCGCGATGCTTTCAAGGCTGTTCAAATAATCACCAATTGCCTTGCGTGCGCCCCGGCGCTTCTCTACAATTGCGCCCCTTGCCCCGCTGGCAGGCGCGCATGCGCCCACCGCACAAGGCAAGACAAACAGTGTCATTCACTCCTTGTCTGACCACCCTGGTGGCAGACTACAACCCGTAAGGAGCATTCATGCGTCATTACGAAATCATCTTTCTGGTCCACCCTGACCAGAGCGAGCAAGTCGGCGGCATGGTTGAGCGTTACACCAAGCTGATCGAAGAAGACGGCGGCAAGATCCACCGTCTGGAAGACTGGGGCCGTCGTCAACTGGCCTACGCAATCAACAATGTTCACAAGGCTCACTACGTGATGCTGAACGTTGAGTGCACCGGCAAGGCCCTGGCCGAGCTGGAAGACAACTTCCGCTACAACGATGCCGTGATCCGTAACCTGGTCATCCGTCGCGACGAAGCCGTTACCGGCCAGTCCGAGATGCTCAAGGCTGAAGAAAACCGCAGTGAGCGCCGTGAGCGTCGCGACCGTCCTGAGCACGCTGACAACGCCGAAGGCGATGACAGCGACAACAGCGACAACAGCGATAACGCTGACGAGTAATCCACGGACCTTTTGAGGAGCCTATTACATGGCACGTTTCTTCCGTCGTCGTAAATTCTGCCGCTTCACTGCTGAAGAAGTGAAAGAGATCGATTACAAAGATCTCAACACCCTGAAAGCTTATGTATCCGAAACCGGCAAGATCGTTCCAAGCCGTATCACCGGTACCAAAGCTCGTTATCAGCGTCAGCTGGCTACCGCTATCAAGCGCGCCCGCTTCCTGGCCCTGCTGGCCTACACCGACAGCCACGGCCGCTGAGACCGGGTCGTCGACAGGTAGCAAGGGATAAAGTGCATGCGAGCGTTAGCTGATTTCATCATGCGCGGTCGCGTGCAGGCCACTCTGGTAGTGGTCGGTTGTGCGGCATTGCCGCTGTTGTTCTGGTTGAGTGCCGCCGCCGGGAGCCTGGTGTTCCTGCGGCGCGGTTTCAAGGACGCCTCCGGGATCCTCGCCTGGGCATTGCTGCCCGCGCTGGTCTGGTGGTTCTTCGGTGAACCGCGCACCTTGATGGTGTTGCTGGGAACCTTCGGTCTGGCTGCGTTGCTACGCGCCGGACAGTCCTGGAGCCGGGTGCTGTTGTTCAGCATCGCCTGGGGCCTGGTGTATGGCGTCATCCTGGGTTCGGTGTTCCGCGAACCGATCGAAGCGCTGGCGCAGGTGCTTGAAAAAGCCCTGCCGCAGATGCTCGACGGTCTCTACCAGCAGTTGACGGTAGAAGAGCGGGCCCGCCTGGGGAGCGTGATCGCACCGGTGCTTACCGGCCTGATTGCGGCATTGCTGCAGGCAGTCAGTCTGCTGGCCCTGATGTTGGGTCGCTACTGGCAAGCCGCGTTGTACAACCCGGGAGGCTTTGGCAGCGAGTTTCGCGCCATACGGCTCCCGCTGGTACCGGCGCTGTTGCTGCTGGTGTGCATGCTGATAGCGCCGAATTTCGGCAGCGAACTGGCGATGTTGACACCGTTGTGCAGCGTACCGCTGGTGTTCGCCGGGCTGGCTCTGATTCACGGGCTGGTCGCGCAGAAGCGCCTGGCCAGGTTCTGGCTGGTGGGGATGTACGTGACGCTGGTGCTGTTCATGCAGCTGATTTATCCGTTGCTCGTGGTTCTGGCCATTGTCGACAGCCTGATTGATTTTCGCGGTCGTTCTGCATCGAAAGATGCCGGTGACGCGAACGGTGAAGGTTAAAAGTTAAGAGGTTTATACCTAATGGAACTGATCCTGCTGGAAAAAGTCGCCAACCTGGGCAACCTGGGCGACAAGGTAAATGTTAAGGCCGGTTACGGTCGTAACTTCCTGCTGCCATTCGGCAAGGCTACCGCTGCGACCGCTGCCAACCTGGCTGCGTTCGAAGAGCGTCGCGCCGAGCTGGAAAAACTGGCTGCTGACAAGAAAGCTTCGGCTGAAACCCGCGCTGCCCAACTGGCCGAGCTGGAAGTGACCATCACTGCCACCGCCGGTGACGAAGGCAAGCTGTTCGGTTCGATCGGCACCCACGACATCGCTGACGCCCTGACCGCCTCCGGCGTTGAAGTGGCCAAGTCTGAAGTGCGTCTGCCGAACGGCACCATCCGCAACGTTGGCGAATTCGACGTAGCCGTGCACCTGCACAGCGACGTAGAAGCCACCGTTCGCGTGGTTGTCGTCGCAGCCTAAGCTGGACCAATCGACTGGCACCCTGGGTGCCAGCCGGTTAACATCGGGCACGATCCTGCATTGCAGGTCGTGCCCTTTGTCTTTTTCAACACCCTGATTCCCAAGTGGCCATGAACGAGATAACCGCCCCCGAGCAATATGATCTGCAAACCGCTGCCCTGAAGGTGCCGCCGCATTCCATCGAGGCCGAACAGGCCGTACTCGGTGGCCTGATGCTGGACAACAACGCCTGGGAGCGCGTGCTCGATCAAGTCTCCGACGGCGACTTCTACCGGCATGACCATCGCCTGATCTTCCGCGCCATCTACAAGCTCGCCGACCTCAACACCCCGTTCGACGTGGTGACGCTGCACGAGCAGCTCGACAAGGAAGGCCTGAGCTCCCAGGTCGGTGGCCTGGGTTACCTGGGCGAGCTGGCCAAGAACACCCCGTCGGTGGCCAACATCAAGGCCTATGCGCAGATCATTCGCGAGCGCGCCACACTGCGCCAGCTGATCAGCATCAGCAGCGAGATCGCCGACAGCGCGTTCAACCCCCAGGGCCGCAACGCCGCCGAGATCCTCGACGAGGCCGAACGGCAGATCTTCCAGATCGCCGAAGCACGGCCCAAGACCGGTGGCCCGGTAGGGGTCAACGAACTGCTGACCAAGGCCATCGACCGCATCGACACGCTGTTCAACTCCGACAGCGCCATCACCGGTATTTCCACCGGTTACACCGACCTGGACGAGAAGACCAGCGGCCTGCAGCCGGCCGACCTGATCATCGTGGCCGGCCGTCCGTCGATGGGTAAGACCACCTTCGCCATGAACCTGGTGGAGAACGCCGTGTTGCGCAGCGACAAGGCGGTGCTGGTGTACTCCCTGGAGATGCCAGGCGAATCGCTGATCATGCGTATGCTCTCCTCGCTGGGGCGCATCGACCAGACCAAGGTGCGTTCCGGCCAGCTGGACGACGACGACTGGCCGCGCCTGACTTCGGCGGTCAACCTGCTCAATGACCGCAAGCTGTTCATCGACGACACCGCCGGCATCAGCCCGTCGGAAATGCGCGCACGTACCCGGCGCCTGGTGCGTGAGCATGGCGAGATCGCCATGATCATGATCGACTACCTGCAACTGATGCAGATCCCGGGCTCCAGCGGTGACAACCGTACCAACGAGATTTCCGAGATCTCGCGCTCGCTCAAGGCCCTGGCCAAGGAATTCAACTGCCCGGTCATCGCCCTGTCGCAGCTCAACCGCTCCCTCGAGCAGCGCCCCAACAAGCGCCCGGTGAACTCCGACTTGCGTGAATCGGGTGCGATCGAGCAGGACGCCGACGTGATCATGTTCGTGTACCGCGACGAGGTGTACCACCCCGAGACCGAGCACAAGGGCATCGCCGAGATCATCATCGGCAAGCAGCGTAACGGCCCCATCGGCTTCGTGCGCCTGGCGTTCATCGGCAAGTACACGCGCTTCGAGAACCTGGCACCGGGCAGCTACAACTTCGACGACGACGAATAAGGTACCGATGGCCAATTCCGACTTCTGACGTCGGAATTGGTCAAAATTTGTGCTATATTCCGCGCCCGCGATTTCCCTGATACCAAGAACCGGTCACTGACATGCAAGCAGCCAAACCACTTTTCGACTATCCCAAGTACTGGGCCGAATGCTTCGGGCCAGCGCCATTCCTGCCGATGAGCAGGGAGGAGATGGATCAGCTCGGCTGGGATTCCTGCGACATCATCATCGTGACCGGTGACGCCTACGTCGACCACCCGTCGTTCGGCATGGCCATCATCGGCCGGCTGCTCGAAGCCCAGGGCTTCCGGGTGGGCATCATTGCCCAGCCGAACTGGCAGAGCAAAGACGACTTCATGAAGCTGGGCGAGCCGAACCTGTTCTTCGGTGTCGCGGCCGGCAACATGGACTCGATGATCAACCGCTACACCGCCGACAAGAAGATCCGCTCGGACGACGCCTACACCCCGGGCGGCCTGGCCGGCAAGCGCCCCGACCGTGCCAGCCTGGTCTACAGCCAGCGCTGCAAGGAAGCCTACAAGCACGTGCCGATCGTGCTGGGTGGCATCGAGGCCTCGCTGCGCCGCATCGCGCACTACGACTACTGGCAGGACAAGGTGCGGCACTCGATCCTGATCGACGCCTGCGCCGACATCCTGCTGTACGGCAACGCCGAACGCGCGATCGTCGAAGTCGCCCAGCGCCTGTCCTACGGCCACAAGATCGAAGACATCACCGACATCCGCGGCACCGCCTTCGTGCGCCGCGACACCCCGCAGGGCTGGTACGAAGTGGACTCCACGCGTATCGACCGGCCGGGCAAGGTCGACAAGATCATCAACCCGTACGTGAACACCCAGGACACCCAGGCCTGCGCCATCGAGCAGGAGAAGGGCCCGGTCGAAGACCCGCAGGAAGCCAAGGTGGTGCAGATTCTGGCCAGCCCGCGCATGACCCGCGACAAGACCGTGATCCGCCTGCCGTCCTACGAGAAGGTGCGCAGCGATGCGGTGCTGTACGCCCACGCCAACCGCGTGCTGCACCTGGAAACCAACCCGGGCAACGCCCGTGCGCTGGTGCAGAAGCACGGCGAGGTGGACGTGTGGTTCAACCCGCCGCCCATCCCGATGACCACCGAAGAGATGGACTACGTGTTCGGCATGCCCTATGCGCGCGTCCCGCACCCGGCGTATGGCAAGGAGAAGATCCCGGCCTACGACATGATCCGCTTCTCGGTGAACATCATGCGTGGCTGCTTCGGTGGCTGCACCTTCTGCTCGATCACCGAGCACGAAGGCCGCATCATCCAGAACCGTTCCCACGACTCGATCATTCGCGAGATCGAAGAAATCCGCGACAAGGTGCCGGGCTTTACCGGGGTCATCTCCGACCTGGGCGGGCCGACCGCCAACATGTACCGCATTGCCTGCAAGAGCCCGGAAATCGAATCTGCGTGCCGCAAGCCGTCGTGCGTGTTCCCCGGCATCTGCCCCAACCTGAACACCGACCACTCGGCGCTGATCCAGCTGTACCGCAGTGCGCGTGACCTGCCGGGGGTGAAGAAGATCCTGATCGCCTCGGGCCTGCGCTACGACCTGGCAGTCGAGTCGCCGGAGTACGTCAAGGAGCTGGTCACCCACCACGTGGGCGGCTACCTCAAGATTGCCCCGGAGCATACCGAGGAAGGCCCGCTGAACCAGATGATGAAGCCTGGTATCGGCAGCTACGATCGCTTCAAGCGCATGTTCGAGAAGTACTCCAAGGAGGCGGGCAAGGAGCAGTACCTGATCCCGTACTTCATCGCGGCGCACCCGGGCACTACCGACGAAGACATGATGAACCTGGCCCTGTGGCTCAAGGGCAATGGCTTTCGCGCCGACCAGGTGCAGGCGTTCTACCCGTCGCCGATGGCCTCGGCCACTGCCATGTACCACTCGGGCAAGAACCCGCTGCGCAAGGTCACCTACAAGAGCGACGCGGTGACCATCGTCAAGAGCGAGGAGCAGCGCCGCCTGCACAAGGCGTTCCTGCGTTACCACGACCCCAAGGGCTGGCCGATGCTGCGCGAAGCCCTGCAGCGCATGGGGCGTGCCGACCTGATCGGGCCGGCCAAACACCAGTTGATCCCGCTGCACCAGCCGGCGACCGACAGCTATCAGAGTGCGCGGCGCAAGAACTCGACGCCGGCGGGCAGCCACAAGGTGGCCAAGGAAACCAAGATCCTGACCCAGCACACCGGCTTGCCGCCGCGTGCCAGCGACGGTGCCAAGCCGTGGGACAAGCGCGAGCAGGCCAAGGCGGCCGCCTTTGCGCGTAACCAGGAAGCGGCCAAGGCACGCAAGGACGCCGCCAAGGGTGGCAAGGGCAAGGGCAAGAAGACCCGCGAGCCGGTGTTGCCACGCTGATACGCGTCGCGGCCATCGCGGGTCAAGTCCGCTCCCACAGGTACAGTGCAGATCCATAGGCCACTGACTATCCTGTGGGAGCGGGCTTGACCCGCGATGAGGCCCGCAAGGCCACATCCATCCTTCTCCCCATCCCCGCCACACGCTACCCTGCATCACCTGCCGTCACCGAGCACGCCCATGGCTGACCCGCTGGCCTCACCAAGCCCTGCCTCCTACCACGAGATGTTCGCGGCGGATGGCAGCGTGCGCCCGCATTGGCAGCGCCTGCACCAGCACCTGCAACGCAGCGGCCCCACCCAGCTGGCCCAGCGCCAGGCCCAACTGGCGCGTCATCTGCAGGAAAACGGCGTCACCTACAACATCTACGCCGACCCCGACGGCACCGATCGCCCGTGGGAGCTGGACCTGCTGCCGCAGCTGATCCCCGCGCAGGAGTGGCAGGCGCTGGCGGCGGGCATCGCCCAGCGCGCGCACCTGCTCAACGCGGTACTGGCCGACATCTATGGCCCGCAGCGCCTGATCGGCGAAGGCCTGCTGCCGTCCGAGCTGGTGTTCGGCCACAACAATTTTCTCTGGCCGTGCCAGGGCATCACGCCGCCCGGCTCGACCTTCCTGCATGTGTACGCTGCCGACCTTGCCCGCGGCCCCGATGGGCGCTGGTGGGTCACCGCCGACCGCACCCAGGCGCCCTCCGGGGCCGGCTTCGCGCTGGAGAACCGCACGCTGGTCACGCGCACCCTGCCGGACCTGTACCGCGACCTGCACGTGCAGCACCTGGCCGGCTTCTTTCGCAACCTGCAACAGAGCCTGCTGCGCCTGGCACCCAGCGGCCAGGAACCGCCGCTGGTGGTACTGCTGACCCCGGGGCGCTTCAACGAAAGTTATTTCGAGCACCTGTTCCTCGCCCGCCAGCTGGGTTACCCACTGGTCGAAGGCAGCGACCTGACCGTGCGCGATGCCACGGTTTACCTCAAGACCCTGGGCGGGCTGCGCCGGGTACACGCGATCATGCGCCGCCTGGACGACGATTTCTGCGACCCGCTGGAACTGCGTACCGACTCGGCCCTCGGCGTGCCCGGCCTGCTCGACGCGGTACGCCAGGGCCGCGTGCTGGTGGCCAATGCGCTGGGCAGCGGGGTGCTCGAGTCTCCCGGCCTGCTCGGCTTTCTGCCGGCCATCAACCAGCACCTGTTCGGCGAGGCCCTGAGCCTGCCGTCGATCGCCACCTGGTGGTGCGGCGAGCCGCCTGCGCTGGAGCAGGCCCTGGCCAGGCTGCCGGAGCTGCTGATCAAGCCGGCGTTCCCCTCGCAGAGTTTCGCTGCGCTGTTCGGGCGCGACCTGGACGACGCGGCGCGCGATGCCTTGGCCGGGCGCATCCGTGCACGCCCGTATGCCTACGTGGCACAGGAACTGGCGCAGTTGTCCCAGGCGCCGGTATGGCAGGGCACGCTGCAGGCGCGGCCGATCGGCATGCGGGTGTATGCGGTGGCCACCGCCGATGGCTACCGGGTGCTGCCCGGCGGCTTGACCCGGGTGGCCGCCCTGGCCGATGCCGAGG
This sequence comes from Pseudomonas sp. BRM28, assembly GCF_002939405.1. NCBI lineage: Bacteria > Pseudomonadati > Pseudomonadota > Gammaproteobacteria > Pseudomonadales > Pseudomonadaceae > Pseudomonas > Pseudomonas sp. BRM28. Next base: position 4,834,270 of record NZ_PEFV01000001.1, on the reverse strand, counting down.
TGGTGTCGATGCAGCGCGGCGGGGCCAGCAAGGACACCTGGGTACTCGGCGAGGCGGCCCCGGTCGGCGAACAGTGGCAGGCCAGCCGCACCCTTGGCGTGGCCGATCTGATCCGCCAGGACCCGTACCTGCCGTCGCGGGTCGTGGAAAACCTGTTCTGGTTCGGCCGCTATTGCGAGCGCTGCGACACCAGCGCGCGCCTGCTGCGCATCCTGCTCAGCCGCTACCTGGATGGCGAACATCCGTCCACCTGGCAGGCGGCGGTGGCCCTGGCCGAAGAGCTTGAGCTGCTGCCCCCCGAGGGCACCCTGGCCGAGCGCCTGCGCGCCGCCTTGCTCGATGCCGACTGGGCGTTCAGCCTGCGCGCCAACCTGCAGCGCCTGCAGTGGACCGCCGCCCAGGTGCGCGGCAAGCTCTCGCGGGAGAACTGGCAGGCGCTGGTGGAGTTGCAGCACGAAGCCCAGGCGCTGGGTGGGCAGACGGCGGACTTCGGCGAGCTGCTGGATTTTCTCAACCGCCTGGTGATGTCGCTGGCGGCGCTGTCCGGCTTTGCCCTGGACGACATGACCCGCGATGAAGGCTGGCGCTTTCTGATGATCGGGCGGCGCATCGAGCGCCTGCAGGGCTTGAGCCTGAGCCTGGCCAGTTTTCTGCGCGGCCCCGGCGCCTTCGACCAGGCGGGCCTGGAATGGCTGCTTGAACTGGGCAACAGCAGCATCACCTACCGCTCGCGCTACCTGGCGGTGGCGCAGTTGATCCCGGTGCTGGACCTGCTCCTGCTCGACCAGCAGAACCCCCATGCGGTGCTGTTCCAGCTCAAGCTGCTGGTGCGTGCCCTGGAGCGATCCAGCGATGAGTTCGGCAGCCCGCCAGACCCGACCCTGGCCCTGCTCGCCGAGCGCCTGTACCACTTCGACCTGGGCAGCCTGGAGCACGCGCTGTTCGGCAAGGCCAGCGTGCGCGCGGTGCTCGATGGCCTGGCCGAGTTGCTGGGCGAGATTGCCAAGGCCAGCCTGCAGGCCTCCGAGCGACTGGCGCTGCGCCACTTCGTGCATGTCGATGACATCAGCCAGCAGACGGTGTCGGCCTGATGAGCGCGCGCTACCAGGTACTGCACGACACCCATTACCGCTATGACAGCCCGGTGTCCCTGGCCCAGCAACTGGTGCATCTGTGGCCACGGGCCTGTGCCTGGCAGCAGTGCGAAGACCGGCAATTGCAGGTCGACCCGCTGCCGACCCGGCGGCGCGACGAGCTCGACGGCTTCGGCAACCCGCTGACCCGGCTGGCGCTGGAGCGCCAGCATGATCAACTGCGCGTGGTGACGCGGGTGCAGGTGAACGTGCTGTCGCGCGCCGCGCCGGTGCTGGCTGCCTCGCCGCCGTGGGAACAGGTGTGCCAGGCGCTGGCGTATTCGGGGCAGGCGCTGACTGCGGCCACGCTGGAGGCGTGCCGCTTTCGTTTCGAATCGCCGTATGTGCGGCTGAAGCAGCGTTTCGTCGTGTTTGCCGAGCCGTTTTTCGCCCCGGGCCAGCCGTTGCTGCTGTGCGTGCAGGCCCTGATGCAGCAGATTTTCAGCCAGTTCACCTTCGATGCCGGTGCCACCCAGGTGGCCACCCCGCTGGTTGAGGTGCTGCAGCGTCGCCGCGGCGTGTGCCAGGACTTCGCCCACCTGATGCTCGCGTGCCTGCGCTCGCGCGGGCTGGCGGCGCGCTATGTCAGCGGCTACCTGCTGACGCGCCCGCCGCCCGGGCAGGCCCGGCTGATCGGGGCCGATGCCTCGCATGCGTGGGTGTCGGTGTATTGCCCGGTCAACGGCTGGGTGGATTTCGACCCCACCAACAACCTGCTGCCGGCGCTGGAGCACATCACCCTGGCCTGGGGCCGGGATTTTTCCGATGTGTCACCGCTGCGTGGGGTGATTCTGGGCGGGGGCAGCCATGACCCGCAGGTGCAGGTGACGGTGTTGCCGCTGGATGAAGGCCCGGCGTGACGGCTCATCACTCCGGCCGCGCGAATTCGACGTTGCTGCCAGTGGCACCGCAGGCATAGGCAGCCAGCAGGCTGCGCATCAGACTACCAAGGGACATGTCCTGTACTCCTAATTGAGAGGTTGTCTCATCGTCCCTGAATGGCGCATGATGGTCCCGCGGATTTTGTGTATACAATCCATAGCGAAAATTTACTACCAGCGCGCCTAACCTGCCCCTTGACTCATATCAGGCCGGTGGGGGACGCTCTGGGGCAGTATAGAAACGGATAAAAAACCCCTGCCAAGGAGATTCACGATGTTTGCCAAAGCTGTTGCGGTATCCCTGCTGACCCTCGCCAGTGCCCAGGTCTTCGCTGCCGATTGCAAGGTCACGGTCGATTCCACCGACCAGATGTCCTTCAACACCAAGGCCATTGAGATCGACAAGAGCTGCAAGACTTTCACCGTCGAATTGACCCACTCGGGCAACCTGCCGAAGAACGTCATGGGCCACAACCTGGTAATCAGCAAAGAAGCTGACATGCAGCCAATCGCCACCGACGGCCTGAGCGCCGGTATCGACAAGGATTACCTGAAGGAAGGTGATGACCGCGTGATCGCCCACACCAAGGTGATCGGTGCTGGTGAGAAGGACTCGGTGACCTTCGATGTTTCCAAGCTCAAGGCTGACGAGAAGTACGGCTTCTTCTGCTCGTTCCCTGGCCACATCTCGATGATGAAAGGCACTGTTACCCTGAAGTAACCTTGCCTGGTCTGGCCTCTTCGCCGGCAAGGCCGGCTCCTACCGGGTTTCGTGGATACCCGTAGGAGCCGGCCTTGCCGGCGAAGTCGTTTCAAGGGGCGAATGGCATTTCGCGCTTGTGATGTGTCTTCTCGTACGTGCGCCTGATGATCTCGAACGCTTCCTCGCTCACTGCCTCGCCGTGCAGAAACGCATCGATCTGCGCATAGGTCACCCCATGCGATGCCTCGTCCGGCTTGCCCGGCGCCAGGTCTTCCAGGTCGGCGGTCGGCACCTTCTCCACCAGTGACTCCGGCGCGCCAAAGCTGCGTGCGATGTCGCGCACCTGATGTTTCACCAGCCCGCTCAACGGCGCCAGGTCGCAGGCCCCGTCACCGAACTTGGTAAAGAACCCCATCACCGCCTCGGCCGCGTGATCCGTGCCGATCACCAGCCCGCCACGTGCCCCGGCAATGGTGTACTGCGCCACCATGCGCATGCGCGCCTTGGTGTTGCCCACCACGAAATCCACCAGCGCCGGCTTGCCGTCCCTGAGTGCCTCGACCTCGGCCGCCAGCGCCTGCACCGCCGGCGCGATGTTCACCGTATGGCATTCGTCAGGCTGGATGAAATCGATGCACGCCTGGGCGTCATGCTCGTCATGCTGCACCTGGTACGGCAGGCGTACGGCGATGAAGCGGTAATGCACATCGCCCGTCTGTTCGCGCAGCTCGTTGATCGCGCGCTGGGCGAGCAGGGCGCCGGTCAGCGAGTCGACACCACCGCTGATGCCCAGCACCAGGGTCTTGAGCCCGGCGTTCTTCAGGCATTGCTGGATGAAGGCCACGCGCCGGGCCTTCTCGGCCTCGAGCGCGGCCGCGTCGGCGAACGGCGGCTGAACCTTGAGCTGCTGCGCAATCTCTCGCTGGACGGCTTGCATGGGTTACTCCTTGGGCACTTTGAATACGTGGCGCAGGTAGGCGACGAAGTTGGCGTCGCGGCATTGGGTCTTGGCCGCTTCATCGGAAATCTTCGCCACGGGCTGGCCGTTGCAGTCGGTCATTTTAAGTACGATGCTCATCGGCGCCACCCCGGGAATGTCACAGGTGAGGTTGGTGCCGATGCCGAAGCTGACATTGATGCGCCCGCGCAAGGCGCGGAATATCTCCAGGGTCTTGGTCAGGTTCAGCCCGTCCGAGAACACCAGCGTCTTGGTCATCGGGTCGATCCCCAGCTTGCGGTAATGCGCGATGGCCTTCTCTGCCCATTGCACCGGATCGCCGGAGTCATGGCGCAGGCCGTCGAAGAGCTTGGCGAAGTACAGGTCGAAGTCGCCGAGGAATGCATCCATGGTGATGCAGTCGGTCAGTGCTATTCCCAACAGCCCGCGGTACTCGCGCACCCAGCAGTCCAGGGCGGCGATCTGGCTGTCGATCAGCCGCGGGCCGAGCTGCTGGTGGGCCATGATCCACTCGTGGGCCATGGTGCCCAACGGTTTGATATCCAGTTTGCGTGCCAGGTGCACGTTGCTGGTGCCCACGAAGCGCGCCGGGAACTCCGCCGTCAGCACCTTCACCACCTGTTCCTGGACCTTGTAGGAGAAGCGTCGGCGGGTGCCGAAGTCGGCCACCTGCAGTTCGGCCAGCTCCTCGCTGCTGGCATTGGCGCGCAGCCAGTCGAACTTGCGGTACAGCTGGTCGCGTGCATCCACCAGCTTGATCTGTGGATAACGGTGCTGGTTGCGCACCTCGCTGATGATCGCCAGCAGCGGCACCTCGAACAGGATCACGTGCAGCCACGGACCGTGCAGGCACAGTACCAGTTCGTCGTGCTCGATGGCCAGGTGCAGGTAGCGCAGGTTGAAGCGAAACAGCCCCAGAAAGCGCAGGAAGTCCGGCTTCATGAAGCTGATCTGCTCCAGGAAGCCCAACTGCTCGGCACTGATGCTCAGCTCGCTGAGGCGCTCGATCTGTGCGCGGATCTGCGCCAGATAGGGGCGCAGGTCTTCGCCGTTTCGGCAGCGGAACTCCCACTCCACATCCACGTTGGGGTAGTTGTGCAGCACCGCCTGCATCATCGTCAGCTTGTAGAAATCGGTATCGAGCAGGCTCTGCACGATGCGGTTGGCGAAGGCACTTTCGCTCATAAAGGACTCCAGGTCGGGCGTGCGCCCATCCGGGGCCGCCAATGCAGTCCATTGTGCCAGTCTTTTTGCCGCTGAGGCCGGCGCCGACGGGGTAATTCGGTAGCAGGCTATGGGTAGCGGCGGTTTTCGCATTGGCCAGCTAGCCTCTTATGGTGCCCGCTGTAGCAGATGCGCACCAAGGATGTGCAGTTCGGTTACGTATCTTGTTACAGGCTGGTTGCACGTAAACACAGGTCAGGGTTGCAATGATGGCACTCAAGGGTTGCGCTTCAAGCGGTTCGTGGGTGGCGCCAGGTGCAGGGCAGGAGGTTGCACGGCCCGTGGAAAAGGCGCGAAAGCGGCGCCTGCCGAACCTGATCGCGAGTTTTTACAGAATAAAAATCCAATGGCACGGCCCTTGCTCATCGCAATTGCTGAACGTTGTAGTGCCAACCAAAAAAACTCAGGAGCACCACCTCATGTCGCAGACGTTTTACAAGAAAGGCTTTCTGGCCCTCGCCGTTGCCACGGCGATGGGCGTGTCTTCGTATGTACAGGCCGACGTCAAGATCGGTGTAGCGGGCCCGATGACCGGTGCCAACGCGGCGTTTGGCGAGCAATACATGAAAGGTGCGCAGGCGGCCACCGACAAGATCAATGCCGCGGGCGGCATCAATGGCGAGAAGATCGTGCTGGTCAAGGGCGACGATGCCTGCGAGCCCAAGCAGGCGGTGGCCGTGGCCAACCGCCTGGTCGACCAGGACAAGGTCATCGGCGTGGTCGGGCACTTCTGCTCGTCCAACACCATCCCGGCGTCGGAGGTGTACGACGAGGCCGGGGTCATCGCCATCACCCCCGGCTCGACCAACCCGCAGGTCACCGAACGTGGCCTGAGCGCCATGTTCCGCATGTGCGGGCGCGACGATCAGCAGGGCATCGTGGCCGGCGACTACATCGTCGATGTGCTCAAGGGCAAGAAGGTTGCCGTGCTGCACGACAAGGACACCTATGGCCAGGGCCTGGCCGACGCCACCAAGGCGCAGTTGACCAAGCGCGGCGTCACCCCGGTGCTGTACGAGGGCCTGACCCGTGGCGAGAAGGACTTCAGCGCCGTGGTCACCAAGATCCGCTCCACCGGTGCCGACGTGGTCTACTTCGGCGGCCTGCACCCCGAAGCCGGCCCGCTGGTACGCCAGTTGCGCGAGCAGGGGCTCAAGGACGTCAAGTTCATGTCCGACGACGGCATCGTCACCGACGAACTGGTGTCGACCGCCGGCGGCAAGCAGTACGTCGATGGCGTGTACATGACCTTTGGCGCCGACCCGCGCCTGCTGCCCGACAGCAAGGCGGTGGTGGACGAGTTCCGCAAGGCCGGTACCGAGCCCGAAGGCTACACCCTGTACGCCTACGCCTCGATCCAGGCCCTGGCCGCCGCGTTCAACGGTTCCAAGTCGAACAAGGGTGAAGACGCTGCCAAGTGGCTCAAGGCCAACCCGGTGCAGACCGTGATGGGCGAGAAGAAGTGGGACGCCAAGGGTGACCTGACCGTGTCCGACTACGTGGTCTACCAGTGGGACAAGGACGGCAAGTATCACCAACTGGAAAAACAAAAATAACAACGGCCGGCACCCCGGGCACTCGCTGCCCGGGGCGCGCCCCGGTTTTTGCCGTACCTGTCTTTTCTCGTAGATCTGCACAACCCGGCGCCGCTTGTACCGCCTCAACGGCGGTGCAACGTGGTCGGCGCTTGTGCAATCTCAAATACGTGAGATTGCGTTATGGATGGTATTTTCCTGCAGCAACTGATCAATGGTCTGACCCTGGGGTCGGTCTATGGTCTGATCGCCATCGGCTACACAATGGTCTATGGCATCATCGGCATGATCAACTTCGCGCACGGCGAGGTGTACATGATTTCCGCCTACCTGGCGGCTATCAGCCTGGCATTGCTGGCGTATTTCGGTATCGAGTCCTTTCCCCTGCTGATGCTCGGGACGCTGATCTTCACGGTGGTGGTCACCGGCGTGTATGGCTGGACCATCGAACGCATCGCCTACAAACCCCTGCGCAACTCCACCCGGCTGGCGCCGCTGATCAGTGCCATCGGCATTTCGCTGATCCTGCAGAACTACGCGCAGATCAGCCAGGGCGCCCGCCAACAGGGCGTACCGACCCTGCTCGAAGGCGCCTGGCGCCTTGAAGTGGGCACCGGCTTCGTGCAACTGACCTACACCAAGATCTTCATCCTGGTGGCAGCCTTCGTCGGCATGGCCGCGCTCACCTACATCATCAAGTTCACCAAGCTGGGGCGCATGTGCCGGGCCACCCAGCAGGACCGCAAGATGGCCTCGATCCTGGGCATCAACACCGACCGGGTGATCTCCTACGTGTTCGTCATCGGCGCGGTGATGGCCGCGCTGGCCGGCGTGCTGATCACCATGAACTACGGCACCTTCGACTTCTATGCCGGCTTCATCATCGGCATCAAGGCCTTCACCGCGGCGGTGCTGGGCGGTATCGGCTCGCTGCCGGGCGCGATGCTCGGGGGCATCATCCTGGGGATTTCCGAGTCGCTGTTCTCCGGGCTGATCAACTCCGACTACAAGGACGTGTTCAGCTTCTCGCTGCTGGTACTGATCCTGATCTTCCGTCCCCAAGGCCTGCTGGGTCGCCCACTCGTGGCCAAGGTGTAAGTATGTCTGCTGCCAAAAACGCTTCCATCGATATCAAGCGCAGCCTGGTCGATATGGTTCTCGCCGGGCTGATTTCCCTGATCGTGTTCGGCCCCATCGTCGGCGTGGTGCTCGACGGCTACAGCTTCAACATGCAGCCCGCGCGTGTCGCCTGGCTGGTGGCGGGGGTGATGCTGGGGCGCTTCGTGCTCAGCCTGTTCCTGCAGACCAGCAAGGGCCAGGCCATCCTGCAGGGCTTCGAGAGCAGTGGCTCGGGTGTGCATGTGCTGGCGCCGGACTACAAGTCGCGCCTGCGCTGGATCATCCCGGCACTGATCGTGATTGCCATCGTGTTCCCGTTCTTCGCCAACAAGTACCTGCTTACCGTGGTCATCCTGGGGCTGATCTACGTGCTGCTGGGCCTGGGGCTGAACATCGTGGTGGGCCTGGCCGGGCTGCTCGACCTGGGCTACGTGGCGTTCTACGCCATCGGTGCCTATGGCCTGGCGCTGGGCTACCAGTACCTGGGGCTGGGCTTCTGGACGGTGCTGCCGCTGGCGGCGATCGCCGCGGCACTGGCCGGCTGCATACTGGGCTTTCCGGTGCTGAGGATGCACGGGGACTACCTGGCCATCGTGACCCTGGGCTTTGGCGAGATCATCCGCCTGGTGCTCAACAACTGGCTGTCGTTCACCGGCGGGCCCAACGGCATGCCGGTACCGTCGCCGACCTTCATGGGCCTGGAATTCGGGCGCCGGGCCAAGGACGGCGGGGTACCGTTCCACGAGTTCTTCGGCATCGACTACAACCCCAACGTGAAATTCCTGTTCATCTACATCGTGCTGTTCCTGGTGGTGCTGGCGGTGCTGTACATCAAGCACCGGCTCACCCGCATGCCGGTGGGGCGCGCCTGGGAAGCGCTGCGCGAGGACGAGATCGCCTGCCGCTCGATGGGCCTGAACCATGTGCTGGTCAAGCTCTCGGCGTTCACCCTGGGTGCGTCCACCGCAGGCCTGGCCGGGGTGTTCTTCGCCAGCTACCAGGGCTTCGTCAACCCGTCCTCGTTCACCTTCTTCGAGTCGGCGCTGATCCTGGCCATCGTGGTGCTCGGCGGCATGGGCTCGACGGTCGGGGTGGTGATCGCCGCCTTCGTGCTCACCGTGGCGCCGGAGCTGCTGCGCAGCTTCTCCGAGTACCGCGTGCTGCTGTTCGGCGTGCTGATGGTGTTGATGATGATCTGGCGACCGCGTGGGCTGATCCGCATCAGCCGCACCGGTGTGGTCCCGCGTAAAGGAGTGGCGCCATGAGCGACGAAGTGATTCTTTCGGTCGACAACCTGATGATGCAGTTCGGCGGCATCAAGGCGCTCAGCGACGTGAGCCTGAAGGTCCGGCGCAACGCCATCTTCGCGCTTATCGGCCCCAACGGCGCGGGCAAGACCACCGTGTTCAACTGCCTTACCGGGTTCTACAAGGCCAGCGGCGGCAAGATCGAGCTGAACCTGCGCGGCACCCGCACCAATGTCATCCAGCTGCTGGGCGAACGCTTCCAGGCGGCCGACTTCGTGTCGCCCAGAAGCTTTGCCAGCCGCCTGTACTACAAGATGTTCGGCGGCACCCACCTGGTCAACCGGGCGGGGCTGGCGCGTACCTTCCAGAACATTCGCCTGTTCAAGGAAATGTCGGTGGTGGAGAACCTGCTGGTGGCCCAGCACATGTGGGTCAACCGCAACCTGCTGGCCGGGGTGCTCAACACCAAGGCCTACCGTCAGGCCGAGAGCGACGCCCTGGACCATGCCTTCTACTGGCTGGAGGTGGTCGATCTGGTGGACTGCGCCAACCGCCTGGCCGGCGAGCTCTCGTATGGCCAGCAGCGCCGCCTGGAAATTGCCCGGGCCATGTGCACGCGCCCGCAGATCATCTGCCTGGACGAACCCGCCGCCGGCCTCAACCCGCAGGAAACCGAAGCGCTCAGCCGCATGATCCGCGTGCTGCGCGACGAGCATGACCTGACGGTGGTACTGATCGAACATGACATGGGCATGGTAATGAGCATTTCCGACCATATCGTGGTGCTGGACCACGGCAACGTGATCGCCGAGGGCGCGCCGCAGGAGATCCGCAACAACCCGACGGTGATCGCGGCCTACCTGGGCGCCGATGAAGAGGAGCTGGCATGAGCGTACCGATCCTCGAACTGAAGGACCTGGACGTGTTCTACGGCCCGATCCAGGCGCTGAAAAAGGTCTCGATGCACATCGACGAAGGCGAGACGGTAAGCCTGATCGGCTCCAACGGCGCGGGCAAGTCCACGCTGCTGATGTCGATCTTCGGCCAGCCGCGCGCGGCGTCGGGGCAGATCCTCTACCGGGGCACCGATATCACCCACAAGTCGTCCCACTACATCGCCTCCAACGGCATTGCGCAGTCGCCGGAGGGGCGCCGGGTGTTCCCGGACATGTCGGTGGAAGAGAACCTGATGATGGGCACCATCCCGATTGGCGACAAGTTCGCCGGCGAGGACATGCAGCGCATGTTCGAGCTGTTTCCGCGGCTCAAGGAACGGCGCAACCAGCGGGCGATGACCATGTCCGGTGGCGAGCAGCAGATGCTGGCGATTGCCCGGGCGCTGATGAGCCGGCCCAAGTTGCTGTTGCTGGATGAACCGTCGCTGGGGCTGGCGCCGATCGTGGTCAAGCAGATCTTCTCGACCTTGCGCGAGCTGGCCAAGACCGGCATGACCATCTTCCTGGTGGAACAGAACGCCAACCATGCGCTCAAGCTGTCGGACCGCGCCTACGTGATGGTCAACGGGCAGATCCGCATGACCGGCACCGGGCAGGAACTGCTGGTCAACGAGGAGGTGCGCAACGCGTATCTGGGTGGGCACTGACGGCGAACATTAAAGAAGACCCCGGCTTGCCGGGGTTTTTTTTGTGCGTATTACGACCCAATCGCGGGTCGAGCCCGCTCCCACAGGGGCAGCGGTGAACCTTGTGGGAGCGGGCTTGACCCGCGATCGGGCCGCAGATCGGCCTTGCGGCAGATTGTGGAAAAGTTATTTGAAGGTGTGCAGGTAACGCGACACAACGTCGCTCCAGGCACTTGTTTTCAAAGGCATTGAAGTTGTCCCCGATTCGTGTGGAACCGACTGTGGGTAACTTGGTAGTACATGGCTGAAGACCATGTAATACAAGGCTTACAGAGGTGTGGTTGTTTTTTGAGCAGCGGTTTTTCTGACGCTGCAGCGGGCATTTGTCAAGGCTTTTATGGCGAGGTCGATTGCCCCTCATTTCATCTGTGCAGCCTGTGGATAACTCTGTGGGCAAGCACTGGAAAGACTGGCGCAGGCAGCGAGATCAAAGGCCTCGGGCCATCACTGCAGTTATCCTTCTGCATCTCTGGCTGTCGCGTTGTTCAAGGGGCGGCCGCCAGGTCAAGCGAAATACTTCCCACGCCAGGCCACAGCCCGCTCAAACCGTGGGCCGCAGCCTGTGCAGTTGCCCCCAGTCTGTGTGGAAGGGCCTGTGGATAACGTGCGTACAGCTCGCGCCGGGCCTTGCGGGGCAAGGCTTTCAGAGTTTTGATCGTTTTTTGTACAGTTGATTTTCGGCTTGCTGCGCAGCGCCGTGGCGGGGCATGCTGCACGCCCTGTCGATCAGTTGCCCGTGGGCACGTTTTCCCGAGGAGATTTTCCATGACTTCCACCGTATTCATCACGGGCGCCACCTCCGGTTTTGGCGAAGCCTGCGCACGTCGCTTCGCCGAGGCGGGCTGGTCGCTGGTGCTGACCGGTCGGCGCCAGGAGCGCCTGGAGGCGCTGTGTGCGGAGCTGTCCAAGCAGACCGAAGTGCATGGCCTGGTACTCGATGTGCGTGACCGCAAGGCCATGGAAGCGGCCATCGAAGGCTTGCCGCCGACCTTTGCCAAGCTGCGCGGGCTGATCAACAACGCCGGCCTGGCCCTGGGTGCCGACCCGGCGCCCAAGTGCGACCTGGACGACTGGGAGACCATGGTCGACACCAACATCAAGGGCCTGATGTACAGCACCCGCCTGCTGCTGCCGCGCCTGATCGCCCACGGGCGTGGTGCGACGATCCTCAACGTCGGGTCGGTGGCGGGCAACTATCCGTACCCGGGCAGCCATGTGTATGGCGGTACCAAGGCGTTCGTCGGGCAGTTCTCGCTGAGCCTGCGCTGCGACCTGCAGGGCACGGGCGTGCGGGTCAGCAACATCGAGCCGGGGCTGTGCGAGAGCGAGTTCTCGCTGGTGCGCTTCGGGGGTGACAAGGCGCGCTACGACGCCACCTATGCCGGTGCCGAGCCGATCCAGCCGCAGGACATTGCCGAGACCATCTTCTGGATTCTCAACCAGCCGGCGCACATCAACATCAACAGCCTCGAGCTGATGCCGGTGAGCCAGGCGTGGGCGGGGTTCTCGATCGATCGTTCGAAGGCCTGAGTGCACTTTCGCCGGCAAGGCCGGCTCCTGCAACTCATGTAGGAGCCAGCGTTGCTGGCGAAGGCGTCAGAGGGCGCGCTGCAACCCTTCCAGGCAGGTCGCCAGGTGGTACGGCGTGGTCGACGGCATATCGTGCCGGCTCACCGCGCCACTGGCGTCGCGGCATTCATGCCAGCCGCCGTCATGCAGAAAGTTCTGCTGCAATGCCTGCAGTTGCGCCAGCACCTTGCCCGCGCTGTCGGGCCGCAGCGCCAACGCACGCAGGTATTCGGCCTGGGCCCAGATGCGCTGGGTGGCGTCACGCACGCTGCCGTCGACATTGAGCATCGCCAGCACCGCACCGTCCTTTACTCCCTGTTGCTCGGCATAGCCGAATGCGCGGCTCAACGAGCCATGCAGCGCGCCGCCGCGCAGCAGCGGTGAGGATTCGAGCAGATAGAACCACTCGAACTGGTGCCCGGGTTCGAACCAGTTATCCACAGCCCCGCGCGGTTTCTCCAGCATCACCCCATGTGCCGGGTCGATGAAGTGCGCCTGCATGGCCTCGGTGAGGTTCACCAGCGCGTCCTGTACCACCGCGTCGTGACGCACCGACAGGGTGGCGAGGAAGGCTTCGGCCAGGTGCATCAGCGGGTTCTGCAACGGCCCGCTGCCCAGCGTCGACCAGTCTTCGGCCAGGCTCGCCTCGTACAGGCCGTGCTCGGTGGCAAAGCGCTCCAGCACCACTTCAAGGGCTGCATTCAAGGTCGACTCGGCCATTGCTTCGTTCACCTTGCCCCAGTAATGCGCGCAGGCGAACACGATGAAGGCGTGGGTGTAGAGGTCCTTGGTGCGGTCCAGCGGGTTGCCCTGGGCGTCGATGCTGTAGAACCAGCCACCGTGCTCGGCGTCGTGAAAGTGGCGTTGCAGGGTGCGCAGCAGGGCGGCGGCACGTTCCGCGGCGCCAGGCTGCTCGATGCGGCTGCTGAACAGGTACAGCTGGCGCGCGCAGGCCATGGCACGGTAGCGCTGTACCGGCAGGGGCCGGTGCTGCGGGTCGAGGGCTTCGAATGGCAGGGCCATGTCCGCGTTCCAGCCCGGGCCTTGCCACAGCGGCACGATGCGCTGGGCGAAGTGCTGCTGGACGCTGTCGAGCAGGGCAGGGAGTTCAGGCTGGGCGGTACGAAGGTCGGGCATGGAGAGGCGTCGTCGCGGTGGGCGTTTGTGGCGCATGGTAGCAGGAATTGCGGTTCGGCTTGAGCACCCCTTCGCTGGCAAGCCAAGGGCTCAGCGCAGATCGCCGAGCCCTTGCCAGTACTTGGCCCCGACAAAGATGAAGCGCAACTGCTGGGTGATCTTCGCCTGCGCGCTCAACTGCCCCGGTACCGGCTCGGCCGGCGAGTCGATCAGTTCGGGCAGGGTGGCGAACACGGTCTTGACCACCAGGTCGGCCATCACCCCCAGGGCCGCGTCGTCCAGATGCCGCCAGCGCGGCATGCGTTTGAGGTCCGCCGCCAGGTCCGAGCTGATCCCTTCGCGCAGCTTGGCGATGGCCTGGCGCACCGGCTGCGAGCCACCGTACTGCTCGCGGGCCAGGAACAGGAACTGCGCCCGGTTGGCCGCCACCACATCGAGAAAGATGCGCACCGAAGCATCGGTGATGCCGCCCAGTTCGAATTCGTTGTGGCGCACCAGGCGGATGGTCTGGCGGAAGGTTTCGTCCACCTCGTTGACCAGTGCCAGCCCCAGCTGGTCCAGGTCGCAGAAGTGGCGGTAGAAGCCGGTGGGCACGATGCCGGCGGTCTTGGCTACCTCGCGCAGGCTGATGCTGCCGAAGCCTCGGCCGCTCTCCATCAGGTGGCGGGCGGCATCCAGCAGGGCCTGTCGGGTCTGTAGCTTTTGTTCGGCGCGCGGCAGCATGGCGAGTATCGGTTCACAGTCATACAGCCCTGCACTCTAGGGCCTGGGCCGCAAAAAACAAAGCCCGGTCGATGGACCGGGCTGTGGGCGCGGGCACTGGCGCATGGGCTCAGCTCGCGCGGCTGTTGCGTTCGATCAGACGGTCCGAGCCGCCTTCGGCGATGCGAGTGCTGCGTTCGACAAGGCGGTCGGAACCACCTTCGGCAACGCGGTTGCTGCGCTCGATCAGGCGGTCAGAACCGCCTTCGGCCAGGGTCTTGAGGGGCTGTGCAATGACGCTGGCGCTGTCGCGGGCTTCGGCCGAGAGGTTCTGTTCGGTGGCGGGTACGGCGAAGGCGTTGGCAGCCAGCAGGCTGAGGGCAAAACTGAGCAGCAATGGGCGTTTCATGATCTGGCGCTCCTTGGGAGGGCTGGTAAGTGGGTACGGCGCCAATGCTACGCTTGGGGGTCAGATAAAGAAGTTCATAAAGATAATGGTAACAATCGACGGCATTGATAGTCGGAAGTGTTAAGTGCCCTCAACGGGCATGGCTGTTCGCCATGCTGTCATCAGGAGATTCGTGCAATGACGCGCCCTGCCAAAATTCTCACCTGGACCTTCGCCACTGTGCTGTTGTTGCTGGCGGTCCTGATCATCGTCATCGCCACCTTCGACTGGAACCGCATCAAGCCCACCCTCAACGAAAAGGTCTCCGAGGCCTTGCACCGACCCTTTGCGATCAATGGTGACCTGGCCGTGCGCTGGCAGCGCGATCGCGACGAGGGCGGCTGGCGCGCCTGGGTGCCATGGCCGCGCTTCATCGCCCAGGACCTGACCCTGGGCAACCCCGAGTGGCTCAAGGCGCCGCAGATGGTCGGCCTGCAGCGCGTGGAGTTTCGCCTCTCGCCGCTGCCGCTGCTGGCCCAGCGCATCGTGATCCCGCGTATCGACCTGACCCTGCCGGTGGCCAGCCTCAAGCGCCTGGCCGATGGCCGCGCCAACTGGACCTTCGATTTCGGGCCCAAGGACGAGAACGCCGAGCCGTCCAAATGGGTGCTGGATATCGGCGCCATCGGCTTCGACAAAGGCGAGGTGGCCTTCGACGACCAGACCCTCAAGACCGTGGTGAAGGTGCAGGTCGACCCGCTGGGCAAGCCCATCCCGTTCACCGACATCGTCGGCAAGGCCAGCGCCGACAAGGCGGCGAGCCAGGGTTCGGCGCCCCAGGACTACGCCTTCGGCTTCAAGGTCGACGGCCGCTACAAGGGCCAGCCGTTGAATGGCAGCGGCAAGATCGGCGGGCTGCTGGCACTGCAGGACGCCACGCAGCCGTTTCCGCTGCAGGCTGACGTGCGCATCGCCGACACGCGCGTCGCGGTGGCCGGCACCCTGACCGACCCGCGCAACCTTGGCGCGCTCGACCTGCGCCTGCGCCTGTCGGGCGCAAGCCTGGGCAATCTGTACCCACTGACCGGCGTGACCCTGCCCGACTCGCCGGCCTATTCCACCGACGGCCACCTGATCGCCAAGCTGCACGAGCCGGGCGGGGCGGTGTTCCGCTACGAGGGCTTCAACGGCAAGATCGGCGACAGCGATATCCATGGCGACCTGGCCTTCGTCGCCAGCCAGCCGCGGCCAAAGCTCACCGGCAAGCTGGTGTCCAACCAACTGCTGTTCAAGGATCTTGGCCCGCTGATCGGCGCCGACTCCAACGCCGAACAGAAGGCCCGTGGTGGCGCGAGCAAGCAGCCGGCCGGCAAGGTGCTGCCGGTGGAGGAGTTTCGCACCGAGCGCTGGCGCACCATGGACGCCGACGTGAGCTTCAGCGGCAAGCGCATCGTGCACAGCGAAGAACTGCCCTTCAAGGACCTGGCCGCGCACTTCGTGCTCGATGACGGCGTGCTGCGCCTGGAGCCGCTGAGTTTTGGCGTGGCCGGCGGCAAGCTGGATGCGCAGATCCGCCTGGATGGCCGCGCGGTGCCGATGCAGGGGCGTGCGCGCCTGAGTGCGCGCAACTTCAAGCTCAAGCAGCTGTTCCCCACCTTCGAACCGATGAAGACCAGCTTCGGTGCGCTCAATGGCGATGCCGACATCAGTGGCCGCGGCAACTCGGTGGCGGCCTTGCTGGGCACCTCCAATGGCGACCTGCGGCTGCTGATCAACGACGGCGCGATCAGCCGTGGCCTGATGGAGATCGCCGGGCTCAACGTGGGCAACTACGTGGTGGGCAAGCTGTTTGGCGACAACGAGGTGAAGATCAACTGCGCGGCGGCGGACTTCGGCATCAAGGACGGCCTGGCCAGTACGCGCCTGTTCGTGTTCGACACCGAGAACGCGATCATCTACATCGATGGCACGGCCAACTTCGCCACCGAGCAACTGGACCTGAAGATCAACCCCGAGTCCAAGGGCCTGCGCCTGTTCTCGCTGCGCTCGCCGTTGTACGTGCGCGGGCCGTTCGCCAAGCCGAGTGCAGGCGTGCAGGCAATTCCGCTGGCGTTGCGCGGGGCCGGGATGGTGGCGTTGGGGGTGGCGGTAGCGCCGGCGGCGGCGTTGCTGGCGCTGGTGGCGCCCAGCGGCGGGGACGAGAACCAGTGCACGCCGTTGCTGGAGCAGATGCGTTCGGGCAAGGCGCCCAAGACCGTCAAGGCTGGCTAAACGCATCGCGGGTCAAGCCCGCTCCCACAAGGATCACCACGGACCCTGTGGGAGCGGGCTTGACCCGCGATGAAGTCGCTGCGGTTTACAGCCCTTTGAGCAGATCCGCCATATCGTCCGCGTGCTCTTCTTCCTGGGCCAGGATGTCTTCGAAGATGCGCCGGGTGGTCGGGTCGCTGTCACCGATGTACTGGATGATCTCGCGGTAGCTGTCGATGGCGATGCGCTCGGCGACCAGGTCTTCGAGCACCATTTCCTTGAGGGTCTTGCCTGCCACGTACTGCGCGTGGGAGTTCTTGCTCAGGTTGTCGGGGTTGAAGTCCGGTTCGCCGCCCAGTTGCACGATGCGCTCGGCCAGCTTGTCGGCGTGTTCCATCTCCTGGTTGGCGTGCTCCAGGAACTCTTCGGCGGCCACGTTGGCCTTGATCCCCTCGGCCATGAAGTAGTGGCGTTTGTAGCGCAATACGCACACCCACTCGGTGGCCAGCGACTCGTTCAGCAGGCGCAGGATCTTTTCGCGGTCGGCGGTGTAGCCTTCGGTCACCGCACCGTCTTCCACGTGCTGGCGGGCGCGGTGGCGCAGGGTTTGTACATCGGTCAGTTCAACGTTGCTCATCATGTTCTCCAAGCTGAAAACGGGGTTTCACGCTCTGACGGCGCGTCGGGTGCACAGTGTGTGATTGATTGGCGCGCTAAAAGTTTTACGCGCCGGGAAGGGCCTGTTCGTCCTTCTGGCGTTGCTCGCACGTCTTGAAGCCCTTGGCATCCACATGCCCGGTGGCATCGAAACGCACGTAGTAAGCCTGTTGCTTGCCTTCATGGTTTAGCACGTAGTTGTTGCATGTGCCGCCGTGGGGCAGGTCGATGACGGAGGAAGGGCTGCCGCCGATGGCGATCACCTGCTGCATGGTCATGCCGTTGCCCACCTGCTTGACCAGCGGCTGTTCGCGGTAGGTCACGTAGTCCACAGGGTTTTCAGGGCGGTTGCTGCCGCAGCCTACCAGGGTGGCGCTTGCCAGCAGGGCTGCCAGGGCGTGCTTGTACATGGTCTCGCTCCCTTGTGAAGGCCGTCATGGCCTGATAAGGGTTGGAACCGCAGCGCACGCCGGGAGTTCGATTGCAGTTGCCATTGTTGTGCCTGTAGGGTGGTGCGCACTGCCACGGATCGGGAGGGGCTGCCATGTCGCAAGCGCTTGCAACGCGTTATCCACTGGTACTGGTGCCGGGCATGCTCGGCTTCGTGCGCCTGGTGCTGTACCCGTACTGGTTCGGCATTGTCGCGGCCCTGCGCCGGGGCGGGGCCACGGTGTTCCCGGTGCAGGTCTCGCCGATCCACGGCAACGAGGTGCGCGGTGAACAGCTGCTGCGCATCATCGACGACCTGCGCCGCCGCACCGGCGCCGACAAGGTTCACCTGCTGGGCCACAGCCAGGGTGCGCTGACCGCCCGTTATGCGGCGGCCAGGCGCCCGGAATGGGTGGCCTCGGTCACCTCCATCGCGGGCCCCAACCACGGCTCCGAACTGGCCGACTACCTGGACAGGCACTACCCCGGCGATTCCGTCCGCGGGCGCCTTCTCAAACTGGTGCTGCACGGGCTGGCACGGCTGATGGGCTGGCTGGAAACCGGCTGGCGCGGGGCAGGCCTGCCCATCGACGTGCACGCCTCGCACCAGTCGCTGACATTCGAGGGCGTGGCCCTGTTCAACCAGCGTTATCCACAGGGCCTGCCGCTGACCTGGGGTGGCGAGGGGCCGGCCGAGGTCGACGGGGTGCGCTACTACTCGTGGTCGGGCACCTTGCAGCCGGGCATCACCGACAGCGGGCGCAACCGCTTCGATGGCAGCAACCGCTTCTGCCGCCTGTTCGCGCGCACCTTCGTGCGCGAACCGGGCCAGTGCGACGGCATGGTCGGGCGGTTCAGCTCGCACCTGGGCCAGGTGATCGGCGACGACTACCCGCTGGATCACCTGGATATCGTCAACCAGTCACTCGGCGCGGTGGGCAAGGGCGCCGACCCGGTACGGCTGTTTACCGAGCACGCGGCGCGTCTGAAGGCGGCGGGGCTTTGAGGCGGCGCAGCGGGGTGGTCCAGCGTTCGGCCAGAATCACCCCGGCCAGGGTCAGCACGCCGCCCACCAGGTGATACGGCGCCAGGCGCTCGTCGAGCACCAGTGCCGCGATCACCGCGGTCAGCGCCGGCAGCAGGTTGAAGAACAGCGTGGTGCGGCTGGGCCCCAGGCGCACCACCGCCTGCATCCACACCAGTGGCGCCACGATCGAGGCCAGCACGCAGGCGTAGAGCACCAGGCCGATGTTGTCCACGCTCAGCCCGGCCTTGGGCGAGAACAGGTACAGCGGCAACAGCACCACGATCGCCACCAGCACCTGCAGGTACAGCAGTTGCAGCGGCGGCAGGCGCAGCTGCCACTTTTTCAGCAGGGTGCTGTACACCGCATAGGCCAGGGTGGCGATCAGCATCATCGCGTCTCCCAGGTTCAGGCCGTGGGCCAGCAGCGCGGCCGGGTCGCCGCCGGACACCACCACCAGCACCCCGGCGAACGACACCAGTGCACCCAGCAGCGCGCCGGCGCTCAGGCGCTGGCCCAGGGTGGCGATGGCCAGGGTCAGCGACATCAGCGGCATCAGCGACAGGATGATGCCCATGTTGGTGGCGCTGGTGATGGCGGCGGCAAAGTACGCCAGGCTCTGGTACACCGCCATGCCCAGCACCCCGAGGATGATGATCTTGCCCAGGTGCGGGCGGATCGCCGCGCGGTTGCGCAGCACTGCCCGCAGCAGGAACGGGCTGAGCAGCAGGCCGGCGAGCACCCAGCGGTAGAAGCCGATCTCGGCAGGGAAGATGGCGCCGACGGCCAGCTTGTTGACCACGGTGTTGCCGGCCCAGATCAGAATGGCCAGCAGGGGGAACGCATAATTCATGCAACAGGGACTCTTTGAAGATGACGGCGGTCATTATCCGCCTGTCTGTCTGGATGTTTATACTGCGATCCAGACAACCCGCCCATTGATCCAGACAGCATTCGACCGACAGCATGGCACGCAAATACCTCGACATCCCGCAGCTGGACGCGCTACCGGCACCGGTGTACTTCCGCTATGACGAGTTCGGCGCCGACACCCACAGCGCCGCGCACCGTCACGCCTGGGGCCAGCTCAACTACACCGCCCATGGGGTGATGCAGCTGGAGATCGACGGTCGGCGCTTCTTCTCGCCGCCCAACTACGCGGTATGGGTGCCGCCGGACACCGAGCATGGTTGCTACAACCCCCAGGCCGTGGTGTACCGCTCGGTGTACATCACCCGCGAGCTGAGCCAGAGCCTGCCTGCGCAGCCGTGCAGCCTGGTGATAAGCGACATCCTCAAGGCCATCCTCGGCGATTTTGCCCGGCGCGACGTCAAGGTACCGCGCACCGATGCCGACCAGCGCCTGGCCCAGGTGCTGGTGGACCAGTTGCACTGCGCGCCGGTGCACACCGGCTACCTGCCGTATGCCCAGGGCCCGGGCCTGCGCAGCGTGCTGCAGGCCCTGCAACGCAACCCTGGGGACAACCGTCCGCTGGGCGACTGGGCCGCCAGCGTGCATGTGAGCGAGCGCACCCTGGCCCGCCAGTTCATCCGCGAGCTGGGTATCAGCTTTGGCGAATGGCGCCAGCGCCTGCGGTTTCTGCGGGCCATCGAGGCCCTGGAGGGCGAGCAGAGCATCCAGCAGATCGCCTTCGACCTGGGCTACGGCAGCCCATCGGCTTTTATCGCGATGTTCCAGCGCCAGGCCCAGTGCACCCCGGAGCAGTACCGACGCCAGGCGCGCCGCGGCTGACAGGGGTTTGTAAAAATTCTTGTCTACACTGGTGTCGAGGCTGCGCGGATGGCGTGGCGACCAGGAGAATGCCCCATGAAAATGTTGCGTGTGCCGTTGCTGCTGCTTGGCGTCCTGATGTGTTCGCAGGGGTTCGCCGCCACCGCACAGCAGGAGAAGATGAAGACCTGCAATGCCGACGCCACCACCCAGGCGCTCAAGGGTGACGCGCGCAAGGCGTTCATGAGCACCTGCCTGAAAAAGGCCGAGCCCGCGACCCAGCAGGAGAAGATGAAGACCTGCAATGCCGACGCCACCACCCAGGCGCTCAAGGGCGACGAGCGCAAGGCGTTCATGAGTACCTGCCTGAAGAAGAAATGAGCCCTCGCTGAGGCTCAGTCGCGTGCCGGCAGGCCCACATACACCAGCCGGTCCACGCCCTCGCCAAAGAAGAACGAGAACGGCCGCCCCAGTGCGTCCATGCGCTGGTTGCACTCGGCGTGCAGTTCCCGGGCACGCGCATGGGTCATCTCGGCCATCGGCGCCGATACCAGTGGCGGGCCGATCACGAAGTGCAGGTGAATGTTGTCGGGGTTCAGGTAGTCGAGCCAGTTGCGGGTGCTGAACGCCACCTGCAGGGTGCCGTTATCGACCAGTCGGCGCAGCGCCGCGTCTTCGAACTGCAGGTGCACTGGCACCTGTGCGGCCTGGAAGTCGCGGTTGCGCACGTGCAGCAGGCCCTGACGGCCCGATCCGAGCTCGCCTGGCCCGGTGGCGAGCATGTAGAACGGCAGTGTCGGAGTCATGCCGGCCTCCAGGGTGCAGAGCATCTGGTCATCGGCCTGCGGCAGCACCTTGAGGTAGGGGTTGCTGTGCGGCGGGGTACCGATGTCCTGGCCAAGGGCAATGTGCAGGTTCTGCGGGGTCAGCACGGTGCTGTCGAAGTGACGCGGCGGCGCGCCGGTGCCCTGGCGCTGGCCAGTCAGCCCCTGGGCCTGGCCAGCGTCGAACCGCAGCTTCATGTTCAGGGTCACCGCATTGCGTGCCGGGATGATGGCTTCGAACACCTCGCGAATCTCGTCCAGCTGCTGTGGGCTCAGTGAGTCGTCCGTCAGGCGCAGGTGCACCACCTTGTCGTTGTACTCGTCCATCTCCATCACCAGGCTGTCGGTGGGGATGTGGTGCGCGGCCAGCAGCGCGAAGATCGATTCGCGGTAGCTGTAATGCACGTCCCGGCTGTAGTACAGGTCGCCCACCGGCGCCTGGAAGTGCAGCACCAGAAAGTCCTTGTCACAGCCTGCGAGCAACAGCGCGAGCGCGCACAGCAGTACCTTACGCATGGGGTTCCTTGGCCGTGTCGGCGTGTTCCTGCAGCGGCAGCAGGCGAGGCTGCCACAGGCGCAGGGTTTCGATGAGGGTGGGCCGACCATTGACGCTAAGAATGATGGCCACGCCCCGGCTGAACATCACCTCCACCTCGTTGTGCGGGTCGGTCTTTTCCTCGATGTCCTCCAGCGGCATGTGCACCGCGATGCCCTGGATGCGGTGGTGTGTTTCGCCGAAGTGCTGCAGCGAGTAGCCCCAGGTGTCCAGCGGGCCTTGCAGGCGGTACACCGCGGCGCGCTTGCCGGTGACGTGGGCCAGTTTCTTCCAGGGCAGGTCGGTGGTGCCGACCAGCGTGCGCAGCATGTAGGCCGGGCCGCCTAGAAACGCCAGGGCCTCGCGTTCGCCGTCGTTCAGCTGGCGTATCGGGGTGGCGCGGCGCAGGTACCTGACGCGGTTGAGCCAGGTCATGAAGAACGTCCAGAAGATCGGCGTGATGCGCCAGACAATCAGCACGCAGAGAATCGGCACCAGTATTTCGAGGATATCTTTTTCGCGCATGCACGCTCCTGCGATTGCGCATGGGCGCGCGGTCATTCCGTGAGGGCGGGCATCATAGAAAGATTGCCCTGGCAACGCCAGCGCGCCGCGCCCCGCGTGCCCCTATGCCTGCTCGTAGAAGGCTGGCAGACTGCCGTCTTTGTGGTCTTTCTGCCTCCGAGGTTGTATGACATTTACCCAGCGCCAGATCGTCCTGGCGAGTTGGCTCATCGTGTTCACCGGGTTGCTGCTGGCGCTGCCGCTCAAGCTGCTGCCCAGCCTGCTGGCCGGCCTGCTGGTGTTCGAGCTGGTCAACATGCTCACGCCCAAGCTGCAGCACCTGATTGCCGGGCAGCGTGCGCGCTGGGTAGCGGTGGCGTTGCTGGGCACGCTGATCGTGAGCGTGCTGAGCCTGCTGTTTGCCGGGGCCATCAGCTTTCTGCTGCACGAGGCGGAGAATCCCGGCGCGTCGCTGGACAAGTTCATGCTGCTGGTGGACCAGGCGCGCGGGCAGTTGCCGCCGTTCATCGACGCCTACCTGCCGGCCAGTGCGGCGGAGTTCAAGGTGGCCATCGGCGAATGGTTGCGCACCCACCTGGCCGACCTGCAACTGGTGGGCAAGGGCGCGGCGCACATGTTCGTGACCTTGCTGATCGGCATGATCCTGGGCGCCATCGTGGCCTTGCAGCGCATCCCCGACCTGACCCAGCGCAAACCGCTGGCCGCGGCCTTGTTCGAGCGCCTGTCGCTGCTGGTGCAGGCGTTTCGCAACATCGTGTTCGCGCAGATCAAGATTTCGCTGCTCAACACCGCCTTTACCGGGGTATTCCTGGCGGTGGTGCTGCCGCTGTTCGGGGTGCACCTGCCGCTGACCAAGACGCTGATCGTGCTGACCTTCCTGCTGGGGCTGCTGCCGGTGATCGGCAACCTGATGTCCAACACGCTGATCACCATCGTCGGCCTGTCGCTGTCGATCTGGGTGGCTGTGGCGGCGCTGGGCTACCTGATCGTGATCCACAAGGTCGAGTACTTTCTCAATGCGCGCATCGTGGGCGGGCAGATTCGCGCCAAGTCGTGGGAGCTGCTGCTGGCGATGCTGGTGTTCGAGGCGGCGTTCGGCTTGCCGGGCGTGGTCGCGGGGCCGATCTACTATGCGTACCTGAAGAGCGAGTTGCGCCGGGCCGAGCTGGTGTAAGGCCGACGGGCCTCTTCGCCAGCCTTGCTGGCGAAGCAGCCAACTCATTTCTGTGGATAAGTGACCGCTTCCACCCGATCCAGCCCCGTACCCATGAAGAAGGTGTACGGCCGCCCGAGCTTCATCTGCTCGGCGTAGCACTGGCTGTTCAGGGCCTTGACCCGATAGTCGATCTGGTAGGCACGCATCAGCTCGTGCTCGCCCAGGTCCGCCAGCTTGAACGCGATGCTCAGGCTCTTGCGGTTCTGCTCGTCAGCCGGCAGCAGCGCGAGTTCACCCTTGTCGACCTGCTGCTGCAGGCTGGCCTGCTTGAAGCGGTAGCGGGCACTCACTTTCCACAGGCTGAAGGCATCCGCTTCGCCTGTTTCGGCAAACTCCAGCACCACCCGCTGCGGGTCATCGCCCTTGGCCGCGTAGATGTCGGTCATGCCCGGGTAATACTGGCGCGGGCTGATGTACAGCAGGCAACTGACCTCGGCCTGCACCTGTTCGTTGACATCCATCGTGGTACCCGGCCATTGCTCCGGCATCGCGGCCACCGTGCTCACTTCGTCGCCCGGTTCGGCGGGCAGGGTGAACGAGGCGGGCATCGCCTCCAGGGCCTGCAGCTGGCTTGGGGTCAGGCGCTGGCGCTCGGCGGCGGTGGGTTGCAGGGTGACTTCGATAGCGAAGGTGACAGCGTTGCGCGCCTGCACGATGTCCTCGAACAGCCCGCGCAGGGCGGCCTGCTGCTGTTCATCCAGCGGTTGCAGCAGCACCACATGCACCAGGCGCTTGTCCTCGGCATCCACGTCGAAACGCAGGCGCTTGGGGTCGACCTGGCGCTGTTCGAGGGCCTCGCCGATCATCTGCAGGTTGATCGGGTCCAGCCCCCAGCGGGCGGTGCCGACGTCGGTCTGAAAGCGCACGCTCATGAATGTTTCATCGCCGCAGCCGCCCAGCAGCAGCGCGCTCGACAGTGCCAGGGTTCTGGCCAGGTTCATTGGGTTTCTTCCTTGTAGGTCACCGATTCGAGCCGGTCCAGGCCGTCCCCGACCCGAAAGCTCAGGGGGCGTGGCAAGTGATTGGCAGCGCTTTCGCACGAATGGATCAGCTGCGAAGCATTGGGTTGCAACGGAAAACTGCGGTACAGCCGCTGTTGCCCCAGGTCCGAAAAGCCCAGCATTACCACCAGTGGGTCCACCGACAGGTAGTTCGGCTCGACGAGCCACAGTTCGCCTTTGTCGATCCTGCCTTGCAGGCCGGCGTCGGTCAGCCGGTAATGCGCCGGGTAGTGCGCTTCGCCCAGCTCGACGCTGACCTGATTGGCCGTGTCCAGCGTCATCTGCCACAGGCCGGTGATGCCTTCCGGCAACGGCTTTACCGGCAGCGCCTGCAGTTGGCAGGTGACCTTGGAGTTGATGCGTTCGGTCACGTCCCGCGGCACGTTGTCGTCGTCCCTGGGCATCAGCGCCATGGTCAGCACCGTCGGGCTGAGCTCCAGCGGGATCAACAACGGTTGCGGCAGCGCGTCGATCCGCTGGCGCTCTGCCGCGCTCAGGGCCTGGCGTTGCTCGGGGGTGATGTCCAGGGTGAGTTCGATCTGCAGCGTGTTCGCCGCGCGTGCCTGCAGGATCTCGTCGAACGGTTCGCGCAACGCCTTGCGCTGCGCCTCGCTCAGCGGCTGCAGTTCCCTCACGTACACCAGGTGTTGGTCTTCGAGGTCGACCCGCCAGCGCAGGCTTTTCGGGTCGATCTGGCGTTGCACCAGGGCCTCGTCGATCATCTGCTGCTTGCGCGCGTCCAGGCCGGTGCCCGACGAGCCGGCCGAGTCCTCGAAGCGCAGGGTCATCAGGTCGTCGTTGCAACCGGCCAGCAGCAGGGCGCTGATCAGCGCCAGGGGTTTGAAACTCATCTGTTCACGTCCTTGTGGGGCGGCGGGCTAGCCGTAACGCTTGCGGGCTTCGATCGCCAGGCCGCTACCGATGCTGCCGAAGATGTTGCCCTCGACGTGGCGCGCGTTGGGCAGCATGGCCGCCACGCTCTGGCGCAGGGCAGGGATGCCGCTGGAGCCGCCGGTGAAGAATACCGTGTCGACCTGCGCCACCCCTACACCGGCCTTGTTCAGCAGCTCGCCGACGCTGCCACGCACACGTTCGAGCAGGCTGTCGATGGACGCCTCGAACAGCGCACGGGTCAACTCCACACTCAGCTCGGGCTGCACGCGCTTGAGGTCGACCAGGCGGCTGTCGCTGTGGGTCAGCTCGATCTTGGTGGCTTCCACTTCCATCGCCAGCCAGTGCCCGGCGCGCTGTTCGATCAGCTTGAACAGGCGGTCGATGCCGTCGGTGTCCTCGATGTCGTAGCGCATGCTGCCCAGCGCCAGCTGGGATTTCTGCGAGTACACCGAGTTGATGGTGTGCCAGGTGGCCAGGTTCATGTGGTGGCTGGTGGGCATGAAGGCACCGCTTTTCATGCGGCTGCCATAGCCGAACAGCGGCATCACGCCCTGCAGGCTCAGCTGCTTGTCGAAGTCGGTACCGCCGATGTGCACGCCACCGGTGGCCAGGATGTCGGCGTGGCGGTCATCGAGCATGTGGCGCTCGGGGGCCAGGCGTACCAGCGAGAAGTCCGAGGTACCACCGCCGATGTCGACGATCAGCACCAGCTCTTCGCCCTGGATGCTCGACTCGTAGTCGAAGGCTGCGGCGATGGGTTCGTACTGGAACGACACGTCCTTGAAGCCGATCTTCTTCGCCACCTCGGCCAGGGTGTCTTCGGCCTCCTGGTCGGCGGCCTGGTCGTCGTCGACGAAATGCACCGGGCGGCCCAGCACCACCTCGTCGAAGTCGCGCCCGGCATTGGCCTCGGCGCGCTTCTTCAGCTCGCCGATGAACATGCCCAGCAGGTCCTTGAACGGCAGCGCGGTGCCCAGCACGCTGGTGTCGTGCTTGATCAGCTTGGAGCCCAGCAGGCTCTTGAGCGAGCGCATCAGGCGGCCTTCGTAGCCCTCCAGGTACTCGTGCAGGGCCAGCCGGCCATAGACCGGGCGCCGCTCCTCGATATTGAAGAACACCACCGAGGGCAAGGTGATCTTGCCGTCTTCCAGGGCAATCAGCGAATCCACGCCGGGACGGTGCCAGCCGACGGTGGAATTGGAGGTGCCGAAGTCGATACCGCAGGCGCGGGCCGGGGATGCGTGACTCATGGGTGTGCTTCCGGGGGAAAAACGGCCGCGCAGTTTATGCCAGCCATCGGCAGAATCAAGACCGAATATCTGCTCGACAGCAATCCTTTGTCCGACTTGAAAGGCTATGCTTGACCCCAATCTTCACAGCAGTGATGCATTCGATAACCGATGGTGAATCGTAAAGATGGACTTCAAAGACTATTACAAGATCCTTGGCGTAGAGCCCACGGCGGATGAAAAGGCGATCAAGACCGCCTACCGCAAGCTTGCGCGCAAGTATCACCCGGACGTCAGCAAAGAGCGCGACGCCGAAAACCACTTCAAGGAAGTGAACGAGGCCTATGAGGCCCTGAGCAGCCCTGAAAAGCGCGCCGAATACGACGAGCTGCGCAAGTACGGCCAGCACGGCCGGCCCTTCCAGGGCCCGCCGGGCTGGGAAAGCCGTGGCGGTGGCGGTGGCGGTGCCGACTTTGGCGGCGGCGACTTCTCGGACTTCTTCAGTTCCATTTTCGGCTCGGCCGGACGTGGCAACGGCAACCCCTTTGGCCGTGGCCAGCAACGCAGTGCCGGTCGGCGAGGGCAGGACGTGGAAATGGAACTGGCGATTTTCCTCGAGGAAACCCTGGCCAACGAGTCGAAGAAGATCAGCTTCCAGGTGCCGCAGTACAACGCGGCCGGGCAGCGCACGGGCGACACCACCAAGACCCTCAACGTCAAGATCCCTGCCGGGGTGACCGACGGCGAGCGCATCCGCCTCAAGGGCCAGGGTGCACCGGGCGTGGGCGGCGGCGCCAATGGCGACCTGTACCTGATCATTCGCCTGGCACCCCACCCGCTGTTCGATGTCGAAGGTCATGACCTGATCATCACCGTGCCGCTGGCACCGTGGGAGGCTGCGCTGGGCACCAAGGTCGAGATGCCGACCCTGACCGGCAAGGTCAACCTGACCATCCGCCCCGACAGCCAGAGCGGCCAGCGCCTGCGCATCAAGGGCATGGGCCTGAGCAACAAGCAGGGCCAGCGTGGCGACCTGTATGCGCAGCTGAAGGTGGTGATGCCGACGCAATCGAGCGCCGAAGCCCGCGAACTGTGGACCAAACTGTCGGAGAAGGCCGGGTTCAACCCGCGAACTCAATGGAGTAAGTGACCATGAGCAGTACCCTGATCGTTCAACTGGACATGCGAACCCTTTGTCAGGAGGCCGATGTACCGGCAGCCTACGTGATCGAGATCGTCGAGCACGGCATCGTTGAACCTTCGGGGCGAACGCCGGAGGAATGGGTGTTCGACGACCGTGCCCCGGTGCTGGCCAAGCGCGCGGCCAAGCTGCACCAGGAGCTGGAACTGGAGTGGGAAGGGGTGGCGCTGGCGCTGGAGCTGCTGGAGGAAGTGAAGCAGTTGCGCAGTGAGAATTCGATGTTGAAGCAGCGCCTGGGAAGGTTTGTGCAAGGCTGACCGGCCCAATCGCGGGTCAAGCCCGCTCCCACCGATACGCCGTTGGCCTCCAAGCCAGCGCTGTACCTGTGGGAGCGGGCTTGACCCGCGATGAGGCCCTCAGCCCTGTGGGGGCTGCGCCCCCGGTGCCAGCATCAGTTGCATGAAGGTCAGGTCCAGCCACTTGCCGAACTTCACCCCCACCTGCGGCATCTGTCCGTTCAGGGTGAAGCCCAGCCGCTCGTGCAGGCGGATCGACGCCGTATTGCCGCTCTCGATCGCCGCCACCATCACATGCTTGCCACAGCCCCTGGCACGCTTGATCAGCGCCTGCATCAGCAACGGCCCCAGGCCCTGGCCGCGCTGGTCGCTGCGGATGTACACCGAATGCTCCACGGTGTGGCGAAACCCCTCGAACGGGCGCCAGTCGCCGAACGAGGCATAGCCCAGCACGTCCCCTGCCTCATTCACCGCCACCAGAATCGGATAACCCTGCGCCTGGCGCGCCGCGAACCACGCCTGGCGATTGCCCAGGTCGACCGTCTGTTCGTTCCAGATCGCCAGGGTGTTGAGCACCGCGTCGTTGTAGATATCACGGATGGCCGGCAGGTCGGCGTGCACGGCGTCGCGGATGTGATTCATGACAGGCTCTCGAAACGGGACAGGCGCACAGATTAAATCGTAACCAGGCCGCGTACACCTTCGGCCTCCATGTTTTCCCCGCGGCCCTGCTGCACGATCTCGCCGCGGGACATCACCAGGTACTGGTCGGCCAGCTCGGCGGCAAAGTCGTAGAACTGCTCCACCAGCAGAATCGCCATGTCGCCACGCGCGGCCAGTTGGCGGATCACCGCACCGATCTCCTTGATCACCGATGGCTGGATGCCTTCGGTGGGCTCGTCGAGGATCAGCAGGCGCGGGCGGCTGGCCAGGGCGCGGCCGATGGCCAGTTGCTGTTGCTGGCCACCGGACAGGTCGCCGCCGCGGCGGTGTTTCATCTGCAGCAGTACCGGGAACAGTTCGTAGATGAAGGCCGGCACCTCCCGCGCCTGGCTGGCGCCGAAGCGTGACAGGCCCATCAGCAGGTTCTCCTCCACCGTCAGGCGCGGGAAAATCTCGCGGCCCTGGGGCACGTAGGCGATTCCGGCGTGCACGCGCTGGTGCGGCTTGAGCGTGGTGATGGCCTGGCCCTCCCAGTGCACGCTGCCTTCGCGGGCGGGCAGCAGGCCCATCAGGCAGCGCAGCAGGGTGGTCTTGCCCACGCCGTTGCGGCCCAGCAGGCAGGTGACCTCTCCGACCTTGGCCTGGAACGACAGGCCGCGCAGGATGTGGCTGCCGCCGTAGTACTGGTGCAGGGTGTCGATTTTCAGCATGTGCCTTGTCCTTTTTTGTCTGTACCGGCCTCTTCGCCGGCAAGGCCGGCGCCTACCAGAGCCGCGGTGTCTCTGTAGGAGCCGGCGTTGCCGGCGAAGCTTTTCAGCGCCCCAGATAAACCTCGATCACCCGATCATCGGCCTGCACCTGTTCCAGCGAACCCTCTGCCAGCACGCTGCCCTGGTGCAGCACCGTCACATGGTCGGCAATGCTGCCGACAAACCCCATGTCATGCTCCACCACCATCAGCGAATGCCGGCCGGCCAGGCTTTTGAACAGCTCGGCGGTGAATTCGGTCTCGGCGTCGGTCATGCCCGCCACCGGTTCGTCCAGCAGCAGCAACTGCGGGTCCTGCATCAGCAGCATGCCGATCTCCAGAAACTGCTTCTGCCCATGGGACAGCAACCCCGCCGGGCGCTGCGCCGACCCGGTCAGGCGAATGGTCTGCAGCACCTGGTCGATACGGTCGCGCTGTTCGCCGCCGAGTCTTGCGCACAGGCTGGCCCACACCGACTTGTCGGCCTTCTGCGCCAGTTCCAGGTTTTCGTACACGCTCAAGGCCTCGAACACCGTCGGCTTCTGGAACTTGCGCCCGATGCCGGCCTGGGCGATCTGCACCTCGCTCATGCGCGTCAGGTCCAGGGTCTCGCCGAACCAGGCCTTGCCGGTGGTGGGGCGGGTCTTGCCGGTGATCACGTCCATCAGCGTGGTCTTGCCCGCCCCGTTGGGCCCGATGATGCAGCGCAACTCGCCCACGCCGATGTACAGGTTCAGCGCATTCAGCGCCTTGAAGCCGTCGAAGCTCACGCTGATGTCCTCCAGCGTCAGCACCGTGCCGTGGCGCACGTCCAGCCCCGGCTGGCGTGCCTGGCCCAGGCCGATGGCATCGCGACCGCTGCCGGCGTCGATGATCGGTTCGAGCATGAACTCGGGGTGTACGGCAGGCAGTGGTACGCTTCTCATTGTTCACCCCTTTTCTTCAGCAGGCCGACCACGCCCCTGGGCAGGTAAAGCGTTACCAGAATGAACAGCGCACCGAGAAAGAACAGCCAGAACTCGGGGAACGCCACGGTGAACCAGCTCTTCATGCCATTGACCACGCCGGCGCCCAGCAACGGCCCGATCAGCGTGCCGCGCCCGCCCAGGGCTACCCACACGGCGGCCTCGATGGAATTGGTGGGCGACATCTCGCTGGGGTTGATGATGCCCACCTGCGGCACGTACAGCGCACCTGCCAGGCCGCACAGCACGGCGCTCAGCACCCACACGAACAGCTTGAAGCCGCGCGGGTCGTAGCCGCAGAACATCAGGCGGTTCTCGGCGTCGCGCAGCGCCGTGAGCACGCGCCCGAACTTGCTGCGCGCCAGGCGCCAGCCCAGGTACAGGCTGCCCGCCAGCAAGGCCACGGTGAGCAGGAACAGCACCGCGCGGGTGCCCTGGGCGGTGATCTCGAAACCCAGGATGCTGCGAAAGTTGGTGAAGCCGTTGTTGCCGCCAAAGCCGGTCTCGTTGCGAAAGAACAGCAGCATGCCGGCAAAGGTCAGGGCCTGGGTCATGATCGAGAAGTACACGCCCTTGATCCGCGAACGGAACGCGAAGTAGCCGAACACCAGCGCCAAAAGCCCCGGCGCCAGCACCACCAGGCACAGTGCCCAGGCAAAGTGCTGGGTGCCGGCCCAGTACCACGGCAGCTCGCTCCACGACAGAAAGGTCATGAACGCCGGCAGGCCGTCGCCGGCCGCTTCGCGCATCAGGTACATGCCCATGGCGTAGCCGCCCAGGGCGAAGAACAGGCCATGGCCCAGCGACAGCAACCCGGCATAGCCCCACACCAGGTCCAGCGCCAGGGCAACGATGGCGTAGCACAGGATCTTGCCCACCAGGGTCAGGGTGTAGGCCGACACCTGCAGGCTGTGGCCGGCTGGGAGCAACGACAGCAGTGGCAGGGCGATCAGCACCAGCAGCACCAGGGCGCCGACGGCCAGGGTCAGGCGCGGGCCGGCCTTTTGTGTAGCAGTGACAAGCAGTGGCTGGTTCATCAGTCGATTACCCGTCCCTTGAGGGCGAACAGGCCTTGCGGACGCTTCTGGATGAACAGAATGATCAGCGCAAGGATGAGGATCTTGCCGAGCACCGCACCGATCTGCGGCTCCAGCAACTTGTTGGCTATGCCCAGGCCGAACGCGGCCCACAGGCTGCCGGCCAGTTGCCCGACGCCACCGAGCACCACCACCAGGAACGAGTCGATGATGTAGCTCTGGCCCAGGTCCGGGCCGACGTTGCCGATCTGGCTCAGGGCCACGCCGCCAAGGCCGGCGATACCCGAACCCAGGCCGAAGGCGAGCATGTCCACGCGCCCGGTGGGCACGCCGCAGCAGGCGGCCATGTTGCGGTTCTGGGTGACGGCGCGCACGTTCAGGCCCAGGCGGGTGCGGTTGAGCAGCAGCCAGGTGAGCAGCACCACGCACAGGGCGAAACCGATGATCACCAGGCGGCTGTAGGGCAGCACCAGGTTGGGCAGTACCTGCAGGCCGCCGGAGAGCCAGGCCGGGTTGGCCACCTCGACGTTCTGCGCGCCGAACAGCAGGCGGATGGCCTGGATCAGGATCAGGCTGATGCCCCAGGTGGCCAGCAGGGTTTCCAGCGGGCGCCCGTACAGGTGGCGGATCACCGTGCGTTCGAGCAGCATGCCGACCCCGGCACTCACACCGAAGGCCACCGGCAGTGCCAGCAACGGGTAGAAGTCCAGCGCGCCGGGGGCGTAGCGCTGCACCAGCACTTGCACCACGTAGGTGCTGTAGGCGCCGAGCATCAGCATTTCGCCGTGGGCCATGTTGATCACCCCCAGCAGGCCGAAGGTGATCGCCAGGCCCAGGGCTGCCAGCAGCAGGATCGAACCCAGCGACAGCCCGCTGAAGGCCTGGCCGAGCAGCTCGCCGATCAGCAGCTTGCGCTTGACCTGGGCCAGGCTGGTTTCGGCGGCGGTGCGCACCGTGGGGTCGGTTTCCACACTGGGGTCGAGCAGGCTTTCGAGGCGGGTGCGGGCCATCGGGTCGCCGGTTTCGCCCAGCAGGCGCACGGCGGCCAGGCGTACGGCGGGGTCTGTCGCGACCAGTTGCAGGTTGGCCAGGGCCAGGCCCAGGGCTGCGTGCACGGCGGCGTCGGGCTCGCTGGCAAAGCGCCGGTCGAGGAAGGCGACCTGAGCGGGCTGCGCGCTTTTCTGCAGTTGCTGGGCGGCGGCCAGGCGGACCCTCGCGTCATCGCTGAGCAGTCGATGGCTGGCCAGGGCGTTGTCCACCAGGCCGCGCAGGCGGTTGTTCAGGCGCAGCTTGCGGCTGTCGTCCGGGCCCAGGCGGCCTTGCTGCAGCGAACTCAGCAGTTCGAGGCGCGCGGGGTCGGGTTGCGCCGCCCAGCCCTGCAGCAGGCTGGCCTGTTCGTTGGGCTTGGCGGCGATGAAGTAGTCGGCGTCGCCAGCGGCCCGGGCTGCCAGAGGCAGCAGCAGGAGCAGGGCGAGCAACAGTCGGTGGAGGACCTTGGGCATATCGGTGTCCTGGAGTCGGCATTCGCCGGCAAGGCCGGCTCCTACAACGGCAAGGCAGCGCCTTGCCGGCGAATGGGCCGCACGGCGGCCCCCTGCCTCAGTTGCCTTTCACGGCATAATCCGGCCGCTTGTCGTTGCCCGGAATGAACGGGCTCCACGGCTGCGCGCGCAGCGGCTGCTCGGTCTGCCACACCACGCTGAACTGCCCGTCATCCTGGATCTCGCCGATCATCACCGGCTTGTGCAGGTGGTGGTTGGTCTTGTCCATGGTCAGGGTGAAGCCCGACGGCGCCTTGAACGTCTGCCCCGCCAGCGCCTCGCGCACCTTGTCCACATCGGTGCTCTTGGCCTTTTCCACCGCCTGGGCCCACATATGGATGCCCACATAGGTGGCCTCCATCGGGTCGTTGGTCACTGCCTTGTCGGCGCCCGGCAGGTTCTTCGCCTTGGCATAGGCCTTCCAGTCGGCCACGAATTGCGTGTTGACCGGGTTGTCCACCGACTCGAAGTAGTTCCACGCCGCCAGGTGCCCCACCAGCGGCTTGGTATCGATGCCGCGAAGCTCCTCTTCACCCACCGAGAACGCCACCACCGGCACGTCGGTGGCCTTCAGGCCCTGGTTGGCCAGTTCCTTGTAGAACGGCACGTTGGAGTCGCCGTTGACGGTGGAGATCACCGCCGTCTTGCCCCCGGCCGAGAACTTCTTGATGTTGGCCACGATGGTCTGGTAATCGCTGTGGCCGAACGGGGTGTACACCTCCTCGATGTCCTTGTCGGCCACGCCCTTGCTGTGCAGGAACGCGCGCAGAATCTTGTTGGTGGTGCGTGGGTACACGTAGTCGGTGCCCAGCAGGAAGAAGCGCTTGGCCGCGCCACCGTCCTCGCTCATCAGGTATTCCACCGCCGGTATCGCCTGCTGGTTGGGCGCTGCCCCGGTGTAGAACACGTTGGGCGACATCTCTTCACCTTCGTACTGCACCGGGTAGAACAGCAGCCCGTTGAGTTCCTCGAACACCGGCAGCACCGACTTGCGCGACACCGAGGTCCAGCAGCCGAACACCACCGCGACCTTGTCCTGGGTCAGCAACTGGCGGCTCTTCTCGGCGAACAGCGGCCAGTTGGAGGCCGGGTCGACCACCACCGGCTCCAGCAGCTTGCCGTTGACCCCGCCCTTGGCGTTGATCTGCTCGATGGTCATCAGGGCCATGTCCTTGAGCGAGGTCTCGGAGATCGCCATGGTGCCCGACAGCGAATGCAGGATGCCGACCTTGATGGTCTCGGCGGCCTGGACCGTCCAGCTCAGGCCCATCGCGGCAATCGACGCGCTGAGGGTGAATGCCTTGATCAGACTGCGACGCTTCATAGTGCTCTCTCCATGGGATCGAATGGTTCTGCTGGGCAGACGGCGACTTTGTGCAGAGAGCTTTAGCAAGGGCTGTGCCGATGTCGCACACAGGCTTGCCAGCGGCGTGTTCACAAGGTGCAGGGCAGGGTGGGTGCACCGGGATGGCGCTTGTCGTGGTGCAGTACGCGCAAGACTGCACAGCAATAGTTCACGGCGATGCCTTATGCTTGCGCCCTCACTTCAACTCGGCTCAAGGATTTTCGCCATGGAAGCGTCATCGCTGTACTTTCGCTGCAACATCACCCCGGCCCAGTACCAGGCCGCGGTGACCTCACCTGCGGCGGGCGCTGGCGAGTTCGATGACTGGCAGCAATGGCTGGACGCCGCGGAGGTGCACGGGGTACGTGATCTTGACCAGAAGGCGCCTGAAAATGCGGTGGCGCTGGGCGAGTTGCTTCAGGGCTGGGTCGACTGCATGTACGGCAGCCTGATGCAGTACGACGAGGCGTCGCAGGTCTGGCAGTTCGCGTTGGTGGAGTTCACCAACAATTACGGCGAGATGATCCAGCTGCTGGCCCCTCTGCGTCAGATGGCGAAGTACGCCAAGCCGGAGTCGGACAGCTTCCTGCTGGTCTATTCGTATATCTGGGGTGATGGCGACAATGCGTTCCTCACCCTGGGCCAGCAGCGCAGCCAGTTTGCCAGCGGCCCTTCGCCCGAACAGCGGGCCGAGGCCGATGGCGTGCTGGAAGGGCTTGCCCAAGCCCTCCAGCAGCAGGAGTACGACTATGACTGACGCGGCGTGGTAGCGGGCACCGGCACACGCGCCTGGCGCTTGCGGCGCACGGTCTGGTAGGTCACGGCCAGCAGCACGAACCACAGCGGCGTCACCAGCAGGGCCTGGCGGGTATCGCTCTCCAGGCACAGCAACACCAGGATGAAGGCGAAGAACGTCAGGCATACCCAGCACATGAAGCGCCCGCCCGGCATCTTGTACTTCGAGGCCTGGTGCAGCGGCGCACGCTCCTTGCGGTAGGTGAGGTACGACAGCAGGATCAGCGTCCACACGAACATGAACAGGATCGCCGACACCGTGGTCACCAGGGTGAAGGCCTCGATCAGGTCGGGGATCACGTACATCAGGGCCGCGCCCAGCAGCAGGCAGGTGCACGAGAAGTACAGGCCGTTGGCCGGCACCTTGCGGCTGGACAGGGTCTCGAAGCTTTTCGGCGCATCGCCCTGCTGGGCCAGGCCGAACAGCATGCGGCTGGTGGAAAACACCCCGCTGTTGGCCGAGGAGGCCGCCGAGGTCAGCACCACGAAGTTGATGATGCTCGCCGCCGCCGGCAGCCCGGCCAGCACGAACAGCTCGACGAACGGGCTCTTGCCCGGCACCACGTCGCGCCACGGGGTGACGGCCATGATCGCGATCAGCGCCAGCACGTAGAACATGATGATGCGGATCGGGATCGAGTTGATCGCCCGCGGCAGGGTGCGCTCGGGGTTCTTCGCCTCGGCGGCGGTGGTGCCCACCAGTTCGATGCCGACGAAGGCGAACACGGCAATCTGGAAGCCCGCGAAAAAGCCCATCAGGCCATGGGGGAACATGCCCGCGTCATTCCACAGGTTGCTCAGCTGTGCACTGGTGCCGGTGGGTGACTGGAAGCCGACGAACACCATGTACAGGCCGGTGCACACCAGCGCCATGATCGCGATGATCTTGATCAGGGCGAACCAGAACTCGATTTCGCCGAACAGCTTCACCGTGATCAGGTTCAGCGACAGCAGCACGCCGACGCAGGCCAGGGCTGGCGCCCACTGCGGCAGGTCAGGGAACCAGAACTGCGAGTAGGCGGCGATTGCGATCACGTCGGCAATGCCGGTGATGATCCAGCAGAACCAGTAGGTCCAGCCGGTGAAGTAGCCGGCCCAGGGGCCGAGCAGGTCGGCGGAGAAATCGATGAACGACTTGTAGTTGAGGTTCGACAGCAGCAGTTCGCCCATGGCACGCATGACGAAGAACAGCATGAAACCGATGATCATGTAGACGAAGATGATCGACGGGCCAGCCAGGCTGATGGTCTTGCCCGAGCCCATGAACAGGCCGGTGCCGATGGCCCCGCCAATCGCGATGAGCTGGATATGGCGGTTGGTGAGGTTGCGTTGCAGGTCGTGGGCCGGGGTGTCCGGCGGTTGCTGGTTGGTCATGGGTGGCATTCCATTGAGGAGTCAGTCTTCTTGTGCGTGAAGCGCTCGCTAGGCTATCACGGGCTTTTGCCCTGGCGAGGTGGCAATACGTCTCAAGTTGGTACGTTCGCACCGCTTTGTTGATCGCGGTCAAGGCAGGATTTCCGGGCCAGGCAAGGGCTCAGCGCCAGGCAGCAGTTCAGCGCCGGCGCATCATGCCGATGAAGAACAGCCCGCCGATGGCCGCCGTGGCGATGCCGATGGGCAGGTCTTCAGGGGCGATCAGGGTGCGTGCGGCCACATCCACCCAGATCAGGAACAGGCTGCCCAGCAGCAGCGACACCGGCAGCAGCCGGCGGTGCTCGGCGCCCACCAGGCGCCGCGCAATGTGCGGCACCATCAGGCCGACAAAGCCGATGGAACCGCTGATCGCCACCAGCACGCCGGTCAGCAGCGAGCAGATCAGAAACGCCAGCAGGCGCACCGAGCGTGCGTTCAGGCCCAGGGTCACGGCGGTCTGCTCGCCGGCCATCAGCGCATTGAGCGCGCGTGCCATGCCCAGCAGCAGGCCCAGCCCCAGCAGCACGCTGGCTGCCGGCACCGCCAGCAGCTCCCAGCGCGCCAGGCCCAGGCCGCCGAGCATCCAGAACATCACCGCCGAGCTTGCACGATGATCGCCCATGAACAGCAGCAGGTTGGCCAGCGCCATCATCACGAAGGCCACGGCCACCCCGCACAGCAACAGGCGGTCGCTGTCCAGGCGGCCATGCCGGCTGGCAATCGCCAGCACCAGCAGCATGCTGCACAGCGCGCCGACAAAGGCTGCCAGCGGCAGGGTCAGCACGCCGATCAGTTCACCCACATGCAGCACCACCAACACCGCACCCAGGGTGGCGCCGGAGGTCACGCCGAGCAGGTGCGGGTCGGCCAGCGGGTTGCGCGTGACCGCCTGCAGCACCGCGCCGATCATCGCCAGGCCGCCGCCCACCAGCGCACCCAGGAGCATGCGCGGCACCCGGATCAGCCACACGATATGTTCCTGGCCGGCGGTCCAGGCGGGCACCTCGGGGGCAATACCGAACACCTTGAACAGCAGCACCCGGGCGACCACCTCGACCGGCACCGGGGCTGAACCGAACCCCAGCGAGAGCACGCACGACACCAGCAGCAGGCCGCTCAGCGCCAGCAGTATCAGGCGATAGCGAGTGTTCATACGCCGTGCAGGCCCTTGGCGATGGCCTCGATCGCCTCGACGTTTTCCAGGCTCGGCGTGGCGGCCACATAGGGGATGACCACGAAGCGCCGGTTACGCACCGCGTCGACCGATTGCAGGGCCGGGTGCTGTTCCAGAAACTGCTGCTTCTGCGCGGCGGTGATCTCGCCGTAGTCGACGATCACGATCACCTCGGGGTTGCGTTCGACCACGCTTTCCCAGTTCACGCGGGTCCAGCTGGCCTCGATGTCATCGAGGATGTTGCGCCCGCCGGCGGCGTTGATCAGCGCTTCGGGCATGCCCAGGCGCCCGGAGGTCATGGCGCGGTCTTCGCCGCTGTCATACAGGAACACCCGCGGGCGCTGCGCCGGCAGGTGCTGCTGCACGCTGGCCACGCGCTGCTGCATCTGCTCGATCAGCTGGCTGGCGCGGGCCTGCACGTCGAAGATCCGGCCCAGGTTGCGCAGGTCGGTGTAGGTGTCGTCCAGGCTCGCCGGCGGGCGCTTCATCACGAACGCGCACGACTCGGTCAGCTCGTACACCGCGATGCCCAGCGGTGCCAGGCTCTGCGGGGTGAGGTCGCCGCCCACGCGCATGCCGTAGTCCCAGCCGGCGAAGAAGAAGTCGACGTTGGCGTTGAGCAGGGTTTCCACCGAAGGGTACTTGCTGGCCAGCTCCGGCAGGCCGTCGAGTTCCTTGCGCAGCGCCGGGGTCACTGCCTTCCAGCCGCTGACGCCGCTGTAGCCGACCATCTTCGTGCGCAGGCCCAGGGCGAGCATCATCTGGGTCATGTTGATGTCGTGGCTCAGGGCGCGTTCGGGGGCGTTGGCGAAGGTCACCTCGCGGTTGCAGCTGTGCACCGTGAGCGGGTAGCGCGTGGCCTCGGCCAGGGCCGGGCCGGCGACCAGCAGCAGCGCGGCAAGCAGGGCGGATCGAATCATTGGGGGGCTATCCAGGTGATGCGTGGATGGTCGGCCAGCGGGTGGCGGTCGATCAGCGCCTGAACGCCGAACACCTCGCGCAGCAGCTCGGCGGTGAGGACCTGGTGCGGCGTGCCGCTGGCCACGATGCGGCCGTGGTCGAGCACGTACAGGCGGTCGCAGAAGGCCGCGGCCAGGTTCAGGTCGTGGATGCTGGCCAGGGTGGCGATGCGCAGCTGGCGCACCTGGTGCAGCAGGGCCAGTTGGTAACGCGGGTCGAGGTGGTTGGTCGGTTCGTCGAGGATCAGTACGCGCGGTTGCTGCACCAGGGCGCGGGCCAGGATCACGCGCTGCTTTTCACCGCCCGAAAGGGTGGCGAAGGCGTGGTCGTCGAAGCCGTGCAGGCCGACATCGAGCAGCGCCTGCTGTACACGCTGGCGGTCTTGGCGGCTGTCGCCGTCGAACAGGCCCTGGTGCGGAATGCGCCCCATGGCGACCACTTCGGCCACGCTCAGGCCAAACGCGTCGGGAAACTCCTGCAGCACCACCGCGATGCGCTGGGCACACCAGCGCGGCGATTGTTGCCAGAGGTTGTGGTCGTCGAGGGTGATGTGCCCGCGTTCGGGCGCGTTGAAGCGGTAGGCGCACCGCAGCAGGCTGGTCTTGCCGCTGCCGTTGGGGCCAATGAGGCCGACGAATTCGCCGGGGCGCACCTGCAGGTCGACGCCACGCAGCTGGAACTGGTGGTGGCAGTGGCCGTGGCCTTTGGGGGACCAGTGCAGGTTGTGGATATTCAGGGTGGTCATGTGTCGTCTATTCGGGCCTCTTCGCCGGCAAGGCCGGCTCCTGCAGGACCGGTGTGGTGTGTAGGAGCCGGCCTTGCCGGCGAATGGGGCGACGCGGTCAGAAGGTGTAGTCGGCCGTCACGAAGAACGCGCGCGGCTCACCCAGGATCCATTGCTGGCCGTCATTGTACTGACTTTGCGCGTACCGACGGTCGAACAGGTTGTTCAACTGCAGGCCCAGCGTGGTATCGCTGAGCACCTGCCACGCCACCGAGGCATCCACCACCGTGTAGCTCGGCAGCCGGGTAGTGTTGCCCATGTCGGCATAGCGCCCGTCCACATAGCGCACCCCGGCGCCGGCGCGCAGGCTGTCGGTCAGGCCCTTGCTCAGCCACAGGTTGGCGGTGCGCCCCGGTACGTCGGTGGGGCGGTTGCCGGCCCGCGATACCATCACGCCGTTCACCTCCTGCTCGAATTCGTCATAGCGTGCACGCACGAACGCGGCGTTGGCCTGTACCTGCCAGTCGTGCGGCAGTTGCAGGTCCAGGCTGGCCTCGATGCCGTCGGACGACTGCTTGCCCACCTGCAGTTGCCGGCCGGTGCCGATCTGCGACGGGTCGTCGGTGAGCAGGTCCTTCTTGACGATGTGGTATGCCGCCAGGGTCCATTCGCCACGCTGCTGCCAGAACTGCTGCTTGACCCCGACCTCGGTCTGGCGCGCCTTGGCCAGGCCGTACTGCTGCTGGTCGGGGCTCAGCGAGATCAAGCCGCCAACGCCATCGGTGCTGGTGGCGTGCTGGGCATACAGTGACGTTTCGGGGGTGAGGGCGAACACCAGCCCGGCCTTCCAGTTGTTGCCGTCCAGGCTGGTGTCGCTGCGTGTGTTGCCGGTCACTTCGCTGCGCAGGTCGTTGCGGTCCAGGTGCACCACGTCGCGGCGCACGCCCGTCACCAGCGACAGGCGCTCGGTGAGCTGCAGGCGGTTTTCGGCGAACAGCGCGAACTGGTGGGTCAGGCTGTCGAACTGCGGACGGTACGCCGAATCGCTGGCAAAGCCGCTGCGCTGCGGGTGGCGCAGGTCGATCGGCTCGCCGCCGACGATGCTGTCGTTGAACGGCGCGTTGCTGTTGAGCTGGAAGCGGATGCGGTTGTAGTCGGCGCCCACCAGGGTCTGGCTGTCGAGGCCGAACAGGCTGTGCCTGAAGGTGAAGGTCTGGCGATCACCCACCTGCTCCTGCTGGTGCTTGATGCCGAAGTTGCCACTGCGCAGCAGTTGCTGGCTGGCCGCATCCCAGGTGTAGTTCTCGGCGTTCTGCCAGCGGCGGTTGGCCTTGAGGTAGTACAGCTCGTTGGTGGAGCTGACGCTGTCGCTGATCTGCCACTCGGTGGTCAGGCGCGTCCACTGGTCGTTGTAGTGCTGCTTGTCGTTGCTGATGTTGTAGTTCTTGTCGCGCAGGCTCTCGCGCAGGTGGCCGTTGATCAGCGGCGTGCCGAAGTAGTTCATCGGC
Source organism: Pseudomonas sp. BRM28 (assembly GCF_002939405.1). Classification (NCBI taxonomy): domain Bacteria; kingdom Pseudomonadati; phylum Pseudomonadota; class Gammaproteobacteria; order Pseudomonadales; family Pseudomonadaceae; genus Pseudomonas; species Pseudomonas sp. BRM28. The sequence continues at coordinate 4,793,407 of NZ_PEFV01000001.1, read as the reverse complement.
TTCTGGTCGCCATAGTCGTGCGCCAGGGTGAAGGCCAGGTCGTCATTGGCCTGCCAGCGCAGCGCCGCACTGATGGCGGTGCTGCTGGAGTCGCCGTGGTCGATCCAGCCGTTGCTGCGCAGCTGGTTGATGTTCAGGCGGTAGCTCAGGCTGTCGGTGAGCGAGCCGCCGCTGTCGAGGGCGGTCTGCTGGCTGTCGTGGCTGCCGTAGCCCAGGCGCAGGTGGTTGACGATCTCGCCCTCGAAGGGCTTTTTCGGCACCACGTTGACCACCGCACCGGTGGCGCCTTCGCCATACAGCACCGAGGCCGGGCCGCGCAGAACGTCGATGCGTTCCACCGACCAGGTGTCTACCGGGAAGGTCACGGTGCCCATGCCGGTGTACATGCGGTTGCCGTCGAACAGCTGCATCACCGAGCTCTGCCCGGTGAAGCCGCGGGCCTGCAGCGAGGTGCCGCCATCGCCCGGGGTGCCGGTGCGGCTGATGCCGGTACTGCGCGACACGCCGTCCTGTACGCTGCGATCGCCACGTGCGCGTACCTGCTCGCCGCTCAGGCTCTCGACGCTGCCCGGGGTTTGCAGGGCGTTCAAGTTCAGGCGCGAACCGGCGCTGGTCGGGGTATCGAGGCTGACCCGCTGTTCGGCGTCGGCCGTGGCGGTGATGGTGCCGGCAGGCAGGGTCAGGGTGTTGGCCAGGGCGCAATCGCACGCGGCCAGCAGGCTCAGGGAGCCGATCAGGTACTTGTTCATCGGAAGGGAAATCGCTTGTCCATAAGGCCCGGGCGCGTCGGTGCGCCGGGTTCGAGGCGGGTGTTTTTCGGGGCGTATAATGTAACATTTTGCCGATTGGCGGTAGCGCAGCGTGCTCATGTGTTGCATGAGCAGGGCTCAGGTTGGCGCCGCCGGTCTGCCAGAGGGCGCGGCCAGTGGCCGCGCCCGTGTGGTGCATCAGAAGCTCAGATCGACCTTGGTCCAGAGGGTACGCCCTGGCTCGTTGATCGCCTGCGGATCACTGGCCGGGTAGCCGAAGCCGGCATTGCCCGCCAGGTTCAGGTGCTCGGCGTAGGCCTTGTCGAACAGGTTGTCGACGCCGGCACTGAGCTTGATGTTCTTGCTCACGCGGTAGGCGCCGTTGAGCGAGAACACGCCGAAGCCTGCGCTTTTCTCGTAGTCCTTGCCCACCACGTTGCCGGAACCCTCGGCGATGCGGTTCTGCGCCGAGACCAGGCGCCACAGCGCACCGGCGCTCCAGGCGTCGCGGCTGTAGGTCAGGCCCAGGCGGCTTTCCAGCGGCGGCATCTGCGGCAGCGCCTTGCCATCGCTGCTGTTCTTGCCCCAGGCGTAGGCCAGGGTGGCGTCGGCTTTCCAGTTGGGCGCGAACTGATAGGCCGCGCCCAGCTCGCCGCCCATGATACGGGCATCGATGTTCTGCGCCTGGGAGCTGAGCATGCCCATCATGCCGGGACGGTAGTCGAACAGGATGTAGTCGCGCACCTGGCCGACATAGCCCGAGGCCCAGGCTTCGAGCTGCTCGGTCTTGTACTGGATGCCCACGTCCAGCTGGGTGGTCTTCTCCGGCTTGATCGAGTCGAACGCATTGAGCGAGCCGGCCGGGCCCGACTTGGGCGAGAACAGCTCCCAGTAGTCGGGGAAGCGCTGGGCATGGCCCAGGCCCACATAGGTGGTGGCCGGGAGGTCGAGCAGGTCGTGCTCGTAGCGCACGAACCCGCTGGGCAGGGTGTCGGCGCGGGTGTTGCCGCGGGTGGCGCTGGCTTCACGAAAATCCTTGGCCGAGGCGCGGTCCAGGCGCGCGCCGCTGACCAGGCGGTCCTGGCTGGAGGTTTCCCAGGTCAGCTCGCCGAACACGCCGTAGTTGTGAAAGTCCGCGTCCTTGGTCCAGGGCTCGGCCTTGTGCGCATCCACGCCCATGCCGCCGCGCTGGCGATGTTCGTTGGTCTGCGCATCGACACCGCTGACCAGGGTCACGTCCTCCCAGCGCCAGGTGGCCTTGAGCCGCCCGCCGAGGGTGCGGCGGTCGACGTTGCTGACCATCGGCCCGGCCATCATGCCGCTGGTGGGCGAGGTGCGCAGGCTGTAGTTGTCCATCACGTGGTCGGCGTAGTTGTAGTAGACCTGGGCTTCGAGCTTGTCGAGCACCCCGCCCAGGTTGGATTTCTCAAAGCGCAGGCCCAGGCTTTCGCGCTTGAACTGCGAACCGTCCATGCCGCGCCCGGCATAGCGCGCCTCGCCATCGCCCTTGCCGGCAGTGAGTTCGAGCAGGGTGTCGGCATCCGGGGTCCAGCCCAGGGCCACGTCACCGTTCCACTTGTCCCAGCGCGAGGGCACGGTGTCGCCGTTGCCGTCCTTGTAGTCGTCGGAGCGCGACTGGTTGCCGACAAAGCGTGCATAGCCCTGTGCGTTGCCTGCCGCAGCATCCAGCACCTTGTCGAAGCGCCCGTTGGAGCCGGCCAGCAGGCTTGCGTTGATGCGGCTGCCGAGCTCGCCGAACTGTTCGGGCTCGCGGTCGAAGAGGATGGTGCCGGCCGAGGCGCCGGGGCCCCACTGCACGCTCTGCGGGCCCTTGATCACGGTGAGGCGGTCGTAGGTTTCCGGCGAGATGTACGAGGTGGGTGCGTCCATGCGGTTGGGGCAGGCGCCGAGCATCACGCCGCCGTTGGTAAGGATGTTCAGGCGCGAGCCGAACATGCCGCGCAGCACCGGGTCGCCGTTGGTGCCACCGGCGCGGATGGCCGAGAAGCCCGGGATTGTCTTGAGGTAGTCGGCGCCGTCGCTGGCCGGTACCGGCTGGCGTGGGTCCTTGGGGTTGGTGACGATGGTCAGCGGCGAGCTGGGCGCCACGGCAGTGATCACCGTGGGGCTCAGTTCGGCGTGGTCGTGGCCTTCGTGGCCGCTGTCGGCGGCCAGGGCCACGTGGCTGAACAGGGTGCCGCACAGCAGGGCGATGGTGCCTTGCAGCGACAGGCGCAGGGTAACGGTAGAGCCGGACATAGTATTTCCAACATCGTGTGGTCGTGAGGGTGCGCAAGAGCCTCGGCAGCAAGCCGGGCCCTGGGGCGCATGCAAAGTGGGTTCAGACGACGATGTGGGCAGGTGGCGCGCGGCTGCGGGCGCCGGGGAAGATGGCCTGGCGCGCATGGCCCTGGCGCGGCTGGGCGCGCAGGGTGGTGTGGGGCGAGACGGCCTCGGTGTCGAGCAGGCTGAGCGTCTGCGGCAGCGCCGGGCAGTGGAAGAACAGGCTGCAGTAGCCGCACTTTTCCCAGATGACGTGCAGCGCTGCCGGGCTGCTGGCGTGGCTGCCTGAGTGGCAGTCCATGGCCATGTCCATGCCGGGCATGGAGGCACGGTGATCCATCGGCATCGACTGGGAGACCAGTGGGCCGATGAAGATCATCAACATGGCGAACAGGCTCAGCCAGCTGCCGCGTGCTCGTTGGAGGTCAGCGGGGCGGGCGAGCCTGCCGCGGGGCAGGCGCATGGCGTGCAGCCGTCAGCGAATCAATGGCTGTGGGCGGTGCCCTCGGGGGCCTGTTTCTGCACGGCCACTTCGACCGTGATGTTGCCGGCCTTCTGGAAATGCAGGGTCAGCGGGAAGCGCTTGCCGTCGCTGAGCAGGCTGCGGTCCTTGGGCTGCATCAGCATCACGTGGTAGGCGCCGGGGGCGAACACCAGGTCGGCGCCGGCGGGGATGTCGACACCCTGCACCTGCTGCATCTTCATCAGGCCGTCCTTGTGCACATGCTCGTGCAGTTCGGCGTTGTCGGTGATCGGGCTGTCGACGCCGAGCAGGCGGTCGGCGCTCTTGCCGTTGTTGTGCACGATGAAATAGGCGGCCACGTTGGGGGCGTTGGGCGGCAGCTCCTGCGACCACGGGTGGGCGATATGCAGGTCGCCCACGGTGTATTCATGGGCGTTGGCAAAGGTGGCGGGCAGCAGCAGGGCGGCCAGCAGCAGGGCGTTCTTGAGCATGGTCAATCTCCGTTCGGGTCAGGTTCGCAACTGGTAGCGTAGTGAACTCAGGCCTGGGGGGAGGCGCGGGGATTGAGCGCGGGCCATTGCTGGCGTGGCGTGGGGTGGTAGCTGGCGAGTAGCGGTGACGGGGTGTTGAGGGTGTGCTCGGACGTCACCAGCCGTGGCGGGTGGCCGGGCAGGGCCAGCAGCGGGGCAGTGCCGGAGCAGCACCAGCAGTGCTGCATGGTGGAGTGGTCGTCGTTCTGCTGTTGGCCGTCGGGGGCATTCAGCGAGATGGCGATCATCTTGGTCACGCCGCTGGAGCAGAAGGTGCCCCACAGCAGTTGTTCGGGTTGGGCTTTTGCAGCGGCGGCGGACAACGGCATGGCCAGCAGATTGAACAGCACTGCGAAGCAGGCGATCCAGGCGTAGGCGAGCCGGTGTGCGGGCATGGGGAGATCCGGTCAGGAATCGAGTGGGGCTATTTAGCCAGATGTCGAAGTATATGTAAAAAAGCCGGGGTGTGATGGAGTGTCGCAGGTGGGGTAACTGCGTCGACAGCGCATCTATCCTTCCCCTGACCTTGTGTCAGCCTTTTTTGATCGACTCTGGAGCTGTGTGCGCCCGTCAAAGCGCCGCCAGCACATCGGCCACCCCCACGAACTCCCGATCCATCCCCGCCAGCGCCGGCCGCTTCAGGATCAGTACCGGCACACCCCGCTCGCGCGCCACTTCGAGCTTGGGTTCGGTCGCGGCGCTGCCACTGTTCTTGCTGATCAGCACATCCACCCGGCAACGCTCGAACAACGCCCGTTCATCCTCCAGGCGAAACGGCCCCCGCGCGCCGATCACTTCGCATCGCGCATTCCCCTCGCACGCCTCCAGCGCGCGCAAGGTCCAGAACTGCTGCGCGGGTATCTCGTGCAGGTGCTGCAACGGCTCGCGCCCCAGGGTGAACAAGGGCCGGCGAAACGGTTTCAATGCCTCGATCAACTGCGTCCAGTCCGCCACTTCCCGCCAGTCGTCACCGGCCTGCGCCTGCCATGCCGGGCGCCGCAACGCCCAGCATTCAACCCCGGCCAGGCGCGCTGCCTGCGCCGCATTGCGGCTGATCTGCGCCGCATACGGGTGGGTCGCGTCGATCACCAGCCCGATGCCTTCGGCCCGCAGGTAAGCGGCCAGGCCCTCGGCCCCACCATAGCCGCCCACCCGCACCTGGCACGCCAGGTCGCTGGGCACCCGGCCGATACCGGCCAGGCTGTAGACGTGCTGCGGGCCCAGCTGACGGGCTATCAACAGCGCCTCGGTCACGCCGCCCAGCAACAGGATGCGCCGGCTCATCGAACACCCGCCCGGCCGACGATGCCGCCCTGGCGGTCGATGGCGAACACCTCCACCTGTACCTGCGCCGGCACCACGCTGCGGGCGAAAGCCAGCGCGTGCTCGCACACCGCATCCCCCAGCCCGACCCCCGCCGCACTGGCCAGGGCCAACGCCTGCTGGCTGGTGTTGGCGCCGATGATCGCCGCCTGCAACGCGGCGTCGGCACCCACCGCTACCGCCCAGCCAGCCAGTTGCGGCAGGTCGATGCTCGAATGCCGGCTGTGCAGGTCCATGTGCCCGGCCGCCAGTTTGCTGATCTTGCCGAAGCCGCCGCAGATGCTCAGCTTGCCAACCGGCACCTTGCGCAGGTGCTTGAGCACCGCGCCGACAAAATCGCCCATCTCGATCAGGGCGATGTCGGGAATGCCGTAGACCCGGCGCATGGTGTCTTCGCTGGCATTGCCGGTGCACGCGGCAATGTGTTCGTAGCCATTGGTCTTGGCCACGTCGATGCCCTGGTGGATCGAGGCAATGTAGGCCGCGCAGGAAAACGGCCGCACGATGCCGCTGGTGCCCAGTATCGACAGCCCGCCGAGGATGCCCAGGCGCGGGTTCATGGTCTTGAGGGCCAGGCTGTCGCCGTCCTGCACGTTCACGGTGACCTCGAAGCCCCCCGCGTAATCGCACTCCAGCGCCAGACGCTGCAGGTGCTCGGTCATCATGCGCCGCGGCACCGGGTTGATCGCCGGCTCGCCCACCCCCAGCACCAGCCCGGGGCGGGTCACGGTGCCCACGCCGATGCCGGCGACAAAGCGCACGCCCGGCTCGGCCAGCAGCCGCACCTGGCTGTAGAGCAGCGCGCCATGGGTCACGTCGGGGTCGTCGCCGGCATCCTTGAGGGTGCCGGCTTCGGCGCCTGGCCCGGCCAGCCGGCAGAACTCCAGGCGCATCTGCACCTGTCTGCCCTTGGGCAGGGTGATCTGCACCGCGTCGTCGCATTGCCCGCTCAACAGCAGGCGCGCCGCCGCCAGGCTGGTGGCGGTGGCGCAACTGCCCGTGGTCAGGCCGCTGCGCAGCGGCGCCGGCTGTTCTGCGGTTTCGTCACGCATCGAGGGGCTTTACCAGATCAAGCAGGGTGATCGGCAGCGCCTGGCGCCAGGTGTCGAACTCGCCCAGCGGCTGCGCCTGGGCCACATGGATACGGGTGAGCTCGCCGCCATGACGTTCGCGCCAGCTCATCAGCAGGGTCTCGCTCTGCAGGGTCACGGCATTGGCCACCAGCCGGCCACCGGGGCGCAGGTGCGCCCAGCATTCGTCCAGCACGCCCTCGCGGGTCACGCCGCCACCGATGAAGATCGCGTGGGGCCGCTCCAGGCCCTGCAACGCCTGCGGGGCGCGCCCGCGCACCAGTTGCAGGCCAGGCACGCCCAGGGCGTCGCGGTTGTGTTCGATCAGTTGCTGGCGGCCGGCGTCGGCCTCGATGGCCAGCGCCCGGCAGCTGGGGTGGGTGCGCATCCATTCGATGCCGATCGAGCCGCTGCCGGCGCCCACGTCCCACAGCAGTTCGCCCGGCTGCGGGGCCAGGCGGGCGAGGGTGATGGCGCGCACGTCGCGCTTGGTGATCTGCCCGTCGTGCGCGAAGGCCGAATCGGGCAGGCCGGCCAGCGGCGACAGGCGCGGTGCATCGGCGCCGGCCCGGCAGTCGATGGCCACCAGGTTGAGGTCGGCGAAGTCGGCGTCCTGCCAGCCATCGGCACGGGCATCGATGCGCCGTTCGTCGGCGCCGCCCAGGTGCTCCAGCACGCTCAGGTGGCTGGGGCCGAAGCCGCGCTCGCGCAACAGGGCGGCCAGGGCGGCGGGGCTGCTGCGGTCATTGCTCAGCACCAGCAGGCGCTGGCCGCTGTACAGGTGGGCGGCCACGGCGGCGACCGGGCGCGCTACCACCGACAGCGTGACCACATCCTGCAGGGGCCAGCCCAGGCGGGCGGCGGCCAGCGAGTAGGAGGACGGTGCAGGCAGCACCCGCATGGCCTCGGCCGGCAGCTGGCGCGCCAGGCTGGCGCCTACGCCGTAGAGCATCGGGTCGCCGCTGGCCAGCACGCACACCGGCTCGCCACGTTCGGCCAGCAGCGGCGCCAGGGAAAACGGGCTGGGCCAGGCAACCCGTTCGGCGCGCGAGCAGTGGGGCAGCAGGGCCAGCTGGCGCGGGCTGCCGAACACCTTGGTGGCCCGCAGCAGGGCATGCCGTGCTTGTTTGCCCAGGCCCGTGAAGCCGTCTTCGCCAATACCTACTACCGTCAACCAGGGCGCCATGCCGTTCCTCTTCGCTTGCCTATCCGACCGGCTGGCTTAGCCTGCCGACGGACAAAGCAGGCATAATACCGCGCCTTTGTGCTACCAGCGCCTTTTGACGATTGCCGGGTGATCCCTTGCCGCAACCCCTGCCCACTCCAGCTCTTCGCCCCTCGGCCTGCCCGGGGTTGTGGCGTATCGTGCAGGCGCTGGACGGCGGCATTTCACGCATCAAGCTCGACGCCGGCACCCTGAGCGCGGCCCAGGCACACGCAGTGGCCGACGCCGCCGAGCGCTTTGCCGGCGGCGTGATCGAGGTAACCAACCGCAGCAACCTGCAGATTCGCGGCATCGGTGCCGACCACGCCGGGCTGGTGGCATGCCTGCTCGACGCCGGCCTGGGCCCGCGCCAGGCGGCGGGCGACGATGTGCGCAACCTGATGCTCAGCCCGGCGGCCGGTCTCGACCCGGCCATGCTGTTCGACAGCCGGGCGCTGGCGGGGCAGATCCTCGAATCGCTGCAGACCTGCGAGCGCTTTCATCAGTTGTCTGCCAAGTTCGCCGTGCAACTGGACGCTGGCGAAGACCTGGCCATGCTCACCCACCCCCACGACCTGTGGCTGTCGGCACTGCGCCTGGACGGCGAGGTGTGGCTGGCCTTCGGCCTGGCCGGCTGCCCGGCCGAGGAGGGTGCGCTGGGCGCGGTGCCGCTGGCCGATGGGCACGCGCTGGTGCTGGCGGTGTTGCAGCGGTTTCTCGACCTGGCCACTGCGCAGCAGGCGCGCATGCGCCAGTTGCTGGCCGAATGCGGCAGCGAGGCGTTCGTGCAGGGCCTTGGCGTGGCGCTGCGCCGCGACCACGCGGTGCTGGGCTGGCGCCGGCCGCGACGTGACCAGGCCCGCCATCTGGGTGTCTACCCACAGCGCCAGACGGGCAGGGTCGCGGTGGGCGCCGCCGCACCGCTGGGGCGCCTGAGCGCCGCGCAGTTGCGTGGCGCCGCGCACCTGGCCAGCAGCCTGGGCGACGCCAGCCTGCGCATGACGCCCTGGCAAAGCCTGCTGCTGCCCAATCTTGCCGCCACCGACGCCGAGCTGGCACTGGCCGGGCTGGCAGCGCTGGGCTTGCTGTGCGACCCGGCGCAGCCGCTGGCGCGCATGGTGGCCTGCACCGGTTCGGCCGGCTGCGCCAAGGCCCTGGCCGACACCAAGGCCGACGCCGTGCAGCTGGCGGCGCTGCTGCGCGAGCCGGGCCCGGTGGCCGGCATTCACCTGAGCGGCTGCGCGCGTTCCTGCGCGCTGGCCCACCGTGCACCGGCCACCCTGCTGGCGGTCGGGCCCGGGCATTACGACCTGTATTTTCACGACCCGGCGCAGCCGGGCCTGGGCGCCCCTGGCGGGCGCAACCTGACATTGAAAGAAGCGGGCGCGCAACTCGACGCCCGCCTACGGAGCAACCCCGATGATTGATTACATCCGCGACGGCCAGGAGATCTACCGCAACTCCTTCGCCATCATTCGCCAGGAGGCTCGCCTGGAGCGGATCCCGGCCGACCTGGAAAAACTCGCGGTGCGGGTCATCCATGCCTGCGGCATGGTCGAGGTGGTCGACAAGCTGCGCTTCAGCGAAGGCGCCGGCAAGGCCGGGCGCGAGGCGCTGGCCAACGGTGCGCCGATCCTGTGCGATGCGCGCATGGTCGCCGAAGGCATCACCCGTGCACGCCTGCCGGCCAACAACGAGGTGATCTGCACCCTGCGCGACGACAGCGTGCCGGGCCTGGCCAAGGAGCTGGGCAACACCCGCTCGGCGGTGGCCCTGGAGCTGTGGCGCCCGCACCTGGAAGGCAGCGTGGTGGTGATCGGCAATGCGCCGACCGCATTGTTCTACCTGCTCGAGATGATCGATGCGGGGGCGCCGAAGCCTGCGCTGATCCTCGGTTTCCCGGTCGGTTTCGTCGGCGCGGCCGAGTCCAAGGCGATGCTCGCGGCCGACAGCCGTGGCGTGCCGTTCGTGATCGTCGAGGGCCGCCTGGGCGGCAGCGCGATGGCAGCAGCGGCAGTCAATGCCCTGGCCACGGAGGTCGAATGATGCAGCCACGCGGACGACTGCTTGGCCTGGGCGTGGGCCCCGGCGACCCCGAACTGATCACGGTCAAGGCGCTGCGCCTGCTGCGCGAGGCGCCAGTGGTGGCGTATTTCGTGGCCAAGGGCAAGCGCGGCAATGCCTTCGGCATCATCGAGGCGCATCTGCAGCAGGCGCAGACATTGCTGCCGCTGGTGTACCCGGTGACCACCGAGGCGCTGCCGGCGCCGCTGTCGTATGAACAGGTGATCAGCGACTTCTACGACGGCGCCAGCCTGGAAGTGGCCGCGCACCTGGATGCCGGCCGCGACGTGGCGGTGATCTGCGAAGGCGACCCGTTCTTCTATGGCTCCTACATGTACCTGCACGACCGCCTGGCCGAGCGCTACGAGGCCCAGGTGATCCCCGGCGTGTGCTCGATGCTCGGGGGCGCCTCGGTACTCGGCGCGCCACTGGTGTACCGCAACCAGAGCCTGTCGGTGCTGTCGGGCGTGCTGCCGGCCGACGAGCTCAAGCGCCGCCTGGCCGATGCCGACGCGGCGGTGATCATGAAGCTGGGGCGCAATTTCCCCAAGGTGCGCCAGGTGCTGGCCGAACTGGGCCTGGCCGAGCGAGCGCTGTACGTGGAGCGCGCGACCATGGCCAACCAGAAGATCGTGGCGCTGGATGCAGTCGACCCGCAGTCCTCGCCATACTTCTCGCTGATCATCGTGCCGGGTGAACGGTGGCAAGGGTGATGACATCTCACGCACCGGCCATCGTGATTCTGGGCAAGGGCAGCCTGGCCACTGCCCGCAGGCTCCAGCAGCTGTACCCCGATGCATTGATCCACGGCCTGGCCGGGCGGGTCGAGGGCACGGACCGCAGCTACCAGGACTTCGGCGCCACCCTGCGCCAGCTGTACCAGCAGGACACCCCGATCATTGCCCTGTGCGCCGCCGGCATCGTGATTCGCAGCCTGGCCAGCGTGCTGCTGGAGAAGGGCGCCGAACCGCCGGTACTGGCCGTGGCCGAAGACGGCAGCGCCGTGGTGCCGCTGCTGGGCGGGCTGGGCGGGGTCAACGGGCTGGCCCGCGAGATCGCCGCCGGCCTCGGCGTGGCGCCGGCCATCACCACCAGCGGCGAGCTGCGCTTCGGCACCTGCCTGCTCAACCCGCCCAGTGGTTATGCGCTGGCCGACCTGGAGCTGGGCAAGCGTTTCGTGTCCGACCTGCTGGCCGGTGAAAGCGTGCGCATCGATGGCGCCGCGCCGTGGCTGGAACAGGCGCAACTGCCGCAGAGCGAGCAGGCGCAGCTGGCCATTCACGTGGGCTGCGATGCACGTGAGGCCGACGCCAACGAGCTGGTGATCTACCCGCGCTGCGTGCTGGTGGCCGTGAGTGCCCAGGTGCCGGAGCTGGCCGCGGCGGTGCGTGCGGCGCTGCACCGCGCGAAGATCGCCGAGCCGGCATTGGCCTGCCTGCTGGCGGCCGACAGCGAGATGGCCAGCCCGGCGTTGCACGCGGCAGCGGCCGAGCTGGGCGTGCCGTTGCGCTTCGCCCCGGCCGCCGGCAGCGTTGCCGAGCTGGCCGCGCAGGCCTGGCCGCAGTTGCTGGCGCCGCAGTGCGCAGGCGAGGGCGTGGCGATTGCGGTGGCCGGCCAGCCGATCGACCCGCAACGGATCGGGCGCGCCCGTGGCCGCCTGGCGGTGATCGGCCTGGGCCCGGGCGCCGCCGACCTGATGGTGCCGGCGGTCAAGGCCGAGCTGGCACGCGCCAATGACGTGCTGGGTTATGAAACCTATGTGCGTATGGCCGGCCCGTTCCGCGCCGATCAGGTGCTGCACTGCACCGACAACCGCGAAGAAATGCAGCGCGCACGGCATGCCTTCGAGCTGGCCGCGCAAGGCCGCTCGGTGGTGGTGGTATCGTCGGGCGACCCGGGCGTGTTCGCCATGGCAGCGGCGGTGCTCGAAGCCCTGCACGAGTCGACGGACCCGCAGTGGCACAGCGTCGAGCTGCAGGTGCTGCCGGGCGTCTCGGCCTCGCTGGCCACCGCCGCGCAGGCCGGTGCGCCGCTGGGGCATGACTTCTGCGTGCTGTCGCTGTCGGACAACCTCAAGCCCTGGGACATCATCGAGAAACGCCTGGACCTCGCCTGCCAGGCCGACCTGGCGCTGGCCTTCTACAACCCGATCTCGCGCTCGCGGCCCTGGCAGCTGGGGCGTGCCCTGGAGATCGTGCGCCAGCACCGCACGCCAGCCACCCCGGTGGTGCTGGGCCGTGACATCGGCCGCCCCGGCCAGACCCTGCGCACCCTGACCCTGGGCGAGCTGACGCCAGAGCAGGTGGACATGCGCACCATGGTGCTGGTGGGGTCGTCCACCACCTGCGCCTTCGCGCGTGCCGACGGTGGCGAGTGGGTGTACACGCCGCGTTGGTATGGCGCCGGCCGCCCTGGATAGCCACAGGGTCTCGTAGGGAAAGAAAGGTGCGCCTGGAAACGGGCGCACCTTTTTTCATGCAGGCCCGGTGATAGTTTGCAGTGGCCTGGCTGTGCCGCGGCAAACCAAAACTGAACAAGGATGATGTTATGGATAACTCGACTGTGTTTCCCTGCGCGGAAAAAAGCGCTGAATTCTTCAGCAACCTGGAAGTACCGGATCTTCAGCATTCGCCGCTGTCCATGCGCGGGCTGCTGGCCAGTGAAGGGCTCGATGACGAAGCGGGCGAAGTGGCACTGATGACCAGCGAAGGCCCGACGATTCTGACCTTTGCCGACAAGCTGTCGGCGGACAAGCGCCAGATGGCCAAGGACGCCACCCTGTTCGCCGAGATGGTGGCCAACACCTCGGGCAGTATCCAGGAGCAGCCCCTGCAATGGCTGGCAGCCTACCGGGAGGCCATGCTGCACGCCGGCTGGTTCATGACCAGTTCGGACCGTCAGAGCTACAACACCAGCAAGCGCGACATCACCATGGACAGCGTGGTGCTGGAAATCGTCGCCTCGGTGGCCGGTGGCAACGCAGCCGCCATGATCCCGCTGGTTTCCAGGGCCCTCGACAAGCTCAAGGGCGACGAGGACATGATCACCCTGTTCAACAACAACAGCACCGGCGCGAGCAAGGACAGTTGCCGCATTCTGCCGTGCCTTGAAACGGATAACGGCGAAGCCGTGACACTGTTCATCGGGCTTGAATACAACAAGCGTACCGACAAGGGCGGCGCACTGTTCTGGAAGTGGGACAACGAAACCATGGACATCACTCAGGTGGCCACCATGGTCAACTGGAACGAACGTGTCTATCAGCGCAACAAAGACGACATCCACGACTACATGGGTATTTCCTCGGATAACTTCTTCAGGAAAATCAAGAAGAAGTAATTCTACCGGCACCGGTGTCAAGGCGCCGGTGCCGCTATCCTCAAGGAGTCGAGGCATGGCAATGCAGTACGAGACATGGGTCAATGGTGCGCAGCTGATTTCATTTCCCGGCGGGTTGAGCGCACCGGACAGGGATGATGTATTGAACTCCCACTTGCTGGCGCAGGTGTCGGCCAACCAGGACGGCCTGGTCACCGCCAACCCCCGGGCCTGGTTCAAGCGCAATGTGGACGGCCTGGGCCAGCTCATGTGGAGCACCCAGACCGTGCAGTCCGATGTATCCAGGTTCGCCGGCCTGGATGACCTGAGCATCGTCGCGCTGGTGACCAGGCACCTGAAGAAGAAGTTGCCTGCGGCCATCGTGCGGCAGATGACCGACATGCTGGAGCAGATTTGCGAACTGGCCTACGAGCACCCGGCGCGCCAGCTGTTTCGTGCCCAGGTGCTCGCGCACAGCCAGGCCAGCCAGCGCACGGCGATCAACTTCCAGCTCAGTGCGTGCACCGCGCCAGACCAGGTGTTCAGCCTGTTTGTGAGCCTGGCGCTGGTGGTGCCGCTTCAGCAGGACTTTCTGCACCAGACGTTCTGTGGGGTCGACAGCCCGGGCGACGCGCTGTTCTTCTACAGCCACAAGCAGTTGTCGGTTGCGCGCTATGCGCGACTGCGCGAGATGACGGTGGCAGCCCTGGAGGACGATGTCGTTGTGCTCAGGCGGGTGGTGCCGCAGGCCAAGGCCAAGGCCAAGGCCGACGGCTCGCTGCAAGGGGGCACCCATGACCTCCACTGAACGTTCGCAGGTAATCGGCGACAACCGGGTGTCGTTCGGTGAGGGCATGGACCCTGCCGACATGCAGGACATGATGGACCTGATGGTGTACGCCGAGATGTACGCCAGCAAAGCGGTTGGCCAGCATGCCTCGCCGCAGGCCTGGAATGAGTTCCACCATGCCTGCCTGCTGCGGCATGGTTGCCGCCTGATCAGCTTTCTGTCGTCGGTGTCCACGGCTGCCCACGACCTGGCGCAGGTGCGTGCCTTCGAAGTCACGGTGGTACAGCGGGACGCCGAGGTGCTGTTTCACCAGGTGATCAGCCAGTCGCTGCGCGACCTCGACCTGGAGACCAAGGCCCGGCGCCACTTCGAGTCTTCGGCCATGCCCAGGCGCGACGTGGAGAAGGCCATGCACTGCAAGGTCACGCCCTGTTTCACCGATCGACGCAACCAGCCCATGTTGTGTTTCTGCGGGCTGGTGATGCGCTTTGAAGTGGACGTCGAACACGGCTTTCTGACCGATACCTACCGGCGCTACGTGACCCTGACGCCCCATGGTGGCTGCTACCTGTTCGATCGCCAGGCGTACGCGAGCCATCGCACGTTCGTACTGGCCCAGACCCGGGCACTCTCGGAAGGTTTCTTCCAGGACCGGTAGGGGCTAGAGCACCAGGTAGCCCTTGATCCCGGTGAAGATGATCTGCGCCGCCAGGGCGCACACGAACAGGCCCATCAGCCGGCTGACGATCTGCAGGCCCTGGTCGCCAAGCAGCCGTTCGATGCGGTGCGACAGAAACAGCACCAGGCCAACGGTGAAGCTGGCCAGGGCGATACTCACGATGGCCAGCAGCTTGTCGTCCCAGTGCGGCTGGCTGACGCCCATCACCAGCAGCGCACCGATGGTGCCGGGGCCGACGGTCAGCGGGATGGTCAGCGGCACGATGGTCACGTCCTGCTGCACGTTGTCGGTGTTGACCGCCGACTTGCCCTGGGCCATGCCCAGCGCCGAGATGAACAGCACGCTGCCGGCGCCGATGCGAAACGCGTCGGGGGTGATGCCGAAGATGCCGAAGATTGCCCGCCCGAACAGGTACAGCAGCACGCTGGCGATCAGTACCGCCAGCGCCACGCGCCAGGCCAGCTGCTTGCGCTCCTTGCTGGAGTGGCCGCGGGTCAGGCTGATGAAGCAGGACAGGACGAAGAACGGGCTGTAGAGCACGAGCATCTTCAGGTAGACGCTGAACAACTCATGGAGCATGGCGTGGGCTCGCGGCAAAGGGGGCGTTGGGCAAGTGTATCAGTGGGGGACGGGCGCGTTGTCGGGCTGCTCGTGGGGCTTGCGGTGGGCCACCCAGTATTCGATCAGTTCGCGCAGTTGCGACAGCTCCACCGGCTTGGCCATGTGCCCGTCCATGCCGGCCTGGCGTGCGCGCTCCTTGTGCTCGGCCAGGATGTGCGCGGTCAGCGCCACCACCGGTGTGCGCGGGCGCAGGCTGACCGCCTCCCAGGCGCGCAGTTGCTGGGTGGCCGAGAAGCCGTCCAGCACCGGCATCTCGCAGTCCATCAGCACCAGGTCGTAGCGCTGCGCCTTCATGGCCTGCAGGGCTTCCTCGCCGTTGCTGGCGGTGTCGGGCTCCAGGTTGAGCTTGCCGAGCATGCCGCGGATCACCTTGGTGGAGATGTTGTTGTCTTCGGCCACCAGGATGCGGAAGTCGGCGGGCACGTCCAGCGGGGTGGCCAGGCTGGGCGGCTGCATGCCGAGCATCTGGCCCTTGCTGCGCTGGGCCAGTTCTTCGGCCAGGGTGGTCTTGAGGGTGTAGCCGGCCACGGGCTTGGCCAGGATGCGCTTGACCCCGGCGTTGCGGGCGATGACCTTGCTCGGCGCATTGGTGATGCCGGTGAGCATGATGATCAGGATGTCGTGGTTCAGGCTCGGATCTTCCTTGATCTTGGCGGCCAGTTGCATGCCGGTCATGCCGGGCATGTTCTGGTCGAGCAGCACGGCATCGAAGTAGTCGCGCAGGTGCGCCTTGGTGCGCAGCAGGGCCAGGGCTTCCTTGCCCGAGGGCACGGCGCTCACGTTCATGCCCCAGGCGCTGCACTGCTGCACCAGCACCTTGCGGCAGGTGTCGTTGTCGTCCACCACCAGCACCCGGGCATCGCGCAGCGGGCCGTCGAGGTCGGCGGCGGGCTGTTCGAGGCGCTGCGGGTCCAGCGGCAGGGTCATCCACAGGGTGTTGCCCTGGTTGTGGCTGGTCTTGATGCCGAACTCGCCCTGCATCAGGGCGATCAGTTGCTTGGCGATCACCAGGCCCAGCAGGCCGCCGAGCTTGTTGCTCGACAGCACGTGCTCGCTGTGCAACTCGGCCTGCAGCAGTGCCTCGCGCTCGCTGGGCGGGATCGGTTCGCCGCTGTCCTGCACGGCCAGGCGCAGGCGCGGGCTGCTGCCGCGCTGGTCCAGTGCCACCACCAGCAGGATCTCGCCCTGCTCGGTCTTTTTCAGGGCGTTTTCCAGCAGGCTCAGCAGGGCCTGGCGCAGGCGCGTGGGGTCACCGCTGATGACCCGCGGCACCTGCGGCTGGGTGAAGCTGATCAGTTCGATGTTCTGCTGTTCGGCCTTGGCCCTGAAGATGCTCAGGCAGTCCTCGATCAGGGCGTTGAGGTCGAACTGCACGTCATCCAGCTCGATCTGGCCGGACTCGAGCTTGGAGATGTCGAGGATCTCGTTGATCAGGGTCAGCAGCTCGTTGCCGGCACTGTGGATGGTCTGCACATAGTCGCGCTGCTTGACCGACAGCGGGGTGCCCAGCAGCAGTTCGGTCATGCCCAGCACACCGTTCATCGGGGTGCGGATCTCGTGGCTGATGCGTGCCAGAAACTCTGCCTTGGCGTTGATTTCGGCGGTGCTGGCGGCCAGCTCGCGGCTGGCGCTGAAGCGCGCCTCGCTGATGCTGCGCAGGCGCTCGCCCAGGGCCATGTTGAGCAGAAGGCCGGTGAAGGCGGTGAACCCCAGCAGGATGAACAGCAGCCATTCGGTGGGGGTGCGGGTAAGGCCCAGCAGCGCCGGCAGCACCACCAGGCAGCCCAGGTTGAACACCAGCATGGCCAGGCTGAACAGGCGCGCCGGGGCGAAGCCGCGCACCCAGTGGCAAACGGCCGTGATCAGCATGCTCAGGCTGGCCAGGGCCACCAGCGCGTAGGTGGCCAGGTTCAACGGCAAGGTGTCGACGAACAGCAGCAACAGGCCGCCGATGGCGATCAGCAGGATCTCGCCTTGCAGCAGGCGGGCCAGGCGCGGCTGCTGCAGGGGGGCGAAGAAGCGCAGGGTGAAGGCCAGCCCGCAGAGGCTGGCGAGCAGGGCAGTGAGGTAGGCGGCCGGTGTCTGCGAGGTCTGCCAGAGGTTCCACGGCCCGCTCAGGTTGAGCAGGATCAGCGCGCTGAGCAGCATCAGGCTGTGGTAGCCGGCCAGCCACAGGCTGCTGGTGGAGCGCGAATAGCCGAAGCGCACCAGGTTGTGCAGGATCAGCATGCCCATGCAGCCGAACAGCAACCCGAACAGCAGTGGCTGGCGCTGGTCGGCGGCGGCGCTCACGGCGGGCATCAGGCTGATGCCGGGCCGCAGCTGGTGCTCGGAGACCAGCCGCAGGTAGAGGTCCTGGGCCTGGTCGCTGCTCGGCACCGCCAGCAGGTGATCGTTGGTGGTCAGGCTCACCGGGCCGTTGGTGTCCGGGCGGCCGTTGTGGGACTGCTCGATCAGCCGGGCGCCGTCGACCACATACAGGTTCAGGTGCGACAGGTCCGGGGCGAACAGGCGCAGTACCTGTTCGGGCTGGTGTGGGGGCAGGTGGTAATGCAGCCAGAGCGCCTGCTGGGGCTCGGCGGCATCGAGCTGGTTGAGCTCGATGGGACTGAACTGGTTACGGTAACGCTCGGAACGGATGTCGCTCAGTTGCAGGTTGGCCTGATCGTCGAGCAATACCGACCACCCACTGCCCGAATCGGCCGTGGCCGGGAACAGGCAGAGCAGAGTCAGCAGGCTGACGGTGAGTCCAATGGCAATCCTGAGCCAACGCACGAGATATCCCTTCCTAGCCAAATGCCGGTTTGCAACTATGCGCGGCGTGCCAAGCCGAAGGCAAGGCCCCTTTGGAGCCTTGCCGTGTCAGCTTACTCCTGGTGCTCGCCACGTTCACGGGCGATGGCGCGGTAGCCGATGTCGGTGCGGTAGAAACTGCCGTCCCACTCGATTTCGGCGGCCAGGCGGTAGGCCTGCTGCTGCGCGGCTTCGACGGTCTCGCCCAGGGCAGTGGCACACAGTACGCGACCACCGCTGGTGACCACCTGGCCGTCCTTGAGGGCGGTACCGGCATGGAACACCTTGCCGGTGAGCTTGGCTGCGGCGTCCAGGCCGCTGATCGGTGCACCCTTGGCGTAGTCGCCCGGGTAGCCGCCGGCGGCCAGTACAACGCCCAGGCTCGGCTGCGGGTTCCACTGCGCTTCGACCTTGTTCAGGGCCTTGGCGAACGCCGCTTCGATCAGCAGCACCAGGCTCGATTCCAGGCGCAGCATCACCGGCTGGGTTTCCGGGTCGCCGAAGCGGCAGTTGAACTCGATGACCTTGGGGTTGCCGGCCTTGTCGATCATCAGCCCGGCATACAGGAAGCCGGTGTACACGTTGCCTTCGGCAGCCATGCCGTTGACGGTCGGCCAGATCACCTGGTCCATCACGCGCTGGTGGACTTCGGCAGTGACCACCGGGGCTGGCGAGTAGGCGCCCATGCCGCCGGTGTTGGGGCCGGTGTCGGCGTTGCCGACGCGCTTGTGGTCCTGGCTGGTGGCCATCGGCAGCACGTTCTGCCCGTCGACCATGACGATGAAGCTGGCTTCCTCGCCGTCGAGGAACTCTTCGATGACCACGCGCGAACCGGCGTCGCCGAAGGCATTGCCGGCGAGCATGTCGCGTACCGCGTCCTCGGCTTCAGCCAGGGTCATGGCGACGATCACGCCCTTGCCCGCGGCCAGGCCGTCGGCCTTGATCACGATCGGTGCGCCTTTTTCGCGCAGGTAGGCCAGGGCCGGCTCCACTTCGGTGAAGTTCTGGTAGTCGGCGGTCGGGATCTTGTGACGGGCCAGAAAGTCCTTGGTGAAGGCCTTGGAGCCTTCCAGCTGCGCCGCGCCCTTGGTGGGGCCGAAGCAGTCCAGGCCGCGGCTGCGGAACAGGTCGACCACGCCGGCCACCAACGGGCCCTCGGGGCCGACGATGGTCAGGGCGACGTTCTTCTCGGCGAAGTCGGCCAGTTGGTCCAGGGCGGTGACGTCGATGTCGACGTTCTTGCACTTGGCTTCGGTGGCGGTGCCGGCGTTGCCGGGGGCGACGAAGACAGTCTCGACGCGAGGGTCCTGGGCAACTTTCCAGGCCAGGGCGTGTTCGCGGCCGCCGCTACCGATGATCAAAACGTTCATGTCAAAACCTCGATGACGCTAATTCGGAGAGTAACTGTAGGAGCCGGCGTTGCCGGCGAAGGTCGCACCGCGTTGACCGGGCGGGCCCATTCGCCGGCAACGCCGGCTCCTACACGCAGTGGATCAGTGACGGAAGTGGCGCATGCCGGTGAACACCATCGCGATGCCGGCTTCGTCGGCCGCGGCAATCACCTCGGCATCACGCATCGAACCGCCCGGCTGGATCACCGCAGTGATACCCACCTTGGCCGCGTTGTCGATACCGTCGCGGAACGGGAAGAACGCATCCGAGGCCATGACCGCACCCTGTACCTGCAGGCCGGCATGCTCGGCCTTGATCGCGGCAATGCGCGCCGAGTTCACGCGGCTCATCTGGCCGGCGCCGACACCGATGGTCTGGCGGTTCTTGGCATAGACGATGGCGTTGGACTTGACGTACTTGGCCACTTTCCAGGCGAAGATCAGGTCGTGGATTTCCTGCTCGGTCGGCGCACGCTTGGTCACCACCTTCAGGTCGCCCTCGGTGATCATGCCGATGTCGCGGCTCTGTACCAGCAGGCCGCCGGTGACGCGCTTGTAGTCCCAGGCAGCGGCACGCTCGGCCGACCACTGGCCGCACGCCAGCAGGCGCACGTTGGCCTTGGCGGCCACCACGGCGCGGGCTTCTTCGCTCACGCTCGGGGCGATGATCACTTCGACGAACTGACGCTCGACGATGGCCTTGGCGGTTTCGGCATCCAGCTCGCGGTTGAACGCGATGATGCCGCCGAAGGCTGATTCGGTATCGGTGGCGTAGGCCAGCTCGTAGGCCTGGCGGATGCCGCCCTCGGCGTCCGGGCTGACGGCCACGCCGCACGGGTTGGCGTGCTTGACGATCACGCAGGCCGGCTTGACGAAGCTCTTGACGCATTCCAGCGCGGCGTCGGTGTCGGCCACGTTGTTGTACGACAGCTCCTTGCCCTGCAGCTGGGTGGCGGTGGCGATGCCGGCCTCGCTCGGCTTGGCCTCGACGTAGAACGCCGCGCTCTGGTGCGGGTTCTCGCCGTAGCGCATTTCCTGGGCCTTGACGAACTGGCTGTTGAAGGTGCGCGGGAACTGGCTGCGGTCTTCGGTGCTCAGGGTGTCGGCCGACTGGTTCACGGTGCCCATGTAGTTGGCGATCATGCCGTCGTAGGCGGCGGTGTGCTCGAACGCCTTGAGCATCAGGTCGAAGCGCTGGGCGTAGGTCAGGCCACCGGCCTTGAGGCTCTCGAGTACCTGGCCGTAGTCGCTGGCGTTGACCACGATGGCCACGTCCTTGTGGTTCTTGGCCGCCGAGCGAACCATGGTCGGGCCGCCGATGTCGATGTTCTCGATGGCGGTCGGCAGGTCGCAGCCCGGCTTGGAGATGGTGGCTTCGAAGGGGTACAGGTTGACGGCGACCAGGTCGATCGGCTTGATCCCGTGCTCGGCCATGATGGCGTCATCGGTACCGCGACGGCCGAGGATGCCACCGTGGATCTTGGGGTGCAGGGTCTTGACCCGGCCGTCCATCATTTCGGCAAAGCCGGTGTAGTCGGCAACTTCCACCGCGGCGACGCCATTGTCCTGGAGCAACTTGAAGGTGCCACCGGTGGACAGGATCTCGACGCCGAGCTGTTGCAGCTCACGGGCGAATTCGAGGATTCCGGTCTTGTCGGAAACGCTGATCAAGGCGCGGCGGATCGGCAGGCGGGTAGTCTGGTCGGTCATTTCAGATTCCATAACGCGGTGGAGTCAGCAAAAAAGGCGACCTCATCGAATGGGAGCCGCCTTTTCTGGTGTGGATTCGTTGTTACAGCAGATCGTACTGCTTGAGCTTCTTGCGCAAGGTGCCCCGGTTGAGCCCCAGCAGCTCGCTGGCCTTGGTCTGGTTGCCCTTGACGTAGTTCATCACGCTTTCGAGCAAGGGTGCCTCGACTTCAGAGAGCACCAGGTTGTACACGTCCGTGACAGCAGCGCCCTCGAGGTGCGCAAAGTAGTTGTGCAGCGCCTTCTCCACGCTCCCGCGAAGGGTCTGGCCCTCTTCGCTCGGGGTGTTCAGGTGCTGTTTCAGGTTGACGTTGTCGCTCACGGGCGTTGTTCCACTCACTAAAGTCTCGGTCATCATCGTCATGCGGCCACCCCTTGTCCGTCCTCTGTCTCAAGGCTCTGTTCACGTTCGCGGAAAAACTCGCGAACGTCGGCGCACTGCGCGTGTGTTTCTTCCAAACCATTGAAGCGGGCGCGAAACTCCCTGGCGCCCGGTAACGTTGCCAGGTACCAGCCCACATGCTTGCGGGCGATACGCACACCCATCACATCGCCATAGAAGGCGTGCAGCGCGGCCAGGTGCTCCAGCAGAATTCGTTCCACTTCAGCCAACTGCGGTGCCGGCAACAGCTCGCCGGTGCGCAGGTAGTGCTCGACCTCGCGAAAGATCCACGGCCGCCCCTGGGCGGCGCGGCCGATCAGCAGGCCGTCGGCGCCGGTGGCGTCGAGCACCTGTCGGGCCTTTTGCGGCGACGTGATGTCGCCATTGGCAAATACCGGTATCGACACCGCCTGCTTGATGGCGGCGATGGTGTCGTACTCGGCGTCGCCGGTGTACAGGTCGGCACGGGTGCGGCCATGTACGGCCAGTGCCTGAATGCCTGCCTGCTCGGCGATCTTCGCCACGGTCAGGCCATTCTTGTTGTCCCGGTCCCAGCCGGTGCGGATCTTGAGGGTAACGGGTACGTCCACGGCGGCGACCACCGCCTGGAGGATCTCGTTGACCAGTACTTCATCCTTCAATAAAGCAGAGCCTGCAGCTTTGTTGCAGACTTTTTTTGCCGGGCAGCCCATGTTGATATCGATGATCTGCGCGCCGGCCTCGACATTGGCCCGGGCCGCGGCCGCGAGCATCTGCGCGTCACCGCCGGCGATCTGCACCGAGCGGGGCTCGGGATCGCCATCGTGAATCATGCGCAGGCGCGACTTGCGGCTGTTCCACAGGCTCATGTCGCTGCTGACCATTTCGGACACCACCAGGCCTGCGCCCATTCGTCGGCACAGCTGACGAAAAGGCTGGTCCGTGACCCCGGCCATCGGGGCAAGGATCAGGGCGTTCTGCAGTGTGTATGGGCCGATGCGTACCGCCGACATAGGAGTTCCCTGTTGTGGGGGCCGATCTTAGAGTTCGAAAAAGGGTGGGCATGATACCCGCTCTCGGTGACCGGATAAAGGTCGATCTGGATAAAATATGAACAGTTTGAGCGGCAAGCGACAAGCTTCAAGCCCCAGCCAAAAGCAGGAGTGGCGTGATACCGCGCTTTTCTCTTGCCGCCTGAAGCTTGCCGCTGGTCGCTGGGTTTACTCCGGCGAGCGGAAGCTCAGGCTGTAGTTGACCGCCTTCGGGCCCGGATCGAGGATGTCCAGGGCGATGTGGATCGGGGTCTGGCTGGGCATTTCGGCCTTGCCGGCCAGCTCGCCGCTCAGGTACTCGCCGGGCTTGAAGCGACGGCTGGCGATCAGTTGGCCGTTGAGGTCGGCAAACCGCAGCTCCAGCAGCGGGAATGGCTGCGAGAAGGGCGCACGATTGTAGATGATCGCGTCCACGATCAACGCGCCGGCAAAGTCCGGGTGGCTGCGGACCACCAGGTTGCTGCTCTTGATGCGGGCGATGTCGACCTTGGAAGGCACTTCGCAGCCCAGTTGCGGGCACAGCTGCTGGAACCAGGGGCGGTACTGGTCCTGGCGGGCCAGTTCGTCGAAGTGATAGGCGATGTACTGGCCAGCCAGTGCCGCGCCAGCCAGCAGAGTCAGCAGCGCCCACAGCAGGCGCCGGCCCCAGTGGCTGCGCGGCTTCTGCCAGTCGAGCTGCAGCGGGTCGTCGACGATGTCGACCAGCGCCGGCTTGCGCGGCGAGCGTGCGGCCATCGGGCCAAGGTCGGGTTCGTGGCGGGTATTCGGGGCGTCGTCGAGCGCCGGGTCCGGCGTATCGGGCTCATCACCCGGGTCGCGTGCCGACAGGTGCTCGGCCACCACGTCGGGGTCGTGGAGGGGCTGCTCGCGCAGCGGGGGCTCGTCATCCAGGCCGTCCAGGTCCAGCGACAGCGAGGGTTCGGTGCGCTCGCCCGGCAGCGCCACGACAGCCGGGACGGGTTCGTCGACCAGCGGCGGCTGCGGCGTTGCCTGGGCTTCGCGTTCGTCGGCGGGGCTGCTGAACAGGCTGTCGGTGTACGAGGTGTCGTCTGGGCCGTCGCGCTGGGCGCTGAGGCTGTCCTCGCGGCGTGGCGCCAGGTCGAAGTCTTCGGCCTGGCTGCGCTTGAACTCGCTGATCGGCTGGATTTCGCGTTGCTCCAGGCGGGCGAGTTCCTGGTCGAGGTCCAGTTGGTCGAGGTCGACGTCCAGCGCGCTGGCCGTCCATTCGCGCTGGCTGATCGGCGCGGGGGCCGACGGCGCTGGCTGCGGTGCATGTTCGGGTTCGGCCACCGGCGCAGGCAACGGCGTTGCCGGCGGCAGCGCGGGGGCCACCTGCAGCGCCTGTTGCGCTGCACTCTGCTCCAGCAGTTGCTTGGCGGCGTTGAATACCTGCAGGCAATTGCCGCAGCGCACTACCCCGCGGGCCACACTCAATTGAGTGTGGCTGACGCGAAAGCTGGTCTGGCAATGCGGGCACTGGGTGACGAAACTGTCGGTCATGCGGCGGTCCGGGTTGTGCAGAGTTGTAGTCTAGGCGCAGTTAGCGCCGGCGACCACTGATGCGTACCCAGCCATCGCGCACGGCGATCGGGTCCAGGTCGAAGTCCTTGGCGTAGGCGGCGGCCACTTCATCGCCCTGTTCGGCGAGGATGCCCGACAGCGCCAGCAGGCCGCCGGGGCGTACCAGGCCGGACAGCTGCGGGGCCAGCGAGACCAGCGGGCCGGCGAGGATGTTGGCCACCAGCACGTCGGCCTGCATGGTCGGCATGTCCTGGGGCAGGTACAGGTCGAACAGCGCGTCGGCGATGCCGTTGCGCCCGGCATTGTCGCGCGAGGCCTCGATGGCCTGCACGTCGATGTCGGTGCCCACCGCCTTGCGTGCGCCCAGCAGCAGCGCGGCGATGGCGAGGATGCCCGAGCCGCAGCCGAAGTCGAGTACTTCAGTGCCGTTCAGGTCCTGGCCGTCGAGCCATTCCAGGCACAGGGCGGTGGTCGGGTGGGTGCCGGTGCCGAACGCCAGGCCCGGGTCGAGCAGCAGGTTGACGGCGTCCGGCTCGGGGGCGGCGTGCCAGCTGGGCACGATCCACAGGCGCTGGCCGAAGCGCATGGGCTGGAAGTTGTCCATCCAGCTGCGTTCCCAGTCCTGGTCTTCGATCACTTCGGCCTGGTGCTCGGGCAGGGCGGCCCCGGTCAGCAGTTGCAGGTGGGCAAACACTGCCTCGGGTTCGGCGTCGGCTTCGAACAGGGCCAGCAGGTGGGTGTGCGACCACAGCGGGGTGGTGTTGAGGTCCGGTTCGAAGATCGGCTGGTCTTCGGCGTCCATGAAGGTGACGGAGACGGCGCCGACTTCGAGCAGGGCATCTTCGTAGGTTTCGGCTTGTTCCGGGCTGATGGCCAGACGTACTTGCAGCCAGGGCATGGCGGGCACCTTTGGGTAATTCGTGGAGGGCAGCCGCTGGGGGCTGCGCGAAGCGCGCCAGTTTACTTGAGTGCGAGGGGTTTGTATCGGGGGCGCTGCAGTGTCTGTACTGGCGTGATCGCGGGTCAAGCCCGCTCCCACAGAGACGGCAGTGATCCCTGTGGGAGCGGGCTTGACCCGCGATCGGGCTGCAGAGCAGCCCTCGAGACACAAACCGGTGCTGGTCAGTGCCCGCGCAAAAACGCCAGCAGTCGCGCATTGACCTGCTCGGCCGCTTCCAGCTGCACCATGTGCCCCTGGCCCGGCAGTATCGCCACCTCGGCTGGCAGGCCGTCCACATGGGTGGCCGGGATGATCGCGTCATCGCTGCCCCACAGCACCAGCGTCGGCTGCTGCGCCACCACCGGGCGCAGATCGTGATGCTGCACGCCGTCGCTGGCCAGTGCGTCGGCCAGTTGTCGCAGGGCCTCGTCCACCCCCTCCAGGCGCTTGAACCTGAGCATGTCCTCGAGCATCTGCCGGGTCACCAGCCCGGGGTCGGAGAACAGCTGCGTCATCTGCGGCTTCAGGGCGTTGCGGTTGGCCGCCGCAACGATGCCCTGCAGGTAGCCGCCATTGATCTCGCGCCCCAGCCCGGCGCTGGCGATCAGGCTCAGCGACTGCACCCGCGCAGGTGCCAGCCGCGCCAGGTTCAAGGCCACCGCACCACCCATGGAGTGCCCGGCCAGGTGCACGCGCCCCAGGTCCAGGTGATCGAGCAGGGCCAGCACGCTCTGGCTCAGCTCATCCAGGTCGCCGCGTTGCAGGTGCTTGCCCGACTCGCCATGCCCGGGCAGGTCGAGGGCGATCACCCGGCGCTCGGCGGCCAGCGCCGGGTGGTTGAACATCCAGTTGTTCAGGTCGCCGCAGAAGCCGTGGATCAACACCAGCGGCGTACCGCCTTCGCCGAGGTCGAAGTAGCGCACCCGGTGCCCGTCCAGCTCGACTTTCTGCGGCGCCGGGCCGCTGTCCTGCTCGGCGCCGTCACCGGGCACGAACTCGGCCTGAAAGCGCTGTACCACCGCATCGATCTGCGCGTCGCTGGCCTCGCCCTCGACCACCACGGCCAGCAGCGCCCCCACTGCCAGGGTCTCGTCGGGCCTGGCGATCTGACGGCGCAGCACGCCGCTGAACGGGGCCTCGACGCTGCTGGAGATCTTGTCGGTCTCCACGTCCAGCACCTCGTCGCCCTTGCTGATGTGCTCGCCTTCCTGCTTGAGCCAGGTGTCGATGCGCCCCTCGGTCATCGACAGGCCCCACTTGGGCATGGTCAGGGTATGGATCTGGCTCATGCCGCGTCCCTCCCTTTCATCACTGTGTGCACGGCAGCCTCGATCTTGGCGGCGGTGGGGATGTAGAGGTCTTCCAGCGCGTCGGAGAACGGCACCGGGGTGTGCGGCGCAGTGACCATCTCGATCGGGCCCTTGAGTGCGCCGAAGGCTTTCTGCGCCACCAGCGCACTGATGTCGGTGGCCATCGAGCAGCGCGGGTTGGCTTCGTCGATCACCACCAGGCGGCCGGTCTTTTCCACGCTTTCGAGAATGCTGTCTTCATCCATCGGGCTGGTGGTGCGCAGGTCGAGCACCTCGCAGTCGATGCCCTGGCGTGCCAGGTTGGCCGCCGCCTCCATGGCCAGGTGGACCATGCGCCCGTAGGTCACCAGAGTGATGTCGTCGCCGTCACGCAAGAAGTTGGCCTCGCCGAACGGCACGGTGTAGACCTCTTCCGGCACTTCGCCCTGCAGGCTGTAGAGCAGCTTGTGCTCGCAGAAGATCACCGGGTCGTTGTCGCGGATCGCCTGGATCAGCAGGCCCTTGGCGTCATACGGCGACGACGGGCACACCACCTTCAGGCCCGGGATGTGGGTCCACAGCGAGGTGAGCATCTGCGAGTGCTGGGCGGCGGCGCGCAGGCCGGCGCCGACCATGGTGCGCATCACCAGCGGGGTGACCGCCTTGCCGCCGTACATGTAGCGAAACTTGGCTGCCTGGTTGAGGATCTGGTCCAGGCAGCAGCCGGCAAAGTCGACGAACATCAGTTCGCACACCGGGCGCAGGCCCTGGGTGGCGGCGCCGACCGCTGCGCCCACATAGCCGATTTCCGATAGCGGCGCGTCCAGCACGCGGCCGGGGAACTGCCCGTAAAGGCCCTTGGTGACGCCGAGCACACCGCCCCAGGCGTCATTCTCGCCCGGTGCACCGGCACCGCCGGCGACGTCCTCGCCAATGATGAACACCGTGGGGTCGCGGCGCATTTCCTGGGCCAGGGCTTCGTTGATGGCCTGCTGGTAGCTGATTTTTCTCGCCATGATGATTCTCCGATTGTTCTTGTTGTAAGGGCAGCGTGCTCAGGGGTAGGCGACGTACACGTCGCTGAGCAGGTCGGCAGGCTGGGGCTTGGGGTCGGACTTGGCGCGGCGCACGGCGTCTTCGATCAGGTCCTCGACCTGGGCATCCACCAGGTCCAGCTGGGCGTCACCGAGCAGCCCGGCGCGGGTGGTGCGCTGGCGGAACTGCATCAGGCAGTCGCGGGTTTCGCGCAGGTTCTTCACCTCGTCCGGGGCGCGGTAGGTTTGCGCGTCGCCTTCGAAGTGGCCGTAGTAGCGGGTCAGCTTGACCTCCACCAGCGACGGGCCCTGACCGCTGCGGGCACGCTCGATGGCGGCGCCGGCCGCCTCGTGCACGGCAAAGAAGTCGTAGCCGTCGATGGTCACCCCGGGCATGCCGAAGCCGGCGGCGCGGTCGGCGATGTGGTCGCACGCCACCGACCAGTTGGAGGCGGTGGCCTCGGCGTAGCCGTTGTTCTCGGCCACGAAGATGCACGGCAGGTTCATGATCGCGGCCAGGTTCATGGCCTCGAACACCGCACCCTCGTTGGAGCCGCCGTCGCCGAAGAACACCACGGCCACGTCATCGGTGCCCTTGAGCTTGGCCGCCAGGGCAGCGCCGGCCACCAGGGGCGCGCCGGCGCCGACGATGCCGTTGGCGCCGAGCATGCCCTTTTCCAGGTCGGCGATATGCATCGAACCGCCCTTGCCGCCGCACACGCCGGTCTTCTTGCCGTAGATCTCGGCCATCATGCCGTGCACGTCCACGCCCTTGGCGATGCAGTGGCCGTGGCCGCGGTGGTTGGAGGCGATGCAGTCGCTGTCGCGCAGGTGCGCCATGACCCCGGCGGCCGACGCCTCTTCGCCGGCATACAGGTGCACGAAGCCTGGGATCTCGCCGGTGGCGAACTCGATGTGCAGGCGCTCTTCGAAGGCGCGGATGGTGCGCATGACCCGGTAGGCATGCAGGAGTTGCTCGGTGTTCAGGTGAGTGGACATCTTGTTGTTCTCCAGGGTTGTCTCAGCACTGAGGGTGCGCAGGGTGTTGCGGGTGTTCGCGGCCTACCGCCAGCAGGCGATGGCGGGCGGCGAAGGCCAGTACGGCCTCCACGTCGATGCTCAGGGGGCCGTGGGCGTCGAGGGTGACGGTGGGACGGTCGTGCTCGCTGAACTCGATCTCGCGCTCGCCGTCCAGCGCCAGGGTGCCGCTGGACAGGCTCAGGGAGTAGGCGACGCCCGGTGCCAGCGGGCCGGCGGCGGTGATGCCGCAGCCTTGCACCAGGCCAGGGGCCAGCGGCGCCAGCAGCGCCTGTTCGGCCTGGCCGTTAAGACGCACCCAGGCCCCTTCGGCGGCGTGGCGCGACACCGGGCACCACAGCCCGCACAGCGCCGAGAGGCCGATGGCGTGGGGTTCGGCGAAGGTGGCGAAGACTTCGGCAAGGTCTTCGGCGCGGCTCAGGGCGCGGGCGCCGATGAAGCGCTGCGGCGACACCGCGACTTCCACCAGCGCCCACTCGCACAGCTCCCGCGCCGGGTCGCGCACCAGCAGGCGCTTGTTGCGGCGCAGGCCCACCTGGGCCGGGATGCGCCCGGCGGCGAACAGCCCGCCGGCCAGCCCGGCGCTGGTGGCCTCGCGCAATTCGGGGAAGGCGTTGTTGGTACCGGTGGAAAGGGTCAGCAGCGGAATGTCGCCGACCTCGGCGGCCACCGCCTTATGGGTGCCGTCGCCGCCGAGCACGGCGATCAGTGCGACCCCGCGGGCGAGCATCTGGCGCGCGGCCAGGCGGGTGTCCTCCACGGTCTGGCGCAGCGGCATGTCGAGGATGTCCAGTTGCGGCCAGCGCTGGCCGGCGGCCTGTGGGCCGTTGCTGGCCTTGAGCACGGCGGCGGCGATGCCGGTCATATCCGGCGGCAGCAGCACGCGCCGGATGCCGGTGGCGGCGAAGGCTGCCAGCAGGCGTTGCACGGCCGAGGCCTTGTCGGTGCTGGAGTACAGGCCGGCGCTGGCGGTAAGCCTGCGCAGGTCGCGGCCCGAGGCCGGGTTGACGATGATGCCCACGGTGGGGGCGGGATGGCTCATGGCGCACCTCTGGTTCTTGTGTACCAGGGCTGGAGCAAGGGTGGTGCCAGGTCGGGTGAAAGGCTTGACCCAGAGCCTTTGTGCAGCATTGCAGGGGCGTGCTCGCGGGGCGTCGGCAAGACGCTGCGTTGCAGTGCGGGCAGCGCCGCGGCGAGACGCCGAGACGCTGCGTCTCACGGCGCCGCTTGCCCAGGCGGTGCTTGTCGGGGCCTGGCAAACGGCGCTTAATGGGCCGCATAACGACAAGAACACGAGAACCGGAGGCCCCATGCTTGCCGCGAACTCCAGAGCCCACGTCGACTGTGTCAGCCGTGTGCTCAAGAATGCCGACCGCCAGCCCCAGGCGCCGGTACCGCCGTTGATCCTCGACTCCTGGCGCCGCTCGATGGAGCAGCACCGCCTCGACCCTTCCTCGCAGCAAGGGCCGCGCATCCTGTCGCAAACCCTGCTCAACGAATGCCGCGAACGCGCCGAGCTGTTCATGCGCATTGCCAGCGATGCGGTGGCGCGCCTGCACGAGCGGGTGCGCGGTGCCGACTACTGCGTGCTGCTGACCGACGCGCAGGGTCGCACCATCGACTACCGCGTCGACGCCGCGCTGCGCAACGACTGCCGCAAGGCCGGCCTGTACCTGGGCACCTGCTGGTCGGAAGGCGAGGAGGGCACCTGCGGGGTGGCGGCGGTACTGACCAGCCAGGTGCCGGTCACGGTGCACAAGCGCGATCACTTTCGCGCCGCTTTCATCGGCCTGACCTGCTCGGCGGCGCCGGTGTTCGACCCGCAGGGCAAGCTGCTGGGGGTGGTCGACGTGTCGGCGCTGCAGTCGCCGGACGACCGGCGCAGCCAGCACCTGATCCGCCAACTGGTGGTGCAGACCGCGCGGGAGATCGAGAACGCTTTTTTCATGCACAACGCCCAGGCGCATTGGGTGCTGCGGGCGCACAGCGCGCCGGGGTACGTGGACAGCCAGCCGGACTTTCTGCTGGCCTGGGATGCCGACGGACGCCTGCAGGCGCTCAACAGCCTGGCGCGCTCGGCATTGCTCTCGCGCTACGGCGAGCTGCCGGCGCATATCGGCCAGCTGTTCGACCTGGACCAGTTGCGCGCGGTGACCGACGAGTCGGCCCAGCGCCTGAGCTGGCGCGCCGATGGCGATGCGCTGCATGTGCGGGTCAGCTCGCCACAGCGTCCGGCGCGGGTGGTGCCGGTGCCGGGCGGGGTGGATGCACGGGTGGAGGAAAGCCTGCGCCTGGCGGTGCGGGTCAAGAACTGCAACCTGGCGGTGCTGGTGGTGGGCGAGACCGGTGCGGGCAAGGAGGTGTTCGCGCGCCAGTTGCATGAACGCAGCGCGCGGGCCGGCAAGCCGTTCGTGGCGCTCAACTGCGCGGCGATTCCCGAGAGTCTGATCGAGAGCGAGCTGTTCGGCTATGTGGCCGGGGCGTTTACCGGGGCCTCCAGCAAGGGCATGCGCGGGCTGCTGCAGCAGGCCGATGGCGGCACGCTGTTTCTCGACGAGATCGGCGACATGCCGCTGGCCTTGCAGACCCGCCTGCTGCGGGTGCTGGCCGAAGGCGAGGTGGCGCCGCTGGGTGCGGCCAGGCGCGAGCGTGTGGATATCCAGGTGATCTGCGCCACGCACCGCGACCTGGCGGCGCGGGTGGCCGACGGGCGCTTTCGCGAAGACCTGTACTTTCGCCTGGCCAATGCGCGCTTCGAGCTGCCGCCGCTGCGCGAGCGCAGTGACCGGCTGGCCTTGATCAACCGCTTGCTGGCCGAGGAGGCAGCCGGTTGCGGGGTGGACGTGGGCTTGAGCGAGGCAGCGCTGGAGTGCCTGCTGGGGTATCGCTGGCCGGGTAACCTGCGCCAGTTGCGCCAGGTGCTGCGTTACGCCTGCGCGGTGTGCGCCGGTGGCACGCTGCAGTTGCAGGACCTGCCGGCGGATGTGCGCGGGGCGCAGGTGCAGGGCCAGGTGCAGGCCAGCATGAGCCCGCAGCGCCAGGTGCTGCTGGAGGCGCTGGTACGCCATCGCTGGAAACCGGGGGAGGCGGCCAAGGCGTTGGGTATTTCGCGGGCCACCTTGTACCGGCGGGTGCATGCGCATGGCATCGAGATGCCGCGCATGGGTCAGCATTAGGCGGCACGCCTTCGCCGGCAAGGCCGGCTCCTACAGATTCGACGTTCCCCTGTAGGAGCCGGCCTTGCCGGCGAAGAAGGCAACACAAAAAAAAGACCCCGGCACCA
The DNA here is from genome assembly GCF_002939405.1 of Pseudomonas sp. BRM28. Lineage (NCBI taxonomy): Bacteria > Pseudomonadati > Pseudomonadota > Gammaproteobacteria > Pseudomonadales > Pseudomonadaceae > Pseudomonas > Pseudomonas sp. BRM28. Next base: position 4,761,862 of record NZ_PEFV01000001.1, on the reverse strand, counting down.
GGCCGGGGTCTTTTTCACATCACACCTGCATCACTCGTCGTTGGCGAGCTTGTGTTCCAGGTAGTGAATGTTCACGCCACCTTTGCAGAAACCTTCATCGCGCACCAGTTCGCGGTGCAGCGGGATGTTGGTCTTGATGCCGTCGACGACGATCTCGTCCAGCGCATTGCGCATGCGCGCCATGGCTTCGTCACGGTCCTTGCCGTAGGTGATCAGCTTGCCGATCAGCGAGTCGTAGTTCGGCGGTACCGCATAGCCACTGTACAGGTGCGAGTCGACGCGAACGCCGTTGCCGCCCGGTGCGTGGAAATGCTTGACGGTACCCGGGCTCGGAATGAACTTCTTCGGGTCTTCGGCGTTGATCCGGCACTCCAGCGAGTGACCGCGAATCACCACGTCATCCTGGGTGAACGACAGCTTGTTGCCAGCGGCGATGCTGAGCATCTCCTTGACGATGTCGATACCGGTGACCATCTCCGAAACCGGGTGCTCCACCTGAACACGGGTGTTCATTTCGATGAAGTAGAACGCGCCGTTCTCGTAGAGGAACTCGAAGGTGCCGGCACCACGGTAGCCGATGTCGATGCACGCCTTGACGCAGCGGGCGAAGACTTCCTGGCGGGCCTTTTCGTCGATGCCCGGGGCTGGCGCTTCTTCCAGCACCTTCTGGTGGCGGCGCTGCAGCGAGCAGTCGCGGTCACCCAGGTGCACGGCGTTGCCCTGGCCGTCGGACAGTACCTGGACTTCCACGTGACGCGGGTTGGTCAGGAACTTCTCCAGGTACACCATCGGGTTGCCGAAGGCGGCGCCGGCTTCGCTGCGGGTCAGCTTGGCCGAGGCGATCAGGTCCTCTTCCTTGTGCACCACGCGCATGCCGCGACCACCACCGCCACCGGCGGCCTTGATGATCACCGGGTAGCCGACTTCACGGCCGATGCGCAGGGCTTCTTCCTCGTCTTCCGGCAGCGGGCCGTCGGAACCCGGAACGGTCGGTACGCCGGCCTTGATCATCGCGTCCTTGGCCGACACCTTGTCGCCCATCAGGCGGATGGTGTCGGCCTTGGGGCCGATGAAGGCGAAGCCGGAGTTCTCGACCTGCTCGGCGAAATCGGCGTTTTCCGCGAGGAAACCGTAGCCTGGGTGAATGGCGGTGGCGCCGGTCACTTCAGCGGCTGCGATGATCGCCGGGATGTGCAGGTAGGAGTGGGTGGCCGAAGCCGGGCCAATGCATACCGATTCGTCGGCCAGGCCCAGGTGCATCAGCTCGCGGTCGGCGGTGGAGTGCACGGCGACGGTCTTGATGCCCATCTCTTTGCAGGCGCGCAGGATCCGCAGGGCAATTTCCCCGCGGTTGGCGATCAGGACTTTTTCCAACTTGGCTGGCATCGTTGGTTCTCCGCGGTTCAAACGATGGTGAACAGCGGCTGGTCGTACTCAACCGGCTGGCCGTCTTCTACCAGAATGGATTCGATCACACCGCTGGTTTCAGCTTCGATGTGGTTCATCATTTTCATGGCTTCGACGATGCACAGGGTGTCGCCTTTCTTCACGGTCTGGCCGACTTCGACGAAGGCAGGCGAGGTAGGCGAGGCTTTGCGGTAGAAGGTACCGACCATTGGCGAGCGGGCCACGGTGCCGTTGAGCTTCGGCGCGGCTGGCGCTTCGGCGGCAGCCGGGGCAGCGGCGGCCACAGGGGCGGCGGCCGGTGCGGCAGCCATCGGGGCTGGCGCGTAGTACTGCTGGGCCGGGGTCTTGCTGTGGCGGCTGATACGGACGGACTCTTCGCCTTCCTTGATCTCCAGCTCGTCGATGCCAGACTCTTCCAGCAGTTCGATCAGTTTCTTGACTTTACGGATATCCATTAATCATCAACTCCCAAGGGTCGGTCAGGGTCGTATAAACGTGAATGTTAACGTTCGTACACGGCCCGGCCTGCGGCCAGGCTTCGGTTATTCAGGGTTTGGCGTGCGCTGCCAGGTGTTCCAGGGCGGACTCCAGGGCCAGGCGATAGCCGGTGGCGCCCAGGCCGCAGATCACCCCTACGGCGACGTCTGAAAAGTAGGAGTGGTGGCGAAACGGCTCGCGCTTGTGCACGTTGGACAGATGCACTTCGATGAATGGGATGCTCACCGCCAGCAATGCGTCACGTAATGCGACGCTTGTGTGCGTGAAAGCCGCCGGATTGATCAGGATGAAGTCCACCCCTTCGTTGCGTGCGGCGTGGATGCGATCGATCAGTTCGTACTCGGCATTGCTTTGCAGGTATTGCAGATGGTGGCCGGCGGCGCGTGCACGCTGCTCCAGGTCCTGGTTGATCTGGGCCAGGGTCACGGCCCCGTAGACGCCCGGTTCGCGGGTGCCTAGCAGGTTCAGGTTGGGGCCATGCAGCACCAGTAGCGTTGCCATCTGCGGTTCCTTTTATTGTCGGGCAAAAACGTAGCGCGGCGACTATGCCGCAAACTGCCGAGCACTGTCCAGTTACCTGCAATAGCCAGCACGATGACCGAGATTCGCGCGAAATTTATGACTATCTTGCCAATTTCGGTCATCCGTGGCGCTTTTCAAGCGGCCCCAGCAGTTATAGACCCACTTCGCTGCGAATGCGCGCCAGGTGTTCGGCAAATTCGCCGGCTTTTACCTCGCCTATCACCCTGCTGTCGGTTTTTTCGCTGCCGTTCGCGGCAAACACCAGGAAGCCCGGCGGGCCGAACAGCTGGTAGCGGTCCAGCAGCGCGCGTTGCTCGGCGTTGCTTTCGGTGATGTCGAACCGTACCAGGCGGTAGCCCTGCAGTTGCGCCTGCACGGCCGGATCGCCGAGTACGTCATGCTCGATCACCTTGCAACTGATGCACCAGTCGGCGTACCAGTCCAGCAGCAGCGGTTGCCCGGCCGCCCTGGCCTCGGCCAGCAGGCCATCCAGGGCGGCGGGGGTGTTCACCGTCTGCCAGGCGCTGACCGGTGCGGCCGAGGGGGTGCTGGCGGGGGCGGGGAGTGGCCGCAGCGGGTCGGCCTGGCCACTGAAGGCGCCGTACCAGCAGGCCAGCGCGTAGGCCAGCAGCAACAGGCCGAGCAGCTGCGCCAGGCGCTGGCCGGTGGTCTTCACGCCGAATTCCAGGGCGCCGAGGAACAGCGCCACGCCGGCTGCAAGCAGGCCGATCAGCAGCAGGGTGAGCGGGCCGGGCAGCACGCGGCTGAGCAGGCCGATGGCCAGGCCCAGCAGCAGCACGCCGATGGCGTTCTTCACCGTGACCAGCCACGGCCCGCTTTTGGGCAGCCAGGCCGCACCGCCGGTGGCCACCAGCAGCAGCGGCGCGCCCATGCCCAGGCCCAGCGCGAAGAGTTTCAGCGCCCCGCCGATGGCATCGCCGCTGGCGCTTATATATAGCAGCGCACCGGCCAGTGGCGCCGACACGCAGGGCGAGACCAGCAGGCTGGAAACCACCCCGAGTACGGCGGCGCCCAGCAGCGAGCCGCCCTTGGTCTGCCCGGCCACGCGGTCCAGGCGGCTGCTGATGAACTGCGGCAGCTTCAGTTCGAACAGGCCGAACATGGCCAGGGCGAATACCACGAAGAATGCCGCGAAGGGCACCAGCACCCAGGCCGATTGCAGGCGTGCCTGCAAATTGAGCTGGGCACCGAACAGGCCCATCAGCGCGCCGAGCAGGGCGAAGCAGGCGGCCATCGGCAGCACGTAGGCCAGCGACAGGGCCAGGCCGCGACCGCCACCGACCTGGCCACGCAGCACCACCCCGGAAAGGATCGGCAGCATCGGCAGCACGCAGGGGGTGAAAGTCAGGCCGACGCCGGCAAGAAAGAACAGCAGCATTTCCTTCCAGCTCCAGGCATTGCTGCTGGCCGGGGCGGCGGCGGTGGACGCGGCGCCGACGCCGTCGATGCTCAGGCGCTCGGTTTCTGGCGGGTAGCACAGGCCCTTGTCGGCGCAGCCCTGATAGCTCACCACCAGGGTGAAGGGGCGCTGGTCGGCAGTGCGTGGCAGGTCGATGTCGAGGATGCCGTGGTACACCTCGACGTCGCCGAAGTACTCGTCGTGCTTGGCCTCGCCGGCAGGTAGCTGCGCGGTGCCCAGGGCGATGTCGGCAGGTTCGGTACGGAACTGGAAGCGGTGGCGATAGAGGTAGTAGCCCTCGGTGGTGACGAAGCGCAGCTTGATGGCCTGGGCGTCGCCCTGGATCAGGTTGAGCTTGAAGGCTTCGCGCACGGGCAGGAAGTCGGCGCTGTTGTTCAGGCCCGGTGCGCCGAGGGTGGCGCTGGGGCGGTTGTCGAGCAGCCCGGCGCCCATGGCGGGCAGGGCCAGGACCAGAAGCAGGAGGCAAAGCAGGCGACGCATGAGCGGTCTCGCTGGGGGGAACGTGGGGGCAATGATAACGGAGTTTGAGCAGGAGTAATCGAGTTGAACCCATCGCGGGTCAAGCCCGCTCCCACAGACAATGCATCTGGCTCAATCAGGATGCATACCTGTGGGAGCGGGCTTGACCCGCGAGAGTCCCCTGGATCAGACCCGGAACGCCTGCACGGCGGTGTTCAGCTCCCCGCCCAGGCGCAGCAGATGCTCACCCTGCTCGCGCCCCTCGCCAATGCGCTCCAGGTTGTCCGCGCCCAGTTCGTGGATCCGTTCGCTATGGTCGCGAATCTCGCTCACCGCACCGCTCTGCTGCGCGGTCACGTCGGCGATGCGTACGGCGGTCTGCGCAATGGTCTGGATCGCCGCGACAATCTCGTCCAGCGCTCCATCGGCAGACTGCGCCTGCTGGGCAGTGGCCTCGGCGTGCTCCAGTTGCGCGCGCATGCCTTCCACCGATTCGCGTGCCGCCTGCTGCAGGCGCGCGATCAGGGTCTGGATTTCGCCGGTGGCACCGGTGGTGCGCTGGGCCAGCGAACGCACCTCCTCGGCCACCACGGCAAAGCCGCGGCCCATCTCGCCGGCCCTTGCCGCCTCGATGGCCGCATTCAGGGCCAGCAGGTTGGTCTGTTCGGCAATCGAGCGGATCACCGTGAGCACGCCGCCAATGGTCGCCGACTCCTGGGCCAGGCCCTCGATCATCTGTGCATTGCCCTGCACCTCGTCCACCAGCAGGCGCAGCCCGCTCAGGCTCTGACCGATCACCGCCTGGCCCTGTTCCACCGCCAGCCCCGCGTGGCGGCTGGCGTCGGCGGCCTGGCTGGCATCGCCGGCCACCTGGGTGATGGTGGCCTCCAGTTCGCCCAGCGCATCGCGGATCTGCGCGGTGTCGCCGGCCTGGCGCTCGGCGCCGTCGTGCAGCGCGCTGCTCATGCCGGCCAGGGCGTGGCTGCTACCGGCCACCTGCTCGGCGTTGCTGCGGATGGTGCCCACCAGGTCTACCAGGTAGGCACGCAGGCGGTTGAGCGAGTCCTGGATGTCGTGCATTTCGCGGTTGCTGCGCCCCAGCGCAATGGCCTGGCTGAAGTCGCCGCCGGCCCACTGCGAGAGCGCCGGCGCCAGGTTGCCCAGCACCCGCGCCAGGCGCCGCTGCAAGGTGTCGATGAGCAGGGCGATCAGCAGGATCAACCCGATCATCAGGCCCTGGATCACCCGCACTTCGCCCTGGATCTGCCCGTGCTGCGCGCGCACCCCCGGTTCCAGGTCGGCGATGGCCTGCTGCACGGCGGCCATGCGCGCCTGGGTGGTGGTGGCCAGTTCGGTACGGCGCTCGATCTGCGCGCGGGTGCGCTGCAGTTCTGCCGGGTAGCGCGCCAGCAAACTGCCCAGCTCGCGCTTGAGGGCCACGCCGACGTCTTCGGCGCTGGTGGTGGCCTCGCTCTGCAGGCCCATCATCGCGGCGAAGTCGTCGGCGCCGGATTCCACCGCCGCGGTCACGCCCAGCAATGGCAGGGCGTCGAGGGCTTTGGCCTGGGTGATGATCAGTTGCAGTTCGCGCTCCACCTCGTCGGCCAGCTCGCTGCGCCCGCTGCTCACCAGCTTGTCACGCGCCAGCGACAGGCGGCCCAGGTGCAGGCTGGCTTCCAGCAGTGCCGACTGGTAGTGCGCCGCCTCGGGGTGGCCGCTGTCGTGGGCGTAGCGGGCTAGCTGTTCGAGGTTGGCGCCCAGTTCGCGTTCGGCCTGCAGCAACAGGGCCTGGGGGTCGCCGGCGAGCTTGCCGGCGGCCAGCAGCTCATTGGCGGTGAATGCCTGCAGGGTGTCGAGGCTGGGGCGCAGTTGCGCGGCCAGCTCATCGGGCAGCTGGGCCAGTTCCTGTTGCAGGTCCTGGGTGCTTTGCAGGGCGGTGGCGTGGCGCAGGGCATCGCCACTGTTCAGGTAATCCTGGGTGTTGCGGGCCACCTGGTTCTGGAACTGCTGGGACAGCGCCAGGTAACGCTCCATCAACAGGTAGGGCTGTTCCAGGGCGCGTTGCGACCACCACAGGGTCGCCCCCAGGGCCAGGCACACGGTTACCAGCAGCAGGGTGTTCAGATTGGTCAGCAACTTCAGGCGCATGAGCGGGCTCTACCAACGGCGGGATGGCAAGTGCCTGAAGTTATTGCGTTTTTATGACGTGGTTATGACGATGGCAGGGGTGTTGCGAAATAAAGTGGCTATATGGTGGCCCTGTCGCCGGCAACGCCGGCTCCTACAGGGGCCGGGTTGCTGGCGAAAAGGCTCAGGCCTCGACCCGCTGTACGCAGTTGCGCCCCGCACCCTTGGCCAGGTACAGCGCCTCGTCCGCTGCGGTGGCCATGCTCAGCGCATCCAGCCCGTCGCTCAGTTGCACCACCCCGGCACTGAAGGTGCACGACAGGTCACGCGGCTGCGCCGGGTAGTGGATCTCGGCAAAGCGCCGGCGAATCTCGTCCAGCACCTTGTGCGCCGCGTGCAGGTCAGTGTTGGGCATCACGATGGCGAACTCTTCGCCGCCATAACGGCCGATGAAGTCGGTCTTGCGCAGGCGCTGCTTGAGAAACAGCGCCAGGCTCTTGATCACCCGGTCGCCCATGGGGTGGCCGTGGCTGTCGTTGACCTTCTTGAAGTGGTCGATGTCGAGCATGGCAAAGCTCAGCGGGCGGTCTTCGCGCCGCGCCCGGAAGCTGCAGTCTTCGAGCAGTTGCAGGATGTGCGTGTGGTTGTACAGCCCGGTGAGGCTGTCGCGCACCATGCGCGCCTTGAGGTTGCGCGCCCTGGCCGCACGGTTGCGCACGGTGGTGATCAGGTGGCGCGAACGGATCGGCTTGGTGAGGAAGTCGTCGCCACCCTCGCTCATGGCATCGAGCTGCTTGTCCAGGTCGTCCTCGGCCGACAGGTAGATGATCGGCACGCTCACATAGCGGTCGTTGTGGCGGATCACCTTGGCCAGCTCGGTGCCGGTGCAGGCGGGCATGTACATGTCGAGGATGATCAGGTCGGGCTGAAAGTCGGCCAGCTCGGCCATGGTCTGGATCGGATCGGTGAGGGTGCGGGTGACGATGCCGGCATTGTTGAGCAGGCGCTCGGTGTGCAGTGCCTGGGCACGCGAGTCGTCGATCACCAGCACCTTGAACGGTTCGTACTGGGTCACGCTGGTGAGCAGCTCGACCTTTTCCAGCAGGCTGGAGGCCTCCAGGGTACCGGTGAGAAATTCCTGGCCGCCGGCGCGTACCGCGGCAAGCCGGGTGGGGGTGTCGGTTTCGTGCAGGCTGAAGAACAGCAGCGGTACGCGCTGCTCCAGGCCCTGCTGGGCCTGGGCAGCCAGCTGCAGGCCCTGGCCCTGGCCGCCGAAGTCGACATCCATGACGATAGCCGCCGGCAGGCGCTCGGCCATCGAGGCCTGGAACGCCTCGGGGCTGTACAGCGGCTCGACCCCCAGGCCGAAGAACTCCAGCTGCTTGGCCAGGCGCTCGGCGCGCTCGTGGTCCTGCAGCATCACGTAGATGGGCTTGCGCAGCGGCGGCAGCGGGGTGCGCTCGAGCTGGTCGCCCTGGCGCAGGCCGGTACGCGACAGGCGCTGCATCAGGCGGTTGAGTTCGTTGATCAGGCTGCTGCTCAGGCGCGCGCTGTTGGCCTCCACCGCCGCCAGGGTCTGGCCGATGGCATCGGCCAGCAGGCTGTGCTCGGGTTGCTCGAAGCGTTCGGCGTAGCGCTGCAGGCGCAGGTTGGCCTCGCCCAGCTCGCTCAGGTCGCAGCTGGTCCACTCGCTGCGCTGCAGGCGCTGCCAGATCTCGAGAATTTGCCGGGCCTGGTGAATGACCCGCTGGGCAAAGTGTTGCTTGAGGCGCGCACGATTCGGGTCTTCTGGCTCGGTCATGTCCTGACTACTTGTAAGGGGTGAGGCAATTCGAGTGATGGCTCTATGCTAGCACCACTTTTCCGGCAATCGAGTGTGCTGCATCAATTAACTGGGGTGGCGCTAAATTCCTTTCCTGACCCGTTAGTCACTTATGCGAAGCGGCGCGCTTGATTTATAGTGCAGGCTTGGCTGGCGCCCCGGCCGCGCACGCTGGCACACAATGCTGGCCGGCGTGGGCACGAAGCGGGGGCCGCGCGGTCGAACCCTGGACACGACCTGACAGAAAGGACAACGCCATGCTGGACTGGAAAAACCGTACAGGCAAAGCCGAGGCACGCGAGCGGGTGGACGCCCGTGGCTCGGGCACCCGCAGCTACTTCGGCGGGCTGTTGTTCAGCCGGGCGCTGGGCACCCTGATCGGTCTGTACCTGCTGGTGACCATCGCCCTGGGCTGGTACTGGAGCCAGGAGTCCGACCTGTTCCCGGTGCAGCAGAACGCCCAGGCCGCCGCCGAGCGCAACGGCCAGCAGATGGTCGTCGGCTACACCACCGTCGAAACCCTAAAGACCGTGGTTGCCACCCTGCTCGACAAGCCAGGCGGCTACATCTCCAACGACCGCTTCCCGCCGGGCCTGTGGATGGACAACATGCCCAGCTGGGAATATGGCGTGCTGGTGCAGGTACGTGACCTCAGCCGTGCCCTGCGCAAGGACTTCGCCCGTTCGCAGTCTCAGTCGGCCGAAGACGCCGACCTTGCCAAGGCCGAGCCGCGCTTCAACTTCGACAACAAGAGCTGGATCCTGCCGTCGAGCGAGTCGGAGTACCAGGAAGGCATCAATTCGCTGAACCGCTACCAGAAGCGCCTGGCTTCGCCAGACCAGCAGGGCGCGCTGTTCTACACCCGTGCCGACAACCTCAACAACTGGCTGGGCGATGTGGCCACGCGCCTGGGCTCGCTGTCCCAGCGCCTGTCGGCCAGCGTGGGCCGGGTCAAGCTCAACACCACCCTCAAGACCGAATCGGTGGTGCCGGGCCAGGTGCCGCAGCTGGACGAGGAAGTGGTCGAGACGCCGTGGCTGCAGATCGACAACGTGTTCTATGAAGCCCGTGGCCAGGCCTGGGCGCTGTCGCACCTGCTGCGCGCCATCGAGGTCGACTTCGCCGACGTGCTGGCCAAGAAGAACGCCACCGTCAGCGTGCGCCAGATCATCCGTGAGCTGGAAGCCTCGCAGGAGCCGCTGTGGAGCCCGATGGTACTCAACGGCAGCGGCTTCGGCATGTGGGCCAACCACTCGCTGGTGATGGCCAACTACATTTCCCGCGCCAACGCCGCAGTGATCGACCTGCGCCAGCTGCTGTCCCAGGGCTGATGCTGTTCAGCCAGAGCGAGGCGGCGCACCGCGCCGCCTCGGATGCCGAGCGCATCGCCTGGGTCGACGAGCAGGACAACCTGCTCGGCGCCAAGCCGCGGGCCGAGCTGCGCGAGCAGGGGCTGATCGGGCGGGGCACCTACATCCTGCTGTTCAACAGTGCCGGCGAGCTGTGCGTGCACCAGCGTACCCTGAGCAAGGCGATCTACCCCGGCTACTGGGATGTGGCCGCCGGCGGCATGGTCGACGAGCACGAAAGCTACGAGCGCTGCGCCGCGCGCGAGCTGGCCGAGGAGCTGGGGGTGAGCGGCGTGTCGCTGAGCTTCCACGAGCGCTTCTTCTTCGACCAGCCTGGCAACCGGCTCTGGTGCGCTGTGTTCTCGGCGGTCTGGGACGGGCCTTTGCGCCTGCAGCCCGAGGAGGTCAGCCAGGCCCGCTTCATGCCCTTGCAGGCAGCCCTGGACGACAGCCTGAGCACCCCCTACTGCCCCGACTCGCTGGCGGCGCTGAACCGTTTCGTGGCGCGGCGCGGCTGACGTCGCGAAAGCCAAGCAAAATGGCGCAGTTTTGCACTTAGCATTCGGCGCAATTGTGGTTACACTGCGCGGCCTTTTCACCCTGCCACGGCTTGCCGCGGCAGGTGCGCTGCCCCTGCCAGAGTGGGGCTTCGCGGTCGGTACCTCGCCCCGGGGCATCGACCAGTTTTTGTCCTCAACGCAGAGGATCAAAAGTGGCCAAGAAAGCCGCATCATTCGCCGCCCTCGGTGGCCTGGTGTTCTCCACCGATGCAGGCCGGCATTGCCCGGACTGCAGCAAACCCGTCGATGCCTGCATCTGCAAGCAGACACTCATCCCCGAAGGCGACGGCATTGCCCGTGTGCGTCGTGAAAGCAAAGGCCGTGGCGGCAAGACGGTGACCACCATCAGTGGCGTACCGCTCCCCCTGGATCAACTCAAGGAACTGGCCACCACGCTCAAGCGGCGTTGTGGTACGGGCGGCGCGTTGAAAGACGGCGTCATCGAGATCCAGGGCGACCACGTCGAGTTGTTGCTGGCCGAGCTGATCAAGCAAGGCTTCAAGGCGAAAAAGTCCGGCGGCTGATGGCCGCTGCGAGGTTTTTCCTGCAGCACTTCTAAACTCGTTCCCTGGGTAGGGGTCTATGCCTGAACAGGGAGAATCGTCATCTTCATTTTCTACACTGGCCAGCACGCCCTGGCCGGTGTTCACGACTTTCTTTATAGGGGACTTCGATGTCCGTACGACGCACACGCAAAGACGATGGCAGCCAATGGACCGTGGCCGACAGCCGCAGTGTTTACGGCATTCGCCATTGGGGCGCGGGTTACTTCGCGATCAACGAGGCCGGGCGCGTCGAAGTACGCCCCAACGGGCCGGACAGTGCGCCGATCGACCTGTACGAGCAGGTCGACGAGCTGCGCCAGAGCGGCCTGTCGCTGCCGCTGCTGGTACGTTTCCCCGACATCCTGCAACACCGCGTGCGCCAGCTGACCGGCGCATTCGACGCCAACATCGCGCGCCTGGAGTACCAGAGCCAGTACACCGCGCTGTACCCGATCAAGGTCAACCAGCAGGAAGCGGTGGTGGAGAACATCATCGCCACGCAGAACGTGTCCATCGGCCTTGAGGCCGGTTCCAAGCCCGAGCTGCTGGCGGTGCTGGCGCTGGCGCCCAAGGGCGGCACCATCGTCTGCAACGGCTACAAGGACCGCGAGTTCATCCGCCTGGCGTTGATGGGGCAGAAACTGGGTCACAACGTGTTCATCGTGATCGAGAAAGAATCCGAAGTGGCACTGGTGATCGAGGAAGCCGCCGACCTCAAGGTCAAGCCGCAGGTCGGCCTGCGCGTGCGCCTGTCGTCGCTGGCTTCGAGCAAGTGGGCCGATACCGGCGGCGAGAAGTCCAAGTTCGGCCTGTCGGCTGCGCAACTGATTTCGGTAGTCCAGCGCTTTCGCGATGCCGGCCTGGACCAGGGCATTCGCCTGCTGCACTTTCACATGGGTTCGCAGATCGCCAACCTGGCGGACTACCAGCACGGCTTCAAGGAAGCCATCCGCTACTACGGCGAGCTGCGTGCGCTGGGCCTGCCAGTGGACCACATCGACGTGGGCGGCGGCCTGGGCGTGGACTACGACGGCACCCACTCGCGCAATGCCAGCTCGATCAACTACGACATGGACGACTACGCCGGCGTGGTGGTGGGCATGCTCAAGGAGTTCTGCGACGCGCAGGGCCTGCCGCACCCGCACATCTTCTCCGAGAGCGGCCGCGCGCTGACCGCGCACCACGCGATGCTGGTGGTGCAGGTAACCGACGTCGAGAAGCACAACGACGAAGTACCCGAGATCGAGGACAAGCAGAGCCTGCCCGAAACCGTGCAGTGGCTGGCCGACCTGCTGGGCCCGACCGACATCGAGATGGTCACCGAGACCTACTGGCGTGCCACCCACTACATGAGCGACGTGGCCGCGCAATACGCCGACGGCAAGATCACCCTCGCGCAGAAGGCCCTGGCCGAGCAGTGCTACTTTGCCGTGTGCCGCCGGTTGCACAACTCGCTCAAGGCGCGCCAGCGCTCGCACCGACAGGTGCTGGACGAGCTCAACGACAAGCTGGCCGACAAGTACATCTGCAACTTCTCGGTGTTCCAGAGCCTGCCCGACACCTGGGCCATCGGCCAGGTGCTGCCGATCCTGCCGCTGCATCGCCTGGGCGAAGAGCCGCTGCGCCGTGCGGTGCTGCAGGACCTGACCTGCGACTCGGACGGCAAGATCAACCAGTACGTCGACGAGCAGAGCATCGAGACCAGCCTGCCGGTACACGCCATCAACGAGGGCGAGGACTACCTGCTGGGGATCTTCCTGGTGGGCGCGTACCAGGAAATCCTCGGGGACATGCACAACCTGTTCGGTGACACCGACTCGGTGAACATCTACCAGAACCCCAACGGCAGCGTGTACCACGCCGGCATCGAGACCCACGACACCATCGAGGACATGCTGCGCTACGTGCACCTGTCGCCCGAAGAGCTGATGACCCACTACCGCGACAAATGCGCCAGCGCGAAGATCACGGCGCGTGAGCGTACCCAGTTCCTGGATGCCTTGCGCCTCGGGCTGACCCGCTCGTCCTACCTGTCCTCCTGACCGCTTTCGCCGGCAAGGCCGGCTCCTACAGGTTCATGCAATACCCTGTAGGAGCCGGCCTTGCCGGCGAAGAGGCCGTCATTCACGCCACAAACCACCCATCCCTACGCTGCAACCGCCACCCCATCACCCCCAGCGTCACCGCCCGCAGCCCCATGAACAGCAGAAAGCCCAGCCACAGCCCGTGGTTGCCCAGCCCGCTGGCCGCATAGGCGAACGGCAGTGCTATCGCCACGCTCAGCAGCATGCCGTTGCGCATCTCCCGTGCCCTTGTCGCGCCGATGAACAACCCGTCGAGCAGGTAGCTCCACACCGCCACCAGTGGCAGCAGCGCCAGGTATGGCAGGTACTCGAACGCCGTCTCGCGCACGCTGGGGATATCCGTCTGCAACTGGATGAACCAGTGCCCGCCCAGCAGGAACACCCCGGCAAACCCCAGGCTGACGATCAACGACCAGCCACACGCCACCGTCATCGAACGGCGCAATGCGCCGCGGTCCCCGGCGCCGATCGCATGTCCGCACAGTGCCTCCACCGCATGCGCCAGGCCGTCCAGTGCATACGCGGTCAGCAGCAGGCCGTTGAGCAGCAGCGCATTGGCCGCCACCGTCGCCTCGCCCAGGCGCGCACCCTGCACAGTGATCAGGAAGAACACCCCCTGCAACGCCAGGCTGCGAATGAAGATGTCGCGGTTCACGCTCAGCAGCGGGCGCCAGCTGTGCCAGCGCCTGAGCAGCGCCCAGGCCACCTGCCCGGGGTAGGCGCGCAGGGCCGGGCGCGTGAGCGCCAGGCCGAGCAGCGCGGCCGACCATTCGGCGATCACCGACGCCCGCGCCGAGCCCAGCACACCCCAGTCCAGCCCCAGCACGAACCACAGGTTGAGCACGATGTTGAGCAGGTTGGTGGTCAGCAGGATCGCCAGCGGGGCACGGGCGTTCTGCGTACCCAGAAACCACCCCACCAGGGCAAAGCTGGCCAGCGCTGCCGGCAGGCCGAGCAAGCGCGTGTGGAAGAACGCCAGGGTGTTTTCCTGCAGCGCGGCACTCGGTTGCATCAGGCCCAATGCCAGGTGGCTGAAGGGAATCGCCAGTGCCCCCAGCAGCACGGCGAACAGCAACGCCAGCAGCAGCCCCTGCACCAGCACCTGGCGCAGCGCGGCGCCGTCGGCGCGTCCGGCCGCCTGGGCGGCAAAGCCGGTGGAGCCCATGCGCAGGAAGCCCATCAGAAACGCCAGGAAGGTATACAGGCTGGCGCCCACCGCCACGGCGCCGAGCTGGTGCGCGTGGGGCAGGTGGCCGATCACGGCGCTGTCCACCAGTGCCACCATGGGCACGGAAATGTTGGAAAGAATCATCGGCGCGGCCAGCGCCCAGACCCTGTGGTGGGTCGGGCGGTCGCGCCAGTCGCTGAGTAGTCGGGACATGCAGGCTCCTTGAGAACCGGCATTGTAGCCGCCCCCGGCACTAAAACTGGTGAACGCTGTCTCACGCCGGGCGCCTCGATCAGCGATGCCCGCGAGCTTGCTATATAGTGCTCGTCTCAGACCCTGCTACCGGAAGAGTTACCCTCCATGCTCAACAAAGGATTGTGGCTGGCGTGCGCCATGGCGCTGCTCAGTGCTTGCGACTCGTCTACTGATAAACCGGCCCCGGCCCCCGCGCCAACGGAACAGGCCGCCCCGGTAGCCCCGGCGCCGGCCCCCGCCGAACCGGCCGCGCCCGCAGCTGCACCGGCCCCGGCGGCGACCCCGGCGCCCACCCAGGCGAGCCTGGGCGAGCGCTACGCCGGTCGCGAGCTGACGGTGGTAGACGTTTCCGAAGTGCAGGTCGACGGTGCCAGCGCCTTGTCGGTGACCTTCTCGGTGCCGCTGGACAAGGACCAGAACCTTGCCGAGCGCGTGCACCTGGTGGACACCACCCGGGGCAAGCTCGACGGCGCGTGGGAGCTCAGCGAAAACCAGATGGAGCTGCGCCTGCGCCACCTGGAGCCGCAGCGCAAGCTGGTGCTGACCGTGGATGCCGGCCTGCTCGGGGTGAACGGCAAGAAGCTCCCCAGCGAGTACGTCAGCCGCCTCGAAACCCGCGACATGCAGCCCACCGTGGGCTTCGCCAGCCGCGGCTCGCTGCTGCCCACGCGCCTGGCCGAAGGCCTGCCGGTGATCGCGCTGAACATCGACAAGGTGGACGTCGAGTTCTTCCGCATCAAGCCCGAGTCGATGTCCAGCTTCCTGGCCAGCTGGGGCCGCAACACCTCGCTCGAGTACTACAACTCCGAAGAGCTGTTGAGCAAGGCCGACCTGGTGTATGCCGGCCGCTTCGACCTGAACCCGGTGCGCAACACCCGCGAAACCCTGCTGCTGCCGATTGCCGGGATCAAGCCGTTGCAGGAACCGGGGGTGTACCTGGCGGTGATGCGTGCTTCGGGCCGCTACAACTATTCGCAGCCGGCCACCCTGTTCACCCTGAGTGACATCGGGCTGTCGGCGCATCGCTACACCAACCGCCTGGACGTGTTCACCCAGGCGCTGGACGGCGGCAAGGCCCTGGACGGGGTCAACCTCGAACTGCTCGACCGCGAAGGCAAGCTGCTGGCCCAGGCCAAGACCGACGGCGATGGCCATGCGCAATTGCCGATGCCGCCCAAGGCCGATGTACTGCTGGCCAAGCAGGGCGTGCACACCACCTTGCTGCGCCTGAACAGCGCCGCGCTCGACCTCTCCGAATTCGCGCTGACCGGGCCGCAGGCCAACCCGCTGCAGTTTTTCGTGTTCGGCCCGCGCGACCTCTATCGCCCGGGTGAAACCGTGCTGCTCAACGGCCTGCTGCGCGACCAGGACGGCAAGCCGGTGAAAGCCCAGCCGGTCAGTGTCGAGGTGCGTCGTCCGGATGAACAGGTCAGCCGCAAGTTCGTGTGGGAGGCCGATGCCAATGGCTTCTACCAGTACCAGTTGCAACTGGCCAGCGAAGCCCCGACCGGGCGCTGGCAGCTGGTGTTCGACCTGGGCGGCGGCAAGAAGCAGGTGTTCGAGTTCCTTGTCGAAGACTTCATGCCCGAGCGCCTGGCCCTGGAACTCAAGGGCAGCGCGACCCCGCTGAGCCCGGGTGAAACCGCTGAAATCCATGTCAATGGCCGCTACCTCTACGGCGCCCCGGCCTCGGGCAACCGCCTCAGCGGCCAGGCCTACGTGCGCCCGCTGCGCGAAGCGGTGCCGGCCTTGCCGGGCTACCAGTTCGGCTCGATCACCGAGGAAGACCTGAGCCACGACCTGGAACTGGACGAAACCACCCTGGACGCGTCGGGCGATGCCACGCTGCAGATCGAAAGCCGCTGGTCCGAGGCGCATTCGCCGCTGCAACTGAGCGTGCAGGCCAGCCTGCAGGAGTCCGGTGGCCGGCCGATCACCCGGCGCCTGGAGCAGCCGATCTGGCCGGCCGAGCGCATGCCCGGCCTGCGTGGGCTGTTCGACGGCGAAGAGGTCGACGGCAACACCCCGGTCGAGTTCGAACTGCTGATGGCCGACCGTGACGGCCACAAGCTGGCCGCCGACAACCTCAAGGTGCGCCTGATTCAGGAGCGCCGCGACTACTACTGGAACTATTCCTCCAGCGATGGTTGGGATTACAACTACAACGAGAAATTCCTGCTGCAGTCCGAGCAGCCGGTCAGCATCAAGGCCGGCAGCACTGCCAAGCTGAGCTTCCCGGTGGAATGGGGCCCGTACCGTGTCGAGGTCGAAGACCCGAGCACCGGCGTGACCAGCAGCGTGCGCTTCTGGGCTGGCTGGCGCGCCCAGGACAACACCGACGGCGGCGCCGTGCGCCCCGACCAGGTCAAGCTGGCGCTGGACAAGCCGGCCTACGCCGATGGCGCCACCGCGCAGATCACCGTGACCCCGCCGGCTGCCGGCAAGGGTTACCTGATCGTCGAGGGCAATGACGGCCCGCTGTGGTGGGAAGAAATCGACGTGCCTGCCGAAGGCAAGACCTACGCGGTCAAGCTCGACCCCAAATGGGCCCGCCACGACCTGTACGTCAGCGCCCTGGTGATCCGCCCTGGCGAGCGCAAGGCCAATGCCACGCCCAAACGTGCCGTGGGCGTGCTGCACCTGCCGCTGGATCGCGCCGAGCGCAAGCTGGCGCTGACCCTCAAGGCCCCGGAAAAGATGCGTCCCAAGCAGCCGCTCACCGTCAAGGTGCAGGCGCGCAATGCCGATGGCAGCATCCCCAAGCAGGTGCAGGTGCTGCTGGCCGCGGTGGACGTGGGCATTCTCAACATCACCAGCTACGCCACCCCCGACCCGTTCACCGGCATGTTCGGCCGCAAGGCCTACGGCGCCGACCAGCTGGATATCTACGGCCAGCTGATCGAAGCCGGGCAGGGCCGCCTGGCCAGCCTGGCATTCGGCGGTGACGCGGCCATGGCCAAGGGCGGCAAGCGTCCCAGCACCAGCGTGACCATCGTGGCCCTGCAGAGCGCCCCGGTGACCCTGGACGCCAAGGGCGAAGGTCAGGCGACGGTGGACATCCCCGACTTCAACGGCGAGCTTCGGGTGATGGCCCAGGCCTGGACCGACGAGCGCTTCGGCATGGCCGAGGCCAAGACCGTGGTCGCCGCGCCGCTGATCGCCGAACTGTCGGCCCCGCGTTTTCTGGCCGGCGGCGACCGTACCGAGCTGGCGCTGGACCTGTCCAACCTGTCGGGCAAGGCGCAGAAGTTCACGGTCAAGGTGACCACCGAGGGCCAGTTGAACCTGCTGACCCCGTCCGAGCAGCCACTGAGCCTGCGTGACGGCCAGCGCGTGACCTCGCTGCTGGGCGTGCAGGCCGTGGGTGGCCTGGGCCAGGGCAAGGTCAAGGTGCAGGTCAGCGGCCTGGTGCTGCCGGGCGAACCGAACACCGCCTTCACCCGCGAGTGGACCCTGGGCATTCGCCCGGCCTACCCGGCGCAGCTCAGGCACTACCGCGCCGCGCTCAAGGACCAGCCATGGACCTTGCCCGCCGAGGACCTGGCCGCGTTCGAACCCCAGGGCCTGGAGGCGATGCTGTCGCTGTCGAGCCGCCCGCCGCTGAACATCGCCGAGCAGATCCGTGCCCTCGAGGCTTATCCCTATGGCTGCCTGGAGCAGACCACCAGCGGGCTGTACCCGTCGCTGTACGCCGATGCCGAGACGCTCAAGCGCCTGGGCATCACGGGTGAAGAGCCCAAGGTGCGCCAGCGCAAGATCGAGATGGGCATCGAGCACCTGCTCGGCATGCAGCGCTACAACGGCAGCTTCGGCCTGTGGAGCGCGGACGACAGCGAGGAGTACTGGCTGACCGCCTACGTCACCGACTTCCTGCAGCGTGCTCGCGAGCAAGGCTACGCGGTGCCGCCCGAGGCGCTGAAAAAGGCCAACGAACGCCTGCTGCGCTACCTGCAGGAACGCAACCTGATCGAGCCGTACTACACCAGCAACGCCGAGCACAGCCGCTTCGCGGTACAGGCGTATGCGGCGCTGGTGCTGGCGCGTACCCAGCAGGCCCCGCTGGGTGCCCTGCGCAGCCTGTTCGAGCGCCGCGCCGATGCACGCTCGGGCCTGCCGCTGGTACAGCTGTCGATCGCACTGGACAAGATGGGCGACAAGCCGCGCTCGGCGCAGGCCCTGCAGGCGGGCCTGGCGGTCAAGCGTCAGGACGTGTGGCTGAGCGACTATGGCAGCCCGGTACGTGACGAGGCGCTGATCCTGGCCCTGCTCGAAGAGAACAAGCTGGCCACCGACCAGCTCGACCAGCGGCTGTTCGAGCTGTCGGACAAGATGGCCAGCAGCTCGTACCTGTCCACCCAGGAGCGCAATGCGCTGTTCATGGCCGGGCGTGGCATGCTCAAGCAGCCTGAAGGCCGCTGGAGTGCACGCCTGGACAGCGCGGGCGAGCTGCGCGACCTGGGCCCGACCCAGGCCGGGCTCAAGCTGGAGGGGCCGTTGCTGGCCTCGCCGCTGACCGTGACCAACACCAGCGACAAGACCGTGTACCAGCAGTTGACCGTGTCGGGTTACCCGCGCTTCGCACCCCGTGCGGTGGGCACCAACATGAGCATCTACCGCGAGTACCTGGGCATGAATGGCCGGGCACTGAACATCAAGGCGCTCAAGAGTGGCGACCTGGTGCTGGTGCACATTGGTATCCGCGCCAACGAGCGGGTGCCGGACGCGCTGATCGTCGACCTGCTGCCGGCGGGCCTGGAGCTGGAAAACCAGAACCTGGCGCAAAGTGCCGCCAGCCTGGACAACGCCAGCAGTGCAGTGAAGGAATGGCGTGAAGCAATGCAGAACGCCAACGTGGTGCACCAGGAGTTTCGCGATGACCGCTACGTGGCGGCGATGAACGTCGACCCGTATGGCGTGACGCACCTGCTGTACCTGGCCCGTGCGGTCACGCCGGGCACCTACCGCGTGCCGCCGGTGCAGGTGGAGTCGATGTACCGGCCCAACTGGCAGGCGGTGGGCGAGAGCCCGGGTGACATGGTGATTCTGGGGCGCTAGCAGTTGCCCCTTCGCCGGCAAGGCCGGCTCCTGCAGACGCCTGTAGGAGCCGGCCTTGCCGGCGAAGCTTCTAGCGCACCACCCAGCTCAACACCCACAACCCCAGCATCAGCCAGATGATCCCCATGATGATCGAGGCGCGCATGAACGCGCGCACCGCCGAGTACAGCAACAGCAGGCCGATCACCAGCATCAGGATGCTGACCAGCGAGGTGTCCATGCCCAGTGTGCGTGCCAGGCCGTCGATGAAGTTGCCGCCGGCATTGGCCAGCAGATTGAACAACCCGCTCAGGGCATCCACCACGAAGCGGATCACCGCGCCGAGCGCTTGCCCCAGCCATTCGAAAAAACCTTCTACATGCATAATCGCTTCCTGATCGACGCTACGGCGCAGTCGCCGTGCCCAGAGCTTTGGCCATCATCCTGCCGGCTCGGTTCCTCACCCACGCAAAAAGGTGTCCGCGCCTGATGTTCAGCTTAGCCCGACCCCGCTCGCGCATCGCCCGGCTGCTGTGCGCCGCCTTTGCCGGCGTGCTGTTGCTGTGGCTGGCTGATCGCCTGTGGCCATTGCCGATGCCGGCCGACGATCTGGCGCGGGTGGTGCTGGCCGAAGACGGCACGCCGCTGTGGCGCTTTGCCGATGCCGAGGGCGTGTGGCGCTACCCGGTCACCCTTGATCAGGTGTCGCCTTACTACCTCGAAGCCTTGCTCACCTACGAGGACCGCTGGTTCTACCGGCACCCCGGGGTCAACCCGCTGGCCCTGGGCCGTGCCGCCTGGCAGAACCTCACGGGCGGGCGCGTGCTGTCGGGCGGCAGCACGCTGTCGATGCAGGTGGCGCGCCTGCTCGACCCGCACTCGCGCACGCTGCCGGGCAAGTTGCGCCAGGTGTGGCGCACCGCGCAGCTGGAATGGCACCTGTCCAAACGCCAGATCCTGGAGCTGTACCTCAACCGCGCACCGTTCGGCGGCACCCTGCAGGGTGTGGCGGCGGCCAGCTGGGCGTACCTGGGCAAGTCGCCCTTGCAACTGACCCCGGCCGAGGCTGCGCTGCTGGCGGTGCTGCCCCAGGCGCCCAGCCGTCTGCGCCCCGACCGCCACCCGGAGCGCGCGCGCCTGGCCCGGGACAAGGTGCTGCAACGCCTGGGCGAGTACCAGGTGTGGCCGCAGCAGCGCATCGCCGAAGCGCAGGAAGAACCGCTGCTGCTGGCACCACGCCAGGAGCCGGCGTTGGCTCCGCTGCTGGCTCGCCGGCTGAACCGTGCCGACAGCCCGCCGCTGATCCACACCACCCTCGATGCTGCGCTGCAACGGCGCCTGGAAGACCTGCTGCTGGGCTGGCGCGCACGCCTGCCCGAGCGCACTTCGGCGGCGATCCTGGTGGTGGAGTCGCAGACCATGGCAGTGCGCGCCTACCTGGGGTCGGTGGACCTTGGCGATGAGCGCCGTTTCGGCCACGTCGACATGATCACTGCCCTGCGTTCGCCGGGCTCGACCCTCAAGCCGTTCCTGTACGGCATGGCCATGGATGACGGCCTGATCCATTCGGAGTCGTTGCTGCAGGATGTGCCACGCCGCTATGGCGACTATCGCCCCGGCAATTTCTCGATGGGTTTCAGTGGCCCGGTGGCGGCCAGCTCGGCATTGGCGTTGTCGCTCAACCTGCCGGCGGTGCAGTTGCTCGAAGCCTACGGGCCCAAGCGCTTTGCCGCGCAGATGCGCATGGGCGGCATGCCGCTGAGCCTGCCGACGGCGGCCGAGCCGAACCTGTCGCTGATCCTGGGCGGCGCCGGCAGCCGCCTCGAAGACCTGGTCAGTGGCTACAGTGCGTTCGCCCGCGACGGCATGAGCGCGCCGCTGCGCCTGCAACCGGATGCGCCGCTGGTCGAGCGCCGGCTGCTGTCGCCGGGCTCGGCGTGGATCATCCGGCGCATCCTCAGTGGCCAGGCACGTCCCGACCGCGACCCGCACGCCGAACTGGTGCAGCGCCCGCAGCTGGCCTGGAAGACCGGCACCAGCTACGGCTTTCGCGATGCCTGGTCGATCGGCGTGGGGCCGCGCTACCTGATCGGCATCTGGATCGGCCGCCCCGACGGCACTCCGGTGCCGGGGCAGTTCGGCCTGGCCTCGGCCGCGCCGCTGATGCTGCAGGTGCATGACGTGCTGAGCAACCGCGACAGCCAGCGCGGCATTGCCGCCCCGGTGCCGGCAGTGCCGGGCAACGTTGGGGTGGCGGCGGTCTGCTGGCCGCTGGGCCAGCCGATGGCACGTACCGACCCCAACTGCCGGCGCCAGCGCTTTGCCTGGACCCTGGACAACACCACGCCGCCGACCCTGCTCGCGCAGGACCAGCCCCTGGGGGTGGGGCTGCTGGAGAAGGTGTGGGTGAATGCCCGGGGCCTGCGGGTGGATGCAGCCTGTGCGGGGGCCGCGCCGCGCGACATCGCGCTGTGGCCGGCACCACTGGACCCGTGGTTGCCGCGCCTGGAGCGGCGCGAGGCGCGTTTGCCGGCCATCGACCCGAGCTGCCCGCCGCAGGTACCGGCCAGTGCCGCGCCGTTGTCGGTGGTGGGGATACGCCCGGGCGACCAGTTGCGCCGTCCCGCCACCAGCCGCGATGCCCTGCACCTGAGCGTTTCGGCGCTGGGTGGCGAAGGCCAGCGCTGGTGGTTCCTCAACGGCGCACCCCTGGGCGAGACCACAGCCCAGGCGGCGCTGGCCGTGAACCTGGAGGAGGTGGGGCGCTACGAGCTCAGCGTGCTGGATGCCAGCGGGCAGACCGCGCGGGTCGAGTTCCAGGTCAACGACTGACCGCGCACCCGTAAGATGGATATAACGCGAAAGGGGAAGGGCTGCCAAAGCACCTTCCCCTTGCTTTCAAGTGCCTGAAGCAAAAGGGCTTTTGCTGGTGCTGCGACTGTATATATCGGGTTAATACCAAGCTCAGAATTGTTCCCCTTGCGCCTGCGCGCTCAGATAGCTGCAACGGACGTGGAGTGGCCGGAAACCCGGTGCTTCACACCTATAAAAGCAGCGGCAGCAGTAGCAGGGAGTCGCCATGAAAACTCAAGCGTGGATCAAAGCAAGTACGGCAGTGATGTTGATCTTGACCGTGAGCCTGGCCGGTTGCAGCAGCGGCGGTGGCGGTCACAAGAGTCACGTAAGCAGTTCCACACCCGATTCGGGTACCGATGGCGGCAGTGGTGGTGGCGGTACCGGCGGCGGTACTGACGGTGGTGGCGGTACAGGTGGTGGCGGTACGGACGGCGGTGGTGGTACTGGCGGTGGCGGTACGGACGGCGGTGGTGGTACTGGCGGTGGCGGTACGGACGGCGGTGGTGGCACTGGCGGTGGCGGTACGGACGGCGGTGGTGGCACCGGCGGTGGCGGTACGGATGGCGGCGGTGGCAACAACGGCGGTGGCGGTAACAATGGCGGCGGTGGCAACAATGGTGGTGGCGGCAACAACGGTGGTGGCACGACCTCGACCACGGTCGTCGGCCAGGTGGTGGCCCAGGTTGGCAGCGGCGTGTCGGGCGTGGGCACGGGCGTGTCCGGCGTGGGCAACGCCGTCAGTGGCGTACCGGTAGTGGGCAGCACCGGTGCCGGCGACCTGGTGACGGCCACCGGCAACGCCGTCACCAGCATCGGCGATGGCCTGGGCAAGGGCCTGGGTACGCTTGGCACTGGCAGCAATGCCCTGGGCGAGACGGTCAAGGGCGTGGGCAACGGGGTGTCGGATATCGGCGGCGGGGTCAAGTCGGTGGCCAGCAGCCAGTTGATCGAACAGATACCCGTGGTCAACGGTGTGGTGGACAAGGTCGGCGACGTGGTGGTGATGCTTGGCGATACCCTCAGCACCCAGAGCACCACCGGTAAGCTGGGCAACCTGAACCAGCAATTGAGCAACCAGGTGGTCAAGGTGGTGTCGCTGGTGGAAGGCGCCACCGGCAAGGTGGGTGATGCCACCGGGGTGGGTGCACCGGTCAGCGGCCTGTTGAACAAGGTTGGCAGCGCAGTCGACGGGGTGGGCGACAAGGTCGCCAGTGCCGGCAACGGCAACCCGCTGACCACCGCCGTCGGCGGGCTGGTAAGCCATGTCGGCACGGCGGTCGGCACCAGCGGTGGCCTGGTCAACACCGGCACCGGCAGCGGTGGCAGCGCCCCCGGTGCGGGGCTGCTGGAAACCGCCGGTGGCGCCGTGGCGGGCCTGGGCAGCGGGCTCGGCGCCGGCAGCAGCAACGGCCTGCTCGACGCCGCAGGCAGCACGGTCAACAAGGTGGGCCAGACCGTGGCCTCGCTGGGGCCGGTACTGGGCGGCAATGGCGTGGCCAGCGTGCCGGCCGGGGTGCCCACCGCTGCGTTGGGCAACAGCGTCGGCGCTGGCCTCACCCCGGTGGTGAGCGGTGTGACCAGCGTTACCCAGCAGGTAGGCGCGGCAACCGGCATCGGTGCGCCGGTCAACGGCCTGGTCACCCAGGTGGGCAGCGCAGTCAGCGGGGTGGGCAATCAGATTGCCGCAGCCGGCAACAACCCGGTCACCACCCAGTTGGGGGCGACGGTCAATGCCGTGGGCGGCACCGTGGGCCAGGTCGGTACCCTGGTCAACGGCAACGGGCAAGGGGGCGGCGGCGTGGGCGGTCTGCTCAATGGCCTGACCACCGGCCTGAAAGGCGGCCTCGGGGGTAACAAGTAACTAAATGGCCATCATCGATTAGACGATTTTACGGGCAACACCTACGCTTGAGGCTGACGAGGGAACCGTCTTTGGTTCCCTCGTATTTTTCAGGATCATGGAGTGTCCTATGCGATCGATGTTCGTCGCGTTATTGGGTCTGTCCTGGGTGGCTTCGCTGCATGCCGAGCCCCTGCCGAGCTTCCTCAACAGCAACGAGACCGAGCGCAAGCTGCCAGCGCCCAACCTGCCCGCCGATGCCTTTCGCCCCGTCACTCCCCAACTGAACCTGCCCGCACCGGATGCCGGCCAGCAGCCACAGCCGCTGCTGATGGGCACGCGGGTGCGCGTGCAGCGGGTGCGCATCGAAGGCGGCACCATCTACCCGCTCAGCGAACTGCGCGACAACTACCAGGGCCTGCTCGACCGCGAGGTGACCCTGGGCGAGCTGATCGAGGCCACCCGCCGCCTCACCCAGCGCTACCAGCAGGATGGCTACCTGTTGTCGTATGCCTACCTGCCGCCGCAGGACTTCGCCGAAGGCCGTCTGCGCGTGGTGCTGGTGGAAGGCTACATACGTGATTACGAACTGCAGGGCGATGTGGGGCCGGTGTCGGCCTACCTCGACAAGCTGGTGGGCAAGCTCAAGGCCGAGCGCCCGCTCACCCGCAAGACCTTCGAACGCTACACCGCGCTGATGAGCCGGGTGCCGGGCCTGACCTTGCAGGCCCAGGTGCCGCCGCCGGGCACCACCGACGGCGCCACGCGGCTGATCGCGCAGGCCTCGCGCAAGCCGTTCACCAGTACCTTGAGCCTCACCGACGGCAGCCGCGACGACACCCAGGCGCTGCTCGGCCTGAACAGCAACGCCCAGACCGCGGTGGCCGAGCAGTTGAGCTTCAGCGCGCTGTTCCCGCCGGGGCAGGATGACGAACGCTACTACCGTCTCGACTACTCGCAGTACGTGGACGCCGAAGGCACCCAGCTCAATCTTTCGGCCTCGACCTACCGCAGCAACCCGGCGGCGCGGGTGCGCCTGGAGAACGGCATAGACCTCAAGCAGCACCGCGAGAACGACCGTTACTCCATCGGCCTGAGCCAGGCGCTGATCGCCTCGAGCAACGAATGGCTGAACGTGGCAGCGCGCTTCTATGCGGTGAACGACAGCACCGACTACCGGGTGATCGGCCTGCCATTGAAGGTCAGTACCCGCACCGATGTGCGCGCCTTTGCCTTCGAGGCAGACTGGAGCAAGTCGGACGCGCAGCAGCTGCGCATCCTCAGTGCCGGTGTGTACCAGGGCCTCGATCACTTCGGTGCCAAGACCGACAGCGACTACGACCTGGACTTCCTGCGCCTGCGCCTGTCGGGGGTGCAGAGCGACCGGTTCTTGCAGAACTGGCAGGGGGTGGCATCGGCGGCGCTGTACTGGACCGACGACAGCCTGCCCGACAGCGAGCGCGCGGTGTTCGGCGGGCAGAACTTCGGCCGCGGCTACCCCAGCGATCAGGCTTCCGGCGACAAGGGCTGGGGTGCGGCATACGAGGTCAACTACAGTTTCAAGCGCGATGGCAGCTGGCTCAAGGTACTGCAGCCGTACGTGGTGGTGGACGCCGCGCGTACCTGGTTCAACGAGCTGGCGGTGCGTGATTCACGGCTGTCGTCGGCGGCGCTGGGGCTGCGCTTTGGCGATGCGCGCTACTACAACATCTCGCTGGAGGCGGCCAAGCCGATGTCGGATATCGCGCTGGACAGCTTCAATCGGCGGCCACGGTATACGTTGAGTTTCAGTTACCAGCTGTGACGACCGATCGCGGGTCAAGCCCGCTCCCACAAGGTATGCGCACTACCTGTGGGGAGCGGGCTTGACCCGCGATGGCCGCGTGGCGGCCAGGCGTTACTGAACCAGTTGCAGGCGGGGCTTGGGGAACAGGTTGTCCAGGGTCTCCAGCAGGCGCAGGTGGTAGATCGGCTTGCGGAACAGGTCGAGTACCTGCAGGCGCAGCAGATCGCTGACCGCATCCATGTCGGCATGCCCCGAGGTGACGATCACCGGCAGGTGCTGACGCGCCGTGTGCTCGCGCAGGCGCCTGATCAGCGAGATGCCGCTCTCTTCCGGCATGTTCAGGTCGGTGATCACCAGGGCAATGTCGGGATGTCGCGTCAACTGCTGCAGGGCGAGCTTGACCGAGGTTGCCGTGTGACAACAGAAGCCCTCGCCCTCCAGCAGCTCGGCCAGCTCCAGCAGTGCGTCTTCTTCGTCATCCACCAGCAGCAGCTGTTGACGTGAGTGGGAAGCCGGCATGTTCAGTTCCTGTCATCAGGCTGAGGGCAGGGCGGCGACGATGTCGTCGAAGACCTTTTTCACCCCGCCCCCCACATCGGTCGAGACCCCGATGATCACCACGGCCACCATGGCGGCCACGATGGCATATTCGATACCGGACGCGCCGTCCTTGCGATGGAAGAACAGCTTGCAGTGCTTGAGGATGCGGGAAAGGACCATGGTACTTCTCCTTGCGCCACAGGCGCGGGTAATGGGGCCCGGAAAACGGTGATTCCCCTTTGCCATCACAGCATCGTCAAGCGGTTCGAAACCGGCAAATGTAAGAAGGCATTAATACCAAAGTAAGGGTGTCAACGCTGGCGCCAATAAGCTGTTGTTTTCAGGGGGTGTCGGGTTTCGGACCGAAAAAAAACTGACGGGTAATGGCGTTTTGTCCTAGCTGCGCTACCGTCAAATAGCGAAATAGTTACTTGCAACTTCATGTTTGCGGGCCAGTTCGCACACCGCGCGGCCGAAGGGATGTTCAGGCAGAGGGAGCGCCGACATGAGCAGTCGCATCACCATGATCCTTGCCGTGCTGTTCCTGATCGGTGCCGTGCTGGCAGGTTACTGGGGGCTGGTGCTCAGCCGTGCATCCGAGGCACCGGAGCCCCCGCAAGCGGCGGCGCCAGGGCCGGCCGGACCGGCTCAGCCGGTGGACCAGGCCACGGAGGCTGGCACCGACGCATTGCGCAAGCCCGTGCTGGTGCTGCGCCGCGACGTACCCGCCTACACCGTGCTGACAGCCGAGGATCTGAGTGTCGAGCGCCTGCTGGTGGCCCCGGCCGGCAGCTTCCAGCGCCCCGAGCAGGTGCTGGGCCGCACCAGCTGGCGGGCCCTGCCTGCAGGTACCTGGCTGGAGGAGAGCAGTTTCGAGGCCGGTGGGCCACTGGCGCGCATGATCCACCCCGGCGAGCGCGCCCTGGCGGTGGCGGTGGACGAAGTGGTCGGCGCCGCCGGACAACTGCGCCCCGGCGACTACGTGGATGTGCTGCTGTACCTGCGCGAAGACAACCTCAACCCGCAGGCCTCGGCCCAGGTGGCCGTGCCGGCCTTGCGCCTGCTCAGCGTGGGCGAGCAACTGGGGCTGGCCAACGATGGCCGCCCGCCGGAGGCCGACACCGATGCCAAGGCGGCCCAGGAACAGCGTCGCGCCATGGCGCGCACCGTGGTGCTGGCGGTACCTGAAGCCCTGGCCAGCCGCCTGTTGCTGGCCGCCCAGGCAGGCAGCCTGCGCCTGGCGGTACGCAGCGCCGAAGAGAAACGCCTGGCCAGCTACTGGGCCGACCCGCAGGCCGCTGCACCGCAACTGGACAACGCCAACCGCGACCTCTTTCGCTTCAGTCAACTGGCCATGACCCCGGCCGCCGCCCCGGTTGCAGGCCAGGCGCCCAGGCACCAGATGCAGATCATTCGAGGCCCCCAGGCTTCAACGCCCACCCCCTGATCGAAGCAAGGATGCCCGTTGATGAGCAGTCGTTCCGAGCTGATGTTCAAGCGTTCCATCCTGACCCTGTTGTTGCTGGGGGGGCCGGCTGCCCATGCCCTGGCGGCGCCGTCGGGTTGTGCCGGGTTGAGCCCGGTGCCGGCCAGCATCGAGCTGGACCAGGGCCTGCAGCAGGAGATCCGCCTGCCGGTGCCGATCACCCGGGCGGCAGTGGGCGACCCCAACATCGCCGATGTGCAGGCCAGTGGCGAGCGCGGCGTGGTGGTCAGCGCCGTGGGCCCCGGCGCCACCAGCCTGATGCTGTGGACCGCATGCGCCAGCGTGCCGCGCCAGAGCATGCTGTTCATCAAGGGCCGGGCCACTGCCGAGATGGCCGACAGCGCCTTGCCGCCCAGCCTCGACCCGTTGCTGCCGAGCCAGGTGCAGGCCGATATCCGCTTTGTCGAGGTCAGCCGCACCAAACTCAAGGAGGCCGGTACGCGGCTGTTCTTCAAGGGCTCCAACAACTCGCTGTTCGGTTCGCCGGGCAGCGTGCCCAACACCACGGTGTCGCCGGGCTACGTGCCGGGTGCGGTGACCAGCCCCGATGGTGGCGGCGTTGGCGGGCTGGTCAAGGTGCGCCCGAGCATCCCGCTGAACAACGATGTGTTCAATATCGTGTGGGGCGGCGGCAGCAGCCGCTTCCTGGCGGCCATCGATGCGCTGGAAAGCAGCGGCTTCGCCTACACCCTGGCGCGCCCCAGCCTGGTGGTACTCAGCGGCCTGACCGCGAGCTTTCTGGCCGGCGGCGAAATCCCCATTCCGGTGCCCAGCACCGGCAGCGACACGGTGACCATCGAGTACAAGGAGTTCGGCATTCGCCTGGCGTTGTCACCCACGGTGGTCAGCCGCGACCGCATCACCCTCAAGGTGGCGCCGGAGGTCAGCGAGCTGGACTACAACAACGCAGTGCGCATCGCCGGCGTCACCGTGCCGGGCCTGACGGTGCGGCGCACCGACACCAGCGTGTCGCTGGCCGATGGCGAGAGCTTCATCATCAGCGGCCTGATCAGCAGCAGTGCGCGCTCGGCGGTGGACAAGTTTCCGGGCCTGGGCGACGTGCCGATCCTGGGCGCGTTCTTTCGCCAGTCGTCGATCAGCCGTGAGGAGACCGAACTGCTGATGATCGTGACCCCGCGCCTGGTGCAGCCGCTGGCGGCCAATGCCAAGTTGCCCGAGTTGCCCGGGGAGCGCCTGCGCACCTACGACCCGAGCTGGGGGCGTCTGTTCTTTCTCGAGAACGGCAATTTCGAACAGCGCAGTGGATTGAGCCAATGAGCCAGAGCCTGAGCCAGACCTTCCTTGCGATCACCCGTGACGACGGTGACCTGCAGTGGCTGAAAACCGCCCTGGCGCCGCTGGGCCAGGTGGTGGGGGCCGGCAGCGGCAGCCTCGACGAACTGCTCGCACTGGTGGATGTGACCTTCGCCAACCTGGTGTTCGTGGGCCTGGACCGCGAGCAGGTGGTGAGCCAGTGCGCGCTGATCGAAGGGGTGCTGGAGGCCAAGCCGATGCTGGCAATCGTTGCCCTGGGCGATGGCATGGACAACCAGCTGGTGCTCAATGCGATGCGCGCCGGTGCGCGGGACTTCGTCGCCTACGGCTCGCGCTCAAGCGAAGTGGCCGGGTTGGTGCGCCGCCTGAGCAAGCGCCTGCCACCGGTGACCAGCAACCCGCACCTGGGCGGCCTGACGGTGCTGTACGGCACCCAGTGCGCCAGCGACGGCGCCCTGCTCACCAGTCACCTGGCGCGGGTTGTGCAGGGCAGTGGTCAGCAGACCCTGTTGCTGGACCTGGGCCTGCCCCGTGGCGACAGCCTGGCGCTGCTGGGGCTGGAGGCCTCGTTTCATTTCGGTGATGCGCTGCGCCACCTGCGCCGCCTGGATGCCACCCTGATCGACAGCGCGTTCGCCCGCGAACCCTCGGGCCTGCGCCTGCTGGCCTATACCGACAGCGACGAGGCACTGGAGCGCACCAGCGCGGCCGAGCTGTACATGCTGCTCAGCGCGCTGCGCCAGCACTTCCAGCACATCGTGGTGAACCTGGCCGGGCAGCCCGACAGCGAGCCCTTGCGCACCTTCGTCAGCCATTGCGACAAGCTGATCTGGTACACCGACCAGAACGTGCTGGACTGCCGGCGCAACCTGGAGGTGCTGACCCTGTGGCGCGAAAAGGGCATGAAACTGGAACACGCGAGCCTGCTGGTGGACCGCTACCTGCGCAGCGTGGCGCCCGACTCCGACGCGCTGGGCAAGCGCTATGGCCTGCCGGTGCTGGTGGTGCTGCCCTACAGCCCCGAGGTGCGCCTGAACGCCAAGAACCAGGGGTTGTCGCTGTTCGAGGTGGCCCCGCGCGAGGCCTTGACCCAGGCGCTCAAGGCCTTGGGCGAGCGGCTGGCACGACGTTCGGAAAGCCTGCAACCGAAGGCGGGCAACTGGATGAAGCGACTGTGGGGGCACAAGTAGATGAGCGGCGACGAGCTGTTCGGCGGCCCGCGGCAAAACCCGGGCAGCGACCCGCAGGGGCTCAAGCGGGCCTTGCACCGGCACATCATCGATGCCATCGAGGATACCGGCCTCAACCTGCTGGAGGGCGCCCGCCCGGCGCTGGCGCAGTTCGTGGTGGAGCAGGTGGGCGACTACATCGCGCGTCAGCACCTGGCCGTGTCGCGCTACGAGATGGAGCGCCTGGCCGAGGAGATCGTCGACGAGCTCACCGGTTTCGGCCCGCTTGAGGTACTGCTGCGCGATGCGGGCGTCACCGAGATCCTGGTCAACGGCCCGCACCGGGTGTTCATCGAGCGCGCGGGCGTGCTGCAGCAGACCGACCTGCGCTTTATCGACGCGCATCACGTGGAGCGTGTGATGCAGCGCATCCTCGCGCCGTTGGGGCGGCGCCTGGACGAGTCGTCGCCGATGGTCGATGCGCGCATGCCCGACGGTAGCCGGGTGAATGCGATCATCCCGCCGGTGGCGCTGGACGGGCCGTGCCTGTCGATCCGCAAGTTTCGCAAGGACATGCTCAAGAGCGCCGACCTGCTGGCCACCCGGGCCATCGACCAGGCGATCCTCGACTTTCTGCAACGAGCCGTGGGCAAGCGCTGCAACATCCTGGTCAGCGGCGGCACCGGCACCGGCAAGACCACCTTGCTGAACATCCTCAGCCAATTGATCAGCCCCCGTGAACGCCTGGTGACCATCGAGGACGTGGCCGAGCTGCAGCTGGATCACCCGCACGTGGTACGCCTGGAAACCCGCCCGCCCAATGCCGAGGGGCATGGCGAGATCAAGGCCAGCGAGCTTATTCGCAACGCCCTGCGCATGCGTCCGGACCGCATCATCCTGGGCGAGATCCGCGGGGTCGAGGTGCTCGATGTACTGACCGCGATGAACACCGGCCACGACGGTTCGATGAGCACGGTGCACGCCAACAACGCGCAGGACGCGCTGCTGCGCCTGGAGACCCTGGTGGGCCTGACCGGTCGCCAGGTGGCCGAGAAGACCTTGCGCCAGATGATCTGCGCCGCGCTCGACGTGGTGATCCAGCTGGCTCGCCTGCCCGATGGCCGTCGCTGCGTGAGCGAGGTGCTGGAGGTGGTGGGGGTGCGCGACGACGTGTATGTCACCAACACGCTGTTTCGCCTCGACCGGCGCGGCGGCGACACCTTCCTGCGCGAGGCGGTCAACCCGGCCAGCGACAAGCTGCGTCGTGACCTCAACGATGCGGAGCCCGGGCCGTGAGCGGCGCGGTGTGGTTGTGGCTGGGGGGCGTGGTCATGCTCGGCATCTCGATGCGCTTGTTCTATACCAGCCTGCGCCGCTCGGGCAACGAGCGCATTCTGCAGCGCCTGGGCCAGCACCAGCAGGCCGCCGACAACAGCGGGCCACATGGCCCCGACTGGCTCGAGCTGATGCTGTTGCGTGCAGGTTTCGACCGCCGCAATGATCGGCTGATGGCGTGGGTGGCAGGCTGGCTGCTGCTGGCCGTGTGCGCCGGGCTGTACGGCGGCTGGCCTGGCCTGCTGCTGGTGCTGCTGGCGGGGCCGTTGCTGTTGCGCCTGTTCCTGGCCTGGCGCTACCAGCACCGGGTACGCCGCCTTATCGAACAGTTGCCGGTGCTGCTTGACCATTGCGTGCGCAGCCTGAAGGCCGGGCGCACACTGAGCGATGCGGTGCTGGGGGCCATCGATGCCTCGCGCGAGCCGTTGCTGGGGGCCATGCAGCGGGTCAAGCGCAACGTGCAGTTGGGGGTGAGCCTGGACGATGCGATGTCGGATCTGGCCGAACTGTATGCGCGCGAAGAGCTGCGCCTGTTCGCCCTGGGCCTGCGCATCAACCACCGCTATGGCGGCAATGCCAGCGAGTTGCTGGAGAACCTGATCAAGGTGATTCGCGAGCGCGAGCAGGGCGCGCGGCAACTGCGCGCGATGACCGGTGAAACCCGCATCACTGCCGTGGTGCTGGCGGTGCTGCCGGTCAGCGTGGCCGGCTACTTCATGTTCAGCAACCCCAATTACCTGCTGACCATGTGGCATGACAGTGTCGGGCAGCGCCTGCTGTTCAGTGCCTTCGTGCTGCAGGCGCTGGGGTGTCTGGCGCTGTGGCGCATGTTGCGGAGTATCTGAGATGGCCTTGTGGCTCAGTGCGGTGTTGTTGTTTGGCGCGTTCACCCTGCTGCTGGGTCAGTGGCTGCGTCAGCGGCGCAGCCAGCGCCTGGTGGAGCAACGCCTGCAGGGGCGTGCGCCGGACGAGCCGGCACTGCGCGGCTGGTTGCAGCGCATGGGCGACAGCCGGCTGGGGCAGCGTTCGCTGAACCTGGACGGCGAGACCCGCCAGTTGCTCGACCGGGTGGGTTGGCGGCGTTCGCGCCAGCGCTCGCTGTTCGCGGCCTGCCAGGTGGGCTTGCCGCTATGCCTGATGGGGGCGGCGGTGCTGGTGCAGGAGGTGTTCTTTCGCGAGAGCCGTTCGCCCTGGTTGTTCCCGCTGATGGGGCTGGGGTTGGGCTACCTGCTGCCCAAGCGGTTGCTGGCGCTGCTGGCGGCACGCCGTCAGCGCCAGGTGGCGCAGGAGGTGTCGACCTTCATACCGCTGCTGCGCATCATGTTCGAGTCGGGCCTGGCGGTGGAGCAGAGCCTGCGCCTGCTGAGCCTGGAGGGGCAGCGCCTGCTGCCGGTGCTGAGCGAGGAGTTGCGGCTGTTGCTGGCACGGGTCGATTCGGGGCTGGCGCTGGCCCCGGAGCTGGAGAAGACCGCGCAGTTGCTGGGGGTGGAGGCGTTCAGCGACACCTGCATCATCCTGCGCCAGTTGCTGACCCAGGGGGGCGGGGCGATGAAGTCGCTGCTGGCACTCAAGCAACTGCTCGATGACCGGCGCCTGACCACCTTGCAGGAACGGATTTCGAAGATGTCGGGAAAGATGTCGGCAGTGATGATGCTGTTTCTGTTCCCGGCGTTGCTGATCGTACTCGCCGGCCCGGGCTTCACCGCCCTGGCCAGGGCATTCGGGGCTTGAGAGGAGTGGACGCAATGAAGGCATGCATCGCGGCGCTGGGGTTGTTGTTGCTAGGTGGTTGCGCCACGGATGGCTCGGCGCCGTGGCTGGCCATGCCGGGCTCGACGGCCAGTTGTGCCAAGCCCGATTCGAGCCAGGAGCTGTCGCTGAACATGGCCGACGAGATGCTTGCCGACGGGCGCCCGCATGCCAGCCTTGCGCACCTGGAGGCGCTGCCGGCCGATCTGGCCCAGGTGCGGGTGCGCAAGGCCAAGGTGCTGCGCCTGCTTGGACGCAGCGAGGCCGAGCCGCTGTACCGCAGCCTGCTCGGCGGGTGCCTGGCGGCCGAGGGTGAGCATGGGCTGGGGCAGATGGCGGCGGCCCGTGGCGACAACGCGCAGGCGCTGCAGCATCTGCAACGGGCCATGCAACTGGCCCCCACCGACGAGAAGATCCGCAACGACCTGGGGGTGGTGTACCTGAACCAGGGCAAGCTGGAGCAGGCGCGCTTCGAGTTTCTGACCGCAATCGAACTCAAGGACAGCGACCGTCTGGCGGCGGTCAACCTGGTGACCTTGCTGCTGTACCAGGACAAGTGGCAGCAGGCGGCCGACCTGGTGAGCCGGCTGGGCCTTAGTGCGGCACAATTCAACGAAGCACAGGCGCGCGCCCAACAACTCAAACCTGGCAGTGTGGCTGCCGTGCAGAGGTCGTCATGAACAGTCGGATACTGGTGATGCTGGTAGTGCTGCCGGGCCTGGCCCAGGCGATCGAGCCCGGGCCTTCGTCCAGGGCACAGTCGGCCACCGAGGCGTGGTTGCAGGTGCAGGCCAGCGGCGCGCAGGCCTCCAAGACCCCGCAGAGCGCCACGCCCAAGGAGCGCGACCAGAGCATGCAACGCTGGCTGGATACCTACAAATACGTGATTCCGGATTTCTTCCGGTGGGAGAAGACCAGCAATAGCGACAAGTGAGAGCGCATTGCACCAGCGGTGGGAGCAGCCCTGTATCTGAGCGGATTCATCCGCGATCTGGCGCACAGCGGCAGCTAGGCCTGCGCCCCGGTCTGCCTGATACACCGTGCACTCGAGCTTAGCGACCGCTTCGCGCTCGATTCGCTGGCAAGCCAGCTCCCACGGCCTTTGGCCAAAAGCAGTCCTTGCACAGAGCGAAAACCCGTGAGAGCGGGTGACTCCGCTCCCACAAGAATTCGATCAATGCGCCGTGATGCGCTGACGCAGCGCCGAGGGGTTGGGCGCCAGCGCCAGGGCCAGCTGGGTGCGGTTGTGCATGTGGGTCAGGCGCAGCACCTGCGACACATACAGCTTCACCGTGTTCTCGGTAATGCCCAGCTCGCAGGCGATCTGATAGTTGGTCTGGCCCTTGCCCACCAGCCGCGCGACGTCCAGCTGGCGCGGTGACAGCTGGTCGAAGATCGCCGGCATGCTCTCGGCTGCCGTTGCATCCTCGCCACCCAGGCCCGTGCCCACCACCTGCTCGCGGGCCTTGCCCAGGTCCTGGTAGAGGTCGTCGATGGATTCGGCCAGGTACTGCAGCTTCTGGTTGAGGTGGCCCAGGTGCTGGAAGTTCTTCTGGCGCTCCAGCAACGCGGTCTCCTGGCGCTTGAGCCCCTCGAGCAATTCGGGGAGGTCCACCGGCTTCTGGTAGTAGTCGGCGAACCCCTCGCGCAGCGCCTTGATCACATCCTGCTTCTCGGCCCGCCCGGTGAGCATGATCGCCTCGAAGATCCGCTGCTTGCCGGCAATGGCCTTGAGCGCCTTGACCAGCTCGATGCCGTCACGCTCGGGCATGTGCAGGTCGCACAGCACCAGGCCGATCGCCGGGTCTTCGGTAAACCGCTCGATGGCCTGCTGGCTGCTGTGGCACGGTACGCACCGGTACCCGCTGCCCTCGATGAATTCACACAGCTCTTCGACGATCAACGGCTGGTCGTCGACGATCAACACCTTGAATGGACTCACTGGCTTGTTCACACGCAACTCCCTGCTGACGTGCCCTTCCTGGTACGGCCATGACGCTTGTGGTATCGAGGGGCAGTGACTAGAAAAATAGACGCAGTTGGCGGCTATGTACAACGTATGTACAGCAGGTTAGACGGGTTGTTCGATCAATGGATCCATACCGCAGCCAATAAAAAACCGGCCAGCACGAAGGGGGCGAAGGGCTGTTTTTTTGACGC
Source organism: Pseudomonas sp. BRM28 (assembly GCF_002939405.1). Lineage (NCBI taxonomy): Bacteria > Pseudomonadati > Pseudomonadota > Gammaproteobacteria > Pseudomonadales > Pseudomonadaceae > Pseudomonas > Pseudomonas sp. BRM28. The sequence goes on along the minus strand of NZ_PEFV01000001.1, from coordinate 4,726,395 downwards.
TTCTTCGATCACCTGCCTGAAGCGTTGCTTAACCTTCTGACTCAGAAGGGACCACAGCCAGCGGCGGCTGAGCAACCAGATCACCACCGCCACCCCGGCACCGATGAAGGTGCCCAGCAGGTACATCCGATCAGTGGCAAGCGCCAACGCACCCAGCAGTTTCACATCGGCGGCGCCCAGGCGCCCGAGCATGTAGCCGGGCAGGGTCAGCAGCATCACGATCAGCAGCGCCCAGCCACCTTCGCTGGCATCGGCGCCGATCCAGGTGTGCCCGGTGATGAAGAGATAGGCCAGGGCGCAGGCTGCGGCGCCAAGGGTCAAGGTGTTGTTGATCTGCCTTTCTCGGGCATCCTGTTCGGCACACAATGCGAGCCACAGCAGCAGGACGATGCTTTGCATAGGCGAAATGCCATCCCTTGGTCGTGATTGATTCTATGCTTGATTGCGGGTGTCATTGTCAGGGTAGACGCGATCATGAAAGCAGGCCTTGCAAGACGGCAAAAAGGTGCGGCGGCGATCGAATTCGCCGCCGTGTTCGTGGTGTTCTTCGCGGTGTTCTACGGGGTGGTCAGCTACGCCCTGCCACTGCTGATGCTGCAGTCGTTCCACCAGGCCAGCAGCGAGGCGGTGCGTCGCTGCATGGCGCTGGACCCGACCAGCGCCACCTACCGCACCGATGTGCCGGCACTGGCCCGCGAGGTGCTGGCCCAGCAGCTGGCGTGGATGCCGGGAACGCTGAAGTTCCAGCCCGGCACCGACGCGGTCGTGACCCTGAGCAACACCAACCTGCTGACCGTGCGCATCAACTACGCCAAGGCCCGGCTCACGACGGTGCTGCCGGTGCTCGACCTGCCGGTGGTGGGCGAGGTGCCACGCCTGCCGGCAACCCTTGGCGCCACCGCGAGCCTTCAGCTTTGAGCGGTGGCCACGGCCTGTTCGATCGCTGGCGCGGGCGCCCGGCCGCCGCGGTGGCCGCACCGCAGGCCCCGGTACCGGCGGCGGTGGGCCTGCAGCTGTGGCTCGATGACAAGGGCCGCGTGCTGCGCCTGGGCGGCCCGCTGCGCAGCGCCCTGGCGCTGCCCGCGCAGGCTGCTGCGCGGGTGCAGGACTACGTGCAGGCGCACAGCCTGCTGGTGCTCGAAGGCGAGCCCGCCGACTGGCAGGCACAACCGCTGGACCTGGACTTCAGAACCGCCAATGGCAGCACCCTGCACACCCGCGGCTGGTTGCTGGCCCAGGGCGAGGACTGGCTGTTGCAGTTGTTCGATGTGGGCGATCTGCTGCAGCAGCGTCAGCAGGGCCAGGATGCCCGGCGCCAGCAGCAACTGGCCCGCCAGGTCGGCGCAGCACTGCGCGATTGCAGCCTGGAGCGCCTGCCCCAGGTGGCCGCCGAGCAGTTGCAGCGCCTGGCCTGGCACTGGCGCATGGGCTGGGCGGCGCTGCTGCTGCGCACCCCCGGCGGCTGGCAGACCTTCGCGCGGGATGCATCGAGCGTGCCCTGGGCCGACGATGCACGCCTGAGCGCGGTACTCGACCGCCTGCCGTCGGGGCGCGTGCTGTGCAGTGCCGAGTTTCCGGCCTTGCAGGTGCTCTGCCCGACTCACCCGCTGTATGTGGTGGGCCATGCGCAGCAGCATCAGGCCCAGGCCTGGCTGCTGTGCGCGGACGAGGGTGGGCAGGCCCGGCCCGAGGCGGCCCCCCTGCTGCTCGATGCCATGGCCGAGCCGCTGCTGGCGCGCCTGGCGGGCGACCGGCTGCAGGCCAGCCAGCAGCGCCTGGACAATGTACAGGGGTTGCTCGGTGCGGGCTGGTGGGAGTGGTCGCTGCACGAGCCCTACCTGCACCTGGCACCGGGGCTGGCGGCCAGTTTCGGCGTGAGTGCGCAACTGGCGCTGCCGGCCTGGTGGGCGCTGCTGCACCCGGCCGACCGGGAGGCGGCGCAACTGGCGTTCGAGGCGCTGCAGCGCGAGGGCTGCAGCCTGCAACTGTGCGTGCGCCTGCAGGCCGCGTCGCTGCGCTGGTACCGCATCTGTGGCGATGTGCACGGGCAGGGGCAGCAGCGACGTCTGCAGGGTTTCATGCTCGACATCAGCGATATCAAGGCCCAGGAGCAGCAGGCCAGGGCCGCGCACGCACGGCTGGACAACCTGATCGCCAGTTCGCCGGCAGTGATCTATATCCAGCGCTATGACGCCGGTGCGCTGCAGGCCGAATTCTTCAGTGCCAGCCTGCAGCCGCTGCTTGGCTGGACGCCCGCTGCCGACCTGCAACCGGCGCACTGGGTACACCCCGACGACCAGGCGCTGTGGCTGCAACGTACCCGCGACCTGCTGCGCGAGGGCCAGGTGCGCAGCCGCTACCGCCTGCGCGATGCGCAGGGCATCTACCACTGGGTGCTGGATGAAGCGCGCCTGCTGCGTGACGACCTGGGCCTGCCGGTGGAAGCCGTGGGTATCTGGCTCGACGTGACCGAGGCGACCCTGGCCGCCGAGCGGGTGCGCGAGAGCGAGGAACGTTACCGGGTGCTGGTGGAGGACTCGCCGGCGATGATCTGCCGCTACCGGCCCGACCTGACTGTGTTGTTCGGCAACCGCCCGCTGGCCGACTACCTGGAGTGCCTACCTGACCAGTTGCCCGGGAGCGACCTGGGGCAGTGGATGTCGCCGGCCCAGCGCGAGGCGTTCGTGCAGCGCCTGGCCGGCCTGACCCCGCAGCAGCCGGTGAGCAGTGCCGAAATCTGCCTGGAGCTGCCGGGGCGCGAACATGCCTGGTGGGTATGGTCCGACCGCGGCCTGTTCGATGAGCAGGGCCGTCTGCTGGAGGTACAGGCGGTGGGGCGCGACAACACGGCGCTGCGGCGCAGCCAGCAGCAGCTGTTGCAGAGCGCGAAGATGGCCACCCTGGGCGAAATGGCCACCGGCCTCGCCCACGAGATCAATCAGCCGTTGAACGTGATGCGCATGGCGGTGGTCAACGCGCTCAAGCGCCTGGAGAACGGCGACGTGCAGGTGGAATACCTGCAGGACAAGCTCAGGCGCATCGATGCGCAGGTGCTGCGGGCCTCGAAGGTGGTGGACCACATGCGCGTGTTCGGGCGGCGTTCGGAGGTCGAACAGCAACTGTTCGAGCCCTGGCAGGCGGTTGAGGGTGCCGTGTCGTTGCTGGCCGACGGCCTGGCCGGCAAGGGCGTGGCGCTGAACCTGGGCCCGGTGCTGAGCGGCTGCCATGTGCGCGGCCATGCCGATCAGCTGGAGCAGGTGCTGATCAACCTGGTGGTGAATGCCCGCGACGCCTTGCTGGGCCGACGTGAGGCCGACCCGCAGTTGCGCCCCTGGATCGCGGTGGAGGCCGAGCCGGTGGCGGGTGGGGTGCGCCTGCAGGTGCGCGACAATGCCGGCGGCATCGACCCGCGGCTGCTGGAGCGGATTTTCGAGCCGTTCTTCACCACCAAGCCCAGCGGCGTGGGGACCGGGCTGGGCCTGTCGGTGAGTGGCGGGATCATCGAGGGCATGGGCGGGTTGCTCAGCGCACACAATGGCGCCGAGGGCGCGTGTTTCGTGATCGAGCTGCCGGTTCAGAGCATCAGCTGAGCGCGGTTGCTGCCGCAGGTGAGATTGGCACCGACCTCGACATGGTTGAGGTCGATGCCCAGACCCTTGAGCAGGCTGTTGAGGATCGGGTCCAGCAGGGGGCTGAGCAGGTTTTCGATGACCGGATCCAGCAGCTTTCTCACGCTTGTCAGCAGTTCGTCGGCGACTACCAACAGGCTGCCCAGCAGGTTGCCGTTCTGGGGGCGGTAGACCTGCAGCTCGATGCCGTCGACCGTCGTGGTGAGGCTCTGCAGGATGTTGGTCGCCTGGCTCGTGTTGTACGCGGGCGGTTTGCCGATATCGGGCGGTGTGGTGCTGTTGACTGCGCTGAACAGAAGGTCGACGTTACTGCTCTTGAGCAGCGCAGTGTCGATCTTTATGCCGACGCCACCCCCGGTGAATTCCTTGTGCGGACCACATATCAGCAGCAGGCTGCAGGTGCGTGTGCCGATATCGATCAGTGGCAGGGGATACACGGTTGGGCTGCTGTTGAAGTTGCTGGCCGGCACGATCTTGCCCAGCTTGAGGTCGAGTGCGGCGCTGTCGGTGCGTGCAGTCAGGCTCTTGCTGGCCCCGCAGCTGTAGTCGGTCACGTAGCTGCGTGCCTGCGCGACCTCCAGGCTGATGTCGATGGTGGGTGAGCCGAAGGGCACGATGTCGCCTGCCTCGCATGGCCCCACTACGCACAGCAGTGCGGTGATGGTGCCCTTGAGGTTGAGCCCCAGCAGGTTGCTGACTGCAGAGGTCAGGGGCGAGGCAATCGTGGAAATGGCGCCAACCAGGCCACCGATGCCGCTCAGCAGCCCCATGTTGATCGACACCATGGCGCGTATCTGCGCAGTCTTGACCATGATCTGGTCGCTGCCCAGTGGCGCGGCCTTGGCCTTGACCGGGTTGCCGACTGCAGAGAACTGCGGCGGCTCGACGACCTTCAGTTTGATCGAGCCGGTGAGTAGGCCAAGTACGCTCAGGGGCAGATCAACCACCGCTGCACTTTGCTTGTTGGCCAGCAGGATCACGGCCTGCAGCAATTGGAGCAGTTGCACGCTGGCATCCAGCCCTGAGGCGACTGTGCCGCTCTGAATATCGAGGATGCTACCCAGCTGGAGGTCGGTTTCGATATTGGCGGCGGCCAGCACCTTGCCCAGATCGGCGATGACTTTGGTCGTGGCGCCACCTCGTTGTGCCACGTAGATGGCTGCCTTGATCAGGTCCGTGGCCTTGAGGTTCTTGGCCAGGAGCTCGTCGTAGTGGCCGACGCCGACGCCAACATTCACGGCCAACTGGTCGATGTAGGCAAGCAGGTTGATGTCGACGTTGGCGATGCCTTGCCAACCGACGGCATCGAGGGTCGCCTTGCCGCCCAGCGGGTCGAGCAGTGCATTGAGCAGAGCGGATTTTCGCGAGTCGACCACGGCCAGCGTGGTTTGCAGACGCAGCATCGCCTGCGGTGGCTTGGGCAGCGAGGCCACCGCACTGGCGTTCAGGGTGGTGGTGGCCGGCACGGCGACGCCGCTCAGCAGGGCCTGTACACCGGCGGCAATGCTGGTGGCCACGGTGCTGCTGGCACTGACCCGGATCGCTTCGCTCTTGCTCGGGTTGACGGTATAGGTGCGCCGGCTGCCGGCACCGGTCTGCAAGGTGCCGCAGGTGGTGGCCAGGGTATGCTTGGCGCCGGGCGCGAAGCCGTTGCGTGCGGCGCTGGCCTGGGCCACGGTCGCCGCCTGCGGGCCGCTGCCGGTGCACACCGCACTTTGCCCAGCCGCTTCGAGGGCGGCCATGTCGACCACCCGCTGCAGCGAACGCTGTTCCAGATAGAGCCGTCCGCTATCGATCACCAACAGGGCGAACACCAGCGCCAGGGCCAGTGTCAGGGCGGCCATCAGGCCGATCGCGCCACGCTGCCGGGTTGGGAATCGGGTAGCCACGAGCACTCCTTTGCCGGCACCAGGCCGTGCGCGAACGCATGCGTCAAAGAAGTGTAGTCAAGATAATGGCCAGTCGCCTTGAGGTGGCGACCGGCCATCGCTGGCTCAGTGGGGCGGGTAGTTGGCCAGTACCTTGGCCACGGTATTCTGGATCGCGGTGTTGCGCTCGGTGGGGCCGGGCGGGTAGTTGTTCATGATCTGCTCGGCGCTGCCGCGCCATACCAGCTTGCCGTCGCGGCTGTCGAACAGGTCGACCTGGATGGTGGCGACCTTGTAGTCGACGCTGCGGGTCTCGTTGTAGGCCGGGCCGCCCCAGTAGCCACCCCAGTAACCGCCCCAGGCACCGCCGTAGTTGGTGGTGATCTGCTGCTGGCGGTTTTCGACGATCAGGTAGGTCTGCACCTTGAGGTCACCCCTGGCGTTGCCCTGGGCCGGGCGCAGGCCACGCTGGTCGAGCTGTTCGCTGACGGCCTGGCGGATGCGCTGCTCGGTGAGGTCGCTCTTGATTCGCGGGTCGTCCGGGCGATATTGCAGGGCCGGCTCCTGCCAGCTCCAGCTGCGGTAGGCCGCAAAGTCGCGGCTGGCATCGAAGTCCTGGGTGACGTTGTTGCTCTGGCAGGCGCCGAGCAGCGCCAGCAGGGCCAACAGGGGAAGTAGAGCGAGACGGCGCAGCATGATGATTCTCCGGTTGCCTTCAGCTTGGGGGGTAGCCATCCAGGGCCTTGTGCACGGCATCGCGCAGGGCGCGGGCGCGCTCGCTCGGTGAGCCCTGGCTGGTGGTTTCTGCGCTGGCGCTCCAGACTGGCTGGCCGCTGCCGGCATCGAACAGGTCCAGGCGCACCACCATCACGTCGACCTGGTAGGTGCGTATGATCGGCACGCTGCCATACACACCATAGCCGTTGCGATAGCCGCCGTAGCGGTTGTAGCCGATGCCCCCGTAGCCGTAGTCGTCATAGGGGTAGTAATCGTCGCGCACCTGGCGCAGGCGCCGTTCCATGCGCAGGTCGGCACTGACCAGCAGGTCGCTGCGGGTGTTGCGCGCAGGCCGCAGGCCGCGCTGGTCGAGGGCGGCGCTGATTGCGTCGGCAAGCTCGGCCGGGTCGCTGGAGGCGCTGCCGGCCGGGAGCTGGCCGTTGCGCCATGACCAGCTGCGGTAACGGCCATAGTCACGGGCTGGTGCCGGGTAGGCACTGGCGTCGAAGGTGGTGGCCGCCTGGGGCGGGGCCGGCGGCAGCGGTCGGGAGCTGGCCACATACGGGTTGCTGCCCTGGCAGGCGGCCAGGGCCAGGCACAGCAGGCCCAGGATCAAACGGTACGGCATGGCAGTCTCCCGGCAGACACGGCTCGGTACTCAGCGTGGGTGGCACATCCAGTGCAGGTAGCGGCCCAGGCCGGCGAAGGCCGGGTGGCGGCGGTGCGCCAGTTCCATTTCGAGCAGGTCGAGCAGTTCTGCCTTGGCCTGGAACTCGACGGGCATGTAGTCGTGGAACACCCGTACACCGCTCTCGCTGTGTATATCCCACAGACCTTCAAGGTGCGCCCGGAGTTCGCGCGGATCAAGTGGTTTTTGCGGGGTCAGGCTCTGCTTTTCACCGGCCAGGCTGGCCCCGCGCAGTTTGCGGAAATGGCCCTTGAGCAGGTTGCGATACACCAGTGCGTCGCGGTTGTAGAAGGCCAGCGACAGCAGGCCGTCGGTGCGGGTGAGCTGGTGCAGCACCGGCAGGATGGTCTCGGGTTCGGCCAGCCATTCGAGCACGGCGTGGCACAGCACCAGGTCGTAGGGTTCGGTGAGCTGGCCGAGCAGTTCCTGCCAGGGCGCCTGGATGAAGGTGGCCGACTGGCCGGCGGCGGCGAAGCGTTCGCGGGCGCCCTCGAGCATCGGCGCGGCGGGTTCGGCCAGGGTCACCTGGTGGCCACGCTCGGCCAGCCACAGGGCCATGTGGCCCAGGCCCGCGCCGATGTCGAGCACGCGCAGGGGGCGGTCGGGCAGGGCTTCGGCGAGGTCGGCCTGGAGCACCGCGAGGCGGATGGCGCCCTTGGCGCCGCCGTAGATCTTTTCGGCGAAGCGGGTCGCCAGGGCGTCGAAGTGGCGGTCTTTCATCGGGCGAAGCGCCGTTCGCTGTCGGCCAGCTTGCTGCGCACCACCTGGTCCATGTCCAGGCCCAGTTCGCTGCACAGCAGCAACAGGTAGAGCACCACGTCGCCGACTTCCTGGCCGGCGTGTTCGAGCTGCTCGGGGGACAGCTGGCGCGACTGGTCCTCGCTGAGCCACTGGAAGATCTCCACCAGCTCGGCCATTTCCACGCTGGCGGCCATGGCCAGGTTCTTGGGGCTGTGGAAGCCGCGCCAGTCGTTGTTGTCGCGGATGGTGTGCAGGCGGGTGGTGAGTTCTTGCAGGTTCATGGGTGGGGGCTCTCCTCGTGCGGCGTAGCTTAGCGCGGGTCGGCGGGTTTTTCAGGGGATTGTGCTGGCCTGTTCGCCGGCAACGCCGGCTCCTGCAAGCCCTGTGTCAGGTGCATGGGGCCTTACTGCCAGAGGCTGGCCCAGGCCGACACCAGCAACAGCAGCGCCAGCCCCTGATTGACCCGGCGCAGCACCACCGGCGAACCGCTCAGGCGCCGCGCCCCGCTGCCGAGCAAGGCCCAGCCACCCAGGCACGGCAGCGCGATCACGAAGAACACCAGGCTCAGGTGCGTCACCTGCAGCAGGCGGTCGCTGGCTGCGGCATCGATGAACACGCTGGCCACCGCCAGCGCCATCATCCACGTCTTGGGGTTGATCACCTGCAACGCCGCCGCGCCCCACAGGCCGAGCCTGGCCGACGTCGCGCCCGATTGCTGCACCTGCACTGGGCTGCGAAAGATCTTCCAGGCCAGCCAGGTCAGCCAGGCCACGCCCAGCCCGTTGAGCAGCGGCTGCACTGCCGGGGCCCGGAACAGTGCCTCGCCCATGCCACTGCCCACCAGCCAGACGATCAGCGCGGCCCCTGCACCGGCCCCCAGGATGATTGGCAATGCAGCGCGCAGGCCATGGCTGGCGCTGTTGCTCAGTACCAGGAAATTGGTCGGCCCGGGGGTGATGGACGCAACGAAGGCAAACAGCATGAAGGCCAGCATGGGCAAGCTCCTTGGTAGAGGGGCTTGCATGCTCGCGTGTTGGCGCGCGTCAGTCTGGAAGCTTTGTGCAGCGCCTGCGGTACTGTGCCGGGGTCATGCCATAGGCGCGCAGGAACCAGCGCCCCAGATGGCTCTGGTCGGCAAAGCCCAGCGCTGGCGCCACCTGTGCCGGGCTCGACCCTGCCGCCAGCAGCCGGCGTGCATGGGCCAGGCGCAGTTGCACCAGGTAGGCGTGGGGCGCCAGGCCGAACGCGGCCTTGAAGGCGCGGCTCAGGCGAAAGCGGTCGATGTTGCACGCTGCGGCCAGTTGCTCGAGGCCGATGTCGTGGTGCAGGTGTGCATGCAGATAGTCGCGCGCCCTTTGCGCCACCAGCGGCAGGCGCGGGTCGGGGTCGAGCCGGCGGCGCCATTGCAGATGCCCGCTCAGGTGCTCCAGCAACTGGTCCAGTGCCGCCTGGCGCACCATGCGCAACTCCGGTTCGTGCAGCGACTGGAAGGCGCACGCGGTGGCCGCTGCCAGGCGCGGGTCGCTGGCCAGGGTGTGGGCAAAACCGGGTTGGCTGGCGGGCGGGGCATGCTCGGTGAAGCCGCGCAGCTCGCGCTCCAGCCATTGCGGGTCGAGGTAGAGCATGCGGTAGGTGAAGCCCTCGGGGCTGGGCGCATCGCCGTCGTGCAACTCGCCGGGTTCGAGCAGAAACACCTTGCCCGGTGTGCTCTGGTGGCGGGCGCGGCGACAGGTGAACTGCTGGACGCCCTGTTCGGTCACGCCCACCAGGTAGCTGTCGTGCCAGTGCGGATCATAGGCATGCCCGCGAAAATGCGCGCGCAGGGTCTCGATGCCGGTATCGGGCTCCTGGCGCAGGTCTATCCAGTTACTGTTCATCGTGTGCTACCGGCAAAGAAAACCGTTATCGCCCGGTCCGTCAGGCAGGTCTAGAAGATTCGTGCAGCGTGTGCCAACTGCCGGTCATGTGCACCAGGTCGCCATGGCCTACCAGGCGGAACTGACCGTCGGGTGCGACTGCGCAGCCCTCCAGCACCACTTCGCTGGGCAGGCGCACAGGCTTGTGAAAGGCCACGTCCACCTCGTAGCCGCTGAGCGGCAGGTGCCCGCGCAGCGCGGCCAGCGCCATGGCCTTGCTCCACATGCCATGGGCGATGGCCTGGGGAAACCCGAACAGGCGAGCGCTGAGCGCACTCAGGTGGATGGGGTTGTAGTCGCCGCAGACCTTGGCGTAGCGCCGGCCGATGTCGCTGTCGGCATACCAGCGGGTCAGCTCGCCCAGAGGCAGCGGTTCAGGGGTGTCGACGGCGGGTGGCTCGCCTTCGAGCTTGACGCCGCGACACAGCATGCGACTGCGCTCGTGCCAGAGCAGCCCCAGGCTGTCTTCGGCTTCGGTCATCAGGTCGAAGGTCGCGCCCTTGGCGTGGGGCTGCAGGTTGTCGACGAACACGCTGAAGCGCAGCGTGCCGATGCCACCCAGCGGGCGCACCACGCGGATGCGGTTGTTCAGGTGCACCAGGCCCAGCAGCGGGAACGGGAAATCGTCGGCGGTCAGCAGTTGCAGTTGCAGGGCGAACGCCATCACATGGGGGAAGGTCGGCGGCAGGTGGCTGTCGTCGCCGAAGTGGCAGAGCTTGCGGTAGGCCTGCAGGCGCTGTGGATTCACGCCGATGGCGCAGTGCAGGCCGCTGGCGGGCAGGCTGTCGCCGGTGATGCTGCGCTTGCGCGCAGCCTTCAGGTACAGCCCGCTCAGCCCTTGCGTGCGGTGCAGATCGTGCCAGTGTCGGTCCATGCTCATGCCCCCATCACGGCCTGGCCGCATACGCGCAGCACCTGGCCGTTGACCGCGCCACTGCCGGGCTGTCCCAGCCAGGCCACGGCTTCGGCAACGTCCTGCGGCAGGCCGCCCTGGCCCAGGGAGCTCATGCGTCGCCCGGCTTCGCGCAGGGCGAAGGGGATGGCCGCCGTCATGCGTGTTTCGATGAAGCCGGGGGCCACGGCATTGATGCTGGCACCCCGCTTGGCCAGCAGCGGCGCCCAGGCCTGGGCCAGGCCGATCAGGCCGGCCTTGCTGGCGGCATAGTTGGCTTGCCCGCGGTTGCCGGCGATACCGCTGATCGAGGCCAGCAGCACGATGCGTGCGTTGTCGTGCAGCGCGCCGCCGTCGAGCAGCGCCTGGGTCAGCACCTGGGGGGCCTTGAGGTTGACCGCGAGCACGGCGTCCCAGTACTCGGGGGTCATGTTGGCCAGGGTCTTGTCGCGGGTGATGCCGGCGTTGTGCACGACGATGTCGATGCCCTCGGGGAGCGCTTCGAGCAGGTGTGCCGGTGCATCGCTGGCGCAGATGTCCAGCGCCACGCTGCGCCCACCCAGGCGCGCGGCCAGGGCGTCGAGGTCGGCCTTGGCCTGGGGCACGTCGAGCAGCACCACCTCGGCGCCGTCACGGGCCAGGGTTTCGGCGATGGCGGCGCCGATGCCGCGGGCCGCACCGGTGACCAGCGCCTTGCGCCCGGCCAGCGGGCGCGACCAGTCCTGTACCTGGGTGGCGCAGGCGGTCAGGCGCAGCACCTGGCCGCTGATGAAGGCGCTCTTGGGCGAGAGGAAGAAGCGCAGCGCGCCTTCGAGCTGGTCCTGCGCGGCCTGGTCCACATACAGCAGTTGCAGGGTGGCGCCGTTGCGCAGTTCCTTGGCCAGCGAACGGCTGAAACCTTCCAGGGCCCGCTGCGCCACGCTGGCCAGCGGGTCGTCCAGCGATTCGGGCGCGCGCCCCAGGATCACGATGTGCGCACTGGCAGCCAGGCTGCGCAGCAGCGGCTGGAAGAACTCGCGCAGTTGCTTGAGCTGGTCGCTGTCGTTCAGGTGGCTGGCGTCGAACACCACGGCCTTGAGCTTGGGCCCCAGGCCCGCGACCCAGGCCGGCAGTTCGAGGCTTTCATCGGCATAGCTGTAGACCTCGTCGGTCAGGCGCCTGGCAAAGGCGGCCACGTTCGTCACCAGCGGCCCGCCGCCGAGCAGCAGGGCGCCTTCGACCGGGCGCAGCCTGCCGGCTTCCCAGCGCTCCAGGCGGGCGGGGGTGGGCAGGCCGACGGCACCGGCCACGCGCCGACCGAATGAAGAGTTGGCGAAGTCGATATAGCGGTCGCTCATGTGAACGTCTCCCGGAAATTAAGCACCAAAGTGTGGACCATGTTTCGCCTTCGGTCGTTCGACTGGCGAAAAAACACCTACGCTATAGCGGGTCTATCCCGTCTCGGAATAAGGAAGTCTGTGCATGCGCGCTTTACGTCGGGTCGCGATCATCGGCGGCAATCGAATCCCGTTCGCCCGCTCCAACGGGCCCTACGCCACGGCCAGCAACCAGGCGATGCTGACTGCGGCAATCGAAGGGCTGGTGGAGCGTTTCGGCCTGCATGGCCTGCAACTGGGCGAAGTGGCGGCGGGCGCGGTGCTCAAGCACTCGCGCGACATGAACCTGACCCGCGAATGCGTGCTGGGCTCGCGGCTGTCGCCGCAGACCCCGGCCTATGACCTGCAGCAGGCCTGCGCCACGGGGCTGGAAACCGCGCTGATGGTGGCCAACAAGATCGCCCTGGGGCAGATCGACAGCGGCATTGCCGGCGGTGTGGACACCACCTCCGATGCGCCGATTGCGGTGAACGAGGGGCTGCGCAAGTTGCTGCTGCAGGCCAATCGGGCCAAGACCACGGGCGACAAGCTCAAGGTGTTCCTGCAACTGAGGCCCTGGCACCTCAAGCCCGAGCTGCCGCGCAATGGCGAGCCGCGTACCGGGCTGTCGATGGGCGAGCACTGCGAGCTGATGGCGCAGACCTGGCAGATAGGCCGTGCCGAGCAGGACGAGCTGGCCTTGCGCAGCCACCAGAACCTGGCCCGGGCGTTTGCCGAAGGCTGGCAGGATGACCTGCTCACGCCCTTCCTGGGCCTGACCCGCGATCACAACCTGCGCCCGGACCTGACCCTGGAGAAACTTGCCAGCCTCAAGCCGGTGTTCGAGCGCAGCGCCAAGGGCACGCTGACGGCGGGCAACTCCACGCCACTGACCGATGGCGCTTCGGTGGTACTGCTGGCCAGCGAAGAGTGGGCCCGCGAGCGCGGCCTGCCGATCAAGGCGTATTTTCTCGATGGTCAGAATGCTGCGGTGGATTTCGTCAAAGGCCAGGAGGGGCTGCTGATGGCGCCGGCCTATGCGGTACCTCGACTGCTGGAGCGCAACGGCCTGACCCTGCAGGACTTCGACTTCTACGAGATCCACGAAGCCTTCGCCGCCCAGGTGCTGTGCACGCTGAAGGCCTGGGAAGACGCCGACTACTGCCAGAGCCGGCTGGGCCTGAGCGAGCCGATGGGCGCCATCGACCGCGACAGGCTCAACGTCATGGGCAGTTCGCTGGCAGCAGGGCACCCGTTCGCCGCCACCGGCGGGCGCATTCTGGCCAACCTGGCCAAGCTGCTGGACGAGGCCGGCCAGGGCCGCGGGCTGATTTCGATCTGCGCCGCGGGCGGGCAGGGCGTGACCGCGATCATCGAGCGCTGACCAGCGGCGCCTCCTTGGCCAGGGGCGCCGGGCGGTTGGCGTAGTGTTCGGCCATGATCGAGCACACGATCAACTGCAGTGGGTGATAGATCATGATCGGCAGCAGAATCAGCCCCAGCCCGGGATGGGCGCCGAAGATCAATGCGGCCATCGGTGCGCCGGCGGCCAAGGATTTCTTGCTGGCGCAGAACACTGCGGCGATCTCGTCGGCCGGGCTGAACCTGAGCAGCCGCGCGCTGCGGGTGGTCAGCCACAGGATCAGCGCCAGCAGCAACGCGCTGCCCAGAACGGCGGTGAGCAGTACCGAGCCACCCTGCTGCTGCCACAGCCCCGAGATCATCGAGTTGCAGAACGCCGCGTACACCAGTAGCAGGATCACCACCTTGTCCATCACATTGGTGTAGCGCTTGTGGCGGGCAAAGAAGCGGCCCAGCCACGGGCGCAGCAACTGCCCCAGCACCAGCGGCAGCAGGAGCATGGCGCACAGGTCGAGCAGGGTGGCGCCCAGGTCGATGCCATCGCTGCCGTTGCCCACCACCAGGCTCACCAGCCACGGGGTCAGGAAGATGCCCAGCACGCTGGACAGGCTGGCGTTGAGGATTGCGGCGGGTACGTTGCCGCCGGCGCTGCCGGTCAGCGCCACCGACGAGGAGATGGTCGAGGGCAGGGCGCACAGGTACAGGAAGCCGAGCATCAGCAGCGCCGGCACATGGCTGCCCAGCACGCTGTTGCCCAGCCACCACAGCAGCGGGAACACCACGAAGGTGAAGCCCTGCACCATCAGGTGCAGGCGCCAGTTCTTCAGGCCATGGCGGATCTGTTCGCTGGACAGGTTGATGCCGTGCAGGAAGAACACCACGAACACGCCGATGTTGATCACGTATTCGGCGTGCATCGAGCCGCCGCTGGCACCGAAGTGCGGGAACAGCCAGGCGAGGAAGGTGGCGAGAAACATGCCGCACAGAAACCAGTCGGTTACCACGCGCTTGAGGTGAGCTTGCATAGGCGGGCCTGCGAATCATCTTGTAATAACGAAGCGGCAGGCTAACCTGTGGCCATTCTTCCGTCTCGCGACACAAGGCCAAGCGATGCCGAGTAACGGACAAAATCTGCTGCCACGCCCAATCCCGCTGCTCGATGCCCTGCCGCGGCCACTGTATGCGCGTGCCGAAAGCCTGGGGGCCGGCTCGTGGACGCCGCGTCATCGACACGACTGGATACAGTTTTCCTATGCGATCAGCGGGGTGCTGGGGGTGTACACCGCCGAGGGCAGTTTTTTTGCACCGCCGCAGTGGGGCGTGTGGATACCGGCCGGGGTGGAGCATGAGGTGATTACCTCGACCCGCGCCGAAATGCGCAGCCTGTATGTGCGTCAGGCCGATGCAGCGTGGGCCGGGCCGCGCTGCCGGGTGCTGGAGGTGACGCCGCTGGCCCGTGAGCTGATCAAGCAGTTCTGCCTGTTCCCGGTGGATTACGCCGAAGGCGAGAGCCCCGAGGCCCATCTGGTGCAGGTGCTGCTGGAGCAGTTGCAGGGGCTGCCGGAGGTGGGTTTTTCGTTGCCGCTGCCGCAGCACCCGCGCCTGCTCGAGGTGTGCAATGCATTGCTGGCGCACCCGGAGCGGGACGCCGGCCTGGCCTATTGGGCCGAGCGCCTGGGGCGTTCGCAGAAGACCCTGATGCGTTTGTTTCAGCGCGAGACGGGGCTGAGCTTTCGCGGCTGGCGCCAGCGCATGCGCCTGCTGTCGTCGCTGCAGGCGCTGGAGCAGGGGCAGAGTGTGACCCAGGCGGCGCTGGGTTGCGGCTATGAGTCGACGTCGGCGTTCATCGTGGCGTTCAAGGGCTTGTTCGGGGCAACGCCGGGGGAACTGTTCAGGCAGTGAGTGTCTGCCATGTCCGGGAAGCCAGGGGGCACTCGGTGCAGGCGGGATTAAATTATTTGGACATTATCGGGTCCACTTCCTTTGAGGGCCTTGTTGTATCGTGAGCGCGCATCTGGCTCATGGCTGTGAGACGATGGCCGGCAACCCGTGATACCCGTGTGTTTGGCAAAACAGGACCCAGAACAAAAGCCGATGAAGACTCCAAAACGCATAGAACCACTGATAGAAGACGGGCTGGTCGATGAAGTCATCCGACCCCTGATGAGTGGCAAGGAAGCCGCGGTGTACGTGGTGCGGTGCGGTACCGAGCTGCGCTGCGCCAAGGTCTACAAAGAGGCCAACAAGCGCAGCTTCCGTCAGGCCGCCGAATACCAGGAGGGCCGCAAGGTGCGCAACAGCCGCCAGGCGCGGGCCATGGCCAAGGGCTCCAAGTATGGGCGCAAGGAGGCCGAGGAGGCCTGGCAGAATGCCGAGGTGGCAGCCCTGTTTCGCCTGGCCAGTGCCGGCGTGCGGGTACCCAAGCCGTTCGACTTTCTCGATGGCGTGCTGTTGATGGAGCTGGTGTCCGATGCCCATGGCGATGCGGCGCCACGCCTGAACGACGTGCACCTGGAGGCCGATCAGGCCCGCGAGTACCACGACTTCGTGATCCGCCAGATCGTGCTGATGCTGTGCACCGGCCTGGTGCATGGCGACCTGTCGGAATTCAACGTGCTGCTCGGCCCTGACGGCCCGGTGATCATCGACCTGCCCCAGGCGGTGGATGCGGCCGGCAACAACCATGCGTTCAGCATGCTCGAGCGCGATGTGGGGAACATGGCAGGGTACTTCGGCCAGTTTGCCCCGGAGCTCAAGGCCACCCGCTACGCCAAGGAAATGTGGGCGTTGTACGAGGCCGGCGAGCTGACTCCGGAAAGCCCGCTGAGCGGGCAGTTCGCGGAGGACGAGCACAGCGCCGATGTCGACGGGGTGATGCGCGAGATCGAAGCGGCGCGCCTGGACGAGGCGCGCCGGCAGGCTGCACGCGCCGAGGCGGAGAACGGCCCGGCCAAGGCCGAGGAACCGCCACCGCCATGGATGCAGTAACGCGCTAGTGACAGCAGCTGCCGGCTGCCAGGTCCTTGAGGATCGGGCAGTCGGGGCGATCGTCCCCCTGGCAGTGGGCGACCAGCTCGCTCAGCGTATCGCGCAGGCTCACCAGCTCGTCGATGCGCCGGTTCAGGTCAGCGATATGCTCGTTGGCCAGGGCTTTCACGTCGGCGCTGGCGCGCTGGCGGTCCTGCCACAAGGTCAGCAGTTTGGCCACTTCCTCCAATGAAAACCCCAGGTCTCGCGAGCGCTTGATGAATGCCAGCGCGTGCAGGTCGTCCTGCTGGTAGAGGCGGTAGCCACTGTCGCTGCGCGAGGCCGGCTTGAGCAGGCCGATGGACTCGTAATAGCGGATCATCTTGGCGCTCAGGCCGGTACGTTTGGCGGCTTGTCCGATGTTCATGGGGCATCGTCCTGTGGCGGCGTTTGCGGTTTCCAGGTTTTGAGCAGCAAGGCGTTGCTGACCACGCTGACGCTCGACAGGGCCATGGCCGCACCGGCCAGCACCGGGTTGAGCAGGCCGAAGGCCGCCAGCGGAATACCGATCAGGTTATAGATGAAGGCCCAGAACAGGTTCTGGCGGATCTTGGCGTAGGTCTTGCGGCTGATCTCCAGGGCGGCCGGTACCAGGCGCGGGTCGCCGCGCATCAGGGTGATGCCGGCGGCCTGCATGGCCACATCGGTGCCGCCACCCATGGCGATGCCGATGTCGGCGGCGGCCAGGGCCGGCGCGTCGTTGATGCCGTCACCCACCATCGCTACCACACCCGATTTCTTCAGTTCGAGAACAGTGGCGGCCTTGTCGGCTGGCAGCACCTCGGCGTACACGTCATTGATGCCAAGGGCCTGGGCCACCACCTTGGCGCTACCGCGGTTGTCGCCGGTCAGCAGGTGGCTGCTGATGCCCTGTTGGCTCAGCTGGCGTACGGCGGCGTCTGCGCCAGGCTTGAGGCTGTCGCCGAAGGCGAACAGGCCCAGCACCCGTGGTTGCGCACCGCGCTCGATCAGCCACGACAAGGTGCGCCCCTCGGCCTCCCAGGCCTGGGCGCTGGTGGCGAGTTCACCCGGTTGCAGGCCGCTTTCTTCCAGCAGGCGACGGTTGCCCAGGGCCAGATCGCGGCCATTGAGGTGGCCGGCGATGCCGCGGCCGGTCAGCGATTGGCTGTCGTCGATGTCGGGTACGGTCAGGCCCTGCTCCTGGCAGGCATCCAGTACCGCCTTGGCCAGCGGGTGTTCGCTGCCGCGTTGCAGGGCGCCGGCCAGTTGCAGCAGTTCGCCTGCCTCGATGCCCTGGGCCTTGCTGTGAACGATGCGCGGGCTGCCGGAAGTGAGGGTGCCGGTCTTGTCGAACACCACGCGGTTGACTGCATGGGCACGCTCCAGCGCTTCGGCGTCCTTGATCAGGATGCCGTGGCGCGCGGCCACGCCGGTACCGGCCATGATCGCGGTGGGTGTGGCCAGGCCCAGGGCACAGGGGCAGGCGATGACCAGCACGGCCACGGCATTGATCAGCGCGGTTTCGATTGGCGCGCCGGCAAGCCACCAGCCGACCAGGGTTGCCAGGGCCAGCACCAGCACGGCTGGCACGAACACCTGGCTGACCCGGTCCACCAGTTTCTGGATGGGGGCCTTGGCGGCCTGGGCGTCTTCGACCAGGCGGATGATGCGCGCCAGCACGGTTTCAGTACCCAGAGCCAGCACACTTACCAGCAGGCGGCCTTCGCCGTTGATGGCGCCGCCGGTCACGCGGTCGCCCGGCTGCTTGGGCACGGGCAGGCTTTCGCCGCTGATCAGGGCTTCGTCGGCATGGCTCTGGCCCTCGATCACCTCACCGTCCACCGGGAAGCGTTCGCCAGGCAGCACGCGCACCAGGTCATGCAGGCGCAGGGCGCTGATGGGTACGTCGCGCTCCTGGCCGTCGATCACCTGCAGGGCGCGCTCAGGGCGCAGGGCTTCGAGGGCGCGGATGGCACTGGCGGTCTGGCGCTTGGCGCGGCTTTCCAGGTACTTGCCCAGCAGCACCAGGGCGATGACCACCGCCGAGGCTTCGAAATACAGGTGCGGCATGCTGCCTGTAGTGGCCCGCGCCCATTCGTACAGGCTCAGGCCGTAACCGGCGCTGGTGCCCAGGGCTACCAGCAGGTCCATGTTGCCGGCCCCGGCACGTACCGCCTTCCAGGCCGCGACATAGAAGCGTGCGCCCAGGATGAACTGCACGGGGGTGGCCAGTACGAACTGTGCCCAGGCCGGCAGCATCCAGTGGATGCCGAAGGGCTGCAGCAGCATCGGCAGCACCAGCGGCAGGGCCAGCAGTATGGCCAGGCCGACCGACCAGCGCTCCTTGCGCAGGCGTCGCTCGGCGTCGGCCTGGTCGGCCTTGCCCGCTTGCGGCAGGCTGGCCGTGTAACCTGCCTGGGTCACCGCGTCGATCAGTAGCGCGCTGTCGACCTGCCCCAGCAGCTCGATGTGCGCGCGCTCGTTGGCCAGGTTGACGCTGACCCGCTGTACGCCGGGCACCTTGTTCAAGGCTCGCTCCACGCGCCCGGCACAGCTGGCGCAGGTCATGCCGCCAATCTGCAGTTCGAGGCTCTGGGCGGGCACGCTGTAACCGGCCTGGCTGACGGCGTCGACCAGTGCCGGCAGGGCGTCGGCAGGGGCTTGCACCCGGGCGTGTTCGGTGGCGAGGTTGACGCTGACGTGTTCGGCGCCGGCGACTTTGCGCAGGGCGCGCTCGACACGACCGGCGCAGCTGGCGCAGGTCATGCCTTGAATCGGCAGATCGAAGGTGGTTGATGCGGACATGGGGCTCTCCTCCTTGGACAGGCGCCAAGCATCAACCTTACCCCATTGGCAAGGTCAATAGCCCAGAGCGGCCTTCTTCAGGCTGAGGCCATTGTTGTCCATGACGATGCGGTACTTGTTGACCTGGCCCGCCAGTACGTTGATTCGCGTGCTGCGCTGGTTCTCGATGCCGTTGTTGCAGCCCGGTGCCTGCCCGGGAAGCAGGCGCAGGCGCACGTTCACCGGGCCGCCCGGCAGGTTGAACGAGGTGGAGTGTTCCTGGAACAGTCGCGCCGACAGCTGGTCGTTGAGATAGATGCCGATCTCGCAGGACGTGGCGACCTCCAGACGCTCGCGGGAAATGATCAACACGCTGTAGTCCGACGGCCCTTCGGCGCTGGCCAGGGGCACGATGCTGCACAACCCGAGCAAACCGATAAGGCCCAATGCTGCCCTGCCCATGAATGAATCTCCTGCTGATCGTTCGACAAGGGCGCAGCTTGGCCGAGCTTGGCGCGGATTTCCAGTTCGGCATGCACTTGACCTTGCCCCGATGGCAAGCTTGAGACTGCGCTCAAATCCCAAGGAGGTAGTTCCCATGCAAGTATTCACTGTTCAAGGCATGACCTGTGGCCACTGTGTGAAGGCCGTGACCCGTGCGGTACAGAGCCAGGATGCACAGGCCATCGTAGAGGTGGACCTGGCCAGCAAGCAGGTGCGCGTCGACAGTTCGCTGCAGGCGCCGCAGATCGTGCAGGCGATTGTCGATGAGGGTTACAAGGCCGAGCTTGTGGCCTGAACAAGCCGGTAGCCGCTTCGCCTGTAGGAGCCAGCCTTGCTGGCGAACCGGCGCGAAGCGGCTACCGACCCTGCATGGGCGGTGTGTCTGCTGCACTGTGCATTCCGGTGTGCGAGCGCTGCGCGCTCGATCCCCGGCAAGGCCGGCTCCAACAAGGGGCGCACGTGCCAGCGAATTCGGCAAAAGATTCGCGGCTTATCCATGGCAGCCCGGTTAGACTAAGGCACTTGCTTAGCCTGCTATGGATTCCCGATGAACCTGCGCACCATCCTGATCCTCGGCGCACTCAGTGCGTTCGGGCCGTTGGCGATCGATTTCTACTTGCCCGGCTTCCCGGCAATGGCCCTGGCCTTTGCGACCGACGAAAAACACATCCAGACCACCCTGGCGGCCTATTTCCTGGGCCTGTCGCTGGGGCAGCTGGCCTATGGCCCGGTGGCCGACCGCTTCGGTCGACGCATTCCGCTGCTGGTCGGGGTGACCCTGTTTACCCTGGCGTCGCTGGCCTGTGCCTTTGCACCGAGCCTGGACGCCCTGATCGCCGCGCGTTTTGTACAGGCCCTGGGTGGTTGCGCAGGGATGGTGCTGTCACGGGCCATCGTCAGCGACAAGTGTGATGCAGTGGCTTCGGCCAAGGTGTTCTCGCAACTGATGCTGGTGATGGGCCTGGCGCCGATCCTTGCCCCGATGCTGGGCGGGGTGCTGGTCAACCTGTATGGCTGGCAGTCGATCTTCCTCGCGCTCACCCTGTTCAGCGCCGGCTGTACGCTGGCCGTTGCCCTGGGCCTGCCGGAGAGCCTGCCTTCCAACCAACCACGCCAGCCGCTGTCGGGGGCGTTGCGCCAATACGGGCGCCTGCTCAAGGACCGCGTGTTCATGGGGCATGCACTGACCGGCGGCATCGCGATTGCCGGCATGTTCGCCTATATCGCCGGGTCGCCCTTCGTGTTCATCAAGCTTTATGGGGTACCGGCCGAACATTACGGCTGGCTGTTCGGCAGCAATGCGGCGGGCTTCATCCTGGTGGCGCAGGTGAATGCGCGATTGCTGGCCAAGCGTGGGCCTGCCTTTTTGCTGGCCCGCACGGTGTGGGTATACCTGGCGGCCGGGCTGGTGCTGCTGGGAATCAGCGCGCTGCATACGCAGGCGCTGTGGCCGTTGCTGGTGCCGCTGTTCGTGTGCATTGCCAGCCTTGGCTGCATCATCCCCAACGCCTCGGCCTGCGCCATGAGCGGGCAGGGTGCCCGCGCCGGCAGTGCATCGGCGTTGCTGGGGTGCGTGCAGTTCAGCGTGGCGGCGGGTGCGGCTGCCCTGGTGGGAGTGCTGCATGACGGCAGCGCGCTGCCGATGGCGCTGGTCATCAGCCTGTGCGGTACGGCGGCAGTGGGCGTGGCTATGTTGACCCGACGCCTGCAGCTCAGCCGACCTGCTTGAGCGGGTGCGGGGCCCGCAAGCGTTGTTGCAGGGTGTCGACAAAGGCGCGAGCCTCGGCCTCACTGCGAAAGCTGACCACATGCTGGTCGAGCTGAACCTGCCACGGGCACCCGGGTTTGCGGGCTGATGCACTGACGATAATCTTCATCGCTGCCTACCTGTGTGGTTGGGTAAATGCAGCAGCATTGTAGCGCCGCGACCGGGCCCCGGCATGACCGGCGTCAGTGTACTGACTGACGGTCATGCCGGGGCCCGGAGGGGCTCAGAACCCTTCCAGCACGATCTTGCCCTTGGCTGCACCGCTTTCGAGCAGCGCATGGGCCCGGCGCAGGTTGGCTGCATTGATCGGGCCGAAATGCTCGCCCAGGGTGGTCTTGAGGGTGCCTGCGTCGATCAGCTCGGCCACGCGGTTGAGCAGCGTGTGCTGCGCCTGCATGTCGGCGGTTTCGAACAGCGAGCGGGTGTACATGAATTCCCAGTGCAGCGACAGGCTCTTGCGCTTGAGCTTGGTCACGTCCAACTGCTTGGGGTCGTCGATCAGCGCCAGCTTGCCCTGCGGGGCGAGTGCCTCGACCAGCTGGTCCAGGTGCTGGTCGGTCTGCGTCAGGCTGGCAACGTGGGTAACGCTATCGATACCCTGCGCCTTCAGGGCCTGGGCCAGGGGCTGACGGTGATCGACTACCACATCGGCGCCCAGCTCCCTTACCCAGGCCTGGGTTTCGGGGCGTGAAGCGCTGGCGATGACCTTGAGCCCGGTCAGTTGGCTGGCCAGTTGAGTCAGGATCGAGCCGACGCCGCCGGCGCCACCGACGATCAGCAGGCTCTGGCCCAGGTCGGCCTTGCCTTCGGCGATCTGCAGGCGTTCGAACAGCAGCTCCCAGGCGGTAATGGCGGTCAGCGGCAATGCGGCGGCTTCGGCGAAACCCAGGGTTCGGGGCATGTGCCCGACGATGCGCTCGTCGACCACGTGCAGCTCGCTGTTGCCCCCGGCGCGGGCGATGGAGCCTGCGTAGTAGACCTTGTCGCCAGGCTGGAACAGGCTGACCTCGCTGCCCACCGCCTTGACCACACCGGCAACGTCCCACCCCAGCACCTTGGCCACGCCGGCCTCGGGTTGCACGTTCTGGCGCACCTTGGTGTCGACCGGGTTGACCGAGATGGCGTGCACCTGCACCAGCAGGTCGCGCGGGCCAGGCTGCGGGGCGGGCAGCTCGATGTCCTGCAGCGCGGCGGGGTCGGCAATCGGCAACGATTGATAGTAGGCAATGGCTTTCATGAAGAGGTCCTTGAGGGGGGGGGAGTGCCGCCATCATCAGTGCTTTCACTTGGGGTTAAAACCCGATAAAACGGCAGATACTTTCAATTTTTTTTTGATAATGAGGCCGACAAGTGCTGCGTACCGATGATCTGCAACTGTTCGTGCGCGCCGCGGAACTGGGCAGCCTGTCGGCCGCTGCGCGCCAGCTGGACCTTTCGCCGGCAGTGGCGAGCGCAGCGCTCAAGCGCCTTGAGGCGCAATTGAAGGTGCGCCTGCTGGCCCGTTCGACGCGCAGTCTGCGCCTGACCGCTGAAGGCGAGGGGTTCCTCAACCACGCCCGGGTAGCCTTGGCCAGCCTCGAGGAGGGACGGCGGGCGTTGGCTCAGGGCCAGGCCGAGGTGAGCGGCGTGCTGCAGTTGTCGGCACCGTCGGATTTCGGACGCAATGTGCTGTTGCCTTGGTTGGACCAGTTGCAGCAGGCGCACCCATTGCTGAACGTGCGCCTGCTGCTGGGCGATCGCAATGCCGACCTGTTTCGCCAGCCGGTGGATGTGGCGCTGCGCTACGGCACCCCCGAAGACTCGAGCCTGGTGGCGTTGCCCCTGTGCCCCGACAACCGCCGGGTGCTGTGCGCCGCACCTGATTATCTGGCGCGCCATGGCCAACCGGCGACGGTTGCACAGCTGGCCGAGCACAACTGCCTGCTGTACCAGTTGGGTGGTCGTGTGCATGACCAGTGGCGCTTCAGTGACGGGGCCGCGACACAGACGGTGCTGGTGCGTGGCGACCGCTTTTGCGACGACGCCGACGTGGTACGGCGCTGGGCCGTGGCAGGTGTGGGCATTGCCTACAAGTCCTGGCTGGATGTGGCAGCCGATGTGAAGGCCGGGCGCCTCGAAGTGCTGCTGCCCGGCGTGCGGGGTGAAGCTGCGCCGCTGAATCTGCTGTGCACCCACCGGGCGCAGCTCGGCAAGCCGGTGCAGTTGCTGCGCGACGAACTCAAGGCCAGATGCCGGCACCTGCTGGAGCCGCTGCTGGCGATGACCGGCTAGGCAGGGCCGCCTGTCGGGCGCTGGATCAGGGTCATACGTTTCATTTTAGGTTGAATGACTTGTTTACCTTGGATGTAGGGCGTTGCGCGCTCATCGGCCCTTGAGCGCAACCCTCGCTCTGCAGGGAAAGCCGCCCCCATGCGGCTGTGGTGCCAGGGGCGGAAGGCCCGTCACCCGAAAGTGACCTTTGCAGAAGACCACATGGTTGCCCAAAACGGGCAATTTTGCCGGAGATAGAGGCCGTTTAAGTGCTTACAGGCCGGCATATACTTGCCCCCGCAGTCGTTACCAGCAAGAGACGTTTCCATTGCAGGGGCGGGCAAGTTACGTCTTCGGAATCCGCAGGGAGTGCAGATATGAAACCTGTAGCAAGTATCAGTGTGATCGCCAGCCTGCTGGCTGACCCCAAGCGCAGCGCCATGCTGTGGGCCTTGATCGACGGTCTGGCCCGCCCCTCCGACGAGTTGGCCAGGATGACCGGCCTGACACCTTCTTCCACCTGCGCTCACCTTGGGCGCCTGCTGGCAGGGGGGTTGCTGAAGATAGAGGCGCGCGGGCGCAAACGGTATTTTCGGCTGGCAGCCCCGGAGGTGGGCGCCGCTGTGGAGGCGCTGGCCAGTGTGCCGGTGCGCGAGCATTTTCGTCAGGGCGTGCGTGTCAGCCGGGAGGCGCCGGGGATCCCGCTGGCGATGCGCCGCGCACGCTTGTGCCGTGACCACCTGGGCGGTGAGCTGGCGGCCGACCTTTACCAGCGCTTGCAGGAGGCCAAGTGGCTGGAGCTCTGCGACCGCCAGTTGGAGGTCAGCTCGCTGGGGCGCCTGCACTTTGCCGACTTTGGCATCTTCGTCGAGGCATTGGCACTGCGCGAGGGCAGAGCCTGCAGCGCGTGCAGTTGCTGCAGCGAGTGGAGCGAGCAGCGCCCGCACCTGGGCGGGGCTCTGGGCAGCAGCCTGCTCAGGCTTTTCGTGCAGTCGGGCTGGGTGCGCATGAACGGTGACTCGCGCGCCTTGCACGTCACCCCCGCCGGGTTGCGTGAAATCCCGCTGATTGCACAGTCGCCCATGCCGTTGGCGGTGGGGGAGTAGCCGCAGGTGGCGGGCAAGGCCGACCCACCGGTGATGGGTCGACCTGCCCGCGCAGAGGTCAGGGCTTGAGCAGGCGCGCATCCAGGCTGTTCTGCGCCAGACGCCTGGCCTGGTCCTGGGTCATGCCGAGGTGGGTATGCAGGGCATGGAAGTTCTCGGTCACGTAGCCACCGAAATAGGCTGGGTCGTCCGAGTTCACCGTGACCTTCACGCCACGCTCGAGCATCTCGAGGATGTTGTGTTCGCGCATGTGGTCGAACACGCACAGCTTGGTGTTGGACAGAGGGCAGACGGTCAGCGGGATCTGTTCGTCGATGATGCGCTGCATCAGGCGCTCGTCCTCGATGGCGCGCACGCCGTGGTCGATACGCTGGATCTTGAGCAGGTCCAGGGCTTCCCAGATGTACTCGGGCGGGCCTTCCTCGCCGGCGTGCGCGACCGTCAGGAAGCCTTCGCTACGGGCGCGGTCGAACACGCGCTGGAACTTGCTGGGCGGGTGGCCTTGCTCCGAGCTGTCCAGCCCCACGGCGATGAAGGCATCGCGAAAGGGCAGGGCCTGATCGAGGGTGGCGTGGGCCTCGTCTTCGCTCAGGTGGCGCAGGAAGCTCAGGATCAGGCCACTGCTGATGCCCAGCTTGCGCTGGCCATCCTTGAGGGCTGCGCTGATGCCGGCCAGTACCACCTCGAACGGGATGCCCCGGTCGGTATGGGTCTGGGGGTCGAAGAACGGTTCGGTGTGGATCACGTTCTGTGCCTTGCAGCGCAGCAGGTAGGCCCAGGTAAGATCGTAGAAGTCCTGCTCGGTGCGCAGCACGTCGGCGCCCTGGTAGTACAGGTCGAGGAACTCCTGCAGGTTGTTGAACGCATAGGCCGCGCGCAGGGCCTCCACATCGTTCCAGGGCAGGGCGATGCCATTGCGTTCGGCCAGAGCGAACAGCAGTTCGGGCTCGAGCGATCCCTCCAGGTGCAGGTGCAATTCTGCCTTGGGCAGCGCGTTAAGCCAGTCGTACATAGCGTGTTCTCATCAAGGTGCGGTTGCGCGCCATTCTACAGCGGTTGACGAGGGGCGGCGCGAAACCTGGCCGGATGGTCCGGCAGCAGGAAACCTTCCACAGCAGCTACAGTCTCTAGCCACACCCCTGCTGTTCAAGGCCGCCGATGCTCAAGCTACTGACCCAGGAAAAGCTCTTGCTGCTGGCCGTGGTGACCGCCCTGCTGGCCTGGCCATTGGAGCCGTTGTTGCTGGGGCACGGCCATGGCGTGGCGTTGTTGGCCGGGTTCGCGCTGGTGGGGGCGATCGTGTGCGCCTCGATGCGGGTTGCACAGCATGCCGAGCTGCTGGCGGAAAAGGTCGGCGACCCCTACGGCACCATGATCCTGACCCTGTCGGCGGTCTTGGTGGAGGTGGTGATCCTGGCCATCATGATGAGCAATGAGGCTTCGCCGACGCTGGTGCGCGATACCATCTACTCGGCGGTGATGCTCGATATCAACGGGATCCTGGGCCTGGCCGCGTTGATGGGCGGGCTCAAGCACGGCGAGCAGAGCTACAACGACGATTCGGCACGCACCTACAGCGTGATGATCATGACCGCGATGGGCGTATCGATGGTGGTGCCCGAGTTCATCCCCGAAGCCCAGTGGCATCTGTATTCGGCCTTCACCATCGGCGCGATGGTGGTGCTGTATACGCTGTTTCTGCGCATGCAGGTGGGGCCGCACAGCTACTTTTTCAGCTACAGCTACCCGCAGAAGAAACGCCGCGACCCGGTGGCAGGGACGCCGGGCGGCCACAAGGCGCGATCGATCGCGATTCTGATTTCGGGGGTGGTGGTGATCGGCCTGCTGGCCGAAGTCATGTCCAAGACCCTGGACTATGGCCTGGAGGGCAGCGGAGCACCGCCGGTACTGACGGCAATCGTGGTAGCGGCCATCTCTGCCGCGCCCGAGATTCTCACCGCATTGCGCGCGGCGCTGGCCAACCGCATGCAATCGGTGGTCAACATCGCCCTGGGGGCCTCGCTGTCGACGGTGATCCTCACCGTGCCGCTGATGGAGGCCATGGCCCTGTACACCGGTCAGCCGTTCCAGATGGCCATGACCCCGGTACAGACGGTGATGATCTTCATCACGCTGATCGTCAGCGCCATCAACCTGAACGATGGCGAAACCAACGCGATCGAGGGCATGACCCACTTCGTGCTGTTCGCCACGTTCATCATGCTGGCGCTGCTGGGCCTGTAGCTGCCTAGCCGGCGATCAGTTGCGCGGCGGCCTGGCGGTGATCGGCGATCAGGCCCTTCACGTCCAGCCCTTCGATCTGGCCATCGATCACTCGCCACCGGCCGCCGACCATCACCCGGTCGGCCCGGTCGGCACCGCACAGCAGCAGGGCCGAGAGCGGATCATGGCTGCCGGAAAAACGCAGTTCATCCAGCTTGAACAGGGCCAGGTCGGCCTGCTTGCCCACGGCCAGCTCGCCGATGTCGTTGCGCCCAAGCAGTTGCGCCGAACCTCGTGTGGCCCAGCCCAGCACGCGCTCGGGGGTGATGGCCTCGGCACCGTAGCGCAGGCGCTGCAGGTACAGGGCCTGGCGGGTTTCGAGGATCATGTTGGACGCATCGTTGGAGGCCGAGCCATCCACACCCAGGCCCACTGGCGCACCCGCGTCGGTCAGTTCCACGGTGGGGCAGATGCCCGATGCCAGGCGCATGTTGGAGCTGGGGCAATGGCAGATGCCGGTGCCGGCAGCGCCCAGGCGGGCAATCTCGTCGGGGTTGAAGTGGATGCCGTGGGCCAGCCAGGTGCGCGGGCCGAGCCAGCCGACACTGTCCAGATAGTCGACCGTACGCAGGCCAAAGCGCTGCAGGCAGAAGTCCTCCTCGTCGAGGGTTTCGGCCAGGTGCGTGTGCAGGCGCACGTCCAGCTCTTGGGCCAGGGTCGCGCTGGCGCGCATGATTTCGGGCGTGACCGAGAACGGTGAGCAGGGGGCCAGGGCGATCTGGATCTGCGCGCCCGCGTCACGCTCGTGGTAGCTGTGGATAAGTCGTTGGCTGTCGGCCAGGATCACCTCGCCCTGCTGCACCGTCTGCTGCGGTGGCAGGCCACCATCGGCTTCACCCAGGCTCATGGAACCGCGGGTGAGCATGGCGCGCATGCCGAGTTTGCGCACACTCTCCACTTGTACGTCGATGGCGTTTTCCAGGCCGTCGGGGAACAGGTAGTGGTGGTCGGCAGCGGTGGTGCAGCCCGACAGCAGCAGTTCGGCCAGGGCTACCTGGGTCGCCAGCTCCAGCTTGGCCGGGGTGAGCCGGGCCCACACCGGGTACAGCGTCTTGAGCCAGGGGAACAGCGGCTGGTTGACCACCGGAGCCCAGGCACGGGTAAGGGTCTGGTAGAAGTGGTGGTGGGTGTTGATCAGGCCTGGCAGTACCACGTGCTCACGGGCATCGAAGGTTTGCTGGCAAGGTGTGGCGGGGGTTTGGCCGAGGCCGAGGACTTCGCGGATGATGCCGCCTTCGAGCACCAGGCCGCCACGGGCGTCGAGGGTGTTGGCGGTAAAGATGGCAAGCGGGTTTTTCAACCAGATACGGGTCGCAGGCATGGTGCCGGCTCCTCTGAAAGTGGGTTCAGGTTAGCCAGCTCAGTGTTGCCCTGTCTGCTGATCCAGGTCCGCCGCGGTGGGCGAAGGGCCGAGTCTACACCCACCGCGCGTCAGATCACCAGATCAGTTTTTCGCCCTTGTAGTTGATGAAATGCAGGCCACCCTTGCCGCTGTTGAGGGTGACCTGTTCAACCATCCCGCCCGTGCTGGTAGGCACGTCGATTTCAGCGCCTTCGCCGCCCATGTCGGTCTGGACCCAGCCCGGGTGCATGGCCAGCACGGTCAGGCCGGTGTCGCCCAACTGCACGACGAAGCTGTTGATCATGGAATTGAGCGCCGCCTTGCTGGCCTTGTACAGGGCCAGGTCGGGCGCGTCGGGGATGCTCACGCTGCCCAGCACCGAGCTCATGAAGGCGATCACCCCACCCTTGTCGTTGAGCTGCGGGCTCAAGCGCTGCGCCACGCGAATCGGCGCGACGCTGTTGGTCATGAACAGTTCGCCGATATCCGCCAGTTGTACCCGCTCCGGGTTCTGGTCATCAGGGCCCTTGACCCCCGCATTGACGAACAGCAGGTCGAAGGTCTGACCCTTGAGGCGCGCCTGCAGTGCATCGAGCTGATCGGTGCTGTTCATTTCCAGGGTCTCGACCTGTACGCCGGGCACCGCGGCCAGCGCAGGGGCCCTGGCAGGGTCCCGAACGGTGGCGGTCACGTTCCAGCCCTGCTCGCGCAGGCGCTGCACAAGGCCAAGGCCCAGGCCACGGGATGCGCCAATGATCAGTGCGGTTTTGGGGGCGGTCATGGGATAACTCCGTACAGGTGGGCAGAGGATACGCAGCGTAGCATGGCCTGGAGGCTGCTCATAAAATGATCAATCGACGCTGAGCATTGGCCGGCAGGCCTTTGGCGCAGGCGCTCACGGTTTATCCACAGCTTGCTCCACAGTATTTGTGTGCAAGCGCCAGGCACGGTTTTGTGGCCATGGAGCCGGCCCTCGAGGACACCTGGCTGGGGATAAGTCACTGATTCGACGCCGCTTGATGGCCTGTCATCAAATCTTGATCAAAATATGATCGTTTCTCTGCGAGCCTTGATCCAGAAGGGCTGCAGCCGAGTGCTAAGAGGTTATCCACAGCCGGGCCCACAGTGGATGTGGGCAAGTGTCAGCGCCGTTCGAGCAGAATGCGCCCGCGGCTCAGGTCGGCCAGTTGTCGTTGCACCGGTTCGATCTGCTCCTCGCCAAGCGCCAGCAACAGGTCGACACCGTTGGCGGTGAACTGCTCGTCCATCACCAGGCCGTCGGCTTCGGCGACGCGTAGCTTGAGCAGGGCCAGTTCGCTGAATGCGCAACTGCAGTGCAGCTCGACACGGCTTACCAGCAGGCGCTTTTCGGCCTGTTGCAGGCACTTGTTGGCGCCACCGCCATAGGCCCGGGCCAAGCCACCGGTGCCCAGCTGAATGCCGCCGTACCAGCGAATCACCAGCACCACTACCTGGTCGCAGTCCTGCGCCTCGATGGCCGCCAGGATCGGGCGCCCGGCCGTACCGCCGGGTTCGCCGTCGTCGCTGCTGCGGTACTGCGCCCCCAGTTTCCAGGCCCAGCAGTTGTGGGTGGCGGCCAGGTCGCTGTGCCGTTCGATGAAGGCCTGGGCCTCGGCCGGGCTGCTGATGGGGCCGGCCAGGGTGATGAAGCGGCTCTTGCGGATCTCTTCGCGAAACTCGCAAGTGTCCAACAGGGTAAAAGGCATAAGCAGGGTTCAGTTGGGTGGGGTCAGGCCACAGCCTTTGAGGATGATGTGGATAAGGTTGTTGCTGGCGTCTTCCATGTCCTGCTTGGTCAGGCGGCTGCGGCCGGTTACCTGGCAGATCTGTGTGGAAAAGTCGGCATAGTGCTGGGTGCTGCCCCAGAGCAGGAAGATCAGGTGTACCGGGTCGAGGCGGTCCATCTTGCCGGCATTCATCCAGCTTTCGAACACGGCGGCCCGGCCCTTGAACCAGTCGCGGTAGTCCTGGCTGAAGTAGTCGGTCAGGCACTGGCCGCCGCTGATGATCTCCATGGCGAAGATCCGCGAGGCCTGCGGGTTGCGCCGCGAGAATTCCATCTTGGCGCGAATGTAGCGGCTCAGCGCCTCGGCCGGGTCGTCGTCGGCACTCAGGGTGTTGAAGGTGCTGTCCCACAACTCGATGATGTTGCTCAGCACCGCCACGTACAGGCCCAGCTTGTTGGTGAAGTAATAGTGCAGGTTGGCCTTGGGCAGCCCGGCGTTCAGCGCGATGGTGTTCATGCTGGTGCCCTTGAAGCCGTGACGGGCGAACTCGTCTTCGGCAGCCTGGATGATGGCCTGCTCGTTCTTCTGGCGGATACGGCCGGCAGGCCTGGCAGCCTGGAGGCGGTGTGCGGGGACTTCGAAGGTCATGGGCGATTCCGGACAGAGCGGGGTAGTGTGGCACATGCACTGATAACCCAGCCGTGGCAGGCGGGCAAGCGCTCATCGGCGAAAAAGCCGATAAACCGCATCAGCGGGTGGCCGCCAGGCTGTCCAGGAAGCTCTCGAGCACCAGGTGCGGGCGCCGTCCCTTGCGGGTAACCCAGCACAGGCTCAGGTCATAGAAGCGTTCGTCGGGTTTGAGGGCGCGCAGGCGCCCCTGCTGTACCCAGGCGTTGGCGTAGTGGTCGGGCAGGTAGCCGATGTAGCGCCCGGTAAGAATCAGGAACGCCATGCCTTCGCGGTCCGAGGCGCTGGCGGTGCAGTGCAGGTCCTGATACTGGGCCTGGATCTCGGCCGGCAGGCGGAAGGTGGGGGCGATCGCGTCCTGGCTGTTGAGGCGGTCGTCGTCCAGCTGGCGGTCATCGGCATAGAACAGCGGGTGCCCGACCGCGCAATAGAGCAGTGAGCGCTCACTGTACAGTGGCTGGTACTCGAGCCCCGACAGCGGGCTGGTCTGGGGGACCACGCCGACGTGCAGGCTGCCGTCGAGCACGCCCTGTTCGACCTGGCTGGGAGCGATCATGCGGATCTGGATGCGTACCTCCGGCCCCCGGTCCTTGAGCTGCGCCAGGGCATGGGTGATGCGCATGTGCGGCAGCGTCACCAGGTTGTCGGTGAGGCCGATGTTCAGCTCGCCGCGCAAGTGCTGGTGCAGGCCGTTGACCTCGGTGCGAAAGCTTTCCAGCGCGCCGAGCAGTTGCAGGGCGCTCTGGTACACCTCGCGGCCCTCTTCGGTCAGCGAGAACCCGGCACGGCCGCGCTGGCACAGGCGCAGGCCCAGGCGTTGCTCCAGGTCGCTCATCTGCTGGCTGATGGCCGAGCGGCCGATGCCCAGCACGTTCTCGGCTGCGGAGAAGCCGCCGCATTCCACCACGCTGCGGTAGATTTTCAACAGACGGATGTCGAAATCACTGACCTGCGCAAGCGGCTCCGGGCGACGGCTCATAGTTTAGTGTCCAGCTAACTGAAGATTAGAAAAGTAGGCTTTTTCAGACTTTATCCCCGTGACAACTTAGCTGCAACAACGTTTGCCTCCCTCATGTTGCTCATTGCCTTGCGAGGTTTGTCCCATGAATCTGCCTGAAAACGCTCCCCTCGGCCTTGCCAGCCAGCTCAAGCTGGATGCGCACTGGATGCCCTATACCGCCAACCGCAACTTTCAGCGCGACCCGCGCCTGATCGTCGCCGCCGAAGGCAGCTACCTGACGGATGACAAGGGGCGCAAGATCTATGATGCGCTGTCGGGGCTGTGGACCTGCGGCGCCGGGCATACCCGCAAGCAGATTCAGGAAGCGGTGTCGCGTCAGCTGGGTGTGCTGGATTATTCGCCGGCCTTCCAGTTCGGCCACCCGCTGTCGTTCCAGCTGGCCGAGAAGATCACCGACCTGACCCCGGGCAACCTGAACCACGTCTTCTATACCAACTCCGGTTCCGAATGCGCCGATACCGCGCTGAAGATGGTGCGTGCCTACTGGCGCCTCAAAGGCCAGGCGACCAAGACCAAGCTGATCGGCCGTGCCCGTGGCTACCACGGCGTGAACATCGCCGGCACCAGCCTGGGCGGCGTCAACGGCAACCGCAAGATGTTCGGCCAGTTGCTGGATGTGGACCATATCCCGCACACCCTGCTGCCGGGCAACGCATTCAGCAAGGGGATGCCGGAGGAGGGCGGTATCGCCCTGGCCGACGAGATGCTCAAGCTGATCGAGCTGCACGATGCGTCGAACATCGCGGCACTGATCGTCGAGCCGCTGGCCGGCTCCGCCGGTGTACTGCCACCGCCCAAGGGCTACCTCAAGCGCCTGCGCGAGATCTGCGACCAGCACAACATTCTGCTGATCTTCGACGAAGTGATCACCGGTTTTGGCCGTATGGGTGCCATGTTCGGTGCCGACGCCTTTGGTGTGACGCCCGACCTGATGTGTATCGCCAAGCAGGTTACCAACGGCGCCATCCCGATGGGCGCGGTGATCGCCAGCAGCGAGATCTACCAGACCTTCATGAACCAGCCGACCCCGGAATACGCGGTCGAATTCCCGCACGGCTACACCTACTCCGCGCACCCGGTTGCCTGCGCTGCCGGCCTGGCTGCACTCGACCTGCTGGAGAAGGAGAACCTGGTGCAGTCGGCTGCCGACCTGGCACCGCATTTCGAACGTGTGCTGCACGGAGTCAAGGGCGCGAAGAACATCGTCGACATTCGCAACTACGGCCTGGCCGGTGCCATCCAGATTGCCGCGCGGGACGGGGATGCCATCGTGCGTCCGTTCGAGATCGCCATGAAGCTGTGGAACGCCGGCTTCTATGTTCGCTACGGCGGCGACACCCTGCAGTTCGGCCCGACTTTCAACACCACCCCGCAAGAACTGGATCGCCTGTTCGATGCGGTGGGCGAAGCGATCAACCAGGTCGGCTGATCCCTCTCTTTATATAAGCAGGCGCGCGGTGCCGCGCCTGAACCCCCTTTCTGGAGTTCTGCATGAGCATTGTTCAGCATCTGATCCACGGTGAAATGGTTTCAAGCGGTGAGCGCACCGCCGATGTGTTCAACCCGTCCACCGGCCAGGCGGTACGCAAGGTGGCGCTGGCCAGCCGGGAAACCGTGCAGCAGGCCATCGATTCGGCCAAGTCGGCATTCCCGGCCTGGCGCAATACCCCGCCGGCCAAGCGGGCCCAGGTGATGTTTCGCTTCAAGCAACTGCTTGAGCAGAACGAGTCGCGCATTGCGCAGATGATCAGCGAAGAGCATGGCAAGACCCTCGAGGATGCGGCGGGTGAACTCAAGCGCGGTATCGAGAACGTCGAGTTCGCCTGCGCTGCCCCCGAAGTGCTCAAAGGCGAATACAGCCGCAACGTGGGCCCGAACATCGATGCATGGTCCGACTTCCAGCCGCTGGGCATCGTTGCGGGGATCACCCCGTTCAACTTCCCGGCCATGGTGCCGCTGTGGATGTACCCGCTGGCGATTGCCTGTGGCAACTGCTTCATTCTCAAACCGTCCGAGCGCGATCCGAGCTCGTCGCTGTTCATTGCCCAGCTGTTGCTGGAAGCCGGCTTGCCCAAGGGCGTGCTGAACGTGGTGCATGGCGACAAGGTGGCGGTGGACGCGCTGATCGAAGCCCCAGAGGTCAAGGCGCTGAGCTTTGTGGGCTCCACGCCGATTGCCGAGTACATCTATGCCGAGGGCACTCGTCGTGGCAAGCGTGTGCAGGCGCTGGGTGGTGCGAAGAACCACGCGGTGCTGATGCCCGATGCCGACCTGGACAACGCGGTCAGCGCACTGATGGGCGCGGCGTACGGTTCGTGCGGTGAACGCTGCATGGCAATCTCGGTAGCGGTGTGCGTGGGTGACCAGGTGGCCGATGCACTGGTGGCCAAGCTGGTGCCGCAGATCAAGGCGCTGAAGATCGGTGCCGGTACCAGTTGCGGTCTGGACATGGGGCCGCTGGTGACTGCGGCTGCGCGCGACAAGGTGGTTGGCTATATCGATGACGGCCTGGCTGCCGGTGCCGAATTGGTGGTGGACGGCCGCGGCTACAGTGTTGCGGGGCATGAGCAAGGTTACTTCGTGGGCGGTACGCTGTTCGATCGGGTCAGCCCCGAGATGCGTATCTATAAGGAAGAGATCTTCGGCCCGGTGCTGTGTGTGGTACGGGTGAACAGCCTCGAGCAGGCCATGCAGTTGATCAACGATCATGAATACGGCAACGGCACCTGCATCTTCACCCGTGATGGGGAAGCGGCGCGTCTGTTCTGCGACGAGATCGAAGTGGGCATGGTGGGGGTCAACGTTCCGTTGCCGGTGCCGGTGGCCTATCACAGCTTCGGTGGCTGGAAGCGCTCGCTGTTTGGCGACCTGCATGCCTACGGCCCGGATGGCGTGCGCTTCTATACCCGGCGCAAGGCGATCACCCAGCGTTGGCCGCAGCGCGCCAGCCATGAAGCATCGCAGTTCGCATTCCCAAGCCTTTGAGGTCGGGCTGAAAGGAGGGAGGCCGCAAGGCCTCCCTCTTTTGTTTTTCAGCGTTTTTGACCGATGTGACAGATTTATTGCGAATAGCGCTTGACGGGTTTCCAGAAGTCTTTATACTTCGCCCCACTTCCAGCGTAGCAGGAACGAAAAACTCCTTGAATATCAGTGAGTTGGACGTTTCAGGTCAGGCTGGAGGTGCTTCGATCGAAAGATCGTCAGCGGTGAAAAAAGGTGGTTGACAGCAGGTTGTAACGCTGTAGAATTCGCCTCCCGCTACGAGAGATCGAGGCGAGTCAAGTGTTTGAAGTGAAACGAAAAACTTCAAAATAAACGCTTGACAGACTCTGAGGAAACGATTCCAGGTCGGCCGAGATAGGCTGTTTCAGGTCTTGGGAGAGCGCCGTTTGCTGGTACTGCCCAAGCGGGCATACCACAAGACAACACAGAGCTTTCATCGCTTCTACCGCCATCCCAACTTAATCAAGCCCGGTCCAAGCCAAGTCGTTCCGACAAGGCCGGAGCACGTCTGGGTTGCCGACATTACTTATCTGCCCGCACGTAACGGCCCGCTGTACCTGAGCCTGGTAACGGACGCGTACTCCAGGAAAATTGTTGGTCACCACGTCCATGATTCGAACTCCTGACATCCTGCTCCCAAAGCAGGCGCGCTACCGGACTGCGCTATACCCCGGTTTGAAATTTGGCTCCGCGACCAGGACTCGAACCTGGGACCCAATGATTAACAGTCATTTGCTCTACCGACTGAGCTATCGCGGAACTATCAATTTCAAGTACAACTTGCTTCAATTTCGAAAACTGTATCGCTACCGCTTCGAACTCTTCGACCTTGTGCATCGCTGCGTTCATGTCTCTGAGGCGCGCTATTCTACAATCTTCAAAACCCTTGTCAACCCTTAATTTGCATTCAACACACTGATTTGCAACTTTTTTTCAGATTCCCACTTCTGCCGGAAACCTGCGGGGTGACATACAGCGGGGCGCACTTTACAAGCACTCGAAGCAAAATGCAAAGAAAAAAGGCCTCGAAAATCGAGGCCTTAGCGTAACCCGCCGAAAACTCAGGCAAAGACGATCTCTTCGCCCTCCAGCTTGGCGGTGATGCTGCTGCCCGGCATGAACTGACCCGACAGAATCAGTTGCGCCAGCGGGTTCTCGATCCAGCGCTGGATCGCCCGTTTCAGCGGCCGTGCGCCATACACCGGGTCGTAACCGACCGCGATCAGCTTGTCGAGGGCCTCGGGGCTCAGCTCCAGGCTCAGCTCGCGTTCGGCCAGACGGCTGCGCAGACGCGACAGCTGGATCTGGGTGATACCGGCGATCTGGTCGCGACCCAGAGGCTCGAACACCACCACTTCGTCGATACGGTTGACGAACTCGGGGCGGAAATGCGAACCCACCGCGTCCATCACCGCAGCGCGCTGCGCCTCGCGATCACCCACCAGTTCCTGGATCTGTGCCGACCCCAGGTTGGAGGTCATCACGATCACCGTGTTGCGAAAGTCCACGGTACGGCCATGACTGTCGGTCAGGCGACCGTCTTCAAGCACTTGCAGCAACACGTTGAACACGTCCGGGTGGGCCTTCTCGACCTCGTCCAGCAGCACTACCGCATAGGGTTTGCGCCGCACGGCTTCGGTCAGGTAGCCGCCCTCTTCGTAACCCACGTAGCCTGGCGGTGCACCAATCAGCCGCGCCACGGAATGTTTCTCCATGAACTCGGACATGTCGATACGCACCATGGCCTCTTCGGTGTCGAACAGAAACTCGGCCAGTGCCTTGCACAGCTCGGTTTTACCCACACCGGTAGGGCCCAGGAACAGGAACGAACCACTTGGCCGGTTAGGGTCGGACAACCCGGCCCGCGAACGACGCACCGCGTTGGCCACGGCCACCACGGCCTCTTCCTGGCCGATCACGCGCTGGTGCAGCAGGCTTTCCATCTTCAGCAGCTTCTCGCGCTCGCCTTCGAGCATCTTGGATACCGGGATACCGGTCCACTTCGACACCACCTCGGCGATCTCTTCCTCGGTCACCTTGTTGCGCAGCAGCTGGTTTTCGGCCTTGCCGTGCTGGTCGACCATCTGCAGGCTGCGCTCCAGGTCCGGGATCACCCCGTACTGCAACTCGGCCATGCGGCTCAGGTCGCCCTTGCGGCGGGCGGTTTCCAGCTCCTGACGGGACTGCTCGATCTTTTGCTGGATCTGCGCAGAGCCCTGCACTTCGGCTTTTTCCGAGGTCCAGATCTCTTCCAGGTCGGAGTACTCACGCTCCAGCCGCACGATCTCCTCGGTCAGCTTCTCGAGGCGCTTGAGGGCCGCCTCGTCGTCTTCCTTCTTCAGCGCCTGGGATTCCACCTTCAGTTGAATCAGGCGACGCTCCAGACGGTCGAGCACCTCGGGCTTGGAGTCGATCTCCATGCGAATGCGGCTGGCCGCCTCGTCGATCAGGTCAATGGCCTTGTCGGGCAACTGACGATCGGTAATGTAGCGATGGCTGAGCTTGGCCGCGGCAATGATCGCGCCGTCGGTGATCGCCACCTTGTGGTGCACCTCGTAACGCTCCTTGAGGCCACGCAGGATGGCGATGGTGTCTTCCTCGCTCGGCTCCTCTACCAATACCTTCTGGAACCGACGCTCCAGCGCCGCATCCTTCTCGATGTACTGGCGGTACTCGTTCAGCGTGGTGGCACCGACGCAGTGCAGCTCGCCGCGCGCCAGCGCAGGCTTGAGCATGTTGCCGGCATCCATCGAGCCTTCGCCTTTACCTGCTCCGACCATGGTGTGCAGCTCGTCGATGAACAGGATGATCTGGCCTTCCTGCTTGGACAGCTCGTTGAGCAGGCCTTTGAGGCGCTCTTCGAACTCGCCGCGGAACTTGGCGCCGGCAATCAGCGCGCCCATGTCCAGCGACAGCAGGCGCTTGCCCTTCAGACCATCGGGCACTTCGCCATTGATGATGCGCTGGGCCAGGCCTTCGGCGATGGCAGTCTTACCCACGCCAGGCTCACCGATGAGCACCGGGTTGTTCTTGGTACGGCGTTGCAGCACCTGGATGGTGCGACGGATCTCGTCGTCACGGCCGATCACCGGGTCGAGCTTGCCGTCTTCGGCACGCTTGGTCAGGTCGACAGTGTACTTGTCCAGGGCCTGGCGCGATTCCTCGGCGTTGGGGTCGTTCACCGCTTCGCCGCCGCGCAGGTTGCTGATGGCGTTTTCAAGCGCCTTCTTGCTCACGCCCTGGCCGAGCAGCAACTTGCCGAGCTTGCTGTTCTCGTCCATGGCCGCCAGCAGCACGAGCTCGCTGGAGATGAACTGGTCGCCCTTCTGCTGGGCCAGGCGGTCGGCCTGGTTGAGCAGGCGTGCCAGGTCCTGCGACATGTTGACGTCGCCGGTAGGGTTCTGGATTTTTGGCAACTGGTCGAGTTCTTTGCCCAGTTCCTTGCGCAGGCTGTTGACGTCGAAGCCCACCTGCATCAACAGGGGCTTGATCGAACCACCCTGCTGGTCGATCAGCGCCTGCAACAGGTGCGCAGGCTCGATCGCGGGGTGATCCATGCCAACCGCCAGGGACTGGGAGTCGGATAACGCCAGTTGCAGCTTGCTGGTCAAACGGTCTATTCGCATAACTTACCTTCCTTTAATGGGCAGGCCGGAGCGATGGACACACCTGATGAAGAAAAACCTGCCTGAGATACCCCTATAGATAAGGGTGATTGTGGAAGATTCAAGCGTAGCGGGCTTGATCCAGGTCAGCGAGGCGCCAGCCAGATCAGCGAAGCGAAGCGCCCGGTAACGGGGCTGCGACGGTAGGAATAGAAGCGTGGGTCGCTCACGGTGCACAGGCCGCCGCCATACACGGCAGTGATGCCACGGGCCGCCAGGCGAATGCGCGCCAGTGCATAGATGTCGGCCATGAACTTGCCGGGCTGCGCCCCCGCCACGAAGGCGCTGGCACTTTCCGGATGAACGGTCATGAAGGCTTCGCGC
Organism: Pseudomonas sp. BRM28; assembly: GCF_002939405.1. Lineage (NCBI taxonomy): Bacteria > Pseudomonadati > Pseudomonadota > Gammaproteobacteria > Pseudomonadales > Pseudomonadaceae > Pseudomonas > Pseudomonas sp. BRM28. The sequence continues at coordinate 4,687,754 of NZ_PEFV01000001.1, read as the reverse complement.
ACTTCGCCGCCCACCTCGAATGCCTGGGGCCCGATGGCCGGGCCCAGCCATACCAGCACCTCGCTGGCCGGTACGCCCAGCGCATCGAGCGTGGCCTCCAGCACACCACCCACCAGCCCGCGCCAGCCGGCATGGGCAGCGCCCACGCGGGTGCCGGCACGGTCGCAGAACAGTACCGGCAGGCAGTCGGCGGTCATGGACGTGCAGGCGATGCCGGGGGTGCTGGTGCAGCTGGCGTCGGCTTCGGCAACCAGCGCCGGGTCGGCCTCGACCACATCGATGCCGTGCACCTGCTTGAGCCAGGCGGGCTGGATGCCGAACTGCGCGGTCAGGCGCCGACGGTTCTCGGCCACTGCGGCCTGGGCGTCACCGACGTGGTCGCCCAGGTTCAACGAATCGTAGGGCGCCAGGCTCACGCCGCCGCCCCGGGTGGTGACGCACGCCTTGACCCAGGCTGGCGCAGGCCAGTCGGGGGTCAGCAGGTGGTGCGTCAGCGGGCTCATCCGACGAAGGCCTCGCGGTCCTGCTTGAGCAGCGACAGCAGCCATACGAAGTCGTCCGGTAGGGACGACTCCCAGCCCATGCGCTCACCGGTCACCGGGTGATCCAGCTCCAGGAAGCGTGCGTGCAAGGCCTGGCGCGGGAAGGTCTTGAGCGCGTCGACCATGGTCACGCTGGCCGCCGGCGGGATGCGGAAGCGCCCGCCGTATACCGGGTCGCCGACCAACGGGAAGTTGACGTGGGCCATGTGCACGCGGATCTGGTGGGTACGCCCGGTTTCCAGCTTGACGCGCACGTGGGTGTGCGAGCGGAAGCGTTCGAGCACGCGATAGTGGCTGACTGCCTGCTTGCCGCCCTCCATCACCGCCATGCGCTGGCGCTGCTGGCCGTGACGACCGATCGGGGCGTTGATCTTGCCACCTGCGGTAACCACGCCGATCACGATGCATTCATAGATGCGGCTGACGCTGCGACTTTGCAACTGGGCTACCAGCTGGGTCTGCGCCTGAATGGTCTTGGCCACCACCATCAGACCGGTGGTGTCCTTGTCGAGGCGGTGCACGATGCCGGCGCGCGGCACGTTGATGATGTCCGGCACGTGGTGCAGCAGGGCATTGAGCAGGGTGCCGTCGGCATGACCGGCAGCCGGGTGCACCACAAGCCCGGCCGGCTTGTTGATGACCAGGATGTGCTCGTCTTCGTAGACGATGTCCAGTTCGATGTCCTGCGCCACCCACTCGCCCTGGGCTTCCTGCTCGGCGTCAAGCGCCAGCAGGGCGCCGCCATGGACGATGTCGCGCGGACGCACGACGTTGCCATCGACGGTCAGTAGGCCTTCTTTGATCCAGGCGGAAAGGCGCGAGCGCGAGTGCTCGGCAAACAGTTGGGCGGCGACTTGGTCGAGGCGTTGCCCGCCCAATTCGGACGGTACCTCTGCGCGAAGTTCAATTTTCTCGGACATGCTCGAATCAGGCGGAGGCACAGCCTTTGGTTTCAGCTGCACGCTTGTGGTTAAATACGGCGTCTTTTGCCCCGAGGGTTCCAACGGGGTGCTCATCATAACAGGACGGCCTCGCCCAAGACAGCAGCCGTCATAGGGACGCAAGCCGCCATGCAAGTGAAACACCTGCTGCTGATCGCCATCCTCGGACTCACCGCTGCTTGTTCTTCGAAGGAAGTCGTCGACGAAAACCTCAGCGAAACCGAGCTGTACCAGCAGGCGCAGGCCGACCTGGACAACCACAGCTATACCAGCGCCACCTCCAAGCTCAAGGCCCTGGAGTCGCGGTACCCGTTCGGCCGCTATGCCGACCAGGCGCAGCTGGAGCTGATCTACGCGAACTACAAGAACGCCGAGCCCGAGGCTGCCAAGTCGGCTGCCGAGCGCTTTATCCGCCTGCATCCGCAGCATCCGAACGTCGACTACGCCTATTACCTCAAGGGCCTGACCTCGTTCGACCAGGACCGCGGCCTGTTGGCGCGCTTCCTGCCGCTGGACATGACCAAGCGTGACCCGGGCGCAGCGCGTGACTCGTACAACGAGTTCGCCCAGCTCACCAGCCGCTTCCCCAACAGCCGCTACGCGCCGGACGCCAAGCAGCGCATGATCTACCTGCGCAACCTGCTGGCCTCCTACGAGATCCACGTGGCCGACTACTACCTGACCCGTCAGGCGTATGTGGCCGCCGCCAACCGTGGCCGCTACGTGGTGGAAAACTTCCAGGAAACCCCATCGGTCGGTGACGGCCTGGCGGTGATGACCGAAGCCTACATGCGTCTGCACCTGGACGAACTGGCAGCCACCAGCCTGGAAACCCTGAAACTCAACTACCCCGATCACCCGAGCCTGAAAGACGGCCAGTTCGTGCCGCAGCAGGACGAGGCGGACAACCGCTCGTGGCTGTCCAAGGCCACCCTGGGCCTGATCTCCAGCGCGCCGCCGCTGCCGCCAGGCCAGACCCGCGCCAACCAGGACGTGCAGAAGCAGTACCAGGACGCCAAAGACGCGATCCCGCAGGAACTGCTGCCCAAGGACGAAAATGGCGACGTGATCGAAGAAGAAAACCACGAAGCCGAAGGCAACAACGAAGACCGTTCGTGGTTCAGCTACATGACCTTTGGCGTATTCGACTGACACGCCATACGGTGAATGAAAAAGGGAGGCCTGATGGCCTCCCTTTTTTGTTGCCAGGCCCTAAACTGGGGGCTCTTCATTCGACAAAGCTGGACACCATGGTTCGCCTAATTCTCTGGATTGCCCTGATTGCTGCTGCGTTCTGGTTGTGGCGCAAGTTCAAGGCCGGCACTGCTGCCGATACTCGCCCTACCCTCGATGACCCGCTGAAGATGGTGCGCTGCGCCCATTGCGGCGTGCACCTGCCCACCGACCGTGCCTTGCACCGGGGCCAGCTGTGGTATTGCAGCCCGGCGCATCTGGAGCAGGGGCCCAACGATACCCGCCAGGGCTGAGGGCCCCTTCGCCGGCCAGGCCGGCTTCCACATGCCTGCTGTTACAGCAGGCGCGGCCCCGGCGCGTACGGCGCCGGGTCGATGATCGGCGCACGCCCCAGCAGCAGGTCGGCGAACAACCGGCAGGACGCGGGCGCCAGCACCAGCCCGTTGCGGTAATGCCCGCAGTTCAACCACAAGCCTTCATGCCCGGGCACCTGGCCGATGTACGGCACACCTTCCGGTGAGCCTGGCCGCAACCCCGCCCAATGCCCGACCGGCGTGGCATCGGCCAGCGCCGGCAGCAATTCGATGGCCGAGGCCTTCAGGCTCGCCAGCGCCGCTTCGGTGGGCGTCTTGTCATAGCCTGCATGCTCCAGTGTGCTGCCGACCAGAATGTGCCCGTCACGCCGTGGGATCGCGTAGCGCCCCTTGGCCAGCACCATGCTCGGCAGGAAATCCTCCGCACACTTGAACAGGATCATCTGCCCTTTCACCGGCTCCACCGGCAGTTCCAGGCCCAGCGGGCGCAGCAGGTCGCCACTCCAGGCCCCCGCCGTAAGCACCACCTGGTCGGCGCGGATCGGGCCATCGACGGTTTCAACGCCGCAAATACGCTCGCCCTCGCGGCTGAACCCGGTGATTTCACAATGCTCGCGAAGGGTCACGTTCGGCAGGGCCTGCAACGCCGCCTTGAGCGACTTGACCAGGCGCGGGTTGCGCACGTTCGCCACACCCGCCATGTAGATGGCCCGCTCGAAGCCCGGCCCCAGCACGGGCACCGCCGCATAGGCGCGGGCCACATCCACTGCACTCAACGGGCGCCCCTCGCGGGCCGCCCAGGCCAGCGCCTCGGCTTCATCGTCCAGGTCCAACCAGTACAGGCCGGTGGTATGCACCTCGGGGTCTACACCGGTGCTGGCGAACAGACGCTCGCCCAGCTGCGGATAGAAGTCCTGCGACCAATGCGCCAGGGCGGTAACCGCCGGGCTGTAGCGCCACGGGTACAACGGCGACACGATCCCGCCCCCGGCCCAGGAAGACTCCTGGCCGAGCGCGCCCTTGTCGCACACCACCACCTGCTCGACATCGGCCGCCAGGTTGAACGCAGTCAGCAGGCCGATCACCCCACCGCCGACAATCACTACTTGCTTGGTCATCTATTGGTCCAGTACCCGTATGAAAGACGTCAGTTACCCCAGCAACCCCCGTCCGCCTCGTTGCTGGCGCCGGGGTTGCCGCGCACACCCTGCTGATCGAGCTCGAAGTCGCCACAGGCGTCGCCGGCCATCAGCCCGCCGGCATGACGCCGGGCCAGCAGGCTGAAACCCTCGGCCTCGCGGCTGGCGTGCAGGCTGTAATGGCCTGTGCCGGGGGGCAACGGGGTGATCACGGCGTCGGTATCGGCATACTGGCCCGTGCGGGCGCGATGGCGCTCCAGGTGCTGCGCACTGTCGAACAGCAGCCCCACGACCTCGCTGCGTGCGGCTCTTTTCACCGTGTCGCGGTAGCTGGGGTAGGCAATGCCCGCCAGAATGCCGACCACGGCGACGACAATCAACAGTTCGATCAGGCTCAGGCCCTGATGAGTTCGCGGCATGTTGTGCGCCCCTAGTGGATCTGCCGCCACAAGATACGTTGCGCCGGCCACGCAGCCGGCACCACTGGCTGCGCCAGCACGCTCTCCAGCACCACCCGCGCCTGCTGCTGACGCCCCACGGCAGTCACCCGAAGCAGCTGCACCTCAAGGCCGTCGGGCAACCGCGCGGGGCGCGAGCTGCGGCCCAGGTTCTGTACCAGGAAGAAGCCAGGCTCTTGCGCCTGCCAAGCCAGCCCGGAGCTTGGCCCCGCCCCGCCCTGCACACCGGCGGCGCGTACCCTGGGTGCCTCCGGCGGCGGCAGGCAGTACACGCACGGGCCCGGTGGCTCAAGCCCCGCCAGCACACGGGCCTCGGCGAGCCGCAACGTGGTTTCCGCCGCTTCGAACGCCTGCAATGCCATCACCAGGTTGCCGGCCATGCGTGCCTGCAAGGCGGCACTGTGCATCACCGAAACACCCAGCAGGCCGCACAGCAGCATCAGCACCAGGCACACCAGCAGCGCCATGCCCCGTTGCAGCTTCATGGCAGGCGGTTACGCACGGCGGCGACCATCTGATAGGTTTGCGCGCGCACCCGTTCAGCAGGGTCGTTCAGGGTCAGGCGCAGGCGGATGCTGCGAATGCGCGAAGGGTCGGGCACCGCCGTCATCCAGGCCAGCTCACCGCCCTCGCCCGCCACGCCCAGGTCAACCTGCAGCCGGCTGACATGTTCGATCAGCACCGCGTGGCTGCCACCACTGGTGAGCAGCAGTTGCCCGTCCACCAGGCGGTACACCTGCTGACGAACGGGCAAGGCGAACTGGTGTGGCCCGGGCAAGCGCTCGCCTGCCTGCACCTGGGCGGTGCTCAGGCAGTCGGTGAGCAGCGTCCAGTTGGGCGGGCCACCGGCCTCCCCACCCTGCACGCCAACCAGGCTCAGGCTGCGCAGGGTGCCGTCAGGCTCGAGGCTGACACTGATCGGCAGGGCAAATGTCGCGGCAATAGCAGGGTCGGCAAAGCTGATCGCCTCGCGCCGCAGGCAGCCGAATGCACCGGCCATGCGGATGTCACGGGCCATGCGCTGCAGCGCAAAGCGCGCATCCTCCTGCAATTGCGCAAGTGCGCCCTGCGCCTGCCAACCCTGCAGCGCACCGATGAACAGACGGCTGCCGGCCAGCACCAGCAGCACGCCCAGGCTCAACGCCAGCAGCGCCTCGACCAGGCCGAAACCGGTGTCGCGCCTCATGGTCCCACCTGCCCCTGCACAGCAAGGCCACCGCCCTGCCAGTGCAGGTCGAGTGCGAACCCATTGCCCGCCTGGCGCACCTGTGCCTGCGCGGACGCGCCGGCCACCTTCACCAGCTCGCGTTGCAAGGCGCTGGCCTCCCCCGCCCTCAGCCCGCCCGCAGCGCGCGCGCCTTCGAGCAGGGCCTGGGCCAGGTACAGCGCCTGGGTGGTACGCAGCGCGCCGTCGGTGCCGTGCAACGCCCGCCCTTGCAGCGCAGCAGCCGCCATTACCCCCAGTGACAGCACCAGCAGCGCCACCATCACTTCGATCAGGGTCATGCCCTGCTGCAGCCTCCTGGCCATGTTCGCCTCCTGCGAAATTTCCCCATGTGATTGCCTACCCGGCCGACTGGACGCCCAACCGAGCGGCACTGAATCTACAGAGAAGCACTTCCAGGGAGGGATGCACGATGGGGCAACAGGGCGTAACACTGATACAAATGATGTATGCGCTGGGGCTGACCGCGGCGCTGACGCAGTTAGGGCTGCCGGCCTACAGCGCCATGAGCGTGAGCCTACAGCGCGAGGCCAGCGCGCAGAACCTTGCCCAGGCCTTGCGCAGCGCCCGCAGCGAAGCCCTGCTGCGCAATCAGCGAGTCAGCCTGACGGCCCTTGAGGGCGACTGGAGCAAGGGATGGCGAATGAGCGCCGACGATGAAGGCTTGCTGCACGAGTACCGTGCCAGCGGGAAGGTTCGTGTGGTGGGCAATCAGCCGCTGGCGCGGCAGGTGCATTTCAGCGGGCTGGGGGTACCGCTGCAGGCGGGCGGTGCGTTCCAGGCCGGGAGCCTGCACGTGTGCGAAAGTCCCGGAACCCGGAGCCTGCATCAGGTGGTGCTGTCACGCACCGGGCGGGTCAGCCTGCGCCAGCTCGCCACCGATCAGCCGCTGTGCGCGGCCGCCGGGTCAGATCAGTGAACGCACCCGTAGCTCCTTGGGCATCGAGAACGTTACATTCTCTTCGCGACCATCGAGCTCGTCGGCACCTGTGGCGCCCCACTCCTGCAACTGCGCGATCACGCCACGCACCAGCACTTCGGGGGCGGAGGCGCCGGCGGTGATGCCGATACGCTCGACACCGTCGAACCAGCTGCGCTGCATGTCTTCTGCACCGTCGATCAGGTAGGCCGGGGTGGCCATGCGCTCGGCCAGCTCACGCAGGCGGTTGGAGTTGGAGCTGTTCGGGCTGCCCACCACCAGTACCACGTCGCACTCGTCAGCCAGTTGCTTGACCGCATCCTGGCGGTTCTGGGTGGCGTAGCAGATGTCGTCCTTGCGCGGCCCGCCAATGCTGGGGAAGCGCGTGCGCAGCGCATCGATGACGCGGCTGGTGTCGTCCATCGACAGGGTGGTCTGGGTCACGAAGGCCAGGCGTTCGGGGTCACGAACCTGCAGGTTGGCGACATCCTCTTCGTCTTCGACCAGGTAGATCGAACCGCCATTGCTGGCGTCGTACTGGCCCATGGTGCCTTCGACCTCGGGGTGCCCTTCGTGGCCAATCAGGATACATTCCTTGCCATCGCGACTGTACTTGGCCACCTCGATGTGCACCTTGGTCACCAGCGGGCAGGTCGCGTCGAAGACCTTGAGGCCACGCCCCGCCGCTTCCTGGCGCACGGCCTGGGAAACGCCGTGGGCACTGAAGATGACGATGACGTCATTGGGCACCTGGTCGAGCTCTTCGACGAAGATCGCCCCGCGCGCGCGCAGGTCTTCGACCACGAACTTGTTGTGCACCACTTCGTGACGCACATAGATCGGCGGGCCGAACACCTCGAGGGCGCGATTGACGATTTCGATCGCCCGGTCCACGCCGGCGCAGAAGCCGCGTGGGTTGGCGAGTTTGATCTGCATGGCTGACTCCTGGCTCAAAGGGCCTTGACTGCGAGGATTTCCACCTCGAAGTTCAGGGTCTTGCCGGCCAGCGGGTGGTTGAAGTCGATGGTCACTTGCGCGTCATCGAACGCCTTCACCACGCCGGGCAACTCGGCGTTGGCCGCGTCGTTGAAAATCACCAGCAGGCCTTCGGACAACTCCATGTCCTGGAACTGCGAGCGGGGAATGATCTGCACGTTCTGCGGGTTCGGCTGACCGAAGGCGTTCTCCGGTGCCACGCTGACGGTGCGCTTGTCGCCGGCCTTGAAGCCGAAGATCGCGGTTTCGAAGCCCGGCAGCAGGTTGCCGTCGCCGACCTTGAACACCGCCGGAGCTTTCTCGAAGGTGCTGTCGACAGTATCACCGTTTTCCAGGTGCAGCGCGAAGTGCAGGGTGACTTCGGTGTTCTGGCCGATACGGGTATCAGTCATGGACGGGTTCTCCGGACTTTTTGCTCTTGAACATATCCAGCGCCAGCATCACGGCGCCCACGCTGATGGCGCTGTCGGCCAGGTTGAAGGCCGGGAAGTACCAGCGGTTCTGCCAATGCACGAGGATGAAGTCGACCACATGCCCGAGCACGATGCGGTCGTACAGGTTGCCCAGCGCACCGCCCAGCACCAGGGCCAATGCAACGGCCAGCCAGGTGTCGTCGCGGCCCAGGCGCTTGAGCCACACCACCAGCACCGCACTGACCACCAGGGCGATCAGGGCGAACAGCCAGCGCTGCCAGCCGGAGCTGTCGGCCAGGAAGCTGAAGGCCGCACCGGTGTTGTAGGCCAAAGTCCAGCTGAAGTAGTCGGGGATGACCACGATCTGCTGGTACAGGCTCAGCGCACCTTCGAAGTAGTGCTTGCTGGCCTGGTCCAGGACCAGTACCAGCAGGCTCAGCCACAGCCAGGCGAGGCGCCCGAAGCGCCCCACGTTGGGGTTAGGCATAGTGACGCACCTCACCTTTGCCGCTGATGTTGTCGACGCAACGACCGCAGATTTCCGGATGCTCCGGGTTCACGCCCACGTCGGCGCGGAAGTGCCAGCAACGGCCGCACTTGGCGTGACCCGACTTGACCACCTTGAGCTTGAGGCCGGCCACTTCGGTAACCACGGCATCGGCCGGGGCTTCGACGAACGGCGCCACGCTGGCTGCCGAGGTGATCAGCACGAACCGCAGTTCGTTGCCCAGCTTGTTCAGGTCGGTGCTCAGGGCCTCGTCGGCGAACAGGGTGACTTCGGCTTGCAGGTTGCCGCCGATGGCCTTGGCCGCACGCTGGTTCTCCAGCTCCTTGTTGACCGCAGCCTTGACGGCCATCACGCGGTCCCAGTAGGCGCGGTCCAGCTCGATGCCTTCCGGCAGCTCGGTCAGGCCCTGGTACCAGGTGTTGAGCATGACCGACTCGTTGCGCTCGCCCGGCAGGTACTGCCACAGCTCGTCGGCGGTGAACGCCAGGATCGGTGCGATCCAGCGCACCAGCGCTTCGCTGATGTGGTACAGCGCGGTCTGGCACGAGCGGCGCGCGACACTGTTGGCGCCGGTGGTGTACTGGCGGTCCTTGATGATGTCGAGGTAGAAGCCGCCCAGCTCCTGCACGCAGAAGTTGTGGATCTTGGAGTAGACGTTCCAGAAACGGTACTCGCCGTAGTGCTCTTCCAGCTCGCGCTGCAGCAGCAGGGTACGGTCGACCGCCCAGCGGTCCAGCGCCAGCATGTCGTCGGCCGGCAGCAGGTCGCGGGCCGGGTCGAAGCCGGACAGGTTGGAGAGCAGGAAGCGCGCGGTGTTGCGGATGCGCCGGTAGGCGTCGGCGCTGCGCTGCAGGATCTGGTCGGAAACCGCCATCTCGCCGGAGTAGTCGGTGGCCGATACCCACAGGCGCATGATGTCGGCACCCAGGGTGTCGTTGACCTTCTGCGGCTCGATGGTGTTGCCCAGCGACTTGGACATCTTGCGGCCGTTCTCGTCTACGGTGAAGCCGTGGGTCAGCAGCTCGCGGTACGGCGCATGGCCGTCGATGGCGCAGCCGGTGAGCAGCGAGGAGTGGAACCAGCCGCGGTGCTGGTCGGAACCTTCCAGGTACAGGTCGGCGCGCGGGCCGCTTTCGTGGCCGATGTTGTGCGAGCCACGCAGCACGTGCCAGTGGGTGGTACCGGAGTCGAACCACACGTCCAGGGTGTCGGCGATCTTGTCGTACTGGCCGGCTTCGTCACCGAGCAGTTCGGCGGCGTCCATCTTGAACCAGGCTTCGATGCCCTCGAGCTCGACGCGCTGGGCCACCTGCTCCATCAGTTCGACGGTGCGCGGGTGCAGTTCGCCGGTCTGCTTGTGCAGGAAGAACGGGATCGGCACACCCCAGTTGCGCTGACGCGAGATGCACCAGTCCGGGCGGTTGGCGATCATCGAATGCAGGCGCGCCTGGCCCCAGGCCGGCACGAACTTGGTTTCTTCGATGGCGTTGAGGGCGCGCTTGCGCAAGGTTTCGCCGCTGTCAGGCTGCTTGTCCATGCCCACGAACCACTGCGCGGTGGCGCGGTAGATCAGCGGGGTCTTGTGGCGCCAGCAGTGCATGTAGCTGTGGCTGATGGTGTCGGTGAACATCAGCGCGCCCACTTCGGCGAGCTTGTCGACGATGTGCGGGTTGGCTTTCCAGATGAACTGGCCACCGAAGAATTCCAGCGAGTCGACGTACACGCCGTTGCTCTGCACCGGGGTGAGGATGTCGTCGTTGACCATGCCGTAGCGCTTGCAGGTCACGAAGTCGTCTTCACCGTAGGCCGGGGCCGAGTGGACCACGCCGGTACCGGCGCCCAGCTCGACGTACTCGGCCAGGTAGACCGGCGACAGGCGATCGTACAGAGGGTGACGGAAGTTGATCAGCTCCAGTGCAGAGCCCGGCGCGGTGGCGATCACCGAACCTTCCAGCGAGTAGCGCTTGAGGCAGGCTTCGACCAGCTCTTCGGCCAGCACCAGCAGCTTGTCGCCGACGTCCACCAGGGCATAGCTGAACTCGGGGTGCACGTTCAGCGCCTGGTTGGCGGGGATGGTCCACGGGGTGGTGGTCCAGATCACGATGGCGGCGGGCTTGGCCAGCGACGACAGGCCGAAGGCCTGGGCCAGCCGCGCTTCGTCGGCCACGTTGAAGGCCACGTCGATGGTCTGGGACTTCTTGTCGGCGTATTCGACCTCGGCTTCGGCCAGGGCCGAACCGCAATCGAAGCACCAGTTCACGGGCTTGAGGCCCTTGAACACGAAACCGTGCTTGACCATTTCGGCCAGGGCGCGGATTTCGCCGGCTTCGTTGGCGAAGTCCATGGTCTTGTAGGGGTTGTCCCAGTCACCCAGCACGCCCAGGCGGATGAATTCCTTCTTCTGCCCTTCGATCTGCTCGGCCGCGTAGGCACGGCACAGCTCGCGGGTCTTGTCCGCGGTGAGGTGCTTGCCGTGGGTCACTTCGACCTTGTGCTCGATCGGCAGGCCATGGCAGTCCCAACCCGGCACGTACGGCGCATCGTAGCCGGCCAGGGTCTTGGACCGCGAGATCATGTCCTTGAGAATCTTGTTGAGCGCGTGACCGATGTGGATCTTGCCGTTGGCGTAGGGCGGGCCGTCGTGCAGCACGAACTTCGGACGATCCTTGCCAATTTCGCGCAGCTTCTGGTACAGGCCAATGCTGTCCCAGCGCTGCAGGATCTGCGGTTCGCGCTGTGGCAGGCCGGCCTTCATCGGGAAGGCGGTGTCCGGAAGGTTTAGCGTGGCTTTATAGTCGGTCATTTCAGGCTCTTCGTTAGCGGTTGACCGTGCCAATGGGCACGTGCGGCGGCGATATCCGCATCGATCGCCGACTTCAGCGCCTCCAGGGAGGCGAATCGCTGCTCATCGCGCAGCTTGTGGTGGAATTCCACCGTGAGACGCCGGCCATACAGATCGCCGGCAAAATCCAGGAGATGCACTTCCAGGTGGGCGCGGCCATCACCTGCAACGCTGGGGCGCACGCCGATGTTGGCGACACCCGGCCACGCCTGGCCATCGAGTTCGACGCTGACCAGGTACACCCCGGTGAGCGGTACGCGATGACGCTTGAGTTGTATGTTGGCCGTGGGCCAACCCAGCTGGCGCGCCAGCTTCTGCCCATGCAGCACCCGGCCGCGGATGCGGAACGGGCGGCCCAGCAGACGCTCGGCCACGGCAAAGTCGGCACGCGCCAGTGCTTCGCGCACCTGCGTGCTGCTGACCCGCAGGCCCTCGAGCTCCACGGTTTGCGCCGCTTCCACGGTGAAGCCGTGGCGCAGGCCGGCCTGCTGCAGGAACGTGAAGTCACCCACCCGGTCGCAGCCGAACCGGAAGTCGTCACCGACCTCCAGGTGCTGCACGCCCAGGCCGTCGACCAGAATGGTGTCGACGAATTCGGCGGCGCTGAGCTTGCACAGGCGCTGGTTGAACGCCAGGCACAGCACCCGGTCGATGCCTTCGGCGGCCAACAGGGCGACCTTGTCGTGCAGGCGGGCCAGGCGCGCGGGCGCGGTGTCCGGTGCAAAGTACTCACGCGGCTGTGGCTCGAAAATCACCACGCAGCTGGGTACGCCCAGCGCTACCGCGCGCTCACGCAAACGCGCCAGGATAGCCTGGTGACCGCGGTGAACACCGTCGAAGTTGCCGATAGTGGCAACACAGCCCCGATGCTCGGGGCGAAGGTTGTGAAGGCCTCGAACCAGCTGCATAACGCGCTTCTTGCTCATAAAGTGGTCGATTATAACCACACCCGGGCGCCGACGACAGGCAGCAGCGCGATGCCAGGGCGTCTAAAACACAAAACCGACGCCTGACCCGCGCCGGCCATCAGTGCAGCGCCTTGCGGGCGAAGTCCCGTGGACGAAAACCAAACAGGTACAGGCAACCGAAATAGGTCACCACGCCTGCGCCAATCAGTACGCCCAGGCGCAGGAACCGCTCGAGCATGTGCCCCTGCTCCCAGGCAGGCATGTACCACATGCCGGCCACCAGCACACCGGCCATCAGCAGTACGGCCACCAGCAACTTGAGCAGGTAGGCGGTCCAGCCCGGCTGCGGCTCGAACAGGTTCTGCTGGCGCAGCTTCCAGTACAGCAGGCCGGCATTGAGGCAGGCGCCGACACTGATCGCCAGGGCCAGCCCGGCATGCTGCAGGTAGCCGATGAACACCAGGTTGAGCAGTTGCGTGGCCACCAGGGTGAAGATGGCGATCTTTACCGGTGTACGGATGTTCTGCTGGGCATAGAAGCCAGGGGCGAGCACCTTGACCAGAATGATGCCGAGCAGGCCGACCGAGTAGGCGATCAGCGCGCGCTGGGTCATGGCGGCATCGAAGGCGGTGAACTTGCCGTACTGGAACAGGGCCACCGTCAGTGGCTCGGACAAAATTGCCAGGGCAAAGGTGCAAGGCAACACCAGCAAGAAGCACAGGCGCAGGCCCCAGTCAAGGATGCGCGAATACTCGTGGCGGTCCTTGCTGGCGTAGGTCTTGGCCAGGGTCGGCAGCAGGATGGTGCCCAGCGCCACGCCCAGCACCCCGGAGGGCAGCTCCATCAGGCGGTCGGCGTAGTACATCCACGACACCGAGCCGGCCACCAGAAACGAGGCGAAGATGGTGTTGATGATCAGCGAGATCTGGCTTACCGACACCCCGAGGATGGCTGGCAGCATCTGCTTGAGCACGCGCCATACCCCGGTATCGCGCAGGTTCAGGCGGGGCAGCACGAGCATGCCGATCTTTTTGAGGTGCGGCAGCTGGTACAGCAGCTGCAACAGGCCGCCGGCCAGTACCGCCCAGCCCAGGGCCATCACCGGCGGATCGAAGTACGGGGTGAGGAACAGCGCGAAGAAGATCATCGCGACGTTGAGCAGGGTCGGCACGAAGGCCGGTACCGAGAAGCGGTTCCAGGTGTTGAGGATGGCGCCCGCCAGGGACGACAGCGAGATCAGCAATATATAAGGAAACGTCACACGCAGCAGGTCGGTGGTCAGCTCGAACTTCTCGGCGCTGTCGACGAAGCCCGGCGCGGTGACCCACACCACCCAGGGTGCGGCCAGGATCCCCAGCGCCGTGACCACCGCCAGCACCAGGGTCAGCAGGCCGGCGACATAGGCCACGAAGGTGCGGGTCGCCTCCTCGCCCTGCTGGCTTTTGTATTCGGCCAGGATCGGCACGAACGCCTGAGAAAACGCCCCCTCGGCAAAGATTCGCCGCAGCAGGTTGGGCAGCTTGAAGGCAATGAAAAAGGCGTCGGTGGCAACACCGGCGCCGAAGATGCGCGCCAGGATGGTATCGCGGACAAAGCCCAGCACGCGCGACACCATGGTGATGGAACTGACTGCAGCCAGGGACTTGAGGAGATTCATCGAAAGATTTTCATGCCATATGGATGAAGGAGAGGCCTAAACGGCATCCAAGTATGCGATACTCCGCCGCGCAAAGCAGACAGAGCAAAACTCCCGAGTTTACAGGTCATGCGCCAGAAGGGAATCATCCCCTCCAGCGAATCGACCGCTCAGCGGAACCTAACAAGCGCCCTTGACAACCGATCAACTCATCGGCATGATTCGCGGCCTATTTTGTTTGCTATTTACCAAGTCTTTCGAGGAGCTCGACGGTGGCCAACTCACCTTCCGCCAAAAAACGTGCAAAACAGGCTGAGAAGCGTCGCAGCCACAACGCCAGCCTGCGTTCCATGGTTCGCACCTACATCAAGAATGTAGTCAAGGCCATCGACGCAAAAGACGCCGAAAAAGCGCAAGCTGCTTACATCCTGGCTGTTCCAGTTATCGACCGCATGGCCGATAAAGGCATCATCCACAAGAACAAGGCTGCTCGCCATAAAGGCCGTCTGAATGGCCACATCAAGGCACTGAAGATTGCTGCAGCTGCCTAAGCGACGCTTGTTAAAAAACCGACCCTAGGGTCGGTTTTTTATTGCCTGCGATTTGATGATGCCGGGAAGACAGGGCCGCTCCCTTCGCCGACCAGGCTGACTCCTGCAGGAGACGGCCTGGTCGGCGAAGGGCTATGCCTTGCCTACTTGCCGAGCGGGATCTTCGGCGCCCATTGCAGCCATTCGTCCTCGGCCTTGTCGAACAGGGCAAAGGTCTGCTGCGGCAACGCTGCGTTGCCCATCTTGTCGCCGTCTGGCGTGGCGAAGGCAATGCCACCCTCGATCAGGGTCTCCAGCGACTCGGTACGCACCGTAGCACCCTTGAACAGGCCGATATCGAAGCCGAAGCCACTGCTGTTCCAGAAACGGCTGCCACCGCGCACAAGCGAGGCGTAGCGTGGCTCGATCAGGATATGGATCAGCACGCGATCCGCTGTCTGCCCCAGTTCGTACCCCGTGACCTTGCCCACCGGCACTTCACGGTAGGTGACCGGCACACCGACCTTGATCGACCCGCGTCGAGCAGCGCTGAGCACCACCGGCAGGCCAGCCTCGCGAGCGGTCAGGTCCGGTGGCTCGGGCAAGGCCACGAAGTTGCGCTGCGGGCCCTGATTCTTCGCCGCCGGTTGCACTTCCAGGTACTGACCGGTGACCAGCGTCTCCAGGTTGGCCGTCTTGACGATACCCAGCGCCGGCTTGACTACCCAGAACTGCGTGCCCACACGCGCAATACGCTCGGGCACCTCGGTGATCTGCGCCTTGAGCGTCACCGATTGCAGGTCCTCCGCCAGGTCCACCGCTTCGACCTTGCCGACATCCAGCCCCTTGAAGCGTATGGGGGTGCCGACCTTGAGGCCGTCCGCACGGTCCACCTTGATGGTGATGCTGGTGCCCTTGCGATCCGCCGCTTCCTGGTTGGCCAGCAGGCGGAAGGTGGGGATACGACGCTTGAGCGGTACATTCTGTTTCGGCGTATCGAAGGCGATGCCACCGGCCATCAGGCTCTGCAGCGACTCGCTCTTGATCTGGATGCCCGACAGGCCGCCAGTCAGGGTAATGCCGCTGGCGTTCCAGAAACGCGTCGAACCATTGACCAGGTTGGCGTACTCGGGCTCGATGTGCACGCCAATCAGCAGGCGTTGCTGCTTCCTGGAGAACTGGTAGCTTTGCACGCTACCCACCTTTACCTGCCGATACAGGATCGGGCTGCCAACCTCGAGCGAGCCCAGGTTGTCGCTGAACAGCACAAGGTGCAGGCCGGGCGCCTTCAGATCGAGGGGCGGGGCCTTGGCCCGGGCTTCGAATTCACGCTGAGGCGAGGCGCCCTTGTCGCCGGGACGGATAGCAATGTAGTTGCCCTTTACCAACGCCTCCAGGCCGGTGATACCCGCCAGGGAGATCGACGGCTTGACCACCCAGAACTGGGTGCCTTCGACCAGGTAGTCCTCGGCCAGCGGGTCCAGGGTCAGCTCGGCCATGGCACTGGAGAGGTCGGCATCGACCTTCAGGGCTTTCAGCGAACCTACCTGTATACCTTTGTACATGACCGGCGTACGGCCCGCCTGCAGGCCCTCGAAGTCGCTCAGCTTGACCTTGACCCGGATACCCGCCTGGGCGGCGTCGAAGTCTTCGAAAAGACGGAACGGCAGGTTCGGGTCGGTGGGCGGGCTGTCCTTGCGGTGCTCGGGGGTAGCGAATGCGATACCGCCGGCAACGATGCTGGCCAGCGACTCGCTGCGCACCTTCACGCCCGACAGGTTGGCATCGATGCTCACGCCGCTGGCGTTCCAGAAACGCGTGTGCTTGCGCACCAGGTCGGCATAGCCCGGCTCGATGAACACCTTGATCTCGACCGTACCCTGGTCGTCGGAGAGCTTGTAGCTCTTCACCCGGCCAACCTGGATCTGCTTGTAGAACACGGGGCTGTCACGGTTGAGCGACCCCAGGCGATCGGCCTTGAGGGTCAGATGCAGGCCGGGCACGCTGTCGGACATCGGCGGTGCTTCGCTCAACGCATTGAAACGCTTGCTCGGCTCGCCATCGCCCGGGCTCACGGCAATGTAGTTGCCTGATACCAGCGTCTCCAGCCCGGTGATCCCGGCCAGGCTCACGTTTGGCTTGACCAGCCAGAAGCGAGTGTTCTTGCGCAGGTGCTCCTCGGCCACCTGGTTCATCTCGATGGTGGCGATGACACCTTTGTTGCGGCCTTTGTCGTCAAGTACCAGGCTCTTGACCTTACCCACCGACATACCCTTGTAGACCACCTCGGTCTTGTTGGCGACGATACCCTCGCCGCTCTCGAAGCGAACCTCGATGTTCACCCCCGCTTCACGGTAGGCCTGCCAGCCGAGCCACCCACCGATCACCAATGCGATCAGGGGCAGAATCCAGATGGCCGACCAGTTCGAAGCTGGGCGGGTTTTAGCCGTAGGCAAATCACTCATGGTCGTCATCCGACTCCGTGTTATCCCAAATCAGTCGGGGATCGAAAGTTACTGCAGCAAGCATTGTCAGAATCACCACACTGGCAAAGGCGACGGCCCCCAGGTTGGCTTCGACACTGGCAATCCGGCCGAAATTCACCACCGCCACCAGGATCGCGATGACGAAGATATCCAGCATCGACCAGCGGCCGATGAATTCGATGAAGCGATACATCACGATGCGCTGGCGTGCCGACAGCGGCTGGTGGCGCTGCACCGAATACAGCAGCAGGGCGATACCCACCAGCTTGAAGGTAGGTACCAGAATGCTGGCGATGAACACCACGGCCGCGATCGGCAGCATGCCGTGCTGCATCAGGGTGATGACGCCGGACATGATGGTGTCGGGGCTGCCCTGCCCCAGGGTGCTGACCGTCATGATCGGCAGCACGTTGGCCGGTATGTACAGGATGGCCGCGGTAATCAGCAGCGCCCAGGTGCGGGCCAGGCTGTTGGGCCGGCGTGCATGCACCAGGGCCCCGCAGCGTGTGCAGGTCTGGCTGCTGGCGCCCGCCTCCTGGCGGTTGAGCTCATGACACTCGGTACAGATCAGTATTCCTGCGTCAATCGCCCGCATGCACATCTTCTCCCGACAAGGCTACCCAGATCTGGTGGGGGGACATCACCACTTCCAGCCAGACCTGAACCAGCAACAAACTGACAAAACACAGCAAGCCAAGCCCTAGGCTGAGTTCGGCCATATCCACCAGCTTGACGATGGCGACCAGTACGCCCATGAGGTAGACCTCAAGCATGCCCCAGTCGCGCATGTGGTGATAAAAACGGTAAAGAAGCAGGCCGTAGCTGCGGCCCCTGTTCAAGCGGATGGTCAGCAACACCACCAGCTGACACAGCAGCTTGAGCAGTGGAATGGCCATGCTGCACAGGAACACCACCACCGCCACGCCACCCATGCCGCTGTTGTACAGGCCGATCACACCGCTCCACACCGTGTCATCGGAGTTCTGGCCCAACAGATGGAGTTGCATGATCGGCAGAAAGTTCGCCGGCACGTAGAGCAGCAAGGCCGCCAGTACCAGGGCCAGGCTGCGCTCGACCACATTGTGCCGATGGGCGTACAACTCATAGCCGCAGCGCGGGCATTGCGCTTTTTCATCCGTCTTGAGCTCGGGCTTGCGCAGCAGCAGGTCGCATTCGTGGCACGCCACCAATTGATCCAGCGGCAAGCCTGCGAGTGAATCGCGATCGTCAGGGTCGGGCATAGAAGGGTTCTGAGTAAAAACGTCGGGGCCTATTCTAGTGTCGTTGCCCCAATTGTGGGAGCACAACCGCGCAGGAGCCAGCCTTGGCGCAGAACAGGCCACAAAGACAAAACCCCTACCTGCAGATGCAGATAGGGGTTTCGGAATTTAATCTTGACGATGCTTTTGCACCATTTTTTTCCCCGCTTTGCAACATCCCCGCCAGCTTCTCAAGCCACCCTGGCGTTTTCGAAGCCACAGCTTTAGCAGCACTTCCCAGCGAAATAATCGCCAGCGCCAGTTCCGCTTCTGCCTCCACCCCAAGCCGATGACTCTCCGATTCGGTCGGCGTAAACAGCGTATCTTTGGTGCTCTCAAACTGGTTCAGAAACTGACTGACCAATTGCAGCGCAGCAGGATCGACCTTTTCCCTCCCTTGACCATGCCGCGCGGTGGCTTCCAGCGCTTGAACCATCTGCTGTTCAGTTACGTTTTCAGCCCCTGGCGCGCAGTAACCGGGCATTTGCCTGCATGCATCGGCGATGCCTTTGGCGAAGCTTTCGGCATTCTTCCTGTGCAGGTCATGGTTGTAAATGGTTGCACTCTGAGCAACCTCGGAGCCTTTCTGAAGATCACCGTTGACGGCTGCGGCGGCAAGCACACCAGTCAATTGGGACAGCATCACATGAACGTTGGTGTCGCCACCGGATAACGTTGACAGCGTATCTGCCATGGCCTCGTTCAAGCCCGCAGCCATGGCGCCAGTTTTGAAATCACTGCCCGTGGCCTCTGCCAGCAAACCACCCATGACGGCATGCACCACAATTTTTGGCAGGCTGCCGTTCTCAAATCGAATGGTCTGGTCACCGGCAAACTTGAAGCCCGTGGCCATGGCGATGCTGCCTGCCTGGCCGACTAGAGCATTGCCCAGGTTGTCGCTGAAGCTGCCGCCATTGATGGCCGTAGATATTGCGCTCGAAACAAGCGAGTGTGCACCAGCCCGAATGAGCGTATCTGAGGCGTTCGCCCATGTGAGTACGTTGCGCGGGTTGCTGGAAACCGGAATGAGGGTGCCATCGGCAGCCTTCACGAATCCGCCCGCTTGACCGCTTTGTTCTACGCCGAACCAGTGAGTGTCTACGTATTCAAATGAACCTGCCGTCAGTGAGGAGACTGCTGCATTCTTCAGACTGTCTTTGCTTAGTGTTTCCTTGAGCGCTGCTGCGAGATCACCTTGGTTGTTGATCGTACTGACCGCACCGGTTGTTGCCAGGCTTGTTGCTGCGCCTAGCTGAAAGCCCGTGAGACCGAATCCTGCCGGGCCCATTGCGGCGGCCATCAGGATAGCTACAGCCAGTTGTGCTCCAACACCCAAACCGGAATTGTCGTACTTGAAGCTAGAGTGAATTTCCTCCACCTGGCGCCAGTCGATACCACCCCTGGCTTCCACTTCTTTCAACCATGCCAGTTTCGGATCAGCCTTCACCATGGCGTCGATGGACTGACTGACAGTCCTTTGGTCGATCTTTTTTATATCGACCTTGATGCCGTCTACCGCATTGATTATCAGGTTTCCGTTGGCCACCATCTGCGTCTGGCGCAGCGTCTCATCCGTCTGCCCCTTGCCCTTGGCACTGGTCCACGCCAGGTCGCCCTTACTCTTTTCGTGACTCTCCTGATGCATGTCCTTGACGGCTTCGAACGTCACCGCACCGCCGCTTTCTATTGTGAGGTCGCGGCCTGACTCCAGGGCGGCGCCCTGGTACAACTGGTCACCGCCGCTCACCAGGGTCAGGTCACCCCCGCTGGTGACCACGCTGCCCACCGCCTTTACATCGGTGACTTCGTCACGCTGGGTCTTCTTGCTGCCCCAGCTGCCTTTCTTGTTCATGTCGTACAGCGAGTACTCGCTGTCGTTGGCGGCCAGTAGCTGCAGGGTATTGCCGGCGGAGATGTAGGCCTCGCCGCCCGCCGTGGCCTTGCTGGCAACCATCAGCAGGTTGTCGCCGGCCTCGATGCTGAGCGAGCCGCCGGCAGTCAGTTCGGCCGCCTGCTGGCGCACGCTGTCGTGCTGTTTCTCGGTTTTGGTGTTGCCTTTTCTGCCTTTGGAATAGGCATGGTCTTCGTCTGCCGCAGCAGCGATGAACACGTCGCGCCCAGCCTCCAGGGCGATGTCGCGACGTGCCTCGATCTCGCTGGCGATGACCGACAGGTCTTGCCCGGCCGAGGCACTGAAGCTGCCGCCAGCCTGCACTTGGCTGACGTACTGGGTGGTGGTGCTGTCGTAGCCGCTGACGCGGCGACGCTGGTACTCGTGGCTGTCGGTGACTTGCTGGCTGGCGATGTAGAGGTCGCGCTCGGCGCTCAGCGCAATGTTGCCGCCGGCGGTGGCCACGCCACCGACAAAGCCGATGTCGCGACCGGCCGAGAGGGTCAGGTCGTTGGCAGCCTCGATGCGCGCCGCATTGTTGACGATGTTCTGCACCACATGCTCGCCGCCGACACGATCGTCCAGGCGGGTGACGCTGCGCTCGTTGATGACATCGCCGGTCAGGGCCAACAGGCTCACGTCGCGGCCCTTGAGGATGCCGCCGGCGCTGTTGCGGATGGAATCGGTGGCCAGCAGGTCGAGGCGCTGGCCGGCTTCCATCAGGCCGCTGTTGTCGATGTTGCCGGCGGTGACGGAAAGGTTGTTGCTGGCGCGCAGGGTGCCGACGTTGTTCAGCTCGCCGCCGCTGATCAGGCTGACATCGCGCCCTTGGATCAACGCGCCGTTGGGCGCCAGGCGTCCTTCGGACTGGGCCAGGTAGAGCACCGGGGCCAGCACCTGCTCGCCGTTGACCTCGATGGTTTCCATCCACACGATGTCGTGGGTGAGGGCGGCCACCTGCTCGGCACTCAGCGACACGCCTACGCTCAGGCTCAGCGCATCCTTGCTGGCAATGGCGTTGTCCATCAGGTAGCGGAACATCGCCTCGTCGCTGTCCAGCCCGGCGATCAAGCGCTGCCCGGTGCGCTCCACTACCGCTTCGCGGATCAGGCGCTGTTCGTACAGGCCGTCGCCCAGGCGCTTCTTGGTGGCGTCGGGGTCGATGTCGAGGCTGCCCAGCAGGTAGTCGGAACTGAGGAATTTCTTCAGGTCGGTGAGCACCGGGTTGGTTTCCACCAGGTACTTGTGCGGCTGGCTGGCAGTTGCCGGGGTTGGCACGCCCTGTACCAGCTTCACGCCTGCCGGCAGGCCGTCCAGGCCCGTACCGGTTTGCCCGGCAACGCTGGCAGCCTGTGCGTCAGGGCCTGCCCAGTGACCCTGGCCGGCGTTGCCGGTGGCAGTGTTGGCCAGGCTGCCCAGCGTGCCGGCTTGCCCGTGCTGAGTCAGGTCGGCACCTGCGGCCAGTGCACCGCTGGCCTGGGCTGTCTGGCCGGTCTGCCCGCTAAGGCGGAACAGGCCGTGCTCGCCCTGCGGCAGGCTGAAGCTTGGCAGCGTGACCGGGTTGACCTGGCGCTGTGCCAGGTCGGGCGGCAACTGCGAGGTAATGGCACGTACCGAGGTTTGCGCGGTGGCCTTGTCGGCATTGGCACCGCGTTGGCCGATGCTGCCGACCCCGCTGGCATTGGCGCGCACCACACTGTTGTCGATGCGCTCGGTGGCGTTGATGGTGACAGCGCCCGCAGCCTGGATGACGGCAGGGGAGACCACGGCGCCAGCGATGGGCGTGCGCCGGTCGATCCAGTCATGGATGTTCTGGCTGGGGAACCCCCCGGCGACCAGCACGTCGTCCAGGCTCATACTGCTCGGGGAGTAGCTGGTGCTGGTCTGGGTGTTGTACTGGTTGAACAGGGCCTTGGCGGCCATGAAGTCGTAATAGTAGTGATGGGTCTGGGTGTAGAAGCGCGAGGTGAAGTCGCGCCGCTCGCCGCCGCCCAGCCCCAGGTTGTTGAACACACCGGTGTTGATGTTGATGTTATGCGCGGCAGAGACGTTGCTGTACTGGTTGCTGAACCGGCTGCCGCTGAAGGTCAGGTTGCCGCCGGCGGTGATGGTCGCAGCCGGGCTGTCTTCATCGACCACGTCCTGGTAGATCTCGTACGCCTTGAACGCGAACTCGCAACCCTTGCCTTTGCAATGGTCGTCGGCATAGGTGTTGATGTTGCCTGACACGCGCTGCGTGCTGGCCGTGAGCGTGTCCTTGCGATTGATCAGGCTGTCGGCCAGCAGGCTCATGTTGCCGGCGCTTTCCAGGCTGCCGGAAATGTTCTCCACGTGCGTGGCACGGGTACCTCGGTCATCACGGGCGATGCTCAGCCCGCCGAGGCTGTACAGGTCGGCATAGGTGTTGGTGAAGGTGCCTACCCGCAGCGTCATATCGTTGCCGCTGAAGATCAGCCCGCGGTCGTTGCGCAGGGTGTCGGCATTGATGCGCAAGGCCGTGGCGCTGCCCAGGGTGGCGTAGTTGTCGAGCGTGCCGGCCGTGGCGGTCAGATTGCCCGCCGAGGTGATCCGCCCGCGGTTGGTCAAGGTGTTGGTGGCGCTCACCACGCTGGTGGCGCCCCCGGTAAGGGTGCTGGTGCTGGCAAGGTCGATGCTGGCCGCGTTCAGGGTCAGGTTGCCCAGGCTGGTGGTGCGCCCGGTGCCGTTGTAGGTGCCGGTGAGGTCGAGCCGCAAACTGCCGTCGCTGGCCAGCAGGCCGTCGTTGCGCCAATTGACCCCCTTGCCGGTGAAACTCTGCGCCGCCAGCAGCTTGCCGCTCGCGGTCTGGGTGAACTGGCCGATGTCCAGGTTCAGGCGCGCGGCCTGTAATACGCTGCTGTTGGTCCAGTTGGCGGCCTTGATGTCGAGCAGGCCGTTGGTGTACAGCAGGCCGCCCGCACGCATCACCTTGTCGGCGGCCAGGCCGAAGTTGCCGCTACCGGTGTGCAGCAACTGCCCGCTGTTGTTGCTCAGGCCGGCGACTTGCAGGTCCAGGTGCTGGTTGGCGGTTTCCAGCAGGCCAGCGTTGTTGTTGAACGTCTCGCGGGTGCTGATCAGGGTGGTGTCGCTGCGCCCCAGCGCGCGCAGGCTGCCATTGGCGTTGTTCAGCGTCTGGCTGCGCAGGGCCAGGTCAGCCTCGCTCTCGAGCTGGCCCAGTTGGTTGTCGAGCAGGCCCGACAGGTCGAAGTCGATGCGCCCGGCACCCACCTTGCCGGCCTGGTTGAGGAACTGCCCGGCGTTCACACCCAGCCATCCTGCGGCATACAGCCCGCCGCCCTGGTTGTCGAACGTGGCGGTGGCGATGCGGTTGTCGCCGGACAAGGCAGAGATGAAACCCTTGCGGTTGTGCAGGCCGTCGCGGGCCTCGAGGTCCAGCGTCTGGGCCTGGAGGGTGCCAGCATTGTTGTCGAGCAGGCCGCTGACCAGCGTGAGCCGGCCCTGGCTGCTATTGAGCATGCCGCCGGCGCTGTTGTTCAGGTGGGTGCTGTGGATATCGAGGTTGCCGGCCACGCTGTCCACGCGCCCGCCCTGATTGCGCAGGTCGTCGCCCAGGCGCAGCAGGATATTGCCCTGGGCCTTGAGGCTCGCCGCCTGGTTGTCGAGGGCCTGGGCCTGGATGTCGAGGCTGCCGCGTTCGCTGAATACCAGGCCGTCCTGCTGGTTGAGCAGGTCGCCCTTCAGACGTAATACCAGGTTCTGCTGGCTGGCCAGTGTGCCGCCAGCGCTGTTGTTCAGGCTGTCGGCGCCGATGCGCAGCAAGGCCTGGCTGACCAGCCTGCCGCCGCGATTGTCGAGGTTGGCGCTGTTTAGCAGCAGGTCGCCGCCACTGGCCAGGCGTGCGCCCTGGGTGTTGAGCAGCGCGCCGAGCAGGGTGACGCGCAGTGCGCCCTGGCTGGTCACCTGGCCGTTCTGGTTGTTCAGCTGCTTGCCGTCGATTTCCAGGCGCTGGCCATTGAGCTGGCCGCCGCTGTTGTCGATCACGCTGCTGGTACGGTTCAGGCTCAGGGTTTGGGTGGCCGCGATCAGGCCACCCTGGCTGTTGTCGAGCCGGCCGTCGATGCTCAGGGTCACATCGGCTTCGCCGGCGATGATGCCGTGTCGGTTATCCAGGCGCGTGGCAGTGATCTGCTGCCTGCCAAGGCTGACCAGTGCGCCCTGGTCGCGGTTGTCCAGGGTGTCTTCAAGGTGCACGTCGAGGCGGCCATGTTGGCTGGAGAGGGTGCCGGCGCCGCGGTTGTCCAGCGTAGTGCCCCTGACCTCAAGGCCCTGCAGGCCCGAGACAAGCCCCGCGTTGCTGTTGTCGATGCTGGTGGCCTCGACCTGCAATGTGCCCGCGCTGATGAGGCG
Organism: Pseudomonas sp. BRM28; assembly: GCF_002939405.1. NCBI lineage: Bacteria > Pseudomonadati > Pseudomonadota > Gammaproteobacteria > Pseudomonadales > Pseudomonadaceae > Pseudomonas > Pseudomonas sp. BRM28. The sequence continues at coordinate 4,663,167 of NZ_PEFV01000001.1, read as the reverse complement.
GCCCTTGTGCTGGTTGTCGAGTTGCGTGGCGAGCAGGCTGAATGCCTGCTCGCTGGATATCTCACCGCCATTGCTGTTGTCGACCAGCCCCAGGCGCTCGAAGGTCAGCGGGCCGCGGGCGTGAATCAGCCCGCCATGGTTGTCCAGCGTGCCGCCTTGCAGGTTCAGGTGCACGGCCTGTTCGCCGATCAGGCGGCCTTGCTGCTGGATCAGTCGCTGTACGCTCAGGCGCAGGTCGCCCTTGGCCGAGAGTTCGCCGTGCGGGCCATTGTCCAGGTGGCGGGCAGTGATCGTGAGGTTGGCGTCACTGCTGATGCGGCCACCGGGCAGGGCGTTGGCGTAGGCGCCGTTGCGCAGGTCGGTGCTGTTCAACAGCAAGGCTTTGGCGCTGGTGATGGCGCCGCTGCGGTTATCCAGCGTAGTGCTGTCGATGCGTGCATCGCCCTGGCTGATCAACTGGCCGCCCTGGCTGTTGTCCAGGGTGCCGGTGTCGATGTGCAAGCCCAGGTTGGCGGATACCAGCCCCTGGTCGCTGTTGTCGAAAACGCCGCTGTTCAGGCGCAGATTGCCGCCTGCCGACAGGGTGCCCTGATGCTGGTTGGCCAGCAGCCCTTCGAGGGTCAGCCCGATGTCGCCACGGCTGGCCAGGGTGCCGCCATGGGTGTTGCTCAGGCTGCCGGCTTCGATATCCAGCCCGGCGCCCGCCGACAGTACGCCGTTGCGGCTGTTGTCCAGGGCGTTGGCGATGCGCAGGATGAGGCTGTCGGCGCTGATCAGGCGCCCGCCCTGGTTGTCCAGGCGATCGGTGTGCAGGCTGTAGCCGAGGTCACTGGATATCTCGCCACCGGCGCTGTTGTCCAGCGCGCCGATCTGGCGCAGCAGTAGTTGGCCGGGGCTGGCGATCACGCCCTTGTCGCGGTTGATCAGTGTGCCGCCCTGCAGGTCCAGGCTGATGCCGGTTGCGCTGAACAGGTAGCCGCCATCGCGCTGGTCCAGCCCGCTGAGGGTGGCCTCGATCTTGCCCCTGGAGGTGATGCGGCCCTGTTCGCCGTTGTACAACTGGGCGCCATGCAGGGTTATGCCGGTGTCGCTGCCGATGCGGCCCTTGTCGCGGTTGTCGAGCCCGCCACTGCGCAGCTCGAGTGCGCCCACCGCGCTGATTGCGCCGCCATGACGGTTGTCCAGGTTCGCGCTGCGGATCGACAACGCGGCGTCGGTCACCAGGGTGCCGCCCTGGTTGTTCAGGGCGCCGTGGCTGACCACATTCAAGGTATCGATGGCCGATACCAGGCCCTTGTTGTGGTTGTCCAACTGAGCTGCACTCAGGCTCAGGCGGCCCTCGCTGACCAGCTCGCCGCCCACGCTGTTGTCCAGCGTGCCGCTGAGTTCGATATCGACCGAAGCCAGGCTGCTGACCCGGCCGGCATCGCTGTTGAGCAACTCGGCGCCGCGCAGTACTACCCCATCGCGTCCAGCCAGCAGGCCCTTGCTCTGGTTGAGCAGACGCTGCACGGTGAGGGTCAGGCCGCTGTCGCCGATGACCTTGCCGCTGGTGTTGTCCAGTTGCCCGGTAGCTGCGATGCCCACCGTGCCGATGCTCGACACCACACCTTGCTGGTTGAGCAGGTCGTGGGTGGTGATAGTCACCGCATCGTTGCCGACGATCTGCCCGGCGCGCTGGTTGTCGATGTGCTTGGCGTCGAGGGTCACGCGGCCCTGGCCGAGCAGCTTGCCGGCGTCATGGTTGCGCAGCGTGCCCACGTCAACGACCAGGTCGGCCTGGGTGCTGGCTTTGCCGCCGCCACTGTTGTCGAGGGTGTCGCCGACCACCGTCAGCCCCTGATCGGCAACCAGTACACCGCCTCGATTGTCCAGCCGCTCACCCGAAAGCGTCAGTGTGGCCTTGCTCGACAGCAGGCCGCTGCCACTGTTGTTCAATTGGCCGGCCGTGACCTGCAGCGCGCCTTCGCTCACCACGTTGCCCTGGTTGCGGTTGTCCAGCAGGCCGCTGATGCGGGTGTTCAGCGTGCCCTGACTGAGCAGGGCGCCCTTGTTGCTGTTGTTCAGGCCAAGGCCCTGGATGTCCAGGTGCTGACTGGCCGAGATCAGGCCCAGGCGGTTGTCGATGGCAGCGCTGGCGATCAGCAGCACGTCGCCTCCAAGCAGTTTGCCGCCCTGGTTGTTCACGCTGGCGCTGCGCACTTCGTTGCGTGCGCCGGAAACCTCGCCGGCCTGGTTGTTCAGCGCGTGGCTTTGAATCAGCACCTGCCGGTTGCTGGCCAGCAATCCTGCGTTGCTGTTGTCCAACTGCGGTGCGTCAATGGCCAGGCTGTCGAGGCCGATCACTCGACCACCCTGGTTGTTCAGGCCGGAGTTGGCCTGCACCACGGTGCTGCGCTGGCTATGCAGCAGGCCCTTGTCGCGGTTGTCCAGCGTGTCGGCCTTGAGCGTGAGGGTGTGGCTGGCCAGTACCTGGCCCTGGCGGTTGTCCAGCTTGCCGGCGGTCACCGTGGTGGTAGCGCCCTTCAGGCTGCCACCCTGGTTGTCCAGGTTGGCGCGGGCGGTCACTTCGAGTTGGCGGCTGGCAACCACGCTGGCGCTGTTGCGCAGGTCCTGGCTGGCCAGGTGCAGGTCGCCGCGGTTGTTGCGGGTGTTGTTGGCTTCGACACCGGCTTCGATCACGCCGCGGTTGTCGATCTGCCTGGCTGCCACGTCGATGCGTTCGCGAGCAGCCAGGCTTTGCCGGTTGACCAGTTGCTCGGCGCTGCGAATCTCGGCGTTGCGCGCTGCGTAGGTCTTGCCTTCGAGCTCCACCTGGTGGGCGGCGATTTTCAGGTCGCGCTCGGCGGTGACATTGCCCAGGCTCAGCTTGCCGTTCACGTCGATCTGCACGTCACTGGCGGTGGAGGCCATGTTGCCGGCCAGTTTCACCCCCACGCCCTTTTCGGTGCCCACCAGGCGGATGGCGCCGGCGTACATGCCACCCAGTGCGGAACTGTCGATGGCCAGCAAGGGTTTGCCGCTGCCGTCGTCCGCCCGTGGCGTGACCTGCAGGCTGTCGGCCTTGACGTCGTTGCGTCCGGTAACGATGTTCAGTTGCTGGGCGTGCAACGTGGCGTTGAGCTTGGCGCTGCGGGTGATCAGGTCGAACTGTTCGACATTGCTGGCATTGAGCCCGGCGCCTTCGAGCGCGATGTCGCCGCCATCGACCTGAAAGCGGTCCAGGCGTTCGCCGTCCATGATCGGTTTGCCGGTGGTCAGCGTGGTGCGCGGGGTATTGATGAAGCCGCAACCGTTGCAGGTGATGCCGTGGGGGTTGGCCACGATCACCCGCGCAGCGGAGCCGGCCACTTCGGTGTAGCCCGCCAGGGTGCTGCGGTTGCCCCCGGTCACCTGGTTGAGGATGACCTTGGCCGCCTGGCCCTTGAGGTTGGGGTTGCCCACGATGATGCCGCCCAGCTGGGTGCTCTGGGTCTTGTTGGTGGCATTGTTGAGGATCAGCCCCTGCTTGCCGACGTTGTAGTCGCGAAAGGTGTTGCTCGACAGCCCGCTGCCGTTGGGGCGGGCGATGTTGACGATGGGCACCCCGTTGCCGGCTGCGCCCACGGTGGTGCCGGCCTTGGCCGCCGCATCCACGGTAACCTGCGCGGCGGTGGCGACGATCGGGTTGAGGAACATGACCCCGGCAACGATCAGGGCCAGGTACTGGTTCAACGGGCTGCGGGCGTCCATGTCAAAACTCCGGAAAATCGGTGCCCCTCCATCAGGGCACGTTAATCGGCTGGGGGGCCGGTCAGAAGAACGCGTCCATGCGCACGTAGATCGGGTGTTCACGACGTTCGAGGCTGTCGGGCCGCTGCAACGAGCGGGCAAAACTGACGCTGGCGGCGAAGTACTGCCCGCGCAGGTTCAGTTCCACGGCGTTGCCGCTCAGGCGGCCATGGGTGTCGGGGTTGTTGTGGTCGCCCTTTATCACGCCCACGTCGTAGGCCAGTGCCGCGCCGTACTCCTGCACGAAGGGCTGCAAGGGCGCCCAGCTCACCGGGCGACGCCAGCGCAACTGGTTGCGCCAGTAGCCGCCGCTGTTGCCGGTGAGGGTCTGCTGCTTGAACCCGCGTACCGAGTTGAGCCCGCCCACGCTGATGCGCTGCGGGCTGTAGAGCGGGTCTTCGCTGCGCTGGCCGGTGGCCAGGCTGTCGAAGCTGAAGGCTTCGCCCCACAGGGTGAACGGCTGCAGGTAGCTCAGGGTCAGGCTGTATTTGTTGTAGCGGGCAACCGGTTCGGTGCCGTGCGGGTCGCCCGCGCCCTGGGCGTCGAAGGCGCCGATGCCTTGCTGCCAGCCGGCGTCGAGGTTGAGGAAGGCGGTGCCGATGCGCCGTCCATGGTTCACGCCCAGCTGGCTTTCGCTCAGGCGCGTGCTCGACACGTCGATCAGGCTGTCGTCCAGGTAGTTGTTGGTACGCAGGTGGCTGATGCCGAGGTTGACCGCCGTCTTGCTCAGGGCATCGCGGTGTATCACGCGCTCGACGCGCAGTTGGTGCATCTGGCTGTCGCCATCGAGCTTGAAGGGAAAGCCGCTGGAATCGTCGCGGGTACGGTAGTAGCTCTGGTTGTAGCTGTAGGTGAAGGTCCACCAGCCCCATGGCACGCTGTAGTTCAGGTACTGGCTGTCGGAGTGGCGCCAGTGGTCGCTGACCGCGTCCTGATTGGCCCTCAGGCTGAACTGATCGGCCAGGCCCAGTGGGCTGTCCCAGTCCAGGCCCAGGCCCATCTGCTGTTCACCGCTGCTGCGGTCGCCGTCATTGTTGCGCGTGGCCGACACGCGCCAGGGCTTGTCGCGCTGCCCCTGCAACTGCACCCGGCTGCTGCCCACCTCGTCGCCCGGCACCAGTTCCAGTTGCGCCTGGCGCGAGGGCAGGCGGGTCAGCTGGTCGACCAGTTGCTCCAGTTCGCGCAGGTTCAGTACCTCGCCGGTGGTGCCGGGGAAGGCCATGGCCAGCTCGCGCGGGCTGGCCAGGCTGGAGCTGTCCAGGCCGTCCAGGCGCCCTTCGACGACAGTGATCTGCAGGGTGCCGGAGGACAGGTCCTGCTGGGGCAGGTAGGCGCGGGTAGTGATGTAGCCACGGTTGAGGTAGTGATCGGTGACCACCTTGAGCAGCGCATTGAGCTGGCCGACACCCAGGCACTGGCCTTCGTAGGGTTCGAGCAGACGGCGCTGCTCGCGCTCGCCCAGGTGCTCGGCGCCCTCGAGCACTATGTGACGGATGGTAAAGCAACGGGTGTCTTCAGGTGTGCTGGCTGGCACCTGGGGCGCAGCCCTGCCTGGGAGGCTTTGCAGCTCCTGCAGGCGTTTGCGCTGTTCTTGCAGCAGCCGCTCCTGGCGGTCGCGGATCAGGTCGCGGTCGCCTGGGGTTTGCAGCGGGTCGGCCGAGGCGAAAAACGGCAGCAGCGCCAGGCCGAAAGCCAGGCGACGGAAGAGGTAGAGCATGAGGGTGATCCATCACTCGTTATGCAAAAAGAACGTCTGTTTCCTACAAACGCGGCGCAGGATACTGCAAAAAAGCGTCGAGGTGATGGCTAATTGACGTCATTTTTGTAACGGGTGTAGGAGGTTTCCGGTTGCTGCGCATGGGGTGAACAGCGTCGAATTTGCAGGGCGCAGACGTGCACTCGGTTCTGACCGGTGCGCGTGATGAACATCCTGTTTGTTTGGGGGGCCGCCGGCTTCGCACTTTTCGGGTTTACCGTGGCAACCAGTAGACTACAGTTTGTCCCGAGGGAATTTTTATCGCAGCTCGCGTTCCAAGCCTGGCAGGGAACCGCCGTCGGTCCGCTGCATACACGAATTCTGTAGGAGCTTGTCCATGTTCACCATGCGTCGTCTGATTATCGTCGCTACTGCTGCTGCCCTGATGACTGGCTGCGCCAGTCAGAACCCCTATGACAACCAGGGCCAGGCGCAAGGCTCCACCGGGATGAGCAAGACCGCCAAGTACGGCGGCCTGGGCGCATTGGCCGGTGCCGTTGCCGGTGCCGCCATCGACCACAACAACCGTGGCAAGGGTGCGTTGATCGGCGCCGCCGCGGTGGGCGCCGCCGCCGCCGGCTACGGCTACTACGCCGACCGCCAGGAAGCGGCACTGCGCGAGAGCATGGCCAACACCGGTGTCGAAGTGCAGCGTCAAGGCGACCAGATCAAGCTGATCATGCCGGGCAACATCACCTTCGCCACCGACTCGGCGAGCATTGCACCAAGCTTCTACGCGCCGCTGAACAACCTGGCCAACTCGTTCAAGCAGTTCAACCAGAACACCATCGAAGTGGTCGGTTTCACCGACAGCACCGGCAGTCGCCAGCACAACATGGACCTGTCGCAGCGTCGTGCACAGGCCGTGAGCACCTACCTGACCTCCCAGGGCGTCGACCCTTCGCGCGTGAGTGCGCGTGGCCTGGGCCCGGACCAGCCGATCGCGAGCAACGCCGATGCCAACGGGCGTGCGCAGAACCGTCGGGTGGAGGTGAACCTCAAGCCGATTCCTGGGCAGCAGTACCAGTAAATCTTTTCGCCAGCAATGCTGGCTCCTACAGGGGGGTCACGCCGTTGTAGGAGCCGGCCTTGCCGGCGAAGGGCTCACTGCTGGCGCATCCGCTCCAGCCGTTCATCCTTCTCTTCCCACAACCGGTTGATCCACTGCTGGAACGCCAGCCTGTAGGCTTCATCCTGGTCGTAGCTGCGTCCCAGGAATTCCTTGGGAATCGCCAGCGCCTCGAACGTCACCTCCACCCGCGCCACCCGCCCACACAGCAGGTCCCAGAACCCCGGTGTGCCCTGCGGGTAATGGATCGTCACGTTGATGATCGACTCCAGTTGCTCGCCCATCGCATCCAGCACGAAGGCAATGCCGCCCGCCTTGGGTTTGAGCAGGTGCCGGAACGGCGAACCCTGTTCGGCATGCTTGGCGGGGGTGAAACGCGTACCTTCGGCAAAGTTGAAGATCGCCGTGGGCTTGCCACGGAACCTGGCGCAGGTACGGCGTGTGGTCTGCAGGTCCTTGCCCTGTTTTTCTGGGTGCTTGGCCAGGTAGGCCTTGCTGTAGCGCTTCATGAACGGAAAGCCCAGCGCCCACCAGGCCAGGCCGATCACCGGCACCCAGATCAGCACCTGCTTGAGGAAGAACTTGAGCGGTCGGATACGCCGGTTGAGCACGTATTGCAGCACCATGATGTCCACCCAGCTCTGGTGGTTGCTGGTCACCAGGTAGCTGTGCTGGTAGTCCAGCCCGGCCAGCCCCTCGATGTCCCAGCGGGTGCGCCCGACCAGGTTCATCCAGCCCTTGTTGTTGCTGATCCAGGCTTCGTGGATGTGCCGCATCAGTTCGTCGGTGACGCGCTGCGCGGCGGCAAAGGGCAGGCACAGCTTGAACAGGCTGACGATGAACAGCGGTGTGCAGCACAGGATGGTGTTGGCGGCCAGCAGCAGCGAGCCGATGACTCCGCGCACGGGCGCGGGCAGAAAAGCGAGCATGGTCAGTTATCCAGCGAGCGGTTGGCCTGAATCGCGGTCAGGGCAATGGTGTAGACGATGTCGTCGACCTGGGCGCCACGCGGCAGGTCGTTGACCGGCTTGCGCAGGCCCTGCAGCATCGGCCCCAGGCTCACGCAATCGGCGCTGCGCTGCACGGCCTTGTGGGTGGTGTTGCCGGTGTTCAGGTCGGGGAACACGAACACCGTTGCGCGTCCGGCCACCTTGCTGTTGGGCGCCAGCTGGCGGGCGATGTCCTGGTTGGCGGCGGCGTCGTACTGCAACGGCCCATCGATCTGCAGGCCACGCTGGGTTTCCTGGGCCAGCAGGGTGGCCTCGCGCACCTTCTCGACCTCTTCGCCGCTGGCCGAATCGCCACTGGAATAGCTGATCATCGCCACCCGCGGGGTTATGCCGAAGGCTTCGGCCGAATCGGCGCTTTGCAGGGCAATTTCGGCCAGCTCGCCGGCAGTGGGGTGCGGGTTCATCACGCAGTCGCCATACACCAGCACCTGCTCGGGGAACAGCATGAAGAACACCGACGACACCAGGCTGCAGCCGGGGGCGGTCTTGATCAGTTGCAGGGCCGGGCGGATGGTGTTGGCGGTGGAGTGCACCAGGCCCGAGACCAGGCCGTCGACCTCGTCCAGGGCCAGCATCATGGTGCCGATCACCACCGGGTCTTCTAGCTGCTGCTCGGCCATCGGCGCGTTCAGGCTCTTGCTCTTGCGCAGGCTGACCATAGGCTCGACGTAGCGCTCGCGGATCAGGTCCGGGTCCAGAATCTCCAGCCCCTCGGGCAGGCTGATGCCCTGGGCGCGGGCCACTGCCTGTACGTCCTCGGGCCTGGCCAGCAGCACGCAGCGGGCGATGCCGCGGGCCTGGCAGATGGCGGCGGCCTGCACGGTCATCGGCTCGGCGCCTTCGGGCAGCACGATACGCTTGTTGGCCTGCTGGGCACGCTGGATCAGCTGGTAGCGGAACACCGCAGGCGACAGGCGCATCTCGCGCGGGGTGCCGCAGCGCTGGTTGAGCCAGTCGGCATCCAGGTGGCTGGCCACGAAGTCGGTGATGATCTCCGCGCGCTCGCGGTCGTCCACCGGGATTTCCTTGTTCAACTGGTTCAGCTGGTTGGCGGTGTCGTAGGAGCCGGTACTCACCGACAGCACCGGCAGGCCGGCCAGCAGGGCGCCCTGGCACAGTTCGAGGATGCGCGGGTCGGGCTTGCTGTCGCTGGTCAGCAGCAGGCCGGCCAGTGGCACACCGTTGATCGCGGCCAGGCTGACGGCCAGGATGATGTCGTCGCGATCACCCGGGGTCACCACCAGCGTGCCGGGCTTGAGCAGCGGCACGGTGTTGGCCACGGTGCGGGCGCAGATGATGATCTTGTTCATGCGCCGGGTTTCGTAGTCGCCGGCGTTGAGTACCTGGGCACCGAGCAGCTCGGCCACGTCGCGGGTGCGCGGGTCGTTGAGCCCGGCCTGGAACGGGATGCAGCCCAGCAGGCGGAACTCGCCGCTGCGCAGCAGGGGCGAATGCTCCTGCAGGCGGCTGGCGAAGGTGTCCATCGGTTCGTCGCTGCGCACCTTGTTGAGGATCACGCCCAGCACCTTGGGGTCGCGCGGGCCGCCGAACAGCTGGGCCTGCAGCTCGACACGGCCCGACAGCTCGGCCAGCACGTCGTTTTCCGGCGCCGACACCAGGATCACCTCGGCGTCCAGGCTCTTGGCTAGGTGCAGGTTGACCCGTGCGGCGTAGCTGGCATGGCGGGTCGGCACCATGCCCTCGACCACCAGCACGTCCTTGCCGATGCAGGCCTGCTGGTACAGGGTGATGATCTCTTCGAGCAGTTCGTCCAGCTGGCCATCGCCGAGCATGCGTTCCACATGCGCCAGGCTCAGCGGTTGCGGCGGCTTGAGGCCGTGGGTGCGGGCGACCAGTTCGGTGGAGCGTTCCGGGCCGGTGTCGCCGGGGTGGGGCTGGGCGATCGGCTTGAAGAAGCCGACCTTGAGTCCGGCGCGTTCCAGGGTGCGCACCAGGCCCAGGCTGATGGAGGTCAGGCCGACACCAAAGTCGGTCGGCGCGATGAAAAATGTCTGCATGCGAGCTTCTCGAAGTGAGCTGTTGCAAAAGAATCAATTGCCAAGGGTAGCGCTATCGACCCCCTGAGCGCACCAGCCGCAGGCAAATGGCTGGCCGATTCGTTGCTGGCGCAGGTCTGCGTCCAGCACCCAGCCACGCGACTGCCACGGCGGTTCGTGGCGCAGGTGCTGGGTATGCCCGCACGACAGTTCGACCACCCAGTTGCCATGCTCGTCCTGATGAAAACCCAGCACCCGGCTGGGAAAAGCGGCTTCCCGTTTGTCCGGGTTGCGTTCGCTTTCAGGCGATGCGTTGGTTACACTTGTTCGTTCTACATTCTTATGCAAAAGGTCTCGCCCCATGCCGATCGCCGCCAACAAGGCTGTCTCCATCGACTATACCCTGACCAACGACGCTGGTGAGGTCATCGATAGCTCCAACGGCGGCGCGCCGCTGGTTTACCTGCACGGTGCAGGCAACATCATTCCGGGCCTGGAAAAAGCCCTGGAAGGCAAGGATACCGGCGCCGAGCTGGACGTTGCCATCGAGCCGGAAGACGCCTACGGCGAATACCTGGCCGAACTGGTCAGCACCCTGAACCGCAGCATGTTCGAAGGTGTCGACGAGCTGGAAGTGGGCATGCAGTTCCACGCGTCCGCGCCTGATGGCCAGATGCAGATCGTGACCATCCGTGACCTGGACGGCGACGACGTGACCGTCGACGGCAACCACCCACTGGCTGGCCAGCGCCTGAACTTCAAGGTCAAGGTCGTTGCCGTGCGTGATGCCAGCGAAGAAGAAATCGCCCATGGTCACGTGCATGGCGAAGGTGGCCATCAGCACTGATTTCTGCGCTAAGCTCAGAAGGTCGCTAAGGCGCCCGGGCAAGTCTGTCGTGTTCTCCCAGGAGGCAGACGGCTTGGCCGGGCGCTTTTTTAGTGGGCAGCATTTGTTGCGCCAGCCGGGACCGATGCCGGTAACTGGCCGGGAACTGGAAAGGGGAGTACGTCATGAGTGCATTTCACGACCTGAAATTGCAGGCGCTGGATGGCCAGGAGTTGCCATTGGCGCCGTTCAAGGGGCAGGTGGTGCTGGTGGTCAATGTCGCCTCCAAATGTGGCCTGACCCCGCAATATGCGGCGCTGGAGAATCTCTACCAGCATTACAAGGACAAGGGCTTCAGCGTGCTGGGCCTGCCGTGCAACCAGTTTGCCGGGCAGGAGCCGGGCAGCGAGCAGGAGATCGCCCAGTTCTGCAGCCTGAACTACGGGGTGAGTTTCCCGCTGGGCAGTAAGCTGGAGGTCAACGGCCCGGAGCGGCATCAGCTGTACCGCCTGCTGGCCGGTGAAGGCGCCGAGTTCCCGGGGGATATCACCTGGAACTTCGAGAAGTTTCTGGTAGGCAAGGACGGCCGCGTGCTGGCGCGCTTTGCGCCGCGTACTGCGCCGGATGATGCCACGGTGGTGCAGGCTATCGAGAAAGCCTTGGCCTGACGTGCCCCTTCGCCGGCAAGGCCGGCTCCTGCAATGGATGCACCGTCGTATGCAGGAGCCGGCCTTGCCGGCGAAAAATCCACCCCGATCACCGCTATCAATAGTACTGGGGTCAGCGACAATCCCGCCCTATGCTCAGGCGCCATCCCTTTCCCAGGAGCGCCGAATGCCTGCTCAAGCCCTGTTCACCCCCTTCAAGCTGGGCGCCCTCGAGCTGCCGACCCGTGTGGTCATGGCACCGATGACCCGAACCTTCTGCCCCGGCGGTGTGCCTCATGCGCAGGTGGTCGAGTATTACCGCCGCCGCGCCGCTGCCGATGTCGGCCTGATCATCACCGAAGGCACTACCGTCGACCACCCGGCCGCCAACGGTTACCCCAACGTGCCGCGCTTTCATGGTGAAGATGCCCTGGCGGGCTGGAAGAAGGTCGTCGATGCCGTACACGCCGAAGGCGGCAGGATCGTGCCGCAACTGTGGCACGTGGGCAGCGTGCGCCGCCTGGGTACCGAGCCGGACGCCAGCGTGCCGGGTTACGGCCCCAGCGAAAAACTCAAGGATGGCCAGGTGGTGGTGCACGGCATGAGTCATGCCGACATCCGCGACGTGATCGAGGCTTTCGCCCAGGCTGCCCGCGATGCCAAGGCCATCGGCATGGATGGCGTCGAGATCCACGGCGCACACGGCTACCTGATCGACCAGTTCTTCTGGGCCGCGAGCAACCAGCGCAGCGATGAGTACGGCGGCGACCTGGCCGGCCGCTCGCGCTTTGCCATCGAGCTGGTGCAGGCGGTACGCGCCGCCGTAGGCCCGGACTTCCCGATCATCCTGCGCTTCTCGCAATGGAAGCAGCAGGACTACAGCGCCCGCCTGGTCGACAACGCCGAGGCGCTGGGCGAGTTCCTGCGCCCGCTGGCCGACGCCGGCGTGGATATCTTCCACTGCTCCACGCGTCGCTTCTGGGAGCCTGAGTTCGAAGGCTCGGAGCTGAACCTGGCTGGCTGGACCCGCCTGCTCACCGGCAAGCCCACCATCACCGTGGGCAGCGTGGGCCTGGATGGGGAGTTTCTGCAGTTCATGGTCGACACCGACAAGGTGGCGCAACCGGCCAGCCTGGAGAAACTGCTGCAGCGCCTGGACGACCAGGAGTTCGACCTGGTGGCCGTAGGGCGTGCCTTGCTGGTGGATGCCCAGTGGGCGGCCAAGGTGCGTGAGGGGCGCGAGCAGGACATCCTGCCGTTCAGCCGCGAGGCGCTGACGAGCCTGGCTTGACCAGCAGCGCCGCATCGACGCGGCGCTGAGACGGTGCCGGTGCCTGTTCGCAGGCGCCGCGCAGGTGCGCCTCGAACTGTTCGACGATGGCCGGCCAGCCCTGGCGGCTGGCATGCTGGCGGGCATTGAGGCGCACCCGGCGCAAGGTCTCGCTGTCTTCCAGCAGCCAGCTGGCGGCATCGATGAAGGCCTCTGCATCCCCCGGCATGGCCAGTGCGCCACTGTGCCCATGACGAATGTGCTGGGCTGCTGCGGCCTCGTCGTAGGCCACTACCCCAAGGCCGGAGGCCAGCGCCTCCAGCACCACGTTGCCGAAGGTTTCGGTCAGGCTCGGGAACAGGAAGATATCCCCCGAGGCGTAGTGTTCGGCCAGGCATTCGCCGCGCTGTACCCCGCAGAACACTGCACCTGGCAACTGCTGCTCGAGTGCGCCGCGCTGCGGGCCGTCCCCCACCACGATCAGGCGCAGGTTGCGCAGGGGGTAGGCCTTGCGCAGGGCGTCCAGGCACTGGCCGAGCAGGCCCAGGTTCTTCTCGGTGGCCAGCCGCCCCACATGCAGCAGGGCGATGTCGTCGGGCCCAAGGCCCCACTGGTCGCGCAAGCTCTGGCGGCGCCGGGCCGGGTTGAACAGGCTGCTGTCGACCCCGCGCGACAGCAGGGTCAGGCGTTCGAAGCCGCGCCGCTGCAGCTCCAGGCGCTGGCTGACGCTGGGCACCAGGGTGCTGTGGCAGCGATGGTGGAAGCCGCGCAGGTAACGGGTGACCAGCCGCGTGAGCAGGCCGAAGCCGTACTGGCCGGAGTACTGCTGGAAGTTGGTGTGAAAGCCGCTGACCACCGCGATGCCCAGGCGCCGCGCCGCCCGCAGTGCACTCAGGCCCAGTGGCCCCTCGGTGGCGATGTACAGCACGTCCGGGCGGTCGCGGCGCCAGCGGCGCAGCAGCTTGTGCATCGACACCTGCCCCCATTGCAGGCCGGGGTAGCCGGGCAGGGGCCAGCCACGGCACAACAGCAGGTCGGCCTGCGCAGGGCCGGCGGCATCGCCGGCCTGGCGCGGGCGCACCAGCTCCACTCGGTGGCCGCGCAGGCGCAGGCCTTCGTGCAGGCGGCCAAGGGTGTTGGCCACGCCATTGATTTCGGGTGGGAAGGTTTCGCTGACAAGGGTGATGTGCAGGGCGGCGGGACTGGTCATGGGAGGATTTTCCGAGGTGCCGATTGCGCCCGGATGACAGCAAAATGACGGATACATGACGCCCGATCATTGGCGCTTTTGCGCTGTGAAAATAAGCTTGGCCAGCGCCTCAAGAATGCCGCATCGCCAGCCGATGAAGTTGCATTCGAATGAGACTTTCGCTCCAGGAGCGGTGATGTTCAACAGCAAACTGAAACAAGAAAATGCCAGGCTGCGCGAAGAGCTGATGACCATGGAGCAGGTCAAGTGCAGCCTGGACAGCGAGATGCTGGTGCTGCAACTGGACCCCCAGGGCCGCATCGAAGCGGTCAACGGCAACTTCGAGAAAGAGATGCGCTACAGCAGCCAGCAGCTGCTGGGCCGCAACATCGAAGAGATCGTGCCGGCGCATGTGAAGCCGCTGGATTTCTACCAGCGCATGAAACAGGCGATCAACCGCGGCGAGCACCTCAACGGCGCGTTTCGCCTGCTGCGCGGCAACGGCGAGGAAGCCTGGCTGCGCTCGATCCTGCAGCCGGTCAAGGGCAGTGACGGGCGCCTGCGCTACTTCACCCTGCACTCCAGCGACCTGACCCGCACCATCGAGACGTCACGCGAGCACGAGAGCCTGATCAAGGCCCTGATGCGCTCCACGGCAGTGATCGAGTTCAACCTCAATGGCGAGGTGCTGGCTGCCAACGACCGCTTCCTCAAGACCATGGGCTATTCCCTGGAGCAGGTGCGCGGCAAGCACCACCGCATGTTCTGCGAGCCGGAAGAGTACAACTCGGCGCATTACCAGCAGTTCTGGGAAAAACTGCGCCGTGGCGAGTTCGTGGCCGAGCGCTTCAAGCGCATCGATGCCCATGGCCGCGTGGTCTGGCTGGAGGCGTCGTACAACCCGATCATCGACGCCCATGACGTGCTGTACAAGGTGGTCAAGTTCGCCACCGTGATCACCGACCAGGTCAACCAGGAAGCGGCGGTGGCCCACGCCGCCGACATCGCCTACACCACGTCCCTGGACACCGACTCCAGTGCACGTCGCGCCACCGAGGTGGTGACTCAGACGGTCGAGGTCATGCGCGGCCTGGAGACGTACATGCAGCAGGCCGCCGACGGCATCGAGGCGCTGGACAAGCAGTCCCAGGTGATCGGTTCGATCATCAAGACCATCAGCGACATTGCCGGGCAGACCAACCTGCTGGCGCTCAATGCGGCCATCGAAGCCGCGCGTGCCGGCGAGCAGGGCCGGGGTTTTGCGGTGGTGGCCGACGAGGTGCGGCAACTGGCCTCGCGCACCAGCACCGCCACCGAGGAAATCGCCCGGGTGGTGCAGCAGAACGCCCAGTTGGCCAAGGCAGCGGTCGACATCATCGACAACAGCAAGCGCCAGGCCGAAGAGGGCCTGTCGCTGGCCGGGCAGACCGGTACGGTGATCGTCGAGATTCAGGACGGGGCGCAGAAGGTGGTGGACGCGGTCGGCCAGTTCTCCAACCAGCTGGCGCCCTGACGGCGCGGTGGCGGCGGCCTTGCACCGTCGCCACCGTCGCCCCGGCAACCGTCAGCCGCGTTCGCGCACCCAGAACAGCGTGGCACCGGCGATGGCGGCAGGCATCATCACGATGTTCACGAACGGGATCAGCAGCACCAGGTACACCGAGCCGCCAAAGCCCAGGCTCTGCCAGCGCTTGGCGCGCAGCCAGGCGAGCATGTCCTGCCAGCTCATCTTGTTGTTGTCCGCCGGGTAGTCGATGTACTGGATGGCCATCATCCAGACACCGAACAGCAGCCACAGCGGCGCGGCCACGATGTTGACCACCGGGATCCACGACAGGATGAACAGCGCCAGGGCGCGCGGCACGAAGTAGCCCAGCTTGCGCAGTTCGCGGCTCAGGGTGCGCGGCACCATGGCGGCCAGTTCGCCCCAGCTGAAGGCCGGGAACGGGTCGGTGCCACGTACCACCACCTCGACCTTTTCGGCCAGAAAACCGTTGAACGGTGCCGCGATGATGTTGGCCAGCATGGTGAAGGTGAAGAACACCATCAGCACCACCAGCACCACGAACAGCGGCCACAGCACATAGTTGAGAAAGCTCAGCCAGCCCGGCAGGGTCGGAATCAGCGAGTCCACCCACAGGCTGAACTGGTGACCGGCAAAATAGATCAGGCCCACGAACAGCAGCAGGTTGACCGCCAGCGGCAGCAGTACGAACAGGCGCAGGCCCGGGCTCAGGACCAGTTTCAGGCCCTCGCGCAGGTATTGGGGGCCAGACAGGACAGGGGCTTGCATAAAAGGCTCCGAGCGGTGGTAAACGCGCCGACCTTACCGAGTTTGACGCCTGGGCGAAAGCGCGGCGAAATGCGCGCAACCCCCGGTAACAAAACCCTGTCGATCATTTAATAGGCAAAGCGGCCGGTGCTCGGCAGGTGAATAGAGGTCGTCTATAAGGTGGATTGTCTAAGGATATTTCCTTAATCTCTGCCTCCTCGTTACAGTCGCACCAATTTCACGGTTTCCAGAACCTGCGGCCAATAGCCTTCCCCAAGTGCTTCGCGGGTTCTTTTTTATTCCAGCCGGTGCCCCCGGCGTCATGTGGCTGGCTCGCCAGCTCGACAGGAGCGTTTCATGTCTGAAGTTCGTCATTCGCGAGTGATCATTCTCGGTTCCGGCCCTGCCGGTTACAGCGCCGCCGTGTACGCGGCCCGTGCCAACCTCAAGCCGCTGCTGATCACCGGCATGCAGGCTGGCGGCCAGCTGACCACCACCACCGAAGTCGACAACTGGCCGGGCGATGCACATGGCCTGACCGGCCCTGCGCTGATGCAGCGCATGCAGGAGCATGCCGAGCGTTTCGAGACCGAAGTGGTGTTCGACCACATCAACGCCGTGGACCTGGCCAACAAGCCGTTCACCCTCAAGGGCGACAGCGCCACCTACACCTGCGACGCACTGATCATCGCCACCGGCGCCAGCGCGCGCTACCTGGGCCTGCCGTCGGAAGAGGCGTTCATGGGCAAGGGCGTTTCGGCCTGCGCGACCTGTGACGGGTTCTTCTACCGCAACAAGCCGGTGGCCGTGGTCGGTGGTGGCAACACTGCCGTCGAGGAAGCCCTGTACCTGGCCAACATCGCCAGCAAGGTGACCCTGGTGCACCGCCGCGAGACCTTCCGCGCCGAGAAGATCCTGATCGACAAGCTGCACGCCCGAGTGGCCGAAGGCAAGATCGAGCTCAAGCTCAACGCCACCCTGGACGAAGTGCTGGGCGACAACATGGGTGTGACCGGTGCGCGCCTGAAGAACAACGACGGCAGCTTCGATGAAGTGAAGGTCGACGGCGTGTTCATCGCCATCGGTCACACGCCCAACACCTCGCTGTTCGAAGGCCAGCTGGCGCTCAAGGATGGCTACATGGTGGTCAACGGCGGGCGTGACGGCAATGCCACCGCCACCAGCATCGAGGGCGTATTCGCCGCCGGCGACGTGGCCGACCACGTGTACCGCCAGGCGATCACCTCGGCCGGTGCCGGCTGCATGGCGGCACTGGATGTCGAGCGCTACCTGGACGGCCTGCAGAACGCTTCGTTCTGAGGACTGTTGGGGCTGCTTCGCAGCCCTTCGCGGGTCAAGCCCGCTCCCACAGGGATCACTGCTGTCCTTGTGGGAGCGGGCTTGACCCGCGATGCTTTCAAAGGCTCAGGCGCATCGACAGGTCCACTGCCTTCACATCCTTGGTCATTGCCCCGATCGAGATGTAGTCCACCCCCGTCTCGGCAATTGCGCGCAACGTGCTTTCGCTGATCCCGCCGCTGGCTTCCAGCTTGGCCTTGCCGGCATTGAGGCGCACCGCCTCGCGCATTTCGTCCAGGTTCAGCTCGTCGAGCATGACGATGTCGGCCCCGGCCTCCAGCGCCTGCTGCAGTTCATCCAGGCTCTCCACCTCGATTTCCACCGGCTTGCCCGGCGCAATGCGGCGCGCCGCAGCGATCGCTTCGGCAATCCCGCCGCTGGCGGCAATGTGGTTTTCCTTGATCAGAAACGCGTCGTACAGGCCGATGCGATGATTGTGGCAGCCGCCGCAGGTCACTGCGTACTTCTGCGCCAGGCGCAGGCCCGGCAGGGTCTTGCGCGTATCCAGCAGCTTGACCTGGGTATCGGTCACCAGGTCGGCCAGGTGCCGCGCATGGGTGGCCACCCCCGACAGCAGCTGCAAAAAGTTCAGCGCGCTGCGCTCGCCGGTCAGCAGCGAGCGGGCCGGCCCTTCCAGGTGGAATAGTGCCTGATTGGCCGTGGCCCGGTCCCCGTCCTTGACCTGCCAGTGCACCGCCACCCGCGGGTCGAGCTGACGAAACACCGCGTCCACCCAGGCCGTGCCGCTGATCACGCAGTCGTCGCGGGTAATGATGGTGGCCTTGGCCAGGCGCTCGGCAGGAATCAGCTGGGCAGTGATGTCGCCGCTGCCGACATCTTCGAGCAACGCACGGCGCACGTTGGCTTCGATTTCGGCGGTCAGGTCGGCGAGGCGTAGATTCGGCATGGTGGGCTCCACAAGCTAGGTGGCCGCGATTATAGGGCAGCCCGGGGCGGGCGTGCAGCAATCCGCCTTTGGTCGCAGCAAATGAGCATTTGCGCCCCATGGCGGTCTATCCACAGGCTGGCCGAAACGTACTGCACAGTTCGCTGGCAGGCCGCGCGTTTTTGCCAGATAATGCGCGCCTTGTAATTGGCGTCATGACTTTGACAGCCATTCAATCCACTTCGTAGCCAACCCAGCAAGGAGACCGGGATGCCCAATGACGGGAAGGTGGTGCCGTTCAAGGCGGCCACCGATCAGGCGTCACGCACGCCGTTCGCTCGTCTGCCGGTCATCCTGCTGCAAGTGCGCGACAAGGCAGCGCAGCACCTGCGCCAGGCGCTGCAGGGGCTGTTCGACAACGCCGACGACACGCTCTTCGAAATGGCCGACACGGCCGCCGACAACCATGACCGCAGCCTGTTCTTCGAAGCGATGCGCGACCTGCGCCTCAAGCGCAAGAGCATCGAGCGTGCCTTCCTCGACCTGTTCTATGACGCCTTCATCGATATTGCCGGCAACGACCCGACCGCGCCGTTGGCGCGCCGTGGCTACGACAGGCAGGCGCTGATGGCCGACGATGCGCGTGAGCGGGCCCAGGCCGTGGAGACGATGGTGGCCCGCGTGGCCACGCGTGACGGCTTCGCCCTCGGCCAACTGACCCTGCGCATGAACAGCCTGATCAGCCAGCGCCTGGACGATCGCGCCAACCCGCTGGGGCCGGCGCTGCTGTGCGAGTACTTTCTGCAGGCCGGGCGCAGCCTGGGCGTGGGCATCAAGGTCAAGCTGATACTGCTCAAGCTGTTCGAGCGTTACGTGCTGTGCGACGTCGGCCGGTTGTACGGCGAAGCCAACCAGCTGTTGAGCGCCACCGGGATCCTGCCCGACCTCAAGAGCGCGCCGGGCTGGCGCACCCCGGCGGCCGAACCGGCGCACCCGGCCGGCGATCCGGAGGTCAAGCCAGCCCCGCTGATGGCCGATGCCGGGGCGCAGGCCGCCTTCGCCTCGCTGCAGGTGCTGTTGTCCCCGGTGCGCGGTCGGGTGGCCCCGCGCCTGGAGCCCTATGACCGGGTGCAGCCGATCAGCAGGCAGGATCTGCTGCGCCTGCTCTCGCACCTGCAGCAGTTCGTGCCGGCAGCGGGGGAGGTGCAGGACTTCGACCTGCGCCACCAGCTGGAGCAGCTGCTGACGCGGGCCAGCGTGCAAAGTGGCAAGTACCGCAGGGTCGAGGTGATCGATGAGGATGTGATCAACCTGATCGCCATGCTCTTCGACTTCATCCTCGGCGATCGCAACCTGCCGCATTCGCTGCGCCAGCTGATCGCACGCCTGCAGATCCCGATGCTCAAGGTGGCGCTGCTCGACAAGAGCTTCTTCAGCCGCGCCACCCACCCGGCGCGCCGCCTGCTCGACGAGATTGCCGCAGTGGCGATGGGCTGGGGCGCGCGTGATGACGTGCAGCGCGACGAGCTGTACCTGCGGGTCGAGGCCATCGTGCAGCGCCTGCTCACCGATTTTGCCGACGACCCGCAGATCTTCGCCGAGCTGCTGGCCGAGTTCCTTGCCTTCAGTGCCGATGAGCGCCGCCGTACCGAGTTGCTCGAACAGCGCACCCGCGATGCCGAAGAGGGCCGGGCACGCACCGTGCTGGCGCGCCAGCAGGTTGAAAGCGAACTCAACCTGCGCCTGCTCGGCAAGTGCCTGCCGCAAGGCGTGGTACGGGTGATCGAGCAGGCCTGGAGCCAGGTGCTGCTGCTGGCCTGCCTCAAGCATGGGCGGGGTTCGACCCAGTGGCAGGACGCGCTGGCCAACATGGACCTGTTGCTCTGGAGCGTCGAGTCACACACAGGCGACGACCGTGCTCGGCTGCTGGAGCAGGTGCCGGGCCTGCTCAAGGCCCTGCGCGAGGGGTTGACCCGGGTTGCCTACGACCCCTTTGCCACCAGCGAGTTCTTCGCCCAGCTCGAAGCGCTGCACCTGCAGGCTGTGGAAGGGGCAGGGCACCCCGGCCAGGCGCGTATCGAGCGGGTGCTGGTGCGTGATCGCATCGTGCTGCTGGGGCCGGAGTCGGTGGTGGCGGGCGGGCTGTGCTCCAGCCTGCCCGACGACGACCCGGCGCTGCACCAGGTGCGCGACCTGCGCCCGGGGGCCTGGATCGAGCTGCGCGACGAGGATGACGAGCCGGTGCGCGGCAAGCTGATCGCGATCATCGACAGCACCCACACTTATGTGTTCGTCGACCGTACCGGGCGCAAGCTGCGCGAATGGTCGCAGCAGGGGCTTGCCGGGGCGTTGAGCCAGGGCCAGGTACGCCTGCTCGATGCCACCCAGCTGTTCGAACGTGCACTGAGTTCGGTGGTCAGCCAACTGCGCCAGCGTCAACCCTGAGCGCCCGCACTTTTAACGATACAACCTTCGATTCCTCGGGGCATACTGCGCCAGAGCCCTCATGCTTCAGGATCTTCTATGCAACTTGACCACGCTACTGGCTGGGTCGCTGGCGTCACCCATTGCCCTTCCCCCAACTTCAACGCGCGCCCCGAGGGCGAAGCCATCAGCCTGCTGGTGATCCACAACATCAGCCTGCCGCCCGGGCAGTTCGGCACCGGCAAGGTGCAGGCGTTCTTCCAGAACCGCCTGCCCATCGCCGAGCATGCGTTTTTCGAGCAGATCAAGGACCTGCGTGTATCGGCGCACTTTCTGATCGAGCGTGACGGCAGGGTCACCCAGTTCGTCTCGTGCCTGGACCGGGCCTGGCATGCCGGGGTATCGCGCTTCGAGGGCCGCGAGGGCTGCAACGACTTTTCCGTGGGCATCGAACTCGAAGGCACCGATCAGACGCCGTTCACAGACGCCCAGTACACTGCCCTGCAACACTTGACCCTGCAACTGCAGGCTGCCTGGCCCATCGCGGGGCGAATCCGCGGCCACAGCGACATTGCGCCGGGGCGCAAGACCGACCCGGGGCCGGCGTTCGACTGGGAACGCTATCGCGCCAGCCTGCACGTCAACGAGGACAGATCATGAGTTTTCTGGTGTTACTGCTGGTGCTGTGGGTCGAGAAGTTCTCGGCGCTGCGCCAGCGCCTGCAACGCGACGGCTTTTTTCTCACCGAACTGGCCCGCCTGGAGCGCAGGCCCAAGGCCGACCCCTGGTGGGTGCTGGGCATTCTGGTGCTGTTGCCAGTAGTGGTACTGGCGCTGCTGCTGCACGTGCTCGACCCGGTCGCCTATGGTCTGCTGGCCCTGCCGGTGCACCTGCTGGTGCTGATCTACAGCCTGGGCCGGGGCGATGTGAAGGCGGCGCTGGGGCCGTTTCGCGATGCCTGGCGACGCGGCGATGAACAGGCGGCCGTGCACGTGGCCGAGCGCGACCTGGGGGTGACGGCCGACGACAGCCAGGGCCTGATCCAGAAGGTGCAGGGGCACCTGCTGTGGCAGGCCTACCAGAGCTTCTTTGCGGTGATCTTCTGGTATGTGCTGCTGGGCCCGGCTGCAGCGCTGGCTTACCGGCTGCTGGCGCTGACGGGCGAGCGGGCCGGCAACCCGGCGGTACAGGAACGCGCCCGGCAGTTGCGCCACGCCTTCGACTGGGCGCCGGTGCGGGTACTGGCCGCCAGTTTTGCACTGGTGGGCAACTTTGTGGCGGTCAGCCGCATGATGCTGCACGAACTGCTCAACTGGCACATCGGCGCGCCGCGCCTGGTGGAGCAGGCGGGCACGGCAGCGGCGGAGATTCCCGCCGACGTCGAGGCCGGCCCGCAAGGCCTGACCGGGCTCGACAGCCTGTGGGAACTGCTGCTGCGTGCCGCAGTGCTCTGGTACGCGGGCTTTGCCCTGTGGACCGTGCTCGGCTGACTCACGACGTGTAAACGGGCTGCCGCAACGGCGGCTCGTTCCTACAGGGCGCCGCCGCTGGTGGTTAACCTTAAGTTACAAAACTTCCCTTCGATATGCGCTATACAGAGGCTGCTGACGATCGCCAGTGGCCTAGTGCTATTGCGCAGAAAACAATAAGAAATCGAAAGGAGACGACCCTTGAAGCGCCTCTTGTATCCGGCAATCGCATTGATGAACCGGCTGAGCTTCGGCATGAAGTTCAGCCTGATCAGCGTGCTGTTCTTTCTGCCCATGCTGGTCACCAATTTCTATCTGGTGCGCGACGCCTATGCCAAGTTCCACGCCACCCGTGTGGAGCTGCACAGCCTCGGCCTGCTGAGCGAGAGCCTGGCCGTGCGCGGTGATCTGGAGAGCCTGGGCAATCTGGTGCAGATCAACGCGGTGCTGGGGCAGTCCGGCAAGGCCGACGACCTGGAGGCGCGCATCGATGCGCTGGAACAGCAGGTGGCAAAGCGCGTGGCCGCGCTGGCCCCGATGACCGAGGACCCGGCCCAGGTGCAGGCCTTCACCGCCCGGCGCGACGAGTTGCTGGCAGGGCTCGAGGCGGCGCGAGCCGACTCCTCGCTGCAGACCCGTGCAGCCCTGTACGACGCCCTGCTGGCGCAGGCGCAGCTGCTTGGCAAGCTGGTGGTCAGCCAGTCGGGCCTTGGCCAGGACAGCGATGCCGGCGTGCGCCAGATGGGCGAGCTGCTGACCACGGTCACCGCCCAGGTCACCCAGACCCTGGGTGAAGGCCGCGCAATCGGGGCTTACTCGCTGGGCCAGGGGTTTCTCAACTCATCGGCCAGTACCCGTTTCGAAGAACTGCTCAAAAGCCTCGACAAGCTGTCGGCCGACTACGCCATTCGCCTGCAGGACGCCCTGGGCGACGAGCCGCGGCTGGCCAGCCAGGCCGCCAGCAGCCAGGCGTCGCTCAAGCAGGCCAGCGAGCTGCTCGAAGACCAGGTAGTGATGGCCGATACCCTCGATGCGCCATGGCCGGCGTTCTACCAGCAGGTCAGCGGCCTGATCGAGCAGACCTACCTGCTCAATGGCGCCACCCTGCAGGTACTCGAACAGCAGTTGCAGGCGCGCCTGGGCGACTACCGCCAGCACATGGTGCTGCTGGTGCTGGCCCTGGCGGCGGTGTTCATGCTGATCGGCTACCTGTATGGCGGCTTCTACGCCTCCACCCGCAGCACCCTGCGTACCCTGGGCAAGGTGATGGACAAGGTGGCCGGTGGCGACATGACGGTGACCTTCCAGGCCCGCAGTCGCGACGAGCTGGGCGAGCTGGGCGAGGTGTTCAACACCACGGTGCGGCGCATCCATGACCTGATCGAGCGGGTCGGGCAGACGGTGGCCGAGGTGGAACACCAGGCCGAGCAGGTGCATGCGGTATCGGCGCGCAGCAACCAGGCGGTAAGCGGCCAGCGCGGGCAGATCGAGCAGGTGGCCACGGCCATGAACCAGATGTCGGCCACTGCCCAGGAAGTGGCGCGCAGCGCTGCGGCAGCCGTGAACAGCGCCCACGGGGTCAACCGCGAGACGGTCAGCGGGCGCGAGCTGGTGGAGTCGCAGCAGGGCAGCATTGCCGGGCTGGCGGCCGAAATCGACCAGTCGGTGGGGGTGATCAACCAGCTGGTCAGCGACAGCCAGCAGATCAGCCAGGTGCTGGAGGTGATCAAGAGCATCGCCGGGCAGACCAACCTGCTGGCGCTCAACGCCGCCATCGAGGCGGCGCGGGCCGGGGAGCAGGGGCGTGGCTTCGCGGTGGTGGCCGACGAGGTACGCACGCTGGCCAAGCGCACGCAGCAGTCGACCGAGGAAATCGACCAGATGATCTCACGCCTGCAGGGCGGGGTGGAGGCGGCGGTGCGGGCGATGGACAGCAGTCACCAGATGGCGGCGGGCACCGTGGGGCAGTCGCAGCAGGTGCAGCAGGCGCTGGTCAACATTCTGGGGGCGATGGGCAGCATCGTGGAGCAGAACCAGCAGATTGCGGCGGCGGTGGAGCAGCAGACGGCGGTGGCGCATGACATCGACCTGAACATCGTGCAGATCAATCGCGCGGCCGAGCACACCACCGAGGGCGCGCACCAGACCGAAGATGCGAGCCGGCAGCTGTCGGCGCAGGTGATGGAGTTGAAGCAGTTGATCGGGGCGTTCAGGGTCTGAGCGAGGGCTGGGCCCTTCGCCGGCAAGGCGCAGGGGCGGTATTACCAGCCAAACAGCTCGCAGGCATTGCGCGTGCTGGCCTCGGCCAGCACCTGGGGCGCAACCCCCATCACCTCAGCCAGTGCCACGGCAATCTGCGGCAGGTGCACAGGGCTGTTGCGCACCCCGGCGTACATCGCCGGGGCCATGTCCGGCGAGTCGGTCTCCAGCACCACGCCGTCCAGCCCCAGGCGCGGCAGCACCTTGCGCAGGCGCAGCGCCTGGGGCCAGGTGGCCGCCCCGCCCAGCCCCAGCCTGAACCCGAGGCGGCGGTACTCGCGGGCCTCCTCGTAGCTGCCGGCAAACGCATGCACGATGCCGCCACGCGCCAGCTTGAAGCGCTTGAGCCGGGCGATCACGTCGGCATGGCTGCGCCGTACATGCAGCAGCGCCGGCAGGTCGAAGTCCACCGCCAGCTGCAACTGGGCCTCGAACAGCGCCTGCTGGCGCTCGCGGTCCAGCTCGGCCACGTAGTAGTCCAGGCCGAACTCGCCCACCGCGCACAGCTGCCGGTCGCCACGCAGGCGGCTCAGCCAGTCGCCCAGCGCCAGCAGGTGTTCCGGGCGATGCTGTTCCAGGTACACCGGGTGCAGGCCGAACGCCGCATACAGCTGCGGATCGCTCTTGACCAGCTCCCATACCCGCTGCCAGTTGTCCTGGTACACCCCCAGCACCACCATGCGCTCGACCCCGGCGCGGCGCGCCTGCCCCAGCACTTCGCTGCGGTCGGCATCGAAGTCGGGAAAGTCCAGGTGGGTGTGGGTGTCTACCAGGCGCATGGTCAGGCCTTGAAGAGGCGTTGCTTGAAGGTGCGCGCCACCGCGTGCACACCCGGCGTGTAGTGCTGCTTCTCCACCGCCTCCAGCGCCAGGCGCAAGGCGGTTTCGGCCATCAGGCCGTGCTGCTGGGCCATGGCGTTGACCGGCAGGGGCAGGAAGTCCAGCAACTGGTTGTCACCGAAGGTGCCCAGGTGCAGGCTGCGCGATGCTGGCGGGCGGGTCTGCAGCACATCGAACACGCCTTGCAGCAGCACATAGGAGGTGGTCACCAGCGCGTCGGGCAGGCGCCCCAGGTCGGCCAGCAGCTCGCTCATCAGGCGGCGCCCGCACTCGCGGCTGAAGGCTTCGCCCTGGTGCTGGCTGGCCCGTCCGTCGAAGCCTTGCAGGGCCTGGTCGAAACCACGTGCGCGAGCGCGGCTGACGCTCAGCTCCGGGCGTGCGCCAATCAGTGCGATATGCGCCGGGGCGCTGTCGAGCAGGCTGCGGGTCAGGTGCAGGCTGGCATGCTCGTCGTCGCTGACCACCGAGCAGAACTGCGCCGGCTCCAGGCTGCGGTCGATGCCGATGATCGGCAGGCCGTTGGCCTGCAGCGTGCGGTAGCTGTCGTCGTCTTCGGGCAGGCAGCTGGCGACGAACAGGGCGTCGCAGCGCCGTGCGCGAAACAGCTGCTGCAACTGGCGTTCGCTGTCGGGCTGGTCGTCGCTGCTGGCGATCAGCAGCTGGTAGCCCTGGGCCCTTGCGCCTTGCTCCAGTTGCTTGGCGATGCGCGCATAGCTGGGGTTTTCCAGGTCTGGCAGGATGAAGCCAAGGGTGCGCGTGTGACGGCTGCGCAGCCCGGCCGCCTGCGGGTTGGGCGTGAAGCCATGGGCCTCGACCACCGCACGCACACGCTCTACCGTGCTGCTGCTGATGCGTTGCTGTTCGGCCTTGCCATTGATGACATAACTGGCAGTGGTAACGGACACACCGGCCAGACGGGCGATATCGCTGAGTTTCACCGAATTTTCCTTGTTATTACCGGGGTTGGCTGCAGAGCCTGACCGGGTATTGTCGCCGATTGCGAAGCATCGGCGCAGACGACCATTGTCGCAATTGTCCGACAAAATGGGGCTTTCATTGTTCGCAGGTTATCGAGTAACGTGCACGCTATTCTAGGTTAAACGATTCAGCAGGCGATTTTTCTGCCGTGGCCTTCGCCTGCGCCCGGCCCTGCGAAGTGTCGGGTGCTGCTAAATTCACAACAATACCTCGGCGCCGGCCCGGCGCTGCAAAGGAGAGGTTCATGCTCGAGCTCACCATAGAGCAGATTTCCATGGGCCAGTCGGCCGTGGACAAGACCGCCGCGCTGCAGCTGCTGGCCGAGCGCCTGGTGGCCGACGGGCTGGTGGCCGAGGGCTACCTGGCCGGGCTGCAGGCGCGTGAAGCCCAGGGCTCGACCTTTCTCGGCCAGGGCATCGCCATCCCCCACGGTACCCCGCAGACCCGCGAGCTGGTGCATGCCACCGGCGTGCGCCTGTTGCAGTTCCCCGAGGGCGTGGACTGGGGCGACGGGCAGATCGTGTACCTGGCCATCGGCATCGCCGCGCGCTCCGACGAGCACCTGCGCCTGCTGCAATTGCTCACCCGCGCGCTGGGCGAGACCGACCTGGCCCAGGCGCTGCGCCGGGCCGGCAGCGCCGAGGCGTTGCTCAAGCTGCTGCAGGGGGCGCCGCAGGAGCTGGCACTGGATGCACAGATGATCGGCCTGGGTGTGCCCGCCGAGGATTTCGAAGAGCTGGTATGGCGTGGCGCCCGCCTGCTGCGCCGCGCCGATTGCGCCGGCAATGGCTTTGCCGCCGTGCTGCAGCAGGTCGAGGCGCTACCCCTGGGCGATGGCCTGTGGTGGCTGCACAGCGAGCAGACCGTGCGCAAGCCGGGCCTGGCGTTCGTCACCCCGCAGCAGCCGCTGCGCTACCTGGGCCAGCCGCTCAACGGCCTGTTCTGCCTGGCCAGCCTGGGCGCGGCGCACCAGGCCCTGCTCGAACGCCTGTGTACCCTGCTGATCGAAGGTCGGGCGCAGGAGCTGTTTCGCGCTACCAGCAGCCGTGCGGTGCTGGAGGTGCTGGGCGGCGAGCTGCCGGCCGACTGGCCCAGCGTTCGCGTCGGCCTGGCCAATGCCCACGGCCTGCATGCGCGCCCGGCCAAGGAGCTGGCGCAACTGGCCAAGGCCTTCGAGGGCGAGGTGCGCGTGCGCGTGGTCGACAGCGGCGAGGCCGCCGTGTCGGTCAAGAGCCTGAGCAAGTTGTTGAGCCTGGGCGCACGCCGTGGCCAGGTACTGGAGTTCATTGCCGAGCCGAGCGTGGCCGACAGCGCGCTGCCGGCGTTGCTGGCGGCGGTGCAGGCCGGCCTGGGCGAAGCGGTCGAGGCGCTGGCACCGGTGAGCGAGGTAGCGGCGCCCCAGGTGCTCGTGCCGACGCTGAGCGCGCCGCTGCCGGGCACGCAGGTCCAGGGCGTGGCCGCATCGCCGGGCATCGCCTGCGGCCCGGCGCATGTGCAGGTGCTGCGCCATTTCGACTACCCGCTGCGGGGCGAGTCGCCGGTGATCGAGCGCGACCGCCTGCAACGTGCCCTGGCCGCCGTGGCCAGTGAGCTCGAAGCGCTGATCCGGCGCAGCCCGGCCAAGGCCATCCGCGAGATCTTCGTCACTCACCAGGAAATGCTCAGCGACCCGGGGCTGGGCGATGAAGTCGAGCTGCGCCTGCTCCAGGGCGAAAGCGCCCCAGCGGCCTGGATGACCGTGATCGAGGCCGCAGCGCGGCAGCAGGAGGCCTTGCACGACGCCTTGCTGGCCGAACGCGCCGCCGACCTGCGCGACGTGGGCCGCCGTGTGCTGGCCACCCTGTGCGGGGCCGCCGAGGTGGCGGAGCCGCAACAGCCCTATGTGCTGGTGATGGACGAAGTAGGCCCGTCCGATGTGGCGCGCCTCGATCCGGCGCGGGTGGCCGGGATTCTCACCGCACGGGGTGGCGCCACCGCGCACAGCGCGATCGTGGCGCGGGCATTGGGCATCCCGGCGGTGGTGGGGGCCGGCGCGGCGGTGCTGCTGATCGCCGCCGGCACCGAGCTGTTGCTGGACGGCCAGCGTGGGCGCCTGACCGTGGCCCCGGCGGCGGACGAGCTGCAGCGCGCCCTGGCCGAGCGCGAGCAGCGCGAACAGCGCCTGCAGGCGGCCCGGGCGCGTCGCCTGGAACCTGCCGTGACCCGCGACGGGCATGCCGTGGAAGTGTTCGCCAACATCGGTGAAAGCGCGGGTATCGAACAGGTGATCGACCTGGGCGCGGAAGGCATCGGCCTGCTGCGCACCGAGCTGATCTTCATGGCCCATCCACAGGTGCCCGACGAGGCCACCCAGGAGGCCGAGTACTGCCGTGTGCTCGACGGCCTGCAGGGCCGGCCGCTGGTGGTGCGCACCCTGGATGTGGGCGGCGACAAGCCGTTGCCCTACTGGCCCATCGCCAAGGAGGAAAACCCGTTTCTGGGGGTACGCGGCATTCGCCTGACCCTGCAACGGCCGCAGGTCATGGAAAGCCAGTTGCGCGCCCTGTTGCGCGCGGCGGGCGAGCGACCGCTGCGCATCATGTTCCCGATGGTCGGACAGGTGGAGGAGTGGCGCCAGGCCCGAGCAATGGTCGAGCGCCTGCGCCGGGAGATACCGGTCGGCGACCTGCAGGTGGGCATCATGATCGAGGTGCCTTCGGCCGCGCTGCTGGCACCGGTGCTGGCGCCGGAGGTGGACTTCTTCAGCGTCGGCACCAACGACCTGACCCAGTACACCCTGGCCATCGACCGCGGCCACCCGAGCCTGTCGGCCCAGGCCGATGGCCTGCACCCGGCGGTGCTGCAGCTGATCGACATCACCGTGCGCGCCGCGCATGCCCACGGCAAGTGGGTGGGCATCTGCGGGGAACTGGCCGCCGACCCTCAGGCGGTGGCGGTGCTGGTGGGGCTGGGCGTGGATGAACTGAGCGTGGCGGCGCGCAGCATTGCCGAGGTCAAGGCGGTGGTGCGCGAACTGAATTTTGAACAGGCCCGGCAACTGGCGCGTGATGCGCTGGTGCAGGGCAGTGCCGCCGACGTGCGCGCACGGGTGGAGATGCATTGATGGCACGGATACTCACACTGACCCTCAACCCGGCGCTGGACCTTACCGTCAGCCTCGCCACCCTGCAGCCCGGCGCGGTCAACCGCAGCCACGCGCAGCACAGCCACGCGGCGGGCAAGGGCCTGAACGTGGCGCAGGTGCTGGCCGACCTGGGGCATTCGGTGACGGTGGGCGGCTTCCTGGGCCAGGACAACCTGCAGCCCTTCGAGGCCCTGATGGCCCGTCGCGGCTTTGCCGATTGCTTCGTGCGGGTGCCCGGCGAAACCCGCAGCAACCTCAAGCTGGTGGAGGGCGATGGCCGGGTCACCGATATCAACGGCGTGGGCCCGCAGGTCGACGAACACGCCCAGGGCGAGCTGCTGGCGCGCCTGCAGCACCTGGCCAGCGGGCATGACGCGGTGGTGGTGGCCGGCAGCCTGCCGCCGGGTGTGAGCCCGCAGTGGCTGCAGATGCTGCTGGCGTGGTTCAAGTCGCTGGGCCTGAAGGTGATCCTGGACAGCAGTGGTGCGGCCTTGATCGCCGGGCTCAAGAGCGCGCCGTGGCTGGTCAAGCCCAATACCGACGAACTGGCCGAAGCGCTGGGCCGCCCGCTGCACAGCATTGCCGAGCAGCAGGCCGCTGCCCGCCAGTTGATCGACCAGGGCGTCGAGCATGTGGTGGTGTCCCAGGGCGAGCAGGGGGTGATCTGGTTCCGGCGCGACGGCGCCCTGCAGGCGCTGCCGCCCCAGGTGGTGGTGGCCAGCACGGTGGGCGCGGGCGATTCGTTGCTGGCCGGCATGCTGCACGGCCTGCTCAATGCCGAGCCTGCCGCGCAGACCTTGCGCCGCGCCACCGCGATTGCCGCCCAGGCCGTGACCCAGATCGGCTTCGGCATCGGCGACCGCGTGCAACTGGCGCAGCTCGAAGATGCCGTCCGGGTGCAGATTCCCCACGCTCGACAAGAGGGTGAACAATGAAGATCGCCATCGTCACCGCCTGCCCCAACGGCCAGGTGTCCAGCCTGCTCAGCGCGCGCCTGCTGGATGCGGCCGCGCAGCGCCAGGGCTGGAGCACCAGTGTCGAGGTGCACGACCCCGACCATCCCGAGCGCCAGCTTTCGCCGGCAGTGATCGCCGCCGCCGACTGGGTGCTGGTGATCAGCACCGGCCCGTTCGATCTGCAGCGCTTTGCCGGCAAACGCCTGTTCCAGAGCACCCCGGCCCAGGCCCTGCAGGATGTGGAGAGCTTTCTGCGCCTGGCCGCCGAACAGGCCCAGGTGCATCACCCCGAAGCCATGGCGCCTGCGCCGGCCGCAGCGGGGGCGGTGAAGAAGATCGTTGCGGTCACTGCCTGCCCCACCGGGGTGGCGCACACCTTCATGGCCGCCGAAGCCTTGCAGCAGGCGGCGCGGCAACTGGGTTATCAACTGGCCGTCGAAACCCAGGGCTCGGTGGGGGCACGCACCCCGCTGAGCGCCGCGGCCATCGCCGAAGCCGAAGTGGTACTGCTGGCCGCCGATATCGAAGTGCCCACCGAGCGCTTCGCCGGCAAGCGCATCTACCGCTGTGGCACCGGCGTGGCCCTCAAGCAGGCCCAGGCCACCTTGAACAAGGCGCTGGCCGAAGGTCGCGAAGAGCGTGCCGCCGGCAGCGCCGGCACCGCACCTGCACGCAGTGAAAGGGCTGGGGTGTACAAGCACCTGCTGACCGGGGTGTCGTTCATGTTGCCGATGGTGGTGGCAGGCGGGTTGCTGATCGCCCTGGCATACATGTTCGGGCTCGATGCCTACAAGGAGCCGGGCACCCTGGCCGCCGCCCTGCGCCAGATCGGCGAAGACGCCGCATTCAAGCTGATGGTGCCGCTGCTGGCCGGCTACATCGCCTATTCGATTGCCGACCGCCCGGGCCTGGCGCCGGGCATGATCGGCGGGCTGCTCGCCAGTTCGCTGGGCGCCGGCTTCATCGGCGGCATCGTCGCAGGCTTCGTGGCCGGCTACGCGGCCAAGGCGATCAGCCACTGGGTCCGCCTGCCCAGCAGCCTGGAGAGTCTCAAGCCGATCCTGATCATCCCGCTGCTGGCCAGCCTGTTCACCGGCCTGGTGATGATCTACGTGGTGGGCAAGCCGGTGGCCGGCATGCTCGATGGCCTGACGCATTTTCTCGACAGCATGGGCACTGCCAACGCGGTGCTGCTGGGCATACTGCTCGGCGCCATGATGTGCGTGGACCTGGGCGGGCCGGTGAACAAGGCCGCCTATGCCTTCTCGGTGGGCCTGCTGGCCAACCAGAGCATGGCGCCGATGGCCGCGACCATGGCCGCCGGCATGGTGCCGCCGATCGGCCTGGGCATCGCCACCTTCCTGGCGCGACGCAAGTTCGCCCAGAGCGAGCGCGAGGCCGGCAAGGCGGCGCTGGTGCTGGGCATGTGCTTCATTTCGGAGGGGGCGATCCCGTTCGCGGCCAAGGACCCGCTGCGGGTGATCCCCGCCAGCGTGGTCGGCGGTGCACTGACCGGCGCGCTGTCGATGTACTTCGGTTGCAAGCTGATGTCGCCCCACGGCGGGCTGTTCGTGATGCTGATTCCCAACGCGATCAACCACGCCCTGCTGTACCTGCTGGCCATCGCCGCCGGCAGCCTGCTGACCGCTGTGGTGTACGCGGTGCTCAAGCGCAGGGACGTGGCCGAGCTGGCACTGGAGCCGGCCAAGGCCTGATCAGGGGCGTGGGCGCGGGTGCTTCTTGCGCAGCGGTTCGAGCAGGTCGGCCAGGCCGTTGTGGTCGACCTCGTGCATCAGCGCCAGCAGCCCGCCCAGTTCGCCCTTGGGAAAGCCCTGGCGGGCGAACCAGTTGAGGTAGTGGCCGGGCAGGTCGGCGATCAGCCGGCCCTGGTACTTGCCATAGGGCATTTCGCGGGTGACCAGCAGTTCGAGTGTCTCGGGAGTCATGGGCTCGGCGCAGCAGTGCAGGAAAGGCCCGACAATACATGCAATCTGCACGAGACCAAAGGTCCGTTCATGCAAAACGCTGCTTGGGGAAGGTTCAAAATTTTTATAAGTTGTTGATTTTAAAAGATTTAATTTTTACAGAAAAGCTGGCATGAACACTGCTCCTGTACTACGCAACCACCCTCATGCAAAGGAGCACTGTCATGACCAACGTGAACAAAGACGTTATTTCGGTTCTGAACAACCTCATCGAGTACAGCAAGGATGGCGAGAAGGGCTTCAAGACTTCTGCCGAGGATGCCAAGAACCCGGACCTGAAGGCGTTCTTCCTGCAGCGTGAAGGCGAATGCCGTAGCGCCGCTGCAGATCTGCAGCAGCACGTGCGTTCCCTGGGCGGCGACCCGGAAACCACCACCAGCCTCAGCGGTGACATGCACCGCGCCTGGGTCAACCTCAAGTCCTCGCTGACCAGCAACGACGACAAGGCGGTGCTGGAAGAAGTGGAGCGCGGTGAAGACCACGCCCTCAAAGCCTACAAGGATGCCCTGGAAAAACTGGCCAAGCTGAATGTACCGGCAAGTGACCCGGCATATGCTCTGGTCGAGCGCCAGTACCATGGCGTGCAGCGCAACCATGACCAGGTCAAGGTGCTGCGCGACGCGGCCCGCGCACGTTCCTAACCGGCGTACACCTCTACCCGGTTGCGCCCGTTGCGCTTGGCGCAATACAGCGCATCGTCCGCACAGCCCAGCAAGGTCGAAAGATCCTGCTGGGCTTCTGGCGTCTGCAGGCCCACGCCAATGCTGACGGTCACCGGGTGCTGGTCGTCGCCGAACGGCGGCAGTGCCTCGACGCTGCTGCGGATAC
This sequence comes from Pseudomonas sp. BRM28, assembly GCF_002939405.1. Lineage (NCBI taxonomy): Bacteria > Pseudomonadati > Pseudomonadota > Gammaproteobacteria > Pseudomonadales > Pseudomonadaceae > Pseudomonas > Pseudomonas sp. BRM28. The sequence goes on along the minus strand of NZ_PEFV01000001.1, from coordinate 4,630,253 downwards.
GTTCGGCCAGGGTCAGCACGCCGTTGAGGTCGGTCTCGGGCACGATCACCAGAAACTCCTCCCCGCCATATCGCGCGGCCAGGTCCCCCGGGCGGCGGATGCTGTGCGCGATCGTCGTCGCCACCTGGCGTAGCGCTTCGTCCCCGCCCTGGTGACCGTGGCGTTCATTGAACGCCTTGAAGTGGTCCACATCCACCATCAGTACCGCCAGCGGGCGCTGGCTGCGCTGGGCACGTGCCCATTCGCGGCGCAGTACCTGGTCGAGCTGACGACGGTTGGCCAGCCCCGTGAGGCTGTCGGTGGCTGCCAGTTCGGCCAGGCCCTGCTCGGCGCTGTGGCGCCTGCGCAATTCGCGCCCCAGCAGCAACGACAGCCAGAGGATGCCGATGCACAACAGGCCGGTAGCGATACTGACCACCAGTGCGGTACGCCGCCACGAGCCATAGACCTCGTCGGTGGACAAGGCCACCACCACCAGCAGCGGCAGGTCGTCCACCCGTGAAAAGGTGTACAGGCGATGCTTGCCGTCCAGGCTCGAACGCGCGGTGAAGCTGCCGTTGCCCTGGGCCATTGCGCGCTTGAAGTTGGGCTGCTCGGACAGGTCGGCGCCGATCAGCGGGTCGCTGGGCAGCGAAGGGTGGCGGGCGAGCATCACGCCGTCGCTGTTGAACAGGTTGACGCTGCTGTCGCGGCCGATGTCCAGGCGCTGGAACAGCTCGCTGAAGTAGGCCAGGCGCAGGGCGCCTGACGCGATACCGGCGAAGGCCCCATCGGCATCGTTGATGCGCCGGCTGAAACTGATGCACCAGTCCAGCTCGCCCAGGCGCGCCTTGAATGGCGGGCTGATGACCAGGCCCAGGTCGGGGTTGTCGCGATGGGCCTGGAACACCTTGCTGTCGGCAAAGTTGGCGCTGCGTGGCACCACGCTGGTGGAGTCGGCCGCCACGTTGCCATTGCGGTCCAGCCACAGGATGTCGCCGCGTAACGGCACGGTGAAGGCCTGGTTGAACAGCAGTTGCTGGCGCAGCGGCGCGGCTACGCTGGCCAGCTCAGGGCGCTGGATGGCCCAGATCAGTCCGTGCAGCGACAGGTCGTAGAGCTCGACGTTGCGCACGATGTCGGTGTCGATCAACTGCACGATATTGCTGGCCGAGCGTGCGGCCGCCTGGCCCACGTTGGCTTTTTCGCGTACCAGCAGGAAGGTCACGATGGTGATGATGGCCAGAACCGCCAGGCAACTGCCCAGGTTAAGGATCAACTCCGGATGAGTCCTGTACAGGGTCGGGCGCTGGGGCGGAAGGCGCGAAGGCATGATGGAGGTGATTCGTACCGCTGTCGTTGAAAGGGCAGGTGCGAGGCGGCGGTATTCTAGGCGGGTGCAGATTGTCGGACAAGCTGTTGCTGGTGCCGATTGATGTACGGCATCTTGGGGCTATTTGCAGGAAAAGAGCCTGCATCCTGCAAGCTCTTTGGCGCATGGCGGTGGGATCAGAAGACGTTGAGCGGGTATTCGACGATCACGCGGTATTCGTCCACATCGTTGTCGACCTGGGCGTAGCCCTGGCTGCCACGGTGCGAGGCCCAGCGCAGCAGCACGCTGAGGTCCTTGAGGGAACCTTGCTGGAACACGTAGGCCAGGTCCATGTCGCGTTCCCAGTGGCGCGCATTGTCGCCGTCGGCGCTGTACCAGTTGCTATAGCCGGCGCTGGCCGGGTCGACCTTGCTCAGGTCCAGCTTGCCGCGCGAGTACGACACGGCGGTGGTCAGGCCGGGCATGCCGACGCCGGCGAAGTCATAGGCGTACTTGAGTTTCCACGAACGCTCGCCAGGCCCGTTGAAGTCCGAGTACATCTGCGAGTTGTCCAGGTACACGCTGTCGCCCAGGGTGATGTAGTCGAACGGCGTGTTGCCGTTGACCCGCTGGTACACCGCAGTGACGGTGTGGTTACCCACGCCGAGCGCCAGGTGCAGGCTGTAGGTGTTGTTGTCGATGCTGCCCAGCAGCGCATCGCCGGTGTCCTGGGTGTGGTAGTAGTGCAGGCCGGGGTTGAGGCTGACGCCGTCGGCGAGCTGCCAGGTGTAGTCCAGGTCCAGGTAGTACTGGTTCCACACGTCCTTGAGTTCGGCGGCATACAGGCTGCTGGTAAAACCTTCGACCGGTGCCCAGGCTGCGCCGGCCCAGTTCAGGTGACGGCTTTCGCGGTCATCTGGCAGGTTGCCGTAGGTAGCGCCGATGCGCTTGTGGCCGCTCTGGTTGTAGAGCTTGGTGAAGCTGGCCTGGCCGCCTTCCAGTTGCAGCCCGTCGATGCTGTTGTTGGTCAGGCTGACGCCGCGGAAGGTCTGCGGCAGCATGCGCGTTTCGCCACCGGCGATCACCGGGTTGGTCAGGAACAGGTCGCCGGCACGCAGTACGGTGTCGAAGGCCTTGAGCTTGATGGCAGCGCCGGCATTGGAGAACGAATCCGGGGCCTTGCCCAGTTCGCCATCGTCCTTGTAGTGGTAGGGCAGGATGCTCGAACCCGCCGTGCCGCCACCGCCGTCCAGCTTGAGGCCGAGCATGGCATGGGCATCCAGACCAAAGCCCACGGTGCCCTGGGTGAACCCGGACTCGAACTTGCCGATGAAGCCCTGGCCCCATTCCCGGTTGTCGTGGTTGCCGCGCTGCAGCTGGTTGCGGTTGAGGTAGTAGTTGCGGCTGAGCACGTCGAGGTGCGCACCTTCGACGAAGCCTTCGGCCTCGTCGGCCTGGGCGTGCAGGGGCATCGTTGCAGCCAGCGCAACGAACAGCGGGGTCAAGCGAAACGCGTGGATCACCGGTGTGGACTCCTTGAGGTGAGGGATGCAGCTTTTTATTGTGCGAAGCGGTGTTTTCTTGTGAGGACACATCTCTGGCCGCAGAACCTTTTGTCCAGGCCAAAAAAAAGCCGCTGATAGCAGCGGCTTTGAAAGACGGCCACGCAGGCGAACACGTCGCCAGCGCAGCAGTCGAGGGAATAGGAGAGAGGCAGAGGCAGCGTATCAGCTGTCTTTGTCGGCACTCGCAGAACCTTTGGACGCGGTCTGCTCCAGGTTTTTGGCGTGGTCCTGCTGCTGGGCGAGGGCTTCGCGGCCTTGCTGCGCGGCAGCGGCGCGGGCGGCGTACTGCGCCACGAAAGCAGGGGACTCCTCGGCCATGGCCAGGGGCGAGAGCAATACGGACGACAGGACGAAAATACTGGCAATACCCATACTGTTGGACATTTGAAGCTACCTTCTTGCATAGCAAGCTATCTATTTGGTGTGGGTACGATAGTCCTCGGTGGGGGGTTGAAACAGAGGGGATTGGGCAATGCACTGTTGCGTTTCGGGCAACAGTCGAGCGCAGCGTTGGCCCATCGCGGGTCAAGCCCGCTCCCACAGGGTGTTCGCTGGCCCTTGTGGGAGCGGGCTTCAGGCCGGCAACAGAATCCCGAACGTATTGGCCCCCGCCTGGCTGCGGGCAAACACGCTGCCGCCATGCATCAGCGCAATCGCCTTGACGATCGCCAGCCCCAGCCCATGGTTGCCCACGGCGCTGTTGCTGCGCGCGGCATCCACCCGGTAGAAGCGCTCGAACAGGCGAGGCAGGTGCACGGCCTCGATGGCCGGGCCCGGGTTGCTCACGGCAATGCATACCTGCTCGCCCTGACGCTCGATATGCACCTGGATCACCTGCTGGCGGGCCGTGTGCTGCACCGCATTGTTGAGCAGGTTGATCAGCGCCCGGCGCAACTGCGCCTTCTCGATGCGCGCCCGTGCATCGCCGCTGACCTGCACCCGTACCTGGGCGTCCTCGAGGATGTAGTCCAGGTAGTCCAGGGTGGTCGCCACTTCCTCGGCCAGCGAGCTGCTGGTCAGCGCGGTGGCCTTGTTGCCCTGGTCGGCACTGGCCAGGAACAGCATGTCGTTGACGATGCTGCGCAGCCGCTCCAGTTCCTCCAGGTTCGATTGCAGTACCTCGAAGTAATGTTCGGCGCTGCGACCGCGGGTCAGCGCCACCTGGGTCTGGCCGATCAGGTTGGTCAGGGGCGAGCGCAGCTCATGGGCCACGTCGGCATTGAACCCCTCCAGGCGTGAATAGGCCTGCTCGACCCGCTCCAGGGTGGCATTGAAGGTGCCGGCGAACTGTTGCAGCTCTGGCGGCAGGTCGGCCGCATACAGGCGTGCGCTCAGGTGCGGTGGCGCCAGTTGCTGGGCCTCGGCCGACAGCGCCCGCAGCGGGCGCAGGCCGATGCGCGCGGCCCAGTAGCCCAGGGCCGAGGCCAGCAGCACGCCGATCACCGCCAGGCTGATCAATGCCCCCAGCAGGGTGTGCTGGGTGTGCCAGAAGGTTTCGGTATCGATGCCGAGCAGAAAGCGCAGGGCAGGGCGCCGGTCCAGCGCCGGCAGCTCGCTCACCAGCACCTTGTACGGGTACGGCCGGCCCTCCAGCTGCAGGTCGCGCATGCCCAGCGGGCCGGCGGCAAAGTCGCGTAGCGCGGCGTCGGGCTGGCCGTACTCGTAGTGCGCGTCGCCACTCACCACCCAGAAGCGGATACGCCGGTCTTCCTCGCTCAGCAGGTTGAGCTTGTTGGTGATCTTGGCCCAGTGCTCCCGGGTGCCATAGCGGGTCAGCGCCGATTCCAGCACGCTGTAGCGGGCGTCCAGCTCGGCCTCCGGCAGCAGGTCGAGGCTGCGGTCGACCTGTTTGTACAGGGCACCGCCGATCAACAGGAACACGCCCAGCGCCACCAGGCTGAACAGCAGGCTCAGGCGCAGGGCGATGGAGTTAGTGCGCACGGCTTTCCAGTACATAGCCCATGCCTCGGATGGTGTGCAGCAGCTTGGTCTCGAACGGGCCGTCGAGCTTGGCGCGCAGGCGCTTGATGGCGACTTCCACCACGTTGGCGTCGCTGTCGAAGTTGATGTCCCACACCAGCTCGGCAATCGCGGTCTTGGACAGGATCTCGCCCTGGCGGCGCGCCAGCACGCTGAGCAGCGAGAACTCCTTGGCGGTCAGTTCCAGGCGCTGGCCGGCGCGGCTGGCCTTGCGGCTGATCAGGTCCACCCACAGGTCCGCGACCTGGATCTGCACCGGCTCGTGCCCGCCGCTGCGGCGGGTCAGCGCCTGCAGGCGCGCCACCAGTTCGAGGAACGAGAACGGCTTGCCCAGGTAGTCGTCGGCGCCTTCGCGCAGGCCGCGGATGCGGTCTTCGACGCGCTCGCGGGCGGTGAGCATGATCACCGGCGTCTGCTTGCGTGCACGCAGGGCGCGCAGTACGCCGTAGCCATCCAGGCCCGGCAGCATCACGTCGAGCACGATCACCGAGTAGTCGCCCTCGAGGGCCAGGTGCAGGCCCTCGATGCCGTCCGGGGCGAGGTCCACGGTAAAGCCTTGTTCGGTGAGGCCGCGATGCAGGTAGTCGGCGGTCTTCTGTTCGTCTTCGATAATCAGCACGCGCATGGTCGGCTCTCAGTTCTCGATCGGCCGGGCCGCCGGCAGGTCGTTGCGGCGGCGGTGGAACAGGCGCTCCAGGGCCAAGTATATGACCGGCGTGGTGAACAGTGTCAGCGCCTGGCTGACCAGCAGCCCGCCCACCACCGCGATGCCCAGCGGCTGGCGCAGCTCGGCCCCGGCCCCGGCGCCGAGCATCAGTGGCACCGCGCCCAGCAGGGCGGCCAGGGTGGTCATGATGATCGGACGAAAGCGCGTCAGGCACGCCTCGTGGATCGCCGCCTCTGGCGCAAGCCCGCGCTGGCGCTGGGCCTCCAGGGCAAAGTCGATGAGCAGGATGCCGTTCTTCTTGACGATGCCGATCAGCAGCACCACGCCGATCAGGCCCATGATGGTGAAGTCCTGGCCCATCAGCCACAGCAGCGCCAGTGCGCCAAGGCCCGCCGAGGGCAGGGTGGAGATGATGGTCAGCGGGTGCACGAAGCTCTCGTAGAGCACCCCCAGAATGATGTACACCGCCACCAGCGCGGCCAGGATCAACCACGGCTGGCTCGACAGCGAACTCTGGAAGGCCTGGGCCGCGCCCTGGAAGGTGCCGATGATCGAGGCCGGCATGCCCAGCTCGCGCTGGGTGCGTTCGAGGATGCTCACCGCATCGCCCAGGGCTACCCCCGGTGCCAGGTTGAACGACAGGTTGGCGGCCGGGAACAGCCCGTCGTGGCTGATCGACAGCGGCCCGGTGCTGGGCGCCGCGACCTTGGCCAGCGCCGCCAGCGGCACCATCTCGCCACTGAGGGGCGAGCGCAGGTAGAAGTAGGCCAGGCTCTCGGCCTTGCCACGCTGGCGTGCATCGATTTCCAGGATCACCTTGTACTGGTTGGTCTCGGTCTGGAACTCGCTGATCTGACGCTGGCCGAAGGCGTCGTACAGCGCCTGGTCGACGTCGGCGGTGGTCAGGCCGAAACGCGCGGCGGCCTGGCGGTCGATGTCGATGCGGGTCACGCTGGCGCCCAGCTGCAGGTCGTTGGACAGGTCGCGGAACGCCGGGTTGGCGTGCAGGCGTTCGGTCAGGCGCTGGGTCCACAGGTTGAGCGCCGGGCCGTCGTTGCTCTTGAGCACGTACTGGTACTGGCTGCGGCTGGGCCCGGAGCTGAGGTTGATGTCCTGCCCGGCCCGCAGGTACAGCACCAGGCCCGGCACCTGGGCGGCCTTGGGGCGCAGCCGGTCGATGAACTCGCTGGCCGACACGTCGCGCTGGGCAGGGTCCTTGAGGGCGATCCAGAAGCGCCCGTTGGCGATGGTCTGGTTGCTGCCGGTAACCCCCACCGAGTGCGAGAACGCGCGTACCGCAGGGTCGGCCTCGATGATCTTCGCCAGCGCCTGGTGCTTGCGCACCATGTCCGGGTACGACACGTCGGCCGCGGCCTCGGTGGTGCCGAGGATGAAGCCGGTGTCCTGCACCGGAAAGAAGCCCTTGGGAATGGCCACGTAGCCGCCGATGGCCAGGGCCAGGGTCACGAAGAACAGCCCGAGCATCAGCCGCTGGTGCGCCAGGGCCCTGACCAGCAGACGATCGTAACCGGCCACCAGGCGCTCGCCGAAGGTCGGCGCGGCGTGCTCGGGGTGTTGCGGGCGGCGCATGAACAGCGCGCACAGGGTCGGCGCCAGGGTCAGCGAGACCACCACCGAAATCAGGATGGTGGAGGTGGCGGTGAGGGCGAACTCCTTGAACAGCCGCCCCACCACGCCCCCCATGAACAGCAGCGGGATGAACGCGGCCACCAGCGAGAAGCTGATCGAGACCACGGTGAAGCCGATCTCGCCGGCGCCCTTGAGGGCAGCCGTGCGGCTGTCGTCGCCGGCCTCCAGGTGCCGGTGGATGTTTTCCACCACCACGATGGCATCGTCCACCACAAACCCCACGGCGATGACGATGGCCACCAGGGTCAGGTTGTTCAGGCTGAAGCCGAACAGGTACATCAGCGCGAAGCTGGCCACCAGCGATACCCCCAGCACGCTGGAGACGATCAGCGTGGCCGACCACTGGCGCAGGAACAGCGCCATGACCGCGATCACCAGCAGCACGGCGATCAGCAGGGTGATCTCCACCTCGTGCAGCGAGGCGCGGATGGTCTGGGTGCGGTCGCTGAGCACCGACACCTGCACCGATGCCGGGAGCATTTCCTCCAGGTGCGGCAGCGCCTGCATGACCCGGTCCACGGTATCGACGATGTTGGCCCCGGGCTGGCGGAACACCACCAGGTTGAGGCCTTCCTGGTCGCCGGACCAGGCTTTGACATAGGCGTTTTCGGCGCCGTTGATGACCGTGGCCACGTCCTTGAGGTGCACCGGGGCGCCGTCGCGGTAGGCGACGATGAGCTGGGCGTATTCATCGGGGTGGAACAACTGGTCGTTGGTGGCCAGGGTCGACACGCTGCTGTCGCCGTACAGCGCGCCCTTGGCCAGGTTGAGGCTGGTCTGCTGGATGGCCTGGCGCAGGTCGGCCAGGGTCAGGCCGATGGCGGCGAGTTTTTCCGGCTGGGCCTGCACGCGAATCGCCGGGCGCTGCTGGCCGGTGATGTTGACCAGCCCGACCCCGTCGATCTGGCTCAGCTGGCGTGCCAGCAGGGTTTCGGCGTAGTCGCTCAGTTCGTTGGCCGGCATCTGCGCGGAGCTGACGGTCATGATCAGCACCGGGCTGTCGGCCGGGTTGACCTTGCGCCAGGTGGGCAGGCTCGGCATGTCCTGGGGCAGGCGCGAGGAGGCGGTGTTGATCGCGGCCTGGACTTCCTGGGCGGCGGTGTCGATGTTCTTGTCGAGGGTGAACTGCAGGATCAGGCTGGTGGAGCCCAGTGCGCTGCTGGAGGTCATCTGGGTCATGCCGGGGATGGCGCTGAACTGCACCTCCAGCGGGGTGGCCACCGACGAGGCCATGGTCTCGGGGCTGGCGCCGGGCAGCTGCGCGCTGACCTGAATGGTGGGGAAGTCCGCCTCGGGCAGCGGTGCCACCGGCAACTGCGGGAACGCCACCACGCCCAGCAGCACCAGGGCGAAGGTCAGCAGCAGGGTGGCCACCGGGCGGTCGATGCACCACGCACTGATCGAGCTGCGCCCGCTCATGGCTGCACACCGCTGCCGGCAACATCGTCGCCGACGGGCGCGGCGGGCGGGGCTGTCAGTACCTCGACCCGGGCGCCGGGCCTGAGCCGCGACTGCCCGTCGGCCACCAGCGTGTCGTTGACCGCTACGCCGCTGATCACGTTGAGGTTGCTGTCCTGGTACAGCACCTTGACCGGCACCACCGCGACCTTGTCGCCCTCGACGCGGTACACGAAGTGCTGGTCGATGCCCCGCTGCACCACGCCGGGGGGCACCACCAGCGCATCGCGCTGGATGCTGGTCTGGATCTTCAGGCTCACCAGTTGCCCCGGCCACAGGCGGGCCTGGGCATTGTCGAACGCGGCCTTGGCGCGCAGGGTGCCGGTGTTGGCGGCGATCTGGTTGTCGATCAGGCTCAGGTGCCCTTCACCCAGCAGCAGGCCGCCGCTGTCGCCGTTGCCTTCGAGGTAGGCACGGATCGGCGCCGGGGGTTCGGCGGCCACCAGCCCCTGCAGGGTCGGCAGCCATTGCTGCGGCACGGCGAACTCCACCGCAATGGGGTCGATCTGGGTCACGCTGAACAGGCCCTGGGCGTCGCTGGTGCGCACCAGATTGCCTTCGTCGATGTTGCGAATGCCCACCCGTCCGGTGACCGGCGAGCGGATCTGGGTGTACGACAACTGCACCTTGGCCGCGGCGATCGCTGCCTGGTTGCCGAGGATGCTTGCCTTGAGCTGGTTGACCAGTGCCTGCTGCTGGTCGAGGGTCTGGCGCGAGATGCCGTTGTCTTCGCTGAGCAGGCGGTAGCGCCTGAGGTCGACCTCGGCCACCTGCTGCTGGGCCTGGCTCTGGCCCAGTTGCGCCTGGGCCTGCTCGAGGCTGGCGCGGATGCTGCGGTCATCCAGGGTGGCCAGCAGGTCGCCGGCCTGCACCGACTGGCCCTCCTTGACCAGGATCCGGGTCAGCACGCCCTCCACCTGGGGGCGGATCTGCACGCTGTGCAGCGACTGCACCGCGCCGATGGCGCTGAGGTAGTGCGGCACATCCTGCTGCTGCACCTGGATCACACTGACCGGGGTGGCCACGGGCATGGCCGGTTGGCTGGCCGTGTGGCGACCGAAAGTCAGGTACAGCGCCAGGCCCAGCAGCAACGCTATCAGGCCGAAAAAAAACACTCGAGAGCTGGAAATTCGCATGCGTGCACGGCGCCAGGGCAGAAAAAGGAGGGCTGTCAGTAGGTTATAGCTGCTACTGGGGGTCAGCAGTGTGACGCCCACCTGTCAGCGCTGTCAGCTGGCAGATGGCCAAGTGCCAATAGTCTGCGCTGGATCAAGGTTTTACTAAATGTTGCCCCGTAGAGTCTCTCGCCCTGCCGCCCCTCCACCTATAAAAACGCGAGCGCTTTCGATGAAGAGCAATCTGCCTGTGACCGGCCGCAATGTAGATTACCCCGGTGACGCGAATATCCTTTCCACCACCGATCTGACCAGCGCCATTACCTATGCCAACGAGGATTTTCTCAAGGTCAGCGGGTTCGAGCGCGACGAGCTGATTGGCCAGTTGCACCATGTGGTACGCCATCCCGACATGCCTTCCCAGGCCTTTGCGCAGATGTGGCAGACCCTCAAGGCCGGCCGCTCGTGGATGGGGCTGGTGAAGAACCGCTGCAAGAATGGCGACCACTACTGGGTCAGCGCATTCGTGTCGCCGGTCACCAGCCAGGGCCAGACGGTGGAGTACCAGTCGGTGCGCACCAAGCCCACCCCGGCGCAGGTGGAGGCCGCCGAACGCTGCTATGCACGCTTGCGCCAGCAGCGCCCGTTGCCCTGGTGGCAGCGCCTGCCGCGCCCTGGGCTGGCGTTGCAGCTGGGGCTGGGCACAGGCCTGGTGCTGGCAGTGGTGCTGGGCACCAGCCGCCTGCTGTTGCCGGCGCTGCCGTGGCAGTGGCTGCTGGAGCTGGTGGCCGCCGGTGGGCTCAGTGCGCTGCTGGTGTCGGCGCTGCTGCGCCCGCTGGAACAACTACGGGTGCGGGCGCAGTCGATTGCCGACAACCCGTTGAGCCAGCAGCTGTATACCGGCAAGGCGGGCGCCGTGGGGCAGATCGAATTCGCCCTGCTGATGCTCGAGGCGCAGATCGGGGCGGTGGTGGGGCGCATTGGCGATACCTCGCAGCGCCTGGCCGGCCACACCGCAGAGCTGGCCCAGCACCTGCAGCACAGCCACACCACCACCCTGGGCCAGCAGGGCGAGGCCGATCAGGTGGCGGCGGCAATCAACCAGATGACCACCAGCGTGGCCGAGGTGGCCAGCAATGCCCAGCAGGCTTCGGAGGCCGCCGAGCATGCCGAAGATGCCACCCAGAATGGTCACCAGTTGGTGGACCGCAGCCGCAGCAGCATCCTCGAGCTGGCCAGCGCGCTGAGCGCTGCCACCGAGGTTATCCACACCCTGGAAGGCCACAGCATGGAAATTTCTGGAGTGCTGTCGGTTATCCACAGCATCGCCGAGCAGACCAACCTGCTGGCACTGAACGCGGCCATCGAGGCGGCGCGGGCGGGGGATCAGGGGCGTGGCTTTGCGGTGGTCGCCGATGAGGTGCGCGGCCTGGCCAAGCGCACGGCCGAGTCCACCGGCGAAATCCAGCGCATGATCAGCGCCTTGCAGCGCGGCACCCGCGATGCGGTGCAGGCCATGCACGAGAGCCGCGAGCATGCCGGGCAGAGCGTCGAGCAGGCGCAGCAGGCGGCGGTGGCGCTGGACGGCATCAGCCAGCAGGTCAACCAGATCAGCGAGATGAGCCTGCAGATTGCTGCGGCGGTGGAGCAGCAGAGCCTGGTCAGCGAAGATATCAACCGCAACATCATCAGCATTCGCCAGGCCAGCGAAGAGAGCGTGGTGGCCGGTCAGCACGGGCATGCCAACGCCAGCGACGTGGCCGGCCTGGCCGAAGACCTGCGGCGCCTGGCCGAGGAGTTCTGGCAGCGCCGCTAGGCGCCGCTCAGAAACCGATGAAGCTGTAGTGGCCAGCCGATGTGCTGCACACCCGGGCGCCGGCCTGATGCAGTTGCTCGACCAGTGCCGGGTTTTCCACGTGCAGGGTCCAGGGCACTAGCGCGGCGTTGCCCGGGGCGTGCAGGGCGGCGTGCAGCGCCCCGGTGTCGGGCAGGTAGGCGGTGAAGCCGTTGCCCTTGAGCGCGCTGGTGGTGATGCCTAGTTGCTGGCAGATCTGCACCTTGGCGTGGATATCGTCGCGGTCGGCCTGGCGCGAGCGCTCGATCAGTTCGGCCAGTTGGCGGTCCATCAGCTGGCTGCCGTGGATCAGTACCGGGCCGCGTTGCCAGGCTTCGGTCGGGCAGTCCTTGGCGTCGGGGCGCAACGGGATGTGCGGGTTGATTTCCATCGGGTAGATGCGGCACACCAGCGGCCGGCGCTCATAGATGCGACACAGGTTGTCGGCATCCAGATTGCGGCAGGCGCCGGGGTTGAACGCGGCGAAGGTGATGGCCACGTGTGCCTGGGTACTGCCGCAGGGCACGGCGCAGGCACGGCGGGTGGCGTGCTCGCGCTGGGCGTCGGGCAGGCCCTGGCCGTTGGCCAGAAAGGCTTCCACCAGCACGATGAGCTGGCCGCCATCTGCCACCCAGTGGCGCGCTTCGTCGAGGGTCAGGGGAACGTGGTGGCCATTGCAGCATTTGCCACAGCCGGTGCAGTCGAACTGGAGTGAGGTTGCAGCGCTGGTCACGGTTTGGCGGGGGTCCATTCGGTGATGAAGGCAGTCTTGCGCTGCTTGTCGAACAGGCACAGCTCGCTGCCTTTCTGGTTCTTCATGTGCTTTTGCGGGTAGTGGCCGCTGATCAGCAGGGCACTGTAGCCGACGCGGTCGTCGAACTCGGCCGGCTTGCTGGCGGGCCGGGCATCCTTGAACTGACTGGCGGCGAGGCAGGCCCTGGTCAGGGCTTTTTCGTGGTTAGCCCAGGCTTGATCACTGGAGGCGTGGGCGCCCAGGCTGAACAGGGCCAGCAGAGTAAAGGTAAGGGTTTTCATGATGGGCGGCTCATGGGGGGCAGGCCGCTGATTATGCCAGAGCGTCGATTTTTGCAGGAGCGGGAGCGTTTCAGCGTTTGTCCGGTTTTTTTCGCCGGCAAGGCCGGCTCCTACAAGGGTACGCGGTGCCTGTAGGAGCCGGCCTTGCCGGCGAAGGGGGTCGGCTCAGCGCTCGGCGAAAGCCACCGCCCGCGCTGCCACGATCAGGCAATCGGTGAGCTCCGGCGAGGAGAACTTGGTCAGCACCGCGTTCGCCCCTGCCAGCCGGGCTTTCTCGCTGTTCATCGCGCTGTCCAGCGAGGTGTGCAGCAGTACATAGAGGTGCTGGAAGTCAGGCGTTTCGCGCAGTGTGCGGGTGAAGGCGTAGCCGTCCATCTCGGACATCTCGATGTCCGAGACCACTACGTTGATCTCCCGGTCGGTGCCCTGCAGCTCCAGCAGGGTGTCGATGGCATCCTTGGCGCTCTTGGCGGTGTGGCATTCCAGCCCCAGGCCGCGCAGGGTCAGCACCGACTGGTGGAGTGCCACATGGCTGTCATCGACCACCAGTATGTTGGTGGCCTGCAGAACGGCGGCGTCTTCGGGGTTCAGCTCGCTGCTGCTCACTTCACGCGGCGGCGGCGCAATGCCGTGAATGACCTTTTCGATGTCCAGCACCTGCACCAGCGTGCCGTCCACCTGGGTTACCCCGGTGATGAATGCCTTGCTGCTCGACCCGTAGGGCGGCGGCTTGATGTCGGTACTCAGGCAATGCACGATGCGGCTCACCGCCTGCACGTGCAGGCCCTGCTTGGAGCGGCTGATGTCGGTGACGATCAGGCAGCCGCCGTTGGGGTCTTCCAGCGGGCGCTCGCCGATGGCGCGCGACAGGTCGATGACCGACAGCGAGTTGCCCCGCAGGGTGGCCACGCCTTTGACGTGCGGGTGCGATTCCGGGAGCTTGGTCAGGGGCGGGCAAGGGATGATCTCGCTGACCTTGAGCAGGTTGATTGCCATCAGCTTGCCGCTGCGCAGGGTGAACAGCAGCAGCGACAGCGAGTCGGCGCGGGCATTTTGCGAGGCCATAGGCACCTTCAGGGCAAAGAGAATAAGGGATCTGCCGGGTTATCGACCCGAGCACGCCAGGCTTTAATCCGCCACTGCACTTCAGCGTAGCCCCAGTCGGCGGGCCAGGCGGCTGAGGTTGGCGCGGTCCAGGCCCAGCTCGCGCGCGGCACTGGCCCAGTTGTGCTGGTGGCGCTCCAGGCAGGCCTCGATCAGCTGGCGCTGGTACAGGTCCAGGGCCTGGCGCAGGTCGGTGCCGGGCGGTGGTGGCAGTGGCGCCGCCACGCTGGGCGCTGCCCCCGGGCCGGCGCCGGGCAGGTCGAAGTCGCGGGCCTCCAGGGTCAGGATCTTCGGCCGCTCGGGGTGCTGGCCCAGCGCCTTGAGCGACGAGCGGCCGATCAGGTGCTCCAGTTCGCGCACATTGCCCGGCCAGTCGTACGCCAGCAGCGCGGCCTGGGCATCGCTGCTCAGGCGCAGGCTGTTCAGGCCCATGCGCGAGCGGTTCTGCTCCAGGAAGTAGCCACTGAGCAGCAGCACGTCGCGCCCGCGCTCGCGCAGCGCCGGCACCCGCAGCGGGTACACGCTCAGGCGGTGGTAGAAGTCGGCGCGGTAGCGCCCGGCACGCACTTCCTCGGCCAGGTCGCGGTTGGTGGCGGCAATCAGGCGCACATCCACCTGGTGCTCCTGGTCCGAGCCCAGGCGCTGCAGCTGTCCGCTTTGCAGCACGCGCAGCAGCTTGGCCTGCACGGCCAGCGACAGTTCGCCCACTTCGTCGAGAAACAGTGTGCCGCCGTTGGCCAGCTCGAACTTGCCGCGTCGCTCGCCCACCGCGCCGGTGAAGGCGCCGCGCACATGGCCGAACAGCTCGCTCTCGACCAGGGTGTCGGGCAAGGCGGCGCAGTTGAGGCTGATCATCGGCTTGTCGGCACGCGCCGACTGCTGGTGGATGGCCTGGGCCACCAGCTCCTTGCCGACCCCGGTTTCACCGGTGACCAGTACAGTCAGGTCGCTGCCGGCGACCAGGCGGATCTCTTCGAGCAGGTGCTTGTGGGCCTTGCTCTGGCCGATCAGTTCCTGGTGCTGCTGGCCGCTGGCCTGGCGGTAGATCTCGGCGCGCTGGTGTTCGTCTTCGGCGCGCAGGGCCAGGCGTTCGATACGTTGCGCCACGTTGACCGTGGCGGCGGCCAGGCTGGCGAAGGCCTGCAGGGCGTCCAGCTCGACCTGCTGGAAGCGCTCCGGGGCCAGCGCATCGAGGGTGATCAGGCCCCAGGGCCGTTCGTCGACGAACAGCGGGCAGCCCATGCAGTCGTGTACCTCCAGGTGCTGGTGCAGGCCCTCGACCAGGCCGTCGTAGGGGTCGGGCAGTTGGCTGTCGCTGGCAAAGCGGGTCGGCTCGCTGCGGCTGAGCAGGGCGGCGAAGCGCGGGTGTTCGCTGACCTTGAAGCGCCGGCCCAGGGTGTCGGGGCTCAGGCCGTCCACCGCCAGGGGGACCAGCCATTCGCCATCCAGGCGCAGCAGCGCGGCGGCGTCGCATGGCAACAGGGCGCGCATGGCTTCGAGCAGGCGACGGTAGCGTTCGCGTTCGGGCAGCTCGCGAGACAGGTCGCTGACCAGGGGCAGCAGTGCGGTAAGCAGGGATTTTGCGGTCATGATGACTCCTTCGAGTCTTTATGACTCTAGCAGGGCTGTGGTCAATTTGACTCAAAAATATTCAAGCTATTGATTTATATGGATTTAATAGTTGGCACGAAAGCTGAAACAACCCGGGCAGATTATCCAGAAGCCATAAGGCCCGGGAGTTACCCATGCTCAATGCCCAAGATCGTGCCATCGTCAAAGCCACCGTTCCGCTGCTTGAAAGCGGCGGCGAGGCGCTGACCACGCATTTCTACAAACTGATGCTCAGCGAATACCCCGAGGTGCGTCCGTTGTTCAACCAGGCCAACCAGGCCAGCGGCGACCAGCCGCGGGCGCTGGCCAATGGCGTACTGATGTATGCACGCCATATCGACCAGCTCGAGCAACTGGGCGGCCTGGTGAACCAGATCATCAACAAGCACGTGGCGCTGCAGATCCTGCCCGAGCACTACCCGATCGTCGGCGCCTGCCTGCTGCGTGCCATCGAAGAGGTGCTCGGCAAGGAGGTCGCCACCCCCGAGGTCATCGCGGCCTGGGGCGCGGCCTACCAGCAACTGGCCGATATCCTGATCGGCGCCGAAGAGGGCCTGTACCAGCAGAAGGCCCAGGCGCCGGGTGGCTGGCGCGGTGCGCGGGCGTTCCGGCTGGCGGCGCGGGTGCAGGAGAGCAGCGAGATCGTCTCGTTTCACTTCGCCCCGCTCGATGGCGGCCCGGTCCTCAAGGGCGAGCCCGGCCAGTACCTGGGCCTGAAGGTGCAGATCGATGGCCAGGAGCATCGGCGCAACTATTCATTGTCGGCGCTGGGTGACGGCCGCGAGTACCGCATCAGCGTCAAGCGCGAGGCGGGCGGCAAGGTGTCCAACTACCTGCATGAGCACCTGCAGGTGGGCGATACCCTGGAGCTGTTCCCGCCGGCGGGCGAGTTCACCCTGAGCGCCAGCGACAAGCCGCTGGTGCTGATCAGCGGCGGGGTAGGGATCACCCCGACACTGGCGATGCTCGACGCGGCCCTGGCCAGCGGTCGCCTGGTGCACTTCATTCATTGCGCGCGCAACGGTGCGGTGCATGCGTTTCGCGACTGGGTGGACGAACGCGCGGCGCGTCATCCGCAGCTCAAGCGCTTCTATTGCTACGCCGAGGATGATGGGGTGAGCCTGCCGGCCGACGCCGTGGGGCTGCTGAGCCAGGATCAACTGGCGCAGTGGCTGCCGGTCGAGCGTGACCTGGACGCGTACTTCCTGGGGCCCAAGGGCTTCATGGCGGCGATCAGGCGTCAGCTCAAGGCCCTGGGGGTGCCGGAGCAGCAGAGCCGCTACGAGTTCTTCGGGCCGGCGGCGGCACTCGAGTAAGGGCCGGGGCCTGTTCGCCGGCAATGCCGGCGCCTGCAGCTGCGCGTATGTGCTGCAGGCGCCGGCTAAGCTGCCGACCTTAATCTTCTTTTAATCGGTTTAACCTTCACTCCCTGTGGTCATGGTCGGCGTGTAGAATTGCGCCCAGGCTTGAGCCACCTATCTAGTGAAGGGAACGGGAATGAACGATCTAACGCAGCGCCTGAATCGGGAACGGCGCTTTCTGGTACTGCTGGGCGCCATCTGCCTGGCGCTGATCGGCGGTGCCCTGTACATGCAGATCGTGCTGGGCGAGGCACCATGTCCACTGTGCATCCTGCAGCGCTATGCATTGCTGTTCATCGCCCTGTTCGCCTTCATCGGTGCGGCCATGCCCGGGCGGCGCAGCCTCACGCTGTTCGAGGCCCTGGTGGTGCTGAGCGCCATCGGCGGCATTGCTGCAGCGGGCAACCACGCCTACATTCTGGCCAACCCGGCCGTCAGTTGCGGCATCGACACCCTGCAGCCGATCGTCGACGGCCTGCCGCTGGCCTCGGTGCTGCCGCTGGTGTTCCAGGTGGATGGTTTCTGCTCGACGCCGTACCCGCCGGTGCTGGGGCTGTCGCTGGCGCAATGGGCGCTGCTGGCCTTCGTGCTGACCGCCGTGCTGGTGCCGCTGGGCATCTACCGCAACCGTCGCCAGCGTTAGACAAAAGTCCCGTGTCGAGGCAAGTGCGCAGGGCTTGAGAATTTTCCGAAGAAGTCGCCTCCAGGTTGACCTGGATCAAGTCCCAACCCTTGCGGTACGGGCATTTCAGGGCTACAGCCAAGGGTGCGACAAACTGTCGCGAAATTGATTTTTACTGCGCTATTGTTACGTTTTCTGTAAAGGACTGTTGCTCAATAAGTCATAGTCATGGCCATGTTACGTCACTACAATCGCCCCCAATTTCCGTTCGGCACCGCTTGCGAGTTGCAGGATTAAAGGAGCTCCGGCCCCTTTCGTGACTCTGACGAGCATCGCCTGCGGCGATGCCGGGCTGACCCCCCTCCCGTGATTTTCCGCACCAAATGGAATTGGTCTGTAAACAGGCCTGATTGCCTACGAAGTCAAAACAATAAGCACCGTTGCACACCGGTTCTGCCGAGCAGCCGCAGCTGAATTCCGGCGTGACCGTATTCGATCCCATAAATGCTGACGCTTGGCAGGACGAAGTGTTGGCGACCAAAACACAAATTGCATTGAAGCAAGCTGCTCTAGAGGTCGTGAGATGAGTAAAAAGCGTTACCCCAGACTGTTTGGCATTCTGCCCTTTTTAGGCATGCTTTTACTCAGTGGGTGCAACTGGACCCTGCTCGACCCGAAGGGCCAGGTCGGCATTGAGCAAAGGAACCTGATCCTGATCGCTACCGGCCTGATGTTGCTGGTGGTGATTCCTGTCATTTTCATGACGATCGCGTTCGCGTGGAAGTATCGCGCCTCCAACAAGGCTGCCACCTACACCCCTGACTGGTCGCACTCGACCAAGATCGAAGTGGCCGTATGGTCCATCCCGGTGCTGATCATCATCGCCCTGGGTTATGTCACCTACCTCTCCACCCATAAGCTGGACCCGTACCGTCCACTGGATTCCGACGTGAAGCCGGTGCAGATCGACGTGGTCGCGCTGGACTGGAAATGGCTGTTCATCTACCCGGAACAGGGCATTGCCACGGTCAACAAGATCGTCTTCCCGGCCAACACCCCGGTCAATTTCCGCGTGACCTCCGACGCCGTGATGAACTCGTTCTTCATCCCGGGCCTGGGCGGCCAGATCTACGCGATGGCGGGCATGACCACCAAGCTGCACCTGATTGCCAACCAGAACGCCGAGTTCGACGGGATCTCCGCCAACTACAGCGGTGCCGGCTTCACCGGCATGAAGTTCAAGGCGATCGCCACGTCCCAGGAAGATTTCGAGGCGTGGGTCAACGAGGTCAAGCAGTCGCCGCAACAACTGGACAAGGCCACCTACGAGGCTCTGGCCAAACCTAGCGAAAACAACCCGGTTGCGCTCTACAGCGTGGCCCCGGAAAACATGTTCCAGTCCATCGTCGACAAGTACGAGGGCATGAACCGTGGCAAGCCGGTGGTGCACGAGAAGAAAGAGCACAAAGAAGCGGCCGAAGCGATGGACGTGAGTATGCATTCAGCTGCTGGGGCAGAGGAGTAAAAGATGTTCGGTAAACTTAGTCTGGACGCGATCCCGTATCACGAGCCGATAGTCATGGTGACCCTCGCCATGATCGCGCTCGGCGGTCTCGCGTTGGTTGCTGCAATCACCTATTTCCGCAAGTGGACCTACTTGTGGACCGAGTGGCTGACGTCGGTCGACCACAAGAAGATCGGGGTGATGTACATCATCGTCGCGATGGTCATGCTGCTGCGCGGCTTTGCCGACGCCATCATGATGCGTACCCAGCTGGCCATGGCCACTGGCGGCGCCGAGGGCTATCTGCCTCCTGAACACTATGACCAGATCTTCACCGCTCACGGTGTGATCATGATCATCTTCATGGCGATGCCATTCTTCACCGGCCTGATGAACCTGGCCCTGCCTCTGCAGATCGGTGCACGTGACGTTGCCTTCCCGTTCCTCAACTCCCTGAGCTTCTGGCTGCTGGTGTCCGGCGTTGCGCTGGTCAACATCTCCCTGGGCGTGGGCGAGTTCGCCAAGACCGGCTGGGTGGCCTATCCACCGCTGGCGGGTATCCAGTACAGCCCTGGGGTCGGTGTCGACTACTACATCTGGGCGCTACAGATATCCGGATTGGGGACAACGCTGACCGGTGTCAACTTCCTGGCCACCGTGCTGAAAATGCGCGCCCCTGGCATGAAGCTGATGGACATGCCGATCTTCACCTGGACCTGCACCTGGGCCAACATCCTGATCGTGGCTTCGTTCCCGATCCTGACCGCGACCCTGGCACTGCTGACCGTTGACCGTTATCTGGACTTCCACATTTTCACCAACGAGCTTGGTGGGAACCCGATGATGTACGTCAACCTGTTCTGGGCATGGGGTCACCCTGAGGTGTACATCCTGATCCTGCCGGCGTTCGGCGTGTTCTCGGAAGTCATCTCGACCTTTACCGGCAAGCGCCTGTTCGGCCACAAGTCGATGATCTACGCCTCGGGTGCGATCTCGGTTCTGGGCTTCGGCGTATGGCTGCACCACTTCTTCACCATGGGTTCGGGCGCCAGCGTCAACACCTTCTTCGGTCTGGCGACCATGCTCATTTCGATCCCGACCGGGGTCAAGCTGTTCAACTGGCTGTTCACGATCTACCAGGGCCGTCTGCGCTTCACCGCGCCAGTGCTGTGGACCCTGGGCTTCATGGTGACCTTCTCGATCGGCGGCATGACCGGCGTACTGCTGGCCGTACCTGGTGCTGACTTCGTGCTGCACAACAGCCTGTTCGTGATCGCTCACTTCCACAACGTGATCATCGGTGGTGCGGTGTTCGGCTACATTGCCGGCTTCGCCTTCTGGTTCCCGAAAGCCTTCGGTTTCACCCTGAACGAGAAGTGGGGCAAGGCTGCCTTCTGGTTCTGGATCTCCGGTTTCTACGTGGCCTTCATGCCGCTGTACGCACTGGGCTTCATGGGCATGACCCGTCGTCTGAACCACTCGGACAACCCTGCCTGGGAACCGTACCTGTACGTGGCCGTGGTCGGTGCCGTGCTGATCCTGTTCGGTATCGCCTGCCAGCTGATCCAGCTGTACGTGTCGATCCGCGATCGCAAGGACAACATGGACGTCACTGGCGACCCATGGAATGCGCACACCCTGGAATGGTCGACCTCGTCGCCACCGCCGTTCTACAACTTCGCCACCATGCCGGAAAAAGTCGGCCTGGACGCATGGACCGAAGCCAAGCGCGCCGGTATCGCCTACAAGGCTCCGGCCCAGTACGCACCGATCCACATGCCGAACAACACCGCTACCGGTCTGTACATGGGCGCGCTGTTGACCGTCTTCGGTTTCGCCACCATCTGGCACATCTGGTGGTTGGCCGCGGTCGGCCTGATCGGCACCATCGCTGTCTTCGTTGCTCACGCTGCGCGTGACGACCAGGGCTACATGGTTCCTGCCGAGGAAGTGGCACGTATCGAAGGTGAGCGTCTGAAGCACCTCGGTCTGGCTACCGGCTCGCCAGTCGGTGCGCCTGTCGAATCGTTTGAACGGGTTTAATCAATGTCCAGTCATGTAATCAATGCTGATGCTGCTCATGGTCACGACCATGGGCACGAAGAACACCACGACTCGGGCCAGATGACCGTATTCGGTTTCTGGCTGTACCTGATGACCGACTGCATCCTGTTTGCGTCGATCTTCGCAGCCTACGCGGTGCTGTCCGGCAACTTTGCCGGCGGCCCGTCGGGTCACGACATCTTCGAACTGCCGTATGTACTGGCTGAAACCGCGCTGCTGCTGTTCTCCAGTATCACCTTCGGCTTCGCCATGCTGCAGATGTACAAGGGCAACAAGAACGGTGTACTGGCCTGGCTGGCAGTCACCTTCCTGCTCGGCCTTGGCTTCATCGTCATGGAAGTCAACGAGTTCCACCTGCTGATCAGCGAAGGCTTCGGCCCGCAGCGCAGCGGCTTCCTGTCGGGCTTCTTCGCCCTGGTCGGCACCCACGGTCTGCACGTGACCGGTGGTCTGATCTGGATGGCCGTGATGATGTACCAGATCCAGAAGAAGGGCATCACCGGTTCGGCCAAGACCCGCATGGGTTGCCTGAGCCTGTTCTGGCACTTCCTGGACGTGGTCTGGATCTGCGTATTCACCGTTGTCTATCTGCTGGGGGTTCTGTAAATGGCTAACGCACATAACGAGCACGCCGAGGGCAGCCACGGCAGCGTGAAGTCGTACGCAATCGGCTTCGTACTGTCGGTGATCCTGACGCTGATCCCGTTCGGTCTGGTGATGTACCCGACCTTGCCCAAAGACATGACCGTACTGATCGTGGTGGCCTTCGCGGTCATCCAGATCGTCGTGCACCTGTACTACTTCCTGCACCTGGACCGTTCGCCAGAGCAGCGTGAGAACGT
This sequence comes from Pseudomonas sp. BRM28, assembly GCF_002939405.1. Taxonomy (NCBI): domain Bacteria; kingdom Pseudomonadati; phylum Pseudomonadota; class Gammaproteobacteria; order Pseudomonadales; family Pseudomonadaceae; genus Pseudomonas; species Pseudomonas sp. BRM28. The sequence goes on along the minus strand of NZ_PEFV01000001.1, from coordinate 4,608,550 downwards.
CAGCGCCTTCCTGTTCACCGGGTTGGTCATTGCACTGTTGGTCGGCCTGTCGCTGTGGATCATGTTCAGCATCCACACCAGCATGATGGCGAAGTGAGGTAAGACGGCATGTCCTTTAAGCACTTTATCCAAATCACCAAACCGGGGATCATTTTCGGTAACGTGCTTTCTGTGGCAGGCGGTTTCTTCCTTGCCGCGCAAGGGCATGTGGACTTCATGCTGTTCCTGGCCACGGTGATCGGCACTTCGCTGGTGGTGGCGTCCGGTTGCGTGTTCAACAACTGCATCGACCGTGACATCGACATCAAGATGGAGCGCACCAAGAACCGTGTGATGGTTCAAGGGCAGGTCTCGCTGAAGATCGCGCTGGCCTACGCCACCCTGCTCGGGGTGGCCGGGCTTGGCCTGCTGTACGTGCAGGCCAATGCCCTGGCAGCGTTGTTCGGCCTGATCGGGTTTATCATCTACGTGGGTTTCTACAGCCTGTACCTGAAGCGCAAATCGGTGCACGGCACCCTGGTAGGCAGCCTGTCCGGTGCCATGCCTCCGGTGATCGGCTACTGCGCCGTGAGCAACAGCTTCGACCTGGCTGCGTTGACCCTGCTGGTGATGTTCAGCCTGTGGCAGATGCCGCATTCCTATGCGATCGCGATCTTCCGCTTCAACGACTACCTGGCGGCCTCGATTCCGGTACTGCCGGTCAAGCGTGGCATCCTGGTGGCCAAGAAACACATCCTCTGGTACATCGTGGCGTTCCTGGCAGCGACCCTGATGCTGACCATCGGTGGTTATGCCGGCATGAGCTACATGGCTGTTGCGGCGGCGATGGGCATGTACTGGTTGTACATGGCCTGGACCGGCTACAAGGCTGTGGATGATCGCCTGTGGGCGCGCAAGCTGTTCGTGTTTTCCATCTTCACCATCACTGCGTTGAGCGTGATGATGTCGTTGGACACCAAGGTGCCGACCGAGCTGCTGCTGACCTACGCGCATTGATCTGATGTGTTGAAAGAGACCCCGGGCCGAAAGGTGCCGGGGTTTTTTTTGCCCTTCAGAAACGGCTTCGCTCTTGCTCTTGCTTTTGCTTTTGATCTTTCCGTCCTTCAGGAGGCCGAATGGAGCCCGCGTGTAGTGGGGTGTAGGGCCATGGATGGCCCGGAAAGTGCCGACGGGCAGGGACGCCCGTGCGGCGCGGCCCCACGGAGCGTGGGTGGAATGAGGGGACCCGTAGCGAAGCGTAGGGCCGGATGCTGGACGGAGCGGTTTTGCTTACTTTTTCCAAGAAAAAAGTAAGCCGCTGTAAGAGCGGAAGGGGCCCTAAATGTCGATATCCATGCTGGATAAGCACATGATTGTCGATTTTCATGTCGTTGTGATTATCCGACATGGATAGCGCTGCGAGCGGCGCCTTCCGCTCTTACAGCGGGTCACTTTTGGCAAACGCCCCAAAAGTAACCAAAAAGGCTGGGCCCTGCATACGGCCCTACGCTACGCTCCGGGTCCCCTCGCTCCGCACCTGCTCCGGGGGCCGCGCCGCACGGGCGTCCCTGCCCGTCGGCACTTTCCGGGCCATCCATGGCCCTACACCCCACTACGCAGGCGCTCCACTCGGCCTCCTGAAGGGCCAGAAGATCAAAAGCAGATCAAAAGCCTGAGCGCCTCTGGATCGGTGTATGCCAACGGCCGGCAATCCCTCCCACCCGGGCACCACTCCCCGCTGAACACGCAACCCCCGGCATTGCTAGCGTGACGGCTCCCCACCCCAAGGAGCACACCGCCATGAGCATTCTGACCGTTTACTTCTGCGGCACCGGATCGCACCGTTTCGATGACCAGAACCCCAATTTCTGGAACGGCGAACTGGTCGCCACCCTTGCTTCCAACGACCAGAGCCGCGAGTTCGCCAACTGGATCGCCATCGACGGCCCGGGCAGCGGCAACCTGCAGGCCGATGACCTGTTCATCGAAAACAAGGAATACGGCCTCACCGGCACCCTGTTCGGCGCCGGCTGGGAGCAGAACGTGGCCCACGCCCTGCAGGTCATCAAGGGCTCCTGCACCTGGCAGCGCGAAAAACTCACCGAGCAGGACTACAACCGCCTGAAGTCAGCCGGCGTGCCGATCGAGGACGTGAAGAAGGAGGGTTCCTGGTTCTGGCGCCAGTACGACTATGGCGACCGCGGCGTGACCCCGCAGCAACTCCAGGAAGGCATCATCCGCATGCACCGCAAGGACGGCCTGATTCCCGATAAGGTCAATATCGTGGGCTGGAGCCGCGGCGGCATCAGTGCCCACATGCTCGCCAACGCCATGGCCGACGACCCGCAACTGGCCCACGTGCCGGTGAACATCTTTGCCATCGACCCCGTGCCCGGGATCAACAACCTGCAGCCACACCGCCTGCACCTGCGCACCAACGTGAAGGAGTACGTGGGTTTCTTTTCTCGCGACGAGCGTTCCAAGGGCTTCGCCTGCGTCATCCCGTCCACCTATCCCGATACCCGTGTCCACATCTTTCCACTGCCAGGACGCCACGCCACGCTGGTGGGCAATGCCTCGGCCGATGGCGCCAGTGCCGGCAACGAGCTGCCCGACCCGGGCCTGATCGTGCGCCATTTTGCCGAAACCTGCCTGACCCGCTGGGGCGTGACGCTGCAAAAACGCCTTGAGCTGAGCGAAGGGCAGGTGGCCGACTACCTGGATGCCATGGACCGCGACGATGCCCGCTACAGGGCCATGCGCAAGCACTCCTACACGCTGCTGAGCGAGTCCGAAGGGGAGCATCGGCTGGTCCACCAGGGCGATATGCGCAAGGCTTTCAGCTTCGTGCGCGGGGCCCACATGGCGCCGGAGGAGGGCCTGGATGTGGGGAGCTGGCGCTCGCTGTCGTTCGAGCGTCTGTGCTGACACCCGGCATCGGTCGCGGCCGCGCTGCGCGGCCCGCGATCGAATCCACTTTACAGGCATTGCCTGCAGGCACTATCTTCTGCCTCGGCCACCGCAGTGGCCAACGTCGCTCGGACGGTTCCGGGCGCTTACGTCCTCGAGGTAACCATGGCTGACCAAGGTTCGCCGCGCCGCTTTGCGCGCATAGATCGTCTCCCCCCCTACGTATTCAACATCACCGCCGAACTCAAGATGGCCGCGCGCCGTCGTGGCGAAGACATCATCGACCTGAGCATGGGCAACCCCGACGGGGCCACGCCGCCGCACATCGTCGAGAAGCTGGTACAGGTCGCCCAGCGCGAAGACACCCACGGCTACTCCACCTCGCGCGGTATCCCGCGCCTGCGCCGGGCCATCTCGCACTGGTACAAGGACCGCTACGACGTCGAGATCGACCCCGAGTCCGAAGCCATTGTCACCATCGGCTCCAAGGAGGGCCTGGCCCACCTGATGCTGGCCACCCTGGACCACGGCGATACCGTGCTGGTGCCCAACCCCAGCTACCCGATCCACATCTACGGCGCGGTGATCGCCGGGGCCCAGGTGCGTTCGGTGCCGCTGGTGCCCGGCGTGGACTTCTTCAACGAGCTGGAGCGGGCGATCCGCGAGTCGATCCCCAAGCCCAAGATGATGATCCTGGGGTTCCCCTCCAACCCCACCGCGCAGTGCGTGGAGCTGGACTTCTTCGAGCGGGTGGTGGCACTGGCCAAGCAGTACGACGTGCTGGTGATCCACGACCTGGCCTATGCCGACATCGTCTACGACGGCTGGAAGGCCCCGTCGATCATGCAGGTGCCGGGTGCCAAGGACATCGCCGTGGAGTTCTTCACGCTGTCCAAGAGCTACAACATGGCCGGCTGGCGGATCGGCTTCATGGTCGGCAACCCGGAGCTGGTCAACGCCCTGGCGCGAATCAAGAGCTACCACGACTACGGCACCTTCACGCCGTTGCAGGTGGCGGCGATCGCGGCGCTCGAAGGCGACCAGCAGTGCGTGCGCGACATCGCCGAGCAGTACCGCCAGCGGCGCAACGTGCTGGTCAAGGGCCTGCACGAGACCGGCTGGATGGTCGAGAACCCCAAGGCCTCGATGTACGTGTGGGCCAAGATCCCCGAGCAGTACGCGCACCTGGGTTCGCTGGAGTTCGCCAAGAAGCTGCTGGCCGAAGCCAAGGTATGCGTGTCGCCGGGCATCGGCTTTGGCGACTATGGCGATGACCATGTGCGCTTTGCCCTGATCGAGAACCAGGACCGCATTCGCCAGGCGGTGCGCGGCATCCGCCAGATGTTCCGTGCCGATGGCATCGAGGCGCCGAAGGCGGTCAGGGCTTCACGCACGTCGTGATGCACCTCGCCGGCAAGGCCTGCTCCCGTAGGAGCCGGCCTTGCCGGCGAAGGGCGCGACACCGCCTTCCGTCGGCCGCCCATATTTCTTTCACTGCCCCCCTTTTCAACGCCACGCCGAAGCATAGAATGATCGTCGGGTTTCTCCCTCCAACGATACTTCTCCCCCCCTCCCAAATCATGTCCGAAAACAATCCTTGTTTGACTTGCGGTGCCTGCTGCGCGTATTTCCGTGTGTCCTTTTTCTGGGGTGAATGCACCTCGGCCGGGGGTGTCGTGCCTGATGAACTGGTGGTGCAGATCAACCCGACCCGGGTGGCGATGATCGGCACCGACGCCAAGCCGTGTCGCTGCATAGGGCTTGAAGGCGAGATCGGCAAGAGCGTCAGCTGTTCGCTCTATGCCCAGCGCTCCAGCCCCTGCCGCGAGTTCGATGCCGCCTGGGTCAATGGCCAGCCCAACGACGACTGCAACGCGGCGCGGGCCGCCCACGGCCTGCCCCCTCTGGAAGCCAACGAGCCGTTCTGGCCCGCCGAAGACCCGGAGGTGGCCTGACCGTTCGTCGGTTGGCTGGCGCTGTAAGTTTGACGAGGCCCTGTATTCACGGGGCCCATTGCCAAAGTATTAACACCATTTGACGTAACGCCTTTGCGCAAGGGCTCCGGGAAAGCGGCTACATATTCCAGCACTGGAATCGTAGTCGCCAAGGTCAGGCATTTCGACGTTAGTGTGTGTAGTTTCCACGGCGTACCCGTCGCACGCATTCAAGGAACGAACTGCCTGATCCACGAAGGAGTCGCCCGTGGACAGACGTGCCGTCAAGCTTGCCCCCGCCCGTATTCGCCCCTTGTCGCTGGCCGTGAGCCTGGCCACCGCGGGAATCGCTTTCGGCCTGTTCAGTGCAACGGCCAGTGCCGCCTGTACCCCACTGGTCCCCGGTGCGGGCGCGACGGTCACCTGCACCCCGGGGTTGAACGGCAACGTCACTTCCTCCGCCAACAACCTGACTCTTAACCTGAGCAATGGCTCGCAGATCAACGCGCCGTTGTTCGGCACGGCAGTCAACCTGACCGGCAACAACGTCACCCTGAACAACTCGGGCACCATCGACCCCGCATTCCTCGGGATCCTGAGCGGGCTCAGCTCCGGGATCAAGGTCGGCAACGCGGCGGCCAGCACGGTCAGCATCACCAACTTCAGCGGTGGCGTGATCAAGGGCACCACCGGTGTGCTCAGTGCCAGCCTGCTCAACCTCAACGGCCTGGCCCTGAGCGTGCAGAACGGCAACGGTGGCGTTACCACGCTGGTCAACGACGGCGCCATCGGTTCATCGAACATTGTCGGCGTCAGCGTGCTGGCCCCAGACGCCCCGGTGGTGGCGGTGTATGGCGGCGGCAGCGTGAACATGACCAACACCGGCACCATCATCGGTCGCGTGGCGTTCCAGGCATCGGGTACTGCCACCGGCAATACCTTCACCAACAGTGGCGCGATCAGTGGCGGCGTGTCGATGGGGGCGAACTCCACCAACCGCTTCAACGCAATCACAGGTTCCAGTGTCAGTGGCGGGGGAGGTGTAGGCGTCGACCTGGGCATCGCCGGCATCAACCTGCTGTATGCGCCTAGCGGCAAGGTCGACGGCGGTGCCGGCGGCAGCAACACCCTGGCCCTGCAGAACGCCATCGGCGGGGGCACCGGTACCGGCGGCACGGGCACGCTTTCGGCCAGCAACTACATCAACTTCAACAACCTGCTCGTGCAGAGCGGCACCTGGACACTCTCCGGCGCGTTGCTCGGGGTCACCAGCACCAGCCTCAACGGCGGCTCGCTGGTGTTCGACGACGCCTCGACCTTCGGCACCGGCACCATCGCGGCCAACGGTGGCGCGCTGGGTGCGGGCGCGGCCAACCTGTCGCTGGCCAACGCCGTCACCCTCGGTGCCGGCGGGCTCGGCATCATCGGCGACAACAACCTGACCCTCACCGGCATCGTCAGCGGTAGCGGCGCCTTGACCAAGACAGGCGCCGGCACCCTGGGCCTGAGCGGGGCCAATACCTATACCGGCGGCACCTTCCTCAATGCTGGCGTACTGTCGCTCGCCAACGCCGCGGCCCTGGGCACCGGCAGCCTGAGCGTTACCGGGGCCGGCAGCCTGCAGGGCTCGGTACCGCTGGTGCTGAGCAACGCCGTGCAGCTGTCGGCAGCGCTGAGCCTGCCCGGCAGCAATGCGCTGACCCTGGGCGGTGTGGTCAGCGGCACCGGTTCGCTGAACAAGACCGGCAGCGGCGACCTGACCCTGGCCGCCAGCAACACCTACAGCGGCGGTACCACGCTGGGCGCCGGCAAGCTGATTCTCGGCAATGCCGCCGCGCTGGGGGGCGGTACATTGACTGCGGCCGCCGGCACCAGCCTGGACACCAGCAGTGCGCTGACCCTGGCCAACGCCATCAGCCTGGGCGGTGCGCTGACCCTCACCGGCAGCAACAACCTGACCCTAGGCGGCGTCATCGGCGGCAACGGCAGCCTGGTCAAGAACGGCACCACCAACCTCAACCTCACGGGCACCAACACCTTCACCGGCGGCCTGCTGCTCAACGGCGGCAGCCTGACCGTAGGCAACGGTGCGGCGCTGGGTACCGGCGCGCTGACCCTGGGCGCCAATGCCAGCCTGGACGCCAGCAGCGCAGTCAACCTCAACAACGCCGTGGTGCTCGGCGCCAACACGCTGAGCCTGCTGGGCACCAGCGCGACCACCCTGGGGGGCGTGGTCAGCGGTACGGGCGGGCTGATCAAGAGCGGTGCGGCCGACCTCACCCTGGGCGCGGCCAATACCTTCGGCGGCGGCGTGCAGTTGCAGGCCGGCAAGCTGATCGTCGGCAACAACACGGCGCTGGGTACCGGCACGCTGGCCGTGGCCGATGGCACCACGCTGGACAGCACCAGCTCGGTTGCACTGGCCAATGCCATCAGCCTGGGCGGCAACCTGACCCTGGCCGGCAGCAATGCCCTGACGCTCGGCGGCGTGGTGTCGGGCAGCGGCGGGCTGGTCAAGAACGGCGCCGCGTTGCTCACGCTCAACGGCAACAACAGCTTCCAGGGCGGTGTGACGCTCAATGCCGGCGGCCTGATGGTGGGCGCGGCCAACGCCCTGGGCAGCGGCGCCCTGAACACCACGGGCACCGCCAGCCTGGATGCGAGCGTGGCACTCACCCTGGCCAACGCGGTCAACCTTGGCGCCGACCTGACCGTCGGCGGCACGGCCAATCTTGGCCTGGGCGGCCCGATCAGTGGCGCGGGCGGCGTGATCAAGAACGGCGCGGCCGACCTGACCCTTGCCGGCAACAACACCTACGTGGGCAACACCCGGCTCAACGCCGGCAAGCTGGTGCTCGGCAGCAGCACGGCGCTGGGGCAGGGCGCACTGATCGCGGCGGACGGTACCCGCCTTGACGCCGCCCCGGGCGTGACCCTGGGCAACGCCCTCACGCTCAACGGCGCGCTGACCCTCGACGGCAGCAACGACCTGGCCTTGCAAGGCCTGATCAGCGGCAATGGCAGCCTGATCAAGAACGGCACCACCAACCTGACCCTCAGCGGCAACAACACCTTCCTCGGCGGTACCACCCTGAACGCCGGTACCCTGACCCTGGCCAGTGCCGCAGCGCTGGGCACCGGCGCCCTGACTGTCGGCGGCGCGGCGAGCCTTGCCAACAGTTCACCGCTGGTACTGGCCAATGCCGTGGTCCTCAATGGCGTGCTGACCCTGCCGGGCACCAGCAACCTGACCCTGAACGGCGTTATCAGCGGCGCCTCGGGCCTGAGCAAGAACGGCGCGGCCAACCTGACGCTGGGCGCTGCCAATACCTTCGGTGGCGGCGTGGCGCTCAATGCCGGCACGCTGGTCCTGGGCAACAACACCGCACTGGGTACCGGTACGCTGGCTGCTGCCGGCAACACCTCGCTGGACGCCACCAAAGCCCTGACGGTGGGCAATGCCGTGACCCTGGCCGGCAACCTCAACCTGCTGGGCAGCAACACCCTCAACCTCGGCGGCGTGATCAGCGGCGCAGGCGGCCTGACCAAGGCCGGCGGTGCCGACCTGACCCTGAGCGGCGCCAACACCTTCAGCGGCGCCACCAACCTGAACGCCGGCAAATTGATCGTCGGCAGCAACACCGCGCTGGGCACCGGCGTGCTGAACGCAGCCGGCAACACCCAGCTGGAGGCCAGCACGGCGGTCAGCCTGGCCAACCTGGTCAACCTGGCCGGCAACCTGGGCATCGGCGGGGCCGCGAACCTGACGCTCAACGGCGTGGTGGGCGGCACCGGCAGCCTGACCAAGACGGGCACGGCCACCCTCGGCCTGAACGCGGCCAATACCTATCAAGGCGGTACCAACCTCAATGGCGGCGGCCTCAGCCTTGGCAACAACCAGGCACTGGGCAGCGGCGCACTGAACGTGGGCGGCGCTGCCACGCTCGACAACAGCGTGGCGCTCAACCTGGCCAACCAGGTGAACCTGAACGCCAACCTGAGCGTTGTCGGCAGCAATGACCTGACCCTGGGCGGTGTGATCGCCGGGGCCGGCCAATTGATCAAGAATGGTGCCGCCACCCTGACCCTCAATGGCCTCAACACCTTCACCGGCGGGACCTTGCTCAATGCCGGCGCGCTGGTGCTGGGCAATGCCTCGGCGCTGGGCAATGGCGCACTGAACGTGACCGGTGCGGCCAGCCTCGACAACAGCGCCAGCTTCGCCTTGGCCAACGCGATCAACCTGGGTGCCAACCTGACCCTGGCCGGCAGCAACGACCTGACCCTGGGCGGCGTGATCAGCGGCGCCGCCGGGCTGGTCAAGAACGGGGCGAGCAACCTGACCCTCAATGGCGTCAACACCTTCCAGGGCGGCACCGTGCTCAATGCCGGCGGCCTGACCCTGGGCAATGCCAATGCCCTGGGCACCGGCGCGTTGACCGTGGCCGGCAACGCCAGCCTGGACAACAGCGCCAGCTTCGCACTGGGCAACAACCTGATACTCAATGCCGACCTGAGCCTGGCGGGCAACAACGACCTGAGCCTGGGCGGGGTGATCAGCGGCACCGGTGGCCTGATCAAGAATGGCCTGGCCGACCTGACCCTGAGTGGCAACAACACTTTCAGCGGCGCGGTCAACGTGCTCAATGGCAGCCTGACCACGGTCGGTGCCGGCGCACTGGGCAATGCCTCGGCGGTGAACGTGGGGCTGGGCGCCAGCCTCAACCTGGGTAACAGCAGCAGCCTTGCCAGCCTCACCGGCAGCGGCAGCGTGAACCTGGGGGCCGGTACCAACCTGAGCGTGGGCGCGGGGGATGCCAGCAGCGTATTCACCGGCGGCCTGGCCGGGGCCGGTGGCCTGATCAAGGTCGGCGGCGGCAGCCTGGAACTGGCCGGCAACAACGGCCTGCTCACTGGCACCACCCAGGTCAATGGCGGCACCCTGAACGTCACCGGTTCGCTGGGCAGCAACCTGGTGCAGGTCAATACCGGCGCCACCCTCACCAGTACCGGCACCGGCAGCGTGCTGGGCGCGGTGACCATCGCCGATGGCGGCCACCTGGCGGCCAACAGCGGCAGCAGCCTGACCCTGGGCTCGCTGGTGCTCAACGCCAACTCCAATCTGGACGTGGGCCTTGGTTCGCCGGCTACCGGCGGCAATGCGCTGATCAAGGTCAACGGCAACCTGACCCTGGACGGCACCCTCAATGTCAGCGACATCGGCGGCTTTGGCACCGGTATCTACAGCCTGATCAACTACACCGGCCAGCTCACCGACAACGGCCTGGTGATCGGCAGTATTCCCGGCAGCGTGCAGCTGGGCGACCTGCAGGTACAGACCTCGATCGGCAGCCAGGTCAACCTGCTGGTCGGTGGCGCCAATGGCAGCGTGTTGTTCTGGGACGGCACCGGCCTGGTCGGCAACGGCGTGATCCAGGGCGGCAACGGCACCTGGGATGCCCTGAGTACCAACTGGACCACGGTCAACGGCACCGGCAACCGTGACTGGAGCAGCAACTTCGCGGTATTCCAGGGCGCCGCAGGCGACGTGCTGGTCAATGGCGCGCAGTCGATCACCGGCCTGCAGTTCGTCACCGATGGCTACCGCCTGCTCAATGGCGTGACCGGCCAGTTGAACCTGGTCAATGGCAGCAATGGCGCCACCACGGTGCGTGTCGATCCGGGTGTGACCGCCACGGTTGGTGTCGCCCTGGGCGGCAGCGGCCTGCTGAGCAAGGTCGACAGCGGCACGCTGGTGCTCAACGCCAGCAACAGCTACAGCGGCGGCACCGCCCTCAATGGCGGCACCCTGGTGGTGGGCAACAACCTGGCGCTGGGCAGCGGTGCGCTGACTGCCGCCAACGGCACCACGCTGGACAGCAACGCCAGCATCGCCCTGGGCAACAGCGTCAACCTGCTCGGCGGCCTGACGGTGGCCGGCAGCAACGATCTGGCCCTGAACGGCAGCATCAACGGCGCCGGCAACCTGACCAAGAACGGCGCTGCCACGCTCACCCTGGGCGGCGCCAACAGCTACACCGGCGGCACCACCCTGGCCGCTGGCCGGCTGCTGCTGGGCAATGACCTGGCCCTGGGCACAGGCGCGCTGCACGTGACCGCTGCCAGCAGCCTGGCAGGCACTACCACGACCAACCTGGCCAACGCCATCGACCTGGGCGCCAACCTGACCCTCGACGGCCTCAACGCCATGACCCTCAACGGCATCGTCAGCGGCAGCGGTGCCCTGAACAAGACCGGCACGGGCAACCTGACCCTCAATGGTGCCAACACCTACCAGGGCGGCACCAGCGTCGGCGGCGGCACCCTCACCCTGGGCAATGGTGCGGCACTGGGCAGTGGTGCGCTGAACGTCACCGGCGCGTCCAGCCTGGCGACCAGCACCCCGCTGAGCCTGGCCAACGCGATCAACCTGGGCGCCGACCTGACCCTGCCGGGCACCAGCAACCTGGTGCTCAATGGCGTGATCGGCGGCAGCAGCGGGTTGGTCAAGAACGGTTCGGCCAGCCTGACCCTCAATGGCAACAACACCTATCAGGGCAGCACCAGCCTCGCCGGCGGCACCCTGATCGTCGGCAGCAACACCGCACTGGGCACCAGCACGCTCACTGCACAGGCCGGCACGTCACTGGACGCCAGCAGCGCCGTGACCCTGGGCAATGCCATCGGCCTGCTCGGCGGCCTGACGGTGGTCGGCAGCAACGACCTGACCCTTGCCGGCAACCTCACCGGCAGCGGCGGGCTGAGCAAGAATGGTGGCGCGACGCTCACCCTGTCGGGCAGCAACACCCACCTGGGCAACACCTTGCTCAATGGCGGCCGCCTGGTTCTGGGCAGTGACCAGGCGCTGGGCCTGGGTAACCTGGTGGCAGCAGGCGGCACCACGCTGGACAGCAGCCTGGATGTCACCGTGCTCAACGCCGTATCGCTGGCCGGCAACCTGACCGTTGGCGGCACCCACGACATCACCCTGGGCGGCCAGGTCAACGGTGCCGGCAGCCTCACCAAGAATGGCGCGGGCAACCTGACCCTGACCGGTGCCAACGCCTGGCAGGGCGGCACCACCCTGAACGCCGGCACCCTCACCGTGGGCAATGCGCTGGCGCTGGGCAACGGCGGCCTCAGCGTGGGCGGGGCGTCCACCCTGGCCAGCAGCGCTGCGGTGAACCTGGCCAACGCGGTCAACCTGGGCGCCAACCTGACGGTCGCCGGCAACACCGACCTGGGCCTGACGGGCGTGGTCAGCGGCACTGGCGGGCTGATCAAGACCGGTGGCGGCAACCTCGCCCTCACCGGTGCCAACACCTACAGCGGCGGCACCACCCTGAATGCCGGCACCCTCACCGTAGGCAACGCCACCGCACTGGGCAGCGGCGCGCTGACGGTCGGCGGCGCCTCCACCCTGGCCAGCAACACCGCGCTGAACCTGGGCAACGCCATCGGCCTGAATGCCGACCTGACCGTCGCCAACAGCGCCGGCCTGACCCTGGGCGGCGACATCAGCGGTGCGGGCGGCCTGATCAAGACCGGCACCGGGGTGCTGACCCTGGGCGGCAACAATACCTACCAGGGCGGTACAGCGCTCAATGCCGGCGGCTTGCTGCTGACCTCGGCCACGGCGCTGGGCAGTGGCACCCTGACCGCCGCCGGCGCCACCACGCTGGACACCAGCACCGCGCTGACCCTGGACAATGCCCTGGTACTGACCGGCAACCTGACCCTGCTCGGCGCGCAGAACCTGGCCCTGACGGGCGCGATCAGCGGCGCGGGCGGCCTGGTCAAGACCGGCGCCAGCGACCTGACCCTGAGCGGCGCCAACACCTACAGCGGCGACACCCTGCTGGGCGCCGGCCGCTTGATCGTGGGCAGCGACAGCGCACTGGGCGTCGGTACCCTGCGCACCAGCAACAACACCATCCTCGATGCCAGCACGGCGGTGACGCTGGGCAATGCGCTGAACATCGTCGGCAACCTGAACGTCGGCGGCAGCAACGACCTGACCCTGAACGGCGTGATCGACGGCCCCGGCGACCTGACCAAGAACGGCGCTGCGACCCTCACCCTCAACGGCAGCAACACCTACAGCGGCGAGACCATCCTCACCGCCGGCACCCTGGTGCTGGGCAACAACAATGCGCTGGGCACCGGGGTGCTGTCGGTCACCGGCAACTCGAGCCTGAGCAGCGGCAACAGCGCCGTGGTGGTGAACAACGGCATCGGCCTCAATGCCAACCTCACCGTCAACGGCAGCAACGACTTCGGCCTGGGCGGCGTGATCAGCGGCAACGGCCAACTGATCAAGACCGGTAGCGGCAACCTGACCCTGAGCGGCACCAACACCTATTCCGGTGGTACCAGCCTGGGCGGCGGCACCCTGACCGTCACCAATGGCGCTGCGCTGGGCAGCGGCGCACTGAGCGCCACGGGCACCAGCACCCTGGGCAATACCCAGGCTGTCACGCTGCTGAATGCCATCGCGGTCAATGGCGACCTGACCCTGGACACGGCCGCCAACCTGACTCTGGGTGGGGTTATCAGTGGCTCGGGCAACCTGATCAAGAGCGGCGCCCAGGAACTGGTGGTGTTCGGCAACAACACCTTCAGCGGCACACTCGATATCACCCAGGGCATGCTGACCACCTTGAATAGCAACGCCCTGGGCAATGTCGCCAGTGTCAATCTGGGCAGCGGCACCGACCTGAACCTGAACGGCAACACCAGCATCGGTGCACTCACCGGCAGCGGCACCACCAATATCGGCCTGGGCAGCACGCTGAGCCTGGGCAATACCAACCTGGACAGCGTCTTCGCCGGTGCCTTTGTCGGCAGCGGCGGCTTGAACAAGGTCGGCACCGGCGTGCTGGAACTTGCCGGCATCAGCAACCTGGGCGGCGCCAGCCAGGTCAGCGGCGGTACCTTGAGCGTGTCGGGCGCCCTGAACGGGGGGAACCTGACGGTCAATTCCGGCGCGACCCTGACCGGCAGCGGCAGCGTGGGCGGGCTGACCACCATCGTCAACGGCGGCCACCTGGCCGGCACCAGCGGCACCCAGCTCAGCTTCGGCTCGCTGGCGCTGGCGCCCAACGCCAGCATCGACGTCGCACTCGGCTCGCCCGTCACCGGCGGTACCTCGTTGTTCAATGTTGCCGGCAACCTGACCCTGGGTGGCACGCTCAACATCACCGATGACGGCGGCTTCGGCAATGGTATCTATCGCCTGTTCGATTACGGCTCGCTGACCAACAACGGGTTGGTGCTGGGCAGCCTGCCGGGCAGCGTCACGCCCGGCGAGCTGCAACTGCAAACCGCGATTACCGGCCAGGTCAACGTGCTGGTCAACTCGCCCAACCTGATCGTGCAGTTCTGGGATGGGGCGGGCACTGTCCCCGATGGCGTGGTGCAGGGCGGCAGCGGCACCTGGAACAGCACCACCACCAACTGGACCGACCTCAACGGCACAGTCAACGACGTCTGGCAGGGGCAGTTCGCGGTGTTCCAGGGCGCTGCGGGCGGCGTGGTCACGGTCGAAGGTGGTCAGGCCGTCAATGCCCTGCAGTTCATCACCGACGGCTACCAGCTGGTCGCCGGCAGTGGCGGCGTGCTCAACGCCGTCAACGGCAACAGTGGCAGCTTTGCGGTACGGGTCGACCCGAACGTGACCGCCACCCTGGACCTGCCGGTCAATGGCAGCGCGACCCTGGCCAAGCTCGACAGCGGCACGCTGGTGCTCAACGGCGCCAACGGCTACACCGGCGGCACGCAGCTCAATGGCGGCACCCTGGTGGTCGGCAATGACGGCGCGCTGGGCAGTGGCACGCTGACTGCGGCCAATGGCACCACCCTGGACAGCAACAAGGCGGTGAGCCTGGCCAACACCATTGGCCTGCTCGGCCAACTGAGCATTGCCGGCAGCAACGCACTGACGCTGGACGGTGACATCAGCGGCACCGGCGGCCTGCTCAAGGCGGGCGGCGCCAGCCTGACGCTCAACGGCGACAACAGCTACACCGGCCCTACCGCCCTGAATGCCGGCACGCTGGTACTGGGCAGTGACACCGCACTGGGCGTCGGCGCCCTCAACGCGGCCGCGGGCACGCAACTGGACAGCAGCAGCGCGCTGGCGCTGGCCAACACCTTCAACCTGAGCGGCAACCTGACGCTGCTCGGCAGCAACGACCTGACCCTCAATGGCCTGGTCAACGGCGCCGGCAGCCTCACCAAGCAGGGCAGCGGCAGCCTCACGCTCAACGGTGCCAACGGTTTCACGGGCGGTACCGTACTGCAGAGCGGCACCCTGAATGTCGGCAACGCCGGGGCGCTGGGCAGTGGCGCGCTCACCGTCAGTGGCGCCTCCAGCCTGGTCAATGGCAGTGCGCTGTCACTGGCCAATGCCATCGTGCTCAACGCCGGCCTGACCCTGCCGGGCAGCAACAACCTCACCCTGGGCGGTGTCATCAGTGGCACGGGCAGCCTGAACCACACCGGCAGCGGCGGCCTGACCCTCACCGGGGTGAACACCTACAGCGGTGGCACCCAGCTGGGTGCCGGCAACCTGACCCTGGGCAACGGCTCGGCGCTGGGCAGCGGTGCCCTGAGTGTCAGCGGCACCTCCACCCTGACCACCACCAGCGCCATGACCCTGGCCAACGCGGTGGATGTGGGCGGCACGCTCAACGTGGCGGGCACCAACAACCTGACCCTGGCCGGCGTGCTGAGCGGTGCGGGCACCCTGAACAAGAACGGTGCGGCCAACCTCACCCTCAGCGGCAACAACAGCTTCAGCGGCATCCTCAACATTCTTTCCGGCAGCCTCAGCACGGTGGGCAGCGGTGCACTCGGCAACCCGGCCGAGCTCAACCTGGGCAACGGCGCCAGCCTCAACCTGGGCGGCACCACCAACCTGGGCGAGCTCAGCGGCAGCGGCACCGTGAACGTAGGCGCCGGTACCGGCCTGCAAGTGGGCGAGGGCACGTTCGGCGGGGTGCTCAGCGGCACCGGTACGCTGGACAAGACCGGCACCGGCACGCTGACCCTGGGCGGTGGCAATACCCTGAGCGGGGCCACCACCGTCAGCGGCGGCAGCCTCATCGTCAATGGCAGCCTGGCCAGCAGCACCGTCACGGTGAACAGCGGCAGCACCCTGGGCGGCACCGGCAGCCTCGGCGGCGCGCTGACCGTCGCCGACGGCGGGCACCTGTCGCTGCGCAGCGGCGATACCCTGAGCGTCGGCTCGCTGGTACTGGGCGCGGACGCCAACCTGGATGCGGCCCTGGGCGCCCCTGTGGTGGGTACCCCGGCGCTGATCAACGTGGGCGGCAACCTGACCCTGGACGGCAAGCTCAATGTCACCGACCTGGGCGGGTTCGGTGCGGGCGTGTATCGCCTGATCGACTACAGCGGCGCGCTGACCAACAACGGCCTGGCCATCGGCAGCGTGCCCAATGGGGTCATCGCGGGCGATCTGGATGTGCAGACCGCCGTCAACAACCAGGTCAACCTGGTGGTGGGCGGCAGCAACAACAACGTGCTGTTCTGGGACGGCAGCCAGACCGTCGGCAATGGATCGGTCGACGGCGGCGCCGGTGTCTGGAGCGTCGGCGGCACCAACTGGACCGATGCCAACGGAGCGCTCAACCAGGCCTGGAACGGCACCTTCGCGGTGTTCCAGGGCACGGGCGGCGCGGTGACCGTCGATGGTGTGCAGACCGTCAACGGCCTGCAGTTCCTCGACAATGGCTACGTGCTGAGCGGTGACGCGCTGAACCTCACCAACGGTGCCCAGGGCACCGGCAACGTGCGTATCGGCAACGGCGTGAGCGCCACACTGAACGTGGACATCAACGGCAGCGGCACCCTGGCCAAGCTCGAAGGCGGCACCCTGGTGCTCAACGGCAACAACGGCTATACCGGCGGCACCCAGCTCAACGGCGGCACGTTGGTGGTGGGCAGCAACACCGCCCTGGGCAGCGGTGCGCTGACGGCTGCCGACGGCACCACGCTGGATGCCAACCAGGCCGTGACCCTGGGCAACGCCGTGACGCTCGGTGGTGCGCTGACCATCGCGGGCAGCAATGACCTTGATCTCACCAACCTCGTCAGCGGCAGCGGCAGCCTGGTGAAGAACGGTACGGCCGACCTGACCCTGGCCGGCGCCAACACCTACCAGGGCGGTACGCGCCTCAATGCCGGCAGCCTGACCCTGGGCGACAACGCTGCACTGGGCAGCGGCGCGCTCACGGTGGGTGGCACTGCGCAGCTGGACGGCACGCTTGACCTGCAACTGGGCAACGCCGTCAGCCTGGCCTCGCAACTGACCCTGGGCGGCAGCCACGACCTGACCCTGAACGGGGTGATCAGCGGCAACGGCAGCCTGGTGAAAAACGGCAATGGCGCACTGCTGCTGAGCGGTGCCAACACCTACAGCGGCGGCAGCACCTTCAACGCCGGCAGCGTGCAGGGCAATACCAGCAGCCTGCAGGGCGCGATCCTCAACAACGCCGCGCTGACCTTCGAACAGGCCAGCAACGGTACCTACACCGGCAACCTCACCGGCAGCGGCACGTTGATCAAGAACGGCAGCGGGCAACTGCTGATGACCGGCAACAGCGGCTTCACCGGCGCCACCACGGTCAACGCCGGCAGCCTGCTGGTCAACGGCAGCCTGGCCAGTGCCACGGTGCAGGTCAACAACGGGGCGACCCTGGGCGGCAGCGGCAACTACGCCGGCACGGTCAACCTGGCCAGCGGTGCGACCCTGGCGGCAGGCAGCGGCGCCACGCCACTCAAGGTCGGCGCGCTCAACCTGGATGCCGGCAGCAATGTCGACCTGGCGCTCGGGCAGGCATCGGCCTCGACCACCGTGGTCAAGGTGGCGGGCGACCTGACCCTTGATGGCACGCTCAACATCAGCAATGCCGGTGGCTTCGGCAGCGGCGTTTACCAGCTGTTCAGCTACGGTGGCAACCTGACCGACAACGGCCTGCTGTTCGGCCTGCTGCCAGGCGGCACCTTGCCAGGCCAACTGACCCTGCAGACGGCCATCGCCCAGCAGATCAACCTGGTGGTGCAGGGCGCCGGTGGCGCACTGCAGTTCTGGAACGGCGGCAAGACCAATGCCGACGGCACCATCGGTGGCGGCAGCGGTACCTGGGGCAACGGCACCAACTGGACCGACGTCAACGGCAACCTGAGCGAAACCTGGGATGCGCAGTTCGGCGTGTTCGGTGGTCAGGCGGGGACCGTCACCGTGGCTGGCAATCAGTCCTTCACCGGCCTGCAGTTCCTCACCGGCGGCTACCAATTGGTGGCCGGCAGCGGCGGCAGCCTGACACCGGTCAATGCAGCCAATGGCGACCTGGCCGCCGTGCGCGTGAACACCGGCGACAGCACGCAGATCTCGGCGCCGCTGGTGGGCGCGGGCGGTATCGAAAAACTCGACGCAGGCACGCTGATCCTGAGCGGCGCCAACACCTACACCGGCGGCACCAGGGTCAGCGGCGGTACGCTGGTGGGCAACACCACCAGCCTGCAAGGCAACATCGTCGACAACGCCAGCCTGGTGTTCCAGCAGGACACCGACGGCCGCTTCAACGGTGTACTCAGCGGCACCGGCAACACCGTCAAGCAAGGTAGCGGCAGCCTGCTGCTGACCGGCAACCAGCCGTTCAGCGGCAACCTGGCGGTCAACCAGGGCCTGCTGCTGGTGGGCAATGCGGCCAACCCGGGCACGGTGCTCGGGGCCAAGGTCACGGTGGGGGCCGGTGCCGCACTGAGCGGCAACGGCAGCGTGGGCTCGCTGGTCAACAACGGTGTGGTGCAGCCTGACCCGGCCAGCGGGCTCAAGGTCGGCGGCAACTTCACCAACGCCCCGGGCGGCACCCTGCAGGTGGTGGTCGGCAACCCCGCCAGCAGCGGCCTGACCGTGGGCGGCACGGCCAACCTGGGCGGCAGCCTGGTGGTGCTGAACTCGGCACCGGCCTCGGGCAACGCGCAGTACACCGTGGTGACTGCCGGCGGCGGGGTGAACGGCACCTTCACCACCGTGCAGTTGCCGGATACGCCGTTCTACGACACCACGCTCAACTACGGCAGCAACCAGGTCGGCGTCACCATCAGCCGCAACGGCACCAGCCTCGGCGATGTGGCTGCGACCCCCAACCAGCAGGCCGTGGCCGGCGCACTGGGCAGCAGCGGGGCACCGGCGGCGGTGCTGGGCGCGGTCATGGCGCAGAACCGTGGTGGCGTTCAGGCGGCGCTGGACAGCCTGTCGGGCGAGATCCATGCCAGTACCGCCAGTGCGCTGATCGAAGACTCGCGCTACGTGCGCGAAGCGGTCAACGACCGCCTGCGCCAGCCAGGCTGCATGCGCGAGGAGGATCCGCGTCGGGCCCTGGCACCGAACGCCAACCAGCTCACCAGCGACGGTTGCCACGACGAGGCCGTGGGCTGGGCGCAGGCACTGGGCACCTGGGGCAAGATGGACGGCAACAGCAACAGCGCCAGCATCGACCGCAACGTGCAGGGCTTCCTGCTCGGGGTGGACCGCAGCCTGAACAGCGACTGGCGCGTGGGCGTGGCCGCCGGCTATACCCGCAGCGACCTGGATGCCAGCGGCCGCCGTTCCGATGCGAGCATCGACAGCTACCACCTGGCCACCTACCTGGGCTACCAGCTCGATGCCTTCTCGGCCCGCGTGGGTGCGGCGTACAGCTGGCACGACATCGAGAGCAAGCGTGACGTCGCCATCGGCAGCTACGACGACCGCCTCAAGGCCAAGTACAAGGCGCGCACCGCGCAGGTGTTCGGCGAGGTGAGCTACGCCATCGAGGCAGGCGGCGTGGCGCTGGAACCGTTCGCGGGCCTGGCCTACGTCAACTACGACAGCGACACTGCACGCGAGAAGGGCGGCGCGGCGCGGCTCAAGGCCAGTGCCGACCAGGACATCACCTTCTCCACCGTGGGCCTGCGGGCGGGCAAGGCGTTCAAGCTGGCCAACGGCAGTACCCTGACCCCGCGTGGCAGCCTGGGCTGGCGGCATGCCTACGGCGACACCAAGCCCGATGCCGACCTGCGCTTCATCGAGGGCGGCGCCGGCTTCACCACCCAGGGCGTGCCGATCGCCCGCGATGCGGCGGTGGTTGAGGCGGGGCTGGACCTGTCGATCGGGCAGGCCGGCAAACTGGGCCTGGGCTATTCGGGGCAGCTGTCCAGCGACACCCGCGACCATGCGGTAACGGTGAGTTTCAGCATGGGGTTCTAGGCGGCGAACGACGATCACGGCGCGTGAAGGCGGTGGCTTGAGCGCAGGTACCTCAAGTACCATCGCCCTCTGATTTGATGAGAGGGAAGTCGCTGATGATCGTCGGTATCGACCTGGGCACGACCCACAGCCTGGTGGCCGTGTGGCGCGATGGCGCCACTGAACTGGTGGCCAACGCACTCGGCCACACGCTCACCCCCAGCGTGGTGGGGCTCGACGACCAGGGCCGGGTGCTGGTCGGGCAGGCGGCGCGCGAGCGCCTGCACACCCATCCGCACCTGACCACCGCATTGTTCAAGCGCTACATGGGCAGCAACCAGCAGGTCACCCTGGGTGGGCGTGCCTACCGCCCCGAAGAACTCTCGGCACTGGTGCTCAAGAGCCTCAAGGAAGACGTCGAGCGTGCCTATGGCGAGCCGGTCACCGAGGCGGTCATCAGCGTGCCGGCCTACTTCAGCGATGCCCAGCGCAAGGCCACCCGCGTGGCCGGCGAACTGGCCGGGCTGCGCGTCGACAAACTGATCAACGAACCCACCGCCGCCGCACTCGCCTACGGCCTGCACCAGCGCGACAAGGAAACCTCGTTTCTGGTCTTCGACCTGGGTGGCGGCACCTTCGACGTGTCGATTCTGGAGCTGTTCGAAGGGGTGATGGAGGTGCGCGCCAGCGCCGGCGACAACTACCTGGGCGGTGAAGACTTCGACCAGTTGCTGCTGGAGCATTTCGTGCAGGCCCAGCAGGGCAACGACTTCCCCGGCGCGACCACGCTGCTGCAGCCGCTGCGCCGCGAGGCCGAGCGTGTACGCCGGCAGCTGGGTCAGGCCCAGCAGGCCGACTTCGTGGTACGCGTGGAGGGCCGCGAATGGCGCCACGTGTACACCCAGGACGCCCTGGCCGACCTGTTCGCACCGCTGCTGGCACGCCTGCGCACCCCCATCGAACGCGCCCTGCGCGATGCGCGCATCCGCGCCTCGGACCTGGACGAAGTGCTGCTGGTGGGCGGTACCACGCGCATGCCGCTGGTGCGCAAGCTGGCGGCCGGGCTGTTCGGGCGCTTCCCTTCGATCAGCCTCAACCCCGATGAAGTGGTGGCCCACGGCGCCGCCGTGCAGGCCGCGCTCAAGGCCCGGGATGCCGCGCTCGAAGAGGTGGTGCTGACCGACGTGTGCTCCTACACCCTGGGCATGGAAACCGTGCGCCAGGTCGGTGACCGCCACGAGAGCGGGCACTACCTGCCGATCATCGAGCGCAACAGCGTGGTGCCGGTGAGCCGGGTGCAGACGGTTTACACCGTCGGCGACCAGCAGGAGCAGGTGCTGGTCAAGGTGTTCCAGGGCGAGAGCCGCCTGGTGCGCGACAACGTGCTGCTGGGCGTGCTGGAGATTCCGGTGCCACGGCGCAAGGCCGGCGAGGTGGCCCTGGACGTGCGCTTCACCTACGACATCAACGGCATTCTCGAAGCCCAGGTGAGCATCCCGCTGACCGGCGAGCAGCATGCCCTGGTGATCGAGAACAACCCCGGCGTACTCAGCCCCGAAGAGGTACGCGAACGCCTGGCGGCGCTGGCCGAGCTCAAGACCCACCCGCGTGACCAGCAACCCAACACCCTGTTGCTGGCGCGCCTGGAGCGCCTGTATCAGGAAAGCCTGGGCGAGGTACGTGAGCTGATCGGGGCCTGGGCCGCGCAGTTCCAGCGCGTGCTGGAAACCCAGGACGAGCGCCAGATCCGCGAGGTGCGCCACGAGCTCGAACAGCGCGTGAATGAACTGGGCCAGGACAGCTGGCGCTGAAGGAGCGGCAATGAGTGACGTGATCGAAGACTGCTGGAGCGTGCTGGCCCTGGCCCCGGGCGCTGATGAACGCAGTATCAGGCGCCAGTATGCGCGCCTGCTCAAGGTGCACCGCCCCGACGAGGACCCCGAGGCCTTCCAGCGCCTGCGCGAGGCCTATGAACAGGCGCTGGCGCGCAGCCGCTGGGCACACGAGGACGATGCAGCGCCAGCGCTGGAATCGGCCGATGTGCCAGCCCCGCAGGCCGCGGCGGTGCACGTCGACATCGAACCCACACCCGCCAGGGAGCAACAGGCCCGCGCGCTGCTCGAAGGGCTGGACCCTGCGCAGCTCGACAACCTGTGGCGCCAGGCCGGTGAACTGGGGTGCGAGGCGGCCTTCGAGCAGCAGTTGCTGCAGCGCAGCCTGGATGACGAAACCCTGCGCCTGCCCATCCTGCACTGGGCGGTGCCGAGGCGTGGCTGGTTCACCCCCTGGCAGGCGGTGCCGATCGGCGCGTACCAGGGCGACGAACTGCTGGGCAGCCTCTGGCAAGCCTGCCACGCGCAGTTGCAGCACTATTTGCAGGCGGGCGACGAACAGGCGTTTTTCGCCAGCCTGCAGCACTGGGGCGGGCAGGCCTGGCTGGAGCCCTTCGACCGCCGCGAGCAGTTCCAGGCCATGCTGCTGGAGCTGCTTCACGATCACCCCGGCAGCAGCACCGCGCTGTTCGAACGCGTGTGCGGCTACTTCAACTGGAGCGACGATGACGGTGGCCCCCGGCCCGCGCACCTGTGGCAGGGCCTGAACGAGCGCTGCCGTCGCGATACCTGGTTCGCCCGCCAGCAGGCCCTGGCCGAGCAGTGGCACTGGCACACCAACCCCGAGGGCAATGCGGCCTACCTGCTGCTGCGCAACCTCGAGTTCAAGCAGCAGGTGGCGCTGGCCCAGGGCTTCAGCGAGGCCGACTGGGAAGCCTGTGAGCATCTGACGCAAACCCTGCTCTACCACTACCCCGAACTGCTCGACCAGGTGCCGCACCGCGACCTGTACTTCTGGCGCAGGCTGGCGCCGCGCCC
Source organism: Pseudomonas sp. BRM28 (assembly GCF_002939405.1). Classification (NCBI taxonomy): domain Bacteria; kingdom Pseudomonadati; phylum Pseudomonadota; class Gammaproteobacteria; order Pseudomonadales; family Pseudomonadaceae; genus Pseudomonas; species Pseudomonas sp. BRM28. The sequence continues at coordinate 4,585,601 of NZ_PEFV01000001.1, read as the reverse complement.
GCTGCACCCGCGCAGCTACCTGCGGGTGATGAGCTGCATGGTGCTGGTGATCGTGCTGTGGCTGGCGGGGCCGGATTTCTTCGCGCACCCCTCCAATGTACTGATTGCCGCCGTGGTGGGCTCGCTGCTGACGGTGCAACTGTCGGCGGTGTTCATGCGTTTCTGGCTGTGGACCGCGCCGAACCTGCTGGCGCTGGACCTGCGCCTGAGCGAATGGCTGATCCCGCGTCGGTTCAACCCCGATGGCGAGCGTCTGCTGCTGCGCCATGGCGTGCCGCGCCTGCTGCTGGCACTGCCGATCTACCCGATGCTGGCCGGTACCCACCCGTGGACCGGTATCGTCGCGCTGACGGGCTACTTCGCTGTCGGGCTGCTTGGCCTGTTGCCGTATCAGCCACCACAGGAAGGCGGCCCGGCGTGGCGCCAGCCGTGGGTGACGCTGCACCGGCTCTACGAATTCAACCTGGCCCAGGCCGCGGTCCTGCTGGTAACGGTGGGCGTGGTGGCGTGGTGGCAGGTTCACCCACCAGGAGTAATTTCATGAGTTTGCCTGAAGCTTTCGACACTGCGCTGTGCCTGAACGGGCCGCGCCTGCAACTGCGGCCCATGCAGGCCCGCGATGCCGAGCAGTGGCTGGGGATCATGGCCGACCCCGAGGTGATGCGTTACTGGCACCACGGGCCGTGGCAGACCCTGGACGAAGCCGAAGTGGCCTTGCTGGCCGACCGCGCCGCCTACCTGGCCGGGCGCAGCCTCAAGCTGGGTATCTACCCGCAGGGCAGCGACCTGCTGCTGGGCATGTGCCAATTCTTCAACATCGACGCCGAGTCGCGCCGCGGCGAAATCGGCTACTGCCTGGCCAGCAGCGCCCAGGGCCAGGGCTACATGGGCGAGGCGCTGGAGCTGTTCGTCGAGTACCTTGCCATCGGCCTGAACATGCGCCGCCTCGAGGCCGAGATCGACCCGCGCAACGGTGCCTCGGCGCGCACCCTCGAACGCATGGGCTTCGAGCGTGAAGGGCTGCTGCGCGAGCGCTGGTGCATCGCCGGCGAGGTGTCGGATTCGGCGTTGTACGGGCTGCTGCTCGAATCGGCCTGAATGACTTGGACAGCGGGGCAGGCGATGGGCTATCGTCGCGCCCCGCTTCCCACCCGGCTGAATGGACTTACTGGTGCGCTTCGATTTCCGCTTGCTGAGCCTGCTGCTGTACCTCGCCTGCCTGTACCCGGAGGCCTGCGCCTGGGGGCACGATTCGGTGCTGCGCGGCATGCACGCGCTGTCGATGGGCTGGCTGGCCGGCGGCCTGTGGTTTGCCAACCCGCTGCTGCTGGGCGCCTTCGCAACCCACCGCAAAGACCCCAAAACCGCTTACCGCCTGGGCTGGTGCGCACTGCTGCTGGCGGGCTCGGCCCTGGCGCTGGGCTGGACCGACTGGTCGCCGATCCCGCCGGCGCCCCACGGCGGGCCTGACGTGCGCACCGGCTACTACCTGTGGCTGGCCTCGATGCTGGCATTCGTGATCGGCCAGCACCGCTACCGGCGCCAGCCCAGGCTTATCCAGCCAGCGCTGGGCTGGCTGCACTGGGTGCTGGTGGCGGGTATCGTGCTGACCATTCCACTGTCGTTCGTCAAGGCCACCGTCGCGCCGGCGCGACCGGTCTACATGAACCTCGGCGAGCCACCAGCGGCCTGCGACGACTGCGAACTCGGGGTCAACTAGATGCTGGCACTGTTCAAGCGGCATTACGTGGTACTGAGCCTGGTGCTGTACCTGGGCAGCCTGTTTCTGGATGCCGTGCCGGTCAGCGAGGTGACCATGCGCGGCATGCATGTGCTGACCCTCGGCTGGCTGGGTGGCAGCGCCTGGTGGGCCAACCCGCTGCTGTGCCTGGCACTGATGCTGCGGCGCAACCGGCCGCTGCTGTCGCTGTTGGCGGCGGTCGCGGCACTGGTGCTGGCGGCGCAGTGGCTGCCAGTGATCGGCTGGGGCGACAGCGCGCTGGTGCCGCGCAAGGCCAATGGCCAGGCCAACCTGCTCGGCGCCTACTACCTGTGGTTGCTGGCGTTGGCGGCATACGTGGCCGGCCAGTTTCTCAACCGCCGGCAGGCGCCGGGCGGGCCGGGCCAGGGCTGGCTGGCCTGGGTGCTGGTGGCGGCGATCTATGCCACGGCGGCGTTCTCGTTCAGCGTGGGCAGCGGCGCCAATGTCACGCCTCCGGCCCCGGCAATACCCTCCAATTCCATCTGACCTGCGGACACTCCTGTGAAACGTCATTACCTCACGCTCAGCCTGGTGCTGTACGTGGCCTGCCTGTATTTCAATGCCTACTACACCGACAACGGTGCCCACATGAGTTCGGTATGGTTGCTGGTGTACGGGCTGTGGGGCATCCCGTTCCAGATCTATGGCTGGTTTGCCAACCCGGTCTTCGGCCTGGCGCTGCTGGCCCATCGCTGGTGGCCGCGGGTGGGGTTGGGCCTGTCGGTGCTGGCGCTGCTGCTGGGGCTGTCGTTCCTGGTGGTGAGCACGGTGCCGGACAACACGCCGCAGTCCTATGATTTCGTGCAACTCACCGCGCTGGGCGTGGGGTACTACCTGTGGATCGGCGCCTTCGTACTGATGACCCTGGGGCAGGCGCTGCACTGTCGTGACCGGCGCGAGGTGCGCCAGGTGCCGCGTCTGCGCGTTGTCGACTGGCTGCTGTTGCTGGTGGTGCTGGGGGTGATCCTGTTCAATGCGTTCCCCCAGCACGGCTACGTGTTCGAGCGCACCCACCCCTGGTGAGCCCTCAACGGTTGGCGCGGGTGCCCCATTGCACCACCAGCATGCCGACGATGATCAGCGCCACCCCGGCGATGCGCAGGCCGTTGACCGGGCGCGATGGCAGGCCCATCAGCCCCCACTGGTCGATGATCAGCGACGAGAGCACCTGGCCGGCGATCACGCACACGATGAAACCGGCCGCGCCCAGGCGCGGGGTGAGGATCAGCGCCGCGGTGATGTAGGCCACCCCGGCCACGCCACCCAACCACGCCCACCACGGCGCCTGGCCGAGGTTGGACAGTTGCGGCAGCGGTGCGCGCATCAGCAGCAGGGCCGGCAGCACCATCAGCACGCTCACCGCCAGCGAGATCAGCGTGGCCCACAGCGGGTGCCCGAGCAGGCGCCCGAGCGCGGCGTTGGCGCCGGCCTGGAACGGCACGGCGGCACCGGCCAGCAGGGCGACAAGCAGCGGTATGGCGACAGCGAGGTTGAGGTTCATGGTGGTTTCCTTCTGGCTATGGAGGGCTTGGTACAGTCTTGGTTATCTGTTTCACTGATGGAAATTCGAATTGTGCACAGGGGCTATTCGCCACATGGATGATCTGCGCCGTATCGACCTCAACCTGCTGCTGACCCTGCATGCGCTGCTGGCCGAGCAGCACGTCTCGCGCGCGGCCTTGCGCCTGCACCGCAGCCAGCCAGCGGTGAGCCATGCGCTGGCGCAGTTGCGCGAGATCTTCCAGGACCCGCTGCTGGTGCGCCGTGCGGGCCGCCTGCAGCCCACGTTGCGTGCGCTGGAACTGGCGGCGCCGTTGCAGGATGCCCTGCAGCAACTGGATGCGCTGCTGGGCAGCCCCGGTTTCGAGCCGGCGCGGGCGCGGCGCAGCTTTCGCCTGGCGATGTCGGACTATGGCGCGCGGGTGGTGCTGCCGGGCCTGATGCGCTGCCTGCGCGAGACCGCACCGGGCATCGACCTGGTGGTCAGCCAGGGCAGCCGCGAGGCGATGCTCGGCCAGTTGCTCGATGGCGAGGTGGACCTGGCGCTGGGCGTATTCCCCACCCTGGCCGAGCCGTTGCAGGCCGCCACGCTGTTCGAGGAGGGGTTCGTGTGTGTGGCCGACCGCGCCACGCTGCCGGCCCGTGGCGGGCTGACATTGCCCGCCTGGCTGGCGCGCCCCCATGTGCTGGTGGCGATGCGGCCCGGGGCCGACAACGAGATCGACCAGGCCCTGGCGGCGCTGGGGCAGCAGCGCCGGGTGGTGCTGGCGTTGCCGCACTGGGCGGCGGCCAGCGACGTGCTGGTGGGCACCGACCTGGTGCTGACCGTGGCGCGGCGCAGCGTGCAGAACCTCAAGGCGCAGCGTGGGTTGCGCTGTTTCGAGCCGCCGCTGGCGATTCGCGCGTTCGCCTTTCAGCAGGTGTGGCACGAGCGACGCAAAAAGGAAGCGGCGCACCATTGGTTGCGCGAGCAGGTCATGCGAGCCTGTGCGCCCTAGGCAGTCAGAACAGGAGAGGCAAGCCATGAGTATCAAGCGGATGATGGGGGTTGCGGTGCTGTCGCTGGCGGCAGTTGCGCCGCTGGCGCTGGCGCAGGACAAGACTTCGGCGGCGTACAAGGCCTGCATGGACACCGCGAACACCACGGTGAGCATGAACGAATGCAACAACGCCGAGATCGCCCGCCAGGACAAACGCCTGAACCAGGTCTACAAGAAGGCCATGGCCGCGTTTGGGCCGGTGCAGCAGGGCAAGCTCCGGGATGCGCAGCGGGCGTGGATCAAGTACATCGACAGCAACTGCGATTTCTACTTCACGCAGACCGGCGGCACCATGGACATCCTCAATGGCGGTGGCTGCCGCCTGCGCATGACCTCCGAACGCGCGGATGAGCTGGAGGCATTGCAGGCGCCTTGAACGCCCTTCGCGGGCAATGGCACGCGCTAGATGACAGGCGCGCGCCTTGCTGGCGAAGGCCGCGCCGCAACCCTCAGCGCAGAAACGGCAGCAGGTGCCCGACAAATGCCTCGGGGGCCTCTTCGGTCACAAAGTGCCCGCAGCCCTCGATGATCGCGCCCTGCAACGTGGTGGCGCGCCCCTCCAGGGTTACCCGCGGCGCATCATTGGTTGCCAGTTGCGCCCCGATCGCCAGCACCGGCATGCCCAGTGGCACCTGCCCGCGCTGCTGGTTCTGGCGAATCGTTTCGGGTATCGCGCGGTAGTAGGCAAACCCGCCACGCAAGCCCCCCGGCGCCGAATACGCCTGCACATAGGTATCCACCGCCACCCGATCCAGGCGCACAGCCCATTTCTCGAACATGAACCTCAGGTACTGCGCTTCGCGCCCGGTAATCAGCGCCTCGGGAAGGTCCTGCAACTGGTTGAACATGAAGTGCCACAGGAAGATGTTCTGCTCCGGCGGCGCGAAGATCGACGGCGCCGGCGCCAGGCCCGGAATCACCGCTTCGCTCAGGCACAGCCGGTTCACCACCCCCGGAAAATCGCTGGCCAGGGCATACCCCACCCACATGCCCACATCGTGGCCCACCACGGCATAGCGTTCGTGCCCCAGTTGCCCCATCAGCGCGTGCAGGCGGGCGGCGCAGGTGCCGGTGTCGTAGCCGTCCAGCGGCTTGTCGGAAAGCCCCATGCCGGGAAGGTCCACGGCAATCGCCTGGTAACCGTTGTCGGCCAGGGCCGCCATGACGTGCCGCCAGGTGTACCAGGTCTGTGGCCAGCCGGGGATCAGCAGTACCGGTGCCCCTTCGCCCTGGGTGACGTAGTGCAGGCGCAGGCCGTGCACATGGGCGTAATGGTGAGAATGCGTGCTCATCGTTGCAGCTCCCCGACAGGGTTGCCTTCAAAGCCGAGCATCCTGGCGATGACCGCCGGCGCCACCGGGGTACCGGCGAAGTCGTCGAACACCGTGTCGGTGACCTGGATGATGTGCCGGTTGATGAACGCCACCCCTTCACGTGCCCCATCGTGCTGGTTTTTCAGGCAGCACTCCCACTCCAGCGTGGCCCAGCCGCTGTAGTCGTATTCGGCCAGCTTGCTGAAGATGCCCTTGAAGTCGACCTGCCCGTCCCCCAGCGAACGGAAGCGTGCGGCGCGCTTGAGCCAGGGTTGATAACCGCCGAACAGGCCCTGCTTGCCGGTGGGCAGGAACTCGGCGTCCTTGACGTGGAACATGCGGATGTAGTCCCGGTAGTGGTCGATGAACGCCAGGTAGTCGAGTTGCTGCAGGATCAGGTGGCTGGGATCGAACAGCATCTTGCAGCGCGGGTGGTGGCCGACGTGTTCGAGAAACAGCTCGAAGCTTGCGCCGTCGTGCAGGTCTTCGGCGGGGTGAATTTCGAAGCACAGGTTGATGCCCTGTTCGGCGCAGGTATCGAGCACCGGCAGCCAGCGCCTGGCCAACTCGGCGAAGGCTGTTTCAACAAGGCCGTCGGGTCGTTGCGGGAAGGGAAAGACGTACGGCCATGCCAGTGCACCGGAAAAAGTCCCCATGTCGCTCAGGCCCAGGCGCCGCGACGCGATGGCCGCGCAGGTGAGCTGGTGCACCGCCCAGGCACTGCGGGCAGCCGCGTAGCCCTGCAGGTGGGCCGGTGCAAAACTGTCGCACAAGGCGTCGTATGCCGGGTGTACCGCCACCAGCTGGCCAAAGAGATGCGTGGTCAGCTCACTGATCACCAGCCCGTGTTCGGCCAGCATGGCAGTGATGTCGTCGCAGTAGGCCTGGCTGCTTGCGGCTAGCTCGACATCGAACAGACGCTTGTCCCAGGCCGGTATCTGCAACGCCTTGAAGCCCATGTGCGCAGCCCACCGGGCGATGTTGGGCAGTGAGTCGAACGGTGGCTGGTCGGCACTGAATTGCGCCAGATGCAGGCTGGGGCCTTTCAACGTGATCATGTGGAACTCCTATTGTTTGTTGATCGACAAACAATAAGGATGCAGCTTGCGCGTCGTCAAGTATTCTTTGTCTTTCGACAAACAATTACGGATAATGCCGCCTTCATTCCTGGTTGGAGACTATCGAGATGGCAGGCCGACCACGCCAGTTCGACCGTGAAGCCGCGTTGCGCACCGCCCGGGATGTGTTCTGGGCGCGCGGTTTCGAAGCCACGTCCATGAGCGACCTGGTGGCTGCGCTGGGTATCGCTTCGGCGCGCATCTATGCCGCGTTCGGCTCCAAGGAGCTCTTGTTCAAGGAGGCCATCGAGCTGTATGAGCGCGAAGAGGGCGCATTTTCGACCCAGGCGCTGAGCGAGCAACCCACGGCCTACCAGGCCATCGAGCGGCTGTTGCTCGATGCCGTCGACCTGTACACCCGCCCAGCGGGTCCACTGGGATGCATGGTGGTGTCGGCAGCCACCAACTGCTCGGCCGACAACGACGCCGTGCGTGAATGGCTGGCCGACCACCGCCGCGAAAAAACCTTGTCGATCATTCAGCGCTTGCAGCAGGCGGCCGAGGCGGGCGAGTTGAAACCCGAGGTCGATGTGCAATCGCTGGGCGATTTTTTTGCCACGCTGCTGCATGGGTTGTCGGTGCAGGCCCGCGACGGGATCGCGCGTGAGCGCCTGCTCAAGGCAGTGGCGCCGGCCATGCAGATGCTGGCCCTGGCTACCGGTGGGCATGGACCATCGGCCGCCGATCAAATACCCTGACACCGTCATTTCCCAACCCCGTACCGACCATGATTGCCCACTTCGCGATTTTTCTCTGCACCCTGGTCGCCATGGAAGGTGTCGGTTATCTGGCGCACCGGTACGTGATGCACGGCTGGGGCTGGTTTCTGCATCGCTCGCACCACGAACCGCACCTGGGCACGCTGGAAACCAACGATATCTACCTGCTGATCCTGGCCCTGGCCGCGATCACCCTGATCGTGCTGGGCAATGCCGGCCACGACCCGTTGCAGTGGGTGGGCGCCGGGGTGGCGGGGTTCGGGTTGATCTACGTTTTGGTGCACGACGGCATCGTGCACCGCCACTGGCCCGCGCGCCCCAGGCCGCGCCACCCCTATCTGCGTCGGCTGTACCACGCACACCTGATGCACCACGCGGTGAAGGGGCGCAGGCACAGCGTGTCGTTCGGCTTCCTCTACGCACCGCCCCTGCATGTGCTCAGGCAGCAGCTGCGCGAGCGCCGTGTCAGGCCGGCTCGCTCAGCGCCGGGGCCTTGCTCGGCGGCTTTATCGAGCCAATGTACACCGCCAGCACCGTCACCAGCGCCCCGGTGATCTGCATGGCCGAACTGGCCTTGTCCAGAAATGCCACGTCGATGAAGTAGGTGATCACCGGCTCCAGCAGCAGGATCAGCCCTGCCAGCCCGAGGCTGATGGCACCAATCGAGCGGTTGACCAGCAACCAGCCGACGAACTGCACCAGCACGCCATAGATCACCAGCATGTAGAAGGTCTGCTGGTCGGCGATGGCCAGACTCTCGCCCCGCAACAGCGCGTACCCCAGCATCACCCCGGCCGCCCACAGGCTCAGGTGCAGCATCTGCGCGATCTTGTCGCCGCCGCCCTGGGGCAGTTGGGTGGTGACTTTCAGGTAGTACACGCACACGGCATAGGCCAGCCCCGACAGCACGCCATAGACCACGCCCTGGATACCCAGCGCGCTGCCCATCTCCGGCAGCAGCAACAGGTACAGGCCGACGAAGGCCAGGCTGATCGAGGCGACGAAATACAGCGACGGTTTCTCTTTGAGCAGGCACAGCCCGAGCAATGTCATGAAGAACACCTGGCAGTTGGTCAGGATCGAGCCGATGCCCGGCCCGACGATGTAGATGCTGTGGTGCCACAGGATCAGGTCGATGGCCAGGAACACGCCGGCCAGGGCGGTGTAGCGTCGAGCCCTGGGGTGGGCCAGGCGAGCAGGTTGCCTTCTCACCCGCAGCAGCAGGTAGAACAGCACCGAGGCGATCAGCATCCGGTAGAAACCCGCGCCCCCGGCGCCGATATGGGCGAAGGCCACCGCCAGCGCCGACAGGCTGAGCATCAGCCCGCCCAGTGTCAGTTCGACGATGGCCCGGTTGCTGGAGAGGGTGACCCCGTTGGATGACTGCATGGTTTTCTCTGGTCTGTTGCGAAGAAGTCGGGCAAATTTATCCACCCGCCCTGCGCGCGTATTGCACAAAACTGGACAGGCCATGGAGCAACAGGACTTCTCGCGCTTCTGGCGCGTCCCCGAAGGGGGCTGTGAATTGCTGGCGGCGCGCTACAGCGCACGGGCCTTCGGCCGCCATTCCCATGAGCGCTACGCGGTGGGGGTGATCGGTGCGGGCGTGGAGAAGCTCTTCTACCGTGGCACCCAGCACCTGGGCACCGCCGGCAGCATCGTCACCCTGACCCCGGGCGAGATGCACGACGGCGTGCCGGGCAGCGCCGAGGGTTGGAGCTACCGCATGCTCTACCTCGACCCGCAGTGGCTCAACCGTGCGGTGTTCGAGGGGCGTTTCGGCGACGGGCATATCCACCTGTTCCAGCAGGCGCTGACCCACGACATGGGCTTTGCCCAGGCCTTCCTGCACCAGCATCAGGTGATCGAGCAGTCGTGTTCGAGCCTTGAGCGCGAGAGCGTGCTGCTGCACCTGGTCAGCCAGCTGTTCGAGCGGTGCGGCGGGCCGCAGCCCCGGGCGGTGGCCGACGAACGCGAAGTGGTGCGACGGGTGCGGCAGATGCTCGACGAGCAGTACGCGCAGAACATCGCGCTGAACGACCTGGCGCAGTGGGTGGGGCTCGATCCGCTGTACCTGATACGGGTGTTCAAGAAGAGCGTGGGCGTATCGCCGCACAGCTATCAGATCCAGACGCGGGTGGCGCGGGTGCAGCAGTTGCTGCGCAGTGGCGTGGGCATCGCCGAGGCGTCGCTGCGTTGCGGGTTCTTCGACCAGAGCCACATGACCCGGGCCTTCAAGAAAGTGGTCGGCATCACCCCGGGCTGCTTCCAGCGCGGCTGACTCGTGCAGGAGCCGGCGTTCAGGAGCCGGCCTTGCCGGCGAGACGCCTGGCCCCGACAATGTGTTCCCGATGGATGCTCCACCAAGGAAGGACTTCACCGTGCACCGTATCGCCACGCTGTTGTGCTTGCTGCTCACCCTGGGCGGCTGTACCGAATACAAATGGGGCCATGACTGGAAGCCCGACCGCCTGGGCGGCTGGCAGGACCACACCGACCCCAAGCTGCGCTACGGCGCGTCGCTGGGCGCCACCTGCAACGCCAGCCCGTTGTGGCTCAAGGTGGTGAATCACGGTCAGTCGACCTACCAGTCGCTGTTGTTCATTCCGTTGTTCCCTGACCGCACAGGCGGCGAGTACCCCCTGTGGATAACCGTCAACCATCCGGCCCTCAAGGCGTGCAGCTCATCGGCACCGAGCCCGCTGCGGGTGAAGATGGGCGATCAGGTGGTACAGGGCCTGCGCTTTCCCGAGCGGGCGCAGGAGGACGGCACCTGCGTGATCGAATTCGATGACGATCGCTACGCGGCCGATGAGATGTCGATCGAGATCGACCCGGCGGTGCTGCCTTGCACGATCGCCCCCGTGACCCTGAAAAAGGACCGCTACTTCTGCATTCGCAACATGCGCTGGGGCGGCTCGCCCAGTTGCCGCGAGTAGGGCACGGCTTGCAAATCCCAGGGCGAGGGATAAGAATGCGAACAATTACCATTAGTGTGCCCCTCGCATGTCCAACCCGCGCCCGTCCGCCCAGCACCCGTTGCACCTACTGTACGCCGAACACCATCACTGGTTGCGCGGCTGGCTGGCCCGTCGGCTCAATTCCCACGCCGATGCCGCGGACCTCACCCACGACACCTTCCTGCGTACCCTGACTTCGCCGCACCTGGGTCAGCTGGACGAACCGCGGGCGTTCCTGTGCATGGTCGCCAAGCGGGTGCTGTACACCTTCTGGCGTCGCGGCGAACTGGAGCGCGCCTACCTTGAAGCGCTGGCCAACCTGCCCGAGCCGGTGGCGCCGTGCGAGGAAACCCTGGCGGTGCTGCGCGAGGCCCTGGAGGCGGTGGATGCCTTGCTGGCCGGGTTGCCGGCCAAGGTGCGCCATGCCTTTCTGCTCAACCGCCTGGAGGGCCTGACCCACCAGCAGATCGCCGACCAGATGCAGGTGTCGTTGAGCAGCGTCGAGCGCTGGGTGCGGCGCGCCGTGACCCATTGCTACCTGGCGCAACTGGGCGCGGGCACGTGAGCGGCCGCAGCCTGGCAGCGCTGACCCCGGCGGTGCGCGAAGCCATCGAATGGAGCGTGCGCCTGGGCTCGGGGGCGGCGACGGCAGCCGACCGCGACGCCTTCGAGCAGTGGCAGGCGCTGGACGCAAGCCATCGCCAGGCCTGGCAGGCGGTTACCCAGGCCACCCACACACCCTTGAACCCCTTGCTGGAAGTGCCCGGCAGCGCCAGTGCGGCCACCCGCGCCCTGCGCAGCAGCGGGTTGTCGCTGCAGCGGCGCCGGTTGCTGCGCGGCGGCAGCGTCTTGCTGCTGATGCTGGGCCTGCCGGCGTTGTTGACGGTACAACGGCGCATGCCGCTGGACGCCGTGTTCAGCGACCACTACAGCGGCACCGGCGAGCGCAGGCGCATTCAACTGGCCGACGGCAGCGTGCTGCTGCTCAATGCGCGCACCACCGTGGAGGTGGCGTTCAGTGCCGAAGCCCGGGTGATCCATCTGCGCCACGGCGAGCTGAACATCCAGGTGGCCCGCGACCCGCACCGCCCCCTTGAGGTGGTCACTGCGCAAGGCCGGGTGCGGGCCCTGGGCACGCGCTTCAGTGTCGCCACGCTGGATCAGCGCAGTGCCGTCAGCGTGCAGCAGCACAGCGTGCAGGTGCGCAATCGCGCCGGGCAGAGCATCGTGGTGGACAGCGGGCAGACCCTGCGCTTTGCCGACGATGCACTCTCGCCCCTGGGCAATGAGCAAGGCCGCCTGGATGCCTGGATGGAAGGTCGCCTGGAGGTGGACGACGCGTCGCTGGGCAGCGTGATCGATGCCTTGCGCCCTTACCGCTACGGCGTGCTGCGGGTTTCCCCGGCGGCGGCGCAACTGCGCGTGTTCGGGGTGTTCCCGCTGGACGACAGCGACCGCGCCCTGCAATCGCTGGCGCAGGTGCTGCCGATCAGTGTCGAGGCGTTCGGGCCGATCACGCTGATCGACCTGCGCTGAAAAAAACGTTCCGCCAGGGTGAAGGCTTTTTTCGGCTCGCTGGACATAGCAGGAAACGCCCATTCACTTCCTGCGAGGAAAGCCCTTCACATGCGTCCCCAACTCCTGAGCCCCGCGCGCCTGGCACTGGCTGTCGCGGTTGCCGTTTCTGCCTGCTCCCTCGACCTGAACCGCGCCTGGGCGGACCCAGCCATGCAGCGCTATGCGTTACCGGCGCAACCGCTGGACCAGGCCCTGCGCCAGATCGCCCGGCAAAGCGCCAGCACCCTGGTGGTGGACCCGGCGCTGCTGCGCGGGCGCCAGAGCGCGGCGGTGAACGGGCAACTGAGCGCCGAGGCAGCGGTGCGCCAGGCAGTGGCGGGCAGCGGCCTGCAACTGCGCGTGACCGACAACGGCACCCTGACCCTGGAGAAGGCCGACAGCAGTGATGCGCTGCAACTGGGTGCCACCAGCATCACCGGCAGTACGCTGGGCGAGGTCACGGAAAACACTGGCTCCTACACCACCGCCAGCATGGCCACGGCCACCAAGTTCAAGGCCTCGGCCCGGGATACCCCGCAGTCGGTGACCGTGGTCACCCGCCAGCGCATGGACGACCAGAACATGCAGACCCTGGACGACATCGCCAGCTATACGCCGGGGCTGACCCTGCGCAAGACCGGCGGTGAGCGCCCGCAGTTCTACTCGCGCGGTGCGGCCATCGACAACATCATGGTCGACGGCCTGCCCATCGCCTACGACAGCGACACCCTGGGCACCGCGACCCTGGCGATGTTCGACCGGGTGGAGGTGGTACGCGGGGCTTCCGGCCTGATGGTGGGCTCGGGCAACCCGTCGGGTACCCTCAACCTGGTGCGCAAGCGCCCCACGCTGGCGCCGCAGATCACCCTCACGGCGGCAGCCGGCAGCTGGGACAACTACCGTACCGAAATCGACGCCAGCAGCAGCCTCAATGAGGCCGGTACCGTCCGCGGGCGAGTGGTGGGCAGCTACCAGGACAAGAACAGCTTTACCGATGCCTACAGCAACCAGCGCCAGTTGCTGTACGGGATCACCGAATTCGATCTGTCGGACGCCACCACGCTGACCCTGGGCGGCTACTACAACCGCGAGGACAACCCCGGCGCGGACTGGAACGGCAGCCCGACCCATGCCGATGGCAGCTTCCTCGACATTTCCCGCTCGTCGCGCTTCAGCCCCGACTGGACCTACTGGGACAAGACCAACAAGAGCGTGTTCGCCGAGGTGGAACATCGCCTGGACAACGACTGGCGCCTGCGCCTGAGCGCCAGCTGGCTGAAGGCCAACCTGGAGATGCTGGGCAGCAGCTACTACCGGCTGGACCCGACCGCCGACGAGCTGCAACTGAACGTGGGGCGCTACTCCTACGAACATACGCAGAAGAGTGTCGATGGTTATGCCAGCGGGCCGTTCAGCCTGTTCGGGCGTACCCATGAACTGGTGGTGGGGGCGAGCTACCGCCGCGACGATACCGACGACGGCCCTGGCGGCGGCCCGGATGCGAGCTTCAACTATGTCGTGGACCCCAACAACTTCCACTACAAGGACGTGCCCCGGCCGGCCATCGACTACAACTGGTCGCGCAAGGGCAAGGTGGATCAGTCCAGTGCCTACACCGCCGTGCGTTTCAACCTGCGCGATGACCTGAAGCTGATCCTCGGCTCGCGCCTGGACTGGTATGAGTACCAGCAGCACACCGAGGTCGGGGCCTACGCCTTCGGCGCCGACTACAAGGCCACCCGCGAGGTCACCCCGTATGCGGGGCTGATCTATGACCTGAACGACACCTACTCGGTCTACACCAGCTGGACGCGCATCTTCAAGCCGCAGGAGTACCAGAACAGCAGCGGTGGCCTGCTGGCGCCGGTAACCGGCACCAACTACGAGGCCGGGCTCAAGGCCGAGTACTTCGGTGGCGCGTTGAACGCCAGTTTCGCGCTGTTCCAGCTCGACCAGGAGAACCTGGCCAAGTCGTTGCCGGCAGGTGATTGCCCGACCATGGATGCCTGCTACGAGGCGGCCGGCGAAATTCGTACCCGCGGCCTGGAACTGGAGCTGGGCGGCGAACTGGCGCCGGGCTGGCAGGCGTCGGCCGGCTATACCTATGCGGCGGCCGAGTATGTGAAGGCGACCGGCTCGGCGCAGAAGGGTGACCGCTTCGACAGTGATTCGCCGTACAACCTGTTCAAGCTGGCGACCAGCTACCAGTTGCCGGGCGACCTCGATCAATGGAGCGTGGGCGGGGCCTTTCGCACCCAGAGCCGCACCTATACCAGCTACAGCGTGAAGCAGGGCGGGTACAGCGTGGTCGACCTGATGACCCAGTACCGCGTGACGCCGGCGGTGACGTTGCAGACCAACCTCAACAACGTGGCGGACAAGCGTTACTACCAGAGCATCAGCAACCCGGCCGGGGCCAACATCTTCGGCGAGCCGCGCAATGTGATGTTCACCGTGAAGTGGTCGTTGTGAAGTCGCTGAAGGCGCGGAACAGGCGGGTGCCCACGTAGCTGCGCAGGTGCGGGTGGCGGCTGCGGTGGTAGCAATCCCAGTAGCTGACCATGCGTGCGCGGGTCAGGCTGAAGTAGGCGGGGTTGTCGTTGAAGAAGCGGCCGTAGGCGCTGGCGTCCAGGGTCGACAGGTTGGCCTCGCACAGCGCCAGCAGCTCGATCACGTATTCGCCGGTGAGCTGGAACACGAACGGGATGACCCACGCCTCTGGTGCCCGAATGATCTGCTGCAGGTAACGCTCGCGCACGTGGCCGTCGGGGTGGCGGGTGAGCAGGCAGGCGTGGATCAGTGACCGGGCTGTATCGGCAGCCGGCAGGTGAAGGCGGTAGGGCAGGGTCAGGGGTTCGCCGTCGAGGGTGACGGCGATGCCCTGGTCACCGTTGGGCAGGTCGAGGTGCCGGGCCAGGTCCTGGACTTCGCGGGCCAGGTGGTGGGGGAAGGCGGCGGTGAGGGTGGTGGGCATGCACTGCTCCGGATTGTTGGGGTATGTGCTGGCGTCATCGCGGGTCAAGCCCGCTCCCACAAGGAACTGCGCCGAACCTGTGGGAGCGGGCTCGACCCGCGATGGGCGGCGCCGCCGCCCGCTTCAGCGCTGCGTCGCCCAGTACCCCTGCAACGCCCGCGCCGCCGGCTCGATGGCGGCCACGCGCTGGCGATGCAGCACCACATCCAGGTCGGCAGGCAGTTCGAAGTTGTCCTGTGCGGCACAGGTCTCGATCACATCCAGTGCCACCTGCTGCGCCGCCGGCAAGGCCGGCCAGTTGGCCAGGCCTGCACCGCGCAGGTAGCCAAAGCACCACTCTTCGGCCAGCGTCAGCGGCTGGCCGTTGTGCTCGGTCTCTTCGAAGCGCGGCGAGAAACGCTCGGCCAGGTTGTTCGCGTGCAGGGTCACCAGCTCGACGAAGCGCTGGCAGTCTGCAGCGCTTTCCCATTCCGGCTGGCGACCACCGAAGATCCCCGGGAACCATTCGTCGATAGCCACAGGCGCCGGGCCGGACACCAGCGCGGTGAGGTAGCCGTCCAGTTCCGAGGCGTTGAGCACCGAATGGTCATCGCCATACTGCAGCAGGATGTCTTCGATGAACTCGAAGTCGGTGTCGTTGAGCGTCTGCATGAAAAAGGTCCTTCACATAACGGTGGGCGCAGCCAGGCTGCGCGTCAAAGGCGAGAAGGATGGCGCTTTCGCCGGTTTTTATCCAGCGTGCTGATCAGCGCTCAGAAGCGCTCGTCGAGCAGGGCCGGCAAGGTCAGCTCCTTGACGTAGCTGGCCGACGACAGGCTCAGCGCCATGCGCACCACCTGCACCACGTCGTGCACGGGGATCAGCAGGCCTTCGCCGCGTTGCTCGGCCACGTCGCGGGGCGTGCTGAGCGGGTCTTCGGTGTTGAGGTAACCCAGGTTCAGGCAGGTCACGGCCAGGCGCTGCTCGCGGTAGCCTTCGCGCAGCGCATCGGCGATGCCACGCAGGGCGAACTTGGAGGCGCCGAAGGCCACCTCGGGGCGCCCGCTCTGGGGCAGGCCGGAGGTGGAACCGGTGAGGATGATGCGCGGGGTGGCGCTGCGCAGCAGGGTGGGCAGCAGGCGCTTGATCAGCAGCAGGGTGGCGGTGATGTTGCAACTGACGATGGCCTGTACCTGCGCGTCGCTGTCGCCGAGAAAGTCGTAGGCCGGGTCGAAGGCCAGCTCTTCCCAGATGCCGAGGTTGTAGATCAGCGTGTCGAGGCCGTGCTCTGCCACAGCCTGGGCGATGGCGTGCGCGGCGCTGGCCGGCTCGGCCAGGTTGGCTTCGACCCAGTTCAACTGCACGCCGGCTTTGGCGGCGATGCCGTCGGGGCGCGTGCGCGACACGCCGACCAGCGTGTCGCCCGCCTCGCCGAGGCCTTCGATCAGGGCCTTGCCCAGCCCTTTGCTGGCACCGACTACCAGGGTTTTCATGGGGTGATTTCCTTGTCTGCACGGGGAGAGAGCGCGGATGCAAACAGAGGGCGAGGGGAATGGCAAATGGCCGGATGTATCCAGATGTGAATCTACTTGAGCGCTTAGCCTGTAGCAGCCGGCTGCCGGCGATGGGCTGCGCAGCAGCCGCGAAACTCGCCATAATGCGCCCCCGCCAAGGAGAACGCTGTGAACAACCCCGTACAAGGAAGTCCCGTGACCACCCCTTACATCGCCAGCACCGCCGGCAAGCGCATCGGCCTCGCGCTGCTGGGCCTGCTGCTGTACTTCACCGCGCAGTTCGCCGGCGCCTTTCTGTTCGGCAGTGGCCTGGACTTCACCCTGGCTTTGTTCGGCGCCCACCTGGTGGCGTGTGCAGCCATCGGCGGGCTGTACCTGTTGCTGCGGCGCAACCCGCTGGCCGGGCATGCCTTCAGGGGGGCCAACTTCAGCTACAAGGCCCTCTGGCTTGGCCTGACCAGCGTGGTGGTGGTCTACCTGCTGGCCTACAACTACGCCGCCCTGGTCGACCAGCCCGCCGAGCCGTTCATGCTGCAGTTCATGACCCTGCTCGGTGCCGGTTCGCTGGCCGATCGCGTGCTGCTGACCAGCATGGTCATCGTGCTCGCCCCCCTGGGCGAAGAGCTGGCATTCCGGCATTTTCTGCTCAACCTGTTCCCGTTCCGCAAGCCGCTGTGGGCGGTGGTGGCGATCGTGGTCAGCGCCCTGGCGTTTGCCGCCATCCACCTGCAGTACACCTTCAGGTCGACCGTGGTGCTGTTGTTCATCCTCGCCCTGATGCTGGCCTATGCGCGGATCCGAACCGGCGGCCTGCTGGTGCCCATGGCGATGCATGCCTGCGCCTCGACCCTGGCGCTTGCGATGTACCCGCTGTTCTATCCGTGAGCCCGCACGGTGGCTGGTGACGGTATACTCGCGGCCTGTTCCGTCTATATCCGAGTATCGTCATGGGTCTTTCTCTCTCCGCGGCGCCTGAGCGCCGTCTCGGCGCGCCACTGGTTGCGCTGTCATTGCTGGTGGTCGGCGCCGTCTTTCTGAATGCCAGCGTGGGCATCAAACAGGTGCTGCTGCTGATCGTCGGCGCCGCCCTGGGCCTCACGCTGTACCACGCCGCGTTCGGCTTCACGTCCGCCTGGCGGGTGTTCATCAATGAGCGCCGTGGCGCCGGCCTGCGCGCGCAGATGGTGATGCTGGCTATCGCCGTGCTGCTGTTCTTTCCGGCCCTGGGCGCCGGCACGCTGTTCGGCCAGCCGGTGACCGGGCTGGTGGCGCCGGCCGGGGTGTCGGTGGTGTTCGGTGCGTTCATCTTCGGCATCGGCATGCAGATGGGCGGCGGCTGTGCCTCGGGCACCCTGTTCACGGTGGGCGGTGGCAACGCGCGCATGCTGGTGACGCTGCTGTTCTTCATCATCGGTTCGGTAACTGCAACCCACCACGCCGACTGGTGGTTCGCGCTGCCGTCGTTCCCGGCCACCTCCGTGGTGCAGACCTTTGGCGTGGCCCCCGCGCTGGTGCTTAACCTGGTGGTGTTCGGCCTGATCGCCTGGGGCACGGTGGTGCTGGAGAAGCGTCGCCACGGCGCCCTCGAGGCCCCGGCAGGCAGCCAGCATGAGGGCCTGCGTCGCTTCCTGCGTGGCCCGTGGCCGCTGGTGTGGGGCGCGATCGGCCTGGCGCTGCTGAACTACGCGACCCTGGCACTGGCGGGCCGGCCGTGGGGCATCACCTCGGCGTTCGCCCTGTGGGGCGCCAAGACCCTGAGCGGGCTGGGCGTGGACGTGGGCAGCTGGGCGTTCTGGCAGATGCCGGGCAACGCCAAGGCCCTGGCTGCACCGCTGTGGGAGGACGTGACCACGGTGATGGACATCGGCATCGTGCTGGGTGCGTTGCTGGCAGCAGGCCTGGCCGGGCGCTTCGCGCCGAGCCTGAGGATTCCGATGCGCTCGCTGCTGGCCGCGGTGATCGGCGGCCTGCTGCTGGGCTACGGCTCGCGGCTGGCGTATGGCTGCAACATCGGCGCGTACTTCAGCGGCATCGCCTCGGGCAGCGTGCATGGCTGGCTGTGGCTGGTGGCGGCGTATGCCGGCAACGTGGTGGGGGTGCGGATTCGCCCGCTGTTCTTCGTGGCTGAACGCAAGAGCGTGGCAGCCAGCGGCGGCTGAGGCTGGCGGTACTGCATGGGAACCGGCTCGCAGTAGCCGGTTTTTTCATGCCCGCCCTTTACTGCGAACAGGCGCGCGGTGTACGGGGAGCAACTGACCGCTGTCGTACTGTTGCACTACGAACAGTTGGCCAACACTTTGTTGCCGTGCATCCAGCCATGCCGCTTTCTGTTGTGCGTAACTAATTGATTTATAGGTGAAATTCAAGTGGCATGGGTTGTGCTATCTCACGGGGGACTCTGTGTACTCATCGAGATAGACCATGACTGCCACCCCTGTTTCTGCCCACTACGACATCCGCCAGCCGGATGCCCACGTCATCCGTGACGATGCCGAAGCCATTGCCATTGCCCATCGGGTTGCCGCGCTGCTGCGCGAAGGCGCGTCCGAGCGCGACCGCAGCCGCCAGGTCCCGGCCGACGTGGTGGATGCGTTCTCCAACAGCGGCCTGTGGGGCATCACCGTACCGAAACAGTACGGGGGGGCGCAGGTGTCCTTCGCCACCCTGGCGGAGGTGATCGCGATCATCTCCGCCGCCGACCCTTCGCTGGGGCAGATACCGCAGAACCACTACTGCCTGCTCGAAGACATCCGCCTGCAGGGCAGCGAAGAGCAGAAGCGCTTCTTCTTCGACCTGGTGCTGGCCGGGCACCGCTTTGCCAATGCGCTGTCGGAAACCGGCGGCAAGAACGTCAAGGAGATCCAGACCCGCATCGTGCCCCATGCCGATGGCTACCGCATCGACGGGCGCAAGGGCTACTGCACCGGCTCGTTGTACGCGCACTGGCTGGGGGTGCTGGCGCTGGACGCGCAGGACCGCTCGCAACTGGCCTTCGTGCGCCGCGATACCCCGGGCCTGGTGATCGTCGACGACTGGGACAACATCGGCCAGCGCACCACCTCCAGCGGCACGGTGCTGGCGCAGGAACTGATCGTGCCGGCCTTCAACCTGTTTCCCACCTACCGCTCGTACGAAACCCCGACCCTGGCCGGCCCCTTCGCGCAACTGACCACCGCCGCCATCGACGCCGGCATCGGCCGTGCGGCGCTGGACGACGCCATCACCTTCATCCGCGAGCAGGCCCGCCCGTGGATCGATGCGGGCGTGGAGCAGGCCAGCCAGGACCCGCTGACCATCGTGCAGATCGGCGCGCTGGAGATTCGCCAGGAAGCCGCCGAGGCCCTGCTGGAGCGCGCCGGCAAGGTGCTCGATCGGGCCAGCCTGGCCCCCGACGAGGACTCGGTGGCCCAGGCCTCGGTGGCCGTGGCCAAGGCCAAGGTGCTGACCACCGAAGCGGCGATCGAGGCCAGCAACCGCCTGTTCGAGCTGGGCGGCACGCGCTCCACCCAGGTGCGCCACAACCTCGACCGGCACTGGCGCAACGCCCGCGTGCACACCCTGCACGACCCGGTGCGCTGGAAGTACCACCTGGTGGGCAACTGGGCCTTGAACGGGGCCAAGCCACAGCGTCACGACTGGAACTAGGCCGCCACCATGCCCAAGCAGATACGCCTCAATGCCTTTGCCATGAACACCGTCGGCCACCTGTCGCCGGGCTTGTGGCGCCATCCGCGTGACCAGGCCACGCGCTACACCGACATCCACTACTGGACCGAGCTGGCCAGGACCCTGGAGCGCGGCAAGATCGACGGGTTGTTCATCGCCGATGTGCTGGGCGCCTACGACGTGTACGGCGGCAACGCCGACGAGGCGCTGCGTACGGCAGCGCAGGTGCCGGTGAACGACCCGCTGCAGCTGGTGCCGGCCATGGCCGCCGTCACCGAGCACCTGGGGTTTGGCGTGACCGCCTCGGTGTCGTTCGAGCACCCGTACCCGTTTGCCCGGCGCATGTCCACGCTCGACCACCTGACCCGTGGCCGCGCCGGCTGGAACATCGTCACCTCGTACCTGTCCAGCGGGGCGCGCAACCTGGGCCAGCGCGAACAGCTGTCGCATGACCAGCGCTACGCCCTGGCCGAGGAGTACCTGCAGGTCTGCTACAAGCTGTGGGAGGCCAGCTGGGAAGACGACGCCGTGCGCGCCGACCGCGCCAGCGGGGTGTATGCCTACCCGGCCAAGGTGCACGGCATCGGCCACCAGGGCGAGTTCTTCCAGGTGCCGGGCTTTCACCTGTGCGAGCCCTCGCCCCAGCGCACCCCGGTGCTGTACCAGGCCGGTGCCTCGACGCGCGGCAGGGCGTTTGCGGCGGCCAACGCCGAGTGCGTGTTCGTTGCTGCGCCGAGCAAGACGGTGCTCAAGAACCAGGTGGCGCAGGTGCGCGCTGCGGCGGTGGCGGCCGGCCGCGCACCGGGCGATATCCTGGTGCTGGAGCAGCTTACGGTGATTGTCGCCCCCACTGATGAACAGGCCCTGGCGCGCCTGCGCGAGTACCGCGAGTACGCCAGCGCCAGCGGTGCGCTGACGCTGATGTCGGGCTGGACCGGCATCGACTTCGCCCAGTACCAGAGCGACCAGGTGCTGCGCGAAGTGCAGAGCGATGCGATCCAGTCGGCGGTGGAAGCCTTCACCCGTGCCGACCCCAGCCGCACCTGGACCACCGCCGAAATTGCCGACTATTGCGCCATCGGCGGCGACGGCCCGGTACTGGTGGGCTCGGCGCAGACGGTGGCCGACCAGTTGCAGGAATGGGTGCAAGAGACCGACGTGGACGGCTTCAACCTGGCCAGCGTGGTGGCCCCGGAAACCTTCGAGGCGGTGGTCGACCTGCTGGTGCCCGAGCTGCAGGCCCGTGGCCTGTTCAAGCGCGATTACGCCCCGGGCACGCTGCGCAACAAGCTGTTCGACGCAGGTGACCGGCTGGGCGCGCCGCACCCGGCCGCCGCGCTGCGCAGGGG
Organism: Pseudomonas sp. BRM28; assembly: GCF_002939405.1. Classification (NCBI taxonomy): domain Bacteria; kingdom Pseudomonadati; phylum Pseudomonadota; class Gammaproteobacteria; order Pseudomonadales; family Pseudomonadaceae; genus Pseudomonas; species Pseudomonas sp. BRM28. The sequence continues at coordinate 4,564,150 of NZ_PEFV01000001.1, read as the reverse complement.
CGCTGGGCAATGAGCGAGCTGCTGGCCCATGTCAACTGGCCCGAGGTGGGCCAGGCCTGCCTCGACACCTTGAGCATGCTCGGCGTAGCGCTGGGTTTCACTGTGCTGATGGGGCTGCCGCTGGGGGTGCTGCTGTACCTCACCGGCCAGCGCCAGTTGCTGGCCTCGCCGCTGGTGTACCGCGTGCTGTCGGTGGTGGTGAACGTGCTGCGTTCGATGCCGTTCATCATCCTGCTGATTGTGCTGATCCCGCTCACCCAGGTGGTGGCCGGTACTTCGCTGGGCGTGCCCGGCGCCATACCGCCGCTGGTGATCGGCTGTATGCCGTTCTTTGCGCGGCTGGTGGAAATCGCCCTGCGCGAGGTCGACCGCGGCCTGGTGGAGGCCACCCAGTCGATGGGTGGCAGCACCTGGCAGATCGTGTGGCACACCGTGCTGCCCGAGGCGCGCACCGGCCTGATCGCGGCGGTGACGGTGACCGCCATCGTGCTGGTGGACTACACGGCGATGGCCGGCGTGGTCGGTGGCGGCGGCCTGGGCGACCTGGCGATCCGCTTCGGCTACCAGCGCTTTCAGACCGACGTGATGGTGGTGACCGTGCTGCTGCTGATCGTGCTGGTACAGGTGCTGCAGGTGAGTGGCGACCGCCTGGTGCGGCGCTTCACCCGGCGTTGAATTGTGTTTCCCGTCAGCGGCAGCCGGGTTTCGCTGCCGCCGGCCCACGTATCCCACGGCGGCCAATGTTCTACCTGTTCAGGAGCAAGCCCATGAAGAAGACCCTGGCCGTACTGGCCGCCGTGCTGTCGCTGTCGGCGCACGCCAACGAGAAACTGGTGGTGGGCGCCACCCCGGTGCCGCACGCCGAGATCCTCGAGTTCGTCAAACCGGCGCTGGCGGCCGAAGGCGTGGACCTGGACATCAAGGTGTTCAGCGATTTCATCCAGCCCAACCTGCAACTGGCCGAGAAGAACCTGGACGCCAACTACTACCAGTACCGGCCGTTCCTCGACGAATTCAACGCCACCCGCAAGACCGACCTGGTGCCGGTGGTGGGCGTGCACATCGAGCCTTTCGGTGCGTACTCCACCCGCATCAGGAGCATCGCCGAGCTCAAGGACGGCGCCAGCGTCGCCATCCCCAACGACCCGGTCAACGCCGGGCGTGCCCTGGTGCTGCTGCACGAAGCCGGGCTGATAACCCTCAAGGACCCGAGCAACACCCTGGCGACCCAGCGCGACATCGCGGCCAACCCAAGGCACCTGAAGATTCGCGAACTCGAAGGCGCGCTGCTGGCCCGTGCGGTGAACCAGGTGGACCTGGCGTTCGTCTTCGCCAACTACGCGCTGGAGGCGGGCATCGATACCAGCAGCGCGCTGATCGTGGAGAAGGGCAAGGACCTTTACGTGGAGTACCTGGTCGCGCGCCCCGACAACATCGATGACCCGCGCATCCAGAAGCTGGCCAAGGCGCTGAACTCGCCACAGGTGCGCGACTTCATCCTGACCCGCTACAAGGGCCAGATAGTGCCCGGCTTCTGAGCCCCGGTGGCCCGCGCTGGCGACAGCGCGGGCCTTGGTCGAATCGCATCCTTCGCAGGGCAGGCCTTGATCCATGGTCAGTTTCAATCAACAGCCGCTGGCAGGCGCCGTGCATATCCGCCTGGTGGGGCTCGGCAAGCAGTACCCGGGGCGCGAGCGCACTGTGCATGCGCTGCGTGACATCAACCTGGAGATACGCCGGGGCGAGGTGTTCGGCATCATCGGGCGCAGCGGCGCGGGCAAGTCGTCGCTGCTGCGTTCGCTCAACCGCCTGGAGCAACCCAGTAACGGCCAGGTGCTGATCGACGGCGAGGACATCGCCGGCTACGACACCGCGCAACTGGCCCGTCAGCGCCAGCGCACCGGCATGATCTTCCAGCACTTCAACCTGATGTCGGTGAAAACCGTCGGCGAGAACATCGGCCTGCCGCTCAAGCTGGCCGGCATTGGCCGCGCCGAGCGCGAGCGGCGGGTGAGCGAGATGCTGCAACTGGTGGGCCTGGAGGACAAGCGCGATGCCTTCCCTGCACAGCTGTCCGGTGGCCAGAAGCAGCGCGTCGGCATCGCCCGGGCGCTGGTGCTGCAGCCCGACCTGCTGCTGTGCGACGAGGCGACCTCGGCGCTGGACCCGCAAAGCACCCAGTCGATTCTGGCGCTGCTACGCGATATCAACCGGCGCCTGAACCTGACCATCGTGCTGATTACCCACGAGATGGAAGTGATTCGCGAGCTGTGCGACCGTGTGGTGGTGCTGGAGGCGGGCGAGGTGGTGGAGCAGGGCGAGGTGTGGCGGGTGTTCGGCTGCCCGTGCCACGAGGTGACCCGCACCCTGCTGCGCACCCTGCACCCTGGCGGCGCCCATGACCTGGCCCCAGCCAGCGCCGGCGACTGGCTGCTCGACCTGCATTACACCGGGGCCCGTGGCCAGGCGCCGGAGCTGAGCGCGATCAGCGCGGCACTGGGTTACCCGACCCACCTGGTGCAGGCCAATATCGAGCGTATCCAGGGGCGTATCCTTGGCCGTCTGCGCGTGCGCGTGGAGGCCCCTGAACAGGTGTGTGCGCAGGTGCTGCAGCAGGCCCGTACAGTGGCCGACAGCGTCGAGCGGGTGGCCGCACGGGCCTGAGCCGACCGGCCTGCACCGGGTAGCCCGGGCCCTGCGCGTTACTGGCTGGCGGCGGGCCTGGCCTGGCCGGCACGCACGTCGAAGGCGCCCCCGGTGAAGGCGCCATCCACCGTCACCTTGCTTTTGCCGGGCAGCAGCGGGAACACCAGTTCGGCGAAGCGGTAGGCTTCCTCCAGGTGCGGGTAGCCCGACAGCACGAAGCGGTCCACGCCCAGGGCGACGTACTCCTGCAGCCGTGCCGCCACCGTGGCCGGGTCGCCGACCAGTGCGGTGCCGGCGCCGCCACGCACCAGGCCGACCCCGGCCCACAGGTTGGGCGAGACTTCCAGCCGGTCGCGGCGCCCGCCGTGCAGCGCGGCCATGCGCCGCTGGCCTTCGGAATCCATGCTGGCGTAGTTGGCCTGTGCGGCGGCGATGGTGGCCTCGTCCAGGTGGCTGATCAATTCCTCGGCCGCCGCCCAGGCCTGTTCACTGGTTTCACGCACGATCACATGCAGGCGCACGCCAAACTGCACCGTGCGCCCGTGGCGGGCGGCACGGGCGCGCACGTCGGCGATCTTTTCGGCCACCGCGGCGGGTGGCTCGCCCCAGGTCAGGTAGGCGTCCACATGCCTGGCCGCCAGCTCGTGCGCGGCGGCTGACGAGCCACCGAAGTACAGCGGCGGGTAGGGCGTCTGCACCGGCGCGAAGAAGTTCTGCGCGCCCTCCACCCGCAGGTGCTCGCCGTGAAAGTCGACCTGTTCGCCACTGAGCAGCTGGCGCCACACGGTGAGGAACTCGTCGGCGGCGTCGTAGCGCTGGTCGTGCGCGAGAAACACGCCATCGGCGGCCAGCTCGGTGGCATCGCCGCCGGGCACCACGTTGAGCAGCAGGCGTCCGCCGCTGGCCTGGTCGAGGGTGGCGGCCTGGCGCGCCGACGCGGTGGGGTTGCCCAGCGAGGTGCGCAGGGCCACCAGCAGCTTGAGGCGGTGGGTCACCGGCACCAGGCTGGCGGCGGTGACCCAGGGGTCGAGGCAGCTGCTGCCGGTGGGGATGAGAATGCCGTCATAGCCGAGGTTCTCGGCGGCCACGGCAATCTGGCGCATGTAGGCGTTGGTGGCCGGGCGCCCGCTGGCGGAGTGGCCGAGGTAGCGGGTGTCGCCGGAGGTGGGCAGAAACCAGAAGATATCGAGGCTCATGGTGGGGTGCTCGTTGCAGGAAGAATGGGCCACCGCCCCGGCCGGGACGGCGTGCAACGCAAGGTGGGTGAAGTCGCTGCTTGCTTGGGCAAGTCTGGGTCAGATCGACAGGTTGATGACGCGTGTGGCGTTCGGCTCCGGTGGCGGCTGGCGCTTGTTCACCACCAGTTCGCCGATGCGGATCAGCAGGGCACGGGTGACGTTGCGGCTCAGGCCGAGCAGGCGCGCGGTGTGCACCTGGTTGTAGTGGCAGAAGCGGTAGGCACTGCGCAGCAGCGCCTCCTCGACCTTTTCATGCAGCGCGCCGTGCTCTTCTTCGAACAGCTTCTGAAACGCGCGCTGCAACAGGGCGTTGGCGGATGTGTCCGGGGCGGGTGTGCCCTCGGGCCGCTCGATGCGCAGGTTGGACAGGCGCAGGTCGTCCTGCTGGATCACGCCGTCATGGCAGATCAGCAGGGTGTGGTGGATGACGTTTTCCAGCTCGCGGATGTTGCCCGGCCAGTCGTAGCTGGCCAGCTTGTGCTCTGCCTCGCTGCTCAACTGCACATCGCCATAGCCCAGGCGGGCGCTGTAGCTGGCCATGAAGTGGCGGGTCAGCGGCAGGATATCGCCGGGGCGCTCGCGCAGCGGGTACAACTGCAGGCTGACCACGTTGAGGCGGTAGAACAGGTCTTCGCGAAAGTGCCCGGCGTTGATCGCCTTTTCCAGCTGCACGTTGGTGGCGGCCAGCACGCGCACGTTGATCGGGATGCTCTTGCGCGACCCCAGGCGCACCACTTCGCGCTCCTGCAGCACGCGCAGCAGCTTGACCTGGATGGCCATCGGCAGGTCGCCGATCTCGTCGAGAAACAGCGTGCCGCCGTCGGCTTCCTCGAACCAGCCGGCCTTGGACGCCAGGGCGCCGGTGAAGGCGCCCTTTTCGTGGCCGAACAGTTCGGCCTCGACCAGCGACTCGGAGAACGCCCCGCAGTTGACCGCCACGAACGGCCCGTGGTGGCGCCGGCTGAGGTTGTGGATATGTCGCGCCACCAGCTCCTTGCCCGTACCGGTTTCGCCAATGATCAGCACGCTGGCCTCACTCGGCGCGACCTGCTGCAGGTGGGCGAGCAGCGCCTGCGACCTCGGGTCTTCGAACACCTGTGCGGTGGCCCTGATCGAGGTGGCCAGGGTTGGCGATGGCGGGAGCGTCAACAGGTGCATGGGCAGCCCTCAGGAGTAGAAGGACGGGGCGGGCACCGTCCGGTTCAGGGCCCAGTCACCCAGCTCGTGGACCTTGTAGTCCACCGGGTCGTGCAGGGTCTGGGTGCGCAGGTTGCGCCAGTAGCGATCGAAGCGCAGCGAGGCATGCGTGGCGCGCGCGCCGGTCACTTCGAACAGGCGGTTGCACAGGTCCAGGCCGGTGCGGGTGGCCGCCACCTTGGCCGCGGCGATGGACAGCGCCAGTTGCCCGCGCTCGTCGCTGCTCAGCGTGGGGCCCTTGTGCCAGGCTTCGTCGAGCTGGTTGCAGGCGCGTTCGGCCAGCAGCCGAACGCCTTCCAGGCCCACCCAGAAGTCGCCGTAGTGGCGCAGGATGTACGGGTCTTCGCTGACGTGCCGGGCATTGGACTTGAACCACGGTCGCCCTTCCTTGAGCGTGTACTGGCGCGCCTCTTCCAGCGCCCCTTCGGCGATGCCGAGGAAGATGTGCGCAAAGTGCAGTTGCGCGATCAGCGGGCGCAGGCAGGCGAACGGAGTGCTCAGCGGGCCGGGGTCGAGCAGCAGTTCGGATTCCTCGACGCGCACGCGCTCGAAGGTGGCGCTGCCGCTGTCGGTCTGGCGCTGGCCCATGTTGTTCCAGTCGCCATGCAGGGTGATGCCGGTACGTGCCGTGGGGATGGCGGCGATCAGCAACTTGCCGCCGGCGCTTTCATCCACCGCCGAGGCGATCAGCATTTCCGAGTCGCTGGCGCCGGAGCAGAAACTCTTCTTGCCCGAGAATTCGCGCCATCCGTCGTACTTCTTGACCACGGTGCGGGTGTCGAGCGGGTTCAGGGCGTTGCCCCAGAACCAGTTCTTGCGGGCGGTCTGCTCGAACCAGGGCTGCCACTGGTCGGGGCTGGAGAACAGGCGCACGGTGGCCAGCATCAGGTGCTGGAAGCCGAACACGTGGGCGATGGAGCTGTCGACCCGGGCGAACTCGCGCACGATGTTCAGGGTTTCGCCCCAGCTGGCGCCCATGCCGCCGAACTGCGTGGGAATGCTCAGGGCCAAGAGGCCGCTGTGGCGAATGGCGTCACGCTCGGCCTTGGGTGTGCCGCCGCGCTCGTCGCGTTCGGCGGCGGTCAGTGCGAATTCGGCGGCCAGGGCGCGCGCGGTCTGCAGCGGGCTGAGCAGGGTGGGTTCCGGTTGCTTGGCACTCATGCGGTCTGCGCCTTGGGCAGCACATCGTTGGCGATCATTTCGCCGAACGGCCCGGTCAGGTTGGTGACGCCGCGCCCGGCCAGGCTGGCGTAGGGTTCTGGCAGCAGCGGGAACACCAGCTCGGCGAAGCGGTAGGCTTCCTCCAGGTGGGGGTAGCCGGAGAAGATGAAGCTTTCGATGCCCAGGTCGGCGTATTCCTTGATGCGCGCGGCCACCTGTTGCGGGTCGCCCACCAGCGCGGTGCCGGCGCCGCCCCGTACCAGGCCCACACCGGCCCACAGGTTGGGGGCGATCTCCAGCTGGTCGCGGCGACCGCCGTGCAGCGCAGCCATGCGCCGTTGGCCTTCGGAGTCGAAGCGCGCGAAGGACTGTTGCGCCGCGGCGATGGTGTCGTCGCTGATGTGCGCGATCAGGCGGTCGGCGGCCTGCCAGGCCTCTTCGGCGGTTTCGCGCACGATCACGTGCAGGCGGATGCCGAACTTCACCGTGCGCCCGTGCCTGGCGGCGCGGGCGCGCACATCTGCGATCTTCTCGGCGACGGCGGCGGGCGGTTCGCCCCAGGTGAGGTACACGTCCAGCTGTTCGGCGGCCAGGTCATGGGCGGCGTCGGACGAGCCACCGAAGTACAGCGGCGGGTAGGGCTTTTGTACCGGTGGGTAGAGCGCCTTGGCGTTCTCGACCTTGAAGTGCTTGCCCTCGAAATCCACCGACTCGCCTTGCAGTACGCGGCGCCAGATACGCAGGAACTCGTCGGTGACCTCGTAGCGTTCGCTGTGGCTGAGGTGGATGCCGTCGCCGCGGTTCTCGTCGGGGTCGCCGCCGGTGACCACGTTGATCAGCAGGCGCCCGCCGGAGAGGCGGTCCAGGGTGGCGGTCATGCGCGCCGACACGGTGGGCGAGATGATGCCGGGGCGTATCGCCACCAGATAGCGCAGGCGTTCGGTCAGCGGCGCCAGGGCCGAGGCGACCACCCAGGAGTCCTCGCACGAGCGGCCGGTGGGGATCAGCACGCCGTGGTAGCCCAGGCCATCGGCGGCCTGGGCGATCTGCTTGAGGTAGTTGAGGGTGACCGGGCGCGCGCCGTCGCTGGTGCCGAGGAAATGACCGTCGCCGTGGGTGGGCAGGAACCAGAACACGTTCATCGTTCGGCCCCGCTGGCGAGCTTGCGCTGGCTGTGGGCGTGGGCGGCGAAGAACGGTGCGGCACGCTCGGCGGCCAGGCTGACACGGGCTTGCAGTACCGGGCTGCTGACCTGGTAGTTCTGCAGGTCCCCTTCGCTGCCATACACGCCGATGGGCAGGGTCAGCGCCTGGAAGAAGCTGAACAGCGGGCGCAGCTGGTGGTCGATCACCAGCGCATGCAGCGGGCTGCCACCGGTGGCGGCCAGCAGCACCGGGGTGTCGATCAGGCTGTCCTGGCCCACCAGGTCGAACAGGTGCTTGAGCAGGCCGGGGTACGAGCCGCGGTAAACCGGCGAGGCAACGATCAGCAGGTCGGCATGCTCGATGGCCTGCAGCTGCTGTTCGACCGTGGCCGGCAGTTCGGCGCGCGACAGGGCGCCGCCTACCGGGCGGGCGATCTCGCTCAGCTCGATGAGCTGGGCGTCGATGTGCAGGTGCTTGCCCAGCTCGGCGACGATCGCCTCGGTCAGTGCCAGGGTGCGTGAGGGGCGATAGGCGCCGCCGGAAACGGCGACGACCTTGAGTGCTGCGGTCATGTGTGCGTCCTGTGGTGTGGCCCTGCGCTCAGAGCGTTACCCAGGCTTGAGCAAGAGCCGTACCACAGTCGCAGGCCCCGTTTTTGCTGGGCCTGGCGCGGTAGTGAGGTGGCAATGGTGTTGGTGCGGGAGGTTTTTGTTGGCTGGCTGTTGCTGGGGCAACAGTTGCTGGGCAGACAGTTGGCTGTCTGTGTAGGCCTGGCGCGCTACTGCTTGGGTTGCAGCGAATCGTGGTGCATCAACTTACCGCGTTGGCGAAGTACTGGCTGGGCGCCGCGCCCAGCACGCGCCGGAACACACTGGTGAACGCACTGGGGCTGCTGTAGCCAAGGTCCGTCGCCACCCGCGTGATCGCCTCGCCATTGCCCAGACGCACCACCGCCGCCATCAGGCATGCCTGCTGTCGCCATGCCACGAAGCTGATGCCGGTGTGCTGGCGAAACAGCCGGGTGAAGGTGCGCCGGCTCATGCCCACCTGGCGGGCCATGTCATCGATCCCTGTATCCAGCGAGGGCTGTGCCAGCAAGTGCTGGCAGGCCCGGGCGAGCCTGGGCTCGCTGGGCAGCGGTGCATTCAGCGACAGCGCCGGCATGTCGGCAATCTCGTGCAGCAGCAGGTTCATCAGGTAGCCCTCGCGGCTGCCTTCGGCATACAGCGCCGGCACATCCCGGGCGCCCAGCAGCAGTTGGCGCAGCAGCGTCGACACACCGAACACCTGGCAGTGTGCGGGCAGGCCGAGGCGGGTGGCGGCAGGCTGGCGCACATAGGTGTTCAGCATCGTCACCGGGCCGTTCATGCTCATCTCGTGCGGCACGCCTGCGGGCACCCAGATGGCCCGCTGCGGCGGCACCACCCAGTTGCCCTGGCGGGTGAACACCGTGATCACCCCGCAGGCCGCATAGGCGAACTGCCCGCGCTGATGGGTATGCAAGGCAAAGTGCTGCCCGTCGCCATAGTCGTTGGCCGTGACCACGGCGTCGCGGGGGGTGTGTTCATAGGGGTCGATGTCGATTTCGCGCATGGCCCGAATTTAATGATCTATGACCTGATAGTGCAAGCGAGCCAGTGTGCTCATTGCGCATAGTGGCGCCCTGACTTTCGGGATAGGTACGCCATGCAAAAGAAACATCTGGCCCTGGCCGTGCTGGTGACGGCGGTGTGGGGGTTCAACTTTCCCATCACCAAGCTCGGCCTGGCCGCAATTGACCCGCTGCTGTTGACGGCGTTGCGATTCACCCTGGCGGCGTTGCCGTGGGTGTTCTTCATCCGGCGCCCGGCGGTCGGCCTGGGCTGGGTGGCGGCATACGGGTTGATCTTTGGCGTGGCGATGTGGGCGTTGATCAACCTGGGTATCGAGCTGGGCGTGCCGCCGGGCACGGCGGCGTTGCTGGTGCAGTTCAGTGCGTTTTTCACCCTGGGCTGGGGCGTGTTGCTGTTTCGCGAACGCCTTGGCGTGGGGCAGGGCATCGGGGTGGGGCTGGCAGTGCTGGGGCTGGTGTCCATCATCGATGGCAGGCCCGGCGATGGCTCGGTGGTGGGTTATGGCTTGTTGCTGGTGAGTGCGTTCAGCTGGAGTGTGGGCAACGTCATCATCAAGCGCTCGAAGGTGCGCGAGATGTTTGCCTTTGTGGTGTGGGCGAGCCTGTTCGCACCGCTGCCGCTGGTGCTGCTCACCTGGCTGATGCATGGCACCGCGCCGTTCACCGGGGTGGTTGCGCAGGTGGGGTGGGTGGCGGTGTTTTCGCTGGTGTTCCAGGTGTATGCGGCGACGCACTTCTGTTACTGGGGGTGGAACCTGCTGCTGCGTGAGTACCCGGTGTCAAAGGTGGCGCCGTTGTCGTTGCTGATCCCGGTATTCGGGGTGGCAGGGTCGATGGTGCTGCTGGGTCACCGGGTGGATGCGCACGAGGCGGTTTCGATCGGGTTGATTCTGGCGGCGCTGGGGGCGGGGTTCGTGAAGTGGCCTGGGCGGGCGCATTCGCCAGCAAGGCTGGCGCCTACAGGGGAGCGCGAGACGGTGTAGGCGCCAGCGTTGTTGCTGAAGGGGCAGGGCACTGATCGCTACTGCACCGGATCACTCACCGGCTTGGCAATGATCGCCTTGAGTTCACTAGTCATCGGGAACTCGAGGTTCAAGCCTTTTGGCGGGATCGGCTGCTCAAACCAGCGCTGGTAGATCCCGTTGATCTCCCCCGAGCTGTACAGCTCGCCCAGTGTCGAATTCACCAGTGCGAGGAATTGCGGATCGTCCTTGCGCACCATGCAGCTGTAGATTTCCCGCGACTGCTCCTCCCCAACCACTACCCACTTGTGCGGATCGCGAGCCTTGGCGCGCTCGCCGTAGAGCAACGCATCGTCCATGTAGAACGCCGCTGCCCGACCGGACTGCAACAGCTGGAAGGCTTCGCCGTGGTCCTTGGCGCTGATCACGAACATGTCGATCTTGTTATCGATGTTGTAGCTCTTCAGATAGCGCTCGTTGGTGGTGCCGGCGGTGGTCACCACGTTCTTGCCGCGCAGGTCGGCGAAGCTCTTGATCCCACTGTCGTTGGCGGTCAACAACTGGCCTTTGACGTAGATGAAGCCGTAGGAAAACGCCACCTGTTTTTGCCGCTCAGCGGTCACGCCGGTCGAGCCACATTCCAGGTCGACCGTGCCGTTCTGCACCAGCGGAATGCGGGTTTGCGAAGTCACCAGGTTGTACTTGACCTTGAGCTGGGGCGCCGCGAGCTTTTGCTGCACGCGCTCGACGATCTTGTTCGCCAGGTCCACCGAGTAACCCATCGGTTGACCCGAGTGATCGCCCACGTAGGAGAAGGGTACCGACGCATCGCGATAACCCAGGGTAATGCTGTTGGTACTGGCAATCTTGCTCAGGGTCGGCCCCAGCGAGGTTTCTTCAGCCTGCACTTGAGTGCCGAGCAATACGCCCAGGGTGCAGCCGAGCAACGTGATTTTTTGCATTGTTATTCTCCGTTGTGGGTGATGGATTGCTTAGCGGCGGGCCGCGATAACGCTGATTTCGACTCGCACCTGCGGGCGGGCCAGCTCGGCCTGCAAGGTCGTGCGATTCGGTGCCTGGCCAGGCGACAACCAGTCCGACCATACGTAGTTCATCGCCGCGAAATCCTCACCTATGTCCTTCAGGTAAATGGTCGCGCTGAGCAGGTGATCCTTGTCGCTGCCCGCCTCGGCCAACAGCGCGTCGATTTTTGCCAGCACCTGGCGAGTCTGGCCAGCGGCGTCGGTGGCATCACCCGGTACTTGGCCGGAGAGAAACACCAGGTCGCCAAAGGTCACGGCAGCGGACAAGCGTGGATTGGTCTGGATGCGGCTGATGGTCATCGGATAGTCCTTCTCTTGGGTAATTTCAGGCCACACGGGGCGCAAAGCCCTGCAGATCAATGGAGGGGCGGCGCTGGCCGATCAGCTCGCTGAGCAACTGCGCACTGCCGCAGGCCAGGGTGAAGCCCAGGGCACCATGGCCGAGGTTGAGCCACAGGTTGCGATACGCCGTTGCGCCCAGCAGCGGCACGCCGCTAGGGGTCGCCGGGCGCATACCGGCCCACTCGATGGCCTGCTCGTAGTCGCCGGCATTGGCGAAGGTGTCACGCGCCTGGCGCTTGATCAGGGCCAGCCGCTTGGGGTCCAGCGCCTGTTCAAAGCCGACGATGTCGACCATGGCCGCTACCCGCAGTTGCTCGCCGATGCGGGCGTAGACGATCTTGCGGTCATAGTCAGTGATGCTCAGGTCCGGGGCCCGGTGGTGGGCGCCGATCGGCACGGTGAGGCTATAGCCCTTGAGCGGGTACAGGGGCAGGTGCACCCCTGGCAACGTCAGCAGTGGGCTGCGATGGCCGGCGGCAATCACCAGATGCTCCACTGGCAGCACTTCATCCCCCAGTTCGATTGCGCTCACCATGCCATTGGCCTGGCGAATACCGGTCACGGCCTGGCCCAGGCGGAACTCGCAACGGCCCGAGGCCCGCAAACGCGCCGCGAGTTGCTGGCAGAAGCCGTGGCAGTCACCGACCTCTTCATCGGGGGTGTAGATCGCGCCAACAAAGGGGGCATCGGCCAGCGCCGGGTCCAGGCGGGCGCAGTCGGCAGACGACAGCACCTGCTGTTGCTGGGGGGCGGCCAGCCTGTGGCGGGCGTGCTCGAAGCTCGCGGTGTTGCGAAAGGTCACCAGCTTGCCATTGCGCCGCCAGTGGAAACCGTCCAGGGCATCGTCTTCGCGCCAGGCCTGCAGGGTGGCCTGGCTGAACAACGCCAGGCGCAGCAGGTGGGCTGCATTGGTGCGGTTGACGGAGGAGCGACAGGCCCCCAGAAAGGACGCCATCCAGCGCCACTGCGCCGGGTCCAGGCGGGGGCGCAGCTTCAACGGTGAGTCACCGCGCAGCATCCAGCCGATGGCCTGCAATGGCACGCCGGCATCGGCCAGGGGCGCCACGTAGCGATAGGACAACTGGCCGCCATTGGCAAAGCTGGTTTCACTGCCCAGCGAATCCCGCGCCTCGACCAGGGTCACCTCAACGCCATCGCGCACCAGTGCGTAAGCTGTTGCCAGGCCAATGACGCCGCCGCCGATGATGCATACACGCTGAGCCATGTCAGTCCTTAGCCGGGGTTGAGACGAGACCGAGGTTAGAGCCAGGTGACAGGCGCCGAACAATGAATAAAGATGGTCATCCCATAAACAAAGGTTATGGACTCGCCATGCGCCTTCGCCACATCGAGATCTTCCAGGCCATCCGTCAGACCGGGTCGGTCAGCGCTGCCGCGCAGTTACTGCACGTCTCCCAACCCGCCGTGACCAAAGTGCTGCAACACGCTGAGCAGCATCTGGGTTTCCCGTTGTTTCTAAGGGTGCGCGGCAAACTCCAGGCCACCCCGGAAGCGCTGGAGCTGGAGCGTGAGGTCGACAAGGTCACCGAAAGCCTGCAAGGGGTGCGACGCCTGGCCCAGAGCCTGCGCCGCGAGCCGGGCCACAGCCTGCGGATCGGCGCGACCCCGGCACTGGCCCTGTCGTTGTTGCCGCCGGCCATTCATGAATGGACGCAACGTTATCCGGAGATCGCCTGCGAGCTGTCCAGTGCCCATAGCCGCGAGCTGGTGCAGAACCTGCTGATGCGCGAAATCGATGTCGCCCTGACCCTGCAACTACCCGATCACCCGGGGCTCAAGGCCCAGGCGCTGGCCTGTGGGGTGTTGGTGGCGTTGGCGCCGGCCGGTTACTGGCCCCAGGAGGAAGAAGGCCAGCCGCTGCCGCTGCAGGCCCTGGCCGACGCGCCGCTGATCGGGCTGTCCAGTGCCGATCCGCTGTCGGCCCGCCTCGACAGCTATCTCGAGGCGGTAGAGCCGCCGCCACGGGTGAGCATCGCGGTGCAAACCTATTCACTGGCCAGGGCGATGGTCGAATCCGGTGCAGGGCTGGCGGTGATCGATCCCTTCACCGCCCTCAGCGCGTCGCCTGGGGCCACCGCCATTCGCCCCCTGGCCCCAGCGTTGCCGATCACCCTGTACGCGGTGACCCGCGCTGCCGAACCGCCACCGCATACACTGGGCGAACTGCTGACGATCTTCAGCACTCGTGCGCAGGGGCAATTGGATTGTTGGCGCTGAAGCGTTGACTTGCCAGGGAATGGGATGAAACCCCAGAGACTAAAAAGCCCGCAGTCAGTGGGCTTTATGGGTGTTGCGTAGTCGTCGTTTGACGGCTATGTACATCGAAATAGTAATGGGTTTGGAAGCCATTCGGTAAGCACATCCAAAACAGAGTTGGGCTGTGATAAGCGATGTGTTTTCCACCGCATACGAAAAACCGTAATTGCTACATTAGAGCGTGCAGATGTAAAAAACCTTGTCATCATTTCATGGGTAGGTCATAAAGCAGTGGGTTTGTTGCGGATGACTGTTGACAGGTATTCCGAAGGAAAGCACTTGAAGAACTCGCATGCAAGTTCCAGTCTTAAATATATTGCATCCCCGCGATGTTGGAATGCTGGCGTTTAACTATTGCTCAAATGGCGATAGCATTTTGCCTTACCAGCAAGACTTGGCTCTCGCGATTCAACTGAATGGATAAGGAAAAAATGGAAAAAATTAAAAGCTTTGTGCTGGCATCGTTGGTTGCCGCTTTTGCGTGCACAGCATCAGCAGAAACCTTTGAGCACGTCGAGCTTGATAAAGACAGAAGAAGCGTTGAGTATTCTGGACCTATCAATAAGACAATCAGTGCTATTAAAGAGCGTAAATGGCTAGGACAAACCAAGGCTATGGATGGTGGGGTCGTGTTCACCCCTTATGTGAATCCCCAATTCGGTAAGAACAATACTGAATCCGGGGGTGCCATTATGGTGACTGCTACATTCTATCTCTATGACAAGCCAGTCAAAGAAGCGTTGATGGTTGCACGTCAAAGTCAAATTCCCGGCTTTGTTGAGTTTTATGGTTATGATTCAAGGGAGCTTCAAATGCATATAAGAATGGTTGACGATGACACCTTTCAATCGTTCGCAAGTGATACGCAATATCGCTCTCCTGAAAAGCTGAATACTTACAAGAAAGTCGACAGTTTTAATAAGAGTAATTACAAGAGCGAGTTGAAGTCTGCCTTGGATGATGGCACTGTTTTTTGAAGTGTGTAAACGACAATAAAGCACATCGGTGTTTTTGTTGATTTGAGGTCGATGAAGAGAAGATAGACCGCGTTCGTATAATGGTCGATAACTATCAGGCTGCCTTTCAAGGTGGCCTTTTCAAGGCCTGCTATACAGTTGTCAAGCATTGTTGAATGCTTGATTTGTTCGGTCTTTTGATTTCGATGACAGTCAATTAATGGCTTAATGCAACGAAATATTGTGTCAATAGTAGATTGAAAATATATGTAGGGTTGGATGGTAGCTGTCAAAAATTAAAAAGTTAGGGGTAGACCTTAATCGGCGCTGCTATATAAGATTTTATATGTGCTCAATTCTCATGCTTGAACACGTTCAACCACAAAAAACGACCTTGCCGGAGACGCGAAGGTTCTTGAATACCCATAAAATCTATTGCCTTTTGTGGGTTTGTATGATCTTGGCTTCGCGTGGCGTAACGCTTTGGGGCCGCATTTTCCGAGGGAAATGGGTTTGAGAAGAACAGATTTTCTGGATAGAAAAAGGGGTAGAAATTTCTTTCTACCCCTTCTCTAAGTCCTTGATTTACAAGGATTTGTATGGTGCCCCGAGGGAGACTCGAACTCCCACTCCTTTCGAAAACGGATTTTGAATCCGCCGCGTCTACCAATTCCGCCATCAGGGCTTGTGGCGGCGAAGTATAGTGAGGCGCCTACCGTTGGTCAATCAGCTTTCATGGTCAATTTTGCCGCTTTCCGCTAAACTTTGCGGCCCTGTCAAACCGATCACCATCATGCGCGTCGCCGATTTCTCCTTTGAGCTTCCAGATTCCCTGATCGCCCGCCATCCACTGGCTGAACGGCGCAGCAGCCGGCTGTTGACCCTCGACGGGCCTACCGGCGCGCTCGCGCATCGCCAGTTCACCGACCTGCTCGAGCACCTGCGCCCGGGCGATCTGATGGTGTTCAACAACACCCGGGTGATCCCGGCCCGACTGTTCGGCCAGAAGGCCTCCGGCGGCAAGCTGGAGATCCTCATCGAGCGCGTGCTCGACAGCCATCGCGTGCTCGCCCACGTGCGCTCTAGCAAGTCGCCCAAGCCAGGCACCCAGCTGCTGATCGACGGCGGCGGCGAAGCCGAGATGGTCGCGCGCCACGACGCGCTGTTCGAGCTGCGCTTCACCGAAGAGGTGCTGCCACTGCTCGACCGCGTCGGCCACATGCCGTTGCCTCCTTATATAGACCGCCCCGACGAAGGCGCCGACCGCGAGCGCTATCAGACGGTCTATGCGCAGCGCTCCGGCGCCGTGGCCGCGCCCACCGCCGGCCTGCACTTCGATGAAGAGCTGATGGGCAAGATCGCCGAAAAGGGCGTGAGCACCGCCTTCGTCACCCTGCACGTGGGCGCCGGCACCTTCCAGCCGGTGCGCGTGGAGCGCATCGAAGATCACCACATGCATAAAGAGTGGCTCGAAGTGGGCCAGGACGTGGTGGACGCCGTGGCCGAATGCCGGGCGCGCGGCGGGCGGGTGATCGCGGTCGGCACCACCAGCGTGCGCTCGCTGGAAAGCGCGGCGCGCGACGGTACGCTCAAGCCGTTCAGCGGCGATACCGACATCTTTATTTTCCCGGGCCGCCCGTTCCACGTGGTCGACGCCCTGGTGACCAACTTCCATTTGCCCGAATCCACGCTGCTGATGCTGGTTTCGGCCTTCGCCGGTTACCCCGAGACCATGGCTGCCTACGCTGCAGCGGTGGAAAACGGCTACCGCTTCTTCAGTTACGGTGATGCCATGTTCATCACCCGCAATCCGGCGCCACGCGGGCCCGAGGATCAAGCATGAGTCGCACCTGTCGTATGTCCTTCGAGTTGCTGGCCACCGACGGCAAGGCCCGTCGCGGCCGCCTGACATTCCCCCGGGGCGTGGTCGAAACCCCGGCCTTCATGCCGGTGGGCACCTATGGCACGGTCAAGGGCATGCTGCCGCGCGACATCGAGGCCATCGGCGCGCAGATGATCCTGGGCAACACCTTCCACCTGTGGCTGCGCCCGGGCACCGAGGTGATCAAGGCCCACGGCGACCTGCACGACTTCATGAAGTGGCAGGGCCCGATCCTCACCGACTCCGGCGGCTTCCAGGTGTTCAGCCTGGGCGCGATGCGCAAGATCAAGGAGGAGGGCGTGACCTTCGCCTCCCCGGTGGACGGCTCCAAGGTGTTCATGGGCCCGGAAGAGTCGATGCAGGTGCAGCGCGACCTGGGCTCGGACGTGGTGATGATTTTCGACGAGTGCACCCCGTACCCGGCCGATGAAGATGTGGCGCGCATCTCCATGGAGCTGTCGCTGCGCTGGGCCCAGCGCTCGAAGAACGCCCACGGCGACAGCACTGCGGCGCTGTTCGGCATCGTGCAGGGCGGCATGCACCGCAACCTGCGCGAGCGTTCGCTCGAGGGCCTGGACAAGATCGGCTTCGACGGCCTGGCCATTGGCGGGCTGTCGGTGGGCGAGCCCAAGCACGAGATGATCAAGGTGCTGGACTACCTGCCGGGCATGATGCCGGCTGACAAACCTCGTTACCTTATGGGGGTAGGCAAGCCGGAAGATCTCGTTGAGGGTGTGCGCCGCGGCGTCGACATGTTCGATTGCGTGATGCCCACGCGCAATGCGCGCAACGGTCATCTGTTTGTCGATACCGGCGTGCTTAAAATCCGTAACGCGTTCCATCGCCATGATGATTCGCCACTGGATCCGACCTGTGACTGCTACACCTGCCAGAACTTCTCCCGCGCTTATCTGCATCACCTGGATAAATGCGGCGAAATGTTGGGCAGCATGTTGAATACCATCCACAACTTGCGTCATTACCAGCGCCTGATGGCTGGTTTGCGCGAGGCTATTCAACAGGGTACATTGGCCGCCTTTGTCGATGCCTTTTACGCCAAGCGCGGGCTGCCTGTGCCGCCCTTGGATTGATGTTCTGTCGAACCTGACACACGTACAACAACTTGCAACTTGGAGTGCTAAATGAGCTTTCTGATTCCTGCCGCTTACGCGGACGCAGCAGCCCCGGCAGCTGCCGCCGGCCCAGCCGGTACCGGCTTCGAGTGGATTTTCCTGGTCGGCTTCCTGGTCATCTTCTACCTGATGATCTGGCGTCCACAGGCCAAGCGCGCCAAAGAGCAGAAGAACCTGCTGAGCAACCTGCAGAAAGGTGACGAAGTTGTCACCAACGGCGGTATTGCCGGCAAGATCGTCAAAGTGGCCGATGACTTCGTGGTGCTGGAAGTGTCCGACACCGTGGAACTGAAGTTCCAGAAGGGTGCTATTGCCGCGACCCTGCCCAAGGGCACGCTCAAAGCGATCTAAGTTTCAGATTTTCTACAATCGACGGGGCGCGCAAGGCGCCCCGCGTCTTGAACGGGCGGCGTGATGCTGAACAAATATCCTCTATGGAAATACGCACTGATCCTGGCGGTACTGGCGATCGGTTTTATTTATTCCGCTCCCAACCTCTACCCTGACGACGCGGCTATTCAGGTCAGTGGTGCCAGCACGGCGCTGCAGGTCAGCCAGGCCGACCTGGACCGTGCCACCAAGGCACTGGCCGACGCCGGTATCGCGGTCAAGGGTGCAAGCCTGGGCGAGAAGGGCAAGGGCGCACTGGTGCGTCTGGCCAAACAGGACGACCAACTGCCGGCCAAGGACGTTGTGCGCAAGGCGCTGGGTGACGACTACGTCGTTGCACTGAACCTGGCCCCGACCACTCCGCAATGGCTGCGCAACCTGGGTGCAAGCCCGATGAAGCTGGGCCTGGACCTGTCCGGTGGTGTGCACTTCCTGCTTGAAGTGGACATGGACAAGGCCATGGCGGCACGTCTGAAGGTGTACGAAGGCGAAGTCAAAAGCCTGCTGCGCAAGGAGCGTGTGCGCTACCGCAGCCTGCCGCAGCAAGATGGCGGCATTCAACTGGGCTTCTCCGATGACCAGTCCCGCGAACAGGCTCGCAGCCTGATCCGCAAGAATTTCAACGATTTCGAGCTGACCACCACCGAGCGTAACGGCCTGTCGGTGCTGCGTCTGGCGATTACCCCGGCCAAGGTCGCGGAAATCCGTGAATACTCGATCAAGCAGAACCTGACCACGGTACGTAACCGCGTCAACGAACTGGGTGTGGCCGAGCCACTGGTTCAGCGCCAGGGTGCCAACCGCATCGTGGTCGAGCTGCCAGGCGTGCAGGACACCGCCGAAGCCAAGCGTATCCTGGGCAAGACCGCGAACCTGGAGTTCCGTCTGGGTGCCGAGCCGGGTGCGTCCAAGGCTACTACCGAGACCTTCGAGTTCCGTGAGGGCGGTCGCCCACCGGCAGCGGTCGAGCGTGGCCTGATCATCACCGGTGACCAGGTCACCGACGCCCAGGCCAGCTTCGACGAGCAGGGTCGCCCGCAGGTGAACATCCGCCTGGATGGCCACGGCGGCGAACTGATGAGCCGCGCCACGCGCAGCAACGTCGGGCGCAGCATGGCGGTGATCTTCATCGAACAGCGTCCGGTTACCCGCTACGTCAAGCAGATGGTCGACGGTGTCGAGAAAGACGTGCCGGTGCAGTCGTTCGTGGAAGAGAAGCGCATCATCAGCCTGGCGACCATCCAGTCGCCGCTGGGCAGCCAGTTCCGCATCACCGGCCTGAACGGCCAGGGTGAGTCGTCCGAACTGGCCCTGCTGCTGCGTGCCGGTGGTCTGGCGGCGCCGATGTACTTCGCCGAAGAACGTACCATTGGCCCGAGCCTGGGTGCCGACAACATCACCAAGGGTATCGATGCATCGCTGTGGGGCATGCTGTTCGTGTCGCTGTTCATCATGGCCATCTACCGTGCCTTCGGCCTGATCGCCACCATCGCCCTGGCGGGCAACATG
Source organism: Pseudomonas sp. BRM28 (assembly GCF_002939405.1). Lineage (NCBI taxonomy): Bacteria > Pseudomonadati > Pseudomonadota > Gammaproteobacteria > Pseudomonadales > Pseudomonadaceae > Pseudomonas > Pseudomonas sp. BRM28. The sequence continues at coordinate 4,544,657 of NZ_PEFV01000001.1, read as the reverse complement.
GTGCTGCTGCTGGCGCTGATGTCGCTGCTGGGGGCTACGCTGACCCTGCCGGGCATTGCCGGTATCGTGCTGACCATGGGTATGGCGGTCGACGCCAACGTATTGATCTTCTCGCGCATACGTGAAGAGCTGGCCAATGGCATGTCGGTGCAGCGCGCCATCCACGAAGGCTTCAACCGTGCCTACACCGCGATCGTCGATGCCAACCTGACCACCCTGCTGGTGGGCGGCATCCTGTTCGCCATGGGTACCGGTCCGGTCAAGGGCTTCGCGGTTACCATGTCCCTCGGGATTTTCACCTCGATGTTCACGGCCGTCATGGTCACCCGCGCAATGGTCAACCTGACCTGCGGTGGGCGGGATATCAAGAAGTTGTGGGTATAAGGGGCTGCCATGTTACGTACCATTAACTTCATGGGTGTGCGGAACGTCGCGTTCGGCGTCACCCTGCTGCTGACTGTGCTGGCACTGTTCAGCTGGTTCTACAAAGGGCTCAACTTCGGCCTGGACTTCACTGGCGGTACGCTCATCGAGCTGACCTACGAGCGCCCGGCCAACCTTGGCGAGGTTCGTGAAGAGCTGGTCAGGTCCGGCTTCCACGATGCCGTGGTGCAGAGCTTCGGTGCTACCACCGACCTGCTGGTGCGCATGCCGGGCGACGACCCGATGCTGGGCAACAAGGTGGCCGAGGCACTGCAGAAGATCAGCACCGACAACCCGGCCACGGTCAAGCGTGTCGAGTTCGTCGGCCCGCAGGTGGGCGAGGAACTGCGTGACCAGGGCGGCCTGGGCATGCTGCTGGCGCTGGGCGGCATCCTGGTCTACCTGGCCTTCCGCTTCCAGTGGAAGTTTGCGGTGGGCGCCATCCTGTCGCTGGTGCACGACGTGATCGTGACCATGGGCATCCTGTCGTTCTTCCAGATCACCTTCGACCTGACGGTGCTGGCGGCGGTGCTGGCGATCATCGGCTACTCGCTCAACGACACCATCGTGGTGTTCGACCGGGTACGGGAAAACTTCCGCGTGATGCGCAAGGCTTCGCTGATCGAGAACATCAACGTCTCGACCACCCAGACCCTGCTGCGTACCGTGGCCACCTCGGTGTCCACCTTGCTGGCGATCGCGGCACTGCTGTTCTTCGGTGGTGACAACCTGTGGGGCTTCTCGCTGGCACTGTTCATCGGTGTAATGGCCGGTACCTACTCGTCGATCTACATCGCCAACGTGGTGCTGATCTGGCTGAACCTGAACAGTGAAGACCTGATCCCGCCGGTGAAAACCGAGGGTGTGGACGAGCGTCCATAAGGCTTTTTGCCACTGTCCTGAGCGGTACAAGAAGGCGCGAGTATTGAACTCGCGCCTTTTTTTATGCTCCAAGGCTGGGAGAAGCGCGGGCGTGTTCCCGCAGGTAAATCAGGAGGTTCACGTGAACAAGTCAATGCTGGTGGGTGCGGTGCTGGGTGCTGTCGGTGTCACTGCCGGAGGTGCCGTGGCTACCTACAGCTTGGTCAAGGGCGGGCCGCAATACGCGCAGGTGACGTCGGTGCAGCCGGTCAAGCAGACCGTCAAGACGCCTCGGGAAGTCTGCAAGGATGTCACGGTGACCCGTCAGGCGCCGGTGAAGGATCAGCACCAGATCGCCGGTACCGTGCTGGGCGCCGTGGCAGGTGGGTTGCTGGGTAACCAGATCGGCGGCGGCAATGGCAAGAAGATCGCGACCGTGGCCGGTGCCGTCGGTGGTGGCTATGCCGGCAACAAGGTGCAGGAAGGCATGCAGAACCGCGATACCTACACCACCACGCAAACCCGCTGCAACACGGTCAATGACCTGAGCGAGAAGGTGGTGGGGTACGACGTGAAGTATTCGATTGGCGACAAGGCCGGGCAGGTGCGCATGGAGCGCGACCCGGGTTCGCAGATCCCGCTGGACGAGAATGGCAAGCTGGTACTGACGCAGGCACAGCCTGGGCAGTGATGGCCCTTTCGCCGGCAAGGCGGGCTCCTACAAAGCCATGCGCAACCTGTAGGCGCCGGCCTTGCCGGCGAAGAGGCCCGAAAGCCAGCCACAAAAAAGCACCCCGAAGGGTGCTTTTTTATTGCCCGGCTGAAACTCAGCGCTTCAGCGAAGCCGGCAGGTGCGGCTGGATCGCCGTCAACACCGCCTTGAAGCACTTGATGTTGCCGGCAACGATGTGGCCCTTCTCGAGGAAGTCATGACCACCGGTGAAGTCGCTCACCAGGCCGCCCGCTTCCTGGATCAGCAGTGCGCCTGCAGCCATGTCCCACTCGCTCAGGCCCGACTCCCAGAACGCATCGAAGCGGCCGGCGGCCACGTAGGCCAGGTCCAGGCTCGCGGCGCCGGCGCGGCGGATGCCGGCGGTCTGGCCGACCAGGGCACGGAACATGCCCAGGTAGTTGTCCAGGCCATCCATCTGGTTGTCACGGAACGGGAAGCCGGTACCCAGCAGGGCGCCGTCCAGGCTGGTGCGACCGCTGACGCGCAGGCGGCGACCATTGAGCTGGGCGCCACGGCCACGGCTGGCGGTGAATTCTTCCTGGCGTACCGGGTCGAGGACCACGGCGTGTTCCAGGCGGCCGCGGTACTTGCACGCGATGCTCACGGCAAAGTGAGGGACGCCACGCAGGAAGTTGGTGGTACCGTCGAGCGGGTCGATGACCCACAGGTAGTCCTTGCCTTCTTCGCCGTTGCCAGCGTGCAGGCCGGTTTCTTCACCGTAGATGGAGTGGTTGGGGTACGCCTTGCGCAGGGCGTCGACGATGACTTTTTCCGCCGCGCGGTCGACTTCGGAGACGTAATCCTTGGCGTCTTTCTCATCTACCTTGATGGTATCCAGGCGCTCGATGGAGCGGAAAATCAATTCACTGGCGCTGCGGGCGGCGCGCAGCGCGATATTCAGCATGGGCTGCATGGACGTTTCACCTGGGTCGTTAAAGAAAGCCGAACATTCTAGCAGAAAACTTTGAACGAAGAAGGGCGACATTTGCTTTCATAGCGTAATGCCGGTCGCTTCTGTAAGATTTGCTCCCTTCCTTCCGTGTCTGTGAGCCGTCCCGTGCTGCCAAGAATTCGTGTCGTCCTGGTCAATACCAGTCACCCCGGCAATATCGGTGGGGCTGCGCGCGCCATGAAGAACATGGGCCTGTCGCGCCTGGTGCTGGTCGAGCCGAACGACTTTCCTTCCCACGAGGCCAGTGCCCGTGCCTCCGGCGCCGATGACGTGCTGGCGGGTGCCGAGGTGGTGGCCACGCTCGAGGATGCGCTGGTGGGCTGCACCCTGGTGGTGGGCACCAGTGCCCGCGACCGGCGCATCCCGTGGCCCCTGCTCGATCCGCGCGAATGCGGCGCCAAGGTCGTCGAGCAGGCAGGCGAGGGTGCCGAGGTGGCGCTGGTGTTCGGCCGTGAACATGCCGGCCTGACCAACGACGAGCTGCAGCGATGTCATTATCACGTGCATATCCCGTCCAACCCGGATTTCAGTTCGCTGAATCTGGCGGCTGCGGTCCAGGTCCTGGCCTATGAAGTGCGCATGGCCTGGCTGGCAGCCGACGGGCAGGCGTCGAAAGTCGAGAAGGTCGAAGTGGCCTCGGTGCGAAGCGCCGAGCTGGCGACCATGGACGAAATGGAGCTGTTCTACCAGCACCTGGAGTCCGCGCTGGTGGACATCGGCTTTCTCGACCCGACCAAGCCCAAGCACCTGATGCCGCGTTTGCGTCGCCTGTACGGGCGCAGCGCGGTCAGTCGATCGGAAATAAGCATTTTGCGCGGCATCCTCACCGAAACCCAGAAAGCGGCCCGGGGCGATGCGCACAAGCGGAAGGATCAGTAAATGTTCGAGCGTCTGCGTGAAGATATCCAAAGCGTTTTCCACCGTGACCCGGCGGCGCGCAATGCCTTTGAAGTGCTGACCTGCTACCCGGGCATGCATGCGATCTGGCTGCACCGCGCGGCGCATGCCCTGTGGGTACGGGACTGGAAGTGGCTGGCGCGGCTGGTGTCCAACTTCGGTCGCTGGATGACCGGCATCGAGATTCACCCCGGTGCAAAGGTAGGCCGGCGCTTCTTCATCGACCACGGCATGGGCATCGTGATCGGCGAAACCGCCGAGATCGGCGATGACGTGACCCTGTACCAGGGCGTGACCCTGGGCGGCACCAGCTGGAACAAGGGCAAGCGCCACCCGACCCTGGAGGACGGCGTGGTGGTGGGGGCCGGCGCCAAGGTGCTGGGTCCGTTCACCGTGGGCGCGGGGGCCAAGATCGGCTCCAATGCTGTGGTCACCAAGGCGGTGCCGGCCGGCGCCACGGCGGTGGGCATCCCGGGGCGTATCATCGTCAAGTCCGACGCCGAGCAGGAGGCCCGGCGCAAGGCCATGGCCGAGAAGATCGGCTTCGACGCCTACGGCGTGAGCGAAGACATGCCCGACCCGGTGGCCCGCGCCATCGGCCAGTTGCTCGACCACCTGCAAGCGGTGGACGGGCGCCTGGAGGACATGTGCGGTGCCCTCAAGAACCTGGGCAGCGACTACTGCGCCAAGGAACTGCCGGCCCTGCGTGACGAAGACTTCGCGGATGTGAAGGCCGACGCCCGCAGCGACGCGTCGACGCATTGACAGAAGGGCGTGCGCTGGCGCGCCCGACTTTGCTACACTCTGCGCCGCCTCTCAGGCGCAATCCCGACTAAAGCAGTAGGTCTTATAGTTGACTTAAATGCTCGGGAATCGCATACTCGCACACATCCCGTAACTCCCGTGGTACCAAATAGCCATGCGACTGACTACAAAAGGCCGATACGCCGTGACTGCCATGCTTGACCTGGCGTTGCACGCGCAAAACGGGCCGGTGTCCCTGGCCGACATTTCCGAGCGCCAAGGCATCTCCCTTTCCTATCTGGAGCAGCTGTTTGCCAAGCTGCGTCGCAGCAGTCTGGTCTCCAGCGTGCGCGGTCCAGGCGGCGGCTACCAGCTGTCGCGCGTGATGGAAAGCATCCAGGTAGCCCAGGTGATCGATGCGGTCAACGAATCGGTCGACGCTACACGCTGCCAGGGCCTGGGTGATTGCCACGCTGGCGATACCTGCCTGACCCACCACTTGTGGTGTGATCTCAGCCAGCAGATTCACGAATTTCTGAGCGGTATCAGCCTGGCTGACCTTGTTACTCGCCGTGAGGTGCAAGAAGTCGCCCAGCGTCAGGACCTGCGCCGCATGGCGGGCCGGACACCGCATCTGGACAAGATTGAGACATCCGCCGTCGAATGACCGTTTCGACTGTGCGATGAGCCCGCCTGATAGGAGATATTCAATGAAGTTGCCGATCTACCTCGATTACTCCGCGACCACCCCGGTCGACCCACGTGTCGCCCAGAAGATGAGCGATTGCCTGCTGGTCGACGGGAACTTCGGTAACCCGGCCTCGCGTTCCCACGTCTTTGGCTGGAAAGCCGAAGAAGCGGTCGAGAACGCTCGCCGCCAGGTCGCCGACCTGGTCAACGCCGACCCGCGGGAAATTGTCTGGACCAGTGGCGCCACCGAGTCCGACAACCTGGCAATCAAGGGCGTCGCGCACTTCTACGGCACCAAGGGCAAGCACCTGATCACCTCCAAGATCGAGCACAAGGCCGTTCTGGACAGCACCCGTCAGCTGGAACGTGAAGGCTTCGAAGTCACCTACATCGAGCCGGGCGCCGATGGCCTGATCACCCCGGCCATGGTCGAGGCAGCCCTGCGTGAAGACACCATCCTGGTGTCGATCATGCACGTGAACAATGAAATCGGCACCATCAACGACATCGCCGCCATTGGCGAGCTGACCCGCTCGCGTGGCGTCATGTTCCACGTCGATGCCGCGCAGTCCACCGGCAAGGTCGAGATCGACCTGCAGAAGCTGAAGGTCGACCTGATGTCGTTCTCGGCGCACAAGACCTACGGCCCCAAAGGCATCGGCGCGCTGTACGTCAGCCGCAAGCCGCGCGTGCGTCTTGAAGCCACCATGCACGGCGGCGGTCACGAGCGCGGCATGCGTTCGGGCACCCTGGCTACCCACCAGATCGTCGGCATGGGCGAAGCCTTCGCCATCGCCAAGGAGCTGATGGCCAGCGAGAACCTGCGCATCAAGGCCCTGAGCGACCGCTTCTACAAGCAGGTCGAGAACCTTGAAGAGCTGTACATCAACGGCAGCATGACCGCGCGTATTCCGCACAACCTGAACCTGAGCTTCAACTACGTCGAAGGCGAGTCGCTGATCATGGCCCTCAAGGACCTGGCAGTGTCTTCGGGTTCGGCGTGCACCTCGGCGTCGCTCGAGCCGTCCTACGTGCTGCGCGCCCTGGGCCGCAACGACGAACTGGCGCACAGCTCGATCCGCTTCACCTTCGGTCGCTTCACCACCGAAGAAGAAATCGACTACGCCGCGCAGAAGGTCTGCGAGGCCGTGACCAAGCTGCGCGAATTGTCGCCGCTGTGGGATATGTACAAAGACGGCGTCGACATCTCCAAGATCGAGTGGGCTGCGCACTAAGTAGTCGCCAGCAAGAGCGGCTCTCTGATGAGGAAGGAATAGCACCATGGCTTACAGTGAAAAGGTCATCGACCACTACGAAAACCCACGCAACGTCGGCAAGATGAATGCCGAGGACCCGGATGTCGGTACCGGCATGGTCGGCGCGCCTGCGTGCGGCGACGTGATGCGCCTGCAGATCAAGGTCAACGAGCAGGGCGTCATCGAAGATGCCAAGTTCAAGACCTACGGCTGTGGTTCGGCCATCGCTTCCAGCTCCCTCGCTACCGAGTGGATGAAGGGCAAGACCCTGGACGAAGCCGAAACCATCAAGAACACCCAGCTGGCCGAAGAACTGGCGTTGCCGCCGGTGAAGATCCACTGCTCGGTACTCGCCGAGGACGCCATCAAGGCGGCCGTGCGCGATTACAAGCAGAAGAAAGGTTTGCTCTAAGTTCGCCTGTTGCAGGTAAGGAGTCTCGATGGCTATCAGCATGACAGAAGCCGCCGCCAACCACGTGCGGCGCTCCCTCGAAGGACGCGGCAAGGGTGACGGCATTCGCCTGGGCGTTCGCACCACCGGCTGCTCGGGCCTGGCCTATGTGCTGGAGTTCGTCGACGCGCCGGACAGCGAGGACCAGGTGTTCGAAAGTCACGGCGTCAAGGTGATCATCGACCCGAAAAGCCTGGTTTATCTGGACGGAACCGAACTGGATTTCGTCAAGGAAGGGTTGAACGAAGGCTTCAAGTTCAACAATCCCAACGTGCGCGGTGAGTGTGGCTGCGGCGAAAGCTTCAACGTCTGAGGCTGCGCGTGGGTACTCCTTGTCATTTCGCCCTGTTTGACCTGCAGCCGGGCTTTCGCCTGGACCTCGACAAGCTGGCCGCGCGCTATCGCGAGCTGGCCCGCGAGGTTCACCCGGACCGCTTCGCCGATGCCCCCGAGCGTGAACAGCGCCTGGCGCTGGAGCGCTCGGCCGGCCTCAACGATGCCTACCAGACCCTCAGGAGTGCGCCCAAGCGGGCGCGCTACCTGTTGGCGATGGGGGGCCACGAAGTGCCGCAGGAAGTCACTGTCCACGACCCCGAGTTCCTCTTCCAGCAGATGCAATGGCGAGAAGAGCTCGAAGACCTGCAGGACAGTGCCGACCTCGATGGCGTGGCCGCGTTCAAGCGCCGCCTGAAGGTCGCCCAGGAAGCACTCAACGAGGACTTCGCCGCCTGCTGGGAGGATGCTGCGCAGCGTGAACAGGCCGAGCGCCTGATGCGCCGCATGCAGTTCCTCGACAAGCTCGCCTATGAAGTGCGCCAGCTGGAAGAGCGCCTCGACGATTAACCCGGTGGCGCCGTTGGCGACACCCCTGGTATCAGATAAGCATGGCCCTACTGCAGATCGCCGAACCCGGTCAGACGCCACAGCCCCATCAGCGCCGCCTGGCCGTGGGCATTGACCTTGGCACCACCAATTCGCTGGTCGCTGCATTGCGCAGCGGCATTTCCGAACCGCTGCCAGACGCCGAGGGCCGGGTCATCCTGCCGTCGGCGGTGCGCTATCACGCCAACCATGTCGACGTGGGCTACAGTGCCCGTGACGCGGCCTCCAGCGACCCGCTGAACACCGTGCTGTCGGTCAAGCGCCTGATGGGGCGCGGCCTGGCCGACGTCAAGCAACTGGGCGAGCAACTGCCCTACCGCTTTGTCGGCGGCGAGTCGCACATGCCGTTCATCGACACGGTGCAGGGCCCGAAAAGCCCGGTGGAAGTCTCGGCCGACATTCTCAAGGTGCTGCGCCAGCGCGCCGAAGCCACCCTGGGTGGCGAGCTGGTCGGCGCGGTGATCACCGTGCCGGCGTACTTCGACGACGCTCAGCGCCAGGCCACCAAGGACGCTGCGCGCCTGGCCGGGCTGAACGTGCTGCGCCTGCTCAACGAACCGACTGCTGCGGCTGTGGCCTATGGCCTGGACCAGAACGCCGAAGGCGTGGTGGCCATCTATGACCTGGGCGGCGGCACCTTCGACATTTCCATCCTGCGCCTGACCGGCGGTGTGTTCGAAGTGATGGCCACCGGCGGCGACAGCGCCCTGGGCGGCGATGATTTCGACCATGCGGTGGCCGGCTGGATCATCGAGCAGGCGGGCCTGTCTGCCGACCTCGACCCCGGCACCCAGCGTCAACTGCTGCAAGCTGCCTGTGCGGCCAAGGAAGCGTTGACCAACAGCGATGTCGTGTCCGTGAGCCATGGCGCCTGGCAGGGCGAGCTGACCCGTGCCGGCTTCGACGCGCTGATCGAACCGATGGTGGCGCGCAGCCTCAAGGCCTGTCGCCGCGCCGTGCGCGACTGTGGCATCGAGCTGGATGAAGTCGAAGCCGTGGTCATGGTCGGTGGTTCCACTCGCGTGCCGCGTGTGCGCGAGGCGGTGGGCGCGCTGTTCGGGCGTACCCCGCTGACCGAGATCGACCCCGATCAGGTGGTGGCCATCGGCGCCGCGATCCAGGCCGATACCCTGGCCGGCAACAAGCGCGACGGCGGCGAACTGCTGCTGCTCGACGTGATTCCGCTGTCCCTGGGGCTGGAAACCATGGGCGGGTTGATGGAGAAGGTGATCCCGCGCAACACCACCATTCCGGTTGCCCGTGCCCAGGAATTCACCACGTACAAGGACGGCCAGTCGGCCATGATGATCCACGTGCTGCAGGGTGAGCGTGAGCTGATCAGCGACTGCCGCTCCCTGGCGCGCTTCGAACTGCGCGGCATCCCGGCCATGGTGGCCGGTGCGGCGAAGATTCGCGTCACCTTCCAGGTCGACGCCGACGGCCTGCTCAGCGTTTCGGCGCGCGAGCTGGGCTCGGGTGTGGAATCGAGCATTCAGGTCAAGCCGTCCTACGGCCTGACCGACGGCGAGATCACTCGCATGCTCAAGGACTCCTTCGAACATGCCGGCTACGACAAGGTGGCGCGCCAGCTGCGCGAGCACCAGGTAGACGCCGAGCGTCTGCTCGAAGCGGTGCAGGGCGCGCTGGACGCCGATGGCGAGCGCCTGCTGGACGCCGAAGAGCGCCTGGCGATCGAACAACAGATGCAAGACTTGCGTGATTTGATGAACGGTACCGATGGCGCCGCCATCGAGCAGCAGACCAAGCGTCTGTCGCAAGTGACCGATGCCTTTGCCGCCCGTCGCCTTGATTCGACGGTAAAAGCCGCTTTGGCCGGGCGCAACCTGAATGAGATCGAGGAGTAACTGATGCCGCAGGTGATTTTTCTGCCCCACGAGAAGTTCTGTCCGGACGGAATGGTGGTGGAGGCCGAAACCGGCAAGTCCATCCTTGAAGTGGCCCATGACAACCACATCGAGATCGAAAGCGCCTGCGGCGGCGTCTGCGCCTGCACCACGTGCCACTGCGTGATCCGCGAGGGTTTCAACTCGCTGAACGAGGCCGACGAGCTGGAAGAGGACTACCTCGACCGCGCCTGGGGCCTGGAGCCCACGTCGCGCCTGACCTGCCAGGCCAAGGTCGGCACCGAGGACGTGACCGTCGAGATCCCGAAATACTCGCTCAACCACGCCGCCGAAGCGCCGCACTGACCGTTGGAGTCATCATGAGCCTGAAATGGGTTGATGTACTTGAAATTGCAATTCAGCTTGCCGAAAGCAAGCCGGAAGTCGATCCTCGCTACGTGAATTTCGTCGAACTGAGCCGCTGGGTGCAGGCCCTGCCCGACTTCAGCGACGATCCGAACCGTGGCGGAGAGAAGGTGCTTGAAGCCATTCAGGCCGCCTGGATCGAAGAAGCCGACTGAGCGCACTCGGCAGGTTAGGCAATCCCCCGGAACCCGCGTATAATTCGCGGGTTTAATTTTTCGCTTCACTTACTGTTTCTGGAGTTACACCATGGCTGTTCAACGTACTTTCTCCATCATCAAGCCTGACGCCGTTGCCAAGAACGTGATCGGCGAGATCACCACCCGTTTCGAAAAAGCCGGCCTGCGCGTCGTTGCCTCGAAACTCAAGCAACTGTCCAAAGCCGAAGCCGAAGGCTTCTACGCCGAGCACAAAGAGCGCGGCTTCTTCGGTGACCTGGTTGCCTTCATGATCTCCGGCCCGGTCGTTGTACAGGTTCTGGAAGGCGAAAACGCCATCGCTCTGAACCGTGAGCTGATGGGCGCCACCAACCCTAAAGAAGCTGCTGCCGGTACCATCCGTGCCGACTTCGCCGAGTCGATCGACGCCAACGCCGTTCACGGTTCGGACTCCGAAGCCGCTGCTGCTCGCGAAATCTCGTACTTCTTCGCAGCTACCGAGGTAACCGCTCGCTAAGCGACAGCTTACGAGTGAGGGTGAATCCATGACGACATCGACTGGTAAAACTAACCTGTTGGGCCTGACCCAGCCGGAAATGGAAAAATTCTTCGAGTCCATCGGGGAGAAGCGTTTCCGTGCCGGCCAGGTAATGAAATGGATTCACCACTTTGGCGTCGATGATTTCGACGCCATGACGAATGTCGGCAAGGCCCTGCGCGAGAAGCTCAAGGCCGTTGCCGAGATTCGCGGCCCCGAAGTGGTCAGCGAGGACATCTCCAGCGACGGCACCCGCAAGTGGGTGGTGCGCGTGGCGTCCGGCAGCTGCGTCGAGACCGTGTACATCCCCCAGGGCAAGCGTGGCACCCTGTGTGTCTCGTCCCAGGCCGGTTGCGCCCTGGACTGCAGTTTCTGCTCCACCGGCAAGCAAGGATTCAACAGCAACCTCACCGCCGCCGAAGTGATCGGCCAGGTGTGGATTGCCAACAAGTCGTTCGGCAGCATTCCCGCCACCATCGACCGCGCCATCACCAACGTGGTGATGATGGGCATGGGTGAGCCGCTGCTCAACTTCGACAACGTGGTCGCCGCCATGCACCTGATGATGGACGACCTGGGCTACGGCATTTCCAAGCGCCGTGTGACCCTGTCCACCTCCGGCGTGGTGCCGATGATCGACCAGCTGGCCAAGCACATCGACGTGTCCCTGGCGCTGTCGCTGCACGCACCCAACGACGCCCTGCGCAACGAGCTGGTACCGATCAACAAGAAGTACCCGCTCAAGATGCTGCTCGAGTCGTGCATGCGCTACATGGCCGAACTCGGCGAGAAGCGTGTGCTGACCATCGAGTACACCCTGCTCAAGGACGTCAACGACAAGCTCGAGCACGCGGTCGAGATGGTCGAGCTGCTCAAGAACATCCCGTGCAAGATCAACCTGATTCCGTTCAACCCGTTCCCGCACTCCGGCTACGAGCGTCCGAGCAACAACGCGATCCGCCGCTTCCAGGACCACCTGCACCAGGCCGGCTACAACGTTACCGTGCGCACCACCCGTGGCGAGGACATCGACGCGGCCTGTGGTCAGCTGGTGGGGCAGGTGATGGACCGCACGCGCCGCAGTGAGCGCTATATCGCGGTACGGCAGCTCAATGCCGACGCCGATATGCCGCAAACCGGCGCGGCGGGCAACTGAGGCCGACATGGGCCTGCGCGCCGCGCTGCCAACCCTGTTGCTGACGCTGCTTGCCGGCTGCGTCGGCAGCGGCAGTTCCGACCCGCTGCAAAGCGGCAAGGGGCGCGAAGAGGCACGCCAGGCCTATGTGCAACTGGGCCTGGGTTATTTGCAACAAGGTTTGACCGAACGCGCCAAGGTGCCGCTGAAAAAGGCCCTTGAACTGGACGCTCGCGACCCGGCAGCCAATGCCGCGCTGGCCCTTGTGTTCCAGCGCGAGGACGAGCCGGCGCTGGCCGAGGGGTATTACCGCAAGGCCCTGGCTGCCAACCCCGACGACCCCCGTATTCGCAACAATTTCGGCAGTTTCCTGTATGCACAGGGGCGCTATGCCCAGGCGCAGCAGATGTTTCGCCAAGCGGCGGCCGATACCCTGTATCCTGAACGCTCCCGGGTTTTCGAGAACCTTGGCCTGACCGCCATCAAGCTGGGTCAGCGCGAGCAGGCGCGTGAACACCTGCAAAAGGCTTTACGGCTCAACCAGCAGCAACCGCGCGCGTTGCTCGAAATGGCTGAGTTGTCTTACGAAGACAGGCATTATGTGCCGGCGCGCGACTACTACGATCGTTTCAGCCAGCTGAGCGATCACGGCCCCCGCAGCCTGCTGCTGGGTTCGCGCCTGGCAACTGTATTCGAAGAACCTGACAAGGCCGCCGAACTGGGCGTGCAATTACAACGACTTTATCCCGGTACGCCGGAATATCAGCAATACCTGTCGGAGCAATGATGAAAGCGGCGCATCCCGAAGTAGCAGCAGCGACTCGCCAGAATCCCGGTGAGACCTTGCGTCAGGCCCGTGAAAGCAAGGGCTTGTCGCAGGCCGAAGTGGCCCGCAAGCTCAACCTGACCGTGAGTTCCCTGAACAACCTTGAAACCGGCGCGTTCGACAAGCTGCCAGGGCATACCTTCGCCCGCGGCTATATCCGTGCCTACGCCAAGCTGTTCGAGATGGACCAGGCCGAACTGGTGCTGGCCTTCGACCAGGCCACCGGCAGCAATTCCCAGGGCAGCGACGTGCATGCGCTGGGGCGTATCGAAGAGCCGGTACGCCTGTCGCACAACATCCTGCGCATCGTCAGCCTGTTGCTGCTGATCCTGGTGATCGGCGGTGGCTTCTTCTGGTGGCAGGACCAGACCAGCCTGCGCGGCAAGGACCTGGCCAGCCTGGCCATGGAACACGTCGAGGTCGAGAGCGCCGACGGTACCACCCAGATCCACCCGCTGGACGAGCCTGAAGACCAGGCCGTGGCCGAAAGCCAGGAAGCGCCGGCTGCCAGCGCACCGGCCGAGCAGGCCCAGCCTGCCACCGACGAGGCTGCCGCACAGGCCCCGGCCGCCAGCAACCCGGCGCCAGCTGCGCCTGCCGCACCCGTAGCCCCGGCTCCCGTAGCGCCGGCCCCTGCGGCCAGCGCCCCGGCTGTGGCTGCCGCCCCTGCGCCTGCCACCCCCGCCACCCCCGCTGCGCCAGCGGCTGCACCGGCTGCCGGCAGCGCCTCGTTGCACATGCAGTTCGTTGCCGATTGCTGGACTTCGGTCACCGACGGCAACGGCAAGGTGCTGGTCAATGCCACCAAGCGCAAGGGCGAGACCCTCGAGCTGACCGGCAAGCCGCCGTTCGCGGTACGCCTGGGCTTTGCCCGTGGCGCACAGATCAGTTTCAACGGCCAGCCCGTCGACGTGGCGCCGTTCACCAGTGGCGAGACTGCTCGCCTGAAGTTGGGACAATAAGTCATGCACGGCGAATCTCCGATCAAACGTCGCGAATCGCGCAAAATCTGGGTAGGTAATGTGCCTGTCGGCGGCGATGCACCCATCGCCGTCCAGAGCATGACCAACACCGACACCAACGACGTCGATGCCACCGTCGCACAGATCACCCGCCTGGTGGATGCCGGCGTCGACATCGTGCGCGTCTCGGTACCGGACATGGACGCGGCCGAAGCCTTCGGCCGCATCAAGCAGCGGGTCAGCGTGCCGCTGGTGGCCGATATCCACTTCGACTACCGCATCGCCTTGCGCGTGGCCGAGCTGGGTGTGGACTGCCTGCGCATCAACCCCGGCAACATCGGCCGCGAAGACCGCGTGCGTGCGGTGGTGGATGCCGCGCGTGATCGCGGCATCCCTATCCGTATCGGCGTCAACGCCGGCTCCCTGGAAAAGGACCTGCAGAAGAAGTACGGCGAGCCCACCCCGGCGGCCCTGGTGGAGTCGGCCATGCGTCACGTGGAGCACCTCGATCGCCTGGACTTCCAGGACTTCAAGGTCAGCGTGAAGGCCTCCGACGTGTTCATGGCCGTCGAGGCCTATCGCCTGCTGGCCAAGCAGATCGTGCAGCCGCTGCACCTGGGCATCACCGAAGCCGGCGGCCTGCGCTCGGGCACGGTGAAATCGGCCGTGGGCCTCGGTATGCTGCTTGCCGAAGGGATTGGCGATACTATCCGCATCTCGCTTGCCGCCGACCCGGTCGAGGAAGTGAAGGTCGGCTACGACATCCTCAAGTCGCTGCACCTGCGTTCGCGTGGCATCAACTTCATCGCCTGCCCGAGCTGCTCGCGGCAGAACTTCGATGTGGTCAAGACCATGAACGAGCTAGAAGGGCGCCTCGAAGACCTGCTGGTACCGCTGGACGTGGCGGTGATCGGCTGTGTGGTCAACGGCCCTGGCGAAGCCAAGGAAGCCCACGTGGGGCTCACCGGCGGCACGCCGAACCTGATCTACATCGATGGCAAGCCGGCGCAGAAGCTGACCAATGACAACCTGGTGGATGAGCTGGAAAAACTCATCCGCCAGAAAGCGGCTGAGAAGGCCGAGGCCGACGCGGCAGTGATTGCCCGCGGTTGACCGACACCGATTTCGTTAAGGATTTACCGTGAGCAAATCGCTGCAAGCCATTCGTGGCATGAACGACATCCTGCCCGAGCAGACCCCGCTGTGGCGCTATTTCGAGAGCACCGTGGCCGGCCTGCTGGACACCTACGGCTATCGCCAGATCCGCACCCCGATCGTCGAGCCGACCGAGCTGTTCAAGCGTTCCATCGGTGAAGTGACCGACATCGTCGAAAAAGAGATGTACACCTTCGCCGACCGCAACGGCGACTCCCTGACCCTGCGCCCCGAAGGCACCGCCGCCTGCGTGCGCGCCGTGCTCGAGCACGGCATCAGCGGTGGTGGCCAGGTGCAGAAGCTCTGGTACATCGGCCAGATGTTCCGCCACGAGCGCCCGCAGAAGGGCCGCTATCGCCAGTTCCACCAGATCGGCCTGGAGGTGTTCAACCTCGATGGCCCGGACATCGACGCCGAGCTGATCGTGCTCACCTGGCGCCTGTGGGGCCTGCTGGGCATCCGCGATGCGGTCAAGCTCGAACTCAACAGCCTGGGTACCAGCGAAGCCCGCGGCCGTTACCGTGACGCGCTGGTCGAGTTCCTCTCGGCGCGCCTGGAGCAACTGGACGAAGACAGCCAACGTCGTCTCAAGACCAACCCGCTGCGCATCCTCGACAGCAAGGACGCCAACACCCAGGCGGCGCTGGTGGGTGCACCGAAGCTCGAAGACTACCTGGACGAAGAATCGCGCGTGCACTTCGAGGGGCTCAAGGCTCGTCTGGACGCCGCCGGCATTCCGTTCGTGATCAACACCAAGCTGGTGCGCGGCCTGGACTACTACAGCAAGACCGTGTTCGAGTGGGTCACCGACAAGCTCGGTTCCCAGGGCACCGTATGTGCCGGTGGCCGCTACGACGGCCTGGTCGAGCAGATGGGCGGCAAGCCGACCCCGGGCGTGGGTTTTGCCATGGGCATCGAGCGTCTGCTGCTGCTGATCGAGACCCTGGGCCAGGTGCCCGAGTCGATTTCGCGTCAGATCGACGTCTACCTGTGCGCCTTTGGCGAACAGGCCGAACTCGCCGGGCTGGCCCTGAGCGAGCGTCTGCGTGACCGCCTGCCGGGCTTGCGCCTGCAGGTCAATGCCGGTGGCGGCAGCTTCAAGAGCCAGTTCAAGAAGGCCGACAAGAGCAACGCTCTGTATGCCTTGATCCTGGGGGACGACGAACTGGCGCAACAAGTGGTAGGTTTCAAACCCCTGCGTGGTCAGGGCGAACAACAAAACATTGCCTGGGATGCTCTGGCCGAGCACCTGGAAGCTTCCCTCGCGCAGGCGTGAAGCGGGTCAACAGCCGATTTGGTGAAAAGGAGTATTGGGGTGTCGAGTAGCGATGATGAACAACTGGCCGCATTCAAGGATTGGTGGCAGCGCAACGGCAAACCACTGCTGACCGGTGGCCTGTTGGCGCTGGTGGTAGTGTTGGGCTGGCAGACCTGGCAGAAGTACCAGGGCAACCAGTCCCAAGGTGCTTCGAACCTTTATCAGGCCCTGCTTGAAACCACCCTGACGCCGACCGGCCAGCCGGACATGGCCCAGGTCGCGGACCTGTCGGGCAAGCTCAAGAGCGAGTTCGGCGGCACGGCCTACGCGCAGTACGCCAGCCTGTTCGTGGCCAAGGTCGCGGTCGAGAGCGGCAAGCTCGACGACGCCGCCAGCGAACTGAAAAGCGTGCTCGACAAGCCGGCCGACGCCACCCTGGGCGAAATTGCCCGTCAGCGCCTGGCCCGTGTACTGGCCGCGCAGAACAAGGTCGATGACGCCCTGAAGCTGCTCGATGGCGATGCCGACAAGGCCTTCCTGGCCAGCCGTGAAGAACTCAAGGGCGACCTGCTGGTACAGCTGGGTCGCGCCGATGATGCTCACGCCGCGTATCAGAAGGCCAAGGCCGCGCTGTCGGATGACGCCGCGATCGGTGGCCTGCAACTCAAGCTCGACGACCTTGCCAAAGGGGATGCGTGACGTGATCGGTTGGAAACATGCAGCAGTGCTGGCCGTGGCCCTTCTGGCCGTTGGTTGCAGCAGCAACAGCAAAAAGGAACTGCCGCCGGCCGAGCTGACCAAGTTCACCGAAGAGGTGGTACTGAAGAAGCAGTGGAGCCGTTCGATCGGTGACGGCCAGGGCGAGAGCTTCAACATGCTCGTCCCGGCCATCGAGAACGACCGCATCTACGCCGCCGATGTGACCGGCGTGGTGATGGCGCTGGACCGCATGAACGGCGACGTGATCTGGAAGAAAGACCTCGACCTGCCGGTATCCGGTGCGGTGGGTGTCGGCTACGGCCTGGTCATGCTCGGCACCCTCAAGGGTGAAGTGATCGCCATGGATGCCAGCACCGGCGAAGAAAAGTGGCGTGCGCGGGTCACCAGTGAAGTACTGGCGCCCCCGGCGACCAACGGTGACGTGGTGGTGGTGCAGACCCAGGACGATCGCGTGATCGGCCTGGATGCCAGCACCGGCGACCGCCGCTGGATCTACGAAAGCACCCCGGCCGTACTGACCCTGCGCGGTACCGGTGCGCCGATCGTGACCAACCGCCTGGCCGTGGCCGGCCTCTCGACCGGCAAGGTCGTGGCGCTGGACACCCAGAACGGCGTGCCGGTCTGGGAGCAACGTGTTGCCGTTCCGCAAGGGCGTTCCGAGCTGGACCGCGTGGTGGATATCGACGGCGGCCTGCTGCTGTCGGGCGGTGTGCTGTACGTGGCCAGCTACCAGGGGCGCGTCGCCGGCCTCGAGCTGGAAAGCGGTCGCGTGCTGTGGCAGCGCGATGCCTCCAGCTACGCCGGTGTGGCCCAGGGCTTTGGCAACGTCTACGTGAGCCTGGCGTCCGGTACGGTCGAAGGCATCGACGAGCGTTCTTCGTCGGCGCTGTGGAGCAACGACTCGCTGGCCCGTCGCCAGCTGTCGGCACCGGAAGTGTTCTCCAGCTACGTGGCCGTGGGTGACCTGGAAGGTTACCTGCACCTGCTGAGCCAGGTGGACGGCCGCTTCGTGGGTCGCGAGCGCATCGACAGCGATGGCCTGCGTGCACGCCCGCTGGTGGTAGGTGACATGATTTATGTGTTTGGCAACAGCGGCAAACTCGAGGCGCTGACCATTCGCTGAGTCTATGCTTGAGGCCTGCGGGCCTCGGGCTGCGGCGCCTTCGGGGCGCCGCCCGAACTCCGGCCGCTGCACTGCAGCGGCCTTTGTATTTTTTGAATTCAAGCAGTGGAGAGCCGCATGGTTCCCGTAATCGCCCTGGTGGGCCGACCGAACGTCGGCAAATCTACAATGTTCAACCGCCTGACCAGGACCCGCGATGCCATCGTTGGCGACCTGTCTGGCCTGACCCGTGACCGTCAATATGGCGAGGCGCGCTGGCAAGGGCGCTCCTACATCCTGGTCGACACCGGTGGTATCTCCGGTGACGAACATGGCATGGACGAAAAAATGGCCGAGCAGTCGCTGCTGGCCATCGAAGAAGCCGATGTGGTGCTGTTCCTGGTCGATGCCCGTGCCGGTCTGACCGCTGCCGACCAGATGATTTCCGAGCACCTGCGCAAGCGCAACAAGCGCTCGTTCCTGGTGGCCAACAAGATCGACAACATCGACCCGAACACCGCCATTGCCGAGTTCGCACCGTTGGGCATGGGCAACGCCATCGGCGTGGCCGGCGCCCAGGGCCGTGGCGTGAACAACCTGCTCGAGGCTGTGCTCAGCGACTTCCCGCGGGACAAGGAAGAAGAAGAGATCGACATGAACGTCGCCGAGGGCGAGGAAGCCGTGCGCATTCCTGGCCCCAGCGAGAAGGATGGCATCAAGATCGCCATCATCGGTCGCCCCAACGTCGGCAAGTCGACCCTGGTCAACCGCATGCTCGGTGAAGACCGTGTGATCGTGTACGACCAGCCCGGTACCACCCGCGACAGCATCTACATTCCCTTCGAGCGCAATGACGAGAAGTACACGCTGATCGACACCGCCGGTGTGCGCAAGCGCGGCAAGATCCACGAGGAAGTCGAAAAGTTCTCGGTGGTCAAGACCCTGCAGGCGATCAAGGACGCCAACGTGGTGATCTTCGTCATGGATGCCCGCGAAGGCGTGGTGGACCACGACCTGAACCTGCTGGGCTTCGCCCTGGAAGCCGGTCGCGCCATCGTGATCGCGCTCAACAAGTGGGACGGCATGCAGCCGGGCGAGCGTGACTACGTGAAAACCGAGCTGGAACGCCGGCTGTTCTTCGTCGACTTCGCCGACATTCACTTCATTTCGGCACTGCACGGCACTGGCGTGGGCAACCTGTACCAGTCGGTGCAGAACTCGTTCAAGTCGGCGGTCACCCGCTGGCCGACCAGCCGCCTGACCCAGATCCTCGAAGACGCGGTCAGCGAGCACCAGCCGCCGATGGTCAACAGCCGTCGCATCAAGCTGCGCTATGCCCACCTGGGGGGTGCCAACCCGCCGATCATCGTGATCCACGGCAACCAGGTGGAGAAGGTGCCCAAGTCCTACTCGCGCTACCTGGAAAACACCTACCGCCGTGTGCTCAAGCTGGTCGGTACGCCGATTCGCATCGAGTACAAGGGTGGCGAGAACCCGTACGAAGGCAACAAGAACACCCTGACCGACCGCCAGGTCAACAAGAAGCGCCGCCTGATGTCGCACCACAAGAAGTCGGCCAAGAAGCGCAAGGACAAGCGCTGATGGTGCGGGAGCCGGCCTTGCCGGCGAAATGGGCAGCGCGGATCAACTGAACCGCGCTTACCCTTTCGCCAGCAACGCTGGCTCCTACAACCTGGCGGTCCAATCCGCTATGCTCGGAGCCTGACCGCGCAGGAAAGAGGGCTCCATGATCAGCAGCAAGTTGCCGAACGTCGGCACCACCATCTTTACCACCATGTCCCAGCTCGCCGTGCAAACCGGCGCCCTGAACCTGTCCCAGGGCTTTCCCGATTTCAACGGCCCGCAAGCGCTGCTGGACGCGGTAGGGCGGCACATCGGTGCCGGCCACAACCAGTATTCCCCCATGACCGGCCTGCCGGCCCTGCGTCAGCAGGTAGCGGCCAAGGTCGCTCGCCAGTATGGCGTGACGGTCGATGCCGACCACGAGGTGACCATCACCCCCGGCGCCACGGCCGCGATCTTCTGCGCCATCCACGCGGTGATCCGCCCCGGCGACGAAGTCATCGTCTTCGACCCCTGCTACGACAGCTACGAACCCGCCGTGGAACTGGCCGGTGGCCGTTGCGTGCACGTGCAACTGGGCGCCGACAGCTTTGCCATCGACTGGCAGAAACTCAGCGATGCGCTGAGCCCGCGTACCCGCATGATCGTCATCAACTCGCCGCACAACCCCAGCGGCGCGCTGATTACCCGTGCCGAGCTGGACCAGCTGGCGGCGCTGATCGCCGACCGTGACATCTATGTGCTCAGCGACGAGGTGTACGAGCACCTGGTGTACGACGGCGCGCGCCACGCCAGCGTGCTGGCCCACGAGGCCCTGTACGCGCGGGCCTTCGTGGTCAGTTCGTTCGGCAAGACCTACCACGTGACCGGCTGGAAGACCGGCTATGTGATCGCGCCGCCAGCCCTGAGTGCCGAGTTGCGCAAGGTGCATCAGTACGTCAACTTCTGCGGCGTGACGCCGCTGCAGTGGGCGCTGGCCGATTTCATGGCCGAGCACCCGGAACATGTCGAAGAGCTGCCGGCGTTCTACCAGGCCAAGCGCGACCTGTTCTGTGGCCTGCTGCAAGGCTCTCGCTTCCAGTTCAAGCCGGTGGCCGGTACGTATTTCCAGCTGGTGGACTATTCGGCGATTCGCCCGGACCTCGACGACGTGCAGATGTCGGTATGGCTGACCCGCGAACACGGCGTGGCGACCATTCCGGTGTCGGTGTTCTACCAGCAACCCATTCCCGAGCAGCGCCTGGTGCGCCTGTGTTTCGCCAAACGCGAGGAGACGCTGCGTCAGGCAGCGGAAAAACTATGCGCGATCTGAGTACATTGCCCAACCTGACCGTGGCGCTGGTGCAGACCAGCCTGGCCTGGCAGGACCGCATGGCCAACTACGAGCATTTCGAGGTGCTGCTGGAGCAGGCCCGCGGCGCGGACCTGATCATCCTGCCGGAGATGTTCACCACCGGTTTTTCGATGGACTCCGAAAGCCTGGCCGAGCCGGAAAACGGCCCCACCTACAAATGGCTCAAGAGCCAGGCCAGGAAGCTCGATGCCGT
Organism: Pseudomonas sp. BRM28; assembly: GCF_002939405.1. Lineage (NCBI taxonomy): Bacteria > Pseudomonadati > Pseudomonadota > Gammaproteobacteria > Pseudomonadales > Pseudomonadaceae > Pseudomonas > Pseudomonas sp. BRM28. Next base: position 4,523,516 of record NZ_PEFV01000001.1, on the reverse strand, counting down.
GGTGACCGGCAGCGTGATCATCCAGGCCGAGGACGGCAGCCACCGCAACCGCCTGCTGTGGGCGCGCCCGGACGGCGAGATCCTGTTCTACGACAAGCGCCACCTGTTCCGCATGGCCGGCGAGCACAAGCATTACACCCCCGGCGAGCGCCAGGTGCAGTTCGAGCTCAAGGGGTGGCGGGTGCGCCCGCTGATCTGCTACGACCTGCGCTTCCCGGTGTGGAGCCGCGATGCACAGGACACCGACCTGCTGCTGTACACCGCCAACTGGCCGGCGGCGCGGCGCCTGCACTGGAACCGCCTGCTGCCGGCACGGGGCATCGAGAACCTGTGCTATGTGGCGGCGGTGAACCGCGTGGGCACCGATGGCAAGGGCTTTGGCTACAGCGGCGACAGCCAGGTGCTGGACTTCCAGGGCGAGAGCCTGCTCAGTGCCGGCGAGGCCGACGGCGTGTTCACCGTGGTGCTGAGTGCGGCGGACCTGGCTGCGTACCGCACGCGGTTCCCGGCCAACCTGGATGCCGATACCTTCGACCTGCACTGACCCCTTCGCCGGCAAGGCCGGCGCCTACGGGCATCCACCAGCCCCGTA
>NZ_PEFV01000001.1:4456745-4522824 GCF_002939405.1 Pseudomonas sp. BRM28 | reverse complement strand
CGAACTCAACAGCCGTGCCAACCAGCTCGCCCATGCGCTGATTGCACGCGGTGTCGGCCCCGACGTGCTGGTCGGCATCGCCATGGAACGCAGCATCGAGATGGTCGTCGCCCTGCTGGCGACCCTCAAGGCCGGTGGCGCCTACGTGCCGCTGGACCCGGAATACCCGCACGAGCGCCTGGGCTACCTGTTCGACGACAGCGGCATCGCCCTGCTGCTGACCCAGCAGCACCTGCTGGCACAGTTGCCGGTGCCCGAAGGCCTACCGCTGCTGGCCCTGGACACGCTGGACCTGAGCGAGCACGCCCAGAGCAACCCGGACATTGCCCTGCACCCGGAGAACCTGGCCTACGTCATCTACACCTCCGGTTCCACCGGCAATCCCAAGGGCGCCGGCAACCGCCACAGCGCACTCACCAACCGCCTGTGCTGGATGCAGCAGGCCTACGCTCTGGACGCCAGCGACACGGTACTGCAGAAGACCCCGTTCAGCTTCGACGTGTCGGTGTGGGAGTTCTTCTGGCCGCTGATGACCGGTGCGCGCCTTGTGGTCGCTGCTCCTGGCGACCACCGCGACCCGGCCAGGCTGGTAGCGCTGATCAACCAGCACCAGGTCAGCACCCTGCACTTCGTACCGTCGATGCTGCAGGCCTTCCTGCTGGATGCCGGTGTGCCGCGCTGCACCAGCCTCACCCGCATCGTCTGCAGCGGCGAGGCCCTGCCGGTGGACGCGCAGCAGCAGGTGTTCGCCAAGTTGCCGAACGCCGGCCTGTACAACCTGTATGGCCCTACCGAAGCCGCCATCGACGTGACTCACTGGACCTGCCGCGAGGAAGGCAAGGATGGCGTACCGATCGGCCAGCCGATTGCCAACCTGCAGACCTACATCCTCGGCGACGACCTGGGGCTGTTGCCGGCGGGCGTCACCGGTGAGCTCTACCTGGCCGGCGAAGGCCTGGCGCGGGGTTACCACCGCCGCGCCGCACTGACTGCCGAGCGCTTTGTCACCAGCCCGTTCGGCGAAGGCAAGCGCCTGTACCGCACCGGCGACCTTGCCTGCTACCGCGCCGACGGCGTGATCGAATACCGCGGGCGTATCGATCATCAGGTGAAGATCCGCGGCCTGCGCATCGAGCTGGGTGAAATCGAGGCACGCCTGATGGCACTCGACGCCGTGCGCGAAGCGGTGGTGCTGGCGATCGAGGGTGCCACCGGCCAGCAACTGGTGGGGTATGTGGTGCCAAGCGCTGGTGCCGGGCAGGACGACCTGCGCGAGCACCTCAGGCACGCACTGAGTGCACATCTGCCGGACTACATGATCCCGGCGCAATGGGTGTGGCTGAAGCAGATGCCGCTGAGCCCGAACGGCAAGCTGGAGCGCAAGGCGCTGCCCAAGCCCGATGTCAGCCAGCTGCAACGTGAATATGTGGCCCCGCAAAGCGAGCTGGAGCAGCGCATTGCTGCCATCTGGCAGCACGTGCTCGGCTGCGAGCGCATCGGCCTGCACGACAACTTCTTCGAACTGGGTGGACATTCCTTGATGGTGATTCGCGTGATGTCACGCATGCAACTGGATGTGGGGATACAGGTGAGCCCGCACGAGCTGTTCCAATTCCCTGTTCTGGGTGATTTCACTGCACAGGTGGCGCAACTCGGTGCACAGGTCGACACCACGAAACTCAGCAAACTCGAAGCACTGTTCGACGAATTGGAGGAAGTGTGATGGACAAGGACATGGCTGCACGGATCGCCAAGCGATTCATCACCCTCCCGCTGGACAAGCGCAAAGTATTTCTCGAAAAAATGCTCGGCGAAGGCGTGTCGCCGGCCAACCTGCCGATCCCGCAGGTGCAGTCGGAGGTCGAGACGGTTCCGCTATCCTTCGCACAGGAGCGTCAGTGGTTCCTCTGGCAGCTGGAGCCGCAGAGTGCGGCCTACCACATCTGCATTGCGCTGCGCATGAAGGGCCCGTTGAACGCGAACGCGCTGGAGCGCAGTTTCAACGCCCTGGTCGCACGCCACCAGGCCCTGCGCACCACCTTCACCCAGACCCACGACGGCCCGGTGCAGCGCATTGCCCCGCACCTGACGCTGGAAATTGCGCGTCATGTGCTGGACACCCAGACAGAGGCGGCGGTTCTGGCCTTTGTCCAGGCGCAGACACAGGCCCCGTTCGACCTGGAGCACGGCCCTCTGTTGCGCATCGCGTTAGCATCCTCGGCGCCGGACGAGCATGTGCTGGTGCTGGTTCAGCACCACATCGTGTCGGACGCCGCCTCGCTGGAGATCATGGTCAGCGACCTGGTGCAGTTGTATGCCGGCTACAGCCAGGGGCGCGAGGTGACGTTGCCCGAGCTGCCGATCCAGTACGCCGACTACGCCATCTGGCAGCGACGCTGGATGGAAGCCGGCGAACGTGAGCGGCAGTTGCAGTACTGGACTGAAAAGCTCGGTGGTGAGCAGTCGGTGCTGGAGTTGCCACTGGACCGCCCGCGCCCCTCCGAGCAAAGCCACCGCGGAGCGCGCCTGGATGTCGACCTCGATCACACCGTCGCCCAGCGTCTCAAACACCTGGCCCAATCGCACAACGTGACCCCTTTCATGCTGTTGCTGGCCTCATTCCAGACCCTTCTGCACCGCTACAGTCGTCAGGCGGACATCCGCGTCGGCGTGCCAGTGGCCAACCGCAACCGGGTCGAGACCGAGGGTCTGATCGGCTTCTTCGTCAACACCCAGGTCTACAAGGCCGACTTCAGCACCGCATCGAGCTTTGAGGCACTGTTGCAGCAGGTGAAGCAGACGTCGCTCGAAGCACAGCAGTATCAGGAGTTGCCTTTCGGCTACCTGGTCGAAGCGCTGCAACCCACCCGCAGCATGAGCGTCACACCGCTGTTCCAGGCCATGTACAACCATCGCGGGCTGGTCAATGAAACGCGGCAGGCATCAGACCACTCGGATGCGCTGCAGGTCGAAAACCTGCAGTGGGACACCCACAGCGCGCAGTTCGACCTGACGCTCAACACCGCCGAATCGCCGACTGGCTTCTCGGCAAGCTTCACGTATGCCACCGATCTGTTCGACGCCGCGACCATCGAGCGTCTGGCCCGGCACTGGCAGAACCTGCTGCAGGCGATTNGCTGCGCAGCTTATGCCAGGCGCCCGAGAGGGTCATCATGCCGTTGATCATGCCGCCCCAGCTGGGCGCCAGCAGGATCAGCGACATCACCATGCCCAGCGACTGCGCCCAGTCGGGCAGGGCGGTGTAGTGCAGGTGGTGCGGGCCGGCCCAGATGTACAGGGTGATCAGGGCCCAGAAGTGCACGATCGACAGGCGATACGAGTACACCGGGCGCTCGGCCTGCTTGGGCACGAAGTAGTACATCATGCCCAGGAAGCCTGCGGTCAGGAAGAAGCCTACGGCGTTGTGGCCGTACCACCATTGCACCATCGCGTCGGTGGCGCCGCCGTACAGCGAGTACGACTTGGTCAGGCTGACCGGGATTTCCAGGTTGTTGACGATATGCAGGATCGCCACGGTGATGATGAACGCACCGAAGAACCAGTTACCCACGTAGATGTGCTTGGTGGTGCGCTTCATCAGGGTGCCGAAGAACACCACGGCGTAGGCCACCCAGACGATGGTGATCAGGATGTCGATCGGCCATTCCAGTTCGGCGTATTCCTTGGAGCTGGTATAACCCAGCGGCAGGCTGATGGCCGCGAGCACGATCACCAGTTGCCAGCCCCAGAAGGTAAAGGCGGCAAGGCGTGGCGAGAACAGCACGGTCTGGCAGGTACGCTGTACCGAGTAGTAGGAGGCGGCGAACAGTGCACAGCCCCCGAAGGCGAAGATCACCGCGTTGGTGTGCAAGGGGCGCAGGCGCCCGAAGCTGGTCCACGGGAGGTCGAAGTTGAGTGAAGGCCAGACGAGCTGCGCGGCGAGAAAAACGCCGAGCCCCATCCCGACGATTCCCCACACCACCGTCATAATGGCGAATTGGCGGACCACCTGGTAGTTGTAGGCGGTACTGCTGGTTGTGTTCATGTATGGGTTCCCATCCACGGTTATAGGCAGGCTAAACAGCGAGGCAAGCATGAGTAATGGGCAAGTGGCCGGTATTGACGGGGATCAATGGGCGCAGTGGGTCGAACAACGCGGCTGGTTGTACGATGCCCCGCAAAATCAGGCAGATGCGTCGCCCCTGGGGTGCCTGATCCTGGCCCACGGCGCGGGCGCACCCATGGACAGCGCGTTCATGACCGACATGGCGCAGAGGCTTGCCGCGCAAGGGCTGGCGGTACTGCGCTTCGAGTTTCCCTACATGGCCCAGCGCCGGCTCGATGGTGGCAGAAGGCCGCCAAACCCCCAGGCCCGCCTGCTCGACTGCTGGCGCGAAGTGGTGGCCCAGGTGCGACCATTGGTCGCTGGGCCGCTGGTGATCGGCGGCAAGTCCATGGGCGGGCGCATGGCCAGCCTGGTGGCGGACGAACTGGGGGTGGATGCGCTGGTGTGCCTGGGGTATCCGTTCTATGCCGCAGGCAAGCCCGAGAAGCCGCGGGTGGCGCACCTGGCCGAACTGAAGACGCCAACCCTGATCGTGCAGGGCGAGCGTGATGCGCTGGGCAATCGCGAGACGGTGGAGGGGTATGCACTGTCGTCAGCCATCGAGCTGTGCTGGCTGGTGGCAGGGGATCATGACTTGAAGCCGCTGAAGGCCTCGGGGTTCAGCCATGCGCACCACCTGGGGGCGGCGGCGGACAGCATCGTGGCGTTTTTACGCTGATGGCCGCTTCGCCGGCAAGGCCGGCTCCTGCAACGACCACAGTCCCCTGCAGGAGCCGGCCTTGTCGGCGAAGCCTTTGAATCAGTCGCGGTATTCGCACAGGTAGGCGGTATCGACCTTCACCTGCAACTGGAACTTGCTGTCGGCCGGCACATTGAACTGGCTGCCGGCGGTAAAGGTTTCCCAGTTGTCGCTGCCCGGCAGCTTGACGATCAGGGCGCCGGACACCACGTGCATGATCTCGCGCTTGGCCGTACCGAACTCGTACTCGCCCGGGGCCATCACGCCGACAGTGGCCGGGCCTTCGGCGCTGGTGAAGGCGATCGACTTGACCGTGCCATCAAAGTACTCGTTGACCTTAAACATGGGCGACTCCTGAAAGGGGCAAAAAAGGGCTGGCCAGTATGCCCAAGCCTCCCGGTGGCGTCATCCGCTTTCAGGCGCCCTGGGCCGGCAGGCTCAGCGGCAGCAGGCGTGCGGTATTGCGCGCATCTTCCAGGGCGCGGTGCTGCTGCCCGACAAACTGCAGCCCGGCCAGGGCCAGCGCGCCCTTGAGCCCGGGCGGGCGTTTCAGGTGGCGGGCCTTGGCGAAGCGCTGCTTGAGGTTGAGGTGGCAGGTGTCGGCCAGCAGGCTGTGCACCTGGTGCACCTGCCATTCCTGCAGCAGCTGGCGGCGATCGTAGTCGCCCCAGCTGACCCAGCCCTGCAGGTGCGCCTGCTGATGCTGCAGCCAGTGCTCGAACCCGTCCCACACCTTGGCAAAGGAGGCGGCGGCGTCGATGTCCGCCTGGGCGATATGCGTCAGCTCACGGCAAAAGGGCGTCAGCAGCGGGCGCCGCCGGGGTTTGACGAAGCGCTGGAAGTGGTCCACCTCGCGGCCTTCGCGGTTGACCAGGCTGGCGCCGATCTCGATGATTTCCATGTCTTCGATCGGCCAGCCACCCTCGTCGGTGGTAGCTTCCAGGTCGATCACCAACCAGTGGCCCATGGCAGGCTCCTTGACAGATACTCGCCTGAGCGTAGCCAATCTGTGGCCTGTGCGGTATCCCGTGGACATTTGCCTGATGGTTCTGCCAGTTGTGCAAGCGTAGGAAAACGCCTAGTTTAGGCGCGAACCCGTAAAGAGTGTGTTGCCTTGAGTTCAGCGTCACTGCCACAGGTCGTGCTCTCCCTGTCGATGCTCGCGGTGGCGTGGCTGACCACACCGGCGTGTGCCCAGGAGCAGATCAGGATCGGCGCAGCGCACTTTCCGCCGTACACCGTCAATCCCGAACGCGATACCGACAGCGGCCTGCTGGCGCAGTTGATCCAGGCCTTGAACGCGCTTCAGGACACCTACCATTTCACGCTGGTGCCCACCTCCATACCGCGACGCTTTCGCGACTTCAACGAGGGTCGCATCGACATGGCGATCTTCGAAAACCCTGACTGGGGCTGGAAAGGCATCGACTTCGTCAAGGTCGATCTCGGCCTCGAAGATGCCGAAGTCTTCGTCACGCACAATATCGAAGGCCGCGGCCAGGGCTACTTCGACAGCCTGCAGGGCAAGCGCCTGGCGTTGTACAGCGGCTATCACTACGCCTTCGCCGGTTTCAATGCCGACGCCAGGTACCTGCAGCAAACATTCGGCGCCACCCTGACCTATTCCCACGACAGCAACCTGATGATGGTGCAGCGCGACCGCGCCGACGTGGCCTTGGTGACCCGTTCGTACCTGTACGACTTTCTGGCGCGCCACGAGGATTACCGAGGCCAGTTCCTGGCCTCCGAGCGTACCGACCAGACCTATCACCATTACGCACTGCTGCGTCCCCAGGCACCGATCAGTGGCGAGGCCTTTGCCCGTCTGTTGCAGCAACTGCACGAGAACGGTCAGTTGCAGGACATCTTCGGGCCTTGCCAGATCGGTGTCAGCGCGGCCCATTCGCCCTAAATTCGCCTACGGTTTTCACGTCAACAGCAGTGAGATTGTCTCTTCCACTTCGTGAGCCCAAGACCATGCCTTCCGATACCGCAACCTGCGCGTTGTCCCTGCCGCGCTGGCGCAGCCTCAGCGCCGATGAAACCGACTGCCACCTGAGCCTGGTGCTCGAAGACACGCCATTGGTGCGCCTGCGTCTGGAGCGCGGTGATGACCTTGACGTGCACCTGCAATACACCTGCCCCGAGCGCCCACAGCAGGCGTTGTGGGCCGCGTGCTACTGGCTGTTTTCCCGCGATCCGGGGTGTCAGCGCCTGTGCTGGCATCTGGCGCAGGTGCCCGAGGCGGCACTGGCCAGCGGCCTGCTGGTGGCCGACGAACAGGCGGGGCGCTACCGCTGCGAACGCACGCTGTTCTGGCAGTTGCCGCAACCGTGGCTGGGCGAATCGCTGTCGGGCGTGTACCCGCAGCAGATGCAGATCAGTGCCGGCAAGCGTCATCCGCGCCGTGCGCCCAAGCCGCGGGGGGAAGTGTATCGGCGCTTCGATGCGCGGCTGGGGGCCTGGATCTCGTTGCGGACCCTGGAAATCGACCACGACCTGGAGCGCTTCAACCGTTGGCAGAACAACCCGCGGGTGCTGAGCTTCTGGCAGGAGGGCGGCAGCCTCGAACAGCACCGCGACTACCTGAGCAAGCTTGAGGCCGACCCGCACACACTGACCCTGATCGGCTGCTTCGACGACCAGCCGTTTGCCTACTTCGAAGCCTACTGGGCCAAGGAGGACCGGATTGCACCGTTCTATGCGGCCGACGACTACGACCGTGGCATTCACATGCTGGTAGGGGAGCAGACGCACCGCGGGCCGCACAAGGTGGCCAGCTGGCTGTCGGCGCTGGTGCACTACCTGTTCCTGGACGACCCGCGTACCCAGCGCGTGGTGGCCGAGCCTCGGGCCGACAATGCCAAGATGATCGGCTACATGCATGACCAGTGCTTTCACTGCGAGAAGGAATTCGACTTCCCGCACAAGCGTGCGGCGCTGATGATCCTGGGGCGCGAGCGCTTCTTCGAGCGCTGCAGGCTGGTATAGGCCGGCACCCGATCCTGTAGGCGCCGGCGTTGCCGGCGAACCAGCACAAGGCGCTCGTGCTGCCGGACACCCGGCATCTGGCCTGGAGGGTCGCCGGCAACGCCGGCTCCTACAGGGCAGCAGCGGCGCAGGGTGGCCCCTTCAGGCCACCTCACCCCGCGCCAGCGACACCTTGCGGCAATGCACCAGCGCATCGCGAATCATGAAGTTCACCAGGGTCGGCGACACGCCCAGCTCCTTGGCGATGTCCTTCTGCGGCACGCCATGCAGGCGGTACATCTCGAACGCATAGCGGGTGCGCTGCGGCAGCTCGCTCAGCGCATCGGCAATGTGCTCAAGCGTCGCGAAATTGATGTGCGTGGCTTCGGGCGAGGCACCATGGATGACCACATTCAGACCTTCCTCTTCGCTGCCGGAATATTTCAGCTCCATCGCCTGCTTGCGGTAATGGTCGATGGCCAGGTTGCGCACGATCTGGAACAGGTAGCTCAACTGCGCCTTGAACGACGAGGTGATCTGCGGGGCTGCACTGAGCCGGAAGAAAGCGTCCTGCACGACATCCTCGGCGCGTGAGCGACACCCGGTGATCCGGGCGGCAATTTTCACCAGAATGCTGCGATTGTCGACGAACGCTTGGAGTAACGGTGAATCGCACTTACTTGTGGACAGTTGTTCCGCCATGGAAATTTCACCTTGTTCTCGAAGAGGGAAGCGAAGCACTCCGCGAGGAGATGCTTCCTACGACGTGCGACAAGCTATTCTTAATGATAATTATTGTCAAATGCGAAAAGTAATACTTCAAACTGTTTTTTGGTTCTAAGCACCACCCCGTGATCCGCTTCGAAAATCACTGTCGCCGCGCCACAGTGGCGCCTAATTATTTCACCCGTTCATCCGTTCCCCTGTGTACATCCTCGGCCCCTGAAGGGCGTGTGCCGGTGCCCGAACACCCGGCTCCCTGCGCCCCGCGATGCCGATTTTCACGTACAGACACTGGCAGGAACTTTCCATGACGGACGCCTTCGAACTCCCGGTTACGCTGGTCCAGGCCCTCACCCAGCGTGCTGCGCTGACCCCTGAGCGGGTGGCCTTGCGCTTTCTCGCCGAAGACGCCCGCGACCAGGCCGTGCTCAGCTACCGTGACCTGCACCTGCGTGCATGCAGCATCGCCGCCGCATTGCAGGCGCGTGCGGTGCCGGGCGATCGCGCGATCCTGCTGTTCCCCAGTGGCCCGGACTACGTCGCCGCGTTCTTCGGCTGCCTGTATGCCGGGGTGATCGCCGTGCCGGCCTATCCGCCGGAATCCTCGCGCACCCACCACCAGGCCCGCCTGCTGTCGATCATCGAGGACGCCCAGCCGCGCCTGCTGCTGACCGTCGACAACCTGCACAACAGCCTGCTGGCCCTGGATGCACTCAAGGGCGAGGATGCGCCGCAGCTGCTCAGCGTCGATCACCTCGACGCCGGCCTGGGCGAGCAGTGGCAGGCCCCGTCGCTCAAGCCGGACGACATCGCCTTTCTGCAGTACACCTCCGGCTCCACCGCGCTGCCCAAGGGCGTGCAGGTCAGCCACGGCAACCTGGTGGCCAACGAAGTGCTGATCCGCCACGGCTTCGGCATCGACGTGAACCCCGACGACGTGATCGTCAGCTGGCTGCCGCTGTACCACGACATGGGCCTGATCGGCGGCCTGCTGCAACCGATCTTCAGCGGCGTGCCCTGCGTGCTGATGGCCCCGGCCTACTTCCTGGCGCGGCCGCAGCGCTGGCTGCAGGCGATCAGCGATTACCGCGGCACCATCAGCGGCGGGCCGGACTTCGCCTACCGCCTGTGCAACGAGCGCGTCAGCAGTGCGGCGCTGGCCAGCCTCGACCTGAGCTGCTGGCGCGTGGCCTATTCGGGCTCCGAGCCGATCCGCCAGGACAGCCTCGACAGCTTTGCCGACAAATTCGCCGCGTGCGGTTTCGTGCCCTCGAGTTTCTTCGCCAGCTACGGCCTGGCCGAAGCCACCCTGTTCGTCAGTGGCAGCGTGCGCGGCGGCGGTATCCCCGCGCTGGCGCTGGACAGCGCGGCACTGGCGCACAACCGCGCCGAAGCAGGCGAGGGCAGCGTGCAGATGAGCTGCGGCTTCAGCCAGCCGCTGCACGCGGTGCAGGTCGTCGAACCGCACACCCTGGCTGTGCTGGGCGACAACCAGGTGGGCGAGATCTGGGCCGCCGGCCCGAGCATCGCCCACGGTTACTGGCGCAACCCCGAGGCCAGCGCAAAGACCTTCGTCGAGCACGGCGGGCGCACCTGGCTGCGCACCGGCGACCTGGGCTTCATGCGTGACGGCGAACTGTTCGTCACCGGGCGCCTGAAGGACATGCTCATCGTGCGCGGGCACAACCTCTACCCGCAGGACCTGGAAAAGACCCTGGAGCGCGAGGTCGACGTGCTGCGCAAGGGCCGCGTGGCGGTGTTCGCCGTCGACGACCAGGGCGAGGAGGGTATCGGCATCGCGGTGGAGATCAGCCGCAACGTGCAGAAGGTCATCGAGCCGGCGAACCTGATCCGCACCCTGCGCCAGGTCATCGCCGATGCCTGCCAGCAGGCACCGGCGGTGGTGCTGCTGCTCAACCCCGGTGCGTTGCCCAAGACCTCCAGCGGCAAGTTGCAGCGTTCGGCCTGCCGCCTGCGCCTGCACGATGGCAGCCTGGACTGCTACGCCCGCTTCCCGGAGGCTCAGGCGCCTGCCGCACGCCACGCGGCGCCGAGCGGCGACGGGTTGCAGGCGCTGATCGCGCGGCTGTGGTGCGAGCAACTGAACGTGGCCGAGGTGGGCGACGACGATCACTTCTTCCTGCTCGGCGGCAACTCCATCGCCGCCACCCAGCTCACGGCGCGCCTGCGTGACGAACTGGGGCTGGAACTGAGCCTGAGCCTGCTGTTCGAAGCGCCGACCCTGGCAGGCTTCACTGCCCAGGTGGCCCGCCTGCACATCGACGGCGGGGTGGCCCAGGGCGCCATCGCGCAATTGCCCCGGGAACAGGCGCTGCCGCAATCGCTGGCCCAGGCCCGGCTGTGGCTGCTGTGGCAACTGGAGCCTGGCAGTGCGGCCTACAACATCCCGGGGGGCCTGCGCCTGCGCGGCGAACTGGACGAGGCTGCGCTGCGCAGCAGCTTCCAGGCGCTGGTGGCCCGCCATGAAGCGCTGCGCACGGTGTTTGCCGACCACCACGGGCAACCGGTGCAGCGCGTGCTGGCGAACCTGGCGTTGCAGGTGCACAGCCTGGACCTGGGGCACGAAACCCCGGCCCGCGTTCAGCAGTTGCGCGAAGACGAGGCGCGCCAACCCTTCGACCTGGAGCGCGGGCCGCTGCTGCGGGTCACCCTGGTACGCCAGGACAACGAAACCCATCAGCTGTGGGTGACCCTGCACCACATCATCGCCGACGGCTGGTCGATGAACATTCTGCTGGGCGAATTCGCGCGCCTGTATGCCGCCGCCTGCCAGGGCCAGCAGGCGCGACTGAATACGTTGCCGGTGCATTACGCCGACTATGCCAGCTGGCAGCGCCAGTGGCTGGTCCAGGGGGAAAGTACCCGCCAGCTCGCCTACTGGAAGGCCTTGCTCGGCGATGCGCAGCCGGTGCTCGACCTGCCCACCGATCACCCGCGCTCGGTGCAGCAGCGCAACAGCGCCACGCGCCTGAGCCTGCGTCTTGAGCCGGCGCTGGGCACTGCACTGCGCCAGGTGGCCCAGGCCCACGATGCCAGCCTGTTCATGCTGTTGCTGGCGGCTTGGCAAACCCTTCTGCACCGCTACAGCGGCCAGCGCGACATCCGTGTCGGCGTGCCCAATGCCAACCGCCCGCGCCTGGAAACCCAGGGCCTGGTCGGCTTCTTCATCAACCCCCAGGTGCTGCGTGCCGAGCTTGACCCGCGCCAGCCCTTCAGTGCCTTGCTGGCCCAGGTGCGCCAGCGCACCCTTGAAGCCCAGGCCAACCAGGACCTGCCGTTCGAGCAGTTGGTCGAAGCCTTCCCCGAGGCCCGCGAGCAGGGCCTGTTCCAGGTCATGTTCAACCACCAGCAGCGCGACCTCGGCGCCTTGCGCCGCCTGCCGGGGCTGTTGGCCGACGAACTGGCGTGGCACAGCCGCGAGGCCAAGTTCGACCTGCAACTGCACAGCGAAGAAGACCACCAGGGCCGCATCAGCCTTTCCTTCGACTATGCCGACGAGCTGTTCGACGCTGCCAGCATCGAGCGCCTGGCCGCGCAACTGGTCAGCCTGCTGCAGCAGGTGAGCAGCGCGCCGCAGCTGCCGCTGGCCGAGCTGAACCTGCTCGACGCCCCGGGCCGCGCCCAACTGCTCGACTGGGGCCAGGCCCCGGCAGCGGCCCCCGGCCAGTGGCTGGTGGAGCAACTCAACGAACAGGCGCGCAGCACCCCGCAGCGCACCGCGCTGGTATGGGCCGGCGGCAGCCTGGACTACGCGAGCCTGCACACCCAGGCCAACCGCCTGGCCCATTACCTGCGCGACAAGGGCGTGGGCCCGGACGTGTGCGTGGCGATTGCCGCCGAGCGTTCGCCGCAGCTGCTGGTGGGCCTGCTGGCGATTCTCAAGGCCGGTGGTGCCTACGTGCCGCTGGACGTCGACTACCCGGCCGAGCGCCTGGCCTACATGCTCGCCGACTGCGGCGCAAGCCTGCTGCTCAGCCACAGCGAGGTGCTCGAACGCCTGCCCCAGGTCGAGGGCGTGAGTACCATCGCCATGGACACCCTGCACCTGGACAACTGGCCCAGCCAGGCGCCGGGCCTGCATCTGCACGGTGACAACCTGGCCTACGTGATCTACACCTCCGGCTCCACCGGCCAGCCCAAGGGCGTGGGCAACACCCATGCGGCCCTGGCCGAGCGCCTGCACTGGATGCAGGCCACCTATGCGCTGGACGAACACGACGTGCTGCTGCAAAAAGCCCCGATCAGCTTCGACGTGTCGGTGTGGGAATGCTTCTGGCCGCTGGCCCAGGGCTGCACGCTGGTGCTGGCCGGCCCCGGCGAGCACCGCGACCCGCAGCGCATCGCCGAACTGGTGCAGCAGCATGGCGTGACCACGCTGCACTTCGTGCCGCCGCTGTTGCAGGTGTTCGTGCAGGAGCCCCTGGCGGCCGCCTGTACCAGCCTGCGCCGGGTGTTCTCCGGCGGCGAGGCGTTGCCGGCGGCGCTGCGCGACCGTGTGCTGCAGGTACTGCCGCACGTGGCACTGCACAACCGCTATGGGCCGACCGAAACCGCGATCAATGTCACCCACTGGCACTGCCGCCGTGAAGACGGCCTGCGCTCGCCCATCGGCCGGCCCCTGGCCAACGTGCAGTGCCAGGTGCTCGATGAGGAGCTGGCGCTTTCGCCTGTGGGGGTGCCCGGTGAGCTGTGCCTGGGCGGTGCGGGCCTGGCCCGTGGCTACCTGGGCCGGCCGGGCCTCACCGCCGAACGCTTCGTGCCCGGCGCCGACGGCCAGCGCCTGTACCGCAGCGGCGACCGTGCGCGTTGGCTGGCCGACCTGGGGGCACTGGAATACCTGGGCCGCATCGACCAGCAGGTCAAACTGCGCGGTTTTCGTGTAGAGCCCGAAGAGGTGCAGGCCTGCCTGCTGGCCCAGCCGGGCGTGGAGCAGGCCGTGGTGCTGGTACGCGACACGGCGGCCGGCCCGCAACTGGTCGGCTACTACACCCACGCGCACGACTGCGGCGAAGCATTGCTGAGCGCACTGGCGGCGCAATTGCCGCCCTACATGGTGCCCGCGCAACTGGTGCACCTGGCGCAGATGCCGCTGGGCCCCAGCGGCAAGCTCGACCGCAAGGCGCTGCCCGAGCCGAGCTGGCAGCAGCGCGTGCATGTTGCCCCGGTCACGCCGCTGCAACAGCAGATCGCCGCCATCTGGTGCGATGTGCTGGGCCTGGCGCGGGTCGGCCTGGACGATGACTTCTTCGCCCTCGGCGGGCACTCGCTGCTGGCCACCCAGATCATCGCCCGCACGCGCCAGGCCTGCGACGTCGAACTGCCACTGCGCACCCTGTTCGAAGCCAGCGCGCTGGGCGCCTTCGCCGCGCGCATCGAGGCCCTGCAACTGGCCGGGCAGCACAACCTGCAAGGCGAAATAACGCGCATCGACCGCAGCCAGCCGGTGCCGCTGTCGTACTCGCAGCAGCGCATGTGGTTCCTCTGGCAGATGGAGCCGGACAGCCCGGCCTACAACGTCGGCGGCATGGCACGCCTGCGCGGGGTGCTGGACGTCAGCCGCTTCGAACAGGCCCTGCAGGCGCTGATCGTGCGCCACGAGACCTTGCGCACCACCTTCCCGAGCATCGATGGCGTACCGTACCAGGCCGTTTCGCCCGACACCGGGCTGGTGATGAACTGGCTGGACTTTTCGGCCCACGACCAGGCGCAGCGCCAGCATCGCCTGCAGGCTCTGGCCGACGAGCAGGCGCACCAGCCGTTCGACCTGGAGACCGGGCCGCTGCTGCGTGCCTGCCTGGTCAAGGCCGGCGAGCAGGAGCACTACTTCGTGCTCACCCTGCACCACATCGTCACCGAAGGCTGGGCCATGGACATCTTTGCCCGCGAGCTGGGCGAGCTGTACGAAGCGTTTCTCGACGACCGCGATTCGCCGCTCGAACCGCTGCCGGTGCAGTACCTGGACTACAGCGTGTGGCAGCGCCAGTGGCTGGAGGCCGGCGAGCGCCAGCGCCAGCTGGACTACTGGCGCGCACAGCTGGGCGATGAACACCCGGTGCTGGAATTGCCCGCCGATCGTCCGCGCCCGGCGGTGCAGAGCCACCGCGGCGAGCTGTACCGCTTCGACCTGAGCGATGAGCTGGCCGCCAGGGTGCGCGCCTTCAATGCCGAGCATGGCCTGACCCTGTTCATGACCATGACCGCCACCCTGGCGCTGCTGCTGTACCGCTACAGCGGGCAGACCGACCTGCGCATCGGCGCACCGGTGGCCAACCGCATCCGCCCGGAAAGCGAGGGGTTGATCGGCGCCTTCCTCAACACCCAGGTGCTGCGTTGCCAGCTGGACGGGCAGATGCGCGTGGCCGACCTGATCGAGCAGGTGCGCCAGACCGTGATCGACGGCCAGTCGCACCAGGACCTGCCGTTCGACCACCTGGTCGAAGCCTTGCAGCCACCGCGCAGCGCCGCCTACAACCCGCTGTTCCAGGTGATGTGCAACGTGCAGCGCTGGGAATTCCAGCAGAGCCGCCAACTGGCCGGCATGCAGGTGGAGTACCTGGTCAACGACGCCCGGGCGACCAAGTTCGACCTCAACCTGGAAGTCACCGACCTCGACCGTCGCCTGGGCTGCTGCCTGACCTACAGTTGCGACCTGTTCGACGCGCCGCGCATCGCGCGCATGGCGGCGCACTGGCAGCGATTGCTCGACGCCTTGCTGGCCGACCCGCAGCAACGCCTGTGCGAACTGCCGCTGCTGGGCGAGGGCGAGCGCCAGGCCCTGTTCGACAACCTGGCCGGCGACCCCGCAGCGCCGGGCCTGAACCGCACCGTGCATGACCTGTTCAGTGCACAGGCCCAGCGCACCCCGGAGGCACTGGCACTGACCTTTGCCGGCGAACACCTGAGCTACGCCCAGCTCGATGCCCGGGCCAACCGCCTGGCGCGGGTGCTGCGCGAACGTGGCGTGGGCCCGCAGGTGCGGGTGGGCCTGGCGCTGGAGCGTTCGGCGCAGTTGGTGATCGGCCTGCTGGCGATTCTCAAGGCCGGCGGTGCCTACGTGCCGCTGGACCCGGAATACCCCCTCGAACGCCTGCAGTACATGATCCAGGACAGCGGCATCGGCCTGCTGCTGGGCCAGCGCGCGCTGTTCGACAGGCTGGGCGAGCTGCCGCCCGGCATGGCCCGCTGGTGCCTGGACGACGACGCGGCGGCGCTGCACGGCTACAGCGCAGAGGCCTTGCCGTCACTCAGCCTGCCGGGCCATCAGGCCTACCTGATCTACACCTCCGGCTCCACCGGCAAGCCCAAGGGCGTGGTGGTCAGCCATGGCGAGATCGCCATGCACTGCCTGGCGGTGATCGAGGCGTTCGGCATGCGCAGCGACGACTGCGAGCTGCACTTCTATTCGATCAACTTCGACGCGGCCACCGAGCGCCTGCTGGTGCCATTGCTCAGCGGCGCACGGGTGGTGCTGCGCGCCCAGGGGCAGTGGGGCGCCGAGGAAATCTGCACGCTGATCCGCCAGCAGCAGGTCAGCGTGCTGGGCTTCACGCCGAGCTACGGCAGCCAGTTGGCGCAATGGCTGGCCAGCCGCGACGAACAGCTGCCGGTGCGCCTGTGCATCACCGGCGGCGAAGCACTGACCGGCGAGCACCTGCAACGCATTCGCGAGGCGTTCAAGCCGGCGCAGTTCTTCAATGCCTACGGCCCCACCGAAACCGTGGTGATGCCGCTGGCCTGCCTGGCACCACCGGCCCTTGAAGCGGGCGTCGGCAGTGTGCCGATCGGCCGGGTGATCGGCGCCCGCGTGGCGTACATCCTCGATGCCGACCTGGCGCTGCTGCCGCAGGGCGCCATTGGCGAGCTGTACATCGGTGGCGCAGGCCTGGCCCAGGGCTACCATGATCGACCTGGGCTGAGCGCCGAACGCTTCGTCGCCGACCCGTTCAGCCAGCGGGGCGGGCGCCTGTACCGCACCGGCGACCTGGTGCGCCAGCGCGCCGACGGGCTGGTGGAGTACATGGGGCGTATCGACCATCAGGTGAAGATCCGCGGCTTCCGTATCGAACTGGGTGAGATCGAAAGCCGCCTGCTGGAAAATGCCGACGTGCGCGAGGCCGTGGTGCTGGCGCTGGACATGCCCGGCGGCAAGCAACTGGCTGCCTACCTGGTGTGCGAGCAGGCACAGGCCGGCGCCGAACAGCAGGCGGCGCTGCGCGACAGCCTCAAGGCGCAACTGCGGGTGAACCTGCCCGACTACATGGTGCCCGCCCACCTGGTGCTGCTGGATCAGATGCCGCTGACCGGCAACGGCAAGCTCGACCGTCACGCGTTGCCGCTGCCGGACAGGGAGCAGGGCCGCGAGCACTACGAGGCGCCACGCAGCGAGGTGGAGCAGCAACTGGCCGCGATCTGGCGCGATGTGCTCAACGTCGAGCGCGTGGGCCTGCAGGACAACTTCTTCGAACTGGGCGGCGACTCGATCCTGTCGATCCAGGTGGTCAGCCGCGCCCGCCAGCTGGGCCTGCACTTCAGCGCCCGCGACCTGTTCCAGCAGCAGACCGTGCAGACCCTGGCCACGGTGGTCAGCCGCAGCCAGGCCACGTTGATCGAACAGGGCCCGCTCAGCGGCGCCGCAGCGCTCACGCCGATCCAGCACTGGTTCTTCGACAGCGACGTGGTGCAACCGCAGCACTGGAACCAGGCCGTGCTGCTGGCGCCTGCAGAACGCCTGGCCGGCGCCGCGCTGGAACAGGCCCTGCAGGCGCTGGTGGCGCATCACGATGCACTGCGCCTGCGCTTTTGCGAGGGCCGCGCCAGCTACGCCCCGGCCGATACGCGCGCACTGCTGTGGCAGGCCTCGGTGGCCGATCTGCAGGATTGCCAGGCCCTGTACTGCGATGTGCAGCGCAGCCTCGACCTCGCCGACGGCCCGCTGCTGCGTGCGCTGCTGGTGGAGGACGGGCAGGGCGCCCAGCGCCTGCTGCTGGCGATCCATCACCTGGTGGTGGATGGCGTGTCGTGGCGCGTGCTGCTCGAAGACCTGCAGGCGCTGTACCGTGGCCAGCCGCTGGCAGCCAAGACCAGCGCGATGAGCCACTGGGCCGCACGCCTGGCCACCTATGCCGGCAGCGACTCGCTGCGTGACGAGCAGCACTGGTGGCAGGCGCAGCTCAGTGCCGCCACCCGCGAGCTGCCGTGCGACCACCCCCAGGGTGCCAACCTGCACCGCCAGGCGCACACCGTCAGCGTGCAACTGAGCCGGGGGCAGACGCGCCAGTTGCTGCAGCAGGCCCCCGCGGCCTACCGCACCCAGGTCAACGACCTGTTGCTGACCGCGCTGGCCCGGGTGCTGTGCCGCTGGAGCGGCGATACCTCGGTGCTGGTGCAGCTCGAAGGGCATGGCCGCGAGACCCTGTTCGACGAGATCGACCTGAGCCGCAGCGTCGGCTGGTTCACCAGCGCCTACCCGCTGCGCCTGAGCCCGCTGAACATCGAGGAGGCCGCCGGGCAGGCGGCCTCGATCAAGGCGATCAAGGAGCAACTGCGCAGCGTGCCGCACAAGGGCCTGGGGTATGGGGTACTGCGCTACCTGGCCGATGACGCCACCCGCGAAGCCATGGCCGCGCTGCCCCAGGCGCGCATCACCTTCAACTACCTGGGCCAGTTCGACCAGCAGTTCGGCAGTGCGGCGCTGTATCAGCCGGTGGACGAACCCGCGGGCCTGGCCCACGACCTCGACGCACCGCTGCCCAACTGGCTGAGCGTCGACGGCCAGGTGTACGGCGGCCAGTTGCAGCTGCGCTGGACCTTCAGCCGCGAGCGCTTCGACACCCAGACCATCGAAGAGCTGGCCCGCGCCTACCTCGGCGAGCTGGCGAGCCTGATCGTCCATTGCCTGGATGACGCCAACGGCAGCTTCACGCCGTCGGACTTCCCGCTGGCGCGCCTGACCCAGGCACAGATCGACAGCCTGCCGGTGCCCGCCGCGCAGATCGAGGACGTGTACCCGCTGACCCCGATGCAGGAGGGCATGCTGCTGCACACCCTGCTCGAACCGGGCACCGGCATCTACTACATGCAGGACCGCTACCGCATCAACAGCGAGATCGACCCGCAGCGCTTCGCCCAGGCCTGGCAGGCGGTGGTGGCGCGGCACGAAGCCCTGCGCGCCTCGTTCTGCTGGAATGCCGGCGAAGGCATGCTGCAGATCATTCACAAGCCCGGCACCACGCCTATCGACTATCAGGACTGGAGCGCCGACCCGCAGGCCGATCACGAAGCACGCCTGCAGGCCCTGCACAAGCAGGAGCGCGAGGCCGGTTTCGAGCTGTTGCAGCAGGCGCCGTTCCACCTGCGCCTGATCCGCGTGGGCCAGGCGCAGTACTGGTTCATGATGAGCAACCACCACATCCTCATCGATGCCTGGTGCCGCTCGCTGCTGATGAACGACTTCTTCGAGCTCTACCTGGCCCTGGGCGAGGGCCGTGA
Organism: Pseudomonas sp. BRM28; assembly: GCF_002939405.1. NCBI lineage: Bacteria > Pseudomonadati > Pseudomonadota > Gammaproteobacteria > Pseudomonadales > Pseudomonadaceae > Pseudomonas > Pseudomonas sp. BRM28. The sequence continues at coordinate 4,503,817 of NZ_PEFV01000001.1, read as the reverse complement.
GGCGCAGCTGGCGACGCCGCCGCGCTACCGCGACTACATCGGCTGGCTGCAGCACCAGAGCCTGGACGAGGCGCGCCAGTGGTGGCGGCAGAACCTGCAGGGCTTCGAGCGCACCACCTACCTTCCAAGCGACCGCCCGCTGCTGCGCGAGCACGCGAGCGATCACGGCGGCATGCAGGTGGGCGACTGCTACACGCGCCTGGCGGTGGAGGACGGGGTACGCCTGCGCGAGCTGGCCCAGGCCCATCAGCTGACCGTCAACACCTTCGCCCAGGCGGCCTGGGCGCTGGTGCTCAGCCGCTTCAGCGGCGAGCGTGACGTGGTGTTCGGCGTGACCGTGGCCGGGCGCCCGGTCAGCCTGCCGCAGATGCAGCACACCGTGGGCCTGTTCATCAACAGCATCGCACTGCGTGTCACCCTGCCGGCCCCCGGCGAGCGGTGTTCGGTGCGCCAGTGGCTGCAGGGCCTGCTGGAACGCAACATGGAGGTGCGCGAGTACGAGTACCTGCCGCTGGTCAACATCCAGGAATGCAGCGAACTGCCCAAAGGCCAGCCGCTGTTCGACAGCCTGTTCGTGTTCGAGAACGCCCCGGTCGAAGTGGCGGTGCTGGACCGCGCCCAGAGCCTGAATGCAACCTCCGACTCGGGCCGCACCCACACCAACTTCCCGCTCACGGCGGTGTGCTACCCCGGCGACGACCTGGGCCTGCACTTGTCGTTCGACCAGCGCTACTTCGACCGCGCCACCGTCGAACGCCTGCTGGGAGAATTCAAGCGCCTGCTGCTGGCGCTGATGGAGGGCTTGCACGGCGATGTGGCGCAGCTGGCACTGCTGGGCGAGCAGGAACAGCGCTTCCTGCTGCAGGACTGCAACCGCAGCGAGCATGCCTATCCGCTGCAGCAGAGCTACGCGGCGTTGTTCGAGGCGAGGGTGGCGGCGCATCCCGATCGGGTGGTCGCACGCTGCCTCGAACAGCAGTGCAGCTACGCCGAGCTGAACTGCCAGGCCAACCGCCTCGGGCATGCCCTGGTGGCGGCCGGGGTGCAGGTCGACCAGCCGGTGGCACTGCTGGCCGAGCGCGGGCTGGCGCTGCTGGGCATGATCGTCGGCAGCTTCAAGGCCGGCGCCGGCTACCTGCCGCTGGACCCGGGCCTGCCCGGCGCGCGTCTGCAACGCATCGTCGAGCTCAGCCGCACCCCGGTGATCGTCTGCACCCGGGCCTGCCTGGCCCAGGCACAGGCCCTGCTCGACGAACTGGGGTGTGCCGGGCGGCCGCGCCTGCTGGTGTGGGAGGACATTCAGGCCGGCGACGGCAGCGAAGCCAACCCGGGCATCTACAGCGCGCCGGACAACCTCGCCTACGTGATCTACACCTCCGGCTCCACCGGCCTGCCCAAGGGCGTGATGGTCGAGCAGCGCGGCATGCTCAACAATCAGCTGAGCAAGGTGCCGTACCTGCAACTGGGCGAGGCGGACGTGATCGCGCAGACCGCCTCGCAGAGCTTCGATATCTCGGTGTGGCAGTTCCTTGCCGCGCCGCTGTTCGGCGCGCAGGTGGCGATCGTGCCCAATGCCATCGCGCACGATCCGCAAGGGCTGCTGGAGCATGTGCAGGCCGCCGGCATCACGGTGCTCGAAAGCGTGCCGTCGCTGATCCAGGGCATGCTGGGCAACGAGCGCCAGCACCTGAGCGGCCTGCGCTGGATGCTGCCCACCGGCGAGGCGATGCCGCCGGAACTGGCCTGGCAGTGGCTGGAGCGCTACCCGCAGATCGGCCTGGTGAATGCCTACGGCCCGGCCGAGTGCTCCGATGACGTGGCGTTCTTCCGCGTCGATGCGGCCTCCACCCAGGGCAGCTACCTGCCGATCGGCACGCCGACCGACAACAACCGCCTGTACCTGTTCGGTGAAGATCACGAGCTGGTGCCGCTGGGCGCGGTGGGCGAGCTGTGCGTGGCCGGCACCGGGGTAGGGCGCGGCTACGTGGGCGACCCGCTGCGCACGGCCCAGGCGTTCATCCCGCACCCGTTCGGCGCCCCGGGCGAGCGCCTGTACCGCACCGGCGACCTGGCACGCCGGCGTGCCGACGGGGTGCTGGAGTACGTGGGGCGCATCGATCACCAGGTAAAGATTCGCGGCTACCGCATCGAACTGGGCGAAATCGAGGCACGCCTGCATGAACAGGTCCAGGTGCGTGACGCGGCGGTGGGCGTGCAGGAGGGTGCAAACGGCAAGCACCTGGTCGGCTACCTGGTGGCGGCCGACAGCCGTGCCGACACGGCGCCATTGCTGGAACAGGTTCGCCAGCGCCTGCGCGCCGAACTGCCGGAGTACATGGTGCCGCTGCACTGGGCGTGGCTGGCCGAGTTGCCGCGCAACGCCAATGGCAAGCTCGACCGCAAGGCGCTGCCGGCCATCGAGTTCGGCCAGCAGCACAGCCAGGCCTACCTGGCGCCGCGCAGCGAACTGGAGCAGCAACTGGCTGACATCTGGGCCGATGTGCTCAAGGTCGAGCGGGTGGGGGTGCGCGACAACTTCTTCGAGTTGGGCGGGCATTCGCTGCTGGCCACCCAGATTGCTTCGCGGGTGCAGAAGGTGCTGCAACTGAACGTGCCGCTGCGGGCCATGTTCGAATGCAGCAGCGTGGAGGAACTGGCGATCTATGTGGAGGGCCTCGAGGCCACCGTGCTGAGCGACGACAAGGTCGACCGGCTGAGTGACCTGATGGCTTCGCTGGAGGCGTTGTAGGCAGCCGAGCGGGGCATTTTGGTTTAGCATCCATGCTTCGCTCATGCGCGCCAGCCTTCGGGCTGGCGCGCTGCTGTTCATCTGCACACGGTCGGTATCGATGCGCCTTTTCCCTGCTTTGTTTCGTGGTTGTTCCTGTCTGTCGCTGCTGGCGGCCCTCTTGTTGCTGTGCCTGCCGGGCACCGCCAGCGCCGCCGAGGTCGATGGCGCGCGCATGGGCCTGCTGTGGGGCGTGCCGTTTGCCGGCATCCTGCTGAGCATCGCCTTGCTGCCCATCGTGGCCGCACCGCTGTGGCATCACCATTTCGGCAAGATCACCCTGGGCTGGACGCTGCTGTTCGCGCTGCCGTTCTGCTTTGCCTTCGGCTGGCACGCCAGCCTGGGGCTGGGCGTGCACGTACTGCTGGCCGAGTACCTGCCGTTCATCATCCTGCTGTTTGCGCTGTTCACCATTTCGGGCGGGATCGTGGTGGAGGGCAACCTGCATGGCTCGCCGTGGCTCAACACGCGGTTGCTGGCGCTGGGGGCGGTGCTGGCCTCGGTGATGGGCACCACGGGGGCGGCGATGCTGCTGATCCGCCCGTTGCTGCGTGCCAACGACAACCGCAAGCACACCGCGCACGTGGTGGTGTTCTTCATCTTTCTGGTGGCCAACGTCGGCGGCGGTCTGACCCCGTTGGGCGACCCGCCGTTGTTCCTGGGTTTTCTCAAGGGTGTGAGCTTTGCCTGGACCCTGCAGCACATGGCCTTGCCGGTGGTGCTGCTGGCGGTGCCGTTGCTGGGCGTGTTCTACCTGATCGACCGCTACTACTATCGCCGCGAAAACGAGATGCTGGCCGAAGACCCGACGCCGGATGCGCCGTTGCGCCTGCTGGGCAAGCGCAACTTCCTGCTGTTGGCGGGCGTGGTGCTGGCGGTATTGATGTCGGGCCTCTGGAAACCCGGGATTGGCGTCGAGCTGATGGGCACTCGGGTCGAGGTGCAGAACCTGTTGCGAGACGGCCTGCTGGTGGTACTGGCCTTGCTGTCGTTGTGGTTCACCCCGCGCGGCCTGCGGGTTGCCAACGAGTTCGACTGGGGGCCGATCGTCGAGGTGGCCAAGTTGTTCGCGGGCATCTTTCTCACCATTGCCCCGGTGATTGCGATATTGCGGGCCGGCAGTGACGGTCAGTTGGCGTGGTTGGTGGCGAGCGTGAGTGGTGCGCAGGGCGAGCCGATCGACAGCATGTACTTCTGGTTGAGCGGGACCTTGTCGAGCTTCCTGGACAATGCGCCGACCTATTTGTTGTTCTTCAACATGTCGGCTGGGGATGCGCAGGTGTTGATGGAGCGCATGCCGCAGACCTTGCTGGCGATCTCCATGGGTTCGGTGTTCATGGGGGCGATGACCTACATTGGCAACGCGCCGAACTTCATGGTCAAGGCGATAGCCGAGCAGCGCGGGGTGAAGATGCCGAGCTTCTTCGGGTACATGGCGTGGTCGTGTGCGGTGCTGTTGCCGTTGCTGGTGGTGTTGACGCTGGTGATGCTGTAAAGCCACCCCAACCCCCAAAGGCCATGATGGCCCTACTGCGATCTTCGGCCGAACAAACAAGGCTGACAACACCGATCCTGCAGGCCATGGCCTGTGGGATTTGCATCGCCAGCCCTGGTGCCCGGCTTCAGATATCTGTTGGCGTGGTGAGTCTCAACGCTTGCCCAGTATCTTCCCCAACATCTCTGGCCGCGGCGCACCCTGCTGGGTCTGCAACTGCCCCTTGTCATCCAGGTAGAAGATCGCCGGCGTAGCCGACAATCCCAGCTCCTCCATCAGCGCCAGGTTCGCATCCAGCTTGGCCTGCACCTGCGCCGGAATCTTCGCCAGCGGCTTGAGGGTGCTGGCCTTGCCCGCGCTTTCATGGGCCTGCAAGGCCTTCTGCGGGTCGGCGCTGGCCAGCAACGCGGCCGACTTGGCCGGGCTGTCGGCGCGGATGATGCCGACCATGATGTGGCGCAATTGCACCTTGCCCGAGTCCACCCACGGCCGTGCCTGCTGCCAGAACATGTTGCAGTACGGGCAGTTGGGGTCGCTGAACAGGTACACCACCCGCGGTGCATCGGCCTTGCCATCGGCAATCCACGCGGTCTTGTCGAGCTTGGCCCACACCTGCTTGGCCATGGGTGCATACACCAGCTTCTCCAGCGGCGCCTCGCTCAGGTCCTGGCCCTGTTCGTCGAACAGGCTGCCAACCAGCACGTGCTTGCCGTCCGGGGTCAGGTACAGGGCCACGCCACGGTTCTGGAACTGCGCGGCATAGCCTTTCAGGCCATTGGGCGCATCGAAGCTGCCGGTGACCTTGGCGCCCTTGGCCTCGATCTGCTGCACGGCCTTGGGCAATTCTTCGGCGACGGCCAGTTGGGTGGCGAACATGCCCAGGGCGAGGGTAATGGCGGAAACTTTCATGGTGTCGTCCTTGCTGGAACGGTGGGAGCGAGCGCGGTATCGCGGTCGAAGGATTCGAGGGCATGGCGCAGGCTGGCACGGGACAGCTCCCCCAGGTGGCTGCCCACCAGGCGCCCCTCGGCGTCGTAGAACAGGGTGGTGGGCAGCGCCATGGAGCCGACCTGCTGGGCCAGCTGGCCACCGGTATCGAACAGTACATGGGACAGGTTCAGGCCGGTGGTGGCCAGGAAGTTGGTGACGATCTGCGGGGTTTCGCCCTGGTTGACGAACAGGAAGGTCACGTCCGGATAATCATGCTGGGCCTGTTGCAGCACCGGCATCTCGCGCCGGCACGGCGGGCACCAGGTGGCCCACAGGTTGATCACCAACGGCCGGCCGCGGTGGCTGTGCAGCGCCACCGAATGGCCCTGGGCATCGCGCAGGGCCAGGTCCGGCAGTTGCGTGCCCTGTTCGTAGAGGTGGCTGGCCCAGCTGGCCAGCAACCAGAACAGCGCGCCGCTGAACAGGCCCCAGCCCAGTGGCCGGCGCAGGCTCGCCTGGCGCCAGGCGTACCAGGCCGCCCCCAGCAGCACCGCCACCAGGCCGGCCCAGGGCAAAAAGCCGCCATCGCGGATGTCGATGATCTGCACCGGGTCTTCGGCATACATCGACCAGTAGCGCGCCACGAACCCCAGCCGGGCGCACAGCAGGCCGAGCAGGAACAGGCGAAACAGTGCGGCCTCGGGGTTGTCGCCGCCGCGCCTGGCCACCCGCCAGCCCACCAGCGTGGCCAGGCCCAGGGCGCAGAGCAGCAGCAGGTGGTCGAGGGCGATGGTCAGGGGACCCAGGTTAACGGTCAGCATCAGCCTTGGCTCCGGGTGGCGGTCCAGTGTTGCAGGAAGGTGGCGGCGTTGACTTCACCGGTGATGCGCCTGGCCCGGCGCTCGTCGCCCTCGGGGCCGATCCACAGCATGCTCGGCGGGCCGGGCACCTGGTAGCGCTGCAGCAGCTGCTGGCTGGCCGGGGCATCGGCGGTCACGTCCAGGCGTACCAGGCGCACGCCTTCCAGCGCGGCGAGCACGTCGGGGCGGGCGAACACCTGTTTTTCCATGACTTTGCACGACACGCACCAGTCGGCGTAGTAATCCAGGAACACCCACTGCCCCTGGGCCTTGGCGGCGTCCAGCTGCGCCTGCAGCTCGGCCGGGGTGCGCACCGTGGTGAAGGCGTCGGCGTGGGGCGCAGCCACGGCATTGCCGGTGCCACCGGCATAGGGTTGCAGGGGCTGCAGCAGGTTGCTCGCGCCACCGGCCGCGCCCACCACCAGCAAGGCGCCCCACAGGCCCGCCAGCAGCACGGCCGGTTGCAGGGCGCGCAGGGTGTGGACCGCGGGCCAGGCGCCCCAGGCCAGCGCGATCAGCCAGGCCCCGCACAGGCCCAGCCACAGCGCAGGGTCGAGCACCGCGCGCAGGGTGTACAACGCCATGCCCAGGAACACGAAGCCGAACACCGCCTTGACCCGGTTCATCCAGGCCCCCGGACGTGGCAGGTAGCGGTTGCCCACGGTCACCAGCAGCAACAGCGGCAGGCCCATGCCCAGCCCCAGGCTGAACAGCACCAGCGCCCCATGCACGGCATTGCCGCTCTGCGCGATGTACAGCAGCGCGCCGGCCAGCGGGGCGGTCATGCACGGCCCCATCAGCAGGCCCGACAAGGCCCCCAGCAGTACCGCGCCATACAGATTGCCGCCACGGGTGTTGCGGCCTGCGCGCTCCAGGCGGTCGCGCACGAAGGTGGGCAGCTGCAGCTCGAAGGCGCCGAACATCGGCAGGGCCAGCAGCACGAACAGCGCGGCCAGGCTGCCCAGCAGCCAAGGCTGCTGCAGCCATGCCTGCAGGCTGGCGCCAAGCTGTGCGGCAACCACGCCCAGGGCGGCATACACCAGCGCCATGCTCAGTACGTAGGCGCCTGCCAGCACCAGCCCGCGGCGGGTGCTGGCGCCGTTGCCCATCACCAGCCCGGCCAGGATCGGCAGCATCGGCAACGAACAGGGGGTAAAGGCCAGCAGCAGTCCCAGGCCGAAGAAGGCCAGCAGGCTCCAGGCCAGCGGGTGTTCGCCGAGGCTGCCGGCCAGGGCCTGGTCGCTGGCCTGCTCGGCGCCTGCGGCCTGCCCGCCCAGGTCGACCGGGCTGGTTTGGGGCGGGTAGCACAGCCCCGCGTCGGCACAGCCCTGCCAGCCCATGCGCAACTGGCCGGTGGCGTTGGCCGGTATCAGCAGCTCGAGTTCGCCGCGGTACACCTGGGTTTCGCCGAAGTACTCGTCGCTGTGGGGCAGGGCCGGCGGCAATGGTGGTACCGCCTCGGGGGCGAGGCCATCGAACTTCAGACGCTTCTGGTACAGGTAGTAGCCGTCGCTGATCTGCCAGTGCAGGCGCATCTGCCCCGAGGGCAGGCGCTCGCTGCTGAACACGAAGGCCTTTTCCACGGGCAGGAATTCGCTCTGGGCAAAAGGGTTGTTGAAGGGCTGGGCCTGGCTCAGCGAACTGAACAGCCACAGCAGGGCTAGCAGAAATACGCGCATGTCGACGCCTTGGCAGTGCGATAAGCCCGCAAGACTGACCGGCATGGATTAACCCAGGGTTAACCGATGGGCAGCCGTCGCCTCGCAGGCGACGTGAGCGCCTGGGCGCGGCATAATCCCCGGTTAATCCGCCTGTGGCCCACTGGGCCTTTCTGCCAACGACCGAGCCCGCCCCATGCACGTACTGCTCTGTGAAGACGATGACCTGATCGCCAGCGGCATCATTGCCGGCCTGAGTGCCCAGGGCCTGACCGTCGACCGCGTGGCCAGCGCCAGTGCGGCGCGGGCGATGCTGCAGGCCGCGCATTTCGACGTGATGGTGCTGGACCTGGGGCTGCCCGACGAAGACGGCCTCAAGCTGCTGCAACGCCTGCGCCAGCAGGGCCACAGCCTGCCGGTGCTGATCCTGACCGCGCGCGATGCGGTCACCGACCGGGTCGACGGGCTGCAGGCCGGCGCCGACGACTACCTGCTCAAACCCTTCGATCTGCGCGAGCTGGCCGCGCGCCTGCACACCCTGCTGCGCCGCGTGGCCGGGCGCTGTGTCAACGTCATCGAACACGGCCCGCTGAGCTTCGACCCCTCCAGCTGCGAAGCGCACCTGGCCGGTCAGCCGGTGGACCTGTCGCGCCGCGAACAGGCGCTGCTCCAGGCCCTGCTGCAGAACCGCGGCCGGGTGTTGTCCAGCGAGCAGCTCAAGGACAGCGTCTACGGCTTTGGCGACGAGGTCGAAAGCAATGCCCTGAACGTGCACATCCATCACCTGCGCCGCAAGCTGGGCAACGGCATCGTCGAGACCGTGCGTGGCCTGGGTTATCGCCTGGGGCCGGCCCAGGTGCCGCAGGCGTTGCAACGATGAGCCTGCGCCTGCGCCTGAGCCTGATTCTGGGCACTGCCTTCATCCTGATCTGGGCCCTGGCCGCGACGTGGATGCTGTGCGACCTGCGTCAGCAGATGATGTTCTCCCTCGACCAGCGCCTGGTGGCGTCGGCGCGCATGGTCGCCGGGCTGATCGACCAGTTGCCGCAGCCGCTGACCAGCAAGGGCGAGGGCACGCGCCTGAGCACCGACCAGTTCAGCATCCCCGATGGCATGGCCTGCCAGGTCAGCTCGCTGCGCGGCGAGATCCTGGCGCGCAGCCACAACCATGCCGACCAGACCCTCGACGACCAGCGCAGCGGCTTTCACGACCAGATGATCGATGGCGCACTGTGGCGCAGCTTCACCTATGCACGCGGCGATGTGCGCATCACCACTGCCGACCGGCACCTGGAGCGCGAGGCGCTGAACCGCTCGATCCTGCTGGCGGCCTCGGCCCCTGTGCTGGTGGCGTTGCTGGGTAGCCTCGGGCTGCTGTGGCTGGGGGTGGGCAAGGGCCTGGCGCCGCTCAACCGCATGCGCGACGCGCTGCGCAGGCGCAGCCCCGACTCGCTGGAGCCGTTGCAGGTGCGTGCCCTGCCCAGCGAATTGCAGCCTTTGCTCGAAACCCAGAACCAGCTGTTCCAGCGCATCGGCCAGACCATCGAGCGCGAACGGCGCCTGACCGGCGATGCCGCGCATGAACTGCGCAGCCCGCTGACGGCGATCAAGACCCACCTGCAAGTGGCCCGCATGACCGATGGCAAGGTGCGCGAGCAGGCCCTGGAGCATGCCGAGCAGGGCGCCGATCGCCTGCACCGTACCCTGGAGCAGCTGCTGTTGCTGGCGCGGGTGGAGGGCAGTCTGTCGTTCGATGATGGCGTGCAGTACAGCGCCGAGCAGATCGCCCGCCAGGCCATCCAGGATGCGGGCCTGGGCGACAACCGGCGCATCGTGCTGCAGGCTGCGGCGCCGGCGGGCCAGGTGTTTCCCGACATGCCCGCGGCGCTGGCGGTGGCGGCCTTGCGCAACCTGCTGGACAACGCCCTGCGCCACAGCGCCGCCGATGCGCCGGTGGAGCTGCATGTTCAGGTCGAGGCGAACACCGTGGGCTTTCTGGTACGCGACCATGGGCCGGGCATCGATGCACAGAACCTGCAGCATGTGACCCAGCGTTTCTGGCGCAATGGCCACAGCGAAGGCTGTGGCCTGGGCCTGGCGATCGTGCAGGCGATCGTGCAGCGCTGCGCCTGCTCGCTGACGTTCGACAGCCACGCCGACGGCTTGCGCGTGTTGCTGCAGATGCCGTTGCGTGCACATCAAATGTAACCCCGCCGGCCTCGTCAGGCGCCGGTCGCCCCCGTAAGGTGTGGACCGCACAGCACCAGGGAGCACTCATGGACGAACGGATTCGCATTGCCAGGGCCCGGCCGGCCGAGGCCGCCCTGATCGAGCGGCTGATGCAGCAGAGCATCGCCACCGCAGCCGACCAGGACCATCACGGCGACCTGCAGGTGATCGACGCCTGGTCGCGCAGCAAGCAGCGTGCGCAGATCACCGACTGGCTGGGCGACCCGGCCCTGTACCTGAACCTGGGGCGCTGGCAGGGTCGCCCGGTGGCTACCGCGCTGGCCTTGCGCAGCGGCGAGATCTGCCAGTGCTTCGTGCAGCGCGACTACACCGGGCATGGCATCGGTCGGGCACTGGTGCTGGACCTGGAACACGCCTTGCGCCGCTGGGGCTGTACCCATGCATCGCTGTACAGCACCGCCTCGGCCCAGGATTTTTTCGCACGCCTGGGTTATTCGCCCAGCGGTGAGGCGCTGGGATTTCATGGCCTGCACCTGCAACTGATGCACAAAACCTTCTAGAAGACCGCCCCGCGCGCTAAATCCTCAGGGCGTTGGTGCGTCTTTCAAGCGAGTACACATCCCGACACAACGCTGGCCATCGGCGCGTGGTGGGACCATCCGCTTGCTTGCGAGGGTTACTTCCGATGTCAGTCGCTACCTGCCTTGCCCAGGCACAGCCGGCTTCTTCAGCCGACGAGCCTGGCGAAACGCTTTATCACTTCGAAGATTCGCCGCTGCTGACGCGACAGAAGCAGCAGGAGTCCAATGCACGCAGTTACCCGCGGCGCATTCCGCTGGCGCTCAAGCGTGCCCAGGGGCTTTACGTCGAAGACGTCGAGGGCCGCCAGTTCATCGACTGCCTGGCCGGCGCCGGCACCCTGGCCCTGGGCCACAACCACCCGGTGGTGATCGAGGCGATCCAGCAGGTGCTGGCCGACGGCCTGCCGCTGCATACCCTGGACCTGACCACGCCGGTCAAGGACCAGTTCGTGCAGGACCTGTTCGGCCTGCTGCCACCGGCCTTCAGCGCCCAGGCCCGGATCCAGTTCTGCGGGCCGACCGGCACCGATGCGGTGGAGGCCGCGCTCAAGCTGGTACGCACTGCCACCGGACGCAGCACGGTGCTGTCGTTCCAGGGCGGCTACCACGGCATGAGCCTGGGCGCGCTGAGCCTGATGGGCAGCCTGGGGCCTAAGAAACCGATGGGCGCACTGCTGGGCAACGGCGTTCAGTTCCTGCCATACCCCTACGACTACCGCTGCCCGTTCGGGCTGGGCGGCGAGCAGGGCGTGCAGGTCAACCTGCGCTACCTGGAAAACCTGCTGAGCGACCCCGAAGGCGGCGTGCAGTTGCCGGCGGCGGTGATCGTCGAGGTGGTGCAGGGCGAGGGCGGCATGATCCCGGCCGACCTCGACTGGCTGCGCGGCGTGCGGCGCATCACCGAGCAGGCGGGCGTGGCGCTGATCGTCGACGAGATCCAGAGCGGCTTTGCCCGTACCGGCAGGATGTTCGCCTTCGAGCACGCCGGCATCGTGCCGGACGTGGTGGTGCTGTCCAAGGCCATCGGCGGCAGCCTGCCGCTGGCAGTGGTGGTGTACCGCGACTGGCTAGACACCTGGCTGCCGGGTGCCCACGCCGGCACCTTCCGTGGCAACCAGATGGCCATGGCTGCAGGCTCGGCGGTGATGCGTTATCTCAAGGAACACGACGTGGCTGCCCACGCCGAGGCCATGGGCGCACGGCTGTGCGAGCACCTGGCGGTGCTGCAGCGCGACTTCCCGCACCTGGGCGACATTCGCGGTCGCGGGCTGATGCTCGGCGTCGAGGTGGTGGACCCGCAAGGGGCCGCCGATGCGCTGGGGCATGCGCCGGGGTTCGGCAAGCTGGCCTCGCTGATCCAGAACGAATGCCTCAAGCGCGGGCTGATCATCGAACTGGGTGGGCGCAACGGTTGCGTGGTGCGCTTTCTGCCGCCGCTGATCATTACCGCCGCGCAGGTGGACGACGTGGCCGAGCGCTTCGCCCGCGCCTTGCCGGCGGCCCTGCAGCGTCTGTAAGGCGCGCGGGTGCGATCAGCCCTGGCCGCTGCGCAGGGCCTCGATGTAGCGCATCACCGCGGGCGCCTTCTCGAAACGCCGATGCAGCACGGTGAGGCACGAGGTGGGTTGGCTGTCGGCGATGCGCCGGTAGCTGACCTGCGGCAGGGTGATGTGTTGCAGCACCGACTCGGGCACCAGCGCCACGCCCTGGCCCAGCGAAACCAGGGTGATGACCGCCACCAGGCTACCCGGCTGCGGCCCCAGGCGCGGCACGAAGCCACCCTGGGCGGCGACGGCCAGGGTGCCGGAGATCTGCTCGGGCAAGATGAAGGTTTCGGTGGCCAGGCGTGCGGCCATGATCTGCGGCAGCTCGTTCAACCGCGAGCTGGGCGGCAGGGCCAGGACAAAGCCTTCTTCGTGCAGGTCCATCGCGACCAGTTCGTTGGGCAGGTCCATCGGCGTGCGCACGTAGGCGATATCCAGCACACCGTCACGCACCAGCGCGGGGGACTCGGCCATGGGTTGCTCGCGGATGTTCAGCACCACCCCCGGGTGCGACTGGCTGAAGCGCGTCACCTGCTGCTGGAGCAGCCCCGAAAAGGCTGCCGAGGCCACATACCCCAACTCGATACGCCCCACGTCACCGCGCCCGGCCCGTTGTGCGCCCAGCTGCGCGGCATCGAACTGGCGCACCGCCTGTTCGGCCTCGGGCAGCAGCGCCTCGCCGGCGGCGGTCAGGCACACCTCGCGCTGGCTGCGCTCGAACAGGCGCACACCCAGCTGCCTTTCCATGTCCTGGATCTGCCGGCTCAGGGTCGGCGGGGCGATGCCCAGTTGCTCGGCGGCGCGGGTGAAGTGGCCGAGGCGGGCGACGCTGAGAAAATAGCGGAAATGGCGGATTTCCATGGGGTCTCGTTAGCTGCAGGCTAATGACGCAGGCGATCCTGGCTAACAAGGCCAGGCCGTTGCGGCGGTAATGTGTAGTAACACTACAAGATGCGTGACGTGGCGGCAAAGCCGCTGCGCCGATGAGCATCCGGTGGCTACACCGGCCCTGTCGCGGCAGCCTGCTCGGACACCGCGACACTGGCCCCAGATCGCCTTGCACGGGAGCCTTGCAATGTCCTCCGCCCGTTTCACCCTGTTCACGGCTTCGGCCGTGTGCGCCCTGATCATCCTCGACACCAATATCGTCGCCGTCAGCCTGCCGAGCATCGCCCGCGACCTGTCCGGCTCGTTCGCCGACATCGAATGGGTGGTCAGCGCCTACCTGCTGGCCTTCGCCGCGCTGCTGCTGCCTGCCGGCAGCCTGGCCGACCGCTTCGGGCGCCGGCGCATGCTGCAACTGGGCCTGGGCCTGTTCGGCCTCGCCTCGCTGGCCTGCGGCGCGGCGCCCACCCTGGTGTTCCTCGACATCGCACGGGCCGCCAAGGGCGTGGGCGCGGCGTTGCTGCTGACCTCGGCACTGGCTGCCATCGGCCACCGCTTCCACGAGCCCGAGGCGCGCATGCGGGCCTGGGCGTTCTGGGGCGCGTGCATGGGCGCGACCATCACCTTCGCGCCGCTGCTGGGCGGGCTGATCGCCAGCACCCTGGGCTGGCGCTGGATCTTCTACATCAACCTGCCACTGGTGGCGGTGCTGGCGGTGATGGTGCGGCGCAGTGTCGAGGAGTCCCGCGATAGCGCCGCCGCGCGGCTGGACCCGTTTGGCAGCCTGACCTTCGCCGGCAGCCTGGGCTACCTGATCTGGGCGCTGATCGATGCCAACCAGGTCGGCTGGGGCAGTGCCCAGACCCTGGGGCGCCTGGTGATCGCAGCGTTCCTGTTCGGCCTGTTCATTCTGGTGGAGCGCAATCAGGCGCGGCCGATGATCGACCTGCAACTGATGCGCAGCGCACGCTTCATCGGTGCATTGCTGGGCATGTTCGCCTACGCCGCCTGTGCCCAGGTGATGATGACCCTGCTGCCGCTGTACCTGCAGAACGGCCTGCAACTGTCGGCCTTGGCCGCCGGCGCGGGCATGCTGCCGTTTGCCCTGGCGATGCTGCTGACCCCGCGCCTGGGCATGCGCCTGTCGGCGCGGCTGAGCAGCGCCCAGGTGTTCGCCCTGGGCCTGCTGCTGGTGGGCGCGGGCAACCTGCTGTGCGGCGCGGCGGCCAGCTATGGCGGCTACCTGAGCTTCGCCCTGGCCAGCATCGTGCTGGGCGCCGGGGCCGGGCTGCTCAACGGCGACACGCAGAAGAACATCATGGCCTGCGTGCCGCGAGAACGCACCGGCATGGCCTCGGGCCTGAGCACTACCACGCGCTTTGGTGCCATCGTGCTGGCCATCGGCATTCTGGGCGGTATCCTGGCGGCGCGCAGCGGGCAGTTGCTGCGCGAGGCGGTGGCAGGGGTGGCGCCTGGGCAACTGGACAAGGTCGGCGACATGGCCACCCGGGTTGCCGCCGGTGACCTGCCGGCAGCGCTGGCTATGGTCGACCCGGCACTGCGCGAAACCCTCGCGCCGCTGGCGCAGCACGCCTTCATCGGCGGCTTCGAGACGGTGCTGCAAAGCGCCGGGGTGGCGGCGCTGGTGTTCGCCGTGGTGGTCGGTGTGCTGCTTGGCAGGCCGCTGCCGGTGCCGCAACCGCTGCCGGCGCGCTGATCGCGCGCACGCTGGCGTTCGGCGCAACTGAAAAGCCCCAGGCGTTGCGCACTGGGGCTTTGTTTTTGCCGACCTTAGGCCTTCGCGGCGAGTGCCTTGATCACTTCATCGATACTGCCCTGCAGTTCGCTCACCGGGTTTTCGCCGCCGCCCTCCAGCACCAGCAGGCGGCTGCCGGCCTTGGCGACTGCCGCAGCTACCGCCTCGCTCGGCTGGCGGTGGTCGAGTACCAGCGCCACGTCGTTGTCCTTGAGCAGGGCGGTCAGCTGCTGCAGTGCCTCGGGGGTCCACTGGTCTTCGGCGGGTACGCTGTAGGCCACCTGCTCCAGGTTCAGCCCGCCGATCAGGTAACCGAAGCGCTCCGACAGGCTTACCACGCTGAGGTTGTCGACTTCGCCCAGGCGCGCTTCGCTGTCGGCACTGAGCTTGAGCAACTGCTGCTTGAGCGTGGCCAGGTTGGCCTCGATTTTCGGCTTGGCGGCCGGCGCCAGGCGCACCAGGTCGGCGGCGGTCACGTCGGCCATGCGCCCCAGGTTGTTGCTCGACAGCCACGGCTGGCTGTTCAGGCCGTCCTTTGGCGCCCCCGGCTGCACCGCAATGCCGGGCAGGCTGCCATCCACCGGGCGTGCGGCATCCACTTCGACGATGCGGATATTGCTGCGCCGCGCCATCGGGTACAGCGGGTCGTCCGCCCATACCGAGCGCAGGCCGATCACCGCATCGGCGTTCACGGCCAGCTTCTGCAGGGCCGGCGCCCCACGCCCGCTGAAGTAGGCGGTCTGGCGCGAGCCGGGCAGGTTGGCCGCGGCGGCGCGTTGCAGCTTCACCTCGCTGCCGTCGAGCAGCAACTGGCCAAGGCCGTAGGTGATGGGCAGGGACGCCAGTACCTGCACCGGGCGCGCGGCTTCGGCGGCCTGTGCGGCAACACTGAAGGCGCCGCTCAGGGCCAGTACCAGGGTCAGTTGGCGAAATGTCGGCTTCATCCGATGTTTCCTTTCAGGCTGGGCAGGGTGCCACGGGCGATGGCGGCCAGGGCGAAGGCCATGCCGGCGACCAGGATGATCGCGGCGCCCGAGGGCAGCGGCAGGTCGAACACGATCGGCAGCAGGATGCCGCTCAGGGTGCTGAGGGTGGCGATCACCACCGAGGTCCAGAAAAACCCCTTGAGCGACTGGCTCAGCAGGCGGGCGGCAGCGGCCGGGATCACCAGCAGTGCGCCCACCAGGATCGCGCCGATGACCTTCACCGCGGCCACGGTGATCAGCGTCACCAGCACCACGAACAGGTAGTCCAGGGTCTTCACTGCCACCCCGCGCACTGCCGCCAGCTGCGGGTTGAAGCTGGCCAGCATGATGCGGTTGTACAGCGGCAGGCTCAGGCCCAGCACCAGCGCGCCGACGATGGCCAGCACCAGCAGGTCGTTGCCGTTGACCGTCAGCACCGAGCCGAACAGCACGTTTTCCAGGATGTGCACGTTGATCTTGCCCGCCAGTATCAGCAGCAGGCTTGCGCCCAGCGCCAGCGACACCGACAGGAACACCCCGATCAGGGTGTCCGGGGCCAGCCCGGTGCGGTTGCGCAGGTAGTTGAGCAGCACGCCGAACAGCAGGCAGTAGCCGAACAGGCTGCCGTAGGGGCCGGTATAGGGTTCGCCGAGCAGGATGCCGATGGCCACCCCGGTCAGGGCCGCGTGGCCCACCGCCTCGGAGAAGAACGCAAAGCGCTTGACCACCACCAGCGTGCCCAGCCCGCCCAGCACCGGCCCGATCAGCAGGCCGGCGAGCAGCGCGTTGACCACGAAGCCATAGGCCAGGGCTTCGGGCAGGTAGCCCGAGGACGCCAGGCCCTGGATCATCAGGCGAAATTCTTCATAGTTCATCAGGCGTGGCTCCCGGTCACCGCAGCGCTGCGCGGGTGGGTGGAAAACAGTTGCAGCAGCGCCTCCGGGCGCAGGGCCTGCTCGGGCGGCGCGTCGAACAGGATGCGCCGGTTGAGGCCGGTGACGTGATCGGCCAGGCGTTTCACCGCCTCCAGGTCGTGTTCGATCCACAGCACGGTGGTGCCGCTGGCGCGCCAGTCCAGCAGCAGTTGTTCGAAGATGCGGATGCCGGCTTCATCCAGCGCCGACATCGGTTCGTCCAGCACCAGCAGTTGCGGCGCCGGAATCAGCCCCTGGGCCAGCAGCACGCGCTGACGCTCGCCGCCGGAGAGGGCGCCCATGCGCCGCTTGCGCTTGTCCTGCATGCCCACGCGCTCCAGCGCCTGGGCGATGCTCGCCGCGTAGTGGCGCGACAGCCCCAGGAACGCCGGGCGGCGCTGGCACATGGCGGCCATGAAGTCGTCCACGGTCATCGGCAGGCCACGGTCGAATTCCAGGGCCTGCGGCACGTAGCCGATGCAACCGGGGGCGCCGGCCCAGTGCAGGTTCAGGCGGCCGTGGTGGGGCATCTGGCCGAGCAGGGTCTTGATCAGCGAACTCTTGCCGCCGCCGTTGGGCCCCACCAGCGCATGCACGCTGCCAGGGCGCACCTTGAAGCTCACCTGGTCGAGGATGGTGGTGCGGCCCAGGGTCAGGCCAACGGCGTCGAACTCCACGCCGGGGCCCTGGCTGGCAAGGGTGATCGGCTCGATGGCGCTCATGCCCCGGCCTCCTGGATCGCGCGCACCACGGTATCGAGGTTGCTGGTCATCTCCTTTTCGTACTTTTCGGCGCTGTAGTCGCCGTAGGAGATGTGCGACAGCGGGTACAGGCGCACGCCGGACTCACGCTGGATGGTGTCCACATAGGTGGACGGGAAGTCGAGCTCCGAGAAGATCACCTTCACGTCCAGGTCGCGCAGCTGGTTGATGGTCTTCTTCAACTGGCTGGGGCTCGGTTCGATGCCATGGGCGGGCTCGACCACGGCGGTGACTTCCAGGCCGAATTCACGCAGCAGGTAGTCGTAGGCCGCGTGCACGGTGGCCACGCGCAGGTCGGCATTGGGCGCGCTGGTGAGCTTGGCCAGGGCCTCGGCACGCAGCTGGCGCAGGCGCTTGCCATAGGCGCGGGCATTGGCGGTGTAGGCCTTGGCGTTGGCCGGGTCGAGCTTGCCCAGCTCGCGGGCGATGTTGTTGACCTGGGCGATCGAGGCGCTGATCGACAGGAAGGTGTGCGGGTTGACCACCTTGCCCGCGCCGCGTGCGGCGATGCCGGTGGCCGCCAGCAGCGGCACGTTGGCGTTGGCCTCGATGGTGGCCACGCCAGGCTTTTCGCTGGCCTCGATCATGCGGTCGGCAAAATCGTCATGCCCCACGCCGTTGAGCACCACCACGTCCAGCGTGCCGATGCGCTTGATGTCCTCGGCGCGTGGCTCGTAGGCGTGCGGGTTGAAGCCTGCCGGAATCAGCGGCACCACCTCGGCCTTGTCGCCGACGATGTTGGCCACGTAGCTGTAGTAGGGGTGCAGGGTGATGCCGATACGCAGGCGCTTGGCCTCTTCGGCGTGCGCCAGGGGCGCCAGGCACAGGGCGAGCACGCCGGCCAGGATGCGTCGGCGGTTGACCAGAAATGATGAAATAGACATGGGCAGGCGGTCTTCTCTCAGGTGTATCCGTGGGTTCAGTGCCGATGCTGGCGAGTGACCCCGGCATCGAATTGCGCGACGATCTGTTGCCAGCCCGCAGCGCTCAAGGCGGCGTCGCTGAGGTCGTGGGGGGCGGTGAGGTCGGTGCTGCGGTTGAGCCAGATATCGGCCGGGCTGTCGGGCTGTGCGCCCAGGCGCATCAGGAACGAGCCGGCCACTTCGCTGGCCTGGCTGAGCCCCAGGTAGGCGCCGCCTTCGAGCAACTGCCAGGTGTGGCCGCCACGGCTCACGGCGCTGGCGTCGCGGGCGAACGGGGCGTAGCCCTCGGCATCCAGCTCGGCCGGGGTGGGCAGGCGCTGTTCTTCCTGCTGACGCAGCTGGATCTCCTCCAGGGTAACCCGCAGGTCGGCGTACACCCCTTGCTCGCCGGCCGTGAGGTCGCGGCGCGCATCGAACTGATGGGCCGCCACTTCGCTGGTTTCGGTGGTTTCGCCGCGCCAGCTGACCACCGCGCCGGCCACCAGCACCACCAGGGCGCAGAACAGCAGCACATACAGCGTTTCATGGCCGGCACCGGCCGGGCGGATGGTCTGGGTCGTGGTCGGGGTGCTCATGGTGCCTCGATGTCGGCCTGGTCGATTTCCACCACATGACCGGGGCCTGCGTCGAACAGCACGTAGAACTCGGCATCGGGGCGCTTGAAGGTGAGCTTGGAGTCTTCGCCCAGCTTGCCGGGCACCAGGATGCTTTCGTCGTAGCCGATCACGTCGAGGGTTACGCCGGGGGCGCCGCTGCCGTCGGAAAAGCCGCCGGTGCACTGGATCTGGCCGCCTTCGATCTGCTTGCATTCGCAGATCGGGTTGTGGGCCAGCGCCAGGTTGCTGAAGGTGGCGAGCGAAGTGAGCAGTGCCGCGCCACCCAGGCGACGCAGCAGGTCAGAAACAGGCATCATTTGCCTCCTTGTTTTTGAAGCCAGGCGACAGTGCTTGGCGAGGCCTTGCTGAGCGGGACCGAACCCTGGTGCATGCTGCCGTCCCAGCCTTCCATGGTCACCCACAGTTCGGCGTCGGGGCTGGTCTTGAGCGGCACCGGCACCGTGGCGCCCATGCGGTAAGGGGAACCGAAGAAGATTCCGCCGGCGGCGCGCAGGCTGCGCGGCTTGCCGATACGCAGGTAGGTGGCCTTGACCTGTGGGATACAGGCTTCGCACAGGCTGGCGTTGAAGCTCTTCATGTAGCCGGCCGGCCCGTCCTGGCGCGGCGCCTCGTTGCGCAGCTCGGCCAGCTTCAGGCTCCAGGGGCCGACCTGGACCTCGCCGATCTCGCGCTCGCCCAGGCCCACGTCGCCGCGAAACAGCGCCGCATCGGCAAAGTACTTGGGCATGAAACCCAGCGGTACCAGCAACAGCAGTATGTTGATGTGAAAACGCCATTTCAGCCAGAACTGGCGCAGGCGCGAAGGCGGTTGTGCAGCGATTGCCTTGCTCATGCCTGGCTCTCCGAAGGGGTAGGGGTGGCAGCGGCGGCGCGCTTGGCGCGTGCCGGTTTTTCGCTGCGCTTGAGGGCGGTGGCCGTGGCGATGGCGGTGCGCTTGGTCCAGATCAGCAGGCCGCTGAGCACCATCATGCTCAGCAGCAGGCCGAACACGAACCAGATCAGCTTGATCCAGATACCGCCGAAATCGCCGGTATGCAACGGGCGCATCGACTCGGTGACGAATTCGAGCTTGCTGCGGTCGGACAGCAGCTCATGGGCCTCGACCACGCCACTGTAGGGGTTGACCGATGCGGTCTGGAACATCAGCGGGTACCAGCTGCGCCCACCCACTTCGGTGTGGCTGTAGGCGTTGCTCGGCAGGCTGATGAAGCTCACGTCCAGCCCCGGGATCTTGTCGATGGCGATCTTTTCGATGGCATCCAGGCTCAGCACCGGGGCCGGCTGGCCGGCGGGCGCGGTGGGCACGTTCTCGCGGGCGATCACCGGCAGCACCTGGTTGCTGGAAATCGAGATCTGGTTGTCGAACAGAATCGCCTGGATCAGGAACCAGGTACCGGTGATCGAGATGACCGCGATGAACCAGATCGACCAGATCCCGCTCAGGCGGTGGAAGTCGCCCCAGAAAATCCGCGCACCGTGCTTCAGGCGCAGGGTCGGCTTGAGAAAGCCCTTCCAGAAGCGCTTGTACACCACCAGCCCGGTGACCAGCGAGGCCAGCATCGGCAGCCCCAGCAGCGACACCAGGTACCAGCCCCAGCTGTAGCCATTGGTGAACGGCACCAGCCACCAGCCGTGCAGGGCGCGGGTAAAGGCCTGGAAGTTGAACTGCGCCGCCTCGCCCTGGACCACCCCGGTGTACGGGTTGACGTAGAGCGTGGTGGAGCGCGAGTCGGGGTAGGTGACGCTGACGGTCAGGGCGAAATGCGATTCGTCCGGGCGCACGATGGTGCTGACATACACCCCCGGCTGCGCGGCCTCGACGGCGGCGCGCACCTGGTCGAAGCCCAGCATCGGCGGGTCGCCGTCGGGTTTGGAGGCGCGGACCTCGGGCTGCGCCAGCCAGACGATTTCCTGGCTGACCACGGCCAGCGTCCCGGTGAAGCAGACGATCAGCACGAAGAACCAGATCGGCAGGGCTAGCCAGCTGTGGACCAGAAACCAGAGTTTTGAACGTGACTTTTTCGACATTGGGCAGGCAACTTCGATTCGGAGTGTGGTGAGCATGAGGTTCCGGAGCACGGGGTGTCTGGGCTCAGGCTCGCTCGAAAGGGTGCAGTGGTAATTGTTAGGACGAATGAGAAGCAGAAATCCTGCACTAAAAAATGCAAGCAAATGTTTCCAAGGCTCCCGGCCTGCCGCCCGGAGCCCTGGAAAACGCCTGCGGTCCTACTCGAACGTGCGGCCGGCGCGCCAATAGCCCATCAGGGTCAGCGCGTTGCGGTCCAGGCCCTGTTCGTTGATCAGAAAGCGCCGGATCTGCATCACCGCAGCCGATTCCCCGGCCACCCAGGCGTAGAAGCTCTGGTGGCTGGCGCTGGCACGTTCCCAGAGGATCTGCTGGTCGATGTCCACCTCCTCGAGGCGCGTGTCGGCGGGCGGGCGTCTGGCGGGCAGGGTGGCCAGCTGGGTCACGGCATGCACCATGGCCTGGCCCTGGATACGCTGTTGCTGGTCGCGTGGCAGCCAGTGCAAGGTGGTGCTGGCATTGCAGCGCAGGGCCAGGCAGTCCTGTTGCAGCGGCACCTCTACATAGGCTTCGACCTGGGGCGGGTCATCTTGCCCGGCGAGGGTTTCGAGAATGCCGGCAATGGCTGGCAAGGCGGTTTCATCGCCCACCAGCAGAATGTTGCGCACCCCAGCGGGCGGGTTCCATTCGTAGCCCCCGGGGTCGCCGGCGAAGGCCAGGTTGGGTGCCAGGATCTGCAGACGGTCGCCTGTGCGGGCGTGGGTGGCCCAGGCCGAGGCGGGGCCGTTGACCCCGTGCAGTACGAAATCGATATCCACCTCGGCCTGTTCGCGGCGCAGGGCACGGATGGTGTAGGTGCGCATGGGCGGGCGGCTGGCCTCGGCCAGGGCGCGGCGGGCTTCGTTCCAGTGCAGGTCGTTGGGCAGTTCGGGCGGGCTGCCGTCGGCGGCGGGGAAGAACAGCTTGACCCGTTGATCGGCAGCCAGGGTGTGCATCCGGGCCACGTCCGGGCCGGTGAACACCAGGCGGCTCAGCGACGGGCTCAGTTGGATGCGTTGCTTGAGGGTGACATCGAACAGGCGGTAGGCGCGCTCGGGCTGTGCGCCGGCCAGCTTGCGCAGGCCGCGCCCGACGGCGCGGGTCAGGGAGGAGGCGGAAGTCATGGCATGCACCTTCTTGCTACGGGTTCCCTAGATAGACGGCTAGCGGCACGGCTGATTTAGCCGCGAGCAATGAACGGGGGCCGTGGCGGTGTTTAATTTTTCCTGGGGTGTATCCGTTTCGTAGGGATAACCGGGGCGCTGCCCGCTATCCACCCTGCACGGAAACCATTCGATGAATGCTGAGAAGTCCCTCCAACTGGCCTGTCGTTTCATCGAGCTGGCGCCGGAAAAGCGCAGCCTGTTTCTGCAGGCCCTGAGCAAGGAAGGCCTGGACTTTTCGCAGTTCCCGATTCCTGCCGGGGTCCAGGTGCCGGACCGCCAGGCGTTGTCCTATGCGCAGCAGCGCATGTGGTTTCTGTGGCAGCTGGACCCGCACAGCGGCGCCTACAACCTGCCGGGTGCGGTACGCCTGAACGGCGTGCTGGATGTGGCGGCCCTGGAGCGTGCGTTCAGCCTGCTGGTGGCGCGTCACGAGGTGCTGCGCACGGTGTTCCGCTCGCAGCCCGATGGCAGCGTGCAGCAGGTGCCGTTGGAGCATGCGGTGCGCCTGGAGCAACTGGACCTGAGCGCGGTGCCGGCCGCTGCGCGTGAAGCGCGGGTGCAGCACGAGGCGCAGCAGGAGTCGCTGCGTGCATTCGATCTGGCACAGGGCCCGCTGCTGCGCCTGCGCCTGCTCAAGCTGGATGAACAGGCGCACGTGCTGTTGCTGACCTTGCATCACATCGTCGCCGATGGCTGGTCGATGAATGTCCTGATCGACGAGTTCGCGCGCAGCTATGACGCCTGTGCCCAAGGCCTTGCGCCGCAGTTCGAGGCGCTGCCGATCCAGTACGCCGACTACGGCCTGTGGCAGCGTCGCTGGCTGGAGGCCGGCGAGCAGGCGCGGCAACTGGCGTACTGGCGTGAAAAACTCGGCGACGAGCATCCGGTGCTGGAACTGCCGCTCGATTGCCCGCGCCCCTCGTCGCCCAGCTTCGACGGCGAGCGCCATTGCCTGACGCTGGACGCAGGGCTGGCCGAGCAGGTGCGTGGCTTTGCCCGGCAACACAACGTGTCGTTGTTCATGGTGCTGCTGGCGGTCTTCAACGTGCTGCTCTATCGCTACACCGGGCAGACCGACGTGCGCTTCGGCAGCCCCGTGGCCAACCGCAATCGCAGCGAGCTGGAAGGCCTGGTCGGCTTCTTCGTCAACACCCAGGTGTTGCGCACCCCGCTGGCAGGGCACATGAGTTTTCTCGAGTTGCTGCAGGCTACCCGCGACACAGTGAGCGGCGCGCAGTCGCACCAGGACCTGCCATTCGAGCGCCTGGTCGAAGGGTTGCAACTGGAGCGCAGCCTGAGCCATTCGCCGTTGTTCCAGGTGATGTTCAACCACCAGCCGCACGTGGCCGATGTGTCCGCGCTCAAGCTGGCCGGGGGCCTGCAACTGTCGATGCTCGACTGGCGCAGCCGTACCACCGAGTTCGACCTGAGCCTGGACACCTACGAGCAGGGCGGCCAGTTGCAGGTGGCCTGGACCTATGCCAGCGACCTGTTCAAGGCCGCGACCATCGAGCGCATGGCACGCCACTGGGTGGCCCTGCTGCAGGCCGTGGTCGCCACCCCGACGTGTCGCCTCGACGAACTGGCGTTGCTCTCGAGCGAGGAGCGCGAGTGTCTGCTCGAGCAATGGGGGCGTGCACCGCTGACATGTCCCGACCTGCGCGTGCACCAGCGTTTCGAGGCGCAGGTGGCGCAGCGCCCGCAGGCCTTGGCGCTGATCTTCGAGTCGACGCAACTGAGCTATGCCGAGCTCAACCAGCGTGCCAACCGCCTGGCGCGCCACCTGGTGGCGTGCGGGGTAGGGCCGGAGGTGCCGGTCGGCATCGCGGTGGAGCGCGGCATCGACATGATCGTCGGGCTGCTGGCGGTGCTCAAGGCCGGTGGCGCCTATGTGCCGCTGGACCCGCAGTACCCGCAGGACCGCCTGCTGTGCATGATCGAGGACAGCGCCACGCCGCTGGTGCTGACCCAGACCCCGTTGCTGGCGCGCCTGGGCCTGCCGTGCGGGGTGCGCAGCCTGTGCCTGGACCAGGATGCGGCCTGGCGCCAGCTCGACGCCAGCGACCTGGCCAATACCGCCCATGCGCACAACCTGGCGTATGTGATGTTCACCTCCGGCTCCACCGGGCGCCCCAAGGGGGTGGGCATCAGCCACCTGGCGCTGGCCGGGCATGCGCAGGTCGCGCGTGAGTTCTCCAGGCTCGGGCCGGACGACCGGATCCTGCAGTTTGCCACCTTCAACTTCGATGCCTTCGTCGAGCAGTTCTACCCTGCGCTGATCTGCGGTGCTGCCGTGGTGCTGCGCGGCCAGGAACTCTGGGACAGCGAACGCTACTACCACGAGGTCATCGACAAGCAGGTCAGCGTTTCCGACCTGTCCACCGCCTACTGGAACCTGCTGGCCAAGGACTTTGCCGCCGCTGGCCCACGCGATTACGGCAAGCTCAGGCGCGTGCACATCGGCGGCGAGGCAATGCCACCTGAAGGGGTGGCAGCCTGGCGCCAGGCCGGATTGTCGCAGGTGGCGCTGCTCAACACCTATGGCCCCACCGAGGCCACGGTCTGTGTCACCACCCTCGAATGCGATGATTATGTCAGCGGTGTGCGCAGCACCCCGTTGAGCATGCCGATCGGTCGGGTGCTCGGCGGGCGCAGCCTCCATGTGCTGGATGCAAGCGGCGCACCGACGCCGGTAGGGGTGGTGGGGGAGCTGGTGATCGGCGGCGAGTTGCTCGCCCGTGGCTACTTCAACCGCCCGGGCCTGACGGCCGAGCGTTTCATCCCCGACCCGTTCGCCGCGCAGCCGGGTGGGCGCCTGTACCGCAGTGGCGACCTGGCCCGCTTCAATGCCGAAGGGGTGCTCGAGTACGCCGGGCGTATCGATCATCAGGTCAAGATTCGCGGGTTTCGCATCGAGTTGGGCGAAGTCGAGGCGCGCCTGCTCGAACAACCGGTCATTCGCGAGGCGGTGGTGTTGGCCCAGCCCGCTGCCGACGGCCTGCAGCTGGTTGCCTATGTGGTGCCCGGCGACAGCCGCCAGGCACTGGAGGCGCAGGCCCAGGCGGCGTTGCGCGAAGCGATCGGCGCACACTTGCGCGCGGTGCTGCCCGCCTACATGGTGCCGGCGTACCTGCTGTTTCTTGAACGTTTGCCGCTGAGCCCCAACGGCAAGCTGGACCGCAAGGCCCTGCCACCGGTCGATGCCAGCCAGGCCCAGCACACCTACGTGGCGCCGCAAAGCGCGTTGGAACAACAGGTGGCGGCGATCTGGCAGGACGTGCTCAAGCTGGAGCGGGTTGGGCTTGACGATGCGTTCTTCGAGATCGGCGGGCACTCGTTGCTGGCCACCCAGGTGGTGTCGCGGGTGCGTCAGGTGCTGGGGCTGGAGGTTGCCTTGCGTACCCTGTTCGAGCGCAGCCGGCTGGGCGACTTCGTGGCAGCGCTGGGGGGGCGGCAGGCCGCCGGCGAGCCCCCGTTCACCTGTGTCGAGCGCGGCCGGCCATTGCCGCTGTCGTATGCCCAGGAGCGCCAGTGGTTCCTCTGGCAGCTGGACCCGCAGAGCAGTGCCTATCACCTGCCGGCCGCCCTGCGCCTGCGCGGGGCGCTGGACGTTGCGGCGCTGCAGCGCAGTTTCGACAGCCTGCTGGCGCGGCACGAAAGCCTGCGCACCACATTCGTCGAGGTGCAGGGCGAGCCGCGTCAGCTGATTGGCGAGCAGGCCCGTGTCGATATCGACCTCCAGGTGCTGTATGCAGGGGACGATCCGGCGGCGCAGATCCAGGCTTGTATCGAGGCCCAGAACGGCCGCCTGTTTGCCCTGGACCAGGGGCCGCTGCTGCGGGTCAGGCTGCTGCGGCTGGCGGCGCAAGACCATGTGTTGGTACTGGTTCAGCACCATATCGTTTCCGATGGCTGGTCGATGCAGGTGATGGTCGACGAGCTGATCGCCTTGTATGCGGGCTACAGCCAGGGGCGCGAAGTTCAGTTGCCGGCCCTGCCGATCCAGTACGCCGACTTTGCCCAGTGGCAGCGCCAGTGGATGGAGGCCGGCGAGCGCGAGCGCCAGCTCGATTACTGGTGCCGGCAACTGGGCGGCGAGCAGCCGGTGCTGGAGCTGCCGAGCGATCGACCGCGGCCGGCCACGCGCAGCTTCAAGGGCGCGAAGCTGAACATCGTGCTCGATGCCGCACTGACCCGTAGCCTGCGCGCGCTTTCCCAGCGCGAAGGGGTGACCCCGTTCATGCTGTTGCTCGCTTCGTTCCAGACCCTGCTGCACCGCTACAGCGGCCAGGCGCAGGTGCGGGTCGGGGTGCCGGTGGCCAGCCGCAACCGTCTTGAAACCGAGCGCCTGATCGGCTTCTTCGTCAATACGCTGGTGCTGGAGGCGAGGATTGGTGCCGATCTGTCGTTCGCCGAACTGCTGCAGCAGGTGCGCCAGACCACCCTGCAGGCCCAGGCCCACCAGGACCTGCCGTTCGAGCAACTGGTGGAAGCCCTGGAACCGGGCCGCAGCCTGTCACACAGCCCGCTGTTCCAGGTGCTGTTCAACCACCACAGCGAAGATGCCGGTGAACTGCGCGCCATCGAGCGACTGCCGGGCCTGGAGGTGGAGCGTCTGGACTGGGACAACCACACTGCACAGTTCGACCTGACGCTGGACACCACGGAAACGGCCGATGGCCTTTCGGCGATTCTGGTCTACGCCACCGACCTGTTCGACGCCGCGACCATCGAGCGTCTGGCCCGGCACTGGCAGAACCTGCTGCAGGCGATTGTCGCTGACCCGCAACAGCGCGTCGGCGAACTGCCGTTGCTCGACGCCCGCGAGCAACAGGCCAACCTCCAGCAATGGAACCCGGCGCCTGCGCAGTTCGCCAGCCAGCGCTGCCTCCATGAACTGATCGAAGCCCAGGCTGCGCGTGCGCCGGGCTCCATCGCGCTGACCCTGGGTGACGCCCAGCTCAGCTACCGCGAACTCAACGAGCGTGCCAACCAGATGGCCCATGCGTTGATTGCCCAGGGCATCGGGCCTGAGGTGCTGGTGGGCCTGGCAACTGGTGGGTTATGTACTGCCCCACGATAACGCCGCCGACCCCACGGCCCTGCGGGAAGACCTGAAAACCCGGCTCAAGGCCGAACTGCCGGACTACATGGTGCCCACGCACCTGCTGTTCCTGGAGCAATGGCCACTGACGGCCAACGGCAAGCTCGACCGCCGCGCCTTGCCGGCGCCGGATGCGAGCTTGCTGCAGCGTGAATACGTGGCACCGCAGACCGAAATGGAAAAACGCATCGCCACCTTGTGGCAAGACGTGCTCAAGCTGCCGCGCATTGGTCTGGACGACAACTTCTTCGAGCTCGGTGGCGACTCGATCATCTCGATCCAGGTGGTCAGCCGTGCCCGCCAGAGCGGGTTCCGCTTCAGCGCCAAAGACCTGTTCCAGCACCAGACCATCAAGAGCCTGGCCAGTGTCGCGCAGGTCGCCGACACCACGCAGCAGATCGATCAGGGCCCCGTGCTCGGCACCACGCCCCTGCTGCCGATCCAGCAACTGTTCTTGCTCAGCGATACCCCCGAACCGCATCACTTCAATCAATCGGTGATGCTCGAACCATCCAGGCCGCTGGATGCAGCCGTACTGGACCATGCCTTGCACGCGCTGCTGGAACACCACGATGCCTTGCGCCTGGTGTTCTCCCTCGACGGCGAACATCCAGGGGCTCGCTACCTGCCAGTGGACCCGACCTACAAATTGCTGTGGCAGGCCGAAGTCGCTGACGAGCCTGCGCTCAACGAATGGGCCAATCGCGCCCAGGCCAGCCTGAACATCCAGCAAGGCCCGCTGCTGCGGGCCCTGCTGGCGACCCTGCCCGATGGCCAGCAGCGCCTGCTGTTGGTCATTCACCACCTGGCGGTGGATGGCGTGTCGTGGCGCATCCTCTTCGAAGACCTGCAACTGGCCTACCAGCAACGGCTGGTAAACCAGCCGACGAAACTGCCGGGCAAAACCAGCTCGGTCAAGGCCTGGGCCGAGCAGTTGCAAGGCTATGCACGCAGCGAGGCCCTGCAAAAGGAACTGCAGTACTGGCAGGCGCAACTGCAGGATGTACCCACCACACTGCCCTGCGAGCGCCCACACGGCAGCTTGCTGAACCGCCACGCACGCAGCGTGCAAAGCCGCCTCGACACGCAGCTCACCCGCCAACTGCTGCAGGAGGCACCGGCGGCCTATCGCACACAGATCAACGATTTGTTGCTGACCGCACTGGCACGCGTGATCGGCCGTTGGAGCGGCTCGCCAAGCAGCCTGATCGAGCTGGAAGGCCATGGCCGCGAAGACCTGTTCGACACGATCGACCTGACCCGTACCGTGGGTTGGTTCACCAGCGTGTTCCCGGTCAAGCTCACCCCCGCCAGCGGTATGGGCGAGTCGATCAAGGCAATCAAGGAACAGCTGCGCGCCATTCCCAACAAGGGCATCGGCTACGGCGCACTGCGCTTTCTTGGCGATGGGAGCGCGCGTCAGGCCCTGGGCGAACTGCCCGTCCCACGCATCACCTTCAACTACCTGGGCCAGTTCGACGCCAGCTTCGACAGCAATGAGGGCGCGCTGTTCGCACCGGCCGCTGAAAGCACCGGCGCCAACCAGAGTGCCCACGCAACGCTGGGCAACTGGCTGTCGCTCAACGGCCAGGTGTATGGCGGCGAGCTGAGCATGAACTGGAGCTTCAGCAGCGAAATGTTCGAGGAGGCGACGGTTCAGCAACTGGCCGATGCCTTCTGCCTGGAACTGGCCGCTGTCATTGCGCATTGTCGCGACCCGCAGCACAGGGGGCTGACGCCATCGGACTTCGCGCTGGCGCGTCTTAGCCAGCCGCAACTGGACCGTTTGCCAGTACCGTGCAGCGACGTGCAGGACCTCTACCCACTCTCGCCCATGCAGCAAGGCATGCTGTTTCACACGCTGGAGTCCAACGAGGCCAGCCTCTACATCAACCAGATGAGCGTACCGGTTATCGGGTTGGACCCCGAACGGTTCATCGCGGCCTGGAACACCGCGATTGCCCGCCATGAAATCCTGCGCACCGGGTTCTGGTCGGCCAACGAGCTGAATGAGCCGCTGCAAGTGGTGTACAAGCACGCCACCCTGCCGGTGCGTCGCCTGGCCAGGCAAGCCACGACGTTCGATGAAAAGGCCCTGCAACGTATCCTTGAAGCGGACTGCGCCGAAGGCTTCGATCTGCTGCAGGCGCCGTTGACGCGCCTGACGCTGATCGACCTGGGCGAGCACAAGCACCACCTGATCTGGACCAGCCACCACATCCTGATGGACGGCTGGTCCAGCTCGCGCCTGCTCGGCGAAGTGCTGGAGCTGTACCACGGGCGCACGCCACCGGCAAAGCGCGGGCAATATCGCGACCATATCCAATGGCTGCAGAATCAGTCCCAGGCCAGCCTGGAGCAGTTCTGGAAACACAAGCTGCACGACCTTGAAGGACCGACCCTGCTGGCCGGCAGCATTGCACCGCGTCCGGCCGGCGACCTGCAAGGGCATGCAGCGCTGTACCTGCACTGGGACGAAGCACGCACCCAGCGCCTGCGCGAACAGACCCAGCGCCTGCGTATCACGCCCAACACACTGATCCAGGCCGTATGGCTGCTGCTGTTGCAACGCTACACCGGCCAGCCCACCGTGTGCTTCGGCGCCACCGTGGCCGGTCGCCCGGCCAGCCTGCCCGGTGCCGAAGAAATGCTCGGGCTGTTCATCAATACCCTGCCGATCATTCAGACCCCGCAGCCGCACATGCCGCTGGCGCAGTGGCTGCAAGCACTGCAAACCTACAACCTGGAGGTTCGTGACCAGGAGCATGCCTCGCTGGCCGACGTGCAGCGCTGGTCGGGGCAGAACGGCCAGGCACTGTTCGACAGCATCATCGTGTTCGAAAACTACCCGGTGGACGACCGTCTGCAGGAAGCCGAGCAGAATCAGTTGAGCTTTGGCGAGGTGAACAGTCGTGACGTCACCAACTTCGCCATGGACCTGGCGATCAACCTGGGCCGCACCCTCAAGATCGAGTTCCTCTACCTGCGCAACCGCTTCACCGAGGCTGCCACGGCGCAGATCCGCACCAGCTTCGAAACCTTGCTCGATGCCCTGCTCGACAACCCTCAAGCAACCCTGGGCAGCCTGTCGATGCTCAGTGCCGACGAACAGCAGGCACTTGCACAACACAATCAACTGGCGCCGCCGAGCCACGACCCGGCGCTGCTGGCCGAGTGCATCCGCAGCCATGCCGAACGGCAGCCGCAGCGTATCGCGGTCACCTGCGCCGATGTGCAGTTGAGCTACGGCGAACTGGAAACCCGCGCCAACCGGCTGGCCCACCACCTGATTGCACAGGGCATCGGCCCTGAAGTGTGCGTCGGCATTGCCCTGGAGCGTTCGGTCGACGTGATCGTGGCGTTCTATGCCGTGATGAAGACCGGCGCAGCCTACGTTCCGCTCGACATCGACTACCCGCAGGAGCGCGTCAAGTGGATCGTCGAAGACTCGCGCATGCCGGTGCTGCTGACGCAACGCTCACTCCAGCACCGGTTTGCCGATGCCGGTGCCGGCACCCTGATCACACTTGACCATCTGGCCCTGGACACCTACCCCGCCAGTTGCCCGGCGCCTCGCGCCGACGCGGACAACCTCGCCTACCTGATCTACACCTCCGGCTCCACCGGCAAGCCCAAAGGAGTGGCCGTCAGCCACGGGCAGATCCGCATGCACTGCCTGGCGATTGCCGAGCGCTACGCGATGGACGCCAGCACCCGCGAGCTGCTGTTCATGTCGTTCGCCTTCGACGGTGCCCAGGAACGCTGGCAGTCGACCCTGCTCGGCGGCGGCCAGCTGGTGCTGCGCGACAACCGCCTGTGGACTGCCGAGGAAACCTGGCAGGCCCTGCACGCGCACAGCATCGATATCGCCTGCTTCCCGCCCGCCTACCTGCAGCAACTGGCCGAATACGCCGCCAGCGTCGAAGCGCCGCCACCGGCGGTGCGGGTGTACTGCTTTGGTGGTGACGCGGTGGCCGAGGCCAACTTCGAGCTGGTCAAGCGTGCACTCAAGCCGGCCTATCTCACCAACGGCTACGGCCCCACCGAAACCGTGGTCACGCCGTTGCTGTGGAAAGTCGACGCCAGCCAGCAGTGCGGTGCGGTGTATGCGCCCATCGGCACCCGCGTGGGTCGACGTACCCTGTACGTACTCGACGACCAGCTCAACCCGGTGCCCGACGGCGTGGCCGGCGAGCTGTACCTCGGTGGCGAAGGCGTGGCGCGCGGCTATCACCAGCGTCCCGGGCTCAGCGCCGAACGCTTCGTTGCCGACCCGTTCGCGGGCGATGGCAGCCGCCTGTACCGCACCGGTGACCTGGTGCGCCAGCGCGCCGACGGCGTGTTCGACTACCTCGGCCGACTGGACAATCAGGTCAAGGTGCGCGGTTTCCGCATTGAGCTGGGCGAAATCGAATCGCGCCTGCGCCAGCAACCCGGGGTGACCGACGCGGTGGTGGTTGCACGTGAAACCGGCGCCGGCAAGCAACTGATCGGCTACGTGGTGGCGGACGACGCCGGTGACCTGGGCGAACGCCTGCGCGGTGCACTGCAGGTCGAGCTGCCCGACTACATGGTACCGGCGCAGATCCTCGCGCTGGCCGCCTTCCCGCTCAACCCCAACGGCAAGCTCGACCGCAAGGCGCTGCCCGACCCGGACTTCAAGGCGCGTGCCTTCATCGCCCCGCGCAACACGCTGGAGCAGGGCCTGGCGGCCATCTGGCAACAGGTGCTGGAGGTCGAACAGGTCGGCGTTACCGACAACTTCTTCGAACTGGGGGGCGACTCGCTGCGTGTGCTCAAGGTGCTGTCCAGGGTACGTAGCCAGCCGGAGCTGGGCATCGAACTGAAACTGCGCGACCTGATCGGCAAGCCGACCATCGCCGAGCTGTCGGGCTACGAGGCCCAGGTGCCTTCCCTCGACCCGTTGCTGTTGCTCAACAGCCCGGTCGAACAGGCGCGGCCGCTGTTCTGCCTGCACGCAGGCTTCGGCACGGTATTCGACTACGAGCCGCTGGCTCGCCGCCTGGAAGGCCAGCGCAGCGTGTATGGCCTGCAATGTCGAATGCTGCTGGAGCGTAGCTGGGAAGATGAATCCCTCGAGGCCATGGCCATCGACTATGCCCAGTACATCCGCCAGAAACAGGCCAGCGGTCCTTACCACCTGCTGGGTTGGTCACTGGGCGGCACCCTGGCGGTGCTGGTCGCGCAAGAGCTTGAGAAACAGGGCCAGCGGGTGGGTTTCCTCGGCCTGGTGGACAGCTTTCTGCCGTCATCTGCGCTTGCGCAGCCTGCAGCCGATGAGGACTGGAGCGAAGACCTTGGCAGCTTCCTGGGTGTCATCATGGGCGTGCCAAGTGACGCGCTGCCGGTGTTGCAGGTGCGCGCCAGCAGCCCTGCCAACCACCTCGAAACGGCGATTGCCCAGGTGCAGGCCCAGGTCATCAGCGCCTCGGCGTTCGCCTCCATCGGCGCTGAAGAACTGGCCCATACCTTCCGTGTAGCCATGAAACTCAAGGCATTGTCCGAGGCCATCGAGGGGCTCCCCGCAACGCAGGTGCCAGCGCAGTGCTGGTGGGCCAGGGCCGACGCAGGCCAGACCCAGCTGCGCCTGGTGCAGGCGCAACTCAACGAACCGGTGGCCGCCGGCCATTACGACATGCTCAAGCATCCCGAGCTGCTGCGCCGCGTGCTGGAGCAGTTGCAGGAAAGCCACAGCGTCACCTGTTGATACCACCGCCGCCCCGTCAGCCGGGGCGGCGCTTACCGATAGCTTTGCAAGGAACCTCTACATGCCTCTGGATCCCGACCTCGAAGGCTTCCTGGAACTGGCCCAGATGGGCCGCCTGAGTGGCAAGAGCAGCGCGCTGCACGAACTTGATCTGGCACTGGCGCGCACGCAGTTCGAAACCACCTCGCAAGTGCTCGACCCCTGCCCGCCAGGCGCCATCAACGTCACTACCCTGAGCATTCCAACCCGCGACGGCCAGTCCATCGCGGCGCGTCTTTACCGCGCCGATGCCAGCGACACGGCGTTGCTGCCAACGCTGCTGTTCTTTCATGGTGGCGGTTATGTGGTCGGCAGCCTGGACTCCCATGACTCCATCTGCCGCCGCCTGGCAGCAAGCGGGCGCCAGGCGGTGCTGGCGCCGGCTTACCGGCTGGCCCCGCAATACCCGTTCCCGACCGCCGTGCATGATGCGCTGGATGCCGCCAACTGGCTGGCTGAACAGGCCACGGCGCTGCACCTGGACAACCAGCGGGTGACGCTCGCGGGCGACAGCGTCGGCGCCACCCTGGCCACCGTGCTGGCGATCACGGCGGTCAAGCAGCCACAGGCGTTGCAGCTCAAGCCCAGGGCGCAGCTACTGTTCTATCCGGTCACCGATACCTCGCGCCAGCGCGACTCGCATCGCCGCTATGCCCAGGACTACCTGCTCGAGACCGCCACGCTGGAATGGTTCTACCACCATTACAGTGCCGACCCGGCGCAGCACCTGGACTGGCGCGTCTCGCCGTTGCTGGCCAGCGGGCTGGGCGAACTGGCCCCGGCGTATGTGAGCCTGGCCGAATACGACCCGCTGTTTGACGAAGGGCTGGAGTACGCCCGCCTGCTGGAGGCCAGCGGTACTTCGGTGACGTTGAAGGTGCAACAGGGGCTGACCCACGATTTTCTGCGCATGGGCGGGATTGTGGCGGATGTCGAGGCGATCTATACGGCGGTGGACCGCTGGTTGGCCTCGCTGTAGTCGAGGCAGGTGGCGCCCATGAAAAAGCCCGCAGCGTTGCGGGCTTTTTTGTGGCGTTGGCGATTACCAGAACGTACCCCGCAACGTCAGCATGTGATTGCGCGGATCGCCGTACCAGTTGCCCAGTGCCGAGGAGCCGACAGTGGAGTAGTACTTCTTGTCAAACGCGTTGTTGAGGTTGTAAAGCACCGACCAGTGATCATCAAGCCGGTACTCCGCCATGGCATTCCACACCGCATAGCCGGCCTGGCGGTATTCGTAGCGCTCGTTGCCCACCACTGCGCCGGTGGCAGGGTCCAGTACCGATGCCGAACCGTTGACATAGTTCGCGCTCTGGAGATTGACCCCACCGCCTATCTTCAGGTCATTGAAGTCGCCCGGCAGACGGTAGGTCGACCACAGTTTGAACAGGTGTTTGGGCGTGACCCCGCTGAACACATCACCGTTGTTGCGGTTACGGTTGTTGTTGTAGGTATAGCCGGCAATGACGCTCCAGTCCGGCAACACCTCACCACTGACCTCAAGGTCGATGCCCTTGCTGACCACCTTGCCCTGGGTCAGGTAGCAGCAGTTGCCTCCGAACAGCACCGAGGTCAACGGGTAGGCAGGGTCTTCGACGGCCTGGTTTTCGCGCTTGGTGTAGTACAGCGCGATCGAGGTGTTCAACGCACCGCCGAACAACTCGCCCTTGATACCGGTTTCATAGGTTTCACCGGTCATGGCCTCGACCGGGCTTCCCGGCAGCGGTCCTTGAAGGTTGCTTTGCTGCGGCTTGAAGATTTCCGAGTAGCTGGCGTATGCCGACCACTCCTCATTCAGGTCATACACAACACCGCCATAGGGCACGACCTTCGTCGGTTCACGGACCGACACGTCCGAGGCCACTGACCACGCCCCGGTGCTGCCATCGAACTCGCGGTAGACCTGGTCGAACTTGTAGCGTTGCACCCGGGCGCCGACGATCAGGTGCAGCGGATCGGCAACGTGCATCCGCAACGTGGAGTAGAGCCCGTACTGCACTTGCGAGTTGGGGTCATAGTCGCTGACCCAGTCCTTGCGGATAGGTGGTTCGATCCAGGGGGTCGACTTCGGGTCGTAGACATCGATGGCGCCAAAGGCACCGGCCAATTGTGGCGTACCCTGCCAGCGGCTGGTGATGCGCTGATGGTCGGCGCCCATGAGGAATTCATGCTCACGGCCCAGCAGGTCGAATTTTCCGGCAACGTTCACGTCCCACAGTTGCTGGTCGCTCCGATAGCGAGAGTTCGAACCGAGCCACATCGGGCCGAGCCCGGTGACCGGGTTGAGCGCGCCCACGGAAAAGGAGCCTTTTTTCATACCCACATCTTGCGTCTGGGTATAGCTCAGGTTCACTTTCCAGCGGTCAGACAATTCATGGTCGATCTTGGCGAACAGTTCCTGCGAGCGGCCATCCTGATAAGCCCAGCTCTGGCTCAGGTTGGTATGGCGTGGCAGGCCCAGATCACCGCCGGTGCTGAAACGCGGAAGCCCGGTTCCCGAACCGTTTTCATGAATACGCTCGTAACGCCCGCCCACGGTAAGGCGAGTGCCGGGCAGCACGTCGGCCTCGAGCACACCGTAGATCGTGGGCAGCTCGGTGCTTCGTTCGTCGAGAAAATACTGCCGGTCCGTGTAGGCGGTGACCAATCGTCCGCGCAGTTTTCCGTCGAAGGCCATAGGGCCGGTTACATCCAGTTGCGTACGGTAGTTGTCCCAGGAACCGGCCGATGCCTCGACCTTCAATTGATAGGTGTCCAATGGGCGCTTGCGCACAAGGTTGATGATGCCGCCCGGATCGCCAGTGCCGCCGAAAAGACCCGAGGCCCCACGCAGGACTTCGACGTGATCGAACTCTACCAGGTTGTAGTTCTTGTTCGAGTAGAAGCTGCCTGCCGTGGTACCCAGGGCCATGGGCGCCGCTCCATCGATCTGGATGTTCTCGATGGCAAAACCTCGAGAAAAGTAGGTCGACAGCCGGTCGGTGGAATTCTGCACGGTAATGCCTGGTGCAATCTTCATGGCATCGGTCAGATCGACCATGCCCTTGTCCTGAATCACCTGATGGGTAATGACCGAAACCGACTGCGGGGTCTGGCGCAGGCTGGTCGGGGTCTTGGAGCCGACACTGGTCAGGCTGGGCGTATAGGAACCGGTATTCTCGGTCATCTGCCCCATACCCTGGCCCTGGATGGTGGTGGTACCGAGTTCCAGCGCCACCCCCAGCGCAGGAGTTCTTTCGACCAGGATCACATCGCCGCTGAGCCTGGCGCTCAAGCCACTGCCCAACAATAATCGATCAAGCCCCTGCTGTACCGCGTAACGCCCGTGCAGCCCTTGCGAATGCTGGCGGGTCACTACTTCACTGGCAACCATCAGGCGCAACCCCGCCTGATCGGCAAACCGCGTCAGTGCCTGGTCAAGCGGGCCTGGCGCAACATCGAAGATCTGCTCAACGGCGTGTTGGTGATCCACCGCCCTGGCCGGTAGGCTGACACCCACGCAGCTCGCTGTCACGATCGCCAGGCTCAAGGCGGTTTGTCTGATCAGATACGGCATAACGCTCCCCTGCTGAAATCAGCGAAATAAAAATCAATCTCGAAAGGAAAGACGTCAGCCCTCTGAAACCCGACAGTGGCAACAATCAATTATTTCTGCACAGGCCCTACTTTTGCCGTGCGTCGTCTCGCTCGATCACGGTCAACCATGGGAACTGCCGCACGCGTAGCGGCAAGGTGCGCTGCAGCAATTGCAACTGGGCGTGAGTGTCATCGGTTGCAACGACACCGGTGACCGGCAAGCGGCGCAGGTCGTTGTCGCGCACCCAGATCAGGCCGCGGTGGTAGTGGCCGATCTGCTCCAGCACCTCACCCAGCGGCTGCTGGTTGAACACCAGGCGGTCGCGACGCCACGCGGTTGCCGATGCGATATCCACCGCTTGCGCATCCTCCAGGCCGTGCGGACCGAACTGCACCGCCTGGCCGGCGTCAACGTCAACAGCCTGCGCATCCCCCTCGAGCGTCACCCGCACCGAATGCTCGGTCACCACCATCCGCACCTGCTCGCCCTCGCGTCGCACATCGAAGCCGGTACCCAGCGCGCGCATGCGCCCGTTGCCAGCCAGTACCTCGAACGGACGCTGTGCATCGGCTGCGACCTGCACGAAGAGCTCCCCGGCGTACAAACGCAACACCCGGCGATCGCCTTCCAGATCTATATCCACACGCGTGTGCGGCGCCAGCTCCAGGCGCGAGCCATCGGCCAGGTTCAACGTGCGGTGCTCGCCCAGAGCGGTCATCTGGTCGGCTACCCAACCTTGGGTTTGAGCCTGCCAGTAGAGCCCCCCCGCAAGGCTCAAGGCTATTGTCAAACCCAACAACGGCACCCTGCGCGACGATGCAGGCGGCCGCTCCAATGCACTGCCCAGCCGCTCCCAAAGGCGCTCCGCCGCGTGGGCGGCATGCTGGTGTTGCGGTGATGTTTCGCACCACTGCAGATAGGCGTCCCAGGCAGGCGCCTCGGCGTCGCCCGAATGCAGGTCGACCAACCACTGCAAGGCCTGCTCGGTCAGCACTGTGGATGCCTTGCCTGAACAAAAACCGCTGCTCTCGCGCTTCATTCAGTCATCCATCATTTCGAGGCGTCGAGCACAGTGCAGCAAGGCGCTCATGATGTACTTGCTGACCATGCTCACCGAGACCCCGAGCCGCTCGGCGATGGCCGCATGGCCCAGCCCTTCGAGGCGATTGAGCAGCAGGGCCTGGCGGCAGTTGACGGGCAATTCGTCCAGGGCCTGCTGCAACAGCATCAGTTGCTGGCGCAACTCGAACAGCGCGGCGGGTCCCGGACATGGATCGAGCAGTTCATGCTCGACCTCGTCCAGCGAGCCGACCGGCCCACGCCGCGTGCGGCTGCGCCCCAGGTCGATGATCAGGTTGCGCAGCACGCGGATCAGGAAAAAGCGCGGATTGACAATCGAATGCGTACGCTGTTGACGGTCAAGGCCGACGTAACGCACGAAGGCGTCCTGAGTGAGGTCTGCCGCCATTTCCCGATCGCCCAGGCGGCGGTAGGCAATCTGCTGCAGTTCGCGGTGATAGAGGCGAAACAACCGATCCAGATTATCCAATGCACACTCCAGAGCGATCCATGTGCAGGAGCACAGGTGGCGGGAGCGCTAGGGTACGAATTTTGAGAATCGTTCGCAATATCAAAAAACATTGGCGTCATGCAGGAAGCGGACGACCTCCGTTTAAGCCGCCACCGCCCACAAAAAAGCCCGCATCAGAACGGGCTTTTCGAAAAGAGTGCGGATTACCAGAACGTACCACGCAACGTCAGCATGTGGTTACGCGGCTCACCGTACCAGTTGGCGGCAACCGAAGAGCCTACTGTCGAATAATAGGTCTTGTCGAACACGTTGTTGAGGTTGTAGGTGAGGCTCCAATGATCATCGAGACGATACTCGGCCATGGCGTTCCACACGGCGTAGCCTGCCTGGCGATATTCATAGCTTTCGTTGCGAATGACCGCACCTGTGTTGTCCAGCACCGCTGCGGTTCCACTGACATAGTTGGCACTCTGCAGGTTCACCCCGCCGCCGATTTTCAAGTCATTGAATTCGCCTGGCAGACGATATGTGGACCATAGCTTGAACAGGTGTTTGGGGGTCAGGCTGCTGAACACCGTGTCGTCGTTACGATTCTGGTTGTGGTTATAGGTGTAACCCGCCATCAGGCTCCAGTCGGGAAGCAGCTCACCGCTGACCTCCATGTCCACACCCTTGCTGACCACTTCGCCCTGCGTCACATAACAGCAGCTGCCACCAAACGGAACGGTCGTTACCGGATAAGCAGGGTCCAGAACAGCCTCGTGCTCACGCTTGGTGTAATACAGAGCGAAAGAGGTGTTGACGGCACCGCCCCACAGCTCCCCCTTGATACCGGTTTCGTAGGTCTTGCCGGTCATGGGTTCGATCGAATTGCTGGATTCGGTACCCGGTGCAGGCGTTGGGCCTTCAAGTTTGTTCTGCTGTGGCTTGAAGATTTCCGAATAGCTGGCATACGCCGACCACTCATCATTCAGGTCATATACCACGCCACCATATGGAACCACCTTGGTGGGCTCTCGGGTAGAAAGATAAGCCGGTGCAACGCCCCTTTCCTGATACGTCTGATAGAACTTGTACCGTTGCGCACGAGCACCAACGATCAGGTGCAGAGGTTCGGCCAGTTGCAGCCGCAGGGTCGAGTAGAGACCGTACTGGATCTGGGTATTGGGGTTGTAATCAGCCAGCCAATCCTTGGTGGTGGGTGGGTTTGGCCACGGAGTGGAACCGGGATCGAACACGTTGATTGGCTCGAAGGCGCCTGCCAGTTGCCCGGTGCCCCTCCATTGACTGGTGATTCGCTGATGATCTGCCCCCATCAAAAACTCATGCTGGCGATCGAACAGGTTGAATTTACCC
The DNA here is from genome assembly GCF_002939405.1 of Pseudomonas sp. BRM28. Classification (NCBI taxonomy): domain Bacteria; kingdom Pseudomonadati; phylum Pseudomonadota; class Gammaproteobacteria; order Pseudomonadales; family Pseudomonadaceae; genus Pseudomonas; species Pseudomonas sp. BRM28. Next base: position 4,464,384 of record NZ_PEFV01000001.1, on the reverse strand, counting down.
GCCAGGTTAACGTCCGCCAATTGCTGATCGCTGCGGTAGCGCGCCACACTGCCGAAGCGCGTTGCCCCGGTGCCCGTCACCGGGTTGACACTGCCCACGTTGAACGCGCGCTTCTGCAACCCGGAGTCCTGAGTCTGGGTGTAACTGACGTTGAGCTTCCAGTCATCCGACAGCTCGTGGTCGACCTTGGCAAACACCTCATCCGACCGACCGTCCTGGAACGCCCAGCTCTCGCTCAGGTTGGTATGGCGCGGCAAACCAAGATCCTTGCCGTCGCTGTAGCGAGGCAGGCCGGCGCTGGCACCGTTCTCATTGATACGCTCGGAACGTCCACCGATGGTCAGGCGTGTGCTGGGCAACACGTCCGCCTCCAGAATGCCGTAAAGCGTAGGGCTCTGCGAACTGCGCTCATCCATGAAGTACTGCCTGTCGGTATAGGCCGCTACTAGTCGCCCCCTCAGCTTGCCGTCGAAGCCCATCGGCCCCGTGATGTCGACCTGGCTACGGTAGTTGTCCCATGAACCCGCAGACGCCTCGAACTTCAATTGATAGGTGTCCAATGGGCGCTTGCGCACCAGGTTGATGATGCCACCGGGGTCGCCCGTACCACCAAAAAGGCCTGAAGCACCACGCAGTACTTCAACGTGATCGAACTCGGCCAGGTTGTAGACCTTGCTTGAATAGAAGCTGCCCGCTGTAGTGCCCAGCGCCATGGGGGCTGCACCATCGATCTGGATGTTCTCGATGGCAAAGCCGCGGGAGTAGAAGTCGTTGATGCGCTCGTTCGAGTTGCGCACAGTGATACCCGGCGTCATCTTCATGGCATCGGTCAGATCGACCATGCCCTTGTCCTGAATCACCTGATGGGTAATGACCGAAACCGACTGCGGGGTCTGGCGCAGGCTGGTCGGGGTCTTGGAGCCGACACTGGTCAGGCTGGGCGTATAGGAACCGGTATTCTCGGTCATCTGCCCCATGCCCTGACCCTGGATGGTGGTGGTATCCAGTTCCAGCGCAGAGTTTGAAGCGGCTTCATTGGTCAGCAACACCGTGTTGTCTTCGATGCGATACCTCAGCCCGGCATTGCGCAGCAGTTGCTCCAGCGCCTGCTGCGGCTCCATGGTGCCCACCACGGCCGGGGCCTTCTTGCCAGTGACCAGGTCAGGCCCGTAGAGAATCTGCAAACCGGTCTGGTTGCCCAGATCGATCAGGGCCTTCTCCAGGGATTGGGCGGGGATATTGACCGCCACACTCTGTGCATACACACCGCCGCTGGCACCCAGTGCCAACCCCAACACGATGATGGAAGCCGAAGTACGCCAGGTGGCCAGTGAATTTTTCAGCACACGTGGTGCACGCCTTTTTTGCTCAACCTTCATAGTGTTGGATCACCCCAGATATCATTCGTCGGAAGATCGTCGCCTCTTCAGGGCCACTGATCAGTCAATGGGCATTCCTTGCTGCCACTTCCGCGCCAATGCCTAAGGGGCACGCAGGCCGGACTTCCATCGGATTCTTCGTGGAACCCAATGGAAGACGAATTAAAAATGAAAAATTTAGGAATCGTTCACATTTTCAGTACAGACATACTGAAAAAAGATAGCGCACCGTCTTGCACGGCAGCTGAAACGTCACAGCGAACGGAACCCATCGACGTCGATGGGCTCCGGCAACACGGACGCGCCTCAGGCGCTGGCGTTCTGCGCCTTGGCCAGCAACTGTGCACGCTGCTCGGGGGTCATGCTGTCCAGACGTAACCGTGCCGCCGCCAGTTTTTCCAGTTGCCCGGGGGCGGCCTCCTGCGAGCGCAACGCCTGCGCCAACGCTGCCACGCTGGGGTTGTCGAACACCACGCCGGGGTGCACATCGCACTGCAGCAACTTGCGAATGCCCGCCACCAGCTTGATCACCAGCAACGAGTGCCCACCGGCAGCGAAGAAGTCCTGCTCCACGCTCAGGCGCTCCAGCCCCAGCAGTTGCGCCATGCGGCTGGCCAGCAGTTCCTCGACGGCATCGCGCGGCGCCACACAGGCCACCTCGGCAGTGGCCAACGGACGCTGCTGCAATGTTTGTCGATCGACCTTGCCATTGGCAAGGCGCGGCATCTGCGCCAGCACCTGTACATGGCGTGGCAGCATCGGCGCCGGCAGCCTCAGGGCCAGTTGCGCCGTCACTGCGGAAGCCGCCTCCTGACCTGCGCCCTCACGCAGCACCAAGAAGGCCACCGGCTCGGCGTCGACCAGCACCGCAACCGCCTCGCTGACCTGCGCCAGGCTGGCCAGCTGCACTTCGATTTCCGCCAGTTCGATACGAAACCCTCGCACCTTGACCTGCTGGTCGCGCCGGCCATACAGCTGTACACCGCCCTCGGGACGGTAGCGTGCCAGGTCGCCGCTGCGGTACAGCCGCTCACCCGGCTGCAGCGGATGCTCGATGAACACCTGTGCCGTCTGCTCGGGCGCATTCAGGTAGCCACGCGCCAGTTGTCGTCCACCGATGTACAGCTCGCCCAGTTCGCCAATGGCCACCGCCTGAAGGTGCTCATCCAGCACCAGCACCTGATTGTTGGGCAGCACCTCGGTCAAGGGCACACTCCCTGCGTCCATATCCGCCGCTGTCACCCGATGCACCAACACACCCACGGTGGTTTCGGTAGGCCCATAGTGGTTGAACACGCGACAGTCCGGACGAATCTCGGCAATGCGCTGCAACAGCGAGACGCCGATCGCTTCACCGCCCAGCACCAGGGTCGCCGGCAGGTGCGGCGCCTGGGCTTCGAGCAACGCGGCCAGGTGCGAGGGCACGATCTTCAGGCAGTCGATGGCCTGCTCACGCATGAAGTGCGCGAACGCCTCGGGCGACTGGATGCTGTCGTCGTCGGCTACATGCAGCGCTGCACCCAGGTACAGCGCGCCCAGCAGCGCGGTGTTGCCAAGGTCGGCAGCCACCGTGGAACTCAGGGCGAAGTGACGGCATGCATCGAGTTGCAGTTGCTGGCACACCCCGGCGACGTAGTTGAGCAACTGCTGATGCTCCACCACCACGCCTTTGGGCGTGCCGCTGGAGCCGGAGGTGAACAGCACATAGGCGACATCGGTCGCACTGAGCGCAGGGCTGGCCACATCGCCGTCGACGTGGCCCAGCAGCGCGATGTCCTGCACGACCACACCCTGCCCGGCCAGTTGGGCCAGTTGCGCCTGCTCGGTCAGCACCAGGCCTGGCTGTGCCTGTTCCAGCATCTGCAACTGCCGTGCAACCGGCCATTGCGGGTCCAGCGGCAAGTACGCGGCGCCCACCCGCCAACAGGCCAGCATGGCCACCACCCATTGCGTCGAACGTGGCAAGGCCAGCCCCACCCGCCCACCCTGGCCCACGCCGAGTGTCACCAGGTCGAACGCCAGGCGTGCCACGCGCTGTTCAAGTTCGGCGTAGCTCAGGGTCACGCCGGCACTGACCAGCGCCGGAGCGTCCGGGGTGATGGCGGCCCACTGGGCGATGCGTTCGGGTAACAGCACCCGGTCTTCCAGCGCACGCACTGCGGGGTTGAGGGCAAGCAGCGCGGCGTTGTCCGCAGCCCCCGAGAGGTTGAGCCGGCCCAGGGCCTGTCGACTGTGCGCGGCGATGCTGTGCAGCAGCGCCTGGTACTGTCCGAGCAGCACTTCAAGACCGACCTGGCTGTAGCGCCCCGCTTCGGCGTCAAGACGCAAGGCCGTGTCGCTGACGCTCAGCAGCAACTCGAACCGGGGCTGTGCTTCGGCCAGGCGGGTCGCCTGCCACTGCGCAGTGCCGACAACCTGCTCCAGCAAGGCAGCGCGCGCGGCAAAGCCGTAAAGTGGGTTTTCATACGCCACCGGCAGGTTGCCTGCGGCATATTCCTGCCAGGTCGCATGCTGCTCGAGCTGCGCCGCCAGGTCGGTAACCCACGCTTCGAAGGGTTGCTCCTGATCCACATGCACTACCAGCGGCAGGGTTTTCTCGAACACCCCGATGCTGTTCTCGAAGAACGCGTAATCCTTGCGCCCGTCGTGGCGCCAGCCGCCGACAAACCGATGGCGCCCGCTGATGCGTGCCAGCAGCGTCCACCAGGCTGCCTGCAGCACGGTGTCCAGCGTTACCCCCAGGCGTTGCGCCAGGCCAGCCAGCTGCGCCTGCAACGGCGCCTCCAGCGTAGCCTCAAGCTTGAGCGCGGCTGCGGGCTGGGCCGTGGCACGGCGGTATGGCAAACAGGGCGCAACGCACGCTTCGCTGGCCGGCAGGTGCGCCTGCCAGTACGCCTTGGCGGTGTCGGCATCTTCGTCGAACAGCACTTCGCTGCGCCACTCCAGGTACTGCGCAAACTGCCCCGGTTCCTCGTCGTCGACCGCAGCAGCGTGCAGGTAGGCCTGTACCAGCGCGTCGAACATTACCTTGAGGCTGCCGGCATCACCGACAAAGCGGGCCAGCGCCAGCACCAGCACCCACCGCCCCTGCGTCACACGCGACAGCAAGGCCTGCACGTGCGGGCCTGCCGCAGGCCAGGGTTCGGCGAGCCACGCCTCGGGCGCCACATCTGGCTGCACCTGCAGGTCGAACGCCTGCGCCGATGCCTCGGGCATGAACTGGCGCTGGCCGTGATAGCCGGCCACGCTGCCCAGGCGCATGGCCAGGGCGGCGTGTCGCGCCAGCAGGCTGTCCAGTGCCTGCTGCAGGCGCGGCACATCCGGCTCGCCGTGGATATCGACGCGCAGGCAATGCGCGATGGCCTCGCGCCGTGCACCGGCATTCAATGCCGCGACCCAGGTTTCCTGCTCGGGAAGCAGGGCCAGGCCTGTGTCCAGTGTTTCCAGCTGTGCCGTGCTCATGCGCCCGCCTCGTCCTTTGCCATCGTCCGCTGTTGTGTGTCAGGCAGCGCCTCCAGGGCACTGCGTTCGATCATCTCGCCCATCGCCACGACAATCTTGCGCGGCCCCTCGAAGGGGTCGCGAGCATGGGCGGCAAGCATGTTGTCGAGCAGAATCACATCACCCTTGCGCCACTCGAAACGCACCGCGCATTCTTCGTACAGGTCGCCGATCTGCTGCATGACCTCGTCCTCGATCGGCGAACCGTCGCCGTAGTAAACGTGGCGGGGCATGCGCTGCTCGCCGAACAGTGCCAGCAGGTCTTCGCGCACATCCGGGTCCAGGCAGTAGATGTGGTGCAACTGCACCTGGTTGAAGAAGCTCTTCTCGCCCGTGACCGGGTGGCTGATGATCGCCGGGCACGGCGTGCGGATCTGCAGTTCGTCGTTGTCCAGCCAGGTCCACTGGATGCCCGCCGCACTGCAGCGCGCCTCGACCTCGGCACGCACCTCGGTCTTGAAGAAGTGCTGCCACGACACATCGAGCTTGTCGGCAAAGGTGCGCACGTACAGCAGGCCCTTGCTCTCGAAGCGCTCACGCAGCTCGGTCGGCAGCTTCTGGTACATCAGACGGCAGTCCACCACCGGGGTGGCGCCCCCCACGGGTGAAGGCTGCTCACAGAAGAACAGCTGCTTGCGCGGCCAGCGATCCTGATGCGCGCTTTCGTTGTGGAAAAGAATCATCTTCTTCTCCGGATACGGCGTCGAACGGTAGGTGTTCTTGCCGCCTTCCTTCTTCGGCAGGTCACCGTACTGGCCATACAGGCCAGGCTGCACGGCTTCGGCAAAGGCTTCGAAGGCGTGGATATCGCGCAGGGCGAAACCACGGAACAGGATGCCGGCATGCTGGGCAAGCTTGTGCTCCACCAGTGGGCGGTTGTGCTCGATCCACTGGATCAGGTCCAGCCCCGGGTCGGTCGGTTCCCACAGCAGCGGGAACGCCTGGCCCGGCACCATCAGGCTCTCGCGCATGGCGGCTACCGCAGGGCGCGCTGCCGGCCCCTGGGCCTTCTTCAGAAACTTGCCCAGTTTGTCGGCCTTGCTCGGTGCAGCGGGTGTTGCAGGCGCAGCCACAGGGGCCGCGGTATGGGTAGGCATGTTGATTTCCCCTAGACGTTTATCTGGATCACGCACCATCTGCTCGAGAATGGTCATCCAGCCTTTCACGCAGAGCTCGATACGTTCTTGTTGGAATAAGTCGCTGGCATACTGCCAGGTGCCATGCAACTGGTCGGCCTCCTGGTCGATGAACAGGGCCATGTCGAACTTGGAGTAGCCACCGCCCATCGGCAGTGCCTCGACCCGCACCGCGTCCATCGCCGCCTGGCGCACCGGCAGGTTGTTCATCACGAACAGCACCTGCACCAGCGGGTTGGCGCCCTTGTGCCGAGGCGTCGCGGCAGCCTCGACGATCTGGTCGAATGGCAACTCCTGGTGTTCGAACGCACTCAGTGCGGTGTCCTGGACCTGGGCCAGGTACTCGCGCACCGACAGCTGCTCCTGCCAGCGTGAACGCAGCGGCAGCACGTTGATGAAGAAGCCGATCAGGCCTTCCAGTTCAGGCTGCGAACGCCCCGCCACGTCCGCCCCGACCAGCACGTCGTGGCTGCCACTGAGCCGGTGCAACATCACCTGGAATGCCGCCAGCAAGGTGCTGTAAAGGGTGACCCCGGCGGTACGTGACAGGCCCTTGAGCTGCTCGTACAGGGCCGTCGGCAGGCTGAAGTGCAGGTCGCGACCGGCATGGCTGGCCTGGGGCTTGCGCGGGTGGTCGGCCGGCAACACCAGCAGCCCGTCGTGACCGGCCAGGGTGCGCTGCCAGAAGGCAGCCTGTTCGCGCATCACTCCCGCCTGCTCCAGGGCCTGCTGCCACTGGGCATAATCGGAATACTGCAAGGGCAAGGGCGGCAACGGCGTCTGGATCCCGGCCTTGAGGCGGGCGTAGACCTCGACCACTTCGTTGCTCAGCAGCGCCAGCGACCAGCCATCGGAGATGATGTGGTGCATGCAGAACAGCAGCACGTGGCGCTCCTGACCCAGGCGTATCACCTGGCCACGCAACAGCGGTGCCTGCACCAGGCTGATGGGCTGGCGGGCATTGTGCTCGATCGCCTCGGCCACCCTCGCCTCCTGCTCCCCTGCTGGCAGCATCGACAGATCCAGCAGCGGCAGAGGCAGCGGCACATCTGTGCTGACCACCGCCAGTGGATCACCGTCGTCATCGGCCACATACGCGGTACGCAGTACTTCATGGCGCCTGATCAACTGCGCCAGGCTGGCGTCGAGCAGCGGCACCGACAGTTCGCCTTCCAGGCGCAGCGTCAGGGGCATGCCATAAGCGCCGCTGGGCGCTGCGAACTGCTCGACTACCCACAGCCGACGCTGGGCCAGCGACAGCGGCGCCGTGGCACGCTCGCCGTAGGCCTGCAGGCTCGGCAGCGCCGCGCGCGACCGGCCATCGCGCTGAGCCAGCAAGGCGGCGAAGGCACCGAGGGTCGGCGTGCCGAACAGGTCACGCAAACCCACATCGACACTCAGTACCTGACGCAGCCGCGCCACCACCTGGGTAGCCAGCAACGAATGGCCACCCAGCTCGAAGAAGTTGTCGTCGCGACCAATCCGCGACAGCTCCAGCACCTGCTGCCAGACCTGGGCAATCCTCTGCTCCAGATCACCTTGCGGCGCCACGTACTCGGCCTGCAACAGGCTCGCATCCGGGGCCGGCAGGGCGCGGCGGTCGAGCTTGCCGTTGGCCGTCAG
>NZ_PEFV01000001.1:3426156-4456645 GCF_002939405.1 Pseudomonas sp. BRM28 | reverse complement strand
GCCACTGGACCCGGCGTACCCCGAGGACCGCCTGGCCTACATGATGGAGGACAGCGGCCTGAGTGTGGTGCTGGCCCAGTCGCACCTGCAACTGCCAGTTCCGCAAGGCGTGCGCACGTTGCTGCTGNGGACAGCGGCCTGAGCGTGGTGCTGGCCCAGTCGCACCTGCAACTGCCAGTTCCGCAAGGCGTACGCACGTTGCTGCTGGACGATGACTTCACTGGTTATGCCGCCAGCAACCCAGGCCTGACGCTTNGTGGTGCTGGCCCAGTCGCACCTGCAACTGCCAGTTCCGCAAGGCGTGCGCACGTTGCTGCTGGACGATGACTTCGGCGCCTTCGCCACGCACAACCCGGCACTCTCGCTGGACCCTGCCAACCTGGCCTACGTGATCTACACCTCCGGCTCCACCGGCAAGCCCAAGGGCGCGTTGCTCGCGCACCACAACGTGCTACGCCTGTTTGCCGCCACCGAACACTGGNCTCGCTGGACCCTGCCAACCTGGCCTACGTGATCTACACCTCCGGCTCCACCGGCAAGCCCAAAGGCGCGTTGCTCGCGCACCACAACGTGCTACGCCTGTTTGCCGCCACCGAACACTGGTTCGCCTTCGGGCCGAGTGACGTGTGGAGCCTGTTCCACTCCTATGCCTTCGACTTCTCGGTGTGGGAGATCTTTGGTGCGCTGCTGTATGGCGGCAGGCTGGTCATCGTGCCGCAGGCCACCAGCCGGGCACCGGAAGAGTTCTTCCAGTTGCTGTGCGAGCAGGGGGTCACCGTACTCAACCAGACGCCATCGGCGTTCAAACAGCTGATGCAGGTGGCCTGTGCCCCCGCCAATGCAGCAGCCAAACCCGCCCTGCGCTACGTGGTATTCGGTGGCGAAGCCCTCGACGTGCATAGCCTGCGCCCTTGGTTCGAGCGCTTTGGCGATCAGCAGCCGCAACTGATCAACATGTACGGCATCACCGAGACCACGGTGCACGTCACTTACCGTCCTGTGTCGCTGGCCGATCTGGCCGGCGATGCGGCAAGCCCGATTGGCGAGCCGATCCCGGACCTGTCGTGGTACCTGCTCGATGCCGACCTGAACCCGGTGCCCAAANGCAGCCGCAACTGATCAACATGTACGGCATCACCGAGACCACGGTGCACGTCACTTACCGTCCGGTGTCGCTGGCCGATCTGGCCGGCGATGCGGCAAGCCCCATCGGCGAGCCGATCCCGGACCTGTCGTGGTACCTGCTCGATGCCGACCTGAACCCGGTGCCAAAAGGCGCCATCGGCGAGCTGTATGTGGGCCAGGCCGGCCTGGCGCGTGGTTATCTAAAGCGTGCCGATCTCACCGCCACGCGCTTCGTGCCCGATCCGTTCTCGTCCCGCGGCGAGCGCCTGTACCGCACGGGCGACCTGGCGCGTTATCGCCAGGATGGCATCGTCGAATACGTCGGCCGCATCGACCATCAGGTCAAGATTCGCGGTTTCCGCATCGAGCTGGGTGAAATCGAGGCACGTCTGGCGCAACAGGCCGCCGTGCGCGAAGCGCTGGTGCTGGCGGTGGACGGGCCGAGCGGCCAGCAACTGGTGGGTTATGTACTGCCCCACGATAACGCCGCCGACCCCACGGCCCTGCGGGAAGAACTGAAAACCCGACTCAAGGCCGAACTGCCGGACTACATGGTGCCCACGCACCTGTTGTTCCTGGAGCAATGGCCGCTGACGGCCAACGGCAAGCTCGACCGCCGCGCCCTGCCGGCCCCGGATGCGAGCCTGTTGCAGCGTGAGTATCTGGCGCCGCAGACCGAGCTGCAGCAGCGCATCGCCGCCATCTGGCAGCAGGTGCTGGGCTGCGCGCAGGTCGGCCTGGCCGACAGCTTCTTCGAGCTCGGGGGGCACTCGCTGCTGGCCACCCAGGTGATCGTGCGCCTGCGCGAGCAGCTGGGACTGGAGGTACCGCTCAAGGACCTGTTCATTGCCGAGGATCTGCTGGCGTTCAGCGCCAGCGTGCAAGCCTTGCAGGTCGACACCCAGCCGGTGGAGGACGAATTGGCTAAATCTTTGGCTGCCCTCAAACGTTTATCAGCTGAAGAGCTCGAGAAGCTGATTTCATAACCAGGAGTAGTGGCGTGCAAGAATTGATCGGGGCGGTGGGCGAGCTGTCACCAAGGGAGCGCAAGGCCTTGGCGATAATGCTCAAACAGAAGGGCATCAACCTTTTTGGCATTGCCCCGGTATTCAAGCGAAAACCCGAAGAGCCGCTGTTGCTGTCGTACGCCCAGGAACGCCAGTGGTTCCTCTGGCAGTTGGACCCCGATAGCGCGGCCTATCACCTGTCCAGCGCGCTGTCGCTGGACGGCGATCTGAACGTCGAGGCCCTGGAGCGCAGCTTTGCAGCGCTGCTGGAGCGTCATGAAGCGCTGCGCACCACCTTTGTCCAGCACGCCGAGCAGACCCTGCAGCAGATTGCCGAGCACGTGCCGTTCAGCCTTGGCCGGGCGACCCTGGCCAATGCCGACGCGGCGGCGATCAAGGCCTTCGTCGAGGCGCAGACGCGCAGCCTGTTCGACCTGCAGCAGGGCCCGCTGGTGCGTGCCACGCTGCTGCAGGTGAGTGCGACGCAGCATGTGCTGGTGATCGTGCAGCACCATATCGTTTCCGACGGCTGGTCGATGCAGATCATGGTCGACGAACTGATGCGCCTGTATGCCGCCCATAGCCAGGGCCGGACCCTGGAGCTGCCCGCCCTGAAGATCCAGTATGCCGACTACGCCCTGTGGCAGCGCCAATGGATGGAGGCCGGCGAACGTGACCGCCAACTGGCCTACTGGACCGCGCAACTGGGGGGGGAGCAGCCGGTGCTGGAGCTTCCCCTGGACCGCACCCGTCCGGCCGAGCAGAGCTTCAGGGGCGCGCAACTGGGTATCGAGTTGCCCGTCGAACTGGGTGCAGGGCTCAAGCGCCTGGCCCAGGCCGAGGGCGTGACCCTGTTCATGCTGCTGCTGGCTTCGTTCCAGACCCTGCTGCACCGCTACAGCGGCCAGCCCGACATTCGCGTGGGCGTGCCGGTGGCCAACCGCAACCGGGTCGAGACCGAAGGCCTGATCGGGTTCTTCGTCAATACGCAGATCCTCAAGGCGCAGTTCGATGCGCCCCTGACGTTTCGCGCGCTGTTGCAGCAGGTACGCCAGTGCGTGCTGGCTGCGCAGGACCACCAGGACCTGCCCTTCGAGCAACTGGTGGACGCGTTGCAGCCGCAGCGCAACCTGAGCCATAACGCGCTGTTCCAGGTGATGTACAACCACCAGGGCGAGGCCCAGGGCAACCCGGCGGCGCAACTGCCGGGCCTGACCCTGGCGCCGCTGCACTGGGACAACCCCACCGCGCAGTTCGACCTGACCCTCAACACCTACGACAACCCTGAAGGCCTGGCGGCAGCGCTGACCTACGCCACCGACCTGTTCGAGGCAAGCACCGCCGCGCGCATGGGCCGGCACTGGCTGAACCTGTTGCAGGCGATCCTCGCCAACCCGGCCGGGCGCATCGACGAGTTGCCCCTGCTGGGCCCGGCCGAGCAGCAGGCAACCCTGCGCCAGTGGAATGGCCAGCCCCGTGCGTTCCCGGTCACACAGTGCCTGCACCAGATGATCGAGGCCCAGGTCGAGCGGACGCCGCAGGCGATTGCGCTGTGCTGCGGCGAGGCCCGGCTCAGCTATGGCGAACTCAACGAGCGTGCCAACCGTCTGGCCCACCGCCTGATCGAACAGGGCGTGGGCGCCGATGTGCGGGTCGGCCTGGCGGTCGAGCGCAGCCTGGAGATGCTGGTGGGGCTGCTGGCCATCCTCAAGGCCGGCGGTGCCTATGTGCCGCTGGACCCGGCCTACCCGAGCGAGCGCCTGGCCTACATGATCGAGGACAGCGGCATCGGTCTGCTGCTGACCCAGCCATCGCTGCTGGCGCAGTTGCCGCTTGACGGCGGTGTGCAGTGCCTGTTGCTGAGCGACGATACAAGCGGCTACAGCCCGCACAATCCACAGGTGGTGCTGACCCCGGCCAACCTGGCCTACGTGATCTATACCTCGGGCTCCACCGGCAAGCCCAAGGGCACCTTGCTTGCCCATCACAACGTGCTGCGCCTGTTCGCCGCCACCGAGCACTGGTTCGCGTTCGGCCCGGACGATGTGTGGAGCCTGTTCCATTCCTACGCCTTCGACTTCTCGGTGTGGGAGATCTTCGGCGCGTTGCTGTATGGCGGGCGCCTGGTGGTGGTGCCACATGATGTCAGCCGCTCGCCGGAGGACTTTCATGCCTTGCTGCTCAAGGAGGGTGTCACGGTACTCAACCAGACCCCTTCGGCCTTCAGTCAGTTGATGCAGGTGGCCTGTGCGCCCGAGTACGCCGGCGCACGCAACGCCTTGCGCCACGTGGTGTTCGGTGGCGAGGCGCTGGAGGTGAAGAGCCTGCGCCCGTGGTTCGAGCGCTTCGGCGACCGGCAGCCGCAATTGACCAATATGTACGGCATCACCGAAACCACGGTACATGTGAGCTACCGTCCGCTGCGCCTGGCAGACCTGGCGGGGGAGGCCGGCAGCCCGATCGGCGAGGCGATCCCGGACCTGTCCTGGTACCTGCTCGACCGCGCGCTCAACCCGGTGGCCAGGGGCTGCATCGGTGAGTTGTACATCGGCCAGGCGGGTCTGGCGCGTGGTTACCTCAATCGCGGCGACCTGACGGCCACGCGCTTTGTCCCCGACCCGTTCGGCGCTGCGGGCGAGCGCCTGTATCGCACCGGCGACCTGGCCCGCTATCGCGCCGACGGGGTGATCGAGTACATCGGGCGCATCGACCATCAGGTCAAGATCCGTGGCTTCCGTATCGAGCTGGGCGAGATCGAGGCCAGGCTGCAGGCACTGTCGCAGGTGCGCCAGGCCGTGGTGCTGGCCCAGGCGGGGGCCAGTGGCGCGCAACTGGTCGGCTACGTGGTGCCGCGCACGCCGGGCATCGACCCGGGCGAACTGCGCGAGGCGCTGAAGGCGCAGCTGCGCGAGGACCTGCCCGAGCACATGGTGCCGGCGCACCTGCTGTTGCTCGAGCAGTTGCCGTTGACCAGCAACGGCAAACTCGATCGCAAGGCCCTGCCGCAACCCGATGCCAGCTTGCTGCAGAGCGTCTACGTTGCCCCTCAGAGCGATCTGGAACAGCGCCTGGCGAGCATCTGGCAGGACGTGCTCAAGCTCGAGCAGGTAGGCCTGACCGATAACTTCTTCGAGCTTGGTGGGGATTCGATCATCTCGATCCAGGTGGTCAGCCGTGCACGTCAGGCGGGCATCCGTATCAGCCCCAAGGATCTGTTCCAGCACCAGACCGTGCAAAGCCTGGCCACGGTGGCGCAGGTCGGCACCGCCGGCACCGCGCCGGACCAGGTAGCACTGGTCGGCCCGACACCGCTGCTGCCGATGCAGCAGCTGTTCTTCGACAGTGTGCAGGTGCAGCGTCACCACTGGAACCAATCGGTGCTGCTCAAGCCGTCGCAGGCACTCGACGCATCGCTGCTCGAGCGTGCCTTGCAGGCGGTGGTCGCGCATCACGATGCGCTGCGCTTGCGCTTCGAGCAGCGGGCCGACGGCTGGCACGCCCACGCCGTCGCCGAGCCGGGCACGGCGCTGCTGTGGCATCGCGAGGCGGCGTCGCTGCACGAACTCGACAGTTTGGGCGAGGCCGCGCAGGCCAGCCTGGACCTGCAGCATGGCTCGTTGTTGCGCGGCCTGCTGGTCGACCTGGCGCAGGGCGAGCAGCGCCTGCTGCTGGTGATCCATCACCTGGCGGTGGACGGCGTATCGTGGCGCATCCTGTTCGAGGACCTGCAACAGGCCTACGCCGCCTTGCGTGACGGGCAGGCCGTGCAGCTGCCGCCCAGGACCACATCGATCAGACGCTGGGCGCAGTGGCTCCAGCAGCATGCGCGCAGTGAAGCGGTGCAGGCCCAGCTGGATTACTGGCAGCACCAGTTGCAGGGGGTGGCGCTGGCGTTACCGTGCGAGCACCCGCAAGGCGACCTGAGCAACCGCCAGGCTGCCAGTGTCAGTACGCGCCTGGACCTGGCGCAGACCCGTCAGTTGCTGCAGCAAGCGCCCGCCGCCTACCGCACCCAGGTCAACGACCTGCTGCTGACCGCGCTGGCCCGGGTGCTGACCCGCTGGACGCAGGCCCCGGCAGTGGCGCTGCAACTGGAAGGGCATGGCCGCGAGGAGCTGTTCGAGGACCAGGACCTGACCCGCACCGTGGGCTGGTTCACCAGCGTGTTCCCGCTCAAGCTGACCCCGGCCGCAGGCCTGGGTGACTCGATCAAGGCAATCAAGCAGCAGCTGCGCGCCATCCCCGACAAGGGCATCGGCTTCGGCGCCCTGCGCTACCTGGGCGACGAGGCGGCGCGCCGTGCGCTGGGCGAGCTGCCGACGCCGCGCATCACCTTCAACTACCTGGGCCAGTTCGATGCCAGCTTCGCCGACGCCACCGCGTTGTTCACGCCCTGCGGCGATGCGGCCGGCAACCCGCAAAGCGCCGAGGCGCCGCTGGACAACTGGCTGAGCATCAATGGCCAGGTCTACAAGGGCGAGCTGGAACTGAACTGGACCTTCAGCCGCGCCATGTTCGATACCGCCCGCGTGCAGCGCCTGGCCGATGCTTATGGCCACGAACTGTGCCTGCTGATCGCGCATTGCTGCAGCCCCGAGGCCGGTGGCGTGACGCCGTCGGACTTCCCGCTGGCGGGACTCGAGCAGGCCCAGCTGGATGCCTTGCCGATTGCCGCGCCTACCCTCAAGGACCTCTACCCGCTGTCGCCGATGCAGCAAGGCATGCTGTTCCACAGCCTGTACCAGCAGGACAGTGCCGACTACATCACGCAGATGAGCCTGGAGATCGACGGGCTCGACCCCGTGCGCTTTGCACGCGCCTGGCAGGATGCGGTGGACGCGCACGACATCCTGCGTACCGCATTTCTCTGGCAGCCGCCGCTGCTGCAGCCGTTGCAGGCGGTGCTGCGCCAGGCCACGCTGAGTTTCGAGGTGCACGACTGGCGTGAGCGCGACGACCTGGCACAGGCGGTGGCCGCGCTGGCTGGCAACGAGCGCCGCCGCGGCTTCGAGCTGGGCCACGCGCCGCTGTTGCGCCTGCACCTGGTGCAGAGCGGGGCGCAGCGCTACCACTTGATCTATACCCACCACCACATCCTGATGGATGGCTGGAGCAATTCGCAGTTGCTGGGCGAGGTGCTGCAACGCTATTGCGGGCAGGCACCGCAGGTCGCCGTTGGCAACTACAGCGACTACATCGCCTGGTTGCAGCGTCAGGACCGTCAGCGCAGCGAAGCCTTCTGGGGCGAGCAGTTGCGCGACTTGCAGGAGCCGACACGCCTGGCCCGGGTATCGACGCCTGCCGGAGATGGCTATGCCAATCACTACCTGACCCTGCAGGCCGTCGACACCGGGCGCCTGCAACGCTTTGCCCGTGAACAGAAAGTCACCGTCAATACCCTGCTGCAGGCGGCCTGGCTGTTGCTGTTGCAACGCTATACCGGGCAAGCGTGCGTGGCCTTCGGCGCCACGGTGGCGGGGCGCCCGGCCGAGCTCAAGGGGGTCGAGCAGCATATCGGGCTGTTCATCAACACCTTGCCGGTGGTCGCCAGCCCGCGCCCGGAGCTGACGGTCGGCCAGTGGCTGCAGCAGGTCCAGGCACAGAACCTGAGCCTGCGCGAGCATGAGCACACACCGCTGTTCGAAGTGCAGCGCTGGGCCGGCAAGGGCGGTGAGGCGCTGTTCGACAATATCCTGGTGTTCGAGAACTACCCGGTGGCCGAGGTGCTGGAGCAGGCGGCGCCAGAGGGCCTGCGCTTCGGCGCGATGGAGCAGCACGAACAGACCAACTACCCGTTGACCCTGGCCGTGGGGCTTGGCGACGAACTGTCGTTGCACATGAGCTACGACCTGGCGCACTTCGCACCGGCCACGATCGAGCAGATCGCCGCGCAGCTGGGCCACCTGCTGCTGGCCATGCCCTCGGCGGCTGATCGGCCCCTGGGCACATTGGCGCTGATGGAGCAGGCCGAGCAGCGCGAGGTGCTGGCCGAATGGAACCCGGCGCCTGCGCAGTTCGCCAGCCAGCGCTGCCTCCATGAACTGATCGAAGCCCAGGCTGCGCGTGCGCCGAGCTCCATCGCGCTGACCCTGGGTGACGCCCAGCTCAGCTACCGCGAACTCAACGAGCGCGCCAACCAGATGGCCCATGCGTTGATTGCCCAGGGCATCGGGCCGGAGGTGCTGGTGGGCCTGGCCTGCGAGCGCAGCCTGGAAATGGTGGTCGGTCTGCTGGCGATCCTCAAGGCTGGCGGCGCCTATGTGCCACTGGACCCGGCGTACCCCGAGGACCGCCTGGCCTACATGATGGAGGACAGCGGCCTGAGCGTGGTGCTGGCCCAGTCGCACCTGCAACTGCCAGTTCCGCAAGGCGTNGGCGAGCCGATCCCGGACCTGTCGTGGTACCTGCTCGATGCCGACCTGAACCCGGTGCCCAAAGGCGCCATCGGCGAGCTGTATGTGGGCCAGGCCGGCCTGGCGCGTGGTTATCTCAAGCGTGCCGATCTCACCGCCACGCGTTTCGTGCCCGATCCGTTCTCGGCCCGCGGCGAGCGCCTGTACCGCACGGGCGACCTGGCGCGTTATCGCCAGGATGGCATCGTCGAGTACGTCGGCCGCATCGACCATCAGGTCAAGATTCGCGGCTTCCGCATCGAGCTGGGTGAAATCGAGGCACGTCTGGCGCAACAGGCTGCGGTGCGCGAGGCGCTGGTGCTGGCGGTGGACGGGCCGAGCGGCCAGCAGTTGGTGGGCTACGTCGTGCCGCAGGACGCCAGTGCCGAGCACACCCAATTGCGTGATCAACTCAAGGCCGGGCTCAAGGCCGAACTGCCGGACTACATGGTGCCCACGCACCTGTTGTTCCTGGAGCAATGGCCACTGACGGCCAACGGCAAGCTCGACCGCCGCGCCTTGCCGGCGCCGGATGCGAGCCTGCTGCAGGCCGAATACGTGGCGCCGCAGGGCGAACTTGAACAACAGATCGCCGCCCTCTGGCAACAGATGCTCGGCTGCGAGCGTATCGGCCGTACCGACGATTTCTTCGAGCTGGGCGGGCATTCGCTGCTGGCTACCCAAGTAATCTCGCGGGTGCGTCAGGTGCTGGGCTTCGACGTGGCCTTGCGCACGCTGTTCGAACACAGTCGCCTGGCGGATTTCGTCGCCACGCTGGATGCATTGAAGCGCATTGACGAGCCTGCGCTGGTCGCGGTCGAACGCGGCGTGCCGCTGCCGCTGTCCTACGCCCAGGAGCGCCAGTGGTTCCTCTGGCAGCTGGACCCGCAGAGCAGTGCCTATCACCTGCCGGCGGCCCTGCGCCTGCGCGGGCCGCTGGATGTGCCGGCGTTGCAGCGCAGCTTCGATGCGCTGGTTGCGCGGCATGAGCCGTTGCGCACCCGGTTCGTCCAGGTGGACGCCCATGTCAGGCAGGTCATAGACCCAGCGGCGCCGCTGCCTATCGACTTCGAGGTGCTGGCGCATGTGGCTGATCGCACGGCGCAGATCCAGGCTAGTGTCGCGGCTGAAAGCAGCCGCCTGTTTGCCCTGGACCAGGGGCCGCTGCTGCGGGTCAAGCTGCTGCGCCTGGCCGAGGACGACCATGTACTGGTGCTCACCCAGCACCATATCGTCTCGGACGGCTGGTCGATGCAGGTGATGATCGACGAACTGATCCGTCGCTACGGCGCTGGCATCAGCGCTCAGGAACTGGTGCTGCCGGAACTGCCGATCCAGTACGCCGATTTCGCCCAGTGGCAGCGTCAGTGGCTGGAGGCAGGCGAGCGCGAACGTCAGTTGCGCTACTGGCTGGAGCAACTGGGGGGCGAGCAGCCGACGCTGCAGTTGCCCACCGACCGTGCCCACCCCGCCCAGCGCAGTTTCCACGGCGCCAGGCGCGATGTGGCGTTGGACGCCGGTCTGACACGCGGGCTGCTGCAACTGGCCCGCGAGTGCGGGGTTACCCCGTTCATGCTGTTGCTGGCCTCGTTCCAGGCGCTGCTGCACCGCTATAGCGGCCAGGACGATATTCGTGTCGGAGTGCCGGTGGCCAACCGCAACCGCCTGGAAACCGAGGGCCTGATCGGCTTCTTCGTCAACACCCTGGTACTCAAGGCTCATGTGAGCGGGCGACAGGCGTTCACTGTGCTGCTGGAGCAGGTGCGCCAGGCCACCCTGCAGGCTCATGCGCACCAGGACCTGCCGTTCGAGCAATTGGTGGAGGCGCTGCAGCCGGGCCGCAACCTGGGGCGCAGCCCGTTGTTCCAGGTGCTGTTCAACTACCAGGCGCAAACCCGAAACGGGCAGGGGCTGCAGCCGTTCCCGCACCTGCAGGTGGAGGCGTTGCAGTGGGATACCCATACCGCACAGTTCGACCTGTCGCTGGAGGTGTTCGAGCGTGAGGAGGGCATAGCGGCTTCGCTGACCTTTGCCACCGACGTGTTCGAGGCCCACACCATCGAACAGATGCTGGGGCACTGGCAGAACCTGCTGCGCGCCATCGTCGAGCGTCCGCAACAGCGCGTCGGTGAACTGCCGTTGCTCGACGCCCGCGAGCAACAGGCCAATCTCCAGCAATGGAACCCGGCGCCTGCGCAGTTCGCCAGCCAGCGCTGCCTCCATGAACTGATCGAAGCCCAGGCTGCGCGTGCGCCGGGCTCCATCGCGCTGACCCTGGGTGACACCCAGCTCAGCTACCGCGAACTCAACGAACGCGCCAACCAGATGGCCCATGCGTTGATTGCCCAGGGCATCGGGCCAGAGGTGCTGGTGGGCCTGGCCTGCGAGCGCAGCCTGGAGATGGTGGTCGGCCTGCTGGCGATCCTCAAGGCCGGCGGCGCTTATGTGCCACTGGACCCGGCGTACCCCGAGGACCGCCTGGCCTACATGATGGAAGACAGCGGCCTGAGCGTGGTGCTGGCCCAGTCGCACCTGGGTTTGCCAACGCCGGCCGGGGTGCGCACGTTGCTGCTGGACGATGACTTCACTGGTTATGCCGCCAGCAACCCAGGCCTGACGCTTGACCCGGCCAACCTGGCCTATGTGATCTATACCTCCGGCTCCACCGGCAAACCCAAGGGCGCGTTGCTCGCGCACCACAACGTGCTACGCCTGTTTGCCGCCACCGAACACTGGGTCACGTCGATGGCGGCTTCGGTAGGGCCATACAGGTTGTACAGGCCGGCGTTCGGCAACTTGGCGAACACCTGCTGCTGCGCGTCCACCGGCAGGGCCTCGCCGCTGCAGACGATGCGGGTGAGGCTGGTGCAGCGCGGCACACCGGCATCCAGCAGGAAGGCCTGCAGCATCGACGGTACGAAGTGCAGGGTGCTGACCTGGTGCTGGTTGATCAGCGCTACCAGCCTGGCCGGGTCGCGGTGGTCGCCAGGAGCAGCGACCACAAGGCGCGCACCGGTCATCAGCGGCCAGAAGAACTCCCACACCGACACGTCGAAGCTGAACGGGGTCTTCTGCAGTACCGTGTCGCTGGCGTCCAGAGCGTAGGCCTGCTGCATCCAGCACAGGCGGTTGGTGAGTGCGCTGTGGCGGTTGCCGGCGCCCTTGGGATTGCCGGTGGAACCGGAGGTGTAGATGACGTAGGCCAGGTTCTCCGGGTGCAGGGCAATGTCCGGGTTGCTCTGGGCGTGCTCGCTCAGGTCCAGCGTGTCCAGGGCCAGCAGCGGTAGGCCTTCGGGCACCGGCAACTGTGCCAGCAGGTGCTGCTGGGTCAGCAGCAGGGCGATGCCGCTGTCGTCGAACAGGTAGCCCAGGCGCTCGTGCGGGTATTCCGGGTCCAGCGGCACGTAGGCGCCACCGGCCTTGAGGGTCGCCAGCAGGGCGACGACCATCTCGATGCTGCGTTCCATGGCGATGCCGACCAGCACGTCGGGGCCGACACCGCGTGCAATCAGCGCATGGGCGAGCTGGTTGGCACGGCTGTTGAGTTCGACATAGCTCAGGTGCTGCCCGCCGAACACCAGGGCCGGGGAGCCGGGGTTCCGCTCGACCTGGTCTTCGATCAGCTGGTGCACGCAGCGTTCGAGCGGGTATTCGGTGCTGGTGGCGTTCCACGCCTGGACGACCTGCTGGCGTTCGATCGGCGCGAGCATCTCCAGCTCGCCCAGGTGCTGGCGGGGGTTGTCGCGCATGCGTTCGAGCAGGTTGAGCAGGTGCTCGCCGATGGCCTGCACGCCCGCGTCGCTGAAATGCTGTCGCGAATAGCTGGCATGCAGCAGCAGCGAGTCGCCAGCACTGATGGCCAGGGTCAGCGGGTAGT
This sequence comes from Pseudomonas sp. BRM28, assembly GCF_002939405.1. Classification (NCBI taxonomy): domain Bacteria; kingdom Pseudomonadati; phylum Pseudomonadota; class Gammaproteobacteria; order Pseudomonadales; family Pseudomonadaceae; genus Pseudomonas; species Pseudomonas sp. BRM28. The sequence goes on along the minus strand of NZ_PEFV01000001.1, from coordinate 4,444,244 downwards.
TGGTCTGTTCGTGATAGTCGACTGCACCGAATGTCAGCCCGGCGGGCGCCTCCTGTTCCAGGGCTTCGGCCACCGGGTAGTTCTCGAACACCAGGATGTTGTCGAACAGTGCCTCGCCCTGTTGACCGGACCAGCGCTGGATATCGCTCAGCGCGGTGTGTTCGTGCTCACGCAGGCCAAGGTTGATTTCCTGCACCTGCTGCAGCCAGCTGGCCACGCTGACGTCGGGGCGCGGGCTGGCGATGACCGGCAGGGTATTGATGAACAGGCCGATCTGCTGTTCCACGCCCGCGATATCAGCCGGGCGCCCGGCCACGGTGGCCCCGAAACATACGCAGCGCTGGCCGCTGTACTGTTGCAGCACTACCAGCCAAGCGGCTTGCACGAGGGTGTTGAGGGTAACTTTCTGCTGGCGTGCGAAGTCGTTGAGGCGTTGAGTGCGTGGCGCATCCAGGCTCAGGTAGCAGGCGCCATGGCCCTGCGCCGGCGTGCTGTTGACGACCGAATGCGCGAGCCGGGTGGGCTCCTCCAGGTCGGCCAGTTGAGTGTGCCAGTAGGCCTGGTCAAGTACGGCGTCCTGACGGCCGAGCCAGTCGATGTAGTCGCGGTAGCGGCCTGGCGGGGTAGCGAGGGCCTGGCCGCTGTAGCGTTGCAACACTTCGCCGAGCAACTGCGAGGTGCTCCAGCCATCCATCAGGATGTGGTGGCTGGTATGGATCAGGTGATAGTGCCCAGGTGCGGTGCACACCAGCACAAGCCTGAACAGCGCAGCCTTGTCCAGCGCCAGGTCCTGTTGCAGCTGCTCGGCGGCCAGTGCGTCGAGCGCGCCCGGCAGGTCAGCGCGTTGCTGCCAGTCGAGCAGGCTGAACGGCACGCGCATCTGCCTGTACACCGCCTGCAGTGGCTGCGCCATTTCGCCTTGCCAGAGGAACACCGTGCGCAGGCTGTCGTGTCGGTCGACGGCGGCCTGCCAGGCTTCGGCGAATGCCTGGGGGTCCAGGCCGCTGATGTCCAGGCGCATCTGGTTGATGTAGCTGCGACCGTCCAGGTCGTGGGCTTCCTGCTCGTAGAGTGTATGGAACAGCATGCCTTGCTGCAGCGGCGACAGCGGATAGAGGTCGTCAATCAATGCCAGGTCGATCGGCAGGGCATCCAGTTGCGCCTGGTCGAGCCCGGCCAGCGGGAAGTCCGACGGGGTAGCGCCCTGATTCAGGCTGTCACAGCAGTGGTCGATCAGTGCGCCGAGCTCTGCGACATAGTCCTCTGCCAGACGCTCTATCACCTGCGGGGCGAAGCGGTTCTGGTCATAGGTCCAGCTCAGGCTCAACTCGCCGGCGTACACCTGGCCATTGATGCTCAGCCAGTTGCTCAGCGGGGCATCGGCGTGTTTCTCGGCACCTGCCGCTTCGCTGGCCGGTATCAGCAGCGGTTGCTGGGTGTCATCGAAGCTGGTGTCGAACTGGCCGAGGTAGTTGAAGGTGATACGTGCATCTGGCAGCGCCTGCAACACCTCGCGCACGGCTCGCTCGCCCAGGTAGCGCAGGGCACCGAAACCGATGCCTTTGTCGGGTATGCCACGCAGTTGCTCCTTGACCTGCTTGATGGTGGCCTGCAGGTCATGTCCCGCCGACAGCCGGAGCGGGAAGGCACTGGTGAACCACCCCACGGTACGGGTGAGGTCCAGCCCTTCACTCAGCTCTTCGCGGCCATGCCCTTCGAGCTGGATGAGGTTGTCGGCCTGTCCGGTCCAGCGTGCGAGTACTCGGGCCAGCGCGCTGAGCAGCAGGTCGTTGACCTGGGTGCGGTAGGCCGCAGGAGCCTGTTGCAGCAGGCGACGCGTGCGTTCGCTGTCCAGGTGCGAGTCGAGCAGCGCGACCTGTGCCGGTGCGCCCATGGCGCTCCGGGCATCGGGCAGGTCGGCTGCGATGGCCTGGTGCTGGTCCAGCCAGTAGTCCAGCTCGCCGATGGCCTGGCCCCTGGCATGCTCGCGCAGCGCCTGGGCGAAGGCCTGCAGCGAACTGGTACGGGCCGGCAATTGGGGGGGCTGGCCAGCCAGGCACTGCTGGTAGGCGCTTTGCAGGTCATCAAACAGGATGCGCCAGGAAACCCCGTCGATCACCAGGTGGTGGGCTACCAGTAACAGGCGTTGACGCCCATCGGCCAGGCTCACCAGCAGCGCGCGCAGCAACGGGCCGTGTTCGAGGTCCAGGCTGCGCTGGGCGCGTTCGCACAACTGCTCCAGTTCGCGATCATCGCACGCCACCGCTTGTAGCAGGGCGTTGTGGGCGTCCGCAGGCGCGCGGTAGACGCTGTTCCAGCCCTGTGCCTGCTGGGTGAAACTCAGGCGCAATGCGTCGTGGTGGTTGATCAGGGTGTTCACTGCCTGTTCCAGCACAGCGGCATCGAGTGGCTGCCCGGCCGGCTTGAGCAGGACCGACTGGTTCCAGTGATGACGTGATGGCACCGGCGTATCGAAGAATGCCTGCTGAATCGGCAGCAGCGCGACCGTGCCGCTGGCCGGCCCCTGGTCGATGTGTGCAACCGGGTCGTCGAACTGTGCGACCTGGGCCAGCCCCTGCACGGTCTGGTGCTGGAACAGCTGTTTGGGAGTAAAGCGAATGCCAGCCTGACGGGCGCGGCTGACCACCTGGATGGAGACGATCGAGTCGCCACCCAGTTCGAAGAAGTTGTCGTTCAAGCCGATGTTCGGCTGCTTGAGCACTTCCTGCCAGAGCATCGCGATCTGGCGTTCCATGGCGCTTTGCGGGGCCGCGTACCGGTAGCCGGTGGGCGCGGTGTCGGGCATAGGCAAGGCCTTGCGGTCGAGCTTGCCGTTGCGTGTCAGGGGCAGGCCGTCGAGCAGCAGCAAGTGGGCCGGTACCATGTAGGCCGGCAGTTGCTGTTTGAGCCCGGCGATCAGGGCCTGGCGCAACTGGTCCTGCGCCTGAGCATCGGGCAAAGGCCGGGTGGCCACCACATAGGCCACCAGGCGCTGGCTGCCCAGGTAGTCCGGGGCCAGTACCACGGCTTCGGCCACCTGGGGCTGTTGCAGCAGGCGTGCCTCGATCTCGCCCAGTTCGATGCGCAGGCCGTGCAGCTTGATCTGGTGGTCGATGCGGCCGACATAGTCGATCACGCCGTCGTCGCGATAGCGGGTCAGGTCGCCACTGCGGTACAGGCGCTCGCCGTGTCCGGCGAAGGGGTCTGGCACGAAGCGTTCGGCGGTCAGCCCGGGCCGGGCGTGGTAGCCGCGGGCCAGGGCCACGCCACCGATCAGCAGCTCGCCACTGACGCCGATGGCGCAGGGGTTCAGCTCGTGGTCGAGCAGGTGGGTGCGCAGGTTGCTGATTGGCTGGCCGATGGGGACGATGGCGCCGTCGGGCGTGGCCGGCACGCTGTAGCAGCACGTGTCGATGGTGGCTTCGCTGGGCCCGTAGAGGTTGTAGATACGGGCGTCGCTGACGCTGCGCAGTTGCTGCACCAACGCCGGGCTCAGCGCTTCGCCGCCCAGCAGGATTGCCCGCAGGCTGGCCAGTGATGTGCGCTCGGCCTGGCCCATCAGGGCTTGCAGCAGCGAAGGCGCGGCTTGCAGAACGGTGATGCGCTGGGCCTGCACTTCGGGCCACAGCAGCGACATGTCGTCGTTCAGTTCAGGGCCAGCCAGCACCAGTTGCGCGCCGTTGAGCAACGGCAGCCAGAACTCCCAGACCGAGGCATCGAAGCTGAACGCGGTTTTTTGCAGCACCCGGTCCTGGGCCTGCAATTGCAGGGTCTGCTGCATCCACAGCATGTGGTTGGTGAGTGCGCCATGACGAACCTGCACACCCTTGGGGCGACCGGTGGAGCCGGAGGTGTAGATGATGTAGGCCAGGTTGTCCGCGTCGACCACTGGCGTCGGGTTGCTGTCGGCATACCCCTGCAGTTCGTTGTCGGCCTGCTCCAGCAGCATGACCGGCAGGGCCTCGGGCAGCAGCAGGCCAGGGTGCACCGATGCCTGGGTCAACAGCAGTGCAATGTCGCTGTGCTCGATCATGTAGGCCAGGCGATCCTGCGGGTAGCCGGTGTCCAGCGGCACATAGGCGCCCCCGGCCTTGAGCACGCCCAGCAGCCCGATCACCATCTCCAGGCTGCGCTCGCACGCAATGCCCACGCCGACCTCTGCACCTACGCCCAGCTCCAGGAGCTTGTGCGCCAGGCGGTTGGCGCGCTGGTTGAGTTGACGATAGGTGAGAGCGGCACTGCCCAGGCGTACGGCGACGGCATCCGGGGTGGCGTGCGCCTGACGTTCGAACAGGGTCTGCAGGTTGGCATGCGCGCCGAAGTCCGTGGCTGTGGCGTTCCAGGTGTGGAGGGCCATCTGCTGTTCGGCACGCTCGAGCATTGGCAGCTCGCCCAGGCGCAGTTGAGGCGTTTCGACAAGCCCCTGAAGCAGGTGCTGCCAGTGGCCGGCCAGACGCTCGATGGTCTGTGGCAGGAACAGTGCGGTGCTGTAGCTGAACGTGGCGTCGATCTGCTGCTGGCTGTAGTCGATCTCCAGCGACAGGTCGAACTTGGCCTGCTGCTGCTCGACACCGAGAAATTCCACCTCCAGGCCATCCAGGCGCAGTTGTGCTGCGTCCTGGTTGGCCACGCGCCAGTTGAACAGCGTCTGGAACAGCGGGTTGGCCTGGGTGCTGCGTTGCAGTTGCAGGTCTTCCAGAATCAGCTCGATGGGGTAGTCGGCGTGCTCCAGTGCGGCCAACGACTGTTCGCGCAGGCGTTGAAGAAATTCGGCGACGGGTTGCGCGCCGTCGAGTCGGGCACGGTACACCTGGCTGCTGACGAAGAAGCCGACCAGCGCCTGTGTCTGGCCCTGGCTGCGGGTTGCATTGGGCACGCCGACGGTGAAGTCGTGCTGGCCGGTATAGCGACCCAGCAGCAGTTGCCAGGCACCCAGCAGCACGATGAAGGGTGTCAGCCCCTGTTGCTGGCAGAACCGCTGCAGGGCGCTGCCCAGCGAGGCCGGCAGGGTAAGGCAATGGTTGCCGACGAGGTGTAGCTGGTCTGGTGCATGCGGCCTGTCGAAGGGCAGGTCCAGGCTCGGCAGCTCGCCGTCGAGCACTTGCTTCCAATGGGCGGTCGCGCGTTCGTGGGCGGCGCTGAGCGGGTACTGCTGGCGCTGCCAGTGCGCGTAGTCGGCGTATTGGATCGACGGCCGCTGCAGGCCACCGGGCAGGCCTGCCTGCGCTTGCGCAAAGGCTTGGGCCAGGTCCTGCAGCAGGATCGCATTGGACCAGGCATCGGACACGATGTGGTGCATGTTCAGCAGCAGCACGTGCTCGCTGGCACCGGTACGCAACAGCGTGCCGCGAATCAGAGGCGCCTGGCTCAGGTCGAACGGTTGGGCCAGGTCGGCGTCATGGTGCCGGCGTATGGCTGCGTCGCGCTCGGTGGCGGGCAGTTCGCCCAGGTTGTGCCGTGCAAGTATCAGTCGCGCCTGGCGGTCGACCTGCTGCTGCGCCAGGTTGTCGATTTCGACGAAGCGGGTGCGCAGGATATCGTGCTTGTCGATCACTGCATTCAACGCCTGCTCCAGCGCGTCGGCGTTCAGCGGACCGTTCAGGCGCAGTGCGCGAGGCAGGTTGTAGGCACAGCTCTGCGGGTCGAACTGCTGCAGGAACCAGAGGCGCTGCTGAGCGAAGGACAAGGCGCCATGCGAGGGTGCGCAACCGGCCTTGATCACGTGTTCGGAGCCGGCTTCGTCGGCCAGCAGCAGGGCCAGCAGGTCGTCGTCGGAGGGGTGGTTCATCTGATTCATGTCGATCTCGTCGCCGTCGGCAGAAATTGAGCGTTGTCAGGAAGACGAAGGGCGACGAATGCGATTTAGTTGCAAAGGCGGGCAGCGGCGAGCGGCGGTGCGCTCGCCGGTTCAAGGCGTTCAGGCGAAGACTTTTTCGCTGACCACACGACCGCCGTGCATGCGCACCAGTTGGTCGGCCACGTCGAAATAGCGGTCGTCGTGGGAGATCACGATGATGGTCTTGCCCAGGCGTTTGAGATCGGGCAGCAGCTCGGTGTAGAAGATCCGGCGGAAGGTCGGATCCTGGTCGGCGGCCCACTCGTCGAACACCAGCACCGGGCGCCCGTCGAGCCATGCATTGACCAGGGCCAGGCGCTTGCGCTGGCCGGTGGACAGGTCGGTGGTGGTGAAGGCGCCGTCGCGCACGCTGACCTTGTGCGCGATCTCCAGGCGTTCCAGGTACTGCGCGGCATCGTCGGGCAAGGCGCCTTCGCGCTGCACCAGTTCGTCGAACAGGAAGTAGTCGGCAAAGATGGTGGTGAACAGCTGGCGGTAATCGTCCAGGCCAGGCGCATCAACAGCCTTGCCGTTGAGCAGCACCATGCCCTGTTGCGGCGTGTACAGGCCCAGCAGCAGCTTGATCAGGGTGGTCTTGCCGCAGCCGTTCTCGCCGACGATGAACAGGATCTCGCCGGGCTCGATGTTCAGGTTGACCGGCCCCAGGCGGAAGGGCGCGGCGCCGGGTGCCGCCGGGAAGCTGTATTGAACGTCGCGCATTTCCAGGCCCTCGAAGGCGCCTGCGGGCTTTTCTGCAGCGCTGAGCAGCAGGTGTGGCTCGGGCGAGGAGAAGCGCTCGGCCAGGTCGGCGATGCGGCGGAAGGCGATTTGCGCCCGGCTGATGATCGGGATGTTGCCGATCAGGTTCTCCAGTGGGCCTTTCATGTACAGCAGTACCAGCACGAAGCCGCTCAGCGCGGTGGGGTTGCTGGCCGGCCAGAACGCCTGCAGGGCCAGGGCCAGGCCGATGACCACGAAGAACAGCATCGAACCCAGGCTCTTGGCGATCACGAAGATGTTGATGGCGCGTACATGGGTATCGCAGATGAAGTCGGCGGTGCCCTGGATGTTGCGGGTGAACATGGCGTGGCGGCGTGGGCGGTGGATGCGCAGTTCCTTGGCGCCCTCGGCGATTGCCTGGTAGTGCTTCTGCAGGTTGTCCTCGGCGTCGCGCGCGGCATGGAAACCCTTGACGCCGCGGCGCTGGGCAAAGAACTGCACCGCCGAACCGATGCCGATGGCGATCAGGGTCATCAGGCAGATCGGCCAGGACAGCATCGCCAGGTAGCCCAGGCAGCCGATCACCACGGTCAGCGAGATGGCCAGTGGCGCGAACGAAAAGGCGAAATCGCTGATGGTGTCGACGTCGTGGGTCAGCACCGGGATCAGGCGGTGGGTACGGTAGCGCTCGATCTGCTCGATCGGTGCGGCGAGCACCTTGGCGCCCAGGTCCTTGCGCAGCTTGGCGATGATTTTCTGGCCGACGTAGTTGCTGCCGATATCGGCCACGATGGTGCTGAGCAGGGCCAGAACGCATAGCCCGGTAAACGCCAGGACCACGCCCTTGCCCATGCCGCCGGCATCGTGCAGGCCCTGGTTGACGGTGGCCAGCAGGGCGGTGACGCTCAGGCCTCCGACGATACCCAGCGCGATCGAGGCGATCACGATGGCGCGGTAAGGCCTGAGCAGGCTGAAGAGTTCGCGAATGGCGCTACGCGGTGCTGCGGTCATGAAACTACCTCGGTCGCGACGTGGCTACGTGCTAAGGGCGAGTGGACCCGCGCACGGCGGGCTGTCTGAAACTGGACGAGTGGATACGCGGGGGATTTAGTGAGGGCGCCGGCGCGGCACCGGCGCCCTGGCCGGTCGGCTACAGGTCGCGCATCACACGAAAGCCCAGCCAGTCGCCGGCGTTGTCCGAACAGCGGTCGTTGCGGTTGCCTGAGCGCGAGAAGATCGGCGCTTCGGTCCAGTCGTTGCCGCGGATGTGCCGGTAGTCGCAGGTGGGGTCGCTCGGCTTGGGGTCGATCCAGGCGCTGCCATCGGTGGGTGCGCCGACGTAATCGTCATGCACGCTGTCGGCGACCCATTCGTAGACGTTGCCGTGCATGTCGTACATGCCGAAGGCGTTGGGGGGGAAGCTGCCCACCGGGGCGGTGAAGCTGAAGCCGTCTTCAGGCCCGTAGGTGTTGGCATGCCTGGCGATGCTGTATTCCTTGCCTTCGTCGAAGGGGAACGGGAAGGGGCCGGTGCTGCCGGCACGTGCGGCGTACTCGCGTACCGACTCGCTGAGCATGCGGTAGGGCTTGCCGGTCTTGTTCGACAGCCAGTCGATGTAGCGCTGCGCTTCGTGCCAGGTCATGCAGACGGCGGGGTGACGCGCGGTGGTCGGGTAGCTGGGGTTGCCGGCGCTGCATTTGCGGCCGGGGCGGTCATCGGCGTCGGGCATCTTGTAGCCGGTGTCGCGCAGAAATGCCTGCCACTGGCCGATGGTCACGGTGAAGCGGCTGACGGCAAATGGCTTGCTGAAGGTCACCTGGTGCAGCGGGCCTTCGTCGGGCTGGCGGCCGACTTCGTCATCAGGGGTGCCCATGGTAAAGCTGCCGCTGGGCAGCACGACCATTTCAGGGCAGTCCTTGCAGTCCTGGAACACCTCGCCCGGGGGCGGTACGGCGGCGTGTGCGGCGGGCATCAGGCAGGCGAGCAGGGCACCAAGGGCCAGTGCGTTGCGCCAGGGGGTCGGGATCATCTGGGGTCTCCATGAGGGGCGGATCGCTGCACGCAGGCAGGGACGGTACGCGGTGTGCTCCCCAGGAAGAACGAGCGCAGGGCCGATTAATTTATCCGGCACCGGGTGTGGCGCCGACACTAAATTTAACCTTCAAGCCTACGTCCTAGCTTGGATAAAGCCTGCTTCCAGGCTGATACAGGTAGGGCAATGACGATATCTCGACGAGGATTTGTCGCAGGCCTGGCACTGACCGGTGCTGCGGTGCCTGCTGCGTTGTACGCGCACAAGGAACTGACGCGACCCGAGCATCCGGTTACCCCGGGGGAAGCCAGGGTCGAGCTGCCGGATACGGCAGGACGCCAGTTGGCCGATCAGTTGCGCGGGGTGTGGAGCCTGCGCCTGGAAGGGCGCGATGCGGGACTGGACGGCCTGGCCACGCATGACCTGGAGGTGTTCATCGACATTGCACCGCGCGGGCGCGCGGTTCGCGGTTTCATCGACACCGCGCAGGCCCTGCGTGCCCCCGCGGCCCCGCGCTACAGCCTGCTGGGCGACCTGGCCACGCCGGGAGCGGGGGAGCTGACGTGGCGCCTTTTCGATCGGGAGCAGGGGCTGCAGCAACCGGTCTACGAATTGAGCATGGTGCTGGATGAGGTGTGGGGTGAATTTGCCAACGCCGGCAGCGGCACGCTTACCGGGCGCATTGCGCGCCTGGACCGCAGCCTTGCCCTGGTACAGCAGGACAACCGTTTTGTCGCCACCCGCAAGCTGTTCCCGGAAGCACGCGAGCGCATCGGCTTGCAGCCGGCCCTGCTGAACTGGCTGATTTCCGACGAGCACAGGTTGTTTCACCAACTCTGGCACGCTTCGCGTGACCAGTGGCACTCGTTACCCGAAGACAAGCGCAATGCTCTGCGCGGGCTTGGCTGGCAGCCCGGAACGCGCGAGCGCGAGCGCGATGCGCGGGGGCCGACCAAGGACCGCAATGGCTCCGGGGTGGATTTTCTGTTCATGCATCGACACATGCTGCAGACCGCGCGGGGGTTGCAGGACCTGCCTTCCTGGCCGCGCTTTCCGGCGCCACAGCCGGAGCTTGAACGCGACCGCCTGGGCTTTGCGCGCTACTTCGACAACCATGACGGCTGTGCGGTGCCGCCAACCTGGCTGGCGCCGGGGGATGCCGAGTACACCCAGTGGGTCAGTGACATCAAGAGTGCCGAGACCTACCACAGCAATTTCGAGGTATGGGAGTCGCAGTACCGCGACCCGCGTTACCTGTCGCGCCTGACCCTGGGGCAGTTGGGCTCGGAGATGGAGCTGGGCCTGCATGACTGGCTGCACATGCGCTGGGCGTCGGTGCCGCGTGACCCGTCCAACGGTGCGCCAGTACCCATGGCGCGTGACCTGGACGACTTCTCGGCGCGTTGGTATGGGCCCGAAAACGACTTTCTCGGCGATCCGTTTTCCTCCCATGTGAACCCTGTATTCTGGCTGTTCCATGGCTGGATCGATGACCGTATCGAAGACTGGTTCCGCGCCCACGAACGCTTCCACCCCGGCCAGGTGACGCGTAACCGGGTCAATGGCGTACCGTGGTTCGCCAAGGGGCGCTGGGTCGATATCAGGCAGCCCTGGCTGGGCCCTGTGACCCATGGTTGCAGCACCACGCCAGGCCTGCAGCCGGGCAAGAGCGTGGAGATGGACCCGGAGACCATGAAGCTGGCGCTGCGGGTGATCGTCGCCAATACCAAGGACAAGCAGCGTTTCAAGGGGTTGCTGCGCCGGGTGCCGCAACGCCCCTGGTACGCGCGTCACCTGGTGGTCACGCGTCGCACCTGAGGGCAGGTGCAGTCATTGCACCTGCCACCCCCCTCCCACAGCCTTGTACAGGGCGATGCTGGCCTGCAGTCGCTGCAGATGCAGCAGCACGGCCTCGTCCTGGCTTTCGTACAGGCTGCGTTGCGCTTCCAGTACATTGAGCAGCAATTCGGCGCCTGCCTCGTAGCGTGTGCGTGCAATGTCGAAGGCCTGCTGGGCCTGGCTCAGCTCGACGCGCTGCCATTGGCGCTGGCGATCGAGGCCGTCGATGCTGTTGAGGGCCTTTTCGACATCGGCAAATGCGTTGATCAGTTCGCCGCGGTATTTTTCCAGCAGTTCCTGCTGCACGGCGGTGGCCTTGTCGCGTTCGGCGCCGAGCCGCCCATTGTTGAAGATCGGCGCACTGAGGCCGGCCGCCAGGCTGTAGAACGGGTTGCGCAGCACGTCGGCGGCGACGTTGGCGCCGGAGCCCAGGCCGGCAGTCAGGGTCAACTTGGGCAGCATTGCGGCGCGCGCCACCTGCACGTCGGCCTTGGCCGCTGCCAGGCGAGCCTCGGCCGCGGCGATGTCTGGCCGGCGGCTGAGCAGGTCGCTGGGCAACCCGGCATCGATGCCAGGGGCGGCGATGCGGTTGAAATCGCTGGCGTGCAGGGTGAGGGCCTGCACCGGCTTGCCCAGCAATGCGGCCAGGGTGATGCGGGCCTCGGTGGCCTGCTGGCGCAGCAACGGCAGCCGTCGCTGTTGCGCAGCGACCAGTACTTGCTGCTGGGCCAGCTCCAGTGCAGTTGCCGAGCCCGCGTTGTACTTGGCGCGTACCACCTCCAGTACCTGCTGGGCGTTGGCCAGGTTGAGGCTGGCGATACGCTGCTGTTCGTCCAGGGCCAGGGCCTGCAGGTAGAAGCTGGCCACGTTGCTGAACAGGGTCAGGGTGACGGTAGCCTGGTCGAACTCGCTGGCCTTGAGGGTCTGCTCGGCACTGTCGCGTGCCGCCGCATTGCCGCCCCAGAAGTCGACCTCGTAGCTGGCGTTGAAGCTGGCGCTGTAGCTGACCGATTCTCGGTCGTTGGTGCTGCTGGAGGTGCCGTAGCCGTTGTGGTGCATCTGTTTTTCGCGATTGCCGGCCAGGGCTGCGCCAACTTCGGGCAGCAGCGTGCCGCCAGCGATGGTGCGCGCCGCACGGGCCTGGCGCACGCGGGCGATGGCAGCGGCAATGTCGTAGCTGCCGCTGTCGGCCTGTGCGATCAGTTGGTCGAGTTCGGGACTGGCAAAGCTGCGCCACCAGGCGCGGTTGCTGTCGCGCACCGCCTGGGTGTTGGCTGACTGCCACTGTTGTGGCGGGGCAAACCCGATGTCAGGCGGGGTGGGTGGAGTGCTGCAGGCACTGAGCAGCAGGGCCAGGCTCAATGCGCTCAAGAGCGGTTTCATCGGAGGTTCATTCACTGGTGAGGGCCTTGACCGGATCGAGACGGGCGGCTTTGCGTGCGGGCATGAAACCGAATACCACGCCGGTGATGACCGCGCAGGTGAATGCGCCAAGCATGGCGCCCAGGGTAAAGGCCACGGCAATGTCGGCCAGCAGCAGGCCGCCGCCGATCAACAGCGCCAGGGCAATGCCGGTGATGCCACCGACCATCGACAGCAGCACCGCCTCGCTGAGGAACTGGCGCAGGATGTCGCGCTGGCGGGCGCCGGTGGCCATGCGGATGCCGATTTCGCGAGTGCGTTCGCGCACGGTCATCAGCATGATGTTCATCACCCCGATGCCGCCCACCAGCAGCGAAATGGCTGCGATTGCGCCCAGCATCAGCGACAGGGTGTTCTGGGTGCGCGCCTCGGCCTGGATCAGCGCCGCATCGTTGGTCAGCTCGAAATCATGCTTGCCGTTGTGCAGGCGGCGCATCAGGTGATCGATGGCCTGCTCGGTTTCCTTGACCCGGCCCGAGTCGACTGCGCCGATGGTGACGTACTCCGGATCGCGGCTGCCGAACAGGCGCACGGCAGCGGCGGAGTAGGGCACCACGATGCGGCCATCGCTGTCCTGGTTGCCGGAGCTGGAACCTTTTTCGGCAAGTATGCCGATGACCTGGAAGGGCACGTTGCCGATCAGGATGTACTGGCCAATAGGGTCGCCGGCATCCTTGAGGAGTTTTTCCCTGACCTTGTGACCGATCACCGCGACGGCTGCGGCAGCATGTTCGTCAGCGTCGGTGAAAAAGCTGCCTTCGACCACCGGCCAGTTGAAGATCTCGGGGAAGTGGGTGTTGTTGCCGCCGACGTAGAAGCGCTGGTTGCTGTTGCCGTAACGCACCGTCAGTTCGCTGCCGATGACCGGCATGATCATCTTCACCTGCGGTAACTGCGCCACTGCTGCCACATCGTCGAGGGTCACCACTCCGGCGGGGGCGTTGTGCGTTGGCTCGCTGCCGCTGAGGTAAAGGATGTTGGAGCCGAAGGCGGCCATCTGCGCCATGACCTGGCGCTTGCTGCCTTCGCCGACGGCCAGCATCACCACCACCGAGGCCACGCCGATGACGATGCCGAGCAGGGTCAGGGCGGTGCGGAAGCGGTTGATCCACATCAGGCGCCAGGCGGCCTGCAGGGCTTCGATGAGCTCGCCTTTCCAGGCCCCGCTCTGGGTGGCGCCGCGGTCCAGGCGCTGGCGCAGGTCGTCTGCATTCAGGCTGGCCACCGCTGCGCGCGCTGGCGCCGCCGCGTTGGCCGAGTCGCTTAGGATCAGGCCGTCGCGGATCTCGATGATGCGCTTGGCGCGCGCGGCGACTTCGCGGTCATGGGTGATCAGGATCACGACGTGGCCCTGGCCTGCCAGTTCGTCGAGCAGGCTCATCACTTCGGCGCCGCTCTGGCTGTCGAGGGCGCCGGTGGGTTCGTCGGCCAGGATGATGTGGCCGCCGTTCATCAGCGCGCGGGCAATCGAGACGCGTTGTTGCTGACCGCCGGACAGCTGGTGCGGACGGTTGCCCGTGCGGGTGGCCAGGCCCAGTCGGGCCAGCAGCCCGGCCGCGCGGGCATGGCGCTCGGCGGCAGGGGTACCGGCGTAGATTGCCGGCATCTCGACGTTTTCCTGGGCCGACCCGGAGGCGATCAGGTGGTAGCCCTGGAACACGAAGCCGAAGGCTTCGCGACGGATCCAGGCCAGTTCGTCGCTGTCCAGTTCGGCGACATCCTTGCCAGCAAAGTAGTACTGGCCGCTGGTGGGGCGGTCGAGGCAGCCCAGGATGTTCATCAGGGTCGACTTGCCCGAGCCCGAAGCCCCGACGATGGCAACGAACTCACCGGGCTGGATGGCCAGGCTGATACCGCGTACCACCTCGACCTTGGGCGTGTCGATGCCGCCGTAGGATTTGCGTATGTCGCGCAGTTCGATCAGGGGCGTGGACATTCAGCCTCCACTGGCGGCGGGCGCGCCGATCAGCAGGGTGTCGCCCTCGGCCAGGCCTTCGAGGATCTGCACGCGCAGGCGATCGCTGAGGCCGGCGCGAACCTGGCGTTGCTCGACCTTGCCGTTGGGGTGCAGTACCTGGACCAGGCGCATGTCGTTTTGCCGGGCATCGGGCTCCAGCGCCACGATCGGGGCAGTGAGCACGTTGCTGGCCTGGCCGGCGACGAAGAACACCTGGGCGGTCATTTCCGCCATCAGGGAATTGTCGACGTTGTCCACGTCCAGCAGGACGGTGTACAGCACGACCTTGCCCCCACCGCCGGAGGCGCTGGAGCTGGTGGGGCTGCCACCGCCCTGGCTGATCTGGTCGAGCGGCTTGGGCGGTACCGGCAGGATCTGGCGCACGGTGCTGCTCCAGCGGCGCTTGCCGCCGGCCAGGGTGGTGAAGTAGGCCTGCATGCCGGGTTTGACGTTGCCGATGTCGGCCTCCGAGACCTCAGCCCATACGGTCATCGGCGACAGCTTGGCGATGCGCAGGATCAGCGGTGTTTGCTGCTGCGCGTTGAGTGTCTGGCCCTCACGCGCATCCACGGCGACCACCGTGCCGGACATCGGCGCGTAGATACGCGTGTAGCCCAGCTCTGCCTCGTCGCTGCGCAGGCTGGCCTGGGCCTGCAGGATCTGCGCCTGGAACATGCCGATGCGTGCCTGGGTGACTTTCAGTTGTGCCTGTGCGGTCTGCACATCCTCTTCGCGGGTAGCGCCGCTGGCGGCCAGTTGCTGCTGGCGCTTGAGCTGATGCTCGGCCAGGGTGTACTGGGCGCGCTGCTCCTGCAGCTGGGCCTTGAGGTTCTCGATCGAATAGCGGCCTGCATCGAGGCGTGCCTTCTGGGTCGAAGGGTCGATCTCGACCAGCAGTTGGCCTTCCTCGACGTGGTCTCCGGTTTCCACATGCAACTTGCGGATCTGTCCCGAGGCCTGGGCGCCGACATCGACATAGCGGCGTGGCTGCAGGGTGCCGAGTGCTGTCACGCTGCTTTCGATGTCGGCGCGGGTAACCTTGATGGTGTTCGAGGGCTCACCACCCAATGGCAGGGTTTGCCAGGCCGCCAGGCTGCCGGCGGCGAGCAGGCCGAGGCCGCAGAGCAACAGGCGGCGATTTTTCGTAAGACGTGTCATGCGGGCTTCCAGCCAGAAGGGTTGACCCGCGAGTTGCTGGCGTAGACAGCGCAGGCACGGGGGCTCCTCGTTAGACGAGCTATATGCGCAGGAATTTACCGGCGCACATTCAGGGTCGCAGGCCGTGCAGTCGGGTAATCTGCGAGGCGTGACGGAGGTTGCTGAGAATAATAATAATTTGTATTGTTGCCTACTGGCTTCACCCTGATTCTCCATTCTCGGCGCTTTAGCGCCGAATCCTGGCCAGGTGTCGTTTTGGAAAACTACTATCGCGAACTGGTGAGCTTTCTGTGTGTTCGGCTGGGCAGTCGCCAGGCGGCCGAGGACGTGGCCCACGACGCTTATGTGCGAGTGCTCGAGCGACATGGCGAACAGCAGATCGAGTATCCGCGGGCCTTTCTCTACCGTACCGCGCTGAATCTGGTGATCGACGACCATCGGCGTAGTCAGGTGCGGCACAACGAGCCGCTGGAAGTGCTCGACACCGACGAGGCATTCCGTTCGCCGGCGCCCTGCCAGCGCATGGACATGGATCGCCGACTGGAGCTGATGCAGCAGGCGTTGGGGGAACTAAGCCCTGGGTGCCGGGACAGTTTCCTTCTACGCAAGCTGGAGGGGCTTTCTCACCAGCAAATTGCCGAAAGACTCGGAATTTCTCGCAGTCTGGTGGAAAAAAATATCGTCAATGCCATGAAACATTGCCGGGCGCGGATGCGCCAAAATTCCGTCTGATGCACTGGTCAGCAACAAACAATTGAGGCTGTGCCTTGATTTCCCGGCATTTCCCTACAACTATCTATCAGATCCGTCACCTGACGTAATGCCTGTCGCAGCCTGAGGTTTATCGTGGCGTAGTAGCGGTCAAGGAATGTCTTCCATGCTCTCTATCCAGGCCCTTCCGATGCCCGACAAGTCCATGCGAATCCTGATTGCCGATGAGCACCCCATCCAACTGCTGCAGTTGGAGAAGATGCTCAACGGCCTGGGGTATTACCGGATTGCCCCTGTCGAGACCTTCGACGACCTGCAGCGCCTGGTGCAGAACGCGCTTTTGCCGTTCAGTCTGCTGGTCGGAAATATCGACCTGGCCAGCCACGTGGGGGTCGATCTGGAGCGGTTCTGTCGCGTGAGTACGCAGATCCAGCATGTGCTGCTGTATGAGTCGCAACACCTTCGCGTACCTGCGGTGCCTGCTGGCCAGCGTCAGGCGGTGAGCGTCAGCCTGCCCAAGGTGCCCGACAACGAGGCCCTGCAGTCCTTCATGGCTATCATCGATGCCCCACTGCTGCTGGGGCAGTTGCCCAACCCCGGGTACAGGCCTGCTGGTAACGCGCCCCCCATGCGCCGCCTGAACATGGGGCATACGGTGTTCCCTCGCGAGGCCTGAGCCGTTCGCCGCTTTTTGGTATGCTCTGCGCCTGTCCTGGCGCGCCTTGCTGCGCGCAGTGAGCCTATCGAAGCGGATGCCTTTATGACTGCCACCAACCCTGCGCGCCCGCTGCGGCTTTCGCGCGACGACCACAAGACCCTGGGCCTGGCGGCGCTGGGCGGTGCGCTGGAGATCTACGATTTCATCATATTCGTGTTCTTCGCGCTGACCCTGAGCCAGCTGTTCTTCCCGCCCGAGATGCCGGAGTGGCTGCGTCTGCTGCAGAGCTTCGGGATCTTCGTCACCGGGTACCTGGCGCGGCCGCTGGGCGGCATCCTGATGGCGCATTTTGCCGATCACCTGGGGCGCAAGAAGGTGTTCAGCCTGAGCATCCTGATGATGGCGCTGCCGTGCCTGCTGATCGGGGTGATGCCGACCTATGCCGACATCGGCTACGCGGCGCCGCTGATCCTGCTGGGCCTGCGCATTCTGCAGGGCGCGGCGGTGGGCGGTGAGGTGCCAAGTGCCTGGACCTTCGTCGCCGAGCATGCGCCGGCCGGGCGGCGGGGCTATGCGCTGGGTTTTCTGCAGGCCGGGCTGACGTTCGGCTACCTGCTGGGCGCGCTGACCGCCACGGCGCTGGCCCAGGTGTTCACCGCCCAGGAGATTCTGGACTACGCCTGGCGCTATCCATTCTTGCTGGGCGGGGTGTTCGGCGTGATCGGGGTGTGGCTGCGCCGCTGGCTGAGCGAGACGCCGGTGTTCCTGGCGCTGCGCGAGCGGCGTGAACAACCGGTGGCCTTCCCGCTGCGCACGGTGCTGCGCGAGCACCGCCGCGCGCTGGTACCGGCGGCCCTGCTGACCTGCGTGCTGACCTCGGCGGTGGTGGTGCTGGTGGTGATTACCCCGACGGTGATGCAGCAGCGTTTCGGCATGAGCGCGGCCGACACCTTCGCCCTGAGCGCGCTGGGTATCGTGTTCTTGAACATCGGTTGCGTGCTGGCCGGCTTGCTGGTGGACCGGGTAGGTGCCTGGCGCGCGCTGATGGTCTACAGCCTGTTGCTGCCGTTGGGAGTGGGGGCGCTGTATGCCAGCCTGATCGGCGGCTGGGGCTGGACCGGGGTGGCCTATGCGCTGGCAGGGCTGGCCTGTGGTGTGGTGGGGGTGGTGCCGTCGGTGATGGTCGGGCTGTTTCCGCCGGCCATTCGCGTGTCGGGGATTTCCTTTACCTACAACCTGGCCTATGCGCTGTGGGCCAGCACCACGCCGCTTATGCTGATTGCGCTGATGCCGTGGAGCCCATGGGTGTGTGTGGGGTTCTGCCTGCTGATGGGCACGGTGGGCCTGCTCACGGCGGTGTACTTCAGTGCGCGGGAGGACCTGCGGGCCGGGGATGAACTGGTGTTGGCGAAGGTGTGAGACCGTTTGCTCGAACGCCTTCACGAAAAAGCCCCCAGCGCCGCAAGGCGTGGGGGCTTTTTTTGTGGGCGTGTCCCGTCCTGAATAAGGTTTACACCTCCCATCCCGAATTTCCGGAGAGTCAGATGGAGCAAGGTGTAAAGCGCACACAGCGTGATTACTCACTGTCTTTTAAATTGGCGGTGGTTGATCAGATTGAAAAAGGCGAACTGACCTACAAGCAGGCCCAGGTGCGGTATGGCATCCAGGGACGGTCGACGGTTCTGGTATGGTTGCGTAAGCACGGTCGGCAGGATTGGAGCCAGGGGGCCTCGATCCGCGACGAGAGGAGCTGCGCGATGTCTGACCCCAAAATGCTCACTCCAGAGCAGCGAATCAAAGAGCTTGAGCAGCAGCTTGAGCTGATGAGCCAGAAGGCCCAGTTCTTTGAAACGGTCGTTGATGTTCTGAAAAATGACTATGGTGTCTCGGTCGTAAAAAAGCGATCCGGCAAGTCCTCTCGCAAGGTCAAGTCGCAGGACTGAGCATTGCCAGGGCTTGTCAGTTTCTAGGCATCAGTCGACAGGCTTACTACAAGCGCAACCGAGCTGCTGATGGCAAAGAGCGCCAGGCAGATCGGGTGGTTCAGTTTGTTCAGCAAGTCCGGCTGCGCCAGCCCCGTCTGGGTACCCGTAAGCTGCACTATTTGCTGCATTGCCAACCTGACAAACGATTCCAGGTCGGCCGAGATAGGCTGTTTCAGGTCTTGGGAGAGCGCCGTTTGCTGGTACTGCCCAAGCGGGCATACCACAAGACAACACAGAGCTTTCATCGCTTCTACCGCCATCCCAACTTAATCAAGCCCGGTCCAAGCCAAGTCGTTCCGACAAGGCCGGAGCACGTCTGGGTTGCCGACATTACTTATCTGCCCGCACGTAACGGCCCGCTGTACCTGAGCCTGGTAACGGACGCGTACTCCAGGAAAATTGTTGGTCACCACGTCCATGAAAGCCTGCATGCCGAGTCAGTAGCGCAAGCCTTCAAGCAGGCCTTACGAAAGCGACGTCGTCGCCAGCCATTAGTCCACCATTCGGATCGAGGCATCCAATATTGCTCGGCGCTATACCAGTCACTGCACCAACGGCACGGCGTTCAGTGCTCCATGACTGATGGGTATGACTGCTACCAGAACGCGCTGGCTGAGCGAATCAACGGAATCCTCAAGATGGAGCTGCTGTTAAGCAGACCTGAAGATCTGGAGCAAGCGAGGCAGATGGTTGATGAGGCAGTGCAGATCTACAACACAGAACGGCCCCATATGGCCCTGAAAAACAAAACGCCCGATGCGGTGCATCGGGCGTTTTGAGGCCTATCGGCCTACCTGAACAGGTGTAAACCTATTTCAGGACTAGACANAAGGGCGCGTTGCTCGCGCACCACAACGTGCTACGCCTGTTTGCCGCCACCGAACACTGGTTCAACTTCGGGCCGAGTGACGTGTGGAGCCTGTTCCACTCCTATGCCTTCGACTTCTCGGTGTGGGAAATCTTTGGCGCGCTGCTGTATGGCGGCAGGCTGGTCATCGTGCCGCAGGCCACCAGCCGGGCGCCGGAAGAGCCGGAAGTGGGGCGAATTATAGAGAGATTAAATCGTGCGTCAAGGGCTAATTTGAAACTTTCGCAAAACAAAGCAAACCAGCCCTTCTCTATATAGGAAGGGCGGCTTACGCCGCCCTCTCTTTATTCAGCCTTCAGACTGATACGTGCAAACGCCTTCTTGCCCGCCTGACACACATGGGTGGAGCCCAGCTCGAAGACGAAGCCACGATCAACGACCTCACCATCGACCTTCACGCTTCCTGCCGCCAGCAGATCACGGGCTGCCGCCGAGTTCTTGACCAGGCCCGCCTTGTTCAGCACAGCAGAAATCGGCATGGCCTCGGTAGCCAGTACGTCGATCTGCGGCAGGTCCTCCGGCAACTCCCCATCCTTCATGCGATTACCCGCTGCGCGGTGGGCATTGGCCGCAGCCTCCTCACCATGGAAGCGGGCCACGATCTCTTCAGCCAGCTTGATCTTGATATCCCGCGGGTTGGCACCAGCAGCCACTTCAGCACGGAACCCATCGATCTCTTCCATGGAGCGAAAGCTCAGCAGCTCGAAGTAACGCCACATCAACGTATCAGGGATCGACACCAGCTTGCTGTACATCACCCCTGGTGCTTCCTGGATACCTACATAGTTACCCAGCGACTTGGACATCTTCTTCACGCCATCCAGCCCTTCGAGCAATGGCATGGTGACGATGTTCTGCGCCTCCTGGCCGTAGCCACGCTGCAGCTCGCGCCCCATCAGCAGGTTGAACTTCTGGTCGGTACCGCCCAGCTCGACATCGGCATTCAGCGCCACCGAGTCATAGCCCTGCACAAGCGGATAGAGGAACTCGTGAATCGCGATCGGCTGGTTGCTGGTATAGCGCTTGTCGAAGTCGTCGCGCTCGAGCATGCGCGCCACGGTGTACTGTGAAGCCAGGCGAATGAAGTCGGCCGGGGTCAGCGCGTCCATCCAGGTAGAGTTGAACGCGACCTCGGTCTTGGCCGGATCAAGAATCTTGAACACCTGCTGCTTGTAGGTCTCGGCGTTCTCCAGCACCTGCTCGCGGGTCAGCGGCGGGCGTGTGGCGCTCTTGCCGCTCGGGTCACCGATCATGCCGGTGAAGTCGCCGATCAGGAAGATCACCTGATGCCCCAGTTCCTGGAACTGGCGCAGCTTGTTAATAAGGACGGTGTGCCCCAGGTGCAGATCCGGCGCAGTCGGGTCGAAACCCGCCTTGATCCGCAGCGGTTGCCCGCGCTTGAGCTTCTCGACCAGTTCGGCCTCGACCAGTACCTCTTCCGCACCACGCTTGATCAGCGCTAGCTGCTCTTCAACCGACTTCATAACAGACCCGCAAGGCTCAGATTCAAAGGGCCCCAACCATACAAGATCAGCCATCAAATACAAGTTTTTGCCCCGGATGTGACCGCACACCCGACTGATGACGTCTGCGCGCTTGCGCTGAAGGGGATTTGGTTATATTTTATACAGTTATTTCATCTTCATCATGTCATTCATCTTTTCCAATCCATCTTTTTCAAAGTCAATCTACCTATGACCAACGAACCGACTAAAGCGCCTCCGCTTTATCCGAAGAGCCACCTGTTGGCCGCCAGCGGTATCGCCGCCCTGCTCAGCCTGGCCTTGCTGGTGTTCCCCTCCAGCGAGGTCGAAGCCAAGAAAACTACCCTTAACCTCGAGCTGGAATCCCCTGCCGAGCAGCTGAAGCAACAGGAAACCACCCAGGCCGACGTCCGCGAAGAAACCACCGCCTCGCCGTTCGCCCAGATTGACACTGCCCCCGCGCCCACCGAAGAAACCGCCAAGACCGAACCCACCCCAACTGCCGAACCCGCCAAGGATCCAAGCCACCGCGAAGTCACCGTGGCCCGTGGCGACACCCTGTCGACACTGTTCGCCAAGGTCGGCCTGCCGGCCAATGTGGTGCACGAGGTGCTTGCCAGCAACAAGCAGGCCAAGCAATTCAGCCAGCTCAAGCATGGCCAGGTACTGGAAATCGAACTGGACAAGGACGGCCAGCTGGCCAGCCTGCACAGCAAGGTCAGCGATCTCGAGACCATCCGCCTGACCAAGGGCGACAAGGGCTATGCCTTCAACCGTGAAATCACCAAGCCAGTGGTTCGCTCGGCCTACGTGCACGGCGTCATCAAGAGTTCGCTGTCGGCTTCCGCGCAGCGTGCCGGCCTGAACCATTCGCTGACCATGGACATGGCCCGCATCTTCGGCTACGACATCGACTTCGCCCAGGACATCCGCCAGGGTGACGAATTCGACGTGATCTACGAACAGAAAGTGGTCAATGGCAAGGTGGTCGGCAACGGCAACATCCTGTCGGCACGCTTCACCAACCGCGGCAAGAGCTTCACTGCGGTGCGCTATACCAACAAGCAGGGCAACACCAGCTACTACACCGCCGACGGCAATAGCATGCGCAAGGCGTTCATTCGTACCCCGGTGGACTTCGCCCGCATCAGCTCGCGCTTCTCGGCAGGTCGCAAGCACCCTATCCTGAACAAGATCCGCGCCCACAAGGGCGTCGACTATGCAGCGCCGCGCGGCACGCCGATCAAGGCCGCCGGTGACGGCAAGGTACTGCTGGCCGGTCGTCGTGGAGGCTACGGCAACACCGTGATCATCAAGCACGGCAATACCTACCAGACCCTGTACGGGCACATGCAGGGCTTCGCCAAGGGCATCAAGACCGGCGGCACGGTCAAGCAGGGCCAGGTGATCGGCTACATCGGCACCACGGGGCTGTCCACCGGGCCGCACCTGCACTACGAGTTCCAGGTCAATGGCGTGCACGTCGACCCGCTCGGACAGAAGCTGCCAATGGCCGATCCGATCGCCAAGGCTGAACGCCAGCGCTTCCTGCAGCAAAGCCAGCCGCTGATGGCGCGCATGGAACAAGAGAAGGCCACCATGCTGGCCTCGGCCAAGCGCTAAGCCATGGCCCTGTATCTGGGAGTGATGTCCGGCACCAGCCTCGATGGCCTGGACATCGCCTTGATCAGACAGGAGCAGCGTCTCACGCTGCTCGCTACTCATTACATTCCGATGCCCCAGGCGCTGCGCGACGACTTGCTCGCGCTGTGCGCCAGCGGCCCCGACGAAATTGCCCGCGCCGCCCTGGCCGAGGCTGCCTGGGTGAGACTGGCCGCCGAGGGCATTCAGCAATTGCTGGCCGAACAGCACCTGCAGCCTGCAGATATCCGCGCTATTGGCAGCCACGGACAGACCATTCGCCACGAGCCTGCCCAGGGCTTCACCGTGCAGATCGGCAACCCGGCGCTGCTGGCAGAGCTGACCGGGATTACAGTGGTCAGCGATTTTCGCCGCCGCGACGTGGCTGCCGGCGGCCAGGGGGCCCCCTTGGTGCCGGCCTTTCACGAAGCGCTGTTCGACAATCAGGGCGAGCGCCTGGCAGTACTCAACGTCGGCGGCTTCAGCAACCTGAGCCTGATCGAGACCGGCAAGCCGGTCAGCGGCTTCGACTGTGGCCCGGGCAACGTACTGCTGGATGCCTGGATCAACGAGAAACAAGGTCACGGCTATGATGCCGACGGCGCCTGGGCGGCCACAGGCCACGTCATCCCCGGGCTGCTCGCCAGCCTGCTCAGCGATCCGTTCTTTGCCGGCACCGGTCCCAAGAGTACCGGCCGCGAGGTGTTCAACCTGACATGGCTGCGCAAGCACCTGGCCGGCCAGCCCCCCGGCAGCGATGCCGACGTGCAGGCCACCCTGCTCGAACTTACCGCCCACAGCATCGTCAGCTCGCTGCAGGCGGCGCAGACAGCCACCCAGGCGCTGCTGGTCTGTGGCGGCGGCGCCCACAACGGCACACTGATGAAGCGTCTGGCCTGCCTGCTGCCCAACGCCCGGGTCAGCAGCACTGCCATCAACGGCGTCGATCCAGACTGGGTGGAAGCCATGGCGTTCGCCTGGCTGGCACACTGCTGCCTGGAGGGCATCGCCGCCAACCGCCCCAGTGTTACTGGCGCCAAGGGCCTGCGCGTTCTGGGCGCGATCTACCCCGCCTGAACGCACACAGCAAAACGCCGCGCAGAGGCGCGGCGTCAGCAGTACTGCCTGTAACTCAGATCGAGAACGAAGAGCCGCAACCGCAGGTGGTGGTGGCGTTCGGGTTCTTGATGACGAAACGCGAACCTTCCAGACCTTCCTGGTAGTCCACTTCCGCGCCCGCCAGGTACTGGAAGCTCATCGGGTCGACCACCAGGGCAACACCCTCGCGCTCGACGATGGTGTCGTCTTCAGCCACATCTTCGTCGAAGGTGAAGCCGTACTGGAAGCCCGAGCAACCGCCACCGGTCACGAACACGCGCAATTTGAGGCGATCATTGCCCTCTTCATCGACCAGGGTCTTCACCTTGTGCGCGGCACCCTGCGTGAATTGCAAAATCGTGGGGGTGAAGGATTCGACGCTCATGCTGACTTTCTCCCGGCGCTGTTGCCGCCTTAATGCGTGATGACGCGCATTATCCGCTTCTCCGAGAAAATCGGTCAACAATAGAAGCAGCGGCAGGCCGCAAGCGACAAGCGGCAAATGCCGCCCTATGCCCGCTTGCAGTCTGCCGGTTGCGCCTTAAGGCAGCAGCCCGGCGTGGGACAGGCCCATACGCTCGTCCAGACCGAACAGAATGTTCAGGTTCTGTACCGCCTGGCCCGAGGCCCCCTTCACGAGGTTGTCGATTACCGACAACACCACCACCAGATCACCCCCTTGCGGGCGATGCACGGCAATGCGGCATACGTTGGCCCCGCGCACGCTGCGGGTTTCCGGGTGGCTGCCGGCTGGCATCACGTCGACGAACGGCTCATTGGCGTAGCGTTTTTCGAACAGCGCCTGCAGGTCGACCGAGGTGTCGGCGACGGTGGCATACAAGGTCGAATGAATACCGCGGATCATCGGCGTCAGGTGAGGCACGAACGTCAGGCCGACATCACCACCGGCTGCCCGGCGCAGGCCCTGACGGATCTCGGGCAGATGGCGGTGGCCTTTCACCGCGTAGGCTTTCATGCTTTCACCGGCTTCACAGAACAGCGAGCCAACGCTGGCACCGCGGCCCGCACCACTGACCCCAGACTTGCAGTCGGCAATCAGGCGCGAGGCATCAGCAATGCCCGCTTCCAGCAACGGCAGGAACCCCAGCTGGGTCGCGGTGGGGTAGCAACCCGGCACGGCGATCAGGCGGGCGCTGCGGATCTGCTCGCGGTTCACTTCCGGCAGGCCATACACCGCATCCTTGAGCAGCTCTGGCGCGCCGTGGGGCTGGCCGTACCACTGCGCCCACTCATCGGCGTCCTGCAGTCGGAAGTCGGCCGACAGGTCGATGACCTTGGTGCCGGCTGCCAGCAACTCGCCGGCCAGTGCATGGGCCACGCCGTGCGGGGTGGCGAAGAACACCACGTCACAGGCCGCCAGGGTCTTGGTGTCCGGCACGCTGAAAGCCAGGTTGTCGTAGTGGCCACGCAGGTTCGGGTACATCTCGGCCACCGGCAGGCCCGCTTCGGAACGCGAGGTGATGACTGCCACTTCAGCCTGTGGATGCTGTGCCAACAGACGCAGCAGCTCGACACCGGTGTAACCCGTGCCGCCGACGATACCGACCTTGACCATATACCTGCCCCTTTCAACGAACCGACTGGAAAACCACGGATAATATGGGCCCACAGCCTTGGTAACAACCGTTCGGGTGACGCCTGCACACACAAGCCACTACTATCTGACGACCGTGAACCTGAAGGACTACCTAAAAATGCTGTTTCTCTGGATCAAAGCCCTGCACATCGTCAGTGTCGTCTGCTGGTTTGCCGGCCTGTTCTACCTCCCTCGCCTGTTCGTCTATCACGCCCAGAGCCAGGACACCATCAGCCAGGAACGCTTCGTCACCATGGAGCGCAAGCTGTACCGCGGCATCATGGGCCCGGCAATGATCGCGACCTTCGTGTTCGGCATCTGGCTGCTCAGCCTCAACCCCGACTTCCTCAAGCAGGGCTGGATGCACGCCAAGCTGACCCTGATCATTCTGCTGACCGGCTACCATCACATGTGCGGCGCCAACGTGAAGCGCTTCGCGCGCGGCGAAAACACCCGCAGCCATGTGTACTTCCGCTGGTTCAATGAAGTGCCTGTGGTCATCCTGTTGCTGATCGTCATCCTGGTCGTGGTCAAACCGTTCTGATCCTCCACTCCGAGAGCCCGCCATGTCATTGCCCGCCCTGCTTGAACAACGCCTGCGCCTGCCCGTGGTGGTAGCGCCGATGTTCCTGATTTCCAATCCACAGCTGGTCCTGGCCTGCTGCAGCAATGGCGTGGTGGGCAGCTTCCCGGCGCTCAACCAGCGTGACAGTGCCGGCTTCAGGGCCTGGCTGGAGCAGATAGAGGCGGGCCTGGCCGGGCTCGACAACCCCGCGCCCTATGCGGTGAACCTCATCGTGCACCCCAGCAACCCGCGCCTGCAGGCCGATCTTGCGATCTGCATCGAGCACCGCGTGCCCATCGTCATCACCAGCCTGGGTGCGGCAAAGGAAGTGGTCGATGCCGTCCACGGCTATGGCGGCCTGGTGTTCCATGACGTCACCACCCGGCGCCATGCCGAGAAAGCCGCCGAGGCCGGCGTGGACGGCCTGATCGCCGTGGCGGCGGGTGCCGGTGGTCACGCCGGTACGTGGAGTCCTTTTGCCCTGATTGCCGAAATTCGCCAGTTCTTCGACAAGACGCTGCTGCTGGCAGGCTGCCTGAACCGCGGCCACGAAGTTCTGGCCGCGCAACTGCTGGGCGCAGATCTCGCGTACCTGGGCACCCACTTCATTGGCAGTACCGAAAGCCAGGCGCCTGACGCCTACAAACAAATGCTGCTGGATGCCAAGGCAGCCGATATCATCCACACCGCCGCAGTGTCCGGGGTGCCAGCCAGCTTCATGCGTCAGAGCCTGGAAAACGCCGGGTTCGACCTCAACGCTCTGGGCAAGTCGGGCGAAAGCCGGCTCAAGCCACTGGATGACGAGGCCAAGGCCTGGAAGACCGTATGGTCCGCCGGCCAGGGCGTCGGCGCCATCGACAGCCTGGGCACGGTTGATCAACTGATCGCTCGACTCGACCACGAATACCGCCAGGCCCAGGCCGCGGCGATCCAGCTGGGCCAGCACCGGCCTGGCTGAACCACTCTCAACGGCAAAGGAAGCCCGATGCGCGACACCTACATCAACCCCCTTCAACTGAACAACGAAAAGCTCAGGGTCATGAGCGTGCGCGGCCGCATTGGCAGGGTGCGGCTACTGGCCTGGAGCCTGGTGCTGATTGGCGCAGTGTTCGGGACAGTGCTGCTGGTTGCACTGATGTCCTCGCTCTCCAAAGACCTGGTCGCCGCCATCGTGCCGATGTTGCTGGCCGCCAAGATCTTCAGCCTGGTGTTCATCGCCCGGCGCCTGAGCGACCTGGGCTTCAATGGCTGGTACAGCCTGTTGACCCTGATCCCCTACTACATCGGCAACCTGGTTTTCCTGGCCCTGCTGTTGATTCCCGGCAACCCCGCCAGCAATCGTTACGGGCCGCCACCGCCCCCCAACACCAAGGCGGTTATCGTGGTGGCCTCGCTGTGGATACCGTTCATGGCGTGGGGTATCTACATGACTGCCCTCAACGGCTGACCGCAGCCTTTACCTGCTCCAGTCTGTAAACTAGGCGCCAGCCGCACCGCCCCCTGCCGATTGGAGAACTGCATGACCCGTTACGCCATGATCACCGGCGCCTCCAGTGGCCTGGGCCTGGCATTGGCCGAGGCCCTCGCGCGCCGGGGGCGCAACCTGATACTGGTGGCCCGGCAGCGCGACCTGCTGGAAAGCATCGCCCTGGAACTGACCCAGCGCTTCGGCGTGGAAGTGCTACTGCGCGCCTGCGACCTGGGCGAGCCATTGCGCCTGTCCGGCTTTCTGCTGGAGCTCGAGGAAGGTGACAGACAGATCGACCTGCTGGTCAACTGCGCCGGCATCCGCACCTACGGGCACTTCCTGGCCCAGGAATGGGGCGACGAGCAGGACATCATCGAGGTCAACATCCTCGCCCTCACCCGCCTGTGCCATGCGCTGGGCAACGCGATGGCGGTGCAGGGTGGCGGGCAGATCCTCAATGTCGCGTCGCTGGCCGCCTTCGCTCCCGGCCCCTGGATGACCACCTATGCGGCGAGCAAGGCTTATGTGCTGCATTTTTCCGAAGGCCTGCGCGAGGAACTCAAGCAGACCGGTATCAAGGTTTCGGTGTTATGCCCCGGCCCGGTTCGATCGCCGCTGCGGCGCATCCCCCGGCTGGACAACGGCAACCGCTGCATGAACCCCGAGGAAGTGGCCCTGTACACCGTGCGCGCACTGGAAAAGAACCGCGCACTGATCATCCCCGGTCGGCGCAACCGCTGGCTGGCCGCCAGCCCGCGTTGGCTGTCGCGCTGGCTTGCGCGCAAGCTGGCCGGCGCAATCAACCGGGCCTACTGCCCACGCTGAAGCGAATCGGCACTGGGCGAGCAAGCGGCGCCTGAGTACACTCAAGCCCGAACCCCACCATGGAGCAAGCGTTGTGGAAACTCTGTTCACAAAGATCATCAACCGGGAGATTCCGGCCAGGATCATCTACGAGGACGACCAGGTTCTGGCCTTCCACGATATCGCCCCCCAGGCGCCGGTGCACTTTCTGGTCATCCCGAAAAAGCCGATCCGCACCCTCAACGACCTCACCGAAGAAGACAAGGGTCTGGCCGGTCATATCCTGTTCACCGCCCAGCGACTGGCCAAGGAACTGGGTTGCGAGGAAGGTTTCCGCGTGGTGATGAACTGCAACGAGCAGGGTGGACAGACCGTCTACCACATCCACATGCACGTGCTCGGCCAGCGCCAGATGACCTGGCCGCCGGGCTGATCCAACGCAAGCCCTGTCATCTGGATTGGGTTAAACTGTCGGGCACATTCTTGCGGAGGTGCCCGATGGCTACCGAACGTCACTATTCGCCGCTCGACCGCTTGTTGCTGCAGGCCGATACCGCCATGCGCACCTTGCTCCCCTTCAGCGGCCAACCGTCCCGCCCGTCGCCTGCGATCATCCAGCCAGACGCCGACCTGAGCGACGACCAGACCCGCCACGTCGCCGGCCTGATGCGCATCAACCACACCGGTGAAGTCTGTGCCCAGGCGCTGTACCAGGGCCAGGCCCTGACTGCCAAGCTGCCGCAGGTACGCAAGGCGATGGAACATGCCGCCGAGGAAGAAATCGACCACCTGGCCTGGTGCGAGCAACGCATCCGCCAACTGGGCAGCCACCCGAGCGTTCTCAACCCGCTGTTCTATGGCATGTCGTTCGGCATCGGCGCTGTCGCCGGCCTGATCAGCGACAAGGTCAGCCTCGGTTTCGTCGCGGCCACCGAGCACCAGGTGTGCAAGCACCTGGACGAGCACCTGGAACAGATCCCGGCCGAGGACGAAAAGTCCCGCGCAATCCTCGAACAGATGCGCGTTGATGAAGAGCAGCACGCCGAGTCGGCACTGGATGCCGGCGGCTTTCGCTTCCCCGCACCGGTCAAGTTCGGCATGAGTCTGATGGCCAAGGTCATGACCAAGAGCACCTATCGAATCTGATGGAACACTTCGATGCCAGGGACCTGGCCCGCGCCGTCGATGCCGGCGTACTGAACCCGGGCCAGGACAAGGCCCTGCTTGAATTCCTCAAGCGCCAGCCCGCACAACGGCCCAGTTTCCAGCTGGCCCATGTCGCGTTCTACTTCGGCGCCCTGCTGATCATGGGGGCCATGGGCTGGCTGCTGAGCGAGGCCTGGATGCGCATCGGCGACAGCGCACTGTTGCTGATCGCGTTGGCCTACATGGCCGTGTTGACTGGCGGTGGCCTGGCACTTCAGCGCCGCGGCCAGCGTATTCCTGCCGGTCTGCTGGCAGCGGTGGCGGTCAGCATCGTACCGCTGGCGGTGTTCGCCCTCGAGCGCCTTACAGGCTTCTGGCCCCTGGACGATACCCAGACTCACTACCACAGCTACTACACCTACGTGCAGGGCGGCTGGCTGCTGATGGAAGCGGCCACCGTGATCGCCGGCCTGCTGATGCTGCGCCTGATCCCCTTCCCGTTCATCGTGATGCCCATCGCCGTGGCGCTGTGGTTCATGTCGATGGACCTGACCGAGTGGATCTACGGCGAGCCGTTCAACTGGGCGCAACGCCAGAAGGTTTCGCTTTGGTTCGGCCTCGGCCTGTTGCTGGTGTTCCTCGGCATCGATGGCCGAACCCGCGAGGACTATGCGTTCTGGGGTTATCTGGCCGGGCTGCTGGCCTTCTGGGGCGGGCTGACCTCGATGGACAGTGACAGCGAGGTCGGCAAGGCGCTGTACTGCCTGATCAACCTGGGGCTGATGGCGGTCGCCGTGCTGCTGCGCCGGCCATTGTTCATGGTGTTCGGGGCCATGGGCGTTTCGGCCTACCTTGGCTACCTGTCGTATGACGTATTCGCCGACTCGCTGCTGTTCCCGGTAGTGCTGAGCATGATCGGCCTGGGGGTCATCGGCCTTGGCCTGCTCTACCAGAAGCATCGCGAACGCCTGAGTACAAACCTTCGCGCACTGCTGCCGAACGGCCTGCTCGACCTGTTGCCGGGGCTTCGTCGATGAGGGTGCGCCTGCTGCTGATTCGAGCGCTGCAAAGCATGGGGTTGGTGCTGGTGGGCTACCTGTTCATCTTGGCGATGACCGCAAGCCTGCGCGAAACGCCCTTCAGCATGTCGCTGCCCTATCTGGGCGATTCCGACAACAGCGCGCTGGATCTGGCGCTGTTCTGTGTACCCGGAATGCTGCTGTTCGTGTTGCTGGGCAGTATCATCCGCCGGCGCCGCGTATTAGGCGGCGTGTTTGCTGCCATTGCGGCCGTCAGTGCCTGGCTGCTGTGCGAGTTGTTCTCCACCGCGTTCGGCAATACCTGGAGCACAAGCGAAGTACTCGGGCTGCTGGTGCTGAACCTGCACTGGTGGTTGCTGGCGCTGGTACCGGGGCTGATGCTGCTGTTTGCGCTGGAGCGCTTCGCCAGCAAGGCTGGCTCCTACAAGGGAAGCGGCATCCGCCTGTAGCAGCCCGCGTTACCGGCGAATGGCCACGCGACGATCAACCCAGCTCGACAATCTCGTAGGCGTGGGTGATCTCGACCCCGGCGCGCCCCAGCATGATCGATGCCGAGCAGTACTTCTCGGCCGACAACTCCACCGCGCGCTTGACCTGGGCCTCCTTCAGGCCGCGGCCCTTGACCACAAAGCGCAGATGAATCTTTGTGAACACCTTGGGGTCCTCGTCGGCCCGCTCGGCCTCGAGAAACGCCTCGCAGCTCTCTACCGCCTGGCGCGATTTCTTCAGAATGCTCACCACGTCGAAATTGCTGCAGCCACCCAGGCCCAGCAGGAGCATCTCCATCGGCCGCACGCCCAGGTTGCGCCCACCACTCTCGGGTGGACCATCCATGACCACTACATGGCCACTGCCCGATTCGCCAAGAAACATGGCTTCGCCTGCCCACTGGATACGCGCCTTCATCACCCGGATTCCCTTGCTTTGAAAAAAGGCTGTCAGCTTAGACCTTGCGCGCACGTGCGAAAAGGCTAAGCGTTCGAGTAAATATGCCGATACACCTACAGGCGTCTGATAAGCTGGCGCCAAACTGCTGGCACCCGCGCCCAGCGGTCGACAAGAATGCCCACGCGTCGCGTCTTTCCAGGATTCAGCCATGGTTGCAACAACCCTTCCAGCCAAGATCAAGAACATCGACAAGTTGCTCGCCCACTGCCAGCGTCGCCGCTTTGCAGCCAAGAACAACATCATCTGCGCTGGTGATCGGGCCGATACCCTGTCGTTCATCGTCAAGGGCTCGGTGACCATCCTGATCGAGGACGAGGAAGGCCGCGAGATGATCATCGCCTACCTCAACAGTGGCGATTTTTTCGGTGAGCTGGGCCTGTTCGAACCCATCGGCAAGGAACACCAGCGCAGCGCCTGGGTACGCGCCAAGACCGAATGCGAAGTGGCTGAAATCAGCTACGAGAAATTCCGTGAACTGGCCCGCCAGGACCAGGACATCCTTTACGCCCTGGGCAGCCAGATGGCCCAGCGCCTGCGCAACACCACGCAGAAGGTGGGCGACCTGGCGTTTTTCGACGTGACCGGTCGGGTGGCCCGCTGCCTGCTGGAGCTGTGCAAGCAGCCCGATGCCATGACCCACCCCGACGGCATGCAGATCAAGATCACCCGCCAGGAAATCGGCCGCATCGTCGGCTGCTCGCGAGAGATGGTCGGCCGCGTGCTCAAGGACCTCGAAGAACGTAACCTGGTGCATGTCAAAGGCAAGACCATGGTGGTCTTCGGCACCCGTTAATCGCGCTCGATCGCCGCGATCACCTGCGAGTAGGCCTGCTCCAGGCGCGCCAGCAGCGGTGCCTGGGGCACCACTTCATGCAGGGCGATATGACTGTCGGCGCGGCAGCGCTGCTCAAGCTCGCAGCATTCATTGAAGCGATTGACTGCCGCCACCATCGACTCGCGCTCGTTGTCCAGCAGCAAGGCGCCATGCACCAGCACCACCGGGCGCTTGCCGCCCAGGCCCTGACGCCAGCGCTGCGCCGTGCCGACCAGCTTGCGACCATTGAGGTTGACGTTGTAGCGCCCATCGCAGAACGCCCCCTCGATCTCCCCCACCGACGCCAGCCCGCCCCATTCGCGCAACACCTCGCATAGCGGCAGGCACAGGCGCTCGTAGGCCTTCTCAATACGACCGTGATCACCCTCGCTGCGCGGCGCCACATACACCAACGCGATATTGATTGTCGCAGCCGACTGCGGCACTGGCTCACCGCCGGTCTCGCGCAGCAGCACCGGCCAGCCGGCAACGGCCAATTCGGTGCAGGCGGCCTCGAAACCTTCCAGCCGGCTCATGCGCCGCGGCATCACCAGCGCGCGGTCCGTCGGCTGCCAGAACAGCAGGCCATGTTGCTTTTCGCCCTTGCACACAGCCGCCAGCAGGTCCTGCTCGGCCTGCAAGCCCGCCTCCACCGTCACCGCAACAGCTTGTTCAGTCATCACACCCACCTTGTCGATACAAAAAAGCCGGCAACGCCGGCTTCAGTGTGGATCAGTCCAGGCCTTGCGCCGGGTTGTGCACCACGCGCTCGGGGAAGAACAGGCGCTGCAGTTCCAACCCCGGGTGCTCGGCACGCATGAACGCTTCGCCCACCAGGAACGAGTAGACCTCGTTGATCTCCATCAGCTCGACGTCTGCCCGATTGAAAATGCCACTTTCGGTGATTGCCAGGCGATCACGCGGGATGCGCGGCAGCAGGTCGAGGGTGGTTTCCAGGCTCACCTCGAAGGTGTGCAGGTTGCGGTTGTTCACGCCCACCAGCGGTGTATCCAGGGTTTTCAGCGCACGCTCCAGCTCGTCGCCGTCGTGCACTTCGACCAATACATCCAGCCCTACGCTCTTCGCCGTGGCCGCCAGCTCGGCCATCTTCACGTCATCCAGTGCCGAGACGATCAGCAGCACGCAATCGGCACCCAGCGCACGGGCCTCGACGATCTGATAAGGATCGATCATGAAGTCCTTGCGGATCACCGGCAACGTGCACGCGGCGCGCGCCTGCTGCAGGTATGCATCGGCGCCCTGGAAGTAATCGATATCGGTAAGCACCGACAGGCAGGTGGCCCCGCCCTTTTCATAACTGACGGCAATGTCGGCCGGCACGAAGCCTTCGCGAATCACGCCCTTGCTCGGCGATGCCTTCTTGATCTCGGCGATCACTGCCGGCTGCTTGCGCTTTGCCTGCTCGATCAGCGCATTGGCGAACCCGCGCGGCGCATCGGCGACGGCCGCCAGGCGCTCGAGTTCAGCCAGGCTGACGCGGGCACTGCGCTCGGCCACTTCCTGAACCTTGCGCGCCAGGATGTTTTCCAGAACCGTCGGTACGCTCACTCTTCATTCTCCTGCTTGAATACCGCGGTAAAGGCGCCCAGCTCTTCGAGCTTTTCTCGCGCCAGCCCGGTGTGCAGTGCATCATGGGCCAGCTCGACGCCTTGCTTGAGGCTCATGGCATGGTCGGCGGCATACAGCGCAGCGCCGGCATTGAGCACGATCATTTCTGCCGCCTTCTGACCGTTTTCGGTCTTGCGGCGCCCCAGGGCATCGCGAATCAACTCCAGCGACGCGGCCGGGCTGTCTACCGCCAGGCCGTGCAGGCTCTGGCTCTTCATGCCCAGGTCTTCGGGCTCTACCCAGTACTCGGTGATTTCGCCGTTCTTCAGTTCCGCAACGAAGGTCGGCGCGGCCAGGCTGAATTCGTCCAGGCCGTCCTTGGAGTGCACCACCAGCACATGCTTGCTGCCCAGGCGTTGCAGCACCTCGGCCAGCGGCCGGCACAATGCCTGGGTGAACACGCCGACCACCTGGTGCCTGACCCCGGCCGGATTCGTAAGCGGGCCGAGCATGTTGAACAGCGTGCGCAGCCCCAGGTCACGACGCGGGGCGGCGGCATATTTCATCGCCTTGTGGTGGGTCTGGGCGAACATGAAGCCGATACCGACGCTGTCGATGCAACGCGCGACCTGCACTGGCGTCAGGTTCAGGTAGATACCGGCGGCCTCGAGCAGGTCGGCGCTGCCGCTCTTGCCCGATACCGCACGGTTGCCGTGCTTGGCCACGGTGCAGCCGGCAGCGGCCACGACAAATGCCGAGGCGGTGGAAACGTTGAAGATATTGGCGCCGTCGCCTCCGGTACCGACCACATCGACCACCTGGTCCAGGGTCTGCAGTTGTACCTGGTCAGCCAGCTCGCGCATCACCGATACCGCACCGACGATCTCGTCGATGCTTTCGCTCTTCATGCGCATGCCCATCATGAAGGCGCCGATCTGCGCCTCGCTGCACTGGCCGGTCATGATCTCGCGCATCACATCGCGCA
Source organism: Pseudomonas sp. BRM28 (assembly GCF_002939405.1). Lineage (NCBI taxonomy): Bacteria > Pseudomonadati > Pseudomonadota > Gammaproteobacteria > Pseudomonadales > Pseudomonadaceae > Pseudomonas > Pseudomonas sp. BRM28. The sequence continues at coordinate 4,409,899 of NZ_PEFV01000001.1, read as the reverse complement.
TTTCCTCGGTGCTCAGGTCCAGGTGACCGACGATGCGGCCCAGCGCGCTCTTGATATCCATGGTGTCAAATCCTTAGCGGCGGCCGCCGGTCTGCTTGAGGAAGTTGGCGAACAGCTCGTGGCCCTGCTCGGTGAGTATCGACTCGGGGTGGAACTGCACCCCTTCGATGTTCAGTGTCTTGTGACGCAGGCCCATGATCTCGTCGACCGAGCCGTCGTCCAGAGTGGTCCAGGCAGTCACTTCCAGGCACTCGGGCAGCGTTTCGCGCTTGACCACCAGGGAATGGTAGCGGGTCACCGTCAACGGGTTGTTCAAGCCTGCGAACACACCCTGGTCGATGTGCGACACGGGGCTGGTCTTGCCGTGCATCACCTGGCGCGCCCGTACCACATCACCGCCAAAGGCCTGGCCGATGGACTGGTGGCCCAGGCACACGCCCAGGATCGGCAGCTTGCCGGCAAAGTGCAGGATGGCTTGGAGCGATACACCGGCCTCGGTCGGGGTGCACGGGCCTGGGGACACCACAATGCGCTCGGGTTGCAGTGCCTCGATCTGGGCGATGGTCAGTTCGTCATTGCGAATGACCTTGACCTCTGCACCCAGCTCGCCGAAGTACTGCACGACGTTGTAGGTGAAGGAGTCGTAGTTGTCGATCATCAGTAACATCTGGGTCAACCTCTTGAGTCTGGCGACTCTGAATTCTGTGTTGCGCCGCAGCGGCGCCCTTCTCAGCTGAGCGGTGTCTGTTCAGCCAAGGCTACCGCGCGGAACATCGCCCGACGCTTGTTGATGGTTTCTTCCCACTCCAGCGCCGGCACCGAGTCGGCGACGATGCCGCCACCGGCCTGCACATGCAGCTCACCGTCCTTGATCACGGCGGTGCGGATGGCAATGGCGGTATCCATGTTGCCGTTCCAGGCCAGGTAGCCGACGGCGCCGCCGTACACGCCACGCTTGACCGGCTCCAGCTCGTCGATGATTTCCATGGCGCGGATCTTCGGCGCCCCCGACAGGGTGCCGGCGGGCAGAATGGCGCGCAGCGCGTCCATCGCGCTCAGGCCCTGCTTGAGCTGGCCGGTGACGTTGGACACGATGTGCATCACGTTGGAGTAACGCTCGATCACCATCTTCTCGGTGACCTTGACCGAACCGGTCTCGGAAACGCGACCGGTGTCGTTGCGGCCCAGGTCGATCAGCATCAGGTGCTCGGCGATCTCCTTGGCGTCCGACAGCAGGTCCTGCTCCAGCGCTCGGTCGGCCTCCTCGTTGGCACCACGCGGCCGGGTGCCGGCGATCGGGCGCACGGTGACCAGGTTGTCTTCGACCCGCACCAGCACTTCCGGCGAGCTGCCCACCACATGGAAGTCGCCGAAGTTGAAGAAGTACATGTACGGCGTGGGGTTGAAGCAGCGCAACGCGCGGTACAGGTCGATGGGCGCGGCCTTGAAGTCGATGGACATGCGCTGCGAGGGCACCACCTGCATGCAGTCGCCGGCCAGGATGTACTCCTTGACGGTATCGACGGCGCGTTCGTAGTCGGCCTGGGTGAAGCTTGAACGAAACTCCGGCTCAGCAGCCAGAGGGCCGCCCAGGGCCAGGCCGCGACGCGGGGCGATCGGCTGGCGCAGTTGTTCGAGCAGTTCTTCAAGACGCGCCAGGCCATTTTCGTAGGCGTTGTCCTGAGCGGGGTCGGCCAGCACGATGGCGTGCATCTTGCCGGCCAGGTTGTCGAACACCACCACGGCGTCCGACACCATCAGCAGGATGTCCGGCACGCCCAGCGGATCGGGATTAGGGCACTTGCCCAGGCGCTTCTCTACATAGCGCACGCAGTCGTAGCCGAAATACCCCACCAGGCCACCGTTGAAGCGCGGCAGGCCGTCGATGGTCGGTACGTTGTAGCGTTCCTTGAACGTCTCGACGAAGGCCAGCGGGTCTTCGACTTCATGCTGTTCGATCTCGACACCGTCATGGGTGATGCGCACCTGATGGTCATGTACGCGCAACACGGTGCGACATGGCAGGCCGATTATCGAATAACGCCCCCACTTCTCGCCGCCCTGCACCGATTCGAGCAGGTAGGAGTTGGGCTGGTCGGCCAGTTTCAGGTAGATCGACAGCGGCGTGTCGAAGTCGGCCAGGGTTTCGCAGGCCAGGGGAATGCGGTTGTAGCCGGCAGCGGCCAGGCGCAGGAATTCTTCGCGGGTCATGATAGCCTCGTGGCAATGGGGCAATAGGTCGTACAGGCAAACGCGCCGGATCAGGCCGGCCAGAAAAAAGTCAGGCGCGCCAACGCCAACGGGCCAGGGCCTTGATGACTTTCATCCAGAGTTTGCCGGGTGCCACCACGATGGAATCTCTATCAGGGGGGGATTGATCGTCCGACATTAGCTCAGTGGCCGAATCTAAGCAACCAGGCAGCAGCGCGCGCAGGTCATCGATCACCAGCGCGGGCGACTCCTCGCTGATCGGGCGGCCATGGTTGTAGCCGTAGCTGAGCGCCACGCATTGCACCCCTGCCGCCCGGGACGCCAGCACATCACTGCGCGAGTCGCCCACGAACAGCGCCTGGGCCGGCGCCACGTTGGCCATCTGCATCACGAACAGCAATGCGGCGGGGTCGGGTTTCTTCTGCGGCAGGGTGTCGCCGCCGATGATCCAGCGAAAGTATCGCCCGATCTTCATCTGGTCCAGCAAGGGAGCGACGAAGCGCTCCGGCTTGTTGGTGATCAGGGCCATTTCCACGCCCTGCTTGTGCAGCCACTTGAGGGTGTCACGCACGCCGGGGTAGACCACCGTCAATTCATGGTTGTCGGCATAGGCCTGCATGAACAGCTCGAGCCCGCGCGCGGCCTCATCGTCGTCCACCCCGGCATGCTCGATGCTGCCGGCCAGGGCGCGGCGCACCAGCACCTGCACGCCATTACCGACCCATTCGCGCACAGCGGCGACACCTGCGGGCTGGCGCCCCATTTCGAGCAGCATGTGATCCACGGCGGCCGCCAGGTCCGGCACCGAATCGATCAGGGTGCCATCCAGGTCGAACATCACCAGCTTGGGCAGGCCCCCGGGGAACAGCTGCTCGAAGCCGCTCATGGGCGGGCCAGGGCCAGTTCGGCGTGCATCCTGGCGATCACCTCTTTGTAGTCCGGGGCATTGAAGATCGCCGAGCCGGCCACGAAGGTGTCGGCGCCAGCAGCGGCGATTTCACGGATATTGTTGACGTTGACCCCACCGTCGATCTCCAGACGGATATCACGCCCGCTGGCATCGATCAGCGCGCGGGCTTCGCGCAGCTTGTCGAGGGTGGCCGGAATGAACTTCTGGCCGCCAAAGCCCGGGTTGACGCTCATGAGCAGGATCATGTCGACCTTGTCCATCACGTACTTGAGCGCATCCAGCGAGGCAGCCGGGTTGAACACAAGGCCCGCCTTGCAGCCGCCGTCACGGATCAGCTGCAGCGAGCGATCGACGTGCAGGGTGGCGTCGGGGTGGAAGGTGATGTAGGTGGCGCCGGCTTCGATGAAGTCGCCGATGATGCGGTCCACCGGGGTGACCATCAGGTGTGCGTCGATCGGCGCGGTCACGCCGTACTTGCGCAGGGCGCTGCACACCATCGGACCGATGGTAAGGTTGGGAACGTAGTGGTTGTCCATCACGTCGAAGTGGACGATGTCGGCGCCGGCTTCGAGCACCTTGTCGACTTCTTCGCCCAGGCGGGCAAAGTCGGCTGAGAGGATGGAGGGGGCAATAGCGTAGGGCTGCATGGCGCACCTGTTGGGCAGAATCACGGTGGCGCGCATTGTACCTCAGGCAAACCGTCAGGGGCTGACTGGCATCAAGCCTGGATCAGGATCGGTGGTGCCCACTTCGCCGGCAAGGCCGGCTCCTACAGGAGCCAGCCCTGCCGGCGAAGGGTCATCTGTTTCAGCCCGGCTGTTGGGTACGCAGCTTCTCGCCACGCCCGCGCAGCCATTCCAGGGTCAGCAACAGCACCACCGAGAACGCGATCAGCAAGGTCGCCGCTGCAGCAATGGTCGGGCTCAGGTTCTCGCGGATACCGCTGAACATCTGGCGTGGCAGCGTGGCCTGCTCCGGCCCGGCGAGGAACAGCGTCACCACCACCTCGTCGAACGATGTCGCGAAGGCGAACAGGGCCCCCGAGATCACACCCGGGGCGATCAGCGGCAGGGTCACCCGGCGGAACGTGGTGACCGGCGAGGCGCCCAGGCTGGCCGCAGCCCGTACCAGGTTGTGGTTGAAGCCTTGCAGGGTGGCCGACACCGTGATGATCACGAACGGTACACCCAGCACCGCATGCACCAGAATCAGCGAGGTGAAGCTGTTGCCCAGGCCCAGCGGGGCGAAGAACAGGTAGCTGGCCACACCGATGATCACCACCGGTACTACCATCGGCGAGATCACCAGCGCCATCACCAGCGATTTGCCGGGGAAGTCGCCACGGGTCAGGCCGATCGAGGCCAGGGTGCCGAACACCATCGCCAGCAGCGTCGCCGCCGGGGCCACGATGATGCTGTTCTTGAGGGCGCGCATCCACTCGGCCGAACCGAAGAAGTCTTGGTACCACTGCAGCGAGAAGCCTTGCAGCGGATACACCAGGAAGCTCCCCGAGTTGAACGACAACGGGATGATCACCAGTACCGGCAACACCAGGAACAGCAGCACCAGCCCGCAAAGGATGCGCAAACTGTAGTACCAGACCCGTTCGACGGGCGACATGTAAGGGCTCAGCATGACAACGCTCCTCAGCTCAGACGCAGGCGGCTTGCGCCAACCAGCCAGCTATAGATCAGGTACAACAGCACGGTGGCCAGCAACAGCAACCCGCCCAGCGCGGTGGCCATGCCCCAGTTGATGCTGGTGTTGGTGTAGAAGGCGACAAAGTAGCTGACCATCTGGTCGTTCGGGCTGCCCAGCAGTGCCGGGGTGATGTAGTAGCCGATCGCCAGGATGAACACCAGCAGGCAACCTGCGCCGACGCCGGCATAGGTCTGCGGCAGGTACACCCGCCAGAAGCTGGCGAACGGATGGCAACCCAGGGAGATCGCCGCACGCATGTAGGTCGGGGAAATGCCCTTCATCACGCTGTAGATCGGCAAAATCATGAACGGCAGCAGAATGTGGACCATCGAGATGTAGACGCCGGTACGGTTGAACACCAGTTCCATCGGCTTGTCGATCAGCCCCAGCGCCATCAGGCCGCTGTTGATCAGCCCCCCGGACTGGAGCAGCACGATCCACGCCGCCACCCGCACCAGGATCGAGGTCCAGAACGGCAGCAACACCAGGATCATCAGCAGGTTGCTCTGCCGGGTCGGCAGGTTGGCCAGCAGGTAGGCCAGCGGGTACGCCAACGCCAGGCAGATGACGGTGATCACCAGGCCCATCCACAGGGTGCGGGCAAAGATGTCGAGGTAGATGGCCTGGTCCGGGGTGGTCGGCGCCAGCTCGCCCAGGTCATCGATACGGTGGTCCACCGAGGCCAGCAGGTAGAACGGCGTCACGCTGCTGGTGTTGCGGCGGATCGCCTGCCAGTAGGCCGGGTCGCCCCAACGCTCGTCCAGCTCCTGCAACGCATCCTTGTAGGATTGCGGCTCGGTCTTGAACGGCAGGGCCCGGGCAGTCTTGGCCAGCAGGCTGCGGTAGCCGGCCAGCTCCATGTTCAGACGCTTGGAAACATCGCCCAGGGTCTGGTTCTTGCGCGATTCGGCGAGGTCTTCGCTGAGGGCCTTGTACACGTCCTCGCCAGGCAGGCTCTTGCCGTCCCATTCAGCCACCGCGGCGACGGTGCGCGGCAAGCCGCCAACCACCTCGGGGTTGCCGACGCTCTTGTACAGCAGCGCGGCGATCGGCACGATGAAAACCAGCAGCAGAAACACTGCCAGCGGTGCGATCAATGCTTTTGCCTTCCAGCGGTTGACGCGTTCAGCACGCGCCAGGCGCTTCTTGAGGTTGGAACCTGCGCCTTCGTTCAGGGGCACTGCGATGGCCATAGCGAACTCCGAAAATCTTGGAAACAAGAGGCGTCAGCACGATGCCGACGCCCCATTGGCACGGCTTACTTGGCCGCCCAGGCGTTGAAGCGTTGTTCCAGCTGCTCGCTGTTGTCAGCCCAGAACACCACGTCGATCTGCACCTGATTGGCGATGTTCTCCGGCGTGGTCGGCATGTCCTTCTTGACCTCATCCGTCAGCAACGCCACGGCCTTGCTGTTGGCCGGACCGTAGGCGATGTTCGAGGAGAACACCTTCTGCTGCTCGGGCTGGATCGAGAAGGCGATGAACTTCTTGGCGTCCTCGAGGTTTTTCGCGCCCTTCGGAATGGCCCAGGCATCGAAGTCGTAGATACCGCCGTTCCATACCACCTTCAGGTTGCTTTCCTTCTGCACCGCAGCGATGCGACCGTTGTAGGCCGAGCTCATCACCACGTCGCCCGAGGCCAGGTACTGCGGCGGCTGTGCACCTGCTTCCCACCACTGGATGTTTGGCTTGAGGGCGTCGAGCTTCTTGAAGGCGCGGTCCTGGCCTTCCTTGGTGCCCAGCACCTTGTAGACGTCTTTAGGTGCCACACCGTCGGCCATCAGCGCGAATTCCAGGGTGTACTTGGCACCCTTGCGCAGGCCGCGCTTGCCCGGGAATTTCTGGGTATCCCAGAAATCCGCCCAGCTGGTGGGCGCAGTCTTGAGTTTGTCGGCGTTGTAGGCCATGACGGTCGACCACACGAAGAAGCCCACGCCACACGGCTGGATGGCGCCGGCCACATAGTCGGACTCATCGCCGAACAGGGCCGGGTCGAGCTGCTCGAACATGCCTTCGTCACAACCGCGGGCCAGTTCCGGCGACTCCACTTCCACCAGGTTCCAGCTCACGCTCTTGGTGTCGACCATGGCCTTGACCTTGGCCATTTCACCGTTGTAGTCGGCGGGGATGATCTTGCCGTTGCCGGCCTTTTCCCACGGCTCGTAGAACGCCTTGACCTGGGCGGCCTTGTTGGCCCCCCCGAATGCGACCACGGTCAGGTCGGCGGCGATGGCCTGGCTTGCTGCGAACAGGCCCAGGGTCAGAGCGGTCAGCTTCAAGTGTTTGTTCATTATTGTTCTCTCCGCGTTGCTGGGATGGGTGAGGCGATCCTCACTGGGCTTCCAGAATAGGATCGAGTGCGCGACCGTGCTCGACCTCCCAGCCCAGTGGCACCACATCGCCCACGGCCAGGGCCGGGTCGAGCTCGGCGATGGGTTGCTTCACAAAGAAGTCCGCCTTGCCGCACACTTCCAGACGCACCCGCACGTGGTCGCCCAGGTAGATGAATTCGGCCACCCGCCCAGAGAAGCGGTTGACGCAGCTTTCACTGTGACCGTTCAGGCGCACGCGCTCCGGACGGATCGACAGGGTGACCGGCTCGCCCGGCTGGCCGACGTTGACGGCCAGTGCCTCGACCTTCTCGCCACGGGGCAGCGCCACCAGGCAGCGATCGCCGGTCTGGCTGAGCAGACGCCCGTTGATACGGTTGTTCTCGCCGATGAAGTTGGCCACGAAGGTATTCTTCGGCTCTTCATACAGGGTGCGCGGGTCGGCGATCTGCTGGATCTCGCCCTGGTGGAACACGGCCACGCGGTCGGACATGGTCAGCGCTTCGCCCTGGTCGTGGGTCACGTAGACCACGGTCACGCCCAGACGCTGGTGCAGGTGCTTGATTTCCATCTGCATGTGTTCGCGCAGCTGCTTGTCGAGGGCGCCGAGTGGTTCGTCCATCAGTACCAGTTGCGGTTCGAACACCAGGGCGCGAGCCAGCGCAACACGCTGCTGCTGGCCGCCGGAAAGCTGGCCGGGGTAGCGCTGGGCGAAGGTTTCGAGCTGCACCATGTTCAGCACGCGCTTGACCCGCTCGCTGATGTCGGTCTTGCTCAGGTTGCGCACGCTCAGCGGGAAGGCCAGGTTCTCGGCCACGGTCATGTGCGGGAACAACGCATAGTTCTGGAACACCATGCCGATGTCGCGCTTGTGCGGCGGCACGTTGTTGATCGAACGCCCGTCCAGCAGGATCTCGCCGGCGGTAGGGGTTTCGAACCCTGCCAGCATCATCAGGCTGGTGGTCTTGCCCGAGCCCGAGGGGCCGAGCAGGGTCAGGAACTCGCCTTTGCGAATATCCAGATTCAGGTCTTTGACGATCAGCGACTCGCCGTCGTAGCTCTTCTGCACACCACGGAAGCTGACCAGCACTTCGCCGGTTGCAGCGTTCGAATTCACCTCACTCATACCTGCACCTTCTTGTTGGATGACTGCTGTGACCCAAGACTAGAGAAGGCAGAAGGTGGCGCAAATCGGGGGTGCTGAGAGAATGCCATCAGCCGGATGGAAACTTGCGGGTAGGGATTGCCCTACAAGGGTGGCGTTTTCAGACACGTTGATAGCCGTGCTGCCCCCTTCGCTGGCAAGCCAGCCCCCACAAGGTTTGTCGGTACACGCCGAACCTGTGGCGGCTGGCTTGCCAGCGAAGGGATCAACCCGATGTCGTTTTTGGAACACTCACACCAGCTTGTGCTCCATCGCATACTTCACCAGCTCCGCCAGCGAAGTCACATTCAGCTTCTGCATCAGGCGCGCCTTGTGGGTGCTGATGGTCTTGTTGCTCAGCGCCAGCTGCTGGGCAATGTCGTTGACGTTCGCCCCCTGGGCCAACCGTTCGAACACCGAGAACTCGCGCTCCGACAGCATCGAGTGCAGGGGGCGCGAATCCGTCAGCCCCACCTCGAACACCATGCGGTCGGCCAGGTCCGGATCGATGTAGCGCCCGCCCCCCGCCACCCGGCGAATCGCGGTCAGCAGCAGCGCCGGATCACTGTCCTTGGTCGCGTACCCCGCCGCGCCGATCTTCAGCGCCCGCGCCGCCATCTGCGCTTCGTCATGCATCGACAGCACCAGGATCGCCGGCGGCGCGCTCAACGCGCGAATTCGCGGTATCGCCTCCAGCCCGTTCACCCCCGGCATCGAGATATCCAGCAACACCACCTCGCATTCGGTGTGGCGCAAGGCTTCGAGCAACTGCTCGCCATTGCCGGCCTCGCCCACCACCTGCATGTCCTTGGCCAGGCCGATCAACTGCTTGATGCCCTCGCGCACGATGGTGTGGTCTTCGGCAACCAATACTCGAATCACTGTCAGCTCCTGTCGTTGTTCAGGGGGATGCGTACGCTCAACGTGGTGCCCTCGCCCGGCTCGCTGTCCAGGCGCATGCTGCCGCCCAGCATCAGCACGCGCTCGCGCATGCCCACCAGGCCGAACGAGGTCGGGCGCTGGTCACTCTGCACGAAACCCACGCCGTCGTCGCTGATGGTCAGGCACAGCATCGCACCGTCCAGGCCCAGGTTGATCTGCACAGTATGCGCGTGGGCGTGGCGCATGACGTTGGTCAGGGCCTCCTGCAGAATGCGGAACAGGCTGGTGGCCTTGGCGTCGCTGAGCGGCGGCAGGTTGTCCGGTACCTCGACCAGGCACGGGATCTGCGTGCGGGCCTCGAAACGTCGGGCCTGCCACTCGATGGCCGAGGCAATGCCGGCATCCAGAATCGGCGGGCGCAAGGCCGTGGCGACGTCGCGCACCAGCTGGAACAGCTGCGCGATCAGGCGCTTCATGCTGCCCAGGCGCTCGTTCAGGCCCGGGTCCAGCCCGGCATAGGCCAGCTCGCACATCGAGGTTTCCAGCTTGAGCACGGTCAGCATCTGCCCGAGCTCATCATGCACCTCGCGGGCGATCCGCGCTTTCTCTTCCTCGCGTACGCTCTCCAGGTGCGCCGACAGTTCGCGCAGCTGCTCCTGGGAGCGCGCCAGTTCCAGCTCGGCGCGCTTGCTCTGGCTGATGTCCCATACCACCCCGTCCCACACCACGCGGCCGTCGCGCAGATTGCGGGTACTGGCCTTGATGTCGGCCCAGCGCTGCTCACCCTGGCGCGTGACGATGCGGCCCTGCCACGACCAGTCCTGGTCGGTGGCCAGCGCCTGGTCCTGCACGCGGTGATAGTCGGCGCGGTCTTCGCTGTGCACCAGGTTGCGCAAGCCCATGTCCGGGTGCTGCAGTTCGATGGGCGAGTAGCCGACCAGGGCCTCGCTGCCTTCGCTGATATAGGGGAACTCCAGGTCGCCGATCGCCGGGTTGCGTTCCAGCCGGAACACCAGCCCCGGCACGTTGCCGGCAATGCCCTTGAGCCGCGCCTCGCTCTCGCGCAGCGCCGCCAGGGCACGGCGGCGCTCGGTGACGTCATTGATGAACACCACCAGGTATTCGGCATCGCGAAAGCGCAAGAAGCTCAACGACACATCCACCGGTACCAGGCTGCCATCGGCGCGCAGGCACTGGGTCTCGAAGCGCTGCGCCGCCTCGTCGCTGGCCCGTGCGCGCTTCCACAGGTCCAGCCAGCGGTCCATGTGCAGGTTGGGCTCGATATCGATCAGCGGGCGATCGTTCAGCGCCCCCGAGGTATAGCCGAGCATGCTTTCGACCGCGCGGTTGGCGTAGCGCACATGGCTGTCCCAATGCACCCACAGGATGCCCACGGTGCTCTGGTCGAGGGAGAACTGGCTCAGGCGCAGCGCCTCTTCGCGGGCCAGGCGCTTGGCGATGTTTTCCCGCGCAGCCAGCAGATTAAGTTCCAACTGCTGTTGCTGGCGCCGCTGCCAGATCACGATGAAGACGCAACTGAAGAACAGCGCCGCGAACAGCAACGCCAGGTTCTGCCAGAACCCCGGTGACTCGCTCAGGCGCGGGTAGCGGGGTTGCAGCCAGCGGTTGTGCAGTTGCTCCAGGTCCTTGGCCGGGATGGCCTGCAGGCCGACCTCGATGATGTCGGCCAGCATCGGCCAGTCACGCCGTGAGCCCACCCGCAGCAACTGCGGCAAACCGATGTCGCCCACCACCACCAGATCGCTGAATTCGTTCTCGCGCGACAACCGGCTCAACTGCGCTTCATCCAGCACCGCGTAGCGCACCTGCTCGCTGAGCAACAGCTGCAAGGCCTGGCGCTCGGCCGGCACGCCTTGAAGATTCAGGTTGGAATAGGTCGCGCGCAGATAGTCGGCCAGTGAACTGGGCATGCGCACTGCCACCCGCTCGTTTTCGGCGAGCCGCTCCAGGTCCACTGCCATCGAGCCGTTGCGCGGGCCCACGATCAACTGCGGTACGCGCATGTAGGGGTCGCTGAACAACCAGCGACGCAGGCTGGCCGGGGTCTGGGTCAGCCCTGGCGCCAGGTCGATCTCGCCGCCGGCCAGGGCATGCTCGAGCGCGGCCTGGTCGGGGAAGTTGCGCCACGTCAGGTCCAGGTCCAATGCCCTGCCCAGCCAGTTCATCAGCTCGACGTTGACACCCGACAGCTGCTGCAGGCGCCGGTCGAACTGCGCGAACGGAGCCTGCAACACCAGGCCCACCCGCAAGCTGCGGTGCTGGTCGAGCCATTGCTGTTGCGCCGGGTCCAGGCGTACCGCAGCCGGTACGGATGCCTGCTCCGCGTTCGCCATAAAGGGCCAGCACAAGCAGCCGATAAACAACAGGCAGCGCAAACGCATCATCTTGAATCTCGTCAATGAAGGGACCGCCATCGAACATGGCCGTCGTCGACAAATACCATTAGGCTGCCGGTATCACTCTGGCCTGGATCGATCAATGTTCGTACTCAAACGCACGGCGCTTTCGGCGCTATGCCTGTCCTTGATACTACCTTGTACCGCACAAGTTCTGGCGCAGGAAACGCCGGCCGCCGACGCCGATGCCGCGCCGGCCACGCGCCAGGCGCTGTCCGAGCGCAGCCAGGAAGACGCCCAGGCCCTGGAGCGGCAATTGCCCAAGGACGAGCAGCAAACCCTGCAGGCCGGCAGCGACAGCTTCCTGGCCCTGTGGAAACCTGCCAACACCCCGGCACCCGAAGGCGTGGTGATCATCGTCCCGGGTGCCGGCGAGAGCGCCGACTGGCCACGCACCGTCGGCCCCCTGCGGCGCAAGTTCCCCGATGCAAAATGGGCCAGTCTGAGCCTGAGTCTGCCGGATCTGCTGGCCGAGAGCCCGGTGGCCCGCAAGGAAACCCCGGCACCGCCCCCGCAACCGGACAAGGACGTGAAGGGCGCACCGGCCAAGGCCACGCCGGCCGATGCCAATGCCAACATCGCCCAGGCCACCGCAGCAGAAACCGAAAACAGCGAAAGCGCCGAGGCGCCCGCCAGTACCGATCCGGCGGCCAGTGAAAAGGCCGACGCCGAGCGTATCTTCGCCCGCCTGGATGCCGCCGTCGCCTACGCACAGCAGCAGAACGCACGCAGTGTGGTGCTGCTGGGCAGCGGCAGCGGTGCCTACTGGTCAGCCCGTTACATCAGCGAACGGCAACCGCCGCAGGTGCAAAAGCTGGTGATGGTCGCTGCGCAGAACCCGGCCCGCGTCGAACACAGCCTCGACAGCCTGGCCGCCACGCTCAAGCTGCCGACCGCCGACTTCTACTATGCCAACCAGGCCGGCGCCAGGCAGGCGGCCGTGAACCGCCTGCAGGCCAGCAAGCGACTCAAGGACAGCAGCTACCACCAGGTCGCCCTGACGGCCATGCCCGGCAACCAGGCTGCCGAGCAGGAGCAACTGTTCCGCCGCATTCGCGGCTGGCTGAGCCCGCAAGCGGTCGACTAGAAGCCGCGCCGCTTGCGTACCACAGCGTAGGCCTGATGCAGGTCACGGGTACGCTCGGTGGCATCGCGCACCTGCGCCGGGCTCGCGCCGCTACCCACCAGTTTGTCCGGATGATGCCGGCTGAGCAGGCGCCGGTAGGCCTGCTTGACCTGTACAGGCTCGGTCTCGGGTAACACCCCCAGCAAGCGCAGGGCCTCGGGATAGCTGATGCCCTGATTGCCCAGGGCCGCCCGGTGCGGCTCGTAGTCGCTGGCCAGTGCCTGCACCCGGGTCGTCGACCAACCCAACTGCTGCCCCCACTGCATCAGCAGTTCGCGCTCGTGACGCCCTACCCGGCCATCGGCCCAGACCATGCGCCAGCAGGCACGCAGCAAGCCTTCGGCAGCATGGGGTTGCTGCTTGAGGCGACGCAGGTGCGGGTGCAGGCGCTCGCTGCCGCTCTTGCCCCGGTTGAATGCGGCAATCGCGCGCAGACGTGCCGGTTCGCTCATCTCCAGGCGCTGCATTTCCTGACGCGCCTGCTGGATATGTCCGTCGACCACCCGCCCTTCACTCTTGGCCAGGCGCCCAAGCAGCACGAACAGCACTTCGTCGTCGCGCAGCACCGCGCGCCCGCCCAGACGCTCGCGCAGGTGCGCCCAACTGTGCAGTTGCAGACGGCGGTCCATCGCCTGACCGAGCAATGCCCCCAGCAACGCCCCTGGAATGCTGGCGATGGCAAAACCCGCTCCGGCACCAATCACTGTGCTCGGCCACAACATGTCAGCGGCGCTCGGCGAGCAGGCGCTCGACTTCGGCAAGGCGTTCGAGGGTACCGACATCCACCCACTGGCCAGTGAAATGCTCCCCACTGACCAGGCCCTTGGCCATCGCCTGGCGAAACAGCGGTGCCAGCTTGAAGGCGCCGGCCTGGCAACCGTCGAACAGTTCCGGGTGCAGCACGGCGATCCCGCTGTAGGTCAAGGTCGGCGAAACCGCGTCGGCATCCTTGACCTGCCCGGCCTGCAGGCGGAAGTCACCTTTGCCGTGATGGCCCGGGTTGTCCACCAGCACCAGGTGCGCCAGCCCGGACAGCGACGCAGGCAGACGGCTGAAGTCGTACTCGGTCCAGATGTCGCCGTTGATCAGCGCAAAAGGCGCGTCGCCAAGCAGCGGCAGCGCCTTGTAGATCCCGCCACCGGTTTCCAGTGGTTCGCCTTCGGCGGAATAGCGGATGCTCAGGCCCAGTTGCGCGCCATCGCCCAGGTGCTCTTCGATCTGCTGCCCCAGCCAGGCATGATTGATCACCACCTCGGTGAAGCCCGCCCTCGCCAGGGCGCGCAGGTGATACTCGATCAACGGCACGCCGGCCACCGGCACCAGTGGCTTGGGTGTATGCAGGGTCAGCGGGCGCATGCGCTCGCCCTTGCCTGCGGCCAGAATCATCGCCTTCATGCGCGCGCCCCGCCTGCGGCCTGCAGGCTGTCGATCAGTTCGTCCAGCTCGGCCAGCTCAGGGCGGCGGGCGATCACTTCATCTATATAAGCAAAGAACCGCGGCACATCGGCCAGGTAGCGCGGCTTGCCGTCACGGTGGCAGATGCGCGCGAAGATGCCGATCACCTTGAGGTGGCGCTGCACGCCCATCAGGTCGCTGGCACGCTGGAAGTCCTCGAAATCGGCCTGCACCGGTACGCCCAGAGCCTGCGCCCGCTGCCAGTAGTCCTTGAGCCAGCCCTCCACCCGTGCCTGCGGCCAACTGAGGAAGGCGTCCTTGAACAGACAGGTGATGTCGTAGGTCACCGGGCCGTACACCGCATCCTGGAAATCCAGCACGCCCGGGTTGGGCACACTCTGCATCAGGTTGCGCGGCATATAGTCACGGTGCACCAGCACCTTGGGCTGGGCCAGGGCGCTGTCGATCAGCAGGGTGCTGATGCGTTGCCAGGCCGCCTGCTGCTCATTATTCATCTGCAGGCCCAGTTCACGGCCCACGTACCACTCTGGGAACAGCTCCAGCTCACGGCGCAGCAGGGCCACGTCATAACTGGGCAACGGCGCCTGCATCGGCAGTTGCTGGAAGGCCAGCAGCGCCTGGATGGCATCGTCGAACAGGCCATCGGCGTTGTCGCTGGTGATCACATCGAGGTAGGTGTGGTTGCCCAGATCACTCAGCAGCAGGAAGCCGCGCTCGAGATCCTGAGCGTGAATTTGCGGCACATTGACCTCGGCGCTGGCCAATAAATGAGCAATTTCCACAAAAGGCCGGCAGTTTTCCTGCGGCGGCGGGGCATCCATCACAATAAAACTGCGTCCTTCGGCGGCCCAGCGGAAGTAGCGGCGAAAGCTCGCGTCGCTGCTGGCAGCGGTCAGGCAGCCCGCTGGAACCGGACCCCAGCCCTGTTTATGGAAAAGATTTGCCAGCTGTTCGGCCAGCCATACATTCAGGTGTTGCAGGCGTACATCATGTTCGGGCATTACATGGGTCTCCGACGGCCCTAGCCGTCAAGCGGGTCATGCTTTATTATCCAGCATCTTTTTCAGACCATCGAGAGGCGTGCGGCCCCACACGCGGGCAGATGGCACGCAGGAAGCCCGGACTAATAAGATGGCATTGAAATCCCCCGCGTTTCGTAAAAAATTCCCGTTGCTCGTCACCGGCGGTCTGCTGGCGATGCAACCCCTGGCCACGTCGTACGTGGTGGCTGCCGAGCAGTTCGACTGCCAAGTTTCCGCTGCCGGAGGTTGGGACTGCAAGCCCAAGACCAGCACCGCGAACCTGCCACCACGCCCTGTGCATGACGGTGCGGCGGTCAGCTCGACCGGCGAAACGCCTGCCCAGAGCGCCGACGGCAGTGCCGAAGCGGCGGGCAAGGGCCCAGCACTCGTCACCGAAACCAAGGGGCGCGGCCTGAAGGCACGCAGCGCCGACTACAGCCATCTGGACTGGGTACCACGCGATCAGCTGACCCCTGCCCAGCTCGCCGAAGCCGGCCCGTATTGCTCCGGGGCCTACATCGAGCCAACCCGTCCTGGCATGGATGACACCACGCCCAAGGACGAGTCGCCGACCTTCATCGGTGCCAAGGTATCGCGCTACCAGCAGGAGCAGCAGATCGCCACCCTCGCCGGTGACGTGGTGATGCGCCAGGGCAGCA
The DNA here is from genome assembly GCF_002939405.1 of Pseudomonas sp. BRM28. NCBI lineage: Bacteria > Pseudomonadati > Pseudomonadota > Gammaproteobacteria > Pseudomonadales > Pseudomonadaceae > Pseudomonas > Pseudomonas sp. BRM28. The sequence goes on along the minus strand of NZ_PEFV01000001.1, from coordinate 4,394,082 downwards.
TGCAGGTCGAGGCCGACGAGGCCAATCTGTATCAGGCCGAGAACCGTGGCGAACTGAGCGGCAACGTCAAGATCCGCGACAACGGTTCGCTGGTGGTTGGCGATCACGCCGACATCCAGCTCGACACCGGTGAAGCCAAGGTCGACAACGCCGAGTACGTGATGCACAAGTCGCGTATCCGCGGTAACGCGCTGTACGCCAAGCGTGCCGAAAACGCGATCATTCGCCTCAAGGACGGTACCTACACCACCTGCGAGCCGAACAGCAACGCCTGGCAGCTCAAGGGCAACAACATCACGCTGAACCCGGCCACCGGTTTCGGTACCGCGACCAACGTCACCCTGCGGGTCAAGGATGTACCGGTGTTCTACACCCCGTACATCTACTTCCCGATCGATGACCGTCGCCAGTCCGGCTTCCTGCCGCCATCGTTCAGTACCAGCAGCGACACCGGCTTCATGCTGGTCACGCCGTACTACTTCAACCTGGCACCGAACTACGACGCCACCTTGTATCCACGCTACATGGCCAAGCGCGGCCTGTTGATGGAAGGCGAGTTCCGCTACCTGACCAAGTCCAGCGAAGGGCAGTTCGGTGGTGCGTGGCTGAATGACGAGGAGGACGAGCGCAAGCGCCAGTCCGACTACAAAGAAAAGCGCTGGCTGATCAACTGGCAGCACAAGGGTGGCCTGGACGAGCGCCTGATGACCGAAGTCGATTACACCGACATCAGCGATCCGTACTATTTCCAGGATCTGGAATCGGATCAGATCGGCGTACAGAGCCAGGACTACATCAACCAGCAAGGTGCGTTGACCTATCGAGGCGACGATTACACTGCGCGGTTGAATGTGCAGGACTACAAGCTGGCGACCATCAGCAAGATCACTCCTTACGGGCGCCTGCCGCAGGTTACGTTCAACGGCAAGCTGCCGTACAACCCTGGGGGTCTGGACTTCGCCTACAAGACCGAGTTCGTACGCTTCGAGCGTGATCTACGTAACGGCAATTTCATTGATAAAAATGGTAACCCAGAACTTCGTTATGACGAACGAGTCAGGGGCTTGGCTCGCTCCAACGGCAATCGAATCAACGCCGTACCTGAGGTCAGCCTTCCGATGGAATGGAGTTATGGCTTTATCAAGCCGTCCGTTAAGTATGCCTATACCCGATACGACCTTGATCTAGACCAGCAAGGCAAAGACTTTCTGGCTAGTAACCAGAACTTGAACTCGAACACTCGAGAGTCGTTCAGCAGCTCACAAAGTCGTAACGTACCGATCTTCAGTGTCGACAGCGGCCTGTATTTCGACCGTGATACCCAGTGGTTCGGCAACAACTACCGTCAGTCTCTGGAACCACGTCTGTTCTACCTGAACGTGCCATACAGGGATCAGAACGACATCCCGGTATTTGATACCAGCGAAAGCACGTTCAGCTACTCATCCCTGTTCCGTGACAATCGCTTCAGTGGTTCAGACCGCATCGGCGACGAGAACAAGTTGTCGCTGGGCGTAACAAACCGCTGGATTGAAGAAAACGGCTTTGAACGTATGCGCTTCAGCATTGGTCAAGCTATGTACTTCAAGGACCGCAAGGTTCAGTTGCCTGGCATCTACTATAAAAACCGTGATGACGCGCAAGCCAATGTTTCGCCCTACGCGCTGGAACACGAGTATCGCTTTAACCGGGACTGGAGCTTGAGATCCGACTTCAACTGGGACCCGGACAGCCACAGCACACGCTCCGGCAGCACCATGTTCCACTACCAGCCGGAAGACAATGTCAACAAGATCGTCAACCTGGGTTATCGCTATCGTAACGACACAGTGCGTTACAACCAGAGCACCGGCCAATGGCAGGTGGGTGGTGGCGACTACGGCACCCCAGGCCAACCGGGCTACGTCAAGGACTACTACAAGATCCAGCAGCATGACTTCTCCGTCATGTGGCCGATCGTTCCGCAGTGGACCGCAATCGCCCGCTGGCAGCACGACTACAACCGCAACCGCACCCTGGAAGCCATGGGCGGTTTCGAATATGACAACTGCTGCTGGAAGCTGCGTCTGATCAACCGCTACTGGGTCGATTACGACGAGTTCAGCCAGGACGCACCCTCCAACGAAAAAGGCGACCATGGGATCTTCCTGCAGATCGTGCTGAAAGGCCTCGGTGGTGTAGTGGGTAAAAAGGTCGAAACTTTCCTCGACGAAGGCATTCAAGGTTACCGTGCACGTGAAGACCAAGCTTATTGATTGTCTGCGCCCGCTGATGCTGGGCGCTGTATTACTGAGCAGCACCGCGCACGCCGCGGTGCAGACCCTGGACAAGGTGGTGGCCATCGTCGACAACGACGTGGTCATGCAAAGCCAGCTGGACCAGCGCGTGCGCGAGGTCGAACAGACCATCGCCAAGCGCGGCGGCGCCACACCTCCACCCGGCGTGCTCGACCAGCAGGTGCTGGAGCGCCTGATCGTGGAAAACCTGCAACTGCAGATTGGCGATCGCTCCGGCATCCGCATCACCGATGAAGAACTCAACCAGGCCATGGACACCATTGCTCAGCGCAACGGCATGAACATGAGCCAGTTCCGTGCGGCCCTGGCCCATGACGGCCTGTCGTTCGATGACGCCCGCGAGCAGGTCCGTCGCGAGATGATCATCAGCCGCGTGCGCCAGCGCCGGGTAGCCGAACGCATCCAGGTTTCGGAACAGGAAGTGAAGAACTTCCTCGCCTCGGACCTGGGCAAGATGCAGTTGTCCGAAGAGTTCCGCCTGGCCAACATCCTGATCCCGACCCCGGAAAGCGCCAACTCGGCGGCTATCCAGGCGTCTGGCCAGCAAGCGGCCGCGATCTACCAGCAGCTCAAGCAAGGCGCCGACTTCGCCCAGCTGGCGACTGCCCGTTCGGCCAGCGAGAACGCACTGGAAGGTGGCGAGATGGGCTGGCGCAAGGCCGCCCAGCTGCCACCTCCTTTCGATCGCCTGCTCAGCACCATGGCTGTGGGTGACGTCACCGAGCCTGTACGCACACCGGGTGGCTTCATCATCCTGAAGCTGCAGGAAAAGCGCGGCGGCCAGACACAGCTGCGCGACGAAGTGCATGTTCGCCACATCCTGATCAAGCCAAGCGAAGTGCGCAGCGAAGCCGCCACCCAGCAACTGGCGGAAAAGCTCTATGAACGCATCAGCGCCGGCGAAGATTTCGCCGAGCTGGCGAAGAGCTTCTCCGAAGATCCGGGTTCAGCGCTCAATGGCGGCGACCTCAACTGGGTCGATCCGAACGCACTGGTACCCGAGTTCCGCGAAGTCATGGCCAGCACCCCTCAGGGTCAGCTGTCCAAGCCGTTCCAGACCCAATACGGCTGGCACGTACTGGAAGTCCTGGGCCGTCGCTCCACCGACAGCACCGAACAGGCACGCGAGCAGCAAGCCATGAACGTGCTGCGCAACCGCAAGTACGACGAAGAGCTGCAAAGCTGGCTGCGTCAGATCCGCGACGAAGCCTATGTTGAAATCAAACTTCCTGGCGCCGACCAGGCAGCCCAGTGAAACACCAGCGCTTCGCCCTGACACCCGGCGAGCCGGCCGGCATAGGACCTGACCTGTGCCTGCTGCTCGCCGAGCACGCCCAGCCCCACCCCCTGATCGCCATTACCAGTCGTGACCTGCTCGTCGAGCGGGCCGCGCAACTGGGCTTGGCCGTCACGCTGCTGCCTGTCAGCCCCGACGCCTTCCCGGATGCGCCTGCCCCTGCGGGCAGCCTGTACGTGTGGGACACGCCGCTGGCAAGCCGGGTAGTCGCCGGGCAGCTGGACAAACGCAACGCCGCCTTCGTACTGCAAACCCTGACCCGTGCGGGCCAGGGCTGCCTTCACGGGCACTTTGCCGGGATGATCACCGCGCCCGTGCACAAGGGCGTGATCAACGAAAGCGGCATTGCGTTTTCCGGGCATACCGAATTCCTCGCCGAGCTGACCCACACTGCGCAAGTGGTGATGATGCTTGCCACCCGCGGGCTGCGCGTGGCCCTGGTGACCACGCACCTGCCGCTGCGCGCAGTGGCCGACGCCATCACCGCCGAACGCCTGGAGCGGGTCACGCGGATCCTGCATGCCGACCTGCAGAGCAAGTTCGGCATCGCCCAGCCACGCATCCTGGTGTGCGGGCTCAACCCGCATGCGGGTGAAGGCGGCCACCTGGGCAGCGAAGAAATAGACATCATCGAACCGACATTGGCGCGCCTGCGCAGCGAAGGCATGGACCTGCGCGGCCCGTTGCCTGCCGACACCCTGTTTACCCCCAAATATCTGGAGCACTGCGACGCAGTGCTGGCGATGTACCACGACCAGGGCCTGCCGGTGCTCAAGTACAAGGGCTTCGGCGCCGCCTTGAACGTTACCCTGGGCCTGCCGATCATTCGCACATCGGTGGACCACGGCACCGCCCTGGACCTTGCCGGCACCGGCAGGATCGACACCGGCAGCCTGCAGGTAGCACTGGAAACCGCCTACCAGATGGCCGAGACCCATTTATGACCGAGCAATACCAACACAAGGCGCGCAAGCGCTTCGGCCAGAACTTTCTGCACGACGCCGGCGTCATCGACCGCATCCTGCGCTCGATCAGCGCCAAGGCAGGTGAGCGCCTGCTGGAAATCGGTCCGGGCCAGGGCGCCCTGACCCAGGGCCTGCTCAACAGCGGCGGCCAGCTGGATGTGGTGGAACTGGACAAGGACCTGGTACCGATCCTCAACCAGCAGTTCGCCGGCCGTGACAACTTCCGCCTGCACCAGGGCGATGCGCTCAAGTTCGACTTCACCAGCCTGGGCGCCGCGCCGCGCAGCCTGCGGGTGGTCGGCAACCTGCCGTACAACATCTCCACCCCACTGATCTTTCACCTGCTGGCCAACGCCGAGCTGATCCGCGACATGCACTTCATGCTGCAGAAGGAAGTGGTCGAGCGCCTGGCCGCCGGCCCGGGCGGTGGCGACTGGGGCCGCCTGTCGATCATGGTGCAGTACCACTGCCGCGTGGAACACCTGTTCAACGTCGGCCCGGGGGCGTTCAACCCACCGCCCAAGGTCGATTCGGCCATCGTGCGCCTGGTGCCCCACACCACCCTGCCGCACCCGGCAAAGGACCATCGCCTGCTCGAGCGCATCGTGCGCGAAGCGTTCAACCAGCGCCGCAAGACACTGCGCAACACCTTGAAGGCCCTGCTCAGCAGCGACGAGATCGCCGCCGCCGGTGTCGATGGCAGCCTGCGCCCCGAGCAACTGGACCTGGCCGCCTTCGTGCGCCTGGCCGACAAGCTGGCCGAACAGCCGCAGTAACACCTGATAACGGCCGGTCATGCCCGCATGACTGGCCGGCAACCCCGCCGATAGCCTAGACTGATGCCATTGCCGTATTCGCGTCTGTTGCCAAGGCCCTCTTGAATGTCCGATCCCCGCTATCAGGTCGACGTCGACGTCGTCACCCGCTTCCTCAAAGAACATTCCGATCCCGAAAACGACCGCTTTGCCTTTGCCTACACCATTACCGTGCACAACAACGGTTCGGTGGCCGCCAAGCTGATGTCGCGTCACTGGCTCATCACCAATGGCGATGGCCAGGTGGAAGAGGTCAAGGGCGCCGGGGTGATCGGTCAGCAGCCGCTGATCGAGCCTGGCCAGAGCCACACCTACAGCAGTGGTGCCGTGCTCAGCACCCAGGTGGGCACCATGGAAGGCAGCTATCAGATGTTCGCCGAGGATGGCATCCGTTTCGAGGCCCCGATCAAGGCGTTCCGCCTGGCCGTACCCGGGTCGCTGCACTGATGGCGGTGTATGCCGTCGGCGATCTCCAGGGCTGCCTGCAACCGCTCAAATGCCTGCTCGAGCGGGTCAACTTCAACCCGTCGGTCGACCGCCTGTGGCTGGTCGGCGACCTGGTCAACCGCGGCCCCGAGTCGCTGGAAACCCTGCGCTATCTGTACGCCATGCGCGACTCGCTGGTGTGCGTGCTGGGCAACCACGACCTGCACCTGCTGGCCGCCTGGCACAACATCGAGCGCCTGAAGAAAAGCGACACCCTGCGCGAGATTCTCGACGCCCCGGATGCCGACGAACTGCTCGACTGGCTGCGCCGGCAAAAGCTGCTGCATTACGACGAGCAGCGCGGCGTGGCGATGGTGCATGCCGGCATTCCACCGCAGTGGACCCTGGGCAAGGCGCTGGAGCTGGCTGGCGAGGTCGAAGAAGTGCTACGCGATGACAATCGGCTCAAGCTCTATCTGGACGGCATGTACGGCAACGAGCCGAACAAGTGGAGCAAGAACCTGGGCGGGGTCGAACGCCTGCGGGTCATCACCAATTATTTCACCCGCATGCGCTTCTGCACCGCCGAGGGCAAACTGGACCTCAAGGGCAAGGAAGGCGCCGACACCGCCCCACCCGGCTACAAACCGTGGTTCGCCCACAAGGGCCGTCGCTCGCGTCACGTGAAGATCATCTTTGGACACTGGGCAGCCCTCGAGGGCCGCTGCACCGAGCCAGGCGTGTACGCACTGGATACCGGCTGCGTGTGGGGCGGTGCGATGACCCTGTTCAATGTCGATACCGGCCAGTACCACCGCTGCGAGTGCACCGAAGAAGGCACCGTACGCCCGCTGGCCAGCCCCGTGCAACCGGCTAGAATAGCCGATCAATCCTGAAGGACCCGCCCATGAGCGAATTCAAACGTATCCCTCCAGAGCAGGCTCAGGCGCTGCGTGCGCAAGGCGCCGTGGTGGTCGATATCCGCGACCAGCCCACCTTTGCCAACGGCCACATCACCGGCGCCCGCCACCTGGACAACCAGTCGGTCGCCGATTTCATCCGCGGGGCCGACCTCGACGCCCCCACCGTGGTGGTCTGCTACCACGGCAACTCCAGCCAGAGCGCGGCCGCGTATCTGGTCAGCCAGGGTTTTTCCGACGTCTACAGCCTCGACGGCGGCTTCGAGCTGTGGCGCGCCACCTTCCCGGCAGAAACCGCCCAGGGCTCTGCCGAATAATTTTTTTGTTGGCCTGCAGCCCGCGCCCTGCGCGGGCTCGCGCCAGACCAGACGAACGGTCGTGGCGAACTAATCGCCCAACCGCCCTTGACCTCGCCGATTACCAACTATCCTTAAGCCCAGGCCATCCAAAAAGGGGAGAGCCGGTACACCGGCGTGCGGGTCATCGGTAAGGTTCCAAGGGTGTTCTGGGGGGTATACAGCAGGCGGCAGTGCCGCCTGCATTCCAGCATCAACTGATCGATCCGACGTCGGCTCCACGTATCGAGCGAGGTGACGTCATGAGTATTTTTAGCCACTTCCAACAACGTTTCGAGTCCACCCGTCAGGAAGAGCTCTCGCTGCAGGAGTATCTTGAGCTCTGCAAGCAGGACCGTAGTGCCTATGCGTCGGCGGCCGAACGCCTGTTGATGGCTATTGGTGAGCCGGAACTGGTCGACACGTCGAACAATTCGCGGCTGTCGCGGATCTTCTCCAACAAGGTGATCCGGCGCTACCCCGCCTTCGAAGACTTCCATGGCATGGAAGAATGCATCGACCAGATCGTTTCCTACTTCCGCCATGCCGCACAGGGCCTGGAGGAAAAGAAACAGATCCTCTACCTGCTCGGCCCGGTGGGTGGCGGCAAGTCGTCCCTGGCTGAAAAACTCAAGCAACTGATGGAAAAGGTGCCCTTCTACGCCATCAAGGGCTCGCCGGTGTTCGAGTCCCCGCTGGGGCTGTTCAACGCCACCGAGGACGGCGCCATCCTCGAAGAGGACTTCGGCATCCCGCGCCGCTACCTGAACACCATCATGTCGCCCTGGGCGACCAAGCGCCTGGCCGAGTTCGGCGGCGACATCAGCCAGTTCAAGGTGGTCAAGCTCTACCCCTCGATCCTCAACCAGATCGCCGTGGCCAAGACCGAGCCGGGCGACGAGAACAACCAGGACATCTCGGCGCTGGTGGGCAAGGTCGATATCCGCAAGCTCGAGGAATTCCCGCAGAACGACGCCGACGCCTACAGCTATTCGGGCGCACTGTGCCGGGCCAACCAGGGCCTGATGGAATTCGTCGAGATGTTCAAGGCACCAATCAAGGTCCTGCACCCGCTGCTCACCGCCACCCAGGAGGGCAACTACAACAGCACCGAGGGCCTCGGCGCCATCCCCTACTCCGGGATTCTGCTGGCCCACTCCAACGAATCGGAATGGCACAGCTTTCGCAACAACAAGAACAACGAGGCGTTCATCGACCGGATCTACATCGTCAAGGTGCCGTACTGCCTGCGCGTGAGCGACGAGATCAAGATCTACGACAAGCTGCTGTTCAACAGCTCCCTGGCCAAGGCCCACTGCGCACCCGACACCCTGAAGATGCTGGCCCAGTTCACGGTGCTGTCGCGCCTCAAGGAGCCGGAGAACTCGAACATCTACTCCAAGATGCGCGTGTATGACGGCGAGAACCTCAAGGACACCGATCCGAAGGCCAAGTCGATCCAGGAGTACCGCGACTCGGCCGGTGTCGACGAAGGCATGAACGGTCTGTCGACCCGCTTCGCCTTCAAGATCCTGTCCAAGGTGTTCAACTTCGACCCCCATGAAATCGCGGCCAACCCGGTGCACCTGCTGTACGTGCTGGAGCAGCAGATCGAACAGGAACAGTTCCCGGCCGAGGTGCGCGAGCGCTACCTGCGCTACCTCAAGGAATACCTGGCACCGCGCTACATCGAGTTCATCGGCAAGGAAATCCAGACCGCCTACCTGGAGTCCTACAGCGAATACGGGCAGAACATCTTCGACCGTTATGTGCTGTACGCCGACTTCTGGATTCAGGACCAGGAGTACCGCGACCCCGAAACCGGCGAGATCCTCAACCGCATCGCCCTCAACGAGGAGCTGGAGAAGATCGAGAAACCGGCTGGCATCAGCAATCCGAAGGATTTCCGCAACGAGATCGTCAACTTCGTGCTGCGCGCGCGGGCCAACAACAACGGCAAGAACCCGACCTGGCTGAGCTACGAAAAACTGCGGGTGGTGATCGAGAAGAAAATGTTCTCCAATACCGAAGACCTGCTGCCGGTCATCAGCTTCAACGCCAAGGCGAGCAAGGAGGACCAGCAGAAGCACAACGACTTCGTTACGCGAATGGTCGAACGCGGCTACACGGACAAACAGGTCCGGCTGCTCTCGGAATGGTACCTGCGGGTCAGGAAATCGCAATAAGCGGCAAGCGTCAGGCTGTCAGCGGCAAGCCCGGAGTACGCGCCGGGCCTGCAGCGACAGCGCTGCCCATCTTGAAGCTAGAAGCTTGAAGCTTGCAGCTACTGCCTACTCCCGGAGGGGCCTATGAGCTATGTGATCGACCGACGCCTGAACGGCAAGAACAAGAGCACGGTCAACCGCCAGCGCTTTCTGCGGCGTTACCGTGACCACATCAAGAAGGCCGTCGAAGAGGCCGTGAGCCGTCGCTCCATCACCGACATGGAGCATGGCGAACAGATCAGCATTCCTGGCCGGGATATCGACGAACCGGTACTGCACCATGGACGCGGCGGCAAGCAGACCGTCGTACACCCGGGCAACAAGGAGTTCACCGCCGGCGAGCATATCGCGCGCCCGCAGGGCGGCGGTGGAGGTGGCGGCAAGGGCAAGGCCGGCAATTCCGGCGAAGGCATGGACGAGTTCGTCTTCCAGATCACCCAGGAAGAATTCCTCGAGTTCATGTTCGAAGACCTCGAGCTGCCCAACCTGGTCAAGCGTCACCTGACCGGCACCGACACCTTCAAGACCGTGCGCGCGGGCATCAGCAATGAAGGCAACCCCTCGCGCATCAATATCATCCGCACCCTGCGCTCAGCCCATGCGCGGCGCATTGCGCTGTCGGGCAGCAGCCGCGCCAAACTGCGCGCCGCCCAGGAAGAACTTGCACGTCTGAAGCGCGAAGAGCCGGACAACTTCGGCGATATCCAGGAAATCGAAGGGGAAATAGAACGTCTGAGTGCACGTATCCACCGCGTACCCTTTCTCGACACCTTCGACCTCAAGTACAACCTGCTGGTCAAGCAGCCCAACCCCAGTTCCAAGGCCGTGATGTTCTGTCTGATGGACGTGTCCGGCTCCATGACCCAGGCCACGAAGGACATCGCCAAGCGCTTCTTCATCCTGCTGTACCTGTTCCTGAAGCGAAACTACGACAAGATCGAGGTGGTGTTCATCCGCCATCACACCAGCGCGCGCGAAGTGGATGAGGAAGAGTTCTTCTATTCCCGCGAGACGGGCGGCACCATCGTCTCCAGCGCCCTGAAACTGATGCAGGAAATCATGGCCGAGCGCTATCAGGCCAGCGAATGGAACATCTACGCGGCCCAGGCTTCGGACGGTGACAACTGGAACGACGACTCGCCCATCTGCCGCGAGATCCTCACCAAGCAGATCATGCCGTTCGTGCAGTACTACACTTACGTCGAGATCACCCCTCGCGAGCACCAGGCCTTGTGGTTCGAATACGAACGCATCGGCGAAGCCTTCGCCGATACCTTCGCCCAGCAGCAGCTGGTGTCGGCCGGCGATATCTACCCGGTCTTCCGTGAACTCTTCCAGCGCAGGTTAGCCACATGACCGCCAGAGAGCAGAAGCGCCAACCCCTTTCCACCGGGTCCGAGTGGACGTTCGAGCTGATCCAGGCATACGACCGCGAAATCAGTCGCCTGGCCGAGCGCTACGCCCTGGACACCTACCCCAACCAGATCGAGGTGATTACCGCCGAGCAGATGATGGACGCCTATGCGTCGGTCGGCATGCCGCTGGGCTATCACCACTGGTCCTACGGCAAGCATTTCCTGAGCACAGAAAAATCGTACAGTCGCGGCCAGATGGGCCTGGCCTACGAAATCGTGATCAACTCCGACCCCTGCATCGCCTACCTGATGGAGGAGAACACCATCTGCATGCAGGCGTTGGTGGTGGCGCACGCGTGCTACGGGCACAACAGCTTCTTCAAGGGCAACTACCTGTTCCGCACCTGGACCGACGCCAGCTCGATCATCGACTACCTGGTGTTCGCCAAGCAGTACATCACCCAGTGCGAGGAGCGCCACGGCATCGACGCGGTGGAAGACCTGCTGGACTCCTGCCATGCCCTGATGAACTACGGCGTCGACCGCTACAAGCGGCCCTACCCGATCTCCGCCGAAGAAGAGCGTCGCCGCCAGAAGGACCGCGAAGAACACCTGCAAAAGCAGATCAACGACCTGTGGCGCACCATTCCCAAAGGCACCGACAAGTACAACGAGAAAGACAACGCGCGCTTCCCGGCCGAACCGCAGGAAAACATCCTGTACTTCATCGAGAAGCACGCCCCGCTGCTCGAACCCTGGCAACGCGAGATCGTGCGCATCGTGCGCAAGATCGCACAGTACTTCTACCCGCAACGCCAGACCCAGGTGATGAACGAAGGCTGGGCGACCTTCTGGCACTACACCCTGATGAACGACCTGTACGACGAGGGCCTCGTGACCGAGGGCTTCATGATGGAGTTTCTGCAGTCGCACACCAGCGTGGTGTTCCAGCCAGGCTTCGACAGCCCCTATTACAGCGGCATCAACCCCTATGCCCTGGGTTTTGCCATGTACCGCGACATCCGGCGCATGTGCGAGCACCCCACTGAGGAAGACCGCCGCTGGTTCCCCGAGATTGCCGGCAGCGACTGGCTGTCGACCATCAAGTTCGCCATGAGCAGCTTCAAGGACGAGAGCTTCATCCTGCAGTACCTGTCGCCCACGGTGATTCGCGACCTCAAGCTGTTCAGCATCCTGGACGACGACCAGAAGGACGACCTGCTGGTACCGGCCATCCACGACGAAGCAGGCTACCGCACCATCCGCGAGATCCTGGCCGCGCAATACAACCTGGGCAACCGCGAACCCAACGTGCAGATCTGGAGCATAGACCGGCGTGGCGACCGCTCGCTGACGCTGCGTCACCAGCAACATGACCGCAAACCGCTGGGCGACTCCACCGACGAGGTGCTCAAGCACCTGCACCGCCTGTGGGGCTTCGACATCCATCTGGAGACCCTGCAAGGCGACCAGGTGATGAAGACCCACCACGTCCCCCCAAAGGGCGAACACGGCGAAGGTGACTACGGACGGCTGGACCTGGCTGTCGTCCACCTGTAGCCGCCCGCGCCAACCTCCGTTGTGGCCAGACAGGGTATCCTGTGGCCTCAACGGAGGTTTTTTCATGCAGATCTATAAAGTCGGTGGTGCCGTGCGCGACCGCCTGCTGGGCAGGCCGGTCACCGATATCGACTGGGTGGTGGTGGGTGCGACGGTCGAGCAGATGCAGGCCCAGGGCTACCGTCCGGTGGGGGCCGACTTCCCCGTCTTCCTTCACCCTCACAGCGGTGAAGAATATGCACTGGCGCGTACGGAGCGCAAAAGCGGGCGCGGCTATGGCGGCTTCACCTTCCATGCCAGCCCCGAGGTCACACTGGAAGAAGACCTGGTGCGGCGCGACCTGACCATCAATGCAATGGCCGAGGACGAACAGGGCCGGATCACCGACCCGTACAAGGGCCAGCAGGATCTCCAAGACCGGATTTTACGCCACGTTTCCCCCGCGTTCGCCGAAGATCCCCTGCGTGTGCTGCGCGTAGCGCGTTTCGCTGCGCGCTATGCCGGGCTGGGTTTCCAGGTAGCCCCCGAAACCCTCGCACTGATGCGCGAGCTGAGCGAGTCGGGTGAACTGCAGGCCCTTACCGCCGAGCGCAGCTGGAAGGAAATCGCCCGCGCCCTGATGGAAGAGCAACCCCAGGTGTTCATTCAGGTGCTGCGTGATTGCGGGGCGCTGAAGCAGTTGATGCCCGAACTCGACGTGCTGTTCGGCGTTCCGCAACCTGCGGCGCATCATCCTGAAATCGACACCGGCGTGCATACCCTGTCGGTGCTGGAGCAGGCGGCCCGTCACAACCAGCCGCTGACGGTACGCTGGGCCTGCCTGCTGCATGACCTGGGCAAAGGCCTGACCCCCGAAGAGGAGTGGCCGCGGCATATCGCCCATGAGCACCGCGGGCTGAAGGCGATCAAGGCGGTCAACCAGCGCTTCAAGGTACCGCGCGACTGCCAGGAACTGGCCTTGCTGGTGGGCGAGTACCATACCCATGGCCACCGGGCCCTGGAGCTGAAGGCATCGACCTTGCTGGAGTTGCTGCAGCGCTTCGACGTGTACCGGCGCCCGCAACGCTTTGAAGAGTTCATCGCCGCGTGCGAGATGGACGCGCGCGGGCGACTGGGGTTGGAGGAGCGTGATTATCCACAGGCCGCCTACCTGCGTGGCGCAGCAGACGCCGCGCGGGCAGTGGCGGTGCAGCCACTGGTAGAGAAGGGCTTCACCGGCCAGGGCCTGGGCGAGGCGATCAAGCGCGAGCGGCTGAATGCGCTCAAGGCCTACAAGGAAAGCGCCAAACCCTGAATCGTTAGGCCGGCAAGGGCGGCGATTCCTGATTGCCGCCCCTGACCGTCAGTCCAGCGGCAGCGCCTTGCCATTCCAGGTGAATGGCACCGGTTCGAGTACCTGGTCGATCTGCGCCTGCTGCCACAACTGGGCCATGCTCTTGCCTGCTCCAGGGTGCACCAGTTCCGGCGCGATCAACGACAATGGCCACAAGACGAACGCATTCTTGAGAATTTCGGCCCTTGGCAACACCAGGCCGTCGAAACTGCCGTGCAGGTCACCATACATCAGCACGTCGATATCCAGCGGCAGCCCCTTGCGATCCGGAGCATAACGGCCGTTGTCGGCCTCGATGAACTTCAGGCGACGGTCCAGTTCAAGCAATGGCAGGTCGGTCAGGCCGGTGACCACCAGATTGAAAAACGGCCCGCTCTTGATGCCCACCGCCTGGCTTTCGAACACCGTCGAGCAGCGCATGTCCCTGAGCATCGCAGCCAGCGCATCGAGCCCGGCGCCGAGGTGCCGCTCGCGCTCGATGTTGCTGCCAAGGCCTAGGTATACCGGGGTCAGAGACATCCGCGCTCGATCTCCACGCCCACCCCGCTTGCCGCCGCGATGGCGCCAGGCTTGGTCAGCTTCAGTTGCAGCCAGGGAATCTGGAACTCGTCCATCAGCACCTTGGCCAGGCGTTCGGCGAACGTCTCGACCAGCTCATAGCTGGCCTGTTCGGCAAATGCCTGGATACGTGCCGTGACGCTGGCATAGTCCAGGGCCAGGCTCAGGTCGTCGCCGGCCGCCGCCGGGCGATTGTCCCAGGCGAACCGCAGGTCCAGGCGCAGGCACTGGCGAATACCGCGTTCCCAGTCATAGGCGCCGATCACGGTGTCGACTTCCAGCCCTTCGATGAACACTCTGTCCAAGCACTTCTCTCCACAGCACGACAAGGGCGCCTTGCGCCGCTAGAATCAGGGCGTCCTCGCCCGGAATAGTTAGCATGTTTTGGTTACTGGCGTCGCTCGCCTACCTGCTCGGCTCGCTGTCCTTCGCCATCGTTCTCAGCCGCCTGAGCGGCAGCCCCGACCCGCGTGCCTGCGGCTCAGGCAATGCCGGCGCCACCAACATGCTGCGTCTGGCAGGCCGCAAGCTGGCGATCCTGACCCTGCTTGGCGACCTGTGCAAGGGCCTGTTGCCCGTGCTGATCGCCAGCCTGGTCGGCCTCAACGAGCAGCAGCAGGCCTGGATAGGCCTGTGCGCGGTGGTCGGCCACCTGTTTCCGCTGTACTTCCGCTTTCGCGGCGGCAAGGGCGTGGCCACTGCCGCCGGCGTGCTGCTGGGGCTCTACCCCCCGGCCGCCCTGCTGGCCATCAGCGCATGGCTGCTGACCTTCTACCTGACCCGCACCAGCTCGCTGGCCGCCTTGATCGCAACGCCCCTGGCCCTGCCCCTGCTGGCCTGGCGCGAGCCCGAGGCGCTGCTGCCGATGAGCGTGCTGACCGTGCTCATCGTATGGCGCCATCGCGGCAATCTACGCGACCTTTTTGCCGGGCGCGAACGGCATTTCTGAGGCGTTCACATGAGCGGCGCTCATGCTCACAGCCCCTGCAACTGCTCCATCGGCCAGCGTGCCTGCACGCTGATCGCCAGGGTTTCCCGCTGCCCGGCCGCCAGACGCTGGCACCCGGCATAGGCGATCATCGCGCCGTTGTCGGTGCAGAACTCGGGGCGCGCGTAGTACACATTGCCCTTGAGCCCGGCCAGCATCTCCTCCAGCGAGGCACGCAGGGCCTTGTTGGCACTCACCCCACCTGCGATCACCAGGCGCTTGAGCCCGGCCTGCTTGAGGGCGCGCTTGCATTTGATGGTCAAAGTCTCCACCACCGCCTGCTGGAACGCCAGCGCGATGTCGCAACGGGTCTGCTCGGTGTCGTCCCCGGTACGCTGACACTGCTGCCAGGTGTTCAGGGCAAAGGTCTTCAGGCCGCTGAAGCTGAAATCCAGGCCCGGACGATCGGTCATCGGCCGCGGGAACACGAACCGACCCGGCACGCCCTGCAGCGCCAGGCGCGCGATCTCCGGGCCACCGGGATAGTTCAGGCCCATCATCTTGGCCGTCTTGTCAAACGCTTCGCCGGCCGCATCGTCGAGGGACTCGCCAAGCAGTTCGTACTGGCCGATGCCATCCACACGTACCAACTGCGTATGGCCGCCCGACACCAGCAAGGCGACGAACGGAAACTCCGGCGGTTGCGCCTCGAGCATCGGTGCCAGCAGGTGGCCCTCCATGTGGTGCACGCCCAGGGCCGGGATGCCCCAGGCAAAGGCCAGCGCCTGGGCGCACGAAGCACCCACCAGCAGCGCCCCGACCAGGCCAGGGCCTGCCGTGTAGGCGATGGCGTCGATCTCGGTGGCCACGCAGTCGGCCTCGGCCAGCACCTGGCGGATCAACGGCAGCATGCGCTTGACGTGATCACGCGAGGCCAGCTCCGGCACAACCCCGCCATACGCGCGGTGCAGGTCGATCTGACTGAACAGTGCATCGGCCAGCAGGCCGCGTTCGCTGTCGTATAATGCGACACCAGTTTCGTCGCAGGATGTTTCCAATCCCAGTACTAGCATGGGTTTGCGCCTTGTTGGGGCTGAATTCGAAGGCGCGCATGATAGTCCTCGCTCCCGGTGCCGACCAGCGGTTTTCGATCAGAGGCTTTGCATTCAGGCCAGCTAAGGGTTAACATCCGCAACCCTTAAAAACCGACGTTCTCCAGTGCACATATTTGCCACGAGTTCGTTGACCCCCGGTAATGAATGAAGGTAGCTCTGGATGCCAGCCGTCAAAGTTAAAGAGAACGAACCCTTCGACGTAGCTCTGCGTCGTTTCAAGCGCTCCTGCGAAAAAGCCGGTGTACTGGCTGAAGTTCGTAGCCGCGAATTTTACGAGAAGCCAACTTCCGAGCGTAAGCGCAAGGCAGCAGCCGCTGTCAAACGCCACGCCAAGAAAGTTCAGCGCGAACAGCGCCGCGCCGTTCGTCTGTACTGATACAGACGTTCGTCGCCAGCTTCTGCCATGCCCGGTGCAAGCCGGGCTGTCGGCAGTTGATGCTGTTTCCTCTGGCCTGGACCTTCGGGTCGAGCGCCTGAGATGCCCAAACTGCTATGCAGCAAGGGCAAGCCTGCCTCACACGTCAGACCTGGCCTAACCGCCAGCAGTGCACGTCACCCCTGACGAGCCTTCACCGGCTGCAGACGAGCACACCCCTTTCCTTTTTTGTGTCACGTCATTCGAGCTTGCGTCGAATGCGTCGCTGTTCCCGCAGCATTAGCGATTACACTTGATTGTCGCCTGATGACGAGAGTGCCATGGCCGGGCTGATTCCCCAGAGTTTTATTGACGACCTCCTCAACCGCACCGACATCGTCGACGTGGTGAGTTCGCGTGTAAACCTGAAAAAGTCCGGCAAGAACCACACGGCCTGCTGCCCGTTCCACAAGGAGAAGACCCCCTCCTTCAGCGTCAGCCCCGACAAGCAGTTCTACTACTGCTTCGGTTGCGGCGCCGGCGGCAACGCCTTGGGCTTCATCATGGACCACGACAACCTGGACTTCCCCCAGGCTGTCGAAGAGCTGGCCAAGGCCGCCGGCATGGAAGTGCCGCGCGAAGAGAGCAGCCGCGGGCAAAAGCCCCGCCAGCCCACCGATTCGCCGCTGTACCCGCTGCTCGAGGCCGCTGCCGAGTTCTATCGCCAGGCCCTGAAGAACCACCCGACACGCCGCTCGGCCGTCGAATACCTCAAGGGCCGCGGCCTGTCCGGCGAAATCGCTCGCGACTTCGGCCTGGGCTTCGCGCCGCCGGGCTGGGACAACCTGTTCAAGCACCTGAGCAGCGACGCCCTGCAGCAAAAGGCCATGGTCGACGCCGGCCTGCTGATCGAGAATGCCGAGACCGGCAAGCGCTATGACCGCTTCCGCGACCGCGTGATGTTTCCCATCCGCGACAGCCGTGGCCGGGTCATCGCCTTCGGTGGGCGGGTGCTGGGCGACGACAAGCCCAAGTACCTGAACTCCCCCGAAACCCCTGTGTTCCACAAGGGCCAGGAGCTCTACGGGCTGTACGAGGCACGCAAGTTCAACCGCAACCTCGACGAGATCATCGTGGTCGAGGGCTACATGGACGTCATCGCCCTGGCCCAGCAAGGTTTGCGCAATGCCGTGGCCACCCTTGGCACCGCCACCAGCGAAGACCACCTCAAGCGCCTGTTCCGCGTGGTGCCCAGCGTGCTGTTCTGCTTCGACGGCGACCAGGCCGGCCGCAATGCCGCCTGGCGTGCCCTGGAAGCCACGCTGTCGAGCCTGCAGGACGGGCGCAAGGCGCGCTTTCTGTTCCTGCCCGAAGGCGAAGACCCGGACACCCTGGTGCGTGCCGAGGGCACCGACGCCTTCCGTGCGCGCATCAACCAGCATGCTCAGCCGCTGGCCGATTACTTCTTCCAGCAACTGACCGAAGAAGCCGACCCGCGGTCGCTCGAAGGCAAGGCGCACATGGTGACCCTGGCCGCGCCGTTGATCGACAAAGTGCCCGGTGCCAACCTCAAGGCCCTGATGCGCAACCGCCTGCGCGAAATAACCGGCCTGGACCTGCACCAGGTCGAACAACTGGCCCACAGCGCCCCCAGCGAGGCGCCACCGGCGTACGACCCGGGCATCGACTACGATGCGATTCCCGACTACAGCCCGGATTACAGCGACTTCCACCAGCCCGAGCATTTCCAGCCGCAGCAGCAACAATGGACACCAAGCCAGGGCGGGCAGAAGAAGAAGTGGGAAGGCAAGCCCTGGGACAAGAAGGGCAAGCCGTGGGACAAGAACGGCAAACGCGACTTCCAGCCACCGCCGCGGGTGCCGACGTCGGTGGAACCGCCGACCTTGAGCGCCCTGCGCACCCTCATGCACCATCCGCAACTGGCCAAGAAGGTCGAGGATGCCAGCCATTTCGCCGCTGAAGAGCATGTGTATGCCCAGCTGCTGGTGGCGTTGCTCGAAGCCTTGCAAAAGAATCCTGAGCTACGCTCCTTACAGCTGATCGCGCGTTGGCACGGCACCGAACAGGGCCGATTGTTGCGCGCATTGGCAGAAAAGGAATGGCTGATCGATGCCGACAACCTTGAACAACAGTTTTTCGACACCATAACTAGCTTGTCCGCTCGCCAACGCGAGCGCAGCCTGGAACATCTGCTCAGGAAAGCACGTCAAAGTGAGTTGAGCGCAGACGAGAAAAATCAGCTGCGTGACCTGTTAAGCCGGAATGTTCCCGCACAAACCCCGACCTCAACTGGCGCGTGAGGTCCTAGCTCGGGTATAATCCTCGGCTTGTTTTTTGCCCGCCAAGACCTTCAGTGGATAGGGTGTTATGTCCGGAAAAGCGCAACAGCAGTCTCGCATCAAAGAGTTGATCACCCGCGGTCGTGAGCAGGGCTACCTGACTTACGCGGAGGTCAACGACCACCTGCCAGAGGATATTTCAGATCCGGAGCAGGTGGAAGACATCATCCGCATGATCAACGACATGGGGATCAACGTATTCGAGAGTGCTCCGGATGCGGATGCCCTTTTGTTGGCCGAGGCCGATACCGACGAAGCCGCCGCCGAAGAAGCTGCCGCAGCGTTGGCGGCCGTGGAGACCGATATCGGTCGCACGACAGACCCGGTGCGCATGTACATGCGTGAAATGGGTACCGTCGAGCTTCTGACCCGCGAAGGCGAAATCGAAATCGCCAAGCGTATCGAAGAAGGTATCCGTGAAGTGATGGGCGCCATTGCGCACTTCCCGGGCACCGTCGACTACATCCTCGGCGAATACGACCGCGTCACCACCGAAGGTGGCCGTCTGTCCGACGTGCTCAGTGGCTACATCGACCCGGATGACGGCATCGCGCCGCCGGCCGAAGTACCGCCGCCTGTCGATCCAAAAGCCCCGGCCAAGGCCGATGCGGACGACGACGAGGAAGAAGAGAAGGAAGGCGCCAGCGATGAAGAGGACGAGGTCGAAAGCGGCCCCGATCCGGTCGTCGCCCAGCAGCGTTTCGGCGCTGTCGCCGACCAGCTGGAAGCAACCGCCAAGGTCCTGAAAAAGCACGGTCGCCACAGCAAGCAAGGTATTGCCGAGCTGCTGCAACTGGCCGAGCTGTTCATGCCGATCAAGCTGGTACCCAAGCAGTTCGAAGTACTGGTGGAGCGCGTGCGCAGCGCCCTGGAGCGCCTGCGCGCCCAGGAACGCGCCATCATGCAACTGTGTGTGCGTGATGCCCGCATGCCACGTGCCGACTTCCTGCGTCTGTTCCCGAGCAACGAAGTGGACACCACCTGGAGCGGCGATCTGTCCAAGCGCAGCGCCAAGTGGGCCGAAGCACTGGGCCGCCTGGACGCCGATATCGTGCGTTGCCAGCAAAAGCTGATCGACCTGCAGGAAGAGACCGGCCTGACGATCGCCGAGATCAAGGACATCAACCGTCGCATGTCGATCGGTGAGGCCAAGGCCCGCCGCGCGAAGAAAGAGATGGTCGAAGCCAACTTGCGTCTGGTGATCTCCATCGCCAAGAAGTACACCAACCGTGGCCTGCAATTCCTCGACCTGATCCAGGAAGGCAACATCGGCTTGATGAAAGCGGTGGACAAGTTCGAATACCGTCGTGGCTACAAGTTCTCGACCTATGCCACCTGGTGGATCCGTCAGGCGATCACTCGCTCGATCGCCGACCAGGCCCGCACCATCCGTATTCCGGTGCACATGATCGAGACGATCAACAAGCTCAACCGCATTTCCCGGCAGATGCTGCAGGAAATGGGTCGTGAACCGACCCCGGAAGAGCTGGGTGAGCGCATGGAGATGCCTGAGGACAAGATCCGCAAGGTACTGAAGATCGCCAAAGAGCCGATCTCCATGGAAACCCCGATCGGTGACGACGAAGATTCGCACCTGGGTGACTTCATCGAGGACTCGACCATGCAGTCGCCAATCGATGTGGCCACGGTCGAAAGCCTGAAGGAAGCGACCCGGGACGTGCTCTCCGGCCTGACCGCACGTGAAGCCAAGGTGCTGCGCATGCGTTTCGGTATCGACATGAACACCGACCACACCCTCGAAGAGGTAGGCAAGCAGTTTGACGTGACCCGCGAGCGGATCCGTCAGATCGAAGCCAAGGCGTTGCGCAAGCTGCGCCACCCGACGCGAAGCGAGCATCTGCGCTCCTTCCTCGACGAGTAATGACGAACCCCGGCAAATGCCGGGGTTTTTCTTTTTCAGGCCCTGACGTTTTAACCCCTGCGTTCTTCGCCCTTCGGCCAAACCCCCGTCTACACTCGAATCTATCCACTTGAGTGACGAGGCCGCTATGCCCAGACTGCCGGCCCTCGTGCTGCCCCTCCTGCTGATGTGGAGTGCAGCGGCCGGCGCCTTGACCCTGAACGACGAAGAGAAAGCCTGGCTCAGTGCGCATCCGCAGCTGCGCCTGGGCGTCGACGCATCCTGGCCACCCTTCGAATACCGTGACCAGGACGGCAAGTACCAGGGATTGGCCGCCGACTACATTGCGTTGATCCAGGAGCGCCTGGGTGTTGTGTTCACGCCAATCGAGCCGAGCAGTTGGTCGGCCGTGCTCGAACAGGCCCGGCAGGGCCAGCTGGACCTGCTGCCCGGCATCATGTCCACCCCCGAACGCCAGGGCTACCTGGCCTTCACCCGCCCTTACCTCGACTTCCCCATCGTGATCCTGGCCCACGAAGGCGGGCCCAGGCCACGTGACCTCAAGGAGCTGTACGGCCTGAAAGTCGCCGTGGTGGAGAACTACGCCCCACACGAACTGCTGCGTACCCACCACCCCGACCTCAACCTGGTGGCGCTGCCCAATGTCAGTTCAGCGCTTCAGGCCCTGGCCACCGACGAAGTCGATGCCGTGGTCGGCGACCTCGCCTCCAGCGTCTGGAGCCTGCGCCAGCTAAAGCTCGAAGGGCTCTACGTCAGCGGCGAAACCCCTTACCGCTACCAGCTGGCCATGGCGGCCCCGCGCCAACAGAAGATGCTGATCGGCATCCTCGACAAGGTGATTGCCGACATGAGCCCGGCCGAGCTCAGTCATATCCAGGAGCGCTGGGTCGGCAAAGTGCTGGAAAACAGCAACCGCTGGCGCGACCTGCTGCTCTACGGCCTGCCCGGCATCCTGCTGCTGGTGGCGATACTGGCGGCGGTGATGCGCGTCAACCGTCGGCTAAGCTCGGAAATTTCCCGGCGCATAGCCCTGGAACAGGAGCTGCGCAGCAGCGAGTACCACTACCGCGGCCTGGTCGAGAGCCTCTCGGCGATTGCCTGGGAAGCCGATGCCAACAACTTCACCTACAGCTATGTCTCGCCCCACGCCGAAGACCTGCTCGGCTACCCGATCAGCCAATGGCTCAAGCCCGGCTTCTGGCGCGACATCCTGCACCCGGACGACGCCCTCTGGGCCCAGGCCTACTGCGACAGCGAAACCGCCGCCGGCCGCGACCACAGCCTGGACTACCGGGTGATCCGCGCCGATGGCAGGGTGCTGTGGGTACGCGACATCGTCAGCCTGATCGAGCATGGGCACACCCCGGTGATACGCGGGCTGATGATCGACATCAGCGAAACCAAGAACACCGAGCAGGCCCTGCGTCTGTCGGAGCAGAAATTCGCCTCGGTGTTCCAGCAATGCCCCGACATCCTGCTGATCGCCCGGGTCAGCGATGGCTGCCTGCTGGAGGTCAACGAAGCCTTCGAGGACCAGATCGGCCTGAGCCAGGACCAGGTGATCGGCCGCACCGCCGCCGAGCTCAACCTGTGGGGCATCGAAGACCAGGGGCCAGCCCCGCTGCAGCGCCTGCAGGGCGGCAACATCCGCAACCTCGAAATGCCTTTTCGGCGCAGCAACGGCCAGCTGTTCACCGGGCTCACCTCGGCGGAGATCTTCGACCTGGACAGCACCCCGGCGCTGGTGGTGGCGGTGCGCGACATCAGCCAGCTCAAACAGACCCAGGAGCAACTGCAGACCTCCGAAGAAAAGTTCGCCAAGGCCTTCCACGCCTCGCCTGACGGCCTGCTGCTGTCGCGCCAGAGCGACGGGCTGCTGATCGAGGTCAACGACGGGTTCTGCCGCATCACCGGCTTCGATAGCCAGGTACTGGACCACAGCACCCTGGAGCTGGGCATCTGGGTAGACCTCAACGAGCGCCGGCAACTGCTCGAGCTGCTGAACCGAAACGGCTTCGTACGCGACTTCAGCTGCCACATCCGCCGCGCCGACGGGCAGATCCGCCTGTGCGAAGTCTCGGCGCGGCCGCTGCCGATTGCCGGCGTGGACTGCATGCTGACCATCGCCCGCGACATCACCGAACGCCATCTGATGCAGGAAAAACTGCAACTGGCGGCCACTGTGTTCGAAAACACGGCCGAAGGCGTACTGATCACCGACATCGACCAGCACATCAGTGCGGTCAACCGCGCGTTCAGCGAAATCACCGGCTACAGCGAGTTCGAAGCGCTGGGCCAGACCCCGCGCCTGCTCGCCTCGGGCCAGCACGACAGCGCCTTCTACGCCGCCCTGTGGCACCAGCTGACCGCCGAGGGTCACTGGCAGGGCGAAATCCAGAACCGGCGCAAGAGCGGCGAGCTCTACCCTGCGTGGCTGACCATCAGCGCCGTGCGTAATCACGAGCGTGAGATCACCCACTTCGTCGCCGTGTTCGCCGACATCTCCAGCCTCAAGCATGCCCAGGCCGAGCTCGACTACCAGGCCCACCATGACCCCCTCACCGGCCTGCCCAACCGCACCCTGTTTGAAAGCCGGCTGCAGGCCGCACTCAGCAGCCCACAGCCTTCGGGTCGCCAGGGCGCGGTACTGTTCCTCGACCTGGACCGCTTCAAGCACATCAACGACAGCCTCGGCCACCCGGTCGGCGACCTGCTGCTCAAGGCAATCGCGCAGCGCCTGAAAGAACAGGTGCGCGACAACGACACCGTGGCACGCCTGGGCGGGGACGAATTCATCATCCTGCTGCCCGGCCTGCACCAGCCAAGCGATGCCGAGCATATCGCCAACAAGCTACTGGCCTGCTTTGGCGCACCGTTCCAGGCCGGCGAACACGAGTTCTTCACCAGTGCCAGTATCGGCACCAGCCTGTACCCCCAGGACGGCACCGACGTGGCCTCGTTGATCCGCAACGCCGATGCGGCCATGTACCGCTCCAAGGCCAAGGGGCGCAACCGGGTCGAGAGCTACACCCGCGACCTGACCGCCCAGGCCGCCGAGCGCATCGCGCTGGAGCACGAACTGCGCCGCGCCATCGAGCGCAAGGAACTGAGCCTGAGCTACCAGCCCAAGTTCAGCCTCAAGACCCAGAGCCTGGTGGGCGCCGAGGCACTGATTCGCTGGCGCCACCCGACCTTCGGCGACGTACCGCCGGAGCACTTCATCTCGCTGGCTGAAGAAAACGGCATGATTCTGCAGCTGGGCGACTGGGTGCTGGAGCAGGCGTGCCGGCAGATGCAAGCGTGGAAGCACAGCTACCTTGCGTTCGGGCCGCTGTCGGTCAACCTGGCGGGCGCGCAGTTGCGTCAGCCGTTGCTGGTACAGCGCATCGAGCAATTGCTGCGCACTCACCAGCTCAAGGCGGGTGACCTGCAGCTGGAGATCACCGAGAACTTCATCATGAGCCAGGCCGAGGAGGCGCTGGCCATCCTGCACCAGCTCAAGCGCATCGGTGTACAACTGGCCATCGACGACTTCGGCACCGGCTACTCCTCGCTCAGTTACCTCAAACGCCTGCCTCTGGACATCCTCAAGATCGACCAGTCGTTCATCCGCGGCCTGCCGGATGACCCGCACGATGCGGCAATTGCGCGGGCGATCATTGCGCTGGGGCGCAGCATGCAGTTGACCATCATCGCCGAGGGCGTGGAGAACCAGGCGCAGCAGCAATTTCTGGCGGCCGAGGGTTGCGAACAGATCCAGGGCTACATCGTCAGCCTGCCGCTGGCGGCGCCTGAATTCGCCGCGACCTTTCTACGCCGGGCAGTTTCGGATCTTTCGGATAGCACAGCCTCGAAACCCTCGCTATAATCCGCGACCACTGGGGCCTATAGCTCAGTTGGTTAGAGCAGAGGACTCATAATCCTTTGGTCCACGGTTCGAGTCCGTGTGGGCCCACCAACCTTGAAGCCGCGTATTACGCGGCTTTCGGCTTTTTGGGTTTGTGGCAGCCGGATCAGTCCTATGGTCCGAAGGTACAAATTAGGTACAGTGCGGCTTCGCTTGCACGCCTTTGGAGTCCTTCAGATGGCCACAATCGTCAAAACCCCTGCCGGCACCTGGAAGGCCGTCATCCGCAAGACCGGATGGCCTACTAACGCTAAAACCTTCCGCACCAAACGCGACGCCGAGGATTGGTCACGACGTACCGAAGATGAAATGGTGCGGGGTGTGTATATCCAGCGCAGCGGTTCCGAGCGACTGACACTCGAAAACGCACTGCAGCGATATCTGCGCGAAGTCAGCCCCACCAAAAAGCCCACCACGCAGAAGGCTGAGGCAACCAAGGCTCAGCAGCTGATCCAGCACCTGGGAAAATATTCGCTCGCAGCTCTGTCATCCGAGGTGATCGCCAACTATCGCGATACACGCCTGGGATCGCTGACGAACCGCGGCCAACCCACGAGCAATAACACTGTGCGGCTGGAGCTTGCCCTACTCAGCCACCTGTTCACAGTCGCAATTCAGGAGTGGGGACTTGGCCTCACCTTTAACCCCGTGCTCAACATTCGAAAACCGAGCCCCGGTGAAGGTCGTAACAGACGCCTGATGGCTGATGAAGAAAAGCGTCTCATGGTCGCTGTGGGCAAGCACAGCAATCCAATGCTGGGCTGGATCGTCCAGATAGCCTTGGCGACAGGTATGCGTGCATCGGAGATCGCAGGTCTGCGGCGATCACAGGTGGACGTCCATAAACGGATCGTCCGGCTGTCGGATACAAAAAATGATAGTGCTCGCACGGTTCCGTTGACGAAGCTCGCTACCGAGGTTTTCCGCGTCGCCTTGGCGAATCCCGTGCGGCCAATTGACTGCGATCTGGTTTTTTTCGGTGAGCCTGGGCGTGATGGAAAGCGTCGCCCCTATGCGTTCACCAAGATCTGGGCCGCCATCAAGAAAAAGGCTGGCGTGCCGGACTTCCGTTTTCACGATCTGCGTCACGAAGCCGTGAGTAGACTGGTTGAGGGCGGCCTTTCAGATCAAGAAGTCTCGGCAATCAGCGGGCATAAATCGATGCAGATGCTCAAGCGTTACACTCATCTGCGGGCTGAAGATTTAGTTCACAAGCTCGATAGACTAGGAACTAAATAACCGCCTTTTTTGTTTTCCTATTGTTTTCTTTCTGTTGCCACGTTGTTGTCAACGTGTTTTCAAAACTGTTTTCCAGCAGGTCTTATAACGAGGTTTGGTGACAACTCAACGACAATCCACAGTCTTTACTGTCACCAAACTTAATTGATAGCTTCACTCCGAACTTACAAAGATACGTAATTCAACGTAAGCAAGGAGAAAGTCCATGACTGCTGAAGAGTACCTTCTAGACCGATTCGGCCCTTTGATGAGCATGGCACAGGTTGCAAGCCTATTGGACAGATCACCAGATGGCTTCAGAGTCGCCATGTACAGCGATTCAGAGCTTTCACGAAAGCTGAAGCCTGCCGTAGTCCGCGTGGGACGTCGAGTGTACTTCCGCACGCTACAAGTCAACCAAGCACTATCTCTCGACGCACCTGCTTTGCGAGCTTAACTATGAGCTACAGCACGATTGACTGGGTGTACAACCAGAATCTGCCTGCGCAGGAAAAGCTGATATTGGTATACATCGCAAAGTGCGAAAACCCGAACGAGCCTTGCTTTGCAAGTGTAAAGCACCTGGCCAATAAATGCGGGGTATCCACGCGCACCATTCAGAGAATTCTTAAAAAATTGTGCAGTGCCGGATACGTCATTTCCACTCCGCGCTTCAGGAGCGACGGCTCACAAACGAGCAATTTCTACACAGTCAACATGATAGAGAACGACACAGCTGTGTCACCCCCCCATGACATCAATGTGGCAGGGGGGAGTGGCAGCATAGGGTCACCACCCACTGTCGATAAGGTGACGGACCAAGAACTACCAAAGAAAACAAAATCAAAGACACCACTACGGGAAGCGCTAGGAAACGTCTCGCAGTTGGCCTATCCCGGTGGGTTGTCTATGCACTCGAAAAGCTCGGTTGATCGGATACTCCAGGGCATTTCGCTTGATGATGCGCAAATGCTCCTCGATGAACTGGCAGGAGCTATGGCCAACGGCCTCATCAGGAAAGCTCCCGAGTATTGGCTTTCAGGAGTCGCGATGAAGTACCGGGCGGGGCAGTTCAGAGCAAACCTGGGACTCGAAATCGCCAGGGAAAGAAAACGAAAATCCGCGATGCCTGCCCAAGAACGCCAGAACGCGCAAGTGCTCGAAATCAATCGTGAGATTGGAAACAAGTTCCTCGCCAAGCTGCAGCGAAACCGTCCTAACCAATGAGAACATCATGGTTCCGAACACTCCGCGCTTCGCTTGGGCAACCCCTTCGGTTGCATCCCGCGTCCTATCCTTGCCGGACGGGCGGCAGGGGCAGGTCCGGCGGCTTCGCCTTGTTCCTCCCCCTGTCGCTAGGCTTGGTCGCTTACAGCTGCATCAAGGGTACGGCTACGCCCATCATCCTCACCCGTTCGGTGCTCGCCCTCCGGGCTGCGCTCCGCTGCGGCTTGCGGTGATGCCCTTGACCCAGCTTCCAGCTATTCGTGGATGCTGGCTGAAACAAATTCGGTCAAGGTGAGCTTCCCGTCCACAAAAGCTTGAGCGCGTCGCTTTTCTTCAACGCTCATTACAAAGCCCTCGAGCCCGATTGACGCGCAAGCATACTCGACAGCCTTCCGACGCCGCTCCCGCTCAGCACTCGTGGTGATGATGCTCTCCGAAGTATTCACGGGCTTTCCCCTCGTGTCGGTGACTAAAGCAAGACAATTTCAGCGCTGAACAGATAAACGAGGGTCAAGGGCGTCACCGGAGGCCGCAGCCCGTGAAACGGGACCGGGCGAGGATGACGGCGAAGCGAACCCTTGACGCTGCGCACCTCCAATCCTACATGCGGGGGCTGCTGGATGCCGTTCCCAGCGGCCCCTGCTACCGGCGAGGGCGGGAAGTCCAGAGGGGCAGAGCCCCTTTGGGTAAGCCCGCCAGGGCGCGCAGCATGCTCCACGGCACCAATAAACCTTTAACTGCCGACCTTCCCTCCTCTCGCCCTACCCCAGTTCTTACCTAGGTTCTGCATGACATGCTGCCGGTAGGCGGGATTCCAAACGCTGTTTCCTGCGATCACATGATTCAAACCTCTTGCAGTGGTCATCATGCCCGACTGCAGGTCACGGCGCGTTGACATCGGGTTAACGGTGTTGAAGACCGCCTTGGCTGGGTTTAACGCAGCCTGAGTCATCTGCCGCAATGTGATCGCACTGGACGACAGACCACCTGCAAGCTGACCTCCCAATGAGTAAGCCTGATAAACCATGTAGAGCACGATCCCACTCAACGCGAGGATCTCCAGCATGTCGGTCGCTGGACCGTTTCCAGCAGTGGGCTGCACATCAGCCAGCATTGTCGAGAAGAACTTCATCCCCAGCGTAAGCACTGACGTGATCGCTGCGCATTGAATGATGTAGGTCATCACCTGGGCGAACCATTGATCGAACCACTTGCTGGTCATCTGCCCAAACAGCAGCAGTGTGATGAAAAGGGGTCCGCACCCCAGCAAAAACGCCAACAGCACCTTGGCCGTGATGATCATCGCTCCAGCGGGCAGCGTAATCAGGAATGTTGCGATGATCATCGTTCCTGCAATAAGCCAGTCATAAAGAATCATGCCTATCTCGGTCATGCCACGACGTCCGGCGCGAGCAATCAGATCGGAAGCGATATCAAATCCATCGGTCATGGCTCTATCAATCACCTGATACACCGATGTGGCAGCCACACCTTTGCCATTTGGCGAGAACGCATCTGCCAAGCCAACCTCCAGGCCGCGAATCGCTTCCACGACCCAACCGAGGTACGTATCAGCATTGAGTGCCAATGCGCCGATGAATACCCATTTCAACATGAGCTTGAAGACATGCGGGAGAGGATGCTCGATGAAGCCGCCGACTGACAGAAGGCCCAGGATCATGAAGAAAAGGCCACCGCCAGCAACGAGCAGGCCCAAGGAATTACTAATGACACTATATGCCATGAGTTGCACGTAGCCGTTCAACACCAAGTCGATTGAGCCACCTACCCATTCGTAAAAATTGGACTCCATGGTCATTGCCCCTCCAAATTCAGCATTTCACGCTTCCGATAGCCGCGCTGATCAAGCTGCTGCTCATTCCTGGCCTGCTTGGCATTAACGCAGTTCGGCGTAAGGGCCAGGGTCCCGGCATGTCGCACGCACTCCGATATACGAATATCCCTTTCCGAACTGTGGGCTTTGTACCAATCGACAGATTGGACCGGTTCATCCGCCCCGCAGCCCGTGAGCAGAAATAAAACGACAATTGAGAAACGAGAGGCTGTCATTTCCGGACCTCCCGATTCTGATCCGTCCCATTCACATCACGAGGCAGCACATGCTCCGCCTCCGTGCGGAATTCCCCAGCAAATTTCAGCGAATAGGCCAGCTCAGCAGCGTTGATAATCTGAAGTGCTGCAAGCGTTCTCAACGCGCTTTCCCTTGTCCCAGCCCAACTACCCGCGATGCGGTATTCAGACCTCGAAATCAATAGCGATGAACCCAGTGCACATGCGAACGAGATCAAAACGGCGAGCGTTGAAGAGATTGGTCCAGTTGCTCGGGGCGGCACTATCTGCAACCAATCGGCAAGCGCCAGTACAAAAGGCATGATCGCGGCCGACGCCGCCAGGAGATCGCTCTGGATCAACTCAGGTGCACGTCTTGACACCTTTTTTAAAGCCCCGAACCGACCAATACAAATCCAGAATCGTCGTAAGGAAGTGAGGATGAAGAAGCACACGGCCAAGGGGAGGATATGAGCGTATGAAATCATTTCAGTTGCCTCCCAGGTTCAGCAATTCGCGATTCTTGTAGCCTCTCTTGTCGAGCACCTGGGCATTTAATTCCCGTTGTCGCTGCTCCTGGATCTTGCCCTCAGCCTCAGCGACCATTTGGAACATCTGCAATTTGGTCTGCTCGTTTTGGATCATCGCTTGCTCTGCCGCGATGCGACCTTGCAGCTCTGCGATCCCTTTGGGATCTTGCGTTTGATTGATCTGCCCCATCAGCTGGTCAATCTGGCGTAATCGGGCTGCGGCCTGCTCATAGGCTTCCAGCGCAAACGCTTTATCTTGCGAAGGCTTCACCGCCTGTGCTCGGCAAGCATCGCGCTGCTGATCCTGAACCAGGCTTTCGCAGGCATCGAACACCTTGTTATCCGCGTAGATCGAGCCAGCACGACCATTCAGGCCTGAATAGCCGCCACGCTTCACTGCGTCATACACAGCCTGCCAGTCCTGAGGCAGATAATCTCGCAGCTGCGGGTCATCGAAAACTCGTCCGAGCCCACGCGACCCCGTGAGCGCGCCGTACTGCTGCTTCATCTGATCAATCTGAGATGTCATCTGCTGAACCTGCTGGGCCCAGCGAGTCGTGTTAGATGCGAACTCTGCAACAGTCATGGGGGAATCCGTCACTTGGGTAGTAACGGTTACAGGGATTTGCGCGTATCCCTGCTGCGAGCCGAGCATCAACACGAGGGTTGTCGCGAAACTAAATGGCCGGACGCCGTTGAAGGCGAGACGCTTGAACAGACCCATAGTCACCTCTCCATTGGACATGGTGAACACTGGGCCGTCTGTCCGACCTGTCGATCTGTTTAGGAATCGCACCCAGCACGGGTGTACCGTTCTTGGGGTGACTATGCGCCAGTCTTACCCGGTGTAGGCCCCGTCTTTTGAGGGCCGCGCCCATAATGCATTAAGCATCAGCGAGACGATTACAGCATTCATGGAATTAAACCAAAGCACTGTACTTTGGCGATATTTATTATCTCACTTTGGCGCACTATCGGAAAGTGCCATATATCCTAAATTCTTCGTCATGACGAAATCTCGATTGCTACGAAGGACCACTGCAGGATAGGCTAATCGCCGGTAGAGTGTCATACATCCTGTATGCCACTTGGTCCATCGGGCCTAAATAGGATTCTCGTTATGGGTAGTGAGAAGAAATCACCGATTCTTAGTGTCAGGCTAGGGCCTGACCTTAAAGAGCGCTGGGAAACCTATTGCGAAGGCTTAGGGCGTGCCCCCAGCTCGGCCATCAAAGAGGCTATCGAGCAACAGCTAAAAGCCGCTGAAGCCCTCTCGACTCCCAAAACCTACCATCAAACGGAAACCACCAAGGAACCGAAAGAGCGCTTCGAAATTCTTCTAACCGCTTCCGAAAAAGCCGGCATCAAAGAGCGGGCGCATGTTGAGCGCTGTTCAATGCGTCGCTGGGTTATCGATGCCATCCGCAACGGTCTGACCCATGAACCGCAATTCGGGATGTCCGAAATCGACGCCCTGGGCGAGTCCAACTATCAGTTACTCGCCCTAGGCCGAAACCTCAACCAGATTGCCCGGCGCTTGAATGAGGGTCACTACGAGCCGATCACCGTAAAACGTATCGAAGCGCTGAGCCGCCTTATAGACAAACACACAACTGTTGTTAGCAATGCGATTAGAGCAAGTTTAGAGCGCTGGAGCATTACCCGGCAAAATTAAGTACCGCGCACGGACACGAGCTGACACTTAGATCAAGAATCGCAGCCAAGCACATACACGCACTTCCAACTTATAAACCACAATAAGCCAC
This sequence comes from Pseudomonas sp. BRM28, assembly GCF_002939405.1. Classification (NCBI taxonomy): domain Bacteria; kingdom Pseudomonadati; phylum Pseudomonadota; class Gammaproteobacteria; order Pseudomonadales; family Pseudomonadaceae; genus Pseudomonas; species Pseudomonas sp. BRM28. The sequence goes on along the minus strand of NZ_PEFV01000001.1, from coordinate 4,362,638 downwards.
TTATCATGAAACCACTTATTGACTTAAAGCAAGACACACTAGAAATAAAGATCATAAACAAAGAGCTAAACGAGGCGATAAAGCAACACAAAGAAGATCTATTAGACTCCGTACAAGATGCTCCGCAGCGAGTAATTATTCGGCGCTACCTGGGTATCTTACACGAGCTCTGCCGGCAAGCTTGTGCTTGCTTGGATGCCAAAGCGTACTCGACACTAGAGGCATTAAGCCGTGTAATAATGGAGCAATCGGCCAACATGCTATACATATCTATGGATGGCGGAAGTAATGCGCGCGCTTTACTCCGCAGTAGTAAGCAGCTCACAGAAAGCAACGGTAAAGCTTGGGCGAAGTATCTATCTTCGCAAAGCGCCGCCAACCCCGCCGCCCAGGCGAGGCAAGTTTCTGGGGCTGCGATGCTAGAGAGAATAGACAAGCGCTGGCCCGATATAAAGCGTTATCCAGGTGGCAAAGGCCTGTTTTCTGCGCTAGGCTGGGAAAGTCACTATTACGCATTTTATTCACCGCTTTGTGACTCAGTTCATAGCTTTTCCGATGAAATGTCCGCACTTGTAGATTTTAGCGATCTGTATTCGGTATCGGAAGCCGAGGCAGCAAAATCGCTAGCCTACTGGAACAAAGAGAGACTACGTTTGGCAATTTATCATTATGCAGTCGCTATCGGACTGCGCACTGAAGCATACTCAAGATGTTGTTCTTCCCTAGCCCCAGACTTACATGAAATATCATCAGAAGGGATTTTAAAAAAAATCAATACGCTAATAATGCGTCATGATTTTTTTGATCATTCTCGGCTGAAAGAAATGGAATCAGGCAGGGCGAAACCTGATGAATTTGCGATAAACATTTAGAGCGCCCCTCGCACCTACCGTTAACACATATTTTGCAATAACGAAAACAAGCACGCAATACTTAATGCCCAGCAGTTTAATTCAAGATTACTTACCGGATAACCGGAGACAATAATGGACATGCCAAGCTATAAAAATATTTTTTATAGTGCTAGCTTTGCTAGGAACCCCGACATCTATTTCGACGCCCCCGGAACCTGCGACGCCCCATATAATTAAAATTGAACGCCGCCCCCTTAACTCATAGAACTACCAGAAACCCAATCAATCTAGCGTAAAAACAATTTATCCGCCGCCAGATAAATGGCATGCAACTTACTTTTAGCATTAAGCCTTTTCATTCTGAGACATAACGGTAAAACTCAAATCCGCCTCCGCCATGCCACCCTTCAAGCTTAGAAATACCACCAGCTTCTCCCTCAACTACATAGCGAAGCCTTCGAGCCACTATATCTACGATGTGATCACCTGCTTCAATTCCTATATATCGACGCCCCATCTTGTGCGCAACTGCAGCAGTGGTTCCCGACCCTAAAAAAGCATCCAGGACTAGATCTCCAGGGTTAGTGGCAATCGAAAGCACCTTCCTGACCAATTCTTCTGGCTTCGGAGTATCAAAAACAGTTTCATCGGGAAACATTTTGAGCACATGTTTCTTGGCACTTTTGCTAGTTCCGCATTCTTCCGCCAGCCAGATTGTCTCCGGCGTGACCTTTACAATCTTATCCTTGAGAAATTTTTTTATCCTAGGCACTCCATTACCGTCCTTCCCGAACCAAACATTATTTTCAGAGATTTCCTTATCCATTCTGATTTTATTATACGCCCAACACCGACCATTAGGAGGCGAGTGAACTCGACCGCGCGGAGAGATTATTGGGTAGAACTGGCTAGGCACTGCATGACCCGCTTGGACATTTGCCGAAACCGATTGCCACGGCCCCCGTGGGTCGTTGTCAGGATTTTTATAACGATCTAAAATCTCTTGGGTGCCGGGTAACTTATTTGCCACAGCCGAAAACGCTTTGACGTTTTTCGAATACACGAGGATATATTCATGATTGTTGGAAAATGCTTTCCGATTCTCACGCGTAGTCCTCTGCTGCCATATGACAGTTGTTACAAAATTTTCCCGACCAAAAATCTTGTCGGCTGCCACTTTCAGGTAATGAACCTCTCCATCATCTATGGAGATCCAAATGCTTCCGTCGTCAGAAAGAAGATGTTTTAAAGCTTTTAGCCTAGCCTCGATCATTGAAAGCCATTCCACATGCTCTCGACTATCCATGTAGTGATTATAATCCTCACCATTATTATAAGGTGGATCTATGTAGACACACTTAACGGCGCTGCAGTATTTTTTTGAAAGCTCCTGTAGCGCTAGGAGGTTGTCCCCGTGTATAATCTCTCCATTTACACCTGCCTCATCGTAACTATGCTTTTTAATTTTCTTCAACATTCCGAATATTGCTCGCTAGCCTTAAGGTCTCAGAGGGGACAACTTTGAATCAGATTACCCCTTCCGGAGATCTTAATTCGCTTATTAAAAATGAGCAGATTATACCATCACTCACCAATGACAAGAAGTATTTTTTCCGCTCCCTAAACTACCTTGGGAGCAAACTAAGAATGCTCGACACCATCGGGGAAGTTATTGATGAGCTATCAGTTCCAGATGATGTTGTAGTAGATCTATTCGCTGGTTCGGGCTCCGTATCTCGATTCTTATCCCAATCGAGAACAGTCATTTCAGCCGACATCCAAGAGTACTCTCGCGTCATATGCTCAGCCATATTAACTCCAAGCAACTCTATCCAACCTGAAGAGATTGTTGAGAGGTGCCGCTCTTCAAGCATGTATGCCGCCCTTACAGCGTCCTGCGCAGAAGTTATCCAGTATGAAGAGGAGGCAATCTCAAGAGCGTTTCAGGGACTACCTTTGCAACTGTGTGAATTTTTAGAGGAGGGGTCTTTCATGAAGTCCGCTGACGAAAATTATCGCAACTGCACTGGACTCCTGGAACGTGCACTCAAAACTTCATATCAAAAACTCATGGGACTTGAAGGTAGACGCGAAGGTTCGTGCACGGCAACCCTGTACTATGGCGGCATCTATTTTTCATTCAAGCAAACAGCAGCTATCGACGCTATTCTTTATGAGATAGAAAACTCTGACGTCCGGGATAGAGATACGTTACTTGCGGCCTTGCTGAGCGCGGTCAGCAGCGCAGTAAATACAATCGGCAAGCAGTTTGCTCAGCCAATACAGCCCCGCATGGCTAACGGACAACCCAAAAAAGGAATTGCAGCAAAAGTCAAAAAGGATCGAGAAATCGATATTTTTGAGGTGTTTTTTGAGAACCTACAGAGATACGTAGAGTTGAACTGTAGTGGGCTTCCGCACCAAGCCCTGTGCATGGACTATTCGGAAGCGCTGGATCAGTTGCCGAAAGATACTCGGGTTGTGTATGCCGACCCCCCCTACACACGTGATCATTATAGCCGGTTCTATCACGTTCTTGAGACGCTTTGCCTTAGAGACTCGCCAACCGTTTCTCGAACCAAAATCGGGGGAAGTTTGCGTCTCAGCCGAGGTCTTTATAGGGAACAGCGTCATCAGTCCCCATTCTGCATCCGGTCACAAGCTCCTCAAGCCTTCACAACACTATTCGACAAAGTTTCGAAATTGGGCGCAAGCTTGGTATTATCGTACTCACCCCACATTGTTCGTGAAGGCGAGCACCCGAGGGTCATGACAATAGAAGATTTGACAGCGCTTGCCCGAAACCATTTCCAAGAAATTTATACAGTGTGCCCAGGAGAATTCAAGCACAACAAGTTAAATAGCCGGAAAAATAGTTTCGAGCAAAAGCCTCACGGCGAGATCCTCATAGTTTGCAAGAATTAGTTTTTCAAAAATTTCGCAAGTGGAGTTGCCTCAATTACTTCAGGCGAGTGGTCAACGGAAGAAATCACTCGCCGTACATTCCGACCTGCCGCCGCATTCTGGTCCAGCCAGTCCTGCAGAATTTCATATGATGGAGCACCAGGCATACTCAGATAGTATGCAAACATCCTGACAGATATTCGAACAAACACCCCTATAGGACGTCCTTCTGCTGGGTAATCTAAACCGGATGCCGCTTCAAGCTCGACCCTAAAATTGTCACTTGCTACTGTGACGCAAGGGCGATCCTCAAGATCTCCATAGACACCCGAGTCATAAATAGCTCGCAACACTAAGCGCTTGGAGTTATCACCGCGAATACCGCCAAAAAAATCAACGAAGGTTTGAAGACTAAAGTTTGCCTGTTTCCACCGCTTGCCACTTTTAGGGATTTCTGCAACTAAAAAGTAGGCGTCAGAATCGAAACTCCAATCTTCTAGGTCTTCTGCTGCCACTGCATCAGCAGCGTCAAACACCTGAACCTCTTGAAGCTGCTTTTCTCCGACAACATCCGCATTCTCAAGATCATCAAGAAATACAGCTTTTCGAATGTTGTTTAGTTTAGCCCGCTCCGACACGACATCGCTATCAAGCGGGTGTAGATTCTCCCTATTGGACTCAATCCACGCTTGCCAATTCTGCTCAATTGAGTCGATCTCATCCGCATCTACTTTTGCTACAGAGAAAACCTCGCGATTTTTCCTGAGTCCACCCACCGTAAGATTTCCGGACCCTGCGACCACAACTCCACCTTGGTCGTTTCTAAACCAGCATACTTTTGGGTGGAAAACTGTTCCTTTCTTGTCATGAACAAAAGCAGTGATCTGTAGCCCTTGGTGACGCCCTTGGAGAGCCTGTAGTGCACCTATGGCCGCCTCATTTGTGATGGCGTCCATTCCTACGATGAGCTGAACGGGATTTCTCCCAAGCATTTGGCTGAATGAGGGCGCGCCCATCAACAGATCAACACCACCCTTTGAAACGAATGCGTAGGCACCAGCGGCCGACGTCGCGCCCTCGCCTGCAGCATTCAGCGCTTCATGTAGTGATACGGAGGCTTGGTAATCAGGATCTTGGATGCAAATTTGGGTGGTCATGCATGTCGTCCATGGAGGATTTTGTTCTCCAGCACAGGTACACTGGAGGTACAGTGCTAAGCTTTTCGAAGCTTCGCTTGGTTACTGCTAGATACGAAAGCAAGCTTTTCGCTCTTTTACACAGCTTTACATAGGCTACACGAGACTCTACTAGCCTTTTAGTATCACGCGCAAACTCATAATCCTTTGGTCCACGGTTCAAGTCCGTGTGGGCCCACCATACTCAAAGCCGCGCATTGCGCGGCTTTTGCGTTTTTGGCGGGATCGCCTCAGATACGCAGTGCTCATTTGCAACTCGTAAACCCGAGTGCGAGCCGGGTCCTTTCCTCATCCGTTTTTATGAGGCCGGCATCGCCTACGCCGCCCGGCCTGACTTTTGCTCGACGACTCTTCGCACACAATCTACTCGTCAGCCGGCTCGAAGCGCTCGCCGCGAAACACCCGACGTGGATTGCCACGCTCGATGCGGTGATGGAACAACCGCCGCTCCGCGCGCAGTTCGCTGTCGACCTGCTCTGCCTGTTGCGCCAGGCGTTGCCCGATGAGCAGCAGCGCCAAGCGTTTGTTGGCGTGCTGGCTACGCTCGCTCTGTACCTTGACGCTGACGCCGCTGGCCAGGTGCGTGGCGCGCACTGCCGAGTCGGTGGTGTTGACATGCTGACCACCCGGCCCGGACGAACGCAAGGTCTCGAAGTGGATCTCGCTCGCCAATTCCGGTGCCGGTGGCGCAAACCGTGCACCCCCAAAGAACCAGTTCTTGCGCGCATGCCCCGGCCGGTACGGACTGCTGCACGTCCATTGCAGCGAGCCCGTCCAGTGATCCGCCAGGCGCTCGGCCTGCTCGCCATCCAGTGCCAGCAACACCGAGCGCAAGGTACCGCGCCGCGGCCCCGGCTCTTCTTCGAGTATCCGTACCGCCACGGCCTGGGCATCCGCTTCGGCCTGCAGCCTGAGCAATGCCTTGGCCACTGCCAGGGCACATTCTTCCGGCCCCTGAGCCGCCGAGAGTTGCAGCAGGATCATCAGCAGCACCCTCCGCGCGTCTTGTAGGTCAGCACCGGTTTCAGTCGTGCCAGCACGCGAACCAACCCCGCTTCACGCAAGGCACCCACCACCGAGTCGATAGCCTTGTAGGCCTCCGGCGCTTCCTCGTAGATCAGCGCCCGGTCGGCGCAGATCACGCGGCTGCCTAGTGCCGTACGACTCAGTTGCTCGACGCTGTAGCGCGAGGCGAGGCGGTCCTTGCACTCGCTGCGCATCCATTTGCGTCCGGCGCCATGGGCCAGGGACAACAGGCTGCGCTCGTCGGCGATCGGCTGTACCAAGTAGCTGTAGTCGCCGCGCGAACCAGGGATCACCACCGCCCCCTGATCCGACGGTGTGGCGCCTTTGCGATGCAGCCAACCATCGAGCCCGTCGACCTGCGCTGGCGACACCAGGTTGTGGTTGATGTCGAGCAGTACATCGCCATCGGCACGCAAGCGGTCGAGCATGCGCCGGGCAATCAACTGACGGTTGGCTTCGGCAAAACGCAGCGCGCCGTCGTGCCGGCCCAGGTAATGAGTGCTGGCCTCGCTGCCCGCCTCCAGCCCGTGATGACCGAACAGGTCGACCTGCTCACGCAAGATCGCCTCGCCCAAACCACGCGAGCCGCTGTGCACCAGCAACAGCAGGTGTTTGCGCTCGATGCCCAAGGCTGCCAGGGCCGCATCGTCGTAGTTTTCATCGAGTTGCTGCAGCTCGGCGAAGTGGTTCCCACCACCAATGGTGCCTAGAGAACGCTCGTGCCCCGTGGCAGGCAAACCGAAGCTGGCGACGGCCTCCTGCCACGTCTCGTCGAGCGGCAGGTCGAGGTTGCCAAGGCGTTTCTCCAGCTTGTCCAGATGCAGCTTGGCGGTCGGGATGTCCGTACGCCACAGCGCCATGCCACAGCCGATGTCATTGCCGACCAGCGCCGGGTACAAACGCCCCACGGAAAAGAATGCCGCGCCGACCGGATAGCCACGCCCCGGATGCAGGTCCGGCATGCCGGCCACCCGATGCATGCCCCCTAGGCGAGCGGTGGTTTCGAGTTGTTGGATCGCTTTTCCTTCGATCCAGGTGTCGTCCGCGGCGACCAATACGGCGCCGTCGGACAAATTGCGAATGCAAGTGCCCATAGTCCAATCCTGATGGGTTGAAACAAAAAGATGTTCGGATTGGCAGGCCAGAGGCCGGGCGTTGCGGTACCGCTAACGAGTAGCGGCGAATGCGTTCAAGCCAGGCGCGACCTGCAAAGGGTGATCAACTGTTGCATGATGTACCTCCTTTGCTGTCGGGTGAGAGAAGGCGGGCATCTTAGGTGTGTAATTGCCACCCTGCAACAACCTTGATCACATTTTTACCAGGAGAACAACGTCATGGCCGCAAAACCTGACCGCTCCGCGGTACAAAAAACATACCCTGGCGGTACAGTGCCCAGCTTCCAACCATTTCGCCAATTACGCTAAACACTAGTCCGTGTGGGCCCACCATACTCAAAGCCGCGCATTGCGTTTCCGGCCCTCAGAACTTCACAATCACATCCCCAAACTGGCCGCATACACCCCCGGCGTCTTCCCATAGTGGCGCTGAAACAACCCGATGAACGCCGACACCGAGTCATACCCCAGTTCATTCGCCAGCCGAGTCACGCTCATGCCCTGCGCCAGCAACGGCAATGCGGCCAGCAAGCGCAGGCGCTGGCGCCATTCACGGAATGAAAGCTGGGTCTGCGCCTGAAACAGGCGCACCAGGGTGCGCCGCGATGCCCCCACCTGCTGCGCCCATTGCTCGAGGGTGCGGTTGTCCCCAGGCTCGGCCTGCAGTGCATCGGTGATCCGGCGCAGGCGCGGGTCGCTGGGCAGCGGCAGGCTGAACGGTGCTTCGGCCAGCCCCTGCAACTCGTCCACCAGCACCTGCAGCAGGCGCGCCTGCGGCCCGTCGTCAGGGTAGTCGGCGGGAAAGTGGCTGACCCGTTCGATCAGCTCGCGCACCAGCGGCGTCACCTGCAGTACCGCGCAGTCACGGCGAGCGCCCGGCAGCACCGCGGCATCCAGATACAGCCCGCGAAACGCCAGCGCCTGCTCGCTGAACGCCGTGTGCTGCACCCCCGGCGGAATCCACAACGCGCACTGCGGCGGCAGCAGATAGCTGTGGCGCTCGGTCAGCACCTGCATGATCCCGGCGCTGGCATAGGTGAACTGCACCCAGTCATGGCTGTGCATCTGCACTTCATAACCTGCCGGTATGCCGAACATGCGCCGCTGCACCGGGCGCGAAAGCGCCAGCGGTACGGGCGGCACCTGCGGTATCTGTCCCGCTTGCGGCATCAGCTGTCCCCTTTGCTCAAGTGAGCCAAAAGTGCCGATGGTAGCCTGCGCCGCGACCCGTTGCACAACCTGATCGGAGACTTATCGATGAGCACCCATGTACGTCAAAACCGCCTGACCATACCCGCCATCCAGCAGCGCAAGGGCGCCGGCAGCCTGGTGGTGCTGACCGCCTACAGCCTGCCCATGGCCCGCTGGGTGGATGCCCATGCCGACCTGATCATCGTCGGCGATTCGGTGGGCATGGTGCTGTACGGCATGCCCAGCACCCTGGGCGTGACCCTGGACATGATGATTGCCCATGGCCAGGCGGTGATGCGCGGGGCAGAGCGCGCCTGCGTGGTGGTCGACCTGCCGTTCGGCTGCTATCAGGCCTCGCCCGAGCAGGCGTTTGTCAGCGCCGCCCGGGTGCTGCGCGAAACCGGTGCACAGGGCATCAAGCTCGAAGGCGGCGCCGAAATGGCCCACACCGTCGAATTTCTGGTGCGCCGTGGCATTCCGGTGATGGCGCACGTGGGCCTGATGCCGCAGCAGGTCAACAGCATGGGCGGCTTCAAGGCCCAGGGGCGGGATGAACAAAGCGCAACCAAGGTGCGCGACGATGCCTTGGCCATGCAGGCGGCGGGGGCGTTCTCGGTGGTGCTCGAGGGCATCGCCGAGCCGCTGGCCCGCAGCCTGAGCGAAGCGTTGCACATCCCCACCATCGGCATTGGCGCATCCCCTGCGTGCGATGGGCAGGTGCTGGTGACCGAGGACCTGCTGGGCCTGTTCGGCGAGTACCAGCCGCGCTTCGTCAAACGCTATGCCGAGCTGCAACCGCAGATCGAACAGGCACTGGAGCACTACGCCCGCGAGGTGCGCAGCGGCGAGTTCCCGGGGCTGGAGCACTGCTTCAAGGCCGCGCCCTGATAGCACCGGCGTGGACAGTGGGTCGATTAGCTGCCTTAATCGGCCCACTTCCCAAGCGAAAGAAACGATCCCTGTCCATGCCCACCCGCCCTGTCGCCCTCGATGAAATCGACCGTCAACTGATCGCCGCCCTGCAGATCAACGCCCGCGAAAGCGTGGCCATGCTTGCCCGGCAACTGGGCATTGCCCGCACCACCGTGACCTCGCGCCTGGCGCGCCTGGAGAAAACCAACGTCATCAGCGGTTACGGCGTGCGCCTTGGCCAGCGCGTGATCGACGGCGGCCTGCAGGCCTATGTGGGCATCACCGTGCGCCCCCGCTCGGGCAAGGAGGTGGTACGCCGCCTGAGCGCCATGGGGCAGATCCAGCAGTTGTGTGCGGTCAGTGGCGAGTTCGACTATGTGGCGTGGCTGCGCAGCGATTCGCCCGAACAACTGGACCAGTTGCTCGACCAGATCGGCAGTGTCGAGGGCGTGGAGAAAACCACCACCTCGATCATCCTCAGCAGCAAGGTGGACCGCGGCCAACCGGTTTGACATGGGTTAGCGGGGAACAGATAGGGCCCTTCGCTGGCAAGCATGCTAACGGTGCTCGCAAACCTGTAGGAGCCGGCCTTGCCGGCGAAGGCATCACTCTGCTCAAGCATCCCGTCACAATGACAAAAATCCCCACAAAACGACGACACTCTGCATCTTAATAACCAACACCCTCCCCTCGTAGAATGACCGCCAGCATTTCCTATACTCAAGCTCCGCTCCCCGCGCAGCCCTGGCAAGGTCTCCCATGAACAAGAACAATCGCCACCCCGCCGACGGCAAAAAACCGGTCACCATCTTCGGCCCGGACTTCCCCTTCGCCTTCGACGACTGGATCGAGCACCCGGCCGGCCTGGGCAGCATTCCCGCCGAGCGCCACGGTGAGGAGGTGGCCATCGTCGGTGCCGGCATCGCCGGCCTGGTGGCCGCCTACGAGCTGATGAAGCTGGGCCTCAAGCCGGTGGTGTACGAGGCGTCGAAAATGGGCGGGCGCCTGCGCTCGCAGACCTTCTCCGGCGCCGAAGGCATCGTCGCCGAGCTGGGTGGCATGCGCTTCCCGGTGTCTTCCACGGCCTTCTATCACTACGTCGACAAGCTGGGCCTGGAGACCAGACCCTTCCCCAACCCGCTGACCCCCGCCTCCGGCAGCACGGTGATCGACCTCGAGGGCCAGACCCACTACGCCGAAAAACTCAGCGACCTGCCGGCACTGTTCCAGGAAGTGGCCGATGCCTGGGCCGATGCGCTGGAGGATGGCGCACGCTTCGGCGACATCCAGCAGGCAATCCGCGATCGCGACGTGCCGCGCCTGAAGGCACTGTGGAACACCCTGGTGCCGCTGTGGGACGACCGCACCTTCTACGACTTCGTCGCCACCTCCAAGGCCTTCGCCAAGCTCAGCTTCCTGCACCGCGAAGTGTTCGGCCAGGTCGGCTTCGGCACCGGCGGCTGGGACTCCGACTTCCCCAACTCGATGCTCGAGATCTTCCGCGTGGTGATGACCAACTGCGACGATCACCAGCACCTGGTGGTGGGCGGTGTCGAGCAGGTGCCCCTGGGCATCTGGCGGCATGTGCCGCAACGCTGCGCCCACTGGCCGCAAGGCACCAGCCTCAGCTCGTTGCACCGTGGCACGCCACATTCAGGGGTGAAAAGCATCGCCCGCGCCGACGATGGGCGCCTGGCCGTTACCGACACCTGGGGCGTCACCCGCCATTACGCCGCGGTGCTCACCACCTGTCAGAGCTGGCTGCTGACCACCCAGATCGAGTGCGAGGAGTCGCTGTTCTCGCAGAAGATGTGGATGGCCCTGGACCGCACCCGCTACATGCAGTCGTCCAAGACCTTCGTGATGGTCGACCGCCCGTTCTGGAAGGACAAGGACCCGCAGACCGGCCGCGACCTGATGAGCATGACCCTCACCGACCGCCTCACCCGCGGCACCTACCTGTTCGACAACGGCGACGACAGGCCGGGGGTGATCTGCCTGTCGTACTCGTGGATGAGCGATGCGCTCAAGATGCTGCCGCACCCGGTGGAAAAACGCGTGAAACTGGCGCTGGACGCCCTGAAGAAGATCTACCCCAAGGTCGATATCGCCGGGCACATCATCGGCGACCCGATCACTGTGTCGTGGGAAGCCGACCCGCATTTCCTGGGGGCGTTCAAGGGCGCCCTGCCCGGCCATTATCGTTACAATCAGCGCATGTACGCGCACTTCATGCAGCAGGACCTGCCTGCCGAGCAGCGCGGCATCTTTATCGCAGGCGACGACGTCTCCTGGACCCCGGCCTGGGTCGAAGGCGCGGTGCAGACCTCGCTCAACGCGGTATGGGGCATCATGAACCACTTCGGTGGCCGCACCCACGTCGACAACCCCGGCCCTGGCGATGTATTCAACGAGATCGGCCCGATCGCCCTGGCCGACTGAAAGGAGAGACCCATGCGCATAGCCCTGTACCAGGGCCAGCCCCACCCGATGGACGTGGCCGGCAACCTCGAGCGCCTGCACCAGCAGGCGCAGCTGGCGGCGGCACGCGGCGCCGAACTGCTGGTGTGCCCCGAGATGTTCCTCAGCGGCTACAACATCGGCAGCGAAGCGGTCGCACGCCTGGCAGAGCCGCAGGACGGCGCATCGGCCATGGCCGTGGTAGAAATCGCCCAGGCCAACCGCATCGCCATCGTCTACGGCTACCCCGAGCTTGGCGAGGACGGCCAGGTGTACAACAGCGTGCAGTTGATCGACGCCCACGGCAGCAGCCTGGCCAACTACCGCAAGACCCACCTGTTCGGCGGGCTGGACCGCGCCATGTTCAGCCCCGGCCCCGACCATTTCCCGGTGGTCACGCTCAATGGCTGGCAGCTGGGCCTGTTGATCTGCTACGACATCGAGTTCCCGGAAAACGCCCGCCGCCTGGCCCTGGCCGGGGCCGAGCTGATCGTGGTGCCGACAGCCAACATGCGGCCCTACGATTTCATCTGCCAGTTCACCGTGCGCGTACGCGCCCAGGAGAACCAGTGCTACCTGGTGTATGCCAACTACTGCGGCGCCGAGGAGCAGATCCACTATTGCGGCCAAAGCAGCATCATCGGCCCGGACGGCAGCCTGCTGGCCATGGCCGGGCATGAGCCCACGCTGCTGGTGGCCGACCTCGAGCTGCAACGGGTGCACGAAGGCCGCGCCAGCACACCGTACCTGCACGACCTGCGTGTGGAACTCCACGGCGGCCCGCGCAAGCACTGATTTATCCGCTAGCATGACGGTTCGCACGTTACCGGAGCCGTCATGTCCTGCGCCCACCTCACCCTGCCCAACGGCCTGCACGTCACCCTGCGCCATGCACCGCGGCTCAAGCGCTGTGCAGCGGCAGTGCGGGTTCGCGCCGGCAGCCACGATGCTCCCAACGCCTGGCCGGGGCTGGCGCACTTTCTCGAACACCTGTTCTTTCTCGGCAACCCGCGCTTTGCCATCGACGACGCCCTGATGCGCTACGTGCAGCGCCAGGGCGGCCAGGTCAATGCCAGCACGCGGGAGCGCACCACCGACTTCTTCTTCGAAGTGCCGGCTGCCGCCTTCGAGGGGGGCATCGAGCGCTTGTGTGAAATGCTCGCCAACCCCCAGGCCGACCGTGCGCAACAGCTGCGCGAGCGCGAAGTGATCCATGCCGAGTTCATTGCCTGGGCGCGCAACCCCGAAGCGCAGCGTCAGCACGCACTGCTGCAGAGCGTGTCGGCGCAGCATCCGCTGAGAAGTTTTCACGCTGGCAACCGCTACAGCCTGCCGGTACCCGACGCGGCCTTCCAGAGCGCCCTGCAAGCCTTTCACCAACGCTACTACCAGGCCGGGCAGATGACCCTGAGCCTGGTCGGCCCACAGCCGCTGGCCACCCTTGAAGCCCTGGCCATGCAGTACGGCGCCGTCTTCGCACCCGGGCAGCCTATCGAACAAGGCCCGGCACCGGCGCTGCAGCTTCGCGCTGCGCGGGTTGAACAGCTCCCCGGGCAACGGGATGTGCTGCTCGGCTATGAACGGCTGCCCGCCGGCGCTGCCCAGGCGATCGCCTTTCTCGACACCTGGCTTTCGGACACCCGCCCGGGCGGGCTGCTGGCCGCTTTGCGCGAACGGCGCTGGCTGGAGGATTTCAGTTTTTCGGCATTGCATCAGTTCGCCGCACAGGCACTGCTGCACGCGCGCTTCAAGCTCAATGACGCGGCACCTGCCGACCAGGTCGAAGACCTGTTCCGGGATTGGCTGAGCTTCTTGCGCGATGCCGACCTGACGGCGCTGAACAGCGAATATGCACGTATCCAGCAGTCACGCGCGCTGGCCGCCGGCGCCCTGGAACTGGCGCGCCGCGACAGCAGCGGCCAGCCATTCAGTGCACTCGACGCCCAGGGCCTGGCGGCACTGCAAGGCCTGCTCGAACCCTTCACCGAGCAAGCCCGCCAGCCCTGGCGACTGCCACCTGCCGAGCCCTTGCTGGCCGTCGGGTTCAGCGATGCACCCGCTACGCCGACACCCGCCGGGGTTATCCACAGCCCGGCGCTGCCGGCCGTGCGGCAGTACGGCTTGATCTACCTGCGCTGGCAGGTGCGCTCGGCGTTGCGCGCGCGGCTGTGGCGCGTACTCGAAGGTGCCCTGCGCCCACTGGTCGAGCGCGCCGCCCGCGCCTCGGTGGAGCTGCAATGGAGCGAGTGCGAGCACCTCTGGCAACTGCGCTGCGCCGGGTCACCGCCCGCCGTGGTCGCAGTCGTCGAGCAGGCATTGGCGCTGCTGCGCCTGCCTGCCGCCCAGGACTGGAGCGCAGGCCCAGGCACCGAGCCGGCGCTGATCCCGATCCGCCTGCTGCTAAAGCAGTTGCCGAGCTACATCGTCGGGCGTGACCCGGGGCCATTGCCGGCCTGCCTGATCGCCCAGCCCGAGCTGGACGCGCTCTGGCAGCATGCCCGCTGGCAGGGCATGACCTGCGGCTTCACCGAAGCGGTGCAGCCGGCGCTGAATGCGCTGCTGGCCCAGGTACCGGGACAGCCGGGCATGGCCGAGCCGATCACCGGCGATGCCACAGGGCCCTGGCAGCATGTGCCGCTGCCCGAAGGCGAGCACGCACTGCTGGTGTTCTGCCCCGCCTCGCCCGGCAGCGAGGCGGTGTACCGGCTGCTGGCGCATCGACTGCAAGGGCCCTTCTACCAGCGCCTGCGGGTGGAGCTGCAACTGGGCTATGCAGTGTTCAGCGCATTGCGCCAGGTGCAGGGCCATACCGGCCTGCTGCTGGGCGTGCAGTCGCCCAAGGCCGGCCCGGCACAGATTCTCGAGCACATGCGCTGCGTGGTCGCAGGCTTCACCCATGACCTGACCGATGATGCCGAGGCGCGTCAGGCCCTGGCGGCGCAGTTCCACGAACCGGACATGGGCAATGCCGACGTCGCCGAATGGGCCTGGCAGGCCCGGCTGGCAGGCAGCGACACCCCCAGCCTGGACACGCTGCGACAGCAGCTGCTGGCCGTCACCGCACAGCAGCTCGAACACGCCGCCCGGCACCTGTTCGACAACGCCCTGTACCTGGCCAGCGCCGCACAGGGCGGATTGTTACCGGCAACGCAACAGCCTTTCTCGCAGGTTTAACCAAACTGTCCATTAATTTTAGTAAGATGGCGCTACCCGGGCCGTTGTAACCCCTTGTTTCAAAGGGGGGCCTAAATATGTAGCCACCCGCCCCCAGACCTATCCGGAAGGAGTACTCCCATGTGGACCAAACCTGCTTACACTGACCTGCGTATTGGCTTTGAAGTGACCATGTATTTCGCAAGTCGCTGAGTCTGCTTGCGGTACAACGCCTCGGTCAGCCGGGGCGTTTTCATTTTTGGACGCAGCAGGAGTGGCCATGTACATCCAGATTCTAGGTTCCGCCGCCGGCGGCGGTTTCCCGCAGTGGAACTGCAACTGCGACAACTGCAAGGGCTTTCGCGACGGCACCTTGCGCGCCAGCGCACGCACCCAGTCCTCGATCGCGCTGTCCGACGACGGGGTGCACTGGGTGCTGTGCAACGCCTCGCCGGACATCCGCGCGCAGCTGCAAGGCTTCGCCCCCATGCAGCCGGCCCGCGCCCTGCGCGACACCGGGATCAACGCGATCATCCTGCTCGACAGCCAAATCGACCACACCACCGGCCTGCTCAGCCTGCGCGAAGGTTGCCCGCACCAGGTGTGGTGCACCGACATGGTCCACCAGGACCTGAGCACCGGCTTCCCTCTGTTCACCATGCTCAGCCACTGGAACGGTGGCCTGCAGTGGAACCGCATAGAGCTCGAAGGCAGCTTCGTGATCGAGGCGTGCCCGAACCTGCGCTTTACCCCGTTCCCGCTGCGCAGCGCCGCGCCGCCCTACTCGCCGCACCGCTTCGACCCGCACCCGGGCGACAACCTGGGGCTGATGGTCGAAGACCTGCGCACCGGCGGCAAGCTGTTCTACGCCCCGGGCCTTGGCCAGTTCGACGACAAGCTGCTGCAACTGATGCACGACGCCGATTGCCTGCTGGTCGACGGCACGCTGTGGGAGGATGATGAGATGCAGCGCCGCGGTGTCGGTACCCGCACGGGCCGCGAGATGGGTCACCTGGCACAGAATGGCCCCGGCGGCATGCTCGAGGTACTCGAAGGCTTCCCCGACCAGCGCAAGGTACTTATCCACATCAACAACACCAACCCGATTCTCGATGAAGACTCCGCCGAGCGCGCCGAACTGGCCCGCCGCAACGTCGAAGTGGCCTTCGACGGCATGAGCATCGAGCTGTAGGAGCCCCCATGAGCGAAGCCGTACCGCTTTCCCCCGCCGCGTTCGAGCAGGCCTTGCGCGCCAAGGGCGCCTACTACCACATCCATCACCCCTACCACGTGGCCATGTATGAAGGCCGCGCCAGCCGCGAGCAGATCCAGGGCTGGGTCGCCAACCGCTTCTACTACCAGGTCAACATCCCGATGAAGGATGCGGCGATCCTGGCCAACTGCCCGGACCGCGAGATCCGCCGTGAGTGGATCCAGCGCCTGCTCGACCACGACGGCGCCCCCGGCGAAGACGGCGGCATCGAAGCCTGGCTGCGCCTGGGCCAGGCCGTGGGCCTGGACCCCGACCAGCTACGCTCGCAGGAGCTGGTGCTGCCCGGCGTGCGCTTCGCGGTCGACGCCTACGTCAACTTCGCCCGCCGTGCCAGCTGGCAGGAAGCGGCCAGCAGCTCGCTGACCGAACTGTTCGCCCCGCAGATCCACCAGTCACGCCTGGACAGCTGGCCACAGCACTATCCCTGGATCGACCCGGCCGGCTACGAGTACTTCCGCACCCGCCTGGGCCAGGCCCGGCGCGATGTGGAGCATGGCCTGAGCATCACCCTGCAGCACTACACCACGGTGCAGGGTCAACAACGCATGCTGGAGATTCTTCAGTTCAAGCTCGATATTCTGTGGAGCATGCTCGACGCCATGAGCATGGCCTATGAACTGAACCGCCCGCCCTACCACAGCGTCACCAGCGAGCGGGTGTGGCACAAGGGGATCACCTTATGAGTTTCGACCGTTCGAAGACGCCGCACTGGCGACCCGGCTACCGCTTCCAGTACGAACCGGCGCAGAAGGGCCATGTGCTGCTCTACCCCGAAGGCATGATCAAGCTCAACGAAAGCGCCGCGCTGATCGGCGGGCTGATCGACGGCAAGCGCGATGTGGCCGCGATCATTGCCGAGCTGGACGTTCAATTCCCCGGTGTACCCGAACTCGGTGACGACATCGAGCAATTCATGGAGGTCGCCCGTGAGCAACACTGGATCGTCCTTGAGTGAGGTACCGGCCAAGCCCGCAGTCGGCCTGCCGCTGTGGCTGCTGGCCGAGCTGACCTACCGCTGCCCGCTGCAATGCCCGTACTGCTCCAACCCGCTGGACTTCGCCGAGCAGGGCAAGGAGTTGAGCACCGAGCAGTGGTTCAAGGTGATGGCCGAGGCGCGTGAAATGGGCGCCGCGCAGCTGGGCTTTTCCGGCGGCGAGCCACTGGTGCGCCAGGACCTGGCCGAGCTGATCGGCGAGGGGCGCCGCCTGGGCTACTACACCAACCTGATCACCTCCGGCATCGGCCTGACCGAACAGAAGATCGCCGACTTCAAGCGCGCCGGGCTGGACCACATCCAGATCAGCTTCCAGGCCAGCGACGAACAGGTCAACAACCTGCTGGCCGGCTCGAAGAAAGCCTTCGCGCAGAAGCTGGAGATGGCGCGCGCGGTCAAGGCCCACGGCTACCCGATGGTGCTGAACTTCGTCACCCACCGGCACAACATCGACAAGATCGACCGCATCATCGAGCTGTGCATCGCCCTGGAAGCCGACTTCGTCGAGCTCGCCACGTGCCAGTTCTACGGCTGGGCCAAGCTCAACCGCGCCGGCCTGCTGCCCACCCGCGCGCAGCTGGAGCGCGCCGAACGCATCACCAACGAATACCGCGAGAAACTGCAGGCTGCGGGCAACCCGTGCAAGCTGATCTTCGTCACCCCCGACTACTATGAAGAGCGGCCCAAGGGCTGCATGAACGGCTGGGGCAGCATCTTCCTCACCGTCACCCCGGACGGCACCGCACTGCCGTGCCATGGCGCACGCCAGTTGCCGGTACAATTCCCCAACGTGCGCGAACACAGCATGCAGCACATATGGTATGACTCGTTCGGCTTCAATCGTTTTCGCGGTTACGACTGGATGCCCGAGCCGTGCCGCTCCTGCGACGAGAAAGAAAAGGACTTCGGCGGCTGCCGCTGCCAGGCCTTCATGCTGACCGGCGACGCCAGCAATGCCGACCCGGTTTGCGCCAAATCGGCGGACCACGGGATCATCCTCGCTGCTCGGGAGGAGGCCGAAACCGCCACCCAGACCATCGACCAGATGACCTTCCGCAATGATCGAAACTCCCGTCTCATCGCCCGCGGCTGAGCGTTTCAGCGCACAACAGGCGGTTGCCGCCGGCACCGACTACGCCGAACTCAAGCGCAGCCCGCTGGGGCTGTTCTGGAACGAGTTTCGCCCCCAGGACGGCGGTTGCCGCATCTGGCAGTGGCGTGACGGCCAGGCCCGCTGCCTGACCCCCGACGGCTTCAGCGTGCGCAGCCGCGTCTACGAGTATGGCGGCGGCGGTTTCTGCCTGAGCGACGACGGGCTGGTGTTCGTCAACGAAGCCGACCAGCAGCTCTACAGCCAGGGGCTAGGCGGCGGGCAGCCGCAGCCGCTGACCCACGGCCCGTGCCGCTACGGTGACCTGCGCTGGGGCGCCGGCCAGGTGCTGGCGGTTGAAGAAGACGCCGATGTGCACCGGCTGGTATCGATCGCCGCCGGCACCCGCACGGTACTGGCCGAAGGCGCCGACTTCTATGCCGCTCCCACCCTCAGCGCCGACGGCCAGCGCCTGGCCTGGATCGAATGGAGCCGCCCGCACCAACCCTGGACTGCCACCCGCCTGCTGTGCGCCGAACGCCGCGATGCACACACCTGGGAAGCGCCGCGCTGCATCGCCGGCAGCGAGGCGCAACCGGAATCGCTGCAGCAGCCGCGCTTCGATGCCGACGGTCGCCTGTACTGCCTGTCGGATCGTGACGGCTACTGGCAACCCTGGGGCGAAACCCCGCAGGGCTGGGCAGCACTGCCGGCCGAGCGTGCCGACCATGCTGGCGCACCGTGGCAACTGGGCGCCAGCACCTGGCTGCCCCTGGACGGCGGCGGCTACCTGGCGAGCTGGTTCGAGGGCGGCTTCAGCCGCCTGGGCGTGCATCATGCCGATGGCACCCTGGAAGACTTCAGTGACGTCTACACCCGCTTTCGCTGCCTGGAGATCGACGACCGGTACCTGTATGCCATCGCCGCCTCTGCCGTCAGCACGCCCGCCGTCATCGCCATCGACCGCCACAGCCATGCCGTTCAGGTGCTGGCCGGCGGTGCGATGCCCTTGCCCAGCGAACAGGTCAGCCAGCCGCGCAGCATCACCTACCCCAGCGGCGATGCCCAGGCGCATGCCTTCTTCTACCCGGCCATGAATGGTGTCGAGGCGCCGCCGCTGGTGGTGTTCGTGCATGGCGGACCGACCTCGGCGTGCTTCCCGGTGCTCGACCCGCGCATCCAGTACTGGACCCAGCGCGGCTTTGCAGTGGCCGACCTCAACTACCGTGGCAGCAGCGGCTATGGCCGCGCCTATCGCCAGGCCCTGCACCTGCGCTGGGGCGAAGTGGACGTGCAGGATGCCTGCGCGGTGGTCGACTTCCTGGCAGGGCAAGGGTTGATCGACCCGACGCAGGCGTTCATCCGCGGGGGCAGCGCCGGGGGCTACACCACGCTGTGTGCGCTGGCGTTCCAGAATGTGTTCCGTGGCGGGGCGAGCCTGTACGGGGTCAGCGACCCGCTGGCGCTGACGCGCGCCACGCACAAGTTCGAAGGCGCTTACCTGGACTGGCTGATCGGCGACCCGCATCAGGATGTGCAGCGTTATCAGGCGCGCACGCCACTGCTGCATGCCGCGCAGATCAAGGTGCCGGTGATTTTCTTCCAGGGCGAACTGGATGCGGTGGTGGTACCGGAGCAGACCCGTTCGATGCTGGCGGCGCTGAAGGCCAATGGGGTGCGTGCCGAAGGGCATTTCTACCCGACCGAGCGGCACGGGTTCCGGACGGCAGCGAACCTGGCGCATGCGCTGGAAGAGGAGTGGAAGTTCTACCGGGAGGTTCTGTCACGGCCATTGCCATTGTAGGAGCCAGCCTTGCTGGCGAATGTCCCAGCGCGGTCTGAACCGTACAGGCCCATTCGCCGGCAACGCCGGCTCCTACAGGCGATGGCCGCGACGCGGTCTAGCGCTTGGCGATGATGTACACCGCGTGCACGATCCCCGGAATGTAACCGCACAAGGTGAGCAGGATGTTCAGCCAGAAGGCGCCACCAAAACCCACCTGCAGGAACACGCCCAGCGGCGGCAACAGAATGGCGAAGATAATTCGGATCAGGTCCATCGGGCAGCTCCTTGTCTAAAGTCCTAACTACAGACTGCAAGCACCCCCCACTGGTTCAAATAGCCATCCCCCATAAAAAAACGCCCCAGGCCAAAAGGATCAGGCCCGGGGCGATGCGCAGGAACGCGAGACGGTTCGTTGAATTCGGTACGGCGCTACCGGGTCAGGCACGCCGCTGGTTGAGTTGCGCCGTGTGCACACGGGCAAAGGCACGCGCCAGGCGCAGCAGCATTTCGTCGATGTTGCCGCGGCTGACGGTCAGCGCCGGCGAAAAGCGCAGCACATTGGCCTGCGCCGCATTGAGCAGCAGCCCTTCCTGCAGCGCCGCCTTGACCAGGGCCGCGGCCGAGTCGTCGCTCAGCTCCAGGCCCCACAGCAAGCCCTGGCCGCGCACCTCGCCCTGGCCATAACGCCCCGCCAGGTGGCTCAGGCCATCACGCAGGTGCCGCCCCGACGCCTGCACCTGCTCCATGAAGCCCGGCTCCAGCACGGCATCGAGAATCGCCAGGCCCGCCGCACTCATCAGTGCATTGCCATGGTGACTGCCTTCCAGCTCGCCGGCCTCGGCGCAGCAGGCCGTACCCCGCGCCAGCAGGGCGGCCAGCGGCACACCGCCGCCCAGGCCCTTGCCCAGGGTGATGATGTCGGCGCGCACGCCGTAGGTCTGCTCGGCCAGCAGCGCGCCGCAACGGCCCACGCCGGTCTGCACCTCATCCAGGATCAGCAGGATGCCCAGTTCGCGGCACAGGCGCTCGACACCCTTGAGGTACTGCTGGGTGGCCGGGATCACCCCGGCTTCGCCCTGGATCGGCTCGAGCATGATCGCCACGGTACGCGAGTCCACTGCTGCATGCAGCGCGGCCAGATCGTTGAACGGCACTTTGCTGAAACCCGGCAGGCCGGGCTCGCAGCGGTTGCACGCCGACGGGTCGGAGGCCGACAGCGCCCCCAGGCTGCGCCCGTGGCAGCTCTGGCGCGCAGTGATGATGTGGTAGGCGCCATTGCGATGCAGCTGGCCCCACTTGCGCGCCAGCTTGATCGCACCTTCGCAGGCTTCGGCACCACTGTTGAGCAGGTAGGCCTGATCGCTGCCGGTGCTCTGGCACAGGCGGTTGACCAGGCTCAACAGGCCACGGTTATGAAAGCCGGCGCCGGGGTTTATCAATGCCTGGGCCTGGCTGCTCAGTGCCTGCACCAGCGCCTTGGGGCTGTGCCCGAGGCTGTTCACCGCGCAACCCTGGGTGAAATCCAGATAGGCGCGGCCTTCGTTGTCCCACAGCCATGAACCCTGGCCGCGCACGAACACCTGTGGCGCACGCTCGGTGGCCGGCATCAGGCATTCCCGCGACAGCTGCTCGGCCTGGGCCAGTGCCACCGGCGCCGGTGCCTGCTCGGCAGCGCGCGCCGCCTGGCGACGCAGATTGAACAGGTTCATGCGCGCAGCCCTTCCAGCGGCAGGCCAAGCAGGCGCGCGGCCCAGTCCTCGACCTGGCCGCTGCGCAGGCGCTTGATCGCGATGTCGCGCCAGCGTGACGAGAGGGCCGGACAATCCACCAGCTTTTTCAAACCCGCATGCTCCAGAGGTTCACGGTAAAAAGTATGCAGTGCCCAGGCCACGGTCAGGCCCGGATAGCTGCGTTGTATCAGTTCGAACGGCTCGTCGGCGCTGACGAAGCCAGGCTTGAGCACCCGGTAGAACCAGCCGCAGCGCAGCGCGTCCTGCGCCTGTTGCGGCAGGTTCGGCAAGCCCCAGCGATGGCTCAGGCGGTAGCACGGCGAGCGCGGCTGGCTGACCTGCAGCAGCGCCCCGCCCCAGCGGAACATGTCGCCCAGGCAGACGTGCTCTTCGGTAAGGCCGCGGGTCGAGAGGTTTTCGCCAAAACCCGGCGCGCACCAGTCGATCTGTGGATAACGTCGCCGCCACCAGGCGTAGTGCTCGGCCGGATAGTGGTGCAAGGCCCGCTCGGGGCCGGTATGGAAGCGCGGGTCGCCGTGTTCGTCGCTGCCCAGCCCCTGTGGCCATAACCACAGCCTTCTTGCAACCTGTTCCTTATCGATATCGGTGAGTAACCCATAACCGACATTTTTTGCCTTGCCTATGTAAACGCCATCCACATACACGGTATTCATCGCGCCTTCTGGCCCTGTAAACCTTGTGAATACGGGATAGACTAGGCTTCTCGCGGGCCTTCGGCCATTTCGTTTTTCGAGCTTTTTTGATAAGTATTGCTTATGGATTTTCGCCAACTGCGTTATTTCGTCGCGGTGTATGAAGAAGGCCATGTGGGCCGGGCCGCCGAACGCCTTTCACTGTCGCAGCCAGCGCTGTCGCAGCAGATCCGCCAACTCGAACACAGCCTCGATGTGAGCCTGTTCGAACGGGGCAACAAGCGCCTGTTGCCAACCCTGGCCGCACACACACTGTACAACCACGCCCTGCCCCTGCTCGACGGCCTGCAACGCGCCCGCGAGGCGTTGCGCAACTTCCGCGGGCAGGCCTTGCGGACCCTGGCCATCGGCGTGCTGCAGACGGTACGGCCGAGCCTGGTGCCGCAACTGCTCGACCGCCTGCGCAAGGCGCAACCACACCTGGTGGTGCAGATCTACGAACTGTCGGGGCTGGAGATCGAACGGCGCCTGCTCAACGGCACCCTGGACATCGGCATCAGCTACCTGCCGCCGCGCCAGCCGGGCCTTCACGGCCTGCTGCTGTACGAAGACGAGCTGCAACTGGTGATCCCGCACACGCACCCGCTGCGCGAATTCAAGAAGGTCTCGCTCAAGCAGGCCGCCGAACTGCCCATGCTGATGCTGGGCGAAGAGTTCCAGGTACGCCAGATCTGGCAGGCGCAACTGGCCAACCTCGGGCGCCGCCCGCAGGTGCAGGCCGAGATGAACAACATGGGCGGGATTCTCGACAGCCTGGCGCATACCTCGCTGGCAACCGTGTTGCCGGGGCGTGCGCGCGACGCCACGGACGATCCAGAGCTGCTCTGGAAGCCGCTGAGCGAGCCGCGGGTGCCACTGAAGGTAGGCTTGGTGTTTCGCGATGCGCAGCGCCAGCAGGCGTCGGTGGAGTTGCTGCGCAATCTGCTGGAGGAAGAGATCGACCCTCGCCAGATCGGCGGTTCACCTCTGGATGTGCTCGGCTAGAAAAAACCCGGGCAAAAGAAAACCCCGCCGAAGCGGGGTTTTGCAGACTGTTTCCCTGACATCCTTTTCGTCCCGCCGTCCTGGCAGGAAATCCTTCCGTGTCCCTGTTATGTACTGTGCGCATCCTGCGCGACGTCCATGAGGTGAAGATTAGCTGTGGATCCAATCTTACGGAAGAGGCCAAACGTCACCACGTCATGTAAGCAAATGCTTACATGACGCCGTCAGATCAAAACTGTTCCACGTCGAGCAGGTACAACGACTCGCTGCCCGCCTTCACCGAAGCGCTGAGCGAGTGAATACGCGGCAGCAGGCGGGCGAAGTAGAAGCGCGCGGTGCCCAGTTTGCTGGCGTAGAAGTCGTCCTCACCCTGTTTGGCCAGGGCCGTGCGGGCCATCAGTGCCCACATGTAGGCATAGGCGGTGTAGCCGAAGGCGTGCAGGTACTCCACCGACGCCGCGCCGATTTCGTTGGGGTTCGCCTTGGCGCGGTCGAGCACCCAGGCGGTCAGGTCGTCGAGGCTGTCCAGCGCCGTCTCCAGCGGTTTGACGAACTCGCCCAGCGCCGTGTCGGCGGTGGCGATGAAATGGCGGATCTCGTCGGCGAACAGTTTGTAGAACGCCCCGCCGCTACCCACCACCTTGCGGCCCATCAGGTCCAGGGCCTGGATGCCATTGGTGCCTTCGTAGATCTGGGTGATGCGCACGTCGCGCACCAGTTGCTCCTGGCCCCACTCACGAATGTAGCCATGGCCGCCGAACACCTGCTGGCCATGCACGGTCACTTCCAGGCCCAGGTCGGTGAGAAACGCCTTGGACACCGGCGTCAGCAGCGCCACCAGGTCTTCGGCGCGCTTGCGGGCCTCGCGGTCTTCGCTGAACTTGGCGGTATCGAGCTGCATCGCAACATAGGTGGAGAAAGCCCGGCCGCCTTCGTTCAGTGCCTTCATGGTCAGCAGCATGCGCCGCACGTCGGGGTGCACGATGATCGGGTCGGCAGTCTTGTCCCTGGCCTGGGGCCCGGTAGGTGCACGGCTCTGCAGGCGGTCGCGGGCGTATTCGATGGCGTTCTGGTAGGAACGCTCGGCCGATGCCAGGCCCTGGATGCCGACCCCCAGGCGCTCGTAGTTCATCATGGTGAACATCGCTGCCAGGCCCTTGTTCGGCTCGCCGACCAGGTAGCCCACGGCGCTGTCGAAGTTCATCACGCAGGTAGCCGAGGCCTGGATGCCCATCTTGTGCTCGATGGAGCCACAGGTGGCCGGGTTGCGCTCGCCCAGGCTGCCATCGGGGTTGACCAGGAACTTGGGCACCAGGAACAGCGAGATGCCCTTGGGCCCGGCCGGGGCATCAGGCAGCTTGGCCAGCACCAGGTGGATGATGTTCTCGGTCAGGTCGTGTTCGCCGCCGGTGATGAAGATCTTGGTGCCGGTGACCTTGTAGCTGCCGTCGGCCTGCGGCTCGGCGCGGGTACGGATGATGCCAAGGTCGGTACCGGCGTGGGGCTCGGTCAGGCACATGGAGCCGGCCCAGACCCCGGCGTACATGTTGGGCAGGTACCGCGTCTTGAGCTCTTCGCTGGCATGGGCGTTGATCGACAGGCAGGCACCGGCGGTCAGCATCGGGTACAGGCCGAAGGCCAGGCTCGAGGAGTTGACCATTTCTTCGACCTGGGCAGAGATCACCTTGGGCATGCCCATGCCGCCATAGGCAGGGTCGCCGCCCACGCCCACCCAGCCGCCATCGGCGTAGGTGCGGTAGGCATCGATGAAGCCGGCCGGGGTGCGCACGGCGCCGTTGTCCCAATGGCAGCCCTCTTCGTCGGCGCTGCGGCTCAGCGGAGCGATGCGCTGGCTGGTGACCTTGCCGGCTTCCTCGAGCACCGCCAGTGCGGTTTCTTCGTCGACCGCCTCGGCCAGCCCGGGCAGTTGTGCCCACAGCCGGGATACTTCGAAGACTTCGTTGAGGACGAAGCGCATATCGCGCAGGGGCGCTTTATAGTCAGCCATGGCAACCTCTCACACCTTGAGTCGGGACGGCCCCGCAGGGCCGCTACACAGTTGCGAGCCAGTGTAACCTAACAACTTTTGTGACACATAGGGTCATCTGGCGACCGCATAGTCACTTCTGGTCACGCCGTGCGCACCGCTCCACGCTTGCTCTGGTGGCCGTAGGTCATGGTGCAGTTACGCCCCGCTCCCTTGGCACTGTACAGCGCCTGGTCGGCCGACTTGAGCACCTCATCGGGGCTGCGGTGCTCGGGCAGGCGCTCGGCGGCACCGATGCTGATGGTCACCGACACGCTGCTGGCCCCGGCCGCCCCACGGCGTTGTCGCCCCTGCTGGTCGTCCTGGGGGCGGCTGTCCTGGTTGCGCAGCTGGATATTGTAGTTGGCGATCACCTCGCGCACCGCCTCCAGGTGCGGCAGGCATTCCTCGATGGTCTTGGCCGCGAACACCAGGGCGAACTCCTCGCCGCCATAGCGGTAGGCGCGGCCCCCGCCGGTGACCTTGGACAGTTTGCTGGCCACCAGGCGCAGCACCTGGTCGCCCACGTCGTGCCCGTGGGTATCGTTGAATTTCTTGAAGTGGTCGACGTCGGTCATCGCCAGCACATAGTTGCGCCCCAGACGCTGCATGCGCTCGTTGAGCGCGCGGCGCCCCGGCAGGCCGGTGAGCTCGTCGCGAAACGCCATCTGGTAGGCCTCGTGGGAGACCGCGGCGGCGATCATCAGCATCACCTGGCTGCACATGATGTTCAGGGTGAAGGGCAGGATGAAGGTCTGCGGCAGCATCCAGAAGATCCCCATCAGACCGATCACCTGCGCCGCATGCAGCGGGCGCGGTTCGCGCAGGTACTGCACCACCAGCAGGATGAAGGCGAGCAGAAACACCGGGTAGGCCAGCTGGATCAGGCTCATCCACTGACCGTGCAGCGCCGGCCAGCGGATTTCCGCGAGCCAGTTGAGCAGCGCCTGCGGGTAGCTCTGCTCCAGCCCCAGCGCCGTGCTGCCGACCGCCAGCAGCACGGCAAAGCGCGCCACCATGTCCTGGAACAGGTGCGTGCGCTCCTGCCAGGCGCCGTACAGCGCAAACAGGATGGGTAGCAACAGGCACACCAGGTGGAACACCACGGCGGCGTCCTGGCGTACCACGCCATTGTCGCGGTAGTAGTCGGTCTGGGTGTCGAGCAGGAAGTAGGCGATATACACCGTGACCATCAGGAACAGTTCACGCTGACGGCGGTAGACCGTGCAGTAGGCCCCGCCCAGCAGCAGCACCAGGGTTGGCAGCACGTTGAACAGCGAGGTGAAGAAGACGTTGAGGTCTCTGACATAAGCAGCGGCGAGCCCAGACACCAGCAGGAACAGTGACGGCAGAAAATGGCTCAGTCGTACAGCGGATAAACGAAACAAGGGAATCTCCGACCCGGCAGATCAAGTAATGGCATTGTGCCTTTAATGTGTCGGCAGCGCACATGAATAGATGAATATGCCGGCAGCACTTGTAACGGCAGGGTGGGAGCAGGGCTTAGCACGTATTCGTATCAGGTTCTGACTGGCGCATAAAAAAACCCGCCGGTAAGGGCGGGCTTTCTTGCTTCAGGCGATGACTCAGTACGAGAGGCCGAAGTGCTCTTCGTTCATGTCCATCAGGTTGCTCGCGCCCGACAGCATGGTTTCCACATGCGTGCGGGTCCGCGGCAGGATGCGCTGGAAGTAGAAGCGAGCGGTCTGCAGCTTGGCGGTGTAGAACGCCTCTTCGCTGGTGCCGGCAGCCAGTTTCTCGGCGGCCAGGCGCGCCATGTCGGCCCAGAAGTAGGCCAGGCAGGCGTAACCGGAGTACATCAGGTAGTCCACCGAGGCGGCACCGACTTCTTCGCGGTCCTTCATAGCGGCCATGCCGACCTTCATGGTCAGTTCGCCCCACTCCTTGTTCAACTTGGCCAATGGCGCGACGAACTCGCTGATGGCCTCGTTGCCTTCGTTGTTCTGGACGAACTTGTGCACGATCTTGGTGAAGCCCTTGAGCGCCTCGCCCTGGGTCATCAGCACCTTGCGGCCCAGCAGGTCCAGCGCCTGGATGCCGGTGGTGCCTTCGTACAGCATCGAGATGCGGCTGTCGCGAACGTTCTGCTCCATGCCCCACTCGGCGATGAAGCCGTGGCCGCCGTAGATCTGCACGCCGTGGTTGGCCGACTCGAAGCCGACTTCGGTCATGAACGCCTTGGCGATCGGGGTCATGAAGGCCAGCAGTGCGTCGGCCTTCTTCTTCTCTTCTTCGTCCTGGCTGTACTTGACGATGTCGACCTGCTTGGCGGTGAAGTACACCATCGCGCGGTTGCCTTCGGCGAAGGCTTTCATGGTCAGCAGCATGCGACGCACGTCCGGGTGGACGATGATCGGGTCAGCCGCCTTGTCCGGCGCCTTGGGGCCGGTCAGCGAACGCATCTGCAGGCGGTCGCGGGCATACTTCAGGCCACCCTGGAACGCCACTTCGGCGTGGGCCAGGCCTTGCAGCGCGGTACCCAGGCGAGCGGTGTTCATGAAGGTGAACATGCAGTTCAGGCCCTTGTTGGCCGGGCCGATCAGGTAGCCGGTGGCGGCGTCGAAGTTCATCACGCAGGTGGCGTTGCCGTGGATGCCCATCTTGTGTTCGATGGAGCCACAGGAAACGGCGTTGCGCTCGCCCACACTGCCTTCGGCGGTCGGCAGGAACTTGGGCACGATGAACAGCGAGATGCCTTTGGTGCCGGCCGGTGCATCGGGCAGGCGCGCCAGCACGATGTGCACGATGTTGTCGGCCATGTCGTGTTCACCGGCCGAGATGAAGATCTTGGTGCCGGTGACCTTGTAGGAACCGTCGGCCTGAGGTTCGGCCTTGGTGCGCAGCATGCCCAGGTCGGTACCGCAGTGCGGTTCGGTCAGGCACATGGTGCCGGTCCATTCGCCGGATACCAGCTTGGTCAGGTAGGTGTTCTGCTGCTCGGCGGTGCCGTGCTCGGAGATGGTGTTCATCGCGCCGTGCGACAGGCCTGGGTACATGCCCCACGACCAGTTCGACTCGCCGACCATTTCGCTGACCGCCAGGCCCAGCGACTCGGGCAGACCCTGGCCGCCGTGATCGACGTCATGGGCCAGGCTCGGCCAGCCGCCTTCGACGAACTGCTTGTAGGCTTCCTTGAAGCCGGTGGGGGTCTTAACGCCCGACTCGCTCCAGGTGCAGCCTTCCAGGTCGCCCACACGGTTCAGCGGGGCCAGTACCTGTTCACAAAACTTGGCGCCTTCCTCGAGGATCGCATCGACCATGTCGGGGGTGGCGTCCTGGCAAGCCGGCAGGCTCTGATAGTGCGCTTCGTAGCCCAGCAGTTCATCGCGAACGAAACGAATATCACGCAAGGGGGCTTTGTAATCAGGCATAGCGATGAACCTCTGCTGATGGATCCTTGAATAGGGAGACCGCGACATACACCGACCAGCTCTAGGCGGCTTTCGGTCAAACAGTTGTTTGAAACATACGTTTACGCCGAAACCTTGTCAAGCACCCCCATGAGGGCATTTCTGCCATGGCAGGCTACGCTCCGGCCCCGCTCGCCAGAACGCAGGCACGACAAGGCGCCCGGCCTTGGGCCAGGGCGTCGAGTCAGGATGTAGGGGTAAAACCGGGAAGATGCGAGGGCCGGCTGGCTCAGGCGTAGGTATCGATCAGCGTGCCGAGCATTTCGTCGGAGGCCTTGGCCACTTTGACACCCAGCTCGACCTGATGCTTGCCCAGGGCAAGTTCGACGGTGCTGGTGGCCAGGTCCATCTGCTGGCTGCGGTCGACCGAGCGCAGGCGTTCGGCCTGGTAGTCGCTGGACTGGCTGGTGGCAGCACGTTCGACAGTGGTGTTGGCGATCTGGCTGGCGGCCTGATCGACGCGGTTCTGGCCGCTCTGAATGGCGCCCAGGCCGGCATAGAATGCGGAACTGCCCGAGATTTCCATTTCAAACTCTCCAGGTGACGGAAGGCACAGATGATATCAACGGCCCCTATTGAAGCAGACAACCCGGCAAAAGGCCCGTCAAAAACACTAATGGCACAGTGCCCTTCAATAGACTCAGCCTAGTCGAGCAAATCCAGCTGCAGGTATGCGGCCACCGCCTCGGCGCTGGCCACCTTGAGTTTTGGCACCCGGCCCAGGCAGGGGGCCGGCAGGCGTTCGGCAAGCGAAGCCAGGTTCTCCTCCAGGCGCGAGGTGCGCGGCTCGATGATGTTCGCCACCCAGCCGGCCAGTTGCAGGCCATCGCGGGCAATCGCCTCGGCACTGAGCAGCGCATGGTTGATGCAACCCAGGCGCACGCCTACCACCAGGATCACCGGCAGCTTGAGCGCAATCGCCAGGTCCGACAGATTGGCCTGATCGGACAACGGCACCCGCCAGCCACCCGCCCCTTCGATCAGGGTGAAATCGGCGTTGTGCGCCAGCACCGTGCGCATCGGCGCCAGCAACGCCTGCACGCTCAGCGCAACACCCGCCTCGCGGGCCGCCAGGTGCGGGGCGATGGCGGGCTCGAAGGCAAAAGGGTTGAGCTGCGCATAGGGCAGCGTGAGGCTGCTTTGCGCGATCAGGGCCAGTGCATCGGCGTTGCGCAGGCCCTTGGGGGTCACCTCGCAGCCCGACGCTACCGGCTTGGCCCCAAGGGTACTCAGGCCGGCCAGACGTGCCGCATGCAGCAGGCCGGCGGCAATGGTGGTCTTGCCCACATCGGTATCGGTGCCGGCGATGAAATAGGCAGCATGCATCTCAATCCCCCTGGTGCTGCGGCTTGTGCAGTACCGCATAGACTACCTGATAGGTGGCGGGCAGTCCCTGCGGCTGGCGAAAGCGCTCGTAGGCCTGCAGCAGGCCCTGCATGCGTGCCCTGCCGGTCAGGCCGGCGGGGCGACCGGGGTTGAGGTTGTGTGCGCCCAGCGCCTTGAGCTCATGGGTCAGGCTGCGCACATCGGGGTAATGCAGTACATGGGGCCGGGCCTCCAGCCCGAGCACCTGCAGCCCGCTGTCGGCACACAGACGCTGGTAGTCCGCCAGAGGGCGGAAGCGATTGACGTGCACCAGCCCGTCCACCGCCTGCCAGCTTTCACGCAGCTCGAACAGCGTGCCCACGCACAGGCTGGCGAACGCCAGCACGCCCCCAGGCTGCAGAACCCGCTGCGCTTCACGCAGCACCGCAGCCAGGTCGGCGCACCACTGCACCGCCAGGCTGGAGAAGATCAGCCCGGCGCTGCCATCACGCAGCGGCAGACGCTCGGCATCGCCCGCCACATGGTAATGCGCGCCCCCCAGCTCACGGGCATGCAGCAGCATGCCTTCGGCGATATCCACCGCTACACCCAGCCCTTGTGGATAACGTTGCTGCAAGTGCCGGCTGAAATGCCCGGTGCCACTGCCCAGATCGATCCAGCAACGCGGTTGCAAATCGGCGGGCAGCTGCGCCAGCAGATGAGCGCCCACCGCCCGCTGCAACGCGGCGACACTGTCGTAGCTGGCTGCAGCACGGGAAAACGAGGCCGCCACCTGGCGCTTGTCGGGCAAGGCGCCGGGCAGCCTGGGCAGGGAAAGATCAGTCATCGCCACTCTCGTGCAGGAAGGTCTTGATAAAGGTCGCCAACGCCTGGGCGTGCTCCAGCAGGAAGGCGTGGGCGCTGTCCTCGACAATGCCCACCTCGACGTCCTGCAGCAGTTCGAACAGCGCCTTGGCCGCCTCGACCGGCACCAGCGCGTCGCTGCCTGCGAACAGGTGCAACTGCGGGCCGCCGAAGTTGCTCAGCGCAGCCCGGGTATCGAGTTTCCGCAATACCTCCAGGCCCGTGGCCAGGTACAGCGGGTCGGTTGCCGGCACCCCCACCTCCAGCAACCGCGCCAGGCTGCGCGGCGCCTGGGCGCCCTGGCTGCACAGCGACTTGAAGCGCTTGAGCGTCACTTGCGTATGGCTACGGCAACCGTCGAGAAAGGTATTGAAGGTGTCGGTCGGCATGCCATGGGGCCAGTCCGCACGGGCCACGAAGCTGGCGTTGCTGCCCAGCGTCACCAGCCCGCAGCAGTGATCGCCGCGTCGCGCCGCCAGCTCGGCGGCGAGCATGCCGCCCAGCGACCAGCCTCCCAGCCAGGTGTCGGTAGGCAACGTGCGGTCCAGGTGATCCAGCCATACAGGCACGTCACTGCCATCCAGCTCCGGCAGAGGCACCAGCTCCACGTGCAGCTTGGCATCCAGGGCGCGCAAGCTCGCGGCCAGCGGCTCCAGTGCAGCGGTACCCAGGCCCCAGCCCGGCAACAGAATCAGTCGATCACGCATCAGCAGGCTCCAGCAGCGAATGACACTCGGCCAATGCATTCAACAATAGCTGTACCTGCGCGGCGCTGTGGGCGGCGGTCAGGGTCACGCGCAGCCGGGCACTGCCGGCCGGCACCGTCGGTGGACGGATCGCCGTGACCATCAGCCCGCGCTCGCGCAACATCGCCGACAGCCGCATGGCCCTTGCGGCATCGCCGATCAGAATCGGCTGGATCGGCGTGAAACTGTCCATCAGGTGCAGGCCGATCTGCTCGGCACCCTGACGGAACTGGCGGATCAGCGCCGCCAGGTGCTCGCGGCGCCAGTGCTCGTCACGCAGCAGTTGCAGGCTCCTGAGCGTGGCGCAGGCCAGGGCCGGTGGCTGGCTGGTGGTATAGATGTACGGGCGGGCGAACTGGATCAGGCACTCGATCAGTTCCTCACTGCCGGCGACGAACGCACCGGCGGTACCGAAGGCCTTGCCCAGGGTGCCGACCAGCACCGGTACCTGCTCCATGTCCAGGCCGAAATGCTCCACCACGCCACCGCCGTGGCGGCCCAGGGTGCCGAAGCCATGGGCATCGTCGACCATCAGCCAGGCGCCCCTGGCCTGCGCCTGGGCAGCCAGTGCCGGCAGGTCGGCGATGTCGCCGTCCATGCTGAACACGCCATCGGTGACCACCAGCGCATTGCCGGTGGCCTTGTCCAGGCGCTTGCCGAGGCTGTCGGCATCGTTGTGCAGGTAGCGGCTGAAGCGCGCGCCACTGAGCAACCCGCCATCCAGCAGCGAAGCATGGTTGAGGCGATCCTGCAGCACGCTGTCGCCCTGCCCCACCAGCGCGGTCAACGCACCCAGGTTGGCCAGGTAGCCGGTGGTGAACAGCAGCGCGCGCGGGCGACCGGTAAACTCGGCCAGGGCCAGTTCCAGTTCATGGTGCGGCGAGCTGTGGCCGATCACCAGGTGCGACGCCCCGCCGCCCACGCCCCAACGCTCAGCGCCCGCACGCCAGGCGTCGATCACCTCGGGGTGGTTGGCCAGGCCCAGGTAGTCGTTGCTGCAAAACGCCAGCAACGGCGTGCCGTCCACCATCACCTGCGGCCCCTGCGGGCTCTGCAGCAGGGGGCGCTGGCGATACAGCGCCGCAGCGCGCCGTTGTTCCAGGCGCGCACTCAGATCAAAGCTCATGGCGACCTCAGGCGGAGGCGGCGTCGTAGAACAGCTCGCTGCTCTTCTGCTCGATCAGCGCCTGCTCGATGGCCGCCTGGTGCACCTCGTCGGCGTGCTCTTCGCGCGCTTCAGGCTGGATGCCCAGGCGCGCGAACAGTTGCATGTCCTTGTCGGCCTGCGGGTTGGCGGTGGTCAGCAGCTTCTCGCCGTAGAAGATCGAGTTGGCCCCGGCGAAGAAGGCCAGTGCCTGCATCTGTTCGTTCATCGCCTCGCGCCCGGCCGACAGGCGCACATGGGACTGCGGCATGAGGATACGCGCCACTGCCAGCATGCGGATGAAGTCGAACGGGTCGACGTCTTCGGCATTCTCGAGCGGCGTGCCCGCCACCTTCACCAGCATGTTGATCGGTACCGATTCGGGGTGCTCCGGGAGGTTGGCCAGCTGGATCAGCAGCCCGGCGCGGTCATCCAGCGATTCGCCCATGCCCAGGATCCCGCCCGAACAGATCTTCATCCCGGCATCGCGCACATAAGCCAGGGTCTGCAGGCGCTCGCCGTAGGTGCGGGTGGTGATGATGCTGCCGTAGAACTCAGGCGAGGTGTCCAGGTTGTGGTTGTAGTAGTCCAGGCCGGCCTGGGCCAGGGCCACGGTCTGCTCCTGGTCGAGCTTGCCCAGGGTCATGCAGGTTTCCAGGCCCAGCGCCTTGACCCCTTTGACCATCTGCAGCACGTAGGGCATGTCCTTGGCCGACGGGTGCTTCCACGCCGCGCCCATGCAGAATCGCGTGGAGCCGATGGCCTTGGCCCGGGCGGCCTCCTCCAGCACCTTCTGCACCTCCATCAGCTTCTGTTTTTCCAGGCCGGTGTTGTAGTGGCCGGACTGCGGACAATATTTGCAATCTTCCGGGCAGGCGCCGGTCTTGATCGACAGCAGGGTCGAGACCTGAACGCGGTTGGCGTCGAAATGCGCGCGGTGAACGGTCTGCGCCTGAAACAGCAGGTCGTTGAACGGTAGCTGGAACAGTGCTTTGACTTCGGCCAGGGACCAGTCGTGACGAAGCGTTGCAGTTGTGCTGGCGCTCATGGGTGTTTCCTTGTTTAGGCTTGTACTGGCGCCGGGACAGGAAAGCCCGCCAGCGCATCACGGATAGCTCGCATAGTTAAGGAAGCGCCATGCACTGTCAACCACACCCTAAACAACTGGTTTACAACTGGCTAAATATCAACCAAACGTGTTTGCTGTGCGATGAACCTGCCCAGCAGTCACACCCCATTTGCGTGGCCTGCGAGGCCGAACTGCCCTGGCTGGAAGAATGCTGTCGAACCTGCGCGCTGCCCTTGCCGATGCGGGGCCTGACCTGCGGCCAGTGCAGCCGCCGCCCACCCGCCTTCACCCGGGTCGAGGCGCCCTGGCACTACGGCTTCCCCGTGGATGCACTGATCACCCGCTTCAAGCACCAGCGCCAGTGGCCGCTGGGCCGATTGCTGGCGCAACTGCTGGGCAACTGGCTTGCCTACCGCTTTGCCGAAGACCTGCCGCGGCCCGGCCTGCTGTTGCCGGTACCGCTGGCGCGCCGGCGCCTGCGCGAACGCGGCTTCAACCAGGCTGCGATGCTTGCCCAGTGGTTGGCCGGGCAGTTGGAGATCGCCTGCGAGCCACGTCTGCTCCAACGCCCGCAAGAAACGGCGGCCCAGCAGGGGCTGACGGCCAAGGCGCGCAAGCGCAACCTGCGCCACGCCTTTGCCCTGGCCGATTCGGCGGCGATCAGGGGGCAGCATGTGGCGATCGTCGACGATGTGCTCACCACCGGCGCCACTGCGCAGGCACTGGCCAGCCTGTTGCGGGCGGCGGGTGCCACGCGGGTGGACGTATACTGCCTGGCACGCACGCCCAAGCCCGGCGGCGCTTGACTTGCGCCGGGGCGGCGGGCACTTTCTGGGCCATCCCTGCCCCGACTGCGTGCCCGCCCATGTCCCTGCCTGCCCTGTTGACCCAACATATCGTCCGTCGCCCGCAACGCATCGCCCTGCTTGCCCACATCGCCGAGCAGGGGTCGATCACCCGGGCGGCCAAGAGCGCCGGCATCAGCTACAAGGCCGCGTGGGATGCCATCGACGAGCTCAACAACCTGGCCGCCAGCCCGCTGGTAGAACGCAGCGTGGGCGGGCGCGGGGGCGGTGGGGCGAAACTGTCGCTGGAGGGGCAGCGGGTGTTGCGCCTGTACCAGAAGCTGCAACTGTTGCAGGCGCAGGTGCTGGAAGCGGCCGAAGACTCCGACGATCTCGACCTGCTCGGGCGCCTGATGCTGCGCACCAGTGCGCGCAATCAGTTGCATGGGCGGGTCAGCGCCATTCGCGCGCAGGGCCGCATCGACACCGTGGAGCTGACCCTGGCCGGGGGGCTGCGCATCGAGGCGCAGATCACCCATGACAGCACCTTGCGCCTGGAGCTGGAACCGGGCACGCCGGTGGTGGCGCTGATCAAGGCAGGCTGGCTGGAGGTGGCGATGCCCGGGCCGGCGCAGGTCAACCAGTTGAGCGCCGTGGTACAGGAACTGATCGATGACCCGCAAGGGACTACCGAGGTGCGCCTGAGCCTGAGCAACGGCCAGACGCTGTGCGCATTTGCCGAGCCGCAGTGGCTGCTGGACAACCGGGTGGCGGTAGGCAGTGAAGTGGCAGTGCGGTTCTCGCCGGCGTATGTGCTGCTGGGTACGCCGCTCTAGATTATTGGGGCTGCTGCGCAGCCCATCGCGGGTCAAGCCCGCTCCCACAGGTTCAGCGATTTCCTTGTGGGAGCGGGCTTGACCCGCGATGGGGCATGCAGCGTCCCCGGGGTGCTGTACCATGGCTCTCATACGCCCGGCCACCCGTCGCGCTGCAGGAGTTCCCATGTCACACCCCTTCGATACCCTTACCCCCGACCTGGTCCTGGACGCTGTCGAAAGCATCGGCTTTCTCAGCGACGCTCGTGTTCTGGCACTCAACAGCTACGAGAACCGTGTCTACCAGGTGGGCATCGAAGACGCCGAACCGCTGATCGCCAAGTTCTATCGCCCCGGCCGCTGGAGCAACGCGGCGATTCTCGAGGAGCACGCCTTCACCGCCGAACTGGCCGACTGCGAAGTCCCCGTGGTCGCCCCGCTGGTGCACAACGGCCAGAGCCTGTTCGAGCATGCAGGCTTTCGCTTCACACTGTTCCCGCGCCGTGGCGGCCGCGCGCCGGAGCCGGGCAACCTCGACCA
The DNA here is from genome assembly GCF_002939405.1 of Pseudomonas sp. BRM28. Classification (NCBI taxonomy): domain Bacteria; kingdom Pseudomonadati; phylum Pseudomonadota; class Gammaproteobacteria; order Pseudomonadales; family Pseudomonadaceae; genus Pseudomonas; species Pseudomonas sp. BRM28. The sequence goes on along the minus strand of NZ_PEFV01000001.1, from coordinate 4,326,532 downwards.
GCTGTACCGCCTCGGCCAGTTGCTCGGTCGCCTGCACGCGGTCGGCGCCACGCGCCCGTTCGAACACCGTGAAGCGCTGGGCGTGGCCAACTTCGGTCACGCCTCCCTCGCCACCCTGCTCGAAGGCAACTTCGTGCCGCGCAGCCTGCTGCCGGCCTACGAGTCGGTGGCCCGCGACCTGCTCAAGCGCGTGGAGGACGCCTACGCCCGCACCCCGTACAAGAGCATCCGCCTGCACGGCGACTGCCACCCGGGCAACATGATGTGCCGCGATGAGGTGTTCCACATCGTCGACCTGGACGACTGCCGCATGGGCCCCGCCGTGCAGGACCTGTGGATGATGCTCGCCGGCGATCGTCACGAGTGCCTGGGCCAGCTGGCCGAACTGATGGATGGCTACAACGAGTTCCATGATTTCGACCCCCGCGAACTGGCCCTGATCGAACCGCTGCGCGCCCTGCGCCAGCTGCACTACAGCGCCTGGCTGGCGCGCCGCTGGGACGACCCGGCGTTCCCGCGCAGCTTCCCGTGGTTTGGCAGCGAACGCTACTGGGGCGACCAGGTCCTGGCCCTGCGTGAGCAGACCGCCGCACTGGCCGAAGAGCCGCTGAAATTGTTCTAGAACCTGCTGCCAGTCTGTCTACAATAGCCGGGTTTTAGATAGCTGCCTAAGCAAGGAATCAGCATGCAAGCCGCCAACCCGCGCCGCGGGTACATACTGGGCCTGACCGCCTACATCATCTGGGGCTTGTTCCCCATCTATTTCAAAGCCCTGCAGAACGTGCCCGCCGTGGAAATCATCGTGCATCGGGTGCTGTGGTCGGCCCTGTTCGGCTCGATCCTGCTGCTGTTCTGGAAGCACCCGGGCTGGTGGCGCGAACTGCGCGACAACCCGCGGCGCCTGGCAATCCTGGCCCTGAGCGGATCGCTGATCGCGGGCAACTGGCTGACCTATGTGTGGTCGGTGAACAACGGGCGCATGCTCGAGGCGAGCCTGGGTTACTACATCAACCCGCTGGTCAACGTGCTGCTGGGCATGTTGCTGCTGGGCGAGCGTCTGCGCCGCCTGCAGTGGGTGGCGGTAGGCCTGGCGGCAGTGGGGGTGGCGCAGCAGGTGTGGCAGGTGGGCAGCCTGCCATGGGTGTCGCTGGTACTGGCGCTGAGCTTCGGCTTCTACGGGCTGATCCGCAAGCAGGCGCCAGTGGCGGCGTTGCCGGGGCTGGTGGTGGAAACCTGGATGCTGGTACCGCTGGCCATCGGCTGGCTGCTGCTCAACCCCATGGCCCACAGCGCCCAGGCCAGCTTCTACAGCACCAGCGACGCGCTGTGGCTGGCCGCCGCCGGGCCCGTCACGCTGATACCGCTGGTGTGCTTCAACGCCGCCGCGCGGCATCTGCCTTACACCACTCTGGGCTTTCTGCAGTACCTGGCGCCGACCCTGGTGCTGCTGCAGGCGGTGCTGCTGTTCGACGAACATCTGTCGAGCAGCACACTGGTGGCGTTCATGTTCATCTGGGCCGGCCTGGCACTGTACAGCGTGGATGCCTGGCTGAGCATTCGCCGGCGCACCTGAGCGCTACGCCACCCCCTACGCCGACTCTTCGGGGCGCAGCTTGAGCTCCACCATCAGGTCGTCGGCCAGGGCCTCCAGGCGCTGTTGCAGGTCATCCAGCGACAGCGTCAGCGGCAGGGCCAGCAGCGCATCGGCGTGAAATAGCGGCTCGCTGCTCATCGGCGCGGGCCGCACGTCGGTACTGAAGCGCTCCAGGTTCACCCCCTGTTCGGCCAGCAGCCGGGTGATGTCGCGCACGATGCCGGGGCGATCGTTGCCCACCAGCTCCATCGCGATCGGCTTCCAGGTGCACGACGGCTCGATGCCGCTTTCGGCGATCAGCACGCGAATCCCGTGCTTGCCCAGCGCCTGCAACGCCTCCACCAGTTCGTCATAGGATTCGGCCGGTACCGCGACGCGCAGGATGCCGGCGAATTGCCCTGCCATGCGCGACATGCGACTCTCCAGCCAGTTGCCGTTATGCTCGGCGATGCATTCGGCCACCCGCTCCACCTGGCCGGCGCGGTCAGGGGCAATCACGGTCAAGACAAGATGATCCACGCGCCAGTCCTCTCTCCAGCCCCCGAATACCGGGGGCGCCGATCAAGTATAGGCAAGGCGCGGCAACCTGCCGCAGCGGGCTCGAACAACAAATCGTGTACTGTTTTTAGATTTATCTGGAACAATTCACTCGATTTTTGAGAACATGCCCGCTCCCAGAACGACGTTTTGCGACCAAATGGTCGCAAAACGGCGTATTTAGTCTGATTTTCCCAAGCGCAGCGCTTCATGTAGTATGCCGCGACGCGCACTACAAAAATGTTGAAACAAGAGCTGAATAGCTGAGCAGAGTGAGGCAAGCAATGACTGAACACGTTCAAGTCGGTGGCCTTCAGGTCGCCAAAGTCCTGTTCGACTTCGTGAACAACGAAGCCATTCCCGGAACCGGCGTCAACGCCGAGCAGTTCTGGATCGGGGCAGAGAAGATCATCAACGACCTCGCTCCAAAGAACAAAGCCCTGCTGGCCAAGCGTGACACCCTGCAGGCGCAGATCGACGCCTGGCACCAGGCGCGCAAGGGCCAGGCCCACGATGCTCCGGCTTACAAGGCCTTCCTCCAGGAGATCGGCTACCTGCTGCCAGAAGCGGCGGACTTCCAGGCCTCCACCCAGAATGTCGATGACGAGATCGCTCGCATGGCCGGCCCGCAGCTGGTAGTGCCGGTGATGAACGCACGCTTCGCCCTCAACGCCTCCAACGCCCGCTGGGGCTCGCTGTACGACGCGCTGTACGGCACCGACGCCATCAGCGAAGCCGGTGGCGCCGAGAAGGGCAAGGGCTACAACAAGGTACGCGGCGACAAGGTCATCGCCTTCGCCCGCGCCTTCCTCGACGAGTCTGCGCCACTGGCGGCCGGCTCCCACGTCGATGCCACCCGCTACAGCATTGCCGATGGCAAGCTGGTGGTCACCCTCAAGGGTGGCAGCAACAGCGGCCTGCGCGACGACGCGCAACTGGTCGGCTACCAGGGCGATGCCACGGCCCCTGTCGCCGTGCTGCTGAAAAACAACGGCCTGCACTTCGAGATCCAGATCGATGCCAGCACCCCGGTCGGCCAGACCGACGCCGCCGGAGTCAAGGACGTGCTGATGGAAGCCGCCCTGACCACCATCATGGACTGCGAAGACTCCGTGGCCGCGGTGGATGCCGACGACAAGGTGGTGATCTACCGCAACTGGCTGGGCCTGATGAAGGGCGACCTGGCCGAAAGCGTGAGCAAGGCCGGCCAGACCTTCACCCGCACCATGAACCCGGACCGCGAGTACACCGCGCCCAATGGCGGCTCGCTGAGCCTGCATGGCCGTTCGCTGCTGTTCGTGCGCAACGTCGGTCACCTGATGACCATCGACGCGATCCTCGACAAGGATGGCAACGAAGTGCCCGAAGGCATCCTCGATGCGCTGGTCACCAACCTGGCTGCGGTGCACAACCTCAACGGCAACACCACCCGCAAGAACAGCCGCACCGGCTCGGTGTACATCGTCAAGCCGAAGATGCACGGCCCTGAAGAAGCCGCCTTCACCAACGAGCTGTTCGGTCGCGTCGAAGACGTGCTGGGCCTCAAGCGCAACACCCTGAAGGTCGGCATCATGGACGAGGAGCGCCGTACCACGGTCAACCTCAAGGCTTGCATCCAGGCCGCCAGCGAGCGCGTGGTGTTCATCAACACCGGCTTCCTCGACCGTACCGGTGACGAGATCCACACCTCCATGGAAGCGGGCGCCGTGGTGCGCAAGGGCGCCATGAAAACCCAGAAGTGGATCGGTGCCTACGAGAACAACAACGTCGACGTGGGCCTTGCCACCGGCCTGCAGGGCCGCGCGCAGATCGGCAAGGGCATGTGGGCCATGCCTGATCTGATGGCCGACATGCTCGAGCAGAAGATCGCCCACCCACTGGCCGGTGCCAACACCGCCTGGGTGCCGTCGCCGACCGCCGCCGCGCTGCACGCGCTGCACTATCACAAGGTCGACGTTTTCGCCCGCCAGGCGGAGCTTGCCAAGCGTGCGCCGGCCTCGGTCGACGATATCCTGACCATTCCGCTGGCCACCGACACCAACTGGTCGGACGAAGAGATCCGCAACGAACTGGACAACAATGCCCAGGGCATTCTTGGCTATGTAGTGCGCTGGATCGACCAGGGCGTGGGTTGCTCTAAAGTGCCGGACATCAACGATGTGGGCCTGATGGAAGACCGCGCCACCCTGCGGATTTCCGCGCAGTTGCTGGCCAACTGGCTGCGTCACGGCATCATCAGCGAGGCTCAGGTGATCGAAGGCCTCAAGCGCATGGCGCCGGTGGTCGACAAGCAGAACGCCAACGACCCGCTGTACCGCCCGATGGCACCGGACTTCGACAGCAACATCGCCTTCCAGGCGGCGGTCGAGCTGGTGATCGAGGGTGCGAAGCAGCCGAACGGTTATACCGAGCCGGTACTGCATCGCCGTCGTCGCGAGTTCAAGGCGCGCAACGGGCTGTAAGCTCGTTACGGCGCTGCCTGACGCACCCCTTCGCTGGCAAGCCAGCGAAGGGGTTCAGCCGATGCCCAGCTCATGCCTCACCAGCTTCACCAGCTTTTCCAGCTTCTCCTGGTCGAGCGGCTTGAGCAGAAAGTCGACCACGCTCAGGTGCATTGCCGCAATCGCGTCCTGCACCTTGGCATCGCCCGACACGATGATGATCGGCAACGCGGCCTGGTCCGACTCACGAATCTGCTCGATGAACTCGATGCCCCCCACCGGCTGCATGCGCAGGTCGGTAATCAGCAGCCCGATCCTGGGTTCGCGCTTGAGGTAGTCGAACGCCACCGTGGTGTTTTCTGCGGCAAGGCAACGAATGCCGTGGGCCTTCAAGTAGCTCGCCAGCGCTTCGCGCGACCCTTTGTCGTCTTCGACGATCAGCACCTTGGGCAGCGCGGTCCCGCGCGCAGTCACGCTCGCCAGCGCCTTGCGCTCGGCTTCGCTCAGTATGTCGTCGGCTTCGGGCATGGCTGTTCCATCGTAAAAATATCCGTTGAATCAAGTTCAGACCGCAAACGCATGTGCCGCAACCCGCCTTTCGTCGGATAATTGACGCCCACCCGCTTTAGACAAACGTCCAATGGGCACTGCGCACCCCGCGGCCGACCATGCAGCACGATAAAAACAAATGCTCGGCCCTCGGCGCCGACGCACAGATGCGGTAAAGCTCATGAGCAAGATGGACGCCTTCGACCAGGCCGGCAAAACCGCAGTACTGCAGAATATTCACGGCACCATGCAGTTCCTGCAACGCTTTCCTCCCTTCAACCAGATGGAAAACGCCCACCTGGCGTACCTGGTGGAACAATGCCAGCTGCGCTTCTACGCCAGCGGTGAGAGCATCATCAAGCCTGCCGACGGACCCGTCGAGCACTTCTACATCGTCAAGCAGGGACGCGTGGTGGGCGAGCGCAACCATGCCGCCACCGGCACCGAGACCACCTTCGAGATCACCGGAGGCGAGTGCTTCCCGCTGGCCGCCCTGCTGGGCGAGCGCGCCACCCGTACCGAACACCTGGCCGCCGAAGACACCTTCTGCCTGCAACTGAACAAGGCGGCGTTCATCCGTCTATTCGCACTCTCAGAAGTGTTTCGGGATTTTGCCCTGCGGGGTGTCAGCAGCCTGCTCGACCAGGTCAACCAGCAGGTCCAGCGCCGCGCGGTTGAAACCCTTGGCAACCAGTATTCGCTCAATACCCGCCTGGGTGAGCTGGCCATGCGTCATCCGGTCACCTGCGCCCCAGATACGCCCGTACGCGAGGCCGTACGCCTGATGCACGAGCAGCAGGTGGGCAGCATCGTGATCGTCGACGAGCAGCGCGCACCGGTCGGCATCTTCACCCTGCGCGACCTGCGCCAGGTGGTGGCCGATGCCAGTGCCGACTTCGCCGCGCCGATCGCCGCGCACATGACCGCCGCGCCTTTCTACCTCAGCCCCCAGGCCAGCGCCTTCGACGCCGCCATCGCGATGACCGAGCGTCATATCGCCCATGTGTGCCTGGTGCAGGACCAGCGCCTGTGCGGGGTGGTCTCAGAGCGCGACCTGTTCTCGCTGCAGCGGGTCGACCTGGTGCACCTGGCGCGCACCATCCGTCACGCCGCGCGGGTCGAGAACCTGGTGTCGCTGCGCGGCGAGATCGGCCAGCTGGTCGAGCGCATGCTCGCCCATGGCGCCTCGTCCACCCAGATCACCCACATCATCACCCTGCTCAACGACCACACCGTGTGCCGGGTGATCGAACTGGCGATCCAGGACAAGGGCGACCCCGGCGTGCCGTTCAGCTGGCTGTGCTTCGGCAGCGAAGGCCGCCGCGAACAGACCCTGCACACCGACCAGGACAACGGCATCCTGTTCGAGGCACGCGACGCGGCCCAGGCTGCCGAGATCCGCGCCCGCCTGCTGCCGCTGGCGCAGCACATCAACCAGGGCCTGGCGCAGTGCGGCTTCACCCTGTGCAAGGGCAACATCATGGCCGGCAACCCCGAGCTGTGTCTGTCGAGGGCCGAGTGGGCACGGCGCTTTGCCGCGTTCATCCGCGAGGCCACCCCCGAGAACCTGCTGGCCTCGAGCATCTATTTCGACCTGCGCGTGGTGTGGGGCGACGAACAGGCGTGCGAACAACTGCGCCAGGGCATCCTCGACCAGGTCGCCGACAACCGCCTGTTCCAGCGCATGATGGCCGCCAACGCCCTGCGTCAGCGCCCGCCCGTGGGGCGCTTTCGCGAATTCGTGCTGACCCGCAGCGGCAACGACAAGGCCGCCACCCTCGACCTCAAGGTGCAGGGCCTCACGCCCTTCGTCGACGGCGCGCGCCTGCTGGCGCTGGCCAATGGCGTGCACGCCAACAACACCCTGGAGCGCCTGCGCCAGCTGGTAGGCAAGGAAGTGATCGACCCGCTCGATGGCGGCGCCTATGAAGAGGCCTACCACTTCATCCAGCAGACCCGCATGCAGCAGCACCAGTTGCAGACCCGCCAGAACCTGCCCTACTCCAACCGCGTCGACCCCGACAGCCTCAACGACCTGGACCGGCGCATCCTGCGCGAATCGCTGCGCCAGGCCCAGCGTCTGCAAAGCAGCCTGGCCCTGCGCTACCAACTATGAGCGACCTGTCATGAGCCTGTTCGCCTGGCTGCGCCCCAGCCAACCCGCACTGGACGCCGCCCAGCAGCAGCGTCTGGCCCAACTGCCCGGCCCCGCCCCGCTGCAGGACCACACCCTGCGCGCCCAGCGCTGGGTGGTGCTGGACCTGGAAACCACCGGCCTGAACCTGAACCGCGACCAGGTGCTGTCGATTGGCGCGGTGGTGATCGAGGACGGCGCCATCGACTTCAGCCAGCAGTTCGAGCGCACCCTGCACCGGCATGACCACAAGCCGGGCCCCAGCGTGCTGATCCATGGCCTGGGGCCCAGTGCGATTGCCGCCGGCTGCGTGCCGGCCGATGCACTGCTCGACCTCATGGCGTTCATCGGCGACAGCCCGCTTCTGGCGTTCCACGCCGGCTTCGACCAGCGCATGCTCAGCCGCGCCCTGAAGGACAGCCTGGGCTACCGCCTGCAGCACCCGTTCATCGACGTGGCCGAGCTGGCCCCGCTGCTCAACCCCGACGTGGTGTTGCGCGACGCCGGGCTCGACGACTGGACCGCACACTTCGGCCTGCAGGCCGGTGAACGCCACCACGCCAGCGCCGATGCACAGGTCACTGCCGAACTGGCACTGATCCTGTTCAGCCAGGCGCGACGCCAACACATCGACAGCCCGCTGCTGCTGGAGCATCGCCTGCAAGGTTGGCGCCGGCGACGGCAACACAGCCACGGCTTCTGACCAGCCCCCGGATACGTCATCCGATGAGCGTTAATTGCACAGTGCCAGCGGCTCTGACACAATCGCGAATAATTCTCGTTAGTTAACGCATCTATTCCGGGGAACACCTTGTCGTCAGTGCAAAGCCCACACGGTGAGCTGGTTGGTGCGCTGTACCGTGACCATCGCGGCTGGCTGCTGGGCTGGCTGCGGCGCAACGTCGCCTGTGCCGAGCGCGCCGAAGACCTGAGCCAGGACACCTTCGTGCGCCTGCTCGGGCGCGAGCAGCTGCCCGCACCACGCGAGCCGCGGGCGTTCCTGGCCGCGGTGGCGCGCGGCCTGCTGTTCGACCACTTTCGCCGGGCGGCACTGGAGCAGGCGTACCTCGCCGAGCTGATGCTGATCCCCGAAGCCGAGCAGCCCTCACCGGAAGAACAGCACCTGATCCTCGAAGACCTCAAGGCCATCGACCGCCTGCTGGGCAAGCTGTCGAGCAAGGCGCGCGCCGCGTTCCTGTACAACCGCCTCGACGGCATGGGCCATGCCGAGATCGCCGAGCGCCTGGGCGTGTCGGTGTCGCGGGTGCGCCAGTACCTGGCCCAGGGCATGCGCCAGTGCTATGTGGCGCTGTACGGCGAGCCGACATGAACGGCTTCAGTAGCAGGCCGGTATCGGCCAAGGTGCTCGATGCCGCCATCGCCTGGCAGCTGTGCCTGGATGCGGGCAGCGCCGAGGAGCGTGCCGATTTCGAGCGCTGGCACGCGGCAGACGAAGAACATGCGCGGGCCTGGATGCAGCTGGGCATGCTCAACCAGCGCTTCGCCGCGGCGGCCGGCCCGGCGCGCAAGGCCCTGGGCGAAACCCGGGCCGGCCTGCGCCAGCGCGTGCGCAAGCTGGGCAGCGGGCTGGCCAGCATCGTGCTGGTGGGCGGCCTGCTCGGCTGGCTGAGTACCCACCAGAGCCTGGACTACTGGCTGGCCGACCAGCGCACGGCCACCGGCGAGCAGCGCAGCCTGCGTCTGGAGGACGGCACCCTGCTCAGCCTCAACACCCATTCGGCGGTGGATGTTCGCTTCGATGGCCAGCAGCGCCTGATCGTGCTGCGCGAAGGCGAGATTTCCATCGAGACCGGGCACAAGGATGACCGTCCGTTCATCGTCGCCACGGCCGACGGGCGCCTGCGCGCACTGGGCACACGCTTCCTGGTGCGCCTGGAAGACCAGGGCACGCGCCTGAGCGTGTTGCAGTCGGCGGTGGCAGCCAAGCCGCAGGACAGCGGCGACGAGCAGATCGTGCGCGAAGGCCAGCAGGTGATGATGAGTCACGACCAGCTGGGCAGCATCGATCCGCTGGCCCTGGGCGCCGACGCCTGGACCCACGGCATGCTGGTGGTCGACAACGTGCGCCTGGATGCGCTGGTGCAGGAGCTGGGGCGTTACCGCAGCGGCTACCTGGGGGTGTCGCCGGAGGTGGCCGGGTTGCGCATTACCGGCAGCTTCCCGCTGCACGACACCGACCTTGCGCTGCAGTCGCTGCTGCCGACCTTGCCGGTGCAGGTGCAAAAGCGCACGCCATGGTGGGTGACGATCGTGGCCAAGGGCGAGACCCCGTAAAACGCCTTCGCCTGCAACGCCCTCCTGCAGGAGCGGGCGTTGCCGGCGAAGGCCTCAACATTATTTTTTACCCACCCCCTGACACTTTTCCCTTTTCACTCGGCATGGAAGCTAGTTAGCACTATTGCGCCGAGGAACCGCTGCATGTCCCGTCCCCTTGAAAAGCTGTTGCGTCATTGCCTGCTGACCCTGGCCCTGACCAGCACCGCCGCCATCGCCGCCGAATCGAGCGCCGCGCGCAGCTACAGCCTGCCCGCCGGGCCGTTGTCGACCACCCTCAACCTGATCGCCAGCCAGGCCGGCATTGCCCTGACCCTGGACCCGAGCCTGGCCAGCGGACGCACCTCGGCGCCGGTCAGCGGCCAGTACGACGGCCTCGGCGCCCTGCAGGCCGCCCTGCGCGGCACCGGCCTGCAACTGCAGCAGAGCAGCGCCGGCACCTACAGCCTGATCGCCGCCCCCGAAGGCAGCCTGGCCCTGCCGGAAACCAGCATCAACGCCGCCGGCGACTACGAGAGCGCCTGGGGCCCGGCCACCGGCTACGTCGCCACCCGCACCGCCGCCGGCACCAAGACCGACACTCCGATCGTCGAAGCGCCACGCTCGATGTCGGTGATCACCCGCGAACAGCTCGACCAGCGCCAGGTGCTCAACCTCAACGACGCGCTGCGTTACACCGCGGGCGTGCAAAGCAGCGGCTACGGCTCGGACTCGCGCGCCGACTGGCTGCGCGTGCGCGGCTTCGACCCCACCCAGTTTCTCGACGGCCTGCCGCTGCCCAAGGGTTCGTTCGCCAACCCCAAGGTCGAACCCTGGAACCTGGAACGCATCACCGTACTGCGCGGCCCGGCCTCTTCGGTGTATGGCCAGACCCCGCCCGGCGGCATGCTCGACATGCTCAGCCGACGCCCGCAGGCCGAAAGCGCGCACCAGATCGAAGCCCAGGTCGGCAGCAACGAACACCGGCAGATCAACTTCGACAGCACCGGCAAGATCGACGACGCCGGCCAGTTTCTGTACCGCGTCAGCGGCGTGGTACGCGACAGCAACGCACCGGTCGACCATATTCCCGACAAGCGCTACAACCTCGCCCCCAGCCTGACCTGGAACGTCGACGACGACACCAGCCTGACCTTCATCTCGCAGTTCACCCGCGACGATACCGGCATCACCGGGCAGTTCCTGCCCTTGCAGGGCACCCGGCTGGCCTCGCCTGCCGGGGCGAAGATTTCCCATCACAAGAACCTCGGTGAGCCGGGCTGGGACTTCTACGACCGCACCTACTACGCCCTGGGCTACGCCTTCGAGCACCGCCTCGACGACGTATGGCAGCTGCGCCAGAACCTGCGCTACACCAAGAGCGACCTGTCGTTTCGCGCGGTCAACGTGGCCACCTTCAACACCGTCGAACCCGACGGCACGGTCAACCGCGAGGCCGGCATCGTCAACGAAGACATCAGCCAGTTCGCTGTCGACAACAACCTGCAGGCCAACTTCAGCACCGGCGCGCTGGAGCACACCCTGCTGCTGGGCCTGGACCACCAGCGCTCCAACACCAACTACCAGTGGCTGTATGGCGGCTCGTACAACTACGACGCCAACGGCAACATCAGCGGTATCAACGTGCCGCCAATCAGCGTGATCCGGCCGGTGTATGGCGCCGACATGTCCAACGTGAACTACTTCGCACTGCAGGACTACGGCCAGAAAACCCGCCAGACCGGCGTCTACGTGCAGGACCAGATCGCCCTGGACAACTGGCGCCTGACCCTGGGCGGGCGTGAGGACTGGATTCACACCGGCACCACCTTCCACAACAAGGGCGACGCCACCAGCACCCAGCGCGACAAGGCCTTCACCGGCAACGTGGGCCTGAGCTACGTGTTCGACAACGGCCTCACCCCGTACCTGTCCTACACCGAGTCGTTCCAGCCGACCACCGGCGCCAACGTGGATGCGGCGCAGTCGTTCAAGCCCACCGAAGGCCGCCAGTACGAAGTGGGCGTCAAGTTCCAGCCGGTGGGCAGCAACACCCTGCTGACCGCAGCCGCCTACGACCTGCGCCAGAGCAACGTGAAGGTCACCGAAGGCAGCATCTCTCGCAGTGTCGGTGAATTGCAGGTGCGCGGCATCGAGCTGGAAGCCACCAGCGCCGTCACCGACAACCTCAAACTGGTCGGCTCCTACACCTACACCGATACCGAGATCCGCAAGGGCGTGCCTGGCGAAGTCGGCAACCGCATGGCGCTGATCCCGCGCAACCAGGCCACCCTGTGGGCCGACTACACCTGGCACGCCGGCCCGCTGGACGGCTTCGGCATGGGCGCCGGGGTTCGCTATGTCGGCGATACCTACGGCAACACCGCCAACACCGAGGTGGCGCATGTAGGCTCCTACACCGTGTACGACGCTGCCGTGCACTACGACCTGGGTCGCCTGGACAGCAGCATGAAGGGGCTGAGCGTGGCGGTGGAAGCCAAGAACCTGTTCAACAAGGACTACCTGGCCAACTGCGACGGGTTCTGGTGCTACTACGGCGACCAGCGCAACGTGGTCGCCAGCGTGAACTACGCGTTCTAGGGCCAACGATGAAGAGCCAAACCATACGTCGCTGGTCGTGGGTGCATACCTGGAGCAGCCTGGTGTGCACGCTGTTTCTGCTGTTGCTGGCGCTGACCGGGCTGCCGCTGATCTTCCACCACGAGATCGACCACCTGCTGGGCGATGCGCCCGAGCTCAAGGTAATGCCCGCCGACACACCCAGACTCGACCTGCAGGCCCTGGTGCTCAAGGCCCAGGCCCATCGCCCGGGCGAGGTGATGCAGTACTTCGGCTGGGACGAGGACGACAGCAACGGCGTGATCGCGATCATGGCCGCCACCGCCGGTACCGAGCCCAACTCGTCGCACACCTTCATGCTCGACGGGCGTACTGGCGAGGTGGTGGAGATGCCCTCGGCCAACGGCGGCTTCATGCTGACCATGCTGCGCCTGCATGTGGACATGTTCGCCGGCTTGCCGGGCAAGCTGCTGCTGGCCTTCATGGGCCTGCTGTTCGTGGTGGCGATCATCTCCGGGGTGGTGCTGTACGCGCCATTCATGCGCAGGCTGAAGTTCGCCACGGTACGCCACGACAAATCGCGGCGCCTGCGCTGGCTCGACCTTCATAACCTGATCGGCATCGTGACCCTGACCTGGGCGCTGGTGGTGGGCGTGACCGGGGTGATCAGCGCGCTGTCCGACCTGGTCATCGCCGCCTGGCGCAACGACAGCCTCAGCGCGATGATCGCACCGTACCGCGATGCACCGCCGCTGACCGCACTGGCCCCGGCCAGCCGTCTGCTGGACATTGCCGCCGAGGCGGCGCCGGGCATGCAGCCGGACTTCATCGCCTTCCCCGGCACGCGCTTTTCCAGCGAGCACCACTATGCGGTGTTCATGAAGGGCAGCACCCACCTGACCGCTCACCTGCTGACCCCGGTACTGATCGATGCCAGCACCCTGCAGGTGACGGCGATTGGCGAGCGGCCGTGGTACATGGACGCGATGGGCCTGTCGCAGCCGCTGCACTTTGGCGACTACGGCGGCCGGCCGATGCAGATTCTATGGGCGCTGCTGGATGTGCTGACGATCATCGTGCTCGGCAGCGGCGTGTATTTGTGGTGGGTACGCAGGCGACGTGATGAAGCGTGAATCGAGGTTCTGGAAGGTGTTCGGCATGCCGGGCCTGATTGCCCTGCTGGGCGCAGTGGGGCTGTTCGCGGCGCTGCTGGGGGATGGCCCGTGGGATGTGCTGGCGTGGGTGGGGCTGGCCCTGCCGGTGGGGTACAGCCTGCGAGGTTTTTGGCCGGCCGCGCGATAGTCTTGGTCGGCAAGGCCGGCGCCTGCAAGGTTTCACGTCGTCTGCAGGAGCCGGCCTTGTCGGCGAAGGCGCAGGTCAGTCAGCCAGTTTCGGCAGGCACTCATCCAGCCGCTGGTGCAACGCACTGTCCGCCGGCCAGTTGCGCAACAACCGCGCCCGGTCGCGGGCGAAGGCCTTGGCGAAACTGAGCTGGGTGGCGTGCTGGCACATCGCATCAAGGTCGATCAGCGACCATTGACCGTCCTGCCAGAACAGGTTGTGGCCCTTCAGGTCGCCGTGGCTGATGCGTTCGCCCATCAGCTGCTGCAACAGGGTCTGCAGCGCTTGCAGTTGCTCCTCTGGCACCTCGGCGCTGTCGACGTAGGGCGCAAAGCTCTCGATCAGGTCCGGCCCGTCGGCGTACTCGGTCACCAGGTACGCACGGCTGCGCAGCCCCAGCACGCGCTGCTCCAGCACCGCCAGCGGCCTGGGCGTGGCGATGCCGAGGAACTCCAGGCGATGCCCTTCGATCCACGAATGCCAGGCCCGGCTGGGGCGCCAGAAGCGCTTGAACCAGTGGGCGGTGTTCTTGATGTTGTAGCGCTTGAGCACCAGGCTGCGACCGCCCGCCTCGACCCGTGCCACGCTCGCCGCGCCGCCAGTCTTGTACAGGTGGCCCTGGTCGATCAGCGCGTCGGCCTGCTCCAGCACCGGCAGCATGGCCGCCACCTCCGATCGACGGATCGCGCGCAGGCCCGAGGCCCCGCGCTGCACGCTGAACAGCGTGCACTCGCGACCGGCCTTGTCCAGGTAGTCCTTCAGACGCCAGCTGCGCACCTTGTCGATCTGCTTCTGCAAGGCTTCCAGCGGCAGCGCATGCTCGCCGTTGACCAGCACGTAGTGCACCAGCAGTTCCTCGACGAAGGGCTCCAGGCGCTTGGGCAACTGCGCAAAGAACACCCCCAGGTTCTGCAGCACCTGCTGACGCGACAGCGGCTGGCCCGGGGTTTCGGCCTTCACCCCCGCGCCATCGATCAGGTACAGCTCCCCGCCATGGCGCAGCAGGTTGTCCAGGTGCAGGTCGGCCTGCCACAGGCCCTTGGCATGCATCTGCGCCACGGCGCGCAGGGCTTCGCCCAGCACTTCCTGCTGGGCATCGGCGAGCACCGGCAGGCCCTCGACCGCCGCCCAGGCATCCGCCAGGCTGTGGGCGTGCTCAAGAAATTCGAACAGCAGCCAGCCGCCCTCGCCTTCACGCAGGCCGTCGGCCAGCAGCAACGGCGTGGTCAGCCCCTGGCTGGCCAGCAGGCGCGCACCGTCCAGTTCGCGCTGGAAGTGGCGGGCGGCGCTGCTGCCCACCAGCAGCTTGGCCAGCACCGGCTTGCCACGCCAGATCCCGGCACCGACATACCGCTGCCCCGGCAGCACCCGCAGCAGGCTGAGCAGTTGCAGCTCGGCCGGCCCGGCGGCGTCGGCCAGGGCAATGCTCAATGGCAGTTGCGGGCTGCGCCCGGCGTCCTTGAGTTCAGACAAACGCATCAGCGGGCCTCTTTTTCACGACGGCGATGCAGCAGGCGCTGCAGCCAGGTATCCACCAGCGTACTGTCGGCCGGTTGCTCCAGGTAGGCGGCCAGCATCAGCCGTACATCGCTCTCGCTCCATGCGCCAGCACGACGCAGCAGCGGCTCCAGGTCCTTGAGGCGATCACGCTGGCCCAGCAGCAGCGGCCGGGTTTTCTCCAGGTCGATCAACTGCGCCTGCCAGCCTTCGCTGCGCTCGCGCAAAAAGATGTGCTTGGGGTAGAAGCAGCCATGCACCTGCCCCGCCGCGTGCACCGTGCGGGCCAGTTCGCCACAGGCGCGCAGGATGCCCTGGCGTTGCTCCAGGGCCAGTTGCGGCCACTGCCCGAGCAGGTGGTCAAGATCGCTCCAGTCATCCAGCGCACGGGTCATCAGGATCGCGCGGCGCTCGCCGTCGACCCGGCGCTCGGCGTAGAACACCGCCTGCAAGGCCGGGATCTGCAGCTTCTGGTAGCGCTTGATGTTGCGAAACTCGCGGGCGAAGGTCGGCTCGCCGAAGGGGCTGTGCAGGGTGCGCGTGAGGTAGTCGCTCTGGCGCTTGAGGTAGAACCCCTTGCCCTCCAGCTCCAGGCGGTACACGCGGCTCCAGCCGCCGCGCCCGGTGTTGGGCTCGTCCACGGCGTCCAACTGCAGCGCCCACAGCGCCTCGAAGCTGTTCAGGCCGTGGCGTTCAAGCAGTGCAGCTTCGGCACTGGCCAGGAAATCACTCATTCGCGCCCCTCGAAAAACGTCACGACGTGCCGCACGCGGCGCTTGTCCGACGCGTTCAGGCGATCGCGACGGCGATATTGCAGGTAGAACCGCAGGCGCTGGGTGGCCGACAGGTGATACTTGGCCACCTTGTCCAGGCAGGCCAGGTCCTTGGTGATGCGATAGCGCAGCATGAAGCCGACCCAGAACGCACCGGTCGGGCAGTCGATGAAGAACAGCATGCCCTTGTCATCGACCAGCAGGTTGCGCCACTTGAGGTCGTTGTGGGTGAAGTGATGGTCGTGCATCACCCGCGTATGGCGGGCCAGCTGTCGGCTGACATGGTCGACCCAGCCGGCATCTGCCAGGCGCGGGTCGTTGCGCTTGGCCAGCGCCGAGAGGTCCTCGGTGCGCGGCAGCTCACGGGTGATCATGGCGCCCCGGTGGAAGGCGAAGCCTCGCCGTTCCAGGCCGCAGGCCACCACCTCGGCGGTGGGGATGTCCCACTTGGCGAACTGCTTGAGGTTCTGCCACTCGGCCTTGATCCGCGGGCGCCCCAGGTAGCGGCGCAGGCCCTTGCCGGCGCCGGTGTAACGCTTGACGTAGTAGTTCACCCCGCCGCGCTCGACGCGAATCACTTCGCTGAGCGGGTCGTGGGTGAGGCGTTCGCCCTTGAGCGCGAACACCGCGTCGATGCTGCCGAAATCCTGTGCCAGGGCCGCGTAGGCCGGCTCCAGTGTCCAACCCGCCATCAGAGCGCGTCCCCATACCGTTGTTTACGCTCGTAGAGCTTGTTTGCCTTGCCCTCCAGCCAGCGCAGCAAGGTGGCGTGCTCGGCCAGGATCTGGCGCAGCGGCTGCTGGAAGTAGCCGCGCAGAAAGCGCAGCTTGTCGCGTCGGGTCAGGCCGATGTCCAGCGCCGAGAAGTACAGCGCGGCCAGGTCCTTGTCGCGCCAGCGTCGGGAAATGCTGGCGCGGGTCTGGGCCCGGTGCAGGTCGATCACCGACAGCCTGAAGTCGTCCGGGGTTACCGGGCGGTCGGTGTGCAGCAGAAAGTGGCAGATGTAGCAGTCGCGGTGGTTGACCCCGGCGCGGTGCATCATGCCGGTCATGCGCGCCACCTCGGCGATCAGCGCGCGCTTGAGACGCGGCGCCGGCGGCGTCCTGACCCAGTCGAGGCTGAAGTCCTCGAGGCTGACGGTGGGCGCCAGCTCCTCGGTGACGATGAACGAATGCTGGGTCGCCGGGTTGCTGCCGCGTTCGCCGTAGGCCACCGCGGTCATGGTCGGCACCCCGACTTCGTGCAGGCGCTGGATGGCCTGCCATTCCTGGCCGGCACCGAGCACCGGCAGCTTGGCGGTGAACAGGTTCTTGAAGATCTCGCCCCAGCCGATGCCGCGGTGGATCTTGACGAAATAACCGTTGCCCTCGACCTCGGTGCGCAGCGTGCGCCGGCCTTCCAGCTCGCGGTACACCTCGCCTTGCAGGGCCTCGACGGCGTCGAAGGCATCGCGCCCGGCCCACAGGCGCTTGAAGGGTTCAGCCAGTATCAGTTTCATGCGCGCTCCTGCGCCAGGATCACGTCGGCCGCATGCTGCGGCATGCTGTACAGGTCGGCGGTGTCGGCGAATGCCAGGCCGTTGCGGCCCCAGTCGGCACGCGCCGCATCGTCTTCGAGCATACGTTGCAGGTAGCGGTTGAGTTGCTCCTGCTCGAACGGCTCGTCGAGCACCAGGCCGGCATCGGCCTCAGCGATGTAATGGGCATAGCCGCACACTGCCGAAACCAGTACCGGCAACCCGGCCACCACGGCTTCGAGCAGCACGGTGCCGGTGTTCTCGTTGTAGGCCGGGTGGATCAGTGCGTCGGCCCCGAGCAGAAAGCGCGGGATATCGCTGCGGCCCTTGAGGAACTGCACCTGCTCGGTCAGCCCCAGGGTCGCGCTCTGCAGCTGGAACACCTTGGGGTCGTCCTGGCCGATGACCATCAGCCGGGTGCGCTTGCGCAGGCTGTTGGGCAAGGCGGCCAGCGCCTTGAGGCTGCGGTCCACGCCCTTGGTCTTGAAGCCCGAGCCGATCTGCACCAGCAGGCGCTCGTCGTCCGCCAGGTTGAACTCGCGGCGAAACTCGGCGCGGATCTCGGCGGCATTGGCCGGCGCCCGGCGGTCCTGGCTGATGCCCGGAGGCAGCAGGTGGAAGCGCTCGGCGGGGGTGCCGTAGTGCTTGACGAACAGCGGCTGCTGGACCTCGGAGATCATCAGGATCTGGGTCTTGGCGTCCTTGCCGAACACCGCACGCTCGTACTCGGCAAAGTGGCGGTAGCGGCCCCAGCGGCGGTACAGCGAGTGGCGCAGGTTCTGCGCCTTGTCCTCGAAGCAGCCGTCGGCGGCGTAGTACACGTCCAGCCCCGGCATCTTGTTGAAGCCGATCAGGCGGTCGACCGGGCGCCTGGCCAGGTCGGCCTGCATCCAGTCGGTGAGCTTCTCGTTGCGCCGATGGTTGAACAGCGCCTTGACCGGCGCCACCAGCACTTCGAAGCCCTCGGGCACGTCGCCCTCCCAGATCAGGGTATACACCCGGATCTGGTGGCCACGGCGCTGGCACTCCAGGGCGATGCGCATGAAGTCACGCTGCAGGCCGCCGAAGGGGAAATACTTGTAGAGCACAAAGGCCAGTTGCATCAACGCACATCCTCTGCCCGCAGCAACGCGCTCAACTGGCTCGCCACACGCTCGGGGTTCAGGCGAGTGAAGCACAGCGGCCACTCGCGTTTGAGATCGAACCGGCGCCGGTCGTCGGCGCTCGGCTTGTAGGTGCACTTCTTCTGCAGGCACGGGGCGCAGGGGAAGTCACTGCCCAGGTGCACCTGGGCCTTGCCGTAGGCCCCGGTCAGGCCCGGGTTGGTAGGGCCGAACAGCGACAGGGTAGGCACATCGAGTGCCGCCGCCAGGTGCCCAAGGCCGGTGTCGACGGCCACGCAGGCCTTGGCGGCAGCCAGCACCCGGGCGACCCCGGCCAGGTTCAGCCTGGGCAGCACCTGGGCGTTCTTCAGGCCCTGGGCGATGCGCTCGGCGCGGGCCTTTTCGGCCGGGTTGCCCCATGGCAGGCAGATATGCAGGCCGGCACGCCCCAGGCGTTCGGCCAACTGGCGCCAGTACAGTTCGGGCCAGTGCTTGGTGTCCCAGGTGGTGCCATGCAGGAACACCACGTAGGGCTTGGTGGGTATCTCTTCCAGGCGCGAGCGATCCAGGCCGTAGTCACCCAGCCCCGAGGGCAGGTCGTAGCCCAGCGCCAGGGCGAACAGCTGGCGCACCCGCTCCACCGCATGCTGCCCGCGGGCCACCGACAGGCGCCGGTCGTAGAAGCGGCTGGCCAGCCCCTCGCGTGCCGAGTAGCGGTCCAGCCCGGCCACCGGCGCCTTGACGTAGCGGGTCAGCCAGGCGCTTTTCACCAGGCCCTGGGCGTCGATCACCAGGTCGTACTTGCGCTCGCGCAGGCGCTTCTTGAACTGGCGCCATTCGCCGTTCTTCAAAGTTTGCCAGAGGTTCTTGCGCCAGCGACGGATGGCCACCGGGATCACGTGATCGACCGCAGGGTGCCAGGTGGGGATTTCGGCGAAGCCTTCCTCGACCACCCAGTCGAAGCGGATGCCGGGAATGGCGTGCGCCGCGTCGGTCAGTGCCGGCAGCGCGTGGATGACATCCCCCAGCGAGGAGGTCTTGATCAGCAGTACCCGCAACTTAATCGACCTCGACCGTGACGTCGACCAGCGACGGACCGTTGAGCCGCTGCAACGCCGAGGCCACCGCCTCCGGTTCCAGCAGACGCAGGCAATTGTAGTGGCCGAAGCGGCAGGTGCGGTCGAAGCACGGGCTGCATTCCAGCCCCAGGCGCACCACCTCGACCTGGTCGGCCAACGGTGGGGTGAAGCCCGGCGAGGTCGACCCGTACACCGCCACCAGCGGGCGATTGAGCGCTGCAGCCACGTGCATCAGCCCCGAATCGTTGGACACCACCGCATCGCTGCACGACAGCAGGTCGATCGCCTCGGCGAGCGAGGTCTCGCCGCTGAGGTTCACCGACTCTTCACGCAGGCCCGGGATCAGCCACTCGCGGATCGATTCACCCACCGCATGGTCGTTTTTGGAGCCGAACAGCCACACCTGCCAGCCTTCGCGAATCTTGATTTCCGCGACCTTGGCGTAATGCTCCGAGGGCCAGCGCTTGGCCTCGCCGAACTCGGCGCCGGGGCACAGCGCCAGCACCGGGCGGTCCAGGCTCAGGCCGAACTTGGCCAGCGCCGCATCGCGGCTGGCGGTCTCGATCTGCAGGCTGGGGCGCGGGTAGGGTTTGGGCAGCTCGGCACCGGCGGGGTAGCCCAGGGCCATGAAGCGCTCGATCATCAGCGGGTAGCGCGCCTTGTCGAGGGTGCGCACATCGTTGAGCAGGCCGTAGCGCAGCTCGCCACGCCAGCCGGTGCGCTGCGCGATACCGGCAAAGAACGGCACCAGCGCAGACTTGAGCGAATTGGGCAGCAGGATCGCCTGGTCGTACTGACCGGCCAGCGACTTGCCGATGCGCCGGCGCGTGGCCAGTTCCAGCGCGCCGTGGCCGAGCGGGAAGCTCAAGGCCTGGCGCACTTGGGGCATGCGCTCGAGGATCGGGCGGCTCCATTCGGGTGCCAGCACATCGATCACGCACGCAGGGTGACGCTGCTTCAGCACATGGAACAGCGTCTGCGCCATTACCATGTCGCCCACCCAACTGGGCCCAATGATCAAAATTCTCATGCTTTATCCAGAAACGATCAGGGAGGCTACAGCCTGTTTTCCAACAGCCTGGCCTCCCCTCTTTATAATCAGGCGTGGTGCGACCAGTGTACGCCACTCAGTGTAGGACGTGGTCGCCGCCGCTTCATTGCGCCGTATCGCCTGGTGGCTGTTCAGCCCGCGTTCAGGTCAACCCCAGCTCGCCCCAGATGCGCCGTACCTGCCGGCGCTCGTCGACGAACTGCCCGGCGTCGATCACCCCGGCCTGCTTCTGCAAGGCCTGGCGGTGCGCGGCGGAGCGGAAGGCCTTGTACACTTCACGCAACAAAATTGCATCGCTGGCCGGCATCAGCCCGACCTCCTCCAGCCCTTCGAGAATGCGGATGTTGTCGGTGTAGCGCAGCAGTGCCGGGTGCGTGTGGGACCAGGCCAGGGCCGCGTATTGCACCATAAATTCAATATCGACGATACCACCGGCATCCTGCTTGATATCGAAGGCAACCCCGCGGTCGAAGGCGTTGGGCCCAAGCCCGGCCTGGGTCGCCCGGGTGCCGAGGTTGTCGCGCATCTTGGCGCGCATGTCGCTGACTTCGGCCCGCAGCTTGTCCAGGTCGCGGGCCTGTCCCAGCACCTGCGCCCGCACCCCCTCGAAGGCCGCCCCCACCTGCGGGCAGCCCACCAGCACCCGCGCACGCACCAGTGCCTGGTGTTCCCAGGTCCAGGCCTCGTTGCGCTGGTAGCGCTCGAAGGCGCCCAGCGAACTCACCAGCAAACCCGAAGCGCCGGACGGGCGCAGGCGCATGTCCACGTCATACAGCTGGCCGGAGTTGGTCTGGGTGGTCAGCAGGTGAATGATGCGCTGACCCAGGCGGGTGAAGAACTGCGCACTGTCGATGGGCTTGGCGCCATCGGTCTCGGCCTGGGGGTCACCGTCGTGGATGAACACCAGGTCCAGGTCCGAGCCGTGGCCCAGCTCGATGCCGCCGACCTTGCCATAGCCGACGATGATGAAGCCGGGGTCGCACAGGCTGCCATCGCTGCGCTTTGGCTGGCCATGACGCGCCACGGTCTGGCGCCAGGCCAGGGCCAGCACCTGGTTGAGAATGGCTTCGGCCAGCCAGGTCAGGTAGTCGCTGACCTTCATCAGCGGCAGGTTGCCGGCGATTTCCGAGGCGGCCACGCGCAGGCTGTGGGCCAGCTTGAAGTGACGCAGCGCTTCCATCTGCTGTTCAAGGTCATCCTCGGGGATGCGCGTGAGACGCTCGCGCAGCTCGGCGGCCAGCTCCGGTGCTTGGGGCGGGCTGAACAGGCGGCCTTCGTTGAGCAGTTCATCGAGCAGCAGCGGGAAGCGCGTGATCTGCTCGGCGATCCACGGGCTGGCGGCGCACAGGGTCAGCAGGCGGCGCAACGCACCGGGGTTTTCGGTCAGCAGCACCAGGTAGGCCGAGCGCCGCGCCACGGCCTCCACCAGCGGTAGCACGCGTTCGAGCACCAGGTCCGGGTCGGCATGCTCCACCGCCTGCGCCAGCAGGCGCGGTATAAAGGCATCGAGGCGTTCGCGGCCCAGGCGCTGCATGGCACGCAACTGCGGGCTGGCGCGCAGGCTGGCCAGCTGCTTGAGCGCCCTGGCCGCATCGGCGAAGCCGGCGTCGGTCAACTGACGGCAGGCGGCCTCTTCGTCCTGGGCTTCTTCCCACAGCGGCAGCCACTCGCCACCGACCACCACTTCGCCCTCCTCGCCTTCCTCTTCATCGGGGTCGGCGATCACCTGGCGGAAGTGCCAGTCGATGCGCCCGCGCCAGTGCATCAGTTGCGCGTGGAAGCTCGCCCAGTCGGCAAAACCGAGCATGAAGGCGATACGTGCGCGGTCCAGTTCGTCGTCGGGCAGCATCTGGGTCTGGCGGTCGGCGATGGCCTGGATGGCGTGTTCGGTATAACGCAGGAACTCATACCCTTCACGCAGCTCGCTCACCACCGCCGGCGGCAGGTAGCCCTGGCCTTCGAGCGTCGCCAGCACCTTGAGCAACGGTCGCTGCTGCAGGCTCAGGTCGCGCCCGCCGTGGATCAGCTGGAACGCCTGGGCGATGAACTCCACCTCGCGGATGCCACCGGCGCCCAGCTTGATGTTCTCGGCCATGCCCTTGCGCCGCACCTCCTGCTGGATCAGCTGCTTCATGGTGCGCAGCGCCTCGATCGCCGAGAAGTCCAGGTAGCGCCGGTACACGAACGGGCGCAGCAGGTCCTGCAGCTGCGCGCCGGCCTGCTGGTCGCCGGCCACTACGCGGGCCTTGATCATGGCGTAGCGTTCCCAGTCGCGGCCCTGGTCCTGGTAGTACTGCTCCAGTGCATTGAAGCTGAGCACCAGCGCGCCGGACGAGCCGTAGGGGCGCAGGCGCATGTCGACGCGGAACACGAAGCCGTCGACGGTGATCGGGTCCAGCGCCTTGATCAGGCGCTGGCCCAGCCGGGTGAAGAACTCCTGGTTGTCCAGCGGGCGCTTCACGCCCACGGTTTCGCCGCCCTCGGGGTAGGCGAAGATCAGGTCGATGTCCGACGACAGGTTCAGTTCCACCGCCCCCAGCTTGCCCATGCCCAGCACCACCATCTGCTGGGGCAGGCCGCTGCGATTGCCGGTGGGGGTCCCGAACTGCGCGCACAGGCGCGGGTACAGCCATTGATACGCCTGGTCGATGGCGGCATCGGCCAGGTCGGACAGGTCGCGGCAGGTCTGCACCAGGTCGGCCTGGCGGGTCAGGTCGCGCCAGATGATGCGCACCTGCTGGCGGGTGCGCTGGCGGCGCAGGTTGCGCGCCAGTTCGTCTTCGCTGCCGGCGGCCTGCGCCGCACCGGCCACCTGGGCACACAACTCGCCGGCGGCGAAGGCGCGGTCGAGCTCGCCGCTGGCGGCCAGGGCCAGCAGCATCGCCGGGTCGCGCACGCTCTGCTCAAGCACGAAATCGCTGGCCGCCGCCACGCGGGCGAACTCGGCCCAGCGCTGCTCGTTCCAGTCGTCCAGGCTCAGCCCGTCGACGGCCGCGACGGCGTTGCGCAAAGAGGTGGCATTACGGCTGACCAGCGGTTGCAGGGCAGCGGGCAGTTCGGCCAGCAGGGGCAGGCTCATGGTCTATCCTTGATCGGCGTGAAAGGGTTGGTGGCACTTGGGCAAGGGAACTCGGCGTACGGTTCGACTGTCGTACAAAGGTCATAAATAGCTGAAAAACGTAATTCTTTGATAGAAATCATCGCAAACAACCGCATGCCGACCAGTTTTTAACCACCGGTATCGTTTTATCCCACAACCCGAACAGGGGCCACGAGCCTTATCCGTGTAGTTTTACTACTGCTTTTTTACTGTCAACGCATGTAATGAGGATCGATTTGTAGTAAAACTACACGCCGCCGGTACAACGCCCGGTAATCCAAGAATTTCATGTCGTCTGCCCAAAAGGCCAGTCGCAAACTCAGGCAACCGATTCTGGAAGCCTTTCCGCCCTGGAGCAAGCCATGCAAGACCTCGATCCCGTCGAAACCCAGGAATGGCTGGACGCCCTGGAGTCGGTTCTCGACAAAGAAGGCGAAGACCGCGCTCACTATCTGATGACCCGTATGGGCGAGCTGGCCACCCGTAGTGGCTCCCAGCTGCCGTATGCCATCACCACGCCATACCGCAACACGATTCCCGTCACCCACGAAGCACGCATGCCTGGCGACCTGTTCATGGAACGCCGCATTCGCTCGTTGGTCCGCTGGAACGCGCTGGCCATGGTAATGCGCACCAACCTGAAAGACTCGGACCTGGGCGGCCACATCTCCAGCTTCGCCTCCAGCGCCACGCTGTACGACATCGGCTTCAACTACTTCTTCCAGGCCCCGACCGACGAGCACGGCGGCGACCTGATCTACTTCCAGGGCCATGCCTCACCGGGCGTCTACGCCCGTGCCTTCATGGAAGGCCGCATCAGCGAAGACCAGATGAACAACTTCCGTCAGGAAGTCGATGGTCAAGGCCTGTCGTCCTACCCGCACCCGTGGCTGATGCCTGACTTCTGGCAGTTCCCGACCGTGTCGATGGGTCTGGGCCCGATCCAGGCGATCTACCAGGCACGTTTCATGAAGTACATGGAAAGCCGCGGCTACATCCCTGCCGGCAAGCAGAAGATCTGGTGCTTCATGGGCGACGGCGAGTGCGACGAGCCGGAATCCCTGGGCGCGATCTCCCTGGCAGGCCGCGAGAAGCTGGACAACCTGATCTTCGTCATCAACTGCAACCTGCAGCGCCTCGACGGCCCGGTTCGCGGCAACGGCAAGATCATCCAGGAACTCGAAGGCGTGTTCCGTGGTGGTGGCTGGAACGTCAACAAGGTGGTCTGGGGCCGTTTCTGGGACCCACTGCTGGCCAAGGACGTCGACGGCATCCTGCAGCGCCGCATGGACGAAGTCATCGACGGCGAGTACCAGAACTACAAGGCCAAGGACGGCGCGTTCGTCCGTGAGCACTTCTTCAACACCCCGGAACTCAAGGCCATGGTCGCCGACCTGTCCGACGACGAGATCTGGAAGCTCAACCGTGGTGGCCACGACCCGTACAAGGTCTATGCAGCCTACCATCAGGCGGTCAACCACAAGGACCAGCCTACGGTCATCCTGGCCAAGACCATCAAGGGTTACGGCACCGGTGCTGGCGAAGCCAAGAACACCGCGCACAACACCAAGAAGGTCGACGTCGACAGCCTGCGTCACTTCCGCGATCGTTTCGACATCCCGGTCAAGGACGAAGACCTGGAGAACCTGCCGTTCTTCAAGCCTGAAGAAGGCAGCGCCGAAGCCCGTTACCTGAGCGAGCGCCGTTCTGCCCTGGGCGGTTTCGTGCCACAGCGCCGGGCCAAGAGCTTCAGCATCCCGACCCCGCCACTGGAAACCCTCAAGGCGATCCTGGACGGCTCGGGCGACCGTGAAATCTCCACCACCATGGCCTTCGTGCGCATCCTCGCGCAGCTGGTCAAGGACAAGGAAATCGGCCAGCGCATCGTCCCGATCATCCCGGACGAAGCGCGTACCTTCGGTATGGAAGGCATGTTCCGCCAGCTGGGCATCTACTCGTCCGTCGGTCAGCTCTACGAGCCCGTCGACAAGGACCAGGTGATGTTCTACCGCGAGGACAAGAAGGGCCAGATCCTCGAGGAAGGCATCAACGAAGCCGGCGCCATGTCGTCGTTCATCGCCGCCGGTACCTCGTACTCGAACCACAACCAGCCGATGCTGCCGTTCTACATCTTCTACTCGATGTTCGGCTTCCAGCGTATCGGCGACCTGGCCTGGGCCGCTGGCGACAGCCGCACCCGTGGCTTCCTGATCGGCGGTACTGCCGGGCGTACCACCCTCAACGGTGAAGGCCTGCAGCACGAAGACGGTCACAGCCACATGCTGGCCGCGACCATCCCGAACTGCCGCACCTATGATCCGACCTACGGCTACGAGCTGGCGGTGATCATCCAGGACGGCATGAAGAAGATGACCGAAGAGCAACAGGACGTCTTCTACTACATCACCGTGATGAACGAGTCCTACCAGCAGCCTGCCATTCCGGCCGGTGTCGAGGAAGGCATCATCAAGGGCATGTACCTGCTCGAGGAAGATACCAAGGACGCAGCGCACCACGTCCAGCTGATGGGCTCCGGCACCATCCTGCGCGAAGTGCGTGAAGCGGCGAAGATCCTGCGTGAAGAGTTCAACGTCGGTGCCGACGTGTGGAGCGTCACCAGCTTCAACGAACTGCGTCGCGACGGCCTGGCCGTGGAGCGCAGCAACCGCCTGCACCCTGGCCAGAAGCCCAAGCAGACCTACATCGAGGAGTGCCTGGGCGGCCGCAAGGGCCCGGTCATCGCCTCTACCGACTACATGAAGCTGTTCGCCGAGCAGATTCGTCAGTGGGTACCGAGCAAGGAATTCAAGGTCCTGGGTACCGATGGCTTCGGTCGCAGCGACAGCCGCAAGAAGCTGCGTCACTTCTTCGAAGTCGACCGTCACTTCGTGGTGCTGGCTGCCCTGGAAGCCCTGGCTGACCGTGGCGAGATCGAACCGAAGGTCGTGGCCGATGCCATCACCAAGTTCGGCATCGACCCGGACAAGCGCAACCCACTGGACTGCTGAGGAGTATTTTTAAGTGAGCGAACTCATTCGCGTACCTGACATCGGCAGCGGTGAAGGTGAAATCATCGAGCTGTTCGTCAAAGTCGGCGACCGTATCGAAGCCGACCAGAGCCTGCTGACCCTGGAGTCGGACAAGGCCTCCATGGAGATCCCGGCCCCCAAGGCCGGTGTGATCAAGGCCCTGAAGGTCAAGCTGGGCGACCGCCTGAAAGAAGGCGACGAACTGCTGGAACTGGAAGTCGAGGGCGCCGCTGCGGCGCCCGAGGCACCGGCTGACGCTGCGCCTGCCGCCGAACAAAAGCCTGCTGCCGCCCCGGCTGCAGAGGCTGCCCCGGCACCGGCCGCTGCACCTGCGGCTGCCACTGTGCAGGACATCCACGTGCCGGACATCGGCTCGTCGGGCAAGGCCAAGATCATCGAGCTGCTGGTCAAGGTCGGCGACAGCGTCGAAGCCGACCAGTCGCTGATTACCCTGGAGTCCGACAAGGCCTCGATGGAAATCCCGTCGCCGGCTGCCGGCGTGGTGGAAAGCATCGGCGTCAAGCTCGAAGACGAAGTCGGCACTGGCGACTTCATCCTCAAGCTCAAGGTCCAGGGCGCCGCCGCGCCAGCAGCGCCTGCCGCTGCTGCACCGGCTGCCAAGGCTGAAGCGGCCCCGGCTGCTGCGCCTGCCGCCGCACCGGCTGCCAAGGCCGAAGCCGCACCGGCCCCGGCCGCTGCGCCAGCGCCAAGCGGTGCCAAGGTTCACGCCGGCCCTGCCGTGCGTCAGCTGGCCCGCGAGTTCGGCGTCGAGCTGAGCGCCGTGGCTGCCAGCGGCCCGCACGGCCGCGTGCTCAAGGAAGACGTGCAGGTGTACGTCAAGGCCATGATGCAGAAGGCCAAGGAAGCACCGGCTGCCGGCGCGACCGGTGGTGCGGGCATCCCGCCGATTCCGGCCGTCGACTTCAGCCGCTTCGGTGAAACCGAAGAAGTGCCGATGACCCGCCTGATGCAGGCTGGCGCCACCAACCTGCACCGCAGCTGGCTGAACGTGCCGCACGTGACCCAGTTCGACAGCGCCGACATCACCGAGCTGGAAGCCTTCCGCGTTGCGCAGAAGGCCGTGGCCGAGAAAGCCGGCGTCAAGCTGACCGTGCTGCCCTTGCTGCTCAAGGCCTGTGCGCACCTGCTCAAGGAACTGCCGGACTTCAACGCGTCGCTGGCCCCTAGCGGCAAGGCGATCATTCGCAAGAAGTACGTCAACGTCGGTTTCGCCGTGGATACGCCAGACGGCCTGCTGGTCCCCGTGATCAAGAACGTCGACCAGAAGAGCCTGCTGCAGCTGGCAGCAGAAGCGGCGGCCCTGGCTGAAAAGGCCCGCACCAAGAAGCTTTCTGCCGACGACATGCAGGGCGCCTGCTTCACCATCTCCAGCCTCGGTCACATTGGCGGCACCGGCTTCACGCCGATCGTCAACGCGCCGGAAGTGGCGATCCTGGGTGTGTCCAAGGCCACCATCCAGCCGGTGTGGGATGGCAAGGCGTTCCAGCCCAAGCTGATGCTGCCGCTGTCGCTGTCGTACGATCACCGCGTGATCAACGGTGCCGCTGCCGCGCGCTTCACCAAGCGCCTGGGCGAGCTGCTGACCGACATCCGCACCATGCTGCTGTAACTGCTGCCCGCCGTGCTCCCCTGCCGGGGAGCACGGACACTGTTTTCGAGCTGCCACGCTCGTACCTCAACCCCGCCATCTGGCGGGGCTTTTTTTGCCTGCGATTCATGCCGTGCCGCTCAACGTCCCACCTTGAGCGGCACCGCCAGACGCAATCCGTCGCGGCATTACTGAAGAATTTGTACCTGTCAGCCGATACAGATCAAGCCAGGCCACTCTATTGCTTGTCAGCCTCAAGCACATGATGCAACCTTGCTCAAACGCGTAGCAGCACTTCGCCCAGCCCGCGCCAACAGCCTTCTTGAAGCGAGCTTCCCATGAAAAGCCAACCTGATGCCGCCAGCCGTACGGTGGCCGAGGTAGTGACGCAGTTGCCGGTGCCTTCGCGGCTCGGCATGCTGCGTTTCGAGCGGCTGAATGAGGCCAGCTGGGCCATGCTGTTCCTCGACCCGGGCTGCGAGCGTCAGTTCGGCCAGGCGGCCGTCGACCTGTGTGCGCTGATCGGCTCGCCCTATGCCAGCCTGATGGAGCCCGAGGCACGCTACAAGCTGCACGACACCATCGAGCTGCAACTGGCGCAGCGTCCGTACTACCTGGTGCGTTATACCCTGCACACCAGCCTGGGCCCGCTCAATATGCTGGAGCTGGGCGAAGCCTACCGGCAGCACAACCGCCAGTTGCTGCGCGGCTATCTGCTGGTGCTCGATGCCCAGCCCAACGACACACCCGACCTTTCGGCGGCAGAACTCGAAACCCGCAACAACCGCCTGCAGATCGCCCTGCAGCTCAACCAGCAGGCGCAGCAGGAACAGCTCGAGCACCTGGAGCGTGTACGCGCACAGCAAGACCTGATCCTGCGCCTGGCGCGCCAGCGCTACAGCGCCGACAACTCGCTGCAGGAAGCCGCCGAGCTGATCACCCGCAGTGCCTGCGAAATCTACAGCATCGACTGCGCCAGCATCTGGTACCTGGAAGGCCAGCAACTGGAACCGATCTCGGCGTTCTACCGCGCCACCCAGGAGTACCGCCTGCCCGAGGCGATCGATGCCGGGCGATTTCCCGACTACCTCGAGGCGCTGCACACCAGCCGCGCCATCGATGCGCACAACGCGGCGCGCGACCCACGCACCCGCGAAATCTCCGAGAGCCTGCGCCAGCGCGGTATCCACGCCATGCTCGATGCCAGCATCCGCATCGACGGCCAGGTGGTCGGCGTGCTCTGCCTGGAACACAGCGGCTCGACCCGGGCCTGGCAATCGGATGAAATCGCTTTTGCCGGCGAGCTGGCCGACCAGTTCGCCCAGGTCATCAACAACCACAACCGGCGCACCGCCACCAGCGCCCTGCACCTGTTCCAGCGCGCGGTGGAACAAAGCGCCAACGCCTTTCTGCTGGTCAACCGCGATGGCGTGGTGGAATACGTCAACCCCAGCTTCACCGAGATCACCCAGTACACACCCGAAGAGGTGCATGGCCACCGCCTGTCCGAGCTCACCGCACTGGAGAACCTCAGCGAGCTGCTGTTCGACTCGCCGTCGAGCCTGGCCATGGGCAACAGCTGGCAGGGCGAATTCAAGAGCCGGCGCAAGAACCTCGAGCCCTACTGGGGCCAACTGTCGATCTCCAAGGTGTATGGCGACAACCGCGAGTTGACCCACTACATCGGCATCTACGAAGACATCACCCAGAGCAAGCTGGCCCAGCAGCGCATCGAGCGCCTGGCCTACACCGACAACCTCACCAGCCTGGGCAACCGCCCGGCGTTCATCCGCAGCCTCGACGAGCGCTTCGAGCGCGACAGCGACAGCCCCATCTGCCTGCTGCTGGTGGACATCGACAACTTCAAGCGCATCAACGACAGCCTCGGGCACCAGACCGGCGACAAGCTGCTGATCAGCCTGGCCCGGCGCCTGCGCAACAGCCTGAGCCCCGGTGGCAGCCTGGCGCGCTTTGCCAGCAACGAATTCGCCGTGCTGCTGGAGGACAGCAGCCTGGATGCCGGCCAGCAGGTGGCCCAGCAGTTGCTCAACACCCTCGACAAGCCGATGTTCGTCGACAACCAGCTGATCAGCGTGACCGGCTCGGTGGGCCTGGCGTGTGCGCCGCTGCACGGGCGCGACCCGCAGACCCTGATGAAGAACGCCGGCCTGGCCCTGCACAAGGCCAAGGCCAACGGCAAGCACCAGGTGCAGGTGTTCACCGAGGCGCTCAACGCCGAGGCCAGCTACAAGCTGTTCGTGGAAAACAACCTGCGCCGCGCCCTGACCCAGAACGAACTGGACGTGTTCTACCAGCCCAAGCTGTGCCTGCGCAGCGGCCGCCTGCTCGGCCTGGAGGCCTTGCTACGCTGGAACCACCCGGAGCGGGGCATGATCCGCCCCGACCAGTTCATCAGCGTGGCCGAGGAAACCGGGCTGATCATCCCCATCGGCAAGTGGATCGCGCGCCAGGCCTGCCGCATGAGCCAGCTGCTGAGCACCGAGGGCATGGGCAACCTGCAGGTGGCGATCAACCTGTCGCCCAAGCAGTTCTCCGACCCGGAGCTGGTCAGCTCGATCGCCAACATCCTCAAGGAAGAAGCCCTGCCGCCACACCTGCTGGAACTGGAACTGACCGAGGGCCTGCTGCTCGAAGCCACCGAGGATACCCACCGCCAGCTCGACGAGCTCAAGCAACTGGGCCTGACCCTGGCCATGGACGACTTCGGCACCGGCTACTCCTCGCTCAGCTACCTGAAGAAATTCCCGATCGACATCATCAAGATCGACCGCAGCTTCATCCACGAGATCCCGGACAACCAGGACGATATGGAAATCACCTCGGCAGTGGTGGCCATGGCTCACAACCTCAAGCTCAAAGTGGTGGCCGAAGGCATCGAGACCGCCGAACAGCTGGCGTTCCTGCGCCGCCACCGCTGCGACGTCGGCCAGGGCTACCTGTTCGACCGGCCGATCCCCGGCAGCGAGCTGATCGAAAAACTCAAGCGCTATCCGCGTGGCCCAATCGCCTGACAGCGGCGAAACACTCGGGCACACTACGGGTCTACCCCCTACACATCCTGCCTTGAAGAGGAACCGCCCATGGTCCTGCGCTCGGAGATTCTGGTGAACAAAAACGTACTGCCTGCCGCCGAACAGGCGCTGCCGGGTCGCGAGACCCCGATGACGCTGCCCGAGAAGCATTTCGTGTTCGAAGACACCCCGCTGCTGGGCCCGTTCTTCGAAGACGTCGATTTCGCGATCTTCGGCCTGGGCTGCTTCTGGGGTGCCGAGCGGCGCTTCTGGCAGCGTGAAGGTGTGGTCAGCACCGTGGTCGGCTACGCCGGCGGTTTCACCCCCAACCCCACCTACGAAGAAGTCTGCTCGGGCCTGACCGGCCACACCGAAGTGGTGCTGGTGGTGTTCGACAAGGCCAAGGTCAGCTACCAGGACCTGCTGACCATGTTCTGGGAGCTGCACAACCCCACCCAGGGCATGCGCCAGGGCAACGACGTCGGCACCCAGTACCGTTCGGCCATCTACTGCACCAGCCCCGAACAGCTGGAACTGGCCGAGGCCAGCAGGCAGGCCTACCAGGCCGAGCTGAACAAGGCCGGTTTCGGCCAGATCACCACCGAGATCGCCCAGGCACCGACCGTGTACTTCGCCGAGGCCTATCACCAGCAGTACCTGGCCAAGAACCCGAATGGCTACTGCGGCATCGGCGGCACTGGCGTGTGCCTGCCACCCAGCCTGCAAGGCAACTGAGGCCACGCCATGAGCACACCGAGCATGACCCTGTTCCATGCCGCCGCCTCGCCGTTCGTGCGCAAGGTTCGCGTGCTGCTGCACGAAACCGGGCAGGCCGAGCGGGTAGCCCTGCATCCCGTCGACCTGAGCCCGATCAAGACCGATGCCGAGCTGAACCTGGGCAACCCGGCGGGCAAGATCCCGGCGTTGCGCCTGGAGGACGGCACGGTGCTGCATGACAGCCGCGTGATCGTCGAGTTTCTCGACCATCAGCATGTGGGCAACCCGCTGATCCCGCGCGAAGGCCCGGCGCGCTGGCGGCGCCTGACCCTGGCGTCGCTGGCCGATGCGATCATGGACGCGGCGGTGGTGGCGCGCTACGAGACCTTCCTGCGCCCTGAGGACAAGCGCTGGACGCCGTGGGTCGACGCCCAGCAGGACAAGATCCGGCGCGCGCTGGCGAACCTGGAAGACGAGCACCTGGCCGAACTGGCCTCGGTGTTCGACGTGGCGGCAATCGGGGTGGCCTGCGCGCTGGGCTACATCGACCTGCGCCTGCCGGACCTTGGCTGGCGCGAGCGCCAGCCGAAACTGGCAGCCTGGTATGCCGAGGTGAGTCAGCGCGAATCGATGCTAACGACCGCCCCTTCTGTGGCCTGATCGGGCCTCATCACGGGTCAAGCTCACCCCCACAGATCTGCTGCTGCCCTTGAGGCTTGTACCGGACCTGTGGGAGCGGGCTTGACCCGCGATGAAGTCGACGCTGATCTCGGCAGCCCAGATCAATCTGATTTCCCCCACCATCACAGCCCCCAGCGTGCGTTCCTCTCTCAACCCGCTCATTTCAAGATCCCCTGCCCAACCTGATACCAGTCCAGGCGGCGTGTCAGCACCATGAACACCCCAAGCAGGCCGAACAGCAGCAACGAGCCCATCAGCAGCGCGTAGTCCTCGGCGCCCAGCAGCCCGTACAGCATCGCGTACAGCACCAGCAACCCCGCCGCAAACCCCAGCCCGCGCGCCAGGCTGCGCAGCACGTGGCACAGGTAGAAGCCGATCAGCAGCACGCAGCCGCCCGCCGACAGCGCATACGCCAACCCGAACCCCAGGTGCTCCGACAACGACAGCAACAGCAGGTAGAAGAACGCCAGGGCCACACCCACCAGCGCATACTGGATCGGGTGCACGCTGAGGTTCTTGAGAATCTCGAACAGGAAGAACCCGGCAAAGGTCAGCGCAATGAACAACAGCGCATACTTGATCGCCCGCTCGCTCTTGAGGTACTGGTCCACCGGGTCGACGAAGCTCACGCCGAAACTGCGCCCGTGAAAGTCGTCGCAGGCGTTGTTGACCACACACTGGGTCAGCGCATCCTCCAGGTTGGTGGAGAAGAACGAGGTCTGCCAGCGCGCGCTGAAGCCGTGGGCGTCGATCTCGCGGCTGATGGGCAGGTAGTTGCCGATGAAGCTTGGATGCGGCCAGTTCGCCGCCATGTTCACCGTGGTGCTGCGCCCTACCGGCAGCACATGCAGGCGCCCGGTGCCCTGCAGGCTAAGGTCGAAGGCGTAGTCCAGGCGGGTCTCGGCGCGGCCGTCGAGGTCGGGCAGCGCCACGTGCACACCGCCGCCCAGCCAGCCCAGCCCCGTGCCCGCGGCGAAGGCCAGCGACTGGCCATTCACGTTCAGTTCCAGGCTCTTCTCGATACCGCGGATATCGCTGATGCCCACGGCCAGAAACGCCGGGTCGAAGCGGTAATCGTCGAAGTCTTCGGTGATGCCCCACTGCGCCGGCACCTTGAATTGCCCGCTGATGCGGTTGTCGGCGTGGAACAGGCGCGCCTGGTAGATGCCCCGCGAACGCAACTCGGTGTCGACCTTGGCGTCGACCTCCAGGGTTTCGGGCAGAAAGTACAGATGCCCGGCCACCGTGCTGGTCTGCTGCTGGGTGCTGCCATCCACGGTTTTCCAGGTGCGCTGGATCTTGCGGTACGGCACCACCAGCAGCGGCCCGCTGATCTGCTGGCTGTAGCTGGAGCTCTGGGCGATGTCCTCGACCACACTGTCGCGCTGCTGCTGGCGGTCCTGGATCAGGCCGCCGATCATCAGCAGGGGTATCAGCAGCAACACGATCAGAAAGGCGATGGCGCCCAGTTTGATGCTCAGGGTTCGGTTCATGGGCAATGGCTCCGGTTTCGATGGAGCCAGTCTGCCCGCCGTGCATGGAGCGGGTTGGGCGCTTGTGTGGAGTTATGTGGAGAGTGCGTGGAGCTCAGCCCAGCCGCTCGTTGGGCAGCCAAAGGCGCACCCGCACGCCGTCCTCGACGTTGGCCACCTCCAGCGAGCCGCCATGCAGCTGCATCACTTCCTCGACGAAGTTCAGCCCAAGGCCTGTGCTCTTGCGCCCCGTGCCCGGGCGCGGCAGCGAGTAGAAGCGCTCGCTGAGCCGGCCCAGGGCATAGTCCGGTATCGCCGCCCCCTGGTTGTACAGGCTCAGCGCCAGCCGTGGGCCCCGTGTCTCCAGGTCGACCACCAGCAGGCCGCCCGGCGGGGTGAAGTCCAGGGCGTTCTCCAGCAGGTTGCCGATGGCCTGGCGCAGCAGAAACGGCTCGCACAGCAGCCGTACGCTGGCCGGTACCCGCTGGCGCACCTGCAGGCCGGCGCTTTCGATGCGCGCGCTCTGGGCCAGCAGCACCTCGTCCACCAGCGCCGCCAGTGGCACCTGCTGCTGGTCTTCCAGGCCCTGGCGCTGCTCGACCTGGGCCAGGTCCAGCAGCCGCTCGATCAACTGCTGCATGCGCGCGCTCTCGCTTTCGATATTGCTGGCAAAGCGTTGGCGCTGCTCGTCGCTCATCGGCCCCTGCAGCAGCTCGCTGGCCCCGCGAATCGCCGCCAGCGGGCTTTTCAGCTCGTGGGTCAGGGTGTGCACGTAGCGCTCCACATACGCCCTGCCCTCCAGCTGCGTGCGCATGCGCTCCACCGCACCGGCCAGTTGCGCCAGCTCGCCGCCGCGGTAATGCGGCAAGGCCACGCGTTCACCCTCGCTGACCGCCTGTGCATAGCGCGTCAGCCGACGCAGCGAGCGCGCCAGCCACCACGACAGCCCGGCGCCCACCAGCAGGCCCAGCACGATCAGGCCAAGGCCCAGGTTGAACAGGCGCCGCTCGGAGCGATCGATGTACGGCTGCAACGACTTGTTCGGCTTGGCCACGGTGACCACGCCGATGATCTTGCCGGCATCGATGATCGGCGCCGCCACGTGCATCACCGACGACTCCGGGTCGTCCGGATCGCTGCGGGTGGAGCGGGCGCCGTACTCGCCGCGCAGGGTCAGGTACACGTCGTTCCAGCGCGAGTAGTCCTGGCCCAGTGCTTCGCCGCTGGAGTCGAGCAACACCTTGCCGTTGGCGTCGGTGACGTAGATGCGGTGGTTGACCTCGTTCTTGGCCAGGCCCCAGATATCGGCCCTGGGCTGGCGCTTGCCGTAAGCCTTGAGCAGCTCGGGCAGCCGGCCCTGGCCGAGGGTGCCGGCCTTGACCTCGTCGCGCAGAATCTCGGCCAGCAGGTTGGCGGTGTCCACCAGGGTTTCCTCGGTGGACTGGCGCACACCCGGGCGCACCTGTTCGCGCACGGTGTTGAGGATGAAGTAGCCGGTCAGCCCGACGAACAGGAAGTACACCAGGAAGATGCGGATGCCCAGGCGCATCAGCTGTGCCCGGGGCTGTAGCTGTAGCCCAGGCCGCGGTGGGTCTGGATAGGTTCGGCGTCGGCCTGCACGGTGCGCAGCTTGGCGCGCAGGCTCTTGATGTGGCTGTCGACGTTGCGCTCGTAGCCGGCCTCGGCCGACACGCCGGTGGCATCCAGCAGTTGCTCGCGGCTGAACACCCGTTCGGGTTGTTCGAGCAGGCATTGCAGCAGGCGAAATTCGTGCCGGGTGAGGGTGAGCGATTGACCGCGATAGCTGATCTGAAGGCGCTGGGAGTCGATGCTGAAGGGCGTTTCGGGGGCCTCGGGTTCGCTGCGCGGGGTCATGCGCTTGAGGATGGCGCGTACCCGCGCCGCCACTTCACGCGGGCTGAAGGGTTTGACCACATAGTCGTCGGCACCGATCTCCAGGCCCACCACGCGG
Source organism: Pseudomonas sp. BRM28 (assembly GCF_002939405.1). Taxonomy (NCBI): domain Bacteria; kingdom Pseudomonadati; phylum Pseudomonadota; class Gammaproteobacteria; order Pseudomonadales; family Pseudomonadaceae; genus Pseudomonas; species Pseudomonas sp. BRM28. The sequence goes on along the minus strand of NZ_PEFV01000001.1, from coordinate 4,290,451 downwards.
TCGATCTCCCCATCGCGGGCGCTGAGGAACATCACCGGTACCTCGCTGAAGCGGCGCAGCTGGCGGCAGGTTTCGAAGCCGTTGATATCCGGCAGGCCGATATCGAGGATGATCAGGTCAGCCGGGCGCTGACGCTGCTGCTCCAGCGCGGCGCTGCCCAGGGTCACCCATTCGGTGCTGTGACCGTCGCCTTGCAGGGCAAAGATCAGGGTGTCGGCGATGGCCGCTTCGTCTTCGACAATCAGTATGTGGGGCATGGGCGGTGCAGGCCTGGCAGGTTTGGGTGCACTTGTAGGGGATTATCCCTCGACTGACAAGGCCCTGTCGCGGGTCAAGCCCGCTCCCACGGGAGAACGACGGTCCTTGTGGGAGCGGGCTTGAGCCGCGATGGATTCAACTCAGCATTCAGGCTTGCCCGCCGTGAACCGGCGCGCCGGGTTCACCGCCGCGCCGAACTCGCGCAGCGCCTTGGCCCCGATCAGCAGCGGGTAGTTGAAGCTGCTGCGGTCGGTCAGGTTGACCTCCACCGTGCGCTTGACGTCGCCCAGGCACAACTCCAGCTCCACCACCGGACGCTTGGCCGGGTCGGGTGCTTCGCCGTCCTCGTCTTCATCGGCGCGGCTCTTGATCTTGCTGATGCGCGCCACCTTGTGTTCATACACCTTGCCGTCGGCATCCTTGGTCGCCAGGCGGAACCGCACCCAGTCCTCACCATCGCGCTTGAAGCGCTCGATGTCCTTGGCCGACAGCGACGCGGTCAGCGCGCCGGTGTCCATCTTGGCCTTGAACGTCTGGTCGAGGTCCGCCACGCCAATGTATTCATAACGGCCATACAGGGTCGGCTCGGCGGCCATCACCGGCAAGGCCAGCAGGGAAAGCAGTGCAAGTACGGATTTCACCGGGTCAGCTTCCTTGAGAAAAGTCTGTGTTTAGACTGCCGCAGCAGCATAGGTTCGTCGCCACAGGGTATTCAACACAATGTGAAACATTTGTCCGCGCCGTGGGCTGCCCAGAGTTTGGCCTGAACCGAATCCCTGCTTATCATGGCCGACCGCCTAACCGAAAATCAGAGTTTTCTTATGCGCCGCCTGCTTACCGGCAGTCTTGTGACCCTGCTGCTCTTGCTCAACACCCTGGTGCTGATCGGCCCGTTGCTGGTCTTCGCCCTGCTCAAGCTGGTACTGCCCGGCCGCTACCGCGACTACGCCTCGTGGGCGGTGATGTGGATCGCCGAGACCTGGGCCGAGATCGACAAGCTGATCTTCGCCCTGTGCATCCCCACCCGCTGGGACGTGCGCGGCGCCGCCGACCTGCGCCTGGACACCTCCTACCTGATGGTCAGCAACCACCAGAGCTGGGTGGATATTCCCGCGCTGATCCAGGTGTTCAACCGGCGCATTCCGTTCTTCAAGTTCTTCCTGAAAAAGGAACTGATCTGGGTGCCGTTCCTGGGCCTGGCCTGGTGGGCGCTGGACTACCCGTTCATGAAGCGCTACAGCAAGGCCTTCCTCGAACGCCACCCGCACCTCAAGGGCCAGGACCTGGAGATCACCAAGGCCGCCTGCGAGCTGTTCAAGCGCCAGCCGGTGACCGTGGTCAACTACCTCGAAGGCACCCGCTTCACCCCGGCCAAGCGCGATGCCCAGGGCTCGCCGTTCCGCCACCTGCTCAAGCCCAAGGCCGGCGGCGTGGCGTTCGTGCTCGCCGCGCTGGGCGAACAGCTCGACGCCCTGCTCGACGTGACCCTGGTGTACCCCGGCGACACCGCGCCGGGGTTCTGGGACCTGGTCAGCGGTGCAGTGCCGCGGGTGATCGTGGACATCCAGGTACGCGCATTGGACCCGGCCCTGTGGCGCGGCGACTACGAGAGCGACCCGCAATTCCGGCGCAGCGTACAGGACTGGGTCAACCAGCTGTGGCACGACAAGGACGCGCGCATCGAGCAACTGCGCCAGGAGCTGCGCCGCTAGCCGATGATCGCGTGGGGCACGAAGCGGCTGCTGTCCTTGGTGATCAGCGAGTTGTCCTCGCGAATGCCGATGCCTGCCGGCTGATCGCCAACCACCCAGCTGCCGATCACCGTGTGGCTGCCGGCAAACCGTGGCAAGGCATGAAACTGCTGGATCACGTGGGGGCCACTGCCATACGGCCCCTCCTCCTTCACCCGCTGCCCGTCAGGGGTATGAATCTCCACATTCGCCCCCTCCCGCGAGAAGAACGGCTTGCGCACCCACCCCGGCGCCAGCGGCCGTTCGGGCGTGGCGTCGATGAATGCGGGCAGCAGGTTCGGGTGCCCTTCGTGCTGCTCCCACAGCAGCGCCAGCATGCCCTTGTTCGACAGCAGCGCCTTCCAGGGCGGCTCGACGAACAGCGTGCCGCTGCCGGCAATCGCCGGGCCGTAGCGGTCGTGGAACATGTCTTCCCACGGGTAGAGCTTGAACAGGCTGGGGATCAGCGCCCCACTGCGGTCGATGAAACGCCCGGCCGGGTTCAGGCCGATGTCTTCCACATCGATCAGGCGTGTATCGAGCCCGGCAGCGGTGGCAATGTCGCACAGGTACTGCACCGTGCCACGATCCTCCAGCGAGTCCCTGACCGAGGCAAAGTAGAACGGCGTGGCAAAGGTGTTGGCGCCGAACACCTGGCCGAGTTTCTCTTCAAGGCTGTTGAACTGGTCGGCATCGGCCGGCAGTACACCGCGCTGCATCTGCTGCTCAAGCCACAGGTACTGGAAGAAGCCGGCCTCGTACAGCGAGGTGGGTGTGTCGTAGTTGGCTTCCAGCAGCTTGGCCGGGCCATGGCCGTCGTAGCTCAGGTCCATGCGCCCGTAGAAATGCGGGTGCCCGTCGCGCCATGAGCGGCGGATCAGGTCGCGGTAGTCACGCGGGATGGCCAGGCGGTCGAGCAGTTCTTCGCTGTCCACCGCCCGCGCCACCAGGTCCATGCACAGCTCGTGCAACTGGCGGGTGGGTTCTTCGAGGTCGTCCTCGATCTGGCGCAGGGTGAACTGGTAGCACGCCGACTCGTCCCAGTACGGCTCGTCGCCGAAGGTGTGGAACCTGAAGCCGTAGTGTTCGGCGGTGGCTTTCCAGTCCGCGCGCGGGGTGCAGGCAATACGTTTCATCGCCCGCCCTCAGGAACCGAAACCGAAGCCGCCACGGCCTGGTACATGGGCCGCGAAGCCGGGGTGGCTGCCCACCGTCCAGGGCCGTGCCGAGGCCATGAAGCGCGCCGGCAGCACCGACGCATGGGCATCGGCACCAGCCCCGCCGTTGAAACGGCTGGACGGCGCGTGGTCCTCGACCAGCCCGGCATACTGGTTGCCGCTGTTGACCTGGTCGGTCAGCGAGCTGGCCCTGAACCCTTCGCGCCCTTCACGCTCGTGGTAGATCGCCTCCGACAGGTAGCGCGGCTCGACATTGACGTAGTCGTAGCGGCCACCGCCGCCGCCATACACGGCCGACGAGGTGGTGCTGGAGGTCTGGTTCAGCCCGTCGTCATACACCTGGCGCTCGGTGGTCAGGGCGAAGCCTTGCATGCGCGGCATGTGAAAGCTCGCGCCCTGACCTGGCTCGCACTGCTCGAAGCTGGCCAGGCAGTCTTCCAGGCGGGTGAAGCGTGGGGCGTTGGCATCGTGGTGCTGGCGGGCGACGTTCCAGGCGTTGTCGCACACCGAACGGCTTACCCCGGCCAGGGCGCAGCTGTCGACGTCCTGGTAACGCTTGACCTCGCTGACCACGCGGGTGGCGCTGCGATCACTGTCACAGGCGGCCAGCGCCAGCGGCAGGCTGCCCAGGGCAATCAGCCGAATGCTCGTGCTGCGTTTCATGGCTGTGCTCCGCTGTCAGGCCGCTGGGGTCATGCACGCGGCATTGAGCATGCCGATGCCGATGGCCACGGCAGCCAGCAGGATGGCGGCCGCGTTTTCCTGACGGCGGATACGCTCGTCCATGCCCTTGACCACCACGCTGACCACCACGAACGCGAGCAACTGCACGGCGCCGGCGATCACCGACCACAGCAGGAAGTCGAGCAGCGAGATCGAATGGGAGATGGCCCCGGACACGGGGATGGCGAAACCCAGCAGCGCACCGCCCAGGGCGATGGCGGCAGCGCTGTTGCCTTCGCGGATCAGGGCAAATTCGTTGTAGGGGGTCAGGCGGGTATAGATGAACGCATAGAGCGCGAACAGCACGGCGGCGCCGGCCATGTAGAACAGAAAACCCAGCACGGCATCGGCCGGCAGGGACATCTTCAGGGCATCCATGAACATCGGGGTCGCACTTCCTTGCTTGAACGGGGCGGGACATATACCACACCGCCCCGCCTCGGCAAACCGCCGGCTTACACCGAAGGCACGGCGGCCGGGGTGCCCCAGATGCCGCCCAGGCTCTGCAGCAGCGAACCGGCCACGCCCTGCTGGCCCAGGTACTGCAGGATCAGCGGGGCGAACTGGGCGATCATGCCGGTGTTCATGCCCAGGGCGCCGAAGGCGTTGTTCAGGTCGTCGGTGTCCTTGACGTTGCCCAGTGCGTTGCTCAGGGCCGAGGAATTGCCGCTCTTGCCGAGCAGCTCGCCCAGGCCGCTGAGGCCGCCCAGGGCATTGTCGCCGGACAGCAGGTCAAGGCCGGGCACGGCCTTGCTCAGTTGCGAGTAGTCGCTGCTGCTGAGCTGATGCCTGGCCAGGCCCAGCAGCGCGCCGGTGCCGCCAATGGCCTGTTCGGGGGTGATATCGAGTTGGTCGCCCAGGGTATTGAGCAGGTTGGCCGAGGGGGCCGGGGCTTGAACGGCAGCGTCCTGCTGTTTGTTGCCTTGCATGGCAGATACGGCGTTGGCGGCATCGTTGAGATTGAAGGCCAGGGCCGAGGTGGTGGCGAGTGCCAGCAGGGAGAGCAGGGCAAAGCGTTTCATGGGGCGGACCTCGTAGGAAAGCGAGGTTTCGACCCGTATCTGCGGCGAATGTTCCGCCGTCATCGACTGTAGGAGCCGGCCTTGCCGGCGAAAGCAGCACCGCGATATCCAGGGATACGCGCTGGCCGCTTTCGCCAGCAAGGCTGGCTCCTGCAACAGAATGGCAACCCGCCCTACGGCAAGGCGTACGCAATCACGTAATCACCCCGATCCGGCGACTGACGCGCACCGCCAGCACTGATCAGGATGTATTGCTTGCCGGTCTTGGGCGACACGTAGGTCATCGGCCCCGACTGGCTGCCCACCGGCAGACGCGCCTTCCAGATCTCGTTGCCGTTGCCCGAGTCGAACGCACGCAGGTAGAAGTCCTGGGTGCCGGCAAAGAACAGCAGGCCCGACTGGGTCGACAGCGAAGCGCCCAGGGTCGGCATGCCGATCGGGATCGGCAGGTGCATGCGGATGCCCAGCGGCCCGGTGTCCTGCACGGTACCGACCGGCACCTGCCACATCAGTTTTCTGGTCTTCAGGTCGATGGCCGACATGGTGCCGAACGGCGGCCTCTGGCACGGAATACCGGCCGCGGACAGGAAGCGCTGGCGCATCGCGCCATACGGCGTACCGTCCTGCGGCACCACACCCATCTCGATGCCGCTGGCACCTTTGGGAATGTCTGCACGCGGGATCATGTAGTTGGCCAGGCCCAGACGCATGTCGTTGACGAACATGTAGTTGCTGGTCGGGTCGACCGACACGCTACCCCAGTTCATGCCACCCAGCGAGCCGGGGAACTGCAACGCCGGGTCCAGCCCTGGCGGGGTGTACACACCCTCGTGGCGCATGCCCTTGAACGAGATGCGGCACAGCAACTGGTCGAACGGGGTCGCGCCCCACATGTCCGACTCTTTCAGGGTCTGGTTGCCGATCGACGGCATCTCTACCGAGAACGGCTGGGTCGGCGAATAACGCTCGCCCGGCACGTTGCCCTGGGGCACCGGCTTCTCTTCGACCTTGGCAATCGGCACGCCGGTTTCACGGTTGATCACGAAGATCTCGCCCTGCTTGGTCACCTGTGCCAGCGCCGGTTGCACGCCACCCTTGTCATCCGGGATGTCGTACAGCAGCGGCTGGGCCGGCAGGTCGAAGTCCCACAGGTCGTGGTGGGTGGTCTGGAAGTGCCAGCGCACCTGGCCGTTCTTCACGTCCAGCGCCACGATCGAGGAGCTGTACTTGTCGTCCAGTTCGGTACGGGTGCCGGCGAAGAAGTCCGGGGTGGCGTTGCCGGTCGGCAGGTACACCAGGCCCAGCTTGGCGTCATAGGACATCGCCGACCACACGTTGGGCGTGCCACGGGTGTAGGTCTGGCCTTCGGGCGGACGCTTGGTGATGTTCGGGTTGCCCGGGTCCCAGGCCCAGGTCAGCTCGCCGGTCCGCACATCATAGGCACGCACCACGCCCGGCGGTTCGCCGGTGGAGAAGTTGTCGGCCACGCGGCCACCGACGATCACCACATCGCCGGCCACCAGCGGGGTGGAGGTCTGCTGGTAGTAGCCCGGCTTGATCTCGCCCATGTCGACGCTCAGGTCGACCACGCCGTTATCGCCAAAGTCGGCACATGCTTCGCCGTTTTCGGCGTTGATCGCGATCAGGCGGGCATCGCCGGTGGGCAGGAACAGGCGCTTGGCGCAGGCCTGCGGGCCGGCGTCGGCGGCCAGCGGGGTTTCGGAGTAGCCCAGGCCACGGCAACGCTGCCAGTTCGGCGCGCTGCCCTTGGGGTCGAACATCCAGCGCTGCTTGCCGGTGTCCACGTCCAGGGCGAAGACCTTGCCGTAGGCGGTGCAGGAATACAGGGTGTCGCCGATCTGCAGCGGCGTGTTCTGGTCTTCGGCACCGGCGCCGGTGCTTTGCGGCACGTCACCGGTATGGAAGGTCCAGGCCACCTGCAGCTTGTCGACGTTGCCCTTGTTGATCTGGTCCAGCGCGGCAAAGCGGTTGCCGGCGGTGGTGTTGCCCCAGTGCGCCCAGTCCTTCTGCTCGGTGCCCGGCTTGACCGGCTGCACCGCAGGCTCGCTGCTGGCGGTGACCACGTGGGTGGGCACGAACATGTAGCCCAGGGTGGCGACCACGCCAACGGCCAGCACACCGGCCACCGCGAACGCGCCACGCCCGGCCGCACGACCGTCGGCGCGTTGCAGGCTCGGGAACACCAGCGCGATGACCAGGCCGATCACGGCAAAGGTCAGTACCCGCGAGACCAGCGGCCAGAAGTCCAGGCCGGCATCCCACACCGCCCAGATCGCGGTGAGTACCAGGGCCACCGCGTACAGCCAGGCGCCCGACGGCTTGCGCCGCGCGATCAGCACACCGCTGACCAGCATCGCCAGGCCCATCAGAAGGAAGTACCAGCTACCACCGAGGCTGCTCAGGTACGCACCGCCCCCTGCCAGCACCAGGCCGATCAGAGCGATCAGGATGCCCAGACCTCCCAGCAGCCACTTTGCGGTGCCCGGAGCACCTGCCTGTTCGTTCATGTGATTACCGTCCTAAACGTAGTGAAAAACCACCGTCAACAGTTGGCCGACCCAATCCCGAGCATAGTCGGCGCATTTAGGTAGCTTGCTTGTTAACCAGTTAGTACGTTTAAGGGTAACAAAAAATTGCGGGCTACTGCGACAATTTGTCTGTCAGCCCGGCTTCAGGGGCCTGAAACCGGGTAGACATTGGTCTTACGCTGCGCTGAACAGCGTGTGCGGGTCGATCACGAATTTCTTCGGCACGCCGGCATCGAACTCGCCGTAGCCCTCGGGCGCCTGATCCAGGCTGATGACCTGCACGCCGACCACCTCGGCGATGTTGATGCGGTCCCACATGATGGCCTGCATCAGGGCGCGGTTGTACTTCATCACCGGGGTCTGCCCGGTGTGGAAGCTGTGGGACTTGGCCCAGCCCAGGCCGAAACGGATGCTCAGGCTGCCCATCTTGGCTGCGGCATCCACCGCGCCCGGGTCTTCGGTCACGTACAGGCCGGGGATGCCGATCTTGCCGGCGACCCGCACCACCCCCATCAGCGAGTTGAGCACCGTGGCCGGCGCCTCGTGCTGGGCCCCGGCATGCCCGTGGCCACGGGCCTCGAAGCCCACCGCATCGACCGCGCAGTCCACCTCCGGCTCGCCCAGCAGGTTGGCGATCTGTTCGTGCAGCGGGGTGTCCTGGGACAGGTCGGCGACCTCGAAGCCCTGGGCCTTGGCATGGGCCAGACGTACCGGGTTCACATCACCGATGATCACCACCGCCGCGCCCAGCAGCCGCGCCGAGGCGGCAGCGGCCAGGCCGACCGGGCCGGCACCGGCCACGTACACCGTGCTGCCGGGGCCGACACCTGCGGTGACCGCACCGTGGTAGCCGGTGGGCAGGATGTCGGAGAGGCAGGTCAGGTCGCGGATCTTCTCCATGGCCTTGTCGCGGTCGGGCAGCTTGAGCAGGTTGAAGTCGGCGTAGGGCACCAGCACATACTCGGCCTGCCCGCCGGTCCAGTCGCCCATGTCGACATAGCCGTAGGCGCCGCCGGCGCGGGCCGGGTTGACGCTCAGGCACACGCCGGTGTGTTGTTCCTTGCACGAGCGGCAGCGCCCGCAGGCCACGTTGAACGGCACCGAGACCAGGTCGCCCAGTTGCAGGTTCTCGACGTCACGGCCTTTCTCGATGACCTCGCCGGTGATTTCGTGCCCCAGCACCAGGCCGGTCTGGGCGGTGGTACGACCGCGCACCATGTGCTGGTCGGAGCCGCAGATATTGGTGGAGACCACCCGCAGGATCACGCCGTGTTCGATCTTGCGCCCACGTGGGTCCTGCATTTTGGGATAGGGGATTGTTTGCACCTCGACCTTGCCTGCGCCCAGGTACACCACACCACGATTGCCAGACATGCTTTCACCTCGCTCGATTGTTGTTATGTCGCGCTGAATGTTCTGTCCGTCTTTCGGGCCTCATCGCGGGTCAAGCCCGCTCCCACAGTCCCTGTGGGTGCGGGCTTGACCCGCGATACGCCCGCTACAGCACCACCGTGCGATTGGCGTTCAAAAACACCCGCCGCTCGATGTGATACCCCACCGCCCGCGCCAACGTCAGGCATTCGATATCGCGCCCGCGGGCAATCAGGTCTTCAGGGTAGTGGCTGTGATCCACGGCTTCCACGCCCTGGGCAATGATCGGGCCCTCGTCCAGGTCGTTGTTGATGTAATGCGCCGTGGCCCCCACCAGCTTCACGCCCTTGTTGTAGGCCTGGTGATACGGCTTGGCGCCCTTGAACCCCGGCAGCAGCGAGTGATGGATGTTGATCGCCCAGCCATCCAGGCGTCGGCACAGCTCCGGCGACAGCACCTGCATGTAGCGCGCAAGGATCACCAGCTCGGCGCCGGACGCCTCGATCACCTGCAGCACCTTGCGCTCCTGCGCCGGCTTGTCCTGCGGGTCGAGGGCAAAGTGGTAATAGGGGATGCGGTGCCAGTGCGCCAGCGGCTCCAGGTCCGGGTGGTTGGAAATCACCGCCACCACGTCCATCGCCAACTGGCCGATGCGCTGGCGGTACAGCAGGTCGTTGAGGCAATGATCGGCCTTGGACACCATGATCACCACCTTGGGCCGGTGTCTGGGCGCAGTCAGCTCGAAGGTCATGCCGAACGCTTCGCCACGGGCGGCCAGGCCTGCGCGAAAGGCCTGCTCGTCGAATGCCTCGGGCTGGCGAAACTCCACCCGTATGAAGAACCGCGCCGACAGCCGGTCATCGAACGAATGATGCTCGGTGACGTAGCACTGCTGCTCGTACAGGTAGCGCGTCACCGCGTCCACCGTACCCAGCAGGCTGGGGCAGTCGGCGGTAAGGATCCAGGTGTCCGGCGCACGGCTCATGAGGCGATGCTCAGGCCATGTTCGGCGCAGGCATCCTGCAGCCACAGCCACCAGTAGTCGCTGAAGCTGCGCCGGATCAGCAACTCCCAGGTGTCCTCGCCGGTGCGCCGGATCACCAGCTGGGACTTGGCGAACACCGTGCCCACCGCCTTGCCCACCGGGAAGTTGTTGGGGTGCACGTCGTAGCTGGTGGACTTCATCAGCACCTCGCGCACCCTGGGCCCGCTCAGTTCGAGCAGGGTCTGCCCGCCGCTGACGTTGACCACCTGGATGTGTTGCCCGTCGAGGGCTTCGCGCAGCTTCTGCTCGGCGGCCAGCTCCTCGCCACCGGGCACGATCAGCAGCCACTCGTCGGGGCCCATCCACTGCAGCGAGGCCTCGCCGCTGGCGACCACGGTGAGTGCGACCGGCAGTTCCAGGCCCAGCGCTTGTTGCACGCCGCTGACGAAAGCCGGGTCGTGGGCGTTGCCGCGCAGGGTCAGGTGGCCGAGGAACTTCTTCTCGCGCAGGGTCACGCCGGGGTTCTTGCGGCCCTTGCCGACCAGGCTGGGCAGGTCGGCGTGATGCAGGGGTGATTCGGCCCTGCCGTCAGTCTCGGGGCGTTGCGGGTAGACGTTGATTGCGCTCATTACATACCTGCCTTGAATTCAGTAGTGCTGTGATCTCTTTGTAGGAGCCGGCCTTGCCGGCGAAGCCCGCGACCCGGTTGCAACCCGGTGCGCGGTGGTCGCTTCGCCAGCAAGGCTGCTCCTGCAACCATCAGATGTTCTGCCGCTCACCCTTCGGATCAAAGAACACCGAGGCGCAGATCTCGGCCTCGATCACGCTGCCATCGGCCTGCGGCGAAAACACCCGCTCGCCCATGCGTTTGAGCCCGCCCTTGACCACCCCCATGGCAAACGAATAGCCCAGCGAGTTGCTCGCGTAGCTCGAGGTCACGTGCCCCACCATGTCCATCGGAATCGGCTGTTTGGGGTCCAGCACCAGCTGCGCGCCCTCGGGCAACCACTGGCTCGGGTCCACCGGCTTGAGCCCCACCAGCTGCTTGCGGTTCTCGCGCACGCAGTCTTCCCGGTTCATGCCGCGCCAGCCGATCCACGAGAACGGCTTGGTGCGCCCCACGCACCAACCCATGTTCAGGTCGTCCGGGGTCATCGAGCCGTCGGTGTCCTGGCCGACAATGATGAAACCCTTCTCGGCGCGCAGCACGTGCATGGTCTCGGTGCCATAGGGGGTGAGGTTGTACGCCTTGCCGGCGGCGACGATCTGCTCCAGCACGCCCATCGCGTAATTGGCCTGCACGTTCACTTCATACGACAGCTCGCCGGTGAACGAGATTCGGAACACCCGCGCCGGCACCCCGCCCACCAGGCCCTCCTTCCAGCTCATGAACGGGAAGGCGTCCCTGTCCAGGTCGATGTCGGTCACTTCAGCCAGCAGCTTGCGGCTGTTGGGCCCCGACAGGGTCAGCGTGGCCCAGTGGTCGGTGACGGAGGTGAAGTACACCTTCAGCTCCGGCCATTCGGTCTGCTGGTAGATCTCCAGCCATTGCAGCACCCGCGCCGCGCCGCCGGTAGTGGTGGTCATCAGGAAGTGGTTGTCGCCCAGGCACGCGGTCACGCCATCGTCGAAAACCATGCCGTCTTCCTTGCACATCAGGCCGTAGCGCGCCTTGCCCACGTCGAGCTTGGTCCAGGCGTTGGTGTAGATGCGGTTGAGGAACTCACGGGCGTCCGGGCCCTGGATGTCGATCTTGCCCAGGGTCGAGGCATCCAGCAGGCCGACGCTGTCGCGCACCGCCTTGCATTCGCGGGCCACCGCCGCCTGCAGGTCTTCGCCGCCGCGGGGGAAATACCACGGGCGCTTCCACTGGCCGACGTCCTCGAACTCGGCGCCGTTCTTCACATGCCAGGCATGCAGCGCGGTGAAGCGCACCGGCTCGAACAGGTGGCCGCAATGGCGCCCGGCCACCGCGCCGAAGGTCACCGGCGTGTAGTTGGGGCGAAACATGGTGGTGCCCATCTGCGCAATGCCGATGCCCAGCGAGCGTGCGGCGATCGCCAGCCCGTTGATGTTGCCCAGCTTGCCCTGGTCGGTGCCGAACCCCAGCGCGGTGTAGCGCTTGACGTGCTCCACCGACTCGAAGCCTTCGCGGGTGGCCAGTTCGATGGCGGCCGCAGTCACATCGTTCTGCTGGTCGACGAACTGCTTGGGTGCCCGCGCGGTGTTGCGGTCATGGGGCACCTGGAACAGCGCCACGGTAGGCTCCTCCGGACGCACCAGCACCTTGGGCAGAACGCCCTCCACTGCCTTGAAACCGGCCTCGGTGGCCGCACGCACGCCGCCTTCGAACCCGTCGGCCAGCGCATCGCCCAGGGCGAACACGCCATTGACGCCACCCACGCACACGCGCTTCTGCGGCGCGTCGCCGGGCACGAAGCCGAGAATGTCGTCGCGCCACAGCGGCTTGCCGCCCAGGTGCGAAGCCAGGTGCACCACCGGGCTGTAGCCGCCCGACGTCGCCACCAGGTCGCAGTCCAGCCATTCGCCGGGGCTGGTGACCTGGTGTGCGGCCACGTCGATGGCTGCCACCCGCGCTGCCGTCACATGCTTGCTGCCGCGCGCCTCGATCACCGCGCTGGAGGTGAGGATGCGAATGCCCTTGGCACGTGCCTCCTCCACCAGCGAGCCACGCGGGTTGTGCCGCGCATCGGCGACCGCGACCACCTTGAGCCCGGCGTCGTGCCAGTCCAGCGCCACGCGATAGGCGTGGTCGTTGTTGGTCGACAGCACCAGTTTGCGCCCCGGCGCCACGCCATAACGGCGCACGTAGGTAGATACCGCGCCGGCGAGCATGTTGCCCGGCACATCGTTGTTGCCGTACACCAGCGGCCGCTCGTGGGCGCCGGTGGCCAGCACCACACGCCCGGCGCGCACACGGTGCATGCGCTGGCGCACCTGGCCGATGGGTGCGCGGTCGCCCAGATGATCGGTGAGGCGCTGGTGGATCGTGAGGAAGTTGTGGTCGTGGTAGCCGTTGACCGTGGCCCGCGCCAGCAAGGTGACCTCGGGCATGCCCTGCAGCTCGTCGATCACCTTGGCCACCCACTCGGCGGCGGGCTGGCCGTCGAGGGTCTCGCGGGTATCGAGCAGGCTGCCGCCGAACTCCTCCTGCTCGTCGGCCAGGATCACCCGCGCCCCGCTGCGCCCGGCTGCCAGTGCCGCAGCCAGCCCGGCGGGGCCTGCGCCCACCACCAGCACATCGCAGTGGTGGTTCATGTAGTCGTAGCTGTCCGGGTCGTTTTCCAGCGGCGAACGGCCCAGGCCCGCGGCCTTGCGGATGTACTTCTCGTAGGTCATCCAGAACGACTGCGGGTACATGAACGTCTTGTAGTAGAACCCCGGCGGCATCAGCTTGCCGCCGACCTTGCCGAGGATGCCCATCACGTCGGTGTTCACGCTGGGCCAGCCGTTGGTGCTGGTGGCCACCAGGCCGGCGTACAGCGCCTGCTGGGTAGCGCGCACGTTGGGTACCTGGGTGGCCTCGCTGGCACCGATCTGCAGGATCGCGTTGGGCTCTTCGCTGCCGGCGGCGATGATGCCGCGTGGGCGCGAGTACTTGAAGCTGCGCCCCACGATGTCGACGCCATTGGCCAGCAGCGCGGCGGCCAGGGTGTCGCCCTGGTAGCCCTGGTAGCGCTGGCCGTTGAAGGTGAAGTCGAGGACCTGGCTGCGGTCGATACGACCGCCGTTGGGCAGACGATAGCGCTGGCTCATACCTTTTCTCCCTGGCCGGTGACAGCCAGCTGCGGGACGTTTTCCTGGGCGCGCGCCTGGGGCCTGGCACCAATCGGATAGGTTTCGAGAATCTCGTAGGTCACGGTGTCGCGGGTGGCGTTGAAGTACTGGCGGCAGCCCGCGGCATGGATCCACAGCTCGTGGTGCAGGCCGCGCGGGTTGTCACGAAAGAACAGGTAGTCGCCCCACTGCTCGTCGGTGCAGGCATTCGGGTCCAGCGGGCGCGGAATGTGCGCCTGGCCGGCGGCATGGAATTCTTCCTCGGAGCGCAGCTCGCCGCAGTGGGGACAGAAGATGTGCAACATGGAGTGTCTCCTGTTAGTGGGCGACAGCGGCAGCGCCGTGCTCGTCGATCAGGGCGCCGTTATGGAAACGGTCGATGGAAAACGGCTTGGCCAGTGCATGCATCTCGCCGGTGGCCAGGCTCGCGGCGAACACGTGGCCCGAGCCCGGCGTGGCCTTGAAACCGCCAGTGCCCCAGCCGCAGTTGAAGAACATGTTCGCCACCGGGGTCTTGGAGATGATCGGGCAGGCGTCCGGGGTGGTGTCGACGATGCCGCCCCACTGGCGGTTCATGCGCACCCGCGACAGGATCGGGAACATCTCGACGATGGCCTGCAGGGTATGTTCGATCACCGGGTACGAACCGCGCTGGCCGTAGCCCACCCAGCCGTCGATGCCGGCGCCGATCACCAGGTCGCCCTTGTCCGACTGGCTGATGTAGCCGTGCACCGCGTTGGACATGATCACGCTGTCGATGATCGGCTTGAGCGGCTCGGACACCAGTGCCTGCAGCGGGTGCGACTCGATGGGCAGGCGAAACCCGGCCAGCCTGGCCATGTGCCCGGAGTTGCCGGCGGTGACCACGCCCACGCGCCGCGCACCGATGAAGCCCTTGTTGGTCTCGACGCCGACCACCGCGCCGTTTTCCTTGCGAAAGCCGATCACCTCGGTCTGCTGGATCAGGTCCACGCCCAGGGCATCGGCGGCACGCGCATAGCCCCAGGCCACGGCATCGTGACGCGCCACGCCGCCGCGGCGCTGCACGGTGGCGCCGAGAACCGGATAACGGGTGTTCCTGGAGCAGTCCAGGTGCGGAATCTCGTCGGCCACCTGCTTGCTGTTCAGCAGTTCGCCGTCCACGCCGTTGAGCCGGTTGGCGCTGACCCGGCGCTCGGAGTCGCGCATGTCCTGCAGGGTGTGGCACAGGTTGTAGACCCCGCGCTGGGAGAACATGACGTTGTAGTTGATGTCCTGGGACAACCCCTCCCAGAGCCTCATCGCGTGCTCATAAAGGTGCGCCGACTCGTCCCACAGGTAGTTGGAGCGCACGATGGTGGTGTTGCGCGCGGTGTTGCCGCCGCCCAGCCAGCCCTTCTCGACCACCGCCACATTGGTGATGCCGTGCACCTTGGCCAGGTAGTAGGCGGTGGCCAGGCCGTGCCCGCCGCCGCCGACGATGACCACGTCGTAGACCTTCTTCGGGGTGGGCGTGCGCCACATGCGCTGCCAGTTCTCGTGGTGGCTGAGCGAGTGCTTGAAAAGGCCGAAGCCCGAATAGCGTTGCATGGTCTGTTACTCCACTCAGCGGTAAACCGGAAAATCCGCACACAGTGCCGACACGCTCCTGGCCACGTCGGCCTCGACATCGGCATCACCCAGGTGGTCGAGGATGTCGCAGATCCAGCCGGCCAGCTCCGTGCACTGGGCCACCTTGAAGCCACGGCTGGTGACGGCCGGGGTGCCGATGCGCAGGCCCGAGGTGACGAACGGCGACTGTGGGTCGTTGGGCACGGCGTTCTTGTTGACGGTGATGTGGGCGCGCCCCAGGGCGGCATCGGCGTCCTTGCCGGTCAGGCCCTGGCGGATCAGGCTGACCAGGAACAGGTGGTTGTCGGTACCACCGGACACCACGTCGAAACCACGCTCGATGAACACCGCAGCCATCGCCCGGGCGTTGTCGATCACCTGTTGCTGGTAGGCCTTGAAGCCGGGCTCCAGGGCCTCCTTGAAGCACACCGCCTTGGCCGCGATCACATGCATCAGCGGGCCGCCCTGCCCGCCGGGGAACACCGCGGCGTTGAGTTTCTTTTCCAGCGCTTCGTTGGCCCTGGCCAGGATCAGCCCGCCACGCGGGCCACGCAGGGTCTTGTGGGTGGTGGTGGTGACCACGTCGGCATAGGGCAGCGGGTTGGGATACAGGCCCGCCGCGACCAGCCCGGCGACGTGGGCCATGTCGACGAACAGGTAGGCGCCGACCTTGTCGGCGATCTGGCGAAAGCGTGGGAAATCGAGGGTTTTGCTGTAGGCCGAAAACCCGGCAATGATCATCTTCGGCTGGTGCTCGACGGCCAGGCGCTCGACCTCGTCGTAGTCGATCAGGCCGGTGCGGGTGTCGATGCCGTATTGCACGGCGTTGTACAGCTTGCCGCTGAAACTGACCTTGGCACCGTGGGTGAGGTGGCCGCCGTGGGCCAGGCTCATGCCCAGCACGGTGTCGCCGGCCTGCAGCAGGGCCAGGTACACCGCGGCGTTGGCCTGGCTGCCGGAGTGCGGCTGGACGTTGGCATAGTCGGCGCCGAACAGCTGCCTGGCACGATCGATGGCCAGTTGCTCGACCTTGTCCACGTGCTCGCAGCCACCGTAGTAGCGCTTGCCCGGGTAGCCTTCGGCGTACTTGTTGGTCAGGCCGCTGCCCTGGGCCTGCATCACGCGCTTGCTGGTGTAGTTTTCCGAGGCGATCAGTTCGATGTGGTCTTCCTGGCGCTGTTCCTCGGCGTTGATCGCCGCCAGCAGTGCATCGTCGTAACCCTGGATCTGGTCGTGCTTGGTGAACATCGCATCTCTCCCGGCAGTGGCATGGACAGCGCCCTTTGGCTGCGATGGTAGGGCTGGCGCGGGCCGTCCAGATGCCTGCGCACGCCACGCAAAGGTGCGTTTACGACATGGCCCTTGTAGTCGGCGATTTGATAGTTGGTTTAGAGTGCTTGCCTGCGTCGACCACAGGACAGTGCAATGACAGAACAAAGCCAGCAATTTGCCAGCGACAACTATTCCGGCATCTGCCCCGAAGCCTGGGCGGCGATGGACAAGGCCAACCAGGGCCACGAACGCGCCTACGGCGACGACCAGTGGACCGCCAAGGCCTCCGACCACTTTCGCAAACTGTTCGAGACCGACTGCGAGGTGTTCTTCGCCTTCAACGGCACCGCCGCCAACTCCCTGGCCCTGTCGTCCCTGTGCCAGAGCTACCACAGCGTGATCTGCTCCGAGACCGCCCACGTCGAGACCGACGAATGCGGCGCGCCGGAGTTCTTCTCCAACGGCTCCAAGCTGCTCACCGCCCGCAGCGAAAACGGCAAGCTCACGCCCGAGTCCATCCGCGAAGTGGCGCTCAAGCGCCAGGACATCCACTACCCCAAGCCACGTGTGGTGACCATCACCCAGGCCACCGAAGTGGGCAGCGTGTATCGGCCTGAAGAGCTCAAGGCGATCAGCGCCACCTGCAAGGAGCTGGGCCTTAACCTGCACATGGACGGCGCGCGCTTCAGCAATGCCTGCGCGTTCCTGGGCTGCTCGCCGGCCGAACTGACCTGGAAGGCCGGCATCGACGTGCTGTGCTTTGGCGGCACCAAGAACGGCATGGCGGTGGGCGAGGCGATCCTGTTCTTCAACCGCAAGCTGGCCGAAGACTTCGACTACCGCTGCAAGCAGGCCGGGCAGCTGGCGTCGAAGATGCGCTTTCTGTCGGCGCCGTGGGTGGGGTTGCTCGAAGACGGTGCGTGGCTGCGCCATGCGCAGCACGCCAACCACTGCGCGCAGTTGCTCAGCGGGCTGGTGGCGGACATCCCGGCGGTGCAGTTGATGTTCCCGGTAGAAGCCAACGGGGTGTTTCTGCAGATGCCGGAGCCGGCACTGGAAGCGCTGCGCGCCAAGGGCTGGCGGTTCTACACCTTCATCGGCAGCGGCGGCGCACGGTTCATGTGCTCGTGGGACACCGACGAGGCACGGGTGCGCGAGCTGGCGGCGGATATTCGTGCGGTAACGCTGGGTCGCTGATGGCCCCTTCGCCGGCAAGGCCGGCTCCTACAGACACCGCCAACCTGTAGGAGCCGGCCTTGCCGGCGAAGCAGTCACCCTGATCTAGAGCCTGAACCCACCCATCTGCCGCGCCAGGTCATCGGCCAGCCCGCGCAACGCCTGGCAATCCACCCGACACGCCTCCACCTGCGCCACCGTCTGGCGCGCCAGGTCGGAAATCCCCTGCACGTTGCGGTTGATCTCCTCGGTCACCGCCGACTGCTCCTCGGTGGCCGTGGCCACCTGCAGGTTCATGTCGGTGATGTGTTCCACCTGCCCGGTAATGGTGGTCAACGACGCTCCGGTCTGCTGGCTCGACGCCACGCCGGTGCCGGTCGCCGCCTGCCCCGCCTGCATCGACGCCACCGCGCTGCCCGCCCCCTGCTTGAGGCGCTGGATCATCTGCTGCACCTCGTCGGTGGACACCTGGGTTCGCTGGGCCAGGGTACGTACCTCGTCGGCCACCACAGCGAAGCCACGGCCCATCTCCCCGGCCCGCGCCGCCTCGATCGCCGCGTTCAACGCCAGCAGGTTGGTCTGCTCGGAAATGCTGCGGATCACCGCCAGCACCTCGTCGATGGACGCCACCTCCTGTGCCAGTTGGCCAACCGCACTGGCCGCCACGCCGATCTCGCCCGACATGCCTTCGATGTGCGCAATCGAGCGCTGCACCACCTCGCGCGCCTGCAACGCTTCGGTGCGCGCGGTCTGCGAGGCGTGCGCGGCCTGGCCGGCATTCTGCGCGATGTCCTGCACGGTGAGGCCCATCTGGTGCACGGCAGTGGCCACCATCTCGGTCATCTCCTGCTGGCGATGGGAGCGCGCGGCGGTGTCCTCCACCACCGCGCTCACCTGCCCCACGGCGCTGCGCAGGTGCTCGGTGGTGCGCAGCACCTCGCCGATCAGGTCGCGCTGGCTGTCCAGAAAACGGTTGAAACCCCGGGCCAGGTCGCCCAGTTCATCGGCCCGCGACTCGTCCAGGCGCTGGGTCAGGTCGCCACCGCCCTGGGCAATCGCGGTCAGCGCACCGGTCACCCGGCGCAGCGGGCGCACGATGCCGCGCGCCAGCCATACCACCAGCAGCAGCGACAGCAACGCCACCGCCGCGCCGATCAGGCTGGTGAGCCACACGGCCTGGTTCACCTGGGCGTAGATCTGCGCCTCGGGCACCTCGGCCACCAGGGTCCAGTTCAGGTCGCGCAGCGGCAGGCTCAGGGCCAGGTAGGTCTCGCCATCGCGCTCGAAGCGGCTCTGCTGCAGGCCCTCGTGCGGGGTCAACGCACGCTGGGCGGCGCCTTCGCCGATCTGCTCGGCCAACTGGCGCTTGCCGCTGAACTCGGACTGCGGGTGCACCTGGATCAGTCCATCGCCGCGCACCAGGAACACCCGGCCGCGCTCACCGAAACTGAAGTCGTGGATCAGTTGGGACAACTCGGTCATGCGCAGGCCCAGCCCGGCAATGCCCACCAGCTGGCCGGCTTTTTCCACCCGAAAGTCGATGAACAGCGCCAGGTCGCCACTGCTGATGTCCGTGTCGATATTGAGCAGGCGCGGCTTGCCACTGTCGATGAACCCGAAGAACCACGAGTCCTTCGGGTTGTCGCGGCTCAAGGTGCGGTCCAGACCGCCCTGGTTGTAGTAGTGATTGCTGCGCGTGGCGGCGAACAGCGCGGTGAACGCCTGGTTGTGCACACGCACCGACTCCAGGTACTCGACGAACGCACCGGCCTGTTCGGGGGGCTCCCCCGCTGCCAGCCAGTCGCGCAACAGGGTGTTGTTGGCAATGTCGGCCGCCGCCGTCAGAGGCCGGCCCAACATGCGCTCGATATCGTTGCGCATGGCCTCGATGCTCGCCGGCAGCGCCGTCTCCACCAGGTAGCGCTCGGTCAGTCGATTGACCGCCACGGTGTAGATACCAACCACGATCAGAATGCTCGCCACCAGGGCCGCGCCCATGCTTGCGATCAATTGCCACTGGATACTGCGCCGCCAGAACTGCATGAATTTCCCCTGAGTTAAACCAGCCGTGTACCGCGAACACCAGGACAATTGTATACAACAGAAAATACAATGCTAGCAGTCAGCCACACTCGGGCCGCTCACTGCCCCCAGGGGTCAGTGAGCCAGCACAGTAAAGAGGGAATGCACGCGAGGGGGAAATCAGCTGTTGCCGATTGTCCGGGCAATGACGTCGACCGTGGCGCTGACTTGCTCTTGATAACGGTCGAGGGCTTCCTGATGTGCCTGTTGCAGTTCGATCTGCTGCGAGCACAGGTTCAGGGCGGCCAGCACCAGCAACTTGTCGCCGATCAGCGACGGGTACTTGCGCTTGGTATCGGCCAGGGAGGCCTTGAGCATCTGCACCGCCTGCGCCAGGGTCTGCTCCTGACCTTCAGGGGCCTTGATCGAATAGTCATTGCCCATTATCGACACGACATTGATCGACTGCGCGGTGGTCTTCATGCGGTAACGGCGCCGCCACCGGCACGTTCAACCAGCGCCTGGATACGCGCGGCGGTTGCACCTTGCTTCTCTTCCTGCTCCATCAGGCTCAGTTGCAGGCTTTCGTTCTCGTCCTTGGCCTGGGCCAGTTCGTCGCTCAGCTGCGCGTTGCGCTCGGCCAGGTCGAGGTTCTTCTGCACCAGGTCGTTGACCAGTTGCTCCAGTTGACTCAGGGATGTTTCCAGCATGATTGCGTTCTCACGGTTTTTCAGGGGGCGCACACGATAAAGAAATCTCACCGCACTCGCCAGGGATATCGGGGCCAGAGCCTCGACCGGGTGCAGATTGACCCGTCGATCGGCAACCGGTTCCAGCGCTTGGTCGGATGCCGGGGTGAAAAAAATGACCGGTGGTTCACATTTAGTTACATGCCCCCTCAAGTCTGCCCTGATTTGACCGATAGGCAATAAGAGTTGCCCCACGACGCATGGACCGCGCGCATTCCTATTCCCTGCCGGATAAAACCATGTCATTACGTAACATGAACATCGCCCCGCGCGCACTTCTGGGGTTTTCGCTGATCGGCGCCCTGATGCTTGCATTGGGCATCTTTGCCCTCAACCAGATGGGGCAGATACGCAAG
Organism: Pseudomonas sp. BRM28; assembly: GCF_002939405.1. Lineage (NCBI taxonomy): Bacteria > Pseudomonadati > Pseudomonadota > Gammaproteobacteria > Pseudomonadales > Pseudomonadaceae > Pseudomonas > Pseudomonas sp. BRM28. The sequence continues at coordinate 4,269,672 of NZ_PEFV01000001.1, read as the reverse complement.
GCCGGCGAAGCCATCGAACAGATCAGCGTGCCCAGCATCACCAACCTCGACCAGCTCACCCAACTCACCCTGCGCCTGCGCACGCTGTCCTACCGCCTGCTGCTCAACCGCGAAGCCGCCACCCTGCAGGACACCGTGCAACTGCTGGCCAAGCGCAATGCCCAGATCGACGAAGCGCGCCGGGCCTACGAGCCACTGATCGAAGGCGACGAGGAACGGGGCGCGTACAACCAGTACGTGCAGCTGCTCAACCAGTACCGCCAGCTCGAAAACCGCATGGTAAGCCTGTCGCAGGCCGGTGATGTGGAAGCACTGCGCAGCCTGATCAACCACGACCTGCTCGACAACTCCGAGCAGATCAGCGCAGTCACCGATCGCCTGGTCAAGATCAACACCGATCAGACCCGTGTGACCAACCAGACCGCCGCCACGCAATACGACACGGCCTTCACCCTGGTGATCGTGCTGCTGGTGGCCGCCACCGCACTGACCCTGCTGTGCGCGCTGCTGCTCACCCGCAGCATCGTCAAGCCGATCGACGAAGCGCTGCAGGCGGCCGAGCTGATCGCCGATGGCAACCTGACCAAACCGATCAACACCACCGGTACCGACGAAGCGGCGCGCCTGCTGCACGCCATGGGCAAGATGCAGCACAAGCTGCGCGACACCCTGCAGCAGATTGCCGGCTCCGCCACCCAGCTGGCCTCGGCTGCCGAAGAGCTGAATGCAGTCACCGACGAAAGCGCACGCGGCCTGCAGCAGCAGAACAACGAGATCCAGCAGGCCGCCACTGCCGTCACCGAGATGACCAGCGCGGTGGAAGAAGTGGCACGCAACGCGGTGAGCACGTCCGAGGCGTCCAAGCAGGCCACCCGCTCGGCCGGCGACGGTCGCGACCTGGTCATGGAGACCGTCAGCGCCATCGAGCGCATGAGTGCCGACGTGCAGGGTACTGCCGAGCTGATCGGCAACCTGGCCGGCGAGTCGCGTGACATCGGCAAGGTGCTCGATGTGATCCGCGGCCTGGCCGACCAGACCAACCTGCTGGCCCTCAACGCCGCCATCGAGGCAGCGCGTGCCGGTGAAGCCGGGCGCGGCTTCGCCGTGGTCGCCGACGAAGTGCGCGCTCTGGCCCACCGGACCCAGCAGTCGACCAGCGAAATCGAGCGCATGATCGGCAGCATCCAGGGCGGTACCGAACAGGCGGTGAACTCGATGCGCCACAGCACCGAACGCGCCGAGTCGACCCTGAGCATCGCCCGCGGCGCCGGCCTGTCGCTGGAGACCATCACCACCGCGGTGGCCGAAATCAACGAACGCAACCTGGTGATCGCCAGCGCCGCCGAAGAGCAGGCCCAGGTGGCCCGCGAAGTGGACCGCAACCTGGTGAACATCAACGACCTGTCGGTGCAGTCGGCCACCGGGGCGCACCAGACCAGCGCCGCGAGTGCCGAACTGTCTCGCCTGGCGGTGGGCCTGAACGGCCTGGTCGCACGCTTCAGCGTGTAGGTCGCCACCGGGCCCCGGCGCAGTGCGCGCCGGGCGCCCGGTTTTTTTCGATCGGCCCCCGCTCGCCGTCGAAAACACTATCTCGTCAGACTTATCTAAAGTTGCTCACAAACTATTCCTAATATTAAGTAGGAATATTCACTGCACTTTAACTTCGGCATCAAAAACCTCACGCCGCACGATAACTTTTCGCAATAACCTCCCCGCATTGCAGACTGGCATAAATACCAGTTTACAAATCAGAATGGCTCTACATCGGACATTACAGACACTTTCAGGCAAGTACCTGCGCGCTCGCTGAAAGTGTGTCGTTGTTCCGTTAGTTGCAGCTTCATCTAACCTCATCAGCATTGAAACTTTCGCCCGAATGCCTGGGAACGCCATGAACAATGCGGCACCTGCACCTGAAACGTCAGGCCTGAAGATAGAAACCCGTACCATCCACCCGGTGCCCCTCGACGAGCGTCACGGCAAGGCCTGGCACCTTGGCCCCTTCTGGTTCACCGGCAACTTCGTACTCACCACCATGGTCACCGGCTTCGTCGGGCCCGCCCTGGGTCTGGCCGCCTGGCAGGCGGTGCTGGCGATCCTGCTCGGGGTGGCCCTGGGCACCCTGTGCATGGCCCTGCATGCCAACCAGGGCCCGCGCCTTGGCCTGCCACAGATGATCCAGTCCCGTGCCCAGTTCGGCCTGCGAGGCGCCGTGCTGCCGTTCATGGCGGTGGTGTGCGTGTACATCGGCTTCAACGTGTTCAACGTGATCCTGGCCACCGATGCGCTGACCACTGTGCTGCCGGGCAGCGATGCCTTCTGGTACGCACTGCTGATCGCGGTGGCCGTGGTGATCGCCGTGGTCGGGCACGACCTGCTGCACACCGTGCAGCGCTGGCTCACCTACCTGCTGATCGGCGTGTTCGGCCTGCTCACCCTGGCAGCGCTGCTGTTGCTGGAGGCCGACACCGTTCAGCGCCAGCTGCAGTTTTCCTGGTCGGGCTTTCTCATCCAGCTTTCGGCCGCCGCCGGCTACCAGATCAGCTACTCGGTGTATGTCTCGGACTACTCGCGCTACCTGCCGCCCAGCACCTCGGCGCGCAAGGTGGTGCTATGGACCTATCTGGGCGCCGCAGGCTCTGCGGTGTGGCTGATGTCGCTGGGCGCACTGGTAGCCTCGGCAGTGGTGGCGCCCGAAGCCATCAGCAGCCTGCAACACCTGGGCAACCGCTTCCTGCCCGGCTTCGGCACCTTCGCGATCCTGATGGCGGTGCCGGCGCTGGTGGGCATCATGGCCGTCAACTGCTACGGCGCGCTGCTGACCGGCATCAGCGCGATCACCGCGTTTCGCCCGCTGGCGCCGGGGCTGGCCGGGCGTGCCCTGGGCCTGGGCGGCATCGGCGCGGTGGTATACCTCACCGCCATCGCGTTGCCCGACAGCTACCTCGACAGCTTCAACCTGTTCCTGCAACTGATGCTGTATGTGCTGGTGCCCTGGAGCGCAATCAACCTCACCGACTACTACCTGTTGCGCAAAGGCAACTACGTGATCCCGGCCATGTTCGACCCGGCGGGCGAATACGGCCAGTGGGCCTGGGCCGGCATCCTGGCCTACCTGGGGGGGCTGCTGGCGATGCTGCCCTTCGTGTCGCTGGCCGGCGTGCAAGGGCCGGTGGCGGTGGCGTTGTCCGGCGCCGACCTGGCCTTCGTTCCCGGCTTCATCGTTTCGGCCCTGCTGTACTGGCTCCTGATGCGCCACCCGCCCGGCACCCCGCCGCCCCCGGTCGCCGAGCGCAAGGCGCCGCAGCCATGACCCCATCCCCGCAAACCGTGCGTGTCGGGTGCTACCAGCTGGCGCCGGCCATTGCCAATCCAAGCTACAACCTCGACCGTACCCGGGTGGCCATCGCCGAGGCCGCCGAGCGCGGCGCGCAACTGCTGGTACTGCCCGAGCTGGCGCAGAGCGGCTATGCGTTCTACGACCGCGAAGAGGCCCACGCGCTGTCCGAGCCCCGTGACGGGCCGACCCTCGAGGCCTGGGCCCGGCAGGCCGCCAAGTACCAGATCATCGTGGTGGGCGGCTTCTGCGAGCGCCTGCCCGACGGCCAGGTGGCCAACAGCTCGGTGCTGATCGAGCCCGACGGCCGACGCACCTTCTACCGCAAGGCCCACCTGTGGGACCGCGAAACGCAGATCTTCACCCCCGGCAGCGAGCCGCCGCCGGTGGTGGACACCCACCTGGGGCGCATCGGCATGATGATCTGCTACGACCTGGAGTTTCCCGAATGGGTGCGCCTGGCGGCGCTGCGCGGTGCCCAGCTGCTGTGCGCACCGGTGAACTGGCCGGACACCTCCCGGCCCGGCTTCCAGCGCCCGGCCGAGGTCATCCGGGTTCAGGCCAGCGCCTCGGTCAACCGGCTGTTCGTCATTGCCTGCGACCGCTGTGGCGAGGAGCGCGGGGTTGGCTGGGTGGGCGGTTCGACCCTCACCGATGCCGACGGCTATGTGCTCAAGGGCGGCAAGCGTGTCGGCAAGAAGCAGCTGCTGCTGGCCGACATCAGGCTGGGCCAGGCACTGGACAAGCAGATCAGCGACCACAACCACGTGCTGGCCGACCGGCGCCCTGCGCTGTACCACGAGCTGCTGCGCGACTAGAACTCGATGCGCACGTCACCACGCGGCACGCTGCAGCACGACAGGATATAGCCTTCGGCCTCGTCGTCCTCGGTGATGCCGCCGTTGTGCTCCATGTCCACCTCGCCACCCAGCTTGAGCACCTTGCAGGTGCCGCAGATACCCATGCCGCAGGCCTTGGGGATCATCAGCCCGAGCTTGGCGGCTGCCGCATGCACCGTCTCGCCCGGCGCCACGCGGATGCTCTTGCCGCTGGCGGTGAACTCCACCTGGTGCTGGTCGGCCACGTCCACTTCGGCGGCCTCGGCGGCCTGCTCGGCGTTCTCTACCGCATCGGCCTTGGCCTCGGGCGGCGTGGCGCCGAACGACTCCTCATGGTAGCGCTGCATGTCATAGCCGCTGGCTTCGAGCATGCGCTTGACCGCGTTCATGTAGGGCGTGGGCCCGCAGCAGAAGATCTCGCGTTCCAGGTAATCGGGCGCGATCAGCTCCATCAGCTTCTGGTTCAGGTAGCCGCGATAACCGGCCCATGCCTCGCCCAGGCCATGCTTCTCGCAGATGATGTGCAGGCTGAAGTTGTCGATCCGCGAGGCCATGTGCTCCAGCTCGCGGTGGTAGATGATGTCCTTGGGCGAACGCGCGCTGTGCACGAACACCATGTCGACATTGGCATTGGTGTCATAGAACCAGCGCGCCATGGACATCACCGGGGTGATGCCCACCCCGCCGCTCAGGTACAGCACCCTGGGGCTGGGGAAGTCCATCGCGTTGAACAACCCCACCGGCCCGTGCACGGCCAGCTCCTGGCCTTCATGCAGGGTGTCGTGCAGCCAGTTGGAAACCTTGCCGCCGGGTACGCGCTTGATGGTCACCGAAAAGCTGTAGGGCACCGAGGGCGAGCTGGAGATGGTGTACGAGCGCATGATCGGCTGACCGTCGATTTCCAGCTCCAGGGTCACGAACTGCCCGGGCTTGAAGAAGAACAGGATCGGCTGGTCGGCCATGAAGCAGAAGGTGCGCACATCCCAGGTTTCCTGAATGACCTTGACGCAGCGCACGGTATGCCGGCCGTTGGCCCAGGTCTGAGTGGTCACCGGGTTGAGGAAGTTGTTCGACATGCTCGTCTCCGCGGCCGATCGGGGCCTGTTATGGCGACGATGATGCGCAAGGTGCAGGCGGCGCACATTCCTGTTCGCGACATCGGCGTACTTATCGCGACCAGCCCCCGCCCACAAGGGCTCGCGCGTCGGAAACGGATCTGGCCATGTCGCCCATGGGCATGGTTGCCGGCGCGGGCGAACGCACACTCCATCGCACATCAACCTGCTGTCTGAGCCCTGCGTCGCCACACGAACGATTAGCCACTTTCGCGGCCCGCACGGGCCATGAGGACCTGAACGATGGACGTCACCGCAACCTTGAGCCTGGGCGACCCACTGGACGCTGCACGCAAGGCCACCGCCGACATGCTGCAGACCCGCGAGCGCACCTTCTCGCTGCCGCAACCCTTCTACACCGATGAGCGGCTGTTCCAGATCGACATGCAGGAGATTTTCCACAAGGAATGGCTGATTGCAGGCATGACCTGCGAGATCCCGGCCAAGGGCAACTACCTGACCCTGCAGATCGGCAAGAACCCGATCATCGTGATCCGCGGTGCCGAGGGCAAGGTGCATGCCTTCCACAACGTGTGCCGCCACCGTGGCTCGCGCCTGTGTACCAGCGACAAGGGCAAGGTGGCCAAGCTGGTGTGCCACTACCACCAGTGGACCTACGAGCTGGACGGGCGGCTGCTGTTCGCCGGCACCGAGATGGGCGACGACTTCGACATGCAGCAGTACGGTCTCAAGCCGGTGAACGTGAAGACCGCCGGTGGCTACATCTTCGTCAGCCTGGCCGACAACCCGCCGGCCATCGATGACTTCCTCACCACCCTGGCCCATTACATGGAGCCCTACGACATGGAGAACACCAAGGTGGCGGTGCAGACCACCCTGATGGAAAAGGCCAACTGGAAGCTGGTGCTGGAGAACAATCGCGAGTGCTACCACTGCAACGCCTCGCACCCGGAGCTGCTCAAGACCCTGCTCGAATGGGACGACGTCACCGACCCGCGCGCCGACCAGGCGTTCAAGGATCACGTGGCGGCCAGCGCTGCGGCGTGGGACGCGGAGAAGATCCCCTATGCGCATGCCAGCTTCGGCCTGCGCAACCGTATCGTGCGCATGCCCCTGCTCAAGGGCACGCTGTCGATGACCCTGGACGGCAAGCTGGGCTGCCAGAAACTGATGGGGCGCATCCAGAACCCCGACCTGGGCTCGATGCGCATCCTGCACCTGCCGCATTCGTGGAACCACTGCATGGGTGATCACATCATCGTGTTCACGGTATGGCCGATCAGTGCCCAGGAGAGCATGGTCACCACCAAGTGGCTGGTGCACAAGGATGCGGTTGAGGACGTGGACTACGACCCGGCACGCATGCGCCAGGTGTGGGACGCGACCAACGACCAGGACCGGCGCCTGGCCGAAGAGAACCAGCGCGGCATCAACTCGACGGCGTATCAGCCGGGGCCGTATTCGAAAACCTACGAGTTTGGCGTGGTGAATTTCGTGGACTGGTACAGCGAGCGGATGCTGAGCAACCTGGGCGCGGCGCCGGCGCCGTATCTCAAAGGTGTGGCGGCGCAGTAATACTGGGGCCGCTTTGCGGCCCATCGCGGGTCAAGCCCGCTCCCACAAGGGCCGCGTAGATCTTGTGGCAGCGGGCTTGACCCGCGATGAGGCCGGTGCCAGCTGTACAAATTTTGAACAACACCCGCAAACCCCAGCCCCTACTGCCCCATACCTACTCCACCAACACTTTATCCACAGCCACACCCACAGCAATTGTGGGCAACCCTTGTGGAAAACTTCCGCCCAGCGCCCTTCAATCCACAGCGTGCAATAGATCAAAAAGTGATCAAACCTCTGTAAGCCTTTGAATACGTGCCCCCCAGCACTGCACGAACACCTTATCCACAAAGCCGCCAACAGACTTTGTGTGCAAGTAGCCCTCTTTGCAAAACCCATGTGGATAAACCGCCGAAACCCCCGATTTTCGCTGCCGCGTGAGTATTTCGCGGTGGATTGACGAGGTTTTGTGCGTTTTTTGATCAAATAGCTGAACACCTTTAACCACGTGGCCTGCAGCCATGTCCGAACAGATTATCCACAGAGCCGCCAACAAGGATTGTGAGCAAAACTGCCGTCTCGCTGGACGACGGGCATGAAAAAACCGCGAAAAATTCGCGGCGTGTATTGATCACTATTTGAACAAAAGCCTGCAGGCCACGGTTGACGTGGCCTGCAGCCATAGGCAAACACTTTATCCACAGAACCGCCAACAGACTTTGTGCACAACCCTTCAGCGCAGCACACCCTCCTCCACCAACAGCTTCAGGATCGCCTCGGCGCCTTCGCTCGGGGTCACGCCCTTGAGTACCTGTCCACCGCCGCCACTGGCCTTCGCCGTGGCGGCTTTCATGCGGTCGGCACCGCTCTTGGCCTTGATTACCTTGAGGCGTTTGGGCCGGGGTCTGGCCGGCTGCAATACAGCATCTGTGAATAACTCGTCCTCCACCACCGCCACCTCATGGGCCGCCAACAGCCCGCGTTGCGCCGGCCCATAGGCGCTCTGGCGCGGCACCGGCGCGGCGTTATCCACAGTGGCGAGCATCGGCAGGCGCACGCTCAGGCGGCGCCGCTGCCCCCGTGGCAGGGCCTGCAGCACCTGGGCCACGCCATTGTGGATGGATTCCACCTGCGCCAGCCCCACCACCAGCGGCCAACCCAGGCGCTCGGCCAGCAGAAACGGCAGCATGCCCGAGCCTTCGCCGGTTTCGGCCTGGCTGCCGCTCAGCACCAACTGTGCCCCCGCCTCGCGCAGGTAGTCACCGAGCACGCCCAGCACATCGGCGCCTGCGGGCTGCTGCAACACGTCCAGCTGCGCCAGCCCCATGCCCAGGTACGCGCGCAGCGCAGGCTCGTGCGGGTCGCCGGCATGCAGCACCTGCAGGTTATCCCCAGCCAGTTGCAACCCCAGTTCCACAGCCCGCGCATCCTGTTCGGCGCGGCGCATGCGCCCCGAGGTGGGGTGGGCGCCGATCGAGACCAGGCTGATGACCTTGGTGTTCATGAATGCCCCCTCAGGCCGCATCGCGCCGGGCGCTGTTGCGATAGTTGTCCACAGCCTCGATCAGCGCCTGCAAAATTGCCGCGCTGTCGCCGATGACCGCCAGGTCGGCACGCTTGATCATGTCGCAGCCGGGGTCCAGGTTGATCGCCACCACCTTGTCGCAGGCACCGATGCCCTGCAGATGCTGGATCGCCCCGGAGATACCCACAGCCACATACACCCGCGCCGTGACCCAGGTACCGGTGGCCCCCACCTGGCGATTGCGCGGCATGAAGCCATCGTCCACCGCCACCCGCGAGGCCCCTTCGGTGGCCCCCAGCGCGGCGGTGGCCCTGTGGAAAAGTGCCCAGTCCTTGACCCCGTTGCCGCCCGACAGGATGAATTCGGCCTCGGCCATGGCGATGGTGGCCGGGTCCACCGGCACCGGTCCGAGGTCTTCGATACGCGCCAGGCTGCGCGCCGCGCCTGTGGACACCTCCACCGGCAGGGCTTCATGGCGGGTTTCGCTGACCGGCTCGGCACATTCGGCCGCCGCCAGGATCAGGCGCGCCAGCCCGCGTACCAGGTCCTGCTGGCCAGCCCCGGCGCGCCCGCTGCACAGTCCGTCCTTGACCTGCCACACCCGCGTGGCCGGGCGCTCGCCCAGCGCCGCGGCAAGGCGCCGGCCCAGCTCGCCGCCACCGCTGCGGCTGTCGGGCAGCAGCCAGTGGCGCGGGTTGAACTGGTTATCCACAGCCCGCAGGCCTTGCACCCGCTGCTCCGGTGCATAACCTGCGAACGCGTCACCGTCGATCTGCAGCAGGCGGTCGACGCCGAACGTGCCGAAGGCGGTTTCCTTGTGCTCGCCAAACACCACTGCCAGCACCGCGCCGTCGCTGCCGGCCAGGCCGTGGGCCAGCCCGAGCACATCCCGGTCGTGGCTGCTCAGGCGCCCGCCGACCATGTCCGGCACCACCACGATGTAGAACGCCGGCAACGGCACCTGATGCAGCGGCACCAGCACCTCGGCGGCGGCGCTGCGCTTGCTCGTAGCGCCTTGGCTGGCGCCGCTGCGATCGATGCGCTTGATCCCATTGGGGCCGATGAAGCCCACCGCATGCGGGTTCTTGCGCAGCACGCCATTGGGCCCCATCCACTGCGTCTGTTGGGCCTGCATGGCTGCGTGCAGCGGGTGCAGACGGTTGCGTGCAATCCACTCGGCACGCGGGTCACGCCGGATGATGTCGCTCATGGGTCCACCTGCGCAGGTTCTGGTTGGCTTGCTACCGGCGTGCTGGCAACCGTCGCTTCACGCAGCGCGTCGGCCACCAGCTCGGCCAGGTCCTTGATCTGCGGGCGTGGTTCGACCACGCCTTCGAGCATCGCGGTGCACTGCGGGCAGCCCACAGCCACCACCTCGGCGGCGGTCTCGCGGATGTCCTGCATGCGCATGTCGGGAATGCGCTGCTTGCCCGGAATGTCGGTGATCGGCGCACCGCCACCGCCGCCGCAGCAACGCGAGCGAAAGCCGGAGCGCGCCATCTCGCGCACCTCGATGCCCAGCGCGCGCAGCACCTGGCGCGGCGCCTCGTACTCGCCGTTGTAGCGGCCCAGGTAGCACGGGTCGTGATAGGTCACGCTGGCGCCCTTGTGCGGCGCCAGGTCGAGGCGGCCGGCGGCGATCAACTCGGCGATGAAGCTGCTGTGATGCTGCACCTGGTAGTGCCCGCCCAGCGCGCCGTATTCGTTCTTCAGTACATGGAAGCTGTGCGGGTCGCAGGTGACGATGCGCGTGAAGCGGTACTGCGCCAGGGTCCGGATGTTGCGCCGGGCCAGTTGCTGGAAGGTGGCCTCGTCGCCCAGCCGGCGGGCCACGTCACCGCTGTCGCGTTCCTCCAGGCCAAGCACGGCAAAGCCTACGTTGGCCGCCCTGAGCACCTTGACGAAGGCGCGCAGGGTGCGCTGGTTGCGCATGTCGAAGGCGCCGTCACCCACCCACAACAGCACGTCGGTGCCGTGCACCTCGCCCAGCACCTCGAGGTCGAGGTCGGCGGCCCAGTTCATGCGCCCGCCCGGGGCGAAGCCGCCGGGGTTGTCGGTGGCGATCAGGTTGTCCAGCACCTCGGCGCCCTTGTTCGGCGTGGCGCCTTTTTCCAGGGTCAGGTGGCGACGCATGTCGACGATCGCATCCACGTGCTCGATCATCATCGGGCACTCTTCCACGCACGCCCGACAGGTGGTGCACGACCACAGCGTGTCGGCATCCACCAGGCCGTCGACGATCGGCTGGTGCGGGTTGCCGCCGTGCTCGCCGAGCGGTTTGCCGGGGTACGGGCTGCCGGCAAACTTCGCATCGGTGCCACCCGCCAGGCCCACCACCATGTCCTGGATGAGTTTTTTCGGGTTCAGTGGCTGGCCGGCGGCGAACGCCGGGCACGCGGCCTCGCATTTGCCGCATTGCACGCAGGCGTCGAAGCCAAGCAACTGGTTCCAGGTGAAGTCCCTGGGTTTTTCCACACCCAGCGGTGCGCTCGGGTCTTGCAGATCCAGCGGCTTTAGCCCGGTGGAGCGCCCGCCGCCGAAGCGTTCGGCGCGCCGGTGCCAGGCCAGGTGCAGGGCACCGGCGAAGGCGTGCTTCATCGGCCCGCCCCAGGTCATGCCGAAGAACAGCTCGCTCACACCCCACAGCACGCCCAGCCCGAGCAAGGCCACCAGCACCCAGCCACCGGTACCTTCGGGCAGGATGCCGGCTACCGGCAGGGTGGCGATGAAGAAGCTGGCGGAAAACACCAGCAGGCTTTTCGGCAGGCGCATCCAGGGGCCTCTGGACAAGCGCGCGGGCGGGTTCAGCCGGCGCCTGTAGACGAACAGCGCACCGCCGAACATCAAGGCGGTGGCCACCAGCAGGGCGTAGCCGAGGAGGCGGTTGTGCAGGCCGAAACCGTGCACCAGGATCGCCAGTACGGCGGCCAGCACGAAGCCGCCGGCGGTGGCGACGTGGGTGTTGGCCATGTACCTGTCGCGGGCAACCACGTGGTGCAGGTCGACCATGTACCGGCGTGGCATGGCCAGCAGGCCCTTGAGCAGCTCGACCCGCGATGGCCGGCCTTGGCGCCACATCCGCACGCGCCGCAGCGCGCCGAGCACGGCCAGGCCGAGGGCGGCAAACAGCAGCAGGGGTAGCAGGGTGTTCAACATGGGAAGCTCCCGACTGGGCACATCGCACATCTGCCTGTAGGAGCCGGCGTTGCCGGCGAATGCAACGACACAGTGTCATGTCGATTGCGCGGTGGCCGCTTCGCCAGCAAGGCTGGCTCCTACAGAAAGAAAGGGCAGTGAACGATCAGAAATCCTTGCACAGGCGCAAGGCGTCGTAGATCGCCGCATGGGTGTTGCGCTGCGCCACGCAATCGCCGATCCGGTACAGCAGGTACCCCTCCCCCGGCTGGCTCAATATCGGCTGCGGCTCAATCGCGAACAGCGCCTCCACATCGATCTGGCCCTTGTTGCGCGAGCCCTCCTTGAGTGCGTAGTACAGGGTCTCGTCGGGGCGCACACCGTTCTCGATCACCACCTGGTCGACCACCCGCTCCTCCCGTGCCCCGGTGTATTCGTTCTCCAGCACTGCCACCAGCTTGTCGCCCTCGCGGTAGACCTTCTCCAGCATCAGGTCGCCGGTCATGATCACTTCCTTGGGGTACATGCTGCGGTAGTAGGTGGGGAACGAGGTGCCGCCAATCGCCACTCCCGGCTTGATGTCGTCGGTGACGATCTCCACCTGGCTGCCCTTGTCGGCCAGAAAATCCGCCACCGACATGCCGGTGAATTCGCAGATGGTGTCGTACACCAGCGCGGTCTTGCCCGGCGCCACCGTGCCGTCGAGCACGTCCCAGCTGCTGACCACCAGGCCCTCGGCCGCGCCCCAGTACTCGTTCTGCTCGATGAACGGGTGCCCGCCCACCGCCAGCACCACCACGTCGGGGCGCAGGTCCATGAGGGTGTCGACGTCCGCCGCCGTACCCAGGCGCAGGTCGACCTTCAGCCGCGCCAGCTCCAGCTGGTACCAGCGCGTGATGCCGGCGATCTGGTCGCGTTGCGGAGCCTTGGCGGCGATGCTGATCTGCCCGCCGATCGCCTCCTTCTTCTCGAACAGGGTCACGTCATGCCCGCGCTCGGCCGCCACCCGCGCCGCCTCCATGCCGGCCGGGCCGGCACCGACCACCACCACCTTGCGTCTGGGGCCGGTGGATTTCTCGATGATGTGCGGCACGCCCATGTATTCCCGCGAAGTGGCGGCGTTCTGGATGCACAGCACGTCCAGGCCCTGGTACTGGCGGTCGATGCAGTAGTTGGCGCCCACGCACTGCTTGATCTGGTCGATCTGGCCCATCTTGATCTTGGCGATCAGGTGCGGATCGGCGATGTGCGCGCGAGTCATGCCGACCATGTCCACGTAGCCGCCCTCCAGAATGCGCGTGGCCTGGTTGGGGTCCTTGATGTTCTGCGCGTGCATCACCGGCACGCTCACCACCTCCTTGATGCCCGCCGCCAGGTGCAGGAACGGCTCGGGCGGGAAGCTCATGTTGGGGATCACGTTGGCCAGGGTGTTGTGGGTGTCGCAGCCCGAGCCGATCACGCCGAAGAAGTCCAGCATGCCGGTAGCGTCGTAGTACCTGGCGATTTCCTTCATGTCCTCGTGGCTGAGGCCATCGGGGTGGAACTCGTCGCCGCAGATGCGCATGCCCACGCAGAAGTCGGGGCCGACTTCCTCGCGCACCGCCTTGAGCACTTCCAGGCCGAAGCGCATGCGGTTCTCGAAGCTGCCGCCCCATTCATCGGTGCGCTTGTTGACCCGCGGGCTCCAGAACTGGTCGATCATGTGCTGGTGCACTGCCGACAGTTCCACCCCGTCCAGCCCGCCTTCCTTGGCGCGGCGCGCGGCCTGCGCGTAGTTGCCGATCACGCGCCAGATCTCCTCCGGCTCGATGGTCTTGCAGGTGGCGCGGTGCACCGGTTCGCGGATGCCCGAGGGCGACATCAGGGTCGGCCAGTGATAGCCGTCCCAGCGCGAGCGCCGGCCCATGTGGGTAATCTGGATCATGATCTTGGCGCCGTGCTTGTGCATGGCGTCGGCCAGGTTCTGGAAGTGCGGGATGATGCGGTCGGTGGCCAGGTTGACCGAGGCCCACCACTGCTGCGGGCTGTCGATGGCCACTACCGACGAACCACCGCAGATGGCCAGGCCGATACCGCCCTTGGCCTTCTCTTCGTAGTACTTCACGTAACGCTCGGTGGTCATGCCGCCGTCGGTGGCGTACACCTCGGCGTGTGCGGTGCTCAGTACCCGGTTGCGGATGGTCAGCTTGCCGATCTGCAGCGGCTGGAACATTGCTTCGAAAGCCATGGCGGGTTCCTCGACTTACAGGGGCTTGACGATGAACAGGCCGTCGTCGTGGCCGTGTTCCGAACCGCCGTAGACCTGCTCGGCGACCGTGCGAAGGGGGCTGCCGCGGGCCGCCAGGATCTGGTCCATGGCGCCGGCGAACCAGCCGGTGAACATGTAGTCGACCTTGCGCCCGACCTTGCCGTACACATAGACGAAGGCCGAGTGTTCGAGCCTGACGCTGGCGGTACCTCTGTCGAGGTCGATGTCCTGGATCGTGAACAGCCCCCAGCCGCGTTGCGACAGGCGTTTCATGTAGTGCTCGAACACCGCCACGCCCTGCAGGCCGTGGCATTCGGCCTCCTTCTCGCACCAGTGCCAGGCCGACTTGTAGCCGGCCTTGTACAGAATCTCGGCGTAGGCGTCGGCGCCCAGCACCTCTTCGATGCCCATGTGGTTGTTGACGAAGAAATGCCGCGGCACGTACAGCATCGGCAGCGCGTCGCTGGTCCACACACCGGTTTCGCTGTCGACTTCGATGGGCAATTGCGGGGCGATCTTGGCCATGGAAACTGAACTCCATAAAAGAAAAAGGATGCGGCTGGGTGAGGCGTGGGGTTACTCGCCCCAGACGTCTTTCAGGACATTGACCCAGTTCTCGCCCATGATCTTGCGCACCACCCGCTCGGGGTGGCCGCGCTTGAGCAGGGTTTCGGTGAGGTTGGGAAATTCGCCCACGGTGCGGATGCCCAACGGGTTGATGATCTTGCCGAAGCTGGTGAGGCGGCGCGCATAGCCCTTGTCGTGGGTCAGGTACTCGAAGAAGTCCTGGCCGTGGCCCTGGGTGAAGTCGGTGCCGATGCCGATGGCGTCTTCACCCACCAGGTTCATGGTGTATTCGATGGCCTCGGCGTAGTCGTCGATGGTCGCGTCGATACCCTTGGCCAGAAACGGCGCGAACATGGTCACGCCGACAAAGCCGCCATGGTCGGCGATGAACTTCAACTCGGCATCGGACTTGTTGCGCGGGTGCTCCTTGAGCCCGGAGGGCAGGCAGTGGGAATAGCACACCGGCTTTTTCGATTCGAGGATGACTTCCTCGCTGGTTCGGGAGCCGACGTGGGACAGGTCGCACATGACCCCCACGCGGTTCATCTCGGCGACGATTTCGCGACCGAAGCCGGACAACCCGCCGTCGCGCTCATAGCAGCCGGTACCCACCAGGTTCTGGGTGTTGTAGCACATCTGCACGATGCCCACGCCCAGCTGCTTGAAGATCTCCACGTAGCCGAGCTGGTCCTCGAAGGCATGGGCGTTCTGGAAGCCGAAGAGGATGCCGGTCTTGCCCTGCTCCTTGGCCTTGCGGATGTCGGCGGTGGTGCGTACCGGCAGTACCAGGTCGCTGTTTTCGCGAATCAGCTTCTGGCTGGCGACGATGCTGTTGATGGTGGCCTGAAAGCCCTCCCACACCGAGACAGTGCAGTTGGCGGCGGTGAGGCCGCCCTTGCGCATGTCCTCGAACAGCTCGCGGTTCCACTTGGCGATGATCAGCCCGTCGATAACGATGCTGTCTGCGTGCAATTCGGCCGGGCTCATCAGGCTGTCCCCTTGTATGACGTTGCGGCGCCGAATCGTCTGCCGGCGCTTTGGGGCCAGCATATGCCTAGGCGCCAGGTCGCCAGGATGCAAAAACGACAGGGGAATTGCCGAAAACGTCAAGGTGCGACAAAGGGCCCGGGCGGCACCCGCCGGGAAGGTGCCGAACAGTGCCGACCATTGCCCGCTCGCCATGCTGTTCTTTGCTACGGTGCTTTGCGAGAATCGCGGATCCTTTACGCGCACCCTGGTGGGAGACTCTGTAGATGAAATCGCTGGTATGGCTTGTGCTTGCGGCTGTGGCGCTGGGCGCACAGGCCGAGGAAAGTGACGCTCCCACCCCGTGCGACAACGTCGAGACGGCCCAGCAGAACTACGCCTGCGCCGCCTACAGCCGTACGGTTGCCGAACGCGAGCTGAACGCCGCCTTCGGCGATCTGCTCGAACGCATCAAGGAACAGTATGCCGGCCAGGGTGCGAAGATCACCGAACTGAGCAACCGCCTGAACGCCGCCCAGAACCTGTGGAAGCAAGTACGCGACGCCGACTGCAAGGTCGAGACCTTCGACAGCACACCGGGCAAGGAGTACGACGCCGCACTGAACACCTGCCTGGCGCAACGCAGCGACGACCGCTCCGAATACCTGCAGTCCCTTGGCCTGCAAAACTCCGATTGAGGCACCCCATGAAAATCTGCGGCATCGAAATCAAGGGCAGCGAAGCCCTGCTGGCCGTGGCCAGCCTGGACGCCGGCCAGCCCGTGCACGTTGGCGTGGCCACCAAGAAGATCGGCCTGGAGGATGACGAGGATGCCGCCCAGGTAAAGGCATTCGCCGCACAGGTCAGAGCCTTTGTCAGCGAGCATGGCATCGGGCAACTGGCGATCAAGAAGCGCAGCAAGAAGGGCGACTTTGCCGGCGGCCCGACCACCTTCAAGATCGAGGGCGTGCTGCAGTTGCTGGACAACTGCACGGTGGAGCTGGTGTCGCCGCAGACCGTCAGCGCCCAGGCCAAGAAGCACAATCTCGAGCTGCCGGGAACGCTGAACAAGTATCAGCATGAGGCCTACAAGAGCGCCTGTGCGGTGCTGCTCAAGCGCGGCTGAGGGCGCCTGCGCACGTCACTGATCTAGCCAAAAACGACCTGTTCATAGGTATGCCGGCCATGCCCCTTGTCGCCACCGCGCAGCGCTCCCAGAATCGGGGCACCCTTCGCCTCGAACAAGGACAACCGCCATGATGCACGCCGATTTGATCGATCAGGACGACCTGCTGGGCCAACTGCGCGCCCTGGGCTTCGAGATGCCTGCCGGCGCCAGCGCCGAGCAGGCCTGCGAATGTGCGGTACGCGGCTTGAGCGCGGAACGCGCCCGGGCCCTGCGCGGCCTGGTGGAGCAGTTGTACACCGGCAGCGCGACGATCCTGCCGGCGGTGCGCCAGGCGATCGACAAGCAGTTGCTGCCGGCGCTGGCGAACCACAAAAGCCTTCACGGTTGACCCCATCGCGGGCCAAGCCCGCTCCCACAGGCGCTTCACTGCCCTTCAGAGCAGCGATGTACCGGTGGGAGCGGGCTTGACCCGCGATGCTGTCGGCCTGGTCTACAGCCTCACACTGGCAAACGTCGACTCATTGCGCGCCTGACTCAGCGCCGACATCGGCCCGGCCAGCGGCGACAGCACCAGCGCCTGCGGCAGCGGCATCATCGCCACCTGCTGGGCCGTGTTCGAGCCTACCCGCTCATCACGCGGCGGTATCCCGAAGTATTCCCGGTAGCACTTGGAAAAGTGCGGCGTGGACACGAACCCGCACACCGACGCCACCTCGATGATCGACATCGGCGTCTGCTTGAGCAGCTGCCGCGCACGAATCAGCCGCAGCTTCAGGTAATAGCGCGACGGCGAACAATGCAGGTACTTCTGGAACAACCGCTCCAGCTGACGCCGCGACACCGCCACGTACACCGCCAGTTCGTCCAGGTCGATCGGCTCTTCGAGGTTGGCCTCCATCAGCGCCACGATTTCCTGCAGCTTGGGCTGGTTGGTACCGAGCATGTGCTTGAGCGGCACGCGCTGGTGGTCCTGCTCGTTGCGGATACGCTCGTACACGAACATCTCCGAGATCGCCGCCGACAGCTCGCGGCCATGATCGCGGCTGATCAGGTGCAGCATCATGTCCAGCGGCGCGGTGCCGCCCGAGCTGGTGAAGCGGTTGCGGTCCAGGGTAAACAGGCGCGTGCTCATGCTCACCCGCGGGAAGGCCTCCTGCATCGCGGCCAGGCACTCCCAGTGCACGCTGCAATCGAAGCCATCGAGCAGCCCCGCACAGGCCAGCGCCCAGCTGCCGGTACACACCGCCCCCAGCCGACGCGACTGGCGGGCCTGGCTCTGCAGCCAGGTCACATGTTCACGGGTCACGGTGCGCTGGATGCCGATGCCGCCACACACGATCACGGTGTCCATCGCCGGCGCCGCATGCATCGCCGAATCAGGAGTGATCTGCAGGCCGTCGCTGGCCCACACCTGACCGCCATCCACGCTCAGTGTGCTCCAGCGATACAGCTCGCGACCCGACAACTGGTTGGCCATGCGCAGCGGCTCGACCGCGGAGGCCAGGGAGATCAGCGTGAAGTTGTCCAGCAGCAGGAAACCGATGGATTGGGGGGTGCGGTTCTGGTTTGGGGTTGCGGAGTTGTACGACGTCATCGCGATCTCTCCTCACACAATGCAGGGTGTGCCTCAGGCTCGGGCTTTTTGTCATGGCCCCGGTTCGATTGCAGGGGCTTTGCCAAACCCAACGCAAATGCCATGCCCAAACTTGAATACGCATTCAACAACACCTGAAAACGACATCGCGATGTGTCTAGTTCGCCCACGCCCGCAGGGTCGCTTTTAAACGCAAAAGGCCGGGCCAAAGCCTGTCTGTAGTCCCGTTGTGAAATTGGGTAGCACTTGTGGGAAGGATGCCCAGAAACGACAACGCGCGGTGTCACCGCGCGTGCTGGAAGGGGTGGCGTGGCCAGTGAATCGCCATCGGCCGGGGCGCGCCAAAACGCAGCGCACGCTCAAAGCGATGGGCCAAAACGGCGCAGCCACGCCTCAGCATTCGATGGCGTTCACCGCCAGCCCGCCGCGAGAGGTTTCCTTGTACTTGTCGTGCATGTCGGCGCCGGTGTCGCGCATGGTGCGGATCACCCGGTCGAGGGAGATGAAGTGCTCGCCGTCACCGCGCAAGGCCATTTGCGCGGCGTTGATCGCCTTGACCGCGGCAATCGCGTTGCGCTCGATGCACGGCACCTGCACCAGCCCGCCAACCGGATCGCAGGTCAGCCCCAGGTTGTGTTCCAGGCCGATCTCGGCGGCGTTCTCAAGTTGCGCCGGGGTGGCCCCGAGCACTTCGGCCAGGCCCGCCGCCGCCATTGCGCAGGCCGAGCCGACCTCGCCCTGGCAGCCGACTTCGGCGCCGGAGATCGACGCGTTCTTCTTGCACAGGATGCCCACCGCCGCCGCGCCCAGAAAGAAGTCCACCACGCTGGCTTCGCTGACCTCGTCGCTGAAGCGCATGTAGTAGTGCAGCACCGCCGGGATGATGCCTGCCGCGCCGTTGGTGGGGGCGGTGACCATGCGCCCGCCTGCGGCGTTTTCCTCGTTGACCGCCAGCGCATACAGGTTGACCCACTCCATGGCACTGAGGGTGGAGCCGATCACGTTGGGCTTGCCCAGTTCCTGCAGGCTGCGGTGCAGGCGTGCCGCGCGGCGGCGCACATTGAGCCCGCCCGGCAGGATGCCCTCGTGGCGCAGGCCGTTTTCGACACAGGCCTGCATGGCCCGCCACAGGGTCATGAGCCCGGCACGGATTTCAGCCTCGCTGCGCCACACCTTTTCGTTCTCCAGCATCAGTTGCGACACGCGCAGGTCGTGCTGCCAGCACAAATCCAGCAGTTCCACGGCACTGTTGAAGTCGTAGGGCAGCACGGTGGTGTCGGCGTCCAGCACACCGCTGGCCGCCTGCGCCGCGTCCACCACGAAGCCGCCGCCCACCGAGTAGTAGGTATCGCGGTGCAGCTCGCCCTGCTCGCCCTCGGCGATCAGGGTCAGGGCATTGGGGTGGTACGGCAGGTTCTCGTCCAGCAGGCGCATGTCGCGGGCCCAGACGAAGCCGACCGGCCAGCGTCCGTCCAGCAGCAGGCTGTCGGTTTCGCGCAGCGTGGCGATGCGCGGGGCGATCTGCGCCGGGTCGATGGCGTCCGGCCATTCGCCCATCAGGCCCATGATCACCGCGTTGTCACTGCCGTGACCGATGCCGGTGGCCGACAGCGAGCCGTACAGGCGCACCTCGATACGCCGCACCCGAGCCAGCAGGTTGCGCTCGCGCAGCCCCTGCACGAACAGCGCCGCGGCGCGCATCGGGCCGACGGTGTGCGAGCTTGAAGGGCCGACACCGATCTTGAACAGGTCGAACACACTGATGGCCATGCCGCGTACCTCTGGCTGCTACGCTGAAAAGGCGGCAATCCGCCGGTTTCGCGCATCATCAGGCTTTTGTCAGCGACCACGACGTCTGCAACCGACGCGCTCTTGTCCAGCAGCGCCGCCCGTTGCCAGGGCAGGACCTGCGCCGTTTTTTTGCGGTGCACATGCGTCAGAACCGCGTTTTTCGAGGCCGACGACACTGTAAGCGACCTCATTGGCACTGGATGCGACCCTGCCTGTACTGGATACGACGCACCCGGTAGGCGTTTGATTTTCGCTGTTAGATGATCGGTACCGACTCGATTGCACGGCCCCTGTCCCGTGGGACATCCGAAAAAAACCAGGAGTCCACCATGAAAGGTTCACCCCCGCTGTTGCTGGCCGCGCTGCTGAGCCTGCCGGCGCTGGCCCAGGCCGTGGAGCCCGAGCAGTGCCACACCGTCAACTTCTCCGACGTCGGCTGGACCGACATCACCGTGACCACTGCAGTCACCAGTGCGGTGCTCCAAGCGCTCGGCTACAAGACCCGCACCACCATGATCTCGGTACCGGTGACCTACAAGTCGCTGGCCGACGGCAAGAACATGGACGTGTTCCTCGGCAACTGGATGCCGACCATGGAAAACGACATCAAGCCGTACCGCGATGCCGGCACCGTCGAGACCGTGCGTGCCAACCTGGAGAATGCCAAGTACACCCTGGCCGTGCCACAGGCGCTGTATGACAAGGGCCTGAAGAACTTCGCCGACATCGCGAAATTCAAGAAGGAGCTGGACGGCAAGATCTACGGCATCGAGCCGGGCAACGACGGCAACCGCACCATCCAGAGCATGATCGACAAGAATGCCTTCGGCTTGAAGGACGCCGGCTTCAAGGTGGTGGAGTCGAGCGAGGCCGGCATGCTCGCGCAAGTCGACCGTGCCCAGCGCCGTGGCACCGACGTGGTGTTCCTCGGCTGGGAACCGCACCCGATGAACACGCGCTTCAAGATGAAATACCTCGAAGGCGGCGACGACTTCTTCGGCCCCGACTACGGCAAGGCCACCGTGCTCACCAACACGCGCAAGGGCTACAGCCAGGAGTGCAGCAACGTCGGCCAGTTGCTCAAGAACCTCTCCTTCACCCTGGACATGGAAAGCACCCTGATGGGCAAGGTGCTCGACGACAAGGTCAAGCCCGACGCCGCCGCCAAGGCCTGGCTCAAGCAGAACCCGCAGGTGCTCGACACCTGGCTGGCCGGCGTGACCACCGTGGATGGCAAACCGGGCCTGGAGGCGGCCAAGGCCAAGCTGACGCAGTAAGCACGCCCCGCGCCGGGGGGCGATTGCCCGGCGCGGGTTGTTTCCAATCCCTTGCAGGTGGACGCTCGCTATCATGCTGATCGATCAAAAAATACCCCTGGGCCAGCACATCGCGGCCTTCGTCGAGTGGTTGACGCAACACGGCGCCAACTACTTCGACGCCTTCGCCGAGGCGCTGGAGTTCATGATTCACGGGGTGACCGGGGCGCTGACCTGGTTCAACCCATTCGTCCTGATTGCCCTGGTGGCCCTGATCGCTCACCTGATCCAGCGCAAATGGGCGCTCACCGTATTCTGCGCGCTGTCGTTCCTGCTGATTCTCAACCTCGGCTACTGGCAGGAAACCATGGAAACCCTGGCCCAGGTGCTGTTCGCCACCTTCGTGTGCGTGGCCATCGGCGTGCCGCTGGGCATCCTGGCGGCACACAAGCCGATGTTCTACACCGCCATGCGCCCGGTACTCGACCTGATGCAGACGGTGCCCACGTTCGTGTACCTGATCCCGACCCTGACCCTGTTCGGCCTGGGCGTGGTGCCGGGGCTGATCTCGACGGTGGTGTTCGCGATTGCCGCGCCCATCCGCCTGACCTACCTGGGCATCCGCGACGTGCCGCAGGAACTGCTGGATGCCGGCAAGGCGTTCGGCTGCTCGCGGCGCCAGCTGCTCTCGCGCATCGAACTGCCGCATGCCATGCCCAGCATCGCGGCGGGGGTCACCCAGTGCATCATGCTGTCGCTGTCGATGGTGGTGATCGCCGCGCTGGTGGGCGCCGATGGTCTGGGCAAACCGGTGGTCAACGCACTCAACACCGCCGATATCGCGCTGGGCTTCGAGGCGGGGCTGGCGATCGTGCTGCTGGCGATCATGCTCGACCGTATCTGCAAGCAACCGGACGCACCGGCAAGGAGTGAAGCATGAGCATCATTCGCTTCGAAGAGGTCGACGTGATCTTCTCGCGCCACCCGCGTGAGGCGCTCAGCCTGCTGGACCAGGGCCTCACGCGTGAACAGATCCTGAAGAAGACCGGTCTGGTGGTCGGCGTCGAGAAAGCCAGCCTGGACATCAACAAGGGCGAGATCTGCGTGCTGATGGGCCTGTCGGGTTCAGGCAAGTCGAGCCTGCTGCGCTGCATCAACGGCCTGAACACGGTGAGCCGCGGCAAGCTGTTCGTCGAGCATGAAGGCGCACAGATCGACATTGCCCACTGCACCCCGGCCGAGCTGAAGATGATGCGCACCCAGCGTATCGCCATGGTGTTCCAGAAGTTCGCCCTGATGCCCTGGCTGACGGTACGCGAGAACATCAGTTTCGGCCTGGAGATGCAGGGCCGGCCCGAGAAGGAGCGGCGCAAGCTGGTGGACGAGAAGCTCGAGCTGGTGGGCCTGACCCAGTGGCGCAACAAGAAGCCCGACGAGCTGTCGGGCGGCATGCAGCAGCGCGTGGGCCTGGCCCGGGCGCTGGCGATGGACGCCGACATCCTGCTGATGGACGAACCGTTCTCGGCGCTCGACCCGCTGATCCGCCAGGGCCTGCAGGACGAGCTGCTTGAGCTGCAACGCAAGCTGGCCAAGACCATCGTGTTCGTCAGCCATGACCTGGACGAGGCCCTAAAGCTCGGCAGCCGCATCGCGATCATGAAGGACGGGCGCATCATCCAGTACAGCAAGCCCGAGGAGATCGTGCTCAACCCGGCGGACGAGTATGTGCGTACCTTTGTCGCGCATACCAACCCGCTCAACGTGCTGTGCGGGCGCAGCCTGATGCGCACACTGGACAAGTGCAAGCGCATCAACGGTTCGGTATGCCTGGACCCGGGTGGTGATTCTTGGCTGGACCTGGCCGAGGGCAACACCATCAGGGGCGCGCGCCAGGGCGTCAACGGCATGGCCTTGCAGAACTGGGCGCCCGGCGAGGCGGTGGAGGGGCTGGAGCGCAAGCCGACGCTGGTGAATGCCAATATCGGTATGCGCGAGGCGTTGCAGATTCGGTATCAGACGGGGAACAAGCTGGTGTTGCAGGAAGGGAATCAGGTGGTGGGGATATTGGGCGACAGCGAGCTGTATCACGCGTTGTTGGGCAAGAATCTGGGATGAAGCGGATGGCTTCTTCGCCGGCAAGGTGAGCGCATGACTTGCCAGCGAGGGGGCCGTGAGGGCAAGACGTCGATATGAATTCTTTTTCTGGCAAGTTTGAACTGTGGGGCAGGGTGTTCAAGTTTGAAAGTAAAAACTGTCTATTCTCATGCTGACAGCCGCTTATGGTGGGGCGGTCATGGGGGGCGTAATTCTCGTATTGACGCTGTGGGGGCGTAGTAAAGGGTGCGATTTCCCAATTAATGACAATTCAATACTTAGCCCGCTTCCGAAAACACTGCTTCCATAAAACAGAGCTTATACACAAGACTCACACTTCTATTTTTATAGGGGCATATCAAAACCTCCTGCTATTTTTGCACAAAAAGCCAACTAACCTTGAAAATGCATAAGGATATTTACTTACCTCACGCCTACTGAAAGCACCATCCAGCTCAAACGAATTCATGTATTTTTTTACGCTTCTTACTGAAACACCAGGAACACTACCAACTCTATCCAGACCACTTTCCACATTATCAATCAAGTATGCACCCCTGTTCTGGCGAAAACCAAATCTGACCACTATGTTTTCCTCAAACACAACAGCGCCCTCATCATTACCATCCCAGAAATAAAAACTTATATTATCGAGCGATCCGCCCCGTAAGTCTCGATAATCCCAATACGCTTTCAGCAGCGTGGTTAATCTAACCTTCGGCTCAACACCCAATCCAGTGCCGACAGATTCATCTGCAAAAAAATACAACTTGTGCATCAGACTAAGCCCAGTATTTCTATGAGGCACAATAATTTCTTTTTCGTAAGCGTGACAGTCTGACTTATCACCCACCAATTCATACCCGTAGTCCTCTAGGGTGGAGCGCTCCATATCAGGCAGCCCAAGAATCTCTAAATCCTCAAATGTTAATTTATCCAAAAAAATATTAAATATTTCGAAAAATGTAGCTCTCAACATTGTTTTCACCAAGAATTTAATAACAGGGTTCGTTCCAGCGGAGTGATGCCACGGCCCGGCTCGAAGAGGTAGTACTTTATTCACTGCCATACCGGTCATTCAGCATGGGCTGTCAGCTTGGAGCATAAGTACACGTCTCTGGCATCCGAAGGGGCCTTCTTGTAGAGGCCTAAACGCATACAATTACTTTAGAGCCAAAAAACACTTCATTTAAGTGCAACTTTACTTATCGACTTTAAAGTGCCTGTCCAACTTCAAAAATTGCCCACCCCCTCATTATTTGAAGCCCTTTTATTTTTAGTTTAATTTCCGACCCCTCTGCTTTGACGTAGAAACCTAGCAAGGCGATTTTTTCTTCTATTTCGTCTACATGACTAAACAGCATAGCATTTGCCGCACTTTCAAGCTCTTTGAACAAATTCCGGCACCTCGAGAACTCTTTGACTGGAGAGAACCTCCCTTGCTTCTTGGGGTTGTCACCAACCTGCAATATGATCTGCCCCAAGCACTTATCATCTTTATCAAATAAGTAAAACAGTTCTTCAGTTATTGACATCTCGTTTCATCCCCCAGCGCATTTGATAGACCGACTAAATTTTAGTCACTAAATCCATCCCTTCCATCCGGATGAATAATTCTCGCATGATTGGGAAATTTATTCGTCGGATCACTGATTACATCGAATCCTGCAACCCTAATACTTTCTGCTGTTCCCAGTGCAACTGTACCCGCTGCACGTTTTAACCCGCTGGCATTGGGAAAGGCAAAACCCGAAAAAGTGCGCAACTTCTTGCGCAGTACTGTGCAAGAAGTTTCGCAGTTAGCTGCAGGCTACGTTGAGTATGGCCCGCAGCAATGTATGCACAGGTTTATCCACATTTTGGTGCGCAAGAAGTTGCGCAGTTGCCAAAAGTCGAGAATCGACTTTTTGGTGCTTCCTTGGTCGCCAGCCAGCAAACCTTTTAATTTATTTATCGTTCGTCAGCGCTGTAGAACGCCAACGCATCGCCAGCAAAAAAAAGGCCCTGCCGTTACCGGCAGGGCCCTTCTTCATTCAGCTATCTGCCATCAGCTGTACACACGCCCCAGCAACTGGCGATGACTCTCGAACTGATCCAGCACGTCGCGGGTGATCTGCTCGACGGTAAAGCCCATCAAGTCGTACTCCTGGCTGCCGTTGTGCAGGTACACCTCGGCCCGGTAGTAACGCTGGCGCACGTCGCCTTCACCCTGCGCCGGCGCTTCGCTCGGCGCCGCCAGGTAGCCGTCCAGGCTCACTTCGTAGACGAACGGGTTGCCCTCCTCCATCTCGATGCGCAAGCCCATCGCCTCGCGCGACTGGCCGACGCGGCTCTGCACCTGCAGGCCCATGCCCTGCAACTGCACCGCCGCCTCTTTCAGCGCCGGGCTCACCTGCTTGTCCATGAAGCGCTGCACCATCGCCTGGGTCGGCTGCAGGTCCAGCTGGGTGAGGCGCTCGCTGAAGCCGCGACGGCCACGCGCCGCCAGTTCGGCCTGCTCCTGCTCGACCTGGGTGTCCTGTTTCATGGCCTTGAACAGGCCGAACATGAACACCACCAGCACCACCGAGAACGGCAGCCCGGCCAGTACCACCATGGTCTGCATGGCCTGGAAGTTGCCCACCAGCAACAGCCCGATGGTCACCAGGGTAATGATCGCCGACCACAGGATACGCAGCCAGTGCGGCGCATCCTCGTCCACGTCGCCGCCCTTGCACGACAGGTTGGCCATCATCACCGCGCCCGAGTCAGCCGGAGTGAGGAACAGCACGAAGCCGACGAACACCGCCACACCAACCACGATCTTGGCCGCCGGGAAGTGCTCCAGCAGCTGGTAGATCGACATCGCCGGTTGTTCCACCGCCGTGCGCCCAAGCTCCACCGCACCGTGGTTGATCACCAGGTCCAGCGCGGTGTTGCCGAAGATCGACAGCCACGCCAGGGTAAAGCCCAACGGAATCAGCAGCACGCCGGCCACCAGCTCGCGCACGGTGCGGCCACGGGAGATACGCGCGATGAACATGCCCACGAACGGGGCCCAGGAAATCCACCAGGCCCAGTAGAACAGGGTCCACAGGCCCAGCCAGCCTTCGGACCTGGCGTTGTTGCCTTCGTACACGTAGAGGTCGAAGGTCTTGAGGATCACGCCGTTGAGGTAGTCGCCGATGTTCTGCACGAAACCGTTGAGCAGGTGCAGGGTGTCACCGAACAGCAGCACGAACAGCAGCAGGCCGCTGAACAGCAGGATGTTCAGGTTGGACAGTCGGCGAATGCCGTTCTCCACGCCCGACACCGCCGCGATCGTGGCCACGGTGCTCATCACCAGGATCACCATCAGCAGGTTGGTGTTGCTGTGCTGCATGCCGAACAGGTACTCCAGCCCCGAGGACACCTGCATCGCACCGATGCCCAGGTTGGTCACCAGGCCCAGCAGGGTCACGAACATGCCGAAGATGTCCACGGTGTGCCCGGCAGCCCCCTTGACCCAGCGCTCACCCACCAGCGGGTACAGCGCCGAACGCAAGGCCAGTGGCTGGTTGTGGCGGTAGGCGAAGTAGGCCACGGCCAGGCCCACCAGCGCATAGATCGCCCAGCCGTGCAGGCCCCAGTGCAGGAAGGTCAGCTGCATGCCCTGGCGTGCGGCCTCCAGGCTGGCCGGCGCACCGGCAGGCGGGTTGAAGTAGTGGTCCAGCGGTTCGGACGCGCCAAAGTACAGCAGCGAGATACCGATACCGGAGGAGAACAGCATGCCGGCCCAGGCACCGTAGCTGAAGTCGGGCTTGTCGTCCTTGCCGCCAAGCTTGAGCTTGCCGTAGGAGGAAAACGCCAGCCCGATGACGAACAGCAGGTAGCCGCCGATCACCAGCATGTAGTACCAGCCGAAGCTGCGCGACAGCCAGGCTTGGGCCTGGCCGAGAATTTGACCGGCCGTGTCCGGGGCGGCGATCAGCAAGGCAGTCAACAACAGGATCAGCAGCGCCGTGGTGTAGAACACCACGCTGTTGACCCGGACCCTCTCGGCAGGGGTCTTTATCAGGGAGGCAGAACTCATTGCACAGATGCTCCAGGCAGTGCGAGAGAAAACACGAAACGACCCGTCACCCGCGCAATTGGTGCAATAGCCCCACTGCGTCAGGTGTTATAAAAGCACCTTGAAAAACCGTGATCCCAAACCGATTGCGTTGAAAAAAACAGAAAAAGGGTCCCGATCCGAGGGCCCGCCGAACGGTGCGACACCGCTGGGCAATTCTGATCAACGTTTCGTTTAAACCCGTGCACGCCTTGCATTACGGGGGTTACACGTCTTTTTAGGGTGCCAATCGGCGTCAGTGACGGGCCACAAAAACCTGTCAATGGCGCGAATTGTCGCAGAGCTTATTCTTTGTTGATTGAACGTTCAATCAAAACAAAATAGACTGGTCTTCGCCGAGTCAGCCGCCTGTCGTCTGCCCGAAGGCCTGAGGAGATTTGCCAGATGCCCAAGGTCGGTATGCAACCCATTCGCCGCCAGCAGTTGATCGAAGCCACGTTGATGGCGGTAGACCAGGTCGGCATGGGGGACGCCAGCATTGCGCTGATCGCTCGTTTGGCCGGTGTGTCGAACGGCATCATCAGTCACTACTTCCAGGACAAGAACGGCCTGATCGCAGCGACCATGCGGTACTTGATGAACGTGCTGATCGACAACGTCGCGGCACGTCGCCAGGCGCTCACGGAGGACACCCCGCGCGCCCACCTGAAGGTGATCGTCGAGGGCAACTTCGACGCCAGTCAGGTCAACGGCCCGGCAATGAAAACCTGGTTGGCCTTCTGGGCCGCCAGCATGCACCAGCCGTCTTTGCACCGGTTGCAGCGGATCAACGATCACCGCTTGTATTCCAACCTGTGCTGCCAGTTCCGCCGTGTGTTGCCGCTGCCCGAAGCCCGCAGCGCGGCCCGCGGGCTGGCTGCCCTGATCGACGGGCTGTGGCTGCGCGGCGCGCTGTCGGGAGATGCCTTCGATACCGACCAGGCGCAGCAGATCGCTTACGAATACATGGATTCACAACTGGCTAAACAGAGCAGCCCGGCTCTACAGGACCCGGCCTCTGAACCACTGCGCGTCGCGAGTGCCAAACAAGCAGGAGCACAGCGCGGATAGCCGACACACACTGCACTTGCGAGGACACTATGGCCCGTTTCGAAACGCAAAAACTCTACATTGACGGTGGTTATGTCGACGCTTCCAGCGGCGCCACCTTCGACGCCATCAACCCGGCCAACGGCGAAGTCCTCGCCCAGGTGCAACGTGCCAACCAGGCCGACGTGGAGCGCGCAGTGGAAAGCGCCGAGCGCGGCCAGAAAGTCTGGGCGGCCATGACCGCCATGCAGCGTTCGCGCATCCTGCGCCGCGCCGTCGACATCCTGCGCGAGCGCAACGACGAGCTGGCTGCACTGGAAACCCTGGACACCGGCAAGTCCTACTCCGAAACCCGCTACGTCGACATCGTCACCGGTGCCGACGTGCTCGAATACTACGCAGGCCTGGTGCCGGCCATCGAAGGCGAGCAGATCCCGCTGCGCGACAGCTCGTTCGTGTACACCCGTCGCGAGCCGCTGGGCGTGACCGTGGGTATCGGCGCCTGGAACTACCCGATCCAGATCGCCCTGTGGAAATCCGCCCCGGCCCTGGCCGCCGGCAACGCGATGATCTTCAAGCCCTCGGAAGTCACCTCGCTGACCACCCTGAAACTGGCCGAGATCTACACCGAAGCCGGCCTGCCGGACGGCGTGTTCAACGTACTGACCGGCAGTGGCCGCGACGTCGGCACCTACCTCACCGAACACCCGCGCATCGAGAAGGTCTCGTTCACCGGCGGCACCGCCACCGGCAAGAAGGTCATGGCCAGCGCCTCGAGCTCCTCGCTCAAGGAAGTCACCATGGAGCTGGGCGGCAAGTCGCCACTGATCATCTGTGAAGACGCCGACCTGGACCGCGCCGCCGACATCGCGATGATGGCCAACTTCTACAGCTCGGGCCAGGTGTGCACCAACGGCACCCGCGTGTTCATCCCGGCCTCGCTCAAAGCCGCCTTCGAAGCCAAGATCGCCGAGCGCGTGGCGCGCATCCGCATCGGCAACCCGCAGGACGAGAACACCAACTTCGGCCCGCTGGTCAGCTTCGCCCACATGGAAAGCGTGCTGGGCTACATCGCCAAGGGCAAGCAAGAAGGTGCCCGCGTGCTGTGTGGCGGCGAGCGCCTGACCGACGGCGAGTTCGCCAAGGGCGCCTTCGTGGCCCCGACCGTCTTCACCGACTGCCGTGACGACATGACCATCGTCAAGGAAGAGATCTTCGGCCCGGTGATGAGCATCCTCTCCTACGAGACCGAAGAAGAAGTCATCCGTCGCGCCAACGACACCGACTACGGCCTGGCCGCCGGTGTCTGCACCAACGACATCAGCCGCGCGCACCGCATCATCCATCAGCTGGAAGCGGGCATCTGCTGGATCAACGCCTGGGGCGAATCGCCGGCCGAGATGCCGGTCGGTGGCTACAAGCAATCCGGTGTCGGCCGTGAAAACGGTGTCAGCTCGCTGGCCCAGTACACGCGGATCAAGTCGGTACAGGTCGAGCTGGGCAACTACGCCTCGGTGTTCTAAGCACCCGTGTAGCCGCGCCCGGGCCGCCAGGTCCGGGCGCCTCCCCCGCTCCCCTGCTCACTGCCTATGAGGGTACGCAACATGTCCCACGTTTTTGACTACATCATCGTCGGGGCCGGCTCGGCCGGTAACACCCTGGCGACCCGCCTGACCGAAGACGAAGGCGTCACCGTATTGCTGCTGGAAGCCGGCGGCCCGGACTACCGCTTCGACTTCCGCACCCAGATGCCGGCCGCACTGGCCTTCCCGCTGCAAGGCCGACGCTACAACTGGGCCTACGAGACCGACCCGGAGCCGCACATGGACGGCCGCCGCATGGAATGTGGCCGCGGCAAGGGCCTGGGCGGCTCCTCGCTGATCAACGGCATGTGCTACATCCGCGGCAACGCCATGGACTACGACGGCTGGGCCAAGCTGCCAGGCCTGGAAGACTGGTCTTACCTGGACTGCCTGCCGTATTTCCGCAAGGCCGAAACCCGTGACATCGGCCCCAACGACTACCATGGCGGCGAAGGCCCGGTGAGCGTCACCACGCCAAAAGCCGGCAACAACCCACTGTTCCACGCCATGGTCGAAGCCGGCGTGCAGGCCGGTTACCCGCGCACCGAAGACCTGAACGGCTACCAGCAGGAAGGCTTCGGCCCGATGGACCGTACCGTGACGCCCAAGGGCCGTCGCGCCAGCACCGCCCGCGGCTACCTGGACACCGCCAAGAAACGCTCGACCCTGACCATCGTCACCCATGCCCTGAGCGACCGCGTGCTGTTCGAAGGCAAGCGCGCCGTGGGCGTGACCTACCTGGTGGGCGCCAGCGAAGAGCGCGTCGAAGCCCGTGCCCGCAAGGAAGTCATCGTGTGCAGCGGCGCCATCGCCTCGCCACAGTTGCTGCAGCGCTCCGGCGTGGGCCCGGCGGCCCTGCTCGAAAGCCTGAACATCCCTGTGGTGCACGACCTGCCGGGCGTGGGCGAGAACCTGCAGGATCACCTCGAACTGTACCTGCAGTACGCCTGCACCCAGCCGGTGTCGCTGTACCCGTCGCTGCTCTGGTACAACCAGCCGGCCATCGGTGCACAGTGGCTGTTCGCGGGCACCGGCATCGGCGCCAGCAACCAGTTCGAGGCCGGCGGCTTCATCCGCTCGCGCCCGGAATTCGAATGGCCGAACATCCAGTACCACTTCCTGCCGGTGGCGATCAATTACAACGGCAGCAACGGCGTGCAGGAACACGGCTTCCAGGCGCACATGGGCTCGATGCGTTCGCCTAGCCGCGGGCGTATCCAGCTCAAGTCCAAGGACCCGCGCCAGCACCCGAGCATCCTGTTCAACTACATGGCCACCGAGCAGGACTGGCAGGAGTTCCGTGACGGTATCCGCCTGACCCGCGAGATCATGGCGCAGCCGGCGCTGGACGCCTACCGTGGCCGCGAGATCAGCCCCGGTGCCGACGTGCAGACCGACGAGCAGCTGGACACATTCATCCGCGAGCACGCCGAGACCGCGTTCCACCCATCGTGCTCGTGCAAGATGGGCATCGACGAGATGGCGGTGGTCGACGGCCAGGGCCGCGTGCATGGCATGCAGGGCCTGCGCGTGGTGGATGCCTCGATCATGCCGATCATCACCACCGGCAACCTGAATGCGCCGACGATCATGATGGCCGAGAAGATCGCCGACAAGATCCGTGGCCGCCAGCCATTGCCGCGCAGCACGGCCAAGTACTATGTGGCCAATGGTGCACCGGTGAAGGGCAAGCCGATGCGTGAGGTGCCGCAGGCTTAAGACCCTGCTGCCCCCATCGCGGGTCAAGCCCGCTCCCACAGAGACCAATGTGATCCTTGTGGGAGCGGGCTTGACCCGCGATGGGGGCGGTACGTTCACAGCAGATCAAGCACCCCTGCGGTGCTTTTTTTGTGCCCGCGATAATCGCTTTACAGCCCGCCAACCTCACAGGTTAGAATCCTTGGCACGCGACCTGCTAGCTGAAGTCAGGCAAAAAGCAAGTCGCGCCTCTTTCTGCAATCCCCCCTGGAGTACTGCCTTTGGATGCGTCCACCATCAATAGCCTGTTCTTGATCGGCGCATTGCTGGTAGGTGCAAGTATCCTGGTCAGTTCACTCTCCTCGCGCCTGGGCATCCCGATCCTGGTGATCATCCTGGCAGTGGGCATGGTTGCCGGCGTCGACGGCGGCGGCATCATCTTCAACAACTACCCGACCGCCTACCTGGTGGGCAACCTGGCACTGGCCGTGATCCTGCTCGACGGCGGCCTGCGTACCCGCGTCTCGAGTTTCCGCGTGGCCCTGTGGCCGGCGCTGTCGCTGGCCACGGTGGGGGTGATGATCACCACCGGCCTCACCGGCCTGGCCGCCGCCTGGCTGTTCGACCTGAGCCTGATGCAGGGCCTGCTGATCGGCGCCATCGTCGGCTCCACCGACGCCGCCGCGGTGTTCTCGCTGCTGGGCGGCAAGGGCCTCAACGAGCGGGTGACGGCCACCCTGGAAATCGAGTCGGGCAGCAACGACCCGATGGCGGTGTTCCTCACCGTGACCCTGATCGAGATGATCGCCAGCGGCCAGAACGGCCTGCACTGGGGCCTGCTCGGCCACCTGGTGCGCGAATTCGGCATCGGCAGCCTGCTGGGCCTGGGCGGCGGCTGGCTGATGCTGCAGCTGGTCAACCGCATGAACCTGGCCGGCGGCCTGTACCCGATCCTGGTGATCAGCGGCGGCCTGGTGGTGTTCGCGCTCACCAACGCCCTGCACGGCAGCGGCTTCCTGGCCGTGTACCTGTGTGGCCTGGTACTGGGCAACCGGCCGATCCGCAGCCGCCACGGCATCCTGCACATGCTCGACGGCATGGCCTGGCTGGCCCAGATCGGCATGTTCCTGGTGCTGGGCCTGCTGGTCACGCCCCACGACCTGCTACCCATCGCGCTGCCGGCCCTGGGCCTGGCGCTGTGGATGATCCTGTTCGCGCGGCCGCTGTCGGTGATGATCGGCCTGCTGCCATTCAAGGCCTTCCATGGCCGCGAAAAGGTGTTCATCTCGTGGGTCGGCCTGCGCGGCGCGGTGCCGATCATCCTTGCGGTGTTCCCGCTGATGGCCGGGCTGCCGCATGCCCAGCTGTACTTCAACCTGGCCTTCTTCATCGTACTGGTGTCGCTGCTGGTGCAGGGCACCAGCCTGCCGTGGGTGGCGCGCCTGCTCAAGGTGACCGTGCCGCCCGACCCGGCGCCGATCTCGCGCTCGGCCCTGGAAGTGCACATCACCAGCGAGTGGGAGCTGTTCGTGTATCGCCTGGGTGCGGAGAAGTGGTGCATCGGTGCCGCCCTGCGCGAGCTGAAAATGCCCGAAGGCACGCGTATCGCTGCCCTGTTTCGCGGCCAGCAACTGCTCCATCCGTCGGGAAGTACCACCCTCGAAGTCGGCGACCTGCTGTGCGTGATCGGTCACGAACACAACCTGCCGGCGCTGGGCAAGCTGTTCAGCCAGGCGCCGCAACGCGGCCTGGACCTGCGTTTCTTCGGCGACTTCGTGCTCGAAGGTGACGCAGAACTGGGGGCTGTAGCGGCGTTGTACGGTTTGCAGCTCGACGGCCAGGACCCGCACCAGCCGCTGGCGCACTTCATCGAGCAGAAGGTCGGCGGCGCACCGGTGGTGGGCGACCAGATCGAATGGAACAACACCCTGTGGACCGTTGCGCTGATGGAAGGGAACAAGATCCTCAAAGTGGGTATCAAATTCCCCGAAGGTTCTCGACCCGGCCCCGGGTTGTTCCTTTAAACTTCGATTCTCTGCCCGGTTCTACGACGTCTGCCTATGTCCCTGCGCACTGTTGTTAGCGCAGCCCTGCTCGGGCTGTGCCTGTCCCTCTCCTTCGCCCAGGCGGCGGAACCCCCCACCACGGCAAGCGTCCAGCACAGCCTGGACAAGATCGCCGAGCGCAAGCTGCCGGAGGCCGACCAGAAGGCCCTGCAGCAAGTGCTGGAGCAGACCCTTGGCCTGCTGGCCTCGCGCGACGACTACGACAAGCGCCTGGCCGCGCTCAAGCAGCAACTGGCCGACGCCCCGCGCCAGACCAGCGAAAACCAGCGCGAGCTGACCCGGCTCAAGGACACCAAGACCCTGCCCGTGGCGCAGCGCTACGCCAGCATGGGCGTGCCGCAGCTGGAGCAGTTGCTGTCCGAGCGCACCACCCAGCAGGGCGAGCTGCAGAAAGCGCTGTCCGAAGCCAACAGCCTGATCATCAACTCCCAGACCCGCCCCGAGCGCGCCCAGGCCGAGATCAGCAGCAACCAGACCCGCACCCAGCAGATCAACAGCATCCTCAAGCTGGGCAAGGACAACGGCAAGAGCCTCTCGGCCGACCAGCGCAACCAGCTCAATGCCGAACTCGCCTCGCTCAACGCGCTGACCCTGCTGCGCCGCCAGGAACTGGCCGGCAACAGCCTGCTGCAAGACCTGGGCAACAGCCAGCACGACCTGCTGATCGAGCGCGCCACACGCCTTGAGCAGGAGATCCAGGACCTGCAGACGCTGATCAACCAGAAGCGCCTGGCGCAGTCGCAGCAGACCGTCACCGAACAGTCCATCGAGGCACAGAAGGCCGGCGGCAGCAGCGTGCTGGCCACCGAAAGCGCCACCAACCTGAAGCTGTCCGACTACCTGCTGCGCAGCACCGACCGCCTCAACGAGCTGACCCAGCAGAACCTGCAGACCAAGCAGCAGCTCGACAGCCTGACCCAGGCCGACCAGGCACTGGACGAACAGATCAGCGTGCTCAAGGGCAGCCTGTTGCTGTCCAAGATCCTCTACAAGCAGAAGCAGGCCCTGCCGCACCTGAAGGTCGATCGCGACCTGGCCGACCAGATTGCCGACATTCGCCTGTACCAGTTCGAGGTCAACCAGCAGCGCGAGCAGATCAGCAGCCCCAGCAGCTACGTCGACAAGCTGCTGGCCACCCAGCCGCCCGACAGCGTCACCCCACAGTTGCGCAAGGCCCTGCTGGAGGTGGCAATCACCCGCAGCGATTTGCTGGAGCGGCTCAACCGCGAGCTGAGCGCCCTGCTCAACGAATCCATCACCCTGCAACTGAACCAGAAGCAGCTGCTGAGCACCGCACAGAACCTGCGCGGCACCCTCGACGAACAGATGTTCTGGATCCCCAGCAACAAGCCGCTGGACTTCGAGTGGCTGCGCAGCGTGCCCGAACGCCTGCAAAAGCAGGTGGTGAGCCTGCCGTGGGGGTCGGGCATCAACGAACTGGCCGACGGCCTGACGCAGCGCCCGCTGCTGTTCCTGCCGCTGCTGTTGCTGATCGGCGCCCTGCTGTGGCGGCGCAAGTACCTGTATGCGCGGCTGAACAAGGTTCACCAGGATGTGGGCCACTTCAAGCGTGACAGCCAGTGGCACACGCCCCAGGCCATTCTGATCAATATCCTGCTGGCGATGCCGCTGAGCCTGGGCCTGGCGCTGTGCGGCTATGCGCTGCAGATCGACGCCCGCGGCCAGAACGCCAACCTGGGCGCCGCGCTGTGGCAGATCGCCCAGGCCTGGCTGGTGTTCTACACCGCCTACCGGATTCTGGCGCCCGGCGGCGTGGCCGAGCTGCACTTTCGCTGGGAGAAGGCCCAGGTCGAGTTCCTGCGCGGCTGGATCCGCCGCCTGGGCAGCGTGGTACTGGCGCTGGTCGGCGTGGTGGCGGTGGCCGAGCACCAGCCCTCGGCGCTGGCCGACGACGTGCTCGGCATCGGTGTGGTACTGACCTGTTACGCACTGATGGCCTGGCTGCTCAGCCGCCTGCTGCTGAGCAGCCCCGCGCACCGCAATACCTCGCTGTTTCGCAAGGCCGTGGGCGTGGCGTTCACGGCGCTTCCGGTGGCGCTGTTCATTGCCGTGTGCTTTGGCTACTACTACACCGCACTCAAGCTCACCGACCGCCTGATCGACACCCTGTACCTGCTGATGTTCTGGCTGGTGATCGAGGCAGCCTTCGTGCGCGGCCTGGCCGTGGCCGCCCGGCGCCTGGCCTACCAGCGCGCACTGAGCAAGCGCCAGGCCACCAAGGAAGGGCTCGATGGCGAGGTGATCGTCGAGGAGCCGACCCTGGACATCGAGCAGGTCAACCAGCAGTCGCTGCGCCTGATCCGCCTGGCCCTGCTGGGCGGCTTCATCGCCGCGCTGTACTGGGTGTGGGCCGACCTGATCAGCGTGTTCGCCTACCTCGACAACATAACCCTGTACGAGTACACCAGCGGCACCGGCGCGGCCATGAGCATGGTGCCGATCAGCCTGGGCGACCTGCTCGGGGCACTGGTGATCATCGGCATCACCTTCGCCCTGGCCGGCAACCTGCCGGGGCTGCTCGAGGTGCTGGTGCTGTCACGCCTGAACCTGGCCCAGGGCAGCGCGTATGCGACCACCACGTTGCTGTCGTACGTGATTGCCGGGGTGGGCTTCGTCACCACGCTGTCGACCCTCGGCGTCAGCTGGGACAAGCTGCAATGGCTGGTGGCGGCGCTGTCGGTGGGCCTGGGCTTCGGCATGCAGGAGATCTTCGCCAACTTCATCTCCGGCATCATGATCCTGTTCGAGCGCCCGGTGCGCATCGGCGACACCATCACCATCGGCAACCTGTCGGGCACGGTGAGCAAGATCCGCATCCGCGCCACCACCATCACCGACTTCGACCGCAAGGACATCATCGTCCCCAACAAGACCTTCATCACCGGCCAGTTGATCAACTGGTCGCTGACCGACACCATCACCCGCGTCACCCTCAAGCTGGGCGTGGACTACGGCTCGGACCTGGACCTGGTACGCACCCTGCTGCTGCAGGCAGCCAACGAGAACCCGCGGGTGCTCAAGGAGCCGGCACCGATCGTGTACTTCCTGAACTTCGGCGAGAGTACCCTGGACCACGAACTGCGCATGCACGTGCGTGACCTGGGCGACCGCAACCCGGTACTGGACGAGATCAACCGCTACATCAACAAGGAATTCAAGCGCCAGCACATCAACATCTCGTTCCGCCAGATGGAGGTGTACCTGAAGAACATGCAGGGCCAGGAGTACAAGATGGTACCGGTCGAAGCGCCGAACAAGACCGTGCTGCCCGAGCCCCC
Organism: Pseudomonas sp. BRM28; assembly: GCF_002939405.1. Classification (NCBI taxonomy): domain Bacteria; kingdom Pseudomonadati; phylum Pseudomonadota; class Gammaproteobacteria; order Pseudomonadales; family Pseudomonadaceae; genus Pseudomonas; species Pseudomonas sp. BRM28. Next base: position 4,232,796 of record NZ_PEFV01000001.1, on the reverse strand, counting down.
CACCGATGCGCCAGGAGATGGCCGTTGAAATCCCTCGACGAACTGACCTTCGACAACCGCTTCGCCCGCCTGGGCGATGCGTTCTCCACCCACGTGCTGCCCGAGCCGATTGCCGAGCCGCGCCTGGTCGTGGCCAGCGACGCGGCCATGGCACTGCTCGACCTGGACCCTACCGAGGCGCATTCCCCGGTGTTCGCCGAGCTGTTCAGCGGACACAAGCTGTGGGCCGAGGCCGAGCCGCGGGCGATGGTGTATTCGGGGCATCAGTTCGGTTCGTACAACCCGCGCCTGGGTGACGGTCGCGGGCTGTTGCTGGGCGAGGTGTACAACGATGCCGGCGAGCACTGGGACCTGCACCTCAAGGGTGCCGGGCAGACGCCGTATTCACGCATGGGCGATGGCCGTGCGGTGCTGCGCTCGTCGATCCGCGAGTTCCTCGCCTCCGAGGCCCTGCACGCGCTGGGCATCCCCAGCAGTCGCGCGCTGTGCGTGATCGGCTCGAGCACGCCGGTGTGGCGCGAAACCCAGGAGCGCGCGGCGATGGTGCTGCGTCTGGCGCCCAGCCATGTGCGCTTTGGCCACTTCGAATACTTCTACTACACCCGCCAACCCGAGCAGCAGCGCGAGCTGGCCGAGCACGTGCTCAACCTGCACTTTGCCGAGTGCCGCGAGCAACTCGAGCCGTACCTGGCGATGTTCCGTACCATCGTCGAACGCAATGCCGAGCTGATTGCGCGCTGGCAGGCCTATGGTTTCTGCCACGGGGTGATGAACACCGACAACATGTCGATTCTGGGCATCACCTTCGACTTCGGGCCGTTTGCCTTCCTCGACGACTTCGATGCCGGCTTCATCTGCAACCATTCCGACGACCAGGGGCGCTACAGCTTCAGCAACCAGGTGCCGATCGCACACTGGAACCTGAGCGCGCTGGCCCAGGCGCTGACCCCGTTCATCAGCGTCGAGGCGCTGAAGGAAACGCTGGGGCTGTTCCTGCCGTTGTACCAGGCCCATTACCTGGACCTGATGCGTCGACGCCTGGGGCTGACCGAGGCGCGCGATGACGATTCGGCGCTGGTCGAGCGCTTGCTGGGGCTGATGAACAAGGGCGCTGTGGACTACACGCTGTTCTTCCGCAAGCTGGGTGATCAGCCGGCGGCGCAAGCCGTGCGGGTGGTGCGCGACGATTTCGTCGACCTGGCCGGGTTCGATGCCTGGGCGGTGGAGTACCTGGCGCGCCTGGACCAGGAGCCGGGCAATGCCGAAGGCCGGCGCGCGCGGATGCACGCGGTGAACCCGCTGTACATTCTGCGCAACTACCTGGCGCAGCGTGCCATCGAGGCGGCTGAAGGCGGGGATTACGAGGAAGTGCGACGCCTGCACCAGGTGCTGACACGGCCGTTCGAGGAACAGCCGGGGATGCAGGCCTATGCCGAACGCCCACCCGAGTGGGGCAAGCATCTGGAGATCAGTTGTTCATCCTGAGATCGCAGCGCCTGCTTCGCGGGTCAAGCCCGCTCCCACAGGTACTGCGGTGTTCTTGTGGGAGCGGGCTTGACCCGCGATAGAGCGCGCAGCGCTCGCAGCTTCAGTTGTCGACCCACCAGTTCAGCAACGTCTCATCCTCGTCGTCATCGAGGTTCTGGTAGATGTTGGCGTAATACCACTGCACCCCCGTCGCCTCCCGAAACCGGTCGAACACCGGGCGAATCGCCTCGAACCCATTGCTCGCCGGCACTGCCAGCGTCAGGTTGCCTTTGTAGCGACCGTCCAGCGTGCCGCCCAGCAGCGTCTGCACCTCGCTTTCCAGCGTGTCGACGGCATCCTGGGGCAGCTCGTTGGCGTAGATATGAATGCAAAAATTGCCACCCCTGCGCACTACCTCGACATGCTGATCGGGGATGGCCGTGCAGATGATGTCGCCGCGCGCCATGTTCAGCGCCAGCCCCGGCGACGACAGCAGTTCATAGGTATGTTCGCCCACTTCGCGCACCGGCACGCTTTCGAACACCGGCTCGCCGTTCTTCTTTCTGTCGACGAATACGCGAATGTGCGGTGAATGCTGGCAATCCATCGGTCTGTCCCTGGCCTGTTCAGAAAGGCCGCATGCTAAACCATTACAGCCTCTTCGCCAGCATCGCTGGCTTATCTGGCAGGCTATGGCATCTTGCAATCCACCCTCATCACCTCCAGATACCCAACATCACCTGACGCATCCGGACTCCCACCATGACCGACCCCCTCCACATCCCCTGCCCCCACTGCAACGGCCTCAACCGCATCCCCGCCGCACGCCTGAGGGACGCACCCAAGTGCGGGCGCTGCAAGGGTGAGGTCCTGTTGCACAAGCCATTCGAATTGAAACAGGGCGACTACGCCAGCCAGATCAAGGGCGACCTGCCATTGCTGATCGATGTGTGGGCCGACTGGTGCGGGCCCTGCAAGGCGTTCGGCCCGGTCTTCGAACAGGCCGCCGGCCAACTGGCCGGACGCTGCCGTCTGGCCAAGCTCGACAGCGAAGCCAATCAGCAACTGGCCGGGCAACTGGGCATACGCTCCATTCCCAGCCTGATCCTGTTCAAGAACGGCCGCGAAGTGGCGCGCCAGAGCGGCGCCTTCCCACTCCAGCAACTGCTGGAATGGCTGCGCAGCCAGGGGGTCTAGGCGTTTTCCAGCAGCGTATGCAGTTCGACGAACTGCTGGGTCAGCTTGTGCCGCGGTTCCAGGTGAATCAGCGGCAGGCTGGCCTGGTGGGACTCACGCATCTTCACCGAGCTGTTGAGGTACACCGGCAGCACCGGCAAGCCTTCGGCAATCAGTTCGTCGAGCATCTGCTGCGGCAGGCTGGCGCGCGCCTGGAACTGGTTGACCACGATGCCCTCGACTTCCAGGCCCTCGTTGTGGTCTTCCTTGAGCTCTTCGATCTCGGCCAGCAGGCCGTACAGCGCCTGACGCGAGAAGCTGTCGCAGTCGAAGGGGATCAATACGCGATCAGCGGCGATCAACGCTGAAACCGCATAGAAGTTCAGCGCAGGCGGGGTGTCCAGGTAGATGCGGTCGTAATCGTCGGAGAGCTCGTCCAGCAGCTTTCGCAGTTTGTTGATCTTGTGCTTGGCCTCGAGCTTGGGCTGCAGGTCGGCCAGCTCTGCCGTGGCGGTCACCACATGCAGGTTGTCGAACGGGGTTTCATAGATGTCGACCTTGTTCTTCTTGGCGAACGGCCCCGAGGACAGGGTCTGCTTGAAGAAGTCGGCAATGCCCATGGGAATGTCCTCGCCGGTCAGGCCGGTGAGGTACTGGGTCGAGTTGGCCTGGGCGTCCAGGTCGATCAACAGGGTTCGATAGCCTTCGTTGGCACTGACGGCCGCCAGGTTGCAGGCAATGCTCGACTTGCCCACGCCACCTTTCTGATTGAACACCACGCGCCGCATGAACAGACCTCCATGTGAAAGGAACTACCGAGTATGTGAGGGTTGCGCCGGTTTAGCCAGTGCCTTTCAGCCCTGCGTCTGGGCCTGGCGGATCAACAGTTCGGTGAACGCCCGGGCCATCGCCGACACGTCCTCGCGCCGCTGCGCCAGCCATACCGCTGTCACCGCGTCGGCGTCGAGCAAGGTGCGGTACACCACCCCGTCGATGCGCATGCGCTTGAACGACGCCGGCAGCACCGACACCCCAAGCCCCGCCGATACCAGGCCGATGATGGTCATGGCCTCGCCTGCCTCCTGGGCAAAGTGCGGGCTGAAGCCGGCCGAGCGCGCCAGGCTGAGCAACTGCGCGTGCAGGCCGCTGCCGTAGCTGCGCGGGAAGAACACGAACGGCTCCTGGGCCAGGGCCGCCAGCGGCAGGCCCTGCTCGTTGCCCTGGGCCAGCGGGTGCGCGGCATTGAGCACCGCCACCAGCGGCTCGCGGAACAGTTCGGTGATCACCACGCCATCGGGCACGCTCATCGGGCGCATCAGGCCGACCTCGATGGACTCGTCGAGCAAGGCATCCACCACATCGCGGCTGCTCATTTCCTTGAGGTTCAGGTGCACCGCCGGGAAGCGCTGGCGAAACGCATTGATGGCCTTGGGGATGCTGGAGTTGAACGGCGCCGAGGAGGTGAAGCCGATCTTCATCTCGCCCAGCTCGCCGAGCTGGGCACGCCGCGCCACGTCGGCGGCCTTGTCGACCTGCGCCAGCACCTGGCGCGCCTCGTCGAGAAACAGCCGGCCGGCTTCGCTGAGCGCCACCCGTCGGTTGGTACGCTCGAACAGGCGTGCACCCAGCTCATGCTCCAGGGCCTGGATCTGCTGGCTCAGCGGCGGTTGAGAGATGCCCAGTTGCTGTGCGGCACGGCCAAAATGCAGCTCTTCGGCCACGGCGATGAAGTAGCGAAGGTGGCGCAGTTCCATGGCAACTCCAATAGGTCGTAAAACCTCTTAAACAGGTCGAACAATATATTGGAAAAGATCAATAGCCAGCTATATGCTTTTTTCACTGCCTGCGAGGCCGTGCCCCTTTCGAGGTCCCCGTGAAAACTGCTGTTGCCCATGAGCTGCCCCCTGCCCCGGCGAGCACCGCCGCCTCCCTGAACGAAAGCTGGATCGAGAAAGGCACCCCTGCGTTCATGCGCACGGTGCTGGCATTGTTCTGTGGCGGCTTTGCCACCTTCGCCCTGCTGTACTGCGTGCAGCCGATGATGCCGCTGCTGTCCCACGAGTTCTCCATCAATGCCGCCCAGAGCAGCCTGGTGCTGTCGGTGTCGACCGGCCTGCTGGCGTTCGGGCTGCTGGTGACCGGGCCGATTTCCGACCGCGTCGGGCGCAAGCCGGTGATGGTGTTCGCCCTGTTCTGCGCCGCGCTGTGCACCATCGCCAGCGCATTGATGCCCAGCTGGCACGGCGTGCTGGCCATGCGTGCCCTGGTGGGCCTGTCGCTGAGCGGGCTGGCGGCGGTGGCCATGACCTACCTGAGCGAAGAGATTCATCCGCAGCACATCGGCCTGGCCATGGGGCTGTACATCGGCGGCAACGCCATCGGCGGCATGAGCGGGCGCCTGATCACCGGGGTACTGATCGACTTCGTCAGCTGGCACACCGCGATGCTGGTGATCGGCGGCCTGGCACTGGTAGCGGCGGCAGTGTTCTGGAGGATCCTGCCCGAGTCGCGCAACTTCAGTGCACGCTCGATGAACCCGCGCAGCCTGCTGAACGGCTTCACCCAGCACTTTCGCGACGCCGGGCTGCCGTGGCTGTTTCTGGAAGCGTTTCTGCTGATGGGCGCCTTCGTCACGCTGTTCAACTACATCGGCTACCGGCTGCTCGCCGAGCCGTACCACATGAGCCAGGCGCTGGTGGGGCTGCTGTCGGTGGTGTACCTGGCCGGCATCTACAGCTCGGCGCAGATCGGCGCACTGTCGGACAAGCTGGGGCGGCGCAAGGTGTTCTGGATGAGCATCCTGCTGATGTTCGGTGGGTTGCTGCTGACGCTGTTCTCGCCCCTGGTGCTGGTGATCGTCGGCATGCTGGTGTTCACCTTCGGCTTCTTTGGCGCGCATTCGGTGGCCAGCAGCTGGATCGGCCGGCGTGCGCTCACGGCCAAAGGGCAGGCCTCTTCGCTGTATCTGTTCAGCTATTACGCGGGGTCGAGCGTGGCGGGCACGGCAGGCGGGGTGTTCTGGCATTACGGTGGGTGGAACGGCATCGGGCTGTTCATCGGCAGCCTGCTGGTGATCGCACTGCTGGTGGCGTTGCACCTGAGCAAGCTGCCGGCGCTGCCGGGGAATGTGAAGGGCTGATACCCCTCGCCGGCAAGGCCGGCTCCTACCAGGAGCCGGCCTTGCCGGCGAAGCTGTTCAGTTGATGATTTCGACCAGGTCGACATCGATCTCGCGGGACATCAGGTTCTTCTCGACCTCACCGGTCAGCTTGACCTTGGTCTTGTCGTTGAAGGCCACCGCCGGCAAGTCTTCGTTGTCGATCTCGACGGTGATGGTGCCGCTGGCATCCTTGAATTCCTACTTGTCGTCGTTGTTGAGCTTCTTGACCACAAAGCCCTGCAGTACCACCGGAGTGTCGTCGGCGGCGTCGTTGGCTGCCGCGACCGTGGTGACCGGCTGGGCGCCAGGGCCGGTGTAGCCGGCGGCCATCGCGCCAGTGGTGAACAGCGGGGCAAGCAGCAGAGCCAGGTAACGAGTTTTCATGGTGGGCATTCCGTTTCAAGTGGGGATGCGCTCAGGTTAATCCCCACGCCTGAACTGAAGCTTAATGCGCGATGGTGGGAAACCCGATCAGGCCAGCAACGCGGTGAGGCTCAGAATCGGCATAAGGATGGCCAGCCCGATGAACAGCATCACACCGCCCGTCATCGCCAGCATCAATGGCTCAAACAGGCCCAGGGCTCGTTCAACCCTTACGCCCGACAGCAAACCGTGCCACCTCAGGCGACGCCGCAGTGCATGCAACGCGAGCCGTGCGAACACGCCGGCGGCGACCAGCACACCGGCAAACGGCAGCGCGAAGCGCTGCCCGCTCTCGTTCAGCGCCATCGAAACGCGGATCGTGGCCGGCAACGCCTGCTGGTGATGGGCGAATATCTGCACGACATCAGGGATCACGACACCCAGCAGGAACGCGAAGATGGCCAGCACGGCGCACATCAGAATCGCCGGACACAGCAACGCCAGGCGGATGCCCTGACGCGTCAGTTGCTGGTTGTCACCGTGCTCGGCAAGCCGTTGGCAGGTTGCCGCCAGCAGGGGATGCTGTACTGCGCGGGTATCCTTGGGCACGGGTTCCTTCCTTGAATGGCACGGCTGTGCATCGAGGTCGGAATGGTAAGGGAGGGGGCTTGGACGGGCAGTAGGACGGATCGGCGGGGGAGCGTGAAAAGTCAGTGGCGGGGCCGCGATACGCGGCACCCGCCAGGCAGTTGCCCGTTACTGGTGGTACTGCGCCGACAGTTCGTGCACGGCGTGGATGAAGGCACCGGCATGTTCCGGATCGACTTCCGGGGTGATGCCATGGCCCAGGTTGAACACGTGGCCGGTACCGTGGCCATAGCTGGCCAGGATACGCCCGACTTCGGCGCGGATGGCCTCGGGCTTGGCGTAGAGCACGGTCGGGTCCATGTTGCCCTGCAGGGCCACCTTGCTGCCCACGCGCTGGCGCGCCTCACCGATGTCGCAGGTCCAGTCCAGGCCCAGCGCGTCGGCGCCGGCATCAGCAATGCTTTCCAGCCACAGGCCGCCGTTCTTGGTGAACAGGATCACCGGCACCTTGCGCCCTTCGTGCTCGCGGATCAGGCCGCTGACGATCTTGCGCATGTAGGCCAGGGAGAACTCCTGGTACGCCGCCGCCGACAGGTTGCCACCCCAGGTGTCGAAGATCTGCACGGCCTGTGCGCCGGCCAGGATCTGCCCGTTGAGGTAGCTGACCACCGACTGGGCGAGCTTGTCGAGCAGCAGGTGCATGGCCTGCGGGTTGTCGTAGAGCATGGCCTTGGTCTTGCGAAAGTCCTTGGACGAGCCGCCTTCGACCATGTAGGTGGCCAGGGTCCACGGGCTGCCGGAGAAGCCGATCAGCGGCACACGGCCGTTGAGCTCGCGGCGGATGGTGCTGACCGCATCCATCACGTAGCCCAGGTCCTTTTGCGGGTCGGGGATCGGCAGCGCCTCGATGTCGGCCAGGGTGCTGATGACTTTCTTGAAGCGCGGGCCTTCGCCGGTTTCGAAATACAGGCCCTGGCCCATGGCATCAGGGATGGTCAGGATGTCCGAGAACAGGATCGCGGCGTCCAGCGGGTAGCGGTCCAGCGGCTGCATCGTGACCTCGCAGGCGAACTGCGGGTTCATGCACAGGCTCATGAAGTCACCGGCCTTGGCGCGGCTGGCGCGGTACTCCGGCAGGTAGCGGCCGGCCTGGCGCATCATCCACACCGGGGTGACGTCTACGGGTTGCTTGAGCAGGGCGCGCAGAAAACGATCGTTCTTCAAGGCAGTCATGTCGGCATCCGGAAAAAAAGTGGGGGCATTTTCTCAGACACCAACGTAAAAGGCACGGTATGAACCGTGCCTTTTGTCTATCGACCTGTGGTAGGTCAATAGATTTAGTTAAAAGCTTCGCCGGCAAGGCCGGCTCCTACAGGTTTGGCAGGAGCCAGCCTTGCCGGCGAAGAGGCCCGATCAGACCTCCAGGTAGTCCAGAATCCCCTCGGCGGCATTGCGCCCCTCGAAGATAGCCGTCACCACCAGGTCCGAACCGCGCACCATGTCGCCACCGGCAAACACCTTGGGGTTGCTGGTCTGGTGCTTGAAGCGGTTCTGCTCCGGCGCCACCACACGGCCCTGGCTGTCGGTCTGGATGCTGAACTGCTCGAACCACGGCGCAGGGCTGGGGCGGAAACCGAAGGCGATGACCACAGCGTCCGCCGGGATGATCTCTTCGGAACCCGGAATCGGCTCCGGGCTGCGACGGCCACGGGCATCCGGCTCGCCGAGACGGGTCTCGACCACCTTCACGCCCTCGACCTTGTCTTCACCCACGATCGCGATCGGCTGGCGGTTGTAGAGGAACTTCACGCCCTCCTCCTTGGCGTTCTTCACCTCCTTGCGCGAGCCGGGCATGTTCGCCTCGTCACGCCGGTAGGCACAGGTCACGGCCTTGGCGCCCTGGCGGATGGAGGTACGGTTGCAGTCCATCGCGGTGTCGCCGCCGCCCAGCACCACGACCTTCTTGTCCTTCATGTCGACGAAGTCTTGCGGGGACTTTTCAAAGCCCAGGTTGCGGTTGACGTTGGCGATCAGAAAATCCAGCGCGTCGTGCACACCCGGCAGGTCTTCGCCAGGGAAGCCACCCTTCATGTAGGTGTAGGTGCCCATGCCCATGAACACCGCATCGAATTCCTCGAGCAACTGGTCCATGGTGACGTCCTTGCCCACCTCGGTGTTCAGGCGGAACTCGATGCCCATGCCGGTGAAGACTTCGCGGCGGTTGCTGAGCACGGTCTTTTCCAGCTTGAACTCGGGGATGCCGAAGGTCAGCAGGCCGCCGATCTCGGGGTTCTTGTCGAACACCACCGGGGTTACCCCGCCGCGCACCAGCACGTCGGCACAACCCAGGCCCGCAGGGCCGGCACCGATCACCGCGACGCGCTTGCCGGTGGGCACCACCTTGGACATGTCCGGGCGCCAGCCCATGGCGAAGGCGGTGTCGGTGATGTACTTCTCCACCGAGCCGATGGTCACCGCGCCGAAGCCGTCGTTGAGGGTACAGGCACCCTCGCACAGGCGGTCCTGCGGGCACACCCGGCCGCACACTTCAGGCAGGGTGTTGGTCTGGTGCGACAGTTCCGCGGCGGCGAGGATGTTGCCCTCCGACACCAGCTTGAGCCAGTTGGGAATGAAGTTGTGCACCGGGCACTTCCATTCGCAGTATGGGTTGCCACAGCCCAGGCAGCGGTGGGCCTGTTCGGCCGACTGCTGGGGTTTGAAGGGCTCGTAGATTTCCACGAACTCTTTCTTGCGTTGACGCAACAGTTTCTTCTTCGGATCCTTGCGCCCGACCTCGATGAACTGGAAGTCATTACTCAGACGTTCAGCCATGTTCAAAACCTCATCAAACTCTTCAGGCGCATATCACTGCGGGTTGGCACGGGTGCTGGACAGCAGGTTCTTCAGGTTGGCCGCCTTCGGCTTGACCAGCCAGAAGCGACGCACGTAGTCATCCAGGTTTTCCCAGAGCTCACGACCCCATTCGCTGTTGGTTTCTTCGACGTATTCACCCAGCACGCGCTGCAGGTGGCTGCGATAAGCCTCCATCGCCTCGCCGCTGATACGCTGGATCTCCACCAGTTCGTGGTTGACCTTGTCGACGAAGCTGTTGTCCTGGTCGAGCACGTAGGCAAAACCACCGGTCATCCCGGAACCGAAGTTGTAACCGGTCTTGCCCAATACGCAGACAAAGCCCCCGGTCATGTATTCACAGCAGTGATCGCCCGTGCCCTCGACGATGGCGTGGGCACCGGAGTTGCGCACCGCGAAGCGCTCACCCGCGGTGCCGGCGGCGAACAGCTTGCCGCCCGTGGCGCCGTACAGACAGGTGTTGCCGACGATGGCGCTGTGCTGGGTTTCGAACGGGCTGCCCGCTGGCGGCACGATCACCAGTTTGCCGCCGGTCATGCCCTTGCCGACATAGTCGTTGGCATCACCTTCGAGGTACATGTTCAGGCCACCGGCGTTCCACACCCCGAAGCTCTGCCCGGCAGTGCCCTTGAAGCGGAAGGTCAGCGGCGCCTTGGCCATGCCCTGGTTGCCGTGCAAGCGGGCAATCTCACCGGAGATCCGGGCGCCGATGGAGCGGTCGCAGTTGCAGATATCGAGCTCGAATTCGCCGCCGGCCAGGTCACGGATCGCCGGCAGGGCCATCTGCACCATCTTCTCGGCCAGCACACCCTTGTCGAACGGCGGGTTGCGGTCCACTTCGCAGAACTGCGGCTTGTCGGCCGGAACGTGCGGGCTGCCCAGCAACGGGCTGAGGTCCAGGTGCTTCTGCTTCTCGGTTTCACCGGGGAGCATTTCCAGCAGGTCGGTACGCCCGATCAGCTCGCCCAGGCTGCGCACGCCCAGCCTGGCCAGCCATTCACGGGTTTCCTCGGCCACGTAGGTGAAGAAGTTGACCACCATGTCGACGGTGCCGATGTAGTGGTCCTTGCGCAGTTTTTCGTTCTGCGTGGCCACGCCGGTAGCGCAGTTGTTCAGGTGGCAGATGCGCAGGTACTTGCAGCCCAGGGCGATCATCGGTGCGGTGCCGAAGCCGAAGCTCTCGGCGCCGAGGATCGCGGCCTTGACCACGTCCAGGCCGGTTTTCAGGCCGCCATCGGTCTGTACCCGCACCTTGCCGCGCAGGTCGTTGCCGCGCAGGGTCTGGTGGGTTTCGGCCAGGCCCAGTTCCCACGGTGCACCGGCATACTTGATGGAGGTCAGCGGCGAGGCGCCGGTACCACCGTCGTAGCCGGAGATGGTGATCAGGTCGGCATAGGCTTTGGCCACGCCGGCGGCGATGGTGCCTACCCCGGCTTCGGCCACCAGCTTGACCGAGACCAGCGCCTGCGGGTTGACCTGCTTCAGGTCGAAGATCAGCTGCGAGAGGTCTTCGATCGAGTAGATGTCATGGTGCGGCGGTGGCGAGATCAGGGTCACGCCCGGCACCGCATAGCGCAGCCTGGCGATCAGGCCATTGACCTTGCCGCCCGGCAGCTGGCCGCCCTCGCCCGGCTTGGCGCCCTGGGCCACCTTGATCTGCAGCACTTCGGCGTTGACCAGGTATTCGGGAGTGACGCCGAAGCGGCCGGTGGCCACCTGCTTGATCTTGGAACTGCGGATGGTGCCGTAGCGGGCCGGGTCTTCGCCGCCCTCGCCGGAGTTGGAGCGCGCGCCCAGGCGGTTCATCGCCTCGGCCAGGGCTTCGTGGGCCTCAGGCGACAGCGCGCCCAGGGAAATACCCGCCGAATCGAAGCGCTTGAGGATGGCCTCCAGCGGCTCGACTTCGCTCAGGTCCAGCGGCTGCTCCAGGGTTTTCACCTTGAGCAGGTCGCGGATCATCGACACCGGACGCTTGTCGACCAGTGCGGTGTATTCCTTGAACTTGGCGTAGTCGCCCTGCTGCACGGCGGCTTGCAGGGTATTGACCACGTCCGGGTTGTAGGCGTGGTATTCACCACCGTGCACGAACTTGAGCAGGCCGCCCTGCTGGATCGGCTTGCGCGGGCTCCAGGCTTCGGCGGCCAGCAGCTTCTGCTCGTTCTCGATGTCGACGAAGCGCGCGCCCTTGAGGCGGCTGGCCACGCCACGGAAGCTGAGGTTGACCACTTCCTCGGACAGGCCCACGGCTTCGAACAGCTGCGCCCCCCGGTAGGAACCGATGGTCGAGATGCCCATCTTGGAGAGGATCTTGAGCAGCCCCTTGGAGATGCCCTTGCGGTAGTACTTGAACACTTCGTCCAGGTCACCGAGCACTTCGCCGGTGCGGATCAGGTCGGCCAGCACTTCGTAGGCAAGATACGGGTACACCGCCGAGGCGCCGAACCCGATCAGCACCGCGTAGTGGTGTGGATCGCGGGCGGTGGCGGTCTCGACCAGGATGTTGCTGTCGCAGCGCAGGCCCAGTTCGGTCAGGCGATGGTGCACGGCGCCCACGGCCAGCGACGCATGCACCGGCAGCTTGCCGGGTGCGATATGACGGTCGCTCAGCACCAGCTGGGTCTTGCCGCTGCGCACGGCTTCTTCGGCCTGTTCGGTGATGTTGCGCACGGCCGCTTCCAGGCCGATGCTTTCCTCGTAGTTGAGGTCGATCACCTGGCGTTCGAAGCCCGGGCGGTCGAGGTTCATCAGCGAGCGCCACTTGGCCGGCGAAATCACCGGCGAGCTGAGAATCACCCGCGAGGCGTGCTCGGGGGACTCCTGGAAGATGTTGCGCTCGGCACCCAGGCAGATCTCCAGCGACATCACGATGGCTTCGCGCAGCGGGTCGATCGGCGGGTTGGTGACCTGCGCGAACTGCTGGCGGAAGTAGTCGTAGGTGGAACGCACGCGTTGCGACAGGATCGCCATCGGCGTGTCGTCGCCCATCGAGCCCACGGCTTCCTGGCCCTGCTCACCCAAGGGGCGCAGCACCTGGTCACGCTCCTCGAAGGTGACCTGGAACATCTTCATGTACTGCTTGAGCTGGTCGCCGTCGTAGCTGGCCACGCCCTGGTCGTCGCTCAGGTCGGCCTGGATGCGCAGGGCATTCTGGCGCAACCAGCGCTTGTACGGGTGGCGCGACTTGAGGCGGTTGTCGATCGCATCGGTGTCGAGGATCTGGCCGGTCTCGGTGTCGACCGCGAAGATCTGCCCCGGGCCCACGCGGCCCTTGGCGATGACGTCTTCGGGCTTGTAGTCCCACACGCCGATTTCCGACGCCAGGGTGATATAGCCGTTCTTGGTGGTGACCCAGCGCGCCGGGCGCAGGCCGTTGCGGTCGAGCAGGCACACGGCATGGCGGCCTTCGGTGAGCACGATGCCCGCCGGGCCGTCCCAGGCTTCCATGTGCATGGAGTTGTATTCATAGAACGCGCGCAGGTCGGGGTCCATGGTCTCGACGTTCTGCCAGGCCGGCGGTACCAGCATGCGCACGCCACGGAACAGGTCGATGCCACCGGTGACCATCAGCTCGAGCATGTTGTCCATCGACGAGGAGTCGGAGCCCACGCGGTTGACCAGCGGGCCGAGCTCTTCCAGATCCGGGATCAGGTCGTTGGCGAACTTGGTACGCCGCGCCTGGGCCCAGTTGCGGTTGCCGGTGATGGTGTTGATCTCGCCGTTGTGGGCGAGGAAGCGGAATGGCTGGGCCAGCGGCCATTTGGGCAGGGTATTGGTGGAGAAGCGCTGGTGGAACACGCAGATCGCGGTCTGCAGGCGCTCGTCGCTCAGGTCCGGATAGAAGGCGGTGAGGTCCGCCGGCATCATCAGGCCTTTGTAGATGATGGTCTTGTGCGAAAAGCTGCAGATGTAGTGTTCGGCATCGGCGGCGTTGGCCACCGACGAGCGACGCCGGGCACTGAACAGCTTGATCGCGAATTCCTGATCGCTTAGGCCTTCGCCACCGACGAACACCTGCTCGATCTGCGGCAGGCGCTCCAGCGCCAGGCGACCGAGCACGCTGGTGTCGATCGGCACCTTGCGCCAGCCCACCAGGCTCAGGCCGGCAGCGAGGATCTCGCGGTTCATGTTGTCGCGCGCGGCTTCGGCCTTGGCGGTGTCCTGGTTGAAGAACACCATGCCGACCGCGTACTGGCGGGGCAGCTCGCTGCCGAACTGCTCCAGGGCCACGGCCCGCAGGAACCGATCGGGCTTCTGCATCAGCAGCCCGCAGCCGTCGCCGGTCTTGCCGTCGGCGTTGATCCCACCACGGTGGGTCATGCAGGTCAGGGCCTGGATAGCCGTTTGCAAAAGGTGGTGGCTGGGTTCGCCCGTCATATGGGCGATCAGGCCGAAACCACAGTTATCCTTGAATTCTTCGGGATGGTACAGACCTGTTTTCATAGACACTTTCTCACCAGGTTCGCCTCTCACCAAGGCAAATCTCTTTTTAATACAACCACTTACCATCCACGCCGAACGAACGTCAGCTTTGCGGGGGCAATACGGATGCCATTGTTGCACAGCGACAGTGAAGCCCACAAATTTACTGACGCATCAGTGAAAATCCATGTCGCATTTTTGAATGTTTTTATACAAGAATCCGTGGTAACGGAATTGCTTGAGTCTGAAGCGTTTCAGCCTGGACTGCAACACGGGCTTGTGGCCGGCAGTCTGGGACAGAAAAGCCTGCCGCGTGTTACGCAGCAGGCTAGACCGGGGTTCAGGAGTCGCTCAGCAGGTGGCGGGGGTAGTGCCACCCGACCATGTATCAGCGGGTCGCAGCCAGTTCTTGTTGGACGCTGGCAACGGTACGAGGCCAAGGTTTACCAGCCTGGACCTTGGCTGGCAAGGTTTTGATTGCAGCGACGGCTGCATCGCGGCTGGAGAAGTTGCCGTAGGTGATCACGTACAGGGGTTTGCCCTGCAGGGTTTTCTTGAAGTAGCGATAGTCGCCACCCTCGGCCTTGACGAACGCCTGGGCCGATGCCTCGGAACTGGTGCCCAGGATCTGCACAACGTAGTTGCCTGGCGCCTGGCCGCTGTACCAGCTACCGCCCGCAGCGGGCTTGGCAGCGGGTTTTTCCGCAGGCTTGGGTGCCGGCTTGGCCGTGGCCACCTGCACGGGCGCAGGGGCGGGCTTGGCGGCAGGTGCAACCGGCTTGCTGGCCACTGGCGCGGCAGGCTGCTGCGCCGGTACAACCGGCTGGGCCATCGTAGGCGCCGGGCCTGCAGTGACACCGGCGGGCGGTGCAGTGGTGGTAACAGTAGGCGGCTGCAGTGCAGTGTCGCCAACCGGGCCGGATTCCTCGCCATCACCCATGCCGGCCGCCTCGGCCAGCGGGCCGCGCATCACCGGCTGGGACTGGCCCACCAGTGGCAGCGGCATCGGCTGCGAAGAACCGGCGAACTCGATGGCCGGGCCACCGTTGTTCGACTGGGCATTGCCCGGCTTGCCCTGGCCCAGGGGCAGTTGCGCCTGCTCGGCAGGCGCAGTGGCCGGCGCCTGGTCGCCCTTCTTGGGCATCAGCACGGCTGCCGCCACGGCAACCACTACCACGGCAGACAACGCCAGCACGTGTTTCTTCGGCATATTGAACCCCATTGATGGTCGCTTCACCGGCGAGCGGGTGGCGAGCATGGCTTCGATCATGGTATCGCGGGCCACCTGGTTGATTGCTCCAGGCCAGCCGTCCGAGTTTTCGTGAATCTCGGCGATCTGCTCGCTGGTGAACACCTCGATACCGCGCCCGGCACCTTCCAGACGCTGCTCCAGGTATTCCCGGGTTTCGTCCTCGGTGTAGGGCTGCAACTCGATGACGTGGAAACGCTCCTGCTCGGCATTGAGTTCATCCAGGGCTGCGATCAGTGACGGCTCGCCGAACAGGAACACGTGCGGGCGACCTTCCGGTGTGCCCGCCGCCAGTTCCAGCAAGGCTTGGAGTGCCGACTCGCCAAGTTGTTCCGCATCGTCCACCAGCAAGTAGACTTCCTGACCGGTCAGCGCCAGCTGCACGATCTGGGCGAGGATCTCGGTGACTTGCGCCTTGGCCACATTCAGCGACTGCGCTACCTGGGCCAGCAGGCCGGCTGCATCGCCGGCGCCACGCGCCGAAACCACCACGCTGAGCACCGACTGCTTGTTGGTGCTGGCCACAAGGGCCTGGCGCAGCAGGGTCTTGCCGCTGCCCAGAGGGCCTGTGACCACCAGCAGCAGCTGGCTGTAGCGGGCCAGGTGATGCAACTGGCCCAGCACCGGCTTGCGCTGGGCAGGGAAGAACTTGAAGCCAGGCACCCGCGCAGCGAAGGGGTCATGGTTCAACTGGTAATGGCCGAGAAAGGCCTCGTCGGCATGCAAACTAGTCATCGAACTCTCGTCAACCTCAAAGCTGGGCCACGATTGCGCGGTAATCCGCCGCCAGCGTGGCCTGAAGAATCTCTTGCGGATAGTCGTCGGTCACCACGGCTTCGCCCATATGGCGCAGCAGGACCAGGCGCAGACGACCGTCGAGCACCTTTTTATCGACCGCCATGTGTTCCATGAAGTGGGCCGGGGTCATTTCGGCCGGAGGCACCACCGGCAGGCCGGCGCGCTGGAACAGGCGAATGCCGCGGTCGCGCTGCGCCTGGCTGATCCAGCCCAGGCGCATGGACATTTCCAGGGCCATTACCGTGCCAGCCGCCACGGCTTCACCGTGCAGCCACACACCATAGCCCATGTGGGTTTCGATGGCGTGGCCAAAGGTGTGACCGAGATTCAGCGTGGCACGCACGCCCGACTCGCGCTCGTCAGCCCCCACCACGGCCGCCTTGGCCTCGCAGGAGCGCTGGATGGCGCGGGTCAGTGCAGCCTGGTCGAGCGCACGCAGCGCATCGACATTGTCTTCGAGCCAGCCCAGAAACGGCTCGTCGCAGATCAGGCCGTACTTGATCACCTCGGCCAGGCCCGCCGACAGCTCGCGCGGCGGCAGGCTCTTGAGGCTGGCGGTATCGATCAGCACTGCGTTGGGCTGATAGAAGGCACCGACCATGTTCTTGCCCAGCGGGTGGTTGATGCCGGTCTTGCCGCCCACCGACGAGTCCACCTGGGACAGCAGCGTGGTGGGCACCTGGATGAAGTCCACGCCGCGCTGGTAGCAGGCGGCGGCAAAGCCGGCCATGTCGCCGATCACCCCGCCGCCCAGGGCGATCACGGTGGTGCGACGGTCGTGACGTGCCGTCAGCAGGGCGTCGAAGATCAGTTGCAGGGTTTCCCAGTTCTTGAAGGCCTCGCCGTCGGGCAGCACCACCGGCAGTACCGAATAGGCCCCCAGGCTGTGGGTGAGGCGTTGCAGGTAAAGGGGCGCGACAGTCTCGTTGGATACGATGGCGACCTGCTTGCCGGCAATGTGCGGCGCCAGCAGTTCAGGCTGATCCAGCAGGCCTTCGCCGATGTAGATCGGGTAGCTGCGTTCGCCCAGTTCGACCTTAAGTGTCTGCATGTGTCCCCACAAAGAACAAAGGCGCGGCATCGAAGACCCGACCCGCGCAATAACGAAGTGCCCTGCCAGGGCATGACTGGCCGCCGAGGATAGTCAAGCCTTAACGGGGCGGCAACTTCTGCAAGCGCTCCAGAATATCCAGAACCACCATGCGCGGCGGCCGCTCGTCGGTTTCCACCACCAGGTCGGCGATTTCCCTATAAAGCGGGTCGCGCAACTCGAGCAAGGCACGCAGCGTGGCCTCCGGGTTGGCCGTGCGCAGCAGCGGCCGGTTGCGGTCACGGGCCGTACGCCCCACCTGCTGCTCCACCGAGGCGTGCAGGTAGATCACGCGCCCCCCGGCATGCAGCGCCGCACGGTTGGCATCGCGCATCACCGCGCCGCCGCCGGTGGCCAGCACCACACCGTCGGCCTCGCACAGCTCGGCGATCATCGCCTGCTCGCGATCACGAAAGCCGGGCTCGCCTTCCTTGTCGAAGATCCACGGGATGTTGGCGCCCGTGCGCAGCTCAATTTCCTTGTCGGAATCCTTGAACGGCAGGCGCAGCTCTTTGGCCAGCAAGCGACCGATGGTGCTCTTACCGGCACCCATCGGCCCTACAAGTATCAAATTTCGCACAGAATCAACGACTCACAGCAATCGCCCGGTCACTCATGATACGCGGAGTCAGGAAGACCAGCAGCTCGGATTTTTTCTCTTGGATGACAGCGCGACGAAACAGCCGCCCAACATACGGCACATCGCCGAAAAATGGCACCTTGTCGACAACATTACTTTGCACGGTGGCATACACCCCGCCGATCACGATGGTCTCGCCATCCCCCACCTGAACCTTGGCATTCACCTCGTTCTTGCGGATCGGCGGCACGCTGTTGAGGGCATTGAGGTAGTCCGGCTCGTCCTTGGTGACCTTGACCGTCATGATCACCCGGTTGTCGGCCGTGATCTGCGGGGTCACCTCCAGCGACAGCGAGGCCTCGCGAAAGGTGGTGGACGTAGTGCCGTTGGCGCCCGACTCCTGATACGGCACCTCGGTACCCTTGAGAATGCGCGCGGTTTCCTTGTCGGCGGTGACCACCTTGGGCTGGGAGATGATTTCGCCATTGCCGGTCTTTTCCATCGCGCTGAGCTCCAGGTCGAGCAGCACACTGTCGCGCACCAACCCCAGGCCGATACCCGAGGTGGCCCGCTCCACCCCCAGGTCGACGAACGGCAGCCCGTCGGCGGCCAACCCGCCTGCGCGCAGGCCGCCGCCCAGTTGCACCGCCCCGCCCCAGCGCACCCCCAGGCTTTTTTCGTAATCGACATTGGCCTCGACGATGCGCGCCTCGATCATCACCTGGCGAACCGGTACATCGAGCTGCGCGAGCAGCCGCCGCAGGTCGGCCAGGCGTGCCGACGGCTGGCTGGCAATGATGGTGTTGGTGCGCTCGTCGACCGTGATCGCGCCGGGGTCGTCGTCCTCGACCATGGCCTGGAACAGCTGCACGATGTCCCCGGCCCGCGCATGGCTGACCGTGAGCAGTTCGCGCACCAGCGTGGGCGGGGCCTGCGCCGCACGGGCCTGGGTATCGTGCCCGGCCAGTTCGGCCAAAGGCGCCACCAGCAGCACGTTGCCCTCCTGACGCCGACCCAGGCCCTTGCTGCGCAGCACCAGGTCCAGTGCCTGTTCCCAGGGCACCTCGTGCAGGCGCAGGGTCACCTTGCCCTGTACTGCATCACTGGCCACCAGGTTGACCCCGGTGAAGTCGGCCAGCACCTTGAGCACCGAACGCACCTCGGCATCCTGGAAACTCAACGACAGCGACTCGCCGCCATACCCTGCCCCCTCGGCCCCAAGGCCTGCACCTGCTACCGGCAGCGCCACCATCAGTACCGCACACAGGCTGAACATCCTGTTCATCCACGACCTCCCTGGTCAGTTGACGACGTGTCGAGCCACCCCATTGGCTTCGATCACCTGCGAGCGCTCCACCCAGCCGGCGCCCTCGACCCATACCTGCTCCTCGAGCTCGACCTGCTGCGCATCGATGCGCACCACCCGCCCCTTGTCCGGCCCCAGCCGGTCACCTTCGCGCAACGGGTACAGCGCCCCCGCAACACGGATCAACGCCACCCCGCCTCGACGGTCGGCCAGGTGCCCAACCAGTTCCATCTGTTCCAGCGGCACGTGTTCCAGCGCAAATTCGAGCGCTGCGCGCGCCGGCGCGGCAAAGGGATCGCGCGCCTCCGCCAGCACCGGCGCCGGCTGCGCCACGGGGTCGACCGGCAGGCCGGACGCATAGGCCTTGAGGTGCATCTGCAGACGCAGTTGCCCACGCCCCGCCAGCGGCGCCAGATGAAGGTCATGCAGGGTCACGCGCTCAGGCAGTGTGGCCAGGGCGTCGACAAAACCGGCCAGCGCGGCGAAGTCGCCCACCACCTGCAGGTGCACCGGCATTTCGGCATGCAGGGCCTGCGGCTGCGCCGGCAACACTTTCACCTGCTCGAACACCAGGCCCCGCCCGGCCCGGGCGACAGCCTGCAGCAGGCCGGGCATGCCGCCCGCTGGCAGCAGCCGGGCCTGGGCCTCCCGCAGGCGTTGCTCCAGGCCGAGCAAGCGGGCCTGCTGCTCGTCCAGCCGGGCGACCTGGTCTGCCTGCGCCTGCCAGGCCAGCTGCAACTCGGCTCCACGCGCCAGCGCCCGCTCAAGCGAAGCGTTCGCCCCGCGCAGGTGCAGCCCATAACCGCTACCGAGCGCCAGCAGCAGGCAAGCCGACAGCAACAGCGCCTTGTACCGCCGAGGCCACGCTGCCATCAGGTACCAGTCGAGAGCCGGGCTCATGGCTGCACCTGCGCACGGAGGTGGAACACCTCGCCGGCGGCGGTGGCCTTGATCTCCTGCAACTGCACCTCGCCCAGGCCAGGGGCCTGATCCAGATTGCGCAGCAGTTGAGTGACCGACGCCCGCCCCTGTGCCACCCCCTCCAGGCGCAGCGCGCTGCCCTCGAGCGCCAGTGCAGTCAGTTGCAGCCCTTGTGGCACCCGCGTGGCCAGCGGTGCAAGCACCTGCCCACCTGGGGATGCGGCGCGCAGCACGGCATCCAGCCCCTGGATGCGTTCCTGCAGCGCATCGCCCCGGGCGGTCAGGTCGGCCAGTTCTGCCAGCGGGCCCTCAAGCCGTGCGATGGCATCGCGCAGGGCCGCATTGGCCTGCCCCTGCTGCGCCAGGCGATAGGCGCCATGCCGGTCCAGCAGCACCACGATGGCGACCCCCAGCAGCAGAGCCACCAGCATCAACCCCTGCAACTGCCGCACACTGCGTTGGCGTTGCCAGGCCCGCCACGGCAGCAGGTTGATATCGCGCCTCACGGTGCACGCCTCATCGCCAGCCCATAGGCCAGCGCCAGCGCGGGTTCGGCGGCATCGAACACCGTGGTTTCGATACCCAGCCGACGCTGCACTTCCAGCGCCTGGGCCGAATCGGCAGCCGCCCCGGTCAGTACCAGCCGCGCCGGTGCCGGGCCCTCCAGGGCCTGCAACCAGCGTTCGATGCAGGCAGCCAACGCCTGCGGCACATCGGCCGCTGCACCCGCGTCGGCACGCCATGCCTGGTGCTGTGCATGCAGCGCCCAGTGCCCTGGCTCGACCCGCACCACGGCGACCGCGTGATCGTCCGCCCCGACCGCGCGCAACAACGCCAGGCTGTCGGTCTCGACCACCCGCGCACGCAGGCCTGCCAGCTCCAGTGCCGCCTCCAGCCCGTCGAGCCAGCCCTGATGACAGGCATACACCCCCACCGCCTCGTAGCACGGGTCGTGCGCGACCGAGCCGCGGCACTCGAAATCAAAGGCCGCCTCGTCCAGGGCAAAGGGTATGAAAGGTTCGGCCTCATGGCACAGGCGGGCAATCAGGGCATCCTCTGCCAGCCCCGCCGGCACCTGCACGGTCTTGCTCAGCACGGCCGTGGCCGGAATCGCCAGCGCCGCCTCGCGCAAGGTGGCACCGCTGCGGGCCAGGGCATCGCCCAGCACCTGCGCCAACTGTGCCGGGTCGGCCACCCGGCCGTCCTGCAGCACGCCCGCCGCCAGCGTCTGCACGGCCTGCGCACGCACCTCGAAGGCCCCTGCCACCCGCCGCAGCTGCAGCAATCGCACCGCGCAACATGAAATATCGATACCCAGCAGTGAACCGGCATCCTTGCCGAAACGTCCAAACATTGGCTTTCCCTGGCATCCGCCTGCTTCGACCGGCCCCCAGACAGGGCACCGGTCAGCCCGTGCACCGCGCAACCCACGCGGCACAGTGAAAATTGCTTATAATGCCCAGCGTTTTTTCTCGTCGATCAGCCCTGCGCTCAATCCATATTTCAAACTGGACACCCCAAAGCCTTGATACGCCTGCTGAAGTTCTTCTGGTGGTCTTTCGTCGCAGTCATCTGTGCCGTCGTGCTCGGTCTGAGCGGCGCGTTTCTGTATCTTAGCCCCAGCCTGCCCTCGGTAGAGGCCCTGAGAAGCATCCAGTTGCAGATCCCTTTGCGGGTATACAGCAGCGATGGAAAGCTGATTGCCGAGTTCGGCGAGATGCGGCGTTCTCCCATCCGTTTCGCCGACATTCCCCCGCATTTCATCCAGGCTTTGCTGTCCGCCGAAGACGACAACTTCGCCAATCACTATGGGGTCGACCCCAGCAGCCTGATGCGCGCTGCAACACAATTGCTCAAGTCCGGGCACATCCAGACCGGCGGCAGCACCATCACCATGCAGGTGGCGAAGAACTTCTTCCTCAGCAGCGAACGCAGCTTCTCGCGCAAGACCAACGAGATCCTGCTGGCCCTGCAGATCGAGCGCGAGCTGACCAAGGACGAGATCCTCGAGCTGTACGTGAACAAGATCTACCTGGGCAACCGTGCCTACGGCATCGAAGCCGCAGCGCAGGTGTACTACGGCAAGTCGATCCGTGACGTGAGCCTGGCGCAGATGGCGATGATCGCCGGCCTGCCCAAGGCACCATCGCGCTTCAACCCGCTGGCCAACCCGACGCGCGCCAAGGAACGCCGCGACTGGATCCTGGGGCGCATGTACAAGCTGGGCAAGATCGACGAAGCCAGCTACCAGGCCGCCCTGGCCGAACCGATCAACGCCAGCTACCACGTGCCGACGCCCGAGGTGAATGCCCCGTACATCGCCGAGATGGCCCGCGCCGAGATGGTCGGCCGCTACGGCAGCGACGCCTACACCGAAGGTTTCCGCGTGACCACCACGGTGCCGAGCGACCTGCAAGAAATGGCCAACAGCGCCGTGCTCGATGGCCTCAGCGCCTACGACCACCGCCACGGCTACCGCGGCCCCGAGTCGCGCCTGCCGGGCAAGACCCAGGCCGCCTGGCTGCAGGAGCTGACCAAGCTGCGCCCACTGGGCGGGCTGGAACCGGCCATCGTCACCCAGGTCGACAAGACCGGCCTGCAGGTGCTGACCAAGTCGGGCCAGACCGAGACCGTGGCCTGGGACACCATGAAATGGGCCCGCCCATTCCTCAACACCAACAGCCAGGGCCGCGCCCCGCAGCAGCCTGGCGATGTGGCCCAGGTCGGCGACGTGATCCGCGTGCAACGCACCGGCGAGGGCGAACTGAAGTTCAGCCAGGTGCCGGGCGCCCAGAGCGCACTGGTGACCCTGGACCCGAACAACGGCGCCATCCGTGCTCTGGTGGGCGGCTTCTCGTTCGAGCAGAGCAACTACAACCGCGCCATGCAGGCCAAGCGCCAGCCGGGCTCGAGCTTCAAGCCGTTCGTCTACAGCGCGGCGCTGGACAACGGCTACACCGCCGCCAGCCTGGTCAACGACGCCCCTATCGTGTTCGTCGACGAGTACCTGGACAAGGTGTGGCGACCCAAGAACGACACCAACACCTTCCTTGGCCCGATCCGCATGCGCGAGGCGCTGTACAAGTCGCGCAACCTGGTATCGATCCGCCTGCTGCAGGCCATGGGCGTGGACAAGACCATCGACTACATCGCCCGTTTCGGCTTCAACAAGCAGGACCTGCCGCGCAACCTGTCGCTGGCGCTGGGCACCGCGACCCTCACGCCGATGGAGATCGCCACCGGCTGGAGCGCGTTTGCCAACGGCGGCTACAAGATCACCCCGTACCTGATCGACCGCATCGAAAGCCGCAATGGCGAGACGCTGTTCACCGCCAACCCGCCCAGCGTGCCTCGGGGGCATCAGGACGAGGCCGGGATTGGCGCCGCCGAAACGCCGATCGTCACCGATGCGGCACTGGGCGCCGACGTGAGTGCGGTGGCGCCGCAGGTGCCGGCGGTGGCCGAGCAGATCATCGACGGGCGTACCAGCTACATCCTCACCAGCATGCTGCAGGACGTGATCAAGCGTGGCACCGGACGACGTGCCCTGGCGCTGGGGCGCACCGACCTGGCGGGCAAGACCGGTACCACCAACGAGTCCAAGGATGCGTGGTTCTCCGGCTACAACGCCGACTACGTGACCACCGTATGGAGCGGCTTCGACCAGCCCGAGACCCTGGGCCGTCGCGAGTATGGCGGTACCGTGGCGCTGCCGATCTGGATGAGCTTCATGGGCGCCGCGCTCAAGGACAAGCCGATGCACACGCTGCCGCAGCCTGAAGGCATCCTCAGCCTGCGGGTGGACCCGGTGAGCGGCCGTGCGGCCACGCCGAGCACGCCTGATGCGTACTTCGAGCTGTTCAAGGCCGAAGACACCCCGCCGTCGGTCAACGAGCTGGGTGGCAGTGCGCCAGGCAGCCCGCTGCCGGCGGACGAGTCGGCGCCGATCGATCTGTTCTGATGGGGTAACCCGGGGGCTGCCCTGCAGCCCATTCGCCAGCACAATTACCAGCCCCAAACAAAAAGCCCCGACTCTCGCGAGCCGGGGCTTTTTGCTGCAACGCTACAACGGCTCAGCCGTTGAACACGTCATCCACGCTCTTGAGCGGGTAGTTCTTCGGATACGGCAGGGTCGCCACACCGCTTTCGATCGCAGCCTTGGCCACGGCATCGGAAACCACGGTGATCAGGCGTGCGTCCATCGGCTTCGGAATGATGTACTCACGACCGAATTCCAGCGCGTCGACGCCGTAGGCAGCGCAGACTTCCTTGGGCACCGGCAGCTTGGCCAGGTCCTTCAGGGCGTTGGCGGCAGCGATCTTCATCTCTTCGTTGATGCGCTTGGCGCGAACGTCCAGGGCACCACGGAAGATGAACGGGAAGCCCAGCACGTTGTTGACCTGGTTCGGGTAGTCGGAACGACCGGTGGCCATGATCACGTCGCTGCGGGTGGCGTGGGCCAGCTCCGGCGAGATTTCCGGGTCCGGGTTCGAGCAGGCGAACACGATCGGGTTCGGTGCCATCGACTTGAGGCCTTCAGGGCTCAGCAGGTTCGGACCGGACAGGCCGACGAACACGTCAGCGCCTTCCAGGGCATCGGCCAGGCTGCGCTTGTCGGTAGCGTGGGCGAACACCGCCTTGTACTGGTTCAGGTCGTCACGGCCAGCGTGGATCACGCCGGTACGGTCGACCATGAAGATGTTTTCGATCTTCGCGCCCATGCTCACCAGCAGCTTCATGCAGGAGATGGCCGCAGCACCGGCGCCCAGGCAGACGATCTTGGCATCGGCGAGGGTCTTGCCCGCGATTTCCAGGGCGTTGATCATGCCGGCCGCGGTCACGATCGCGGTGCCGTGCTGGTCATCGTGGAACACCGGGATGTCGCACTGCTCGATCAGCGCGCGCTCGATCTCGAAGCACTCGGGTGCCTTGATGTCTTCCAGGTTGATGCCGCCGAAGGTGATCGAGATGCGCTTGACGGTGTCGATGAAGGCCTGCGGGCTTTCGGCATCGACTTCGATGTCGAACACGTCGATACCGGCGAAACGCTTGAACAGAACACCCTTGCCTTCCATCACCGGCTTGGACGCCAGTGGGCCCAGGTTGCCCAGGCCGAGGATGGCGGTGCCGTCGGAAATGACTGCTACCAGGTTGCCCTTGCCGGTGTACTGGTAGGCCAGCTCCGGGTCACGGGCGATTTCACGTACTGGCTCGGCAACACCCGGGCTGTAGGCCAGCGCCAGGTCGCGAGCAGTCGCGGTCGGTTTGGTGAGCTCTACGCTCAGTTTCCCCGGACGAGGCTGAGCATGGTATTCGAGAGCGGCAGTTTTCAAATCTGACATGATGGGCATTCCGCTTTTACTGTTCTGACGGACCGCCGAGGATACGCAAAGAGCAATGGGCCGACAAGACTGCCCGGTCACTTGTGTCAAGGCCTTTAGCCTACGACTTTAAGCCAAGAGCCGCAGCCCGCAAGGCTTTCAGTGTGTACAATCCATTTTTAAAATGTTCACAATTTATTATCTTTATTGTCTTTCCAGCATCGTCGGGTCGGTGAGTGGCAGCATCCAGCGCGCCTGACCCGGCCTGAGCCCGCCCTTGCGGGAACGATCCAGCACCCAACCGCGGGCTTCGACGCGTCGGCCTTCGAGGCCGTCGGTGAAATCAGGCGCAAAGTTGCGCGACAACCTGGCCGGCACCTGAAGCACCAGCGAATGGCCCAACTCGATCCAGATGGCGCCACCGCTGTGCTCGACCGACTGAACCTGGCCAGCGACCAGCGCAAAACCGGCCTGGCGCAGGTGCCCCGGCGCAATCACCGGCGGCTGGCCCCACAGCCCCGCGCGGGCGCTGCGGGCGGCCTGTTCAGCCTGTTGATGGCAGTCGCGCAGGGCGATGTTGGGCGCTACCGCGATGCGATAACCCAGACCCTCGCCCAGCAGTTGTTCTTCCAGATTGTGACCAGAGCGGTCGAACACATGGGCCAGGGTGCGCTTGTATTTGTCGCGCGGCTCTGTACCCGGCAGCAGCTCGACCCGCCCGCCACTGGCCTTGACCAGGGCCTGCAAACGCTGGCGCGCGGCCACCGCATAGGGCTCGCTGGGCCGCCCCTTGCGCCCGATCTCGGGAGCATTGATGCCGATCAGGCGCACATTGCGCCCATCCTTCAGACGCAAGGTATCGCCGTCGATCACCTGGCGTACCGCAACGCTCTGCACCCCGCCCTGGAGGTCGGCCGGCAGCGTACACAGCGCCTGCGCCGGCAACTGCCAGATCGCGGCCACAAAAAAGGCGCCCACCAGGGACGCCTTCTTCAACAGCATTGCCAAGCCCATGGGGCCAGCTTCGCGCCGTCTTACTTCTTGGCACCGAACATGCCGAAACGGTCGGCGAACTTCTGTACGCGGCCGCCGGTGTCCAGCACTTTCTGCTTACCGGTGTAGAACGGGTGGCACTCGTTGCAGACGTCGGTGGCCAGTGGGGCGCACAGGGTCGAACGGGTCTGGAACACATTGCCGCAGCTGCAGGTGACTGCGACTGCTTCATAATTCGGATGAATTTCTGGTTTCATGGTCACTTCCTCGACTGCGTGCCGCCACCCAACACCATTGTTGAATACCGCACGTAATTAGGCGGCGAATAATACCAGAGCATGCCATCAGCGCAAGTTGTCGCTTGTACCGACTGTCGTCTGCTAGGCTCGGCGGCTACCGAATTGCCCTTCAGAGACCCTGCGCGTGTCCGACGTCATCCTTCGCCTTGCCTTGCCCTCGCCCCTGCGGCGGTTGTTCGACTACAGGGCCCCGGCAAGCATGGCGCACACCGCATTCACCCCCGGCATGCGCCTGCGCGTGCCGTTCGGGCGCCGCGAGATGATCGGCATCCTGGTGGAGGTGTGCGAGCACAGCGAGGTGCCCGCCGACAAACTCAAGCCCGCCATCGCCCTGCTTGACCCGGTATCGCCGATACCGCCAGCCCTGTTCAAGCTGTGCGTGTGGACCGCGCAGTACTATCAGCACAGCCTGGGTGACACCCTGAGCTGGGCGCTGCCGGTGCTGCTGCGCCAGGGCGAGCCGGCCGAAGCGCACCAGGAACGCTTCTGGCAGGTGGCCCCGGGGGCGCGCCACGACGACCCGCGCATCGCCCGCGCACCGCGCCAGCGCGATGCCCTGGCCACCCTCGCGCAGCATCCGCACGGCGTGGCCCACGGCCTGCTGAGCAAGCTCAAATTGAGCAAGGACAGCCTCGACCTGCTGCTGGCCAAGGAGCTGGTGCAGGTGGAGGTACGCCGGCATGCCCCGCCGGCGCGCCACGAACACTGGCTGGCACAGCCCGAACTGCCGCTCAACGATGAACAGAAGGCGGCGTTTCATGCGGTGCAGGCAGGGTTCGGCAGCTTCCATGCCTTTCTGTTGGCCGGGGTCACCGGCAGCGGCAAGACCGAGGTCTACCTGCAACTGATCCGCGAGACCCTGGAGGCCGGCAAGCAGGCGCTGATCCTGATTCCGGAGATCAACCTCGGGCCGCAGACCCTGGCGCGCTTCGAGCAGCGCTTCAATGCGCGCATTGCCCTGCTGCATTCGGCAGTCAACGACCGCGAACGCCTCAAAGCCTGGCTGGCAGCCCGTGATGGCGAGGCCGACATCATCATCGGTACCCGCTCGGCGCTGTTCACGCCCATGAAGAACCCGGGCCTGATCATCATCGACGAGGAGCACGACGGCTCCTACAAGCAGCAGGAAGGCCTGCGCTATCACGCCCGCGACCTGGCCCTGGTGCGCGCGCACCAGGAGCACATCCCGATCCTGCTGGGCTCGGCCACGCCATCGCTGGAAAGCCTGCACAACGCCTACTCCGGCCGTTACGGCCTGCTGCGCATGAACCACCGCGCCGGCGGCGCCAAGGCGCCGCGCTTCCTGCGCCTGGACGTCAAGAGCCGGCCCCTGGACAGCGGCATCAGCGGGCCGATGCAACAGGCCATCGGCCAGACCCTGGCCGCAGGCCAGCAGGTGCTGGTGTTCCTCAACCGTCGCGGCTTTGCCCCCACGCTGCTGTGCCACGACTGCGGCTGGCTGTCGGAATGCCCGCGCTGCGATGCGCGCATGACCGTGCATCAGCGCTCCGGCGAACTGCGCTGCCACCACTGCGGCTATGACGAACGCGTACCGCGCCAGTGCCCGCAGTGCAACCATGTGGACCTGCGCCCGGTAGGTGCAGGCACCGAGCGCGCCGAGGAGCGCCTGAGCATTCTGTTTCCGGATGTACCGGTGCTACGCGTGGACCGCGACAGCACCTCGCGCAAGGACGCGATGAACCAGCTGTTCGCCACAGTGCAGCGCGGCGAGCCGTGCATCCTGGTCGGCACCCAGATGCTGGCCAAGGGGCACCACTTTCCGCGGGTCACCCTGGTGGCGATCCTGGATGCCGATGGCGGGCTGTTCTCCGGGGATTTTCGCGCCAGCGAGCGCATGGCCCAACTGATCGTGCAGGTGGCAGGGCGTGCCGGGCGTGCAGAGGAGCCAGGCAAGGTGATCATCCAGACGCACCTGGCCGACCATCCTCTATTGGTACAGCTTACCGAGCAGGGCTATTTCGCGTTTGCCGAACAGGCCCTGAGCGAGCGCCGCGCCGCCGGCCTGCCGCCCTTCGCGCACCTGGCGCTGCTGCGCGCCGAGGCGCACAAGCCGGGGCAGGCCGAGAGCTTTCTCGACGAGGCCTGCAGCGCCGCCGAGCAGTTGCTGGCAGAGCACGACCTGCACGGCATCGAGCTGCTGGGCCCGGTGCCGGCGCCGATGGAGCGACGGGCGGGACGTTTTCGTGCGCAATTGTTGTTGCAGGCCAATGCAAGGGCATCCTTGCATCGTCTGATGAGCGCCTGGCTGTTAGTGTTGGAGCAGATGCCGAGCGGGCGACAGGTGCGCTGGTCGCTGGATGTGGACCCGGTCGACCTGTACTGACCGCTTCGCCGGCAACGCCGGCTCCTACAGGTTTGATGAGCCCTGGCCCTCTGCAGAGCCTGCATTGTCGGCCAAAGGGCCCTAAAGGTTGGCAACCTCGCCCCGGCAACGGATAATACCCAGTTTTTCCACCTGCGCATCCAGGCGCCGCCGCGCTTGCGGTCGAAAGAGAAGCCCATGAAAGACACCATTCGCCAGCTGATCCAGCAAGCCCTCACCCAACTCGTCAACGACGGTGTGCTGCCTGACGGGCTGACGCCGGCGATCCAGGTGGAAAACGCCCGGGACAAGACCCACGGCGATTTCGCCAGCAACATCGCGATGATGCTGGCCAAGCCCGCCGGCCTCAAGCCGCGCGACCTGGCCGAGAAACTCATCGCCGCCCTGCCCGCCGACCCGCAGGTCAGCAAGGTGGAGATCGCAGGCCCGGGCTTCCTCAACTTCTTCCAGAACACCCAGGCCCTGGCCTCGCGCCTGGATTCCGCACTGGCCGACGCCAGGCTCGGCGTGCACAAGGCCGGCGCCACGCAGAAGGTCGTGATCGACATGTCGGCGCCCAACCTGGCCAAGGAAATGCACGTCGGCCACCTGCGCTCGACCATCATCGGCGACGCCGTGGCCCGTGTGCTGGAGTTTCTCGGTGACGATGTGGTACGCCAGAACCACGTGGGCGACTGGGGCACCCAGTTCGGCATGCTGATGGCGTACCTGGAAGAGAACCCGATCACCAGCGAAGAGCTGTCGGACCTGGAGAACTTCTACCGCGCCGCCAAGAAGCGGTTCGACGAGTCCAGCGAGTTCGCCGACCGCGCCCGTGGCCTGGTGGTCAAGCTGCAGGCCGGCGACCCCGAGTGCCTGAAGCTGTGGACTCGCTTCAAGGACATCTCGCTGTCGCACTGCCAGAAGACCTACGAGCTGCTCAACGTCAAGCTGACCATGGCCGACGTGATGGGCGAGAGCGCCTACAACGACGACCTGGCCAATGTGGTCGAGGACCTCAAGGCCAAGGGCATGCTGGTGGAAAGCAACGGCGCCCAGTGCGTGTTCCTCGACGAGTTCAAGAACGCCGAGGGCGAGCCGCTGCCGGTGATCATCGTCAAGGCCGACGGCGGCTACCTGTACGCCACCACCGACCTGGCCGCCGTGCGCTACCGCAGCGGCGTGCTCAAGGCCGACCGCGCCCTGTACTTCGTCGACCAGCGCCAGGCCCTGCACTTCCAGCAGGTGTTCGCGGTGGCCCGCAAGGCCGGCTTCGTGACCCACCCGATGGACATGGAGCACATGGGCTTCGGCACCATGAACGGCGCCGACGGCCGCCCGTTCAAGACCCGCGACGGCGGCACCGTGAAGCTGATCGACCTGCTCAACGAAGCCAAGGAGCGTGCCTACGCCCTGGTCAAGGAGAAAAACCCGCAGCTGCCTGAAGAAGAACTGCGCGCCATCGCCAAGGTGGTGGGCATCGGCGCGGTCAAGTACGCCGACCTGTCCAAGCACCGTACCAGCGACTACAGCTTCAACTTCGAGCTGATGCTCAACTTCGAAGGCAACACCGCGCCGTACCTGCTGTACGCCTACACCCGCGTGGCTGGCGTGTTCCGCAAGCTGGGCAAGGGCTTCGACCAGGTCGAAGGCGAGATCCGCTTGCAGGCACCGCAGGAACAGGACCTGGCCGCGCGCCTGGCGCAGTTCGGCGAAATCCTGAACAACGTCGCCGAAAAAGGTACCCCGCACGTACTGTGCAGCTACCTCTACGACGTGGCCGGCCTGTTCTCCAGCTTCTACGAGAACTGCCCGATCCTCGCCGCAGAAACACCCGAACAGCAGCAGAGCCGCCTGCGCCTGGCCGCCCTGACCGGTCGCACCCTCAAGCAGGGCCTGGAACTGCTTGGCCTGGAAACCCTGGAGCGCATGTAAGTTGGCTGCCAAGAAAAAACCTGCTCCCAAGCGCGGCGCCAGCCGCTATCAGGCCCCGGCCAAGCAACCGATACCGGGCTGGATGTGGCTGGCCATCGGCCTCACGGTCGGTGCGTTCATCGTGTTCCTGATGAAACTCGAGCCCAGCCGCGACGAGGTCAAGCGCACCAAGCCTGAAGCCCAGCAGAAGGCCGAGAAGATCGCCGAGGCGAACAAGACCGCGCCGAGCCCGCAGCAGCCGGTCAAGCCCAAGTACGACTTCTACACACTGCTGCCCGAGTCGGAAGTGATCGTGCCGCCCGAAGCCGTGCCGGAGAAAACCCCGCCGGTACCGGCGCAGCCACCGGTGACCCCGGCCGAGGCGGCCAAGATCGACACCGCCCGCGCCCAGGCCGCGCTGCTGGGGCAGACCCCGCCACCGGCACCGCCGGTGATCAAGCCGGCCGCTACCACGCAGTTCTACCTGCAGGCGGGCTCGTTCCGCAAAGAGGCCGATGCCGACAAGGTGCGTGCGCAGATCATCCTGCTCGGCCAGGCGGTGAAGGTGGAGTCCGGTACGGTGAAGGAAGAGACCTGGTACCGCGTGCTGGTCGGCCCGTTCAGCAATCGCGAACAGCTGACCGTGGCGCAGAAGCAACTGGCCGGCAGCGGCTTCAACAACCTGCTGCTGCAACAGCGCCAGATACGCCAGTAACCCCGATGTTCGGCGGCCCGCAGCAGCGGGCCGCCTGCTTTCAGGCCCGCGCCTGCACGTTCTTGAGCGATACCTGGGTGTTCAGCGTCCAGAAGTCGTACAGCACCCCCAGCAGAAACAGCCCGCCGGTAAAGGCATAGATCACGCCGCTGATCCACTTGCCCTGGTACATGCGGTGCACGCCGAATATCCCCAGGAAGGTCAGCAGGATCCAGGCCAGGCTGTAGTCCAGCGGGCCGGCGTGAAAGCGCAGGTCGGCCTCGCTGTCCATCTTCGGGATCAGGAACAGGTCGATCAGCCAGCCGATACCGAGCAGGCCCAGGGTGCAGAACCAGATGGTGCCGGTCACCGGCCTGCCGTAGTAGAAACGGTGCGACCCGGTAAAACCGAAGATCCACAGCAAGTAGCCGAGGACCTTGCTGTGGGTGTCCTGGGGCTGCGCCTGTTGCTGATAACTGTTCATTCATAGCCTCCACGGTTTAGAGAGAAATTTTCTAAGAAAAAATGTGACTTTTACGTGCTCAGCCGACGTATGGCGCCTCTGCAATCGACCAACGGACCAGAATTCGATCAAAAAGCTGTTATAAAGTTGCGCGCTTAACCAACAAGAGCCCTGCCCATGCGACCTTTTTTCAAGACATGGCTGACTGTTTGCCTTTTATTGCCACTGGCCGCCCACGCCACCAACCGTGAGCAACGTCTTCCCAACGGCTTCAACGTGCACACCACCAGCACTGCAGCCGTACGCTCGACCAAGGGCGCCCACGCCAAGGTCACCTCGTCCGCCGCCTCTTCCAAGGTCGCCAAGACCACCCGCCAGGTCGCCTCGATGCCGGCCAAGCAGAGCAGCGATGTGCTCAGCCGCGCGGTGAACGTGCTGGGCACTCCGTACCGCTGGGGCGGCAGCAGCCCGAGCAAGGGCTTCGACTGCAGCGGGCTGGTCAAGTACGCCTTCAACGACATCGACGAGGTCGACCTGCCGCGTACCTCCAACGCCATGGCCAGCGGCCACGGCGTGAAAGTCGACCGCAAGGATCTCAAGCCCGGCGACCTGCTGTTCTTCAACATCAAGAGTCGCCGCGTCAACCACGTGGCCATCTACCTGGGCAACGACCGCTTCATCCACGCGCCACGGCGCGGCAAGCGGGTCAGCATCGATACCCTGAACAAGCCTTACTGGCAGAGCCACTACGTGGTCGCCAAGCGCGTACTGCCCAAGGAGCAGCCGCAAACCCAACTGCGCCTGGCCAAACGCTAGACCTGATCGGGCGAACGCGCGTTCGCCCTGGCCGTTTCCAGGCTGACGACTCCCCGCCTCACCAGGCCCTGCAGGCTGCTGTCCAGGGTCTGCATGCCTAACGCCGCGCCGGCCTGCATGGCCGAATACAGCTGCGCCACCTTCCCCTCGCGAATCAGGTTGCGCACCGCCGGCGTGGCCAGCAGGACCTCGTGCGCGGCCACTCGCCCGCCTTGCACCCTGGGCACCAGCACCTGGGCCACCACCGCCTGCAAGGCGTCGGCGAGCATCGTGCGCACCAGGGCCTTCTCCTGCGCGGCAAACACGTCCACCAGCCGGTCGATGGCCTTGGCCGCCGAGGCGGTGTGCAGGGTCGCCAGCACCAGGTGGCCGGTTTCGGCGGCGGTCAGGGCCAGGCGGATCGTCTCCAGGTCGCGCAGCTCGCCAAGCATGATCACGTCCGGGTCCTGGCGCAGCGCAGCCCGCAGCGCCTGGGCGAACCCCTGGCTGTGACGCCCCATCTCACGCTGGCTGAGCTGGCTGCGCAGCGGGCTGTGGATAAATTCGAGCGGGTCTTCCAGGGTCAGGATATGCACGGCGCGCTCGCGGTTGAGGTGATCGACCAGCGCCGCCAGGGTGGACGACTTGCCTGAGCCGGTGGGGCCGGTCACCAGCACCAGCCCGGCCGGCGACTCGGCAATGCGACGAAACACCTCCGGCAGCTGCAGGCTCGCCAGCGTCGGCACCTGGTCGGGTATCAGGCGCAGTACCGCCGCCGGCCCGCGCACCTGCACGAAGGCGTTGACCCGAAAGCGCCCCAGCCCGGGCACGGCCACGGCAAAGTCCAGGTCCTGCAGCCTGGCGAAGTCCTCCTGCTGCTGTGGGCTCATGAGCTGCGCCAGCAGGGCATGCAGGTTGTCGCTGCTCAACGCCGCCGGCCCCAGCGGCTGCATCTGCCCGTCACGCCGGATCATCGGCGCACTGCCGGCCGCCAGGTGCAGATCGGAGGCGCCTTCCCTGAGCGCCAGGGCCATCAGCCCGGTCATGTCCATAACACTCCCCAAACATCGCCAAGCAGGTAGAATGCCGCAGACCCGAACAGCCGCTGGCGTTGATCCATGTCCACCATAGCAGACAACCTTTCCACGCTTGCCGACCGCATCCGCAGCGCTGCACAGGCCGCCGGGCGTGACCCCGGGCAGGTCCGCCTGCTGGCCGTGAGCAAGACCAAGCCGGCTGCCGCGATACGTGAAGTGTATGCGGCCGGCGTGCGCGACGTGGGCGAAAACTACTTGCAGGAAGCCCTGGCCAAGCAGCTCGAATTGACCGACCTGCCCTTGACCTGGCACTTCATCGGCCCCATTCAATCGAACAAGACGCGAGCAATCGCCGAGCACTTCGACTGGGTACATTCGGTGGACCGACTGAAAATCGCACAACGCCTCAGCGAACAACGCCCTGCCGGGCTGCCCGCACTGAATGTGTGCGTGCAGGTCAACGTCAGCGGCGAGGCCAGCAAATCGGGCTGCAACCCCGACGAGCTGCCGGCGCTGGCCCAGGCCATCGCGGCGCTGCCGCACCTGAAGCTGCGCGGCCTGATGGCGATTCCCGAACCCACCGACGACCCGGCCGCCCAGGCGGCGGCATTCGCCCGTGTACGCCAATTGCAGGACAGCCTGAACCTGGGCCTGGACACCCTGTCGATGGGCATGAGCCACGACCTGGAAGCAGCGATTGCCCAGGGCGCGACCTGGGTGCGCATCGGCACCGCCCTGTTCGGTGCCCGCGACTACGGCCAGGCCTGACCCATGCATCGTTCACCTTCTTCAACCAAGGACCTGACATGAGCAAGACTCGAATTGCCTTCATCGGCGCCGGCAACATGGCCGCCAGCCTGATCGGCGGCTTGCGCGCCCAGGGTGTGGACGCCGCGCAGATCCGCGCCAGCGACCCGGGTGCCGAGACGCGCGCCAGGGTGCACGCCGAACACGGCATCCAGCTGTTCGAAGACAACGCCCAGGCCGTCGATGGCGCCGACGTGGTGCTGATCGCGGTCAAGCCGCAAGCCATGAAGGCGGTGTGCCAGGCGCTCAAGCCAAGCCTCAAGCCCAACCAGCTGGTGGTGTCGATTGCTGCCGGCATCACCTGCGCCAGCCTGCGCAACTGGCTGGGCGAGCAACCGCTGGTACGCTGCATGCCCAACACCCCGGCGCTGCTGCGCCAGGGCGTCAGCGGTCTGTACGCCACCGAGCAGGTATCGGCCGAACAACGCGCCGAAGCCGAGCAACTGCTCTCGGCAGTGGGCGTGGCCCTGTGGGTCGACAGCGAACAGCAACTGGATGCAGTGACCGCGGTCTCCGGTAGCGGCCCGGCGTATTTCTTCCTGCTGATCGAGGCGATGACCGCAGCCGGCGAAAAACTCGGCCTGCCCCGCGACGTCGCCTCTCGGCTGACCCTGCAAACCGCCCTGGGCGCGGCGCACATGGCCGTGGCCAGCGATGTCGAGGCCAGCGAACTGCGCCGGCGCGTCACCTCCCCCAATGGCACCACCGAGGCGGCGATCAAGTCGTTCCAGGCCAACGGGTTCGAGGCGCTGGTAGAAAAAGCACTGGGCGCCGCGGCGCACCGCTCGGCCGAAATGGCCGAACAACTGGGCAACTAAGGAGCTCTGCATGAATGCACTTTCGGGCGCCGCGATCTTCGTGGTGCAAACACTGGTCAGCCTGTACCTGGTCATCGTGCTGCTGCGCTTCGTGCTGCAGCTGGTAAAGGCCAACTTCTACAACCCGCTCAGCCAGTTCGCGGTGCGCGCCACCCAGCCGCTGCTCAAGCCGATCCGGCGCGTCATCCCCAGCGTGTTCGGGCTGGACACCTCATCGCTGATCCTGTCGATCGTGATCCAGGCGCTGCTGATGGCGTTCGTGCTGATGGTCACCTACGGCACCTTCGGCGACATCCCGCACCTGCTGATGTGGGCCGTCATCGGCGTCACCTCGCTGTTCCTGAAGATCTTCTGGGTCGCGATGATCGTGATGGTGATCGTGTCGTGGATCGCCCCCGGCAGCCACAACCCCGCCGCCGAGCTGGCCTACCAGATCAGCGAGCCGGTGCTGGCACCGTTTCGCAAGCTGGTGCCCAACCTCGGAGGCCTGGATATTTCGCCGATCTTCGCCTTCCTGGCGATCCAGGTGATCCAGTCGTTCGTGATGCCGCCGCTGGCCGCCTACGCCGGAATGCCGCAGGAACTGTTCCGCATGATCTGACCCGCACCGCCCCCGGCCGCAAGCCGCGCCATGTTGCTTGCCGCTGGGGGTGGCGGTCTTTAGACTTACGCCTCATTCAAGCGTGAGCAGGGTCGATGTCCACTGTCTTTCCCGAAGATTCGGTCGGTCTGGTAGTACCGCAACTGGCGCGATTCGATGAGCCCCTGGCCCTGGCCTGCGGTCGCTCGCTGGCCAGCTACGAGCTGGTCTTTGAAACCTACGGTACCCTCAACAGCGCGGCCAGCAATGCCGTGCTGATCTGCCATGCCCTGTCCGGGCATCACCATGCCGCCGGCTACCACAGCCCCGACGACCGCAAGCCGGGCTGGTGGGACAGCTGCATCGGGCCGGGCAAGCCGATCGATACCAACCGCTTCTTCGTGGTCAGCCTGAACAATCTCGGCGGCTGCAACGGCAGCACCGGCCCCAGCAGCGTCAACCCGGCCACCGGCCAGCCCTACGGCGCCGACTTCCCGGTACTCACCGTGGAAGACTGGGTGCACAGCCAGGCGCGCCTGGCCGATCGCCTGGGCATCGGCCAGTGGGCCGCCGTGGTGGGCGGCAGCCTGGGCGGCATGCAGGCGCTGCAATGGACCATCACCTACCCCGACCGCGTGCGCCACTGCCTGGACATCGCCTCGGCACCCAAGCTGTCGGCGCAGAACATCGCCTTCAACGAAGTGGCGCGCCAGGCCATCCTCACCGACCCCGAGTTCCACGGCGGCTCGTTCCAGGCCGAAGGCGTGATCCCCAAGCGCGGGCTGATGCTGGCGCGCATGGTCGGGCACATCACCTACCTGTCGGATGACTCGATGGGCGAGAAATTCGGCCGCGAGCTCAAGAGCGACAAGCTCAACTACGACTTTCACAGCGTCGAGTTCCAGGTCGAAAGCTACCTGCGCTACCAGGGCGAGGAGTTCTCCGGGCGTTTCGATGCCAACACCTACCTGCTGATGACCAAGGCGCTGGACTACTTCGACCCCGCCGCCAGCCACGGCGGCGACCTGGCCGCGACCCTGGCCCACGTCACCGCCGACTACTGCGTGATGTCGTTCACCACCGACTGGCGTTTCTCGCCGGCGCGCTCGCGGGAGATCGTCGATGCGCTGATCGCCGCGCGCAAGAACGTGTGCTACCTGGATATCGACTCGCCGTATGGCCACGATGCCTTCCTGATCCCGACCCCGCGCTACATCACGGGATTCACGAACTACATGAACCGCATCGTCTGCTGAGGACCCCATGAGAGCCGACCTGGAAATCATCCAAGACTGGATCCCCGCCGGCAGCCGGGTACTCGACCTCGGTTGCGGTACTGGCGAGCTGCTCGCCTCGCTGCGTGACACCAAGCAGGTGGCCGGCTACGGCCTGGAAATCGACCCCGACAACATCGCCCAGTGCGTGGCCAAGGGCGTCAACGTCATCGAGCAGGACCTGGACAAGGGCCTGGGCAACTTCGCCAGCAACAGCTTCGACGTGGTGGTCATGACCCAGGCCCTGCAGGCCGTGGAGTACCCCGACCGGATCCTCGACGAAATGCTGCGCGTGGGCCGCCAGTGCATCATCACCTTCCCCAACTTCGGCCACTGGCGCTGCCGCTGGTACCTGGCGACCAAGGGTCGCATGCCAGTGTCGGACTTCATGCCGTATACCTGGTACAACACGCCGAACATCCACTTCTGCACCTTCGAGGATTTCGAGGCGCTGTGCAGCGAACGTCGCGCCCAGGTGCTCGACCGCCTGGCGGTCGACCATATGCACCGGCATGGGTGGGCGAGCAAGCTATGGCCTAATCTTCTAGGGGAGATCGGCATTTACCGTGTCAGCAGCCCGGGCCTGCAGGAACACAAGGTCGCGGTTTGAACAACCCACACTGGAGGAGACAGATCATGGGTCGCTTGTTGAGCTTTTTACTGGTTGCCTGCCTGAGCACGACGGCGCTTGCTGCCGATGCGATCAAGGGCGAGCGCAAGGAAGTCTTCGGTGACACCACGGTGCACTACAGCACCTTCATCTCCACCTTCCTGCAGCCGGACATCGCCAAGGCGGCGCAACTGGTGCGCAGCAAGAACCAGGGCGTGATCAACGTGTCGGTGATCAAGGCCGGCAAGCCGCAGGTGACCCAGGTCAGCGGCAGCGTCAAGGACCTGAGCAGCCGCACGGTGCCGCTCAGCTTCAAGCAGATCACCGAACAGGGCGCGATCTACTACATCGCCCAGTTCCCGGTGGAGCAGCAGGAAACCCGCACCTTCACGATCAATGTTGCAATTGGTGGCAAGACCGAGACCATCAGTTTCAACCAAGAGCTCTTCCCAGGCGAATGATGAACATCCAGCAACTCGTATTGGCCAGCCACAACGCCGGCAAACTCAAGGAACTGCAGGCCATGCTCGGTGACACCGTGCAACTGCGTTCGATTGGCGAATTCAGCAGCGTCGAGCCGGAGGAAACCGGCCTGTCGTTCGTCGAGAACGCCATCCTCAAGGCGCGCAATGCCGCACGTATCTCCGGGCTGCCGGCCCTGGCCGACGACTCGGGCCTGGCGGTGGACTTTCTCGGTGGTGCGCCGGGCATCTACTCGGCGCGCTACGCCGATGGCCAGGGCGACGCGGCGAACAACGCCAAGTTGCTCGAGGTACTCAAGGACGTGCCGGACGCCGAGCGCGGCGCGCAGTTCGTGTGCGTGCTGGCGCTGGTACGCCATGCCGACGACCCGCTGCCGATCCTGTGCGAGGGCCTGTGGCATGGACGCATCCTGCACCAGGCCAGCGGTGCCCACGGCTTTGGTTACGACCCGCTGTTCTGGGTACCGGAGCGCGACTGCTCCAGCGCCGAGCTGAGCCCCGCCGACAAGAACCAGATCAGCCACCGCGCCCGCGCCATGAGCCTGCTGCGTCAGCGCCTGGGCCTGCAATGACCGACCGCACGCCGGCACAGCCACTGCATCTGGGCGAGGCTGGCTTCAGCTCCAACGCACCACGGGCGGCACTCGCGCAGCTGCCGCCGCTGTCGCTGTACATCCATATCCCGTGGTGCGTGCGCAAATGCCCGTACTGCGACTTCAACTCCCATGCCGCCACCCCGCAGCTGCCGGAAGAGGCCTACGTCGACGCCCTGCTCGCCGACCTCGACCAGGAGCTGGGCGCGGTGTACGGGCGACCGATCAGCTCGATCTTCTTTGGCGGCGGTACCCCGAGCCTGTTCAGTGCCCGTGCGCTGGGCCGCCTGCTGGCGGGCGTGGAGCAACGCATCCCGTTCGCCGCCGACATCGAGATCACCCTGGAGGCCAACCCCGGGACCTTCGAGCAGGAGAAGTTCAAGGCCTACCGGCAACTGGGCATCAATCGCCTGTCGATCGGCGTGCAGAGCTTCCAGCAAGCCAAGCTCCAGGCGCTGGGGCGCATCCACAACGGTGACGAGGCGGTTCGTGCGGCCGGCATGGCGCGTGCGGCGGGGTTCGACAACTTCAACCTGGACCTGATGCACGGCCTGCCCGACCAGTCGCTGGACGATGCGCTGGGCGACCTGCGCCAGGCCATCGCGCTCAACCCTACCCACCTGTCGTGGTACCAGTTGACCCTGGAGCCGAACACGGTGTTCTGGAACCAGCCGCCGCTGCTGCCCGAGGACGACATCCTGTGGGATATCCAGGAGGCCGGGCAGGCGCTGATGGCCGAGCACGGCTACCGCCAGTACGAAGTGTCGGCCTACGCCCAGCCAGGGCGCCCGGCGCGGCACAACCTCAACTACTGGAGCTTTGGCGACTTCATCGGCATCGGCGCCGGTGCCCACGGCAAGCTCAGCCACCCGGACGGGCGCATCGTGCGCACCTGGAAGACCCGGCTGCCCAAGGACTACCTGAACCCGGCCAAGGCGTTCAAGGCGGGCGACAAGCTGCTGGCGGTGGACGAACTGCCGTTCGAGTTCCTGATGAACGCCCTGCGCCTGACCGAGGGCGTGGAGGCTGCGCTGTTCGCGCAGCGTACCGGCCTGCCGCTGGAACAACTGGCGGCGGCGCGCCGTGAAGCCGAACAAAAGGGCCTTTTGCAGGTCGAACCGACGCGGCTGGTGGCGACACCGCGGGGCCAGCTGTTTCTCAACGACCTGCTGCAGTATTTCTTGACCTAAGGATAGCGAATGGACCTGGTACTCGACCTGCTCTCGACCGTCTCCCGCTGGAGCCGCAGTAACCTGTCGGAGATCTCTCTGGCGCTTGTAGGCTGTTTGCTGGTGTTGTTCGGCACCGACATCAAGGGCTGGGTCGAACAGCGCCTGGGCGGGCTGGCAGGTGCGTTGCGCGTGCCGTTCATGGCCCTGCTGGTGCTGATCGGCAGTGGTGCGGCGTTGATCTATGCCACGCCGTGGGTGGTACGCGGGCTGAGCCAGTTCAACAACTATGCACTGGCGCCGGTGCTGCTGGTGGTGCTGGTGTTGCTTGGCGTGGTCGCAGACCGCCGCTAGAAGCTTCGCCAGCAAGGCTGGCTCCTACAGGATCTCGCTGAATCTGTAGGAGCCGGCCTTGCCGGCGAATGGCCGTGATGCGGTCTTAAGCCAGCTTCTCGAACTTCAGATCCCACACCCCATGCCCCAGGCGCTCGCCACGGCGTTCGAACTTGGTGATCGGACGCTCGGCAGGGCGAGGTACGCACTTGCCGTCTTCGGCCAGGTTCCTGTACCCCGGCGCGACATTCATCACTTCCAGCATGTACTCGGCGTACGGTTCCCAGTCGGTCGCCATGTGGAACACGCCGCCCACTTTCAGCTTGCTGCGCACCAGCTCGGCAAATTCCGGCTGCACGATGCGACGCTTGTGGTGACGGCTCTTGTGCCACGGGTCCGGGAAGAACAGCATCAGGCGGTCCAGGCTGTTGTCGGCCACGCACTTGTTCAGCACTTCGATGGCATCGCAGTCATACACCCGCAGGTTCTGCAGGCCCTGGGTCAGCACGCCATTGAGCAGCGCGCCCACGCCCGGGCGGTGCACTTCGACACCGATGAAGTCCTGCTCGGGCGCGGCGGCGGCCATCTCCAGCAGGGAATGGCCCATGCCGAAGCCGATCTCCAGGGTGCGCGGCGCCGAACGGCCGAACACCTGGTCGTAATCCACCGGGCTGTCGGCCAGTGGCAGCACGAACAGCGGCGCGCCCTGGTCCAGGCCGCGCTGCTGGCCTTCGGTCATGCGCCCGGCACGCATCACGAAACTCTTGATGCGGCGGTGTTGGCGTTCTTCGCCTTCGGCGGTGATCGGCGATTCTTGCGATTCAGTCATCAGGGGCTCTTACTTGATCAGACCATCCAGCGGCGACGAGGCGCTGGCATAGAGTTTTTTCGGCATGCGGCCGGCCAGGTAGGCCAGGCGGCCCGCCACGATGGCGTGCTTCATGGCTTCGGCCATCATCACCGGTTGTTCGGCATGGGCGATGGCGGAGTTCATCAGCACTGCCTCGCAGCCCATTTCCATGGCAATGGTGGCGTCCGACGCGGTACCCACACCGGCATCGACCAGCACCGGCACTTTCGATTCCTCGAGAATGATGCGCAGGTTGTACGGGTTGCAGATGCCCAGGCCCGTACCGATCAGGCCTGCCAGCGGCATGACCGCGATGCAGCCGATTTCGGCCAGCTGACGCGCGATGATCGGGTCGTCGCTGGTGTAGACCATCACGTCGAAACCGTCCTTGACCAGCACTTCGGCGGCCTTGATGGTTTCGATCACGTTGGGGAACAGCGTCTTCTGGTCGGCCAGCACTTCGAGCTTGACCAGGTTGTGCCCGTCGAGCAGTTCGCGGGCCAGGCGGCAGGTGCGCACGGCCTCGACCGCGTCGTAGCAGCCGGCGGTGTTCGGCAGGATGGTGTAGCGGTCCGGTGGCAGCACGTCGAGCAGGTTCGGCTCGCCCGGGTTCTGGCCCAGGTTGGTACGGCGCACGGCGACGGTGACGATCTCGGCACCCGAGGCCTCGATGGCCAGGCGGGTTTCTTCCATGTCGCGGTACTTGCCGGTACCGACCAGCAGGCGCGACTGGAAGGTACGACCGGCCAGCGTGAAGGGCTTGTCGCTACGAACATTGCTCATCGGTAATCCTCTTGAAGGTTGAGGGACTTGCAGGTGAAGCGCGTGGGCCTAGCCGCCGCCGATGGCGTGAACCACCTCGACCTGGTCGCCTTCGCGCAGGGCGGTGGCGTCGTGCTGGCTGCGCGGCACGATGTCCAGGTTCAGCTCCACCGCCACCCGGCGACCTGCGAGGTCGAGCCGGGTCAGCAGGGCCGCGACGCTTTCGCCGTCGGGCAATTCGAAAGGTTCACCGTTCAGTTGAATGCGCATGCGCACGGCCGCCATTGTTTTTAGGGGCCCGCATTCTAGCCCCTATCCGGGGCTGAACCCAAGGCCAAGCGGCGCCATTCGTCTCGATCCGGACCCGCGGGTCAACCCAGGCGCCAGGCCGCCAGGCCCAGGCACAGCCAGCCGCCGAGGAAGGCCAGGCCGCCAAAAGGGGTGATGATGCCGAGCTTGCCGATGCCACTCAGGGTCAACAGGTACAGGCTACCGGAAAACAGCACGATGCCCAGGCAGAACAGACCACCGGCCCAGGCCGTGAGTCGCCCGGGCAGGTGCGCCCAGAGCACTGCCACGCCCAGCAGGGCCAGGGCGTGCACCAGCTGGTAGGTGACGCCGGTATGGAAGATCGCCAGGTACTCCTGGCTCAGGCGGCCCTTGAGGCCATGGGCGGCGAAGGCACCGAGGGCCACGCCGGTAAAGCCGAAAAAGGCGGCGAGCAACAGAAAGCTGCGAAGCATGCGCAAGACTCCTTGGGGGCACAGGGTCTGTATAATGGCCCGCTCATTCGGTTCGGCCAAGCCATCTCTATGCTTTCATCCCTGATCCGCCGCCTCACCCGCGCCCTGCTCTGGTTCGCCGTTGCCAGCGTGTTGCTGGTGCTGCTGTTTCGCTGGGTACCGCCGCCGGGCACCATGCTGATGGTCGAGCGCAAGGTGGAATCGTGGGTCGACGGCCAGCCCATCGACCTGCAACGCGACTGGCGCCCATGG
Source organism: Pseudomonas sp. BRM28 (assembly GCF_002939405.1). NCBI lineage: Bacteria > Pseudomonadati > Pseudomonadota > Gammaproteobacteria > Pseudomonadales > Pseudomonadaceae > Pseudomonas > Pseudomonas sp. BRM28. The sequence goes on along the minus strand of NZ_PEFV01000001.1, from coordinate 4,189,696 downwards.
GGCGAGATCTCCGATGAACTGAAGGTGGCGGTGATTGCCGGCGAGGACCAGAAGTTCGCCGGGCACTGGGGTTTCGACTTCAATGCCATCCAGGCCGCACTGGCACACAACGAGCGTGGTGGCACGCTTCGCGGCGCCAGCACGCTGAGTCAGCAGGTGGCCAAGAACCAGTTCCTGTGGGCAGGCCGCAGTTGGCTGCGCAAAGGGCTGGAGGCATGGTTTACCGCACTGATCGAGCTGCTGTGGTCCAAGGAGCGCATCCTGGAGGTGTACCTCAACAGCGCCGAGTGGGATGACGGCGTATTCGGCGCCCAGGCAGCGGCCCGCCATCACTTCGGTACCGATGCGAGCAAGCTGACGCGCCAGCAGGCCAGCCTGCTGGCGGCGGTGCTGCCCAGCCCGCGCAACTGGAGCGCAAGCCGGCCCAGCAGCTATGTGGCGCGACGGGCGGCGTGGATTCGTCAGCAGATGAGCCAGCTGGGCGGCAGCGGCTACCTGGTGCAACTGGATGAGCCGCGCAAGGCGCCCTGGGCCAACTGAAACAAAGAGGGCCCCTTCGCCGGCAAGGCCGGCTCCTACAGGGATTGTTGTAGGAGCCGGCCTTGCCGGTGAAGGGGCCCTCAGGGTCCCGCAGATCAGGCAGCGATCAGGGCTTTCACCTTGTTCATCGCATTCTTCTCCAACTGCCGGATACGCTCGGCCGACACGCTGTACTTGGCCGCCAGGTCATGCAGCGTGGCCTTCTCTTCGGCCAGCCAGCGCTGGTACAGGATGTCGCGGCTACGGTCGTCCAGGCCTTGCAGCGCCTCGTGCAGGTTGTTCGAGGAGCTGTCGCTCCAGTCCGCATCCTCCAGCTGACGCGCCGGGTCGTAACGGTGGTCTTCGAGGTAGTTGGCCGGCGACTGGAACGCGCTGTCGTCGTCCGCCTCGCTGGCCGGGTCGAAGGCCATGTCCTGACCGGTCAGGCGGCTTTCCATCTCGCGCACTTCACGCGGCTCCACACCCAGGCTTTCGGCCACACGATGCACTTCATCGTTGTTCAGCCAGGCCAGGCGCTTCTTCTGGCTGCGCAGGTTGAAGAACAGCTTGCGCTGCGCCTTGGTGGTCGCGACCTTGACGATGCGCCAGTTGCGCAGGATGAATTCGTGAATTTCGGCCTTGATCCAGTGCACGGCAAAGGACACCAGGCGCACACCCATCTCGGGGTTGAAACGCTTGACCGCTTTCATCAGGCCAACGTTGCCTTCCTGAATCAGGTCGGCCTGGGCCAGCCCGTAGCCCGAATAGCTACGCGCGATATGTACGACAAAACGCAGGTGGGCGAGCACCATCTGCCGAGCCGCCCCCAGATCCTGCTCATAGTAGAGACTCTCGGCCAGTTCACGCTCCTGCTCGGGCGTCAGCAATGGAATGCTGTTGACCGTGTGCACATAGGCCTCCAGGTTCGCACCCGGGACCAAGGCATAGGCAGGTTGCAACGAAGTGGTCATACGAAAAAACCTCCGACTCACTGAATTGTGCCATCAGGCACTGCCACCATTGACCGGGAACCGCGAAACAAGTTCCCGAAATACACGATAGTCAATGACGGCTGGAAGACACTATCGCGGTGCAAGCTCACGCAGATGCCGAGCGACCGCAATCCAAGCACCGATATACCCTAACAGCACCGCCCCAAGCAAGAGCGACAGACCATCGGCAGGCGGCACCCCGGCCAGCGAGAAATCGCTGCCGTAAAGACCCGACAGGCCGACGACCGCGTCATCCAGCCAGTTGAGGCCGAACGCCAGTACCCCCCAGGACAGTACGCCTGCCCCCAGGCCATACAGCGCGCCCATGTACAGGAACGGCCGGCGCACGTAGGCATCGGTACCGCCCACCAGCTTGATGACCTCGATTTCGGTACGGCGGTTCTCGATATGCAGGCGAATGGTGTTGCCGATGACCAGCAGCAGCGCCGACACCAGCAGCACGGTCAGGCCGAAGACAAAGCGATCACCCAGCTTGAGGATCGCCGCCAGCCGCTCCACCCACACCAGGTCGAGCTGGGCCAGCTCCACCTTGGGCAGTTCGGCCAGGCGTTGGCGCAGGGCCTCCAGCGCTGGCTTGTCGACTTCGGCCGGGGTCACCACGACCACGCCAGGCAAGGGGTTCTCCGGCAGCTCGCGCAAGGCCTCGCCCAGCCCGGACTGCTGCTGGAACTCGTCGAGGGCCTGTTCACGGCTGACATACTCGGCATCGGCCACCCCCGGCATGCCCTTGATCTGGGTACGCAGGGCTTCGCCTTCGCTCACGCTGGCGTCAAGTTTGAGGTACAGCGAAATCTGCGCTGCACGCTGCCACGAGCCGCCCAGGCGCTCGACATTGCTCAGCAGCAGCGACAACCCCATCGGCAGGCTCAGGGCCACGGCCATCACCAGGCAGGTGAAGAAACTGCCGATCGGCTGCTTGCCCAGGCGACGCAGGCTGTCGAGCAGGCTGGAGCGATGGCTTTCCAGCCAGGCGTGCAGCAGCGTGCTGAAATCCGGGCCGTCATCGTCATCATCACGGCGCTTTTTCTGTTTCTGAGGGCTTGGCTCGGCTGCCGCAGGGGCCACCCGCTCGGACACCTTGGGACTACGTGTTGCACTCATTGCCCGGCCTCCCCATCGCCGATCAAGCGGCCGCGCTGCAGGGTCAGCATGCGATGGCGCATGCGCGCGATCAGCGCCAGGTCGTGGCTGGCGATCAGCACGCTGGTGCCCAGGCGGTTGATATCTTCGAAAACACCCATGATCTCGGCCGCCAGGCGCGGGTCGAGGTTGCCGGTGGGTTCATCCGCCAGCAACAGGGCCGGACGGTGCACGATGGCACGCGCAATGCCCACCCGTTGCTGCTGGCCGGTGGACAGGTCGCCGGGGAACAGCTGGGCCTTGTCCGACAGGGCCACACGCTCCAGCGCCGCGTCCACACGCTTGGCCACCTCGACCTTGGACAGGCCCAGGATCTGCAGCGGCAGGGCGACGTTGTTGAACACGGTACGGTCGAACAGCAGCTGGTGGTTCTGGAACACCACGCCGATCTGGCGACGCAGGAACGGGATCTGCGCGTTGCTGATCTGACCAAGGTCCTGGCCGGCCAGCAGCAACTTGCCGCTGGTCGGGCGCTCCATGGCCAGCAGCAGGCGCAGCAAGGTGCTCTTGCCCGCGCCGGAATGGCCGGTGACGAACAGGAACTCGCCCCGACGCACCCGAAAACTCAATTCATGCAGGCCAACGTGACCGTTAGGGTAACGCTTGGCGACCTGTTCGAATCGGATCATGAAGGCTCCCGCTCGGCAAACAAGGCTTGTACGAAGGGCTCGGCTTCGAAGGTGCGCAGGTCATCGATGCCTTCGCCCACACCAATGTAGCGGATCGGCAGGCCGAACTGCTTGGCCAGGGCGAAGATCACCCCGCCCTTGGCGGTGCCGTCGAGCTTGGTCAGCGCCAGGCCGGTGAGCTCCACGCTTTGGTTGAAGTGCTTGGCCTGGTTGATGGCGTTCTGCCCGGTGCCGGCGTCCAGCACCAGCAGCACCTCGTGCGGCGCGTCGGCGTCCAGCTTGCCGATCACGCGGCGAACCTTCTTCAGCTCTTCCATCAGGTTGTCTTTGGTGTGCAGGCGACCGGCGGTGTCGGCGATCAGCACGTCGATGTTGCGCGCCTTGGCCGCCTGCACCGCGTCGAAGATCACCGAAGCGGAGTCGGCGCCGGTGTGCTGGGCGATCACCGGGATTTGGTTGCGCTCGCCCCATACCTGCAGCTGCTCCACCGCGGCAGCACGGAAGGTGTCGCCGGCGGCCAGCATGACCTTCTTGCCTTCGAGCTGGAGCTTTTTCGCCAGCTTGCCGATGGTGGTGGTCTTGCCGGCGCCGTTGACGCCGACCACCAGGATCACGAACGGCTTGTTCGCGGCATGCACCTTCAGCGGCTGTTCGACCGGCTTGAGCAGGTCGGTCAGCTCGCCCTGCAGCGACTTGTACAGGGCATCGGCATCGGCCAACTGCTTGCGTGCGACCTTCTGGGTCAGGCTCTGCACGATCACCGAGGTGGCCTCGACGCCGACGTCGGCGGTCAGCAGGCGGGTCTCGATCTCTTCGAGCAGGTCGTCGTCGATGACCTTCTTGCCCAGGAACAGGCTGGCCATGCCCTCGCCAATGCTGGCGCTGGTCTTGGACAGGCCCTGCTTGAGGCGGGCGAAGAAGCCGGCCTTGGTGGTGGTTTCAGGCGCCGACGGGGCGGCCTCGGGAACAGGCAGGGCGACCTCGGTGGCCGCAACAGGTGCGGGCGGCACCACTGCAGGCGGCTCGACCACCGGCTCGGGTGCGTTGTACTGCGGTACAGGCTCGACCACCGGCTCGGGCGCGGCGTACTGCGGCGCAGGCACTTCCATAGGCTCGGGCGCAGCGTACTGCGGGGCAGGCTCGGGGGCTGGGCGCTCGGGAATCGGCGGGGGGGCGTGGGGCTCGAGGTCGGCCACCAGCGCCACCGGCTCTTCGGGCACCGGCAGCACCAGGTTGCTGGGGTGATCCTCGACGGCGACGGGCGCGCTCGCGACCGGGGCGGGCTCGACGGCTACCGGCTCAGGCAAAGTCGGGGCGATAGGCTCCAGCGCCTCTGGCACTGGGGTTTCGGGCTGTTCGACAACAGGTTGCTGGGGCTTTTTGCGCAGCCAGCCGAACAGGCCTTTCTTTTCACCGGCCGCGGCCGGGGTCTTTTTGTCGTCGTTGGAACCAAACATGGAAGACGGCTATCTCAGGGTAGCGATGCGCCAGTGTGGCGCCTCAAAATTCTTCTAACGCAGAACAGACTATGGTCAAGCCGACTGGTTCATGCGCAACATTTTGTCGGGACGCCTGCAACGCTTGATCTCGACAGGCATGGTCGTCAGGCAACCGGATCAGTATCCTAGCACCTCCTAGCCCGCCGACGCTAAGGCCATGCGGGCAGCCCTACAGGTTGAATCATCAATGAATGCTCTAGCCCGCCGCGCCGCCGGCCTGCTGCTCAGCACAATTGTCATGCCCCTGGTGGCGGTTGCCGCCGACGTCCAGCCCACCCATGAATTCACCCTCGACAACGGCCTCAAGGTCATCGTGCGTGAAGACCATCGCGCCCCGGTGGTGGTATCGCAGGTCTGGTACAAGGTCGGCTCCAGCTACGAGACCCCGGGTCAGACCGGCTTGTCCCATGCCCTGGAACACATGATGTTCAAGGGCAGCAACAAGCTGGGGCCTGGCGAAGCCTCACGCATCCTGCGTGACCTGGGCGCCGAAGAGAACGCCTTCACCAGCGACGACTACACCGCCTACTACCAGGTGCTGGCCCGCGACCGCCTGGGCGTGGCCCTGGAACTGGAAGCCGATCGCATGGGCAGCCTGCGCCTGCCGCCCGAAGAGTTCAGCCGCGAAATCGAGGTCATCAAGGAAGAGCGCCGCCTGCGCGTCGACGATCAGCCCAACTCCAAGGCCATGGAGCTGTTCAGCGCCATGGCCCACCCGGCCAGCGGCTACCACACCCCTACCATCGGCTGGATGGCCGACCTCGAACGCATGAAGGTCGAAGAGCTGCGCCATTGGTACGAAGCCTGGTACGTGCCCAACAACGCCACCCTGGTGGTGGTCGGCGACGTCACCGCCGACGAGGTCAAGGGCCTGGCCCAGCGTTACTTCGGTGCCATCCCCAAGCGCGCCACACCCCCTGCCAAACTGCCGCTGGAACTGGCCGAGCCGGGCCTGCGCCAGCTCACCGTGCATGTGCGCACCCAACTGCCGAGCCTGATCTACGGCTTCAACGTGCCGGGCCTGGCCACCGCCAAGGACCCGCGCAGCGTGCACGCCCTGCGCCTGATCGCGGCCCTGCTCGACGGCGGCTACAGCGCGCGCATGGCCACCCGCCTGGAACGCGGTCAGGAGCTGGTGGCCGGCGCGTCGGCCAGCTACAACCCGTTCACCCGTGGCGACAGCCTGTTCGTGCTCTCCGCGGTGCCCAACACGCAGAAGAAAAAGACCCTGGCCGAGGTCGAAAGCGGCGTCTGGAAGCTGCTCGACGAGCTGAAAACCACCCCGCCAACCGCTGAAGAGCTGGAGCGCGTGCGCGCCCAGGTGATCGCCGGGCTGGTCTACGACCGCGACTCGATCAGCAGCCAGGCCACCACCATCGGCCAACTGGAGACCGTCGGGCTGTCGTGGAAGCTCATCGACAAGGAGCTCGACGAGCTCAAGAGCGTGACCCCGGCCGACATCCAGAGTGCCGCCCGCACCTATTTCACCCGCGAACGCCTGAGCGTTGCGCATGTATTGCCCGAGGAGCAGGCGCATGACTGAGCACACCACCCCACGCCACACCCCGAAGGGCCGCGGCGTATTCGGCGCGTTGCTGCTGAGCGCCGTGTGCCTGGCCAGCCCCGCCCATGCCGACACCGCGGCCGCCAAGCCCGGCGCCAACCTGCAATCGCTGGCCGAGCTGGACGGCAAGGCACCGAGCCGACGCAACCTCGACATCAAGACCTGGAACACCGCCGAAGGCGCCAAGGTGCTGTTCGTCGAAGCCCACGAACTGCCGATGTTCGACCTGCGCCTGACCTTCGCCGCCGGCAGCAGCCAGGACGGTAACCTGCCGGGCCTGGCCACCCTGACCAACGCCATGCTCAACGAAGGCGTGGCGGGCAAGGACGTCGGCGCCATCGCCGCCGGCTTCGAAGGCCTGGGCGCGGATTTCGGCAACGGTGCCTACCGCGACATGGCGGTGGCCTCGCTGCGCAGCCTGAGCGCCAAGGACAAGCGCGAGCCGGCCCTGAAGCTGTTCGCCGAAGTGGTGGGCAAGCCGACCTTCCCTGAAGACGCGCTCAAGCGCATCAAGAACCAGATGCTCGCCGGCTTCGAGTACCAGAAGCAGAACCCCGGCAAGCTGGCCAGCATCGAGCTGTTCGAGAAGCTCTACGGCAAGCATCCCTACGGGCACCCCAGTGATGGCGACGCCAAGAGCATCCCGCCGATCACCCTGGACCAGCTGCGCGCTTTCCATGCCAAGGCCTATGCCGCCGGCAACGTGGTGATCGCACTGGTCGGCGACCTCAGCCGCACTGAAGCCGAGGCGATTGCCGCGCAGGTCTCCGCCGCGCTGCCCAAGGGCCCGGCGCTGCCCAAGCTGGCACAACCGAGCGAACCCAAGCCGGGCGTCAACCACATCGACTTCCCGTCCAAGCAGACCCACCTGATGCTGGCCCAGTTGGGCATCGACCGCGCCGACCCGGACTACGCGGCCCTGTCGTTGGGCAACTCGATCCTCGGCGGCGGCGCCTTCGGCACCCGCCTGATGAGCGAAGTGCGCGAAAAGCGCGGCCTGACCTACGGCGTGTACTCGGTATTCAGCCCGATGCAGGTGCGTGGCCCGTTCATGATCAACCTGCAGACCCGTGCCGAACTCAGCGAAGGCACGCTCAAGCTGGTACAGGACATCCTGCGCGACTACCTCAAGACCGGCCCCACCCAGCAGGAGCTGGACGATGCCAAGCGCGAACTGGCCGGCAGCTTCCCGCTGTCCACCGCCAGCAATGCGAGCATCGTCGGCCAACTGGGGGCCATCGGCTTCTATGACCTGCCGCTGAATTTCCTCGAGGACTTCATGCAGAAGTCCCAGAGCCTCACCGTCGAGCAGGTGCGTGCTGCCCTCAACAAGCACCTGGCCGCCGACAAGATGGTCATCGTGACCGCCGGGCCGAAGGTGGCGCAACAGCCGCTGCCACCGCCCACTGACAAACCCGCCGAGCAGCCGCTTGGCGTACCGGAGCATTAATGGCCAGTCCATCCGCCAAATCCAAGGCCGCCGCCCACGGCGGCCAGGGCCAGTTGCGCATCATCGCCGGCGAGTGGCGCAGCCGCCGCCTGAGCTTTCCTGACGCACCGGGCCTGCGCCCTACCCCCGACCGGGTGCGCGAAACCCTGTTCAACTGGCTGACCGCGCACATCGAGGGCGCCCGCGTGCTGGATGCCTTTGCCGGCAGCGGCGCGCTGTTTCTCGAAGCGCTGTCGCGCGGCGCGGCCTCGGCCGTGGCGCTGGACAGCAACCGCGCCGCCATCGAGAACCTCAAGGACAATCTGGAGCTGCTGCGCTGCCCCACCGGGCAGGTGATCCAGACCGACGTGGTGCGCTACCTGCAAGGCGAGCCCAAGGCCCCGTTCGACGTGGTGTTCCTCGACCCGCCCTTCCACCAGGACCTGCTGCCGGCCACCTGTGCGCTGCTCGAAGAGCGCCACTGGCTGGCCGAGCACGCGTGGATCTACACCGAAAGCGAAACCGCGCCGTCGACCCTGCAACTGCCGGGCAACTGGCGCCTGCACCGGGAAAAGAAGGCCGGTCAGGTGCACTATGCCTTGTGGGAGCGCGGCTGAACGTCGCCCCGCCTCCAGCAAACTGCAGCCGCCGCCTGAGGTGCTTTGCCTGATCGTGCTCCGGCGCCCCCCAGGTACGGCACCGATCACCAACCGGCTTGTGCGTGCCGCCTGCACCACCGCCGGGCTGCTGACCCTCAGCGGCCCGGCACTCGCCCAGCACACCCTTCCACGACCTCAGCCTCGCCAACCGACAGCCCTTGCCCGAAGTGACAACTGCTGAATATGCTTTGGCGGCAGCAGACCTGCGCTTGCGCACATACACTGATCACAGGGTCTGCCGCCCGCTCAAGAGACCTCGACGATGTCCAGCGCCACCCCACCCCCGTTCAAGCCAGCCACCGGCCTGCGCAACCCCCATGTGCAAACGCTCTGGGGCCCGCTCTGGCGCAAGTCGCCACCGCTTGCACATCGGCGCGAGCGCCTGTGGCTGGCCGACGGCGATTTCCTCGACCTGGACTGGCACGGCCCGCTTGCCACCACCACGCCACTGGTGGTGGTACTGCACGGCCTGACCGGCTCGTCGACCTCCCATTACGTCATCGGCCTGCAGCGCGCCCTGGCGGCGCAGGGCTGGGCCAGCGTGGCGGTCAACTGGCGCGGATGCTCGGGCGAGCCGAACCTGTTGCCGCGCAGCTACCACTCCGGCGCCAGCGAAGACCTGGCCGAAGTCATCGCCCACCTGCGCACCCAGCGCCCGCAGGCACCGCTGTACGCGGTGGGTTATTCGCTGGGTGGCAACGTGCTGCTCAAGCACCTGGGGGAAGCGGGTACGGCCAGCCAGTTGCAGGCGGCCGTGGCGGTGTCGGTGCCGTTTCGCCTGGACCAGTGCGCCGACCGCATCGGCCTGGGGTTTTCACGGGTGTACCAGGCGCACTTCATGCGCGCCATGCTGGGCTACGTGAAGGACAAGCAGCGCCACTTCCAGCACCACGGTCACCATGAGGGCCTGGCAACCCTGGACCGCCTCGGCCCGCTGGAAAACCTGCGCACCTTCTGGGATTTCGACGGCCGCGTGACCGCGCCGCTGAACGGCTTCAGCGACGCCCACGACTACTACCAGCGCTCGTCGAGCCGCTACTACCTGGGTGAAAACCGTACGCCCACGCTGATCATCCATGCCCAGGACGATCCGTTCGTGTTCAGCCACAGCCTGCCAGGGGCCGCCGAACTGGCCAGCCAGACCACCCTGGAGCTGCACCGTCATGGCGGTCACGTGGGCTTTGTCGACGGCAGCCTGCGCCAACCCGGCTACTACCTGGAGCGGCGCATTCCACAGTGGCTGGCCAGCGGGGCCTGATCAGTCGCCCTTGGCCACCGGACGCTGCGGGTTGGTGATCCACTCGCTCCACGAACCGGCGTACAGCCGCGCCAGCGGATAACCGGCCAAAGCCAGGGCGAACAGGTTATGGCAGGCCGTCACCCCCGAGCCGCAATAGGCCACCAGCGCCTGCGGCTGGCGCGTACCGAGCAAGGCGGCAAAGCGCTGCTTGAGCTGCTGGGGCGACAGAAAACGACCATCGGGCCCCAGGTTGTCGGTGAAGGCCGCGCAATGCGCACCGGGGATATGCCCGGCCACCGGGTCGATGGGCTCCACCTCGCCGCGAAAACGCGGCAGCGCACGGGCGTCGAGCAGGGTCAGGTCGGGCGTGCCCAGGCCATTGGCCAACTCGGCGGCGTCCAGCACCAGGCTCGCATCGGGCTGCCCGCTGAAGCTGCCTTCACGCTTGTCACAGGCATCCAGGCTCAGCGGCAACCCGGCCGCGTGCCAGGCCTTGAGCCCGCCATCGAGGATCGCCACCCCGTCGCGCTTGCCCAGCCATGCCAGCAACCACCAGGCCCGCGCGGCAAAGGCTCCGGGGCCATCGTCGTAGAGCACCACGTCGCTGTCGTTGTCGATGCCCCAGCTGCGCAGCCGTTGGATCAGTTGCTGCGGGTCGGGCAAGGGGTGGCGACCGGTCACGCCCTTGACCACCGGCCCGCTCAGGTCACGCTCCAGGTCGGCAAAGTGCGCGCCGGCGATATGCCCTTCGGCATAGCTGCGCTGGCCATAGTCGACGTCTTCCAGGGCAAAGCGACAATCGAGAATCACCAGCTTCGGAGCGCCCAGGCGCTCTGCCAGTTGCTGGGGTGCGATCAGTTGCGCGAGTGGCATGTCGGTCTCCATATCGATTCAAAGGGGGTGGGCGGCCTACTGTTCCAGTGCCTGGTCCAGCGGCACGTAGAATTCCTTGCACAGCGCATCCACTGCAGGGCGCGCGCTGGCGGTGACGAAACCGAGCTCCAGCACCAGCACCTGGTACACGCCGCGCTTGATCGCCTCTTCGCTCAGGTGCGCGGAGTGCTCGCGGGTGGTGCACAGAAAGCGCACCCAGGAGGTCAGCACGATCCAGGCATTGAGGGTCAGCGATTCGATCTGCACGGTGTCCATGGCCACGATGTCGGCCTCGACGAAACCTCGGTAGATGGCCTGGCCCTGCAGCAGGCAGCGCTGCGAAAAACGTCGGTAGCGCGCAGCCAGGGTCGGGTCGTGGCCGAGCAGGTGTTCGAGGTCGCGGTGCAGGAAGCGGTAGTTCCACATCGCCGACAGCAGCGCCTCGAGGTAGAAGCGCTTGTCCTCGACGGTGGCGGCGCGCCCCTGGGGCGGGCGCAGAAAGCCTTCCACCAGCGCCTCGTACTGGGTGAACAGCACGGCGATGATCGCCTGCTTGTTGGCGAAGTGGTAATAGAGGTTGCCCGGCGAGATTTCCATGTGCGCAGCAATGTGGTTGGTGCTGACACTGCGTTCACCCTGCTGGTTGAACAGCTCGAGGCTGTTCTGCACGATGAGCTCGCGGGTCTTGATGCGCGGTGCCATGGTCAGCTCCAAAGGCATGAGCTTGAAGGAATAGGCTTATCTTACGGCGTATCCGCCACGGGATGTACCACCTGCACAACCGGCGTATATGCTCCAGGCACACTTGCCCTGCCATGGAGCCCGCATGCCCCTCCAGACCCTGTTCGAACAGCAGCGCCGGGCCTTTGCCGGGCTGCCCATGGCGCCGGCGGCGCAGCGCCTGCAGTGGCTTGCCAGCCTGCGCCGGCTGCTGCTGGCGAACCAGTCGGCCCTGGTCGCGGCGATCGACCGCGACTTTGCCGGGCGCAGTGCCGACGAGACCCTGCTGGCCGAACTGATGCCCAGCGTGCAGGGCATTCGCCACGCCGAGCGCCACCTCAAGGGCTGGATGAAGCCGGTGCGACGCACGGTGGGCCTGGCGTTCCAGCCGGCCAGCGCGCGGGTGCTGTACCAGCCGCTGGGCGTGGTGGGCATCATCGTGCCGTGGAACTACCCGCTGTTTCTGGCCATCGGCCCGCTCACCGCGGCGCTGGCAGCGGGCAACCGGGTGATGCTCAAGCTCAGCGAAGCCACCCCGGCCACCGCGGCGCTGCTTCAGCGCCTGCTGGGCGAAGTGTTTCCCGACGACCTGGTCAGCGTGGTGCTGGGCGATGCTGGCGTGGGCGAGGCCTTCTCGCGCCTGCCGTTCGATCACCTGCTGTTCACCGGCGCCACCAGCATCGGCCGCCAGGTGATGGCGGCGGCAGCCACCAACCTGACCCCGGTGACCCTGGAGCTGGGCGGCAAGTCGCCGGCCATCGTGTCGGCCAGTGTACCGCTGGCCCAGGCGGCCGAGCGCATCGCCTTCGGCAAGACCCTCAACGCCGGGCAGACCTGCGTTGCCCCGGACTACGCGCTGGTCCCGCGCGAGCGCCTGGAGGGCTTCGTGCAGGCCTATCGCGAGGCGGTGCTGCGGTTTTATCCACAGGTGCGAAACAACCCGGACTACAGCGCGATCATCAATGTGCGTCACCTGGCGCGCCTGGAAGGCTATTTGCGCGATGCCCGCGACAAGGGCGCCAGCGTGCTCGACCTGTACCCCGGCGAAGCCCGCGAAGGTCGGCGCCTGCCGCCGCAGGTGCTGCTGCAGGTCGATGACAGCATGCAGGTGATGCAGGACGAGATCTTCGGCCCGCTGCTGCCGGTGGTGCCCTATGACAGCCTGGCCGAGGCGCTGGCCTATGTGAACCAGCGCCCGCGCCCGCTGGCGCTGTACTACTTCGGCCACGACCGTGCCGAGCAGCGGCGGGTGCTGGAGCAGACCCATTCCGGCGGCGTGTGCCTGAACGACACCCTGCTGCACGTGGCCCAGGACGACCTGCCGTTTGGCGGGGTCGGGCCGTCGGGGATGGGCAACTACCACGGGCACGAGGGCTTCAAGACCTTCAGTCATGCCCGGGCGGTGTTCGCCAAGTCGCGGGTGAATGCGGCGCGGCTGATCTATCCGCCGTATGGGAAGGCGCTGCAGCGGTGGGTCTATCGTCTGTTCATTCGCTGACGTTGCAGCGACCCCATCGCGGGTCAGGCCCGCTCCCACAAAGAGATGCATAGCCTGTGGCAGCGGGCCTGACCCGCGATGGGGTCGATACTTTCAAGGCACCAGACACTCGGCCTGCAGCGGGTGACAAGCATTATCACGCCTGTCTATAGTGCCTTGAGCCGGCGATGGCGACTTGGCCGACCGCAGCTGCTGCGATACCATCCGACTCCCAAACGCACTCCTGCCAGGACGACGCGATGAACCGAGTGTTGTACCCAGGTACATTCGACCCTATTACCAAAGGCCATGGCGATCTGGTCGAGCGGGCCTCCCGGCTGTTCGACGAGGTGATCATCGCGGTCGCCGCCAGCCCCAAGAAGAACCCGCTGTTCCCCCTGGAACAACGGGTAGAGCTGGCGCGTGAGGTCACCAAGCACCTGCCCAACGTGCAGGTCATCGGCTTCTCCACGCTGCTGGCGCATTTCGCCAAGGAGCAGCAGGCCAATGTATTCCTGCGCGGCCTGCGCGCGGTTTCGGACTTCGAGTACGAGTTCCAGCTGGCGAACATGAACCGGCAACTGGCGCCCGACGTCGAAAGCCTGTTCCTGACGCCGTCCGAGCGCTATTCGTTCATATCCTCGACCCTGGTGCGCGAAATCGCGGCGCTGGGCGGCGATATCACCAAGTTCGTGCACCCGGTAGTGGCTGACGCACTCACCGAGCGCTTCAAGAAGTAACCGCGCCCGCATCGAAAACCGCGCCCGCGTGCACTGCGGGCGTTAATGCGGCACAATTGTGCCCATTGGTTTTCATATGCCCGGGCCTGACGCCCCGGCCGGAGTCCCCATGTCCCTGATCATCACCGACGATTGCATCAATTGCGACGTCTGCGAACCCGAGTGCCCGAACGCCGCCATCTCCCAGGGCGAAGAGATCTACGTGATCGACCCCAACCTGTGCACCCAGTGCGTTGGCCATTACGACGAACCGCAGTGCCAGCAGGTCTGTCCGGTCGACTGCATCCCGCTGGATGAAGCGCACCCGGAAACCGAAGACGAGCTGATGGCCAAGTACCGCAGGATCACCGGCAAGGCCTGATACAGGCCGCTAGGTCTGGCAGCGCGGGCAGAACACGCTGGCGCGCTGGCCCAGGGTCACGTTGCGCAGCACCGTGCCGCACACCTTGCACGGTTCTTCCCCGCGCCCGTACACGAACAGTTCCTGCTGGAAGTAGCCCGGCTGGCCGTCGCCGCCGATGAAGTCGCGCAGGGTGGTGCCGCCACGCTCGATGGCGGCGGCCAGGATGCGCTTGATCTCGATGGCCAGGCGCAGGTAGCGCGCCCGCGAAATGCCCCCGGCCGGGCGCCGCGGGTCGATGCCCGCCGCGAACAGCGCCTCGGTCGCATAGATGTTGCCCACCCCCACCACCACCGCGTTGTCCATGATGAACGGCTTGACCGCCATCGAGCGCCCGCGCGACAGCTGGAACAGCCGCTCGCCATCGAACAGGTCGGTCAGCGGCTCCGGGCCCAGACGCAGCAGCAGCTCGTGCTGCAACGGGTCGGGGGCCCAGAGCATCGCGCCAAACCGGCGCGGGTCGGTGTAGCGCAGCGCCAGCCCCGACTCCAGCTCGATGTCCACATGCTCGTGCTTGGCCGCCGGCAGGCCGATCTCCACCAGCCGCAGGTTGCCCGACATGCCCAGGTGGCTGATCAGCGTGCCCACCTCGGCGTTGAGCAGCAGGTACTTGGCACGCCGTTCCACCGACACGAAGCGCTGCCCCGACAGGCGTACGTCGAGGTCTTCGGGTATCGGCCAGCGCAGGCGCCGTTCACGCACCACCACACGGCTGACACGCTGCCCTTCAAGGTACGGCGCAATGCCGCGGCGGGTGGTCTCGACTTCAGGTAGCTCGGGCATGGGTCAGTGCGCACCCATTTCGCGGATGGTCTGCTTGAGGTTCTCGAAGTCGTACTCCGACAGGCCCACGTAGTCGAGCACCAGGTGCCCGACGGTGTTCCATTCGTGGTCCACGCTCTGGTTGCCCAGCACCCGGTACGAGCTGCAGATGTGCTCGGCCATCTTCAGAATGGCCAGCAGGTTCTTGAGCTGGGTGTTGCGCGCCGAGTCGTCGCTGAACACCGCCAGGGCATTGTGGTGGTTGGCGATGGCGGCACTCACGTGCTCGGGCAGGCGCCACGACTTGGCCGTGTAGTAGCCGACCACGGCGTGGTTGGTGTTGAACGTGCGGTTCTCGGTGTCGACCACGCGCTTGTCGGGGCCGGCCTCGGCGTAGGCCTGCTCCAGGGTATGCATGTAGTCGGGGAAGCGCTTGTGCATCAGCGGCACGCCGCAATCGTGGAACAGCCCCAGGGCATAGGCTTCGTCCACCGCCTGCGAGCCGATGCGCTTGGCCAGGGTCAGGCAGGTCATGGCCACGTCCTGGGCGGTATCCCAGAAGCGGTTGAGCGTGACGATGGTGTCGTCGCTCATCTCGCCCTTGATCGACTGCGCGTTGATCAGGTTGATGATCGAGCGGCTGCCCAGCAGGTTCACCGCGCGCTGGATCGAGGCGATCTTGTTGGTCAGCCCGTAGTACGGCGAATTGACCAGCTTGAGCAGTGCGCCGGAAAGGCCCGGGTCCTGGGAGATCAGCTTGGCGATGGTCTCCAGGTCCGGGTCGGGCATGTACTGCTCGAACTGCAGGTCGACCATGATCTGCGGCTGGGGCGGTACGCTGATGCCCTGCAGGGCTTGCTGGATCTGTTCGGCGGTAAGTTCCTGGGACATAGATACATACTCGGGGCTGAAGGGCGATTCTAACCCTGCAGGCGGGCCGGGAAACACCCGTTGATGGATTCAGAAGGAACTTTGCCTGCCCCAGGGCTGCCTGCTTACTACAGGTTCAACTCAACAGGAGCACGCAGATGACGACCCAACTGAACGGCAAGCGCGTGGCCATGCTGGTCACCGACGGCTTCGAGCAGGTAGAACTCACCGGGCCCAAGCAGGCCCTCGAGCAAAGCGGCGTGCGCGTCGACATCCTCTCGGCCAAACCGGGCACGGTCAAGGGCTGGAACCATGACAAGCCCGCCGACGACTTCACTGTGGACAACACCTTCGACAAGGCCGACGTCGCGGTCTACGACGCCATCGTGCTGCCCGGCGGCGTGCAGAACTCCGACACCATACGCATCGACCCCGGTGCCCAGAAGCTGGTCAAGGCCCACGACGCCAGCGGCAAGCCCCTGGCGGTGATCTGCCATGGCGCCTGGCTGCTGGTGTCGAGCCAGTTGGTCAAGGGCCGCAAGATGACCAGCTACAAGACCGTGCGCGACGACATCACCAATGCCGGCGGGCAGTGGCAGGATCAGGCCGTGGTCATCGACCGCAACCTGATCAGCAGCCGCCAGCCCGACGATATTCCCGCCTTCAACACCCAGCTGCTGCGCGCTTTGGGCGCCTGATCGGCTATTTGTCGCCGGCCGAGCCGCGTGCCCGGCCGACGCGCTATACTCCCGCTCTTTTTTCCGGAGCGACGTCATGTCCCTGCCCAGCCTTCGCCTCAAAGCCAACGCCGACCGCCGCCTGCGCGCCGGCCATCTGTGGGTGTACAGCAACGAAATCGACGTCGCCGCGACCCCGCTGCATGGCTTCAAGGCCGGCGACCAGGCGGTGCTCGAAGGTGCCGGCGGCAAGCCGCTGGGCATCGTCGCCATGAGCCCCAACAACCTGATCTGCGCGCGCCTGCTGTCGCGCGACGCCAAGCTGGCCCTGGACAAGTCGCTGCTGGTGCACCGCATCAACGTGGCCCTGTCGCTGCGCGAGCGCCTGTTCGACAAGCCGTTCTACCGCCTGGTGTACGGCGACTCGGACCTGCTGCCGGGCCTTGTGGTCGACCGTTTCGGCGACATCCTGGTGGTACAGCTGGCCTCGGCCACCATGGAACAGCACAAGGACGACGTGATCGCCGCCCTGGTGCAGGTGCTCAAACCCACCGGCATCCTGTTCAAGAACGACTCGGCGGCGCGTGATGCCGAAGGCCTGAACCGCTACGTCGAAACCGTGTTCGGCCTGGTGCCGGAGTGGGTGGCGCTGGAAGAGAACGGCGTGAAATTCGAAGCGCCGGTGATGGAAGGCCAGAAGACCGGCTGGTTCTACGACCACCGCATGAACCGCGCACGCCTGGCACCCTACGTCAAAGGCAAGCGCGTGCTCGACCTGTTCAGCTACATCGGTGGCTGGGGCGTGCAGGCCGGTGCGTTCGGCGCCAGCGAAGTGTTCTGTGTGGATGCCTCGGGCTTTGCCCTGGATGGCGTGGAGCGCAATGCGGCGCTCAACGGCATTGCCGAGAAGGTCACCTGCGTGGAAGGCGATGTGTTCGAGGCGCTGCGCGAGCTCAAGGCCGCTGAAGAGCGTTTCGACGTGATCGTGGCCGACCCGCCCGCGTTCATCAAGCGCAAGAAGGACCTGAAGAACGGCGAAGGCGCCTACCGCCGCCTGAACGAGCAGGCCATGCGCCTGCTGAGCAAGGACGGCATTCTGGTCAGCGCCTCGTGCTCGATGCACCTGCCCGAAGACGACCTGCAGAACATCCTGCTGACCAGCGCCCGCCACCTGGATCGCAACATGCAGCTGCTCGAACGCGGCGGCCAGGGCCCGGACCACCCGGTGCACCCGGCGATCCCGGAAACGCGCTACATCAAGAGCATCACCTGCCGGCTGCTGCCCAACAGCTGATCGCGCTGAATGAAAATCCCGGCCAGGTGCCGGGATTTTTTTTGCCTGTAACGGCCTTTCGCCGGCAAGGCCGGCTCCTGCAGGCAGGTGCACTCAATCGCGCTGCGGGTAAGGCATCATTCCCAGTTCTCGCCCGTCGATCACCAGGGTCTTGTAGCGCGGTTTCGCCAGTTTGAGCGTGCCCGCCCGAATCTGCTCGATCAGTGCGCGCCCCGTGCCGATCCCATCCACCCGCGCATAGTCACGCCAGAAGCCCTCGTGACGCGCATATACGAACGCCGACGTCGAATACTCGTGCTTGGGCACCACCAGCACTTCGTTGACCCCATCGTCATCCAGGTCCACCTGCCAGGCAGCACACCCCGAACTGCCGCATTGGCTCTCGATCAGGGTCAGGTTGAGCATCTGCGCACTGTCCTCCGGCGCAGGCCCGATCCATTCCAGCTTGGGTCCGTACTCACGCGGCGACATGCTCACCGGTTCGGCCTCCAGCAGTCGATCGGCCAGCAGCTCGCGGCTTGGCGCATCCAGGATCTGCCCCTCCTTGACCAGGCGCGACAACCGCTCGAACTGCTCGATCCCCGGCTTGCCGAGCCGGTAGCGCAATGCGCGCGCATCGAACGCATCCGCCGAGGTGCGCCCGCTCAACAGCCGCTCCATCTGGTTGGCGGCACTGTAGGTTAACGGGTTGAGCACCGGCGTGAACACCAGCATCAGCACCACGAAACTCAGCAGCGCGATCAACGGGTTGCTGCGCCGCAAGCTGCCCAGCCACACCGCCTGGCGCGGGCGAATGGCCCACAGCGCGGCCAGGCTGTGCACCAGCGCGATGCCGATCAGCAGCATCGCCAGAAAGCGCTGCGGGGTCAGGCCGTACTGGTCGATGCGCAGCCAGCTCGAATAGCACGCCAGCGCCATCAGCAGCGGCAGGCACACAAGGCTGGCGTTCACCAGCAGCTTCAGGGGCCTGGCATAACCGGCATCGTGCTCGCCGTCCTGGAACACGCCGTTGAGCAGAAACAGCGTACTGCCCACCAGGCACAGCAGGATGCTGGTGGAGTAACCGGTGTTGAAGATCGGCGCGACCCCGGTCACCGCCAGCGCCAGGGTGAACACCACCGCAATCAGCGAACACAGCGGCAGCAGGTAGCGACACACGGTGAGCAGCACATTGCGCAGCAGGCCGATGGCCTTGTCGTTCTGGCGCCCCATGCGGATGCCCAGCGAGAAGAAGATCGGCAGGCACACGCAGATGAATTCGAGCGAGGCGAAGATATCGCTGAGCACCGGCGCGCCCAGAATCGTGAACAGCCGCCCGCACAGCCACAGCAGCAACCAGAACGCCAGGGTCACCAGCAGCGCCAGCAGCACGATGAAGGCATTGTTCCAGGCGTGCTGGTACAGGTCCTGATAGCGCAGGCGATTGCCGTCGCGGGTCGGCCAACTGAGGATGAACGCCGCGCCGATATAGGCCAGCACCAGCGAGGCCGGTATCCAGCGCATCCATAGCCAGCCGTCGGCCGATTGCGCATACAGCCAGGCGGACACGCTGGCCATCAGCAACGCCAGGCCGGCCACCAGCAGCCAGGTGCCGCGCTGGCGCACCGCGCCGCCCAGCAGTTGCAGATTGATGCCGCCCACCAGGGCCAGCGTGGCGCAGAACACCGCGAGCAAAGGGTTGCGGTAATGGATGAAGGTGAGCAGCAGCGCCCCCTGTACCAGGGCGATGGCGAGGTAATACAGCACGGAGCGGTTGAGCACGGGCATTCCAAGTCCTTTTGCGAGGGGTGATGCACAAGGCGCGCAGTCTAGGGCCAGGCGACCCCGCACGGCTAGAGCACGTCGACATCATTGCAGCGCCGCACAGACCTCATGCAGCCATGCACATATATCGATAAAAATCCAGGCCAATAATCCATAAGGGCAAATTTTTCATTGATCCAGGCGACATAAGCAGATAAAAATCGACTCAATCAAAATAAAAACAATGCAGGTTCGACCCATGTCCTCTATCGACCGCTCTCATCCTGGCACTTCAGATACCGCTCGACTGCGCCGCGTGCTGGGGCTGCCCGCCCTGGTGTTCTTCGGCCTGGTGTACATGGTGCCGCTGACCATCTTCACCACCTACGGCATCGTCACCGAGCTCACCGGTGGCCGCACCGCAGGCGCCTACCTGGTGACCCTGCTGGCCATGCTGTTCACCGCGACGTCCTACAGCTTCATGGTCAAACGCTTCCCGGTGGCGGGCTCGGCCTACTCCTATACCCACCTGGCGTTCGGCCCCAACATCGGCTTTCTGGCCGGTTGGTCGCTGCTGCTCGACTACCTGTTCATCCCGATGATCAACTACCTGCTGATCGGGCTGTTCCTCAATATCGCCTTCCCGGCACTGCCGGTGTGGGGCATCATCGTCGCCGCCATCGCCCTGGTGACCGTGCTCAACGTGATCGGCATCCATTCGGTGGCCAAGGCCAGCAACCTGATCGTGGGCGCGCAGATCATCTTCATCGGCGTGTTCGCCGCGCTGTCGATCAAGAGCCTGCACGGCGCGCCCATCGACCTGCTGTCGCCCCTGCTCGGTGACGGCACCCGGCCCGGGTTCAGCCACCTGATGACCGGGGCAGCGGTACTGTGCCTGTCCTTCCTGGGCTTCGACGCGGTATCGACCCTTGCCGAGGAAACCCGCGACCCGCAACGCGATGTGCCGCGCGCCATCCTGCTCACCACCCTGGGCGCCGGGCTGCTGTTCACCGTGCTGGCCTACATCAGCCAGCTGGTACTGCCGGGCAGCCACTTCGCCAACGTCGATGCGGCAGCCAATGAAGTGATGTTCAAGGCCGGCGGGCAGTTCCTCGCCAACTTCTTCACCGCGGCCTTCGTGGCCGGCAGCCTGGGTTCGGCACTGGCCTCGCAGGCTGCGGTGTCGCGCATCCTGTACACCATGGGCCGCGACCAGGTGCTGCCACGGCGCTGGTTCGGGCGC
The DNA here is from genome assembly GCF_002939405.1 of Pseudomonas sp. BRM28. Classification (NCBI taxonomy): domain Bacteria; kingdom Pseudomonadati; phylum Pseudomonadota; class Gammaproteobacteria; order Pseudomonadales; family Pseudomonadaceae; genus Pseudomonas; species Pseudomonas sp. BRM28. The sequence continues at coordinate 4,169,205 of NZ_PEFV01000001.1, read as the reverse complement.
CTTTCGCCACGCTTCGGCACCCCGGTGTTCGCCACGCTGGTGGTATCGGTGTTCTCCCTGCTGGCACTGGTGATCGACCTGACCACCCTGGCCTCGCTGATCAGCTTTGGCGCGCTGGTGGCGTTCTCGGCGGTGAACCTGGCGGTGGTGCGCACGCACCTGGTCGATCAAGCCTGCCACCGCAACCTCTCGGGGCTGCTGCGTTACGGAGTGGTGCCGCTGGTGGGCATGAGCCTCACACTGTGGCTGTGGACCAGCCTGTCGGCACTGACCCTGACCATCGGCATGACCTGGTTCACCCTCGGCCTGGTGTACCTGGGCGTGCTGACCGGCGGCTTTCGCAAGCGCGTGAAGCTGGTGCACTTCTCCGAGGCCGGCTGAACGCCATGGCGGTTGGGCGGCCCGCGCGCAGCGAAAACGCCCAACCGCCCAATGCGCCATTCCTTCCCGCCGCCAGCGGTGTAGAATCGGCCTATTCATCGCCAGTCATCCCCGGCGGGTTTATGAGCTCTGGTCGAGCCCTCGGCGATCCCGTGGTGTTTTCGGCCTCATCCGTACCAGCGGCCACCTGCCTTCGGTGCAAAGGACAAGAGAAGCTCACTCCCCTTTTTGTTACCTGATTAGCCGCCAGGAGTGCTTCATGCCTGATTACCGCTCGAAAACGTCCACCCACGGTCGCAACATGGCCGGCGCACGCGCCCTGTGGCGCGCCACCGGCATGAAAGATGCCGACTTCAAGAAGCCGATCATCGCCATCGCCAACTCCTTCACCCAGTTCGTGCCGGGCCACGTGCACCTGAAGGACCTGGGCCAGCTGGTGGCCCGCGAGATCGAGCGCGCCGGTGGCGTGGCCAAGGAATTCAACACCATCGCCGTGGATGACGGCATCGCCATGGGCCACGACGGCATGCTGTACTCGCTGCCCAGTCGCGAGATCATCGCCGACTCGGTCGAGTACATGGTCAACGCCCACTGCGCCGACGCCATCGTGTGCATCTCCAACTGCGACAAGATCACCCCCGGCATGCTGATGGCCGCCCTGCGCCTGAACATCCCGGTGATCTTCGTGTCCGGCGGCCCGATGGAAGCCGGCAAGACCAAGCTGGCCAGCCACGGCCTGGACCTGGTCGACGCCATGGTGATCGCCGCCGACAGCTCGGCCAGTGACGAAAAGGTCGCCGAATACGAGCGCAGCGCCTGCCCTACCTGCGGTTCGTGCTCCGGCATGTTCACCGCCAACTCCATGAACTGCCTGACCGAAGCCCTGGGCCTGGCCCTGCCGGGCAACGGTTCGACCCTGGCCACCCACAGCGACCGCGAAGAGCTGTTCCTCAAGGCCGGCCGCACCATCGTCGAACTGTGCCAGCGCTACTACGGCGAGAACGACGAGTCGGTACTGCCGCGCAACATCGCCAACTTCAAGGCGTTCGAGAACGCCATGATGCTCGACATCGCCATGGGCGGCTCGACCAATACCATCCTGCACCTGCTGGCCGCCGCCCAGGAAGCCGAGATCGACTTCGACCTGCGCGACATCGACCGGTTGTCGCGCAGCGTGCCGCAGCTGTGCAAGGTGGCGCCGAACATCCAGAAGTACCACATGGAAGACGTGCACCGCGCCGGCGGCATCTTCAGCATCCTCGGTTCGCTGGCCCGTGGCGGCCTGCTGCACACCGACCTGCCGACCGTGCACAGCCGCAGCATGGAAGAAGCCATCGCCAAGTGGGACATCACCCAGACCGACGACGAAGCGGTGCACCACTTCTTCAAGGCCGGCCCGGCCGGCATCCCGACCCAGACCGCGTTCAGCCAGTCGACCCGTTGGGAAACCCTGGATGACGACCGCGAGAACGGCTGCATCCGCAGCTTCGAGCACGCCTACTCCAAGGAAGGCGGCCTGGCCGTGCTGTACGGCAACATCGCGCTGGATGGCTGCGTGGTGAAGACCGCAGGCGTCGACGAGTCGATCCATGTGTTCGAAGGCAACGCCAAGATCTTCGAAAGCCAGGACAGCGCGGTACGCGGCATTCTGGCCGACGAAGTGCAGGCCGGCGACATCGTGATCATCCGCTACGAGGGGCCGAAAGGCGGCCCGGGCATGCAGGAGATGCTGTACCCGACCTCTTACCTGAAGTCCAAGGGCCTGGGCAAAGCCTGTGCGCTGCTGACCGACGGGCGCTTCTCGGGCGGCACCTCGGGCCTGTCCATCGGCCATGCTTCGCCGGAAGCGGCAGCAGGGGGCGCGATTGGCCTGGTGCGCGACGGCGACAAGGTGCTGATCGACATTCCCAACCGTTCGATCAACCTGCTGGTCAGCGATGAAGAGCTGGCGGCGCGGCGTGTCGAGCAGGACAAGAAGGGCTGGAAGCCGGTCGAGCAGCGTCCGCGCAAGGTGACCACCGCACTCAAGGCCTACGCCCTGCTCGCCACCAGCGCCGACAAAGGCGCTGTGCGCAACAAGGCGATGCTGGACGGTCTGTAAGGTCTGGCAAAATAAAGAACCGGCGCCCAGGCGCCGGTTTTTTTTGCCTGCGGTGCGGTGTTCGCCGGCAACGCCGGCTCCTACAGACGCCGTGGCCCCCGTAGGAGCCGGCGTTGCCGGCGCAGAGGCCGGTACAGAGGGCGGCAACATCTGCCCCTTACACCCCAGCCCCGCATCTGTTTTCGTCCGTCTTTGCTTGCCGAGGAATATGGTTATTCCAAAACCATCTATCTAAATTCCATTTAGATCTAATTTCGTTGTTTTTCAGGCTGTTAGCATTTCTGTTCGCAATCGCGCACAGACGCGACGCCCCGCCCTTTGTCTGGAGCTTCAATGAACCTGCCGCTGTTTCTCAACCTGCTGGTGTTCGCAGCCTTGCTGCTGGGCCTGGCGCAAACCAGCAAGACCTCCTGGAGCCTGGCCAAGAAAGTGCTGGTCGGCCTGATCGTCGGCGTGCTGTTCGGCAGTGCCCTGCATGCCATCTACGGTGCCGGCAGCCCGGTCCTGAAAAGCACCATCAGTTGGCTCGACCTGGTCGGCAACGGCTATGTGGGCCTGCTGCAGATGATCGTCATGCCGCTGATCTTCGTCTCGATCCTCAGCGCCGTGGCACGCCTGCACAACGCCTCGTCGCTGGGCAAGATCAGTTTCCTGACCATCGGCACCCTGCTGTTCACCACGGCCATCGCCGCGTTGATCGGCATCGGCCTGACCAACCTGTTCGGCCTCAGCGCCGAAGGCCTGGTGGCCGGCGTGCAGGAAACCGCGCGCATGCAGACCATCCAGAGTGACTACGCGGGCAAGGTCGCCGACCTCAACATCCCGCAACTGCTGCTGTCGTTCATCCCCACCAACCCGGTGGGCGACCTGGCCCGGGCCAAGCCGACCTCGATCATCAGCGTGGTGATCTTCGCCGCGTTCCTCGGTGTGGCCGCCTTGCAACTGCTCAAGGACGACGCCGACAAGGGCAACCGTGCGCTGGTGGCCATCGACACCCTGCAGGCCTGGGTGATGCGCCTGGTACGCCTGGTGATGAAGCTCACCCCATATGGCGTGCTGGCGCTGATGACCAAGGTGGTGGCCAGCTCGAACCTGGACGACATTCTCAAGCTGGGCAGTTTCGTGGTGGTGTCGTACATCGGCCTGGGCCTGATGTTCGTGGTGCACGGTGTGCTGCTGGGCCTGGGCGGGGTCAACCCGCTGCGGTTTTTCCGCAAGGTATGGCCGGTGCTGACCTTTGCCTTCACCAGCCGCTCCAGTGCGGCGAGCATTCCGCTGAGCATCGAGGCGCAGACCCGTCGCCTGGGCATCCCTCAGGCGATTGCCAGCTTTGCCGCCTCGTTCGGCGCGACCATCGGCCAGAACGGTTGCGCAGGCCTGTACCCGGCGATGCTGGCGGTGATGGTGGCCCCGGCGGTGGGCATCGACCCGCTCGACCCGCTGTGGATCGCCACGCTGGTGGCCATCGTGACCCTGAGTTCGGCCGGGGTGGCCGGGGTGGGTGGCGGTGCGACCTTCGCCGCGCTGATCGTGCTGCCGGCGATGGGCCTGCCGGTGGAGCTGGTGGCGCTGCTGATCTCGGTCGAGCCGCTGATCGACATGGGCCGCACGGCACTGAACGTGAGTGGTGCGATGGTGGCCGGTACCCTGACCAGCCAGGCCATGGGGCAGACCGACAAGGTGCTGCTGGAGGCCGATGAGCATGCGCAGTTGACGCATAGCTGAAGGCCCCTTCGCCGGCAAGGCCGGCTCCTACAGCAATCGTGTAGGAGCCGGCCTTGCCGGCGAATGCATCAACGCCGCTCCCACACCTCGAAGTGATAAGCCGGCTTGTCCCCTTCAGCCGCATTGGCCTGGGTCGATTTCATCGCCCACTGCTGCGCATCCACCTCGGGGAACCACGCATCCCCCACCGGGCTGAGCTCGACCCGCGTCAGGTACAGCCGATCCGCCAGCCCGCGTTCCAGCGCCTGCCCGTACAGCTGCGCACCGCCGATCAGCATCAGCTCCTTCACACCGTGCTCCAGCGCCCACTGCTCGGCCCGCACGATGGCCTCATCCAGCGAACCGAACACCTCGGCGCCCTCCAGCACCAGGCCCGGCTGACGGCTGACCACCAGGTTCAGACGCCCCGGCAAGGGGCGCCCCAGCGAATCCCAGGTCTTGCGACCCATGATGATCGGCTTGCCCAACGTGGTGGCCTTGAAATACTTGAAATCCCCCGGCAAATGCCAGGGCATGCTGTTGTCGATGCCGATGACGCGGTTCTCGGCGAGGGCCGCGATCAGGCTGAGAGGCAGTGATGTTTTCATGCCCGCGAGGATAGCAAAGCCCGCTGGCCGATGCGTGGGTTATGCTTTGGGCAGTTTTGATCAATGGAAGCTGGGTGTGACTGGACTGACTGACCTAGACAAACGCTGGCTCACTGAAGCCGTGCGCCTGCGTGAAGAACATGCCGGCGCGCTGGAAGACCAGGAAGCCAACCGCCGCGCGCGCCAGCAAGGCGGCGACCTGGCTGCACGCATCGAACACCGCGCCCTGTGGCTGGCCGAACGCGACGGCCTGCGCGCCGCGCTGGGGCGCTGGAAAGCCGGGGCGCGCCTGGCGCTGCTGGCCCTGCTGCTGCTCGCCGTGCTCAGCGGCGCCGGCCTGGCCTTCGCCGGGCTGGGCGACGGTCAGCGCCCGGTCAACGTGTTCTGGGCGCTGGGCAGCCTGCTGGGGCTTAACCTGCTGATGCTGCTGAGCTGGGCTCTGGGCTTTGCCCTGGCCGGCGACCATGGCGCCAGCCTGGGGCGGCTGTGGCTATGGCTGAGCGAAAAGTTCGCCCGCGATGCCAAGGCCGCGCACCTGGCCCCTGCCCTGCTGGTGCTGCTGCAACGCCAGCGCCTCAACCGCTGGCTGCTCGGCCTGCTGGTGCACGGCCTGTGGCTGCTGGCGCTGGCCAGCGCCCTGGTGGTGATGTTGATGCTGCTGGCCACCCGGCGTTATGGCTTTGTGTGGGAAACCACCATCCTCGACCCCGACACCTTCGTCGGCCTGACCCAGGCCCTCGGCACCCTGCCCGCGCTGCTGGGTTTCAGCGTGCCGGACGCGGCCATGATCCGCGCCAGCGGCGCCAGCCAACCGGCGCTGGAGCTGGCACGCCAGTCGTGGGCCGGCTGGATGCTCGGCGTGCTGGTGGTGTACGGCCTGCTGCCGCGGCTGGTGCTCGCGGCCCTGTGCCTGTGGCGCTGGCACAGCGGGCGCCGGCGCCTGGGCCTGGACCTCAACCTGCCCGGCTACAGCGCCCTGCGCGACGTGCTGATGCCCAGCAGCGAACGCCTGGGGGTCAACGACCCTGCCCCGCAGGCCTTGCCCGAAATCACCCGCAGCGAAGGCGACGCACCGGCCGAGGGCGCCTTGCTGGTGGGCCTGGAGCTCGACGACCAGCGCCCCTGGCCGCCCGCTCTGCCAGCCTCGGTGACCAACGCCGGTATCCTCGACAGCCGCGAATCACGCAACAGGCTGCTCGAACAGCTGAGCCGCTTCCCGCCCGCGCGCCTGGCCATCGCCTGCGACCCGCGCCGCTCGCCCGACCGGGGCAGCCTGGCGCTGCTGGCCGAGCTTGCGCGCAGCGCCGGGGCCACGCGCATCTGGCTGTTGCAGGCACCACCCGGCCAGGCACTGGACGCCGACCGCCTGGGCGACTGGCACCAGGCGCTGGAGCAACTGGGCCTGGCCTACGCCGACAGTGCCCCCCTCAACTGGCTGGAGCATGGCCATGACTAAGCCGTTGAAACTGGCCGTGGTCGGCCACACCAACGTCGGCAAGACCTCGCTGCTGCGCACGCTCACCCGCGACGTGGGTTTCGGCGAAGTCTCGCACCGCCCCAGCACCACCCGGCATGTGGAAGGCGCACGGCTGTCGGTGGAGGGCGAGCCGCTGCTGGAGCTGTACGACACCCCGGGCCTGGAGGATGCCATCGCGCTGCTCGATTACCTGGAGCGTCTCGATCGGCCCGGTGAGCGGCTGGACGGACCGGCGCGGGTCGAGCGTTTTCTGCAAGGCAACGAGGCGCGCCAGCGCTTCGAGCAGGAGGCCAAGGTGCTGCGCCAGTTGCTGGCCAGTGATGCCGGGCTGTACGTGATCGACGCCCGCGAGCCGGTGCTGGCCAAGTACCGCGATGAACTGGAAGTGCTGGCCGGTTGCGGCAAACCGCTGCTGCCGGTGCTCAACTTCGTGGCCAGCAACGAGCATCGCGAGCCGGACTGGCGCGAGGCCCTGGCACGCCTGGGGCTGCACGCACTGGTGCGCTTCGACAGCGTGGCCCCGCCGCAGGATGGCGAGCAGCGCCTGTACGAAAGCCTGGCCTTGCTGCTGGAGAATGCGCGCCCGGCCTTGCAGCGCCTTATCGATGACCAGCAGGCCCAGCGTGTGGCACGCCAGCACAGCGCCAAGCGCCTGATTGCCGAACTGCTGCTCGATTGCGCGGCGTGCCGGCGTAGCGTGATCGCCAGGCCGGAGGCCGAGGCAGCGGCGATCAGCGAGCTGCATCAGGTGATTCGCCAGCGTGAACAACGCTGCGTCGAGGCGCTGCTCAAGCTGTATGCGTTTCGCAAGGACGACGCCCACACCGGCGAGCTACCGCTGCTGGACGGGCGCTGGGGCGATGACCTGTTCAACCCCGAGACCCTGAAATTGCTGGGCGTGCGCCTGGGCAGCGGGGTTGCCGCGGGCGCGGCGGCCGGTGCCGGGGTCGACCTGCTGGTCGGCGGCATTACCCTGGGGGCGGCCGCACTGGCCGGGGCGATTGCCGGGGGTGCGCTGCAGACGGCACGCAGTTACGGTTCGCGGCTGATGGGCAAGCTGAAGGGCCAGCATGAACTGACGGTGGACGACGGGGTGCTGCGCTTGCTGGCGTTGCGTCAGCGTCAGTTGCTGGCAGCGCTGGAGGGGCGCGGGCATGCGGCGACAGCTCGCATCAAGCTGACGTTGCCCAGCGACAAGGGCTGGCGCGAGGGCAAGTTGCCGGAGGCGCTGAGCAAGGCGCGGGCGCACCCGCAGTGGTCGTCGATGAACCCAGGGGCCAAACTCGGGCAGGCGGAGCGGCAGGAGCAGATCGACAGTCTTGTGCAGGAGCTTTAAGGCCAATCGCGGGTCAAGCCCGCTCCCACAGAGAGTGTGCGATCCCTGTGGGAGCGGGCTTGACCCGCGATGGCGGTCTTAGATCAGACGTGCAATATGCCCCTCCGCCAACGCCGGCCCCACGCTCATCCCCACCCCGCTGTGCATCAGCGCCGCACTCACCCCCGGCGCTACCGCCAGCAGCGAAAACGGCCCCGGCCCACCCGAGCCGTACACCCCCTGCCAGCGCTCCAGCACCTCGATGCGCCCACCCAGCGTCTGCTCGGCCAGCTCGATCATCCAGTTGTCCACCTGCTCGGCATTGAACGGCGATGCATCGCTGCCATAGGCATGCGAATCGCCGATGATCAGCTCGCCATGGGGCGTCGGGCTGATCAACAGGTGAATGCCGTTTTCCAGCAGGTGCGGGCTGCCGGCCTGTACCTCGGCGCGCAGGGCCTGCGCCTGCGGCAGGTCGGCATACGCCCCGTAATGCAGGCAGCTCAACCCGGTCAGCAGCGAATGCTGCAGGTCCAGGCCGAAGCATGGCCGGGCGCGCAGCATCTGCAGGCGACATACCTGCGGCTGCAACTGCGCCATCGGCTCGGCGAGCAGCGTCTGGTAGTCGTGCCCGCTGCACACCACGATGTGCTCGCCGCTGAAGCGACCGGCGGTGGTGGTCAGAAACCCCGGCTCCACCTCGCGCACCAGCGTGGAAAAGTGGAACTCGACGCCCAGTTGCTCGCGCAGGTAGTTGACCAGCGCAGGTATGGCCTCGCGCGAGTACACCTGCTGATCGTCCAGCCCACGCAGGGCGGCGCGATGATGGCGGAACTGGCCGTCATACAGCGCATCGAGCGCGGCGCCCTGCAGCAGTTCGACCGGGTAGCCGTGCTCGAGTGCACGCCCGTTGCAGAAGGCTTCGAGCAGGTCTTGCTCCAGCGCGGTGCGGGCCAGCAGCAGCGAGCCGTTGCGCTTGAGCGCAAAGCCGGCGTGCTCGGCCCAGTGGGCCCAGATGCCGCGGCTGGCCTTGGCTAGTTCGAGCATCTGGCCGGGTGGCTGGCCGCTGACCAGGGCCTGGCCGAAGTTGCGAATGGAGGCGCCCAGCGGGGTGGCGCTGCGTTCGAACACCTTGACCCGCATGCCGCGCCGGGCTGCGGCGTAGGCGTGGGACAGACCGAGGATGCCGGCGCCGACGATGAGAAAATCTGACATGGGGGTTCCCTTGAGATGGTGGTGCGACTTTCGCCGGCAAGGCCGGCTCCTACAGACGGCGCAGACCTGTAGGAGCCGGCCTTGCCGGCGAAGGGAGCGAAGCGGATTTACTGCTGCGCCACCTTCTCCGACTTGCCGTCATAGCGCTTGCGCCACTCGGCCAGAATGCTGTCGCGGTTCTTCGATGCCCAGCCGAAGTCGTTCTTGATCAGACGCTGCTCGTAATCGGCCGGCAACTCGGTCTGCGGCTTGGCAATGCCTGGCTGCGCCAGCACCGCGAAGTTCTCCTTGTACAGCTCCATCGCCGCCGGGCTCGCCGAGAAGTCGGCCAGGCGCTTGGCCGCGGCTTCATGCTGACTGCCCTTGATCAGCGCAGTGGCCTCGATCTCCCAGCCCAGGCCTTCCTTGGGCAGCACGATATCCAGCGGCGCGCCCTGGCGCTTGAGCTGCACCGCCGGGTACTCGAACGAGATGCCGATCGGGAACTCTCCCGCCGCCGCCAGCTTGCACGGCTTGGAACCGGAGTGAACGTACTGGCCGATGTTCTGGTGCAGCTCGTCCATGTACTGCCAGCCCTGCTTCTCGCCGAAGGTCTGCAGCCATGCGCTCACATCCAGAAAACCGGTGCCGGACGAGGCCGGGTTGGGCATCACGATCTTGCCCTTGTACTCGGGCTTGGTCAGGTCCTGCCAGCTCACCGGCTTGCTCAGCCCCTGCTTCTCGGCCTCGATGGTGTTGAAGCAGATGGTCGCCGCCCACACGTCCATGCCCACCCACGCCGGCGGGTTGGCCGCATCGCGGTAGTTGGCGCCGATCTTGTCCAGGTCCTTGGGGGCATAGGTCTGCAGCATGCCCTGCTGGTCGAGGATCGCCAGGCTCGACGCCGCCAGGCCCCACACCGCGTCGGCCTGCGGGCGATCCTTCTCGGCCAGCAGCTTGGCGGTGATGATGCCGGTGGAGTCACGCACCCACTTGATCTCGATATCCGGGTTGGCCTTTTCGAAGGCCTGCTTGTAGGTCTTGAGCTGTTCGGCCTCCAGCGCGGTGTACACGGTGAGCTGGGTGTCGGCGGCCTGGGCCTGCACGGTCACGGCAGCGAGCACGGCAGCGGCAAGAGCAAGTGGCTTGAACATGGTGCGGTTCCTTTGAGCAGTACAGGGTTGGAAGAGCAATCAGTGGCCCGGCGCGCGCTGGCGCCAGGCCTGGGAGCGTTTGAGCAGGCCACGCGAGGCCCACGCCAGCAGCAGTGACACGCCGGCGCTGGTCAGCAGGATCAGGGTGGACATGGCGGCGGCACCGCCGACGTTGCCGGCATCGTCCATGTTCAGTACCGCCACCGCGGCCAGGATGGTGTCGGGGCTGTAGAGGAAGATGGCCGCCGACACGGTGGTCATCGCCGAGACGAACAGGTAGCGGATGATGTCCAGCAGTGCTGGCAGGCAGATCGGCACGGTGACCCGCGCAAAGTGGCGGTACAGCGGGGCCTTGAGCGACAGCGCGGCGGCCTCGAACTCGCTGTCGAGCTGGCGCAGTGCAGTGGTGGCGGTCATCTGCGCGGTGGTCAGGTAGTGCGCGATGGTGCACACCACCAGCAGCGTCATGCTGCCGTAGAACACATGCAGCGGGTTGCCCGGCAGGTTGAAGAAGAACACGTAGCCCAGCCCCAGCACCAACCCGGGCACAGCCATCGGCACGAAGCTGAGCAGGCGCAGCAGCAGGTTGAGACGGCCTCTGGTCTTCTCCATCAGGTAGGCGCCGCTGAAGATCACCGCGCTGCCGATCAGGGCGGTGCCCAGCGCCATGGTGATGCTGTTGCGGTAGGCCAGCCAGCCGCCGCCGGCGGTGTCGTCGAACTGGTAGTGCTTGAGCGACAGCGACAGGTTGTAGGGCCAGAACTTGACCAGCGAGGAGTACACCGCCATGCCCACCACCAGCAGCAGAATGGCGCACACCAGCAGCACGATGGCCAGGAAGCACGCATCACGCCGGCGGCTGGGGGCCGGCTCGAACACCTGGGCGCGACCGCTCATGGCATCGCCCTGGCGCCGGCGCAGCCAGGCATCCACCGCAAAGCTGAGCAGCGCCGGCACCAGCAGCACCATGCCGATCAGTGCACCACGGCCGAACTGCTGCTGGCCCACCACCGCCTTGTAGGCTTCCAGCGCCAGCACCTGGTAGTCGCCACCCACCACCACCGGCACGCCGAAGTCGGTGATGGTGAGGGTGAACACCAGGCAGAACGCGGCGAACACGGCCTGGCGCGTGGCCGGCCAGGTGATGCTGGTGAACGCGCGGCGTGGCCCGGCGCCCATGCTGGAGGCCGCATCGAACAACCGTGCATCGGCCAGCGACAGTGCCGAGAGCAGGATCATCAGCGCATGCGGGAAGGTGTAGATGGCCTCGCCCAGCACGATGCCCCAGAAGCCATAGATATTGTCGCTGAGCAGCCCGCGCAGCAGGCCCTGGTTACCGAACAGGTACACCAGCGCGATGGCCGGCAGCATCGAAGGCGCCAGCAGCGGCAGCAGCGAGATCCCGCGCCATATGCGCTTGCCCGGAATCAGCGTGCGTTGCAGCGCATAGGCGAACAGGTAGGCGGTGGGCACCACGATGGCCGCCACGCTCAGCGCGACGGTGAGGCTGTTGCCCAGCAGCCAGTGGAAGTTGGCGCTGGCGAACAGTTCGCGGGCCGCGACCAGCCCGCCGCCCTGCCCGGCATCGCTGCTGAAGCCGCGCCAGAAGATCGCCAGCAACGGCAGCAGCACCGCGACGGTCAGCAGCACCAGCAACAGCCATTTGCCGCCGGTCACGAACAGGCGATCACCCAGCGCGACGCCGCCGGTGGTCTTGGCCTTCGCAGGTGCGATCGGCAGGCTCATCGGCGCGCCCATGTCAGGCAAACACCTGCAGGCTGCGCGGCGGCAAGGCCACCCAGATATCCTGCGAGCCCAGGCGCGGCATCGATTCGGGCGCCACCTCGGCGGTGAGTGCGTGGCCGGGCAGTTGATTGAACTCGAAACTCATGCGGCAGCGATTGCCAAGGAAGGTGATTTCCCGCACGCGGGCCGGGAACAGGTTTTCTTCATGCACCGGCGGGTTGACGCTGATCGCCTCGGGGCGGCAGAACAACCGGCCACTGTTGGCCGCGCCCGCACCGGGGGCCAGGCGCAGGTTCATGTCACCTACCTGGGCATGGCTGTCGCTACGCTGCTGGAATGGCAGCCAGTTGCCCTGGCCGACGAACTCGGCCACGAACGGCGTGGCCGGCTTGTCGTAGATGGCCTGCGGGGTGTCGTACTGCTCGACCTGGCCGTTGTTCATCACCGCGATGCGGTCGGCCATGAGCATGGCCTCGTCCTGGTTGTGGGTGACCATCAGGGTGGTGATGCCAAGTTGGCGTTGCAACTGACGCAGTTCGCTGCACAGGTGGTCGCGCACGCGGGCATCGAGGGCCGACATGGGTTCGTCGAGCAGCAGCAAGGAGGGTGCCGGGGCGAGTGCGCGGGCCAGGGCCACACGTTGTTGCTGGCCGCCGGAGAGCTGGCCGGGGTACTTCTTCTCGCTGCCGCGCAGGCCGACCAGGTCGAGCATGTCGGCCACGCGCTGACGGGATTCGTCGCGGCTGCTGGCGGTCAGGCCGTAGGCGATGTTGGCTTCGACGGTGAGGTTGGGGAACAGCGCGTAGGACTGGAACAGAATGCCGTAGTCGCGGGCCTGGGGCGGCAGCTCGGAAATGTCGCGGTCACCGATGTAGAGGGTGCCACGGTCCTGGCGTTCGAGCCCGGCGATGCAGCGCAGCAGGGTGGTCTTGCCGCAGCCGGAAGGGCCGAGCAGGCACACCAGTTCGCCGGCGGCGATGTCCAGGGACACGTCGTGCAGCGCGGTGAAGGCGCCGAAGCGTTTGTGGATGCCGCGCACTTTCATCTGTGCGCCGGGGGTTGCGAGTGCGTTGTTCATGCCGGGACCTCACTGAACGAGTGAGGGCCATGCTAGGCGGGCAATGCGAAGGTTCTGTGGCGGTGGGGCAAAAGCGGATGATAGTGGTATAGGCAGATTTTGTAGGGCTGCTGCGCAGCCCATCGCGGGTCAAGCCCGCTCCCACAACGATCTTGTGGGAGCGGGCTTGACCCGCGATGGCTATGGACCAGACGCCGATACTTCCTGGGCCAAGCCGAGAAAGGCAGCAGGCAACCGCGCCTGGCGCCGTTCCTTGAGGCAGTACAGGTACTCATGCATCACCGGCGCACCCTCCAGCGCCAGCACCTTCAGTTCCGGGTTATGCGGCACCTCGTGGCGGGCGATGATGCTGATGCCGATGTTGCGCAGCACCGCCTCGCGGATCGATTCGCGGCTACCGATCTCCAGCAGCGAGCCCACCTTCACCCCCGCCTCGTCGAGCATCTGCTCGGTGAGCCGGCGCGTGGTCGAGCCCTGTTCGCGCATCAGCAGGCAATGCCCGCCCAGCGCACTCAGCGGCACCGCCTCACGCGAGGCCAGGGGGTGGTTGCGGTGCACTGCCACCACCAGCGGGTCGACGCCCAGTACCCGCCGCACCAGCCGCGCATCCTCCACCAGCTGTGACGAGGCGGCCATGTCCACGCGGTAATCCTCCAGCCACTCCAGCACCTGCTGCGAGTTGCCGATCTCCACCGACAGCTCCACCTGCGGCAGGCGCTCGCGGAAGATCTTCACCAGGTCGAGAATGTAGTACGGCGCCGTGGCCGCAATGCGCAGGCCGCCCTGCCCCTGGCCGCTGTTGCGCAGGAAGAACTCGATATCCGACTCCTGCTGCATCAGCGCCTTGACCATCGGCATCAGCCGCGTGCCGTCGTCGCTCAGGGTCAGGCGGCGACCGCCACGAAAGAACAGCTCGACCCCGTACTGGGCCTCCAGGTTGCGGATCTGCGTGGTCACCGTTGGCTGGCTGAGCCCGAGTTTCTTCGCCGCCAGGGTAATGCTGCCCAGGCGGGCCACCATGTAGAACGCCTTCAACTCGGAACTCAACATACCGCCTCTTACTTTCTGAGCAGGCGCAAGCCGTTGAATACCACCAGCAAGCTCACGCCCATGTCGGCGAACACCGCCATCCACAAGGTCGCCATGCCGGTGAAGGTGATCGCCAGGAAGATCGCCTTGATGCCCAGGGCCAGAACGATGTTCTGCACCAGGATCGCCGCGCTTTGCCGCGAGAGCCTGACGAACGCCGGGATTTTGCGCAAGTCGTCATCCATCAGTGCCACGTCTGCGGTTTCGATGGCGGTGTCGGTACCGGCCGCCGCCATGGCAAACCCGATCTCGGCGCGCGCCAGCGCCGGGGCATCGTTGATGCCGTCGCCGACCATGCCGACCCGATGGCCCTGGGCGTACAGGTCTTCGATGGCCTTGAGCTTGTCGGCCGGCAGCAGGTTGCCGCGAGCCTCATCGATGCCCACCTGCGCGGCGATGGCCTCGGCGGTGTGCGGATTGTCGCCGGTGAGCATGACGGTCTTGATACCCAGTGCATGCAACTGCGCAATCGCCTCGCGGCTGCTTTCCTTGACCGTATCGGCCACGGCGAACAGCGCCAGCGGGCCGGAGGCGTCGAGCAGCAGCACCACGGTCTTGCCCTGGCGCTCCAGCTCATCGAGCTGGGCTTCCAGTTCGGGCGAGCACAGGCCCAGTTCCTCGACCAGGCGATGGTTGCCCAGGTGGTACAGCACGCCGTCGATCTTGCCGCCCACGCCACGGCCCATCAGGGCCTGGAACTCGCTGACCTCGGCCAGCGGCTGATCGCCGTACTGCTGTGCGATGGCCATCGACACCGGGTGATCGGAACGAGCGCCCAGGCTCGCGGCGATGTGCTGGGCGCGGCCTTCGAAGCGCGCATCGAGCACGCGGTAGTCGGTTTGCACCGGTTTGCCGTGGGTGATGGTGCCGGTCTTGTCCAGCGCCAGGAAGCTGAGCTTGCGCCCGCCCTCCAGGTACACGCCGCCCTTGATCAGGATGCCCTTGCGCGCTGCGGCGGCCAGGCCGCTGACGATGGTCACCGGGGTCGAGATCACCAGCGCGCACGGGCACGCCACCACCAGCAGCACCAGCGCACGGTAGATCCAGTCGAACCACAGGCCGCCGAAGAACAGCGGTGCCACCACGGCCACCGCCAGTGCCAGCACGAACACCACCGGGGTGTAGATGCGCGAGAACTGGTCGACGAAGCGCTGGGTCGGGGCACGGGCGCCCTGGGCTTGCTCCACGGCCTTGATGATGCGGGCCAGGGTCGACTGGCCGGCGGCGGCGGTCACTCGGTACTCCAGCGCACCAGACTGGTTGATGGTGCCGGCGAACACCTTGTCGCCGGGGCCCTTCTCCACCGGCAGGCTTTCGCCGGTGATCGGCGCCTGGTCGATGCTGGACTGGCCTTGCAGCACTTCGCCGTCCAGGCCGATACGTTCGCCTGGGCGCACGCGCACGGTGGCGCCAAGGGCCACCTGGCGCACGTCGACCTCCTGCCATTGGCCGTCGGCCTGGCGCACGGTGGCCAGGTCCGGGGCCAGTTGCATCAGGCCGCCGATGGCGTTGCGTGCACGGTCCAGCGAGCGCGCCTCGATCAGTTCGGCCAGGGTGAACAGCACCATCACCATGGCCGCTTCCGGCCACTGGCCGATCAGCACGGCGCCGGTCACGGCGATGCTCATCAGTGCGTTGATGTTCAGGTTGCGGTTCTTCAGGGCAATCCAGCCCTTCTTGTAGGTGCCCAGGCCGCAGCCGAGGATGGCCGCCAGCGCCAGCAGGGCCACGGCCCATTCCGGGGCGGCATTGGTGAAGTGGACGATCTCGGCGGCGAGTGCGGCGACACCGGACAGCGCCAGCGGCCACCAGGGTTTCTTCGGCGCAGCCCCTGCGTCGCTGCCGGCCTCGCCCGCATCGTCGAGCGGTTCGGCGTGCATGCCCAGCGAGGTGATCGCCTGCTCGATGCCGAGGGTGTCGGGGTGGGTATGCGTGACGCCGAGGATACGGTTGATCAGGTTGAATTCCAGCTGCTCGACGCCGTCGAGCTTGCCCAGCTTGTTCTGGATCAGGGTCTGCTCGGTCGGGCAGTCCATGGCCTCGATCCGGAAGCGGCTCAGCCGCGCATCGCTGCTGGTGGTTTCACGCAGCTGCACCAGGGCCGGTGTGGCGGCGCCGGAGCAGCAGCTGCCGTGGGCAGGCGCGGCAGGCGCGGGGCTGGCGTGGTCGTGGTCCGCGTGGTCGTGGGCATGATCGTGGCTATGTTCATGCTTGTGATCGTGCGCGTGGCCGACGTGGTCGGGGCTGACAGGCTGGTTCATGTGGTTCATCCCTAAAGGTCCTGTTGCCAAGTGAACACCCTGTAGCCACTATAGGGTCAAGCAACCAACCGAGGTATTTTGCAGATGAAGATCGGAGAGCTGGCCAGGGCCACCGACTGCCCGGTGGAAACCATTCGCTACTACGAGCGTGAAAGCCTCTTGCCAGAGCCTGCGCGCAGCGAGGGCAACTACAGGCTGTATACCCAGGCGCACGTGGAGCGGCTGACCTTCATCCGCAACTGCCGCACGTTGGACATGACCCTGGAAGAGATCCGCAGCCTGCTGCGCCTGCGCGACAGCCCGGAGGACCAGTGCGAAAGCGTGAATGCGCTGATCGACGAGCATATCCAGCACGTGAAGGCGCGCATCGACGGGTTGGTGGCGTTGCAGGGGCAGTTGCTGGAGTTGCGCCAGCATTGCCGGGCGCAGGAAACGCAGTGCTCGATCCTGCAGCATCTGGAGGTGAACGGTGCGGTGACAGCCCCGGAGGCGGAGCATTCGCATGTGGGGCGCAGTCATGGGCACTGACTGAGGGCCCTTTCGCCGGCAAGGCTGGCTCCTACAGGGGATCGCGGTGATCCTTGTAGGAGCCAGCCTTGCTGGCGAAGCGGTATGGCGCGCTTATACGGCCATCCTTCGTCTGCGATCACATGGGTCAAAAAATTTCCAGTCTAAATGCTTTCAGAACTATCCTACGCAAGCTGCCACCCTTTCTCCGTTGCTGAGAAGGCACATCAAGGCTAGTTTTCCCTAGTCGTCGATTTGGCGACCGGGTGTGAGAGCCCGTCCTTGACCTGATGGCAGCTTTGTCATGGCAGCTGTGCGCGGGCAGACTTTGGTCTGGCCGGGTTCCTAGGTCTCCGGTCTCTCACCCCGCGTACGGCTGCCACCCTACATCCTGTGAGAGGGATTGGGCGGTAGCTCCTGAGTGAACCTAGGAGTTACGCCATGAAAAAGATCGTCCCCGATCCGCCTGTTCTACACCCATTCACCAGCCCCTACTTCTCCATCCACAGCGACCTCGTTACCGCTGACTCCCTTGCCTTCGCTAGCGAATTGATGCGCGGCATCCATGAAACCACCAATGAATTCTGTAGAACCCACGCCAATGATCCAAGCCACAGTATGCTGCTGAGTGTGCTGCATTCGGCCGAGATGGCTAAAGCGTTGGTAGAGCATGCACTAGCCAACCTGCTAACTCTGGAACAAGGATTTCTGCATGAGTAACGGCCCGCAAGCTGGCACAGGCGAGACGATAGGTGCCGCGACGTTCATTCGAAGCCAAAACCCACCTACAGAGCTGTTCCGAATCGTCCCCGGCATCCCCTGCGATTACGCACTGGAGCAGGCTTCGATCATGCTCGGCTGCGTGCACAAGCTCATTCTGAACGGTGTGATGGATGACGATGGCGCAGCGGTGTGGGCAGCTTATTACCTCAGCGGGTTCGCCAAGGCGCTGATCGATGATGCGGAGTTGGGGATGAAGCAGGCGTAACGGCGCATTGTGCGCCAAGGCTACAAACTGGACGTTAATTGACAGCCCTTTCGCCAGCAAGGCTGGCTCCTACAGGGGATTGCGGTGATCCTTGTAGGAGCCAGCCTTGCTGGCGAAGCGGTATGACGCGCTTAGACCGCCATCGGCGCCGTCATCGGCGCATGGTGCTCGTAGCCTTCCAGGCTGAAGTCGCTCGGCTCGATCTTCTCCAGCCACTCCGGCTCGTACACACCCGTCTTGGCATACTCCGGCACGCGGTCGGAGATCACCAGCCTGGGCGCCGCCAGCGGCTCGCGCTTGAGCTGTTCGGTGAGCATGTCCAGGTGGTTCTCATACACGTGCGCATCACCGATGAAGTAGGTGAACCAGCGCGGCGTGTAGCCGGTCAGGCGGCCCACCAGCGACAGCAGCGCGGCGCCTTCGGTGAGGTTGAACGGTGTGCCCAGGCCCAGGTCGTTGGAGCGGATGTAGAGGGTCAGGGAAATCTCCTTGGTCTCCACGTTCGGGTGAAACTGATACAGCAGATGGCACGGCGGCAACGCCATCTCGTCCAACTGCGCACAGTTCCAGCCATGGAACAGGATGCGGCGGCTGCCCGGGTCGTTGTGGATGGTGTCGATGCACTGGCGAATCTGGTCGATGGCCTTGTACAGCACCACGAACGCCTCGCCCTCTTCTTCTGCCTCGGCAATCTTCACGAAGCCATTGCTCTGCGCCAGCTCGATGGCCGCCGGGTTGCTCAGCGGGATGCGCTTGTAGGCCGGCCACTGGCGCCATTGCACGCCGTAGATCTCGCCCAGGTCGTCATGCCCCTGGCGGAACGGGTTGGCCAGCCACTGGGCGTTCTCGTTGGCGTTCTGGTCCCAGACCTTGCAGCCCAGTTCACGGAATTCGCCGGCGTTCTTCACGCCACGCAGAAAGCCCACCATTTCGCCGATCGCCGACTTGAACGCCAGACGGCGGGTGGTGATGGCCGGGAAACCCTTCTGCAGGTCGAAACGCAGCATGGCGCCCGGCAGGCTGATGGTGCGCACGCCGGTACGGTTGCCCTGCAGGGTGCCGTTCTCGATCACATCACGCACCAGCTCTAGATATTGCTTCATGTCTTACCTGTCTCGATACCGGAAGGGGCCAGGCCCCTGCCGGGAAAATTAAAGCGCGGCGCCCTTGGCACTCGGCGCGCGGCGGTAGGCCAGCCAGATCAGCGCGATACCGGCGACGATCATCGGCACGCACAGCACCTGACCCATGGTCAGCCAGCCGAAGGCCAGGTAACCCAGCTGCGCATCCGGCACGCGCACGAACTCGACGATGAAGCGGAAGATGCCGTAGAACAGCGCGAACATCCCGGAAACCGCCATGGTCGGGCGCGGTTTGCGCGAGTACAGCCACAGAATCAGGAATAGTGCCACACCTTCCAGGGCGAACTGGTACAGCTGCGACGGGTGACGCGGCAATTGTGCCGGGTCGCTGAACGGCGGGAACACCATGGCCCACGGCACGTCGGTGGCCTTGCCCCACAGCTCGGCGTTGATGAAGTTGCCGATGCGCCCGGCACCCAGGCCGATCGGCACCAGCGGCGCAACGAAGTCCATCAGCTCGAAGAACGACTTGTTGTTGCGCTTGCCGAACCACAGCGCCGCCAGCATCACGCCGATGAAGCCGCCATGGAACGACATGCCGCCCTTCCACACCTCGAAGATCAGCGTCGGGTTGGCCAGGTACGCGCTCAGGTCATAGAACAGCACGTAGCCCAGGCGCCCGCCGACAATCACGCCCATGGACAGCCAGAACACCAGGTCGGAGAGTTTCTCGCGGCTCCAGGTGGGGTCGAAGCGGTGCAGCCGGCGCGACGCCAGCAGCCACGCGCCGCCGATGCCGATCAGGTACATCAGGCCGTACCAGTGGATTTTCAGCGGCCCGATGGCCAGTGCCACGGGATCGATCTGCGGGTAAGGCAGCATGGTGACTCCTCTCGTTAAAGCAAAAAGCTCAGGCCTACACAGAACAGCAGTGCGGCGAACAGCCGCTTGAGCAGGCGTGGCGACAGTTTATGCGCCAGGCGCGCACCGAAACGGGCAAAGAACATGCTGGTCAGGGCAATCCCGAGCAGCGCCGGCAAATACACGAAGCCCAGGCTGTTGGGCGGCAGGTGCGCCTCGTCCCAGCCCAGCACGATGAAACTCAGGGCACTGGCCACCGCAATCGGAAAACCACAGGCCGAGGACGTGGCCACCGCCTGCTGCATGGGCAGGCTGCGCCAGGTCAGGAAGGGCACGGTGAGCGAGCCGCCGCCGATGCCGAAGATCGCCGAGGCCCAGCCCACCACGCCGCCGGCGGCGGTCAGGCCAAGCTTGCCGGGTACGCCGCGGCTGGCCTTGGGCTTGAGGTCCAGGGCCATCTGCACGGCCACCAGCAGGGCGAACACGCCGATGATCTTCTGCAGGTGCGGGCCCTGGATCAGCGAGGCGGTCTTGGCCCCGACACCGGCGCCGAGCAGGATGCCCACGGTCATCCACACGAAGATCGGCCACTGCACCGCACCACGGCGGTGGTGCTCGAGGATGGCGTTGACCGAGGTGAAGACAATGGTCGCCAGCGACGTGCCGACTGCCAGGTGGGTCAGCACCGAGGCGTCGAAGCCCTGCAGGGTGAAGCTCAGCACCAGCACCGGCACGATGATGATGCCGCCGCCCACGCCGAACAGCCCGGCCAGTACACCTGCACAGGCGCCCAGCACCAGATAGATCACAAATTCCATTGTCGACCCCCAAAATCAGTTCGGCATGGTAACGGAAGGTGGGCCTGTGGCTCTAGTGAAGACACGTTTAGTCGATGGATAGCGAACGCCAGTGTGGGTAGAGTGGCTGAAAACACTGGGAGCGAACCTATGTGTCTGATTGCTTTTGCATGGCGCCCGGGGCATGCCCGGCCGCTGATCGTCGCGGCCAACCGTGACGAGTTCTATGCCCGCCCCAGCCAGGCGCTGGGGGCGTGGGAGGATGCGCCGGGGGTGTATGCCGGACGTGACCTCGAGGCTGGCGGCAGCTGGCTGGGGGTCGGACCGGGCGGGCGCTTTGCGGCGCTGACCAATATTCGGGACCCGCAGCAGGCGCAGGGTGCGCGCTCGCGCGGCGAGCTGGTGGCGGGGTTTCTGCGCGGCGAGCTGGGGGTGGAGGCTTACCTGGACCATGTGGCCAGCCGCAGCAGCCAGTATTCGGGATTCAACCTGCTGGTAGGGGACGCCGGGCAGCTGGGGTACCTGAATGCGCAGGAGGCGGCGCCGGTGCTGCTGGGCGAGGGGGTGTACGGCTTGTCGAATGCCGGGCTGGATACGCCGTGGCCGAAACTGCTGAAGATGCGGGCTGCGCTCGAAGACCAGCTGCAGGACCCGCGACCACAGCGGCTGCTGGCGTTGCTGGGGGATGAGCAGCAGGCCGAAGAGGCCGAGCTGCCGCAGACCGGTGTGGGGCTGGCGACCGAGCGGTTGCTGTCGAGCGTGTTCATTGCCAGCCAGAACTACGGGACGCGGGCGAGTACGGTGTTGATTGTCGAGGCGGATGGCAGCAGGTTGATGGTGGAGCGCAGCTTTGGGCCGTTTGGAGGGCAGCTGGGAGAGGTCACCCTGCAGGTTTGACGCTTTCGCCGGCAAGGCCGGCTCCTACATCGACCTCCTGTAGGAGCCGGCCTTGCCGGCGAAGGGCCGCGAAGCGGTCCCGGCTTCACAGGGTCTTGGAAGCCCCAGGATTGATCATCCGCGACAGCCCCAGGTTCTTCAGCGCCAGTTGCAGCGAGCTGTGGATAACCTGCGGGTTATCGATACCCATCGCCTGCTCCAGCAATTCCCTGGATTTGCTCATGCTGATCTGACGCAGCATCCATTTCACTTTCGGCAGGTTGGTGGCGTTCATCGACAGGCTGTCGAAGCCCATGGCCATCAGCAGCACCGCCGCTGCCGGGTCGCCAGCCATCTCGCCACAGATGCTCACCGGCTTGCCCTCGGCATGCGCCGCGGTCACCACGTGCTGCAAGGCCTGCAGCACCGCAGGGTGCAGGTAGTCATAGAGGTCGGCCACCCGCGGGTTGTTGCGGTCGACCGCCAGCAGGTACTGGGTCAGGTCGTTGGACCCCACCGACAGGAAGTCGACCATGCGCGCCAGCTCGCGGGTCTGGTAGACCGCCGCCGGAATCTCGATCATGACCCCCACAGGCGGCATCGGCACGTCGGTGCCTTCGTCGCGCACCTCGCCCCAGGCGCGGTGGATCAGGTGCAATGCCTCTTCCAGTTCGTGTATCCCGGAGATCATCGGCAGCAGGATGCGCAGGTTGTTCAGGCCTTCGCTGGCCTTGAGCATGGCGCGGGTCTGCACCAGGAAGATCTCCGGGTGGTCCAGCGTCACGCGGATACCGCGCCAACCCAGGAATGGGTTGTCCTCCTTGATCGGGAAGTACGACAGCGCCTTGTCACCCCCGATGTCCAGGCTGCGCATGGTCACCGGCAACGGGTGGAAGGCCGCCAGTTGCTCGCGATAGATCGCCAGCTGCTCCTTTTCGCTGGGGAAGCGCTGGTTGATCATGAACGGCACTTCGGTACGGTACAGCCCCACCCCTTCGGCGCCGCGCTGCTGCGCCCGCGCCACGTCGGCCAGCAGCCCGGTGTTGACCCACAGCGGCATGCGGTAGCCATCGAGCGTCTCGCACGGCAGTTCGCGCAGGGCGTCCAGGCCCTGGGCCAGCTGGCGCTCCTCCTCGACCACTTCGGTGTAGTGCTTGCGCAGCACTTCGCTGGGGTTGGTGTAGACGTCGCCCTTGTAGCCGTCGACGATCATCTGGATGCCGTCGACCTTCGAATACGGCAGGTCGACCAGGCCCATCACCGTGGGGATGCCCATGGCACGCGCCAGGATCGCGACGTGGGAGTTGCCCGAGCCGAGAACCGACACCAGCCCCACCAGCTTGCCTTCGGGTACTTCACCGAGCATGGCCGGGGTCAGCTCTTCGCTGATCAGGATGGTGTTGTCGGGGTACACCAGGGTCAGCTGGCGGGCTTCCTGCAGGTAGGCCAGCAGGCGCCGGCCGAGGTCTTTGACATCGGAGGCGCGCTCGCGCAGGTAGGCGTCGTCCATCAGCTCGAAGCGGTTGACGTGCTCGCCCACCACCTGGCGCAAGGCGCCCTGGGCCCACTGGCCGGTCTTGATGACCTCCACCACCTCGCCGCCCAGGGCGACGTCTTCGAGCATCATCAGGTACACGTCGAACAGCGCACGCTCTTCGGGGCGCAGCTGGGTGGCGAGCTTGGCCGAGAGGTTGCGCATGTCGCTGCGCACGCCTTCGAGGGCGTTGTTGAACAGTTTGAGTTCGGCGTCGATGTCGGTGACGGTCTTGTCCGGCACCACGTCCAGGTCGGCCGGCGGCAGCATCACCACCGCCGTGCCCACCGCCGCCCCCGGCGAGCCCGGCACACCGACGAACTTGGCTTCCTGGATACCCTTGCCCTGGCGCCCCAGGCCGCGAATCGAGCCGGTGGCCTCGGCATGGGCGATAACCCCGGCCAGCTGCGCACTCATGGTGACCAGGAAGGCTTCTTCGCCCTCGTCGAACTGGCGACGTTCCTTCTGCTGGATGACCAGCACGCCCACCACGCGGCGGTGGTGGATGATGGGTGCACCGAGGAAGGAGGCAAAGCGCTCTTCGCCGGTTTCGGCAAAGTAGCGATAACGCGGGTGATCGGCGGCGTTTTCCAGGTTCAGCGGTTCTTCGCGGGTACCCACCAGGCCCACCAGGCCTTCGTTGGGGGCCATGCTGACCTTGCCGATGGAGCGCTTGTTCAGGCCCTCGGTGGCCATCAGCACGAAGCGGTTGCTCTCCGGGTCGAGCAGGTAGACGGAACACACCTGGCTGCCCATGGCTTCTTTGACACGTAACACAATGATCCCCAACGCCGTCTTGAGATCCTTGGCGGAGTTAACTTCCTGGACGATCTTGCGCAGCGTATTGAGCATGGCTCGGGGTCGAACTCCGTCGTCAGTCGCGCGCCAGCAGGCGCGGGGCAAGCTCTTTGAGAGCGCGGCGGTAAACCTCGCGCTTGAATGTCACCACCTGGCCCAACGGATACCAATAGCTGACCCAGCGCCACCCATCGAATTCCGGTTTACCGGTCAAATCCATCCGCACCCGCTGCTCGTTGGACACCAGGCGCAGGAGGAACCATTTCTGTTTCTGGCCGATGCACAGCGGTTGGCTGTGGGTACGCACCAGGCGTTGGGGTAAACGATAACGCAACCAGCCACGGGTGCAGGCAAGAATTTCAACATCCTGCCGCTCCAGGCCCACTTCTTCATTCAGCTCGCGGTACAGGGCGTCTTCCGGCGTTTCCTCGGGGTTGATCCCGCCTTGTGGAAACTGCCAGGCATCCTGGTTGATCCGTCGAGCCCATAGCACCTGCCCGAGATCATTGGTCAGAATGATCCCGACATTGGGGCGAAAACCATCGGGGTCGATCACGGCAGCAACCTCGCAAACGCATGTCGCCGCATTGTTCCACAAAGCTTGCAACGCCAGCAACGCGCCGCTCCACCTTATGTGCATAGCAGATAAAAGTACGTATTCTGTGGGCCTTTTCAGATGTTATGCGAGTGACTTCGATGCGCCTGGCTTTATTCGATCTGGACAACACGCTTCTGGGTGGCGACAGCGACCACGCTTGGGGCGATTACCTGTGCGAACGCGGGATTCTCGACCCCATCGCCTACAAGAACCGCAACGATGCGTTCTACCAGGACTACCTGGCCGGCAAGCTGGACCAGGGCGCGTACCTTGAATTCACCCTGGAGATCCTGGCCAGGACCGAAATGGCGCAACTCGACGAATGGCACCGCGACTTCATGCGCGACTGCGTCGAGCCGATCATCCTGCCCCAGGCCCTGGCGCTGCTGCAAAAGCACCGTGACGCAGGCGACAAGCTGGTGATCATCACCGCCACCAACCGCTTCATCACCGGCCCGATTGCCCAGCGCCTGGGCGTGGAGACCCTGCTGGCCACCGAGTGCGAGATGGTCGACGGTCGCTACAGCGGGCGCAGCATCGACGTGCCGTGCTTCCGTGAAGGCAAGGTGACGCGCCTGAACCGCTGGCTCGAAGAGAATGGCTTGAACCTGGACGACAGCTACTTCTATAGCGACTCGATCAACGACCTGCCGCTGCTGGAGCAGGTGGCCAACCCGGTGGCGGTGAACCCGGACCCGACCCTGCGTGCCGAAGCCGAGAAACGCGGCTGGCCGGTGATCAGCCTGCGCGATTGAGGTGTGACCATTCGCCGGCAAGGCCGGCTCCTACAGCGCAACGGGTGTAGGAGCCGGCCTTGCCGGCGAAGGCATCAGACGGGTTTTGCACCCATCAGCCCGGCAATCGCGATGAAGCACACGGCGCAGAACACCGCCAGGCCCAGCGTCACCTTCGGGTTGCCTGCGCCCGGCGCCGTGCGCAGCCGGTTAAGGCGCACACTCAGCCAGAACCAGCAGAACGCCCCCACCGTATAGATCAGGCTGGAGCCCAGCACCCAGGTCTGCCCCAATGGCCAGCCGATCAGGTGCACCAGCCACCAGCCACTGAACGGCATGCTCACCAGGCATACGCCCATCAGCAACCATACGAACAGCAAAGGCCGCTGCAACAGGCGCGTGTGCGCAGTCACGTCACCCTTGCGTCGTGCCAGCCAGACCCACAGCGCCAGGCCCAGGGCACTGCCCAGCAGCACGACCGTGGCCAGTACGTGGGCGATTTTCAGGCTTGTCAGCAATTCCATGTCTTCTTATTCCTCAGGCGTTGCCCAACAGCGTAGCCGTTCAGCCCAGAAACAGCCGGTACGCCGGGTTGTCGGTTTCATCCCAGTACGGGTAGCCGATCTTGGCCAGTGCCGCCGGCACCAGGTGGCGCTCATCATCCGGCACCTGCAGCCCGGCCACCACGCGACCATCGGCCGCGCCATGGTTGCGGTAGTGGAACATCGAGATGTTCCAGCGCCCACCCAGCTTGTTGAGGAAGTTGAACAGCGCCCCCGGCCGCTCCGGGAACTCGAAGCGCAGCACCAGCTCGTCGCTGACGCGCGCCGCGTGCCCGCCCACCATGTGGCGGATGTGCAGCTTGGCCAGCTCGTTGTCGGTCAGGTCCAGTACCGGGAAACCCTGCGCGGTCAGGCTGTGCAGCAGGGCACTGCGCGGGTCGGTGTCGGGGTGGGTCTGCACCCCGACAAAGATGTGCGCCTCGCCGTCGGCGTGGTAGCGGTAGTTGAATTCGGTGATCTGGCGCTTGCCGATGGCCTCGCAGAACGCCTTGAAGCTGCCCGGCTGTTCGGGGATGGTCACTGCGATGATCGCCTCGCGGCCCTCGCCCAGTTCGGCGCGCTCGGCCACATGGCGCAGGCGGTCGAAGTTCACGTTGGCACCGGAATCGATGGCCACCAGGGTCTGCCCGGTCACACCTCGCAGCTCAACGTATTTCTTGATGCCGGCAACGCCCAGCGCGCCGGCAGGTTCGGTGATCGAGCGGGTATCGTCGTAGATGTCCTTGATGGCCGCGCAGATCTCGTCGGTGCTGACGGTGATCACCTCGTCCACATGATCCTTGCAGATGTCGAAGGTGTGCTGGCCGATCTGCGCCACCGCCACGCCATCGGCGAACAGGCCCACCTGCGGCAGCACCACGCGCTCGCCGGCGGCCATGGCGGCCTGCAGGCAGTTGGAGTCGTCCGGCTCGACACCGATCACCTTGATCTCGGGGCGCAGGTATTTGACGTAGGCGGCAATGCCGGCGATCAGGCCGCCGCCGCCCACCGGCACGAAGATCGCGTCCAGCGGCCCGGGGTGCTGGCGCAGGATCTCCATGGCCACGGTGCCCTGCCCGGCAATGGTGTGCGGGTCGTCATAGGGGTGGATATAGACGAAGCCCTTTTCGTCCACCAGCTTGAGCGAGTAGGCCAGCGCCTCGGGGAACGAATCGCCATGCAGCACCACCTTGGCGCCCCGCGAGCGCACGCCTTCGACCTTGATCTCGGGGGTGGTCTTGGGCATCACGATGGTGGCCTTGATCCCCAGTTCACGGGCGGCCAGCGCCAGGCCCTGGGCATGGTTGCCGGCCGAGGCGGTGACCACGCCCCGCGCCAGTTCCTCGGCGCTCAACTGCGCCAGCTTGTTGTAGGCGCCGCGGATCTTGAACGAGAACACCGGCTGCAGGTCTTCGCGCTTGAGCAGCACGTGGTTGCCCAGGCGCTTGCTGAGCTGGCCGGCCGGTTGCAGCGGGGTTTCGACGGCGACGTCATAGACGCGCGAGGTGAGGATCTTCTTGACGTACTGTTCGAGCATCGGGAACGCATCACTGGGCAGCTGGGCGGGGCCTCGGAGTCTACCGCAGCGCCCGGTCGGGCGACCACAGCCAGTCTGTGGTTTTAGCCGCTATACTACGCGCCCTCACGATACCCCTGCCCGCTCCGGAGCCCGCATGACCCAGGACCAACTCAAACAGGCTGTCGCCCAGGCCGCTGTCGATTTCATTCTGCCCAAGCTCGATGACAAGAGCATCGTCGGCGTCGGCACCGGTTCGACCGCCAACTGCTTCATCGACGCCCTGGCGCTGCACAAGGGTGCGTTCGATGGTGCGGTCGCCAGCTCCGAGGCCACGGCTGCACGCCTGAAGGGCCACGGCATTCCGGTGTACGAGCTGAACACGGTCAGCGACCTGGAGTTCTATGTGGACGGTGCCGACGAGAGCGACGAGCGCCTGAACCTGATCAAGGGCGGTGGCGCAGCCCTGACCCGCGAGAAGATCGTCGCGGCCGTGGCCAAGACCTTCATCTGCATTGCCGACGCGAGCAAGCTGGTGCCGGTACTGGGCGCCTTCCCGCTGCCGGTCGAGGTGATCCCGATGGCGCGCAGCCATGTGGCACGTCAGCTGGTGAAACTGGGCGGCGACCCGGTGTACCGCGAAGGCGTGGTGACCGACAACGGCAACATCATCCTGGACGTGTTCAACCTGCAGATCACCAACCCGGTGGAGCTGGAAACCCAGATCAACGCGATCGTGGGCGTGGTGACCAACGGCCTGTTCGCGGCGCGCCCGGCGGACCTGCTGCTGCTGGGGACCGCGGACGGCGTGAAGACCCTGACCAGGTAAGCTTGCGGGGCGGCCTCATCGCGGGCCAAGCCCGCTCCCACAGGTTCGGTGTGATCTTGTGGGAGCGGGCTTGACCCGCGATACAGCCTACTCGGTCTTCTTGAACACGTAGAACAGGTTCGGCTCGCTCACCACATACAGCGTCCCGGCATCGTCCAGCGCAATCCCCTCGGCCTGCGGCACGCTCGCCTTCAACCCGGCAGACCCCTTGCGCAGCGACAGGCTGCTGATCGGCTTTCCCTTCACGTCCAGCTCCAGCACCAGTTGCGATTCGTCCGACAGGGCCAGCAGATGCCCGCTGCGCTCGTCGAACTGCAAGCTCGACAGGTCTCTCACGAACAACCGCGAATCACGCTTGCGGTCCTGCACCACGTGCACCACATAGGGCTGCTCCGGATTGTCATGGGGAAACCCGTGCACCTCGTAGATCAGCATCGGGTCGCGCTCCTTGGCCACGAACAGGCGCTTGCCGCCCGAGTCGTAGGCCAGCCCCTCGAAACCCTTGTTGCCGTTCAGGCCGATGCCCAGGGTAAGCTGCTCGGCATCCTTGGCATCCAGGAACGCGGTATCGGGCGCCACATGCACCCGGATCAGGCGCTGCTCGCGCTCGTCGGTGATCACGAAACTGCCCGGCCCCACATACTCCACCGCCTCGGGGTCGCCGAAACCGGTCAGGGGGATGCGCCGCACGATGCGCCCCTCCAGCGACAGCTCGATCAGTTCGGGGTTCTTGTTGGTGACCGTGTACAGGCTGTTGCGGTCCGGGTCGAAGGTCAGCGCCGAAATATCCGCCTGCAGCCCCTCGACCGGGCGTGCCTCGACCACCACCTGGTAGCGGCTCAGCCCCATGCCCTGCTCGGCCGGCTGCCACCAGGCCTTGAGGTCGAACCAGGCACGCTCGAACACGCGGTGCTGCTGCCCCGCCACGCCCAGGGCGGCAAGGGCCAGCAGACTGAAAACAAGAAAGACCAGGGGCAGGTAACGACGCATTCGGGAAGACTCGGCAGGGTTCGGGCGTCATCTAACCATAGCCAACTGAATCGAAGCTTAATGCCACTATGCGGGAGTCACTGCTTGCGAAAGCGGTAGAACAGGTTCGGCTCACTGACGATGTACAGGGTGCCCTGGTCGTCCATGGCCACGCCCTCGGCGCGAGGGATGCGCTTTTTCAGGCCGTTGAAACCGCCGAGCAGGGTCATGAAGCTGACCTGCTCGCCCCGCTCGTCCAGCTCCAGCAGCATGTTCGAGTCGGCCGACAGCACCAGCATGTGCCCGGTACGCGGGTCGACCCCCAGCGCCGAGAGGTTGCGCAGGTCCAGCTCGTCACTGGGCAGCGGCTGCTTGTCGCCGGTCAGCGGCGAACGGCCGTCGGTGCGCCAGGTGAACAGCCGCGGCGGACGCTCCTCGCCCAGCACGAGGCGCTGGTTGCGCGGGTCCCAGGCAATCGCCTCGAAGGCCTTGTTCTGATTGGCCGAAGGGCCCAGGTCGTATTGCGTGAAATCCTTGATGTTCAGTGCCTGGGTGCTGTCGTCCAGGCTGACGATGGTCATGGTGTGATCACGCTCGTCGACAATGGCCAACCGCCCGTCCGCCAGCACCGCAACCCCCTCGGGGTTGCTCCAGCCGTGAAGTGGCAGCTTGCGCAACACATCGCCGTCCAGGGTCAGCTCGACCAGGAACGGGTTCTTGCCCATGACGGCGAACAGGGTCTTGCGCTGGGGGTCGTAGGCCAGGTCGGAGGCCTCGTCGTCCTCCATGCCCGGCAGCACCTTGGCGTCGATATCGACCGTATAGCCCGGCAGCCAGATACTGGCCTGCTGTTCGCTCACCGACTCGAAACGCTCCTGCAGCCACAGCAGGCCACGGTCGTCCCAGTGCATGGCGATGGCCACGCCATAGCCGATCACCGCAGCCGTCACCAGCCAGGTAGACCAGCGCAACAGGAGACGACGCTTGCGCACAGGAGGGAGCGAACCGCTGGAAGGATAAGGTGTGGCCATCAGGTATTCCCGTTGTTTTTTTAGCCTGGCACGCAACACGCAGGCACGTTCACAAGGTTGATTCGCGGGGATTATCCGGATCATTTGTGAAAAAAACGGCAACGCCCGATCAAAGGCCGGGGAAAAGGTGGCAGTCGGCTATCGACTGCCACCCAGGACAGGTCAGCGAACGCTGCCCTCGAAACGGCTCACACCGGGCAGTTCCAGCACCAGCTCATCGCCAGCGCTCAGCGGCCCGACGCCGGCCGGCGTACCGGTAAGAATCACGTCACCCGCCTGCAGCGCGAACTGCGAGGCCATGTGCTGGATCATCGGCACGATCGGGTTGAGCATCAGCGCGCTGTTGCCGTCCTGGCGCACCTCGCCGTTGATGCTCAGGCGAATGCCGATATCGGCCAGGTCCTCGAATGTGCTGCCAACCACGAAGGGCGTCAGCACGCAGGCGCCGTCGAAGCACTTGGCGCGCTCCCAGGGCAGGCCCTTTTCCTTGAGCTGCGCCTGCAGGTCACGCAGGGTCAGGTCCAGTGCCGGGGCGAAGCCGGAGATGGCGTCGAGCACTTCTTCTTCGGTAGGCGCCGGCGACAGCGACTTGCCCAGCAGCACCGCGATTTCCGCCTCGTAGTGCACCGAGCCACGCTCGGCCGGGATCTTGAACCCGCCTTCCAGCGATACCACGCAACTGCCCGGCTTGATGAACAGCAGCGGCTCGGTCGGAATCGGGTTGTCCAGCTCTTTGGCGTGCTCGGCGTAGTTGCGACCGATGCACACCACCTTGCCCACCGGCAGATGAGTACGCGTGCCGTCTACATACTGGTGCTGATAGTTCATTGCCGACTCCTGGAACGATGTTATTGGCGCTGCGGGGTTCACTCGACGGCGAAGATCTTGCCCGGGTTCATGATCCCGTTGGGGTCGAACACCGCCTTCACTGCCTTCATGTACTCGATCTCGACCGGCGAACGGCTATAGGTCAGGTAGTCACGCTTGGTCATGCCCACGCCGTGTTCGGCCGAAATCGAGCCGTTGTACTTCTCTACCGTCTCGAACACCTGCTTGTTGACCACCGCGCAACGGGAGAAGAACTCGTCCTTGCTCATGTCGTCGGGCTTGAGGATGTTCAGGTGCAGGTTGCCGTCGCCGATGTGGCCGTACCACACCACCTCGAAGTCGGGGTAGCGTTCGGCGACGATCGCGTCGATATCCTTGAGGAACGCCGGCACCTTGGACACGGTTACCGAAATGTCGTTCTTGTACGGGGTCCAGTGCGAGATGGTCTCGGAGATGTACTCGCGCAGCTTCCACAGGTTCTGCAGTTGCTGCTGGCTCTGGCTCATCACGCCGTCCAGTACCCAGCCCTGCTCGACGCAGTGCTCGAAGGTGGCCAGGGCTTCGTTGGCCACTTCCTCGGTGCTGGCTTCGAATTCCAGCAGCGCGTAGAACGGGCAATCGGTCTCGAACGGCGCAGGCACGTCACCGCGGCCCAGCACCTTGGCAAGGGCCTTGTCGGAAAGAAATTCGAAGGCGGTCAGGTCGAGCTTGCCACGGAAGGCGTGCAGCACCGGCATGATGGAGTCGAAATCAGGCGTGCCCAGCACCATCGCGGTGAGGTTGTTGGGTGCCCGGTCCAGGCGCATGGTGGCCTCGACCACGAAGCCCAGGGTACCTTCGGCGCCGATGAACAGCTGGCGCAGGTCGTAGCCGGTGGCGTTCTTGATCAGGTCCTTGTTCAGCTCGAGCAGGTCGCCCTTGCCGGTCACGACCTTGAGGCCAGCTACCCAGTTGCGGGTCATGCCGTAGCGAATCACCTTGATACCGCCGGCATTGGTGCCGATATTGCCGCCAATCTGGCTGGAACCTGCCGACGCGAAGTCGACCGGGTAGTACAGGCCCTTGTCCTCGGCAAAATTCTGCAGCTGCTCGGTGATCACGCCAGGCTGGCACACCACGCTGCGGTCGAATTCGTTGAAGTCGAGAATCTGGTTCATGTAGTCGAACGCCACCACCACTTCGCCATTGGCGGCTACTGCGGCAGCCGACAGGCCGGTGCGCCCGCCCGACGGCACCAGGGCGACCTGGCGCTGGTTGGCCCAGCGCACGATGGCCTGAACCTGTTCGGTGCTCTTGGGGAACACGATGGCCAGGGGGGCTGGAGCAAAATGCTTGGTCCAGTCCTTGCCGTACGCATCAAGTGAAGCAGCGTCGGTCAGGACCTTTCCAGGCTCAACCAGGGTCATCAGCTCATCCAACAGCGCACGATCGGTCATCTACAGAACTCTCGAACAATTCATGGTCACCCTGAGCACGTTTCACGTGCCAGGGATGGGCGTAAACAGGGGTGCCTATGCTAGCATACGCACCCCCGCAGATCGTGCCGAAAGCCGATGCTGCGAGCGCTTCTTTCCCTGCCATTTTTCTCCGGGACACAGGTTTACGCAGATGAGCAAGACTTCTCTCGATAAGAGCAAGATCAAGTTCCTTCTCCTCGAAGGCGTCCACCAATCCGCCGTGGACGTCCTCAAGGCCGCCGGGTACAGCAACATCGAATACCTCACCGGCTCCCTGCCGGATGCGCAACTGAAGGAAAAGATCGCCGATGCCCACTTCATCGGCATTCGCTCTCGCACCCAGCTGACCGAAGAGGTCTTCGACTGCGCCAAGAAACTGGTCGCTGTCGGCTGTTTCTGCATCGGCACCAACCAGGTCGACCTGGACGCCGCTCGCGAGCGCGGCATCGCCGTGTTCAACGCGCCTTACTCCAACACCCGTTCGGTTGCCGAGCTGGTACTGGCCGAAGCGATCCTGCTGCTGCGCGGCATCCCCGAGAAGAACGCTTCCTGCCACCGTGGCGGCTGGATCAAGAGCGCGGCCAACTCCTTCGAGATCCGTGGCAAGAAGCTGGGCATCGTCGGCTACGGCTCGATCGGCACCCAACTGTCGGTACTGGCCGAAAGCCTGGGCATGCAGGTGTTCTTCTTCGACCCGCTGACCAAGCTGCCGCTGGGCAACGCGACCCAGGTCGCCAGCCTGCACGAGCTGCTGGGCCTGGCCGACATCGTCTCGCTGCACGTTCCTGAGCTGCCATCCACCCAGTGGATGATCGGCGAGAAGGAAATCCGCGCGATGAAAAAGGGCGCGATCCTGATCAACGCCGCCCGTGGCACCGTGGTCGAACTGGACCACCTGGCCGCCGCGATCAAGGACAAGCACCTGATCGGCGCCGCCATCGACGTGTTCCCGGTAGAGCCGCGCTCCAATGACGAGCAGTTCGAAAGCCCGCTGCGTGGCCTGGACAACGTGATCCTGACCCCGCACATCGGTGGCTCCACCGCCGAGGCCCAGGCCAACATCGGCCTGGAAGTGGCCGAGAAGCTGGTCAAGTACAGCGACAACGGTACCTCCGTGTCGTCGGTCAACTTCCCTGAAGTGGCCCTGCCGGCGCACCCGGGCAAGCACCGCCTGCTGCACATCCACCAGAACATTCCGGGCGTGCTCAGCGAGATCAACAAGGTGTTCGCGGAAAACTCGATCAACATCTCCGGTCAGTTCCTGCAGACCAACGAGAAGGTCGGCTACGTGGTGATCGACGTCGATGCCGAGTACTCGGACCTGGCGCAAGAGAAGCTGCAGCACATCAACGGCACCATCCGTTCGCGCGTGCTGTTCTAAACGCTTCGCCGGCAACGCCGATCCAAATGAAAAAGGCGACCCTCGGGTCGCCTTTTTTCATGCCCGCGATTTACTTCACGGTCACGGTGATCTTCTTCGATTCCACGCTTGGCTTGAACGGCACGTGGAACTTGTCGCCCAGCACCAGTTGCAGGGTGTGCTTGCCAGGGGTCAGGGTCAGCTGGGTTTCGGTCTGCGCCTTGCCAAAGTGCAGTACCTGCGGGCCGGCGGGCAGCGGCTGGCCGTTTTCCGGCATCAGGCTGGTGGGCAGCACCTGGTCGGCAGCCGGCGCCTTGTCGACGTCCACCAGCAGGTGATGATGGCCGCTATGCGGGGTGGCGTCGCCGGCCGGCTTGAGTTCCATGCCTTCGATGCCAAACTTGACGGTGAAGGTCTTGTCGACGGTGGCGCCATCGGCCGGGGAAACGATGAATACCTTGGCATACTTGGGTGGTGCCTGGCTCACCAGGCCTTCGGCGGCGGCCAGCGCGGACACGCCCATCAACAAACCAGCGACGGCAGCACGCGAAAATAGGCTCTTCATTCACTTCTCCTGTGATTTACTTCGGTAACCCTTACCCCTGAATACCAGGGCAACGGTTCATTACGATAGATCAATTGCGCCAAGGCAAGCTTTAAAAAACGCCACGGAAAAATCTTCCCTGGCATCTAACATCCTCGGCCAAGTGCGGTCCTAGACACTGTTCGACCGCGACACACACAAAAAGTCGCGGCGACCGGACTCACTGCCAAAGACCAGGAAAGGGGCTTAGATGCGTTTGACTATTGGGGTACTGCTCACGGCCCTGCTGACCCCGTTGGCCCATGCCGAGCTGATCGACGAGGTCAACGATCGAAATGAACTGCGTATCGCGATCAGCGTCGATTCCTCGACCAATATCCGCAAGCAAGGCCAGTGGACCGGCTTCGAGATCGGGTTGGGCCAGGCGTTGGCCAAGGAGTTGGATGTAGGGGTGGAGTTCGTGCCCGTCGACCATGACGAGTTGCTGGACGGTGTGGAAAGCGGCCGTTACGACATCGCCCTGGACCAGATCACCGCCAGCCCCGAGCTCAAGCAGCGCCTGGGTGTCAGCGAACCCTATACCGACGGTGACGACGACAAACGCTATGTGATGCCCTTCCAGAAGGACAACCCGGCCTTCGAGAAAGCCTTGAACGCCGCCCTGCAGCGCATCAAGGACAACGGGCGCATGACCGAGCTGGCGCAGCAGGCGGCGCGGCCCGCTGTCGAGCCCCAGGCCCAGACCCACACCGAAGCGGCGGATGCTGCCGTGGACACCGACGCACCTTAAGCGTCGAGGGCCCCCAGGGCCTGCACGGCCGCGTCCAGCTCCAGTTCGCTGAACACCTGCACCCCGGCCCGGCGCAACAGCGCCGTGGTCACGCCCTCACCTTCCACCCTGGTGCCGCTGAACGTACCGTCATAGGTCAGCCGGTTGCCACAGGACGGGCTGCCCGACTTGAGCACGGCCACCCTTATGGCGTGGCGCTGCACCAGTGCCAGCGCCAGGTGCGCGCCCTGCACGAACGGCGCGGTCACGTCCTCGCCGGCTACCGTCACCACCCGGGCCTGGCCTTCCAGCACCGCACTGCCCTGCCCACCGGGAATTTCCGCAGGTGGCCGCGGGGTCGGCAGGCCGCCGGCGACCTCGGGGCACAACGGCACCACGCGACCCTCCCGCTGCCAGCCCTGGAGCACATCCGGATGCCCGCTGGCGCGACCGTCATAGCGCACCGGCTGCCCCAGCAGGCAGGCGCTGACCAGAACCTTGTGCATGCTAGAAGGGCTCGTTGCCGCGCCGACGGAACCAGCCGGTGAGCGACAACCGCTCGCGGTTGGCCGGCAGCACTTCGTGGGGGATCTCGCCGGAGAGGAACACCACCAGGCAACCGCCGGTCGGCTGCACATCGTGTTCCACATTGTCCTTGAGGGTCATGCGCAACTGCCCGCCATGTTCGGGCAGCCAGTCTTCGTTGAGGTAGATCACCGCCGAGACCATGCGCCGGTCGTCGTCGCGAAAGCGGTCCAGGTGCTTGCGGTAGAAGCCGCCGGGCGGGTACAGGGCGAAGTGGCACTCGAAGTCTTCCAGGCCCAGGAACAGGCCGCGGTTCATCGCTTCGCGCAGGCCGTCCATCAACCCCAGATACTGGTCGCAGGCGTCCGAGTCACCGGGTTCGAGCCACTGGATATGGTCGTTGCGAATACCTTCGCGTACTTCCTGCGCGGGCCCTCGCCCGACCCCCGCAGGGGCCAGTTCGCCCTCGGCGGCGCGGCGGCGGCACTCGGCCGCCAGTGCCCGCGTCAGCGGGGCCGGCAGGAACAGGTCGTGCTGCGACCAGCCACGAGTGGCCAGGTCGTCGACGATGCGCGACAGCAAGGGGTGATCAAGGGATATCTGCATGCCGCGCATAGTATCGAGCCGCCAGCAAAACCGACAGCGCCACTTGGCCGAGAGTGTGCATTGGCGTCTCGACAAAGCCCCGCCGGGCCACGGACAATAGCGGCCTGCCGACAGGAGTCCTGAATGCGCCGTTTGTTTTTTCTGCTGTTGATGATCTGCACCACGCCTGTCCTGGCAGATACCCACGACCAACTGTACAAGGTTGCCGGGTGGCCGGAGCAGCGCGCCCACTTCACCGATGCCCTCGATGCCGCCCAGCAGCGCTATCGCAGCAGCCTGCCGCCTGCAGTCTTCCAGGCCCTGGTGAACAACAGCAACCAGCGTTTCGAACCCACCGCCGTCGACCGCCGCGCCGAAGCCCAGTTGCGCGCCAACCTCAGCGACCCCAAGCCTGCGCTGGCGTTTTTTCAATCCCCCCTGGGGCGCAAGATCGTGGCGGCCGAGCTGCTGGCCACCCGCCGTGACCAGTTGGCCAAGAATGCCAAGGGCCTGCCCAAGATCGAGGCCAGCGACAGCCGCCTGCTGATCATCGGCCACCTGGCCCAGGCCCTGCCGGCCCGCGAGGCCGGTGCCGAGGTCAGCCTGGCGATTGCCGGGGTGGCGGCCGACAGCCTGAGCCAGATGATCCCCGGCCTGCTCGGTGGCAGCCAGGCCCAGGGCCTGCTCGACGGGCAGCGCCAGCGCCTGATGCAGCAGATCGAGGCCGACCTGAACAACACCCTGCTGTATGTGTATCGCGGGCTGTCGGATGCCGAACTCGATGCCTTTGCAAGCTTTGCCGAATCGCCCGAAGGCAAGGCGTACTATGCCGCCGCCCTGGCCGCAATCCGGGCTGGCCTGGCGGTCGGTCAGAGCACCTCCGACCTGCAGTGATCAGCCCAGGCGCTGGCCGATGAAGGCAAAGTAGTCTCGGCGTATTGCCGGCAGCTCGTTGACCAGGTGGTGGCGGGCTTCGGGCATCAGCAGAATCTGCGGTTCGGCGAACTTGGCCTTGAGCACCTCAAGGTTGTACGGCCAGTCCACAGTCATGTCGGCCTGCCCCTGCACGATCAGCGGCTGGCGCGGGCTGCATGGCGCCACCTCGATACGTTTGACCCACGCCATCAGCGCCCCGACCCAGGCGGTGGGCAGGCGCCGCGGCTGCAGCGGGTCGGCCTGCAGGAACGGCAAAAAGGTCGGGTCGTTGCTGTTCTCGCTGAAGCGCCGCTCGATGCCGGTGACGAAGTGGCGCAGCACCTGATAGCTGAATTTCGACCAGCGCCACGCACGCGGGCGTACCAGCGGCGCCAGCAGGATCACCTGGCCCTGGGCCGGGCTGTGCGCGCCGTGGTGCAGCAGGTGGTCGACCAGGATGGCGCCGCCGGTGCTCTGCCCGCACAGGTGCCAGGGTTGCGGCAGGTTCAGCGCCTGGCCCTGCTCGAACAGCGCCTGCAGCACGTCCTGATACACCGCAAAGTCATCGATGCTGGCGCGCTCGCCGCTGGACAGCCCATGACCCGGCAGGTCGCAGGCGATGACCGCGAACTGCCGGGCCAGGGCCCATTCGATGGCGTGGCGGTAGAGGCCCATGTGGTCGTAGAAACCGTGCAGCAGTACCAGCGTCGCCACAGGCGCGGCGGGCAGCCAGACCTGGGCGACCAGCTCGAAGCCTGCGGTGTCGAAACGCCCCAGCCAGCTGTCGACGCCGGGGATGTCCAGGCTGTAGAAATGCCGGTACGCCTGCGCCTGGGTCGACAACGGCTGACGCGCGGCCAGCGGTTGCAGGCTGGCACGCAGGGAGTCGGGCTGGAATGACGCGGGCATGGAAGTTACCAACAACGGGGCAAAGGATTGACCTGTGATATTCATCTGTTGCGAACGGCGTGGCAAGCTGGGGGACTTTTTTGTTGCCTGTGCCGCCCCCTCGCCCGTAGGCGCCGGCCTTGCCGGCGAAAAGATACACCCCTTTCCAGAATTGGTACCCCCGATGCCCCGCCACCTGCTCACCGGCCTCACCCTGCTCCTCTGCGCCGCCGGCCTGTGGTGGGCCTACGACAGCTTCCAGGGCCGCTACCTGCGCCCCTTCGACAACCACACCGCACTGTTCGCCGGCGACACTCTGCGCCTGCCGGAAGACATCGCCGGCCCCGGCCCCGTCCGCCTGGTGCACTTCTGGGACCCGGCCTGCCCCTGCAACGTCGGCAACCAGCAGCACCTGGCCGAGCTGACCGAGCACTTCGCCGCCCAGGGTGTGGAGTTCTACGTGGTGCAAAAGCCCGGTACCCACGGCCAACTGCCCGCCACCCTCGGCGCGCTCAAGCCACTGGCCGATCTGCCCGGCGCCGAGCACCTGCCGGCAAGCCCTGCGGTAGCGATCTGGGACCGCAACGGCCAGCTCGCCTACTTCGGCCCCTACAGCGAGGGTGCCACGTGCAATTCGAGCAACAGCTTCATCGAGCCCATTCTGCTGGCCCTCACCCAGGGCCGCAGCGTGAACGCCACCCACACCCTGGCGGTGGGCTGCTATTGCCCCTGGGCCGGCTAGCGTACCCGTGCCGGGTTGCCCATCGCTGTCGCCCCCGCCGGCACATCGCGGGTCACCACTGCGCCCGCGCCGATGATCGCATCATCACCAATGCTCACCCCTGGCAGAATCAGCGCACCGGCACCGATCCACACGTTGCTGCCGATGTTCACCGGGCGCCCGCTCTCCAGCCCCGAACGGCGGATGGCCGGATCGCGCGGATGGTCGGCGGTGAGGATCTGCACACCGGGGCCGATCTGGCAGTCATCGCCGATGTGCACCTGCACCACGTCGAGGATCACGCAGTTGAAGTTGACGAACACGTTGGCGCCCAGCGTGATGTTGTAGCCGTAGTCGCAATGAAACGGCGGCCGGATCACCGCGCCTGCCCCCACCTTGGCGAAGTGCTCGACCAGCAGGGCATGACGCTGCTCGTTGAGCAGTTCGGGGGAATGGTTGTAGCGGTACATCCAGTGCTTGTTGGCGATCTGCTCGGCCTGCAGCTCGGGACAGCCGGCATGATAGAGCTGGCCGGCGAGCATTTTCTGCTTTTCACTGAGGTTCATCGGACCGTGGCTTCCTGGGATGGGTTAAGTTGCAGGGTCTATCCTGTGCCGAACATCTGACCGGCCAGGGCAAGGAACGATCCTCGCACAAGGAGCCCCGATGAAACGCAGCCTTACCCTTCTTGCGGTGCTCATCGCCGCCGTCGCCGGCGGCGGCTACTGGTATGCCCACAGCAAGTTGCCGCAACGCACCGGCGAAGTCACCGTGGCCGGCCTGCAGGCGCCGGTAAGCGTGCGCTACGACCAGCGCGGCGTACCGCACATCCAGGCGCAGAACGAAACCGACCTGTACCGCGCACTGGGCTACGTGCACGCCCAGGACCGCCTGTTCCAGATGGAAATCACTCGGCGCCTGGCCAATGGCGAACTGGCCGAGGTACTGGGCCCCAGGCTGGTGGAGACCGACACCCTGTTCCGCAGCCTGCGCATTGCCGAGCAGGCGCGCAGCATGGTCG
This sequence comes from Pseudomonas sp. BRM28, assembly GCF_002939405.1. Lineage (NCBI taxonomy): Bacteria > Pseudomonadati > Pseudomonadota > Gammaproteobacteria > Pseudomonadales > Pseudomonadaceae > Pseudomonas > Pseudomonas sp. BRM28. Next base: position 4,129,822 of record NZ_PEFV01000001.1, on the reverse strand, counting down.
CCCGCCAGGACAGGCAATCCCCGGCCTGGCTGGCCCTGCAAGCCTACCTGGAGGGCGTGAACGCCTGGCAGGACTCGCACCCCAGGCCCGTGGAGTTCGATGTGCTGGGCATCACACCGCGCCCGTTCACCGCCGAGGACACCCTGAGCATCGCAGGGTTCATGGCCTACAGCTTCGCCGCCGCGTTTCGTACCGAGCCGCTGCTGACCTACGTGCGCGATCACCTGGGCAAATACTACCTCAGCGACTTCGAACTGGGTTGGGACCCCGAAGGCGCGGTGCAGACCCCGCCACACCTGGCCGCCGCCGACTGGCGCAGGCTGGGCCGCATCGCCCAGGTCAGCCACCAGGCGCTGGGCGATGCGGGCCTGCCGCAATTCGAGGGCAGCAACGCATGGGCCGTCAGCGGCAGGCTCACCGCCAGTGGCAAGCCGCTGCTGGCGGGCGACCCGCATATTCGCTTCTCGGTGCCGTCGGTGTGGTACGAGGCCGAACTGTCGGCGCCGGGCTTTCACCTGTACGGCTACCACCAGGCGCTGAACCCGTTCGCCTCGCTGGGACACAACCGCGAGTTCGGCTGGAGCCTGACCATGTTCCAGAACGACGACCTCGACCTGATCGCCGAGCAGGTCAACCCGGACAATCCCGAACAGGTGAAGATCCACGGCCAGTGGCACGACCTCACCTCCACCCAGCAGCAGGTCCGGATCAAGGGGGAAGACCCGCTCACCCTCACCCTGCGCCGCTCGCCGCACGGGCCGATCATCAACCCCGCCGTCAGTGGGCATGAAAACGGCACGCCGATCGCGATGTGGTGGGCATTCCTGGAAACCGAGAACCCGATCCTGGAAGCCTTCTACGACATCAACCGCGCCAACACCCTGGACAGGATGCGTGCGGCCGCCGCCAAGATCCACGCCCCCGGCCTCAACCTGGTATGGGCCAACGCACAGGGCGACATCGGCTGGTGGGCGGCAGCGCAGTTGCCGATCCGTCCGGACGGGGTGAACCCGGCGTTCATTCTCGACGGCAGCACGGCCCAGGCCGACAAGCTCGGCTTCTACCCGTTCAGCGCCAACCCGCAGCAGGAGAACCCCGCCGCGGGCTACATCGTCTCGGCCAACTTCCAGCCGGTGTCGCCCACCGGCATGGTCATCCCCGGCTACTACAACCCGCCGGACCGCGGCCGCCAGCTCAACAACAACCTGGCCTCGCCCGGCGTGAAGTGGGACCTGCACAACAGCCAGGCGTTGCAGCTGGACACGGCCACCGCCTATGGCCCGCACCTGCTCACACCGCTGCTGTCGGTGCTGCGCCAGGTGGTCACCGACGTACACGAGCGCGAGCTGGTCGAGCAACTGGCCGCGTGGCGCGGCGACTACCCGGTGGAATCGACCAGCGCCACGCTGTTCAACCAGCTGCTGTACGAATTCGCCCGCGCCGCCACCCATGACGAGCTCGGTGACGAATGGTTCGAGACGCTGCTGTCGACGCGCATGGTGGATACCTTGCTGCCGCGCCTGGCCGCAGACGTGGATTCGCAGTGGTGGGCGCGCAAGGGCAGCAACGCGCACAGTGACCGCGAAACGGTGGTCAAGCTGGCCTGGGACAACACCCTGGCGCACCTGCGCACCACCCTGGGCAAGGACCCGGCGAACTGGCAGTGGGGCAAGGCGCACACGTTGACCCACGGGCACCCGCTGGGTGCGCAGAAGCCGCTGAACCTGCTGTTCAACGTGGGGCCATTCGCGGCGCCGGGCGCGCATGAGGTACCGAACAACCTGTCATCCAGAATCGGCCCGGCACCGTGGCCGGTGACCTACGGGCCATCGACGCGGCGCGTGATCGATTTCGCCGATGCAGGGACGGCGCTGAGCATCAACCCGCTCGGGCAGAGCGGCGTGGTGTTCGACAGGCACTATGCCGATCAGGCGCAGGACTATATCGACGGCAGGTATCAGCGGGCGCTGATGGGGTTGGCGGGGGAGACCGAGGGGACGTTGCGGCTGGTGCCCTAGGGCTGCTGTGCAGCCCATCGCGGGTCACGCCCGCTCCCACAGGGGTCTGCGGTGTTCGCAAAACCTGTGGGGGCGGGCGTGACCCGTGATGGCTTTTTCAGATCAGGCCGAGACCTGCGCCGCAGTGGCGCGGCGCACGTCCGGCTGCTTCCACGAGTCCGCGGCGCTTTCTTCGATGGCTTGCTGGATCGCGCGCTTGCGGCGCTCTTCGGCACGGCGGCTGAAGTACCAGACCATGAAGGTCACCAGCGACACGCTGAGCAGGATCAGGCTGGCCACCGCGTTGATCTCAGGCTTCACGCCAAGGCGCACCGCCGAGAACACTTCCATCGGCAAGGTGGTCGAACCCGGCCCGGACACGAAGCTGGCCAGCACCAGGTCGTCCAGCGACAGTGCGAACGACATCATGCCGCCCGCCGCCAGCGACGGCGCGATCATCGGGATGGTGATCAGGAAGAACACCTTCCACGGCCGCGCGCCCAGGTCCATGGCCGCCTCTTCGATGGACAGGTCCAGCTCGCGCAGGCGGGCCGACACCACCACCGCCACATAGGCGGCGCAGAACGTGGTGTGAGCGATCCAGATGGTGACGATGCCGCGCTCCTGCGGCCAGCCGATCATCTGCGCCATGGCCACGAACAGCAGCAACAGCGACAGACCGGTGATCACCTCAGGCATTACCAGCGGTGCGGTGACCAGGCCACCGAACAGCGTGCGCCCCTTGAAGCGGGTCACACGGGTCAGTACGAACGCCGCCAGGGTACCCAGCGCCACCGCGGCCACCGCGGTGTAGCAGGCGATCTCCAGCGAGCGCATCACCGAGCCCATCAGCTGGGTGTTGTCGAGCAGGCCCACGTACCACTTCACCGACCAGCCCCCCCACACCGTCACCAGCTTGGAGGCGTTGAACGAGTAGATCACCAGGATCAGCATGGGCAGGTAGATGAACAGCAGGCCTACCACCAACATCAGTTTGGAGAAACTGAAACGCTTCATGCCCTGCCCTCCATCTCTTTGGCCTGGCTGCGGTTGAACAGCAGGATGGGCACGATCAGGATTGCCAGCATCACCACCGCCAGGGCGGATGCCACCGGCCAGTCACGGTTGTTGAAGAATTCCTGCCACAGCACCTTGCCGATCATCAGGGTTTCCGGGCCGCCCAGCAGCTCGGGGATCACGAACTCGCCCACCACCGGGATGAACACCAGCATGCAGCCGGCCACGATGCCGTTCTTGGACAGCGGCACGGTGATTTTCCAGAAGCTGTTGAAGGTGCTCGAACCCAGGTCGGACGCCGCTTCCAGCAGGCTCTGGTCGTGTTTGACCAGGTTGGCGTAGAGCGGCAGGATCATGAACGGCAGGTACGAATAGACCACGCCGATATACACCGCCAGGTTGGTGTTGAGGATCTGCAGCGGCTGATCGATCAGCCCCAGCCACATCAGGAAGGCATTGAGCAGCCCGTTGTTGCTGAGGATGCCCATCCACGCATACACGCGGATCAGGATCGCCGTCCAGGTCGGCATCATGATCAGCAGCAGCAACACGGTCTGCATTTCCTTGCGCGCGTTGGCGATGGCGTAGGCCATCGGGTAGCCGATCGCCAGGCACAGGATCGTGCTGATCAGGGCCATCTTCAACGAGCCCAGGTAGGCCGCGATGTACAGCTCGTCCTCGGTCAACAGGCCATAGTTGGCCAGGTTGAGTACCAGCTGCACCTTGTCTTCGAGGTAGGTGAAGATCTCGGTGTACGGCGGGATCGCCACGTCGGCTTCGGCAAAGCTGATCTTCAGCACGATGAAGAACGGCAGCATGAAGAACAGGAACAGCCACAGGAACGGCACCCCGATCACCAAGTGACGCCCTTCGGGTATCAATCGCTGAAACGCTCGCTTGAGCTTGCGCGCTGTCATGACCGCAGGACCACGCCGCTGTCGTCTTCCCACCACACGTAGACCTGGTCATCCCAGGTCGGCCGGGTGCCCTGGCGCTCGGCGTTGGCGACGAACGACTGCACGATCTTGCCGCCTGGCAGCTCCACGTAGAACACCGAATGGCCACCCAGGTAGGCGATGTCGTGCACCTTGCCGTGGGACCAGTTGAACTCGAAGCTCGGCTGCTCGGTGGTCACCAGCAGTTTTTCCGGCCGCAGCGCATAGGTGATGCGCTTGTCTTCGACCGAGGTGGTCACACCGTGGCCCACGTAGATCTTGCGCTCGAGCTCGGGGCTGGCGATCAGCGCGTGGCCCTCGGCGTCCTCGACCACTTCGCCTTCGAACAGGTTGACGTTGCCGATGAACTCGCACACCAGGCGGCTGGTGGGGGTTTCGTAGATATCGATGGGGCTGCCGATCTGGGCAATCCAGCCCAGGTGCATGATCGCGATGCGCTGGGCCATGGTCATGGCCTCTTCCTGGTCGTGGGTCACCATCACGCAGGTCACGCCCACGCGCTCGATGATCTCCACCAGTTCCAGCTGCATCTGCGAACGCAGTTTCTTGTCCAGCGCGCCCATCGGCTCATCGAGCAGCAGCAGCTTGGGCCGCTTGGCCAGCGAACGGGCCAGGGCCACACGCTGACGCTGGCCACCGGAGAGCTGGTGCGGCTTGCGCTTGGCGTACTGGGTCATGTGCACCAGCTTGAGCATCTCGGCCACCCGCGCCTCGATCTCGTCCTTGCTCATGCGGTCCTGCTTGAGGCCGAAGGCGATGTTGTCGGCCACGCTCATGTGCGGGAACAGCGCGTAGGACTGGAACATCATGTTGATCGGCCGCTCGTAGGGCGGCATATCGGTGATGTCCACGCCATCGAGGAAGATCCGCCCTTCGGTCGGACGCTCGAACCCTGCCAGCATGCGCAGCAAGGTGGACTTGCCCGAGCCGGAGCCACCGAGCAGCGCGAAGATCTCGCCCTTCTTGATCTCCAGGGACACATCGTCCACCGCTACGGTTTCGTCGAACTTCTTTGTAACCCGGTCGATCTTGACCAGCACCTGTTTAGGTTGCTGATCGCCTTCTAGGGCTTTCTTATAGGCACCGGAGGCAACTGCCATGTGTGAAACTCCCAACAAGATTTTGGTGCCCGCCCCTGCCGTGACGGGCCCTGGATAGTTACTTGCCCGACTTGATCTTGGTCCAGCTTCGGGTCATCAAACGTTGCACTTTGGGGGGTAACTCTGAGTTGACGTACAGCTTGTCCAGCACCTCTTGCGGTGGGTAAACCGCTGCGTCGGTTCGCACGCTCTGGTCCATGAGTTCGCCAGCCTTGGGGTTCGGGTTGGCGTAACCGACGTAATCGCTGACCTGGGCGATGACCTCAGGCTTGAGCAGATAGTTGATGAAGGCGTGGGCCTCTTTGACGTTCTTGGCGTCCTTGGGAATCGCCAGCATGTCGAACCAGAGGTTGCCGCCTTCCTTGGGGATCGCGTAGGCGATTTCCACGCCCTTGCCCGCCTCTTCGGCGCGGGACTTGGCCTGGAACACGTCGCCGGAGAAGCCGGCGGCCACGCAGATGTCGCCGTTGGCCAGGTCCGAGATGTACTTGGACGAGTGGAAGTAGGTCACGTAGGGCCGTATGGCCAGCAGCTTCTTCTCGGCGTCGGCGTAGTCCTTGGGGTTGGTGCTGTTGGGGTCGCGGCCCATGTAGTTGAGCACCGCCGGCAGCATCTCGTCGGCCGAGTCGAGGAACGCCACGCCGCACTTGGAGAGTTTCTTGATGTTTTCCGGCTCGAACAGCACGGCCCATGAATCGATGGTGTCGGTGCCCAGCGCGGCCTTGACCTTCTCGACGTTGTAGCCGATGCCATTGGTGCCCCACAGGTAGGGGACCGCGTACTGGTTGCCCGGGTCGTTCTTCTCCAGGCGCTTCATCAGGGCCGGGTCGAGATTGGAATAGTTGGGCAGCAGCGTCTTGTCGAGCTTCTGGAACGCGCCCGCCTTGATCTGCTTGCCGAGGAAATGGTTGGACGGCACCACCACGTCATAGCCGGTGCGACCGGCCAGCAGCTTGCCTTCCAGGGTTTCGTTGGAATCGAAGACGTCCTGCACCGGCTTGATGCCGGTCTCCTTTTCGAAGTCCGCAAGGGTGGTCTGGCCGATGTAGTCCGACCAGTTGTAGATATGCACCGTGGGCGCCGCCTGGACACTGATCGCCAGCGTCAGGCTCGCTGTGGCCAGGACGGCCTTGCGAAAATGTGAAGTAGACAAGTGGGAGGTCCTCTACAAAAGTGCCCGAGTCGTTTGGCAGATACGCCTGCGGTACCGACAAACCGGCGCGCAACTTACCTTCGATACACCCATCGAGCAAAAAGAATTTGCCCTCGAGCCCCGTTCAGGCACTGTTTTTCAGTGCCTGACGGGAAAAACCGGATTTATTTGCCCGATTTGATCTTGGTCCAGCTGCGGGTGATCAGGCGCAGGGTGCCTGCATCCAGGTCGCTGATCGCGTACAGGTGCTTCTTCACTTCATCCGACGGGTAGATGCTCGGGTCGCCGGAGATGTCCTTGTCCACCAGAGCGGTGGCTGCCTTGTTGCCGTTCGGGAAGCGCACGGCGTTGGTGATCTCGGCCATGACTTCCGGCTGCATCAGGAAGTCCATGAACTTGTAGGCTGCTTCGACATTGGTGGCGTCCTTGGGAATCGCGACCATGTCATAGAAGGTGCCGGCGCCTTCTTTCGGAATGCTGTAGGCCAGCTTGACCTTGTCGCCCGCTTCGTGGGCACGGGCCTTGGACTGCTCCAGGTCACCCGAGTAACCCACGGCCACGCAGATGTTGCCGTTGGCCAGGTCCGAGATGTACTTGGAGGAATGGAAGTACGCCACCGATGGGCGAATGCTCAGGAACAGGTCTTCGGCGGCCTTCAGGTCTGCCTTGTCCTTGCTGTTGGTCGGCTTGCCCAGGTAATGCAGGGCCGCCGGGATCATTTCGGTCGGTGCGTCGAGGAAACTCACGCCGCAGCTCTTGAGCTTGGCGATGTTTTCCGGCTTGAACACCACGTCCCACGAGTCGATCTTGTCGACGCCCAGCGCGGCCTTGACCTTCTCGGGGTTGTAGCCGATGCCGATGCTGCCCCACATGTACGGGAAGGCATGCTTGTTGCCCTGGTCACTGGCATCGCCCACGGCCTTGAGCAGGTCTTCGTCGAGGTTCTTCCAGTTCGGCAGCTTGGACTTGTCCAGCTCCTGGTACACACCGGCCTTGATCTGCTTGGCCAGGAAGTTGTTGGACGGTACCACCACGTCGTAGCCCGACTTGCCGGCCAGCAGCTTGGCTTCCAGGGTTTCGTTGCTGTCGAACACGTCGTAGACCACCTTGATGCCCGACTGCTTCTCGAACTTGGCGATGGTGTCCGGCGCAATGTAGTCGGACCAGTTGTAGACGTGCAGCACCTTGTCGTCCGCCTGAACAGCACCGGCCATCAACCCCGCGAGGGTAGCGGCCAACAGCGTCTTGCCCATTTTCTTCATGCGTAATGCTCCAGAATTTTTTATAGAAACCATCTGTTCAGCGACCGACTCGTTCGGCGCAAGCGCTGGGCGACTGAAACAGTCGCTAGTCTGGCAAGATCCACGGCGCGGTTTCAACCAGAGTGCGCCGCAGATCGCCATTCAACCCAAGGCTGAGCCTAGCACCTGCTCACTTCAACGCTTCGAGCGTCAGGTCCAGGCATTTGCGTGCCTTTTCCACCAGCTCGTCGATCTCCTCGCAGGTGATGACCAGCGGCGGCGCGATGATCATGGTGTCGCCCACGGCGCGCATGATCAGCCCGTTGTCGAAGCAGAACTGGCGGCAGATCATGCCCACGCCCTTGCCCTCGTAACGGGTGCGGGTCGCCTTGTCCTTGACCAGCTCGATCGCGCCGAGCATGCCCAGGCCACGGACCTCGCCCACCAGCGGATGATCGTTCAGCTCACGCAGACGTTTCTGCAAATACGGTGCCGTTTCTGCCTGAACGCGCTCGATGATTTTCTCGTCGCGCAGGATCCGCAGGTTTTCCAGGGCCACTGCTGCTGCCACCGGGTGGCCGCTGTAGGTGAAGCCGTGGTTGAAGTCGCCGCCTTCACTGAGCACGGCCGCCACTTCGTCCCGCACGATCACGCCGCCCATGGGGATGTAGCCCGAAGTCAGGCCCTTGGCGATGGTCATCAGGTCGGGCTTGAGGCCGTAGTAGTCGGTACCGAACCACTGGCCGGTACGACCGAAACCGCAGATCACCTCATCGGCAATGAACAGGATTTCGTACTTGGCGAGGATTTCCTTGATCTTCGGCCAGTAGGTTTCTGGTGGGATGATCACCCCGCCAGCACCCTGGATCGGCTCGGCGATAAAGGCGGCCACGTTGTCTTCGCCGACTTCGAGGATCTTCTTCTCCAGTTGCTCGGCGGCCCATACGCCGAACGCGTCCGGGGTCATGTCACCGCCTTCGCCGAACCAGTACGGCTGCGCAATATGCACGATGCCCGGCAGCGTACCGCCCTGCTCGTGCATGCCGCTCATGCCGCCCAGGGCAGCGCCGGCCACGGTGGAGCCGTGATAGCCGTTGACCCGACCGATGATCACCTGCTTCTGCGGCTTGCCCTTGAGCGCCCAGTAATGGCGGACCATGCGCAGGTTGGTGTCATTGCCTTCGGAGCCGGAGCCGGTGAAGAACACATGGCTCATGCCCGCAGGGGCCACCTCGGTGATCGCCCGGGCCAGCTCCAGCGCCGGCGGGTGGGCGGTCTGGAAGAACAGGTTGTAGTACGGCAGCTCGCGCATCTGGCTGGCTGCCGCCTCGGCCAGTTCTTCACGGCCGTAGCCGACGGCCACGCACCACAGCCCGGCCATGCCGTCGAGGATCTTGTTGCCCTCGCTGTCCCACAGGTGCACGCCCTTGGCCTTGGTGATGATCCGCGGGCCTTTTTCCTTCAGCTGCTTGTAGTCGCTGAACGGCGCCAGGTGATGATCACGACTCAGGTCTTGCCACTCGCGGGTTTGCGGGTTCTTGACGCTCATGTGCTTCTCCGATGACTGACGGCCGCGCTCCTGCGGCCCCGGGGTTTATCAGACCGCGAACAGCAGGAACTCGCGTTCCCAGGAGCTGATCACGCGTTTGAAATTTTCATGCTCGGCGCGTTTGGTGGCGACGTAGCCTGCGATGAATTTCTTGCCCAGGTACGGCTCCAGCGCGCTGCAGTTCTCCATGCGTTCAAGGGCGTCCTCGATGGTCAGCGGCAGGCGCAGGTTGCGCCGCTCGTAACCGCGGCCCTTGACCGGCGCGCTGGGGTTGATGCCTTCGACCATGCCGATGTAGCCGCACAACAGGCTGGCGGCAATCGCCAGGTAAGGGTTGGCGTCGGCGCCGGGCAGGCGGTTTTCCACACGCCGGTTCTGCGGGCCGGCATCCGGCACGCGCAGGCCCACGGTGCGGTTCTCCTCGCCCCACTCCACGTTCACCGGCGCCGAGGTGTCGGGCAGGAAGCGGCGGAACGAGTTGACGTTGGGGGCAAACAGCGGCAGCACCGACGGGATGAACTTCTGCAGGCCACCGACGTGGTGCAGGAACAGCTGGCTCATGCTGCCGTCTTCGTTGGAGAAGATGTTCTTGCCGGTGTTCACGTCGATGATGCTCTGGTGCAGGTGCATCGCACTGCCCGGCTCGCCGGTCATGGGCTTGGCCATGAAGGTGGCGGCGACGTTGTGCTTGAGCGCGGCCTCGCGCATGGTGCGCTTGAACACCAGGATCTGGTCGGCCAGCGACAGCGCGTTGCCGTGACGGAAGTTGATTTCCATCTGCGCGGTGCCGTCCTCGTGGATCAGCGTGTCCAGGTCCAGGTGCTGCAGTTCGCACCAGTCGTAGACGTCCTCGAACAGCGGGTCGAATTCGTTGGCGGCCTCGATGGAGAACGACTGGCGACCGGTCTCGGGGCGACCCGAGCGGCCGATGGGCGGCTGCAGCGGGAAGTCCGGGTCCTCGCAGCGCTTGGTCAGGTAGAACTCCATCTCCGGCGCCACGATCGGCTGCCAGCCTTTGTCGGCGTAGAGCTTCAATACCTTCTTGAGCACGTTGCGCGGCGACAGCTCGACCGGGTTGCCCTGCTTGTCATAGGTGTCGTGGATCACCTGCGCGGTGGGCTCGATGGCCCATGGCACCAGGAATACCGCGTTCTCGTCGGGGCGGCAGATCATGTCGATGTCGGCCGGATCGAGCAGCTCGTAATAGATGTCATCGTCGACGTAGTCGCCGGTCACCGTCTGCAACAGCACACTTTCGGGCAGGCGCATGCCCTTTTCGGCAATGAACTTGTTGGTGGGGGAGATCTTGCCGCGCGTGATACCGGTGAGGTCGCTGATCAGACACTCGACTTCGGTGATCTTGTGCTCTTTCAACCAATCGGTGAGCTGGTCGAGGTTGTTACTCATAAATACCTCAGGAGGTAAATGTCTGGACTGACGTCAGGACGCCCAGGCTGGGCCGTCCTGCTCATTCTGGATGCCGCACGACGCTAAAGCAAAGCACCTGCCACGGGGCGAACGCGCAGGGCAATACCCGCTGGGCCGCCTGGCCGGCTATAGTGGTGGCAGTCGATTACAGAAGAGGGTGCGATACCGGGCATGCAGCCCAGGCCGTCAATTATTGCGGCCAGGTGGCGGCGCACGGCCACGCGGTATCTGCCGTGGGTGCGGCGGGCGTGCAGACCGATCCGCGCGGTGCGGCCGGTGACGCCGATTGTCGGCTGGCGAGACATGTAACCCCCGGTATTATTGCTGTTATGGGTTGCAACCGAGCTTAGCCTTGTTCATTTTTTTACACAACACCCCTGTAAAAAATAGAATACGGCCCGCTCAAAGTCGCTGTCTCGCTACCAAAGCAGGCCTTGTCGACGCCCTCATTTGCAGCAAAAATGCCGCTTCAGCGCCGTTTTAGGGCATGATGGGGCTGGCTTGACTTCAGCAGGGCTTTCGCGTTGACTGAACCTGCAAGCCCCCATTGATTGATATTTTTAACAACAAAGGTGTTGCATCATGTCGGTACCCCCGCGTGCCGTTCAGCTTAACGAAGCGAACGCGTTCCTTAAGGAACATCCTGAGGTTCTCTACGTTGACCTTCTGATTGCAGATATGAATGGTGTGGTGCGTGGCAAGCGCATCGAACGCACGAGCCTGCACAAGGTTTACGAGAAAGGCATCAACCTGCCGGCCTCCCTCTTCGCCCTGGACATCAACGGTTCCACCGTCGAAAGCACCGGCCTGGGCCTGGACATCGGCGATGCCGACCGTATCTGCTATCCCATCCCCGGCACCCTCTCCAACGAGCCCTGGCAGAAGCGCCCTACCGCGCAGCTGCTGATGACCATGCACGAGCTCGAGGGCGAGCCGTTCTTCGCCGACCCGCGTGAAGTGCTGCGCCAGGTGGTGAGCAAGTTCGACGACCTGGGCCTGACCATCTGCGCCGCGTTCGAGCTGGAGTTCTACCTGATCGACCAGGAGAACGTGAACGGCCGTCCACAGCCGCCGCGCTCGCCGATCTCGGGCAAGCGTCCGATCTCCACCCAGGTGTACCTGATCGACGACCTCGACGAGTACGTCGACTGCCTGCAGGACATTCTGGAAGGTGCCAAGGAACAAGGCATCCCGGCTGACGCCATCGTCAAGGAAAGTGCCCCGGCGCAGTTCGAAGTGAACCTGCACCACGTGGCCGACCCGATCAAGGCCTGCGACTACGCGGTACTGCTCAAGCGTCTGATCAAGAACATCGCCTACGACCATGAGATGGACACCACCTTCATGGCCAAGCCGTACCCTGGCCAGGCGGGCAATGGTCTGCACGTGCATATCTCGGTGCTGGACAAGGATGGCAAGAACATCTTTACCAGCGAGGATCCCGAGCAGAACGCCGCATTGCGTCACGCGATCGGCGGTGTGCTCGAGACCCTGCCGGCGTCGATGGCGTTCCTGTGCCCGAACGTCAACTCGTACCGCCGTTTTGGTGCCCAGTTCTACGTGCCCAACTCCCCGACCTGGGGCCTGGACAACCGTACCGTGGCCTTGCGCGTACCGACCGGCACGCCGGACGCCGTGCGCCTGGAGCACCGTGTGGCCGGTGCCGACGCCAACCCGTACCTGCTGATGGCAGCCGTACTGGCGGGCGTGCACCACGGTCTGACCAACAAGGTCGAACCGGGCCCGGCGATGGTGGGCAACTCCTACGAGCAGAACGAGCAGAGCCTGCCGAACAACCTGCGTGATGCACTGCGCGAGCTGGACGACAGCGAGATCATGGCCAAGTACATCGATCCGAAGTACATCGATATCTTCGTGGCCTGCAAGGAAAGCGAGCTGGAGGAGTTCGAACACTCCATCTCCGACCTTGAGTACAACTGGTACCTGCACACCGTGTAAGGTCAATTCGCCGGCAAGGCCGGCTCCTACAGGGTCGATGTGACCGTGTAGGAGCCGACCTTGCCGGCGAAGCCCTTAAAGCGCCTTCTCGAAGATCTTCGAATTGCGCTGGTAGTTGTACAGCGAAGCCCTCGCCGCAGGCAGCCGCTCCACCTCGCTGGGCACGAAGCCGCGTTCGCGGAACCAGTGCGCCGTGCGCGTCGTCAGCACGAACAAGGTCTTCAAGCCCATCTCCCGCGCCCGTGTCTCGATGCGCTCCAGCAACTCGTCGCCACGCCCGCCATGCCGGTATTCCGGGTTCACCGCCAGGCACGCCAACTCGCCCGCCTCCGAATCGGCGATCGGGTACAGCGCCGCGCAGGCAATGATCATCCCCTCGCGCTCCACCACACTGAACTGCTCGATCTCGCGCTCCAGCACCTCGCGCGAACGCCGCACCAGGATGCCCTGCTCTTCCAGCGGGCTGATCAGGTCCAGCAGGCCGCCGACATCCTCGATGGCCGCCTCGCGCACCTTCTCGAACTGTTCCTGAGCCACCAGCGTGCCGCCACCGTCACGGGTGAACAGCTCGGTGAGCAGCGCACCGTCCTCGGCATAGCTGACGATGTGGCTGCGCGCCACGCCGCCACGGCAGGCTTCGGCGGCCGCGTCCAGCAACTCGCCCTGATAGTCCGAGCCCAGGCGCTGCAGATGCGCCGGCACCTGCTGCGGGCGCAGCTCACGCACCAGCCTGCCGCTCTCATCCATCAGCCCGCGCTCGGCGCCGAACAGCAGCAGCTTGTCGGCCCCCAGCTCGATGGCCGCACGGGTGGCGACGTCTTCGCAGGCCAGGTTGAAGATCTCGCCGGTGGGCGAATAGCCCAGCGGCGACAGCAGCACGATGGAGCGCTCGTCGAGCAGGCGATTGATGCCCTTGCGATCGACCCGGCGCACTTCGCCGGTGTGGTGATAATCGACGCCTTCGAGCACGCCGATGGGGCGCGCCGTGACCAGGTTGCCGGCGGCCACGCGCAGGCGCGAACCCTGCATCGGCGACGCGGCCATGTCCATCGACAGGCGCGCCTCGATGGCGATGCGCAGGTGGCCGACCGCGTCGATCACGCATTCCAGGGTGGCCGCATCGGTGATGCGCAGGCCGTGATGGTAGTGCGCGCTCAGGCCGCGGGCGGCCAGGCGGCTTTCGATCTGCGGGCGCGAACCGTGCACCAGCACCAGGCGCACGCCCAGGCTGTGCAGCAGCACCAGGTCGTGGACGATATTGCCGAAGTTGGGGTGCTCGACCCCGTCACCGGGCAGCATGACCACGAAGGTGCAGTCGCGGTGGGCATTGATGTAAGGCGAAGCATGACGCAGCCAATTGACGTATTCGGGCATAACCAGAGCCTGTAGAAACCTGTGGAAAAAGGACAAGAACGGAAAAGCACACAGCGCTCGAAGGGTTATCGTCGCAACAGGTCTGGCGTCACGCGCGTTCTCCTTGGGTAAAAACGGTTGAAATCAGCGGGCAATTACCGGGTTGAGGCAATAATGCCCGATCAACTCACGCAATAGACGCACGGTAGGCTCCAGGCGTGACATTTCGAGGTACTCGCCCGGCTGGTGGGCACAGCTGATGTCGCCGGGGCCCAGCACCAGGGTTTCGCAGCCCAGACGTTGAAGATAAGGCGCCTCGGTACCAAAGGCCACCGCCTCGGCCGTATGCCCGGTAAGACGCTCGGCCACGCGCACCAGTTCGGCGTCGGCGGCCTGCTCGAACGGCGGCACCTCGGGAAACAGCGGCGCGTAGTCGATCTTCACCTGGTGCTGTTCGGCCAGCGGCGCCAGCTTGCTGCGGATCGCCGCACGCAGCACTTCCGGGTCCATGCCCGGCAGCGGACGCAGGTCGAATTCCAGGGCGCACTGCCCGCAGATACGGTTGGGGTTGTCGCCACCGTGGATGCAGCCGAAGTTCATGGTCGGCTGCGGCACGCTGAACTGGGCGTTGCTGTACTGCTGCTGCCATTGCCGGCGCAGGCCCATCAGCTCGCCCATCACCGCATGCATCGCCTCCGAGGCGCTGTGGCCCAGGCTCGGGTCGGACGAATGACCGCTGCGCCCGAGGATATCGATGCGCTCCATCATCACCCCCTTGTGCAGGCGGATCGGGCGCAGCCCGGTCGGCTCGCCGATCACCGCTGCACGGCCCAGCGGGCGGCCGGCGTCGGCCAGGGCGCGGGCGCCGGACATCGAACTTTCCTCGTCGCAGGTAGCCAGGATCAGCAGCGGCTGCCTGAACGGCTGCTCGAGCAGCGGGCGTACCGCCTCGATCACCAGGGCGAAGAAGCCCTTCATGTCGCAACTGCCAAGGCCCACCCAGCGCCCGTCAACCTCGGTCAGCTTGAGCGGATCGGTCTGCCACAGCTGCGGGTCATAGGGCACCGTGTCGCTGTGCCCGGCCAGCACCAGGCCGCCGGGGCCGCTGCCGTAGCTGGCCAGCAGGTTGAACTTGCCCGGCGTCACCTCCTGCAGCTCGCAGGCAAAACCCAGGTCACCCAGCCAGGTGGCCAGCAGGTCGATCACCGCGCGGTTGGACTGGTCCAGGCTCGGCTGGGTGCAACTGACCGACGGCGTGGCGATCAGGGCGGCGAACTGGTCTTTGAGCGGCGGCAAAGGCATGCGCATTCTCCTCGGTACGAGGCCCATCATAGGGCTATCGGGCACCTGGAATAAACCGTCAGCGGCCGACTCCTGTACACTGCACGGCCAAGACGCACCCAGTCATCGAGCCTGCCAGCAATGAACAAAGAAACCGAACTCAAACTGCGGGTCAGCCGCGAGACCCTCGCTGCCCTGCGCGAACACCCGTTGCTGAAGAAGCGCAACAAGTCCGGCTGGCAGCAGCGCGAGCTGCTCAATCAATATTTCGATACCCCAGAACGCGACCTGGCCGCAGCCAAGGTGGCCCTGCGCCTGCGCCGTGACGGCGACGTGGTGATCCAGACCCTCAAGGCCCGTGGCCACAGCACCGCCGGGCTGTCGGTACGCAACGAGCACGAATGGCAGCTGCCCAAGGCCAAGCTCGACCTCAAGAAGCTCGACGAGCAGGTATGGCCGGCCGAGCTGGCCGACCTGGACAAGAAAACCATCAAGCCGCTGTTCAGCACCGACTTCACCCGCGAATACGCCGAAATCGCCTGGGGCCGTGGCAAGGCCAAGGTGGTCATCGAGGCTGCGCTGGACCTGGGCCATGTAGTGGCCGGCAAGCAGAAGGAAGCCATCTGCGAGCTGGAGCTGGAACTGCGTGAAGGCGACCCGGCCGCACTGCTGGAACTGGCCGCCGAGCTGGCCGCCAGCCTGCCGCTGATGCCGTGCGACATCAGCAAGGCCGAACGCGGCTACCGCCTGCTCGACCCCTCGAGCTTCGCCGTGAGCCTGCCGCCTGCTGAACTGAACGCCGAGATGCCGCTGGACGATGCCTTCGCGGCACTGGCCTGGCACCTGCTGGGCAGCAGCCAGCGCCTGGCCGAGCAGTACCTGTTCAACGGACACTGGCGCCTGCTGCAGGACTGGGTCCAGAGCCTGGCCGAACTGCGCGCCCTGCTCGGCAGCCTGGGCCAGGCCGCGCCACGCCCGACCACCAGCGCCCTGCGTGCCAGCCTCGACGCCCTGCTCGAGGACTGGCGCCCGCTGGTGCTGGCCGGCAACGACGACGAAGACGTGCGCCGCGCGGCGCCCGAGCAGTTCGCCGAAGAACTGCTCGACACCCGCTGGGGCCAGTTCTCGCTGGACACCTCGCGCTGGCTGCTGGCCCGTGGCTGGACCGTCGAGCGCAACAAACGTGGCGACCGCCAGGGCGCTGCGCAACTGGGCAACTGGCTCAAGGTGCTGCTGTCGGACGAAGCCAACGCGCTGCAACTGCCGCTGTACCACCGCCAGCCTGAAGACCTGGCCGAACAGCTGCCGCGCATCGAGCGCCTGCTGGCCTGGCTGCACCATGCCCGCCAGGTGCTGGAAAGCCCCGACCTGGACCGCCTGTTCGGCGAGCTGAACAAGCTGCACGAACTGGCCAGCCTGCCAATCAGCGACGACGTGCTCGAAGCCCGTGTGCATCAGGCCATGGCGGTGTTCCAGAGCCGCGGCTGGAAGCACCTGCTGCGCAAGTGACGGCTACACCGGCAAGCTGGTCGTGGACTTGATTTCGGACAAGGCCACGATCGAGTTGACCTCCTGGATCCCCGGCACCATCGACAGCTTTTCGAAGAAGAACCGTTCGTAGGCTTCGATGTCCGGGGTGACGATGCGCAGCAGGAAGTCCACTGCGCCCATCAGCACATAGCATTCCAGCACCTCGGGAAACTCGCGGATCGCCTCGGTGAATTCGGCGAAGTTGGTCCGCCCGTGGGCGTTGAGTTTGACCTCGGCGAAAATCTGCGTGTTCAGGCCGATCTTCTTGCGATCGAGCAGGGTCACCTGCCCGCGAATCACCCCTTCTTCCTTGAGCCGCTGGATCCGCCGCCAGCACGGCGACTGCGACAGGCCGACCCGTTCGGCAATCTGTGCGCTGGACAGCGACGCATCCTCCTGCAGCAGAGCCAGGATACGTCGATCGTAGGCGTCCAGTTGGCTTTGCATGTTTTATCCCCTCAAGGCGCCATTAATGAATTGAACAATGCGCAGTTTGCGCAGATAGCTCGATCATAGAGAAAAAATACCCGGTTGAAGATGTAAAAATTCCTCCATCGAAACCGGAGATTTCCCATGAGCGCCCACGAACGGCTGGACAGCCCCGTCACCCCGCTGCGCAGCGATGTCTGGGCCGCCAATGCTGCGCACAGCAGCGTGCGCTACAGCCTGCAGGTGGAAGCCGAGCCGGACAGCCTGTGCCGCGTGCTCAACCTGTTCGCCCTGCAGTTCCTCACCCCGCACCAGGTACAGATGCAGCAGCAGAACGACCTGTTGAACCTGGAGATCGGCGTAGCCGGCCTGAGCTGGCACCGCGCCGAACTGATTGCACAGAAAATGCGCAACCTGATCTGTGTCGCCCAGGTCAGCGTCGAACCCCTGGCGGCCTCGCGCATGCCGTTGCAGCACGTACGCTGAACAGAAAAATCCGGCAACCCTTGCGACAGGCCCTGTGGGCCGCTGGCAGCTAGCCTTGGCTGGCCGCCCGACCTTCGCAAGGAAGCCCCATGCCTGCCACGCCGCCCGATCGCTGGCTCGACCTCGACACCCTGCTCGCCGAACTGCTCGCCCAGCAACGCATCAGCCCCGCTTGTGCCCGCCCCTGGCCGCAGGCTGCCAATGAACCCACACATCCGCTGGAGCGCATCGCCCGACGCGGCCTGAACGACCTGCAACGCCCCGGCCATACCCTGGACCTCGATGCCCTGGGCGAATGGCTGGGCCGCCAGGCCGGCCAGCGCCATGTGCGCATCGACCCCCTGGCACTGCAGGCAGCCAGCCTCGGCGGGCTGATGTCGGCCGCATTCGCGCGGCGTCACCAGATTCTGGCCATCGCGGTGGATGCCCACACGGTGACCGTCGCCAGCGCCCAGCCCTACGTACGCAGCTGGGAGCGCGACCTTGGGCAGGTGCTGCAACGCAGGGTGCAGCGGGTGCTGGCCAGCCCGGTGCAGATCCGTGAGCTGAGCCAGGCGGTGTTTCGCCTGGCCCACTCGGTCAGTGGTGCCAGCCAGCAGGCCGTGCCCGGGCCCGAAGGCGCCAGCCTCGAGGCACTGCTTGACCTGGGCAACAGCGCAGGCGACGTCGATGCCAACGAGACGCACATCGTCGGCATCGTCGACTGGCTGTTGCAGTACGCCTTCGAGCAGCGCGCCAGCGATATCCACATCGAGCCGCGCCGCGACCACGGCCACCTGCGCCTGCGCATCGACGGCCTGCTGCACCCGGCCTACCAGTTCCCGCCGGCAGTGACCCTGGCGGTGGTCAGCCGGCTCAAGAGCCTGGGGCGCATGAACGTCGCGGAAAAGCGCCGCCCGCAGGATGGCCGCATCAAGGCCCGCTCGGCCGCCGGCGCCGAGGTCGAGCTGCGCCTGGCCACCCTGCCCACCGCGTTCGGCGAGAAACTGGTACTGCGTATCTTCGACCCGCACCTGCTGCACCAGGACTTCACCCAGCTGGGCCTGGACGGCGAGGCGCTGCAGCACTGGCAGGCGATGCTGCGCCAGCCCCACGGCATCATCCTGGTGACCGGGCCGACCGGCTCGGGCAAGACCAGCACCCTGTACGCCACCCTCAAGCAACTGGCCACGCCACAGGTCAACCTGTGCACCCTCGAAGACCCGATCGAACAGCTCGAGCCGGCCTTCAACCAGATGCAGGTGCAGCCCGGCATCGACCTGGGCTTTGCCAACGGTGTGCGTGCGCTGCTGCGCCAGGACCCGGACATCATCATGATCGGCGAGATCCGCGATGCCGACACCGCGCAGGTGGCGATCCAGGCCGCGCTCACCGGCCACCTGGTGCTCTCGACCCTGCACACCAACGATGCCTGCGGCGCCGTCGGGCGCCTGCTGGAACTGGGCATCGCGCCGTACCTGATCCGTGCCACGCTGGTCGGCGTGCTGGCCCAGCGCCTGGTGCGCACGCTGTGCCCGGCGTGCAAGGTGGCGCAGCCGCTCGACATGGCGCACTGGCGCGAACTCGACCCGCAGGCGCCGCTGCCCACCGCTACCTGCCAGGCTGAAGGCTGCCGCGATTGCCGGTACACCGGCTACCGGGGCCGCACCGGCCTGTTCGAGCTGCTGCCTGTGAGCCCACGCCTGCGCGAGCAGCTGTCGGGCGACGTCGACCTGGCAAACCTGCGCCGCCAGGCCCGGGGCGAGGGGCTGGGCAGCCTGCGCACCAGCGGCGCGCAAAAAGTCGCCGCAGGGCTGACTACACTGACAGAAGTGATTCGCGTTACTGCATGAAATGAAATGATCCGGCGCTGGCCTGCACAGCTGACCACATGCCAAGCTTGCGCACTTTCAGTCCTGCTGACCAAGGAAACGTCATGCAAATCGGAATGGTAATGCTGTTATTCGTGGGCCTGGCCCTGGCGCTGGTGTTCATGGGGTTCAAGGTGGTGCCGCAGGGTTTCCAGTGGACCGTGGAACGCTTTGGCCGCTACACCACCACCCTCAAGCCGGGCCTCAACATCATCGTGCCGGTGATGGACCGCATCGGGCGCAAGATCAACATGATGGAAAGCGTGCTGGACATCCCGCCGCAGGAAGTCATCACCGCCGACAACGCCACCGTGCAGATCGATGCGGTGTGCTTCTTCCAGGTGGTCAACACGGCGCAGGCCGCCTACGAGGTCAACAACCTCGAGCACGCCACCCGCAACCTGCTGCAGACCAACATCCGTACCGTGCTCGGCTCCATGGAACTGGACGCCATGCTCAGCCAGCGCGACGCCATCAACGAGCGCCTGCTGCGCACCGTGGATGAAGCCACCGCACCGTGGGGCATCAAGATCACCCGTATCGAGATCAAGGACATCAGCCCGCCGGCCGACCTGATGGCCGCCATGTCCGGGCAGATGAAAGCCGAGCGGGTCAAGCGTGCGCAGATCCTCGAAGCCGAGGGCCTGCGGGCGGCTGCCATCCTCACCGCCGAAGGCAAGAAACAGGCGCAGATCCTCGAGGCCGAGGGTGAGCGTCAGGCGGCCTTCCTGGAATCGGAGGCCCGCGAGCGCCAGGCCGAAGCCGAAGCCCGCGCCACCCAGGTGGTGTCCGAGGCCATCGCCAACGGCAACGTGCAGGCCATCAACTACTTCGTGGCGCAGAAATACGTCGACGCGCTGGGCAAGCTGGCCTCGGCCAACAACAGCAAGGTGGTGCTGATGCCGCTGGAGGCCAGCCAGGTGATCGGCGCCGTCGGCGGCATCGGCGAAATCGTGCGGGCCACCTTCGACGGCAAGAAGGGCTGAGCATGTGGGACTACCTGCAACACCTGTCGTTCTGGGACTGGCTGGCGCTCGGTACGCTGCTGCTGATCCTGGAGGTGTTCGGCGCCGGCGGCTACCTGCTGTGGATCGGGGTGGCGGCGGCGGGCGTGGGCGTGATCACCTTCGTCGTCCCGCAGCTGCCGTGGACCTTGCAGTTCCTGCTGTTCGGCCTGCTGTCGGTATTCACCGCAGTGTTCTGGTGGCACCGTCAGCGCAGCAATGCCAGCCCCAGCGATGCGCCGGGGCTGAACATGCGCGGCCAGGAACTGATCGGCCGGACCTTCGTGGTGCAGGAGGCCATCGTGGGCGGTCGCGGCAAGATCAAGGTCGGCGACGGGGTGTGGATGGTCCGCGGGCCGGACCTGCCGGTGGGCACCCCGGTGCAAGTGCTGTCGCAGGACGGCGCGATACTGCAGGTTGGCCCCGCACCGTAGGCCCTGGGGAACTTGCCTGGGGAAATCACGATCCAACGCACCATAATAGCCCCCACACTGGAGTAAGCCCCATGCGCGTCAAACTTGCGGTTGCCACCCTTGCCTTGTTGTCGCTGCCGGTTGGCTCGGCGATGGCTGATGGCTTCTGGCGTGATGTGATTTCGTCCGGTGCCACCACCGGCTCCACCTACCTGACCTTCAAGGACCACAAGCTGGTGGTGGCGGCGCAGGAAGATGCCAGCAGCTATGTGGCCAGCAACGGCCAGATCAGCGGGCCGTATCTTGAGGCTGCCATGCAGCGTGTGCGTGCCGAGCAGCCAGGGCTGCAGGTCAGCGACATGGAGCTGGCCAATGCGATCCTGGCGCAGAATGCCGTGACCGAGTAATCACCTCGCCGGCAATGCCGGCTCCTACAGGAGCCAGCCTTGTCGGCCACGAGGCCCTGGCCTCAGCGATAATCCTCCACCGGCACACACGCACAGAACAGGTTGCGGTCCCCGTACACGTTGTCCACCCGGTTCACCGCCGGCCAGTACTTGTGCAGCCGCGCATGGTGGCTCGGCGCAACACCCTGCTCGATCGAGTAAGGTCGTTCCCACACCCCCAGCACATCCGCCAAGGTATGCGGCGCCCGCTTGAGCGGGTTGTCCTCGGCTGGCCAGTTGCCGTTCTGCACCTCTGCAATCTCTGCCCGAATCTTCAGCATCGCCTCCACGAAGCGGTCCAGCTCGGCCTTGGACTCGCTCTCGGTCGGCTCCACCATCAAGGTGCCCGGCACCGGGAACGACATGGTCGGCGCATGGAACCCGTAGTCCATCAGGCGCTTGGCCACATCCTCTTCGGTGATGGCGGTCAGCGTCTTCAAGGGCCGCAGGTCGAGGATGCACTCATGCGCCACCCGCCCATTGCGCCCGCGGTACAGCACCGGGAACGCGCCGCCCAACTGCTGGGCCAGATAGTTGGCCGACAGGATCGCCACCTCGCTGGCATCGGCCAGTTGCGGCCCCATCATGGCGATGTACATCCAGCTGATCGGCAGGATGCTCGCACTGCCCCAGGGCGCCGCACTGACCGCGGTGTTCTGCGGGTCGGGCCCGGGCACCGGCACCACCGGATGGCTGGCCACGAACGGTGCCAGGTGTGCACGCACGCCGATCGGGCCCATGCCCGGCCCGCCACCGCCATGGGGAATGCAGAAGGTCTTGTGCAGGTTCATGTGCGATACATCGGCACCGATGTCCGCCGGCCGCGCCAACCCGACCTGGGCATTGAGGTTGGCGCCATCCATGTACACCTGGCCACCGTGGCTGTGGATAACTTCGCAGATCTCACTGATGCCTTCCTCGTACACGCCGTGGGTCGACGGGTAGGTGGCCATCAGGCAGGCCAGGCGCTCACCCGCCGCCAGGGCCTTGGCCTTGAGGTCGACCAGGTCGACGTTGCCCGCCACATCGCATTCCACGATCACCACCTGCATGCCGGCCATCTGCGCAGACGCCGGGTTGGTGCCGTGCGCCGAGGCCGGGATCAGGCAGATATCGCGCTGACCCTGCTGGCGGCTGCGGTGGTACTTGCTGATCGCCAGCAGCCCCGCGTATTCACCCTGGGCACCGGAGTTGGGTTGCATGCAGATGGCATCGAAACCGGTGATCGCGCACAGCCAGCGCTCCAGCTCGTCGATCATCGCGGTATAGCCCTGGGCCTGGGTGAGCGGCGCGAACGGGTGCAGGTTGGCGAAGGCCGGCCAGGTGATGGGGATCATCTCGCTGCTGGCGTTGAGCTTCATGGTGCACGAGCCCAGCGGGATCATCGACTGGTTGAGGGCCAGATCCTTGTTCTCCAGCTGCTTGAGGTAACGCAGCATCTCGGTTTCGCTGTGGTGCAGGTTGAACACCGGGTGCGTCAGAAACGCCGACTGGCGCTGCAAGGCGTCGGGGATGCCGCTGTGCTGCGCCTGGGCATCCAGCTCGGCCACGCTCAGCCCATGGTCGGCGCCCAGAAAGATGCCGAACAGGCGCAGCACCGTGGCCTCGTCACAGGTTTCATCCAGGCTTACGCCCAGGTGCCCGCGGCCCAGGATGCGCAGGTTGATCTGCGCGGCCTCGGCGCTCTGGATGATCGCGGTCTGGCTGCCGCCGACGTCCAGGGTCAGGGTGTCGAAGAAGTGCTCGTTCAAGCGCTTGAGCCCCTTGGCTTGCAGGCCGGCAGCCAGGATCACCGTGAGCCGGTGCACCCGCTGGGCGATGCGCCTGAGCCCTTCGGGCCCGTGGTACACGGCATAGAACCCGGCGATGTTGGCCAGCAGCACCTGCGCGGTGCAGATGTTGGAGTTGGCCTTCTCGCGGCGGATGTGCTGTTCGCGGGTCTGCAGGGCCATGCGCAGCGCCAGGTTGCCGCGCGCGTCCTTGGAAACGCCGATGATGCGCCCTGGCATGGCGCGCTTGAAGTCGTCGCGGCAGGCAAAGTAGGCCGCGTGCGGGCCGCCGTAGCCCATGGGCACGCCAAAGCGCTGGGTCGAGCCGAGCACCACGTCGGCGCCCTGCTCGCCCGGCGGGGTCAACAGCACCAGGCTCAGCAGGTCGGCGGCGACGCAGGCCAGCGCCTGCTGGGCATGCAGCTGCTCGATGGCCGGGCGCAGGTCGTGCACCCCGCCGTGGGTGTTGGGGTATTGCAGCAGCGCGCCGAACACCCGGTGCTTGTCCAGGTTGTCCAGCCCATCGACGATCAGCTCGAAGCCGAAGCCCTCGGCGCGGGTCTGCAATACGGACAGGGTCTGCGGGTGGCAATGTTCATCGACGAAGAACGCATTGCTGCGCGACTTGGCCATGCGCCGTGCCAGAGCCATGGCTTCGGCAGCGGCCGTCGCTTCGTCGAGCAGCGAGGCATTGGCCAGGTCCAGCCCGGTCAGGTCGATGACCATCTGCTGGTAATTGAGCAGCGCCTCCAGGCGACCCTGGGCGATCTCCGGCTGATACGGCGTATAGGCGGTGTACCAGCCGGGGTTCTCCAGCACGTTGCGCAGGATCACCGTGGGCGTCAGGGTAGCGTGGTACCCCATGCCGATCAGGCTGGTCCACACCTGGTTCTGCTCGGCGTAACCGCGCAGTTTTGCCAGGGCGGCCTGTTCATCAAGCGCCGGGGGCAGTTCCAGCGGGCGGTTCAGGCGAATGCCCGGCGGGACGGTCTGCTCGATCAGTTCACTGCGACTGCTCAGGCCCAGGGCCTGCAACATCGCCTGCTGCTCGGCCGCATCCGGGCCAAGATGACGACGCAGGAACGGGTTGGGATCGTGCAGTTGGCTCAGGGACGGCGACTGGGACATAGCGGCTCTCTCTTCCAAGACCAAGCCTCGAGGGGTCGAGGCTTATTGAGTCTAGGAAGGGATTGCCGTTCGTGCGGGAAAAACTACTCGCCGATGGCGGCCTTGTAGCCGGCAGCGTCCAGCAACTGCTCCAGCTCTGCCGGGTTGGACGGCTTGAGCTTGAAGATCCAGCTGGCGTAAGGATCGTTGTTCAGGTTCTCAGGGCTGTCGCTGAGGTCTTCGTTGACCGCGATCACTTCGCCGCTGACCGGCGCGTAGATATCCGAAGCGGCTTTCACCGACTCCACCACCCCGGCGGCGTCCTTGGCCGCGAACACCTTGCCGACCTCGGCCAGTTCGACAAATACCACGTCGCCCAGGGCTTCCTGGGCGTGGTCGCTGATGCCCACGGTGACGGTACCGTCGGCTTCCAGCCTGGCCCACTCGTGGCTCTCGGCAAAACGCAGGTCGGCGGGGATATTGCTCATAGTGTCTTTCCTCAACAGGTCAGCGGTCGGCCCGCCGGAATGAATTCAGATCAGGATCTTGCCCTGGCGCACGAAGGTCGGCTTGACCACCCGTACCGGGTACCACTTGCCGCGAATTTCCACCTCGGCGCGGTCGGCGGTAGCCACCGGCACGCGGGCCAGGGCAATCGCCTTGCTCAGCGTAGGAGAGAAACTACCACTGGTGATCTCCCCTTCGCCAATCTGTGCGATTCGCACCACCTGATGCGCACGCAGCACACCGCGTTCCTCGAGCACCAGGCCGACCAGTTTCAGCTGCACGCCTGCGGCCTGCTCGGCCTCCAGCGCACGGCGTCCGATGAAGTCGCGGTCGGCCGGTTCCAGGGCGATGTTGTGGGCCAGGTTGGAGGTCAGTGGCGAGTGTGCCTCGTCGATGTCCTGTCCGTACAGCGTCATGCCCGCTTCCAGGCGCAAGGTATCGCGCGCGCCCAGCCCGCTGGGGGCAATACCGGCGCCGACCAGGTCGTTGAAGAACGCCGGGGCCTGCTCTGCCGGCAGGGTGATCTCCAGGCCGTCTTCGCCGGTGTAGCCGGTACGCGAGATGAACCAGTCGCCACTGCTGCGGCCTTCGAAGGGGGCCAGTTCACGAATCAGCGCCGCACGGTCGCTGCTCACCAGTTCGGCCAGCTTGTCCCGCGCATGCGGGCCCTGCACAGCGAAGATCGACAGTTCGGGACGCTCGCGCACCTGCACGTCGTAGTCGCCGATATGGGCCTGCAGCCAGGCCAGGTCCTTGTCGCGGGTGGCGGCGTTGGCCACCAGGCGGTAGCCGTCGTCGGTGCGGTAGACCAGCAGGTCGTCGATCACACCGCCCTGTTCGTTGAGCAGGGTGCTGTACAGGGCCTTGCCGTGGGCATTCGGGCTGGCTACATCGTTGGCCAGCAACCAGCGCAGCCAGGGCGTGGCCTGGGCGCCGTGCACATCGATCACGGTGAGGTGCGAGACATCGAAGACCCCGCAGTCGCGGCGCACCTGGTGGTGCTCCTCGACTTGCGAGCCGTAATGCAGGGGCATGTCCCAACCGCCAAAATCGACCATCTTGGCGCCAAGCGCCAGGTGCAGGTCATAAAGAGGCGTACGCTGTCCCATGGGTTTCTCCTTCCGGGCGTGGCGAGGCTGCGGCTGAGGGCAGCGTTTCAGCTACCCGGTGCTGATCGGCCGCAGCGAATGCCGCGCATTGTAGCCGCAAGGGCGCAGCCTTACACCCTCAGTGACTCTGACCCGGGTGACGCGCCGAACGCCTTATCAAACCGATGACCGGCAGCAGCCCCACCAGCACCAGCGTCAACGCCGGCAGCGAGGCACGCGACCACTCGCCCTCGCTGGTCATCTCGAATACCCGCACCGCCAGGGTGTCCCAACCGAACGGGCGCATCAGCAGGGTGGCGGGCATCTCCTTGAGCACATCGACGAACACCAGCAGCGCTGCGCTCAGCGCACCCGGCACCAGCAGCGGGAGATACACCTTGAAAAACAATCGCGGGCCGCTGACCCCGAGGCTGCGCGAGGCCTCCGGCAGCGAGGGCCGAATGCGCCCCAGGCTGTTTTCCAAGGGGCCGTAGGCCACGGCGATGAAGCGCACCAGATAGGCCAACAGCAGTGCCGCCAGGCTGCCCATCAGCAGCGGGCGGCCGGCACCGCCAAGCCAGCTCGAAAGCGGCACCACCAGCTGGTTGTCGAGGTAACTGAAGGCCAGCATGATCGACACCGCCAATACCGAGCCGGGCAAGGCGTAGCCCAGGTTGGCCAGGCTGACCCCGGCGCGCACCACGCGGGTGGGGGCCTGGCGTCGGGCAAACGCCAGCAGCAGTGCCACCGCCACGGTGATCAGCGCAGCCATGGCGCCCAGGTACAGGGTATGCAGGATGAGCGCGCCATAGCGCTCGTCGAGGTCGAAACGCCCGCGCTGCCAGAACCACACCAGCAACTGCAGCACCGGGATAACGAACGCGCAGGCAAACACCAGCAGGCACCAGCTGCTGGCAGCCAGCGCCTTGACCCCGCGCAGGTGGTACAGCGCCGCCACCCGGGGCCGCTCGTTGCTGCTGCGTACCGCACCGCGGGCCCGGCGCTCGCCGTACAGCACCAGCATGACGGCCAGCAGCAGCAGGCTGGCGAGCTGGGCGGCGCTGGAGAGGCTGAAGAAGCCGTACCAGGTCTTGTAGATGGCGGTGGTGAAGGTGTCGAAGTTGAACACGGCCACCGCGCCGAAGTCGGCCAGGGTTTCCATCAGCGCCAGCGCCACGCCCGCGCCGATCGCCGGCCGCGCCATGGGCAGGGCCACGCGCCAGAAGGCTTGCAGCGGCGATTGCCCGAGCACCCGCGCCGCTTCCATCAGGCCCTTGCCCTGGGCCAGGAAGGCGGTACGTGCCAGCAGGTAGACATAGGGGTAGAACACCAGCACCAGCACGATGATCACCCCGCCGGTGGAGCGCACGCGCGGCAGGCGCATGGGGCCGAACCATTCGCGCAGCAGGGTTTGCACCGGGCCGGAGAAGTCCAGCAAACCGACGAAGACGAACGCCAGCACATAGGCGGGGATGGCGAAGGGCAGCATCAATGCCCAGTCGAGCCAGCGTCGGCCGGGGAATTCGCACAGGCTGGTGAGCCAGGCCAGGCTCACGCCCAGCACGGTGACGCCGACGCCCACGCCGAGGATCAAGGTCAGGGTGTTGCCCAACAGGCGGCTCATCTGGGTGTCGAGCAGGTGCGACCAGATCTGCAGGTCGATGCTCTGCCACGACAGCACCAGCACGCTCAGCGGCAGCAGCACCAGCGCGCAGACGGTGAAGACCAGGGGGTACCAGCGGCGTTGGGCGGGGTGTGACACGGGGGGAGATCTCTGGCGAAGGTGAGAGCGACCGCGTTGCGGTCTATCGCGGGTCAAGCCCGCTCCCACAAGGGCCACGGTGATCCCTGTAGGAGCGGGCTTGACCCGCGATGGGCCCCGACAGGGGCCCCGCAAGAATAAAGCCTTGCGCTCAGTTCCAGCCAGCCCGATCCATCAGGCGAATCGCTTCAGCCTGACGCTTGCCCGCCACTTCCACCGGCAGGCTGTCGGCCTTGAACTTGCCCCACGCCGCCACTTCTGCCGAAGGTTCCACCTTGGGGTTGGCCGGGAACTCCTGGTTCACATCGGCGAAGATCTTCTGCGCCTGCGGTCCGGTCATCCACTCCACCAGCTTGATCGCGGCCTCCTTGTGCGGCGCGTGCCGGGTCAAGCCGATGCCCGACAGGTTGACGTGCACGCCACGGTCGGCCTGGTTGGGCCAGAACAGCTTGATCGGCAGTTGCGGCTGCTCCTTGTGCAGGCGGCCATAGTAGTAGGTATTGACGATGCCCACGTCGCACTGCCCGGCCTCGATGGCCTTGAGCACTGCCACGTCATCCGAGAACACGTCGGTGGACAGGTTGTTCACCCAGCCCTTGAGGATCTCTTCGGTCTTCTCGGCGCCGTGGGTTTCGATCAGGGTCGCGGTCAGCGACTGGTTGTAGACCTTCTTGGCGGTACGCAGGCACAAGCGCCCTTCCCATTCCTTGCCGGCCAGCGCCTCGTAGGTGCTCAGCTCCTCGGGCTTGACCCGGTCGGTGGCGTAGGCAATGGTCCGTGCGCGCAGGCTCAGGCCGGTCCAGTCATGGGACGAAGCGCGATACTGCGGGGGAATGTTGGCGTCGATCACGGCCGACTTGATCGGCTGCAGGATACCCATCTGCTCGGCCTGCCAGAGGTTGCCGGCATCCACGGTCAGCAGCAGGTCGGCCGTGGCGTTGCTGCCCTCGGCCTTGATGCGCTGCATCAACGGCGCTTCCTTGTCGGTGATGAACTTGACCTTGACCCCGGTTTCCTTGGTGTAGGCATCGAATACCGGCTTGATCAGCTCGTCGATGCGCGAGGAATACACCACCACCTCGTCCGCCGCCTGTGCGGTACCGCCCAGCAGGGTGAGCGCCAGGGCGGCGAGTAGATGCTTGCGTGGCAACATGAAGGCGGTCCTCGGAATGCGGGAGAGGCGCAAATGGTAGTGAATGCCATTTGCCTTCTCAACCGAACTGCCAAGGGAGGAGTTACCAGATGTTGCGGTGCCGCCTCAGGCCCGTGCCAGCTCCGGCAGGTCGCCGCTCAGCCCCAGCGCCTGGCGCACGAACAGCGCCTTGGCCTCCGGCAGTTGCTCCACCCACTTCAGGCCACTGTTGCGCAGCCAGCGCAGCGGCAGCGGGTCGGCCTGGAACAGGCGCTCGAAGCCCTCCATTGCGGCCATCAAGGCCAGGTTGTGCGGCATGCGCCGTCGTTCGTAGCGGCTCAGCACGCGCACGTCGGCCAGGCGCTCGCCGCGCTCATGGGCATGCTGCAGCACTTCGGCCAGCACCGCCGCATCCAGAAAGCCAAGGTTCACGCCCTGCCCGGCCAGCGGGTGAATGGTGTGGGCCGCATCGCCGATCAACGCCAGGCCCTCGGCCACGTAGCGCTTGGCATGGCGCTGGCGCAGCGGTACGCACAGCCGTGGGTCAACCGCCAGCACCGTGCCCAGGCGGCCCTCGAAGGCCCGCTCCAGCTCGGCGCAGAAGGCTTCGTCCGGCAGGGCCATGAGGCGCTCGGCCTGCGCAGGCGTGGTCGACCACACGATGGAGCACCAGTGCTGCTGGCCGTCGCGCAGCAGTGGCAGAAACGCCAGCGGGCCGTCATCGGTGAAGCGCTGCCAGGCCGTGGCCTGGTGCGGCTCGGCACAGCGTACGCTGGTCACGATGGCGTGGTGCAGGTAGTCCCACTCACGGGTTTGGCAGCCGGTCAGGCGGCGCACCGCCGAGTTGGCGCCGTCAGCCGCAATCACCAGCGGCGCGCGCAGGGTGCGGCCATCGGCCAGGGTCAGCAGCCAGTCGTCGCCACTGCGGCGCATCTGCTCCAGGCGGGCGTTGGCCAGCAGGCCGATCTCGCTGTCGTGCAGGCGCTGCAGCAGACCGTCCTGCACCACGCGGTTCTCGACGATGTGGCCGAGCACCTCGGCGTGCACGCTGGCGGCCGAAAAGTGGATCTGCCCGGTGCCGCTGCCGTCCCACACGTGCATGTCCGAATACGGGCTCAGGCGCCGCTCGCGGATGTGCTGCCAGGCGCCCACGCGCTCGAGGATGCGCTGGCTGGCCATCGACAGCGCGCTGACTCGCGGCTCGAAGGGCGCCTGTGCATCGAACGGCTTGACCGTCAGGGGGCTGCCGTCGAGCAGCAGGATGTCCAGGCCACTGTGCTGCAAGGCCAGGGCCAGGGCGCTACCGACCATTCCGGCACCGACAATCAACAGATCTGCGCGCATTTCCATGCTTTCAAGCCCGATAAAGAGAAGAAGGGGTCATTGGCCAGGCTGGTCCGGGCGTGTACCCAGGCCCATGGCCTGGCGGGCGAACCAGCGCTTGGCCGGGGGCAGCAGGTCCAGGCCCAGCAGGCCCAGGTTGCGCCCGGTGGCGAGCAACGGCTGGCCGCTGCCGAACAGCCGCGTGACCTTGTCGGAGAAGCCCACGGTCAGGTCCTGGTCCAGGCGCTGGCGCTCGCGGTAGGCCTGCAGGGTCGCCAGGTCGCCTGGTACTTCGGGCCCGGCCAGCAGACCGTCGGCCAGCGACTGCACGTCACGCAGCGACAGGTTGAAACCCTGCCCGGCAATCGGGTGCAGGCTGTGCGCGGCGTTGCCCAGCACCACCAGGTGCGAGCGCACCTGCTCCTGGGCCTCGACCAGCGACAGCGGGTAGAGATGACGCGCGCCCACCTGGCGCAAGGTGCCCAGACGGTAGCCGAACACGCCTTGCAGCTCGGCCAGGAAGGCTCGTTCGTCGATCTCGGCCAGCCGTTTGGCATCCATTCCGGCACGGGTCCAGACCAGCGCGCAGCGGTTTTCCGGCAGCGGCAGCAAGGCCATCGGGCCGTCATCGGTGAAGCGTTCGAACGCCTGCCCGCAATGGGCCTCGCTCGGGGTGATGTTGGCGATCAGCGCACTCTGGTTGTACGGGCGCTGGCTGACGTGGATGCCCAACTGCTCGCGCAGCCCGGAACGCCCGCCGTCGGCCAGTACCGCCAGGTCGCAGTCCACCGTGGTGTCGTCATCCAGTGTCAGGCGGTAGCCGTCGGCCAGCGGCTGCATCGCGCTGACCTGCGCCGGGCAGCGCCAAGTCACCACCTCGGCATCCAGCCCCTGCCACAGGCACTGGCCGAGCCAGGCGTTCTCGACCACGTAGCCGAGTGCCGGCACGCCTTCTTCCAGGGCGTCCAGGCGGGTGGCGCCAAAGCGGCCACGGTCGGACACCTGGATCTGGCGGATCGGTTCGGCGCGGCGGCTGATCGGCTGCCACAGGCCCAGACGCTCGTAGATCTGCCGGGTGCCGTAGGAAAGCGCCGAGGAACGTGCGTCGTAACTGGGCTGGAAGCTGTCGCCGGGGGCGAACGGCTCGATCAGCAGGATCTTCCAGCCACGCGCCCTGGCCCCGGCCTGCAGGGCCAGCGCCAGGCTGGCACCGACCAGGCCGCCACCGATGATGGCAAGGTTGACCCGGCTCATGCGGCGTGGCTGCGTGCAGCCGCCATCAATGCTTCGATTTCGGCCACCGTGCGCGGTACGCCGGAGGTCAGGATTTCACAGCCCTGCTTGGTCACCACTACGTCGTCCTCGATTCGTACGCCGATACCGCGCCACTTCTTCGCGACACTCTGGTTGTCGGCAGCAATGTAGATGCCCGGCTCCACCGTCAGGGCCATGCCCGGCTCCAGCACGCGCCACTGGTCGGCGACCTTGTACTCGCCGACGTCGTGCACATCCAGCCCCAACCAGTGACCGGCGCGGTGCATGTAGAAGGCGCGATGGGCCTCGGCCTCGATCAGCGCCGGCACGTCGCCCTTGAGCAGCCCCAGCTCCACCAGCCCTTCGGTGATCACCTGCACGGTGGCCTCGTGGGCATGGTTCCAGTGCTTGCCCGGTGCAATCGCGGCAAAGGCTGCAGCCTGGGCCTTGAGCACCAGCTCGTAGATCGCTTTCTGCTCCGGCGAGAAGCGCCCGCTGACCGGAAAGGTGCGGGTGATGTCGCTGGCGTAGCAGTCGATCTCGCACCCGGCGTCGATCAGGACCAGGTCGCCGTCCTTGAGCAGGGCATCGTTCTGCTGGTAATGCAGGATGCAGGCGTTGCGACCCGATGCCACGATCGAGCCGTAGGCCGGCATCTTCGCCCCGCCCTTGCGGAACTCGTAGTCCAGCTCGGCCTCCAGGCTGTATTCGTGCAACCCGGCGCGGCAGGCCTGCATGGCCCGCACATGGGCGCGTGCCGAAATCGCCGCGGCCTCGCGCATCACCTTCACTTCCGTGGCCGATTTATACAGGCGCATGTCGTGCAGCAGATGATCCAGCGCAACGAACTCGTTCGGTGGCTGGGCGCCGAGGTTGGCCTTGGAGCGGATCACGTTGATCCACTCCATCAGGTGGCGGTCGAATTCGGGGTGGCTGCCCATGGCCGAGTACACCCGGTCGCGGCCTTCGATCAGGCCCGGCAGGATGTCGTCGATGTCGGTGATGGGGAACGCATCGTCCGCGCCGTATTCGCGTATCGCGCCTTCCTGGCCGGCGCGCAGGCCGTCCCACAGCTCGCGCTCGGGGTTGCGCTCGCGGCAGAACAGCACGTACTCACCGTGCTCGCGGCCGGGGATCAGCGCAATCACCGCCTCGGGCTCCGGGAAGCCGCTGAGGTACTGGAAGTCGCTGTCCTGGCGGTACACATGCTCCACGTCGCGGTTGCGAATGGCCACCGCGGCCGCGGGCAGGATGGCGATGCTGTTGGGTTCCATCTGCGCCATCAGCGCCTTGCGACGACGGGCATACTCCGCTTTGGGGATATGGGCTATTGGCACGAGGAACCCCTGTTCGGCATTTAGTGCAAGGAAGGCTTGGGCGCAGGCGCCTGTGGCTTGGCCAGCTCGGAGAACAGCAGCATCGGTGCGACGCGCAGGTACTCCATCACTTCCATATAGTCGCTTTCGCCGTCTTCGGATTCTTCCAGTGCATCCTGGACCTGGGAAATGGCATCCAGGTCACCCAGCACTTCCTTGGCTTCGGCACTCAGGCTCAGGCCTGCCGAGTTGAGGCCGAAGCCGTACAGGAAGCCTTTGCACCACTCGCCCAGGGCGATGGCACGCTCGGTCAGCGGGGCATCGTCGGTGGGCAGCAACAGCACGACGGTGACTTCTTCGCCGGTGAGTTCGCCCTTGACCATCTCCTGCAGGCCGATCAAAGCGTTACGAACATTGTCTACAGGATCGACTTCCAGCAGGTGGGCCGCATCGGCCAACCAGCCGTCGGCATCGAAGCCGGCGCCGGCGCAGCTGCGCCCGAGCAACAAGCCGTGAAGCTCGGCAGGCGAAACAGGGTGACCGTTGCTGGTGAGCAAGGTGGCAAAAGCGGTGTATGGCGAATTCGTAATGGGCATGGGCAGCTAGGCGCCAGACGGCGCAATGACTAGAATGAAGGCCTTGTATCCTAGCACCGGCAGGCGCGCCAAGACCATCGACGCCGCCAATTCGGGGCATGCCGGAACTTAATGAGCGGGTAAGACCCGTCTGACAAAAGCGAGTGGCACGTCATGCCAGAGAACGACCTGCAAGCGCTGATGGGCCGATTCGAGCTGTTGATCGAACGTGTCGAGCAACTAAAGCGGCAAAATGCACTCCTATTAGCTCAGGAAAAATCCTGGCGCGAGGAGCGCGCCCACCTCATCGAAAAAAACGAGATCGCCCGGCGTAAGGTCGAATCGATGATTTCGCGGCTCAAGGCCCTGGAGCAAGACTCATGAGTTCAAGCAATAGCGTCACCGTTCAGATCCTCGACAAGGAGTATTCGATCATCTGCCCGCCGGAAGAGCGCAGCAACCTGGTCAGCGCAGCGCGCTACCTGGACAGCAAGATGCGCGAGATCCGCAGCAGCGGCAAGGTGATCGGCGCCGACCGTATCGCGGTGATGGCGGCGCTGAACATCACCCACGACCTGCTGCACAATCAGGAGCGCCCGCAGGCGCCCACCGGCGGTGCCACCCGTGAACAGGTGCGCGACCTGCTCGAACGTGTCGATCAGGCATTGGCCGACGACGCGGGTTCAAAACCGGCCTGAGTTTCGGGTATACTCCGACCACTCCCTGGAGTGCTTGCCAGTCGGTCATGTCCCTGAGCCGATACGCACAACCACGGGGGTTGCACGTGGGGCCGGTGTGCATGTCCGCTTGACGGAAAGCCTTAACGCCTCCTGTAATCTCCACCTTGAACTTTCGGGTTCAAGGGCTACACCGACAGCGGTTCGTCGGGGAGCCTGAATTCTCCAGCCTGCGCCCGCCCAGCGGCGCACGCACATGCACTGCCACCCCTGCGTGGCAGTCGCCCCAGGGACCGCCCGTGCCATGACCGACACCGCGCCGCTTACCCGCCCCCAGCTTCGTCGTCTGCTCCGTGATGCCCGCCGTGCCCTCAGCCCGGCCGAACAGCGCCGTGCCGCGCGCGGCCTGTACCGGCAACTGGCGCAGCACCCGCTGTTTCGTCGTGCCCGGCACATTGCCCTGTACCTGCCCAACGACAGCGAGATCGACCCGCGCCTGCTGCTGCGCGAAGCTCAACGTCGAGGCAAGCATACCTACCTGCCGGTGCTGTACGCCTGGCCCAGAACCCGCATGGCCTTCCAGCGCTTCGAGCACGGTGAAAAACTGCGCCCCAACCGCTTCCGCATCCCCGAACCACGCATCAATCTCACACGCCAGCGACCCACCTGGGCACTGGACCTGATCCTGCTGCCGCTGGTGGGTTTCGACGAGACGGGTGGGCGACTGGGCATGGGCGGCGGGTTCTATGACCGCAGCCTGGCGTATCAGGGGCGGCGCAAGGCCTGGAAGAAACCCCTGCTGCTGGGGCTGGCGCACGAATGCCAGAAAGTGCAACGACTGGCCCAGGCCAGTTGGGACGTGCCGCTGCAGGGCACGGTATCGGACAGGGGGTGGTACCTGGCACCCTGAACGGGCGCCGCAAGGCTCAACGCTTGACGGGGGTCGGGGCGGCCGGCATCTCGTAGGCGGCTGTTTCGAGTTTCTGTTCCCACAGGCTTTGTGCATAGCCGGTGGTGACCACACCCAGGC
Source organism: Pseudomonas sp. BRM28 (assembly GCF_002939405.1). Lineage (NCBI taxonomy): Bacteria > Pseudomonadati > Pseudomonadota > Gammaproteobacteria > Pseudomonadales > Pseudomonadaceae > Pseudomonas > Pseudomonas sp. BRM28. The sequence goes on along the minus strand of NZ_PEFV01000001.1, from coordinate 4,095,090 downwards.
CAAACAGAAAAACGAGCACCCAGAGCAAATCCGGTTTGCGATTCATCGATTGCCCCCCTCAGGCAAACTCATCACGATGACAGCAACGGTTTTTATTATGCCGTGCAGCAGCGTCAAGCTTAAAATGCGCGCATTCTCCGACAACCTGGTGCCACACGCAAACGTTGACGCCAACCGGCTGTCGGTTTCATGCAACAGGTTATTTCAAACTTTGTCTGGAGCGTCAACGATGGCCTACTGGCTGATGAAATCCGAGCCCGACGAGCTCTCGATCGAAGACCTCGCCCGCCTCGGCCAGGCGCGCTGGGACGGGGTGCGCAACTACCAGGCGCGCAACTTCATGCGCGCCATGGCGGTGGGCGATCTGTTCTTCTTCTACCACTCCAGCTGCCCCGAGCCCGGCATCGCCGGTATTGCCCGCATCACCACCGCCGCCTACCCCGACCCCACCGCACTGGACCCCGAGAGCCACTACTTCGACGCCAAGGCCAGCGCCGAGAAGAACCCGTGGAGCGCAGTGGACGTGGAGCATGTGGAAACCTTGCGCAAGGTGCTGGGCCTTGGCTACCTCAAGCAACAGGCGGCACTGGCCGAACTGCCACTGGTACAGAAGGGCAGCCGCCTGTCGGTGATGCCGGTGACGGACAAACAATGGGCCGCGGTGCTCGCACTACGTTAATTTCGCGTAAGATGCCCACTCGTTTGATACGTATCAACCCGCCACGGTAGGCAAAACGTCAGACTCTGACGTCAAACGCAGCAGGATGCAGGTGCATGTCGATGAGCCAACACACCCCCAAACTCTTTGCCGGCGCGCTGATTGCGCTGCTGGTGGCAGCCGGCGGCCTGGGCTACTGGAAGTCCATGCACGACCGTCTGCCCGAAGGCCTGAGCATGGGCAACGGTCGCCTTGAGGCCACCGAGGTGCAGATCGCCACCAAAGTGCCGGGGCGCCTGGCCGAAGTGCTGGCCGACGAGGGCGACGTGGTGCACAAGGGCCAACTGCTGGCGCGCATCGACACCCGCACCATGGAGGCCCAGCGCAACCAGGCCGAAGCCGAAGTGCTGCGTGCCCGCGAGAACTACGCGGCCGCCCAGGCCACCGTGCAGCTGCGCCAGAGCGAACAGCTGCTGGCCAGCCAGGAACTCAAGCGCGTGCGCGAACTGTTCCAGCGCAAGTACTCCAGCCAGCAATTGCTCGACCAGCAGCAGGCCCGCTACGACACCAGCAATTCAGCCGTGGTGGCAGCGCGAGCGCAACTCGCGGCAATCAAGGCCGCCATCGGTGCCGCCGAGGCCCAGGTGGCCCAGCTCACCAGCGAAATCGACGACAGCAGCCTGCGCGCGCCCATCGATGGCGTGATCCAGCTGCGCCTGGCCGAACCGGGCGAAGTGCTCGGGGCCGGCGGGCGCGTACTGCTGCTGATCGATCCCAGCGACCAGTACATGAACCTCTATCTGCCCGCCTCCACCACCGGCAAACTGACCGTGGGCGACCAGGCGCGCATCGTGCTCGATGCCCTGCCCGACCGCGCGCTGCCGGCCAAGATCAGCTTCGTGGCAGCCAAGGCGCAGTTCACCCCCAAGCAGGTGGAAACCCGTGACGAGCGCCAGAAGCTGGTGTTTCGCGTCAAGCTGCGCCTGACCGAGCCCAGCGCGGTGCCCCAGGCCAAGCCGGGCATGCCCGGCGCCGGCTATGTGCGTAGCGCCCCCGTGGACTGGCCGGCCAACCTGCAATGACGGCCCTGGCGCTGCAGGCGCGTGGCATCAGCCACCGCTACGGCTCCCTCGAGGCCCTGCAAAACATCTGCTTTGAACTTCCGGCAGGCACCCGCTGCGGCCTGATCGGCCCGGACGGTGCGGGCAAGTCGAGCCTGCTGGGGCTGATTGCCGGGGTAAAGAAGCTGCAACAGGGCGAGTTGCAGGTGCTGGACGGCTCGATCCGCCAGCGCCGCCACCGCAACAGCCTGTACCCGCGCATCGCCTTCATGCCCCAGGGCCTGGGCGGCAACCTGTACCCCGAGCTGTCGATCAGCGAGAACATCCGCTTCTTCGCCACGCTGTTCGGCCTGAGCCGCACCGAGTGCGACACGCGCATGCACGCGCTGCTGCTGGCCACCGACCTGGAACGCTTTGCCGAGCGCCCGGCAGGCAAGCTCTCCGGGGGCATGAAGCAGAAACTCGGGCTGTGCTGCGCACTGATACACGAGCCCGACCTGCTGATTCTCGACGAGCCCACCACCGGCGTCGACCCGCTGTCGCGCCGGCGCTTCTGGGAGCTGGTGGAGCAGGTGCGCGGCGAGCGTCCGCAACTGACCCTGCTGGTGGCCACCGCCTACATGGAAGAGGCCGAACAGTTCGAGCACTGCCTGATGCTCGACCGTGGTCGCCTGATCGCCCAGGGGCTGAGCCGCGAGCTGGCCGGCGCCACCGCCAGCGGCAAGCTGGACGACGCCTTCACCTGCTACCAGAGCCAGCAGCAGGATGACCGCAGCCGCACCCAGGCGCCGCTGGTGATCCCGCCACGCCCGGCCGACGACGGCGACATCGCCATCGAGGCCCATGAACTGACCCTGCGCTTCGGCGACTTCACCGCAGTGAACAAGGTCAGCTTCGCCATCGGCCGTGGCGAGATCTTCGGTTTCCTGGGCTCCAACGGCTGTGGCAAGACCACCACCATGAAGGTGCTCACCGGCCTGATGCCGGCCAGCGAAGGCAGCGCCACCCTGCTCGGCCGCCCGGTCGACGCCAAGGACCTGGCCACGCGCAAGCGCGTCGGCTTCATGTCGCAGAGCTTTTCGCTGTATGGCGAACTGAGCGTGCGTCAGAACCTCGAGCTGCACGCGCGCCTGTTCGACCTGAACAAGGCCGACAGCACCCCGCGCATCGCCGAACTGATCGATCGTTTCGACCTGGGCGACATTGCCGACCAGCAGTCCGGCGCCCTGCCGCTGGGCCTGCGCCAGCGCCTGTCGCTGGCCGTGGCGGTGCTGCACCGGCCTGAAGTGCTGATCCTCGACGAACCCACCTCCGGCGTCGACCCGGCCGCACGCGACGACTTCTGGCGCCTGCTGATCGAGCTGTCCCGCGAGCAGGGCGTGACCATTTTCCTGTCCACCCACTTCATGAACGAGGCGCTGCGCTGCGATCGCATCTCGCTGATGCATGCCGGCCGTGTGCTGGCCTGCGATACCCCGGCCGCGCTGCAACAGCAGTTCGGCGGCCAGACCCTGGAAGACGCCTTCGTCACCTGCCTGGAACAGGCGCAGAACAGCAGCCCGGCGCCGACCGAGGCCCAACCGGTGAGCACCACCGCCGAGACCGCCAGCCCGCCGCCCCGCAGCGGCTTCAGCTTCGTGCGGCTGTTCGCGGTAGCCACCCGCGAAGGCAAGGAGCTGCTGCGCGACAAGGTGCGCCTGGCCTTCGCCCTGCTCGGTGCGCTGTTCATGATGGTGATCTTCGGCTATGGCATTTCGCTGGACGTGGAGAACCTGGCATTCGCGGTCTACGACCAGGACCAGAGCCCGCAAAGCCGTCTGTACCTGGAAGCGTTTCGCGGCTCGCGCTACTTCGCCGAGCAGGCGCCGATCCGCGACGCCGCGCAACTGCACAAGCGCCTGCAACGCTCGGAAATCAAGCTGGCGCTGGAGATCCCCCCCGGCTTTGGCCGCGACCTGAATGCCGGGCGCCAGCCGGTGGTGGCGGCCTGGCTCGATGGCGGCATGCCGTTTCGCGCCGAAACCAGCCGCAACTATGTGGAGGCCGTGCACCAGGCCAACCTCGAACAGCTCGCCGCGCTGAGCAGCCGCGCACAGCCAGGCCTGGCAGCGGTAAAGCTTGAAACCCGCTTTCGCTACAACCAGGACGTGATCAGCGTGAACGCCATCGGCCCCGGGGTGATGGCGCTGATCCTGGCATTCATTCCCGCGATGCTCACGGCACTGGGCATCGTGCGTGAAAAAGAGCTGGGCTCGATCACCAACTTCTACGCCACGCCGCTCACGCGCCTGGAGTTCCTGCTCGGCAAGCAGGCCCCGTACCTGCTGGTGAGCCTGGTCAACCTGGCGTTGCTGGTGGCGATGAACCGCTGGCTGTTCGGCGTGCCCTTCAAGGGCAGCGCACTGGCCCTGGCCTGCGGCGGGGTGCTGTACCTGCTGGCCACCACCAGCCTGGGGCTGCTGATCTCGGCATTCACCCGCACCCAGATCGCGGCGATCCTGGGCACCATGATCATCACCAGCCTGCCGACCATCCAGTTCTCCGGGCTGATCGTGCCACGCTCTTCTCTCGATGGCGCGGCAGCACTGATGGGTCAGCTGTTCCCGGCCGGCTACTTCCTCGACATTGCCGTCGGCACCTTCACCAAGGCCCTGGACCTGCGCGAACTCTGGCCGCAGTGCCTGGCCCTGTTCGGGTTCTTCGCCGGCTTCACCGGGCTGAGCCTGATCATGCTGAAAAAGCAGGAGGTCTGATGCAGCGCCTGGCCCATATCTACCGCCTCGGTCTCAAGGAGCTGACCAGCCTGCGCCACGACAGCGTGCTGCTGCTGTTTCTGCTGTATGCCTTCAGCGTGGCCATCTACATGCCCGCCGCCGGCTCGGTGATCGGCGTGCACAACGCCAGCGTGGCCATCGTCGACGAAGACCACAGCCTGGTCTCGCGCAAGCTGGGCGAGGCGCTGCAACCGCCGGAGTTCCAGCCGGCGGTGACGCTGCCCTACGACCAGCTCGACCAGGCCATGGACAGCGGCCAGTACACCTTCGTGATCAATATCCCGGTGAACTTCCAGAGCGACCTGCTGGCCGGGCGCACCCCGGAACTGCAGGTGAACGTCGACGCCACCGCCATGAGCCAGGCGTTCATGGGCGCCGGCTACATCGGGCGGATCTTCGAACGCGAGCTGCTCGACTACGCCAAGCAGGCCGTGCAGAGCCCGGCGCTGCTGAGCCCACGGGCGCTGTTCAACCCCAACCTGGAGGGCGGCTGGTTTCTGGCGGTGATCCAGATCGTCAACAACATCACCATCCTGGCCATCGTGCTGACCGGCACTGCGCTGCTGCGCGAACGCGAGCATGGCACCCTCGACCACCTGCTGGTACTGCCACTGACGGCACTGGAAATCATGCTGGCCAAGATCGGCAGCAACGCGCTGGTGGTGGTGCTGTGCACCTGGGTGTCGCTGGAGGTGGTGGTCAAGGGGGCATTGGGAGTGCCGCTGGCCGGCTCCATGGGGTTGTTCCTGGGCGTGACCGCGCTGTACCTGTTCGCCAGCACCGCGCTGGGGATCTTCCTCGCCACACTGGCGCGCTCGACCCCGCAGTTCGGCTTGCTGGCGATCCCGGTGATCATACCGATGCTGTTGCTGTCGGGCGGCAGCACGCCGCTGGACAGCATGCCGCAATGGCTGCAGTGGGTGATGCAACTGTCACCCTCCACCCACTTCGTCAGCCTGGGTGCCGCGATCCTGTTCCGCGACGCCGACGCATCGGTGGTGTGGCCGGACCTGCTGGCGCTGGCGGCGATCGGCCTGGCGTTCTTTGCGATCGCCCTGGCACGCTTTCGCCGCAGCCTGGCCTCGTGACTACTGCACGATCAGGTTGTTGAACAGCAGGTCGGCCACCACCGGCCGGCCTTCTTCGCCGTTGAGCACCTGCTGCACCTGCTTGAGGGCTTCCTGGCGAAGGTGTTCCTTGGCCTCGACGTTGCTCATGCCGTCCAGGCTCTGCTGGGTGAACAGGGCCACCAGCTGGTTGCGGATCAGCGGTTCGTGGTGCTTGACCGCGGCCGCATCCACATCGTTGTCCACGCGCAACGCCACATCGGCCTTGTACACGCGCAGCTTGGGGCCGCCATCAAGGGCATAGTTGCCCACCAGTGGCGGGGTCAGGGAGATGTACGACACCTTCGGCGCGCCCTCTCCGTCCTTGGCTTCTTCGGCCATGGCCGCCGCTGGCAGCATCAGGGCCAGTACCATCAAGATCCACGCTTTCACCAATTCGCTCCTCAAACAGTTGGCGCCAGCATACCCAGCGCCTTCGCCAAACCCAAGCCCGGGCTTATGCCGGCTTATCAGGCCGGGGCATGCTCGTTGACCCGACACCCTGCCCACCTACACTTATCGGCCACCACCCGCAAAGGAATAGCCCTGATGAAAGCCGTGTTGTGCAAAGCCCATGGTCCGGCCAGCGACCTGGTCCTCGAAGAGGTCGCCAGCCCAGTGCCCAAACGCAATGAAGTGCTGGTGCAGGTGCATGCGGCGGGGGTCAACTTCCCCGACACCCTGATCATCCAGGGCAAGTACCAGTTCCAGCCGCCACTGCCGTTCTCGCCGGGTGGCGAAGCAGCAGGGGTAGTGCTGGAGGTGGGCGAAAAGGCCGAGCCGTTGCAGGTGGGCGACCGGGTGATGGCGCTGACCGGCTGGGGCAGCTTTGCCGAGCAGATCGCGGTGCCGGGCTACAACGTGATGCCGATCCCGGCGCACATGGACTTCGCCACGGCTGCCGCATTCGGCATGACCTACGGCACCTCGATGTACGCGCTCACCCAGCGCGGGCATCTGCAAGCCGGGGAAACCCTGCTGGTGCTGGGCGCGTCGGGCGGTGTCGGGCTGGCGGCGGTGGAGATCGGCAAGGCCCTGGGCGCGCGGGTGATCGCAGCGGCCAGCAGCGCCGACAAGCTGGCCGTGGCCAAGGCTGCCGGTGCCGACGAGCTGATCAACTACAGCGAAAGCGGCCTCAAGGACGAGATCAAGCGCCTGACCGGTGGCCAGGGCGTGGACGTGGTTTTCGACCCGGTGGGCGGCGAGCTGTTCGAGCAGGCGGTGCGCGGGCTGGCGTGGAACGGACGGATGCTGGTGGTGGGGTTCGCCAGCGGGCAGATCCCGCAGTTGGCGGTGAACCTGACGCTGCTCAAGGGCGCGGCGGTGCTGGGGGTGTTCTGGGGTGCGTTCGCGCAGCGCCAGCCGGCGGATAACGCCGCGAACTTCAAGCAGCTGTTTGCGTGGCATGCCGAGGGCAAGCTGAAACCACTGGTGTCGCAGACCTACCCACTGGCCGATGCCGGGGCTGCAATCGAGCAGTTGGCGGGGCGCAAGGCGGTGGGCAAGCTGGTGGTGTCTGTGCGATAGCCAAGCCCGCTCCCGCACTGCCCTGTGGGAGCGGACTTGACCCGCGATAGAGGCGTGAACGTCAGCTCATGTCCCAGGCCAGCAGCACCTGCTTGCACCCACGGCACACGAACTTGTAGAACCCGGTATCCCCGCCCGGCGCATACCCCACCGCGGCCCACGACCAGTCCTCCACGGTCATGCCGTTGTACTCGGCCCAGTGCTCCCGGGTCGCCGGCGTGGCCTCACTGATGTCCTCGGCGCTGGCGTCCCCGTGGAACTCGCAGGCGTCACCGCAATGGTGCATCCACTGGCTGTCCTGCCATGTGGGATAGCCCGGCGTGCGGTAGGCGATCTCGTCGAGCACCTCAGGCTTTATGCCCGCCTCCCCCATCGCATACACATCATGGAAACTGCCGTCGTAGCGCCTGGCCGCCGAACCATCGGCGATGCACCACGGGCAGATATCGCCCTCGAGTGTCTGCGCGGTGTACAGCGTGCCGTCATACAGGTAACCACGCGCCTGCCCGCAGCACACGCAAGCCTCGCTGCTGGCCACGATGTAATGAACCTTGCCGGGGTAATAGGTAAAGACCGGAAGTGGTGTTGTCATGGCATTCCTTCTCACAGCTGCTTGAGCGCAAGGTCACGCAGTTGCTGCGGCCAGGCGTCGATGAACATCAGGTCGGGCTGCCCGGCGCAGCGCCGCTCGATAGACGGCAGCGCTGCCTCGAACGCCTGCTGCGCCTGCTTGAACTGCAGCAGGGTGGGCGATGCGGGTGACGTCCTGGCCAGCAAGCCGATGGACGTGGCCACGCTGTCCATCTGCCACAGCGGCTGATGCGAGCGGATCTGACGGTAGGTGGTCAGGTAATAGTTGAACAGCTTGCACTGCAGCTGCGGCAACGCGGCCTGGGCATCCAGGGTCATCGCCATGGACTGCTCATCCATGCGAAAGAGCAGGCTCTGCACCACATCGGTTTTCACCGGCTCGCCCGCGGCCACCGTCCAGGGTTCGAACCGCACCTTTGCGATGGCCGCTTCTGCAGACGCACTGAACAACGCATGATCACTGTGCTTGACGGTTACATGGCTGACCGAGCCATCGCGCGAATCGACCTGGTAGCCGATGCGCACAGCGCCCTCCAGGCTCACCAGCCTCATGGCCCTCGGGTATACCGGGGCCGGGGGCAGCGCGAACGTGGGCACATGCTCGGCCTGCACGGCGCAGCACCAGCACAACAGTATTCCAAGCCAGCGTTTCATCCCTGATTCCCAACACGTCCATTGATAAGGGGCGCGATGGTACCGCAGGCTTCACGCCTTGTCCGCCGAATGACAACGCTTGAAGCGTGCCTCCAGGTTGCGGTCGGGCATGGCATGGGTGCGCAGCGCCGAAAGGGTCTGCTCGACATAGTCGCGGGTGGTGCCGTAGCGGCCCTTGGCGCTGGCCAGGATATGGCTGAGCAAGGTGTCGGGCAGGTTGCCGGCATAGCACGGCAGGTGCCGCTCCAGCACGAAGCCCAGTGCCTGCACCTTGCTGCCGTCCTCGAGGCGGCAGTTGAGCCAGTGCGGACGGTACGCCGGGTACGGCATCTCGCGCTGCCACAGCGCCAGCAATGAATCCTCCAGGCGCTCTTCGGGCAGCCGATAGGCAAAGCCGCTGCACGAGCCACCACGGTCCAGACCGAACACCAGCCCCGGGCACTCCGGAGTGCCGCGGTGCTCGTGGGACCACAGGTACAGGCCGCGATGATAGCCATGCACGCGTGCCCGCCGGCGCTCGGCCGCGCTGCATTCCGGTCGCCAGATCAGCGAGCCATAGGCAAACAGCCAGACCGGGCCGCCCTGATGGCGGGACATGGTGTGATCAACCGATTGTCGAAGTTGCTCGTGGGTCAGTTGCTGACCGAAGTCGAGCACCGGAGGGTACGCCAAACTCGAGGGTGCAGTTTCAATTGCCGACATGATCGCCGCCAGAATTCCTCGTGAACTACTGAAGTGGCCCACTGTAAAGTCATTGCAATAACAATACATCGACCGTACGGCAGATGGCCGCTCGAATACAAGCCCCCGTTGCAAACAAAGCCCCCAGCACCGGGGCTTTCAGGCCTGCTGTTTCAAGTGTAGTAATAGTTTTTGGCGGTGCTTGCAATAATTAACGCGGCCAGCACTTATAACCAACGAGGCACAATCGGGTTATTTGAATCGGCGCGTTATTGCAACGCGCCGTTATTACCTAAGTTAGCCGCGCGGGGCATAAGCGAATACATCGGCGCGCATCTGGTGTGCGTCCATGCCAGCGTCCACCAGGGCATCGAGGGTGGCGTAGATCATGGTGGGCGAGCCACTGGCATACACGTGCACGCCCGCAAGGTCGGCAATGTCTTCGCACACGGCCTCGTGCAGCAGTCCGCAGCGCCCCTCCCAGCCGCACAGGTCGCTCACTACCTTGTGCAGGAACAGGTTGGGCAGCGTTGCCCACTCGTCCCAGTGCTCGATCTGATAGAAGTCTTCCGGGCGGCGCACTCCCCAGTACAGGTGCACCGGGTGCTTGAAGCCGCTGGCCCGGCAATGTTCGATCAGGCTGTGCATCTGCGCCATGCCGGTACCGGCAGCAATCAGTACCAGCGGCCCGTCCGGCAGTTCGGCCAGGTGCGTGTCGCCAAACGGCAGCTCCACCCGCGCCATGCGGTTGCGCTGCAACTGTGCGATCAGTTCCAGTGCACTGCTCTCGCGGGCCAGCACGTGCAGCTCCAGGTCACGCCCGCTGTGTGGCGCCGAGGCCAGCGAGAACGCGGCCTTGTCGCCAGCTTCGCGCTCGATCATCAGGTACTGCCCGGCGTGGTAGCGCGGCGGCTTGCCGGCCGGCGCGCGCAGACGCACGCGCCACACGTCGCCGCCCACCTCGACACATTCGCTCAACTGGCAGGCCAGCTTGCGCACCGGCAGCTCGCCCAGGGCCAACACGCCATCCCACAGCAACACGCAATCCTCCAGCGGCTCGGCGATGCAGGTGTACAGCTCGCCATGGTCCTTCACCTCGCCATCCTGGCGCACACGGCCTTCCACCAGCAGTGCCGCGCACACATGGCAATTGCCATTGCGGCAGCTCTGCGGGCAGTCATAGCCCAGACGACGGGCCCCATCCAGTATGCGCTCACCAGGGTTCAGTGCCAGCACCGCCCCGGAGGGCTGCAAGGTAACCTGCATCAGTCTATTCCCAACTGTGTCCACAGCTCATCGATGCGTCGGGTGACGGCCTCGTCCTTGACGATGACACGCCCCCACTCGCGGGTGGTTTCGCCCGGCCACTTGTGGGTGGCATCCAGGCCCATCTTCGAGCCCAGGCCGGAAACCGGCGAGGCGAAGTCCAGGTAGTCGATCGGCGTGTTGTCGATCATCACGGTATCGCGCTTGGGGTCCATGCGCGTGGTGATGGCCCAGATCACGTCGTTCCAGTCCCGCGCGTTGATGTCGTCGTCGGTGACGATCACGAACTTGGTGTACATGAACTGGCGCAGGAACGACCACACCCCCAGCATCACGCGCTTGGCGTGCCCTGGGTACTGTTTTTTCATGGTGACCACCGCCATGCGGTACGAGCAGCCTTCAGGCGGCAGGTAGAAGTCGGTGATCTCGGGGAACTGCTTCTGCAGGATCGGCACGAACACTTCATTCAACGCCACGCCCAGAATCGCCGGCTCGTCAGGCGGACGCCCGGTGTAGGTGCTGTGATAGATCGGCTTGGTGCGGTGGGTGATGCGCTCCACGGTGAACACCGGGAAGCTGTCGACCTCGTTGTAGTAGCCGGTGTGATCGCCATACGGGCCCTCGGGCGCCATCTCGCCGGGGTGGATCACGCCTTCGAGGATGATCTCGGCGGTGGCGGGCACCTGCAGGTCATTGCCGCGGCACTTGACCAGCTCGGTACGGTTGCCGCGCAGCAGGCCGGCGAAGGCGTACTCGGACAGGCTGTCGGGCACCGGGGTCACCGCGCCGAGGATGGTCGCCGGGTCGGCGCCCAGTGCCACGGCCACCGGGAACGGCTGGCCAGGGTGCTTCTCGCACCACTCGCGGTAGTCCAGCGCGCCGCCACGGTGGCTCAGCCAGCGCATGATGACCTTGTTGCGGGCGATGACCTGCTGGCGATAGATGCCCAGGTTCTGGCGGTCCTTGTTCGGACCTCGGGTCACGGTCAGGCCCCAGGTGATCAGCGGCGCCACGTCGCCCGGCCAGCAGTGCTGGATCGGCAGCGCGCCAAGATCGACGTCGTCCCCCTCGATCACCACGTCGTGGCAGGGCGCATCCTTGACCACCTTGGGCGCCATCGAGATGACCTTCTTGAAGATCGGCAGCTTCGACCAGGCGTCCTTCAGCCCCTTGGGCGGCTCGGGCTCCTTGAGGAAGGCCAGCAGCTTGCCGATCTCGCGCAGTTCGCTGACCGACTCGGCGCCCATGCCCATGGCCACGCGCTCCGGGGTTCCGAACAGGTTTCCCAGCACCGGGATGTCGTAACCGGTAGGGTTCTCGAACAGCAACGCCGGGCCCTTGGCACGCAGGGTGCGGTCGCAGACCTCGGTCATTTCCAGGATCGGGGAGATGGGGACCTGAATGCGCTTGAGTTCGCCGCGCTGTTCCAGGCCGCGGATAAAGTCGCGCAAATCGCGATACTGCATGCGGGAGCCTCGTGTTCGCCGTAGCGGTCGGGGTGCAAAGTGTAGCGCCGAACCCCGCCCGCCAGAATAGACAATGTACAGATAGCAAAAAGCCGGGTTTCCCCGGCTCTTGCGTACCGCCCGTGTTACTTGCGCTTCATCGACAGGAAGAACTCGTCGTTGGTCTTGGTCTGCTTGAGCTTGTCGACCAGGAACTCGATGGCAGCGATCTCGTCCATCGGGTGCAGCAGCTTGCGCAGGATCCACATGCGCTGCAGCTCGTCGTCGGCGGTCAGCAGCTCTTCGCGACGGGTACCCGAACGGTTGATGTTGATGGCCGGGAACACGCGCTTCTCGGCAATGCGACGGTCCAGGGGCAGTTCCATGTTGCCGGTACCCTTGAACTCTTCGTAGATCACTTCGTCCATCTTCGAGCCGGTCTCGACCAGCGCGGTGGCGATGATGGTCAGCGAACCGCCTTCCTCGATGTTACGTGCAGCACCGAAGAAACGCTTCGGCTTCTCCAGGGCGTGGGCGTCGACACCACCGGTCAGCACCTTGCCGGAGCTCGGGATCACGGTGTTGTAGGCACGGGCCAGACGGGTGATCGAGTCGAGCAGGATGACCACGTCCTTCTTGTGCTCGACCAGTCGCTTGGCCTTCTCGATGACCATCTCGGCCACTTGCACGTGACGGGTTGGCGGCTCGTCGAAGGTGGAGGCGACCACTTCGCCGCGCACGGTGCGCTGCATCTCGGTCACTTCTTCCGGGCGCTCGTCGATCAACAGCACGATCAGGTGGCACTCGGGGTTGTTGCGGGTGATGTTGGCCGCGATGTTCTGCAGCATGATGGTCTTGCCCGCTTTCGGCGGGGCGACGATCAGGCCGCGCTGGCCCTTGCCGATCGGCGCGCACAGGTCGATGACGCGACCGGTGAGGTCTTCGGTGGAACCGTTGCCGGCTTCCATCTTCAGGCGCTTGTTCGGGAACAACGGCGTCAGGTTTTCGAAGAGGATCTTGTTCTTCGCGTTTTCCGGACGGTCGTAGTTGATGGTGTCGACCTTGAGCAGCGCGAAGTAGCGCTCGCCTTCTTTGGGCGGGCGGATCTTGCCGACGATGGTGTCACCGGTACGCAGGTTGAAGCGACGAATCTGGCTGGGCGAGACATAGATGTCGTCCGGGCCGGCCAGGTACGAAGCGTCAGCCGAACGCAGGAAGCCGAAACCGTCCTGGAGAATCTCCAGCACGCCGTCACCGGAGATTTCCTCGCCGCTTTTCGCGTGCTTTTTCAACAGGGAGAAAATCACGTCCTGCTTGCGCGAACGGGCCATATTTTCTATGCCCATCTGTTCGGCCAATTCGAGCAGATCGGTAATCGGCTTTTGCTTGAGTTCAGTCAGATTCATAAGGGGAATGACGTAATCATGTAAGAAGGGGGAATTAAGCTTCTGGCTTAATGAAGCCGCGCCGCAGAGAAGGCGACAGGATCGCGTACTAATTCGAATTGAGGTGCGTCGGCGACGGCGTGCAGGGGGCACTGAAAGAAACAGTGCGAGGCCGAATGTATCACTTGCATTTTCTGGCGTCTAGTCACCAGACAGAGAAAAGCCCCGACGAATGCGGGGCTTTTTTCGACTCAGATATTGGCGTCGAGGAACGCCTGCAGCTGAGACTTGGACAATGCGCCGACCTTGGTCGCCTCGACATTGCCGTTCTTGAACAGCATCAGCGTCGGGATGCCACGCACGCCGTGCTTGGCTGGGGTTTCCTGGTTTTCGTCGATGTTCAGCTTGGCGACGGTCAGTTTGCCCTCGTAGGTAGCGGCGATGTCGTCCAGAACCGGAGCGATCATTTTGCATGGGCCGCACCATTCAGCCCAGTAGTCGACCAGCACCGGACCTTCAGCCTTGAGCACGTCGGCTTCGAAGGTGGCGTCGGTGACGTGTTTGATAAGATCGCTGCTCATGGAAGTCTCCAAGGTCGTAAGCAAAAAAACGTGGCCCATCATAGCCGCCATCGCCGTAGACAGGAAGCCACGCGCGATTGACTGTAACTATAGTTGTGCGAGACGTTGCATATCGACTGTCACACAAAAGTCATAAAAAAGACTCGCAACTGCGTCAGGTCAAGCCTTGCCACACTGCGCGTTGGCGTCGGCGGCGGATCGTGGCACGATTGCCGGGTTATCGACCGAGAACCCATCACCATGCCGCAAAACCCAGCCAAGAATCTGTCCCTGATAGCCGCCATCGACCTGGGCTCCAACAGTTTTCACATGGTCGTGGCCAAGGCCCACCACAACGACATTCGCATCCTGGAGCGGTTGGGGGAAAAGGTTCAGCTGGCCGCCGGCATCGACGAAGAGCGCCAGCTCAGCGAAGAGTCCATGCAACGCGGGCTCGACTGCCTCAAGCGCTTCGCCCAGCTGATCAACGGCATGCCTGACGGCGCGGTGCGCATCGTCGGCACCAACGCCTTGCGCGAAGCGCGCAACCGCGGCGAATTCATCCGCCGCGCCGAAGCCATTCTCGGACACCCGGTGGAGGTGATTTCCGGCCGTGAAGAAGCACGCCTGATCTACCTGGGCGTCTCCCATACCCTGGCCGACACCCCCGGCAAGCGCCTGGTGGCCGACATCGGCGGCGGCAGTACCGAATTCATCATCGGCCAGCGCTTCGAGCCCCTGCTGCGCGAAAGCCTGCAGATGGGCTGCGTGAGCTTCACCCAGCGTTACTTTCGCGACGGCAAGATCACCCCGGCGCGCTATGCCCAGGCCTACACCGCCGCGCGCCTGGAGCTGATGAGCATCGAGAATGCCCTGCACCGCCTGACCTGGGATGAAGCCATCGGCTCCTCGGGCACCATCCGCGCCATCGGCCTGGCCCTGAAGGCCGGCGGCATGGGCAACGGCGAGGTCAACGCCGAAGGTCTGGCCTGGCTCAAGCGCAAACTGTTCAAGCTGGGCGATACCGACAAGGTCGATTTCGAAGGGGTCAAGCCCGACCGGCGCACCATCTTCCCGGCGGGCCTGGCGATCCTGGAGGCGATCTTCGACGCGCTGGAACTGCAACGCATGGACCACTGCGAAGGTGCCCTGCGCGAAGGCGTGCTGTACGACCTGCTGGGCCGCCACCACCACGAAGACGTGCGCGAACGCACCCTGACCTCGCTGATGGAGCGCTACCACGTCGACCAGGGGCAGGCGGCACGGGTCGAGCGCAAGGCGCTGCATGCCTTCGACCAGGTGGCCAAGGCGTGGGATCTTGAAGACGGGATCTGGCGCGAACTGCTGGGCTGGGCGGCCAAGGTGCACGAAGTGGGCCTGGACATCGCCCACTATCATTACCACAAGCACGGCGCCTACCTGATCGAGCACTCCGACCTGGCCGGCTTCTCCCGTGAAGACCAGCAGATGCTGGCACTGCTGGTGCGCGGGCACCGGCGCAACATCCCCAAGGACAAGTTCGCCGAATTCGGCGACGACGGCGTGAAGCTGATTCGTCTGTGCGTGCTGCTGCGCTTCGCGATCCTGTTCCACCACATCCGCGGTACCCAGCAGATGCCGACGGTCAAGCTGCATGCCGCCGGCCAGAGCCTGGATGTGGAGTTCCCGGCCGGCTGGCTGGAACAGAACCAGCTGACCCAGGCCGATTTCGGCCTGGAAGCCGAATGGCTGGCCCGGGTCGGCTTTACCCTCAGCGTACGATAAGCACCGGGTTGCTCAGGCGCTCGAGCAGAGTGGCCTGGGCACTGCGCGGGTTCTGGTTGCCGGTCGGCGTGCTGCGCACATAGCGGCCGTCCGACTGCAGCAGCCACGCGTGGGTGTTGTCGGTCAGGTACCCCTCCAGCTCCTTCTTCACCCGCAGGATCAGCTTCTTGCCCTCCACCGGGAAGCAGGTCTCGACACGCTTGTCGAGGTTGCGCTCCATCCAGTCGGCACTGGAAAGGAACATCTGCTCTTCCCCGCCATTGAGGAAGTAGAACGCCCGGGTGTGTTCCAGGAAACGCCCGATGATCGAGCGCACGTGGATGTTGTGCGAAACGCCCGGAATGCCCGGACGCAGGCAGCACATGCCACGCACCACCAGGTCGATGCGCACGCCCGACTGGCTGGCCTTGTACAACGCCTTGATGATCTTGGGGTCGGTCAGCGAGTTGAACTTGGCGATGATGTGCGCCGGCTTGCCTTCCAGGGCGAACTGGGTCTCGCGCGCGATCATGTCGAGCATGCCCTTCTTGAGGGTGAACGGCGCGTGCAGCAGCTTCTTCATGCGCAGGGTCTTGCCCATGCCGATCAGCTGGCTGAACAGCTTGCCGACGTCCTCGCACAAGGCGTCGTCGGAGGTCAGCAGGCTGTAGTCGGTGTACAGGCGGGCGTTGCCGGCGTGGTAGTTGCCGGTACCCAGGTGCGCATAACGCACGATCTCGCCGGCCTCGCGCCGCAGAATCAGCATCATCTTGGCGTGGGTCTTGAACCCGACCACGCCATAGATCACCACCGCACCCGCCGCTTGCAGGCGGCTGGCCATCTGCAGGTTGGACTCTTCGTCGAAACGCGCGCGCAGTTCGATCACTGCGGTGACCTCCTTGCCGTTACGCGCCGCATCCACCAGCGCGTCGACGATCTCGGAGTTGGCGCCGCTGCGGTACAGGGTCTGGCGCACGGCCAGCACGTGCGGGTCTTTCGCCGCCTGACGCAGCAGGTCGACCACCGGGGTGAACGACTCGAAGGGGTGCATCAGCAGGATGTCCTGCTTGCTGATGACACTGAAAATGTTCTCGCTGTTCTGCAACAGCTTGGGAATTGCCGGGGTGAACGGCGTGTACTGCAGCTCCGGGTGGCTGTCCAGGCTGGTGATGCTGAACAGGCGCGTGAGGTTGACCGGGCCATTGACCTGGTACACCTCGTGCTCGCTCAGGCTGAACTGCTTGAGCAGGTAGTCGGACAGGTGCTTGGGACAGGTATCGGCCACTTCCAGGCGCACCGCATCGCCATAGCGACGCGAGAACAGCTCGCCACGCAGGGCGCGGGCCAGGTCTTCGACGTCCTCGGAGTCCAGCGCCAGGTCGGCGTTGCGGGTCAGACGGAACTGGTAGCAGCCCTTGACCTTCATGCCCTGGAACAGGTCGTCGGCGTGCGCATGGATCATCGACGACAGGAACACGTAGTTGTCGCCGGGGCCACCGACGTCTTCCGGCACCTTGATCACCCGCGGTAGCAGACGCGGCGCCGGAATGATCGCCAGGCCCGAATCACGGCCGAACGCATCGATGCCTTCGAGCTCGACGATGAAGTTCAGGCTCTTGTTCACTAGCAGCGGGAACGGGTGGGTCGGGTCCAGGCCGATCGGGGTAATGATCGGCGCGATCTCATCGCGGAAGTAGCGGCGCACCCAGGTCTTGAGCTTGGTGGTCCAGTGACGCCGGCGGATGAAGCGGATCTGGTGCTTTTCCAGCTCCGGCAGCAGCACGTCGTTGAGGATCGCGTACTGGCGGTCCACTTCGCTGTGCACCAGCTCGCTGATGCGCGCCAGCGCCTGGTGCGGCTGCAGGCCGTCGGCGCCGGCCTGCTCGCGAGCGAAGGTGATCTGCTTCTTCAGGCCCGCCACACGAATTTCGAAGAACTCATCCAGGTTGCTGGAAAAGATCAGCAGGAACTTCAGTCGCTCCAGCAGCGGGTAGGACTCGTCCAGCGCCTGCTCCAGCACGCGGATGTTGAACTGCAGCTGGGACAATTCGCGATGGATGTACAGGCTGCTGTCGTCCAGGCCCGGCACGGCAATCGCCGGCACCGCCGGGGCCGGAGCCACCACGGGCGCCTCGGCTTCGACCACCGGCGCGGGCTCGAGGTCCGGCGGGGTTTCGACCAGTTGCTCGGGCACCGGCTGGGCATCCTTCACTTCGACTTCGGTAAGTGCTTCGTTATTCATCTAGCGTTCCTGAAGGGCGTTACTGCCCTCTCATCAATTGTGCGGCGCGAACAGCGAAATAGGTCAGGATGCCGTCGGCGCCCGCTCGTTTGAAAGCGGTGAGGGATTCGAGGATAACCCCTTCCGAGAGCCAGCCGTTCTGGATCGCGGCCATGTGCATCGCGTACTCGCCACTGACCTGGTAGACGAAGGTCGGCACCTTGAACTCGTCCTTGACCCGCGCAAGGATATCCAGATACGGCATGCCTGGCTTGACCATTACCATGTCGGCGCCTTCGGACAGGTCGGCGGCCACTTCATGCAGGGCCTCGTTGGTGTTGGCCGGGTCCATCTGGTACGAGGCCTTGTTGGCCTTGCCCAGGTTCAGCGCCGAGCCGACCGCGTCGCGGAACGGGCCGTAGTAGGCGCTGGCATACTTGGCCGAGTAGGCCATGATGCGCACGTTGACATGACCGGCCAGCTCCAGGGCTTCACGGATCGCCTGGATCCGCCCGTCCATCATGTCCGACGGGGCCACCACCTGGGCGCCGGCCTCGGCATGCGACAGCGCCTGGCGCACCAGGGCGTCGACGGTGATGTCGTTCTGGACGTAGCCTTCCTCGTCGAGGATACCGTCCTGGCCGTGGGTGGTGAACGGGTCCAGTGCCACGTCGGTGATCACCCCCAGCTCCGGGAAGCGGTCGCGCAGGGCGCGGGTGGCGCGCTGGGCAATACCGTCCGGGTTGTAGGCTTCGGCGCCATCCAGCGACTTCCTGTCCAGCGGGGTCACCGGGAACAGGGCCAGCGCCGGAATACCCAGCTTCACCCACTCCTCGGCGGCCTGCAGCAGCAGGTCGATGCTCAGGCGCTCCACGCCCGGCATCGAGGCGACTTCCTCGCGACGGTTTTCGCCGTCCAGCACGAACACCGGCAGGATCAGGTCGTCAACAGTCAGTGTGGTTTCGCGCACCAGGCGACGGGAAAAGTCGTCACGGCGGTTGCGACGCAGGCGAGTGGCAGGAAACAAACGGTTAGCGGGGGTAAAGCTCACGGCAGACTCCTGAGCCCGCGCAGGCGGGCGAGCGCGACAGTTATAAGCAGCCATTATGACGCCCGTATGACGACCTGAGGCAACCCTGCGACTTATGGACGCATTCATTCTCCTTGTAGGAAATGTTCACGTCGAGACACATTTGGACACTTTCCCTAAAGCCTCCCAGGGGGTAGGCTGCGCGTTCATTTCGCCAGCACCCAGAAAATGCTTGAACAATTCCTGCAGGATTTCGGCTATTTTGCCCTTTTTCTAGGCACCTTTTTTGAAGGTGAGACCATACTGGTTCTCGCCGGATTTCTTGCGTTCCGTGGCTACATGGATATCAACATGGTGGTGCTGGTTGCCTTCTTCGGCAGCTATGCCGGCGACCAGCTGTGGTACTTCATGGGGCGTCGTCACGGGCGCAAGCTGCTGGCGCGCAAGCCGCGCTGGCAGATGATGGGGGACCGTGCGCTGGAGCACATCCGCCGCCACCCCGACATCTGGGTGCTGAGTTTCCGTTTCGTCTACGGCCTGCGCACGGTGATGCCCGTTGCCATCGGCCTGTCCGGCTACCCGCCGCGCCGCTACCTGCTGCTCAACGGCATCGGTGCCGCAGTATGGGCACTGGCCCTGGGCGCGGCCGCCTACCACTTCGGCGCCATCCTCGAAGGGCTGCTGGGCAACGTGAAGAAGTACGAGCTGTGGGTACTCGGTGCCCTGGTGGTACTGGGCGCCCTGCTGTGGCTGCGCCGGCGCTTCAAGGCCGCCCGCATTGCCCGCCAGGAAGCCGCCGAGGCCCAGGCCGAACAGGCGCGGGCCCAGGCCCGGGAGCAGCACCCTGGCGAAGGTGGCGACCGGCCATAGGCCTGGCTGCTCGCTCTCACGACTGAACACTCCCCCTGCATTGCGATCTATGTAGAGAGCCTGGCGAGAATGGCCAAATCAGGGGACATTTAGCGCCTTGAACGGGAGTAGTGAGCATGACCAAGAAAAAAGTTGCGGTGATCCTTTCCGGTTGCGGTGTGTACGACGGTGCCGAAATTCACGAGAGCGTCATCACCCTGCTGCGCCTTGACCAGCGTGGCGCCCAGGTGCAGTGCTTTGCACCGAACATCGCGCAGATGCATGTGATCAACCACCTTACCGGCGAAGAGATGCCCGAAACGCGCAACGTGCTGGTGGAGTCGGCGCGCATTGCGCGCGGCGAGGTCAAGGACCTGCGTGAAGCGAATGCGGACGACTTCGACGCACTGATCGTGCCCGGTGGCTTCGGCGCTGCGAAAAACCTCTCCAACTTCGCCGTGGAAGGCGACAAATGCTCGGTCAACCCCGATGTGCTCGCACTGGCCGAAGCCTTCGCCGAAGCGGGCAAGCCGGTGGGCCTGATCTGCATTTCGCCGGCCCTGGCGGCCAAGATCTACGGGCCAGGCGTGGTCTGCACCATCGGCAACGATGCCGACACCAGCGCGGCCGTGGTCAAGATGGGCGGCACCCATGAAGAATGCGATGTGCACGACATCGTCGAAGACACTCAGCGCAAGCTGGTCAGCACCCCCGCCTACATGCTGGCGCAGAGCATTGGCGAGGCGGCGGGCGGGATCTACAAGCTGGTCGACCGGGTGCTGGAACTGACCCACGAGGCCGACTGAGGCATCACTGCGGGTAGGCGCGTGCCAACCGCGTGAGAATGCGGTCCAGCGCATTGGCGAAGGCCTGTTTCTCACGCTCGCCGTAGGGCGCCTGCCCACCACCGACCTGGCCCTGCTCGCGCAGGTCGGTGAACAGGTTGCGCACCGCCAGCCGCTCGCCCATGTTGCGCTCGTCGAATTCGCGGCCACGCGGATCGAGCGCGGCCACCCCCTTCTTGACCAGCCGATCGGCCAGCGGCACATCGCTGCAGATCACCAACTCGCCGGGCACGGCGTGTTCCACCAGGTAGTCGTCGGCAGCATCCGGCCCACTGGGCACCACGATGAGCCTGACGCAGGCAAAGGCCGGCTTGATCTGGCCCTGACCGGCGACCAGCACCACCTCGAACTGGCGCTTGAGGGCAAATTTGACCAGTTGGTCCTTGGCCGCCTTGGGGCAGGCATCGGCGTCGATCCAGACACGCATGGTTGGGTTATCCACCGCAAAGAGAACAAGGCGCACAGTATCCCTGCATTGGCGCGGCGTTGCAGCATTCGCCGACAAGCCAGCGCAGGGGCCCTCGATCAGTGCACCGAAACCCGCCGCCCTGCCAGCCAGCTGCGCCCGTACAACACTGCAATGGCCACCAGCGCCAACGCCTGCGCGGCCAGCGAATACGCATCGGCATGAATCCCCAGCCAGTCGAAGTCGAAGAACGCCACCGGCCGCGTACCGAACACCCCCGCCTCCTGCAACGCCTTCACCCCATGCCCGGCGAACACCACCGACAACGCGCACAGCAGCGCCGCGTTGATGCTGAAGAACAACGACAGCGGCAATTTCGCCGACCCGCGCAGAATCACCCACGCCAGCCCCACCAGCAGCACCAGCGCCGTCGCCCCGCCGGCCAGCACCGCATCGTGCGCCGCAGGCCCGGCCTGCAGCCACAGGGTTTCGTAGAACAGGATCACCTCGAACAGTTCGCGGTAAACCGAAAAGAACGCCAGCACGGCAAAGCCGAAGCGGCCGCCGCCCCCCACCAGGCTGCTTTTGATGTAGTCCTGCCAGGCCGCCGCATGGCGCCGGTCGTGCATCCATACCCCCAGCCACAGCACCATCACGCAGGCGAACAGGGCGGTGCAGCCCTCCAGCAGTTCACGCTGTGCGCCCCCCACGTCGATCACGTAGGCAGCCAGTGCCCAGGTGGCAAAGCCCGCCACCAACGCCAGCGCCCACCCCACGTTGACGCTGCGCACTGCCGACTGCTGCCCGGTATTGCGCAGGAAGGCCAGAATCGCCGCCAGCACCAGGATTGCCTCCAGCCCCTCGCGCAGCAGAATCAGCAGGCCGGAGATGAAGCTCAGCGACCAGCTCAGGCCATCGCCACCCAGCAGCTTGGCCGATGCTTCGAGCTCGGCCTTGGCCGCCGCCAGGCGTTGCGTCACCTGCTCCACCGGCAAGCCGTCCTGCAACCCCTGGCGGTAGGCCATCAGGGCCTTTTCGGTGTTCTTGCGCAGGTTGGCATCGACGTTGTCCAGGGCGCTTTCCACCAGCTCGAAGCCCTCCAGGTACGCCGCCACCGACAGGTCGTAGGCCTGCTCGTGGTCGCCGGCACGATAGGCGGCCAGGCTCTGTTCGAGGGTGGTGGCGGTGTAGTCGATCAGTTGGCCAGGGCCGCGTTGCGCCGCTGGCGGCTTGGCGCGCTGGGCACGAAAGGCGGCCGCCGCCTCGCCACCCTGGGAGTCACGCACCTGCGCCGGGGTGAGCTGCGCCAGCTCGGCCAGGCTGAAGCGCCGGTCGGCCTGCACAGCACCAGGCTCGGCGCTGAAGCCGGCAATGTAGCTGGCCACATCCCAGCGCTGGCGCTCGTCGAGCTGGTCGGCGAACGCCGGCATGTCGCTGCCCTCGATGCCCTGCTCCATCACCCGGTACAGCTCGGCCAGGCTCAGGGTGTCGAGCCGCGCCGCCTGGCGCAGATCGCCCGGCGGTGGTTCCAGCCCCAACCCCGCCGGCCCATCGCCGGCGCCGCCGTCACCGTGGCACACCGAACAGTGCTGGGCGTACAGCGGCGCACCGCGGGCCGGGTCCGGGGTAATCAGCGGCGCTAGCGGCGCGGCACTGCTCAAGGCACTGCCCAGGGCCAGCAGCGGCCCTAGCAGCCAGGCGAACACACGGGGGCGGGGCATCATGGGAGCCAATCTCGAACAGGAATGAGGAGGATTGCATTGTTCACTTCCACTTGCGCCGGCTCAAGCACCACCCGGAAGTTTCATGAAAAATTTTGAAACAAGTTTATCTCCTACCCCGGGAATCGACTTATTCCTACACCACACGGGAAATGTGACTACTGGCACATCCAAGAAAAAATGAAGCACAAGGCCATTAATTAGCCAGTCATTGCGTCTATAATGCCGCGCCTTTCGTTATAGCGAATGGAAATACAGGCTCCTCTGCTAAGAGGATTTGGAACTAGCGTCCAAAGGGATCACCGCCACTCGCCGGCGCCTAACGTCACTTTTTCAGGGAAGAGATTCAAGATGGCCTCCCGTGTCCTCACCGTCGCCACGCTGTGCGCGATCGTCCAACTGACGGGCTGCGCAGCGTTTCGCAGCTACGACAGCGAACTCCAGGAAACCAACCAGCAGCTGGCCAGCGGCAACGTCGACGCGGCCCTGGCCCTGCTGGAAAAGAACAACAAGGGTGAGGACAAGGACCTTCTCTACTACTTCGAGAAAGGCGAACTGCTGCGCTCCAAGGGCGATCTGAGCGGTAGCCAGGATGCCTGGCGCGAAGCCGATAGCGTGGTGTTCAAGTGGGAAGAGTCGGTGAAGCTGGACACCGCCAAGTACCTGAGCCAGTTCGGCAGCTACCTGGTCAACGACAAGGTGCGCCGCTACGAAGGCTACGACTACGAAAAAGTCATGCTGACCACCCAGATGGCCCTGAACCTGCTGGCGCAGAATGATTTCGACGGTGCCCGCACCGAAATCAAGAAAACCCACGAACGTGAGGCCGTGATCGCCGAGCTGCGTGACAAGGAATACCTCAAGCGCGAAGAAGAGGCCGAGAAGGAAGGCGTCAAGACCGAGTACAAGGACCTGCAGGGCTACCCGGTGGCCGCCCTGGACGCGCCTGAAGTGGTCGGTCTGAAGAACAGCTACCAGAGTGCGTTCAGCCACTACCTGTCCGGCTACGTATACGAAGCACTGGGCGAAAAAGGCCTGGCTGCACCGGGCTACCGCAAGGCGGCCGAACTGCGCCCGAACACCGCGCTGCTCGAGCGTGCGCTGCTCGACCTCGACAAGCCTGCCGCCAAGGGCGCCGACAGCGACGTGCTGATCGTGGTGCAGAGCGGCCTGGCGCCGGCCCGCGACTCGGTGCGCATCCCCCTGCCACTGCCAATCAGCGGCAATCTGGTGATCACCCCGCTGTCGTTCCCGATCATCAAGGAAGACACCTCCACCGCGCACTTCAGCGAGATCTACCTGAACGACAAGACGCTCTCGCTGACCGCGCTCAACAGCACCACCGCCATGTCGCGCCGCGCGCTGCGTGACGACATGCCAGGTATCATCCTGCGCACCAGCGTGCGCGCCATCACCCGTGGCGTGGCGCAAAAGCAGCTCAACGACGTCAACCCGCTGGCTGGTCTGGCCGTGGGCATCGCCTCGGCCGTCACCGAAGGCGCCGACACCCGTACCTGGCGCACCCTGCCGGACGACACCCTGGTTGCCCGCGTGCGCCTGGCCCAAGGCGAGCACCAGCTGAGCCTGCCGTCGAACCTGGGCGGCAGCAAGATCGCCGTGAAGATCGATCGCCCCTATCAGGTCGTGGCCCTGCGCGTCGTGGGCAACCGCGTCTACGCCGGTGGCCCGGCCCTGCAAGTCACCCAGCCTGCGCCGGCCGCCGCCGTCGCCAGCCTCAAGTAAGCCAAGGAATCGCCATGCGCCTCAAGCTTCTCGCCGCGCTCGCCACCGCCACCCTGCTGGCCGGCTGCGCCACCCCACCACCGCCCGCACCGGGCAGCGCCGCCAGCAAGGTGGTCGTGATGGGCAAACTGAGCAACATCGATATCGGCCCGATGCGGGTTGCCCGCGAAAACGGCTTCATGACCGTCAAGGTCTCGCTGACCAACACCAGCCGCAGCAACAAGACGATGTTCTATCGCTTTGCCTGGCTGGGCAACGACGGCTTCCCGGTCGCCAGCGAAGAAAGCTGGAAGACCCTGAGCCTGTACGGCTCGCAGTCCACCGTACTGCCAGCGATTGCCCCGGTCCCCCAGGCCACTGACTTCCGCATTGAAGTCCAGGCCCAGTAATTTTCAATTTTCAGGAGATGCTCAACATGATGTTCGCTCGTTTTTCCCTGCTGGCCGTAGTGGTCGCGCTGGCCAGCGGCTGCGCCAACAACTCCCCTGTACTGGGCGGCAAGAACATTGGCTACGGCGACAGCAAGGCCGTTGAACTGGTCACCAACGAGTTCGGTTCCACCGACCTGCAGATGATCGCCGAAAGCATGACCCGCTCGCTGGCCCAGTCCGGCATCCTGCAGGGCCGTCCGGTGGTTCAGGTCTACGACGTGAAGAACAAGACCAGCGAGTACATCGATACCCGCGAGATCACCACCTCGATCAAGACCCAGCTGATGAAGACCGGCACCGCCCGCTTCGCCAGCGACAACAACCAGATGCAGAGCCAGGTCGACCAGCTCAAGCTGCAGAACCAGAGCGGCCTGTACAAGAAGAACACCGTTGCCAAGACCGGCAACATGATCGCTGCCAAATACCGCCTGGAAGGGTCGATCAGCTCGATCGTCAAGCGCAGCAGCGACTACAAGGACGTGTTCTACAAGTTCAGCCTGCAGCTGATCGACGTGGAAAGCGGCCTGGCCGAGTGGATGGACGAAAAAGAAATCCGCAAGACCACGGAGCGCTAAGCAATGCGTGCATGGATGGGCATCATCGGCCTGGCTTGCGCGTTCGGCGTGCAAGCGGCCCCCAAGGTAGCGGTCACCGACCTGGCTTATCAGGAGCGCGTGGAGCAGTACATCCACATGGTCTCGGCGAGCAGCAACTCGAATGCGAGCATGTACCACGCCAACGCGTCGTCCAGCTACAGCGAGTTCGAAAGCAGCCAGAGCTACATCGAGCAGACCGAGCTGCGCAAGTTCAGCGGTGACATCAAGGGCGAGATCCTCAAGTCCGGCATGTTCCAGCTGGTGCAGGGCACGCCATACACAGCCAAGGCCAAGCAGGACGTGTATGACGTGATCGCGCGGATCAAGGCGGGCAACTACAAGGGCGCCGACTACGTACTGTTCGGCACCCTGTCGGATATCGACTTCCAGCGCGATATCACCTCGATCGACAACACCAACAGCTACTCGGCGATCCTGGGCCTGACCCTGGTGGCCGATTTCAGCCTGATCAACACCCGTACCTACGAGATCACCTCTGCGTTCACCGCCATGGGTGAAGGCCAGGACACCAAGCTGGTGAACAGCCAGGACGTGCGGGTCAGCCTGAACCGTCCGCGGGTGGTGCGTGAAGTGTCCAAGGAACTGGGCATGGATGTGGCCAGGCAGCTCAAGGAGCAGCTGGTGGGTGTAATGCCGGATCAGGAACGTGCGCCGATGCGCAACAACCTGCCGCCGGATGAGCCGGCGCAGATCTTGCGCTGAGCATGCAAAAGGCGACCTTCGGGTCGCCTTTTTTATTGGGTGTCTGTGCTGGCCTCTTCGCCGGCAACGCCGGCTCCCACAAGAACAGTGGTGACCCGCGATGGAAGGCGCAGCCTTCCGGTCTTAGACCGGCGCCCGGCGAATGGTCGCCAGCAATGTCGCCGCACCCAGGAACAACCCGGCAAACGTGCGGTTCATGCGCCGCTGCTGCCGGGGTGTGCGCAACAGGCGCAGCACCCGCGCCGCCAACCCGGTATAACCCGCCATCACCAGCAGGTCCACCGCCACCATGGTGCCGGCGATCGTCAGGTACTGCGGCAGCAGCTCGGCATGCGGATTGATGAACTGCGGCAGCACCGCAAGCATGAAGATCAGCGCCTTGGGGTTGCTGACGTTGACCAGAAAACCACGGAACACCAGGCTCAGCGGCTTGCCGATGGGGCGTACCGTCGAGTCGTCGGCCAGGTCTGCCGGCAGCGCTCGCCACTGTTTCACGGCCAGGTAGATCAGGTAGGCAACGCCAAACCATTTGATGACCTGGAACGCGGTAGCCGAGGCAGCGAGTACCGCGCCCACGCCGGCGGCAATGATCGCGATCTGCATCACCAGCCCCAACTGCAGGCCCAGCGCGTTCCAGTAGCCGCGCCAGAAGCCGTACTGCAGACCGCAGGACATGGACGCAATGGCCCCCGCCCCCGGCGAAAGACTGATTACCCAACAGGCAGCAAAAAAAGCCAACCACGTTTCCAGCGACATCACACACCTCGGCCCGGACCCTTGTTCAAGGGTTCCACGCTAATGCGCCGCTGAAAAAATCACCACATTTTTTTGCAGCCGGTGTTCAGGCCCCGGGTTTCGGGCTTTCGCTTACCACGGCCAGGCCGTCCGAACCGCGCCAGCGGCGCACGCTCTTCTGGAAGAACTGGCTGTTGGGCACCTGCACCAGTGCGCCGCCCGCCTCGGGCAGTTCGACCAGGGTGGTGAACAGCAGGTTGATCGCGGTCACGCGGCCCTTGACCCCCGGCTTGTCGAGGGTCTCGACCAACTCGACCACGTCGCCGATGCGAAACGGCCCCACGGTGAAGATCAGCACCGCGCAGAGCAGGTTGGACAGTACGCTCCACATCGCGAAGAAGGCCACCGCCGCCACCGCGACAAAGCCCGACAGGGCCGTCCACAGCACCGTGGCCGAAACACCCAGGCGCTCCAGCACGAAGATCAGCGCGCTGCCCATGATCAGCCAGCGCAAGCCGCCGCGCAGCGGCACCATCAGCTCCGGCGGCAACGGGTAACGCTCGCTCAGGCGAGTCAGGCAGCGCGCCACCAGGCGTTGCAGCAGGTACGCCGCGACCAGGATCAGCAGTATCTGCAGGCCCATCCAGAAGGGGCCGATCCACTCAACCGGCAGCAATCCCTGCATCGACTCCATCAGGACAACGCCTCCAGCTCGGCCTGCATGCTTTCAAGCACTTCGAGCGCTTGCATCCAGGCTTCTTCCAGCTCGCCTTCGCGCACCTTCAGCTTGGCCTGGCGGGCCAGCAGCTCGCGCAGCTCGTCCTTGCGCGCCGCTTCATACAGCGCGCTGTCGCTCAGGCTGGCATCGACCCCGGCCAGCTCTTCATGCAACTTGGCCAGCTCGGCTTCGAGCTTGTCGGCCTGGCGCTTGTGCGGGGCCAGTTGCTGGCGCAACGCCGCCGCAGCCTGGCGCTGGGCCTTCTTGTCGGTCTTGTCGGGGTTGACCGGTGTGGTGCTGACCGGGGCATTGCGCTGACGATACTCGACCAGCCAGCGGGTGTAGTCGTCGAGGTCGCCATCGAAGGTCTCGACCTTGCCGTCTGCCACCAGCAGGAAGTCGTCGGTGGTGCTCTTGAGCAGGTGACGGTCGTGGGACACCACCAGTACCGCGCCACTGAACTCCTGCAGGGCCATGGTCAGTGCCAGGCGCATCTCCAGGTCCAGGTGGTTGGTCGGTTCGTCGAGCAGCAGCAGGTTGGGCCGCTCCCAGGCAATCAGCGCCAGGGCCAGGCGGGCCTTTTCGCCGCCGGAGAAGTTCAGCACCGGCTCGTCGATGCGCGCACCGCGAAAATCGAAACCGCCGAGGAAGTCGCGCAGGGTCTGCTCGCGCTCGGTGGGGGCCAGGCGCTGCAGGTGCAGCAGGGGGCTGGCCTTGCTGTCCAGCGAATCGAGCTGGTGCTGGGCAAAGTAGCCCACCACCAGGTTCTCGCCGCGCACCAGGCGTCCGGCCAGCGGCTCCAGCTCGCCGGCCAGGTTCTTGATCAGGGTCGACTTGCCGGCGCCGTTGGGGCCCAGCAGGCCGATGCGCGCACCCGGGGTGAGCTGCAGCTTGACCTTCTCCAGCACGGTCTTGTCGCCATAGCCCAGGCGGGCTTCGGCAAGGTCGAGCAGCGGGCTGGAGATTTTCTCGGACTCGCGGAAGGTGAAGTCGAACGGCGAGTCGACATGCGCCGCCGAAAGCTCCTCCATGCGCTCCAGTGCCTTGATGCGGCTTTGTGCCTGGCGCGCCTTGGTGGCCTGGGCCTTGAACCGGGCGATGTACTTTTCCATATGGGCGCGTTGCGCCTGCTGCTTCTCGTACGCCTGCTGCTGTTGCGCCAGGCGTTCGGCACGGGCGCGCTCGAAGGCGCTGTAGCCGCCGCGGTAGAGGGTCAGCTTGCACTGTTCCACGTGTGCCACGTGGTCGACCACGGCATCCAGGAAATCGCGGTCGTGGGAAATCAGCAGCAGCGTGCCGGGGTAGCTCTTGAGCCAGTCTTCAAGCCACAGGATCGCATCCAGGTCCAGGTGGTTGGTGGGCTCGTCGAGCAGCAGCAGGTCGCTGGGGCACATCAGTGCCTGGGCCAGGTTCAGACGCATGCGCCAGCCGCCGGAGAAGTCGCCGACGCGCCGGTCCATCTGTTCGTTGCTGAAGCCCAGGCCGGCCAGCAGCTTGCGGGCGCGGGCATCGGCGGTATAACCGTCGGCGCTGTCGAGTTCCACATGCAGGCGGGCCAGGGCATTGTTGTCGTGCGCGGCCTCGGCGGCTGCGAGCGCAGCCTGCACCTCGCGCAGGCGCACGTCGCCATCGAGCACGTAGTCCACCGCCAGGCGATCAAGGGTATCGACCTCCTGGCGCATGTGCGCGATGCGCCAGTCGCCCGGCAGCTGGCATTCGCCCGAATCGGGCGTGAGCTCACCGCGCAGCAAGGCGAACAGGCTGGATTTGCCGGCGCCGTTGGCACCGATCAGGCCGGCTTTCTGGCCGGCGTGCAGGGTCAACTCGGCGCCTTCTAGCAGGCGCTGGGGACCACGCTGTAAAGTGAGGTTCGAAAGTCTGATCATAATGGCCGCGGAGTCTACCAGCTTCGATGGCAACTGGCGCGAGTAGGACCATGCACACCGACCTGTGGAATTTCGCTCTGCACCTCTACGCCCGGCCGGGCGTGGAGGCTGCCTGCCTGGCCTTGCAGGACGAAGGGGCCGATGTGTGCCTTCTGCTGTGCGGGGCGTGGCTTGAAGCCGGCAGGGCCGGGGTGACCCCCGAGCGCGTACAACACCTGCAACAGCTGGCCGCTGCCTGGCAGCAGCATGTGGTGACACCGCTGCGTCAACTGCGCCGGCAATGGCGTGCAGACGCGCAGCACGACCCGCAGCTGACGCACTTGCGCGAGCAGGTCAAGGCACTGGAACTGGAGGCGGAGCGAACATTGCTGGCGCGCCTGCAACAGGCTAGCGAAGGCTGGATGAATCAGGGTGTGGCAGGTGACTGGCTGGCCGTGCTGGCCCCCCAGGGCACCCGGCACCACGACGCGCTGCAGGTGCTGCGCGTCGTGGCGGTGGCGGATCAGGAAGCAGTCGAGGGCGACTGAGTCACTGGGGTCGTCACGGGTGCAGCGGCAGGCGAAGCAGCCGGTGCGGCTGTGGTGGCCGCAGCAGGTGCCGAAGTCGCCGGTTTGGCAGCAGCGGGTTTGGCGGCCGGCTTGGCGGGTGCGCGGGTGGCGGCGGGCTTGGCGGGGGCCTTGGCAGCAGCAGGCTTGGCAGCTGGCTTGGCCGGAGCCTTGGCAGCGGCGGGTTTGGCAGCTGGCTTGGCGGCTGCAGGTTTGGCAGGCGCCTTGGCCGCAGCAGGTTTGGCAGCTGGCTTGGCGGGCGCCTTGGCAGCGGCAGGTTTGGCAGCTGGCTTGGCGGGGGCCTTGGCGGCTGCGGGTTTGGCAGCAGACCTTGCCGGAGCCTTGGCGGCTGCAGGTTTGGCAGCTGGCTTGGCCGGAGCCTTGGCAGCGGCTGGCTTGGCCGCGGCAGTTTTGGCCGCTGGCTTGGCGGCGGCTTTGGTAGCGGCTGGCTTGGCTGCAGCCTTGCGGGCCGGGGCCTTGGCGGCCGACTTGGCCGCTACCGGAGCAGCCTTGGCCGAACGCGAGGTCAGGGCCTTGGACGCTGCTTCCTGCACCTTGCCGACGCCTTGGGCGAGCTTCAGGCTTTCCTGCGCATCACGCTTGAGCTGCACGATGTACAGGCGGGTTTGCGACTGGCGATCCTTGAGCGAATCGAGCAGGGTTTCCAGTTCGCCTACGGCGCCCTTGGCCTTGTTCTGCGCCTTGTTCTTGCCGGCGACCGCAGCGTCCTGAAGTTTGAGACGCGACTTGTGAAGTTTTTCCTGCGCCTTGCCCCGTTGTTTTTCCAACTTGGCCAACAGTTTTTCAGCATCAGCCAGTGCTTGCGAGCAGGCACTTTCCAGATGCTCGAGCAAACTGCCCGAGAGTTGATGTAGCAGGTGTAATGGCGTACTGACTGGCTTCTTACTGGCCGACATGGCTTACCTCCTGGCTGACGAGAATGCGGCTCATACTAGACCTTCTGCTGCTACCGCCGCTAGGGCATGTTGACAGTAAGTAGGACGCCGCGTTGCATGCCTGGGCAAAGTTGTTATGGCTGCAGCTGCGCACAAGTGTAGATGCTGTTAAAAAGGCTGTCGGAATTTGCTCTATGCAAAGATTCATCCGGCCCTCACCATGCACTCAAACCACCTGGAGTGAGCCTGTGCCACGCTACCTGTTACTGCCCTTGCTGCTCGCCCTGCCCTGCGTATTCGCAGACACCACCGAGCCACCGGCAAGTGCTCACGACCTGTCCTATAGCGTCGGCGCCAGCCTGGGTGAACGGTTGCGCAACGAGATGCCCGAGCTGGAGCTCGATGCCTTGATCCAGGGGTTGCAACAGGCCTACGCGAACAAGCCCCTGGCAATCAGCCAGGCACGGCGCGAAGCGATTCTCAGCCAGCACGAGGCCCAGGCCAGCGAGGCCGCCGAGCAGTCGCAGGTGGAAATGCTGATGGCGGTGGAAACCCGTTACATGGCCACCGAACGCGCCCGTGCCGGAGTACGAGAACTACCCGAAGGCGTACTGGTGACCGAACTGGTCAAGGGCAATGGTGCCTCACCCAGGGCCGATGGCCGGGTGCAGGTACGCTACGTCGGCAAGCTCCCCGATGGCAGCGTGTTCGACCAGAGCGAACAACCGCAGTGGTTCAGCCTCAAGAGTGTGATCGAGGGCTGGCAGGTGGCGTTGCCACAGATGGCTGTCGGGGCGAAATGGCGTGTGGTGATTCCGTCGGCCAAGTCCTACGGAGCCGATGGCGCAGGCGATCTGATTCCGCCGTTCACGCCACTGATCTTCGAGATCGAACTACTGGGGGTTGCCGACTGAATGTCGGCAACGGAGGAGACAGGGATCAGGCCTGGACGGCCTCTTCTTCCTTGTGCGCGTTGTGCAGCACTTCGATCAGGCAATCCTCAAGCTCGAAGCGCTCGTGGAGCAGGCTGCCCAGCTCGCTGAGCTTCTTGGCGAAGCGCTCCTGGTCGGTACAGTTGCCCTTGTCGCAGTGATCGTTGAAAGCCGACGCGATATCGGTAATGGCACTGATACGAGGGCTGATCTGCTTCGCCAGTTCCAGGCCCTTGTCATCTCCGAACGCCTTGGCTTCAGCCACCAACTGCTCACTGACCTCGAAGTGCCAGGCGGAGACGTAATCGACCAGTATCGCGCAGAAGCCGAGGTTCTTGTCCTTGTCCGCAAAAGCCGGTTTGGCATCGCGCAATGCGCGAAAGGCCGTGACCAGTTCGGCCCGCTCGTCCAGCCAGCGGTCAATCAGCTTGTGAACCCCACCCCAGCGTTCCTGAGCATTCTGACAACTATCTAACATGGCGGTGTCTTCCCTTCTGGGTCATGCCGCTGCGCCCCGTCGTGCGAGGTATGCACAACAAAGGGAGAAAGCAGCAGAACGGCATCGAGCAGCAGTGTTTTGGGTATGCGTGCAAGGGAGATTATTCCCGCGCGCCCTTGCCTTCAAGGTACGCAGGCGACAAGTTTCATACAAGTGTTTAATCGCCGCACCCGCGGCCATCGGTCGATTGCCTGGCCCCCGCCGGCAAGCGTCAGGGTTTCAATGACTTGCCCGTGGCCGCTGGCTGCACGTACAGCAGCCGCGCCAACGCCAGCGCCGCCAGCAGCAGGAAGGCCAGGAGGCTCCACTCCGGCAGGCTCAGGTCCAGAAAGCTCCAGGTGATCGAAGCGCAATCGGCCGAACCGAGCAGCATGGCGTGCAGCACGTCGGCAAGGCTGCCTTGCTCGATGAGCGCACCGAGGGGCATCGAGCAGGCCTCACCCGCCGCCACCCCGCTGCCCTGCAACCAGATCTGGCGCACCGCCAGCAAGCCGCCCCCCAGCGCCAGGCCCAACGCCGCAGCCGCATAGCGACGCGCACCCGGCTGACCCGGTGCATGCAGGCGCGCGGCCAGGCAGACACCGGCAAACACAACCAGCAATACACGCTGGCTCTGGCACAGCGGGCAAGGCACCAGCCCTTTGGTGAATTCGAGGTAAAACGCACCGGCGAGAATCAGTAACGACGCGACGAAAGCCAGGGAGAACAATGAGCGCAAACAGGCCAATGGCATGGCAAGTCCAGGTGCGGGAAAGACATGTAACAACGGTAGAGGAAAATCGAGCCTTGTTTCAAGGCACGACAGGCGCGATAAATCGCTGAAACATAAGGGAAGTGTCGAAGAGTTGAGGTGGATATTTCCTCTGTAACTCAGCGAAAAGTTACCCACCCCCGCAACCAGCCAAACAGTACGGGTTTAACCTGGGGCTAAACCCGTACGACGTCAGGCCCGGACGGCTTCAGGCAGGGGCAAGGCCAGCAGGCGCTCATCCAACAGGCCCAGGCCCTCCTGAAACAGCTGGTTGCTGCGCTCGGTGTCGCCCAGGCCAGCCAGCAGACGGGCCAGCTCGGCGCAGGCCTCAGGGTTGCGCTGCCGGCGCAGGCTGTCTTCGAAGTAGTCGCGCGCCTTGCCCCACAGACGATTCTGCAGGCTCAGACGACCCAGGGTCAGCAACAGGCTGGGATCGTCCGGGTGCTGCTTGAGCCAGCCCTCGGCCGTCTGCAACTGACGCGCCGGATCGCCGCCTCGCACCAGCCCGTACAGCCGGGCCAGGTGGCTTTCGTATTCGCGCTGCAGGGCCGTACGCAGGACCTTCTCGGCGTCGCTTTCGGCGCCCAGCTGGCGCAGTTGCTCGGCATACGCCAGCACCAGTTGCGGCTCCTGGCGTTGTGCCGAGGTCAGTTGCTGCCAGGCACGCTCAAGGGACTGCTGTGCGGTCTGGTCGTCCTGCTCGCGGCGTGCGGCCAGGCTCAGGTTTTCGCCCCAGGCCCGCCGCTCCAGCTCGGCCAGTTCCGCGGCAGACAACACCTTGTCCTTGCGCAGCTCCGGCAGCAGGCGGATCACCGCGCTCCAGTCGCCACGCTGCTGGTACAGACGCTGCAACTGGCGCAGCACCTGCACGTTGTGCGGGTGGCGCTCGTGCATCGCCTGCAGGGTCACCAATGCCGCCTCGGTGTCACCGCGGTCGACCTGCAACTGCGCGTGGGTCAGGGCGATGGCCAGCTCGGCTTGCGGCTGGCGTTCCAGGGCACGTTCCAGCAGGTTGTCGCTGTCCTCGGTGCGCCCCAGTTCGTTGGCAGCGCGGGCCGCCCCGAGGTAATAGAGCAGCGGCTGGCGCTCGGCCTCGGCAGCGCGATGCAGATGGCGCTGGGCACTGGCCCAGCGGCCCTCGGCCAGGTCCAGTTGCCCCTGCTCGATGGCCAGGCGTGTACGCCGGCTGCGGTTGCGCCGCGACCATGGGTTGACCACCCCGCCCGAGGTGAACACCAGGCCCAGCACGAAGCGCACCATCAGCACCACGAGCACCACGGCCAGCAGCAGGGCCAGGGTCGCCCACAGGCTCGACTCGTAGCGGAAGCTGTCGTAGGCGATCAGCACGTATCCGCTATGCCGGGCCACGGCGATACCCAGCAGGGTCGCGGCGACGATCGCCACCACCACCCACAGGTAGGCACGTTTCATGGGGTGCCCTCCTCATGACCTTGTGCCGCCGGCTGGCGCGTGATCGATTCTTCGGCGGGCAGGTGGCGACGCTCGAGGTAGGCCTGGACCGCACCGAGGCTGTCGGCCAGGTCCGGCGTCACTACCGACACCGGCTCGTTCGCCACCGCGTTGAGCTGTTCGAGCATCGACTGGCTCTGCTCGTTGTCGTGGTTGAAGTTGGCCAGCAGCACGCTGCGCGCTTCATCCAGCGCCTGTGCATAGACCTTCGGCTCGCCGTTGAGCGCGGCCCACTGCGCCTGCTCCAGGGTCAGGCTCAGGGCCAGGCGCACCTGGTTCAGGGCCTGGCCGGCCAGCAACGGCTTGACGTTCTTGTCGGCATTGAAATCGATACGGAAGTAGCGCGACAGCTGCGCCCACCACTGTGACCAGCGGCTGGCACCGTCGCCGTCGGCAGCCAGGCCGAACAGCGGTTCGCCGCCTTCTTCGAATTCGGGGGCCATGGCGGTGAGCTGCACTACCTGCTCGCGCAGCGCGGCCAGCTTGAGGAACAGCCCGGTGCGGTCCGGTTGCTTTACGCTGTTCAGGGTGGCCAGGCTGCGTGCCAGCTGTTCGCGGGCAGCGAACGAGGCCGGGTCGCTCTGCTCGCGCAGGATCTGGTCGGCGCCTTCGACCAGCGCTCGAGCGCTGGTGATGTCCTGCAATGCCGACAGGCGCAGGCTGGCCAGGCGCAGCAGGTGCTCGGCCTCGGCCAGGCGCCAGTCCTTGCGGCTGGCACCGAGCACGGTCTCCAGGCGCTGGCTCAGACGTTGCTGGTCGCCCTGCAATTGCGCCACCAGGCGCCGGCGCTCTTCGAGCTCGGCGGCCGGTGGCAGGTCGGCCAGGCGTGACGACAGTCGCTGCTCGCCCTGCTGCAAGGCCTGGGCCTGGGCATTCAAGGCCTGCAATTGTTCGCTCTGGAGCTGGTTGGCGCCCTGCAGGTGGCGCACCTGCCAGACACCCCAGCCACCGATTGCGACACCTGCCGCACCCAGCAGCAGGGCGAACAGTGCCAGACCGGTGCCGGCCCGCTTGGCAGGGGCGGCGGGCGTTTGCGCGGGCGCTTCTGGCGCCGGCTGCAGATCATCGTTGGGCAAGGCAGTTTCGCTCACGTATCCATCCTTTGCATTGGGGCACCTCGCCAGACAGCTTAGCGCCTTAGGAGGCGGGCGCAGGGGTTTCCTGCAACGCCGCCAGCAAAGCCGTGGCACTGGCACCACGGCAATCCACTACATTCTGTGCGCCAGCGGCGCGGGCCTGCTCCGCAACACGCGGGCTCGGCACGAACAGCGGCCACGCGGCCAGTCGCGACCAGTCGCTGCCAGCCAGCTGGCGCAGGTGTTCAAGACCCTGCCCACTGCTGACCACCACGCCGTTCAGGCGTTCCGCATCGATGCGTCGCATCAGCGTGCCGACCGGGTACTCGGGCAGGCAGCGGCGGTACAGGGGCAGATAATCGACACTAGCACCCTGCGCGGTCAATCGCTCGGCCAACAGCTCGCGACCGTCTTCGCCGCGCATGATCAGAAAGCGCGGCTGGGGCTGTGCGAAAACTTCCTGCAGCCGGGTCAGTTGCAGCAGGGCTTCGCTGTCATCCCCCAGTGGCGGGAAGTGCACTTCGCAGCCATGGGCCTGCAGGATCGCGGCGGTAGCCGCCCCCACCGTGAACCACGGCAGGGCCGGCGTGCGGGGCCAGTACTGGTCGAGCAGGGCCAGGCCGAGCCGGGCTGCCGGCTTGCTGACCACGATGACCGCAGCATAGTCGGCCAGGCCGAGCACGGTGCTGCGCTGCGCATCGGTCACCGGCAACGCTTCGATCTCGAGCAGCGGCAGGCTGCTGCCGAACACCCCGGCCTGGGCCAGGGTCGCAGCCAGTGCCGCGCAGTCGTCGGCCGGCCGGGTCAGCAGCAGGCGCCAGCCGTTCACGGGTGGCCGGCCTCGCCATACACCGCCTTGAGAATGTCTTCGGCGCCCTGGTTCAGCAGGTCTTCGGCGACGCGTACACCCAGTGCATCCGCGTCTGCGCGCGGTGCACGTGCCTCGGCGCTGAGCAACAGGCCACCGGCCGGCTCGCCCACCAGGCCGCGCAACCACAGCTGCTCGCCCTCGAGCACGGCGTAACAGGCGATCGGTACCTGGCAGCCGCCGTTGAGGTGCTTGTTCATGGCCCGTTCGGCCACCACGCGGTCAGCCGTATCGGCGTGGTGCAGCGGCGCGAGCAAGGCATGGATTTCGGCGTCGGTGGTGCGGCACTCGATGCCTACCGCGCCCTGGCCACCGGCTGGCAGGCTGTCGTCGACGCTGATGCTGGCGGTGATGCGGTCTTCGAAACCGAGGCGGATCAAACCGGCAGCCGCCAGGATGATCGCGTCGTACTCGCCGGCATCGAGCTTGGCCAGGCGGGTGTTGACGTTGCCGCGCAGGAAGCGGATCTCGAGGTCGGGGCGGCGGGTCAGCAACTGCGCCTGGCGACGCAGGCTGGAGGTGCCGACAATGGCGCCTGCCGGCAGTGCATCGAGGCTGGCATAGGTGTTGGAGACAAAGGCATCGCGCGGGTCTTCGCGCTCGCAGATGCAGAACAGGCCCAGGCCTTCGGGGAAGTCCATCGGCACGTCTTTCATCGAGTGCACGGCGATGTCGGCTTCCTGCTCCAGCAGCGCGGTTTCCAGCTCCTTGACGAACAAGCCCTTGCCGCCGATCTTCGACAGCGGCGAGTCGAGCAGCTTGTCGCCGCGGCTGACCATCGGCACCAGGGTCACCACCAGGCCGGGGTGTGCCTGTTCGAGGCGGGCTTTTACATAGTCGGCCTGCCACAGGGCAAGGGCACTTTTGCGCGTGGCAATGCGGATTTCACGAGTGGACATGGATCGATCCGTACGAGATAGATGCGCGGGATGATAACAGCTCAATCCGGGCTGCTAGCAGATCTATGTCAGTGGAGGGGTCGACCGTCCCTGGTCAAGCAGTGCTCCCGCCCCGCCCTAAAGCTGCTGCATCATCTTGCGTACGCCGGCCACATGGCGGCGGCTGACAATCAGGGCATCGCCATTGAGGCCCTTGAGAAAAAGCTGGAAATGCCCCAGCGGCGTGCGCTGCAGGCGTTCGATACGGTCGCGGGCCACCAGCGCGTTACGGTGGATACGCACGAAGCGCTCGCCGAACTCGTCTTCCAGAGCCTTGAGCGGTTCGTCCAGCAGCACCTCGCCGCCCTCATGACGCAAGGTCACGTACTTGTGATCGGCGATGAAGTAGATCACCTGGTCGATGGGAATCAGCTCGATGCCCTTGCGGGTCCTGGCGCTGATGTGGCTGCGCGGCCCGTTGCCGCTTTCGGCGCCGGGGCGGGTCAGCGCCGCCAGCTGCACGCGGTTCGGGCGCTCGGCCTTGCGCAGCGCGTCGCGCAGGGCATCGGCCTGAACCGGCTTGAGCAGATGGCCCAGGGTGCTGTCCTTGAACGCCTGCACGGTGAATTCGTCATCCCCCGTACAGAACACCACGGCCGGTGGCGCTTCGCGCTCGCACAACCGGGCCGCCACCTGCAGCCCGTCCATGCCGGGCATGCGGATGTCGAGCAGGACCACCTCGGGCTTGAGGCTGTCGATCAATGCCAGGGCCTCTTCGCCATTGGTGGCGCTGGGCTCCAGCACGGTATAGCCCTCCAGCTCGCCGAGCATTCGGCTCAGGCGTTCCCGGGCTTGGGGTTCGTCATCAACGATCAGGACATTCATATAGCGCTGGATTCCTGCGTGAGTCTCGCACAAGGATAGCGTAGACAGGTGAAGTGACGACCGTCACGGCGATCCACGCTCAGACTCGCACGAGGGCTAAAGATTCACTGGGAGGGCGAAACCTGCCAATCCTCTGTCCAACTGTAGACGGTTGCAGGCACGCTGCCGTTCAATCGATAAATATCCTTTTGCATCGCCCCTGTCGTGGCCCCCGGCTGCGACACAAACCCGCAGTTGCGCCGACCGCCGAGCCCCGTGAGCCCCGGCAACCCTGCTATCATCTGCGCCACTTTTTCCGTTCACGCCTTACACGAGTGAATCCATGAGCACCGACAAGACCAACCAGTCCTGGGGCGGCCGTTTCAGCGAGCCGGTCGACGCCTTCGTCGCCCGCTTCACCGCCTCCGTCACCTTCGACCAGCGCCTGTACCGCCACGACATCATGGGTTCGATCGCCCACGCCACCATGCTGGCCAAGGTCGGCGTGCTCACCGATGCCGAGCGCGACAGCATCATCGACGGCCTGACCACCATCCAGGGCGAAATCGAGGCCGGCAACTTCGACTGGCGCATCGACCTCGAAGACGTGCACATGAACATCGAGGCACGCCTGACCGACCGCATCGGCATCACCGGCAAGAAGCTGCACACCGGGCGCAGCCGCAACGACCAGGTGGCCACCGACATCCGCCTGTGGCTGCGCGACGAGATCGACCTGATCCTGGCCGAGATCACCCGCCTGCAAAAAGGCCTGCTGGAGCAGGCCGAGCGCGAAGCCGACACCATCATGCCGGGCTTCACCCACCTGCAGACCGCCCAGCCGGTGACCTTCGGGCATCATCTGCTGGCCTG
This sequence comes from Pseudomonas sp. BRM28, assembly GCF_002939405.1. Classification (NCBI taxonomy): domain Bacteria; kingdom Pseudomonadati; phylum Pseudomonadota; class Gammaproteobacteria; order Pseudomonadales; family Pseudomonadaceae; genus Pseudomonas; species Pseudomonas sp. BRM28. The sequence goes on along the minus strand of NZ_PEFV01000001.1, from coordinate 4,056,083 downwards.
GTTCGAAATGCTCAGCCGCGACTACGAGCGCCTGGTGGACTGCCGCAAGCGCACCAACCGCATGCCGTTGGGCAGCGCCGCACTGGCCGGTACCACCTACCCGATCGACCGTGAACTGACCTGCTCGCTGCTGGGCTTCGAAGCGGTGGGCGGCAACTCGCTGGACGGCGTGTCCGACCGTGACTTCGCCATCGAATTCTGCGCGGCGGCCAGCATCGCGATGATGCACCTGTCGCGCTTTTCCGAAGAGCTGGTGCTGTGGACCAGCGCGCAGTTCCAGTTCATCGACCTGCCGGACCGCTTCTGCACCGGCAGCTCGATCATGCCGCAGAAAAAGAACCCCGACGTCCCCGAGCTGGTACGCGGCAAGACCGGCCGCGTGTTCGGCGCCCTGACCGGCCTGCTGACCCTGATGAAGGGCCAGCCGCTGGCCTACAACAAGGACAACCAGGAAGACAAGGAACCGCTGTTCGATGCCGCCGATACCCTGCGCGATTCGCTGCGGGCATTTGCCGACATGATCCCGGCGATCAAGCCAAAGCACGCGATCATGCGCGAAGCCGCGCTGCGCGGGTTCTCCACCGCCACCGACCTGGCTGATTACCTGGTACGCCGCGGCCTGCCGTTCCGTGATTGCCACGAGATCGTCGGCCACGCGGTGAAGTACGGCGTGGACACCGGCAAGGACCTGGCCGAGATGAGCCTGGACGAACTGCGCCAGTTCAGCGACCAGATCGAGCAGGACGTGTTTGCCGTGCTGACCCTGGAAGGCTCGGTGAACGCGCGCAACCACATCGGCGGCACCGCACCGGCCCAGGTACGTGCAGCCGTGGCCCGCGGCCAGGCGCTGCTGGCCAGCCGCTGAGGCATTCGCCAGGCCCGTCTGGCGGGCCTGGCTGCGCTGAAGTCAGCGCTTGCCGGTACGCACCATCTCGAGGAAGGCCGGCATCTGGGCTTCCTTGTCTGCGGCGTTTCTCTGCACGTTGGGGTTCTGCTTGAAGTGTTCGAGCAGGGCCTTGGCCTGCGGGAAGTCCGCCAGCACATCCATATCGAACACCTTCTTGCCCACCGCATACGCCAGGTCGACGCTGTAGCAGAACAGGATGTCCGCCAGGGTCATCTGCTCGCCCGCCACATAGGGAGCGAAGGCACCGTTGCGCTTGAGGGCGGCAAGACCCGCCAGCAGCTCGGCCTTGGCCTTTTGCTTGATGGCCGGGTCCACCTGGGCACCGAAGAACGCCTCGGGGTAACAGGCTCGGGCCGGCAGCTCGATGTACAGCTCGATCTCCTTGGCCAGTTCGCGCACCTTGGCCTGGGCGAACACGCCCTCGGGTAGCAGCGCCTTGCCGGGCTGGGTCTGCTCGATATAGTCAAGGATCAGGTTGGTCTCACTGAGAAAGCCGTGCTCGGTCTCCAGCACCGGCACCTTGCCGCAGGGGCTGATCTTCAGTGATGCGGGGCCGGGGCCGCCGAAAAACAGCACCTCTTCGAAGGGCACGCCCTTTTCCAGCAGCGCCAGTTTGACCATGTTGTAGTAGTTGCTGACTGCAAAACCGTGAAGCTTGAGCATGAAACATGCCTCCAGGCCGAAAGGGGTTGGCCTGGCCTTTATAGACGCTACCGCAGGCACTGACCAGCATCATGCAGTTGCTCGATAGCCAGGCATTGGCGTGCACTGCATGGCAAACTGGATGCCCATTCCGAGGAGAGCGCCCATGAGCGAGCCCACCGATATCGACAATGACGAAGAAGCGTTCGCCGAATCGACCCTGATCCAGGCCATCGAGAACCAGATCGAGAACGACAACCCGCCAGCGGCCAAGGCCACGTTCAACAAGCTGACGCTGGTGGGCTATGAGCGTGAGGACATCCTCAACCTGATGGCCCACGTGCTGGCCTGCGAGATCGACGCCATGCTCGAGGACGACCGAGCGTTCGATACGCAGTGGTACGAAACCGCCCTGCGTGCGCTGCCTGAGTTGCCACCCGAAAAGGACTGAAGCAATTACCGGCTGGCGTGGCTACACTGCAACTTCATGTACCCCTGCAAGGGTGCTGCCCTCCACTTCAGGAAAGTCCGGAGTATCTATGTCGTTTACCCCCGAGCTGATTGCCGAACTGGAAATACTCGCGCTGTTCAACCTGGACAGCACGCAGGAAGGACTGAAAGTCCATGCCACCGCAGCACCCCAGGCGATTGCCGCCGCCAAGCGCCTGTTCTCCAAGGAACTGATCACCCAGGAAGACGGCGGCTACCTGACCCCGCTGGGCCGCGATGCGGCGCAGAACGTACAGCAGTTGCTGATCATCCTGAACACGGTCGCCGAGCCGGCTTGAGAGCTTCGCTGAAGCCTTCGCCGGCAAGGCCGGCTCCTGCAGATCGGTACAGGAGCCGGCCTTGCCGGCGAAGGCCACAACCGGTCAATACGTCAGGCGCTGACAAAATGGCGCCAGAAATCAAATAGATTTCAGCCCCTCGCCCCGTAGCGGCTAAACTCGCCATTGCTCCCGTGATGGCCAGTTAGAGCCCTGCAATGAACCACCCCCACGAAATTCGACCCGACCTCGACGAAGGCATCGATCGCAAGGTGCTCAGCCAGTTGCGCAAGCGCTTCCTGGCCATCAACCAGGGTCGACTGGCACGCGCCATGGAAGGGTTGTCGAGCCGCCAGCAGCAGGTGCTCAACCTGCTGGCGCTGTTCTTCCACGTCAATCACCCGCTGCTGCCCGGCTACGTATCGGGCACCACTCCGGCGGGCATCTCGTGCTACGAGCCCGACGACGAGGCGCTGGCCGAGGCCCAGCGCCTGACCCGCTCGTTCACCTACCGCAAGCGTCACGGCCAGCCACCGCGCCCGCTGCTGGGGCTGTACCTGATGGGCAGCCTGGGCACCCTGGCCCAGGCCGATGAAAGCGACATGGACGTGTGGCTGTGCCACGCCCCCGGGCTCAGCGAGGCCGAGCTGAGCGAGCTGCGCAGAAAGTGCGTGTTGCTGGAGGTCTGGGCCGCATCCCAGGGCGCCGAACTGCACCTGTTCCTGATCGAGCCGGAGCGCTTCGTCACCGGCGAGCGCAATACCGCACTGAGTTCCGACGACTGCGGCACCACCCAGCACTACCTGCTGCTGGACGAGTTCTACCGCACCGCACTGTGGCTGGCCGGGCGCACGCCGCTGTGGTGGCTGGTGCCGGTCTACGAGGAAGGCAGCTACGCGCATTACACCCAGACCCTGCTGTCCAAGCGCTTCATCCGCGCCGACGAGAACCTGGACCTCGGCCACCTGGCCCACATCCCGCCCGGCGAGTTCGTGGGCGCCGGGTTGTGGCAGCTGTTCAAGGGCATCGAGTCACCCTACAAGTCGCTGCTCAAGCTGCTGCTGACCGAGGTGTATGCCAGCGAACATCCGCACGTGCAGTGCCTGAGCCTGCAGTTCAAGCAGGCGGTGTTCGCCAACCGCCTCGACCTCGACGAGCTGGACCCGTACATGATGGTGTACCGGCGTATCGAGCAGTACCTGCAGCACCGCGGCGAGGCCCAGCGCCTGGAACTGGTGCGACGCAGCCTGTACCTGAAGGTGAACAAGAAGATCAGCCTGCTGGCGCGCCAGCGCAGCGGCGGCTGGCAGCGCGACCTGCTCAAGCGCCTGACCCGCGAGTGGGGCTGGGACGAGCGCCAGCTGATGCTGCTGGACAGCCGCAGCCAGTGGAAGGTGCGCCAGGTGGAAGCCGAACGGCGCATCCTGGTGGCCGAACTCAACCACAGCTACCGTTTTCTCGGCCAGTTCGCACGTAACCCGCAAGCTGCCACGCGCCTCGACCAGCGCGACCTCAACGTGCTGGGCCGACGCCTCTACGCCGCCTTCGAGCGGCGCGCCGGCAAGGTCGAGTTCATCAACCCGGGCATCGCCCCGGACCTGGCCGAAGACACCCTGACCCTGGTCCAGGCACCCAATCGCCAGGAGCCTGGGCAAACCCATTGGAGCCTGTACAGCGGCAACCTGAACGCCCATGAGTGGGAGCAGTTCGTGCCGTTCAAGCGCTGCCGCGAACTGCTCGAACTGCTGGCCTGGGCGCACCGCAACGGGGTGATCGACAGCACCACGCGCCTGGCGCTCAACCCCGGCAGCAGCGACCTGAGCGAGTACGAGCTGTTCAACCTGCTGGGCAGCCTGCAGCAGAGCGTGGCCCTGCCGTTCAAGGAAGTCAGCGAGGCGCGCCTGCTGCAACCGAGCGTGGCGGACGAGATCCTGCTGCTGGTCAACGTCGGCATCGACCCGCTGCAGCATCACCGCGACCTCAACATCCTGATGACCACCGAGCGCACCGACTCGCTGAGCTACGCCGGGGTGCGCGAGAACCTGGTGCTGACCCTGGACCAGGTGACCCTCAACAGCTGGAACGAAGTGCTGGTGCAGCGGTATGACGGCGAGCACGCCCTGATGCGCAACCTGCGCGACTACCTCAACAGCCTGGGCAGCAAGGGCCACCTGCCGACGCTGAACGTGCGCTGCTTCTGCCACAACCGCGCCCAGGCCATCGCCCAGCGGGTCGAAGAGGTGTTCGCCACCGCTCAGGCGCTGCTTGCCGAAGGCCTGGGGCATCGCTACCTGATACAGGTGCAGCATCACACCCATGTACTGGAATTGCACCACGGGGCGGTCAACCTGGTCAGCCTGGACAGTCAGGATGCACTGTTGGCGTACCTGGGCGAGGAACGTGCCGAGTACACCCCGCTGCACCTGGACGCCAACGTGCTGGAAGACCACGACCTTGCGCTGGTGCTGCCCCAGGGCCAGCCGCAGTGCCTGCAGGTGTTCTACCGGGTGCAGGAGAACTGGGCCGACGTCTACGTGCTGGATGAATTCAATGCGCTGTGGCAGCAACGCCTGCCCTACCACGACGACAGCAGCCTGTTGCTGCCGCTGCAGCGCTTTCTGCAATCGGTGGTGTTCCGGCACAACGCACGGCTGCCGCTGGAAGAGCTGCCGGCACAGGGCGCGCTGGACATCCTCTACTATCAGCTGTCGCCCCCCGGTATCGGCCGGGCACGCCAGCTGGAGCCGCGCCAGGCACCGCCCACCACGCTGGGCAGCACCGCCTACGAAGTGCAGGCGATCATCCAGGCAGGCGTCGAAGACGCCCTGCAGGTGACGTTGTACTGCAACCAGAAGGAGTTTTCGGAGCTCGAGTATGGCGACCAGCTGTATGCGGTGGTCGCCCGCGAGATCGTCGGCCAGCGCCGTGACGCCCAGCGCTACCGCTGCTACATCACCGACCTGGACCTGTCCGACCTGCTTGCCGAAGGCCAGGGCTCGAGCATCCTGTACCTGCGCTACAAGCAGGAACTGGAGCGGGTGCTGAACCAGGCGCTGGAAGCAGCCTGATCAGAGGTCGAAGTCGCCTGCGGCTTCGGGCTGGTACTCGACTTCGAGCAGCTTGAGCTTGAGGGTCTTGCCGCCGGGCACTGGCCAGTCGATCTGCTCGCCCACCGACAGGCCGAGCAATGCGCTGCCCATCGGCGCCAGGATCGAGACCGTGCCTTCGGCGCCGGCGTCCTTCGGGTACACCAGGGTCAGGTGGTAGTCCTTGCCGCTGACTTCATCGCGGCAATGCACGCGCGAGTTCATGGTCACGACACCGGCCGGAACCTCCTCGTGGCTCACTACCTGCTCGGCGCGGTCCAGCTCGTCCTGCAGGGCGAGCACACCCGGCGAGTCCTGCGTCTTTTCATCGAGGCCATCGATCAGACGCTCGAGACGCTGTACGTCCAATCGGGTGAGGATAAGGGAAGGCTTGGTGCTCATGATCCAGTCAGACTCCTTGTTCATGGGTAAAAGTGCTGGGCGTTATAAAGCAAAACCCCGCCCAAGGGCGGGGTTTGCATGTTTTTCGGCCAGGCCGATCAACCTCGACACTACCACAGCACAATAAATACACAAGAGGCTCGCCGTCGCAGCCTAGCCGGCCGCCTGGCGTCGTGCCTGTGCCTGGGCGCAGATCTCGCGGCGGCGCTGGTCGTCGGCGCTGCGCCACTGGCGAATGTCCTCGACATGGCGAAAGCAGCCCAGGCACACCTTGGCCTCGTCCAGCCGGCAGAGGCTGATGCAGGGCGACGGCACCGCCGGGCTGACATTGCTGTACAGCGGCTTTGCCGGTTTGGCAGCAGTGCTCATCTCAGATCTCGTCGAAGTCGAGCTTTTCGCCGACCCGCTCCCAGACGATGCGCTCGAGCATCTCGCCGAGCAGTTCCTCGGTCTTCTCACAGGTCCATTTGCCGCTGGCTTCGTCATAGTCGAAATGGAAACCACCCGACTTGTCGGCCAGCCACAGCTGGCGCAGCGGCTCCTGGCGGCTGAAGATCAACTGGCTGCCGTTGTCGAACTTGATGGTAAGAACGCCCGCCGAGTTCTCCATGTCCAGGTCCAGGTCGGTTTCATCGAACAGGTCTTCCAGGGCCTGTTGGGTCGCGTCGACCAGGTCGTGAAAACGCGCTTCGCTCAAACTCATTGCAAGAACCTCGAAAATGTCTGCACACACGCAAGCCGGGCAAGATACGAGCGCCGCGCCACGAATGCAAAGGTTAACGCCCGCAGCCGACACCCTGCACGGGCGCCTGTCCGACGGCGCAGCGGCTACATAGGCAAGGCGCCGGGCGCTCGGTATACTCGGGCGCAATACTGCTTAAATTCAAAGGATTTCGCCATGAAGCGCCTGATTTCCTCCCTCGCGGCGCTAGTCGCGATTGCCTGCCTCGTCTCCGCTTGCGGTCAGAAAGGCCCACTGTACCTGCCTGAAGACGGCAAAGACGGCAAAAAGTCGCAATCGCACCAGCACTGATTAAGGGACCCCCATGGACGCTTTCAACTACCGCGACGGCGAGCTGTTCGCGGAAGGCGTGGCGCTGTCGGCGATTGCCGAACGCTTCGGCACGCCTACCTACGTGTACTCGCGGGCGCATATCGAAGCCCAGTACCGTAGCTACGCCGATGCATTGCAGGGTGTTTCGCACCTGGTGTGCTTCGCCGTAAAAGCCAACTCCAACCTCGGCGTGCTGAACGTGCTGGCACGCCTGGGCGCAGGCTTCGACATCGTCTCGGGCGGTGAACTGGAGCGTGTGCTGGCCGCCGGCGGGCGCGCCGACCGTGTGGTGTTCTCCGGCGTGGGCAAGACCCGCGACGACATGCGCCGCGCCCTCGAAGTGGGCGTGCACTGCTTCAACGTCGAGTCCACCGACGAGCTGGAGCGCCTGCAGGTGGTTGCCGCCGAAATGGGCGTACGCGCGCCGATCTCGCTGCGGGTCAACCCGGATGTCGATGCCGGCACCCACCCGTACATTTCCACCGGCCTCAAAGAGAACAAGTTCGGTATCGCCATTGCCGATGCCGAAGAAGTCTACGTGCGCGCCGCGCAGCTGCCGAACCTGGAAATCGTCGGCGTCGACTGCCACATCGGTTCGCAGCTGACGACGCTGGAGCCCTTCCTCGATGCCCTCGACCGCCTGCTGGCGCTGATCGACCGCCTCGGCGAGTGCGGCATCTACCTGCGCCACCTGGACCTGGGCGGCGGCGTGGGCGTGCGCTATCGCGACGAAGAGCCGCCACTGGCCGGCGACTACATCAAGGCCATCCGCGAGCGCGTGGGCGACCGCGACCTGGCGCTGGTATTCGAACCGGGCCGCTACATCGTGGCCAATGCCGGCGTGCTGCTGACCCGCGTCGAGTACCTCAAGCACACCGAGCACAAGGACTTCGCCATCGTCGACGCGGCGATGAACGACCTGATCCGCCCGGCGCTGTACCAGGCCTGGATGGACGTGACCGCCGTGCAGCCACGTGATGGCGAGCCGCGCAGCTATGACGTGGTCGGCCCGATCTGCGAGACCGGCGACTTCCTGGCCAAGGACCGTGCGCTGAACCTGGCCGAAGGTGACCTGCTGGCCGTGCATTCGGCCGGTGCCTACGGTTTCGTCATGAGTTCGAACTACAACACCCGTGGTCGCTGCGCCGAAGTACTGGTGGATGCCGATCAGGCCTTCGAAGTGCGCCGTCGCGAAACCGTGGCCGAGCTGTTTGCCGGCGAAAGCCTACTGCCGGAGTGACCCCATGCTGCTGCGTTTTACCAAGATGCACGGCCTGGGCAACGACTTCATGGTCCTCGACCTGGTCAGCCAGCACGCGCACATCCTGCCCAAGCACGCCAAGCAATGGGGTGACCGGCACACCGGCATCGGTTTCGACCAACTGCTGATCGTCGAGGCGCCGAGCAATCCGGACGTGGACTTTCGCTACCGGATCTTCAACGCCGACGGGTCCGAGGTCGAGCAGTGCGGCAACGGTGCGCGCTGCTTCGCGCGCTTCGTGCTGGACAAGCGCCTGACGGCGAAAAAGCGTATCCGCGTCGAGACCAAGAGCGGCATCATCGAACTCGATGTGCGCGGCGACGGGCAGATCAGCGTCGACATGGGCCCACCGCGCCTGGTGCCGTCCGAGATCCCCTTCGACGCCCCTGCCCAGGCCCTGAGCTACCCGCTGGAAGTGGCCGGTCGCACGGTCAACCTGGCTGCCGTGTCGATGGGCAACCCCCATGCGGTGCTGCGCGTCGACGACATCAACAGCGCCCCGGTGCACGACCTCGGCCCGCAGATCGAGAACCACCCGCGCTTCCCGCAGCGGGTCAACGTCGGCTTCCTCCAGGTCATCGACCGCCACCGCGCCCAGTTGCGCGTGTGGGAGCGCGGCGCCGGGGAAACCCAGGCCTGCGGCACCGGTGCCTGCGCCGCGGCGGTGGCTGCCATCAGCCAGGGCTGGATGGATTCGCCGCTGCTGATCGACCTGCCCGGAGGGCGCCTGTCCATCGAATGGGGCGGCCCGGGCCGGCCTGTAGTGATGACAGGCCCTGCCGTACGCGTGTATGAAGGACAGGTTCGCCTATGAGTGAGTACCAGCCATGACCGACCAGCCCCACACGCCCACCGCAGAGCCCGACGCCTCCGACGCCCAGGGCTCGACGCCCAGCGTCGGGGCCCAGGACGTGGTGGCTTACCTGCGTGCCAACCCGGCGTTCTTCGCCGAGCATGACGACCTGCTGCTGGAGTTGCAGGTCCCTCACCAGCGCGGCGACAGCGTGTCGCTGGTGGAGCGCCAGCTCAAGCTGCTGCGCGACCGCAACATCGAGATGCGCCACCGCCTCTCGCACCTGATGGACGTGGCCCGCGACAACGACCGGCTGTTCGAGAAGACCCGCCGGCTGATCCTCGACCTGCTCGACGCCGACAGCCTCGAGGCCGTGGTGATGGCCGTCGAGGACAGCCTGCGCCAGGAGTTCAAGGTGCCGTTCGTGAGCCTGATCCTGTTCGGCGATACCGTGGCCCCCGTGGGCCGCTGGGTCAACCCGACCGAAGCGCAACAGGCCATCGGCGGCCTGCTGTGCGCGGGCAAGACGGTCAGCGGCACCCTGCGCGACCACGAGCTGGACTTCCTGTTCGGCGAGGCCCAGCGCCCCGAAGTCGGCTCCAGTGCCGTCGCCGCGCTCGACTATCAGGGCCTGCATGGCGTGCTCGCCATCGCCAGCCACGACCCGCAGCACTACAAGAGCAGCGTCGGCACCCTGTTCCTGAGCTACATCGCCGAAGTGCTCGGCCGCGTGCTACCGCGCTTTACCCAGACCCTGCGCCCGGTACGCTGATGGAGCGCCAGCTGGACGCGTTCATCGCGCACCTGCGCAACGAGCGCCAGGTGTCGGAGCATACCCAGCTGGCCTACCGGCGTGACCTGGCCAACGTGCTGGCCTACTGCGAGAAAACCGGCATCGCCAGCTGGAGCGCCCTGGAGATCCAGCACCTGCGCCAGTTCGTGGCGCGCCAGCACCATGCCGGGCAGTCGTCGCGCAGCCTGGCGCGCATGCTTTCGGCGGTGCGCGGCCTGTACCGCTACCTAAACCGCGAAGGCCTGTGCGACCACGACCCGGCCAACGGCCTGGCCGCGCCCAAGGGCGAGCGCCGGCTGCCCAAGACCCTCGATACCGACCGCGCGCTGCAATTGCTCGAAGGCGCTGTGGACGACGACTTTCTCGCCCGCCGCGACCAGGCCATGCTCGAGCTGTTCTATTCCTCGGGCCTGCGCCTGTCGGAGCTGACCAGCCTCGATCTCGATCAGCTCGACCTGCCAGCCGGCCTGGTGCAGGTGCATGGCAAGGGCAGCAAGACCCGCGTGCTGCCGGTAGGCCGCAAAGCCCGAGAGGCACTGGAAAAGTGGCTGGCGCTGCGCGGCATCAGCGCCCCGCAGGACAACGCGGTGTTCGTCAGCCAGCAAGGCCGGCGCCTGGGCCCGCGGGCGATCCAGCTGCGGGTCCAGGCGGCGGGCAGCCGCGAGCTGGGGCAGAACCTGCACCCGCACATGCTGCGCCACTCCTTCGCCAGCCACCTGCTCGAATCGTCCCAGGACCTGCGTGCGGTGCAAGAAATGCTCGGGCATGCCGACATCGCCACCACGCAGATCTACACTCACCTGGACTTCCAGCACCTGGCGAGCGTCTATGACAGCGCCCACCCAAGGGCCAAACGCAGCAAGGACAGTGACTCATGAGCATTCAGCTGATCACCTTCGACCTGGACGACACCCTGTGGGACACCGCCCCGGTCATTGTCAGTGCCGAGGCCGTGCTGCGCGACTGGCTGGCGGCGAATGCACCCGACCTGGGCGCGGTGCCGGTGGAGCACCTGTATGCCATTCGCGAGCGCCTGGTGCAGGCCGAGCCGGGCCTGCGGCATCGCATCAGCGCCTTGCGGCGCAAGGTGCTGTTCCATGCCATGAGCGACGTCGGCTACAGCGAAGCCAGGGCCCACGCCCTGGCCAACGAGGGCTTTGAAGTGTTCCTGCATGCGCGCCACCAGGTGGATATCTTCCCCGAGGTGCAGCCAGTGCTGGAGGTGCTGCGCCATCGCTACACCCTGGGCGTGGTCACCAATGGCAATGCCGACGTGAGGCGCCTGGGGCTGGCCGACTATTTCAGGTTCGCCCTGTGCGCCGAGGACCTGGGCATCGGCAAGCCAGACCCGCAGCCGTTTCTCGAAGCATTGCGCCAGGGCCAGGCCGAGGCCGGCAATGCCGTGCATATCGGCGACCACCCGGGCGACGACATCGCCGGGGCCCAGCAGGCCGGCCTGCGCGCGATATGGTTCAACCCGCAGGGCAAGGCGTGGACAGCCGAGGGGCAGCCGGATGCCGAGATCCAGCGCCTGTCGCAGTTGCCTGAGCTGTTGCTCAGTTGGCGTTAGCCCCGCTGGCCCCATCGCGGGTCAAGCCCGCTCCCACAAGGGTTGCGGTGATCGTTGTAGGAGCGGGCCTGCCCCGCCATAGCGTCAGCAGCGGCAACCCGTAACGCCACCCACAAAAAAGCCCGCAGCGACGGCGGGCTCTTCTGTTCGACGGCACCCTCAGATAGGACGGCTACCGTACTTGTTGTCTGGCTTCTTGGGCGGATCGGCGACCACGTTGGCCTCCACTTCCTGCACCTTGCCGCCACGCGACAGGAACTCTTCCATCGCCTTGGCGAGCGCGTCGCGCTCCTTCTGCTTGGCTTCCATGCTGGGCATTTCGTCGACCGAGACCGCAGCCTTGGACTTGCCCTTGGCTACCGGTGCGGGGCTGTCGTCACCGCTGTCATCGGCAACGTCGTCGGCAGCCGCTTCCAGGCCTTCATCGGTATCGTCTTCGTCGCCCACTTCGAGGTCGTCGTTTTCCAGATCATCGTCGCTCATGTTCTACCTCATGACTTGCGAAAAGCAGATAAGTTATAGACCAACAGCGCCAGGTGCGGCCACTGCCGGAAAAATCCAGGGCCACGGGTAGCCCGCGGCCAGCGGCGCCCGCCCTACCACGTGGCGAGCACCGTGCGGGCCCGTGCAGGGCCCGACAAAAAGAAAGAGCTGCCGGCATTGCTTCACCAGCTGACCCCGCCGTGAGCGGCCTGTTCAATGCCAAGCCTAGCAAAGGGTATCGAAGTGCGCGGACAGGTCATCCGCACCCTACGGCGCGCATTCTAGCGTGATGTGTGAAAAAGCAAAGTGCCTAAATATCCTTGTTCGCTGTAAGTTTTATGCTTGATGGCCATTACAGCGTCAAGCGCCTGCAAATGCCCCCGTGGAAACCGTTTGCGTGCCCTTGGATGGACAAAACCCAGGCAAAAAAATGCCCGGCAAGCCGGGCATGTTTTTTCGAGCATGTTACAGGTTGTAGCCACGCTCGTTGTGCTGCGCGAGGTCGAGGCCGACCGCTTCTTCCTCTTCGTTGACCCGCAGGCCCATCACCAGGTCCAGCACCTTCAGAATCACGTAGGTGACGATGGCGGTGTAGATCACCGTGAAGCCCACGCCCTTGGCCTGCACCCAGACCTGTGCGCCGATATCTTCGACGGTACCGAAGCCGCCCAGTGCAGGGGCCGCGAACACGCCGGTGAGAATCGCGCCGACGATGCCGCCGATGCCATGCACGCCGAAGGCGTCCAGGGAGTCGTCATAGCCCATCTTGCGCTTGAGGCTGGTGGCGCAGAAGAAGCACACCACACCCGATACCAGGCCGATCACCAATGCGCCCATCGGGCCTACGGTGCCCGCAGCCGGGGTGATCGCCACCAGGCCTGCCACCACACCGGAGGCGATGCCCAGGGCGCTGGGTTTGCCGTGGGTGATCCACTCGGCGAACATCCAGCCCAGCGCAGCGGCGGCCGTGGCGATCTGGGTCACCAGCATGGCCATGCCGGCGGTGCCGTTGGCAGCGGCTGCGGAGCCGGCGTTGAAGCCGAACCAGCCGATCCACAGCATGGCCGCGCCCATCAGGGTGTAGCCCAGGTTGTGCGGGGCCATCGGGGTGGTCGGGAAACCCTTGCGCTTGCCCAGCACCAGGCACGCCACCAGGCCCGCGATACCCGCATTGATATGCACCACGGTGCCACCGGCAAAGTCCAGTACGCCCCAGTCCCACATCAGGCCGCCGGCACCGGACCAGACCATGTGCGCGATCGGTGCGTAGACCAGGGTGAACCACACGGCCATGAAGATCAGCATGGCCGAGAACTTCATGCGCTCGGCAAAGGCACCGACGATCAGGGCAGGAGTGATGATGGCGAAGGTCATCTGGAAGGTGATGAACACCGCCTCGGGGAACAACGAGGTCAGGCTTGCGGGGGTGACGCCGGCCAGGAAGGCCTTGGAGAACCCGCCGACGAAGGAATTGAAGTTGACCACGCCCTCTTCCATACCCGTGGTATCGAACGCCAGGCTGTAGCCGTAGACCATCCACAGAATGCTGATCAGGCCGGTGATGGCGAAACACTGCATCATCACCGAAAGCACGTTCTTGGAACGCACCATGCCGCCGTAGAACAACGCCAGGCCCGGGATGGTCATGAACAGCACCAGCGCGGTGGCGGTCAACATCCAGGCGGTGTCGCCGGAGTTGAGCACGGGGGCGGCTGCCTCCTCTGCCATGGCCATGCCAGGCATTACGAGGGACAAAAGGGCTCCTAGCCCTGCGAACTGACGCAGAGTCATATTGTTATCTCCTGGGGCGTTGGGGTTTGGGGCGGCGTTACTTAGATCGCGTCGGTATCGGTTTCACCGGTACGGATGCGGATGGCCTGTTCCAGATTGACCACGAAAATCTTGCCGTCACCGATCTTGCCGGTGTTGGCCGCCTTGGTGATCGCCTCGATGACCCGGTCCAGGTCCTTGTCGTCGATGGCGACATCGATCTTCACCTTGGGCAGGAAATCGACTACGTATTCAGCACCGCGATACAGCTCGGTGTGGCCTTTCTGCCGTCCGAAGCCTTTGACTTCCGTGACGGTAATGCCCTGCACGCCGATTTCGGACAGCGACTCGCGCACGTCGTCCAACTTGAATGGCTTGATGATGGCAGTGACTAGCTTCATGAAACTCTCTCCCGAATTGGTGGACTTGCCCCAGGAAAACAAACCCGTCTCAAGTCTAAGCGCAGTGCCTGGCTTTGTAACGCTTCGTCGGCCTCAATCCCAAGGCCCGACACCAGTGCATGAGTCACTTGGCTCTAAGCAGAAACCTTGCCATGTCTGCCAAAGCCACCAATTACAAGGGCTTGCGTGCCTTGCTTGGAATTGGCCAGTCGCCAGCAGGGCAAACACGCACAAAAACGGTGCGCTACCGATCGGGGGAATGCGCGAAAAGCGTGCGGGGCGAGCGGGCGTGGGGTGCGTGTTACACTGGCCGCCTCTTTGCATTTACCGGACGGACCAACATGCTCGCGCCCAAAGCCTTTCTCGATGCCCTGAGCGACCAGGCCTCGCGCCTGTTCAGCGGTGACACCGCGCAGCCGCGCAGCGAACTGGAAAGCCAGTTCAAGGCGCTGCTGCAAAGTGGTTTCAGCAAGCTGGAACTGGTCAGCCGTGAGGAGTTCGACAGCCAGATGGTAGTGCTGGCCCGCACCCGCGCACGCCTGGAGGCGCTGGAGGCCAAGGTCGAAGAGATGGAAGCGCGGCTGAACCCGGCGGCTGCCGAGTAGAGCGCAGCGCAGCCTTCGTCGGCGGGGCCGGCGCCTGCAGGGTCATGCAGGGGCCTGCCTCACCTTCTCATACCGCACATCCCCCTCCTCCAACTGCGCCACCACCTCCCACCCCCAAGCGGCGATAGAAGCCATTGGCACGCACGCCGTCGCGGCCCGAAGGCTGCACCGGGGCGCCGTGATCTTGACCAGCGCTCCTAGCCCCGTCAACCGCTGCAAAACCTCGACTCACTCTCCCCCGCGCACCCTGCGCGCGCACCACTATCCTTGCCCCAGCCGCAGGACGCGGCATTGTCCCGATCATGGAGTGTGCATGTCCCTCGCCCTTGTCCACAGCCGCGCCCAGGTGGGCGTGCTGGCCCCTGCGGTCACCATCGAAGCGCACCTGGCCAACGGCCTGCCCAACCTGACCCTGGTCGGCCTGCCCGAAGCCACGGTGAAGGAAAGCAAGGACCGTGTGCGCAGCGCCATCCTCAACTCCGGCCTGGAGTTCCCCGCGCGGCGCATCACCCTCAACCTCGCCCCCGCCGACCTGCCCAAGGATGGCGGACGCTTCGACCTGGCCATAGCCCTGGGCATCCTGGCCGCCAACGGGCAGATGCCGATCGCCTCGCTGCACGCAGTGGAATGCCTCGGCGAGCTGGCGCTGTCGGGGGCGGTGCGCTGCGTGCAGGGCGTGCTGCCTGCCGCCCTTGCCGCCCGCGAAGCCGGGCGCGCGCTGGTGGTGCCACGGGAGAATGCCGAGGAGGCCTGCCTGGCTTCGGGCCTGGTGGTGTACGCCGTAGACCACCTGCTGGAACTGGTCGCGCACCTCAACGGCCAGCAGCCCCTCGAACCCTACAAGGCCAACGGCCTGGTCCTGCACAGCCAGCCCTACCCCGACCTCAACGAGGTGCAGGGCCAGCTTGCCGCCAAGCGTGCCCTGCTGGTCGCCGCGGCCGGGGCCCACAACCTGCTGTTCAGCGGGCCACCCGGCACCGGCAAGACCCTGCTCGCCAGCCGCCTGCCCGGCCTGCTGCCACCGCTGAACGAGCGCGAAGCGCTGGAGGTGGCGGCCATCCAGTCGGTCGCCAGCCCGCTGCCGCTCAACAGCTGGCCGCAGCGTCCGTTTCGCCACCCGCATCACTCGGCGTCGGGGGCCGCACTGGTCGGCGGTGGCAGCCGCCCGCAACCCGGCGAGATCACCCTGGCCCACCATGGCGTGCTGTTTCTGGATGAGTTGCCGGAGTTCGAGCGGCGCGTGCTGGAAGTGCTCCGCGAGCCCCTGGAATCGGGCGAAATCGTGATCGCCCGGGCCAAGGACAAGATCCGCTTCCCGGCCCGCTTCCAACTGGTGGCAGCGATGAACCCCTGCCCCTGCGGCTACCATGGCGACCCCACCGGTCGCTGCCGATGCAGCAGTGACCAGATCCAGCGCTACCGCAACAAGCTCTCCGGCCCGTTGCTTGATCGCATCGACCTGCACCTGACCGTCGCCCGTGAAGCCACGGCGCTCTCGCACTGCACCGACAACGGCCCCGCCAGTGCCCACATCGCAGGGCAGGTGGCTGCCGCACGCGAACGACAACAACAGCGCCAGGGCTGTGCCAACGCCTTTCTCGAGCTGCCCGGCCTGCGCCAGCACTGCGCGCTGTCCACTGACGATCAGCAATGGCTGGAAACCGCGTGCGAACGACTAACCTTGTCGCTACGGGCCGCGCACCGCCTGCTCAAGGTGGCGCGTACGCTGGCCGATCTGGAACAGGCCGCACACATTGCGCGCGTGCACCTGGCCGAGGCCCTGCAGTACCGCCCCGGGCCTTAGGTGCCTTGACGCCCATCGGTTTGTGCAATGCCGGGCGCAGCCTCATCATGCGCCCTCACTGTTCAACGCTGCCGCCGTAGCAGCCCCCTGGAGCCGAGCGATGCCACACGAAGGCAGCCTTTTGCAAACAGCCGTGATCGCCCCGGATACCAGCCACGGCGACAGCCTGGCACACCTGATTACGTCCAAATCCTAAAATCACGCAGGACCTTTCCTTACCGTTCCAAGCCGGGAAAATCCGGGATAAGCAACTGCTAAGTTGCGCTCTTCCCAGCTTGCGACACCCACTCATGACCAAGAAAAACGTTCTCCTTTCCCATTGCTTCCATTGCGCGGGTGAATCATGAGCCAGCGCATGAATATCTTCGGCAAGGGCCAAGGTCTGGACGGAGATCTCACCAGTACAGGTGCAATCTGCATAGCCAGTCATGCGCGCGGCCAGGTGCACGACATCCCTTGGCTACTTGAAGGCGACAGGACCACACCCTGCCCTCACTGCGGTGCAGAAGGCACGATCATCGAGGGTGAATCGCGCTGGCGACAGGACGGCCTCAGCACAGCCGTGGATGGCTCACTGGTTCAGTGCAAATGTCCGCTGGGCAGCAACTATGTCATTGCACCGCTACATCAAGGGCCTGCCATCAGGAGCAGCATTCCACTCCAGCCTAGCGCATCGACGCTCGGATTTGAGTCGACTCCCTCACCACGACAAGCAGTCAGCACAATGACAACATTCGCGCAGCCCAGACTGGAGCCGGGCTTTCATATTGTCCAGCACAGCCAGTCATTCAATCAGGTGCTGCATGGGCTGGCTGACCCGCAGAGGCACCTGGCCATTCGTCTGCAGCGTCTCAACCCAACCTTTGAGAACGGCTTCAAGGCAGGGGAAATCTTTGTCATCGGTGTTCCAGGAAGTGCACAGATGTGTACGCGTGAGGAACTGCATCTGATGGAAGCGGCAGAACTGGCGCGAGATAGTCTTGCCGGTCTGAGCCCCGATGAGGCCGATTTCATGATGAGGCACCAGGCCGAAATCGCAGGATTACTAAGTGACGTGAGTCTGTCGATAGGGGTGGCCCAGGCCATGATGGCGAGGTCATTCGAAGACCTGAAGAATACACTGCATCAGGTCGAGCTCTTGCATCAGCAGCAATTCTCCAAGCATGGCCATTTGAAAAGCCCACAGTTCTTCGCTTCCCGTAAAGAACTTTTCAAGCGTATGGAAGCGCAGTTGCGGATAGCCTTCCTCAACAAACCGATGAACCTGGGCAGCCATGACACCTTGCGCAGAGGCCTTGGAATATCGAGCAGGAGTCTGGTGCATCATTGGAGCAAAGCGGGCGTCCCAGGACAAATTCCGGGATATGCAACGCACCTGGAGAAGGTGGCAAGGATGTCAACGTACCTGAAGACCGGCGGGCACATCGGCATAGTGATAGGTGCTGCTTCTTCGTACTTCAAGATTCGAGAGGCGTGCATGGCTGGAGAAACCAAGGCGTGTAAAAAGATACGCTTCACCGAGGCTGGCAGTTTCTTGGGAGGGCTTGGTTTTGGTTCACTGGGGGGCGCCGCTGCAAACAGGGTTTTCGCGGTAGGTTGCTTGAGTTTAGGACCGGTGAGTGCGACCGTTTGTAGTGTCGCCATCGTCGGTGCAGGGGCTTTAGCAGGGAGTCTGGGTGGTATGTCAGGTGGTGAATGGTTAGGGGAAGTTATCTATGAGCACGCCCAGCCATGATGGCCTTCTGGGAGTCCCACTGGGCGCTGGCGTTTATGTTAACCCCCTGCTTCTTGGGGATCGGGGGCCTCTTGTCAGAGGTACAACTTGCCCATTCTCGACATTTTTCAAGTTTGCTTCACGCCTTTCGGCGCAGTGACTGTCTGCCCAGATTCTTGCAGATATGGGGAACACACGGCTTCATTTCTCGATGCATGATCGTATCAGCACTCAGCGGGATCATGTTGTATGCAAGACGCTCCATCAACCGAGGGCAGCTGGATCCGAAGGACTTTCATGAATTCCCTCTTGCGCTCAAAAGGCGCCTGACTATTACCTCATGGCTGATCATCATTGGGTTTGCCTGGTTCATGTTTGGCGTAGGCCTGCTCAACTTGAGCAAGCCGTAACGGACGGTAAACCGCCGGCTCCCCAAGCCCCTGACGCAAAAACAGGCAAGTGTTGAAGAGCAGGCAATAAGGCATTTACCAATCGAATCTAAGCACTACAGCAACGCGCTCAAGCGCAGCTGCGACGCCTGCGAGCAGAACACCAGCCGCGCATCCCCGACCGACATCACCACGGGCACCAGGTCCAGGCGAATGCGCGGCAGCAGGCGGTTGAGCATCTGCTGGCAATCCCGGCGCAGGTAGCTGTCTTCGCCGGTCAGGCGACTGACCAGGCGGAAAGTCAGCGAGTCCCGCGCCAGTACCAGCAAAATGTAGCGCCGTGTGCCGGTCTCGCGCAGCAGCCACACGCCGGTCGCCAGTTTCAGCAGCGGCGTGAGCGTCTCGATCAGCTTGTTGCACTCCACGGGCACCAGGTCGTGGGGCACCCACTCGCCGTCTTCACCGTCATCGTCGCTATCGGCACGCTGCAGGGCATCGGCCTCGCGCCGATAGTGCTCGGCCGCGCCGCGGTCATCGCTGCGCAGGGCCAGCACGCTGAGCTTGCGCAGGCTGTACAGCTGCAACGGCCCGCGCTGCTCGGCCACCTGCCGCCACAGTGCTGCTGCGGCGTCCGGGCGCCCGGCCTGGGCATGACACTCGGCCAGCTGATAGCGCACCGCCGCGTCCGGCGCCTGCTGCAGTGCGTCCTCCAGCAAACGCAGCGCCTCATCGCCCGCCTCGCCAAGGGTGCGGTACAGCCAGGCCAGCCGGGCAATCTCGTGGCCCGACAGCGCACGGATACGCCGTTTACGCTGCAGGTCGTGCTGCTCGGCCACCAATGCCTCGCGCTCGTCACGGGCGCGCTGGCAATGCCGGGCATTGTCATCGGCCTGTTGTTCGTCCAGGCGCTGCGCCAATGGCAGGTGCTGCTCACCCAGCCAGGCCTGCGCCGCGCTGGGCTGGCTGCGCTGCCACACCAGTGCCGCGTCGGGCTGATCGGGTGCCCCTCCCAGCGCCGCCAGGCGGTCGGCCAGCGCCGGGTGGGTATCGCTGTCGTCGGTCTCGTTGCACAGTGCGCCATGCAGCCAGCTGCGGGCCTCGGCAATGTCCTGCGGCAGGCTCGGCGCACCGCTGCGGGCCAGGTCGGTCAATGGCGTGGCGCTGCCGGCAAGAAACACCTTGGGCCAGAACGCCTGCTCCAGTGCCCGCCCCTGCAAGGCCAGGCCGACCAGCGCCTCGCGCATCGCCTCGACCCCGCCTACCCGCGCCGCCTCGGCGTCGGCCTGGTACTCGCAGCGCCGCGCAAAATCCATGCTCACGGCCAGAAAACGCGGCACGTACCAGCCCACGAACAGACGCAGCGGCGCGCTCGACAACGAGCGATGGCGCTCCAGCCGCTCGCTCGCCGCCTGCCATTGCAGCCGTGCGAAATACACGCGGCTGGCATAGCGGCCATGACGCTGGGCGATGTGCGCGCACTCATGCGCCAGGATCGCCGCGCAGGCCCGTGGCGACAGTGTGTCGAGCAAGGGCAGGCCCAGCCACATCACGTTGCGCGTCCTGCGAAACAGTACGTGGTGCTGGCGGATACTGGCGTTGAAGTCGTCGTTCAGGTACACCGCATCCAGCGCAGGCGCGCCGAGTGCCAGGCGCAACCGCTCGATTTCCTCGAACAGCTGCGGCGCGTCCACTGCCTGCAGGGCGATGCCGTCCTCGCTGGAATCGGCACGCGTCGCAAAGGGCAGCTTGAGCATGCTGTAGCCGAACATGCCCGCTGGCAGGGTCACGAACCCGGCCAGCAGCCCCGCAGCACCGGGCAGCCACATGCACATCGCCAGCGGCAGCGCGCACAGGGCCAGCCCGCCCACCACCAGAAAGCCGTTGCCCAGCAGCAGCCAGGCACGAAGTCGCAACCGTTGCAGTGCGGCCATGGGCGTTACTGCGCCGGCTTGGGCGGCAGGTCGTCGGCGCCGACCTTGCCACGCCCCAGGAACGCACCGAACACGCTGGTGACACTCTTGAGCAGGCTGTGGGAGTTGAGCACCTCGTACTGGACTTCTTGGATGCCTTCGTTGTCGGGCAACTGGGTCACGGCATGCTGCGCCCACTCGATGGCAGCGAAGCGGCTTTGCTGAACGCCCTGCCCGCGCAGGTAGGCCAGTGCGATCTCGGCACTGGTACGCGCCGAGACCCAGTCATCGTCACAGTCGACCAGCGAACGCAGGTACTTCACGCCGGTTTCCTGCTCTTCGGCAGTGCCGAAGTCGCGCAGCAGGATGCCGATGCGGATGCGCGCGCGCTGTTCTGCCCGCGACGATTGGCGGGCGCCTTCGAACAGGCGCAGCACCTCGTCGAGGTTGGCACGCACACGCATGTCCAGCTCATCGTCGAAAAGCTTTTTCCAGGCCAGGTTGAACATGCTCTGCGGGCAGCCGTCCTGGGCACCGCGCTCCAGCCAGCGCAGGCTTTCGCCCTCGTCCACATAGCGTTGCGGGGCCTCTTCACGGGCACCGGTGTGTACCTCGTGCAGGAAATAGGCCGCGCCCGGCAGGCCACGCTCGCCCCATTGCACCGCCAGGAAGTAACCCTCGTCGTGGCGCCCACCGTCCCACAGGAATGACGGCAGGCTGACGATGTCCAGGCCCGAGTCCCCCAGGTCGTGTTCGCCCAGCACCCGCGCGCGGTCCAGCAAGGCCGGCACACACTGCGGGTCCTTGTCGAAACCCCACAGGCCGAACTGGTGACCGACAGCCTTGATCGCCACCGGCACGCCCAACTCGTTCATCGCGCACATGCGCTCGACCGCCACCTTGAAGGCACCGGTTTCGTCGGCCATGTTGGCCACCATGGTGAGGTAGACGAAGCTGTGGAACGGCCCCTCGACATGGCGGAAGTATTCGCCTTCGGGGAAGGCCTGCACGCTCGCGACCTGCATCGCCATCGCACGTGGCTGGTTGTCCAGCGAATAGCTGCAGAACTGGCCGAAGTAACCCAGCGCATAACCGCGGTAGGCTGGCAGCAGGTCGCGCTGCAGCCAGGCCTCGAAGTGCTCGAGGTACTCGCGTGCAGCGTTGAATTCCTCCTTGGCGGGGTAATCCTCGTGGATGTCGTAGAACGCCAGCCAGCGGATCGCATTGCGCTGCGCCTCGCTCAGCGCGGCGCACAGCGGCCCGCTGGCAAAGCCTTCGATGTCTTCGTAGCTGCCGCCCCAGCGTGGCAACAGGTAGTTGGCATAGTTGAGCAGCGCTTCCAGGCAGTCCGGGCGCCACTCCATCACGCGGTGCAGCCAGTAATCCTGACCCTGGTCCATCTCGTGCGCCTGGCGTTGCGGCAGGCCGGCCGGCAGCGCCGTGGGGGCCTGTTGCAAGGGCGTCAGGCCGTAGTGGGCCAGGTGTTCGACCGCCATCTCCAGCAGTTCGGGGTCCTGGTTGTCGCTGGCCATGCCCTTGGCAGGCTCGCCACCGAACAGCGCGTTCAGCCACGCCGGCTCGTGGAAGTGCGCGCACAGCTCCATCAGGGTGACGCCTGCAGCCACCGGCTGCGGCGAACGTTCGAGCGCCGCCAGCAGGTGCACCGCCGACAGTTCACAAGCCAGCGCCGCGCCCAGCCAGCAGTCGTCGGTCACGCTGTTGGCCCAGCCGTTGCCGCGAATATTGCCGGCGCGGCCATAGCAGTAGTTGCCCAGGAACAGGCGCGGATGGAAGGCATCCGGGCAGGCGGCGACCCAGGCCTGCAGAAAGCGTGCGATCTCCGGCGCCGGGGTCACACTGAAGTCGAACAGCGTGCCGGTGCGGGCGGTGTCCAGATAATGGTGGGTGCCAGGCTCGGCGCTGCTCCACTCGGCCTGCAGGGCATCGAAGTAGCTGTTCAGCTCGGCGAAGGACTCGGTACGAACCAGGTCACGCAGGTGGAGGCGAATATGGGGAATGTTGTGCAAGTGGCACCCTTCAAGTCCGTTTTAGCGAGCGCGTTCAGCGCAAAGGCGCTCATGATGGCGGCGAAGGCTAAACGACACTACCGATTGGATCCAGCCCAATTGAAAAAATCGCGGGTGTTAATGATTCTCGACCGGGCGCGAGCGGTACGGGGCGTTGAAAATGCGGGCAGGTGGACGGCATGCGGGCAATGCCGAAGGCCATCGACCAGGGCATCCCTGTCGATGGCCGCGCACTGGAGCGGGGGTTACAGCAGCACGCGCAGGCACTGCCCGGCGTGGTACAGCGAAAAGCCGGTTTCGTAGAAGCCGGTGCGCAGCAACGGGGCCGATACCGGTTTCATAGGGGCGAACGGGATCGGCAGTGCATCCGGATCGTCCTGCAGCAGGTACTGTGCGAAGGCCTTGCCGATCACAGTACCGGTGGTGTTGCCACGGCCGTTGTAACCGGTGACCGCAACGATGCCCGGGGCCGGTTCGAACAGGCGCATCAGGTGGTCCGGGGTGAAGTCGATACAGCCGGTCCAGTGCATTTCCCAGTCGACCTTGCCCAGTTGCGGGAAGTAGTGCCCCTGGATGCGGTCGGCCCAGCTGCGCACGAACCACGCCGGCTTGTTGTCGACCCGGCCCATGCTGCCCAGCAGCAGGCGGCCCTGGTCGTCGCGACGGATGCTGCTGAGCACCGTGCGCGTGTCCCACGAGCCCTGGCCGTGCTTGAGCACGTTGTCGGCCGCAGCGCCCTGCAGGGGCTTGGAAGCCACCTGGTAGTAGTAGCCGCGAAAGTACTGCTTCTGCAACGCGGTCCAGTCGCCCTCGGTGTAGGCACCGGTGGAGATCACCACCTTGTCGGCGCTGACCGCGCCATGGGCAGTCTTCACCAGCCAGGCGCTGCCTTCGCGGGTGAGCCCGGTGACAGCGGACTGTTCGAACACCTGCCCACCCAGACGGCGTACCGCGGTGGCCAGGCCACGGGTGTAGCCCATGGGGTTGATGGTGCCGGCGCGGCGGTCGAGCAACGCGGCGGAGATCTTGTCGGTACCGCAGTATTCCTGGCACTGCGCACCGGTCAGCAGCTCGACGTCGGCACCGCGTCGGCTCCATTGCTGGTGACGCGATTGCAGGTCGGCTACGCCGTTGGCGTTGTGCGCCATGTGCAGGGTGCCTTCGTTGCGTGCCTGGCAGTCGATGCCCAGGCGTTCGATCATGGCGAACACCTCGGCCGGGGCTTCACCCAGTACCTTGTTCAGGCGGCTGCCCTGTTGCTGGCCCAGGGTGGCCTCGACATCGTCGGGGCGGATCCAGGTGCCGGCGTTGACCAGCCCGACGTTGCGCCCCGAGCCACCATGGCCGATGACACGGGCTTCGAGCAGCGCGACGGACTTGCCCTGCTCGAGCAGGTTGATGGCCGTGCACAGACCGGTGATACCCCCGCCGATCACGCACACATCGGCCTTGATCTGTGCCGTCAGTGCGGCGGCAGGCGCCGCAGGCGGAGTGACGAACTCCCACAGACATTCTTGACGCAGGTCGGTCATGGCCGCCTCCGTTGGTTGGCCTTGGAACGGGAAGCACCCTTCACCGGCAAGGCCGGCCCCTACATGGTTGCGGTAGGAGCCGGCCTTGCCGGCGAAGGGGCCGACGCGGTTATCAGTCGAACACGATGCCCTGCGCCAGCGGCAGCTCGCGCGAGTAGTTCACGGTGTTGGTCTGACGACGCATGTAGGCCTTCCACGAATCGGAACCCGACTCACGGCCACCGCCGGTCTCTTTCTCGCCACCGAACGCGCCACCGATCTCGGCACCGCTGGTGCCGATGTTGACGTTGGCGATGCCGCAGTCGCTGCCCGCCGCGCTCTGGAAGCGCTCGGCCTCACGCAGGTCGGTGGTGAAGATGCACGAGCTCAGGCCCTGTGGCACTTCGTTGTTCAGGCGCAGCGCTTCGTCGAACTCGTCATAGGCCAGCACGTAGAGAATCGGCGCGAAGGTTTCATGGCGCACCACCTCGCTCTGACCAGGCATCTCGACGATCGCCGGGCTCACGTAGTAGGCATCCGGGTACTGCTGCTGCAACTGGCGCTCGCCACCGAACACGCTGCCGCCTTCATCACGGGCACGGGCCAGGGAGTCCTGCATGGCGGTGAACGAACCCTTGTCGATCAGCGGGCCGACCAGGTTGTCCTGGCGCGGGTCGCCGATACGTACCTTGGCGTAGGCGGCTTTGACGCGGGCCACCACTTCGTCCTTGATGGAGCGGTGCACGATCAGGCGACGCAGGGTGGTGCAGCGCTGCCCGGCGGTACCCACGGCGCTGAACAGAATGCCGCGCACGGCCAGGTCCAGGTCGGCGCTCGGGGCCAGGATCATTGCGTTGTTGCCACCCAGCTCGAGGATGCTGCGACCGAAGCGTGCCGCCACGCGTGGGCCGACTTCGCGCCCCATGCGGGTGCTGCCGGTGGCGCTTACCAGCGGTACGCGCGGGTCGTCGACCAGTGCCTGGCCGGCGTCGCGGTCGCCGATGATCAGCTGCGTCAGGCCTTGCGGCGCTTCGCCAAAGGCTTTCAGGGCTTTTTCGAACAGCGCCTGGCAGGCCAGTGCGGTCAGCGGGGTCTTTTCCGATGGCTTCCAGATCACGGCGTTGCCGCATACCAGCGCCAGAGTGGTGTTCCACGCCCACACGGCCACCGGGAAGTTGAAGGCGCTGATCACGCCAACCACGCCCAGCGGGTGCCAGGTTTCACGCATGTGGTGGCCCGGGCGCTCGGAGGCGATGGTCAGCCCGTACAGCTGGCGCGACAGGCCGACGGCGAAGTCGCAGATGTCGATCATTTCCTGCACTTCGCCCAGGCCTTCCTGGGTGATCTTGCCGGCTTCGATGGATACCAGTTCGCCCAGCTGCGCCTTGT
The DNA here is from genome assembly GCF_002939405.1 of Pseudomonas sp. BRM28. Classification (NCBI taxonomy): domain Bacteria; kingdom Pseudomonadati; phylum Pseudomonadota; class Gammaproteobacteria; order Pseudomonadales; family Pseudomonadaceae; genus Pseudomonas; species Pseudomonas sp. BRM28. The sequence goes on along the minus strand of NZ_PEFV01000001.1, from coordinate 4,030,805 downwards.
GCTCACGCAGCACTTCACCAAACAGGCGGATCAGCTCACCGCGACGCGGCGCCGGCACGTTGCGCCAGGCCAGGAAGGCCTGTTCGGCCTGTTCGATCTTGCCCAGTACCTGAGCCTTGGACTCCAGGTGCACCGAGGCAATCGCGCTGCCGTCGATCGGGGTGTGAACGGGATGGTTGCCATGGGTGTAGGCAGAGGCCGGTACACCCAGGCGGTCGAGCAATCCATCAACCATTATTCTTCTCCTGCAAGGCGGTGAGTGGTTGTAATTGGTGATGGGATCAGTATTAATCCGATCACTCTGGCGCTACAAACGACCTTTATTCTGCACATCATTCCGCCAGGTAATGATTCGACGGGTGAGTGATACCGCTATGTCCAAACGTCTGGTGCCGTCGATGGCCGCCCTTCAATGCTTCGAGGCGGCCGCCCGACACCTGAGCTTCACCCGCGCTGCGCAAGAGCTGCACCTGACCCAGAGCGCGGTGAGCAAGCAGGTGGCGCAGCTCGAAGACATGCTGCGCCATCATCTGTTCCTGCGGATCCGCCGACGCCTGCAGCTGACCCCGGCGGGCGCGCTGTACCTGGCCGAAGTGAACAAGATCCTCACCCAGGTCGACATGTCCAGCCGCTACATCCTGTCCTACGGTCAGCAGACCGAAGTGCTCAAGGTGGCCACCCAGCCGAGCTTCGGCGTGCGCTGGCTGATCCCGCACCTGAAGGGCTTCGGCAAGCGCTACCCGAATATACACCTGGATATCTGCAACGAGATGGAGCCTTTCGCACTGCTGCAGAACACCGCCGACGTGGTGTTCTTCTATGGCCAGGGCACCTGGCCGGGGGCCACGTGCATCGAGCTGTTCGGCGACGAGGTGGTGCCGGTGTGCGCCCCGGAACTGCTGCAGGGGCATACCCTGACCGAGGCCGGCGAGCTGGCCGAGCGCGTGTTGCTGCAAAGCACCTCGCGCCCGGAGGCCTGGCACGAGTGGTTTCTGGAACAGGGCCTGCACTCGGCCAACAGCTACCACGGCCCGCGCTTCGATACCTTCTATATGTGCGTGGGCGCCGCGTTGTCGGGCTGCGGCGTAGCGCTGGTGCCGCGCTATCTGGTGGAGCAGGAACTGGCCGAGGGCAAGCTGGTGATACCGTGGCCCTACGCGATGCGCAGCAGCGGCGCGTACTTTGTGGCGTTCGCCGAACATGCCGCCGAGGTACCCAAGGTGCGCAGCCTGGTGGAATGGATCCGTGAACAGGCGACCGCGCCGAGGTCCTGAATTACAGGAATGATCCCTCGAATTTTTTTCGCTTGTGCCCGGCCTGCATTCCTCGCTTTCATGTAAGGGTGACTTTTACCACCAGGAAGCTTTCGATGCCCGCTCAAGATTTCGTCAGCCCGGACAGCATTCGCGCGCAGTTTTCCGCGGCCATGTCGCTCATGTACAAGCAGGAGGTGCCGCTCTACGGCACCCTGCTGGAACTGGTGAGCGAGATCAACCAACAGGTGATGACCCAGCAGCCCAAGGTGGCCGAGGCGCTACGCTGGACCGGCGAGATCGAACGCCTGGACCAGGAACGCCACGGCGCCATCCGCGTCGGCACCGCCCAGGAACTGGCGACCATCGGCCGCCTGTTCGCGGTGATGGGCATGTACCCGGTGGGCTACTACGACCTCAGCTCGGCCGGCGTACCGGTGCACTCCACCGCGTTTCGCGCGGTACACGAGCAGTCGCTGCACATCAGCCCGTTCCGCGTGTTCACTTCGCTGCTGCGCCTGGAGCTGATCGACAACCCGGCCCTGCGCGAGCTGGCCGCATCGATCCTGGCCAAGCGGCAGATCTTCACCCCGCGTGCCTTGCAGCTGATTGCCCAGTTCGAAGCCGACGCAGGCCTGAATGCCGCCGACGCCGAGGCGTTCGTCAATGAAGCACTGCACACCTTCCGCTGGCACCACGACGCGACGGTCACGGCCGAGCAGTACCAGCAACTGCACGACCAGCACCGCCTGATCGCCGATGTGGTGGCCTTCAAGGGCCCGCACATCAACCACCTGACGCCGCGCACCCTGGACATCGATGCGATCCAGGTCGGCATGCCGGCCAAGGGCATTCCGCCCAAGGCCGTGATCGAGGGCCCGCCACCGCGTCGTTGCCCGATCCTGTTGCGTCAGACCAGCTTCAAGGCCTTGCAGGAGCGCGTGGCATTCACCGACCAGCAGGGCAGCGAAGGGGGCAGCCATACCGCACGCTTCGGCGAGATCGAGCAACGCGGCGCGGCGCTGACCCCCAAGGGTCGCGTGCTGTACGACCAGTTGCTGGACGCAGCGCGGGCCGACCTGGGCGGCGTGCCGGCCGAGGCCAATGCCGAGCGCTACATGAGCCTGCTGGGCAAGCGTTTCGAAGCCTTCCCGGACGACCTGGCGCAGATGCGCGAGCAGGGGCTGGCGTACTTCCGCTACTTCCCGACCGAAGCCGGCCTGAGTGCCCGCGACCAGGCGCAGCGGCCGACCTCGCTGAACGCGTTGATCGAAGCCGGGCATGTGCACTTCGAAGCCCTGGTCTACGAGGACTTCCTGCCGGTGAGTGCGGCGGGGATCTTCCAGTCCAACCTGGGCGAAGGCGCGCAGAGCGAGTACGGCAGCAATGCCAACCGCGACGCGTTCGAGCAGGCTCTGGGCAAGTCGGTGCAGGATGAGCTGGCGCTGTATGCCGAGAGCGAGCGGCGCTCGCTGGCAGCGTGTGCGCAGGCGTTGAACCTGCCTGGGCTGATTTAACAGCTTCGCCGGCAAGGTCGGCTCCTACACTGCAGGAGCCGGCCTTGCCGGCGAAGGGGCCCTCAATGCCCCACCTCAAACCGCCCCACTTCTGCCCGCAGCTGCCCCGCCAAGCCCTCCAGCTCCCGCGCCGTAGCCGCCAGGTTGGCTGCCACCTCGCGCTGCTCGCTGTTGGCCAGCGCAATACTCTGCAAGTTGCTGCTCAGCAACGTCGCCGTGCTGCTCTGCTCCTGAGTCGCGGTGGTGATCGCGGCAAACTGCTGTCCCGCCGCCCGGCTCTGCTCGTCGATGCGCGCCAAGGCCTCGGCGACCTTGGCATTGCGTTGCAAGCCGTCCTCCATCAAGCGGTTGCCCTGTTCCATGGTGCTGATGGCGTTGCCGGTCTCCTGCTGAATGCTGGCGATCATGCCGGAGATCTCGTCGGTGGCTTCGCGGGTGCGCGCCGCCAGGTTGCGCACCTCGTCCGCCACCACGGCGAACCCGCGCCCCTGCTCGCCCGCCCGTGCCGCCTCGATGGCCGCGTTCAGCGCCAGCAGGTTGGTCCGCTCGGCAATCGAGGTGATGGTGCCGACAATGCCGCCAATCTCCTTCGAGCGCACCCCAAGGGTATCGATCACTGTCGCGGTGCTGCCCAGCGCCTGCGCGATCTGCTGCAACGAGGTGGACGCTTCGTTCATCGATGCACGGCCAATGCGCGTCTGCTGCGCGTTGTCCTGGGCCATGCGTTCGGTGCTGCCCATGTTGTCAGCGATGTTCAGGGAGGTGGCGCTGAACTCCTCGACTGCACCGGCCATGCTGGTGATTTCGCCCGACTGCTGCTCCATGCCCTCGCAAGCACCCGACGACAGCCCCGCCAGCGCCTGAGCACGCTGGCTGACCTGCTGCGAGGCATCACGAATGTGCAGCACAGTGCTCGCCAGCGCTTCGCTCATCTGATTGAAACTGCGCGCCAGTTGGCCGATTTCGTCGTGGCTGGCCACCGCCAGGCGGGCACTCAGGTCGCCCGCGCCCAGGGCCTGGGCCTGACGCACCAGGTCGGCCAGCGGCCGCAGCTTTCGGCGCAGCAGCCACAGGGTGGCGCCCACCGCCAGCATCATGGCCAGCAAGCTGCCAATGGCCAACCTTGCGCCCACGCTCCAGGTCACGGCACGAATCTCGGCCTTGGGCATGCTTGCCAGTACTGTCCACGGGCCGTCGGCAAAGGGCATGGCCACGCTATAGAGGGTTTCGACCCCATCGTTCCAGAAGCGCCCTTCCCCTGCATGCGCGGCAAACCCGCCCAGTTGGTGGGCAGCCAGTGCCGTGTCGCTGACACCTGCCGGCGCTACCAACCAGTGTTGCTGTTCGTCCAGCAGCGCCAGCGACCCCGTCTGGCCGATACGGAAGCGCCGGAGGTTGTCGAACTGGGCGTTCTGCGCGTCGGTATAGTCGAAGCCGACGAACAGGACCGCGATGACCCGACCCGACACGTCACGCACCGGTGTGTACTGGGTCATGTACGAGCGCTCGAACAGCACGGCACGCCCCACGTAGGGCTGCCCGGCCATCAGCCGCGCGTAGGCCGGGTGCTGGTGATCGAGCTGAGTGCCGATGGCGCGGCTGCCGTCCTGCTTGGTCAGCGATGTGCTGATACGAATGAAGTCCTCACCGCTGCGCACGAACACGGTGGCAACACCCGCCGTCATCTGGCGAAAGTCGTCAACCTCGCGAAAATCGTTGTTCAGCGCATGGTCCGCCAGGTACAGCGCCGGCGTGGCCGCTCCAGCCACGCTGAGTGACTGGTCGGAGGCAAGCCGCAGCCCGCCGGCAAAGCGTTTTTCGAACAGGCCACTGAGGCGCTGGGTACTCTCGCGCAAGGTGCTGTGGAACGTGTCGAGCTGGTCGGCGAGCAGCCGCGCCTCGCTGGCCAGGTGTTCCTGGCGGGTGATCAGGTTGGCGCTGTCGAGCGAGCGCAGGGCAAACAGCGTACTGCCGGTAATGACGACCGCCAGCACGGCGGCCAGGGCAATACCGAGTTGCGAGGCAATTCGGGCACGGGGTTGGGACATGGAAGCTCCTGGCAATGGGGGCCGGATCATCCTGATCACGCTGCACCGTCGGCATGGGGAAGTGGAGCCATTCTGGTTGCGGCTCTCGACCCCACTGATTCGGCGGCGTCATCGATTACTTGAGTGCATCACAGGGATATTCTGCGCAAACGTTCAATCGCCGATGTTGGGCTCATTTGTCCCCAGTATCTGCACCTTGGGCAGGTCCATCGCACGGGCCTCGCCCTGCAGGAAGTCGCTGAGCCGGCGCAGACGCTCGCCACCGGGACGCGTGCGTGGCCACACCAGGTAGTAATTCAGGCCGCTGGCCACCGCCGTCGGCCAGGGCAGGCTCAGGCGCCGCTGGGCGACATCCTCGGCCACCATCAGCAAGTCCCCCATCGACACACCATACCCTCGCGCGGCAGCGATCATGCCCAGCTCGAGGGTATCGAACACCTGGCCGCCCTTGAGCGAGACCTGTTCGGTCAGCCCCATCTGCGCCAGCCAGCTGCGCCAGTCGCGCTTGTCGGGCGTGGGATGCAGCAGTTCGCAGGCCTTCAGTTGCTCCACGTCCCAGGGCGTCTGATCAAGCAGCGCGGGCGCACCCACCGGTATCAGCAGTTCAGGGAACAGCGGGCTGACTTCCCAGTCCGGCGGAAAATGCCCGTCGCCCAACAGCACTGCGCAATCGAAGGGTTCATGGTTGAAATCCACATGGTCGACGTCCATCCAGGCACTGGTGAGCTGCACCTCGTTGCCCGGCTGCAAGTGGCGAAAACGGCTCAGGCGCGCCAGCAGCCAGCGCATGGTCAGGGTCGAAGGGGCCTTCATGCGGATCACCCCATCTTCGCTGTGCAGGGTGTTGCAGGCACGCTCAAGTGCGGCGAAACCCTCGCGCACACCGGGCAACAGCAGGCGCGCCGCCTCGCTCAACTGCAGGGTGCGGCCATTGCGCAGAAACAGCCGGCAGGCGAAGTGCTCCTCCAGCGTGCGGATGTGCCGGCTGACCGCGCTCTGGGTTATCGATAACTCATCGGCGGCACGGGTGAACGAACTGTGCCTGGCAGCGGCCTCGAACGCCCGCAAGGCGTAGAGAGGCGGTAAACGGCGTGACATGCGGGCGTGCTCCAGCAATGAAATACGGGTTGGCACGGATCATACTCACATGAGTTTTAATCATGCCAATGATCGTTTTTATCCTTTTGTGCAATGGCCCGCAAAGGCCGAGAATCCACGGCTCACCCTTCCCTTTTCAGGAGCTGCATCATGCAGGCTGCGCCCGTTACCGAACTCAAGGCATTGCTACGGCTGGCCGGGCCGCTGATCGCCTCGCAGTTGGCGCACATGCTGATGCTGCTCACCGACACCTTGATGATGGCCAAAATCAGCCCCGAGGCCCTGGCTGGTGGCGGGCTGGGCGCGGCCAGCTATTCCTTCGTGTCGATCTTCTGCCTGGGAGTGATTGCCGCCGTCGGTACCCTGGTCGCGATTCGCCAGGGTGCGGGCGACAACCCCGGTGCCACGCGCCTGACCCAGGCCGGGCTGTGGCTGGCCTGGGGCATGGCCATCGTCGCCGCGCTGGTGCTTTGGAACCTGTCGCCGGTGCTGCTGATGCTGGGCCAGACACCTGGCAACGTGGCTTTTGCCAGCCAGTTCCTGCTGGTGCTGCCGCTGGCCCTGCCCGGCTACCTGAGCTTCATGGCGTTGCGCGGGTTCACCAGTGCACTGGGGCGTTCGACGCCGGTGATGGTGATCAGCCTGGTCGGCACCGTGGTCAATTTCCTGCTCAACTACGCCTTGATCGAAGGCATGTTCGGCCTGCCGAAGCTGGGCCTGATGGGCATCGGCCTGGTGACCGCGCTGGTGGCCAATGCCATGGCCATCGCACTGGCGCTGTACATCCGCCGCCACCCGGCCTACGCGGACTTCCCGATACGCCAGGGCCTGAGCCGCCCGCACCTGCCGGCGTTGCGCGAGCTATGGCGCCTGGGCCTGCCGATTGGCGGCACCTACACCGTGGAGGTCGGGCTGTTTGCCTTCGCAGCGCTGTGCATCGGCACCATGGGCACCACCGACCTGGGCGCGCACCAGATCGCCCTGCAGATCGTCTCGACCGCGTTCATGATCCCGGCGGGCCTGTCATACGCGGTGACCATGCGTGTGGGCCTGCATTACGGCGCCGACCGCCTGCTGGCGGCGCGTCAGGCCGGGCGCGTGGGCATCGGTTTTGGCGCGGCGATGATGCTCGGTTTCTCGCTGCTGTTCTGGCTGATGCCCGAGGCGCTGGTGGGGCTGTTTCTGGACCGCCAGGACCCGGCCTTCGCCGATGTGATCCGGGTGGCGGTGAGCCTGTTGATGGTGGCGGCGTGGTTCGAGCTGTTCGACGGTATTCAGACCATCGCGATGGGCTCGATTCGCGGGCTCAAGGACGCCAAGACCACGTTCCTGGTGGGGTTGGCCGGGTACTGGCTGATCGGCGCACCGGCGGCGTGGGTGTTCGCGTTTCCCATGGGCGGCGGCGCGGTAGGCGTGTGGTGGGGGCTGGCGCTGGGGTTGGCGTGTGCGGCAATCGGGTTGACGGTGGCGTTCGAGTGGCGGATGCGGCGGTTGCTGGGCAGTTCGCAGATGGCACAGGTTTCTGTACAACCTTGAGGGCCTGTTCGCCGGCAAGGCCGGCTCCTACCCTGTTTCGCGCATGCCGGCGACGGGGCCTACAGCGCCACTGCGCCCTGCCCCGCCCCCTGCACCAGATACTCGACCAGTTGCTCGATCGGCAACGGCCGGCTGATCAGAAAGCCCTGCACCTGGTCGCAGCCAAAGCTGCGCAGCAACGCCAGCTGTTCCTCGGTCTCCACGCCCTCGGCCACCACCTCCAGGTTCAGGTTGTGCGCCAGGTTGATCATGGCGTGCACCAGCTTGCGGTTCTCTTCGCGCTGCTCCATGCCACCGACAAAGCTGCGGTCGACCTTGAGCAGGGCGATCGGCAGGCTGTTCAGGTGCACGAACGACGAAAAGCCGGTGCCGAAGTCATCCAGCGAAAACCGCACCCCCAAGCGTCCCAGCGCGTCCATCGTCTGCTTGACCAGGTCGTTGCGCCGCATCACTGCGGTCTCGGTCAGCTCGAACTCCAGCCAGCCCGCATCCACCCCGTGCTCGACGATCAGCCGCCCCAGCGTGGCCAGCAGCTGGCTGTCCTGAAACTGGCGAAATGACAGGTTGACCGCCATGTGCAATGGCGCCAGCCCCTGCTCGCGCAGTGCCTGCATGTCGCGCAGGGCACGCGAGATCACCCAGTAGCCCAGCGGCACGATCAGCCCGCTCTGCTCGGCCAGCGGCACGAACTCGCTCGGTGGCAGCAGGCCACGCTCGCTGTGGCGCCAGCGCACCAGTGCCTCCAGGCCGACGATGCGCCCGTCGCTCAGGTCCAGGCGTGGCTGGTAGTGCAGTTCCAGTTCGTCGCGGCGCAGGCCTCGGCGCAGCTCGCTTTCCAGGTCGGCCAGGCTGCGTGCGTTGCGGTTGATGCGCTCGTTGAAGATGTGAAAGGTGCAGCCCTGGGTGCTCTTGGCCTGCTGCATGGCGATGTGCGCGTGCCACATCAGCGGGTCGGCACCAGCCTGCGCACGGGCATGCGCCACGCCCAGGCTGCACCCCAGCAGCAGGCTTTCGCCGTCGATCCAGTAGGGTTCGGCCAGGGCCTCGGTGATGCGCTCGGCCATCCACTCGGCACGCTGCGGCTCGCGCCGGGTGTCGATCAGCAGGGCGAATTCGTCGCTGCCCAGGCGCGCCACCTGATCGCCTGCCTCGAGCTGGCGCTTGAGCCGGCTGACCACCTGCAGGATCAGGCGGTCACCGGCCTGGTGGCCGAGGGCATCGTTGGCGTGGCGGAAGTTGTCCAGGTCCAGGTGCCCGAGGGCCACACCGCGCCCGTCGTTTTCGGCCAGACGCGCGGCCAGCAGGGTCTGGAAGCCCTGGCGGTTGGCAATGCCGGTCAGCGGGTCCTGCTCGGCCAGGCGCTGCAGGGTGGCTTCGAGCACACCTCGCTCGCGCACATGGCGCAGGCAGCGGCGCAGCATGTCGCCGCTCAGCTGCTCGAACACCAGCCAGTCGCTCACACCCGGCGGCGCCTCGCTCGGCTCCTGCTCCAGCAGCAGCACCATGGGCAGGTCGCAACGCCCGGGCGCCGGCTGCAAGCCCGGGGTGGCCAGCACCAGCGCGTTGCGGTCGCGGGCGAACAGGCTGTCGACCGCGTCCCAGCCGGGTGCGGTCACCAGCACCGCGCCACCGCCCAGCGGCAGCAGGCATTCACCAAGGGCAACGGCCCAGTGCGGCCCGTCCGCCAGCAGAAGCAGACGCAACGGTTGGACAAGCGTAGACAAGCTGGCTCCTTAGCACGAGAACGCGGTCAATGACGATGTGGGCGGGATGCTCGATCCTGAACCATCAAATGTAAATGGTTTTCACTTTAACTCACGACATTCCTTCGTCCTGATCCCGCGGTATTTCGCCACGCATCCTGCGGGAAAGTATCAAAAGCGGCAAATTAAGATCGCGTGGTACGTCACACTGTCAGACGGTCGCGGCACAATTGCTCTGCGCCTGCTAAAATGCCCGGCTATTTTTCAGCGACCCCCGGTTAACGTCATGTCCCGACTCAACCCCCGGCAACAGGAAGCCGTGAGCTACGTCGGCGGCCCTCTTTTGGTGCTCGCCGGTGCTGGCTCCGGCAAGACCAGCGTGATCACGCGCAAGATCGCCCACCTGATCCAGAACTGCGGCATCCGTGCCCAGTACATCGTGGCCATGACCTTCACCAACAAGGCGGCGCGCGAGATGAAGGAGCGCGTGGGCACCCTGCTGCGCGGCGGCGAGGGGCGCGGCCTGACGGTATCGACCTTCCACAACCTTGGCCTGAACATCATTCGCAAGGAGCATGAACGGCTGGGCTTCAAGCCGGGTTTCTCGATTTTCGACGAAACCGACGTCAAGGCCCTGATGACCGACATCATGCAGAAGGAATACTCCGGGGACGATGGCGTCGACGAGATCAAGAACATGATCGGCGCCTGGAAGAACGACCTGATCCTGCCGCCCGAGGCCCTGGAGAACGCGCGCAACCCCAAGGAGCAGACCGCCGCCATCGTGTATGCGCACTATCAGCGCACGCTCAAGGCGTTCAACGCGGTGGACTTCGACGACTTGATCCTGCTGCCGGTCAAGCTGTTCCAGGACCACCCCGACATTCTGCAGAAGTGGCAGAACAAGGTGCGCTACCTGTTGGTGGACGAATACCAGGACACCAACGCCAGCCAGTACCTGCTGGTGAAGATGCTGATCGGTACGCGCAACCAGTTCACCGTGGTGGGTGACGACGACCAGTCGATCTATGCCTGGCGCGGCGCGCGCCCTGAAAACCTGATGCTGCTCAAGGACGACTACCCGTCCCTGAAGGTGGTGATGCTGGAGCAGAACTACCGCTCCACCAGCCGCATCCTGCGCTGCGCCAACGTGCTGATCTCCAACAACCCCCACGCCTTCGAGAAGCAGCTGTGGAGCGAGATGGGCCACGGCGACGAGATCCGCGTGATCCGCTGCAAGAACGAGGAAGCCGAGGCCGAGCGCGTGGCCATGGAGATCCTCAGCCTGCACCTGCGTACCGACCGCCCGTACAGCGACTTCGCCATCCTCTACCGCGGCAACTACCAGGCCAAGCTGATCGAGCTGAAGCTGCAGCACCACCAGATCCCCTACCGCCTGTCGGGCGGTAACAGTTTCTTCGGCCGCCAGGAAGTAAAAGACCTGATGGCCTACTTCCGCCTGCTGGTGAACCCGGACGACGACAACGCCTACCTGCGCGTGATCAACGTGCCGCGCCGCGAAATCGGCTCCACCACCCTGGAAAAACTCGGCAACTACGCCACCGAGCGCAAGGTGTCGATGTATGCCGCCAGCGAGGAGCTGGGCCTGGGCGAGCACCTGGACAGCCGCTTCACCGATCGCCTGCAGCGCTTCAAGCGCTGGATGGACAAGGTACGCGAGCAGGTCGCGCTGGAAGACCCGATCGCCGCGCTGCGCAGCATGGTGACCGACATCGACTACGAGAACTGGATCCGTACCAACAGTTCCAGTGACAAGGCCGCGGACTTTCGCATGGGCAACGTCTGGTTCCTGATCGAGGCGTTGAAAAACACCCTCGAGAAGGACGAGGAAGGCGGCATGACCATCGAGGAAGCCATCGGCAAGCTGGTGTTGCGCGACATGCTCGAACGCCAGCAGGAAGAGGAAGAAGGCGCCGAGGGCGTGCAGATGATGACGCTGCATGCCTCCAAGGGCCTGGAGTTTCCCTACGTGTTTATCATGGGCATGGAAGAGGAAATCCTCCCGCACCGCTCCAGCATCGAGGCCGACACCATCGAGGAGGAGCGGCGCCTGGCCTACGTGGGCATCACCCGCGCACGCCAGACCCTGGCCTTCACCTTTGCCGCCAAGCGCAAGCAGTACGGCGAGATCATCGATTGCGCGCCAAGCCGCTTCCTCGATGAATTGCCCGATGACGACCTGGCCTGGGAAGGCCTGGACGATACACCCACGGAAGTCAAAGCCGTGCGTGGCAATACGGCCCTGGCCGATATCCGCGCCATGCTCAAACGATAGATAATCCACCTTTGCCCTGGCTTGTTGCCGGGGCCTTTTGGCTACATCGAGGAATTACACCAGTGGAAGCACTGCACCAGAAGATTCGCGAAGAAGGCATCGTGCTTTCCGATCAGGTTCTCAAAGTCGATGCGTTTCTCAACCATCAGATCGACCCTGCGCTGATGCAACTGATTGGCGACGAGTTCGCCCGTCTGTTCGCCGATGCGGGCGTGACCAAGATCGTCACCATCGAGGCCTCGGGGATTGCCCCGGCGGTGATGACCGGTTTGAAGCTGGGCGTGCCGGTGATCTTCGCCCGCAAGCACCAGTCGCTGACCCTGACCGAGAACCTGCTGGTGGCTTCGGTGTACTCGTTCACCAAGCAGACCGAGAACACCGTGGCGATTTCGCCGCGTCACCTCAACAGCAGCGACCGCGTGCTGGTGATCGACGACTTCCTGGCCAACGGCAAGGCGTCGCAGGCGCTGATCTCGATCATCAAGCAGGCCGGCGCAACCGTGGCCGGGCTGGGCATCGTGATCGAGAAGTCGTTCCAGGGCGGACGTGCCGAGCTGGACAGCCAGGGCTATCGCGTCGAGTCGCTGGCCCGGGTGAAGTCGCTGGACGGTGGTGTGGTCAGCTTTATCGAGTAAGGCTTACCGACCGCTTCGCCAGCAAGGCTGGCTCCTACAGGTGCTCCACCGCCTGCAGGAGCCGGCCTTGCCGGCGAAAGCGTTCTACGCGGTAGTTTGCAAAGCCGCCAGCAGCAACCGCTGGTACAGGTCCTCCTTCAGCCCGTCCGGCTCGCTCAGGCCCATGCGCCGCAGATGCCCGGGATACCGCTCCGGCCCCGGCGCATCCAGTGCCGCCTTGCCCAGCTCCAGCGCCTCGCTCAACTTGAACTTGCTCTTGAGCCAGTTCAGCGCGCGCAGCAGGTCCTTCTCTTCAGCGGTGAAATCGCTGCCCAGCGGATACTCGGCAAACAACCGTGCATGCCGCCCACGCAATGCCTCCAGCCGCTGCGGCGTGTTCTGCGTGAAGCGCGCATCCAGCTCGAAATCCTGCGCCAGCTTGCCGGCCTTTTTCGCCTGCTCCATCAGCCCGGGCTGGAACCGCGAATCGCTGATCGCCAGCAACCGCGCAATCACCTCGGCGTCGGTCTGCCCGCGCAGGTCGGCAATGCCGTACTCGGTCACCACGATATCGCGCAGATGCCGCGGGATGGTGCAGTGCCCGTAGGTCCACAGCAGGTTGGAACTGACCTCCCCGCCGGCTTCGCGCCAGCTGCGCAGCAGCAGGATGGAACGCCCGCCTTCCAGCGCATGGGCCTGGGCGACGAAGTTGTACTGCCCGCCCACCCCGCTCAGTACGCGACCGTCCTCGAGCTGGTCGGCCACCCCCGCCCCCATCAGGGTCATGGTGAATACCGTGTTGATGAAGCGTGCATCGCGGCGCTGTTCGCGCTTGAGGGCCTCGTCACCGTACAGCTCGTTGATGAAGCTGATCGCGTGCATGGCAAAGGATTTGCGCTGCGCCAGCGGCATCTCGCGCAGGCGCTGGTAGAACGCCTGCGGCCCGAGGAAGAAACCGCCATGCACCAGCACCCCGTCGGCCACCGGCCGGCGCACCACGCCCGCCTCCGCCAGCGCGAGCAATCCGTTCACGAACATCTCGCTGCAGCCATACAGGCCCTGGGCAAACGGCGCAGTGCCGCCTTCACGCTCGATCAGCACCTGCCAGGGCGCCAGGTCGAGGTCGGCGAGCAGCGCCTGGTACTCCGGCGCGTCCCCCTGGCGCGCCAGCAACGCGGCGGCCAGCGCATCGCCCATGGCGCCGATGCCGATCTGCAGGGTGCCGCCGTCGCGCACCAGGGTGCTGGCGTGCACGCCGATGAAGTGGTCCTGGGTGGTGACGGGCATGTTCGGCGTGGAGAACAGCCGAGTGGTTTCCGGGGCGTCGATCAACAGGTCGAAATCGTCCTGCGCCAGTTCGCTGTCGCCCGGCATGTAGGGCAGCTCGTCGTGCACGTGCCCCAGCATCAGGATGGTTTCGCCGGCTGCACGCCGGCGCGCGATCATCGGCAGCAGGTCGAGGGTGATGTCGGGGTTGCAGCTCAGGCTCAGGTGCCCGGGGCGCTCGGGGTGGGCGGCAACGATCTGCGCCACCAGGTTCAGGCCCTTGGCATTGATGTCGCGGGCCGCATGACTGTAGTTGCTGCTGACGTAGTCCTGCTGGGCCATGTGGCTGTGCAGCATGCTGCCCGGCTGCATGAAGAACTGCTCGACGCGGATGTTGGCCGGCAACCGGTCGCGGCGCAGGTCCTGCAGGTATTCCAGTTCGGGGTAGTCGGCGAACACGCGCTCCACGAAGGGTTCGAGAAAGCGCCGCTGCAGGCCGTCACCCAGGTCCGGGCGGCCCAGGCTCAGTGCGGTGTAGATGGTCAGTTGCCGCTCGGGCAGCTCACGCACCCGTGCATACAGCGCATTGACGAAGCGGTTGGGCTTGCCCAGGCCCAGTGGCAGGCCCATGTGGATGTGCGCCGGCAAACGCGCCAGCACTTCGTCCACGGCGATCTCGATCGAACAGCGGTGCGCCATCTCGGCCTCCTAGGCATCCGTGATTCCAGGGTTGGACCGAGCATGCCCCGCGTTTGCTGCAATGGCCAGCGTCAGAAACGACAAAGCCCGCACGTGGCGGGCCTTGTAGCTGCAGCGTCGGGCTTACTTGAGGCCGGACATCTTCTCGATGGCGGCCTTGAGGTCGTCATCCGAGCAGTCGGCACAGGTGCCTTTTGGCGGCATGGCGTTGATGCCGGTGATGGCCTTGGCCAGGATGCCGTCCAGGCCGCCCTGGTGGTCGGCGCGCTCTTTCCAGGCGGCGGTATCGCCGATCTTCGGTGCGCCCAGCAGACCGCTGCCATGGCACGCGTTGCAGTGCTTGGCGATGACTTCATCCGGGGTCTTGGCACCGCCACCGCCGGCAGTGGCGGCCACTTCCATGCCCTTGCATTCCTGCCCTTGTACACACACCTGACCGACCGGCTCCAGCCGCTTGGCGATGTCGTCATTGGTCACAGCCTGGGCGTTGACGGCCCATAGGGCTACTACGGCTGCTGGTACGGCCAGCATTGTCTTGATTAGATTCACGCGTACACCCTCATGGTGGCTAGTCACGCCCGCGGCCACGGTTTCGCAGGCCGCGCAAGTATAGCGGGAACCCCGCCTCACCGAAACAACCCTAAAGACCAAAGGGGTTTAGCCGCGACAATCCGCCGCGCATTGGCGACGCGCGTGGGCTCAGAAGTTGGCCGGGGTGGCGGCACTGATCAGCCGGGCCGGCTCATCGTAGGGATTGCGGAATCGATGCGGCTTGGTGCTCTCGAAATAGTAGCTGTCGCCCGCCTCGAGGATGAAGGTTTCAAGCCCCACCACCAGCTCCAGACGCCCTTCGAGCAGGATGCCGGTCTCTTCGCCGTCGTGGGTGAGCATCTCTTCGCCGGTGTCGGCACCGGGCGGGTAGATCTCGTTTAGAAAGGCAATGGCGCGGCTGGCGTGGGCCTTGCCGACCAGCTTCATGGTGACTGCGCCGTCGGATATATCGATCAGTTCGTTGGCCTTGTACACGATCTGGGTCGGGTTCTCGGGCTGCAGCTCTTCGGAAAAGAACTCCACCATCGACATCGGAATACCGCCCAGCACCTTGCGCAGCGAGCTGATCGAAGGGCTCACGCTGTTCTTCTCGATCATCGAGATGGTGCTGTTGGTCACGCCCGCCCGCTTGGCCAGCTCGCGTTGAGACAGGCCTTTGAGCTTGCGAATGGCTTGCAGTCGTTCACCGACGTCCAAGGCCTGGGCCCTCCTAAACGAACACGTGGGGTCGAAATTGAACGGTATCATCGCAACAGCGTTCAGTATTTACAACACTTCGACCCGCAGCCCGTCCGCTTTGGCGCCTCAATTGCCGCTGTACACCATCGGCACCCGACGCAGGTTGCAGAAGATCTGATACGGGATGGTGCCCGCCTGGATCGCCACGTCGCTGGCCAGCACATGCTTGCCCCACAACTCCACCGGGCTGCCCAGCCCGGCCTCGGGCACATCGGTGAGGTCGATGCACAGCATGTCCATCGACACGCGGCCAATCAGCTGGCTGCGCTTGCCGGCCACCAGCACCGGGGTACCGGTGGGTGCCAGGCGCGGGTAGCCGTCGGCGTAGCCCATGGCGACCACGCCCACGCGGGTGGGGCGCGGGCTGATGAATTTCGCGCCGTAGCCCACCGGTTCTCCGGCCGGCAGTTCGCGCACGCAGATCACTTTGGATTCCAGGGTCATCACCGGCTGCAGGCGCTGAGCCTGGGCCTGCGGCACCTCGAAGGGCGTGGCGCCATACAGCATGATGCCCGGACGCACCCAGTCGCTGGGCACCTGCGGCCAACCCAGCACCGCCGGCGAGTTGCGCAGGCTGACCTCGGCACTCAGGCCCTGGCGCGCGGCTTCGAACACCGCCACCTGCTCGCTGCTGGCCGTGCTGTCGAGTTCGTCGGCACGGGCGAAGTGGCTCATCAGCACGATGCGCGCCACCTTGCCGCTGGCCAGCAGACGCTGGTAGGCGCCGTGGTAGTCCTTGGGGTGCAGGCCGACGCGGTGCATGCCGGTGTCGAGCTTGAGCCACACGGTGATCGGGCGGGTCAGGCCGGCCTGTTCGATGGCTTCGAGCTGCCACAGCGAATGCACCACGCACCACAGGTCCTGCTCGGCAATCAGGGGCAGCTCGCTGGCTTCGAAAATGCCCTCGAGCAGCAGCACCGGGGCCTTGATGCCGGCAGCACGCAGCTCCAGCGCCTCTTCGATGCAGGCCACGGCGAACCCGTCGGCCTCGCCCTCCAGCGCCTGGGCGCAGCGCACCGCGCCGTGCCCGTAGGCGTCGGCCTTGATCACGGCCAGCGCCTTGGCGCCGGTCAGTTCGCGGGCGAGTTGATAGTTGTGGCGCAGCGCTTGAAGATCGATCAGGGCACGGGCGGGACGCATGACGGCAGCCTTCTGGCAGTCGGGTGAGTTGGGAAACGGATTACGGCAGGGCGGCGACGATCGAGATCTCGACCAGCATCTGCGGATTGCACAGCCGGGCCTGAACGGTGGCGCGGGCCGGGGCATTGCCTTTGGCCAGCCACTGGTCCCACACCGTGTTCATGGCCTGGAACTGGGTGTCGATGTCGCTGAGGTAGATGGTCGCCGACAGCACGCGGCTCTTGTCGGTACCGGCCAGGTCCAGCAGCCGCTCGATGTTGGCCAGCACCTCGCGGGTCTGCTGGCCGACGTCGCCGTTCAGGTCATTACCCACCTGGCCCGACAGGTAGACGGTGCCGTTGTGGGTAACGATCTGGCTCATGCGCTCATTGGTGAGCTGGCGCTGGATTGACATGCTTTGCAGTCTCCTGACTGTTGCTGTAGCGGGAAATGTCGAGGCCTTCGGCGCTGATCTGCGGCTTCTTGCGCGCCATCAGGTCGGCCAGCAGGCGACCCGAACCGCACGCCATGGTCCAGCCGAGGGTGCCGTGGCCGGTGTTCAGGAACAGGTTGCGAAACGCCGTGGCGCCCACGATCGGCGTGCCGTCGGGGGTGGTCGGGCGCAGGCCGGTCCAGAAGCTGGCCTGGCTCAGGTCGCCGCCGCGAGGATAAAGGTCGTTGACAATCATCTCCAGCGTTTCGCGCCGACGCGGGTTGAGCGACAGGTCGAAACCGGCGATCTCGGCCATGCCGCCGACGCGGATGCGGTTGTCGAAGCGGGTGATCGCGACCTTGTAGGTCTCGTCGAGAATCGTCGAGGTCGGGGCCATGGCCGGGTCGGTGATCGGCACGGTCAGCGAGTAGCCCTTGAGCGGGTACACCGGGGCCTTGATGCCCAGCGGCTTGAGCAGTTGCGGCGAGTAGCTGCCCAGGGCCAGCACGTAGCGATCGGCGGTTTCCAGCTTGCCGTCGATCCATACGCCGTTGACCCGGTCGCCCGCGTGATCGAGGCGCTCGATGTTCTGCCCGAAGCGGAATTCCACGCCCAGGTCGCGCGCCATTTCGGCCAGGCGCGTGGTGAACAGCTGGCAGTCGCCGGTCTGGTCGTTGGGCAGGCGCAGGGCACCGGCGAGGATGTCGGTGACATTGGCCAGGGCAGGCTCCACGCGGGCAATGCCGTCGCGGTCGAGCAGCTCGTAGGGCACACCGGACTGTTCCAGCACGGCGATATCCTTGGCCGCGTTGTCCAGTTGCGCCTGGGTGCGGAACAGCTGGGTAGTGCCCAGGGTGCGGCCTTCGTAGGCAATGCCGGTTTCGGCACGCAGCTCGTCGAGGCAGTCGCGGCTGTACTCGGACAGGCGCACCATGCGCTCCTTGTTCACCGCATAGCGGTTGGCCGTGCAGTTGCGCAGCATCTGCGCCATCCACAGGTACTGGTCGATGTCGGCGGTGGCCTTGATGGCCAGCGGGGCGTGGCGCTCGAGCAGCCACTTGATGGCCTTGAGCGGCACACCGGGTGCAGCCCAGGGCGAGGCATAACCCGGCGATACCTGGCCAGCGTTGGCGAAGCTGGTTTCCATGGCCACCGCCGGCTGGCGATCGACCACCACCACTTCAAACCCCTGACGAGCCAGATAGTAGGCACTGGCGGTCCCGATGACGCCGCTACCAAGTACCAGAACGCGCATGTTGTTATCCCTCGAGGCGGCGTACCGCACACATTTGTTGTTTAAGGCATGGATGGGCGCAGTATAGGAAGGTAGAGGCAGTGCTTTTCACTATATAAAAGCCTATATTTGGCGAGAATTCTCGGCAGGGTCGGCTTTTACGGAGGGGCATCCACTATGAGAACCCAGCATCAAAGCAAACGTGAACTGGACAAGATCGACCGCAACATCCTGCGCATCCTGCAGACCGACGGGCGCATCTCGTTCACCGAACTGGGCGAGAAGGTCGGCCTGTCGACCACCCCGTGCACCGAGCGGGTCCGGCGTCTGGAGCGCGAAGGCATCATCATGGGCTACAACGCCCGGCTCAACCCGCAGCACCTCAAGGGCAGCCTGCTGGTGTTCGTCGAGATCAGCCTGGACTACAAGTCGGGGGACACTTTCGAAGAGTTTCGCCGCGCGGTGCTCAAGCTGCCCCACGTATTGGAATGCCACCTGGTATCGGGAGATTTCGACTACCTGGTGAAGGCGCGCATCTCGGAGATGGCCTCGTACCGCAAGCTGCTGGGCGACATCCTGCTCAAGCTGCCGCACGTGCGCGAATCCAAGAGCTACATCGTGATGGAAGAGGTGAAGGAAAGCCTCAACCTGCCGATCCCGGACTGAGCCTTACACCAGCACCTGGCGGGTGCTGGCGATGTACTGGTGCACCAGGCGCTCGGCCTGCGGGTCGATCATCTCGGCAGGGCCGCGACCATTGGGGCACGGCAGCCGCGGGGTAGTGCCGAACAGGCGGCAGATCAGCGGCCGCTCCTCGTACACCGTGCAGCCCTCGGGGCCCAGGTGCACACAGTTGAGCTCATCCAGCGCGGCCTGTTGCTCGGCCGCGCTCTTGCGTGGCAGGCGCGCCATTTCCTCGCTGGAGGTGGTCACCGGGCCGCAGCAATCGTGGCAGCCCGGCACGCAGGCGAACGACGGGATCTGCTCACGCAGGAAGCGGATCTTGTGACTGTTGCAACTCATGGCAGACTCGTGGCGGGAAAGGCTGAAGCGCCATTTTGCCCCACGGTTGCCTGCCGATCAAAGCACCGCCTATGCTGTGTCAAATTTTCCACACAGCCCCTACCAGGATCCTTCAAACGTGCATACCACTTCCTACTACGCTGCCCACAGCGCCGGGCAACCGGCGTACCCGCCCCTGCAAGGCGAGCTGAACTGTGATGTGTGCGTGGTGGGCGGCGGCTTTTCGGGCCTCAATACCGCCATCGAACTGGCCGAACGCGGCCTGAGCGTGGTGCTGCTCGAAGCGCACAAGATCGGTTGGGGCGCCAGTGGACGCAATGGCGGGCAGCTGATTCGCGGGGTCGGACACGGCCTGGACCAATTCACCCCGGTGATCGGCAGCGAGGGAGTGCGCAGCCTCAAACTGATGGGCCTGGAAGCAGTGGACATCGTGCGCCAGCGTATCGAACGCCATGCCATCGACTGCGACCTGACCTGGGGCTACTGCGACCTGGCCAACAAGCCACGGGAATTCGAGGGCTTCAGCGAAGAGATCGACGAACTGCGCGGGCTGGGCTACACCCATGAGCTGCGCCTGGTGCAGCCCGATCAGATGCACACGGTGGTCGGCTCGCGTCGCTACGCCGGCGGCCTGGTGGACATGGGCTCGGGGCACCTGCACCCGCTGAACCTGGCGCTGGGCGAGGCCGAGGCCGCGCGCCAGCTGGGCGTGCAGGTGTTCGAGCATTCCCGTGTCACCCGCATCGAGCACGGCCCGCAGGTGCATGTGCATACCGCCAAGGGCTCGGTGCGGGCGAACACGCTGGTGCTGTGCTGCAATGCCTATATCAACGACCTGGACCGCGAGCTCAGTGGCAAGGTGCTGCCGGCCGGCAGCTACATCATCGCCACCGAACCGCTGAGCGAAGCCCTGGCCAACGAGTTGCTGCCGCAGAACATGGCGGTGTGCGACCAGCAGGTGACCGTGGACTACTATCGGCTCTCGGCCGACCGGCGCCTGCTGTTCGGTGGCGCCTGCCACTATTCGGGGCGCGATCCGCAGGACATCGGCGCCTACATGCGGCCCAAGATGCTCAAGGTGTTCCCGCAACTGGCCGACACCCGCATCGAATACCAGTGGGGCGGCATGATCGGCATCGGCGCCAACCGCCTGCCGCAGATCGGCCGCCTGCGCGACCGGCCCAACGTTTACTACGCCCAGGCCTATGCCGGCCACGGGCTCAACGCCACGCACCTGGCCGGGCGGCTGCTGGGCGAGGCGATCAGCGGCCAGCAGAGCGGGCGCTTCGACCTGTTCGCCCAGGTGCCGCACATCACCTTCCCTGGCGGCAAGCACCTGCGCTCGCCGCTGTTGGCGCTGGGCATGCTGTGGCACCGCCTCAAGGCACTGGCCTAGGGTCTCCAGAACGGCCTGAGACCTTCCTTCACGGCCTGGTCTCGGGTCAGGCCGATATCGCGCAGCTGCTCGGCATCGAGCTGCAGCAGTGCATGGCGTGAACGCCACCGCCGCATCATCACAGCCCAGCGACTCGGGCTGGCTGGCGCCTCATGTCGCGCCACCTCGCCTTTGGTGCACAGTGGCAGGCCTGCATCGCTCGCGCCGTTCATCGCTTCATTCCTCCAGGGTGGGTAACCGTGCAGCCATGATGCGCGGGTGCTGCAAGGCATTACAGATTCAACCGCCAGGTTTTATTTCCATACAGATCTGTCGATAACGGCGCTGAATGCTGTATTTTTGCCCAATCTGTACCGGTTGCCAGCCGCTTGCCCGCCCAGGAGTACGCCATGACCCTCTACGTCAACCTCGCCGAGCTGATTGGCGCACGCATCGAGCAGGGCCTCTACCGCCCCGGCGACCGCCTGCCGTCGGTGCGGGCCCTGAGCGTCGAGCATGGCGTGAGCCTGAGTACCGTGCAGCAGGCGTATCGGGTGCTGGAAGATCACGGGCTGGCGGCGCCCCGGCCCAAGTCCGGCTATTTCGTGCCCGACCATCGCCCACTACCCGCCCTGCCCGACGTCAGCCGCCCGGCCCAGCGCCCTGTGGATATCTCGCAATGGGACCAGGTGTTCGAGCTGGTGCGCAGCGTGCCGCGCAAGGACGTGGTGCAACTGGGCCGCGGCATGCCCGATGTCGGCACCCCCACCCTCAAGCCGTTGCTGCGCAGCCTGGCGCAGCTGAGCCGGCGCCAGGACATGCCCGGCCTGTACTACGACACCGTCGCCGGCACCGAAGCCCTGCGCGAGCAGGTGGCGCGGCTGATGCTCGATTCGGGCTGCAGCCTGAGCACGGCAGACCTGGTGATCACCACCGGCTGCCAGGAAGCCCTGTCGATCAGCGTGCGCGCGGTGTGCCAGCCGGGCGACATCGTCGCGGTCGAATCACCGAGCTTTCACGGCGCCATGCAGACCCTCAAGGGCCTGGGCATGAAAGCGTTGGAGATCCCCACCGACCCGCTCACCGGCATCAGCCTCGAAGCCCTGGAGCTGGCCCTGGAACAGTGGCCGATCAAGCTGATCCAGCTGACTCCCAGCTGCAACAATCCATTGGGCTACATCATGCCCGAGGCGCGCAAACGCGCCCTGCTGACCCTGGCCCAGCGCTTCGACGTGGCGATCCTGGAGGACGACGTGTATGGCGACCTGGCCTACACCTACCCGCGCCCACGCACCATCAAGTCGTTCGACGACGACGGCCGCGTGCTGCTGTGCAGCTCGTTCTCCAAGACCCTTGCACCCGGCCTGCGGGTGGGCTGGGTGGCGCCGGGGCGCTACCTGGAGCGGGTGATTCACATGAAGTACATCAGCACCGGCTACACCGCTACCCAGCCGCAGCTGGCGATTGCCGACTTCATCGAGGGCGGCCACTACCAGCCGCACCTGCGCCGTGTGCGCGGCCAGTACCAGCGCGCCCGCGATCAGATGATCGACTGGGTGAGCCGCTACTTCCCCGCCGGCACCCGCGCCAGCCGGCCCCAGGGCGGCTTCGTGCTGTGGGTGGAACTGCCGGAAAGTTTCGACACCTTGCGCCTGAACCGGGCTTTACTAGAGCAAGGTGTGCAGATTGCGGTGGGCAGCATCTTTTCGGCGTCGGGCAAGTTCCGCAACTGCCTGCGCATGAACTTTGCCGCCCGCGCCACTGCCGAAATCGAAGCGGCCGTGCGCAAGGTCGGCGAAACCGCCATTCGTCTACTGGCCGAGGATGAGCGCGGCGGGTAACGTTGCGCCGCCCCGCGTGGTCCAACCCCCAACTGCCTTCCTGCTCAAGGACATGCCCCTTTGACCAAACCCAGGGCCTTCGCGCTGTTACTGATGCTGGCGCTCACCCTTGCCGGGTGCGCCACCTCCAGCACGCCCCGTACCGTGACCCAGGCCCTGCCCGCCAGCGACTCGGCCTTTGGCCGTTCGGTGCAGCGCCAGGCCAGCGCTCATGAGGGGCGGTCCGGCTTTCGCCTGCTGCCCAACAGCACCGAGGCGTTCCACGCCCGCGCCGAGCTGATCCGTAACGCCCAGAGCAGCATCGACCTGCAGTACTACATCGTGCATGACGGGCTCAGCACGCGCGCGCTGCTGCACGAACTGCTGCAGGCTGCCGACCGTGGCGTGCGCGTGCGCATCCTGCTCGACGACACCACCAGCGACGGCCTGGACGAGGTCATCGCCACCCTGGCGGCGCACCCGAAGGTGCAGATTCGCGTGTTCAACCCGCTGCACCTGGGGCGCAGCACCGGCGTGACCCGTGCCCTGGGCAGGCTGTTCAACCTGTCGCTGCAGCACCGGCGCATGCACAACAAGCTGTGGCTGGTGGACAACAGCATGGCCATCGTCGGCGGGCGCAACCTGGGTGACGAGTACTTCGACGCCGAGCCCAACCTGAACTTCACCGACATCGACATGCTGGGCGTGGGGCCGGTGGCCGAACAGCTGGGGCACAGCTTCGACCAGTACTGGAACAGTGCCCTGAGCCGACCCATTGGAGACTTCATGTTCAGCACCCCGAACGCCGACGACCTGCGTGTGAGCCGCGAGCGCCTGGAGGCTTCGCTCAGCGAGGCCAGGGTAAAGCGCAAGGCACTGTACGACCGCCTGATGGCCTACAAGACCCACCCGCGCCTGGATTCCTGGCGCAACGAGTTGATCTGGGCACACAACCAGGCGCTGTGGGATGCGCCAAGCAAGGTGCTGGCCCAGGCCGAGCCAGACCCGCGGTTGCTGCTGACCCAGCAGTTGGCGCCCGACCTGAACGACGTGCACCATGAGCTGATCCTGGTATCGGCCTACTTCGTACCTGGCGAGACCGGCCTGCTGTACCTGACCAGCCATGCCGACGCCGGGGTGTCGGTAAGCCTGCTGACCAACTCGCTGGAGGCCACCGACGTGCCGGCGGTACACGGCGGCTATGCGCCGTACCGCAAGGCGCTGCTGGAACACGGGGTAAAACTGTACGAACTGCGCCGCCAGCCCGGCGACCCCAGCAGCGGGCGTATCCATCACTTCGGCAGTGCATCGGACTCGAGCCTGCACAGCAAGGCGATCGTGTTCGATCGGCAGAAGACCTTCATCGGCTCGTTCAACTTCGACCCCCGCTCGGTGCTGTGGAACACCGAGGTCGGCGTGCTGGTGGACAGCCCGCAACTGGCCGAGTACACGCGCGACCTGGCACTGCAGGGCATGGCGCCGGCGCTGAGCTACGAGCCGCGGCTGGTCGACGGCAAGCTGGTGTGGGTGACCGAGGACAATGGGCAGTTGCACACGTTGACGACAGAGCCAGGTGGACTGTGGCGACGGTTCAATGCGTGGGTGAGCAAGGCGGTGGGGTTGGAGAGGATGTTGTAGGGTGAAGCTATGCGGCTTGTTCGCTGCGGTGATCGCTTGGGTTAGCTTGCCGATACCGTTGCGGTCGTAGGCAGAGCGATAGGTTTGCGACTGGCCACTCAGGTTGGCCGTAAGCTCGGCCAAATGACCCATGCTGTCGAACGCAGAGTCGATGCGGAGCTAGGGACCTGCGTGGAGGCAGTTCGTCAAGGGTTACCGGCGAGCCAATTTCTTGGTCTGGATGCGTATTCGAACACGTTCAATCCACCTGAAAACCCGATCGGATGCTGCCCAATAAACCGCCCCCGGATCATAGTACCCGTACCGGTTTTGGTGCCGCTTCGCCTCACGATCGTGATGCTGCCTCTGAATCCGTATCGGATTAATCAGATAAATATATTTCGCCCAGTTCGATCGTTGCCTGCAAGTAGCTATAACAACCATAGTTTGCTGAACTGCTGCGGCACTGCACCTATAGCGTGGCGCCTAAAGAGGTTTACCGCCACATAACCACTCAATAGAGTCAGCTCTAAACCTACCTTTGACTTAGATTTTTTGATATTTTTTCAATTTCATTCATTGTATTAGAGTCTCGCTTGGATTGTTTTGCTATCGCATCAAGACCCAACGCGATACCTTTTCTGCCTTCAGAAGTTACATCATTAACCAAATCTCCAAATGCTTTTAGTGCAACAGAGCGTTCATAATTCCGAGCTACGATGTCACACAGCACCCAGCAAAACTCCAAATCAGAGTATCGTGAGTAGTTCAATTGCACAGCACTAAGCATTTGCGCCTTTTGAGTCAATGAAAACTTATTCATATCGAATGATATGTTCACTAGGAACGCACTCATTCCAGGCCGATTGAATAGCTCTTCGTTGGACAACAAGTCTAGGATAAACTCAAAAGCTTCATCTGAAATATCACTCGACATTAACTCTGCCATTTCAAATTCAGCAGCAAGATTTAAAAGCGTTTTTCGAGATCCTTTGCCCACAGCCTCACATATTGATTGCCTTATGTTTTTCATACTGCCTCCGCCATGATAGCTCAATAAAAACAACAACCCACATGCTACTTAACGTTTGAACATGAGCATTTAGAGGATACGCTATCCTCCCTCCACTCATATACTGCGAGTAAAGTCACACAAAGACAGTCAATATCTACCTAACAATCAGAATCGAGAGCCGATAGTAACGAAGACCTCTCCAGCCTCTTCATCATATATACGTCGCGCTACTGCATACTCCGCACCAAATTCTTTAAATATTTTAGAGTTCCAGCTTTCAGAAATTATTAGGGCAACTTCCATGGCTTGCTTCGTAGGAAGCTCATCAAAAACTCCCGTTATCTCTAGCAGGTTCATCCAGAACTGAGCCTCCTCAAGATTTTTGCTCAAACTCAAGTGACGCTCAAACATCTCAGGATCGAACAGCTCAGTAACAAAAACCTTATCATTCAAAATATTGAAACTTGGCCATAAAAATCTTGCAAACCAAACAATGAAGTCCGACGCCAACTCGTGGTTCACATAAATTGCCCTTACATAATCAATACCGGTTACAGCGTGATCCTTATTGGCATCCACAAAAGAAGAGTAATCAAATGATTTAATACTATCCACGTTATTCACCTTTGGGATATTCGTCTGGTACTGGATGGCGCACGCGCCCTTTGTCTATGAATACACGACCGTCTGGCCTAGTATTTTTCGTCGCTTCTTTTATGTTCGGCCTAGCAATATTTCCGTGATCTTTGCCCGACCCACGGTGCTCCTTCCACGTACCATCCCCATAGTGTGTCGTGTACTGACCATCAACACCCGGACGCTCAATAATTGAGTGCGGCCTTCCTTCTGCTGCTTCCATTGGCGGCGGCGGTTTGTTTCGAGACTTACATGCCTTTTCACAACCTTCCAACCCCAATGGGTCTACCCAACCCACAGGTTTTGGCGCGTACTGGTGCAGATTCAGCCCACCCGCATAACTAATGGGGTCGTTGCTAACGAACCGCCTCACCCCAGGATCATAGTACCGATACCGGTTGTAATGCAGCCCGGTCTCCCGGTCGTGATACTGCCCCTGAAATCCAGTAATGCGCGGTGGATTGCCCACCTCGTCATGGAACCACTAAAGCTTGCTCGCCGCATTGAGCGTCTGGATCAGATTGCCATTGCCGGCATAGACAAAGCGCTCGGTCTGCGACTGGTTACCCTGGCTGGCGGTACGCTCGCCAGCCGCCCCATGGGGTCAAAACGCAGGTCATCACAACGCTGGCCACCCTACCAACAGGGCATCTCTCGCATCTTTTCGATGAACACTAGGCGTCCTTCATCGCCTACTAAGCTTTCTAACTTAGTCAAGAAACCATCCATGTCCCTGGAAATCAAATCAAATGCTCCCCAACCGTGTTCTTGAGCACGTTGAGAAATCCCAAAATACTCGCAAGAAGACAACAGACTTTCATACAACGGGCTTTCAATCCTGCTTTCATTTTGCAAGAAGTGAGATAGCTCAGAAGGTTCAGGTTTTTTAATGCATCTATGCCGGGAAATAATACTATACTTTTTCATATCTAGAACATAACGCTCATGCATAGCAACCATCCTAGCAAATGCACCGCCTTTATCTTTAAAGAAAAAATTCGGCATGCGCCCCTTGGGGAATGCTCTTGGATGATTAATACTGCCAGAGCCGCGCAAGCAGTAGCATTCTCCTAGCAGATCATCCAAAATATTTTGTGAAATCGGGTTTGCATTGAACCCTAGCGTACCATTTAGATCGCGAACCATCACAGCAGAAAAATCATCGTCATCACTTGCTGGCAAAGACGAGATAAACCCATCAGCTCCTTTTTTGAAATATTCAAATTTCGACCTATGAATCAATACTTCAATCATTTCAGCAACCCCGGATAAGTAAATATTATGCCTTCACCCTTCTTGTTTTTCGCGTGCACATGCGGCCCGTCATGGTGAGCAGGGAATCCTTCACCTACCAAATGAGGATGTCCGTCTGGATGATCAAAAACTTGCGCCTGACCGCCTATTTCCTCCCGCCCTAGCGTACTGTCTCTAGCGCACAGGCATGCATAATTCTTACCTCTGCTCTCAACTCTAAGTTGCTGAGTAGTAATGTCTTCGCCTCCTCGACCTACTCTCGGAACTTGAGCATGCTGTTGTGCTAGCCTCAAGGCTTGCACACGACTCTTAGCTGCAACGACTTTCTCCAGCCCGAGTGGATCAACCCATTCGATAGGATTTGGTGCGTATAAGTGGAGATTCAACCCACCCGCATAACTAATCGGGTCCTTGCTAACGAACCGCCCAACCCCCGGATCATAGTACCGATACCGGTTGTAATGCAGCCCAGTCTCCCGGTCGTGATACTGCCCCTGAAACCGTAGCGGGTTACTCAGCCCTACCTGCCTTGCCCAAACCGACCGCTCCTCACGCACCTCCCCCCACGCCTTGTACTGCCCCGCCCACGCCACCGCCCCATGGTGGTCAGTCAGTTCCATTGGCGTGCCCAGGTGATCGCACTGGTACCACGCAAGCGCATCAAACGCCTGCGGCGGCATGTGCGTTTGCCACAGCGGGTCCTGGTCGAAGTCGTAACTGCGCTGGCTCCAGTCCGGCTGCTTGTGCAGCCGCACCGGCCCCCTGCGCAGGGCCTGGGCCACCGGCACAAAGCTGCCCGGCTCATACAGGTAATGCACCGTACGGCCCGTATCGCCTTCATCACGCGGCGGGGAGCTTTCCCACGCCAGCGTGTCGCCGTCCCAGCCAAACAGCGTGAAGCCACAGTCCAGCTCACGCTGGCGCTTGGCCCGTTCAAGTTGATTCCAGCCCGTGCCGGCCTGCGGCTTGTTCGAGTAATGCGCAACCGAGTGTTTGTGCAATCGCCGGCCGAGGGCGTCATAGCTGTACTCGACCTTGAGTTTGTCGTCGCTGTAGCTCTGCAGCCGGTCGAACAGGTCCCAGGTGAACTGCGCACGCACGCCGTTGTGCAGCCGTTCGGCGAGGTTGCCGCGCACGTCGTAGGTGTAATGGGTGCCGGCGTATTCGCGCAGCAGGTTGTCCATCAACCTGTTGCGTTTGGGGGCCTGGTCCAGAGGGCGGTTGAGCTGCTGCGTCTTCTCGTCCAGCAGGTTACCGGCCGGGTCAAACGCGAATGTCTCCACCCCCAGGCGACTGGTGGCCTGCAACAGGCGACCGACAGGGTCGTACTGGTAGGCCAACTGACCACGTCGGCTGTCGTGAATGTCGGTGAGTTGCCCGGCGCCATCGTACTGGTACTGACGCTTGAGCAACGTGGACTTGCCGTCGTGGCTGCCTAGCAGTTGCTCCTGCAGCCGTCCGGCCGGGTCCCAGGCCTGGGTCTGCATCAGCTTGTTGCCCTGACGGCGCGCCACTTCACGGTGCAGGTCATCGCGCTCGTAGCTGAGCATGTCGTGCTGGTCGAGCTTCATGCCCAGCAGGTGGCCGCTGCCGTAGGTCAGCCAGCTGACCGTATGGCCATCGGGGCGCACGGTCGCGATGCGCTGGTTGAGCACGTCGTACTTGTGCGTCCACACCGCCACCATCGGCTGCTGCAACCCCAGGTAATGCTGATGCTCGCGGGTCAGATTGCCCGCCTCGTCATGGAACCACTGCAGCTGGCTTGCCGCGTTGATCGCCTGGATCAGCCTGCCGTTGCCGTCATAGGCAAAGCGCTCGGTCTGGGACTGATCACCCAGCCTGGCGGTACGCTCGGCCAGCCGACCCATGGGGTCGAAACGCAGGTCGATGCGGCGCTGGCCGACCTGGGTCGAGGCCAGGCGACCGCTGTACGGGTCGTATTGATAGCGGGTGGTCAGGCCATCGAAGCCGGTCTCCTGCAACAGGCGACCGACCGGGTCGTACACGAAGCTCGCCTGGCTGGTGTTTTCGTTTTCCAGGCCAATCAGCCGGCCCAGTTTGTCCCAGCGGTAGCGCAGGGTGTGCTCGTTGGCGTCGACGCGCTCGGCCAGAAGCCCGGCGCCGGAATAGGTCCAGGTGGTGCAGCGGTCGAGCGCGTCGAGGTACGCCAGCAGACGGCCCTCGGCATCACGTTCGAAGCGCTCTTCGGTGTTGTCGGGGTGGGTGACCCTGGACAGTTGCCCGGCCTTGTACTCATAGGCGGTCTTGTTGCCCGCTGCGTCGGCGAACTGCACCAGCTGGCCGAAGTCGTTGTAGGCCCACTGGCTGGTCTTGCCGGAGCAGTCGACGTACTCGAGTAGTTGCCCGGCGTCGTTGTAGGCCAGCGCCTTCTGGTTGCCGTTGGCGTCCTTGATCGCACTTACCAGGCCGCTTGGGGTGTAGGCAAATTCGGTCTTGTTGCCCAGCGGGTCGACCGTCTCTACCAGGTTGCCGCGCTCGTCGTAGTCGCGCAGCCAAAGGCCACCCTCGGCATCGCGGATCTTAATCAGCTGGTCATGGTCGTCGTAGGCGTAGTGCAGCGTGCTGTGGTCGGGACGGATGTGCTGCAGCAGGTTGCTGCGCTCATCAAAGCTGTAGCGGTCCTGGCTACCGTCGGGGTGCACGTGGCGGATGATCGGCAGCGGCCCGACCAACCAGAGCGCCAACGAGTTTCCCGAGTTCAGCGAACCGCACCTGGTGCTGGCCAGCCCGGCGGGCATCGCCCTGACCACGCCGCGCTCGACGCATGTCGCGACCGGTGAACACCTGGCGTTGAGCAGCACCGGGCATACGAGCCTGTCGATCGGCAAGCGGCTGCTGGCCAGTGCCAGCCAGGGCATGCGGTTGTTCGTGCAGAACATGGGCTGGCGGCTGATCGCCGTATCAGGAGATATCGACTTCCGTGCCCTGAAGAACAGCATCAACCTGCTGGCCAAGCTCGACATCACTGCCAATGCCGACCGCATCACCCTCACCGCCAAGACCGAACTGGTGGTGCAGGGTGGCGGCAGTGCCACCACCTACAACGCCAGTGGCATCACCCACGTGACCACCGGGCCGTACACCGCGCACGCGGCGAACTTCGCCCATGTGGGGCCCAAGAGCCTGGCCGGGACCTTCCCCGAGCCGCCCAAGCCGGGCAAGGGCAGCCTGGAGCTGTTCAACCTGTACGCCAATGCCAAGGGCATCCAGGCCGGCGATTACGAAGTGACCGATGCGCTGGGCACGGTGCTCGAGGGCAGCCTCGATGGCCAGGGGTTCAATGCCGTGTCGGGGGTTGCGCCGGGGCCGGCGTGGGTCAGGTTTGGTCTCGATACGGTCAACACCTGGAGCCTTGGCAGTTTTACCAAGGGCCTGCCCTGGCCGAGCCTGTCGGCCTTCGAAGAGGGCACGCCGTCGATGCTCGGTGCGATGCTCGACAAGCTCAAGCCTGATCCTGGCGGCAGCCTGATCGAAGAGGCCAAGCAACTCGCCGGCAAGGGCATGCATGCAGCAAAGGCCGGCAGTGACTTGCTCAACACCGGCCAAAGCGCGCTCCAAGGCATGCAGCAGATGCGGGGCGCAATGCAGGGCGGCATGGGTGGGCTGGCACAGCGGGTCAGCGCTTCCAGTGCAGTCGGTTCTACGCTGCCTGCCGCCTCGGCGGCGCTGAGTGCGGCGGGCCTGGCCGGCCTGCCAAGGTTGCCAGTACCCAAGCTGGCTGAACTCAAGGCTCACAGCCTGAACACTGTTACCGATTTGCTGCCAGGTGAACTGATCTCATGACTGAACATACCTACGCTTGCGACGACCACTCCCGCGCCTCGCAGGTAGCCATCACCCCGCTTCGCGAAATCCAGATAGAGGACGTTGGTCGTGGCGCCGTGGTCTTCGATGCCTGGCTACGTGAGGTCAGTGCCAGTTTTGCCACCCTTGAGCGCATCAGCGGTGTCGCCGGCAGTGTGCCCATGGCAGGCAATATCATTGCCTTGGTCGACGCGCTGGGGGATGTTGTCGCGCTGGCGCGCAGCAACGTACCTGAGCCCTTTGATTGCGCGAGCTTCGGGCTCAACCTGATCGGTCTGGTGGCTTCCCCTGCGAGCATGACCGCAGCACGCATGGCCTTGCGCCCGATGCTGTTCATCGTGCGCCAGGAGGGCAAGCGGGCGCTGGGTGATGCGCTGATGGAGCTGATGGCGGGCCACTTGAATGCTGACATCGTCGGTAGCCTGGATGACTTCGTCGAGCAGTCCCAGGGCAATCTCAAGGAGGCGTTGGCCCAGGCAGCAATCCTGGGCGAACAGATCATTCTCGACATCGCCTCAGGCCTCGGTGCTTTGGTTGCCGGCACTGCTGTGGGTGTGGCCAGCCCGGTCTCGGCGCCAGCTGGAAGCCGGCTTGTCCACGACCCGACGGCGAGCATCGACAACTATCTCCGGGCAGCCTTTGATGCCTACAAGGCGGCCGGCAAAGGCATGACCAGTGCTGCTGTCAGCGTTGCACTGGGGGACGAGGGCAAAGCTGGCCTACTGGCGCAGATTGCGCGCCTGCGGGAACTGGCGCCACAGGTGCGTGCTGAAATCCTTGAACTTTCCGATCCCGGCCGCCCTTGCTCCATTGAAGGCCTGCGCATGAAGCTGGCCAGCAGCGTAGAGCAATGGCGCACGCGCAACCCCCAGGTTGTGGTGGCCAACGTCAAGACCGCAGCCATCAGCACGGCCCAGCACCAGGCTGCCGACGGTAAGGTCGAAACGCAGAAGATGCAGAGCCCGGCGAGCCTGGAGGCCAACCAGTGCAAGAATGGCGCGCCCACCAGCACGTGCAACCGCATCAACTTCGCCTCGGGTAGCGAGACGCTTCAGCACACCGACTTCAGCCTGCCGGGGCCGTTTCCGATCGTGTGGACGCGTACCTATCATTCGCGCCTCGATGCCCTCGACAGCGCCAGCCTGGGCGCACGCTGGATCACCGAGTTCACCACGTGCATCGATGTGCTGGATGACGGCGTGCTGTTCCACGACGTGGATGGCCGCAGCCATGCCTACCCGCTGCCCAAGATCGGTATGTCGCACTATGACCCGGTGGAGTACAACGCCCTGGTACGCACCACCGACAGTCAGCTGATTCTCATGCGCGGGCTGGGGCGCAAGGAAACCTATGAGCGGGCAGGGGAGCGCTTCCTCCTCACGCATATCGTGCTGCGCAGTGGCGCAGGAGCCACGCTGCATTACGAGCACCGTCATCAGGGGCGCCCGGTACTCTCGGACATCAACACCTACCAGGAGAATGACCCTGCCAAGGTACACCTGCAACTCGGCACCATGCTTGACGGGCATGGCCGTATCCAGGGGCTCTGGCAGGTGGTCGATGGCAAGCCGCTGCGCCAGCTCTGCGCTTATCACCACGATCGGCTTGGCGACCTGGTAAGCGCCCAGGACGAGCATGGCGCTGCCTGGCAGTACGCGTACCAGCACCACCTGATCACGCGCTATACCGACCGTACCGGTCGTGGTCTCAACTTGCGCTGGGACGGCAGCGGCCCTCGCGCCAGGGCCGTGCACGAATGGGCAGACGACGGCAGCTTCGAGACTCGTCTCACTTGGGATGAACACATTCGCCTGACAACGGTGACTGACGCGTATGGCCAGCAGACCCGTCACTATTACGATGCGCAGGGCTACACCTATCGTATCGAGTACCCGGATGGGCGCTCGGAGTGGCTGTTTCGCGACCAGCGCAAGAACCTGATTCGCCACCTTCATGCCGACGGCAGCCAGGATCGTTTTGCCTACGACGAGCGAAGCAACCGGCTGCAACACATTCGTGCCGACCATAGCGTGGTGCATTACGCGTACAGCGACGATGATCAGCTGATCAAGGTTCGGGATGCTGAAGGTGGGCTGTGGCGACGGGACTACGACGAGCGCGGCAACCTGGTAGAGACGGTCGACCCGCTGGGCAACAAGACCGAGTTTGCCTACACCGCCACAGGCCAGGTCAAGGCAATCAAGGATGCTCACGGCAACGAGAAGAAACTCGGGTACAACGAGGCTGGGCAGATGCTCGAATACACCGACTGTTCGGGCAAGACCAGCCAGTGGCACTACAACGAATTCGGGCAACTGGTGGAAACCGCGAATGCGGCGGGCGACAAGACGCAGTACGAATACAAGGCGGGGCAGTTGGCCAAGGTGATTCATCCAGACAAAACCGAAGAGCGCTTCGAGCGTGATGCCGAAGGGCGCTTGCTCGCGCACCTGGATGCGCTGGATCGCTGTACTACCTGGTCCTATACGGCTGCCGGTCTGTTGGCTGAACGGGTGGATGCGAAGGAGCACACGTTGCGCTACCAGTGGGACAGGCTGGGGCGGTTGCTCAGCCTGGAGAACCAGAACGAGCAGTGCGCGTTTTACCAGTACGATCCCATGGGACGTCGAGTGGCAGAAACCGGCTTCGATGGTGTGACCGTCCGTTATCGGTACGACCCCTGCACTGGGCGCCTGGCGAGCAGCCAGGTGGGGCAGCGCCGCATCGATTTGCACCACGACCGCATGGGCCGGTTGATCGAGCGCACAGCGCACCTTGGCGATCAGCGCCAAACAGAGCGCTTTGCCTACGACGGCAATGGCAAGGTGCTGCAGGCGATCAACGACTCCAGCACACTGCAATGGTTCTATGACGACGCGGGCAACCTGACCCGTGAGCACCAGCATTACCTGGCAACGGGTACGCCGATGGTAGCGGTGTGGCTGCACGAGTACGACGCACTCAACCAGCGAATCGCCACCACGCGCCCGGATGGCCACAAGGTCAGCTGGCTGACTTACGGCAGCGGCCATCTCTTGGGCATGCGACTTGACCAGCACGAAATACTGGCTTATGAGCGCGACGATCTGCATCGCGAAGTCGCCCGCCATCAGGGCAACAAACTGACGCAAACGCAGGTATGGGACGCGCTAGGGCGTCCGCAAGAACAGTTGCTCACCAGTCATGACGGCCAATCCATTCTGTGCAAGCGCGAGTATCAATACGACCCGACCGGTCAACTGACAGACATCCTCGATACCCGTCGTGGTCACCTGGCCTACCAGTACGATCCGCTAGGCCGCCTGCTGCAGGCCAACAGCCGCCTGGGTGAAGAAACCTTTGCCTTCGACCCGGCCGGCAACCTGACGGACAAGGCGCGGCAACTGCATCGCCCGCTGGATAACGATGCCAGCTCCCACAAGGTGATGGACAACGTGCTGCGCGAATACGCGGGCAACCACTACACGTATGACGAGCGCGGTAACCTTGTGCAACGCTTGCACAACGGTGTGCCTGCCCACTTCAGCTGGGACTTGTTCAATCGCCTGGTGCGCTACAGCGACGACAGGCTCAGTGTGGAATACAGCTATGACGCCCTTGGTCGGCGGTTACACAAGCATGCCGTCGCCCATTACAAGGACAAGCCCGAGGCCGGCACCGGCTGGAATGCAATGCAGCGCAGCAAGCGTCAGCGCGAGCTGCACTGCGGTTCCACGCTGTACGGATGGGACGGCGAAACCCTGGCCTGGGAAAGCGCATTGCCCCTCGACGAGGGCGACACAGGCCGTACCGTTCACTACCTCTACGAACCGGGTCGCTTCGTGCCGGTGGCTCAAGCGTTGCACAAGCGCTCGATACGCCTGCTCAGGCAACCCGACTGGCAGGGCCGTCAATACGACATCGACCAGGACCCGCTCTGGCAGGCACTGCCCACTGCGCCAGCGTTCGACGTCATTGCCTGGTACCACTGCGACCACCTGGGCACGCCAATGGAGATCACCGACCACAACGGCAATGTTGCCTGGACGGGGCAGTACAAGGTGTGGGGTGAGGTTCGTGAAGAGCGCTCGTCGTGGGCCGCGCAGCATGGCGTGGGCAATCCGATTCGTTTTCAGGGGCAATACCACGACCCTGAAACGGGGCTGCATTACAACCGATTCCGTTACTACGAACCCCGCATGGCGCGCTATGTGTCGAGAGACCCGATCGGGATGCTGGGTGGGTTGAACGTGTACAGCTATGTGAGCAACAAGCCTGTTATGCGGGCTGACCCGTTGGGGCTGTTCGACCTGAACATGCCCGGCGTCGCGGAGCGCGCTTCACTGGGAAGTTGGATGTTGCAGAATGGTGCGACACCGGATGAGGTTTCCCGGGCGATGGCGCCGCCGCGGGCCAAACCTATTATGACTGGGGAGTGTAGGGCTTCTGCTACTGCTGCGGTAGGCACGGGCGTCTCGTTCGGTATGAGTGCAAACGAAAAAACCGGTGCGGCGGGGCAGGTGGCTATACCCGTTATGAGTGTAGGTGCTCGTGCGACTGCTAGTTGCGGTTTCAAATTCTCTGATCCTGACTCGAAGTCGTTGCCGGCGGCGGCGGGAGTTGGGGTAGCGCTAGGTATCATCCAGATTGATGTCACGCAGACCTCGACGTGGCCAGAACTGTATGTAGGTTTCGGGGCAGGAGTGGGGCCTGAGATCAAGACGCCTGCCAGCCCCGCTGTTTCAATTCCATTGTTCTAGGTGGTTTATGTGTGATGTATTGCAGTTCTTCCGTATTTTTTTATTTGTCCTCGGTGGGGTGTTTGTGGCGGCATCCGTCATTTATGCCAATCATTGTTGCAAGAAAAAAGGTATCAATATGAATACCTTTTCAGGCCTTTTTGAAATGTGGGGCATGGTCTTTAGGTTTGAAAACAAAAAACTGTCGATATTGATGCTGACAGCCGCCTTTGGGGGGCTGTGCGTAGCAGTCATTATTCTCGTGTTAACTTTGTGGGGGCAGAGCCAGGGGTGCATTTTTCCAATCAATGACAGATCAATGCGTTAAGCATATGGACCGGAAGCCATCATGTGGTTTGGAGTTTTCTGATCCTGATGCAAAGGAGTCAACGTAGGTGTGGGAGTAGGAATGGCGTTGATTCAGGGTTGTTTTAGGCAACCCTCAACCAGTCCGAGATTTATGTTTATAGGGGTGGCCCTGAAGTTAAAGCTCCTGCCGGCCCAGGTGTTACGTTTTTTAGGTAGTAGGTTATGTGCGGCGTAATACAGTTCGTTCGGATTTTTTTGTTTGTTATTTGTTGGGTTTTGTTGGTTTCTGCTGTGTTGTATGCAAGCGCGTACAGTAAGAAAAATGGCATCAACATGAATACGTTCTCAGGTATGTTAGAGGTGTGGGGCAAGGTTTTTAAGTTTGAGAGCAGGAAGCTGTCCATCCTCCTGCTGACTGCGGCCTATGGGGGGGCAGCTATAGGTATCGTTATTCTTGCGTTGACAATATGGGGGCAGAGCCATGGGTGTGATTTTAAAATTAATTATAGATAAATACGGTAAGCAGGGTGCGAGATATTGACAGGGCCTGTAAAGCGGGCGTCGTACTTGCAAGGGAGTTACCGATCCTGTGCAAGCTTCAATTCAGCGTGAGGTGAATCTGGAGTGTGCGTTAGCTCGTAATGCTGTAAATAATCGATATTTCGCTGTTGGGGATAAACAGCACCGAGATGAAGCAATCAAAGCGTGGGAGAGTGTAGCGCTATGCGAGAAGAAGATTCCATGAAAATGGAACGGCGCAGAATTCGAGAACAAATAAAACTCGCTTTTAAGTGTACAGCGCCGCCGGAGGCCTCTCAGATTGTAGCGTCTTCTTATCCTGAGCCCCTTCAGATCAGGGATTTTTTCAAGGGTCGGAATTGGTGGGATGTTACGCTAGATATATTGGTAGATGAATATGTTGGAGATGCATCTGCATGTTTGTCATTTATGGCCCCCGTCGGGATGAGGTATTATTTGCCAGCTTACCTTTTTATCGCATGTGAGCAATATGATGAAGGTGATGTAATTTCCAAGGAACTGCCATCAAGGCTGCTGATGTATGCCAGAGATGATGATCTTTATAAGATAAAATGTATGGATGACGCGAAGCAGGCGGCGGTTGCGCAGGTGCTTGAGTTTCTGGTTCAGGCCTATGACGATGAGGATGCTTACGAAGCGTTAGAGTTTTTTTGGGGTAAGTTTCTATGATAGTTGAGCATGCCATTGGTGAAGGCTGGTGGTTTATGATTCAGTTTGTTTAGTTGATTATGAGGTCGCGGTGAGTCAGTCGCGCGTTTTGTTAGGTGTGAAGCTCGCTCTCGCTGTCATGGTAGTAATTGCCTATCTTGCTTTCTGTTTACTTGCACTGCTCGCGGGTCTGGATTCACCCACACCTATTGAAGTAATTCGGCATGCTATTTTTGTGACGGGCTTGGTTCCACTGTGTGCTTGGTTGCGGGTTATTTTTGTGCTAAGCGTCAAGGGTGATGAAAATGTTTCCGCTCGTGATGACTATCACGTTGTATCACTTCGTGCTTTTTGCAGTGTCAGCCCACTAGGATGGCTTTTCATACTGGGGGCCCAGCTTGGCGAGTTCGCACTGTCGTGGGGGCGCAGTGTAAGGCGAAAAACGAGAATGTTTTGTCTGTCGTGATGTACCAGCCCCATTATTCTAGGTGAGTTATGTGCGACACGATTCAGTTTTTCAGAATTTCCTTGTTTGCTTTTTGTGGTGTTTCAATGGCGGCGGCGGTGATTTATGCAAATCAATTTTGCAAAAAGAGAGGCGTCAATATGAACACTTTTTCTGGCATGTTTGAAATGTGGGCGATGGTTTTCAAGTTTGAGCATAAAAAGCTGTCATTCATCATGTTGACTGCAACCTATGGCGGGGCACTCATGATTGTCGCTATTTTCGTACTGACCCTTTGGGGGCAGAGTAAGGGATGTGTCTTTCCGATCA
Source organism: Pseudomonas sp. BRM28 (assembly GCF_002939405.1). Classification (NCBI taxonomy): domain Bacteria; kingdom Pseudomonadati; phylum Pseudomonadota; class Gammaproteobacteria; order Pseudomonadales; family Pseudomonadaceae; genus Pseudomonas; species Pseudomonas sp. BRM28. The sequence continues at coordinate 3,993,144 of NZ_PEFV01000001.1, read as the reverse complement.
ATGACAGGACGATGCGTTAAGCAAAGGACTTCATACATGGCAATGAGGGCATCAGGGGTACCGCGTCGAAGGCGCAACGCATTAAACTGCCGCCGACAACCGCCACAGCGACATAATCAAGGGACCCTAAAATGACGACATTCACTCACCAGGACGGCCAGTACGTCGAAGTTGCCGGGGCACGCCTCTATTGTGAACAGCAAGGCAACCCACAGGGCCCGGTACTGGTTTTTCTGCACGGTGGCTTTGGCGACATCGAAACCTTCAATGCCATCACGCCAGCTCTGGCCGAACGTTATCGCCTGATCGGCATCGACAGCCGCGGCCAGGGCAAATCGACCCTGGGGCACCTGCCGCTGACCTACCAGCGCTTGCAACTGGATGTGGAGGCGGTTGCCCGGCAGTTGGGGCTTGAGCGCTTCAGCCTCGTCGGCCACAGCGATGGCGGCATTGCAGCGCTGCGCATCGCGGCTGCCGGGAGTGCTGGCATCGACAAACTGGTGACGATCGGTGCCCACTGGCAACTGAAAGCGGATGATCCCGTGCGCGGCATGTACAGCCGCGTGACCGGCGCGCGCTGGCGTGAGCTGTTCCCGCACAGCTACGAGCGCTACCTGCAGTTGAACCCCGAACCCGATTTCGACCGCCTGGCCGTGGCGTTGCGCGAGCTGTGGCTGGATTCAGGCGAGCAGGGCTACCCGAATGAAACGGTGTGCGGCATCACCGCCGATTTGCTGGTGATTCATGGCGATGAAGACCGCCTGGTAACGCGGGCCAACGCCTGCGAGCTGGCCGATCGGGTGGCGAATGCGCAACTGCTGAACATCCCGTTTACCGGGCATTCGCCGCACGAGGATCACCCCCAGTGGGTAATGCCTGCGCTCAAGGCACTGCTGGGCCTGTAACATGACGCTGCCGTTTGCGCGCCGCGCGGCTTGATCCGGCCTTAAGTGTCAAGGAGCACCCACCATGCGAGGCTTCCATTGCGCCACCTGTGGCGAGTATCACGACGAGCTGCCCACCACCTTCGGCGCGCCAGCCCCTGCCGCCTGGTATGACCTGCCGGAGGCAGAGCGCGAGCAGCGTGCGCCACTGTCCAGCGATCAGTGCATCATCGATGACACCCACCACTTCGTGCTCGGGCGCCTGGAAATCCCGATCATCGGCTCACCCGAGCCGTTCGTGTGGCTGACCTGGGTGGCGGTCAGCGAGGCGGATTTCTACCGCACCAGCGAACTGTGGGAAACCCCAGGTCGCGAGCGCGAACCACCTTATGCGGCACGTGTGCAAAGTGAGTTCCCCTATGAGGTTTCGACGCTCAACCTCAAGGCTACGCTGCAGACCCAGGCCCTGGGCGAGCGCCCGCTGGTGTTCGTGGACGCGGGGGATCACCCGCTCACCCTGCAGCAAAACACCGGCATCACCCACGATCAGGCTCGGCAACTGGCCGAACGCTGCCTGCATCCGTGAACAGGCCAGCGCCCCACGCACTGTCAGTTACGGTCATTAACTTGTAACTTTCGGTCATTGAGCCTCACTTCCAGGCGCATTACTGTCCCTCACAGATAACCGACGGGCCCCGCTGCACGCAGCGAGGCGCCCGCATTCCGTGATCAGTTCGCTGTGGAGTTCACCATGACCGCCGCTCAATACCCGCACCTGCTTGCCCCGCTGGACCTGGGCTTCACCACCCTGCGCAACCGCACCCTGATGGGCTCGATGCACACCGGCCTGGAAGAGAAACCCGGCGGTTTCGAGCGCATGGCGGCGTACTTTGCCGAGCGCGCCCGTGGTGGCGTCGGCCTGATGGTCACCGGCGGCATCGGGCCCAACGAAGAGGGCGGGGTGTACTCCGGCGCGGCCAAGCTGACAACGGCCGAAGAAGCGCAGAAGCACCGTATCGTTACCCAGGCGGTGCACGAGGCTGGCGGCAAGATCTGCATGCAGATCCTCCACGCCGGGCGCTACGCCTACAGCCCCAAGCAGGTGGCCCCCAGCGCGATCCAGGCGCCGATCAACCCGTTCAAGCCCCGCGAGCTGGACGAAGAGGGCATCGAGAAGCAGATCCAGGACTTCGTCACCTGCGCCACGCTGGCCCAGAGCGCCGAGTACGACGGCGTCGAGATCATGGGGTCCGAAGGCTACTTCATCAACCAGTTCCTGGCCGCCCACACCAACCATCGCACCGACCGCTGGGGGGGCAGCTACGAGAACCGCATGCGCCTGGCCGTGGAGATCGTGCGCCGGGTGCGCGAAGCGGTCGGCCCGAACTTCATCATCATCTTCCGCCTGTCGATGCTCGACCTGGTGGAAGGCGGCAGCAACTGGCAGGAGATCGTGCAGCTGGCCCAGGCCATCGAGCAGGCCGGCGCCACGCTGATCAACACCGGCATCGGTTGGCACGAGGCGCGGATCCCGACCATCGCCACCAAGGTGCCGCGTGCCGCGTTCAGCAAGGTCACCGCCAAGTTGCGCGGCGCGGTGCAGATCCCGCTGATCACCACCAACCGCATCAACACCCCGGAAGTCGCCGAGCAGATCCTTGCCGAAGGCGACGCCGACATGGTGTCGATGGCACGCCCGTTCCTGGCCGACCCGGACTTCGTCAACAAGGCCGCCGCCGGGCGCGGCGACGAGATCAACACCTGCATCGGCTGCAACCAGGCCTGCCTGGACCACACCTTCGGCGGCAAGCTGACCAGTTGCCTGGTCAACCCGCGGGCCTGCCATGAAACCGAACTCAACTACCTGCCGGTGGCCCAGCCCAAGCGCATTGCCGTGGTCGGCGCCGGCCCGGCCGGCCTGGCCGCCGCTACCGTGGCCGCCGAGCGTGGCCACCAGGTGACCCTGTTCGACTCGGCCAGCGAGATCGGCGGGCAGTTCAACGTGGCCAAGCGCGTGCCGGGCAAGGAGGAGTTCTTCGAGACCCTGCGCTACTTCAAGCGCAAGCTGCAGACCACCGGCGTGGAGCTGTGTCTGAACACCCGCGTCAATGTCGAGCAACTGGTGGAGGGCGGCTACGACGAGATCATCCTTGCGACCGGCATCGCGCCTCGCCTGCCGGCCATCGACGGTATCGATCACGCCAAGGTGCTGAGCTACCTGGACGTGCTGCTGGCGCGCAAGCCGGTGGGGCAGAAGGTCGCGGTGATCGGTGCCGGCGGCATCGGCTTCGATGTGTCGGAGTTCCTGGTGCACCAGGGCGTTGCCACCAGCCAGGACCGCGAGGCGTTCTGGAGGGAGTGGGGCATCGACACCCGGCTCGAAGCGCGCGGCGGCGTGGCGGGCATCCAGGCCGAGCCCCATGCTCCGGCGCGCCAGGTGTACCTGTTGCAGCGCAAGAAGACCAAGGTTGGCGACGGGCTGGGCAAGACCACCGGCTGGATCCACCGCACAGGCCTGAAGAACAAGCGGGTGCAGATGCTCAACAGCGTCGACTACCTGAAGATCGACGACGCCGGCCTGCATATCCGTATCGCCGAAGGCGAGCCGCAGGTACTGGCGGTGGACAACGTGGTGATCTGCGCCGGCCAGGACCCGCTGCGCGAGCTGCAGGATGGCCTGCTGGCCGCCGGGCAGTCGGTACACCTGATCGGCGGCGCGGACGTCGCCGCCGAGCTGGACGCCAAGCGCGCGATCAACCAGGGTTCACGCCTGGCGGCCGAGCTGTAAAGCGGTGGCGGGGGTGCGCTGGTAGACTGCGCGCTCCCGTCCTGCCGAGCCTGTTCGATGTCTGCCGCTTTCGATGACCTGCCACTGGCACCCCTGCAACCGCTGGCCCTAGGCTGGCTGGCGCGCGCCGGGGTCGAGGTGGCAGTGCTGCGTCTGGACCTCATCGACCCGCTGATCAGCGGCAACAAATGGTTCAAGCTGCAGGGGCACCTGCGCCTTGCCCATGCCCGTGGTGCCCCGGGGGTGATCAGCCTGGGCGGCGCCTATTCCAACCACCTGCATGCCCTGGCGGCGGCCGGCAAGCGCTTCGGCTTTGCCACGGCCGGGCTGTTGCGTGGGCACCCGCACAGCAACCCCACCGTGCACGACCTGCAAGCACTGGGCATGCACCTGCACTGGCTGGGGTACGCCGGTTACAGGGCGCGGCATCAGGCGGATTTCTGGCAGCCCTGGCAAGCCCTCTACCCGGCATGGCATTGCGTGCCCGAAGGCGGCGCGGGACCACTGGGCACCGAAGGCTGCGCACAGATCGTGACCCAGGCGCGGGCGCAGCTGGCGGCCGTGGGCTGGGCCGATTACGACGCCTGGTGGCTGGCGGTGGGCAGCGGTACCACGCTGGTGGGGCTGGCCCAGGCCGAAGCGGGCGCCCACCCGGTGCACGGCGCGCTGGCCGTGCCGCCGGGGCATGGGGTGGAAGGTGAGGTCGAGGTGCTGGCGCCGGGCACTTACCGCCTGCACGACGCCAGCCGGGGCGGCTTTGCCAAGGTCGACCCGGCCTTGCTGGCATTCATCCAGGCCAGCGAGGCCGAATCGGGCCTGCCACTGGAACCGCTGTACACCGGCAAGGCGTTGTTGGCCCTGCAGGAGCGTGTGCTGGCTGGCGCGTTCGTGGCCGGCACGCGGCTGATCTTCGTTCACACCGGCGGCTTGCAGGGCCGCCGCGGGTTCGCCTAGTCAGTTACCTTTTTGCGGCAGCATGCGCAGCAGGGTGTTATCGCGGACCACGTAGTGATGGTAGAGGCCGGCCAGTGCGTGCAGGCCGATCAGCCAGTAGCCCAGTGCGCCGAACCACTCGTGCCAGCCCTTGACGAACTTGGCCAGGTCGGTGTCCGGTGCTACCAGGGCGGGCAACTCCAGGCCGAAGAACGGGATCGGCTTGCCAGCCGCGCTGAGGATCACCCAGCCGGCCAGCGGCAGGCCGATCATCAGGGCGTACAGCGCCCAGTGCATCAGGTGCGCAAGACCCGTCTGCCAGGCCGGCGGCTTGGGTTCGATGCGCGGGGTGGGGTGGGTGACCTTCAGGATCAGGCGCAGCCATACCAGCACGAACACGCTCAGGCCGAGCATGAAGTGCAGGCTTTTCATCAGGTCGCGCTCGGCGCTGTCCTTGGGGAAGATGCCGCGCAGTTCGATGCAGGCGTATACCACCGCCAGCAGAATCAGCATCAGCCAGTGCAGGGCGATCGACAGGCTGCCGTAGCGTGCCTGCGTATTGGTCAGGGTCATGGTGGTTCCTCATATCGGTCAATCAGGTCAATGGCCGCGCTCTTGATGGCGCTGTGCGGATAACTCTAATCGCTTGCGCGTGCCCTGCACCTGCGCTGGGGCAAAAAAGTGTGCTAGCGGGCCTTCAGACCCTTGCCGAGCAGGTAGTCGACCAGTTGCGGGTCCTCGATACGGATGGCCAGGTCCATCAGGTCGCTCCTGTCGTCGGCCAGGCAGTAGGGTTTGTGCGGGTCGCAGTAGGTGCCGGTGCTGCTCATGCCGCGCTCGAGCAGCACGCTGAGGATGTCGTAGCTCACGTGCGGGGCGTCGGGCCCGTCGCGACCCTGGCGCGAAAGCTCGACCAGGATCGCTTCCATGGTTTCGCTGCCGGCCTCGGGCAGTGGCAGATGGCGGGCGACGGCCCGGCGCGTGGTGCTGTGCTCGGTCAGCACTGCGGCGTCGAAGGCGTCCATGTTGCTGTCGCTGCGCGTGAAGTAGGAGGTGTCGGCGCCGGCCTTGACCAGGGCGTCGATCAGCGAGGCATCGGCGCCCTGGGCGATGGCCAGCAGCAGCGGGCGTGGGTTGTGGTAGTCGCCGGCTTCCACCGGCGCGCCCTGGGCCAGCAGCCATTCGATGGTGGCAGTGGGGTGGTTGTGCTTGATGGCCGTGGACAGCAGCGATTCGGGGTAATCGCCGAGCCCGACCATGGCCGGTAGCGCGGCACGCAGGTGTTGCAGCATGGCCAGCGAGGCGTTGTTTTCGAGTGCGAGGTGAAAGGCCGTGGTATTGCGGGTGACCACACCGGGTGGATACTCGCCGGGTTGGCTGCGCGGGGCCAGCCACGTGTCCAGGTCGGTGGGCGTCGCCTGGCGCCAGAAGCTGTCGCTCAGCAGGGCGAGGTCGTTGTCCTGGTCCAGACCTGGGGCAGGCGCTGCGCTGGCATTTGCGGGCCAGACCAGGGTGACGGCGAGCGCCAGGGCGAGAAGATTGCCGGGCACGGGTGGGTTCCTTGTGCGGGTGCTGGGTGAGGGGGGGGCGAGGTTAGCAGAATGTTGTCAGCGCTGGCCCCTTCGCCGGCAAGGCCGGCTCCCACGGGGGCGTACGTTCATGTGGGGGCCGGTACAGCCAGTGCATGCTAACCCGCCAGGTTCGGCCAGGCATCGGCCACCAGAAACAAGCGTTGAGCCTCTACCCAATCCCCGCTATCCCCAGGCACCAGCCGCACCAGCAACTGCGCGGGGGCCATCGGGTCCAGCGCTTGCAGCCAGGCCTGGAACTGTTCCGTGCCCCAGGCCTGTTCCTGCGTGTACCGCGCCGGCGCCAGCCATGCCTGGCGCGGCAACGGCTGCCAGCGCCCGGGGTCGGCCTGCGCCGCAAACCGGGCCCAGTCGCGCTGATGCAGCCAGCGCCCGCGCAAGTGTTGTGGGTGCGCACCCGCCGGAGGCTGCGCCGGCCCCGGCCATGGATACAGCAGATACCCGCCCAGCCAAAGCTGAGCCGTGAAGCTGTCTATGTGCAGCGCCGCCAGTGCCTCGCGCCCCTCGGCCCGCGCCGAAATCGGCAGTTGATGGTCGTTCAGGTGCGCCAGCTTGCGGTCCAGCCGGTCATGGCAGCCAGGCCCAAGCCACTGCGCCGGGTTACGCCCGTCACCGTGCTGCGGGCCCAGGTACAGCTTGATGGCCAGCTCCAGGTGATGCACCCCGTCGCGGTCACGCAGCAGGATGTCCAGCTCGCCCAGGGTGTGCCCGCCGTCGCGGATCGGCAGGTTGGCCGCCAGCAGCTCCACCCCCGGAGCATGGCGCAACGCGAACTGCCACAGCCGCTCGTAGTACAACCCCAGGCGCCGGCTGGCGGCCTGTGCCAGCCAGGCCTGCAGGTCACGGCTGTCGTGGTCCAGCGCCAGCAGCCAGTCGCGCAGCAACGCCGGTGCGGCCACCCAGTCGCTGCCGGCCAACGGGTGGCGTTGCGGCCAGGGCGTCACTGCGAGCATGGGGGGCGCAAGGATTACCCACGCCAGGTCCCGCACCGGGGGCTGGCGCAGGCGGTTGGGCAGGTCGCAAAGGTCGGTAAAGGGCATCATCCTGCGAGCATAGCCGCCCGCCCCGGCGCCTTGTGCAAAAAACTGCGGCGTTTGCCGCTGCCCGGCGCTTTCGCCCATAATCAACGCTTTGGCCAACCGGCCCATTCAACGCCGCAGTGCCCCGCAGGAGCCCCATGGAGCAATTTCGCAATATCGGTATCATCGGCCGCCTTGGCAGTTCGCAGGTGCTCGATACCATTCGCCGACTGAAAAAATTCCTGCTCGAGCGGCACCTGCACGTGATCCTCGAGGACACAATTGCCGACGTGCTGCCCGGCCACGGCCTGCAGACCTCCTCGCGCAAGCTGCTGGGCGAGGTGTGCGACATGGTCATCGTGGTCGGCGGCGACGGCAGCCTGCTGGGCGCCGCCCGCGCACTGGCGCGCCACAACATCCCGGTACTGGGCATCAACCGCGGCAGCCTGGGGTTTCTCACCGACATTCGCCCCGACGAGCTCGAGGTCAAGGTGGCCGAAGTGCTCGACGGCCACTACCTGGTGGAGAACCGCTTCCTGCTGCAGGCCGAAGTCCGCCGCCACGGCGAGGCCATCGGCCAGGGCGACGCGCTCAACGACGTGGTGCTGCACCCTGGCAAGTCCAACCGCATGATCGAGTTCGAGATCTACATCGACGGCCAGTTCGTGTGCAGCCAGAAGGCCGACGGCCTGATCGTCGCCACACCGACCGGCTCGACCGCCTACGCGCTGTCGGCCGGCGGACCGATCATGCACCCCAAGCTCGACGCCATCGTGATCGTGCCCATGTACCCGCACACGCTTTCGGGACGCCCGATCGTGGTCGATGGCAACAGCGAGCTGAAGATCGTGGTATCGCGTGACCTGCAGCTGTACCCGCAAGTCTCGTGCGATGGCCAGAACCATTTCACCTGTGCCCCCGGCGACACCATCACGGTGAACAAGAAGCCGCAGAAGCTGCGCCTGATCCACCCGCTGGACCACAACTACTACGAGGTCTGCCGGACCAAGCTCGGCTGGGGCAGCCGTCTGGGTGGTGGAGGCGACTGATGCTCGATCCCGCGCGCAGTTACGACCTGATCGGCGATGTCCACGGCTGTGCCCACACCCTGGAGCGTCTGCTCGACGCCATGGGGTACAAGCGTCAGGGCGGGGTGTGGCGGCATGCGCAGCGTCAGGCGATCTTCCTTGGCGACATCATCGACCGCGGCCCGCGCATTCGCGAGGCCCTGCACATCGTGCACGACATGGTCGAAGCCGGTCAGGCCCACTGCATCATGGGCAACCACGAATTCAGCGCACTGGGCTGGACCACGCCGGCGCTGCCGGGCAGCGGCAAGCAGTTCGTGCGCGAGCACAACCCGCGCCATGCGCGGCTGATCGAAGAGACACTGACCCAGTTCGCCGACCACCCCCACGACTGGCACGACTTTCTCGGCTGGTTCTACGAGCTGCCGCTGTTCATCGATGCCGGACGCTTTCGCGTGGTACATGCCTGCTGGGACGCGCGCCTGATCGAGCCGCTGCGCCAGCAGCATCCGGACGGGCGCATCGACGAGCATTTCGTGCAGGCCTCGGCCGTGGCCGGCAGCTTTGCCCACACCGTGTGCAACCGGCTGCTGCGCGGCACCGACATGCGCCTGCCCGACGGCCTCACCCTGACCGGCGGCGACGGCCTGACCCGCGCATTCTTTCGCACCAAGTTCTGGGAGGAAGACCCGCAGACCTACGGCGATATCGTGTTCCAGCCCGATGCGCTGCCGGCCGAAGTGGCCAATGCGCCGCTCAGTCGCAGCCAGAAGAACGCGCTGCTGCGCTACGGTGACGACGAGCCGCTGCTGTTCGTCGGCCATTACTGGCGCAGCGGCCGGCCCGCACCCATCCGCGCCAACCTGGCGTGCCTGGACTACAGTGCGGTGCTCTACGGGAAGCTGGTGGCCTATCGGCTGGATGATGAAACCCGCATCGACCCGCACAAGTTCGTATGGGTGGATGTCGAACGGCCGGAGGCCAGTCAATGAGTGCGGCAATGGTGATGCGCCTGCCCCTGAGCGTCGACCTCAGCGGCTTTGTCGAGCTGCTCAAGCGCCTGCAGGTGCCGCACCGGGTCTCGGAGGAGGGCGAGGAGCAGGTACTGTGGACCGCCGACTACCTGGTGGAAGATGTTCGCCAGCTGTACCAGCGCTTTCCGGAGGGCAATGCCGATGTGCAACTGCCGCCCCTGGCGCAGCCCCCGGCCTCACCGCGCCCGAGCCTGGCCGCGCAGGCGAAGGCCAGCAAGGCCACTGCAGCGGTGTTGCTGCTGTGCGTGGTGGTGGCGGCACTGACCGGCCTGGGCGACAACTTCGCCACCTTGAGCTGGCTGACCTTCCTGGATTTTCGCGTGCAGGGCGACTACCTGTATTTCACCCCGTTGCTGACCAGCCTCGATGCAGGCCAGTGGTGGCGCCTGTTCAGCCCGATGCTGGTGCACTTCGGCATCCTGCACCTGGCCATGAACGGCCTGTGGTACTGGGAGCTGGGGCGGCGCATCGAGCTGCGTCAGGGCACCCTGGCCTTGCTGTCGCTGACCCTGCTGTTCAGCCTGGTGTCGAACGTGGCGCAGTTCGTGTTCGGCGGGCCCAGCCTGTTCGGCGGCTTGTCCGGGGTGCTGTACGGCCTGCTCGGGCACATCTGGCTGTACCAGTGGCTGGCGCCGAACCCGGTGTATCGCATGCCGCGTGGCGTGCTGGTGATGATGCTGGTATGGCTGCTGCTGTGCCTGTCCGGGCTGATCACCCTGCTCGGCTTCGGCGCGATCGCCAACGCCGCCCACGTGGGTGGGCTGTTGGTCGGCTGCCTCAGCGGGCTCTTGGGCGGGGCACTGGCTCGGCGTAAACTGTCAGCTTGATTTTTGGAGACGCTATGTCCACTTTTGCGCAAATGATCGAAAACATCACCCCGGAGATCTACGCCAGCCTGAAACTGGCCGTGGAAATCGGCAAATGGTCCGATGGGCGCAAGCTCACCGCCGAGCAGAAGGAGCTGTCGTTGCAGGCCGTGATCGCCTGGGAGATGCAGAACCTGCCCGAAGACCAGCGTACCGGCTACATGGGCCCGCAGGAATGCGCCTCCAAGTCCGCGCCGGTGCCCAACATCCTGTTCAAGTCGGACGCGATCCATTGATCGAACTCGGCCGTGGTTCCATCAGCAAGATGACGGCGCGCCTCGAGCAGCCGGTCGTGCAATACGCGTTTCGCCTGGGCGACGTCGAAGTGCCGGTCAACCCCCTGCTGGGCAAGACCGTGCGTCTCGAATACCTGGGCGCGATCCACTGTACCCACTGCGGGCGCAAGACCAAGACCAGCTTCAGCCAGGGTTACTGCTACCCGTGCATGACCAGGCTGGCGCAATGCGACACCTGCATCATGAGCCCCGAGCGCTGCCACTACGAGCACGGCACCTGCCGTGACCCGGCCTGGGGCGAGCAGTTCTGCATGACCGACCACGTGGTGTACCTGGCCAACTCGTCGGGTATCAAGGTCGGCATCACCCGCGCCACCCAACTGCCCACGCGCTGGCTCGACCAGGGCGCCAGCCAGGCCCTGCCGATCGTGCGGGTGGCCACCCGGCAGCAGTCCGGGCTGGTCGAGGACCTGTTCCGCAGCCAGGTGGCCGACCGCACCAACTGGCGCGCACTGCTCAAGGGCAACGCCGAGGCGGTCGACCTGGTGGCCGTGCGCGAGCAGTTGTTCGACAGCTGCAGTGAAGGTTTCAAGGGCCTGCAGGACCGCTTCGGCCTGCAGGCGATCCAGCCGCTGACCGACGTCGAGCCGATTGAAATCCGCTACCCGGTAGAGGCGTACCCGAGCAAGATCGTGAGCTTCAACCTGGACAAGAACCCTGTCGCCGAAGGCACCCTGCTGGGGATCAAGGGCCAGTACCTGATTTTCGATACCGGCGTGATCAATATTCGCAAGTACACGGCCTACCAGCTGGCCGTGCATCAGTAAAAGGACCGCCACATGCGTACCGAACAGCCGCAAGTGATCTACCTCAAGGACTATCAGGCACCCGAGTACCTGATCGACGAGACGCACCTGACCTTCGAACTGTTCGAGGACCACAGCCTGGTCCACGCGCAGCTGGTCATGCGCCGCAACCCGGCGCGCGGTGCCGGCCTGCCGGCGCTGGTGCTCGACGGCCAGCAGCTGGAACTGCTCAGCGTGGCGCTGGACAACCAGCCGCTGGGCGCTGACGACTACCAGCTCGACGACAGCCACCTGACCCTGCAGCCCACTGCCGAGCGCTTCACCCTGGACACCAGCGTGAAGATCCACCCCGAGACCAACACCGCGCTCGAGGGCCTGTACAAGTCCGGCGGCATGTTCTGCACCCAGTGCGAGGCCGAGGGCTTTCGCAAGATCACCTACTACCTCGACCGCCCGGACGTGATGAGCACCTTCACCACCACGGTGATCGCCGAGCAGCATCGCTACCCGGTCCTGCTGTCCAACGGCAACCCCATCGGCAGCGGGCCGCAGCAGGACGGTCGGCACTGGGCCACCTGGGAAGACCCGTTCAAGAAACCGGCCTACCTGTTCGCACTGGTGGCCGGCGACCTGTGGTGCGTCGAAGACACCTTCACCCGCCAGTCGGGGCGCGACGTGACCCTGCGCATCTATGTCGAGCCGGAGAACATCGACAAGTGCCAGCACGCCATGGTCAGCCTGAAGAAATCCATGCGCTGGGACGAAGAGGTGTATGGCCGCGAATACGACCTGGACATCTTCATGATCGTGGCGGTCAACGACTTCAACATGGGCGCCATGGAGAACAAGGGCCTCAACATCTTCAACTCCAGCTGCGTGCTGGCGCGTGCCGAGACCGCCACCGATGCCGCGCACCAGCGGGTCGAGGCGGTGGTGGCCCACGAGTACTTCCACAACTGGTCGGGCAACCGCGTGACCTGCCGCGACTGGTTCCAGCTGTCGCTCAAGGAAGGCTTCACGGTGTTCCGCGATTCCGAGTTCAGCGCCGACATGAACTCGCGCACGGTCAAGCGCATCGAGGACGTGGCCTACCTGCGTACCCACCAGTTCGCCGAAGACGCCGGCCCCATGGCCCACGCCGTGCGCCCGGACAGCTTCATCGAGATTTCCAACTTCTACACCCTGACCGTGTACGAGAAGGGCTCGGAAGTGGTGCGCATGGTGCACACGCTGCTGGGTGCCGAGGGCTTTCGCAAGGGCAGCGACCTGTACTTCGAACGCCATGACGGCCAGGCCGTGACCTGCGACGACTTCATCAAGGCCATGGAAGACGCCAACGGCGTCGACCTGACCCAGTTCAAGCGCTGGTACAGCCAGGCCGGCACGCCGCGCCTGAACGTCAGCGAGGCGTACGACGCCGCTGCCCAGACCTACAGTCTGACCTTCAGCCAGAGCTGCCCGGCAACCCCGGACAAGGTCGAGAAGCAGCCGTTCGTGATCCCGGTCGAACTGGGCCTGCTCGATGCCCAGGGCAACGACATTGCCCTGCGCCTGCAAGGCGAAACGCAGGCGGGCGCGACCACGCGGGTGCTGTCGGTGACCGAGGCCGAGCAGACCTTCACCTTCGTCGACGTGGCCGCCAGGCCGTTGCCGTCGCTGCTGCGCGGCTTCAGTGCGCCGGTCAAGCTGAGCTTCCCGTACGACCGCGACCAACTCATGTTCCTGATGCAGCACGACAGCGATGGCTTCAATCGCTGGGAAGCCGGCCAGCAACTGTCGGTTCAGGTCTTGCAGGAACTGATCGCGCAGCATCAGCGCGGTGAAGCCCTGGTGCTCGATCAGCGCCTGGTCACTGCCCTGGGCAGCGTGCTGGCCAACGAGGCACTCGACCAGGCCATGGTCGCCGAAATGCTCTCGCTGCCGAGTGAGGCCTACCTCACCGAAATCAGCGAAGTGGCCGATGTGGACGCGATTCACGCGGCCCGCGACTTTGCCCGCCAGCAACTGGCCGAGCAACTGTTCGACGGGCTGTGGGCGCGCTACCAGGCCAACCGTGCGGTCTCGCGCGAAACCGCCTATGTGGCCGAGGCCGAGCACTTTGCCCGGCGCAGCCTGCAGAACATCGCGCTGTCGTACCTGATGCTCACGGGCCGGGCGCAGGTGCTGGAGGCGACGCTCGAGCAGTTCGAGGCGTGCGACAACATGACCGAACGCCTGACCGCACTGGCCGTGCTGGTCAATTCGCCGTTCCAGGACGAGCGCGCCAGGGCACTGCAAAGTTTTGCCGAGCACTTCAAGGACAACCCGCTGGTGATGGACCAGTGGTTCAGCGTGCAGGCGGGCAGCCCGTTGCCGGGCGGCCTGGCGCGAGTGCGGGCGTTGATGGAGCACCCGGCGTTCACCCTGAAGAACCCGAACAAGGTGCGCGCTTTGATCGGTGCGTTCGCCGGGCAGAACCTGGTCAACTTCCACGCGGCCGATGGCTCGGGTTATCGCTTCCTGGCGGACCTGGTGATCGAACTGAACGGCTTCAACCCGCAGATCGCCTCGCGCCAGCTGGCGCCGCTGACCCGCTGGCGCAAGTACGATGCCGCGCGCCAGGCGCTGATGAAGGCCGAGCTGGAGCGCATCCGCGGCTCGGGCGGGCTGTCCAGCGATGTGTTCGAGGTGGTGAGCAAGAGCCTGGCCTGAGGTTGAGGGCAGGTTGAACAGGGGGCTGGCCTTTTCGGGGCAGCCCCCTTTTTTATGATGAAGGTGCGGGCGAACAACGCGACATCCACGATCCAGAGGCCGCGCTTAACAAAACATAACGCGTTGTACGTTGTCATCCATTTCCAAAGCCTGCTAGCTTGAGGCCAGCATTCGCGGGGCTCTAGATTGCCGCTTCCAGCCCCGCCAGTAGCACCGAATAACAATAATGTGGGAGAGGACTATGAATGTATTCACGGCCAGCGTCTTGCTGAGCCTGGGCCTGGGGCTGTTCGCCGCAACCGCCGGGGCTGCCGATGACGGCCCGACACCGCAGACGGTGTATTCACAGACCTCGAACAAGGCCTCCCACAGCCTGCTGATCGACATCGCCAAGGCCGGGCCGCGCCTGGTGGCGGTGGGCGAACGCGGGCATATCCTCTTCTCCGACGACCAGGGCCAGAGCTGGACCCAGGCCCGCGTCCCCAGCCGCCAACTGCTCACTGCCGTGTACTTCGCCGATGCCAAGCACGGCTGGGCGGTGGGCCATGATGCGCAGATCCTCGCCAGCAGCGACGGCGGCGCCACCTGGAGCAAACAGTTCGAAGACCCGTCCCGCGAATCCCCGCTGCTGGATGTCTGGTTCCAGGACACCCGGCACGGGCTGGCCGTGGGGGCCTATGGCAGCCTGTTCGAAACCACCGACGGCGGCGCGCACTGGCAGGACGTCGCAGAGCGCCTCGACAACCCCGATCAGTACCACCTCAATGGCATCGCTGCCGTGAAGGACGCGGGCCTGTTCATCGTGGGCGAGCAGGGCAGCATGTTCCGCTCCCGCGATGCCGGGCAGACCTGGGAACACCTCGACGGCCCCTACGAGGGCTCGCTGTTCGGAGCGATCGGTACCGCCCGCGCCGATACCCTGCTGGTCTACGGCCTGCGCGGCAACCTGTACCGCTCCAGCGATTTCGGCAGCACCTGGCAGGCCATCGCGCTCCAGGGCGAGCGCGGTGCGCTCGAATTCGGCCTGGCAAGCGCTACGCTACTCGAAGACGGCAGCCTGGTGCTGGTGGGCAACGGCGGCAGCGTGTTGCGCAGCACCGATGACGGCCAGAGCTTCAGCGTGTTCAACCGGCCCGACCGTATCGCCCTTTCGGGCGTGAGCGGCCAGGCCGATGGGCAGCTGATCCTGGTCGGCCAGGGCGGGGCACGCCTGGCTACCGCCACCGGCGCCGCGAGGGCGCAACCATGAGCAGTCAGGAGTCGTTCAACATGCAGCACAACCAGGACAAGGCGAGCCTGCTCGAGCGCCTGATATTCAACAACCGCCCGGCGGTGATCGGCATCTGTGTGCTGGTGAGCCTGTTCCTGTTCTGGCAGGCCATGCTGATTCGCCCGTCCACCAGCTTCGAGAAGATGATTCCGCTGGAGCATCCGTTCATCCAGAACATGATCGAGCACCGCAACGACCTGGCCAACCTGGGCAACACCGTGCGGATCTCGGTGGAGGCCAAGGACGGTGACATCTTCAGCAAGGCATACATGGAGACCCTGCGCCAGATCCACGACGAGGTGTTCTACATTCCTGGCGTCGATCGTTCGGCGCTCAAGTCGCTGTGGAGCCCCAGCGTGCGCTGGACCGAGGTGACCGAGGAGGGCTTCGCCGGTGGCGAGGTGATCCCGCAGACCTACGACGGTTCGCCCGACAGCCTGGAGCAACTGCGCAACAACGTGCTCAAGTCCGGTCAGGTCGGCCGGCTGGTGGCCAACAACTTCAAGTCGAGCATCGTCGATGTGCCGCTGCTCGAATCCTACCCCGACCCCAACGACCCGGGGCGCCAGATCAAGCTCGACTACCAGGCGTTCTCGCACCAGCTCGAAGACCTGATCCGCAACAAGTTCGAGGCGCAGAACCCCAACGTCAAGATCCACATCGTGGGCTTTGCCAAGAAGGTCGGCGACCTGATCGACGGCCTGATGATGGTGGTGATGTTCTTCGGCATCGCCCTGGTGATCACCTGGGTGCTGCTGTACTGGTTCACCTGGTGCATCCGCAGCACCATTGCCGTGCTCATCACCACCCTGGTGGCGGTGGTGTGGCAACTGGGGCTGATGCACGCGGTGGGCTTCGGGCTCGACCCGTATTCGATGCTGGTGCCGTTCCTGATCTTCGCCATCGGCATCTCCCACGGGGTGCAGAAGATCAACGGCATCGCCTTGCAGTCCAGCGAGGCCGAGAACGCGCTGACTGCGGCGCGGCGTACCTTCCGCCAGCTGTTCCTGCCGGGCATGATCGCCATCCTGGCCGATGCGGTGGGCTTCATCACCTTGCTGATCATCGACATCGGGGTCATCCGTGAACTGGCCATCGGTGCCTCGATCGGCGTGGCGGTGATCGTGTTCACCAACCTGATCCTGCTGCCGGTGGCGATCTCCTATGTGGGCATCAGCAAGAAGGCCATCGAACGCAGCAAGAAGGATGCAACCCGCGAGCATCCGTTCTGGCGCCTGCTGTCCAGCTTCGCCAGCCCCAAGGTGGCGCCGGTGTCGGTGCTGCTGGCGCTGGCGATGTTCGGTGGCGGCCTGTGGTACAGCCAGAACCTGAAGATCGGCGACCTCGACCAGGGTGCGCCGGAGCTGCGTCCGGATTCGCGCTACAACAAGGACAACGCCTTCATCATCGACAACTACTCCACCAGCTCCGACGTGCTGGTGGTGATGGTCAAGACCCCGACCGAAGGCTGCTCGGTGTACAAGACCATGGCGCCGGTCGACGAGCTGATGTGGAAGATGGAGAACACCCCCGGGGTGCAGTCGGCGATCTCGCTGGTGACCGTGTCCAAGCAGATGATCAAGGGCATGAACGAGGGCAACCTGAAATGGGAAAGCCTGTCGCGCAACCCGGACATCCTCAACACCTCGGTGTCGCGTGCCGAGGGCCTGTACAACGCCGACTGTTCGCTGGCGCCGGTGCTGGTGTTCCTCAACGACCACAAGGCCGAGACCCTCGACCGCGTGGTGGATGCGGTCAAGGCATTCGCTGCCGAGCATGACCAGGAGGGCCTGGAGTTCCTGCTGGCGGCGGGCAACGCAGGGATCGAGGCGGCCACCAACGAGGTGATCCGGTCGGCCGAGCTGACCATCCTGATCCTGGTGTACCTGTGCGTGGCGGTGATGTGCATGATCACCTTCCGCTCGTTTGCTGCCACCCTGTGCATCGTGCTGCCGCTGGTGCTGACCTCGGTGCTGGGCAACGCGCTGATGGCGTTCATGGGCATCGGCGTCAAGGTCGCGACCTTGCCGGTGGTGGCGCTGGGCGTGGGCATCGGCGTGGACTACGGGATCTACATCTACAGCCGCCTGGAGAGCTTCCTGCGCGCCGGCCTGCCGTTGCAGGAGGCCTACTACCAGACGCTGCGCTCCACCGGCAAGGCGGTGCTGTTCACCGGGTTGTGCCTGGCGATCGGGGTGTGCACCTGGATCTTCTCGGCCATCAAGTTCCAGGCCGACATGGGCCTGATGCTGACCTTCATGCTGCTGTGGAACATGTTCGGCGCGCTGTGGCTGTTGCCGGCGCTGGCACGCTTCCTGATCAAGCCGGAGAAGATGGCGGGCACCCAGAGCAAGTCGATTTTCGCGCACTGACACACTGCGTCGTTTTCATCGCGGGTCAAGCCCGCTCCCACAATGGCTACCGCGGTCCTTGTGGGAGCGGGCTTGACCCGCGATGCTTTTAAGGTTGGGGTATCATGCGTGTTTAATCAGGGATACCCCCCATGACCACCCTTGCCCAAGCCCTTGAATCCTGCGACATGCTGTTGATCGATGGCCTGCACGCATTCGACTTCACCTTCGACGATACGGGCCTGCGCATCGAATTGATGGACGGCCGTGCGTTGAAGAAATGGCAGTTCAGCCCCGAGCAGATCGGCAACGCGACGCTTGCCGGCGAGCACTGGCAGCTCAGCGACGACACGGGCGAGCATCAACTAGTCTGCATGAGTGCCTTGCGCGCTTCTGAAGAGGACGACGATGAAACGCCAGCTGATGTCCCTGCTGACCGCTAGTGCCATGGCACTGACGCTCAACGCCCACGGCCATGAACTGCTGGTGGGCACCCATGACGGGATCTACCGCTACCGCTTCGACAGCCAGCGCGGCCAGCTCGACCCCACGCCCCTGCAAGTGCTCAGAAGCAGCAACCCGTCCTGGCTGACGCTGTCGCCGGACCGGCGCAACGTGTTCGCGGTGAACGAGAACGGTGACGGCCAGGGCCAGGTCAGCAGCTTTGCCCGGGCGCATGACAGCGGTGAACTGAGCCTGTCGAGCCAGGTGTCCAGCGACGGTGACGAACCGACCCACTCGAGCCTGAGCCTGGATGGGCGTTATCTGTTCGTGGCCAACTACGGCGTCAAGCCTGAGCCGGGCGGCAGCCTCAGCGTGTTGCCGGTCGCCGCCGATGGCCGTTTGTCGGCGTCGGTGCAGCAGGTGCGCCATGTGGCCAGCGGGGTGAACCCCGAGCGCCAGGCCGGGCCGCATGTGCATTCGGTGGTGCCGTCCCCGGACGGGCGATACCTGTTTGCCAGCGACCTTGGCGCCGACCAGGTGATCGGCTACCGCTACCAGCCCCAGACCCCGACCCGGCCACTGGGCGCGGCAACCCCGGTCGTCCTGCCGCCGGGCAGCGGGCCGCGTCACCTGGCGTTCGGTCCAAACGGCAAGCATGCCTACCTGACCCTGGAGATGAGTGCACAGCTGGTGGTGTTCGACTACCACGACGGCACGCTGAGCCAGCGCCAGATCCTGCCGTTGACCGAACAGGCCGATGCCGCGGCCAAGGCGGCCAGCGCGGTGCATGTGTCCGCCGACGGGCGCTTCGTGTACGTGAGCAACCGCGGCACCCGCAACGAACTGATCGTGTTCGCCATCGACCGTCAGGATGGCAGCCTGCGCCAGGTGCAGCGCCGTTCGGTGGAGGGTGATCACCCGCGCGAGTTCACCCTGGACCCGACCGGGGGCTACGTGCTGGTCGGCAACCAGCAGAGCAACCAGATCGTGGTGATCCGGCGCGATGCGCAGACCGGCCTGCTGGGCGAGGTGGTGCAGACGCTGGCACTGCAATCGCCTTCGGACCTCAAGTTCGTCGACTGAACTATCAATCGCCTTGATATTCGCTACTGGCGCAATGAATTTTTCAGTGCGCCGGCAGCGGCGTAGGTTTGAACCACGGCCCAACCGGCCACTTCAACCTGACGCTTTCGAGGGCATTGCCATGAACTTCAATCTTTTTTCGGTTATCGCGGCTTCGGCCATTTCTGCCTCCGTGGTGCTGCCTGCCGGCGCCCAGGTCGAGATCCGCGAGAAAAAATCCTCCACCCCGAGCTACACCCAGAAGTACCTGCAGCAAAGCGCGAATTTCTATGCGGCGCTGGATCACAAGGTCCAGCACTGATCGTTTCCGGTGCTGACCTTGTAGCGTCAGTACCGGCCCCTTCGCTGGTCAGCGTGCCATGATCGCGTTGAACAGCGCCGACTCCAGCCACCCCTGCAACCACACGCGCAAGCGCGGGTAGGGCGCTGTGGCAAACCAGTCAGGCTCGACCCCGGCAAACTGGCGAACGAATGGCATCAGCGCCACGTCCGCAATGCTCGGGTGCGCCGCCACCAGGTAGGCCTGCCGCTCGAGGCGCTGTTCCAGGTCCAGCAGTACCGCCTCGGCCAGCGCACGATACGTCTCGCGCGACTGCTCCGGGTAACGCTCGGCATACTTGTAGTGATTGAGCTGCTGCTTGAACAGCGTGTCATTGCGCTCGATCAGTTGCGTGGCCTGCTGCGCTGCGTTCGGGTCGTCCCGCAGCGCCCAGTTTTGCGGATCATGCCGGGCCAGCGCCCAGTGCATGATCTGCAGGCTTTCCTCCAGTACCTCACCGTCCACGCTCAACACCGGCACCGTGCCCTTGGGCGACAGCGCCAGCATGTCGGCCGGCTTGGCCTTCAGGCTCACTTCGCAGATCTGCACCGGGCAACCGGCGTAGCGCAAGGCCATGCGCGCACGCATCGCGTAGGGGCAGCGGTGGAACGAATACAGGATCATCCGCTGACCTCCACCGTGCTCAACCCATTGCCCTGGCGCCGCACCTGGATCTGCACCGGGATCCGCTCATGCATTTCCTGCACGTGGGAGATCACCGCCACCTTGCGGCCCTGGGCCTGCAGGCCGTCCAGCGCGTCCATGGCCAGTTGCAGCGACTCCGGGTCGAGGCTGCCGAAGCCTTCGTCGATGAACAGCGACTCGATGCGCAAGGTGCTCGAGGCCATCGAGGCCAGGCCCAGCGCCAGCGCCAGCGACACCAGGAAGGTCTCGCCGCCGGACAGCGAGTGCACCGAACGCAGTTCGTCGCCCATCTCGGTATCCAGTACCAGCAGCCCCAGCGCGCTGCCGCCACGCTTGAGCCGGTAGCGCCGCGCCAGCTGGCGCAACTGGGCATTGGCGTGGTGCACCAACAGATCGAGGTTGTAGCCCTGGGCGATCTTGCGGAACACGTCGCCGGTGGCCGAGCCGATCAGCGCGTTCAGGCGTGCCCAGCGCTGCCACTGGGCATAGGCCTGGGCGATGCGCTCGGCCAGGGCCTGGTTGGCCAGTTGCCGGCGCTGGTCGTCGGCCTGCTCGGCGCGCAGTTCGGCGCACTGCTGTTCGCTGATCACCAGGTGTTGCTGCAGCTCGCTCAGCGCCTGCTCCAGCTGCTCGGCGGGTACCTCGCCGCTGGCCTGGGCCTGATGCTGCTGCAGGCGCTGTTCGCGCTCTGCGACGAGCACGCCGGCCTGCTCGATGGCCTTTTCTGCCTGTTGCAGGCGCTGGCGCAGTTGACTGACCTGCTCGTCATCCACCGCCAGCAGCTGGTCCAGCCCGGCATCGTCGAGTTCCGGGTGACCCTGGCGCCATTGCCCGATGGCGTGGTCGAGCTGCTGGCTTTCCTGCTCCAGGGCGCCCAGACGCTGTTCGTCTGCCTTGAGTTCGGCAGCTCGCTCGATGGCCTGGGCCTGGGCCTGCTGCAACTGCTGGCCGGTCGTTGCCTGCGCGCTGCGCGCTGCCTCGACCTGCTGTTCCAGGTGCTGCTGCCAATGCTCGGCACCGGCATGCTCGCCAATCAGCGCGGTCAGGGCGTCGCGGGCCTGTTGCTGCTGGGTGCGCAGTGCATCGACCTGCTGCTGCACGGCCTGATGGCTGAGTTCGAGCGCCTGTTGCTGCACCTGGGTCTTTTCAAGCTGCTGCTGACGCTCGGCGTGCTCCTGCTGCTCGTCCTTTTGCCGGTCCAGCAGCTCCAGACGCTGGGCCAGTTGCTGGTCCAGTTGCAGGAAGGTCGCGGCGGGCTCCTGGCGCAAGGCGTCGAGAATGTCGCCTGGCAGCAGCGTGGCGAAGCCGGCCAGCGCCTGCTCCAGGTGTTCGTCGTCGGCCTGCAGCGCATGCTGTTGCTGGCTCAGGTGCTGCGCGGCCTGCTGGTTCGCCTCGACGCTCGCCTGCACCTGCTGCTGCACACGGGCGGCGTCTTTCTGCAGGGTCAGCAGGGTAGCGAGGCGTTGCTCGTCGCGGGCGATGTCGTCGTTCAGGCGGCGTAGCTGATGCTCCAGCCAGGCCGAGCGCTCGCCCACATCCTGTGCCGAGAGCTGCGCATACAGCGCGTGCGCCTCCAGGCCAGGAGCCAGTGCCTGCTGCTGGAGGGCCAGTTGTTCGTGCTGGTGCAGGTACTCCTTGATCTGGCCATTCACGCCGCCCAGGGTGCTGCGCAGTTCGTCGAGCTTGAGCTTGAGCGCCTCCACCGCCTGCAGGGCGCCGGCCTCTTCAGTCTGGTCGTGCCGGCCGAGGCTTTGCAGCAGGGCTTCGGGCTGGTGATAGGGGTGCTCCTGGCTGCCACACACCGGGCAGGGCTGGTCGTCCTGCAACTGCGCGCGCAGTTCCTCGACGCTGGCGCTGCGGGCCAGGCGCTGACGTTCGAGCACCTGGCGGGTGACCTGCAGGGCCTGTTCGGCGGCGGTCAGCTCGGTCTTGCCCTGCAGGCCTTCGGCGATCAGGCCTTCACGCTGTTGCTGGGCCGCCTGCTGGCGCTCGCGCAGGGCCTGGGCGCGTTGCGTCAGCTCCTGCTGGCTGGCCCACAGGCGGGACAGCTCTTCGACGGCGCGCTGCTGCTTGCGGTTGTCCTGCAGCAGGGTGCCGAGCAGGTCGATCTGTTCGGCCAGCGCCTCGGGCTCGGCGCCGGCCTCGTGGTAGAGCAGGGCCAGGCTTTCACGGTGTGCCTGCAACTGGCGTGCGCACTCATCGGCGCGCTGCTGCAGGCCGGGCAGTTCCTCGCGGCCCTGGCTGAGGCGGTTGCCGACCAGCATCAGTTGCTGCAACTGGGCGCGGTAGGCGTTCCAGGCATCACCGATGCTGGCCAGGTGAGCGCTCTGGCTCAACTGCTCGTCGATCTGCGCCAGGCGCTGGTGGGTGAGTTGCTGGCGCTCGATCAGCGCCTGGATCTGCTGCTGGCCTTGGCGACTGGCTTGCTCGGCCTGCTGACATTGAACGTTGCGCTGGTCAAGCTCCTGCTCCAGGCGCGCCAGCGTCTGCTGCTCGGCGAAGGCCTGGCGCAGCAGCGGCGCGCACTCGGTCTGCCGGGCCAGGGCCGTGGCCAGGTGCTCACCGGCGGCTTGCTGCGCCTGTTCAAGCTGCTGCAGGCGTTGCTGCAACGCGGCCTGCTGCTGGCGTTGTTGCTGGATGCTCGCTGCCAGTGGGCTGAGCTGGCTGGCCAGCTCCCGCTGGCGGGCGAACTGATGGCGCTGCGGGGCGAGCTGTTCGAGGCGGCTCAGGTTCAGGCGTTCGCCCTGCAACTGCGCCCACTGTTGCTGGGCGCTGTGCAACTGCTCGCTGGCGGCGGCCTGCTGGTCCTGCAGCTGCTTGAGTTCGGCGAACCAGCTGCGCTGCTGTTCGAGCAGGCGCAGGCGGGCCTGTTCGGCCTTGAGCTGGCGCTGCGCCTCGGCGAGGCGCTGGTCGAGCTCGGCGCGTGCCTCGTCGGCCATCGGCATCACGCCCTGGGCCTGGTCGGTGAGCGCCTTGTGCGCCTCTTCGGCCTCCTTGCTCTTGCTGTAGGCGCGCCGGCCCAGCTGGCTGTAGATGGCGGTGTTGGTGAGCTTTTCGAGCAGTTCGCTGCGTTCCTTGTCGTCGGCCTTGAGGAACGCGCTGAATTCGCTCTGCGCCAGCATCACGGCGCGGGTGAACTGTTCGAAGTTCAGGCCCAGGCGGGCCTCGATCATCTGCTCGTATTCGCGCTTGCTCTGGTTGCTCAGCAACTGGTTGCTGTCCAGGTCGTGCAGGCTCTGGCGGCTGCCCTGCAACTTGCCGGTGGGTTTGTCACGGGCGCGGTTGGCTTCCCAGCGGGCGCGGTAATGGCGCCCGTCGATGCCGACGAAGTCGACTTCGGCAAAGCCGCTGCCGGTGCCGCGGCGCAGCAGGGTGCGCGGGTCGCTGGTGAGTATTTCGCTGTCGACCTCGGGCAGCTTGGTCTCGCGGCCGATGTTGTTCAGCCGCGGCACCGCGCCGAACAGCGCCAGGCACAAGGCGTCGAGCAGGGTGCTCTTGCCGGCCCCGGTCGGCCCGGTGATGGCGAACAGGCCGGCGCTGGCCAGCGGCTCGCAGGTGAAGTCGATCTCGAACGGGCCGGCCAGGGAGGCGAGGTTCTTCAGGCGAATGGCAAGAATCTTCATGGCTGTTCCTCCTCCTGCTGCACGTCCTGCAACAGCAGGGCGAAGTCGGCCAGGGTCTGTTCGTCGACGCTGGTGCCGTAGGCCTGTTCCCAGGCACGGCTGAACAGGTCGTGGGGGCTGAGCTGGCCCAGCTCGATCAGGCGGGTGTCGTCCTCGCCGTCGCTGGCGCCGGTGCCGGCGTATTCGGCGGCGATGCGTACCAGGCGCACGGCCTTGCCTTGCAGGCAGGCTTCGAGCTGCTGGCGCAGGTCGGGCTGCGGTTCGTCCAGGCGCACCCGCACCTCCAGCCAGGGCTGGCGCTGCGGGTCGTCGAGCAGGTCGACCTGGGGCAGTTGCCCGAGTTGTTCGAGAATCTCCACCAGCGGCGCCGGGCCCAGGCGTTGCAGGGGCACGGCACGCGGTATCAGGCGCGGTTCGACACTGGTCAGGGTGGCGCCGTCGAGTTCGACTTCGAGGATCTGGTGCTGATAGCCGATTTCGGAGAACGACAGCGGAATCGGCGAGCCGCTGTAGCGGATGCGGTCTTCGCGGTTGACCTTCTGCGGCTTGTGCAGGTGGCCCAGGGCGACGTAGCTGATCTGGCTGCCGAACAGGCTGGCGGGCAGGGCCTCGGCATTGCCGATGATCAGGCTGCGCTCGGAGTCTTCCGATACCGAGCCGCCGGCCATGTGTGCGTGGCTCACGGCGATCAGCGCCTGGCCAGGCTTGCGTTGCTTGAGGGCGGCCTCGATCAGCCATTCGTGCACCTGGCCGATGCCGCGCAGGTAGTCGTCACCCAGGTGCGCACCGGTGACTTCGGCCGGGCGCAGGAAGGGCAGGGCCAGGCACCAGGCGGTCACCTTGCCCTTGGCGTTGGTCAGCGGCACCAGCAGGCGCTCGCTGTCGAGCTGGCCGTCGTCGAGCCAGTGCACGCGACCCAGGGCGTAGGTCCTGAGACGGCGCATCAGCGGTGCGGGCAATTCGATGCGCGAGCCGGAGTCGTGGTTGCCGGCGATCATCACGATGTTCAGCCTGGGCTGCTGTTCGTGGGCCTGCACGATGAAGTCGTAGAGGCGCTCCTGGGCTTTGACCGGCGGGTTGACGGTGTCGAAGATGTCGCCGGCGATCAGCAGCGCGTCAGGCTGGCGCAGCTTGAGCTGGCCGAGCAGCCAGTCGAGAAAGCAGGCATGTTCGAAGTCGCGCTCCTGGCCATGCAGGGTTTGCCCCAGGTGCCAGTCGGAGGTGTGAAACAGACGCATTGGAAGTCCCGTGAAGGTCGAGCCGGTAGCCGGCTATGGTAACGCGGGTGGCAGGTTTTGGGGGCTGCGATGACCCCTGCGCAGGCGCCGCGTTATTTGGGATAGAGCGGCGGCAGGCTGCCGTTCTCGGCGGCGCTCGGCTGCGCCTGTTCGGCTGCGGGAATGGTGCCGATCGCCCGCCACAGTTCATCGCCCTGCCAGTATTGCCCGCTCTCGCTGTACAGCGCGCCGTTGAGCCCGTCCAGCGCATCCGACAGCGGCACGAAGCGCGCCGCCATCTCGGCCAGGGTCTCGGGCTGCTGGCGGGCCCAGGCATCCAGCGCCTGGCGGGTGGCCTGCGGGTCGTTGGCCTGGCAGGCACGCTTGAGGTCGTCGAGCAGGGTGCGCGGGCTCGGCCCGCTCTGCGCCGCACGCATTACCGCCGGCTGCGAGCGTGCGCGCCACCACAGGGCGAAGCCGAGCAGGGTGGTCAGGGCCAGCAGCAGCGTGCTCAGTTGCCACGGCCATAGCGGCCGGTTCTCGAGGTTGACGACGCTGGCCGGGGTGTCTGCCGTGAGGGCAGGGTTGTCTTCGATCTTCAACCCGCGCGCCGGCAGGCTGGTGCGCTCCACGTGCTGTTCGCGGGTGTTCCACCACACCACCTCGAGGCTCGGCAGTTCCAGTGCGCCACTGTGGGTCGGCACTAGCGCCTCGCGTTCCTCGCGCAGGCCTAACAGCCCGCGTTCGCTGACCTCTTCGCGCAGTTGCGGCTGATCCGGGTAACGGCGCAGGCCGTTGACTTCGGTGGCGGGCAGCGGTGGCAGTTGCGCACTGGACAGCCCGTCGGCGCTGAGGATCACGCTGCGCGTCAGCGAGTCGCCGATCTGGGTCGGGGTCTGCGCAGGGTCCGGGCTCCAGCGTTCCTCAAGGCTCAGGCTGCGTGCCGGCAGCCACGGCTGGTCGGCGGGGTACTCGGCCGGTATCGGCAGCACCTGCAAGGGCAGCGGCGTGGAACTGACCCGTACCTGCTTGCCACGTGCCGCGCCGCTGTCGCCCTGGGCCGGCTCGTCGGCGCTGGTGGCGCTGAAGGTCAGGGCGGGTATGCTCAGTGCGCCGCTTTGCTGGGGGAAGATCGCGTAGCGCATCTCGATCACGCCAAAGCGCACGCCGTTGATCAGTTTTTCATAGGTGCGCGACTCGCCCAGCGGTTCGACCCGGGCATTGGCAATTACTAGCGGGCTGAGGCTGCTGTCATCGTAAAGCGACACCGAGTGGTAGATGCGCAGTGTCAGTACGGCCTGGGCCTGCACGTACACGCTGTCTGCGTCCAGGCTGGCATCGATGCTCACCGGCGCCTGGCTGATGTCGCTGGCCGCCTCGGCCGGCAGTACCTGCAACGTCACCGGCTGGCTCTGCGCCTCGCCCAGGTGCAGCACCGGCACCTGGACCGTGCCGCTCTGGCGCGGGCGCAGGGTGATGATCCAGCGGGTATTGGCCTGGGTCTGGCCGTCGAGGCTCTTGAGGCTGTTGACCTGGCGCGTGTCGCGCACTTCGAAGTCGGCCTGCAGCGGGGTCAGGTCGGGCTTGCCGAACTGGGTCACGTCTTCGATTTCCAGGGTCAGCTCCAGGGTTTCGCCCGCGATCAGGCGGCTGCGGTCGACGCTGGCGAGCAGCGTCGCCGCCTGCACCTGCAGGGCGAACAAGAAGCTGAAAACCAGGGCGCAGACGCGGATCATTTGGGGCTTTCCTGATGCAGTTGCTGTTCGTACCAGAACTTGCGACGCAACAGCTCGGACGGGTTGTCCGGGATCTGGCGCAGCCATTGTTCCAGGGCCTGGCGCTGCTCGGCATCCAGGCTGCTGTCGACGGGGCGCTGCGGTGGCCGGGTGGTGTCTTCGTCCGGCGGCTCGCTGGCGTTGTGCGCGTGCTCTGGCGCGGTGGCGGTGTCTTCGCCGGCGCCGGCCTTGGCATCGCCCTGGCTGCTGTCGCTGCTGTTCGATTGCTGGCCGTTGCTGGCCGAATCGGTCGGCAGGTCGGGCCGGCCCTGAGGCGGGTCTTCGGTGGCCGGCGGTTGCTGGGGCTGTTCGGGCTGGCGGCGCAGCAGCTGCTCGACCAGATCCTTGTTGGCCTGGGCCGCTTCCAGCTCGGGTTCCAGCTCCAGGGCCTGCTCCCAGGCATCCACGGCCGCCTCCAGTTCGCCGCTGCGGGCCAGGGCATTGCCGCGATTGTAATGGGCGCTGGCGTTGCTGGCCCGTGCGAATTCACGGGCGGCGCCAGCATAGTCGCCAGCCTGGTACAGCGCCATGCCTTTCCATTGCGGGTCTTCGAAGTGGCGGGCGGCCTCGGCCGGACGCTGCTGTTCGAGCAGGCGCTGGCCCTGCTGGTCGGGACGCAGCCACAGGTCGTTGAAGGTGAAGGCATGGCTCGGTTGCGGCAGCAGGCCGAGCAGCAGCGGCAGGCAGAACAGCCAGCCACGCCGGCCAGCGCACGCGGCCAGCAGCAGTAGCGGGATCAGCAGCCAGTAGCCCTGGTCGGCCCAGCTGTCCAGTTGCAGGGTCTGGCCGTCGGCGCGCAGCGCCTGGGGATTGTCGAACAGGCCCAGGCCGCGCAGGTCGAGGTCGTCGATGCGCGCCTTGCGGTAACGCCCGCCGGTACTGTTGATGAAGGCCTTGAGCTCGGCGCTGTCCAGGCGCGGAACCAGGATTGCCCCGTCCGCGTCCTTGAGGTATTCGCCGTTGGTCTGCCTGACCGGCGCGCCTTCGGGGGTGCCCACGCCCAGCATCAGCAGCTTGGGACCATGACGCCCCAGTGCCTGGGTGATGCCCTGACGTTCCTGCGGGCTGAGCGAGGAGCCGATCAGCAGCAGGCGCCCCTGGCCCAGCGCGCCCTGGGCCAGCAGTGCCAGCGCCTTGCGTACCGCCAGGTCGGCGCGCTGACCAGGTTGCGGCATGATGGCGGGGTCCAGGGCGTCGAGCAGGTTGCGGCTGGTGGCCAGGTCGTCGGACAGCGGCACCAGGGTGTGTGCGCTGCCGGCATACACGATGATCGCGGTCTGGCTATCGCGGCGGTGTTCGAGCAGGTCGAGCAGCTTGCGTCTGGCCTGCTGCAGGCGGTTGGGCGGGGTGTCGTCGGCGAGCATCTGCGGGGTCAGTTCGAGCATGACCACCAGCGGGTCGGCGGCGCGCTGGCGGGTCTCTTCCAGGCGCTCCCAGCTGGGGCCGACCAGGGCCAGCACGGCCAGCAGCCAGGCCAGGCCCAGGGCGATCCACGGCAGCTTGCTGTCGCGGCCATTGCCGCCGCCCAGCAGCACGGCATGGAACGCCGCGGGCAGGATCATC
This sequence comes from Pseudomonas sp. BRM28, assembly GCF_002939405.1. NCBI lineage: Bacteria > Pseudomonadati > Pseudomonadota > Gammaproteobacteria > Pseudomonadales > Pseudomonadaceae > Pseudomonas > Pseudomonas sp. BRM28. Next base: position 3,964,980 of record NZ_PEFV01000001.1, on the reverse strand, counting down.
TGCCAGCGTCCGGCGCGCTTTTGTCGGTGCCACAGCTTCCACAGCAGCCAGCCGAGCAGCGGCAGCAGCAACAGCCAGGCCGGGCGCAACCATTGGGGCCAGAGCTCGATCATCGACGCCTCCGCAGGCGCAGGCGCTTGAGGCGCTCGCGCCATTCGGGGTGCGGCTGCAGAAAGTGCGGCCGGCGCAGCAGGCGTTGCAGCAGGTTGTCGGGCCAGCGATCGCGCACCACCAGCAGTACGCTCAGGCCCAGCGCCAGGGCCAGCGGCCAGCTGTACAGGGCATGCGCGGTACGCGCCTGGGTCGGTTGCTGGGCTACCGGCTCGAGGCGGTCGAGGGTCTGGCCGATGGCGTTGAGTTCGTTGCCGTCGCGGGCGCGGAAGTAGGCGCCGTGGGTGACCTCGGCGATCTCCCTGAGCGAGGCTTCGTCCAGGTCCAGGCTCGGGTTGAGCCCGAGCATGCCGGCGGTGCCGGTTTCGTCCGGGTCGGCGCCGATGCCGATGGTGTAGATCCTGATGCTTTCCTGGGCGGCCAGGCGCGCGGCGGTCAGCGGATGGATCTGCCCGCCGTTGTTGGCGCCATCGGTCAGCAGAATCAGCACGCGGCTTTGCGCAGGGCGCATGCGCAGGCGCTTGACCGCCAGGCCGATGGCATCGCCAATGGCGGTGTTCTTGCCGGCGATACCGATCTGCGCCTCGTCGAGAAAGCTGCGCACGGTGCGTCGGTCGAACGTCAGCGGGGCCTGCAGGTAGGCCTGGCTGCCGAACAGGATGAGCCCCACGCGGTCGCCTTCACGCGCTTGCAGAAAGTCGCCCATCAGTTGCTTGACCAGGGTCAGGCGGCTGACGTCCTCGTCGTCCCAGCGCATGTCGGGGAAGTCCATCGAGCCGGACACGTCCACCGCCACCAGCAGGTCGCGCCCACTGGCGGCCACCGGCAGCGGCTCGCCCAGCCATTGCGGGCGCGCGGCGGCGCACAGCAACAGCAGCCACACCAGCACGAACGGCGCCTGCTGGCGCCAGGTCGGCAGGTTGAGCCGCGCGCGACGCCCGGCCAGGCCTTCGAGTTCGTCCAGAAAGCTCACCTTGAGCACCGGTTCGCCGCTGTCGGCGGCCGGCAGCAGCAGACGGGCCAGCCACGGCAGCGGCAACAGCGCGAAGACCCACGGCCAGGCCAGTTCAAACATGTTTGCGAATCCAGGTGTCGACCGCCTGGTTGAGCCCGGCGATGGCCTTGTCGTCAAGCCGGCACTCGGGCTTGTAGGCGCCTTCCACCAGTACCATCCAGCGGGTCAGGCCGGCGGCCGGGCAGCGGTTGTCGAGAAACGCCAACCACTTGCGCCCGTTGAGGGTGTGACTGTGGCTGTCGGGGTAGTGGTTGCGGCACAGGCGTTTGAGCAGGGCGTTGATCTGCTGCAGCCAGGCACCGGCCGGTGCGCCGTCGTAGGGCTTGGGCAGCGCCGCCAGCTCTGCCAGGGCGGCGATGCGGATCGGTTCCAGCGGTTGTTCGGCGCGTGGCAGCGGAGCCTTGCGCGGGCGCCAGTGACGCAGCCGCCACAGGCCCCAGGCGAGCACGGGCAGCAATGCCAGCAGCACCCACCAGCCCGGCGCGGGCGGCCACGCGCCGATGGGGGCGGGGGCGATCAGCGGTTGCAGTGCGTCCAGTGGGTTCATCGGCTTTTACCCGAGCGTTGCGGGTCGAGGTATTCGCGCAGTTGCTCGATCATTTCGCTCTGGGTGCTCAAGGGCATCAGCACCACGCGCAGTTTCTGGGCCAGCAGTTCCCAGCGTTCGATGCGTGCCTCGCTCTGCTGGCGATAGCTCTTGCGCAGGTTGGCATCCAGGGTATCGAGCTCCAGCTGTGCGCCGCGCTGGGCAAAGCGCAACAAGCCGGCGGCGGGCAGGGCGTGGTCGAGTGGGTCGGACACCGGCAGTAGCAGCAGGTCGCAGTGGCGCGCCAGCAGGCTCATCTGTTGCTCCACCCCGGGGGTGAGCGCGCGTTCGTCGCAGATCACGATGGCCAGGCTGCCCGGGCGCAGCACTTCGCGGGCGCGGCGCAGGGCGATGTTGAGGTTGTCGCCCTGGGGCAGGGCCTCGGTGTGCAGCGACTGGTTGACCCGCGCCAGGCGGTTGAGCAGTTGCAGCAGGCTCTGCTTGCTGCGCCGTGGCTTGATTTCATAGTGCTCGTTATCGCCGAACACCAGGCCGCCGATGCGGTCGTTGTGGCCCAGCGCGGCCCAGCCGATCAGGGCGGCGGCCTGGGCGGCAAGTACCGACTTGAACATCAGTCCGGAGCCGAAGAACAGGCGTCGGCTCTGTTCGACCAAAATGAAGATGGGCCGCTCGCGCTCTTCGTGGAACAGCTTGGTGTGGGGTTCCTGGGTGCGGGCGGTGACTCGCCAGTCGATGTTGCGCACATCGTCGCCGGCCTGGTAAACGCGCACCTGGTCGAAGTCCACGCCGCGCCCGCGCAGGCGCGAGTGATGCAGGCCCACCAGCGGGCTGCGTTGCCCGGGGGCGGAGAACAGCTGCACCTCGCGCACGCGATGACGCATCTCGATCAGCTCGGAAAGGCCGATGCGGATGCCGGGCTCGGCCTGCGCTGAAAGAGGCATGGCTTCAGGCCACGGCGACGACGTCGAGGATGCGCTGGATCACCCGGTCCTGGTCGATACCGGCCGCTTCGGCCTCGAACGAAAGAATGATGCGGTGGCGCAGCACGTCGAACAGCACCGCCTGGATGTCTTCGGGGCTGACGAAGTCGCGTCCGGCCAGCCAGGCGTGGGCGCGTGCGCAGCGGTCCAGGGCAATGGAGCCCCGCGGGCTGGCGCCGTAGGCGATCCAGTCGCCGAGTTCGGCGTCGTACTTGGCACCGGTGCGGGTGGCCATCACCAGTTGCACCAGGTACTCCTCCACTGCGTCGGCCATGTACAGGCCGAGGATCTCCTTGCGTGCGGCGAAGATCGCCTGCTGGCTGACCCGGCGTTCGGGCTTGGTTTCGCCGTTGAGCGCCTCGCCGCGCGCCTGCTGCAGAATGCGCCGCTCCACGGCGGCATCGGGAAAGCCGATTTTCACGTGCATCAGGAAACGGTCGAGCTGGGCTTCGGGCAGCGGGTAGGTGCCTTCCTGCTCGATGGGGTTCTGCGTGGCCATCACCAGGAACAGGGGCGACAGCTCGTAGGTGCTGCGACCCACGCTGACCTGGCGCTCGGCCATGGCCTCGAGCAGGGCCGACTGGACCTTGGCCGGGGCGCGGTTGATTTCGTCGGCCAGCACCAGGTTGTGGAAGATCGGACCCTGCTGGAACACGAAGCTGCCGGTTTCAGGGCGATAGATTTCGGTGCCGGTGATGTCGGCGGGCAGCAGGTCGGGGGTGAACTGGATGCGGTGGAACTGCGCCTCGACGCCTTCGGCGAGTTCCTTGATGGCCTTGGTCTTGGCCAGGCCCGGCGCACCCTCCACCAGCATATGACCATCGGCGAGCAGCACGATGAGCAGGCGCTCGACCAGTTTTTCCTGGCCAAGAATCTGGGTGGAGAGAAAGGTGCGCAGCGCGATGAGCGCTTCACGATGTTCCATCGGGACGGTTCCTGGGCGTGCGCCCGGGGGGAGGGCAACAACGCCCGGGCAGGGGCTGATACTTTAATCCATCCGGGGGTGCGGCGACTAATGGTGGGTGGGTAAATTTGAGCGCAGATCACAAATCATCGGTGCCGCCATCGCGGGTCAAGCCCGCTCCCACAAGGTCGGCGCTGTTCTTGTGGGAGCGGGCTTGACCCGCGATGATTAGCCAGGCGAGTCAGTTCTTGAAGCTGGAGTGCTTGCGCCCCTGGTCACACAGGGCGAACACCACCACGAACACTGCGGCAATCGCCAGGATCGCCACCACGCCGTCGGTCGAATGGGTCGGCGAGCTGGCCACCAGTGCCAGGCCGCCCAGTGGCGCCAGGCCACCGGCCACCGCGGTGCCGATCTCGCGCCCGGTGCCAAAGCCCGATGAGCGCGTGGCCGTGGGGAACTGGCGGCTGAGGAACGAACCCTGCGGGGCGAACATCATCGGCGCCAGCAGGCCGGTACCAATGGCGATGGCGATGTAGATCATCAGCGGCTCGGCGGTGTTGAGCAGGGCCATGAACGGGTACGCGAACAGTACCGAGAACAGACCGCCCATGATCAGCACGGCCTTGCTGCTCCATTTGTCGCACAACCAGCCGAAGCATGGCACCGCCACGATCGCCACCAGGCTGGCAATGGTCACCGACAGCGAGGTCACGTGGGCCTCCACACCCTTGAACTGGGTCAGGTAGGCCAGCGAGAAGGTCTTGAAGATATAGCTCAGGGCGTTGTAGCCGATGGCCACGAAGAACACCACGGCCAGGCCCTTGAGGTCGTTCTTGAACAGCGCCTTGAGCGGCGACACCTTGGCTTTTTTCGGCGCTTGCTCGAGTTCGGCGAACTGCGGGGTTTCCGGAATGCTGCGGCGTACCCAGAAGCCCACGCCCACCAGCACGATGCTGCAGATGAACGGGATGCGCCAGCCGCCCGAGAGCAGGAAGTCGTTGCCGTTCATGGTCAGCAGGTACACGGTCAGCGACGACAGCAGCAGGCCCAGGTTGAGCCCCAGCGCAGGCCAGGCACCCTGACTGCCGCGCTTGCCTTCGCTGGCATGTTCGTAGCTGGTCACGGCCGCGGCGGACAGCTCGGCGCCCGCGCCCAGGCCCTGGATGATGCGCACCAGCACCAGGATGATCGGCGCCCAGATGCCAATGCTGGCGTAGCTGGGGATCAGGCCGATCAGCGTGGTGCACAGGCCCATCATGCAGAAGGTCACCACCAGTACCTGCTTGCGCCCGAAACGGTCGCCCAGGTAGCCGAACAGCACGCCGCCGAACGGGCGGGCGATAAAGCCGATGGCAAAGGTGGAGAAGGCCAGCAGCGAGGCAACCTGAGGGTTGCTGGCGTCGAAGAAGATCTTCGAGAACACGATGGCCGCCATGGTGGCGTACAGGTAGAAGTCGTACCACTCCAGCATCGAGCCGAAGATGGTGGCCGCCGCGACCTTGCGCAGGCGCTTCCTGTTCTGTTCCGGGGTTTCGGTTGCGGTGGTGACCGCTTCATGTACCGACATCGAGAGATTCCTTGTTGGTCTTTGTAGTTATTTTCAAGCGGGCGGCGGGCGCCCGTGCAGCAATGCGGATCAGCGTGGTGTGAGCAGGCGGTCGGCGATCATTTCGCCGATCGGGATGGCCGAGGTGGCTGCCGGCGACGGTGCGTTGCACACGTGGACCATGCGCGGGGTCTCGGCGAACAGGAAGTCGTGCACCAGGGTGCCGTCACGCATCACTGCCTGGGCGCGGATGCCCGCCTCGTAGGGCAGCAGGTCGTCGACCTCGAGCGAAGGGCAGTATTTGCGGCACTGTTCCAGGTAGCCGCGCTTGAACAGCGAGTTCTTCATCTCGGTGGTGCCCGAACCGAGGTTGTTCCACAGGGTTTTCCAGAAGCCGGGGAAGCTGGCGTACTGCGCCACGTCGCGCCAGTTGATCGAGAACTTGCCGTAGTTCTCGCGGCCCAGGCCCAGCACCGCATTCGGCCCGACAGTGACGCTGCCGTCGATCATGCGGGTGAGGTGCACGCCCAGAAACGGCAGCTCCGGGTCGGGGATCGGGTAGATCAGGTGATTGACGATCTGGTTCTTGGTGGCTGGCAGGCGGAAGTATTCGCCGCGAAACGGGATGATCTGGTGGTCGATCCTGACCCCGGCCAGCGCCGCCAGGCGGTCCGACTGCAGGCCGGCGCAGGCGACCAGCTGCCTGGCGCGCCATACGCGGTCTTCGCTGCTGATGGTGACGCTGTCGCCGCTTTCGGCGATCGCCGCCACGCGGGTGTCCAGGCAGATCTCGCCGCCGGCGGCCTGGATGACCTTGGCCATGGCCTGGCACACCTGCTTGTAGTCGACGATGCCGGTGGCATCGAGGAACAGCCCGCCCAGACCGACGATGTTCGGCTCACGACGGCGCAGTTCGGCGGCATCCAGGCGCTCGACCTTCAGCCCGTTCTGTTGCGAGCGCTCGTACAGCGCCTGCATGCGTTGCACCTCGAGCGGGTTGGACGCCACCAGCAGCTTGCCGCACACCTCGTACTTGATGGCGTGGGTGTCGCAGAAGTCCTTGGTGGCCTGGGCGCCGCGCTTGCACAGGTCGGCCTTGAGGCTGCCGGGTGCGTAGTAGATGCCGGCGTGGATGACCCCGCTGTTGTGGCCGGTCTGGTGCCGGGCCAGTGTGGTTTCCTTCTCCAGGATGACCAGCGAGGCGCCAGGCTGGCGCTTGAGCAGCGCCATGGCGGTGGCGAGGCCGACGATGCCGCCGCCGATGATGCAGTAGTCGTAAATCATGCAGGGGTCACCTTGGTATTCTTATCTGGTTATCAGGTTGTCAGACTAAGTAGTGCGAAGAAAAGGGCGCTGACCCGCAGCGCCCGTCACGTGATGTTCATTCCATGGCTGGCAGGTCCAGCTTCAGGCGTTTGGCCGAGGCCCGCAGGTGCGCTTCGGCGCAGGCCGCGGCGCGCTGGCGGTCACCGTCGGCAATCGCCTGGTACAGCGCCTGGTGTTCGCGATTGGCGTCGGCCGAGCCGCCTACCGAATGCGCCGCCGAGTTCTCCCACGCGGTCTTGCGCGCGGCAGCCAGCTGGCCGCGCAGAAAGTCATGGAAGGCGACGAAGTAGTCGTTCTTGCTGGCTTCGGCAATTGCGCGGTGAAACTCCACGTCGGCAGCCGCGGCCACGTCGAACTGGCTGCGCTTGTCGATCATCTCCTGCAGGGCCTTGGCCATGCGCGCCAGGTCTGCCTGGTCGCGGCGCTGGGCGGCAATCGAAGCGGCCTGGGTTTCGATCCACAGGCGCACTTCGAACATCTGCACCAGGTCGGCACTGCGCCCGTTGTTGCTGGGGAAGCGGAACACCGTGCCGGTCGGATTCTGCGAAATGTACGAGCCCAGCCCGCGCCGGGCGATCAGTACGCCATCGGCCTTGAGCTGGGAGATCGCCTCGCGCACCACCGAGCGGCTGACATTCAGCTGTTCGGCCAGTTGCTGCTCGGTGGGCAGGCGTGCTTCGGCAGCCAGGCGCCCCGAATCGATCTCGGTGCGGATGGCGCTGACGACGCGTTCCACCAGGGTGTCGGGGCGTTGAAGCTCGAGCATGAAGGATAAAGCCAGTAGGTCAGGTTGTCAGACAATGCCCGTGCAGCCGCATGTTGTCAAGATTGTGCCTGGGGTTGCAGGCGATAGAACGCCCGTGCGTTACCCCACAGCACGCGCTCGACACTGGCGCTGCCCAGCGTGTGGCGGATCAGCTGGATATCGGCCGGGTCGAACGGGCGCGGTGCGCGGGTGGAGGGCAGGTCGCTGCCGAACATCAGGGCGTGGGGGTTGGCGGCATCGATGTCGCGCAGGGCTTTGGCCACGTCGAAATCGACCCGGCCAAAGCCGCAGGCCTTGATGCGCACACCTGCCTCGGCCAGTTGCAGCAGCGCCGGCAGGCCTTCGCGGCGCAGGCCCAGGTGATCGATGCTTACCGCCGGCAAGCGGCGCAGCAGCGGGGTCAGCTCGCCCAGCTCGCGCGAATCGACGTACAGCTCGACGTGCCAGCCGGCCAGCTCGAACACGCGCAGGGCCATGGCTTCGAGCTGATCGGCCTGCGCCGAGCCGCCGCGCTTGAGGTTGAAGCGCAGCGCACGCACGCCGGCGGCATCCAGCGCGAGCAGCTCGGCATCGCTGATGCCGGCCGGCACCTGGGTCACCCCCACGTAGCCTGGGCCCAGCTGTTTCAAGGCGGCCAGCAGGTAGCCCTGGTCGAAGGCCTGGAACGAGCCCGACACCACCGCGCCGCCGCAGATGCCCAGCGGCGTGACGGCCGCCAGGTAGTCTTCGGTGGTGAAGGCCTCGGGCAGGTAGCCGTTGTTGGGCACCAGCGCGAAGCGCGGGTCGATGATGTGGCAGTGGGCGTCGAAGATCGGCTGGGGCATGGGGGCTCCTTGACGGGGTTACAGCTCGCTGACGTAGGTGCCGGTGCCCTTGAGGATGTTCTGCAGGGTCTGCTCGACTTCGGCGAGGTCGGTGCCGTCGCTGCTGAGGGTGATTTCCAGATGATCGGCGCCGTTGAACACGTCGGCGTCTCCCGGCGCCACTTCGATCAGCAGGCGCCTGGCGCTGAGGGTGACCTTGATGCCGTCCAGTGTGCTCGGTTCGTCATCCAGGGTGATGTCCACCGTGTCTTCGTCCGGGTAGCGGGTCATGAGGAACATCTGGCCCTTGTCGCTGTGGCAGCACAGGGTGGCCATGTTGTCTTCTTCATCATCGCAGGGGGTGGCGAAGAGCAGGGGGGTGGTCAGTTGCATGGACGGCTCGGTGGTCAAGAAGTGAAACGCGAGTGTGCCAGTCTTCGGTCAATGGATAAATCGCCGCCTGCCGCTGATTGACCGAATATGTCGCAGCATCGCAAGCAGGGGTGACCGGCCAGTCGTTAAGCTGCCCTGTCGATGGACAACCCGACGACACCCAGCGTGTGGTTGGCTATGGTTGATCCGAGCATGACGGCATGTGCGCGACGCTTCACTCAATAACAAGCCCAAGCGGAGTACCACAGATGGCGTTTTTCACCGCAGCCAGCAAAGCCGACTTCCAGCATCAACTGCAGGCGGCCCTGGCGCAGCACATCGGGGAACAGGCACTGCCACAAGTGGCGCTGTTTGCCGAGCAGTTCTTTGGCATCATCTCTCTTGACGAATTGACCCAGCGTCGCCTCTCCGACCTGGCCGGCTGCACCCTCTCGGCCTGGCGCATCATCGAACGCTTCGACCACACCGAACCCCAGGTTCGGGTCTACAACCCCGATTACGAACGCCACGGCTGGCAGTCCACCCACACGGCCGTGGAAGTGCTGCACCATGACCTGCCGTTTCTGGTCGACTCGGTGCGTACCGAGCTCAACCGCCGCGGCTACAGCATCCATACCCTGCAGACCACCGTGCTCAGCGTGCGTCGCGGGGCCAAGGGCGAGCTGCTGGAGATTCTGCCCAAGGGCACCCAGGGTGAGGGCATCCTGCAGGAATCGCTGATGTACCTGGAGATCGACCGCTGCGCCAATGCCGCCGAGCTCAACCTGCTGGCCCGCGAGTTGGAGCAGGTGCTGGCCGAAGTGCGCGTGGTGGTGGCCGATTTCGAGCCGATGAAGGCCAAGGTGCGCGAGCTGCTCGAGCTGATCGACCACACGGCCTACGCCCCGGCCGCTGCCGAGAAGGACGAGGTCAAGAGCTTCCTGCAATGGCTGGTGAGCAACCATTTCACCTTCCTGGGCTACGAAGAGTTCGTGGTCAAGGCCGACGCCCAGGGCGGCCAGCTGGAGTATGACGAGCAGTCCTTCCTCGGCCTGACCCGCCGCCTGCGCAGCGGCCTAAGCGCCGACGACCTGCGCATCGAAGACTACGCCGTCAATTACCTCAACGAGCCGCTGCTGCTGTCGTTCGCCAAGGCCGCGCACCCCAGCCGCGTGCACCGCCCGGCCTACCCGGACTACGTGTCGATCCGCCAGCTGGACGCCGACGGCAAGGTGATCAAGGAATGCCGCTTCATGGGCCTGTACACCTCGTCGGTGTATGGCGAAAGTGTGCGGGTGATCCCGTACATTCGCGGCAAGGTCGCCGAAGTGGAGCGCCGTTCGGGCTTCGACGCCAAGGCCCACCTGGGCAAGGAGCTGGCCCAGGTACTCGAGGTGCTGCCCCGCGACGACCTGTTCCAGACCCCGGTGGATGAGCTGTTCAGCACCGTGATGTCGATCGTGCAGATCCAGGAGCGCAACAAGATTCGCGTGTTCCTGCGCAAGGACCCCTACGGGCGCTTCTGCTACTGCCTGGCCTACGTGCCGCGCGACATCTATTCCACCGAGGTGCGCCAGAAGATCCAGCAGGTGCTGATGGAGCGCCTGAAGGCCAGCGACTGCGAGTTCTGGACCTTCTTCTCCGAGTCGGTGCTGGCCCGCGTGCAACTGATTCTGCGAGTCGACCCGAAAAACCGCATCGACATCGACCCCCAGCAGCTGGAAAACGAAGTGGTGCAGGCCTGCCGTTCGTGGCAGGACGACTATGCCAGCCTGACCGTCGAGAGCTTCGGCGAGGCCCAGGGCACCAATGTGCTGGCCGACTTCCCCAAAGGCTTCCCGGCTGGCTACCGCGAGCGCTTTGCCGCGCATTCGGCGGTGGTGGACATGCAGCACCTGCTGACCCTGTCCGACAGCAAGCCGCTGGTGATGAGCTTCTACCAGCCGCTCACCCAGGCCGGCAAACAGCAGCTGCACTGCAAGCTGTACCACGCCGACACCCCGCTGGCGCTGTCGGACGTGCTGCCGATCCTGGAAAACCTGGGCCTGCGCGTACTGGGCGAGTTCCCGTACCGCCTTCGCCACAGCAATGGCCGCGAATTCTGGATTCATGACTTTGCCTTCACCTACAGCGAAGGCCTGAACCTGGATATCCAGCAGCTCAACGACACCCTTCAGGACGCCTTCGTGCACATCGTCAACGGCGACGCCGAAAACGATGCGTTCAACCGTCTGGTGCTGACCGCCGGCCTTCCGTGGCGCGACGTGGCGCTGCTGCGCGCCTATGCCCGCTACCTCAAGCAGATTCGCCTGGGCTTCGACCTGGGCTACATCGCCAGCACCCTGAACAACCATACCGACATCGCCCGCGAGCTGACCCGGCTGTTCAAGACCCGCTTCTACCTGGCGCGCAAGCTGGCCGGGGATGACCTGGACGACAAGCAGCAACGCCTGGAACAGGCGATCCTGAGCGCGCTGGACGACGTGCAGGTGCTCAACGAAGACCGCATCCTGCGTCGCTACCTGGACCTGATCAAGGCCACCCTGCGCACCAACTTCTACCAGACCGACGCGAATGGCCAGGCCAAGTCGTACTTCAGCTTCAAGTTCAACCCAAGGCTGATTCCCGAGCTGCCCAAGCCGGTGCCCAAGTTCGAGATCTTCGTGTATTCGCCGCGGGTCGAGGGCGTGCACCTGCGCTTTGGCAACGTGGCACGCGGCGGGCTGCGCTGGTCGGACCGCGAAGAGGACTTCCGTACCGAAGTGCTGGGCCTGGTGAAGGCGCAGCAGGTGAAGAACTCGGTGATCGTGCCGGTGGGTGCCAAGGGTGGCTTCCTGCCGCGCCGCCTGCCGCTGGGCGGCAGCCGCGACGATGTCCAGGCCGAAGGCATCGCCTGCTACCGCATCTTCATTTCCGGCCTGCTGGACATTACCGACAACCTCAAGGACGGCGTGCTGGTGCCGCCGGTCAACGTGGTGCGTCACGACGATGACGACCCGTACCTGGTGGTGGCGGCCGACAAGGGCACCGCGACCTTCTCGGACATCGCCAACGGCATCGCCATCGACTACGGCTTCTGGCTGGGCGACGCCTTTGCCTCGGGCGGTTCGGCCGGCTACGACCACAAGAAGATGGGGATTACCGCCCGTGGTGCGTGGGTTGGCGTGCAGCGCCATTTCCGCGAGCGTGGCATCAACGTGCAGCAGGACCCGATCACCGTGGTCGGTGTGGGCGACATGGCCGGCGACGTGTTCGGCAACGGCCTGCTGATGTCAGACAAGCTGCAACTGGTGGCCGCCTTCAACCACCTGCATATCTTCATCGACCCGAACCCGGAGCCTGCCAGCAGCTTTGCCGAGCGCAAGCGCCTGTTCGACCTGCCGCGGTCGGCCTGGAGCGACTACGACACCAGCATCATGTCCGAAGGTGGCGGGATCTTCTCGCGCAGTGCCAAGAGCATCGCCATCAGCCCGCAGATGAAGGAACGCTTTGCCATCGAGGCCGACAAGCTGACCCCGACCGAGCTGCTCAATGCGCTGCTCAAGGCGCCGGTCGACCTGCTGTGGAACGGCGGCATCGGCACCTACGTCAAGTCCAGCGAAGAGAGCCACGCCGATGTGGGCGACAAGGCCAACGACGCGTTGCGCGTGGACGGCAACGAGCTGCGCTGCAAGGTGGTGGGCGAGGGCGGCAACCTGGGCATGACCCAGCTGGGTCGGGTCGAGTTCGGCCTCAACGGCGGCGCGACCAACACCGACTTCATCGACAACGCCGGTGGCGTGGACTGCTCCGACCACGAGGTCAACATCAAGATCCTGCTCAACGAGGTGGTGCAGGCCGGTGACATGACCGAGAAGCAGCGCAACCAGTTGCTGGGCAGCATGACCGACGAAGTGTCTGCGCTGGTGCTGGGCAACAACTACAAGCAGACCCAGGCACTGTCGCTGGCGGCGCGCCGGGCGCGTGAGCGGATTTCCGAGTACAAGCGCCTGATGGCCGACCTGGAAAGTCGCGGCAAGCTGGACCGGGCCATCGAGTTCCTGCCTACCGAAGAGCAACTGGCCGAGCGCATTGCGGCCAACCAGGGCCTGACCCGGGCCGAGCTGTCGGTGCTGATCTCGTACAGCAAGATCGACCTCAAGGAAGCCCTGCTGCAGTCGCTGGTGCCGGATGACGACTACCTGACCCGCGACATGGAGACGGCCTTCCCGCCGTCGCTGGTGAACAAGTTCGCCGAGGCCATGCGTCGCCATCGCCTCAAGCGCGAGATCGTCAGCACCCAGATCGCCAACGACCTGGTCAACAACATGGGCATCACCTTCGTGCAGCGGCTCAAGGAGTCCACGGGCATGAGCCCGGCGAACGTGGCCGGTGCCTACGTGATCGTGCGCGACATCTTCCACCTGCCGCACTGGTTCCGCCAGATCGAGGCACTGGACTACCTGGTGCCTGCCGAAGTGCAGCTGACGCTGATGGACGAGCTGATGCGCCTGGGCCGCCGGGCCACGCGCTGGTTCCTGCGCAGCCGTCGCAACGAGCAGGATGCCGGGCGTGACGTGGCCCACTTCGGGCCCAAGATCGCGGCGTTGGGGCTCAAGCTGGACGAACTGCTGGAGGGGCCGACCCGCGAGCGCTGGATGACCCGCTACCAGGGCTTCGTCGAAGCCGGCGTGCCGGAGCTGCTGGCGCGCATGGTGGCCGGAACCACGCACCTGTACACCCTGTTGCCGATCATCGAGGCTTCCGATGTGACCGGCCAGGACCCGGCCGAGGTGGCCAAGGCGTTCTTCGCCGTGGGCAGTGCGCTGGACCTGACCTGGTACCTGCAGGAAATCAGCAATCTGCCGGTGGAGAACAACTGGCAGGCACTGGCACGTGAAGCGTTTCGCGATGACATCGACCTGCAGCAGCGCGCCATCACCATCTCCGTGTTGCAGATGGTCGATGCGCCTGCCGACATGGATGCGCGGGTAGCCTTGTGGCTGGCGCAGCATGCGGTGATGGTGGAGCGCTGGCGCGCGATGCTCGATGAGCTGCGTGCGGCCACCGGCACCGATTACGCCATGTACGCGGTGGCCAACCGCGAGCTGGTTGACCTGGCGCTGAGCGGGCAGTCGGCGGCGGTGCCGTCGTGAGTGTGTAGCAGGTAAAAAGAAGCCCCGGCCTGTGCCGGGGCTTTCTTTTGGCGGGGTGGGCCGTTGCGCCGGCAAGGCCGGTCGGGCGGCTTACTTGAAGCGCCGCTCCACGCCTTTCTCCACCAGGATCTTGGCGGATATCTCTTCCACCGAAAAATGCGTGGAGTTGATGTTGGGAATGTTCTCGCGCCGGAACAGGTTCTCCACCTCGCGCACCTCGAACTCGCACTGGGCAAAGCTGGCGTAGCGGCTGTTGGGCTTGCGCTCGTGGCGAATGGCAGTGAGGCGGTCGGGGTCGATGGTCAGGCCGAACAGCTTGTGCTGGTGGTTCTTCAAGGCCGGTGGCAGCTGCAGGCGCTCCATGTCGTCTTCGGTCAGCGGGTAGTTGGCTGCGCGAATGCCGAACTGCATGGCCATGTACAGGCAGGTGGGGGTCTTGCCGCAGCGCGATACGCCCACCAGGATCAGGTCGGCCTTGTCGTAGTAGTGGGTGCGCGCACCGTCGTCGTTGTCCAGGGCGAAGTTCACCGCCTCGATGCGCTCCATGTAGTTGGAGTTGCCGCCGATCGAGTGCGATTTGCCCACCGAATACGACGAATGGGCGGTCAGCTCCTGTTCCAGCGGCGCCAGGAAGGTCGAGAAGATGTCGATCATGAAGCCGTTGGAGGTGGCCAGGATCTCGCGGATATCCTGGTTGACGATGGTGTCGAAGATGATCGGGCGCACGCCGTCGCGTTCTGCGGCGGTATTGATTTGCTGTACCATGGTGCGCGCTTTGTCCACGGTGTCGATGTACGGTCGCGTGAACTTGTTGAACCCGATGCTCTCGAATTGTGCCAACAAGCTTTGTCCCAGCGTTTCGGCAGTGATGCCGGTGCCGTCGGAAATAAAGAAAGCAGATCGTTTCATTTGCGCCTTGGGCCTTAAGCTGGTGACGATTCTTGGATATGATACGTTCGGTTTGCCGAACATCCCTCGTCGGCATTCTCACTTATTTTCCAGGTCCAGGCCACAAACGCCCGGTACGGTCACAGCGAACTGACCGGCGTCATGAGCTTTTCCAACACAGTTAGTGGAGAGATCACCTTGGTAGAGTACGTAGTTTCCCTCGATAAGCTCGGCGTCCATGATGTAGAGCATGTGGGGGGCAAGAACGCATCCCTCGGAGAGATGATCAGTAATCTCGCGGGCGCCGGTGTATCGGTCCCCGGCGGCTTTGCCACTACGGCTCAGGCGTACCGTGACTTTCTCGAGCAGAGCGGCCTGAACGCCCAGATCCATGCCGCCCTCGACGCGCTGGATGTGGATGACGTCAATGCCCTGGCCCGCACCGGCGCACAGATCCGCCAGTGGATCATGGAAGCCGAATTCCCCGAGCGGTTGAACATCGAAATCCGTACCGCCTTCGCCGAAATGTCCCAGGGCAACCCGAACATGGCTGTCGCCGTGCGTTCCTCGGCCACTGCCGAAGACCTGCCGGATGCCTCGTTTGCCGGGCAGCAGGAAACCTTCCTGAACATCCGCGGCGTGGACAACGTGATCCGCGCGGCCAAGGAAGTGTTCGCCTCGCTGTTCAACGACCGCGCCATTTCCTACCGCGTGCACCAGGGCTTCGACCACAAGCTGGTGGCCCTGTCGGCCGGCGTGCAGCGCATGGTGCGTTCCGAAACCGGCACCGCCGGCGTGATGTTCACCCTGGACACCGAGTCGGGTTTCCGTGACGTGGTGTTCATCACCGGCGCCTACGGCCTGGGCGAAACCGTCGTGCAGGGCGCAGTCAACCCCGACGAATTCTACGTGCACAAGGGCACCCTGCAAGCCGGGCGCCCGGCCATCCTGCGCCGCAACCTGGGCAGCAAGGCCATCAAGATGATCTACGGCGACGAGGCCAAGGCCGGTCGTTCGGTCAAGACCGTCGATGTCGACAAGGCCGACCGCACCCGTTTCTGCCTGAGCGACGAAGAGGTCAGCGAGCTGGCCAAGCAGGCCATGATCATCGAGCAGCACTACAAGTGCCCGATGGACATCGAGTGGGCCAAGGACGGTGACGACGGCAAGCTGTACATCGTGCAGGCGCGCCCTGAAACCGTGAAGAGCCGCGCCCAGGCCAACGTCATGGAGCGCTACCTGCTCAAGGAAACCGGCACCGTGCTGGTGGAAGGCCGTGCCATCGGCCAGCGCATCGGTGCCGGCAAGGTGCGGATCATCAAGGACGTGTCGGAGATGGACAAGGTCCAGCCAGGCGACGTGCTGGTGTCCGACATGACCGACCCGGACTGGGAACCGGTGATGAAGCGCGCCAGCGCCATCGTCACCAACCGTGGCGGGCGTACCTGCCACGCCGCGATCATTGCCCGTGAACTGGGCATTCCGGCGGTGGTCGGGTGCGGCAACGCCACCCAGCTGCTCAAGGATGGCCAGGGCGTGACCGTGTCGTGCGCCGAAGGCGATACCGGCTTCATCTTCGAAGGCGAGCTGGGCTTCGACATTCGCCAGAACTCGGTGGATGCCATGCCCGACCTGCCGTTCAAGATCATGATGAACGTCGGCAACCCGGATCGCGCATTCGATTTTGCCCAGCTGCCCAACGCCGGTGTCGGCCTGGCACGCCTGGAATTCATCATCAACCGCATGATCGGCGTGCACCCCAAGGCACTGCTCAACTATGCCGGCCTGCCGGCCGAGCTCAAGGAAAGCGTCGACAAGCGCATTGCCGGCTACGGCGATCCGGTCGGTTTCTACGTCGAGAAGCTGGTCGAGGGCATCAGCACCCTGGCCGCAGCGTTCTGGCCGAAGAAGGTCATCGTGCGCCTGTCGGACTTCAAGTCCAACGAGTACGCCAACCTGATCGGCGGCAAGCTGTACGAGCCGGAAGAAGAAAACCCGATGCTGGGCTTCCGTGGCGCCTCGCGCTACATCAGCGAATCGTTCCGTGACTGCTTCGAGCTCGAGTGCCGTGCACTCAAGCGCGTGCGCGACGAAATGGGCCTGACCAACGTCGAGATCATGGTGCCGTTCGTACGGACCCTGGGCGAAGCCAGCCAGGTGGTCGACCTGCTGGCCGAGAACGGCCTGGGCCGTGGCGTCAACGGCCTGCGTGTGATCATGATGTGCGAGCTGCCCTCCAACGCGATCCTGGCCGATGAGTTCCTCGAGTACTTCGACGGGTTCTCCATCGGGTCCAACGACCTGACCCAGCTGACCCTGGGCCTGGACCGCGACTCCGGCATCATTGCGCACCTGTTCGACGAGCGTAACCCTGCGGTCAAGAAGCTGCTGGCCAACGCCATCCAGGCCTGCAACAAGGCCGGCAAGTACATCGGTATCTGCGGCCAGGGCCCGTCCGATCACCCTGACCTGGCCAAGTGGCTGATGGAGCAGGGCATCGAAAGCGTCTCGCTGAACCCTGACTCGGTGCTCGAAACCTGGTTCTTCCTGGCCGAGGGCCAGGCCCAGGCCTGATGCGCTGAAGAGGAGCGGCCGCCAGCCAGGAGGCGTCGGGCGGCCGCTTCAACGGATTTTCAGGGCGTGATCCAGTGATGGGCTCGCCCTTTTTTGTGCAAGTAACCTATGCAAAGCAGCAGTACTCTTTTTCCCGTTGCCCTGCTCAGTGCCGAGCGGCGCGGCGACCTCAGCGAAGATGTGTATCGGCTCAAGGCCGGCAACAGCCCCGACCGTACGGTCGAGCTGGCGCTGACACGCCTTGGCATGGCCGACCAGAGCGAGGTGCGCGGTGCCCCGGTCATCCTGTTGCATGGCAGCTTTTCCAACCGGCGCTTCTGGTTCTCGCCGCGCGGTATCGGCCTGGGCGCGACCCTGGCACGCGCCGGTTTCGACGTGTGGATACCGGAAATGCGCGGCCATGGGCTGTCACCCCGCAACCGCGACTACCGCCACAACCGTGTGGCGGACTATGCCCGTTACGATCTGCCGGCAATTGCCGCGTTCGTGTGCGAGGTGAGCGGGCGCACCCCGCACTGGCTTGGCCACTCGCTGGGCGGTACCACGCTGGCGGCAGCACTGGGCGGGGCTTATCTGGCCCAGGAGCAGGTCGCCAGTGCGGCCTTTTTCGGCACCCAGGTCAGCCGAACCTACTGGCCATTGAAAATTCCACCGGTGGAGTGGGGCGGGCGCCTGCTGCTCAAGCGCTTTGCACACCTGTCAGGTTCGCGGCTCAAGCGCGGGCCCGAAGATGAGCCCATCGGCCTGGCGCTGGAAAGCATGCGCTGGTTCGGCCTGTTCGGACGCTTTGGCGACAAGCAGAGTGACTGGTGGGCCGGGCTTGCCGAGGTGCGCGTGCCGGTGCTGGCGGTGGCTGGGGCCGGAGATCACCAGGACCCGGTGTGGGCCTGTCGCAAGTTGTTCGAGCAAATAGGCAGCGAGCACAAGCGTTTCGTGCGGCTGGGGCGCGAGGAAGGCTTCGACAATTTCGGTCATGTCGATATGCTGGTCAGCAAACCGGCCCAGGCCCAGGTGTGGCCGCTGGTGGAGCGCTGGCTGAGCGACCCGCAGGCCATGCTGGCCCCGGCCGAGACAGGTGACCCGCAGCCCGTCGGCGTGTAGCCTTGGTTAAACGCCGGTGCGCCGGCTTCGTCTTTTCAGTGAACGTGTGAAATCCGCTTTCCATTCAATTGGCCATCGACAGGAGTTTCCCATGCATTACCTTACCCCCGACTTGTGTGACGCCTACCCGGACCTGGTGCAGGTGCTGGAGCCGATGTTCAGCAACTTCGGCGGCCGCGATTCGTTCGGCGGTCAGATCGTCACCGTCAAGTGCTTCGAGGACAACTCGCTGGTAAAGGCGCAAGCCGACCTGGATGGCAAGGGCAAGGTGCTGGTGGTCGACGGCGGCGGTTCGCTGCGCCGGGCGCTGCTGGGTGACATGATTGCCGAGAAGGCCTCCAAGAATGGCTGGGAAGGGCTGGTGATCTACGGTTGCGTGCGTGACGTGGATGCGCTGGCGCAAACCAATCTGGGTGTGCAGGCGCTGGCCAGCCACCCGATGAAGACCGACAAGCGCGGCATTGGTGACCTGAATGTGGTGGTCACGTTCGCTGGTGTGACCTTCCGGCCGGGGGAGTACGTGTACGCTGACAACAACGGTGTCATCGTGTCGCCCAGCCCGTTGAAGATGCCCGAGTAATTTTCGCTGACGGTGCGTGGGGTAGGGATGTTCGAGGAAGAAAACGCGCAGTGGGGGCTGGTGCATGCCCTGGTACTCGATGGCAAGGGCGGTGCGCGTTCGATCGCTCGAACCGAACTGGACGATCTGCAGTTGCAGCCGGAGCAGAGCCTGTGGCTGCACTGGGATCGCAGCCACCCGCAAACCCAGACCTGGCTGCGCCATGACAGCGGCCTGAGCCCCTTCGCCTGTGACCTGCTGCTGGAGGAAAACACCCGGCCGCGCCTGGTGCCTTTACCGGATGCGCAGATGTTGCTGTTTCTGCGCGGGGTCAACCTCAACCCGGGCGCCGAACCCGAAGACATGGTGTCGGTGCGCATCTTCGCCCAGGCGCAGCGGGTGATTTCGCTGCGCCTGCGGCCGCTGCGCGCTACCGACGAGCTGCTTCAGCAACTGGACGAGGGGCGTGGCCCGACCACGGCCTCCGAGCTGTTGCTGAGCCTGGCCCAGTTGCTGACCGAAAAGGTCCAGGCGCTGGTGTCGGACCTGTCCGAAGTGGTGGATGAAGAGGAAGAAAAACTCGAATCCGACGAACGGTATACGCCTGAGCACGGCAGCCTGCAGCAGATGCGGCGGCGCGCCGCCGGCCTGCGTCGGTTCCTGGCGCCGCAGCGGGAAATCTATGCGCAGCTGGCGCGCAACAAATGGCCATGGTTCGCGCCGGACGATGCCGACTACTGGAACGAGCTCAACAACAGCCTGATCCGCTACCTCGAAGAGCTGGAACTGACCCGCGAGCGCGTGGCGCTGGTGCTTGAAAGCGAGGACCGGCGCCTGAGCGAACGCATGAACAAGACCATGTACCGCTTCGGAATCATCACCTGTATCTTCCTGCCCATGAGCTTTCTGACCGGCTTGCTGGGCATCAACGTGGGGGGCATTCCGGGTTCGGAAAACCCCTATGGCTTCCTTTATGCCAGCTTGCTGGTGCTCGTGCTGGCCCTGGGCCAATGGTGGCTGTTTCGCCGTCTTCGCTGGGTATAGGGGCACTTTCTTGAAATTTCCTACAACATTTGCGCAGATTGTTCATGTGACCCGCCCTATGAGCGTCTCGTCTTTGACAGACATTGCGCGAGGTGCCCATGCACGATCCGTTTGAAGAATCCCTGCGGGACCTGCTCAAGGCTTCGCCGTCCGGCAAAGACCGCGACGACGACGCCTGCCTGGGCCGGGTCCTCAAGACCGCCAACCGTCAGGTAGGCGCGGGCGATCTGTTCAGCCTGCTCGGCCGTTGGAGCCAGGCGCTGATGATCGCCGTGAACAATGGCTCGGCGCATGTCGCGCCGGTGCGTCGTAACGCTTCTGCCCGTAAAGCTGATAAGGCTGATTGATTATGGAACTTGATCTCTGGACCCAGAGCCTGGTGGCGGCGATGACCGCCTTGTGGACCAAAGTCGCCAACTTCATCCCCAACCTGTTTGGGGCGCTGGTGGTGGTGCTGCTGGGCTTTGTGGTTGCCAAGCTGCTCGATACCCTGTTGTCCAAGCTGCTGGCCAAGCTTGGCCTGGATCGCCTGATGGGCGGCACCGGCCTGACCAAGATGCTCAGCCGGGTGGGCATCCAGGTGCCGATCTCGACGCTGATCGGCAAGATCGTCTACTGGTTCGTGCTGCTGATCTTCCTGGTTTCGGCCGCCGAATCCCTGGGGCTTGAACGTGTTTCGGCGACCCTGGACATGCTGGCGCTGTACCTGCCCAAGGTGTTTGGCGGTGCGCTGGTGCTGCTGGCCGGTGTGCTGCTGGCCCAGATCGTCAACGGCCTGGTGCGCGGTGCCGCCGAGGGCATCGGCCTGGAATACGCCGCAGGGGTCGGGCGTATCGCCCAGGGCCTGGTCATCATCATCAGCATTTCGGTGGCCATCAGCCAGTTGGAGGTCAAGACCGACCTGCTCAACCACGTGATTGTCATCGGGTTGATTACCGTTGGTCTGGCAGTTGCGCTGGCCATGGGCCTGGGCAGCCGTGAAATCGCCGGGCAGATCCTGGCTGGAATTTACGTACGTGAGCTCTATCAGGTCGGCCAGCAGGTCCAGATTGGCGAGGTCGAGGGGCAGATCGAAGAGATCGGCACGGTCAAGACGACCGTGCTCACCGACGAGGGTGAACTGGTATCGCTGTCGAACCGGATCCTCCTGGAGCAGCGGGTCAGTAGCCGCTAACCGGGCAAATCCTGCTAATGTATGCCGCCGCAAAATCGCCCAGGCAGGGCGAGCGGCGACAATGACCTGACTGTCGGCCAGATTTGTTTTGAATAAAGTTCACTCGCTGCCCATGCGTTACGACCCCCGCGAGCTCACTGATGAGGAGTTGGTGGCGCGTTCGCATGAGGAGCTTTTTCATGTTACTCGCGCCTATGAAGAGCTCATGCGGCGCTACCAGCGGACCCTTTTTAACGTGTGTGCACGTTATCTGGGGAACGATCGGGATGCTGACGATGTCTGTCAGGAGGTGATGTTGAAGGTGCTGTACGGCCTGAAGAATTTCGAAGGCAAGTCGAAATTCAAGACCTGGCTCTACAGCATCACCTACAACGAATGCATCACCCAGTACCGCAAGGAGCGGCGCAAACGTCGTTTGATGGATGCGCTAAGTCTCGATCCGCTCGAGGAGGCCTCTGAAGAGAAGGCCCCCAAACCGGAAGAGAAAGGCGGGCTGGATAAATGGCTGGTTCATGTGAACCCGATCGACCGCGAAATCCTGGTGCTACGATTTGTCGCAGAGCTGGAGTTCCAGGAGATCGCCGACATCATGCACATGGGCCTGAGCGCCACGAAAATGCGCTACAAGCGTGCGCTCGACAAGCTACGCGAGAAATTTGCGGGCCTCACCGAAACTTAGTGAGTCGCAAATATCTCTAACGTATCGACAAGGTCTGCTAAACTTGTCGACGAGTTGTCCCCCGGGTTTGGTGGGACTACTTAACAATCACCAGATGGGGATTTAACGGATGAAATTGAAAAACACCTTGGGCTTGGCCATTGGTTCTTTTGTTGCCGCAACTTCCTTCGGCGCTCTGGCACAAGGCCAAGGCGCAGTCGAAATTGAAGGCAACGTCACCAAGCAGTACTACGACAGCGAGCGTAACTTCAAGAACGACGGCACCAATCCTGGTGTTCGCCTCGGTTACTTCCTGACCGACGACGTGTCCTTGGACCTGGGCTACAACGAGACTCACAACGCTCGTGGCGACGTGTTCAACAAGGACATCAAAGGTTCCAAGGCCAAGCTGGACGCCACCTACCACCTGGGTACCGTTGGTGACGCAATCCGTCCTTACGTATCGGCTGGTTTCGCTCACGAGAGCCTGGGCCAAGCTACCCGTAACGGTCGCGATCACTCCACCTTCGCCAACCTGGGCGCTGGCGCCAAGTGGTACATCACCGACAACCTGTTCGCCCGTGCTGGCGTTGAAGCGATGTACAACATCGACAACGGCAACACCGAGTGGGGCCCATCCCTGGGTCTGGGTCTGAACTTCGGTGGTAGCGGTGGCAAGGTTGCACCGACTCCTGCGCCAGCTCCAGTAGCTGAAGTCTGCTCCGACAGCGACAACGATGGCGTGTGCGACAACGTCGACAAGTGCCCTGACACCCCAGCCAACGTCACCGTTGACGCTGATGGCTGCCCGGCTGTTGCTGAAGTCGTTCGTGTAGAGCTGGACGTCAAGTTCGACTTCGACAAGTCGGTCGTCAAGCCAAACAGCTACGGCGACATCAAGAACCTGGCTGACTTCATGAAGCAGTACCCATCCACCACCACCACTGTTGAAGGTCACACTGACTCCGTCGGTCCTGACGCTTACAACCAGAAGCTGTCCGAGCGTCGTGCAAACGCCGTGAAGCAGGTTCTGACCAACCAGTACGGTGTTGAGTCGAACCGCGTTGAATCGGTTGGCTACGGTGAGACCCGTCCGGTAGCTGACAACGCCACCGAAGCTGGTCGCGCTGTCAACCGTCGCGTTGAAGCTCAAGTAGAAGCCCAAGCCAAGTAATTGGTCTGACGCTTGAGAAAAGCCCGGCTCCGGCCGGGCTTTTCTTTGCCTGCGATTTGATCGGGCGGTGGGTGCAAGGCGTACGCGGGCCTGTCTTCGTCGCGGCTGCACCGCTATAATCGCTGCCTTCCCACACCTCGAGCTAAGCCTGCCCATGTATACCCTGGCCCGCCAGCTGCTGTTCAAACTGTCCCCGGAAACCTCCCACGACCTGTCGCTGGACCTGATCGGTGCAGGTGGGCGCCTGGGCCTCAACGGGCTGTTGACCAAGGCGCCGGCGCAGTTGCCGGTAACCGTCATGGGCTTGCAGTTCGCCAACCCGGTCGGGCTGGCAGCGGGGCTGGACAAGAACGGTGCCGCCATCGACGGCTTCGCTCAACTGGGCTTCGGTTTCGTCGAGATCGGCACCGTCACCCCGCGCCCGCAGCCAGGCAATCCCAAGCCACGGCTGTTCCGCTTGCCTGAAGCCGAGGCGATCATCAACCGCATGGGCTTCAACAACCTGGGCGTCGATCATCTGCTCGAGCGTGTGCGTGCGGCCAATTACCATGGCGTGCTGGGCATCAATATCGGCAAGAACTTCGATACCCCGGTGGAGCGGGCAGTGGACGATTACCTGATCTGCCTGGAGAAGGTCTACGGTCACGCCAGCTACGTCACCGTCAACGTCAGTTCGCCCAACACCCCGGGCCTGCGCAGCCTGCAGTTTGGCGATTCGCTCAAGCAACTGCTCCAGGCCCTGGCCGAGCGCCGTGAGGCGTTGGCCCTGACCCATGCCAAGCGCGTACCACTGGCCATCAAGATTGCCCCGGACATGAGCGATGAGGAAACCGCACAGGTGGCGTCGGCTTTGCTGGCCACTGGCATGGACGCAGTGATCGCGACCAACACCACCCTCAGCCGCGAAGGCGTGGAAGGCCTGGCACATGCTGACGAGGCCGGTGGGCTGTCGGGCGCCCCGGTACGCGACAAGAGTACCCACACGGTGCGCATGCTGGCCGCCGAACTGGGTGGCAAGCTGCCGATCATCGCAGCAGGCGGTATCACCGAAGGCAAGCACGCCGCCGAGAAGATCGCGGCCGGCGCAAGCCTAGTGCAGATCTACTCCGGGTTCATCTACAAGGGGCCTGCGCTGATTCGCGAGTCGGTGGACGCCATCGCCGCCATGGGGCCACGCTGAGCGGGCATAAAAAAGGGCCCCTCAAAAGGGGCCCCTGGGCCGCAGCCCGCCGCTCGGATAGAGCGTGCATGGTGACTAGAATTCAGATCCTCGTTCAGCCAACGGCGTGAAGTTCGTTGAGTCTATGGATACCCGCAGTGCCGGTCATACCGTCCCAGTTGTCGCCACGTCCCTCGCGCCAGCCGTTGACCCAGGCTTGGCGTACTGACGGTAGAGTAAAAGGGCAAAGCTCGCGGGATTTGCCGGTGACCCCATATTGGTAGCCACGTAAAAATGCTCTTTCCAACGGATCACGCTTAAGTCTTCTCATAGGGTGTTGCCCTCACTTGTTGACTGTAATGTCCCGTCGGCCTCGGCTGAGGCCGGGCAGAGTCGTTCTGCCGGTTATGCGCTCGCTGCCGGCGTGGCGAGCTGGAAGTGTTGCCCCGTTGCAGGACAACCTGATACGAGTTCTAACCAATGCAGGTCACAGTGTGAATGATCGTTTTGTCATAAGGACGTAACCTTTCCAAGGGTCAGGGGATAAGTAAAAAATTGCTTCAGCGGCGAAATGAAGGCAAAGCCAGCTATGATCAGGCTTTGCTCATGGCTCAGGTCAGAACGCCATCGTTGAGAATCACTTCCAACGCAGGGGCTCAAAACGACGAAGGGTCATAAAAAGTCGCAGTTTTACTAGAATTTTTCATTCTGCCGGACGATCAAAGCCTTTTTACCCTGGGGTAAATGGCCGTTGTCCGGCGGCCCGGCGCCATGTCAGCGCCATTCGAACGCCTGCTGGAAGGCGTTCGATCAAACAGCGAAGGGGCGATGCGCTTGCCTTTTCACCTATTGCTCAAGGCTTGGATTACTCATGTCGGACCGTTTCGAACTCTATCTCACCTGCCCCAAGGGCCTGGAAGGCCTGCTTGCCGAAGAAGCCCGTGGGCTGGGCCTGGAGGATGTGCGAGAGCACACCTCGGCCATTCGCGGCGAAGCCGACATGGAAACCGCCTATCGCCTGTGCCTCTGGTCGCGTCTGGGCAACCGCGTACTGCTGGTGCTCAAGCGCTTCAACATGAAGAACGCCGATGACCTGTATGACGGGGTCAACGCCGTCGACTGGCAGGATCACCTGGAAGCCACCGGCAGCCTGGCCGTGGAGTTCAGCGGGCACGGCTCGGGCATCGACAACACCCACTTCGGCGCGCTCAAGGTCAAGGATGCCATCGTCGACAAGCTGCGCAACGCGGCGGGCGAGCGGCCTTCGGTAGACAAGCTCAACCCCGATCTGCGTGTGCACCTGCGCCTGGAACGCGGCGAGGCGATTCTGTCCCTGGACCTGTCCGGCCACAGCCTGCACCAGCGAGGCTACCGTCTGCAGCAGGGGGCTGCGCCACTGAAGGAAAACCTTGCCGCTGCCGTGCTGATCCGTGCCGGCTGGCCGCGTATTGCTGCCCAGGGCGGCGCGCTGGCCGACCCGATGTGCGGTGTGGGTACCTTCCTGGTGGAGGCGGCGATGATTGCCGCCGATATCGCGCCGAACCTGCGCCGCGAGCGCTGGGGCTTCAGCGCCTGGCTGGGTCACGTGCCGGCGCTGTGGCGCAAGCTGCACGACGAGGCCAAGGCGCGCGCCGAAGCCGGGCTGGCACGTCCGCCGCTGTGGATCCGCGGCTACGAGGCCGATCCGCGGCTGATCCAGCCAGGGCGCAACAACGTCGAGCGTGCGGGCCTGAGCGACTGGATCAAGATCTACCAGGGCGAAGTGGGCAGCTTCGAGCCGCGTCCCGACCAGAACCAGAAGGGCCTGGTAATCTGCAACCCGCCCTACGGTGAGCGTCTGGGTGATGAAGCCAGCCTGCTGTATCTCTACCAGAACCTGGGTGAACGCCTGCGCCAGGCCTGCCTGAACTGGGAGGCGGCGGTATTCACCGGCGCGCCCGATCTGGGCAAGCGCATGGGTATTCGCAGCCACAAGCAGTACGCCTTCTGGAACGGCGCGCTGCCGTGCAAGCTGCTGTTGATCAGGGTGCAGCCCGATCAGTTCGTCACCGGCGAGCGTCGTCAGCCAGAGCGCGAGCGGGGCAGCGAGCCGAGCGAGCCCGTGGTTTCAGTCGCCAGCGAGCCGGCGCGTCTGAGCGAAGGCGGGCAGATGTTCGCCAACCGCCTGCAGAAGAACCTCAAGCAGCTGGGCAAGTGGGCCAAGCGCGAGAGCATCACCTGCTATCGCGTCTACGATGCCGACATGCCGGAATACGCGCTGGCCATCGACCTCTACCATGACTGGGTGCATGTTCAGGAGTACGCCGCGCCGCGCTCGATCGACCCGGAAAAAGCCCAGGCGCGCCTGTTCGATGCCCTGGCGGCGATCCCCCAGGCGCTGAACATCGACCAGAGCCGCGTGGTGATCAAGCGGCGCGAGCGGCAATCCGGCACCAAGCAGTACGAGCGCCAGAGCAGCCAGGGTCAGTTCACCGAGGTGAGCGAAGGCGGCGTCAAGCTGCTGGTCAACCTGACCGACTACCTCGATACCGGGCTGTTCCTCGACCATCGCCCGATGCGCATGCGCATCCAGCGCGAGGCGGCCGGCAAACGCTTCCTCAACCTGTTCTGCTATACCGCCACGGCCAGCGTGCATGCGGCCAAGGGTGGCGCACGCAGCACCACCAGTGTCGACCTGTCGAAAACCTACCTGGATTGGGCGCGGCGCAACTTCTCGCTCAACGGCTTCTCGGACAAGAACCGCCTGGAGCAGGGCGACGTGATGGCGTGGCTGCAGGCCTGCCGCGAGGAGTACGAGCTGATCTTCATCGACCCGCCGACCTTCTCCAACTCCAAGCGCATGGAAGGGGTGTTCGACGTGCAGCGTGACCATGTGGAGCTACTTGACCTGGCCGTTGCGCGCCTGGCACCGGGTGGCGTGCTGTATTTCTCCAACAACTTCCGCAAGTTCCAGCTCGACGAACACCTGCAGGAGCGTTACGCGGTCGAGGAGATCACCGCCCAGACCCTGGACCCGGACTTCGCGCGCAACAGCAAGATCCACCGCGCATGGCGCATCCAGGCGCGCTGATGGCGCGCAGGATGTGATCAGGCGTGTGGGGGGTGGCTACCTTGCAGCCACCGCCTACATGCCCGGGTGGAGCCCTGAGCCCGGCTCAGGGTTGCAGCGCTGCGGTACTGCTGTTGAGCTTTGGCTGGCGGTACAGGTCCAGCAGCACCTGGTCGAGCACTGCCGAGGCGCCCCAGGGTTTGGGGTCGTTGAGAATTGCCACCACCGCCCAGGTGTTGCCGTTGCTGTCGCGGCTGAAGCCGGCGATGGCACGCACCGTATTCAGGGTGCCGGTCTTGATGTGTGCTTCACCGGTCATGGCGGTGCGCTTGAGGCGCTTGCGCATGGTGCCGTCCATGCCGGTCAGCGGCATCGAGCTGATGAATTCGGCAGCGTAGGGGCTCTTCCAGGCTGCCTGCAGCAGGGTGGCCATTTCCCTGGCGCTGACACGCTCGGCACGCGACAGCCCTGAACCGTTCTCCATGACCAGATGCGGCGCGGTGATGCCTTTCTTCGCCAGCCACTGGCGCACCACGCGCTGTGCGGCACGGGCATCGTCGCCGTCGGCATCGGTGCGGTACTGCGCGCCCAGGCTCAGGAACAGTTGCTGGGCCATGGTGTTGTTGCTGTACTTGTTGATGTCGCGGATCACCTCCACTAGGTCCGGGGAGAACGCGCGGGCCAGCAGGCGTGCACTCTTGGGAACTTCGGCAACCCGGTCAGCCCCCATGATGCGCCCGCCCAGTTCGTTCCAGATGGCACGTACCGCGCCGGCGGCGTAGGTCTGGTGGTCGAGCAGTGCCAGGTAGGTCTGGGAGTTGCAGCCGTCAGCCAACTGGCCGCTGACCACCACGCTGACGCCGTCGGCCTGGGTCACCGGGTTGTAGCGCACTTCGCCCTTGCACTGGTTGCCCGGTACCGCCTTGACCTGGTTGTCGATGCGGATGCTGGCGATGGGCGGCTCTACCGATACCAGGACCTTGCCGCCATCGTTGCGTGCCACGAAGCGCAAGGCCTTGAGGTTGACCAGCAGGGAGTCGGGCTTGACCAGGAACGGCTTGTTTTCATCGCCGCCGTCGTCGTTGAACTGGGGAAGCTGGGGCTGCACGAAGTGGCTACGGTCCAGCACCAGGTCGCCATTGATGGTCTGTACGCCGTTGGCGCGCAGGTCGCGCATCAGCAGCCAGAGTTTTTCCATGTTCAGCTTGGGGTCGCCGCCGCCCTTGAGGTACAGGTTGCCGTTGAGGGTGCCGTTGCTCAGGGTGCCGTCGGTGTAGAACTCGGTTTTCCACTGGTGGGTCGGGCCGAGCATTTCCAGCGCGGCATAAGTGGTGACCAGTTTCATGGTCGAGGCCGGGTTGACCGACACATCGGCGTTGAACACCGTGGGTGTGCCCGGGCCATTGAGCGGCAGCATCACCAGCGACAGCGCGGAGCCGTCGAGCTTGTTGGTCTTGAGGGCCTGTTGCACCTTGGGCGAAAGGGTGGTGTTGACGGGGGCGGCGTGGGCCGGCATGGCCAGTGGCAGCAGCAGGCCGGCGAACAGCAGTGAACGTAGAGATGTGGTCATTTGCACTGAAACCCTGCAGGCGAGGGGTGAAAAAAACCAGAGCGCAATAGGGTGACGGCCCCGGTATGGAAAAATATAGCGCGCATTATGCACCACGCATGCTGCCCATGTGCCTAACAATGCCTGTCAGTGCGGCGATTTTTCGGGTTTTATTCAGGCAGTTTCGCGGTGGAACTGGTAAAGTGCCGCGCGTTATTACTTAAGAGGATTGTTTCATGGCGACCAACCGTTCCCGCCGTCTGCGTAAAAAACTGTGTGTAGACGAGTTCCAGGAGCTGGGTTTCGAACTGAACCTGGAGTTCAAGGAAGACCTGTCCGACGAAGCCATTGACGCTTTCCTCGACGCCTTCCTGGATGAAGCCATGGATGCCAACGGCCTGGACTACGTCGGCGGCGACGACTTCGGTCTGGTCTGCAAGGCAGATCGTGGCTCTGTCACCGAAGAGCAGCGTACTGCAGTGCAGGCATGGCTCAAAGGCCGCAGCGAGCTGACCAAGATCGAAGTCAGCCCGTTGCTGGATGCCTGGTATCCGGAAAAGCCGGTCAACCCGGCTAGCTGATACCTCGTCAAAGCGGCAGCCCTGGTGGCTGCCGCTTGCGTTCTACCCCTGCATCGGCCCCGTTCCCGTGGGCTGCGACAGCGCCTCCAGCGTATCGCGCAACGCCTGATCCACCTCGTTCATCGCCCTTAGCACCTGCCGTTTGCGTCGCCTGAGCACAGGTTCTGGCGCAGCGTCCTCGCACGCCGCTTCCAGCCGTTCGCAGGCCAGCATCAGCGCTTCGGACTGCACCATGCGCGCCACCCCCAGCACCTTGTGTGCAGCGTCCCTGAGTATTGCCGGCGAGCCGCGAGTATCGGCGTCGAGCAGTTGCTGACGGTCGATCGGGGCGCAACTGAGCAACTGTTCGAGCAGGCGGCGCAGTTCGCCTGGGTCGTTGCCGATGATCGGCCCCAGCCCCATCAGGTCGATCAGGGGCATGTCACCACGGGCGCGGCCTGCCGACAGGGGAGCGTCGTTCAGGCGCTGGCTGAGTTCATGCAGGGTGATGGGTTTGAGCAGGCAGTCGTTCATGCCCGCGGCGTGGCAGCGATCACGCACTTCAGGTTGGGTATTGGCGGTGTAGGCCAGGATGGTGCATGGCGCGCGCCCGAGTATGCGCTCTTCCTCGCGTACGGCCTGGGCCAACTGGTAGCCGTCCATCTGCGGCATGTTGCAGTCCACGATCAACACGTCG
The DNA here is from genome assembly GCF_002939405.1 of Pseudomonas sp. BRM28. NCBI lineage: Bacteria > Pseudomonadati > Pseudomonadota > Gammaproteobacteria > Pseudomonadales > Pseudomonadaceae > Pseudomonas > Pseudomonas sp. BRM28. The sequence goes on along the minus strand of NZ_PEFV01000001.1, from coordinate 3,935,286 downwards.
AAAGGCTCCAGGCGCCATGCCTGCAGCGCACTCAGGCCGCTGTCGGCATTGGTGTGCTGCACGCCGAGAAAGTCCAGCTGCTGGCCCATCAGCAGCAGGTTGGCCGGGTGGTCGTCGACCACCAGCACCTTCACCGCCGGCGCCGGCAAGGTCGGCTGGGGCACGGGGTCGGCGAGCTTCTCGCAGGCTGCCAGCCCCGTCAGCGGCATGCTGATCTTCACCTCGGTCCCGGTGCCCGGTTCGCTGTGCAGCGTCAGCTGGCCGCCCATCATGGCGCACAGGCTGCGGCTGATGACCAGGCCCAGGCCGGTGCCGCTGCGTGCCAGCGGGCTGTCGGGGGCGACCTGGGCGAAGGGCTGGAACAGGTACTGCTGGTCGGTCGCGCTGATGCCGATACCGCTGTCGCTGACCGAGAGCAGCAGTTGCAGGGTATCGGGCCCGGCCCCCGGTTGCAGGGCCAGGTCCACGCGTACCTGGCCCTGGTCGGTGAACTTGATCGCGTTGCTGACCAGGTTCGAGAGGATCTGCTTGAAGCGCAGCGGGTCGAGCAGCACGTCGCGGCAGGCGCTCTCGTCGATGACCAGGCTCAGGCTGAGGTCCTTCTGCCGGGCCAGGGCCTCGAACACCCGACCCACCGACTCCACCAGCTCACCCAGGTTGACGCGCTGGGGGCTCAGGCTCATGTGGCCGGACTCGATACGCGCGATGTCGAGGATATCGCCGATCAGCGACAGCAGGTCCCTGGCCGAGCTGTAGGCCACCTCGATGGCGGGACGGTCGAGGTGCCCGGCATCGGCGCGCTTGAGTGCCAGCTCGAGCATGCCGATCACCGCGTTCATGGGGGTACGGATCTCGTGGCTCATGGTGGCCAGGAACTTGCTTTTTGCGCGGTTGGCGTTATCGGCCTGCTCCTTGGCCTGGCGCAGTTCCTGGATCAGCTGGCGGCGGTCGCTGATGTCCAGCCAGCCGCCGATGATGCCCTGTACCTCGCCCAGCGAGTCGCGGTACGGCAGTACCCAGTGGTAGATGGTCAGCTCGCGGTTCTTCAGCATCATGGGGCGGTCGACGATCAATGGCAGGCCTTCGTTCATCACCTGCTGGTAGTCCGCCTGAAACTGACTGGCATTGTCGACATCGGTGAGCGGCGCATCGTGGATGGACTTGCCCAGTACCTCTTCGGCGCGCGCCTCAACGGCCTGCAGGTAGCTGTCGTTGCAGCTCTTGAGCAGGCCTTGGCGGTCACGCACATAGATCGGGTGCGGCGTGCCGTTGACCAGCGCCCGCATGAACTCGAGCTGGTCGCCCAGGGCGCGCTCGATCTGCTCGCGCTTCTTGATCTGGCGACGCATCCAGCCGTTCCAGGCCAGCGACAGGATCAGCAGCAGGCCAGTGCCCAGCACCAGTTGAATGATGAAGCGCTGGTGGCTTTGCCAGTAGGAGCTGGGTTCGCCGCTGAAATCGCGCCAGCGGCCATTGATTGCGCCCAGCTCCTGGGGCGGGATGCTAAGCAGGGCCTTGTCGAGGATAGAGGTCAGTTCGTCGGCGCCCTGGGCGGTGGCCATGGAGTAGGTCGCCGGCTCGTCGCCGATGTTGGCGCGGATGATCAGCTGCTTTTGGGTGGTGAGCCTGAAATTGGCATTGATCAGCGCGGTGACCATGCCGTCGACCTGGTGACGCGACAGCAGTTCGGCGGAGGCTGCGGGGCTTTCCGTTTCAACCAGCTCGATGCCGCCATGGCGAATGCGCAGCCCGTCGTTGAGCGTACTGCCGCGGGTCACGGCCAGGCGCTTGCCATACAGCTGGCGCAGCGAGGCAGGTTCGTCCTCGCCCTTGCGCGTGACCAGCACGTAGGCGTTCTCCAGGTAGGGCCGGCTGATGTTCAGGGTGGCTTCGCGCTGTGTGCTGGGCGTGATGGTGGCAATGACGTCGGCGCGACCCTGGTGCAACTGGTCGATCATGTCGCTGATGCCGGCGCTGCGATGGATCTCGAAACGCAGGCCGGTGCGCAGACGGATCAGCTCGAGCAGGTCGGCAACGATACCTCGCAGGTTGTTGGCACTGTCGTAGAACGACAGCGGCGCGGCGTTTTCGTCCACCACCACGCGCACCACCGGGTGTGCCGCCAGCCAGCGTTGTTCGCGTGGGGAAAGTTGCAGCTTGCGATCAGTCAGCAGCATGCCGTCGCCGATGCTCCAGCGCTGGAAGATACTGGTGCGCATGGCGCTGGTGACCGCGTCCAGGGTGGTATTGACCAGCTCGAGCAGCAGCGGGTTGTCGGCGCGCAGGGCGAAGCTGAAGCCCACAGGCTCGTGTTTGCCGAAGTTCACCATCTTGAGGTTTTTCAGGTAGCCCTGGTTGATCTGGTAATAGGTCGACAAGGCGTCCCCCAGGAACACGTCGGCCTGTTCGAAGGCCACCGCGTTGAGGGCATTGTGGTAGGAGCTGTAGGTCTGCACCGTTGCGTTGGGGTAGGTGGCGCGAACCTCGCTCAATGGCAGGTAATGGGCAACCACGCTCAGGCGCAGCCCCTTGAGGCCGTTGTCCAGTGCCCGGGTTTCATTTTCGCGGGTGACCAGCACCGGCAGGTCTTCGGCATAGGGGCGCGACAGGGCCACCTCGGGGAGGGCGGCATCGTAGCCATTGGCACTTCCCAGCAGGTCGATGTGCCCGTCTATCAGGGCTTGCAGGGCCTTGTCGCGGTTGGCGAAGCGCTTGACCCGAATGGGCCGGTTCAAGGTATTGCCGATCAGGCCGGCGTAGTCGGCGGTCAGGCCCTCGTAATCGCGGCCACTGGCGGTGATGTCGAACGGCGCGTAGTCCGGTGCCGAAGTGCCCAGTACCAGCACCTCATGCTTGTCGAGCCAGTCGGCCTGGGCCGGTGTGGGGGTTAAAGCCATGGCCGCCAGGCCGCTGCGGCTGAGCAGCTCGTAGCTGCGCTCGCCGGGTCCGTTGGCGCAGAGCGAAGGGGCGAGACAGGCCCCGGCGAACAGCAGGCAGAACAACAGAAGACGTTTGGCCATGCTCGCACTCATACCAGCGCGTTGCGTTTGGCCATCTCGATCAGTTCCACCAGCGAGTTGGCCTTGAGTTTCTGCATCAGGCGTTTTTTATAGGTGCTCACGGTTTTATTGCTGAGAAACATGCCGGACGCAATTTCCTTGTTGCTCTTGCCCTGGGCAAACAGTTGCAGAACCATCAGCTCCCGATCATTGACGGTCTTGAACAGTTCCATCTCGCTGTCGCCGCTGTCCTGATGGCGAAGTGGGTTTATTGCCTGGCTGGGGAAATAGTTGTAACCGGAAAGTACCGCCTTGATGGCACTGAGCAACTCGCTGAGGTCCTCCTGCTTGCATACATAACCGCAGGCGCCCGACAACATGCAGCGTGTTGCAAACAGTACGGGTGATTGCGCAGTCAGCACCAGAACCTTCATCGGCACGGCCATGCTGTTGAAGCGCGACAGCACTTCCAGGCCATCCAGCTTGGGGATGCCGATGTCGAGGATGATCAGGTCGGGCACGGTTTCGCGGGTCATCTGCATGGCGTCCACGCCATTGTCGGATTCGCCGGTGACCCGATAACCCTCGTTCTCCAGCAACATGCGTACAGCCAGGCGAATGACGGGATGATCGTCGACAATAAATACGGAGTGCATAATCACCTTCCAGGTAGGGGCCATAAAGAAGCCGCACCATAGCCCAGTTGGAAGGCGTGCACGTAAATAGAGTTGCGCTCAAACTTAATATGGGAAAATTCCTACAATAAGTTGGGCGCAAGGCTACAAATAGTTGATTTTCAAGCGCGCTATAACGTTTTGCGCACTAATCAATACGGCTGCAATCGCCTACGTTACATACGTGGAAGTTGCAGCGTATTGATCGGGTCAACTGCATCAGATCGGGCTTGAACGCCCGGTCATTTCGCGGGCCATTTCGCTGGCATAGCTGTCGGTCATGCCGGCGATGAAGTCGATCATGCGCAGGAAGGCGCTGTGCAATGTGCTGTTGGGGTCGGGCGCATTGTTGCCCAGCAGGTCAAGGATGCGCCGGTGCTTGAACGATGGCGTGCGTCCGCCGTGCTGTTCCAGCGCTGCGCCGCAAAATGCATTGAGCAGAATCTCCAGTGTGGTGTAGGCACCGATTTCATGCAGTGTCTTGCGCTTGTCCTGGAAGATCTTCTTGCGCGCCATGTCCTTGGCCTGCAGCACACAGCGCTTGGCCGGGCCGTGCATGTGCTCGACCAGGTCGCCGTGCAGGGTGCCGGCCAGCAAGGCTTGCTGCTGCTCGACGAATGCCCGTGCGGCGGCGTTGGTCAGGTGCTCGATCGCCTTGCCGCGCAGGATCGCCAGCTTGCGCCGGCGCGAATCCCCGGGGCCCAGCTGGCGGTAGGTTTGCGGCAGGTCGTCACCCACCAGCCCCAGCAGCAGCGCTTCTACCTCGGCGTAGTCGAGCAGCTCCATTTCCAGGCCGTCTTCCAGGTCGATCAGCGCATAGCAGATATCGTCGGCGGCCTCCATCAGGTACACCAGCGGGTGCCGGGCCCAGCGTTGCGGCTCGAGTTGCGGCATGCCCAGCTTGCGTGCGATCTGCTCCAGCAGCGGCAGCTCGCTCTGGTAGCAGCCGAACTTGTGCTTCTTGTAGCCCAGGGCATCGGCGTGGCGGGCGCTCCAGGGGTACTTGAGGTAGGTGCCCAGGGTGGCGTAGGTGAGGCGCGTGCCGCCATCGAACTGGTGATACTCCAGTTGGGTCAACACGCGAAAGCCCTGGGCATTGCCTTCGAAATTGAGGAAGTCGCCCCGTTCGGCATCGCTCATCGCATCCAGCCAGCCGCGTCCGGCGGCCTGCTGGAACCAGTGCCGGATTGCGTCCTCGCCGGAGTGGCCGAACGGCGGGTTGCCGATATCGTGGGCCAGGCAGGCAGACTGCACCACCATGCCCAGGTCGCTGGGCGCGCACCAGTCCGGCAGGCTGTCGCGCAGTGTCTCGCCCACCCGCATGCCCAGCGAGCGGCCCACGCAACTGACCTCCAGCGAGTGGGTCAGGCGCGTGTGGATGTGATCGTTGCTGGTGACCGGGTGTACCTGGGTCTTGCGCCCCAGGCGGCGAAAGGCACCCGAGAAGATGATCCGGTCGTGGTCCTTGTGGAAGGGGCTGCGCCCGAGTTCTTCGGGGCTGTGCAGGGTTTTGCCGAGGCGTTCGCGGGTAAGCAGTGTGTGCCAGTCCAAGGCCGGTTCTCCAGTGCGGGGCAGGCCCCTAGCTTCCCGTGTCCCGGACGTGGCCGCAACCCTCAGAGGCCATCGGCATCCAGGTCGATCAGCAGCAGGCGGCGCCCGTCGTCGAAGAACTGGCCGGCGGTCATGCAGTACTGGTTGGTGGTGGCGTCGCGGTAGGTGCTGGACAGAATCAACCGGCGCTCATCCCAGCCCTCGGCCAGCAGGTGATAAAAGTAGGGCCGCCATGACCAGTTGTGGCCCTGGTAGCCGTTGTTCACGTGCCAGTGCTGGCCGTGCCATTCCAGATTGGGGGTGAGCTGGGTGCCGTGCAGGTCACACAGAAAAAACCGCAGCACCCAAGGGTAGGCGTGCAGGTTCGGCAACTGTTCGACCGAGGCCTTGGCCTGCGCCCAGGCCTGCAGCCGTGGCATCAGTTCGGCCAGTTGCTGGCGGCGCTGCATCAGCCGTGCGCGCTCGTCCAGCTTGGCCTGCACGTAGCGCTCGCGCAGGTGGCCGAAGCGGGTGACGAATGCATCGCTGGCGAAAAAACCGGCCTGGGCCTGGGCGAACAGGTGGCCCTGCAGGTAACGCGCGCCACATTCCAGGGCGAAGTCAAGCTCGGCCTCGTTCTCGACGCCTTCGGCAATGATCCAGCACCCGGTCTTCTCGGCCATCTGGGCCAGGGCCTTGACCACTTCGCTGCTGGGCCCGCCGCGGGCGGCGGCCTGGAACAGGCGCATGTCGAGCTTGAGAATGTCTGGCTGCAGCGCCAGCACCCGGTCCAGCTGCGAGTAGCCGGCGCCGAAATCATCGATGGCGATGCGCGCGCCGGCCTGGCGATAGCGCGTGACCACATCGGCCAGGCGCTGCAGGTCGCCGCCCTGTTCGGTGATCTCGAAGACCACCCGGCGTGGATCGATGCCGTGCTGTCGTACCTGCATCAGGCTGGGCAAGGGTTCGTCGGCAGTCAGCTCGCTGATCCAGCGGGGCGAGATGTTCAGGCTCAGAAACCAGTCGCCCGGTGCCTGGCTGAAGGTTGCCAGGGCCTGGCCACGCAGCGTGCGATCGAGGGTGCGCAGGGCTGCGGTGGGCATTTGCGGGTCAATGAACAGCGGGCCGACCGAGCGCAGCTGGCCGTCGGCCTGAACCAGTCGGCCAAGGGCTTCGATACCGGCGATGCGGCCAGTGGCCGTATCGATGAAGGGTTGATAGCAGGCGAGCGGGTGCCCGTCGTACACGGCGGCTCCTTGTTTTTACGAGACGGCTGGCCGGATGCTCAGCACGGCAAGCCTGCGGCCCGCCACCTCGTATTGCAAGAATGCAGCCAGTTTGCGTTCAGCGCCTTGACTGCATGAACAGGCGTATCAGCGGCGTCAGGCTGCTGCCCACGCCGGCCAGCCGTGTCAGGCTGCCGTTGCGTGCGCCCTTGCCGGTCAGAAAGCCCAGCAGCACCACGGCGCCGATACCCCAGAGGGGTGCGTGCTTGATGCCCAGGCCGCCCTGCAGCCCGCCTTGCAGGGAGTCGCCCACCCCGCGCAGGCGTGTCAGCGGCTTGAGCAGTTGCCCGGATTCGTGGCGGATTTCCTGGCGACGCATTTCCAGGCGAAGGCGTACCAGGGCCTTGCGCAGTTCGCGGCGGTCGGTGGTTTGCGGCAATTCAGGCAGGCTCATGGCAACAGGCGCTCCCGGTCCTTGGCAAGTTCTTCGAGGGTGGCATGGAACGGCGAGGACTCGTCGAACACCGCTGCCTTGAGGCGCAGCCCGCAGAATACCGCCGCCAGGCTGTAGAACACGCACAGGCCGATGATGCCGGCCAGGCGATAACTGTCCCAAAGCAGAATCAGCAGCAGCGCCGACAAGGCCGTCAGCAACAGCAGGGCGAACACCAGGGCCAGCCCGGCGAACAGCAGCAGGCTCAGGGTGCGCGCCTTCTGTTCCTGCAGTTCGATGCCGAACAGTTCGACGTGGCCGTGCAGCAGCCCAAGGATGGCGGCGCCAAGGCGCCGTGAAGACGAGCTGGTGGTTTCGGTTTCCATACCCCGTACCTCAGCGACGACTGGCCAGCAGGCCGATCAGAAAGCCCACGCCAGCGGCGATGCCGACGGATTGCCAGGGGTTGGACTGCACGTAGTCCTCGGTGGCGCTGAGTGCAGCCTGGCTGCGTTCACGTACCGAGTCCTGGGTCTGCTTGAGGGTCTCGCGGGCACGCGACACGCTTTCCTCGATCTGCCTGCGCAACTCGTCGGCCTGATCGCCGGCCAGGGTCGCGGAGTGCTCCAGCAGTTTTTCGGCATCCTGTACCAGGATTTCGAAGTCTGCCTGAAGGATATCTTTTGCAGTTTTGCGGGCCATGGGTCTCTCCGTGTCAAGTGGGCGTCTGGCATTTCGAGTGCCGAGCGCTGCGTAAGGTTCAGTGCAATCGGCAGTGGTACAGCATTTGCCTTGCCTTGGTGCAGCAGGCCGGGCGGCCGCGCCAGATCAGGGCGCGAAACGACGGCCGGTCGATAAACCATAACCCAATCCACGACAAACCCCGGAAAAAACTCCACGTCAGCGCTGCATTCGCGCCCCCGGCCCCCACATGGCGGGCCAGGGTAGTGCGCACGGCAGCCGCTAGCGCCCGGTCAGCAGTCGGGCCTGGCAGGCATCGATGGCGTTGGAGGGGCCGCTCAGCAGCACCGCGTCACCGGCATGCAGGCAGGTATCGGTGGCCAGGGCCACTTCCTCGCCATCGCGCTGCACGGCCTGTACTTCCACCCCGAGCAGGTCCAGGCCCAGCTCGGTCAGCGGGCGACCGCAGGCATAGGCATCAGCGCCCAGGTTGACCGCATGCAGCATGACCTTGGGCAGGCCTTCGCTGTCGACCGGGCTGGTCTGCGCCCCCTGGTAGAACCCGTGCAGCAGGCGATAGCGGCTCTGGCGCACCTCGTCGATACGCTGCTGTACACGCTCCTGGGGTACGCCGAGCATCACCAGGGCATGGGAGGCGAGCATCAGGCTGGACTCCAGCAATTCCGGCACCACCGCCGTGGCACCTGCGGCGCGCAGTTCGTCGCGCAGGCTGTCGTCGCGGGTGCGCACCAGGATCGGCACCTGGGTGTTGAAGTGACGGGCGGCCTTGAGCACGCTCATGGCGACATCGGTCTTGTCCACCGCGATCACCAGCAGCCGGGCACGCTCCAGGCCGATGGCCGCCAGCAGTTCGCCGCGCCGCGAGTCGCCGTAGTGCACGCGCTGCTCGCCGGCGGCGGCCTCCTGCACCCTGACCGGGTCGTCGTCCAGGGCAATGAAGGCCAGCTGTTCGCGCCGCAGGAAGCGCCCGATGGACTGGCCTACCCGGCCATAACCACAGATCAGCACGTGCCCGCTGAGCGAGGCGCTTTGTGCCTGGATCTCTTCGAGTTGCACCTCCTGGTTGGGTTTGCGATGCAGGCGGGCGGCCAGCGCCGGAGCGCCGCGCAGCATCAGCGGGGTGACCAGCATCGAACAGAAGGTGGCGGCCAGCAGCAGGTGCCCGAGGTCTTCGGGCAGCAGGCGGGTCTGTTGCATCTGCGCCATCAGTGCGAAGCAGAACTCGCCGCCCTGGGCCAGGGCCACGCCACTGCGCCAGGCGGTTTCGCTGTCGCTGCCGCGCAGCTTGACCAGCACCGCCACCACCACGCCCTTGATGGCCAGCAGGGCCAGGGTCAGGCCGAGGATTTCCAGGCCGTGGCTGGCAAACAGTTGCAGGTCGATGAGCATGCCGATACTGACAAAGAACAGCCCCAGCAGGATGTCGCGGAAGGGGCGGATATCGGCTTCGATCTGGTGGCGATAGTTGCTTTCGCCCAGCAGCATCCCGGCGAGGAACGCCCCCAGTGCCGGAGACAGCCCCAGCAGGTGGGTAAGCCAGGCGGTCAGCAGCACGATCACCAGCGCCAGCAGCACGAACAGCTCGGCCGAGTGCGAGCGGGCCACCTCGTGGAACAGGCGCGGCAGCAGCCAGCGGTTGGCCAGCAGCAGGCCGATGAACAGGATCACGGTCTTGCCCAGGGTCAGCGGCAGCGCCCAGTACCAGGCCTGGCCGCCCTGGCCGGCGAACACCGGCACCAGGGTCAGCAGCAGTACCGCAATCACGTCCTGGAACAGCAGCACGCCAATGGCGTTCTGGCCGTGGCTGCTGAAGATTTCGCCGAGGCTGGTGAGCTCCTTGCTGACGATGGCGGTGGACGACAGCGCCAGGCCGCCGCCCAGCAGCAGGGCAGCCCCGGCCGGCATGCCAAGCAGCCCCAGCAGGCCGGCCAGCAGCAGCGCCGAGCAGATCACCTGCAGGCTGCCCAGGCCGAAGACCACGCGGCGCAGGGCGAGCATCTTGCTCAGGGAGAATTCAAGGCCCAGGGAAAACAGCAGGAACACCACGCCCATTTCGGCGAGGTCGGGCAGTTCTTCGCTTTCATTGACCCAGTCCAGGGCGGTGGGGCCGACGAACAGGCCGACGCACAGGTAGCCCAGCACGGGGGGCAGTTGCAGGCGCCGGAAAATGGCGATGACCACCAGTGACGAGGCCAGGATGATCAGCAGGTTGGCAAACACTCAATACACTCCATTGCAATGCCGACGGGCGCGAAAAAATTTGTCAGTCTACAGCGCTCGAGGCCACGCAGGCTGACCCAGGTCAGTCGTTGGTGTCTCGACCCGCCAGGTGTACGGGCCTAGAATACGGGTCCGCTTTTCACGTTTCACGGTACTTCCCATGCTTCCTGAAACTCAACTGCTCGGCACCCTGGGCTGTCACCTGTGCGAGGTGGCCGAGGCCATTCTGATGCCGCTTGTCGAGCACGGGCTGCTGGTCGAGCTGGTCGATATTGCCGATGATCCGGCCGATGTCGAGCGCTACGGCCTGCTGATTCCGGTGCTGCGTCGCTGTGACTCCGGTGCCGAGCTGCTCTGGCCGTTCGATACCGAGCAGGTGGTCGCGTTTCTGAGCTGAGCTTCGCCAGCGGGGTGTTCACATGCCGATGCACAATCTGTGATGCAACGGCGCAGGTGCTGTTGGAGAATCGCCAGCGCAGCATACACCCGTGACGAAGTCTCATCCGCCAAGGAGTGGCGAACCATGCACCTGAGTCCGCATTTCACACTGGAAGAACTGACCGCTTCCGAAACTGCCCGGCGTGAAGGCCTGACCAACCAGCCCGGCCCCGATGCCCTGGCCAACCTGCGCCGTCTGAGCCAGACCCTGGAGCAGGTACGCAGCCTGCTCGGGCATCCCATCCGCGTCAACAGTGCCTACCGCAGCAACGAGCTCAACCGTCGTGTCGGCGGGGTGAGCGGCAGTGCGCATACCCTCGGGCTGGCAGCCGATATCAGCGTGGCGGCGCTTTCACCCCTGGTGGTGGCGCAACGTATCCTGGACAGCGGTCTGGCGTTCGACCAGCTCATTCTGGAGTTCGACCGCTGGGTTCACCTGGCCATCGCCGAAGGGGCAGGGCGCAAGCAGGTGCTGACGGTGCGCGAGGGTACCGGCTACCTGCCGGGGTTGCAGTGAGTACTGTTCATTCATACACTGTATGCAAATACAGTAATCGGGTGAGCGCTTGCGCCAGAGGGGCCGGACGATGGTCAACGTCGAACAATTGAAATACAGCGTCAACCGCATGGCTGTCGAACAGGTGCGCGAGGCCGTGCTCGAATTGCGCCTCGATGGCCTGGTCACCGAGGGCAAGACCCCTTTCAGCAAGATCCACTTCAACACCTGCTTTGCCGAGATAGAGGCATTGTTCCAGCGCGCCGGTTACCACCGGGCGCTGGATGTGGTCGGTTATCAGGGCCTGATGTATGCGTTGTACGATCCGGGCCGCTGGGAGGCGGTGGATGTGCTGCGCTGGCTCAAGGAGTTTACCGAGGCTGCGGCAACCCGGGCTGGCTGAGCCGGCAGGCATGCCGGATAATGGACGGCCCCCAACTGGCGAGCATGTCCATGAGTGTCCCTTTCGATCCGGCCCAGCACCAGGCCAGCACTGTCTGCCTGCCACCGGGCAGTTGGGCCACCGTGCTCGACTGCCTGTGCGACCACTTCAAGGCGATCAGCCGTGAACAATGGCTCGATCGCATCGCCCGTGGGCGGGTGCTGGATGCCCAGGGCGCGCCGATTGACGTGGGCCTTGCCTACAAGCCAGGCCTGCGTATCCACTATTTTCGCGAAGTACCCAACGAAAAGCCGATCCCGGTGCAGGAGCATATCCTGCACGTCGACGAGCACCTGGTGGTGGCCGACAAACCGCACTTTCTGCCGGTGACGCCCACTGGCGAATATGTCGAACACACGTTGCTGCGCCGTTTGATTCGCCGGCTCGACAACCCGCACCTGGTGCCATTGCACCGCATCGACCGGCACACGGCGGGCCTGGTGCTGTTCTCGGCCAACCCGCAAAGCCGTTCGGCCTATCAGCAGCTGTTTCCCACCCTACAGATCGACAAGCACTACCAGGCCATTGCCCGCGCCTTGCCGCAGCTGGAGTTCCCGCGGGTGCACAAGAGCCGACTGGTCAATGGCGAGCCGTTCTTTCGCATGCAGGAGGTGCCCGGCGTCAGCAACAGCGAAACCATTGCCCGGGTTCTGGAAAAAAACGGCGAGTGGTGGCGCTACGGCCTGTCACCGGTCACCGGCAAGACCCACCAGTTGCGGGTGCACATGACGGCGCTGGGGGCGAGTATCTGCAATGATCCGTTCTACCCGCAGATCGTGCAGGGCCCCGATGACTACGCAAGGCCACTCAAGCTGCTGGCCCACAACCTGCGCTTCAACGACCCGCTCGATGGGCAGGAGCGCTACTTCGAAAGCCGGCTGACACTGGACTGGTAGACCGCTGTGGGCGCACAACCAGAGGTTGTGCGCCACCGGGTCAACGGTTGAAGCGCTCCACCAGGGAATACTGGGTGGTGGCGGTGAGGGTCAGTTCCTCGCTGAGCAGCGCCGAATGCTGGGCCTGCTCGGAGGTCTGGTCGGCAAGCTGGGCGATGGTGCTGATGTTGCGGCTGATTTCATCGGCCACTGCGGTCTGCTCTTCGGTAGCGGCGGCAATCTGCGTGGTCATGTCGGTGATGTTGGCCACCGCCTCGCTGATGCCCACCAGCGCCTGGTCGGCTTCCATCACCCGTGCCACACCTTCCTCGGCCTGGCGATGGCCGGTTTCCATGGTCTGTACGGCATTGCTGGCGGTTTGCTGGAGCTTGGCGATCAGGCCGTGGATCTGCCCGGTCGATTCACTGGTGCGCTGCGCCAGCTGACGCACTTCGTCGGCCACTACGGCGAAGCCGCGGCCCATTTCACCGGCGCGTGCCGCTTCGATGGCGGCGTTGAGCGCCAGCAGGTTGGTCTGGTCGGCAATGCCCTTGATCACATCGACCACGCCACCAATCTCGTCGCTGTCGCGGGCCAGCTGGGTCACGGTCAGGCCGGTTTCGCCCACGGCAGCCGACAGACGCTGGATCGCATCGCGGGTTTCGCCGGCGATATCGCGGCCGCGCCCGGTCAGGCGGTTGGCTTCCTGGGTGGCATCGGCGGTGCGCTGCACGTGGTTGGCCACTTCCTGGGTGGTGGCGGCCATCTGGTTGACGGCAGCGGCCACCTGCTCGGTCTCCACGCGCTGGCGCTCCAGGCCCGAGGAGCTGTTGTGGGCCAGGGTGTCGGACTGGCGCGCCTGCTCGTTGAGGTGCTCGGCGGTGTCCTGCAGGCGGGTCAGGCAGGTCTTGAGGCGCGCGTCCTGGCTGAGCATGGCCATTTCCAGGCGAGCCTGCACGCCGCGGCTGTCGGTGTACATCTGCGCGATCAGCGGGTCGGAGGTGGTCTGTTCGGCCAGGCGCAGCAGGCGCTTGAGGCCACGCTGCTGCCAGCTCAGGCCCAGCAGCCCCAGCGGTACCGACAGGGCGGCCGCCACGGCGAAGCCCCAGGAGTGGCCCAGCCAGCTGCCGATCAGGAAGCCGACCTGGCTGACCAGGATGAACGGCAGCCAGTCCTGCAGTACCGGCAGCCAGCGGTCGCGGCGCGGAATGGGTGGCTTGCCCTGATTGATGCGGTGATACAGCGCCTCGGCGCGACGGATCTGTTCGGCGCTGGGCTTGACCCGCACCGACTCGTAGCCGACTACCTGGTTGTTCTCGAAGATGGGGGTGACGTAGGCGTTGACCCAGTAATGATCACCCGACTTGCAGCGGTTCTTGACGATGCCCATCCACGGCAGGCCCTGCTTGAGCGTACTCCACATATGCGCAAACACAGCCGGCGGCACATCCGGGTGCCGGACCAGGTTGTGTGGCGCACGAATGAGCTCCTCCCGCGAAAAGCCGCTGATCTCGACGAAGGCATCGTTGCAGTAGGTGATCACACCCTTGGCATCGGTGGTCGATATCAGACGTTGTTGGGCAGGGAAAGTCCGTTCGCGCTGGGTAATCGGCTGATTGTTACGCATAAGCTGTTCTATCCGGAAGGCTTTCGTGGTGTATCGGCAGACAGGCGTTTTTATTGAATGGATATTTAAAGAATATTGATCCGGCTCAAGGTGCCTTAGCTGTTCGTGTTGTAGTTGAAAGGCTGCAAAGTCAAGCAACTTGTTTGCATTCTTTCATATATTTGTCATGTTAGTCAGCTAGTGACCTGGTGTTCACGCGGGGGCAGGTAGCGGGCGGGCAACGCCGCACAGTGCCTCTGGTTCAGGTCGAACTCAGTGGCCACACGGCGGGCCAATGCAGGCCCGGCGCAACGGCGCCGGGCCTGCTTCAGGCTAGCTCGCGATCAACTGGCGCAGCACGTAGTGCAGAATGCCGCCAGCCTTGAAGTACTCCACTTCGTTGAGCGTATCGATGCGGCACAGTACCTGGATCTGCTGCGTCGATGCGTCTTCGCGGGTGATGCGCAGGGTCAGCGTCATGCGTGGCTGCACCTGGGTCTGGCTGAGGCCGAGAATGTCGATGCGCTCATGGCCGGTCAGCCCCAGGGTCTTGCGCGTCTGGCCCTCGGCGAACTGCAGGGGCAGCACGCCCATGCCCACCAGGTTGGAGCGGTGGATACGCTCGAAGCTTTCGGCCAGTACCGCCTTGACCCCCAGCAGGTTGGTGCCCTTGGCGGCCCAGTCGCGGCTGGAACCGGTGCCGTATTCCTGCCCGGCGATCACCACCAGTGGTGTACCTTCGTCCTTGTAGCGCATGGCCGCGTCATAGATCGCCAGCTTCTCGGCGCTGGGCACATGCACCGTGTTGCCGCCTTCCTCGCCACCGAGCATCTCGTTGCGGATGCGGATGTTGGCGAAGGTGCCGCGCATCATGACCTCATGGTTGCCGCGACGCGAGCCGTAGGAGTTGAAGTCCCGCGGCTCCACGCCCTTGTCGCGCAGGTAGCGTCCGGCCGGGCTGTCGGCCTTGATGTTGCCGGCGGGCGAGATGTGGTCGGTGGTCACCGAATCGCCCAGCAGCGCGAGTATCCGGGCGCCGTGGATGTCTTCGATGACCGGCAGCGGGCCGGTGATGTCGTCGAAGAATGGCGGATGCTGGATGTAGGTGGAGTCCTCCTGCCACACATAGGTCGCTGCCTGCGGCACCTCGATGGCCTGCCACTGTGCGTCGCCGGCAAATACCTCGGCATACTCCTTGTGGAACATCGCGGTATCGACCTTGGCCACGGCTTCGGCGATTTCCTGCTGGCTGGGCCAGATGTCGCGCAGGTACACCGGCTTGCCGTCCTTGCCCAGGCCCAGAGCCTCGCTGGACAGGTCGACGCGCACGCTGCCGGCCAGGGCGTAGGCCACCACCAGCGGCGGCGACGCCAGCCAGTTGGTCTTGACCAGCGGGTGTACCCGGCCTTCGAAGTTGCGGTTGCCCGACAGTACCGAGGCGACGGTAAGGTCGGCCTGGGTGATGGCCTTTTCGATCGGCTCGGCCAGCGGGCCGGAGTTGCCGATGCAGGTGGTGCAGCCGTAGCCGACCAGGTCGAAGCCCAGGGCATCCAGATAAGGGGTCAGCCCGGCCGCCTTGTAGTAGTCGGTCACCACCTTGGAGCCGGGGGCCAGTGAGGTCTTGACCCAGGGCTTGCGCTGCAGGCCCTTTTCCACGGCCTTCTTGGCCACCAGCCCGGCAGCCATCATCACGCTGGGGTTGGAGGTGTTGGTGCAGGAGGTGATCGCGGCGATCACCACGGCACCGTCCTTGAGCAGGTGATTGGCGCCCTCGTGCTCGTATTCGATTTCGCCGGCCTGGTCGGCATTGCCCACCGCGACGCCGCCGCCCCCTTCACTTTCCAGGCGCCCGACCTCCTTGGTCGACACCTTCAGTTGCAAGCCGATGAAGTTGTTGAATGCCTGGGCCACCTGGGACAGCGCCACACGGTCCTGCGGGCGCTTGGGCCCGGCCAGGCTGGCTTCGACTTCGTCCATGTCCAGTGCCAGGGTGTCGGTGAACACCGGCTCCTGGCCCGCCTCGCGCCACAGACCCTGGGCCTTGCAGTAGGCCTCCACCAGTTGCACGGTGGCGGCGGGGCGACCGGACAGGCGCAGGTAGTCCAGGGTCACGTCGTCCACCGGGAAGAAACCGCACGTGGCGCCGTACTCCGGCGCCATGTTGGCAATGGTCGCGCGGTCGGCCAGGGGCAACTGGGCCAGGCCGTCGCCGTAGAACTCGACGAATTTGCCCACCACGCCCTTCTTGCGCAGCATCTGCGTCACGGTCAGCACCAGGTCGGTGGCGGTGATGCCTTCGCGCAGCTTGCCGGTCAGCTTGAACCCGATCACCTCGGGGATCAGCATCGACACCGGCTGGCCGAGCATGGCCGCCTCTGCCTCGATACCGCCCACGCCCCAGCCCAGCACGCCCAGGCCGTTGATCATGGTGGTGTGCGAGTCGGTGCCGACCAGGGTGTCGGGGAAGGCATAGGTGCGTCCGTCTTCCTCGCGGGTCCACACGGTGCGGCCCAGGTACTCCAGGTTGACCTGGTGACAGATGCCAGTGCCCGGCGGCACTACGCTGAAGTTGTCGAAGGCGTTCTGGCCCCAGCGCAGGAACGCATAGCGTTCGCCGTTGCGCTGCATCTCGATGTCGACGTTCTCGCCGAAGGCCTGTGCGGTGGCGTAGCGATCGACCATCACCGAGTGGTCGATCACCAGGTCGACCGGGGAAAGCGGGTTGATGCGCTGCGGATCGCCGCCGGCCTTGGCCATGGCGGCGCGCATGGCGGCCAGGTCGACCACGGCGGGCACGCCGGTGAAGTCTTGCATCAGCACCCGTGCCGGGCGGTACTGGATCTCGCGGTCCGAGCGGCGCTGCTGCAGCCATTCGGCCAGGGCGTGCAGGTCCTGGCCGGTGACGGTCTTGCCGTCTTCCCAGCGCAGCAGGTTTTCCAGCAGCACCTTGAGCGACATCGGCAGGCGCTGCAGGTCGCCGAGGCTGCGGGCGGCCTCGGTCAGGCTGTAGTAATGGTATTCACGGTTCTCCACCGTCAGGGTCTTGAGGGTTTTCAGGCTGTCGAGCGAGGGCATCTGCCAACTCCTTCTGCGTCGGTGCCTGGCAATCATCCTTGCAGTCGCCAGTTCACCGCCTCTGTGACGGTCCGCACGGCACGGACCTGGCTAAGCGGTCAGGTTAGCCCTGTTTGGCGGACCTGACCATGTACTGGACCGGCGGGGCGTGTCGCCAGTTCCTAAACTGCTTTATCATTCGCCGATTTGCCGTGTGCAGGTGTTGCGCCCGGTCAGGGTTGGCGTGCAGGCCAGCCGTTCTGGAGTAGTTGATGAATACCCTGTTTATGCATTGCCGGCCCGGTTTCGAGGGTGAAGTGTGCGCCGAGATCGCCGAGCATGCCGCACGCCTGGGGGTTGCTGGTTATGCCAAGGGCAAGCCGCAGAGCGCCTGTGCCGAGTTCGTGTGCAACGACGCCGAGGGCGCCGAGCGCCTGATGCGCGAGCTGCGTTTCAAGCAGCTGATATTCCCGCGCCAGTGGGCCCGCGGCAGCTTCGTCGAGTTGCCCGAAACCGACCGTATCAGCGTGCTGCTCGAGCACCTGGCCGCCTACCCGGTGTGTGGCAGCGTGTGGCTGGAGGTGATGGACACCAATGACGGCAAAGAGCTGTCTACCTTCTGCCGCAAGTTCGAGGCGCCGTTGTGCAAGGCCTTGAACAAGGCTGGCCGGCTGGTTGACGACCCGGCCAGGCCGCGTCTGCTGCTGACCTTCGTCAGTGGCCGGCGCGTGTTCGTGGGCCTGGCCGCAGCGGACAACTCGGCGATGTGGCCGATGGGCATCCCGCGCCTGAAGTTTCCGCGCGAGGCGCCGAGCCGTTCGACCCTCAAGCTCGAGGAGGCCTGGCACCATTTCATCCCGCGTGAGCAGTGGGAGCAGCGCCTGTCGGGCGACATGACCGGGGTCGACCTGGGCGCCGCGCCGGGTGGCTGGACCTACCAGCTGGTCAAGCGCGGCATGCTGGTGACCGCGATCGACAACGGGCCGATGGCCGAGAGCCTGATGGATACCGGGCTGGTGCAGCACCTGATGGCCGACGGGTTTACCTACAAGCCCAGGCAGACCGTGGACTGGATGGTGTGCGACATTGTCGAGAAGCCGGCGCGCAGCGCAGCGCTGCTGGAAACCTGGCTGGGGGAAGGGCTGTGCCGCGAGGCAGTGGTCAACCTCAAGCTGCCGATGAAGCAGCGCTATGCCGAGGTGCGGCGGCTGCTCGAGCGTATCGAGGACGGATTCAAGGCGCGCAAGGTCAAGGTGTCGATCGGCTGCAAGCAGCTGTATCACGACCGTGAAGAGGTGACGTGTCACCTGCGTCGTCTGGATCTGAAACCGCGTTGAGGCCTTCGCCGGCAAGGCCTTCAATCAACATCGAACAACCGCTGACCCCGGAGTACCTGATGACCGACCTCACCCCCGACGCCACCCTGGATGCCACCGGCCTCAACTGCCCCGAGCCGGTCATGATGCTGCACCAGCACATCCGCGACCTGGCGCCCGGCGGCCTGCTCAAGGTGATTGCCACCGACCCCTCGACCCGCCGCGACATCCCCAAGTTCTGTGTGTTTCTGGACCATGAACTGGTGCAGCAGCAGGAAGATGCCGGCACCTACCTGTACTGGATCCGCAAGAAGCTCGCCTAACCCCGGCGCTGCTGGCGGATGCGCTTGCGTGCGCTGCGCGCCAGGCGCACCGACAGCATCAGCGCCGCACAGGTCAGCCCCACGATAAGGCCTTCCCATAGCCCGCTGGGGCCGCTGGCCGGCCCGAAGTGGTCGGTAAGCCCCAGCAGGTAGCCCACCGGCAGGCCGATGCCCCAATAGGCGAACAGGGTCAGGATCATGGTCACGCGGGTGTCCTGATAGCCGCGCAAGGCGCCGGCCGCAGTCACCTGGATCGCGTCCGAGAACTGGAACAGCGCCGAATACACGATCAGCATCGAGGCGATCTGGATCACCGCCAGGTCCGTGGTGTAGATGCTGGCGATAGGCTCGCGCAGCAACAGCATCAGGCTGGCCGAAAAGCAGGCGTAGGCCAGCGCCGTACCCATGCCCACCCCGGCGGCAAAGCGCGCCTGGCGCGGGTCGCCGGCACCGATGGCCTGGCCGACCCGCACGGTTACCGCCATGCCCAGCGAGTACGGGATCATGAACACCAGCGAACTCACGTTCAGGGCGATCTGGTGCCCGGCCACCACGGTGGAGCCCAGGCTGCCGATCAACAGGGCGATCACGCCGAAGATGCTCGATTCGGCGAACACCGCGATGCCGATCGGCAGGCCGACCGTGAGCAGGCGCTTGATCACCGACCATTGCGGCCAGTCGAAACGGGCGAACACCTGGGCCTGGCGATAGGCCGCTGCACGGCCGACCCACAGCGCCATGGCCAGGGCCATGAACCACATCACGATGCCGCTGGCCCAGCCGCAGCCCACGCCGCCCATGGCTGGCACGCCCAGGTGGCCGTAGATGAACACGTAGTTCAGCGGGATGTTTAGCATCAGCCCGCTCAGCCCGATCACCATGCTCGGCCGGGTGCGGCCCAGGCCGTCGCTGCTGCAGCGCAGCACGTAGTACAGCGCCACCGCCGGCAGGCCGAAGGCGATGCCTTGCAGGTAGCCCATGCACGGTGCGATCAGTTCCGGGTCGACCTTCATCAGGTGCAGTACCGGCACGGCGCTGAGCAGCAGGCCGCAACCGCCCAGGCCGACCACGCCGGCCAGCCACAGGGCCTGGCGCACCAGCGGGCCGATCTCGGCATGCTGACCGGCACCGAAGCGCTGCGCCACCTTGGGCGTGGTGGCCAGCAGGATGCCGGTCATCAGCAAAAACACCGGTACCCAGATCGAGTTGCCCAGGGCAACCGCTGCCAGGTCGCGCGGGCCGACCCGGCCAGCCATCACGGCATCCACGAAGCCCATGGCGGTGGTGGCCAGCTGGGCGATGATGATCGGCGTGGCCAACTGCAGCAGTCTGCGTACTTCAGTGCCGACCCTGGCTGGGCGGGAGAGGCGGGTGGTAGCGGTGTTCGACTGTGTCACGGGGCGGATGTCCACAATAAAGGCGCGGAAAACCGCCTAGTCTACGCCTTGACGCATGGGTCAGGAAATACACCGGCGGGCTTTATCTCGGCTGGATCGAGCCGGGCGTATGGGCCTACACTGCGCTCCCTTACAGGAGAGCGCCATGCTGATTGTTGCCGACGAGAATATACCGCTGCTCGATGCCTTCTTCGCAGGCTTCGGCGAGATCCGCCGTTACCCGGGCCGCAGCATCGACCGCGCCTGCGTGCAGGACGCCGATGTATTGCTGGTGCGCTCGGTGACAAACGTCGACCAGGCCCTGCTCGAAGGCAGCAAGGTGCGCTTCGTCGGCACCTGCACCATCGGCACCGATCACCTAGCCCTGGACTACTTTGCCCAGGCCGGTATCCAGTGGTCCAGCGCGCCGGGCTGCAATGCGCGGGGCGTGGTGGATTATGTGCTGGGCAGCCTGCTGACCCTGGCCGAGCTGGATGGCGCAGACCTGGCGCGGCGCACCTACGGGGTGGTTGGCGCCGGTGAAGTCGGCGGGCGTCTGGTGGAGGTGCTACGCGGGCTGGGCTGGGCGGTGCGGGTATGCGATCCGTTGCGCCAGGCGCAGGAGGGGGGGGGCTACGTGAGCCTGGAGCAGGTGCTGGCCGAGTGCGATGTGATCAGCCTGCACACGCCCTTGACCAAGGGCGGCGAGCATTCGACCTGGCACCTGCTGGACGCCGAGCGCTTGGCGCAACTGCGCCCCGGCGCCTGGCTGATCAACGCCAGCCGCGGCCCGGTGGTCGACAATGCGGCATTGCGCAGCCTGCTGCAGGCGCGTGACGATGTGCAGGCGGTGCTGGATGTGTGGGAGGGCGAGCCGCAGGTCGATCAGGCGCTGGCCGACCTGTGCGTGATTGCCACCCCGCATATCGCCGGCTACAGCCTGGATGGCAAGCAGCGCGGCACGGCGCAGATCTACCAGGCGTTCTGCGCCTGGCGGGGCGAGGCCGAAACGGTGCGCCTGGCCGACCTGCTGCCGCGCCCATGGCTGGCGCAGCTCAGCCTGCAGGCCGAAACCGATCCGGCCTGGGCTCTGGCCACACTGTGCCGTGCGGTGTACGACCCGCGCCGCGACGATGCGGATTTTCGTCGCAGCCTTGACCGTGACCCGCAGGCCCAGCGCGCGGCCTTCGATGTGTTGCGCAAACAGTACCCGCCGCGGCGCGAGATCGAGGGGCTGATGGTGCGCATCGAGGGTGATGCGCCGCAGTTGCAGCAGATGGTCAAGGCGTTGGGTGGCCTGTTGGTGTGAGGTACTGCTTTCGCCGGCCGGCAACGGGTCTCCCTGCAGGCGCCGGCCTTGCCGGCGAAGCGGGCTTTACACCAGGCATAAAAAACCCGGCACCAGGGCCGGGTTGATTTGAATAGGGGTTAGGCTTTCTTGGCGAGCTCTACCCGGCTTTTCTCCAGGTCCTCGCAGGCTTTTCTGATCATGTCTTCGGTGATCTCGATTTCCCGACCCTGGGCATCGATGATCGACCCGCACGCCGGGTTCGGATGGCTTGGGCGTTGCGCTTGGGTATTGCTGTTTTGCAAGCTCATTTCCTGTCTCCTCATCAGGTTGCAAGCTCAGACTAGATCCGCGACATGACCGCACCATGACAGCCCTGTCACACCTCCAGTCCAACAGAAAGTCAGACAAATCTCCAGCGGCACTTTAGAACGAAACGCTCTAGTGAACTTGTTGCCTGGTCTTGTCAGTGATGCCCCACGCGCTGCAGAGTTCCTTGGCGCCTGACCGGTGGTCGGGTGTAGGCTGACCTGCATAGTCCGGATAAACGAAGACCTTCATGCCCAGCCTTCTTTCTGCTCGCCAGCGCCAGGCCCTGCGCCTGGCCTGGCGTTTCATTCGCCCTTACCGCAAACAGGCCATGGCCGCACTGCTGGCGCTGGTGGTCACTGCAGGCATCACGCTGTCCATGGGCCAGGGCATTCGCCTGCTGGTGGACCAGGGTTTCATGACCCAGTCGCCACACCTGCTCAACCAGTCCATCGGCCTGTTCATGTTGCTGGTGCTGGCACTGGCGGTGGGTACCTTCAGTCGTTTCTACCTGGTGTCGTGGATCGGCGAGCGGTGCGTGGCGGATATACGCCAGCAGGTGTTCGACCACCTGGTTTACCTGCACCCGGGCTTTTTCGAAAGCAACCGCAGTTCGGAGATCCAGTCGCGCCTGACCACCGACACCACGCTGCTGCAATCGGTGATCGGCTCGTCGCTCTCGCTGTTCCTGCGCAATGCCCTTATGGTGCTGGGCGGCATCGTGCTGCTGTTTGTCACCAACCCCAAGCTCACCAGCATCGTGGTGCTGGCCTTGCCGCTGGTGCTGGCGCCGATCCTGATCTTCGGCCGGCGGGTGCGCGGCCTGTCGCGCCAGAGTCAGGATCGCATCGCCGACGTGGGCAGCTACGTGGCCGAAACCCTCGGCCAGATCAAGACCGTGCAGGCCTACAACCACCAGGCCCGTGACCAGCAGCGTTTCGGCCTGACCGTGGAGGCTGCCTTTACCACCGCTCGCCAGCGAATCGTGCAGCGCGCCTGGCTGATCACCCTGGTGATCGTGCTGGTGCTCGGGGCGGTCGGTGTGATGCTGTGGGTCGGTGGCATGGACGTGATCGCCGGGCGTATTTCCGGCGGCGAGCTGGCGGCGTTCGTGTTCTACAGCCTGATCGTCGGCAGCGCCTTCGGCACCCTCAGCGAAGTGATCGGCGAGCTGCAACGGGCCGCGGGCGCAGCCGAGCGGATCGCCGAGCTGCTGGCGGCACGCAGCGAGATCCACGCCCCCGACGAAGGGCTGGAGCGCCTGCCTCCCAGGGTCAGTGGCCGCCTCGAACTGCAGGAGGTGCATTTTGCCTACCCCTCGCGGCCCACCCCAGCGGCTATCGACGGCCTGAGCCTGACGGTGGTGCCTGGCGAGACCCTGGCCCTGGTCGGGCCCTCGGGGGCGGGCAAGTCGACGCTGTTCGACCTGCTGCTGCGCTTCTACGACCCGCAGCAGGGGCAGATACTGCTCGACGGCCAGCCACTGACCCGGCTCGACCCGCAGGACCTGCGTCGGCATTTCGCACTGGTTGCGCAGAACCCGGCGCTGTTCTTCGGCACGGTCGAAGACAACATCCGCTACGGGCGTGCCGAGGCTACCAGTGCCGAGGTCGAGGCAGCGGCGCGCAGCGCGCATGCCCATGAATTCATCCTGCAGTTGCCGCAGGGCTACCAGACGCACCTGGGCGATGCCGGGCTTGGGCTTTCCGGTGGTCAGCGCCAGCGCCTGGCCATTGCCCGGGCGCTGCTGGTGGACGCGCCGATCCTGCTGCTGGACGAGGCCACCAGTGCCCTCGACGCACAAAGCGAGCACCTGATCCAGCAGGCCTTGCCAGCCCTCATGGCCGGGCGCACCACGCTGGTCATCGCCCATCGCCTGGCCACGGTGCAGCACGCCGACCGTATCGCCGTGATCGACCAGGGCCGGCTGGTCGCGGTGGGCACCCATCGCCAGCTGATTGCCGAGAACTCGCTGTATGCGCGGCTTGCCGCCTTGCAGTTCAACAGCGCATGAAGGAAATGTTACAGATTTTGTACGTCTGTAACATTTCTGTAGCAATCCCCTGAGAGTATCGGATCAGCTGTTGCGTAATGCTCAATGCAGTTTGCTGCCATCGCTCGATGGCAGCTTTTTTTTGCCCGGTGAACGAGGACAAGGACGTCTTTGACTGGTGCGGCAGGTGGCGCGCCAGCTTTCCTATCCTCTTGTTCCGAGACCCTTGCGATGTTCGTGCGTAAATCCCTGCGGCTGCAAATTCTCGCCCTGCTGGCTGGCAGCCTGCTGGCGATGTTGCTGATCGCCCTGGTGTGCTTTCAGTTCCTGTCGGCCAGCGTGCGTGGCTACGGCCAGCTGGTGGAGGGGCCGATACTGGCTTCGCAACTGATCGACGAAGCCAACCTGCAGTTCAAGGTGCAGGTGCAGGAATGGAAGAACGTAATGCTGCGCGGCAAGCAGCCGGTCGAGCGGGACAAGTACTGGCAGCAGTTTTCGGCGCGTGAACAGCAGGTGCAGGCGCTGCTGGCCCAGCTGGTGCGGGCCAACGCCGACGATGCGGGGCTCAGAACGCGCCTGCAGGCGCTCAAGGACAGCCACGCGCAACTGGGTGCTGCCTATGCCCGCGGTCGCGATGCGTTCATCGCGGCAGGGGCCGACCCCGCTGTCGGGGACCAGGCAGTGAAGGGCGTGGACCGCGCGGCCAGCGAACAGATGAGCGAACTGGTAAGCCAGTTGCGTGCCGATGCCCAGGTGCAGGCGGCGGCCATCGATGCCCGCGCGCAGCTTACGGTGTGGCTGGGGCTGCTGGTGATGCTCGGCTCGGCGCTGCTGATTGCGCTGCTGAGCCTGTGGCTGGTTGATCGCAGCCTGATCGAGCCGATTCGACGCCTGATCGAATACGTGGCACACCTGAGCCAGGGCCGCTTCGATGCCCGCGTGGCCTGCGGGCGCCATGACGAGCTGGGGCGCCTGGCGGTGGCTGCCAATACCCTGCGCGATTTTCTGGCCGACACGGTAGGGCGCCTGCAGGATAACGCCCGGGAGCTGGAGTCCGCCAGCGGCGAGCTGCGCAGCCTGGCCGGCGGCATGGCGCGGGGCACCGAAGACCAGTTCCAGCGGACCGACCAGGTGGCCACGGCCATGCAGGAAATGTCCGCCACTGCCCAGGAGGTGGCCCGCCATGCAGCGGACGCGGCGCGCGCCGCGGATGATGCCGACCACAGTGCCCAGGCCGGCGAGCAGGTGATGCAGTCGACCATTGCCACCATCGACGCGGTCAACCGGGACATCGCCGGCACGGCGGCGGTGATTCGCCATCTGGAACAGGACAGCGCCCGTATCGGCAAGGTGCTGGAGGTGATCCGCGCTATCGCCGAGCAGACCAACCTGCTGGCGCTCAATGCTGCCATCGAGGCGGCCCGTGCCGGCCAGGCCGGGCGCGGGTTCGCGGTGGTGGCCGACGAGGTGCGCAACCTGGCCCAGCGCACGGCGGCGTCCACCGCTGAGATCAACCAGATCATCAGCGCCGTGCAGTCGGGCGCGCTGGAGGCGGTCAAGGCCATCGAGAACGGCCAGGCCCGCAGCGAGGAGGGGGCCGAACAGGTACAGCGTGCCGGTGCCATGTTGCAGCGCATCACCCAGGCGGTGGAGGCCATCCGCGACATGAACCGCCAGATCGCCACCGCCGCCGAGGAACAGACCAGCGTGGCCGAAGACATGTCCTGCAACCTGGTGGAGATCACCCGCATCGCCACCGCCAATCAGGGCGCCGTGCAGCGGACCGAGCAGGCCGGGCAGCACTTGCACGACCTGTCGGGTCGGTTGGGCGAGGTGACGGCGCGCCTGCGGGCCTGACCGGGGGAAATCCGCCACCTGCCGGCCTTTATGTCGGGCAATGTGGCGGATTGTCGCCAGCAAAACCATCAACGATGGGGTGCGACCACAGGTCCTAGCTATTAGCCGTTGGTCTTGTGCAAGTTGGCCCGCTTTCTGCTTAAGGCGACCCAGGCTTAAGCCTTGCGAAACATTCAGGGCTGCTACGGCAGCCATGGCGTCAGACCGTTCCCCGCACCCTCGATACCCCAGCCGCCAGCCAGCCTCGAAGGCCTGGACGCCATGCCTTGAGCCATGGCCTGCGCGCGCAGAACCACAAGAGACGGGCGTGCACTGCGGGCGTGATGGTCATTGCCAATCACTTCACTTCAATTGGATTGAACTATGAAAAAAATCCTGCTGACGCTCCTGTGCCTGAGCGTCATGGGTTGCTCCAAGCCCAGTGAACCGGAAAAGACCGTCGACGTGCTGCTGATCGGCGGCGGCATCATGAGTGCAAGCCTGGGGACCTACCTCAACGAGTTGGAGCCGGATTGGTCCATCGACGTGTACGAGCGCATGGACAAGGTGGCCGAGGAAAGCTCCAACGCCTGGAACAACGCCGGTACCGGCCACTCTGCGTTCTGCGAGCTGAACTACACCAGCGAAGCGGCTGACGGTTCGATGGACATCAGCAAGGCGGTGGGCGTCAACGAGCAGTTCGAGATCTCCAAGCAGTTCTGGGCCTACCAGGTCGAGCAGAAGGTGCTGAACAACCCGACCTCGTTCATCAACAACGTGCCGCACATGAGCTTTGTGTGGGGCGACAAGAACGTCGAGTTCCTCAAGAAGCGTCATGCGGCCCTGCAGCACAGTTCGCTGTTCCGTGGCATGGAGTACTCCGAAGACCACGCGCAGATCCAGAAGTGGGTGCCGATCGTGATGGAAGGCCGTGCCGCCGACCAGAAGATTGCCGCAACGCGCATGCCGATCGGTACCGACGTGAACTTCGGCGAGATCACCCGCCAGCTGTTCGCTTCGCTGACCCAGCATGACAACGTCAAGCTGCACACCTCGCACGAAGTGCGCGACATCGTGCGCAACGCCGACAACACCTGGACCGTGGTGGTTGCCGACCTCGCCAACAAGGGCGTCGAAACCAGCGTCAAGGCCAAGTTCGTGTTCATCGGTGCCGGTGGTGGCGCGCTCAAGCTGTTGCAGAAGTCCGGCATCCCGGAAGCTGACGGCTATGCCGGCTTCCCGGTGGGCGGCCAGTTCCTGATGACCGACAACCAGGACATCGTCAAACGCCACAAGGCCAAGCTGTACGGCAAGGCCTCGGTCGGTGCGCCGCCGATGTCTGTACCGCACCTGGACACCCGTGTCATTGACGGTAAGGAAGTGCTGCTGTTCGGCCCGTTCGCGACCTTCTCCACCAAGTTCCTGAAAAACGGTTCGCTGCTGGACATGTTCTCGGCACTGACCACCCACAACATCATGCCGATGACCCATGCCGGTATCGACAACATCGACCTGAGCACCTACCTGATGGGCCAGTTGATGCTGAGCTTCGAAGACCGCATGCATGCCCTGCGCGAGTACTTCCCCAACGCCAGGAACGAAGACTGGAAACTGCTGCAGGCCGGCCAGCGCGTCCAGGTGATCAAGAAGGATCCCGAGCACGGTGGCATCCTGCAGTTCGGTACCGAGGTGGTGGCTTCGCAGGACGGTACCATCGCTGCGCTGCTGGGCGCCTCGCCAGGTGCCTCCACCGCCGCACCGATCATGCTGACCGTGCTGGAAAAGACCTTCAAGGACCGTATCAAGACCCCTGAATGGCAGGCCAAGCTGAAGCAGATCGTGCCGACCTATGGTCAGAAGCTCAACAACAACCTCGAGCTGACCAACAAGACCCGTGAGTGGAGCAGCTCGCGCCTGAACCTGCTGTTCGTGCCGGTGCTGCCGGACGAGACGGCGGTGGCCGCGCAGTAACGTCGGGTTGACGCTTCGCGGATCGAGCCCGCCCCCACCGGATGATTGACATCCTTGTGGGGGCGGATTTGAGCCACAGCGGATGCAGTACAGCCAGAAACCACAAAGCCCGCAAAAGCGGGCTTTGTGGTTTTTGCCGATCTGGTCGGAGAGACAGGATTCGAACCTGCGGCCTTCTCGTCCCGAACGAGACGCGCTACCTGGCTGCGCTACACTCCGATGACAAAATTCTACTCAAAAAAAAACGCGACCGGCAAGCCCCGGCGAGGGGCCTGAAGCTTGCCGTCTGTACTGCCTTTTACAGCTCTTTCACGGTGCGGACCTGGTCCTTGTTGATCCGGGTGCTCTTGCCGTCGAGCTGTTCGATTTCATAGAAGCCCGAATCTTCATCGTACTTGGGGGTGTCGACCGCCTGGATCTCACGTCCGTCATTCAGCGTGATCACGGTAGGCGAAGCACACCCGGCGAGGGTGCCCAGGCCCAGGGCGAGCAGGAAAGCGGGGAGGGTCCGTTGAATCATATTCTTTCTCCATTGAGGGGGAAGTTGCGGGTCATGTCATTGAGACGCATCGCGTCCCAGCAAGTTCCTCGCAACTTGAGCATAGCGGCTGAACCGCGTCATTGATCGGGAACAATGCAATCGGCCGCTGGCGGGCGGGCGCGGGGAGGGCTGTGATATAACTGGCGGCATTCTTTCCCTGTCATGGATTCACCTTCCTCATGAAAGCCAAGGCTGATGTACCGTTCGTGCCGCTGAACATTGCCGTGCTGACCGTCAGCGATACCCGCACCCTGGAAACCGATACCTCCGGCCAGGTGTTCGTCGACCGCCTGACTGCTGCCGGCCACGCGCTGGCCGCCCGTGTACTGCTCAAGGACGACCTCTACAAGATTCGCGCGCAGGTCGCCACCTGGATCGCCGACGAGCAGGTGCAGGTGGTACTGATCACGGGCGGCACCGGCTTCACCGGCCGCGACAGCACCCCCGAGGCGGTCGGTTGCCTGCTCGACAAGCAGGTCGACGGCTTCGGTGAACTGTTCCGGCATATCTCCCTGGCCGATATCGGCACCTCCACCGTGCAGTCCCGCGCCCTGGCCGGGCTGGCCAACGGTACGCTGGTGTGCTGCCTGCCCGGCTCGACCAACGCGGTACGCACCGGCTGGGACGGGATTCTTGCCGAGCAACTGGATGTACGCCATCGCCCGTGCAATTTCGTCGCGCACCTCAAGCAGGCGGCGCCGTGTGAAAGCCGTGGCTGAGCCTGTTGCGGCAAAGCCGCTGCTGCCCGTGGAGCAGGCACTGGAGCGCTTGCTGGCGCTGGCCGAAGCGGCGCGCATCGAAGACTGCAAAGAGGTGCCACTGGCTGCTGCCGAGGGCCGTGTGCTGGCCACGGCGCTGGTCGCCGGCCTTGATCTGCCGCCCTGGCCCAACAGCGCCATGGACGGCTACGCACTGCACCACGCCGACTGGCAGGGCACGCCGCTGGTGGTGAGCCAGCGCATTCAGGCCGGGCAGGCGCCTGCGCCTCTGGAGCCGGGTACCTGTGCGCGCATCTTTACCGGTGCGCCGCTGCCGGCAGGGGCCGACTGCGTCGAGATGCAGGAAAACGTCGATGTTCAGCCCGATCAACGCGTGTGTTTCACCGAGCCGCTCAGTGCCGGGCTCAACGTGCGCCCGCAGGGCCAGGAAACCCGGGCAGGTGAAACCGTGCTGGACGCCGGGACCCGCCTCGGGCCGGTCGAGCTGGGCCTGGCTGCCTCGCTCGGCTGCGCGGTGCTGTCGGTAGTGCGCAAGGTGCGGGTGGCGGTGCTTTCCACCGGCGACGAACTGGTCGAGCCGGGGCTGCCCCTGGGCCCCGGGCAGATCTACAACAGCAACCGGCGCCTGCTGGTCAGCTGGCTGCAGCGCCTGGGCTGCGAGGTGAAGGACGCCGGCATCCTGCCCGATGATCTGGCGTTGACCCGTGAGCGCCTGGGCCAGCTCAAGGACGTCGACCTGATTCTGTCCACCGGTGGTGTATCGGTGGGCGAGGCCGATTACCTGGGTATCGCCCTGCGCGAAGAAGGTGAGCTGTCGCTGTGGAAGCTTGCGATCAAGCCCGGCAAGCCGCTGACCTTCGGGCATTTTCGCGGGGTGCCGGTGATCGGCCTGCCAGGCAACCCGGCGTCGACCCTGGTCACCTTCGGCCTGCTCACCCGGCCGTACCTGTTGCGCCGCCAGGGTGTGCAGGACGTGACGCCGCTGCAGTTCAGCGTGCCTGCCGGTTTCGACTGGCCCAAGCCAGGCAATCGCCGCGAATACCTGCGCGCGCGCATGGAGCAGGGCCAGGCGCTGATCTACAAGAACCAGAGCTCGGGTGTGCTGCGCAGCGCCGCGTGGGCCGAGGGCCTGGTGGAGGTGCGCGAGGGCACTGCGCCCGGCAAGGGCGACAGCGTGCAGTTCATCCCCCTCAGCGAGCTACTCGGCTGACGGCAGCAGGCCCCGGGCAACCCGGTCGTTGCCCAGTGGGGCCTGCGCGGCGAGGCGCGCATACACGCTCTCCAGCTGCGCGGCGGCCCTGCTCCAGTCATGCTGCTCGCGCACGAACTGGCGCGCGGCATCGGACAACTGCTGCATGCGCGTCGGGTGGCTCAGCAGGCGGGTGATGATCAGTGCCAGCGTGTCGGTGTCGTCCCCACCCAGGTAATGCTCGCCGTTGCGCACTGCCAACCCCGCTGCGCCCTGGGTGGTGGTGACCACCGGCAGGCCTGCGGCCATGGCCTCGAGCAACTTGATCTTGCA
The DNA here is from genome assembly GCF_002939405.1 of Pseudomonas sp. BRM28. NCBI lineage: Bacteria > Pseudomonadati > Pseudomonadota > Gammaproteobacteria > Pseudomonadales > Pseudomonadaceae > Pseudomonas > Pseudomonas sp. BRM28. Next base: position 3,905,397 of record NZ_PEFV01000001.1, on the reverse strand, counting down.
CCCGCCGGCATGGCGCAGCGGGGCAAAGAACAGCGCCGAGTGGCGTTGCAGCTCACGCAGGTCGGGCAGGTAGCCGATCCATTCGATGCGCGGGTCGTTCCAGCGCAGCTTCCACTGGGTGGGCAGGGCATGTCCGACCACCGCCAGGCGCACGGCCGGGTTGCTCAGCCATACCTGCGGCAGGATCTCCTCCAGCGCCCACTCCAGCGCCTCCAGGTTGGCGCCGTATTCGAAGTTGCCCACCAGCAGCAGGCGCTGGCTGTGCGGGCAAGCGCTGATGTGCTGGTAGTACTCGTAGTCCACACCGTTGATCACCACCTCGGCAGGGCGGCCGGTGAACTGGCGGATCTGTTCGGCATCGCGCGGGTTGACGGCCACCACTTCGCTTGCCTGGCGCAGCACCCGCGACTCCCAGCGCCGGTAGCGCCAGCGGTCGAAGCTGTTGAACGGGCGCAGCCACAGGGGCAGGCGGTCCTGGCACACCGCGCCGGTGTCCGACTCCACATGATGCTCGCTGACCATGAAAGGCAGGCCGCTGGCTTGCAGGGCCTTTTCGAAGGGTTGGAAACTGTAGCTGTGCTCGATCTGGATCACATCCCACTGCTCGCGCAGCAACGTTTCGAAGCAGTGGCGCAGGTGGGGCGCCAGACCGTTGGTGCTGGCCCGCATCGGGTAGCCGACGTACAGCGCCGCCAGCAGGTTGAGCGGGCTGCGCAAAGGCCTTCGCGGCAACACGATCAGGCGCTCGAGCAGTGGCTCCAGTGCCTGTCGGGCTGCCTCGCCAAGCGGAACTTTCGAGTGCACCAGCAGCGTGATCCTGTGCCCGCGTTCAGCCAGGCCACGCAACAGGTGGTATTGCCGGGCCTTGCTGCCGCTGGTGGTGGGCCAGGGCAGGTAAGGCAGTGTCCAGAGTACGCGCATGACCCACTTCCTCTCTTGCCGCAGGGGCGTCGACAGGCTGAATGCGAAAACGCGCCTGGCGGGCCTCAGCCGATCGCTGCTGCCGGGGCGCGTCCATAGATATCAGTAAAGCGCACGATGTCGTCCTCGCCCAGGTATTCGCCGCTTTGCACTTCGATCATTACCAGATCGATCACCCCGGGGTTGCTCAGGCGATGCTCGCGCCCCGGCTTGATGAAGGTCGACTCGTTGGTGTCGAGCAGAAATTCCTCTTCGCCGTTGGTCACGCAGGCCATGCCGCTGACCACGATCCAGTGTTCGCTGCGGTGATGGTGCATCTGCAGGGACAGGCAGGCCTGCGGGCGTACCATGATGCGCTTGATCTTGAAGCGCGGGCCTTCCTCGAGCACGGTGTAGGTGCCCCAGGGGCGCGTCACGGTGCGGTGCAGGCGATAGGCGTCGTGGTCCTGGCGCTTGAGCTGCTGGGCAATCAGCTTGACCTCCTGGCTGCGGCTCGCGTCGGCGATCAGCAGGGCGTCGGGGGTGTCGATGATGATCAGGTTGTCCAGGCCGATGGCGCCCACCAGGCGGCGAGGCGAATCGATGTAGCAGTTGCTCACGTCGTGCAGCACGGTCTCGCCGTTGCACTGGTTGCCCTGGGCATCGCCCTGGGCCAGGCTGCGCACCGCCCGCCAGCAGCCGATGTCACTCCAGCCCAACTGGCTGGGCAGCACTGCCACCTGGGTGGAACGCTCCATCACGGCGTAGTCGATGGAGATGTCGGCAACCTGCGCGAAGCTGGTGGCATCCAGTTCCAGTTGCAGGCTGTTGTTGCCCTGTTTGCTCTGGCTCAGCCCCAGGCATTCGCCGACCGCATCCAGAACCTGCGGTGCGTGCTGCTGCAGCTCGCGCAGGATGGCATCTGCACGCATGCAGAACATGCCGGCGTTCCACAGGTGCTGGCCGCCCTCGACATAGCGCTGGGCGATCTCTGCGTTCGGCTTTTCGACGAAGCGCTCCACGCGATAGCCATGGGCATCCAGGGCCTGGCCCTTCTCGATGTAGCCGAAGCCGGTTTCCGGTTGGGTGGGCACAAGGCCGAAGGTGGTCAGCCAGCCTTGCTCGGCCAGGGCGCGGGCGCGTTCCACGGCCTCTTCGAAGGCTGCCTGGTCGGTGATCAGGTGGTCGGCGGGCAGCACCAGCAGGTGGGCGTCTTCGCCGTATTCACGGGCACAGTGCAGGGCGGCGGCGGCAATCGCCGGGGCCGTGTTGCGCCCGCAGGGCTCGAGAATGAAGTCCAGCGCGATGCCGGGCTGTTTGAGCTGGCGGTATTCATCCTGGGTGCGGAAGAACACTTCGCGATTGGTGACGGTGAGTACGCGGGCCACATCCTTGAGTGCGCAGGCACGCAGGAAGGTTTTCTGCAGCAGGCTCTGGCCATCGGGCATGCGCATGAAGGGCTTGGGCATGGCCTCGCGTGAAACCGGCCACAATCGGGTGCCGGCTCCACCGGCAATGATGCAAGGGATCAGTGTGCTCATTTCACTCAGCCTCGTGTTCTGGGCACCGCTAGGCGGTGTGATAACAGGGAAAAGGTGAACCTGGCAGGCGCTTTGCTCAATGAGTCAAAAAAGTGACTTTTATCACTGGCATCGTCCGTGAAGGCCAAATATTTGTCGAATGATGCACATCGATTGAGAATCTTTCAATGGCAATTGTGTGAAAGCGCTGTTTTTGACGTGGTCCGCATGCAACGGAACCGTGTTGTAATCGGTCGATATACACGGGCGTCATCTGACGCGGCACCGCCGTCGGCGGTGATCAATGCGGGGGAGCAGTTATGGGTGAGCGCAGGGCATTGTTGATTCTGCATGGCAAGCAGGCCATGAACGACGAGGTGCGCGCGGCGGTAATGGGCTTGCGCGAGCGCGGCTGGCAGCTCGATGTTCGACTCACCTGGGAGGGGGGCGATGCCCAGCGCCTGGTGCACGAGGCGCTGGCGGCGGGGTACCCGCATCTGGTGGCCGGTGGTGGCGACGGTACCCTGCGCGATGTGGCAGAGGCGCTGGCCCAGGCCCGGGGTGATGCCAGCCTGGCGCTATTGCCGCTGGGTACCGCCAACGATTTCGCACGGGCTGCCGGTGTGCCGCTGGAGCCGGACCAGGCTCTGAACCTGCTGGAGTTGCCGGCGCGGGCGATCGACCTGGGCGAGGTGGGCGGGCAGGTGTTCCTCAACATGGCCACCGGCGGTTTCGGCAGCCAGGTCACGGCCAGCACTTCCGAGGACCTGAAGAAGGTGATCGGTGCCGCGGCCTATCTGTTCACCGGGCTGTCGCGTTTCAGCGAGCTGCGTGCGGCCTCGGTGGAGCTGCAAGGTCCGGATTTTCACTGGCAAGGTCAGTTGCTGGCCCTGGGAATCGGCAACGGCCGCCAGGCCGGCGGCGGGCATGTGCTGTGCCCGCAGGCGCAGGTGGACGACGGGCTGCTCGATATCAGCATCCTGCCGGCGCCGCAGGAGGTGGTCGGCACTTTGCGTGACCTGCTGAGCGAGGGCCTGGGGCTGGACAATCTGTTTGTTCGCGCGCGCCTGCCGTGGGTCGAGATCAAGAGCGCCGAAGGCCTGGACATCAACCTCGATGGCGAGCCGCTGCAAGGCGACAGCTGGCGCTTCAGTGCGCTGCCGGGGGCGCTGCGCGTGCACCTGCCCGCCGAGTCGCCGCTGCTCAGTCGTCCAGGCTGATGATCTGTTCGCGCACGGCGAACAGCACCAGGCCCGCCACGTCGTAGATCTGCAGGCGTTTCATGATCTGCGAGCGGTGGGTCTCGACGGTCTTGATGCTCAGGCCCAGGCCGTTGGCGATTTCACGGGTGGATTTGCCGCGCACGATCAGGCGCAGGATTTCCAGCTGGCGCGCCGTGAGGTTGTGGTTCTCGACGGCCTCGGGCTTGCTGCTCTGGGCGCGGAGTAACGCCTGGTTGATCACGGTATGCGCGATGGCCGGGCTCAGGTAGCGCTCGTCGCTGCGCAGCGCGGCCAGTGCCTGCTCCAGTTCGGTGGCGGTGGTGTCCTTGAGCAGGTAGCCATGGGCGCCGATTTCCAGTGCGCGCATGATCAGCTCGGGGTCGGTGTGCATCGACAGGATCAGCACCTTGCTGCGACAGCCAGCAGCCTTCAGGCGGCCCAGGGCCTCCAGGCCCCCGGTCGAGCGCATCGAGATGTCCAGCAGCACGATATCCGGGTCCAGGCGCTGCACCAGTTCGAGCAACTGGCTACCGTCGTTGGCCTCGCCTACCACAGCGTAGCCGGGTATGTCGGCGACCAGGGCGCGTACGCCGGCGCGAATCAGGGAGTGGTCATCCACCAGCAACAGATTACAGATCATGGGGTTTACTTGTATTGGCGCGTTCACGGGCACGCGGTGGCCAGGGGAACAGTACGTCGATGTGGGTGCCCTGGCCGGGTTGGCTGTTCACGCTCAGCCGGCCATTGAGCAGGTTGACCCGTTCACTCATGCCGGCCATGCCGCGCTGGCCCTCCTCGCCGGGGGTGGCAGCAGGCGTGAAGCCCTGGCCGTCGTCGCTGATCGATAGTGCCAGGCCTTCGGGGGTGCGCTCGATGCGCACGCTCAGGTTGCGTGCCCGGGCGTGTCGCAGAATGTTGGTGACGGCTTCCTGGGTAATGCGAAAGGCAGCGATGGCCATGTCTTCCGGAATGCCACCCAGGCGCTGCCTGCACTCCAGGCTCCAGTGCACGTCGGTGTTTTCCAGGGTGCGCAGCAGGTGCGCGCGCAGGCTCGCTTCAAGCCCCAGGCTGGCCAGTTGGCGTGGGTTGAGGATCGCCGACACATCACGCACATTGGCCAGGGTGTCGTCCAGGGTGCTGCGCAATGTGGCGCAGTGTTCCTGCAGGTCGGCCGGCATGCGCCGTTGCAGCCAGTCTGCCTGCAGCTTGGCGGCTGTCAGCAGTTGGCCGATATCGTCATGCAGTTCGCGGCTCAGACGCTGGCGTTCGCTCTCCTGCACCTCGAGCAGGCGGTGGGCCAGCTCCTGGGGGCGCATGGCGATCGAGCGCGCGGCCTGGCGCAATTGCCAGCCAATTCCGAGCAGGGCGGCCAGCTGCAGTGCCAGCAGGCTGCCGGGCATCGGTGCCGCACGCAGGTACAGGTACAGGTTGGCCGCCGCCGACACCAGGCACAGCAGGGCGCTCAGCCAATGCAGCAGAGAAGCGCCCGGAGGGCCGCGCTTGAGTGTCTTGAGGCTTGAGAGCATAGGGAATGAAGCCACTGAAGTATCGCTGTTGAAAGCCGGTCGAATATCGCCCAACAGGCGTTTGGGGCAACGCCTGGATTTAACTTTGTGCAGTTTTGCCAACACTGGAATCAGACGATTTCAAGTGTGCTGAAAACGCCAAACTTCAGCACCGTGCATTGTCGGTGTGCAATTTGCGTCGGGCATAGTATCACTTCGCTTGGAAATGGTCGCGGGGCGTGAAAGATGTCCGAACTGTCAGTTTTACGGGCTGGTACGGTCGTTCCGGATGGCGCAAAGTCTAGCACTTTGCTATCACTGGTGGCGATACACAACTTGTCCTATATGCGCTGATATTGTTTTTGTATACAGCTGACAGAAACTCGCCGCCCACGCGTAAGTTAATGCTTAGTGTTGTGGGAAAGTGCTTTGAAATGATGTGCGGCGGGGAAATTTCCCACGCCGGTTAGTTGTGCAACTTCATGCGCCCAGGGCGGGTGCAGGGGCGGCGGGTGTGGCGGTCGCCTTGGCCGGTTCTGCGTGCAACTGCCGGAAGGTCTGTTCCAGTTCCTCCAGCAAGGCCAGTTGCTCCTGGGGGTCGAGGTTCAATTGGCCGGTGTGCGGGTCGATCAGTTCAAGCTGCCAGGCCAGCAGGCTCAGGCAGGCTTTCAGCTTGGGCAGTGCAGCGTGAAGGCGCGCGCGGCATTGCTGCGGTTCGAGCACATGACAGAGTTGGCGACAGAAGTCGGCGATCTGCGTCTGGGCCTGCAGGTGGGCACGCTCGGCCAGTGTGCCGAGGGTGTTCAGCAGGCAGTCGCACGCGTCGGTATCGTGGCCGATCAGGTCAAGGTGCGACAGGCACTCCTGAGCGCGGGTCAGCAGTACGTGGGCATCGACCTGAAAGTCGTGTAGGGCGCTGATGTCCGCAGTGGTGTCGGACATCAGTCGTTTCCTGCCAGGCGCAGACTGCGGATGGGGGCTGAAACGCCCTGGAGCCGGTGTTTTGGCAAGACGCTAGCATTGGTTGTGGACAACAAGGCAGTAGCGAGCAAAAGCCTGACTCCATTCATGCAATGAGAATGGCGTCACATTAATGGCTAAAGGATATTGCGAACATCAGGTCTCGCCCGATTGTGGCTAGGGGTTTCCCTGATGGCATTGGCTTGGTGTGATCGCTGATGACCTGCCGCGACTGCAAAACTGTCAGCGCAGTAAACCATGATGCTAAAGTGACATCAATGCCCCCCGCAGCATTTTATTTTGGGGGGTCAAGCCAAGACGAACGCGGCCGATACACGGTTGATAATTCAATTTTTGCGACACGCCTGGGGGTTGTTTAATGGCTGGCATTCTCGACACGGTAGACCAAAGGACGCAGCTGGTAGGCGAGAACCGTCTGGAAATCCTCATGTTTCGCCTGGCCGGGCGCCAACTGTTCGCGATCAACGTGTTCAAGGTGCAGGAAGTGCTGCAGATGCCCAAGTTGACCCTGATGCCGCAACGCCATGCGTATGTGTGCGGCGTGGTCAACCTGCGTGGGCAGACCCTGCCGGTGATCGACCTGTCCCAGGCCATCGGCATGCGCCCACTGGAGCCGGGGCCCAACAGCACCATCATCGTCACCGAGTACAACCGTTCGGTGCAGGCGTTCCTGGTGGGAGGCGTGGACCGTATCGTCAACATGAACTGGGAGGCGATCATGCCGCCGCCCACCAGTGCCGGGCGTCAGCATTACCTGACGGCCATCAGCAAGGTCGACGAGCAACTGGTAGAAATCATCGACGTGGAGAAAGTACTGGCCGAAATCGTGCCGTACAACGCCAAGGTGTCCCGCGACAAGCTGGAAGACCCGGTACTGGCGCAGGCGCGAGGGCGGGAGGTGCTGCTGGTGGACGACTCCACCGTGGCCCTGGCGCAGTTGCGTGAAACCCTGAGCCAGCTGGGGGTGAAGATGCATGTGGCCAGCGATGGCCTCAAGGCACTCAACCTGCTCAAAGGCTGGGCGGATGCCGGTGAGGACGTGTGCTCGAAGTTGCTGATGGTCTTCACCGATGCCGAAATGCCGGAAATGGACGGCTACCGCCTGACCACCGAGATCCGCAACGACCCGCGCCTGCGCAGCCTGTACGTGGTACTGCACACGTCCTTGTCGGGCAGCTTCAACGAGTCGATGGTGAAGAAGGTCGGTTGTGACAACTTTTTGTCCAAGTTCCAGCCCGACAAGCTGGTGGATGTGGTGCGCCAGCGCCTGATGCTGGACGAAGCGACCGTCTGAGCCGGCACCAAGGGCCGGGCAGCGGTTGCCCGGCCTTCGGTGTAAGCTTGCGCCTTTATCATCCGGAGCCGGCCCATGCGTCTGAGCGCGTTGTATCGTTACCCACTCAAGTCGGCCCAGGCGCAAGCCCTGGGCCAGTCGCCGTGCGGCCTGCTGGGCTTGCTGGGTGACCGGCGCTGGATGCTGGTGGAGCAGGACAACGGACGTTTCCTGACCCAGCGCGCCTACCCGCAGATGAGCCAGTTATCGGCGCTGTACGACGCCGATGGCGGTCTGGTGCTCAGTGCCCCGGGTTTTGACCGCTTGCAGGTGGCGGTGCCGCAAGCGGACGCCAATCTGCGTGGGGCGACCATCTGGCGCGACACCCTGCGCGTACCGGATGCAGGCGATGCGGCGGCCGACTGGTTGAGTCGCTTCATCGGCAAGCCGGTGCGCCTGGTGCATGTGCCCGAGCCGCGTACCCGCTATCTGCCGGCCGGCTACGGTGAGAACAGCGACCGTGTGGCCTTCGCCGATGGTTTCCCCTTGCTGCTGATCGGCCAGGCGTCGCTCGACGACCTGGTACAGCGGGTTGGGCGCCCCTTGGAGATGCTGCGCTTTCGGCCCAATCTGGTGGTCGAGGGCAGTGCGGCATATGCCGAGGATGGCTGGAAGCGCATTCGCATTGGCCAGCAGACCTTTCGGGTGCTTTCCCCGTGCACGCGCTGCATCCTCACCACCCTCGACCCGCAGACCGGCGAGCGCAGCCCCGATCGCGAACCCTTGACCACGCTCAAGACCTATCGGCAGAAGGAGGGGGATGTGCTGTTCGGCCAGAACCTGGTGGCCGACGGCGAGGGCATGCTGGAGGTGGGCATGGCGGTCGAGGTGCTGGAATAGCGACGGGCCGCTTCGCCAGCAAGGCTGGCCCCTGCACACGCACCGTCGCCTCCACAAGGTTGCGCTTCGACGTTGCCGGCGAAGCGCTGATCACCGCTTACTGATCGTCGAAAAACCGCTCGTGCCAATCCACCAGTGGCTGCGGTGAATTGAGTTTCTGCCCGTAGATCACCGAATACGACAGCACGTTCTGCACGTACTGGCGGGTCTCGTCGAACGGAATCGACTCCACCCATACGTCGAAGCTCAGGTGATCGGCGCCGCGCAGCCACTGGCGCACGCGTCCGGGGCCGGCGTTGTAGGCGGCCGAGGCCAGCACCCGGTTGCCGTTGAACTGGCCGTGCACCTGGCTCAGGTAGGCGGCGCCCAGCTGGATGTTCTTGTCCGGGTTCAGTACCTGCGCCGGCGAAGCCAGCGGGATGTTGAACTTGCGCGCCGTCTCCTTGGCGGTGGCCGGCATCAGCTGCATCAGGCCGCTGGCACCCACGTGGGAACGGGCATCGTCCATGAAGGCGCTTTCCTGGCGGGTGATCGCGAATACCCAGCTCGAGTGCAGGCCGCGTACCTTGGCTTCGCGTACCAGGGTGTCGCGGTGGGCCATCGGGAAGCGGATATCCAGGTCGTCCCAGTACTGGGCCTGGCTGATGGTGCGGATGGCCGGGAAGTACCAGCGCATTTCATAGGCCAGGCGCGCCTGGGCGACCATCTCGTCGCGGCTGAAATGACGGCTGACGTGGTACCACTCGCGGCGCCCGTCAACGATCTGGCCGCGGGCATGGAATTCCAGCGCGCGCCGCACGCCGGGCGTGTTGCGTACCTTGTTGATCAGTTGCTGGCTGAGTACCAGCGGCTTGTTGTTGAGCTGGTAGGGGGTCTGTGCACGATCGGCGGCCAGGAACCCGTAGAAGTCGCGTTCTCGCGCTACCGTCTTGTACAGCAGTGGAATCTGCGGGTTCTTTGGCTGCGCCAGCTCCAGGCTGCGCGCCTGCCAGTAGCGCCAGCGGTTGGTGGTGGCCAGGTCCTGGGGCAGGCGTTTGGTCAGCTCGTAGGCATCTTCCCAGCGGCCCAGGCGCAGCAGCAGGCGCAGGCGCCATTCGGTCACGGTGTTGTCGCGCAGCTCGGGGTCGTACTGGGTCATCAGGCCCAGGGCGCGGGGGTCGTAGCGCCGTGCCAGGGTAAGGCCGATTTCGCGGGCGATCGCCACCTTCTCGTCGCGGGAGAAATGCATGCGATTGGCGTAGTCGTCGAGCAGCGCCATGGCCCGCTCCGGGTCCTGGCGCGCCAGGCGGCGCAGGCCCAGGCTGACCACGTCGGACATCGCTTCGTTGACCGGGGTGAAGCGCCCGGGGTTGTTGAGCAGTTCGGGCTTCTGCGCCACATCCACCAGCAGACGGCCTTGCGGGCCCAGGGTGTTCAGGCCTTTGATCAGGGTGTTGGCCAGGGCGTAGTTGCGCGCCTGGGCCGCGAGTTTGATGCGCTCCCAGCGCTTCTGTTCGGTCAGCTGGCCCTCGGCGGCCCAGCGGTCGAACAGCACGTCACAGGCCGCCGGCTGCGACTTGCCCACCAGCCACAGCTTGTCGGCGGTGGCGTAGCCCTCGGCGCGCAGGTTGTGGCTGAGCTGATACTGGCCGTTGAGGCAGTCGAGCTCGGTGAAGTTCAGCTTGGGGTCGTAGTACTTGACGAAGGGTTGCCAGTCGCCGCGCTCTGCCAGCCAGCGCAACCAGCGCAGTTTCATCCAGTTGGCCTGGGGCAGGTCGCCATGCTCGGCAAGAAACTTCTCGATCTCGGCGTTGCTGGCGCTCTTGAGGCGCGCCGTCAGTTCGTCGTAGGCCAGGTAGGGCTCCAGCGGATAATCACGCAGGGCCTGTTCGTAACGGCGGTAAGGGCCGCTGTCGCCCTTGGCCAGGGCACGCTTGGCTTCATCGTAGTACTGGCGTTGCTGGGTGAGATCGGCGGCCTGGACGGTGCTGGCCGCGGTGGCGGAAAAAAGCAGACAGGATACGAGGCTGAGCAGGCTGCGGCGCATGATACTTCCGGACAGTTTGACCAAAACGAGTGTCGGCGGCGCCAGCACTGGTGGGATTACGTGCTTAAGCTTAGCCGTTTGCCGGGGGCGGAAGAAAGCATTGTGCTTGTATCGGCATGTAATGCAGGACTGCGGTCGGCACGCCGGTCGCGCTTAATGTGAAGCAGGCGCAACTCAGGTAGAATGCGCCCCCGGTTTTTGGAGAAGATCATGACCCTGCTCAAATTAAGCGATGTGTCCCTTGCGTTCGGCGCCATGCCGTTGCTGGACAAGGTGTCCTGGCAGATCGCCCGTGGTGAGCGGGTCTGCATCATCGGCCGCAACGGCACGGGCAAGTCGAGCATGCTGCGCCTGGTCAAGGGCGACCAGAAGCCCGACGAAGGCGATGTGTGGCGTGCCCCGGGCCTGAAGATCGGCGAGCTGCCGCAGGAACTGCCGGTGGCCGACGGGCGCACCGTGTTCGATGTGGTTGCCGAAGGCCTGGACGGTGTCGGTGCATTGCTCGCCGAGTATCACCACCTGAGCCAGAACATTCACACCGACGCCGACCTGGAAAAGCTCATGCACGTGCAGAGCGACCTGGAGGCGCGCGATGGCTGGCGCTTGCAGCAACTGGTCGACAGCACCCTGAGCCGCCTGCAACTGCCGGCCGACAAGACCCTGGCCGAGCTGTCCGGTGGATGGCGTCGGCGTGTGCTGCTGGCCCAGGCGCTGGTGTCCGAGCCCGACCTGCTGCTGCTCGACGAACCGACCAACCACTTGGACATCGGCGCCATCGCCTGGCTTGAAGATGCCCTGAGCGGCTTTGGCGGTGCCGTGCTGTTCATTACCCACGACCGTTCCTTCCTGCAGAACCTGGCCACGCGCATCCTCGAACTGGACCGTGGCGGGTTGATCGACTGGAACGGCGACTACGCCAGCTTCCTGGTGCACAAGGAAGCTGCGCTGGCTGCCGAAGAGACTGCCAACGCGCTGTTCGACAAGAAACTGGCCCAGGAAGAGGTGTGGATCCGCCAGGGCATCAAGGCCCGGCGTACCCGCAACGAAGGCCGCGTGCGCGCCCTCAAGGCACTGCGTGTGGAACGCAGCGAGCGTCGCGAGCGCCAGGGCAAGGCCAACATCCTGCTCGACGTGGCGGAAAAGTCCGGCAAGCAGGTGATGGTGCTGGAAAACGTCAGCTTCGCCCACCCCGATGGCCCTTACCTGGTCAAGGATTTCTCGATGGTCCTGCAGCGCGAGGACCGTATCGGCCTGCTGGGTGCCAACGGTACCGGCAAGACCACGCTGCTCAAGCTGATGCTGGGCGACCTGGAGCCAAGCTCGGGCAAGGTGGAGTCGGGCACGCGTCTCGAAGTGGCCTACTTCGACCAGTTGCGCCATCAGCTTGACCTGGAAAAGACCGTGATCGAGAACATGGCCGAAGGCCGTGACTTCATCGAGATCGATGGGCAGAACCGTCACGTACTGAGCTACCTGGGCGACTTCCTGTTCAGCCCCCAGCGTGCACGCACGCCGGTCAAGGCGTTGTCCGGTGGCGAGCGTGCGCGCCTGCTGCTGGCCAAGCTGTTCAGCAAGCCGGCCAACCTGCTGGTGCTCGACGAGCCGACCAACGACCTGGACGTGGAAACCCTGGAGCTGCTCGAAGAGGTGCTGGCGGGTTTCAAGGGCACCGTGCTGATGGTCAGTCACGACCGGGCGTTCCTCGACAACGTGGTCACCAGCACCCTGGTGTTCGAAGGCGAGGGCAAGGTGCGTGAGTACGTGGGCGGCTATCAGGACTGGATTCGACAGGGCGGTTCGCCCAAGCTGCTCGGCGTGACCGAAAGCAAGTCGGGCAAGTCCGAGCTCAACAGTGCGGTGGTCGAGGCCGTTGCACCCGAGCCTGCGGCAGCACCGGTGGTCAATGAAGGCAAGAAGAAGCTCAGCTACAAGCTGCAGCGCGAGCTGGAGGCGCTGCCGGGGCAGATCGATGCCCTGGAGCAGAAGATGGCTGCGGTGCAGGCGGAGATTTCCGATGCAGGCTTCTATCAGCGGCCAATCGACCAGACCACCGCCGTGCTGGCCAGCCTCGAGAAGCTGCAGGGCGAGCTGGACACACTGGTGGAGCGTTGGGCCGAGCTCGACAGCTGATATGAAGAAGGCCCGCTGTGTCCAACAGCGGGCCTTCTGGTATCAGTCGGCCTTCTTCTGCAGGCGTACCGCCAGCACATCGCACGGTGCGCCGTGCAGCACGTCATTGGCGGTGGAGCCCAGCAGCAGCGCCAGGCCGTGGCGGCCATGGCTGCCGACCACGATCAGGTCGCACTTCTGGTCCTTGGCCAACTGGTGAATCTCCTGGCGAGGCTGGCCGTAGGTCAGGTGGGAATCGCCGCGGTTGATCTCCGGATACTTGTTGAACAGGCGGTCCATGCGCTCCTTGGCCTGGTCGAACTGTTGCTGCTGCAGTTGCGACAGGTCCATCGGCACGTCGCCGCCGAAGGCCATGGCCATGGGCTCGACGATATGTACCAGGGAAACCTTGGTGCCGTTGGGCGTGGCCAGCTCGCGAGCGCGCTTGATCACCGGGTCGCATTCTTCGGTCAGGTCGACGGCGACCAGAATGTGTTCGTAGGGCATGAGGGCTCTCCTGACAATCGCGATAGTTAAAGTATGGTCGGTTTCAGGCTGATCGCATCGATGTCGGCTAACCAGCTCATTTGCAAAGTCTTTATAGGAATAACAGATATGACGTTCTGGGTAGTAGTGTCAATCCTTGCGCTGATGCTCAGCCCCATGGTCTGGCTGTTGCCCTCGCGTCGCACCAGCGGGCGCATGGCCCTGCGCCTGGAGGCGCGGCGCATGGGGCTGGCCATGCAGCTCACCCCGCAGACCTGGCCGCACTGGCTGCCCGAAGAGCCGCCGCACACCTGCGCGCAGTATCATTGTGCGCGCCGTCGCGGGCACGCCGACAGCTGGAGCTACTGGCAGGTGACACCAGGGGTGTGGCTCAACCAGTGGCGCGAGCCCTGCGAGGATGCGCGCGTGCTCGAGCACCTGTCGCGCCTGCCGGCGAGTGTCTACAAGGTCGAGGCCAACCCGCAGATGATCGCGTTGTGCTGGGGAGAGAAGGGGGATGCCGCAGCGTTGCAGGACATTTCCCGGTTGCTCAAGGCGCTGGCGTGACCCGTGAGTCGTGTGATTGAACGCCAGCGCCAGCCCCATGGCGGGGCCGGCAACTGAATAAAAAAGGCCAGGCAGGCCGGAAACTTCTTCGATGCCCTCAGTGTAGCTGCGCTTTATCCCTTCGCTGCTTCTCTCATGCGTATCCATGGCCGATCACCTGCATGAATGATGGCCAATCACCTACAGGCTGAACCCGCACCCCTTCGCTCAAAATGACCGTAAAGTCGCGTTTTGCTCGTGCTTTTGGGTATTTGACAACGGCAGGCTTTTCGGTGAATGTGTCCGTACCCAAATCAAACGGGCGTATGAATTGAGCGTTTGTATGTCACATGACGCTCGCAGAATCCCGACTATCGCGCTGACGGGTGTGCCTGGTGCCGAATTTCGTGCCAGCGTTCGGCGTGTACAGTTCAGCTTCCATATCGTGGAGATCAGTTGATGATTTACGAAGGTAAAGCCATCACGGTTAAGGCTCTTGAAAGCGGCATCGTCGAACTGAAGTTCGACCTCAAGGGTGAGTCCGTCAACAAGTTCAACCGTCTTACCCTGAATGAGTTGCGTCAGGCCGTAGACACCATCAAGGCAGATGCGTCGATCAAAGGTGTGATCGTCAGCAGCGGCAAGGACGTGTTCATTGTCGGCGCCGACATCACCGAATTCGTCGACAACTTCAAGCTGCCGGATGCGGAGCTGGTTGCAGGCAACCTCGAAGCCAACAGAATCTTCAGCGATTTCGAAGATCTCGATGTACCGACCGTTGCCGCCATTAACGGCATCGCGCTGGGCGGCGGCCTGGAAATGTGCCTGGCGGCCGACTTCCGCGTCATGTCGACCAAGGCCAAGATCGGCCTGCCTGAAGTCAAGCTGGGCATCTACCCGGGCTTCGGCGGTACCGTACGCCTGCCGCGCCTGATCGGCGCCGACAATGCCATCGAATGGATTGCCGCCGGCAAGGAGAACCGCCCTGAAGACGCACTGAAAGTCGGTGCCGTCGATGCAGTGGTGGTCCCGGAGAAACTTCAGGAAGCTGCCCTGGAACTGATCAAGCGCGCCATCAGCGGCGAGCTCGACCACAAGGCCAAGCGCCAGCCGAAGCTGGAAAAGCTCAAGCTCAACGCCATCGAGCAGATGATGGCCTTCGAGACCGCCAAGGGTTTCGTGGCAGGTCAGGCAGGCCCGAACTATCCGGCGCCGGTCGAAGCCATCAAGACCATTCAGAAAGCCGCCAACTTCGGGCGTGACAAAGCGCTGGAAGTCGAAGCCGCCGGCTTCGTCAAACTGGCCAAGACCTCGGCAGCCCAGAGCCTGATCGGCCTGTTCCTGAACGATCAGGAACTGAAGAAAAAGGCCAAGGCCTACGACGAGATCGCCCAGGACGTGAAGCAGGCCGCCGTACTCGGTGCCGGCATCATGGGTGGCGGCATCGCCTATCAGTCGGCCTCCAAAGGCACGCCGATCCTGATGAAGGACATCAACGAGCACGGTATCGAGCAGGGCCTGGCCGAAGCCGCCAAGCTGCTGGTCAGCCGCGTCGACAAGGGCCGCATGACCGCCGCGAAAATGGCTGAAGTGCTCAACGGCATCCGTCCGACCCTGTCCTACGGCGACTTCGGTCACGTGGACCTGGTGGTGGAAGCCGTGGTCGAAAACCCCAAGGTCAAGCAGGCCGTGCTGGCCGAGGTCGAAGACCAGGTCAAGGCGGACACCATCCTGGCTTCCAACACCTCGACCATTTCCATCAGCCTGCTGGCCAAGGCCCTCAAGCGTCCGGAAAACTTCGTCGGCATGCACTTCTTCAACCCGGTGCACATGATGCCGCTGGTGGAAGTGATCCGTGGCGAGAAGTCCAGCGAACTGGCGGTGGCCACTACCGTTGCCTACGCCAAGAAGATGGGCAAGAACCCGATCGTGGTCAACGACTGCCCGGGCTTTCTGGTCAACCGCGTGCTGTTCCCGTACTTCGGCGGTTTCGCCAAGCTGGTGAGCGCCGGTGTGGACTTCGTGCGCATCGACAAGATCATGGAAAAATTCGGCTGGCCGATGGGCCCGGCGTACCTGATGGACGTGGTCGGCATCGACACCGGCCACCACGGCCGCGACGTGATGGCCGAGGGCTTCCCGGACCGCATGAAGGATGACCGTCGTTCGGCCATCGACGTGCTCTACGAAGCCAAGCGCCTGGGCCAGAAGAACGGCAAGGGTTTCTATGCCTACGAGGCCGACAAGCGCGGCAAGCAGAAGAAGGTTGCCGACCCGTCGGTGCTCGAAGTGCTCAAGCCGATCGTCTACGAGCAGCGTGAAGTCAGCGACGAGGACATCATCAACTGGATGATGATCCCGCTGTGCCTGGAGACCGTGCGCTGCCTGGAAGACGGCATCGTCGAGACGGCGGCCGAGGCCGACATGGGCCTGGTCTACGGCATCGGTTTCCCTCCGTTCCGTGGCGGTGCACTGCGCTACATCGATTCGATCGGTGTGGCCGCGTTCGTTGCCCTGGCTGACCAGTACGCCGACCTGGGCGCGCTGTACCACCCCACCGAGAAGCTGCGCGAGATGGCCAAGAACGGCCAGAGCTTCTTCGGTTAAGCGCCCAACGACTAGAGCGAGAATATTGTATGAGCTTGAATCCAAGAGACGTCGTGATCGTCGACTTCGGTCGTACGCCGATGGGCCGCTCCAAGGGCGGCATGCACCGCAACACCCGCGCCGAAGACATGTCGGCGCACCTGATCAGCAAGCTGCTGGAGCGCAACGTCAAGGTCGACCCGAGTGAAGTCGAGGACGTGATCTGGGGCTGCGTGAACCAGACCCTGGAGCAGGGCTGGAACATCGCGCGCATGGCTTCGCTGATGACCCAGATCCCGCACACTGCGGCCGGCCAGACTGTCAGCCGCCTGTGCGGTTCGTCGATGAGCGCGCTGCATACGGCTGCCCAGGCGATCATGACCGGCAACGGCGATGTGTTCGTGGTCGGCGGTGTCGAGCACATGGGCCACGTGAGCATGATGCACGGCGTGGACCCCAACCCGCACATGTCGCTATATGCGGCCAAGGCTTCGGGCATGATGGGCCTGACCGCCGAGATGCTGGGCAAGATGCATGGCATCAGCCGTGAGCAGCAGGACGCCTTCGGTCTGCGTTCGCACCAGCTCGCCCACAAGGCGACGGTCGAAGGCAAGTTCAAGGACGAAATCATCCCGATGCAGGGCTATGACGAGAATGGCTTCCTCAAGGTCTTCGACTACGACGAAACCATTCGCCCGGACACCACCCTGGAAAGCCTGGCGGCGTTGAAGCCGGCGTTCAACCCCAAGGGCGGCACCGTGACAGCGGGTACCTCCTCGCAGATCACCGACGGCGCCTCGTGCATGATCGTGATGTCGGCCCAGCGTGCCCAGGACCTGGGCATCCAGCCGCTGGCGGTGATCCGCTCGATGGCGGTGGCCGGCGTGGACCCTGCGATCATGGGCTACGGCCCGGTGCCGGCAACCCAGAAAGCCCTCAAGCGTGCGGGCCTGAGCATTGCCGATATCGACTTCTTCGAGCTCAACGAAGCCTTCGCTGCACAGGCCCTGCCAGTGCTCAAGGATCTGAAAGTGCTCGACAAGATGGATGAGAAGGTTAACCTGCACGGCGGCGCAATCGCCCTGGGTCACCCTTTCGGTTGCTCCGGTGCGCGGATTTCCGGCACTCTGCTCAATGTCATGAAGCAGAATGGCGGTACCCTGGGTGTTTCGACAATGTGCGTCGGCCTTGGTCAGGGGATCACCACCGTCTTCGAACGCATCTAAGCGTTTCGTTGTCGGAAGCCGGGGCCTGGTGCCCCGGTTTTTTGCTTTTTGCAGATTTTTTTTCAAGAGGGTTGGCAGCATGCAGATACAACCAGGCGTATACCGGCATTACAAAGGGCCTGAGTATCGTGTATTCGGTGCCGCGCGCCATTCCGAGACCGAGGAGTGGGTGGTGTTCTACCAGGCCCTGTACGGCGATTTCGGCCTGTGGGTACGCCCGCTTTCGATGTTCACCGAGTCGGTCGAGGTTGACGGCGAGCACGTGCCGCGCTTTGCTTTGGTCGAGGCCGAACCCGAGCGGTTTTCGCGTGCCGATGCGCAAGCGGGCTAACCTTCGGCGCTTGACCTCACTCTGTTGCCACTATATATAGCGGTGCCACGTCAGGTACCTGCCGTGTTTTTATTTTCGTTATTCAGGAATTTTCCGATCCATGGGCAAATCGCTGGTCATTGTGGAATCCCCGGCTAAGGCCAAGACCATCAACAAGTACCTGGGCAACCAGTACGTGGTGAAGTCGAGTATCGGCCATATCCGAGACCTGCCCACCAGCGGTTCCGCCAGCAAGGAGCCTGCTGCCAAGCGCGGCAAGGCTGCTGCCGGCGAGGCACCCGCGCTGTCGCCGAAAGAAAAGGCGCGCAAGCAACTGGTGGCGCGCATGGGCGTCGACCCGGACCACGGCTGGAAGGCCAAGTACGAGATCCTTCCGGGCAAGGAAAAGGTCATCGAGGAGTTGCGCCGCCTGGCCAAGGATGCCGACACCATCTATCTCGCAACCGACTTGGATCGCGAGGGGGAAGCCATTGCCTGGCACCTGCGCGAAGCCATCGGTGGGGATGACAGCCGCTACAAGCGCGTGGTGTTCAACGAAATCACCAAGAAGGCCATCCAGGAGGCCTTCTCCCAGCCGGGCGAGCTGGACATCGACCGTGTCAATGCACAGCAGGCGCGTCGCTTCCTCGACCGCGTGGTGGGCTACATGGTCTCGCCACTGCTGTGGCAGAAGATCGCCCGTGGCCTGTCGGCCGGCCGGGTGCAGTCGGTGGCCGTGAAGCTGGTGGTGGAGCGCGAGCGCGAGATTCGCGCATTCATCCCCGAAGAGTACTGGGAAGTGCACGCCGACCTGGGTACTGCCAAGGACGCCAAGGTGCGCTTCGAGGTGGCTCGCCAGAACGGCGAGGCCTTCAAGCCGCTCAACGAAGCCCAGGCCATGGCCGCGCTGGAGAAGCTCAAGGCTTCCAGCTACACCATTGCCAAGCGTGAAGACCGCCCGACCAGCAGCAAGCCCTCGGCGCCGTTCATCACCTCGACCCTGCAGCAGGCGGCGAGCAATCGCCTCGGCTTCGGCGTGAAGAAGACCATGATGATGGCCCAGCGTCTGTACGAAGCCGGCTACATCACCTACATGCGTACCGACTCGACCAACCTGTCGGTCGATGCGGTGGAAATGGCGCGCAGCTACATCGAAAGCGAGTTCGGCAAGAAGTACCTGCCAGAAGCGCCGATCGTCTACGGCAGCAAGGAAGGCGCACAGGAAGCGCACGAAGCGATCCGACCTTCGGACGTGGCCACGCACCCGACCAAGCTCAGCGGCATGGAGCGTGATGCCGAGCGCCTGTACGAGCTGATCTGGCGCCAGTTCCTGGCCTGCCAGATGCCGCCGGCGCAGTACCTGTCGACCACCGTCAGCGTCACGGCGGGCGAGTTCGAGTTGCGTGCCAAGGGCCGTATCCTCAAGTTCGACGGTTACACCCGTGTGTTGCCGCAGCAGAGCAAGCCGGGCGATGACGATGTACTGCCGGAAATGAACCAGGGCGAAGTGCTCAAGCTCATCAAGCTCGACCCGAGCCAGCACTTCACCAAGCCGCCGGCACGTTTCTCGGAAGCGAGCCTGGTCAAGGAAATGGAAAAACGCGGTATCGGTCGTCCATCCACCTACGCGGCGATCATCTCCACCATCCAGGACCGTGGCTATGTGACCCTGCACAACCGCCGCTTCTACTCCGAGAAGATGGGCGACATCGTGACCGAGCGTCTGTCCGAGAGCTTTTCCAACCTGATGGACTACGGCTTCACCGCCGGCATGGAAGAGAACCTCGACGATGTGGCCCAGGGCGAGCGCGACTGGAAAAACGTGCTGGACGAGTTCTATGGCGACTTCAGCAAGAAGCTGCAACTGGCTGAAGATGCCGAAAAGGGCATGCGTGCCAACCAGCCGACCCCGACCAACATTGCCTGCAAGGAATGCGGCAGGCACATGATGATCCGCACAGCCTCCACGGGTGTGTTCCTCGGTTGCTCGGGCTACAGCCTGCCGCCCAAAGAGCGTTGCAAGGCCACCGTGAACCTGGTGCCAGGTGACGAGATTGCCGCCGACGACGAGGGCGAGTCCGAGTCGCGCGTGCTGTTGGGCAAGCACCGCTGCCCGATCTGCGCCACGGCGATGGACGCCTATCTGCTCGACGAAAAACACAAGCTGCACATCTGCGGCAACAACCCCGATTGCACGGGTTACGAGATCGAGGAAGGCAGCTACCGCATCAAGGGCTACGAGGGTCCGAGCCTTGAGTGTGACAAGTGCGGCAGCGAGATGCAGCTCAAGACCGGTCGTTTCGGCAAGTTCTTCGGCTGTACCAACCCGGAGTGCAAGAACACCCGCAAGCTGCTCAAGAGCGGCGAGGCGGCGCCGCCGAAGATGGACGCGGTGAAGATGCCGGAGCTCAAGTGCGAGAAGGTCAACGACACCTATGTGTTGCGTGACGGGGCTTCGGGCCTGTTCCTGGCCGCCAGCCAGTTCCCGAAGAACCGCGAGACCCGCGCACCCCTGGTGATGGAGATCGTGCCGCACAAGGACGAGATCGATCCGAAGTATCACTTCCTCTGTGAAGCGCCGAAGAAGGACCCGGACGGTCGCCCTACGGTGATCCGCTACAGCCGCAAGACCAAGGAGCAGTATGTGCAGACCGAGGTCGACGGCAAGCCGACCGGCTGGCGAGCGTTCTATGACGGCAAGGCGTGGAAGGTGGAAGACAAGCGCTAAGCGATAGAATCGGCTACAAGAGGCTGCATCTGGTGATCCTGGACGCAGCCTTTTTTTTAGTCAGGTCAGCGAACGGTTGTGAGGTTTGATCGGGACGTTTCTCCGCCAGGGCTGTACACCATCGAGCAGAGGCAAGCAGATGAGTCAGGAAATGTTGGAAGCAGGGCCGCAGTCGGCCAGAATCCTGTCGGTGTTCGATTTCGATGGCACGCTGACCCGCCGTGACAGCTTTGTACCTTTTTTGAGGTTCGCTTTCGGCAACGGCTTTTTTGCTCGCCGCATGCTGCGGATGATCTGGCCAAGCCTGCGCTATATGGGGCGGCGGATCAGCCGCGATGAACTCAAGGCCCAGTTGATCCAGACGTTTCTTGCGGGTGTGAAAGAGCAATGGGTCGCGCAGAGGGCGGTGGCGTTCAAGTCGCAGGCGTGGGCCCGGCTGATGCGCCCGCAGGGCGTGATTTCGGTGAAACAGGAACTGGCCTCTGGTGCCGAGGTGACGATCTGTTCGGCATCGCCGGCGCTAGTGCTCAAGCCCTTTGCCGAACAGTTGGGCATCAAGCTGATCGGCACCGAGCTGGAGGTGATCGATGGCGTGCTGACCGGCAGGATCAGTGGCGACAATTGCCGCTGCGAAGCCAAGGTTCTGCGCCTGGAGGCGGTTTACGGGGTGCTGACGCAGTACCGCATGCGCGCCTGGGGCGACACGCGGGGCGACCATGAGCTGCTGGCCGCGGCTCAGGACGCACACTGGCGGCACTTTCATCCCGCGTGGCAGCGTGGCCGCCTGCGCATCGAAAAGATCTACGGCCCGGTCACCCCGGCCACGCCGAAAGACTCGGCTGCAACCACGGTTGGCGGTTTGCCGCGCAACGATGACCGCAAGGGCGGTTGAGCCTCACGCCTGCGGTGATTCAGCTTGCGTGCCTGCGATCCATCACAGAAACTGAGCCCCCGCCTCACACTCCCTCGGAGCGCGCCTCGATGGCCCAGGAACTCTATACCCGTACCAACCAGAAGATCTATTTCGCCGGTCTGGCCCTTGAGGCACTGGGCAAGGCGCAGGACAGTCGCGCCATGAACGCCCAGGCGCAGACCCAGGCCGAGCGGGAGTCTGCGCTGTTTCACCTGTATGGTGCGCTGTTGGGGCTGTGTCATGAGATCGGTGGCTATTATCGCTTGCCCCAGGCAACCGCGCTGCGTGCCGAGCAACTGCTGAGCCGTGAAGTACTGGCGACCATTGCCATTCCCGAGCTGGCTGAACTGGTCGAACTCGCCGAGCAGCCTGAAACCTGGCTGGCGCAACTGCTCAGGGCTTATGCCGATTTGTTCCGACCACCTGTCGCGAGCAAGGCGCCCAAAGGTGATGTGACCCAACCGTTGATTCAGGCCGTGAGCCTGGATGAACCCGAGGCGCCAGCGCTGTCGCGCGAAGAACTGGAGAGCTGGCGGCAGAATCTCAAACGCCTCGTGGTGCGTTTTCGCGAAGGTCTGAGTGAGTGCTGATCCTGCCAGTGGCTGGTACAATGCCGGCCTTTCCTGGAGAACAGTCTTTTATGCCCACGTCCTTTCTAGAAATTGTAGAGTTGCCTGACGGTCGCATCGAGTTGCGCCGCGCCGAGGACGAGGGGTCGTTGGTAACCCTGGATTTTTCGGAAGATGCCAAGGCGTTCCTGCAGGGCCAACACGTCGAGGTAGCCAAGGCCATGCTCAGCGTTGGTGTGCAGATGGCCGGCAAGTTGGTTGAAGGCGAGATCGAACAGGAACATGCAGGCCCACGGGTTCTGCACTGACCGTCAGTATCCGGCTTCCTCGTCCTGAGGAAGCCTGCTGCATACCCTTCGAGCGTTCAGCGAGTATCAGCCCAGGCGGATATTCAGGCTTTGTGCGTCACCCGCACGGGCAGCATTGGTCAGTTGCAGGCGGGCGCCGTTGCTGACCGGATTGAACCAGGTGACCACCGTATGGCTGCGCCCCAGACGCAGGGCATCACAGGCCAGTTGCAGCGCACTCTGGTTGCCGCGAGGCTGCAGCAGCAGTATGCGTTCGCGGTTGAGCCCTGCGTCCCTCAGCCAGGCCTGGGTAAGGCTGCCGGGCGGGGCGATCAGGGTAAGCCAGCGGGCGTCATGCTCTTCACTCAGTTCGCTCAGGTCGCGTAGCACCGGTGCCAGCAGGCTTTGGCAGTGCTCCAGCGCGCCACGCAAGGACAGCTCGCTGAATGCCTGCGGCTTGTTGCTTTGCCGGGCGGGCTGCCTGGTTTTGACCCGCGGCAGTACCGGCTGGGCCAGGAATGCTTCGAACAAGGGCAACTGTGCTTGCTGTGGTACGTGGGGGAACTGCATGACGCCTCCTTATTAGCGGCGTATAACGCCGACGCTCAAGCCCTCGATGACCAGGTCCTGCTCTTTCAGGTTGACTTCGATAGGGGCGAATTCGGGGTTCTCGGCGATCAGCCAGACCTTGTTGCCTTCCCGTTTGAAGCGCTTGACCGTGACTTCGTCACCCAGGCGGGCTACGACGATCTGACCATTGCGCGCTTCGCGGCAGGTGTGTACGGCCAGCAGGTCGCCGTCGACGATGCCGACGTCCTTCATGCTCATGCCGTGCACACGCAGCAGGTAGTCGGCGCGGGGATGGAAGAAGGCCGGGTTGATGGCGCAGGATTCCTCGATGTGCTGCTGGGCGAGGATAGGGGCACCCGCGGCCACGCGGCCAATGATGGGCAGGGCGTTTTCATCGGGCTTGCTCTCGAGCCCCGGAATGCGGATGCCGCGCGAGGCACCAGGGGTCATCTCGATTGCACCCTTGCGGGCCAGTGCCTTCAGATGCTCTTCGGCGGCGTTGGGGGATTTGAATCCCAGTTCCTGGGCGATTTCCGCGCGGGTGGGCGGGAAGCCGTTGTCTTCGAGGCAGCGCTTGATGAAAGCCAGAATCTCAGCTTGGCGTGGCGTCAGTTTTAGCATGTCGATCGCTCTGTCTTTTTATACAGTGACTGGGATTATATACAGTGATAGCGGCAAGCTACAAGCGGCAAGCTCCAGGCGTGCCCGCAGCTGCCTGCCGCTTCCGGCTTGTGGCTTGTCGCTGCCTTCAATACCATGACCGGCCGGGCACAAAACGCCCGTGCGTACTTGACAGAACCCTGCCTTGAAACGTATGTTTCAAACAAGTGTTTGTCTCGCGGAGTAGTCATGGCCCAGTCGGAAACCGTTGAACGCATTCTCGATGCTGCCGAGCAGTTGTTCGCGGAAAAAGGTTTTGCCGAAACCTCATTGCGGCTGATCACCAGCAAGGCCGGCGTCAACCTGGCGGCGGTGAACTACCATTTCGGTTCGAAGAAGGCGCTGATCCAGGCGGTCTTCTCGCGTTTTCTAGGGCCGTTCTGCCAGAGCCTGGAGCGTGAGCTCGATCGGCGCCAGGCGCGCCCCGAGCACAAGCCCAGCCTTGAAGAACTGCTGGAGATGCTGGTCGAGCAGGCGCTGGTGGTGCAGCCGCGCAGCGGCAATGACCTGTCGATCTTCATGCGCCTGCTGGGCCTGGCCTTCAGCCAGAGCCAGGGCCACCTGCGTCGTTACCTCGAAGACATGTACGGCAAGGTGTTCCGCCGCTACATGCTGCTGGTCAACGAGGCCGCGCCGCAGATTCCTCCCCTCGAACTGTTCTGGCGCGTGCATTTCATGCTCGGCGCTGCAGCGTTCAGCATGTCGGGCATCAAGGCCCTGCGCGCGATTGCCGAGACCGATTTCGGGGTCAATACCTCGATCGAGCAGGTCATGCGCCTGATGGTGCCGTTCCTGGCCGCCGGCATGCGTGCCGACAGCGGGGTCACGGACGAGGCGATGGCGGCGGCGCAGTTGCGTCCGCGCAGCAAGACCAGCCACGCCCCGGTACCGGCAAAGGCCTGATTCCCCGGCTGGGCGGCACAGCCGGCTTCGGCTAAGCTAGCGCCCATGCCTATTCTCGATTTGCTGCACATTTCCATCGCCGACCAGTGCCTTTATGGGTTCGCCCAGGGGCGACTGGCGGTGCGTCTTGCGGTGTCCACCGCACTCAATGGCCCGGGCGAGCACAACGGCTCCGGTTGTACACCGCGCGGGCTGCATCAGGTGCGTGCGAAGATCGGCGCGGGCTTGCCCCAGGGCGCGGTGCTGCGCGGGCGTCGCTGGACCGGCGAGCTCTGGACGCCCGACCTGCACGCGCAGTTCCCTGGGCGAGACTGGATCCTCTCGCGCATTCTCTGGCTCAGCGGCCGCGAGCCGGGGCGCAACCGCCTCGGGCCCGTGGATACGTTCCGCCGCTATATCTACCTGCACGGCACGCCCGACAGCGAACCCATGGGTGTGCCGTTGTCCCACGGCTGCATACGCCTGCGCAACGCCGACCTGGTAGCGCTGTTCGACCGGGTGCCTGTGCATTGCCCGGTACAGATCGAAGAAGCCGCCTGCCCCCAGTGGGCGAGCGCGCCCCTCAACTGAAGGATCATTTATGAGTACCCGCCTGCAAGGCTCCCTGATGGTCGACGTGGCCGGCACCTGGCTGACTGCCGAAGACCGCCACCTGCTGCGTCAGCCCGAAGTGGCCGGCCTGATCATCTTTGCCCGCAACATCGAATGCCCGCGCCAGGTGCGCGAACTGAGTGCGTCGATTCGTGCCGTGCGCCCGGACCTGATCCTGGCCGTGGACCAGGAGGGTGGTCGCGTACAGCGCCTGCGCCAGGGCTTCGTGCGCTTGCCCGCGATGCGTGCGATTGCCGACAACCCCAATGCCGAGCGCCTGGCCGAACACTGCGGCTGGCTGATGGCAACCGAAGTGCTGGCGGTAGGGCTCGACTTGAGCTTTGCCCCGGTGCTGGACCTTGACCACCAGCGCAGCGCGGTGGTTGGCAGTCGCGCCTTCGAGGGTGACCCGCAGCGCGCCACCTTGCTTGCCGGTGCCTTCATTCGCGGCATGAACGCGGCGGGCATGGCGGCCTGCGGCAAGCACTTCCCGGGGCATGGCTGGGCCGAGGCGGATTCGCATGTGGCGATACCCACCGACGAGCGCAGCCTGGAGCAGATCCGCGCAGCCGACCTGGTGCCGTTCACACGCCTGAGCGGGCAGTTGGCGGCGGTGATGCCGGCGCATGTGATCTATCCACAGGTCGACAACCAGCCGGCCGGCTTCTCGCGGCGCTGGCTGCAGGAGATTCTGCGTGGCGAGCTGGGCTTTGACGGGGTGATCTTCAGCGATGACCTGTCGATGGCCGGTGCGCATGTGGTGGGGGACGCCGCCAGCCGTATCGAGGCGGCGCTGAGTGCCGGTTGCGACATGGGCCTGGTGTGCAATGATCGGGCGGCTGCCGAGCTTGCGTTGTCGGCGGCGCAGCGGTTGAGGGTGAGGCCGTCGCCGCGGATCGCGCAGATGCGCGGGCAGGGTTTTGCGCGTACCGACTACCGCCAGCAGCCCCGCTGGCTGGAGGCGCTTGGCGCGCTGAAGGATGCGCAACTGATCGACTGAGGTCCTGCGCCGGCAAGGCCGGCTCCTGCAGGTGCTGCGATACCTGTAGGAGCCGGCCTTGCCGGCGAAAGGCTCAACTGGATTTTGCGGCCTGCCGCTTCCCGGGCAACGGCGCAAACAGCGCATCAATGTCTTCATCCGCCAGCTTCCAGTCCCCCGCCTGACGCCCCTCCAGCAAGCCTGCAGCCAGCGCTGCCTTCTCCTGTTGCAACTTCTGGATCTTCTCTTCCACCGTGCCCCGTGTAATCAGCTTGTAGACGAACACCGGCTTGTCCTGGCCGATGCGGTAGGCGCGGTCGGTGGCCTGGTTTTCGGTGGCCGGGTTCCACCACGGGTCATAGTGGATCACCGTGTCGGCCGCGGTGAGGTTGAGGCCGGTGCCGCCCGCTTTGAGGCTGATCAGAAACAGTGGCGTCTGCAGGCTCTGGAACTGCTGCACCGGGGTGCGCCGGTCGCGGGTTTCACCGGTCAGCAGGCTGTAGCGGACGCCACGCTTGTGCAGCTCCTGCTCGATCAGTTCGAGCATCGAGGTGAACTGCGAGAACAGCAGGATGCGTCGCCCTTCGCTGAGCAGTTCGTCGAGCATCTGCATCAGGCTGCCCAGCTTGCCCTTGTCCGAATGGGTGGTTCTTGGCGCAATGCTTTTGACCAGGCGCAGATCGCAGCACACCTGACGCAGCTTGAGCAACGCATCCAGAATCACGATCTGACTGCGCGCCGCGCCGTTGCGGGTGATTTCCTCGCGGACCTTCCTGTCCATCGCCACCCGCACCGTTTCGTAGGTGTCGCGCTGCGCGTCGCTCAGCTCCACCCAATGCACGATCTCGGTCTTGGCCGGCAGTTCGCGGGCCACCTGTTCCTTGGTGCGGCGCAGCAGGAATGGCTTGATGCGCGCGGCAAGATGCGCCATGCGCTCGACGTCGCCATGGCGTTCGACAGGGGAGCGGTAATCGCGGCTGAAGGCCTTGCTGTCGCCCAGCCAGCCGGGTAGCAGGAAGTGGAAGATCGACCACAGTTCGCCCAGGTTGTTTTCCATCGGTGTGCCGGTCAGGCACAGGCGCTGGTTGGCCTGGATCTCGCGCGCCGCTTCGGCGGCCTTGCTGTTGGCGTTCTTGATGTTCTGCGCTTCATCCAGAATCAGCAGGTGCCAGGGCTGCGCGGTGAAGTGAGCCAGGTCGCGGGGCAGCAGGGCGTAGGTGGTCAGTACCAGGTCGTACTGGTCAAGGTCGGCGAAGTGTCGGGTGCGGCCGGGGCCATGCAGGGCCAGCACGCGCAGCTGCGGGGTGAAGTGCTGCGCTTCGTCGAGCCAGTTGGGGATCAGGCTGGTCGGCATCACGGCCAGGGCAGGGCGCTGCAGGCGCCCCGCGTTCTTTTCGGTGAGCAGGTGCGCCAGGGTCTGCAGGGTCTTGCCCAGGCCCATGTCGTCGCCCAGGATCCCGCCGACCTCCAGTTCGCGCAGGGTCTGCAACCAGTTCAGGCCTTCGAGCTGGTAGGGTCGCAGCGTGGCGTTCAGGCCCTCGGGGGCGGCGATGTCGGTACGCCTGGACTCGCGCAGGCGGCGGGCAAAGTCGCGTACCCGGTCGCCGCCGCGCCAGGTCAGCGCCATGTCGTCGATGCTGCTCAGGCGCGCGGCATCCGGCGCTGCCAGGCGCAGCGAAGGCCCGCTGTCATTGCCCAGGTACAGCTCGCCCAGGGTGGCCATCAGCGGCTTGATGCGTGCGTAGGGCAAGGCCACGCGCAGCGCCGGGCTGTCATGGCGGGCGCGGTTCAGGTCGATCAGCAGGTGCTCGTCGTCGCTGCGCCGGGCCAGTTCGCTGGGGCGCAGCAGTTCGGGGTTGCTGCGCAGCAGGTGCAGCACGATCGGCAGCAGGCTGTGGCGCTGGCCGTTGACCACGATGCCCAGCTCCAGGTCGAACCATTCGCGCCCCGGCGCTTCCTCGACATCGGCGTACCAGTCGTCGATGTCATGCAGGTTGAAGGCGAAGTCGGGCCTCACTTCCACCTCCCAGCCGGCTGCACGCAGGGTATCGATGCCGGTGCGGGCGAACTGCAGCCAGGCCTGGTCGTCGGCCATCTGCAGCATTTCGCCGGCGCTGTCGGGCAATGCCTTGCTCTGGCGCGTGGCAACGCTGAAGCCCATTTTCTTCAAGGTCTGGCGCAGCGCCTTTTCGGCGTCTGGCTGACGCTGGATACGCTGGCGGACGTTGCCGTCGATACGGATGACTTCGCTGCTGCTCTTGTCGCTGGTGCGCTGCCCGTCATAGGTGAACGCCAGTGCCGCACGGTGTTGCAACTGGCGCTGCATCTTGCCGGTCTTGGGCATGTAGGCGGTGAATTCGTAGCTGCCCAGGGTGAGGTGCGCAACAGCCGGTACATTTTCGATGACCTGGTTCTGGTAGGTCGCAGTGGCTGGAGGCGGCGGAAAGTCGTTGGCCGTCAGCCGCTCCGTCAGGGTGTACAGCGCCGCTGCGCAATGCTTGCAGTTCTGGCGGACAGGGCAGCTGCAGGTGGCGATCAGGAGGGGGTGAACGTCGCCTTCGATCAGCAGGGTCTGCCGGTAGAGGTTGCCGCCGGACCCGTGGCACAGGGTGGTCGCGCCCTTGTCGTCAACCGAAACGAGCCTGACGCGCTTGTTGTCTGCATAGTCAAGCCCTCGGGTGAGGGTCTTGGGGCCGAATTGTTCGCGCCAGAGCTTGCTCTTGAGCGCGCGCTGCAGTGTGGTCGACATGGCTCTACTGTTCCATCATCTCCGCTTCAGCAGGAGAGGTGGTGCGTGTGCCGGCGGCGATCACTTTGAACAGGACCGCCAGGTGCCCGCCATCGAGGAAGGTCAGTTCGTTGTTCTTCACCGTGCTGTTGACCTGCCTGAGCTGTTCGCTCTGGATCACGCTGCCATTGCCATCGAGCTGGTTGACCCAGAAGTTGGCCTGCACTTCGATGAAACGGCCCTGCCTGAGGCTGACATTGCCTTCGACCGGGAAGTGGCCGAACTGCTCCTGGCCCTCGCTGATGGCAACCCGCGACGGTTCGCTGCCTACCTGCTGCTGCCAGGCCTTGTGCAGCAGCACGGTGTAGTTGCTGTCGGCGGCCAGCTTTTCGGCCTGTGCGGTCAGCACCGGCTTGCGCACGTCGTAGTCGCTGGGGGCCTTGGCGCCCTGGCGCCAGTCTTCCGGGGCGAACTGGCTGGTGATCGCGGGCACCGCATTCTGGCGCAGCAGGAACATCTCGACCTGGTACTGGCTGTCGGCAAAGGCGGCCGGCGCAATCAGCGCCAGCAGCAGGGTCAAGCTACGAATTGCACGCATGGATCATCCTTCAAGCGGGTTTCGGGGCGAGTCGTTCGAACAGCGCCTCCACTGTAGTAAAGCGTTCATCGGCGCGTTCCATGGGCACCATGAACTTGAACATCGTCGCGCCTTCGAACTTGTAGCGCTTGGGCTGGCCCTGGATCAGCTTGATCAGCACCAGCGGGTCGACCGGGGTCTCGGCCTCGAATTCCACCCGTCCGCCTTGCGGGCCGGCGTCGACCTTCTTGATGCCCAGCTTCTCGGCCTGCAGCTTGAGCAGGGTCAGGCGCACCAGGTTCTTGGTCGGCTCGGGCAGCAGCCCGAAACGGTCGATCATCTCCACCTGCAGATCCTTCAGGCCATCTTCGTCCACCGCCGAGGCGATGCGCTTGTACAGGATCAGGCGCGCATGCACGTCGGGCAGGTAGTCCTCGGGGATCAGTGCCGGTACGCGCAGGTTGATCTCCGGGCCGCCGCCCAGGGGCTGGTCGAGGTTGGGCTGGGTGCCCTTGCGAATCGCCTTGACGGCGCGTTCGAGCATTTCCATGTAGAGGGTGAAGCCCACCGCCTGGATCTGCCCGCTCTGGCCTTCGCCCAGCAGTTCGCCGGCGCCGCGGATCTCCAGGTCGTTGGTGGCCAGCACGAAGCCTGCGCCCAGGTCCTGGGTATTGGCGATGGCCTCCAGGCGCTTTTCGGCGTCGGGGGTGATCTGCTGGCGTGGGGGCGTCAGCAGGTAGGCATAGGCCTGGTGGTGGCTGCGCCCCACACGGCCGCGCAACTGGTGCAACTGGGCCAGGCCGAACTTGTCGGCACGCTCGATGATGATGGTGTTGGCGCTGGGCACGTCGATGCCGGTCTCGATGATGGTCGAGGCGATCAGCACGTTGAAGCGCTTGTGGTAGAAGTCGCTCATCACCTGTTCGAGTTCGCGTTCGCGCATCTGCCCGTGGCCGATACCGATGCGCGCCTCGGGTACCAGTTCGGCGAGGTCGGCGGCGCACTTCTCGATGCTCTTCACGTCGTTGTGCAGGTAGTACACCTGGCCGCCACGCAGCAGTTCGCGCAGCAGCGCCTCCTTGATGGTGCTCTTGTTCTGCTCCATCACGAAGGTGCGCACCGACAGCCGGCGTGCCGGCGGGGTGGCGATGATCGACAGGTCGCGCATGCCCGCCACCGCCATGTTCAGCGTGCGCGGGATCGGCGTGGCGGTCAGGGTCAGGATGTCGACTTCGCTGCGCAGCGCCTTGAGCTGCTCTTTCTGGCGCACGCCGAACCGGTGTTCCTCGTCGATGATGACCAGGCCCAGGTCCTTGAACTTGACGTCGTCCTGCAGCAGCTTGTGGGTGCCGATGACGATGTCGATCTTGCCTTCGGCGAGGTCCGCCACGGCGGCACCGACTTCCTTGGCCGACTTGAAGCGGCTCATCACTTCGACGGTTACCGGCCAGTCGGCAAAGCGGTCGCGGAAACTGTTGTAGTGCTGCTGGGCGAGCAGGGTGGTGGGCACCAGGATCGCTACCTGGCGCCCGCCGTGCACGGCGATGAAGGCGGCACGCATGGCCACTTCGGTCTTGCCGAAGCCGACATCGCCGCACACCAGGCGGTCCATCGGCTTGGCGGCGAGCATGTCCTCGCGTACCGCTTCGATGGCCGACTGCTGGTCCGGGGTTTCCTCGAACGGGAAGCCGGCACTGAAGGTGGCGTAGTCCACCGACGGGTCGGCAAACGCATAGCCCTTGCGCGCGGCGCGCCGGGCATAGATGTCGAGCAGCTCGGCAGCCACGTCGCGCACTTGTTCGGCTGCCTTGCGCTTGGCCTTCTGCCAGGTCTCGGAGCCCAGACGGTGCAGCGGTGCCAGCGCATCGTCGCTGCCGGTGTAGCGCGCGATCAGGTGCAGGTTGGCCACCGGCACGTACAGCTTGGCGCCTTCGGCGTATTCAAGGGTGAGAAACTCGGCGGCCTGGCCGTCGATCTCCAGTGTCGCCAGGCCCAGGTAGCGGCCCACGCCATGGTCGATATGCACCACCGGGGCGCCTTCGCGCAGCTCGGTAAGGTTCTTGATCACCGCGTCGTTGTTGACGTCGCTGCGCTTTTCGCGGCGCCGACGCTGCATCACGCGCTGGCCGAACAGCGGGCTCTCGGCAACCAGAGCCAGGGCCGGATCGTCCAGCAGCAGGCCGTCGTCCAGTGGTGCGATGGTGATTGCCAGGCGCTGCTTGCTGGCGACGAACTCGTGCCAGCCATCGACGGTTTGCGGGCGCAGTTTCAGGCGTTCGAGCAGTTCCAGCAGCACTTCGCGGCGCCCGGCCGATTCGGCGGTGAACAGCACGCGGCCGGGGAATTGCTCGAGAAACCCCGACAGCGCCGCCAGGGGCTGGTTGGCCTTGGCTTCGATGGCGAGGTTGGGCAGCGTCTGCGCGGCAAAGCGCTCGCGGCCGGGGCCGGCGTCGATGTCGTCCTGGCTGACCACCACCCGTGGCCAGCCCTTGAGCCGGGCGAAGCAGTCTTCCACCGGCATGAACAGCTCGGCAGGCGGCAGCAGAGGGCGGTTAGGGTCGATGCGCCGCTCTTCATAGCGGTTGCGTACATCGCTCCAGAAGTGCTCGGCGGCCTGTTCCACACCGGGCAGGGAGAACACCTGGGTGTTTTCCGGCAAGTAGTCGAACAGGGTCGAGGTTTCTTCGAAAAACAGCGGCAGGTAGTACTCGATGCCGGCCGGCACGATACCGCTGCTCAGGTCCTGGAAGATCGGGCTGCGGCGAAAATCCACGTCGAAGCGTTCGCGAAAGCGCGCTTTGAAGCGGGTGACTTCGTCTTTTTGCAGCGGGAACTCGCGGGCCGGCAGCAGGCGTACCGAGTCGACCTTGTCGATCGAGCGCTGGCTCTCCGGGTCGAAGGTGCGCAGGGTCTCGATCTCGTCATCGAACAGGTCGATGCGGTACGGCAGCTTGCTGCCCATCGGGAACAGGTCGATCAGGGCACCGCGCACGGCGAACTCGCCATGCTCGTACACGGTGTCGACGCAGCGGTAGCCGCTGGCCTCCAGGCGCGTGCGCATCTGTTCCACATCCAGCTTCTGGCCGATGTCCAGCACCAGGCTGCTGCCCAGCAGAAAGCGCGTGGGCGCCAGGCGGTGCAGTGCGGTGGTGATCGGCACCACGAGGATGCCGTGGTCCAGCTCCGGCAACCGGTACAGGCTGGCGATCCGCTGCGAAATGATGTCCTGGTGCGGCGAGAACAGGTCGTAGGGCAGGGTTTCCCAGTCGGGGAACGGCAGCACGGCCAGTTCCGGGGCGAAGAAACGCAGCTCCTGCTCCAGCCGGTCGGCGCTCTGGCTGTCGGCGGTCAGCAGCAGGGTGAAGCGCTTCGCGGCGCTGGCGGCCTCGGCGATGGCCAGGCTCAGGGCGGCACCGGGCAGGTTGCCCCAGGTGTGTTTGCCGGCACTGGCCGGCAGGTGAGGTAGACGCAGAACAGGCACGGGAGGTCGAGCTCCAAGCGTTGCGACAAAACGCCGATTGTACCGGGCGCGGGGCATTGCTGTCAGGTTTCAGCCGCCTGAATGTGGGGCCCGGATCATGCCGTGCGGCGCCGGCGACAGGCGCTCATTGCTCGAAGCGACGCGGGGCGTCATAATGTAGCCCCTTTTTTCTGTCCCTACATGTGGAAGGTTCCCGTGACTCAGAAGCCCGACCAGTGTCTTGGTGAGTGGATCGATCGTGAAGCGCTTGCAGAAGCGATGATCCCGCTTATCGGTCAGCTCTACCGCAATAACAATGTGGTGAGCTCGATCTATGGCCGTAGCCTGATCAACCGTTCGGTGATCGCGATCCTCAAAGCCCACCGCTTTGCCCGTCATCGCCAGACCGACGAAACCGAACTGTCTGTCCACGAGACATTCCCGCTGCTCAAGGCCATGAGCGAGCTCAAGCTGGGCGCCGCTTCGGTCGACCTGGGCAAGCTGGCCAACAAGTTCAAGCAAGAAGGCAACGGCCGCAGCGCCGAGCAGTTCGTGCGTGAAGAAATGGCCGACGTGGTTGGCCAGCAGAACGCCTCCGCACGCAAGGGCACCGACGTGGTCCTGTACGGCTTCGGTCGTATCGGCCGTCTGCTGGCGCGTATCCTGATCGAGAAGACCGGTGGTGGCGACGGCCTGCGCCTGCGTGCCATCGTGGTACGCAAGGGCGCCGAGAACGACCTGATCAAGCGTGCCAGCCTGCTGCGTCGTGACTCGGTGCACGGTCCGTTCGATGGCACCATCACCATCGACGAAGAAAACAACACCATCACCGCCAACGGCAACCTGATCCAGGTTATCTACGCGAAGAACCCGAGCGAAGTCGACTATACCCAGTACGGTATCGAGAACGCCCTGGTGGTCGACAACACCGGCGTCTGGCGCGATGCCGACGGCCTGGGCCAGCACCTGGCCTGCCCGGGTGCCGCACGCGTTATCCTCACCGCACCGGGCAAGGGCGCGCTGAAGAACATCGTGCACGGTATCAACCACGCCGACATCAGCCCTGACGACAAGATCATCTCGGCGGCTTCCTGCACCACCAACGCCATCGTGCCGGTGCTCAAGGCAGTCAACGACAAGTTCGGCATCGTCAACGGTCACGTCGAAACCGTTCACTCGTACACCAACGACCAGAACCTGATCGACAACTTCCACAAGGGCAGCCGCCGTGGTCGTTCCGCTGCGCTGAACATGGTCATCACCGAGACCGGCGCCGCCACTGCCGCCGCCAAGGCGCTGCCAGTGCTCAAGGGCAAGCTGACCGGTAACGCGATCCGCGTTCCGACGCCGAACGTCTCGATGGCGATCCTGAACCTGAACCTGGAAAAGGCCACCAGCCGCGACGAGATCAACGAGTACCTGCGCCAGATGGCCATGCACTCGGACCTGCACAAGCAGATCGACTTCGTCAGCTCGCAGGAAGTGGTTTCCAGCGACTTCGTCGGCTCGCGTCACGCCGGTGTGGTCGATGCCGAGGCCACCATCTGCAACGACAACCGCGTTGTACTGTACGTTTGGTACGACAACGAGTTCGGTTACAGCTGTCAGGTAGTGCGCGTGATGGAAGACATGGCCGGGGTCAACCCGCCAGCGTTCCCACGCTAAGCATTACGTTGCGTTGAAAGAACGGGAGCCTGCGGGTTCCCGTTTTTTTTGGCTTCAGAAAAGGAGGCGTCGTGTGAAAAAGGGATGGGCTGCGCTGCCTGCCCTGGTGGCATTGCTGGCCGGTTGCGAGCACAGGGATTCGATCGAGCGCATCAGTGGCCCGACCATGGGCAGCAGCTACACCGTGCAGTACGTGCGCAAGGCCGGCGGCCCGACGCCTGGGCAGGTGCAGCAGGAGGTCGAGGCGATCCTGCAGGGCATCGACCAGCGCTTCTCCACCTACCGCAGCGATTCACTGGTGGGGCAGTTCAACCAACTGCCCGCCCACCGCTGCCAGGCGATGCCGGCCGACGTGCTGCAGCTTGTGCGGGTAGGTGAGCAGCTCTCGCGCCAGAGTGACGGGGCCTTCGATCTCACGGTGGAGCCGCTGCTCGACCTGTGGGGCTTCGGGCCCCAGGCGCGTGAAGAGAAGGTGCCCGATGCCCGGCGGCTGGCGCAGGTGCGCGAGCGGGTGGGGTATACCCACTTGCGTATCGAAGGCCAGCAACTGTGCAAGGACGCTGGCGTCGAGGTCGACTTCAACAGCATCGCCGCCGGGCATGCGGTCGACCTGATCGTGGCACGGATGCAAGCTCTGGGGGTCGAAAGCTTTCTGGTGGAAGCTACCGGTGAGCTCAAGGCAATGGGGCGCAAACCCGATGGCAGTGCCTGGCGCATTGCACTCGAACTGCCGCGCGACGATCTGCAGATAGCCCAACAGGTGTTGCCGCTGGAGGGGTACGGGGTGTCCACGTCGGGTGACTACCGCAATTATTTCGAGGAGAATGGCCAGCGTTATTCGCATACCTTCGATGCGCGCCTGGGCACCCCGGTTGCCCATGCGTTGGCGGCGGTGACGGTGCTGGCGCCCACTGCGCTGATGGCTGACGGGTACTCGACCCTGTTGCTGATCCTGGGCCCGGAGCAGGGTTGGCGCTTCGCGGTCGAGCATCGGATTGCGGCAGTGTTCGTGAATCGGGTCGAGGGTGGGTTCGTTTCCCGGGCCACGCCAGCATTCAACAGCATTGCGGGGAAATGAAAGGCTTCGCCAGCAAGGCGGCCTACATGTAGTGCAGAGAAAAATAGCCTACGACGCGACCAAGGGTTAATGTGCGCGGCGTTCAAGCTTGATTAGACTGCACCCGAATTTTTGCATGGCGCCGATGGCGGCATGATGTAGCCCCGGAGGTCAATCTGGCGTCCGGGCCTGTTCTGAAGGAGTACGCATGGCTGTCTACAACTACGACGTAGTGGTGCTGGGTTCCGGCCCGGCAGGAGAAGGGGCGGCAATGAACGCCGCCAAAGCAGGACGCAAGGTAGCGATGGTCGATAGCCGTCGCCAGGTCGGCGGTAACTGCACCCATCTGGGCACCATCCCGTCCAAGGCCCTGCGTCACTCGGTGCGCCAGATCATGCAGTTCAACACCAACCCGATGTTCCGGGCCATCGGTGAGCCGCGCTGGTTCTCCTTCCCCGACGTGCTCAAAAGCGCCGAGAAGGTCATCTCCAAGCAGGTCGCCTCGCGCACTGGCTACTACGCCCGCAACCGCGTTGACGTGTTCTTCGGCACCGGCAGCTTCGCCGACGAGCAGACCATCGAAGTGGTCTGCGCCAACGGTGTGGTCGAGAAGCTGGTAGCCAAGCACATCATCATCGCCACCGGCTCGCGCCCGTATCGCCCGGCCGATATCGATTTCCATCACCCGCGCATCTACGATAGCGACACCATCCTGAGCCTGGGCCACACCCCGCGCAAACTGATCGTGTACGGCGCCGGCGTCATCGGCTGCGAGTACGCCTCGATCTTCAGCGGCCTGGGCGTGCTGGTGGAACTGGTGGACAACCGCGGCCAGCTGCTGAGCTTCCTGGACTCGGAAATCTCCCAGGCCCTGAGCTATCACTTCAGCAACAACAACATCACCGTGCGCCACAACGAAGAGTACGAGCGCGTCGAAGGCCTGGACAACGGTGTGATCCTGCACTTGAAGTCGGGCAAGAAGATCAAGGCCGACGCCTTGCTGTGGTGCAACGGGCGTACCGGCAACACCGACCGCCTGGGCCTGGAAAACATCGGCGTGAAGGTCAACAGCCGTGGCCAGATCGAAGTGGACGAGGCCTACCGCACCTGCGTGCCGAACATCTATGGTGCCGGTGACGTGATCGGCTGGCCAAGCCTGGCCAGTGCCGCCCACGACCAGGGCCGCTCGGCCGCCGGCAGCATCGTCGACAATGGCAGCTGGCGCTTCGTCAACGACGTGCCGACCGGCATCTACACCATTCCGGAGATCAGCTCGATCGGCAAGAACGAGCAGGAGCTGACCCAGGCCAAGGTGCCGTACGAAGTGGGCAAGGCGTTCTTCAAGGGCATGGCCCGGGCGCAGATCGCCGGCGAGCCGCAAGGCATGCTCAAGATCCTGTTCCACCGCGAGACGCTGCAGATCCTCGGCGTGCACTGCTTCGGCTACCAGGCCTCGGAGATCGTGCACATCGGTCAGGCGATCATGGGCCAGCCGGGCGAGCAGAACACGTTGAAGTACTTCGTCAACACCACCTTCAACTACCCGACCATGGCCGAAGCCTATCGGGTTGCCGCCTACGACGGTCTCAACCGGCTTTTTTGAGCGGCTCCGGCCGGTGGCCTGAGCCGGCCGGGGAGACCGATTTCAGCGATTCTCGAGGGTGGCGCTGGCCAAACCGGGAAAGTCTGTAATCAGGCTGTCTACGCCGAAGTCGGCGAGTCGGAGCATCAGCGCCGGCTCGTTGACTGTCCACACCGACACATGCAACCCCTGACGCTGGGCCTTGGCCAGGCGCTCGGGGGTGCAGTGCGTCCAGTTCAGCGCCAGCAATTCGCAACCGTAGTTCTGCGCGACCTTCAACGGGTCGAGCCAGGTGTATTCCGCGACCAGCCCGCGGGACACGTCCGGGGTCAGCTCCAGGGCGGCGCCCAGCACCTCCCGCGAGCTTGAGGTGATGGTGACCTTGTCCAGCAGGCCGAAGCGCTGGGCCATTTCGCGAATCGCCAGCACCGTGGTGGCAGCGCGGGTGCGCGAGGCACTCTTGACCTCCAGCTGCCAGTGGTCGAAATCACATTTCTCGAACAGCTCTTCCAGGCGTGGAATCGGGCAGGGGTTGACCCAGCCCGGGCCGCCCTTGCGCGCATCGTAGGTCACCAGGTCGGCGGCGCTGTGCTCCACCACCTTGCCGCCACGGCCGGTGGTGCGCTTGAGGCTGGGGTCATGAATGACCATCAGCTCGTTGTCGGAGGACAGGTGCAGGTCCAGCTCGCAACGGCGAACGCCGTGGCTCAGGCATTGCTGGAAACTGGTCAGGGTATTCTCGGGGGCTTCGCCCTTGGCGCCGCGGTGGCCGTAAATCAGGGTCACGTTCGTTCCTTCAAGCAAGACGGAAAATCAGGAGGCAGGCGGGGTGTTCTGTTCCAGTGCCTGGCGGCGTTGCAGTGCCTGTTTCTGCAGGATATAGCGCGCCAGCAACTGGCGCTGGGCGTCGGTCATCTCGACGAATTCGGCGCCGATGTCGAACAGGCCGTCAGCGGCCTTGTCGCAGTGGGTCACCTTGGCCCGCAGCAGCAGGCCCAGGGCCTGGGGCATCAGCACCATCTTCACCGAGACGCGGCTGCCGGCGGTGATGGCCTGGGCCTGGTGCACCTCGACGCCACCTTCGGAGAGAGTCACCGGGCGCGCCTCGCCGATCTGCCCCAGCAGGGTTTGCGCAACCACGGCGCTGAGCAGGTCGATGCGTTTGTTCTGGGCCTTGAGAAAGGCTGCCAGGGTGCGGTCCTTGTCACTGAGCTGGCGCAGCAGGTGCTGGGACTCGAACTCGCTCAGGTGCAGTTCGCTGAGCAGGTTGAAGAGTGGTGAAGCATCTTGCAACAACTCGCCGCCCAAGGCCTCGGCGGCGCTCAGAGGGGTAATTTCCAGTGCGATCCTGTCCTCGATACGGTAGTATTCGCGGCGATCTTCTTCATCTAATGTCGACATGGCGAACCCATGGTAGCGGCGGTGGTCTGAGTGTAAAGCTGCTATTCAAGCCCCGCCACAAGGACGTTCCTCTTTCCTCCGAACAAGCCCCGACATGTTCAGACCTCTTTTCGTATTTATCGGTACGCGTTACACCCGTGCCAAACGTCGCAATCACTTCGTCTCGTTCATTTCGCTGACCTCGATGATCGGCCTCGCCCTGGGCGTGGTGGTGATGATCGTGGTGCTGTCGGTGATGAATGGCTTCGATCATGAAATGCGTACCCGCGTATTGGGCATGGTGCCCCATGCCACCCTCGAGACCGGACAGCCGATCAGCGACTGGCCAGCACTTGCCGATACAGTAAAGCAGAACCCGGCTGTGCTGGCGGTGGCGCCGTTCACCCAGATGCAGGGCCTGCTGACCCATGACGGCAAGGTACAGAAGGTGCTGCTCAACGGTATTGACCCGGCGCAAGAGCGCAAGGTGTCGATCATCGACGACTTCGTGCGCGAGGGTAAGCTCGACGCACTGGCGCCGGGCAGCTTCGGCATCATGATCGGCGACAAGGCCGCAGCCAAGCTGGGCGTGGGCATCGGCGACAAGCTGACCTTCGTCGCCCCCGAGGTCACCGTGACCCCGGCCGGCATGTTCCCGCGCATGAAGCGCTTCACCGTGGTCGGCATCTTCCACGTGGGCGCCGGCGAGATCGACGGCTACCTGGGCCTGACCAACCTGTCGGACCTGTCGCGCCTGCACCGCTGGAAGGCCGACCAGGTGCAGGGCCTGCGCCTGAAGTTCGACGACCTGTTCCAGGCACCCCGCGAAGCCTGGAACATCGCCCAGAAGCTGGGCGAGCACGAGTTCTACGCCCGTGACTGGACCCGCAGCCACGGCAACCTGTACCAGGCCATCCGCATGGAAAAAGCCATGATCGGCCTGCTGTTGCTGCTGATTGTCGCGGTGGCGGCGTTCAACATCATTTCCACCCTGGTGATGGTGGTCAACGACAAGAAGGGCGACATCGCCATCTTGCGCACGCTGGGCTCCACGCCGGGTCAGATCATGGCCATCTTCATGGTGCAGGGCACCGTGATCGGCGTGGTCGGCACCCTGATCGGCGCCGTGGTCGGCATTGCCGCCGCGCTCAACGTGAGTGCAGCGATTGCCGGCCTCGAGCGGTTGATGGGGCACAAGTTCCTCAACGCCGACGTGTACTTCATCGACTACCTGCCGTCCCAGGTCATGGCCGAAGACGTGTGGATGGTCTGCGGTGCGGCGCTGGTCCTGAGTTTCCTCGCCACCCTGTATCCGGCCTGGCGTGCGGCGCGCACCCAGCCTGCGGAGGCGCTACGTTATGAGTGAGTTGGGCATGAGTGATAAAGCAGTGCTGAGTTGCCGCAACCTGGGCAAGTCCTACGAGGAAGGCCCGGAGTCGGTGCAAGTGTTGTCGGGCCTGCAGCTGGAGCTGCACCCGGGTGAGCGCGTGGCGATCGTCGGCAGTTCGGGGTCGGGCAAGAGTACCTTGCTCAACCTGCTGGGTGGCCTCGATACCCCGACCCAGGGCAGTGTATGGCTGGCCGGTGAAGAGCTGTCGGCGCTGGGCGAGCGTGCACGTGGCCTGCTGCGCAACCGCGCACTGGGCTTCGTCTACCAGTTCCACCACCTGCTGCCGGAGTTCACCGCGCTGGAGAACGTGTGCATGCCGCTGCTGATCGGCCGCACGCCGATCCCCGAGGCGCGCGAACGTGCCGAGGCGCTGCTCACGCGTGTCGGCCTGGGCCATCGCCTGACGCACAAGCCATCCGAGCTGTCCGGCGGCGAGCGCCAGCGCGTGGCGATTGCCCGGGCGCTGGTCAACCGGCCCGGGCTGGTGATGCTCGACGAGCCTACCGGCAACCTCGACCACCACACCGCACAGGGCATCCAGGACCTGATGCAGGAGCTGAGCAGCTCCTCGCAGACCGCGTTCCTGGTGGTGACCCACGACCTCAACCTGGCGCGACAGATGGACCGTGTGCTGCGCCTGGAAGACGGGCGTCTGGTTTCGATCTGACCTGGCAGTACAGGTGGCCCGCCGTGCATGGCGGGCCCCGTGTTTCTTTTCTTTACCTGGGTGCTTCAGTTCATGTTCAGACCCTTGTCAATTTTCATCGGTGCGCGTTACACCCGTGCCAAGCGCCGCAACCACTTCATCTCGTTCATCTCGATGACCTCGATGATCGGCCTGTCCCTGGGCGTGCTGGCGATGATCGTGGTGCTGTCGGTGATGAACGGCTTCCAGCGTGAAATGAGTGCGCGGATCCTGGGCATGGTGCCGCATGCCGCCGTGCTGGGCGCCCAGCCGCTGGACAACTGGCAGGCGGTGGCCGATGCCGCGTTGAAGAACCCCGAAGTGCTGGCCGCTGCGCCGCTGACCGAGATGGAAGGCATGCTCTCCTACAAAGGCGCGATGCAGCCGATCCAGATCAGCGGCATCGACCCTGCGCAGGAAGGCAAGGTCTCGATCGTGGCCGACCACATCGTTCAGGGCCGGCTCGACGACCTCAAGCCGGGCGAGTTCGGCGTGGTGGTAGGCGAGATGACGGCGCGTCGGTTTGGCCTCAGGGTCGGTGACAAGCTGACCCTGATCGTGCCCGAGGTGAGCACCGCGCCCGGCGGCATCACCCCGCGCATGCAGCGCCTCAACGTGGTCGGCGTGTTCAAGGTGGGCGCCGAGCTGGATGGCTCCATGGGCCTGATCCACATGGCCGATGCGGCGAGCATGCAGCGCTGGGCGCCGAACCAGGTGCAGGGCGTGCGGCTCAAGGTCAAGGACCTGTATGCCGCGCCGCAGGTGTCCAGGGCGATAGTGGGCGAACTGGGCGAGCAGTACCGCGCCGATGACTGGACCCACACCCAGGGCAGCCTGTTCAGTGCCATGAAGATGGAAAAAACCATGATCGGCCTGCTGCTGATGAT
Organism: Pseudomonas sp. BRM28; assembly: GCF_002939405.1. Taxonomy (NCBI): domain Bacteria; kingdom Pseudomonadati; phylum Pseudomonadota; class Gammaproteobacteria; order Pseudomonadales; family Pseudomonadaceae; genus Pseudomonas; species Pseudomonas sp. BRM28. Next base: position 3,864,195 of record NZ_PEFV01000001.1, on the reverse strand, counting down.
GATCATTGCGGTGGCGGCGTTCAACATCATCGCCACCCTGATCATGGTGGTGAACGACAAGGGCGCGGACATTGCCATCCTGCGTACCATCGGCGCGACGCCGGCGCAGATCATGGGCACGTTCATGGTGCAGGGCAGCCTGATCGGTGTGGTGGGTACCTTGATCGGTGGTGTGCTCGGTGTGATCGCGGCGCTCAATGTGAGCCAGATCGTCGGCTGGCTGGAGCGGGTCAGCGGGCAGCATATCTTTACCTCGGACGTGTACTTCATCAGTACGCTGCCATCGGAACTGCAATGGGGCGATGTGGCGCTGATCTGCACGGCGGGGTTGGTGATGAGCTTTCTGGCCACCCTGTATCCGGCGTGGCGTGCTTCGCAGGTCGAGCCGGCGTACGCCTTGCGGTACGAGTGATGCCACCGCTCTTGTAGGAGCCGGCAACGCCGGCTCCTACAGGGCTGCGTTGTGTTCCGGCAAGTCGATCAGGAACCGCGTCCACCCCTGCGCCGATTCGGCACTGATCACCCCACCATGCGCCTGCACGATCGAACGGGTGATCGCCAGCCCCAGCCCGGCGTGTTCGCTGCTGCCTTCCCGGCGTGCCGGGTCGGCCCGGTAGAACCGGTCGAACAGCCGCGGCAATAGCGCTGCATCGATCGGCGCCCCGCGATTGGCCACCACCAGGCGAACCCTGCCATCACCCTGCGCAATCTCGACCCGTATCTCGCCCTGTGCCGGGGTAAAGCGCAGCGCGTTGTCCAGCAGGTTGGACAGGGCCCGTCGCAGCATGTTGCGGTCTCCCGTCAGCTCGGCCAGCCCTTCGCGACTCAGGCTGATCTGTGCATCCTCGGCCAATGGCGCGTAGTACTCGATCAAGGCATCGGCCTCCTGGTCCAGCGCCAGGGGCTCGCGATTGGGCATCAGCAGGCCGTGGTCGGCCTTGGCCAGGTACAGCATGTCGTTGACCAGTTGCGCCATCCATTGCAGTTCCTCGAGGTTGCCGTGCAATGCCTCGCGATACTCCTCCAGGCTGCGCGGGCGGGTGAGGGTGACCTGGGTGTGGGTCAGCAGATTGGACAGCGGCGTGCGCAGCTCGTGGGCAATGTCGGCCGAGAAGGCCGACAGGCGCTGGAAGGCATCGTCCAGACGTTCGAGCATGGCATTCATGGTGCCGGCCAGTTGCGCCAGCTCTGGCGGCATCTGGGCCTGGGGCAGGCGTGTGGTCAGCGAGCGTGCCGAAACGCCGGCTGCCACCTCGCCCATCCGGCGCAGCGGACGCAAGCCGCGGCGCACGGCCCAGGCACCGAGCAGCGCGGTGGCCAGCGCCGAAAGGCCCATCGTCAGCCAGATCAGGCGCTGCATGCGTTGCAGAAAGTGCTGGTGGTGGGTGATATCCAGAAACAGGGTGAGCCGGCTGCCGCCTTCAAGCACCACGCACAGGCTGCGAAAATCCATGTCCTCGCTGCGCAGGGTGCTCAGGCCCGGTGTGTCGGGTGCGTCAGGCAGGCCGGGGCGGCTGGCAAACCACTGCGCCCCGTCGCTGCCACGAATGCGCAGTGCAAGGTCGGCCTGGTGGCTCAGTTCGCCGCGCAGCAGCGGTAGCCGCGCTGCCAGGCTCGGGCGGTCGTGCACGCCAACGAGCGCCTGGCGCAGTACCGACAGACGACTGTCGAGCAACTGCTGATCGAGCTCGATGAAGTGCGCCTCGCTGGCCCGGCTGAACAGGAGCCCCGCCGCCAGTGACACCGCCGCCGTGCAGGCGGCGAACAACAGCGCCAGGCGTGCGCCCAGGGACAATCTGCGCATCACGCCGGGCGCTCCTCGAGCACGTAGCCCATGCCGCGCACGGTGTGGATCAGCTTGTTGTCGTGGCCATCGTCGACCTTCAGGCGCAGGCGCCGGATCGCCACTTCGATCACGTTGGTGTCGCTGTCGAAGTTCATGTCCCACACCTGCGAAGCGATAAGCGATTTGGGCAGCACCTCGCCCTGGCGGCGCAGCAGCAGTTCGAGCAGGGCGAACTCCTTGGCGGTGAGGTCGATGCGTGCCCCGGCACGTTCCACCCGGCGGCGAATCAGGTCCAGGCGCAGGTCGGCCAGGTTCAGGGTGGTTTCCTGGGGCGGGCTGGCGCCGCGGCGCAGCAGGGTGCGGACCCGCGCCAGCAGTTCGGAGAACGCAAAGGGTTTGATCAGGTAGTCGTCGGCGCCCAGTTCCAGGCCATGCACGCGGTCCTCTACCGCATCGCGGGCCGTGAGGAACAGCACCGGGGTGTCGAAGCCGGCCTCGCGCACGGCCTGCAGAATCTGCCAGCCGTCACGCCCGGGGAGCATCACGTCGAGAATCAGCAGGTCGTAGTCGCCGCTCAGGGCCAGGTGCTGACCGGTATCGCCGTCGGTGGCCAGTTCGGTGCTGAAGCCGGCTTCGTTGAGGCCCTGGCGCAGGTAGAGGCCGGTCTTGGGCTGGTCTTCGACGATCAACAGTTTCATGGGCTTCTCGGCAGCGTTGGGGGCTGGGTTTATACCCTGTGGCAGGGTGCGCGGGGCAAAGCTGACAAAGTTGTAATGTTTTCGTCAGGTGGTTGCCAGCGGCAGTTTTCTACAGTGCGGGGCATGAGCTTGCACATGATAGAGGATGCACGATGAAACGCTTGATGATCGCGAGCGCCCTGGCGCTGTGGAGCCTGCCGCTGCTGGCGGCACCCGGGCACGAGTACGCCTTCGGCAAGCCGGCTGCGGCGGCGCAGGCCACGCGCACGGTGGAGGTCGTGATGGGCGACATGTACTTCGAGCCGCGCGCGCTGCAGGTCAAGGCCGGCGAAACGGTGCGTTTCGTGCTGGTGAACAACGGCCAGGTGCCCCACGAGTTCAACCTGGGGGATGCGGCCATGCACGCCCGGCACCAGCAGGAGATGCTCGCCATGCAGGGGCAGATGGATCATTCGGCAATGGGACATGGCGGCATGAATCATGGCGGTGATGATCATGGTGCGATGGGTAGCGGCGGCATGCAGCATGACGACCCGAACATGGTGATGGTGGCGCCGGGCAAGCGCGCCGAACTGACCTGGACCTTCAGCCAGAGCACGCCGATCGAGTTCGCCTGCAACGTGCCGGGGCATTACCAGGCCGGCATGGTGGGCAAGCTGACTATCGCCAAATGACCAATGCAGCGCGCAAACCCGATAAACTAGACCAATTTCGTCCTTCAGGTTTGAGCCATGCATCCCGCCGCCGAACATTCGCCACTGGGCAAGTCCAGTGAATACATCAGCACCTACACGCCGTCGCTGCTGTTCCCTATCCCGCGTGCAGCCAAATGGGCCGAGCTTGGGGTCACCGCGCAAACGTTGCCGTGGTCGGGTGTGGATTACTGGAACTGCTTCGAGCTGTCCTGGCTGCTGCCTTCGGGCAAGCCGGTGGTGGCCATCGGCGAGTTCGCCATCCCGGCCGATTCGCCGGCCATCATCGAGTCCAAGTCGTTCAAGCTGTACCTGAACTCGCTGAACCAGACCGAGTTCGCCTCGGCGCAGGCGGTGCAGGCCTGTCTGGTCAAGGACCTGTCTGCGGCAGCCGGCAAGCCGGTAGGGGTGCGTATCCGCAGCCTGGCCGAGGTTCAGCGCGAGGGTGTGATGGCGCTGCCGGGCACCTGCATCGATGACCTGGAGGTCAGCATCAGCAACTACGAGCAGCCACAACCGGAGCTGCTGCGCTGCGATGCCGAGCGTGTGGTGGAAGAAACCCTGCACAGCCATCTGCTCAAATCCAACTGCCCGGTGACCGGGCAGCCGGACTGGGGCAGCGTGACTGTCCATTACCGTGGCGCGGCGCTGGACCATGCCAGCCTGCTGACCTACCTGATCAGCTTCCGTCAGCATGCCGACTTCCACGAGCAATGCGTGGAACGTATCTACCTGGACCTCAAGCGCCTGCTCAACCCCGAAACCCTCACGGTGTATGCGCGCTACGTGCGCCGGGGCGGGCTGGACATCAACCCGTACCGCAGCACCGGGCCGGTCACCCTGAAGAACCTGCGCCTGGTTCGCCAGTAACGAAAAAGCCCCGTCCAGTGTGACGGGGCTTTCGTTTTTGCCGCAGGGTTCAGATGCCCATGCTTTGCAGGCTCTGAACGATGTTGCGCAGGGTGGCGGTCAGGCCCGGGTGCTCGACTTCGAAACGTTCGACGGCGAGGTTGACGCCGTCGACCAGGTTGTTGTCCGGGGTTACGGCCTCCAGTTCGATTTTCGCTTGGATCTGCGCCATCAGTTCGTGCAGCTCGACACGCTCCTGTTCCGAGAGCGGTGGGTTTTGCTCCAGTTGCTCGCGCAGGGCGTCGAGTTGCGCTTGAAGTTCGCGGGCAGGCATGGGTGTTCTCCCTCTATGAATAGGCTCAGACATGGACCCCGCGCGCGGGCGAAAGGTCCGTGCCTCGCTGTTCAGGTTAATCCACCCGGCGCCGCTTTGCATGACCCTGATCAATGTGCCTGTATCAGGGTTTTTCGCCCTTGAGGCGGCGCAGGCCGATATCGGCCAGGCAATCGGCCAGTAGTTCCAGTTGGTCGATCACCGAATGCACCCCCAGCCCGAACAGGTGAACGGTAGCCTTGCCTCGCTTGAGTTCGCGCTCGCGTTCCTCCAGTGCCTGCCAGGTAGCCTCGTCCAGCCCGCACAGCGAGCCGCACGAGGCCAGGCCCACGGTCCACAGCCCGGCGTTGAGCCCGGCCTGCAGCAGGCGCGGCTCGCCGCTGACCAGCACGCAGCCATCGAGCCGGTCGGCCTTGAGCTGCATCAGGGCGTGCCAGCAGGCATCCGGCGCGGGCCAGGGCGCGTGGCCGGTGGTATCCGGTCGGCGCACCCAGGCGGGCAGTGCCTGGCTCAGGTGCTGGCCCAGGGCAGCCGGCAGTTCGTCGAGCCAGGCACAGGGCACGCCGTGTTCCCGCAGCCAGTGCAGGGCGGGCAGGGCGCCTGGTGTAGGCCTGGCCGGTGCGTTGCCGGGCGCCTGGCATCGTGCGCCGAAGTCGACCAGGCAGCCGCGCAGGCCGAACAGCACGGCGGTGAAGGCGGGGGAATGGGGCATGGCAACGTCCCTGAAATAACCAGCAAGCCTAACGTCGGGGTGTGACCGTGGCGTGACGCTTTGATGACCTTCAGGCGGCTTTCACAAAATATCGACGCAGGTTGGAGGAAGCTGCCTAATCTGCCAGAGAGGCTTTATACTTGTTTCCTTTTGGCTGTCGACGGCCTGATGCCGGCGCAGTGCAATGTTTGCCTAGGAGAAATTTTATGCGTGGGATCGGTGCTGGCGTGATCGATCGTATGACCCGTGCCTGTGTCTGCGCGAGCCTGCTGCTGGCGCCGGTACTGGCCCAGGCGGCGACCGAGGAAGACCCGTGGGAGAGCATCAACCGGCCGATCTTCCGGTTCAACGACACGATCGATACCTACGCGCTCAAGCCGCTGGCCCAGGGCTACCAGTGGGTGACGCCGCAGTTTCTCGAGGACGGCATCCACAACATGTTCCGCAACCTTGGTGACGTGACCAACCTTGCCAACAACGTGTTGCAGCTCAAGCCCCACGCAGCCGGCGTCGATACCGCGCGGTTGATCGTCAACACCACCTTCGGCCTGGCTGGCTTCTTCGATGTGGGTACCAAGATGGGCCTGCAGCGCAGCGACGAGGACTTCGGCCAGACCCTCGGCTACTGGGGTGTAGGCAGTGGCCCGTACGTGATGCTGCCGCTGCTTGGGCCGAGCACCGTGCGCGATGCGATCGCCAAGTACCCGGACACCTACACCGAACCCTACCGCTACATGGACCATGTGCCCACCCGCAATACCGCAATCGCGGTGGACGTGGTGGACACCCGTGCCAGCCTGCTGTCGGCCGAGAAGATGATCCGTGGCGACAAGTACAGCTTCATCCGCAACGCCTACCTGCAGAACCGCGAGTTCAAGGTCAAGGACGGGGATGTAAAAGACGATTTCTGATCGTGATGCATGAAAAAGGCGGCCATGGCCGCCTTTTTCATGCCTGCTGCTCAGCTCATCGCAAGGATCTTGAGGCCCAGTTTCTGCTGGCCCTGGGGCTGATCGGCAATCCACACCACTTGCGTTGTGGCGTGCAGGCCCTTGAGTGAAGGGTGGTCCGAATCGATGCTGACGCTGAGGTTGTCTCCAACCTGAAAGGTTTTCGCTGCCTGTACCTGCATGCCGCTGCTCGAGAGGTCCAGGCACACCGCCGCAATCACTTGTTCGGCATGTATCAGGGTAACGTCGGTATCTACCCGCATCCTGATGAAATCACGCTTCTCGCTATAGTCGGCGTGGTTCTGGCTCATGCCTGCATCCTTCCATTGGGTTGCGATAGAAGGGGTTTTTATAACTCCCGGTGATTTGTGCTGTAAAGAGCACAGGCGACCATCGGTGCATGCTTGAAACCCCCGGCGGATGGGAGTACCGTCTGCGCCTTACAGGGCACCTCTGACATTTGCCGGGCAGGCCTTTTGTCCTACACCTGAAATGCAAGAGTGGCTAGAAGTGAATCCAGTAAGCGGGCCTCGTTTTGCCTGGCCGCCTACCCCAACCTATTTCTGGCGCCGTTTGCCCACATGCAGAAAAACAGTGCAACGCTGCTGATAATCGATGATGACGATGTAGTGCGTGCGAGCCTCGCCGCCTACCTGGAAGACAGCGGCTTCAGCGTCCTGCAGGCAAGCAACGGCCAGCAGGGTCTCCAGGTCTTCGAGCAGGAACAGCCTGATCTGGTGATCTGCGATCTGCGCATGCCGCAAATGGGCGGCCTGGAGCTGATTCGCCAGGTTACCGAGCGTGCCCCCGACCTGCCGGTGATCGTGGTATCGGGCGCGGGCGTGATGAACGATGCCGTCGAAGCGTTGCGCCTGGGTGCTGCCGACTACCTGATCAAGCCCCTGGAAGACCTGGCAGTGCTGGAGCACTCGGTTCGCCGGGCGTTGGATCGGGCGCATCTGGTACTGGAAAACCAGCGTTACCGCGACAAGCTCGAAACCGCCAACCGTGAGCTGGAGGCCAGCCTGCACCTGCTGCAGGAAGACCAGACTGCCGGGCGCCAGGTGCAGATGAACATGCTGCCGGAGAACCCGTGGAAGGCCGGAGACCTGCGTTTCGAACACCAGATCATTCCGTCTCTGTACCTGTCTGGCGATTTCACCGATTACTTTCGTGTCGACGAGCGACGCGTGGCGTTCTACCTGGCCGACGTGTCCGGCCATGGTGCCTCCTCGGCGTTCGTGACTGTGCTGCTCAAGTTCATGACCACGCGCCTGCTGTTCGAATTCAAGCGCGCCGGCACCTTGCCCGAGTTCAAGCCGTCCGAGGTGCTCGGGCATATCAACCGCGGCCTGATCAATTGCAGGTTGGGCAAGCACGTGACCATGGTGGGCGGCGTGATCGACGAGCACACCGGCCTGATGACCTACAGCATCGGCGGCCATCTGCCGTTGCCGGTGCTGTACACCCCGGACGACACCCGCTACCTCGAAGGGCGCGGCCTGCCGGTGGGGCTGTTCGACGAGGCCACCTACCAGGATCACGTTCTGGAGTTGCCGCCGCAGTTCAGCCTCACATTGCTGTCTGATGGCATTCTGGACCTTTTGCCTGGCGACACACTCAAAGATAAGGAGGCTGCCTTGCCTGAAATCATCAAGGCAGCAGGTGGCAGCCTGGATGGGCTGCGCCAACGATTCGAATTGGCTACGCTTGGGGAGATGCCGGATGATATCGCCCTAATGGTGTTGAGCAGGAACCTTCAATGAGTACTGGAAGAATCCAGTTTGCCGAGCAGAATGGCACCTTTGTTCTGAAGTTCGTCGGTGAAGTGCGTCTGACCCTGTGTTCGGCGCTGGATGCAACGATTGAAAAGATCTTCACGGCGCTGAATTTCTCGGCGATCGTCATCGATCTTACCGAAACCAACAGTATTGACAGCACCACTCTGGGCCTGCTGGCCAAGTTGTCGATCCTGTCGCGGCAGAAGGTCGGCCTGCTGCCCACGGTGGTGACTACCCATGCCGATATCACCCGGCTTCTGCAGTCGATGGGGTTCGATCAGGTGTTCAACATCGTCGATCGTCCAATCCCGTGCCCCGAGTGCCTGACCGATCTGCCGTCCCAGGACCAGAACGAAGAGGTGGTGCGCGCCAAGGTGCTGGAAGCGCACAAGATCCTCATGGGCCTGAACGACTCCAACCGCGAAGCCTTCCACGACCTGGTCAATGCCCTGGAGCGGACCTGATCGATCCTGGCGCCCTGTAGCGGGCGCCGAACTCACCTTTTCATTCAGCCTCGCGGGGAAACTCCGTGGGCGGCGCGCCGTTGGCGTTGAGCTGGAAGATGCGCTCGGGCTGCCCCTGCGCGTTGAAGAACACCTGGCCCAGCCCGGCGCTGTTCCACAGGCGCTCGCCGGCCTTGCTGTGCGCGGGTGTACGCGGCACCACCTGCATCAGGCGGCGCTTGGTGAACCAGTTCAACGGTGATCGTGGGGCATAGAGCCAGCGATTGAGTCGGTCGAACACATCGAGCAGTCGGCGCGGGAATTCGTTCTTGATGCCGCTGCTGGTGATCTGCCACAGGTGCGGGGCGCCGCGTTTGTGACGAATCATTACCTCGTACACGAAGGAATAGTGCACGTCGCCCGAGAGGATCACGTAATGCCCTGGCGTGCGCGAGTGACGGAAGATATTCAGGATCACCTGCGCGGCCCCCCGGTGCGCCATCCAGTTCTCGGCGTCCACCAGCAGCGGATAGCCGCACCAACTGAACACGCGCTGGATGGTTTCGATCAGCTTCACTCCAAACAGCGGGGCGGGGGAGACGATGATGGCCGAGGGGTGGTCCAGCAAGGCCTGCTGCAGTTCGCACAGCGCTTCCCAGTCCAGCAGCCCGGAGGGCTTTTGCAGCTTGCTCTCGCTGCGCCAGCGACGTGTGCGGGTATCGAGTACCAGCAGCGCAGGCTGGGTGGGCAGCACGAAGTGCCATTCCTGAAAGCGCAGCAGCTGTTTGATCAGGCCATCTTGCGCAGCGCGGTCGAAATAGCCGTCGTCATCGGCGCTGTGGCTCAGGGCCTGGCAGCTTTGCAGCAGCTCGCCAAACACGTCCGGGTTGTTGCCCCAGCCCTGGCAGAGCATGTAGCCGATCAGCGCGTTGCCGATGATGCGCCGCGAGAAGGCGTGCCCGTAGGCGGTTTCTTCCCATTGGGCCGAGAGGTTCCAGTCGTCGGTGATGTCGTGGTCATCGAAGATCATCAGGCTGGGCAGGTGCGCCAGTACCCGCGCCACGCCATCCAGCCCTTCGACGAAGCCCTTCAGGCAGTGCTGTTCGCGCTGGTAGCGGGCCTGGCGCTGGGTGGTCAGGCCTGATGGCATGGGGGTGTCGACCAAGGTCCAGGGCACAGGCGACCAGACCAGCAGGTACATGGCCATGATCTCGGCCAGGGTTACCAGGTGGTTGTCAGCGTTGCTGCTGGTGAAGATGGGTTTGCGCGTGCCGCCGAAAAAGCGCTCGCGCAGGGTTTCGTTGCTCTCCAGGGCTGGCAGCAGGTCGGCACGGTGATAGTAGCTGGCCGGGTGGCGGTACAGCTCGGCGCTGTTCTGCACCACGGCGCCTTCCAGGTGCTCGTGGTACAGGCCCAGCCGTTCGATCAGCCCGTGGATGGCCCGCAGCATGGGGCCGGCGACATCGTCGGCGTACACCTGGTCGCCGCTCATCATCAGCAGCGCCGGGCGCTCGGCGGGTGCGTGGGGCGCGGCCAGCAGGCGGTCGGCGCACAACAGGCCATCGGCGGCGGGGTGGTGCGGCTTGCGGCACGAGCCATGCAACAACTGGTCGAGGCGCTCGCGTATCACGAAGTTGGGCAGGCGGGCGCCTTCATACAGCAGGTGTGGGGCCCAGGTGGCGATGCCCTGGCCGCCGATCAGCACGTCGTAGTCGATCTGCACGTCGGTGGGCAGTGGGGTGTGCAGCTGGATATCGAGCAGGTGCACGAAGGCGTGCTGGCCGATGGGGATGACCTGACAGCTCAGGGTGTATTCGGTGGAGTGTTGCAGGTGCAGTTCGGGCTGCAACGGCTGTGAGCCGACCAGCCACAGGACCATGCGCGCAGGCTCCAGGCGGCGCAGCAACGGGCCGGCCAGTACCAGGGGCAGCGGGGTGTTTTCGGGCATTGATTACTCGAAGATGGATGGGTGCGCCTTCGGCGCTTCGCCGGCAATGCCGGCTCCTACAGTATCGTGCAGCCCTGTAGGAGTCGGCGTTGCCGGCGAAGAGGTCTGCAAGATCCAGCGTGCAAAACCACTAATGCTCCGCCTTCACACCTTGCCTGGCAAACCGTATTTGTATCAGGCCTTTGCAGCCAACAACGCCTCGAGTTTCTCCTGATCCCGCGCAAACTGGCGGATGCCTTCGGCGAGCTTCTCGGTGGCCATGGCATCTTCGTTGGAGAGCCAGCGGAACTGGCTTTCGTCGAGTGTCAGGCGTGGCTCGCCAGCCTTGCCCGGGGTGAGCTTGCGCGCCAGGGTGCCCTGGTCATCGTTGAGCTGCTGCAGCAACTCAGGGCTGATGGTCAGGCGGTCGCAGCCGGCCAACTGCTCGATCTGGCCGATGTTGCGGAAGCTGGCGCCCATGACCACGGTGTCGTAGCCGTTGGCCTTGTAGTAATCGTAAATACGCGTGACCGACTTCACGCCCGGGTCTTCGGCCCCGACATACTCCTTGCCGGTCGATTTCTTGTACCAGTCGTAGATACGGCCCACGAACGGCGAAATCAGGAACACCCCGGCATCGGCACAGGCAGCCGCCTGGGCGAAGGAAAACAGCAGGGTCAGGTTGGTCTGGATGCCTTCCTTTTCCAGCACCTCGGCGGCGCGGATGCCCTCCCAGGTGGAGGCCAGCTTGATCAGCACGCGGTCGCGGCCGATGCCGGCCTTGTCGTACAACTCGATCAATTGGCGCGCCTTGGTCAGCAGGGCAGGTTGGTCGAAGGACAGTCGGGCGTCCACTTCCGTGGAAATACGGCCCGGGATCACCTTGAGAATTCCGCTGCCCACCGATACCGCGAATGCATCGCAGGCAAGGCCCAGGTCGCCCTTGCTGTGCTTGAGCGCATCATCGAGCAGCTCGGCATAGCCGGGCATGGCGGCGGCCTTGAGCAACAGGGACGGGTTGGTGGTGGCGTCGACCGGCTTGAGCCGGCTGATCGCATCGATATCGCCGGTGTCGGCGACGACCGTGGTGAACTGCTTGAGTTGTTCCAGCTTGGAAGTCATGAGCGTGCTCTGTCCTGTGCGGTTGGACGACATTACCCGAGCGCTGCCGGCCGCTCAAGGGCTGTGCGGCAGGCTATCGGGGGAGGGTAACGATTGGAGTGTCCAGCCGCGCGCAGGTTCCTAGCGTCCTTCCAGCAGCAGCCCCGCCTGGTCGAGCAGGCCCAGGGGGTCGGTGCTCTTGTGGATGTCCACCGACAGCAGCTGGCGGAACTTGCGAGCGCCAGGGAAGCCCTGGCCCAGGCCGAGGATATGCCGGGTGACATGGTGCATGGCGCCGCCGTTCTGCAGGTGCTGGGCGATGTACGGGCGCAGCCTGGCCAGCGCTTCGCTACGGCTGATCACCGGGGCGTCGCTGCCGAACAGCTGCTGGTCGACTTCGGCCAGTACATAAGGGTTGTGGTACGCCTCGCGGCCGAGCATCACGCCGTCGAAGGTCTGCAGGTGCTGCTGGCATTCGGCGAGGGTCTTGATGCCGCCATTGAGAATGAACTCCAGGTCCGGGAAGTCGGCCTTGAGCTGCGCGGCGACGTCATAGCGCAGTGGCGGGATCTCGCGGTTCTCCTTGGGCGAGAGGCCCTCGAGGATGGCGATGCGCGCGTGTACGGTGAAGCTGCGGCAGCCTGCGTCGCGTACCTGGCCGACGAAGTCGCAGAGCTCGGCGTAACTGTCGCGGCCGTTGATGCCGATGCGGTGTTTGACCGTGACCGGGATCTGCACTGCGTCGAGCATGGCCTTGACACAATCGCCCACCAACCCCGGATGGCCCATCAGGCAGGCGCCGATCATGTTGTTCTGCACGCGGTCGCTGGGGCAGCCGACGTTGAGGTTCACTTCGTTGTAGCCGGCGTTTTGCGCGAGTACGGCGCAGGCGGCCAAGTCCGCCGGCACGCTGCCACCCAGTTGCAGGGCCAGCGGGTACTCGGCTTCGTCATGGCGCAGAAAACGCTCGGCGTCGCCATGCAGCAGGGCGCCGATGGTGACCATTTCGGTGTAGAGCAAGGCATTGCGCGACAGCAGGCGCAGGAAGAAGCGGCAGTGGCGGTCGGTCCAGTCCATCATAGGCGCAACAGAAAACCTCCTGACTACCGTATTGGTTGGGGTTGCTGGGGTTTGTGCCTGAATCTGTTGCATTTGTGTGTCTCTGATTGATTCCGGATTGTTCCGGTTCTTGCTGGTTTTGCTTTGCTTGTCGCTACAAGGTGAGCAACCTCAAACAGTCATATAGCAAAGCCCCATGGGAACCATCACGCAGAGCAAGCGCAAGGACGGATGGACAGCGAATATTGTGCAGATCCGGAACGTAAAAAAGGGTGAGACAGTCTATCAGGAAAGCCAAGCGTTCGACCGGAAGGCGTCGACCCAGGCCTGGATCAGGAGGCGCGAAGCGGAGCTGTATAAGACAGGCGCGATCGAGAAGGCCAGCCGAAACGCTGACGGGGGCTCAGTACACACTGACGGGCGCAGGCTCACAGTCCGACGGGACGCTCACCTCGGCATCTGCTGCTGGTGTGCTTTCAACGCCCGGCGCCACGCTGACCGTTTCCCGGGTGATGATTGCGGTTCAGCCGACAGATCTGCGCAACCAGGGCAGGTTTTTGGCTGAGACGCATGAGAAAGTTTTTGACCGGCTGACCATGCTGATCCAGCAAGGGCTTGCTGGCCTGAACAGGGCTCTCAAACGACCCATCGGAAAGAGCTACTTCGACGCCGAGGGGCGACGTATTGCAAGCGTGGCAGATCCTGTTCTCCTGCAAGACGCAGCGACAAAGAATTGGTCTGAGGACTACCTTGGCGGACTGGTCGGAGGGCTGGTCGGAAATCCAAATCTTGCCTCGGGTGTAGGTTACATCACTCCAACCGGGAAGCTTGGCTCCGTTCAAGACATGGTCGATGTCGTCCACCCGGAAAAGGGTGCGTACTACATCGCTCGAGCAACTACGCACCTTGATAGTTTGGACCAGCTGCGGGAACTTCGCGGCCGATACGACGGTGATTTTGCGGAAACCATGCAGTACAGCACTGCCCGGCCGGGCGTCGGCGGTGCGCGCTACCAGTGGTCTGCATCATCTATTGCCACTGCGAACAACTCCATCATCATCCAGGTAGTCGGAGTTGCTATGGGCCGCTGGTTGATACAGCTCGAAGGGCCGCTCCGCATGACCCAGGCCGGTGCGATCCCCGACTACTCTGGCAGCACGGGCACTGGAAACCGTCTTGCGATGAACGAAGCATTGAACGCCAGGCCGCACGTACTCGTCGACGGCCACTTCGGGGTCACGTTCGACATTGCAAACCTTGGCGGCGGCCTGATCTTCAACAATGACAGCACCATGCTTGAATTTTCCAACAACGGTAAAATATCCGCGTTAGCGCACAATGCAACCATCTATCAATGCTTAGGTTCTGGGATAGAAACAATTGACGGGTTATTGCTGCGAACCTTGACGGTCGACGCGATCTGAACGGTGCGACTACTGGAGAATTCGGTATGGGAATCGAAATCCGAGGCGGTCGTAACAACCGATTTGAGTCAGGCGCGATCGCCAACAACATGTGGGGCGAAGGTTACTACGTTGGGCATTCCAACACTACAGGTACTTCTCGGAACACGGTTTTCCAATCGCCAAAAGCTGATAATTGCCGACGCCAAGGGATGTTCATTGTTTCAGCCAATGGCCTCGATGTGTTCTCACCATACATGATAAACATAGCCGGGACGTCGCCGCAGGCGGGCATCGATATCGAGCCAAACTCAAACGAGGACATTCTCTCCGGCATCAAAATCTACAACCCAATAACTATAAACTGTGTAGGTGCTGGGATTGTGGTATTGCTGGGGGCTCTTAGTGGTGCTGCTAATAAAGTCGTTGATATCAATATCTACGGCCATGTTGATAGCGGCAGCGCCTCTGGAGCTTATGCGGATGGTGGGAATCCAGGCCTAGGATCAATAAAAGGTAACATTGTGTTCCACGATTCAACGTGGAACAACAGCAAAAACAGCGCATTCGCGTCGGTTAACCACGGACATACCTCTGCGGGCATTTCGGTGCTCAGGCCAATGGCACGAAACCCGAACCGGAACGCAGGAACTTCTCAAACCGTGTTCGCTGTATTCGCCACAAATCGCCCAGCAGGAAGCGCCAAGACATACCCTATAGGTAACGTCAAGATCGTCGAACCTCGCGTGATTGTTACGTAAGCGCTCCATAAACCCCACATTCAAAGTCACCACCTGATCCCCGATGCTGTGCTCCCGATTCCTTTCCGGAGCCAGCACCTCATGATGCGTCCCGACGCAAAAGTCGAAAAAGTCTATCTCTATCCCAAGCCTGTCGACTTCCGAAAATCCATCGACGGCCTCGCCGCTCTGGTCGAACTGGACATCAAGGTCGCGGTGTTTGACCCGGTGCTTTTCGTCTTCCTCAACAAGCCTCGCAATCGAGTGAAGATTTTGTATTGGGAGCGCAACGGCTTTTGCCTTTGGCTAAAGCGCCTGGAATCCGAGCGCTTCAAAACATCGCCGGATTGTTCGGATGAAGCCATCGTGCTGACGGTTCAAGAACTCAACTGGTTATTGGATGGTTTTGATTTGTGGCGCAACCGTCCGCATCAATTTTTGACGCCTCGATTCGTCGCCTGATTCGGTATAGTCCAGGGCATGATTTCCATGCCCAAAGACCTTCCTGACGACCCTGTTTTGCTCAAGAGACTGCTTGAGCAAATACTGAGTGAGCGCGAGTCGGATAAGGGCAAGATCGTTCATCTCGAAGAAGAAAACGCGCTGTTGCGTCAGCGTCTTTTCGGGCGCAAGTCAGAGCAGACTGCCGATCCTGCGACCCCGCAAATGGGCTTGTTCAACGAAGCTGAAAGCGTCGACGAGTTGGTCGACGAAGCGGTTGAAGAAGCGTTCGTAGCGCCGACCAAGCGACGGGGCAAACGCAGGCCTCTGCCCGCCGATCTTCCGCGTATCGAGGTCATTCACGAACTGCCCGAGCACGAGCTGACCTGTGCCTTCGGTTGCCGCAAGCACGCCATTGGCGAGGAAATCAGCGAGCAGCTCGAGATCGTGCCGATGCAAATTCGCGTGATCAAACATGTGCGCAAGGTCTACGCCTGCCGTGGCTGTGAAACCGCGCCGGTTACCGCTGACAAGCCGGCGCAACTGATCGAAAAGAGTATGGCCAGCCCCAGTGTGTTGGCGATGTTGTTGACGACCAAATACGTCGACGGCCTGCCACTTCACCGCTTCGAAAAAGTGCTGGGCCGCCACGGTATCGATATTCCACGCCAAACCTTGGCGCGCTGGGTGATCCAGTGCGGCGAACATCTGCAACCCTTGCTCAACTTGATGCGGGATCGACTGCTGGAAAGTCGCGTCATCCACTGTGACGAAACGCGGGCCCAGGTGATGAAAGAGCCCGGTCGGGAACCCACCAGCCAATCCTGGATGTGGGTGCAAACCGGCGGGCCACCGAATCAGCCGGTGATCCTTTTTGACTACTCGACCAGTCGGGCGCAGGAGGTTCCGTCGCGCCTGCTCGAAGGTTATCGCGGCTACCTGATGACCGACGATTACGCCGGTTATAATGCCTTGGGTGCGCAATCCGGTGTCGAGCGTTTAGGCTGCTGGGCACATGCGCGACGCAAGTTTGTCGAGGCGCAAAAGGTGCAGCCTAAGGGCAAAACCGGGCGTGCGGATATCGCCCTGAATCTGATCAACAAGCTGTACGGTATCGAACGAGATTTAAAAGAAGTCGGCGATGAACATCGCTATGAAAGCCGACAGCAAGACAGCCTGCCGGTGTTGGCCCAGTTGCACGCCTGGCTGGAGAAAACTCAGCCACAAGTGACGGCGCAAAATGCCCTGGGCAAAGCCATCAGCTACCTGGCCAGCAACTGGATCAAGTTGGTGCGCTACACCGAAGCCGGTTACTTGCCACTCGACAACAACACCGCCGAGCGTGCGATCCGGCCCTTCGTGATCGGGCGTAAGAACTGGCTGTTCAGCGACACGCCCAAAGGCGCGACGGCCAGCGCTCAACTTTACAGTTTGGTCGAGACGGCTAAAGCCAACGGCCAAGAGCCCTATGCGTGGCTGCGCCACGCACTTGAGCGCCTGCCACAAGCCTCGAGCGTAGAAGACTTCGAGGCCTTGCTACCGTGGAACTGCACGCCGCAAATTCCAAGATAGCCGTAGAACCCCACCTTTAAAATGTGGGGTTCATGGAGCGCTTACGGAGTAACACCGCTAAGTTCTTGCTGAAGCTGGCTCACCCATCGACGAAGCGCCGACTCGACCAATCCGAGCGAACGGGCGGCTTCGATATGGCTGTAGCCTTGGTCGAGCACCAGGCACGCAGCCTCGCGCTTGAACTCAGGGGTAAAGGTACGACGTTGCTTGGTCATCAGACACCTCCCTATGGCGAGCATTCTCGCCTAAATGGGTGTCCGGTTTCATTAGGCCACTACACTATGAGTCCTACGCTGACTGGGCGTCTTTGGCGGCTCGTGGAGCCCACGGAGAATCGCTGCCGACAAACTCCGAAGGCATTCGACTGACACAGACGAGGGCTTCAGCTGCCGGTCAGATGACTGGGTGCCGCCTTGTTGGCACCGCCCCTGGCTCTAAGGTCGTTCGCCAGGTCGGCGTGGCGCTGACTATCTTCACGATGCAGAGTAACTACCTGAACGGGAACGTCGATATGGCAGTTGGCATCAACGATGGGCTTGTCAGAGACAACCTGTTCCGGAACTTCTCTGGATCGATCGTGCTCGGCGCCGCCACCATTGCCTACAACAACCCAGGCTGGCTTGACTTTGTCACTGCCGGAGCCTCGCCTGTTCCAGGGGCGATCAAGGCTTGGATGCCATACCGCCGAGGAGCAAACACCTACTATATGCCCCTGTATCAGCCGACGACGATGTAATCGCAGCCCTCTGCCCGCAGAGATGGCAGAGGGCTTTACACTACGCCTGCATATCAATTGCACAATGATTTTGTGAAGTCGTACACGATAAGGTTTTGTGAAGCGTGCTTGTTGTAGGTGATCCCATTTACGCGATTCCCGCAGATCTCATCTTTCCGAGACTTGATTTCGCTTTCGCTGAGCAGCCCCTTGTACATGGAGTAGTGGGAGAGAACCCCAAACGACATCCATTTGAGGCCTCCAACGTTTCGTACGGTCAGCTCACGGACTACCGGAATACTCCGCACAATGGGATTTGATACCGGGCTCCATGGGATTTTCCCATAGAAGCCGTACTGGATTTCTGGGTATCGTCCAGTTGAATTCACATCCCTGACCATATCTTCCGCGATTATTCGGTCGAATCTTGATTGATCAGCTAGAGCCGAGCCATTTGCGTAAGATACAACAAAGAAAAAAACGCCGACGGGGATTGCTGAAAGTCCTAGGTATCTTACCTTTGACGCCATTGCGAATAGGATGAATATTATTGCGCCAAAGGCAGGGAATGAGCGTGCGGCTATTACCGGATCATTCAGGAGTACGAGCGGAATAGCTGATGCAACTAAAATTAACACAGGAATAGACAGGGCGAAAAACTTTCTCCAAGGTTCGATTGATGAGATAACCCCCCCAATCATGGCGAAGATGAATATGGCAATATAGAAACCATTAAGCAATGGCGAGCTGGCTTTTTTGTACATCGCAAACACATTGGAATAATTTTCGGCTACCACCTTAATTGATTCGAATGCCAATGGAACCGTATCGATGTGTGCCTTAGTCCAGTTGTCAGACACCATTGCATTGCCGGTAAATTTATAAATTACCGTGGCAATTGCCAATCCTAAAATGTCAACAAGTATCTTTAAGGCAGTTCCCTTGAGGCTTAATTCTTGACGCCATGGCAAATAAACAGATAAGACAATGAACAAGCTTATTGTTGATTGATAGGTGTTGTAAGATGCTGCTAGCAGAGCGACCTTTACGGCTAGCGTTAGGTAAGTTGAGTTTGATTTAAAAGTTGCTGCATAGGCGCTAAGCAGCATTGCTACCGACATAGTCAGTACGTCAAAGTTGTAACTAAGATTCTGAATGAAGAATGGGTGACAAACTATCAGGGATGAGGCAGCAACGCTGAGCGCCGATGATTCTCCAGAGGCTTTGTGCACAATAAAGCAGGTTGCAGCGAGGATTGGTATAGAAATTATCAGCGGGAGAGGGGCGATATCTATTACTTGTGGCGCGCCAGAAGGAGAAAGCACCGTAAACGTCAAGAGCCTCATTATAGCTTCAGCGATAGGCCTGCCATTCATTGTCCATGCAGAATAGGCGTGCACTGATCGATGCCAATCATCCACATAAAAAGTGTTAGCTAGGATTATCGGCAGTGTGAACAATGCGATGATTATGGATAGCCACGCCATCCTTCCTTGTGATGTGCTCATGAAGCGCTTTCTTCCTCAATCAGATAGGTAGGCCGAGCCTTTGTTTCTGTGTAGATGCGCCCGATATACTCGCCGAGCACGCCAATGCCGATTAGCTGAATTCCGCCTAGGAAAAGTATTGAAACCATTAGCGATGGGTAGCCCTGGACTTGATTGCCCCAGATCAGCTTATCCGCGATCATCCAAGCCCCATACGCAAAAGCCAAGCTAGCAACGCTGAAACCTATGTAAGACCAGACGCGAAGAGGGACGGTGGAAAAGCTGGTGATGCCCTCAATTGCAAGGTTCCACAGCTTCCATCCGTTGAACTTCGTGTGACCTGCAGAGCGTTCGGATCTGACGTACTCCACAACAGCAGTCTTCCCGCCTGGCCAGCTAAGTACGCCCTTCATGAACAAGTTGCGCTCTTTCAGCTTTTTGATTCGGTCGACAGTCTGCCTTGAAATAAGCCGAAAATCACCGACATTGTCCTCTATTATCGGGTGGCTAATCTTGTTGTGTAGTTTATAGAACATTCCGGCAGAAAATCTTTTCAGGACACCATCCGAAGAACGATCAGCTCGCTTAGCCAAGACGACGTCATAGCCTTCTTGCCACTTCGCGATAAGCTGCGGGATAACTTCGATAGGGTCTTGTAGGTCTACGTCGATTGGGATCACGGCATCGCCCGCCGCCTTGTGAATTCCTGCGAACAGCGCTGGTTCCTTTCCAAAGTTTCTTGTGAAACTTATATAGCTCACTTGCTCGTCGGATGCGGCTAGCGCCTTTACTTCGGATAATGTCTTGTCTGAACTCCCGTCATCCACAAATAGTATTTCAACTGATAAGTTCTTTAGCTCCTCGCTCCCTCTAACTGCCTTGTAAAATATCGGCACTGCTTCCTGCTCATTAAACACCGGGACGACAAGAGATATTTTCATTATTCGTTCCTTGAAAAAATAAGATTTGAATATAGATATCCGGCCACTAAGCTAAATCCAGAGAAGGCAGCTAGTGTTACTAGAGCGGGCAGGCTCATGTGGTCTGCTGCAGACCCGAAGGCAAACGCCATCAGCCCCATGAAAGATACGTACAGGGCATACGCTGCGGCAGAAGCCCTGGCTTTGAATGTGATTTTCGCATTCGCGAAGAAGCTAAACGTGACTGCGCATAAGAATGCGATGGCGTTTGATGTGCCCTGGCCCACGCCTAAAGCAGTCATGGCGCCGAAAACTCCCCAGTGGATCCCTGTGTTCAATACGCCTATGCTGGCATACTTAAAAAACTTCATGGCATTTCCGTTGTCTGGACTGGGTCGGAAAATCCGCGATGATAGCGTATTGGTCTTTTTTTTGAAATTAGAGCAGGTGATGCGGTGAGTCCGAGCGATGACCTTGAATCAAGGCTAAGAGACGCCCTGTTCGGGAGCTCTAATGGCGCAGCGACGGTGGAGATGCCTTCAAAGCTGGAGCCAGGCGCAGTTGTGGTTCTTAGCGTTCGACGGGATCTGGGGCAACCTTTCCGGTTCATTCATCGAGCTCGTACGTTCCATCGTACAGAGGCGATCCTCGAGGCCGAACAGGAGGCCAAAAAGCAAGGCCTTAGGCCTTGGGCGCTTCTTGATGTGCGGTAGCACCTCTTGAAAACGGATAGACAGCAGTGAGTGATCGTTACGGTAGGGCGCAGCCTGGAGAGTTCTTGCCAGGGATCATCATGCCGCCAGAGATCCATGGCCCGCTGCGCAAGCGGGTGACGGAGATCGAGATGAGCGATACCAAGCTTGAGTGCCTGGTTTCGCAGGCGCGCGCCGAAAGTCTGGTCTAGGGTCTGGAGATTCTCAAGGCTTTCGATCGCCTGGCCGTCGAGCGGCTGTACGTGATGATCGAGAACATGGCGCTGGCGAGATTGGCCGAGCTCGGCGCCGACCAGTGAGAAACCGGCAGTGCCATTCTGGAGTGCCACCTTTTTCCTGCCCAAAAAATAGCCACTAATGTGGCGTGGCTATCCCTTCTCCCTTGCTTAATTTTTGCTACAGCAAAAACACGGCATGTCTACAGGTCCCGTAAATACTGGGCCGCCCCACTTAATCGACCCGATCTATCATGGGTGCAACGCTGAACCGGCGGGACGGCTCGGGCCGCGTATCTACAGGAGTTGTAACAGGTTCTGAGAGCATGTTCGTCTACGTGTGGTGCAGCCAATTCGGGGTGTTTCGGGCGATGGGCGTTCTGCGCTGACACCGCGTCACACCGGCCAGCCCCAAAAACACAAGTGCGCCAGTTTACCAAGAGTCTGCAACCTTCGCCTGCAAGCCCGTCATGCCGGCGCCCAAATGGCCGTGGGCGGGCTAGTCTGTTGCTGTCCCCTGCGCAATGTTCGGCCCACCCCCGCAGGTGAATCGAGGCGCGGTCATGAAGCCTGCCAGGAAAATCGGATTGCGCCGCAGCCTGCGACGGCTTGGGCCCGGGTTGATCACCGGCGCTGCCGACGACGATCCGAGCGGTATCGCCACCTATTCGCAAGCCGGCGCACAGTTTGGCTTCTCCATGCTGTGGACCGTGGTGCTGACCCTGCCCCTGATGATCGCGATTCAACTGGTGAGTGCACGCATCGGCTACATCACCCGTCGCGGCCTGGCCGCCAATATCAAGCACCACGGGCCAGCAGGTGCCTAGCTCGCCCACTTCGAGCCGCGAATCACCGCACAGAAATTCCCGGGCTTGAAGGCGGGGTCCTTGTCGGCCAGCACATCCGCCTTGACGTTGCCGAAGGTGGTCTGCGGCTTGTGGCGGATGCCGTCGTAGAAGGCCTGGATGATGTCTTCCTTGAAATGCTCGCCCCGCGGGTGGGCGCTGACGATGGCTTCGCGCTCGGCAGCGCCGTACTGGCCGTGGGTCAGCCCCAGCACGTCCATCTCGACCCCTGCCGTCACCAGCGCCACCACCGGGTGCATGTGCTCGGGTATGCCTGGGGTGGTGTGCAGAGCGATGGCGGTCCATACCGTATCGATGTCCTGCTGGGCGATGCCGTGGCCGCACAGGAAGTCGCGTGCGGCATTGGCGCCATCCACTTCGAAACGCTCGCAGGCGCTGCTGTGCTGATGGGTCAGGCCCATGTCGTGGAACATGCAGCCGCAGTACAGCAGCTCGGCGTCGAACTTCAGGCCGCGCTTCTGGCCCGCCAGGGCCGCGAAGTAGAACACGCGGCTGGAATGGTGGAACAGCAGGGGCGAGGCCGTATCGCGTACCACCTCGGTGATTTCGCGGGCGAGCTGGCTGTCGGGGATCTTGATGCCGTGGATGTCGAGTGTCATGGGGCAGGCTCCGGGTTGCGGTTCGCCTCCATTGTCAGCCTCGACACTTCTGTCCTCAAATGGCGTGATACGCCATATACTGCCATTTCACGTGAAATCACGACGCCTTCAGGTTCGCCCCTTCGCCATGACCAGAACCATTGCCGTACTCGCGCTGCCCGGTGTTCAACTGCTCGATGTGTCGGGCCCGCTGGATGTGTTCGCCCAGGCCAATGTCGAGGCGGGTCGGCAGGTCTACACGTTGCAGGTGGTGGCGTGCGAGCCAGGGCCCATTCACAGCTCGTCCGGTGCGCGGCTGTTGCCCGACCTGGTGGCAGGTGAGCCCGGGCAGCGCTTCGACACCTTGCTGGTGGCCGGGGCGCCGGATGCGGCGCGGATGCAACTGAACAACGCGCTGCTGGCCTGGATCCGCGATTGCGCGGGCCAGTCGCGCCGCTTCGGCTCGGTGTGCACCGGCGCCTTCGCGCTGGCGGCCAGCGGGTTGCTGGATGGGCGGCGGGTGACCACGCACTGGGCCGCGGCACAGGCCCTGGCACAGCGTTACCCGAGCCTGAGCGTGGAAGAGGATGCGCTGTATGTGCGCGACGGCAAGCTGCGCACAGCCGCCGGGGTCACTGCCGGGCTGGACCTGGCGCTGATGCTGGTGGAGGAAGACCTGGGCCGTGAAATCGCGCTGCGGGTAGCGGCGCAACTGGTGATGTTCTTCAAGCGCCCGGGCGGGCAGTTGCAGTTCAGCCGCAAGGGCGAGGCGCAGCCAGCCGGGCGTTCGGTGTTGCAGCAAGTGCAGCGCTGGGTGGCCGCCAACCCGCAGCTGGCGCTGACAGTCGAGGCACTGGCCGAACATGCCGGCCTCAGCCCCCGGCATTTTGCCCGGCTGTTTCATGCCGAGGTGGGCGTCACGCCCGCAGCCTGGGTGGAGTCGGCGCGGGTGGCCGCTGCACGCGCCCTGCTGGAGGCCGGTGGTGATGCGCCCAAGCAGGTCGCCGCCAAATGCGGCTTCGCCAACGCCGACACCCTGCGCCGCGCGTTCTTCAAGCACGTGGGGGTGACACCTGCCGAGTACCGCAAGCGTTACGGGCACGGCGGGGCGTAGCAACGCTCAGTCGTGCTCCTGGCCCAGATAGAGCAGCTCGCTTTCGAACAGGTTCTCCAGCATCTCACGCGTCAGCGGCTCCACCAGCGTGCCTGCATGGTGGGTGATGCGCAGGCTGGCGCCGGCCTGCTCCAGCGCATCGATGATTGCCAGCAGCGTTTGCTGCTGCGTCACCGTGCCTTGCTCGCTGGGCACCTCCAGGGCGAAGTCCGTGGTATCGAACAGCACGACCGGCGTTTGCGTGCCCACCTTGCGCATCAGCTCGCCGATGCTGTCGGCAGACCACTGGCGCAGCAGCTTGACGATCCCTGGCTTGTGGTCGGCGGCGGTGACGGCGATGGCGTATCGGGACATGGGGGCTCGCTTGAGTCGTGCAATAAAGGGCCGGCAAGGTGAATGCAAATAATGGCAAAAAGCCTTGAACCGATGACGGGTGCGGCGGTCCGACCTCAGGCCTGCTACCCTGTGGCCTTCACATTTCTCGTTTTGCCATAGGAACAGCGGGGCTATCAGATCACTGCACGTCGAAGCGTGCCAGCAATTCAAGGAGCTATTTCGTGGGAAGAACCCCCTCCAACGACACACCCGGGCATTCTCAGCCGCCGACCGTCGACGGCATTCCAGCTCCCAGCGGTGAAGTAAACCTGATCGATACCGACTACGTCGTCGGCCAGGACAATTTCAAGGGCGAGTTTTCCTTCTCGCTGGACATCCACGGCAAGGTGTTCCTCATCTCTGCCGCCACCATCTTCCTGTTCGTCATCCTCACCCTGGCCTTGCAGAACGAAGTCGAGCCGGTGTTCAGCGCCATGCGCAGCTGGTTGACCGCCAACCTGGCGTGGTTCTTCATGAGCACCGCGAACATCTTCGTACTGCTGTGCCTGGGCCTGATCGTCTCGCCGTTGGGCAAGGTGCGCCTGGGCGGGCGCGAAGCGGTGCCGGACCATTCCTATGTGGGCTGGTTCTCGATGCTGTTCGCCGCCGGCATGGGTATCGGCCTGATGTTCTATGGCGTGGCCGAACCGATGTCGCACTTCTCGGCCGCCATGGGCGGGGTCACCCTCGACGCCAACGGCGTGCGTACCGACTGGGCGCCGCTGGGCGGTGCAGGCGGTGATGCCAAGGTGGCGGCCGACATGGCGATGGCGGCCACCATCTACCACTGGGGCCTGCACCCGTGGGCGATCTACGCGATCGTTGCGTTGTCGCTGGCGCTGTTCACCTACAACAAGGGCTTGCCGCTGTCGATCCGCTCGGTGTTCTACCCGTTGCTGGGTGAGCGCGTGTGGGGCTGGCCGGGGCATGTGATCGATATCCTGGCGGTGTTCGCCACGCTGTTCGGCCTGGCCACTTCCCTCGGGATCGGTGCCGAGCAGGCGGCAGCCGGGCTCGAATACCTGTTCGCGATCCCCTCGACCAATGTCAGCAAGGTGCTGCTGATCATCGGCATCAGCATCATCGCACTGGGCTCGGTGCTGGCCGGCATGGACAAGGGCGTGAAGATGCTGTCCCAGGTGAACATGGGCCTGGCGTTGCTGCTGCTGGTGTTCATCATCGTGGTCGGGCCGACCCTGGCGATCTTCACCGGCTTCTTCAGAAACCTCACGGCCTACATCGAGTACCTGCCGGCGTTGTCCAACCCGGTGGGGCGCGAGGATGCCGAGTTCACCCAGGGCTGGACTGCCTTCTACTGGGCCTGGTGGATCAGCTGGTCGCCGTTCGTGGGCATGTTCATCGCCCGTGTCAGCCGTGGCCGCACGGTGCGCGAGTTTCTCATCGCCGTGTTGCTGGTGCCCTCGCTGGTGTCGGTACTGTGGATGACCACTTTCGGCGGCACCGCCATCGATCAGACCGTGAACCAGCACTTT
Source organism: Pseudomonas sp. BRM28 (assembly GCF_002939405.1). Taxonomy (NCBI): domain Bacteria; kingdom Pseudomonadati; phylum Pseudomonadota; class Gammaproteobacteria; order Pseudomonadales; family Pseudomonadaceae; genus Pseudomonas; species Pseudomonas sp. BRM28. The sequence goes on along the minus strand of NZ_PEFV01000001.1, from coordinate 3,839,231 downwards.
GCCGGCGTGACCGATGCGGTGCTGGAGCTCAAGCTGTTCGCGATGCTCAGCGGCCTGCCGCTCAAGGAGATCACCTCGTTCATCGGCATCGTGCTGGTGGCGGTGTTCTTCATCACCTCGTCCGACTCCGGCTCGCTGGTGATCGATACCATCACCGCCGGTGGCAAGGTGGATGCACCGGTGCCGCAGCGGGTGTTCTGGGCGGTGATGCAGGGCGTGATCGCGATTGCGCTTTTGCTCGGTGGCGGCTTGATTGCGCTGCAGGCGATGGCGGTGTCGACCGGCCTGCCGTTCGCCATCGTGTTGCTGCTCGGCTGTGTGTCGCTGGTCAAGGGACTGATGTCGGAGCCGCGCGGTTAAAGCCCGCCCGGCGCAGCAACTTTATTGTGGGGGCGTAGCAGCCGGCCTTGCCGGCGATGGCGTGCATGGCGCCCCTGGCCCGGCGTAGCCGGGCATCGCCAGCAAGGCTGGCTTCTGCACAAAGCCAGTTTGCTGGCGTTCAATCCCACAGCCGCCCGATTTCCATTCCCGCTTCGAACCGATGTGCCACCTGGGCCTGCAACAGCTCGGCCGTGGCCAACGCATCGGTCAGGGCATGGTGCGCGTGATACGGCGGCAGGTGATAGCGCGCGCGGCTGTCGGCCAGGCGTATCGAGGCTGGCGGCCGGCGCAGCAGGCGGTCCCGCCAACTGCGTTTGCCACGGTGCAGCAGTGCTTCCAGCTGCATGGTGTCGATCACCGGAAACTCCAACCCCTCACCCAGGTGCCGTCGCACCGCATTGTCGAGAAACCCGCGTTCCAGGTTGCGGTAATGCACCACCATCACATGCCCGGCCATGGCTCCCAGCAACGCGTTGAGCACATGGGGCAGGGTGGGCGCATGGCGGATGTCGCTGTGGGTGATGTGGTGGAAGGTCACCGACTCGTCGCTCAGTTCGGTGCGCGGTTTCACCACCCAGTAGCGCGCCTCGGCGCAGCGGATGCGCTGCAGGGTGAAGGGCATCAGGCCAATGCTGACAATGGCATCCTTCTGCGCATCCAGCCCGGTGGTTTCCACATCCAGCGCCAGCAACGGCACCTGCTCCAGGGGAGTGCCAGCCGGCACCACGCCGGCGGCATAGAAGTTCTTCAGCAGCGGGTTGCGCGCCTGGGCTGCCAATGCCTGAAAGCGCGTTGCCCAGTCGATACGGTCGATACCACGCGGCTTCATCGCGAGTGCCGCACGATGCCAGGGTAGCGAAAGCGCAGGAACTTCTGCGCATGGCTCAGCACCTGGAACGCTTCCTTGAGGTTGTGTCGCTCGCTGCTGGAGAAGCGCTCGGGCTCGATGTAGTTGTCCGGCTGCTGGCCGTTTTCGAGGGCGTCCACCTGGTGCCGAATGCGCACCATCGACAGGAACTCCAGCGCATAGCGCAGGTGCTCGATGGCCGCCGGCTGCATCAGCTTGGTGGCGCTGATGGCTTCCAGGCGCTCGACCGAGTTCTGCGCGGTACTGGCGCAGGCCAGGGCATGTACGCGAATCAGGTCGGTGAGCGGTGCGGTGCCGCGGCCCTTGAGGTTGATGATCTGTTTCTGGCGGCCGTCGGTTTCCATCACGAAGGTGCGGAAGAACCCCAGCGGCGGCGTACGGTTCAGTGCATTGCGCGCCATGGCGGTAAGAAAGGCGGGGCTGGCGCTGGACTTCTGCGCGCACAGGATCTTGAGGGTTTCCACCAGTTCCAGCTGGCCATACACCCCGTCGAGGTCGAAGAAGATGCTGCTGTTGAGCAGGGTGGCCGCGTTGGGTTTGTCGATCCACTGGGTGAAGTAGCCCTTCCATACCCGCAGCGGCTGGCGCCACTGGTCGTTGGTGGCCATGATCCCGCCCTTGCAGTAGCTGTAGCCGCACGCGGCCAGGCCGTCGCTGACGAAGGTGGCGAGTTTGAGGAAGTAGGCGTCGTGCTGCACCGGGTCGAAGCTGTCGTCCAGCACCAGGGCGTTGTCCTGGTCGGTGACCAGCAACTGTTCGTCCCGCGCCATCGAGCCCAGCGCCATGAAGCAGTACGGCACGGGCGGCGGGCCCAGGTCGCGTTCGGCCAGTTCCAGCAGGCGCTGGGTGAAGGCGCGCCCGATGCCGGAAATCGCGCTGCCGATCATGTGCGCGGTGGCGCCATCGCGCACCATGCGCACATAGGTGCCGCGCAGGTCGCGCAGCAGCGAGCGCAGGCCGGCCACGCTGTTCTGGTTGGAGATGCTGTTGACCAGGTGCAGGCTGCTCTGGGACTCGTGGCGGATGATGTCCGACAGGTTGATCAGCCCCAGCGTGCGGCCCTTGTGCACCACCGGCAGGTGGTGGATGTTGCGCCGCAGCATGCACAGCATGGCTTCGAACACCGAGTCGTTGGCCTGGATCACCACCGGATCGCTCGACATCACCGTGCTGATGGGCAGGCTGCTGCTGAGGTCGGCGGCCAGCACGCGGGTGCGCAGATCCCGGTCGGTGACCAGCCCCAGCAGTTTGTCGGGGGCATCCGGTACCGGTTCGACCACTGCCACGCACGACACGCTTTCGGCGGCCATCAGGCGCGCCGCGTCCAGAATCGAAGTGTCCTGGCTCACCCACACCAGGCTGCGCGAGAGCAGGGTGCGTGCCTTGAGCTGGATCAGCTCGCTGGCGCGGCCCTGGCCTTCGACAGCGGACTTGAGACGCGAATGTCCTTCGGCCTCCACGAACTCGGCAAAGCTGTCGTGCTGCTCGCACAGTTCGGCAAACAGGTCTGCTGGAATGAAGTAGATCAGGCTGTCTTCCAGCGCCTTGGCCGGAAAGCGCACCTTGTTGCTGCGCAGCAACCCGGCCTGGCCGAAGATGTCGCCTTCGCCCAGGCGGTTGTAGAGCTCGCCGTTGCGCCGGTAGATCTCCACCGCACCGCTGCGCACGTAGTGCAGGTCCTGGATGCTGGCGCCTGCTTCCAGGATGGTGCTACCGGCCTTGAAATAGCTCACCTGGATTCGTGGCGCAATGCCATTGAGGGTTTCTTCGGGCAGGGCGTCGAAAGGGGCGAAACGGTGGAGGTGATCGCGAACCTCCAGAAGCTCGATCTGCATGCAACCTCGCTGAATGTGGGCGTGAAGTGGACCGGGGCTCAGGGCCGCATCAACGGCTCGACGCCGATCCAGGATTTTTTCGGGTGGTGGCACAGTTGCAGTGGCGCCACAGTAACCGACTGCCCGTCGATTTCCAACGTGCCCAGGTTGATCGTCCACTTGGCGTCGGCGTTGAAGTCCGGGGTGTTGAACGCGACGTAGACCGAGCCATAGCGGCTGTTGTTGGTGAGCTTGGGAATGCGCCGGTGCACCTCGTCACTGTTGATGTCGAACGGCGAGGGGCGCACGTAGTCCTTGCCCGAAAGCGGGAAGTCGTTGTTCAGCGCGCCCAGGTAAAGGTCCGGGCGGGCCGCCAGGCGCTGGCCATTCTCGAAGGTCAGGTAGGCCTTGTGGCTGTCGTACAGCATGGGGATGGGCGCTTCGCCCGACCCTGGCTTGAGAGGCTGCTGGCGATTCTTGTTGAAGCCGATCACCTGCACGTAGAACTCGCGCTGTGGCGAGCCATGGGGCACGCTGAAGTAACCCTGCGTGTAGGGTCGATCTCTCCACATCAGCGCATGGTCGTAGAGGTAGGTGTACAGGTAGAAGGTCTTGACCCCGTGCGCGGTCGGCACCTCGAACACCTGGCGCGACTCGCACAGGTCGGCATAGGCCGGGCGCTCTCGCGGGTAGGGCACGCAGGCGACGAGCAGGGCGCTCAGGGCCAGGGCAAGAGAAAAGCGGTGGAACAGAACGTGCAACATGCCGGGCCTCCCTGGCTCGATAGCGCTGCGCAAGCAGTCAACGTGTAGTGTCGACGCCCTGTACTTGTCGAGGTTTTATCAGGCTTTGCGCCGGAATTCCGAACATTTCGTGCAACCGCCATATCATCGGCAGCGTCAGCGCTCTCGTTCCATTGAGTACTTCGTAGACCCGGTTCTTCCGGCCGATTGCCGGTACCAGGTCGGCGGCGCTCAGGCCGGACTGCTCCATTCTGAAGCGAATAGCCTCGATGGGGTCGGGCAGGTCGAGCGGAAACTGCTTGGTCTCATACGCCTCTATCAGCGTGACCATGACATCGAAGTAATCACCTTCGGGCGTGCCGGGTTCCGGCTCGTTGTCGAACAGCTCGGACACTGCGTTCAACGCGGCCTTGTAGTCCTGCTCGGTATGAATTGGGTGAATGTTCACAGGATCACTCCATCTCAACGGTGTCGGCGTCAATGCCATCGTATTGTTCGTGAGTACCGACAAACTTGATGTAGATGGCTTCGAAGCGATAGGCCACGGCAGCCACGATCCGATAGTCATTGCCTTTGATATTGAACACCACTCTGCGACTTTTGAGGATGCTGGCATTGCCGAACTGCGCCTTGATATCCGCAGGCGTGGACCATCTTGCCTGCCTGGCTTCGTCAATCCATGAGAGCAAGGGTTGCTTGGATGCAGGATGCTTCTCGGAAAATGCTTTCAGGTGACTGATGGCAATGATTCTCATAAGGCCCCATTCTGGTCCCAGTGTGGGACTTTTTCAAGCGCGACTTCCAGTTGTTCGTCGCTTGATGACGTCAGACGTTGCCCTCTGGACCACGAGCAACGCCTGAGTGTTATCGGCGAATGGCCAATGTTCAATTACCAGAGTGCAACGGTGTACGACAGGATCAGCCGGTTCTCGTCCAGGTCGTTGCCGAAATGCGTGGAGCGTACCGTGGCGTTGCGCCACTTCACGCCGACGTTTTTCAGCGGGCCGCTTTGCACCACGTAGCCGATATCGGTGTCGCGCTCCCACTCTTTGCCATCGGGCCGCCCCGCACCCAGGTCGATGCCATCGCCGCGCAGGTAGCGGGTCATGAAGGTCAACCCCGGCAGGCCCACGCTGGCGAAGTTGAAGTCGTAGCGGGCCTGCCACGAGGTTTCGTCCTTGTTGGCGAAGTCGCCGATCTGCACGAAGTTCACCAGGTAGGCATCGGCGCCGTTGAGGTAGGCAAAGCCGGTGTCGCCGCGCATGCGCTGGTAGCCCACACCGAAGGCGTGGCCCTGTATGCCATAGGTGAACATCGCCCCCAGCGCCTTGTTGTCGACGTTGCTGGCGCCGTCGTCGCTGGAGCGGGCGAACCGGATATCGCTTTTGAGCGACTGCCCCTCGCCCAGCGCCCAGGTGTGGTTCAGGCCCACGAAGTGCTGGCGGTAGAGGTTGTCGAGCGCACCGTAGCTGTAGCTGGTAGTCAGGCTGTCGGTCCACTTGTAGCTAAGGCTGGCGAAGTCGAAGCGATCGCTGTCGCTGCGCCGGGCCACGATGTTTTTTGCCGCGCCCGTGGTCACGCCCATGTCCTCGTAGTCGGTGGAGTCGCGCTGGTTGACCTGGCGCAGCCGGCCGATGTCGAGGTTCAGGTTCTCCAGCTCCTGCACGTTCAACTGCCCGCCGGAAAAGGTCTGCGGCAACAGGCGCGAGTCGTTGGGCATCAGCACCGGCAGCCTGGGTATCAGGGTGCCGACCTTCAACACGCTGTGACTGGCGCGCACCTTGGCGGTCAGGCCCAGCTCGCTGTACTCGCCCTGGGCACGGCGCGGTGCCTCGCGGTCACGCTGCAGCAGGCCGCTACCACTGCGTTCGGGGCTGGAATCGAGCTTGAGCCCGAGCAGGCCGATGGCGTCCACCCCAACGCCCAGGGTGCCCTCGGTAAAGCCGGACTCGTAGCGCAGCACAAAGCCCTGGGCCCATTCCTCGGCCTTGGACTGCGGGGCCTCGTGCTGGCGAAAGTCGCGGTTGAAGTAGAAGTTGCGCAGTTCCACGCTGGCCTTGCTGTCATCGACAAAGGCCGCGTTGGCCGTGCTGCAAACGCCGGCGAGTGTTGCCGTGGCCAGCAGGCCAAGGCTGAACGGTGGGAAAGTGCGGTGCATGGTAAATCCTCTTTTTTGTTTTTATGAGGTGCAGCGATGCCCGCACGGGCCGCCGTAGCGGCCCGTGACAGGGGTTGCAGTGGTTCAGTGGCTGACGGCGGTGGCGGCGCCCAGGCCAGTCTGTGCGCGCACGAACTGGTCGTCGAAGGCCGCACGTTCGCGGGCTGCGCGGGCGCTGCGGTCGAGCCTGGACACAATCACCGTGACCAGGAACGCCAGCGGCATGGAAAACAGTGCCGGATGGTCATAGGGGTAGATCGCCTGGGCGTTGCCCAGCACCGACACCCACACCGCCGGCGACAGGATCACCAGCCCCAGCGCGGTGATCAGCCCGGCAAAGCCGCCGGCCAGCGCGCCGCGGGTGGTCAGGCCTTTCCAGTACATGGCCATGATCAGCACCGGGAAGTTGGTGGAGGCGGCGATACCGAAGGTCAGGCCCACCAGGAAGGCCACGTTCTGCTTCTCGAACAGGATGCCCAGCAGGATCGCGATGATGCCCAGGCCGACGGTGGCGATACGGGTCACGCGCATCTCGTCCTTTTCGCTGGCGGTGCCCTTTTTCCACACGGTGGCGTAGAGGTCATGGGAGATGGCCGACGCACCGGCCAGTGCCAGGCCCGACACCACCGCGAGAATGGTGGCGAAGGCCACCGCCGACAGGAAGCCCAGGAACAGGTTGCCGCCCACTGCCTTTGCAAGGTGCATGGCGACCATGTTGCCGCCACCGATCAGCGCGCCCTTGAGGTCGCCGTCCACGTAGAACTGCGGGTCGGTGCCGACGATGACGATGGCCGCGTAGCCCAGCACCATCACCACCAGAAAGAAGAAACCGATGAAGCCGGTGGCGTAGAACACCGACTTGCGCGCTTCCTTGGCGTTGGGCACGGTGAAAAAGCGCATCAGGATATGCGGCAGCCCGGCGATGCCGAACACCAGCCCCAGCGACAGCGACGCGGCGTTGATCGGGTCGGCCAGCATCGAGCCGGGGCCCATGATGCTCCAGCCTGTGCTGTGCACGTTCACTGCGCGGCTGGCCAGGGTTTCCAGGCTGAAGCCGAACTCGGCCATGGCCAGCAGCGCCAGGGTGGTGCCACCGGCCAGCAACAGCACGGCCTTGATGATCTGCACCCAGGTGGTGGCGATCATGCCGCCGAAGATCACGTACACCAGCATCAGGGCGCCCACCACCATCACTGCGGTGCTGTAGTCCAGGCCGAACAGCAGCTTGATCAGTTGCCCGGCACCCACCATCTGCACCACCAGGTAGCAGCACACCACGGTCAGCGAGCCGAAGGCGGCGAAGGTGCGGATGCGGGTCTGGTCCAGGCGGTACGACACGATGTCGGCAAAGGTGTAGCGCCCCAGGTTGCGCAGGCGCTCGGCCATCAGGAAGGTGATGATCGGCCAGCCGACGAAGAACGCCACGGTGTAGATGAAGCCGTCGTAGCCCTTGGCGAACACCAGGCTCGACAGGCCCAGCAGGGTGGCCGCCGACATGTAGTCGCCGGCAATCGCCAGGCCGTTCTGAAAACCGCTGATGCCGCCGCCGGCGGTGTAGAAGTCGGAGGTGGAGCGGGTCTGGCGCGCGGCCCACCAGGTGATCGCCAGGGTGCCCAGCACGAACACGAAGAACATCGCGATGGCGTGCAGGTTGACCGGTTGTTTGTCGGCCACCAGCGGCGCCGCGAAAGCCGCCGGGGTCAGCAGCAGGCTGCTCAGCACTAGCAGTGCGGTGCGGTTCATTTCGACTCCTCCAGTACCTGTGCGCTGAGGCTGTCGAAGCGGGTATTGGCGCTGCGCACGTACCAGCCGGTCAGCAGCCACGACAGCACGATCAGTGCCGAGGCCACGGGAATGCCGAGGGTCAGTTGGCGACCGTCCCCCAGCGGTGTGTGCAGCACCTGCGGGTAGAACGCCACCACCAGCATGAACAGGTAGTAGGCACCCAGCACTGCGGCGCTGAGCGACCAGGCCAGGCGCGATCGGGTGCGCACCAGTTGCTGGAATTTGGGGTTGGCGCGGATGCGGTCGCAACTCTGCGCGTGATCGGTTCGGGCGTGCGTCATGGGTGGGGCTCCTTTGTTGTTTTTATTGCCTGGGGCGGGCCATCGACTTTGTTGCGGGTGTGGGGCGTCAGGGCGGCGGGCAGGGCTCGCAGCCAGACGGTAAATGCTGTGGGGCAGGCGCCGGCGCGCCGCGATCAGGTCGCGGGGCGAGGTAACGTGCGCGGGGGTGAGCCGAGGTTGAGCAGGCTCGTACAGGCAGGGGCGAGGCCCTGGTGAGAATTCGACATGTGTGGCACCCGTTGGCTGATTGTTAGCTCTTGATGTCAGCTGCCCCCTTGTCGGTGGCGGCAGCGCAGATGGCTCCGGGCATCTTATATAACAATGTCGGGTTGTTATGGAAGTACTACCTGTGATGTATGGTATAAATACTATATGTGGTTCCGCAAAAAGCTTCGCCGGCAAGGCCGGCTCCTACATGATCACGGTAGGAGCCGGCCTTGCCGGCGAATGGCGTCGACGCGCTGTCGGAAAGATGCGCTCAGAACGCGAGCTTGTACCCGATCAGCAACAGCATCCCCGCCAGGCAAGGGCGCAGTACGTTGTCGGAAATGCGCCCGGTCAGGTGGCTGCCCAGGTAGATCCCCGGCAACGAGCCCAACAGCAGGTAGCCCAGCAACGACCAGTCCATGTTGCCCATGCTGGCATGGCCCAGGCCGGCGACCAGGGTCAGAGGTACGGCGTGGGCGATCTCGGTGCCCACCAGGCGCCGGGTGACCAGGTACGGGTACAGCAGAAACAGCGCGACAGTGCCCAGGGCGCCCGCGCCAATCGAGGTCAGTGACACCATCACGCCCAGCACCACGCCAGTGACCACGGTAAGGGCGTTGAGGCTGCGTTCGCTGAGGTGGTAGCGGTCACCGGCGTGCTTGCTGGCAAACGCCTGCAACCGCGACTTGAACAGGATGGCCAGCGCCGTGAGGATCAGCACCACCGCCAGGCCCTGCTTGATCACGCCGTTGAGCGTCTGGGTGTCGGTATGCAGGGTGCTCAGAAACCACAGGGTCAAGGCCGCCGCTGGCACGCTGCCCATGGCCAGCAGCCCGGTGATCTTCCAGTCGATGTTCTTTTGCTTGCTGTGCACCCAGACGCCACTGGCCTTGGTGATGGCCGCATACAACAGGTCGGTGCCCACTGCAGTGGCCGGGTTGATGCCGAACCAGAGCAGGATCGGGGTCATCAACGAACCACCGCCAACGCCGGTCATGCCGACAATGAACCCAACAACCAGGCCTGCGATGGTGAAACCAAAAGAACCTACATCCATAAATACCTAAACACCCAGCGAGCCCGTGATCGGATGGCGCCAGCATAAAGGTTTTTTTATAGCCAAATAGACTTGTTCGTTATTAGTTTATAACCGTAACGCAGCAGGCGAGGGTGCCATCGACCGCCTGGGCGGCCGATGGGCGAGGGCGGGGGTCAGATCTTGAAGCTGTCTACCAGTTGCTTGAGGCGCCCGGCCTGACGCGCCAGGTCATCGCAGTGCTTGAGGGTGTCGTTGAGGTTGGCCACACCCTGCTGGTTGAGCACGTTGATCTGGGTGATGTCCAGGTTCAGGCTCTCGACCACGGCGGTCTGTTCCTCGGTGGCGGCTGCTACCGACTGGTTCATGCCGTCGATCTCGCCAATGCGCAGGGTCACGCTGGTCAGGCGTTCGCCGGCCTGGTTGGCGACCTGCACGCTCTGCTCGCTGGACACCTGGCTGGCGTTCATGTTGTGCACTGCCTCGCGCGACCCCACCTGCAGGGTGGTGATCATCTTGTGGATCTCTTCGGCCGATTCCTGGGTACGGTGCGCCAGGTTGCGCACTTCGTCGGCCACCACGGCAAAGCCGCGACCGGCTTCACCGGCCCGTGCTGCCTCGATGGCGGCGTTGAGTGCCAGCAGGTTGGTCTGCTGCGAGATGCCCTTGATCACGTCGAGGATCTGGCCGATGTCATCGGTGCTGGCGTTGAGGGTTTCGATCTGCTCGCACGACTCGCTGATCTTCTGCGACAGCGCCGTCATCGCGCTGATGGTCTCCTGCATCACCTGGCGACCATCGTTGGCCTGGTCGCTGGCACCGCTGGCATGTTGCGAGGCATCGGCGGCGTTGCGCGCGATCTCCTGGGTGGCGGCGCCCAGTTCGTTGATTGCAGCGGCCACGCTGTTGGTGCGCAGGCTCTGTTCCTCGGAGCCGATGATCGAGGCGTTGGAGGCGCTCATCACGCGTTCCGACAGGTCGTGCACCTGGCGGGTGGCCGAGGCCACTTCGGAAATCGATGCATGGATGCGCTCCACGAACTGGTTGAAGGCACCGGCCAGTTCGCCGAATTCATCCTTGTTTTCCACGGTCAGGCGCCGGGTCAGGTCGCCTTCGCCCTGGGCGATGTCCTGCATGGCGCGGCCCATGGTGGTGAGGGGGCGCATCAGCACTGGAATCAGCAGGCTCAGCAGGCCGGCGATGGCGGCCACGGCGATCAGCATGGCGATGATGGCCGAGGTGCGGAACTGGCTCAGCGGGGCATAGGCCTTTGCCTTGTCGATGGACAGGCCGATGTACCAGTCGGCCGACGGCAGGCCGCTGACCGGGGCGAACGAGATGATCCGCTGTTCGCCGTTGAGGGTCACGTCGTGCAGGCCGGCGGCGACCTGCAGGTTGCTGCCGGGGTAGATGTCCTTGAGGTTCTTCATGGCCTGGTCGCTGTCCGGGCTGACGATCATCTGCCCGTCGCGGTCGACCAGGAAGGCGTGGCCGATACCGCCGAAGTCCACGGCATTGATGATGTCCACCAGGGTGGCCAGGCTCAGGTCGCCGCCCACCACGCCGACCAGTTCGCCGTTGCTCTTGACCGGCATCGCAATGGTCACCACCAGCCCGCCGACAGCCGCCAGGTAGGGTGGGGTGAGCATGGGTTTGCCGGCGGCGACAGCAGCTGTGTACCAGGGACGCTGGCGCGGGTCGTAGCCGTCGGGCATTTTCGCGTCCGGGCGCTGGGTGAACACGCCGTTGGTCTGGCCCACATAGGTGAACTGGAAGTTCGATGTGAAGGCGGGCTGGTCGACCAGCCCGGGGAAGTCGGCATTGGCGCCCTGGTGGGCGATGTTCTGGGCCAGGTTTTCCAGCACCAGGATGCGCCCGCTCATCCAGTTCTGCACACTGCTGGCTGTCAGCGCGCCGGCCTGGTTGACCGACGATTCGATGTTCTGGCGGATGGTGTTGCGTTGCAGGTAATCGTTGTAGAGGGTGAACAGTGCAAAGGCCAGCACGACGACTGCGCCGGCGCTGAGCAGGATCTTGTGGCGAAATTTCAGGTTCATGTTTCGAGACCTTTAGCCAGATAGGGGAAGTGACGGCGTCACGGGTCGGAGCCTTGTGAGCACCGCCATCGTGAATTGCACGCGACTGACCTTTCAGGTATCGGCTGAAACCACGAAATATTTACGTACCATTTTGACGCGGGGTCAGTCGGCCAGGGCTGCGGTCTGTCTCAGCAACCTCACCAGCTCCTGGGCAGCGCGTTGCAGCGGCTGTTGCTTGAGCCAGAAGGCATGCACCGGCAGGCGCAGTTCATTGCGGGTGTTGCGAAAATCCAGTTGCACCAGTCGCCCGGCCTTGAGCAGCGGGGCAATGCGCGACAGCGGGAAGTCGCCCCAGCCAAGCCCGGCCTCGACCATCTCGATGGCCATGCTCAGGCTGTCGGTGCGCCAGTGCGAGGCACCGATCAGCACGCGGGGGTCGAGCATCGGCAAATCGCGGCTGGCCACCACGATCTGGCGCACGTTGACCAGGTCTTCGAGGTAGCGCACCTGCTCGCCCAGCGCGGGGTGATGGGGCGAGAGGGTGGCGGTCAGCGACTCCATGCCGACCTGTTCGAAGCGCTGGCGCGGGTCGACCGTCAGCCCGGCAAACGCCAGGCACAGCTGCACGCGACCTTCGTGCAGCAGGTGCAGCGCATCTTCCTGCGGGGCGCTGAGCACCTCCACCTGCAGCAGCGGGTGGCGCTGGCTGATCTGGCCGATGGCCTGGAGCAGCGGCTGGTGATCGATGTCGGGCACCACGCCGATGGCCAGGGTGCTTTCCAGGCCCTGGGAAAGCTCGATGGCGTGCACCTGAAGCTGCGTCAGCTGGTCGGCGATCAGCCGGGCATGGGGCTCCAGCGCCAGGGCCAGCGGGGTGGGGCGGGTTTCACGGTGGGTACGCTCGAACAGGGCAAAGCCTAGCTCCGCCTCCAGGTTGGCGATGGCCATGCTGACTGCCGAGGGTACCCGCCCCAATGCCCGGGCGGCAGCCGAGAACGAGCCGCGGTCGAGCACCGCAAGAAACAGTTCGATAGTGTCGCTGGAAAAATTCATCAGCCTCTCCTTTCAGTAGATCTGATAGCTGCTGACTTTTTCTGTCAAGAAGATTGACGCATCCTGCCGGCCGAATTTGATTTGCCGAGGGGTGAAAAGGTGCAAGGTCTGAAACGCAAGCTGGTGTATGTAACGGCCTATGAAGGTATCGGGCTGTGCCTGTCGACACTCGGGCTGGCGCTGCTGTCCGGCACCGCGCCCAGCAACACCGGGCCGCTGGCCGTGATGATCACCACCATCGCGATGGTGTGGAATTTCATCTACAACACCCTGTTCGAGTACTGGGAGAGCCGCCAGGCCACACGGGGGCGCAGCGTGGCCCGGCGCGTGGCGCACGCGATCGGGTTCCAGCTGACCCTGGTGGTGTACCTGATCCCGCTGATTGCCTGGTGGCTGGGGATTTCGCTGTGGGAGGCCTTCTTGGTGGACCTGGCGTTCATCATCCTGATCCCGTGCTACACGTTCCTCTACAACTGGCTGTTCGATCGGGTGTTCGGGCTGCCGAGTTCGGCATCGGCACAGGTATCGCCCGCCGTGTAGGTCGTGCAGGCCCGCGATGCTTTGCTTCTGAGCGTCGGCTAGGCATAGAATGATAGGAATTCTCATTCGTACCCCCGGTCGCCCATGTCCACTCCCGATCCCGCGTTGCGCGAACAGGTCAGCCGTATCTATCAGGACCACCACCGCTGGTTGCAGGGCTGGCTGCGTCCGCGGGTGGCCTGTCGGCACTTGGCGGCCGACCTGATGCAGGACGTGTTCGTGCGGGTGCTCAGCGCCCCGGACGCCAGCGACCGGCTAGGCGCGGTACGCGAACCACGCGGCTACCTGGCCACCATCGCGCGGCGTTTGATGATCGACTACTTTCGCCGTGCCCGCCTCGAGCGGGCCTGGTTGCAGGCACTGGCCGAGCAGCCCGAAGCGGTGGAGATATCCGAGCAGGAGCGGCTGATCCTGCTGCAGACCCTGTGCGAGCTGGATGCCATGCTGGCGGGGCTCGGCCCGCGCATACGCCGGGCCTTTCTGCTGTCGCAGCTCGATGGCATGACCTACAGGCTGATCGGCGAGGAGCTGGGGGTTTCCGAGGTGACGGTCACCCGCTATATCGCCAAGGCCTTTCATCACTGTACGCTGTACAGCCTGCAAGCCGACTCGTGACCCCATGGCTACTCTCGACCCTCTCCAGCGCGCCGCGCTGGAACAGGCTGCGCTTTGGCGCGCCCGCCTCAATGCTGATGCCGTGGATGATACCGACCGGCAAGCGTGGCAGACCTGGCTGGACGCCCACGACCAGCATCGCTGGGCCTGGCAACAGGTCGTCCAGGTTCAGCAGCGGCTTGGCCAGCTATCTGGCGGGCTGGCCGGGCGTACCCTGGACATCGCCGGGCAGCCTGCCGCGATCCCGCGGCGCGGCGTGCTCAAGGGCATACTGGTGCTGGCCGGCACCAGCGGCCTGGGCTGGGCCGGCTACCGAGAGCTGAGCAGCGGGCCGTGGACGGCGGACTACCATACCCGCGTCGGCAAGCGTCAGGCATTGACCCTGGCCGATGGCACCCGGCTTGAACTCAACACCGACACTGCCCTGGATGTGCGCTACGACAACCAGCAGCGCCTGCTGGTACTGCGCCAGGGCGAGGTGATGATCACCAGCGCCGCCGACAAGGCCGGGCGCCCGTTGCGGGTGCAGACCGTCAACGGCACCGTCGAGGCGCTGGGCACGCGCTTTCTGGTGCGCCGCGACAGCGACGCCAGCAGCACGCAACTGGCGGTGTACCAGGGCCAGGTGGGCGTGATGCCGCGCGATGGCATGGGGGGGGCGGTGGTCGATGCCGGGGATCAGGTGCGGTTTTCACACCCCAAGTTCGTGCTTGGCTCGCCACTGGAGCCCGACCGCGATGCCTGGCGCAGGGGGCTGCTGATTGCCAACGACCAGATGCTGGGGGTATTCATCGCCGAGCTGCGGCGTTATCGCGCCGGTTGGCTCAAATGTGCCAACGAGGTTTCCAGCCTGCGTATCAGCGGTACCTTCAAGCTCGACGACACCGAGCAGATTCTGCGCGCCATCGGCAAGACCCTGCCGGTGCGGGTCGAGCGGCGCACAAAATACTGGGTAAGCATCGAACCCCTCACGACCTGAAAAATATTTTTCGTAAATGATAGGTATTCGCTCCTTCGTTCGACTTCTAGGCATGCAGGCGTGATGGCCTGACTGCCAACCAGAAGAGAAAAGAACCGATGAATACCCGATCACCGGTCGCGGCAAGGCTGCGTACCACGCTGTTGTGCTCCACCCTGCTGTGGCCGCTGGCGATGCCGGGCATTGCGCACGCCGACAGCACCACACCGACCGAATACAACCTCGACCATGGCGACCTGGGTCAGGTTCTGAACCGCTTCGCCGCCCAGGCCGGCGTGGTGCTCTCGTTCGCACCGAGCCTGACCGCGGGCAAGACCAGCGCCGGCCTGCACGGGCGTTACAGTGTCGATCAGGGCCTGCAGGCGTTGCTCGAGGGCAATGGCCTGATGGCCGTGCGTGAAGACGACGGGCGCTACAGCCTGGCCCCGCTGCCGCAAACTGCCGGGGCGCTGAACCTGGGCGTGACCGAAGTCACCAGCAACCAGTTGGGTACCATCACCGAAGACAGCGGCTCCTACACGCCAGGCACCATCGCCACCGCCACACGGCTGGTGCTGACACCGCGCGAAACGCCCCAGACCATCACCGTGGTCACCCGTCAGCACATGGACGATTTCGGGCTCAACAACATCGACGATGTGATGCGCCATACCCCGGGCATCACCGTGTCGGCCTTCGACAGCGACCGCACCAGCTACTATGCCCGCGGCTTCTCGATCAACAACTTCCAGTACGACGGCATCCCCTCGACGGCGCGCAACGTCGGCTATTCGGCCGGCAACACCTTGAGCGACATGGCCATCTATGACCGCGTGGAAGTGCTCAAGGGCGCTACCGGCCTGCTCACCGGCGCGGGGTCGCTGGGGGCCACGATCAACCTGGTGCGCAAGAAGCCGACTGCCGATTTCAAGGGGCATTTCACCCTGGGCGCCGGCAGCTGGGACAACTACCGCAGCGAACTCGACGTGGGCGGCCCGCTGACCGACAGCGGCAACGTGCGCGGCCGTGCGGTGGCGGCCTACCAGGACAAGCACTCGTTCATGGACCACTACCAGCGCAAGACCAACGTCTACTACGGCATCCTCGAATTCGACCTGAGCCCGGACACCCTGCTCACCGTGGGCGGTGACTACCAGGACAACAAGCCGGAAGGCTCGAGCTGGTCGGGCAGCATTCCGCTGTTCGATGCCCAGGGCAACCGCAACGACCTGCCACGCCACTTCAACAACGGCGCCAAGTGGAGCCATTGGAACCAGTACACCCGCACCGTGTTTGCCAGCCTGGAGCATCACCTGGCCAACGGCTGGGTTGCCAAGGCGCAGTTGGACCACAAGATCAACGGCTATGACGCGCCGCTGGGCTCGATCCAGGGTTACTACCCGCGCGCCGACGGCACCGCCAGCCTCTATTCGGCCAAATACACGGGCGAGACGGTGAGCAATTCGGCCGACCTCTACGCCAGCGGGCCGTTCGAGCTGCTGGGGCGTGAGCACGAACTGGTGATCGGTACCTCGTTTGCCCAGTCTCACTGGGAAGGCAAGGGCTGGTGGAGCGCCCGGTACCCCAATGGCAACTCCGTCGACTACGGCAGCTGGAACGGCAACACCCCCGAACCGGACTGGGGGGAGCAGACCCAGACCGTGGATGACCGCGTGCGTCAGACCGGCACCTACGTGACCACCCGTCTGCACCCCACCGACGACCTGACGCTGCTGCTCGGTGCACGCCTGGCCAACTACCGCATCAACGGCGTGACCGCCAACGGCCGCGAGGACGATCGCCTGCTGCCCTACCTGGGGGCGGTGTACGACCTCAATGACTACCTGTCGCTGTACGCCAGCTACACCGATATCTTCATGCCGCAGGATGCCTGGTACCGCGACCGCAACAACCGCCTGCTCGACCCGGATGAAGGGCAGAACTACGAGGTGGGCCTGAAGGGTGAGTTCCTGGACGGGCGCCTGAATGCGAGCCTGGCGTATTTCGAGATTCACCAGAGCAGCCGGGGCGAAGAGGACCGGGCCTACAACGGCAACCCGACCAACCCGGCGGTCGAGTATGCCTACGAAGGCATCAAGGCCAAGACCAAGGGTTATGAGGCAGAGATCTCCGGCGAACTGGCTGAGGGCTGGCAACTGCAGGGGGGTTACACCCACAAGGTGATCCGCGATGACCAGGGCAAGAAGGTGTCGACCTGGGAGCCCGAGGACCAGGTCAGTTTCTACACCAGCTACAAGCTCAAGGGGGCGCTCGACCGCTTGACCATCGGCGGTGGTGCGCGTTGGCAGGGCAAGGGCTGGCAGGTGTTGTCGAACAACGTCAAGAAGCGCGACGAAGAGTTTGCCCAGGACCCTTACTGGCTGGTGGACCTGATGGCGCGTTACCAGATCAGCGAGCAGCTGTCGGCCACGCTGAACGTCAACAACGTGTTCGACAAGGCCTACTTCACCAATATCGGCTTCTACAACTCGGCCTCTTATGGCGACCCGCGCAACGTGATGGTGACCACTCGCTGGGACTTCTGAGCCAGCGTGCCGAGGTGTCAGGCCTGCCGTTGGGCGAGGCAGGCCTGGTGGATCGCGTCCCAGCATTCCTGGCTCCACAGGCGGATCCAGGTGGCGGCCCACAGGCGGTCCCAATGCCGGCGCAACGGGTTGCGTCGGCGCGCCTCCAGCAGCTCTTCGATTTCTTCGTTGAGCGATACCGGCTCGAAACCGGTCCATACCGGTGGTACCGGTGCCACGATGTTGTAGTAGCAGACCGGCGCGACTTCCTCGTAGAAGATGCGCTTGAGCTCGGCCAGGTCGAAGGGTTCGAGTTCGCGGGCGATCCAGGCGTAGTCCACCCAGCTGTCGACGAACGACTCGGAGAGCAGGGCGCGGACGTTGTGGCGTTGTTCTGGGGTCACGGGGCGGGCTCTTGTGGGGATGCCCGATGCTGCGCGGTTTGTCGTTGGCAGGTCAAGCGCAGCAAGACCCTTCGCCGGCAAGGTCGGCTCCTGCACAACACCTCCTGCAGGAGCCGGCCTTGCCGGCGAAAGGCGCACCGCCATTCTCAATCCAGGCTCAGCTTGGCCTCGATGCGGTCCAGGTGCTGGTGCATCAACTGCAGCGCCGCCTCGCTGTCGCCGTCCTCCAGTGCGTCCACCAGGGCTGCATGTTCCTGCCAGGCGCAGTGTTCGCAAGGCTGGGTCTCGTACTGGGCAATGATCAGCGACGTCATGGGCACCAGCCCGTTGAGAAACCGCGTCAACGGGGCATTGTCGGCCATCTCCGCCAGCTTCAGGTGAAACTCGCCCCCCAGACGAATCGCCGTGCACCGATGGCCCTGCTCGTGGTGCTTGCGCTCGCGGGCAATCAGCTCGCGCAACTGGCGGATGCGTGGGGCACTGGTGCGCCGCGCCGCCAGCCCGATCAGCGTGGTTTCAGCCAGGCGCCGGGCACTGAGCACCTGGCGCGCCTGCTGCGGGTCGGGTGCGGCCAGCCGGGCGGTGTGCGCCGGGCGTTGCACCACCACCTGCTGGTCGGACAGGCGCCCCAGCACGCGGCGGATCACCGTGCGGCTCACGCCGAAGGCCTGGCCCAGCGCCTGCTCGGTCAGCGCGGTACCTGGCGCCAGGCGCTGTTCGAGGATCGCATCGAACAGGCGCGGGTAGATCTCGTCAGCGCTCAGGCGCTGCTCGCCGGCCGCCAGCAGCGCGGGCAGGGCGATCGCGGACGGGGTAGCAGGGCAGGCGTTCATGGTCGCTCTCCTGGTCAGTTGCCCGGGTGTTCATCCGGAATGGTCAATTCGATGCCCATGCGCAGGCCTTCCTGCAGAATGTGCCGGCGCATCTGCGCACTGGCCTGGGCGCTGTCCTTGTTGCGGATGGCGCGCACCACCGCCTCGTTCTCTTCCAGGCGCGCGGCCAGGTGCTCGGGCGAGTTGTGCAGCACCTGGGCGCTCTGCTTGAGGGCATTGCTGGTCTGCTGCACCACACTCTGGAAAATCGGGTTGGCGGTCAGTGCGAACAGCTCTTCGTGAAATGCCAGGTAGGCGCGCACCCCGGCTTCGCTGTCGCTGGCCTCCAGGGCCTCGCGCATGTCCATCAGGGTCAGGCGCAACTGGCCGATTTCCTTGCTGCTGACCGACTGCGCCACCAGCCCGACAATGAACGGCTCCAGCGTGTAACGCAGCTGCAGCACGTCCTCCAGGCTGGCTCCGGCCACGGCCGCGGGGGCCTGTACCAGCTCCTGGGTGCCGGGGTCGAGCACCAGCACTCCCTTGCCTGGCATGGAACGCACCAGGCCGAGGGTCTCCAGCACCGTGACCGCTTCGCGCAGGCTTGGCCGGCTGATGCCCAGTTGCTCGGCCAGTTCTCGCTGACCCGGGAGCATCTCGCCCGAGCGCCACTGGCCACGGGCCAGTGCCTGGCGCAGTTTCTCCACTACCGCATTCACTACCGTCGATGAGGTAATCACTGTTTGCTCCCTGAAAACACATGCATACGTCGTTGCCTAGAATTCCTGTTGATGGGCAGGGGTGGGCAGCTTGCGCGTCTGGAAGCTGAAGCCCTGCTTGCCGTTGAGTACGTTGTTGGCGCGTTCCAGATCAATGTCCTTTTCCCAGCGGGCGATGGCCACGGTGGCCACGCAGTTGCCGATCAGGTTGGTCAGCGCGCGGCCGATGCCCATGAACCAGTCCACCGCCAGCACCAGCACCAGGCCCACCACCGGGATGGCCGGTACTGCCGTGAGGGTGGCGGCCAGAATCACCAGCGCCGACCCCGGAATGCCGTGGGCGCCCTTGGAGGTGATCAGCGACACCAGCAGGATGGTCAGCAGGTCGGTCATGGCCAGCGGCGTGCCGGTGGCGTTGGCGATGAACACGATGGCCAGGGTGAGGTAGATGGAGAAACCGTCCAGGTTGAAGGAGTAGCCCGTGGGGATCACCAGGCCGACGGTGGAGCTGCCGATGCCCAGGTGTTCGAGCTTGCGCATGATCTGCGGCAGGACCGCATCGGACGACGCAGTACCCAGCACGATGCCCAGTTCTTCACGCATGTACTTGAGGAACGGGAACAGCTTCAGGCCCGAGACGCGCATCACTGTCCCCAGGATCACCAGCACGAAGCCTGCACAGGTCACGTAGAACAGCGCCACCAGGCCGCCCAGGTGTTGCAGCGAGTCCAGGCCGTACTGGCTGGTGGTGAAGGCGATGGCGCCGAACACGCCGATCGGCGCCAGGCGCACGATCATGCCCATGATGCGGAAGATCACATGGCTCAGTTCGTTTATCAGCCGGGTGATACCCGACGCGGCCTCGCCCACCAGGTTCAGGGCGCTGCCGAACAGCACCGAGAACAGCAGCACCTGGAGGATGTTGTTGTCGGCGAAGGCGCCGAGCACCGAATTGGGTATCAGGCCCATGAGGAACGCTGCCGTGCCCTGGATATGCTGGCCACGCTCGGCCAGCGCACCGGCATCGGCGGTCGACAACTGGTCGAGGTGGATGTTGGCACCGGTACCGATGCCTGAGGTGAATGCCAGTACCAGCCCCAGCACCAGCGCAATGGTGGTCAGCACTTCGAAGTAGATCACCGACTTGAGGCCGATGCGGCCAACCTTCTTGAGGTCGCCGGCACCGGAAATGCCGCTGACCACCACGCAGAACACAATCAGCCCGATGAGCATCTTGATCAGCTTGATGAAGCCGTCACCGAGGGGTTTGAGTTGCAGGGAAACTTCAGGAAAGCTCAGGCCGCAGGCGATGCCGAGCATCAGGCCGAGCACCACTTGGAGGAAGATCGAACGCGAGCACCATTTGAGCATGGGGAGGGATCTCTGGTCGGTGTCCGTGCTTCTGGCGACAAGCGCCGAGCGACAGACTTAATTATTGTGGTCTTACCGGTATGTCCAGTGCAGGCGCAGTGTAGGCGGGGTTTTTGCGGGTTTGCAAGTATTTCGCGAATCCAGGGCATCAGATCGGTTTTACCGGTCTGACCAGTTGCAGTACTTATCGACGACAAAAGCGCTTCAAGCAACAGTGGCAGGCGCCTGTCACGCTTTTGCGAGGGCAGTGATCAAGGCTTGGAAAGGGCCAGGTCTACCGCTGCAATCAGCTTTCCCAGGTCCTTGGGTGGAGCTTTGTGAATAACACCGAACAAGTAGGCACGTTGCTCGTCCGCATCTTCCAGGTCGGCGAAAAAGGCATTGAGCTTGACGCCCAGCACGTCGGCAAAGGTGAACAGCGCTTCGACACTGGGGGTGTAGGTGCCGGTTTCAAAGCGGCTTATGGTTTTGGGGTCAAAACCGGTTTTTTCGCCAAGTTCAGCCTGAGTAAGCCCGGCTACCTTGCGATAGCGTCTGATGGCTGGACCCAAACTAGATAATTCCATCGCTCGATTCCCATTTAGAATCAAGAACTTAACGATAAATATTGGCATTGCACAACGCCACGTTTCATCACCTTTTCTTGCAAAATGTGATGTATTTCGTAGAATCGTTCACTTGGACCGACATTTACGCTGCAGGTTTCAGGGCCGCTGGACAAGGCTTTAGCGTGCGCTTCAGGGAGTTTTAACGTGCGTCTCAATCTGCCGGTCACGGCTGTCGAACAGACCTTTCCGGACCATCAGCGGCTGATTTCCGCCACCGATACCGACAGTAACATCACCTATTGCAATGCCGAATTCGCCGCCATGAGTGGCTTCAGCCAGGCGGAACTGATCGGCAGCACGCACAACCTGGTGCGCCACCCGGACATGCCGCCTGCCGTATTTGCCCTGATGTGGCAGTACCTCAAGGCCGGCCAGAGCTGGATGGGCATCGTCAAGAACCGCTGCAAGAACGGCAACTTCTACTGGGTCAGCGCCTACGTCACACCGGTGCTCGAGGACGGCCGCCTGGTCGGCTACGAATCGGTACGGGTCAAGCCCACTCGCGATCAGGTGCAGCGCGCCGAAGCGCTGTATGCCCGTCTGCGTGAAGGCAAGCCCCCCGTGCCCTTCGGGCGTCGCCTGGCCCTGCAGGGCCGCGTGCTTGCGCTGCCGTTGCTGGCAGCCGCTTTGGCCATGGGCGCCAACCGGCTGTTGCCGGGCTGGGGCGGGCAGGGCATCACGCTGGCGCTGTTCGTGGCGGTGGGCCTGTGGGGGCACAATCGCCTGCGCCATGAAGTGCGCCAGATCGTGCGCAGCACCCCCAACACGTTCTCCGACCCGATCAGTGCGCTGGCCTACAGCGAAGCGCTGGGGCCGACCGCGCAACTGCAGATGGTGTTGATCAGTGAAGAGGCGCGCCTGAAAACCGCGCTGACGCGCCTGAGCGACCTGGCCAACCAGATGGCCGTGGCCGCCAGCGATTCCAGCCGGCTGTCCAATGCCACCGAGCTGGCGCTGCTCGACCAGCGCGCCGAAACCGACATGACCGCGGCGGCGATGACCGAGATGGCGGCATCCATCGCCGAAGTGGCGGTGCATGTACAGCAGACCGCCAGCGAGGCCGGCACCGCCAACCAGCTGGCCGAACAGGGCAGCCAGGTGGCCGGTACCTCGCGCGAGGCGATCCAGCTGCTGGCCAGCACCGTCACCCAGATCAACCAGGCGGTCGGCCACCTGGCCGGGCAGACCCAGGACATCATGCTGGCTGCCAGCGTGATCCAGGCGATTGCCGACCAGACCAACCTGCTGGCGCTCAACGCTGCCATCGAGGCGGCGCGGGCCGGCGAGCAGGGCCGCGGCTTTGCCGTGGTGGCCGATGAGGTGCGCGCCCTGGCAGGCAAGACCCGCCAGTCGACCCAGCAGATCCAGGGCATCATCGAGACCCTGCGCAGCGGCGCCGATGACGCGGTGAGCATCGCCAACCTGGGCATCCAGGAGGCCGAGCAGGGCGTGGCGCAGGTGGTCGAGGCGCAGCGCGCACTGCAAGGCATTCGCGAGGCGGTGGCACGCATCACCGATATGACCCAGCAGATGGCGGCCGCCTCGCAGGAGCAGTCCTACGTGGCGGAGGACGTGTCGCAGCAGATCAATCGGGTAGCCGGCACGGTGCAGAAGACTGCCGACAACGCCAATGCCGCCGCCACCCGTGGTGGCGAGCTTGAGCATATTTCCAGCGGCCTGCGTGCCTTGGTTGAACGCTTCAACCGATAGCCGCCAGGCGAGTGAACGAGCATGGATGACAACTACCGCGCGGCCGTCGACGCGGCCGCGATCTTTTCCGAAACCGACCTCGCCGGACGCATCACCTACGTCAACCAGCAGTTCTGCAGCATCTCCGGCTACAGCCGTGAAGAGCTGCTGGGGGCCAACCACCGCATCCTCAATTCCGGCCTGCACGGCAGTGACTTCTTCGAGAGCATGTGGGCATCGCTGGTAGCCGGCAAGGTCTGGAAGGGCGAGATCTGCAACCGCGCCAAGAACGGCTCGTTGTACTGGGTCGACAGCACCATGGTGCCACTGCTGGACCCGGCCACCGGCAAGGTCCGCAAGTATGTGTCGATCCGCTTCGACGTCAGCGAGAAACGCCAGCTGGTGCACACCCTGCAATGGCGCGTGGGGCATGACGTGCTCACCGGGCTGCCCAACCGCGCATTCCTTTCGGACCTGCTGAACCAGGCCCTGGAATTCTCGCGCACCGAGCAGTTCCCGCTGGCGGTGTGCATGCTCGATCTGGACGGCTTCAAGGCGGTCAACGACGGCTATGGGCATGCCTGCGGCGACCTGCTGCTGGTCGAGGTGGCGGCGCGGCTCAAGGGCATACTGCGTGGCGGCGATGCGGTTGCGCGGTTGTCTGGTGACGAGTTCGTGCTGATTCTGCGCCATGTCGAGGGCCAGGCGCAGTTGCGCACGGTGCTGGGGCGGGTGCTGTCGGCGGTGGCGGCGCCGTATTCGATTCGTGGCCAGCAGATCAGTGTCAGCGCCAGTATCGGCGTGACCCTGTACCCGGCCGACAACGATGATGCCGACACCCTGCTGCGCCATGCCGACCAGGCGATGTACGTGGCCAAGCAGAGCGGACGCAACCGCTTCCACCTGTTCGACGTATCGCTGGACCAGGAAGTGAAGGCCACGCACCAGACGGTTGAGCGGGTCCGCCGCGCCATGAAGAATGGCGAGCTGCGCCTGTTCTACCAGCCCAAGGTGAACATGCGCAGTGGCGAGGTGCTGGGCTTCGAGGCCTTGCTGCGCTGGCAGCACCCGGTCAAGGGGCTGGTGCCGCCAGCGGAGTTCCTGCCGTTGATCGAGCAGACCGACCTGATCGTGGACATCGGCGAGTGGGTGATCGACCGCGCG
This sequence comes from Pseudomonas sp. BRM28, assembly GCF_002939405.1. Taxonomy (NCBI): domain Bacteria; kingdom Pseudomonadati; phylum Pseudomonadota; class Gammaproteobacteria; order Pseudomonadales; family Pseudomonadaceae; genus Pseudomonas; species Pseudomonas sp. BRM28. Next base: position 3,815,461 of record NZ_PEFV01000001.1, on the reverse strand, counting down.
ATGGCGCAGATGCAGCATTGGCAGGACGCCGGGTATCGCTGGTCGGTGAGCGTGAACATCGCGGCGCGCCACTTTCAACGGTCTGACTTCGTCGAGCGCCTGCGCCTGTTGCTTGCGCGTCATGACGGGGTTGCGCCGCGCATGCTCGACCTTGAGATCGTCGAGTCGGTGGCAATCGAGAACATCAAGCGGGTCAGCGAATGCCTGGAGGCGTGTCAGCAGTTGGGGGTGCAGTTTTCACTGGATGACTTTGGCACCGGCTATTCGTCGCTGAGCTATCTCAAGCGCCTGCCCACCCAGGCGATCAAGATCGACAAGTCGTTCGTGCGCGACATCCTGCATGACCAGGATGACCTGGCCCTGACCCGCGCGGTGATCGGCCTGGCACGGGCTTTCGGGCGCCAGGTGATCGCCGAGGGGGTAGAGACGGTGGAGCATGGCGAGGTGCTGATGGGGCTTGGCTGCGATGTGGCGCAGGGCTACGGCATCGCCCGGCCGATGCCGGCGGCGGAGGTGGTGGGATGGGTGCGCGAGTATGTGCAGCCGCATGAGTGGGTGGTGTTGCGCCAGGCGTAATGCCGCATCGGGCCCTTGGCCGGCAAGGCCGGCTGCTGCAGGGCCGGCGCTACAACTGCGGCGCCGTGTTCTTCACCACCGCCAGTTCCGGGTGCGCCACCAGCTTGTCGATGTGCAGCTCGTCGTTGTTCATCCAGGTTTCGCTCAGCACCCGGTAATGCTCCATGTCCCGGCAGCGCATGCGCAGGCTGTAGTCGAAATGCCCGCTGATGAGCTGGCACTCGAATACCTGCGGGCAGGCCTTCATGCAGGCCTCGAAGGCCCGTTGGGCCGAGCGCCCGCTCTGGTTGGACAACGCCACCAGCACCAGCAGCGACAACCCTGGCGACACCCGCTGCACATCGATGATCGCGCCATAACCACGTATCACCCCGCGTCGCTCCAGCTTGCGCACCCGCTCCAGGCAAGGCCTGGGCGTCAGGTGCACCAGCGAAGACAGCTTCTCGTAGGTGATGCGCCCGTTGTGGCGCAGTACGTCGATGATCGCCTCGTCGATCCGATCCAGAGGCGGCGTGTCATGCAAGCGGTTGGCCTTGGTGTCCATGGTGGCGTCGGTTCACTTCAAACGGTTGGAAAGAAATTGCTGCAGGCGTTCGCTCTGCGGCTGGTCGAGCATCTGCGGGCCGCCCTGTTCCTCGACCCGGCCCTGGTGCAGGAACAGTACCTGGCTAGACACCTGGCGGGCAAAGCCCATCTCGTGGGTGACCATCAGCATGGTACGGCCTTCCTCGGCCAGCGTCTGTATCACCTTGAGCACTTCGCCAACCAGTTCCGGGTCCAGTGCCGAGGTCGGTTCGTCGAACAGGATTATCTCCGGTTCCATCGCCAGCGCCCGCGCAATGGCCACGCGCTGCTGTTGCCCGCCAGACAGGAATGCCGGGTACTGATCGGCCGCGCGCCCTGGCAAGCCGACCTTGTCCAGGTAGGCGCGGGCGCGGGCCTCGGCCTCGCGCGGGCTCACCCCAAGCACGCGGCGCGGCGCCAGGCAGATGTTCTCCAGCACGGTCATGTGGCTCCACAGGTTGAAGTGCTGGAACACCATGGCCAGGCGCGTGCGCAGGTTCTGCAGCTGGGCCGGGTTCGGCGCGCGGGTGCCGGCGCGGCCCTGGTGCATCTCGATGCTCTGCTCGTCGAGGGTGATCACGCCCGAGTCCGGCTGTTCGAGAAAGTTGATGCACCGCAGCATGGTGCTCTTGCCCGAGCCGCTGGCACCGATCAGGCTGATCACGTCGCCCTTGCGCGCCTGCAGCGAGACGCCCTTGAGTACCTGGTGATCGCCATAGCTCTTGTGCAGGGCATCCACGCTCAGTTTGATGGCGGCGCTGCTGACGCGCGGGGCGGTGGGGGTTTCGTACAGGGCCTGGCCATGGGCCGGCAGGGGGTGTGCGCAAAGGGTCATGGGTCAGCCTCGGGCAGGAACAAGGAAACGCATCCAGCGGCGTTCGGCCAGGCGAAACAGCCCGACCAGCGCGAAGGACAGCAGCATGTACAGAATGGCCGCGATGCCGAAGGCCTGGAACGTCAGAAAGGTCGCGGCGTTGGCGTCGCGGGCCACTTTGAGGACGTCGGCGACGGTGGCGGTGAACGCCAGCGAGGTGGCATGCAGCATCAGGATCAGCTCGTTGCTGTACACCGGCAGCGCACGGCGCAGGGCTGCCGGCAGCACCACGAACAGGTTCAGGCGCCAGCCATGCAGGCCGTAGGCCTGGGCGGCCTCGATCTCGCCATGGGGAATGTTGCGAATGGCCCCGGCGAAGATCTCCACGGTGTAGGCGCAGGTGTTGAGCACAAAGGCCAGCAGCGTGCAGTTGAGCGCATTGCGCAAGAACTGGTCGAGCAGCGCGTTGTCACGCACCACCTCCAGCCCGTACAGCCCGGTGTAGCAGATCAACAACTGGATATACAGCGGGGTGCCGCGAAACACGAAGGTGTACAGCTCTACCGGCCAGCGCAGCCAGCGCTTGCGCGACACCCGCGCCAGCGCCAGTGGCAACGACAGCACCAAACCCAGCACCATGGTCACGATGAACAGCCACAGCGTCATCGCCAGCCCCGACATGCCCGCGCCATCGCTGTACAGGTAGGCCCGGCCGTATTCCTGAAGCAGTTCGATCATGATGCCAACCCCTTGATGCCGGTGTTGTAGCGCCGTTCCAGCACCTTGAACAGGCGATTGGAAAGGGTGGTGATAAGCAGGTAGAGCAGCCCCGCGAACAGCAGAAAGTACAACGGCTCATTGGTGGTCTTGCCGGCGTTCTGCGCAGCCTTTACCAGGTCGGAGAGGCCGATGATCGACACCAGCGCGGTGGACTTGAGCAGCACCAGCCAGTTGTTGCCCAGCCCCGGCAGGGCGAAGCGCATCAGTTGCGGGAACAGCACCAGCTGGAAGCGCTGCACGCGGCTCAGCCCGTAGGCGGTAGCCGCTTCCAGCTGGCCATGGGGCACGCTGAGGATCGCTGCGCGAAAGTTCTCGGTGAAGTAGGCGCCATAGATGAAGCCCAGGGTGATCACGCCGGCCATGAACGGGTTGATCTCGACGTAATCCCAGCCAAGCAGCTCGGTCAGGTCGTTGAGCCACAGCTGCAGGGTGTAGAAGATCAGCAGGATCAGCACCAGGTCGGGCACGCTGCGAATCAGCGTGGTGTAGAGGGTGGCGGGAATGCGCAGCAGGCGCAGCGAGGACAGCTTGGCGCTGGCGCCGATCAGGCCCAGCAGCAGGCTCAGGCCCAGTGACAGAAAGGCCAGTTGCAGGGTCATCCAGGTTCCTTGCAGCAACAGCGGGCCGAAGCCCTGCAGGCTCAGCGCCTGCAAGCCGGTGGAGGTGAGGAAGTCGTTCACGGGAAAACTCTCGGTAGGACCAAAGGCGGGTGCGACAGCGCACCGGGCCGTGCAGGCCCGGGCTCTGCAGGCGATTACTCGTTGTAGATATCGAGGTCGCCGACGTACTTCTGCTGGATCCTGGCGAAGGTGCCATCGGCCAGCACCGCGGCGATGCCCTTGTCGATCAGCGCCTTGAGCTCGGCGTCGTTCTTGCGCAGGCCCATGGCGATGTCCAGGGGCAGGGTGGGGTCCTTGATTGCCGGGCCGCTCTTGAAGTCGGCGCCTTCGGGGGTGTTGAGGAAGTTCAGCTGCGCTTCGAGCTTGTCGGTGAGGGTGGCGTCCAGGCGCCCGTTCATGAGGTCGGCATAGTTCTGGTTCTGGGCCTGGTAGGCTTTGACCCGGGCGCCCAGCGGCGCCAGCTTGGCGCGGGCGTAGGCCTCTTGCAGCGAGCCTTGCAACACGCCAACGGTCTTGCCCTCGAGCGATTCGGGGGTGTCGCCGAAGTCGGCGCCCTTGCGCACGATCACCGAGGTGGGGCTGAGGAACAGGCGATCGGAAAACTCGATCTGCTTCTGACGGGCCGGCGTCACCGCCATGGACGACATGATTGCGTCGAACTTGCGTGCACGCAGGGCCGGGATCATGCCGTCGAATTCGTTGTGCACCCAGGTGCACTTGACCTGCAGCTTTTCACAGATGGCATTGCCCAGCTCGATGTCGAGACCTTGCAGGCTGCCATCGGCGGCGACGGATTCGAAGGGCGGGTATTCGGGGAACACGCCGAAACGGATTTCTTTCCATTCCTGGGCCTGGACTGTGCTCGCGCACATGGGCAGGAGCAGCACGCTGAGCAGCTTTCGCAGCGAGGTCATAAAGGTATCCCTGTGTCTTGTAGTTGATGTAGGGCAGTGAACGCTTCGTTGGCCTGAGCCTTGGTCTGTGTGTGACTCTTCGCTCTGGGCGTCAGAATGCGTGAAGGCAGCATTTTTTTTGTGTCGTTTGGGCCGGCGCTTGCTGCCGGATTCTGCTGTTGGCGATTCGGTGTCAGCCGAATCGGCTGCATGACCTCCTGTTTTGGCTTCGGGGCAGCTTGCTGTGTACGGCCGTGCAAGGTGCACGGCCGCCTGGATTGACGTGCAGGCCCGGTCTAGGCGCGTTTCTTGTACACCGCCTGAACCTTGGGCAGCAGCCGTGCAAACAGGTCCTTGGGGTTTTCCAGGGTCGGCACCAGGTCTATTTCATGGCCGATATCCAGGGCCTTGGCCACATCCAGCACATAGCGCAGGGCCGAGTAGTCTTCGATGGCAAAGCCCACCGAGTCGAACAGGGTGACCTGGGTGTCGTTCTCGCGGCCGAGCACCTGGCCGTTGACCACTTGCCAGAACTCGGTGATCGGCGAGTCGGCTGGCATCTGCTGGATCTCGCCCTCGATGCGGCTCTGCGGTTCGTACTCGACGATCACCCGTGCGGCGTCGACGATGTCGCGGTGCAGCTCGGTCTTGCCCGGGCAGTCGCCACCCACCGCGTTCAGGTGCATGCCCGGCTCGATCATGTCGGCGGTCAGGATGGTGGCGTAGGCCTTGTCGGCGGTGACCGTGGTGACGATGTCGGCGCCGCGTACCGCATCGGCCACGGAGCTGGCCAGTACCACCTTGATCGCCGGGAAGGCGCGAAGGTTCGCGGCCAGTTTGGCCGTGGCTTGTGGGTCCAGGTCGTACAGGCGGATTTCTTCGATGCCTACCAGCGCGTGGAAGGCGATGGCCTGGAATTCGCTCTGCGAGCCGTTGCCGATCAGCGCCATGCTGCGGCTGTCGGGACGCGCCAGGTAGCGTGCGGCCAGGGCCGAGGTGGCGGCGGTGCGGATCGCGGTGGTCAGGGTCATTTCGCTGAGCAGCAATGGCGCGCCGGTGTCGACATCGCCCAGCGCACCGAACGCCATCACGGTGAGCATGCCGCGCTGGGTGTTCTTCGGGTGGCCGTTGACGTACTTGAAGGCGTAGAGGTTGGCGTCGGAGGCCGGCATCAGCTCGATCACCCCGTCTGGCGAGTGGTTGGCCAGGCGCGCGCACTTTTCGAAGTCGTGCCAGCGCAGGTAGTCCTGGCGGATGTACTCGGCCATTTCTTCCAGGCAGATGGTGAGGCCCTTGCGGGCGACCAGTTGGCTGAGGTCGTTGACGTCGATGTAACGGGTCATGGGGAGCTCCTTCTTGTGGTCGGTCAATTGCGCACCGGCAGGTGCACTTCGGCGAGCATGCAGCGCGCGCTGCCGCCGCCGATGCGTTCGATGTTGTCGATGTTCACCACCACCGGGTGGGTGTGCCGCTCGACCTGGCGGCGCTGCTCGGGGTGCAGCGAGCGCCAGGCACTGCGCGACATCACCAGCAGCGGCTGGCCTTGCTTGTCGTGCACTTCGAGCATGTTGCCGGCGAAGCCTTCGAGCTGGTCGAAGTCCAGGGCCAGGATGTCCTTGCCGGTGGCGCGCAGGCTGTGTTCCAGGGTACGGCGCTCGTCGGCATCGGGCAGTGCCTTGAGGCACACCACCGACAGCCCGCGGCCCACGCTCATCATTACGTTGCAGTGGTAGATGGGCGCCCGGTGTCGGTCGACGGCGTGAAACAGGCACAGGCGGTAGTCGAGCCTGTCGGCGAACTGGCGCAGTGCTTCGGTGTGGGTGCGTCCGGAGTGGCAGGCGTAGCTGATGCGGTGTTCGCGGTCGAGCACCATGCTGCCGGTGCCTTCCAGGAACATGCTCTGTTGCTCCAGCGGGCTCAGGTCGATGGTGTTGTGAATGCTGAAACGGTCGGCGAGCACCTGCAGCACGCCCTTGTCGCGTTCCAGCCGGCGGTTGTGGCCCTCCATCGGGTAGAGCACCAGGCTGCCGTCGGCGTGGCTGCTCCACCAGTTGTTGGGGAAGATCGAGTCAGGCGTGTGCGGGGCCGGCGTGTCCTGCACCACCAGCACCTCGACGCCATGCTGGCGCAGGGTGTCCACATAGCCGTCGAACTCTTCCAGCGCTTTATGCTGTGCCTGGTCGGGGTCCAGTGCAGGCTGCTGGAAGCGGTTGTTGAGTGCGGTGTCCGGGTTGAAGGCGAACCGCGCGGGGCGGATCATCAAGACTGTATTGGTGGTTTGCATCGAGGCACGCATCCGGGGTTGGCAGTGCGTCTATTGTCGATGCAGTGGCGCTGCAATCCCGGCTGAAGCGCGCGGGGCGCTCAGCGGGGAAAGCTGAAAAGCGGGGTATTGCAGCGTAATCGGCTGTGCCGGTTCAGGGCAGGTGCTCGGCCATGTCACGCAACTGGTTGGCCAGCGCGACGGCAGCACGGGCGCTGTGTTCGCCTGCCACCAGGTGCGTGAAGGGCAGGTCGATCAGCCGGCCCTCGCGCACCGCACGCAACTTCGAAAGGGCCGGGTGGTTGTGCAGGTACTCGCGCTTGCGCCGGGCCGGCGACCAGACGGCGTCGGCCAGGATGATCACGTCCGGGTCGCGTTGCAGCAGGGTTTCGGGGTCGACGGTCACGCGGTGCAGGTCGACGTCGGCGAACAGGTTGCGCCCACCGGCAACCTGGATCAGTTGGGTGATGAAGCCGCGGCTGCCCTCGCTGTCGAGGCCCTGGTGCTCGCTGTCCAGGTAGAACACCGAAAGCGGGGCATGCTGCGCGGCGAGCTGGCGGGCGCGGTCCAGGTCTGCTCGTTGCTGCGCGATCAGCCGAGCGGCCTGGGATTCGCGCTGCAGCAGCTTGCCCAGGCTGCGCAGGTCGTCTTCGATGGCCGCGAAACCGGAGGCCGGGCGCGGGTCGCAGGCGTTCTCCAGCAGATAGCTGCCGATGCCATTGCGGGTCAGGTGGGTACGGGCGCCCACGCCATCGCGAAAGGCGCTGGCGAAACCGCCGACCACCAGGTCGTAGCGCTGGGCATAGAACACCTCCGGCGAGGGATACAGCCGCGACAGCAGGGGCACGCCGCGGTAGCGCCGGGAGGCCAGCGCCTCGGGGTCGTCATCGATGTAGCTCACCGCAACCAGCGACGGGCCGACCTGCAGGGCCAGCAGCAGGTCGGCGGCATGCTGGTTGAGCGCCAGGATGCGCTGCGGCGGGGCGTGCGGCAGGGTCCAGTCCTGGCCGCAGTTACGGTAGGTCTGGGCGTGGGCCGTGGTGCCGAGCAGGCACAACAGCAGGCAGAGCAGGCGCGTCATGGGGTATCACCATTGAGCAGCAGTGCGCTGACCGGGGTACCTGCGACCAGGTGCTCGCGCACCAGGCGGCGGGCATCGTCGGCGCTGGCGATGCGGTACCAGCAGCGCTCGGGGTAGACGGTGGCGACCGGGCCCAGGTTGCACGGGAACTGGCAGTGGGTACGGGTCAGCAGCACGCCGTCGGCGGTTTCCATGCGCTGGGCGGCGAGCAGTTCGTTGCGCACCACTTTCCACACCTGCTGCGCGCCGCGCTGGGTGCAGCGCGGGCCGGTGCACAGCATCACGTGGCGGGCGTGGGCGGGAATGTGCGACCACTCGGGTTTGCTGGGGATGGGCATGGGCTTGTCCTTGAGTCCGTGGTGCGGCTTGACCCGCGCTGCTTCTAGAAGCTGTAGGTGTAACGCACTTCGCTGGTGAACGGCCTTCCCAGGTTCTGCACCTTGCGCGCGCCGCTGTCCATGCTGGTGGTGTAGTCGCGGTCCAGCAGGTTCTCCAGCAGCAGGCTCAGGCGATGCTGGCGGGCGCCGTCCAGGTAGCGGTAGGCATCGGCGTCCACCACGGTGTAATGCCCGTAGTCCACATCACGCGGGCTTTTCACCGTGCCGATGTAGCGCACCGCCGCGCCTGCGCCCCACATCCGGTCACCCGACTCGTACCCCAGCCGGCTGCGTGCAAAGAACCCGGGAATGTTGTTGAGGGTGGCGCCGTTGCGCGACTCGCTCAGGTTGCGCGTCATGTCTGCCGCCAGCTGCCAGCGGTCACTGAGCTGGAACTGCCCGTTGACCTCGACGCCGCGCACCTGGATCTCGCCATCGCCGTTGACCCATTGTGCATCCACGATGGTGATCAGGTCCTCGATGCGCCGGGTGAACAGCGTACCGCTCAGGCTGTAAGGCTGGCCCTGGATCAGGCCGGTGTAGTCCAGGCCCAGTTCGGCATTGCGGCTCTTCTCCGGCTTGAGGTTGGGGTTGCCCATCTCGTCTCCCGGTTCGTTGACGTACAGTTGCTCGGCGTTGGGCAGCTTGTAGGCGGTGCCGAACTGGCCGCGCAGCTTGAGCTGGTCGGTCAGGTCGTAGAGCGAGGTGAGCATGCCCACCGTGGCACTGTCACCGCCGCTCAGGTGCTCGCGGCGCACGCCGATGCTGGGGTGCCAGTCAGGCAGGGCGTCGATGACAGGGCGCAGCTGCACATACAGCGCATGGGCCTCGGCCTGGTTGTTATCGATCTTGAGCACGTCGTCCTTGCCCTTGAACCACTGGTTGTCGGTACCGAACACCAGGGTGTGCTCGCCGGGGAGCACGGCCTTGCCTTCGGCCTGCATGCCCCAGTCGCTGAAGCCCCAGTAGTCATCGTGGTTGAGGGTGCGGGTGCTGCCGTCGGTGTTGTTGTAGATGCGGGTGTAGCGCGTATCCCAATCGTTCATGTGGCCTTTGACGAAGTAGCTGAAGTCGGGGTTCAGGCGCTGCTCGAAGGTGGCCGTGGCGATCTGCTGCACGCGGTCGTTGGTGGTACGGCGGTTGGCGTCCGGGCGCAGGAAGTCCAGGTTGGCGGCGCTGTACTGGTAGAACAGCTCCAGGCGGCTGTCATCGCCCAGGCTTTGTGCGGCCTTGGCGCCGAAGGTGTTGACCTCGTAGCTGCGCTTCTTGTCGCTGACCGTCGAGGTGATCTGGCTGCTGTGGTAGGGCTGATAGCCCTCGGACACGTTGTGGCTGACGTAGGCCAGCAGCCCCAGGTCGCCCAGGCCGTTGCTGAAGATGCGCTCGATACGGGCATCGCCGTTGCGCCCCATGAAGCTGTCGACGCCCAGGTTGACCTGGCCCGAGGGGTCGCGGCTATGGGCCGAACGGGTGACGATGTTGATGACCCCGGCCACGGCCTGGGTGCCGAACAGCAGGCTCTGGCCGCCCTTGAGTACCTCGATGCGCTCGATGGCGGCGGCGGGCAGGGTGTCTATATAGATGCCGCCGTAGAGGCGGTTGTTCAGGCGCACCCCGTCGAGCATGATCAGCGTGTCGTCGTTGCGCCCGCCCAGCAGCGAATAGGTGCCATAGTCGAACGGCCCCTGCTTGGGCGCCACATACAGGCCCGGCACGAACATCTGCAACACGCGGGTGATGTCGGCGCTGGGGCCGGCGCGCTCGATCTGCTCGCGGTCCACGACCTCCACCTTGCTGCCATAGCGCGCCATCTCGGCCACCGTGGTGGACTCCACCGAGGGTGCGGAAACGATCTGCTGGTCGAGGGTCAGGGGTTCGCTGGCCGCCAGGGCCGGGCTGCCGATCAGGCAACCGATCAGGGTAAAACGACGTGTCTTCATCTACTTCTCGAAAAAGGATTTTTCGGGAAGCGCACAGGAGGGTTCCGGCGAACGCGCGCCAGAATACCGGCTCGTGCCCGCCCACCGCAGGTTTGCCAAAATGACTGAACGCATCCTTTCAACAGTCGTGGGTTTGCAGGCCGGTCTCCGGGCTTGCGAGGCTCGAAGTCATCCGCCTTCCCATGCGTTGCGCACAGTGGCCTGTTGGATGCTTCACTCGCTTACCGTTGCGGGGGCAGCGCCGGACTAGTCATGCAAGACGCACCGGCTTCCCGTTTCACCTGCTGCACGGCGGCAGCAGGCACCTGAAACTGGGCCGCATCTGACCATTGTCATGACCGTTCGTCAACCTGACGGCCTTTGCTGACGAGCGTGCGTTTGTTCCAGGCCAAAAAAAACGGCACCTTCTCAGGTGCCGTTCCTTTAGTGGCTAGCGCCGCTGGAACTTAAATCCAGCGGGGTCAACCGTGCAGCTCTTCGGCCGCATACAAGGTGTTCTCCAGCAGGCACGCCCGGGTCATCGGCCCGACGCCGCCTGGCACCGGAGTGATCCAGCCGGCGCGGGGCAGGGCGGTCTCGTAGACCACGTCGCCCACCAGCTTGCCGTCTTCCTGGCGGTTGATGCCCACGTCGATGACGATGGCGCCTTCCTTGATCCATTCACCCTTGACCAGCCCCGGCTTGCCGGCAGCCACCACCACCAGGTCGGCGCGACCGACGTGGCCGGCCAGGTCCTTGGTGAAGCGGTGGGTCACGGTCACGGTGCAGCCGGCCAGCAGCAGCTCCATGGCCATGGGGCGGCCGACGATGTTCGAGGCGCCCACTACCACCGCATTCATGCCGTACAGGTCCTGACCGGTGCTGTGCAGCAGGGTCATGATGCCTTTGGGGGTGCACGGGCGCAGCAGCGGGATGCGCTGGGCCAGGCGGCCTACGTTATAAGGGTGGAAACCGTCCACGTCCTTGTCGGGGCGAATGCGCTCGAGCAGCAGCGAGGCATCCAGGTGCGCCGGCAGTGGCAGTTGCAGCAGGATGCCGTCGATGTCGGCGTCTTCATTTAGGCGGTCGATCAGGTCGGTCAGCGCCTGCTGGGTGGTGTCGCTGGGCAGGTCATAGGCCTGGGAGTTGAAGCCGACCTCTTCACAGTCTTTACGCTTGTGCGAAACATAGACTTGGGAGGCGGGGTCGCTGCCTACCAGGATCACTGCCAGGCCGGGGGTGCGCAGGCCTTGCTCGCGACGTTGCGCGACACGTTGGGCGATCTGCTGGCGCAGGCTGGCGGCGATCGCCTTGCCGTCGATAAGTTGTGCAGTCATGACGCGTGATTAACCATCGAGAGGGAATAAAAAGAGCGCGCATTCTCGCATGACCGGGGCGCAGGGCAAAGGCGCTTGGTCTGGCAATTCCCCTAACCCCTTAAATAAAATGAATTTTTTTCAAAAAGGTGTTGACGACTTTGCCGCTCGTCTATAACATTCATCGCACTTGTCGGGCAGAGCCTAGCACTGGTTAGCAAGGTCAGGCAGAATGAGTGGTTTTGATAGCTTGTTCGGTATGACTAAAAGTTAATTTGTAATCCTAACAGAAAGCAGATTAAATATGCGCCCGTAGCTCAGCTGGATAGAGCATCCGCCTTCTAAGCGGATGGTCGCAGGTTCGAGTCCTGCCGGGTGCGCCAATACAGGCAGCTGGCACAAGTAAAAGCAGTAAAGCAATATGGTGGGCGTAGCTCAGTTGGTAGAGCACAGGATTGTGACTCCTGTTGTCGTGGGTTCGATCCCCATCGTCCACCCCATATTCTAAAAGGCGCCCGATGAAAATCCGGCGCCTTTGCTTTAAAAGCTTCACGCGGACGTGGTGAAATTGGTAGACACACTGGATTTAGGTTCCAGCGGCGCAAGCTGTAAGAGTTCGAGTCTCTTCGTCCGCACCATAGATGCTTTCACCGCCCTTCGCTGAAGTGCGTTGAAGCCCGGAACAAGCCGCCTTGAGCGGCTTTTTTCGTTTCTGGGCTTCTACTCCTTACCCGCACCTACCGCTGCACCGCAATGCACTTGATCTCCACCAGCAACCCTGGTCGGGCGAGTTCGCTGACGCCTATGCAGGTCCATGCACAGGTGCCCCTTGGAAAGACCTTGTCCTTCATGCTCCTGAACAGCGGCATATGGCGTTGCATGTCGATGTGATAGGTCGTCATTTCGACCACGTCGTCAAACCCGCAACCGCCCGCCGCGAGCACGAGGCGAAGGTTTTCCCAGGCCGCCAGAAACTGCTGCTCCGGGTCTTCAATCACCTCCAGCTCCGGCGTTCGACCCACCTGCCCGGCGCAGTACAGGGTTCTGCCCACCTTTACCGCGGGGGCATAACCAGCACGCTCGCAAAGCAATTTCATCTCGTCGGGGAGGATAATCTGGCGATCAGTCATGGGGCAGGGTCCAGGGGAGTAGGGCTATCAAGCGACGCGCCACTCTATAGAACAGAAAAGCCACCTATCAAGGTGGCTTTCGCGTTTCAGTGCCCTCGCGTCAATGCCTGGTCGCTTTGGGCCCACCTACCGGTGACAGCTCAAGCTCCAGTCGAACGATGTTGAGGATTCTGGTGAGTGGAGCGGCTTGCTCCGCCTCCCCCAGGGCGAGGAGGTGATCGCGTTGTTCGCGAATTCTGCTGAGGCTCTCGTCGAGCTGCGCAGCGGCCAATCGGTATTTTTCCATGTGCGGTTCCTTTAGCACGGCCTCCCTGCCACTCGAGTCGGCCGTTCCGTGTGCGGGTGCTGTGGCACCGTTCGTCAACGGAAGGCTCTGCAAGCATAGCGTCCTTTGCGCCGTAGGCGCGTGAACACCACGGGCAGAACTGTTCCAACATTTATCCGCGCGCATGCTGATGAATGATTTTAAAAATAATACTGATTTTCATTTCCCCTTTTGACTGCCTCACGTGACCTCTATTGCAAGACCATTGCAACGTTCCAGGGAGCTTCACGTGAAACGCATCGCGCCGACCGTAAATCCAGGCCAGCAGCCCGACAGGCACCGTGTTTTCAAGGCGGCGCAGGGCGCGCTTACTGTGCTGGCGCTTGCCGTCAGTGGTGCCAGCGTTGCAATGGCGGCGCCCATGGAGGCGCCCACCGCTCAGCACGCAGCTGTACGCAAGCATTACCAGATTGCGGCAGGCCCGCTGGCGCCCGCACTCAATCAGTTGGCGGGCGCCACCGGCGTGATGCTGACCTTTTCCCCGGAGCTGACCGACAAGCGCCAGACCCAGGGCCTGGATGGCGAGTACAACCGCAAGGAAGCCTTCGACCTGCTGCTGATGGGTACCGGGCTGCGCATCGTGCAGCTCAAGGACAAGAGCTTCGTGCTGCGCGCCGATGAACAGAGCCGCAGCGCGCTGGAGGTGGGCCCCACGCTGGTCAACGCACTAGGCGAGCGCCCGGGCGTGATCCGCAGCAGCCGCGAAGTGCACGCCGAACGCCAGGACCTCAACAGCCTGGTGCGTTCCATGCCCGGTACCTACACCCTGCATTCACGCAGCCAGCCCGGGGTTTCGGTGAACATCCGCGGGCTGTCGGGCCTGGGGCGGGTCAACACCATGATCGACGGTGTGACCCAGACCTTCCGCAACAACGCCGGTCACGGTTCGGGCGGGCCGATGGCCTTCGTCGACCCCAACCTGCTGGCCGGTGTAGATGTGCAGCGCGGCGCGGTGGACGGCGCCGAAGGGGCCAATACCCTGGGGGGCACCGCCAACTTCCGCACCTTCGATATCGACGACATCGTCAAGCCCGACCACCGCGTGGGTGTGCGCAGCACCTACCGCACCGGCAACAACGGTTACGGCAACACGCGCATGCTCGCCGCCGGCGCACGAACCCGTCCCGAGGATAGCGAGGGCGTGTACGGCATCGTCGCCGCCGCCAGCAGTTCGCAAACCGGCGAATACAAGACCAGCTCCGGCCAGGAAAACCACTACGACACCACCAAGCAGAGCCCGCGCTCGGGCCTGCTCAAGGTGCGCCTGCAGCCCAACGACCTGCACCGCCTGGACCTCAGCGGCGTGCAGTATCGCAACGAGTTCTACCACAACTACCCATGGGAACTGCGCAACGAAACCTACCGCGCCAAGTACGCCTACACGCCCTACAACGAATGGGTGAACCTGACGGTCAACGCCTACCAGAACAAGACCCAGCTCGATTACCCGCCGGTGGAGGAATCCACCTTCATCGGCCGCAAGACCCACGACGATGCCCACGGTTTCGACTTCACCAACCTCAGCCGTTTCAACCTCGGCCCGGTGGAAGCGAGCTGGAGCAACGGCATGCGCTACTACACCGACGACTTCGTTGCCGACACGCCGGAAAAACGCGGGGCCAACCCCGAAGGCAAGCAGCAGACCGAAAGCCTGTTCAGTACCCTGGAGCTGGACTACGACATCTATGCCATGACCCTGGGCATGCACTACGACGGCTACAAGGTCAGCGGCCACGTGCCCAAGTGCTCGATTTTGCGCGAGTGCACGGGTATCGGCGGGGGCGATGTGGACATCACCCGCCGCAAGCACAGCTTCAACCCGCGTATCGGCTTTGCCGTAAAGCCCTATGACTGGATGCAGCTCTACACCAGCTGGTCGCGCACCTCGCGTGCACCGCGGGTGCAGGAGATGTTCTTCGAGAAGGTGCCGATGACCGCCGACGCCAGCGATGCCGACGGCGTAGGGGCCAACCCGTACCTGCGCCAGGAGCGCTCCACCAACTACGAGTTCGGCTTCAATCTCAGTCGCGCCGGGCTGTTCAGCAGCAACGACTACGCCCAGCTCAAGGTCAACCGCTTCATCAGCAAGATCGACGGCTATATCACCCCGCAGTCGTTCGACATCGTCGATGACGACGGCGAATACTCGGCCAAGGCCAACTGGGTCAACTGGCCCGAGCAGGTGCGCATGAGCGGCTACGAGATCGAGGGCCGCTACGACGCAGGCTTCGTCTACGCCAACCTCTCCTGGACCCGCGCCACCACCAAGGCGCCGACCACCTCGGGCATCGAACTCGAAGACATCAACAGCCAGCCCGACCGCTACTGGACCCTCGACCTGGGCACGCGCTGGTTCGACGAGCGCGTGGTGCTCGGCGCCCGCGGCGAGTACTCCGGCCCTGCCGAAGAAAGCTGGGACTGGTACGAAACCAGGAAAACACAGTCCACCGGCGTGATCTGGGACCTTTACGGCAGCTGGCAGGTGCAGCAGAACGTCAGCCTGTTCTTCAACGTCGAGAACGTGGAGAACAAGACCTACAGCTACAACGCCTCGGTGGACTCGATCATGTCCGCCTCACTGGACCGCGGTACCGGGCGTGGGCGTACCACCTCGTTCGGCGTCACGTTCGAATACTGACCCCACAGGACCCTCTCATGTACACGAACTGCCTGCTTGGGGCGTGCCTTGCCCTGCTCGTCGGCTGCGCCACGGTCAATGCGCCGCCGGCCCAGACCGCCTATGCCCGTGTCGAAGCCAACATCCCCGGCTGGGGCGCGATCGTTGATGTGCGCAGCGGCCAGCAGATCGATGCCGGGCAATTGCTCGACGTACTGGCGCAAGCCCCCACGGTGATGGTGGGGGAGACCCACGACAACGTGGCTCATCACCTGATCGAGCAGTGGCTGGCCACCGGCCTGGCCGAGCGGCGCAAGCAAGGCGCCGTGGTGCTCGAGATGCTCGATAGCGATCAGCAGCGCCCGGTTGGCGATGTGCAGGCGTGGCTGGGCGCAGGCAACCGCGTGCGGCTGGCGCGTCTGCGCAAGATCATGCAGTGGGATGAGCGCTGGAGCTGGGAGCAATACGGCCCGTTGATGCAGGCACTGATGCAGGCCCCGGCACCGGTGCTGGCCGGCAACCTGTCTTCCCGCGAACGCAAGCAGGTGGCAGCCGACGCGCCCGCGGATGCGGCCAGCCTGTTTCCGCAAGCGGCAATCGCCGAGGTGCAGCGTCAGCGCATCGTGCAGATGCACTGTGGCGAGATCGACCTGCCGCGACTGAACGCCATGCTCGCCATTCAGCACGGTCGCGACCGGCGCATGGCCCAGGTGCTCGACGCCGCGCCGGCCCCGCGCCTGTTGTTCGCCGGTGTGCTGCACACCCTCAAGTCCCAGGGCGCGCCCCAGTACCTCAGGCATGGCGCGCGCGATCCCGGTTTGAAGGTGCTGGTGCTGGGGGAGGAGGGCCAGGCCCCAGCCGTGCAGGATGCCGACTTCGTGTGGCTGTTGCCCAGCCAGGACGGCGACGGCGTTGCGCTTGCCCCGGCGGCTGCCAGCTGCGACGCACCCTTGCAGCCAGCCCTTCACTGAACCTTTTCTGCTCACAAGGAATCCCCACATGCCTGCTATTACTGCCAGCGACCTCCGCCAACGCCTTGGGCATGACTGCCTCAGCCTCGCCCTGCCTGCCGCCGAAGTGGCGGCCCGGCTGTATCACCTTGGCCCGCTGAGGGTCATGACCCAGGCCAGTCATGCATTCCTCGACCAGGTGGGGCGCTTCCCACGGTCGGACGATGTTGCCCAGGTCGGTCTGGTGCTTGGCGAAGATGGCCTGGACCTGCGCCTGAACCTGCGCGCCTGGCACTGGCTGTGCCTCACCCGTGGCCAGGCCGCTGGTGATTTCGAGCTGCGGGTGTTCGACCGGCATGCCGCGCCGCTGTTGCGCCTGACGTCGCTACCCGGCTCGGACCTGCAGGCGTGGGCCGAGCTGTATGCCCAGGGCAGCCTGGAGCAGCCGCACTTCACACCGCGCGAGGCGCTGGTCAAAACTGATGTACAGGTCGCCGGGCTGGTCGACGACTGGGCAGCGATGGGGGATGTGCATGACCACTTCGCGCTGCTCAAGCGTCATGGCCTGACCCGCTATCAGGGCAACCAGGGCGTGGCCCCGCAGTTTGCCCGGCGTATCGGCAGCGCGGGCACTGCGGCGCTGCTCGGGCAACTGGCCGACAGCGGGCTGGAACTGATGGTCTTCATCTATAGCCCCGGCTCCACGCAGATCTACACCGGCAAGCTCGACGGCGCCACGCGGCAGGGCGACAGCCTGGTGTTCGACATGCCGGGTGATGGTGACGCCGCACCAACCCGTTTCGGCATACGTGACACCGTCGAAGCCGAAGCCTGGCGCGTGTACAAACCCAATGCCGTAGGCGGGGTCAACAGCCTGGAGATCTTCGATGCCGAGCAGCGCCTGATCGTGCAACTGTTCGGACGTCGCCCTGCCGGGCAGCCCGAACAGCCAGCCTGGCGCGAGTTGCTCGATCGGTTGGAGGCGGGGCAATGAGCGCTCGGCTGCTGAGTGTGTGCCTGCTTCTTTTAATAGGTACAGCGCCCGTGCATGCCGATCAGGCCGACACATTGGTCATCGGCAACGACCTGGCCGAGATTGCCGCGCAGTTGCAGGCCACTTCGCGGTTGGTGGGGCGTGACGATTCCAGTCACTACCCACCCGAAGTGGCTCGCCTGCCGTCGGTGGGCTATCTGCGCCAGTTGTCGTCCGAAGGCATCCTGAGCCTGCATCCGCGGCGGGTGGTGCTCAGCGATGCGGCGCGTCCGGCCGTGGTGCTGCGCCAGCTGGATACCGTGGGCGTCGAGGTCATCGAAGTGCCCAGGGGCAAGCGCATCGCCGATATCCCACGCAAGATAGAACAGGTGGCCAAGGCCTTCGACCGTGAAACCCTGAGCCCGCCGCTGGTTGCAGAGCAGCAACGTCTGGCCGCCGAGTTGGCTGCACTGGCGCCGCTCAAGGGCCCCAGGGCGCTGTTCATCTTCAATCGAGCGGGCATGATCCCGCTGATCATGGGGCGCGGCACCGAAGCCCATGCCGCACTGGAGCAGGCGGGCATCGAAAACTGCGCGCCGTTCAGTGCCTACAAGCAGGTGGCGGCCGAAGCGATGGTGTCGCTTGCACCGGATTTCGTGATCATCAGCCGCGCCGGGTTGCAGGCCCTGGGCGGCGAGGACAACCTGTGGAAGCTCGGCGGCCTGGCGCTGACCCCGGCCGGTCAGCACCGGCGCCTGGTGCAGGTGGACGATCAGGCGCTGCTCAACCTGGGCCCACGCACCGTGGCGGCCATGCTGCAACTGCGCCGTGATGCCGGGGCGCTGTTCCCATGACGCGCTCGCACACCCGCTCATTGCCCACGCTGTTGCTGATGCTGGCCGGCCTGTGCGCCTTGCTGGCGCTGTGTTCGCTGGTGGGCAGCATCGGCCTGTCGCCGCGCATCCTGCTGGGCCATCTGCCCGCGCCGCTGGAATGGCAAGTGTGGAGCGAGGTACGCCTGCCGCGGCTGCTGCTGGCGGTGCTGGTGGGCTCGACCCTGGCAGCAGGCGGCACCGCCATG
Source organism: Pseudomonas sp. BRM28 (assembly GCF_002939405.1). NCBI lineage: Bacteria > Pseudomonadati > Pseudomonadota > Gammaproteobacteria > Pseudomonadales > Pseudomonadaceae > Pseudomonas > Pseudomonas sp. BRM28. Next base: position 3,797,182 of record NZ_PEFV01000001.1, on the reverse strand, counting down.
CAGGGGCTGTTTCGCAACCCGCTGGCCGACCCCACGCTGCTGGGCCAGGCCAGCGGTGCGGGGTTGGCGGTGTCGATCTGGATCGTGCTGTTCAATGGGCGTTTTGCCGGCCTGGAGCTGTATGGGCAGTTTCTGGCCGGGTTTGTCGGGGCGTTGCTGGTAACGCTGGTGATCTTCCGCATCGGGCGCGGCTACAAGGGTCGCGAATCGACCATCACCCTGCTGTTGGCCGGCCTGGTGATCAATACCCTGACCGGCGCGGTGGGCGGCATGCTGACCTTCATGGCCAGCGAAGAACAGTTGCGCCAATTGAGCCTGTGGGGCATGGGCAGCCTGGGCAGTGCCGAGTGGTCGACCCTGAGCGTAGCGCTGGTGGTGTTGCCGTTGACCTTGCTGGTGCTGGTGCGCAGCGCCGCCGACCTGGACCTGTTCCAGTTGGGTGAGGTGTCTGCCCATGCGGCGGGGCTCAATGCCGAGCGCCTGAAAAATCGCATTGTGCTGGCCTCCTCGCTGGGCGTGGGCCTGTGCGTCGCACTCACCGGCATCATCGGCTTCATCGGCCTGCTGGTGCCGCACTGCCTGCGCCTGTACTTCGGGCCGGGCCACCGTCTGCTGATTCCGGCCTCGATGCTGTGCGGGGCGATTCTGCTGCTGCTTGCCGACACCCTGGCGCGCAGCCTGGTCAGCCCTGCCGAGATTCCGGTCGGCCTGGTCACCAGCGTGATCGGCGGGCCGTACTTTCTCTGGTTGTTGCTGGGCCGCAAGGTCCGGGAGTTCTGAATGCTCGATCTTCTCGCTGTCGGCCTGCATCGGCCATTTGCCCTCAGCCCGGTCACCGAGGCCATACAGGGCGGCCAGCTACTGGGGCTGATCGGCCCCAACGGCGCAGGCAAAAGCACATTGTTGTCGCTGATCTCCGGCTATATCACGCCCGACTGCGGCGAAGTGCGGCTGCTCGATCAGCCGTTGAGCGCCTATTCGCCGCGCCAGCTGGCGCGCAACCGCGCCCTGGTCACCCAGCACATGGACAGTGCGTTCGACTGGCAGGTCGGCGAATTCATCCAGCTGGGCCAGGGGCATGCCGGGTTGCCGTGCGCCGGCATCGTCGAGGCCATGGACATCACTCATCTGCTCGACCGCGGCGTGCTGTCGCTGTCGGGCGGCGAGTTGCAGCGGGTGACCATCGCCCGCGCGCTGAACCAGTTGGCCATCAGCCCTGCGGGCCCCACCGAGGGCCAGGCGCCGCGCCTGCTGCTGCTCGACGAGCCCACCAGCGCGCTGGATATCGGCCAGCAGCAGAATCTGATGCGCCTGTTGCGCCGGCTGGCCCGCCTGCCACATATCGCGGTGGTGTGCGTGCTGCATGACCTCAACCTGGCGGCGCGCTACTGCGACCGGCTGTGGCTGATGGAAAAGGGCCGGTTGTGCGCCAGCGGGACCCCCGCGCAGGTACTGAATGCACATACCATCGAGACGGTGTTCGGGGCTCAGGTCAGTGTAACGGCGGGGCCCGGCCACGCGGTGGGCATCGAGTTGGCGTGCTGAATGGCCAGTTCCCTCAGCGGGCGCTGACCGTGACCCAGTAGCGCGAGCGCCGGTTGATGCTGACCGGCAGCGACTGGGTCAGCGCGTCGAGTACCGCATCGCTGTCGGCCAGCGGGTAGACCCCCGAGATGCGCAGGTCGGCCACTTCACTGGTGCAGCGCAACAGGCCGGGGCGATAGCGCGACAGTTCGGCAATGAAGTGCCCCAGGCGCATGTCGTCGGCCTCCAGTGCACCTACGCCCCATGAAGGCTCGCGGCCCACCCGGGTGCTGTCGTCGATGCGCATGGCAGTAAAGCGTGTGCGCTCACCGGCACTGAGCCGCTGTGGCGTGGTGTGCAGCGGGCTGAGTTTCAGCGCGCCTTCGAACAGTTGCACATCGGTGCGCTCGGGCTGCACCTGCACCACGAACCGGGTGCCCAGCGCGAGGACGCTGCCCTGGGCGGTCTTCACGCTGAAGGGGCGCTGCGCGTCATCATGCCCGGTACTGATCAGCAGCCGCCCACTGCGCAGGTGCAGGGTGCGCTGGGTGGGGGTGAAGTCCACCTCCACCGTGCTGTCGGCATCCAGGGTCAGTTGGCTGCCATCGGCCAGGGTGATGTGTCGAGGGGCGCTGGCGCCATTGTGGTAGGCCAGGCCCGCACCGCTGCGCCAGGGCTCGCGGTAGGCCAGGCCGCCGGTGCCGCCGGCCAGGGCAAGCAGCAGCAATGCCTTGACCACCCGCCGACGACTGCTGCCGCCGTGACTGAGGCTGCGGTAGCCGGCGGTGGGCTCCAGCCCGGCCAGGCGACCGCGCAGGCTTTCTATATGCAGCCAGGCGCGTTCGTTGTCCGGGTCGGCGGCGCGCCAGCGTGCAAAGGCCTGGGCCTGCTCGGGCGGCAGGTCGCCGTCCATCCACAGGGTCAGCCAGTGGGCAGCCTCACGGGTGGTGCGGGGCTTGAAGGCCGGTTGCGGTGTGCTCATGGCAGTTGCGCAAAAAAACAGTGCTGGTTGGCGCGCACCAGGTACAGCTTCACCGAGCGTGTGCTGACTTGCAGGCGCTCGGCGATCTCGGCGATTTTCAGACCCTGCAGGTGCGACAGCAGAAACGCTTCGCGGACCTTGGCCGGCAGCTCGTCGAGCAGCCTGTCCAGCAGGGTCAGGGCTTCAAGGGCCAGGGTGCGCACCTCGGGCGAGGGCTCCACGGCTTCGGGCAGGTTGGCCAGGGCTTCGAGATAGGCCTGCTCCACCAGTCGGCGCCGGTGTACGTTCGCCATCAGGCGTCGCGCCACGGTGGACAGGAACGAGCGCGGCTCGCGGATGCTGAACAGGTCCTTGGAGGCCAGGATGCTCAGGAACGTGTCCTGGGCCAGGTCAGCCGCCGACTCCGGGCAACCCATACGGTTGCGCAGCCATTGGCGTAGCCAGCGATGGTGATCGGTGTACAGCGTCTGCAGGTACGCATGGGCGCTGGCAGGGGCGTGTGGGCTGGATTCCATCGAGTGCGATCGGTGCAGGGCTGATGAGGCTGCGGAGTATAACGAGATTATTTCTCAAATGATAATTATTATTGTTAGTGAGTTGTGGCCGCCAAACCGGCTCCTGCAGGAGCCGGCATGGCCGGCGAAGGCAGCACCGCCGTCTACAGAGCAAAAATCCACGGCACCATCACCACGCTCACAATCATCACCAGGATCGTGAACGGTACCCCCACCTTCACAAAGTCGGCGAAGCGATACTGCCCCGGCCCCAGCACCAGGGTGTTCACCGGCGACGACACCGGCGTCATGAACGCGGCGGATGCGGCCAGCGCCACGATCATGGCGAACGGGTAGGGCGATGCGCCCAGTTGCTGTGCGGTGGTGATCGCAACCGGCGCCATCAGTACCGCTGTTGCGGTGTTGGAAATGAACAGCCCGATCAACGCCGTGATCGCAAACAGCGTGGCGAGGATCACGTAGGGCCCGGCACCGCCCAGCACGCCCACCAGGCCGTCCACCGCCAGGGCGATGCCTCCGGTTTTCTGCAACGCCAGGGCAAAGGGCAGCATGCCCACGATCAGTATCAGGCTCTGCCAGTGGATCGCCCGGTAGGCGCTCTCCATGTCGATGCAGCGGCTGGCGCCCATCAGCAGGCAGCCGATCAGCGCGGCAATCACGTTGGGCACCAGGCCGCTGATCATCAGGCCCACCATCACCGCCAGGCTGATCAGCGCATAAGGCGCCTGATTCAGGGCCGGGGCCACGTTGTCCACTTCCGCCGGCAGGCTCAGCACCAGAAAGTCCCGCGGTTGCGTCTGCAGCTGGCGAATCGCCTTCCAGGTGCCGATCACCAGCAGGGTGTCGCCCAGCTTGAGCTTTTCTTCCACCAGTTGCTCGTCGATGGCCGCCTGGTCGCGACGCAGGCCCACCACGTTCAGCCCCCAGCGGCTGCGGAACGTCAGCTCCAGCAGGTTCTTGCCGATCAACTGCGAGCCCGGTGGCAGCGCCACTTCGGCCATGCCCACTTCGCGCGACTGGTCGATGAAGTAGGCGGCCTTGAAGTGCAGAGGCTCCAGGCGCATGGTCTGGCACAGGCTGCGCAGGTCGTCCTTGGGCGAGAACAGGTCAAGCAGCAGCACGTCGCCCTCGTGCACCAGGGTACTGGAGTCGGGGCTGATCACGCGGGTGCTGAACTTGTGCTGGCGCTCGATGCCGACCACGTTGGCACCGTGCTCGGTGCGCAGCTTCAGCTCGCTCAGGCTGTGGCCGATCAGCGGCGAATGGGGCCTGACCCGCAGGCGTCGTTCACGCCCGGCCAGCTTGTAGTCGATGATCAGGTCGAGCAGGGTGCGGCGGGTTTCGGTGCTGCCGTCCTTGCGCGTCGCGCTGCCCAGCCAGTTGCGCGTCAGCAGCATGTAGCCCACCCCCAGCACCAGGATCACCAGGCCGAAAGGGGTGAAGCTGAAAAAGCTGAAACCGGTTTCACCGTGGCGTACCAGCTCGCTGTGCACCACCACGTTGGGGGGCGTGGCCACCAGGCTGAGCATGCCGCTGATCAGCCCGGCGAAGGCCAGTGGCATCATCAGGCGGCTGGGCGACACCTTCATGCGTGCGGCGATGCTCAGTACTACCGGGATGAAGATCGCCACCACGCCGGTCGAACTCATCACCGAGCCCAGGCCTGCCACCGACACCATCAGCAGCACGATCAGGCGAGTTTCGCTGTTGCCGGCGCGCTCGGCCATCCACTCGCCGATGCGGTAGGCGATGCCGGTGCGCACCAGCCCTTCGCCGATCACGAACAGCGCGGCAATCAGCACCACGTTGGGGTCGCTGAAGCCGGCCAGGGCTTCCTGCACGCTCAGGATGCCGAGCAGGGGCAGGGCGACGATCACCAGCAGCGCCACCACGTCCATGCGCGGGCGATTGATGACAAACAGCGCGACGGCGCTGAACAGCAGGCCAAGGACCCAGAACAATTCGTGATTCATGCAGGTATCCGTAAAGAAGACGCCGGTGAGTCTGGCAGAAACCGGGCGGCCGTTTGTTGATTTGCTGCAGCGCTTGGGTGGCACAGGGCCAGATGTTAAGGTGCGCGGCATTCTGCTGTTCACCTGTCACCGATGTCACCCTGGCTAGTGACAAATAAGCCAAAGCTGATAGATTTCAGGCGGTTGAAGCAGTGGCCGGGTTATCGGCCGCAGGAAGGAATGCACCATGATTGCAAAAGAATCACGCCAGGCGGTCGCGCTAGAGCGGTTTGCCCAGGCAAACCCGCAGTTGCTCGAAGAGATAGCCGGGCTCAATGCCCACGAGCAACAGCAGCAGATCCAGTGGGCGTTCGATGACCAGGCGCAGGAGCGTGGCCTTCAATCCTGGGAGTTGACCCTGGAGTTGATTGCCGAGTCGCCCGAACAACTGCGCGAGATGCGTCTTGAAGTGCACCGCGAAGTGGCCGAGGCATTGGGCCTGAGCTGGCAGGAATACTGCGAGTTCAACGAAATTGAAGATGCTGCGCCCTGAGGCGCGGTAGTGTGTTGAAAAGTTTCTGTTCCATAGCCTCCACTGGGCATCGGGATGCCCGCCGGTCAGGCCGCAACGCCTTCAACGGCGGGTTCCGGCGCCCGGGCAAGAGGCTTCGGGGCAGTTGTGCGAAATTCAAATGTGCCGCGGCCTGTTCTCCTTGATTTGAACGGGGTGACTTCTGGTGTTTGAGTCACTAGAATGCTTGCCCTTGATTCTGGAGTCGGTATCGCCGGCTAACGTCTGTGCAACGAGGAATATCCATGCAAGTTTCTGTTGAAAATACTTCCGCTCTCGAGCGCCGCATGAGCGTCACCGTGCCGGCTGAGCGTATCGAGAGCCAGGTCAACAAGCGTCTGCAGCAGACCGCCCAAAAGGCCAAGATCGCTGGCTTCCGTCCAGGCAAAGTTCCAATGAGCGAAATCAAGCGCCGTTTCGGTGCTGACGCTCGCCAGGAAGCAGTAGGCGATGTGATCCAGTCCTCCTTCTACGAAGCTGTGGTCGAGCAGAAGCTGAACCCGGCCGGTTCGCCGTCGATCGAGCCGAAGTCGCTCGAAGCGGGCAAGGACCTGGAATACGTTGCCGTCTTCGAAGTGTTCCCTGAGTTCACCGTTGCCGGTTTCGAGTCGATCAACGTCGAGCGCCTGAGCGCCGAAGTGGCTGACGCCGACCTGGACAACATGCTGGAAGTGCTGCGCAAGCAGAACGTTCGCTTTGAAGCGACCGATCGTGCTGCCCAGAATGAAGACCAGCTGAACATCGATTTCGTCGGCAAGGTCGACGGTGAAGTGTTCGCCGGTGGTTCGGCCCAGGGCACCCAGCTGGTGCTGGGTTCCGGCCGCATGATCCCAGGCTTCGAAGAAGGTCTGGTCGGCGCCAAGGCCGGTGAAGAGCGCGTTCTGAACCTGACCTTCCCCGAGGACTATCAGAACCTGGACCTGGCTGGCAAAGCCGCCGAGTTCACCGTTACCGTCAACAGCGTTTCCGAGCCAAAACTGCCTGAGCTGACCGAAGAGTTCTTCGCCCAGTTCGGCATCAAGGAAACCGGCATCGAAGGCTTCCGCACCGAAGTTCGCAAGAACATGGAGCGTGAACTGCGCCAGGCCATCAAGACCAAGGTCAAGAACCAGGTAATGGACGGCCTGCTGGCTGCCAACCCGATCGAAGTGCCAAAGGCCCTGCTGGAAAACGAAGTGAACCGTCTGCGCGTGCAGGCCGTTCAGCAATTCGGTGGCAACATCAAGCCTGAGCAACTGCCGGCCGAGCTGTTCGAAGAGCAAGCCAAGCGCCGCGTCGTGCTGGGCCTGATCGTCGCCGAAGTGGTCAAGCAGTTCGACCTCAAGCCAGACGAAGACCGCGTTCGCGAAATGATCCAGGAAATGGCCTCGGCCTACCAGGAGCCTGAGCAAGTCGTGGCCTGGTACTACAAGAACGACCAGCAGCTGAACGAAGTCCGTTCGGTTGTGCTGGAAGAACAAGTTGTGGATACTGTTCTGCAGAAAGCGACTGTGACCGACAAATCGGTCTCTTACGAAGAAGCTGTCAAGCCGGTGCAGGCACCTGCCGCTGACTGATTTCCTTCTCTTGTAGGAAAACACCACAAGCCAGCCTTCGAGCTGGCTTGTGCGTATTCAAGACATGACTATTTGGGAGTGAGTGCAGGACATGTCCCGCAATTCTTATTATCAGCAGAGCTCTGACATCCAGGCCGCAGGCGGCCTGGTCCCGATGGTTATCGAGCAATCCGCTCGTGGCGAACGCGCCTATGACATCTACTCGCGCCTGTTGAAGGAGCGGGTGATCTTTCTGGTCGGCCCGGTAGAGGACTACATGGCCAACCTGATCGCAGCGCAATTGCTGTTCCTTGAAGCGGAAAACCCGGACAAGGACATCCATCTCTACATCAACTCGCCGGGTGGTTCGGTGACAGCAGGCATGTCGATCTACGACACCATGCAGTTCATCAAGCCCGACGTTTCCACCACCTGCATCGGTCAGGCGTGCTCCATGGGCGCGTTCCTGCTGGCTGCCGGTGCCCATGGCAAGCGTTTCTGCCTGCCGAACTCGCGGGTGATGATTCACCAGCCGCTGGGTGGCTTCCAGGGTCAGGCCTCGGATATCGAGATCCACGCCAAGGAAATCCTGCAGATCCGTTCGCGTCTGAACGAGCTGCTGGCCCATCACACCGGTCAGGACCTCGAAACCATCGAGCGTGACACCAACCGCGACAACTTCATGAGCGCCGAGCGTGCTGCCGAATACGGCCTGATCGACTCGGTGCTCCACAAGCGGCCTGTTTGATAGGCAGCCAAGCGGGTGGGCGGGCCCTCCCGCCACCTGTGGACTTGAAAAAGCCCGCAATTGCCTTCATCTTGTGTTGCAAGCCTACCGGATTGGATCGATCGAATGACTGACACCCGTAACGGCGAGGACAACGGCAAATTGCTCTATTGCTCCTTCTGCGGCAAAAGCCAGCATGAAGTACGCAAGTTGATTGCCGGCCCCTCGGTCTTTATCTGCGACGAGTGCGTCGACCTGTGCAACGACATCATCCGTGAGGAGGTGCAGGAAGCCCAGGCCGAGAGCAGCGCGCATAAATTGCCTTCGCCGAAAGAAATCAGCGGCATCCTGGACCAGTACGTCATTGGTCAGGAGCGCGCGAAAAAAGTCTTGGCCGTAGCGGTGTACAACCACTACAAGCGCCTGAACCAACGTGACAAGAAGAACGACGATGTCGAGCTCGGCAAGAGCAACATCCTGCTGATCGGACCGACGGGCTCGGGTAAGACCCTGCTCGCCGAAACCCTCGCGCGTCTGTTGAATGTGCCGTTCACCATTGCCGATGCCACCACGCTGACCGAAGCGGGTTATGTCGGTGAAGATGTCGAGAACATCATTCAGAAACTGCTGCAGAAGTGCGACTACGACGTGGAAAAGGCCCAGATGGGCATTGTCTACATCGACGAAATCGACAAGATCTCGCGCAAGTCGGACAACCCGTCCATCACCCGTGACGTTTCGGGCGAAGGCGTGCAGCAGGCATTGCTCAAGCTGATCGAGGGCACGGTTGCCTCGGTACCGCCGCAAGGTGGCCGCAAGCACCCGCAGCAGGAGTTCCTGCAGGTCGATACGCGCAACATCCTGTTCATTTGCGGCGGTGCGTTCTCGGGCCTCGAAAAGGTCATCCAGAACCGTTCCACCCGCGGTGGCATCGGCTTTGGTGCGGAAGTTCGCAGCAAGGAAGAAGGCAAGAAGGTTGGCGAGTCGCTGCGTGAAGTCGAGCCGGACGATCTGGTCAAGTTTGGCCTGATTCCCGAGTTCGTCGGCCGCCTGCCGGTACTGGCAACCCTCGACGAGCTCGACGAGGCTGCACTGATGCAGATCCTCACCGAGCCGAAGAACGCCTTGACCAAGCAATACGGCAAGCTGTTCGAGATGGAAGGCGTCGACCTGGAGTTCCGCAGCGATGCGCTCAAGTCGGTGGCCCGCAAGGCACTGGAGCGCAAGACCGGTGCCCGTGGCCTGCGTTCGATTCTCGAAGGCATCCTGCTCGACACCATGTACGAGATTCCTTCGCAGAAGGATGTCAGCAAGGTGGTGATCGACGAGAGCGTCATCGATGGCTCGTCCAAGCCGCTGTTGATCTACGAGAACAGCGAGCCGCAAGCCAAGGCTGCACCCGACGCCTGAGTCGGGTGACGGCAGCAAACCAGCAAGGGGCCTACGGGCCCCTTTGCTTTTCCTGTCGCAGAGCTTGTTTTTTTGCGGGCCTGCCCCCACATTAACTCCATGCTCAAATTTCCATCGGATTACGGCCATAAGGCCGCTGTAGAGGCGAAATCATGAAGACAACCCTCGACTTGCCTCTTTTGCCATTGCGCGATGTCGTCGTTTACCCGCACATGGTCATCCCGCTGTTCGTGGGGCGTGAAAAGTCCATCGAGGCCCTCGAGGCCGCGATGACGGGCGAGAAGCAGATCCTCCTGCTGGCCCAGAAGAATCCAGCTGATGACGATCCAGGTGAAGATGCCCTGTACCGTGTCGGCACCATCGCAACCGTACTGCAACTGCTCAAACTGCCCGATGGCACCGTCAAGGTGCTGGTCGAGGGCGAGCAGCGCGGTGCGGTTGAGCGCTTTGTCGAAGTCGACGGGCATATTCGCGCCGATGTGGCGCTGATCGACGAAGTCGAGGCCGCCGATCGCGAGTCCGAAGTCTTCGTGCGCAGCCTGCTGTCGCAATTCGAACAGTATGTGCAGCTGGGCAAGAAGGTCCCCGCTGAAGTCCTCTCGTCGCTCAACAGCATCGACGAGCCGGGGCGCCTGGTCGACACCATGGCCGCCCACATGGCCCTGAAGATCGAGCAGAAGCAGGAAATTCTCGAAATCATCGACCTGGGCGCCCGGGTCGAGCACGTCCTGGCCTTGCTGGATGCCGAAATCGACCTGTTGCAGGTCGAGAAGCGCATCCGTGGTCGGGTCAAGAAGCAGATGGAGCGCAGCCAGCGCGAGTACTACCTGAATGAGCAGATGAAGGCCATTCAGAAAGAGCTCGGCGACAGCGACGAAGGCCACAACGAAGTCGAAGAGCTGAAAAAGCGCCTCGACGCTGCCGGCCTGCCCAAGGATGCCTACGCCAAGGCCCAGGCCGAGCTGAACAAGCTCAAGCAGATGTCGCCGATGTCGGCTGAAGCCACCGTGGTGCGCTCGTACCTCGACTGGCTGGTGCAGGTGCCGTGGAAGGCGCAGAGCAAGGTGCGCCTTGACCTGGCCAAGGCCGAAGAGATCCTGGATGCCGACCACTATGGCCTGGACGAGGTCAAGGAACGCATCCTCGAATACCTCGCCGTGCAAAAGCGCGTGAAGAAGATCCGCGGCCCGGTACTGTGCCTGGTCGGCCCGCCGGGTGTGGGCAAGACCTCCCTGGCCGAATCCATTGCCAGCGCCACCAATCGCAAGTTCGTGCGCATGGCCCTGGGTGGCGTGCGTGACGAGGCAGAAATTCGCGGTCACCGCCGTACCTACATCGGTTCGATGCCAGGTCGCCTGATCCAGAAGATGACCAAGGTGGGTGTGCGCAACCCGCTGTTCCTGCTCGATGAAATCGACAAGATGGGCAGCGACATGCGTGGCGACCCGGCCTCGGCACTGCTCGAAGTGCTCGACCCCGAGCAGAACCACAACTTCAACGATCACTATCTGGAGGTCGATTACGACCTGTCGGACGTGATGTTCCTGTGCACCTCCAACTCGATGAATATCCCGCCGGCGCTGCTCGACCGGATGGAAGTGATTCGTCTGCCGGGGTACACCGAAGACGAGAAGATCAACATTGCGGTCAAGTACCTCTCGCCCAAGCAGATCAAGGCCAACGGCCTGAAGAAGGGCGAGCTGGAGATCGACACTGCCGCCATCCGCGACATCATCCGCTACTACACTCGCGAAGCCGGTGTGCGGGGCCTGGAGCGCCAGATCGCCAAGATCTGCCGCAAGGTCGTCAAGGAACATGCCGGGCTCAAGCAGGTGGCCGTCAAGGTCGATGGTGACAACCTCGAGCATTACCTGGGCGTTCGCAAGTTCCGCTACGGCCTGGCCGAGCAGCAGGACCAGGTAGGGCAGGTAACCGGCCTGGCGTGGACCCAGGTGGGCGGCGAGCTGCTGACCATCGAGGCCGCGGTGATTCCGGGCAAGGGTCAACTGATCAAGACCGGTTCGCTGGGCGATGTGATGGTCGAGTCGATCACTGCCGCGCAGACCGTGGTGCGCAGCCGTGCACGCAGCCTGGGGATCCCGGCCGACTTCCACGAGAAGCGCGACACCCACATTCACATGCCGGAAGGGGCTACCCCCAAGGACGGCCCGAGCGCTGGCATCGGCATGTGCACTGCACTGGTGTCGGCCCTGACCGGGATTCCGGTGCGCGCCGATGTGGCCATGACCGGGGAAATCACCCTGCGTGGCCAGGTGCTGGCCATTGGCGGTTTGAAGGAAAAACTGCTGGCAGCACACCGCGGCGGGATCAAGACCGTGATCATTCCAGAAGAGAATGTGCGCGACCTGAAGGAAATTCCTGACAATATTAAACAGGATCTTCAGATTAAACCTGTCAAATGGATTGACGAAGTCCTCCAAATTGCGCTGCAATACGCCCCGGAGCCCTTGCCAGATGTGGCTCCCGAGATTGTCGCCAAGGATGAAAAGCGCGACAGCGATTCCAAGGAACGAATCAGTACCCATTAGTACGTATTTGGCTGGGGGGCCTCCACGACGTTAATTCGGGCCCTTGTTATAAAGCGGCGCCCACTTGTCGGTGGGCCACCCGGCAATCGTTTTGCTTTTCATTACATACTTAGAAACAAACTCAAATAGAGATAAGGGGACTTAGAGTGAACAAGTCGGAACTGATTGACGCTATTGCCGCATCTGCTGATATCCCGAAAGCTGCTGCCGGCCGTGCGCTGGACGCAGTCATCGAATCCGTCACCGGCGCCCTGAAAGCCGGTGATTCCGTGGTGCTGGTCGGTTTCGGTACCTTCTCGGTAACCGATCGTCCTGCCCGTACCGGTCGCAACCCGCAAACCGGCAAGACTCTGGAAATTCCTGCTGCCAAGAAGCCAGGCTTCAAGGCCGGCAAAGCACTGAAAGAAGCCGTCAACTAAGGCGTCTCTTTCAGGCTTCGCCTAACCGGGTCGGGTTTCGCCTGGCCTGGTAGCGCAGCACGGGGAATCGCAAAAACAGATTCCCGTGTGCTTCGCCAGTTACGAGAAGGCGCATCCTCGGATGCGCCTTTCTTCTATCAGGACTCTACCCACGCTCCGCGGTTGTTTATTTAGTACGGCCGTTTCTGGGGGACGCATGCTTCAAAATATCAGGGACAATTCACAAGGTTGGATTGCCAAGACCATCATCGGTGTCATCGTGGCCTTGATGGCGCTGACCGGCTTCGATGCCATCTTCCAGGCCACCACCCATAGCCAGGACGCTGCCAAGGTCAATGGCGACACCATCAGCCAGAATGAGCTGAGCCAGGCTGTCGACATGCAACGTCGGCAACTGATGCAACAGCTGGGCAAGGATTTCGACGCCTCCCTGCTGGATGAAAAAATGCTGCGTGAAGCAGCACTCAAGGGCCTCATCGAGCGCAAGCTGCTGCTCCAGGGCGCCAAGGATGCCAAGTTCAGCTTCTCCGAAGCCGCGCTTGACCAGGTCATCCTGCAAACGCCGGAGTTCCAGGTTGACGGCAAGTTCAGCCCCGAGCGTTTCGACCAGGTGATTCGTCAGCTGGGCTACGGTCGCCTGCAGTTCCGCGACATGCTGGCGCAGGAAATGCTGATCGGCCAACTGCGTGCTGGCCTGGCCGGCAGCGGTTTCGTTACCGATTCGCAGGTCGAGGCATTTGCCCGCCTGGAGAAGCAGACCCGTGATTTCGCTTCGCTGACCTTCAAGGCCGACCCGGCCGCGGTCAAGGTCACCGACGAAGAGATCAAGGCGCACTACGACGAGCACGCCAAGGAGTTCATGAGCCCCGATCAGGTGGTCATCGACTACATCGAGCTGAAGAAGGCCGCGTTCTTCGACCAGGTCAAGGTCGACGACGAGGCGCTCCAGGCGCTGTACCAGAAGGAAATCGCCAACCTGGCCGAGCAGCGTCATGCCGCGCACATCCTCATCGAAGTCAACGACAAGCTTGACGATGCCCAGGCCAAGGCCCGCATCGAAGAGATCAAGCAGCGTCTGGACAAAGGCGAAGACTTTGCCAAGCTGGCCAAGGAGTTCTCCCAGGACCCGGGCTCTGCCGCCACGGGTGGTGACCTGGGCTATGCCGGCCAGGGCGTCTACGACCCGGCCTTCGAAGAGGCGCTGTATGCGCTGAACAAGGGCCAGGTATCGGCGCCGGTGCGTACCGACTTCGGTTGGCACCTGATCAAGCTGCTGGATGTGCAGGCACCTGAAGTGCCGACTTTCGCCAGCCTGAAAGACAAGCTGACCCGCGAGCTCAAGACCCAGCAGGTCGAACAGCGCTTCGTCGAAGTGACCAAGCAGCTGGAGGACTCGGCGTTCGAAGCCTCCGACCTGGCCCAGCCGGCCCAGGAGCTTGGCCTGAAGCTGAACACCTCGGCGCCGTTCGGTCGTGAAGGTGGCGATGGCATCACGGCCAACCGTGCGGTGATCAAGGCGGCGTTCAGCCCGGAAGTGCTGGAAGAGGGTGCCAACAGCACCGCCATCGAGCTGGACCCGGAGACGGTCGTGGTCATCCGTGTCAAGGAGCACCGCAAGCCTGAGCAACTGCCGCTGGAAGTGGTGAGCGACAGCATTCGCAAGCACCTGGCCAGGGAGCACGCCAGTGCGGCGGCCAAGGCCAAGGGCGAGGCGCTGATCGCCGGCCTGCGCGACGGCAAGGTCGAACTGGCAGCCAGCCAGGAAGGGCAGAGCTGGAAGGTCCAGGAAGCGGTCACACGCAACCAGGAGGCCATCGACCCGGCCGAGCTGCAGGCGGTGTTCCGCATGAGCAAGCCGCAAGCCAAGGACAAGCCGACCTTCGGTAGCGTCACCTTGAACGACGGCAGCTTTGTGGTCCTGCGCCTGAACGGCGTCAACGAAGGTGCTGCGGCAAGTGACGAAGAGAAGGCGGCCTACCGTCGCTTCCTGGCGTCGCGTGCTGGCCAGCAGGACTTCGCTGCATACCGCAAGCAGTTGGAAGAGAAGGCGGACATCACCCGTTACTGAGTGATGCTGCTGTAAACGGAAAGGGCCGCTGATGCGGCCCTTTCTGTTTTTGTGTTGGTTGTACGGGGGCGTTCGCCGGCAAGGCCGGCTCCTACAGGGATCGCAACCTCTTCAGGAGCCGGCCTTGCCGGAGAATGGCCAGATCCCGGACAAAAGAAAAGGCCGCATCAGCGGCCTTTTCCCATCCTGCCAACCTTACTCGGTAAGGTCGCCCATGGCGGTAGTGTTGAAGCCACCGTCCACGTACATGATTTCACCGCTCACGCCCGACGCCAGGTCCGAGCAGAGGAACGCGCCGGCGTTGCCGACTTCGTCGATGGTGACGTTGCGACGCAGCGGGGTCTGCGCTTCGTTGGCGTCCAGCATCTTGCGGAAGTTCTTGATACCCGAGGCTGCCAGGGTACGGATCGGGCCGGCCGAAACGGCGTTCACACGAGTGCCTTCCGGGCCCAGGCTGCGCGCCAGGTAGCGCACGCCGGCTTCCAGGCTGGCCTTGGCCATGCCCATCACGTTGTAGTTGGGCATGGTGCGCTCGGCGCCCAGGTACGACAGGGTCAGCAGGCTGCCATTGCGGCCCTTCATCATGTCGCGACCGGCCTTGGCCAGGGCCACGAAGCTGTAGGCGCTGATGTCGTGGGCAATGCGGAAGCCATCACGGGTGGTGGCCTGGGTGAAGTCGCCGTCGAGCTGGTCGCCCGGCGCGAAGCCTACGGAGTGCACGATGCAGTCCAGGCCGTCCCACTTCTTGCTCAGTTCTTCGAAGACCTTGGCGATTTCTTCATCGCTGGCAACGTCACAGGGGAAGCACAGCTCAGGGCTGGAGCCCCAGCCAGCGGCGAACTCTTCGACGCGGCCCTTGAGCTTTTCGTTCTGGTAGGTGAAGGCAAGTTCTGCACCCTCGCGATGCATGGCGGCAGCGATGCCGGATGCGATGGACAGTTTGCTTGCGACACCGACGATCAGTACGCGCTTACCGGCGAGAAAACCCATGTGTTGTTCCTCTTCAGGTTAATCGACAGCTGTGGGGGCCAAAAAGGCGGCTTCCAGCAGCTGCTGTGTATAGGGATGTTGCGGGGCGCTGAAAATACCCGTAGCCGGACCTTGTTCCACCACCTTGCCCTGCTTGACCACCATCAACTGGTGGCTGAGCGCCTTGACCACCGCCAGGTCATGGCTGATGAACAAGTAGGTCAGGTTGTACTTGGTCTGCAGCGTACGCAGCAGTTCCACCACCTGGCGCTGAACGGTCCGGTCGAGCGCCGAAGTGGGCTCGTCCAGCAGTATCAGCGCCGGTTTCAATACCAGTGCCCGGGCAATGGCAATACGTTGTCGCTGGCCACCGGAGAACTCGTGAGGGTAGCGGTGCCGGGTTTGCGGATCCAGTCCTACTTCCTCTAGCGCCTCCATGATCGCCTGTTCCTGCTCTGCCTCCGTGCCAATCCGATGAATGCGCAGGCCCTCTCCGACGATATCGCTCACGCTCATGCGCGGGCTCAGGCTGCCGAAGGGGTCCTGGAACACCACCTGCATCTGGCGGCGCAACGGCCGCACCTGTTGCTGGGTCAGGCCGTCCAGCGCCTGGCCTTCAAAGCGTATCGCGCCCTGGCTGCCGATCAACCGCAGGATCGCCAGGCCCAGGGTAGACTTGCCGGAACCACTCTCGCCCACGATGCCCAGGGTCTGGCCCTGGGGCAGGCTGAAGTTGATGCCGTCCACCGCCTTGACGTGGTCCACGGTCTTGCGCAGCAGGCCCTTCTTGATCGGGAACCACACGCGCAGGTCCTCGACCTCGAGCAGCGGCGGGCCCACCGGGTTGTCGGCAGGCTTGCCGCTGGGCTCGGCACCGAGCAGCATTTGCGTGTACGGATGCTGCGGGGCACGGAACAATTCGTCACACGACGCCTGTTCGACGATGCAACCGCGCTGCATGACACATACGCGATGGGCAATTCTTTTCACCAGGTTCAAATCGTGACTGATCAGTAGCAGCGCCATGCCCAGGCGCGCCTGCAGGTCCTTGAGCAATTCGAGGATTTTCAGCTGCACGGTGACGTCCAGCGCGGTGGTCGGTTCGTCGGCGATCAGCAGCTCCGGCTCGTTGGCCAGGGCCATGGCGATCATCACCCGCTGGCGTTGACCGCCCGACAGCTCGTGGGGCAGGGCCTTGAGGCGCTTGACCGGGTCGGGAATGCCCACCAGTTCCAGCAGCTCCAGGGTGCGCTCGGTGGCCGCCTTCCCGCGTAGGCCCTTGTGCAGCATGAGAATCTCGTTGATCTGCTTCTCGATGTTGTGCAGCGGGTTGAGCGAGGTCATCGGCTCCTGGAAGATCATCGCGATGCGGTTGCCGCGAATGCGCCGCATCTGTTTTTCTTCCAGCTTGAGCAGGTCCTGGCCTTCGTAGGTGATGCTGCCGCTGGGGTGGCGGGCCAGCGGGTAGGGCAGCAGGCGCAGGATGGAGTGCGCGGTCACCGACTTGCCCGAGCCGCTTTCGCCCACCAGTGCCAATGTCTCGCCACGACGGATGTCGAAGCTGATGCCTTCGACCACGCGTTGCTGCTGCGCCCCGGTGACGAACTCCACCGACAGGTCGCGCACTTCGATCAAGGTGTCGTTGCTCATCTCATTTCCTCGGGTCGAAGGCATCGCGGGCGGACTCGCCGATGAACACCAGCAGGCTGAGCATCAGTGCCAGTACCGCGAAGGCGCTCATGCCCAGCCACGGCGCCTGCAGGTTGGACTTGCCCTGGGCTACCAGCTCGCCCAGCGACGGCGCGCCCGGTGGCAGGCCGAAGCCGAGAAAGTCCAGCGCCGTGAGGGTGCCGATGGCGCCGGTCAGGATGAACGGCAAAAAGGTCATGGTCGAGACCATCGCGTTGGGCAGGATGTGCCGGTACATGATCGCGCCGTTCTGCATGCCCAGCGCCCGCGCCGCGCGCACGTATTCCAGGTTGCGCCCGCGCAGGAACTCGGCGCGCACCACGTCCACCAGGCTCATCCACGAGAACAGCAGCATGATGCCCAGCAGCCACCAGAAGTTGGGCTGCACGAAACTGGCCAGGATGATCAGCAGGTACAGCACCGGCAACCCCGACCAGATCTCCAGAAAGCGCTGCCCGGCCAGGTCGACCCAGCCGCCATAGAAGCCCTGCAGGGCGCCTGCGATCACCCCGATGATGGAGCTGAACACCGTCAGCGTCAGGGCGAACAGCACCGAGATGCGAAAACCGTAGATCACCCGCGCCAGCACGTCGCGGCCCTGGTCGTCGGTGCCCAGCAGGTTCTGCGCCGAGGGCGGGGCCGGGGCGGGCACCTTCAGGTCGTAGTTGATGCTCTGGTAGCTGAACGGGATCGGTGCCCACAGCACCCAGCTGTCCTTGGCTGCCAGCAACTCGCGGATGTACGGGCTCTTGTAGTTGGCCTCCAGCGGGAACTCGCCGCCGAAGGTGGTCTCGGGGTAGCGCTTGAGGGCGGGGAAGTACCATTCGCCGTCGTAACGCACCGCCAGCGGCTTGTCGTTGGCGATCAGCTCGGCGCCCAGGCTCAGCCCGAACAGGATCAGGAACAGCCACAGCGACCACCAGCCTCGGCGGTTGGCCTTGAAGCGTTCGAAGCGGCGGCGGTTGAGAGGGGATAGGGTCATCTCAGTGCTCCCGGCTGTCGAAGTCGATACGCGGATCGACAAGGGTGTAGGTCAGGTCACCGATCAGCTTCACCACCAGGCCCAGCAGGGTGAAGATGAACAGCGTGCCGAACACCACCGGGTAGTCGCGGTTGATGGCCGCCTCGAAGCTCATCAGGCCCAGGCCGTCGAGGGAGAAGATCACCTCCACCAGCAGCGAGCCGGTGAAGAAGATGCCGATGAATGCCGAGGGGAAGCCCGCGATCACCAGCAGCATCGCGTTGCGAAACACGTGCCCGTAGAGCACCCGGTTGGGGCTCAGGCCCTTGGCCTTGGCGGTGATCACATACTGCTTGTTGATCTCGTCGAGGAAGCTGTTCTTGGTCAGCAGGGTCATGGTGGCGAAGTTGCCGATCACCAGCGCGGTCACCGGCAGGGTCAGGTGCCAGAAGTAATCGAGGATCTTGCCCGTGGTGCTCAGTTCATCGAAGTTGTTCGAGGTGAGCCCGCGCAAGGGGAACCAGTCCAGATAGCTGCCGCCGGCAAACAGCACGATCAGCAGGATGGCGAACAGGAATGCCGGGATCGCATAGCCGACGATGATGGCCGAGCTGGTCCACACGTCGAAGTGGCTGCCGTGCCGCGTGGCCTTGGCGATGCCCAGGGGGATCGACACCAGATACATGATCAGCGTGCTCCACAGCCCCAGCGAGATCGACACCGGCATCTTCTCGGCAATCAGGTCGATGACCTTGGCGTCGCGGAAGAAGCTGTCGCCGAAATCCAGCCGGGCGTAGTTCTTGATCATGATCCACAGGCGTTCCGGCGCCGGCTTGTCGAAGCCGTACATGCGCTCGATTTCCTTGACCAGGGCAGGGTCCAGGCCCTGGGCGCCACGGTAGTTGGAGCCGGCCACGGATACTTCCGAACCGCCACCGGCGATGCGGCTGGTGGCGCCGTCGAAGCCCTCGAGCTTGGCGATCATCTGTTCCACCGGGCCGCCGGGCGCGGCCTGGATGATCACGAAGTTGATGATCAGGATACCCAGCAGGGTGGGGATGATCAGCAACAGGCGGCGAAAGATATAGGCCAGCATGTCAAGGTGCCTCGCCCGCTGGAGCAGCATCGGCTGGGGCGGCATCTGCGGCCCCCGGCACCACCGGTTTCACGTCCGGCTTGATCCACCAGGTGTTGATGCCGATGTCGTACTTGGGCGGCGTGGCCGGGTGGCCGATATGGTTCCAGTACGCCACGCGCCAGGTCTTGATGTGCCAGTTGGGTACCACGTAGTAGCCCCACTGCAGCACGCGGTCCAGGGCACGGGTGTGTTCGATCAGGCTCTGGCGCGAGTCGGCATTGATCAGGCCGTCCACCAGGGTGTCCACGGCCGGGTCCTTGAGGCCCATGAAGTTGCGGCTGCCGGGCTTGTCGGCGCTCGCGCTCTGCCAGAACTCGCGTTGCTCGTTGCCCGGCGAGTTGGATTGCGGGAAGCCGCCCACGATCATGTCGAAGTCGCGCGAGCGCAGGCGGTTGATGTACTCCGATACGTCCACCCGGCGAATGTTCAGCTCGATGCCCAGGTCGGCCAGGTTGCGCTTGTAGGGCAGCAGGATGCGCTCGAACTCGGTCTGGGCGAGCAGAAACTCGATCACCACCGGCTTGCCCTGGGCATCCACCATCTTGTCGTCCTGGATGCGCCAGCCGGCTTCCTGCAGCAGCTTGTAGGCCTGGCGTTGCTGCTCGCGGATCATGCCGCTGCCATCGGTGACCGGGTTCTTGAACGCTTCGGTGAACACCTTGTCGGGGATCTGCCCGCGCAGCGGTTCCAGCAGTTTCAGTTCGGCCGCATCCGGCAGGCCGCTGGCCGCCATGTCGGAATTTTCGAAGTAGCTGGTGGTGCGGGTGTAGGCGCCATTGAACAGCTGCTTGTTGGTCCACTCGAAGTCCAGCAGCAGGCTCAGTGCCTCACGCACGCGCACGTCCTGGAAGATCGGGCGGCGCAGGTTGAACACGAAGCCCTGCATGCCGGTCGGGTTGCCGTTGGCGATCTCTTCGCGGATCAGGCGGTTCTGGCGAACTGCCGGGATGTTGTAGGCGGTGGCCCAGTTCTTGGCGCTGACCTCCAGCCAGTAGTCGAACTGGCCGGCCTTGAGCGCCTCGAGCGCCACGGTGTTGTCGCGGTAGTAGTCGACGCGAATGGTGTCGAAATTGTAGAAGCCGCGGTTGATCGGCAGGTCCTTGCCCCAGTAGTTGGGGTCGCGCACGTAGCGGACCGAGCGCCCGGCCTTGACCTCGGCGACCTTGTACGGCCCGCTGCCCAGGGGGATCTCCAGGTTGCCTTTGGTGAAGTCGCGGGTGGCCCACCAGTGCTTGGGCAGCACCGGCAACTGGCCGAGGATCAGCGGCAGTTCACGGTTGCCCTTGTGCTTGAACTTGAACAGCACACGCAGCGGGTCTTCGGCGATCACTTCGTCGACGTCGGCATAGTAGGCGCGGTAAAGCGGTGCGCCGCTGGTGACCAGGGTGTTGAAGGTGAACACGACGTCTTCGGCACGAACCGGATGGCCATCCTGAAAGCGCGCCTCGGGGCGCAGGTAGAAGCGCACCCAGCTGTTGTCGGGGGCTTTTTCGATCTGCCTGGCCAGCAGCCCGTATTCGGTGAATGGCTCATCAAGGCTGTTGCGCGCCAGGGTGTCGTATACCAGATCGATGTTGTCGGCCGGCACGCCCTTGTTGATGAAGGGGTTGAGGCTGTCGAAGCTGCCGGAGCCGTTGACGCGAAAGGTGCCGCCCTTGGGCGCGTCGGGGTTCACATAGTCGAAATGCTTGAAGTTGGCCGGGTACTTGGGCGCTTCGTCGTAGAGGGTCACTGCATGTTGCGGGGCGGCCAGGGCCTGAAGGCTCAGGCTGGCCAGCAGCAGGCCGCCTGCGATCAGGCGCAGGCACGGCAATGGCATCATTGGGCGTTCTCCGTGGGCTTGAGCCACCAGCTGTTCAGCCCCAGGGTGTAGGGCGGCGTGGCGACAAAGGCAAACCGGTTGCGGTAGGCCAGGCGGTGATAGTCGAGATACCAGTTGGGAACCATGTAGTGCTGCCATAGCAGCACTCGATCGAGGGCGCGCGCCGCAGCCACCTGGTCGTCGCGGCTCTGTGCATTGAGCAGGGACTCTAGCAGGTGGTCGACCACCGGGCTCTTCACACCCGCGTAATTCTTGCTGCCTTTGGTGGCGGCCTGGCTGGAATGAAAATACAGCCACTGCTCAAGGCCCGGGCTCAGGGTCTGGTTCAGGGTCATCAGAATCATGTCGAAATCAAATTGGTCCAGCCGTTGTTTGTACTGGGCCCGGTCTACCGTGCGCAAGCGCGCGTCGATACCGATGCTGGCAAGATTTTCGACATAAGGTTGCAGGATCCGCTCCAGGTTCGGGTTCACCAGCAGAATTTCCAGCTTCAGCGGCTGCCCGTTGCTGTTGAGCAGGCGCTGGCCGCTGAGCTTCCAGCCTGCCTGGCCGAGCAGGTTGAGGGCCTGGCGCAGGGTATCGCGGTCGATACCGCGCCCGTTGGTCTTGCCCACGCTGTAGGGCTGGGTGAACAGGGCGGCAGGCAGTTGGTCGCGGTACGGCGCCAGCAGCAGCCACTCCTTGCCCACCGGCAGGCCGGTGGCGCTGAACTCGCTGTTGGGGTAGTAACTGCTGGCGCGCTTGTAGGCGCTGCTGAACAGGGTGCGGTTGGTCCATTCGAAGTCCAGCATCAGGCCCAGCGCCTGGCGCACGCGGTCGTCGCTGAAGGCGGCGCGCCGGCTGTTCATGAACAACCCCTGAGTCTGGGTCGGGATCTGGTGGGCGATCTGCGCCTGGATCACCTGGCCACGACGCACAGCGGGGAAGTTGTAGCCGGTGGCCCAGTTCTTGGCCTGGTGCTCGATGTAGACATCGAATTCACCCGCCTTGAATGCCTCGAAGGCCACATCGCTGTCGCGGTAGAACTCGAACTCGACGCGGTCGAAGTTGTACTTGCCGCGGTTGACTGCCAGGTCCTTGCCCCAGTAGTCCTTGACCCGCTCGAACACCAGGCTTCGACCTGGCTGTACCTGGGTGATGCGGTACGGGCCGCTGCCCAGTGGCGGCTCGAAGGTAGTGGCCTTGAAGTCGCGGCCTTTCCAGTAATGCTGGGGCAGCACCGGCATTTCGCCCAGGCGCAAGATCAGCAGCGGGTTGCCGGCACGCTTGAACACGAAGCGGATGCGCTTGGGGTTGAGGATGTCGACCCGCTGCACTTCCTGCAGGTTGGTGCGGTAGAGCGGGTGGCCTTCCTTGAGCAGGGTGCGGTAGGAGAACGCCACGTCGGCGGCGGTGATCGGCCGGCCATCGTGAAAGCGTGCCTCGGGACGCAGGTTGAACACCACCCAGCTGCGGTCTTCGCTGTACTCCACCGAACGGGCGATCAGCCCGTAGCTGGAGGTGGCTTCATCGCCCGAGGGGTCGCGCTGGCCGGTGCCGACCATCAGGGTCTCGTTCAGCTCGTTCACCCCGTACTGCAGGAAGTTGGGCGTGGTGACCGGGCTTGAGCCCTTGAAGGTATAGGGGTTGAGGGTATCGAACGTGCCGAATGCCATGGCGCGCAAGGTGCCGCCTTTGGGCGCTTGCGGATTTACCCAATCGAAATGGGTGAATTTGGCTGGGTACTTGAGCGTGCCGAACTGGGCGTAACCGTGACTTTCGCTGATGGTCGCGCCCGCGGGAAAGCTCAAGGCCAGGCTGAATGACAGCAACAGGAGGGGACGTATCAAGTCGGCGATCCGATCCGGGCTTGGGCTTTATTCCGGCTACAGTAACAGCTTGTATCGGCAGGAAAAAGAGCAGCCCCGGAGATCGCCGGGGCCGCGGCCAGGCAGGCCTGGCCCGGGTCTCAGTGCGGCAGGTAGACGGTGAGGGTCTGGCCGGGCTTGAGGGCGTGGCCGCTGCGCGGATTCCAACGCTTGAGGTGCTGCATTTCAACGTTGAAACGCTTGGCCACCATGTACAGCGAATCGCCTTTGCGCACCTTGTACTGGGTAGGCTTCTTCTGGTTGCCGGCCGCGCTGGCAGGCTGCGCACCTTGCATCACCAGGGTCTGGCCGACCTTGAGGTTGTTGCCGCGCAGCTTGTTCCAGCGCTGCAGGTCCTTGACGCTGACCTTGTTGGCCCGGGCGATGCTGCCCAGGTTGTCGCCACGCTTGACCCGGTAGCGGCTGTTGCGCACCGGCGTCGAGGCTTCGGCCAGGGCTGCCTCGAATACCGCCTTTTTCGGCTGCAGGCTGAGCAGCTCTTCGGGCTTCATGTTCGACAGGCTGGTGGTCAGCAGTTGCGCCTTGGCGGTGGGTACCAGCAACTGCTGCGGGCCGTCCACGGTCATGCGTTTCTTGAAGGCCGGGTTGAGCTGGAACAGTTCGTCTTCGTCGATCTCGGCCAGTGCGGCGACCCGCGACAGGTCGAGCCGGTCCTTGATCGCCACGGCTTCGAAGTAGGGTTCGTTGGCAATCGGGTTGAGGTTCACGCCGTACGCCTGCGGTGTCAGTACCACCTGCGACAGGGCCAGCAGCTTTGGCACGTAGTCACGGGTTTCCTTGGGCAGCGGCAGGTTCCAGTAGTCGGTTGGCAGGCCGAGCTTCTCGTTGCGCTCGATGGCGCGGCTGACCGTGCCTTCACCGGCGTTGTAGGCCGCCAGGGCCAGCAGCCAGTCGCCGTTGAACATGTCGTGCAGGCGGGTCAGGTAGTCCAGCGCCGCGTTGGTCGAGGCGGTGATGTCGCGACGGCCATCGTAGAAGCGCGTCTGGCGCAGGTTGAAGTAGCGCCCGGTCGACGGGATGAACTGCCACAGGCCCACCGCGTGAGCGCGGGAATAGGCCATCGGGTTGTAGGCACTTTCGATTGCCGGCAGCAGGGCCAGCTCCAGCGGCATGTCGCGCTCTTCAAGACGCTCGACGATGTAGTGGATGTACAGGCTGCCGCGGTCGCCGGCGCCTTCCAGGAACGAAGGGTTGCTGGCGAACCACAGGCGCTGCTGCTCGATGCGCGGGTTCACCGCAATGCCGTCCTGCAACTGGAAGCCCTGGCGCATGCGTTCCCAGACGTCCTGGGCCACGGCTGGCTCGACCGGCTTCTTGTCATGCACGAAGATCGGTTTCTGCTTGATCCGCGCCTGGAAGTTGTGCGCGCGAACGCTATCGGATTCATCGACCTGGCGCGTGCTCTGGCAGCCCACGAGGGTGGCGGCCAGGGCCAGCGCACTGGCTTGGGCCAGGCGCGTCAGGGCAACGGAATTGAAGGTTCTGCGGCTAGGGGACGACATTGGCTGGGGGAAAGTTCCGGGCAAAAATGTCGGGCGATTCTAGAAAGGCACCCCCCATCGGTCAACCTTTGAGAATTTTCCGACCTTCACAGCGCCTGTTTAGAACGTGTCTTTCCAGGCCCGCAACCCTGCAAAAACAGCACTGGGCGTAGGGTTTATGCGGCCCACCCGTTCGTCTATTTTTTGTTTAACGGATGTTTCTGCTACCCGCAAAAACGGGTTGGTCAGCTTCTCCAGCGCGATGGTGGAGGGCAAAGTGATGCGATCTTGCGCGCGCAGTGCGGTAACGTCTTCGAAGCGTTGGATAACGTGCGGGTTCTGCGGCTCGACCGCACAGGCAAAGCGCAGGTTGCTCAGGGTGTATTCGTGGGCGCAATACACCTGGGTGGCCGCCGGCAGCGCTGCCAGGCGCTCCAGCGAGTGGTGCATCTGCTCCGGCGTGCCCTCGAACAGGCGCCCGCAGCCGGCGGCGAACAGCGTGTCGCCACAGAACAGCATCGGCAACTGCGGCTGGGCACAGTAATAGGCGATGTGCCCCAGGGTGTGGCCGGGTACGGCGAATACCTGGAACTCAAGCCCCAGTACCTCGAGGCGGTCATTGTCGTTCAGGGCCTGGTCGCGGGCGGGTATGCGTTCGTTGGCCGGGCCGCTGACGCGGGCGCCGGTGTGCGCCTTGAGCTGCTCAACGCCGCCCACATGATCGTGGTGGTGATGGGTGATCAGAATGTCGGTCAGTTGCCAGTCGGCATGCGCCTGCAGCCAGGCCAGCACGGGGGCGGCATCGCCCGGGTCGACCACCGCACAACGCTGGTTCACGGCATCTTGTAACAACCAGATGTAGTTATCACTGAAAGCGGGCAGGGCCTGTATCTGTATCATCGTGCGATTCGCCAAACGGTGGACATGGGTGCATCTTAGTAGCTATGTGCGTTGTCGAGAACCTTCCAAGGGAGACAGCAATGACCGATCAAGCCTTTGCCCAGGCCGACCCGCAGTGGCTCGAGCTGATCAGCCAGGCGCGCGAGTGGTTCGCCGGCCCGCTGGGCCAGCAGCTGCTCGCCGGGGAACAGCGCCTGCTCGAAGAGGAGCTGGGGCGCTTCTTCGGTGGCTACCTGGTGCATTACGGCCCTTGCGCCGAGGCACCGCCCAATGCCCCGCAGGTGCAACGCAACGTGCGCCTGGGGGCGCCGCTGCCGGGCGTCGAGATCGTGTGCGAAGAACAGGCCTGGCCCCTGAGCGAGCACGCCGCCGACGTGGTGGTGCTGCAGCACGGGCTGGACTTCAGCCTCTCGCCCCACGGCCTGCTGCGCGAGGCGGCCAGCAGCGTGCGCCCTGGCGGGCACCTGCTGATCGTCGGGATCAACCCCTGGAGCACCTGGGGCCTGCGCCGGGTGTTTGCCCATGATGCGTTGCGCAAGGCGCGCTGCATCTCGCCGTCGCGGGTGGGCGACTGGCTCAACCTGCTGGGCTTCGCGCTGGAGAAACGCCGCTTCGGGTGCTATCGTCCGCCGCTTGCCTCGCCGGCCTGGCAGGCACGGTTGTCTGGCTGGGAGCGTGCTGCCGGGCGCTGGCAGATATCCGGTGGCGGTGTGTACGTGCTGGTGGCGCGCAAGATGGTGGTGGGCCTGCGCCCGCTGCGCCAGGTGCGCCGCGAGCCGATGGGCAAGCTGCTGCCGTTGCCGATGGCCAAGGTCAACCGGCGCACGCCTCACCCCGAGGGCCGCACCTTCAATGATGAATAAAGGCTGTACATGAGCGAAAGCGTCGAAAGCGTCGAGATCTACACCGATGGTGCCTGCAAGGGCAATCCTGGCCTGGGCGGCTGGGGCGCGCTGCTGGTCTGCAAGGGCGTCGAAAAGGAGCTGTGGGGCGGCGAGCGCGAAACCACCAACAACCGCATGGAACTGATGGCCGCCATCAAGGGCCTCGAGGCGCTCAAGCGCCAGTGTGATGTGCTGCTGGTGACCGACTCGCAGTACGTGATGAAAGGCATCACCGAGTGGATGGTCAACTGGAAGAAGCGTGGCTGGAAGACCGCCGCCAAGGAGCCGGTCAAGAACGCCGACCTGTGGCAGCAGCTCGACGAACAGGTCAACCGCCACAACGTGAAATGGCAGTGGGTGCGCGGGCACGTCGGTCACGCCGGCAACGAGCGTGCCGACCAGCTGGCCAACCGCGGCGTCGACGATCTGCGCAAGCAACGCTGAACCCTCCCTTTAGCGAATTCGCCACATCCTGCCCCGGGTGAGGTAAAATTCGCCGCTTTCAATATTCAGGCAGTACGCGGCAGGAGATGACCGACGTGGAGATGCAGAACAACAGGTCGGTAGTGCTCGACACCGAAACCACCGGTATGCCGGTGGCCGATGGTCACCGCATCATCGAGATCGGCTGTATCGAGCTGGTCGGCCGGCGCATGACCGGACGCAATTTCCACGTGTACCTGCAGCCCGACCGCGAAAGCGACGAGGGCGCGATCGGGGTGCACGGCATCACCGACGAATTCCTGGTGGGCAAGCCGCGTTTCGCCGAAATCGCCGACGAGTTCTTCGAGTACATCAAGGGCGCGCGGCTGATCATCCACAACGCGGCGTTCGACGTTGGTTTCATCAACAACGAATTCGCCATGCTCGGCCAGCACGATCGCGCCGATATCGCACAGCACTGCGAGGTGCTCGACACCCTGCTGATGGCCCGCGAGCGTCACCCGGGCCAGCGCAACAGCCTCGATGCCTTGTGCAAACGCTATGGCGTAGACAACTCCGGCCGCGAACTGCACGGCGCGTTGCTCGACTCCGAGTTGCTGGCGGACGTGTTCCTGGCCATGACCGGCGGCCAGACCAGCCTGTCACTGGCCGGCAGCGACAGCGAGGGCGAAGGCCAGTCCAGCCAGGGCAGCGAGATCCGTCGGCTGGTGGGGCGTCAGCCGGGGCGCATCATCCCGGCCACCGAGGCAGAGCTGCAAGCGCACATGGCGCGCCTTGAAGCGGTGGCAAAATCCACCGGTGGCCCGGCCTTGTGGCAGCAACTGCTCGAGGCCCGCTGAAGCAAATCCCGCCGCGTACCTGGCGCCGACCTTCTACCCTGAAATGAACGGCCTCACGGCCTGTCGCTCAGAAGGTGCCGGCGCCCATGTACAAGGACCTCAAGTTTCCGATACTCATCGTGCACCGCGATATCAAGGCCGACAGTGTGGCCGGTGATCGCGTGCGCGGCATTGCCCAGGAACTGGCCCAGGACGGCTTTACCATTCTGCCGGCGGTGGACTACGCCGAGGGCCGCCTGGTAGCGGCCACCCACCACGGTCTGGCCTGCATGCTGATTGCGGCCGAAGGCGCGGGGGAAAACACCCACCTGCTGCAGAACATGGTCGAGCTGATCCGCCTGGCGCGGGTGCGCGCACCGCACTTGCCGATCTTCGCACTGGGCGAGCAGGTGACCCTGGAGAACGCGCCGGCCGACGCCATGAGCGAACTGAACCAGTTGCGCGGCATCCTTTACCTGTTCGAAGACACCGTGCCGTTTCTGGCCCGGCAAGTGGCGCGGGCGGCGCACAACTACCTGGACGGCCTGCTGCCGCCGTTCTTCAAGGCCCTGGTGCAGCACACCGCGCAATCGAACTACTCCTGGCACACGCCGGGCCATGGCGGTGGCGTGGCGTATCGCAAGAGCCCGGTGGGCCAGGCGTTTCACCAGTTCTTCGGCGAGAACACCCTGCGTTCGGACCTGTCGGTGTCGGTGCCGGAGCTGGGTTCGCTGCTCGACCATACCGGCCCCCTGGCGGCGGCCGAAGCGCGTGCGGCGCGCAACTTCGGCGCCGACCACACCTTCTTCGTGATCAACGGCACCTCCACCGCCAACAAGATCGTCTGGCACTCGATGGTCGGGCGTGACGACCTGGTGCTGGTGGATCGCAACTGTCACAAGTCGGTGCTGCACGCAATCATCATGACCGGCGCAATCCCCCTGTACCTGTGTCCGGAGCGCAACGAACTGGGCATCATCGGCCCCATCCCGCTGAGCGAGTTCAGCCGCGAGGCGATCCAGGCCAAGATCGAGGCCAACCCGCTGGCCGCAGGGCGCGAGCCGCGGGTGAAGATGGCGGTGGTGACCAACTCCACCTATGACGGGCTGTGCTACAACGCCGAGATGATCAAGCAGGTGCTGGGCAACAGTGTCGAGGTGCTGCATTTCGACGAGGCCTGGTACGCCTACGCGGCGTTTCACGAATTCTTTGCCGGGCGTTACGCCATGGGTACTTCGCGCAGTGCCGACAGCCCGTTGGTGTTCAGCACCCATTCCACCCACAAGCTGCTGGCCGCGTTCAGCCAGGCCTCGATGATCCACGTGCAGGACGGCGGTGCACGCCAGCTCGACCGTGATCGATTCAACGAGGCGTTCATGATGCATATCTCCACCTCGCCGCAGTACAGCATCCTGGCCTCGCTGGACGTGTCGTCGGCGATGATGGAAGGCCCGGCTGGGCGCTCGCTGCTGCAGGAAATGTTCGACGAGGCGCTGAGCTTTCGGCGTGCGCTGGCCAACCTGCGCGAGCACCTGGCCGACGACTGGTGGTTCAGTATCTGGCAACCGCCGCAGGTGGGTGGCATTCACCGCGTGGCGACCGAGGACTGGCTGCTGCAACCCCAGGCCGAATGGCACGGTTTTGGCGATGTGAGCGAAGACTACGTGCTGCTCGACCCGATCAAGGTCACGCTGGTGATGCCGGGGCTGGATGCGGGCGGCAGCCTGGGCGAGCATGGTATTCCTGCGGCAGTGGTCAGCAAGTTCCTGTGGGAGCGCGGGCTGGTGGTGGAGAAGACCGGCCTGTATTCGTTTCTGGTGCTGTTCTCGATGGGGATCACCAAGGGCAAGTGGAGCACCTTGCTCACCGAACTGCTGGAGTTCAAGCGCAACTACGACGCCAATACCGCGCTGCTGCAGAGCCTGCCGTGCGTGGCGCAACTGGACCCGTTGCGCTACCACGGCATGGGCCTGCGCGACCTGTGCGAGCAGTTGCACGAATGCTACCGCGCCAACGCCACGGCCAAGCAGCTCAAGCGCTTGTACACGCGTTTGCCCGAGGTGGTGATGAAGCCGGGGGATGCGTATGACAAGCTGGTGCGCGGCGAGGTCGAGGCGGTGCCGATCGAGCGCCTGATCGGGCGGGTGGCGGCGGTGATGCTGGTGCCGTACCCGCCCGGGATTCCGTTGATCATGCCCGGGGAGCGCTTTACCGAGTCGACGCGCTCGATCATCGACTACCTGGGCTTTGCACGGGCGTTCGACCGTGGGTTCCCCGGGTTTGTGGCCGATGTGCACGGGCTGCAGCATGAGGTGGGGGACGTGTATACGGTGGATTGCATCCGCGAATGAGGGATGGTTTGTGCTGGCCGCTTCGCCGGCCTTGCCGGCGAAGCCTTCACCGCAACTGTTGCGTACTCACCACGTGCCCGAAATGATGCCGCCACAGGCTCACCCCCAACTGCCCCGAGCGATCCAGCGACGACCCTACCGTGAGGTCGCTGATCAGGGTCGGCTGCAGCCCCGCATCAAACAGCGCGAACCCCGCCGCCAGCACGCAGGTGTCGGTCTGTATGCCGCACACCAGCACGCGCTCGGGGTTCAATTGCCTGAGGTAATCCAGCATCTCGGCCGTCGGGGCGTAGCCATGCTTGATGAAGATACGATCTGCCGCCACCAGGCTCTGGTCGTGCGCCGCCGGTTGCCAGCCCAGCTGACGTTGAAACGGGGTCACCGATTCATCATGGCGCTCCACGCTCGCCACCGACGGCATGCGGCCGATCAGTGATGCTATGCCGTCTACCAGCCATTGCGGCGGGTTGAACGAGGGTTGTACGTCGATAATCAGCAGTACCTGGCGCATGGAAGGCCCTATGGAAGTTCAAGGCCGGGCGATTGTAACCCCCGGCCTTGCACAGATGCTAAAATCCGCCGCTTGAAACCTGGAGATAGACGCGTGCGCAAAGTGGCGGTGGTAATGGCAGTGCTGGCCCTGGCCGGCTGTGACAACGATGCCGAACGGGTACACAAGCAGGTTGCCGAGCATCTGGATAACCCGAAGACGGCCAAGTTCGCCAACGTGCGATTCAACAAGCAGGGCGATATCTGCGGCCAGTTCCGTGGCAAGGACGCGGCCGGTGTGTTCCAGCCTTACCGCAGCTACGTGGCCATCAAGCAGGGCGACGACTACCAGATCATCATCGACGAAACCGGCGGCGACCTGCGCATCCGCGAAATCTGCGGTGGTGCCGACCTGCAGCGCCGCGCCGATGCGCTGGCCGACCAGCCCGCGCCCGAAGGCTGGGACGTCGAGATCATCCAGGGCCCGAACATGGGCGCCCTCAGCGACATGACCGCGCGCCTGATCGAAAAACAGATTCCATCCTCGGTGGTGTACCGCGACGGCAAGCCGGTGGTTCTGCTGGGCCCTTACCCGACCAAAGAGGAGGCCCTGGCCAGCAAGAACGATGTGATGGCGCGCCTGGGTACCGATTCGGTGGTCATCCAGCACGGCGCCGAGCGCTAGCCAGCACGCGGCGACGCCTCTTACACTCACGGCTTGTCTTCAAGGATGAGCCGTCATGAATGATTCGCCCTTCGCCATTACCCTTCAACGTTGTACCGAACAGCACGTCGAGGGGCTCACGGCCCTGTACAACCACCCACAGGTGGCGCGGCAGGTGCTGCAGATGCCGTATCAGAGCGCCGACCTGTGGCGCAAACGCATCGCCACCGACAACGAACGAATGGTGTTTCTGGTGGCCTTACATCAAGGCGAGGTGATCGGCAGCTGTACGCTCGAGCAGTTCATACGTGTACGTCGCGGCCACTGCGGCGGCATCGGCATGGGCGTCGCCCCGGCCTGGCAAGGGCAGGGGGTGGGCACACGGCTGTTGTCGGCGGTGCTCGAGGTGGCGGACAACTGGATGGGCCTGCAGCGCGTCGAACTCACTGTTTACGCCGATAACCAGCCGGCACTGGCGCTGTACCGGCGCCACGGCTTCGAGGTGGAAGGGCATTTGCGCGACTATGCTTTACGTGACGGTGTGTTCACCGATGCCTGCAGCATGGCGCGCCTGCGACGGCGCGAGGGTTAGAGGAGGGGGCTTATGTCCACACTGGAGCGAGCCATTGCGGTTGCCGCCAGGGCCCATGAAGGGCAGCAGGACAAGGGCGGCACTGCGTATATCCTGCACCCGTTGCGGGTGATGCTGAGGGTGCAGACCACCGAGCAGCGCATCGTCGCGGTGCTGCACGACGTGCTTGAAGATACCAGCATGAGCTTGTCGGACCTGGCCCGCGAAGGCTTCG
The DNA here is from genome assembly GCF_002939405.1 of Pseudomonas sp. BRM28. Taxonomy (NCBI): domain Bacteria; kingdom Pseudomonadati; phylum Pseudomonadota; class Gammaproteobacteria; order Pseudomonadales; family Pseudomonadaceae; genus Pseudomonas; species Pseudomonas sp. BRM28. Next base: position 3,765,646 of record NZ_PEFV01000001.1, on the reverse strand, counting down.
CCCTGAAGATACTGGCGGCGGTGCAGGCGCTGAGCCGGCGCGATGACGAAAGCTACGAGGCCTTCGTCGCGCGGCTGGGCAGCGACCCGCTGGCACGGGTGGTAAAGCTTGCCGACCTTGCCGACAACAGCGACCTTTCGCGCATCGCCATGCCCGGCCCCGAAGACATCGCGCGCCTGCAGCGCTATCAACAGGCCAGCGCCTACCTGCAGGCGCTGGCCTGAACGCTGGCGCTTTCGATCACCCGTGCCAGGCGCTGCATCGCCGCATCGATGGCTTCGCCACTGAACCCACCCAGGCCGAGCACCAGCCCGGGCCTGCCGTGCGGCCCCGCATACATGGGGGATACCGCGCGCACCACCACCCCGGCCTCTGCGGCCTGGTCCGCTACCTGCCTGTCGTCGATACCGGCTGCCAGCCACAGCACCAGGTGCATGCCCTGGTCGGTCGGTTGCAGCCAGGCCAGCTCAGGCTCCAGCCAGCGCGCCACCGCTTCGTTCACCTGGCGGTGGATGGTGGCGTACACACCGCGGATGCGGCGGATGTGCCGGTCCAGATGGCCTTCGTTGATGAAGGCCGCCAGTACCTGCTGGTCGGCGTTGGCCGGATGACGGTCCATCAGCACGCGGGCACCGCAGAAGGCGTCCACCAGGTCCGGCGGCACGATCGCATAGCCCAGGCGCAGTGACGGGAACAGGATCTTGCTGAAGGTGCCCAGGTAGATCACCCGTTCAGGGTCCAGCCCCTGCAACGAGGGGAAGGGGTGCCCTGCATAGCGCAACTCGCCGTCGTAGTCGTCCTCGATCACCCATGCATTGTGGGTTCTGGCCCAGCTCAGCAGTGCCTCGCGCCGGGTCATGCTCATCGGCATGCCCAGCGGGTACTGGTGCGAAGAGGTGACGAAGGCGGCGCGGGCGTGGGGGCAGGTAGCGACGGCGTGTTCCACGTCCATGCCCTCGGCGTCCACCGGTACGCGCACCATCTGCCCGCTGTGCCCGGCGCTTTCGAGAATGGCGGTGATACCGCGGTAGGCCGGGTCTTCGACCCAGGCGAAATCGCCGATGTCCAGCAGCACCTGGCAGGCCAGGTACAGGCCCTGCTGGGTGCCGGAGGTGATGATCACCTGGCTGGCCTCGCAGCGTACCGAGCGGGATTTGCGCACATAGTCCACCACCGCCTCGCGCAGCTCGATTTCCCCCAGCGGGTCGCCATAGCCGGCAGGGGCGCCCGGGCCGCGGGCGCGCACCCGGTTGCCAAGGCGCCGCCAGATATCATCCGGCGCGGCCTTGCCCAGCGGTACCGAGACGGCGAACGGTACCTGGGGTACCTCGCCGAAGCGGCGGGCAAGTTGTGCAAAGCGTTCGATGCGTGCCGAGCTGGCGGCGGGCCGCGCCACACCTGTCGTGTGCGCGGCAGGTGGCTCTTCAAGGCTGTGCGCGACCCGCGTGCCGGCACGGCCGCGGGACTCCAGAAACCCCTCGGCCGTCAGTTGCTCGAACGCCTCGATGGCCGTGCCCCGCGCGATCATCAGCGATCTGGCCAGCATGCGGGTCGAGGGCAGCGCCTCGCCGGGCTTGAGGTCGCCGCGCCGGATCGCCGCACGCAGCGCCTGGGCCAGTTGGCGCCCCAGTTGGCCGCTGCTGCGGTCCAGCGTGCCCAGCGAAGGAATATCCACCACGTTGGCTTTGCGCGCCATGTTTTCTGGTCCAGTCATTTTGTTCGATAGTGGATCTATACCATGGGCCAGTTGCGCCACACAATTTGCCATCGCCCTGTGCCGGATGGATGCAAACCATGTACGTACCGCAGTCTTTCAACGAGTCGCGCCCCGAGGTGCTGCATCAACTGATCATGCAGAACCCGCTGGGTGTATTGGTCAGCCACGGCGAGGGTGGGCTGGATGCCAACCATCTGCCGTTCCACTTCAAGCCGCAGGAGGGCACGCAGGGGGTGCTGCATGCTCACGTATCGCGGGCCAACCCGCTGTGGCGTGAACTCAAGGATGGCGATGAAGTGCTGGTGATCTTTCGCGGCGCCGATGCCTACATCTCGCCCAACTGGTACCCCAGCAAGCACGAGACCCACAAACAGGTGCCCACCTGGAACTATCAGGTGGTGCACGCCCATGGCCGCGTCACCTTGCACGATGACGAGCACTACGTGCGTGGCCTGGTGGCGCTGCTCACGCGAACCCACGAAGCATCCCAGCCCGTGCCGTGGAAGATGTCCGACGCGCCGAAGGACTACATCCGCGACATGCTCAAGGCCATCGTCGGGCTCGAGATCGAGATCACCCGTCTGGTCGGCAAGTTCAAGCTGGGCCAGAACAAGGAGGCGCGGGATATCCAGGGCGCCGCCCAGGGGTTGAAGGCGTCGGGCAAACCAGCAGTGGGCGAAGCCATGTTGAGCGCCACCGGTCACCCCCTGCACGGGCCGGCCTTGCCGGCGAAGTCGCCCGAATGACCGCCGTCTGATCCCACTTGAAAATCGACTTTTCCTACAGAGTCGGCCAGAATCGGCGGCTCGGCTGCGTTATGGCTTTTTGACTGCATCGGTCGAGAGTGGGTGCTTTTGCACCGGCCCGACTTTCCAGCGCAGACGACAGGACATGACCCAGGACGAGTGGTTGAAGGCCAATGCGGCGCGGTTCGGCAGTGACTACGAACGACTGTTCGCCAGCAACGTGCTCAGCCTCGTGGCGGGCATCCGTTACGAGTCGCTGAGTGCGCAATATCCCTTCAAGGACAATGACGGCAAGCAACGCTACTGCGACCTTGTCATCAATGAAGAGGGAGACGTGCGCATCGCCATCGAAATCGATGGCTATGACAAAAGCGGTACGGGCACCGGCATGTCGCACCCCGAGTTCATCGACTGGCAGCGGCGGCAGTCTGCACTCACTTCCCAGGGCTGGCGGGTGCTGCGCTTTGCCAACCGCGACGTCAGGGATCATCCGCAGCGTTGTGCTCGGGATATCAGCGTACTGCTCGATGCCGAGCGAAAAAAAGCCCACGACCTGCTGTCGAGCACGCGCCAGAGCGCCAGCGTGCAGCAGTTGGCGCAGGCGCAGGGCAGCCGGATCAAAGGGCTCAACAAGGAGGTTTCGGTCATGAAGTACACGATCATGTCATTCACTGCGCTGATCGGGGTTCTGATCGTGGTGTTTGCGTTCAAGGGCACCGAGTCGGTTGCAGGCTCGGCCGTGGTCAGCCAGGCAGTGGCGGCGCCGGCGTCACCCGCCACCTTGCAGGGCGCCACCTGCGACAACCCGCTGGACTGGCGTCAGGCCGCCGACCATATCGGGCAGAGCGCTGCGGTGCTGGGCCCGATCATGAAGGTGACCTACAAACCGTCGTCCAGGGGCCAGCCGACCTGGATCGATCTGGGTGCCAGCTTCCCCAGCAAGCGACGGTTGGGGCTGGTGGTATGGGGCGAGCATCGCCCGGCGTTCGCCTCGTTGCTGGCGCAGCCGTTGGAGGGGCGCACGGTGTGCGTGATAGGGCGTATCGAGCAGTACAAGGGCGTGCCGCGTCTGGAGTTGCAGGGCGCCAGTCAGTTCCAGCTGGTCAAGTGATCTTCAGGTGCAGCCTTGGCGTCAAGGCTGCACCGTTATCCCCTCAGCCGGCCTTCTGGCAGTTGCCGGCGATGCTGTAGCCCTCTGCCTGGGCGGCAGATTCGCTGCTGAACTCGACCCGATTCTTTTCGGCAATGCTGTTGTACGACGGGCAGTCCGGGCGGTGGTAGCGCTTCTTGGCCCGGTTGCCGCGCACTTGCCCGGTGGCGTCGGCCACAGTTGCAGCCTTGGTTTTGGCGGGTGCGGCGGGTCTTGCCGGTGAAGCGGCGGTCGTGGCCGTGCCCTTGCCTTGCCCCAGCTCTGCACGCAGGAAGATCGGCGCGTGATCGGAGATGTTCGCCCGGCCTTGCTGGTGAGTCATGCCCAGGTGTTTCGGGTAGTCGTACACGCCCACGCTGTTGACCTTCAGCGGCGAGGAATGGCTGACGAAGATATTGTCGTAAAGGTTGGCGAATTTGCCGTCGGTTGTGGACAGCGTGCTGGCGCCTGCGACCACCAGTGGTCTGGCGGCGGCATTGAGCGACTTCCAGGCAGGCGAAGTGGGCGGCATGTTGAAGTCGCCCATCAGCAGGATGTGATTGTTGCCGGGGTAGACTTCCTTCAGCCAGGTCCAGTAGCTCGACAGCGCATCGATTTCCGCGACCCGGTCAGACGGCTTTTTCCCGTACACGATATGCACCGTGGCCACCACGAAATAGGCATTGTCGGTGAGTGACTTGAAGCGCGCGGAGTAGGGCTCGCGCTCGAAGATCTTCTTGCGGTCCAGGTAGGACACCGCACCGTCTTCATAGGCGACCTTGCTGTCCTTCCACACGAAACCATACATTTCCTTGTACGAAGACCTGCCTACCGCATCGGAGGCCATGTGGCTCCAGGGCTCGCCGCTCTGGCGGCTGAGTTCCCTGGCCAGCTTGTCCAGGGCCGCTTCGCTCATCAGCTCCTGCACAGCCAGAAAATCCACATTTTTGGCGACCTTGGCAATGGCCTTGAAGTCCTTGTTGGGGCGGTCGCTCAGGTGTTCCAGGTTCCAGGTGCCGATACGCGTTTCAGCAAACACCTGGCCACACAACAACATCAGCAGCATCACTGCAGCTGCAAGATTCTTGAACATCATTACTTCCAGATTCTACGGATAACACCATCGCCCAGAAGGGCGACAAGTCGGAGCAGGGTGGGCGGGCAGCGCCTGGCGACGGCTTCAGTCTTCCTTGGGCACAACCCAGAATATCTGCACGCCGCCGTCATCCCGGTAGGCCAGGGTGACGTTGTCGTTTTCGGCGATTTCCTCGAGCAGGGTCTCCCAGTCGGCAGGCGACTCGTGCTCGAGGCGAAAGATCAGCGCCGCGCGGGACTTCTGCGCGGTTGGCGAGTTGATGATTTTCTGAATGCGGATGCCCAGTTGCTCGTAGCTGCTGACGGGCTTGGCGGCAGAGGAGGTGGCCACAGGTACAGGTTCCTTGTTTTTGCTGTATGCGCATACAGTATTTTACTGTAAGGCTTTTCGCAACTGCGTGTCGCTCAAAGAACCCATGTGACCACACGGCGCAGGCTTTGCTGCACCGTGGGCAAAATAAAAGTGGCGAGGTTACAAGAGGTTAGGCCGCCCCGCTGTAGGAAGGGCGGCCTGCCGGGCTACTGCACTCAGTATTCCCAGAAGATGCGCTGCAGCTCTTTGCTGTCCTGGGTCTTGGTCAGGGCGACCATGGCCAGGATGCGCGCCTTTTGCGGGTTCAGGTCGTGCGCCACTACCCAGTCGTTCTTGTCGTCAGGCTGCTCGGCGTTGCGCAGCACGAACCCGCCCTGGTTGACGTGGGACGAACGGATGATCTGCACGCCGTTCTTGCGCAGTTCCTGCAGGGCCGGCACTACGCGCGAAGACACCGAACCGTTGCCGGTACCGGCATGGATGATGGCCTTGGCGCCATTTTGCGCCAGGGCCTTGTAGGCGGTGTCGCTGACGTTGCCGTAGCTGTAGGCGATGTCCACGGCAGGCAGGCTGCTGATGGTCTTGATGTCGAATTCCGAATCCATCGTGTGGCGCTTGGCCGGCAGGCGGAACCAGTACGACTTGCCTTCCACGACCATGCCCATCGGGCCCCAGGCGCTCTTGAACGCTTCGGTCTTGATGTTGATCGACTTGCTCACGTCGCGACCGGACTGGATCTCGTCGTTCATGGTCACCAGCACGCCCTTACCGCGCGATTGCTTGTCGCTGGCCACGGCCACGGCGTTGTACAGGTTGAGCATGCCGTCAGCCGACATTGCGGTACCGGGGCGCATGGAGCCCACGACCACGATCGGCTTGTCGGTCTTTTCCACCAGGTTGAGGAAGTAGGCGGTCTCTTCGAGGGTGTCGGTACCGTGGGTGATCACGATGCCGTCAACGTCCTTGCTGTCGGCCAGCTCGGCAACGCGCTTGCCCAGTTGCAGCAGGTTTTCGTTGGTGATGCTTTCGGAGGCGATCTGCATCACCTGCTCGCCGCGTACGTTGGCCAGGTTGGCCAGCTCCGGAACACCGGCAATCAGCTTGTCGACGCCCACCTTGGCGGCTTGATAGGTAGCGCTGTTGGCGGCGCTGGCACCAGCACCGGCAATGGTGCCGCCGGTGGCGAGGATAACCACGTTGGCGAGTTTCTGTTGGGTTTCGGCTTCCTTGGCGTAGGCGCCAGCAGGGAAGAACATGAACAGGGCCAGGGCGGCCGGAGCGAAGGAGTGAAGCGCAGCTTTCATCGTTATTGTTCCTTATGAGTGAAATTGCTGTGTTGCCCACACAAGTTCAGCAGAAAGCGTACCAGTTGCCCAATTAACTGAGCGTTGACGTCAATTCATTGATTTATAAGAAATTTATTTGGGCTTATGCCCCGTGCTGCCCGGCACTGCTTTCGGAAACCCGAATTATTGCGGTGCCAGATGTTCGGTTTTCCGAAGATTTTAAGGATAATTCCCGGCACTATTGGGGCCATGAAGGGCGGTCGGCAGATTTGACAAAACCCGGTAGCGTTTCCATAATTGTTAACCGCAAACGTTTGCGACCCGACAAAAATCATAAGATTCGGAGTGAACCCATGACGCTGCCCTTCGCTGGACGCCTGCTGGCCGTTGCCATGCTGGCCACCCTCGCCACCGCCGTACCCTTCAGCCACGCCCATGCCGACACCGCCAAGCCCAAGGTGGCCCTGGTGATGAAGTCGCTGGCCAACGAGTTCTTCCTCACCATGGAAGACGGCGCCAAGGCCTACCAGAGAGACCACGCAGGCGAGTTCGACCTGGTATCCAATGGCATAAAGGACGAGTCCGATACCAGCAACCAGATCCGCATCGTCGAGCAGATGATCGTCTCCGGCGTCAACGCGCTGGTGATTGCCCCGGCCGATTCCAAGGCCCTGGTGCCAGTGGTCAAGAAGGCCATGGACGCGGGGATCACCGTGGTCAACATCGACAACCGCCTCGACCCGGATGTACTCAAGAGCAAGAACCTCAGCGTGCCCTTCGTGGGCCCCGACAACCGCAAGGGCGCGCGCCTGGTGGGCGAGTACCTGGCCACGCGCCTGAGCGTGGGCGATCAGGTCGGCATCATCGAGGGCGTGCCGACCACCACCAACGCCCAGCAGCGTACTGCCGGTTTCAAGGACGCCATGGAGGCAGCCAAGATCAAGATCGTCTCGGTGCAATCGGGCAACTGGGAGATCGACAAGGGCAATGCCGTGGCCTCGGCCATGCTCAACGAATACCCCGACCTCAAGGCGCTGCTGGCCGGCAACGACAGCATGGCGCTCGGCGCGGTGTCGGCGGTGCGCGCGGCAGGCAAGGTCGGCGCGGTGCAGGTGGTGGGCTACGACAACATCAAGGCGATCCAGCCGATGCTGCGCGACGGTCGCGTGCTGGCCACGGCCGATCAATACGCCGCCAAACAGGCGGTGTTCGGTATCGAGGCGGCCCTGAAGATGCTGCGCGGCGAGAAGCCGGACGTGGATGCCGACAACGTCATCCAGACCCCGGTCGAGCTGGTCAAGCAGCCCTAGCCCGCTGACGGTGCCTGCCGTGGTGCGGGCGCCAGGAGAACACCTTATGTCGGCGACTGCGGATGTCGTGTTGTCGGTCAGTGCAATCGGCAAGACCTACGCCCAGCCCGTGCTGGGCGATATCGAACTGTCCCTGCTGCGCGGCGAAGTGCTGGCCCTGACTGGCGAGAACGGTGCGGGCAAGAGCACCCTGTCGAAGATCATCGGCGGGCTCGAAACCCCCACCACCGGGCAGATGTTCTACCAGGGCCAGGTGTATCAGCCCGCCAGCCGCACCGCGGCCGAGCGCCTGGGCGTGCGCATGGTGATGCAGGAGCTCAACCTGCTGCCCACCCTGAGCGTGGCCGAGAACCTGTTTCTGCACAACCTGCCCAGCCGCGCCGGCTGGGTCAATCGCACGCGCCTGCGCCAACTGGCGACCGCGGCAATGGCGCAGGTGGGGCTCGAAGCGATCGACCCCGATACGCTGGTCGGCGAGCTGGGCATCGGCCATCAGCAGATGGTGGAGATCGCCCGCAACCTGATCGGCGACTGCCATGTGCTGATTCTCGACGAGCCCACCGCGATGCTCACCGCACGCGAGGTGGAGCTGCTGTTCCGCCAGATCGAGCGCCTGCAGCAACGGGGTGTGTCGATCATCTACATTTCCCACCGCCTCGAAGAGCTCAAGCGCATCGCCCAGCGCATTGCCGTGCTGCGCGACGGCAAGCTGGTGTGCGTGGAACCGATGCAGCGCTACAGCAGCGAGCAACTGGTCAACCTGATGGTGGGGCGCGAGCTGGGCGAGCATATCGACCTGGGGCGCCGCACGATCGGCGAGCCGGTACTGCGTGTCAGCGGCCTGGGCCGGGGCGACAAGGTGCAGGACGTCTCGTTCGAGGTGCGCAGCGGCGAAATCTTCGGCATCTCCGGGCTTATCGGTGCCGGGCGTACCGAGCTGCTGCGCCTGATCTTCGGTGCCGACACGGCCGACAGTGGCAGCATCGAGCTGGGCAGCCCGCTGCGCCCGGTGCGTATCGACTCGCCCATGGCTGCAGTGCGCCACGGCGTGGCCCTGATTACCGAAGACCGCAAGGGCGAAGGCCTGCTGTTGTCGCAGTCGGTCAGCGCCAACCTGGCGTTGGGCAACATGCCGGCGATCTCACGCGCGGGCCTGGTGGACGTTGCTGCCGAGCGTGCCCTGGCCGAGCGCCAGATCCAGGCCATGCGCATCCGCAGCGCCGGGCCCGCACAAACGGTGGGGGAGCTGTCGGGTGGCAACCAGCAGAAGGTGGTGATCGGCCGCTGGCTGGAGCGCGACTGCGCCGTGCTGCTGTTCGACGAGCCCACGCGCGGTATCGATGTGGGCGCCAAGTTCGACATCTATGGGCTGCTCGCCGAGCTGACCCGCCAGGGCAAGGCGCTGGTGGTGGTGTCCAGCGACCTGCGCGAACTGATGCTGATCTGCGATCGCATCGGTGTGCTTTCGGCAGGGCGCCTGATTGAAACCTTCGAGCGTGAGCACTGGAGCCAGGACCAGCTACTGGCCGCCGCCTTTGCCGGCTATCAGAAACGTGACGCGCTGCTGCAAGACGCAGTGCCCAGGAACCCCGCATGAACACCTCCCCGATAGACACACCGCCTGGCCCACCGGCCCGGCGCAGCGGTACCTACCTCGGCCTGGGGACCTACCTGGGCCTGGCCGGTGCGCTGCTGGCGATGGTGGTGCTGTTCTCGTTGCTGAGCAGCCACTTTCTATCGTACGGCACCTTCAGCACCCTGGCCAACCAGATCCCCGACCTGATGGTGCTGGCGGTGGGCATGACCTTCGTGCTGATCATCGGCGGCATCGACCTGTCGGTGGGCTCGGTACTGGCCCTGGCCGCGTCGGCGGTCAGCGTGGCGATTCTGGGCTGGGGCTGGAGCGTGCTGCCGGCGGCACTGCTCGGCATGGGGTGCGCGGCACTGGCCGGGACCCTTACCGGCTCGATCACCGTGGCCTGGCGCATCCCTTCGTTCATCGTCTCGCTGGGTGTGCTGGAAATGGCGCGTGGCGTGGCCTACCAGCTCACCGACTCGCGCACCGCGTACATCGGTGATGCCTTTGCCTGGCTGTCGGAGCCGGTGGCCTTCGGCATTTCGCCGGCCTTCATCATCGCCTTGCTGGTGATCGTGGTGGCGCAACTGGTACTGACCCGCACCGTGTTCGGCCGTTACCTGATCGGCATCGGCACCAACGAAGAGGCCGTGCGCCTGGCCGGCATCGATCCGCGCCCGTACAAGATTCTGGTGTTCTCGCTGATGGGCCTGCTGGCCGGCCTGGCGGCGCTGTTCCAGATCTCGCGGCTGGAGGCCGCCGACCCCAATGCCGGCTCCGGGTTGGAGCTGCAGGTGATTGCCGCCGTGGTGATCGGCGGCACCAGCCTGATGGGCGGTCGCGGTTCGGTCATCAGCACCTTCTTCGGTGTGCTGATCATTTCGGTGCTGGCCGCAGGGCTGGCGCAGATCGGCGCCAGCGAGCCGACCAAACGCATCATCACCGGGGCGGTCATCGTGATCGCCGTGGTTCTCGACACTTACCGCAGCCGGCGCGCGCGCCGGCGGACCTGAACAATGGCAACCATCAAAGATGTAGCGGCGCTGGCGGGTATTTCCTATACCACCGTTTCCCACGTGCTGAACAAGACCCGCCCGGTGAGCGAACCGGTGCGGCGCAAGGTAGAAGCGGCGATTGCCGAGCTGGACTACGTGCCCAGTGCGGTGGCGCGCTCGCTCAAGGCGCGCTGCACGGCCACCATCGGCCTGCTGGTGCCCAACAGCGTCAACCCGTATTTCGCCGAACTGGCGCGGGGCATCGAGGATGGCTGCGAGCGCAATGGCTACTGCGTGATCCTGTGCAACTCCGACGACGACCCGCGCAAGCAGCGCAGCTACCTGCGCGTGCTGCTGGAGAAACGCATCGACGGTCTGATCGTGGCCTCGGTGGGCGAGGAGGCCGACCTGCTCGACAGCCTGGCCAGCGTGCGCACGCCCATGGTGATCGTCGACCGCGCGCTGGCGGGCGTCGACGCCGACCTGGTGCGCATCGACCACGAGCAGGGGGCCTACCTGGCCACCCGACACCTGCTGGAGCTGGGGCACCAGGACATCGCCTGCATCAACGGCCCGGCACACACCAGCGTGGCCAAGATGCGCCTGGCCGGCTTTCACCGGGCACTGGCCCAGGCCGGGGTGCCCCTGCGCGAGGGCCGCGTGGTGGACAGCGACTTCACCAGCCTGGGCGGCTATGGCGCCGCAGCGCAACTGCTGGGCCACGACCGCCCGACCGCGATCTTCGCGGCCAACGACATGATCGGCATGGGCGTGCTGCGTGCCGCGGCCGAGCGCAACATCTGCGTGCCGAGCGAACTGTCGGTGATCGGTTTCGACGATATCCAGATGAGCCAGTACGTCTACCCTGCGCTGACCACGGTAGGGCAGTCGATCCGCGAGCTGGGCGAGATGGCGTCCGAGCTGTTGCTGCGGCGTATCGGTGAGCCGCAGCGCAGTGGGGTAGAGCAGCGCATCGTCGCACCGAGCATCGTGCTGCGCGAGTCCACCGGGCCGCGTCCCGACCTCTTCAATGATTACCGCTAGGACCGACATGCCATGCAAGCGAATGTAGTGGTGGTAGGCAGCCTGAACATGGACCTGGTGACCCGCGCCGAGCGCCTGCCGCAGGCGGGGGAAACCCTGGCCGGCGAGTGGTTCGGCACCGTGCCGGGCGGCAAGGGCGCCAACCAGGCGGTAGCAGCTGCGCGGTTGGGGGCAGCGGTGGCAATGATCGGCTGTGTGGGGGAGGACGCCTACGGTGCGCAGTTGCGTCAGGCGCTGCTCGACGAGGGCATCGATTGCCAGGGCGTGGACACGGCGGCGGGTGTTTCCAGTGGTGTGGCACTGATCGTGGTGGATGCCAGCAGCCAGAACGCCATCGTCATCGTGGCCGGTGGCAACGGGCACTTGCTGCCGGCATCGGTACAGCGCCTGGACCGCCTGCTGCAGGCTGCCGATGTGATCATCTGCCAGCTCGAAGTACCGCAGGCCACCGTGGCACACACCCTGGCCCGTGGCCGGGCGCTGGGCAAGACCGTGATCCTCAACCCGGCACCGGCCACCGGGCCGCTGCCGGCTGACTGGTTTGCCAACATCGACTACCTGATCCCCAACGAGAGCGAGGCCAGCGCCCTGACCGGGCTGCCGGTGGCTTCGCTGCAGGAGGCGCAGGCAGCCGCCAGCCGACTGCTGGCGCTGGGGGTGGGCAAGGTGATCGTCACCCTGGGCGCGCAAGGCGCTCTGTTCGCCGATGGCCAGGGTTTTGCGCATTTTCCGGCGACGCGGGTGCAGCCACTGGACACCACGGCGGCCGGGGATACCTTCGTCGGTGGCTTTGCCGCTGCGTTGGCCGCTGGCAGGTCGGAGCGCGAGGCCATTGCCTTTGGCCAGCAGGCCGCCGCCATTTCGGTCACCCGCGCCGGTGCCCAGCCCTCCATTCCGTATCTGAGTGAACTGCAGGGGAGCACGCCATGAAGAAGACTCCGTTGCTCAATATCGCCCTGTCGCGCCTGATCGCGTCGCTGGGGCATGGCGATGTGGTGCTGATCGGCGACGCCGGCCTGCCCGTGCCTGCCGGTGTCGAGCTGATCGACCTTGCACTGACGCCCGGCATACCGGATTTCATCAGTACCTTGCAAACGGTGCTGGCCGAAATGCAGGTCGAAAGCCACGTGCTGGCCGACGAGACCCTGCAACACAGGCCGCCGGCCCTGGCAGGCATCGAGCTGCTGCATGCCCGCGGCGAGCTGGGCGCGCGCCATTTGATGAGCCATGCGGCGTTCAAGCAGCTCGGTGCGCAGGCCAGGGCCATCGTGCGCACCGGCGAATGCCAGCCCTATACCAACATCGCGCTGGTGGCGGGCGTGACCTTTTGACTGTTGTCCCCTGAGCACAAGGAGTGCCCAATGCCTGAACGTGTCCAAAAAGCCAAACGTTTGCTACGAGGTTTAGTGCTTATGTCTGCCCTGTCGAGTACTGCCGTGCTGGCCGCGCCCCGCGACCTGATCATCGATACCGACCCCGGCGCGGATGACGTGGTGGCGTTGTTGTTCGCCCTGGCGTCGCCAGAGGAACTGAAGGTGCGCGCCATTACCACCGTGGCCGGTAATGTGCGACTCGACAAGACCTCGCGCAACGCACGGCTGGCCCGGGAGTGGGCGGGGCGCGAAGAGGTGCCGGTGTACGCCGGCGCGCCCACGCCGCTGGTGCGCACGCCGATCTATGCCGAGAACATCCATGGCGAGGAGGGCTTGCCTGGCGTGGCGGTGCACGAGCCGAAAAAGGGCCTGGCCCAGGGCAGCGCGGTGCAGTACCTGATCGACACCCTCGGTGGCGCTGAACCCAACAGCATCACCCTTGCCATGCTCGGCCCGCAGACCAACCTGGCACTGGCGCTGATTCAGGCCCCGCAGATCGTCAAGGGCATCAAGGAAGTGGTGGTGATGGGCGGTGCCCACTTCAATGGCGGCAATATCACCCCGGTGGCCGAGTTCAACCTGTACGCCGACCCACAGGCGGCAGAGGTCGTGTTGCGCAGCGGGGTCAAGCTCACCTACCTGCCGCTGGATGTGACCCACAAGGTACTCACCAGCGAGGCGCGCCTGAAGCAGATTCGCGGGTTGAACAACCACGCCAGCAAGCTGGTGGGCGATATTCTGGATGCTTACGTCAAGGGGGACATGGCGCACTACGGCCTGCCGGGTGGGCCGGTGCACGATGCCAGCGTGATTGCCTACCTGCTCAAGCCCGAGCTGTTCAGTGGCCGGCAGATTCACATGAGCGTGGATAGCCGCGAAGGCCCGACCTTTGGTCAGACCATTGCGGACTGGTACGGCACGCTCGAGCTACCGGCCAATGTGATGTGGATCGAGAGCGGCGATGCCCAGGGCTTTTTCGATTTGCTCAGCGAGCGTCTTGCTCGATTGCAGTAATGGGTGTGGGCTGGTGTTCGGTCGCGGGCCAGTGGCGTTCGAACACCTGGTCGACGAAGGTGCGGGCAGCTTCGTGGCCGAGGTCTTGAAGCAGCAGGTCGGCGGCGATGATGAACAGCTCTTCGGTGGTGCCGGGGCTGTAGGAACGATGGCCGTCAGGCCATGTGACCTTGATGTTGGTGTCCAGGGTGGGGCTATTCATGGGGGTCTCGATCGAAAATACGCGTGCTGTTTGGTGCAGATGCCGGGCCCTGGCGTCTACAGCGGGGGCATGATTGCGCTCCGCCAACTGGTACAAGTTAAACATGTTGCAACAGGGCCGGCACTGCTACTTATGCATAAGCAGCGGGGCTAGGCAAACTAAATGGTGGTTGGGTTCGCCTATTCGTGACGTCTGTACCGATTCTTCGTTGGCACTTGGGTCGGCGCGGTAGCCGTGGAGCTGGCTTGCCAGCGAAGAGGGCGTACAGAGTCCGCCTGATGTACCCTGCACCCCACAGCCACCGCGCACGCCCGAGGACACCCCGTGCAGATCGACTTGAACACCCCCGAGCAGCTCACCCCCCAGCAGGTGCGCCAGCTGCTGGCCGAAGGCAACGACCGAATCCACAACCAGTTGCGCGTCACCCGCGGCGGCATTGCCTACCTGTCGCAGATTACCGGCGGGCGCGAGCTCGATGGCCTGCTGTTTCGCCTCGAGACCTGGGCCGCCGGCTCGGGCTGCGTGGGCCCTGTTGCCGCCGACGACGAACGCTGGGTCATGCAGGTGTACAACGTGCTGGCCAGCAACTGGCCCAAGCCCGCCAGCGACTACATCGATATCTACTGAACCGCTGCGCTCAGGCAAAATCCCGTCACGATTGAGGTTTCCCTGACGAGCACGTCTCAGGCAGACTGGGACGTTTTTGCAACCAAAAGTGCTTAAAACTGTCGTATCAGACAGCATTCCAGTATTTGAAAGGAGGATTCATGTTCCGCACGCGTGCAACATTGGCGAGCCTGTTGGCAGCCGTGGTTCTGGCAGGTTGCAGTACCGATGGCTCATCGTCCAAGGCGCCAGAGGTAGCGGCAGCACCGAACCTCGATGGTCGCTGCGATGCCAGCAACGCCGCATTCACCGTCGGCAAGCCGGCAACCCCCGAGCTGCTGGAGCAGGCGCGCAAGGCGAGCGGGGCGCAGATCGCCCGCGTGCTCAAGCCGACCGACATGATCACCCTGGAGTACCGTTCCGAGCGCTTGAACCTCAACGCCGACGACAAGGGCGTGGTCACCCGGGTCAACTGCGGCTGATTCCGCCCCGGGCCTGCCGTTGCATAAACGGCAGGCACAAAAAAACCCGTCCAAGGACGGGTTTTTTTAATTCGTCAGAACTTACTCTGGACGAACTTGTGCAGCCTGCATGCCCTTCTGGCCTTTTTCGGCAACGAAGGAGACGGTCTGGCCTTCTTTCAGGCTCTTGAAGCCGTCAGACTCGATGGCCTTGAAGTGTACGAACAGGTCGTCGCCGCCACCTTGTGGAGTGATGAAGCCGAAGCCTTTTTCATCGTTGAACCATTTGACGGTGCCGGTTTGGCGATTGGACATGGGTGTATCTCCAGGAAACATGATGTTTTTCAGTAGTGCGGTGTCGCCGAGGCCAACAAGGTGCACAGAGGCATCATAGTCTAATTTTGCGCTTGTGGTGACTTTTACGTGTGCCGAATGCTGATCTGGCGCAAATTAACTGAGTTTTGTATGGCCTGCGCCCTTATTTCTGGGGCTTGCAGGCCTTCGTAACCAGCTGGGTTGCCTTGTCTATGAGCTTCTGGTCTACGCCGTCAGTGCTGTTGAGCTCTTTGATCTCTGCGTCCGAAAAGTTTTTTTCGATCACATTCACGCTGCAGCTGCAGTGCTTTTCGGCGGATTGTTTCGTCATGCCCGGCTGGGCAGAGGCGGTGGCCACGCAGGACGTCAGGTAGCCTGGTGGAACAGTGCCTGCGTTGGCGCCAAGCGGCAGCAGCAGGGCACCAGTGGCCGCCAAGGCCAGAAGAGAATGAAGTCGCATACCGGTCACTCCTTTATTAGGTCGGGTGTATCTAGAGTAGGTCGCTTCCTAATCTCTGAGCGGAAAAAAACCGCTCAAGTTCACCGCATCGGTCTAATTTCAGAATATTTCTGCATATCCCCGGCCCATGGCCCTACGCGCCGAAAGCTTTGTGCTAGCATGCCTGGCTCAGGATTTGGCCGATTCGTCTTGCCGCTCAAATCTTTCTATATATATGTATCCAGTCACTCTGGTTCGTACCCTGGCAGGCCCTTGGGCTTCTGCCACTGTGAGGCAGGCTTTGCATTGCAAAGACAGGGTCGAATCGCGTACTGGCTCATCCCAACCCACGTGACCTTTGGTAGGGGTCACCACTAGGAGAGGAGGCGCCATGCCCACTATTACTCTTCCCGATGGCAGTCAACGTTCGTTCGACAAGGCCGTAACCGTAGCCGAGGTCGCCGCATCCATTGGTGCAGGCCTGGCCAAGGCCACCGTGGCCGGCAAGGTCGACGGCAAGCTGGTCGACGCGTGCGACCTGATCGAGCAGGACGCCAGCCTGCAAATCATCACGCCCAAGGACGAAGAGGGGCTGGAGATCATCCGTCACTCCTGCGCTCACCTGGTCGGTCATGCCGTCAAGCAGCTGTACCCGACCGCCAAGATGGTGATCGGCCCGGTCATCGACGAGGGCTTCTACTACGACATCGCGTATGAGCGTCCCTTCACCCCGGAAGACCTGGCGGCGATCGAACAGCGCATGCAGCAACTGATCGAGAAGGACTACGACGTCATCAAGAAGGTCACCCCGCGCGCCGAGGTGATCGAGCTGTTCAAGGCCCGTGGCGAAGACTACAAGCTGCGCCTGGTCGAAGACATGCCGAACGAACAGGCCATGGGCCTGTACTTCCATGAAGAATACGTCGACATGTGCCGCGGCCCGCACGTGCCCAATACGCGCTTTCTCAAGTCGTTCAAGCTGACCAAGCTGTCCGGTGCCTACTGGCGCGGCGACGCCAAGAACGAGCAACTGCAACGTGTGTACGGCACGGCCTGGGCTGACAAGAAGCAGCTGGCCGCCTACATCCAGCGCATCGAAGAGGCCGAAAAACGCGATCACCGCAAGATCGGCAAGCGCCTGAACCTGTTCCACCTCCAGGAAGAAGCGCCGGGCATGGTGTTCTGGCACCCCAATGGCTGGACCCTGTACCAGGTGCTCGAGCAGTACATGCGCAAGGTGCAGCGCGACAACGGCTACCTGGAAATCAAGACCCCGCAAGTGGTCGACCGCACGCTGTGGGAGAAGTCCGGGCACTGGGCCAACTACGGTGACAACATGTTCACCACCCAGTCCGAGAACCGCGACTACGCCATCAAGCCGATGAACTGCCCGTGCCACGTACAGGTGTTCAACCAGGGCCTTAAGAGCTACCGCGAGCTGCCGCTGCGTCTGGCCGAGTTCGGCGCTTGCCATCGCAACGAGCCTTCGGGCGCCCTGCACGGCATCATGCGTGTGCGCGGCTTCGTGCAGGACGATGCGCACATCTTCTGCACCGAAGAACAGATGCAGTCCGAGTCCGCCGCGTTCATCAAGCTGACCCTGGACGTGTACAAGGACTTCGGCTTCAAGGACATCGAGCTCAAGCTCTCGACGCGCCCTGAAAAGCGCGTGGGTTCCGACGACCTGTGGGACCGTGCCGAAGGCGCACTGGCCGCCGCGCTCGACAGCGCCGGCCTGCCGTACGACCTGCAGCCGGGTGAAGGGGCGTTCTACGGCCCGAAAATCGAATTCTCGCTGAAGGATTGCCTTGGCCGTGTGTGGCAGTGTGGTACCCTGCAGCTCGACTTCAACCTGCCGATCCGTCTGGGCGCCGAATACGTCTCCGAAGACAACGGCCGCAAGCATCCAGTAATGCTGCACCGTGCCATCCTCGGTTCGTTCGAGCGTTTCGTCGGAATTCTCATCGAGCACTACGAAGGTGCATTCCCAGCCTGGCTGGCGCCTACGCAGGCGGTGATCATGAATATCACCGACAAACAAGCGGATTTCGCCCAGAAAGTGGAAAAAACTCTGGCCGAAAGCGGCTTCCGTGCCAAGTCCGACTTGAGAAATGAGAAAATCGGCTTTAAAATCCGCGAGCATACCTTGCTCAAGGTTCCCTATCTCCTGGTTATCGGGGATCGGGAAGTCGAAACGCAAACTGTCGCTGTGCGTACCCGCGAAGGTGCTGACCTGGGCTCCATGCCCGTCGCCCAATTTGCGGACCTGCTCGCGCAAGCGGTTTCCCGGCGTGGTCGCCAAGATTCGGAGTAATTACTATTAAGCGTGATATGAGACAAGATAAACGAGCTGCACCGAAAGCCCCGATCAACGAGAATATCTCGGCACGTGAGGTTCGGTTAATTGGCGCTGACGGCGAGCAGTTGGGCATCGTCTCGATTGAAGAAGCGCTTCGTATCGCTGAAGAAGCGAAACTGGACCTGGTAGAAATTTCTGCTGACGCCGTTCCGCCTGTCTGCAAAGTCCTCGACTACGGCAAAAGCCTGTTCGAGAAGAAAAAGCAGCAGGCTGCGGCGAAGAAGAACCAGAAGATCATCCAGATCAAAGAAATCAAGTTTCGTCCAGGGACGGAGGAAGGGGATTACCAGGTAAAACTACGCAACCTGGTACGTTTCCTTACTGATGGGGACAAGACCAAAATCTCTCTGAGATTCCGTGGTCGTGAGATGGCCCACCAGGAGCTGGGTATGGAACTGTTGAAGCGGATCGAAGCTGATCTTGCCGAATACGGGACCGTCGAACAGCATCCTAAGATGGAAGGACGCCAGCTTTTGATGGTCATCGCCCCCAAGAAAAAGAAATAACCACCAGGGCACGGCAGGCCTTGCGGTTATGTTTATCAACTGAATGCGGAGTATCCGAACATGCCAAAAATGAAAACCAAAAGCGGTGCAGCCAAGCGTTTCTTGAAAACGGCTAACGGCATCAAGCACAAACACGCTTTCAAGAGCCACATCCTGACCAAAATGTCGACCAAGCGTAAGCGTCAACTTCGCGGTAGCAGCCTGCTGCACGCGTCGGACGTTGCAAAAGTCGAGCGCATGCTGCGCCTTCGTTAATTTTTGGTTATAGATAGAGGAAATTACTCATGGCTCGTGTAAAGCGTGGCGTCATCGCTCGTAAGCGTCACAAGAAAATTCTGAAACTGGCTAAAGGTTACTACGGCGCTCGCTCGCGCGTATTCCGTGTTGCCAAGCAAGCGGTCATCAAGGCAGGCCAATACGCCTACCGCGACCGTCGCCAGAAAAAACGTCAGTTCCGCGCTCTGTGGATCGCTCGTATCAACGCTGGTGCTCGCGTCAACGGTCTGTCCTACAGCCGCCTGATCGCTGGCCTGAAAAAAGCGTCGATCGAAATCGACCGCAAAGTTCTGGCTGATCTGGCAGTGAACGAAAAAGCGGCGTTTGCTGCGATTGTCGAAAAGGCTAAAGCCGTTCTGGCTTAAGTACCCACGACAATCATTCGCCGTCGATGTCGGCGGCGGATGTTAAACGTCATAGATAGGGGAAGAGCCTGTAAGCTCTTCCCCTATTTTGTATCTGGAGTCTGTACATGGAAAACCTGGATGCGTTGGTCTCCCAAGCCCTCGAGGCTGTGGAGCGCGCTGAAGACATCAATGCCCTGGAGCAGATCCGGGTTCAATTCCTTGGCAAGAAAGGCGAACTGACTCAGGTGATGAAGACCCTGGGCAACCTGCCGGCTGAAGAGCGGCCCAAAGTCGGCGCGCTGATCAACGAAGCCAAGGAACGCGTGACCGAGGTGCTCAACGCCCGCAAGGCCGCCTATGAAGAAGCCGAGCTCAGCGCTCGCCTGGCTGCCGAATGCATTGACGTCACCTTGCCTGGCCGTGGCCAGACCTCCGGTGGTTTGCACCCTGTCACCCGTACCCTCGAACGCATCGAGCAGTTCTTCACCCATATCGGCTACGGCATCGCCGAAGGCCCGGAAGTCGAAGACGACTACCACAACTTCGAAGCGCTCAACATTCCCGGCCACCACCCGGCCCGGGCAATGCATGACACCTTCTACTTCAATGCCAACATGCTGCTGCGCACCCACACCTCGCCGGTGCAAGTGCGGACCATGGAGTCCACTCAGCCGCCGATTCGCATTGTCTGCCCGGGTCGCGTGTACCGAAACGACTCGGACATTACCCACTCGCCGATGTTTCACCAGGTCGAAGGCCTGCTGATCGATCGCGACATCAATTTTGCCGACCTCAAAGGCACCATCGAAGAATTCCTGCGCGTGTTCTTCGAAAAAGAGCTGGCGGTACGTTTCCGTCCGTCGTTCTTCCCCTTCACCGAGCCTTCGGCTGAAGTCGATATCCAGTGCGTGATGTGCAGCGGCAAGGGCTGCCGTGTGTGCAAGCAGACCGGTTGGCTCGAAGTCATGGGCTGCGGCATGGTGCACCCGAACGTGCTGCGCATGTCTGGTATCGACCCCGAAGAGTTCTCGGGCTTCGCATTTGGCATGGGGGCCGAGCGCCTGGCCATGCTGCGTTACGGCGTCAACGATTTGCGCCTGTTCTTCGACAACGACTTGCGGTTCCTTGCGCAATTTCGCTAGGTCGCGCACCCGTAACGAATCTTTAGGAGAGCAGGATGAAATTCAGTGAAAAGTGGCTGCGCGGTTGGGTCAACCCGCAGGTATCCCGTGACGAGCTGGTGGCACGTCTGTCCATGGCCGGTCTTGAGGTCGACAGCGTAACCCCGGCCGCCGGTCAATTCAGCGGCATCGTGGTGGGCGAGGTGCTGAGCACCGAGCAGCACCCCGACGCCGACAAGCTGCGTGTGTGCCAGGTCAGCAATGGCAGCGAGACCTTCCAGGTAGTGTGCGGCGCGCCGAATGTGCGCCCTGGCCTGAAGATCCCGTTCGCCATGATCGGCGCCGAACTGCCAGGCGACTTCAAGATCAAGAAGGCCAAGCTGCGTGGCGTCGAGTCCAACGGCATGCTGTGCTCGGCCGCCGAGCTGCAGATCAGCGAAGAGAACGACGGCCTGCTGGAACTGGCGGCAGACGCCCCGGTTGGCCAGGACATCCGCGTGTATCTGGACCTGGACGATGCCAGCATCGAGGTCGACCTGACCCCGAACCGCGGCGACTGCCTGTCCCTGGCCGGCCTCGCCCGTGAAGTCGGTGCCCTGTACGGCGCCCCGGTCACCCGCCCGACCGTTCCGGCCATTGCGCCAGGCATCGACGACGTGCGCCCGGTAGACGTGCTGGCGCCGGCCGCGTGCCCGCGTTACCTGGGCCGCGTTATCCGTAACGTCGACCTGTCACGCCCGACCCCGCTGTGGATGGTCGAGCGTCTGCGCCGCAGTGACGTGCGCAGCATCGATGCTGCCGTCGACATCACCAACTACGTGATGATCGAGCTGGGCCAGCCGCTGCACGCCTTCGACCTGGCTGAAATCAACGGTGGCATCCGAGTGCGCATGGCCGAGGAGGGCGAGAAGCTCGTCCTGCTCGATGGCCAGGAAGTTGCCCTGCGTGCCGACACGCTGGTCATCGCCGACCACGATCGCGCCCTGGCCATTGCCGGCGTGATGGGTGGCGAGCACAGCGGCGTTGCGGCCACCACCAAGGATATCTTCCTTGAAAGCGCCTTCTTCGAGCCGATCTCGGTGGCTGGCAAGGCCCGTTCCTACGGCCTGCACACCGATGCCTCGCACCGCTACGAGCGTGGCGTCGACTCGCAACTGGCCCGCGAAGCCATGGAGCGCGCCACTGGCCTGCTGCTGGATATCGTAGGCGGCGAAGCCGGCCCGATCATCGAGACCGTCAGCCCAGAGCACCTGCCCAACATCGCCCCGGTCACCCTGCGTGCCGAGCGCATCACCCAGATGCTGGGCATGGAGATGGACAGCGCCGAAGTCGAGCAACTGCTCAACGGCCTGGGCCTGAAAACCAGCGGTGAGGCCGGGCAGTGGCAGGTCGAAGTGCCCAGCCATCGCTTCGACATCAGCCTGGAAGTGGACCTGATCGAAGAGCTGGCCCGTCTGTACGGCTACAACCGCCTGCCGGTCCGTTACCCGCAAGCGCGCCTGGCCCCGCAGGCCAGGTCTGAAGTGCGTGGCGAACTGCCTGCGCTGCGTCGCCTGCTGGTTGCCCGTGGCTACCAGGAAGCGATCACCTACAGCTTCATCGACCCCAAGCAGTTCGAGCTGTTTAACCCTGGCGTAGAGCCGCTGCTGCTGGCCAACCCGATTTCCAGCGACATGGCGGCCATGCGTGTCAGCCTGTGGCCGGGCCTGGTCAAGGCACTGCAGCACAACCTCAACCGCCAGCAAGACCGCGTGCGCCTGTTCGAGAGCGGCCAGCGCTTCGTCGGCCAGCTGGGCGACCTCAAGCAACAGCCGATGCTGGCTGGTGTGGTCTGCGGCAGCCGCCTGCCGGAAGGCTGGGCCAACGGCCGCGACACCATCGACTTCTTCGATGTGAAGGCCGACGTTGAAGCGGTACTGGGCTTCTCCGGTTCGCTCGACGACTTCACCTTCGTGCCCGGCAAACACCCGGCGCTGCACCCAGGCCAGACCGCGCGCATCGAGCGTGACGGCGTCGAAGTCGGCTACCTGGGCGCCTTGCACCCCGAGCTGGTCAAGACCCTGGGCCTGGATCGCACCGTGTATGTGTTCGAGCTGGTGCTGGCGGATGTAGTGGAAGGGCGCCTGCCGAAGTTCCACGAACTGTCGCGCTTCCCCGAAGTACGCCGTGACCTTGCGTTGATCGCAGGGCGTGATGTGGCGGCCAGCGCGGTGCTGGATGTAATCCGTGAAAACGCAGGCGAGTGGCTCACCGACCTCAGGCTGTTTGATGTGTATCAGGGTAAAGGTATTGATCCTGATAGAAAAAGCCTGGCCGTCGGCTTGACCTGGCAGCATCCATCGCGCACTCTTAACGACGATGAGGTGAACGCCACCACGCAAAACATTCTCACCTCGCTTGAACAAAGGTTGAACACCACGTTAAGGAAATAGCGTATGGGTGCTCTGACGAAAGCTGAGATGGCCGAACGGCTGTACGAGGAGCTGGGCCTGAACAAGCGCGAGGCCAAGGAATTGGTCGAGCTGTTTTTTGAAGAGATCAGGCACGCTCTTGAAGACAACGAGCAGGTCAAATTGTCGGGTTTCGGCAACTTTGACTTGCGTGACAAGCGCCAGCGGCCGGGCCGCAACCCGAAAACGGGTGAAGAGATCCCGATCACGGCGCGTCGAGTCGTCACCTTTCGTCCAGGGCAGAAGTTGAAAGCCCGAGTTGAGGCCTATGCTGGAACCAAGTCATAACGACGAGCTTCCGCCGATTCCAGGCAAACGCTACTTCACCATTGGTGAAGTGAGCGAGCTTTGTGCGGTAAAACCGCACGTGCTCCGTTACTGGGAGCAGGAGTTTCCCCAGCTTAACCCGGTGAAGCGCCGCGGTAACCGCCGGTATTATCAGCGCCAGGACGTGCTGATGATCCGGCAGATCCGGGCGCTGTTGTACGACCAGGGCTTCACCATCGGCGGTGCGCGGTTGCGCCTTTCGGGGGATGAAGCCAAGGATGATACGACCCAGTACAAACAGATGATTCGGCAGATGATTGTCGAATTGGAGGATGTGCTGGTGGTGTTGAAGAAGTGACCGAAGCCGTTTCAGGAATTTTGGAAAAAAAGCTTCCATAATTCAAAAGGTTAAGGTAAATTCTTCATCGTTCTCAGCAACAAGGGGAACATGCTTCAAGCCCAGTCGGGGCGTAGCGCAGCCCGGTAGCGCACTTGCATGGGGTGCAAGGGGTCGAGTGTTCGAATCACTCCGTCCCGACCATATATTTCAATGACTTAGCCACCTTCGGGTGGCTTTTTCATTTATGCGTGTGGGGACTTTTTCGGGACATCATCCGATTTTCCTCTTCAAGATCGTCAACACCGGCCCGCGCGAGTCGGTTGTTGATACCATGTTTGCAGCCTCAATCAGCTTGCCCAGCTCAGCGCCGGAATAGTGACTGGTGATGCTGCCGTTCTTGTGCCCGAGCAGTGACTTCCGATCCTCTTCAGTAACGCCTGCTGCCCGCAGTCGGCGACCGAATGTGTGCTTCAAGTCGTGAATCCTGATAGAGGCATATCCAGGGTGAGCGGGGCGAAGGTTTTCCTCCTGCCAGAGTTTCGCCGCTCTCACCCGTGCCTTCTTCCAGGCCGAGTCGTTCATTCGGTGCATCGCGGTGCCGTTGTATGGGAATACCCATTCCTTGCTGATCCCGCGCTGCCTTTCAATGATTGACTTGGCCACAGTGTTCAACACCACCAGGCGCTCGTCGCCATTCTTTACGCCCGACCTGGCGTGTCTCCCGCCGAAGTCAGCGGGGATCAGAAATACACTGGTTCCCAGTTCCGGCACCGATATCTCCCAATCCCACCTCAGCTTGCACACCTCTTGCTCCCGGCAGCCCGTGTTTACCTTGAACAGGGCCATCGTTTGCAGATGGCCCGGCAACTCGTTGAAGAGGATCGACTGCTCCTCCCATGACATTGGGTAGGGCTTGCGGCTCGACTTCTTCTCTTCGAGCTTCCTGAGCATGGGCACACTGTCCAGCCAGGGCCGGCGATCATCGTCTCGCCACTTCCTGGCGCAGAGCGTCAAAACCCGGACCGCGCGCTCGATGGCGATGTTGATCGTCCGGTTGCTCACGGCCTTTTCAATGGTCCCATCCGGCAGAACCTTTTCTGTCTGCCGATCCCTGATGAACGGCTCCAGCGCCTGGTCATCGATGTGCGTCAGCGGCAGGTGGCCCAGGTAAGGGTGAAGCTGCTTCATGCACAGGGCAGTCAGGTGAATGGAGGGCTGATCCTTGACCTCAAGGAGGTAGCGCATTGCCGCCTCCTCCCAGGTGTGCACTTGCCGAACGCCATACACCTTCCTTTGACGTAGCTGCTCGAGCTTGTGGATCAGGTACTGCTCTGCCTCTTCCCGGTCACCAGTGCCAGTACTCTCTCGAATTCGCTCCCCTCTATAGACTTTGTCGATTTGCCAGACACCGCCCTTCTCGTAGAGGCCGGTGATCGTTTTTCGCGCCATGTATCATCTCCTCGGCGCTCGCTGCGGGGCCGATTGTTGTCCTGTCCGGTGGCTTTTTCAATCGCCTTGGCCTCGATGTAGGCGTCGGCCCACTTATCAAGCTCCTGGCGGTCAAAGGCCACGCCCTGTTTTCCGATGGGGAATTCCCGAACGTTCGGCCTGACCGTCTTGTTGAACTCATCCCGGCACATGCCGAGATACCCAGGCGCATCGCCGAACCGGATGAACCGCGGCTGAATGCTTGAAGGCTTTGCTGCTGTGGCATTCGCCATATAGTTCTCCACGCCGCCGGTGGCGGCAGGTTGGTGGTCAGGCAGTGGCCGCAGTGATGGTCTGCTCGAAGCGCGAAGCCAGTTCGGCGTTGACCTCGGCCTTTGCCAGGCTGTCGGCGGTGCCCTTGGCACGGTGCAGGGCTTCGTACTTGCGCAGCTGGGCAGCGGCTTCGATCAGATCCCTCAGCAGCAGGGGCGCAGCGGCGATCAGCTTGGCGTTGGCCCGGCGCAGATCCCGGCTGAGTTCAGCAGGTCCGATCTCGGTGAAGGTCACGCAGTCGCCGCAATCAGCGATCATCCAACCGTCAGAGGGGAGCGCCTTCACGCCATCACCACTGTCGGCGCCGAGCCCGGTGAAGACCTCGGTTTCGTTCAGGACTTCCCAAGGGCCGGGCGTGTGCTTGTGTTTCGTCATGGCAATAGCTCTCCATGCCCGCGCATGTCGGCGGGCTTGAGTTGTAGGGGGAGGGGTTAGCAGTTGAAGGCGAACTGGAAGTAACGGCCGTCAGGTAGGGGAAGAGCTACGGTGCCGGAGAAGTCATCGCCGGACATCCCGCACTCCTGATCGATGTAAACGTCGCCGAGGGCGAAGCCGTTGTCTTGAGGGGCGCCGGATGGCTCGTCGACGATCTCGTAGTCGTAGGTATTCTCGGCGGCTTCGATCTCTTCCTCTACCTGGGCGAACACCTCTTCTCCAACCAGCTTCTTCACCATTTCCAGCACAGGGGCGTTGCGCGCCTGCTGATCCAGAAGGTACTGGGTCTGGGCCTCGTCGGCCGCCCGCATGATCTCGAAGCACTCCTCATCAGTGATTCCAAAGATGTTGCTCATCGCGGTCCCCTGCAGATCAGGTAGGCCATGTAGGCGAGGGCGATCATGGCTTCCACCTCTTGCCCACGCGGTAAACCATCATCATGTTGTGATGGAGCGGAACTTTGAGGACGTGGTCGAAGAACTCGCCCTTTCCAGAGATGAATCCGGTAGGCACCTTGGTTCCCCCGGCGCCGAATTCACGCCAGCATTCTTCGCCGCCGTTCTTTTCCCAGTAGGCGCGCTCGCGCTTTGGGATCTCATCGTAGGTTTTTTCGAACACGGAGATATCAGGGATATCACAGATCCTGCGCCATGCGGGATTGCGCTTGCACCATTCAGCAGCATGCTGAGAGGCTTGATCGACAGAGTAGAATTCCTTGGGACTTTGTTCGGTCATGGCATCAGCTCCTTGGGCACCTGGCCGGTATCGCCGAGCTTGGCCTGTGCAATGGCCCGGCACGTTGCGGTCAGCGCATTAGGGCCGCCGCCACTTGGGAGCTCCTGCTGTCCGGTTGGTTTGCACACATAGGCGCACCAGTATTCGCCGGTAGGGCTGCGACTGAAGCCGCTTCCATTGAAGCTGGTTTGAACGTGGTGCTTGTCAATCAGCGGCCCGCCCAGCGCCCAGTCTTCCCAAGGGTTGTAGCGTTTGGTGTGCTCGATGGCCTGGCCCTGGTACCGGGCGAACACCCGCCAGGGGTTGCCGTACTGCGGCGGGACCAGTTCAAGGTTCAGCCCTTCGGCCTTGCCGACAGCCCAGCCCAGCGCTTCGCCGGCCAAGTCGGCCGTCTTCACTTCGATCAGGTCGGTCATGGTCGCTTCTCCAGAGAGTCCTTCCAGTCGCCACCAGGAGCGCTCTTGCCAGCCAAGGTGCGCTCGGTGTCATAGGCCGCGAGCCACAGAACTCGTCGGCAGTCAGGAAGCGCCTGGAACCAATACCACTCGCCGAAGCTGTCCCTGGCCAACCATTCCGCCCATTGCGGGGCGTCCTTCCAATCGGGCTTGCTCACAGCTGGTACCTCTCATCAACCCAGCGCCCAGGCGCCAGTGCGGGTGTAGGTTCGGGTTGTGTTTCGTGCGGGGAGAGCTGGCGCTGGTTGCCGGCCTGGTAGTCGCTGCCGGTGACGCCGCTCTGTTGCGAGCAATTCTTGCCGCAGCTCTCTTCCCACTGGGTGGTGCCGGAGCAGTTGGTGAAGTACCGGGCCCGGCCGCCGTCGTGGAATCGGTAGACGATGCAGCCGTCGACCTTGAACAGCCGATCTATCTTGAAGTCGGAGCCGGCGCGGGTGGTTGATTCAGCTTCCCCTTGGCAGCCGGCCAGGGTGGCCAGCAGGAGGAGGCAGAGGGTGAGGCGGGTCATGGTTGGCTCACCTTTTCGAAGTGGAAAACGACCTCGGCACCGGTCTCGGCGATCAAGCCGTAGGCCTTGGCCAGGCGGTAGATGGGGTGGTACTGGTTGAGGCTGTTGACGTGGCCGGCCAGCCAGCGGCGCCAGTCCTCCAGCTGCATTCGGGACTTACTCAGATTGCAGGGCACGCAGGCCGGCATCATGTTGGCCACGTTGTGGTTCTCCAGCTGCTCTGCCACCCGCTCATCAGGAAGGCGAATCACCGGGGCGAAGTGGTCGGCGTGCCAGCGCTCGCCAAGCTCGTTGCCGCAGTAGGCGCAGCGGCCGCCGTACTTCAGGCGGACCTGTTCACGCTCAGCTTTCTTCAGGCGCACGGGTGCTCCTTGGCCGCACTCGCGGCAGTGAATAGAGGGGAGAGGGGTTACAGCTGGGTGTTGCTGCGGGAGAAGGTGAAGCCTCTGTGTGTTCTGCGCCGGCCCTTCAAGCAGGATGTGACGACCGAAGGGTTCATGCCGATGGAGATCATGTCGCGCTGGCCACGAAGCATTAGGCCGAATCCGCCGCGTTCTGCCTGAACCCAGCCTTTGTGAGTTCGGCTTTGCAGGCCAGTGCCATAAACCCTAAGGCCTGTATCAATTGCATGCCTGACGTTCTCTGAGATGGTGCACCACTCTAGGTTTTCGATTCGGTTGTCCGCCTTGATTCCGTTGAGGTGGTTCACCTGTGGCAGGTCGGATTCACCGAGGAATGCCATTGCCACCAGGCGATGAACTGTTCGATGCTTGCGGGTGACACAGGCAAGCAGGTATCCATCTTTGTTTGGTTTCTGCTTGAGGATTCGCGGCTGCCTGACCCCGCCTACGACCCTTGTACGGATGAATGATCGAATGCGTCCAAGACTACTGGCTTCATATCCTGGGTAGCCTGGTATGGGTGCCCATCGCTCTGACCGTTCGGCGATCATAGCTTTCGCTCCAGAGCGGCGCGGGCAATTGAGCCGTCTTCGACGAACCACGCCTCAGAGTCATGCCAGAGGACGTTCGCTGGCTCGCCACTCACGCTGTCCCAGTCGCTGCCTATGTCTTCAGAGAAGTGGTCTCTGTCCGCGTAGAACTTCAGTGCGGCCTGCAGCTGCTCAACTTCGTCCGAAACAGCCATTGGCCCCAGGCCGACCACAGGCAGGCCAACCTCAGCAGAATCGCGCTCAGCTTCGGCCCTGGCCCACCAGATGGCAGTACCAACCATCCAGGCTATGGGCTCGGGGTGGTTCTGCGGGGCTGGAATTTCGAAGTGTTTCGAGGCGGCCAGCACGTAACGGCTGCCGCAATCCGGGCACGCCGCCGCCATCACGTTCTCCCGTCCGCAGCCAGGGCACTTGTCTTCGACGGGTTCTGGTCCGCTCCAATCGCATTCATGACAGGCGGCAAGCGTGCTATGGGCATCATCTATGCCGATGTGATTGCATCCTTCGCACTCTCGTACTTCGATATGGATTCGGTGCTGCGCAGTAGCTGGCGCAGCGGTGACCCTCTCGGCGTTGCTGGATCGGTTTTCTGTGGGCATGGGTAAGCCTCCACGGCCTGCGCGGCCTGGTGCGTTATCGTTGAATAGGGGAAGGCGCTGGCGGGCAGCGCGGGTCAGGCGGCTTTGCGTTGCTGAAGGATTTGCTGGCGCGCAGCCTCAAGCTCGCTTGCCATGATCTCCATGGCGCCTTCGACCTGGTCGCCGTCATCGCTGAGCTTGAATCCGAGATGCAGGTACACGGTGCCCTCCAGCTCGAAGAACACGCCGCCGCTGAGCCAGATCGTTCCCCAGTCCAGGCCAATGGCCTTCCAGGCGTCGTCTGCACTGATGCGCCCCGGGCAGTGCTCGACCCACAACGCTTGCAGTCGAGCATGCTCCGCCTTGATCTCGGCCCGGACCGGCTTTTCGGTGCCTTTGGGTATCTTCGGGGCGTTGCGGAGCGACCGGTAGCCGTGGTCGTCAGGTCGGCACCAGTGGACATCCAGCTCCTTGCTGGCGCTGATCTTCACGCCACCGACGTACTTGTCGTTTCCGCTGTACATCGGGGAGCCTGGTCCGCCGAAGACCTCGGCCAGCTTCTCGCGCTGGAGGTGGAAGGCCTTGAGTTTCTCATCCCAGGCGCGCACCGCTTCGAGCACGGCCGGGGAGGTGGTCTTGTAGTGGTAGCTGGTGCTCATGGCTTTCTCCATGCATGCGCCGCCCTCCGTGGCCGGATGCGGCATGGTGGCAATTTGGTTTTGGATGGGGTATTACGGGTGACCGGCATGGGCCGGGTCAGGGAGGATGAGATGCTGGCTATTCAAGAGAGACAAATCGCGGAGACTGCTCTGCAAAGATACCGACTCATCTACGTTGCGGATCAGCGAGGCGACAACCCAACTTTGATCTATGAGGCCCGCCCATTGGCTGAACTGGTCACCAGTGCGAGCAGCGGGACTCAGTTAGCTTCTGAGACCGCAGTGATCTGCATTGATGATCCGACGCCCGAGGCGTGCGAGAGGGTTCGGGCTGCTGTATACGCAAAGCTAGGCCTAAGCTAGGCTGTAGGGCTGAGGACATCATCGCCCGGATCCTGCTGAATCATCAGCATGCTCTTCCGGTCGAAGGCCGGGGCTAGGCGTGGCGATATGCTGATCTCGTGCCGCGGCGGGGTGAGAAACTTCGCCGCGTGCAGCCGGCCCAGAGCGTGGATGCCGTGAATCAGCGCCTCGATCATCTGGCTGTAGGTGGCATCAGCCCATCCGCAGATCGCCCTGAGGTGCTGACCTGTTCTCTTCCTGGCTGACAAACGCAGTGGTTCGGAGCGCGCCACAGATCGGTGAGCTTCGATTTCGTGGCGCGCGATCCGGAACAGTGCGTGATGCCCGAGCGCTTCGATGTGATGAATCATGAGCGTCATCGCTTCGCCCTGTTCCTCGATACCGGCCCACTCCATCAGCTCCAGCAGGGCCTGTTTAGTCCCTGGTCGAACCTTCAAACGCAGGTCTTCTTCCTGCAACCGGGCGGCTTTGGCGCGGCGCTTCTCGTCGCGCTCCTTGGGTGACATCGCCATACGGTACCTCCATGATTCCGCTGGGCGGGATGTGTATGTGCAGCTGGCGGCGACGCTGCTGCGTGAGTTTCTGGATGCGTCTCATGGGTGGCACACCTCAATGGGCGTTTTCTTCGTCGAGCCAGACGGCATAACCACCAGTAGACGCTTGTTTCCTCGATATACGCCCCAAGGCTGACCAGTGGATCTGGCCATGGCCGCCGCGTACTTCACGGCGGGCACGGGCTGGGCGATCGTGGCGATCATGCGCCGACCAAGTATTGGAGCGGGGCGAACGGGATATCGTCGTCGAAGTTGTCCGGCGGTGCGGCCTGCTGGCTCTGCTGTCCGTAGTTGTCATTCTGGTTGTAGCTGTGTTGCTGGCGAGGCTGCTGACGCTGCTGTTGAGGCGGTCGCTGCTTTTGCTGCTGGCCGCCGCCCTGGCTGTCCTGTCGGCCGCCCAGCAACTGCATGGTGCCGTTGATATCGACGTGCACCTCTGTGCTGTACCGCTTGATGCCGTCCTTCTCCCATTCGCGGGTCTTGAGCTTGCCTTCGATGTAGCACTGCGACCCCTTGCGCAAATACTCGCCGGCGATCTCCGCGACCTTGCCGAACAGCACCACGCGGTGCCATTCGGTCTTCTCGACCTTCTGGCCGGTCTGTCTGTCGTTCCACGATTCGCTGGTGGCCAGGCTTAGATTGGTGACCGCGTTGCCGTTGGGCAGGTAGCGGACCTCGGGATCCTGGCCGCAGGTGCCGACCAGGATGACTTTGTTGACGCCTCTCATGCTGCTTTGCTCCTCAGCTGTTGCTCGAAGCCGTCGACCAACAGCTTGAATTCCCAAAGGTCCTGCTCAAGCTGTTCGATGTAGTCGTCATCGCGCTTGAACTCACGCCACCAGAGCTGGCGGCCTACCGGCTTGAGGAGGGGGCAGTACATCCCGATGTGCCACCATTTCCGGCCAGTGATCCACATGCAGCCCTGCACCTGGTCGATGACCTCACTGGCGTCGTTGTCGATGTGGAAGGCGCGGAGCTTGTCCGGGGCCAAGAAGCACTTGTACTCGCTTCCGCCGTCTTCACCGATGAAGCCGTCCGCGCTGGCGCCGAACGAGCCGTCGTCTGTTTTAACTAGGCCGACCTGCGTGACGATAAGGCCAGTCTGGATTTCATGCTCCATACGCGCCTCCGGCTCCAACTCGTGACCGCGGCGCATCTGCCAGGTCTCGAACCCTCCATCGAGCGGGGCGCCCCCGATGCGCTCGACGGCCAGCTCGAAGGCGTAGGTGAGGGCGGCATTCGATGGCTCGCCCACCTTTTCGCCATCTAGGGCACGCTGCACTACTTCAGCCTTTGGCCCGGCCTTATAGCCCGCAAGCTCCATCGCCTTGGTTTCGCCAAGGCCGGAAAGCATGGCATCGACGTATTTCTTCTGCTGGGCGTTCAGCCCGTTCACCCTGGAGCGTGCAGTGCTGAACATGCTGGCGGTGATGACGCCAGCACGGGCCTGCAGCCACTCGGGCGAGCCCTGGGTGCAATTGACGATGATCATTGGCTTGCTCCTGCTTGTGGGGCCGCGCTGAGCTGAGAGCCTCGAGCGCTAACCGCTACTTTCAAGGCCTCGTACAGCTCGTCGGCCGTCTTCTTGTCAGTGGCCTTTAGGTCTTGGGCGAACTTGACGCCCGCTTGCCAGACGGCCGTGAGCGAATCTTTGGAGTCAGCTGCGTAGGCCTTCGGGACCCACTCATTCATCAGCTCGCCGAGGCTTTGAGGCTGGTCACCGTCGCCGTTCCCGTCGTTGTCCTCGTTCGTCAGCACGACGTTGAAGATCATCATCGTCAGGTATCGCCTGGCGTAGCTGTAGGTGGAGCCATTGGCGTGCACGCCAGTCTTGTTGACGCTGCCCTTGATGCCCGTCGAGTCGATGGGCAAGTCGACGTGGTAGCGCTTGGTATGCCCTGCCTCGTGCATGCAGTCGCAAACTGTCCGGATGTGCCCGGCCAGCGGGCTGTCATCGGTGCCGAACGACAGCGAAAAGCCGTGAAGGGTGTAGGTTGGCGCGATCTTCTTGTCGATCGACTCCAGGGCGGCGTAGGAGCTGTTGGTCTGGCTGTTGTACTTGTCGCGGAAGACCGGCCCGATATCGGACTGGGCGCGCACCATGGCAGCGTTGAAGGCGGCCGCAGCAGATCGGTCGGTGTACCGCTCGTACATGGCCATCATGGCCTGCATCTTCTCGGTATCGAACAAAGGGTCGGTAGCCGCGCGCTGGACCATGGTCAGCATGGCGGTGGCTTCAGGGGTGGCCGCAGCCGCGGCGATTTGGCGAGACTCGCGGTGCTCGGCGATAGCTGTGGCGCTCATGGCGTACCTCAGTAGGAAATGGCGATGTTCGGGATCTTGCGCTGCGCGATCAGGGTGACCGCTTGCTTTGCGCAGGCTTCTGGCATGCCGCCGGCGATGAAAGCTTCCAGCGCTGAACGGTTGATGCTGGCCCGGTGCGCCTTGTCACGCTCGCGGGCCTCTTGCTGCCGGACAATCTCGCCAGCTGCTGCATCGGCGCGGCGCCGCTCTTCCTGGCGGGCCTGCTCGGCAGCTTCTTCAGCCCGGCGGGCGGCGGCCTGCCGCTCCTGTTCCATCCGCCGTTCGGCGGCAACGCGGTCTGCCTCGGCCTGCTCCCTGGCGCGCTCTGCTTGCTCTGCCTGCAATTTGAGCTGCAGGCGCTGGTTCTCGGCTTCGCGCTCTTGTGCAGCGGCCTGGTCCATCAGCTCCTGCTCGCGGCGGGCGGCGGCTTCACGCTCGGCCTGCTGCGCCTGAGCCACGCGCTCGCGCTCTGCCTCGACGGCGGCTTCCTGTGCCAGACGGATGCGGTCTTGCTCGGCGCGCTCTTCTGCTTCGCGGCGCAGGCGGGCCAGTTCGGTCTGCTCGGCGTCGTACTTCTGGCGGGCGGCCAGGGCAGCCTGCAGAGCACCCATCGAAGCCTCTTTGACCCGGGCGGCCTCGGCCTCGAACTCCTCCCAGGCTTCGCCCAACTGGAACGCGGACAGCTCGGTGATGCGTGCCTGCAACTGCTCTGCATCGAGAGCGCCAAGTTCGGCGGCCAGACCCCTCATGTGATCGATGGCGTCGTTGTGGCGGTCGATCCGGGCATCCTCGGCAGCTTCCCACTCGGTGAGCGGCCGGCGCGTTTCATCCCGCAGCGTGTCCATCTTGGTCACGAAGTCGCGAAGCTCAGCCTCGACCACCTTCGGCATTTCCTTGAGTCGCCGCAGGTAGTCGCGCCCGGGCTTCTCGACGGCGGTCTTCGACTTGCTGACCTTGGCGGCCAGGCTGGCGATGCGCTCCCGGCCCTTGCGGGTTTTCAGGTCGGGCACTTCGCCCTGGACTTCACCCTTCACCAGGTCGATGAATTGCTGCAGGCCGCCGGCCACGTAGATGGCCGGGGCGTTCGCCTCGCTGATCTCTTCGATCGCGATCAGTTTCTGTTCTGCGGACATTGGAAAACCTCGCGCCAGGCCGGCGCCGTCAGTTGGAATAGGGGAATGCCAGGTCACCCGGGCATGAGGTTGACCCCGGCCCTGGCTGCGGTGGATGGTTGCGCGCTCTCGCCGCTTACGCTCCCGGAGGGGTACGGTTATCCCCGATGGGGCCCGCCGTGCGCCGGGTGTGAATTCAGGAAGTGAGGGTGCCGGCCAGGGCGCTCACAAGCATCCAGGCAGTGCAGATGAAGAGGGTGGTGAAGCTGCCGCGCCAGAAGGCGAAGCGGCGGGCGCGCTGAAGACCTGTCATGCTGCGTCAGCCTTGGCCTGCTCGTACCGATCGATAGCCAGGTCAGCAGCGACCTCTTCGGCTAGGGCCCGGCCATACTCATTGGCCCACGGCCGAATCAGGGCTTCAGCCACGTCATGCAGGGCAGTAGGGTGGCCCGCTTTGGATGGGCCGACCGCCTCGCAGGCAAGGTCGTGCGCCTTGCGGTGAATGCCGCGACCGTCGGCGATGACCTCGCAGATCATCCGCTCAAGCGGGTACTCGCGGTTGTCGGTCAGCAGCGGCGCGATGTGCTCCTGTGCGCCCAAGTGCTCCGCGAGGGCCTCGTACAGTGACTGGGGGGTTACCAGCGAGACCTCTTTGCCAAACGGGCGCGGCGCCGTGACGTTCTCGCCGCAGATCAGCTTGTTGATCGAGTCGTGCAGCCAGTTCGGGCCTTCCGGCGTTTCGAGGAAGTTGCTCATGACCTTGTCTCCGTCTCCAGCCGGCGCGCCAACGCACAGGCCTCATTGTGATCTCGGCGGAAGCCAACAACCTTGCCGCTGACACTGTCCACCACATGGAAGAAGTCCCGGCCCGCAGGCTTTACCTGGAGCCGGAACAGGATCACCGGCATCACCCGGCCAACCTTCTCGTAGAACTCGGCAGTGGCAATCACAGAGCGCTCCTTGAGCACGGAAAGAATGTCGCGCCGGGTTTGAATGCTTGGGTGCATGGTCGCCTCCAGGTGGTGGGTTACTCGGTGGGTGGGGTGAGGTGTGGCTGCCAGTGCGTCACGCGGTGCTCGAAGCGCGAGCCATCCCCGTAGCGCCAGTCAATGCCGTTCCAGTAGAGGAAGCGGGCGCCGTTGAAGGCGCTCTGTGCTTTTCGTGCTGGTGTGTAGGCGATCACCCGAGCCTTGCCGCCGCCCTTGGGCAGCTCAGGCATGCGCTCAGAGCACTTGATCCAGCCGCTCATGGCTTCACCCGGGCGGCGAGCATGGCCTTGCCGTATTCGTAAGCCATGCTTGCGGTATGAGCCGGGTCGCTGTTCGAGTGATAGCTTCCGCTTCCCTCGTCGCCAGGCCAAGACAGAAGGCCGACAAGCGCCTTAGCCGCGAAGTAGTCGAGCAGGGTCATGCCTGACATGAGCTGCTTGGCCTCGTCGACATGAGATGGCTGGAAGGTGTCGTGGTCGTATGAGACCGGGAAAGCCGGCCCGCCTGTGTCGTTGCTCATGTTGGAAACCTCAGTAGAACCGCATTGGCCAGGAGCCAGGCGCGGGTGACCAAACCCACCGTGAAAGGTGGCCTGGCGCCTGCCAATGCGGTCGTATGTGAAGGGAAGGGGATGCGGGATACATCGGTGAACGATCTGCGCTTGTCATCGCAAGGACGCCCATTCAGTGCCGCCTCAAGGGCTCAGTGCGGGGACAAGCCGCACCCGGTATGGAGTCGCCTTTCCAGATCGTTCACCGATGCAGCCTGCGATGGGGAGCAGGGCATCGGGCAGTTAACGTCAGGCTGACGTGGCGCTGGTTGTTCAGCTGTAGTGCTGGGCCAGGAAGGCATCTGCCTCCGGCTTGCTGTGGAACCATGCGATAGCGACCGGGGCTGGACCGGTTGGCTCTGGGTGTTTGCGATCAATGATCTCAGCTCGATAGCCCTGATCGCGGTAGAACTTTGGCAGTCGGGTCGAAACTACGAAACGTTGCATCGTCTTGCCCTCCAGGGCGGTTGATTTCCCGTCTGGCCCTGTCGCCAAGGCCAGCCAGTGAAATCAGGCGGCGCGCACCTTGCTGGCTCGCGCCTTTTTCTCCACACCGTCCACGTCCACCACCAGGTACTCACCGCCGCCCCGGCCATGGCCCAGGTTCTTGGTGCCCACGTACTTGCCCGGGCTTTCGGTACCGCGAGGGTTAGTGAAGATGACGGCCTGGCCTTTCGTGAATCCGCTCATGAGAGCTCCTTTCTGTTGGGGTGATTTCCCGGATACCCCTCGCGAGAAGGGCACCGAGGAAATCTGCCGCGACCCGCTACTGGCGTCGGTCGCTGGCTCATGTGCGCCTTGGTTACCACCTGGGCCTTGCCCAGTTCGCACTCTGTTGTCTGGTCACTCACCGCGCCGCCGGTTACCGGTGGGCACAGCTTGATTCCTCCCTACTACCGCCGGGGAAGGCGGGGCGCATTGCTTGCCAGGTCATTCACACGGTTAAGGCATTTCGCCTTCGTCAGCCGTACAGGGTTCTCCCTGTCGTGGGCAGCCTTTCGGGGCTGTCTGGCGCCGGTCGCCGGTAGAGGCAATGCGGTCTGTTGGTTGTTGCGCTGGTTGTTAAAGAGCGGGTGAGGCTTGAGGGCCTCCCGAGGGGCTGTGTAGCGCCTCGATGGAGTAAATATGTACCAATGGTTCACAGTGGTCAAGTACCAAAAGTACATATTTTTCTCGCGACCACAAAAAAGCCCGCGTTATGCGGGCCTCATTGGTAGGGCTGGATCACTCGTCAGGACTTGGCTTGGTGATAAAGTCTTTTGGGATGTACGGAACCTTGGTCACCTTGCCGTCCTTGGTTTCGAAGGAGACGGTTTTTGCGCCACTGAAGGCGGTGGCGTGACTGTAGATCCACATCTGGCCTTCTTCCCTGGATGTGACCATGTAGGGGTTGCCCATGATCTCGTAGAGCTGGTCTTCGGTCATGCCCACTTTAACCTGGCTGGCTTGTCCGAACGTGAAGGGCGTTCCCGCGCACCCGGCCAGGATGACCACGACAGCGGCGAGAAGGAATCGATGGAACTGGCGAATCATGGGTGACCTCCCTGTGAACTGAGCCGCCATCCTACCACCCTGGCCATCAGCCATCACGCAGGCATGAAAAAGCCCGCCGAGGCGGGCTAATTTCAATGGATCTGGATGCTAGGGGGCGCCCCGGTGAATAAAATTCTGACCGGGTGCCCGTCCCATACGTCAATAGATCTAATAGGTTTAGGCTGACAGAAAACCAGCACTATTAGCTCTGCCGGTTCTATCTGGTCATTCACTACTACGTTGGCCGATCCCTCGGTCAGATCGAGCTTACGCAGTAGTGCTTCCGCTCGCTGAAGTTCCATTGGCTAGCTCCGAGTTGTGTCCTGACACTAGCGTCATGTTGAAAATCGACAGAATTTTGTCGATCGGCAAGATATAAGAGACATTATTGCCTCCAGCAAAAACCACGCCAACCGACCTAGATCCGTCTTCTGTTACCACTAGGGAGCCGCTGTCGCCCCCTTCGGAGAAGGTGTTACCGCCATCTCCTTGCACAGCCCATACCCCTGAAAAGTAGACTATAGACTGGAACCTGTTGGACTTATATGGGATGAAGAACGGGACCACAACTTGACCTAACACCATGCCAGCTCTCAGTCCGGTAGTCCTGCCAACCTTCTTAACCCTGAGACCTGCCCTGAGAGCGTCAGTTTCATTGGGTGTGTCATAGAAGCCATTCCCTTGCATGGAGCTTACTTTATCCGGCTCGGTTACAAGGAAAATAGCTGCGTCGGTTTCTTGTAGGGTTATCTGGTTAGGGTCGCCGCTATTCAGCGGCGCGAGCGCGAAATGCGTGCCGATGGCCACCGGTGGCGGGCTTGCTGGTGACGCATCCATTGGTGATGGGCTGAGGATGTGCATCCCGTGCGGAGTATGGTTGCATTCGCCGGTCACGTGATTGTTCGAGAACCCGACCAAGCGTCCATCTGCGAGCTTGGCAAGGAACCCTAAGGTCCCGGCATCGAATACTTGAGACGTGGTCACCGAAGATCCGCAAGAAATCCTGTCGGAATGGGTGAACCAGATCGGCGCCCCAGCTGCAGCAGAAAACGGGGCCGGAGGAGGATTCGTCTCAATCGTGGTCTTTCCTATGTAGGAAAAATCGACGCCATGAGCTCTCTTGGGAAGCTTCTTGTTGATCTGAGAAGAGATCGCATTCTTGCACAAGACCGAGATCGCGCCGTTACCGCTGTCAGCGGTCACAGCAGTTATCTTCAGCCGATGCAGCGCTTGCGAAATACGCTTAGCGGCATCAGCATCAGTATCGAAAATTCGTTCAAGCGACATTTCAATGGGCGACTGGGCTGCTTCGCGAGCTGAAAGCGCACCATGCCTCCTAGCCCATTCATGCAAGGCAGAGCCGAGCATCATCGCGTCATATTCGACAGCAGGTTTGACTTCGATTTCCGGTATTTCAAGTGTGGTCATATCCCTATTCCCCTCCCCAGGGGCTAAATCGTCATAAGCTAGCCGGACTGTCCGGCATTTTTGAGCTCAAAGTAATACTTAATACCAAAACACCTTCGCTGGCACGCTGATCCCACTCTCGGTCATCTGCTGAGGTGCATTCCCATATCATTGTGCTTTTTCTGGCTGAGATCTTGAAATACTTCCCGCCTTCACCTCATCCCCATACCCCACCAACCGATCCTCCCCAGCCTGCATCACCTGGCAGATCCTGATCACTGCTTGGGCGTCGGCCTCGTTTCCGGCCTCGCTCAGTCGAACCGCAATTCGCATCAGCTCGACCGCTGACCATTTCAGGTCAGAGGCCAGGCCTTGGAGGTCGCGACGGAGTTCTTGGTTGGGCTTGGTTAGGGGCATGGCTACAGAACTCCGCCACGCCAAATTACGCGACCCAGGATTCGGTGCTCATGGATCTCTCCGTCCGGAACCTTGAGATCTGCATAGAGTGCTTTGTCTGGGTTATCGCTGCGAATTATCCATCCCTCCAGGTCGGAGAAGATCAGGCGCTTGACGATGGCACCCTTGTTCTCGCTGAAGAGCGCGAACACCTGGCCGTCTACAGGATCGATCCGTGATTCATCAATCAGCAATACGTCGCGATCACTTATGGTTGGCTCCATGCTTGAGCCCTGCGCGTAAATTACCTTCAGGTTCTTCGGGTTAAGGCCCATGAACCGGATCCACTCGCGCTTGAATGCGAGCGTCCCCCTAACCTCGACGTGGTCATTGGATTGACCTGACCCTGCCGAAACAAGGGCGGTGTACTGCTTGATGTGGACGTACGCGTCTTCTTCGTCATCTTCAGTAGGGAAGGCGGGAATGTCGGCGGACTGTGACGCCAATGGCTTCGGGGCCTCATGAACGCCATCCCGCATTCCACCGCGCCCGTACTCCAGCCACTCGACCCGGACCTTGAGCGCGGACGCCAGGGCAAGCATCTTGGCTCCGCCTGGCATCGATTCTCCGTTCAACCATTTGCTGCTGGCCTTGGGTGTGACCCCGGCCAGTTTCGCAAGGCGAGCGCCGCCGCCCCACGAAGGAATGTCGTTGGCAAGCAGGGCTTCTCTCAAACGCGCCGCAAAGGCCGCTCGTATTTCTTCTATCTGAACCATAGGTTCAATATCGCATGCGCTTGCATGTACTTTCAGTTCCGACATAATATGTACTGACAGTTCATATTTCGTTTGGAGGCCCCATGCAGGAGCTCAAGAAGGCAATCGATAACGCAGGTGGCGTGACCGCCGTTGCGCTCGCTTGCGGGAAAACGCCGCGCGCCGTCTACAAGTGGCTCACCGCTGGCTGCCTCCCGCGCACCGAATACACCGGCGAAACAACCTACGCCGAAAAGATCGCAGCCCTGGCAAAGGCCAATGGAAACCCGCTCAAGGCTCAGCGCCTTCTGGCTGCCACTGCGCCAACCAAGACCGCCGCCTAACCAATTCCAACCGCAAGGAGCAGTACCCGTATGGCCTATCACGACCAAAGTCACCTGAAAGACCGGGAGATTAAGTCGCGCTACGACGAGGAAACCTATGAGGCACTTAAGGCCGTAGCTCGGCTGCACAAGCTTCAGCTGGCTGTCTTCGTGCGCATGTGCGTCGAGGAAAAACTGGAAAGCATCATCGAGAGCGATGTTAACGACAAAAGCCAGACGGCCTGAAGGCCCGGAAGGAGGCCTACGTGCCCGAAACCACGATCTGCCATGGGATCGATGGACGCCTCTACGAAAAGCTTGAGCGACTGGCAAAACAGGCAGGCATGTCGCCTGAGCAGTACGCCGCAAAGCTGGGAGCAGAGCGCTTCTTCGAGAAGACCAGGCCGAGAGGAGCCGGAAAAATCCGAAACCTCCCGGTGCCGCAAAGGAATCAGGACTCAATAGGGCCTGAAAAAGGAGGGACTGATGAAGGCCCAGATTAGCGAATCCGCCGAATCGCGGACACAAAAAAGCCGCCTGGCGGGGCGGCTTCTTCTAAGCACAGTGGTAACTCATCTGTAGGGTGAATAATGACGGAATCGAAACTCCCAGGCAAGGGGCTCATCAGTCTCGCGCCACAAAATGAAGGCAATGAAAACGTGGCGCGGCAAACCATGAGTTCGCGAGAGATTTCCGAACTCACCGGAAAACGCCATCCCGACGTCAAGCGCGACATTCAGGCAATGGCTTCCGAGCTGAAAGTTGATGTGAGCGGTTTTGCTCACATTTACCTGGATGCTCGCAACCGCAGGCAAACCGAATACTTCCTCGACCGAGAGCACACTGAGTGCCTGCTGACTGGCTACAGCGCCATGCTGCGTATGCGCGTAATTCGCCGTTGGCGGGAACTGGAGAAGATCGTTCTTGATCCAGCCAAGAAGGTAAATGGTGCCAAGGTCAATGGCGAGATTGCGATCTTTGAATGCTACACGCGCCTGCTCAAGCCTTCGCCTTCCAGCCAAATGGCCATGCTGAACAGAATCGCCGCAAACAACGGCCTGGAATCCAGCTTCTTGCCTAGCTACGCCATTGATGCCGCTCCAGATGCTACTGGCGGCTCATCCATGCAAACCCTGCCTCTGACCGATCTGCTGAAAGATCGGAGCATTCGCAGCACTGCCAGGGTGTTCAATCGCTACCTCGCCGAAAAGGGGCTCATCAAGAGATGCCAGCGAAACAGCACCAAGCGCGGCGTCGTGGAATTCTGGGCGATCACTGAAAAGGGCCTTCATTTCGGCAAGAACCTGACCAGCCCTAACAGCCCGCGCGAAACCCAGCCTCATTGGTATGTCGATCGGTTCGATGAACTGGTGGAGCTTGTAGGGAAGGGTCGCCCATGAAACTTG
Source organism: Pseudomonas sp. BRM28 (assembly GCF_002939405.1). Lineage (NCBI taxonomy): Bacteria > Pseudomonadati > Pseudomonadota > Gammaproteobacteria > Pseudomonadales > Pseudomonadaceae > Pseudomonas > Pseudomonas sp. BRM28. The sequence goes on along the minus strand of NZ_PEFV01000001.1, from coordinate 3,724,584 downwards.
TGACTCTTGTTGTAGATGCCCCAACCACTCCTATCCGACTTGGCATGCCCCTGCTGGGCGGACGCGTCACTGCGGCTGGCATTGGTGACTATTTCTCATATGCCGAGCTGCTGGAGGCCGCCAAAGACCTAGTTCTGCTGATTGAGGACGGTGTACCGCCCCGCCATGAGGCTCTCGAAGCTGCAGCACAGGCAGCCAGAGAGCTGATCACCAAGCTGGAGGCCCAATGATGGCCAGATCCCGAAACATCAAGCCAGGGTTCTTCTCGAACGAGCACCTGGCAGAGCTGGACTTTGCCACTCGCCTGCTGTTCATCGGCATGTGGACCGAGGCTGACCGGGAAGGGCGCCTTGAGGATCGCCCGCGCCGATTGAAAATGGCGCTGTTCCCAGCGGACAACGTCGACATCAATCGCATGCTGGATGACCTGGATCATCTGGGGTTCATCAAGCGTTACACCGTGGGTGATGTGAAAGCGATCCAGGTGATCAACTGGGCCAAGCACCAGAACCCGCACGTCAAAGAGGCGAAGAGCACAATCCCTGAGATGCACGGTTTAGAAGGGTCGCAGGGTGAGCACGGTGCAAGCACGGTGCAAGCACCAGACTCGCATGGTTCTTTCCCGGCTGATTCCCTCTCTCTTGATTCCGGATTCCTGATTCCTGATTCCCTCACAACGTCGCCTTCGGCTCCCGACACTGCTGAGCTGTTTTCGCGGTTCTGGAAGCTGTACCCCCGCAAGGTTGGCAAGGACAAAGCCGAGAAGGCCTGGGCGAAGATCAAGCTGACCCAGCCACTGTTCGACGAGATCATCGCTGCGCTGGCCAAGCACTCTGTAACCCCGGGCTGGACCAAGGACAACGGCCAGTTCATCCCGCATGCGTCGACTTGGCTCAACGGGAAGCGCTGGGAGGATGAGGTCGAGATCCCTGCTGACAACGTCCATCACCTGCCAGCCAGCCGCCACCACGGCTTTGCTGAGCGCGACTACACCTCAGGCTTGAAGCGTCGGGAGGACGGCAGCTATGCGCTCTGAAAAAGTCGTCCAGATCGACCAAGGCGCGGTCGTTGCCCGTATCCAGCCGGCCGAATGCGAGAAGCACGGCGCCTTCGAGCAGAAGGTCACCATGCTGCTGGGCAAGGCACTGCGCAGCCACTGCCCTGAATGCGCTCGCATTGCCAAGGAGGAGCGAGAGGCCCGGGCCGAGGCCGAGCAGGCCCTGAACGTTCGCCTGGCGATCTCCCGCAAGCTGGGTGACTCGCTGATCCCGAAACGCTTCGCTGATCGCTCTCTGGCGAACTACAAGGCCGAGCACAAGGGCCAGGCCGAAGCCCTGCGCTTTTGCCGCCACTACGTGAAGACCTTCGACCAGATCGCCGAGACCGGCCGCTGCATGGTGCTGCTGGGCAAGCCTGGCACCGGCAAGACCCACCTTGGCGCCGGGATGGCCAACGACCTGATGCGCAGCACTTCGCATTCGGCCGTGTACCGCACTGTTGGCTCGATCCTGCAGGCCATCCGCGCGACCTACGACAGGTCCAGCGAGGCGACCGAGGCGAGCATTATGGCCAGCCTTATCGAACCCTCCCTGCTGGTGCTGGACGAGGTAGGCGTGAGCAAGGAGCAGCCGAGCGACTTCGAGCTGACCACCCTGTTCGCGATCATCAACGGCCGTTACGAGCAGGTGAAGCCAACGGTGGTCATTTCCAACCTGGATGGCAGCCAGCTGCCAATGGCCATGGGCGAGCGCTGTGTCGACCGCTTGCGTGAGGGCGGGATGATCGTGGTTCCGTTCGAGTGGGAATCGCACCGCGGCAAGGAGGGCGTCTGATGCGCGATCTAGTCGAATTGAAGACCGATGACCTGAAAGGCGTTGAGCTGAACTGGGCAACTTTCTGCGCCGTATACAAGGGCATGGGCCTGGAGCCAACGATCAATGTCATTGAGGCCTGTACTCATGAGATGAGAGGCCTGCTCAAGCCAATCGAATTCCCTCGGTCTGTAAGCCTGAGCTATCTCGGCGCGTACGGCGCTGAATACCACTGGAACCCTTCGGGTGATTGGGAGTGCGCGGGGCCGCTGATCGACAGGTTTGAGATTGAGGTATTGCGCGCTGGCTCATGTGTTCACGCAAAGCTCTACGGGAAAACAGATTCAGCCGGCACTGGCGAAACGACTCTTGTTGCAGTTTGCCGAGCGATCGTCGCTTCGGTTTTTGGCGAGAAGGTGAGCGTACCGAAGGAGCTTTCCCAATGACCCCAGCACAAGAAATCACAGTCGCCCAGCTCAAGAGCGAGGGCTTCGCAAAGGTCGTGGAAGGCCGGGAAATCGTCCGCATGACCAAGGGCGCCGACCGCCGTGTCGTAATGGCCGATGGCACACAGAAGCGCGGGTATCACGTTGAGTTCAAGCGCGCCGGGCAGCCGGCTGGGGAGGGGGTGTGATGTGTACCTGGGCTGAAACCGAAAAACTCGACGGCTCCGGCGACGTGGTCACGAGCGTTTACGAACTGGCTCGCTCCTTTGGCTGCCAGCCCTCCGACTTGGTCAGCTTGTCTGGTCGAGAGCTGGACGAAGGCGAATGCCTGTGCGACCTCGACGAAGCGGCGACTGGCAAGAAGCTTGGCTACGCCGTGTCTTACCCGGACGAGCGATTCGATGTGCTGTTCACGCAGGAGAAGCACTGATGGACACCAACAACATGCGCGACATCAGCCGTGAGCAGTTCGAGACATTCGCGCTCAGCTCTGAGGGCGGCTTGTTCGCCGGCCACCTGGCCACGGGTGAGGATGGCGAGTACCTGAACTATGCGGCGCAGTGTTACTGGTTGTTCTGGCAGGCCAGCCGAGAAGCCGTTGCGGCGGAGCTGTGTGCGCCATCGCACTGGGTCGCCGACTACGCGGCCTGTGGCGGCGGCCGGGCCGTGTTCGATGCCGAAAAGGCTAGCAAGGTTACCGACCCCCTGTGCTTGAAGACTCCTGCTTACACCGTCCATGCGCTGGAGAAAGCCGGCCTGAAGGTGGCTCCATGATCGCCGCCTACTTCCTGATTGTTCTGTTCACTGCTGGCAAGGATTCGGCCATGACCTCCGTCCCGATGGAGTCTGCCGAGGCGTGCCAGCAGGCCGCAGTGCAGGCCAAGTCGGAACTTGAAGGCACTTTCAGCATCGTTCGCACCAGCTGCGTAAGGGGCAAGCCATGACAGCTGACCAGATGATCTGCGTCTACTTCGTTGGAGCACTTGTGACTGCGTGCTCCGTGCGCAACCTCAGGCACTTCTACCGTTGCGTTCTGCTGTGGCCGGTGTTCTGGGGCTACTTGGCTGTATTGGTGCTTGAGGCTGCCGTGGAGGATATCCGCCATGACTGAGTTCGCCATTCGCAGCAGTCAGGACCTCAACCGCCTGTACGGCGCTCTCCACGCCATCGACCTGACCAAGCCCAAGGTGGTGGTCATCAAGGACGAGAAGCGCCCTGACGTCTGCAACCGGAAGATGTGGGCAATGCTCCGCGACGTCTCCCGGCAGGTCGAGTGGTACGGCCGCAAGCTCACCGATGAGGATTGGAAGCACATCTTCAGCGCGGCGGTGCAGAAGCAGGACGCGGTGCCGGGCATCGACGGTGGCTTCGTCGTCCTGGGCGTCTCGACCCGCAAGCAGTCGCAGAAGTGGTTCAGCGACCTTTTCGAGGTGATGCATGCCTTCGGCGCCGAGCATGGCGTGCGCTGGACAGAGCCGGATCGGTGGGGAGGGCGGTACTGATGCGGACTGCCATCAAGGAAGTGAAGCAGAAGACCTGCAAGGCCTGCGGGGGGAAGTTCCGGCCGAGCTTCAACAGCACGCAGGTGGTGTGCAGTCCGAAGTGCGCACTTGCCCATGCCCCGGCCAACCAGCAGAAGGCCCGCAAGGCCATCGACCAGCGCGAGCGCCGCGAGATCCAGGTGCGCAAGGAGAAGCTGAAGAGCCGCGGCGACTACATGCGCGAGGCCCAGGCCGAATTCAACACCTACATCCGCCTGCGCGACCAGCACCTGCCCTGCATCAGCTGCGACTCGCTGCCCAGCGACCACGACCTGATCACCGGCAGCCGCTGGGACGCCGGCCACTACCGCTCTGTGGGCGCCTGCCCGGAGCTGCGCTTCGAGCCGCTCAACGTGCACCGCCAGTGCGTGAAGTGTAATCGCAACCTGTCCGGTAACGCGGTCGAGTACCGCATCCGGTTGGTACAGCGCATCGGTGCCGACCGGGTGGCCTGGTTGGAAGGGCCTCATCAGGCCTGCAAGCACACCATCGACGACCTGAAGGCCATCAAGGCCGAGTACCGGGCAAAGATCAAACAGCTGAAGGAGGCTGCAGCATGACTTGGACTATCACCGATACGGCCTGCATGTTCCTGCTGGCCATGGCAATCGGTTCCACCTGGTGCCTCGGGCGCGGCCAGTTGATCGCGATGAAGCGCAAGCGCGAGGAGGGCGGCCCATGCAACTGAACAGCGCGCGGCAAGCATGGCACGATTGCTTGTACACCGCATGGGATAGCCAGGGCGCTTTCATCGAGAACTTGGGCCTGTTCGGCGCCATGGTCCAGGCCACGCAGAAGCAGCGCAAGGCGAACCACTCGATGCACCAAGCCATGGCCGGGCATATCCAGCAGGCTATCGGAACGCTGCCCGAGTCCCTGCGGGCCTTCGGCAGCTGGATGTACAGCCCGGTCGAGAACGATGACGACCGGGAGCAGGCCGAAGAACTGGTGTTCATGGCCGCCTACCAGGCCGGGCCGAAGATGTACGCCAAGAAGTTCGAGAAGGCTCGCACGGTCGCCGCTGGTGTGCTGCACCGGTACCGCCGCTTGCACCAAGGCGGGCAGAGTGAAGGGATCGACCCTTGCCCAACTCCGGAGGTGTTCCGCGCCTGGCTCCTGGCCATCCACGGCCTGGAGCTGTCGTCGGAGCAATGGGGCAGGGAGTGGGAGGGTTTCATCGACGCCTGCTTCGCCGCGTGCAGCGACCTCGACCGTGATGCGCTGGTGCCCGTTTCGCGGGCGTTGAAAGAGATGAAAATGGCTGCTTGACGAAATGTCCGGCTGGTGGCACTATTTCGCCATTCTGATAATTTTGCCTATGGCAAACGTCACACAAAACCCGGCCTTATCGCCGGGTTTTTTATTGCCCGAATAGGCCCTAAAGAGGCCCTGAATTTCCAAGGACACCCCTATGGCCGAACCAACAAGCGCCGCCGCGAGCGTAGTGCTGGGCAAGTACGGGGTGGTGATGGCTGCATTCATCGGCTCGATCCTGTCGCTTGGCTTCCTGAAGGATCTGACCCGCTTCCAGGCCGCAACTGCGGTCGCCACTGGCTTCGGCTTCTCGGTCTACCTGACCCAGCCCGTTACCGCCTGGCTTGCCCCAAAGCTTGATCTTGCGGTCACCGATGACCTGCTGTGCGGGGTAGCGTTCGTGCTCGGCCTCACCGCCATGAACATCATCCCCGCGATCAAGGCTGCAATGGGGTCGTTCGTCACGGCGCGAGGTGCCTGATATGAACAACATCCTGGTTTCAGCGCTGACCGCCCTGGACGTGTTCCTGTGCGTTCTGGTGGTGGCTGCAGCGTGCGACTACCTGCGCAAGGTCCGCCCGGCTGACCAGCCCCTGCTGAGCATCGCCTTCTACCTGGTTGCCATCGGCGGGTTCGGTGCATTCGCTACCGCCCTGCAGGGGCAATGGGTAAACCCGTTCGGCGTGATGCTTCACGCCGGGGTGGTGGCCTATGCCTGGGCCCGTCGCGGGCACGTCTTCACATAAGCCGCGCCACAAAATCGACATGCGCCGTTTTGTGGCGCGGGAGTAGCTATGAGCAGACCGATGCCACCGGCCGACCTGCTCGAGTCGCTATGGCTCACCCTGCAACCCGCCCCTGATGTATGGGAGTGGATACAGGCCGAGATCCTCGCCACCACTGGCAGCATCCACAACGAAGAGCATGCTCACCTCATCGACGCGAATGTCGGCGTGCTGTGGGCGTCGTCTGCGTTCGCGAAGAAGGGTAGGACGGTGCTGGGCCAGGCCGAGCAGCTGATGATCCGGGCGGGCGGTTGGCAGAAGGCCCGACAAGAGCAGCAGATGCGTGACTGGTTCGGCGAAGAGCCTGAGTTCCTGATCACCCTTGCCGCTGACTACTGCGCCCAGTGCACTGAGGCCGAGTTCTGCGCCCTGGTTGAGCACGAGCTTTATCACATAGCGCACAAGCTCGATAAGTACGGCGCCCCGGCATTCACCCAAGACGGCCTGCCCAAGCTTGAGATGCGTGGGCATGACGTCGAGGAGTTTGTCGGCGTGGTGCGTCGCTACGGCGCCAGTCATGACGTACAGCTGCTGATTGACGCTGCAAGCCGGCCGCCTGAGGTGGCCAAGATCAACATCTCAAGAGCCTGTGGTACATGCCTGCTCAAGCTGGCCTGATATGACACGGGCGTGATACGGAATCCGTCCTATGGCCATCCTTACCGCTGAAGTCAAAGGCTTCATCGTGCAGGCCTTGGCGTGCTTCGATACCCCGACGCAGGTTGCTGAGGCCGTAAAGAAAGAATTCAACATCGAGATCACCCGTCAGCAGGTTGCTCAGCACGACCCAACCAAGAGCACCGGCGCGAATCTGGCTGGGAAGTGGCGGGTATTGTTTGAGGACACCCGCAAGCGCTTCCGCGATGACACAGCCGACATCCCGATAGCCAACAGGGCGTACCGTCTTCGCGTGCTTGATCGTATGGCCGCACGCGCCGAGGGAATGAAGAACATCGCGTTGGCGGCCCAGCTGCTGGAGCAGGCGGCCAAGGAGTCGGGAGGGGCTTACACCAACAAACAGCAGGTTGACCTGAGCTCATCTGATGGCTCGATGACGCCCAAGCCGGCCCAGCAGGTGGATCAAGCGTTGGTCTCTGCGCTGGTAGACAAGCTGGTGGACTGATGGCTATCAAACCTATCGAGTGGGACGCGCTGAGCCACGCTGAGCGCTCCGCCTTGATAGCGGCTGGTGAGCACAGCCCTCTGGCCTTCACTTCCCTGTGGTTCAACATCACGCAGGGCGACAGCTTCCGCACCAACTGGCACCACCACTACTTCGACTACGCCGCCCGCAAGATGCTTGCCGGGGAGGCGCAGAACCTGATCGTGAACATCCCGCCCGGGGGCACCAAGACTGAGTTCTGGTCTGTCCACCTGCCGGTCTACACGATGGTCAAGCACCGCCGGGTGCGAATCCTCAACACCAGCTATTCCAAGAGCCTGGTAGACGAGAACAGCGAGCGCAGCCGCTCCCTGGTCAAGTCGACCGAGTTCCGCGAGTTCTATCCCTTCGACATCGAGAAGGACAAGGTTGACGACTGGACACTGGCTCGGGACGGGAAGCGTATCCACCAGCTGTTCAGCCGCTCAAGTGGCGGCCAGATCACGGGCGTCCGTGGCGGCTACATGGGCGACGGCTACACCGGCCACATCCAGGCGGATGACTGGGACAAGATCGACGATCTGTTCAGTGAGGCGAAGCGGCGCAAGTCGCACACGCGCCTGGTGAACACCCTGCGCAGCCGGAAGGCGCACAGCGGCACGCCGTTCGTTGCCATCCAGCAGCGCGGCCACATCGACGACTCGACTGCGTTCCTGCTGTCCGGCGGCATGGGCCTGAAGATCGACCTGCACATCAAGATCCCGGCCCTGGTCAATCAGGAATACATCGACAGCCTGCCCGACGGCATCCGCGAGCGCTGCATCAAGAGCGTATGCGGGTCTGAGCAGGTTGATGGCTACTGGTCGTACTGGCCGGCCAAGGAAAGCGTTCACGACCTGATCGCGCTCCGCACGGCTCACCCGTACACCTTCAGCAGCCAGTACATGCAGGACCCAGACACGCTCGACGGCGGGATCTTCTCGGCGGATGACTTCCAGTACTACGGCGACGTAGATGCTGGGGCTGATCTGCCGCTGCCGGAGAAGTTCGACTACCGCTTCGTCACCGCTGACACCGCCCAGAAGACCAACACCTGGAACGACTGGACTGTGTTCGGAGAGTGGGGCGTGGCCGAGGGTCGCATCTATCGGCTTGGCCTCAAGCGCGGGCGGATGGATGCCAAAACCCTCAGGCGAGAGTTCGAAGCCTTCGTCAAAGGCTGCTGGGCCAAGAACGGCAAGCAGTACGGAATCCTGCGAAAGGTGTACGTCGAGGACAAATCAAGCGGTACCGGCTTGATCCAGGAGATGGAGAAGCGCCTGCCGCTGAGGGTGACGCCAGTACCGCGGGAGCGCGACAAGCTGACCCGAGCCCTGGACGTTCAAGGCTTCCACGCCGCCAAGCTGGTGTGCCTGCCCTACGACGACCCGCAGAACTACGAGTTTGTGTGCGAGGTGGCCTCATTCACCGCCGACGACAGCCACAAGCACGACGACCAGACCGACGTGATGATCGACGCCCTGTCCGAGGTTTACATCAAGGGCAAGCGCTCGATTCGCGATCTCCTATGACCCATTGGTGACTACATGAGCAAGAAGGGCATCGTGCCGGCCGACAAGAAGCTGGGCAAAGCCCTTGTGAAGGCCGCTCAGAAGTACGAGGCATCGACCCGGTCGTCTGCTGATGGCTTGGTAAACGTCGTGTCGGGTCTCGGCACGCAGAAGGCAAAACGGTCGCACAACCAATTCCAGTACGGCTTCCTGAACGACTTCCAGCAGCTGGACGCGGCATACCAGACCAGCTGGCTTGCCCGGGCGATCGTGGACTACCCGGCCGAGGACATGACCCGCGAGTGGCGCACCCTCAAGTGCGACGACGCGGACGTGATCCGGGCCGAGGAAGACCGCCTGCAACTGCCAGCCATGGTGAGCGAGGCAACCAGCTGGGCGCGCCTGTACGGTGGCGCTGGCATCCTCATGCTGACCAATCAGGACCTGACCAAGGAACTCAAGCCGGAGAAGATCAAGAAGGGCGACCTCTACCGCCTGCTGGTCATAGACCGCTTCGACATGACGGCGATGGACCTGAACCAGACCAACATCCTGGCCGCGAACTACTTGCAGCCGGAGTTCTACACCATCGCCGCCGGCGCCCAGATGATCCACTGGACGCACTTCGCCCGGTTCGCCGGTGCCAAGCTGCCGCGCCGCCAGCGGGCGCAGACGCAGGGCTGGGGCGACTCAGAGCTGCGCAAGTGCCTCGATGACGTGATGGACATCGTAGCCAGCAAGGACGGCATCGCCGAGCTGATGCAGGAAGCGAACGTCGACATCATCAAGCGCGAAGGCCTCTCGGATGAGCTTGCCAGCGATCAGGACGACGCCATCACGGCGCGGTACGCCCTGTTCAGCATGATGAAGTCATCGATCAACCTGGCGCTGCTGGACGGCGAAGAGACCTACGACCGCAAGACCCTGGACCTGTCCGGGGTTGCCCCGGTGCTCGACCTGCTGATGACATGGATTGCAGGTGCCGCCGGCATACCGGTCACCCGCCTGTTCGGCGAGTCGGCCAAGGGGCTCGGCAACAACGGCGAAGGTGACGACACCAACTACTACAACCACCTCTCATCGCGGCGCCTGACCCAGATTGACCCGGGTCTGCGTCAGCTCGACGAGGTAATGGTCCGCTCGGCCACGGGCCGCTGGCTCGACGACTTCAACTACGTCTGGAACCCGTTCAAGCAGCCTGATGCGGTGCAAATCGCCGCCGCCAACAAATCCAAGGCCGAGACCGACCTGATCTACAAGGACGGCGGGATCGTCACCACTAGCCAGATTCAGCGCCGCCTGCAGGCCGAAGAACTCTACCAGTTCGACGACGAGAAGATCGCCGCGCTGGAAGAGGACGAGGACCTGGCCATGTTCAACGATCCGGTGGATGACGACGACAAGGTTGAATGACCATGGACATGATCGGCATCCAGTACAACGCCAAGCTGCAGCGGCTGGTGAAGCAGGTCAAGGCGTCGATCAGCAAGGAGCTCATGCCTCTGGTGAGGCATCTGGCGCCTGAGTACACCCAGGACGCAGTGGCGACCACTGATGCGTGGTCTGACCTGATCATGAATGCCATGAGCTACCTGTTCAGCAGATGGCGCTCAGAGGGCGTTTCTGGAGGCGCCAACCGCATTGCCGGTGAGTTCGTGCAGTCAGCCCTGAAGAAGTCAGAGCGCGACCTGAAGAAGTCGGCTGGCATCGACGTGTTCAGCGGCTCCAAGACGATGCAGGACTACCTGCATGCCTCGGCCCAGCAGAACGCCCAGCTCATCACGTCCATACCGGCCAAGTACCTGGAAGAGGTGCAGACGCTGGTGATGGCGAACATGCGCTCCGGCATGCGGCCTAGCTACATCGAAAAGGCGTTGCAGGAGCAGTTTGGCGTGACCCAGCGCCGGGCCAAGATGATCGCCCGCGATCAGACATCCAAGATCCAGGGCGAGCTGGCCGAGAAGCAGCAGAAGGACGCCGGTTTCGAGTACTTCCAGTGGATCGACTCCGACGACAGCCGAGTCCGGCACCGCCATTCGGAGATCGCCAACAAGGTCACCGCCTACGGCAAGGGGATCTACCGCTGGGACGACCTGCCGCTGAGTTCTGACGGTGTTCCGATCAAACCCGGCTCCGACTATCAGTGCCGTTGCATCGCGCGCCCAGTGAGCGCACGCGAGGTCAAGGCCAACCAAGATGCAGGCCGCACAGCGCCGGGCGTCTACCGCTAATTCATCCAATCCGCGAGGCCGCAACATGAAGTGCACGGTTTTCGACCGGGCTGGGTATCGCATCACCCAGCGAGAGTACACCGACGAGGGGTTTCTGAAGGTTCCCGGCCGGGTGGCTCGCACCGGGATCCAAGAGTACCTGGCGCGCGAGCTGGGGCTGGACGGTGATCCGAGCCGCATCGTCCGCGTGTACCGCCCAGAGGAGGAGGTGTTCAACGACGCCTCTCTGGGCACCTACAACGGCGCGACGGTCACGAATGACCACCCTGCAGAGCTGGTTACCTCGAAGAACTACAAGTCCGTGTCAGTCGGCGAGGTGCGCGGCGCGGGCCGTCGCGATGGCGACTTCGTGGTCTGCGATCTGATCATCAAGGATCAGAAGACCATCGACGACATCAACGCCGGCAAGTGCGAGCTTTCCGCCGGCTACACCGCTGAATACGTCCACGGGCCTGGCACCACTGCCGACGGCCAGGACTACGAGTACACCCAGCGCAACATCATCATCAACCACCAAGCGGTGGTAACCAAAGCGAGGGCGGGCGGTATTGCTCGCGTCTTCGATCACACCCCAGGAGGCAACACGATGCCTGTACTTATCACCACCGATAGCGGGCGCAGCGTTGATGTTGCTGATCCTGCGAACGCCCAAGTGGTCGCCGACTCGTTCGACCGATTGCTGAAGCGTGCCACCGATGCGGAAACCAAGGCTGACAAGGCCCAGGCGACCGCTGACAAGGCTGCCGAAGATCTGGCCGAGGCCCGCAAGGCCTCGAGCGATGTAGCGATCGGCGAGCGCGTCAAGGAAATCAGCGCAACCCAGGCGCTGGCACGCAAGGTTGCCGGCGACGGCTTCACCTGCGACAGCCTCGACGTTATCGAGATCAAGCGTGCCGCGCTTGCCGTGGCCCTGCCGAAGCGTGACTGGTCGGACAAGTCCGCCGGCTACGTTGAGTGCGCCTTCGACGCCGAGTCCGACAAGGATGAGGACGAAGACGACGACAAGGGCGAGAGCGGCAACAAGAAGCCGAAGATGCCCACCGGTGACACCGCCGCGCTGCTCGCTCAGTTCGTGCAACTGGCCAAGGACGGCGCGACCACGGCTGCTACCACCGACGCCGCACCGACCCCATACCAGGCGCACAAGCAAAGCTTGTCCGGCGCCCACAAACAGAAAGGAGCCTGACCATGGCAGTTCAAGGTGGTAACGCAATCAACCATGGCGTCGCTTACGCGGGCATGGTCGCTGACGGCGAGGTGTCCAACGGCGTCTCGAAGGTCAACAAAGGCACCGCGAACATCGCGTTCGGCTTGGGCGTTGTGACTGACGGTGACGACGGCGCCAAGCTGCCGGTCGCTGCTTCGACCGCTGCCCAGTTCATCGGTGTCGTTCGGCGCGAGCTGAACCGTGCGTACGCCCAGAACGAAGTGTTCGGCGCGGTCGCCAAGCGCGACATGACCGTCGAAACCATGGCGCCAATCTGGGTCACCGCCCGCGTGGCCGTGGCCAAAGACGATCCGGTCTATCTGGTCGTCGGTGATGGCACCGGCACCAACCAGGGCCAGTTCTCCAACGTGATTGGCGCTGCCGCCACCCTGGCCGTGCTGATCCCGGGCGCCAAGTGGGTCAGCTCGGCCGGGGCCGGCGCTCTGGCCAAAATCTCTCTCAAGGTCGGGGGCTAATCGACATGACCCAGCTTAAAAAAATCGTCGTAGCCATCGACGCAGCCATTGCGTACCAGATCGGCCGCGACAACCTCCAGGTTACCTTCAACGATGGCCTTCCGACCGTCGACGACGGCCTGGCGTTCTACATCAGCCAGCTGGCGAGCCTGGAATCTCGTATCTACGAGGCCAAGTACGCCGCGATCAACTACATGGAGCTGATCCCAGTCCATACCGATCTGCCTGAGTGGGTGGATCAGTGGGACTACATCAGCTTCGACGCTGTCACCATCGGCAAATTCATCGGCGCGAATGCCGACGACCTGCCGGATGTTGCGCTGTCCGCAAACAAGTCGTCGGTCCCGATCGGCTATGCCGGCAACAAGTACAGCTACAGCCTGGACGAGCTGCGCAAGTCGCAGCAGATGCGCATCCCGCTGGACACCACCAAGGCCCGCATGGCCTTCCGGGGCGCCCAGGAGCATACCCAGCGCGTAGCGTACTTCGGTGATGCAGCCCGCAACATGACCGGTCTGTTCAACAACCCGAACCTGGCCCTGTCCAATTCGACCCTGAACTGGTACGACCCGGCTACCACTGGTGATCAGATCGTCGCTGACCTGAACAAGATCCTGGTTGATGTCTACATCAACTCGGCGACCGTTCACGTCCCTGACACGCTGATCATGGATGCCGCCCGCTTCGCGTTCATCTCGAACAAGCGGATGGGTACCATCACCGACAAGACGATCCTCGAGTACTTCCGCACCAACAACCAGTTCACCGCCCTGACTGGTCGTCCGATCGAGATCTTCAGCCGCCTGCAGCTCTCCGCCGCTCAGCTGGCGGCCGCTGGCGTGTCCAACGGCAACAAGGATCGCATCGTGGCGTACGAGCGCAACGACGAGAACCTGGGCATGCAGGTACCGATCCCATGGCGCTCCCTGGCTCCGCAGATGTGGAACCTGAAGGTCAACGTGCCGTGCGAGTACAAGATCAGCGGCGTTGAATTCCGCTATCCGTTCTCTGGCGCATACCGCGACCAGTTCTAACCAGCCGATCCTTGGCCGCCTCCGCTATGCCCGGGGCGGCGGCCGATGACTCCGGGCGAGGATTCGATATGTTCCTGAAGAACGAAGCAGCACGACTGATCACTATCAACCACCTGGTGGATGGCGTGGAAACCAGCTACCCGATCCTGCCAGGCGAGAACCCAGCCGTTGAGGTTCCGGACGCGGTCAAGAAGATCGACTTCGTCAAGGCGCTGCTGAAAAACGGCGACCTGCGCATCGTCGGCGCTGACGAGGTTGAAGACGACAGCGATGATAGTGACGACGACATCGAAGCCCTGCGCGAGCAGGCAGGCCGCGCCGGCATCAAGGTCAACCGGACCTGGGGTAAAGCACGCCTGCTGGAAGAGATCGCCAAGGCCTCGAAGGGCGAGTAACACCCGGGCGCCCAGCGCCCACTCATTCAAATCACGGAGAGTCGCATGATCATCACCCCTGAGATCGTGGCGGCCTTTCGTGCCGACCCGCTGCTGGCTGCATTCACGGACGCCACCAAGTGGCCTGACGCGATGGTCATCGAAGCGCTGTGCGAGGCCGACACCGAGACCGGTTCAAGCCGCTGGGGCGCCTTCGAACTGGCCTGCGGCAACTTCAAGTGGCGGGGCATGAAGTACTTCGCGGCTCACTGGCTGGCGACGAACTTCGGCACGCTCGGGGCTGGCGCACCGCCGAACTCCGACGCGCGCCTGAACGTAGCGCAGAAGGCCGTGGGCGATGAGTCGATCGGCTACCGCGTGGCCGCCATGATGGACGCCGGCAACGACTGGCTGACCTACACCAACTACGGCCAGCAGTTCTACAGGCTGAAGAAGCGCGCCGGCATGGGCGCCAAGGCGGTCTGATGCTTACCCTAGACCTGATCGGATTCCAGGACCTGCAGGACGCCGTGTCCAAAGAGCTGGCCACGCTGCGCTCAAACAAAGCCGTGACCGTCGGCATCCACGAGGAAGCAGGCGACGTTGAGTCGGGCGACATCACCATGGCCGGGCTGGGCGCTACGCACGAGTTCGGCGCCGAGGTGAAGCACCCTGGCGGTACGTCCTACGGCTACGCCTCCAAGGCCGCAGCTGACCGGGACGAGGTGCGATTCCTCAAGACCGGCTCAGGTTACATGGAGCTTGGCGTCACCAAGCCCCACAACATCACCATCCCAGCCAGGCCATGGCTTGAGCCGGGGGTGGCCGGTGCAACACCGAAGATCCTCGACGCGATCGAGGCAGGTATGGCCGCCGACCAACCCATGGACCAGATCCTCGAAACGGTCGGCGTCATCGCGGCTGGCGAGGTGAAGGTCTACATGACCGAACTGCGCACGCCGGCCAACGCGGCCTCAACGGTGCGCAAGAAGGGCAGCGACAACCCGCTGATCGACAGTGGCGCCCTGCGCCAGTCGGTGACCCACAAGGTGACTGGCGACCCAGTGACGGAGGGCCTCGAATGAGCCTGAACATGCAGGGCCAGATCGACGGGGTGTTTCAAAGCGTTCCTGCGAGCCGGACGGTAACCGGTGGCCAGTACGTCAATGGGCTCTGGGTGCCAGGAGCCACCGTGACATCAGCATACGTCGTCAACATCCAGCCGGCCACCGACCGGGAAGTGGACTTCATCCGCCAGGGCGGCGAGCGAATCGTCGACGGCCGGCGCATCTACATCAACGAAGGTGACATGCAGCTGATCGACCAGACCGGCACCTGGGAGTTTCTCGGGCAGCAGTGGAAGGCCGTGAAGGTGGATAACCGGCACTGGCGGAACTACTGCAAGGTGATCGTCAGCCGCATCGACGACCAAGACGGTGGCCCGGCATGACCAACGAAGAGCTGTTCGCCAAGATCCGGCCAATCGTTCTGCTGGCCACGGGCGTACCAGAGTGCATCCTCGCCGACCAGGCCGGCCCCGGCAGCATGCCGGCGCCGAAAGGGCCGTACGCAACAATCACCCCGCGCCAGTCCGTCAGCGAGCGCGGCCAAGCCAACATCATCGCCCGCGACGTGCCGGGCGACCAGGTGGAGGTGGACGTAAGGGCACAGATCATGTGCGCCTGCAGCATCAACTTCTACCGCGGCCAGGCGCTGATGTACGCCGAGCGCCTGAAGCAGGCCAACAAGCGGCCGGACATCAGCATGATGCTGTTCAAATCCAAGGTCGGCTGGAACAGCACCGATGCGGTGAACAACCTCACCAGCCTGCAATCGGCCAACTTCGAGCAGCGGGCGCAAATCACCATCCGCCTGATGTACGAAACCAGCAGCCTGCCTGTAATCAACAACATACTGAGCGCCAGCGTGGCGTTCGAGAACGTAAAGGCGCAGGTCATCCAGACCTTCAGCGTTGAAGTCGACCCCACATAACCCATTGGAGCTAGCACAGTGAGCTATCCAGCTACCAACATCATCCGGATTAATGCCCGGATCAGCCCGGCCGGCCTGGGCAATGCGAACTTTGCCAGCGCCATGCTGTTCGCTCCGCAGCCTGAGCTGCCGGTGGGTTTCGCACCGGACACGTACCGGACGTATTTCACGCTGGTCGCGCTGTCTGAAGACTTTGCCGACACCACCGAGACCTACAAGGCGGCCCAGCGCTGGCTTGGCGGCACGCCTGCCACTCGCGAACTGAAGGTGTATGGCGTGGCCACCGCAGACGCGACCCGCGCAGCGACCCTGAACAAGGCGCGTAACCTGCTCTGGTGGTACTGGACCATGTGGACCGCCCCGATCCTTGCCGTGAAGGCGGATGTTCTGGCGATCGCCCAGTGGTGCGAAGACAACACCAGCATGTTCATCGACAATCAGACGGGCGCATCGGCTACCGAGATCCGCGACCCAGCGGACACTGACGATATCGCCACCCAGCTGACGACCGCCGGCTTCCGTCACGTCTACACCGCCGCGCACGCAACTGATGCATATTCGGGCTCGGCCCTGGCAAAGCACTTCGCTGCGGTGAACTACAGCGCTGACCGCTCGACGATCACTGGTGAGTTGAAGAAGTCGCCAGGTGTCCCAGCTGAATCTCTGACCGGAACGGCGTATACCGCCATGCAGAGCGACAAGAAAAAAGCTCTTTTCTACACGGTCGTGGACAACCAGGGCTCGGCCGACTCGGGTCGATGGATCAACACCTACACGCACAGCACCTACGGCGAGTTCATCGACGATGTAGTCAACCTCGATGCGTGCATCAACTTCATGACCACTGCGCTGTACAACACACTGGGCGGACAGGTCACAAAACTTGCGCAAACACCTGTAGGTCAGGCGGTTCTGAATGGCGCCGCGAGGTCGGTAGGGCAGCAGTTCATCAACAACGGCTACCTCGGACCACGCAACTACATCGACCCAGACGACGGGCTCGAGAAGTACACAGCTGGCTTCGAGATCCTGACCAAGCCCGAAGACATCCTCGATCTTTCGGATGCCGACCGTGACGCCCGTAAGTCCGCGCCTCTGCGCATCCGCCTGTTCCGCGCCGGCGCCATCCACATTGTTGACGTTGACCTCGACGTTTATTGATAGGTGACCCATGAGCCTGAGTAATTTCTCGAACGACCTGACCGTCGTCACCATCAATGGCCGGCAGATCCAAGACTGGGGCGATACCGCTACCCCATATACGGACGCGCCGATCGATCCTCGCAGTCAGCTGCGCCGGGGGCAGGGCGGCAACGCTGTCCGCCTCGACCGCCAAAACCCAGGCCGCGAGGTGAACGTCTACCTCAACCCGGGCTCTTCCGACTCGGCATACGTGCAGGGACTGCTGAACTCGAAAGCGAACATCACGCTGACCTTTACCCAGATCGGCACGCTTGAAACGGCGCTGGGCTCGGAAGGCGTGATCGTGAACGACGGCCAGCGCGGCCGGGCTGGTTCAACCATCACGGACGACCAGTTCACGATGCAGTTCAACATCTGGGAAGCGACAAGGGGCTGATAGATGAGCGTGAAACAATTCACCGTCGGCGGCGCGCTGTACAACGCCGCCATGGCAAGCGCTGTCGATCAAGATCGCCTGATGTCCCTGCTGTCCGCCGCCGTGCTGGAGCGCTTTGCCACGGCTGCACGCGCCGGCGTGGAGGTGGACAGCAACGTCCTCTCCATGATGTTCATGTCGATGCGTCAGGACGTGAAGGCTCAGGTCGCGCAGGTGCTCATGACCCGTGTCTTCATCAACGGTACGGAGCGCCCGGTCACCGTCGCTGACTTCGGCGGCCGGATGGTCCACTACAACCAGCTCCTCGCCGAGCTGCTGCGCTGGAATCTCTCCGATTTTTTCGACTGGCTGCCAAGCGCCGCAAAAGACGCTCGGCAGGACGAGGCGGCAAGCGCAGTTCAGTAAAGTGGTTCCTTATGCGGCCATGTGTCGGGATCGTGGGTATCTGCCCGCCGCTCTGCACCTGGTCGCAACTCGCTGACGGGACACTCTCCATAGCGGACGTCGAGCGCTTCAACCAAGCCATGGACGAACTGTGGGATCAATACGAGGCTGTGAAGAATGGCTAGCAAAGTCCTGAAGTCGTTCCTGATCGGCATCGGCTATGACACAAAGGCCCTTGAGGCTGGCGACAAGAAGATCAACGCCAGCCTCAACGGCATCAAGTCTGGGGCGCTGAGTATTTCGGCGGCGCTGGTTGGCGCTTTCGGTGCGGCCGCCGGCTCGATTGTCGGCGTGGCTGGGCGCGTAGACAAGCTGGCAATGTCCACGCAGAACCTGCGCACGTCCCAGGCCGCCGTGTACAACTACGGCAACGCCATCAAGTTGATGGGGGGCGATGCGGCTGACGCGCTGGATACCCTGCAGCGCTTCGAGGAGATCCAGAACAACTTGCGCCTCAAGGGCGATGCCGGGCCGATCAATGATCTGGCAATGGCCGGCCTCGACGTGAGCACGCTTTACGAGACGCAGACTGGCGAAGAGTTCATGCGCGCGCTGTCCGCCATGATCCCGAAACTGGATGAGGGCCAGCGATCAGTTGTCCAAAACTCCCTCGGCCTGTCGGATGCGGCATTCCGCTCGTTGGCCGGCGGCGTAGAAAAGCTCGACGACACCATGAAGCGCGCCAGCGGATTGACTGGCAGCGTCGACCAATTGACTGATGACGCAAGGAAGCTTGCTGAGAACTCCAGTGAGTTCAGCCTGATCATCGAAGGCATCAAGAATGAGCTCGCTGAGAAGTTCCTGCCGAGCCTAGTAGGCGCCGGCAGCGCGCTCAATAACTTCCTGAAGGATCACCGCCCCGAGATCAGCGGCGTGATTGATTATGCCTCTGACAATCCAGAGGCTACTGCGGCAGTCGGCGCCTCCTCTGTGGCCGCTGTGGTTGGGGCAACGCTGGCAAAGCTTGGCCTTGGTTCGGTTGGCGGCCTCATCAGCAAAACTGGCACAGCGGGGCTTGCCATCACCGGTGGCGCTATAGGCTCCAACCTCATCAACCGGTCTCTGAATGAGCACGTCCCTGGCTACGGTGACGCTTCTCGCGGATTTGATGATCTGCTCAAGGATGTGACGGGGCTGGACAGAATCCAGGGCCCGATGGAGCTCATGTTCGGCGGTGACGGAAATCCGACCCAAAGCCCCAGCGAGCTCAAGTATGAGAAGCCGCAGGAGTACACCGGCCAGGTTATCCGCTCACAGGAGGATATCGACTATCTGAATCACCGCGACAGGTCAGCAGCCGACAGCATGCCGCCGGCGAGTGGCACCACTCAGGACGAAGACCGGCAGGCTGACGCTGATGCGCTCGCCGGTGCACTCAGCCGGACACCGATCAAGGTTGAAAACCAGCTGGGGCTAACGGTTCAGCTTGACGGCCAGGCGCTGGAAACAAAAATCACGCAGGTCAACGAACGGCAGAACTACGAAACCCTGGGTGACCTAAAGACCACGACGGAGCGATAACCGTGAGCATCATCAACATCTTCACGCGCCAGGCGCCCACTATTGCCGGCTACTCGTTCGACGCGGTGCTGGAGGATACGTTCGAAGCAACGGTGACGCTCACTTCAATCCCGATCGAGTCCGGAGTTCGGATTTCAGATCACCGAATTTTGAACCCATTCAAATGGACGATGACCGGTGCAATCAGTAACAACCCCGTCAAGGTGCAGCTGACCGACTTTCTCGGTGGTGCGCTGTCGAACCTGACCGACAATCCGATCGTCTCGACGGTTGCGGGTCTCTCGGCCGGGTTCCTCGCCGGTAGCGACGAAACCAGGGCCAGTACCACCCTCGACTTCCTCATCTGGCTGATGAAGTCCGCTGACCCATTCGACATCGACGCGGGCGACATCCTGCTCAAGAACATGGCGATCACTCGCCTTGCCAGGACCAAGGAGCCGCGCAACGAGGGCGGCCTTGAGTTCGTTGTCGACCTTCAGGAAGTCATCAGCCTCGACCGCATCGTGCAGGACACGCAGTGCTCGCTGCCACAGCTGCGAGAGGGTGACCCCTCACAGAGTGCCCTGTCGCGCGCAATCAAACGCGGACAGGCGATCGCCAAGGAGGCGAACGAGGCGGTATCGAACGCAGTGAATGGCATTCTTGATGGAGTCGTCTGATGTTCGTGATCCCCCTGCGCCCTGGTGCAATCAATGCTCACCAGCGCTTCGCCGTCCAGCTCGGCGATAACCTGATCGAGTTCGAGGTTGACTTCATTTCCTATCTGGATGCCCCTGCCTGGTCGATGAACCTAATTCGCGATGGCAGCCGGCTGGTGTCCGGAGCAATGCTTGAGCCTGGGAGCGACGTAATTCAGAGCTACCGGACCGGTATTGGCCAAATGGTGTTCACCGGTGCCGACGTGACGCTGGACAACCTTGGCGTCGACAACTTCCTCGTCTGGATACCCCCACTGGTGGAAACATGAGAGAGCGAGTTTGGTCGGTCGACGTGAACGGCCAGCCGTATATCAGCCCGCAGATCGGGCGTCGGCAGTTTCGCATCCAGTTCAACATCGACATCTCGCCGGGTGACGCGATTTCTTTCGCCGACATCCGCCTCTACAACATGAACAAAGGGTCGAGCATTGCGCAGGGGTCGAGCATCGTCTTGCGCGCCGGTTACGACGACAACATCGACGCGGTGTTCACCGGTTTTGTGACCAATACCCTGCGCGAACGCGAGCCAGGTCAGCCTGAAATCATCACCAGGCTGATTTGCCGCTCTGGCCAGCCGGCAGTGGACCGGGCATCTGTCCAGCTTTCTTTCGGCATCGGCACCCGCATTGAAGAGATTCTGCGAGCCATGGCGGCGGCATGGCCACTGCCGATCGATATCGACAACGCCCAGTTCGCCGACGCGAAACCGCTTGCATCGGGTCTGGTGGTTGACGGGGACATCCCTTCAGCTATGACCGACCTGGCCTACGCCTACAAATTCGAATGGATGCAGGACCGCGGACGGATCGTTATCACGAAGCCGAACATGCCGCGTACAGCCGCGCCAGTGAGGGTTGATCAGTTCAGCGGGATGATCGGCATACCAGAGGTGTCACGCGGCCCAGAAGGTCTCGGCGTATTTGTTTCGGTACAGCTCAACCCGGCACTGCGCATCAATGGCAAGATCGACGTGGAGAGCGAGTTCGCCACGTTCAACACCGGGAACTTGTTTGTTTCCGAACTGAGCGGTGACGCCAGCGCGAACGGCGAATACAACATTTTCGCAATGAAGCATACCGGCGACTCAGGCAGCGACACATGGCGCACCGAAATAGATGGTCTGCGCGCGGGAACGACGCCGAACATCACGCAGGCCGCCACATCCGAGAACGGCAAGTTGATATGGGGTGCCAGGGTAGATCAGGCATTCCGCGTCAAAGTCCGCGAGATCGCCTCACGCCTTTCGGTTGACCCGAATTGGCTGATGGCCGTGATGGGGTTCGAAACCAGCTACACCTTCAGTCCGGCAGCCCGCAACCCAGGCAGCACGGCCACTGGGCTGATCCAGTTCATCGAGTCGACCGCTCGCGGACTGGGCACCTCCACGGCACAGCTTGCGCGCATGACGGCGGTGCGGCAGCTGGACTACGTCGAGAGCTACTACCAGCCCTACAACGGGCGCATTCGTAACCTGGGTGACGCGTACCTCGCCGTCCTGTGGCCTGTCGCGGTTGGCCGTCCAGATTCCTACGTTATGTGGGAGCGAGACACCGGACCTTACCAGCGGGAGTACGCCGCCAACTCGGG
Source organism: Pseudomonas sp. BRM28 (assembly GCF_002939405.1). NCBI lineage: Bacteria > Pseudomonadati > Pseudomonadota > Gammaproteobacteria > Pseudomonadales > Pseudomonadaceae > Pseudomonas > Pseudomonas sp. BRM28. The sequence continues at coordinate 3,702,952 of NZ_PEFV01000001.1, read as the reverse complement.
GCTGGATGTGAATCACAACGGCGTGATCACCCGAGGAGAGGCTGTTGCATCGGTCAACAACTCTTTCATGCGCGGTCAGCAGTTCGTCCGGTGATCAATAGGCCCTCGGAATCGCTGCGGGCTGTCTGCTACATTCGCAGAAATCTCGTTGATACCAGGAGCTCACATGTCGACGAAAAGCAGGGCCATGCTCGCGGCTTTAGCGCTTTTTGCGGCTTCTACGTCAGGTTGTGTGACCGCCGATGAAGTGTTCGCCGAGTGCGACGGGCGCCAGATGTACAACTACGTCGATGTGGCGCTTCGGGCCGGTGGGGGAGTGGTGAACGTCGCGAATGACCCAGCCTACGGCGGAGGGTCGGTGTCGATAGCGCTCAAGTCGCAGAACATGCGGACCTACAATGCCATGATCGCCGATATCCGCGAGCACGACCTGAGCTTGTCGCGCAGCGGATGCAAGTCACTCACCAATGGGCCAACGAAGGGGATGATGTCGACCCTCCGGCAGGTCGATGCCAAGATAAAAGCCTTGGTGAACAGCCAGTACAGCGAAAAGGGAATCCTAACCGAAGGTTTCGGCGAGACCAGATAGGAGCCCTATCACAACAGAATCGACCCGCTCCGGCGGGTTTTTTATTGCCCGCAGCAAAATGGAGAGCCTGAATGCTTGAGTCTGAAGGCCGCGCAAAGCAGGCAAAGCTGATCCGCGATGCATTCCGCGAGGTCATGAAGGGGGTGTGTACCTCCATACCAGGGCATGTACTGACGTTCGATCCTTTGACCCAGCTCGCCCAAGTCCAGGTTGGCGTTGCCCGGGTGGACATCAACGGCGCCGAGTTCAAGGTCCCGCCGATCATCGAGGTGCCCGTCTACTTCCCGGGCGGTGATTTCTGTGTCGAGTACCAGATCGACACAGAGTGTGAGGGCGACATTTTGTTCTCGCAGCGCTGCATTGATGGCTGGATCCAGAGCGGCGGCATCGCTGCCAACCCCATTGGTCGATTCCACAACATGCAGGACGCCATGTTCCTGCCCGGGTTCCGGTCACAGCCCAATGTGCTACCTGAGTTCCAAAACAACGGTGTACGCCTGCGCAACCGGGCCGGCACGCAATTCGTCTGGCTGAAGAACGACAACAGCATCTCCATGGACAACGGGGTCGCCAGATTCAGCGTGCTGGCCAACGGCACAACCCTCATGCAGAACGGCGCGGGCATGTTTCAGCTGCTGGCTGACGGGTCGTTTCTGATCAATGGCCTGACCATCACGCCAGAAGGTGACGTCGTCACGGCTGACGGCATATCGCTGAACACGCATAGGACCACGGGCGTAACGCGTGGCAACCAGATTTCGGATGGGCCAATCATATGACCGTTCGCAGACTCGACGACAACGGCGACATCGTGACACGCGGCCAGCAGTTCATCACTGGCCAGTCCGAAGTAGCGCAGACGGTGCTAACCAGGCTTCGGCTGTTCCTGGGTGAGTACTTCCGCGACATCACCGACGGCACACCCTGGTACGAGCAGATCCTTGGCAAGTTCACCAGCCTGTCGGCGGCCGAGGCTGCGCTGAGGGCGCGTATTGCCAATACGCCTGGCGTGATCCGCCTCACCAGCTTCTCCGCCGACTTCGATATCACCACCCGCCGCTACAGCGTGACCGCTGGAATACTCACTGAGTTCGGCACGGACGAGGTAACACTGAATGGCTAGCCTGACTTCAACTGGCTACGTGCTACAGACGCAGAACGAGTGGTTCGCCCAGGAACGTCAGTTCTACGTGGATATCGATCCGCTCTGGAACCTCGATCCATCCACGCCCGACGGCCTGAAAATGGCGCATGACGCCGAGATCTTCTATGCCCTGGACGAAACACTGCAGCGTGCGTACAACTCCAAAGACCCGAACAAGGCCAAGGGCAACGACCTCGACATTATTTGCTCGCTGACCGGCACCATCCGCTCCAGTGGGTCGCGCTCGAGTGTAGAGCTGACGCTTACGGCGACTCCGGGTACCGTGATTTTGAAGGGGAACCGGTTCGAGTCGGTTGTCACCGGCAGTCGCTGGTCGACAGATCAAACCGTCACGGCAGATGGCTCGGGGTCAGCCACGGTCAATGCGACCTGCACCGTCGTGGGCCCAACCCAGGCAGACGCAGACACCATTACCCGTATCGTGGACGTGGTGGCTGGCATGGCATCGGTGAACAACGCCGCCCCCGCAACCCCCGGCACTGACGCTCAGCGGGATGAACAGCTCCGCGTTACGCGCGCAACGGCAGTCGGCCGGCCTGGCAACAACCAGATCGACTCGATGATTGGCGAGCTGTTCGGGGTCTCCGGGGTTCGGCGCGTCAAGGTCTACGAGAACGACACCAACAGCGGCGCGGTGTCGGTGGACAACCCGCACGGCCTGCCGGCGCACTCCATAGCGGCAGTGATCGACGGCGGGACCGACACCGATGTGGCCATGGCCATCTACCTCAAGAAGAACCCAGGCGCCTTGCTGTACCAGGCCGGGACGCCATTTGAGGTCGAAGTCACGTCGCCCAAATACCCGACCAACAAGAAGCTGATCCGCGCCAGCCGGCCCATCTACGTCGACATGGTCCCAGTAATCCACGTCGTCAACGACGGATCGCTCCCGCCGAACGCTGACCAGCTGATCAAGGAGGCGATCATGGAGTATGCCGCTGGCGACCTGATCCCTGCAGACGTCGGGTTCAAGATCGATGGCTTCGATATCGGCGAGATTGTCCCGTTCAGCACCATCTTCACGCCGGTCAACAAGGTCATCGGCTCCTACGGTGACAGTTATGTCGACCTGCCTTCGTCCAGCCTCAACGGCGGCCAGGCAAACGTCGCCATCTCCTACAACCAGATGTCCCGGTGGACGGAGAGCAACATCACCGTAGTGATCACGTGATGAACATCCCAGACCGCATCTACGCGCAGTACCGCGACAAGCCTAAGGCCGTGGATTGGTACGCCATAGCCAGGAAGCTGGGCGGTAGCCTTGAGGACGCCGCCGAGGCCGTCCGCAAGAGCTACGACATCGACAATGTGCTTGGTGAGCAACTGAACGTCATTGGCAGGATCGTCGTGGCACCGCGCAGCTTCGTGGGCTCGATGCCCATGAACCCTGGCCTGTTCGATCTAACTGACGGCGATGAATTCGGCGACGACGAAGCCATGTTCAGCGCACTGACGATTGATCAGGACGGGCAACTCTCCGACGAACTCTACCGGCTGGTCATCAAGGCCAAGATCGTTAAGAACAACGGAGACGCCACGATCGAGAACATCCTCGACGGCATGAACTTCCTGCTTCCCAAGGCTGATGTCTTGCGCGTGACTGACGGCGAGGACATGTCGTTCAGCATCGAGTTTTACGGGCAAATCACAAACCTTGAACGATTTGCTCTGCTGAACGCCGGTCTAGTGCCAAAGCCGCAGGCGGTGAGATTTAACGGATTCCTTGAGGGATTCGATATGGTCGAATTCGACGATGTAGATGCCGAATTCGGTGATGAAGACGCAGAATTTGCAGGCTATATAGGGGCGTAACATGGCACTTAAGCTTAACGAGCGGTACCCAGGTCGTTTCAATAATCCAACCGATGAATACCCGCAGGGGTCATTCAAAAATAGGACTGCTCCCGGCGCGAAGGACGGATCTTACCTCGAGCAGGACTGGGCAAACGACAAGGAAGGGTTTTTCCAATCACTTTTATCAAGTGCCGCGATAGTTGCCAACGACTTGGTCGATAAGGTCGGCTCATCGCAATACTTTAATGCGATGATGAAGATACTTGGTACTTCGAACTACGCAGAGGGGACGGGGGCTGCGAACGCCTACGCTGCCGCTTACGTGCCCGCAGTTGGCGCTGTATCTGACGGTTTGGTCCTTCGGTTTCGTGCGCTTGCAGCGAACACTGGAGCTAGCACCTTTTCGCCAAATGGATTGCCCGCAGCCCCATTGCTCAGTCTTGGTCAAATAGCGCTGGGCGGTGGCGAGATACTTGCCGGCAGTGTGTGCACGGTGGTTTACTCTTCAATAATCGGATCGTGGGTGCTCACAAGCTCTACTGGCGTCGGTGCAGCAACTCAGTTGCAGGTTGATACTGGTACAAATGATTCTGTTTTTGTTACGCCTAAAAAACTTCGGTACGGGGTCGATATTCTTCTAGCTGCAAGCGGATATATTCAAGTCCCTAGCTGGCTAGGGGGCTGGATGATACAGTGGTCGAACGCCGGATCCCAGAATGGAATATCCGGTAACGGAGGCCAAGCAACAAAAAACGGAGTTTGGCTAAAAGCGTTTGCAAACAATCCATACATTCCGTTTTCAATAGCCACTGGAAGCACCACTGCTGATACCGGAGTAATTGCAACGCCCACTCAGTTTACTAAAACCGGCTTTACAGTGCTGCTGTTTAATACCGCATCGACAGAGAAAAACATTCTCAGCGTGATAGGCGTGGCAATTGGGAGATAAGCATGGCAATTTTTTACCACGATAGCCCCCCTGGTTTTTTCGACTCTTCTACTGTCGCCCCTCCGCCGGGGTCTGTAGAAATATCGGTTGCCGATAGATCGGGAATGCATGCATCCATCTCGGAAGGATATTCATACCTGATTGATAAAGGAATCGTAGTTAGGCAAGAGAAGCCAGCACAATCAATAGAACAACTGTCTGATCTTGAACGGATATGGCGAAAAGGCGAAATTTCTTCAACCGACTGGGTCGTCATTCGGCACAGAGATGAGATAGATTGGGGTATTGAAACGACTATTGGCGCCGAAAAACTTTTAGAGCTTTTAGAATACCGTCAGCAGCTCAGAGACTGGCCTGAACATAGTCATTTTCCTGATGCTTTGCATAGGCCGCAACCACGCGACTGGATGTCCGAGGTTAAAGGCTAGTCCAAACAAGGGCGAGCGCAAGTTCGCAACTTATAAATATCGGGCTTATCGCAGGTTCAGGGACCTCCAAGGTTGTTCGCCAGGTGTGTGTTGTCTAACAATTTGCACCATGCAAGCATGTTACTTTAATGGCATTATGGACATTGCAGTTGGAATCGTGGATGGCCTTCCGTCACAACTGCCAGTGTCTCTCCTGTCCCTGGACCGATCAAGATATGGGCGCTCTACCGAATCGGAACGACAACGTACAAAATGGCCCTATATTCTGCGATAACACTCTGAAGAACTTGACCGCTGACGATCGTGCGATAGCTACTAAAAAGTGTTAGCATCCACGACCTTAACGGTTGGGGGTCAGAATGGCGATTCCGTACAGACGAGAGATAGACGGGCTACGCGCCCTCGCAGTGATTCCGGTGATCCTTTTCCATGCTGGTATACCTGGATTCAGCGGTGGATTCATTGGGGTTGATGTTTTCTTTGTGATAAGTGGGTTCCTAATTACCTCAATCCTCATATCTGAGAATGAGCAAAAAAAATTCTCTGTCTTAAATTTCTATGAGAGGAGAGCAAGGAGGATTCTTCCTGCGCTGTTCTTAGTGATGATGGTGAGCGTGGCTATAGCTTGGTTCACCACAACACCAAAGGACATGAAAGACTTCTCATTGAGTCTCGCGTCTGTTCCTTTGTTTTCTTCAAACTTTCTTTTTTGGAGTTTGAGCGGGTATTTTGATACTTCGTCAGAGCTCAAACCTATGCTCCATACTTGGAGTTTGGCCGTTGAGGAGCAGTATTACATAATATTCCCTATCGTCCTGCTTTCAATGTGGCGATTTGGGAGGGGTGCGATTGTTGCGTTGCTCATATGCATTGGCATTTCCAGTTTTTCGTATTCCCAGTTTTGGCTAAAAGACAGCCCTGATGCAATTTTTTATCTTCTCCATGCGCGGTGCTGGGAGCTAATTGTCGGCGCTCTCGTCGCTTTTTATTGCTATTACCAGCGGCATAATATTTCTTCAGGAGTTTTCGGTCAGCTTTTGGGTATGATTGGTTTGGTTATGGTGGGACTCTCCGTTTTTCGATTTGATGAGAAAACCCCTTTCCCGGGCGCATATGCTTTAATTCCTGTCATCGGTTCTGTTTTGATAATAGTGTTCGCTGACTCGAAGACGCTGGTCGGCAGGATACTTAGCTTGAAGCCTGTAGTGTTTGTTGGGCTTATCAGCTATAGCGCGTATCTTTGGCATCAACCCCTTTTTGCATTCGCACGTCTAGGGGAAACTGAAAAGCTAGGGATTGATAAAGTAGCTTTCTTGATAGGCCTCACGCTTGCTCTCGCGTACATCAGCTGGAGGTATGTGGAGGCTCCATTTCGGAGCAAAGATAAGATATCAAGGCGAAAAATATTCGCCTATAGCGCTGCGGGATCTGTTGCGTTTTTGGCCATAGGCCTTACTGGATACCACACCAACGGGTTTGAGAATAGATTGACTGACGAGCAGGCAATTCTGCTTTCATTTGAACGGCAGGACATGGGTAAATACTCAAGGCTCAAGAAGTGCTTCCTTGATCAAGGCCAGGATCCTGAATCGTTTAGCAAGGAGTGCTATGGTTCCGCGCACGGAGGAATTGTAATATGGGGGGATTCGCACGCGGCGGCTCTTTCCTATGGGCTCATCAAGCAAGAAAAGAATGTCACTCAGCTAACCGCTGGCAGTTGCCCTCCTTTGAAGGATGTCACGATTGAGTGGAGGCCTAAGTGCCGATCGGTAAATGACTTTGCGATAAACAAGATAGTCGAGATGAAGCCCAGCGTGCTGGTGATGCATGCCAACTGGGATACATATCATTGGCAAAATCCTGTAGAAGAAATCGCTAAAACTGTTGCTTATATCCACGAAAAAACACCGGGGACGCGCGTTGTTGTTGTTGGGCTGGTTCCTAAGTGGCCGGTGGCACTGCCAACATACATGTTCAAAAAAGGTGTGCATTTAGACAAAGAGCACTATATGAAAACCAGTCTGTATGGAGTTATTGAGGACTGGGATAAGAGGATAGGATCGGCCTCTGGAAAATCTGGATATCAGTATTTTTCCGTATTTAAAGAGCTCTGCCGCGAAGGAGAATGCAAGGCGTCGCTCGATGTCGATGGTGAAATTGTTCCAACCGCGTGGGACTACGGCCACTACACAAGAGGCGGCTCAATAGCGGTAGCAAGGAAGCTGGTTGACGCCATACATTCAGGACACTGACAGCAGATTCCACTGATCAGGCCCGATTTTTGCGGGCTTTTTCATTATAGGGTTGTAAGCAATGCCGATCACCGAGCAGCAGCTGCTGCAGGTTCTCCCTAATGCCCGCCAGCGCGGGCTTTTTTTCGCCTGGAGAAAACCCATGACCGCCCGCGGCGTACGCAACAATAACCCCGGAAACATCGACTACAACCCCCGCAACGCCTGGCTGGGCCAACTTGGCCTGGAGCTTGGCGTGTCGAAGCCACGGTTCGCCCGGTTCGACACAGTAGAGAACGGCATCCGCGCCTTGGGCAAGCTGCTGCTCAACTACCGAGGCAAGGACGGCATCCCCGGCGTCGGCAAGCCCGGCATCGATACGCCCCTGGAGTTCATCAGCCGCTGGGCGCCCAGCAACGAGAACAACACCCAGGCATACGCAGAAGCGATCGCCAAGCGCCTGGGCGTCGGCCTGCGCGACTCGATCAACATTGCGGACCCCAAGACCATGCGCGAGACCGTGCTGGGCATCATCGTGCACGAGAACGGCGGCAATCCGTATTCGGCGTCGGTGATCGACGAGGGCGTGCGCAGGGCGCTGGCGTGAACGGCTGGGCCTGGCGCGCTACGGCCTTGCTGCTGTTGCTGGCGTCGTACTGGTGCGCCTATGAGCACGGGCGCACGACGATGAATAACGAGTGGCAGGGCAGGTGGGCCGCGCGCGATGCTGGCGACAAGCAGGCCTGGGCCCTGGCTGAGCAGGTGGCCAGAAAAGAAGAGCTTCGCCGGCAGGCGGTGGTGGATGAGGAGGAGAGCAATGCGAGGAAACAGCTTGAACTGGCGGCGGATCGCGCTGCTGCTGCCGAGTCTGCTGCTGGTGGGCTGCGCGGGGAAATCAGCCGGCTGCGCGCCGGACATTCAGCCACCTGCAATGCCATCGCTGCCCAGCAGCGCCAAGCAGGAGCCACTGCCGTCGTGGTGCTCGGGGGATTGCTTGAAGACGCTGACCGAATGGCGGGCAGCTGCTCAGCAGCGCTTGAGCGAAGTCGAATAGCTGGGCTGGCGTGCGAGGCGGTGGTCGATGGTATTCGTCGAAAGGGTGAGTAGCTATATAAAGGAACGGAAACGGTCGGCAGAACGCCGGATGCGGACCGGAGCCCGTGGGGAGATTTTCGGGGGATGGTGAAAATTGGTGTTGCACAGTGCGGCACCGTTTGCAGCGAGCGCCCGCTCAAGGCCTTGATCCGTAAGGCTTTAGGTGTATCCTGCACGCATGGGGTGCAAGGGGTCGAGTGTTCGAATCACTCCGTCCCGACCATATATTCAGTGAATAAGGCCATTTCCGAAAGGGATGGCTTTTTTCATGTGCGTGATTTTTATGTAGATTCTTAGGTTTCTACGTTTTCTGAAATAGCCAACCTACCTCTGCGCCGCAGTCAATCACTCTCTTTTGGAAATTGCCGACTTTGTAATTAGTTGCTTTTTGAGTGTGGCTAGGGCGCAGCGAATTACTTTAGCCGCATAGGTCTTTTCGTAAGGGCAAGCTTCGAGAATAAATCGGCAAGCGTTATCGAAAATAGCACCGTTACAAGTAAGGGCGTGAAGGCGAGCCGAAAAAGTGCCATAGTAATTTCAGGAGTAAAGCAATTCGGTTTTTTTAATTTTCGCTGCTAACTCTAGATTCTTCCTCTCTCCATTTGCGCCTGAGTGAATTTCTCGATGGCAATTCGGGCATATCGCTGCGACAAACTGAGGATGGTCTAAGCCACCATCTGAAACTCGATTAATATGATGCGGTTCCAGATAAGGTTGCCCATCAACTTTTAGAAAGGGGGCCGTAGTACTACAGTTCCTTCGGCGTTGCTTTCGTCACTGTCAGACCTTTCCTGCGAAAATGTAGGAAAAGCATGGTGCTGCAATATCTTGATTAATTTCAAGTGGCCATCATGAAATGCTTATCAACTTACGGGTCCATTTTCAGCTTCGTGACTATATTGATTTTGGGGGATTTTTCATGTGTTCCTTAGTCCTCGTAGCCCCTTTCCCAATCATCTTTCGGCTGAACACCAGCCATTGCGCAATTCCTGTGAGAGCTCTAGTCTCAGCCGAGCCCTTGCTCCTAGAGCGCGTGAAGCGTTTATGGCGGCTGTACGTGGGGCACACTCGTGTGCGCCGAGTTCTAGAGTCCTCGGTCTGTCAACCCGCGTACCGCCACCACCTACTTGATCGACTGCTGGTATGTGTTAACTCCCCGATTGGTCCAATGTTGTCCGTCTGATGTTCCCTCAGTCGATACTTCGCCCGAATGCGCGTACATTGCGTTTTTGCCCGATCGGTCTAACGCAGGAAGCGAGTAGGTGCGCAAACTTTTAGCGGCAATTGTGCTCAGTTTTTCCGCCATCCCATCCGCACAAGCCGGGGATGGCCGCGCCGTAGAACCCACGTTCCTTGGAGTAATCGTTACGTCTTCTCTGGCCGTGACGCTGTTTCCCGTGACCCTGACCGAGGACGCGGAAGCCAGCAGCCGAAATAGCAGCAAAAACCAGGATAAAAAAATCGTGGACGCCCGTAATGATGCTGCTGCCTACGTGGCTAGCGACGGCACCATTCTGGGCGTAGAGCTACAAGCCGCCTTCATAGCACTGCAGCCCACGCGCACGATTACCATTGAGGACGAGATGCGGCTGGCGAAGGCGATCTTGGCTTATCAGCCAGCGAACTAGAGCTCTGGCTGAATCGCTGTTCTCACGCAAATTTACAATCCGTCACATCCGAACCTCAAGTTTCCAACTTTCCTGTAGTCACTTTCCGAATCGCAGTTTGGCTGCACGCTCGTCATGGCGCCGCGTCCGTCGCTCTACTACGCTCCCTTCGTCGTAGCCAATTAAGCGCGCGTTTTTGCCAAATCGTCTCCGACGTCTAGCGTAGGTGCATCTTTATGGTGGCTGTACGTGGGGCACATCAACGTGCGCCGAGTTTCAATGCTCTCGGTCTGTCAACCCAAGTACAGCTGCCACCTTACTGTCTGAGTAGCCTTCTGATACAAGACTAAACGTGCAGTTTCTCCGAAAATTTCAGACATTCCTTATTCCGTGTAGTCCATTTCCCATTCATACTTCCGCCGCTTTCCAGCCATTGCGGGCGCCTTCATACCGCTCTAGTCTCCCCACGTCGTTGTCAATCCAACGACCGGTTTTGACAGATCGATATCAAGCAATCCGCATGTGCTCGCTTTATGGCGGCTGTACGTGGGGCACACTCGTGTGCGCCGGGTTCCTTGCTTTCTCGGTCTGTCAACCCGCGTATAGCTGCCACCTTCTTGTTTGACAGCAGGGTGTTTGGCGGCTCCATAAAGCAAGGAGATCGTCATGCTCAAGATCGTCCCAGACCCACCCCACCACGCCACCCAAACACTCGAAGACATCCTCATCCAACTCTCCGAATACCTGCTCTGCGCACAGACCGTGTCGCAGCACGCGGTGCTACTTCATTCCCAAGCCCCCCAGCAGATGCTCAGCCTGGCGGCCGTGCATGAGATAGAGCACGCGCGGGGGTTGGTGGAGGTGGCGTTGAGCCGGGTTCAGGCTGTTCACTGATGGGGTAGTAGGGGGCTTGGGTGCTATGCGACCGTGTTGCGGTCGTTCGCGGGTCAAGCCCGCTCCTACAGGGTTTTGTGGTGTGCACTCGGCTACGGCGGTGTCTGCATTCGCTGGCAAGGCCAGCTCCTACAAGGTTATGCGGCGCCTGTAGAGCCCCCACACCTCCTGAAATTGGCAACGCTGCAGGAGCATTTTGGATGGACAAGGATTCGATTGCACCCGCCACAAACGCGGTCAAAACCATCGGCGTCGGCACCTTCGGCGAAGGCGAAGCAGCCTCCAACGCCGACCGGCTGTTCCGCGTGCAACCCGGTCACAATGCGCAGTTCGCGCTGGAACAAGCCGCCGCGCTGATGAGCTGCGTGTACAAGCTCACCCTGCAAGCCGGCACCCAGCAGGACGCCTCGCTGATCTGGGCCGCGCACTGCCTCAGCGGCATGTCAAAAGCCCTGGTCGAGGACGTGGCTCACGCCATGCTCACCGACTAGTCACCCCGCACAGCAGCGGGCGAAGGGCGCCGATGCTGCCCCTCGGCCGCGGCAAGGCCGTCACCGATCACCCGCACCCGCGCCATCACCACCTGCGGCTGCTGCATCACCGCAAAGTGCCCGCCCTCGATCATGCGCAAGCTGAAACCACCCTCGGTCACGCGCTGCCAACAACCCAGCGATTCAAAGCGCACCTGCTCGTCACCCATACCGCCAAACGCATCCACCGGGATGTCCAGGCCGCGCACATGCGTGTGGCGATACCCCAGAATCAACTCCAGGTCGGCCTGCAGTATCGGCACCGCCAGGTCCATCATCGCCTGGTTCGCCAGCACCTCCCGTGGCGTGCCGGCAAGGTTCGCCAGGTAATCGCGCAAGGCCTGGTCATTGAGTGCTGGCAGGCCAGCGCACACGGGCAGCCAGTCCGGGCTCTGGCGAGAAGACACCAGCAGGTGCACGGGCTTGCGCACCCCCTGCGCCAGCAACACCCGCGCAGTCTCGTAGGCGAGCAGGGCGCCCAGGCTGTGCCCGAACAGCACCAGCGGCTTGTCGGGCAACGCCTGGCACTGCTCGGCAAACGCCGCGGCCACCTCCGTTACCGAGCGGGCGAACGGCTCGCGCAAGCGCCGGCTGCGCCCCGGCAGTTCCACAGCGTACAACTCGCATACCCCAGCCGCCGCCTGCTTCCACGCAAAGAAGCTCTGCGCGCTGCCGCCTGCGCAGTGAAAGCAGACCAGGCTGACCGGCGCTTCGGCGTCTGCCAGCCACTGCACCAGCGGCTCAGCGGGTTTCATCGAACAGGTCCAGCTCGCTCGTCAGGTACAGCTGGCGCATCTTCGCGCGCTGGATCTTGCCGCTGGTGGTCTTGTGCATGCTGGTGGGCTGCACGAACACGATGCGGTTGAGGGTGATGCCGTGCTGGTCCACCACTGCGCTGCGCACCACCGCCTTGAGCTGACGCGGGTTGTCCTGCAGCCAGCGCTTGATCTCGCGGTTCAGTTCGATGGCCGCCACCAGGGTCTGGCGCTGCTGCTCGTTGTCGTGGCTGAATACCGCGCAACTCTGCGGGCGCACCTCGTCCAGGGCTTCGATCACGGTGTACTCGATGTCTTCGGGGTGCAGGTTGCGGCCCTCGCAGATGATCAGGTCCTTGAGCCGGCCACACACGTACAGCTGGCGGTCGTCGGGGCCGACAAAACCCAGGTCGCCGGTGCGCAGGTAATCCAGGGGGCTGCCGTCGTCGATCCGCGCTTTGAAACCCGCCTCGGTCGCCGCCGGGTTCTGCCAGTAGCCCTGTGCAATGCTCGGCCCGCGTAGCCAGATTTCGCCGATGTGCCCAGGCGCGCAGCGTTGTCGGCTGGCCGGGTCGACGATTGCTATTTCCACCTCCCACGAAGGCTCGCCACACCCCACCAGCTCCTGCGGTGCCCCTGCATCCACGGGCACCACCACCGAGCATACCGGCCGCCCCTGCGGCCCGCCGCTCACGAACAGCGTTGCCTCCGCCAGCCCATAGCACGGCACAAACGCGCTGGCCCTGAAGCCATGCTCCGCATACTGCTGCGCAAAGCGCGCAAGGCTTGCCGGGCGAACCACGTCGGCGCCGTTGAGGGCGTGGGTCCAGTGGGACAGGTCCAGGCCCTGCAGGCGTTCGGCGTCGTAACGCTCCACCGCCAGGTTGTAGGCAAAGTTCGGCCCCCCGGCCAACCGCGCCTTGTACCGCGCAATGGCCTGCAACCAGATCAGCGGCTGACGCACGAAGGTCGCCGGCGCCATGATCACCGTGTGGTTGCCCAGCACGATGGGCAGCAGCTGCCCGAGTATCAGGCCCATGTCATGGTGGTGCGGCTGCCAGGTGACGAAGTCGCTGGTGTGGTCCAGCGCCCAGCTGTCGCGCATCATGCGCAGGTTGGCAGTGATGTTGGCGTGGCTCACCCTCACGCCCTTGGGCGCCGAGGTGGAACCGGAGGTGTACTGCAAGAAGGCGACGCGCTGTGGGTCACGCTCCGCAGGCCGGGCGAACGCCAGCGGTGCGTCGCAATCGTCGGTAGGGCTCAGCATCGCCAGCGCCGCCGCCGGGGTGCCGGCAAATGCCTGCTGCAGCATTGCCTGTTCGCTTGCGGCCACCAGCAGCAGGCGGCTGCCGCTGTCATGCAGAATGCTCAGGCAACGCTCCACCCGGCGCCGGTTCGGCAGGTTGACGGGGACGGCGATGCGGTCGGCGATCAGGCAGGCCAGAAAGCTTGCGATAAAGTCCAGGCCCTGCGGGAAGAACAGCGCCACGCGATCACCCGGCTCACTCACGGCCTGCAACTGGCGGGCGATGGCGTTGGCCCGCCCCAGCAACTGCTGGTAGCTGACCTGCTGCTGTTCTTCCCCCTGGTCGTCGAGCAGGGTGAACAGCACCTTGTGCGGGTGCACCCAGGCGCGCAGCGCCAGGCTATCGTGTACCGCCAGCAGGCCGGTGGCACTGGCCAGTTCCTGTGGGCTCAGGCAGCTCTTGTCAAACATGCGCGGCCTCCCCACGGGCGGCAATCGCCGCGATGGCGAGGGCCAATTCGGCGATGGTCGGGTGCTCGAACACCAGGGTCGGCGACAGGCGCAAGCCAAACTGCTGCTCCAGGCTGCCGATCAGTTTCATGCCCGCCAGCGAGCCGAGCCCGAACGCACCCAGGGGCGTATCCAGGTCGATGTCTTCGGGCGGCAGGTCCATTTCACAGCAGATGAATTCGCTGATGCGCGTTTGCAGCGTCTCGACCAGGGTCATGGCGTTGTCCTTGAAGGGCAGAGGGGAGGGCAGAGCAGGTTGAGCAATTGCTCCGTGGTCATGGGAATGGGCAGCTCGGGCCGGCAGCACTGGCGCCAGCGATTGAACAGCCACAGCGAGGCATCGCCCGGCTGTTGCCATTGGTTGAGGCCGGCGAGCATGTGGGCCTGCAGTGCGCGGCGTGCGCAGGTGGCTTGGGTCGCGGGGTTGGCAGCGTCGCCAAGGCGGTCGCGCAGCGCGGCCTGATCGCCGCCGCTGTCGCTGAGGTAGAAGGCCTGCAACGCCTCGGCCTGTTCGTTGCGCAACCTGTCGAGCACATAGCCGGGCGTGCGGCTGGCGAACTCGGGGTAGCGCCAGTCCGTCAACGGGCGATGCTCGGCCTGTGTCATGCCGGCAAGCTGCTGCTGACGCTCGACGGGCAGGCCGGCCTCGCTGCCCAGCAGAAACACGCTGCCGCACACCACGAAATCCACCCCCATATCGAACATCGCCTGGGCGCTGGCAGGGCTGCCGATCAGGCCGCTGGCGCCGATCTTCGGCCCGCAAGGCTTGCGCCGGGCCAGCGCTGCCAGCAGCAGGGGCAGGTGTGTATCGGCAGCAATCACCAGCGCATCGGCGTCAGCCTCCAGCTCATCGATGCACTCGACCCGCACCTGCCAACGCACCCCGGGGCAGCGCTCACGCAGGGGCTGCCAGTGGGCCGGCACCTCGATGCAGGCCAGTGTCTGGCCCGCCAGCCAATCAATCAGTGCCGGATCAGCGCGGCCATACAGGCGGATACCGAAACGGCCGCCCACCTGCGGCTCGGCACTCAGGCGCAGCACACGGGCCTTCAACTGTTTCTTGTCCAGGCCGTGACTGTCGATCAGCCCCATGGCCCCGTGGCGTGCCAGTTCGCTCAGCAGCGCGGGGGCGTCAGGCGCAATCACCAGCACAGGGCGCGCAGGGGCATTCGACCGCTCAACGGCAGGCTGCTCACGAATAGCCTTGAGCATCCCGCCCAGAATCGCAGGCTGGCCGATCTCGATAAAATCCTCGACGCCCTCGGCCAGCATCCGCTCGACCACCTGCTGCCATTGCACCGGGTGGGTCAGATGTGTGGACAGTGCCTCCACCAGCCCGTCGCGGGTATGCGGGCGCGCGTGCACGTTGGCGATCACCGGGAATGCCGGTTCGCGAAACGCTCCGCTCATGCGATGCAGAAAGTCCCGAAACGGTTGCTCCACAGCGGCCATGTGCGCGGTATGAAAGGGCCCGCTCACCTTCAGCGCAATGGCCCGAATCCCCCGCGCTGTGCAGTGCTCCAGCAACTGTTCAAGGGCTGCCAGCGTGCCCCCTACGATGATCTGTGTGGGGCTGTTGATATTGGCGATGGCCAGGCCTGCATCCGGCCGTTCGTCCAGCAGTGCCTGCACCCGCTGTCGATCGTGGCCCAGCACCGCCACCAGCCCGCCGCCCTGCACCTGGGCCATCAACCGCGCCCGCTCGATGACGATGCGCAGGCCCAGGCTGAAGTCCAGCGCGCCGGCAGCGGTCAGCGCCGCGTACTCACCCACGCTGTGCCCGGCCGCAACGCTGGCAACGACGCCATCCTCACGTGCCGCCAGGTAGCCAAGCCACGACACCACATAGATGGCCGGCTGGGTGAAGGTGGTGAGGTTCAACTGCTGCTCGGGGTCTTCCAGGCACAGACGCTCGATCGAGTAACCCAGCACCGCATCGGCTTCGGCCACCAGCGCGGGAAAACGCGCGAACAACGCCGCGCCCATGCCCTTGCGCTGGCTGCCCTGGCCCTGGAACAACCACGCCTTCATGCGCTCACCTGCTGGCGCACAAGGTCGAAGGCGCGCATCTGCATGCCCGCCAGGCGCAGTGCGCAGCGGCCATCGGCCGTGCACAGGGCCACATCGAAGGTCATGCCCTGGCGCTCGACACTCAGCTGCCGCGCGTCTCGCAACGCCTGGGGATCAAGCGTCAGCGTGCGAACGCGATAGGGCAGGCTGGTGCCCGCCGCTGTGCTCAGGTGGGTCAACAGCGCAGCCCACAGCCGGTAGCCGTCCAGGCCCTGAGGCAGTGTCGCCTGCACACCCTCTGCCGTGACGGGCAACGCCTGCAATACCGGCGCGGCAGCAACCGCAGCCGCGGTCTCGACCTGCAGCAGCACCTGCCCGTTCACACTCACCTGCCAATGCCGTGGGGCGCGGGTAAAGTGCAGCGTGTCGCTTGCCGCAAGGGCAACCGGCGGGCCAAAACACACATCGTGCCAGTGCAGCACGCTGCTTGGCTGGGCCACATGGTCCACCAGGGCGGCCAGCGCCATGCATGAACCCGGCAGCGCCGCGCCAGGCGCCCAGCAGTCGAGCCACGCCTGTGCCGGCGTGGCCGGCGCAGGTGCTGCGACGGCTGCGCTGTACCACACCCGATCCAGCCGCCAAGGGTAGGCCGGCAAGGGATACTTGTGTGGCCGCGGTTCGTCGCCATACAGCGTGGCCCAGCCCGGGCTCGGCACTTTGCCGGCCACCCAATGCGCAGCCCAGTGCTCGAGCAGTGCACGGTCGGCCCGGCCACTGCCTGCCTCCGGCGCCGGTTTGGCGGTCAGCCCATCAGCGCTGTGCCACCGGGTATCCGAGGGGCAATCAGACGACCCCAGATACGCCCGCAGCTGTTCGAACAACGCCTCGCGACTATCGACCACCACCGCCAGCCGCCGCACCATCGCATCGCGCCCCTCCTGCAGGCTGCGGGCGATGGCTGCAAGGCTGGCCGACAGGCCGCCCGGCAACGCATTCAAGCTCTCCAGCCGTGCCGCCTCTGCAGGCTGCACCGCCGCTTCGCCCACCAGCCGCTCCACCACCTCTTCAAGGCTTACCGCACCGCGCCATGCATCGATGGGTACGTCCAGTTGCAGGGCGTCCAGCGCCTGCTCCAGGCAACCTACAAAATCCTCGGCGTCCACCTTCAGCTCGGCAAGCCGGGTGGCCACACCGTTGCCTGGCATCAGCCCCAGCAGGTCGCGCAGACGTTCGTCCAGCGCCTGGCGCAGCGCGCCGCCGGCATCGGGCAAGGGCTCGCCAAAGGCCGCCAGCAACTGCCGCGCACGGGCGCGCAGGCCGTCTTCATCCTTGGCCGACAGCAGCACCAGATACGGCTGGCCGTCGGGCACGCCAGGGCTGTCGCTCCCCCTGTCGGCAGCCTTGAGCACCACATGCGCATTCACCCCGCCAAACCCGAACGCACTCACCCCGGCCAGCAGCGGTGCATCCTGTTCGCCCATGGAATGCGTGGCATCGGGCAGATAGAACGGGCTGCCCGCCAGCTCGATCTGCGGGTTGAGCTCGTCATGGTGCAGGTTGCCCACCACCTGGCGATGCTGCAGGCACAGCAGGCTCTTGATCACCGAGGCAATCCCGGCCGCGGCTTCCAGGTGGCCGATCTGGCTCTTGAGCGCGCCCAGGGCGATGGGCGTGCCGGCCTCGGTCGTGGGCAGGGCGTTTTTCAGCGCGTTGATTTCAATCGGGTCACCCAGCGGCGTGCCGGTGCCGTGGGTCTCGATCATCCGCGCCTGGCTGGGGCAATGGCCGCTCTGCTGCCAGGCCCGGGTGATCACCTCGGTCTGCGCCTTGGGGTTGGGCGCGGTAAAACTGTGGGCACGGCCGCCGTGGTTCTGCGCGCTGGCGCACACCTGGCCGTAGATGAAGTCGCCGTTGGCCTGGGCTGCCGCCAGCGGCGCAAGCACCAGCGCGGCCACCCCTTCGCCGCGCACATAGCCGTCGGCGCTGGCGGCGAAGGTCTGGCAATGTCCGGCATGGCTGAGCATGCCGGCCTTGCCGAAGGCGATGAACAGCTCCGGCCCCAGCAGCAGGTTGACCCCGCCCACGATCGCCAGCTCGCATTCACCGTCCTGCAGTGCCTGCCGGGCACGGTGCAGTGCCACCAGCGAGCTGGAGCAGGCGGTGTCGATGGCCTCGCTGGGGCCGTGCAGGTCCAGGCAGTACGACACCCGGTTGGCGATGGCTGTCAGCGCAATGCCGGTGCCGCGCCAGGCATCACTGGGCACGCCGTCGCGGCGCATCAGCGTGGGGTAGTCGGCATGGCCCACGCCCACGAACACCCCCACCCGCCGTTTGGCCAGCTGGCCCGGCGCGTAGCCGGCATCTTCCAGCGCCGCCCAGGCCGCCTGCAAGAACAGCCGTTGCTGCGGGTCCATGCCTTGCGCTTCGCGGGGCAGAATGCCGAAGAAGCGCCCGTCGAAGCGGTCGACCCAGGGCATGAAGCCGCCGCGCTGGCAGTAGGTGGTCTCTTCCCCGGGGTTCAGCGTGCTGTCGTGGTCGCGCCAGTTCCAGCGCTCGGCCGGCACCTGGCCGACCGCATCGCGGCCTTCGCGCAACAGCTGCCAGAACGCGCGCAGGTCTGGCGCCCCCGGCAGGCGAGCGCTCATGCCGACCACGGCGACCGGCGTCACGACGGGCATGAGACCGGCTCCCGCTCTTGGACGTGGTGTGCGGCGCTGCTGGCGTCATAGGTGTGGGCGATGCTCAGCAACGGGCTCTGGCGATTGCCGGCCTGGGCCCGCTCGCGACCCTGGCGCAGCTCCTTGGCCAGGTAGTGCAGGTAGGTGGGGCCGTGCATCTCGTAGTTGTTGCGTGGGGTGGCCAGAAACTCGCGCTCGATCACCTTGCGCTCGGCGGCAATGTGCGCGCGCTCGGCCTCGGCCCCGGGGCGCTGGTACGCACCGGCAAAGTAGTCGGCGGCCACCTCGGCCTGGCGCTCCATCATGTCCAGAAAGCCCCAGGTCACGGCCTGGAACACGCCGATGAAGGCAAGGTTCGGCACCTCGGGCAAAAAGATCCGCTGGTACAGCGGAATGCGGTTTTCCTCGATCTGCAACAGGCTCTGGGGCAAGAACGGGAAGTCGGTGTGATAGCCCGTGGCGTAGATCACCGCGTCCACTTCCAGGCTGCTGCCATCCACGAAGTGCACGGTGTTGCCGTCGATGCGCTGCACCTGCGGCACCACCTTGAGCTTGCCGTCGCCCACGCGGTTGGCGAAGTTCTCCGACAGCGTCGGCAGGCTCGACATCATCAGGTGGTCGGGCTTGGGCATGCCCAGTTGCTTGCGCTTGGCGATCAGCAGCTTGTACAGGCCGGTGAACATCAGCCCGGTCAGCGGGTAGGGCAGAAGCTTCTTCACCCACCAGTCGTTGAGTGGGCCCATCACCTTGTCCACGCGAATGCCGAACAGGTAGTGCGGCAGAACGTACACCCCACGGCGCAGCGACAGGTAGGTCATGCGTGCATCGTGGCTCACGTCCACGGCAATCTGCGCGCCGCTGTTGCCCACGCCCACCACCATCACGGTCTTGTCCTGGTAGGGGTGGCGATAGCGGTAGTGCTTGGAGTGGATGCTGTCGATCCGGGCAGTGGCTGCGTAGTCCGGCAGGTTAGGCGTGTTGTGGTGCCCGTTGGCGACCACCAGCGCGTCGTAGTGGCGTACTTCGCCCGAGCCCAGGGTCACCCGCCAGGTGCCGTCGGCCAGGCGCTCGGTGTGCTGCACCGGGCACTCCAGGTGAATGCTGTCGCGCAGCGCGAAGTGCTCGACGAAGCTGTCCAGGTACGCATGTACCTGGCGGTGCGAGGGGAAGTCCGGGTAATGCGACGGCATGGGGAAGTCGCTGAACTGGTACAGGCCCTTGGGCGTGTTCATGTTCATGCTGTGCCACACCGAGGTGTGCTCGCCCGTGTGGTCGAAGGCCCAGATACCGCCGATGCGGTCGCGCTTGTCGAAGCAGTCGAAGGCGATGTGCTTGCGCTTGAGCGCGCGGGCCATCGACAGGCCGCCGACCCCGGCGCCGACGATGCACACCCTGGGGCCTGGCCCGGTCAGCGGGCGAATGGCGGCCACACCCGGTGCGGCGTGGCTTGGCGAGTTGACGCGAGTGTGCTCAGTCACAGGTTGGGTCCTTTTTTTTTAGGGTGGGTGAGGCTCGACAGAAACTGCGCAGTGCGCGTATCGCCCAGGTGCCGGTTGTGTTCGGCGCAGTCCTGCAGCACGCCGTCCACGCCCCGGGCCAGGGCCCGGCGCAGGTTGGCGACCATCAGGTCGATGCTGTCGCGGTCGATGTTCAGCGGCGGCAGGTAGCGCAGGCAGTGGTTGTGGATCGGGCACACGGCTGCCGCCACCCCGCCTTCGGGGTCGCGCAGCAGGCTGCCCCACAGCAGGTAGCCGAAGCTGCGCTCGACAAACGCCGGGGTGCCGGCCAGCTCCAGCTCCACCGTCAGCAGCAGGCCCTCGGCGCGCACCGCGCGAATCAGCGGGAACGCCCGTTGCAGCTCCAGCAGGCGCTGGTGGAAGTACTCCCCCTGCGTTCGCGCATGGGCCAGCGCACCCTCGCGCTCCAGTGCCTGCAGGCAGTTCAGCGCCAGGTGCGCGCTCAGCTGGCTGATGCCGCGCCCCTGCAGGTCGGCCACGCGCTGCGGTTGTCGCTGGGCGCCAGCGTGGGTCACGGCCTCGCTGCACAGCACCACGCCCATCGGCAGCAGGCTGTCGCACAGCGCGCTGCCCAGTGCCACGATATCCGGCTGCGGCACCTGTGCCTGGCTGTGCAGAAAGCGCCCGGTCATCAGGTTGGTCTGGGTTTCGTCGATGCCCACCAGGTAACCGCCGGCGTCGCGATGGCGCTCGATCATCGCGATCAGGTGGGGCGGTACCGGGCGCGAGGCATTGGCATCGACCTGGATCGTCTCGAACCACACCAGGGCGATTTCGCCGCTCAGCAGGTGGCCCTGCAACTGCGCCTCGGCGTCTTCGGCCAGCGGGTCGATGAACACTGTATGCGCATGCAGTGGCTCGAACGGCGCGCGGAAGATATCGAAGCCCAGCGTGTGCGAGGCCGCGGCGCTGAGCATCGAGAACCCCAGCCCGCCGCTGAAACACAGCAGTTTGTGACGCTCGCCCCTGGCCGCCAGCAGGCCGAGGGTCAGCGCGGCCTCCACGGCGGTGACGTTGCTGGAGGCCGGCAGCGCCATCGGCAGGCCGGTGTTGTGCTGCAGCAGGCCTTGCAGCTCGCCCCAGTAGTCACGCCGGGTGTCGTGCTGGCGCGCGACCTGCTCGATCACATCCAACGGGTTGAGGCCGCGCGGGCAGGTGCCCACGTTGACGAAGCAGTCGATGATTTCCCGCGAGGGTTCGCCATCGTGCATCAGCCGTGAGCGCACCCCGCGAGCCTCGTGGAAGCGCCCATCGAAGCCGTGCATGCGGGCGATCTTCGCGTAACCGCGGTTGCCGTAGCACAGGTGCGCCTGGTAGGTCGCTTCGCTGCTGCTGGCGATGCGGCGCAGTTCGCGTTGTTCATCCACGCTCAGCCCGGCGGCGAACTGCGCCATCAGGTGTTCGAAGGCCAGCTTGAACGGCAGGCCGAAGTTGCTCATCACATGGCGCACATAGCTTTCGTTGGGCGTCATCAGCCACGGGTTCTTCACCCGTTCATGTACCAGGCAGGCGCCCAGCGGCGCCTGGAACCCGCTTAGGCCCTCGCCCAGCACGATCAGGTCGGGGCTTTCGCACAACGCCAGTAACGGCCAGTGCCCGGCCTGCCGGGCAGGCTCCACCACCAGGCTGAGAATGCCGCTGCCGGCCAGCTCGCGCAGCCAGGCATCGCAGGCCTCGGCGTTGGCGTCGGCGGCCTGGATGCAGGCCACCGCCGCCAGTTGCTCGGGCCCATGCTGGCGCTGGTAGGCCAGCGCCTGGGCAAGGCTCGCCACCACCCGGATGCCGGGTACCAGCGCACTGGCATCGGCGCGCTGCAGCGGGTTGAAGTAGCGCGCCCAGTAGCCGCTGTCGTCGATCAGCAGCAGTTCGCCCTGGCCGTCGGGGGTGCGGTTGCGTGCATGGTGGCGGGCCAGGCGCAGGGCCGCATCCAAGGCTTCCTCCAGCGAAGTCATGAAGTAGCTGCGGTAATCGGCAGGCTCGCGCTTGCCGCGCTTGGCCAGGTGATTGAGCAGCAGGGCGGTCTGCGCGGCGGGCGCCGACAGGATCGCGCAGTGGCCCTGTTCGCCCTGGCGCACGTAGTCTTCCAGCGTCTGCAGGGTGTGCGCGGTGGCCGGCTGAAACACCGGGGGCACGGGGTGCCGGGCCGGGCCTTCGGGGGTTGGCAGGTTGTGCAGGAACTCCAGCAGCAACTGGTTGTAGCGTTGGTGATGGGTAAAGCCCAGCAGGTGCCCGGCGCCCTGCACCTCGATCAGTTCGGCATGCGGCACGGCGTTGGCGATCAGCGCCGAATAGGCCGGCGGCTGATAGGCATCGTCGCTGGCGCAGATGATCCTGCACGGGCAGTGCAGGTTGCCCAACTGCGGGCGCAGGTCGAAGTCGCCGATCACCTGCTGGTAGGCCGGCAGCGCTGCCATGTTCCAGCCGCGGTTGAGGGTCATGAAGCGCGGGCTTTTCTGCAGCTCGCCCATCAGTACCGGGAAGTTCGACGCGCCTTCGCTGAACGGCGAACTGACGCTGATGCACAGCCCTGCGCAGCGGTGCGGGTGGGCCAGGGCAAAGGCCTGGGCCAGCACGCCGCCGAACGAATAGCCGATCACCGGCAGCGGCTGGTCGATACCCAGCTGATCCAGCAGCACCACGATATCGGCCACCAGGTGCGCAATGTCGAACGCAGGCGGCAGCTCGGCCTCGCCGCAGCCGGGCAGGTGCAGCATGATCAACCGGTGCCCGCGCCCCAGCGCCTGCAGTTGCAGGCGCCACATCACGTCGTACTGCATCACCAGCCCGCCCAGCATCAGCACCGGCGTGCCGCTGCCATAGGTCGCGCATTCCAGGCGCGGCGCGCCGGGTCGGTGGATCTGCACCCGCGTGGCCTGCTGGCACAGGCTGAACTGTTCGTCGAGCAGGGCCTGGCTGGGCTCGTACTCGTTGCTCACTCGCGTGCCCTGGACCACCGCCGGGGCAGCGGGGGCGAGGTGCTCATAGCGTTGCCACAGCGCCTCGATGCTCAAGGGGCCTTGCGTAGCGGGTGTGGCCACTGCGCCGGCAGCCACGGGCGCAACCACCTGCGCCATCGGTGGCGCCGCAGCCACAACCGGTGCGGGGGCGGGCAAGGGCGCACTGTCGCCGTAATGCTCGAGCAACTGCCCGTGATGGTTGGCCAGCAGGTAGCCGCAGAAACTCTGCAGGTTCTGGAATTCGAAGAACACCGTCGGTGGCACGCTGATGCCGAAGCGCTGGGTGAACAGCGTGCCGATTTCGGTGGAGGCGATGGAGTCCAGGCCGTAGTCCATCAATGCGCGTGTTGGCGAAAAGTCCGCCGGGTCTATCTTCAGCACGCCCAGCAGCAGATCGCGCAGGTCCTCCAGCAGGCGCTGCTCCAGCGGCGGCGCGGCGCCGGCATCCAGGCTGTCGAGCAGCAGCAGCGCCTGGCGCGCACTCAGCGCGCCGGCATCCGGGTCGCCCGTCAGGGGCAGGTGGGTCGGTTGGTTCATGGTCGGTTCCCCGGCGTGTCGTCGATGGTCAGGCGCTACGCGCCAAGGGTGGCGAGGGCTGCAGCCGCGCGGTCAGAAAGTTCACGGCCCGGATGAACTTCCACAGGTCCACTTCGTGGGCGTGGCGCTGGGTCTGCATGAAGCGCTGCTGGCCCAGGTCGAGCAGCTGCGGCTGACGCTTGATCTGCTGCACGGTGTGCCAGGCCGGGCTGCGCAGGGCACGGGCCTGCAGGTAGGCGGCCACGAAGCGCCCGGTCATGTTGGCCAAGTTGCCGATGCCCGACGGCGTGTTGAGGTAGCCGACGAACACCAGGTCGTCGTGCTCGGCCGGCAGCATGCGCAAAAACAGCGAGTCGAAATCGCGCTGCCAGTCGAAGGTCCGCAGCGGCAGAAACGGCAGGTCGATGCCGTAGCCGGTGGCCCATACGATCAGGTCGATGGTGGCCACGCTGGCGTCGCAAAAGTGCACCTGCTGGCCGTCGAAATGGCTGATGTCGGGCTTGGCCTGCACATCGCCATGGCCGATGTAGTAGAGAATCTGCGAGTTGAGAATGGGGTGGCATTCGCGAATGCCGTGGTCCGGTGCGGGCAGGCCATAGTCGCGCCCGTCGTAGCCGGCGAACTTGAAGCTGCGCTCCACGTGCGCCCAGTATTCGTCCTCGTCGGCAAATTTCGGCGCCTGGTCCATCAGCCATTCCTGGGTCGGCTGGCCATCGATGAACTTGGGCATGTAGTGGTAGCCGCGCCGGGTCGAGTGCAGCGCCAGGCTGGCGGTTTGCGCGGCGTCCACGGCAATGTCGCAACCGGAGTTGCCGCCACCCACCACCAGCACGCGCTTGCCGCGAAACTGTGCCGAGCTGCGGTACGCGCCGGCATGCAGGGCCTGCCCGCTGAAGGTGCCGGGGTACTGCGGCACCTTGGGCGTGCCGAGCAGGCCGTTGCATACCACCACCGCCTCGTAGCGGGCCTGGCGCCCGTCGTCGAAGCTCAGCAGCCAGCCGTCGGCGGTCTTGTCCATGTGGGTGACGCGGGTGTTGAAGCGGGTGTGCTGCTGCAGCTGGCAATGCTCGGCCAGTTGCGTCAGGTAGTCGAACACCTGGGTGTGCCGCGGGTAGTCCGGGTAGTGCTCGGGCATCGGGAAGTCGGCGAACTGGGTGTTGCGCTTGGAGCTGATCAGGTGCACCGCTTCATACATTTTCGAGGCCGGGCCGTCGGGCTGCCAGTTGCCGCCGAAACGCGCGGTGGCCTCGATGATCTCGAAGGCCAGGCCCACTTCGCCGAGGGCCTTTGCCACGCCCAGGCCACTGGCCCCGGCGCCGATGATGGCGATAGTCGGCTGCTGCATTGCATCACTCCCTTGAAGGTGGAAACAGGCGAATTCAGAGCATCGAGCGCAGCAGGTCGCGGGCCTGTTGCTGGCTGATTTCCCGGCGGGCCAGGCGGTCGAGAATGTCTTGTGGCGTCACCGCGGGCGCAGCGTGCGGTGGCGCCGGCAGCGGTGGGCTGCTCACCGTGGGCGGCGTACTGATCCAGTAGCGACGACGCAAGAATTCATAGCCGGGCAGCGGCACCTTTCGCCACGCCTGGGTCGCCGCTGGCGGCGTCGCGGGTAGGTGCGCATCGAGCCAGGTGCGGGCCAGGGCCGCACACTCGGGGGCAGGGGCCGGGCCACTGAGCAGCACCCGTGCGTCGTCGCCCGGCGGGCTCATCAACCATTCGCTCAACTGCCGGCGCAGCGCGTCGAAGTCGTCGGCCACCACGGCCAACCGTGCTTGCTCGAACGCCTGGCGCCCGTGTAGCAGGGTGCTGGCGACATCCCGCGTGGTGAAGCAGCGCAGGCCCAGGTAGTGCTCGGGGTGCTGCGGTGCCAGGGCGTGTTCATGCTCCAGGCAGTCGACAAAGCGCTGCAGGTAGCTGCGCAGTTGCCCGGCGCTGTGCGCGCTGAATACAAAGGCCTGGGGGCCGGTGGGTGCGGGTGGCGCTTGCAGCGGGGCGTCCTCGATCAGCACATGGGCATTGGCGCCGCCGGCCCCGAACGAACTGATGGCGGCCACCCGGGGCAGGCCATCCGCAGGGTCCGGCCAGTCGGCCAGGCGCTGCTGCACCACGAAGGGCGTGTTGCTGAAATCGATGTTCGGGTTCAGCGGCTGGGCATGGATGGACGGCGCCAGTTGCCGGTGCTTGAACTGCAGCAGCACCTTGGTCAACGCGGCCATGCCGGCGGCCGATTCCAGGTGGCCGATATTGGCCTTGATCGAGCCGATGGGGCAGCGCCACTCGCTGGGTACCTGGGCGGCCAGGGCCTTGCCCAGGCCACGGATCTCGATCGGGTCGCCCAGGCTGGTGCCGGTGCCGTGGGCCTCGATATAGCCCAGCCTGGCGGCGGGCAGGCCCGAGCGCTGCAGGGCGCGGCCGATCACTTGGGCCTGCGCTTCGGCGTTGGGCACGGTATAGCCCGAGGTGCGCCCGCCATGGTTGAGCTCGCTGCCACGGATCACCCCGTACACGTGGTCGCCGTCGCGCAGGGCCTGGGCCAGCGGCTTGAGCAGCACCACGCCCACGCCTTCACCCGGCACATAGCCGTCGCCGCCGGCACCGAAGCTGCGGCACTGGCCCTGGGTGGAGGCGAAGTTCAGCTCGCACAGCATGCGGTACTTGTACGGGTGCAGCGACAGGTTCACCCCGCCGGCCAGGGCCAGCTCGCAACTGCCGCTGCGAATCAGGTCGCAGGCCAGGTGCAGGCTGGTGAGCGACGACGAACACATGCTGTCGACGGCGAACGAGGGGCCTTCCAGGTCCAGGCAGAACGACACGCGGTTGGCGATCGAGGCATACGAGGAGTTGGTCAGGGTCGCCGGCCGCGCGGGCCAGCTCGACGCACCATAGAACTGGTACTCGCCGTACATCACCCCCGCGACCACCCCCACGCGGCGTCGCTCCACGCCCGGCTGGCGCGGCCCGCACAGGCTCTGCGGGGTGTAGCCGGCGTCTTCCACGGCATGCCAGGCGGTTTGCAGAAACAGGCGCTCCTGCGGGTCCATGCGCTCGGCGTCGCGCGGCGAGATGCCGAAGAACAGCGGGTCGAAGCAGTCGAAATCATCCACCAGGCCGCCCCAGCGTGCATACAGCTGGTCGTCGCCGCCCGGTTGCTCCCAGCGCGAGGTCACTTCGCTGATCAGGTCATCGCCGGCCGCCAGGTGCTGCCACAGCGCCTGGGCATCGCGTGCGCCGGGGTAGCGCCCGGCCAGGCCGATGATCGCGATGTCCTGGCGTTGGGTGTCGGCAGTGCCCTGCGTGACCACCGACAGCGCGGGTGCTGGCGGCTCGACCACCACGGGGCCCGGTGCCAGCCGGGCGACTTCGGCCGGGTGCTCGTTGCCGAGCAGGGCGGCCAGCTCGCGCAGGCTGCGCACTTCGAACAGCACGGTCTTCGACAGGGTGGGGAAGTGCTGTTCAAGCCGGCCGTTGAGTTCCATCACCAGGATCGAGTCCAGGCCGAATACCTCCAGCGAGGTGTCGGGGTCGACCTTGTCCAGCGGTGTGGCCGTCACCTCGGCCAGTTGACGGGTGAGGTAGTCGAGCAGGCAGGGCGCGTCGCTGGCCGCCTGCGGCGCGACCTGCACAGGCGTCGCAGGCGGCGCCTCGATGCCGAACAACCGCGCAACCGCGTCGCGCTTGCCGCACACCGGGATCAACACCGCTTGCGCCAAGGCGAGGCAGCGCAGGAACGTGGCCACCCCCTGATCGCTCGGCAACAGGGCCAGGCCATGGCGAGCCAGCCATTGGCGCACCGGCGCCGGGGCCTGCATGCCGTTGTCGGTCTGCCACAGTGGCCAGGCAATCGACAGCGAGCGGCCCTGGCGCTGGCCGCTGGCACAGCGCTGCTGGCGGGCCTGCACGAAGCGGTCGAGCCAGGCGTTGGCCAGCGCGTAGGCGCTCTGCCCGACATTGCCGTACACCCCGGCCAGCGACGAGCACACCATGAACAGTTTCAGCGGGTCATCGGCGGTGGCTGCATCCAGATGGCGGGCGGCCAGGGTCTTGCCCTGGAGTACGCTGGCGCGCTCCTGGGCAGGTTGGCGCAGGAAGAACCCGTCCTGCAGAACCCCGGCACAGTGAATCACCCCGTGGCAGGCGCCATAGCGCTGGCGAATGCTGGCCAGGGCAGCGTGCAACGAGTCGGCATCGGCGCAGTCGGCCTGCCAGTAGGCGGCATCGTCGGCGCCCAGGTGCGTGAGGCGCTGCAGCCATCGGGCAGCGTCTGCATCGAGGGCGCGACGGCCCAGCACGGCCAGGCGCAGGCCGCCGAGGCTCGCCAGCGCTTCACCCAGTGCACGGCCGACGGCCCCCAGCCCGCCGCTGATCACCAGCACATCGCCGGCGCTCAGTTGCGTCGGCGCTGTGCCGGCACCCGGGGTGACAAAGCGCAGGCTCGCCACGCGGCGTTGCCCTTCGCACAGCGATACCCGGTTGACACCGGGCTGCGCAGCCGCAAGCAGTTCGTGCGCCAGCGCTTCACGCTCTGCGCTGCCGGGCTGGTGGCTGGTTTCGATCAGGTTGGCGCTCAGGCTGGGGATCTCCTGCACCACCGAGCGCAGCAGCCCTTCAAGGGCACTGACAGGGCCGGGGTGCAGTACGATCCGGGTATGCAGCGCGGGGGTGCTCTGGCCCTGGCACAGGTGGCGCAGCAGGTCTGCGGTGGCCAGGGCGGCGTCCAGCCCTTCGCCCAGGCCGGCGTCCTGGCTGTCGGTGCTGCGCAGGTCGATCAGCAGGCGTGCGGGTACCTGCTGCTGGCTGGTCAGCAGGCGCAGCAACAGGTCGATGTGGCGCGCATCGCCCAGGTCGGCCTCGACGGTGCGTGGTGAGGTGTAGTGGAACTGCTGCGCGGGTACCAGTCGCCAGGCGGCGTCACGCAGTTGCGAGGGTAACTGGGCGAAGGCTTGCGGGTCGTCGCACAGCAGCAGTGTGGTGGGCATCGGCCCGGGCGCGGCCGGGGCGGCGGGCTGGTGCTGCCAGTAGGGTTCGAGCAGATGCACGGCATGCTCGGGGTCGACGCGGTACTCGCGAAAGGCAAAGGCCTCGATGTCCATCAGCACCTGGCCGTCTGCATCGAACACCCGGAAGTCGTACAGGCGCATCTGGCTGCCCTGGGCAGCACGCGGGCGCACGTGCACGAAGCAGCGCTCGGTCAAGGGCCGGTAGCCGTGCAGGGCCTGGCAGGCGTAGGGCACGAAGGTGGTGTCGATCTGTGCATTGCCCTGGGCGGCGGTGACGAAGGCGCTTTGCAGCACCGCATCGAGCAACGCCGGGTCCAGCGTGCTCAGCGGTTCGCCCGGGCGCTGCTCGGGGCGCCAGTGCAGTTCGGTAAGCGCCTGTTGCTCGCCCAGCCACGCGCCGGCAATGCAGCGCAGGGTGGGGCCGTAGGCGATGCCCAGGCACTCGAGGGTGGGGTACAGCGCGTCGAGGGCCAGCGGCCGGGTGCACTCGCTGCGCACCTGCGCCAGGCTTGGCAGGCTGTCGGCGGGCACCTGCACGGCGCGGCACTCGCCACGAAAACTGGGGGTGGGGTCACTGGCCGGCAGCGGCTGGAACGCCAGGCGCACACCGTCGTGGGTGCGCTCGCTGCGGCATTCGATGCTGCGCTGCTGGCCGGGCTCGACGCGGATCGGGCTGGCCCAGGTCAGCTTGTGCAGGGTCAGCGGCAGGTCCAGGCCGTGGCGGCGCGCCTGGTTGCAGCACAAGTCGATGTAGGCGGCGGCGGGCAGCACCGGCTGGCCCTGTACCACATGGTCGCGCAGAAAGAACTGGCCGGCATCCAGGTGCAGCTGGGTGCTGGCGTGGGGCGCGGCCGACGCCACACGCGGCACCCAGTAGCGGTCCCTGGCAAAGGGGTAGAGCGGCGCGGCCAGTGGGCTGGGCGGCTGCGGCCAGAAGCGGCCCCAGCGGGCGAGCGTGCCGTCTACCCAGGCCGCTGCCAGTTCATCGGGGGCGCTGGCGCTCAGCTCGCGCGTTGGTGTGCCGGGCAGCAGCCGACCCTGATAGCCCCCCGGCATCGATTGCACGAAGCGCTCCAGGCCAGCCTGCAACTGCGTCAAGTCGGCAGCTACCAGCGCGAAGCGATGGTCGAACGCCGGGCGGCAGCATTGCAGGGTGTAGGCGAGCTGGTTGGCCGATGCGTCGGGGTGGCGTTGCAACCAGGCCAGCAGGGCGGCGGCCTGTTCACGCACTTGCGCTTGGCTGCGCGCAGACAGCGGGTACACCGCCGGGCCCGTGCTGGCGCTCGACGGTGTGGGTTCGGGGGCCTGTTCGACAATCACATGGGCATTGGCGCCGCCAGCGCCGAACGAGCTGATGCCGGCGCGGCGCGGGCCGTTGTCGCTGGTCCAATCGCGCGTGTCGCGCACGATCTGCAGGTGGCTGTGCTCGAGCCCGGCGTCGGGGTTAAGTACCCTGGCATGCAGCGACGGCGCCAGGCGCCGGTGCTGCAACTGGAGCACCACCTTGCTCAGCCCGGCCATGCCGGCGGCCGCTTCCAGGTGCCCGAAATTGGCCTTGATCGAGCCGACATGGCAGGTCGCCGAGTGTTGCCCGCCCAGTGCCTGCCTGAGCCCTTGCAACTCAATGGGGTCGCCCAGGCGCGTGCCGGTGCCGTGGGCTTCGATGTAGCTGATGCTGGCGGCCGGTACCCTGGCATCGGCCAGCGCCCGCTCGATCAGCGCGGCCTGGGCACCGGCGCTGGGCACGGTGTAGCCGTTGGTGCGCCCGCTGTGGTTGATCGCACTGCCCTTGATCACTGCCAGTATCCGGTCGCCGTCGCGCCGGGCCACCTCCAGCGGCTTGAGCACCACGGCCGCAACCCCTTCACCGGGCACGAAACCGTCCGCCTCGCTGCCGAACGCATGGCAACGTCCGGTGGGCGAGAGCATGTGCTGCTGGCACAACTGCACGTACTTGGCGGGGTGGGTGTAGAGGTTGACCGCACCCACCAGCGCTGCCCGGCACTCGCCCTTGCGCAGGCTGTCGATGGCGCTGTGCAATGCCGTGAGCGATGACGAGCAGGCGGTGTCGATGGCCAGGCTCGGCCCGCACAAGTCCAGGGCGAACGACACCCGGTTGGCCACCGACCACGGCAGGCCACTGGGGATCGCCGGTTGCCCGGCCTGCCACAGGGCAGGGCCGAGCAGGGGGTAGGTGTTGCTGGTGATCCCGACGAACACGCCGACATCCAGCGCACCCTGGGCGCCGCGCAGCAACTGGCTGCGCTCGCCCAGGTGGCCGCTGTCTTCCAGGGCATGCCAGGCGCATTCGAGAAACAGCCGCTCCTGCGGGTCGAGGCAGGCGGCTTCACGCGGGGCGATGGCGAAGAACTGCGCATCGAACCGATCGATATCGGGTAGAAAACCGCCCCATTTGGCATAGCTCAGGCCGCTGCTGCGGGCGTCGCTGCCCGCGGCGAAAAAACCGTCCAGCGGCCAGCGCTCGGCGGGTATCTCGCTCACCGAGTCGACACCCGCCAGCAGGTTGCGCCACAGCGCATCCAGGTCGTCGGCACCGGGAAAGCGGCCATGCAGGCCGACAATGGCGATATCGCCAGCGGGCTCCTCATTGCACGGCGCCAGGGGGGCAATCGAGGGCCAGGCCTCGACGCCTGCGGCTGGTGGGGGCGGGCTGGGCGGGCGGCCCTGCAGGTAGCTGGCGCTGGCCTGCGGATGCTCGCGCAGCAGGTGCGTGGCAACGTCGCGGATGCAGCGGCAGTCGAACAGCAGGGTCTTGTTCAGGTCGGCGAAGAGGGGCTGGATCAGCTCGTTGAAATTCAGGATGGCCAGCGAGGTGAGGCCGATCTCGTGGAAGGGCGCATCGTTGTACAGGGTGTGGGCCTCGACACCGGTCGCCTGCTCCAGCAGTTGACGCACCAGATCCATCAAGGCGGCGTGCGAACGGGCTTCCTCGGTATCGAGCATCTTCAATTCCTGAATAAAAGTTGGCAGACGACGGGCAGGCACACAGAGGCCGACGCCGCGGTGGCGTCAGCCTTCAAGTGGCTGGGTCAGGTATTAAAGGGTAATGCTGGTGGTGGGGTAGAACAGCATGTTCAATACGAACAGAATCATCCAGAAGCCGATTTCCAGTGTTTCGGTAATAGGCTGAATACGTTTTATCGCGCCATAGACATGCACCACAAACATCAGGGTGAATACCACGAAGAGTATGTCGAAGGCATAACTGAAACTGGTGCCGGTGGTGGCCGAGCGCAACATGGCCACTTCAACCACCAGAATGAACGCGCCCAGGCAGCGGCCGAAATATATGGCCAGGTGGGTATGTTCCGGGATGGTCCATTGCATCAGGCGCGCCCAGGTGAGTGGCGCAATGAAGATCGGCAGGGCGAAGAACAGCGTGGTCACGATCATCAGGGTGGTGATGTACACACTACTGTATTGCGCATAGTAGCCAAGCATCGGCGAACTCCTTGTTCAATTGTTATTGTTGTTATTCATCGTGGGGTTTTGCTGGGGGCAAGCATTGCGAGGGCGGTACTTGTGTGTCAAGCAAGCCGCGGTGGGGGAATACCAAAGAAGGGGAGCCGGGTCGAGAGTCGTACTACTTAGGGCGCGAGACTTAAAACGTTATCAACCGCTTCACGGCAGGTGAAGTTATCAAGTAATAACCGGGTGAATAAAGTTTTATTTATCCGATAGTTGCGAGCCCTGCCGGCACATGACCGTCAGGGCCCACTCGCTCGCCGCCTACCACAAACCCGCTGCAGCCCCTCAGGAAAAAAATGCAGGATGTTGTGCGCAGAAATCGCTTGAGGTGGCCGGCCTTGCCGTCCAAGGTGCCACCCTGATAGCCATTGCCTGAAAAAGGCTGAAGCGTGCGGCGCAGGCACATGACGATGCCTGCGTGAGGAGCGGCCTTCTGCAAGCGTGACGCGTCATCTCGCTGCAGAACGTTGCCGTCTTCTCCCAATAATAAGAGAGGTAAAGGAAATGCAATCCAACAGTCTCAAGCAGAGCCTGAAGCAACGTCACATCACCATGATCGCGCTGGGGGGCGTGATCGGGGCTGGGCTTTTCATGGGCTCCGGCTCGCTGATCGCGTCGGCCGGCCCCGCCGCGATCCTGTCGTATTTCATCGGCGGCATCGTGGTCACCCTGGTGATGTTCATGCTTGGCGAGATGGCCTGCCGCACCCCCGATGCGGGGTCGTTCTCCACCTACGCCAACATGTACCTGGGCGAGTGGGCCGGCTTTACCGTCGGCTGGCTGTACTGGTTCAAGTCGATGATGACGATCACCCTGGAGGCCGTGCTGCTGGGCGCCATCCTGCATGATTTTCTGCCCTGGCTGCCGATCTGGGCGGGCGCGTTCATCATGCTGGTGACCCTGATGGCGAGCAACGCCTACTCGGTGAAGTCGTTCGCCGAAGTGGAGTACTGGCTGGCCGCGCTGAAGGTCGCCACCATCCTCATCTTCATGCTGCTGGGCGTGTCGATACTGCTCGGCCTGCACAGCGACATCCCGTCCCCTGGCCTGGTGAACCTGACCGCGCACGACGGCTTCATGCCCAATGGCCTGTCGCCGGTGATGGCGGGGGTGATCGTGGTGATCTTCTCGCTGGGCGGCAGTGAAATCGCCGCCGTGGCGGCTGGCGAGTCCGAGAACCCGCGCCGCAACGTGATCCGCGCGATCAAGAGCGTGATCCTGCGCGTGATGCTGTTCTACGTGGGCTCGGTGTCGATCCTGATCCTGTGCCTGCCGTGGACCGACAAGGCCAACCTGGCGTCGCCCTATGTGTCGCTGTTCACCCTGGCCGGGTTCGGCGGCGCGGCGGTGGCGATGAAGATCGTGCTGTTCGTCTCGTTCATGTCGGTGATGAACTCGTTCATGTTCTCCAACTCGCGCATGCTGTTCTCCCTGAGCCAGCGTGGGCATGCGCCCAAGCTGTTCTCGCACACCACGGCCAAGGGCGTGCCGCTCAATGCCTTGCTGCTCAGCCTGTGCATCTGCCTGACGATTCTGACCGTGCACTTTCTCAGCGGCGGCGACCTGTTCATGACCCTGGCCAAGAGCAGCGGCACCTTCGTGATGATCGTGTGGATCTTCATCATCATTGCCCACCTGGCCATGCGCCTGAAAACCCGTCACGAACCGGTCGACCCCAAGGCCTTCCGCGCCTGGTTCTTCCCTTATGCCAACGTCGTGGCACTGCTTGCGCTGCTCGCCGTGATCGGCAGCCAGGCCATCGACCCGGCATCGCGCCTGCAACTGTGGTTCATCGCGGCCACCACGGTGCTGGTGGTGGTGGCCTATTGCGTGAAGCGCAACCGGGTGGCCGACAAACCGGCGGCTTACGTGCAAGCCGAGTAAGCCGTGGCAAGGGTGTAGGAGCCAGCCTTGCTGGCGATGCCCGGCCATGCCGGGCC
Organism: Pseudomonas sp. BRM28; assembly: GCF_002939405.1. Taxonomy (NCBI): domain Bacteria; kingdom Pseudomonadati; phylum Pseudomonadota; class Gammaproteobacteria; order Pseudomonadales; family Pseudomonadaceae; genus Pseudomonas; species Pseudomonas sp. BRM28. Next base: position 3,669,034 of record NZ_PEFV01000001.1, on the reverse strand, counting down.
AGGGGTGCTATACGCACCATCGCCGGCAAGGCCGGCTCCTGCAGGCCGCTTTACCAGAACCCTGCCGGCGCCTGCAGCGCAGCCCTGAACACCTCGATCGCCCGCTCCACATCCGCCATCTCGGTATACCGCCCCACGCTCACCCGCACACTGCTCAGCGCCTGGCCGGCATCCAGCCCCAGTGCCAGCAGCACATGCGAAGGGGCCTGGGTGGCCGAGCTGCACGCGGAGGTCGACGACAGCGCCAGGCTGCCGGCCACCTGCGCGCTGTTGAACCCGCTGCGGCTGATGCACAGGTTCAAGGTGTGCGGGATGCGCTGCTGCGCGCACCCATTCAGGGTCACGCCCGGCAGGGCCAGCAAGCCTTCACGCAGGCGCTGGCTCAGTTGCTCGATGCGCATGCTTTGCGCATCACCTTGCACGCCCGCCAGCTCGAACGCCGCGCCCATGCCCACAATCTGATGCGTGGCCAGCGTACCCGAGCGCATACCGCCCTCGTGCCCGCCGCCATGCATCTGCGCCTGCAGCACGGGGCGCGCACGCGGGCCGACGTAGAGCGCACCGATGCCTTTGGGCCCATAGACCTTGTGCGCCGAAAACGACATCAGGTCGACCGCCAGCGTGCCCAGGTCGATGGCCACCTTGCCCACCGCCTGCGCCGCGTCCACGTGCAGCAGTGCGCCGTGTTCGCGCACGATGTCGCCGATGCGGGCAATGTCGGTGAGGGTGCCGAGTTCGTTGTTCACCCACATCAACGACACCAGTGCGGTGTCCTCGCGCAAGGCCGCCTGCACGGCCTCTGGCTGGATCAGCCCCTGTGCATCGGGCTTGAGCCAGGTGACCGTGTGGCCCTGGCGCTCCAGTTCATGGGCGGTGTCGATCACCGCCTTGTGCTCCAGGCAACTGGTGATCAGGTGACGGCGCCCAGGCTGGCCCTGGGCAATGCCTTTGAGGGCCAGGTTGTTGGACTCGGTGGCGCCCGAGGTCCATACAAGGGCGTGTGCGGTAGCGCCAACCCGGTCGGCCACTTGCTGGCGCGCGTGGTCCACGGCCTGTCGGGCGGCCTGGCCATAGCCGTGGCCAGTGGAGGCGGGGTTGCCGAAATTGCCCTGGCGGCCGAGGCAGGCCAGCATGGCTTCGATCACCCGGTCATCGACCGGAGTAGTGGCGGCGTAGTCGAGGTACAGCGGTAGTTCTGGCATGGTCATCGTCTTTTTGTGCACGTGAAGGGCAGGTAGGTAGCCTACCGACGATGACGGAGAAAATTTTTGACTGTTGTTCGGTTTGTTTAGTGCTTATAGAAAAAATATTCTCTTTGTGTCTAAGGGATTAGTATATTTTTCGTCATCGCACGCCGCCGACCGTATTCACGCCTAAACCGTTGCGCCTCGCCAACCCCATCACACCCTGAACATCGCCATCAGCCCCTGCTGATGATTGGCCAGCCGGTTGAGTGTCTGGCTGATCTGCGCCGATTCCTCGGCTTGCCCGGACAACGATTCGGTCACGTCGCGAATGCTCGCCACGTTGCGGTTCACTTCTTCGGCCACGGCACTCTGCTCCTCCGCCGCCGAAGCGATCTGCAGGTTCATGTCGGTGATCACCGCCACCGCATCGCCAATGCGCTGCAGGGCCGGCAATGCCTGCTCCACACGCGCCGCGCTGTCCTGCGCCTGGCGGTGGCTGTTGTGCATGGCCTCCACCACCTCGCGGGTGCCTTGCTGCAACCCTTCTATATCGACGCGAATCTCGTCCACCGAGTCCTGGGTGCGCTTGGCCAGGTTGCGCACTTCATCGGCCACCACCGCAAAGCCACGCCCGGCTTCCCCCGCCCGCGCTGCCTCGATGGCGGCATTCAACGCCAGCAGGTTGGTCTGCCCGGCAATCGAACGGATCACGTCCAGCACCGAGCCGATCTGCTCGCTGCGCGTGGCCAGGTGCTCCACCTCCTGCATGCTGGTGGTCATCTCGCCGGCCAGTTGTTCGATGGCGCGGGTGGTGTCGCCAATAAGCTCCAGGCCTTCGCGGCTGGCATGGTCGGCGCCGCGCGCAGCCTCGGCGGCCTGCGCGGCGTTGCGCGCCACATCCTGCGCAGTCGCGCTCATCTCGTGCGACGCCGTCGCCACCTGGTCCACCTCGCGGTACTGCTGATGCATGCCGGCGCTGGTCTGGCTGGCCAGTGCCGCCGACTGGTCGGCGGTGCCGCGTGCGTCGTGCACCGAGGCCTTCACGTCGGCAATCACCGGCTGCAGCTTGTCGAGAAACCGGTTGAACCAGCCCGCCAGCTCACCCAGCTCGTCCTTGCCCGCATACTCCAGGCGCCGGGTCAGGTCGCCCTCGCCACTGGCGATGTCCTTGAGCATCGCCGCCACGTCCAGTATCGGGCGGGTCACGCCGCGCGCGGTCAGCCAGATCACCAGCAACCCCACCACCGCGGCCACCAGTGCCATCAACAGGCTGCCGAGGTTGGCGCTGGCATTGTAGGTGTCCAGGCGATTGTTGAGTTCCACGGCCGGCGCACGCAGCACCCGCTCGGGCACCTCCAGCAGCACGCTCCACGGCTGGGCACCGGGCACCGGGGCGAAGGACTGGCTCACCTGCAGCAGGCCGTTGTCGTTGAATTCGGCCGCCTTGCCGGCACGCATCTGTTCGGCCAGGGCCCTGGAGTCGGTGCCGAACACCTGCTCGAAGTGCTTGCTCAACTGGCCGCTGTCCTCGCTGTGCCCGGCCAGCAGGCCGGTCGCGCTGACGATGCTCACCTGCCCGTTGCCGTCGAACAGGTCCTTGCGCCCCTCCAGGCTCAGCAGCTGCAGGTTGTCCAGGCTGATGTCCACACCCAGCACGCCGATCAGCTTGCCGTTGTGCTTGAGCGGGATGGAGATGCTGGTGGTCAGCGGGGTGCGGTCGCCCACGGTGTCGAAGTAGGGCTCCACCATGCAGGTGTCACCGCTCTCCAGGGTGCAGGTCAGCCAGCGATTGGAGACCGAGCCATTGGCCGACACGCTGGTGTCGGCGAGCATCGATTCAGGCATCGCCTCGCGCTCCAGGGTGCCGGGGCTGGGCTGCGACCAGTACAACGAGAACCGTCCGGCCTCGTTGCTGCCCGCGCCGGCCTGGTTGACGAAGGCCGCGTCCTTGCCGTCCAGCGCATCGGGCAGGAACACCAGGTACAGCCCGAGCAGTTCGGGGTTGTTGCCCAGCGCCCGTTCGGTTTCGCGGGTCAGGGCCTGGCGCAGGTCGCCATTGCCCTGGGCGCGCAGGTACATCACCAGGTCTGCAAAACCGTTGCCGTACAGGTAGGCGCTCTGGAAGTAGCGCTGGATCTGCGCCGCCTGCAGCTGCGCGTAGGTGTGCAGGCGCAGGCGCGCGTTCTGGTCGAGCATCTGGGTGCTGGCGCTGCTCACCAGCGTGGCGCTGCGCGAGGACTGCACCCGTGTCGCCACCATCAGCACCACCACGACGGCCAGCAGGCACAGGCCCGCCAGCAAGGTGATCTTCCATTGAATTCGCAGGCGACGCAGCAACATGATCAGGTCCTTGATTTCACGGTGTCGAGCAGCAACGGCCCGCTCTGGATCGCGGGTAGGCATCGTTGGGCGGTGCTCGGCAGGGGTGGCGCAGTGATGGCATACAGGAGGCACGGACCATAAGAAAATTGACAGACAAGTGTCAATTAATATTTCCACTTTGAGGCGGGGTGTTCGCAGATAAAACGCAAAATTGCCGATGTTTCCGTTTTTTCGCGGGTGATGACTGATGGTTTGTTTATTAAATTAGACAGATCGGTTATCAGCCCAGGCGAAACCATGTGTAAATTTCGTAAATAAGATTTAAACCCATTTGAGAATCATTATATTTGGCGTCTCTTTGTGGCAGCCCTGCCGTGCAGGCTGCCCTTGTGCTTGATGTGACGGAGACGTGAAATGCAGTCCAGAAGTACCCCCAACAGCCTGGCCTGGGCCTTTGTCGCGCTGTCATCGCCGGCCCTGATTGCCACCTCGGCCCAGGCCGATGACGAGCAGAACGTCGAGAACACCCTGGTGATCCAGAACACCATGGTCACCGCCGAGCAGGAAGCCAAGCAGGCACTGGGCTCTTCGATCATCACCGCCGAGGACATCAAGCGTCACCCGCCCGCCAACGACCTGTCCGACATCATCCGTCGCGAACCGGGGGTCAACCTCACCGGCAACAGCGCCAGCGGCGCGCGCGGTAACAACCGCCAGATCGACCTGCGCGGCATGGGCCCGGAAAACACCCTGATCCTGATCGACGGCAAGCCCTCCAGCGCCCGCAACGCAGTGCGCTACGGCTGGAACGGCGACCGCGACACCCGTGGCGAAACCAACTGGGTACCGGCCGAGGCGGTGGAGCGCATCGAGATCCTGCGCGGCCCGGCTGCTGCACGCTATGGCTCCGGCGCAATGGGCGGGGTGGTCAACATCATCACCAAGCGCCCCACCCAGGAGCTGCAGGGCAACGTCAGCCTGTTCACCACGCTGCCCGAAGACCACGCCGAAGGCGCCAGCAAGCGCACCAACTTCAGCCTCAGCGGCGGCCTCACCGACGACCTGGCGTTCCGTGTGTATGGCGGCCTGGCCAAGACCGACGCCGATGACCTGGACATCAACGCCAAGAGCGCCAACAGCGCGCTGGTGGCCGGCCGCGAAGGCGTGCGCAACAAGGACATCAACGGCCTGCTCAGCTGGCGCCTGAATGATGAGCACCGCCTGGAGCTGGGCAGCGGCTACAGCCGCCAGGGCAATATCTACGCCGGCGACACCATGAACAGCAACGGCGGCGGTGACGTGGAGCGCATCTCCAGCCTGTACGGCCACGAAACCAACGTGATGCAACGCAGCACCTACGACCTCACGCACCTGGGCGACTTCCAGTGGGGCTCGACCAAGTCGTCGCTGTCGTATGAATACGTGCGCAACTGGCGCCTCAACGAAGGTCTGGCCGGTGGCCCGGAAGGCTCGATCAACGACACCGGTGCCGACATGTCGCGCCTGCGCAACACGCGCCTGTCCAGCGAAGTGAACCTGCCGTTCAGCCTCGACAGCAGCGAACATGTGCTGACCCTGGGTGGCGAGTACCTGTACGAAGTGCTCAACGACAAGGGCTCGCTGCGTCCGCAAAGCTTCGACCCCAGCGGTGGTGCCGGCAATGAAATCGCAGGCTTCGATCGCAGCGACTCGAAGATGTCGGCCAAGAGCTTTGCCCTGTTCGCCGAAGACAACATCGTGATCGGCGACACCACCATCACCCCGGGCCTGCGCCTGGACCACCACGAAGAGTTCGGCGACAACTACAGCCCGAGCCTGAACGTGGCGCACAAGCTCACCGACGACCTCACCGTCAAGGGCGGTATCGCACGGGCCTACAAGACCCCGAACCTGTACCAGGCCAACCCCAACTACCTGCTCTACAGCCGGGGCAACGGTTGCAGCACCCAGCAGACCAACAACGGTGGCTGCTACCTGCAGGGCAACCCCAACCTCGACCCCGAAACCAGCGTCAACAAGGAAATCGGCCTGCTCTACGACCGTGGCACCTGGCGCACCAGCGCGACGTACTTTCGCAACGACTACAAGAACAAGATCATCGGTGGCACCGACGTGATCTACGACATCAACAGCGGTCGCCGCGTGACCCATTGGGAAAACGCCGGCAAGGCATTGGTGGAAGGGGTGGAAGGCAACTTCTTCGTCGAGCTGACCCCGTCGCTGGACTGGAACACCAACCTCACCCTGATGCTCAACAACGACAACCGCGACACCGGCGAGCCGCTGAGCGTGATTCCCAAGTACACGGTCAACAGCACCCTGGACTGGCGTGCCACCGACAAGCTGTCGTTCCAGGTCGCCGGTACCTATTTCGGCAAGCAGAAGTCGCCGACCTACAACTACCGCACCCAGCAGAACTACGACCTGGATGCCCAGCAGGACGTCGAAGCCTACGGCCTGGTCGATGTGAGCACCGGCTACAAGATCACCAAGAACTACGACGTGCGCTTTGGCGTGAACAACGTGTTCGACAAGCAAATCCACCGGGGTGGCAACGCCAGCAGTTCGGGCGCCAACACCTACAACCAGCCGGGCCGGGCGCTGTTCGCGGCACTGAACATCTCGTTCTGAGCCGCCATTGCCTACAGGCTGCCCCGGGTCGATCGCGCATCGATCGGCCCGGGGCGGCTTTTTTGTGTTTTCAGGCCCTCTACACCCGTACTACCCAAGGTGAAGCGTGAGTTATCTATCAGCACAACCTGCCACGAAGATTCTGGCCGTCGAGGACGATCCGCTGCTGGCGGCCCATCTGGAACAGCACCTGCGTCGCCGCGGTTTCGATGTGAGCGTCTGTCATGGCGTGGACGACAGCACCGACCTGCAGGCCTGGACGGCCTTCGACCTGATCCTCATGGACATCCTCCTGCCCGGTCGCGACGGCCTGCAACTGCTGGGTGAATTGCGCGAGCGGTTCATGGTGCCGGTGATCCTGATGTCGGCACTGGGTGCCGAGCAGGACCGCATCGTCGGCTTCAGCCAGGGCGCCGACGACTACCTGCCCAAGCCGTTCAGCATGAACGAGATGGACGTGCGCATCGATGCGGTGCTGCGCCGGGTTGCCTATGAGCGGGCCGCGCCGGAAGGCGCGCAGGGCGAGCCGGCGGCGCTGCGCAAGGACATGCGCCAGGACATGCAGCTGGGCGCCGCGGTGGCCAGCTTCACCCCCATCGAGTACCGCCTGATGCAAGTGCTGCTGGCGCACCCCGAGGAAGTGCTGAGCAAGCCGTTCCTCTACCAGCAGGTGCTGCACAGGCCGTTCTCCCAGCAGGACCGCGTGCTGGACATGCACGTCAGCCATGTGCGCCGCAAGCTGGCCGCCATCGGCTATGCCGGCCGCCTGGCCACGGTATGGGGCAAGGGCTACGTGCTGACACAGGTGCCGGCATGAGCTTGCCCGGACGTCACTCGCTGCTGTGGAAACTGTGCGCGCTTCTGGTGGTGCTGTGCCTGTCGATCATCTGGTTCAGCCGCTCGGGCGGTGCGCACCTGGAGCGCAGGAGCTATCACCTGAGCGAGGAGGCGCGCCAGGTGCTCAAGGGCTACGCCGTGGAGGCCCACGCGGCGTGGCGCAGCGGCGGTACGCCAGGCGTCGACCGGTGGCTGGCTGACCTGAAGATCCGCGAGCCGGGCTGGGCGCTGGTGCTGGGCAGCGACCTGCGCTCGTTGAGCAGCCAGACGCTGACCGATGAGCAGCAGAAGTACGTGACGTTCATGCGCGAGCTCGACTGGCCCATGAGCAAGCGCTCCCCCGAGCTGCCGGCGATCAGCGTGCCGTTCCCCGAGGCGCCCCAGGCCGGCAGGCTGGTGATCCAGTTGCCCGAGCGCTTCATGCCGTCGATGCGTCCGCTGCTGGTGCAACTGCTGATCCACGGGCTGCTGCCGGCGCTGTTGGCACTGCTGGCGGGTTTTCTGCTGTATCGCGTGCTGATCGGCCCGCTGGCGCACCTGCGCGCCCAGGCCAATGCCCTGCGTGCCGACCGCCTGGACACCCGGGTCGACCCGGCGATTTCCCGGCGTAGCGACGAACTGGGCGATCTGGGGCGGGCCTTCGAGCACATGGCCGAGCGCCTCGAAAAGACCGTGTCGCTGCAGCAGCGCCTGCTCGCCGACCTGTCCCACGAGTTGCGCACGCCGTTGACGCGCCTGCACATGGCCGCCGAAAACGAGCCCGACGATGACGTGTTGCGCGAGCGCCTGACCCGCGAGGTGCAGTGCATGCGCCAGCTGGTCGACGACACCCTGGAGCTGGTGTGGCTCGGCACCGAGCGCCCGCAACTGGCGCTGGACACGGTCGAGGTGCAGACCCTGTGGGAGGTGGTACGCGAGAACGCCTGTTTCGAGTCCGGCTGGCGCGAGGGGCAACTGCCCATGGCGCTCACCGAAGACTGCCTGGTGCGCGGCCACCTCAACGGCCTGGCCCAGGCGATGGAAAACATCGTGCGCAATGCCATCCGCCATTCGCCTGCCAACGGGCAGGTGCGCCTGGGCGGCCGGCGCGATGGCGATTGCTGGCACCTGTGGATCGACGACCAGGGCCCCGGCGTGGCCGAGGCTGCGCTGGAGACCATCTTCCAACCCTTCACCCGACTCGACGTCGCACGCCCGGGCGGCGACGGCTTCGGCCTGGGCCTGACGATCGCCCGTTGCCGGGTGCAGTTGCAGGGCGGCCAGGTATGGGCACAGAACCTCAAGCCGGGCCTGCGCGTGAACCTGCGCCTGCCAGCGGCAGCACAAGGAGAAACCTGATGAGCAACACCCGACCGGTCTGGTTGTTGATTGTGTCGCGCGCGGCAGCCGCCTTGCTGGGCGGCTATGCATTCAGCTATGCGGCCACGGCTTTTCTGGCCCGTGTGCTGCCAATGCCTGCGGTAGATGCGGTGATCGTGGCCAGCCTGCCGTCCTTTGCGTTCTACACCTGCGCGTTCCTGTGGGCCTTCGCCAGTCGCGATGCCCTGCGTGCGTGGTGGCCGGCGGCGCTGGCGGTGCCGTTGGCGGCGGTCGGCTTCTGGCCGCAGTTGTGGAGCCTGTGAGATGAAAAATACCTTCACCCAATCCATGGCGTGGCTGCACACCTGGGCCGGCCTGATCTTCGGCTGGCTTCTGTTCGCGATATTCGCCACCGGTACGCTGGCGGTGTTCGACAGCGAAATCGACAACTGGATGCGCCCCGAGGTGCGCAGCCACGACCTCACCCAGTTGCAGGCCGCGCAACGCGGGCTGGCCTACCTGACCCAGCATGCACCGGGCGCCAGCAACTGGAACATCAGCCTGCCGGATGCACGTTCGCCCGGTTTGCAGGTAGCGTCCGGCGAGCGTCGACGCGGTGGCGGCACCGCGCTCGACCCGCATACCGGCGAGCCGATCGAGGTGCGCGAAACGGCCGGCGGCAGCTTCTTCTTCCGCTTTCACTTCACCCTGAACCTGCCGCGCAACTGGGGCATCTTCGTGGTCGGCGCCCTGGCGATCGTGATGCTGGTGGGGCTGGTCAGCGGCATCGTGATCCACAAGAAGATCTTCAAGGAGTTCTTCACCTTCCGCCCCGGCAAGGGCCAGCGCTCGTGGCTGGATTTTCACAACGCCAGCGCGGTGCTGCTGTTGCCGTTTCACCTGATGATCACCTACACCGGGCTGGTGATCTTTTTGCTGATCTACATGCCGGCGGCGGTGGATGCGCTGTTCGAGGGTGACAACCAGGCGTACTACAAGGCCCAGGGCGAGCAGCGTCTGCCCACGCCGCGCGCGGCGCTCAAGCAGCCAGCCGCGCTGGTCGACCTGGCCCCGGTACTGGCCAGCGCGCAAGAGCGGCTGGGCGCCATCAGCAGCATCGGTATCTCCAACCCCGGTACGGCGGCCGCGCGGATCGAGGTGCGCCCGACCCTGGGCTATCGCATCGCCCTGAGCAAGGGGCAGGCCATGGTGTTCGACGGCGTCAGCGGCGAGCTGCTGCGCGATGTGCCCGACATGCGGCCTGCCGTGCTCACCCAGCGGGTGATGGCGGGGCTGCACTTCGCGCAGTTCGGCGGCTATCCGATGCGCTGGCTGTACTTCGTGTGTGCGTTGGTCAGCACCGCGATGATCGGCACCGGGCTGGTGCTGTTCTGCGTCAAGCGCCGGCGCAAATACGCCAGTGCCTCGGTGTCGGCGCAGCGTTGGTACAAGGTGGCCGAGAGCTTCAACGTGGCGTTCGTCGCCGGCCTGATGCTGGCCTGCGCAGGCTTGCTGTGGGCCAACCGCCTGCTGCCGGTGGAGCTGGCGCAGCGGGCCAACTGGGAGGTCAAGGCGTTCTTCGCGGTGTGGTTGCTGTCGCTGCTGCATGCCGGTTTGCGCCCGGCGCAGCGCGCCTGGGCCGAGCAGCTGGGGCTGGCCGCGGTACTGTGCATCGGCCTGCCGGTGCTGGGCGCGTTGACCGCGCAGCACGACCCGGCGCACCGCGTGCTGGAGGCCACCAGCGTGGTGCTGGGTGGGTTGCTGGCGTATGCGGCATGGCGCTGCGTGGCGCCGCGTGAAGAAAAACCTGCGCGCAAGCGTGCGACGGTAGCGGTGGAGGGGCAATGACATGCTGATGATCGGCGCGGTGGTGTTTGCCTATGTGGGTATGTTGGCGTTGTGCCTGGGGCTGGAGCGGCACTACAAGCAGGTGTGGGGCAGGGCACCTGCACCCTGGTTGAGGGTGGCCCTGCGGTCGGCGGGCTGGTCGGCGCTGGCCATCAGCCTGTGGGTCAGTGGCGTGGCCTGGGGCTGGGCGATGGGGCCGGTAGCCTGGTTTGGCGGTATTTCACTGGCCGGGTTCGGGGTGGCGATGCTGTTGCCGTACTGGCCGCGTCTGGCGGTGTGGTTGCTGGGCGTTTTACCGATATGGGGGGTAGGGGTAGTGTTGGTTTGACGGTTTTTTGTGGCGAACTTATACCTGCAAACAGTGTCGGGAAGTGTGCAATTTAAATAATTGGGAAGTTTTAATTGCGGCCAATCATTGCGCGTGTTTCGTACTAACCTCATACGGGCGTGTACGTTCTGCATAGAACGGATAATAACTTTCTTATGATGGAATTGTATGAAAACCGAAAGGACTCGCTTACCCTTTGAAACCTCACTGTCACGACGACTTGCCAGCCGCCTGAAAATGAAACACCTGCTGGTGCTTCAGGCCATTCAGGCGCATGGCTCGCTGACCCAGGTTGCGCTGCGGCTGTCCACCAGCCAACCGGCGATCACTCAGATCCTCGCCGACCTCGAAAGCCTGTTCAGCGCCCCCCTTTTTGTACGCTCACCGCGCGGCATGCTGCCCACTGAACTGGGCAACCTGATCGTCGCCCGCTCCAGGGGGATGCTGGCCGACCTCGATCACTGGGCGATGGACATCGAAGCCATGACCCAGGGTCGTGCAGCACACTTGAACGTGGGCGTCATACCGTTTCTACCCGGGCGCCTGCTGGCCACCGCCATCAACCAGACCCGCTCCTGCGGCAAGCGCATATCGGTGACCTTGCACGAGGGCTCCAGCGCCCACCTGCTGGAGCGCCTGCAGGCCCACGAACTCGACTGCGTGATCGGCCGCACGTCCGCGCTGCCGGACGTGCCCGATCTGCAACACGAGGTGCTGTATCACCAGGAACCCCGGCTGATTGCCCACGAACGCCTGGCGATGCACCTCAACCAGCGGCCACTCGACCTGCAGGCACTGGCTCGGCTGGACTGGGTACTCGGCCCACGCCAGACGCCGATCCGCGAGCAACTCATCGACTTCTTCCTCAATGCCGGTATCACCCCCCCTTCACCCATGGTCGAGAGCTTGTCGTCAAGGTTCATCGGTGAGCTGGTGGCAACCAACGAGCAGGCCGTGGCCATCGTGCCGGCAGATGTTGCCGAAGAGCTCGTGCGCCTGTGCAATGTCGGCAGGGTGCGCCATCGCCTTGGCTGGCGGCTGTCACCCATGAGCCTGTTTCAGCGTATCAATGGTGCCAATGCGGTCGAACAGGCGCTCTTTGCACGGGCACTCAAACGCGCCGCAAAAGTTGCTGTTTTATCGACGTCACCGGTCAATGAACAGTGGCTGGTCACGACAGATTGAAGTGTCGCAATAACATTGTTTTATAGGCTGATACAGGATTCAAATTTCCAACTTTACAGACCCGGTACCATACTTCCCGCCAGGCGCACCATGAGGGTGTGCCAGGGAAAGGGGGATATCAGGTGCTTACGGTTTATTTGATTGTAACGGTCGGAGCAGTGGTGGCCGGCTTTGTTCAGGGGCTCTCGGGTTTTGCATTCGGCCTGGTGGCCATGTCGTTCTGGGCCTGGGTACTCGACCCGAAGCTGGCTGCCACACTGGCGGTATTCGGGGCGCTGACCGGCCAAGTGGTGGCGGCCATTTCGGTACGCCGGGGCTTCAACATGCAGCGCCTGCTGCCCTTCGTGCTTGGCGGCCTGGCCGGCATCCCACTCGGCGTCGCGCTGCTGCCCAGCCTGGACATGAACTGGTTCAAGGCCATTCTGGGCACCCTGCTGGTGAGTTGGTGCCCAGCCATGCTGTTTGCCAAGAACCTGCCGAAAATCACTGCCGAGGGCAAGATCGCCGACGGTGTGATCGGCATGGCCGGCGGCATCATGGGCGGGCTGGGCGGTTTCACCGGCACTGTGCCGACCCTGTGGTGCACCCTCAAGGGGTACGACCGCGACGTGCAGCGCTCGATTATCCAGAACTTCAACCTGTCCATGCTGCTGGTCACCATGGGCACCTACCTCAGTACCGGCATTGCCACGCGCGAGATGCTGCCCTACTTCGCCATTGTCGCGCCGGCGATGCTGATTCCGACGTTCCTCGGCACACGCCTGTATATCGGCATCAGCGACGTGCAGTTTCGCCGCGTCGTGCTGAGCCTGCTCACGGTCTCCGGCATTTCGCTGCTGATTTCCTCGGTACCCAACCTCATCGGCTGAATAGCACTGCTGATGCACTTACTCTTTAAGGAAGAATGAGTCATGTCGCATACCCCGCTGGACAGTGATCACCTCGACCCCTCTGCAAGCCCTGGCGACGACAGGCTGACCGCACGCGAGCGCGAGGCCTTGAAGCACTATGCCGCCGGCAAGAACTGCAAGGAGGTGGCGCTGGCGCTGAGCATTTCGGTCAACACCGTCAAGTTCCACACCAAGAATGCGGTGGCCAAGCTCGGCGGCAAGAACCGCACGGCAGCGGTGGCCCGCGCGTTCGCGCTGGGCCTGCTGTCGTGAGCAGATGCCTATTGCTGCAGGCTCGACAACGAAGGTTGCACGCGGCTGTTGTTGGTCATCAGGTGAGTGACCAGGTTGCGCGCATGCACCGCCAGGCGTTCGATCGCTGACACATAGAACAGCGAGCCCTGGGTCAATGGCCCGATCGCATACACCCCCCGCTGCCCATCGATCAGGTGGGTGGTAGGGTTGATCGCGATGCCGCCGTGGCTGTTCTGTCGGATCAGGCCGCGGTCGAGCAGGTTTTCTATCAGCGGTGAGTCCAGCCGCGCCAGGTTGCCGGCAAAACCGGTGGCGTCGATGGCGTAGTCAACGCTCAGGGTCTGCCCGCTGAGGTCGATCAGGATGTTGCCTTGCGCATCCGCGCGGGTGGCTTTGTAGCCGCGGTGAATGGATACCCGGCCTGCCTTGATCAGCGCTTCGAGCTTGAGTGCATTGTCCAGCGGCATGGGGTGGCGATAGGACATCCACAGGCCCTGGTACTTGCGCTGGAAGCGACGCTTCTGCACGTTGTCCAGCCGTGTCCAGAACTCGTCGATCCAGGTCTTGGTGGCGTCCAGCCAGATCTGCCAGTCACGCACATGGGCCGCCGCCTGGATCTCCCGCTGCAGGCGTTCCAGCGGTTCCAGCGGTGCAAACAGGCCCTTGTACTCGGCGCTGAAGCTGCGCATGCGGCGAAAGCTGTTCAGGAAGCCACTGATCGAGACGCGCTCTGGCAAGCGTCGCTGCGTGCCCACCGGGTTGTCGAGCACGGCCCCGCGCACCAGCGGGATACGCCCCGAATTGGAGTAGATCGCGACATGTCCGGCGCCCAGCCCGCTGAGCATGAGGGCCATGTCCACTGCGGTCAGCTTGGTGCCCAGGATGCCGACGGTGGCCCCCGGCCTGACCTGCGTCTTCAGGCGCTCCAGATCGTGATAGGGGTTGGCGTAGTAGTGCGCCAGGTCGGGGTAGGGCGTCTGCTTCTTCAAGTGCCCGACCGCCAGCACAACGTTGTCGAAGCGTTCATCGCCCTGTGCAGTGGTCACGGTGTAACTGGGGTGCTCGGCCTTCACGTCGATGACGGTTTGCGCGAGGGTTCGCAATCGGATGTTGAACCGGGCCAGGGTGTGACGGGCAAGCTCCAGCTCCTTGACCAGGTACTGGCCCATCTGCCGGCGGCTGACATAGTCGTTCAGGTCGGTGGTTTCGCAACCAGGCTGGGCCTTGAGCCATTTCAGGAACCCATAGGCATGTTCGACGTCCGTGCCCAGGGTGGAAGTGGCCATGTTCAGAATGAACTCCGGTGTCGTGGTGGCCTGGCCGTAGGGTAGCCCCGGGCCGAAGTGGCCGGTGGTTTCGTACACGGTGATTTCCGACACCGCTGCGTCATGCCCCTGGCGTGCCAGTTCCTTGCAGAGCAGAACGGCGCTGCATCCAGCGCCCACAATTGCGATTTTCATTCAGGCATCCCTTCAGTGACGGGTGGTCTGTTGAGTGGCGTAGAACTCGCGCATGAGCATGTCGGCGCGGATGTTCAACGGCGCCTCGAGGAACAGGTTCAACAGGTCGTGCAAGGTGGCCGGTGCACCCTCCAGGTAACGTCGGATCGAGTGACCGTCATGGGCCCGTACCGGGTCGTGGCGCAGCACCACATCCTTGAGGCGCAGCAATTTGCGTCCCTTGCCTTCCTTGTAGAACGCCCAGCTGGCCTGATCGTAGCGGTGCTGTGCAGCCACGCCGCCGTGAAGCTGCGCGATGGTCGCCGTGTTGGCGCAGGCCTTGGCCGGGATGTAGTCGTGCGTGGTGGTGCCGGCCAGGCTGCGTATATCGTTGTAGGCGGTGATATCGATGACCGGCGTGCCTTGCAGGGTGGTGTCGATGTCGGTGGCGGAGCCGAACGAAATGGCCACCGCACGGTTGAATATTTCCTCCTGTTCCAGAACGGAGTAGCCCAGGCGCTGCATGTCCTCGCGCATGGCATTGTCCAGTTGCTGCAATGTGGCGGCGCCAGAGCTGTGGGCACAGAAGTGCAGGCGCTGAAGGTCTTCGATGCCCTGGAAGGAAAGCCGGGTGGCGGGGCGTCCGGCGTGGTCCAGTGGCAACCCGTTGTCATCGCGGGCCACCAAGCCATCGGGGCAGAACCTGAGGGCGTTCGGTTGCGCAATGATGCGGGGCAGTATCACCTGCTCATAGATCAGGCGTGCCGAGTGGCTGACGACCTGGCTGTGCCACTGCGTGCCGAGGATGAACCGGTTGTGCAGCATGGCCGATTCGATGATCGGGTTGTCCTGGGCATCAAGGCCCGAATGCACAATGCCCAGCAGCGCCACCGACGATTGCCCGATGCCTTGCAGGAAACTCGAGAAGGTCGAAGCCAGGCCCTTGCCCAGGGCAATGCCTTGCGGGTAATTGGTGGTGGGTGTGCTGGGCAGTACGGCCCATTGGTAGTGGCGTATCGGGTTGGGCAGGGTAGTTGCGTGCACATCCTGCACGTCCTGCGCCTGCACGTGGTAAAGCCGCGTGCCGTGTGTCTTGCGTTCGGCAGACGAATCGCCGCGCAGGCGCGAGGTCAGTTGGTGAATGCCTTCGAACAGCAGGGCCATGGTCATGCTGTAGTCGGGGTCGGTGCGCAGTACGGTGTTGACCACCAGGGTTCTGCTGCTGTTGTAGCGACACGGTAGCGACGCCAGGTATTCAAGAAAGCGCAGGTCCTGGCCCTTGTACTGGTGCGGTACGATTCGATAGCTGTCGCGGGGTAACTGGTCCTGCGTCGCCAGGGTGTCCAGAGCCTGGTCCCAGGCAAGGTTCGTCACGCCGTGTTCGTCGTTCAATTCACGAATGAAGTTGAGCGCCTGCACGGCATACAGGCGCTTGCCGAACTGGTTCAGCGGCAGGCGGTAACGGTCACGCTCTTCGATGAAGTAGCGCACGTACAGGCCGCTGTCGAAAATGGTCTCGATCGCCACCTCGGCCAGGCGTTCTGCGCTGACGGGTGCCTGCCCGGCCAGGGTTTCGGCGAGGCGTGCCGATACATGTCCGATGAACGCCGCCTCACGTTCCAGGTAGCGCTGCTGCAGGGGTTGGAGCGCATCGAGCAGTGCCCGGGCGATGGGGCGTGGCGCCGTGGGGGGGCCTTCCAGTTCCAGGCTTTTCAGCGTTGCCGCTGCCTCGCGAAACAGTCTCACCTGGTCCAGCGGCATGTTCAGCCGGTCGCGGGTCTGCTCGGCGTCTTGCAGGCTCACGCCCAGTGCTTCGAGCCGCTTGCGCACGTAGCGCACCTGATCGGCGGTGGTGGCCTTGCGCGAGCCGCCGGGCGCCAGCGTATCCGGTACATGCAACGCATCTTCCAGGCCGACTCGTACACCGTCCAGGCGCAGGCTCAGCGCCACCTCCGCCAGTATCCTCAGCATCGGCCCGGGTGCCAGGATTGAAATGACCGCGTCGGGCACTTCACGGCGGATGCGTTGCACAAACGGCTGCAAGCGCGACGACGCCAGTTCGATGGCGTGCGCCAGAGACGCCGGGGTGTCCTGCTTGATCAGCCCATAGACTGCTTCCCGGTCGGCTACCGGAATCAGCGAATCGTCGCTGACACTGCCGTCTTCGGCTCGGCGGAACTGATCCACGCCGGCGACCAGCATGAACAGTATCGGGTTGCCTGCCTGGGACAGCCCGCGCAGGTTCGGGCCGAGTGCATTATCAAGTATCGAACTGTTGAACACTTCAACTTCCGGGCGAATGGCGCAGGTGTTCAAGTGTTCAAGTTGCTGTTCAAGAAACTGGGGTGAGTTTTCATAACCGCCACCGGCCTGGAATATAACCGGGCCGGGGCTGAATGAACTTACATCTGGCCCGCGTTTATTCAGGCCATAGTGATGCAAGTGCGCCCGGCGTATCGGGCTTTCGAAGTTGCGACCGCCGCGTACACTGGTCGAGAGGTTGATGATGGCCGAAGGAATACGTTGATGCAGTGCCGGTACTATCTGGTTGTACTGGTCGACATCGATATGGTTTTGCTGGGCCCCCAGGGTGATGGTCTGCGTGTTGCCGGGGATCGACAGGGTGTGGCTGTCGGACAGGTCGCGGGTGTGCAGGTGGAGGATCGCCGCGCCTTCGGCGGCGGCGTGCACGCTGGCTTCGATAATGGCGTCCGGGGTAATGGGAAGGTACGGTGACGCGGCCCGCATGGGGTTCCAGTAACCGGCTGCGCAGACCTCCCAGCCCTGTGAAATCAAGGTTTCATAGGCTGCGGGGGAGTCGCTGCGCAGCGCTTCGACCAGGCTTGGCGGCAGGTAGCCCTGGTGCAGGGGATCATGCTGAACCAGCGCGCCGTCGTTATCCAGCTGCCAGCCGCTGCCGGTCAGAGTGAACACGATGTCCTGCTGGGTCTTCCTTGATTCGAGCCATTTGAGGGTTGTTGCACTGACAGCCACAAGCGCCCGGGTACCGGCGCCGGGGTTGACGCGGGTGCGCAGGCCGCCCGCCGCAACGCGTTTCCAACCTGCATTCAACAATACACTTTCAAGTGAGTCGTCCTGGGCGGCGAGTTCCGAGTTATCGAGAAACTTCGGCTCTTTCGGTGAGACGAAACGAGACACTGCACCCACCGGTGCGGCGGTGATAAACATGCGGGTCGACATAAACACTCCGTGTTCAACAGGTTCAATGTGCGTTGGGCCCTCCACGCACATGAATTAGATCCCACTGGCGCGCACTGCGTAACTACCTGATCGGGTAGTAATCGGTTTAACGTTTGGATGTATTTAAACTATTCAATCAACAGTTGGTTCTATCGACGATAGACGGCCACTTCGCCGACAGGGCCGGTGCCTGCGGGTTCATGTCACTGGTTGCCGCGCCGGGGGGCGCATGGTAGAACCCTTGCACCATTCATGAATCGAATCTACGCATGACCCTCAGTCTGAAACCGAATAGGTCTCTGTTCGACCTCGACCTGCTGCGCGCCATCGTGGTGGTGGCCGACTGCGGCAGTTTCACCACGGCGGCCACGCGCCTGCATTCCACCCAGTCGACCATCAGCCAGAAGGTCCGGCGCCTCGAGGAGATGGTCGGTCACCGCTTGCTCGAGCGCGGCAATCGCGAGGTGCTGCCCACCGACGCCGGCCAGACCCTGCTCGGCTATGCCCGCCACATGCTCGCCCTCAACGACCAGATGCTCGAAGCCCTGGCCGGCGCCACGGTCGGCGTGACCCTGCGCCTGGGCGTACCCGAAGACTTCGTTGGCGGGCGCACCACCAACGCACTGTCGGCGTTCAACCGCAGGCACCCGCAGGTCAAGCTCGAAGTCACCAGCGGCCTGTGCCGCGACCTCAGCCAGAGCTACGACAACGGCGAGCTCGACCTGGTGCTGCTCAAGCAGCGGCGCAACGGTCGCGAAGGGGTGGCCAGCTGGCCGGAGCAATTGCGCTGGATCGACAGCGCGCACAACCCGGCCCTGGCGCTGGACCCGATCCCGCTGGTGACCTTTCCGCCACGCGGGCTGTACCGCGACGAAATCATCAGCGCAGTAGAGAGCCTGGGCCGGCGCTGGCGCATCGCGTTCACCAGCTCCAGCCTCAGCGGCATTCAGGCCGCCGTGGCCGACGGCATGGGTATCAGCCTGCTGCCGCCACGCGCCGTCACCGCCGAGCACCGGGTGCTCGGCGAGGCGGATGGCCTGCCGGTGATCGACAGCTACGAGATTCTGATTCTGCATCGCCAGACGGCCGACCCGATGGTACGAGCGCTGGCGGGCGTGTTGACCGGCCTGCTCGAAGCACAGGCGGTGTGAGCCTGCGGGTCACTTCCCCACAAAAAAGCCCGCCAGTCACGGCGGGCTTTCTGCATCGCTACCTGCTTAACGCTTTGGGTTCAGCGTCAGGTTCACGTTGCGGTTCACATCCTTGTACAGCAGGTAGCGGAACGGGCCAGGGCCACCCGAGTAGCAGGCCTGCGGGCAGAAGGCGCGCAGCCACATGAAGTCGCCGGCTTCCACTTCGACCCAGTCCTGGTTCAGGCGGTACACCGCCTTGCCTTCCAGCACGTACAGGCCGTGCTCCATCACGTGGGTTTCCGCGAACGGGATGGTGCCGCCCGGCTGGAAGGTCACGATGTTGACGTGCATGTCGTGGCGCATGTCGGCCATGTCGACGAAGCGGGTGGTGACCCAGGCGCCATCGGTGCCCGGCATCGGGATCGGGGTAACGTCCTGTTCGTTGGTGACGAACGCTTCCGGGTGCGCCAGGCCTTCGACTTCCTGGTAGTGCTTGCGGATCCAGTGGAAGGTCACGTTGGCCGCGCTGTTGTTGCGCAGGCTCCAGTCGGCGCCCGGCGGAATGAACGCGTAGCCGCCTGGCTTGAGGGTGTACGGCTTGCCTTGCAGGGTGATGTCGACTTCACCCTCGACCACGAACAGAACCGCCTCGGCGTTCTTGTCCTGCTCCGGGCGCTCGCTGCCGCCTTCAGGGGCAACTTCGACGATGTACTGCGAGAAGGTCTCGGCGAAACCCGACAGCGGGCGGGCGATGACCCACATGCGCATCTTGTCCCAGAAGGGCAGGTGGCTGGTGACGATGTCACGCATCACGCCCTTGGGGATCACCGCGTAGGCTTCGGTGAACATGGCACGGTCTGTCAGCAGCTCGGTCTGAGCCGGGTGCCCGCCGTGGGGGGCGAAGTAAGTGGTTCTGGACATGGACAGTCTCGATGTTTGTTGTTGTGTCCCCCGGGCCAGCCTGCGGCGGGCGGCCCCGTTCAGGGATTGCACCGCTACGTTATGACCATCTTTAGCTATCCACAAATTAAATGTTTAAATCCCTGCCATTCGATTTGTGAATGTGGCGTGCGCCGGGCCAGCACTGCGCTACAGGTGTGCGCCCTGTGTAGCGGGTGATGCAACACCTGTAGCGTTGATTGCAGCGCGGGCGGCATCGGTGCGGCGCGCGCAAAGCCGCGTGCCAGAGCGGTTGTGGCGGTTCATGTCACAGCTGGCATGGCGGTTGCGATGAGCTGATGGCGCAGCGCGAAGACTGCGCCACTAATAAGAACAGGACACTCCCATGAGACAGACTGGCCTCGCCTCGCTTCCCCTCAAATCCCTTGCCGTTGCCGTGCTGCTGAGCCTGGCGGGTACACCGGCGCTGGCTGCGGACATCCCGGCCAACGTCGATGGCGCGCGCATCATCGCCGCCGACAAGGAGCCCGGTAACTGGATGAGCACCGGGCGCACCTACGACGAACAGCGCTACAGCCCGCTCAAGCAGATCAGCGACCAGAACGTCGGCCAGCTGGGCCTGGCCTGGAGCTACAAGCTGGACCTGGACCGTGGCGTGGAAGCCACCCCCATCGTGGTCGACGGGGTGATGTACACCACCGGGCCGTTCTCGGTGGTGTACGCGCTGGATGCGCGCGACGGCAGGCTGATCTGGAAGTACGACCCGCAATCGGACCGCCACCGCGCCGGCGAAGCCTGTTGCGACGCGGTCAACCGTGGCGTGGCGGTGTGGAAGGGCAAGGTCTACGTGGGCGTGCTCGACGGGCGCCTGGAGGCCATCGACGCCAAGACCGGCCAGCGCGCCTGGTCGGTCGACACCCGCGCCGACCACAAGCGCAGCTACACCATCACCGGCGCCCCTCGGGTGGTCAACGGCAAGGTGGTGATCGGCAACGGCGGCGCCGAGTTCGGCGTGCGGGGCTATGTCACCGCCTACGACGCCGAAACCGGCAAGGAGGCGTGGCGCTTCTACACCGTGCCGGGCGACCCCAAGCTGCCGCCCGAGGGCAAGGGCATGGAGATCGCCGCCAAGACCTGGTTCGGCGATGCCTATGTGGAGCAGGGCGGTGGCGGCACCGCCTGGGACTCGTTCGCCTACGACCCGGAGCTGAACCTGCTGTACATCGGCGTGGGCAACGGCTCGCTGTGGGACCCCAAATGGCGTAGCCAGGCCAAGGGCGACAACCTGTTCCTGTCGTCCATCGTGGCGGTCAATGCCGACACCGGCGAATACGTGTGGCACTACCAGACCACCCCGGGCGATGCCTGGGACTACACCGCCACCCAGCACATGATCCTGGCCGAGCTGCCCATCGACGGCAAGCCGCGCAAGGTGCTGATGCAGGCGCCGAAAAACGGCTTCTTCTATGTGATCGACCGCGCCACCGGCGAGCTGCTGTCGGCCAAGGGCATCGTGCCGCAGAGCTGGACCAAGGGCATGGACATGAAGACCGGGCGGCCGATCCTGGACGAAGAGAACGCCGCCTACTGGAAGAACGGCAAGCGCAACCTGGTGACCCCGGCGTTCTGGGGCGCGCATGACTGGCAGCCGATGTCGTACAACCCCGACACCGGGCTGGTGTACATCCCGGCGCACATCATGTCGGCCTACTACGAGCACATCCCCGAGGCGCCCAAGCGCAACCCGTTCAAGAGCATGTACCAGCTGGGCCTGCGCACCGGGATGATGCCCGAAGGCGCCGAAGGCCTGCTGGAGATGGCCAAGAGCTGGTCGGGCAAGCTGATCGCCTGGGACCCGGTCAAGCAGCAGGCCGCCTGGGAAGTGCCCTACGTGACCATCTTCAACGGCGGCACCTTGAGTACCGCGGGCAACCTGGTGTTCGAGGGTAGCGCCGACGGGCGGGTGATCGCCTATGCCGCCGACACCGGCGAAAAACTCTGGGAGCAACCGGCTGCCAGCGGCGTGATGGCCGCGCCCGTCACCTACAGCGTGGATGGCGAGCAGTACGTGACCTTCATGGCCGGCTGGGGCGGCGCGTTCTCCACCTTTGCCGGGGCCCTGTCGCTGCGGGCCGGCGTGCAGCCGTACGCCCAGGTGCTGACCTACAAGCTGGGCGGCACCGCCAAGCTGCAAGAGCCGGCGCCACGCCCGGACACCCCCAAACCACCCGCGTTGAGCAACGACACCGCTTCGATCGAGGCGGGCGCCAAGCTGTACGACGGTTACTGCTCGCAGTGCCACGGTATCCACGCGGTCAGCGGCGGCGTGCTGCCCGACCTGCGCAAGCTCACCCCGGAAAAGCACCAGATGTTCCTCGGCATCCTCTTCGGTGGCCGCGTGCCGGATGGCATGCCGTCGTTCGCCGACGCCTTCACCCCCGAGCAGGTCGACCAGATCCACCAGTACCTGATCAAGCGCGCCCACGACCTTCATCAGGAAGGCGATACCTGGAAGCAGTTCAGCGCCAAGTCATCCCATTGAAAAGGAGCCATTGACCCATGAGTGACGTCATCTACCAGAACTACATCGCCAATGCGTTCGTCGACAGCGACGCGCAGATCGAGGTGCACAACCCGGCCAATGGACAACTGCTGGGGCGCGTACCCCAGGCCAGTGACGCGCAGGTGGAGCAGGCCATTGCCGCCGCGCGCAAGGCCCAGAAGAGCTGGGCGACGCGCCCGGCCATCGAGCGCGCCGGCTACCTGCGCAAGATCGCCAGCAAGGTGCGCGACAACGCCGAGCGCCTGGCGCGCATCATCACCGCCGAGCAGGGCAAGGTGCTCGGCCTGGCCCTGGTCGAAGTCAACTTCACCGCCGACTACCTGGACTACATGGCCGAGTGGGCGCGACGCCTGGAAGGCGAGGTGCTCACCAGCGATCGCGCCGGTGAAAGCATCTTTCTGCTGCGCAAGCCGCTGGGTGTGGTGGCCGGGATTCTGCCGTGGAACTTCCCGTTCTTTCTGATCGCCCGCAAGATGGCGCCGGCCCTGCTCACGGGCAACACCATCGTGATCAAGCCCAGCGAAGAAACACCGATCAACTGCTTCGAGTTCGCCCGCCTGGTGGCCGAGACCGACCTGCCCAGCGGCGTGTTCAACGTGGTGTGCGGTACCGGGGCGACCGTGGGCCAGCGCCTGACCAGCCACGCTGGCATCGACCTGATCAGCTTCACCGGCAGCGTGGGCACCGGCTCGCGGATCATGGCCGCGGCGGCGCCGAACATCACCAAGCTCAACCTTGAGCTGGGCGGCAAGGCGCCGGCCATCGTGCTGGCTGATGCGGACCTGGAACTGGCGGTCAAGTCGATCACCGCGTCGCGGGTGATCAACACCGGGCAGGTGTGCAACTGCGCCGAGCGGGTGTACGTGCAGCGCGAGGTGGCGGATGAGTTCACCGACAAACTGGCCAGCGCCATGGCCGCCACCCGTTATGGTGACCCGCTGGCCGAGGCGGACCTGGACATGGGCCCGCTGATCAACCAGGCCGCCCTGGACAAGGTCGGGCAGATGGTGCGCACCGCCACCGGGCAGGGCGCGCAGCTGGTGACCGGGGGCGCGGTGGCCGATCGCGGGCAGGGCTTCCACTACCAGCCGACGGTGCTGGCCGGCTGCTCGGCCGACATGGAGATCATGCGCAAGGAGATCTTCGGGCCGGTGTTGCCGATCCAGATCGTGGAGAGCCTGGACGAGGCGATTGCGCTGGCCAACGACAGTGAATACGGGCTGACTTCATCGCTGTACACGCGCAGCCTGAGTGCAGCGATGCATGCCAGCAACGCGCTGGATTTCGGCGAGACCTACATCAACCGCGAGAACTTCGAGGCCATGCAGGGCTTCCATGCCGGCACGCGCAAGTCGGGGATCGGTGGGGCCGATGGCAAGCATGGGTTGTATGAGTACACGCATACCCATGTGGTCTACATCCAGATCTGAGGCCCAGGTAGCCTGTTAGGGCCTCATCGCGGGTCAAGCCCGCTCCCACAGCCTGTGGGAGCGGGCTCGACCCGCGATGGGTTGCACAGCAACCCCTGCCATCACAACCGATCATTGGGCTGCACCACCCCGTACTTCTTCATCTGCCGATACAGCGTCGAGCGCGCCACCCCCAGTTCAGCCGCCACCGCACTGATGTTCCAGCGATGGCGCCGCAACCTTTGCAGCAACTCGCTGGCCGGGTCCTGGCTGTCGATGCGCAGCGGCTCGCCGCGCACCACCTGCACCACTTCCGCCGGCAGGCAATCCACGTCGATCACCCCGTCCTCGGCCAACGCCACCGCGTAGCGCAACGCATTGAGCAACTGACGAATGTTGCCCGGCCACGCATGGGCATGCAGGCACTGGCGGGCCTGTTCGGTCAGCCGCACGCCGCTGCTCTGCGCCGCCAGTAACTGCTCGATCAACGCGCCCCGGTCACTGCGTTCGCGCAAGGCCGGCAACGCCAGGCTCATGCCGCCCAGGCGGTAGTAGAGGTCCTCGCGAAAGCGCTTGTCGCCAATCATCCCGTGCAGGTCCTGGTGGGTCGCCGACACCACCTGCACGTCCAGCGCCACCGGCGCCTGGGCGCCAATCGGGAAGATCTCGCGCTCGGCCAGCACCCGTAGCAAACGGGTTTGCAGGTGCGCCGGCATGTCGCCTATCTCGTCCAGAAACAGCGTGCCGCCGGCGGCCAGTTCCAGCTTGCCCTTCATGCCCTTCTTGTCGGCCCCGGTGAAGCTGCCGCCGCGGTAGCCGAACAGCTCGCTCTCGATCAGCGTCTCGGGAATCGCCGCGCAATTGAGCGCGATGAACGGCCCGGCGCGCCGCGCACTGGCCTGGTGGATGGCGCGGGCGAATGCCTCCTTGCCGGTGCCGGTCTCGCCGGTGATCAGTATCGGCAGGTCCTTGTCGAGCACCTTGCGCACCCGCTGCACCGCCTGTTGCAGGCGCGCATCGCCGCCGGCCAGCTGCTGCAGGTCGGGGTGGCTGCTGCGCACCGGCGGTCTGGCCGGGGCAGGGCGATGGCGCTGCGACGGTATGCGCAGGCCCACATCCAGCAAGGCGTCGTCCTGCTGCCCGCGCAGGCGCACGCCGCGTGCACCGCCCTGGGTCAGGTGCAGCAGTTCATCCACCGAGGTTGGCAGCAGGCTGTCGATGCGCGCACCCAGCAGCGGCGCCGCATCGCGCTGGTGGGCAACGAAGGTGGCGCGGTTGGCGCCGATGATGCGGCCGTTGTCGTCCAGCGCCAGCAACTGCTCGTTGGCCAGGTCGGCTATGTCGTCGATGGGCTTGAGCGACAGGGTGAGGCGGTCGCGGTAGCACTCGCGAAAGTGCGCGTTCTCGATCAGCCGCGCATACAGGATCACCAGTTGCAGGGTCAGGTACTGCGCCTCCTTGGGCCCGTTGCTGTTCAGGCAGGTGGCGTTCAGGCAGCCGCGCAGCAGGCCCTGGGCGTCGAAGATCGGTGCCACCGAGCAGCTCAGGCGAAAGTTGGAGGCCAGAAAGTGCTCTTCGCGGTGGATGATCAGCGGCTGCGCGGCGGCCAGGGTGGTGCCGATGCCGTTGGTGCCGGCAATCGACTCGTCCCAGCGCGCGCCCACCACCAGCCCGGCCTGGGTATAGATGTGGCTGGCTTCGGGCAGGCGGGTGTCGAGGGTGATGCCGTGTTCGTCGCTGAGCAGCACCGCGAACCCGGCCGGCACCACGCGCCTGGCCAGGCCGCTGACGCCCTGGCTGGCGATGGCCAGGTATTGCTGGTGCTGCTGTTGATGCTGGCGGATGGCGTCGGCGCCCAGCACATGGGTACGCCCGGCGGCGCCGGGGTCGAGGCGATGCTCGACCACGCTGCGGTACCAGGACTGCGCAATGACAGGGTCGGGGCGGATGCCGCGCTCGGGGAAGTGATCGTCGACGAAGGCCGCAAGATCGCTCGGGCTGGTCTGGGTATGCTGCATGCTGGGCTCCCGTCGACCGTGGCGCGCGCAGGGGCGGCTCACCGTCATCTTGTTGTCTCGGGCCAGGGGCGGGCACCGATCTGTGCCTACCTTAGTCGCTGTGTCGGGAATTTTCAGCTATTGATGCAGCCCTGGCCTAGAAAAGCATCCCCAGCAGAATTGCCTTCACCGTCGCCTCGGCCTTGTTGCTGGCCTGCAGCTTGCGCATGGCGTTGACCAGGTGGAACTTCACCGTGCGGCTGTCGATGGTGAGGATGATGCTGATCTCGCTGTAGGTCTTGCCCACGGCGGTCCATTTGAGCACTTCTTTCTCCCGTGCGGTCAGGGTCTTCTGGGCCTCGGGCAGGTGGGTCTGGGCAAAGAAGCCGGTCATGGCACTGTGCGCCAGTTGCGACAGCCAGATGAGCTTGGCTTCCTTGGCGTCCAGTTCCAGTGTGGAGATCGGGTCATCCGGGCGGGACAGGGACAGCAGGCCGATGGTGCCGTAGTCGCCCTGCACCGACAGGCACCAGCCGTGGTCCAGGCTGTAGTGCCGCGCCTCTTCCCAGAATGCCTGCTGGTGCTGCTGTTGCGCGGCGGCCCACTGCAGGGGCGTGGTGCGGGTCAGCCCGTGGGCCACCGTCGGGTCGCAGGAAAAATAGTCCTCGGCCACGTACCTGGCTTCCCAGGCGCTGGGGTAGTTGGAGCGCAGGATGAACTGCGGGGCGGCGATCGGCAGCGGATTCTTCAGCCCATAGGAACAGAACTCGAAGTCCAGCTCGCGGGTAAGCCGGGTCAGCTCGCTGAACAGCTCGCCTTCGTTGCGGCACCCCGTCACCACGGCAATGAACCTTTCGCGCCAATCACTCACTTGAATGTCACTCGAGAGCTGAAAAATGAAACTCAATGTTATGAGCAAGATTTTTAAACATGAAAGTGCATGTTTTTATACGAATTGAAAATGGATATTGCCAAATCCAGTCAACCCATACAGGCCAGCTTTTCCTGCCCTAACAGGCAGCTATTGGGCCCGTCGCAACTTTGCTTAACTACGGGTTCAAAACTCTGACATGGACTTCATCATGAAAAAAATAGTCGACGAGCGTCCTGGACTTCTGCTGTGTGAAACGGCGGAAACGATGATAGGCCAATCTGCCGAGTATCCAGCACTGTTCTGTGTCCGTTCCGGTATCAGTGCCGAAGAGGCTCTGGTACATGCGGCCCTTTACCTTAAATGTGCGGCCTCGACGAGCTTGAAAACCGTTGAGGCAAACGCGCAGGAGTGTCGGGGCCTGGCATGGTCGACGGTGCATTCGGTAGAGATGGCCTCAGCATTGATTAGCGCCGTTTTAACCGGCATGAGAAGCAGCAACCCCAACGAAAGTTGAATTGACGTTATCACAGGGTGCTTTGGATATATCCATTTGTTATGGTGTGCCCGCGATGACCGTATCTTGATGTTGCGGGTAGGAGACCAAGTGCCTAGGAAGGTGATAGTGCAATGATTGCGTGTGTGCGTTGGCTGTTGGTCGTGCTGTTCGTGGTGGTGACGTTTCCGTTCCTGTGCCTGGTGCTGTTGCTCAACCCGCGCAAGCAGGACAACCTCTACCTGGCCTGCAAGGTCTACAGGGCCATCAACTGGATCTTTGGCGTGCGCGTCGAGGTCGGTGGTTTCGACGCCATCGCGCCCGACCGCTCCTACATCTATGTGGCCAACCACCAGAGCAACCACGATGCATTTGTCGTGGCCCAGGCGCTGCGCCCAGGCACGGTGATCGTGGGCAAGCAGTCGTTGCGCTGGCTGCCGTTGGCCGGGCAACTGTACTGGCTGACCGGCAGCCTGTTCATCGACCGCAGCAACCCGCGCGCGTCGATCACCAGCCTGCGGCGCATCGCCACCCGCGTGGCCCACAGCAATACATCGCTCTGGATCTTCCCCGAGGGCACGCGCAACACAGGGCAGGGCGTGCTGCCGTTCAAGACCGGTGCATTTCGCATCGCCAAGGAAATGGGCATCGGCATCATCCCCGTGACCATCAGCCCGGCGGTGCGCCGGATCCGCCACAACGCCCTGGGCTGCACCGATGTGAGTATCGTGGCGCACCGGCCCATCGAGGCCGACCTGGTGGCCAGCATGGATGCCAAGCAGCTGGCGTCGTATACGCGGGAAGTGGTCAACAATGGGTTGCCCATCGTGTAGTTGCCGGGGCCTTCGCCCGCAAGGCTGGTTCCTGCAGGAGCCAGCCTTGCGGGCGAAGAGGCCCGTCAGCTCGCCGCCTTGAACCTCAAGCGCCACGCATGCAGCAGCGGCTCGGTATACCCGCTCGGCTGCTCACGCCCCTTGAACACCAGGTCGCTGGCGGCCTGGAACGCCATCGAGGTGGCGAAGTCCGGCGCCATCGGGCGGTATGCCGCATCCCCGGCATTCTGCCGGTCGACCACCACCGCCATGCGTTCGAGCACCTCGCGTACCTTGGCCTCGCTCACCGTGCCATGCAGCAGCCAGTTGGCAATGTGCTGGCTGGATATACGCAAGGTCGCACGGTCTTCCATCAGGCCGACGTTGTGGATGTCCGGTACCTTGGAGCACCCGACTCCTTGCTCCACCCAGCGCACCACGTAGCCGAGAATGCCCTGGCAGTTGTTCTCCAGCTCCTGCAGTTTTTCCGCATCGCTCCAGTTCGGACGCGGCGATACCGGAATGGTCAGCAGGTCGTTGAGCAGGCTGTCACGCTCGCCGGCCAGGTCGATGCGCTGCAATTCGCTCTGCACCCCCTGCACGTCCACCTGGTGATAGTGCAGCGCATGCAGCGTGGCGGCCGTGGGCGAGGGCACCCATGCGGTGGTGGCACCGGCCTTGGGGTGGCCGATCTTCTGCACCAGCATGTCGGCCATCAGGTCGGGCATGGCCCACATGCCCTTGCCGATCTGCGCGCGCCCCTTGAGCCCGCAGGCCAGCCCCACCAGCACGTTGTTGCGCTCGTAGGCGGTGATCCACGGCGTGGACTTCATGTCGCCCTTGCGCAGCATCGGGCCGGCTTCCATGGCGCTGTGCATCTCGTCGCCGGTACGGTCGAGAAAGCCCGTGTTGATGAACACCACCCGCTCGTGCGCTGCGCCGATGCACGCCTTGAGGTTCACCGAGGTGCGCCGCTCCTCGTCCATGATGCCCATCTTCAGGGTGTTGCGCGGCAGCGCCAGCAGGTCTTCGACACGCCCGAACAGTTCGGCGGCAAACGCCACTTCGGCAGGGCCGTGCATCTTCGGCTTGACGATGTACACGCTGCCGCTGCGCGAGTTGCCGCGCCGCTGCAGGTCGTGGATGGCGATCAGGCCGGTGAGCACCGCGTCCATGATGCCCTCGGGAATCTCGGCGCCATCGCCATCGAGAATCGCCGGGTTGGTCATCAGGTGGCCGACGTTGCGCACGAACAGCAGCGAACGGCCATGCAGGGTCAGTGTTGCGCCATCGGCTGCGGTGTAGACGCGGTCCGGGTTGAGGCGGCGCACGCGGGTCTTGCCGCCCTTGCTGATCGCTTCGCTCAGGTCGCCTTTCATCAGGCCCAGCAGGTTGCGGTAGATCAGGGTCTTGTCTTCGGCATCCACCGCGGCCACCGAGTCCTCGCAGTCGAGGATGGTGCTCAGGGCGGCTTCGACCAGCACGTCCTTGACCCCGGCCGCATCGGTCTGGCCGATGGCGCTGGTGGGGTCGATCTGGATCTCCAGGTGCAGGCCGTTGTTCTTCAGCAGCACCGCGTTCGGCTGGGCGGCATCACCCTGGAAGCCGACGAACTTGGCGGGGTCTTTGAGTGTGGTGGTCAGGCCGCTGATGAGGTCGACGCGCAGTTGCCCGTCCTCGATGCGGTAGGCCTTGGCCTCGGCGTGCGAGCCGCCGGCCAGCGGTGCAGCCTGGTCCAGGGCCTTGCGCGCGAAGGCGATGACCTTCTGGCCACGGCGCGGGTTGTAGCCCTCGCCAGCCTCGGCGCCGTCGGCGTCGCTGATCGCATCGGTGCCATACAGCGCGTCATACAGCGAGCCCCAGCGTGCGTTTGCGGCGTTGAGCGCATAGCGCGCGTTCATCACCGGCACCACCAGCTGCGGGCCGGCCTGTTCGCACAGCTCGCTGTCGACGTTGGAGGTGCTCACCGCCACCTGTTCAGGCACCGGCACCAGGTAGCCGATCTCGCTCAGGAAGGCGCGGTAGGCCGGCATGTCGGCCACCGGGCCCGGGTGGGCGCGGTGCCAGGTGTCCAGCGCGGCCTGCAGGCGGTCGCGTTCGGCGAGCAGGGCGCGGTTCTTCGGCGCCAGGTCGTGCACCAGGGCGTCGAAGCCTTGCCAGAAGTTGGCCTCCGGCACACCGGTGCCGGGCAGGGCCTCGGTTTCGATGAAGTGCTGCAGGGCGCTCGCGACCTGCAGGCGTTGACGCTGAATACGGTCGTTCATGTTCGGTTGCTCCTGATCAGTCTTTAACGGCGGCAACGCCGGCCTTGGCCACCTGGGCGTCCTGTTCGGACTTGACCCCCGACACACCCACCGCGCCGACCACCTGGCCGTCGACGATCACCGGCACGCCGCCTTCGAGCGTGCCGCTGATGACCGGCACCGACAGGAACGCCGTGCGCCCGCCATTGATCATGTCTTCGTACAGCTTGGTTTCACGTCGGCCCAGCGCCGCGCTGCGGGCCTTTTCGGTGGCGATGTAGGCACTCACCGGCGCGCAGCCGTCCAGGCGCTCGAAGCCCAGCGGGTGGCCGCCGTCGTCGACCACGGCAATGCTCACGGCCCACTGGTTGGCCTGGGCCTCGGCACGGGCGGCGGCGAGAATCTGCTGCACGTCGCTCAGGGTCATTACGGGTTTGCTTTGCATGAAATCAGGCTCCTGGGTTGAGGGCTTGGTCAACGAGTTCGATCCAGTGCCGCACGGGGGTTCGCCCGGCACCGTCGAGGTGGGTCTGGCAGCCGATGTTGGCCGTGGCGATCACGTCGGGGTGGCCACTTTCCAGCGCATCGAGCTTGTTGTCGCGCAGTTGCCTGGACAGCACCGGCTGGGTCAGCGAATAGGTGCCGGCCGAACCGCAGCACAGGTGGCTGTCGGGTACCTCGGTAAGGTTGAAGCCCAGGCGTTTGAGTACGGCTTCAACTGCGCCGCCAAGTTTTTGTGCGTGCTGCAGGGTACACGGGCAGTGGAAGGCCAGGGTCTGGTCGCAGCAGGCCTCGAAGCGCTCCAGCGGTTCGGCGCGGATCACTTCGACGATGTCCCGCGCCAGGGCGCTGATGCGCTCGGCCTTGGCCGCGTAGGCCGGGTCGTCGCGCAGCAGGTAGGCGTATTCCTTGACGAAGGCGCCGCAGCCGCTGGCGGTCTGCACGATGGCTTCGGCGCCGGCTTCCACGGCTGGCCACCAGGCGTCGATGTTGCGCCGCGCACGTTCAAGCCCGGTGTCCTGCGCGTTGAGGTGATAGTCCACCGCGCCGCAGCAGCCGGCCTGGGCAATCGGCGTGATGCTGATGCCCAGGCGGTCGAGCACGCGCGCGGTGGCGGCGTTGGTGTTGGGCGACAGGCTGCGCTGCACGCAGCCTTCGAGCATCAGCACGCGCCGTGCATGGGTGGCCTGGGGGCGTTGCCGGGCCGGTGCCACGCTGCGTGGCAGGTGGGTCCTGAATGCCTCGGGCAGCACTGGGCGCAGCAGCTCGCCGGTACTCACCAGCGCCTGGAACAGGGCCGGGCGCGGCACCACGGCGCGCAGGCCGCTGCGCAGCAGGCGCTGGCCCAGCGGGCGGGGTACACGGGCCTCGATGGCGTCGCGACCGATGTCCAGCAGCTTGTGGTACTCCACCCCCGACGGGCAGGTGGTTTCGCAGTTGCGGCAGGTCAGGCAGCGGTCCAGGTGCTGCTGGGTCTTCTCGCTGACGGTGTCCTGCTCGAGGAACTGCTTGATCAGGTAGATGCGTCCGCGCGGGCCGTCCAGCTCGTCGCCCAGTTCCTGGTAGGTGGGGCAGGTGGCATTGCAGAAGCCGCAGTGCACGCAACTGCGCAGGATGCGTTCGGCTTCGTCGGCGTGGGGCAGGCGCTTGGCCGCTTCGCTCAGGTTGGTCTGCATGGTGGCTCCTGGGTCAGACGTCGGCGTACTGGCGGCCGGGGTTGAAGATGCCCTGAGGGTCCAGGTTGCGCTTGAGCGTCTGGTGAAACCGCAGGATCGGTGCGGCCAGCGGCTGGAACGGGCTGTCCGCCACGCCCGGGGTGAAGCAGGTGGCGTGCCCGTTGGCGGCGGCGGCGAGCTGGCGGATGCTGTCGGCATCGGCGCTGCTCTTGAGCCAGCGTTGCGCGCCGCCCCAGTCGATCAACTGCTCGCCTTCGATCGCCAGCGGCGCCGTCAGTGCCGGCACCGACAGGCGCCACAGCGGGCGCGGGTCGTCGAAGAACGCCAGGCGCTGTTCGCGCAGGTCGTCCCAGTAGCTGTCATCCAGCGCATCGCCGCCCAGGCGTTCGGCGGCGGCGCGTACCGAACCCTCGTTGCCTTCCAGGCGCAGGTACAGGGTGCTGCCGTCATGGCTGGCGGCGGTCAGCGGGATCGGCTGCTGGCCCCATTCGCCGAGCTTGTCCAGGGCCATCTGCAGCGGCATGGCCTGGCGCAGGCTGACCCGGCAGCGGTACTTGGGCAGCACCTTGAACGAGGCTTCGGTGATCACCCCCAGGCAGCCCAGGCTGCCGGCCAGCAGGCGCGACAGGTCGTAGCCGGCGACGTTCTTCATCACCTCGCCGCCAAAGCGCAGGTGCGTGCCCAGGCCGCTGATCATGCGCGTGCCCAGTACGAAGTCGCGTACCGAACCCGCCCATGGGCGACGCGGGCCCGACAGGCCGGCAGCGAGCATGCCGCCGACCGTGGCGTTGTCGCCAAAGCACGGCACTTCGCAGGCAAGCATCTGCCCGCCACGCTCCAGCGCGGCCTGCAGCTCGCGCAGGGGCGTGCCGGCGCGGGCGGTGATCACCAGTTCGGTGGGGTCGTAGGAGACGATGCCGGTGTGCCCGGCGAGGTCCAGTGGCTGGGCGTCGACGGGGCGCCCGTAGAAGGTCTTGCTGGCACCGCCGCGGATGAACAGCGGGGTGCGCTCGGCGATGGCCTGCTGCACGCGGGCCAGCAGGTCGGCGCTGCGGTCGCTGCCGTGGGCCGGGTCGAACAGTACGGTGCTCATCAGAAGCGCTCCAGGTCCGGGAAGGGCAGTTGGCCGTGGTGCACGTGCATGGCGCCGAATTCGGCGCAGCGGTGCAGGGTGGGGATGTTCTTGCCCGGGTTGAGCAGGCCCAGCGGGTCGAACGCAGCCTTTACCGCATGGAACAGGCTCAGCTCGTCGCTGTTGAACTGGGCGCACATCTGGTTGATCTTCTCGCGGCCCACGCCGTGCTCGCCGGTGATGCTGCCGCCGACCTTCACGCACAGCTCGAGGATCTTGCCGCCGAACGCCTCGGCGCGTTCCAGCTCGCCGGGGGTGTTGGCATCGAACAGGATCAGAGGGTGCATGTTGCCGTCGCCGGCATGGAACACGTTGGCCACGCGCAGGTTGTACTCGGCCGAGAGGTCGGCGATGGCCCCCAGCACGTGGGGCAGTTCGCGCCGGGGTATGGTGCCGTCCATGCAGTAGTAGTCGGGCGACAGCCTGCCCACGGCGGGGAAGGCGTTCTTGCGCCCGGCCCAGAAGCGCACGCGCTCGGCTTCGTCGCGGGCCAGGCGCACTTCGGTGGCACCGGCCTGTTCGAGCAGCACGCGCACGCGCTCGCAGTCGTCGTGCACGTCGGCCTCGACGCCGTCCAGTTCGCACAGCAGGATTGCCTCGGCCTCTACCGGGTAGCCGGCGTGGATGAAGTCTTCGGCGGCGCGAATCGCCAGGTTGTCCATCATCTCCAGGCCGCCGGGGATGATGCCGGCGGCGATGATGTCGCCCACGGCGCGGCCGGCCTTTTCCACCGAGTCGAAGGCGGCCAGCAGCACCTTGGCCACCTGCGGCTTGGGCAGCAGCTTGACGGTGACTTCGGTGATGATACCGAGCATGCCCTCGGAACCTGTGAACAGCGCCAGCAGGTCGAAGCCGGGGGCGTCCAGGGCATCGCTGCCCAGGGTCATGCGTTCGCCCTCGACGCTGAGCATCTCGACCTTGAGCACGTTGTGCACGGTCAGGCCGTACTTGAGGCAGTGCACGCCACCGGCGTTCTCGGCGACGTTGCCGCCGATCGAGCAGGCGATCTGCGAGGAGGGGTCGGGTGCGTAGTACAGCCCATACGGCGCGGCAGCCTGGGAAATCGCCAGGTTGCGTACGCCGGGCTGCACGCGGGCAAAGCGCCCGGCCGGGTCGATTTCAAGAATCTTGTTGAAGCGCGCCATTACCAGCAGCACGCCCTTTTCCAGCGGCAGCGCGCCGCCGGACAAACCGGTGCCGGCGCCACGTGCCACCACCGGCACCTTGCGCTCGTGGCACAGGCGCAACACGCTCTGCACCTCTTCCAGATGGCGCGGCAGCACCACCAGCATCGGCGTGGTGCGGTAGGCCGAGAGGCCGTCGCACTCGTAGGGCTTGAGGTCTTCGGCGGCGTGCAGGATATCCAGGTCGGGCAGGCGGCTCTGCAGGGTGTGCAGGAACTCGGCCCGGTCGACGCTGTGCAGCGCACCATCGACGCGTTCGTCGTAGAGAATGTTCATGGGCAGGCTAACGACCCTTGTCTTGTTGTTATGGAAGCTCGATGGAACACGGCTCACTTGCATCATTGGCCGGCGACGGCTTAGTGTCTATCGCTCAAATCACTGGTCGAACCAGTTTGTTGCTGCGGTTTTTCCGGCTTGTTCATGAATATTCAATAAATACAGTTAGTTATGTATTGATCTGGCAAGGGTCATAAAACTCATGGCGTCTGGTCATACCAGTTGGAGGAACGATGAGCGAAGCGCTTTCAATGCAGGTGGCAGACGTAGTGTGCGAGCGCATCGAGCGGCTGATCGTCGATGGCGTGCTCAAGGTCGGCCAGGCGCTGCCGTCGGAGCGGCGCCTGACCGAAAAGCTCGGCGTGTCGCGCACGGCCCTGCGCGAAGGGCTCAAGCTGCTGCGCGCCAAGGGCATCATCGAGACTGCGCATGGCAAGGGCTCATATGTGGCGCAGTTGTCGGGGCAGGGCAGCACCTCGGCATTGATGCACCTGTTCAGTTCGCAGCCGCGCACCCTGTACGACCTGTTCGAGGTGCGCAGCCTGCTGGAAGGGGAGTCGGCACGCCTGGCGGCGCTGCGCGGCACCGAGGCGGACTTCGTGCTCATACGGCGCAGCTACGAGGCGTTGCTGGCGGCCCATGAGCAGCCACTGACGGCCTCGGAGCATGCGCACCTGGACCATGCGTTTCACCTGGCGATCTGCGAGGCCTCGCACAACCCGGTGCTGGTGCAGACGCTGCGCTCGCTGACCGACCTGCTGTTGAACTCGGTGTTTGCCTCGGTGAACAACCTGTACCACCGCGATGTGCAGAAGCGCCAGATCGACCGCCAACATGCGCGGCTGTACAACGCCGTGACCGGGCGAATGCCGGAACAGGCGCGCAAGGCGGCGATTGCGCATATCCAGGGCATCTGCGCGAACCTCAAGGAGATCGAGGAGGAGGAGCAGCGGCTGGTACGCGCGACGTTGCGGCTGGAGGGGTGGGTTTGAGGGCGTGTGGGCCGGGGTAGGCGCGCCGTGCGGCGGAGCTCTGCCACATCTGCCCGCTGGTCGCAGCAAAAAATGCGAACGATTGCAGTCAAACCCACTCACACCTTGAGGGCACGACCCCACGCCCCCCGTCGAAGGAGCAAGCGTATGACCCAGCGAGGCCAGGACACCATCGAATGGCTGCAAGGCCAGTCCATGCTGCAAGCCGCCCGCGACCGCGCCCGGCTGTATGCAGGGCAGGCGCGCATGTGGCTGCACCCTTACGCCGAGGCCCGCGCCCGCGACGCCAGTGCTATCGCCTCGGTGTGGCTGACGGTGTACCCGGCCTCGATCATCGTCGAGGAGGGCGGTTCGGTGTTGCAGGCGCTGGCCCATGAGCAGCTGTGGCAGGCGCTGTCGGAGCTGGGCATCCAGGGCGTGCACACCGGGCCGTTGAAGCGCTCGGGCGGCATCACCCAGCGCGAGTTCACCCCCAGCGTGGACGGCAACTTCGACCGCATCAGCTTCGACATCGACCCGCGCTACGGCAGCGAGGCCGAGCTGGTGCACCTGAGCAAGGTGGCCTCGGCGCACAACGCGGTGACCATCGACGACTCGATCCCGGCGCACACCGGCAAGGGCGCCGATTTTCGCCTGGCCGCGATGGCCTACGGCGACTATCCCGGGCTGTACCACATGATCGAGATCCGCGAAGCCGATTGGGGCCTGCTGCCCGAGGTGCCGGCCGGGCGCGATGCGGCCAACCTCACGCCGGCCATGTGCGACGAGCTCAAGGCCCGCCACTACATCGTTGGCCAGTTGCAGCGGGTGATCTTCTTCGAACCCGGCATCAAGGAAACCGACTGGAGCGCCACGCCGCCGGTACTCGGGGTCGACGGCAAGCTGCGACGCTGGGTGTACCTGCACTACTTCAAGGAGGGCCAGCCATCGCTGAACTGGCTGGACCCAAGCTTTGCCGCGCAGCAGCTGATCATCGGCGACGCCCTGCACGCCATCGACGTGCTCGGCGCCCGTGGCCTGCGTCTGGATGCCAATGGCTTTCTCGGCGTGGAGCGGCGCGCCGAAGGGCCGGCCTGGTCGGAGAGCCACCCGCTGTCGGTCACCGGCAACCAGCTGCTGGGCGGCATGATCCGCAAGGCCGGTGGTTTCAGCTTCCAGGAACTGAACCTGACCCTGGACGACATCGCCAACATGTCCCACGGCGGCGCCGACCTGTCCTACGACTTCGTCACGCGCCCGGCCTACCAGCACGCGCTGCTGACCGGCGACACCGAGTTCCTGCGCCTGATGCTGCACCAGATGCATGCGTTCAAGATCGACCCCGCCTCGTTGATCCATGCCCTGCAGAACCACGATGAACTGACCCTGGAGCTGGTGCACTTCTGGACCCTGCACGCCAACGACAGCTACCTGTACAAGGGCCAGACCTTCCCCGGCAACATCCTGCGCGAGCATATCCGCAGCGAGATGTACGAGGGCCTGGCGGGCGAGCACGCGCCGTACAACCTCAAGTTCGTGACCAATGGCGTGTCGTGCACCACGGTCAGCATCATCACTGCCGCGCTGGGCATTCGCGACCTGGGCAGCATCGACGCCGAGCAGCTGGCGCTGATCCAGAAGGTGCACCTGCTGCTGGCCATGTACAACGCCATGCAGCCGGGGGTGTTTGCGCTGTCGGGCTGGGACCTGGTCGGCGCCTTGCCGCTGGAGCCCGAGCAGGTTGAGGGGCTGATGGGTGACGGCGACACCCGCTGGATTCATCGCGGCGCCTATGACCTGGCCGACCTGGACGTGGAGGCGCAGCTCTCGGCCGAGGGCCTGCCGCGTGCGCGTTCGCTGTATGGCAGCCTGGCCAGCCAGTTGCAGCAGCCCGACAGTTTTGCCAGCAGCCTGAAACGCATGCTCGCTGTGCGCCAGGCCTATGCGATTGCGGCGAGCCGGCAGATCCTGATCCCCGAGGTGGCCAACCCGGCCTTGCTGCTGATGGTGCACGAGCTGCCGGCAGGCAAGGGCATCCAGATCACCGCACTCAACTTCGGTGCCGAGCCACTGAGCGAAACCCTGCATCTGCCGGATGTAAGCCCCGGCGCGGTGGTGGACATGATCAACGAACGGCTGGAGGGCGAGCTGAGCGAAGCGGGGGAGATGACCATCAATCTGGATGGCTATGAGGGCCTTTCGCTGCGCATCGTGAGCAGTGTGGCGACGCTGTAGGCGTTTGCATGCGGTAACGTTTTTACAGGCCCGGGGTTTCGTGTCTGACGGTTCCCCGGCCCCTTCGCTGGCAAGGCCAGCTCCTGCAAGGGGCCGCCACCGTCACCGCACTGCTGCCTGCCCCGTGACACACCCCGCCCACCTGATGGAAAATGCCCGACGCCTCTCCCCACCAAAAGGCTTCTGCATGGACAAGCTGGACCGGGCAATACTCGACCTTCTGCAAACCGACTGCACCCGCGCGGTGGGCGATATCGCCGAGCAGATCGGCCTGGGCACCACCGCCTGCTGGCGGCGCATCCAGAAGCTCGAAGAGGCCGGCATCATCCGCGGCCGCGTGGCCCTGCTCGACGGCAAGAAGCTCAATGTCGGCGTGGTGGTGTTCGTCTCGATCAAGACCACCCAGCACAACGCCGACTGGCTGGCCGGCTTTCATGCCGCCGTGGCCGGTATCGACGAAGTGCTGGAGGTGTACCGCATGGCCGGCGACACCGACTACCTGCTGCGCGTGGTGGTGCCGGACGTGGCCGCCTACGACGCGGTGTACAAGCAGTTGATCCGCATTCCGGGCCTGTCCGACATCAGCTCCAGCTTCTCCATGGAGCAGATCAAGTACTCCACCCGCCTGCCGCTGCGCTATGCGCCCTGAGCCGATCACGCTGCACCAGGCCGGCGCCGACGACAGGCAGGCTGCCGTAGCATTCGTGATGCAGGCCCGCGCCGCGCTGTTCCCCAAGCTCGCCGCCACCGGGATGCCGGCAGACCTGCAGCAGTTCGAACAGGTCTACCTGCACGGCGCGGGGCGTTTCCTGCTGGCCCGCTGCAATGGCCAGATCGTCGCGGCCATCGGCTACCTGCCTTACGACCACCGCTTCCGCCAGCTCGACTACCGTGGGCAGAAGGTGGTGGAAGTGGTGCGCCTGTTCGTGTTGCCGGCCTATCGCCGCAGCGGGCTGGCCGGTGAGTTGTACCGCGCGTTGCGTGAGCTGGCGCTGCAGGACCAGGTGCAGGTGCTGTACCTGCACACCCATCCGTTTCTGCCAG
The DNA here is from genome assembly GCF_002939405.1 of Pseudomonas sp. BRM28. Taxonomy (NCBI): domain Bacteria; kingdom Pseudomonadati; phylum Pseudomonadota; class Gammaproteobacteria; order Pseudomonadales; family Pseudomonadaceae; genus Pseudomonas; species Pseudomonas sp. BRM28. The sequence goes on along the minus strand of NZ_PEFV01000001.1, from coordinate 3,630,670 downwards.
GCGCCATTGGTTTCTGGCAAAAACATGGCTTCGAGATCATCGATGTGGAAGCCGACCCGGTGTGGCAGACCACCCACATGCAATGTCGCCTGCCCGCCGGCTGAACCTCAGAAGCGCCCGTTGAGCGGGTATTCCACCGCCAAACGGATCTGGTCGGCATCCAGCTCGGCCTGGGCAGTGTTGCCCCGGTGCACGTTGTGCCGCAGCGACACGGTGGTGCCCTTGGCCACGCCGCCCTGCACCACGTAGCGCGCCTCCAGGTCGCGCTCCCAGTGCTTGCCGCCTTCGCCGTAGCCCAGGTACGCATAGCCGCCACGCGGGTCGACGTGGCTGCCATCGATGCGGCTGCCGCGCACATACGCCGCACTCAGCACCAGCCCGGGCAGGCCCCACGGGGTCATTGCCAGGTCGTAGCGGGCCTGCCACGACTGCTCGTTGGGGGCGTTGAAGTCCGACAATTGCACGGCGTTGCTGATGAAGATCGCGCCACGGGTCACATAGTCGAACGGTGTGTCGCCATCGACCTTCTGGTAGCCCAGGCTGAAGCTGTGCGGGCCCTGGGCGTAGGTCGAGAGCAGGCTCCAGGTGGTGTTGTCGATCTGCCCGGACAACGCCTTGCCGGTGTCGGTGGTGCGGTACAGGTTGAGGTTGAAGGTGAGCGAGCGGTTGGCGTCCAGTGCATGGCTGAAGGTGCCGCCCAGGTAGTGCTGGTTCCAGGTATCTTCGTAGCGCGAGGTGTACAGGCTGGCGCTGAGGCTCGGGCTTGCGCTGTAGACCACCCCGGCCAGGTCGAAGGCATCGCCCTTTGCTGCGTTGGAGTAGTTCACCACGAACCCCTGGTCATGGCTGCTGGCGTTGCGGTCGGTGCTCTCGGTGAAGTGCCCGCCTATCAGTTTCACCCCATCGAATTCGGTGCTGGTGACAAATACCCCGGTGGCAGTTTCGGGCAGCAGGCGGCTGTCGGACGAGCTGAACACCGGGGTCTTGACCCGCTGTTCGCCATACGACAGCACGGTGGAGGAGGCCCGAAGCTTGACCGCCGCGCCGCCGCGGCTGAACTCGTTCTTGGGGTGACCGTGGTTGTCCAGCCCCAGCAGGCGCGCCTTGCCGGCGCGTCCGCCGCCGCTGTCCAGTTGCACGCCAAGGTAGGCATGGGCATCCACGCCCACGCCGATCAGGCCCTGGGTGAAGCCCGACTGCAACGTGCCCATCAGGCCATAGGCCCATTCCTCGGCATAACCGTTGCGCTCGGCACGGGGCTTGTAGGCATTGCGTGCGCCGCTGTTGCGCGCGCCGTGGCGGTATTCGCGGTTGTCGTACACGCTGCGGTTGAGCAGGCTCCAGGTGCTGTCTTCGATAAGGCCGTTGGCCTGCTCCTGGGCCGATTCGGCCAGCACCAGGGGCGCCGGCCCGGCCAATGCCAGCAGCAGGGCCGAACGGGTGCGCAGTGCGATCATTGTGCGGCCTCGCGTTGCAGCAGGGCGGCAAGACGATCTGCTGCACGCCTGGGCAAGGTGCTCGGCAGGCTTGGTGGCGTGGCGGCGGGCTCACCGACCTGGATCAGCATCACCATGCCCATCGACAGGTGCGGGATGCACTGGATGCCGTACAGGCCCGGCACGTTGAAGGTCTGCTCGATTTGCTGGTTGATCCTGCCCTTGAACGCCTCGGCGCCTTCGGGCAGCAGGCCGGGCAGCGAGGCGGCATTGTGCCCGCTCTGGGTGGCGATGAACTTCACCGAATCGCCGGGGGCGATGCGCAGGTAGTCCGGCTCGTACACCATGCTGCCGGTCGTACCACGGTTGAGCATTTTCACTTCGTGCACCTCGGCCGATACCGAAGGGGCGAGCAGGGCGCTGGCGAGCAGCAGGGGCAAGGCGGCAAGGCGCATGGGCGGGCTATCCATTTCAGGTCAAGGGGAACGAACGCGCAGGATCTGCGCGCCGTCGAAGGGGTCGGTCAGGTAGTGCGCCTGCACCCCGAAGGTGGCCTGCAGGCGTTGCGGGGTCAGCACCTGCAACGGCGGGCCGACATCCACCAGGCGCCCGCGCTCGAGCACGGCCAGGCGATCGCAGGTGAGGGCCTGGTTGAGGTCGTGCAGGGCGATCAGGGTGGTCACTGGCAGCGCCTGAACCAGGCGCAGAATGCCCAGCTGGTGCTGGATGTCGAGGTGGTTGGTCGGCTCGTCGAGCAACAGCAGCTGCGGGCGTTGCGCCAGGGCCCGGGCGATGTGCACGCGCTGGCGCTCGCCACCGGAGAGGCTGCGCCAGCTGCGTGTTGCCAGGTGGGTGGCATCCACGTCGGCCAGGGCCTGCTGCACGATGGCGTGATCGTCTGCCGACCACGGGCGCAACGCCGACAACCACGGCGTGCGGCCCAGGGCCACGGCATCGAACACGTTGATCGCATCGCTGGTGTCGGCCTGTTGCTCGACCACTGCCAACCGCCGCGCCACCTCGCGGCGTGGCAGCTGCCTGAGCGCGTTGCTGCCCAGCTGCACCTCGCCGCAGGTGGGCGTGCGCAGCCCGGCCAGCAGCTTGAGCAGGGTGGACTTGCCCGAGCCGTTGGGGCCGACGATACCCAGGGTCTCGCCACGGCGCACCTCAAGGTCGACCGCGTCCAGCAGCACGGCATCGCGCACCTTCAAACCCAGCCCGGTGCAGCGCAGTGCAGCTTCATCCAGCGGGTGGGTGACAGCGTTCATCGGGCGCTCCTGCGGCCAATCAGTATCAATGCGAACACCGGTGCGCCGACCAGCGCCGTGATCACCCCCACCGGAATCACCTGGCCCTTGATCAGGGTGCGCGAGAGCACGTCGGCGGCAATCAGGAACAGCGCGCCACCCAGCGCGCTGGCCGGCAGCAGGCGCGCATGGGGGGTACCGAACAGCAGCCGCATCGCATGCGGAATCACCAGCCCGACAAAGCCGATGGCGCCCACGATCGACACCATCACTGCCGTCACCAGTGCCGCGCAGCTGATCAGCAGCACCTGCACGCGGCGTACCGGGATGCCCAGCGAGGCGGCCGAGTCGCTGCCGAAGGTGAAGGCGTCCAGCGCCCGCCGATGCCATACGCACACCGCAAGGCCGGCCAGCGCCACCGGCAGCGCCAGCCACACCGACGGCCAGCGCACGCCACTGAGGTTGCCCAGCAGCCAGAACAGGATGCCGCGCGCCTGCTCGGCACTGGCCGACCGGGTGATCAGAAAGGCGGTGAGCGCGTTGAACAGCTGCGAGCCGGCGATCCCGGCGAGGATGATCTGCCCCGTGCTGTTGGACGGCCCGCTGGCACGGGCCAGCAGCGCCACCAGCGCGAAGGCCGCGATGGCCCCGACGAAGGCGCCCAGCGACAGCGTGATCGCCCCCGCGCCCAGCCCCAGCAGCGCCACCAGCACCGCGCCGGTGGAGGCGCCGGCCGAGATGCCGAGCAGGTACGGGTCGGCCAGCGGGTTGCGCAGCAGCGACTGCAGTACCACCCCGCAGGTGGCCAGCCCCGCGCCGCAGGCGGCGGCCACCAGCGCACGTGTCAGGCGGTAGTTCCACACGATGCCTTCATCGATCGGGTCCAGCAGGTGCCCGGCGGCCCACAGCTTGTTGGCCAGCACCTGCAGCACCACCGAGGGGGCGATCGGCGTTTCGCCAATCGCCACCCCTGCCAGTATCGCCAGCAGCAGGGCCAGCCACGCGAGCAGGCCGCGCACAACGCTGCCTGTCATGGCGCCAGGTCGAAGCCGTTGATGGCCGAGGCCAGGGTCTCCATGCCGCTGAACAGGCGCGTGCTGGCCTGCATGGCGTGCGCATCGAGAATCACGATGCGGTTGTGTCTGACCGCGTCCATGTTGCGCGTGACCGGGTCGCTGCGCAGGAGTTCGAGTTTCTTCTGGTAGTCATCGGCCGGGAAGCGACGACGGTCCATGCGCGCGATCACCAGGAAGGTGGGGTTGGCCTTGGCGATGGTTTCCCAGCCCACGGTCGGCCATTCCTCATCGGACTGCACCACGTTGCGCACGCCCAGGGTCTGCAGCATGTAGTCGGGGATACCCTTGCGCCCGGCCACGTACGGGTCGATGTCCAGGTCTGCGCTGGAGAACCAGAACAGGGCGCTGGTGTCCTTCAGATCCTTGCCCTTCACGGTGGCGGCAGCCTTGGCCAGGCGTGCCTTGAGCTCGCTGTTCAACCGCTCGCCACGCGCCTGCACGTCGAAGATCTCGGCCAGCTGGCTGATGCTGTTGTAGATGCTGTCGATGCGAAACGGCTCCAGGCGGGTGCCGTCGGCGCCGACCAGGTTGTCCTTGCCCTCGCAGTCGGACGGCATCAGGTAGGTGGGGATGTTCAGCTCATGGAACTGCTCGCGGGTGCCGACCACGCCCTGCGGGCCGACCATCCACTCCAGCTGCACCGCCACCAGTTGCGGGCGCTTGCCGATCACCGCCTCGAAGCTGGGGTCGTTGTCGGCCAGGCGCTCGACCTTGTCGTTCTGCACCTTGTACTGCGCCAGCACATCGTTGAACCACAGCGAGGTGCCGACCAGCCTGTCGCCCAGGCCCAGTGCGTAGAACATCTCGGTGCCGGCCTGGCCGATGGTCACGGCGCTGTCGGGCGCGTGCTGGAAGGTCAGCGGCATGCCGCAGTTCTGCAGCGTGAGCGGGTAGTGGGTCGGGGCGGCCTGGGCCAGGGTCGACAGACCCAGGCCCGCGAGCAGGGTGACAAGGCGGGGCAACTGCATGATGCGATCTCCATTCGAACCGTACACGGGCAGGGGTGTACAACCTGGAAACACATCGACAGGCGCTGCCGCGCGGGCAGGGCAAGGCCGTTCGGCGCGCGGGGCGCTCGCGGCACAGATGTACTCCCCGGACACCCCGCCGGTTAGTGATTGTTGCTGTGCCGGCAGGTCTCCTGACTGGTGCGTCGTCACCTGGCTCCGGCCTTCCCGGGGGGCACCCAGTGGCATTTCAGGAGCAGGCTCGGCACTTACAGTTGCGGGGGCAGTTCCGTTTGACGCCATGCAGTGGCGTCTCGGATTCCCTATTGATTCCGTGTGGAAACCGGCGGGCGGCATGGTAGTCGATCACGCCGCCCGCAGGGAAACAAAACCCCGCCAGCCTCAGAGGTACTTGAGCCAGGCAATGTCGCGACGGCGGGCCTTGAACGCGGCAAACCAGCGCACCGGCGGGAACAGCGCCACGGCCAGCAGCACGGCGGTCAGCCACACCGCCCAGATACCATCGAAGCCGAAGTAATTGCCCTGGTTCAGGCCCAGCAGTGCAACGCAGCCCAGGTACGCCACTTTCAGCACATACAGGTGCAGCAGGTAGAAGAACATCGGTGCGGCGCCGAACACCGCCAGGGTGCTGATCCACCGGCGCTGCCCGGCGCGCTCCAGGCCCAGCAGCAACAGCAGGCCAGCCCCCAGGGTCAGGGCCAGGAACAGCAGCGAGGGCGGGTACTTGGTGATGTTGAAGAAGCTCATCAGGGTGTGCGCGGTATCGGCCTGAACCGTCCATGGCGCCTCGCCGTAGCCGTTGAGCAGGCGCAGGGCGACAAAGCCGAGCAGGGTTGCCAGGCCTGCCAGCAGCAGACGGCGCTGGCGCGTGGCGGCCGGCATCGAGTGGGCGAACCAGGGGCCCAGGCCGTAGCCCAGCGCGATCACGCCGACCCACGGCAGCACCGGGTACGAGGTACGCAGGCGCAGGCTGTCGGAGAACTCGAGCCAGCCTCGGTCATGCAGGATCGCCCACGGCACGTGCAGCGCAGAGCCCTGCGCAAAGTGCAGGCCGTCGAGCAGGTTGTGACCGGCCACGATCGCGGCGCCCAGCACCAGCAACAGCGGGCGCGGCAACCACACCAGGGCCGCCAGGGCGATCATGCTGATGCCGATGGCCCAGATCACCTGCAGGTAGATCACGCTGGGCGGCAGCTGGAAGGTCCAGGCGACGTTCACCAGGGTGAACTCCAGCACCACCAGAAACAGCCCGCGCTTGAACAGAAAGGCCGACACATCGCCCCGGCCCTGGTGCTTCTGGCCATAAAGCCAGGCCGACAGACCGGTCAGCAGCACGAACACCGGGGCGCACAGGTGGGCCAGCGTACGGCTGACGAACAGCGCAGGTTCGGTACTGTCGATGGCCATCGGATCGCTCACCTGGCGGTGCAGGAAGAAGGTTTCGCGCACGTGGTCCAGCAGCATGAACAGGATCACCAGGCCCCTGAGGGCATCGATGGACAGCAGGCGTTGGCTCGGTTTGCTGGCGGCGGGGAGGGCAGTAGCGCTAGTCATTGAAAGGTCGCAGGCAGAGGGGGCGAATTGAATGGTTACTGTATAACATTTCTATTCGCTCGGTAAGTCTTCCTTACAATCTTGACTGCCATGCTGCGACATCAGACCGCACCCATCTGGCGCTGCGCGCTGGAACCCGTCGACCCTGCGTGACAAAATGCCGCCTCGCAAAACCCTTGCACAAGGCTCCCGCTCTCGGGGCCGGCACCTTCCCAAAAGGATGGTTACATGAACGATTTACTGACCCGGCGCACGGTGATCGCCGGGCTCGGCCTGCTCGGCCTCGGTGCCCTGGCAGGTTGCAACAACTCCGGCGCGCTGGACTTCAAATACGGCAAGGACCTGAGCAACAAGATCCTCGGCCGCACCTTCAAGCTCAAGGATCCGCAAGGCAACGTGATGACCCTGTCGAGCTTCCAGGGCTCGATGCCGATGGTGTTCTTCGGCTTCACCCAATGCCCGGCGGTGTGCCCCACCACCCTGGCCCGCGCGGTGCAGATCAAGAAGCTGATGGGCCGCGACGCCGACTTCCTGCAGGTGGTGTTCATCAGCCTGGACCCCGAGCGCGACACCCCCGAAGTTCTGGACGCCTACGTCAAGGCCTTCGATCCCTCGTTCGTGGCGCTGTCCGGTACCCTGGAAGAGACGGCCGCAGTGGCCAAGGAATTCGGCGTGTTCTACGAGAAGGTGCCGGCCGGCGACACCTATACCATTTCCCACAGCTCGACCAGCTACGTGTTCGACTCGCGTGGCGTGCTGCGCCTTGGCCTCTCGCATTCCCTCAATGCCAGGGAATGCACCGAAGACCTGCTTACCGTAATGGAGGTTTGTTAATGCGTTCTCCCGTGAAACACGCGCTTGGCGCGATGGCGTTGCTGTCCCTGTTCGGTGCGGCGCTGCCCGCCGTTGCCCAGACCACCGTGGGCGAGCCCTGGGTGCGCGCCAGCGTGCCGCAGCAGCAGTCGACCGGTGCGTTCATGACCCTCACTGCCAGCACCGACAGCAAGCTGGTGGGTGTCGAGTCGCCGGTGGCCAAGACCGTGCAGGTGCACCAGATGCAGATGCACAACGACGTGATGAGCATGAGTGAAGTCAAGGCGCTGGACCTGCCCGCCGGCAAGCCGGTGGTGCTCGACACCAATGGCTACCACGTGATGCTGATGGGCCTGGTCAAGCAGGTGAAGGAAGGCGACACGGTGCCGTTGACCCTGATCGTCGAAGACGCCAAGGGCCAGAAGGAGTCGATCAAGGTCGACGCCCCGGTGCGTTCGCTGACCGCCACCGACGGTCACGGCGAGCACTCGATGCACGACCACAGCCACATGTAAGTACCCGCCGCGCCGGCCCTTGCGCCGGCGCAATCCGTTCCTGCCGGGTGGATCGCCACCCAACGGGTTCAACTGGCCTGCGCCAGATAGTCCCGCAGCCGATCCTGCAGATACCACACACCTTCAGCGTGTTTCAGGTAATCGCTGATCGGCATCATCTGCCAGTACTGGCCTTCGTCGCCAAATTCGATGGCATCGATTTCCCCCTGCGTGATGTGCCCCACCAGAAACCAGGACTCCCAGCCGGGTCTGGCCAGGCTGGGGTAGTTGCGGCGCCATTCGATGCGTTCGGGGGGCAGGCGCAGGGCGAACTCTTCGTCCAGCTCGCGCAGCGCGCATTCCACCGGGGTCTCATCACCTTCGCGCCCCCCGCCGGCAAAGTCCCAGCAGCCGGGGAAGGGGATGGTGCTTTTCACGTCGCGCCTGTAGGTGAGCAGGTGGTCGTGGAACAGCAGGGCGAGTTTGGCACCGCAGAAGGGTTTGAGGGGCATGGATACTGGCCTCTGGCAGGACGGGGCGTTAGGCACCGGGCCGATATTTATACGACGGTTCTGCAGGTTGCGCGGCGTTTTTTGTGGTGTGGGCTGCCGGGCAGCTCCTGGTCACACAGGCATGCGCCGCCGACGGGTATAACTGAACCCGGGAATAAGGATATGCTGTTTCGAAATATTACAAATTGGTGAGGGCAGAATGCCGTTAAAGGACCTGTTGCTGGCGCTGGTGGTGATCGTCGCCTGGGGCCTGAATTTCGTGGTGATCAAGGTCGGCCTCGACGGCCTGCCGCCCATGCTGCTGGGTGGCCTGCGCTTCGTGCTGGTGCTGTTTCCGGCGATCTTCTTCATCAAGCGCCCGCAACTGCCGTGGCGCTGGTTGCTGGCCTACGGCACCACCATCTCGCTGGGCCAGTTCGCCTTTCTGTTCGAGGCCATGGGCAACGGCATGCCGCCGGGCCTGGCGTCGCTGGTGCTGCAGTCGCAGGCCTTCTTCACGCTGTTCTTTGCCGCGATGTTTCTCGGTGAGCGGCTGCGCGCCGCCAGCCTGCTGGGGCTGCTGGTGGCCGCCGGGGGCCTGGCGCTGATCGGCAGCGAGAACGGCAGCCACGTGCCATTTTTGGCCCTGGTGCTGACCCTGTGCGCCGCCGCATGCTGGGCCATGGGCAACATCATCACGCGCCGCTTCGGCAACATCGACCTGGTGGCGCTGGTGATCTGGGGCGCGCTGATCCCGCCGTTGCCATTCTTCGCCCTGTCGTGGTGGCTCGAAGGGCCGGCGCTGATCGAAAGCTCGCTGCGCGGCATCGGCCTGAACTCGATCCTGGCCCTGGCGTACCTGGCCTTCATCGCCACCATGCTCGGCTACAGCCTGTGGAGCGGCCTGCTGTCGCGCTACCCGGCGGGCAAGGTCGCACCGTTTTCGCTGCTGGTGCCAGTGGTGGGGCTGAGCTCCTCGGCGTTGCTGCTGGGTGAGCGCCTGAGTACCCTGCAATGCTGGGGTGGGGTGCTGGTGATGGTGGGGTTGCTGATCAACGTGTTCGGCTCGCGCCTGCGTCAACGTCTGCGGGCCGCGCTGAGCTGAGGCCCCAGGGCGGCGGTGGAACGATCCGCCGCGCACGCCGCTCCAATTCCAGACCCTCGCCGACCAAGGTCCGACCATGAATTCACCTCGATCCACCACGCCCCATGCCGGCCCGGCCGGCATGGTCAAGGTGCGCGGCGCGCGCGAACACAACCTCAAGAACGTGGATGTGGACATCCCCCGCGATGCGCTGGTGGTGTTCACCGGCGTGTCCGGCTCGGGCAAGTCGTCGCTGGCGTTCTCGACCCTGTATGCCGAGGCCCAGCGCCGCTATTTCGAGTCGGTGGCGCCCTATGCGCGACGCCTGATCGACCAGGTCGGGGTGCCGGATGTGGACGCCATCGAAGGCCTGCCGCCGGCGGTGGCCCTGCAACAGCAGCGCGGCACCCCCAGCGCGCGCTCCTCGGTGGGCAGCGTGACCACGCTGTCGAGCCTGATTCGCATGCTCTATTCGCGCGCCGGCAGTTACCCGGACGGCCAGCCGATGCTGTATGCCGAGGACTTCTCGCCCAATACGCCCCAGGGCGCATGCCCCGAGTGCCACGGCCTGGGCCGGGTCTACGAGGTGGACGAGGCCTCGATGGTGCCCGACCCGTCGCTGACCATCCGCGAGCGTGCGGTGGCCTCGTGGCCGCTGGCGTGGCAGGGCCAGAACCAGCGCGACATCCTCGTGACCCTGGGCTATGACGTCGACATTCCGTGGCGCGACCTGCCCCAGCAGCAGCGCGACTGGATCCTGTTCACCGAGGAAACCCCCACTGTGCCGGTGTATGCCGGCATGACCCCGGCCCAGACCCGCGACGCCCTCAAGCGCAAGCTCGAACCCAGCTATCAAGGCACCTTCAGCGGCGCGCGGCGCTATGTGCTGCACACCTTCACCCATTCGCAGAGCGCGCTGATGCGCAAGCGCGTCAGCCAGTTCATGCGGGCCAGCGCCTGCCCGTTGTGCGCGGGCAAGCGGCTCAAGCGCGAGGCCCTGACCGTGACCTTCGCCGGGCTGGACATTGCCGAGCTGGCGCAGTTGCCCTTGCTGCAGCTGGCCGAGGTGCTCAAGCCGGTGGCCAGCGCCACCTATGTCGAGCATGGCGACGCGCAGGGTGCGGTGCTGACCCACGCGCAAACCCGTGACGCCCGCCAGCAGCGCGCGGCCAGGGGCGACAACGCCCATGCCGGCGGCCCGGACGTGCGCCACACACCCAACCTCTCGCTGGAAAAACGCCTGGCCGCGCAGCGCATCGCCCAGGACCTGCTCGAACGGGTGGCCACCCTGATTGACCTGGGCCTGGGTTACCTGGCCCTGGAGCGCAGCACGCCGACCCTGTCCTCGGGCGAGCTGCAGCGCCTGCGCCTGGCCACCCAGCTCAACTCGCAGCTGTTCGGGGTGATCTATGTACTGGACGAACCCTCGGCCGGCCTGCACCCGGCCGATGGCGAGGCGCTGTACGAGGCCCTGCTGCGCCTCAAGGCCGCGGGCAATTCGGTGTTCGTGGTCGAGCACGACCTGGACACCATGCGCCGCGCCGACTGGCTGGTGGACGTGGGCCCGGCGGCGGGTGAGCAGGGCGGCCAGGTGCTGTACAGCGGGCCCCCGGCCGGGTTGGCCGAGGTCGAGGCCTCGCAGACCCGCAACTACCTGTTCGGCGCCCAGGCCGCCGTGCCGCGCACCCCGCGTGAACCCGGCGGCTGGCTGCGCCTGGAGGGCGTGACGCGCAACAACCTGCACAACCTCGATGCGGCCTTCCCCCTTGGGTGCTTCACGGCCGTCACCGGGATTTCCGGCTCGGGCAAGTCCAGCCTGGTCAGCCAGGCGCTGCTGGAGCTGGTGGGCGCGCACCTGGGCCAGGCCACTGCGCCCAGCGAGCCCCAGGAGCAGAGCCTGGAGGATGACGTGGCGCAGGCCAGCGGCGGCCAGGTCACGGCGGGCCTGGAGCACATCCGCCGGCTGGTGCAGGTGGACCAGAAGCCCATCGGCCGTACCCCGCGCTCGAACCTTGCGACCTACACCGGCCTGTTCGACCACGTGCGCAAACTGTTCGCCGCCACCGATGCGGCCCGCGAACAGGGCTTCGATGCCGGGCGCTTCTCGTTCAACGTGGCCAAGGGCCGTTGCGAAACCTGCGAAGGCGAAGGCTTTGTCAGCGTCGAGCTGCTGTTCATGCCCAGCGTCTACGCACCGTGCCCCACCTGCCATGGCGCCCGCTACAACCCGCAGACCCTGGCGGTCACCTGGCAGGGCCTGAACATCGCCCAGGTGCTGCAGCTGACGGTGACCCAGGCCCTGGCGGTGTTCGAGCAGCAGCCGGCGGTGCAGCGTGCCCTGGCGGTGCTGCACGAAATCGGGCTGGGCTACCTGCGCCTGGGCCAGCCGGCCACCGAGCTGTCGGGCGGTGAGGCGCAGCGCATCAAGCTGGCCACCGAACTGCAGCGCATGGCCCGCGGGGCCACCCTGTATGTGCTCGACGAACCCACCAACGGCCTGCATCCGCAGGATATCGACCGGCTGATGCTGCAGCTGGGGCGCCTGGTGGATGCCGGGCATACGGTGATCGTGGTGGAGCACGACATGCGCGTGGTGGCCCAGAGCGACTGGGTGATCGACATCGGCCCGGGGGCGGGGGACCAGGGCGGCACGCTGGTGGCCTGCGGCACGCCGCAGCAGGTGGCGGCCAGTGCCCACAGCCGTACCGCGCCGTTTCTGGCCCGGGCCCTGGGCTGAGGCGGCTCAGGCGTCGAGGCTGCGCCGAACCTTGTCCAGCAGTTCGTGGATCTGGAACGGCTTGGTGACGATGTCCATGCGCTCACCGAGAAAATGCTGCCGGTCGATGGCGTTCTCGGCGTAGCCGGTCATGAACAGCACCGGCAGGCTCGGGCGCAGCATGCGCGCGACATTGGCCAGCTCGCGCCCGTTCATGTGCGGCAGGCCCACGTCGCTGAGCAGCAGGGCGATGCTCGGGTCGGCATGCAGTTTCTGCAGGGCGCTTTCGACGTCCGGCGCCGGGGTGCAGCGGTAACCGGCATCGGTCAGCACCTCGCAGACGAAACTGCGCACCACCGACATGTCCTCGACCACCAGCACATGCTCGCCGGCGGTACTGATCACGGTGTCGGGTGTGGGTTCGGTGATGCTCAACAGCGGGCTCTGGCTGGCCGGCAGCAGCAGCGTCACTTCGGTACCGCGCCCGCCGGTGCTGCGGATCTGCACGTCGCCGGCCGACTGGCGGGCGAAGCCGTAGATGGTCGACAGCCCCAGCCCGGTGCCCTGGCCGATGGGCTTGGTGGTGAAGAACGGGTCGAAGACCTTGCCGATCACCTCGGGGGCGATGCCGCTGCCGTCGTCGCGCACCGACAATGCCACGTAGGCGCCATCGGCCAGCTTGAGGTCGTCCTGGGTGTGCGCCGCGTAGGTGCTGATCCAGATGTTGCCACCCTGGGGCAGCGCGTCGCGCGCGTTGATCACCAGGTTGAGCACGGCGTTCTCCAGCTGGATCGGGTCTACCAGGGCCACGCTGAGGTGCTCGCTCAGGTTCAGGTGCAGGCTGATGTGTTCGCCGATGGTGCGTCGCAGCAGTTCCTCCAGCGAGCGGATGTGCTGGTTGATGTCGGCCGGGCGGGGGTCCAGCGGTTGCTGGCGGGCAAAGGCGAGCAGGCGGTGGGTCAGGGTGGCGGCCCCCATGGCGGCGCCCAGTGCAGCGTCGGCGTAGGACTGCACCTTGTCGACGCGGCCCTGCTCGATGCGTTTCTTGATCAGCTCCAGGCTGGTGATGATGCCGGTGAGCATGTTGTTGAAGTCATGGGCGATGCCGCCGGTAAGCTTGCCCAGTGCGTCCATCTTCTGCACCTGCAGCAACTGCGCCTCGGTACGGGCGCGCTCGGCCACTTCCTGGGCCAGCAGGGTGGTCGCGCTGTCCAGTTCGGCGCGCTGGGTGCGTTCGCGGTGGCGCTGTTCGGTCACGTCCTCGACGAAGATCAGGCTCGACTCGCCGCTGCGGTAGGGCGACACCTGCCACTGGGTCTCGCGCAGCTGGCCGTTGACGCGCATGTGCAGCAGGCCCTTCCAGCGGTCCCGGGTGCCGAGCCTGCGCAGCAGCTCGTCGATCACCGGCTGCTGGTCGTCGGCAAAGCACTCGACCAGGGTGTCGGGGCTCAGGTTGTCCTGGATCAGCTGGGCGAACGCCTGGTTGCATTCGTGCACCTTGAGCCCGGTGCCCAGCAGCGCGATGGGCGCGGCGGTGCTGACGAAGATCTCGCGAAAGCGCGCCTCGCTCTCGCGCAGCGCCTGCTCGGTGTCGCGTACCCGCAGCAGCGTGCGCAGGGTGGCCAGCAACACCTCGGGGTCGACCGGGTGGATCAGGTAGGCGTCGGCCCCGGCGTCCAGCCCGGTGATGATGTCGCCGGTACCGATGGCGGCCGCCGATACGTGGATCACCGGCAGCAACGCGGTGGCCGGGGTGGCGCGCAGGATGCGCACGATATCGAAGCCGCTCATGTCCGGCAGGTGTACATCCAGGATCAGCGCGTCGTAGGTCTGGCTGGCAATCAGCTCCAGGCCCTCGCCACCGGTGCCGGCCTCGTCGATGCGGTAGCCATGGCATTCCAGGCGCCGGCGCAGGGCATAGCGGGTGACGATGTTGTCGTCGACGATCAGCAGGCGGATGTCAGGCTTCATCACCAGGCTCCTGGGCCAGCGCCAAGGGGATCACTACGTAGAAGGTCGAACCGACCCCGGGCGTACTCTCGACCCCGACCCGGCCACCCAGCAGCGCCGCGAAGCGCTTGCACAGCGACAGGCCCAGGCCGGTGCCACGCAGGCGCTTCTGCAGCGGCGAGTCGATCTGTGCGAAGTCCTCGAACAGCGTGTCGTGCAGCTCGCCCGGGATGCCGATGCCGGTGTCGTGCACCGCAAAGCGGATCTGGCCGTCGTCTTCCAGTTGCGACGATACCCGCACTTCGCCACGGGCGGTGAATTTCAGCGCGTTGGAAATGAAGTTGCGCAGGATCTGCGCCAGCTTCTTGTCGTCGCTGTACAGGCGCGGCAGGCCCTGGGGCTCTTCGAAGATCAGGTCGACCGCCGAGGCATCGACGATCGGCCGGAACATGCCGCGCAGGGCCGCGAACAGGTCGAGCATGTCGAACCAGGCCGGCGAGATGGTGATGCGCCCGGCCTCGATCTTGGCCAGGTCGAGCAGGTCGTCGACCATGTCGCTCAGTTCGCGCGCCGAATTGCTGACGAAGGTCACCTGCTTGTGCTGCTCGGGGCTCAGCGGGCCGTCCAGCTCGTCGCTGAGCAGGCGGGCGATGCTCAGGATCGAACCCAGCGGCGTGCGAAACTCGTGGCTCATGTACGACAGGAAGCGGCTCTTGAGGTCCGAGGCCTGGCGCAGTTGCTCGGCCTGGATATCCAGCTCGGCATACAGGGCCAGCACGCCCTGGTTGGTTTCTTCGAGTTCGGCTCGCAGGGCGTCGCCCTCTTCACGCAGCCGCGCGATCAGCGCCTGCGCCTCGGTGTCGGCAAGGGTAGGGGAATCAGCCACTTAGGGTCTCCAGGGCAACAACCAGCACGGTGACATCATCGCGGCCTCGGCAGAAGTCGCGATGCAGCACGGCGGCGATCAGTGCCGGGTGCTGATGCATGAGGCCAGGATACTGCTGCAGGTCCCAGCGCGATTGCAGCCCGTCGCTGTAGAGCACCAGCAGGTTGGCATGCACATCAGCATAGTCAAAGGGGCGCACGCGACGGAATTGCCCGCCGACGATACCCGGGTGCGAGGCCAGGCCACGACTGCTACCGGGTGCGAGCAGGTGCGCGCCGATGTTGCCGACGCCGCTGAAACGCAGCGCGCCGTTGTCGTACTGGGCGAAGGCCGCGGCGCCGCCACGGGTGCCCTGCATGTTGACGTGCATCGCCTCGAGCACCTGCGCGGGGTCGGCGAACGGGGCCTGGGCAAAGGCCTGGGTGCCGGCGTGGGCGGCCCGTTCGGCGAGCTCGCCGTGGCCCAGCCCGTCGACCACCAGGGCACTGATGCGCTGGCCGTCGTAGGCCAGGTACCAGGCATCGCCACAGGCCGGGTCGTGATGCAGGCTGTGCTGGCTGGCGCCCCAGCGCAGGTCGCAGGCCGCGCTGCTGCGTGGGTACAGGCGCGCCAGCACGGCGGCGCCACGGCTGTCGGCGTACACATCGAACACATCGGCCAGGCGCTTGATCGCGCCCAGGCCGATGCCCTGGGTACCGCCGGTGGAGAACCCGTCGGCCAGGCAGTGGTGCAGGTCGAAGCCTGCGCCACGGTCGATGGCGATCAGTTCCAGCCCGCTGTAGCCGCTGTTGGGCAGCACCCGCAGGTGCAGTTCACCGCGCCCGGCATGCTTGAGCAGGTTGCTCGCAAGCTCGGTGGCCAGCAGCGCGGCGCGCCCGGCGTCGGTGTCATCGAAACCCTGCTGTTCGGCCAGGCGTTGCACGCAGCGCCGGGCATGACCGACCTGGCTCTCGTCTTCTATCGGCAGCACCTGGGTCAGGCTGCCCAGGATACTCAGGCCCATCGCAGAATCGTCACGCGCGTGCCGGCCCCGGGGGCGGTATCCAGTTCGAACTCGTCCACCAGGCGCTTTGCCCCGGTCAGGCCCAGGCCCAGGCCGCCGCCGCTGGTCCAGCCATCGGTCATGGCCAGCTTGATGTCGGGGATGCCCGGCCCTTCGTCGCGAAAGGTCAGGCGCAGGCCCTTGCGATGGTCCTTCTCGACCACCTGCCAGTCCATGTGGCCACCGCCGCCATACACCACGGCGTTGCGGGCCAGCTCGCTGACCGCCGTGACCAGCTTGGTCAGGTTGATCAGGCTCATGCCGCAGCCCTGGGCCAGGGTGCGCGCCAGTTGCCGTGCACGTACCACATCCTGCTCCAGCAGGATGGGCTGGGTGCCGCTTTGCTCGGCGCTCATTGCGGTGCAGCCGAGTTGTTGAGCAGGCGCATGCCGCGCTCGGCGTTGAGCGCGGTACGCACGCCGGGCAGGGTCAGGCCCAGTTCGACCAGGGTGATCGCCACGGCCGGCTGCATGCCCACCAGCACGGTCTGCGTGTCCATGATGCGCGACACCCCGGAGATGGTGCCGATCATGCGGCCAATGAAGGAGTCGACCATGTCCAGCGCCGAGATGTCGATCAGCACGCCCTTGGCCGAGGTCGCGCTGATGCGCTCGGACAGGTCGTCCTGCAGGGTCATGGCCAGCTGGTCATGCATGTCGACCTGGATGGTCACCAGCAGGAATTCGCCGATTTGCAGAATCGGGATGCGCTCCATGGCTTCAGCCCGCCTTGGCGACGGACAGGCCCAGGCGATGCAGGGCCAGCTTCAGGGCGTCGGCCAGGTTGGCCTTGGTCACCACGCCCTGCAGGTCCAGGCCCAGGTGCACGATGGTCTGGGCGATCTGCGGGCGTACACCGCTGATGATGCAGTCGGCGCCCATCAGGCGGATGGCGGTCACGGTCTTGAGCAGGTGCTGGGCCACCAGGGTATCGACGGTGGGCACACCGGTGATGTCGATGATGGCGATTTCAGAGCCGGTGTCGACGATGCGCTGCAGCAGCGATTCCATCACCACCTGGGTGCGTTGCGAGTCCAGGGTGCCGATCATCGGCAGTGCGAGTACGCCGTCCCACAGCTTGACCACCGGGGTGGACAGCTCCAGCAGTTCTTCCTGCTGGCGCTTGATCACCGCCTCGCGGGATTTCTGGAAGGTGCGGATGGTGTGCAGGCCCAGGGCATCGAGCAGTTCGGACACCTGCAGCAGCTGGTTGGCCAGTTGCGCCGGCTGCTCGCTGTACTCGCGCTGCAGCAGGGCGAACAGCGGGCCCTTGAGGGAGAAGATGAAGGTGGCGGTCTGCTGCGAGTCCTGGCCGAGCAGGGCGCGGCTATGGGAGAGCTTTTCCAGGAACAGGCGCACATCGTCCCAGGCACCGGCGTTGAGGTTGCTGGCATCGCCGTTCTGCAGGCCGGCGTGCAGCAGGTCGAGAAACTCTTCGGTCTGGCGCTTGAGGTCGTCGGCCTTGAGGTTGCGCGTGGCACCCGACGCGTCCAGCCCGGCCAGCCATTCGGCTACCAGGGAGGCCTGGTGGGTGCGGATGGCGGTGAGGGTGACAGGTTGCAGTGCAGCCATTTGGACAAGCTCCTGAGCAGGGTAGGTAAGGCACATGCGCATCTGAGTGTGCAGGCCTGATTCTAGTTCGATATTGCCTTCATCAAATTTTTTGCAGGCCCTCAGCTCCCGCTGGCGGGGCGCGGTTGCAGCATCGGGTCGTAGGGGTTGAGCTGGCGCAGCGACTCGAGCAGGGCATTGGCTGTGTCCACCTGCCGGGCCTGTTGCAGATAATGCATCAAGGCCAGCCGAACATCACGGTTAAACGGTTGTTGTTGCAGGCTGCTCCACAGTTGTTGCATTGCCGGCTCGCGCTGCCCCTGATCGTGCAGGGCCACCGCCAGCACATACCCGTAGCCGGCGTTCTGCGGGGCCAGCTGCACGGCCTTGCGCAGCGCCACCAGCGCTTCGTCGCGACGGCCCTGGCGAATCAGGGCCAGGCCGTGGGCCTGCTGCAACAGCGCCGAGTCGGGGTGCTGGCGCAGGCTGTCTTCCAGCAGCGTGCGTGCTTCGTCCTGGCGGCCATGGCTGTCCAGCCACTGCACCAGGGCCACACGGGCCGGCAGGAAGTCGGCGTCGCGCAGCACCGCGCTGCGCAGGTACGGCTCGACCGCATCGGTGCGTCCGCTGGCCTGGTACAGCAGGGCCAGGTTGAGGTTGGCTTCGGCGCGTTCGAGCAGGCTCAGCTGCACGCTTTCGTATTCGCCCAGCGCCTGCTCGAACGCCGCCTGCGCCGCGCCCAGCCCGGCTGCCCGTGCCGGCAGCAGGGCGTAGGCGGCCGCGATGCGCACGGCCAGCACCGGGTCACGCAGCAAGGGGGCCAGCGGCATGCTTCGCTGTTGCGGGGGCAGCAGCGCGGCCAGGGCTTCCACCGCCGCGGCGCGTACCTGCGGTGCGCTGTCGCCCAGGGCGCTGCGCGCCGCCTGCAGGGTACGTTCGCTCGGGTAGTTGGGCAGTTCGGCGAGCAGGGTGGCGCGGCGGATCGCCGGCAGTTCGCTGTTGGCCAGTTGCGTCAGCAGCGCCTGGGCGGCACCGGGTTTGCCGCTGCGCAGCAGGTCCAGGCTGGCAGCGTAGGCCGGTGTGTCGGAGGGCCGGTCGGCGTACCACAGCGCGAACTGCTCGCTGACGCGCTGCCCGGCACTGCCCTTGTGACACCCCAGGCAGGCATCCGGCGTGCCCAGCGCCAGTGCCTGGGCCGGTGCCGGAATGCTGAAGCCGTGGTCGTGGCGATAGTCATTGACCATGTAGAACTTGCCGGGCATGTGGCAGCTGACGCACTGCGCCGCGGGGCTGCCGGGGGCATGGTGATGGTGCTCGGTGGCGGTATAGTCGCGGGCCTTGAGCCCGGCGCCGTCGACCCCGGCCACGCCGGTCTTGCCCGCAGGGTTGTGGCACTGCAGGCACACCCCGTCGCCCGGTGCCTTGAGCTGGGTGCTGTGGGGCTCGTGGCAATTGCTGCAGCGCACGCCCTTGGCGAACATCTTGCTCTGGGTGAAGGCGCCGTACTCGAACACCTCGTCCTTGATCTTGCCGTCCAGCTCATACAGCTCGCGGGTCAGGCGGCTGGGCAGGTAGTCGTCCATCAGGCGGCGCTCGTTGTGAAAGCCATCGCCCAGCGGCGCGCGGCGCGCATGGCAGCGGGCACAGGTCTCGACTTCGGCCAGGTTGCCACCCTCCACCAGGCTCTGCTGGAAGCCGGCATGGGCAACCTGCCTGGCCGGCTTTTGCGCCGCCCACGCCAGGTGCCCGGAGGCCGGGCCGTGGCACGCCTGGCACCCCACGCCCAGGCTGTTCCAGTGGCTGTCGAAGGTGGCGCTGGCAGCGTTGAAATTGCGCTTGAAGCCGGTGGTATGGCACTCCACGCACATGAAGTTGGCATTCTGCTGCGGCTTGCTCCAGTGCAGCGGGTTCTTGAAGTCCACGCCCTGGCCGGGGTACAGGTGAAACCACTGCTGCTGGTGCGTATCCCAGGCCACCCCGAGCGCCTGCAGGTGCCCGCCGCCGGTGTCGATCAGGTACTGCTGCAGGGGCTCGATGCCGAAGGCATAGGCCACCTCGAAATCCTGGGGCTGGCCGTCGGCGCCTGGGGTGTTGACCCAGAAGCGGTCGCCCTGGCGAAAGAAGCGCGTGGTCTCGCGGTCGCTCTTGAACTGCACGTCGGCGAAATTGCCCAGCACGGTCTGGGCGGTGGCCGGCTGCATCGCCAGCTGGTGATGGGAACCTTGCCACTGGCGAACCTGTTCGCCATGGCAACCCTGGCAGGTGGCTTCGTCGACCAGCGCCGGGGCGGGGCTGCTTGGCGCCGGCGGGGCTGGTGGCGTGCTCTGCGCGGCCACCGGCAGGCGTGCCGGGGCACGGTCGAGGGCGAACCAGGTGCCCAGCAGGGCCAGCAGGACCGCCCCGGCCAGCACCGGCCAGAGCAGGCTGGTGCCGCGCACGGGGGGCTGTTGGGGCGGCGTAACGGCGCGCTTTTTCGACATGCAGACGTCCATGCTGTTGGGGTAAGGGGCGCTTCAATCAGGCGGCGCGCTTCACGGCATGCCCAGGAACCAACGGTAGTACGGGTTGCTGCCATCTTCTCGCATCACGCCCTGAACCTGTCGCGCCCAGGTGTCGCGCTGGCCGCGGTAGGCGCTCAGGCCCACCTGGTAGAAGCGCTGCAGGCGCTGGCGCTGGTCGTTCAGGCGCAGGCTGGCCAGGGCATCGGCGCCTTCCAGCGGCACCGGGCTGTCCAGCGCCAGCAGGGCCGGCAACACCCGGGTGATCTCGTCGCTGCGCACCCAGGGGGCGTACTCGATGCGTGGCTGGTCGTCGGTGACGGCCGGGGCCTGTGCGGCAAAGCGCTCCAGGCCGGCGCGGTCGGTGACCCAGGTGGCCAGCAGTGCGGCCGGCGAGTCCACGCCCACCTCGGCCAGGGTGCGTTGCACGTGGGGTTGCGCCAGGCGCGCGCTGATGCGCGGCAGGTCCAGGCGCACCGGCTGCAGCGAGCCGACCAGCAGCATTTCATGGAACTCGGTGGTCCACAGCGAGGCATGCGGGAACACGTCGATGAAGCTGCGCACCAGGGCACGGCTGTCGTCGATGTTCTGGGTGGGCAGCGGCAGCCACTGGGCGACCAGGCCCTGGGGGTTGAGGCGGCTGGCGGCCAGCTGGTAGAAGTCACGCGAGTACAGGTTGACCACGCCGGCTGCCGAGGGGGGCGGTGGCTCCAGGGTGATCAGGTCGTAGGGCTGCGGGCTGGCCAGCAGTTCACGGCGCCCGTCGCGCAGGCGGATGTCCAGGCGCGCATCGTCGGCGGCGTGGTAGTTGCCCTGGAACAGCGTCGAGGCGTGCACCACCGCCGGCAGCAGTTCGGCCACCACGCGTTGCTCCAGGCCCGGGTAGCGCAGCAGGGCGCCGGCGGTGATGCCGGTGCCCAGCCCGATCACCAGCGCCGAGCGCGGCTCGCCGTTGTGGATCAACAGCGGCAGCAGGGCCTGCAGGCGCATGTAGCGCAGCGACGGCATGGCATCGCCGGTGTTGGACACGCCCTGGATGTACAGGCGACGAAAGCTGCCCTGGGGCTTGTGCTGTTCGACCACGGCGACCGTGGCGCCACGGCCTTCCTGATAGAACACCAGCTCGCCGCTGCGCGCGCCGGGCAGCAGGTTGGCCAGGCGCTGGGGTGGGGTGAGCAGGGCGGTCAGGAGGCTGGCCAGGGCAATGGCGTAGAGGGCGATGAATCTGGGTTGACTGAGCGCGCCTGTTCGCTGGCAAGCCCGCTCCCACAGGGTTCGAGCAGATCCTGAGCCTGTACCTGCAGGCGCTGGCCTTGCCGGCGAAGCGGCCAGGCCTGCCCCCACCACAACCGCGAGTACCCCGACCCCTGCCGCCAGTACCGCCAGCACCCCCAGGCTGCGCACCAGCCCCAGCGCGGGCACCAGCACGAACCCGCACAGCATCACCCCGGCAATCCCGCCCAGGGTGTTGAGCGCCACCACCGCGCCCACGTCGCGCCCCGCATGGCCCGGCGCGCAGGCCAGGCGCAGCGCCACCGGAAACGCCGCCCCCAGCAGCGTGGTGGGCAGCAGCACGACGCTCACCGCCACCACCGCAAAGCGGGCACTCATGCCCGCCAGTGCGCTGCCGCCCAGGCCCAGTACCAGCGCTTCGGCCTGGGTCTGCGCACTGATCAGCCAGCGCCCCAGCCCGGCGATTTCCAGCAGCGCCAGCAGCCCCGCCGCACCGATCAGCACGGCAAAGGTGGCCCACGGGTCGCGCAGCCGCTCCACGCGCCGGGCAATCAGTGCGCTGCCCAGCATCAGCCCGGCCAGGTAGGTGGCCAGCATCACCGCGAAGGCGAAGGTGCGGGTGCTCATGAACTGCACCAGGGCCTGCGACCAGATCACCTCATAGCCCAGCGCAATGCCCCCGGCCACCGCGTACAGGGCCAGGGCCAGGCGCGCCGCCGGGCTGCGCGGGGCGCTAACGGTTACCACGGTGTCGGCTTCGACGTCCGGTGTCAGGCGCAGCAGCCACAGTGCACCGGCCCCGGCCAGCAGGTTGAGCACGGCGGCGGCACAGGCACTGCCGCGTACCCCCAGCAGCGGGATCAGCACAAAGGCTGCGAGCAGGGTGCCGACAATCGCCCCGGCCGTGTTGGCCGCGTACAGCTGCCCGCCGGCGCGTCCGGCCGTTGCCCCCTGCGCGGTCACGGCACGCACCAGCACCGGCAGGGTGCCGCCCATCAGCAGCGCCGGCAGGGCAACCAGGCTGAACGGCAGCGCCCAGGCCAGCAGCCCGATGCTGCCCTGCAGGCGGGCGAACAACCCGGCGCTGCTGCCCAGGGCCAGGGTGGCCGCGATGCCGACCACGGCCACGGCCAGTTCGAGCAGCGCATACAGGCGCAGCGGCTGGCGCAGCCGATCGGCGTGACGCCCCAGCCACCAGCCGCCCAGCGCCAGCCCGGCGAAGAATGCGCTGATGCCGGTGGTGATCGCATGCACTTCCACCCCCACCACCAGTGACAGCTGCTTGATCCACAGCACCTGATAGATCAGCGCCGCGCTGCCGGAGACCAGCAGCAGGGTCGCTGCCAGGGGCAGTGTGCGGGGTGGAGCGCAGGCGGCGGGGGCTTTGGCGTGTCGGGAGGAGCGGCTGGCGACCGGCATCAGGGCAAGGGGCCTTGTGGTGAGTGCTGGGAATACGCCCTCGCGGGAGGGACAACCAGTGCTTGAGCCTAGCAGCAGATTGGCGGGTTGGGCGGGTATCGCAGTCGGCAAAATGCCCCGTCAGGGACGAGGCATCCGTGTGCAGCTTGCCGCCTATTGCTTGCCTTGCTTCATCTTCTCCTCGATCTTCGCGTCCACCTGCTTGCGCACCTGGTCGACGCTGAAGCTGGCCGGGTGCTGGCTGGGTGGGTAGTCGATGAAGGTTTCCAGAAACACCGAAGCCTTCATGGTGGCGATGCCGGTCAGGTAGACGTTCTTCGCCAGCCAGTCGTTGTACTGGTCAGAGACCACGTCGGCGCGCTCATACGGGTCCATGCGCAGGTTGAAGATCTTCGGCACGCGCAGGCATACGAAGGGGTCCTGCCACACTTCGAAGCCGCCGGGGCGACGCTGTTCGCAGAACACCGCCTTCCAGTCGCCGAAGCGCATCGCCACCAGGTCGCCGTCGTCGTTGAAGTAGTAGAACTCGTCACGTGCGCCCTTGGGTTGCTGGCCGGTGAGGTAGGGCAGCTGGTTGTAGCCGTCCAGGTGCACCTTGAAATTCTTGCCACCGGCAGTCGGTGCCCAGCCCTTGAGCAGCTTGTCCTTCACGCCGGTGTCACCGGCAGCCGCCAGCAGGGTGGGGAACCAGTCCAGGCCCGAGAACATCTCGTTGGACACCGTGCCTTCCTTGATCTTGCCCGGCCAGCGGATGATCGCCGGCACGCGGAAGGCGCCTTCCCAGTTGGAGTCCTTCTCGCTGCGAAACGGCGTGGTCGCCGCGTCCGGCCAGGAGAACTGGTTGGGCCCGTTGTCGGTGGTGTAGATCACGATGGTGTTATCGGCGATCTTCAGGTCGTCGAGGGTCTTGAGCAGCTTGCCCACGTCGCCATCGTGCTCGAGCATGCCGTCGGCGTATTCGTTGCCGGGCATGCCGCTCTGGCCCTTCATCGAGTCGCGCACATGGGTGTACACGTGCATGCGCGTGGTGTTCATCCACACGAAGAACGGCTTGTCGGCGGCCACCTGCTTCTTGATGAACTCCTCGGCCGCGCCGGTGGTTTCATCGTCGATGGTTTCCATGCGCTTCTTGTTGAGCGAACCGGTGTCCTCGATCTTGCCGTCGGCGAAGGCGTGGATCACCCCGCGCGGGCTGAAGTTCTTCACGTAGGGGTCGTTCGGGTCCTTGGGCCAGTAGGGGCGCTCGGGCTCCTCTTCGGCGTTGAGGTGGTAGAGGTTGCCGAAGAACTCGTCGAAGCCGTGCTTGGTCGGCAGGTACTCGTCCTTGTCGCCCAGGTGGTTCTTGCCGAACTGCCCGGTGGCGTAGCCCAGCGACTTGAGTGCCTGGGCGATGGTGATGTCGCGGTCCTGCAGGCCCACCGGCGCCCCCGGTGCGCCGACCTTGGACAGGCCGGTGCGCAGTGGCGTCTGCCCGGTGATGAAGCTGGAGCGGCCGGCGGTGCAGCTGTTTTCCGCGTAGTAGTCGGTGAACAGCATGCCTTCCTTGGCAATGCGGTCGATGTTGGGGGTCTGGTAGCCGACCACCCCCATCGAGTAGGCACTGATATTGGTCTGGCCGATGTCGTCGCCGAATATCACCAGGATATTCGGCTTGTCGGCGGCACTTGCCGCCCCTGTCGCGAGCCCCATCACCGTGGCCGCGACCAGCGCGAGCTGCGGTGCCCATCTGCGTATGCGAGTCATCTGACTTGCCTCCCTTTCGCCATTCGAGCCGCCCGCAGGCGACATGTCGGTTGCATCACTGCTTTGCTCGTTACCGCGTCACTGCGATTGCGGTGTGGAGGCAGGCTCGAACGGGAATACCCGGGCCCAGTCGGCCGCCATGTCCACGATTGTCCATTGCTGGCGGCGCGCTTCGTCCAGCGCCTTGTCCAGCCGTCCGACCTGCGACTGGCGGTCGTAGGCCCACTCACGTTTCGCGTCGGTGTGGTGCACCAGGCCCATGAAGCGCGGGCCCTTGCCGGCGGCGGTCCATTGCAGCATCTGCAGGTCGCCGTCGGAGTTGCCGAAGGCCAGGATCGGCCGACGCCCGATGATCGCGTCGATGCTTTCGGGCTTGCCCGGGCCGTCGTCGTTGTGCGCGATCCTGGCGGTACGCAGCAGGGCCGGCACGCCGTCGACCAGCTGGTATTCGGTGACGAAGCTGGAGCCGATCACCTGCTCGGGCGGCACGCCGTACACCTCGTCGGCGAAGGCGCGCATGAACGCGGTGTCGCCCCCGGAGACGATGTACACCTTGAAGCCCTGGCTGCGCAGGTAGTCGAGCAGCTCGTGCATGGGCTGGTAGATCATCTCGGTGTAGGGGCGCTGGTGGGTGGGGTGACGGGCCTTGGCCAGCCAGGCCCTGGCATGGCCGATGAAGGCTTCGGTGCTGACCCCGGTGTGGGTCACGCCGATGATTTTCAGCAGGCCGTCCATGCCGGCGGCGGCCAGGGCCTTCTGGTCGTTTTCCAGCACCGCCTTGAACGGCTGGGTGGTCTTCCACTCGGGGTGCTCGGGGGCCATGCGGCGGATCTCGTCGAAGGCGAACAGCACCTGGAAGTAGGCGGGCTGTTCGCTCCACAGGGTGCCGTCGTTGTCGAACACCGCGATGCGTTGCGCGGGGGCCACGAACTGCGGGTCGCCCTCGCGGGTGACGCTTTCGACGAACTGCACAAGGGCGGCCCTGGCGGCGCCCTGATGCCATGAGGGCAGCGGCGCATCGGCCTGGGCCGACAATGGCCAGTGCAGCAGCAATACCAGCAGCAGCCACCCACGAACACTCGGACTGGATTTCATCGCGACTCCCTGTTCTGCATTGGATTGAGCGGGCGCAGGCCGTGGCGCGCGGGCGCGGCAGGCTGGCGCGGTGAATGCCGTGCATGAAGCTGTGCAAGTTCGGCCTTGAGCGCAGCGAGCAGCGTATCGGGCGCGCCGTCTGCGCCGTAGCCGCGTCGCAGCAGCGCCAGCAGGGTGGTGTCGTCGGTCGTGGCCAGGCGCACGCTGCCCTGGCTGCGCCTGAACCACAGGTATAGCGCAGTGAGCTGCGGCGGATGCCTGGCCAGATCAACGGGCACCTGTTGCCATGCATGCTCGGCAGAGGCGAGGCGACGGGCCTGGCGTCGGGCCTGCCAGTGCCGCCAGCGGGCCAGCCAGGTCGGCCCGCGGGCTAAGCCACACCCGCCACGCCAGGCCCAGTGCCGCGAGCACCAGGGCGGCGCCGAGCCAGTGCCGCGACAGGTGCAGGCGGCCCTGCTGGCCAAGACGCTGCAGATCGTCGGCCACCGAGAACACCGGGGTGTAGGCAGGGCCAGCGCTGGCGGTGAAGGGCACGGCGGGCAGCGTTGCGCTGCGCAGGGCCTGGTCGGTGGTGCTCCACCAGTGCACCTGCACGGCGGGCAGCTGGTAGCTGCCGGGCTGCTCGATGCGGTAGCTGGCGGTGTCGATGCGCTGGCCGCCCACGACGTGGCCATGGCCATCGTCGAGGGCCTGCACCTGGGGCGTCTTGAGGTAGAGGCTCAGGCCCGGCACGGCCTGCAGCGCCGTCACCGGCAGCATCAGGCTCGGCGCGCCCTGGGCCTGCAGGGTCACGCTGCGGGTGAGGCTGTCACCCACCTTGAATGTTCTGCTTGCCGGGTTCACCTGCTGGGTCAGGCTCAGGGCGCTGGCCACCAGCACCGCCTGGCCCGGCTCGACCCCGGTCGGCAGTTGTACGCGCAGGTGCAGCGCCGCCGTGGTGGCGCTCAGGGCGGCCGCGGCATTGCCCGGCCGGGCCGTCACGGTCAGTGCGGGAATGTCCAGGGTGCCGGCCTGCTGCACGGTGATCGGGTACAGGTAGCGCATGCCGAACCAGGTGCTGCCGTCCAGGTTCAGGGTCAGGTGCTGGGCCTGGTCGCCGGGTGGGGTGACCAGTGCGCCGGGCACGCTCAGCGTCGGCAACTGCGGGGCGCCGGTGAACCAGGTGTCGGTGAGCACGTCCAGCTGCAACTGCACGGTTTCACCCACCACCACGCTGTCGCCCCCCAGCAGTTGCGCCTGCACCCGCAACTGCGGGTCGGCGGCAAGCGCACAGCTGCACAGCAGCCAGGCCAGGAGCAGGCCGACAAGCCTCATGGCGCCCCCCTGGCAGCCTGGTCCTGCAGGCTGAACTTGCGCTTGAGAAACTGCGCGGGCGAGGTGGTGAGGTTCTGCAGCCACAGGGCGTCCGAGGTCGCCTGCGGGGTCTGCACCTGCTTGCTCGGGCCCTTGCCGGCCGGCTTGTCGAAGGCCACCTGGTCGGCCTGCACCTCTGGGGCGTTCTGCTGCGCCGACTCGGTGTCCTTCTGCAGGGCGATGGCCAGGGCGAGGTTGGCCTGGGCCTCGGCAAACCCCGGTTGCAGGGCCAGTGCCTGGCGATAGGCGGCGATGGCCTGGTCGAACTTGAAGCGGCGGGTGTAGATATTGCCCAGGTAGAAATAGGCCGGTGCGGTGTGCAGGCGCGCGAAACTGGCCAGCGCCAGGTCGTAGTCGGCCCCTTGGTAGGCGGCAATGCCCTTCCAGTAAGGGTCCTGAAAGTGCGCGGCCGCGGCGGGCAGGTGGTGGTGTTCGAAGGCCCAGCGACCCTGCTGGTCGGGGGTCATGAATGCATCCACCAGGGCATTGGCGCGCGCCCCGTCCGGGGCCAGCACCAGGCCCAGCAGCAGGCACGCGCTCCAGTTCAGGCTCCAGCCGCGGCGGATGCACAACTGGGCGATCAGCAGCAACGGCCAGCACAGCCAGTAGCCGGCGTCTTTCCAGCGCAGCTGCTGGCTGGCCGGGTCGGCGTCGGCGAAGTGCTGCTGGGCATGGGCCTCGATCCAGTCCAGGTCGTCATCGTCGGGGGTCAGGCTGCCCAGTGGTGCATCCAGCGCCCTGGCCAGTTGTTCGAGGCCGGCCTTGTCGAAGCGGCCCAGTTGCGGCCGGCCGTTGCTGTCGGTGCGCGGCTGACCGTCGGCGCCCCTGACCAGGCCGCCATCGCTGCTGCCCACCGCCAGCACCAGTACCTGCAGCAGGCTGGCGTCCAGGGCCTTGCCCAGCGGGGCCAGTTGCGTGGTGTCGGCACCGTCGGTGAGCAGCACCAGGGTGGCGGGGCCGGGCTCGGCGGCGATCAGTTTACGGGCCAGCCCCACCACGGCCAAAACGTTCTTGCCAGGCTGTTCGATCAGGTCGCTGCCCAGCGCCTGGATGAAGCTGTCGAGCAGCGCCGGGTCGCGGGTGGGGGGCAGCACCAGGTGTGCGCTGCCGGCATAGGCGATCAGCCCGGTGGCTGCGCCCTGGCGGCGTTGCACCAGGCTGTGCAGCTTGTGCTTGGCGGCCTCCAGGCGGGTGGGCGAGAGGTCGCTGGCGTCCATCGAGCCGGACAGGTCCAGGGCCAGGATCAACGGCGCGCGGTTGTCGAGAAACTGCGGGCGGTCCTGCTCCCAGGTGGGGCCGGCAGCGGCCAGTGCGCCGAGTGCGAGCAGGGCCGCCAGCAGGTGTATGGGGCGAATGCGGTGCCGGTCGTGGCCGTCCATGCGCAGGTGCGCCAGCAGTTGCGGGGCGATACTCACGTTCAGCGCCTGGCCGCGCTGGCGGCGCCAGGCCAGCACCAGCAGCACAGCGGGCAGCCAGAGCCACAGCCACAGCGGGCGCAGAAAATGCAGGTTGTTCAGGTCAATGTCCATGCGCGGGCGCCTCCGCTGGCAGGCGCCTGCGCCACCACGCTGCCGCCAGGGCGAGCAGGTGGTACAGCGTCAGCAGCAACAGGGCCGCGCCCAGCGGCAGCCAGAACAGGTCGCGCTTGGGTTGGTGGCTGTAGGTCTTCACCGCGTGCGGGGTGAGCGTGTCGAGGGTGGCGTACACCTGTTGCAGGGCATCGCGGTCCTGGGCCCGGAAGAACTGCCCGCCGGTGACGGTGGCGATCTGCTGCAAGGTCGGCAGGTCGACCTTGGCCTCGGCTTCGGCCTGCGGGTCGCCGATGCCGATGGTATGGATCACCACCCCGCGGGCCGCGGCGATCTGGGCGGCGTGGGCGGGGGTGATGGCGCTGCTGGTGTCGTTGCCGTCGGTCAGCAGGATCAGCACCTTCTGCGGCTCGTGAGCCTGCTCCAGCAGCTTGAGGCTCAGGCCGATGGCATCGCCGATGGCGGTGTTGGGCCCGGCCATGCCGACGTCGGTCTGCTGCAGCAGGATCGACAGGCTGGCGTGGTCCAGGGTCAGCGGTGCCTGGGCGTAGGCGCCGCTGCCGAACACTACCAGGCCGAGACGGTCCTGCTGGCGCCTGGCGATGAAGTCGGCGACCACCGCCTTGACCGCGCTGATGCGCGAAACCGGTTTGCCGTCGGCGTTCTTGAGGTCGACGGTCTGCATCGACTGGGAGATGTCGATGGCCAGCATCAGGTCGCGTACCGGTGCCTGGTGCTCGATGGGGGGCTCGACCAGCACCGGGCGTGCCACGGCCAGGCACAGCAGTGCCCACACCAGCCAGTGCAACAGCAGCTGCCAGCGATTGGCCCGGGTGCCGGGCAGGCGCGGACGCTGCCCGGTGGCCTGGCTGATGGCCTCGAAGAACGGTACGCGCAAGGCGCTGCGGGCTTCCTGATAGGGCGGCAGGTAGCGGTAGCCGAGCAAGGGCAGCGCCAGCATCAGCAACAGCCAGGGGTAATCAAGCTGCCACATGATGATGCTCCACCCAGGCGCGGCTGTAGCCCAACAGCGCTGACGCATCGATTTCGTGCAGGCGGCTGTCGGGGGCATAGGCCAGCTGCGCCAGTTGCCAGGCGAAGTCGGCGGGCAGCGGGGTGCTTGAATGGCTCACCAGAAACGCCTGCCAGTCGGCGGCATGCAGCGGGGCCACGGCCGGAGCCTCGGGCATCGACAGGGCCACGCGCTTGAGCAGCTCGGGCACTTCGCGCAGGGCCTGCACGCGCCGGGTCTGATCTGCCATTGCCTGTTCCAGCTGGCGCAGGCGTGCCAGGGCTTGGCGGCGGTAGCGGTCGCGCTGCCAGCGGCGCAGGCGCAGCGCCGCCCACAGCAGCAGCCCGGCCAGCAGCAATGCCGCCAGCAGCGCCCAGCCCCAGGTTTGTGGCCAGTAGCTGACGGCGGGCGGCAGCGCCAGCTCCTTGAGCTGGTCGACGCTGGGCACTGGCGCGGTCATGCCGGTGGCCTGCGCAGCTTGCCCAGTTCCATGCGCAGCTGTTGGGCGGCAGGCAGGGCGGTGCTGAACATCAGCAGCGGCACCTGGCTGCGGCGCAGCATCTGCGCCACGTCGTGCAGGCGGCCACTGAGAAACTCGCTCAAGGGTTTGTGCACCTGACGCCGCTCCACCGCCAGCTCCACCTGCAACTGGCCCTGGGTCACCAGCAGGCGCCCCTGGCGTGGCAGGTCGAGGGCCAGCGGGTCGTAGACCTGCAACGCGATCACGTCGTTGTGGGTACGCAGCTGGCGCAACTGATGCAGGGTGCGTTCGCCGGCACCGGCGAAGTCGCTGATGAAGCAGATCAGGCAGTCGTGCGCGGCCAGCGCCAGGCAGCGCTGCAGGACTGTGTCGAGGCCGTGCGCAGCATCGCCATCGGGTACATCCGCCGACAGCGCCTGGTTGAACTGTGCGGCCCTGGCGCAGATCGCCTGGACCCGGCTGCGGCTGCGCAGCGGCGCCAGGTATTCGATGCGGGTGTCGTCGAACAGCAGGGCGCCGACCCGGTCGCCTGCCGCCAGCGCGATCCACGCGCACAGCGCGGCCAGTTGCGCGGCCAGCGCCGACTTGAAGCTGACCTGCGAGCCGAAGAACATCGACATGCGCTGGTCGAGCACCACCAGCACCGGCCGGTCGCGTTCTTCGGTGAAGGTGCGTACCACCGGCGTGCCGGTGCGCAGGCTGGCCCTGCAGTCGAGATGGCGCAGGTCGTCGCCGGGCTGGTAGCGGCGCAGCTCGTCGAAGTTCAGGCCGCGCCCGCGCAGGCGCGAGGCGTGGCTGCCGGCCAGCACGCTGGCCCTGGGCTGGCGCGCCAGAAAGCTCAGGCCGCGGGCATCGAACGCCAGCGCTATCAGCTGCGCCAGCGATACGTAGACGTGCCCGTCGGGTTGCTGCGCCGGTGCTGGCATATGCGGTCCTCAGGCCGGGATGGCCACCTTGTCGAGCAGGCGGTCGAGTACCTCGCTGCTGGTCACGCCGTCGGCCACCGCGTCGTAGCTCAGTTGCAGGCGATGGCGCAGCACCGGGTGGAGCATGGCGCGCACGTTGTCGGGCGAGACGAAGTCCTGGCCCTGCAACCAGGCATCGGCGCGCGCGCAGCGGTCCAGCCCGATGCCGCCGCGCGGGCTGGCGCCCAGCTGCAGCCAGCGCGCCAGGTCGGCGTCGTAGTCGGCGGGGTGGCGGGTGGCGTTGACCAGTGCGATCAGGTAGCTGTCGATGGCCGGGGCCACGTGAATGGCCGCCACTTCCCGGCGGGCCTGGAAGATCACCTCCTGGCCGAGGCTGAAGCTGTCGCTGGCCGCCTTGGCCGCCGCCCGCTGTTCCTCCTGGCGCAGCAGTTGCAACACCTGGCCTTCATCGGCTGGCGCGGGGTAATCCAGCAGCACCTTCATCAGGAAGCGGTCCATCTGCGCCTCGGGCAGCGGGTAGGTGCCTTCCTGCTCGATGGGGTTCTGGGTGGCGATCACCATGAACAGGTCGGGCAGCCTGTGACTGGTGCCGGCCACGGTGATCTGGCGCTCCTCCATGGCTTCGAGCAGCGCCGCCTGCACCTTGGCCGGGGCGCGGTTGATCTCGTCGGCCAGGATCAGGTTGCCGAACAGCGGGCCGGGCTGGAAGCGCACCTGGTGCTGGCCCTCGACCTGTTGCAGCACCTCGGCGCCGGTGATGTCGGAGGGCAGCAGGTCGGGGGTGAACTGGATGCGGCTCATGCGTGCATCCAGGTGCCGGGCCAGGGCCTTGACCGTGCGGGTCTTGGCCAGGCCCGGCAGGCTCTCGAGCAGCACGTGCCCGTTGGCCAGCAGGCCCACCAGGATCTGGCGAATCACCTGGTCCTGGCCCAGCACCGAGGCGGCGATGGCGGCGTGCAGGGCATTGATGTCGGTGAGGGCGCTCATGGGCATTCCTTTGGGTCGGGTGGGTTCACCATGGCGCAGGCACCACGATGAACTGCACGTTGCTGCCGACGTACTGCGGCTGGTACCAGGTGGCGCCGCAGTGCTGGTAGGCCACGCCGTTGGCGACCACCGACACGCAGTCCGGCGGTACCTCGGCCACCTGGGTGCCGATGGCGATGGCCGTGGCAGTGGTGGCACCGACCACGGCAGCGGCGGCCCAGGGGTGATACCAGTCGTCCGGGTGCGGCGGTGGCGGTGGCGGTGGTGGCGGCATCGGGCCGGGGCCGGGCGGGTGAGGGCCCGGGCCCGGTGGATGCGGTGGCGGGCCCGGTGGGTGCGGCCCAGGGCCGGGCTGCGGATGCGGAGGCGGCGCCGGGTGGGGCGGCATCGGCTGCGGATGCGGGGGCATCGGGTGCGGCATGGGCTGGTAATGCGGCGGCGGGGGGGCGAAGTGGCCGCCCCCGGCGTGATAGGGCACCACGAAGGTACGCCCGCCACCGCCGCCGCGCAGTTGCCAGGCGTCGGCCATCAGCGGTGTCAGCAGGCAGGCGATCAGGCCCAGGTGCAGGCAGGTACGCAGTGGCGTCATGGCTGGCGGCCCTCGTTCGGTTCGCGCAGCGGCACCGCCACGGCCTTGGCCGGCGGGGTGAAGTCGAAGGCTGCCGGGTTGATGGGCGTGCTCAGGTCCCAGTCGAAGGTCACGCTGTGGCGCGGGCGCTCGGGGTCGTCGCGGCGGGTGATCATCAGCTTGCACGGCAACGGCTGCGCGCCTTCGCGTAGCCACAGTTGCCAGTCGATGTCGGGCTGGCGGAACACGTAGTGGGTACAGGCCTGGCCGTCGAGGGATTCGCTGCCGATCAGCGTGGCCTGGGTGATGCCGACCTGTTTCGCGGTCTGGGCGTTCCAGCGGAACAGGTCGGCCAGCGGCAGGGTGATGGCGTAGCGCTCGCTCAGTTGTCCGAGCAGTTGCTCGATGGTCGCCGGCGCCGCGCCTTTGCTGTAGTAGCCGTGACGACCGTCATACAGGGTGAACTGCTTGCCGTCGTAGAAGAACTGGCGCGCCGCCGAGCCCTGGTCGACGCTGACGAACAGCTTGTCGGGCTGGCGGGCGAGCACCTGGGTGTGGTGGGCGAAGGTCACCGTGGGGCCGCTGTCGAGTTGCTGGTCGGTTTCGCTGCGGGTGCTCAGGCTGAAGGCCTGCAGGCGGTGCAGGTAACTGCCCATGTTCGACAGCGCGGCCAGGGCCCTGGGGTCGAGCGGGTCGGCAGCCTTTGCCAGGGCCGGCAACAGGGCCAGCAGGGCCAGGCAGGTGAGTCGGTGCGAACGCTTCATCAGGCCTCCCATGGCTACCAGGCGTAGTTCAGGCGCAAGGTCCAGGTGTTCACATCGGGTGAGCCGGTACGTTCGGACACGGTGTCGGTGTAGGCGATCAGGCCACCGAACTGCGGCGAGAGCATGAAGCCCAGGCTGGCACCGACCAGGGTGTTGGCCTGCTTGTTGTCCTGGTTTTCGCCGTTGATGCGGGTTTCGCCGCCGAAGCTGTAGGTGGCGTCGAGGGAAGCCCACAGGCCGCGGTTGATGGTGTAGCTGTAGTGGCCTTCGACGGCATACAGCGGTTTCTGCTCCAGCTTGTTGTCGCCCAGGTAGTCGTCGTTGTCGCCGAACAGCGAAACCCAGGTGTTGACCTCCAGCCAGGTGGGGCCGATGGGGTGGCCGAAGCCGATTTCGGGTTTGACCACCCAGCGGTTGGCGCCGATGTTGATGACGCGGTTCTTGGCGTAGTCGCCATTGGGCACGGTGAGCCATACGGCGCCGGTCATGAAGGTTTCCGGGGTCCAGCTGGCGAACTCCTCGGCGGTCAGCGCCGGGCCGCCGA
The DNA here is from genome assembly GCF_002939405.1 of Pseudomonas sp. BRM28. NCBI lineage: Bacteria > Pseudomonadati > Pseudomonadota > Gammaproteobacteria > Pseudomonadales > Pseudomonadaceae > Pseudomonas > Pseudomonas sp. BRM28. The sequence continues at coordinate 3,597,211 of NZ_PEFV01000001.1, read as the reverse complement.
AGAAGTTGTGGGCGAACACGATCTGGGTGTCGCCCATGCCGCCGTTGTGCTTGGTGCCATTGAAGAAACGTGCATCGTCGAACGAGGCCGACACGTCGGCGTATGGCTGCACCAGCTGGATCGCGCTGTTGCGTCCGTCGATGCTGAACGAGCGCGCCAGGCGCAGGATGTAGAGGTCGGCATCCAGGGACAGGCCGTCGATGGGCAGGGCGGTGTCGATCGGGGTGTTGGTGTCGATACGGTTGTAGTAGCCGAACACCATGTTCAGGTCGATCGGGATGTTCTGCCAGTCACGCGCGTTGTCGGCCTGCACCAGCAGCGGCGCGCCACTGAGCACGAGCACCGGCAGGTAACGCAGGACAGGTCGGGTATGCATGGTGGTGCTCCTTCAATTGAACGCACAGGGTGCTGGCTGCCGGAGGGTCCGGTCATGGGCTGGCTACTTGCCGAAGGTCACGTTGAGGCCGGCGAACACGGTGAACTGCGGCAGGCCGTCACCTTTTTTTTCCACTGTCCACTGCGGCTCGATGAAGGCGTTGAGGATGTTGCTGCCGGCCTTCCAGGCCTTGCCCACGCCCAGGCCCAGCGGGATGTAGTGGGTGTCGTTCTTCAGGTCGAAGGTCCAGGTGCCGGTGGAGCGCAGGTACCAGCCCTTGGGCAGGTTGTGGATGATGAATGGCTGCAGGGTGGCGGTTTCGACGTGGGCGCGGTCATGGTCGCCGGCAAACGAGCTCTGGTACTGCACCAGCGCCCCGAGCAGCCCGCGTGGCGAGGCGTCGATGGCCACCGCCGCCAGCCCCGCCTGCCACTTGCCGGTGCCCAGCTCGTCGTGCTCGGCAGTGGGGGCGGTGAGCTGCGGGCCGATGCCCAGCTGCACGCCTTCGGTCTTGAGCAGGAAGATGTCGAACAGGTTGAGGTCGCCGATGCCGGTGCTGTAGCCGCCGTGGGGGTCGGGTCGAGTGCTGATGGGCAGGGTGGCGCGCAGCAGTTGCGGTACCGGCAGCAGTTCGCCAGGGGCGACCGGCAGGGTGCCGCGCACCAGAAAATCATTGGTGTGCACGTTGCTGTCGTACACCGAGGGGGTGTAGTAGTCCTGCAGGTTCAGGCCCGGTGCCAGGTTGAGCGGGTTGTTGCTCTTGTTGGCGGTTTCGGCGTTGTCCGCCAGGGCGTGCTGCAGGAACAGCAGGGCGCAGGGCAGTACGAGACAAGTGGCGGTGGTCCTTTGCATGACGGTGGTGCCTGTTCAATGTTGCGCTTCTGGGCAGGGGCCGGCCTTGCCAGCGAGGCAGGGGCCCCAGGGGGCGAATGGGCGCGTAGGCTGGCGCCGGCACCACCGGCGACCACAGGGTCACTGATACTTGATGACGATGCCCTTGAGCTTGCGTCCGTCGATGGAGCGGATATCGCGGTCCCAGAGCGGGCCACTGACATAGGCCGAAACCGGCTGGATGCGGTCGTAGACCACCACGACGGCGTCACCGCCGATACTGGCGGCCTGTTCGCGCAGCTTCTGCTCCACGTCGGTGATCGGTGGCGGCGGGGACACGCTGGCATCGACCACGATCTCGCCCAGGCGGACATGGGGGCGGGTCGGTTCGCTGCGCAGTACCTCGACCGTAGCCGCAGCGGTGGGCGAAGGATGGGGCGCCCCGACGTATTGTGTGGTGCGGGCATCGATGCTGCTGCAGCCCGCCAGCCCGGCCAGCACCAGGCCCAATGCAAGAACGCTCATGCAACGTGGTATCGACATGCTTCGACTCCGTCCGAAGTATTAATACGCTGTAACAACGTTCCAATGAAAATAGCCGCACTTGGGCGGGCCGCAAGTGACGGGCGGCGAAAGTGCGGGTTTGTTACCATCGTGTTCTTTTGGGTCGGGGCATGCCCCGACAACGCTCAGGAGTACGCAATGATCCTCACCACCACTGGCACTGTCGAAGGGCGCGAAGTCGCGGCCTACCTGGATGTAGTCAGCGCCGAATCGGTGCAGGGCATCAACGTGGTACGCGACATCTTCACCAGCTTTCGCGACTTTTTCGGCGGCCGTTCGCAAACCCTGGAAAGCGCCCTGAAAGAAGCGCGCATCCAGGCCACCGACGAAATCCGCCAGCGCGCCCGCAGCCTGCAGGCCGATGCAGTGATCGGCCTGGATTACGAAATCAGCATGCCGTCGGCTCGTGGCGGCATGGTGGTGGTGTTCGTCACCGGCACCGCGGTCAAACTCAGGTAGCCATAGGCCACTGGTCGGGTGCGACAATAAGTGACCAGGCAGTCTTCAAATGTCCGGCTAGTCTCTGAAAGCAACAGGTCACTATTTCCTAGGCATTCATCTGCGTGCCGGTAGTGATCCACAGCAGGGGAGCCGGGTATGAAGGAATCGTATTTCGAAGACGATGGTGACGAGTTTCCCATCAACAGCCAGGTGCGTTGCGGGCAAGCAGCGTTCCAGCTGGGGTTTGCCAACATGACCCTGGAAGACGCGCCGGTACGTGTGCGCTCCACGGTGCCACCGCGCAGCGAGCGCCGCCGGTTTCTGCCGGGCCTGCGCAAGAAGTAGCCACGACGCCGAAGAGGCCCCGCCATCCAGCCTGTGCTGCGGTGTGTGGGGCTTTTTCATGTGGGTTGTAGGCTATTTCGCAAACAGACGACCGGTACGCTGAATCTGCCGTTTTATGCGGCTTTCTTGACCTCGCTCAATGGGGCGACGGCTGTCGCTAGCCCCCTTGGCGGTTGTATGCCTTACTGTCGGTTCGAACGAACAAGGAGCAGTGCGATGCGCATCAGGGAAGAGACTTATTGGGCGTGGGCCGACTCTCAGCTGCACAGCCGCAGCCATGACGAAGAACTCAGCGATGGCACCAGCATCGACGTGCAGGTGCGGTTGTCGCGCACCGGGGCCACGCAGATGTTCCTGGGGGTGTACGGGCGCCGGGGCAAGGCGCTGTTCGAGGAGTACTACCCCTCGTGCCCGGGTGAAACCATGAGCCGTGCGCTGGTGCGCGGTGTGGACCGGGCCCGGGCGTTGGCCACCGACGCCGTGCCGATGGAGCACCCGCGGTTTCGTCGTCAGGCCTGATGCCTGCGGTTACGCCCTGTCGTGGCGCACAGGGAATGTGCGCAGACGGTGGGGCGAGCCAAAGCCGCGATGAGGCGATAAGGCACGCATGAAAAAGGCGACCCGAAGGTCGCCTTTTTCAATTCGCCTGGCTCAGCACAGCCGGTCGATCACCTTCACGTCCTGGCGCTCGCGGATGGCGGGCCATTCCTGTTGCAGGGTCTCCAGCACCTTGGCGACAAACGCGGTGTCTGCCGCTGCCTTCTTGCCGACGTAGCCCTTGCCACGGCGGAACATCCTGAAACGGGCGCGCATTTCACGCTTCGCATCGATCGCCTCTTCGACAGTGTGCGGCGGCATCTTGTCGATGTGCACGTCACCTGTGGCACTGACCCACAGCAGGTGGTCATCGAGGCTGTCCTTGCGGGCAGCGAACAGCTGAGCCAATTGGTCGATGGTGGGTTGGTTGTTCAAGTTGATCATAAAGCCCCCTATTACCTATTCGTCGTTGGTGAGTTCAAACCTGCGCTACTTCATGTAGCGATCTACCAAGGCTGCTACAGCAGCGTCGCAACAGGGGCTTTCTTCACTCTGCCTTTTGGACAGTCCCTCTCCACGGACAGCCCGAAACCGCTCGAACTGTCTGGAACACCCTTTGCCAGCGCTCCCGATCAGGGAGACGGCCTCATCATGCAAGGGGCAACGAATGCCGTCAATAGGTTTTGTAGTGATTTTTTTTATTCACTACAAATGACCGGTCAGTCTTTTTCGAGCTTACGGGTCGCCGCGCCACAGGCTGTTGGAATGTCCTACAAAGCGCTCTGGTCAGGGCGTCTTGGCCATGTATTGACCCGGGTCAGCGCGTACCGGCCAGGCGCTGGGGATGATAGGGGCCTGTTTTGTTGCCAAAGAAGTCCTGTCCATGAGTACCCCCGCCAATCCTCCTGCAGCGCCTGGCGCTCAACCCCTGTTGCCCGTGGGCCTGCTGCTGGGCATCGTCGCGCTGGTCGGCGTGCTGCTGTTGCCGCTGCCGGCCGACCTGCCGGTGGCCGGTCACCGCGTGCTGGCGATCCTGGCCTTTGCGGTGGTGATCTGGATCACCGAGGCGGTGTCGTACGAAGCCAGTGCGATCATGATCACCTCGCTGCTGGCATTTTTGCTGGGCACCGCACCGACCCTTGCCGACCCGTCGGTGATCTACGGCTCGTCGGCAGCCGTGAGCATGGCCCTGACGGGCTTTGCCAACCCGGCATTGGCGCTGGTGGTGGGGGCCCTGTTCATCGCAGCGGCGATGACCCACACCGGGCTGGACCGGCGCATCGCGCTGGTCACGCTCAACCGGGTGGGCGTGAGCACCCGACGCATTCTGCTGGGGGCGATGGTGGTGATCATCCTGCTCAGCCTGGTGGTGCCCAGTGCCACGGCGCGCAGTGCCTGCGTGGTGCCGATCATGATGGGCGTGATCGCCGCGTTCGGTGTGAACAAGCGCTCCAACATCGCCGCCGGCATCATGATCATCGTGGCCCAGGGCACCAGCATCTGGAACATCGGCATCCAGACCGCAGCCGCGCAGAACCTGCTGACGGTCGGCTTCATGGACAAGATGCTCGGTGCACGGGTGTCATGGATCGACTGGCTGATCGCCGGGGCGCCGTGGGCGTTGATCATGTCGGTGGTGCTGATCGTGCTGGTGCTCAGGATGCTGCCCCCCGAGAGCGACAGCATTCCCGGCGGCAAGGCGGCGGTGGCCGAGCAGTTGCAGGCGCTGGGGCCGATGAGCGGGGCGCAGAAGCGTCTGCTGGGGGTGTCGCTGCTGTTGCTGCTGGCCTGGGCCACCGAAGGCAAGCTGCATCACTTCGACACCACCTCGACCACCTACGCCGGGTTGGTGCTGCTGTTGCTGCCGCGCTTCGGGGTGATGACCTGGAAGGATGTGCAGGCGCGTATTCCGTGGGGCACGGTGATCGTGTTCGGCGTCGGCATCAGCCTGGGCACCACCCTGTTGACCACCCAGGCCGGGCAATGGCTGGGCGGGCAGGTGGTGGCCAATACCGGGCTGGATCAATTGGGCACGCTGGGGGTGTTCTCGATTCTGGCGGCGTTTCTGATCGTGATCCACCTGGGCTTTGCCAGTGCCACGGCGCTGACCTCGGCGCTGCTGCCGATACTGATCGCGGTGCTGCAGACCTTGCCGGGGGATTTCAGCCGCCTGGGCATGACCATGGTGCTGGGGTTTGTGGTCAGCTACGGGTTCATCCTGCCGATCAACGCACCGCAGAACATGGTGTGCCTGGGTACCGAAACCTTCAACGCGCGGCAGTTTGCCAAGGTCGGGATCGTGGTGACGCTGGTGGGGTACGGGTTGATGCTGGTGTTCGCCGCAACCTGGTGGCACTGGCTGGGCTGGATGTAGAAGGGCCGTTGCAAGCGGCAAGCGGCAAGCGAGGCCGAGCCAGCTTGCCGCTTGCAGCGATGCTCATCAGAAGTTCGCCGGGGTGTTGGCGCTGATGATCTCGGCTTCGTCCTGGCCGATGTTCTTGAAGCTGTGGGGCAGGGTGGTGGGGAAGTAGTAGCCGTCGCCGGAGTTCAGCACGCTGACCTGGCCGTCTACCCGCAACTCGATGGTGCCACGGGTCACCAGGCCGCATTCCTCGCCCTCGGTGTGCACGATCGGCTCTTCGCCGGAGTCGGCGCCCGGCGCATACAGCTCGCGCAGCATGCGCATCTGCCGACCTTCGACACTGGCGCCGACCAGCAGCATGCGCAAGCCACCACTGCCCAGGTCGGGCTGCTCGTTGGCGCGGAACACGAAGCGTTCTTCGCGCGGCGGTTCGTCGAAACTGAAGAACTCCGCCAACGACATCGGGATGCCTTCCAGCAGCTTTTTCAACGAGCTCACCGATGGGCTGACGCGGTTCTGCTCGATCTGTGAAATCGTCGAGTTGGTCAGGCCGCTGCGCCTGGCCAGCTCCCGTTGCGAGAGCTTGGTGCGTTCACGTACCAGTTTGAGTCGTGTCCCCGTGTCCATAGCCGCCTTGATGTCAAAAATAATGGGCGACGCATTAAAACACATTCCGTCGCCGAACCCGCCTACTGGCGTGCAGGCACCGGCCACAAGGCGATCAACAGCAGCAGCAAGGCGGCCATCAGGTACGGCAGGCGCGGGTCCAGGGCATAGATCAGGGTGCCGGCCAGCGGCCCGATCACCGTGCCCAGGGCCTGTGCCGCGCCCACAGAGCCTGCGGTCGCGCCCTGTTCACCGGCATCCACCGCGTTCGCCGCCAGCGCCTGGAACGCCGGGAACACCCAGCCCATGCCGGCCGCAGCGACGAAGTAGCACGCCCACAGCATGCCCACGCTGTCGGCCAGGGCGCCGCTGGCAAAACCCAGCGCACTGATGCAGCCGCCCACGCGGATCATGCGCAGCGGCGGCCATTGCAGCTTGCTCACCAGCACCTGCGAGAAGATCAGCGCCGCACCCACCATGGTCAGGGCAATGCCCGCCGCCTGGGCGGCATCGGCAGGCGCCAGGCCCAGGCGGTCAAGGGCAAAGAAGCCTACGGTGATCTGCGCCAGCGACACGCACAGCATCGCCACGAAGGCCACCGTGAGCGGGCGAAGCAGGCGCGGGTCGGTCAGGCTGACGGGGCGGGGCGGTTGCCTCAGGTGCAGCTCCTGACCCTTGAGCTTGAACTGCAGTACCAGCAATGCCAGCAGTGGCAGCACCGACATCGCATAGAACGGCAGGCTCAGGCTGTGGCGCGCCAGCAGCGCGGCCAGTGCCGGGCCCATCACCAGGCCCACGGCGTTCGCCGCACCCAGCGAGGCCATGGCGCGGGCGCGCTGTTGCGGTTGCATGTTGTCGGCAATCAGCGCGGCGCAGCCGACCGGCAGGGCGGCATAGAACGCACCGATCAGGCCGCGGCCGATCACCAGTGCGGCAAAGGCCAGGGAGGTGGCCGGCAGGTAGCGCAGCGCGCCATCGATGAACAGGCACAGGGCCCAATAGGCCAGGGTGAACCCCGCGGTGCCCACCAGCAGCACCCGGCGGCGACCGAAGCGGTCGCTGGCCCGGCCCCAGGGGCGCGCCAGCAGCATCCACACCACCCCGGCTACCGTGACCGCCGCCCCCGCCTGCCAGGCTGCCAGGCCCAGCACCCGGGCGATGGGGCCGATCAGGGCGACGAAGGCCATCATCGCCATGGTGCAGGCCATGTTGACCACCATCAGCGGACGCAGGTCGAAGGCGGGGGTTTTGAGCAGCGGGGGTTGCTGGGCGGTGTTCATGGCTATCCAAGGCAGAGGAGCAAGGCGGCCATTGTGCCGCAGCTGTCCCCAAGGCTAAAGCCTGTAAACGATAGTAATAATCATTTAATTGACTTCAGCCTTGTTGCTGTGGGTTAGAAGTCGCCTTGCAGGGTCACCATCAGGTTGCGCGGCTCGCCATAGAAGTTGCCCCAGCCAGCGGCGCCGACGCTGCTGTAGTAGTGCTTGTCGAACAGGTTGTTGCCGTTGAGGGCCAGGCTCCAGTTGTCATCCAGGCGATAGCCGATGCGGGCGCTCCACAGGGCGTAGCCGGGCTGCACCATCTTGGTGTTGCGGTCCACGAAGTGGTTGGCACTCTGCGCGCTGACCCCGCCGCCCACGCTCCAGCGCTGCAGGGCGCCGTCCAGGTCGTAGTTGGTCCATACACGCGCCATGTGCCTGGGCACGTAGCTGGCGGTGAAGGTGGCGTCCTGGCGTTCGTCGTCGATGCGCTTGAGGTATTCGACCTGGGTGTAGGTGTAGCCGGCCAGCACCTGCAGGCGCTCGATCAGCTCACCGCTCAGCTCGGCCTCGAAGCCCTGGGCGCGCACCTTGCCGCTGTCGGTGTAGCAGAAACCGTCGGACGACCCGCCGCATACCGTGTTGTAGTCAGCCTCGGCGCGACCCTGCTCGGTGTTGCGGAACAGGTTGAAGGCGCCATTGAGGCGACCCTGGTACCACTCGGCCTTGACCCCCACCTCATAGCTGGCACCGGTCTTGGGCTTGAGCGAGCTGCCGTCGGCCTTGGTGTAGGTGCTTTGCGGCTGGAAGATGTCGGCGTAGCTGGCGTACACCGACCAGGTGTCGTCCAGGTCGTAGATCAACGCGGCGAACGGCGTCACCTGGCCGTTTTCCTGGCTGCGGTTGCGCTGCCAGTAGTCCCAGGCCTGGGTGTAGCTGTCGCTGCTGTTGCGGTACCAGCTGACGCGGCTGCCGAGTACGGCGGTAAGGGGCTCGGCCAGCTTCAGGCGCAGGGTGGCGTAGGTGCCGAACTGACGGGTGTCGGAGGTCACCGGAATCGGCCCGCCGCGGTAGGACTCCTTCTCGTAGACCGAGTCACCCGGCTTGGGGATGTGCGGGTTGGGGTTGAACGGGTTCTGGGTGACGCCGTACAGCTCGGTCAGGTTGATCAGTTCGTAGCGGTCGCGGCCCTTGGAGCGGCTGGCGTTGGCGCCGACGATGATCTCGTGCTCCAGGCCCCAGGCCTGGAAATGGCCGTCCAGGTTGGCGTCGAAGCCGTAGTCGTCCTGGTCGTAGTCGAACAGCCCGGAGTACAGCTTCGAGGCGCCCTGGGTACTGCCCACCGGCACGGTGCCTTCGCCCATGGCGTATTGCATGTTCTGGTCGTTGTGGGTGTACATCGAGGCGACCTTGAGCGCCCAGTCTGCGTTGAAACGGTGGGTAAGGTCGGCGAACAGGCTGGTTCGCTCGCTGTCCCAGTGGTTCCACGACGCGCCCAGGCAGGTGGAGCGCGACAGCTTCAGGTCGCTGCCGTCGCTGTAGCGCGGCAGGCCCTGCCAGCAGGGCTTGGCGTCGAGCTTTTCGTAGGCCAGGCCCAGGCCCAGGGTGGTGTCCTCGTTCAGGTCGTAGTCCAGTGCGCCGTACACCACCTGGTCTTCGCGCTCGCCGATGTCGTAGAAGTACTTGCGGTCCTGCTGGGCGACCACGGCGCGCCCGCGCAGGGTGCCGGCGTCGTTGAGCGGGCCGCCGGTGTCGACCTGGGCGCGGTAGTTGTCCCAGGTGCCGGCCGACAGCGTGACGTGGGTGGCGGCCTTGTCCTGGCCGCGCTTGCGAATGAAGTTGACCCCGCCGGCCGAGCTGCCGGCGCCTTTCATCATGCCGGCGGCGCCGCGCATGATCTCGACGCGGTCGTAATAGGCCATGTCGCTGGAGAAGCTGTTGGCCTGCACGTAGTTGCCGCCCACATCCAGCGGTACGCCGTCGTACTGGTACTGGCCGGCGATCATGAAGCCGCGCGAGTAGAAGTACTTGCCGCCCATGGGCGAGTCGTGAACGGTGATGCCGGGGGTTTTCTCCATCACCTGTTCGAGGCTGGTGAGGTTCTGTTCGTCCATCATCTTGCGCGTGATGACCGTGACCGACTGCGGGGTTTCGCGCAGCGAATGCTGACCCTTGCCGATGCTGACGCTGCGCACGGTGTAGCTGTCGGTGCTGTCGCCGGTGCTGCTGGTGCGGGTGCCGTCGACGTTGGTGGCGCCCAGTTCCAGGGCGCCGTTGCTGCTGGGGGCCGGGCGCAGCGAGTAGCTGCCGTCGCCTTGTGGGAAGGCTTGCAGCCCGCTGCCGGCCAGGATGCGGCCGAGGCCGTCGAGGGTGGCGTACTGGCCTTGCAGGCCGGGGCTCTGCTTGCCGCGGGTGAGGGCGGCGTCGTAGGACAGGTTGAGGCTGCTGGCGGCGGCGAAGGCGCCGAGCACGCTGGCCAGCGAACCGGCCGGAATGTTGTAGGCCGTGCGGCTGCTGCTGACTTCATCGGCCATCGCCGAGGGGGCTGGCAGCACGCTGGCGGCCATGGCGGCGGCCAGCAGGTGGGCGGGGAGCAGGCGGGGGGAACGGGGTGACATGGGGGCCTCGTCGGATGCAGAAGGGATGCGCGAAAGGGGGTGTTTCAGACAAGGCGGATGAGAATGAGAAAAGGTACCGCGGGATGAGGAATTTTTTTTGCTGCATCAAACACTGAGCTGTGCAGGTCAAGAGCCGGCCAGACAAGGCCGGCGCCTACATCACCCGCACCCAGTACCGACCATGCCGCTCGATTCGCAAATCGAACGAGCGCGCCAGCGCCGACAGCGCTGCATCACTGTCGGTCAACGAGAAGTTGCCCGACACACGCTGCTCTGCCAGCTGCGGCGCATAGGTCAGCAACCCCGGCCGGTACCGCCCCAGCTCGTCGAGCAGATCACCCAGCCGCCAGTTCTCCACCACCAGTTGCCCCAGGCTCCACGCCGCCTGGGCGGCCGATGCCAGCTGCGGGCTATCCACCCGCTGATCACTGAACCCGCACGCCTGCCCGCTCTCCAGGCGCTGCGCCTCCCCCAGCAAGGGGCTGACCCGCACCGCATGCTCGAACACCTCGACCTCGCTGTGCCCGGCCTGCTGCGCCACGCTGAAGCGCGTGCCCAACGCCTGCACCACGCCCTGCGCGGTCTGCACCCGCAACGGCCGCTGCTGCACATCCTTGCCACTGGTAAGCAGGATGCGCCCGCGCACCAGCTGAATCAGCCGTTGCCGGCTGTCGAAGCGAATGTTCACCGCCGACGTCGTATCGAGCACCAGCTGGCTACCGTCGGCCAGAGTGACGCTGCGAATTTCACCCGTGCCACTGTGCACGTCCGCCAGCAACGCCTGCGCCGGAGTACTGCGGTAGCTGGCCCAGCCACCCAGCCCCAGCCCGGTCGCCAGCAGCAGCCCCTTGACCACGCCGCGGCGGGTCAGGCCCTGGGCTTCGGCACGCTTGAAGGCATCGAACGCCAGCCCACCCGGCACACTGGCCAGTTGCCCATGCAACTGCTCGACCCGGGCCCAGGCCCAGCCGTTCTGCGGGGCACTGTCCAACCATGCCCGCCAGGCCCGTTCCAGGCCGGGGCTGGCATCGCCGGCCATGCGCTGCACATGCCAGCGGGCGGCTTCCTTGAGCGCCTGGCGCTGCGCTTCGCGGTCGTTGCTCATGGCTGCTCGTCGAAGGCGAGCAGCAGGCAGCGCTCGGTGGTCTTGTACATGTACTTCTTCACCGAACTGAGCGAAACGCCCAGCGCCGTGGCGATTTCGCCATAGGTCATGCCCAGCCAGTTGGCCATCAGGAACGCCTGGCGCGCCTTGGCGCCGCACCCGGCCAGCAGGCGGTCGACTTCGCGCAGGGTCTCGAGAATCAGCAGGCGCTCTTCCAGCGAGATCTCCTCGTACACCGGCTGGGCGGCCAGGGCTTGGAGGTAGGCCTGTTCGAGCTTCTGGCGCCGGAAGTGGTCGATCATCACCCGCCGCGCCACGGTCGCCAGGTAGCTGCGCGGCTCGCGCAGCAGGCGCACCAGCTCCAGCGACTCGGACGAGGCGAGGATGCGCACGAAGGTGTCTTGCATCAGGTCGGCGGCGCGCTGCGGGCAGCTCAGGCGCCGGCGCAGCCAGTGCTGCAACCACAGGTGATGGTGCTGGTAGAGCTGGCCGACTTCGGCGTTGGCGGGTGAGGTGGGGGCGCTCATCCTGGCGACTTCCGGGGAAAAAGGATGCAGATGATAAGCATTCCCAAGAATGTTAGGAAGAGGGCAGGTGAAATAGCGCTGGGCGCATCGCGGGTCAAGCCCGCTCCCACGGGGTCTGCACCGTCCTGCAAGGCAGCGGTGTGGCTGTGGGAGCGGGCTTGACCCGCGAAAGGGCCGCCACGCGGCCCCTCGGCGATTACCACAACGCCAGCGTATACCCCACGATCAAGCGGTTCTCGTCGATATCGCTGGTCAACCCGCCACTGGAACGGAACGTCGCATTGCGCAATCGCACGCTCACGTTCTTCAGCGGCCCGCTCTGCACCACATAGGCGATGTCGGTGTCGCGCTCCCATTCCTTGCCGCCGCTCACCGTCGCGGTCTGGATATGGTTGCCATTCACATAGCGGGTCATGAAACTCAGCCCCGGCAGCCCCAGCGCGGCGAAGTTGTAGTCGTAGCGCGCCTGCCACGCATCGGTTTCGGCCTTGGTGAACACATTCACCGTCACCAGGTTGACCGAGTACGGGTCCAGCCCCGGGTAGGCGAAGTCGCCGTCCCCCGAGAGGTTCTGGTAGCCCAGGCCGAATTTGTGCGCGCCCACGCCCAGGGTCAGCATGCCGTTGAAGAAGCGGTTGTCGATGCGCCCGCCGTCCACCCGCGCAGCGGAACGCAGGTTGGCGTTGCCTTGTTCGCGGGTGTCGAAGTAGCGCAGGTCGCTGCGCAGGCTCACGCCTTCGGCCAGCGGCAGGTCATGCACCAGCCCGGCGTACTGCTGGCGGTAGAGGTCGTGCATCTGCGCGTAGTAGTAGCTCAGCGCCAGGTTGGGGCGCAGCGCGTAGGTGCCGCCTGCCAGGTCCAGGTGGCTGCTCTGGACACCGGCATAGCTCATCTGGTCGTTGCTCGAGGAGTCGCGCAGGTTCTGTTTTTCCAGACGGCCCACGTTCAGGGTCAGGCCGTCGATGTCCTGCGAGGTCAGCAGGCTGCCGTTGTAGGTCGAGGGCAGCAGGCGCACGTCGTTGATCGAGGCAACCGGCAAGGTGGGCTGCAAGGTGCCGAGCTTGAGCACGCTCTTGCCCAGGCGCAACTTGGCGGTCAGGCCCAGTTCGCTGTAGTCGTGCGCCGGCTCCTGGCTGGCGCCGAACGGCAGCAGGCCGGTGCCCCGGTGCGCCTTGCTGGAGTCGAGCTTCAGGCCCAGCTCGCCCAGCGCATCCAGGCCAACACCCAGTGTGCCTTCGGTGTAACCCGATTCCATGCGCAGGATGAAGCCCTGGGCCCACTCCCGCGCCTGGCTCTGGGGCGCGGCGTGCTGGCGAAAGTCGCGGCTGAAATAGAAGTTGCGGGCCTCCAGGCTGGCCTTGCTGTCCTGGATGAAATCGGCCTGCACAAGCAACGGCGCAAGCGCGGCGCACAGGCCGGCGCTGGCCGTCAGGGGACGGCGGGAAAACGACATGCAATCTACCTTTTGTTGTTGTTCTGGCGGCAGCCGCTGCTGCGGTGCGGGCATATAATTAACATATTATCTTTTTGCTCCGAAAGCCTTTGCAGGCTTGCGAGCGAAAAAAGTTAACGTGTTAACGTTATGCCCGTTGCCAGGTAGGTTGCCTGTTGCTGCGCCGCCGCGCTCAGCGCCCCGGCCACATGCTGCGCAACACGCCATCGCGGCGGACAAAACCGTGTACCAGTGCGGCGGCGATATGCACCAGCACCGTGGCAAACAGCAGGTACGCCAGCCAGCCGTGCAGGGCGCGCAGCAGGGCGTACAGGCGCAGGTCGTGGGGCGCGATGGCCGGCAGTTGCCACGGCAGCGGGTAGCCACCGGCCGATTGCATGCCCCAGCCGATCAGCGGCATGCCCAGCATCAACCCGTACAGCAGCAGGTGCGAAGCCTTGGCGGCCCACTGCTGCAGGCGTGGCAGGTCGCTGGGCAGGGGCGGGGTGGCGTAGCGCAGGCGTGTGGCGATGCGCAGCACCACCAGCACCAGCAGGGCCAGGCCGATGGCCTTGTGCAGGCTGACCAGCCAGGGGTGGCGGGGCGAGAGGTCGGCGACCATGCTCACGCCGACAAACAGCATCGCCAGGATCAACACGGCCATCAGCCAGTGCAGCAGGCGCGCCAACGGGTGGAAGCGGGTGGACGGGTGCAGGTTCATGGGTGGGCCCCCAGGGCGGTTTCGCGGCTGCGCCGGTTGAAGGATTCGGCATAGGCGGCCGAGCGGGCGGCCAGGATCGGGTCGGCCGAGGCCTGGATGCCGTCGGGCAGTATCAGCGGGTCGAAGTTCAGGTCACGGCATTCGCCCTGCTCGGGCGCATCGACGTGGTCGATCACCAGGGTGCCGGCATCAACCTGCTGGCGGGTGACGGGCCAGGGGCGCGCGGGGTCGTCCACCGGGTCGTCGGCGCCGGCCAGGGTCAGGCGCAGGGTCCAGCGCAGCGGGCCCTTGGCCAGGCGTTGCTGCAGGTCGTGCTGAAGGAAGTTCCTGTCGTCGACCTGGGCTGGCAACGGGGCGAAGTCGCTGTGCGGCTGCAGGCTCCAGCGCACGTACTGCACCTTGCCCGCCGCATCCACCAGGCGAAACGCGTTGATGCTGTTGAAGGCCGAGCTGGCAAAGCTGTCGGAGGGCTTGTAGTCCCTGGCCCACTGGCGGAAGGCGGCGCTTTCGGGATGCCTGGCGAAAAACGCCTGCAGGGCCGCCGGGTCCGGCTTGCCAGTGGCCGGGTCGGGCGTCGAGGCCAGCACCTGTTCGTAGAACCCTGCGGCATCGCTGACGGCCAACACTGGCGGGGTGTTCATGCCGGTACGCCAGCGCTGACCGTCGTCGCTGCTGAACTGCAGCGCCAGGCTGCGGGTGGCGACACTGGCGTCGGCGCTGAACGGGTTGGCGCCGCCGATGGCGAAACGTCCGATCACCGGCACTCTGGATTGGCTGAACACCCGGGCCCGCGACCAGCTGGCCGCCTGGCCGCTGCTGTCGAAATAGCCGCTCACGCACAGGCCCTTGGCGTGGTTCTTTCGATAGCCGGGGTAGTGCCCGGCCTGGGTCTCGAAGGTGTCGATGATGCGTTGCGGGGTCAGGCGCTGCGGGCCGATCCAGCCGGCAGCGTAGGCAAAGCTTGCGCCCAGGGCGGCGATACCCAGGCCGATGACGGCCAGGCGCAGGGTGCGGGCGCGACCGTTTAACGGAGTGCTCATGGCGGCGATCCGGTCAGTGAATGAGCCGGTACGACGCACCGCACCAGGTTTTATTCCACGCCGGCGGGAATAAATTTCGGCGGCGAGCGTCTGCCTCGTACACTGACTGCCAGCCGCCCAGAACCCCGACCATGAACGATCTTGATGACGACCAGTTGCGCGACATGCTCCAGCGCCTGCGCCGCTTTGCCTTGTGGCTGACCCGCGAGGCCAGCAGCGCCGACGACCTGGTGCAGGCCACGGTGGAGCGCGCCCTGAGCCGGCGCGGCCAGCAGCGTGGCGATGACAGCCTGCGCGCCTGGCTGTTCGCGATCCTGTACCGGCTGTTCATCGACGCCAAGCGCCGCGAGCGCCGGCATGCCCGCTGGCTGGCGTGGTTCGGGCGCGACGAGGCGGTGGGCAGCAGCACCGAGGATATCGTGCTCGCCGAGTCGGGCCTGGCCGCATTCGCGCGCCTGCCCACCGAGCAACGGGCACTGTTGCTGCTGGTGACTGTCGAGGGCCTGAGCTACAAGGAGGCCGCCCAGGCCCTGGACGTGCCCATTGGCACGGTGATGTCGCGCCTGTCGCGGGCGCGTGCGGCAATGCGAGAACTGGCCGAGGGCAATACGCCGCCCCCGGCATTGCGGAGGTTGAAATGAGCCGGCTGATCCCGTCCGAAGACGAGTTGCACGCCTATGTCGACGAACGCCTCGAGGCGGCGCGCCGCCGCGAGGTGGAACTGTACCTGGCAGCCCACCCCGAGCAGGCGGCGCGGGTCGAGGGCTGGCGCGCCGATGCACGCCTGCTGCGCACCGCCCTGGCCGGGCTGGCCGAGCAGCCCGCGAACCCGCGGCTCGACCCGGCAGCCGTGCGCCGCGCCGTGCGCCAGCGCCATCGCCGCCAATGGGCCAGCGCGGCGATGCTGCTGGTGGCACTGGGCATCGGTGGCCTGGGCGGCTGGCAGGCGCGCGAGTCGAGCCTGCAGGCGGGCCTCGCACCGATGGCCGATGCCGTGCAGGCGCACCGCCTGTTTGCCCAGTCGGGCACATTGGACCTGAACGTGCAGCGGCCGGGGCAATTGCAGGCCTGGCTGGGCGAGCACTTTGCCCAGGCAGGGCAGTTGCCGGACCTCTCGGCCTATGGCTTCACGCCGGTGGGCGCGCGGTTGCTCAGCAACGAGCAGGGGCCGGCGGCGCTGCTGCTGTTCCAGGATGCCAGCGGCGAGCGGGTCAGCCTGTTCCTGCGCTCGCCCGGCGAGCACTATGCGCGCATGCCCAGTGGCGAGCGGGTGGACGGCGAGTTGCAGGCCCGCTACTGGTCGCAGGGCGCCTACAACTACGCGCTGGTCAGCCCGGCAGCAGAGCCGCGTGCCGCGCAGTTGCGCCAGGCACTGGGGATTGCCCTGTAGCCGGTGCGAACAGGTCCATGAAGTGGCGTGCCTGCGGGGTGCTCTGCTCCCCCGGGCACACCATGTACAGGCCCAGCGGCGGGGTGTCGTGCAGGGCACAGAAGTGCACGCCGTCCTGACGGTTGGCCCGCGCCGCCGCCTGCGGCACCAGGGCCACGCCGAACCCGCAGCCCACCAGGCTGACCAGTGTCTGCATCTGCGCTGCCTGCTGGCTGATGCGCGGGGTGAAGCCGGCGCGTTCGCACAGGCTCAGCATCTGCTGGTGAAAGCCGCTGCCCAGGGCCGGCGGGGTGAACACGAAGTCTTCGTCTGCGGCCTCGCCCAGGTGCACCGGGCCACCGTGGGCCAGTCGGTGCCCGGCAGGCACCGCCAGCAGCAGCGGCTCGTCGAGGATCAGCCGGCTGTGCAGGCGCTCGCTCAGCCCCGGCAGCTGGCGCATGAAGGCCACGTCCAGTTCACCACCCAGCACTCCCTCGGCCAGTTGCGCCGAGGGTTGCTGCTGCAGGCTCAGGCGCACCTTGGGCCACTGCGCGCGAAACCGGCGCAGGGCCTCGAGCAGCGGCGGGTAGCCGGCCAGTGCCAGGCTGCCGATGCGCAGGTGCCCGCTGACCCCGTCGGCCACCTCGCGGGCGTGTTCGGCGCCCTGGTCCAGCAGGCTCAGGGTGGCGCGCGCGGTCTCGACGAAGGCCTGGCCGGCGCCGGTCAGGCACACCCCGCGCGAGTGACGTACCAGCAGCGTGCAACCGAGCTTCTGTTCCAGCCGCGCAATCGCCTGGCTCAGCGGCGGCTGGGCCATGTGCAGGCGTTCGGCGGCGCGGTGGATGTGCAGTTCTTCGGCAACGACGATGAACTGGCGTAACAGGCGGGTCTCGATCATGGCGGCGTCCCTGGCGCGGTGCGATATCTGACGGGTATCGGAACCGGCCTTCGATAATATTCAACTTTGCGCGGCGCGCTCGATAGGCTCGACGACTTTACAGGAGAGCGCCCATGAACTTCACCCATCGCACCTTTCTCGTCACCGGCGCCGCCCGCGGCCTGGGGCTTGCCTACGCCAGGGCCCTGGCCGAACGTGGCGCGCGGGTGGTCATTACCGACCGCGGCGCCGACCGCGCCGGCTGCGGCACCGACCCCGGCCCGGTCGAACGGGCGGCCCAGGCCCTGCAGGCGGCGGGGCACCAGGTACTCGGGCACTGCGCCGAGCTGGCCGATGAATCGGCCTGTGAGGCGCTGGTGGCACGCACTGTGGAGCAGTTCGGCGGCCTCGACGGGGTGATCCACAACGCCGGCTGGGTGGGGTACCAGCCGATCGAGCAGGTGGATGCAGGCTTTGTCGAGCGCGCCCTGGCGATCAACGTGCAGGCGCCCTTGTGGCTGTGCAAGCACGCCTGGCCGCACCTGAAGGCCAGCGCCGCGCCGCGTGTGGTACTGACGACCTCCGACCGGGCCATGTATGCGTGCTACGCGCAGACCGGGCTGGCGGCCTATGCCGCCGGCAAGATGGCGCAGCTGGGCATCATGAATGCCTTGAGCGAAGAGGGCGCCGCACACGGCATTCTGGTCAACGCGGTTTCGCCGGTGGCGCGCACGCGCATGTGGGGCGAGGAGGGCGAGCCGGATGACCTCAAGCCCGAGTGGGTGGTGCCGGGGGTGGTGTACCTGGTGTCGGACGCGTGCCAGGTGACGGGGCAGGTGCTGCGCGCCAGCAACGGGCAGTTCGTGGCCACGCGCTTCGAGGAGCAGGCGGGGGTCACCTACCCGAGGGATCTGCGCGGGGTCGAGGCGCAGCAGCCCGAGCAGGTGGCGCAGTGCTGGGCGGCGCACGGAATCTGAGGCATCGCCGGGGGATCGCGCCTACTCTTTCAGGCAGACCGTTTGCCATTGCGACCGGCCACCTGATAAAACCTGTATGCAGCATTGCGTCAGGCGTTAATACCCCGATGCCACAGCCGTTCGCTGGCGTCGTACATATGGAATCCAGAATGACCCCAAGACACGTAATCAACGCATCTGTCAGCCCCAAAGGCAGCCTGGAGACACTCTCCCAACGTGAAGTGCAGCAACTGAGCGAAGCCGGTTCCGGCAGCATCTACACCCTGTTCCGCCAGTGCGCCCTGGCCATCCTCAATACCGGCGCCCACGTCGACAACGCCAAGACCATTCTCGACGCCTACAAGGACTTCGAAGTCCGTATCCACCAGCAGGACCGCGGCGTGCGCCTTGAGCTGCTGAACGCGCCGGCCGACGCCTTCGTCGATGGCGAAATGATCGCCAGCACCCGCGAAATGCTGTTCAGCGCCCTGCGCGACATCGTCTACACCGAAAGCGAACTGGACCGCATGGGCATCGACCTGGAAAGCTCCCAGGGCATCACCGACTACGTCTTCCAGCTGCTGCGCAACGCGCGCACCCTGCGCCCGGGCGTGGAGCCGAAGATGGTGGTGTGCTGGGGCGGCCACTCGATCAGCACCGAGGAATACCAGTACACCAAGAAGGTCGGCCACGAGCTGGGCCTGCGCAAGCTGGACATCTGCACCGGCTGCGGCCCGGGCGTGATGAAGGGGCCGATGAAGGGCGCCACCATCGCCCACGCCAAGCAGCGCATGAGCATCGGTCGCTACCTGGGCCTGACCGAGCCGGGCATCATCGCCGCCGAGGCGCCGAACCCGATCGTCAACGAGCTGGTGATTCTGCCGGACATCGAAAAGCGCCTGGAAGCCTTCGTGCGCGTGGGCCACGGCATCATCATCTTCCCTGGTGGCGCAGGCACGGCCGAGGAGTTCCTGTACCTGCTGGGCATCCTGATGCACCCGGAAAACCGCGACCTGCCGTTCCCGGTGATCCTCACCGGCCCGCGCAGCGCCGAGGCGTACCTGCAGCAGTTGCATGATTTTGTCGGCGCCACCCTGGGCGAGGCGGCCCATGCGCTGTACGAGATCATCATCGACGACCCGGCCCAGGTGGCGCGGCAGATGACCGAGGGGCTCAGGCAGGTCAAGCAGTTCCGCCGCGAGCGCAACGATGCGTTCCACTTCAACTGGATGCTGAAGATCGAAGAGGGCTTCCAGCGCCCGTTCGACCCGACCCACGCCAACATGGCCAGCCTGCAGCTGAGCCGCGACTTGCCGGCACACGAGCTGGCGGCGAACCTGCGCCGGGCGTTCTCCGGGATCGTGGCGGGCAACGTGAAGGACAAGGGCATTCGCCTGATCGAGGAGCATGGGCCGTACGAGATCCATGGCGATACCGCGATCATGCAGCCACTGGACAAGCTGTTGCAGGCGTTCGTGGAGCAGCATCGGATGAAGCTGCCGGGTGGGGCGGCGTATGAGCCGTGCTACCGCGTGGTGAGCTGAAGCTTCGCCGGCAAGGCCGGCTCCTACAGACGGTGCACGACCTGTAGGAGCCGGCCTTGCCGGCGAATGGGCCAAAACGATCAGCCCTGCTGCAAACGCCTGAGCACCAACCCGGTCAGCTCATCGATCATCGGCCGGAACGCTTCGGCCGTGCAGTGCTGCCCGAGCATCACGGTGCGTGTGGTGAGGTGCGAGAACAGCGCATCGAACAGCACGTGCGGCAGTTCCGACAGCGATGCATCCGCGGCCACTGCCCCTTGCCCGCGCTGGCCTTCGAGCAAGCGCAGAATCAGCGAATGCCACACCTGCGGGCCATGCTCGTACCAGGTCTGGCCCACTTCGGGCACATGCGCCGTGCCATTGACCACCAGGCGGTAGAACGCCACGTGCCGCGGGCTGGTGACCACCGCCACCAACTGGTCGAGGATCAGCCGCAGCCCCTCGGCCAGCCCCAGGGTGCTGGTGTCCAGCTGGCGCAGGTCGATGATGAAGTCGTCGCACAGGTACTCCACCACCGCCACCAACAGCTCGTTCTTGCTGCCGAAGTAGCGGTAGATGGTGGCCTTGGAACCGCCTGCCGCGGTTACGATGGCGTCCATGCTGACGCCATCGTAGCCGTGCTCCAGAAACAGCTCGCTGGCGGTCACCAGCAGGTTGCGCCTGCGCTCCACACTTCGGCTCGTAGGGGAAGTCGGGGCACGGTGCAACGGGGTCATGGGCGCTACTCTTTGTCAGGGAGCGCGTACGCTATCACGTAATCCCCGCGATCTGGAGACTGGCGCGCACCGCCGGCCACCACCACCACGTACTGACGGCCCGAGCGCGGCGACACGTAGCTCATCGGTGTGGCCTGGCCGCCGACCGGCAGGCGACCCTTCCACACTTCCTCGCCCGTGACGATGTCCAGTGCCCGCAGGTAGTAGTCCTGGGTACCGGCATAGAACACCAGCCCGGCACCGGTGCTCACGCCGCCGCCCAGGGTGGGCATGCCCAGCGGGATCGGCAGGTTGGCACGCACGCCATTGATCACCGCGTCCTGCACCGTACCGGCCGGACGTTCCCAGACCTGCTTGCGGGTTTTCAGGTCGATGGCGGCGAACACGCCCCATGGCGGGCTCTGGCAGGGGATACCCAGTGGCGAGTTGAAGGCCTTGTGGTCGATCACGAACGGCGTGCCGTCCATCGGGTAGGTACTGCCCACGCCGTGCCCGGACTTGAGGTGCGACAGGTCGACGTTTTCACGCTTGACCAGCTTGACCACCTGCGGGATGCGGATGTCGTTGAGGAACAGGTAGCCGTTGCGCTCGTCGATGGCCGCGCCGCCCCAGTTGAAGCCACCGTAGTAACCCGGGTAGATCAGGGTGTCGCGGGTACTCGGTGCGGTGAACTCACCCTCGTAGTTGAGCTCGCGGAAGTTGATGCGGCACATCAGCTGGTCGAAGAAGGTCGCGCCCCACATGTCCTGTTCGGTCAGCGGTTCGGCGCCCAGCGCCGGCATGCCTACCGAGTAGGGTTGGGTCTTGGCTACCCAGTCGCCTTCGGCATGGGCCTGGGGCACGGGTTTTTCGACCACGTCGGCAATCGGCTTGCCGGTGCGACGGTCGAGCAGGAAGATCTGCCCGCGCTTGGTCAGCTGGATCAGCGCGGGGATCTTGCCGCCCTTGCCGTCCGGCACGTCGTACAGCGCCGGCTGGGCAGCCACGTCGTAGTCCCAGATGTCGTGGTGCACGGTCTGGAAGGTCCAGCGCTCGCGGCCGGTGGCCATGTCCAGGGCAACCACGGCAGACGAGTATTTCTCGGTCAGCGCCGGGCGATCGCCACCCCAGAAATCGGGCTGCTGGTTGCCGGTAGGCAGGTAGACCAGGCCCAGTTCGTCATCGAACGCCGGGGTAGACCACATGTTCGGCGTGCTGCGGGTATAGGTTTCGCCCTCCGGTGGCAGCTTGGTGATGGCCGGGTTGCCCAGGTCCCACGCCCATACCAGTTCGCCGGTATCGGCGCTGAAGGCACGCACCACGCCTGACGGTTCGTCGGTGGAGCGGCCATCGAAGACCCAGCCGCCGAGGATGATCAGGTTGCGTGCCACGGTGGGCGCGGAGGTGTAGGCGTAGTACGGCACGCCTTCATCCACCAGGCCCAGGCCCTGGGTCAGGTCGACCGAGCCCTTGTCGCCGAAGTCTTCGCACGGCTTGCCGGTGTCGGCGTCGATCTCGATCAGCCGTGCATCCATGGTGACCTGCACGATGCGCTTGGCGCACACACCACCCGTGGCGCGTGGGGCGGGTGCCAGGTCAGCGAACTGGAACGGCTTCTGGACCTTGGCCGGCTCGTAGTAGCCAAGGCCGCGGCAGCGGTTCCAGGTCTTGTCGTTGGCGGGCTTGGAGTCGAAGGTCCAGCGCTCCTTGCCGGTGTCGGCATCCAGCGCGATGACCTTGCTCAACGGGGTGCAGGTGTACACCGTGTCGGCGATCTGGATCGGCGTGTTCTGCGACTCGGAGGCGCCTTCGGCGATCTCGCCGGTGCGGTAGGTCCAGGCCACCTGGAGCTTGTCGATGTTGCCCTTGTTGATCTGGTCCAGCGGCGTGAAGCGCGTGCCCTGCGGGCCGTTGCTGTAGTGCTGCCAGTCCTGGGGGGTGCCGGCCGTGGTGGCCGGGGTGTCGAGCACCGGTTGGGTGGTGGCGTGCATGACCCCGTGCGGCACGAAGGTCGAGGCGCCGCCGGCCACCAGGGCCAGCCCGAACAGGGCGGCGCAGGCATGGCTGAGGCCACGTTGACGGCCGCCGGCCAGGTACGGATGCAACACCGCCGCCACCAGGCCGATCACCAGGAACGGCGCCAGGCGCGGCACCAGTGGCCAGAAGCGCAGGCCGACTTCCCACAGCGACCAGATGACGGTGGCGCCGAACACCAGCGCCATCAGGCCGGCGCCCAGCGGCTTGCGCCGGGCATAGAGCACACCGGCCAGCAGCATGCCCAGGCCGGCCAGCAGGTAGTACCACGAGCCGCCGAGGGTGGCCAGGCGCACACCGCCGACCGCCAGGGCCAGGCCACTGAGGCCGAGCAGGGTACCGAAGGTATAAAAGGCAAGGCGAGTTGAAGCAGGGGCAGGGGCCCCCGGGTTATCTGTGTTTTTCATTCCTGTTTGTCCATGACACGACCCCAGCTGCGCGGGCATGGGGGCGTGGATTCATGTTTAGTACTGTACGGTACAGTTTTATTTTGAACCTGTTCAGGCGGCAATGAAAGACAAAATGTCGCACCGGTGAAATTTTTTGTGACAATCATCGGGATCAGGATGAACAGCAAGGGGAGTGCAGACATGGTGTTGCAGGTGGTGGCGAGTACGCCCAGGACGGTGGTGGTGATGCCGGATGCGGTGTTGGCGCCGTGGGTGAACCAGGCGTTGATCGACAGCTTTGTGCTGCACCAGCCGTTTTTGCCGTGGGCCAAGGCCGCACCGGCGTTGCAGGACACGCGCAACAACCTGCGCCAGGCGTTGCTGGACCACGCGCGGGTGGCGGCCGAGAAACGTTACTTCATTCTCACGGCCGATCAGACCGCGGTGATTGGCTGTGCGGGACTGCACCCGGACCCTGCGGGCGAGCATGCGCATGTGTTGGGGTACTGGGCCAACGTCGGGTACAGCGGGCAGGGGTTGATGAGCGAAGGCATCGGCGCGCTGCTGGCGGCGCAAGATTTCGGCACCCTGCGCCTGACCGCGGCGTCGGTGAACGGCGCCAGCCATGGGCTGGCCAGGGCGCTTGGGTTCGAGGTGGTGCGGGTGGTGGAGGGTGTGCGCGATACACCGTGGCATGGGGTGCATGACACCTGGATATTCGAGCGCAGGGTTGAGGGATGATTGAGGCGGGGCTGCCTTGCAGCCCATCGCGGGTCAAGCCCGCTCCCACAGGTATTGCGATGTTCCTGGGGCCGGCGCAGTACTTGTGGGAGCGGGCTTGACCCGCGATGCGGTCAGAAGGTGGCGCGCACGCTCAGGCGCAGGTTGCGCGGCTCGCCGTACCAGCCCTGGCTGTAGAAGCCGATCTGCTCGTAGTAACGCTTGTCGAACAGGTTGTCGACATGCGCACTCACACTCAGGTGGTCGTTGAGGGCGTAACGGCTCATCAGGCTGACCAGCGTGTAGCCGCCTTGCTCCAGGTCGGTGAAACCGCCCGGCATCGCCACGTCGCTGCGTGACACGCCACTGCGCCACGTCGCGCCACCGCCCACGGTCAGTTTGTCCAGCACACCGCCCAGACGGTAGGTGCTGAACAGCTTGGCCTGGGTGCGCGGGTGGTTGGTGTTGATCGCCTTGTCGTCGGCATTGCGGGCAATGAAGTGGGTGTAGCTGGCCGACAGGTTCCACTGCTCGGTGAGCTGCCCGGCCAGCTCCAGGTCGAAGCCGTCGACCCGCGCCCCGGTGCCGGCCTTGTACGCCTGCTCATTGGGGCGCCCCTCCACGTTCGCCCCCGGGATCGCTTCGGCCAGGCCCTCCTGCTGGGTACGGTACACCGCCAGCGCTGCGTTCAGGCGACCGTCCAGGTAGCCGGCCTTGATGCCGGCCTCGTAGCTGTCACCGGTTACCGGGTCGAGGATGCTGCCGTCCGGCCCGCGCGCGTTCTGCTGGTTGAAGATGCTGGTGTAGCTGGTGTACAGGCTGTAGGTCGAGTTCAGGTCATACACCAGCCCCGCGTAGGGCGTCACTTCGTTGCGGTAGCGGTACTGGCGCAGGCTGCCGTAGTAGTCCTGGTCGATTTCCCAGTTGCTGACCCGTGCGCCAAGTATCAGGTGCAGCGGGTCGGCCAGCGACAGGCGCGTTACCGCGTAGCCGCCGTTCTGCCGGGTGTGGGTGGCATCGCCCGAGGCACGCACGTTGGACCAGGCGGGCTCGGCAATGTGGTTGCTGTTCCAGTCCATGAAGTTGCCGGTATCCGGTACCGTGCCCAGCGGCCTGAACTGGTCGATGGTCAGGTCGTCGTCGATGCTCATCGCACCGAACGCCAGCTCGTGGCTGCGGCCCAGCAGCTGGAACGGCCCGCTGGCGGTCAGGTGCCAGTCGTCACGGGTGCGTTCGCCCTCGTACTTGAGGAAGCTGGCCGACATGCCGCGCCCGGTTTCGCGGTCCGGGTAGCCGCCGCGGTACAGGTAGCGCATGCGGTAGTTGCCTTCGAAGCGGCTGTAGGCGGCGCGCAGCTTCCAGTCGTTTTCCAGCTGGTGCTCGAGGTCGACGAAGGCGGTGGTGGACTCGGTGCCGAAGTAGCCCCACTTGGTGTTGTTGGCCGCTGATCGGCCGAAGTCGGTACGCCCGCCGTCCTTGTAGAACAGCGGAAAGCCGCTGCCCATGCCGTCGGTTTCGTTCTTCTGGTACTCCAGGCTGGTGGTCAGCCGGGTGCGCGGGCCCAGTTCGCTGCTGACCACGCCGTACAAGGTGCGCGAGCCGTAGTCCAGGTAGCTGACGTGGCTGTCCTTCTGCGAATAGGCGGCCACCACCCGCGCGGCGATGCGCCCGTCCTCGGTCAGCGGGGCCGACACGTCCACATCACCCCGTCGCTCGTCCCAGCGCCCGATGCCTGCCGAGCCGCTGGCGGCGAACTCGGGCAGCGGGCGCTTGCGCACGAAGTTGACCGCCGCCGACGGGCTGCCGGCGCCGGTCAGCAGGCCGGTGGAGCCGCGCACGATCTCGACGCGATCATAGATGGCCGAGTCCATCTCGGTGGCGCCGAAGTTCCAGAAGCCGTTGATCGGCGAGGCCAGGCCGTCGAACTGGAAGTTGTCGATGGTGAAACCACGCGCCGAGAACGACAGGCGATTGCTGTCGTTGCGCACATGGGAAATGCCCGGCGCGCTGTCGAGAATCTGCGCGGTGTTGCTCAGGCCCTCGTCCTCGATCTGCTGGCGGGTCACCACGCTGACCGACTGCGGGGTTTCGCGGATCGCCATCGGCAAGCCGATGGCGGTGGACATCGCGCCGGTGGTGTAGCTGGCGCTGCCTTCGGTGGTCTGCGGCCGGTACGCCTCGCCCTGTACGTCGGTGGCCTGCAGTGTCAGCACCGGCTTTTCGGCGGACTCCTCGGCACTGGCCATCAGGGAGACAAAGGCCCCGCCCAGCAGGGCGATACGCACACTGCTGATCGGTCGGGTAGAGGGGGCAAGGCGGCGCTGCATGGGAATCGTTCTCCGCAGAGTATCGTTATCGTCTGCGTATTATTCACAGTTGCTCGCGGGGCCACGTTTGGCAGATGCCAGACTGCTTATGGGCGCTGCCAAAGCGTGCGTCGGGTGGGGAACTTCAGGCGGTTTCGCGGGGGGCGTGGCCAAAGCGCTGGCGAAACGCGGTGGCGAAATTGCTGGCATGGCGGTAGCCGACATGGTGGGCGGCCTGCTGGATCTGCCAGCCCTGTTCGAGCAACTGGCGGGCCTGGTCGAGGCGCCGGTTGCGCAGGTAGCCGAACACCGTTTCGCCGTACAGCGCGCGGAACTTGCTGCGCAGCGAGCTGCTGCTCATGCAGGCCAGGCGCGCCAGTTCGGTGAGGTCGTGCTCGTCGCCGGGCTGCTGGTGCAGGTGCTCGCGCACCCGTTCGAGCATCAGCCGGTCGCGTGGGCACAGGCCCGACGAAGGGGCCGGCAGGCTGTCGAAACTGGCTAGGCCGTGGCTGAGCAGTTGCAGGCTCAGGCCCTGGCACAACAGGTGCTGCAGGGTGCCTTGCCAGCGACCGGACAACATGTCTTCGATGGCCGCCAGCAAGTGCGCGGGCAGGGCCCAGCAACTCAGGGCCGAGCCGTGGCCGCGCAGGCGAGCCTCGATCAGCTCGGCCAAGGCCTCTTCGCCCACATCCTGCGGGCGGCGCAGCGACAGGTTGAGCCCGCGCAGGTGCGCGCCACCGCGGTGCAGTGCCGACATCGGCCGGCCATCGCCGCACAGCGCGGTGATGCAGGCGCCTGGTTGCAGGGGCTGGGTGCGGGTGTAGGTGATCGAAGCCTGACCCTGGAGTACCAGCGCGAGGGTCAGGTCGGGCATGTCCAGCGAATCGGCGCGGTAGGTGTGGAAGGCCTGCACGTCGGAGTTCACCAGGCTGAAGCCGGGGGCCAGGCGATGTTCGCTGATATGGCCCTGCATCAGGCACGGATCGTCCTCGCCGCCGTCGCCTTCGGGCAGGCTATAGTGCACGTCGTAGCGCTGGCCCAGGGCATGGAAGTCGCTCAGCAGGTAGCGGGTGGGCGCGGACAAGACAGGGCTCGGGTGTCGAAAAAAGGAAGGCGATAATAGCATTCATTCTCAAATGCAGGGTGGCTGGAGTGGGGCGGTGATGAGCGAAACATGTCAGGTGCGCCAAGCACTGGAAACGGATGCGCCGGCGATCAGCCGGGTGATTGTCCAGGCCTTGCGCACGAGCAACAGCCAGGATTATTCGCCGGCGGTGATTGCGCGGGTGGGGCAGAGTTTTTCCCCCGAGGCGCTGCTGGGGTTGATGGCGCGCCGGCAGGTGGTGGTGGCGCAGTTGGGCGGGCAGGTGGTGGGTACCGCGAGCCTGGAGGGGGACGTGGTGCGCACGGTGTTCGTGGCGCCGGACCGGCAGGGGCTGGGCATCGGTCGGGCCTTGATGCTGCATGTTGAAGAGCTGGCCGGTGCGTCGGGGGTGCAGGCGCTGCGGGTACCGTCCTCGCTGACGGCGCAGGCGTTCTATGCGCGGTTGGGGTATGCGGTGGTACGCGAGGTGGTGGAGGGGGAAGAGCGCACCATCGTGATGGCCAGGGCGCTGGGCAGGTGACACCGCGTCGGGGCATTCGCCGGCAAGGCAGGCTCCTACAGGCCGTGCAGGAGCCGGCCTTGCCGGCGAAGCAGGCGCCTCAGAACTGCGGCGTGTACTTGACGCTGAACATCATGTTGCGCGGCTCGCCGTAGTTGTTGTTGCCGCCGAGCTGGTTGTAGCCCGAGGCAATGTAGTGTTTGTCGAACAGGTTGTTGGCGTTGACTGCCACACTCACCTCAGGCGTCAGCTGATAGGCCAGGCGTGCATTCCACACCGTGTAACCGGGCACATCAAACGTACTCTCGTAACCCAGTGTGTGGCTCTGGCTGCTGAAGCCCAGGCCCGCGCTTACGCGGCTCCAGTCGCCCGGCAAACGGTAGTCGCTCCATACCCGCAGCATGTGCTTGGGGGTCCACTGGTTGAAGACCTTGCCTTCGTTCTCCGGGTCCTTGATGTACGTGGTGGTGGTGTAGGTGTACCCGGCGAACAGCTGCAGGTCGGGCATCACTTCGCCACTGATTTCGGCTTCGAAACCCTGGCTGCGTACCTTGCCGGACGCTTTCGAACAATCGCCGGAGCCACATTGCGCAGAGGCGTCGGTGATCGCTCGGTTGTTCTGGTCGTAGCGGAACACGGCGAACGAGGTGTTGACCCGGCCATCCATCAGTTCGCCCTTGAGGCCCACTTCGTAGTTGCTGCCGACAATCGGCTTCAGTACCGATTGTGCGGCATCGAGTTCGCTCTGCGGCTGGAACACGTCGGTGTAGCTGGCGTAGGCCGCCCATTCCTGGGTCAGGTCATAGATGATGCCGGCATAGGGGGTAACCACACCGGTTTCGGTCATGACGCTTGGGTCAGCGACCGTCACCGTGTTGCCCTGTGTGATGACTGAGGAGTAGCGGAAGTCGTACCAGCTCACGCGCGAGCCAAGCACTACGGTCAACGGCTCGGCCAGCTTGACCCGCCAACTGCCGTACAGGCCTTTCTGGCGCACGTCATATTCGCTTGCGGTGGCTCGGCCGCCGTCACGCATCAGGCTGTCGTAGCTGGGTTTGGGGCGGTCGTGGTCGATATCGAAGATATTGCCGCCGTTGATGAAGGTGCGCGCGAACACATCGTCGGTCTTGAGCTGGGAATAGTTGCCACCCAGGATGAGTTCCTGTTGCAGCCCCAGCGTCTCGAAATGGCCGTTGACGTAGGCGTCCAGACCCACCTTGGTCGAGTCGAAGTCGGTGTACCAGTTGGCATACTGGACACCGCTGCCGTCAGGATTCAGCCCTTGGCCGGTGGTTTGCACCCGCTGGTGCAGCGAGTCGTTGCTCTCGCTCATGTACACGGCGGCGGCATGCACCTTCCAGTCGTCGTTGAAGCGGTGGTCGAGGTCGGCAAACACCGTGGTCACGTCGATTTCGGAGTGGTTCCAGCGCGCGCCGGTATAGGTCGAGCGCGGCACGTCGACAGGGCGTCCGTCGGCATAGCGCGGCAGGCCACGCAGCATGGGCCGTGAGGTGTTGTCCGAGTAGCTCACGCCCACACCCACGGTGGTGTCCGGGCTCAGGTCGAAATCCAGCGCGCCGTACAGCGAGTGGGTCTTGCTCCACTCGTAGTCGATGAACGACTGGCTCTGGTCTTCGTCGGCGACGAAGCGCCCGCGGATCGTGCCCTGCGGGTTCAGCGGGCCGCCAGCGTCCAGTTGCAGGCCGTAGTGGTCCCAGGAGCCGGCCTTGCCGGTGACGGTCACGGTGGGTTTGTCCTGCCCGCGCTTGCGCACCAGGTTGATCGCGCCGCCCGGGCTGCCGGTGCCCTGCAGCAGGCCCGAGGCACCGCGCAGGAACTCGATGCGGTCGAAGAAGATCAGGTCCTGGGTCGCCCAGTTGCCCAGCGAGTAGGTGTTGCGCGGAATCGGCACGCCGTCGTACTGCCAGTCGTCGATCTGAAAACCGCGCGACATCAGGATCATGCCCTTGCCCACGCCTTGCTGGCCGACCAGGCCGGTGGTCTGGTTGGCGGCGTCCTTGAGGTTGGTCAGGCCCTGGTCGTCCATCTGCTTGCGGGTCATGACGCTGACCGACTGGGGGATTTCCTTGAGCGTGTGTTCGCCCTTGCCGATGGTGGTGACCCGCGCTGCGTAGGAGTTCGAGCCTTCGGTGGTGGCCAGGTTGCGCACCTCGGTGATGCTGGTGGCGCCCAGCTCCAGTGCGCCTGCGGTGTCTACCCCCGGCACCACGCTGAAGTGGCCGCTGCCGGTCACCAGCAGTTGCAGGCCGCTGCCGGCCAGTGCGGCCTGCAGGGCCTGCTCGGCGCTCATCTGCCCACGGACGGCCGGGGCCTGTTTGCCCTGCACCAGGGCCGGGTCGAGGGAGATGATCTGGCCGCTCTGGCTGGCGATGGCATTGAGCGTGGCGGCGAGCGGGCCGGCCGGCAGGTTGAACGCAAGTGCCTGCTGCTGGGCAGACACGGCGCAGCTCAGGGTGGCCAGGGCAACGGCGACGGGGAGGGCGCGGGACCAAGGGTTGAGCACGGAATTCTCCTGATTGTGTGTGCAGTCAGGAGATAGGTGGGATGAGAAATGAAAACCGGACACAAATGCGATTGTTTTTCATAAAAACTTTTCAGAGGGTTCTCGGGCTCAGCTTTTCGGGCCGATCAGGGTCAACCACGGGCCGTAGTGTCGTACCTCGATCGGCAGTGTTTCGGCCAGCGCACCGAAGCTGCGCTGCGGATCGTTGAGCGGGAACACCCCTTGCACGCGCAGGTTGCGCACCTGCGGCGCGACCCGCACGAAGCCGCGGGTGTAGGGGCGCAGCGCGTCGACCACTGCATCCAGCGGGTCATCCAGTACATTCAGGTGCCCGTTCAGCCAGTCGGCGCGGTGACGCTCGTCACGGCCCAGACGCTCGATGCGCTGGGCGTGCAGCAGGGCGGCCTGGCCTTCCTGCAGGTCCAGTTCGCTGCCATCGTGCAGGCGTGCGCGCACCGCATGCTGCAGCACCACCACGCGGGTGGCGTCGGGCTGCTGGCTGACCAGAAAGCGCGTGCCCAGCGCGCGGATTTCGCCCTGGGCGGTGCGCACGCGCAGGGGGCGCTGCGGGTCGGGTGCCACTTCAATCACCAGTTCGCCCTGGCGCAGCAGCACCAGGCGCTGGTGGGCATCGAATTGAAGGTCGACGGCAGTGCTAGCGTTCAGGCTCAGCTGGCTGCCGTCTTCCAGTTCCAGGGTGCGCCGCTCGCCGGTACCGGTGTGCAGGTCGGCCATCAGCGTGGTGCCGACCTCGCTGCGCGCCGCCAGCCACAACCCGCCGCCCAGCAGGCCCAGCCCGCCGATGGCGCGCAGCACATCGCGCCGGGAGGTGCCGGGCTGCATCAGCACGCGCCGGGCTTCGCCGGCCTGGCCGGGCAGGCGCTGGTCCAGCGCCCGCACGGTGCCGAACGCGCCACCCAGGCGCTCCTGCAGCCGGCCCCAGGCCTGGGCATGGGCCGGGTCGCTGTTGAGCCAGGTATCGAAACGGGCGTGCAGGCGGGTGTCGTTGCGGTCGGCGCTCAGGCGCACCATCCAGTCGATGGCCTGCTCCGCGGCCGGGTCGAGGCGGGCCTTGCTCATGGTGCCATCTCGGCCAGGTAGCACTGGCGCAGGGCCTGTTTCATGTAGCGGCTGACGGTGCGTTCCGACAGCGCGAGCTTGCGCCCGATCTCCACATAGCTCAGGCCATCGAGCTGGCTGTAGAGGAAGGCTGCCTTGACCACCGCGGGCAGGCCGGTGAGCGCTTGGTCGATGGCCACCAGCGCTTCGACCAGCAGCAGTTGTTCCTCCGGGGAGGGCGCTACCTGCTCGGGCAGGCTCGACAGGCGTTCCAGGTAGGCATTTTCGAGTTGGCGGCGGCGGTGGCGGTCGAAGATCAGCCGGCGCGCGATGGTCGACAGAAAGGCCCGCGGTTGCTGGATGCTGTCCGGATCAACCCGCGCCACCAGCAATTGGCAGAACGCCTCGGCAGCCGTGTCTTCGGCGTCGGCGCGGTTGCGCAGGCGCTTCTGGATGTGTTGCAGCAGCCAGCGGTGGTGGTCGCTGAAGAAGAAGCCGAGCTTGGAGGAAGGCGTGTGCACCGGGAACGACTCGACAGTGAATGTGAATAGTTCTCAATACTACAGTGTCACAATGCCTGTGTGTAGCCTGCGCGGGGGTGCAATCGCGCGCGGGTTGCGCCAGGGCGCGTTGCCGGCTCTGCCGGCAACGCGCCCCAGGCATGGCCGTCAGGCGGCGGCCTGGGCTTGCAGCACCAGTTGCCCGTCGACCTCGACAACCAGCCCGCTGGCGACGAACAGTGGCACCAGGCGTTTGTGTAGCTGTGGCTCGACGAAGGCCTTGATGGCGTCCAGGTCCAGGTTGCCGCTGACATCCAGTTCGGCCTTGGTGTAGGACAGCCAGGCTTTTTTCAGGACCATCAGCACATCGCTGGCGGTGGTGGTGGCGAAGCGGCGATGGGTGACCTGGCCCTGGAAGTCGAAGGTATGGGCGAAGGCGTAGCCGCTCTCGTCGCCCTTGTTTTCCAGGCAGCGGCTGCATGCGCAGGCGCCGTCGGCGAATGCGGCGCGCAGGTAGGTGTTGAAGTCCACCACGGGTTTGAGGCCCAGGCGCTTGTCGACTTCGAACAGGTCCCCGGTCATGTTCGCATCAGCGTTCAACGTCATTTCCTCACAGTCATCCAGTTGGGTTTGCAGGGCGGCACAATACCAGCCTGGGCTGCCAGTGGGTACTTGCGCAGGGATGTCGCGGGTTCAGCTAAGCACTACGACGTCTGGCCCACTCATCCACCACATCCCCCATCGTCCGCGCCGTACCATCGACTATCCACGCCATCAACGGCCGGTCGAACCTGAAATCCTCGCCACACTGCTCACGCATGAACCGCCGCACGTTCTGCGTGTTGCGGTAATCCTCGCCCACCGGTGTATCCCGGGTAATCACCCCGCCATGCCAGTCAAAAGCCATACCGTGTCTCCTTGCGTCGTTTGAGGGTTTCACTGGGCAACTCCTTGAACAGCGCCTGATAACTGCTGGAAAACCGCCCCAGGTGCCAGAACGACCAGCGCATTGCCACTTCCGCCACGGTGTGGCCGCGCGCGGTCAGCAGCTCGCGGTGCGCGCCATTGAGGCGGCGCAGGCGCAGCCAGTGGCTGGGCGTGATGCCGGTGTACGCCTTGAACGCATGCTGCAACTGACGCACCGAACTGCCGGCCACCTGCGCCAGTTGCAGCAGGTTCAATGACTCCTCCGGCGAATCCGCCGCCCATTCGCTGACCTTGCGCATGATGGTGCGCTCCTCGGTGCGCCGCCACAGCTCGCCGCGGTCCAGGCACACCGAGGCGGTGTCGAGAATGTACAGACAATCGTCCAGCAACTGCCTGGCCAGCACCTGCTGGCACGGCGCGTCCTCGCTCTGCGAGAGGCGCGTCAGGGTACTGCTCAGCCAGCCGCTGAACAAGGCATTGCGCTGGGAATTGAGCGGTGCCATGAACAGACCTTCGAGCGCCGCAACGTCCACGCCGTGCTCACGCACGAACGCAGGGCCGAACACGACGGCCACTTCCTGGTAGTTCTCGGGGGTGATCCAGATGTTGCGGCTTTCGCCATTGAGCACGTACAGGCTGTTGTCACTGCGGTCGAAGCAGAACGACAGCGAACCGCCGGGGGCGCTGAAGCTCTGCTCCACCCGGGTGTTCATGCGCTCTTCGTACACCTCCACGCCCTGCAGGTCGAGGCAGCGCACCATGCCGGCAAAGTGCCCGGGTGACATCTGCTGGTAGTGCTGTGCCCAGCCTGGCGTGGCGCGTACCTGTTCGGCCACATCGGCACTGGTGAAGGCCTGTACCCGCAAGGGCGACGGGGTTGTCATGAGAACCTCTGAATGCACTGCTTTGGTGCATTTTCTTCTGCTCAAAGTGGATAGATGCAGCCGCAGCTGCGGCACCAAGATAGACCTCAACGCGGCGCAGGGGAAGCCAGGCCTTGCCCGCCCGCGCCACACACACCCTTGCGCATGCCCTGCATCACGACAACGAGGTTCTCATGAATACCCCCTTCGATCAGCTGTCCACCTGGCTGAAAGAACACAAGATCACTGAAGTGGAATGCGTGGTCACCGACCTGACCGGTATCGCCCGCGGCAAGATCGCCCCCACCAACAAGTTCCTGCATGAGCGAGGCATGCGCCTGCCGGAAAGTGTGCTGCTGCAGACTGTGACCGGCGACTTCGTCGAGGACGAGATCTACTACGACCTGCTCGACCCGGCCGACATCGACATGCTCTGCCGCCCCGACTCGACGGCCATCTACCCGGTACCCTGGGCGCTGGAGCCCACCGCGATCGTGATCCACGACACCTTCGACAAGCAGGGCAACCCCATCGAGCTGTCGCCGCGCAACGTGCTCAAGAAAGTCCTCAAGCTGTACGCCGACAAGGGCTGGCAACCGATCGTGGCACCGGAGATGGAGTTCTACCTGACCCAGCGCTGCGAAGACCCGGACCTGCCGTTGCAGGCGCCACTGGGCCGTTCGGGCCGCGCCGAAAGTGGCCGCCAGTCGTTCTCCATCGATGCCGCCAACGAGTTCGACCCGCTGTTCGAGGACGTCTACGACTGGTGCGAGGCCCAGGGCCTGGACCTGGACACGCTGATTCACGAAGACGGCCCGGCGCAGATGGAAATCAACTTCCGCCACGGCGACGCCCTGGACCTGGCCGACCAGATCACCGTGTTCAAGCGCACGATGCGCGAGGCCGCGCTCAAGCACAACGTCACCGCCACCTTCATGGCCAAGCCGGTGGGCGACGAGCCGGGCAGCGCCATGCACCTGCACCAGAGCGTGGTCGACAGCGCCACCGGCAAGCCGATCTTCGTCAATGACGACGGCAGCATGAGCGAGCTGTTCCTGCAGCACATCGGCGGCCTGCAGAAGTACATCCCCAAGGTGTTGCCGATGTTCGCGCCCAACGTCAACTCGTTCCGCCGCTTTCTGCCCGACACCTCGGCACCGGTGAACGTGGAGTGGGGCGAAGAGAACCGCACCGTGGGCTTGCGCGTGCCCACCTCCAGCCCCGAGTCGATGCGCGTTGAGAACCGCCTGCCCGGCGCCGATGCCAACCCGTACCTGGCGATTGCCGCCAGCCTGCTGTGCGGCTACCTGGGCATGGTCGAGGGCATCGCGCCCAGCGCCCCGGTGCAGGGGCGTGCGTATGAGCGGCGCAACCTGCGCCTGCCGATCACCATCGAGGACGCGCTGGCGCACATGGAAGACTGCCCGACCATCGAACGCTACCTGGGCAGCAAGTTCGTGCGCGGCTACGTGGCGGTCAAGCGCGCCGAGCACGAGAACTTCAAGCGCGTGATCAGTTCGTGGGAGCGTGAGTTCCTGCTGCTGAGCGTGTGATGCGCTGACCTGCCGATCATCGATAAAACAATCAGAAGAGGTGTCGATATGCGTCTGTTGAAATCCGTGTTGCCGGTGGCCCTGGGGTTGCTGTGGGGGGCCGCCGCACAGGCCCAGCCAAGCGTCAGCGTGTACAACTGGACCGATTACATCGGCCCCACCACCCTGGCCGACTTTCAGGGGGCGACCGGGATCAAGGTGATCTACGACGTGTTCGACTCCAACGAAACCCTGGAGGGCAAGCTGCTGGCGGGGCGCACCGGCTACGACGTGGTGGTGCCGTCCAACCACTTCCTGGCGCGCCAGATCAAGGCCGGGGCGTTTCTGGAGCTGGACCGCTCGCAACTGCCCAACTGGAAGAACCTCGACCCGGTGCTGCTCAGGAAACTGGAGGACAACGACCCCGGCAACCGCCACTCGGTGACCTACCTGTGGGGCACCAATGGCATCGGCTACAATGTCGACAAGGTCAAGCAGGTGCTGGGCATCGACCATATCGATTCGTGGGCGGTGCTGTTCGAGCCCGAGAACCTGAAAAAACTCAGCCAGTGCGGCGTGTCGTTCATGGATTCTGCCGACGAGCTGTTCCCGGCAGTGCTCAACTACATGGGCCTGGACCCGCGCAGCGAAAACCCGCAGGACTACAAGAAGGCCGAGGCCAAGCTGCTGGCGCTGCGCCCGTACATCACCTACTTCCATTCCTCCAAGTACGTCACGGACCTGGCCAACGGCGACATCTGCATCGCCTTCGGTTACTCCGGCGACGTGTTCCAGGCGGCCAACCGCGCCAGGGAAGCCCACAACGGCGTGAACATCGCCTATTCGATTCCCAAGGAGGGCAGCAACCTGTGGTTCGACCTGCTGGCGATCCCGGCCGATGCCACCAACCCCAAGGAGGCGCACGCCTTCATCAACTACCTGATGGACCCGCAGGTGATCGCCAAGGTCAGCACCCTGGTGGGCTACGCCAACCCGACGCCGGCTTCGCGCCAGTACATGGCCGCCGACCTGGTCGACAACCCCGAGGTGTATCCGCCCCAGGCGGTGCTCGACAAACTGTACATCTCCAGCACCCCCACGCCGGCCATCATGCGCTTGATGACCCGCTCGTGGAGCAAAGTGAAATCGAACAAATGAACAACGTGAATGGCAATGCGCAACACGCCCGTTCGTACTACGCAGCGACGGCCAGACGCCAGGCCGACTACCCCACGCTGGAGCAGGACCTGATCGCCGATGTGTGCGTGATCGGCGGTGGCTTCACGGGGGTCAACACCGCCATCGAACTGGCTCGCCGCGGGCTTTCGGTGGTGTTGCTGGAGGGGCGGCGCATCGGCTGGGGTGCCAGCGGGCGCAACGGCGGGCAACTGATTCGCGGCATCGGCCACGAGGTGTCGGGGTTTGCCCGCTACGTGGGGCAGGAAGGGGTGGCCTACCTGCAACGCGCCGGCATCGAGTCGGTGGAGGTGGTGGGCCGCCGGGTGCAGGAGGACGGCATCGACTGCGACCTGCGCTGGGGCTTCTGCGAGCTGGCCAATACCCCGGCGCAGTACGCAGCGTTCCAGGCTGAACAGCAGAGCCTGGAGGCGCTGGGCTATCGGCACCAGACCCGACTCTACGGGCCGCAGCAGATGCACGAGGTGGTGGCGTCGAAGGTGTATGCCGGCGGGCTGCTGGACATGGGCTCCGGCCACCTGCACCCGCTCGACCTGGTGCAGGGCGAGGCGCGCCTGGCGGCGTCGCTGGGGGTGCAGGTGTTCGAGCACAGCACGGTGCTCGAACTGGTGCATGGCCCCACCGTGCAGGTGCGCTGCGCGCGCGGCAGCGTGCGGGCCGGCAGCCTGGTGCTGGCGTGCAATGCGCACCTGGACGACCTGGAGCCACGCCTGAGCGGCAAGGTGCTGCCGGCCGGCAGCTACATCATCACCACCGAGCCGCTGTCGGCACCGCGCGCCACCGGGCTGATCCCACAGAACCTGGCGCTGTGCGACCAGAAGGTCGGCCTGGACTACTACCGCCTTACTGCCGACCGGCGCCTGCTGTTCGGCGGGGCCTGCCATTATTCCGGGCGCGACCCGGCGGATATCGCCGGCTACATGCTGCCCAAGCTGCTCAAGGTGTTCCCGCAGCTGGCGGATGTGCGCATCGACTTTCAGTGGGGCGGCAAGATCGGCATTACCGCCAATCGCTTTCCGCAGGTGGGACGCCTGCAGCAGCACCCCAACGTGTTCTACGCCCAGGGCTATTCGGGGCACGGGGTGAACGTCACCCACTGGACGGCGAAGTTGCTGGCCGAGGCGATCCACGCCGGGCATAGCCAGGGCCTGGATATCTTCAGCAAGGTGCCGCACATGACCTTCCCCGGCGGCCCGGCCCTGCGCTCGCCACTGCTGGCGCTGGGCATGTTGTGGTACCGCCTGCGCGAGCTGCTGGGGTAGGGCGGCGCAAATCGCCGGTTGCAGCTACTGTGCATCTATCAGAGGCTCACAAGAAGGCTCGGTCATGCGCTCATTCGCTGCAGTTTGCTGTCTTGCCGTGTGGTTGATCGCTGTTCTGCCGGGCTCTGCCGCCGCGGCGCCGCCTGCGGTGGTAGCCGAAGACAAGGCCCAGGTGCTGGAGCAGAAGGCTGCCGAACAGGGGCGCGAGGCCAGCGTACCCAGCGACCAGGCCATCACCCGCAGCGAAGTGCAGGCGGTCGACCCCAAGGGCGAGGCCGCGCTGGATGACGCGATCACCTGCCTGGCGCGCACCCTCTACTGGGAGGCCAAGGGCGGTGAGGCGGCGGACATGCAGGGTGTGGCCAGCGTGGTGATGAACCGGCTGGGGCACGAAGGGTTTCCGGGCACCGTGTGCGAGGTGGTCAAGCAGGGCATCAAGGAGCGTACATGCCAGTTCTCGTGGTGGTGCGACGGGCGCTCGGACGATGTGGAAGAGCCGGTGCAGTACACCGTGGCCAAGGAAATCGCGCGCAAGGCGCTGAATCAGCAACTGACCGACAGCACCGATGGTGCGATGTACTTTCATGACCGCCATGTGCATCCCGCGTGGGCCAGGACGTACTTGAAGACCGCCGAAACCCCCAGGTTCCTGTTCTACAAGCCGCGTGCGGGGGAGGCCCGTTGAAGGGGCGACGCGGTTACGAGCAGCCCGGGTAGGTGGTGCATTGGCGCCCGTCCATCTCGAAGGTGCTGAAGGTCTGCTGGCGGTAGCTGCAGGAGGCTTCGCCAACCCACTTCCATTGTGAAGCGCAGGGCTTCATGCCATTGCCGACCGGTGACCAGTTCTCGGGATAAAGCGGCCACTCCTTGTCGATGAGGCGGTACACGAAGCGCAGGTCGGTCTTGTTCAGCTGGGTGTAGGCGACGTTGGCGACCGGGCCGGGGTGCCTGGAGGTCCGCTCCAGGGGTTGCCACTGGCTGTCGGCGGCGAGGCAGTCGATGTCCCTGGCCAGCACGTGGCGCTCATGCCCGGGCACGATGTGGTAGGCCGTGCCGCACAGGCGGCGCACAACCAGCTCGGGGTCTGCGTCGCGCACCGGCCCAGTGCCGTCGGGCAGTGCCGGCAATACCTCGACCCCCGCCAGGCTGTACCGCCCGCTGGGGGACTTGATGCTCACTGTGATGTTGTCCAGTTGCTGGGTGCAACTGCCGATGGTGTAGGTCAGCGGGATCCTGAACGTGACGGTGCGCGCGTCGGGGTGCGCATCGGCCTGGTCGGTGCGGTACTGGTTGGGGCGCGAGCGCATGCCGCCGGTGGCGGGGGAGGCCACGGTGCAGCGGTACGGGTCGAGCGGGGCGTAGCTGGCGTTATAGGTGACGCCGTGGTTGGGCGGGAGTTCGGCGATCAGCGTGGTGCTGCTCAAGCCGTAGTGGCTG
Organism: Pseudomonas sp. BRM28; assembly: GCF_002939405.1. Lineage (NCBI taxonomy): Bacteria > Pseudomonadati > Pseudomonadota > Gammaproteobacteria > Pseudomonadales > Pseudomonadaceae > Pseudomonas > Pseudomonas sp. BRM28. The sequence goes on along the minus strand of NZ_PEFV01000001.1, from coordinate 3,558,652 downwards.
GTGGCGCCCACGACGCTTTCCTTGGCGACGAAACCGATCAGGCTGCAGGCGGGCAGCAGGGGCAGGGCCAGTAGCAGGTACAGCGGTTTCATCCGGGGCCATCCGTGGGCAAGTGCGGGAGGGGATGGTGCGCGATTGTGCGGGTGTGGGCAAGGGGCTGCACCGACCCAGTCGCGGGTCAAGCCCGCTCCCACAGGATCACCGCAGTCATGTGGGAGCGGGCTTGACCCGCGATGGGTAGTTGGCCGTCATGCCAGCCCCTCAGAACGACCGCACAATCCGCCCCAGCGTCTCCATCGCCTGCTCCGACTGCTCGGTCCAGGGGCTGCCGTAATTGAGGCGGATGCAGTTGCGAAACCGCCGCGTCGGCGAAAAGATCGGCCCCGGCGCAATGCTGATGCCCTGGGCCAATGCCATCTGGAACAGCTTCAGCGAGTCCATCTGCTCCGGCAGCTCCAACCACAGGAAGTACCCGCCGCTGGGGTGGCTGACCCGCGTCTGCGCCGGGAAGTGCCGGGCAATTGCCGCCAGCATGGCGTTCTGCTGCTCTTCCAGCGCATAGCGCAGGCGCCGCAGGTGGCGGTCGTAGCCACCATGCTGCAGGTAGTCGGCAATCGCCGCCTGCGCCGGCATCGATGCACACAGCGAGGTCATCAGCTTGAGCCGCTCGATCTTCTGCGCATAGCGCCCGGCCGCCACCCAGCCGATCCGGTAGCCCGGCGCCAGGCTCTTGGAGAACGAGCCGCAATGCATCACCAGCCCTTCGGTGTCGAATGCCTTGGCCGGCTTGGGCGCCTGCTGCGCGTAGTACAGCTCGGCATACACGTCGTCTTCGATCAGCGGCACCTGGTGCACGCTCAGCAGCTCGACCAGCTGCTTCTTCTTGTCTTCCGGCATGCTCGCGCCCACCGGGTTCTGGAAGTTGGTCATGCACCACACGGCCTTGACCGGATGCCGCTCCAGCGTCTGCGCCAGCACCCCCAGGTCGATGCCTTCGCGCGGGTGCACCGGAATCTCCACCGCCTTGAGCTTGAGCCGCTCCAGAATCTGCAGGCAGGCATAGAACGCCGGTGCCTCGATGGCCACCAGGTCACCCGGCTCGGTTACCGCCTGCAGGCACAGGTTCAACGCCTCCAGCGCACCGTTGGTGATCAGCAGTTCTTCCATCGGCAGCATCAAGCCGCCGACCATGTAGCGCAGGGCGATCTGGCGGCGCAGTTGGGGGTTGCCCGGCGACAGGTCGGTGACCACCATGCGCGGGTCCATCTCGCGGCTGGCGCTGGCCAGCGAGCGCGCCAGGCGCGGCAGCGGGAACAGGTTGGGGCTGGGGAACGCCGAACCGAAGGCCACTGTCTGCGGGTCCTTGATCGAGTCGAGGATCGAGAACACCAGCTCACTGACGTCCACCTCGGTCGATTCGCTGGCCTGCTCGATGATCTGCGGCTCGTTGAACTGGCGCGGGGCGTGGGTGTTGACGAAGTAGCCCGAGCGCGGCCGGGCCCGGATCAGCCCGCGACGCTCCAGCAGGTAGTAGGCCTGGAACACCGTGGACGGGCTGACCCCGTGGGTCTGGCTGGCGTAACGCACCGACGGCACGCGCTGGCCGGGGCCGAGTACCCCGGAGCGAATCAGTTCGGCAATGTCGTCGGCGAATTTCTCGTAGCGTTTCATCATGGCTCTGGGCGGTCTGACTCAGCGGAGTGTATGTGATCAGCGGTTCAAAGGCGCGACAAAACGGCTGCGCGCAAGGCTGCGCACGTTCGGCTGGTCGGTGTCGATGAGTTCGAAGCTGATCTCCTGGGAGCTGCTGGGCGCACGGTCGGCCAGCATCGCCACCGAGACCGGTATATCGCTCATCTCGCTGGCCGCCAGGGTGAACTCGGTCTTGCCATGCAGTTCGAAGCCCTCGGCGTCCACCAGGCGCAGGCGGTAGGTCTGCGGCTGCTGGGTCTTGTTGATGACCTTGAGGGTGTAGATGTTCTCGATCTGCCCCAGGGCGTTCTCGCGGAACAGGCCGCGGTCCTTGATCACGTCCATCGACACCATCGGGCGTTGCTGCAGGGCGATCACCAGGGCGCCGATCATCACCACCAGCACGGTCACGTAGCCCAGCAGGCGCGGACGCATCCACTGGGTGGTGCCGCCTTGCAGGGTGTGCTCGGACTTGTAGCCGATCAGCCCGCGTGGGTAGCTCATCTTGTCCATGATGCTGTCGCAGGCGTCGATGCAGGCAGCGCAGCCGATGCACTCCATCTGCAGGCCGTCGCGGATGTCGATACCGGTGGGGCATACCTGCACGCACATGTGGCAGTCGATGCAGTCGCCCAGGCCCTGGGCCTTGTGGTTGGCGTCCTTCTTGCGCGGCCCGCGCGACTCGCCGCGCTGCGGGTCATAGGCGATGGTGAGGGTGTCCCTGTCGAACATCACGCTCTGGAACCGTGCATACGGGCACATGTGCATGCACACCGCCTCGCGCAGCCAGCCGGCGTTGATGTAGGTGGCACCGGTGAAGAACAGGATCCAGAACAGGCTGACGCCACCCAGCTGCAGGGTGAACAGCTCCTGGGTCAGTGGCCGGATGGGGGTGAAGTAGCCGACGAAGGTCAGTGCGGTCAGCAGGCTGACGCCCAGCCACAGGGTGTGCTTGGCTGCGCGGCGCGCCAGCTTGTTGGGGCCCCAGGGCGCCGCATCGAGCTTGATGCGCTGGTTGCGTTCGCCCTCGGTGACCTTTTCGCACCACATGAACACCCAGGTCCAGGTGCTTTGCGGGCAGGTGTAGCCGCACCAGACGCGCCCGGCGAACACGGTGATGGCGAACAGGCCGAAGGCGCAGATGATCAGCAGCGCCGACAGCAGGATGAAGTCCTGCGGCCAGAAGGTGGCGCCGAAGATGTGGAACTTGCTGTCGGCCAGGTCCCAGAGGACCGCCTGGCGCCCGTCCCAGTTCAGCCAGACGGTGCCGAAAAACAGCAGAAACAGAAAACCCGCGCCACCCAGGCGCAGGTTTCGGAAAAAGCCGGTGAAGCTACGGGTGTGGATGTGTCTGTCGCTGCTGGCGGCCTTCTTCTTGAACGTGGAGGGCTCGGCAATTTCAACGATCTGGACGGGAATTCGTTCGCTCATGGTTCGTCGCTCATCAGGCCTCGATCAGGCCAGAGCACTATGGCGTCCCATCTGTTTGCATAACAGGTGCAGATATCTGGATAAAAACCGTATCAGATTATCCCTTGAAACCCTGCAGCCCTTATATGATCGAGCCCTCCTCGGAGGTCTTCAAATGCCTGCGACTATCCACCGCACCTGCCACGGTGAGCGCGTCAGCCTCTGCCTCGGTGATCGGCACCCGTTGCCCGGCCAGGGTCGCGATCGACATGCGCAGGTCGGCATCGGTGATGATCTGCACCTCTGCCGCTTCACCTTCGATGTTCAGGTCGTCGGCTATCAGGGTGCAGCGCTTGGTGGTTTCGTTGATTTCAATGGGCATGGCGGTGTCCTCGAACGGGGGGCTTACAGCTGTGACTCCGTTGCCGGCCGGGTTGCTGAGCGTGGCCGATCAGCGGTCGACAGCACTCGCGCGCCAGGCTGTTGTCCATCCAGTATCCCCTTGCTGATGGACGCTGCTCATGGACGCCTGGTGGCACCAAGTCTGGTCGACACTGATTGCCGAATTCGCCGATATCACCGATGCCAAGCAACTGACGCAGGTGACGGTGCGCCTGTTGATGGCTGCGCTGCTGGGGGCGGTGCTGGGCTTCGAGCGCGAGCTCAAGGGCAAGGCGGCGGGAGTACGCACGCACATGCTGGTGGCCATCGGTGCGGCGCTGTTCGTGCTGGTGCCGCGCATGGCCGGGGCGGACGACGCAGCGTTGAGTCGGGTGGTGCAGGGGATCGTCGCCGGCATCGGCTTTCTGGGGGCGGGCACCATACTCAAGGGCAAGGAGGACGATGCGGGTCATGTGAAGGGCCTGACCACTGCTGCGGGCCTGTGGATGACCGCCGCCATCGGCGTGGCCGCAGGCATGGGGCGCGAAGCCACTGCACTGGTGAGCACGGTGCTGGCGTTGCTGGTGCTGGGGGTGATGCCGTGGGTGGTCGACCGCCTGGAGAAGCATAAGCCAGAGGATGACCAGCAGAACGAGTAGGGCAGCAAGCACTGAGGGGAGCCTGGGCTCCCCTCAAATTTTGTTGCGTGTGCTCTTTTTATTATTGGAGGGTGGTCTATTGTTGTTTTTGGCGACCCTTGCCTCTTGTTGCGTTGCGATCCCCATCCGGGATCAAGAGCAAACGTATTTTTTTGAGCGCTGATCGACCTTTATCATTGCTGATCCAACCGAGACGGGCGCTACCTTGGGGTAGTTTTATTGTTCTCTGTCAGGTCGCGGGGCACGCCCCCGAAAAGCCATCCACTTCAAAAAAATCTGTTAGCTGCGCCTCTGCCGTGTTGTTCTTGTTATGTCAGAGCCGGTACGTCTTATTTTTATTGGGTTGTCGCATTTTTTATTGTTGTTGTACGAAAGATATTGCAGGTGCCGTGCCAACTTTTTAAAACCCAATAAAATCAATGGTTTGCTGGTTTGGTGGAAAAATCGTCACGGGAAATTGTGCTGATTTGTTTCCGTGTTACCCGGATTTTTCCTGTCGGGTGTGGGGGCGGTAACACTCGCCCCCCATTGACCCTGTTGCTGCGCACCGTTACCGGGCAGCGCGTGCCCTGGCCACACGCGAACCGCTGGCGCGGCCCAGCACGGCACTGATGCGCTGGCCGGCGTCGATCAGCTTGTCCAGGTCGATGCCGGTCTCGATACCCAGGCCCTGCAGCAGGTACAGCAGGTCTTCACTGGCCACGTTGCCACTGGCGCCCTTGGCATACGGGCAGCCGCCCAGGCCGGCGACCGAACTGTCGAACACATTGATTCCCTCCAGCAGGCTGGCGTACACGTTGGCCAGCGCCTGGCCGTAGGTATCGTGGAAGTGCCCGGCCAGCTCGGCACGTGGCACCTGCGCGCCGACCACTTCGAACAGGCGGCGGGTGGCGCCCGGGGTGCCGGTGCCGATGGTGTCGCCCAGCGACACTTCATAGCAGCCCATGTCGCGCAGCTCGCGGGCGATGGGGGCGACCTGCTCGGCATCTACCTGGCCTTGATAGGGGCAGCCCAGCACGCACGAGATATAGCCGCGTACCTTCACCCCGTGTTCGCGCGCCGCGTGCATGATGGGCGCGAAGCGCTGCAGGCTTTCGCTGATCGAGCAGTTGATGTTGCGCTGCGAAAACGCCTCGGACGCGGCGGCGAACACGGCCACCTCCTTGACGCCTGCGGCCAGTGCGTCTTCGAAACCGCGCAGGTTGGGGGCCAGCGCCGCATAGGTGATGCCGGGCTGCTGGCGGATGCTGGCGAACACGTCGGCCGAACCGGCCATCTGCGGTACCCACTTGGGCGAGACGAAGCTGCCCACCTCGATATAGGACACACCGGCGTCGGTCAGGTCATCCACCAGGCGGACCTTGTCCGCCACGCTGATGGGTTGGGCTTCGTTCTGCAGGCCGTCGCGGGGGCCGACTTCGACCAGACGCACATGGGTAGGCAATGACATGGCTAGGGTTCCTGTGGGCCTCAATGGCCGTTTTTCTGATTGTTCAGGGTGGTGGCCAGCGCCTGCTGGCAGCGCTCCTCGGCGGTGTCGAGTTCCAGCTGCATCTGCTGGATGTCGAGCAGTTGCTGTTCGAGCTGGGCGCGGCGCTCGGCGATCTTCGCCAGCATGCTGTGCAGCTGTTTCTGATTGCCGCTGGTGGGGTCGTAGAGTTCGATCAGCTCGCGGCACTCGGCCAGCGAGAAACCGATGCGCTTGCCGCGCAGGATGAGCTTGAGGCTGACCTTGTCGCGGGCCGAATACACACGCTCCAGGCCACGACGTTCGGGGCTGAGCAAGCCCTGCTCCTCATAGAAGCGGATGGCCCGGGTGGTGATGTCGAGTTCGCGGGAAAGGTCGGAGATGCTGTAGGTCTGGCTGCTCATTGCATGGCTCGGGGAAGGGGGCATGCGGCTAAGCTACTGGCTGGTTGACGTATACGTCAAGCAGGCATTCGGGATGCCTGTCGCGGGTCACGCCCGCTCCCACAGCTTCAGCGCAGGTCGGGTGGGAGCGGGCTCGACCCGCGATGGCTTCAACGCAGCCCGCAGCTTATGCGCGTGCCTCCCGCTCGTCCTGCGCCACCACCGCCTGGCACAACTCGATCATCTGCTCGCGCATCCAGCGGTTGGCCGGGTCCTGGTCGGTGCTTTCATGCCAGTACAGGTGGGTTTCCAAAGGCGGCACGTCGCCCACCGGCAGGCTCACGTAGCTCAGTTGATGGCGCCGCGCGAAGCGCTCCGGCACGGTCATCACCATGTCGGTCTGCTGCAGCACCTGCGAGGCCATCAGGTAATGCTGCGAGCGCAGCGCGATCTTGCGCTTGAGCCCCTGCTTGCCGAGCGCCAGGTCCACATACCCCAGGCCGTTGCGCCGGCTGGAGATCTGGATGTGGGTCAGGCTCAGGTAATCCTCCAGGCTGATCCTGTCCCTGGCCAGCGGGTGGCCCTGGCGCATCGCGCACACGAACGGGTCTTGCATCAGCTTGACGTGACGCACCTGCGGGTCGGTGTTCAGCGGTGCATCCACGGCAAAGTCCAAGCGTCCGGCGGCCAGTTCCTTGGTGGTCTCGCGGCGCTTGCACAGAAAGCTCTCGATCACCACGTTCGGCGCCAGCCGGCGCAGGCGCTGGAACAGCGATGGCAGCACCACCGCCTCGGTAAGGTCGGTCATGCTGATGCGGAAGGTCTTGTTGGCCTGCAAGGGGTTGAAGATGCGGCTCTCCTGCACCGACACCCGCAGCAGCGACAAGGCATTGCGCACCGGGCCGATGATGTTCTGGGCCATGGGCGTGGGCACCATGCCCTGGGCCGTGCGCACGAACAGCGGGTCGTTGAAGGTCTCGCGCAGCCGCGCCAGCGCGTTGGACACCGCAGGCTGGGTGATGCCGACGATCTGCCCGGCACGGGTCAGGTTGGCTTCGGTGTAGATCGCATCGAAGACGATGAACAGGTTCAGATCGACCTTGCTGAGGTTCATGGATGCCGCTCTTGTTGGAGTTATGGCCCGATCATATATCGGTTATGAATGTTTATACACGCCGAGAATAGGCTAGGTGGATTTTGCCCGGTGATCTAGCATCCAAGCCAGATCTCTTAAATCACTCGCCTTTCCCAGCAGGTACCGCTCATGGATTTCGCCTATTCACCCAAGGTCCAGGCACTGCGCGAACGCGTCACCGCGTTCATGGACGCCTATGTATATCCCGCCGAGGCGGTGTTCGAACGCCAGGTTGCCGAAGGTGATCGCTGGCAGCCGACCGCGATCATGGAAGAACTCAAGGACAAGGCCAAGGCCGAGGGCCTGTGGAACCTGTTCCTGCCCGAGTCGCAGCTGGGCGCCGGCCTGACCAACCTGGAGTACGCGCCGCTGGCCGAAATCATGGGCCGCTCGCTGCTGGGGCCGGAACCGTTCAACTGCTCGGCCCCGGACACCGGCAACATGGAGGTCCTGGTGCGCTACGGCAGCGAGGCGCAGAAACGCCAGTGGCTGGAGCCGCTGCTGCGCGGTGAGATCCGTTCGGCGTTCGCCATGACCGAGCCCGACGTGGCCTCGTCCGACGCCACCAACATGGCCGCACGGGCGGTGCGCGACGGTGACGAGTGGGTGATCAACGGCCGCAAGTGGTGGACCTCCGGCGCTTGCGACCCGCGTTGCAAGATCATGATCTTCATGGGCCTGAGCAACCCGGACGGGCCGCGTCACCAGCAGCACTCGATGATCCTGGTGCCTACCGATGCACCGGGGGTGAAGATCGTTCGCCCGCTGCCGGTGTTCGGCTACGACGATGCGCCCCACGGCCACGCCGAGGTGCTGTTCGAGAACGTGCGCGTACCGTATGACAACGTGCTGCTGGGCGAAGGGCGCGGCTTCGAGATCGCCCAGGGCCGTCTCGGGCCGGGGCGCATCCATCACTGCATGCGTTCGATCGGCATGGCCGAGCGTGCCCTTGAGCTGATGTGCAAGCGTTCGGCCGAGCGCACCGCATTCGGCAAGCCGCTGGCGCGCCTGGGTGGCAACATCGACAAGATCGCCGACTCGCGCATGGAGATCGACATGGCCCGGCTGCTGACCCTCAAGGCGGCCTACATGATGGACACCGTCGGCAACAAGGTGGCCCGCAGCGAGATCGCGCAGATCAAGGTGGTGGCACCGAACGTGGCGCTGAAGGTGATCGACCGGGCCATCCAGATTCACGGCGGGGCAGGGGTCAGTGCCGACTTCCCGCTGGCCTACATGTACGCGATGCAACGCACCCTGCGCCTGGCCGACGGGCCGGATGAAGTGCACCGCGCGGCGATCGGCAAGTACGAGATCGGCAAGTACGTGCCCCGGGAGATGCTGCGCAGCGGGCACTGAGCCCGCGTCGATGCCCTCGCGGATCGCCTGCTGACCGGGTGGGGCGGGCCTGATCCGCGAGGGTATTCGACACGCTGCCCGAGGCTACTCCACCCGTTTCACCTCCTCGGCCGCCGTTCGTGTCTTGAACAGCGACAGCAGCACGCCACCGGCCAGCAGCCCGAACGTCACGCACAGCGACAGCAGCGGCGGCACCTTGCCGATCAGGCCGTGGGCGAAGATCTTGCCGCCGATGAATATCAGCACCAGCGCCAGGGCGTACTTGAGGTAAACGAAGCGGTGCACCAGCGCCGCCAGGGCGAAGTACAGCGCACGCAGGCCCAGGATGGCGAAGATGTTGGAGGTGTACACGATGAAGGGGTCCTGGGTGATCGCCAGAATGGCCGGCACGCTGTCTACCGCGAACACCAGGTCGGCCAGCTCGATCAGCACCAGGGCCAGGAACAGCGGCGTGGCGTACAGCAGTGCCCTGGGCTGGCCAGCCGGCTTGAGGCGCACGAAGAAGCGCGCCCCATGCAGGTCATCGGTTACGCGCATGTGCCGGCGCACGAACCTGATCACCGGGTTGTGTGCCAGGTCCGGGTGCGTTTCGTGGCGGGTGAACAGCATCTTGAGGCCGGTAAACAGCAAGAATGCGCCGAACAGGTACAGTATCCAGTCGAATTCCTGCACCAGCGCACTGCCCAGGCCGATCATCAGGGCGCGCAGCACCACCACGCCCAGAATGCCCCAGAACAGCACGCGGTGCTGGTAGCGGCGCGGGATGCCGAAAAAGCCGAAGATCATCGCCATGACGAACACGTTGTCCATCGACAGCGACTGTTCCACCAGCAGCCCGGTATAGAACTCCAGCGCGCTCTGCGCACCCAGCTCCAGCCACACCCAGCCACCGAACAGCAGCCCCACGCTGAAGTAGGCCGAGTACAGCAGCAGGCTTTCGCGCATTTCGATGTCGTGCGGGCGACGGTGGAGCACGCCAAGGTCCAGGACCAGCAGAGCCACCACCAGGGTGATGAACACCAGCCACAGCCACACGGCCGTGCCCAGGAAATCGTCGAAGAGAAATAACGGCAGAGCGCTCATGAGCCCCTCCTTGTCGTCGTAGTTGTATGAAAACAACTGTGACTCCGACATGGCGGCGATCAGCCGTCAGAGGGGCCCGGTGTCACTGAGCCAAAGCCTAGCTCGCCTCTGGAAAGGGTGAGGGGGGAGGCTGTTACAAATGGTTTCCCGGGTGGGTGAGTCAGTAGACCCAGACTTCCACGCGGCGATTGCGGATTCGGCCTTCTTCGGCGGCATTGGTCGCCACTGGCATCTGACCGCCGAGGCCCGTCACTTCGCGCAGGTTCACCCCTTCGCGCACCAGTTCGCGGCGTACCGCCATGGCCCGCAGGCGCGAGAGCAGGGCGGCGCGGTCGGGGTCGTCCTTGGCGTCGCCAAACCCCACCAGCACCACGCTGTGCTGCAGCTTCTGGTGTTCGCGCAGGTACTCCAGCACGCGCTGCACATCGCGCAGCGCCTTGTTGTCGAGGCTGGCGCTGCCTTCCTGAAAGCGGAAATTGACATTCAGGCGCCTGGCGTTGGCGATCAACTGGCGGTACTGCGCCGGCATGCCCGGCAAGGCCTGTACCTGGACCGGCCGCACCTGCTGTGCGACGAACCCGCTGCTGGCCACGATGGCCTGGCCCGCTGCGCTCTGGGCGAACTCCACCAGGGCACTGGCCAGCGGGTTGCGCTGGGCGGGCGGCAGGTACAGGTACAGTCGCCGCGACAGCGGGTAGTCTTCGCTGGCCACCAGGGCGGGGGTCGGCAGCATGGCCTGGGAGGTGCCGTCGACGATGGCCAGCACCTTGGCCCCGTGCACCGACGCCAGGCTGCTGAAACCGATGGCCTGGCGGTCGGCACTGACCTCGTCGGCCAACTGCTCGCCGGACTCGAAACGCCTGGCGTGGCTGGCCAGCGAATACTGCTGGGCGTCCAGCACCAGGGCCTTGAAGGTGTCGAAGGTGCCCGAGCGGTCATCGCGGGCGTAGAGGTGGATCGGCCCGCTGCCGGCGCCCAGTTCATCCCAGGTGGTGATGCGGCCGGCGAAGATCTGCGCCAGTTGCGTGGTGCTCAGCTGGGGCAGCGGGTTGTCCGGGTGCACGATGACGGCCACGCCATCGAGGGCGATGACCTGTTCGGCGTCGGCACTTTTCAGGTCGCCCAGCGCGTGCAGCGCCTGCTGCTCGCTGTCGTTGATCGGGCGTGAGGTGGCCGCCAGGTCGGCGTCGCCGCTTTTGAGCGCGGCAAAGCCGGTGCTCGAGCCATGGGCGGCAATGCTCACGCGCAGTGTCTGGCCCTGTGGCGAAACCCCCTGCACCCACACCTCGTTGGGCCGTGCGCCGGGCAGGGTCTGGATCGACCGGGCGCCCTGGGCCTGCAGCAGGCCGCGTACCAGCGCGGGGCCGAGCACGCTGCCCACGGTATTGGAGCCTTGCAGGCGCAGGCTGGCCGGCTCGGCGCAGCACAGCGCCGGCAGCAGGCCAAGCAGCAGACAGAAAGATCGCAACATTACCGGGGGTGCTCTGCACTCAAGATGGTGAGCGCAGATTAAGACAGATCGATGACAGTCCAATGACTGCCATCGAGCGCATGGCTCAGTTCAGTTCCAGCCAGATCGGCGCATGGTCGGAGGGTTTCTCCATGGCGCGCAATTCGTAGTCGACCCCGGCGGCCTTGATGCGCGGCAGCAGTGCCTGGGAGGTCAGGATCAGGTCGATGCGCAGCCCGCGCTTGGGCTCGTCCTCGAAGCCGCGGCTGCGGTAGTCGAACCAGCTGAAGCGGTCGGCCACTTCCGGGTGCAGATGGCGGAAGCTGTCGGTCAGGCCCCAGTTCTTCAGGCGCGCCATCCACTCGCGCTCTTCGGGCAGGAAGCTGCACTTGCCGGTCTTCAGCCAGCGCTTGGCATTGTCGGGGCCGATGCCGATGTCGCAGTCCTCGGGCGAGATGTTCACATCGCCCATCACCACCAGTGGCTGGTCGTTCTGGAATCGGGATTCGAGCAGGGCCTGCAGGTCTTCGTAGAAGCGCTGCTTGGCCGGGAACTTGGTGGGGTGGTCGCGGCTTTCGCCCTGGGGGAAGTAGCCGTTCATGATGGTGATGGGGTTGCCGTGCTCGTCGGCGAAGGTGCCCCAGATGAAACGCCGCTGCGCGTCCTCTTCATCGGTGCTGAAGCCCTTGACCAGGCTCAGCGGCGCCTGGCGCGACAGCAGGGCGACACCGTAGTGGCCCTTCTGCCCGTGAAAATGCACGTGGTAGCCCAGCGCCTGCACCTCGGCCAGCGGGAACTGCTCGTCGGACACCTTGGTTTCCTGCAGGCCGATCACGTCCGGCTGGTGCTTTTCGATCAGCGCGGCCAGTTGATGGGGGCGGGCGCGCAGGCCATTGATGTTGAACGAGACGATCTTCATGGGGGGCGCAATCCTAGGCAAATCGGGAATGCTAGCCGATGGCGCCCGGCGTGTCAGCACGCGTGGCGTCCTGGCCTATAGTCAAAGGGAACGTTGGCCAGCGCGCACTACTCAGAAAGAGGCATTGAAGCCCACCAGGAGAGTCACCATGTCCGATACCCCTGCCGTACCGGCCGAAGTTCGTCAGCTCGACAGCGGCTACAGCCGTGAGGCGCGCTCGCTGCTGTACCAGGCCTACCGGCATGAGCCGACCTTTCGCTACCTGTTCGAGGCCGATCGCCCCGGCTACGACCATCGCGTGCGCGCCACGGTACGCGAGCTGGTGCGTCAGCATTTCTTCCAGGACCTGCCGGCGCTGGGCCTGCTGGTGCAGGACCGGCTGATCGGCATCGCCCTGATCGCCCCGCCGCAGCGGCGCCTGGGCATCACCGAGAGCTGGGCGTGGCGCCTGCGCATGCTGCTGAGCGCCGGCCTGCGCTGTACCCGGCGCTACCTGGACTACCAGGCCGCGGTCATGGCCTGTGTGCCGGGCGACGCGGTGCATGTGCTGCCGCTCCTGGGCATTCACCCGCAGTTCCAGGGCCATCACTATGGCGAACAGTTGCTGCTGGCGCTGCATGACTGGTGCGCCGAGGACGAACAGTCCGAAGGGGTGGTACTGAATACCGGCAATGACCACTACCTCGAGTTCTACAAGCGACAGGGCTACCTGGAAATCGGTGAAATTGCTGTAGGACCAATCCGCGAGCATGTGTTTTTTCATCCCAATCCCCAGCGTTTGCGCCAGGCACAGGCCTGAAGGGGTGGTGTATCAGACCGTCGGCGAGCTGCGGGCAACCGCCAAGCTCTGGTAGCATCCGCGCCTATGACGTATTCAGGACGATTCACCTGCGGGTTGATTTTATGGGTTGCCAGCTGCGCGGTGTACGCACAGAGCGAGCTGGTAGTACGCATCAAGCCCGCCAACAACGAGCTCAAGGCCAACGTCGAAGGCTATATCGGCAGCCTTGGCACCCGCGATGAAGAAGCGCTGCTGCGCTTCAGCCGCGGCGCCGTGGAGCAGGCCAGAAAAGCCGCCCAGGCGCTGGGCTACTACCAGGCGCAGATCGACAGCCAGGTCAAACCTTCGCCCAAGGCCGACAAGGGCCCGCAACTGGTGCTCAGCATCGAGCCGGGCGAGCCGGTGCGCCTGCGCGAGGTGACCGTGCGCGTCGAGGGCCCGGCCAGCGAGATGACGGCCTTCCGGGTTCCTTCGAGCAAGGCGCTGCGGCCTGGGGCAGTGCTCAACCATGGCAACTACGAGGACGCCAAGCGACTGATCCAGAACCAGGCCTCGCGCTACGGTTTCTTCAGCGGGCATTTCCTGCGCCAGCGCCTGGCGGTCGACCCGGCGGCGGGTGTGGCGGATATCGAGCTGGTATACGACAGCGGCCCGCGTTACCAGCTGGGCAAGGTTCGCTTCGAAGGCGACGCGCCGTTCGACGAGAGCCTGCTGCAACGCATGGTGCCCTTCAAGCAAGGCACCCCCTACGACTCCGAACTGATCGCCGAACTGAACAACGCGCTGCAATCGAGTGGCTACTTCGAAGGCGTGCGGGTCGACGCTGCGCCCACTGCCGCCGTGGCGCAGAGCATCCCGGTAGAGGTGCAACTGCAAACCCGCAAGCCCCGTACCATGGGCCTGGGCCTTGGCTTTTCGACCGACGTCGGGCCGCGCGGCAAGGCCAACTGGACCCGCCACTGGGTCAACCCGCAAGGCCACAGCTATGGCCTGGAAACCGAACTTTCGGCGCCGCGCCAGAACGTCGGCCTGTGGTACGACATACCGCTCGACCCGCCGTTGACCGACAAGCTGCGCTTTGCCGGCGGCTACCAGAACGAAGAGATCGCCGGCACCGACAGCCTCAGCAAACTGCTCACCGTGGGCCCGGAATGGCACAGCAAGCTGCCCAGCGGCTGGCAGCGCGTGGTATCGCTCAAGTGGCAGCGCGAAGAGTACCGTCTGGGTGACGATTCGGGTTTGAGCACCCTGCTGATGCCGGGTGTGAGCTACAGCTACCTGCGCAGCGACAACCGCATCGACCCGCACAACGGCTACCGCTTGCAGTTCGACGCGCAGGTGGCCAAGGAACGGCTGCTGTCCGACACCAACCTGCTGCATGGCAACGTGCTGCTCAAGGGCCTGACCACCGTGGCGCAGAACCACCGCTTCCTGGGCCGGGTGCAGTTCGGCGGCAGCGCCACCAACGGCTACAAGTCGGTGCCCCCCTCGCTGCGCTTCTTTGCCGGTGGCGACCAGAGCGTGCGTGGCTACGACTACCAGACCCTTTCACCCAAGAACGCCGATGGCGACCGTATCGGCGGGCGCTACCTGGTGGCCGCCAGTGCCGAGTACCAGTACTCGATCGCCGAGAAGTGGCGCCTGGCGACCTTCGTCGACCAGGGCAACTCGTTCAACAGCCTGGAGCTTCCCAGCCTCAAGACCGGCGTCGGCTTCGGTGTGCGCTGGGTGTCGCCGGTCGGCCCGCTGCGGCTCGACCTGGCCAAGGCGCTGGACGATGACGGCGGCATACGTTTGCACTTTTCCATGGGGCCCGAGTTGTGAGCAAGGTGTTGAAACGCGGCGGGCTGGCCCTGCTGGCGCTGCTGGTCGTGCTGGTGCTGGCCGTGGGTATCCTGCTGGGTACCCAGGCCGGCAGCCGCTGGGCCTTGAGCCTGGTGCCGGGCTTGCAGCTGGACAATTTTCAAGGCCGCCTTGGCGGGCAATGGCAGGCCGATCGGCTGATCTGGCAGCAGGGCGAGGACCGTGTCGAAGTGCTTGCGCCGGTGTTTGCCTGGTCGCCCGGCTGCCTGTTGCGCATGACCTTGTGTATCGACCAACTGCGCGCCGGGCAGGTCAACCTGGACTTCGCCCCCAGCGAGGCAGCGCCCGACAGCGGGCCGCTGCAGTTGCCCAGCCTCCAGTTGCCAGTGGCGATCGAACTGGGCGAAGTACAGGTCGGCCAGTTGCATCTGGACGGCAGCGAGCAGTTGAGCCAGTTGCAACTGGCTGCGCACTGGACCGCCCAGGGCCTGCAGATCGACAGCCTGAACCTGCAACGCGAAGACCTCAGCCTGAACCTCAGCGGCCTGCTGCAACCGGTGGGTGACTGGCCGTTGCAGCTGCAGGGCCAGGTGCAACTGCCGGCCATCGACGACCAGCCCTGGCAACTGGCGGTGCAGATAAAAGGCGACCTGCAGAAAAGCCTCGACCTGCAGGCCGACAGCAGCGGCTACCTGCAAGGGCGCCTGGCGGGTCAGTTGCAGCCCCTGGCCGAGCACCTGCCGGCCCAGGTACGCCTGAGCGCCACCGGCTTCAAGCCATCGGCCGGATTGCCGGACACCCTGCAGTTCGAGCAGCTGGAACTCAGTGCCTATGGCGACCTGGCAAAAGGTTACCAACTGGTGGGCGCCGGCCGCCTGCCGGCCGAGCAGGGGCCGATCAGCCTGAGCCTGCGTGGCCGGGTGGATGCCAAGGGCGCCCAGATCGCTGCCCTGGACCTGAGCGCCGCCGCGCAGCAGCGTGTCACGCTCAGCGCCACTGCCGACTGGCAGAGCGGTCTGGTTGCCGATGCCAGCATCGACTGGCTGGACTTCCCGTGGCTGCGCCTGTACCCGCTGGACGAGGCTCCGCAGGTCACGCTGCGGCGCCTGAACGCCAAGGTCAACTACCGCGACGGCAACTACCAGGGCGATTTCAGTGGCGACCTGGACGGGCCGGCAGGTGCCTTCAAGGTCAGCAGCCCGTTCAAGGGCGACCTGGGCCAGGTCAGCCTGCCACAGCTGGCCCTTGAAGCCGGCCAGGGCAAGGTGGCCGGCAGCGTCGCCGTGCAGTTTGCCGAGGGCGTGGCGTGGGACGCGGCGCTGGAATTGTCGGCGCTCAACCCGGCGTACTGGCTGGCCGAGCTGCCGGGTACCCTGGCGGGCCCGCTGCGCAGCAAGGGCGAACTCAAGGGCGACACGCTGCGCCTGAATGCCGACCTGGACCTCAAGGGGCGATTGCGCGGCCAGCCCGCCGTGCTGCAGGCCAAGGCCGACGGTGCAGGCGAGAACTGGACCCTGGGCACCTTGCTGATCCAGCTGGGGGACAACAAGATCAACGGCAGCGCCAGTGTGCAGCAACGCCTGGCCGGTCAGCTTGACCTCAACCTGCCGCGCCTGGGCCAGCTGTGGCCGCAACTGCAAGGCCAGCTCAAGGGTCGGCTCGATGTGGCCGGTACGCTCAAGGCGCCGCAGGGGCAACTGACCTTGCAGGGCCAGCAACTGGGCCAGGCCGAAAACCGCGTGCAACGCCTTGACCTGGACGCCCGGCTGGACAGCGCCCAGCGTGCCCTGATCGACCTGCAGGCCGGGTCGATCCGCCTGGGCGAAACCAACCTGGGCACCCTGACCGCCAAAGGCCAGGGCGACATTGGCAAGCAGCAATTGCAACTGGCCCTCGATGGGCCGCAGCTCAAGCTCGACCTGGGCCTGGACGGTCAGCTCGACAAGGGCAACTGGCGCGGACGCCTGGCCCGCGGCCAGGTGCAGGCGGGCGGGCAGGACTGGCAGCTGCAGGCACCGGCCAGGTTGCAGCGCCTGGCCAATGGGCAGGTGGATTTCGGCGCCCATTGCTGGCGCTCCGGGCAAGCCAGCCTGTGTGGTGAAGACCAGCGCCTGATGCCCGACCCGCGCCTGCGCTACCACCTCAAGCAGTTCCCGCTGCAAAGCCTGGCGCAGTGGTTGCCCAAGGACTTCGCCTGGCAGGGCATGCTCAATGCCGACATCAACCTCGACCTGCCGGCCAGCGGGCCCAAGGGGTCGATCGTGGTGGACGCCAGTGGCGGCACCTTGCGGGTGCGGGAAAAGGATCGATGGCTGGACTTTCCGTACCAGGCGCTGCGCCTGAACAGCACCCTGGGCCCGCGCCGCGTGGACACGCGCCTGGAGTTCGTGGGCGGGCGCCTGGGCGAGCTGACCCTGTCGGCGCGCATCGACCCGCTGGCGCGCAACAAGCCGCTGAGCGGAGACTTCCGCCTGAGCGGGCTGGAGCTGTCGGTGGGCCGGCCGTTCGCGCCGATGGTCGAGCGCCTGGCTGGCCAGCTCAACGGCAGCGGACAGATCACCGGTACGCTGCTGGCGCCCCAGGTCAACGGCAACCTGACGCTGAGCAATGGCGAAGTGTCGGGGGCCGAGTTGCCCATCAGCCTCAGCGACCTCAGCCTGCGGGCACAGATCGCAGGCGAGCAGGTGCAACTGGAGGGCGAGTGGAAGAGCGGCCCGGTCGGCCAGGGCCGCCTGAGTGGCCAGATCGGCTGGGCCCAGGGCCTGGCGGTGGAGTTGCAACTGCAGGGGCAGCGCCTGCCGGTCACCGTCGAACCCTACGCCAACCTGGAGGTGGCGCCGGACCTGAAGATCCACATGATCGGCGAAAAGCTCGCGGTCACCGGCAAGGTGCTGGTGCCCAAGGGCAAGATCACCGTGCGCGAACTGCCGCCTTCGACTGTCAAGGTGTCGGATGACACGGTCATCGTCGGCCACCAGACCGAGCAGGGCAAGGCGCCGATGGCCGTGGCCATGGACATCGACGTGGAGGTGGGGCAGGACAAGCTGGCATTCAGCGGCTTCGGCCTGACCGCCAACCTGCTGGGGCGCGTGCACATTGGCGACAACCTCGATACCCGTGGCGAGCTCAGCCTGGCCGATGGGCGCTACCGCGCCTATGGCCAGCGCCTGACCATCCGCCGTGCGCGCCTGCTGTTTGCCGGGCCGATCGACCAGCCCTACCTGGACATCGAGGCCATTCGCCAGACCGACGACGTGATTGCCGGCATCCGCCTCAGCGGCAGCGCCGAACAGCCCACCACCCAGGTGTTTTCCGAGCCGGCGATGAGCCAGGAGCAGGCCTTGTCGTACCTGGTGCTGGGGCGTCCGCTGGGCAATACCGGCGAAGACAACAACATGCTGGCGGAGGCGGCCCTGGGCCTGGGCCTGGCGGGCAGCGCGGGGATTACCGGCAGCCTGGCATCGAGCCTGGGCATCGAGGACTTCCAGCTCGACACCCAGGGCAGCGGCGACAACACCAGCGTGGTGGCCAGCGGCAAGCTGACCGAGCGCCTGAGCCTGCGCTACGGCGTAGGGGTGTTCGAGCCGGCCAACACCATCGCCTTGCGCTACCTGCTCAGCAAGAAGGTCTACCTGGAGGCTGCCAGCGGTATCGCCAGCTCGCTGGATATCTTCTACAAGCGCGACTTCTGATACGGCCCGTCAAGGGCTGCGCACACAACAACGCCAGGCGCGACCGCTCGCGCCTGGCGTTGTTGTGTGCGGGGTGTGTCTAGCGCGTGTGCGCTTCCTGGCGCCGGATGTTGCCGATCTGGCGCAGGCTCAATCCGTACTTGTCGGCCAGCACGCTGCGTGACTGGCCATTGGAGCTTTCCTGCTGGATCTGCTGGTTGCGCAGCTGGCGATTGAAGTGGTCGGCCTTGGGAATCTCCAGCGCCATGCCGGCGTAGCGCTTGATCAATGCATCCAGCGCTTCGGTTGGCAGGATCTCGGCCAGCGTGGTGCGCTCGCGGTGCTTGGGAATGTACTTGGGGCGGCCACCGTAGATGGTGGTCAGGCGGTAGGCATGCTCCAGCCCGATGCATTCGATGAGCATCTGCAGTGACTGGGGCAGTTGTTCGATGTCGATCTTGTTCAGGTCACACAGTTCCATGATGACTTCCTTGTTGGCGGTATGAGCGAAGGGGCCACTTCATCGGGTGCCGTCCGTGCCTGAGCATCCTTGCCAGGTGCGGCGCGCCCCACGTCGACAGCGTTGAACTGCCAAGTGGCCTGAAGGAATTCTCGGTCAACCGCCAAGGGGAGACTAGGCAGCAAGCGGGTCAGGGGAGGTAGTCTTTCCGTACACATTGCGTGAGGAAGTCGGTGGTCTGTTGTAGGAACCAGCGGCGCCAGGGAGGGCGTGGCCGCGTGTCTGCGGCGAGCCTGCTCCAGCGCTGTGGTTCAGGTTGCTCAACCCTGAACGCAGGGCACGGGCACACCTGGCGGATGATTTCAGGTTGTCGCGTCGGGAAAAACCGGGAAACATCCTCCTGCGTGACGTGGCGTTGTATCATGGCCGCCGGCCGCAGTAGGGCCCTCAAACCCGTTGTCGTAAGGATTTTTCAATGACTCAAGCTCAACGCCTGAAATACTCGATCCTGGTTGCCCTGGTGGTGCTGGCAATCATGCTGGGCGGTTCGTACCTGCAGAACGCCGGCGTGATCAGCGAAAAGGTGTTCCAGTACATCGCCATCGGCGTAGCCGTATTGGCCGTGATCGTGAACGGCATCATGCGGCGCAAGGTCAAGTTCTGACCGCTTGCGAGGCTGCGGCCGGCGTCACCCGGCCGTTGGCCTAGCGTGAAACCGGCTGTTCCAGCACCGCGCGAGCCTCGGGGTTGAGGCTGTAGCACTTGTCGCTGCCCAGGCTGATCACACCCTCGACGCACAGGCGCTTGAGCACTTCGCGAACGCTCAGGAACGACAGCGGAATATCCAGCTGCTCGAGCTGGCTGTGCACCCCGCGCACCCCGATACTGCGCCCCTCTCTGGCGGCCGCGTGCAGCGCATCGATGACCTTCAGCCGGATCAGGCTGGTGCGCAGGCCGAATGCCTTGAGCAGTTCGCGGATATGTTCGTTGCCGGCGCGGTCCGGTTCAGCCGCTTCGGGCTTTTCCGGCAGCGGCGCGTGGGCTTTGCGTCTGAAGCGCAGCGGTGTGATTGGCTGTTGCTGGTTGTACATGTGAAAACTCCCTTTCCCGAGCCTGTCCAGTTTGCGTGTGGTGCTCTCACTCTATAAGACGAACGAGCGCGGCAAATCTGCATCGGCAAGGCAAAAAATATTGCCTTTATGTAGAGAGAGACGAACGAGCGGCGCAAAAGCGGTAAATTTTCATGATGAAATTCGTCTAGTCAGGATGTTCGTTCACCCTGATGCTGCCGGAGTCCGCGTGTCTGCCAATCGCTCGATCCCCTCGTTCTGCCTGACGGCCCTGCTGGTTGCTCTGAGTTGTTCAGCCCACGCCCGCGAGGCGCCGCCGGGCGAGGCCCGGGCCGAGATCCGCCGCACCAGCTTCGGTGTGCCGCACATCGTGGCCCGCGATGAGCGTGGCCTGGGCTATGGCATCGGGTATGCCTACGCGCAGGACAACCTGTGCCTGCTGGCCAACGAAGTGGTGACCGTCAACGGTGAGCGCTCGCGGTTCTTCGGGCCGCAGGCGCTGACCCTGGAGCAGCGTGAAAACCTGGCCAGCGACGTGTTTTTCACCTGGCTGAACACGCCGGCGGCGGTGTCTGCGTACTGGCAGGCGCAACCGGCGCCGATCCGTTCATTGCTCGAAGGCTACGCGCTGGGCTACAACCGCGCGCTGGCCGAGCGCACTGCCCAGGGCCTGCCTGCCCAGTGCCAGCAGGCCGAGTGGCTGCGCCCCATCACCGCCCTGGACCTGGTCAAGCTGACCCGGCGCCTGCTGGTCGAGGGTGGGGCCGGGCAGTTCGTCGAAGCCGTGGCCGGTGCCGCGCCCCCCGCTGCAGCGGCGGGGTTGCCGGCTGCGGCCTTCAGTGTGGCCCAGGCGCGCCAGGCCAACTTTGCGCTTGAGCGCGGCAGCAACGCGGTGGCGATAGGGCACGAGCGTTCGGCCAATGGCCGTGGCCTGTTGCTGGCCAACCCGCATTTCCCGTGGGTGGGTGGCATGCGCTTCTACCAGATGCAGTTGAGCATCCCCGGCAAGCTGGACGTGATGGGCGCCGCGTTGCCCGGCCTGCCGCTGATCAACATCGGTTTCAACCGGCATCTGGCCTGGACGCACACCGTCGACACCTCCCGGCACTTCACCTTGCACCGCTTGCAACTGGACCCCAAAGACTCGACCCGCTACCTGCTCGACGGCGTGTCCACCCCCATGACCCGCCAGCCGGTGAGCGTGTCGGTCAAGGCTGAGGACGGCCAGCAGCAGGTGGTCACCCGCGAGCTGTACGGCACGATCTACGGCCCGCTGGTGCAGTGGCCCGGGCGGCTGGACTGGACCGGGCAGGTGGCCTTCAGCCTGCGTGATGCCAACCTGGGCAACACCCGCGTGCTGCAGCAGTGGTACAGCATGAACCAGGCCGACAGCCTGCAGGCCCTGCAGCAGTCGGTGCAGCGCCTGCAGGGCATACCCTGGGTCAACACACTGGCGGTGGATGCCAGGGGGCAGGCGTTGTACCTGAACCAGTCGGTGGTGCCCTATGTGGATGCGCCGCTGCTGGCGCAGTGCAGCGACCCGGCGGCGGGCCTGGAACTGATCGTGCTCGACGGTTCGCGCAGCGCCTGCAACTGGAAGGTCGATGCGCGAGCGGCGCAGCCCGGTATCTTCCCCGCGCAACTGCAGCCCAGCCTGCTGCGTGGCGACTTCGTACAGCACTCCAACGATTCGGCCTGGATGGTCAACCCGGCGCAGCCGCTGCGCGGCTACTCGCCGATCATCAGCCGCGAAGACGTGCCCCTGGGCCCGCGCAGCCGCTTTGCCCTGCAGCGGTTGAACCGCCCCGGCAAGATCAGCGCGCAGGACCTGCACCACATGGTCATGGACGACAAGGTGTACCTGGCCGAGCTGGCGCTGCCCGACCTGTTGCAGTGGTGCAAGGGCGCGACGGCCGATCCGCAGCTCAAGGCCGTATGCGACAGCCTGGCGGCGTGGGATGGCAAGGCCGGCCTGGCCAGTGGCATCGGCCTGGTGCACTTCCAGAACATCCTGCAGGCGTTGCAGGAGCACGGTGAGTTCTGGCGCGTGGCATTCGATCCGGCCGACCCCCAGCACACCCCACGCGGCCTTGCGCTGGAGCGTGCCGAGGTGGCCAGGGCCGTGCGTGCGGCGGCATTGGCGTCGCAGGCGCAGGTGGCCGAGGCCGGGCTGAGTGCGAATGTGCAGTGGGGGCAGATCCAGCGGGCGGGCGACGGCACGCCGATGCATGGCGGGCCGTCGAGCCTTGGGGTGTACAACGCCATGCAGAGCGTGCCGGGCGAGGGGGGCAAGCGCACCGTGATCAGCGGCACCAGTTACCTGCAGGTGGTCAGTTTCGATGACAAGGGGCCGCACGCGCAGGGGCTGCTGGCGTTTTCCCAGTCCAGCGAGGCGGGGTCGGTGCATGCCAGTGACCAGACCCGTGCGTTCTCGGCCGGGCACTGGCACACCATTCCATTCACCGAGGCGCAGATCAAGGCGGACCCGCAGTATCAGGTGCAGGTGATACGTGAGACGGATACTGCAGCTGTAGCCAGCAGCCCACGTTGAGCGTCGGCTGCATCGCGGGTCAAGCCCGCTCCCACCAGGATTGCGCACTACCTGTGGGGGCGGGCTTGACCCGCGATAGCGTGGCTACGTATTCAGATCCCGCAACAACAGCCCGAAGCCCAGCTCCACCTGTTCGGGAATCGGCAGGTACACCGTGTGCCCATCCCCCGGCGCCACCTCCAGCGGATTGCCCGCGCGATCCCGCAGCTGGTGCAGGTCGAAATGGTAGTTGCCCCGCGGCGTCATCAGCTCCAGGTGATCGCCCAGCCCGAAACGGTTCTTGACCTTGACCTCGGCCAGCCCGTCGACCCGCTCCCCGGTCAGCTCGCCCACGAATTGCTGGCGCTCGGACACCGAGTTGCCCCGCTCGTAGTTCTGGTACTCGTCGTGCACGTGGCGGCGCAAGAAGCCTTCGGTGTAGCCGCGTTGCGCCAATGACTCCAGGTCGAGCATCAGCGAACGGTCGAATTCACGCCCCGCCAGCGCATCGTCGATGGCCTGCCGGTACGCCTGGGTGGTGCGGGCACAGTAGAAGTGCGACTTGGTACGCCCCTCGATCTTCAGCGAGTGCACCCCCATGCGGGTCAGGCGCCCGACGTGCTGCACGGCACGCAGGTCCTTGGCGTTCATGATGTAGGTGCCGTGCTCGTCCTCGAATGCCGGCATGTCTTCGCCGGGCCGGTTGGCTTCCTGCAGCACGAACACCTGGTTGGTGGGGGCGCCGACGCCCAGGGTCGGCTGGACTTCGCGCACGATGTCACCCACCTCGTTTTCCTGGGCCGGGGTGGCGCTGTACTGCCAGCGGCAGGCGTTGGTGCAGCTGCCCTGGTTGGCATCGCGCCGGTTCAGGTAGCCCGACAGCAGGCAGCGCCCCGAATACGCCATGCACAGGGCGCCGTGCACGAACACTTCCAGCTCCATCGCCGGCACCTGCTGGCGGATCTCTTCGATTTCTTCCAGCGACAGCTCCCGGGACAGGATCACCCGGCTCAGGCCCTGGGATTGCCAGAACGCGACACTGGCCCAGTTCACCGTATTGGCCTGTACTGACAGGTGGATCGGCATGGCCGGGAAGTGCTGGCGCACCAGCATGATCAGCCCAGGGTCGGACATGATCAGCGCGTCCGGGCCCATGGCGATCACAGGTTCCAGGTCCTTGAGGAAGGTCTTGAGCTTGGCATTGTGCGGGGCGATGTTGACCACCACGTAGAACCGCTTGCCCTGGGCCTGGGCTTCCTGGATGCCCAGCGCCAGGTTGGCATGGTCGAATTCGTTGTTGCGCACACGCAGGCTGTAGCGCGGCTGGCCGGCGTAGACCGCATCGGCGCCGTAGGCGAAGGCATAGCGCATGTTCTTCAGGGTGCCGGCAGGGGCGAGCAGTTCGGGTCGGGCGAGGTGGGTCATGGCAAGGTCGCGACAAAAGCGCGGATGCTACGCGCCTGCACCACCGATTTTATTGATCCACGGCAACGGCACTTTCTGCAGTGCGCCGCGCACTAATCATCAGAGCGCAAAGGAGCGGACATGAACGAATCGGTATTGCAGCAAAAAGCCCTGATGTGGTTGCTGGTCCTGGTGACCCTGGCCTTCATCTGGATTCTATTGCCCTACTACGGCGCGGTGTTCTGGGCGGTGATCCTGGGCATCGTGTTTGCGCCGTTGCAGCGCCGGTTGCTGTTGCGCCTGGGCTGGCGGCGCAACCTGGCGGCGGGTATCACGCTCTTGGTGTGCCTGCTGATCGCGATTCTGCCGGTGATCGTCATCAGCACGTTGCTGGTTCAGGAAGGCGCCACGCTGTACAAGAACATCGAGAGCGGCCAACTGGATATCGCCGGCTACATCGAGCGCTTCAAGGACATGCTGCCCGCTGTGGCCCAGCATGGCCTGGAACGCCTGGGCATGGGGGATCTGGAGGGCTTGCGCGACAAGATCGCCAAGGGCGCGATGCAGGGCAGCCAGTTCTTCGCCACCCAGGCGTTCAGCTTCGGGCAGGGCACGTTCGAGTTTCTGGTGAGCTTCGGCATCATGCTGTACCTGCTGTACTTCTTCCTGCGCGATGGCGCCGAGCTGGTGCGCAAGATCCGCACGGCGGTGCCCCTGGCCGAACACCAGAAGCGTCGCCTGCAACTGAAGTTCAATCGCGTGGTGCGTGCCACGGTCAAGGGCAACCTGCTGGTGGCGGTGACCCAGGGCGCGCTCGGCGGGTTCATCTTCTGGGTGCTGGATATCCCCAGTGCGCTGGTGTGGGCGGTGCTGATGGCGTTTCTGTCGCTGCTGCCGGCGGTGGGTGCCGGCATCGTGTGGGGCCCGGTGGCCGCGTACTTCCTGCTCAGCGGTTCGATCTGGCAGGGTGTGGTGCTTGCCGCCTTCGGGGTGTTCGTGATCGGCCTGGTGGACAACGTGCTGCGCCCGATCCTGGTGGGCAAGGACACCCGCATGCCCGACTACCTGATCCTGATCTCGACCCTGGGCGGGCTGGCGGTGTTCGGCCTCAACGGCTTCGTCATCGGGCCGTTGATCGCGGCGCTGTTCATGTCCAGCTGGGGGATTTTCGTGGCGACCAAGCCTCAGGTGCAACTGCCCTGAGGCGCCGCTGGCGAGCGTCACTTCCAGCTATAGGACATGCCCACGTAGGCTGCGAAGCCTTCGCCGGGGGTGGAGCGTGCGGCATCGAGACCCTTGTCGTCGTAGCCGGGCGTCACGGTTGCGGCATAGCGCTTGTTGGTGAGGTTGCGCAGGTCGAGCCAGGTGGTCCAGTCCTGTCGGGGGGAGGCGTAGCCGAAGGTTGCGCCCAGCAGGGCATACGCATCGGCCTGGTAGGAGTTGGCGTAGTCGACCTGCACCTTTGAGGCCATCTGCGTGTTGAGCCCGGCATAGAAGCCGCTGGGATGGTCCAGGCGCACCTGCGCCTGGTAGTAGTGCATCGGCATGCCGGGCAGGCGGTTGTCGCCGAACGCCGCGTCATCGCGGTAGTGGAAGTCGCTGAAGGTGTAGGCCTGGCGCAGCGACACCCGGCCAACTCCGCTGTGTTCCCACAGCAGGCTGTCGAGGCTGGCTTCCACCCCCTGGTGCACGGTAGGGCTGGCATTCACCTCGCCGACGATGGCGTTGTTGCTGGCGGCCACGGTTTCCACTGTCAGCAGTTCGTGGCGCACGGCCGAGTAATACCAGGCCAGGTCCCAGCGTCCCAGCCGCGAGTCGCCGCGGGTGCCGAGCTCCAGGGTAGTGGCGGTCTGGTTGCGCAGCTCGATGGGTTGGGTCTGTATGAAATTGATCGCTGGCGAGCTCCAGATCAGTGCCCAGGGGTGCGCAGGCTCCACCGAGCGGCTCAGGTTGCCGTACAGCTGCAGCGCGGGGCTGAAGTCGTAGCGCAGCCCCAGGCGCGGGGCGTAGTCCCAGTCATGCTGGCTGACCTTACCGCCGCTGGCCGGATAAGTGACGGCGCTTTCTCGGCGGGTATAGATCATCGCCAGGCCGCTGGTCAGCCACAGGTCTGGCACCAGTTCCAGTTCGTTGCTGAAGTGGAGGACGCTGTCCGAGCCCTGGTAGGTGAAGTCGCGGGTCTTGGTGCCTATGGGCTGAGTGGGGTCGGTCTCGACCCGCACGAACTCCGAGGCCCCCGTGTTGGGCAGGTGCTTGGTGGTGCGCCAACCCAGGGTTGTCTTGCTCTCGTGGCCGAACAGGGTGTCGCGGCGCAGGTAGTTGAGCGTGCCGCTGACATCGGTGTACGCCACCTTGAGGCGCTTGGTGCCTTCACGCAGGTCCATGGGGTAGTCGTGGTAGACCAGGCCGGCTTCCAGTTGCGAGTCGTCATCGAGGTAGAAGGTGGTCTTGTTGCCCAGCCAGGTGCTGCCCGGTTGCGGGCGGCTGGCGTCGCGGCTCAGGTACAGCGGGTTGGCAGAGCGCGGGTGGTGCTTGATCTGGTCCTTGGTCAGGCGCCCGGCCAGTTCGTTTTCAGTTTCGCGGTAACGCAGGTAGAAGCGGGTTTCCAGGTTGGGGTTGAAGCGGTAGCCGACGTTGGCGGCGATGCCCTTGCTGCTGCCGCTGCTGTGGTCCTGGTAGCCGTCGTATTCCGAGTCGGTGAGGGCGACGTAGTAGTCCAGGTCACCCAGTACCTGGCCGGAGCTGACCTGGCGTTTGCCGTAGCCACGGCTGCCGGCCTCGACCCGTACCTGCAGGGGCGCGGCGTCGTAGCCGGTGTGGGTCACATAGTTGATGGCGCCGCCCAGGGCCAGGGCGCCGCGGTCGAAGCCGTTGGCGCCGCGCAGTACCTCGGCGCGGCTTAGCCACAGGGGCTCGAACAATTCATAGGGCGTGCCGCCGGGGCCGGTCAGGGGCAGGCCGTCGAACAGGGTGTATACGCCGGAGCCGTGGGCGCCGGGGGCACGGTTGAGGCCCGAGCCGCGAATCGACAGTTTGATGCCGTCGTTGCCGGCGGATTGGGCGAACACGCCGGGCTGGTAGGCGAGCACGTCCTGGTTGCTGGCGACGCGGCCTTGTTCGACCTGTTGCATGTCGATCAGGTTGGTGGCCCCGGGGATTTGCTGCAGGCGCTCGCGGGCGTCCTGAAGTTCGTTGTGTTCCTGGTCCTGGATCAGTACCTGGCCGAGTTCGATGCCTGGGTTGGCTTGGGCGGTGGCGGTGCAGGCGATCAATACGGCGAGGGACGAGCGGGGCAGGGTGGGGTGCATCGAAGGGGTTCCGGGACGGTTGGGCGGCTATCTGACGTTGCAAGTATCAGACGAAGCACAGTGGGTGATCTGTAGTGCAGTCATGCTTTTGATCTGCTCTGGATATGTTCACGGTCGTCGATTTTATCGAGCGGTGTGTTTATCCGGCATGGATAGCGCTGCGAATGACGCCTTCCGCTCTTACAGCGGGTCACTTTTGCAAGGACGCAAAAGTAACCAAAAGGTCCCCGGCCAAACATACGGCCCTACGCTTCGCTCCGGGTTCCCTCCCTCCGGCGCCGTCCAGGGGGCACGCGACCCGAGTTGCTGCGCAATTCTAACAGTCGCTCGCTTCGGCTAACGCCGAAGGGGCTACGCCCCGCCCCCTGCACGACACCTCCACTCGGCCTCCTGACAGGCCGGACAATCAAGATCAAGATCAAGATCAAGATCAAGATCAAGATCAAGATCAAGATCAAGAGCAAGAGCAAGAGCAAGAGCAAGAGCAAGAGCAAGAGCAAGAGCAAGAGCAAGAGCAAGAGCAAGAGCAAGAGCAAGAGCAAGAGCAAGAGCAAGAGCAAGAGCAAGAGCAAGAGCAAGAGCAAGAGCAAGAGCAAGAGCAAGAGCAAGAGCAAGAGCAAGAGCAAGAGCAAGAGCAAGAGCAAGAGCAAGAGCAAGAGCAAGAGCAAGAGCAAGAGCAAGAGCAAGAGCAAGAGCAAGAGCAACGGCGGTGCTGGGGATGGGTTGTTCAATCGCCAAAAACAAAACACCCCGCCGAAGCGGGGTGTCCTGTCAATGCATCAGCACTCAACCAAGCAACTGCAAACCTGCATGCTGCACCAGGTCCAGCAACGGCTGCGGATATACACCCAGCACGAACGCCAGAATCGCAATCGCCAGCAACATCACGCCACCGGTACGCTGCTCCCAGTTCAACGGCGCATCGTGACGACGCAGGTTCGGCTCGATCAGGTACAGGGTGACCATCACGCGCAGGTAGTAGAACACCCCGATCGCACTACCGATCACCAACGCACCCACCAGCCACCACAGCTGCGACTCGACGCCGGTAGCAATGATGTAGAACTTGCCGATGAAGCCCGCGGTCAGCGGAATACCCGCCAGCGACAGCATCATCACGGTCAGTACCGCCGTCAGGTACGGACGACGCCAGAACAGGCCGCGGTACTCGTACAGGGCATCGGCATCACGGCCCTTGTAAGGCGAGGACATCAGGGTGATGACGCCAAACGCGCCCAGGCTGGTGATCACGTAGGTCACCAGGTACACGCCAATGGCTTCCACCGCCATGCCCTTGCTCGCCACCAGCGCAATCAGCAGGTAACCGAAGTGGGCGATCGAGGAGTAACCCAGCAGACGCTTGAGGTTGCTCTGGGTCAGCGCCAGCAGGTTGCCGACCAGAATCGAGGCCGCTGCAATCACCGACAGCACGGTGGTCAGCACGCCGCTGCTGGCAGCAGGGGAGAGCATGAACAGGCGTACCACAACGGCGAATACAGCCACCTTGCTCGCGGTGGCCAGGAACGCGGCAACCGGCGCCGGAGCACCTTCGTATACGTCCGGGGTCCACAGGTGGAACGGTACCAGCGACAGCTTGAACGCCAGGCCGACCAGCATCATGCCCAGGCCCAGCTGGGCAATCAGGCTTGGCAGGCTGGTGGTGGCCAGGGCCTTGCCGATGCCGTCGAAGCTCAGGCTGCCGGCGTCGGCATACAGTAGCGCCATGCCGAACAGCAGGAACGCGGAACCGGCTGCCGACAGCACCATGTACTTGATGCCGGCTTCCAGCGAACGCTTGTTGAAGAATGCATACGCCACCAGGCCATACACCGGTACCGAGAGCAGCTCCAGGCCGATGAACAGGCCGGCCAGGTGTTGCGCGCAGACCAGCACCAGGCCGCCCAGGGCCGCCATCAGGATCAGCAGGTAGAGCTCTTCGCGGTTGCCCGGGTAACCCTTGCCGCCGTCACCCAGGTAGGCATGCGCCAGGGTCACGCAGGCCAGGGTGGCGACCAGGATCAACGCCATGTACAGGCACGCGAAGCTGTCGACGGTCAGCAATGGGGTGACCGCCAGCGGGGCCACCTTGAGGGTCGGGATGATCGACAGCAGGGCCAGGTTCAGCCCCACGGTCGACAGCAGGAAGGTTTGCGAGTGATTGCGGCGCCAGGCGATGGCCAGCATCACCACGACGATGGTGATACTGGTGATCAGCAGTGGCGCAAGCGCAATAAAGTGTTGAATCGTCAGGTCCATAGCGCTCTTACCGGGCCGAAGCGAGTTGAGTGAAAGCGGAGCCGAGCCACTGCTGCACACCACTCATGGTGGCGGCGGAGGTATCCAGGAACGGCTGCGGGTAAACGCCCAGCACAATCAGCAGTACCGCCAGGCCCAGCACCATGATCAGTTCGCGGTTGTCCATGCCGGCCAGTACTTCGTCGGACTTGGCCGGGCCGAAGTAGGCGCGGTGGATCATGATCAGCGAGTACACCGAGCCGAACACCAGGCCGGAGGTGGCAATCGCGGTGACCCATGGGGCACTGACGAAGCTGCCGATCAGGATCAGGAACTCGCCGACGAAGTTGCCGGTACCCGGCAAGCCCAGCGAAGCCGCGGCGAAGAACAGGCTGATGGCCGGCAGGTAGGCGATGCGCGACCACAGGCCACCCATCTGACGCATGTCACGGGTGTGCAGACGCTCGTACAGCTGGCCGCTGAGGATGAACAGCGCCGCCGCCGACAGGCCGTGGGCCAGCATCTGGATCACCGCGCCCTGCAGGGCCTGCTGGCTGCCGGAGTAGATGCCGATCAGCACGAAGCCCATGTGCGAGACGCTGGAGAACGCGATCAGGCGCTTGATGTCGGTTTGCGCGAAGGCCAGGAATGCACCGTAGAAGATCCCGATCAGACCCAGGGTCATGGCGATCGGCGCGAACTCGGCCGAGGCGTTCGGGAACAGCGGCAGGGCAAAACGCAGCAGGCCGTAGGCCGCGGTCTTCAGCAGGATACCGGCCAGGTCGACGGAACCGGCAGTCGGCGCCTGGGCGTGGGCGTCAGGCAGCCAGGAGTGGAACGGTACTACCGGCAGCTTGACCGCGAAGGCGATGAAGAAGCCCAGCATCAGCAGGTATTCGGTACCCGCCGGCAGGTCGGCCTTGAGCAACTGGGTGTAGTCGAAGGTGATCACACCGGTGTTGCCGTAGTTGACCAGTACCAGGCCCAGGATCGCCACCAGCATGATCAGGCCGCTGGCCTGGGTGAAGATGAAGAACTTGGTGGCTGCGTAGATCCGGGTCTTCTTGCCGTCCGAGGAGCTGTGACCCCAGAGCGCGATGAGGAAATACATCGGCACCAGCATCATTTCCCAGAAGAAGAAGAACAGGAACAGGTCCAGGGCCAGGAACACACCGACCACGCCGCCCAGGATCCACATCAGGTTGAGGTGGAAGAAGCCGACGTGGCGCTGGATCTCTTTCCAGGAACACAGTACCGAGAGCACACCGAGCAGGCCGGTGAGCAGGATCATCAGCAGCGACAGGCCGTCCAGGGCCAGGTGCAGGCTGATGCCGAAGCGCTCGATCCACAGCACTTTGAACTCGTAGGCCCACTGTGGCGCGGCACCCGGCGCAGGCGCCAGGGTGTAGTCGCCGTTGGCCCACAGCCAGAGGCCGATACCAAGCAGCAGGGACATGGTCAGCAGCGCGATGTAGCGCGGCAGGGTGGCGCCGAAGCGCTCACCCAGCCAGCACAGCAGGCCGCCGATAAAGGGGATCAGGATCAGCCAAGGCAAAATCATGACGGGCTCAATTCCTTTCGCAAAGTCGCAAGGTTCATATCAGACCGCAGCCACAACAACGGCACCGAGCACAAGCACGGCACCAATGGCGATCGAGGCGGTGTACCAGCGCAGCTGACCGGTTTCGGTTTTGCTCATGGCGGCATGACCGCCCTTGGCCAAACGCGGAATCAGGCCGATGCTGCGGTCAACCGGATCCTTGCGCAGGATGTGGCTGATCAGCAGGTAAGGTTTGACGAACAGCTTGTCGTAGATCCAGTCGAAGCCCCAGGCGGCGAACCACCAGGCCGACAGCACACGACCGATACCGCTGTTGGCGATCGCGGTAACCAGGCGACGCTTGCCCAGGAACAGCATGGCGGCCAGCAGGATACCGGCGATGGCGATGGCACCCGAGGCGATTTCCAGGCTGTGCTTGGCTTCGCCACCGGCATGCCCGACGCTCTGCGGCAGCACGCCGGCCAGCGGTGGGTGGATCCAGGCGCCGACGAAGGTCGACAGCACGATCAGCACGCCCAGCGGCAGCCAGTGCGAGATGCCGTGGCCAGCGTGGGCTTCGGTCTTGGCTTCGCCGTGGAAGGCGATGAAGATCAGGCGGAAGGTGTACAGCGAGGTCATGAACGCACCCACCAGGCCGGCGTACAGCAAGCCGCTGTTGCCGCTGGCGAAGGCTTCCCAGAGGATCTCGTCCTTGGAGTAGAAGCCGGCGGTCAGCAGCGGCAGGGCAGCCAGGGCGGCACCACCGACGATGAAGCTGGCGTAGGCCAGTGGCAGTTTCTTCCACAGGCCGCCCATCTTGAAGATGTTCTGCTCGTGGTGGCAGGCAACGATCACCGCACCGGAGGCAAGGAACAGCAGGGCCTTGAAGAAGGCGTGGGTCATCAGGTGGAAGATCGCGCCGTCGAAGGCGCCCACGCCCAGGGCCAGGAACATGTAGCCGATCTGGCTCATGGTCGAGTAGGCCAGGATACGCTTGATGTCGGTCTGTACCAGCGCGGCAAAGCCGGCCAGCACCAGGGTCACGCCGCCGACCACACCCACCAGGTGCAGCACGTCGGGTGCCAGGGCGAACAGGCCGTGGGTACGTGCGATCAGGTAGACACCGGCGGTCACCATGGTGGCGGCGTGGATCAGTGCCGATACCGGAGTAGGGCCGGCCATCGCGTCTGCAAGCCAGGTCTGCAGCGGCAGCTGGGCCGATTTGCCCACGGCGCCGCCCAGCAGCATCAGGGTTGCCAGCACGATCCAGAAATCACCGGCCTGGAACTTCTGCGGCGCCAGCACCAGCAGTTGCTGGATGTTCAGGGTGCCCAGTTGCTGGAACAGGATGAACAGGCCGATGGCCATGAACACGTCGCCGATACGGGTGACGATGAAGGCCTTGAGCGCCGCGTTGCCGTTGTTGCGGTTGCTGTAGTAGAAACCGATCAACAGGTACGAGCACAGGCCCACGCCTTCCCAACCGAAGTAGATGAACAGCAGGTCGTCGCCCAGGATCAGGAACAGCATGCTGGCAATGAACAGGTTGGTGTAGGCGAAGAAGCGCGAGTAGCCGGCTTCACCACGCATGTACCACGAGGCGAACAGGTGGATCAGGAAGCCCACGCCGACCACCACGCCGAGCATGGTCACCGACAGGCCGTCCAGGTACAGGGTGAAGTTGGGCTTGAAGTCGCCCACCTGCATCCACTGCCACAGCAGTTGGCTGTACGCGCCGCCTTCAGGCGGGGCGACGTTGAACTGCCAGATCACGTAGGCGGCCACGATGGCCGAGAGGCCGATCGAACCGACACCGATAAGCGCCGACAGGTTCTCCGAGAACCGCCCGCGCGAGAACGACAGCAGCACAAAGCCGATCAGGGGGAAGACGAAGGTCAGAAAGAGTAGGTTCATCCGCGCATCTCACTGGCAGCATCGATATCGAGAGTGTGGAAGCGGCGATACAACTGCAGCAGGATCGCCAGGCCGATACTGGCCTCGGCGGCGGCCAGGCTGATCACCAGGATGAACATGATCTGCCCGTCCGGTTGCGCCCAGCGGCTGCCCGCCACGATGAATGCCAGTGCCGAGGCGTTCATCATGATTTCCAGGCTCATCAGTACGAACAGAATGTTGCGGCGCACCATCAGCCCGACCAGGCCGAGGCAGAACAGGATGCCGGCGACGGCCAGGCCGTGTTCGAGAGGAATTGCTGACATGATTTACTCCTTCGCCTCGTTGCGGCCGAGGTGGAACGCCGTCACTGCTGCAGCCAGCAGCAGCATCGAGGCCAGTTCCACCACCAGCAGGTAAGGGCCGAACAGGCTGATGCCCACGGCCTTGGCGTCAACGGTGGTATGACCGATGGCGGCGCCGCTCGGCTGCACGAACAGCACGTACAGCAGTTCGGCCAGCAGCAGGACGGCGAGGAACACCGGCCCGCCCCAGATGCCGGGCTTGAGCCAGCCGCGCTCCTGGGCGACCGAGGCCGGCCCCAGGTTGAGCATCATCACCACGAACACGAACAGCACCATGATGGCGCCAGCGTAGGCGATCACTTCGAGCACGCCGGCAAACGGCGCGCCGAGGGCGAAGAAGGTCATCGCCACGGAGATCAGCGAAATGATCAGGTAGAGCAGGGCATGCACCGGGTTGGTGTTGGTGATCACCCGCAGGGTGGACACCACGGCGACACCGGATGCGAAATAGAAAGCGAATTCCATCTTTCTTCCTTAAGGGAGCAAGCTCTTCACGTTGATCGGCTCGGCTTCGTTCTGCGCGGCGCCCTTCGGCTTGCCGGCAACGGCCATACCTGCAACACGGTAGAAGTTGTAATCAGGGTTCTTGCCGGGGCCGGAGATCAGCAGATCTTCTTTCTCGTACACCAGGTCCTGACGTTTGAACTCGGCCATTTCGAAATCCGGGGTGAGCTGGATCGCGGTGGTCGGGCAGGCTTCCTCGCAGAGGCCGCAGAAAATGCAGCGCGAGAAGTTGATGCGGAAGAACTCGGGGTACCAGCGACCGTCTTCGGTCTCGGCCTTCTGCAGCGAGATGCAACCCACCGGGCAGGCCACAGCGCACAGGTTGCAGGCCACGCAGCGCTCCTCGCCGTCGGGGTCGCGGGTCAGCACGATGCGGCCGCGGTAGCGCGGCGGCAGGTAGACCGGCTCTTCGGGGTATTGCAGGGTGTCGCGTTTGCGGAACCCGTGGGAGAACACCATCACCAGGCTGCGCAGCTGGGTGCCAGTGCCCTTAACGATGTCGCCAATATACTTGAACATGGGTCAAATCCTCACTGGGCCGCAACAGCTGGCGTGTTGAGCAACACGAGCGCAGCGGTCACCAGCAAATTGATCAGGGTCAGCGGCAGGCAGAACTTCCAGCTGAAGTCCATCACCTGGTCATAGCGCGGGCGCGGGATCGAGGCGCGCAGCAGGATGAACAGCATGATGAAGAACGCGGTCTTCAGGGCGAACCACACGAACGACAGTTGCGGCAGGATGCCGAACGGCCCCTGCCAGCCACCGAAGAACAGGGTTACCAGCAGCGCCGAGATCAGGATGATGCCGATGTACTCGCCCACGAAGAACATGCCCCACTTCATGCCGGCATATTCGATGTGGTAGCCGTCGGCCAGTTCCTGTTCCGCTTCCGGCTGGTCGAAGGGGTGACGGTGAGTCACGGCCACGCCAGCGATGAAGAAGGTACAGAAGCCGAAGAACTGCGGAATGATGAACCACAGGTTCTGCGCCTGGTATTCGACGATGTCGCGCATGTTGAACGAGCCGACCTGGGCCACGATGCCCATCAGCGCCAGGCCCATGAACACTTCGTACGACACGGTCTGGGCCGAGGCCCGCAGGCTGCCGAGCAGGGCGTACTTGTTGTTCGACGACCAGCCGGCGAACAGGACGGCGTACACCGACAGGCCGGCCATGGCGAAGAAGAACAGCAGGCCGATGTTCAGGTCCGCGACACCCCAGGTCGGGGTGATCGGGATGATCGCGAAGGCGATCAGCAAGGCGCTCATGGCCACCACCGGCGCCAGGGTGAAGATCACCTTGTCGACGAAGGGCGGGTTCCAGTCTTCCTTGAAGAACATCTTCAGCATGTCGGCGGCAATCTGGAACATGCCGAACGGGCCGACGCGG
Organism: Pseudomonas sp. BRM28; assembly: GCF_002939405.1. Classification (NCBI taxonomy): domain Bacteria; kingdom Pseudomonadati; phylum Pseudomonadota; class Gammaproteobacteria; order Pseudomonadales; family Pseudomonadaceae; genus Pseudomonas; species Pseudomonas sp. BRM28. Next base: position 3,523,760 of record NZ_PEFV01000001.1, on the reverse strand, counting down.
TTAGGACCGTAACGGTCCTGCCACCAGCCCAGCAGGCGACGCTCGACGAAGCTGAGCAGCGCACCGCAGACCACCACCGCCAGCAACACCACGATGGCCTTGATGACAGTGAGGATCACATCGATCACTTCAGGGGTGAACCAGGTCATTGTGCTGCCTCCTGCAAGCCTTCGACGGATGCACCGAAGATGGCAGGCGGGATGCCGGCCAGGCCTTTGGGCAATGCAACCAGGCCTGCGCCCAGTTCCTCATTGATGCGCAGCGGCAGACGCAGGGTCTGGCCGGCCACGTTCAGGCTCAGCAGTGCGCCGTCGTTGACGCCAAGGCGGTCGGCTTCGGACTTGGCCAGTGCCACGTAGGCCTGCGGGATGCGCTCCTGCACCGGGGCGGCGCGCGAAGAGTTCTCTTCACTGCCGAACAGGTGGTAGAACGGCACGGCCTGCCAGGTGCCACGGGCCGGCGAGAACGCCGCCGGAACGCTGGCGAACCAGTTCAGCCTGTCGCCCTGGGTCTCGATCAGGCGGGTGCCCGGGTCGCCTGCACGCAGGTGACCACCGACCTCGTCCTGGAACTTGTTCCAGGCCTGCGGCGAGTTCCAGCCCGGCGACCAGGCGAACGGCACCTGCTGGCGCGGTTCGGCGGAGCCCGAGTAGCCTTCCATGGAGAAGGCGAACGCGGTGTCCGGGTCTTGCGGGGTACGTGGCTCGTGCACGCTGATGTTGGCGCGCATGGCGGTACGGCCCGAGTAGCGCAGCGGCTCGCGGGCCAGTTTCATGCCCTTGATGCGGAACGCGGCCGATGGCGCGGCGTTGACGATGCCGGCCAGTTGCGGCACCACGCCAGCCACGGCGTGGGTCACGTGGTCCAGCTGGGTCCAGTCGACCGGCTTGTTGAGCAGGGTGGCACGCAGTGCGTGCATCCAGCGCCAGCCTTCGTGCACCAGGATGCTGCTGTCCAGGTACTGCGGGTCGAACACCTGGAAGAAGCGCTGGGCGCGGCCTTCCTGGCTGACCAGGGTACCGTCGCCCTCGGCGAAGGTGGCGGCCGGCAGCACCAGGTGCGCGCGGTCGGTGGTCGGGGTTTTCTGGTGGTCGGCAACGATCACCACCTTGGCCGCGGCCAGGGCAGCGTCGACCTTGGCAGCCGGTACGCGGCTGTACAGGTCGTTTTCCAGCACCACGATGGCATCGGCCTTGCCGGCGATCACGGCGTCCAGCGCCGCATCGATCGACTCGCCACCGAGCATGGCCAGGCCCAGGCTGTTGGCCTCGGGCACCACCAGGCTCAGCGAGCCGTTCTTCTCGCGCAGCTTGAGTGCCTTGGCGATGTTGGCGGCAGCTTCGATCAGAGCCCTGGAGGCCAGCGAAGTACCGGCAACCACCAGTGGGCGATTGGCCGCGACCAGGGCGTCGGCGATGCGCTTGGCCAGGTCCAGGGCTTCGGCGTCCAGGCCTTCGACGGCTGGGGCGCTCGGGTCGATGGCGTGGGCCACGGCGAAACCGATGCGGGCCAGGTCGTCCGGCGCGGCGTGCACGCACTCTTGCGCCACGTCGTCGAGCTTGGTCTCGCTCAGGCTGGCAATGAACAGCGGGTACATGGCGTGCTGGCCGATGTTCTTCACCGCGGCATCGAGCCATGGCTGAACGCGCATGGCATCGGCCATCGCCTCGGCCTTGCCCTTGACCGACTGGCGCAGGGCCAGGGCCACGCGGGCAGCGGTCTGGGTCAGGTCTTCGCCAAGCACGAATACCGCGTCATGGTCTTCCATGTCGCGCAGGGTCGGCACCGGCAGCGGGCTGTCGTTGAGCACCTGCAAAGCCAGGCGCACGCGCTCCAGCTCACCGGCTTCCATGCCTGCATAGAAATGTTCGGCACCCACCAGCTCGCGCAGGCCGTAGTTGCTCTCCAGGCTTGCACGGGGCGAACCGATACCCACGATGTTGCGCCCGCGCAGCATGTCGGCGGCCTTGTCCAGCGCGGCGTCCAGGCCCAGTTTCTGGCCGTCCTGGAGCAGTGGCTGGCGTGGGCGGTCGGTACGGTTGACGTAGCCGTAGCCGAAGCGGCCACGGTCGCACAGGAAGTACTGGTTCACCGAGCCGTTGAAACGGTTCTCGATGCGGCGCAGTTCACCGTAGCGCTCGCCCGGGCTGATGTTGCAGCCGCTGGAGCAGCCATGGCAGATGCTCGGGGCGAACTGCATGTCCCACTTGCGGTTGTAGCGCTCGGAGTGGGTCTTGTCGGTGAACACACCGGTCGGGCAGACCTCGGTCAGGTTGCCGGAGAACTCGCTCTCCAGGGCACCGTCCTCGACACGGCCGAAATACACGTTGTCGTGCGCACCGAACACGCCCAGGTCGGTACCGCCGGCGTAGTCCTTGTAGTAGCGCACGCAGCGGTAGCAGGCGATGCAGCGGTTCATCTCGTGGGAGATGAACGGGCCGAGCTCCTGGTTCTGGTGGGTACGCTTGGTGAAACGGTAGCGGCGCTCGTTGTGGCCGGTCATCACCGTCATGTCTTGCAGGTGGCAGTGACCGCCTTCCTCGCACACCGGGCAGTCGTGCGGGTGGTTGGTCATCAGCCATTCGACGACGCTGGCGCGGAACACGCGGGCTTCTTCGTCTTCGATGGAAATCCAGCTGCCATCGGTGGCAGGGGTCATGCAGGACATGACGATGCGACCACGGGTGTCGTTCTCGTCGGTGTACTGCTTGACCGCACACTGGCGGCAGGCACCGACGCTACCGAGCGCCGGGTGCCAGCAGAAATAGGGGATGTCGAGGCCTAGCGACAGACACGCCTGTAACAGGTTGTCTGCACCGTTGACTTCGAGCTCTTTGCCGTCTACGTGGATAGTGGCCATGGTTCAAAGTTCTTCGTTGGCCCGCGTCTGCGGGCGTGGCTAATGGAAAGCTGTATGCCTGCGGTTCGCCGTCATCCGGGCGAGCATCGCGGGCAACGGGCGGCACGGACCGCCCGTCTTCTTGTTCGTTATGCGCCAACCACAACGGGTTTGGCCAAGTCCGGGCGCGGTGCAGCAGTGGCTGCGATGCCGGCTTCGAACTCGGGGCGGAAGTATTTGATGGCACTGCCCAGCGGCTCGACCGCACCGGGTGCGTGAGCGCAGAAGGTCTTGCCCGGGCCGAGGAAACCGACCAGCCCCAGCAGCGTCTCGATGTCGCCTGGCTGACCCTGGCCTTTCTCGATGGCGCGCAGCAGCTTGACGCTCCACGGCAGGCCGTCGCGGCACGGGGTGCAGAAGCCGCACGATTCGCGGGCAAAGAACTCTTCCATGTTGCGCAGCAGCGAGACCATGTTGACGCTGTCGTCAACGGCCATGGCCAGGCCCGTACCCATCCGGGTACCGACCTTGGCGATGCCGCCGGCGTACATCTGGGCGTCGAGGTGCTCGGGCAGCAAAAAGCCGGTACCGGCGCCGCCTGGCTGCCAGCACTTGAGCTTGAAGCCGTCGCGCATGCCGCCGGCGTAGTCTTCGAACAGCTCGCGGGCGGTGACACCGAAGGGCAGTTCCCACAGGCCAGGGTTCTTCACCTTGCCGGAGAAGCCCATCAGCTTGGTGCCGTGGTCTTCGCTGCCTTCGCGGGCCAGAGACTTGTACCAGTCGATGCCGTTGCCGACGATGGCCGGCACGTTGCACAGGGTCTCGACGTTGTTCACGCAGGTCGGCTTGCCCCACACGCCCACGGCGGCAGGGAAGGGCGGCTTGGAACGCGGGTTGGCGCGGCGGCCTTCGAGGGAGTTGATCAGTGCGGTTTCTTCACCGCAGATGTAACGCCCGGCGCCGGTGTGCACGAACAGTTCGAAATCGAAACCGCTGCCCAGGATGTTCTTGCCCAGCAGGCCGGCAGCCTTGGCTTCCTCGACCGCACGGGTGAGGTTGCGCGCGGCGGTGGTGTATTCGCCACGCAGGAAGATGTAGCCGCGGTAGGCCTTGAGCGCGCGGGCACTGATCAGCATGCCTTCGATCAGCAGATGGGGCTGTTGCTCCATCAGCATGCGGTCCTTCCAGGTGTTGGGCTCCATTTCGTCCGCGTTGCACAGCAGGTAGCGGATGTTCATGGATTCGTCTTTGGGCATCAGGCCCCATTTGACGCCCGTCGGGAAGCCCGCACCGCCACGGCCCTTGAGGCCGGAGTCCTTGACGGTCTGCACGATGTCGTCCTGCGACATCTGCGCCAGTGCCTTGCGGGCAGCGGTGTAGCCGTCCTTGGCCTGGTACTCGTCGAGCCACAGTGGCTCGCCGTCGTCGCGCAGGCGCCAGGTCAGCGGATGGGTTTCGGCAGCGCGCGCGATGCGGTTGGCCGGGCCGAAGGAAGTGATGGTCATACGTAACCCTCCAGCAGTTTGGAAACGCCGGCAGGTTGCACGTCGCCAAAGGTGTCGTCGTCGATCATCAGGGCCGGGGCCTTGTCGCAGTTGCCCAGGCAGCACACCGGCAGCAGGGTGAAACGCCCGTCTGCGGTGGTCTGGCCCAGGCCGATGCCCAGCTCGCTCTGGATCTGGCTGACCACCGACTCGTGGCCGCCGATGTAGCAGACCATGCTGTCGCACACACGGATGATGTGGCGGCCGACCGGCTGGCGGAAGATCTGGCTGTAGAAGGTGGCCACGCCTTCGACGTCGCTGGCAGGGATGCCCAGCACTTCGCCGATGGCGTACACGGCGCCGTCCGGCACCCAGCCGCGTTCCTTCTGAACGATCTTCAGGGCTTCGATGGACGCCGCGCGCGGGTCCTCGTAGTGGTGCATCTCGTGCTCGATGGCCGAGCGCTCGGTTTCGCTCAGGGCGAAACGGTCGGTTTGGATAAGCGTGTTATTCATGCTTAGCGGTCCACGTCAGCCATAACGAAGTCGATACTGCCCAGGTACGCAATCAGGTCCGCGACCATGCTGCCGCGGATCACCGAAGGGATCTGCTGCAGGTGCGGGTAGCTCGGAGTGCGGATCCGGGTGCGGTAGCTCATGGTGCCGCCGTCGCTCGTCAGGTAGTAACTGTTGATGCCCTTGGTCGCTTCGATCATCTGGAAGGACTCGTTGGCCGGCATGACCGGGCCCCACGAAACCTGCAGGAAGTGCGTGATCAGGGTCTCGATGTGCTGCAGGGTGCGCTCTTTTGGCGGCGGCGTGGTCAGCGGGTGGTCCGCCTTGTACGGGCCTTCCGGCATGTTGCGCATGCACTGGTCGATGATCTTGATGCTCTGGCGCATTTCTTCCACGCGCACCATGCAGCGGTCATAGGCATCGCCATTGCTGGCCAGCGGCACTTCGAACTCGAAGTTCTCGTAGCCCGAGTACGGGCGTGCCTTGCGCAGGTCGAAGTCGCAACCGGTCGAACGCAGGCCGGCACCGGTGACGCCCCATTCCAGGGCTTCCTTGGTGTTGTAGGCAGCCACGCCGATGGTACGGCCCTTGAGGATGCTGTTCTGCAGGGCGGCCTTGGTGTACTCGTCGAGGCGCTTGGGCAGCCAGTCGACGAAGTCCTTGACCAGTTTTTCCCAGCCGCGCGGCAGGTCGTGGGCCACGCCACCGATACGGTACCAGGCCGGGTGCAGACGGAAACCGGTGATGGCTTCGATCACGGTGTAGGCGCGCTGACGGTCGGTGAAGGTGAAGAACACCGGGGTCATGGCGCCGACGTCCTGGATGTAGGTACCCAGGAACAGCAGGTGGCTGGTGATGCGGAAGAACTCGGCCATCATGATGCGGATGGTGTCGACCTTCTGCGGCACCTTGATGCCGGCCAGCTTCTCGACCGCGAGCACGTAGGGCAGGTTGTTCATCACCCCGCCCAGGTAGTCGATGCGGTCGGTGTAGGGGATGAAGCTGTGCCAGGACTGGCGCTCGGCCATCTTCTCGGCACCACGGTGGTGGTAGCCGATGTCCGGGACGCAGTCGACGATCTCTTCACCGTCCAGCTGCAGCACGATACGGAACGCACCGTGAGCCGAAGGGTGGTTGGGGCCAAGGTTGAGGAACATGTAGTCCTCGTTGGCACCGGAACGCTTCATGCCCCAGGCTTCGGGGTTGAAGCGTGCGGCTTCTTCCTCGAGCTGCTGCTTGGCCAGGTTCAGGCTATAGGGGTCGAACTCGGTGGCGCGCGCCGGGAAGTCCTTGCGCAGCGGATGGCCTTCCCAGGTGGGCGGCATCATGATGCGGGTCAGGTGCGGGTGGCCGGCAAAGTCGATGCCGAACATGTCCCAGACTTCGCGCTCGTACCAGTTGGCGTTGGGCCAGATACCGGTGACGGTGGGCAGGTTCAGGTCACCTTCGTTCAGTGCCACCTTGATCATCACGTCGCTGTTACGCTCGACGGACAGCAGGTGGTAGAACACGGTGAAGTCGGCGCCCGGCAGGCCGCGACGCTGGGTGCGCAGGCGCTCGTCCACGCCGTGCAGGTCGTACAGCATGCTGTACGGCTTGGCCACGTTGCGCAGGAAGGTCAGCACTTCGATCAGCTTGGCGCGGGCAACCCAAAGCACCGGCATGCCGGTGCGGGTGTCCTGGGCGGTGAACGCCTCGGGGCCAAAACGATTGTTCAATTCGACGACCACATCCTGGTCGTCAGCCTTGTAAGGCGGGATGTAAATAGCGGTGTCCGCTGTCATGGTCTCGATCGCTTTCGGTCAACGTAGAGAATGAAGCCAGGCCGCCTGCTCGAATGAACAGGCGGCAGGTCGCTGGATCAGACTTCGTCGGGGCTGCGCAGGTGGGTAACCTGGATACGCTGTTCACGACGCTGCTCTTTCTGCGACGGCATCTCGGCGCGGTACACGCCTTGATCGCCGACGACCCACGAAAGAGGGCGCCGCTCCTTGCCGATCGATTCCTGCAGCAGCATCAGGCCTTGCAGGAACGCTTCGGGGCGAGGCGGGCAGCCAGGCACGTAGACATCCACGGGGAGGAACTTGTCGACCCCCTGAACGACCGAGTAGATGTCGTACATGCCACCGGAGTTGGCGCACGAACCCATGGAGATGACCCACTTGGGTTCGAGCATCTGCTCGTACAGGCGCTGGATGATCGGCGCCATCTTGATGAAGCAGGTGCCGGCGATGACCATGAAGTCGGCCTGACGCGGCGATGCCCGGATGACCTCGGCGCCGAAGCGGGCGATGTCGTGGGGTGCCGTGAAGGCCGTGGTCATTTCCACGTAGCAGCAGGAGAGGCCGAAGTTGTACGGCCACAGGGAATTCTTGCGCCCCCAGTTGACGGCTCCACTGAGTACATCTTCGAGCTTGCCCATGAAGATGTTCTTGTGGACCTGGTCCTCTAGCAGCGAATCGGAGACGGTTTCCCGTTCACCGATTGGATACTGCTCGTTGGGCGCATCGGGGTCGATCCTGGTGAGATTGTATTGCATTGCCAAAGCCTCATTGTTTCAGCTTCGCTTGCCGCTTGCGACGACCTTCGGGAGCCCAATCGAGGGCCCCGACGCGCCATAGGTAGACAAGACCTGCCAACAGAATTGCTATGAAAACGAGTGCTTCGACGAATCCGGTCCAGCCGCTTTCGCGGACGGACACAGACCATGCAAAGAGAAAGAGGGCTTCGATATCGAAGATCACGAACAGCATCGCGACCAGATAGAATTTGGCGGAAAGACGCAGGCGGGCACCGCCTGTTGGCAGCATGCCGGACTCGAACGGTTCGTTCTTGCTGCGGCCCCAGGCCTTGCTGCCCAGCAGGGCGGACAGGCCGAGCATGAAGGCACACAGGCCGACGACACCCAAAAGGAAGATGGCAAAGCCCCAGTTGTGGGCGATGAGTCCTGTCGAATCGGGCATGCTGAAAATCCTTAACAGAGCGCTTGGTCTCTGAGCTTGAAAAGAAGTAGAGCAGTGACGATATGTCGCAGCGAAATCTATCGCGCTGATTTTATGGGTAAACCCGTAGCAAGTAAAATTTCTGCAGCAAATTTATTCGTAGCATTAAGAACAAAAATCTTTCGTAACTCGCTGCAGGCCACGTATTCCGTGGATTGCGCGTGCTTTTGTTAATTATGTTTCTTGTATGGCGTAACGAAATGCAAGTTTCGAAATGATAATTAATATCATTTGAAGAGCTCCTGTTATTCCTACCTCCTGCGTCAACTAAAAGTTGTTGTTCAAGGGTGTGGCCGGCAAATTTGTGCGCCCCTGTTTCGGGCAGTGTCTGCGTGCTGGCGCTGGGCTCTGGCTCAGGGTTGTGCGCGGGGGTGGCGCGTCGGTATCTGCGCTGCCACGGCCGTCCGCTGACGCCGGTGTGCACTAGCATAGCCAATCGGGGGTAATAAGGAAGCCTTGTGCCGGGCGGCTGGCCTTTTCGCCGGCAAGGCTGGCGCCTGCGCGGGGTATGAATGGCACAAGACCCGGAGCCCCATCACAGGCCCCGGGTCTTGCGTGTTACCCGAATGTCACCAATCGATCAGCCGATCAGTGGAACTGCTCTTCTTCGGTCGAGCCGGTCAGGGCGGTAACCGAAGACTTGCCACCCTGGATCACGGTGGTCATGTCGTCGAAGTAGCCAGTGCCCACTTCCTGCTGGTGCGCCACGAAGGTGTAGCCTTTGGACGCGTCGGCGAATTCCTGCTCCTGCAGCTTCACGTAGGCAGTCATGTCGTTGCGGGCGTAGTCGTGCGCCAGGTTGAACATGCCGTGCCACATGTTGTGGATGCCAGCCAGGGTGATGAACTGGTGCTTGTAGCCCATGGCCGACAGCTCGCGCTGGAACTTGGCGATGGTCGCGTCGTCCAGGTTCTTCTTCCAGTTGAAGGAAGGCGAGCAGTTGTAGGACAGGATCTGGTCCGGGTATTCCTTCTTGATGGCTTCGGCAAAGCGGCGTGCTTCGTCCAGGTCCGGCTTGGCGGTTTCGCACCAGATCAGGTCGGCATACGGTGCGTAGGCCAGGCCGCGGGCAATCGCCTGGTCCAGACCGGCACGTACCTTGTAGAAACCTTCCTGGGTGCGCTCACCCACCACGAATGGCTGGTCGTACGGGTCGCAGTCGCTGGTCAGCAGGTCGGCGGCGTTGGCGTCGGTACGGGCCAGGATGATGGTCGGTACACCGGCAACGTCGGCCGCCAGGCGGGCAGCGCTGAGCTTCTGTACGGCTTCCTGGGTCGGAACCAGTACCTTGCCGCCCATGTGGCCGCATTTTTTAACCGAGGCCAGCTGGTCTTCGAAGTGAACGCCGGCGGCGCCTGCCTCGATCATGTTCTTCATCAGCTCGTAGGCGTTGAGTACGCCGCCGAAACCGGCTTCAGCGTCAGCCACGATCGGTGCGAAGTAGTCGATGTAGCCGTCGTCGCCCGGGTTCTTGCCGGCTTTCCACTGGATCTGGTCGGCGCGACGGAACGAGTTGTTGATGCGCTTGACCACGGTTGGCACGGAGTCCACCGGGTACAGCGACTGGTCGGGGTACATGGACTCGGCCGAGTTGTTGTCGGCAGCCACTTGCCAGCCGGACAGGTAGATAGCCTGGATACCGGCCTTGACCTGTTGAACAGCCTGGCCGCCGGTCAGGGCGCCCATGCAGTTGACGAAATCTTTTTCAGGGCGGAACGAAGGGTGGGCGCCTTTGGTTACCAGGTTCCACAGCTTCTCGGCACCCATGCGGGCCAGGGTGTGCTCAGGTTGAACCGAGCCACGCAGACGAACGACATCAGCGGCAGAGTAGGTACGGGTCACGCCTTTCCAGCGTGGGTTCTCGGCCCAATCTTTTTCGAGGGCTGCAATTTGCTGTTCGCGTGTCAGTGCCATGAAAGTAAACCTCGTCGCATAGGTCGGTAAAAAATGTTCGCTCTGTCGGCTGCGCTGTGCGTACAGGGGCAGCTCCGATTGCTCGCTGGTCAGAAGCACTGACAGCCAGTGGTGTGGGCGAAATGGCGACGTTGAACGATGGGGCTCGAAGGGGGGAAGTGAGCAGGTCCTTGGCGTGGCTGTCGGGCAGGTTGGCTCGTGGTTGCCGTGCTGCGTCGATCAGGGTGTGCCGTCTACCGTTTGATGCGCTTCCGTCCCTCGGGACAACTTCGTTCCAGTCGCAATCTCGTCAAACCGCCTTGTGGGCTGTACAGACACGAATCGGCTCAGGTCGGGTAGGTCAGAGCGCAACTCGAAGGCCCTTGCCAGGGCCTCTGATTAGCGGGAGCGGGGCCATCATGCCTCTGCGATTCGGGGGCGTCAAATGTTTTGTAGTGCTTTTTTTCATCCACTACATCTTTGGTCTAATACGACTCGTCAGTCAGTTTCGAGGCCTTTGGTCGAGGCCTTGAACGGCGCGGGGTCAGTCCAGTGCCTCGACTTTTACCCGCAAAGTCATGTTCTCACCGCGCTGGGTGGAGTAACTGAGGGTCGAAGCGCTGCGATCCGCCTGACTTTGAGCGTTGACACCTGCCAGGCTGATCCACTCGCCAAGCTTGCCGGTGACCTTCGTGTCGGTGCTTTGCACCTTCACTACATCGGGACGTTCCTGGCTCATCCGGTCATTGTTGGTGCTGATGGCAAGGTGCACGGTTTCGCCGGTGACGCTGGCGGTGACGTAGAAACCCTGGGTGACGTTGCGGTACTCGGTGTTGCTCTGCACGCGTCCGTAGCTGTCGGTCTGGGTGCTGGTGATGGGAATGCTCTGGCCAACCTGGATCAGCGCTGGAGTGCCCTCGCTGGCCTGCACCTGTTGCAGCCCACCCTCGCGGTTGGCGGTGCCGTAGCGGATCACGCGGGCGTTGCCGCGGTTGTCCTGGACGTTGCTGTCGGTGTTGTCGACGCTGATCAGCAGGCGCTTGGGGGCGGTGTCCAGTTGTTGCAGCAGGGTGCGAAGTTCGTCGATCTTGCCGGGCTCGGCATTGACGATCAGCTTGTTTTCGAAGGTGCTGATACTGCCGTCCTTGCCGATGAAGGCTTGCGCGGCTGGGAGCAGTTCGGCGCTGGTGCGGTGGTTCAGCGGCAGGACTTCGGTGGCGGCCAGCGCACTGAGGCTGAACGACAGAAGCAGGGTGGCGAGCAGGGGGCGTAGCGGCATGTCCATGGTCTCCGCGGGTGGAGTGGACATGATGGCAAATTTGTAGCGGTTGTGCTGGCCTGTTCGCCGGCAAGGCCGGCTCCCGCAGGTATGGGAGCTGGTCTTGCCGGCGACAGGGCTGGCGCTTACTGCGAGTCGCGCACCATGTCCACGTGCGGCAGGCCGGCCTCGAGGAACTCCTCGCTGACGACCTTGAAGCCCAGGCGCTCGTAGAACGCGGTGGCATGCACTTGTGCGGTGAGCTTCTGCTGGCGCAGATCGCGGTTCTGCGCCTCGGCGATGGCGGCCTGCATCAGTGCGTCACCCACCTTGAGCCCGCGCCAGTCCTTGAGCACCGACACGCGCCCGATCTGGCCATCCTGCAACAGGCGGGCGGTGCCGATGGCGTAGTCACCCTCAAAGGCCAGGAAGTGCACGGCGATGTTGTCGTCGGCATCCCACTCCAGCTCTGGCGGCACGTTCTGCTCGGCAATGAACACCGATTCGCGGATACGGCGGATGTCGGCGTTGTCTTTCTGCCAATCGGCCAGGCGTACTTCGATCTTATTCATTGGCAAATCCCAGGCTTCCTTGCTTGACCAGTTCGCAGATCAGGGTAAGGCCATTTTCGTCGCCAAGCCATGGCGCGAGGTTTTCCACGTGCAGGGCGTCGGCGGCGCAGATCAGCTTGAGCAGGTCGCGCAGTTCGCCCGGCAGCAGGCGGCTCTGGCCGCTGGCGAACAGCAGCACGTTGTCGTCGACTTCCGACCAGGCCAGGCGCGCGCTCGGGTTGCGGATCAGGATCGCACCCTGTTCCAGGCTGTCGATCAGGTCTTCTTCGCTCAGTGCCTCGCCAGCCACCAGTTCCGGGTAGCGTGGTTCGGTCATGAACTGGCCGAACCAGGTCAGCAGCAGGCGCTCGTCGCTCATGTGCTCGGCCAGCAGGCCCTTGAGGCGGTCCAGGGCGTCGCGCTGGATCTGGTGCGGGTCGCTCACTGGCTGGGCGTCGGCGTCGGTGTAGCGCTCTTCGTCAGGCAGGAACTGGCTGAGGAAGTCGGTGAAGTGGGTCAGCACTTCGGCGGCGCTCGGCGCGCGGAAGCCGACCGAATAGGTCAGGCAGTCGTCTTCGGCCACACCGTAGTGGGCCAGGCGCGGTGGCAGGTAGAGCATGTCGCCCGGTTCCAGGGTCCACTCGTCGGTCTGCTCGAAGTCGGCCAGGATGCGCAGGTCGGCGTGCTCGATCAGCGGGCTGTCGCTGTCGCACATCTGGCCGATCTTCCAGTTGCGCTTGCCCTGGCCTTGCAGCAGGAACACGTCGTAGTTGTCGAAGTGCGGGCCCACGCTGCCACCCGGGGCGGCGAAGCTGATCATCACGTCGTCGATGCGCCAGCTTGGCAGGAAGCGAAAGCTCTCCAGCAGCTCGCCCACTTCCGGCACGAACTGGTCGACGGCTTGTACCAGCAGGGTCCAGTCGCGCTCAGGCAGGGTGCTGAAGGTGTCGTCGTCGAACGGGCCGCGGCGCAGTTCCCACGGGCGCTCGCCATGTTCGATGACCAGGCGCGATTCGACTTCCTCTTCCAGTGCCAGGCCGGCCAGTTCATCGGCATCGATCGGGCTTTCGAAATCAGGGAAGGCCTGGCGAACCAGCAGGGGCTTCTTCTGCCAGTAGTCGCGCAGGAATTCGCGGGCAGTCAGGCCGCCCAGCAGCTGAAGTGGGGTATCAGGATTCATGTGTAACCTATTGAAAAAAAGTAATTTTCTTTCAGCAATAAAAACGCCCGGCCAAGCCGGGCGTCAAAACGCGGGGGCAATCAGATGCGTTTGGCTTGTGCCGCGGCATTACCGATGTAGTTGGCCGGGGTCAGCTTCTTCAGCTCGGCGCGGGCTTCGGCCGGCATGTCCAGGCCATCGATGAAGGTTAACAGCGCTTCAGGGCTGATACCTTTGCCGCGGGTCAGCTCTTTGAGCTTCTCGTACGGGTTTTCGATGTCGTAGCGGCGCATCACGGTCTGGATCGGCTCGGCCAGGACTTCCCAGCAGGCGTCCAGGTCTTCGGCGATGCGGGCTTCGTTGATTTCCAGCTTGCTGATGCCCTTGAGGCTGGCCTCGTAGGCGATCACGCTGTGGGCGAAACCGACGCCCAGGTTGCGCAGCACGGTGGAGTCGGTCAGGTCGCGCTGCCAGCGCGAGATCGGCAGCTTGCTGGCCAGGTGCTGGAACAGCGCGTTGGCGATGCCCAGGTTGCCTTCGGAGTTCTCGAAGTCGATCGGGTTGACCTTGTGCGGCATGGTCGAGGAACCGATTTCGCCGGCAATGGTGCGCTGCTTGAAGTAGCCCAGCGAGATGTAGCCCCAGATATCGCGATCGAAGTCGATCAGGATGGTATTGAAGCGGGCGATCGCGTCGAACAGCTCGGCAATGTAGTCATGCGGTTCGATCTGGGTGGTGTAGGGGTTGAACACCAGGCCCAGCTCGTCTTCGATGAAGGCGCGGGCGTTGGCTTCCCAGTCGATCTGCGGGTAGGCCGACAGGTGGGCGTTGTAGTTGCCCACGGCGCCGTTGATCTTGCCCAGCAGCGGCACGGCGGCAACCTGGGCGATCTGGCGCTCCAGGCGGTACACCACGTTGGCCAGCTCTTTGCCCAGGGTAGTCGGCGAAGCCGGTTGGCCGTGGGTGCGCGACAGCATCGGTACGTCGGCGAAGCGGTGGGCCAGTTCGCGGATCGACTCGGCGATCTGGCGCATCAGCGGCAGCAGCACGCTGTCGCGGCCTTCGCGCAGCATCAGGCCGTGGGACAGGTTGTTGATGTCCTCGCTGGTGCAGGCGAAGTGGATGAACTCGCTGACCTTGGCCAGTTCCGGCAGCTGGGCGGCCTGCTCCTTGAGCAGGTACTCGATGGCCTTGACGTCGTGGTTGGTGGTGCGCTCGATCTCTTTGACGCGCTCGGCGTGCTCGAGGGCGAAGTCGTCGGCCAGGGCGTTGAGCACGGCGTTGGCTTCGGCGGAAAACGCTGGTACTTCAGCGATTTGCGGGTGGGCGGCCAGGCGCTGGAGCCAGCGGACCTCGACCAGGGCGCGGAAACGGATCAGGCCGTATTCGCTGAAGATGGGGCGCAGGGCCTGGGTTTTGCCGGCGTAGCGGCCGTCAACAGGGGAAACCGCAGTGAGCGAGGAAAGCTGCATGGGGTGTTCTCGGACAGTCGGGCAACGAAAAGGGCGCATATCATACATGAAAAACGCGCCCGGGTTTTGAGGGTGACAAAAGGTCTTTCGGGCCTTTTCGCTGGCAAGCCAGCGAAGGCCGCGACGCGGTCAGGGTCAGCCGCGCAGCATCGGGTACAGCTCCTTGAGCAGCTTGCGCCGGCTGATCACCAGCTGCCAGCGGTGTCCGCCCAGCTGGCGCCACAGGCGCGCAGCACGGATGCCGGCCAGCAGCAGGGCGCGGATCTTCGAGGCATTGTTGGGCTGCTGCAGGTTGCGCATGTCGCCATGCACCTGGATACGCTGGCGCAGGGTGCTCAGGGTGTCCTGGTAGAGGGCGCCGCACGAAGCGATCACGTTTTCATGCACCAGGCCGAAATGATCGGCCTGGGACTGGATCTGCGGCAGGCGCTTGCCGATGGTGTCGAGCATGTCGCCACGCTTGGCCAGCTGGCGCTCCAGGCCCAGCATCGACAAGGCGTAGCGCAGCGGCTCGCGCTGCAGGCTGGCAGGGTCGCGCTCCAGCGCGCTGGCCAGGGCGCGGTAGCCATCCTTGAGGTTCAGGTCGTCACCGCCGAACACCTCCAGGGTGTCCTTGGGGTCGCGTACCAGCAGGCTGCCGAGCATGCAGCCCAGGTCGGCCTCGCTGGCCTGGCCCGTGCGGGCGATTCGGTCGACCAGCACGGCGGCCTGGAATACCCCGCCCAGAGCGACCAGTTGTTCTTGCATCTGGTTCATCAGCGGCTGCTCCAGGGCTCGGCCACTTCGATCACACCGCCCCCCAGGCATACCTCACCGTCATAGAACACCACCGACTGGCCCGGCGTCACGGCGCGCTGCGGCTCGTCGAAAACGGCGCGGTAGCCGCTTGCGGTGCGTTCCAGGGTGCACGCCTGGTCGCTCTGGCGGTAGCGCACCTTGGCCGTCAGCTGGCGCGGGCTGGAGAGGTCGACGGGGTTGACCCAGAAGATCTCCGAGGCGAGCAGGGCGCGGGAGAACAGCCACGGGTGCTCGTTGCCCTGGCCGACCACCAGCACGTTGCGGCTGAGGTCTTTCTCCAGCACGTACCACGGCTCGTCGCTGGCATCCTTGAGGCCGCCGATGCCCAGGCCCTGACGCTGGCCGATGGTGTGGTACATCAGGCCGTGGTGCTGGCCGATGACTTCACCCTCGGTGGTCTGGATTTCACCGGGCTGCGCCGGCAGGTATTGCTTGAGAAAATCGCTGAAACGGCGCTCGCCGATAAAGCAGATACCGGTGGAGTCCTTCTTCTTGGCCGTGGCCAGGCCGTGTTTTTCGGCGATGGCGCGCACCTCGGGCTTTTCCAGTTCGCCCACCGGGAACAGCGTGCGGGCGATCTGCTCGCCGCCGACGGCGTGCAGGAAGTAGCTCTGGTCCTTGTTCGGGTCCAGGCCCTTGAGCAGCTCGGTACGCCCGTCGATGTCGCGGCGGCGCACATAGTGGCCGGTGGCGATCAGGTCGGCACCGAGCATCAGGGCGTAGTCGAGGAACGCCTTGAACTTGATTTCGCGGTTGCACAGGATGTCCGGGTTTGGCGTGCGCCCGGCCTTGTACTCTTCCAGGAAGTGCTCGAACACGTGGTCCCAGTACTCGGCGGCAAAGTTGGCAGTGTGCAGCTTGATGCCGATGCGGTCGCACACGGCCTGGGCATCGGCCAGGTCTTCGCGGGCGGTGCAGTATTCGGTGCCGTCGTCCTCTTCCCAGTTCTTCATGAACAGGCCTTCCACCTGGTAGCCCTGCTCGATCAGCAGGAGGGCGGAGACGGAAGAGTCCACGCCGCCGGACATGCCGACGATGACGCGTGTCTTTTCGGGTTCGTAGAGTGCTGGACTGGTCATAGGTACCGGCTGTGTATCTGGAAAAAGACGTCGATTCTATCAGGCTGCGCCGCGCAAGGCGAAAGCCGCGGCTTCAATTGCGGATCAGGCTCAGGCTGTGCAGCGGGCCGGCCAGGTAGTCGTCGATGCATTGCGGCACCAGCTCGCTGCGCCAGCGCTCGGGGTCGGCCAGCAGTTCGTCGCGGGTGAGCCAGGTGGCGCGCACGATGTCGGTATCCAGGGCGCGTTCGGGGTGGTGGCGAAGCGGGCGGGCAGCGAAGCAGATGCGCTGGTAGGTCACGCCGTTGCTGGGGGCGGTATAGAGGTAGATGCCGACGATGCCGGTAAGCTCGACGTCCCAGGCGGTTTCTTCGAGGGTCTCGCGCAGGGCGGCTTCGAGCAGGGTTTCGTTGGCCTCGAGGTGGCCGGCGGGCTGGTTGAAGACGTGCCGGCCGGCCTTGAATTCCTCGACCAGCAGGAAGCGGCCGTTGTCTTCGACGATGGTGGCGACGGTGATGTGGGGTTGCCAGGTCATGCGGGTGCTCCTGCTCAGGGCAGCGTCGCCTGCATCGCGGGTCAAGCCCGCTCCCACACAACCCCTGTGGGAGCGGGCTTGACCCGCGATGCAGACGACACAGATTCCAGAAAGCACAAACCCCGGTGCGTGGCCGGGGTCTGTGTGTCAGCTCAAGCCAACCTTACAGCGTGGCAACCGCGTTGTTGAAGGTCTGGCTCGGGCGCATTGCCTTGGCGGTCAGCTCGGCATCGGGGTAGTAGTAACCACCGATTTCAACCGGCTTGCCCTGGACTGCGTTGAGCTCGGCGACGATGGTCGCTTCGTTCTCGGTCAGTGCCTTGGCCAGCGGTGCGAAGCGTGCTTGCAGCGCCGCGTCATCGGTCTGTGCAGCCAGTGCCTGGGCCCAGTACAGGGTCAGGTAGAAGTGGCTGCCACGGTTGTCGATGCTGCCAACCTTGCGTGCAGGGGACTTGTTGTTGTCCAGGAACTGGCCGGTGGCCTGGTCCAGGGTGGCAGCCAGTACCTTGGCCTTGGGGTTGGCGTAGGCGGTGCTCAGGTGCTCGAGCGAAGCTGCCAGCGCCAGGAACTCGCCCAACGAATCCCAGCGCAGGAAGTTTTCTTCCACCAGCTGTTGCACGTGCTTGGGTGCCGAACCGCCGGCGCCGGTTTCGAACAGGCCGCCGTTGTTCATCAGCGGCACGATCGACAGCATCTTGGCGCTGGTGCCCAGTTCCATGATCGGGAACAGGTCGGTCAGGTAGTCACGCAGCACGTTGCCGGTGACCGAGATGGTGTCTTCGCCGGCACGGATGCGCTGCAGCGAAACCTTCATGGCCTCGACAGGCGACAGGACACGGATGTCCAGGCCGGTGGTGTCGTGGTCTTTCAGGTACTTCTGGACCTTCTCGATCAGCACGCCGTCGTGGGCGCGTTGCGGGTCGAGCCAGAAGATCGCCGGGGTGGCGCTGGCGCGGGCACGGTTGACGGCCAGCTTGACCCAGTCCTGGATCGGCGCGTCCTTGGTCTGGCACATGCGGAAGATGTCGCCGGCTTCGACGTCCTGGGACAGCAGCAGGTTGCCCTTGCCGTCGACGACGCGGATCACGCCATCAGCCTTGGCCTGGAAGGTCTTGTCGTGGGAGCCGTACTCTTCGGCCTTCTGTGCCATCAGGCCGACGTTCGGCACGCTGCCCATGGTGGTAGGGTCGAAGGCGCCGTGTTGCTTGCAGTCTTCGATCACCGCCTGGTAGATGGTGGCGTAGCAGCGATCCGGGATCACTGCCTTGGTGTCTTGCAGCTGGCCTTCGGTGTTCCACATCTTGCCCGAGTCGCGGATCATCGCCGGCATCGAGGCGTCGACGATGACGTCGCTCGGCACGTGCAGGTTGGTGATGCCCTTGTCGGAGTTGACCATGGCCAGCGCCGGGCGCACGGCATACACGGCCTGCACGTCGGCTTCGATCTGGGCCTGCTGTTCGGCTGGCAGGTCCTTGATGCGGGCGTACAGGTCGCCGATGCCGTTGTTCAGGTTGAAGCCGACCTGCTCCAGTACGGCGGCGTGCTTGGTCAGCGCGTCCTTGTAGTACTCGGCGACGATCTGGCCGAACATGATCGGGTCGGAGACCTTCATCATGGTGGCTTTCAGGTGAACCGACAGCAGTACGCCCTGGGCCTTGGCTTCTTCGATCTGGGCAGCGATGAAGCTGCGCAGGGCCTTGGTGCTGAGCACGGCGCAGTCGACGATTTCGCCGGCCTTGACCGCGGTCTTTTCTTTCAGGACGGTGGTCGAACCGTCCTTGGCCAGCAGCTCGATGCGCAGGCTGTCATCGGCTTCGATCAGCGCGGCTTTTTCGCTGCCGTAGAAGTCGCCGTTGTCCATGTGCGCGACGTGCGACTTGGAGTCGGCTGCCCAGGCGCCCATCTTGTGCGGGTGCTTGCGGGCGTAGTTCTTGACCGACAGCGGTGCGCGGCGGTCGGAGTTGCCTTCGCGCAGTACCGGGTTCACGGCGCTGCCCTTGATGCGGTCGTAGCGGGCGCGGGCTTCTTTTTCCGCGTCGGTGCTGACGGTGTCCGGGTAGTCCGGGATGTTGAAGCCCTTGGCTTGCAGTTCCTTGATCGCGGCCTTCAGCTGCGGTACCGAGGCGCTGATGTTCGGCAGCTTGATGATGTTGGCTTCAGGCGTGGTTGCCAGTTGGCCCAGTTCTGCCAGGTGGTCGGCCACTTGCTTGTCGGCGCCGAGCTGTTCAGGGAAGGCAGAGAGGATACGGCCAGCGAGCGAGATGTCACGGGTTTCGACGGCGATGTCGGCAGTGGCGGTGAACGCTTCGACGATGGGCAGCAGTGAGTAGGTGGCGAGGGCGGGGGCTTCGTCGGTGAAGGTGTAGATGATCTTGGATCGGGTGGGCATATTCGGGTTAACTCTCTGTTTTGCTGAGCGTGCGCGGAATCTCGAGGGGTGCGCAGGATAGGCGCTTCGCTCAAGCGGATCCATGAGCAGAAAGTCGAGGATTCCGGGCTGTGATGGTGGGTTGCATCAGTCGAGTGTCAAACGGCTGAACTGCGGTAACAGCCCAGTCTTGTCGGGGCCGGACGTCTCTATTCGGACCAGTCGCCCCCAGTGACCCTTTGGTCACCGGCGGAGTATATCAAACCCTTGGTCGTAATCATCAAGGTCAACATGTCGGATGGCCACTTTTAGACCAAAGACGTAGAGCGTTTTACGCTGGTATGACGGTTTTTTCGGCGAGGTTTGCGTCTGCGTTCAACTGGGTTAGGCTCTGGGGATTGCATGAAGTCCTATCAACCAGAAAAAAGCGGAGTGCAGCATGGGATACCAGAAAATCAAGGTTCCGGCAGTCGGTGACAAAATCACCGTCAACGCAGACCATTCTCTCAATGTTCCCGACAATCCGATCATCCCCTTCATTGAAGGTGACGGTATTGGCGTCGATGTCAGCCCGGTGATGATCAAGGTGGTCGATGCTGCAGTCGAAAAGGCTTATGGCGGCAAGCGCAAGATCTCCTGGATGGAAGTGTACGCCGGCGAGAAGGCCACCCAGGTCTACGACCAGGACACCTGGCTGCCCCAGGAAACCCTGGATGCGGTGAAAGACTACGTGGTATCGATCAAGGGCCCGCTGACCACCCCGGTCGGCGGCGGCATCCGTTCGCTGAACGTCGCCCTGCGCCAGCAACTGGACCTGTACGTGTGCCTGCGTCCGGTGGTGTGGTTCGAGGGTGTGCCCAGCCCGGTGAAAAAACCTGGCGACGTCGACATGGTGATCTTTCGCGAGAACTCCGAGGACATCTATGCCGGCATCGAGTGGAAGGCCGGCTCGCCCGAGGCGAACAAGGTCATCAAGTTCCTCAAGGAGGAAATGGGTGTCACCAAGATCCGCTTCGACCAGGATTGCGGCATCGGCATCAAGCCGGTTTCCAAGGAAGGCACCCAGCGCCTGGTGCGCAAGGCCCTGCAGTATGTGGTGGATAACGACCGCGAGTCGCTGACCATCGTGCACAAGGGCAACATCATGAAGTTCACCGAGGGGGCCTTCAAGGACTGGGGCTACGAGGTGGCCAAGAACGAATTCGGCGCCGAGCTGCTCGATGGCGGCCCGTGGATGAAATTCAAGAACCCCAAGACCGGGCGTGAAGTGATCGTCAAGGACGCCATTGCCGACGCCATGCTCCAGCAGATCCTGCTGCGTCCGGCCGAGTACGACGTGATCGCCACCCTCAACCTGAACGGTGACTACCTGTCCGACGCCCTGGCGGCGGAAGTGGGCGGTATCGGTATCGCGCCGGGTGCCAACCTGTCGGACACCGTGGCCATGTTCGAGGCCACCCACGGCACGGCGCCCAAGTATGCCGGCAAGGATCAGGTCAACCCTGGTTCGGTGATCCTGTCGGCCGAGATGATGCTGCGTCACCTGGGCTGGACAGAGGCGGCGGACCTGATCATCAAGGGCACCAACGGGGCTATCAAGGCCAAGACCGTGACCTACGACTTCGAACGCCTGATGGAAGGTGCGACGCTGGTGTCGAGCTCGGGCTTCGGTGAGGCGCTGATCAAGCACATGTAAGCGGGCAGCAAAAGGCCGGCCTGTCCGAGAGGGCAGGCCGGCCCTGGTGTTCCTGGGGTGTTCAGGCGTCGATCGTGGTCGCGCTGCCGGCGGGCTCGCTCTGGGCGCTGGTGACGACGGGTCTTATGTTCTGCGCATGAAACCCCTTGGGTGCCTGAATGATATCGAATGTGACGACTTGTCCGGCCTTCAGGGTCTTGTAACCTTCCATGTTAATGGCAGAGAAGTGGGCAAACAGGTCCTCATCCTTGCCATCCTCGTTGATGAATCCGAATCCCTTGGCATTGTTGAACCACTTGACTTTGCCGGTTGCCATCCTCATATCCCTCTGCAAAGGACTCCATCACTGGAGTATCATCCACTCCATCCGCCTATGAACCTGCGAAAATTCTGGTTGACTGCGCGGATCTTTATCGACCACGGTGGGCTCTTATTGGTTGTAACACCGATTTGCCGATAGTCAAGGTCAGGCGACGGCCGTTCCGGCGTGTGGCCAGGCGGTCCACATTCAACCTTAACCTGTCGAAATGATGAATTTCTTTCCATGCATGCACATAGCCAGATTCGACTAACATTCAATCAGGATCGCCCGCAGCAGGATGAGGACGATGGCTCTGGTCTGGCGGTACAGGAAGCCAAGCCCGCGCTGCAGGCACCACCGATGTACAAGGTGGTTTTGTTCAACGATGACTACACACCGATGGATTTCGTCGTCGAAGTGCTCGAGGTGTTTTTTAACCTGAATCGCGAGCTGGCGACCAAGGTCATGCTGGCCGTCCATACAGAAGGGCGGGCAGTGTGCGGATTGTTTACCCGCGACATCGCCGAGACCAAGGCCATGCAGGTCAACCAATACGCCCGGGAAAGCCAGCATCCGCTACTCTGTGAAATCGAGAAGGACGGTTAATCGCCGACCACTTGGGTATGAGGTGAAGCTATGTTAAACCGCGAGCTCGAAGTCACCCTCAATCTGGCCTTCAAGGAGGCCCGTTCGAAGCGTCATGAGTTCATGACCGTCGAACACCTTCTGCTGGCGCTTTTGGATAATGAGGCCGCCGCAACCGTTTTGCGTGCCTGTGGAGCCAACCTCGACAAGCTCAAGCACGACCTGCAGGAGTTCATCGACTCCACCACGCCACTGATCCCCGTGCATGATGAAGACCGCGAGACCCAGCCAACCCTGGGCTTCCAGCGGGTGCTTCAGCGTGCCGTGTTCCATGTACAGAGCTCGGGTAAACGTGAAGTCACCGGCGCCAATGTGCTGGTGGCGATCTTCAGCGAGCAGGAAAGCCAGGCGGTGTTCCTGCTCAAACAGCAAAGTGTCGCGCGAATCGACGTGGTCAACTACATCGCCCACGGCATCTCCAAGGTGCCGGGCCATGGCGAACACCAGGACGGCGAGCAGGACATGCAGGATGAAGACGGCGGCGAAGCCTCGTCCTCGAGCAATCCGCTGGATGCCTATGCCAGCAACCTCAACGAACTGGCACGCCAGGGGCGTATCGACCCGCTGGTGGGACGCGAGACCGAGGTCGAGCGCGTGGCGCAGATCCTTGCGCGTCGGCGCAAGAACAACCCGCTGCTGGTGGGCGAGGCCGGGGTGGGCAAGACCGCCATCGCCGAAGGCCTGGCCAAGCGTATCGTCGACGGTCAGGTGCCTGACCTGCTGGCCCAGAGCGTGGTCTATTCGCTGGACCTGGGCGCCTTGCTGGCCGGTACCAAGTACCGTGGCGACTTCGAGAAGCGCTTCAAGGCGCTGCTCGGCGAACTGCGCAAGCGTCCGCAGGCGATCCTGTTCATCGACGAAATCCACACCATCATCGGCGCCGGTGCGGCATCGGGCGGGGTGATGGATGCGTCCAACCTGCTCAAGCCGCTGCTGTCTTCGGGTGATATCCGTTGCATCGGCTCGACTACGTTCCAGGAGTTCCGCGGCATCTTCGAGAAGGACCGGGCCCTGGCGCGGCGCTTCCAGAAGGTGGATGTCAGCGAGCCGTCGGTGGAAGACACCATCGGCATCCTGCGCGGCCTCAAGGGGCGTTTCGAGTCCCATCACAGCATCGAGTACAGCGATGAGTCGCTGCGTGCCGCAGCGGAGCTTGCAGCGCGCTACATCAATGACCGTCACATGCCGGACAAGGCCATCGACGTGATCGACGAGGCGGGGGCGTACCAGCGCCTGCAGCCGGTAGAGAAGCGCGTCAAGCGCATCGATGTGCAGCAGGTGGAAGACATCGTCGCCAAGATTGCGCGCATTCCGCCAAAGCACGTCACCAGTTCCGACAAGGAGCTGCTGCGCAACCTGGAGCGCGACCTGAAGCTGACCGTGTTTGGCCAGGATGCCGCGATAGATTCGCTGGCCACCGCCATCAAGCTGTCGCGTGCCGGCCTGAAGGCGCCGGACAAGCCGGTGGGCTCGTTCCTGTTTGCAGGCCCTACCGGGGTCGGCAAGACCGAGGCGGCGCGTCAGCTGGCCAAGGCGCTGGGGGTCGAGCTGGTGCGTTTCGACATGTCCGAGTACATGGAGCGTCACACCGTGTCGCGCCTGATCGGTGCGCCTCCGGGCTATGTCGGTTTCGACCAGGGCGGCCTGTTGACCGAAGCCATCACCAAGCAGCCACATTGCGTGCTGCTGCTCGATGAAATCGAGAAGGCTCACCCGGAAGTCTTCAACCTGCTGCTGCAGGTGATGGACCACGGTACCCTGACCGACAACAACGGGCGCAAGGCGGACTTTCGCAACGTCATCGTGATCATGACCACCAACGCCGGCGCCGAGACTGCGGCACGGGCCTCGATCGGGTTTACCCATCAGGACCACTCGTCCGACGCGATGGAAGTGATCAAGAAGAGCTTCACGCCGGAGTTCCGCAACCGCCTGGACACCATCATCCAGTTTGGTCGCCTGAGCCACGAAGTGATCAAGAGCGTGGTCGACAAGTTCCTCACCGAACTGCAGGCCCAGCTGGAAGACAAGCGCGTACTGCTGGAGGTGTCGGATGCTGCTCGCAGCTACCTGGCAGCCGGTGGCTACGATGCGCAGATGGGTGCGCGGCCCATGGCGCGGCTTATCCAGGACAAGATCAAGCGGCCGCTGGCCGAAGAGATCCTGTTTGGCGAGCTGGCCGAGCATGGCGGCGTGGTGCACATCGACCTGCGCGATGGCGAGCTGGTGTTCGACTTCGAGACCACGGCCGAGATGGCCTGATCGCGTTCGCCGGCACGGCCGGCTCCTGCGGGGTGATGCAGCCCTGGTAGGGGTCGGCCTGGCCGGCGAGGCTTTTCAGGCAGGCACGCAAAAACGCCCGGCACTGGCCGGGCGTTCTTGTGTGTAGCGTTTAGCGGGCGCGGTAGGTGATGCGCCCTTTGCTCAGGTCATAAGGCGTCAGTTCGACGCGGACCTTGTCGCCGGTGAGAATACGGATGTAGTTCTTGCGCATCTTGCCGGAGATATGCGCGGTAACGACGTGCCCATTTTCCAACTCCACGCGGAACATGGTGTTGGGCAGGGTGTCGACGACAGTGCCTTCCATTTCGAAGCTGTCTTCTTTCGACATGCAGTAAAGCCCTCGGTGTCCAGTTGCCGGCCCGGTGCAACTGCGCCAGGCTAAAAAGTGGCGTGCATTGTGCCCGAAAAATGGGGTTCAAGCCAAGGGTTTCAGTTAAGCGTGACCCATCGTTGATTGATCAGCAGCTCGATGGGGCGGTACTGGGTCTTGTAATTCATCTTTTTGCAGTTCTTGATCCAGTACCCGAGATAGACCGCTTCAAGCCCCAGGCGCAGGGTTTCGCTGATCTGCCAGAGGATCGCGAAACGTCCCAGGCTGCGCCGTTCTTCCTGGGGTTCGTAGAAGGTGTACACCGCCGATACGCCGTTGGGCAGCAGGTCGGTGACCGCCACCGCCAGCAGCTTGCCGTCCAGGCGAAACTCGTAGAAGCGTGAAAACGGCAGGTCGCGGACCAGGAAGGTGGAGAACTGGTCGCGGCTGGGCGGGTACATGTCGCCGTCGGCATGGCGCTGCTCGATGTAGCGGCGGTACAGCTCGAAGTATTCTTCGTTGAACCGAGGGCGTGCCGGGGTCACTACCAGGTCGGCGTTGCGCTTGATGATGCGCTTCTGCTGGCGATTGGGCGTAAAGCGAGCCGCCGGAATGCGCGCAGGTACGCACGCATTGCAGTTCTGGCAATGCGGGCGGTACAGGTGGTCGCCGCTGCGACGAAAGCCCATTTCCGACAGGTCTGCGTAGACGTTGGCGTCCATTGGCTGGCTCGGGTCGAGAAACAGCGTGGTGGCTTGCTCGTCTGGCAGGTAGCTGCAGGCATGGGGTTGAGTGGCATAAAACTTCAACCGCGCCAGCTCTGTCATGATCAACCCCTCGGGAGGTGCGTTTGGATTAAGTGTAAGCCAGCTGTGAAAACTCGCCTAGCAAACGCCAGGACGTCAGGCCCAACTGACGTTGGCCGGCTGGTCGAGGTAGTTGCGCAGGTACTCGGCAAAGGCGCTGCGAGCGATGGCGCGGGCGCCGAGGCTGTGCAGGTGGTTGGTGGGCATCTGGCAGTCGATGAGCACGAAGCCGGCCGCCTTGAGGTGTTCCACCAGGTGCACGAAGCCCGCCTTGGAGGCGTTATCGGCGCGGCTGAACATCGATTCGCCAAAGAACAGGCGGCCCATGGCCAGGCCGTAGAGCCCGCCCACCAGCTCGCCGTTTTCGCGCACTTCCACCGAGTGGGCGAAGCCCTGCTGGTGCAGCGTGAGGTAGGCAGCCTGCATGGGGTCGGTGATCCAGGTGCCGTCGGCATAGTCGCGAGGCGCCGCACAGGCACTGATCACGCTGGCAAAGTCCTGGTCGAAGCTGACCTGATAGCGGCCTTGGCGAATGACCTTGCGCAGCGAGCGCGACACGTGCAGCTCGTCCGGGAACAACACGGTGCGCGGGTCGGGCGACCACCACAGGATCGGCTGGCCGTCCTGGTACCAGGGGAAGCAGCCATGGCGATAGGCCTGCACCAGGCGCTCGGCACTCAGGTCGCCGCCGGCGGCGAGCAGGCCGTTGGGTTCGTGCAGGGCCTTTTCCAGGGGCGGGAAGTCCAGGTTGTTGCGGCTCAGCCAGGTCAGCATGGAGGTGGGTCGCCGTGCGGTGGAGGAGGGGAGGGGAAGGATCGCCGCAAAAGGCTTCGTCGGCAAGGCCGGCGCCTGCCGTTGCCCCGCCGGCGTTGGCGGGCGGCGCAACTTAACCTGCACTATGCTGTCCCAACTACGCAAAAACCCCGCATAAGCCTTTGTCACAAAAGAGAATGCGTGCTCAAATTGCCGTATAGGAAATTGGCCCCCGTTTACGCCTCGTTCCGGCGTGCCGTCATGGCGGCAGGCGGGCAGTAATGTTAAAAGTAGTGGTTTGTTGACCCGGTCGCCCGGTCGACCCCTGTTGGACGCGCATTGAGCGCAGGAATAGACGCGTTTTGAAGAAATCCACCGCAACACCCAACCCCGAGCCGATCTGGCGCCAGCAGCTGCACTACCGGCTCAAGGAAGGTGCGCTGATCGCCATGGGCGCGCTGTGCCTGTACCTGTGGATGGCCCTGCTCACCTACGACCAGGCCGACCCGGGCTTCAGCCATACCAGCAATGTCGAGCAGGTGCAGAACGCCGCCGGTCGCGCCGGGGCGTTCTTTGCCGACGTGTTGTTCATGGTGCTGGGCTATTTCGCCTATATCTTCCCGTTGCTGCTGGCGATCAAGACCTGGCAGATCTTCCGCGAACGTCATCAGCCCTGGCAGTGGAGCGGCTGGCTGTTCTCCTGGCGTTTGATCGGCCTGGTGTTCCTGGTGCTGTCGGGCGCCGCGCTGGCGCATATCCATTTCCATTCGGCCCCGAGCCTGCCGGCCTCGGCGGGCGGCGCGCTGGGCGAAAGCCTGGGTGACCTGGCCAAGAACGCGCTGAACGTGCAGGGCAGCACCCTGATGTTCATCGCGCTGTTCCTGTTCGGCCTGACCGTGTTCACCGACCTGTCGTGGTTCAAGGTGATGGACATCACCGGCAAGATCACCCTCGACCTGTTCGAACTGTTCCAGGGGGCGGCCAACCGCTGGTGGGCCGGGCGCAACGAGCGCAAGCGCCTGGTTGCCCAACTGCGTGAAGTCGACGAGCAGGTGCACGACGTGGTGGCGCCTGTGGTGCCCGACCGCCGCGAGCAGCTCAAGGCCAAGGAACGCATCATCGAGCGCGATACCGCGTTGAGCAAGCATGTGGCCGAACGCGAGCAGCATGTGCCACCGGTGATCATGCCGGCGCCGGCCAAGGCGCCAGAGCCGAGCAAGCGCGTGCAGAAGGAAAAGCAGGCGCCGTTGTTCGTCGACAGCGCCATCGAAGGCACGCTGCCGCCGATTTCGATTCTCGACCCGGCCGAGAAGAAGAAGGTCAACTATTCGCCAGAGTCTCTGGCGGGCGTGGGCCATCTACTGGAAATCAAGCTCAAGGAGTTCGGGGTTGAAGTGTCGGTGGACTCGATCCACCCCGGCCCTGTGATCACCCGCTACGAAATCCAGCCGGCCGCCGGGGTCAAGGTCAGCCGCATCGCCAACCTGGCCAAGGACCTGGCGCGCTCGCTGGCGGTAACCAGCGTGCGCGTGGTCGAAGTGATCCCGGGCAAGACCACGGTGGGTATCGAGATTCCCAACGAAGACCGCCAGATCGTGCGCTTCTCCGAGGTGCTGTCGTCGCCGCAGTATGACGAGGCCAAGTCGCCTGTGACCATGGCCCTGGGGCACGATATCGGCGGCAAGCCGGTGATCACCGACCTGGCCAAGATGCCGCACCTGCTGGTGGCCGGTACCACAGGTTCCGGTAAATCGGTGGGCGTGAACGCGATGATCCTGTCGATCCTGTTCAAGTCCGGCCCCGAAGACGCCAAATTGATCATGATCGACCCGAAGATGCTCGAGCTGTCGATCTACGAAGGCATCCCGCACCTGCTGTGCCCGGTGGTCACCGACATGAAGGACGCCGCCAATGCCCTGCGCTGGAGCGTGGCCGAGATGGAGCGCCGCTACAAGCTGATGGCAGCCATGGGCGTGCGCAACCTGGCCGGCTTCAACCGCAAGATCAAGGACGCCGAAGAGGCGGGCGAGCCGATCTACGACCCGATGTTCAAGCGCGAAAGCATGGATGACGTGCCGCCGCTGCTCAAGACCCTGCCGACCATCGTGGTGGTGGTGGACGAATTCGCCGACATGATGATGATCGTCGGCAAGAAGGTCGAAGAACTGATCGCCCGTATCGCGCAGAAGGCGCGGGCTGCCGGTATCCACCTGATCCTGGCCACCCAGCGTCCGTCGGTGGACGTGATCACCGGCCTGATCAAGGCCAACATCCCGACCCGCATGGCGTTCCAGGTATCGAGCAAGATCGACTCGCGCACCATCATCGACCAGGGCGGCGCCGAACAACTGCTGGGCCATGGTGACATGCTGTACATGCCGCCGGGCACCAGCCTGCCGATTCGCGTGCACGGCGCCTTCGTGTCCGACGAAGAGGTTCACCGCGTGGTCGAGGCCTGGAAGCTGCGCGGCGCCCCGGACTACAACGACGACATCCTCAGCGGTGTCGAAGAGGCCGGCAGCGGCTTCGATGGGGGCGGTGGTGGTGGCGGTGACGATGACGCCGAAACCGACGCGTTGTACGACGAGGCCGTGCAGTTCGTGCTCGAAAGCCGTCGTGCCTCCATTTCCGCGGTACAGCGCAAGCTCAAGATCGGCTACAACCGTGCCGCCCGCATGATCGAGGCGATGGAAATGGCCGGTGTGGTCACTGCCATGAACACCAACGGTTCGCGTGAAGTGATTGCGCCCGGACCGATGCGCGACTGATGATTCCTTATCTGCCGGCGGCCATTGACGGCCGCCGGCCCACCCCTACTGCAACGAGGATTTCCATGCGCCTGATTCGCATGCTGTTGGTTTCCGCCATGGCCCTGTCCAGCGCTTCGGTTTTCGCCGCAGAGGCGGACGTCAAAAGCCTGACCCAATTGCTGGAGACGTCCAAGACCATTTCTGCCGGTTTCTCGCAACTGACCCTCGATGGCAGCGGCACCCAGTTGCAGGAAACCACCGGTCAGATGGCGGTACAGCGCCCTGGTCTGTTCTACTGGCACACCGATGCGCCTGCCGAGCAGGTGGTGGTGTCGGACGGCAAGAAGGTGACCCTGTGGGACCCGGACCTGGAGCAGGCGACCATCAAGAAGCTCGACGAGCGTCTGACCGAAACGCCGGCCTTGCTGTTGTCGGGTGATATCTCGAAAATCAGCCAGAGCTTCGATATCACCTCCAAGCAACAGGGTGACGTGATCGATTTCACGCTCAAGCCCAAAACCAAGGACACCCTGTTCGACTCGCTGCGCCTGTCCTTCCGCAAGGGGCTGGTGAACGATATGCAACTGATCGACAGCGTCGGCCAGCGCACCAACATCCTGTTCAGCGGGGTCAAGGCCAATGAGCCGATCCCGGCGAGCAAATTCAAGTTCGTCGTGCCTGAAGGCGCCGACGTGATTCAAGAGTAAAGAGGTCAAGCCCGCGTCCATGGACCTGTTTCGAAGTGACCCTGTTGCCCAGCCCTTGGCCGCGCGCCTGCGCCCGGCCAACCTGGACGAATACGTCGGCCAGCAGCACCTGCTGGCGCGCGGCAAGCCGCTGCGCGAGGCACTGGAGCAGGGCGCGCTGCACTCGATGATCTTCTGGGGCCCGCCCGGGGTGGGCAAGACCACCCTGGCGCGTTTGCTGGCACAGTTCTGCGAGGCGCACTTCGAGACTGTTTCAGCCGTACTGGCCGGGGTCAAGGAGATCCGCCAGGCGGTGGAGATCGCCAAGCAGCAGGCCGCACAGTACGGGCGGCGCACCATCCTGTTCGTCGACGAAGTGCACCGCTTCAACAAGTCGCAGCAGGACGCCTTTCTGCCGTATGTGGAAGACGGCACGCTGATCTTCATCGGCGCCACCACCGAAAACCCCTCGTTCGAACTCAACAACGCCCTGCTGTCGCGGGCGCGTGTGTATGTGCTCAAGAGCCTGGACGAAGCCGCGTTGCACCGCCTGGTGGAGCGCGCACTGACCGAGGAGCGCGGCCTGGGCAAGCGCAACCTGAGCCTGGGCGACGAAGCCTTCAAGATGCTGCTGGCTGCCGCCGATGGCGATGGCCGGCGCCTGCTCAACCTGCTGGAGAATGCCTCGGACCTGGCCGAAGACGGCAGCGAGATCGGGGTGGAGCTGCTGCAAAGCCTGCTCGGTGATACCCGTCGACGTTTCGACAAGGGCGGCGAGGCCTTCT
Organism: Pseudomonas sp. BRM28; assembly: GCF_002939405.1. Taxonomy (NCBI): domain Bacteria; kingdom Pseudomonadati; phylum Pseudomonadota; class Gammaproteobacteria; order Pseudomonadales; family Pseudomonadaceae; genus Pseudomonas; species Pseudomonas sp. BRM28. The sequence goes on along the minus strand of NZ_PEFV01000001.1, from coordinate 3,493,813 downwards.
ACGATCAGATTTCCGCATTGCACAAGTCGGTGCGCGGCTCCAACCCCGATGGGGCGCTGTACTGGTTCGCACGCATGCTCGATGGCGGCTGCGACCCGTTGTACCTGGCGCGGCGCGTGGTGCGCATGGCCAGCGAAGACATCGGCAACGCCGACCCGCGTGCGCTGAGCCTGTGTCTGGCCGCGTGGGACGTGCAGGAGCGCCTGGGCAGCCCCGAGGGCGAGCTGGCGGTGGCCCAGGCCATTACGTACCTGGCCTGTGCGCCCAAGAGCAACGCGGTGTACATGGGCTTCAAGACCGCCCTGCGCGAAGCCGCCGAGCATGGTTCGCTGGAAGTGCCACTGCACCTGCGCAACGCACCCACCAAGCTGATGAAGCAGCTGGGCTACGGCGACGAGTACCGTTATGCCCACGACGAGCCCGATGCCTATGCGGCGGGCGAAGACTACTTTCCCGATGACCTCGCGCCGCGCCAGTACTACCAGCCGGTGCCTCGCGGCCTGGAACTGAAGATCGGCGAGAAGCTGCGCCACCTGGCCGAACTCGATCGCCTGAGCCCGCGCCAGCGGAGGAAGCCATGATTGCCCTGGTGGCCGCAGTCAGCGCCGGGGGCATCGCCGGCACGCTGCTGCGCTTTGCCGCGGGAAATTGGGTCAATGCCCACTGGCCACGCCACTTCTATCTCGGTACGCTGGCGGTCAACCTGATTGGCTGCCTGCTGATCGGCTTGCTCTACGGGCTGTTTCTGCATCGCCCGCTGGTGCCGGTCGAGCTGCGCGCAGGCCTGATCGTCGGCTTCCTTGGCGGCCTGACGACCTTTTCATCCTTTTCCATGGACACCGTACGCCTGCTCGAAAGCGGGCAAGCGCCCCTGGCGTTCGGCTATGCCAGCCTCAGTGTAGTGGGTGGCCTGCTCGCCACCTGGGCCGGATTGTCCTTGACCAAATTCTGAACCAGCGAGAAAACGAAATGCTCGATTCCCAACTGTTACGCGGCCAACTTCAGGAAGTGGCGGATCGCCTGGCTTCCCGTGGTTTCAGCCTGGATGTCGCGCGCATCGAAGCACTTGAAGAGCGCCGCAAGTCTGTGCAGACCCGCACCGAACAGCTGCAGGCCGAGCGTAACGCCCGTTCCAAATCCATTGGCCAGGCCAAGGCCAAGGGTGAGGACATTGCCCCGCTGATGGCCGACGTCGAGCGCATGGCCAACGAACTGGCTGCCGGCAAGGTGGAGCTGGAAGGTATCCGCGAAGAGCTGGACGCTATCCTGCTGACCATCCCCAACCTGCCGGACGCCAGCGTACCGGTGGGCGCCGATGAAGACGACAACGTCGAAGTGCGCCGCTGGGGCACCCCGCGCAGCTTCGATTTTGCGATCCAGGACCACGTCGCCCTGGGCGAGCGCAACGGCTACCTCGACTTCGAGACCGCAGCCAAGCTGTCGGGCGCGCGGTTTGCCCTGCTGCGCGGCCCGATCGCCCGTCTGCACCGTGCCCTGGCGCAGTTCATGATCAACCTGCACACCGCCGAGCATGGCTACGAGGAAGCCTACACCCCGTACCTGGTACAGGCCCCGGCGCTGCAAGGCACCGGCCAGCTGCCCAAGTTCGAGGAAGACCTGTTCAAGATCAGCCGCGAAGGCGAGGCCGACTTCTACCTGATCCCGACGGCCGAAGTGTCGCTGACCAACATCGTGGCCGGCGAAATCGTCGATGCCAAGCAACTGCCGATCAAGTTCGTCGCCCACACCCCGTGCTTTCGTAGCGAAGCCGGTGCGTCGGGTCGCGATACCCGCGGCATGATCCGCCAGCACCAGTTCGACAAGGTCGAGATGGTCCAGGTGGTCGAGCCGGGCAAGTCGATGGAAGCCCTCGAAGGCCTGACTGCCAACGCCGAGCGCGTGCTGCAACTGCTGGAGCTGCCTTACCGCGTACTGTCGCTGTGCACCGGCGACATGGGCTTCAGTGCCGTGAAGACCTACGACCTGGAAGTGTGGGTGCCGAGCCAGGACAAGTACCGCGAAATTTCCTCGTGCTCCAACTGCGGCGACTTCCAGGCGCGCCGCATGCAGGCCCGCTGGCGCAACCCGGAAACCGGCAAGCCGGAGCTGGTGCATACCCTCAACGGCTCGGGTCTGGCTGTAGGCCGTACCCTGGTGGCAGTGCTGGAGAACTACCAGCAGGCTGATGGCAGCATCCGTGTACCGGACGTGCTCAAGCCTTACATGGGTGGCCTGGAGATCATCGGTTAAATGGAGTTCCTGCCGCTGTTCCACAACCTGCGGGGCAGCCAGGTGCTGGTCGTGGGTGGAGGCGAGATTGCCCTGCGCAAGTCTCGCCTGCTGGCCGATGCAGGTGCCGTGCTGCGGGTGGTTGCCCCTGAAATCGAGGGGCAACTGGCCGAACTGGCACGCTCCAGTGGCGGCCAGACCCTGGCCCGCGGCTATCACGAAAGCGACCTCGACGGTTGCCAGCTGATCATCGCCGCCACCGACGACCAGGCGCTCAACGCCCAGGTATCGGCCGATGCGCGCCAGCGCTGTGTGCCGGTCAACGTGGTGGATGCGCCGGCCTTGTGCACGGTGATCTTCCCGGCGATCGTCGACCGTTCGCCACTGGTGGTGGCAGTGTCCAGCGGCGGCGATGCGCCGGTGCTGGCACGCCTGATCCGCGCCAAGCTGGAAACCTGGATTCCTGCCGCCTATGGCGAACTGGCCGGCCTGGCCGCGCGCTTTCGCCATCGGGTCAAGGAACTGTACCCCGACGTGAACCAGCGTCGTGGGTTCTGGGAAGACGTGTTCCAGGGCCCGATTGCCGAGCGCCAGCTGGCCGGGCAGGGCGCCGAAGCCGAACGCCTGCTGCAGGCCAAGGTGGATGGCGCGCTGCCGCAGACCTCGGGCGAGGTGTACCTGGTGGGGGCGGGGCCGGGTGATCCGGACTTGCTGACCTTCCGTGCGCTGCGCCTGATGCAGCAGGCCGATGTGGTGCTGTACGACCGCCTGGTGGCGCCCGCCATCATCGAGTTGTGCCGGCGCGACGCCGAGCGCATCTACGTGGGCAAGCGCCGTGCCGATCACAGTGTGCCGCAGGACCAGATCAACCAGCTGCTGGTGACCCTGGCCAAGCAAGGCAAGCGCGTGCTGCGCCTCAAGGGCGGCGATCCGTTCATCTTCGGCCGGGGTGGCGAGGAGATCGAAGAGCTGGCCGAGCATGGCATACCCTTCCAGGTGGTGCCGGGCATCACTGCGGCCAGCGGCTGCTCGGCGTATGCCGGCATCCCGCTGACCCATCGCGATTATGCCCAGTCGGTGCGCTTCGTGACCGGCCACCTCAAGGACGGTACCAGCAACCTGCCGTGGAATGACCTGGTGGCGCCTGCGCAGACCCTGGTGTTCTACATGGGGCTGGTGGGCTTGCCGACCATCTGTGCCGAGCTGATTCGTCACGGTCGTGCGGCTAGTACGCCGGCGGCGCTGGTGCAGCAGGGCACTACCACCAACCAGCGGGTGTTTACCGGCACCCTGGCCGACCTGCCGCAACTGGTGGCGGAGCATGAAGTGCATGCGCCGACGCTGGTGATCGTGGGCGAGGTGGTGCAGCTTCGCGAGAAGCTGGCGTGGTTCGAAGGGGCTCAGTAACAACAGCTTCGCCAGCAAGGCTGGCTCCTGCAGGTACACGCGACCCACTGCAGGGGCCAGCCTTGCTGGCGAAGGGCCCCTTCAACCCCTGATCAAAAACTGGTCTTGTCCCAAATCCCCCGGCCCACCAGCCGCTCCCGATCATGTCGCGCCGCAAAGTCCTGCAATGGCCCCTTGGGCACGATCCCGTTCGGGTTGATGGTTTTGTGGCTCATGTAATAGTGATGCTGGATATGCTCCATGTTCACCGTCTCGGCCACTCCCGGCCACTGGTACAGCTCCCTCAGCCAGTTCGACAGGTTCGGATAATCGGCGATGCGCCGCAGGTTGCACTTGAAGTGCCCGTGATACACCGCATCGAACCGAATCAGCGTGGTGAACAGCCGCCAGTCAGCTTCGGTCAGGTATTCGCCGGCCAGGTAGCGCTGGTCGTTCAGTAGCTTTTCCAGTGCATCCAGCTCGGCAAACAGCTCGTCAAACGCCTGCTCGTAGGCTTTTTGCGTAGTCGCAAAGCCTGCGCGGTACACGCCGTTGTTCACGGCAGGGTAGATCCGCTCGTTCAGTGCATCGATGCTCGCGCGCAGCGGCTCGGGGTAAAGGTCCAGGCGATTGCTGGTCAGCCCGTCGAAGGCGGTGTTGAAGATACGGATGATCTCGGCCGACTCGTTGTTGACGATGCGTTGTTCCTGCTTGTCCCACAGCACCGGCACCGTGACCCGGCCGGTGTAATGCGGGTCGTCGCGGGTGTAGCGCTGATGCAGGAATTCAAGCTGGTCGAGCTTGTCGCCCGTCGAACCCAGGGCTGTGTCGAAGGTCCAGCCGTTCTCGCCCATCAGCCAGCTGACCACCGACACGTCGATCAGCTTGTCCAGGCCCTTGAGCGTGCGAAAGATCAGCGTGCGGTGCGCCCAGGGGCAGGCCAGCGACACATACAGGTGATAGCGCCCGGCGTCGGCTGCGGGCAGCTGATTGCGCCGCTGCGCGTTCTCGCGCTGGAAGGTGCCGTCTTTGCTGCTTTCATACCACTGGTCATGCCAGCGGCCATCGATCAACAGGCCCATGGTGGTCTCCTTGGCGATTCGTTCAACTTGGAGCCCAGTGTACGGGTTCAAGTTCGAACCAATGGCGCAAAGCATCGGCCTGTTTGATCGAAAACCCCGATCAGTCGCCTAGCTCAGGCGTTGATCCCACCAGTGCTGCGCCTGCGTGAAGGCGTCCTCTCGGGTTTGCCCCAAGCCGCGTAGCGCCAGCGCCATGCTCGATACAAGAGCCAGTTCACCGTAGCTGTTGCGGGCCTCGCCGCGCCATACTGCCAGCAGGTGCTGCAGGTCGAGGCTGGCCGGCTTCACATGGCGCTGGGCCGACAGCTGCGGCCATTCTTCATCCCAGTCTTGGCCATGGGCAGTGCCGTACAGGTGGCTGGTGGCATCCGGATTGATCTCGATCTCACCGCCGTCACCCTTGACCACAATCGCCGTATCGCCCAGCAGCCGACTGGCTTCGCGGTGTACGGCCTGGTAGCCGGGGTGGAAGATACTCTGCAGGCCGCACCGCGCCCCCAGCGGGTTGAGCACCCGTGCCAGGGAGTGAATGGGCGAGCGCAGCCCCAGGGTGTTGCGCAGGTCGATCATGTGCTGCAGGCGCGGCGCCCAGTCCTGCAGGGGGATGAACGCGATGCAGTGCTCGTCCAGGGCACTGGCGACGCTGGCCCAGTCGCGGCACAGCGGGATCTGCACCTGTTCCAGCATCTGTTCGGTATACAGGCGCCCGGCGGTGTGAGCGCCGCCGCCGTGCAGCAGGATACGCACGCCGTTTTTCGCAAGGCACTTGGCCGCCAGCAGAAACCACGGCAGGTGGCGCTTCTTGCCCGCATAGCTCGGCCAGTCCAGGTCGACCGCGATGGGCGGTGCCTGTACACGCTGGCGCACGGCTTCGGTGAAGCCGGCCAGCTCCTCGGGGCTCTCCTCCTTGTGACGCAGCAGCATCAGGAAGGCGCCCAGCTGCGTCTGCTCGACCTTGCCGTCCAGCAGCATGCCCATGGCCTCGCGGGCTTCTTCCCGGGTCAGGCCGCGGGCGCCGCGTTTGCCTTTGCCCAAAATGCGCACGAACTGAGCGAAGGGGTGTTCGGCGGGCGTTTCGAGGGTGAGCGGGGTAGGGGCAGTCATATGCAGTTGGTCGGCTTTGGCAGGCCCGCGAGCTTCGCGGCAAGTTTGGCGGGGGTGCCGTTGAACAGGCGGTTCAGGTGCAGGCTGTTGCCTTTGTCCGGGCCCAGCTTCAAGGCGGTGTACTTGATCAGCGGGCGCGTGGCCGGCGACAGCTCGAACTCCTGGTAGAACTGGCGCAGCAGCTCCAGTACCTCCCAGTGTTCGGGAGTCAGTTCCAGGCCTTCGCGCTCGGCCAGGGCTTGTGCCACGGGCTTTGACCAGTCCTTCAGGTCGACCAGGAAGCCGTCCTTGTCCAGGGCAATGTCGCGGTTGTCGAGGCTCAGGGTGCTCATAGCCAGCTGTTGACCTTGTCGTGGTCCAGCGACAGCTGCACGAACGCCGGGTAGTCGATGGCCCGGGCCGCGTCGCTGGAGATGCCGCGGGCTTGCAGGTCTTCTTCCAGCGCAAACAGCCTTGCGCCCAGGTTGGCTTGTTGCAGCGCCTTCAGCGGCTCGCTGCCGGGCTGCAGCGCGTACACCGCGTCGCCGCACAACAGCAGGCCGTCGTTGCTGCCCAGCAGACGCAGGCAGCTGCTCAGGCGGTTATCGCCGAACGGCGAGTGGGAAATGACGTGCAGGGTGCTCATCAGAGGGTTACCACCTGGTCAAAACGGTCGATCAGGGCTGCCAGTGCAGCGTCGTCGAGTACCTCGACGTCCAGTGTCAGGTGTTCAGCGTCCAGGCCGCGCTCGAGCAGGCTGCGGGCGTCGGCGAACAGGGCCTCCACGCCGAACATCGGTAGCGCCTGGAGGTTGGCCGCCAGGTTCTTCTGTTGCAGCTGTGCCGGTTGCTGCGCAGGTGCCAGCTGAAACACGCCATCATCCAGAAACAGCATGCCCAGCGGCAAGTCGAAGGCGCCGCCGGCCAGGGCGATATCCAGTGCCTCGCGGGCCGACGGGCCGGCCCAGGGGGCCTGGCGGCTGATGATCAGCAATGACTTGGCCATTCAATCGCCTCCAAAGCAGACCAGGCGGTCGGCGGTTTGTGCAGCTTCGTGCAACTGACCCAGGCCCGACAGCTCCCACGGCGCGGGCAGGTTCACGGCGGGGCGTTGATAACGCTGGGCTTCTTCGGCGTTCAACACGCCACGGCGCAGGGCGGCGGCAATGCACACCACTGCATCGAGCTGGTGCTCGGTGACGAAGGCACGCCATTGCGCCGGCACGTCCAGCTCATCCTGCGGCGCGACCACGTTGGCCGAGGCGCTGTGCACGCCATCCTGATAGAAAAACAGCCGCACGATCTCGTGCCCGCTGGCCAGGGCAGCCTGGGCGAACAGCAGTGCACGGCGCGAGGAGGGCGCATGGCCGGGGGAAAATACCGCGAGGGCGAACTTCATGGCAGGCTCTGTCAGCAAAACTGCGCCCATGATAAAGCAAAAAGCCCGCGCCTTGTGGGCGCGGGCCTGGTTGGGGCAGCTTGGCAAGCGGCCTCAGTTCTGAGCTTTGGACTCGGGCAGGAACCAGTTCAGCACCAGCGCACAGATGCCGCCGGTTGCCACGCCAGACTCCAGCACATTGCGCAGTGCCGATGGCATGTGCGCCAGGAATTCCGGCACCTGCGCCACGCCCAGGCCCAGCGCCAGGGACACCGCGATGATCAGCAGGGCGCGACGGTCCAGGCTGATGCTGGCCAGAATGTTGATACCCGAGGCCGCTACGGCACCGAACATCACCATCGCAGCGCCACCCAGCACCGGCTCCGGCACCGCCTGAATCACCCCGGCCACGCTTGGGAACAGCCCCAGAATCACCAGCATTGCGGCAATCCAGAGACCGATATGGCGGCTGGCGATACCGGTCAGCTGGATCACGCCGTTGTTCTGCGCGAACACCGAGCTGGGGAAGGTGTTGAATACACCGGCCAGCAGCGAGTTGGCGCCGTTGACCAGCACGCCGCCCTTGATGCGTTGCATCCACAGCGGGCCTTCGACCGGCTGACGCGACACCTTGCTGGTGGCGGTAACGTCGCCGATGGCTTCCAGCGAAGTCACCAGGTAGATCACCAGCATCGGAATGAACAGCGCCCAGGAGAAACTCAGGCCGAAGTGCAATGGCACCGGCACCTGGAATACGGCGGCTTCATGCATGCCGGTGAAGTCCAGGCGGCCCAGGTAGCCGGCCAGTGCGTAGCCGACGGCCAGCGCGATCACGATCGCGCAACTGCGCATCCACACCACCGGGATGCGGTTGAGTACCACGATGATGGCCAGCACCACGCCGGACAGCAGCAGGTTTTCGCCGTTGGCGAAGGTGCCGTTGGCCATGGCGCCGAAGCCGCCGCCCATGCTGATCAGGCCCACCTTGATCAGCGTGAGGCCGATCATCAGCACTACTATGCCGGTGACCAGGGGGGTGATCAGGCGTTTCACGAACGGCAGAATGCGCGAAATGCCCATCTCAACGAACGAGCCGGCAATCACCACACCAAAGATCGCCGCCATTACGCCTTCTACGGGCGTACCTTGCTTGACCATCAGCGCGCCGCCGGCGATCAGCGGGCCAACGAAGTTGAAGCTGGTGCCTTGCACGATCAACAGCCCGGCGCCGAAGGGCCCGAAGCGTCGGCATTGCACGAAGGTGGCGATCCCGGAGATCACCAGCGACATCGACACGATCAGGTTGGTATCGCGGGCCGATACGCCGAGTGCCTGGCAGATCAGCAGGCCGGGGGTAACGATAGGCACGATGATCGCCAGCAGGTGCTGCAGGGCAGCGAGCAGGGCGATCAGCGGCCGGGGCCGGTCTTCCAGGCCTAGAACCAGTTCATTGGCCTGTTCGGGCGCTTGTTCGAGTGAGCTCATGGGTGTTGCTGCCCCGGGCAGAAAAAAGGAGCGCATTCTACGGCGCGCGCGGGGATTGGGGTAGCCCAGTTTGCCAGCATTATCTGGCGCTACAGCCCGCGGGGCGTAGGGGTCGGCCTTGCCAGCGAACGAGCGCGAAGCCAGCGCCCCTCAAACGCCACCCACAAAAAAGCCCGCCGAAGCGGGCTTTTTCAACACTCAACCAACCAAGCTCGGATCAGTCGTCCCGACCCATCAGCCCGAACAGTTGCAGCAGACTGACGAACAGGTTGTAGATCGATACATACAGGCTGATGGTCGCCATGATGTAGTTACGCTCACCACCGTGGATGATCGCGCTGGTCTGGAACAGGATGCACACCGACGAGAACAGCACGAAACCTGCGCTGATCGCCAGTTGCAGGCCGCTGATCTGGAAGAAGAAGCTTGCCAGCACAGCGCCCAGCAGCACGAAGAAGCCTGCGGTGATGAAGCCGCCCAGGAAGCTCATGTCCTTGCGGGTGATCAGCACGTAGGCCGACAGACCACCGAACACCAGTGCGGTCATGGCGAATGCCGAGCTGACCACTTCAGCGCCGCCGGCCATGCCCAGGTAGCGGTTGAGGATAGGGCCGAGCAGGAAGCCCATGAAACCGGTCAGCGCGAAGGTGGACACCAGGCCCCATACCGAGTCACGCAGCTTGTTGGTGAGGAAGAACAGGCCGTAGAAGCCGATCAGCACCACAAAAATGTTCGGGTAGCCGACGCGCATCTGTTGGGCCACATAGGCCATGACACCACTGAAAGCGAGGGTGATGGCCAGCAGGCCATAGGTGTTGCGCAGGACGCGGCTGACCTCTTGCTGTTCGACCTGCAGGCCGTGGTTGACGGCGTAATCCTGTTCGCGCATGGCGACACTCCTGTGGGTTTGAAACGTTCAGATGCAAAGATCATAACAGAGGCGCGCAGACCAGCCACCTAGAGAGTTTGACAGCTTGTTTCATTTCGGTATTATGGCGCCCGCAATACGAGGAAGCGTGGCCGAGTGGTTTAAGGCAACGGTCTTGAAAACCGTCGATGGGCAACTATCCTAGAGTTCTTATCTAAGGCCCCTTCTAGTTGCATCTTATAGCGCTGTTGTCCAGTCGCGCTACGAACATCCCGGGAAATTGGCAGAGTGGTTGAATGCACCGGTCTTGAAAACCGGCGAACGTGAGAGCGTTCCCAGGGTTCGAATCCCTGGTTTCCCGCCAAACATCAATGAATTAAGGGCCTAGAGCAATCTAGGCCCTTTTTTTTCGTCTCGATTTTCTTAACCCCAACCTCACCAGGCCCACAAGAAAACTAAAATGTGCAACGTTTTGGTTGCGTGTTGTTGCGTCTTGTTGCAGTATCGCCACCCGTTGCAACTGGTAGTTGCACCTTAGGGGTTTGCCCATTCCAGCAAACCTACATCCGAGACGGGGGCTTAATGGCTGCAGTGGTAGATGTGTCGGTCAGCATCATGGAAACGTTTCGCGCCGGAAGGCCAACGTACCGCATGCTTTCTGCTGACGTGGTGACCAGCGAGTTCTTTGACACCTGGATCTTCGAGCTCTCGAAGCGTCAGGCCTGGAACACAGTGAAAGCCTATGGCCCAGCAGTGCTGCTGTTCATCCAATACATCCAGGTGGTTGCCGATCTGAATGGGGGCCTCACGCCTTTGCTTCTGACTGAAGCGATCGAGGGGTACGAGAATTTCCTGGCTTATGGCTCGGGCAGCAGTGTCGAGCTGAGCCGATCCGTCGCGAGGATTTTGGGTGACCGGAAAATGGGGGGTAGCTCGATCCGGAAGCACCTTACTGCCGTCAATAACTTCATCGATGCGAGTGAGACTTTCAGAAAGGCAATCCTTCAGCTCCAGGAGACCGGCTACGTAGGCAAAGATCTCGTTTCAGCGCTGCCGGCAATCACCTCTCAGTACGTAGCTGCACCTACGAAGATCAGCATTGCAATTGGCAACAGTAGCTGGTTGGCAGGATGCATAGCGGGTGGGGCAAAACGGATACGACAGGTGGGGCTGGTCGCCACCTCCAAGCCGTCAACCATGGCACATACTGATAGCTATGGTGGCGATGAAAAAGTCTTTCCGATTGACCTGTGTGTGAAGCTTATCGAGAGCGCGACGTGCCTCAGGGACAAGACGCTATGGTCACTGCTAGCGGCCTGCGGTTGCCGTATCTCAGAAGCGCTGACGATGTTTACGTCTGATGTATGTATCTATCCTGGGAAGCCATTTGACAACTACGTTCAGATCATCGATCCGAACACTCGAATCAAAGAGCTGTCCCGCTTCATGACAGATGTGGCTATCAGCAAGCTGAGCCACAAAGGGCGTTTGCACCCCGAAACCTTCTTGATAGAGCCGTTCGCTTCTCATTTTTGGGTGAATCTGGATCTTTACATCGCCGAGCAGCGTGCTCTGGAAATGAAGCGCCACAGGCCTGTGTCGCATCATTTTCTGTTTAGGAACCTCATCAACGGAGAGGGCATGCCATCCTCCTATCAAGCCGTATGGGAGCGCTTCAACGCAGCCGCTAAAGCGTTGACGGGCGAGAGCTATGGGTTTCATGCTCTTCGCCATATGTATGCGTACTACTTGCACAATCACTGCCCAAATCCTTTCAAACCTGGTGCCTTTGGCTTCGAGCTTGGCGTTGTCCAGAAATTACTTGGGCACTCCTCCGCTACTGCAGTCCAGCGATATGCGCGCAAAGATAGCCACATGCTTCGAGCGTCCATGGCTGCGATGAACCTTATGAGAATGCGAGATGGTACCTTCAATGTAGCTAAGGTACAGATTGAGCATTTGAGGCAGCAAATTGCTCATCTTGAAAAATTTGTAACCAGCGAAGCCTGATCTACCTTTTGGTGCTATTTGGCCCCTGTAAATAACGTCTAGTCAAAAAACGCGCGGAGTATCCGGGCGCACTTAATTAGAAAGTGCGTCCTGTGGGCTTCTCTTGTCCAAAATTCGCTATTTCGTTCTGCTTAAAGAGTAAAGATGGTATGAAGATTTTATACAAAAACTCCATGATGTGGTTGATTCCTGGTTCGGAGATCGCCTCTGCGATTCAAGGCGCTTGCAAAGAGGTCAGAGCTTTCTATCAGGAGCACTCTTCAGGGGTAACTCCCGATGCAACTTATCAGGTTGATAGTTATTTTCAGGGGGCGATGATTAACTTCTCGTTGTGGGAGAAAAGTCATTATCGTGCGCTGGTGAATTGCTGCACTGATGATCCTGATGCGAAATTCGCGGATGTTCATCCCCAGCTGACTTCGTGCACTCCACGGCAAGAACAGGCCCTCGCAAATTTCTTCAAGCTAGTCTTTATTCTCATGTGGTCGAGGAGGCAGGTCATCCTGCCTCTTTCGATGAGGGCCGTAAGCCATCTGGATAGCGTCCTTGAAAAAGTGATCGCATTGGGTGGAGCGCCTGCGCTCCAACAGATACGAAAGAATATGAATCATGACAAGTTATACGCCAGCAAGCACGATCGTCATTTTGACAAGAGCGCTTATACACGTTGGACTAAGCTGTTGCTAAGTGGTCAGGTTTACTGTTCGGATGATTTGACTCGGGAGTACTGTGTTGCGGTTTATAAAGATAGTATTGGGCGAAAAAAGTCTCTTGGACAATACCGTGTGTTGCAGTTCCTGTATTTTTTGGCCGGGGATAACGTTGCAGCTCGGGGAATGGTAGAAGAGGTAGTCGCGGAAGTCAGGAGGGAAATCGACGACATCAATAGAATTGCTCGGGAAAATAGAAAGAAACCTGCAAAAAAGACGGCTGCAGACATCGCGTTTGACGAGGGCGTCGAGTATGGGAATGGCGTTAAGCCCGTAGATCTTGATGCTCTTTTCACTCGTTGCGTCAAGTCGTACATGCTTAAACCTGTATTTGATATGCAAGAGGGTGGTGCGAAGTTTTATGCTAGGTTGCCTGAGAAGGTCAGGGTCTTCTGTGCTGGAGTGGATGCCACCTTCCGATCATTTGTAAAATCGAAGCGGTTGCAAAGCGAAAAAACTCAGATTTTTCTGCTGAATTTGCAGTTGGCATACTTGTCGACTTATCTGCCTAATTTCTTCCTGGCTCGCGATGGAGATCTGCGAGATTACCCGGCTACTTTCAATGATTACGATTGCGTGTTGTATTTTACTCGTGAGGCTAACTTTGTAGATGGGGTTCTTGTGTATGAGAAAGAACCTCCCATGACATTTCTGAAATTTCTTGAGTGCTACGCTAGGTTTAACGATTGGGGGAATGAGTCGTGGTATTCGCGCGTCCTTTGTGCAGACGAGTTTTGTGATTGGGTGCAAGAGCACCGGTTCACCATCCCAAATGCTGATCGTTTTACGAACAATTTTTCGTCAGCCTGCTATCCACCGGTGAGGCGGCGGAGCGGTACAGTCAAACGGCCAATTCCCCGAGCGTACTTTGGTGCCTTTGTGAGTATGCTTTATTCCATGGAATACTTGGTTATGCATCTGAATATGATGGCTGACGGTCAAATGCCAGGGGTCATTCAGGGGGCGCTGTATCAACCTAGTCTAGCCGAACTGCAAGAATCTTCTGAATGGGAGTCGATGTGGGGTAGGGGGGAGGCTCGGGTCACGGTTATTGATCAGAGCAAATTGAACTATTGTCCTATTTTCTACTGCGATGGAAAAATCCATAAGTTTGAATTTCTTCCCCGTTTCTATCGTACGATCGATTATGAGATTGGGGGCGAAGTTGTGCCGAGGATCGTGCCTAATCACGTTCGCCTGACGCAGCTTATGTGTGAGACTGGCCTTCGTCAGAAGCATCTCATCTGGCTTGATAAAGATCGATACGATTGCATGCTGGATCGCAGTAGTGGTAGCCAGCTGTCGCCGCTGTTTGTTAGTAGTGATAAGTCGCATGGCGAATGGACTGCGATTGTTGCTCGTCCGGTGATGGCCATCCTTGATAGGCAAAGGAAATGGTACGGACAGTGCAGTGCGCAAAACTACAGCGAGCCTTTATGGTACGGAAATAAGGAGAGCTCTAAATTTGGCAAATTCAAGCCATTGTTCAGAATGCCACTGGAAGGGCAAAATAGTTGGGCGAGCTATAGATATTATCCTGTGATGCTGTCGATTTTGCAGTGCTTTATCCATAATCAACTCAAAGATCTGAAAGTCCCTGACCTGGTCTTCGTAAGAAGGAGAAATGGTGGGGCTGAGATCCCTATTGTTTACACCGACGAGTTCTTTGCGGGGATCACTGTTGATTCTATGGTCAGTGATTATACGCCTCACGGGCTGCGCGCTGGCTTCGTCTCGGAAGCAGTCAGGTTCCTCCCTGCATGGGTTGTCGGTCAATATATGACAGGTCAGTCCGAGCCGCATGTGTGGTATTACTCTGTATTTGAAGAGGATGACCTTCCGAATCATCAGAAACTACTAGCGAATTATTTGCTGAAAAACACAGAGAAACTCAACGATGCAGAGGCTCCGGAGCTGGCTGCTGCGGTCATCAAGCTCAATGCACGATTAGCTGCTGACATCAAAACTGATCCCGCTCAAGCTATTAAAACGCATGGGCTGATCAGCTTGATTGGAGTGAAGGAAGATCAAAGCGGAATTGAGATTCTAAGGGCTCGTAAGGATACGGTATTTGCCTACAACCCAACTCACATCTGTCCATTCAACAATCGGTGCCCCAAAGAGATTTTGGAGCTGCTGGGGGCTGGCAGGCCCTGTGATATGTGTCATTACGCCATTCGCGGAGTTTGTCACCTACCGGCAATCAGTGCCGAAAAGGACAAATGCAAAGAGTTAATGGCAGAGGTGCTCCGCAAGCTGAAACATTATCGGAGTCTCAAACGCACCGCAGCTGATCGGCAGGTGATCGAGACGCTGAGTGAGGATCACGATAGGTATGCTCGTGAAGCCTTTGCGTACGAGGCTGTCGAGCAGCAGCTGTACCAAATGGCACTCAATGGGCAGGCGAATAAGCTGTTCGTTCCCAGGAAGGATGATCTGTTGACCCACTTCAAGCGGGTGGAGCTCACCGGGGGGGAGCATTTGGTCAAACGGCTCATCGACGTCCAGAATTTTCCGGACGCATCTAGCGCCGATCTGGATACTAAATTCGCCTATCTTCGAGCAATGTTGCTAATGAAGCAGGGGGATCTAGATAGCGTCCTCAATATCAGCGAGCATCCACCAGGCGTGGCGTTAGCTTCGCAAATTGGCAGTATGGTAAATTCACAGGCACTAGACGTTATGGACGTCTTCAAGATCAGTCAGGCGGCAGCCAAACCGCCAGTGCCCGTGAAACCCGATTTGCTAATAACCAATAGGATCGGGCACAGCCAAGTGGAGAAACACGATGCTGAACCCGAAAAAGGACACGTTCGATGAGTATAGGGAAAATCATAGACAACAGCGTATAGAGTTTATTAGAAAGGCACTGATTGTTCTTTCTAATGCTAAGTATAATAATGTTACCAGGTTAGCCAAGGATGTGGCTAAGCTGGTAACGGAGTTTGAGTTAAAAGCGTTCTTCGCTCAGACGGGTTCAGAGCGTGAGGAGCTTTGTAAGCCTGTGAGCCACGTTACGCTGCTCAGGAATACAAGTTACCGTAAGCTACTTGAAGACTTCCTGGGGGCGGAGGCTTCCGTGGAGGCAGTTTCAGGTAGTGTCATAACCGATATAGAAGCTTTGAGGATACGCAATGCGAGCCTTGAGTCGCAGAATTTATTGCTTAAAGAAAAGATTAGAAGCATTGATTTAGTGGCTTTGCCAACGCAGGGAAAGATAGATCAAGCTGTGGTGGATGAGTCTGAGACTTTAAGGCATGCGTTGGTTACATTCTTAAAGATGATTGATGGCATGGTAGAGCAAGCGGCAGATATATATAAAACAGTTCTAGAAGGGGAGGAGTCCGAAAACTTCCCAGAGCCAGGATTTTATGGGCCTTGGGCTAAAATATCGACATTGGATGAGCTTAGAGAGCTAGATAGAATTAGGAAGCGATTGAGTTAAAGAGCATCCAAATTTTTCCCTTTTTTGATTTTGTTCGGAATTTTCCGGGTTTTAGTGTGTCCGCAATAAATCAATGGAGTCAAAGTCAGTTTCCGTTGCTTTATATTTTGTGCTATTAGATATCAAGTGGTTTTCAGAAGATTTAGATGGCGTGGGTGACGGGGCTGCGTAGGTGGAGTGTTTGACTTAATAACATCGCTCCGCTGGATGGTCGCCTTGCCGGTGGTTCTACTGAGTTACATAGTCATTCATAAATAGCGCATTGTTAGAGCGAATTAGGCGTTCGAGGTTAGTCCTTGGTTAAAGCATGATCACTTCACTCACTATCTAATTCTTCATGCTATCCGTCGATTTTCCCAAGCCTTGGCTCGCTTGCTAGATGTCATTGGTGTCAATGATATTTATTAATAATTTCTCTAACTAATTTCTGTTGAGATGCAACATTCTCTAATAGCTCACTCGTTCATCCATTCCGGATCATGTGAATTAGCAGAGTTTCGTCCATTGAGAAACCCAACGCAGAAACTTGTAGCGTTTTGGTACAAATGTACTCTTTATGGAGGAGCCAGGCGGTTGTGAGGATTTCTGGCAGCAAAAGCTGATCGGCTTGGCGACTGTGGGATGGCCTTACGCTGCTTAAGTTGGCTAATGCACCCACAGCGCTGTTGTACTGGCTGCTGGCCATTCTTTCCGGATATGCTCCGGCCACAGCATTACATCCTAGCCCTCCGCGAAAGTGGCCATCGGCCCTGCAGGCTGCAATTGATGCTTAATTGTCGCCTGGGCGCATGCCGAGGCGGGTGGTTCCTCTTCCTGCTCAGGAGGGGGGCAGATTCCATGGAGATGGCATGAGCTTTTTTTCGGACGAAGAGATTGATTCACTCAAGATCACACGGATGATCTTGCATGTCGTGGGTACCAAGGACTTCGCGGCCATGCCAGAGCGGGCTCTGGAGGAGGAAGCGTTCTTCATCGGCAAGATCGTGGACATGGCCACCGCGCCGGTCTTCATGTTCAAAGCGGTATCGGTGACCCGTAACGAGGTCGAGGCGATCGCAAGTGCGGACACGTCCTTCGTGGCCGGCGCTCAGGCCCTAGCCGCCAGTTTCAACCGTGCGCACGTGGGCGGCAGTGCTGATGGCGTTCTGTTGATGTTCGAGCTGTCTGTCGCAGACCCGGATGTGAAGATCTACAGCCTGATCAAGTACGACTACAAGCTTGCGTTGGAGCAGAATGACGGTGCTCCAGGAAAGAAGCTGCGGCGTATCGTGAATGCTTTGGTAGACGAGAAGAAGGCCATTCAGAAAACGGCACTGATTCGGGTGATCAGCGGGGTTGCCGACCAGAACATTTCGGCTACCGATCGCACCAAGCAAGGGGTGGATCTTGCCGACTACTTCGCCGATTTCTTGGCTGTGAGTAGAGCAGTCTCGGACACTGAGCTGAGCGAGATAACCCGCAAAGTCCTAAAGGCTGCGCTGCAGACCTGCATTGAGCACCTGCCCGGTCAGGATATAGCCAAGGCGCTGCAGCGGGCCCAAGCCAACCTGGGCACTCGTCGACGCATTGATGAAGAGGCGATCGTTGAGGCAGTGATGATGGCAGCGGGACATCCTGAGGATGAGAAAATAGCCAACCGCCTGGAGCGTGAGACTCGGAGTCGTGTCAGGAAGAGCAAGCTGCACGAGCTGAGCTTCAAGCCCGATCGCCGGATCCTCCGTCAGCCCTACATGCGCAAGATCGTCACGGCTGAGGGCGTCACCATTCTCTTCCCCGATCGGAAGGAAAACCCCAACGTCCAGGTGATACAGCTCGACGGAGATAAGAAACAAATCATCGTCGATACAGATCGAGTCAAGGAGGACAGCGTTGTCACACCAAAGCCTGGCCAGCCTGCTTAACGAGCTATCGCGCAAGCGTCAGGCGCTAATCACAGAGGGCAACCTTACCCTCATCGTTTCCGACCTATCAGCGGAAACTGCTCGGTCGATCAAGAAAGCCGCTGTCGCTGCTGCCTGGTCATTCACGATCTACGACTGCGCGAGCAGCGAAACTGACGTCGATGACGAGGATGAAGATTTCGGGCCGTTCCGCGTTGAGCTGGAGAAGCCACTTCCGGAAGATCATGTCCAGGAACAGGCCCTCTATGTGGCGACGGAAGTAGGCTTCAAGGCGTTCCTGGTCAATGGACACGCTGCTGCACGTTGGCACCTGCTTGGCCTCACTCAGCCTTTCAATACCAGAGCGAGGGCATATTGTGGTTGGGGTGAAGGGGGCGACTACACCGAATCACAGGCGACCAAGTCACCTCGACTCCTGGTGAAAGAATCAGCGACCCTCCGCAAAGTACCGGAGGATGTGCGCCATTGGTTGCTCGCAGAAGGACACCATCTCGATGAGGCTGATCCTTTACACATGCTCTGGGCAGCGCAGGCGTTCGGTGCCCTCAGCTGTTGCTTTGCGAATGAAATCGACACCAGTGGTAGCAAGCTCACCTTCAAAGGGCCGCCCAAGCTCAACCTGACAATCCCAGCGGCGGTCGAGGGGACTCCATCCATCTCGCTTAAAGACTTCGAGGTTGTCCAGGAAGCAGCGGCATGGGTGTTCGATAACGCGCGGGAAGCAGAGGTGAAGCACATCCTGTTGTCCGCCGAAATCGCGCGCTCCGGTCGGGCGGACGGGGAGGTACAGGAGTACTTCAGGGAGAACCTGGCCGCTGCCTTGGATTGCGCGAGAATCGCTTATCAGATGGCGGTCTCGGAAATCACCAAAGACACACTGAAATCCCTTACAGATCTTCGTAAGGCCGTGACGGAGGAAACGTCGAAGGCCACAGACGCGACTCGCCAATCAATTGCCGCGATCTCCACGGCGCTGACTGTTGGCCTGGGCTTGATTGCCGCGAGGCTCACGTTGCAGATCAACCCGTACCTGATCTCGATCGTAATGGCGGTCGCATTTGGCTACACGGTACTGAACGTGATGTCGGGCCGAAAGTTCATCAGCATCCAGCGAAAGCTGCGTAAGGACTGGCAGCCAAAGCTGTATCGCTTTCTGTCTGAAGCTGAATTCAAGAAAATGGTTGGGGAGCCCATTGAGCAAGCTGAGGGGCTCTTCTACAGGGTCAGTTGCCGAGGTACTGCGATGCTTGGGCTCGCGGCGCTGGGTATTTCTATTTACGCCTTTACCTATAGCGCCCCTGCACCCTCAGCGGCTACGCTCGCCGTTCCATCGCCTCAAGCTCCAGCAACCCCGCATCCGTCTGTCGACGACCCAGCTACGACTCGGCCTGAGATAAAGCCACAACCGAACCCGGAGCAGAAAGAACACGTCCCGTCGAAACCGTTGGAAAAGAGGGAGACCCCCGCAAGGTTTGATCAGGGGATTTTCGCTGCGCGGTCGATTATGCAGAGCTCAGAGAGGGTTACGTGAAAGCCGAACAGTTCTGGGCAGCCGACCGGGCACAAAAACGAAAAAAGCCCCGCTAGGAGCTATCTCAATACGTCACAAACATCCTGTTTGTAGCGCAACTCTACCCAGGCACATTGCAAAGCTGTGTTGCTCGCTAGTTGAAGAGGGAACCGTGGGTTGACGAGCTAGCTGTATGTGCATACAGTGTTAGTGTCAACCACTTTTTCAGTAAGCTCTTCATGGAATGTTCTCCACCCTGCTAGTGGAAAGCGCAGCATTTGCTTGGAAACTTTCCCGAACAAAGCAAATCAGGGCAAGAGTGCAATCAAAACTCTGAAGGCCTCACCAAAACCAGCGACCCCTCATCCTGCTCATACACCTCAGGTATGGCTTCTTCGCCTGGAAACTCCATCGCGACCAAGGCTTTGGCTTGGTGAAAGGCTCTCTGGACGGAATGGCCGAAACCGATCGCTGAGTAGAACTGTGCGGCAAAGAATCGAGCGGGGAGATCTCCCACGTCGCGGTTCATGCCAATCGCTGCCGGTATGTGGCGTATGCATGCTTCGGCCTGGTTGAACGAGTGGCACGTATTGAAGAAGACCAGCTTCAGGTTTTCAGAGCCAATAGCCATAGCGCTTACGATGCCTTCCAAAGGAACATGTTTCGGGTTTCCCTGATCGTCCTGAAGCACCAGCGTGTCGGCACTCGTGCCATGACCACTGAAGTGGACGATGGTTGGCTTGAGCTCGTTCATTGCCTGGAAAACGTCCATGGGCCGCACTGCCCATCGGGTGTGGAACTCAAGCACATCCCTGTGCTCGGATGCCCTGATCTTCTCGCCAATCAAACGAGCTTCCTCATCCAGCAGAAGCCTGTTGCTCTTATCGCTACCGGGGTCTGCGGCAAAGAACACGACCGTGATTTTCTCGGGCAAGGCCTTCAGCTTTTCGATCTCCTTGGCGGTTTGATCGTGGAGTTCTTCATGGCGGGATAGCCCGTCATTGATCTGCCGCATGCGTTGCTCATGTGCTGCGTCAGAGCGTCGCTGTTCACGCTTGAGCACCTCGGTAAGCCGCTGCTCGCTCTGGGTGAGCCGTTTCTGGGCTTCGAAGATTTTTTTCTCCAGTTGGCTGACTTCCGATAGCGCTTTGGTCTGTTCGCTGTCGTAGCGCATTGCATCACGCAGCTTCGATTTCATCGTTGAGACCGATGAGGTTTTGGCCGCAGCTGCGCTGGCGTCGGCGCTTTTCTTGCCCGCGTTTGCTGCTGCCTTGACCTTCTTTACTTTTTCGCCTTGAAGTCTGGCGATGGTGCGCTGATGCTGCGCTATCTGGGTGCGATAGAGGCTGGTACTCATCGGTCAGATCCCTTCTGTTGGCCTTTGGTGCCCGCTGGGGCATTAAAACGCTATCATAGCGGCCTCCCATACGTGCAGATGTCACAGCCTAATGTCACATCCAGTACGCAAGCATGCCAGCAACTTCTGGATGGTCTAATGGACGAAACCATTTCCTACCTGAAAGACAGGTTCAAGGATGAGCAGGAACGCTTCAATCACGTAGAGAACAAGAGCGCTCGTTTTTTCACTGCGGTCTCGATTCTCATCGCAGGCCTCAGCGCAATAGCAGGCCTAAAGAACGGAGTCATCTTTCAGCTCGGGTCTCCCCTGGCCATACTGATTTTCATTGCTTTCGCCGTGGCAGCGTTCGCAATCGCCTGTGCATGGGGGCACGCGCTGAGCGCACTGCGAATCAAGGACTATCCAAACCTGCCGTCCTCCCGACCGACTGGCGAGTACCTGATTGCCGTAGATGAAGAGGCGCAGAAGAAGCACATCTACAACTGCTACATCGATACCTTGGAGTCGCTGAAGGTCACGGTAGCTGAGAAGACCAAACCACTCGATCTGGCATACCAGGAAATCATAATCGGAGCAGGGGCTCTTGCGGCACTTGCTGTTCTAGTCACCTTAAGGGAGCTAATTGCGTGACCGACAACCAGAAACCAAGCAATAACGAACAAACGCGCGTTCCGCCACCTCCGCCCACCACTGAGTATCAACGGCGCTCGGAGGAGCCTCCGGTCAATCGCCAAGGCCCTGCAGATCGACGCCGCTGAGGAAGCTCTGCAGCCAAGCAAGCACTGTATGTCGATGCATTGATTGCTCTCCGAGTAGAAGGGAGCGATCTTTTATCTATGAACCAAGGTTTGTCAGACTGCGGCTGTGATTCACCAAAGCAGCGCAGCGGACGGTGCTGACGGTACGAAGCCTAGCTCTAGGGAAACTCCGATCAAGTCAGCACAGGCAGCCTGACCAGTGCTGAAATAGTGCTCCGTTCATCCACGCCAACAAGCCTTGCCCATGAGACAGATGAGCTTCTCCGATTTCGAATACGCCGGTAAGCGCAAGTAAACCCCTCGTGAGCGTTTCCTGGCGGAGATGGAACAGGTCGTGCCGTGGAGCAGGCTGGTCGCGTTGATCGAGCCGCATTACCCGAAGGCAGGTGGCGGTCGCAAACCCTACGCATTACCTCGGTGAAAGGGTAATTCTTGAAAGCAGAGGTTTTGGGGGCGCGTGACGGGCTGTAGAACAATCAGCTGCACCTCCCATGATGAGGGTTTGCCATCGCTCAGGATGTTGGATAGCGGTTACCGTCCGAGCGCTTAGTTGGAGTGATCTCCGAACAGAGGCCTTGCTGAAACGGAATCAGGCTGCAAACCCATGCTCGATCCTGTCCAGTGTTTCCTTTACGCGAAGATACGTAGGCTCGTCTCGGGCATACTCCAGCGCGCTTAGCCCATCGAACGCAGCACGTGGCTGACTGAGCCACACCGCTGATTTGACTTTGTCCCCAAAGACTCGCTCAGTTTGGTCGCGCAGGAGCTCTGAATACGCCATCGTGATTTCCTCCGGGCCTAAATGGTGTGTGCCAAGCGTAGCTGCTGTTCAGTGCGAATACAGCTACGGTCAAGGCATCACAACGGTTAGGCTTTGCCGATCGCGGCGCGACCGTAGCACCACGTACGTTCAAGTTCACTGTCGTCCTCTGCACAAAGGTTCTAGAATGCCCCGAACCTCGTCAAACCTGATTGCGTTACGTGAGCGTCTAGGCGAGATCCTGGGCGAGCAGAAGAATCACTACACCGGTACTCAAATTCCAGGCGTCCTCGCGTCGATAGGGCTGAACGACTACTTGGGCGCACCTTCGAAGCGCGATCACTTTCGTGGCGCTGTGTACGAAGCTTCAGACGAGCAGTTGGTCTTCGCTGCCGGCGCGGCCTTGGCACAACTTGATTTACCGGTCGTGCATCGCGATGAGCTTCAAGAGCTCTACTGGGACGAGGGCTCTCGCCCGGCCATCCCCGCACGGTACCGGCGGGATTTATCCCGGCGACTTGATCAAGAAGCACTGTTTCTCCATGGGGAAGGGTTTCTCACGACCCTTGCGAACTTCTGGCGTATCGATGAGCGAAGCTTGCTGGCAGATTTTTCGCTGGCCCCCAGCCTGCGTGACCATATTGAGCGTCACTGCATCGCCAACGATGATTGGAGCGCCACGACACTCTTTGAAAAGGTGGGCGCCTTCAAATCCACCGATGCCCGTTTCGTGCGATTCATCGAAGCACTGGCTTCTTCCTCGGTGCGCCCCGACGAGGCCGCTCAGCGGGCGTTCATGGATGCAGTGGATGAAGTGTTGAAGCCCTACGGCGTCCATTTCATCGTCACGATTGGGGCTGACGCCTACCTGGAGGGTCAGCTCACGTATCTTGGCGGCAATGCTAAGGCTTCGCCTAAGAACCTTATCTTTGCATCCAAAGCCAAGCCCGACCTGCGCTTCAGTAATGCACTGGACAACGACATTGAAGTGGTCAGCAATGCTGACAAGGTCTTGATGTACGACCGAGCGATAGGGCCGGCGGGGCTGCTTTGGCGTGACCTGCAATCCTGGTTCGAGCACACCCGGGGATTGGCAGCGGGGGAGGGCAAGAAGGCGTTGTATCAACGATTGGGTAACTGTTTACCCAAGTCATCGCCTCCGCAGATTTTGGCCTTTACAAGCTTCTACAAGGCCTTTGATAAAGCTCGAATTCCTGAGCTCCCAGTCCTCTTGCCGGAGGTCTGGTTTTTCTGGGATCCGCAGACGGTCTCTCAACGAGGCAAGGACGCGCTGCTCCGTTCTCGAATGGATTTTCTGCTGTTGCTACCTGGAGGAGTCCGGGTAGTCATTGAGGTCGATGGTGATCATCACTACGCGACTGATGATGGACGAGCCAGCCCCCGCCGCTACTCAGCGATGATGTCGGCAGACAGGGCTCTGAGGCTCGCAGGGTATGAGGTGTATCGATTTGGTGGTTACGAACTCTCCCTGCCGGATGCAGAGGAGCAGATGATCTCCTTCTATCGATCGCTATTCAGGCGGTACGATCTTCTGCCTGTTTCGCAATAGTAAAAGCGTGCTCAACCGATACGGATCATCGTATTGAATGTCGGTGACTCTGGGCGCGCAGGAACTGCTCGACTCAGCAGCGGCCACATAGCGCATAGGCATAGGCTTGAAGGTTGAGCGAGGGTTAGGCAGGGCCGGTTTTAAAACTTTAGAGATCGCCTATCCGGTGCCCTCGCGCAGCCAATACATCTTCGTCTGGTGCATCTCGGGATCGCGCTTGCCGTCCTTGTTTTTTGTCGAACTGGGGGCGTGAATCAAAGTGGCATCGACGATAGTGCCCTGATGCAGCGACAGGCCGTGATCGCCCAGATAGCTATTGATCACACCGAGAATTCCAGTTGCCAGGTCGTGCTTTTCCGGCAGGCGCCGGAGATTGAGAGTGGTGGTTTCGTACGAGATTCGCACAAGGCTCAGGCCAGAAAACTGGCGCAGAATGGTCGTCTCATACAACGCCTCTTCCATCGCCGGGCCGCTGTAGCCGAACCAGCTCTGCATCAGATGTATCCGCAGCATCGCCATCAATGGGTAGGCCGGACGACCACCTTCACCCTTTGGATAATGCGGCTCGATCAGAGTAATCAAACCCTTGCAGGGCACCACCTGATCCCTCTCGATCAGGAATAATTTTTGCGGGTCTACTTGCGCTTGCTGGCGTACTCGGTGTCGGCGAAGGACATCTGTTTCATGATCGAAAGGCTCAGAAACTGGTATTCGGAAATTTTGCCAAATCAGGAGGTCTTTTTCAGAGTTTACCTAGTCGTTTTTCCTGTTGGTCTGAGCTAAAAATGCTGGGTTTTCATAAAAACAATCCAGAAGGTAGTCGTTCAGGTTATTGTGATAATCGACGTGATCGATAGCTAGGTTAGGATAGGGGGTGTACGATACCGACCTGATGGATGAGAGGTTAATCGTTCGGGCTATCGAAATTCAGATCGCTTGGCGCGACTTTATAGGCGAGCACAGTAGGTACTGTTAATGAATTATCTAGCGCATTTGCACTTAGGCGGCCAGGATCCTGACCAACTGCTTGGCAGCTTGTATGGTGACTTTGTAAAAGGGCCGCTGACAGGGCAATTTTCTTTCCAGACAGAGGAAGCTATAAAGTTACATCGAAAAATCGATGTTTTTACTGATGCCCATTCCGTGGTGAGGCGCGCACTTGGACGTTTCCCTAGCCAAAGGCGTCGTTATGCGGGGATCGTGATCGATATGTTTTTTGATCACTGTCTGGCGCGAGACTGGGATCAATATTCAGATGTTGCGCTCGATACCTTTTCACATAAAGTTTACAAAATTTTGGAGGATGAGCCGGTTTTACCTGAGCGTTTGAAGCCTATAGCCCCTCTAATCATTTCCGAGGATTGGCTTGGCGCTTACAGAAATATTTCCAAGATTGGTGAGGGATTACATGTCATTTCCCAGCGATTGTCTCAACCCACGCACTTAATTGGTGCTTACGAAGAAATGATGGATAATTATGACTCCCTGAGCGTGGACTTTAAGGAATTTTATCCCTTGCTCTGGCACTACGCTCGATCCGCCTTATCCAAAAAAGCAGTGTGAGAATTCCCGATGTTTTGGTCTGGACTAAATAGCCTCAAGGTGCTGTTGCATTTTAGCGTACTAATTAATTAATTTTTTGATTGGATCTGTACATGCCGGGCGAGCAGCCAAACCATCTAGTGCAAGCTTTGTGGAAGCTACTAGTTCCGCGAAAGTTCAATCTATCTGCGATTGAAGTAAGCGTAGCATCAGAGGTGCGTAAAAGTTCACACGCTATTTCACGCCGGCACTCATCAAGTAAGTCTTTGAAGCATGTCCGTTCCTCATTGAGTCGAGCTTGAAGGGTGCGAGAGCTAAAATTTAGCTCACGTGCCGCTTTATTCAAAGACATCAATCGGCTTGAATTTAGGTCTGTGAAAATCAGATTTTTGACGATAGAAGTGATCTTGCTTTGTCGCTTAGAGAGTAATTCGTTGATCTGGCTCAAATGATATATTTTGAGCTGTGGGTTAGCAGTATCTAGGGGTTTCATTAAGTCACGAGCGGAGTAGGAAATAGTATTCAACTCGCTGGAGAATGTTAAATTATTTCCGAAGATGCGTTTCAGCTTGCTTTGGTCGGCTGGGGCCTGGTAGCTAAATGTCGCGGACAGCGGAATAGGTGGCTCCCAAGGAAGCAGCCAGTGGGTTAGCCCCACCATCGTGGATAGGCAGCAATCAATGTACTGTCGAGTGACATTCATCGATTCAACTCTTAGGAATTTTAGCGTCAACCCATCTTCATTCTGAGTGTATGAAATCGGCGTGCCATCGGCTAGTAATATTGAATACTTAACTGCGACTCTAAGTGCTTCGCCCAGGTTGTCACTCGACATGATTGCGTAGAGTTGGGCATTGAGCTGCCCAGGCCTGAATAGGTCATATGCCATTAGTCCAATATCAATATCTCCTGAGACGAGTGCAATCGCTTGTACCAGGCTTGCCGCCTCAATGATATCTACCCTAGCGTCTGCTCTGACTTTTGAGTCCACACTTGAGTATAGGTGTTGAAGCGGTACCGGAGGCTCAGGCACGTATTCGGCCAAGCGTAAAATCACTTGGGCGCAAGAGGGCGCTAGTGTGGGCATGATAGAACTCAATGGGTTAGGTAGCCAATGAGCATGCCAAATATGAGAAAGCATGCCAAGTCTCTAGCGTTCAAAAAGCGGCTATGGCGCCAATACTTTTTAGTGCAGAAAGGCCTTCAAGATGGCTACAGTTTTCTTTCTTCGATTTGCGCCTGTGGACGTGAAAATTTGCGTCTCAGGAAGCAACATAAAACAAAAAAGTATGTTGAAATATCGGCAAAATTTTTAGTGGTATTTAAGCCTTCTCCTTGGTAGTCTTTTTAGGTTATCGTGTTCTTCTAGATATAAGTATCAATCATGGAGGTCTAGGCGATTTTTTAATTGGGTTCTGTTGACCTGGGAAAGGCTGGCGTCGCCTAATGAGCTGTACCATTCCTCTGCTCATCCGTACGACTTAACCGCGTTCCCCGATGAGGTTGAGAGGAGGCGTACGCTTGATGTGGTGATTTCTATCATACCGAGACGGTCAGCCTGAGAATTATGAGTTACGAGAAATCTTTAGCACACTTCCGATATGACGAGTTGGACGAGCTTGTATCCTTATCTATCCGCGATCTAATTGCTGCAGCCATTGCGGGTGACTGTGCAGCCGAGCCCGTCGCGGCATTTCTCATGGCGTGGCATGACCCAGAAAGCTATGGCGGCTTCAATTTGTCGGATCTCTGGGTGATGAATGAAAAGTCGCGGCAAGCAGCAGTGGTTTTATTTGTGTGGCTTAGCAAAAATCACGTAACGCCTCGTGAACTAGGTCTCCAAATTGTATTTAATGCTATAGCTGCTCGTTGGGCTTACTAAAGAAATTTAGGCTGTGGGGTCGAAGCTGTCAACGAATTTATTATTAATTTCGAGGGTGCCAAAATTTAACTAAAGTGCACGGTTTAAGCTAGATCTACTTCTCGCCTTAGGTCATCGTTTTTTTTTTGCGAGTTCTATAGCTATGGCCGTTATTTAAAACCTGGAGGGCGTTCCATGATGTTGAGGCGACTTAATATAGCGCCCCGGGCGTTCTCGGGATTTTCGTTTATTGCTGGGCTAGTTATTTTACTTGAATTATTTGCTCAGGGGCGCATGTCTGTGATCCGTGACGCAACGGTAAATATGGAAACTAACCTTCTGCCTAGTGTAGGTTTTCTTGGGGGATGACTGAAAATACATTGCGGTTACGTATTACCATTTTTCGCATCTTGGTCAATCGTGAGCCTGCTGCGCTCCAGGAAACTGAACGTCGCGTAAAAGAGTTAATTGAGCTCCTCCAAAAGTCAAAAGACAGCTATGCAATCCTGCCGTCGGGTGCCAATGAGCGAGCGCTCTACACTCAATTCGACATTACCTTAAAGACATATTTGTCAGAGCAAGCTCGGGCGCTAGAGTTGTCACAGCAAGGACAGACTGAAGCTGTCCGCCAACTTGTAAATGGTCAGATGAAGGATTTGGCCGACTTGATGGGTGTTCAGCTCAGTAAGTTAATAGCTATAAATAAAGTCAACGCGAGTGATGCCTCGGATTTGGCAGGTGAACAATACAGCAACGCAAAATTGGCTATTATCATCGTTTCGGTGGCTGCCACTCTGCTGACAGTGCTACTCGCTTGGTTGCTAACGCGAAGCATAGTAACCCCATTAAGCGAAGCTGTGAGTGCCGCGCAGGACATTGCCGAAGGTAAGTTGACTGGACATATCGAGGTTGGAGGTAGTGATGAGCCTGCGCGGTTGCTAGGAGCATTGTCCATCATGCAGCAGAATCTGCGTACAACGATCGCGATGATTTCTGGATCGGCCACGCAACTTGCCTCTTCAGCGGAGGAGTTAAGCGCCGTTACCGAGGAGTCTTCGCGGGGGCTGATGCAACAAAATAATGAACTTGAGCAGGCTGCAACAGCGGTCAACCAAATGACGGCTGCGGTCGAAGAAGTAGCCCGCAATGCGGTGTCTACCTCTCAAGCATCCCAGGCGTCTAACGACACTGCGCGCCAGGGGCGCGATAAGGTGGTAGAAACGGTGAAGGCCATTCAGGCTATGACTCAAGATGTACAAACTACCTCTTCTCAGGTCGAAGGTCTTGCTGAGCAAGGACGCGAGATTGGTAAAGTCCTGGATGTTATTCGTACTATTGCCGAGCAGACCAATTTGCTGGCATTGAATGCAGCCATTGAGGCCGCGCGTGCAGGAGAGGCGGGCCGAGGGTTTGCAGTCGTGGCTGATGAGGTTCGCGCCTTGGCCCACAGGACGGCTCAATCTACCCAAGAAATAGAGCAGATGGTAGCGGGCATCCAAACTGGTACTGGCGATGCTGTTCAGTCGATGTCTCTTAATACCAATCGCACGCAAAGCACGCTGGAACTCGCACGCTCAGCAGGCGATGCATTGGAACAAATCGCTGCCTCCATTTCTCAGATCAATGAACGCAACTTGGTAATCGCTAGTGCATCCGAAGAACAGGCGCAGGTTTCTCGCGAGGTAGACCGGAACCTTGTGAATATTCGCGACCTGGCGACTCAATCCGCCGCTGGAGCTAATCAGACCAGTGCCGCTAGCCATGAGTTGTCTAGGCTAGCCGTGGAACTCAATGGCATGGTCGCCCGTTTCGTTATCTAAATGACTCAGGGCACTCTTCGTGCTCGTAACGGTGACGATAGTGCTTTTGACTAACCTGTTCGAATCTTTGGAAATCAAGGCTTGCAGCGACGTCGGGGTCTTGAAGTGGCTTGAGTGGCGTTTGCCCTTCCTTCCGTAAATTCTTCTGCGCGACCGAACCGCTGTTCTCATGACCGTTTGTCTCAACGTAGGGGCGCGAGGGGTGCAAGCGTCCTGTCAATTTGCCCTCCGAACTCTAGCGTTAACGGCAATGGTGTCTGCATATTTTCATGCGGACGCTGTCACCGTTATCGCTATAATTGCCGATACCCGCAGTCACTAACTGAACTGCATGTCTGAGAGGAGCCGTTTCCTATCTCAGTTGATTTGTGCTTTCAGGTCTTCAGTGTCGCCTCAGCGGTTAATGAGTGAAGTCAACGTTTGGGTGCCACTCCTCCTAGTGGCAACAGGCATCCGATCCTTGATCACCTCCGCTCGCAAATAGGCCAAACAATCAGTGTAGAGAGGAGCGCACTGTGCGAACCTTAGAAGGCATGGCCAAGGCTGGCGAGCCGCTGCTGCGCGAAGCCCTTGAAGCGATGCGGGCGCATCAAAAAGCTCAGGATCAAGAGGCATCTCTGGAAGAGGTAGAGCGCCGTCGATTGCGAGCGGAGTCCCTTTATCACGAGGTAGTGGATTTCCAGTTGCTGGCAACCTGTAGTCTGCCTGACCTGATTCACTAATCGGAGCATTTATGCCAAAACTGTCCGATCTCCTGCCGCCCGACCATCCAGCCTACTCTGAGGCAGTTGAGGCGATGCGCCGTTACCATCAAGCTCAGGGCACTGGCGCGCCCGCAATCGAAGTGGAAAGGCTACGCTTGATTGCCGAGGCTCTGTTCCAGTCTGTAACAGACTATCAAATGAGGGCATTCGGCAGTGGCGGCGGGACTACTCACTGATGGGCGTCTGGATAGTCGGCTCCATGCTTTGCAGAGACCGATAGAAGAATGCAAAAAACGGCCACTCAGCTTCTCTGAAGAGCAAGAAATAGAGTACGTAAAATTATAAGTAGGTAGCCTGCAAGTAATTTACAAAAGTAACGATAACTCAACCGTCCGGCTGCTCGTCGGTCTCTTGCAGGCTTTAATGACAAAAGCTACCGTTACAGTAGCTCTGTCTGTAACAAGCTATTTCTTTGAAGATTTGCTCGGCTTCAAGTCAGGGTTGTTACCTTGCGTGTCTTTATTGTCACGGCGACGTTTATCTACTTCGCCGGTTGACTTGGCAATCGGCTTTGGGCCTGGTTTAAGCGCCATAAAATCTTCCTTGTGTTGATGTGGATGTTGGTGGTGCATGAAGATCTTATTGCTGTTGATGGGCGCTTTCAAGAGGGATGCGAAACTTTATTCGCGGTATGTGGAAAGGTAACTAGCTTTGTTACTAGCTGTCGGTGGCTTTCCGGCAGGCAAGTTGTTGATATGCCTCAAATAGTGTGTCCCTACGGCTCCCATCTAACTTTCGTTCAGCATCGTTTGATCACGATGCACACAACCCTCCAGCTCCCATGTTCGCTAGTGGCTTAAAACAGCTTGGTCAAGAAATCTGGTTCTGGCGGTCTCAACTGTCCTCCGTTATATATGGCAGCATCGGCAGAAGGTGGTCAGCTCTAGGCGGTTTGCTGTTGAGCTAAGAAGTCTGCGTTCTCCAGCTTGGAGGTGGCGATCGCCGATCAGCCTAGCCGCTTGCTTGGCCATCACAAGCAACCGTAGCAAAATTGGAAGCTTTCGCTGCGCGCTGTTCCGGTGCTCCGACCAGCAGCCTCTCCGAAACACGCTTGGCAAGGCGAAGCGAGCCTATGGCAGCGGCGCACTCCAGCGCTGCGTCGTCGAAGTCCTCGCCCCTGCGTGCGAACACCTTCACCAGTCGTCGAGGATGAATTTCAGCTAGCTTTTACAGGTGCGGGGAGGCTCAGTGACTTGGCTTTGAAGACCCGGATTAACAAACTTAGTGCCAATGCCGTTGGACTGTCGTCCTAGGTAGCTCCAGTTCTTTGGCCACCTCGACCTGCTTTAGCCCCTGCCTCTTGAGCTCCTGGACTTTGGCGCGAACAGCGGCTGCTCGAAGACTAGTCGGATGGGTTCCATCCAGGGCATCCGCTGAAGCAGGAGGCACCTGGTCAATCAATCCGAGCGATTCCAGATCTTTGATGGCCTGCAGAAGCACGGCCCTTGGAGTGGCCCCCGAATCACAAGCCATGGCAACAGCGAGTAATGCTGAGGGTGAGAGATCCAGAGCCTGGGCCAGGTCACCAGCCACCTTGACCGTTGGATAGGTTTTGCCGCTTTCGAGCTGGCTGACGTGCGATCCTGTAACTGTGCCGCTTAAATCCTTCTGATTCAGCCCTTTGGTCATTCGAATCAGCCGCAGCGCTGCGGCGAAACCTTCCTGAATCGACATGGCGGCACCCCAAAAACAGACGGTATGCCGCGTTTGCCTGAATCCATACAAATCTATATATTGAAACGTATGGGCTTTTCGCCATCATTATCCGAGGTGAGTTGCGCACAGGCCAGTTGAAGCCTTACCCACCGGTGGCGCATGAGCCTGGTGGTGGCTTTCATACAGTCGCCTTCAGGCACCAAGGCTGATCGAAAAATTGTCGACGGAACAGGCATTAAGGAACGCTAGGATGTCGGAGCTGAAGAAAGTAACAGCTACTGTAAAAAATTATGAATTTCATTCGTCTCAAGACTGTGCGCGCCTCTACAAAAAGGTTCGCTTGTTGGATGAGTCAGGCAAAATTTTCTACTATAAAAACCTAATTATTCCTAAATACCTTGAGAGCAGAGGTGCGCTTGCATCTGATGTGCCAAGGACGTGGTATGTTAAAAATATTCATAAGTCCGCCGTTGTGCTGGTCGCGTTTGAAACCAAAAACGGCACGGTCGAATATGACTTGGACGAAGTTCGTCAGTTGTCACGATCCGGTTTTTGGGCTGGCGTTCTGATTGGCGTTGCTTCGATCCCTGCGGGTATAGTCATTGCTACTGCAACCTTCGGGGCGGGACTTTTGCTGATCCCCTTTGGCCTCTATCAGGCTTACAAGCAGATTTTCAAGATCCCTGCAATTTTGAGTCGCAAGCGTCTTCTGCAAGATTTTTCGCAGCTTGGTATTAATGTGGGGGAGGGTTGGTCGAGATAAATGTCTTTGGGGCGGTGGGTGTTTACATGCAGCCAGGGCTACGAAACACGCGCTCGCTATCCTCTGACTTTATTTCCTCAGGTCTTTCTGATCGCCGGGAATTCTCAGATCTGCTTAGTGCCTGGCCTACAGGCCGACCTCTCGCTTCCATAATTCATGCACGGTCTGCTTGGAGATACCCAATTTCTGAGCAGTTGCTGACTGAGTAAGCCCCTCAGCCTTGCAACGCAAAACGCTGTTCAAGCGATCCTGATCCACGGGCCGACCTGGGCGTCGAGAAGCTACCGCCCCTTGGCTGAACTGGTGCTGCAGCGCTTGTACTCCACCAGCTTTTTCGAATTCGTCCAGTTCACCTTGGGCGGTTTTCAGAAGTGTTTGCGCCGACTCCTCGCCGGTGACGGAGAGCGTGAGGGCGATGAAGGTGAGCGGGCTCATGCCCAAGGCAGTGCTGATCGCCTGAAGTTTTTCAAGTGAGATACTGGACTTGGCTTGCTCAAGCTGGGTCAAGTACTGGCGGCTGGTGGCATCGTTGACGCTTTCAATCGTCAGGCGCTGCCCGCTTCGCAGCGTTCGAAGCACTGCAGCAACGCCGAGCTTAAGCGTCATGGGGCATCCTCAAAAATCGAGGATAAGGCCATGTTGCTCAGTCTGGTTCCACCATATATAGTTGTCATTATCGGACTTTGTTTTCGCGTGATCGTCTCCTTGAAGGGAGGTTCGCCCTGTATCAGTTGCTCCCTCCAGGCCTGTGAATACCGGGGAGAGTAGGGCTCCTAGTCAGGCTTCACGGAACTTCAATATAGCGATAAACCGTCAAATGGAAGGCCATGCAGAACCGCCCTCAGCAGGCTCTGCGGTCGGCCAGGCATGCCACCCCGGCTCAGGCAAGGGTTCCTGAATGAAGATTTTGATTTACTCGGATTTGCACAACGAATTCGACTGCTTCAGCCCTCCGAGCGTCGATGCAGATCTTGTCATTTTGGCAGGGGATATTGATCTCTTGAACCGAGGTGTGAAGTGGGCCAATGAGTCGTTCAGCAGTGATGTGATTTATTGCAGCGGCAACCACGAATTTTACAAAGGCCATCTCACCCGTACTCGCGAAAAAATGGAAGCCGTAGCCGCCTCGCATGTCCACGTCCTGGATAACCAGGTCTGGACGTCGAACAACGTTCGATTTCTAGTCGCGACGTGTTGGACAGATTTCAGTGGCACCGGGGATGTGATGGCAGCCTCCAGTGCGTGTTTGGGGGGAATGAACGATTTTCGGATGATCCGTACGGGCAGTGAGTACCGACGTATCCGGCCTGCAGATCTCATCGAATTAAATCGCGCGTCGTACGAGTTTCTCCGCGAAAAGCTCGCGACTCCCTACGCCGGCCAGACCGTCGTCGTAACCCATCACTGTCCTATCCCAGAGGCCTCTGGGTCAGAGCATTCTGGGCATTTGAGCGCTGCCTATTTCAATCGATGGCACCAGCTAGTTGACCAGGCAGACGTCTGGATTTTTGGGCATACCCACCATTCGATCGATCGACCATTCGGGCGGTGCCGGCTGATCTCGAATCCACGTGGATACCCCCAAGAAGAAACCGGTTTTAACCCGTTTAAAATTTTGGAGATTTGAAGTGTCGACAGTAGCAAGGTGCTCGGTGAGCGACGAGCACCCCATTCCTCTGAAAGTCTTAGCAGCGAAGCGTATCAAGTGGGGCGTGATCATCGATGCCTACCTTACTAATGTCGCCAAGGTAGGTGCGCGTTACTCGGCTATTGCTTTCGCGGATCGCTCGGGCCTCATCGGTGATGGCGAGACCGTCGCCACTCCCCCGGCTATGGCTGTCGCTGAGCAGCAGGGCTTCGTGTTGCTCCAGAGCCTTTGTGGGCGTGATCATTACGTCGTCGTGAGTTGGCTCGAAGCCGATGAGGCTAGCACTCATCCCTGCCCCTGAAATGATCCGGATCATCGACCAGAGGAGGGGGTGCCCGGGGCCAGTGTGCTCTTGGATGAGGCAATCGCTTTCGCGCGGAGTCGGGCTCGTATGACAGCCAGTGGACTGTCGATTCCTAGTTCTGGATTGTGTAAACCGGTTTTTTGATGTGTAAACCTACTTAGTTTACAGGTCAAAAAAATGGTTTACAGTCCAATTCTGGCGGGCTAAGTCCTGAGGAAAACGGGTGGCGGAACAGGCTCGGGCTCAGTTTCGTCTTACTACTACTTGATCTGAACAATGGCTTTTGAATAAGGCTGGACAGGAAGAAGGGCACATGATTTCAGCAGTCGTTTTCGATGCATACGGTACCGTTGTTCGCATCGGTCAACGCACCAACCCTTACGGCGCTTTGCTTAAAGAAGGCCGCCGACAGGGTTTGGCGCTAACATCCGACAGCACCCATTTCGTGATGACAGCGAACCTCAGTTTTGACCAGGTAGCTGATCATCTGGGGATCGAGCTTTCTTCTTCGGAGCGAGCGGAGATGAACGATGCGTTGGGCGAGGAACTGGCATCAATCGAGCCATACCCTGATGCCCTTGAGGTGATTGACCGACTGCAGGAAGCGGGGCTGCTCATTGGCATCTGTTCGAACCTAGCCCAGCCCTACGGCCCTGTTATCAGGAAAGCCTTCCCGCACGTGCAATGTCACGCTTTCAGTTACGAGCTTGGGGTCATGAAGCCTGACCCCAGAATCTACCTGCACATTTGCCGAGAGATGGGGGTGGACGCCCGCCATGCGGAGATTCAAAGAGCCCGAGAGAAAGCCCGAGTGGTGATGATTGGCGATTCCAGAAAATGCGACAGGGATGGCCCTAGAGCTGTGGGAATCGTGGGGCATCACTTGGATCGGTCAGGCCAGGGGCATATCAGCGACCTTGTGCAATTCGCCAACCTGGTCACCGACCACAATCGCGCCGGTTGAGCAGTAACCACTGAATGATCAGAGCCAACCAGAGGTCAGCCCAGAACGCTCTCTGATCATCACCCACGCAGCCGGCCCAGCTCTCTAGCTGAGCCACCCTGATCAGCCCTGTGAATGGACGCTGAGCCAGATCGGCACGAGCCTGCTGCCCCTGACACTTCCCCGATTCACACTAGCGACACGAATAGTTGTTTTCTAGCGCGTGCTGGCCCTATGAAATCGCACGGTTTCTGCCTATCTTTGAGCTGGATCTGCCTCTGCCAGGGACTGTGCCATGCTCGAAAAAATCCTTCTCCGCAATGTTTCCAGCTACTCGCCTGACGCTGCCGTGTCCATTGCTCCGCTCAAGCGCGTGAGCCTGTTCTATGGCCAGAACGGTACAGGCAAAACCACCATTGGCAACTATCTCCAAGCCCCAGGCGAGGCCTGTTATAGCGTCTGCGGGGTGGAGCCGATCAAGGTCGGTCGCGAGGTGCTGGTCTACAACCATCATTTCATGGAGAAGAACTTCCAGGAAGCGACTTCTCAGCCAGGGGTATTCACGCTCAATGAGGGAAACATTGAGGCCAAAGAGGCACTGGCGACGGCAGAGGCATCCATTGCTGAGCTTACGATCGCCCATGACGCTGAAATGGAGAAGGGAGTTAACAGCAAGAAGGTTAATGACGCCGCGTACGAGGTACTGTTGGAGAATGTGTGGAAGCCCAAGCGCGAGTTTGATGGTACTGCACTGGCCTATTGCTTCAAGTTGCTCAACACAAAGGAGCGATTGCTAGAGCACGTACGCAGTGTACCGCTGGAGGCCTCCTCCGAAACTGCCCAAGTGCTGTTGGCTGAGGCCGCTGCGCTAAAGGAGTTCAGCGATCAGGAACTGCCAGGTATCCCGCAGCTCGCGTTTCAAGCGCAAAGCCTTGAGGGGGATCCGATTCTGCAAGAGGTCATCACCGGGTCAGGTAACTCCTACCTTTCTGCGTTTATTCAGCAGCTGGGAAACTCGGACTGGGTCAAGCATGCCCTGCGTTACGAGACAGAAGCACACGACAAATGCCCGCTTTGCCAGCAAAACCTGCCACCGGATTTTTACGCTGAGGTTCGTAAAGTCTTCGACAAGACCTACGAGGAACGCCTGGATGTGCTGCGACAACTCGAAGGCCGGTACCGGAGCGGAGTCGAGCAGTTTCTACGTCGGTGCGAGGCTCCGGAGTATCAGCATCAAGCAATCAAGCTGCATGTCTCCAAGCTGCAAGCTGTGCTCCAAAATAACCTCCAAGCCTTGGCCGGGAAAATCGCCAGTCCTTCGCTAGTAACGACGTTGGAGTCCACCGTTCCTTTAACAGCTCAATTGAATTCTGTGATCGACGCGGAGCAGCAGAAGATCGACGAGGTCAACGGGAAGATAAAAAACCGTAAGCAGCATGAAGAGAGCATTAAGCAACGCTTCTGGAAATGGTACAGAGGTGCGTGCAACGCCTTTTTCGTGACATTCGACAAAGTTGAAAAGGCCCAAGGCCGCGTACGCCAAGCGGCCAAGGATGAAGTGCAGGCCCTCAGAAATCGTATTCAAGAGCAGCAGGGCATCGTCAGCACGTCCAGAGCGTCCATCACAAACATCGACCAAGCGGTCGAGAACATCAAATACTGGTTGCGGATGCTCGGACTGAAGGGTTTTACGCTGATCAGGGAGGAGGGGGCAGTACCCCAATACCGGCTAGAGCGTCCAGGTCAGACTGAGGGGGTGTTCAAGACCCTGAGTGAGGGCGAGAAAACACTGATCTCATTCCTCTACTTCCTTGAAGTCTGCAATGGCGAAATGGGTGCTGGAGGTGGGAGGCTCAAGAGTGACCGGATCATCGTCATCGACGATCCGATTTCGAGCCTTTCCCATAACTACGTGTACGACATAGCTTCCTTGATCAGGCGCCAGGTGTTGATGCCGAAGGAGCGCTTCAAGCAGGTGATTATACTCACGCACAACCTCTTCTTCTTCCATGAAATGGTGAAGCTGTTGAAAGAGGATGGGGAGAAGGCGTTTGCGCTGTTCCGTATTACCAAGTCTGAATACAGCTCGGTAGTGGCGATGGAGGAGAGGGAAATTCAGAATGACTACCAGGCGTGCTGGCAGACGATCAAGGACGCCTTGCAAGGCAGGACGTCCCCCAACGTGATGCCGAACATGATGCGTAACATTTTGGAGTACTACTTCAGCTTCGTGCACCAGGCACCCACGCTGCGCCAGGCGCTAATGAAGCTCAGCGAGGACAAGCCGGAATTCACGGCCTTTTTTCGTTACATCAACCGCGAGTCCCATACTGATGCGGTCAACATCACAGACTTTGGAGAGATCGATCCTGCCACCTTCATCGATCGTTTCAAGGACGTGTTCGTCGAAACGAATTTCGAAGCTCATTTCGACAAGATGATGGCATGAGGTTGCCTGGAGGCGATGGTTTTTCGAAGCCGGTATGGGGAAAGGTGGGAAGGCCACCAAAGTAAATGCGAGTCTTCTCAGGCTGGCCCTCCACTGATAGCATTACGCCTGCAGCTACCACCAAAGGACTCTCCTTCCTGCCTGGCACTCATCTGCTCGCTTTGCACGTGGCGTGTAAAGGCTATCAGCGGCCCGCTGAGATCAGATGGAGAATACGCCATGACCGATCATGGAAAAGTTGTCTTGGTTCGCCAGTACAACCGTTTCCGGCTGGGGCAATGGGAGATCGTGTGCACGCACATGCGCTCCCTTCCGCGCCGTTAATTGAACGTACCGAGGTGGTAGCTGCACCCCCTCCCTCAGGCCCTTCCTTATTGCCAGACCTGGCCGCCGATCGCGTAACCAGATGACGTACCAGCCTCCTAACTTGGCGCCCGTCAGGCCTTTGATGCGTTGCTGATGAACCCCAAATTGGGGAAAGCTACTACCATCGTAACAATCGTCAAAATGTCACATTCCAAGGACAGCGTTGGACAACCTTGTTCAATTGCGACATCTCTTATCAATTTGCGACGTTTTCGCCACCCCCCCCCTCTTGAAATTTTTAAAGCGAGACGGAGTTCTATATTTGAGAGCAAAAAGATTTTCTACCGTGTCGGCGCCACCGATGATGCTTGGATAAGACACGGTGTGATGGCCGATCTTTTCGCTTTTGATCTGAGCGCTTTTCAGGCCTCAATTGCCTTGCCGATAGGCGAGGCGAGGGCCGGTAGGGGAGATCGTCTTTTTGGCCGTAAGGCCGCTGCTTTTGCTTTTGACTTCAAATAACAAGCTGAACCCAATTTTTTGAGTGGAGTAGCTCCGTCTCAAAATGCACCCATGTCAGACAACCTACGGCGACGCTGGAGTTGCGCCGCCTTATTTTCCCTAGTGCATACGGGTGTCCTTGCCTCTGGTTATCAGCATATTGATCTGCATAATGATGTCCTCGGATTACCGAGTAGCATTTGCCTCCACCAAGGCCTGCTCCAACGCCTCCAGCGCATCCTGCAGGCGTTGATTCTCACGAGGATCACTGCTTGTTGGTCTGTAGGCCTGGCAGTGGCGCAAGAGGGCTTCCAGGTCGTTCTGATTCAGGTCAAATTCGATGTGCATGCTCAGGCTCAATTCCAGGGCTGTTAAATGTCGTGCCGTGTTCTAGTGGGCACGGTGTAGTTGTGCTGTAGCAGCGAGGTTTGTGCTTGGACAGTGATGTGGAAAAGCTGGTGTGGGAAAGGGCGTGGCAGGTCTACGCGGATTCGCTTAGCTTGATTCTGAGTGAGGCACTGGTCGGCTACAAGCGCACCGCTGGCTTCGACGATTTGACCCGGCTCTACGAGGACACACTCGGCGGCGAGACACTGATGAGTTTGAGACACGCCTTGAAGCTTCGCTGGCCTGATAGCGATGTGGGGCATGCAGAACCTTATGTTCAGCTCCGATCCCGTCTTCGGTCATACCTCGCGCAGTATTTACTGCGTAAGCTCGTCTTTGAGCATGAGGGCACGCCTGCTCTGAGAGATGCCTTTTTTGCGGGAGATCTTGGTGTATGAATAACGGCGTCGATCAGAATCAATCTGATGCTGACCGGGCCCCGTTTTGAATGAACTACGTCCAGCCACTGTTGGACGAGGTCAGCATTCCATCGAGCCAACCTAGCCGCCCGCGTAAGCGCCGTAAATGGTTGCTTACCTACAAGGGCTACAACGTCGAAGCGCTACGCCGCTAATGCGACCAATAGCGAATGCAGCCCGCCATCTCCCTGCGCTCGAAGAAATGCAAGCCCAAGCCTAGATTACCCAGAGTGTTCGATCAGCCCAAGTATCGACAGCGCAACATCACCAAGCGCATGTTTGGCTGGCTGAAGAGAACCTCCGGGCTTCGATAAGCTTGCCAGAGGCTATGCCGCCATAGTCTCACTGGCTTGTTCCATGCGGTACAGAGCCTATTGCCGGCGCACCCTCGCAGGGCTCAGCCCAGAGCCTATTCAGTGCCTTCAACCCTGATAAGGCCAGGCTTGACTCTGACCGAGCCTCAACCACATTTCGCGAATATGGATCGCTCCACTTGAGCCTTTGCACTGCCTACGCTCATTCGAATCTTCTTTTTGAAGATGGCTACCTATAGGTAGGTGCGCAGTCATGGCCAGGCGCCTTCGACCAAAATATCATTGGCCACGTATCGATACTGTCACCTCGATCCTGCGTAATGACGTGAATTTAGCATGAGGCGTTGCAAGCCTACCAACTAGATGGTAGCGTATGCTCATAGTCGAAACCAACCCGTGAACCTGCCGGGCGTTAACGCCCACGTGAGAGCCTCATGCAAGATTGGAAGCAAACCCGCAAAGACATCAACACTCGCCTCGTTGAGCTCAATGGCCTGTCCCCTGAAACCATGAAAGGCATGGCTGCGCTAGGCGCCGCTGGCGGCAAGACGAACCATCTGGACGCCAAAACCCGCGAGCTGATTTCTTTGGCTGTAGCTGTGACCACTCGCTGCGACGGATGCATCGCTTTCCACGCAGCTGAGGCCAAGAAGCTCGGCGTTACCAGTGAAGAAGTAGCTGAAGCCCTGGGTGTAGCCATCAACATGAACGCCGGTGCTGCGCTGGTCTACAGCACCCACGTGCTCGACGCGTTTGATAAGTCCTGAATCAGACGCTGACTTTCAACCTTCCAACGACGTCGAGATTAATCATGAATAAGCTGTTCACTCCGTACGACCTGTCCGGTATTGCGCTCAAAAACCGCGTCGTCATGGCCCCCATGACTCGCACCCGAACCTTGAACAACATTCCAAATGAATCCAACGCGCTGTACTACGCGCAACGTGCTTCTGCCGGCTTGCTGATCACCGAAGGCCTGCCTATCTCCGACGAGGCTCGGGGGTATCTGTACACCCCCGGCATTTACGAAGATGAGCACCTGCCAGGCTGGCGCAATGTCACTGACGCTGTGCATGCCAAAGGCGGGAAGATTTTTGCGCAGCTCTGGCACGTAGGGCGTATGTCCCATGTCTCGGTGCATGGTTTGGTACCGGTCTCCTCGGGCAAAGTGCCTGCCGTAGACACCACGGTGTATGCCTGGATCGAACCGGGCAAATCTGGGCCTGTTCAACCAAGCGAACCTCGCGCCCTGGAAACTGAAGAAGTGAAACGGGTCATTGCGGATTTCGTTAAATCCGCGCGGATGGCGATGGACGCAGGTTTTGACGGTATCGAAATCATGGCAGCCAACGGCTTCCTGTTCGATCAATTCCTGAGCAGCGCCCTGAACACTCGCACTGATCAGTACGGTGGCTCTATTGCCAACCGTCAGCGCTTCCTGCTGGAAACAATTGACGCGATTGCTGCTGAAATTGGTGGTTCGAAGATTGGCGTTCGCTTCTCGCCGTTTGGTCGCCTGTACGACTTCGGGGTGTACGAAGGCGAAGAAGAAACCTG
Source organism: Pseudomonas sp. BRM28 (assembly GCF_002939405.1). Classification (NCBI taxonomy): domain Bacteria; kingdom Pseudomonadati; phylum Pseudomonadota; class Gammaproteobacteria; order Pseudomonadales; family Pseudomonadaceae; genus Pseudomonas; species Pseudomonas sp. BRM28. Next base: position 3,453,045 of record NZ_PEFV01000001.1, on the reverse strand, counting down.
GATGAGCATGGCGGCTGCCCTCAACGAACGAGAGCTGGCATTTGTTCACCTGAACTACCAACCGACCATCTTGGCCGCGCAAACGCCCCCAGGCTTCGGTGCTGCGTTCCGCGACGCTTACAAAGGCACCTTGATGGCTGCTGGCGGCTTCACCAAAGAGATCGCAGAGTCTGAGCTGGCCAAAGGCGAACTCGATCTGATCGCTTTCGGCACCGCCTACATCGCCAACCCGGATCTGGTCGAGCGCATGCAGAACGATTGGCCGCTGGCCGAGGGTGATCGCGCTACCTACTACGGCGTAAGCGATTCGATTGATAAGGGTTACACGGACTACCCTGAATACACAGCAGCAAAAGCCTGAAATTCCATCCCAAACATTTAGGAGAACACCATGCCACTCGTAACTATTAAAGGTATTGAAGGGGTTTTTTCTGACGAGCAAAAAGCCGAGGTCATTCGCAAAGTGACTGACGCCATGGTGTCGGTGGAAGGCGAAAACATGCGTGCCTTGACCTGGGTCATTTTCGAAGAGGTTAAGAGCGGTGACTGGGGCATCGCTGGCAATCCAGTCACTGCACAGGACGTGCTGAAGCTGCAAGCAGGCCAATAAGGCTTCATCGCCAAACCATTAGCTCCCTGATCGCTGAGTGTATTTACGCTCAACGATCAGGGGGCTTTTTCCGTTCTTGAAGAACGCCAGGTTTGTGGGGAATCACGTCATGATTCTGATCATTTACGCCCATCCTTACCCTGAGAAATCCAACGTAAACACGTTGATGCTCAGGTTCGCAGCTAACAAATCCGATGTTGTAGTCCGTTCCCTGTACGACCTATACCCCGATTTCAACATCAACGTTGAAGCTGAACAGAAGGCCGTGGAGCAAGCAGACCTGCTGGTTCTGCAGCATCCTTTGTATTGGTATAGCTACCCCCCACTTTTGAAGCTGTGGATCGATAAGGTCTTCACGCAGGGCTGGGCCTACGGGGCGGGTGCTACTGCTTTGAAAAATAAAAATCTCCTGTGGGCCGTGACCACGGGCGGAGAGCATGATCATTTTGAAGGCGGTGACCATCCGGGTTTCGCGGTGCTGTCCCAGCCTCTTCAAGCAACCGCGAATTACTGTGGAATGCGTTGGTTAAGCCCAGTCGCAGTTCATGGTGCATATAGAGCAGACCAAGACGGACTGCTCAAGCAGATCCGCCATTACGGCGAGCGCCTGGCCTCGTGGAAGGAAGATTGAATGGACACTCATAGCCTGATTGAAATGCTCATTTACTTGGGCTCAGCTGCCTTGATAGTCCCAATTGCCGTTCGGTTAGGTTTAGGCCCGGTTCTGGGGTATCTGATAGCCGGCTGCTTAATCGGCCCGTGGGGCTTGAAGCTTGTGACCGACGTCGAGTCCATACTGCACTTCGCTGAAATTGGCGTGGTGTTGATGCTGTTCATCATTGGTCTCGAACTCGACCCCAGGCGTCTTTGGGCTATGCGCCGGATGGTGTTCGGTGGTGGTGCGATGCAGATGCTGGCATGTGGTGCAGCCATCGCAATATTTTGCGCTGCACTAGGCTTGAACTGGACAGCTGCGCTGCTGGTAGGGCTAACGCTGAGCCTCTCGTCGACAGCTATCGCGATGCAGGCCATGAATGAGCGGAACATGACCTCGACCGCCGTGGGTCGAAGCAGCTTTGCCGTGTTGCTTTTCCAAGACATCGCGGCGATTCCCCTGGTGGCTATGATTCCACTGCTGGCCGCAAACGGTGGCACGCCCTCGGGTGCGGAACTGGCCCTGTCTATCGCGAAAATCGTAGGTGCAGTTGTCGCAGTTGTTCTTTTGGGTCAGTACGTATCCAGACCCGTCCTTCGCTTTGTAGCGCGCTCTGGCCTGAGAGAGATCTTTAGTGCTGTCGCGCTGTTCCTGGTATTCGGATTCGGCCTCTTATTGGAAAAGGCAGGCTTATCGATGGCCATGGGTGCTTTCTTAGCGGGCGTTCTATTGGCTAGCTCGGAATATCGTCATGCCCTAGAGAGCGATATCGAGCCTTTCAAGGGATTATTGCTGGGTCTGTTCTTCATCGGCGTAGGCATGTCGATTGACTTCGGAACGCTGATCGACGCCCCTTTGAAAGTCATCACTCTGACGTTGGGCTTTATCCTGATCAAGCTGCTCGTGATAAAGCTTCTGGGGCGTTTCTTGAGTGTCCCAAGTGATCAGCGCTCGTGGCAGGCGGTGTTCCTCGGCCAAGGCAGTGAGTTTGCCTTTGTGGTATTTGGCGCAGCGACTGTCGCCGGCATCCTGATCGACCCTTGGGGTAAAAGCCTGACGTTGGCGGTGGCGCTGTCCATGTGTATAACGCCTCTGCTGATCCTCTTGCTCAATCACTTGGACTCGTCGGGCAAACAGGGTAGCAAGGAATCGGACATCATTGATCAGAGCAATCCTCGGGTCATCATTGCTGGCTTCGGTCGGTTCGGTCAAATCGCTGGGCGTCTACTGATGTCCTGTGGCTTTGAGGTAGTGGTCTTGGATCATGATCCCGACCACATCGAGACACTGCGAAAATTCGGAGTGAAGGTGTTTTATGGGGATGCCACACGTCTCGATTTACTTCACGCTGCGGGTGCCGCGAAAGCCGTGGTGCTGATCAACGCCATCGACAACCAGGACGATAACCTGGCACTGACCGAGCTGGCTCAAGAGCATTTTCCATCCCTGAAACTGGTGGTGCGTGCTCGTGATATGGGGCATAGCATTACCCTGCGCCAGATGGGCATAGAGGCCGTCGAGCGGGAAACTTTTGAAAGCGCGTTATCCCTTGGGCGTAGAGCCTTGGAGCAACTGGGTGTAGGGCGCTACGAGGCTCGTGAGCGTGCGGATCGGTTCCGTCGCCTGAATTTGGAAATGCTGGAAGAAATGGCCGCTCAGCCCGCTGATGACACCGAATTCAAGTACGACGCTTACAAACGAGCCAACGCTTTACTGACGGAAATATTCAACGAAGATCGTGCTCATCCAATTGACGCAGGCCCAGGAAAAAATGAGTCTTCAGCACCGAGAGGTGAATAGCCGGCCAGACTGCGAGTTATGGAGAACGCTCCGTTAGCTAGCGTCTTCCAGCTCAGTGATAATTGCTTTCTTCAAGGCTGAAACTGACTTAGACCCAGCGAAGACTTTCAATAAGCGGCCTTCGTGAAACACCGCCAAGGACGGCACAGAGCGGATGCCATACATCGGCGCAATTGTCGGAGACACCGCAATATCAATCTTTCCAAAGACCGCTAGAGAATGGAGTTTTCCCTCCAGTTCCAAGAAGATCGGCTTCATCTCTTTACAAGGTTTGCACCAGGAGGCTGAGAACATTACGACACTGCTCCCTTTGGCTACGAAGCGAGCAAATTGGGGAGCGCTCAACTCAACGATACGACTCATCTGGATTTCTCGTTCTGTATTGAGGAAAGGCGGCACCTTGAGAATGCCGCCATCCATTGCCAGTCAAATTTTGCAGCCATCGATCCCGCAGACTTGGCCCATTGATGAGCTATCCAGGGATTTCGCCTCAGCTGCCATCTGATTCAACGCCTGAAGAAAGGATGCGTCTGTCTGTGCGCCTGATACCGAGAACGCATTATTGAAGACGAAGAGCGGTACGCCGGAACCCAATTGGGCGGCAAACTGTTCATCCGCCTTCATCTCAGCGCGCAACTCTGCAGATGACCAAGCCAGCTGGATGGACTCGTCCGACACACCTGCGCCTTTAGCAATCGCCGCCAAGCTGGCGCGATCAAAAAGGGACTTACCGTGGCTTGTACTCTGCTCGTACAGCGCTTCCACAAGACGCTTCTTTACCTCCGAGTCTTCAACAGCTTTTACCAGCACATGAGCATCCGCAGTATCGCCAAACATCATGGTGTCAAAGCGGTAATCAAGCCCGTCGACCTCGCCATATTTACTGACGGTACTCATCATCGATAAAGCGGAGTTTGCGTTACCAAGCTTACGCTTCAAGGCAGGAATCATCGGCTCCGGAGCATGGTTGGCAGCCAGCCGATAGGCCCGAACGTTGACCTGTACGTCGTCCTTCTCTGGGAAGCATTCAAGTGCTTTCTCAAAGCGGCGCTTGGCAATCCAGCACCAAGGACACACATAATCAGACCAGATATCGACAACGTATTTTTTCGAAGGAGTTTTCATAATCTATCCTGCACGAAGAAATGAAGACCGAATTGCCGCCATTTCAAGCAAATGGTTAAAACCAGCCAAAGGGTCGGTTGATCGACCGAGTGTCCAATCAATGAGGCTTGCTCCCTCCAACATACTCAACAGCATGAAGGCGAAGTTTTCAGCCGTTGTTCCCAGCGACCAGTTGTGCTGGCGGACTGCGTCATTCAGGGTGCTTTGGAGCCAGGCGAGCTGAGAGTTGAAGAAGTCCCGCGTGAGCCCTTGGAGCGACAACGGCAACGCAGCCATTTCCGCAGCCAAGGCGCCGCATAAAGGCAGCAGCCCATCATTCGCGCTGATCACGAAAAGTCGAGAAAAGGCCTGCAGACGCTGCAGTGGCTCGGGATACATGGCTTCGATTGAGGCCAGCGTTTCATTGAACCGGGAGATGTAATCGTTGATCAGCTCTGCGCCCAAGCACTCCTTCGTAGGAAAATGATGGTGAATGCTGGCTTTTCTGATACCGATCTTCGCAGCGAGATCAGCGTAACTGAATGCTGAGTAACCCTTTGAACGCATCTGGGTTTCCGCGTAACTCATGAGCGCAGCTTTTGTCGTGATAGGCATTTGGAACTCCTACAGCCAGCACCTTTTTCCACCGGAGGCAGTGCACTGGGAAAGCGCCTCACTGAGAGGCGCTATATGCAGCGCTTGCTACGGTATTAGGCCCGTACTGCCATCACCCCTGCATCAACGTCCCAGATAGCACCTGTCACCCAGGAAGTTTTATCCGAGAGCAGGAAGAGGATGGTGTTGGCGACGTCCTCGGGAACACCGACACGCCCCAGCGGGTGGAAATCGTTGAGCGACTTCATCGCATCCGGAATCGCGTCCTTGTCCATGAAACCTTCATAGATCGAGGTGTGAACGATGCCAGGAGACACGGCATTAACTCGGATACCGGAGTGCGCCAGCTCAATTGCCAGGTTTCGGGTGACTGCGTGCAGACCCGCCTTAGCCATCGAATAAGCAGTCGCTGGAGAGCCTGCCAGTGCAGCTTGGGCGCCAATCGAACCGACGTTGACAATGGAACCTTCGCGCTTGGCGGCGAGCATATTCTTGACCACGGCCTGCGTGATAAAGAACGTGGCGCGGTTCAAATCCAGATACATGTCGTAATCAGCCTCATCGTGCTCGATGAAAGGCTTCGGAATGAATATGCCTGCGGAGTTCACCATGAAGCCAATGTCACTGTGATTGGCATTGATTTCGTTGCGTACGAAATTCATCCCTTCTTCGGTCATGAGGTTGGCAACGATCACCGATACGTTCCCCAACGAACTCAGCTCAGCGCGAACAGCGTCGGCTTTATCCTGTTTACTGCCGGTGAGAACCACGCTGCCACCAGCCTTCAAAAACAGGCGTGCTGTTTCCAGGCCCATGCCGCTTGTGCCGCCCACGACCAACAGTTTTTTGCCTTTAAAAAAATCGTTCATTACAGACTCCAGTACCAGATAACCGAAAGGTCGCTGGCCGCCAGGTGCCGTACACACCTGCGGCCATGACAGTTAGCCTTCGATGACTTCGAGCTTAGGGAGCATGCGGATGGCTTTAGAGAAGTTTGCGTAGTTGACCGAAGTCTTAAGCACCACCTTGTGCAGCTCTTCCACGCGCTCACGGGAGGCGTCGGTGTGCAGGCGGATTACGACGCTTACCTCGTCGTAGCCTGGGTTAACGCTTTCATCGATACCCAGGAAGCCACGCAGGTCGAGAGTGCCGTCGGTCTCAATTTCCAGGCTGTGGATCTTGATGCCCATCATCGCGGCATTGGCGGCATAGCCGACCGACATGCAGGCGTTGAGAGCAGCCATCAGCAGTTCCTGAGGGTTAGGCGCAGTGTTTTCGCCCAGCAGTTCATTGGGTTCATCGGCGGCGATTTCGAAATCACGCGAGTAGGTTTCACCGGCCAGGCTATAACGGCTGACTTTGGCTACAGAGCGGGTCTGGCCTTTCCACGCGGTCTTAACGTTGAAACTGGCGTGGCGCTTGCTCGCATCCTCAGCAACGGCTTGGGCAAATTGTTGCAGGGCAGCTACGTCAATACCGTTCAGATTGGTAGTCATTTGATAGATCCTCGGTGCACGCATTTACGGGGGTAGGTTGTTCGCTGAGAAACAACTCTACCAACTGGTAGGTTGGCGCGCAAGAAATTCTTTTCCCGTGAAGTGTGCGCACGCATGCGGCGACGTTTCGATCCGAAGAGGCTCGTATCTTAAGCTTGGTGAAATACCTGCTATTTCAGCAGGTTAGGCGACTGAAATGCCAGGCTCTCGGAGGTTTTAGATTTACACAGAGGGGAAGAGGCCAGCTCCGTTAAGAACTGGCAGCGGACAGTGCGGAGCTCCACTGCGAAGAGGTGGTAGCGGCTCAGAGTGAAATACTCCAAGACGTTGTTTTTAATATAATTAATGAAAACATAAACCAGACAAGAGGGGTTTTAGGCTGGCAGCAGTTGTCTTCGGCTGATGCACCTTAGGGGCACGTTTTTCATGCATGTTTTTGGTCGAACAGGGAGGGTGGCGATGATGGCATCGACCATCGACCACTTGCGCAATGAGAGGCCTTTGTCGAGAAGAAGTCGTCGATGATCTCCAGAATGCCCCTCGCAAGCAGATGCTCTTCCAGCAGATGCCGGTAACTCACCATCGTGGTGCCCTCAGGGGTCGGGGCGCTGAGTGTCAGCTGTGCAGACTGGCGCATCGAGGTGATCTCTTACAGCGCTTCTTCCATGGCTGGATCGCTAGTGAGACCAGTATTGCAGAGGTGGATGCGCAGCATGGTTTCCAGTGGATAGGGCTTCCTACCGCTGTCAGCTTTTGGATTATGCGGTTCGCAATGCAACCAGTGCATGCCACGGCACGACCTGTTTCATCTCAGCCAGGAAACGCTTGTGGCGTGTTTGCAGAGCACGGCGAGACTGATCAAGTTGTTTGCGCTCTCAAATCTGTGGCTGGTGCGCCTACATTAGTTGGGGGACGTGCGTCCGTGAAGAATGTAACCAGGGCGTTGCCCTGGTTTCTCAATAATCAGCGCATGAAGAACAAGCTTTTCTGAGCCCCAAAACGCCTAATTAATGGTAAGGGGCCGGCGAACACACCTTCCCGATGCAAACGCCGGAGGCCATGGTATCCACCTAATTTAAGTGGACGCCATTTCTGACCCATCAGGCGGACTCTTCATGCGCCTTCAGCGCCGTACCTACAGCAAATCCTTCAAAGCCCAGGTCATTCAAGAGTGTTCAGAGCCCGGCGCCTCCATCGCCAACATCGGATTGGGCCCCAGCCTCAACGCCAACCTCGTGCATAAATGGATACGCCTGCACACGCAGAAATCCACCGCGTTGCAGCCAGCGTTCATCCCTCTGCATACCCAGATGCTCCCGACCAGATCACAAGGCCAACCCGCCTACATTTGCCTTGAAATCCAATATCCGCGCACGCTCATCAAAATGAGTTGGCCCGTCGACAGTGCCGCCGCCTGCGCAGCCTTAGCTTGAAGGCCAAGCGGGACGAGGCTGGCCTGCATCATTTTCGCCCTATCTCCCGAGCGTCTCCGCCACCAGGTGCAGGCCAATTCAGCATGCGTGAGCGCTTCAGATCCTCACGACGAATCACGTAATGGCCAGCGTCAAAAAAAAGTTCGAAATTTTTGGGGCGCGCTGCAAGCCAAGCGGTATGCAGCTTGGGCTGTACGCCCAACAGGATATGCACACATTATCCACAGGGCATATGTGTCTTCAACGCTTGATAACTAAGCGGAAATCGCTCATCTTGTGGTTGCTGCGACAAAGACACCCTAGATATGGTGTTTGCAGTGCCGTGTCCCTAGACGGGAGGCGAGTTCAGCGAGCGGTCACGTTAGGTCGCCAAACGTTCCGTGATCCACTCGCTCTCAAAGCCATACGGTTGGACAACCTGACTTGAGTGAACGCATTACATCGAATTGCGCACTGCCGCGTCAAATGAAAGGTGACGCGTGGTTCGATGCGCTAGCGCTCGGTCGGGGCACTTAATCTCTGATCAAAAGGTAAGACTATGAGCTTTAATGCGAAACAAACCAGCAGTTCGATCGCCAGCCTGGCCTCGGCTGTACTGCTTGACTCTAAATCCTCCGCTTTGGCCAAGGAGCTAGCTGGCTCGGCGCTTTCTCAGGCCTCATCTACCAAGCAAACCAGTGCTCGGATGGAGGAGCTAGCCAGCAAAATTCTGGGTGAGTTGGGCCACAGCCAGACGGTGTTGAGCCTGGCCGGCTCCGTGCTTTCGCAGGCGAACAAAGAGCGCTGAGTTCGGTGCTGGTAACCACGCCCCGCCCAGGCGGGGCGTTTCTATTTCTGTTGCGGAGCCCGACGGTTCATCTCCTACCTGTGACACCCCGCCATGAGGTAGTTTTTGCGAGGTGGAGCTTGGCTCCGGCTGCCCGTTGAGGCGAGTACCGTAGCGGGATTTCTTGATTGTGGGCCAGCAATGGATAACCCCCGTCTGCTTTAGATTGAGCTTCGAGTTGTTCCTGTGCATTGATGGCCTATTGCCCTGGCGATGCCTTTTCGGTCTTTGAGCGTTAGAGCGAGTGGAATGGAAAGCATAATCGTCAGTGACGTCTGGGGCGCGCCTCGGGTTGCTATGGCGAGGGCGTCGCGAACGCCCTCAGCGAATTGCTGGACGGATACAGGCGTATGCTAGGGAAAGATGACCCTGTTCGAGTCACGTAAGAGGTCGAAGAACGCACCTTCAAAACCCCAGTATTGAGGGCGATGGTGTCCACTCGATTAGGTGGACACCATGGCTTGCAGCGGGTGGGGCGGGAAGATGTGTTGGCCGGACGGTTACTATCAATGTTTAGTTTCAGAATTCAAAAGCCCAGCCAGAATCAAATCAAACCCAGAAGACTTCTGGTAATCATCGTTCATGGCCCAAGACACAAAGCTGGCACCCTCCAGGGCATTCAATATAAATCTTGAAACCTTCGTAACGTCTAGGTCGGCCTTAAGCTCACCCAGAACCTGGCCATGCTTGATGTTATCTTGAAGCCAAGTGAGATGGATTTCGAAAAAATCCTTTGTTATCGCCTTGAGGCTTTCAGGTAAGGCCAGCAGCTCTGCAGCCAACGCCCCGCAGAGTGGAAGCATTCCATTTTCACTACTGTGCGCGAACATAAGAGCAAAGGCGTTCAACCGGTCAACAACGCCAATATTTTCATCATTGATGGCATTCAACTGCTTCTTGAAACGAAACAGATAGCTTTCGACGATGGCAATTGCCATGCCTTCCTTGGTCGGGAAATGATGATGAATACTCGCCTTCTTGATGCCAATTTCCTCTGCCAAGTCGGCATAGCTGAAGGCTGCGTAGCCCTTCGTGCGCAACAGAATTTCAGCGCTGGTCAAAAGGTCTGAACGTGTACTCATGATGCGGCATCCAAATTTGTCATCCAGACATCATAAATTAGTCACCCCTCATAAGACAGCGCTCGCCATGCGCGCACTGGGCTTCCTAACCCTTAGCGCCCATCTCGAATAGGCTCCATGCGGGATTGGCGAGCCTAGGAGCCTGCTTAGGACTACCGATCCACCAGGCGGCGGCTGATCTGAGGCCATTTCGAAATGAGCCAGAAACGCTAAGACGCAAACTGGTTCGGGATCAACGAATTTTGTTGGGATTGGTTGCGAATGCGCAGATCAAAATCCATACGTGAGCAATGAGGCTTCCCAGCCAGGCTATCTATTTTTTGGAGGGCAGGGCGGGAAAAAGCTTACCAAGAGCGGGAGTACGGGGGTCATGCCGTTTGCCGCCTTGCTTGATCACTGAGTTTTCTGGGGTGATTCTGCGTCTGGCACCCGCTTGCCTAATTCGACGACGTCATCATTGAGGTCGGGCACGCAAAAAATGCATTCGTTTGGATCGATTTGCGTTCCTTCAATGTAACGCATTCGCTTATTAGCCGACGATCGATTGATGCCGAACCGAAAGGTAGCTCGGGTGGGTGGTTTATCGTTTGTGTCCACGTGTAAATTCCTCCGACTTGTGAAGTCAGGATACCATCCAGTAGGTAGGCTTGCAATGGGTGGTGCCATCTGGCATCACTTATGTCGCGGGGCAGTACTAAGGAATTTGGATTCAGAGGTACACGGAATGGGGCACTGCTGCATCCTTGTGAGCTGGAGTGTGGCTGTGCCAGTCCTGCTGGTGCGCGGCTGGCTGGCTGGCTGGTGTATAATGACGCACGAGAAATGGTACGATTTCATTACAATTTGGCGAGCCAGATAGTTGTTTAGGTTATCGTCACATTTTCAATGTGGTTGGCTGGAAATTATTCCATGATCGATTGCATATTTTACTAGCGCTGCAGGTTTGTCGATTTTTAATTTTCGTCGAATGCTCAGGCGGTGCGTCTCTACTGTTCTGACGCTTATATTAAGTTCACGGGCCATTTCTTTGTTGTTCAGTCCTTGAGCCATTTTATAAAGAACTTGGCTCTCCCTGGGCGTTAGTTCGCTGGACTCGCCGTCTTCAAGGAGAAGTTTTTGTGCTATTTCGGCACTGTAAAAAGTACCTCCAGTTGCGATCGCTTCAATCGCCGCAACTATTTCTCTCGAAGGGGAGTTTTTTAACACGTAGCCGCTCGCGCCTGCACGCAGTGATTCGCTGACGTATTCTTTACTGTCGTGCATGCTGAGCACCAGAACCCGCAATGAAGGATGCTTTTCGCGTATTTTTCGTGTGAGTACAAGACCGTTTATGTCTGGTAGATTGATGTCTACTAGAAGTAGGTCTGGCTTGCACTGTTCAACCATTTCCATGGCGCGTGCGCCGTTTTCGGCCTCACCAACAACAGTCACGTTGTGTACTACTGAAAGCAGTGCCTTGATTCCATCGCGAACGAGCGAGTGGTCATCGACTAAGGCTAAACGAATTTTTGTTGATAGGCTCATTGGGGGTGTCCATCGTTATCGAAATAAGTGATTCAAACTTTTCTACAGGGGATGCTCATTGGGATCTCAATGTCGACCTCACTCCGGCCAGGTGAAGATGCCAGATGAAATCGACCACCCAAGTGTTCGACGCGTTCGCGTATGTTTCTGAGCCCGATCCCGGCATGGCGACGCTCAACTTCATCGACGTTAAAGCCAATTCCATCGTCGATGACTCTTAAACGAACAGATTGCTCGGTTCCAAACAAAGTAATGGCTACATCCTGAGCTTGAGCGTGTCGCTCGATGTTGGATAACGCTTCCTGAACAATTCGAAAAAGCGAGACGGGCACCCCGTCGTCCAGCAGGCACTCAAACTCATTAGTCTCAAACGTTACCCGCAGCCCACTGCGCTGCTCGAACTCCTCAGATAATTGTCCAATCGCGGCAGGAAGCCCCAGGGTGTCCAATAGCGAAGAGCGAAGGTCGTGTGAGATGCTGCGAACCTCCCCAATTGCCTCCCCAAGCCGCTCGGTAGCCTCTTTTAAGATGACTGCACCTCGGCTTTCTTCGTTTTCGAGCAGAAAGCCTGCTAGCTCAAGTTTGTATTTTATGGATACGAGAACTTGGCTAATGCCATCGTGAAGCTCGCGAGAAACGCGCGAACGCTCCTCTTCCTGAAGGCTGACAATTCGCTGGTTCAAGCGTTGCAGCTTGGTGTCGGCTAGCCGATGCTCACTCAGGTTCAGCGTCATTCCGCTTGCAAATACGAACAAGACCGCCACAAGTGCGACGACGGCAATTGAAACCATCGTCTTGCGGATACCCTGGGCCACTTCATCACGAGCTTGCTGAGTGGCTTTCTCAACGTCTTCGAGGTAGATGCCCGTACCGATCATCCACCCCCATTGTTCTAACATTACGACGTACGCTAGCTTTTCGGTCACTCTTCCGGATGAAGGTTTGTTCCACGCATAGCGTTGAAAACCCTCTCCAGACCGGGCACTTTGCAGCAACGCTTGAATTACTAGCAGACCGTGTGGATCTCTCATATCCATGAGGTCTTTGCCGACAAGCTCCGTCTGCCGTGCATGCATCAGACTGCGGCCTTGGCGGTCGTAGACGAAAAAATAACCATTTATACCAAAGCTTAGCTTCCTCAGCTCGTCTAGGACTTTTTGCTTGGCCTGGTCGTCACCATGGCCATCGTTATAGAGGGGGGCGATCAAGCTCCTCGCCATCGCTACGTAGTTCTCCAGCTCTGCGCGCTTACTGACCAAAATACTGTCTTCGATCAGTTGTGCTTGCTGGTCACCTAGCTGGTTGTTCAGGGAGATGACAAGCGCGCAGATAGCGGCAATAGCCAGTACAAGTGGCAAGATCCCCAGGGCGACAATTTTGTGTTTGAGCTGCATTCCTACTCCTGTCCAGACCTTGTACTCGACCAGCGGTCTTGGGCTCTGCGGTTAGAGACCACCGAGGCACCAGCATCTTATGTCAATCCCCGATGCACCGAGTAGCCGAAAGCGGCTAGCGGTCGAAAGGCCCGATTGCATAGCCGGCAGCTCAGTAGAACTACGTAGCCTTGTGGGCGTAGTTCTGCGGATTTATTTGTGGTGGGTATACGCGGATATTGGCCGCTGCCGCGAAGCGGACACAAATATAAAAATCACGGTCGACGACCTACAGGCTGTCGACAGGAGACACGTAATGACCCATATGGCTAAACACATTGCCTGGTTTGCCGTGGCTGTTCTGGGAGCATTCGCGCTGAGCGTCGTGGCCTTGCGCCGTGGCGAAGCTATCAATGCTCTCTGGATCGTAGTCGCAGCAGTCGCCATCTATCTCGTTGCATACCGATACTACAGTCTGTTCATCGCCGAGAAAGTGATGCAGCTAGACCCTCGTCGAGCCACTCCCGCCGTAGTCAACAACGACGGCCTGGATTATGTGCCGACCAACAAACACGTGCTCTTCGGGCATCACTTCGCTGCCATCGCTGGTGCGGGGCCTTTGGTTGGGCCGGTACTCGCTGCCCAGATGGGCTATTTGCCTGGAACGCTTTGGCTGATAGCCGGCGTGGTGCTTGCCGGCGCGGTACAAGACTTCATGGTGCTATTCCTGTCTACCCGCCGCAACGGTCGCTCTTTGGGAGACATAGTGCGAGAGGAGATGGGCAGAGTTCCAGGAACGATCGCGCTGTTCGGCTGCTTCCTGATCATGATCATCATCCTTGCCGTATTAGCGCTGATTGTGGTCAAGGCGCTGGCCGAGAGCCCTTGGGGTATCTTCACCGTCATGGCCACCATTCCGATCGCCATGTTTATGGGCGTCTACATGCGCTATGTTCGTCCCGGGCGCATCGGAGAGATCTCGGTAATTGGGGTGCTGCTGCTGTTGGGCTCAATTTGGTTGGGAGGGCAGATTGCTGCTGATCCAGTTTGGGCCAAGGCTTTTACCTTCACCGGTATTCAAATCACCTGGATGCTGATTGGCTACGGCTTCGTCGCTGCGGTGCTGCCCGTCTGGCTGATCTTGGCACCGCGTGACTACCTGTCCACATTCCTCAAAATTGGCACGATTCTCGCACTTGCCGTCGGGATTCTCGTCACTATGCCCGAGCTGAAAATGCCGGCGTTGACTCAGTTCACCGATGGCACGGGGCCGGTGTGGAAAGGCGGCTTGTTCCCGTTCCTCTTTATTACCATTGCATGCGGTGCCGTGTCGGGGTTCCACGCGCTGATAGCCTCTGGCACAACACCTAAATTGCTCGCAAGCGAAGGCCACGCCCGCTACATCGGCTACGGTGGCATGTTGATGGAGTCCTTCGTAGCGATCATGGCTATGGTGGCTGCGTCGGTAATTGAGCCTGGTGTGTACTTCGCCATGAACAGCCCTGCGGCTATCGTTGGTGGTGATGCAGTGTCCGTAGCGCAGACGGTTAGCAGTTGGGGGTTCACAATTTCACCTGATCAGCTTGAGGCTGTTGCCCGAGATATCGGTGAAACCACAATTCTTGCCCGGGCAGGAGGTGCACCGACGTTAGCTGTAGGTATTGCCCAAATCCTGCACCACCTCTTGCCGGGTGAAAATACCATGGCGTTCTGGTACCACTTTGCAATCCTCTTCGAAGCGCTGTTTATCTTGACCGCAGTCGATGCTGGCACCAGGGCAGGACGCTTCATGCTGCAGGATTTGTTAGGTTCGTTTGTTCCTTCCCTACGCCGCACAGAGTCCTGGACGGCGAACCTTATTGCCACCGCTGGCTGTGTGGCACTGTGGGGCTACCTGCTCTACCAGGGCGTGATCGATCCGTTGGGTGGTATCAATACGCTTTGGCCGCTGTTCGGCATTTCCAACCAGATGTTGGCAGGTATCGCTCTGATGCTAAGTACCGTCGTGCTTATCAAAATGAAGCGTCATCGGTATGTTTGGGTGACCCTGCTACCAGCGATTTGGCTGCTGATTTGCACTACAACTGCAGGATTCATCAAACTGTTCGATGCTAACCCTGCTATGGGCTTCCTGGCGTTGGCCCGTAAGTACAGTGATGCGCAGGCCAATGGTCAGATTTTGGCGCCGGCGAAGGACATTTCGCAGATGCAGCATGTGATCTTCAACGCCTATACGAACGCTACGCTCACAGCCCTGTTCTTGCTTGTTATGTTTAGCATTTTGTTCTACGCGCTTAAGGTTGGGATTGCGGCGTGGGGTAGCAAGGAGCGGACGGATAAAGAGTCGCCTTACCAAGCACTGCCTGATGCATAAAGGAGGGTGGTAGCGTGTTCAATGACCTGAGCCGCCTCGGTAAATACCTGGGTCAGGCAGCGCGTCTGATGGTGGGCATGCCTGACTACGACACCTACGTCGAGCACATGCAGAACAAGCACCCTGACAAACCTCTGATGTCATATGAGGAATTCTTTCGGGAGAGACAGGAAGCTCGATATGGCGGTGGCAACGGTCAGCCACGTTGCTGTTAGCACCTTGAGGTATTTATCTGCGTAGTCAATCGCGCCCGATGCAATGCATCGGGCGCTTTGCGTCTTGGTCTGCGAAAACGGTGTCAGTCATCTAAATGGTTGGTAACGCCATGGTTGAGTTGCTTTCCGAGTGCTCCCGAAAATTCCAACGCAAATGCTAGTCCCCGTCTGACATCCGGATCAGAGGTCATCCGAAGCAAACGGATTAAAGAGGGGGGTTCCGAAAGCTTGCTCACTTGCGCGCTTGCGACGCGAGCTGCGTTACCCGCTAACCATGCAGCAGACGTGCCTTCTTCGAAGACATTTGCTAGCTTTTCGACCATGTAAGAATCGCTCATGTCGACGATGTCGGTCGCAACTGACATTAGGTCGACCAGCCTTGAGAGTCGATCTCCGGCCAAGAGTGGCTCAAGCTTTACGACAAGCAGCCTGAGCCCTTCGAGCGCCGCCTCGCTAAGTTCCAACGATTCCAAAATCGAGGGCGCTCCCGGTTGATTTTCCGAGGCGCTTCCTTGTTCAGAGAGTAAGCTCATCTGAGGTGTCCTGTAAAATTATTGATCGTGTTACACCAGGCCGCGCGCGACCGCCCAATATATGCCTCTATTGAAGCTTTTCCTCATAAGTCCGCCAACCTTAGTGGGGGGCGTAGGCTTTACATCACTTTCATAGTCGTACCAGAGCGGCATTCCTGCCTCCAGTCCCATCTGAGCAATTGCAGCAACCTTGCCCTCGTAACTGTCGCAAGTCCGCCCGAAACGAAGCTCGGAGGCTATGTTATTTACTACAACGGGGGACTGGCTATGGCATGCGCCTCCGGCCTTGCTCACGGGGAGATCAACGGTATCGCCCAAAACATAGACGTTTTCTAAGCCATAGACTTTCATGGTTTGATAATTTGTAGGGAGCCACCCTTCATCGTCTGCAGCTTGCGATAGTCCGGAGTTTCTGACCGCCTCTACGGCGCGGATAGGTGGGGTTGCCATAAGGATATCGAAATCTTCAGCCCCACCCTCTTCTGAAAAGGCGATATTGCTTTCTGGATCAACTCTGTTGAGAGTAAAGCTTCTTTGATGCTTGATGCCCCTTTGCTCAAATATGCTTGGTAGTACTTCGCAGGTGTCCTTTTGCAAAAAAAGACAGTTTCTTAACAGTTGAGCTACGGTGGGGTACGTGTAGACAATTTCCACCTTGTTTCTAACGCCGCGTTTACGTAGCAGGTCGTCAAGCATTAGTGTAGTTTCAATGGGCGCAATACCACATTGATGAGGTACATTGGGCGTCTTGGGGAATGTTACCGTGACTAGGATGCGACCTTTTTCGATCGACTTTAACTTATCTGCAAGCTGCCGCGCAGGCTCATGCTGATAGAAGTGATCACCGCCTTCTTTTAGGCCGTCGATTCGTTCAGGGCTTGGTATGCACCCTGTGGAGATAATGAGTTGGTCGTATCCGTATGCTTTTCCGCTCTTACATTTCACGCGGTTTATATTGAATTGGAATTCCTCGACCTCTTCAATAAGAAAGTCAATCTCAGGGCGGAGTAGGCTGCGCTGAGGCCGCCTGAGTTCATTCTTGAAGAAGCTGTCAAAGGCGATGTACATGAAGGCTGGTTTGTAGTAGTGCCAGGGGGAGTTTGACAACATCAAGATTTCTACTTTACCACTGCGTATTTCAGGGTAGAGTTTGGTGGCAAGGTGATTGGCAGTCATTGTGCCGCCAATACCGCCGCCGACAATAATTATCCGATGGGGCATGTGTTCTCCTTAGCTTTGTCTAAATGAAGGCCAGTCTTGCTCTGAGCGAGACTGGCCACAATGAGGCGCTAGCGGATTAGACCGAGGGGATGCCTGTATTCACTGCACCTTCTGTAGACATATTGAGTTTTGAGTGTTTTTTGGCGTATAGGAAGTAAATTGCGGCACCAATGAGCAGCCATGCTCCGAATGCAATCCATGTGTGCAGTTTTAGATACGACATCAGCGTAATGCAGGAAATAATTGCGAGTGCTGGTACGAGCGGCACGAGCGGGCACTTGAAGGCGCGTGGCAGTTCGGGACGCTTCTTCCTAAGCACGATTACTGCAAACGAAACTAGGCAGAATGCGGCTAGCGTGCCGATGTTCATAAGTTCGGCAAGTACATTCAGTGGTACTACTGCTGCGATAAGACCAAAAATGATGCCGATCGCCCAAGTAGTGAAGAATGGTGTGCCATATTTAGGATGAACTTCGGAAAACTTTGAGGGTACCAGTCCATCGCGAGACATAGCGAAGATAATTCTGGATTGCCCATAGAGCATTACAAGAACACCCGTGGTCATCCCCAAAATAGCACCCAGGTCGACAAAGCCCGCTACCCAGTTCTCACCTGCATACTGGAGGGCGAGCGAGACGGGATGGTCGACGCCGAGGAACTCACCGAATGGAACGATACCTGTCATGATCATGGATACCACGACGTACAATATCGCGCATATACCAAGTGAACCAATAATCCCGATAGGCAGATCACGCTCAGGTCTTTTGACTTCCTCAGCTGCAGAAGATACTGCGTCAAAACCAATGAACGCGAAGAAGACCAATGCTGCTGCGCTCATTATTCCATTGAATCCAAAAGGCGCGAAGGGCTGCCAGTTCTCGGGCTTTACGTGTCGGGCGCCGACGAGAATGAACAAAAGTACTACTGCAATTTTGAGTGCCACCATGATATTGTTGATTTTTATAGATTCACGTATTCCAATAGAAAGCAGCCAAGTGATTACCATCATGATGACAAACGCAGGCAGATTGAAGAACGTACTAACGCCTGGCAGCGCCCCAGGTGCTGCCGTCAACGCAGTGGGTAACGATAATCCGAATCCGCTTAGCAGGGATTGAAAGTAACCAGACCAACCAACAGAAACTGCTGCGCTAGCCAGGCCGTATTCGAGCATAAGATCCCAGCCGATCATCCATGCAACAATCTCCCCAAGGGTGAAATAGCTGTAGGTATAGACGGAGCCTGCTACTGGAATGCTTGATGCAAACTCTGAATAGCAGAGTGCTGCGAGCCCACATGCTAAAGCAGCGATGATGAACGAAATTGTTAATGCGGGGCCGGCTGTTAGAGCCCCTGTGCCCGTTAACACAAAAATACCTGTTCCTACAATGGCGCCCACACCGATAAAAATCATATCGACTGGCCCTAGCACTTTTTTCAGAGATGCGTTCGAGTTCTGTAATTTGCTTATTTCGTCTAAGCTTTTTGTTCTAAAAATGCTCACAATTGCCTCCGGTTTTATTATTCGCGGCAGTACGTGAAGAAGGGGGGTAACCTACCGGCTCCCCCTGTTTTAGCGTGCGCAAGGCTTTATTTATCTTCTCGGTTAATTAACGCTAGACCAATGTTAAGCCTGATGGCAAATCAGATCGAATCTATCAAAGCCTAGTTTGAGGTCGGCGATCAGGTCTTCTGCATTTTCCAAGCCGATATGAAGTCTAATCAGGTGACCTTCTTCCTCCCAAGTGGTTGTGGTACGCATTTTTCGTGGATCAACTGTCATCGCTAGGCTTTCAAAGCCACCCCAGGAATAGCCGAGTCCGAAAAGACTTAGATCATCAAGAAGAGCTTTGACTGCTTCAATGGGGGCGGACTTGGTAACAAACGATAGGAGGCCTGTTGCGCCGGTAAAGTCCCGGCGCCATAGGGAGTGATTTTTGTGGGATGGTAGCCCAGGGTAAATGACACGAGAAACTTGGTCTTGCTCTTCCAACCATTTTGCCACGCACAGGGCGCTGCGTTGATGTCGCTCCAGACGAACGTCTAATGTCCGAAGTCCTCGCAGTGCCAGATTCGCGTCGTCCGGGCTCACATATGTGCCCGATTGGAAATGGTAGGCTTTCAGTTGCGGCCATGCGCGTGATGATGCGGCGATGGTGCCGATAAGGGCATCAGAGTGACCAACGATATACTTGGTGGCAGCCATAATCGAGAGATCAACGCCATGATCGATCGCTTTGAAGTAAAGCGGCGTCGCCCAGGTGTTATCGAGCAGAACCAGTGCGCCATGGGCGTGTGCGGCCTTGGCGATTGCCGGGATGTCTTGAATTTCAAAGGTGTGAGAGCCTGGGGACTCAGTAAACACCGCCTCAGTATTAGATTGGAAAAGTTCGGAGATGCCCGCTCCAATTTGAGGGTCGTAGTAGGTTGTCTGAATACCCAGCCGTTTTCCTGCAGTATCCAAAAAATGGCGTGTCGGGGCATAAACACTGTCCGGTACCAGAATATGGTCGCCTGAGCCTACAACGGACAATATCGCGGTAACGCACGCGGATAGGCCGGAAGGGCACAGAACGGCCCCAGTGGCGCCTTCCAGCGTTGATATAGCTTCGCACAGGGCCTCGGTCGATGGATTGTTCCATCGACCGTACTGATAGCGCTGGTCGCCATTCTGCATACAGTCGACGCTTGGGAAAACGACTGTCGAACCTCGGTAGATAGGAGGGTTGACGAAACCGTAGTGGTCTTCGGGATGGCTACCTGCGTGAGCAATCACCGTCGCGCTTGAGGTGGTTAACTTATTGTTATTCAAGGCTTTTCTCTCTGATCGATGCGTGGCTAGACCAGTTAATTATATTTATTTCCTAGAGAAATTTTCTTTCGTATATTTCTTGCATGGCGGTTATCTAGTTAATATTATTAGGGCTGTCTAGGAAAATTCCGTATCCGATTAATTTAGATTTTTCTGCCATTGCCCGAGATGCGCCCATGATTGAGCTGGATAAGGTGGATCGAATGATCCTTGAGATCGTTCAGTTGAACGGTCGTCTCACCAACGCTGAGATTGCAGCTCGCGTCTCGCTTTCGGCCCCTGCAAGCTGGAAGCGATTGAAGCGGCTTGAAGAAGAGGTGATCGAGGGGTATCACGCTTCCCTTAACCGAAAAGCTATTGGTTTGAATGTTTTTGCTTTCATCAGTATTACGTTGGATACGCATTCTGAGGAGGCGATGGACAACTTTGAGAAGGGAATCAATTCACTTCCAAGTGTGATTTCCTGTCATAACATATCTGGGAAGTATGACTATTTACTTCAGGTGGTGGTTAAAGACATGGACGATTTCCATCAGCTGGCTATGTATAAGATCCGCCGCTTGGGAAATATTAAGGAGATGTATACGGGCTTTTCTCTCAAAGAGATCAAAAGGTGCCCGACTCTTCCTTTGTGAGTGCCAAGGTTACGCGCGATGTGGAACTTGCCTCAGCGATTGATGCAGTGCGTGCAGCCTAAGATCGACTGTGCTGCACGTGTCGATGCTTTTCAGTCTCTCGGCTTTAATGAAGCTGTTTGCTTAGCTGACAGTACCAGGGCAATGCCACCTAGTACTGTGAGGGAGCTTAGGCCAAGTCGAGTAGTAAAGGTTTCCCCTAGCAGTAGAACTCCGGCGATAGAGGCAATCACTGGCACGGTCAGCTGTACCGTAGCTGCGCGAAAAGATGAGAGATTTCGAACCGCCGCGTACCAGATAGCGTATCCCGCGCCTGATGCGATTGTGCCTGATACGACGGCAGAGGTAATACCGACAACGTCTGCATGGAAAGAGGATATGAAGGGCAGGGAGGTAAGCATGATTAGCGGCACAGACATCATGAAGTTGCCAGCTGTAGCCGCCAACGGATCAGTTAAGCTTTTACCGAGGATTGAGTAGACCCCCCATGCCACCCCTGATGTTAGCATTATTACTACGCTTGTCAGCGGCGGAGCGCTGGATCCAGGAAGAAGCAGCACGACAAGGCCAGTAACCGCCAACACTAGGCCTAGCAGTGCCAAGACGCCCATACGCTCTCCCTGCAGAACTCCGTACCCGAGCATGGTTAGCTGCACTGCGCCGAACAGAACAAGTGCGCCGGTACCGGTGTCTAGTTTCAGGTACGCGTAGGAAAACGCAAAGGCATAAACATAGAGTGATACAGCTCCCCCCCAGGAGCCTGTCGCCTTTTTTACTGGCCGCTGAAACTTAAGAATCACCCATAGGATCAGTGCACCACTCACCAAACGTATGACACTGAAGCTGATCGGATCGATAGCGCTGTGGCGCAGTGCGACGCGGCACAGCACTGAGTTCGCAGCAAAGGCGGTCAAAGCGATAGCGGTGAGAATGACAACGCGTTGTGTTTTTTTTGTGGTGAGAGCGGCAGATAGACGTGTATTCAAAAGAAGTCCTCCACTGGGTAGGGTCAGATTTCCAACCGAGAATCTGTTATAGAGTGTCAACCTTAAAGGTCGCTTCAGTCCATGTATTTGAGTTCAATTTCCAGAGCTTTCTGCAACTCCCTGTATGAATTCGCACCCATGATCAACTTAGAGAGAATCCCCTCTCTAAATACTGCGATTGAAGGAACGCCGTGAATATTTGATGCTTTCGCAACCGTGGGGGATAGGGCGACATCAACGTGTCTGAATGACGCGAGCTGAGAGTAGGCGTCAGCGAGCTTTTGGAAGACTGGCTTCATTCCGGTGCACGGGCCGCACCAAGGAGCAGAGAAGTAGACCACAAAAAGTCTATGGGGTACGCTAAGTTCTCTATACAGCCCGTCTGCATCTAAGTCATGAACGTCACTCATAGAAACATATCCAAGCTTGTTCTTAAAGTGCTGCGTAGGGCCGCCAGGTAGTACTTTGGCGTCCCTTCAGCGATGATGCTGCCAGATATTATATGATCTCTAGTTTAGGTGATACTTTGATTTCTCTCGCCATATTATGGAAGTTTGGCGAGGTTTTAATGACGTGTGCATGAAGCTCCTCGATTTGATGCTGAGGCGCGTCTGCGCAAATTTTTACTTTGTAGTTAATTTCATTTATGCCAGGGTTGAGGCTTTCATCAAGACCCAAGAATCCACGTAGATCTAGATTAGTGTCCGTTTCAATTTCAAGACTCTTGATTTTGATGCCCCTCGCCGCAGCGCCTGTTGCGTAACCCACCGACATACAAGCATTCAGGGCGGCAAGCAGCAGCTCCATTGGGCCGGGAGCTGTATTCTCACCCAGCAGCTCAACAGGCTCGTCCGAGACGATCTGGAAGTCTCGCGCTATTTGCCGACCGGCAAGCCTGCATTGAGTAACATTCGTAACGCTTTTGGTTTGGCCCATCCACTTAGTGTGGACATTGAAGCGGACTTCAGCTTTTGTGTCATCCGCCGCTACTTCGCGAGCGAAGTTCTCTAGATTAGTAACGTCGATACCATTCACAATGTTGTTCATGCTGACGGCCTACAGAAATTAATATTTATCGTTAATGTGCGAGCACGTTCATCAGCTGTCACATCCGTTTAGGCCGCAGGTCTGCCCTTGAAAAGATTCATCTTCGGTGGCATCCGAATGCATTCGTTGTAGCGCCAGTTTGAATGCGTCAACGGTTTGGGCTCCCGAAATGTAGAAGCCGTTGTTGAAGACAAACAGAGGAACGCCGTTTGCGACCTCACGAGCCTCTTTCTCATCCTTGGCGACTAGGTAAGGCAGCGTCTCATCATTCCAGGCATGCTGGACGAAACTTTCTGAAAGGCCGACTTCTCCCGCAATTTCCGCTAATGAGTTCACTTCGAAGATCGAGCGTCCATCTGTGGTGCAGGCCTTATAAAGGCGTTCGCTGAGAGCCTTTTTGATGTCGTTATCGTCGACTGCTTTGACGAGAGCATGTGCTTTTGTGGTGTCTCCAAAAAGCATAGTGTCAAAGTTGTAAACGAGGCCTGTTTCTGTGGCGTTCGCAACAACAGCCTGGATCATCCCCTTGGCAGACTGCTCGTTGCCAAACTTCTGCGCAAGAACCTGTTTTATCGGTGCAGCTTTTTGGCCAGCAGCGAGTCGAAATGCCTTGTAGTTAACTTGAACCAAGTCCTTGTGCTCGAAATCGGCGAGGGCAATCTCGAACCGACGCTTTGCAATCCAGCACCAAGGGCAGACGAAGTCCGACCAAACGTCAATCGTGATCAATTTGGATTCTGCGCTCATTTTGTATCACCTGAAAGATTCAGCAGCCCAGTTATTAGTCTGGGCGCGGACGGGAAAAGGATGGCTGCTCATTAGGAAAACAGCCCCTTTAGGTCATTCTTTGTCGAAGGCGTCTAGCACATGGGTGCTATAAACCAGAGCTGCGCCTGCGTTCATGTTGATTGCGACTCCCAGAGCTTCTGAGACCTCCTCAACCGTAACACCAAGCTTCTTAGCTTCGGCTACATGGAATGCAATGCAGCCGTCGCAGCGAGTGGTCACCGCTACCGCAAGAGAAATCAGCTCGCGGGTTTTCGCGTCTAGGTGATTGGTTTTTGCGCCAGCCCCACCTAGTGCCATTACGCCTTTAATGGTTTCTGGCGAAAGCGAGCCAAGCTGCATAACGCGGGCGTTGATGTCTTGTCGGGCCTGTTCCAATCTTGCATGTGATCCTCTCAGCTACGGCAAGGCGTAGAACTGAAACATTTAGTATGGTTACGTGAAAGCAAAACAAGCCACCACCTAGTAGGTAGGAATAGCAATCCTGTTTCATTTATTAGGATTTCCCAGCCAACAGGCGCAATCACTTGCGCCGAGCCTCTGTGTCTGGTCGGCTGGACTTGGCTTGATATCTGGCTTTCAGAAGCTTCCGGCGGTCACGGAGCGCTGTGGATGCTGAGCTACCTGTGCTTTCCTCACCCCTGCCGCTTAGCCGTTTCCCGCAGTGGATATGAGTGAGCCGATGCTGTACGTGATCGACTCGACTGGCGGAATTGGTCTGAAGGGGAGCTACGGCCATTCGTTAGGTGTCTAGGATGGCTTCACGATTGAGCTCGTCATTGGTGGCGGCAACAACACAGCCTTGCGACCGCTGAAGAGTAGGGTGCCAGCCCTATGCAGAATTCTCGCACCTACGCTAACGCTGGGATTAGGACGATTGCATTAGAGCTAACGCAAAAAACGCCACTAATATGATGAGAAATATCATAGACCAGGAACTGCTACTGGCACTCTCTTTCCCTTGTCGCTGTGCCGATTCACTATCGCAGCAGAGGGGAGTTTCTTTCCCTTGTTCCCTAGCCTTCTTTAGGGCCAAAATTGAGCAGTATCGCATAAGACAATTCCTTTAGATCGAGGCAGTAACACTGTTATAGATATCTAGAGCTCCAGGCGGCAATGCATGAGGCAACATACTCCGCATCTCGACTGTTAGTTAATAGATGGTCGGCGGAATCCAGTGAAATGAAGCTTTTAGGGTGTTTAGCTGCTTGGTAAATCTTCTGCGCTTGTTCTATCGATACGATGTTGTCCGTGGGGGAGTGAAAGACAAGAAGCGCACGTTTCAAGTTCGCAGCACTGTTATCCTGCTGGTGGCTCTCAATGTCGTCAAGAAACTGCTTTTTTATTGTGAATTGTCTATCTGCAAGCGTTACGCTGTACTCACCAATGTCTCTGATGGTTTCCACCTGACCTTTGAACTGTTTCATGACATGGGACGCATCGGCGGGAGCGCCGATTGTAACTACCCCCTTTGCCTCTGGAATGTGCTTGGCCGCTGCTATAACTGCGGCGCCGCCTAAACTGTGTCCAATCAAAAGGGATGGTGCCTGGTGGAAATTACGCAAATATTCTGTTGCAGCTACTAAGTCGGCAACATTAGAAGAGAAATTACTGTTGGAGAAATCTCCATCACTGCCACCAAGACCTGTGAAGTCAAATCGAAGCACAGCGATATTATTGTCTACCAACGCTTTGGCAATTCGGGCGGCTGCTTTTATATCTTTTCCACACGTGAAACAGTGCGCGAACAATGCGTAAGCTTTAGCTGACTGAGGCGCCTCAAGCAGACCTGAAAGGTTCATGCCCTGGGAATTTGGAAACGTAATTTTCTGTTTGGTCATGTTTAGCTCCGTAGGAAGCATTGGTCTTGGAGTAGGCTTGCTGAGAGTTTTGCGTGTGTGAATTGTCGCAAAGGTGGTAGGGAATTGAGGGTCGAACTCGAATGGATCGAAGCCTACCATCTAGTAGGTGTGCTTGCAATCGTGATTGACAGCCTCGATTTTTAGAGGGGGGCGAACTGGCACAGGGCTGCACGGTGCTAAGCACTGAGGGGGGGGACTGATCACCAGAGCGTGTTTTATACGTTACTATTGGAGCGCCCGGTTAAATGCCGAACTTCACGGACAGCGTCAGACCAATCTTGTCATTCGCGACGCTTTTTGTCAGTTAACGACTTTTCCGTCTGGTTGGACAAACCTATTGGTTGGAGGCATGCCGAGCATTCGCAATGCCTTGGCCGGTCTGGCCAAGGGGTTGTTGCCAAAGAAATTGACTGCCACATGGTGGCCTACACCCTTCACACGGCAGCTTCGGCCATCGTACTATTCGTGCAGTCTCACCAGGCTCTGCCTGAGGCTCAAAACGAGCCTAACCAATAATCTAAAAGGAACCGATATGTCTAGGCTCGCTGAATTCCGCGCCCTTGAACAACAGCTCGCTGCACAGTTGGCTGAGCTGGAAAGCTTGAAAAACGATGATGGTCTCAAACGCGAGATCGAATTTGAGAAAAAGCTTCGCAACTTATTGGGCGAGTACAATTATAGCTTGCGTAACGTTGTTGCCATCCTCGATCCTCAAGCCGCTTCTCGCCGGGCAGCTCCTATCGCAGTTGCTGAAAAAGGCAATCGCAAGCCGCGCCAGGTCAAGCAGTACAAAAACCCGCACACTGGTGAAGTCATCGAAACTAAAGGCGGCAATCACAAGCAGCTCAAAGAGTGGAAGGCTGAACACGGTGCCGAAGAGGTCGAATCCTGGTTGGCTAAGTAACACTGTTTGAGTACAAATCAGGGCCCTGCGGGGCCCTTTTTTATGGGATAGTGAAATCCAGAGAAACCCAATCGGCGTCCCTCAGAAGCTGATTTTTTGTAAGGTTTCCAACCATCTACGGAAAGGAATCCTGTGATGGCAAAGCGTTACGAACTTTCGGATGAGGCTTGGGCTGTGGTTGCTGATCTCTTCACCGAAACCCATGGCCGGGGGCGGCCCCGCCTGAGCGACCGCCTGATGCTCGATGGCGTGCTCTGGGTGCTCCGCTCAGGTGCTGCGTGGCGAGATATGCCGGAGCGCTTTGGCCCGTGGTCAACGGTGTATCAACGGTTTCGGGTTTGGCGAAAACAAGGCACGTTCGATCAGATGCTCATACGCTTGCACCTGAGGTTCAATGAGCAAGGTTTGATTGATCTACAGACCTGGATGATCGACTCAACTGCTGTACGCGCAACCCGAGCCTCATCAGGCGCCGGAAAAAAAAAGGGGGCCTGACGAGCCTGCCGATCACGCTCTAGGCCGCAGTCGCGGTGGCCTGACAACCAAAATCCACATGCTCTGCGACGCCAACGGGACACCGTTGTGCTTCCTCCTCTCTGGCGGTCAAGCCAGTGACATCAGCTACGCCCAACCCCTGTTGGACGAGGTCAGCATTCCATTGAGCCAACGTGGCCGCCCGCGTAAACGCTGTAAATGGTTGCTTGCCGACAAGGGCTACGATGCCGAAGCGCTACGCCGTTATTGCGACCGATATCGAATGCAACCCGTCATCCCGCTGCGCTCGATGAAGCGCAAACCCAAGCCTGGCTTACCAAGGCTGTTTGATCGGCCCAAGTACCGACAGCGCAACATCATCGAGCGCATGTTTGACTGGCTGAAAGAGAACCGACGCATCGTGACGCACTTCGACAAGCTCGCGAAAAGCTATGCCGCTATGGTCTCGCTGGCTTGTTCCATGCGGTGTTTGCGACATCTCTTTTCGTACAGAACCTA
>NZ_PEFV01000001.1:2352085-3426056 GCF_002939405.1 Pseudomonas sp. BRM28 | reverse complement strand
AGATTAAATTCCGAAACCCCTATCTGCATCTGCAGGTAGGGGTTTTGTCTTTGTGGGCCGAAAGTTTCCTGCAAGGCGGGCATAAAAAAACCACCTTGGGAGGTGGTTTTCAGATATGTCACTGTCAGCTCAGTCGCCGTAATACTCGCAGCCACTGGTGCAGGTCTCATGGATACGCACCTTGCTCAGTTCTGGCAGCAATGGCTTGACCTGGTCCCAGATCCATTTGGCAATCACTTCGCTGGTCGGGTTCTCCAGGCCAGGGATGTCATTGAGGTAGTTGTGGTCTAGCTGCTCGTACAGCGGCTTGAAAATCGCCTTGATCTCCGAGAAGTCGCGAATCCAGCCGGTATGCGGATCCAGCTGGCCGGTCAGGTGCAAGGCAACCTTGAAGGAGTGGCCGTGCAGGCGCCCGCATTTGTGCCCGGCGGGCACATTCGGCAAGCGGTGGGCCGATTCGAAGGTGAACTCTTTGAAAATTTCCACGGTATCTTAGAACTCTGAAAACCAATGCTGACCGGCAGTTTAACAGCAAGCCTACTTCAACGGTTGCAGATGCTGGTGCAGCTTGCCGGTTTCCACCAGTTCCAGAAACTCGTCGCCCAGCCGCTGGCTTTCGCTCATGGCGGTACGCCAGTAACGTTGGCGGTTACCGGCATCGCCCATGAAGCGCTTGAAGTCGCTGCGATCCGGCAGCTTGCCGTAGGGCAGGCGGGCCAGGTACTGCGGCGAGGGTGCCAGCAACAGCACGTTCTGCAGGTACTGCGCATTGCTGCGCCGCCAGGGCAGGGCCTTGTCGAACCACCCCGGCACCACCTTGTGGGTGAAGTGAGGGTAAAGCACGATGTCCTCGCCGCTGTAGGGCAGGTCGAGGTGATAGTCGAGCAAGCCACCATCCCGGTAGGTGCCCGCCCCGACCCCCGGAATGTCCCGCACGCCTTCCATCACCATGGGAATGGAGCCTGAAGCGAGCAGGGCATGACGCAGGTTGTCGACCGCCAGCGGCAGGCAGCGCGAAGGGAAGTCCGTGAGGGGGTTCAACGGCGGTGCGCAGCGTGCGTCATGCAGGATCACGCGTTCGAAGTGCCGGGCCAGCCGCGAACGGCTCACGAGGTTGTCGGCAATCACCGACGACAGGCCTACGCCCAGTCGGCCTCGATGATCGTGCTGAAGCAGGCCGTGGCTTCTGACCAGCATGATGTTGAGCCGATAGTGGGGGTTGTCGAGAATGCGAGCATCCTGGCCCTCCAGCAGGTCATCGAGCATGCGACGACAGCTCTGGCTGACCTGGGCCTGGGTCACGCCCTTGGCGAAATCCTGCTCGGTATACAGATGGCCCAGGCGCAGCAGGGCCTGGGCGGGGTCGGGCAGGCAGGCACTGGCGAAGCGCCAGGAGCCGATCGATGCCCCGATCAGCGAGCGCGCGCGCGGTGCTGTGGGCAGCCACTGGCCGAACAGCGTCAGGTCGATACCCTGGATACCCAGCGCCTTGGGGCCGCCTGCAGCGCCCGGTAGCACCGCCACGTCTGCAGCCTGCAGACCGCGTTCGTGTACATGGGCAAACGCCCGCGTGCCGGCCTTGAGTGTCAGCGCTGGAAACTTGATCTGGATTGAGCTCATAAGGGCCTCGTTGTCCTGGATCAACGATTATAGAGAAGCGTGGACGGAACAGGGGCGCGCCTGAGCTATCATGGCGCCAGTTGTTTTCAGTTTCAGTTAAGTTCGGTTCGGTATTCTGAACCCGTAAGCAAGATTGATCCTAAATGGAGAGACACGATGAAAACATTGACTGCCCTGTTCGCCACCGCCGCCCTTGCCCTGAGCGCCAACGTTGCGCTGGCTAAAGACATCCCCACCAATGAAGTCGTGCAGCTGGTCCAGGCCAAGACCATCCTGTCGCTGGATGACCTCAACGCAAAAGCGCTGGCCAAGCATCCGGGTGCCACCATCAAGGACTCCGAGCTCGAGGACGTGTACGGCCGTTATGTGTACAAGGTCGAACTGCGTGACGCGCAGAACGTCGAATGGGACGTGGACCTTGATGCCAAGACCGGTGAAGTACTCAAGGACGCCAAGGACACCTGATGACTGCACGCAAGCGAACGGCACCGTGGCTGTTCCTCGCATTGCTGGTCTTCTGTACGCCGGCCCTGGCCCGCGACCTCGATCAGGATGAAGCCCTGGAGCTACGTCAGAAGGGCATCATCCTGCCGCTGGAGCAACTGTTGAACTCCGCCCTGGGGCGTTACCCCGGGGCGAAGTTGCTTGAGGCGGAGCTGGAAGAGAAGCACAACCGCTACGAGTACGAAGTCGAGCTGGTCACCCCGCAAGGGGTCGTGCGTGAAATCAAGTTCGATGCACGCACGGGTGTGCTGATCAAAGATGAGGAAGATGACTGATGCGCCTGTTACTGGTCGAGGACAACGTCCCGCTGGCCGATGAACTCACCCAGAGCCTGCAGCGCCAGGGCTACGCCATCGACTGGCTGGCCGACGGCCGAGATGCGGTGTACCAGGGTAGCAGCGAGCCCTATGACCTGATTATCCTGGACCTGGGGCTGCCTGGCCTGCCCGGCCTCGAAGTGCTGGCCCAATGGCGCGCCGGCGGGCTGTCGACCCCGGTGCTGATCCTGACCGCACGGGGTTCCTGGGCCGAGCGCATCGAGGGCCTCAAGGCCGGTGCCGACGATTACCTGAGCAAACCCTTTCACCCCGAAGAGCTGCAACTGCGCATCCAGTCGCTGCTGCGCCGTGCCCGTGGCCTGGCCAACCAGCCGACCCTGCAGGCCGCCGGCCTGCACCTGGACGAAGGCCGCCAGTGCGTGAGCCGCGACGGGCAGGACGTGCAACTGACGGCCGCCGAGTTTCGCCTGCTGCGCTACTTCATGTTGCACCCGCAGCAGATCCTTTCCAAAAGCCACCTGGCCGAGCACCTGTACAACGGCGAAACCGAGCGCGATTCGAATGTGCTCGAAGTACACGTCAACCACCTACGCCGCAAGCTGGGGCGCAGCGTGATCGAAACCCATCGCGGCCAGGGCTATCGCTTTGGCGGAGTGGTCGAGTGAAGTCGATCCAGGCGCGCCTGAGCCTGGGGCTGGTCGGTGTACTGGTGGTGGTCGGCCTGGCCCTGGCGCAGATCAGCCTGTGGCTGTTCGAGGTCGGGTTGCAGCGCTACCTGGAGACGGGGTTGCGCAAGGAAAGCGAAAACCTGCTGGTGGCGCTGGTACGCGGCCACAGCGGCCTCGAACTGGACGAGCGACGCCTGTCGTCGGCGTACCAGCGGCCGTTTTCCGGCTACTACTTCCGTATCGATTTCGAAGGGGGCAGTTGGCGTTCCCGTTCGCTCTGGGACATGGACATGCCCCGTCCGCCAACTCCCGGCCTGCACGCGGGCCTGGAGCTGGGCCCGGCTGGCCAGCAACTGCTGGTGCTGCGTGCCGACTACCGGCGCCTGGGCCAGGCGATCTCGATCAGCGTGGCGCAGGACTATACCCCCGTGCGCGACGGCTTCCGGCGCATGCAGCAGCTCGGCCTTGGCCTGGGGCTGGTGGCGCTGCTGTTGATTCTGGTGCTGCAACGCATCACGGTCACACGCTCCCTGCGCCCACTGGAACGCACGCGCGAACAGATCGCCCAACTGCAGCAGGGCAAGCGCTCGCAGCTCGACAGTGAGGTGCCTGTCGAACTTGAGCCCCTGGTGGCGCAGATCAACCACCTGCTGGCACACACCGAAGACAGCCTCAGACGTTCACGCAACGCGCTGGGCAACCTGGGGCATGCCCTGAAGACCCCCCTGGCGGTGCTGATGAGCCTGGCGTCGAGCGAGCGCCTGAACGACCTGCCCGAGGTTCGCGCCCAGTTGCAGGCTCAGCTGGAGCAGATCCAGCAACGCCTGAGCCGCGAACTCAATCGCGCCCGGCTGGCCGGCGATGCCCTGCCGGGGGCGCATTTCGATTGCGCCACCGAACTGCCGGGCCTGCTATCGACCCTGGGCATGATTCACGGCGATCACCTGCTCATCCGCCATCAGGTGCCCGATGGGCTGTCCTTGCCCTGGGACCGCGAAGACCTGCTCGAGCTGCTGGGCAACCTGCTGGACAACGCCTGCAAGTGGGCCGACAGCGAGGTCTGCCTGAGCATCGAGCAAGAGGGCGGGGTGTATCGCCTGTGGGTGGACGATGATGGCCCGGGCATCCCCGAAAATGCCAGGGCGGGGGTGCTGGAGCGCGGTGCGCGGCTCGACGAACAGGTCGATGGCCATGGGCTTGGCCTGGGCATCGTTCGCGATATCGCCGAAGCCTGGGGTGGGCAGATGAGGTTGCTGGAAAGCCCGCTGGGCGGGCTGCGGGTGAGCATCGAGCTACCCCGCAGGGTAGCCCGATAACACCATCAGACGCGGAACTGGTCCATCAGCCCCTGCTGCTGGTTGGCCAGGCTGTTCAGCGACTGGCTGACCCGCGCCGACTCATTGGCCTGCTCCGAGAGTGACTCGGTCACATCGCGAATGGTCGCCACGTTGTTGTTGATTTCCTCGGCCACCGCGCTCTGCTCTTCGGCAGCACTGGCAATCTGCAGGTTCATGTCGCTGATCACGGTGACGGCCTCGCCGATCTGGCGCAGCGCAGTCACGGCCTGACCGACCTGGTCGACGCTACCCTGGGCCTGGCGGTGGCTGCTGTCCATGGCGCCCACCACCTCGCGGGTGCCGGCCTGCAGTTGCTCGATCACCTGACGGGTCTCCTCCACCGACTCCTGGGTGCGTCGGGCCAGGTTGCGCACCTCGTCGGCGACCACCGCAAAGCCGCGCCCGGCTTCCCCGGCACGGGCCGCCTCGATGGCGGCATTGAGCGCCAGCAGGTTGGTCTGCTCGGCGATGGAGCGGATCACTTCCAGTACCGAACCGATCTTCTCGCTGTTGTCGGCCAGGCCTTCGACCTGGGCCATGGCGGTGTTCATGTCGGCTGCCAGGGTATCGATGCTGGTGGTGGTGCGGTCGATTACCGCCAGGCCCTGACGGGTCGCCTGGTCGGCGTCACGCGCCGCCTGGGCCGCTTGCGCAGCACTGCGCGCCACATCCTGGGCGGTGGCGCTCATTTCGTGGGACGCCGTGGCCACCTGGTCGACCTGACGGTACTGCTGCTCCATGCCGGCGCTGGTCTGCGAGGCAATCGCCGAAGACTGGTCGGCAGTGTCGCGCGCCGCCTGCACCGAGCGTTTGACCTCGGCGATGATCGGCTGCAGCTTGTCGAGGAAGCGGTTGAACCAGCCGGCCAGTTCCCCCAGCTCGTCGCGCTTGTCGTAGTTCAGGCGGCGGGTCAGGTCGCCTTCGCCGCTGGCGATGTCCTTGAGCATGGCGGCCACGCCCAGGATGGGGCGGGTCACACTGCGCGCCATCACCCAGATCAGCAGCAGCCCCACGATCGCGGCCAGCACACCCAGGCCCAGCTCGATCAGGGTGCCACTGGTATTGCGCTGGTCGAGCTCGTTCTTGAGGGTCTCGGCCGGGCCGGTCAGGGCGCTTTGCGGCACATCCAGCAGCACGCCCCAGGGCTTGCCCCCCGGAATCGGTGCAAACGATGCCAGCACCTTCAGGCGCTCGTCCTTGTGGAGGCTCTGCAGGGGCGTGCCGCTGCTCAGCAGGCCTATCAGCTCCTTGCCGCTGGTGCTGTCGACCTGGTCGAAGCGTTGCGCCAGCTTGCCCGCATCCGGGCTGTAGCCGGCCAGCAGGCCCACCGGGCTGATGATGCCGATGCGGGTCTGGCCCTGGTACAGGTTCTGGCTGGCTTGCTGGCTCAGCGCCTGCAGGCTGTTCAGGTTGATGTCGATCGACAGGGTGGCGACCACCTTGTCGGCCACGATCAGCGGGAACACGATGCTGGTCATCAGCACCCGCTGGCCGGCAATGTCATAGAAGTAGGGTTCGATCACGCAGGTCTTGCGCGTGGTACGCGGGCACACCGACCAGGTGTTGGCCGGCTCGCCGCTGGGGCCGATGCTGGTGTCGGTCATGTCCTTTTCGGGCAGCGCCATCGAGGTCAGCTTGCCGGGCGTGGGCTGCGACCAGTACAGGGCGAAGCGGCCGGCCTCGTTGCTGCCCAGCTCGGCCTGGTTGGCGAACAGGGCATCCTTGTTGTCCAGGGCGTTGGGCTCGAACACCAGCGACAGCCCCAGCAGGTCGGGGTTGGCCTGCAGCGCGGCGCGCACCTGGCGGGTCATGTCCTCGCGCAGGTCGAAGGCGTCCAGAAAGCGCTTTTCGGCCTGCTCGCGCAAAAACAGCACCTGGCGCGCAAAGCCTGCACCGTACTGGTAGGCATCCATGAACTGGCGGCGGATGCTCAAGGCCTGGACTTCGCCCTGGGACTCGATACGCGACTGGGCCGCTTCGGTCAGCATCTGCATGCTGCTGGCCTTGACCAGCTCGGAGTTGTGCTCCATGCGGTACAGCGAAAGGCCCACCAGCAGCGTAACGATGCTGGCCAGGCAGAGCCCGGCCAGCAGGGTGATTTTCCACTGGATGGAAAGTTGTCTCGACGACATGACGAAGTCCTTTGATCCAAAAAAAGATTGAGGCTGACGACTGTAACGGCCAGGCGCAGTTTTTCTTTATTCAAACGTTCAATTGAAATGCGTCGTTTTCAGTCATGCATGCGACCCGCGTGCAGCCGTCTAGCCCCGTACTTTGACAAGTGGCGGGTGCTGCTTCAGAGTGTGCGCCCTCCCATAAAAACACCTGTCGTTCGGCCACTGCACTTGCAGTCTGTCGCCGCAGCGCAAGCTTTGTCTGGTTTCTAGAGGTCATGAAATGAATGCAGTAATTGCCGCGGTCGGCATCATGCTGATATTGAGCCTGGCCCGTGTGCACGTGGTCATCGCCCTTATCATCGGCGCGCTCGCCGGCGGCCTGGTGGGCGGCCTGGGTATCGAAGGCACGCTCAAGGCGTTCAACGGCGGCCTGGGTGGCGGCGCCACGGTGGCATTGTCGTATGCGCTGCTGGGCGCATTCGCCGTGGCCATCGCCAAGTCCGGGCTGGCCCATGCGCTGGCCGATCGCGTCCTGTCGATGTTCCATGGTCAGCGCAATGCCGAAGGCGGCAAGATCAAGTGGCTGCTGATCGGCCTGTTGCTGGTGGTGGCGATCTCGTCGCAGAACATCCTGCCCATTCATATCGCCTTCATTCCGCTGCTGGTGCCGCCACTGCTGTACGTGCTGACTCGCCTGCAGATCGATCGACGCCTGGTGGCCTGCGTGATGACTTTCGGCCTGATCACCCCCTACATGTTCCTGCCAGTGGGGTTCGGCAACATCTTCCTCAATCAGATCCTGCTGGCCAACGTCAGCCGCAGCGGGGTGGACGTCAGCGGCGTCAACGTGACCCAGGCCATGGCGATACCGGCGGCGGGCATGCTGTTCGGGTTGATGCTGGCGGTGTTCTTCAGCTACCGCAAAAAGCGCGTGTACGACGTGGCAAAGATCGAGCAGGTCGAGCAGGTGGCGGTCAGCTACAACCCGCTGACGCTGATGGTGGCCGGCTGTGCGATCGCCGCGGCGTTCATCATCCAGCTGTGGCTGGACTCGATGATCATCGGTGCGATGGCGGGCTTTCTGATCTTCTCGCTGTCGGGCATCGTGCGCTGGAAGGACACCGATGACCTGTTCACCGAAGGCATGAAGATGATGGCCATGATCGGCTTCATCATGATTGCCGCGTCCGGCTTTGCCGAGGTCATGAAGGCCACCGGCGAAGTGAAGACCCTGGTGGAGGCCTCGGCCGGCTGGATCGACCACAGCAAGGCGGTCGGGGCGCTGCTGATGCTGCTGGTGGGGCTGCTGGTGACCATGGGTATCGGTTCGTCGTTCTCCACGGTGCCGATCCTGGCGGCGATCTTCGTGCCGCTGTGCGTGCAACTGGGCTTCGACCCGCTGGCCACCGTGTGCATCGTCGGTACTGCCGGCGCGTTGGGTGATGCCGGCTCACCGGCGTCGGACTCCACCCTGGGCCCGACCTCGGGCCTGAACGTCGACGGCCAGCACCATCACATCTGGGACACGGTGGTGCCGACCTTCCTGCATTACAACCTGCCGTTGCTGGCGTTCGGCTGGGTAGCGGCGATGGTGCTGTAGCGCGCCAGGGCGCAGGAGCTGTGCGCGAGGCTCAGCTTTTTCGCGGGGGCGGCGAGATGCGGTTGAGCACCGTATCGCCGTTCTTGTTGCGCGTCAGGTACACCGGCAGCACCTTGGGCATGTTGCTCACCAGGCGATTGACCTCGGTGGTGTTGTAGATGCCGCTGATGCGGATGCTGCCGGTACTGGCGTCCGCCAGCAGCAACGGCGTTTCCAGGTAGCGGTTGATCAGCGGCAGGGCCTGGTCCAGTGGCAGATTGTCGAGGATCAGCTTGCCGCCGCGCCAGGCCAGGCTGGTGTCGTGGGCATAGGTCTGGCTGAGGGCCGGCTCGTAGTCGCCGCGACGGTAGCTGGCCTGCATGCCGGGGCCCAGGCGATAGCCGCTGTCCGGGTCGCTGCTGTTGCTGCTGACCAGCACCGAACCTTCCACCAGGGTGACCTTCACCTGGTCCTGGTACTTCCACACGTTGAACTGGGTACCGGTCACCCGGGTCTGGCCCTTGCCGGCACGCACCACGAACGGGTGCTGGGTATCGTGCTGCACCTTGAAGAAGGCCTCGCCGTTGACCAGCGTCACCCGTCGTTCGTCCTTGTAGTTGGCGTAGCGCAGGGTGGTGTTGAGGTTCAACTCCACCTCGCTGCCATCCGGCAGCACCGCGCGGGCGATGGCATTGCCGCTTTCAACGCGCTCATAGCTGTTGGGCAGCCAGCCCTGTTCCCAGCCCACCCAGGCGCCAATCGGCAGCGCCACCAGCGCCACGGCCGCAGCCGAGGCCAGCCGACGCAAGGCGCGCCCGCGGGGCCTGGCTGACAGGGTGATTACCGGGGCAGCAGGGCGGGGCAGGTGGTCGGCGGTCTGCCAGATCTCCTGCATGGCCTGGAATTCCTGCTCGTGCAGTGGGTCGGCTGCGCGCCATTGCGCGCAGGCGGCACGTTCCTGTTCACTGCAGTCCTCAGCATGCAGGCGCATGCACCAGTGCGCAGCGGCATCGGTGATGGCATCAAGTTCGGCTGCGCTGAGGCTGGTTTGGTTCATTGATACTCCCGGTTTTGGCCATTCTACCCTTGGCAGGTGGCCAACGAGAACCGAGTTCATCGTGAATGACTATCAGTTGTAAGAAATATTTGAACGAAAAACCACGCAAATGCGTGGTTTTTATCGTTTAAGCACCCGCCTGGAGCGTTGCGCGGCTCAGAACAGCTCGGCTGGCAACTGGTACAGCGGCGCACTGCCTGCGCGGATGCTGGCCTGCAACGACAGTACCCTGGGCAGCAGACGCTCGACGTAGAAGGTAGCCGTGGCCAGCTTGGCCTCGTAGAACGCCGGCTCCTGCTCGCGCCGTTCGCGGGCAGTGGCCGCCATGCGCGACCACATGTAGGCGTAGGCCACATAGCCGAACAGGTGCAGGTACTCCACCGACGCCGCGCCCACGGCATTGGCATCACCGGTGGCCTGCTCGCGTACCCAATGGCTCACGCTTTCCAGCTGCGCCAGGGCATGCAGCAGCGGTTCGCACAGGGGCGGACGGGTTTCACAGAAGCTGCGGATCTCGTTGGCGAACAGCGCCAGCGACTGTCCGCCATCGGCCACCACCTTGCGCCCCAGCAGGTCCAGCGCCTGGATGCCGTTGGTGCCTTCGTAGATCTGCGCGATGCGAACATCGCGCACCAGCTGTTCCTGGCCCCATTCGCGAATGTAGCCATGCCCGCCGAACACCTGCTGGCCCAGCACGCAGCTTTCCAGGCCCATGTCGGTGAAAAACGCCTTGGCCACCGGTGTCAGCAAGGCCACCAGGCGCTGCGCGGCCTCGCGCTCCTCCGGCTGCTCGGCGTACTTGGCGATATCCAGCTGCAGGCCGACATAGGTGGCGAACGCCCGGCCGCCTTCGGTCAGGGCGCGCATGCTCAGCAGCATGCGCCGTACATCGGCATGCACGATGATCGGGTCGGCCACCTTGTCGCTGGCCAGCGGCCCGGTGGCGGCGCGGCTTTGCAGGCGGTCCCGGGCGTAGCGTGCGGCATTCTGGTACGACGCCTCGGCGCAGCCGATGCCCTGGATGCCGATGGACAGGCGCTCGTAGTTCATCATGGTGAACATCGCCGCCAGGCCGCGGTTGGGTTCGCCCACCAGGTAGCCCACGGCGCCATCGAAGTTCATCACGCAGGTGGCCGAGGCCTTGATGCCCATCTTGTGCTCGATCGATCCACAGCTCACCGCGTTGGTTTCACCCAGGCTGCCGTCCTCGCCCACCAGGCGCTTGGGCACCAGAAACAGCGAGATGCCCTTGGGCCCGGCCGGCGCGTCGGGCAGCTTGGCCAGCACCAGGTGCACGATGTTCTCGGTCAGGTCCTGGTCGCCGCCGGTGATGAAGATCTTGGTGCCGCTGACCCGGTAGCTGCCATCGGCCTGGGGTTCGGCCTTGCTGCGGATGATCCCCAGGTCGGTACCTGCATGCGGTTCGGTCAGGCACATGGTGCCGGCCCACTGCCCGCTGTACAGCGCCGGCAGGTAGGTGGCCTTCAATGCCTCGCTGGCGTGCGCGTCGATGGCCAGGCAGCAGCCGGCGCTCAGCGCCGAATACAGGCTGAAGCTGCAGTTGGCGGCGTAGAGCATCTCCTCGAACTGCACCGCGAGCATCTTGGGCATGCCCAGGCCGCCGTACTCGGGGTTGCCCGCCAGCCCGACCCAGCCGCCTTCGCGGTAGGTCTGCCAGGCCTGCACGAACCCCTGCGCAGTGGTGACCCGACCCTGCGCAAAGTGCACGCCTTCCTCATCGCCGCTGCGGTTGAGCGGGGCGATCAGCTGGCCGGTGATCTTGGCCGCCTCTTCCAGTATCGCATCGGCGGTATCCGCGTCGACGCTGGCCGCCAGCGCCGGCAGGCGTGCCCACAGGGCCGGGCCCTGGAACACTTCGTGAAGAACAAAACGCATGTCGCGCAGCGGTGCATTGAACTCAGGCATAACGGTTTCCGAATAAAGGTGAAAAAAGGTCAGAGCGCCTTGGCCCAGTCGCGCAACAGGTACTTCTGGATCTTGCCCGTGGAGGTTTTCGGCAGTTCGCTGAACACCACGGTCTTGGGCAGCTTGAAGCCGGCCAGATGCTCGCGGCAGAAGGCGATGATGTCCGCCTCGCGGGTACCTTCGAAACCGGCCTTGAGGGTGACGTAGGCACAGGGGGTTTCGCCCCATTTTTCATCCGGGCGGGCGACCACCGCAGCCTCGAGCACGGCCGGGTGGCGGTACAGCGTGTCTTCGACCTCGATGGTCGAGATGTTCTCGCCCCCGGAAATGATGATGTCCTTGAGCCGGTCCTTGATCTCCACATAGCCGTCGGCATGCCACACTGCAAGGTCGCCGGTATGGAACCAGCCGCCTCGGAAGGCTTCGGCGGTGGCCTCGGGGTTCTTCAGGTAGCCCTTCATCACGGTGTTGCCGCGCATGAAGATCTCGCCCAGCGTGTTGCCGTCGCGGGCCACCGGTTCAAGCGTTTGCGGGTCGGCCACCATCAGCCCCTCGAGGGTAGGGTAGCGCACGCCCTGGCGCGACTTGATGCGGGCCCGCTCCTCCAGCGGCTGCGCGTCCCATTCGGCATGCCAGGCACACACCGTCACCGGGCCGTAGACCTCGGTCAGGCCGTAGACGTGGGTCACCTTGATGCCCATTTCCTCCACCGCGCCGATCACCTTGGCGGGTGGCGCCGCCCCGGCCACCATCGCGTTCACGGGGTGGTCGATGGCGGCCTTGGCCGAGTCGGGCATGTTGATCAGCGCATTGAGCACGATCGGTGCGCCGCACAGGTGGGTGACCTGGTGCTCGCGAATCAGGGTCAGGATCTTCTGCGGGTCGACCCGGCGCAGGAACACATGGGTGCCGGCCAGGGCCGTCACGGTCCACGGGTAGCACCAGCCATTGCAGTGGAACATCGGCAGGGTCCACAGGTACACCGGGTGGTTGCCCATGGCCCAGGTCATCTGGTTGCCCAGTGCGTTCAGGTAGGCGCCGCGGTGGTGGTAGACCACCCCCTTGGGGTTGCCGGTGGTGCCGGAGGTGTAGCTCAACGAGATCGCCTGCCACTCGTCCTCGGGCCAGTGCCACACGAACTCGGGGTCGCCCTCGGCCAGGAAGGCTTCGTAATCCAGGTCGCTGACGGCGCGGCCCTCGCCGTACTCCGGGTCGTCCACATCGATCACCAGCGGCGGGTGGGCCATCAGGCCCAGCGCTGCTTCGATCACCTTGTGGAATTCGCGGTCGGTGATCAGCACCTTGGCTTCACCGTGCTCGAGCATGAACGCGATGGCTTCGGCATCCAGGCGCACGTTCAGGGCGTTGAGCACCGCACCGATCATCGGCACACCGAAATGCGCCTCGAGCATGGCCGGAATGTTGGGCAGCATCACCGCCACCGTATCGCCCAGCCCGATGCCGCGGCCGGCCAGGGCGCTGGCCAGGCGGCGGGAGCGCTGGTAGGTTTCCTGCCAGTTGCGGCGGATGGCACCATGGATCACCGCCGGGTAATCGCCATAGACCGCAGCCGTGCGTTCGATGAAACTCAGCGGGGAAAGGGCGACATGGTTGACGGGGGCGGGCTGCAGGCCCTGGGAGAAGATCGACATGAACGGTTCCTGTGCAGGAGGCAGCCGCGATCAGGCGCTGGCTGAAACCTCCGATGGCTGATTGTTAGCTCTGATCAGGTTTCTGAAAGGCGGTACGCAGACCGACTTCGGTGTTTCATTTTTACGCTGTTCTCCATATTACTTGGAAGATAGACTATAGCAATATGGTATAAATACTATAAAAAGCCGGAGCCCCAAGTGACCTTTCCTCCCTCGGCCTTGCTCGACAAGGACCCGCAACCCACCGTGCTGCTCGATGCCGCCGCCCAGGTGGTGGCCGCCAACCCGGCGGTGCAGGGGTTGTTTGACACCTGGCCCAAGCCGCCCGTCGGCAGCCTGCTGCCCGCCAACTACAAGGCGCTGGTGAGCGCCTGCCTGCACCAGCAGCGGGCGATTGCCGAGGTCGAGGCCCTGGTGCAACAGCGTATCCTGTTGTGGACCTTCGTCCCGCTGGAGGGCGGCCTGCAGGTGCTGGCCCGCTGCCGCGACGCCACGGTGGAGCGCCTGGCCGAGCGCGAGGCCAGCCAGGCACGTCGGTTGTACCGCCTGATCACCGAAAACACCACCGACCTGATCTCGCGCCATACCCCCGACGGGTGTTTCCTGGATGCTTCGCCGGCCTCCTATCGCCTGCTGGGCTACTGGCCGGAAGAGCTGCGCGGGGTGGCGGTGCAGTCGCTGTTTCACCCCCAGGACCGCCAGCAATCGCTGCTGCAGGCCTCCCAGGCGCTGGAGCAGGACGGCTACCAGACCATGACCTGCCGCGTGCGCCACCGCGATGGCCGCGACCTGTGGTTCGAGATCGCCAGCCGCGCCATCCGCGAAACCTACACCGGTGCGGTGGTCGAGATCGTCAGCGTGTCACGCGACATCACCGTGCGCATCGAAGCCCAGGAAAACCGCCGGCGCCTGGCCGAGGTGGTCGAGGCCAACACCGACCTGGTGCTGTTCACCGACCCCGCCGGCCAGCTCACCTACCTCAACCGTTCCGCCCGGCGTGCACTGGGCCTGCTGGAGGTGCAGGCCGTGCCGCCCCTGCGCGAGCTGCTGGACGAAGAAGCCCTGCAACGCCTCGACGAAGAGGGCTGGGCCTGCGCCGAGCGCGAAGGGGTGTGGCAATGCGAGGCGCGGCTGGCGCCCTACAACGGCTCGGCGCCGTTCCCGGTGTCGCTGGTACTGCTGGCGCACCGGGCCGCAGGTGGCGAGCGCTACTACTCGCTGGTGGCTCGCGACATGACCGAGCGCGAGCTGCGTGAACGCCAGCAGCGCCGACACCAGGATGAACTGGCGCACACCGCGCGGCTGGTCACCCTGGGCGAGCTGGCCTCCGGCATCGCCCACGAGATCAACCAGCCGCTGGCAGCGGTGGTCAACTATGCCAGTGCCAGCCAGCGCTACCTGCTGGCGGTGGAGCGTGACCCGCAGGCGGCCGGGCGGGTCGCCCAGGGCCTGCAGCGCATCACCGAGCAGGCCACCCATGCCGCCGAAGTGATCAAGCGCCTGCGCTCGTTCCTGCGCAAGGAGCCGCGCCGCTTGCAGGCGCTCAACGTGGCCGATGTATCGCGCGAGGCCGTGCGCCTGTGTGCCTGGGAGGCGGCGCAGGCCCAGGTGACCATCGAGCAGCACATGGTG
The DNA here is from genome assembly GCF_002939405.1 of Pseudomonas sp. BRM28. Classification (NCBI taxonomy): domain Bacteria; kingdom Pseudomonadati; phylum Pseudomonadota; class Gammaproteobacteria; order Pseudomonadales; family Pseudomonadaceae; genus Pseudomonas; species Pseudomonas sp. BRM28. The sequence goes on along the minus strand of NZ_PEFV01000001.1, from coordinate 3,411,686 downwards.
TACAACCTGCCGCCGGTATACGCCGACCGTGTCTTGCTCGAACAGGTCCTGCTCAACCTGTTGCGCAACGCCATCGACGCCAACCGCGAGCAGCATGCCGGGGCGCCTTCGCGCGTGCTGATCAGCGCCGACCAGCAGGCCGGTTGGCTGCGTATCCAGGTGGCCGACCAGGGCCCCGGGGTGGCCGCCGAGCAGCTGGACGGCATCTTCACCCCGTTTACCACCAGCAAGCCCGAAGGGCTGGGGCTGGGCTTGAGCATGAGCCGCAGTATCGTCGAAGGGTTCGGCGGTACCTTGCAGGCGCACCCGGGTGATACCGGCGGATTGATTTTGTGCTGTCGGCTGGCGCCGGTGGCCAGTGCATGAACAAGGGGATTTCCATGCAGGAACCGAAGGTCTACGTGGTCGACGACGATCAGGGCATGCTCGACTCCACCGTCTGGCTGCTGGAGTCGGTGGGCCTGCAGGCGCTGCCGTTCACCAGTGGCCAGGCTTTTCTGGAGGCCTGCGATGCGGCGTTGCCGGCGTGCGTGCTGCTGGATGTGCGCATGCCCGGCATGGGTGGGCTGAGCGTGCAGGAAGCCTTGCGCGCCCGGGGCGTGCAGGTGCCGGTGATCTTTGTCAGCGGGCATGCCGATGTGCCGATCGTGGTACGCGCCTTCAAGGCCGGGGCCATCGATTTCATCGAGAAGCCCTACAACGACCAGTTGTTGCTCGACAGCGTGCAGGATGCCCTGGGGCGCTCGTCACGGGTTCAGGTCAGCAGTCGCCAGCGCGATGAAGTGCAGGGGCGCATCGACAGCCTCACCCCGCGTGAGCGCGACGTGTTCGTGCCCCTGGTGCAGGGCTATACCAATCGGGAGATTGCCGAGCAGTTGCAGGTCAGCGTGAAGACCGTGGACCTGTACCGTTCGCGGGTGATGAAGCGCATGCAGGCCGAACACCTGCCGGACCTGGTGGGGATGGCGATTGCGTGTGGGGTGGTGGACCCCTTGAAACTGCGTTGAATGCATCGCGGGGCAAGCCCGCTCCCACAGGTACAGTGCAAGCCTGTGGGAGCGGGCTTGACCCGCGATTGGGTGTCAGGAGCGACGTCCCAGCAACAGCCCGACCACCAGCCCGAAGCCGGCCGAAATCGCCACGGTCTGCCACGGGTGGCCGCCAATGTAATCCTCGGTGGCATCCACCGCCGGCTTGGCCTTTTCACGCACGCCGCCCACCGCATCCAGGGCCTGCTTGAGCTTGAGGCCCACCTGTGCGCGCAGGGTCTCGGCTTCTTCGCCCACCAGGGTGGAGCTGTCCTTGAGCAGCTTGTCAGACTCTTCGATCAGCGCCTGCAGTTCGCTGAAGGCCTGGTCCTTGATTTGTTCGGCATCGGCTTTAAGGGTGCTTTTCCTGGCCATGTACGCTTCCTCGTTGAATGATGGTCACTGTATCAATGGATGCCTGAGCGCGCCGAAAGTTGCAGCGCCTTGGCGGCGCTCGGTGGCTACAGTGTAAGATAGCCCCCATTTTCAAGTGGCAGGAATCCCCATGAGTTTCAATCTGGCCAACATGAGCTTCGCCGAGCGGGCACAGATCGAGGACGAGAAGTCGCGACTGTTCGAGCTCTGGCAATCGAACCTGGGCAAGGCCAAGGCCGAAGCCGCGCGGCTGATCAGCGAGAAGCCGCGGCGCAAGGGCAAATGGGCCGAGTGGGTGCGCGCCGAGCTCGACGGCATGTCGCCGCCGGAGTTCGCCAACATGGTGCGCAGCGAAGTCAACAAGCTGATGGCGGCTGCCAAGTAGCCGACCCCCAGCGCTACCACGCCGTATCGGTGGGCTTGGGCAGCGCCAGCCGCCCGCTGTCGGTGAAGCGCATCGTGCCGAAGGCGCCCCCGGCCAGCTTGCCGCGCAGCACATAGGGCATGCCATCCAGGTTGCTCACCCGGCTCAGGCCCACGGCCTGGCGCAGCATCGAGAACGCGGTGATGCTCACCGGAATGCTCAGTACCGCTTCGTCATAGCGCCCGATGCTGCCGTGCTGATCGCTGACCCCGGTTGCCAGCGGCTGGCCATTGACCTCCAGGTTGAGCGCCACGCCGTTGTAGTCGATGGGCGTTTCATTGGGGTTCTGCACCCGCAGTTTCACCGCCATGCGCATTTCCAGGTCCTGGCCGGGCAGCGGCTCGATGCCGATCACGCTGATGGTCAACGGGTCGCGCCCCTGCAGCAACGCGCAGGCGCTCAGGCTCAGGGCCAGCAGCAGGCCCAGGCCGACACGCAGGGTATGACGCAGGAAACAGGGCATGGGGCTTGGCTCCGGACAAATGTCTCTGCAGTGTGGCAAATGCCCGGCGCGGTTGAAAGTGGCGCAAGCAGCGTAACAATCTGAATCATCTCCGGCCCGGCAACGGGTTTCGTCGCGAACCTCTCGCGCCGTAGGCTATCCAACGCCTGGGGCCACTGACGTTGTGCAGGAGATGAACGCGATGAACCGATGGTTGCCGGCCCTGACCGGCGCAGCACTGAGCCTGATACTGGGCATGCCTGTTCAGGCCGCCGACGCGGGCAATCCCTACAACGACCCGGTGCGCCGCGCCAACCCCAATTCCCAGCAGGGCACCGTGCGTTCCACGCCACCGCCGCGCGGGCCTTCCACCCAGCCGCTGCCGCGCCCACCCACCCTCGACAATGGCGGCATCGGCAACGGCCAGAACCTGCGCCGTGAACAGGTGCCGCCGCGCCTGGACCCCTCCCGCCCGCCGCGCGAATCGACGCGTACGCCCTGATCGCTTGGCCCACTGCAAGGAACCCTGCATGTCTTCACGTACCTGGCTACTCTCCCTCTGCGCTGCGGCGCTGTTGCCGCTGACCGCCACCGCCGCCCCTGAGCGCACCTTCCCCAGCGAAGAAGGCCAGCTCACCGTCAGTACCCTGGCCGAGGGGCTGAAGAACCCCTGGGCGCTGGCGTTCCTGCCCGACGGGCAGGGCATGCTGGTGACCGAGCGCCAGGGCAACCTGCGCATCATCAGTGCCGACGGCAAGGTCGGTTCGCCGTTGAGCGGCGTGCCGCAGGTGTGGGCCAAGGGGCAGGGCGGGTTACTCGACGTGGCGCTGTCGCCGCAGTTCGAGCAGGACCGCATGGTTTACCTCTCGTATGCCGAAGGCGGGGGTGATGGCGACACGGCCGGTACTACCGTGGGGCGCGGCCGCCTGTCGAGCGACAACCTGCGCCTGGACGACTTCAACGTGATCTTCCGCCAGCAGCCCAAGCTGTCCAGCGGCAACCACTTCGGTTCGCGGCTGGTGTTCGACCGCGACGGCTACCTGTTCATCGCCCTGGGCGAGAACAACCAGCGGCCCACCGCCCAGGACCTGGACAAGCTGCAGGGCAAGGTGGTGCGCATCCTGCCCGACGGCCAGGTGCCCAAGGACAACCCCTTTGTGGGCCAGAGCAACGTGCGCCCCGAGATCTGGTCGTATGGCCATCGCAACCAGCAGGGCGCGGCATTGAACCCGTGGACAGGCGAACTGTGGACCAACGAGCACGGGCCTCGCGGCGGCGACGAGATCAACATTCCCAAGCCGGGCAAGAACTACGGCTGGCCCCTGGCGACGCACGGCATCAACTACTCGCTGCTGCCGATACCCGAGGCCAAGGGCAAGCGCGTCGAGGGCGCGGTGGACCCGCTGCACGTGTGGGAGAAGTCCCCGGCCATCAGCGGCATGGCGTTCTACGACAACCCGCGTTTCAAGGCCTGGGACCACAACCTGTTCATCGGCGCGCTGGCCGCCCAGGAGCTGATCCGCCTGCAACTGGATGGCGACAAGGTGGTGCATGAAGAGCGCCTGCTTGGGCAGTTGAATGCGCGTATTCGCGATGTGCGGGTGGGGCCGGACGGCTTTCTCTATGTGCTGACCGACGAGAGTGACGGTGCGCTGCTGAAGGTGGGCCTGACGCAGTAAGCGGCGGCGCGTCCTTTGCCGGCAAGGCCGGCTGCTGCAGGCGAAGCACGCCCCGCAAACCTCACTGATGCTACCCTTGGCCTTTTTCCGCACAGGCCCCCGGCATGTCCAGCCTCACCCCGCTGTCGTTGTACCAGCAATCCATCGCACTCAATGGCTTCGTCCCCGACGCTGCGCAGCAGCATGCCGTCGACTGCCTTCAAGCCTGCTTCGAGGCTCTTGAGCGCGGCGAGGTGGCGCGTGGGGTGTACCTGTGGGGCCCGGTCGGGCGCGGCAAGACCTGGCTCATGGACCAGTTCCACCGCTGCCTGCAGGTGCCCGCCCGCCGCCAGCACTTTCACCACTTCATGCGCTGGGTGCATCAGCGCCTGTTCCAGCTCAACGGCACCGCCGACCCCTTGCAGGCCCTTGCCCACGGCCTGGCCGAAGAGATCCGCGTGCTGTGCTTCGACGAACTGTTCGTCAACGACATCGGTGACGCCATCATTCTCGGTCGCCTGTTCCAGGTGCTGTTCGACAGCGGCGTGGTCATCGTCGCCACCTCCAACCAGCCGCCGGCGCAGCTTTACGCCGACGGTTTCAATCGCGAACGCTTCGTGCCGGCGATTGCCGCCATCGAGCGGCACATGCACGTGGTGGCGGTGGACGGCGGCCAGGACCATCGCCTGCATCCCGGTGCCGAACTGCAACGCTACTGGGTGCGCCAGCCGGGCCAGCCCAGCGCGCTGGCCCGGGTGTTCGAGCAGTCGAGCGCGGGTGAACCGGTCACCTGCGAGGACCTGAGCCTGGGCTACCGCACGGTCAAGGTGGTGCGACGCAGCACCTCGGCGGTGTGGTGCACTTACAACGAACTGTGCGAGCAGCCCCTGGCCGCCATGGACTTCATGGCCCTGTGTGATCGCTTCAAGGTCATTCTGCTGGGCGAGGTGCCTGCACTCGGGGCCCGGCAACGACCGGGCAGAATCGCCCGCGGCACCGAGGACGGCGCCGAGCGGGTAGTGGCGGGGGATCGCGAACTGCCGCAGCTGTCGATTCACGACGACAGCGTGCGGCGCTTCATCGCGCTGGTCGATGAATGCTATGACCGCCGCGTGACGCTGTACGTGGAGGCCGAGGTGGCACTCGAGGCGCTGTATACCGAAGGCTATCTGGAGTTCCCGTTCCGCCGCACCCTCAGCCGGCTGCGCGAGATGCAACTGCAACGCTTCTGCTGAAGCCGCTCAGCTGTGCACCCAGCCCAGGGTCAGCAGCACCAGCACCAGGTAACGCCCGGCCTTGGCCACGGTCACCAGCAGCATGAAACGCCAGAATGGCTCGCGCATGATCCCGGCGATCAGCGTCAGCGGGTCGCCGATCACCGGCATCCAGCTCAACAGCAGCGACCACTGGCCATAGCGCTGGTAGCGCTGCTGGGCCTTGTCCAGCTGGGCCTGGCTGAACGGAAACCAGCGCTTGTCGCGCAAGTGCTCGATACCCCGGCCCAGCAGCCAGTTGACCACCGAGCCCAGTACATTGCCGGCGGTGGCAATCGCCAGCAGCAGCAACCAGGCATCAGGTTCGTGCAGCAGCAGCCCGACCAATACCGCCTCGGACTGCAACGGCAGCAGGGTGGCGGCGCCAAAGGCGCTGAGGAACAGCCCCCAGCCGCTCAGCATGGGGCCGTGCTCACGGGTAGTTGGCGACCACTTCGTCGGTGCCGTCGCGGGTCAGGCCGATGACCTGGTAAGCATCCTTGTGATCGCCCATCTCCATGCCTGGCGAGCCCATCGGCATACCCGGCACGGCCAGGCCGCGCAGGTCGGGACGCTTGGCCAGCAGCTGGATCTGCTCGGCCGGCACATGGCCCTCGACGAACTTGCCGTCGATCACCCCGGTGTGGCACGACGCCAGGCGCGGCGCCACGCCCAGGCGCTGCTTGACTGCACTCATGTTCGGCTCCACATGGTCATTCACGCTAAAGCCGTTGTCGCGCAGGTGGCTGATCCATTCCTTGCAGCAACCGCAGTTGGGGTCGCGGTACACATCGATGGTCTGGCCGGCCTGGGCCAGCGCACTCATGGCCAGCAGGCCGAAGGCAACGAAATTCTTTTTCAGCATCGTGGATCTCCGGGGCCGCCGCCAGGGCAACCCGCGTCTCGAATGATCGGTGGTCGGTCAGTGCAACAGGGTAACCGGGCTCATGGCTGGAGCATAGCCGGGTGAAGCTGTCGCCAGACTGAGCGCTGCATTACAGATTTGTAAGGTAGGACACTGCCTGCGTGACCTGTGGGAGCACTCGCTCCTCTAACCCCAAACGATGGCGTCGTGCCTGGCCAGGGCGACCATCGGTGATGGAGTACCACAGTCAATCAAGGAAACATGACCCATGCAGGCACTCAAGGCCTACTTCAAGCGTCACGGGCACGAGCCGTTCCGGTTCGGTGAAGGGCGTATCAGCGGCTACCTGTCGGCCATGCTCGGCTTGCTCAGCCTGCTGGCGGTGCTGTGCTTTCTGTTCCCGCAGTGGCTGACCTTCGGCGAGTTCCGCAAGGTCTACAGCGAGCAGTTCGCCCGCACCCTGCTGCTGGCCGGGCTGGTGCTGGCGTTCAGCCTGGGCACCCTCAACATCCTGCTCAACCGGCGCAAGCGCCTGGGCTTCACCGGCATCAGCGCGGCGGGCCTGGCCGTGTTTCTGGGCGGCACCAACATTCAGACCGAAACCATCGGTCAAACCCCGTATTCCCTTGGCCTTGACTGGTTCGTGCTGGCGCTGCTGGTTTCGGCGATCATCTTCATCCCGCTGGAAAAGCTCTACGCCAAGGACCCGCAGCAGAACATCCTGCGTCCGCAGTGGCGTACCGACCTGAGCTACTTCTTCGTCAGCCACATGCTGGTGCAGTTCATCCTGATCTTCGTCACCGCCTCGTCCACCTGGCTGGCCGGCTGGGTGGTGTCCGAAACGCTGCAGGCCAAGGTGCAGAGCCTGCCGATCGTGGTGCAGTTCGTGCTGGCGGTGTTCGTCGCCGACCTGGGGCAGTACTGGCTGCACCGCCTGTACCACGTGGTGCCGTGGATGTGGCGTTTCCATGCGGTGCACCATTCCAGCACCGCGATGGACTGGCTGGCCGGCTCGCGCATCCATTTCGCCGAAATCCTGCTGACCCGCACCGGCGTGCTGGTACCGCTGATCCTGCTGGGCTTCTCGCCGCAGGCGATGAATGCCTACGTGATCCTGGTGGGCGTGCAGGCGGTGCTGGCGCATGCCAACGTGCGAATCGACGGCGGGTGGCTGAACTACGTGCTGGTGATGCCGCGCTACCACCACTGGCACCATGCCCGGCACAAGGACTACATCTACAAGAACTACGCGATCCACCTGCCCCTGGTCGACATGCTGTTCGGCACCTTCAAGCTGCCGCGCAAGGAATGGCCGACCCGCTACGGCGTGTTCGGCAAAGACCTGCCCGAAGGCATCGTGCGCCAGCACCTGTACCCGCTGCAAAAGCCCGAGCCCAAGGCCTGATAGCCCTTTGCCCGCTGCCCCATGCTGCGTTAGCCTTGCCGGGTGAACGGCATTGGGGCCAGGAGTATCCATGGACAACGTGATCATCATTACCGGCGCCGGTCGCGGCATTGGCGCGGCCACTGCGCTGGCCGCTGCGCGGGCCGGCTACCGCATCTGCATCAACTACCTTGCCGATGACGCCTCGGCCCATCGCGTGCTGGAGCAGGTGCGCGCGCTGGGTGCCGAGGCGATCACGGTGCGCGCCGATGTCAGCGTCGAGGATGAAATCATCCAGCTGTTCCAGCGTGTCGACAAGGAACTGGGCCGGGTCACGGCGCTGGTCAACAACGCCGGCACCATCGGCCACCAGAGCCGGGTGGAAGAGATGTCCGAGTTTCGCCTGCTCAAGCTGATGAAAACCAACGTGGTGGGGCCGATGCTGTGCGCCAGGCATGCGCTGCAACGCATGTCGACCCGCCATGGCGGGCCGGGCGGTGCCATCGTCAACGTGTCATCGGTGGCCGCGCGGTTGGGTTCGCCCAACGAGTATGTCGACTACGCCGCCTCCAAGGGCGCGCTGGACACCTTCACCCTGGGCCTGGCCAAGGAAGTGGCGGGCGAGGGCGTGCGTGTCAATGGCGTACGGCCGGGCTACATCTTCACCGACTTCCATGCCCTCAGCGGCGATGCCGAGCGGGTTCGCAAGCTGGAACCGGGCATCCCCATGGGCCGTGGCGGGCAGGCGGCCGAAGTGGCCGAAGCGATCCTGTGGCTACTGTCGGACAAGGCCTCCTACACCACCGGCAGCTTCATCGACCTGGGCGGTGGGCGCTGAGCGCGCAGCATGGCCAAGGATATCGACAACCCGTGCATCTCGGCGTGCAAGCTCAGCGGCGAGCTGTGCGTGAGCTGCGGGCGCAGCAAGGACGAGATCAAGCAGTGGAAGCGCATGAAGCGGCCCGAGAAAATGGCCACGGTGGAGCGGGCGGCCAAGCGCCTGAAGGCCCTGAAGAAGAAAAACAAGCGCTAGGCCGCAGGTAGCGCGCCATCCTGACGCGCCCCCAGCGGTGGTCAGTGGGTGTTGACCAGGTCCTCTTCCTCCAGCCCGCGCGAGGCGCGGCCGACCAGCAACGGGTCGGGCTGGTGGGCGACTTTCGGGTCCTTGTCGGGGTAGTCCAGCGTGTGCAGGAAGTGGCGGATGCAGTTCAGGCGCGCCCGCTTCTTGTCGTCCGACTTGATCACGGTCCACGGTGCATCGGCAGTATCGGTGTGGAAGTACATCGCCTCCTTGGCGGCGGTGTACTCGTCCCACTTGTCCAGCGACTTGATGTCGATGGGCGAGAGCTTCCAGTGCTTGAGCGGGTCGTCACGGCGCGAGATGAACCGGCGCAGTTGCTCTTCGCGGTTCACCGAGAACCAGAACTTGAACAGCAGGATGCCGCTGTTGCACAGCATGCGTTCAAGCTCCGGGGTCTGACGCATGAACTCCAGGTACTGCATCGGCGTGCAGAAGTCCATCACCCGCTCGACGCCGGCGCGGTTGTACCAGGAGCGGTCGAAGAAGACCATTTCACCGGCGGTGGGCAGGTGCTGGATATAGCGCTGGAAGTACCACTGGCCCTTCTCCTGGTCGGAAGGTTTTTCCAGGGCCACGATACGTGCGCCACGCGGGTTCAGGTGCTCCATGAAGCGCTTGATGGTGCCGCCCTTGCCGGCGGCATCGCGGCCTTCGAACAGCACCACGATGCGCTGGCCGGTGGCTTTTACCCAGTTCTGTACCTTCAGCAGCTCTATCTGCAACTCATGCTTGGCCTTTTCGTACTCGGCGCGGCGCATGCGGTTGCGGTAGGGGTAATTGGCGGGCAGGGCGGCAGACACGCTGTCTTCGTTGGAGCCGCGACGCGGCGCACTGGCGACCTGCAGCGCGGCAGGCTCGTGGCTGATGGCACTGATTTCGATTTCGGCAGGGATCACCTGAGCAGGCTTGCGCGGGGCGCGTGGGCGGCGCGAACGAGTGACGGCCGCTTTGGGCGTGGCCGGCGAACTGCTGTCGTTGGACGAGGCGGATGGCAGGGGCAGGGGGTGTACGGTGGATTCTTCGCTCATGGTGGGCCTGTTTTGCGTTCTGATTTCCTCTATCTAGTGTAGGAGTGTGATTTTGCGATCTGTTGATCCTGGTCAATAGCGTGGAGGCAAGTGGCCATATATCACGCGGTAACGGTGGTGCTGCAATCGCGGGTCAAGCCCGCTCCCACAGAAACCGTCGAACCTGTGGGAGCGGGCTTGACCCGCGATTGCAGACGGCACGGTCTCAGATCTGCACCAACCGCCCCGCATGCTCGGCCGGCAACCGGTCCCCACGCCCGAACAGCTTGTGGCGCAAGGTGCCCGCCTCATACTCGGTGCGATAGCGCCCGCGCCGCTGCAGTTCCGGCACCACCGTGTCGACCACCGCCTGCAGGTCATCCGGCACCACCGCGTAGGTGAGGTTGAAGCCGTCGATGCCGGTGGCATCCAGCCATTGCTCCAGCTGGTCGGCAATCTCCACCGGCGACCCCAGCAGCACCGGGCCACGCCCGCCCAGGCTGACGAACTCCGCCGCCTCGCGCACGGTCCAGCGCCGGTTCGGGTCCGACCTGGTAAAGGCGGCCAGCGCCGTGCGCCCGGCATCGTTCTCGATGTACTCGATCAGCGCATCCGGCTCCAGGTTGGAAAAATCGATGCCGGTCCAGCCCGACAGCAAGGCCAGCGCCGCCTCGATATCCACGTACTGGCGGTACTCGTCCAGCCTGGCCTGGGCCGCTTCGCGCGTGTCACCCACGATCAGCAGCGCCTGCGCGTATATCAGCACCTCGCCTTCCTGGCGCCCGGCCTCGCGCGTGGCCTGGCGAATGCCGTCCACATAGCTGCGCAGTACCGTCTGGGTCGGGCCGCTGATGAACACGCATTCGGCATGGGTAGCGGCAAAGCGCTGCCCGCGTGCCGAGGCGCCGGCCTGGAACAGCACCGGGGTGCGTTGTGGCGATGGTTCGCTCAGGTGCACGCCAGGCACCTGGAAGTGCGCACCGGCATGCCCGATCGGGTGCACCCGCGCAGGCTCCACGAACACCCCGCGGGCCCGGTCGCGGACCACCGCATCGTCGTCCCAGCTCTTCTCCCACAGCTTGTAGAGCACCTGCAGGTACTCCTCGGCCAGCTCGTAACGCTCGTCGTGGGCCAGCTGCCGGGCCAGCCCCAGGTTGCGCGCGGCGCTGTCCAGGTAGCCGGTGACGATGTTCCAGCCCACCCGCCCGTCGCTCAGGTGATCGAGGGTCGACATGCGCCGGGCGAACGGGTACGGGTGCTCATAGGTGAGGCTGAAGGTGATGCCGAAGCCCAGGTGCTCGGTGACCCCGGCCATGGCCGGCACGATCAGCAACGGATCGTTCACCGGTACCTGCACGCCGCCGCGCAGGGCTGCGTCGTGGCTGCCCTGGTACACGTCGTACACGCCCAGCACATCCGCGATGAACAGCGCGTCGAAACGTCCGCGCTCCAGCAGCCTGGCCAGCCCGGTCCAGTAGCTCAGGCGATTGAAATCGCTGCTGGTGTTGCGTGGGTGGCGCCATAGCCCCGGCGACTGGTGCGTGGCGGCGTTCATGCTGAAGGCGTTGAAACGGATGGGCTTGGACATGCTCGAATCGCTCGCGGTCAAGGCAGTACGGAGACGGGGTACACGGCGTCGGCGACCTTGAGCGGCTTGGGAATCAGGCCCAGGCCCTGGAAGGTGTCCGCCAGCTTCTGCTGTTCGGCCGTGATCTCGGGGGTGATGGCCACCGCGTTGTAGTTGCGACGCTCGCTGGCCACTTCCAGCACGTCGGCGCCGATACCCAGTTGCGGAGCCAGCAGGGCCGCCACTTCCTTGGGTTTTGCGTTGGCCCAGTTGCTGACCTTGCCCAGCTCGGTGAAGAAGGTCTTGAGCACACCACGGTTCTCGTCGGCAAAGGCTGGCGAAGACAGGTAGAAGGTGCGGTTGTTGGTCAGCCCGGTGCCGTCGCGCAGGGTCTTGAGGCCGGGTTGTTTTTCCGCTGCGGCGAGGAAGGGGTCCCACAGGGTCACGGCCTTGACGCTGCCCGATTGCAGGGCGGCCACGGCATCGGCGGCGTTGTTGACGTAGGCCGGGTCGATGTCCTTGTAGCTCAGGCCGGTGTCCTGCAGGGCCACGGCCAGCAGATACTGGGCATTCCAGCCGCGACCGGTGGCCACGCGCTGGCCCTTGAGGGCGGCGATATCGGCGACCTTGTCCTGCTCGCGCACCACAATGCCGATGCCGCGCGGGTAGGGCTGTTCGGCGGCCAGGTACACCACCGACTTGCCCGACGCCTGGGCGAACACCGAGGGCGCATCGGCGGCGTGCCCCAGGTCGATGGCGCCGGTGCTCAGGGCCTCGAGCAACTGCGGGCCGGCGGCGAACTCGTACCAGCTGACCTTGATGCCTTGCGGCGCCAGGGCTTTTTCCAGGGCGCCGGAGCCCTTGAGAATGTTGACGCTGTTGAACTTCTGGTAGCCGATACGCAGGTTCTTGGTTGGCTCGGCGTAGGCGGCCGGGCCAGGCAGTACCAGGCTGGCGAGCGCGGCAAAGGCACCGCCAAGCAGCACGCGGCGCAGGGTCGAAGGAGGTTTGTTGGACATGGTGAGGGCTCCGCAGGCGGGTTCGTCAGGTGTTTTCTGGTAGGCCTGAAAGTAAAGGCTGACGCCCGCGGAGTGCAATTTTTTTATTACTTTTAGTTAGAACAAATAGTTATTTTTATATCCTTTTTGAATTTATCGGCCGTGCCAGTCGCCCACAAAAAAGCCCCCGACGGGTCGGGGGCTTCGTGTGTGCATCAATGCATGAACAAGGCGATCAGAATGATGATCGGGATAGGCACACCGAGGAAGAACAGCAGTATCGAGCGCATGGTGAATCTCCTGTCAGAGGGTACGGGCAGTGGTGGGGTCGACGCGCACCGGGTCGGCCGTCAGGAACACGGCGGCATCACGGCGACGGCCACCCCAGATGGCGAACAGGCTGGCGAAGAACGCGCCGCACAGCAGGGCCACGAACATCCACAGCGCAGAGGCGGCAGCGGCCTTGCGTGCGGCGTCGGCCAGTTGCTTGGCCTCTTCGATGGCCTGGCGGGCTTCGGCGAACACGGTGTCGATGCGCTGTTCGGCTTCTGCGTGGCTGATCTGGGTGCGCTGGGCAATCACGTTGGCCAGGTAGGCACGGTCTTCGGCGTTCAGCTGGCCGTCGGCCAGGCCACGCACGAAGATGCGCGCGGCAATGCCGTGGGCCGCGTCATCGGTGACCGCCACCGGGCGTTCGTCACGGAACAACATGTCGATGAAGTAGGCCGAATCGTCATTGCTCGCCTTGCTGCTGTTGGCAGCCGCGCCGGCACCAGCCGCAGCCACGCCAGAGGCCGCCATCGCGCCGGCCTGGACGCCGCCGCTCACCACCGAGCTCACCGAACCCACCACCAGCACCGCAGTTACCAGCGTGGCAAAGGCCCAGGCCAGGAAACCGTGGGCGGTATCGCGGAAATACACTTCATCGCCATGCAGGTTGGCCCATTTGACCCGCAGCCGCCCGGCGATGTAGCCGCCCAGGCCCGAGGCAATGATCTGCGTCAGCGCCAGCCACACGATGCTCGAAATACCCAGTTGCTTGGCCGTGGCGCCATCACCCGGCCACGGCGAGACAGCCGAGAACCCCAGGCCGAAGCCCAGCACGATAAGGATCAGCGACAGTGCGGCGGCACCGGTGGCACCGGCGAAGATGGCCGCCCAGGACACCCCTGAGTGGCTGGAGGTGTCCCCCGCGGGGACGGCGTAGGTATCGGCACTTGTAATCATTGTTGGTGCTCCAGTCATGAAATGGGTCTTCCCCCTCCTGTAGAGCAGTTGCTGTGCCAAATGCTACGAAATATTTATCCTTTCAAAATCAATCAGTTGTAAAACCGAACCGTCCTAAGGCCATGCAGCCTGCATGAGTGCCCGTTTTGCCTCATGCAAATTGCAACCTTGCGCCCGACGGGGATTCCCCACACCCCGCCTGGTGGCTTACCCTAGCCGCCGGTTGGCGCCAGTGGGCGTCACGCATTCCTGCCGTTGGAGCTCTAGCATGTATCAAGACACCGCCACCGTGACCGTCAGCGCCGAATACGCAGGCAAGGAGACCGAGGCCGTGGACAATGCCAATGTGTTGATCGGGTTGAAGGTCGATGGCGAAACCCGCTTCACGGTCGAGTTCAACGGCAAGCTGGACGCCCCGCAGGACCCCACCCACATCTGCGTCACCCTGAGCAACGGCCTGTCCTATCACGGCGAGATCACCGATGGCAGGGCCGATGAAGTGGGTGGCTACATCGCCTTCGACTGCGATGGCATCGACCCGGCACTGCTTGGCTGATTCGGCCGTTCAGGCCCGGTCAGCGGCAGGAGCGCAGCCTTGCGTTCCTGCCATAACCCTCCCGCCGGCTCATCCAGCAAAATAATTGCACTCAAGCTGCATTTTTTTGCGTTGGAGCCCATCCCCGCTTTTGTTCAGACTGCGCGCATCCGAACCCCCGGATTTCCATCTCCAGGGACGGAGCCCTTTGCGTATTGCCCCCTCGCGATACAAAGCCCCCTCGTCTTGGGCGGGCTTCTTTTATTTCAACAGGTACCAGGTCGTCGCATGTCCACCCGCCGTCTGAACAACTGGCTCGATCGCTTCATCCCCGCCGCGTTGCATATCCCGCCCAAAGAGTGGCTGCGGGCCGGCCTTGGCGCCGTGCTCGGCCTGCTGGTGGCCGGCGGGCTGTGCAGCGTGCTGTTCGGCAACGCCGTCACCCTGCACCTGATGGCCCCGCTGGCTGCGTCGGCGGTGCTGCTGTTCGGGGTGTCCTCGGGCGCACTGTCGCAGCCCTGGCCGCTGCTGGGCAGCTACAGCTGCGCGATGCTGGTGGGCCTGGTGCTGCACCACTGGCTGGGCGCGAGCCTGGTGGTGGTGTGCATGGCGCTGGTGCTGGTGGTGCTGCTGATGTGCCTGCTGCGCTGCCTGCACCCGCCGGGCGCGGCACTGGCGGTCAGCCTGGCGATGGCCGACCCGTCGCTGGCGAGCCTGGGCGCCCAGGTGGTCGAGCCGGTGCTGCTCAATGCCCTGTGCCTGCTGCTGGTGGCAGTGGTGTACAACCGCCTGACCGGCGTGCGCTACCCCAAGATCGTCGCCCCGCGGCCCGACCTGCACCGTACCCAGGATGCGCCCGTGAGCGAGCGGGTAGGGGTGAGTGCCGGCGACCTGGACCGCGCATTGAATGAACTGGGCGAGTTCGTCGACGTGACCCGTGATGACCTGGAGCGCATCATCCTGGCCACCGAGCGCCATGCCTTGCAGCGCAGCCTGGGCGGCATGACGGCTGCCCGGGTGATGTCGCGCGACGTGCAGTCCGCCAGCCCGGACACCACGCTTGAGCAAGCCTTCAAGATGCTGGGCGAGCATCGCCTGAAGATCCTCCCCGTGCTCGACGAGGCGCGCCAGCTTGTGGGTATCGTCAGCGTCGGCGACCTGCTCGATTCGGCAATGGCCGCACGCCGTTTCAGCTGGCGCGCGCTGTTCGGCCGGCGTCGCCCGGTGCGCCTGGAACAGGTCATGACCAAACCGGTACGCAGCGTGAACAGCGACGAACCGGCGGTGGCCCTGATCCCGCTGCTGTGCGACCAGGGCCTGCATTGCCTGCCGGTGCTCGAAGCCGGGCAACTGGTCGGGGTTGTCACCCAGACCGACCTGATCGGCGCGCTGCACCAACAACTGCTGCAGCGCGAGCAGGCCGGTCTAGATCAGCGGGTCCCAGCGCTGGGACCAGTCACTGTCCCCCGCGACCACGCCGCGTAACAGGCCAAACGCCTGTTGCAGCGCTGCCGAGTCGCGCTCGCGGGCGTACACCAGGTAGGTCGGGTAGGTGAATTCCGGCGCCTGCAATACCCGTTCGAGCACGCCGCAGTCCAGGTAGCTCTGCACCACGCGGGCGCGAAAGTAGCCGCTGCCGCCGTGTTCGAGGATGTACTGCAAGGCCATCGGGCCGAGGTTGAAGCTCAAGGCAGGGCGCGCGTGCTCGGGCAGCGCCGCGTCATGCTGGCGGCGGAACGCCTCGCCCCAGTCGATGTAGATATACGGCTCGGGCTGGCCGGCACGGCGCACGCACACCAGCTTCTCTTCCAGCAATTGCTCCACCTGCACCCCCGGGCCGTACCCCGGCTGGTACACCAGCGCGGCATCCAGCAGGCCCATGTCCAGTTTGCGCAGCAGCGTGTCGCTGTCGCCCACCTCGCTGCGGATGGCATGGCTGGGCACCTCCTGATGCAGTACGCGAACCCAGTCCAGCAGCAGCGGGTTGCACAGGCTGACTTCGCCGCCGATGTGCAGCACCTGGTAGCCGCCGGCGGGCAACGGCAGGTCGCGCCGCGCCGCCTCCCAGGTGTGCACCAGCTGGTTGGCGTAGGCCACGAAGCCCTTGCCGTCGGCGGTCAGGCTGGCGCCGTTGCGGCTGCGCACGAACAATTGGCAGCCGAGCAACTGCTCGAGCTTCTGCACCCGTGCGCTGATCGCGGTCTGGGTCACGTGCAGGTGCTCTGCGGCGGCCACCAGGCTGCCGCTGCGCACGATTTCGATGAAGGTACGCGCCAGGTCGATATCCATGGGGGCCTCGTGTTCTACCAGTGCACAGTCTAGAGCTTTCAGTGCCCTTGTAGGAGCCGGCCTTGCCGGCGAAGGCCACGCAACGGATTTTGCGTCAGGCACAAAACCCCTTAGCCTAGGGCGACTACACCGCCGGAGCGCGCCTTGAACCCCACCTTCGCCTCGTTGAGCCTTGCGCACCTGCGTACCCTCGACACGCTGTTGCAGCTCAAGAACCTCAGCCATGCCGCCGAGCGCCTGGGCAGCAGCCAGTCGGTGCTCAGCCGCCAGCTGGCGCACATGCGCGAAGCCTTCGACGACCCGCTGCTGGTTCGCCAGGGCCGCGGCTATGTACTCAGCGAACGGGCCCAGGCGCTGGTGCTGCCCCTGCGCCAGGTACTGGGCGAGCTCGACGCCCTGCGCCAACCCGAGGCCTTCAGCCCGCAGCGCTGCGAGCGGCGATTCTGCCTGGCCGCCTCCGACTACATCGCCGAACACATGCTGCCGTTGCTGGTCAGCCGCCTGGCCGAGCAGGCGCCGGGGGTGTCGATCGACTACCGCAGCTGGTCGCCGGACCAGTTCGAACGCCTGGCCAGCGGTGAAATCGACCTGGCCACCACGCTGTTCGACAGCGCCCCGGCCAACCTGCACGGGCGCATGCTCGGCGAGGATCGCGCGGTGTGCCTGATGCACCGCGAACACCCGCTGGCCCGGCACGCCGAGCTGAGCCAGGATGACTACCTGGCCTGGGGGCACGTGCGCATCTGTGGCGGCGGCGACAAGGACAGCTTCATCGACCGCCACCTGCGCGGCCAGGGCCTTGCCCGGCGCATCACCCTGCAGGTGCCGTTCTTCTCGGCGGCGGTGCAGGTGGTGTGCGCCAGCCAGACACTGGTCACCGTGCCCGAACACATCGCCCGCCAGCTCAGCCGCCTGCACCCGGTGGTGTGGTGCCCGCTGGCGTTCGTCGAACACACCCAGCGCTACTGGGTGGTGTGGCACCAGCGCCTGCAGGCTTCGGCCGAGCACCGCTGGTTTCGTGCGCAGGTGTTCGAGCTGTGGCAGCAGTCGCAGTTCGGCGTCACCGGCAGCTATGTGGATTCGCCATAGCAGCTATGCGCGGCGCGGCGTGTTTCAGCGGCCAGCCAGCGCCTAGACTCGCTGGCACTGCAATCACCCCCACAGGAGCCAGCGCGTGAGCCCAGAAGAATTTCGCCAGCAAGGTCACCAACTGATCGACCGCATCGCCGATTACCGTGTCAATGTCGCCAGCCTGCCGGTCATGGCCCAGGTCGAGCCGGGCTACCTGAAGAATGCCTTGCCCCAGGCCGCGCCGCAGCAGGGCGAACCCTTCGAGCAGATCCTCGCCGACGTGGACCAGCTGGTGATGCCCGGCCTGTCGCACTGGCAGCACCCGGACTTCTTCGGCTACTTCCCCTCCAACGGCACGCTGTCTTCGGTGCTGGGCGACTTTCTCAGCACCGGCCTGGGCGTGCTCGGCCTGTCGTGGCAGTCGAGCCCGGCGCTGAGCGAGCTGGAGGAGACCACGGTCGACTGGCTGCGCCAGATGATCGGCCTGTCCGGTGCCTGGAGTGGGGTGATCCAGGACACCGCCTCCAGCAGCACGCTGGTGGCGCTGATCTGCGCCCGCGAGCGCGCCAGCGACTACGCGCTGGTCAAGGGTGGCCTGCAAGCGCAGGCCCGGCCGCTGATGATCTACACCAGCGCCCAGGCCCACAGCTCGGTAGACAAGGCCGCGCTGCTGGCCGGCTTCGGCAAGCACAACATCCGCTACATCGAAGTCGACGAAGCCTTCGCCATGCGCCCTGAAGCGCTGGCAGCGGCCATCGAGCAGGACCTTGCCGCAGGGCTGCAACCATGCGCGGTGGTCGCCACCACCGGCACCACGGCCACCACCGCCCTCGACCCGCTCGAACCGATCGGCCGCATCGCCCGCGCCCATGGCCTGTGGCTGCATGTGGACTCGGCCATGGCCGGTTCGGCGATGATCCTGCCCGAATGCCGCTGGATGTGGACCGGCATCGAGCAGGCCGACTCCATCGTGGTCAATGCGCACAAATGGCTGGGGGTGGCGTTCGACTGCTCGCTGTATTTCGTGCGTGACCCGCAGCACCTGATCCGTGTGATGAGCACCAACCCCAGCTACCTGCAGTCGGCGGTCGATGGCGAAGTGAAGAACCTGCGCGACTGGGGCATCCCGCTGGGGCGCAGGTTTCGTGCGTTGAAGCTGTGGTTCATGTTGCGCAGCGAAGGCGTGGAAGGCTTGCAGCAACGCATGCGCCGCGACCTGGGCAATGCTCGCTGGCTTGAACAGCAGGTAGGTGCGGCGCCGGGCTGGGAGGTGCTGGCGCCGGTGCAGTTGCAGACCCTGTGCATTCGTCACCAGCCTGGCGGGCTGGAAGGCGAGGCACTGGACCGCCACACCCGCGCCTGGGCCGACCGGCTCAATGCGTCGGGCGCGGCGTATGTGACCCCGGCGACGTTGAACGGGCAGTGGATGGTGCGGGTGTCGGTGGGCGCGTTGCCCACCGAGCGCGAGCATGTGGCAAGGCTCTGGGAGGGGTTGCAGCAGGTGGTCAAGGGCTGATCCCTGCGGCCCCTTCGCCGGCAAGGCCGGCTCCTACCGATAGCAGGCGCCGGCCTTGCCGGCGAAGGGGCCCATGAAAAGTACAACCTTGCCTCTGGAAGGTGCATTTTCCCCCCGTCACACCCATCCCATACTGGCCCTGCATCCGCCGCCAGCTGCCCACCTCGCAGCCCGGCCCGGACATCCAATAATAAGCAGGGCCCTCCATGAAAAAGCCAAACCCGCTGCTTGAAGACCTCAAGCCACTGTTGCCGACCATCGCTGCCAACGCCGCCCGTGCCGAGCAGGATCGCCAGGTACCCGCCGAAAACATCGCGCTGCTCAAGGGCATCGGCCTGCACCGCGCCTTCCAGCCCAAGCTGTATGGCGGCCTGGAAATTTCCCTGCCCGAATTCGCCGACTGCATCGCCGCGCTGGCCGGTGCCTGTGCCAGTACCGCCTGGGCCATGAGCCTGCTGTGCACCCACAGCCACCAGCTGGCGATGTTCCCGGCCCGGTTGCAGGAAGAGATCTGGGGCACCGACCGCGACGCCACTGCCAGCAGCAGCATCGCGCCGTTCGGGCGTATCGAGGAGGTCGAGGGCGGCCTGCTGTTCAGCGGCGAGATGGGCTGGAGCAGCGGCAGCGACCATGCCGAATGGGCCATCGTCGGCTGTCGCCGCGCCAACGCCGAAGGCACCCAGGACTACTGCTTCGCCGTGCTGCCGCGCAGCGACTACGTGATCCGCGACGACTGGCACGCTGCGGGCATGAAGGGCAGCGGCACCAAGACCCTGCTCATCGACAAGGCCTTCGTGCCCGAGTACCGCATCCAGAAAGCCAAGGACATGATGGAAGGCAAGTCCGCCGGCTTCGGCCTGTACCCGGACAGCAAGGTGTTCTATTCGCCGTACCGGCCGTACTTCGCCAGTGGCTTTTCCACGGTCAGCCTGGGGGTGGCCGAGCGCATGCTCCAGGCCTTCCGCGAGAAGACCGCCAACCGCGTGCGCGCCTACACCGGCGCCGCGGTTGGCGCAGCCACCCCCGCATTGATGCGCCTGGCCGAGTCCACCCACCAGGTGGCCGCCGCGCGGGCCTTTCTCGAAAAAACCTGGCAGGAGCACGCCGACCACAGCGCCCGCCACCAGTACCCCAGCCGCGAGACCCTGGCGTTCTGGCGCACCAACCAGGGCTACGCGGTGAAGATGTGCATCCAGGCCGTGGATCGCCTGTTCGAAGCCGCGGGCGGCACCGCCTGGTTCGAGGCCAACGAGATGCAGCGCCTGTGGCGCGACTCGCACATGACCGGCGCCCATGCCTACACCGACTACGACGTCTGCGCGCAGATCCTCGGTCGCGAGCTGATGGGCCTGGAGCCCGACCCGAGCATGGTGTGAACACCGCGCCCTGCCCATAACAACAACGTACGGCTGCCCTGGCGGCAGCCGGGGAGTCTTGCATGTCTACTGAACCTGCCGTGGCCTTCGACAGCCGCGCGTTCCGCCGCGCCCTGGGCAACTTCGCCACCGGCGTCACCGTGGTCACCGCCGCCGATGCCGCGGGCAACAAGGTCGGGGTCACGGCCAACAGCTTCAATTCGGTCTCGCTGGACCCGCCGCTGATCCTCTGGAGCCTGGACAAGCGCTCCAGCAGCCTCGCGGTGTTCGAGGCCGCCAGCCACTTTGCGGTGAATATCCTGGCCGCCGACCAGATCGAGCTGTCGAACAACTTCGCCAAGCCACGGGAGGACCGCTTTGCCGGCATCGAGCACCGGGCGGGCGAGGGGGGCGCACCGCTGCTGGCCGATTGCGCCGCGTGCTTCCAGTGCGAACGCCATCAGCTGCT
Source organism: Pseudomonas sp. BRM28 (assembly GCF_002939405.1). Taxonomy (NCBI): domain Bacteria; kingdom Pseudomonadati; phylum Pseudomonadota; class Gammaproteobacteria; order Pseudomonadales; family Pseudomonadaceae; genus Pseudomonas; species Pseudomonas sp. BRM28. The sequence goes on along the minus strand of NZ_PEFV01000001.1, from coordinate 3,391,142 downwards.
CGACGGCGGTGACCACTGGATCATGCTGGGCAAGGTGGTAGCGTTCGACGATGGCGGGCGTTCGCCGTTGCTCTACCACCAGGGTGCGTACTCGATGGTGCTGCCGCACACCCGCATGACCCGACGCGAAGAGGGGCAGGCCCCCAGCAGCCATTTTCAGGGGCGCCTGAGCCACAACCTGTACTACCTGATGACCCAGGCGCTGCGTGCCTACCAAGCCAGTTACCAGCCGCGCCAGCTGTCCAGTGGCTTGCGCACCAGCGAGGCGCGCATGCTGATGGTGCTGGAGAACGATGCGGGGTTGAACCTGGCCGACCTGCAGCGCGAGGTGGCGATGCCGGCGCGAGAGATCGACGAGGCGGTGGCCAACCTCAAGCGCAAGGGGCTGGTGTGCGACAGCGAGGCGGCCGGGCATGTGCGCCTGAGCGTGGCCGGCATCGACCAGACCGAGGCCCTGTGGACGATTGCGCGCGAGCAGCAGGACACGGTATTTGCCGCGTTCAGCGACGAGCAGATCGAGACGTTCAAGACGGTGCTCAAGGCAGTGATTCGCGCGTGAGCCAAAGGCTTTGCCAAGGACGGCCCCTGTAGGCGCCAGCCTTGCTGGCCAAGCGCTTTCAACCCATCGGCGAGCACAGCTCCACCAGCACCCCGGCCGGGCAGCGCAAGTAGGAAACCGTCTGGCCCCAGGGCTTGCTCTGCGGCGCCCTGATTTCCTCGGCGCCGTTGACCAGGGCATTGGCGTGGGCCGCCGCGACCTTCTCGGTCACCAGCGCGATCTCCATGCCCAGGGGCTTGTGGCTGTTGCTGGCGGCAACGAAACCTTCCGGAAAATTCGACTCGCCCAGTTCCAGCGACGCGAAGGCCAGGGTGGTTGGCCCGGTGTCCAGCTCGCCGTAATCGCCGGACTCATGCAGAAAACGACGCTTCAGGCCGAAGGCATTCTCGAAGAAGCTCAACGATGCCTCGACATCGGGTACATAAACGATGGTGTAGCCCAGTTTCATACACATTCCTTGTCGGTGGTTTCTGTAGGGGCCGGCCTTGCCGGCGAAGCAGCCGGCACGGGCCTAAGCCCCGGTTTTTTTCGCTTTGGTGGCACGGGGTCGCTTGCCGGCCGTGGCGCTGCTCTTGCGCTTCTTCTTCCACGGCGCGCCGCCGCGCCCGGCCGGCACCGGCGGCCCTGAAATGCGCAGGCTCATGCCCGAGCAGCGCTCCACCTGCTTGCTCATCCACGCCGACTGCTTGGCCACGAACGCTTCCAGGCTCATTTCGCCGCTCTGCACCATGTCCAGCGCCTGCTCCCAGATCGCCGTGGTGCCAGGGTCGGCAATCGCCCTTGGCACCGCGTCGATCAGGCTGAACGCCGCCGGCGTGGCCGACAGCGCCTTGCCCTGCTTGACCAGGTAGCCCCGGTCGAGCAGGCCCTGGATGATCCCGGCGCGGGTCGCTTCGGTGCCGATGCCGGTGGTGTCCTTGAGCTTCTGTTTAAGGCGCGGGTCGTCCACCAGCTTGGCGACGTTCTTCATCGCCTTGATCAGGTCGCCTTCGGTGAAGGGCTTGGGCGGTTGGGTCCACAGGTCCTTGAGGTTGACCCCGGCCACCTCGCACAGCTGACCCTCGTGCAATGCCGGCAGCACTTGCGCCACCGGCGCCTCGCGGCCCTTGGGCGGGGTCAGGGCTTCGGGCAGCGCGCGCCGCCAGCCCGGCTCGACGATCTGCTTGCCCACCGCACGCAGCGCCTGCCCGGCGCAATCGAAGTCGGCCTGGGTGCGGTCGTATTCATGGTTGGGCAGAAACTGCGCCAGGTAGCGGGCACGAATCAGCACGTACACCGACTTGTGCTTGGGCGGCAGGCGCGCCGGGTCGAGCGCGGCGGCGGTGGGGATGATGCCGTGGTGGGCGCTGACCTTGGCGTCGTTCCACGCGCGTGAGCGGCGTTGCGCCTGCAGGTGCGGCTGCAAGGGCGCCAGGCTCGGGTCGGCGCGCCCCAGCGCGGCAAGAATCGCCGGCGCCTCGGCGTGCTGGCTCAGGGGCAGGTAGCCACAGTCGCTGCGCGGGTAGGTGATGACCTTGTGGGTTTCGTACAGCGCCTGGGCGATGTCGAGGGTTTCCTGTGCGCCCAGGCCGAATTTCTTCGAGCACAGCTCCTGCAGGGTGCCCAGGTCGAAGGGCAGCGGCGCTGCCTCACGCACGCGCTCTGTGGTCAGCGTCAAAAGGCGCGCCGTGGGCGCCGCCTGGATGGCCGCAGCCGCCTGCTGCGCGAACGCCTGGTTCAGGCAGCGGCCCTGGTCGTCGCACAGCTCGTCGGGCGCACGCCACTGGGCATTGAACACCTCGCCGGCGCTGCGCAACTGCACATCGATGGCCCAGAACGGCACCGGCACGAAATCGGCGATGCTGCGGTCGCGGTCCACCACCAGGCGCAGTGTCGGGGTTTGCACCCGGCCCACCGGCAACACGCCCTGATAGCCGGACTGGCGGCCGAGCAGGGTGAACAGCCGGCTCATGTTCATGCCGATCAGCCAGTCGGCACGCGAGCGGCCCAGGGCCGAGTGGTACAGGTTGAAGGTGGCGGCGCCGGGCCTGAGGGCGGCCAGGGCCTTGCGGATCGAGGCGTCGTCCAGCGCCGACAGCCACAGGCGCTGGATCGGCCCGCGATAGCGGCAGTGCTCCACCAGCTCGCGGGCGATCATTTCGCCCTCGCGGTCGGCGTCGGTGGCAATCACCAGTTCGGCCGCCTCGCCGAGCAGGCGCTTGACCGCCTTGAACTGGGCGGCCGTCCTTGGTTTTACCAGCATTTTCCATTGCGCCGGGATGATCGGCAGGTCGGCCAGCGACCAGCGCTTGTAGCGGGCATCGTAGGCGTCGGGCGGGGCGGTTTCGAGCAGGTGGCCGATGCACCAGGTCACCGTGACGCCCGTGCCGACCCAGCAACCGTCGCCGCGGCGGCTGGCGCCAAGGACCTTGGCGATGTCCTTGGCCTGGGAGGGTTTTTCGCAGAGGTACAGGCGCATGGCCGAGTGAGCTCTTGGTCGGGCTGTGATGGGCCCTAGAATGCGCAGGATTGGCGATGCAGGCAAGGTTTATCTGTATGGATATACAGATGAATGTGTAGCGCTTGCCTGCCCGCCGATGCCTCAGCCGCGCGACGCTTCCAGTGCCTGGGCCAGGTCGGCCAGGATGTCGTCGCTGTGTTCGATGCCGATCGACAGGCGCACCATGTCACGCGGCACGCCGGCCTTTTCCAGCTCTTCGTCGTTCAACTGGCGATGGGTGGTGGAGGCCGGGTGGCAGGCCAGCGACTTGGCATCGCCGATGTTCACCAGGCGCACCACCAGCTTGAGTGCGTCGATGAAGCGTGCACCGGCCTCCTGGCCGCCCTTGATCCCGAACGACAGGATCGACGCCGGCTTGCCCTCGGTGTAGCGCAGCGCCAGCGCGTGCTCGGGGTGGTCCGGCAGGCCGGCGTACTTGACCCACGCCACCTGCTCGTGACCCTGCAGGTAGTGGGCCACCTTCAGGGCGTTCTCGGTGTGACGCTCCATGCGCAGGGCCAGGGTCTCCAGCCCCTGCAGGATCAGGAAGGCGTTGAACGGCGACAGCGCCGCGCCGGTGTTGCGCAGCGGCACCACGCGGCAGCGCCCGATGAACGCCGCCGGGCCGAAGGCCTCGGTGTAGGTCACGCCGTGGTAGGACGGGTCGGGGGTGTTGAGCAGGGCGAAGCGCTGCTTGTGGTCGGCCCACGGGAAGTTGCCCGAGTCGATCACGATGCCGCCGATGCTGGTGCCGTGGCCGCCGATGTACTTGGTCAGCGAGTGCACCACCACGTCGGCGCCGTGCTCGAACGGGCGGCACAGGATCGGCGTGGCCACGGTGTTGTCGACGATCAGCGGCACGCCATGGCGGTGCGCGGCATCGGCCAGCGCGCGCAGGTCGACGATGTTGCCGGCCGGGTTGCCGATCGACTCGCAGAACACCGCCTTGGTCTTGTCGTCGATCAGCGCCTCGAGGGCGGCGATGTCGTCATGGGCGGCGAAGCGGGTCTGGATGCCGAAGCGCGGCAGGGTATGGGCCAGCAGGTTGTAGGTGCCGCCATACAGCTTGGCCACCGAGACGATGTTGTCGCCGGCCTCTGCCACGGTCTGGATGGCGTAGGTGATCGCCGCCATGCCCGAGGCCACCGCCAGTGCGCCCACGCCGCCTTCCAGCGCGGCCATGCGCTGTTCCAGCACATCGTTGGTGGGGTTCATGATGCGGCTGTAGATGTTGCCGGCCACCTTGAGGTCGAACAGGTCGGCACCATGCTGGGTGTCATCGAAGGCGAACGAGGTGGTCTGGTAGATCGGCACCGCAACCGCTTTGGTGGTCGGATCGGGGCTGAAGCCCGCATGGATCGCCAAGGTTTCCAGCTTCATGATGCAGTCGTTCCTTGAAAGTCGTGGAGGCCGAAGCATGCGCGGCGCGCAAACGCGGGGTCAAGCCTTGCCCCGCTGAACGATGACCTGCGCCAGCCGGTCGGATGGTCATTGCCTGCCACCCTGCAACGGAGTCGCCCATGCTGCCCCACCTGATTGCACCCGGTTTCGCCCTGCTGGCCCTGGCCAGCACCCTGGCCATCGCCGCCGAGCCCTTGCGCATCACCGGCCTGCAGCGCTGTGGCGATGTGCTGAGCGCGGTGCAGCAGCAGTGGTGCGTGAGCACCCGCGGCCTGGCGCAGGGCACGCCCGGGGTGCATCTGGACGGCCACGTGCTGCCCGCCGCCCGTGTCACCCGCGATGGCGATACGCTGCGCCTGAACCTCGATACGGCGCGGTTGGACAGCGGCCCGTTGTGGCTGCAGGACGCGGGCGGCCAGGCCAGCAACCCGGTGTGGCTGTCGCTCAAGGCCAGCCATGTGGTGCCCGCCGGGCCGGGCGAGGTGGCGAAGAACATGGACGGCCTGACCACCTATGTCGACCTGGTCAGCCTGCTGATCGAAGAGCGCCACGACGGCCTGCAGGAGGCCCGGCGCCTGGCCGACAAGTACGGCGCCAAGGTGGTGGGGGCGATCGCGCCGCTGAACGTCTACCAGCTGCGCCTGCCGGTCAGTGACCTGGTGCAGCGCGATGCCATGGTGTTGCGCCTGGGCAGCGAGGTCAGCGTGGACGCCGTGGTGATCGAGGAGTCCGCGCCGGAAAAGGGCGAGGAGCGCGAACCCGCAGATGCGCAGGCCCGGCCCGGCGGCGAGGAGTGGGCCGCCAACCGTTTCATGGACGCGGTCAACTTCTACCAGCGGCGCATCCCTGCCCGCGATGCGGCGGTACCGGTCAGCCCGGTTCGCATCGGCGTGATCGAGCGCGACGTGGATTTCGACGCCCCCGATTTCGCCGATTACCTGGGCCCGTGCCGTGGCGAGCGACCACGCACCTGCCTGTACGCGCGTGACGCCGACAAGCCCGACGGGCATGGCAGCACGGTGGCCGGGGTGCTCGCCGCGCGCTGGGAGCAGGGCGGCAACACCGGTTTTCTGCGCGGGCTCGACCCGGCCAGCCCCGGCTTCGAGGTGATCGTGGAGCGCAATTCCGACGCTGGCATCACCGCCAACATCGCCGCCTCGGTCAACCTGGTGGAGGATGGCGTGCGGGTGCTGAACTGGAGCTGGGGCATTCACCGGGTGGGGGCGAAGAACGTCGAGGGCGACGAGGTCGACTCGCTGGTGCGCTCGGGCCTGGCCATGAGCGGCTATGAAGAGCTGCTGGAGGAGTTCTTCCTGTGGCTGCGCAAGGAGCACCCGGACGTGGTGGTGATCAACTCGGCGGGCAATGGCGCGTCGTACTCGGGTACCGACGAGTACCGCCTGCCGTCCTCGTTCGTCACCGAGCAGTTGCTGGTGGTGGGCGGGCACCAGCGCAGCGAGCGCCCGGTGGCGGTGGATGATCCGGCCTATGTGGTCAAGCGCGCCGCCTCCAACATCGATGCGCGCGTGGACATCACCGCCGCCGCCTGCGTGCAGGCGTCCACTGTGCAGGCCGACCAGCGCGGCGAGGTGCACTGCGGTACCTCCTATGCCACGCCGATGGTGGCCGGGGTGGTGGCGGCCATGCTCTCGATCAACCCGCGCCTGCAGCCCGAGCAACTGCGCCTGTTGCTGCGCCGCAGCGCCATGACCCTGGGCGGCGAGGGCGACTTCGAGCCGATGGACGCCGAAGACCTGACCGCGCCGATCCTGCCGTCCGAGCGCAACTACCAGCTCAATGACAAGGACGTCGGCCGCTCGGCGCGGCTGGACATGCACAAGGCCCTGGACCTGGCGGTGCAGAGCCGCGACCGGGTGCGATGAGGGTGTCGCCTTCATCGCGGGTCAAGCCCGTTCCCACAGGCTCTGCACAGTCCTGTGGGAGCGGGCTTGCCCCGCGATGGCTGCGACGCCGTTTGTGTTTGAGGTAAGCTAGCCAACCTTTTGCACCCCCTCGATGCCCTGTCACCCCCGCAGGCGATGCCCTGCCGATTGGAACCCCGATGCAGCCCACACGCAAACCCTTCCGACTCGCCCCCGTGCGCGCCGACGTGCTCGCCGGCCTAACCACCGCCTTCGCCCTGGTGCCCGAGTGCATCGCCTTCGCCCTGGTCGCGCACCTGAACCCGCTGATGGGCCTCTACGGCGCCTTCATCATCTGCACCCTGACCGCGCTGTTCGGCGGGCGCCCGGGCATGGTTTCCGGCGCCGCCGGCTCGATGGCGGTGGTGATCGTCGCGCTGGTGGTGCAGCACGGCGTGCAATACCTGCTGGCCACGGTGCTGCTGGGCGGGCTGGTGATGCTGCTGTTCGGCCTGCTGCGCCTGGGCAAGCTGGTGCGCCTTGTGCCGTACCCGGTGATGCTCGGCTTCGTCAACGGCCTGGCCATCGTGATTGCCCTGGCCCAGCTCGAACACTTCAAGTCCGGCCAGGCCTGGCTTGCCGGCAATGCGCTGTACCTGATGCTCGGCCTGGTGGCACTGACCATGGCCATCGTCTACGTGCTGCCACGCCTGACCCGCGCCGTGCCGCCGGCGCTGGTGGCGATTCTCGGCGTGGGCCTGCTGGTGTACCTGTTCGACCTGCCCACCCGCACCCTGGGCGACATGGCGCACATCGCCGGCGGCCTGCCGGGCCTGGCCCTGCCCGAGGTGCCATGGACCCTCGACACCCTGCGCATCATCGCGCCATACGCAGTACTGATGGCCATGGTCGGCCTGCTCGAAACCCTGCTCACCCTCAACCTCACCGACGAAATCACCGAGAGCCGCGGCCACCCCGACCGCGAATGCGTGGCGCTGGGCGCGGCCAACATGGTCTCGGGCCTGTGCGGCGGCATGGGCGGCTGCGCGATGATCGGGCAGACCGTGATCAACCTCGGCTCCGGCGGGCGCGGTCGGCTGTCGGGCGTCGTGGCCGGGGTGATGATCCTGATGTTCGTGCTGTTTCTCGCGCCGCTGATCGAACGCATTCCGCTGGCGGCACTGGTGGGGGTGATGTTCGTGGTGGCGCAGCAGACCTTCGCCTGGGCATCGCTGCGGGTGCTGCACAAGGTGCCGGTGAACGACGTGCTGACCATCGTGGCGGTCACCGTGGTCACGGTGTTCACCGACCTGGCGGCTGCCGTGATGTTCGGCATCATCATCGCCGCCCTGAACTTTGCCTGGCAGCAGGCCCGCGAGCTGTACGCCGACAGCGACGTGCACGCCGACGGCAGCAAGCTGTACCGCGTGCACGGCACCCTGTTCTTTGCGTCGGTCACCACCTTTCTGAACCAGTTCACCCCGGCCGACGACCCGGCCGAGGTGACCCTGGACTGCGCCCACCTGCGGGTGGTCGACTACTCGGCGATCGCTGCCATCAAGACCCTGCGCGAGCGCTATGCCAAGGCCGGCAAGCACCTGCGCGTGGTGCACCTGACCGAGCGCTGCAAGCAACTGCTCAGGCGTGCGGGGGAGCAGCACACCGCCTGAGCCCACGCGCATTTTTAAGGATCTGCTGATGGTCCGCGCTGCGGCATGTGCCTGAACATTGGCCTGTCACGGGAGTGACGTTCTCTGACGGCAAGCCTGTTGATTGGAGGAGTCTTTCGAAGCGGTGGATGGGCTATGGCACGCCTGCGTGGGAGGGGTGAGTGATGAATCAGTCGGCGCTTTACGTGGTCTCGACGCCCGTCGCGAGTACGTCGTTGCAGTCGGACCTCGGAAGGGCCCTGGAGCGGGATCAGTTCGAACTGCATTATCAACCGCTCTACCGCGTCGATCAGGGCCGCCCCTACATCGCGGGTGTCGAGGCGCTGCTGCGCTGGCGATCTGCCGGGCAACTGGTGCCGCCGCTGTCGTTCATCCCCACCCTTGAAGCCACCGGGCAGATCGTACCGGTTGGCGAGTGGGTGCTGCAGCGCGCCTGTCGACAGGTCCGCGACTGGCAGCTGGCCGGGCAGGGGCAGCTGCACTGTTCGGTCAACGTCTCCAGCCTGCAGCTGGAGCAGGTCGGCTTCGCCGCCTCGGTGCGGCGCGTTCTGCAGGCCTGCGGGCTGCCGCCGGCGAGCCTGATCCTGGAAATCACCGAAAGCCAGTGGGTCAGCGACAGTGCCCAGGTCAAGGCCTGCCTCGATGAACTGGTGAGCATGGGTGTGCGGCTGGCGCTGGATGATTTCGGCACCGGCTACTCAGCCCTGAGTTGCCTGCTGCGTTTTCCATTGAGCATCCTCAAGGTCGACAGAAGCTTCGTCAGCGGCCAGCCCCAGAGCGGCAAGCTGCACGCGATCTGTCGTGCAATCATCGGGCTGGGGTGCGAGCTGGGCTTCGAAGTGGTTGCCGAAGGCGTCGAGGAGGCTGACCACCTGGACTTCATCGTGGGCCAGGGCTGCCATTACGCGCAGGGTTACCTGCTCAGCCGGCCCTTGCCGCCGACGGAGTTGCAACGCCTGTTCAACTAGCGGCTGCCACCGCCACGCAAGGGGGCCTGGCCGCTCGGAGTGTGGGCGTACCTCGATCGCCGATCATCGGAGGGCGGTGTGCAGGCCCGTTTTCAGGCTTGCCTGATAGGCTATTTCAAACGCCCTCATTAAAGTCCCCACCAGCAACGACGCGGAGTCGGGTGCCTCCGATTTTCTGCTTGTTTCTATGAGGGATTGAACATGCTGCTTAGAAATTTCAGGCTGGGCCATCGAGCAATACTGGTGTTTTTCGTATTGAACGTGCTGGTCATTGTCCTGGGTGTGGTTTCCATCATGCAAATGGGCCGAGTGCGTGCCGCTGCCCTGGAAATCGAGAAGAACTGGATGGAAAGTGTGCGCCAGGGAGGCGCGATCGACGCGCTGGTGCTGCGCCTGCGGCTTGAAAGCTATCGCCTCCTCAGTACCGATGACACAGCGATCAGGAAGATGTCCATCGAGACCATCACCGGTGCACGCAGCGAGCTCGACAAGGCGGTCACCGACTATCGTCACCAGGTGTCCAGCCCGGACGAACAAGCGGCCTACGACGATGTCAAGACAGGGATCGCCAACTACATAGGGCAGCTGGACAGCTTTCTGGAACGGGTGCAGGCCGACCACGCCGCCGAAGCCACCGAGTACCTCAACCAGACGACTCGGCCGCTGGCGAACAGCCTGCAGGTCGTTATCGGCAAGATGATGGACATCAACCGCGAAGGTGCCCGCCAATCGGGGATCGAGTCCGAGGCCATCTATCAGAGCTCGGTGAAGACCGTGATCGTGATCATCAGCGTGGTCGTGGTGTTGAGCATCCTGATGGGGGTTCTGTTCGCGCGCAGCATCACCGTGCCGTTGCTGGCGGTGCTGGGGATCAACCAGCGGATTGCCGAAGGCGACCTGCGCAGTGTCGTGCCGATGTCCGGCAAGGACGAGCTGACCGACCTGATGGCCTCGACCGCGAGCATGCAGGCCAGCCTGCGTGACACCATTCGTCTGATGGGCGACTCGTCGAACCAGTTGGCCGCTGCGGCCGAACAGATGCATTCGGTGGCCGAGGAATCGAGCCGCGGGCTGCAGCAGCAGAGCGATGAAATCGAACAGGCCGCCACCGCCGTGAACGAGATGACGGTTGCGGTCGAAGAGGTGGCGCGCAACGCAGCCTCCGCGTCGGAAGTCACCCAGCAGTCCGCCAGTTCGACCCGCACCGGTTCCGAGCGGGTGACCCAGGCGGTTGTCGCCATCCAGAACCTGACAACGATTGTCGAGTCCACCAGCGGGGAAGTCGAAGGCCTTGCGAACAGGGCACAGAACATCAGCAAGGTGCTGGACGTGATTCGCGCGATTGCAGAGCAGACCAACCTGCTGGCCCTCAATGCTGCCATCGAGGCTGCCAGGGCCGGTGACCAGGGGCGCGGGTTCGCCGTGGTGGCCGACGAGGTGAGGGCACTGGCCCACCGTACCCAGGAGTCCACCAAGGAAATCGAGACCATGATCGCCGACATCCAGGCGGGGGCCGAGCAGGCGGTAACGGCGATGTCGCAAAGCCGCGTCAATGCCCAGGACACCCTGGGGATCGCGCAGGAAGCCGGCGCCGCACTGGATGCGATTGCCCGTTCGATCACCGAGATCAACGACCGCAACTTCCTGATTGCAACCGCTTCCGAAGAGCAGGCGCAGGTGGCACGTTCGGTGGACCACAACCTGGTGAGCATTCGCGATCACTCGGTGCAGACCTCCGACGGCGCCAGCCAGACGGCCACTGCAAGCAACGAGCTGTCCAGGCTGGCGATTGCCATGGCCGACCTGACCCGGCGTTTCACCACGTGAAACCGCGCCGGTGCACCAGCCACGGCATGCGCATTCGCGGCGGTACATCGAGCTGAGCCAAGCGCCCTGGCTGTGCTGGGGCGCATTTTTAAGGCTTGCCTGATAGTGCTGCGCAGCAAAGGGCACTTAAGCTGGCGCCATGAAATTGAAGCATTTCCTGCAACCCACCGACTCGTTCTTCTCCACCCCCAAGGCCGTGCGCCGGCTGCTGCGATTGTTCGCCCAGTTGCTGGTGCTGGGCATGGTGGTGGGTGCGATCATTTCTCTGAGCTCGATTCTCAGAAACGAAGTTTCCCGTCGTCAGGGGCTCATGAGCGATGCCATCGCCAATGCACGGGTGTTCTTCACCCAGCGCGAGGCGCTGCTCAAGAGCCTCGCGCTGTCGGCGGTGGCGAAGCCACCTGGGCAACAGTTCGCGGTGGCGCAGCAGGTCGGCCACCGACAGCCCGGTGACGATCTCCGCTGGGACCTGCAGTTGTCCGGGCGCATGGTGGATTTCCTCACCACAAACCGCATCAACCTGCTGTACGTCGCCGATCAGGTGGCGGCCCGCGTGGTGTACCTGAACCGCACGGTCAGCTTCGATACGCCGATCCCTGGCGCGGTGCTGAGCCGCCTGCAGCGTATTGATCCCACCCTGCCCGAGGCGGACCAGGCGGTCTGGCTCAGCGATCAGCAGGCGTCGACGCCGCGGCTGTATCTGTTCGTGCGGGTGGATTTCCACCAGCCACGATCGGGCTGGCTCGGCATGGAGATGGATGCCAGCGACGTGGCCAGCACGCTGCACGATGACGCGGCAGGGCAGTTCATGATGCTCAACCCCAGAGGCGATGTGATGATGCGCAGCGTGTCGAGCGTGTACCCGTCGCTGCCCTTGCCGAAGCTGGAGACTGGCCATGACTTCGGCTTCTCCGGGGAAGGCTTCTGGCCCGACCAGCTGGTGATGCGCAAGAAGCTGGGCTACTCGGATTGGAAGCTGTTCTATGCCATTGGGCTGGAGGCCTTGCTCAAGGTGTTGTGGTGGCCGTTGCTGGCTGCCAGCGCCCTCATCCTGCTGATCGGCGTGCTGGTGGGGCGCCTGGTGACGCGCGTCGAACGGCGCCTGATCACCCCGGCAACCCAGCGCATCGATGCACTGATCGAAAGTGAAGCGTTCAACCGCGCGATCATCCAGACCGCCCCGGTGGCGCTGTGCGTGCTGCGCCGCGCGGATGGCCAGGTGGTACTGGAGAACACCTTGTCGCAGCAGTGGCTGGGCGAGTGCAAGGAGCGCGAGCGCCTGTGCCACGGCTGGATCGAACAAGCCTTCAGCGACCGCGAAATCGTCCAGTCCGACGAATTCCAGGCTGGCGACGGTCGCCACCTGCACCTGAGTTTCGTGCGCACCCGCTACAACGGCGAGGATGTGCTGTTCTGCGCCTTCAGCGATATCAGTACGCGCAAGCAGGCCGAGGCCGCGATGACCATGGCCAAGCAGATGGCCGATGCCGCCAATGAAGCCAAGACACTGTTCCTGGCGACCATGAGTCACGAGATACGCACGCCGTTGTATGGCGTGCTCGGAACCCTGGAGCTGCTGGCCCGTACCGAGCTGAGGGGGCCGCAGAAAGACTACCTGCACGCCATCGAGAGTTCCTCGGCGGCGCTGCTCAACCTGGTGTGCGATGTTCTCGATGTGGCCAAGATCGAAGCCGGTCAGTTGGCCCTGGAGGCCAGCGAGTTCTCGCCGCTGGAGCTGATCCACGACGTGACCCAGAGCTACGCCGGTGCTGCGCGCAGCAAGGGGTTGTATCTGTATGCCTTCGTCGACCCGCACATGCCGGCGCTGTTGCGTGGCGACATAACGCGCATCCGCCAGGTGCTGAACAACCTGCTCAACAATGCGGTGAAGTTCACCGAGAGCGGGCAGATCGTGCTGCGTGCCAAGGTCGGCTCGATGACCGAGGAACGGGCCGACATCCTCTGGCAGGTCAGCGACAGCGGCCCGGGCATTGCCCCGGACGACCAGGCCTTGCTGTTCGAGCCGTTCTACCAGTCCTCGACCAAGACCAACGTGGTGCCCGGCACCGGCCTGGGCCTGTCCATCTGCCAGCGCCTGGCCGCCTTGATGAACGGCAGCATCCGCGTGGTCAGCGCCGTGGGCCTGGGCAGCAGCTTTACCTTGAGCATTCCGCTGGGGCGTTCGTACCCGATGCCGGCGAGCGACACGCCGCGCCTGGCCGACGAGATGATCTACGTGCATTCCCCGGTGCTGGAAATGGCCGAGTACGTGAGTGGCTGGCTGCGGCGCTGGGGCGCGCAGACCCATATCGGGCTGCCACCCGAGATCCAGGCCGCGCATGACGTGCTGCTGGTGGAGGCCCACCCGCACACCGCGCACCCCGTCCTGCTGGAGTGGAGCGGGCCGCGTGTAGTGATCTGCCCGCAGGAGTGCGAGCCGCCGTCGCAGCAACGCTACTGGCGGGTCAAGCTCAACGACCTGAACGGGCTGCTGGCGGCCGTCAGCCAGGCCCAGGGCATCGCCCCCCCGGCGCCTGGCCGGATCGAGCACGAGATCACCCGGCAACTGGACCTGAGGGTACTGGTCGCCGAAGACAATGTGATCAACCAGCTGATCGTCAAGGACCAGCTGGAGGAGCTGGGGTGCAGCGTGGGCCTGGCCCGCGATGGGCATGAGGCCCTGGCGCTGTGGCAGAACGAGGTGTTCGACGTGGTGCTCACCGACATCAACATGCCACGCATGAACGGCTATGACCTGGCCAAGGCCCTTCGTCGTCAAGGCTGCGTGGTGCCCATCATCGGTGCCACGGCCAATGCCATGCGCGACGAGGGCGATCGGTGCCTGGCGGTAGGCATGCAGCAGCTGCTGGTCAAACCCTTCGGCCTCGGTGCGCTGTTCACCTGTCTGCAGCACTGCCAGCGTGAAGAGAGGCGAGCGTGATGTCGTTGGCCAGAAGCTCCCTACGCCTCGGTATCGGCTTGCTGCTTGGCGTTGCCCTGATCTTCCTGCTGGCGATGACCCACGAGCAATGGGCGGCGCAGTACTGCGTCGACTGCGTCAGCTTCATCCGTGGGGCGAATTTACCGCTGCTGCGCATCGTGCTGGCATTCGCGTTGCTCAGTGCCCTGCTGGGGTGGCTGTACTACCACTATCGCCGGCAGGTCATCGCGCCGGCTCGCCAGGCCCGGAGCGAGCTGCTCGACAGCCAGGCGTTCAGCCTGGCGGTGATCGAAAGCGCACCTGCCGGGCTGATTGTCATCCGCCTGCACGACCACCAGGTGGTGGTGGAAAATCAGCGTGCCAAGGACAGTCGCGAAGTGGCGCAGTCCATCGTCGAGATGGCGCGCCAACCCGGCATCGAACTGTGCGGCGAGGCGAGCATGGTGCTGCAGGGTCGCTGTTTCCGGCTCAGTTTCTCCTCGACCCGCTACCAGGACCAGCAGGTTCTGCTGTGCGCGTTCACCGACGTCACCGAACACCTGGAACGCGCGGTGGCCTTGAGCCAGGCCAAGTCCATGGCCGACAAGGCCAGTGAAGCCAAGACCCTCTTCCTGGCGACCATGAGCCACGAGATCCGCACCCCGCTGTACGGCGTATTGGGCACCCTGGAGCTGCTCGGCCTGACCGGCCTCGACCAGCGCCAGATGGATTACCTCAGCATCATCCAGCGCTCGTCCTCCACATTGTTGCAACTGATCAGCGATGTGCTGGACGTGTCCAGGATCGAGTCGGGTCAACTCACCCTTGAGTCGGTGGCCTTTTCGCCATTGGGCCTGATCGAGGACGTGATGTCCGCGCACATCGCCAACGCGCGTGCCAAGGGCCTGCAGATCTATGCCTGCGTGGCACCGGAAATACCCGACCAGCTGGTCGGGGACGAGGTGCGCATCTGGCAGATCCTCAACAACCTGCTGGGCAACGCGATCAAGTTCACCGACATCGGGCGGGTTGTGCTGCGCTGTCGCGTGGCCAGGGGCGAAGGGCAAGACATCACGCTGGAACTTCAGGTCACCGACACCGGCATCGGCATTTCCCCGGAGCAGCAGCTGCACCTGTTCGAGCCGTTCTACCAGGCCCGCGCGAGCAACCTTGTCAGCGGCACCGGGCTTGGCCTGTCGATCTGCAGCCGCTTCAGTGCGTTGATGGGCGGCGAGGTGAAGGTGGTCAGCGAACAGGGGTTGGGCAGCAGTTTCACGCTACGCCTGCCGTTCGTGCTGCCGGACACGCCGTTGCCGGCAGAACCTGGCATCGACCTCGGCGGCGTGCAGGTGTACGTGCGTGCGCCCGTGCTGGAGCTGGCCGAGAACATCGGCAGCTGGCTGCTGCGCTGGCATGCCACGGTTACGGTGCTCAGCGCCGCGCAGCACGAGGTGCACAGCGGGGCGCTGCTGGTCGAGGTACTGGGCAACGGCAAGTGGCTGCCGGACTGGAACGGCCGGCGCCTGTTGTGCGACTACGACGGCCCGCAGGTTCCCGAGCCGATGGAGGCGGGCTGGCGCGTCAGCGCCAATCATGTGCGGGCGATTGCCGGCGCCGTGCTGATGGAAAAGAACGGCGTCACCGAGCCCGCGCCGCCTGGCGCAGCCCCTGCCTTGCCGGCGCTTGGCCTGCAGGTGCTGGTGGCCGAGGACAACCTGATCAACCAGGCCATTCTCAAGGAACAACTCGAAGCCCTGGGCTGCACCGTGGAACTGGCCAGCGATGGCCAGCAGGCGCTGCAGCAGTGGCGCAAGTACCGCTTCGACGTGCTGCTGACCGATGTCAACATGCCGGTCATGAACGGCTACGAGCTGGCGCGCGCGATACGCCTGCAGAACGCCAAGGCGCCGATCATCGGCGTTACCGCCAATGCCATGCGCGACGAGGGCGAGCGTTGCCAGGCAGCGGGCATGACCTGCTGGGTGGTCAAGCCGCTGAGCCTGACCACCTTGCGCAACCTGCTGCTCAATGTCACCCCGGCGCTGGCGCACGAGGAGGCCGGGCGCCAGCCGTCGCTAGAGCTGTCGGTGCAGTTGGCCGAGGCGGAGTCATCGGCAGCGGGCATCGTGTTGTCGCCGGCCATGCGCGACCTGTTTTTGAGTACCATGGAGAAGGACATCCGCGCCATTCGCCTGGCCCTGGCGGCCGGCGAGCAAACCGACGTCCTGCACAAAGTGCATGGTGTCAGTGGCGCACTGTCGGTGGTGCAGGCGCACGCGCTGGCCAGGCTGTTCGGTGAGCTTGAGCACCGCCTGCGCGCGCCCAGCCTGCAGCTCACCTTGATTGATGATATTCACCAGGCGCTCGACCGGCTCTGCGACATGATGAGGTCGGTATGACCCGGGCCGAGACTTGCCACACTTTGTGCACACCGGAGCGATCATGCATAAAATCACCGTAGTCATCGCCGATGACCACCCGATCGTGCTGTTTGGCGTACGCGAACTCATCAAGTCCGACCCGCGCTTCGAGGTGGTTGGCGAAGCGGGCAGCTCCACCGAACTGATCAACGTGCTGCACGACAAGCAGCCCCAGATCCTGATCACCGACTACAACATGCCGGAGAGTTCCCAGTATGGCGACGGCCTGCGGCTGATCACCTACCTGACGCGCAACTTCCCCGCGCTGCGCGTGCTGGTGCTGACGATGGTGTCCAACAGCCTCATCCTCACGCGGCTGTACAATCTGGGCGTGGCGGGCGTGATCGACAAGCGCACGGTGAACGAAGAGTTGCTGCGCGCACTGGAAGCCTTGAGCCAGAACCGCATCTACAAGCTGGCGCCGGCGAACCGGAACTCGGTGATCGACAACGGCTACCAGATCGACGAGCGCATGGCTTCGCTTTCCACCCGCGAAGTGGAGATCCTGCGTCTGTTCGTGGCGGGCATGAGCCTGCGCGACATCGCGATCAATCAGAATCGCAGCCCCAAGACCATCAGCACGCAAAAGATCGCGGCCATGCGCAAGCTGGATGTGCGCAGCGACCAGGAGCTGATCTCGTACTGCCTGGAGGCCAACCTGTTCCAGTAGGTGTGCCCGCGTTTTCAGGTTTGCCTGATGGCACGGGGCCCGGCTGTATCGTTCAATGGCGTCAAGCGACGGCAGCATTCCACAGGAGGCAATCATGGCGCCCGATCTTGAGCAGCGATGCCCCGACAGCGTGCGGACAATCTTCATTTCACACAGCGAGACAGCGGATGTTCGCCAGTTCATAGGGCAGTACATCGACAGCCGTTGCCTGCGTTGCAGCCCTGCGGTGTGGAACATGGTCCTCGCCGTACTGGCGGACTACCCGGGTGAAGCACCGGTGCGCCTGTACGAGCTCAATGCCTGGCTTGACCACACACTGAGCAGGCGCCCCTTTTACCGGCCAAGTGCACACCTGCTGCAGCTGGTGGTCAGCAATCAGCACATCCCTGCACCCAGCGACCGGGTCGGCGGGGCGTCGACCGTGCAGTAATCGCGCGAAGACCTAGCCCTGCTTTTTGATGATGGCATCGGCCACGCTCGCCGGCGCCTCGGCATACTTGGTGAACTCCATGGTGTAGCTGGCGCGGCCCTGGGTCATCGAGCGCATCTGCGTCGAATAGCCGAACATCTCGCCCAGCGGCACGTCGGCGCGGATCACCTTGCCGGCCGGGGTGTCTTCGCCTTCCTGGATCAGCCCGCGGCGCCGGCTGAGGTCGCCGAGGATGTCGCCCTGGTACTCCTCGGGGGTCACCACCTCGACCTTCATCACCGGCTCCAGCAGCACCGCGCCGCCTTTCTGCGCCAGTTGCTTGGTGGCCATCGACGCCGCCACCTTGAACGCCATCTCGTTGGAGTCGACGTCGTGGTACGAGCCGTCGAACACGGTGGCCTTCAGGCCGATCAGCGGGTAGCCGGCCAGCACGCCGTTCTTCATCTGCTCCTCGATGCCTTTCTGGATCGCCGGGATGTACTCGCGCGGTATCACGCCGCCGACCACCTCGTTGACGAACTCCAGGCCTTCCTTGCCTTCCTCGGCCGGGGCGAAGCGGATCCAGCAGTGCCCGTACTGGCCGCGCCCGCCAGACTGGCGCACGAACTTGCCTTCGATCTCGCAGGTGTTGCGGATTTTCTCGCGGTAGGCCACCTGCGGCTTGCCCACATTGGCCTCGACGCCGAATTCGCGGCGCATGCGGTCGACGATGATGTCCAGGTGCAACTCGCCCATGCCGGAGATGATCGTCTGTGCGGTTTCTTCATCGGTGCGCACGCGAAATGACGGGTCTTCCTGGGCCAGCTTGCTCAGGGCGATGCCCATCTTCTCCTGGTCGGCCTTGGTCCTGGGTTCCACGGCCACCGAGATCACCGGGTCGGGGAAGTCCATGCGTTCGAGGATGATCGGCTGGTTGATGTCGCACAGGGTGTCGCCGGTGGTCACGTCCTTCATGCCGATCAGTGCGGCAATGTCGCCGGCGCACACCGCCTTGATCTCGGCGCGCTGGTTGGCGTGCATCTGCACCATGCGGCCCACGCGCTCCTTCTTGCCCTTGACCGAGTTGAGTACCGCATCGCCCGAGTTCAGTACCCCGGAGTACACCCGGGCGAAGGTCAGGGTGCCGACAAAGGGGTCGGTGGCAATCTTGAAGGCCAGCGCCGAGAACGGCTCGCTGTCGTCGGCATGGCGCTCCAGGTGCCGGTCTTCATGATCCGGGTCGGTGCCGTTGATGGAGGGGATCTCGGACGGGGCGGGCAGGTAGTCGATCACCGCGTCGAGCATCAGCGG
The DNA here is from genome assembly GCF_002939405.1 of Pseudomonas sp. BRM28. Lineage (NCBI taxonomy): Bacteria > Pseudomonadati > Pseudomonadota > Gammaproteobacteria > Pseudomonadales > Pseudomonadaceae > Pseudomonas > Pseudomonas sp. BRM28. The sequence goes on along the minus strand of NZ_PEFV01000001.1, from coordinate 3,372,646 downwards.
CACGCCCTTGTTCTTGAACGACGACCCGCAGATGGCCGGCACGATCTCGTTGTTGAGGGTGCGCTGGCGCAGCCCGGCCTTGATCTGCTCGTTGTCGAGTTCGGTGCCGTTGAGGTACAGCTCCATGAACTCGTCGTTGGCCTCGGCGGCGGCCTCGATCATGTGTGCACGCCACTCGGTGGCCAGCTCCAGCATGTCGGCCGGTATCGCCTCTTCGCGGTAGCTGGTGCCGTTGTCGGCCTCGTTCCAGTAGATGGCCTTCATCTTCACCAGGTCGATCTGGCCGATGAAGTGTTCCTCGGCGCCGATGGCCAGCTGGATCGGCACCGGGTGGTGGCCCAGGCGCTTGTCGATCTGTTTGACCACGCGCAGGAAGTCCGCGCCCTGGCGGTCCATCTTGTTGACGTAGGCCAGGCGCGGCACATGGTACTTGTTGGCCTGGCGCCACACCGTCTCGGACTGCGGCTCGACCCCGTCGGCGCCGCTGAACACCACCACCGCGCCATCAAGCACGCGCAGCGAGCGCTCCACCTCGATGGTGAAGTCGACGTGGCCGGGGGTATCGATGATGTTGAAGCGGAATTTCTCGGGGAACTGCTTGGTCGAGCCCTGCCAGAAGGCGGTGGTGGCGGCGGAGGTGATGGTGATGCCGCGTTCCTGTTCCTGGGCCATCCAGTCCATGGTCGCGGCGCCGTCGTGCACTTCGCCCATCTTGTGGTTGACCCCGGTGTAGAACAGGATGCGTTCGGTGGTGGTGGTCTTGCCCGCGTCGACGTGGGCGACAATGCCGATATTGCGGTACAGCTCGATGGGGGTGGTGCGCGCCATGGTCGTTCACCTGTGCAAAAGGCGGGCAGCCTGTGGCCCGGGTTCTTCCAGTTAAGCAGAAGAATGCACGGCTGCTGCTACCGGTCGGCGCGTGTGTTCAGACCTCCACGGTGTAGTTCAGGCCCAGCTCGTCGCCGGGCAGGCCGCGTATGCCCCAGTTTTCGCGGGGGGTCTCGAACAGGGTGATCTCGATGTCCTGGGCGCCGATGCCGGTGTGCTCGCCGATGCGCTGGAACAGTTGGCGGATGAGGTCTTTCTTTGCGGCGCTGGAGCGGCCTTCGAACAGGCTGATCTCGATGATCAGGTAGTGTTCGCTGCGGTCGTCGGGGTAGAGGAAGTCGGCGGGGTCCAGGGCCAGGTAGCGCTGGAAGCGTTTTTCCGGCGGGTACTGCAGGGCGCTCATCACCGCGCCATGGATGGCTTCGGCAAGGGCAGGGCGGTGCTGGTCGAGGGTGGTGCGCAATCCATAGATCTTGATCTGGGCCATGCTGACGTTCCGTGTGGGGCGGGGGAGGTGCATCGTGGCCGATGGCCCTGGCGCCGGCAAGGCTGGCTGCTGCAGAGAACGCCGAACCTGTAGGAGCCGGCCTTGCCGGCGAAGGCCCCCGCTATCATCAGGCCCCCGCCGCCAACCCTTCCAGCACCGCCATCGCCCGCTGCGCATCGGCCTGCGCGACGAAGATATGGTCATGGTAGAACGCGGCCACCACGTTGCAGCTGATGCCGGCCTGGCCCAGCGCCGTGGCGAACGCCGCGGTCAGGCCCACCGCCTCCAGCGACGAATGCACCGTCAGGGTGATCCACGCGGCCTCGTAGCTGAAAGGCAGTTTCAGCGCCTCGGCCCGCGCACGCGACACGATCACCGTCAGCCCCTCCTGCTCGCGAAAACTGCCGATCACCTCGTCAGGCTGCAGCCCCGACCAGTCGGCCAGCGTGCAGAACACGTAGCTGCCTTCATTCAACTGCGGCCGCATGCTGCGCAACAGCGCGGCCAGACTTGTTTCACCCGACATGATCGTGCCCCTGCAAAAGAAATCGGCCGCCAGTCTGGCAGCCGATTGTTGATCAGCAAAATCAATTCTGCTGGGCCTGCATAAGTGCAGCTTCTGGCGTTCAGGCCTCCGTCCAGCGCCCATCCGCCGCATCCGAGCGCACGCAGGCATCAATGAAACGCATGCCGCGTACTCCATCCTCGGCCGTCGGGCACAGCAGCGACTGCGCGCTCGGCGCACGGTGCTCGCGGCGCGCCATGATCCGCTCGGCCGCCTCGCTGTAGATGTTGGCGAACGCCTCCAGCAGCCCCTCCGGCTGGCCCGCCTTGATTCGCGTCGACAACCTGGCCGACTCGCTCAGCCAGGCCTCGCCACGGCGCAGGATCTGGTGCGGCTGGTCCTGATGACGCAGCTCCAGCCGATCGGGTTCCTCTTGATGCCAGTACAGCGATCCGGTGGAGCCGAACACGCGCAACTGCAGGCCATGCCGGTGCCCGGCCGCCACGAAGCTGGCCCACAGCATGCCGCGCGCGCCATTCTGCAGGCGCAGCTTCACGTGTGCGTTGTCGTCCGACTGGCGCCCCGGCACCAGGGTGCTCAGCTCGGCCGACACTTCGCTGACCTCCTGCCCGGTGACAAAACGCAGCAACTGGTGGGCATGCACGCCCACATCTGCCAGCACCGATGAGGCCCCGGCCTGGGCCGGATCGGTGCGCCAGGCCAGCGCCTTGACCCCTTGCTGCTCAAGCGGGTGGGTGCCGAAGGCGCTGGCGTGTTCCACCTGCACCAGGCGCACCTCGCCGATGGCGCCGCGCGCGATCAGCTCGCGGGCTTCGCGCACCAATGGGTAGCCACTGTAGTTGTGGGTCAGCAGGTGCAGCGCGGGGCCCTTGCGTGCGCGTTCAAGCAGTTGCTGCGCCTCGGCCAGGCTCGAGGCCAGCGGCTTGTCGCAGATCACGTCGATGCCCTGGTCGAGAAACGCCAGGCTGGCCGGCACGTGCACCGCGTTGGGTGCCATGATCGCCACCGCCTGCACGCCATCGGCGCGCGCGGCTTCGGCCACGGCCATGCGCTGGAAGTCCGGGTACACCCGCTCCGGCGCTACGCCGTAGGCCTGGGCAGCGGCGCGGTTGCGTGCCGGGTCGCGGGCGAAGACCCCGGCCACCAGTTCGAAGTGCCCGTCCAGTTGCGCGGCGTAGCGGTGGGTGGCGCCGATCGACGACTCCAGGCCGCCGCCGACAAAACCCAGGCGCAGGCGCTGGCTGGGGTTGGCTACGGTTTTCATTGCGCGGCTCCTTGCGCGGTGCGCTGCAGGTGGGCGAAGTGGTTGATGGCCAGTACGTAGCCATGGGTGCCGAACCCGGCCAGTACCGCCTGGGCCACCAGCGACACATAGGAGTGGTGGCGGAAGGCTTCACGCTTGTGCACGTTGGAAATGTGCACCTCGATCACCGGCACCTCGGCGGCGATCAGCGCGTCGTGGATCGCCACCGAGGTATGGGTCCAGGCACCGGGGTTGATCACGATGCCGGCCACGCGGCCACGGGCCTGGTGAATCCAGTCGATCATCTGGCCCTCGTGGTTGGTCTGGTGGAACTCGATGTCCAGGTCCAGGCGTTGGCCGGCGCTGTGGCACAGCGCCTGCACATCGGCCAGGGTTTCGCGGCCGTACACCTCGGGCTGGCGCAGGCCGAGCATGTTCAGGTTGGGGCCATTGAGCACGAGCAGGGTCTTCATTGGGCGGTTTCCGTAGCAGGGGTGGTGCGCAGGGCCTTGGCCCGCAGCGCGTCATACACGGGTTTGTCGAGGGCCACGGCGTCCGGCTTGCCGAGCTGGTCCAGGGGCGTGCGGTAGGTTTCCGGAGCGCTCCAGGCAGCCACGGCCGAAATGGCGGTGACCGCGCAGGTGATGGCGCCGATCAGCAGCGGCACGTTGTTCGAGCCGGGCGGGGCCACGGCGGTGAACAGCGCCGGAAGCAGGGCGGTGATCATGTAGCCGACGTTCTGCGCGATGGCCATGGCCGACACGCGGTAGTGGGTCTGAAACTGTTCGGGGAAGAAGCTGGGGAAGATCGCGTTGTAGCCCTGGTAGACCATGCCCCACATCAGCAGCGAGGCGCCGAACGCCAGCGGCAGGTTGTGCAGGCTGATGGCATACAGGTAGACGAACGACATCAGCCCGCAGCCCAGTGCGCTGCCGATGATCAGCGGGCGCCGGCCGATGCGGTCGGAGAGGTTGCCCACGAACGGGATCACCAGCACCGCGACGATGTTGCCCACCACCGGAATCCACAGGTACACGCTCTTGTCGAAGCCCACGCCATAGGCCGGCTGCACCGCGTAGGCGGCGCCGAAGATGGTGGTCACCACCGGGATCACGTTCATCAGCGACACGCCGAACACCACCAGCATGCCGCGCCAGCTGTAGGTGAAGGCATCGCGGATCGGCGAACGCGCGGTCTGCTTGGCGGCCACCTTGAAGGCCTCGGGCTCCTTGACCTCGCGGCGAATGATGTAGGCGGCGATCAGCACCGCGGCGCTGAGCAGGAACGGGATGCGCCAGCCCCAGCTGTTGAAGGCGTCGCTGGGCATGAAGTACGCCAGCGGCAGGAACACCGCCGCTGCCATCACCTGGCCGGCCTGTACGCCCTGCAGGGTGAAGCTGGCAAAGAAGCCGCGGCGCCCGGGCGGTGCGTGTTCGAGAATCATCGAGCTGGCCCCGGCGATCTCGCCGGCCACCGCAAAGCCCTGCACCAGGCGCAGCACCACCAGCAGTGCCGGCGCCCAGTAGCCGATCTGCTCGAAGGTCGGCAGCAGGCCCACGGCCATGGTCGCGATGCCCATCAGAAACATGCACAGCAGCAACACGTTCTTGCGCCCGCGGGTGTCGCCCCAGTGGCCGAGCACGAAGGCCCCGACCGGGCGCGCCAGGTAGCCCACGCCATAGGTGGCCAGGGAGGCGAAGATGGCCAGCTTGGGGTCGGTGCTGGGGAAGAAGATCTGCGGGAAGATCAGCGCCGCGGCCTGGGCATAGATGAAGAAGTCGTAGTACTCCAGCGCAGAGCCGACCCAACCGCTGGCGGTGGCTTTGCGGGTTTGGCGCGCACTGTGCGCGGCGTCATGTGTGGCCATCGCAATTCTCCGTTTGTTGTTTTTATTGGGGGCACGCAGGCGTCCCGGCGCAGGGCCGGGGCACCGATGTTCAGAGGCTGTCGATCATTACCGTGTGGCCGCAGCGGGCGGCTTGGCCAATGGCGTCGATGACCTGCAGGTTGCGCAGGCCGTCGCGCACGCTCACCAGCGGCCGGGCCTGGCCACGGATCACCTGGCAGAAGTGCGCCAGCTGGCGGGCCAGCGGGTCGGCCTCGTCGAGGCTGGCGGTGGCGCACTGGAACGGCCGCCACCACGAGCGCTGCTCGTCGCGGGCGTAGTACTTGAGGCGCATGGTCGGTATCGACAGCGAGCCCTGGGTGCCGGCCAGTACGTAGCAGTCTTCGTCGGCGTAGCTTGGGTAGTCGAGGTTCTCGCGGGCGGTCTGCTCCCAGCTGCGCGCGCAGGCGGCGGTGTCGGAGAGCATGAAGGTGCCTAGCGCGCCGCTGGCAAAGCGCAGGCTGATGGCGATGCTGTCTTCCACGGCAAAGCCGCGGGTGGCGTTGGACGCCTGGGCCTGCACCGCGACGATCTCGCCGCACAGCGAACGCAGGTTGCCGATCTCGTGGATCAGGTTGATCAGCACCGGGCCACCGCCGGCTTCGCGGCGCCAGGGGGCGGCGTCGAAGTAGTCGTCGGGCTTGTAGAACAGCGCGCTGCCCATCACCGCCACCAGGTTGCCCAGTACCCCTTCGGCAATCACTTCGCGGGCCTTGTGCAGGATCGCACTGTGGGCGCGGTGGTGGCCCACCAGCAGGCGTGCATCACGCTGCTCGGCGATGGCCAGCAGGCGCTTGCCGTCTTCCAGGGTATGCGCCACTGGCTTTTCGATCAGTGCCGGTATGCCGTGCTCCACGCAGGCCAGTGCGCCGTCGACATGCAGGTGGTTGGGCGTGGCCAGGATCACCCCGTCCGGGCGCTGCGCGCCGAACAGTTCGGCCAGCCCCGGGTACAACGGTACGCCGCAGGCGTTGGCCAGTTCGGCGGCGGCGGGCGAGGGGTCGACGATGGCGGCCAGCTGGCACTCGGCGCTGGCCTGGATCAGTTCGATATGGCGGCGGCCGATCAGGCCGGCCCCGGCCACGGCAAGGCGTAATGCAGTCATGGTTCTCACTTTCTTGTTCTGGGTCGAAGCGCATTTGTGAGAGGCTAATAAAAAAGCGCCAGGAGATAATCGGGCCAGATGAAGAATCAGAATGCGCTGATAGCGAATAATGAGTCGTTGCTGCGTGACCTTCAGTTGTTCTGCGAGGTGGCGCGGCGCTCCAGCTTCATCGCGGCAGCCACCGAGACCGGGCTGTCGCCGGCGCATGTGAGCAAGCGCATCGCCACCCTGGAGACGATGCTCGGGGTCAAGCTGTTCAACCGCACCACGCGGCGGGTCAACATCACCAGCGATGGCGAGGCGACGTTCGTGTGGGCGCAGAAGATCCTCGAGGACGTGGGCGCGATGTTCGATGCGTTGTCCGGCGGGCAGCGCGAGCCGCAGGGCACCTTGCGCGTGTGCACCAGCCTGCGCCTGGGACGCGAGCACGTGGCGCCGATCCTGTCGCTGCTGCGGCGCCAGTACCCGGCGCTGGAGGTGTGGGTGGAGCTGCTGGACCGGCGCGTGGACCTGATTGCCGACAACTTCGATATCGATGTGCGGGTGGGCGAGGTGCAGGAAAAACACCTGATCGCGCACCGCATCGCCAGCAGCTCGCGGGTGCTGGCGGCCGCCCCGGACTACCTGGCGCGGCGCGGCCAGCCGCGGGTGCCGGCCGACCTGGCGCAGCATGACTGCCTGCTGTTTCGCAGCCGCGACGACCGTTTCGGGGTATGGCGCCTGGTGGGGCCCAACGGCGCCGAGACGGTGAAGGTGACCGGGCCGATGGCCTCCAACCACAGCGACATCGTGCGCCAGTGGGCCCATGACGGGCACGGCATCATCATGGCTTCGCGCTGGGACGTGGCGGCCAGCCTGACCAGCGGGGCGCTGGTACAGGTGCTGCCTGGGTATCACCAGCCGGCGGACATCTGGGCGGTGACGGCGGTGCGCTCGTCAAGTTCGGCCAAGGTGCGCAGTTGCGTGGCGTTTCTGCGTGAGCAACTGGCGCAGGGGCCCTATGCGCTGGCTGGGGGAAGGGCGGGGCAATAGTGGGACGGCCTTCGCCAGCAAGGCTGGCGCCTGCACCCTGCGGGCGAAGGCCGGGGCCTCAGAACCAGCGGTCGCTGCGCTTGCGCCCGCGGCTGAGCATCGGCAGGATCAGCCCCGCCAGCAAGCCGGCCCCGGCAATGCCGCCGCCGTACACCATGTAGCGCATCAGCACCTGCTTGTTCTCGTCGCCCAGCTGCGCCTGGGTAGCGCGCAGTTGCGATTGCGCATCGCCCAGCTCGGCATTGAGCGCGGTGCTGCGCGCCTCCAGTTCGTCGATCAGGGCCTTGCGTGAATCCAGTGTCTCCTGCATGCCCTGCACCCGGGTCTTCCAGCTGTCGTCGATGGTCTTGAGCTGCTCGCTCAACTGGCTCACCTGTTCGCTCAGTTGCGGCAGGCGCTCTGCCTGGCCGGGCACCGTCTGCAGGTCGCTGCTGTTGATCCACACGGTATCGCCCGACTCGCCACGTACCTGGCTGTAGTTGCCCTGGCTGGTCAGCAGGGTGACCTTCTGGCCGGATTTGAGGTTGCCGACGATCCGGTGCCCGTCGGTAGGGCCGCTGCGCACGTAGGTGCTGAGGCTGTCGCTGACCCAGCGTTCATTGCCGCTGCCTTCTTCGGCGTGGGCCGGGCCACACAGGATGACCAGGCTGCCGAGCAGGCCGGGGATAAGAGAGCGCCGTGCGCGAAGCTGAAAAGATGGGGGCATGGTGATCTTCTTGAAAACGGAAAAAATGAAACCCACAGACCATTTTTTGCCCGTCAGGTTCACTGCGCACTGACGAAGGGCAGGCACGAATCGTGGCAATGCCGGAGAAGTTTCCTACCTGACAGCAGGATGCCCCCTGATAGGGGCGGGGCATGACCGGGAATAGTCTTACGCGGCTTGAACAACGGTCTGTCTTTCTCATGTTATGGAGTCTTTCAATGGTTGCTAAACGCACCACGAACTACCTGGCCGCCAGCAGCCTGCTGATGGTGCTGGCCGGTTGTGCCGGCGTGCCCGTGCCCACCGAGCAGGTCGAACTGACCCGCAACGCGGTCAGCCGCGCCGTGACCGCCGACGCCACCCAGTACGCGCCAGCCGAAATGAAGGCCGCCCAGGACAAGCTGTACGCCGTCGAACGCGCCCTGGGCGAACGGAACCTTGTCGCGGCCCGCACCCTGGCCGAGCAGGCCGAGGCCGATGCCAACCTGGCCGAGCGCAAGGCGCGTGCCGCCAAGGCCCAGCAGCAACTGCGCAGCGCGCAGCAGGGCATTGAAGTGCTGAAGCAGGAAATGCTCCAGTCGCCCGACGCCATCACCCCCACGATCACGCCGTAAGGATGCCCGTCATGTCCGTCAAATACCTGTTGCCTGCCGTTTCCGTGATGGGCCTGTTGCTCGCCGGTTGCAGCACTACCGCCGAAAACCCTGGCCTGCTGCAAGCCCGCGAGCACTTCAGCGTGCTGCAGAGCAAGCCGGAGTCCAGCCGCCTGGCGGCACTGGAAACCAAGGATGCGTTCAATGCCCTGGGCAAGGCCGAGCTGGCTTCGATCAAGGACCGCAAGGCCCCGCAGATCGAGCAGCTGGCCTACCTGGCCAACCAGAAGATCGCCGTCGCCGAGCAGACCATTGCCCTGCGCCAGGCCGAAGCCGGCCTGCAGGGCATCGAGGCGCAGCGCACCCAGGCCCGCCTGGACGTGCGTACCGCGCAGCTCAAGGCCCTGCAGCAGCTCAAGGCCAAGCAGACCGAGCGTGGCACCGTGGTGACCTTCGGCGATGTACTGTTCGACACCGGGCGTGCCGAACTCAAGGCTGGCAGCCAGCGCAACATCGACCAGCTGGCCGAGTACCTGCGTGCCAACCCGGAGCGCAAGGTGCGGGTCGAGGGCTTCACCGACTCGACCGGCAGCGACAGCCTCAACCAGCAGCTGTCAGAGCGTCGCGCAGCGGCTGTGACCAACGCCCTGCGCCGCAACGGGGTGGATGCCGGGCGGATCATCAGTGCCGGCTATGGCAAGGAGTACCCGGTGGCCTCCAACGCCGACGCGCAGTCGCGTCAGCTCAACCGCCGCGTCGAAGTGATCATCTCCCACGGCAATGCTGCCGTCGGCCAGCGCTGAGGCCTACAGCAGCCGGGTCAGCAGCCAGTACAGCCCGCCCGACAGCATGATCGCTGCGGGCAGGGTCAGTACCCAGGCCATCGCCAGGTTGGCGATGGTGCGCAACTGCAGGCCCGAACCGTTGGCCACCATGGTGCCGGCCACCCCGGACGACAGTACGTGGGTGGTCGACACCGGCAGCCCGTACATGTCCGCCGCACCGATGGTGCACATCGCCACCAGCTCCGCCGAAGCCCCCTGGGCGTAGGTGAGGTGGGTCTTGCCGATCTTTTCGCCCACCGTGACCACGATGCGCCGCCAGCCGACCATCGTGCCCAGCCCAAGGGCAATCGCCACCGCCACCTTGACCCACAACGGAATGAACCGGGTGGCGTCGTCGATGCGGCTCTTGAACAGCTGCACCTGCGCGGTGGCGGCCGCGTCGAGCCCGCCGTGCTGGTGCTTTTGCATCAGGCGGATGGCTTCGCTGGTCAGGTACATGTCGTTGCGCACGTTGGCCATGGCCTCGGCCGGTACGTGGGTCAGCGAGCCGTAGCCTGCGACTTCCTCGCCGATCAGGCCGGCCAGTGCCGCCAGGGCCGGTACCAGCTCGGCGCTCGGTTGCCGCTCGCGCAGGTACAGGGTGAGGGTGGCGCGCGGGTCGCCGACATGGGGCTGCGCCGACTGGCCGAGCAACTGCTGCTGGGTGGCCTGGGCCACGGCGGCAAACTGCAGCGACTGGTCGGCCGGCATGGTGCGGTTCAGCGCGTAGGCCATCGGCAGGGTACCCACCAGAATCAGCATGATCAGGCCCATGCCCTTCTGCCCGTCGTTGGAGCCGTGGGCGAACGACACCCCGGTGCAGGTGGCGATCAGCAGGCCGCGAATCCACCAGGGCGGCGGGGCGTCGCCGACCGGCGCCTGGTACAGCTCGCGGCGCTTGACCAGCATGCGCAGGCCCACCAGCAGCAGCGCCGCGCAGGCAAAGCCCACCAGGGGCGAGAACAGCAGCGCGTAGCCCACCTTGCTGGCCTGGGTCCAGTCCACGCCGCTGGTGCCGTCGCGCCCGTTCATCAGCGCATTGGCCACGCCCACGCCGATGATCGAGCCGATCAGGGTGTGCGAGGAGGAGGCCGGCAGCCCCAGCCACCAGGTGCCCAGGTTCCAGATGATCGCGGCCAGCAGCAGGGCGAAGACCATGGCAAAGCCGGTGGCCGAACCCACCTGCAGGATCAGCTCCACCGGCAGCAGGGCAATGATGCCGAAGGCCACCGCGCCGCTGGACAGCAGCACCCCGATGAAATTCCAGCACCCCGACCACACCACGGCAAACTGCGCCGGCAGCGAGTTGGTGTAGATCACGGTGGCCACGGCGTTGGCGGTGTCGTGGAAACCGTTGACGAATTCGAAACCCAGGGCAATCAGCAGTGCCAGGCCCAGCAGCAGAAAGGGCGTCCAGGTGGTGACCACGGTACCGGCGGCATCGATGTCGCGGAACAGGCTCCAGGCGGTGTACACCAGGCCCCCCAGCAACAGGCAGACGAACAGGGTGACGGAGGCGCGGCCGGGGCGGGTGGCCAGTTGTGCAAGGGAGGGGCGGCCACCCGCGGAGTCAAGGGTGGTGCTGATCGGGGTTGTCATTAGACGGGTCCGGTAGGGTGGAAGTCGTGCCTGGCGCATCAAGGATAAAAACCCTGAGTGATGGCATAGTGACTTCGATCAACAAAAACGCGGGTTGCCCAGCTACGCTTGTACCCAGGCAGTGGGAGGAACGTGCCGATGATTCAGTGCAAACGGGCCTATGAGGCGCCTGCGCCGCAGGATGGCGAGCGGGTGCTGGTGGATCGGATGTGGCCGCGCAACCGGCGCAAGGATCAGTTGCACCTGAGTGCCTGGCTACCGGAGGTGGCGCCGTCGTCGGCCTTGCGCCAGGCCTTTCACCGCGGTGAGGTGGACTACGACGGGTTCTGCCAGCGGTATCGCCAGGAGCTGGCCGACCGGCCGCAGCATTGGTGGGGGCTGCTGGACAAGGCCCGTGGCGGCACCCTGACCCTGGTGTATGCGTTCAAGGATGAACAGCACAACAATGCGCGGGTGCTGGCCCAGTGGCTGGAGGATGAGCTGGATCGCCAGGGGCCCGGGAGTTCGCCGGTTTGCTATGCCGATGAGCTGGGGCCTAAAGTGTGACTCTCTGAATCTGCGTTACGGCCATCGCGGGTCAAGCCCGCTCCCACAAGGCCCCCGCCTTACCTGTGGCAGCGGGCTTGACCCGCGATGGCCGCGCCGAAAATCCCCTGACGGGCACCCAAATGACCCCAACCCTGACCCCCGCCACCGACCTGCACCGAACCTTCGCCCGCGACCTCACGCGCCGCGCCATGCTGGCGTACTACCGCGAATTCGATCTGCTCTGGCTGGAAGAAGCCTTCGACCAGGCCTGGGGCTGGCGCGAGCAATGGCTGATTGTCGACGCCGAACAGCCCCTGGGCTTCTGCAGCCTCAGCCAGGACAGCCGTGCGCTGTACATCCGCGAACTGCACCTGGTCGAGGCCGCACGCGGCAAGGGCACCGGTGGCTGGGTGCTGGAGCAACTGGCCGAATGGGCCGGCAGGCGCCATCTGCCGCTGCTGCGCCTGACCGTGTTCAAGAGCAATCCGGCCCAGGCCCTGTACCTGCGCCACGGCTTCGTCGCGCAGGGTGAGGACGAATGCTTCGTGCGCATGCAGCGGGTTATCGGCTAGCACTCTGCACGCAGGTCAGCCCCGGCTGCGGGGTACCGGCGGCCACCCGGCGTACCTGCACCACGCAGCCCTGGCGCACGGTGGCGTCGAGCAACGGGCCCTGCACCGGCAGCAGGTCGCCGATCAGCAGGTTCTGCAGCAATGGCTTGCCCTCGAAACGGTTGCTGCCCAGCAGCACCTGGTCCATGCCTTCCACCCGAACCACCGCCTTGCCCACCCGGCCCAGGGTGTTGCCGCCCAGAATCAGCGGCCCGGCCAGCGGCTGGGTGTTGCGCAGGCTGATGGCGTACTCGGGGGTGTTGCCGATGTGGTTTTCCAGCATGACCGCGCCAGCCACGTCGCTGGCGTCCACCGCGCTGCCCTGGCTGTTGCCGATGAAGTTGCCTTCGATCAGCACCGGCATCTCCCCCTTGAGGTTGCGCAGCAGCACGCCGTTGCCGCGGCTGGCGCCGATGCGGTTGCCGCTCAGCAGCAGCGCGCCTCGCTGGTCGCTGACCTCGATGGCGGCCTTGTGCGTGCCCAGGATCAGGTTGTCGTCGAGCCAGGCGCGGGTCTGCCCGCGCAGGCGGATGCCGCTGTTGTTGTCGACCCCGCGAATCTGGTTGTGCGCCATGCGCATCTGGCTGTCGCGCACGTCCACGCCATACTGCTGGGCACTTTCGAAGCGGCTTCCCTCGATCACCCCACGGCTGTGCTGCAGCTCCACCGCCGACAGCTCGCTGAACTGGCTGTCGCGTATCAGCACGCTGGCCGGCCGGGTGGCCGGCGATTGCTGGCTGCTCAGGGCAGTGGTCAGGCCCCGCGAGAGGTTGGCGTTGTAGCCCAGGCGGTTGAGGGTGGCGCCGATCAGCTGGGTATGGCTGCCGGCCCAGGCCACCACGAACGGGCGCCAGGCGCGCTCGGTGTTGCCGGCCTTGTCGCCGGCCACGCTTTCCAGGCGCGACTGGTTCAGGCCCAGCCAGCCCTGGTTGATCAGGGCCGTGCCCGAATAGCTGTAGAGGTACAGGCTGGTGCCCTCCAGCACCAGCCCGCCATCGGCGGCGATCATCAGCGGGTAGCTGAGCAGGTAGCCGTCCTTGTAGCGCTTGAGTACCTGCGGGTTGTTCAGGGTGTCGGCCAACTGCGCCAGGGTGATGCTGCCACCCTGGATCAGCACCGCCTGCGGGTGGTGCGCCTGGTAGCCGGCCACGGCGCGGAACAGGCCGTTGTTGACGAACGGCTCGAACGGCCAGCTGCCGCCCTGGGCCGAGAACATCGGTTGCAGGCTGACAGTGGCACGCCCGCCGGGGCGCGGGCGTTCCTGCAGGGTGAAGCTCACTGCTTCGCGGGTGCTGGCCTGCACCTGTTGCACCTGCGCCTGGTAGTCGTTGGGGCTGACCACGCGCAGTGCCTGCTGCATCGGCAGGCCCTGGGGGGCGGCGTGGGCCACGCCGGCGAGGCCGGCCAGCAGCAGGCCGGCCAGTCGGGTAAAGCGGAAAATGCGGGCAGGCTGGGCCATGGCGATTCGTCCTTGGGTTACGGCAAAGGGGGGTAGAAGGGCTTGAGCGGGCCGCCGATCTGACTGTAGTTGTCGACGTTGCCGTCCTCGCTTTCGTACAGCTGGCGGGCCAGGCGGTTGTTGGGCGCGCGGTACAGGAACGGGATCAGCCAGGCCAGCTTGTAGGGGGCTACCTCGGTCTGGGCCTGGCCCATCAGTTCGGGCAGCGGGCCGGGGTCGAGCACCGTGCGTGCGGCGAAGTTGCCCAGCAGCTCCAGGGTCTGCTGGTCGTGTTCGCTCCAGGGCAGGCCATTGGCCCGCGCCGACTCGGCCAGCAGCACCAGCGGCACCAGCGCGTACTGGCTGTAGGTGGCGGCAAGCCGGGCACGCGCCACTTCCAGCGGCAGGTAGGCATAGCTGCCGTCCCCGCTGCGCACCGCCTGCTGCAGGCCGCGACGCAGATTGCCGTCGGCCCAGCGGATGAAGTCGTCGCGCTGCACCAGCATGCCGCTGGCGGCCACGGCCCAGGCGGCCCAGTAGTCGTGGTTGTTGAACCAGGTGAAGCTGGCGGCCTGGCGTGGCTGGTACTCGCGGATGATCAGTTCGCCGAGCTGTTCGAACCAGCGCGTCTGGGCCGGCGACAGCTGCACCTGGCCGTTGCTGGCGGCCTGGGTCAGCAGCAGCGTCGAGGCCATGGCCGCCACCGCCCACTTGCGCGCCGCCATGCCGGTGCTGCTGGCATCCGGGTTGAGCAGGGCACCGGCCTGCGCCCAGTGCTCCAGCCACTGGTCCTGGCAGGCCAGGGCCATGTTGGCCTGTTGCGGGGTCTTGGCGCGCTGGAAACGCTTGCTGGCGAAGATCAGCCCGGCGATGAACTGCTTGACCTGCTTGCTCGCCGCCTCGGTGTCGGCATCGGGGCGGCTGCGCAGGGTCGACTTGCTGGCATCGCGCTGGTCGTACTTGCTCTGCATGCGCAGGCTGGCGGTGTACGGTGGCGGCGGCTGTTTGTTGCACTGCAGGGTGCGGTAGTCGGCGATCATCGCCGACTGGGCGGTGGCCCGCGCCGGCCAGATCGATTGCGCGGCCAGGCTGTTGCCCAGCTGCAACCCGGCGCACAGGCCCAGGGTGGCGACCAGCCAGGGCTTCAGAGGCATAGACGGGTTTCCACCTGGGTGGCGGCCTGGCTCGGCTTGGTCGGTTCGAGGAACACCGAGAGCAGGTTGGCCCCGGCGAACTCCTTGGCCTTGCTCAGCTCCAGGTAGTACTGGCCACCGCTGACGGCCGCCTCGCGGCGAAACCACACCTTGTCGCGGGCACCGTTGTCGTAATACACGATCACGTAGAAGTCCTTGACGTTCTTGTCGCTGATGCGGATGTCCAGAAAGCCCTGGCCGCTGCCCAGTGCCTTGCGGCTTTCGCCGGCGTTGCTCAGCAGTTCGATGCGGTCGTTGACGCGCAGCGCAGGGCGCTGCAGGCGGTTGCCCAGCACCGGTGTGGAGGTGCTGCAACCGCCCTTGACCGCCGGAATCAGCTGGCGGTACATCTGGTCGGACTCCAGCTGGTAGTTGGCCGGCAGCTCCCAGATGATCAGTCTGGGCGGTGCGTCGGGCTTGTAGTTCTCGGACAGCAGGTATTCGAGCAGCGAGCCGTCCTGGCCAACGCCGGGCAGGGCGTAGTTGAGGATGTCGACATCCAGGTACTGCTTGAGGTAGCCGTCGAAGTTGAACTGCTTGCTCTCGTCCTCACGGGCTGCGGCGTTACTGTCGCCCACCAGGATCACCTGCGGGTCGGGGGCTTCGTCGAACAGTGCGTCGGCATCGTCGGCCACCGGGATGGTCTGGTAGCCGCGCACGTACTGGAAGCCGTAGTTGTTGCCGCAGATGCTGCTCATCGCCAGGTTCATGGTGCCGTCCTTGGGTACCATCACGCCGGGCTCGGTGCGGTAGTGCTTCTTGGTCAGGTCGGCATAGAACGGCTGGCGGCGCACCTCATCGGCCACCAGGCGTGCGGTGGCCTCGGCACCGCTGGGGGTCCAGTGGTGGTCGCGGCGAAAGAAGTACTCGCCCGCCGGCGGGGTGCGCACCAGTTGCATCAGGTCGGGCACCACCGCGCCGCCGCTGCGCAGCTGCTGCAGGTAGCTGGCCAGGTTGTTGCTGGCGCGCTCGAAGTCGAACCCGTGCAACTGCCCGGGGTAGAGCTTGTCGCGGTGCATCAGCCCACGGGTGGGCTGCACGGCCATGGCCACGTGGATACCCTGCTGGCGGAACGCGGCCATCAGGCGCGCGAACTCCGGGCGCATGGGCGCGGGGATGCCGAAGTCGTTGGTCAGGTCGACGGCCGAACGGAACAGCCAGCGGTCCTTGCCCGGGACGATCTCGCGCATCAGTTTCATCCGCCCTTCGGCGTATTTCTGCGGATCGCTCAGGGCCGGGCAGACCATGCACTCAAGGCTGGTGCAGCCGGTGCTGGGCGCCTCGGCGGCCTGGCCGGCCTGGCTGGCGGCAGCGAGTACGGCCATCAGGCCGAGGGAGGTAAGGATCTTCATGCGCGGTTCATCATCCTGTGTTCAAGGCCAGCCTGCGGTTACAGCGTGGGGTCGATGCTGTTGGCCACGCTGATGCTCTTGTAGCCATTGGCGGCGGGCAGCAGCACGTAGCTGTACGAGCGGCCTTTCTTGAGGAACAGGTCGTCGAACTGGGCGACGTTGCGCTGATCGACATAGGCGGCGAAGCCGATCTTGATTTCGTTGACCAGGCGGCTGCCGGTCTGGTCCTTGCCCAGCGGGTCGATGACCGAGGTCTTGCCGTCGGAGGTCTTGAGGGCGGCCTGCGCGGGGGTCAGGTTGTAGAAGGCGATCTGGGCCTTTTTCGGTTCGTTGACGTATTTGTCGGCGATCAGGGTCAGGCCCTTGCCGTCATACACCACGGTGCTGGCGGCGTTGGCCTTGAGCTGCGGCTCGATGGCCTGCTTGTCGACCGCGATCTTGTGGCTGCCGGCAGGGGTGAAGCGGTAGCCGCTGAGCTGGCCGGGGGCGACCTTCTGTGGGTTGACCTTGCCGCTCAGGGTCACGTCGATGCTGCGATCGCTCAGGTTGAGCACGCGCACGAAGGCCGAGTCGGCCGGGGCCACGGCGTCGTAGAGGTCGGCATTGCCGTCGTTGGCGAGGCTGGCGGTGCTGACCAGCAGCAGGGCGGTGGCGGCGAGCAGTTGGCGTGGCGAACGGGTCATGGTGTATCTCCTTAGAAGTGTTGGGTCTGGTTCATCTGACGCTGGCCGCTGACCCGATGGGCCAGCAGGGTGCGCAGCGGGAATTCCCAGACCACGGTGTCGATGTCAGGGTTGCCCAGCTCATCGCTGGCCAGAAACTGGTTCATTGCCTCGAACGGCCCGCGGGCCTCCACGGCAATGCTCAGCAGGTCACGGTTGAGGGCTTCCTTGAGAAAACCGACGAAGTTCCAGTCGTCGATCTTGCTGTAGCTGGTACCTACCAGCAGCAGGCTTTGGGCCTGGTCGGCGAACAGCTCATCGCTGCTCTGTTCGGCCTTCAGGGTTTCGTACACGGCGATCTGGTTGGCGCCAAAGTCCGGCATCAGCCGGCTCTGGTCGAACTGGATGTAGTTCATCAGGTCGCCCTTGACGGTCTTTTGCGCGATCTGGTGCGACACATAGCGCTCCTGGCCCAGCAGCTCCGGGTGCTGGCGCGCCAGTTCGAAGGCGGCCAGGCGTGCGCCATCGGGGCTCCAGTGGGTGTCGGACTTGAGAAACAGCGGTGGGCCGCCGAGGTTGTCCAGAAACGCCGAGCGCAGCGGCGTCACCGTGACGTTGCGTGCCTGCAGCTGCGCCACGAAGCGGTCGTACAGGCTGATGGCCCGCGGATCGAACGGGTGCTCGGCATGCGCGGCATAGATGTCCAGCTTCATCGGCAACGGCAGCAGCACCAGGCGCTTGCCGTGCTGCGCCAGTTGCGCCTGCACGGCGTCGATCTGTGCCAGCTGGCCTTGCAGGTTGGCCTCCAGGTCATTGGGCACACGGTATTCCTGGGAGGTATAGAGCCAGCCGTCCTTGCCCAGTACCACGCCCTTGGTGCCCTCCCTGAACAGCAGGTACTGCGCGTCGGCCCACAGCTGCACCGAGGGCTCACGCAGGAAGAAGCGCTTGTCGTAGGCCTGCTCGAACTTGCGCAGCAGCTTGCCGTCGACGAACAGGTTCCAGGCGTCACTCTGGTTTTTCGCGAAACTGAAAACCGGCGGCAGGGAGTAGACGAACATCCCCGCCAGCACCAGGCAGAACAGAATGCCGTTGACCTTGCTTGCCGAGTTCATCACCGGGTACATGACAGTCTCCTAGAACTGGAAGTAGAGGAAGGGGGAGAACGAGTGCGCAGCCAGGCTGCTCAGCGCCAGCGCGAAGCCGGCCCACAGCAGCACGGCCTTGAGCCCGCCGACATGGGCCATGAAGAAGTGCTGCTTGTTGCCGGCGTAGTAGCGCACGTTGTTGCTGCCGGCCAGGATCAGCCAGCACAGCGCCACCGCCACGAACGACATGGCCATCTTTGAGGCGCCCAGCACGTAGAGCTCCAGCGAGCCCAGGCCGTTGAAGCCGAACAGCGCCTGGTAGATGTCCAGGCTGTGGCGCAGGTCGTTGGTGAAGAACAGCGGCATGCTCAGGATGATCAGCAACCCGGTGCGCAGGTTGCGCCCCAGGCGGTAGGGCGTGGTGACCTTGGTGGCCAGGTTGAACTTGCGCTCGATCACCATGCCCAGGCCGAAGAACAGCCCCCAGCAGATGAAGGCGAAGCTTGCGCCGTGCCACAGCCCCGACAGCAGCATGGTGTACACCAGCGCCGGCATGGCCCCGGCGATGCGCTTGCGCACCAGCGGCATGTACACGTAGTCGCGCAGAAAGTGCGCCAGGGTCATGTGCCAGCGGCTCCAGAACTCGGTGATGCTCTGCGAGACGTAGGGCTGGTTGAAGTTCTCCGGGAAGCGAAAGCCCATCATCAGCGCCAGGCCCAGGGCCATGTGGCTGTAGCCGGCGAAGTCGAAGTACAGCTGCAGGGTCGACACCACCAGGCCGAACCAGGCATCGCTCAGCTGCAGGCTGCCCTCGCTGATGAACAGCACGTTGATCGGCGCCAGCTGGTCGGCGATCAGCACCTTCATGATGAAACCGAGCATGAACCGGCAGACCCCCAGCGAGAACATCTCCAGCGAGTGGGTACGCTGGCGCAGCTGCGGGGCCAATTGGCTGTAGCGCAGGATCGGGCCGGCCACCAGGTGCGGGAACAGCGCGACGAATGCGGCGAAGTCGATGAAGTTGTTGGTGGGCGTGGCGTCCTTGCGGTAGATGTCGACGATATAGCTCAGGGCATGGAACACGTAGAACGAGATGCCCAGCGGCAGGAAGATCGTCTCCAGGGTGAAGGTGTTGATGCCCAGCGGCGCCAGCAGTGCGCCCAGCACCTCGGCGCCGAAGTTGGCGTACTTGAAATAGCCCAGGGTCGACAGGTTGCCGATGATGCCGATCCACAGCAGGCGGAACGCCCAGCGCTTGTCGCCGGCGTCCAGGCGCGCCTTGATGCGCAGGCCGAACCAGTAGTTCCAGTAGGTGATGCCGACGAACAGCAGCAGGAAGTCCGGGCGCCACCAGGCATAGAAGATGTAGCTGGCGGCGACGATCACCGTGGAGCGCCACGGCGCACGCGCCAGGAAGTACACCGCCAGGAACAGCGGCAGGTAGAGGAACAGGAACACGTTTGAGGCGAAAATCATCGCGGGGCCCGCCCTTAGTAACTGATCACGACGCCGACCGTCAGCTGGTAGTCGTCACCGGTATCCAGCGCGTTGCCGGCATTGAGGTAGCTGGCGCTGACCAGGGTGTTGACGTCCAGGTGCTTGCCGTCGAGGGCGACCGGAAACATCTTCCAGTAGTAGTTGAGGTCGAGCATCTGCCCCACGTGCTTGCCGTTGCCGTTGCTGCCCTGGGCGATGGCCTGGTTGCGCGCGCTGCGCTGGTCGCCGTCGACGCGGATCGGCAGGGTGCCACTGGCATCGCGCAGCTTGAGTTCGGTGAGGCGAAAATCCAGGGCGCTGCGCGGCGTGGGCCGGGTTTCCACGGCAAAGCCGTAGTAGCTCAGGTTGCGCAGGTCGAGGCTGACGAACGAGCTGGCCAGGCGGGTGCTGTAGGAGCCCTGGCGGGTGATGCGGTCGGACTGGATGGTGTTGAGACGAAAGCCGTCGTTCTCGTTGCTCGGCTTGTCGGTCAGCCCGCCGCGCAAGGCCAGGCGCGGGGTCCAGGGCAGGTCGTCGAAGCGTTTGCCGATCTCGCCCAGCGCCGCCCAGCCGCTGGCGTTGTGGCCGGTGGTGGTCAGGCCGTTGCCGTCGGTGTTGTCGACCTTGCCGTCGAGTGCGGCCAGCTCCAGGTGGTAGTCGCTGAACAGCGGGCTGACCTGCAGGTTGTCGGCCTTGAAGAACAGCCCGTAGCGCATGCCGGTGAAGTCGTAGCGGTCACGCGGGTCGTGCCCGCTGTGGTCGTCTTCGTACATCAGGCGCGTGCCGGCCCAGTTGTTCTCGCTCCAGCGGTAGGCGTACTCGCCCATCAGGTAGGTGGTGCGTTCTTCGCTGTCGGCCAGGCGGTTGACGTCGCTGTTGTAGTTGTAGAACTTCTGCGCCACGGCGAAGAAGCCCTTGGCGAAGGTGTCCTTGTAATCGAAACGCAGCGATTCGATGCTGTCGTCCCACCAGATGCCGTAGTCGTCGGCAAAGCGCTGGCGTCCGGCCGACAGCGAGAAGCGTGGGTCGTCGCCCAGCAGGTTGCGCTTGACGTACAGCTCGCGCAGCTCGGCGTACCAGCCTTCGGGCTGCTCGCGGTCGAAGGCGTTGGTGCTTTCGTTCTGGCTGTTGGCCGTCTGGCTGGAGTCGTAGTTGAGCCACAGGCGACCGTAGACCATCCACTTGGCCCAGCGTTTTTCCGGCGAGTACCAGGCGAACGAGGGTTCGTAGCGCAGGCTGTAGAAGCTCTCGCGGCTGCGCCCCACCTGGGAATCTTCGGGGCCGTAGCCGGTCTGCACGGTGAGCTTGTTGAAGAATTCGGAGGTGATCACCGGCGTGCTGGCGTCGGCGTCTACCCGCACCGGCTCGCTGCTGTCGGCCTCGGGGCCGGTGATTTCTTCGGCGGCGAACGCGGTGTACAGCGGCGCGAGCATGAGCAGGGCGCCAAACAGGGACGGATGCGCTTTCACAGGGTGGTCTCCTTGAGCAGGTCATTGCGTGCCGCCATGGCGCGCTCGATGTCAGCCGTTTTCAGGGTTTTGTCCAGGCGCTTGAGCAGCCCGCGGGCGCGGCGCTCGCCCAGGTCCAGGGCAAGGCGCGCGTAGGTGTAGGCCTTGACCGGGTCGTGGCAGATGGCGCGGCCGCTCGCGTAGATGGTGGCCATGCGGTACCAGGCGGCAGTGGCGCCGCGCTCGGCCTGTTCCTGGTAGATCGCCAGGGCACGCTCCTGGTCGGGCTGGTCGAGGCCGCCCTTGCTGTACAGGTCGGCCAGCAGCAGGTGCGCGTCGCGAAAGTTGCTGGCGATCAGTTCGTCGATCAGCACCTGGGCCTTTTGCGGGTCCAGGGTCAGCCAGTTGGTGACCATGTACAGCGAGGCATTGAGCGCCTTGGCCCGGGTCGGGTCCTTGGCCTGCACCTGGGCAATCAGCGCCTGTACCTGGTCGGCGTTGTGCTCGGTGGGGTTGGAGATCATGAAGTTGGCCTTGGACACCAGCGCCGGCACGAAACCGCGCTGCGCGGCGTTGTCGAACCAGCGCTGGACCTCGGCCATGGCGGCCGCCCATTCATCGGCCAGGGCCTTTGCACGGGCCTGCTGTTCGGGGGTGGGCGCGGGCCTTGGGGCCCCCATGGCGTTGCCCAGCTGCTCATCCTGCTCGGCCTGCTGGTCGGCACGCTGCACGGTGCTGATGGTGTCGAGCAACGAGCCGATACGGTGCACGATCTCCACCGGCAACTGCGCCATCCGGGGCTCCAGGGTGCGGGCGAAGGCGGGGAACGCGGTGTCCTGGCGCTCGCCGAGGAAGGCGTAGTAGCGGTCGACGCCACGCGGGTCGACGCGTACCGCCTGCTGATACCAGTGCTCGGCAGCGGCGCGGTCGCCCTGGCGCTCGGCGACCACCGCGCGGTACAGCTCGGGGTGGCAGTCGAGCAGGCAGGACTGCTCGTACAGCGCCAGCAACTGCGCGGCCTCGGCGGTGGGCACCAGGTCCGGGTAGGTCAGGAACACTTCCAGCGTGGCATTGGTGTTGCGCGGGTCCAGGGTGGCCGGGTAGCGGGTCAGCGCCTGGGCCACCCAGGGGCGCTGCTGCTGACGCAGGCCGGGGCTGCGGTCAAGCAGGCGGGCCAGCGAGGCCAGCGCCGGCACCAGGCCGCGACCCTCGGCAAACGCTTCCTGGTACAGGCGGATCGCCTCCTGGCGGTTGGCGCTGTCGCTGCTGGCCAGCACATCGCCCAGCAACTGCTTGGACGCCAGGTCACCGCGCTCGGCGAGCACGCGCAAATCGGCGCTCACATCGGCTTGCGGGTCCTTGTACAGCGCGTAGCGGATCTGCTCCAGGCTTTGCCCGGCAAGGGCAGGGCCGGTGCAGGCGAGGGCGGTGAACAGCAGCCAGGCGGGCGTCATCGGTTTCATCTGGGGGCCCTTCAGCGCGACAGCGACGGCAAGGCCGGCAGGCCCAGGTACAGGTCCACCGCCACCGGTTTCTGGTAGGCCGCCAGTGGCAGCGGACGGTCCGGCCGGATGGTCAGGGCGAGGTTCTTGTTCAGTGCGTCGACCCGCGAGTCCACCACGGTGCCGCCGAAGCGTTCGTCCAGGCCGAACACCTGCAGGTCCACGGATCTGACCCGGCTGATGTCGCTCAGCTTGTCGAACGGCACGTTGGCGCTGACGTACAGCGGCTGGTCCTTGGGCAGCAGGTGCAGCAGCGGCGCCTGCTTGTAGCCGTAGCCGTTCATGGGCGTGCTGGGGAAGTACACCTGGCAGTCGCACGGGCTGTTGATCACGGTCTCGATGGTGGCGCGCCCCAGCAGGGTCTGCAGGTCGCCGGGCGCGAGGTCGGCCAGCGCCTTCATGTCGGCCGGGCTGGTGAAGCTGGTGGCCAGCTGGGTGGAGATGTTGGCCAGCGGCTCGCCGGCCTTGACCTCGCTCTGCCCAGGCTGCAGCAGGAACTTCACGTAGCCGTTGTCGGGCATGCTGATGATCTGCGCATCGGCACTGACCTGGGCCTGCACGGCCGGAATGCGGAAGAACAGCAAGTAGCTCTTGTAGGCCACGAAGCTCAGGGCGGCGATGCCGGCGGCGGTGAACAGCAGGGTGCCGCCGATGGCGCGCAGGCGATCGCCTGCATTGCGTGCGCTGGCGTACTTGTGCTTGCGCTCCTTGATGTAGTTCTCGCGCTGCATCACGTTGAACAGGCCGTTGACGTCGGCAATTTCGCCCGACAGGTAGGCGCTGATGATGTAGCGCAGGATGTCGCGCTTCTGGGCGTCGAGGTCGACGAACTGCGCGCCGACTTCGGCGCCGCGCTGCGAGACGATCTTGATCTGGCTGTCGATGTTCAGGTCGACCTGGTTCAGGCGCAGCTGGATCGAGGCGGTGTACAGGCTGCCGATCTTCAGCGGGGCGCTGTGCACCAGGCCCAGGCCGCCCAGGGAGATGTCCTGCAGGGTGCTGTCGATGGGCGCCTGGCCGGGGGCGCTGAGCCTGACCCGGGCATTGAGCTTGGTGCGCACGTACTGGCGTTCGTCGATGGCCTCGTGGACCACGTTGGCTGCAGTGGTGCCGGGGGCTGCTGGGATGTTCGAGCTACTCATGGCAGGCGCCTTTCCTTAACGTTGCGTGAGTTCGAGAAGTACCGAGATGGCACCGAAGAAAATCGCGATGGATGAAAACAGCATCGCCTTCGATGACCAGCGGTTCAGGGCCGTGTCGAAATCGACAGTGCCGTTGCTTAGCGTGGTTTTTTGCCGGGTCCAGCTCTGCTGGTCCATGTGGAACAGTGCGTACACCTTCATCAGCGAGCCCACGATCTGGTTGTAATAGAGAACGAACGGGTACACCGGGCTGACCGGGTGACCGGCGAACAGGAACAGCACCGTCACCAGGCTGCGCGAGAGCAGTACCCAGAACAGGTACACCAGCAGGTACTCGATGCCGAACACCACGCCGGCCACTACCGAGGCGGTCAGGCCCATCAGACAGGTCCACATCGACACGCGCTGGTCGAGCAGCACGTACAGGGTGAACAGGCCCAGGCGGGCGCGGCCCAGCAGGTGGGTGGCGCGAAAGTTCTGGCGCAACGAGTTGCCGTACCAGCGGAACATCAGCTGGCGGGTGGCGCGCCAGAAGCTGTTGTCTGGTGGATGCTCCACGGTCAGGGTGTTGCTGTCGGGCACGTAGAAGGTGTCCCAGCCGGCGCGCATCAGGCTCAGCCACGAGGACTTGTCGTCGCCGGTGAGAAACTGGAAGCGGCCCAGGCGCCAGTGTTCGAGAAAGTCGGCTTCCACGTCGCGGATGAATTCGGGGTCGGTCATCACGCTGGCGCGAAAGAACGACAGCCGGCCGGTCAGGGTCAGCACCCGGTGCGACAGGGCCATCGAGCACATGTTGATGTGCCGCTGCACGAAGCGCATCGAGTGCCACTGGCGCATCAGCGGGCTGCCTTCGACCTCGCAGAACTCGTTGGTGGTCAGGCCACCGACATTGGGCAGGTAGGCGAACAGCTTGACCGCGCGCTCGACGCAGCCGGGCAGCATCATGGTGTCGCCGTCGACCACGCCGACCACCGCGTCCTGCAGCGGCATCTGCCGCGACAGGGCACGGAAGGCATGAGCCAGGCCGTCACGCTTGCCGGTGCCACGGGCGCGCACGATCACCAGCTTGATGTCGTCGCGATCGACCACCTCGTTGCGCATGATGGTCTTGATGAACTGCTCGTCGCCTTTTTCCACGATCGAGGCGATCACCGTGCACGGCACGTTCAGCCGCTGCACTTCCTGGAATACCGACTGGTACACCTTGAAGGTGGTGTGGGTGGGGATGCGAAAGCTGGTCACCACCATGAACATGTGCGAGGGCAGGGCATCGTCGCCCATGCGCTCGACCGCCTTGCGGATGCGCGGGAACTTCCAGTGCAGGAAGTACATGCCGCGGATGTAGTGGACGATGGCATTGCCGTAGCGCCACATGCCCAGGGTACCGATGATGAAGATGAACGTGTGGTGGCTGGGGTCCAGGTACTGCGGCGCGATCATCTGCGACGCCAGCGCGACCAGGCCGAACAGGCAGGCCCAGGCACAGAAGCTGGCGCCTGCCTGCAGGTAGCCGGGTCGGCCCTCGGGCCGCTGTTGCTGTGGTTTCATGGTGCCGTTTCTCCTTGGTACGGGCAGCGCGCACCCGGCCGTTCACGCACATGAGGTTCGCCGGCGCTCCGAAGGAGGCGGCACTCAGGCAGGTAAACAGTCGGGTGACGCGTGGAGTCGAACGCCTTGGGCTCTCTTGACGGAGCCTGTGGCCTTACCAGCAGATCCCTTCCTGGGTGGCGTTGCTGGCGTTGGGCATGAAACCGACCAGGTCGACGATCTGCTTGTCGCCATTGCCTTCCAGAGCCTGGGCGAAACGCGGGTCGTTGTTGCCCAGCACGATGATCTCGGCGCCGTCGATCACCTGGTCGAGGTCGTTGCACAGCAGCGACGACACGTGCGGGATCTTCGACTCGATGTAGTCGCGGTTGGCGCCGAACACCCGGGCATACTCGACGTTGGCGTCGAAGATGCGCAGCTCGTAACCCTTGCCGATCAGCATTTCGGCCAGCTCCACCAGCGGGCTTTCGCGCAGGTCGTCGCTGCCGGCCTTGAAGCTCAGCCCCAGCAGGCCGATACGGCGCTTGTTGAAACCGCTGACCAGGTCGAAGGCGTTCTGCACCTGGCTGCGGTTGCTGGACATGATCGAGGCCAGCAGCGGGTGCTCGACGTCCAGCTGGCCGGCGCGGTAGGTGAGGGCGCGCACGTCCTTGGGCAGGCACGAGCCGCCGAAGGCGAAGCCGGGGCGCAGGTAGTAGCGCGACAGATTGAGCTTGTGGTCCTGGCACACCACGTCCATCACCTCGCGTCCGTCCACCCCGGAGGCCTTGGCGATGTTGCCGATCTCGTTGGCGAAGCTCACCTTGGTGGCGTGCCACACGTTGCAGGTGTACTTGATCATCTCGGCCACTTCGATCGACTTGCGGATCACCGGGGCGTCCAGGCCCTCGTACAGCGATTGCAGGATGTCGCCCGACTGGGTGTCGAGTTCGCCGATCACGGTCATGGCCGGGAAGTCGTAGTCCTTGATGGCCGTGCTTTCACGCAGGAACTCGGGGTTGACCGCCACGCCGAAATCGACGCCGGCCTTCTTGCCCGAGGCTTGCTCGAGCAGCGGGATGACCACGTTGTTGACCGTGCCTGGCAGCACGGTGCTGCGCACCACCACGGTGTGACGGCCAGCCTTGTCGCGCAGGGCTTCGCCGATCTGGCGGCATACGGCCTCCATGTACACCAGGTCGAGGTCGCCGTTCTTCTTGCTGGGCGTGCCCACGCACAGCAGCGACAGTTCGGTGTCGAGCACGGCGCGTTGTACGTCGGTGGTGCCGTACAGGCGCCCTTGCTGCACGGCCTGTTGCAACAGCTGCTCGAGCCCCGGCTCGACGATGGGCGACTTGCCCTGGTTGATCATGTCGATCTTGGCCGGGGAGATATCCACCCCCACCACATTGTGGCCACGTGCCGAGAGGCACCCGGCGCACACGGCACCTACATATCCGAGCCCGAAAATACTGATGTTCATAGAGATCCCTTTAGCACTGTTCGCCTGAGCGAACCCTTGTGTAGTTGATAAATGTTCAGGCGGCAGGCGCAAACTGAAACGCGGCGAACGTTGATGTTCGTCGGCGGCTTATCTCTCTTTTTTTCATCCTATAGCGTTTAATTTTGGAACGGCAACACTTCATATCAAATTAACTAGAAAAAAATATAGTTTGTTTTGTGAAAGTTAAAAAACCGTTTAAAAACAATGACATATAGTTTGTAGAAAGTTCGACGTCAAAAAATTGATATGTGTATTGGGTGTGTTTTAATGGCGCCAAAAAAATGCTTCCACGGGGTTTTTACATAACTTTAAATAGTGGCAAATCGCCTTCATTTAATTAGGTAAACCGTTTCAGCTTAATGTTTTGAAAGTTGCAATCGGGCGACGGGTTAGTTGTGTTGATGAGTGCATCGCGAGCGTGAACAGCCTGTTTTATTGGCGTTGCTTTTTTTGCATTCGCCACCGCTTGTGCTCCGCGTGGCGAGCCGGGCATAGTTTCAGTTTCATGCGTGGCCTGTGCCTGTACAGGCAGGTCTGCTCATCCAGGCAGAAGCCCAGCTGCAGTGACGATGAGCCGCGTAGGAAGCCACGTAGGAAGGCTGGGAAATTGACGTCAGCCGGATGGCGTTTACAGTTAGCTCACCCGGTCGATTTTTTGCTAAGGTGGCCGGATACAATTCACACCGTAACGCGAGGTGTCTGCTTGATCAGGGTCCTGGTGGTCGATGACCACGATTTGGTGCGTACGGGCATTACCCGCATGCTGGCCGACATCGACGGCCTGCAGGTGGTAGGGGAAGCCGATTCCGGCGAGGCAGCACTGAAACTCACCCGCGAACTCAAGCCCGACGTGGTCCTGATGGACGTCAAGATGCCCGGCATCGGTGGCCTGGAGGCGACCCGCAAGCTGCTGCGCAGCCACCCCGACATCAAGGTGGTGGCCGTGACCGTGTGCGAGGAAGACCCGTTTCCCACCCGCCTGCTGCAGGCCGGTGCGGCCGGCTACCTGACCAAGGGCGCCGGGCTGGGTGAAATGGTCCAGGCCATTCGCCTGGTGTTTGCCGGGCAGCGCTACATCAGCCCGCAGATAGCCCAGCAGCTGGCACTCAAGTCGTTCGAACCGCAGAATGCCTCGCCGTTCGACAGCCTGTCGGAGCGGGAGATCCAGATCGCCCTGATGATCGTCGGTTGCCAGAAGGTGCAGATCATTTCCGACAAGCTGTGCTTGTCGCCGAAGACGGTGAATACGTACCGTTACCGGATCTTCGAGAAACTTTCCGTTACCAGCGACGTGGAACTGACGTTGCTGGCCGTGCGCCACGGTATGGTTGACGCCAACCTCTGATATGACCCCAGCGTTTGATTCAAGTGCCTTTCTGGCGACCTGCAGCGGACGTCCGGGTGTCTACCGGATGTTCGATGAAGGCGCGCGCCTGCTGTATGTCGGCAAGGCCAAAAACCTCAAGAAGCGCCTGGCGAGCTATTTTCGCAAGGCGGGCCTGGCGCCCAAGACAGCCGCGCTGGTGGCGCGCATCGCTCAGGTCGAGACCACCATTACCGCCAACGAGACCGAGGCGCTGCTGCTCGAGCAGACCCTGATCAAGGAATGGCGCCCGCCGTACAACATCCTGTTGCGCGACGACAAGTCCTACCCCTATGTGTTCCTCAGTGATGGCGACTACCCGCGCCTGGGTATCCATCGCGGGGCCAAGAAGGCCAAGGGCAGGTACTTCGGCCCTTACCCCAGTGCCGGTGCCATTCGCGAAAGCCTGAGCCTGCTGCAGAAGACCTTCTTCGTGCGCCAGTGCGAAGACAGCTATTACGCCAACCGCACCCGGCCGTGCCTGCAGTACCAGATCAAGCGCTGCAAGGCGCCGTGCGTCGGCCTGGTCGAGCCACAGGAGTACGCCGCCGACGTGCGCCACTCGGTGATGTTCCTGGAGGGGCGCAGCCACCAGTTGACCAACGAGCTCAACGAAGAGATGGAGCGCGCCGCGATGGCCCTGGAGTTCGAGCGTGCCGCCGAGCTGCGCGACCAGATCGCCTTGCTGCGCCGCGTGCAGGATCAGCAGAGCATGGAGGGCGGCAGCGGCGACGTGGATGTGGTGGCCGCCTTCGTCAACCCGGGCGGGGCGTGCGTGCACCTTATCAGCGTGCGCGGCGGGCGGGTGCTGGGCAGCAAGAACTTCTTTCCGCAGGTGGGCATCGAGGAAGACGTGGCCGAGGTGCTATCGGCGTTCCTGGCCCAGTACTACGTTGGCAACGCCGAGCGCGAACTGCCTGCCGAGCTGATCGTCAACGTGGTGCACGAAGACTTCGAAGCCCTGTGCGCCGCCGTCGAGGCCCTGCGGGGTCGCGAGCTGACCATCAGCCATCGGGTGCGCGGCACCCGAGCGCGCTGGCAGCAACTGGCCGTGACCAACGCCGAGCAGGCGCTGATGGCGCGTCTTGCCAACCGCCAGCACATGGCCGCGCGCTTCGATGCGCTGGCCCAGGTGCTGGACCTGGATGAAACCCCTCAGCGCCTGGAGTGCTACGACATCAGTCACTCCAGCGGCGAGGCCACCGTGGCCTCCTGCGTGGTGTTCGGCCCCGAGGGCCCGATCAAGTCCGACTACCGGCGCTACAACATCGAGGGCGTGACCGCCGGCGATGACTACGCGGCCATGCACCAGGCCCTGACCCGGCGCTTCTCGCGGATCAAGGACGGCGAGGGCAAACTGCCGGACGTGCTGCTGGTGGATGGCGGCAAGGGCCAGCTGAACATGGCCCGCGACGTGCTGCAGGAACTGGCCGTGCCCGACCTGATTCTGCTGGGCGTGGCCAAGGGCACCACGCGCAAGGCCGGTTTCGAAACCTTGTACCTCAACGATGTGGCCCACGAGTTCACCCTCAAGGGCGACTCGCCGGCGCTGCACCTGATCCAGCAGATCCGCGACGAGGCGCACCGTTTTGCCATCACCGGTCATCGCGCGCGGCGCGGCAAGACGCGGCGCACCTCGACCCTGGAAGGCGTCGCCGGGGTAGGGCCCAAGCGCCGGCGCGACCTGCTAAAACACTTTGGCGGACTGCAGGAACTGAGCCGTGCCAGCGTCGAAGAAATCGCCAAAGCACCCGGAATCAGTAAAAAGCTTGCCGAGTCGATTTATGACAGCCTGCATAGCGAGTAGAATGCCCGCTCACCTCGCAGCCAGTTGTGCCGATGAATATCCCGAATCTGCTTACCGTACTACGCGTTCTGCTCATACCGATCTTCATACTGCTGTTCTATGTGCCGTATCACTGGAGCTACATAGCCGCCAGCAGCGTGTTTGCCGTTGCCGCCGCCACCGACTGGCTGGACGGTTACCTGGCTCGTCGGTGGCAGCAGAGCACTCCGTTTGGCGCCTTCCTCGACCCGGTCGCGGACAAGCTGATGGTGGCCGTGGCCCTGGTGCTGCTGGTGCAGGTGCATGCCAACCTGTGGCTCACGCTGCCGGCGGCGGTCATCATCGGTCGCGAGATCGTGGTGTCGGCGCTGCGTGAATGGATGGCCGAGATGGGCGCACGTGCCCATGTGGCGGTGTCCAACCTGGGCAAGTGGAAGACCGCGGCGCAGATGCTGGCGCTGGTGATCCTGCTGGGCAATCCGCCGGTGTGGGGGTTCTGGGTAGGCCTGGGTTATGCGCTGCTGCTGGTGGCGGCGGGGCTGACCCTGTGGTCGATGGTGCACTACCTGCGTGCAGCCTGGCCGCACCTGCGTGAAGGCTCTGAAATAAAATAAACTTTTTTGAATCAAGGGGTTGACGGCGTTTTTAAAATCGCTAGAATGGCCCCCATCAACACGACGCGGGAATAGCTCAGTTGGTAGAGCACGACCTTGCCAAGGTCGGGGTCGCGAGTTCGAGTCTCGTTTCCCGCTCCAGTATTTGGAGCTACAGATCGAAAGGTCTGTAATTCGTCAGAAAGAAGGGCCACTGAAAAGTGGCCCTTTTTTCGTTGCGCAACAATCCTCTTCGAATACGCAAGACAGGACGGCTTCAACCGTCCAGGGTCTGCTGTGTGTTCAGCACGGTCTCCAGGCGCGTTTGCACCTGGCGTACTTTCCGGGCCAGCTGCGGCGTGATGTGCGACCCCGCAAGCTGGCATTCCAGTTCGGCGCACAAGGTGGCCAGGGCGAACGCCTGAACCGAGCACAGGGCGCCGCCCAGGCTGTGCAGTACCTGCGCCAGGACGCCGGCATCGGCGTTGTCCAGTGCGACGTGGATCTTGCGCAGGTCGTCGCGCATCGAGGTGATGAACAGTTTTCGCATCGCAGGCGGAACGTGGACGGTGTCGACGTCGCTCGATGGTGTGGTGGCGGCGTCGTCGACCTCGGTGAAGGGCTGCGGCAGAACCAGCTCGCAGTGCTGCAACAGCTGAGTGCGCAAGGTGTGCAGGTTCAGGGGCTTGACCATCCAGGCGTTCATGCCCACGGCCGCGCAGCGCTCGCCTTCATCGCGCATGGCGTTGGCTGTGATGCCGATCACGGGCAGGTCGGCATCCTGCTGGCGCAATGCCTGGGTCAGCTCATAGCCATTGATAACCGGCATGTTGACGTCGGTGAGCACCAGGTCGTACGCCCCGGGCGCCCAGAGTGCCAGTGCCTGCTCACCGTTGAACGCCACCGTGACCACGCAGCCCAGGGCTTCGAGTTGCTCCTTGATGATCGCCTGATTGATGGGGTTGTCTTCGGCTACCAGAATCCGCAGGTCCAGTGGCTGGCGGGTGCCCGCTGGCCAGGCGCTGTGCTGCGTGTCGTGACCGCCGTGCGCCAGGCCCACCGCCCTGGCGATCGCGCGAACGTCGTAGGCATCGACCTCCCAGCCATCAGCGCCGTGGTCGGGTGGGTTGGGCCCGCCCGGTACGGCGTTGATCCGGGGGCCAGCCCACGCTTGACCGGACGCGAGCATGTCCACCAACAGTGTCGCGTCGTTGCCCGAACCCATGTCGCTGGCCAGCGGACGGGCGTCGACCCCCAGCCGAACGAGCCAGGCGCAAAGGTGCCGGGCCAGTTCCGGGACGGGTGCGCGCACGTACACAGGGGCGGTGGATGGCTCGAATTCAGGACAGTCGGTGAGTGCGCCGGGCGCGCGGGGCAGCTTCAGCTGCAGGGTGAAACTGCTGCCCAGCCCGATTGCACTGACCACGTCGAGCTGGCCGTCCATCAGTTCGCAGAGCCGGCGGCAGATGGACAGGCCCAGGCCTGCACCGGCCTCGCTGCTGGCGTCGCGCACCTGATAGAACGGGTCGAACAGATGCACCTGCTGGGCCTGGGAAATGCCCAGTCCCGAATCGCTGACCTGCCACTGCAACTGGCTGTATTCGCTGTCCTGTTCCACGACCCGAGCCCGCAGCACCACCCGGCCGCTGTCGGTGAACTTGATGGCATTGCTCAGCAGGTTGTTGAGGATCTGGCGAATGCGCAACGGATCGCCGCGCAGCCGGTCGGGCAGGTCGGCATCGATGCAGGCATACAGTTGCAAGCCTTTGGCCTGGGCGTATGCACTGTAGGTGCCGAGTGTGGCCTCGATCATCTCCAGAGGGCAGAAGTCCAGATCGTCGATGGTCATCTGTCCGGATTCGATCTTCGACACATCCAGCACGTCGCTGATCAGCTGGAACAGGGTGGCCGATGATCGCTGGATGGTCTGCAGGTAGTGCTGCTGGCGCGGGTCGAGCGCGGTCAGCCCCATCAGCTCCAGGGTGCCCAGTACGCCGTACAGCGGTGTGCGGATCTCATGGCTCATGGTGGCCAGGAAACGTGTCTTGGCTTCATTGGCGGAATCGGCGGCCAAGCGCGCCTGTTCAAGGCTGGCGGCATCTTCGACAAGCCGGGTAACGTCATGAAAGGCACACAGCCAGGCGTTTTCGCCGTGGTAGCGGGTAGGCACAAGGCTCACGTGCCAATGGCGGCCTTCAACCTGCAGATCGGTTGAGCCCCGCTCGGCCAGGTCGTGCTGTCGACGCAGGGCGCCGATCAGCGTGGCGCTGCCGTGGGACTGCTGGGCGTGCTGGTTTTCCAGCAGCACCGCGTAGTCGCTGCAACGCAGCACGCACAGACCGGCTGGCGCCGTGTCGATGACGGCTCGACTGAAAGCCTCGCTCTCGGCGATGTCTTCAAGTGCACGGTGGGCAGGCAACACCACATGCTTGCGATACCAGTGATTGAACGCCCAGCCGCCGCCCAATCCGGCCAGCATCAGTGCAACCAGCCCCAGCAGCGGCCAGAAGGCATAGTCCACAAAGCTTTTGAAACCGATCACATAGATGCCGGTCCATGGCTGCTCGCCCGGGCTTGTCACACGGAACACCAGCCCGTCAGCGTTCAGGTTCAGGCCTTCATGCAGCACCCGATCGGGCTTGAACTCGCCCACCAATGCCTCGCGGGTGGGGGCGATCAGGCTGAAGTGATCGTAGATCGACCATTGCATGATGCGTTCGATGTTGTTGACCTGATCCAGCGTGAACATGGACGCCACCACCACCGAGGGGCTGGCCCCTGAAATGTGCAGCCGGGTTGCCGACAGGTCGATGTCGACATACCCCAGCACAGTGGCAGGGGCATCGGGGCCTGCGTCATAGGGCACCCACTGCACCTGGTGGTCCTGCGGCGCGTGGTCGTGCAGGCTCTTGCCCACCTGGCGCACCACACGATCGAAGTCCTCTTGTCGGGGCCGACCCGTGCCGCGCAGGCGCCCCATGGCCGGTACGCTGATATCGAAGTTGTCCGGCAGGTTGAACAGCAGCACCTGGGGCGACTGATAGTGCGAAGCCGACCAGAATGCACTGTAGTAGTTGGCCAGGTTCGCCCCCAGGGTAGAGACGCTGGCGTGTTGCGAGGCTGCGATCCTGGCCGGGTTGATCTTCACGCTGAACGGCAGGGAGAAGGCGTATTCGATTTCTTCATAGACCGCACCGGTGGCATCGGACGAAGACCGTTGCACCACCACCGGCACACTGGAGGCGCCCAGCAGTTGGCCTTCGGCGCTTTTGCGCGACACGGCGCTGAGAAAGGCTTCCTGCTCGCGGATGTTTTCCATCAGGCGGGCGAAGTGAAACTTCACCGTGTCTTCCTGCTTCTGCAGCACGCGATTCACGCCCCAGTAGCACAAGCCAGTCAACAGCAGCGCCAGGCCCAGGAGCACGGCAAGCCCCATGTTCAGGCGCAGTGAACTGCTGGCCAGCCTGTCCAGGCGGGTGTAGCGGTGATTCATCGTGCAATCCCGTCAGTGATGAGGCGCGTCCAGACCCAGTCTATACAAGAGCTGGAGTGCTTGCCGGATCATCCCGGGTGCCACACCCCGTGCGGCCCTAGCCCTGCGGTAGCGTTCGGGTGCGGTTTTCAGCCACGAGCCGCCATACGATCATCAGGCCGGCAAGCCCCAGCCAAGGCAGCAGCAGCGCATTCAGCACCTGCCAGCCAAACACGTCGAGCAGGCCGCCGGCGCCAAACGAGCACGTCAATCCCACCGCAAAGATCGCCATGTCGTTGGTCGCCTGGGCCCGGCTCTTTTCCGCCGGGCTGTAGGTTGTGGTCAGCAAGGCCGTGCCGCCGATGAACAGGAAATTCCAGCCCACACCCAGCAGAACCAGAGCACTGGCAAAGGCATTGAAGCCCGTGCCGGACCAGGTGGTCAGAACGTGCAAGGCCAGCAGCATCACGCCCAGCAGCATCACCCACGCCGCACCCAGCCGGGAAATCAGGGCGCCGGTGAAGAACGAGGGCAGGAACATGCCCATCACGTGCAACTGGATGACGGTGGCGGCCGTGGCCAGCGGATGGTGATGGTGGAGCATCGCCAGCGGAGTCGCCGTCATCGCCAGTATCATCACGCCATAGCCGGTCACCGCGCCGAACAGGGCTACCAGGTAGGTCGGCTGCAGGACGATCCGGGCCCATGGCCGGCCCTTGTCCAGGGCCGCCGCCGGTGGTTCGGTGGCAGGCATATCCAGAAACAGCAGCACGCCCAGCCCCAACACGGCGACGACGGTCAGCAGAACAAATGACCCGAAGTACTGCGGGCCTATCCACTGGCCTCCGAACCGCGCCAACGCCGGCCCCAGCAGTGCAGCGACTATGCCACCTGCCAGCACCAGCGAGATGGCCTTGGGGCGCAAGCTCTCGTCCGCGACCTCGCTTGCGGCAAAACGGTAGAACTGGGCAAAGGCCTGATAGGTGCCGACCAGGAAGGTGCCCAGTGCGAGCAGGGCCAGGGAGCCGAACCAGATACCGGCGGCAGCGACCATGCCGCCGGTCACGCCCAGCGCCGCGCCAAGTACAAAGCCGGCCCTGCGCCCGGCGTTTGCCATGAATGACGAGGCCGGAAACATCGCCAGTGCGGTGCCCAGGAACATGCTGGCGATAGGCAATGTGGCCATGTCGGCGCGGTGGGTCAACTGGGCGCCTGCCAGTGCGCCGATGGTCATTACCAGAACCGAAACCGTCTGGAACAAGGCCTGTGCACTTGCCAGAATGCCGACCTGCCTGTGCATGTGTGTGTTTTTCATCTTGCGTGCAGCCTCTGTCTTGCCTGGGTGAAATCGAGGCTGGAAGTATGAAAATCGCAGGTCTATTATTCAAACGAATAATATCGTCACCTAACCTCAGTAAATTTAATGGACAGAATCCCGATCGATGTTCGCCACCTGCAAACGCTGGTGGCCCTGCGCGACAGCGGCAGCGTCTCCCGCGCCGCGTCCTGGATGCGACTGACCCAAGGCGCCTTGTCCCATCACATCAAGGCGCTGGAGGAGTTTTTCGGCACCCCATTGTTCGTTCGCAAGTCTTCCCCGGTGGTCTTTACGCCGGCTGGCAAGCGGCTGCTGGAAGCCGCCGACAAAGTGGTGCCCATTCTTAATCAGACCACGCGTGACCTGCTGCAGATGGCCGAAGGCACCGGCGGTACCTTGCGTATCGCTGTCGAATGCCACACCTGTTTTGACTGGCTCATGCCCGCAGTCGATGCCTTTAGAGCACGCTGGCCTGAGGTGGAAGTGGACCTGGTATCGGGTTATCACGACGATCCCGTTGGCCTGCTGCATCAGCGCACCGCCGATCTTGCACTGGTGTCCTGCTCCGAAAGGGACGAGGAAGGGGTCGATTTTCACGGGCTGTTTCGCTATCCGCTGGTGGCACTGGTTGCCAACGACCACCCCTTGGCCCTGCGCGAGTTCTTGACGGCCGAGGACTTTATCGACGAAACCCTGGTGACCTATCCGATCGAGGAAGACGCGCTGGACATTGTCCGCTCATTGCTGCGGCCCGCGGGGATCAAGCCTGTGCGCCGCACCGCCGAGCTGACTGTCGCGATCCTGATGCTGGTGGCCGCGCGGCGCGGCATTGCGGTGCTGCCACGCTGGGCCGTGCAGACCTACCTCCAGCGTCAGTACGTGACGGCCAGGCCCATCACCCGCGAGGGGCTTATCTCGGATATCTGGGCTGCCACCTTGCCGGCAGACAGCCAGAAACCCTATGTCGTCGAGTTCCTGGCGCTGCTGCGCGAAACCACGGTGGCGGCGATTCCGGATGTCGAGCTGATGGGCTGATCGGGCACCCATTCACGCACTACGCCCCGTTGCCTGCCTCTTCCTTCAGCCACGCAATGAACTGCCGGGCCATGTCGCTGATCTGCTTGTGCGGCTTGGTCAGCAGGTAATACGCCAGCTGATGCGGCATCACCAGCTCGGGGAAGGGCATCACCAGTTCGCCGCTGCGCACCGCCCGTTCGGTCAGCTCGATCGCACACAGGGCGACACCATGCCCCTCGATCGCCAGCTGCGCGAGCACATTGGAGTCGGTGACCACGTGCCCGCTGCGCACCTCCAGCCCTGGCGTGGGGTACAGCGCCTGCCAGGCTTCCCAGTCGTGATGATGCCGGTCATGCAGCAGCGGGTGACGCGCCAGGTCGGCCGGCACCCGCAGTGCGTCGGGCCCTTCGAGCAATGCGGGCGAGCAGATCGGCACGTAGTTCAGGCCCATCAGAAACTGCGTGTCGAAACCCGGCCAGTCGGCCGTGCCCCACTTGATCGCCAGCTCCACCTCGTCGGGAAACTCGACGCGCTGGGTGCTCAGCAGTTGCTGGATGCGCAGCGCGGGGAAGCGCTGGGTGAAATGCTTCAGGCGCGGGGTCAGCCAGAACGCGCTCATCACCGGCTCGGCCTCGATGTGCAGCACCGACGGTGCGGCCTTGCGCGCGCATTTCTCGAAGGCGGCCACCAGCTGGTCGAAGGGGGCGCGAACATCGTCCAGCAGCGCGGCGCCGGCCCTGGTCAGGGCCACGGTACGGGTCGAACGCACGAACAGCGTCACCCCCAATGCCTCCTCCAGCTTGACCACCTGCTGGCTGATGGCCGACTGCGACAGGTGCAGCGCGGTGGCGGCACGGGTGAAGCTGCCGTGCTCGGCAACGGTCTTGAAGGCCAGCAGCAGGGTCATGTGCGGCAGGCGGGTCAGGGCGAATTTATTCATAAGACTTCGTTATTAGTCCATTACCAAATCGCGATTCTCTCGGCGCTGGGCACCAGCTTACATTAGCCGCCGAGCCCGCCAATACGGGGGTCTGTCCAATAATTACAACAGTTGGGACTCACTATGCAGCAGAACACCCAGAAAGACCTGACGCTGATTTTCACCAGCATCGTGGTGATATCGCTGACGGTCATCGGTTTGATGATGTTCCCCGATCAGGCCAAGGTACTGGCCGATCAGCTCTTCACCCGTGCCACCACCACCTTCGGTGTGCTGGTCCAGGTACTGGGCTTTGCCTGCGTGGTGCTGGTGATCGGCCTGGGCATGAGCAAGTACGGCAACATCCGCCTGGGCGAGGGCAAGCCCGAGTACAGGAACACCAGCTGGATCTTCATGTTCATCTGCGCCGGCCTCGGCTCGGCGACCATGTACTGGGCGTTCATGGAATGGGCCTACTACTACCTCACCCCGGGCCTGAACATAACCGCCGCCAGCAAGCAGGCGCTGGAGATGAGCATCGCCTACTCGTTCTTCCACTGGGGCGTGACCCCGTGGGCCATCTACGGCATCGCCTCGCTGGCGATGGCGTATCACTTCCATGTGCGCAAGAACAAAGGCTTGAGCCTGGCGGGCATCATCGAGTCGATCACCGGCTACAAGGCCCACGGCTCGGTCGGGCGGGTCATCGACCTGATCTTCCTGTTCGCCACCTTCGGCGGGCTGGTGCTGACCACCACCCTGACCACCTCCACCGTGGCCAAGGGGCTGTCGGACCTCACCGGGCTTGCCGACGGCTTCATGCTCAAGGCGTCGCTGGTGATCCTGGTGACACTGGTGTTCTCGCTCAGCTCCTACATCGGCATCAGCTCCGGCATGCAGCGCCTGGCAAAACTGGCCTGCGGCATGACCATGCTGTTCGCCCTGGTCGTGCTGCTGCTGGGGCCGACCCAGTTCAGCGTCAGCAACATCGCCAACGCCATCGGCCTGACCCTGCAGAACTTCATCCACATGAGCCTGTTCACCGACCCTACCGGGGACGGCGGCTTCTCCCGTGACTGGACCGTGTTCTACTGGCTGTACTGGATCACCTACACGCCGGGCGTGGCAATTTTCGTCACCCGCGTCTCCAAGGGCCGCACGATTCGCGAGGTGGTACTGGCGATGATCCTGGGCGGCTGCGGCGGTTGCTGGTTCTTCTTCGGCAGCCTGCAGAGCTTTGCCATTCACCAGTTCGTCACCGATGTGGTCAATGCCCCGGCCATGCTCAGCGGTGCCGGCGGCGAAGCGGCGGTGTCGATGCTGCTCGCCAGCCTGCCGTTCGGCAAACTGCTGTCGGTGGTGTACTTCCTGCTCATGCTGGTGTTCCTGGCCTCGCACCTGGACGCCGTGGCCTACACCGTGGCCGCCACCAGCACCCGCAACCTGCGTGAAGGCCAGGACCCGTCGCCGAGCCTGCGCCTGTTCTGGTGCCTGATGCTGGCCGTGCTGCCGCTGGCGATGCTGTACATCAATGCCTCGCTCAACACCCTCAAGACTGCCGTGATCCTCACCGCCATCCCGTTCATCTTCATCCTCATGGTGAAGATCTGGGGGCTGCTGAAGTGGCTGCGCGAAGACTACGCGGCAATGCCCGCACACCTGATCGAAGCGCAGTCCGCCCGCCTGGCCCAGGGCACTGCGTGCGACGCCGAACAGGCCCCTCGCCAAGCTTGCCAGGGCGCCCCGAAAACTCTGGAAAACCTGCAATGAAAATAGTCGATGTAGAAGCGATCTGGTTGCGCGTGCCTGCGCTCGACCAGCCCTGCGAGTGGGGTGAGGATGCGTTGATCGTGCGCATCTACACCGACAGCGGCCTGCTGGGCATCGGTGAAACCGACAGCTCGCCGGCCGTGGTCAAGGCCCTGATCGAAACCCCGGCATCCCATGAAACCTGCCAGGGGCTGCGCGACATCCTGGTCGGCGAGAACCCGCTGGAAATCGACCGGCTGTGGAAGAAGATGTACCGCCACTGCGAATACATGGGCCGGCGCGGCGTGGCCATCCATGCCATCAGCGCGCTCGACATCGCCCTGTGGGACATCGCCGGCCAGCACTACGGCGTGCCGGTGCACACCCTGCTCGGCGGCAAGTACCGTGAGCGCATCGCCGCCTACGGCACCTTCATCCCGCGGCCCGACGAGGCCGGCAACCGCGAGCGGGTACGCGGCCTGCTGGCCCAGGGCCTGCGCAGCATCAAGCTCGGCGGCGCAGGTTTTGGCGAAGACCTGCCCAGGGACAAGGCATTGCTGCAACTGGTGCGCGAGGAGATCGGCGACGACGTGCAACTGCAGATCGACCTGGTGGGGCGCTGGCGCAACTACTCCCACGCGCTGGTGCAATGCGATGCACTGCGCCAGTTCAACCTCAACTGGATCGAGGAACCCTTGCCTTCGGACGACACCCGCGGCCTGGCGTACCTGGCCGAGCGCTCCGGGCTGCGCGTATCCGGCGGCGAGGGGCTGGCCACGCGGCACGAGTTCCGTCACTTTCTGGAGGCTTCGCGCCCGGCGATCATCCAGCCCGACATCACCCGCTGCGGCGGCATCAGCGAGATGCGCCACATCTATGAACTGGCGCAACTGCACGGCGCGCAACTGGTGCCCCACGGCTTCAGCACCGGCATCCTGCTGGCAGCCACCGTGCACTTTCTGGCGGCCAGCGAGTTTGGCGAGTTGATCGAATACTCGCAAAGCGACAGCCCGTTGTTCCGTGGCCTGGTGAGCAACCTGCTGGCACTGGAGGACGGCCATGTGCGCGTGCCCGACAGCCCAGGCCTTGGCGTGATACTGGACGAGGCGATGATCGAGCGTTATCGCGTTCGCACCTAGAGGCGGGAGGCCCCCATGCACAACCAGATCATCGACCGGGTCGAGGTGTTCGTGTGCGCGCCGCCGCTGCGCGGCTCCACCTGGACCCCGGAGCAACCGGCGCCGTGCACCACGCACACCTTCATCCGCATCAGCACCTGCGACGGCATCGTCGGCGTGGCGGCTACCGATTCGTACACCACGCACCACCCCGACGCGGTACTGGCCGAGACGCTGCGCGACATGATCCCCGACCTGCTCGGGCGCTCGGCACTGCAGCGCGAAGGGCTGTGGATGCACTTCAAGCCCAGGGCCTATGCGCGCTCGGCCCAGGCCCAGGCGCTGATCGACGTGGCGCTGTGGGACATCGCGGCGCAGGCGGCGGGCCTGCCCCTGTTCAGGCTGCTGGGCGGCTACCGCGAGCGCATCGACGCCTACGCCAGCACCCCGGTGCTGGCCACGCCGCAGGCCTATGTGGACGCCGTGCAGCAACTGGTCGAGGCGGGCTTTGCGGCCATCAAGTTCCATTGCTGGTGCGACCCGGCGCGCGACCTGCAACTGCTCGAGCAGGTTCAGCGGGCCCACGGCGACAAGGGCCTGGCGCTGATGCTGGACGTGGAGCAGCGCTACGACCTGGACGCCGCGCTCAAGGTCGGGCGGGTGCTGGGCGAGCTGGGCTACGCCTGGTTCGAGGCGCCGCTGGACGACTACGACCTGGCCGGGTACCGACACTTGAGCACGCGGCTGCAGGTGCCGGTGCTGGCCGCCGGCAACGCCATCACCGACAGCCAGCTGGTGGCGTTTGCCGCCAGCCAGCAGTGCTGGAGCCGTGTGCGGGTGGATGTGATGACCTGCGGCGGCATCACCCCCGCGCTGAAGATCATCCACCACGCTGCGGCCAGCGGGCTCAAGGTCGAATTGCAGAGCTGGGGGCATTCGCTGGCGCAGGCGGCCAACCTGCACCTGATGCTGGGGCAGCCGGTGTGCAGCTACTTCGAACAGGCGTGCGAGGTCGAGCTGTTCGAGTTCGCCACCGCCAACCCGATCCGCACCAACGCGCAAGGGCAGGTGACGGTGTCGCAGCAACCGGGCCTGGGCCTGCAGATCGACTGGGAGCAGATCGGGCGCGTTGCCCAGTTGCAGCTGAGCGTCGGCCGCCAGGCGGGCGCTGCGTAACTGCCGTGGTGCCGGTTTTGCAGTCATGGCGCGGGCAGCGTACGCTGCCTTGCTGCAAGGTTGGAGAAAGCTACACAGCCTAAGATTTGGTACGTGCAGTTGTGCACTGGCGACAACCCGCCCGGTGCGCAACTGCCAAGTCATACCAAAAACAATAACAGGCGACCGCCATGACGTTTTTCCTGCGCAGTATCTGCTCGATTGCTTGCTCCCTGTTCGCCACTTCGTTGCTGGCGGCGCCGCCGTCTTCGCCCGAGTGCATCGTGCCCGGTTCATCGGGTGGCGGTGGGGACCTGATGTGCCAGTTGATAAAGACAGCCCTGGCCCAGGACAAGGTGTTCGACCAGCCCATGCAGATCACCTACATGCCCGGTGGGGTCGGGGCGGTGACCTACAACACCATCATCGCGCAACGGCCGGC
This sequence comes from Pseudomonas sp. BRM28, assembly GCF_002939405.1. Lineage (NCBI taxonomy): Bacteria > Pseudomonadati > Pseudomonadota > Gammaproteobacteria > Pseudomonadales > Pseudomonadaceae > Pseudomonas > Pseudomonas sp. BRM28. The sequence continues at coordinate 3,331,415 of NZ_PEFV01000001.1, read as the reverse complement.
AGAGCCGGGCACCCTGATCGCATGGTCCAGCGGGTCGCTGCTCAACCTTGCCCAGGGCAAGTTCGGGCGCTTCGACGAGGGCGCGGTACGCTGGGTCGCCGCCCTGGGCAAAAGCTATGGCGCCATCGCGGTAAGAAGCGACTCCCCGTACAAGAACCTCGACGACCTGGTCAAGGCGCTGAAGCAGCAGCCGCGCAAGGTGCTGTTCGGCTCCGGCGGCACTGCCGGCGGGCAGGACTGGGTGCAGGCCGCATTGCTCGCCAAGGCCGCGGGTATCGATATTGGCGAATTGCGCTACATCGCCCTGGAAAGCGGCGGCGAAAGCGCCACGGCGTTGCTGGGCGGTTACATCGAAGTCAGCAGTACCGATGCGTTCGAGGTCATCACGCACCTGCAGCGCGGCGAGATGCGCCTGCTGGCCGTACTCTCGGAAGAACGCCTGGGTGGTGAGCTCAAGGACGTACCCACCGCCAGGGAACAGGGCTACGACATCGTCTGCCCGGTGGTCAGGGGCTTCTATCTGGGGCCCGGGGTCAGCGACGAGGACTATGCCTGGTGGAAGCACACCTTCGACCAGCTACTGGCCTCGGAACAGTTCGCCCAGCTTCGCAGCGGCTTCAGGCTGCTGCCGTTCGCCCTGACCGGTGATCAATTGCGCACCTACGTCAAGCAGCAGGTGGCCGGGTACAAGACCCTGATCGACGACCTTCGCAGGGGCCAGTGAGGCGGGTGCCCGAAACAGCTGCCATCTGTCGAGATACGTGCCTTGGCACGGAATTTTCATGCCTTTTTCGAACGCTGTTTTTTGTGGTGTAACCAGCACGTTCCTTCCCGCCCAGAAAAACAATCAGGGGGTTGCATGAGCTGTCTGATCTGCGCCGGCCACGCCGAGGCCATCGACTGCCCAGCCGGGTGGGAAGGGCGGCGTTGCCTTCAGTGTGGATGTTACCGTATGTCTCAAACGCTCATCTTGGCGATGATGGACGAGGGGCAGATTTTCGATGCCTGCAAGATGCGCCAGTGGCTCGACACGCGCCGTTGTGTGGTGCCGATTCCGACAATTGATGTGCATGAGGCGATTCTGGTGGTGTAGTTGTAGTGGCTGACAACTCGAATCTCACAGGCGTTGGCACGTGGCAGCCCATGTAGGGGCCGGCTTTGCCGGCGAAGCGCCGCGCTCGCGGCGCTCGATCTTGTGACCGGCACAACAGCATTGACTGGCACCTGATAACTTCACCGCGATCCTTTGGTGGCCTTTCTGAAGACATCCCCAGTCACCTGTCTTGAAATTGCATCTGGGTTTGGGGGGCATGCTTTGAATGTGATGGCGCTCTCTAGGCCGCGCGCTGCCCGCGCGTCGCTTCGCCGGCAAAGCCGGCTCCTACTTGGCGTATAGGCACACCTATCAGTGAGCCGCGTCTGCGGCCCGGGTGTCACGTCGTTACGCGTCTACCGCTTGCGCCTCCATGCCGTCCAGCACCGTGTCGATCAACACGGTGCTCATCTCCAGCGACTGCTGCGCTGCCACCAGCAGGTGCTTGAACTGCGCGTCGGCGCGTTCGCAAGCTTGTGCGGTGGTGTCCTTGGCGCATTGGATCTGTAGCGACAGATGGACCAACGCATCTTCGAGCTCGATGCCTTCGCAGACGGAAAACAGGGGAGGGTGGTTTCCGTTGCAACAGCCGAAGGCGGTGTAGGCGGTTTTGCGGGGATTAACAAGCGGGGGATCGGGGACGATTTTTGTCATTGTGCAGCTCCCTTTTGCAGTGGAACCGCCAGCTATCACTTGCAGTTGATAGGGTGGCGGCTACGTGCGGGTCTGCAAGACCGGGGCAAAAGGAACCCGGCAGACCCGAAGGTCTCCCACACGTAGCCACCATAAATAGAAACCACGGGCACAAAAAAGCGCCAGTGACTTTCAGGTGGCGCTGTGCGCCTTTTGCTTGGCGGGCTTGCAGACCCGGCCGCTGAATTGGCAGCGGCGAGACGAAGGGTAGCGAGGATTGGGGGGATATTCAAGGGCGGGTTGGTTGAGGCTGTCTATGGGTCTATCGATCGATACCTGGTTTTTGGTGAAGGCTGCTTTCGGCCAGAAGCGGACATCCATCAGGGGCGGCTATCAGCCAAAATAAACCAGTCTGCACCGAGGACATCTGGGCGATTCACTGCCTTGGCGCTTGAGGTTGCCCAGTCCACAAGACTTTGCGGTAATCTCGTGATTCTGCTTTGTCCGGCAAGGCTTTCAACCTAAAGAGCAAGCAGCCATCCTCTAAGCCAAGATTAGAAGCCAATGATAAAGATTATGATTAATACGCCGAAAGGCGGCGTTGGAAAGACGACAACTGCTACGAATATAGCGTTACTTTTGGCCAAGCGCGGCCAAAGGGTTCTCGCCGTGGATCTTGCAGGTGGACTCTTGATGAGCCAAGCGCTGGCACAGACTCCAGAGTTTGCCGCAGGAACAGGTAATAAGATCGACTCAAGGGAGACTGAAGCGGTTCCGACTCGATTCCCCGGCTCGTCGAACTTTGATTATGCGGTAATCGACACTGACGACAGCTACACTGTATTTGAGGATCTGCTTAGGGCGGATCAAAACGGTTGGAGAGTTATCTCACCGATCAATCCTCTCGACCAAGTTGGCTTGATAAGAATTCCACATGAGCTTAGGGGTGTTGCGGTGGGTGCGTATCTTTCCCCCAATGGACCAAAGATGAAGGTATTCGCAAATATGGCATATCCAGGCGATGCCACAGAAGGGGCTACAATCCTGCGCAACGCGCTCTCCATCGAGGGCATCGAGGTGTTGATGCTCACTACCACTGTACCTTACGCCTCTACAACTAGTGCTCCAATTCGGTTAAGTGATGCAGCATATAATACTGCACTGAACAACCTTCTTGCGGAAATAGGCATATGAGTAACTCTACGAGAGCCCGAAAAGTTGGAGCTGAAGCATTAAAAACTAACGCTCGACGAAAGGTGTCTATTAATCTTAGTGAGCAATCTTTAGATAAGCCGCAGGTAGAAAAACTTCGAATTTTTTACGGTGTGAGGTCAACAACGGCTGCAATCGAGCGCGCTATCTCTAATGCTGCGGCAAGATTAGCCCTGAGAGATTGCGACATTCTTGAAAATGCCGTCCTCGACAAACTTGCAATTGTAAAGCAGCTTCAGACTGCGGATTCAAACGAGAAACTACCACCTAAGAGTGAAATGGTAAAAATCAAGGCGATGAATTGGGAAATCATAATTATAGCCAGCCAAGCACCGACGTCCCTTGATAGCTCTGAGGCATTAGTTAACTTTTGTCTGAAATATTCGTCGGAACAAATGAAAGCTCTTTTTGGTGATGCGTAGTGGGTATTTTAGAAGAGACGCTTGTCAATCAGCTGCTGCGTACCACGCCTAGCTTTAAACGCGACATTATGGAAGTGCGAATCCGAGCTCTGCTCAGCGCTGCCCCTTTCATCGAGGTAACAGGGCTCCCCGCAAGACGGGGGGCTGCGGATGGTGGAATCGACGGAGTAGTACGCTTTTCGCAAATTAAAAATGGTTCACTTACACCTGAGACCAATGCGGCATTAAATATAAAGGTACGTCAAAGCGACTTCACGCGGGAGCAACTGGGCGGGTTCATCCTAGATATGGACCGGGAAAAAATAAACACAGGTATTATTCTGACTGCTGCGAATCTTACGCCGGATGCCAAAGCAGAGCTAACGCGTAAAAACTCAGAGGGGACGATAGAGTTATTGCATATCCGTCTGTCCGACCTGCTAGGAGGAGGACGACGCTTTCTCGATATTCACATAAATGGTTGTCCTTTGAACATGCTACTGGCAGATAATTTAAGAACTCTTATAGAAGAAATACTCACTAGCACATAAAGTCTGAATTATAGAGCCTAGCGGAATTAGGCTGGGCGAGATAAATAATCTGAGTTGCCCTTGGTTTCGTATACCTAAACCCAGCTGTCTAGGCTCGAAAAGGGCGTTCATGTGAATGGTTGCTTATGGCCGTTTTCTGCCTATCACTACCGGCGGAAATCGTCCAATAGTTGCCCTTCACGCAAGGCTGCTACCTGCCTTTCGTAGCAACGCTTAGACGAGCGCAATCGACAACGCACACTATCGCACTAGCCGGCGAGTCAGCGGTGATAGATACCATCCTCCAAAGGGGGGCCATCAGCAGTCACCCTGCTGATAGGATCTCTTGGTTCAAATATAGATCCTCCAAATATTGCGTCAAAATCTCCTTCCACGTCTGCTAGGTATTTCAGAATGATGTCTAGCAACCCCCGAAAGGTGTAGCAATGCCATTCGATGTGAGGAGTAATCTTTGCGAGTACCTTGGTCTTAAACTATCCAGATTCGTTGGAACATCCAGCATGGTGCCGGTGTTCAACACTGGCGACATGACCAACTAATTGAACATAGACAAGATCATTAGCGATCCACCGTTCTCTTGCCTTAGCCGATCAAATTTTTCTTGATCTTGAGCACTAAGCTTTTCGTAAGCGCTGTCTCGAACACTGTTGAACTCCTCGGTGTACCGAAGCGGGTTGTCCGCTGCATCGCCTATACGTGGACAAAAGTACCTCTTCCACCAAGCCTCAAAATATCTTTGCTGAAACTCTAAGTATGTCATCCCAACGATATTTGTGTTTTGGGTGTATCGTTTGGCACCCTGCTGTAGCCCACGCTTCGAAATGATAAATCCGATGTTCGCGCCGGTTTCGTGCATCACCGTTGTGAACGAATGGACTACGGACTGGGGTACGGCACTGCCCCAGTTTTTGCACTCGACGATGTATCTGATTTTGTCCACGCTCCGAACATCTATTGCGTGGACATCCACATTCACCGAGCCACGCGGCGTTCCCAAATCAACCTCGACGTCAGCAAGCAAGCCGACGTTTCGGAAGATTTGTTGAACACCTGTCTGGAGGCCCCGCCAGTTTTTTGGTAACGGATCATCGATCACAGCTACTTTTCCTATGCGCAATTCGCAAAATGGTAAAGTTACTGAGGTGTACGAACGTCGTCCACCGACCGTTCAATAGCAAGTCAACTCCACTTTTGCGGCACGAAGGTCTGCTTCTGGCCAACCTCGGCCTGTCGCCATCTCCTTGGCGCATTGGATCTGTAGCGACAGATGGACCAACGCATCTTCGAGCTCGATGCCTTCGCAGACGGAAAACAGGGGAGGGTGGTTTCCGTTGCAACAGCCGAAGGCGGTGTAGGTGGTTTTGCGGGGATTAACACGCGGGGTTCGGGGACAATTCTTGTCATTGTGCAGTTCCCTTGATTGGCGGAGCCGACACCTATCGCTACCAGACGAAGGGTGGCGCTGTACGCAGGTTGGTAGACCGGGAATCAAGGAACCCGGCGCGCACGAATGCACCCCACGCACAGCCGCCATGACACGAAACAGCAGACAAAAAGCGATGGGCGAAGGTTAGCGGGTGTTGGGGGATGTTCAAGGGCGGGTTGGTTGAGGCTGTCTGTGGGGCTATCGATCGATACCTGGTTTTTGGTGAAGGCTGCTTTCGGCCAGAAGCGGATATCTATGGACGACCGCTTCCGACCCATAGCTGCCGGTGAGTCCACGCAGAAATTGCATCTGGATTCATCGACATCTTCGGGCTGAATAGTGGTCGTATAGTCACCAGAGCCGGCGCCCCGAGGTAAATATTTTCGCAGCCATCGTTGCTGGTCTTAGGTGTACTCCATATCCAAAGCTGGATATCCCACCTATCAAAAAGAATGATTCCCATTTGCCATTGCTGCTCTGGGTGCCTATGATCCGCCATCTTGCTGGGAAAGGAAGCATTGGGATGGAGTGGAAAGGCATCAATTTGCAGTGGGCATATTCCGACCTCCTCCTGGGGATCGGCCGGCACACCCAGTGCATGCAACGCGCCTGTGACGTGCTGCACGATGCCTTCATACGCTTCGTACTGGCGTCCCAGCGTCGGAAAATCGAGCAACCAAATGCCTACCTGCGGCGCATCGCCCATTCGGTGCTGATCGACCATTACCGTGAGGCGCGTCGCTATGTGGGGCTGCCCGAGGGTGAAGGAACACTTGAACCGTTGATGGTCGTGGCCGGCGAGGCGGCTGTCTCGCCATCGACTGAACACCTGGCGGACTTGGCCCAGCGCCTGGATGCACTGCAACGTATTCTCGATTGCCTGCCACCACGGTGCAGGGAGGTGTTCTGGCTGGCGCGTATCGAAGGCCGCCGCCAACCCGAGATCGCCAAGCTGCTGGGGATATCTCTGTCGGCGGTCGAGCGCCATCTAATCCGTGCGATGCTCGACCTACGTGCGGCGCGGGCGCTGTTGTCATGAGCGATGTTCGCCAGCAGGCTGCACGCTGGTTCACTCGGATGCTCGAATTGCCCGACGATCACCCAGAACGTGCGCGCTTCAACCAATGGCTGGAAGCAGACCCGCGGCACGTCGAGGAATACCAGACCTTCGTCGACCTGTGGCAGGGCTTTACCCACACCTCGCAGACCCAGGCATTGGCGGGGGCCATGGAGGGCGTCAGGCGTCGGCGGTTGTTGGGCGGGAGCCTGCTGGGGCTGCTGGCGATGTCGGGCTTGGGGGGCTTGCTGACCTGGTCGCGGCTGGTTGGCCGTGAAGTGCAGTACGCCACTGGCATCGGCGAGCAACGGTCGGTGGCGTTGGACGATGGCAGCCAACTGACCCTCGATGCCGATTCGCTAATGCTCGTGCGCTACTCCAGCGGCGAGCGGTACCTGATGCTCTTGCGGGGGCGGGCGATTTTTTCGGTACAGCGCGATGCCCAGCGGCCATTTCTGGTAGAAGCCGGATTGGCACGGGTGCGGGTGCTGGGCACACGTTTTGTGGTCGAGCGCCTGCCTGAGCAGATCCAGGTCAGCGTCGAGCGCGGACGTGTACAGGTCGATAGCGATACCGCTCAGGCGGTACTCGAAGCTGGCCAGGTAATTCGTTGCGATGTGGCTGGCCATTTAACCCGCCTTGCCCGCTCGGCTTCGGCGGCGTTCAGCTTCGCCGACGGCAACCTCAACTTCGAGGATGCAAGCCTCGCAGAGGTCGCTGCGGTGTTGTCGCGCTACCAGCGGCTACCCCTGAAAGTCCTCGGCCCGTCGCAACGTCGGCTGTCGGCGGTGGTGCAGTTGGGTGACATAGAAAGTTTCGTCGAGACCCTGCCGGTATTGGCCAACGCCACCCTGCAACGGCGCGACGACGCCATTTGGTTGGTGCCTCGCTGATCTTTTTTGCAATCGGACGTCAGGGAAATGTGGCGCTACTCCGTCAGGGAGTATCTGCCCACATCAACGAGAGATGACCCCATGCTGTACAACGCCCTCCGAAGCCTGGCCGCAAGCTCGGCCCTGGTGCTGAGCATCCCGGCCCTTGGCGCAAGCTTCGACTTCGACCTGCCTGTCCAACCGCTGTCTCAGTCCCTACGCATGATCGGTTTGCAAGCTGGTATCAGCCTGGCCTTCGACGAGCGTCTGACTGCCGGCAAATCCGCTCCAGCGCTCAAGGGGCGGTATGAAACCGAATCAGCGGTACGCCTAGCGCTGGCAGGGAGCGGCCTGGTACTGAGCACCGAAGGCGCGGTCTGGGTGATTGCAACTCCAGCAGCAAACAGCCTGGAACTTGATGCCACCACCGTGAACAGCCGAGGCTTGGGCGAGACTACCGAAGGCAGTGGCTCCTACACCACCGGCCCTATGCGTAGCGCAACCAAGCTTGCGCTGACTGTGCGCGAAACCCCTCAATCGGTCACGGTGATCACGCGCCAGCGCATGGATGACCAGGCGATGAACACCCTGGATGATGTGGTGCGCAATACCCCCGGCATGAGTTCACAGAAACTCGGCCCAGACAGGCAGCGCTACTACTCCCGCGGGTTCCAGGTCGACAACATCATGTACGACGGGATCCCGACCAACGTCGGAGCCAACGCCGCCGACATCATCGCGTCGGGCGACCTGGCGATGTACGACCACGTTGAAATTGTCCGTGGCGCGACCGGCCTGATGCAGGGCTCCGGTAACCCGGCAGCCTCGATCAACCTGGTACGCAAGAAGCCCACCGCACAAACCCAGGCAAGCATTACCGCCAGCGCCGGCAGTTGGGACCGCTATCGCTCGGAGGTGGACGTCAGTGGTCCTCTCAACGAGCAGGGCTCGGTCCGTGGACGCTTGGTGGGTGCCTACCAGAACAACCACAGCTTCCAGGACAACATCCAGACCGAACGCGGCGTCTACTATGGCGTGTTGGAGGCAGACCTGACCGACGACACCTTGTTGACCGTGGGCGCGTCCTATCAGGACGACAACAACCACGTACCATGGGGCGGCATTCCCGTGGCGGCGGATGGCAGCGACCTAAACCTGCCCCGCTCGACCTATCTGGGCAACGACTGGGATTACTGGGACAAAGACACCACCATCGCCTTTGCCAAGCTTGAACACAATCTCGCCAACGACTGGAGGCTCACCCTGTCCGGCAACAAGACCTGGTCAAAGCTGGATCACCTCGCCAGCAAGGTCTACAACACCAACAATGTCTATCGCCAGATTTTTGGTGGCTACAAATACGATGACGACCAGACCGGCGTCGACGCGTTCGCCAGCGGCTCGTTCCAGCTGTTCGGCCGCGAACACCAACTGGTGGCCGGTGCCAGTGCCCGGGAAGAGAAGATCAAGGTGGTAGAAAACACCGACAACTCCATCTACAACGACATCGACATCTACAATTGGGATCCGAGCCTTCGCCCCAAACCGTCGTCGCTGATCTCCACCTTCTGGCAACACATTGATATCCACCAGAAGAGCGCCTACGTCACCGGCCGTTTCAGCCTGGCAGACCCATTGCACCTGATCCTCGGCAGTCGCCTGGATTGGTACGACTATGACGCCGAATCTCAATACGGGACGGTGGACTACAAGGTCACACGACACGTCACCAAGTACGCAGGCCTGATCTACGATCTGAACGATAATCACTCGATCTACGTGAGCTATACCGATATCTTCAAACCGCAGAATAATCTGAATGCCAGCGGCGGCCTGCTGGCCCCGATCGTGGGCAAGAACTATGAAATCGGTATCAAGGGCGAATACTTCAACGGTGCACTTAATGGCTCCATTGCGTTGTTCCGGATGGATCAGGAAAACCGTGCGCGAGTCGCCGACGGCTGCCCGACTGCCGTAACGTGCTATGAAGCGGCAGGTAAAGTGCGCGCGCAAGGTATCGATATGGAACTGCAAGGCGCAATCACGCCTCGCTGGCAAGTTGGCGCAGGCTATACCTACACCGAGGTCAAGTACCTCAGTGATTCCAACCGCGCCAACGTCGGCCGCGGTTTCGATACGGACCTGCCGCGCCACCTGGTCAAGCTCACCACCAGCTATCAATTGCCAGGCGATCTTGAACGCTGGCGCATCGGCGGTACCGCTTATGGTCAGAACTCCGTGTACAACAAGGGGAGTGGCTACAAGGTCGAGCAGGATGCCTACGCCCTGCTGGACCTGATGGTCGGCTTCAAGCCCACCGAGCATATCGACGCACGCCTGAACCTCAACAACGTGTTCAACAAAAAATACTACGTGAGCATCACCGACAGTCCAGCTCGCGCCGAAAACATCTACGGTGACCCGCGCAACCTGATGCTTACGGTCAAATACAGTTTCTGATGTAAGAAGCAGACCATGGCCTTGACTGTTGTGTAGTCGGGGCTACTGGCCGTATTTCGAAAGGGACAGGTCGAAACCTGCCTGAGCGCTGTGCTCATCAGTAATGGAGTGACCACTACATCAAGGTTCTGGCTTGTGGGGAAGCTGGAGGGGTTACCGTTTCAGCATTGATGCTGGTGAGGTAACGACATTTTGGAGACTTCAACACCACAAGTACCCAGAAATTTCAGATCAAGCGCTTACATCCGGTGATGTTCCAGCAAGAAGTCCACGAACAGTCGCACCCGCGCCGGCATTGCCGCCCCGCCGACGAACACAGCATGAATCGGTTCCTGGTCCCCAGGGTTCCAGGCTTCCAGCAGCGGAATCAGGGCGCCGCGCTGCAGATCCTCGCGCACGCTGAACTCACCGATACGTGCAATGCCGGCACCTACTCGCGCAAGTTGTGCCAGCGCTTCACCACTGCTGCATTCGATGTTGCCGCTGACCTTCAGGGAAAACTCTTTTCCATCGCGGATGAACGGCCAGTTGGGTTCGGCACGCCGGAAGTTGAAGCGCAGGCAATTGTGCTGAAACAAGTCTTCCGGCTCCGTGGGGATGCCCTCGCGCTGCAGATAATCGGGCGATGCCACCACTACCTGGCCGGTGTCGCCGATCCTGCGCGCGGTCAGCGGGCTGTCGGGCAGATGGCCAAAGCGGATCGCGACATCGGCCTGCCCGCCGAGAATGTCGACCACTTCGTCGCCGAGGGTAAGGTCGACGACGATGTTCGGGTAACGGGCGCTGAATGCTGCCACCAGCGGGACGATGGCCAGCCGCCCGTGGCCAAGGGCGGCACTGACCCGCAATCGCCCCCTGGGCACGCCCTGGTCAGCGATCGCTGCTTCGACCTCGTCCATATCGGCCAGGATACGCCGGGCGCCACGCAGGAACGCTTCGCCCTCGGCAGTGAAGGCGAGCGCTCGGGTGGTGCGCAACAGCAGGCGGGTGCCAAGGCGTTGCTCGGTACGCGCGATGACCCGACTGACTGCCGAGGGTGTCACGCCCAGTGCACGCGCCGCGGCCGACAGGCTGCCTTCATGCGCCACGGTGGTGAACACGCTCATTTCACCTGACCTGCCGTTGAAGTCCACTTGTGCCTCCTGCGCAAAGGTGATTGCCAAAAATGCTATCTACCGCGTTAAAAAACTGCATCGTAGCATTGGCGGCATAGATAAGGAGCCTTCCATGCGTATCAATCCACCACTTGTCGCACTTGCCATCGGTGCCTTTGGCATCGGCGTAACAGAATTCGCCCCCATGGGCATGTTGCCGGGTATCGCTCAGGATCTGGGCGTTTCGATTCCCGCTGCCGGTTTGCTGGTCAGTGCCTATGCGCTGGGCGTATTGCTCGGTGCACCGCTGATGACCCTGACCACCGGCAGGATTCCCCGACGCTATCTGCTGATCGGGCTCATGGGGATTTTCACCTTGGGTAATCTGATGTCAGCCCTGGCCACCGATTACTACAGCCTCATGGTCGCCAGGGTGGTGACCTCACTGAACCATGGTGCATTTTTTGGCGTTGGCTCCATCGTCGCCGCCAGCGTGGTCGCCCCGGAAAAACGTGCCGGGGCGGTGGCGGCGATGTTCATGGGCCTGACCTTGGCGACCATCGGCGGTGTGCCGCTGGCTACCTGGTTTGGTGAACTGTTCGGTTGGCGCACCGCTTTCTGGGGAATTACCGGCCTCGGCGTGGTGACCATGGCCGCATTATGGTTCGCCCTGCCTAACCTGAAGACGTCGCAAAGTGTCGGTGTAATGGCCGAAATTCGAGTGCTGGGGCGCGGTCCGGTGCTGGGCGCGTTGGCCCTGACCGTAGTCGGGTCGAGCGCGATGTTTACTGTCTTCACTTACATCGCGCCGATCCTCAGCAGCGAGACCAATGGTTCCACCGCCTACATCACTGGCATGCTGGTTCTTTTCGGGGTGGGGTTGACGCTGGGCAACCTGTGGGGCGGCAAGGCCGCCGACCGCTCGATAGATCGCACCTTGATCGTCTCGCTAAGCGTTCTGATTCTCGTCTTGCTGGCGTTCACCCTGCTGATGCGTTGGGCGGTGCCGGCCGCTCTGGCCATCCTGATATGGGGTATCGCCAGTTTCGCCCTGGTGCCGCCACTACAGATGCGTGTGATGGAAGCAGCGAAGGACGCGCCCAATCTTGCCTCTGCGGTGAACATTGGCGCCTTCAATTTTGGCAACGCGATTGGCGCAGCGCTGGGCGGAGCGGTGATCAACGCCGGGTTGGGTTATCCGGCCATTTCCCTGGCCGGAGCGTCGATGGGTGCTCTGGGGCTGCTGATGGTGTTGGCGTATGGCTGGCGTTCCAGAACTGTTGCATCAACAGTGGCGTGACGAAGCGCTGATGCCAGTGGCGTAGACAGTGGTCGAGCCTGAATTCAATGCGTGATGGTTGGCCGCCCCGATGGCTTTAGGTTTAAAGTCAACTTCAAGGTCAACAGAGTGTTCAGGGTGGGTTATGCGAATAGGCGAACTGGCGAAAATCAGTGGTTTGGCGCCCTCACGCATCCGGTTCTACGAGTCGAGCGGCTTGATCAAATCTGTCGAGCGCAAAGCAAATGGTTACAGGGACTACGCGCCTGATACCAAGTGGGTGTTGGAGGTGATCACCGCAGCGCAGGCGGCGGGTTTTTCATTGGAAGAAATTCGGCAGTTGATGCCGATGAATGCCAGCGGTTGGCAGCACGATGAATTGCTCAGCGGGCTTAAGCAAAAGGTTGAGGAAATCGCTGTTCTACAGCAACGGCTAGCCCACAACAAAGCGCAGCTTCTGCTCGTCATCAAGGGCATCGAGGATAAGCCCGAAAGCATGGCGTGCGCGGAAAATGCGCAAATGCTGATCAATCGCCTGCGTGAAGAAGGCATTGGCAAAGCGCCGGGCAAGCGTGCGGTGCGTTAAGGTCAAACTCCACTGGCTGCACTGCGCAAAAGGGTATTGACCTTAAAGTTGACTTTAATCTTAAGGTGGCCTCCTCTTCAGTTGAGGGCTGCTCCATGAATGTGTTCGACACCCTGATGCTTCCCAACGGTTCAACCATCAAGAACCGAATCGCCAAAGCTGCCATGGAGGAGAACATGGCGGACGCCGATCAGGCGCCTTCCAAGGACCTGCTGCGTCTCTATCAAGCATGGGCCGACGGTGGTGCCGGCCTGATCATTACCGGCAACGTTATGGTCGACGGCCGCGCCATGACCGGACCGGGTGGCGTGGTGTTGCAAGACGATCAGCAATTGCACAAGTTCAAGCACTGGGCGCGTACAGGTCGGTCTGGCGGTGCGCAGTTCTGGTTGCAGATCAATCATCCCGGTCGCCAGATGCAGTCCAACCTTGGGCAAAAGACCTGGGCCCCATCAGCCGTGCCGCTGGATCTCGGCAAAATGTCCAGGCGATTTGCCACACCTCATGCGATGACCCCAGGCGTGATCGAAGAGGTTGTTCAGCGCTTCGCGAATACCGCACGCCTCGGCGAGCAGGCCGGATTCACTGGTGTGGAAATTCATGCTGCCCATGGCTATTTGTTGAGCCAGTTCCTTTCGCCGTTGACCAACCAGCGCACGGACGAGTGGGGTGGCCCTCTGGAAAACCGGGCGCGCCTGTTGCTCGAAATCGTCAAGGCGGTCAGGGCTGTGGTTTCTGCGGATTTTGCAGTGGCGGTCAAGCTGAACTCCGCCGATTTTCAGCGCGGAGGATTCACCGCCGATGACGCGAAAAAGGTGGTTGAGTTGCTCAACGACCTGGGCGTGGACATGGTGGAGTTATCGGGAGGCAGCTACGAAGTACCCGCCATGCAGGGTGACGCGCGCGATGGTCGCACCCTGGCTCGCGAAGCCTATTTTGTCGAGTTCGCCCGTGATATCCAAACCGTCGCCAACATGCCGGTGATGGTCACTGGCGGTATACGCCGCCGCCCGGTGGCCGAAAGCGTCGTGCAGAGCGGTGTGGACATGGTGGGCATCGGAACCGCCCTTGCTATCGACCCGCACCTGCCTCGCCAGTGGTTGGCGGGCAACGACAATGCCCCGCAATTGCCGCCGATCACCTGGAAAAACAAAGCCATGGCGGCCTTGGCGAACATGGCTGTAGTGAAGTTTCAACTGCGTAAACTCAGTCGCAATAAAAATCCCGACCCGAGTGTTTCACCGTTGTTCGCGCTGATCCTGCAACAGGCCGCCATGGCCTTTCGCACTCGCCAGTACCGGAGATGGGTAGAAAAGTCTTCGCATTGCAACGGCCTGACGATCGCAGCGCACGGCGATGGTCTGCCTGGATGACACCTGCGCAACATCACTGAAGACGTTGCGCCAGGTGCTACGCGAGTGTTGTTCCGGGCTTAAAGCCCCCACCGCCCCAGCTCGGGCTTGCGCTCGTCAAGCAGCAGTGCAGGCGCCATGGCGCTCGCCATGTTCAGCAAGTGCATGTCGGTAGATACCGGTGACAGCAGCTGCACGCCAATCGGCATCTGTGCTTCATCGAATCCGGCGGGTAGGGCGATTGCCGGGGTGCCGAGGTAGTTACTGGCGCGGCTGAACGTGCCGATGCTCACGTGAGCAGCGTCCTGGTCATCAAGAGGCAGGGCCCCGTGACCGCTGACCGGCATCAGCAGAACACCGGATGAGCCGATCGCTCGTCTGAAGGCCTCGGCGACGTGGGCACGCTGTGCAACGGCGTGTTCGTAGTCGTCACGGCTGATGGCCGCGCCGGCCAGGATGCGATTGCGCACCACCCCCCAGAGCGGCTGCGCAGGGTCATGTGCAAGGTGGCCGAACTCGCGATACCCCTCATAGGCAATGATCATCGAGTTGCACTCGGACAGCCGGCCGATGTTCAACTCATCCTCTGGAACCCAGCTCTGGAGCGTCCAGCCGGCCTTTTCCAGGGTGCGCAGGGCCTGATCCCATACCCGGCGAGCGCCCACGGACAGCGCACTTGGGAACGCGCTCTGGTCCAGTACGAACACCGTGCCCGGCTTGGCTGGTACCAGCTCACCTGCAAGGTCGGCCTGAACGCTCGACCCACTGCCGGTAGACGGGCTGGCAAGGATGGCCGTGATTGCATGGGCGTCGCCGACATCACGGGCGATCGGGCCCAGCACGTCGAGGCTGGGCGCAAGCGGAACAACACCGTGCACGCTGATGACCCCGCTGGACGGCTTGAAGCCGACCAGATGATTGAGCGATGCGGGGGCTCGGATCGATCCGCCGGTATCGCCCCCCACTGCAACAGGTACAAGCCCTGCGGCAACAGCAACCGCCGCACCTGAAGAGGAACCGCCCGGGGCGCGATGCAGCGTTGTGTCCCACGGGTTCCAGGGCGTGCCTCGGGTCGGGTTCTGCCCGGACAGGCCGAACGCAAATTCGGTCATCTGGGTCTTGCCCAGGATAACCATTCCGGCCGCCTGCAATCGTTGCGCGACGGTGCTGGTCACGGCACTGACAGTGCTCAGGCGGCTCAACGAGCCTGCCGATGCCGGGGTATGGGCGATTTCGATGTTGTCCTTGATGGCGACCGGTACGCCATGCAAAGCACTCAAAGGGTGGCCTGCCTCGAGCGCACTGTCGGCGGCATCGGCTGCCGCCAGGGCTTGCTCTGCGAACACTGCGGTAAAGGCATTGAGCTCGCTGCCGCGAGCAATGCGGTCCAGAAAGTAGTGCGTGACGGCACGCGAGGTGATCTGCCGGGTAGCGATCAGATGGGCAATCTGCAGGGCAGACTGGAAACATAGGGCTTCGGATCGTTCGAGCATGGGTTCTAGGTTCTAAGCGGTGTGGGTCGGTAATCCCCGTATCCGATACTCGTTGACGGGGATTGCATGGCGTTGTTCGAGCCAGTGACTATTTCAGTGGCTTTCCGGCTGTTTCCGGCATTTTGATGAAGGTCACAAGCGTGAGCGCGGCGCCTGCGAGCACGTAGTAGAAGAACCAGCTCTCCTGACCGTTGCTCTGCAGCCAGGTCAGCAGATACGGCGTGGTACCGCCCAGCAGCGCCACCATCAGGTTGTAGGGAGCACCAATGCCGACGGCGCGAACGCGGCTGGGGAACTGTTCGGACATGATTGCCGGGGCGATGGAGGTATAGAGCGCGTAGAGCATAAGGCCGAACAGCTCCACCATCAGGATCGACGAGAACGTCGGCTGCATGCTGGTGATGATCGGGTAGAAGAACACCAGGTAGCCCAGGGCGAACACGATCAGTTGCGGCTTGCGCCCGAACTTGTCAGAGAGCATGCCGAAGAGTGGGTGCACGAGCATGAACGCGACCATTGCAACCGTGTTTGCTGCGAACGCTGTCGAGGACTCCACGTGCAGCGCACGGATGGCATAGGTCGGGATGTAGATGACGAACAGGTAGAAGGCAAAGGTGCTCAGGATCGAAAAGCCCACGATCCGCAGGGTCTCGCGCGGATAATCGCGCAGCAGGGTGCGCAGCGGTTGCTTCTCTACCTTGTCTGCGGTTGGCGGCGTGGAGGCTTCTGCTTCAGGCACCGACATACGCAGCCAGATGCCTGCGATACCGCCCAGGGCGCCGAGCAGGAACGGAATGCGCCAGCCGAACTCTCTCATCTGTTCCTCGGTGAGGAGGGTGGTCAGCGCCCAGCCGATCGCCGAGGCGGTCAGAATGCCCGCGGCGGAGCTGAAGAACACAAAGCTCGAAAAGAACCCGCGACGGTGGTCCGGCGCCAACTCGGCAAGGTAGGTAGAGGCTGAAGCGTATTCACCGCCCAGCGACAGGCCTTGCATCAGGCGCGCTATCACCAGCAAGACCGGCGCGAGCAGGCCGATCTTCTCGTAGGTGGGGGTGATGCCGATCATCAGGGACCCGCCTGCCATCAGCAGGATGGTGACCCCCAGTGCCGATTTGCGGCCATAGCGATCAGAGTAGATCCCCAGGGCCCAGCCACCGATCGGGCGCATGAAGAACCCCACGGCGAAAATCGCGAAGGTCGCCAGCAGGGACGCCGTTTCGTCATTTTTTGGAAAGAATTGTGTGGAAAAGAACACCGCGAACGACGCATAGATCGTCCAATCGAACCACTCCACCGCATTGCCAATGCTGCCAGCAGCAATTTTGCGCGCGGTTGATACCTGCGGCTTTGCCGCTTCGGACGTTTGAGTCGCATAATTCATTGGCTTGTGCCTTTGGGTTTGAGTTGTAATTGTTTTTAGACATATGCGGCGTTTTTCTGTATTAATTTGGCCACTTGAGCGAAGGTATTGTAAGGATATGGTCTCGTCAATCGTTGATTCGGATGAAAAAAGACATTTTGCGTTGGATGACGCGGATCTGGCCTGCCTGATTGCACTGCAGGCGAACCCTCGCGGCACCTGGCGGGATCTGAGTGCCGGCTGCGATGTGGCGGAGCGTACGCTTTCGCGTCGCCTGCAACGCTTGATGGACAACGGGTATATCCGGGTGATCGGCGAGCTCGACCCGGTTGTGGTGGGGAGTGGCCCGGTGCTGCATGCCTGGATTCGGGTAGCAGACGGTCGTCAGAGCGAAGTGGCGCAGCACCTGGCGCAGTGGGCACAGACGCAGGTTGTGATGGCGACAACGGGCGAGTTCGACATCTTCACCGAGATCAACCTGCCCAGCGTGGAAGCGCTTTCTGACATGGTGGTGCGGGAGTTGCCGCTGGTGCCGGGGGTTAGGCAGGTTCAGACGCAAGTGGTGCTCAGGTCGTTCCGACGAGCCAGCCGCTGGCGTATTGATGGTTCGGTGCCTACCGAGCCGGTGCTGGCCGGGCCTGTGAGCCTGAGTGATGACGAAATGCGGTTACTGGGCGCCCTGACCCTGGATGGAAGGGCCAGCCTGGGCGTGCTTGCCGAGACATGTGGAGTCAGTGAGCCGAAGGTTCAGCGGATGCTGAGTGGGCTCGTCGACAGCAATGCCCTGACATTTCGTGTGGAGCTCGAGCCGTTGCTGGTGGGCTATGGGGTAGAGGCGATTGTGTCGTTGCAGACTCGACCGGGTGCGGCGGAGGGCATTGCCCAGGAACTGGCGAAGGATGAACACACGCGTTGCCTGTTTGGCACCAGTGGCGGCTCGCAGCTGTTCTGGCATGTGCTGTGCCGTGATATCCATGATCTATGGACCGTCTCGACCGCCCGCATGGGATCCCTGGAGGGGATCATCTCGTGCGAGACCAACACGGTGGTCAGGGCCTACAAAAGGGCGGGGCGGGTGCGTCGAGGGTTGATGGTCGAGTAGGGCTCATGCCTGCCTTTGTGCAAGCAACGTAGCTGGCTACGTTGCCTGTTTGGGCTTCCAGTAGACCATCTCGGCCACCGCTCTTTCAATGTCATCCATGTCGTCGCAGCCCAGCTCGAGGTTGAACTTTTCAGTGATTGTTCTTCGCATGGCGGCCAGTCGACGGGTGATCTGGTTTTCATCGATGAACCGTGTCGTCTCTTCGCAATACAGCGCTCTGTTGCCTGGGCTGATGTCGCCATCAACCTCCTTGTAGTAATGGCGGGCAATGTCTCTCAGGGAAATGAGCATGTATTCGATATCGGCGACAAGGTGGATGGCTTCTTCTCCAGACAGGAGGATTTCTCTGTTTTCCTTGAGCAGTTTCAATGGGTCTTCCACTCGATCTTTGAACGGGCCAGGTAGCGAGGATATCCCATGTGGCGCTGGCGAACCCCGTTGCGGGTCACTCGGATGATGACGGCCCCTGCGGGTCATTCACCAGAGCGGCCGCCGTCGCATGCAGCACCTGCACCAGCCACAGCACCGCGGCCCCCTTGCGGTAAAGCTCATTGACGGTCACGGGCGGGTGTTGGCGTACCACGCTCAAGCTGCTGAACCTGCCGTGCTCATCGTGAAAGGGTTGGGTCCAACCGAGGCAAACGCCGTGATCCTGCGCGCCTGCCCACAACTCGGGGGGGGTGGTGAAAGCCTCTGGTGTCCACAACAACGGGAAGGATGAGTGCCGGCTGTGCGCAAGCAGGGGATCAACGACCGCAGGCTCATGGCGACGGTAGCGCTCGCCCCATGGGTTGGGGCAGTTGCTTTGTGTGATCGAAAACGTCGGGGTGGTGAAACTGAAGGCGTAGCAGTCGAAACCCAGGCACCGAAGCAGCTTTTCCAATTGCGCCAACTGGCTGTCCAAGTCCTTCGAGCACACCAGCTGACGCAGTTGCTCCGTTGTCCAGTGATCCATCGTTGCTCATCCCTGCATGATGTGAACATCCGTGGATACAGATCAGTTTCTCCTGATAAATACGTATCAGATGCGCCTTTTACGACTGTAGCTCAGCTTTTTTGCGCTATTGCAAAAAGCGCTAACGCTTTTGCCGGGTGGCCTGCCTCTGGTCGGACCCGCCCTCAGGGTCAAGTTCGCGCAGGCTTGCGGGCCCTTGTGCCGGTGACTCACCAGTCACCTGGCACAGCAACGCGCTGACTCGCTCGCCGTCCACCACGCCCCGTGCCTGCAAGAGGTCGGCCACCGCCATCAGCCCCGCCCAGTACCGGCGTACCAGGCAGCCGGACCGGGCGATGGCCAGGGCCTCGGCATCGAGCAGCTTGTGCGCGGGCAACAGGCTGATCAGTTCATGCCCGCGGCATCGGTCGCCACGGCCGCTGCCGCGCAAGACCCGGTCATAGCGTGCGTGCCGGTGGATGGCTTCGGCCACGGGCCCGGCAAAGCAGTGCAGCAGGTCGCGCTCGATGGGTTCGACGAGGGAGGGCAGGTACTCGGCAATGCCACGGGCGGCGAAGGCCGGGTGCACGATCAGGTAGTCCGCCTCCACCAGCCCCTCGGCAAAGTGCGCACGCCCGTTCAGGTCGATCAGCGGGCCGCTGGCGGCCTGGGCGTGGGTCAGCACGGTCACCCGTGCAATGGGCTGGCCGTTCCACCACACGGCCAGGGCGTGACCGGCCTCGTGGATGGCGGTTGAACGCGGGCGCATGTCCATGGGGCGAGCCTCCCGTGGGGTGGTCGCTCGCCCTGACTACGCCTGCGTTATCGGTGCACGGCTCAGCGAGCGTTTGTCCTACCTTCTGCTCCCTGGCGGGTTCCGTATAAGAGATTATGGCTATCACCCACCAATACTGCGGCTATTTGCCGACTCGGGGGCGGCGAACTAGCCTTAGTTCGGTGCCGGCGCCAGCTGGCCGACCCATCCTGATGAAGAGACAAGATCGCGGCGCTCAGCCGTTCGAGTCGTTGACGATGCAACCTGTGTAACTGATTTCGCACGTTGCCACGGCGCCCTGGCAGGGCTGCCTGGCGACATGAACTCGACCAAGGGTAGCTCTCACATGGCAACTGAATCGAAATGCCCGTTCAATCATGCCGCCGGCGGTGGCACCACCAACCGTGACTGGTGGCCCAACCAGCTCAACCTGAAGATCCTGCATCAGCACGCGCCCCAGGCCGACCCGCTGGGCGAGGGCTTCGACTATGCCCAGGCGTTCAAGAGCCTGGACTTCCAGGCCCTCAAGCAGGACCTCACCGCGCTGATGACCGACTCGCAGGACTGGTGGCCGGCCGACTTCGGCCATTACGGGCCACTGTTCGTGCGCATGGCCTGGCACAGTGCGGGCACCTACCGTACTGGCGACGGGCGCGGCGGTGCCGGCTCCGGCCAGCAGCGCTTCGCGCCGCTCAACAGCTGGCCCGACAACGTCAGCCTCGACAAGGCGCGGCGGCTGCTGTGGCCGATCAAGCAGAAGTACGGGCGGGCGATTTCCTGGGCCGACCTGATCGTGCTCACCGGCAACGTGGCGCTGGAGTCGATGGGCTTCAAGACCTTCGGGTTTTCCGGCGGTCGCCCGGACGTGTGGGCGCCGGACGAGGACGTGTACTGGGGCTCGGAGAACAAGTGGCTGGGCGGCGACACGCGCTACGGCAAAGACCCTGAAGCCATGCAGCCGCCGGGCGAGGGCACCCTGGTGGCCGAACCCGAGCAGCACGGCAACGAAGAAAGCCGTACCGAGCAGGGCCGCAACCTGGAGAACCCCCTGGCCGCAGTGCAGATGGGGCTGATCTACGTGAACCCGGAAGGCCCCGAAGGCAACCCCGACCCGGTCGCCGCCGCCAAGGACATTCGCGAGACCTTCGGGCGCATGGCCATGAACGACGAGGAAACCGTGGCCCTGATCGCCGGCGGCCACGCCTTCGGCAAGACCCACGGCGCCGGCCCGGCCGACAACGTGGGCCCCGAGCCTGAAGCGGCAGGCCTGGAGGAACAGGGCCTGGGCTGGAAGAACAGCTTCGGCACCGGCAAGGGCCCGGACACCATCACCAGCGGCCTGGAAGTGACCTGGACCACCACCCCGACCCGCTGGAGCAACAACTTCCTGGAGAACCTGTTCGGCTTCGAGTGGGAGCTGACCAAGAGCCCGGCCGGGGCCCACCAGTGGACGCCCAAGGGCGGCGCCGGCGCCGGTATCATCCCCGACGCCCACGACCCGTCCAAGCGGCGCAACCCCACCATGCTGACCACCGACCTGTCGCTGCGCTTCGACCCGATCTACGAGAAGATCTCGCGCCGCTACCTGGAAAACCCCGACCAGCTGAGCGATGCCTTTGCCCGCGCCTGGTACAAGCTGATCCACCGTGACATGGGCCCGCTGTCGCGCTACCTGGGCCCGGAACTGCCCGCTGAGGAGCTGCTGTGGCAAGACCCGATTCCCAAGGTCGACCACCCGCTGGTCGATGACGGCGACATCGCCGCGCTCAAGGCCAAGGTACTGGCCTCGGGCCTGTCGGTGGCGCAGCTGGTGTCCACCGCATGGGCGGCGGCTTCCACCTTCAGGGGTTCGGACAAGCGCGGCGGTGCCAATGGCGGGCGGCTGCGCCTGGCCCCGCAGAAGTTCTGGCAGGCCAACCAGCCCGAACAGCTGGCCGCCGTGCTCGCGACCCTGGAAGGCATCCAGAACGAATTCAATGGGGCGCAGGCCGGTGGCAAGAAGATCTCCCTGGCCGATCTGATCGTGCTGGCAGGCAACGCCGGCGTCGAGCAGGCTGCGAAAAACGCCGGGCATACGGTCACGGTGCCGTTCACGCCGGGGCGCACCGATGCCAGCCAGGAGCAGACGGACGTGGAGTCGTTCGGCTTTCTCGAACCCATTGCCGATGGTTTTCGCAACTACCTCAAGGGGCACTACCGCGTGCCGGCCGAAGCGCTGCTGATTGACAAGGCGCAACTGCTGACGCTCAGTGCACCGGAGATGACGGTGCTGGTGGGCGGCCTGCGGGTGCTGGGGGCCAATGTGGGCCAGAGCAGCCATGGCGTGTTCACCCAGCGGCCGCAGGCGCTGACCAATGACTTCTTCACCCACCTGCTGGACATGGGCGTGGAGTGGAAGCCGGTGTCCGAGGCCGCTCAGGCGTTCGAAGGGCGTGATCGCAAAAGCGGGCAGGTGAAGTGGACCGCGACCCGGGTCGACCTGGTGTTCGGCTCGAACGCGCAATTGCGGGCCGTGGCCGAGGTGTATGCCAGTGCAGATGCGCAGCAGCAGTTCGTCAGCGACTTCGTGGCGGCCTGGGCCAAAGTGATGAACCTGGACCGTTTCGATGTGAAGTAGCGCGTTCGCCGGCAAGGCCGGCCCCTGCAGAGCAGCACAACCCCTGCAGGGGCCGGCCTTGCCGGCCAAGCGAATGCCTGCAGTACCGGCTCACACGCTGGCCGGCACCTCCCGTTGCAGCGCAAGGCGTGCAACAAGCCGCGTACAACCCGGCAGCGAAACCACCTCCAACTGACCGCCCACCCGGGCGATGCGCGCATGCATGCTGCGCATGCCCACGCTCACCCCGGCGCGCTGTACCGCCAGCACGTCGAAGCCGATACCGTCATCCTCGATGTTCAGCTCCAGGCTGTCGGGCTGCGGCTGCTGCAGCTCAACCTGCACATGCCGGGCACGGCTGTGCTTGACCACATTGGTCAGCGACTCTTCCACCAGGCGGGTCAACGCCATGCACTGCAAGGCGCTGGGCGGTGTGCGCCACTGCGCGGCGAAGTGCCAGGTGCAGGCCACATCCAGTTCGTCGAACAGCTGGGTGAAGCGATGGCGCAGCGGGGCGATCCATTCCTGCGGCGTGGCCGGCACCTTGATGCCGGCGCTGGAGCCATTGTCGATGGTCTGGCGCAGGTCATCACGCAGCAATTTGAGCATCGACAGAAACTGCGGGCCCTGCAGCGGCGTGCTGGCCTGCTCGACCATGGCCATCATGCGCACCAGCGAGCCGCCCAGCCCATCATGCAGGTCGTGGGCGATCTGCAGGCGGTCCTGCAGGCGGGAGTTGGTCAGCG
This sequence comes from Pseudomonas sp. BRM28, assembly GCF_002939405.1. Classification (NCBI taxonomy): domain Bacteria; kingdom Pseudomonadati; phylum Pseudomonadota; class Gammaproteobacteria; order Pseudomonadales; family Pseudomonadaceae; genus Pseudomonas; species Pseudomonas sp. BRM28. The sequence goes on along the minus strand of NZ_PEFV01000001.1, from coordinate 3,308,393 downwards.
CCAGGGCGTGTTCGCGTTCGAGGGTGGTGGCCAGTTCCCCGCGAGCGCGCTCGATGCCTTCGGCCAGCTCCAGGTTGAAGCGCTCGATGCGGCGCACGCTGCGCGCATGGCGCAAGCCCAGCACCACCGACATGCACAGGGTCGTCACCACGCTGGTGAGCGGTGTCCACGCGGGCGTTTCGCCGATCAGCTTCAGCATTATCAGCAGGTCATGGGCCCCGGCCAGCATGAATACCAGCAGGCTGGCGGCCAGCCACACATGCTCGGGCCGCCGGGTGCGCAAGGCATGCAGCTGAAACTGCAGGCAGTTGAGGAAAAACACCGTCGCCGTGCTCAGCACCGCCACCAGTTGCGCGTTGCCGACGCGGGCATCCGGGGCCAGTGCCATCAAGGCCACCAGTGCGGCAGTCAGCAGCCAGAGTGCCTTCTCCAGGCGCGGCAGCGATTGCCCGCCAAAGCGCCAGACAAACACGCAGAAGCAGGTGACGTACATCACCAGCGCGATGCCGTTGAAGCGCGCAGCCATCAGGGTGGTGGAGAAGGGCCAGGGGCTGGTCATCAGTATATTGGCGATGAACAGCACCCAGCACAGGGCCATGGCCGCATACCAGCCAAAGATCCGTTGCTCGCGGCGGATCACCCAGATACAGAAGAACAGCCCGCCCAGCACCGCCGAGACGGTCAGGTTGAGCACGAACAACGAGCGGTTGGTCCACAGCAACTCTTCATACAGCTGGCGTGCCGAGGCCTCATCCCCCAGGTACACCGGCCCCAGCCCGGGTGACTGTACCGCCAGGCCCACCACACGTACCCACAGCGTGTTGACGCCTTCGTGCAGCAGGCCTTCGGGCAGGTGCCAGTAGCGGGGCATGTTCCAGCTGCGTGACAGCGGCTCGCTCAGCTGGCTGTCACGCCACAGGCGCTGGTCGTTGACGAACACTTCGCCGGCCATGATCACCGAGCGCAGCGTCAGTGCCACCGGCATGCGTTGACCGGCCGCGCAGTCGCGCTGCCACTGGAGGCGGTACCACACCGTGCCGTCGTGCTGCGGCCAGCGTCGGCTCCAGTCGTCGGGCAGGGTCACGGCCTGCCAGGGGCCGGCCTCGGGGCGGTTGCCCTGGTCATCACCCTGGGCGGCGGCTACCGACAGCACCTGCACGGTGCAGCTTGCACCGCCCGGCGTTGCAGCCTGCGCTGCACCCGACAGGCACAGGACGAGCAGCCAGCACGCCATCAGGCCTCTCAATCGAGCAGGCCACGCGTGCGTGCCGCATGGATGGCGCGGGTGCGCGAAGACACCGCCAGCTTGCGATAGATGCGTTTGACGTGGCATTCGACGGTGTAGCGCGACAGGTTCAGCTGTTCGGCGATTTCGCGGTTGCCCAGGCCCTCGGCCACCAGGCGCAGGATCTGGTCTTCACGCGGGGTCAGGCGTTCGCCATCGGTGGTGTCGACCGGCTGGGCGGCCCCCGGGCGCAGTTCCTCGATGATGCGCCGGGCCACGAACGGGTCGATGGGGGCGCCGCCGCGCAGCACGCTGCGCAGCGACAACAGGATCTCCAGGTCGTCGCGTTCCTTGAGCACATAGCCGGTGGCGCCTGCCCGCAGCGCCGCGAGCAGGGTGTCTTCGGTGCTCCATGCCGAGATCACCAGGATCGCCTGGCCGGGGTCGGTGGCGTGCATCTCTTCGATCAGCTCGATGCCGTTGCCGTCGGGCAGGCCCAGGTCTACCAGCGCCAGCGCCACCGGCTGCACTGCCAGGCAGGCGCGGGCCTCGGCCAGCGAGCTGGCGAACAGCAGGGCCTCGGGCCGGTAGCCCAGTTGCAGCAGCAGGGCTTCCAGGCGGCGGTGGATCAGCGGCTCGTCCTCCACCAGCAGTACCGGCGCGAGCAGCGTGGGTTCGGGAACAGTCGTCTGGATAGGCATGGGCAGTCTCGGGCGCGCGGTGGGGGCGAATGTGCCCTATGCAGCGGCCAATAGGTATCCCTGAAAACAGGTAAATGAAGCCTCATAGCCTACCCCACGCCCCGGTGCTAGCCCAGCGCCATTACCGCGATCACGCCCAGCGCCAGCAGCACCAGCATCGCCCCCGTGGCCCGCTCCAGCCACGGCAGGGCACGGGCGAAGCGGCGGCGCACGTGGCGGTTGCCGATCACCACCGCCACCAGCAGGTCCCACGCCAGCACCACGCCGAACATCCACAGGCCGTAGGCCAGCTTCCAGCCAGGGCTTGCCTGCGGCCCGCTCAGCATGGCCGCCAGGCTGGCGTAGAACAGCGCGTTCTTGGGGTTGAGGATGCCGGACACCACCCCCATGCCGGCGGCGCCCAGCCAGGTGGTGGCCGCGGGCGACGGTGCCGGCGACCCCTGCGGGGCAACCTCCAGCGTACTGGCACCGGCATGGCGGATGAACAGCCAGCCCAGGTACAGCAGGTAGGCGCAACCGGCCAGTTGCAGCACGATGAACAGCGTGCTGTGCGGCTGCAGCACCGACACGCCGGTAAAGGCGGCGACAATGAACACCCCGTTGGCCAGTGCGATGCCCAGGCAGGCTCGGCTGGCCACGCGCCAGCTGGTGGCCAGGGAGGTGCGCGCCACCAGGAAGAAATCCGGCCCGGGTGACAGCAGCGCCAGAAAGTGCGCTGCTGCAATGATCAGGAACTGCTCCATGTAACCTTCACTTCTATGGATGTGGGTCCAGGAAGTGTGTGGCGGGGCCGGGGGCGGCGTATTGAACAAAATTGCGCAGGTTCAGGCGGCGTGACGGGCGAACAGCTTTTCCAGTTGCTGCCACAAGGCCGGGTCGGTGCTGAACGCCACGTTGAAGCGCATCCAGCCGGTGGCCTGGGCGTCGACCATGAACAACTGGCCGGGGCCGATCATGATGCCGCGCTCCAGGGCGTCGTCCACCAGCGCTGCGCTGTTGGCGATCTGCGGGTGGCGGGTCCACAGGTACATGCCCTCGTCGGACTCGACGAAAATCTCGAAGCCCAGGCGGTTCAGGCGCCGGCTGACCTCCTGCTGCGCCTCGGCCAGGCGCTGGCGCAGGCGCTTGAGGTGCTTGCGCCAGCGCCCGTCGGTGATGGCCGCATACACCACGCGCTCCATCACCTGTGAGGTGGTCAGGCCCGAGCGCATCTTCAGTTGCAGCAGCTTCTGGATCAGTTCGGGGTTGGCCAGCATGTAGCCCACCCGCACGTTCGGCGAGATGCTCTTGGAATAGCTGCCCACGTACACCACCTGCTGCAGGTGGTCCAGGCTGCTCAGGCACGGTTGCGGTTCGGCCACCATGTCGGCGTACAGGTTGTTCTCCACCAGGCGAAAGCCGTGTTGCGCCGACAGTTGCAGCAGGCGGTGCAGTTGCGCCAGCGGGGTGCGCGAGCAGGTGGGGCTGTGCAGGTGCGGCTGGGTGAAGAACACCGTGGGCCGGTGGTGGGCCAGCAGCCGCTCGAGATGCTCCAGGTCGTACCCGGCCGGGGTGCGCGGCACGCCGATCAGGGTGGCGCCCTGAAAGCGCAGGATGCTCATCAGGTTGGGGTAGCCCGGGTCGTCCACCAGCACCACATCGCCCGGGCGCACCAGGGTGCGCACCGCCAGGTCCAGCGCCTGGCTGGCGCCGTGGGTGAGCATCAGCTGGTTGGGGTTGGCCACGATGCGCTGGTCCTGTTCCAGGTTCTGCGCGGTGAGGGTGCGCAGCTCGAGCAGGCCCATGGGGTCGCCGTAACCGCTCAGTTCCATCACGCTGCCGGCCACCTGGCGCAGGCCGCGACGTAGGCCGTCCTCGAACATCCACTCGTTGGGCAGCCAGCCACAGCCGGGCTTGAAGGCCAGTTGGCGGCTTTCGAAGATGTTCTGCAGGTACCACTCGGAGTTGAACTCCGGCTTGCCCGGCTCGGCGTCGCTGGCCTGGCTTTCGATGCGCTCGTTCACCGAGCGGTTGACGAAGAAGCCGGCATTGCCGCGGCTGACCAGCAGGCCCTGGGCCACCAGCCGATCGTAGGCTTCGACCACGGTGAAGGTGCTGACCGAGTAGGTGGCGGCGAAGGCGCGGATGGACGGTACCTTGGCACCGGGTTTGAGGGTCTGGTTCTCGATCAACTCACGCAACCCGTTGATGATCTGGTTGACGAGCGGGGGGGCGGAGTCGGGTCGTAATTCAAGCATGTTGGGGCTGTGCCTTCAGGGTGCGTAACGCCTGGCGCCTGCAGGGAACGGGGGTGTACTGCATTGGCGGCCTGTACAGTGCAGTGCATATTTCACGGCGCTGTGCATGGCTCTCTGTGTCGTACATTTTTACATTAGGGGTCTGTATTCGCCAGCTAAAGCATGTTGAGAGGCCCGATCACTACCGCCAGGGGCAAGCCCCCGGGCGTGCACAGCACGATTGCCGACCTTCAAGGCCATGGATGCCCGCCGGGTTTGCGATCCATCCCGTACACAATCAGACACTGACGAGCAATGAAGCCCGGCATTCGCCGGTCTTGCGTGTTCGCTGGAAAAAGAAAAACAAGGGGTAGACAACTGATGGACGCTACATCGACTTCCACATCCTCCAAGGTGGAGCCCGAGAGCAAGCTTAGCGCTTCGCTCAAATCGCGCCACCTGACCATGATGTCCATCGCCGGGGTGATCGGCGGTGCGCTGTTCGTGGGCTCGGGGAGTGTGATCCACAGCGCCGGGCCGGCCGCCATCCTGGCGTACCTGGCCGGCGGCATCCTGGTGGTGCTGATCATGCGCATGCTGGGTGAAATGGCCACCTCCTCGCCAGACACCGGCTCGTTCTCCACCTACGCCGAGCGCGCCATCGGGCGCTGGGCAGGCTTCACCATCGGCTGGTTGTACTGGTGGTTCTGGGTCATCCTGATGGCCTGGGAAGCCTACGTGGCGGGCAAGATCCTGCACGGCTGGTTCCCCTCCATCAGCGTCAACGTGTTCGTGCTGGCCACTACCCTGGTGCTGATCAGCGTCAACTTCTTCAACGTCAAGCACTACGGGGAGTTCGAATTCTGGTTCGCGCTGATAAAGGTGGTGGCGATCATATGCTTCCTTGTGGTGTGCGGGCTGGCCGTGGCCAACCTGTGGCCCACCGGTGAGGTCCACGGCATCAGCAACCTCACGGCCCAGGGCTTCATGCCCAATGGGGTGGAGGCAGTGGTGGTGGCCATGCTGGGGGTGATGTTCGCCTTCCTGGGCGCTGAAATCGTGACCATCGCGGCCGCCGAGTCGAAGAACCCGTCCGAGCAGATCGTCAAGGCCACCAACTCGGTGGTGTGGCGTGTGTGCCTGTTCTATGTGGGTTCGATCTTCCTGATCGTGGCCCTGGTGCCGTGGAACGACCCGCTGATGGGCCAGTCGGGCTACGGTTCGTACCGTCGTACCCTGGAGCTGCTGGGCATTCCGGGCGCTGAGTTCGTGATGAACTTCGTGGTGCTGACCTCGGTGAGCAGCTGCCTGATCTCGGCGCACTACACCGCCTCGCGCATGCTGTTCTCGCTGTCGACCCGCGGTGATGCACCGTCGTTCTTCAAGATCACCCGCGCCGGTACCGGTGTGCCGGTGTTCGCCATCATCGGTTCGTGCTCGGTGGCGGTGTTCGTCGCCCTGATCAACTTCAGCGACACCCTGCGCCCGAAAGACGTGCTGGACGTGCTGATGAACACCACCGGCATGATCGCCTTGCTGGTGTACCTGGTGATCGCGTTCTCGCAACTGAAGATGCGCCGCAAGCTGGAAGCCGAGGGCAAGGAAATCCGCCTGAAGATGTGGCTGTTCCCGTGGCTGACCTACCTGGTGATCGTGTTCATCATCGGGTGCCTGGTGACCATGGCCTTTGTGCCGGACTACCAGGTACTGGTGTTCTCCACCGGTGCGGCGGCGGCCATCGTGGCACTGATGGGCGTGTTCATGCACGTGCGTGCGGCCAGGCAGCTCAAGGGCTGACAGGCACCATGACGAAAAAGACCAGGGCCGCAAACGGCCCTGGTTTTTTTTTGCCTGCCCGCGGCGCGGATGCCGCCCGCCGGGTTCGTCCTACAGGCAGTGGCCGTGATGCCGGTAAACAATCCCCATTACGGCACCGGGCAATCATCGCAACGTTGATTGCAGTGTGCCAGTACGCCTGCCTAGCATGCCCGTTTGCTCGATTCGGCACGGAGTGCAGGCATGAAGATCGTTCACAAGGCTGGCCTGGCGGCCGCCACATTGCTGTTCATTACCACCGGATTGCTGTCGGTCACGCAGGTCAGCCAGGTGCGCGACGCCCTGCACAAGCAAGTGTCTGCCGGCATCGCCGAGTCCAGCGGTGCCCTGGCCCGGCAGATCGAGAACTGGCTGAACGCCAAGCTCAAGCTCATGGGCCTGGTGGCGCAGGTCATCGACAGCCGCTACAGCCCTGAAAACACCCAGCGCATCATCGACAGCCCGATGCTCAAGGACGAGTTCATCCTGATATTCGGCGCCTTGCAACGCGACGGCAAACCCCTCACCAACACGCCCAGCTGGCGCCCCGATGCGAGCTGGGACGGGCGCACACGGCCCTGGTATGCCGTCGCCAAGGGCGCCGACAAGGCGGTGCTCACCGAGCCCTACATCGACTCGGCCACTGGCGAAACGCTGATTTCGGCGGTCACGCGCCTCCACGATGGCGCTACCTTCGCCGGCGTGCTGGGCGGCGATATCCGCCTCAAGAGCGTGGCCGATGCCATCAATACCCTGGACTTCAACGGCGCCGGCCATGCCTTTCTGCTCAGCCGCAACGGCACGATCATTTCCCACCCCGACAGCCAGTACAACGGCAAGCCCTACAGCAGCCTGTTCGATGGCCAGCACCCGGCGCTGGACAGCCAGCTGCAGACGGTTAGAACCGGCGATCACGATTCACTGGTGTCCTTCACTCCGCTGACCTACCTGGAGGGCATGGACTGGCTGATCGGCGTGGTGCTCGACCAGCGCATCGTGATGGCCGAGGCCGACAGCCTGACCTGGCGTGCAGTGCTGGCCACGCTGCTCGGCGTGCTGGTGAGCCTCGTGGTGCTGGGCCTGCTGCTCGGGCGCCTGCTCAAGCCGCTGGACCTGCTGCACCGCTCGTTCCATGAGGTCAACCAGGGCGACGGCGACTTGACGCGGCGCCTGCCCGACGGCGGCAATGACGAGGTGGCGCTGGTGTCGCGCGAGTTCAACGGCTTTCTGGGCAACCTGCAGAACCTGATCCATCAGGTGATGAGCACTTCCAACCAGGTGCGCGAGAGCACCCACCTGACGTCGGCCGAAGCCACCCAGACCGATGAACGCCTGCAGCGCCAGTTGCAGGAGCTGGACCAACTGGCCACGGCCATGCAGGAGATGGCCTCGACCGCCGAAGACGTCGCGCGCAACGCCCAGGCAGCGGCGCAGGCCGCAGTGATTGCCGACGAGGAAGCACACGGCGGCGAGGACGTGGTGCGACGCTCGACCGCGGCGATCCGGCAACTGGCCAGCGAAATGGACGACACCGGCCATGCAATCAATGACCTGTCGCGCCTCAGCGACAACATCGAGTCGATCCTGGCGGTGATTACCAGCATTGCCGAGCAGACCAACCTGCTGGCGCTCAATGCCGCCATCGAGGCTGCACGTGCCGGCGAGACGGGGCGAGGTTTCGCGGTGGTGGCCGACGAGGTGCGCACGCTGGCCTCGCGCACCCAGCAGTCGACCCAGGAGATCCGCCAGATGATCGACCAGCTGCAGGCCGGGGTGCGCCACGCCGAGTCGCGCATGCAGCACAACCGCGACAGCGCCGGCAAGACCGCCGAGGAGGCGGGCGCGGCCAACGACATGCTCGTGCGCATTCGCCAGGCGATCACCCGCATCAACGACATGAACACCCAGATCGCCACCGCGGCCGAGCAGCAGAGCGCCACCAGCGAAGAGATCAACCGCAACACCACGACCATTCGCGACATCAGTCATGAAGTGGCCGCAGGCACCCAGGTGCAGGTGCGCCAGTGTGCGGTGATGGTGGAGCAGGTGGGGCAACAGCACCACCTGCTGGGGCGTTTCAACCTGTGAGGCGGGGGCTCAGGCCTTGAGCGAGGCCATGTCGATCACGAAGCGGTACTTCACGTCGCCGGCGATCATGCGGCTGTAGGCCTCGTTGATGTGCTGGATGTCGAGCATCTCGATGTCGCAGCAAATGCCGTGCTCGGCGCAGAAGTCCAGCACCTCCTGGGTTTCGGCGATGCCGCCGATCAGCGAGCCGGCCAGTACGCGGCGCTTGAGCACCAGGTTGGCGGCGTGCAGGGGCGGCTCCACCGGTTCGATCAGGCCCACCAGGATGTGCACGCCGTCGAACTTCAGGGTTTCCAGGTAGGGGTTGAGGTCGTGCTGCACCGGGATGGTGTCGAGCAGAAAGTCGAAGTGCCCGGCCACGGCGGCCATCTGCGCGGCATCGGTGGACACCACCACATGGTCGGCGCCCTGGCGGCGGGCTTCCTCGGCCTTGCTGGCCGAACGGGTGAACAGGGTGACTTCGGCGCCCATGGCCTTGGCCAGCTTGATGCCCATGTGGCCCAGGCCGCCCATGCCGAGGATGCCGACCTTGTGCCCGGCCTTGACCCCGTGGTGCTTGAGCGGCGAATAGGTGGTGATACCGGCGCAGAGGATCGGCGCGGCGCTGGCCAGGTCCATTCCGGCCGGGATGCGCACCACGAAATGCTGGTCGACCACGATACTGCTGGAATAGCCGCCCATGGTGTTGCTGCCGTCGACCCGGTCGGGGGTGGCGTAGGTCATGGTCGGGCCTTCGAGGCAGTACTGTTCCAGGTTGGCGGCGCAGGCCTGGCAGTGGCGGCAGGAGTCGACCATGCAGCCCACACCCACCAGGTCACCCACCTGATAGCGGCTGACGCTGGCGCCCACGGCAGTGACCTTGCCCACGATTTCGTGGCCGGGCATCAGCGGGTACACGGCGATGCCCCATTCGTTGCGGGCCTGGTGAATATCGGAGTGGCACACACCGCAGTAGAGAATCTCGATGGCCACGTCGTCGGGGCGTGGGCTGCGGCGCTGGAAGGTCATGGGGGCGAGGGGTGTGGTGGCCGACTGGGCGGCGTAGCCGATGGCGGTGTACATGGGGGAACCTCGCAAAAGCAATGACGGTAGAGGCGGCGCATTGTCCGCGCGGGCACCGGGCGTGCCCACCGGCATTTCTCTGCGTGTCATGCCTGATTCTCCGGACCTGCGGGTGTGTCGCCCGGGCGGGCCGCTTCGCCGGCAAGGCCGGCGCCTACTGGCGAAGAGGCGAGTCGAATCCGGTCAGTGTGCGGCCTGCTCCAACAGCCGGTAGATCCGCTCATCCTGCGCGTGCGCCACATTGAAGCGCAGCCACGGCACCACCCGCGCATCGGGCATGAACAGTTGCCCGGGCGCGAGCAGAATCTTGTGTTCGCGCGCGTCCATGGCCAGTGCCGTGGCGTCTTCGACCTGGGGGTGACGGGCCCACAGGAACAACCCCGCATGGGGCTTGACGAAGATCTCCATGCCCACCGCCTCGAGCTTGCGCGCCACCTGTTCATGGGCCAGGGCCAGGTTGGCCTGCAACTGCTTGACGTGCTTGCGGTGGCGCCCCTGCAGCAGCACCTCCAGTGCCAGTTCCTCGGCAATTGCCGAGGTGGTCAGGCCGCTGGCCATCTTCAGTGGCACCAGTTCGTCGATCAGGTCGCGGTGCGCGGCAACGAACCCCACCCGCAGCGCCGGCGCGATGCTCTTGGAGAAGCTGGCCACGTAGATCACCCGCGCCAGCTGGTCCATGCCTGCCAGCGCCTGCTGGTCGGACGGGTCGAGGTCGGCGTAGATGTCGTTCTCCACGATCAGGAAGTCGTACTTTTCCGCCAGTTGCAGCAGACGGTGGGCCACCGCCAGTGTCAGGCTGGTGCCGGTGGGGCATTGCAGGCGCGTGTTGGTGAAGAACACCTTGGGCCGGTGTTCGCGGATCTGCGCCTCGAGCACGTCCAGGTCGATGCCGTCGCGGGTGCGTGGCACCCCCAGCAGACGGGCCCCCTGCAGGCGCAGGTTGAGGAACAGGTTGTGGTAGCCCGGTTCGTCCACCAGCACGCTGTCGCCGCGGTGCACCAGGTAGCGCACCAGCAGGTCCAGCGCATGGCTGGCGCCGCTGGTCAGCAGAATCTGCTCGGGGTGGGCGTTGACCCGGGTATCGAGCAGTTTCTCCACCAGCCGGGCGCGCAGGTTGGCGCACCCCTTGGCATGGCCGTAGCCGGTGAACTCGCTCGGGTCGCGACGGCTCAGGGCGCGCAGGCTGCGTTGCACCCCGTCATCGTCGCTCCAGGGCTCGGGCAGCAGGCCGATGCCCGGGCGCAGGTCCATGCCCAGCGGCTGGAACACCTTCTGCAGCAGCAGGTAGGCGTCGAAGTCGAAGGCATCGTCGCTGGCACTGGGCATCGGCGGCGGGGCGGGGGTGTCGGGGGCGCTGCGTACATAGAAGCCGGCATTGCGCACCGCCGTCAGGTAACCCAGGGCCACCAGCCGGTCATAGGCCTCGACGGCGGTGAAATGGCTGACCTTGTGGGTTTGCGCGAACTTGCGGATGGAGGGCAGCTTGGTGCCCGGGCGCAAGCGCTGTTCGTTGATCGCGAGGGTGATGCCCGCAACGATCTGGTTGACCAGCGACTGCGACGAGCTGGCATCCAACAACATCATAGAAAACATCCGTCAGGCGAGGGTGTGGCGGTGGGTGTACTGGTGAAAACACCATAACAGGGCCGGCACAACCAGCGCGTTCTGTGCATGGTGGGCCGCCGGGGGCTGCTGCAACATCCCTGCATGCCGGCGGGCCAAGTGCCCGAAACATACCATGAACAAGGAGGCGCGATGCACCCCAACACCCCGCGGATCGACGCGCAGCAGGTTTCGCCCGAAGAGTGGCAGACCCGTTGCGACCTGGCAGCGCTGTACCGGCTGCTGGCCCACTTTCGCATGACCGATCTGATCGACACGCACATCTCGGCCCGTGTCCCCGGCGAGCCGGGGCATTTCCTGATCAACCGCTACGGCGTGCTGTTTCATGAAATGCGCGCTTCGGACCTGATCAAGATCGACCACCACGGCAACACCATCGACCCCGGCTATGACGCCGGCAGCGTCAACCGTGCCGGCTTCAACATCCATTCGGCGATCCACGCCGCACGTCCGGACCTGGCCTGTGTGGTGCACACCCATACCGCTGCCGGCATGGCCGTGTCGGCCCAGGAGCAGGGGCTGTTGCCGATCACCCAGCATGCGCTGAAGTTCTATCGCCGCCTGGGTTACCACGACTACGAGGGCATTGCGCTGAACCCGGCCGAAGGCGAGCGCCTGGTCAGGGACCTGGGCCCGCACATGGCGATGATCCTGCGCAACCATGGCCTGCTGGCCGCCGGGCGCTGCATTGCCGAAGCCTTCAACCAGATCTACTTCCTGGAGCGCGCCTGCCAGGCGCAGGTACAGGCACTGGCGGGCAACCCGCCGCTGCGCCTGCCGGACGAAGCGGTCTGCGAACTGACCGCGCAGCAGTCCGACGCCGAATTCGATCAGCAACTTCACCTGTTGGCCTGGACCGCCGCCTTGCGCCTGATCAGTGGTGATCAGGTGGATTACCGAAGCTGAAGTGCGACCACCCGAAAGGACGCCCAGCGTGTATCAACTCTGCCAAAACCAATAAATTACAGAGGTAGACATGAAAAGAACCACCATTGCCGCCGTGTTGCTCAGTGCTTTTGCCGCCAACGCCCTTGCTGCCGAAATCACCGTGATTTCGTTTGGCGGTGCCAGCAAGGATGTACAGACCGAGGCCTTCTACGCCCCCTTTGCCGCCGCCAGCCACAGCAAGGTGGTAGCGGGTGAATACAACGGCGAAATGGGCCGGATCAAGGTCATGGTCGACACCAACAGCGTGAACTGGGACGTGGTGCAGGTCGAGAGCGCCGAACTGATCCGTGGCTGCGAGGAGGGCCTGTTCGAACACCTGGACCTCAACCGTATCGGCAAGGAAGCGGATTTCGTGCCCGGCACCCTGTCGGACTGCGGCGGCGGCCTGCTGGTATGGTCGATGGCGCTGGCCTACAACGGCGACAAGCTCAAGCAGGCGCCTACCGGCTGGAGCGATTTCTGGGACACCAAGAAGTTTCCGGGCAAGCGCAGCCTGCGCAAGGGCGCCAAGTACACCCTGGAAGCGGCACTGATGGCCGATGGCGTGCCGTATGCCGACGTGTACAAGGTGTTGTCGACGCCGGAAGGGGTGGAGCGTGCATTCCGCAAGCTGGACCAGATCAAGCCTGACATCCAGTGGTGGGAGGCCGGTGCGCAGCCGATGCAGTTCCTGGCCAGCGGCGACGTGGTGATGAGCACCGCGTTCAACGGCCGGGTGTTCGCCGCACAGGCGGCCGGCGCCAATGTGCACACGGTATGGAATGGCAGCATCTACGCCATCGACTCGTGGGCGATCCCCAAGGGCAGCAAGAACAAGGCCCTGGCCGAGGACTTCATCGCGTTTTCGCTGCGCCCGGAAAACCAGAAGATCCACACCACCAAGCTGGGCTATGGGTCGACCAACCTGCATACCGCCGGGCTGCTTGACCCTGCACTGGCGGCGCAGTTGAACACCGCGCCGGACAACCTGGCACAGGCCATCCCGATGGACAGCGAGTTCTGGGTCAACAACGGCGAAGACCTCGAGCAGCGCTTCAATGCCTGGGTTGCCAAGACCAAGTGAGTGAACCCCTTCGCCAGCAAGGCTGGCTCCTGCACCAATCGTTGTAGGAGCCAGCCTTGCTGGCGAAAGGGCCACAACCGTCAATGCCTCTTGCTGTCAGTTCAGCGACTTCAGCACCGCCTCCAGCGTCTGTACGAACAGATCGGCATGCTCGCGCTGGAAGATCAACTGCGGCCTGATCTTCAGGATGTTGGCCGCCGGCCCCGCCGAACTGATCAGTACGCCACGTTCACGCATGCCGTTCACCACCCGTGCCGTTGCCTCGGTGGCCGGCGCCTTGCTGGCACGATCGGTTACCAGCTCGACCCCCACGAACAGCCCGGCCCCGCGCACGTCGCCAATCAGCGGGTAGCGCTCGGCAAGCCCTTGCAGACCCGCCTTGAAATATTCGCCCACCGCCGCGCAGTTGGCCATCAGGCCTTCGCCCTGGATCACGTCGAGCACCGCGTTGGCTGCTGCACATGACACCGGGTTGCCGCCGAAGGTGTTGAAGTAGCGGGCGGTGCGACCGAACGCATCGAGCACCTCGCCGCGGAACACCGCACCGGCAATCGGCTGGCCGTTGCCCATGGGTTTGCCCATGGTGACGATGTCGGGCTGCACGCCATGGCGCTGGTAGCCCCACATGTGCGAGCCGGTACGGCCAAAGCCCGATTGCACCTCGTCGGCGATGTACAGCAGGCCCTCTTCGCGGGCCACGGCCACCGCCTGTTGCAGGAAGCCGGCCGGGTCGGACAGCACGCCATCGCTGGCGAAGATGCCGTCGAGCAGCAGTGCTGCCGGCTTGATGCCGCAGCGGCGCAGGTCGGCGATGGCGGCGCGCACGTCGTCGGCGAAGATCTGTGCCACGTTCTCGGCGCCCAGGCGGTAGGCGTCAGGAGCCCGCACGGTACGCACGAAGTCACCCACCGGCACGCCCGCACCCAGCGAAGGCGAGGCGGCGGCGATCTGGTCGGTCACGCCGTGGTAGGCCAGCTGGGTCACGATCAGGCCGGTACCGCCGGTGTACTGACGGGCGATGCGCAGGGCCAGGTCGTTGGCCTCGCTGCCGGTGCAGGTGAACATCACCTGGTCCAGCTCGGGCGGGAAGGTGGCCAGCAGTTTCTCGGCATAGTCGAGGATGCCTTCATGCAGGTAGCGGGTGTGGGTGTTGAGCACCTTGGCCTGCTCGTACAGCGCCTCGACCACCTTGGGGTGGCAGTGGCCGATGGAGGCCACGTTGTTGTAGGCATCCAGGTAACGCTTGCCGTCGGCGTCGTACAGCCACACGCCTTCACCCTTGACCAGGTGCAGCGGGTGTTCGTAGAACAGGCGGTAGGCCGGGCCCAGCACGCGCGCACGGCGCTCGATCAGGGCACGTTCGGTTTCGCTAAGGCGTGCGGCATCTTCGGCGGTGAAGCCATTGATCATGGTCATTTACAGCGTCTCCTCGGAGCAGATACGACGAATCTGTTGCTGCGCGACCTCGCGCGGCACGTCAGCCAGGGCCTTCAGGCCACGCCAGGCAGACGGCGCGTTGCGCAGGATGTAGGTGCGGTTTTCCGGGTACAGCGCAGCGCGCCAGTTGGTGATGGTCACGGTCAGCACCAGGCGGGTGGCGATCAGGTCCACCAGCAGTTCCTGTTCCAGCGGCTCCAGCGGCGCGATGCGGTGGTAGGCGCGGATGAACGGTGCAGCGTGTTCCAGCGGGTCGCCCTGGCTGCCCAGTTGATAGGCGGCGCCCACGGCCAGGTCGTTGACCAGCGGCGCATGCACCATGTCGCCGAAATCGAGGATGTTGCGCACCGGGTGCGGCTGGCTGGCATCGACGATAACGTTGTGCGGGTTCAGGTCGTTGTGGATCACCTGTGCGCGCAGGCCCTTGAGGTGCGGTTGTGCGTGGCGCTCGAAGTTGTCCAGAAAGTGCTGGGCCAGCTGGCGCTCTTCAGGGTCCTGTATCAGGCCGATCTTGTCGCTCAGCCGCGAGGCGTGCTTGAGGTCCCACAGCAGCTCGTGCCCGGCGCCGGGGTGGAAGAAGCCGCGCAGGGCCAGCCCCAGGCGGGCCAGGTGCTCGCCCAGGCTGCTGCGCAGCGCCACCTCGGGGTGTTCGACGCGGTGCAGGCAGATCCCGTCGACGAACGAGAACAGCCGCACCAGCAGCGGCTGGCCATCGAACATCAGCGGGATCTGGTAGCTGCCGCTGGTGTTGGGGTAGATGCGCTGCACCGCCAGGGTCGGGTCGCAGTGCTGGATGTGCAGAAGCGCCTGGTTCTGGAAGTCGGCCACCTGCGGGTCTTCGGCCGCGTTGGAGACCTTGAGCAGGTACTGGGCGCCGTCGGCGCAGGTGATCTGGAAGTTGAGGTCACGCTCGCCGGTGAGCAGGCGGCATGCGCCGTGCAGGCCGAAGTACTGCGCTGCCACGGCCTGCGCCTGTTCGGCCGAAACCTTGGGCGGAGCTGCGACCAGCAATGCGTCGAAGGCAGGGGGTGTGTGAAGGGTCACTGAACATCACTCTGTCGATTGCCGGGAAAGCTGGGGTGTCAGGCCAGCACTGGTTCGAACATAGGCCTGTTTGGCTATATCGGTTATATCCAGAGTTGATCAGTTGTTAAGGCCACTTGTATGCTCGCGGTTCCGATCCCGCCCCTGCAGTGAGGCACCCGATGGCATCGCTTCTCCACGACCTGCTGGTCGGCACGCTGGACCGCGACGGCGGCGTGACCCTGCAGCGCCAGTTGTATCAGGCGATCCAGGCGGCGATCCTGCAGCGGCGCCTGCCGGTCAACCACAAGTTGCCCTCCACCCGGGCGCTGGCCGAGCAGTTGCTGGTCTCGCGCCTGACCGTGTCGCTGGCCTACGACCGTCTGCTCGATGAAGGCTACCTGTACGCCCGGCCCGGCAGCGGCACCTTCGTGGCCGACACCTTGCCCCAGGTGAAAACCGGCGTGCCGGCCCCCGATACGCCCGACCAGGCGCCGCTGTCGGCCCGGGGCAAGGCGATCAACGCGCGTTTCGGCGCGGTGGCGCGGGCCGAGGGCGCCTTCGTGGGCGGCGTGTCGGACGCCGACCTGTTTCCGTTTCATATCTGGAAGCGCCTGCACAACCGCTACCTGAGCAAGCGCCAGGCGCACCTGGCTGGCTACGTGGATCAGGGCGGCTATCGCCCGCTGTGCGAGGCGCTCAGTGCCTACCTGTATGCGGCCCGCGCAGTCCGTTGCAGCCCGGCGCAGGTGATCGTGACCCAGGGCACCCACCAGTCGCTGGACCTGGTGGCCAAGCTGCTGGGCGACCCGGGGGACACCGTGTGGGTCGAGAGCCCCTGCCACTGGGGGGCGCCGGTGGTGTTTTCGGCGGCGGGGCTGCACTGCGCGCCGCTGGCGATCGATGCGCAGGGCGCCTGCCTGCCCTCGGCAGTGCCGGCTGCTGCGCCGCGGCTGGCGTTCGTCACGCCGTCGCACCAGTACCCCACCGGCAACATCATGTCGCTGCAGCGCCGGCGTGACTGGCTGGCGTATGCCCAGGCCAACAACCTGTGGGTGGTGGAGGATGACTACGACAGCGAGTTCCGGTACGACATCGAGCCGATGCCGTCGCTGCAGGGGCTCGGTGGCGAAGAGCGGGTGATCTATCTGGGCACCTTCAGCAAGGTGATGTTCCCGGGGCTGCGCCTGAGTTACCTGGTGGTGCCCGAGGGGCTGGCCGAGGCCTTCGGCAAGGGCCTGATCCAGCTGTACCGGCCAGGGTACCTGTCGATTCAGGCGGCGATGGCCGACTTCATCCAGGAAGGGCATTTTGCCCGGCACATCCGCAAGATGCGCGCCGAGTACGCCCAGCGCCGCAGTTGCCTGCAGCAGTGCCTGGACGAGGCCTTCGGGGCGCTGATCGGGTACTCGGCGGGGCAGGCGGGATTGCACCTGGCGGTACGCATCGGTGCCCCGGGCACGGCGCGCAAGATGCTGGCGCAGGCCCCGGCACATGGGCTGGTGCTGCGCGGCGGCTACAGCGTGGAGCCCGACGCCGATGACGACAACCTGCTGGTGCTGGGGTACGGCGGGGTCAAGGTGGGCGAGATCGAGGCGGCGGTGCAGCGGCTGCGGCGGCTGTACGATCAGGTGGCGGCAGGGCCGGCTCCCGCACCTGTCGTGTAGGAGCCGGCCTTGCCGGCGAAACGGCCTGCGCGCTCGCTGATCTACCGGCCTCCCTTCTGGCGCTTGTCAGCCGGCTGCGGATGCCCGAACAGATACCCCTGAAAATGCGAGCAACCCTCGGCCTGCAACTGCTTGAACTGCGCCTCGGTCTCCACCCCCTCGGCGGTGGTGTTGATCAGCAGGCTGCTGCTCATGCCGGTAATGGCGCGGATGATCGACATCGCCTCGCGGCTTTCGCCCATGTCGTGCACGAACGACTTGTCGATCTTGATCCGGTCGAACGGGAACGAACGCAGGTAGCCCAGCGAGGAGTAGCCGGTACCGAAGTCGTCCAGGGCAATACGCACGCCCATGTCCTTGAGCACCTGCAGGGTACGCAGGTTGCCGTCGCTGTTCTCCAGCAGCACCGATTCGGTGATCTCCAGTTCCAGGCGCGACGGGTCGAGCCTGGCGTCGGTCAGCGCAAGCTGCACCACTTCCACCAGGTCGCTGTTCTTGAACTGTACCGGCGACAGGTTGACCGCCACCGATTGCTCGGTGGCCCAGCTGGCGGCCTCCTGGCAGGCCAGGTTCAGCGCCCGCGTACCCACCTCGTGGATCAGCCCGGTCTCTTCGGCAATCGGGATGAAGTCCATCGGCATGACCTGCCCCTTGACCGGGTGCTGCCAGCGCATCAGCGCCTCGTAGCCGGTGATCTGCCCGTCGTTGCCGATGATCGGCTGGTAGTGCATGTGCAGCTGGCCCAGGTGCAGCGCGGTGCGCAGGTCGGTTTCCATGATGCGACGGCGCCGCGCGGCTTCGTCGAGCTCGGGGTGGAACAGCTCGTAGCGGTTGCGCCCGTTGCGCTTGGCCTCGTACAGCGCCATGTCGGCGTAGCGCAGCAACTGGTCGGCCTTGTGGTGGTCGACCGGCGCGATGGCGATACCCACGCTCAGGCCCACCGAGAAACTGTGGCCGTCGATCAGGAACGCCGGCGCCACTGCCTCGATCAGGCGCGTGGCGGTGCGCTGGGCATCCTCGAGGCGCGCCAGGTGCGGCAGCACCACGGCGAACTCGTCACCGCCCAGGCGCGCCAGGGTGTCCTGGTCGCGCAGCACGCTGCGCAGGCGCTGGCCCAAAGCACGCAGCAGGCGGTCGCCGAAGGCATGCCCCAGGGCATCGTTGATGTTCTTGAAATTGTCCAGGTCCAGACACAGCGCCGCAGTCATGTGCTGGCGCGCCTGCCCATCGGCCAGCGCCTCTTCCAGGCAGTTGTGGAACAGCGTGCGGTTGGGCAGGCCGGTGAGTTCGTCGTGGTGCGCCATGTGGTGAATCTGCGCGTGCGCGGCGATCTCGTCGGTGACGTCGTCGGCGATCTGCAGCACATAGTGGCCCGCACCCACCTGCGGGTTGCGGCTGAGCAGGGTGCGTGAGCGCAGGGTGCGTCGGCCCAGCGGGGTGTCGAGGTGGTCTTCGGTCAGGTGCAGGCCGTTGTGGTTCAGGCAATGCTCGGTGAGGTGTTCGAGGTAGCCGGCCATCACCGGCACCAGGCTCTGCTGCGGGGTACTGCCGACCAGGGCGCACTGCTGGCTGGAGAACAGCTTCTCGGCCTGCGGGTTGGCCAGCAGGATCTGGCGCGAGGCCACGTCCAGCACCATCACGCTGGACGGGATGTTGCTGATCACCGAGTCGAGAAACTGCGACAGCGCGGCCATTTTCTCGCTCTGCGCTTCGGCCAGCTCCTTGGCTGCCAGCAGGTCGAGTTCGTACTGGCGGCGCTCGGTGATGTCGCGGGTGATCTTGGCAAACCCCAGCAGCTGGCCATCGTCGTCGTGGATGGCTTCGATCACCACGTTGGTCCAGAAGTGCGAGCCGTCCTTGCGCTGGCGCAGGCCCTGGGCCTCGAAGCGGCCGGTCTGGCGTGCGGCGTCCAGGCACTGGGCGGGCAGGCCGGCGGCGCGGTCCGCCGGGGTGTAGAACACCGAGAAATGCTGGCCGACGATCTCGTCGTGGGTGTAGCCCTTGGCCCGCTCGGCGCCGGCGTTCCAGTTGATCACATGGCCCAGCGGGTCGAGCATGTAGATGGCGTAGTCGTTCACGCCTTGTACCAGCAGGCGGAAGTGACGCTCCTGTTCACGTTGTTCGAGCAGGGCGCGGCGCTGTTCGGTGCAGTCGCGGGTAACCTTGGCAAAGCCGACCAGGTGGCCGTCGTCGTCATGCACCGCGTCGATCACCACGTGCGCCCAGAACGCACTGCCGTCCTTGCGCAGGCGCCAGCCCTCGGCCTCGAAGCGGCCCTGGTCGCGGGCGGTCTGCAGGTTTTTCTGCGGCAACTGCGTGGCGCGCTCCTCGGCGCTGTAGAACACCGAGAAATGCTCGCCGATGATCTCTTCGCCGGTATACCCCTTGGCCCGCTGCGCCCCGGCGTTCCAGTTGCTGACCACACCCTCCGGGGTCAGCATGTAGATCGCGTAATCGATCACGCTCTGTACCAGCAGGCGATACATTACATCGGAGTTTTCAATCATGTCGGCATCTCGGATCGCGTGGGGATGAAGCCAGCGGGGTGGGCAAGAGGAAACGAAAGGCGCGGGTGCGCAAAGCGGCACACTCAATATCAGGGCCGGATGCGAACGGCAATGGTTCTTTGGTACTGATTTTGGCGGCGCTCAGGGATTTGCGCGGCGCGAGGTGGGCATTTGGCCAGCAACGCCGGCTCCTGCAGGCTGCGTGCGCCCGTGCAGGAGCCGGCAATGCCGGCGAAGGGGCTCAGAACTCCAGCTGTGCCGAGAACGTCAGGGTACGCGGCGCGCCCAGGAAGTGGTCGCTCAGCCAGTACGCCTTGTTGGTCAGGTTGCTGACGTTGGCGCGCAGGGTCAGGGCGTTGTCCGCCAGCGGCAGGCGATAACGCGCACCGGCATCGAAGGTGGTGAACGACGGCAGGCTGTAGTGGTTGGCCTCATCCACGTACTGCTTGCCGGTGTAATAGGCGCCGCCGGTCACGGCGAATCCGGGCACGCCGTTCAGGTCGTATTCGGCGTACACCTTGGCCAGCTGGCTGGCCACGCCCACCGGCTTGTTGCCCTCGATGCTGGCGTTGGCCGCCTTCTTCACCTGGGGGTCGAGCAGGGTCAGGCCGCTGACCAGGGTCAGCTGCGGGGTGACCTTGCCGGTGATGCCGAACTCCAGGCCGTTGTTCTCCTGGCGTCCGTCCTGCACGTAGATCTGCTGCTGGTTGGTGTAGCCATTGGGCTTGTCGATGTTGAACAGTGCCAGGGTCAGCAGGGCTTCGCCCACTTCGGCCTTGACCCCCACCTCGTACTGCTCGCTGATGGCCGGGGCCATGGCCTGGCCGGCGTTGAGTGCGGTGTTGGGCGCGATGCCGCCGGCCTGCAGGCCTTCGATGTAGGTGGCGTAGGTGGTCAGCCAGGGCAGCGGCTTGTAGATCAGCGAGACGTTGGGCGAGGTCTTGCTCTGGTTGTAGTTGTCGATCTGGCTCGGGGTGCCGAGCGATTCGGCCCACACGAAGTTGTCGCTGAAGGTCTTGATGCGGGTGCGGGTGACCCCGAGGATGGTCGACCATTGTCCGTTGAAGGTGATCACATCGCCCAGCAGCAGGTTGTCGGCCTGGGTGCGCGAGGACAGGCGCTGGTCGCCGTGGCCGATGGAGTAGTCGGGCTTGGCGTACTGCGGGGTTTCATCCAGCGGGATCGAGCCGTTGCCGCCCACCGGCTGGTACTGCGGGCCCGGGAAGGGAATGTAGTCGGTGTAGTCGCGTACCCGCGCCACGTTGCCCTGATAGCCGAAGGTGACCTTGTGGCCGATGCTGGCGGTGTCGAAGGCCGCGTCGGCGAACAGGTAGGCCGAGGTTTCCTCGCGCTCGACCGGGGCGAAGGCGTACAGCGGTTGGCTGTAGACCCCGGGCGAGGTCACGGTGGGGCCGGTGTAGGCGTACTGGGTGCGGTTGCGGTCGTGGGCCACCGCGCCGCGCAGGCTGAACACCTCGTTCAGGCGCCAGTTGAAGCGGCTGCCGACGCGCTCGTGCTCGCTGTCGGAGAACGCCCAGCGCTGGCTGTAGAGCTTGTCGTTGTCCAACTGATCGGCGTCGGGGCGCAGGCGCTGGTCGGCGAAGTACCAGTAGCTGGTCAGGCCGTGGGTCTGGTTTTTCTTGTACGAGGCGTCGAACTGCACCAGCAGGTCGTCGCTGACGTTCCAGTCCAGCGCCAGGCTGACCATCTTGCGACGGCGGTTCTGCAGGTCGATGGCGGTCTCGCCGTCCTGGGCCAGCACGTTGACGCGGTAGGCCAGCACGCCCTGATCGTCGATCGGGCCGCCGAAGTCGCCGTGCACATAGGCGTTCTCGCCGCCGGCGTTGCCCAGGGTCACGCTGTTGTAGCGCTCGTAGGTGGGGCGCTTGAGCACGTAGTTGACCAGCCCGCCCGGGCTGCCGGGGCCATACAGGAAGCCGCTGAGGCCGGTGACGATCTCCAGGCGCTCCATCTCCTCGACGAAGTTGCCGCTGTCGGAGCCATTGCTGAAACGCAGGCCGTCGTTGGCGATGTTGAGATTGCCCAGGTCGTTGAAACCGCGGATCGCCACCGAACTGGCATAGCCGGCGCCCGAGGGCGAGGTGAACTGGGTGAAGGGGCTGAGCTTGAAGATGTCGTCGGTGGAGGTGGCCTGGGTGTTGCGGATCAGCTCGCTGGACACCACGCTGATCGAATAGGGCGTGTCCTTGAGGGCCATGCCGCCCAGGGCGCCGACGTTCTTCAGCGAGTCGGTGAGGTAGCCGGCTTCGGCGCTGCCGTCGGCGATGCGGGTGGCGTTGACGTCGGTTTGCGGCAGGTTCAGCCGGGCTTGGGGCACAGCCTGTTCATCGGCGGCCAGCAGCGGCGTGGCGATACCGGCGCAGGCAATCGCAAGCGCCAGCAGGTGAGGGCGGGGCGTAGGGGCGGCAACGGACATGGGGTCAGGTTCCTGATGTGAATGGTTCTCAGTAACCCTGTTGCCGCACGAGAAACAAAAAGTGACAGAGGCGCTGCAAAATAAATCGTGCAGCGCCTTTTTTTCAGGTTTTGAAGCGCCGTACCAGCGTGTTCATTTCGTTGGACAGCTGGGTCAGGTTGAACGCATCGCTCTTGGCTTCACTGGCCAGTTGCGCCACCCGCTGCGCATCGCCGTGGATCTGGCTGATGTGTTGGTTGATGCTTTCGGCCACCTGGTGCTGCTCTTCGGCGGCGGTGGCGATCTGGGTGTTCATGTCGCGGATCATGTCCACCGACTCGCGGATCTGGCCAAAGCGGGTGCGTGCCTCGCCGATGCGGCTGACCGAGTCCTGCGACAGGCTCAGGCTGGTGTTCATCTGTGCTGCGACCTGGCTGGTGCCGCGGGCCAGGTTGGCGAGCATGCCGTCGATCTCGGCGGTGGAGTCGGCCGTGCGCTTGGCCAGCGCACGCACTTCGTCGGCCACCACGGCAAAGCCGCGACCCTGCTCGCCGGCCCGCGCCGCCTCGATGGCCGCGTTCAGGGCCAGCAGGTTGGTCTGTTCGGCAATCGAGCGGATGGTGCTGAGGATCGACTGGATGGCGTTGCTGTCGCGCTCCAGCTGCTGCATGGATTGCGCCGACTGGGCGATTTCCTGGCTGAGCTGGTCGACGCTGCCCACGGCGGCGTCGATCTGCTGCTGGCCCTCGGAAGCCTGGCGCTGGCCGTTGTCGGCCGACTCGGCGGCCTGGCTGCACGAACGCGCGACCTCGTTGGCGGTGGCGACCATTTCATGGAAGGCGGTCGACACCATGTCCACGGCCTCGCGCTGGCGACTGGCGGCGTCGGCCATTTCGTTGGACACGCTGGTGGCGCTGTGGGAGTTGGTCAGGATGCCATCGGCGGCGTGCATGATGTGCTGGATCAGGCTGCGGATCGCCCCCAGGAACTGGTTGAACCAGCCCGAGAGCTGGGCCGTTTCGTCGTTGCCGCGCACATGCAGGTTGCGGGTCAGGTCGCCTTCGCCCTGGGCGATGCCTTCCAGGCCGTGGGACACGTCGTTGATCGGGCGCACGATGACCTTGGCAAAGCTGGCACCGACGAAGGCGAACAGCAGCCCAAGCGCGGCGGCAATGCCGACGATCAGCCAGGTGAGGCGGGTGGCCGAGGCCATCACTTCACTCTGCTTGACCAGGCCGATGAAGCGCCAGCCCAGTTGCTCGGAAGGCCACACGTTGGCCATGTAGCGCTCACCGTCAAGCTCGATCTCCACCAGCCCCTGGGTAGTCTTGGCCAGTTGCGCATAGCCCTGGCCGAGGCTGTCGAGCTGTTTGAAGTTGTGCGCCGGCTGCTTGGGGTCGACCAGGATGTTGCCGCTCTGCTCCAGCAGCATCACGTAGCCGGTTTCACCCAGCTTGAGCTGCTTGATGATCTCGGTCAGTTGCTTGAGCGACACATCCACGCTCACCACGCCGCCGTTGGCGCCCAGCGCGTTGGGCAGGCTGCGCACGGTGCTGACCAGTACCGCGTCGTCGTTGGCCCAGTAGTAGGCGGCGGTACGCAGGGTCTTGCCCGGGTTGGCCTGGGCCATCTTGAACCAGGGGCGCTGGCGCGGATCGTAGTTGGCCAGGCTGGGGTCTTCGGGCCATGAGATGTAGCCGCCCTCGGTGGTGCCGATGGAGATGTAGCCATAGGCCGGGTGGCTGGCGCCGAGGCGGGCAAAGTAGTCGAACACCGGTTTGTCCTGCGGCCCCATCGGCAGCGTGGGGGCGTCGGGCGAAATGTACTTCTTCAGGCTGGCGTCGGTGTTCTGCAGCATGGGCAGCTTGCTGAGAAATTCGATGTTCTGGCTGATGCCGTCGAAGAACAACTGCATGGCATTGGCCACCTGTCGAATCTCGCGGTCGCTGCCGTCGACGAAGTTGTCCCGCGCTTCCAGGCGGATGTTGAGTATCACCAGCGTAGCGACGACCAGTATCGGTACGCAGGCGATGGTCGCGAAGCCCCACGTGAGTTTCTGTTTGATGTTCATATCCGCTCCGCTGACGCCGTTTAATTGTTGTTTCGTCTGGTCGGGTTATCGGCGTGGCGAGCGGCCGCTTGAGCAGCAAAGGCAAGGATTGTAGGACATTTCATCTGCGCACTCCTGCGGTGCACACAAGCGCGTTCATGCGCCGTTTCGGGGCGCAGAAAAGGTGGGTTCGCAGGGGGCATGGAAGGGGCTGGCAGAGTGCTATCTGGCTGGCTTGCGCGTCGGTTTTCAAGGTGGTTTTTTGCGTTGGCCTGGTAGTTGCCTGCCGAATGGACAAAGGAATGTCGTATCGGGAGATGTAAATGTCGCTATCGAACAATTGCATGCAACTGTCCGCCGCAGAAAAGCGCTGGCTGCCATGGTTTGGCAGGACCGGCAAACTGGCCATGGGCTGGGCCTGCCGCCTCAACCGATCGGCGTACCCGGTGATCGGGCAGACCTTCGAAGCCATTGCGCAAACCCGCGTCAAGTTGCTGCAGGGCTGGGCCCAGGAGCAGTGGGAGCACCTGGCGGAGCTGGCCGCCAGTGCCGGCAGCGACATCCGCAGCCTCGATGGGCAGGTATTGCAGCAGAAGCTGGCCCAGGCCGAAGACTTTTCCGAGTTGTTCGTGGTGGATGCGGCGGGCGAGGTGCTTGCCTCGACCTGGCGCGGCCAGGGCACGCGCCCGCGCATCGACCCACGGCCGCTGGCCGAGGGGCTGAAGGCGCCGTTTCTGCATGGGCCCTACAGCGACCCGCTGACCCTGGCGATCGGCCCGTCGACCTCCAGCTTTCATGATGAAGTGACGCTGATGTTCTACCAGCCGATCAAGGTCGACCGCCAGGTGGTGGGCTGCCTGTGCGCACGGGTGCCCAACGACGTACTGGGCGACCTGATCCAGCGCGAGGCCGGGCATATCTTTGCCGAGTCCGGGGACAACTACCTGTTCATGGTGCAGTCGCGTTTCGACCCCGGCCTGCAGCCGGGGGTGGCCTTGTCGCGCTCGCGCTTCGAGGACGGCACCTTCAGCCACGGCGAGAACCTCAAGAGCGGCGTGCACACCCCGTGGAAGACCGTGCAGGTGCAGCGCCACACCGAGCTTGAGCTGCGCTTCACCGACCCGGCCACCGGGCAATTGCACCCTGGCGTGCGCGAAACCATCCGCACCGGCGCCAACCTGTTCGTGAGCTACCCCGGCTACTCGGACTACCGCCACATTCCCGTGGTGGGCAAGGGTGTGACCTTTCAGTTGCCCGGTTCGCCGGACCGCTGGGGCATGATGTGCGAAGCCGACCTGGAGGAGGTGTACCGGCGGCGCTCGCTGAGCTACGGCCTGATGAAGCCGTACCTGGCGACGATGCTCGGCCTGTTCGTCAGCAACTACCTGGTGCAGCACTACAGCGGCCTCGACCAGGGCCTGATCGATGCGTGCGAGGGCGTGAGCCTGCTGCTGGCCGCGCTGGTGTTCAGCGTGCTGGGGCCGCGGCGCCTCGCCGCGCGCCTGAGCGAGATGACCGGCGTGATCAGGGCCATCGCCGAAGGCGAGGGCAACCTGCGCCAGCGCCTGGACACCACGCGCATGGCCAATGACGAGACCGGCGACATGGGGCGCTGGATCAACAGCTTCATCGACCATCTGGACGCGGTGGTGGGGCAGGTGATCAAGGCCAGCCACAGCGTGGGCACCACCAACCAGATGATGCTGGGGCGCAGCCAGGCCGCCAGCCTCACCTCCGAGGAGGTGGCCGATGCCGTGCACCGCATGATGGTGATCGTGGAGGAGCAACTGGGCGAGATTCAGCAGGCCTCGGCCGGCGCCGAGCAGATGAAGCAGGCCATGGACGAGGTGGTCAGCCGGGCGCGGGAGCAGTTCCTGACCGTGCAGGCGGGCACCCAGTCGATACGCGATGTGGTGCAGCGTTCATCGTCCAGTGTCAGGTTGCTGGACAGCCGCATGGCCGAGATCGGCAACATCACCGGGCTGATCAGCGACATCACCAGCCAGACCAACCTGCTGGCGCTCAATGCCGCCATCGAGGCGGCGCGTGCCGGCGAGCATGGTCGCGGCTTTGCGGTGGTGGCCGACGAGGTGCGCAGCCTGGCGGCGCGCACGGCACGGGCGGCCGACGATATCCGTACGATGGTCGACGGTTTGCACAGCGAGACGCAGCAGGCCGTGGGCTTCATGCAGAGCGGCGTGCAGGACGTGGATGACAGCCTGCGCCTGGCCGAGCAGGCCTCGTCCGAGAACGTGCAATTGCACCGGGCCGTGGAGAACATGTTCGGCATCATCCAGCAGCTCAACCAGCGCAGCCTCGAGTACGGGCGCACCATCAAGGAGGTCGATCAGGCGTCACTGGAAATGCGCCAGACCGTGACAGTGCTGCACACCAGTGCCGAGACCGTGCGCTTGAATGCGAACAAGCTGCAGAAGCTGGTGGGCGTGTTCGAAGTCAGCCGCGGGGCAGGAGAGCCTGCCGCCGCATGACCCCGTTGGCGAAAACCCACCCCAAATCTTTTTTAAATCAGGGGGTTGCAAGCCCTCCAGAATGCGGACATAATGGCGTCCATCGAAAGCGACGAGAAATAAAAATCTCAACGTTTTCAATGAGATGCAAATCTCTACAGTTTGTACGTGATTGAGCTGCTTCAGAGGGTTCAGTCATTTGAGGCCGAGTAGCAAAGTGGTTATGCTCCGGATTGCAAATCCGTCTACGCCGGTTCGATTCCGACCTCGGCCTCCATTATTGAAACCCCGCAGATCAACGTCTGCGGGGTTTTTCTTTGGGCGATAGAAAACCTGATCGTTTCCGCATCTTGAGGCATCGTTTCCGCATCAGCCCTCTACTTGGTCGGGCTGACCACTTCGCCGACTCGGCGATAAACACGCTTGGTGATTTCCTCTTTCCCTGGTCGAGAAGTGCATGACCGGTGGCTCGTACAAAAAGTCAGAGCCAAAGACCTGGTAACGTCCGTTACAGTCAGCGCCGCCTCATCAGGTGGCGTTTTCGTATGGGGGGAAGGCGCTGGCGGGCAGCGCTGCTGGTGTTATGCTTCGCCGCTTACCAAACAGGGAGAGTGGTAGTGAAACTGCGGGAAAAGCATAAGGTATTTCAGGAATGGTTCACGCCGCGGCGGCGTCGGCGAGCGGGCGGTACGTTGCTCGTCATCTGGACTGTCGGCATCTGCGTTTACCCTGGCAAGCACTGGATCTACGTGATGATTCCCGGAATGATGTGGTTCATGAGCGCTTGGCCTCCCGAGCTCCATGACAAGCGCTGAGGCACTGGCGGGCGGCGCCGAAGGGGCAGGCCGCGCGGCGCTTCAGTTGATCAGTAAGCTGCGTTGGCAGGTTGCGGATAGTCAGGCTGCTGCTGTCCTGGTCGAACTCAATCTTGGAGCCGAGCAAGTGAGGCTCGAAGCTGATCGACAAACCCTCTGCTCGACCGGTGTAGCGCCTGAACTGGTTCAGGGTGCGCTTGTGCGCAGTGAAGCTTTCCATCAGGCCGTAGTCCCCGGCCTTGATAAATTCGGCGAAGGTCGCGGGTCGATCTTCATCGAGCACCTGCACCGTGTAGTGAGGCCCAAATATCAACATCAACCGGTCGGAACAGGGTCAATGCGGGAGCGCATTCAGGTGGGGCAAGACGTAATGCTTCGCGGCGGCATGCGCCGCCCTTTGTGACCTGGGCGCCTACGCAAGTTATCGTGCGGTTATGGATGGATTACTGAAGGAGGCGTGAATGCTGTGGTTCGGAACCGACAAAGCCAGGTTCAAGGTTCAGCGGCGCATCGCGGGCGTCGTCTTGTTCATCGCGGTCTTCTTTCTGGCCGCACAGCTCGAAGCATGGCGCTCAGATAACGCCGCATTTGGCGATGTACTGGACGGCATCATCTTGACTGTGTTTGCAGGAGGCATGTTCTACCTGGCAGGCAGATGGTGACTCTGGTGGCCCTCCGTGGCCGGATGCGGCATGGTGGTGAATGAACCTTTTCATACAGCGTCGTCTACATTGGAGGGGCTATCCCCTTTCTGAGAGTACGGCCATGCTCAAATCGAAAACGTTGATCTCAGTGCTATCAAGCCTTGTTTTAGTTACAGGCTCGGTCGGCGCATGCGCTGACCCCGGTAATGGAAAAGGGCAAGGCAACGGAAAGGGTAACGCTCACAATGCTCAAGGCCACGGCAACCAGGGGAGCGGGGCTAAGGGAACGCGTTCAGGGCAAAATGACTGGGACCACGGCCCGAACATTGATCGTGGCAGCGTCCTGAACGTTCTGAACAGTTACCACAATTATTGGGCCCCAGGCCCAGCACTACCGCCCGGCATCCAGAAGAACTTGGCACGAGGAAAACCGCTCCCTCCTGGCATCGCGAAAAAGCTCGACGCAAGACTTATCGGCCATCTACCGCGCTACGATGGCTATGAGTGGCAACAAGCTGGCACAGACTTGATTCTCGTTGCTATTGCCACTGGCATCATCTACGAAGTGATAAATGGAGTGCTGGATTAAGCTCGATCTATTAGAAGCTCGCATCAGGCTTTTCAGGCGGCGCGCTTGCTCCTCTGCATGCGAGTTGGAGGGTTACGGGTGCTGTGCGCTTGGACCGACAAGGAGCCGATAGCGCCTGAAGTACGTACCGTCGATATCAACTTCTCCGTCAGGGCGAAACCCTAGGCGCAGTACACCTTTGATTCGAACTCTGGTTGGTGGAAGCAGTAGGGTAATCGACTCCAGCCTCAACTCCTGAACAGCGCGCCGTACGATTTCATTGAAAATTACCTTTCCCAATCCCCAGTAGTGTGGATGGAGCACCAAGGCAAGATCGGCGTCGTCGCCCTCTTTCTGTAGCCCACCCCAACCGGCAAATTCATTCTCGACGAAGAAGGCCCAGGGCCCATATCCGTTAAGGACCCATTGGGCCTCTTTTTGGGCGACCCATACCTTGCATTTTTTTTCGTCAAAGTCGGGGCGGCCCAAGGGCATCTGGCGTAAGACATCTGGATTGTTGTTAAGCGCCATGATGTCATCGGTTGAAACATCGCTGAGATGTCGGAACGTTAGCTGCATGATTTGCCTTGCGGATGACTTGATGTTCACCAATACCGGCAACTCACCATTATTTCAACGTCCAGGTGCGTGATGAGCAGACCGATGCCGCCACCATCGCCGACCGGATCAACCAGAAAAAGCTGAACCTGGCCAATAACTACAGTGACAGCGCCTGCGGCATGAGCCTCGACGAGTACAACCAGAAGCTGGCGGCCCTTAAATTATGCTCATGCAGAAAAATGGCTCAAAAAAAGCCCGCGCTAGACGGGCTCAAGTATGCGTCGGGACAGTGACCTCACACGTTATGAGGGCTCAAATCGGGTGCCGCAAGCATGACACAGCCAACTACGGCGCCAGACTTCCAACTTGTCGTATTGCGCGACGTTGAACCGCCAATGACGAACAAAACCGATCACGCCGATTGCAATGAACGCAACGCCAATGAAGAACCTGGTCCAATCGACTCCCCACCAGGTGTTCATGAGTTTAAGGCCGTCATACAGGATGATGGAGCCCACGATCGTAAGTATGACTGGCCCCAGCAAGCGTTTGCCTGGTGGGGGAGAGACGCTGGCGGCCAGGTCAGTCTGATGTTTACCCGTCGTCTCGACCGTAACACTTGGCCCTACTCCGGATTGCACTTGATGAGTGGTTTTGATGCGGGAGGTGCCTGCGGCATGGATAACGGACAGCAGTTGAACATTTTGCCCGTGACAGTGTGGGCACGCGACGGCATTGTGACTTACCACTAGTTCATTCCTTTGAAATGACAAAGTGCGCATTTTAAAACAGCTCCGAACATTCTTGCACTTGGTGGCATTTTGCTTTCAGCCACTTTGCTGGTTGACCGAGAGGGGCTCTTTTCATCTTGAATCCATCGCTGTGGTAGCGCATTCGATTCATCCGCCCCTGCACCAGGGTGGCGTGCACCGTTGAAGTGAGCTATTGCTGATGATTCGGCACCTGGCCGACTCAGGAGACAATTCGATGAAACAGCTACTGTTGGGCGCCTTGCTGGTGAGCGCTGCCGGCATTGCCCATGCGGACATCCCGCTGCTTAACGCCACCTGCCCAGGCAACATCGAGGTTCACGCCGATGAAGGCGGGCCGATCTATATCAATGGCAAAGAGGCCACGTTGAAGAAATTCAACGACAACTATTTCGAAGCCAAGGGCAGCGGGATAACCGTGTCGCTCACCATCAGGCCCGACGGCTCGCCGGATGTGTCGTACACCGGCAAGAATCGTGCGAATGGCGTCTGCGAACTGGCCGATCAGGACTGAAACGCCAGCGCCCGGTAAGCGCTGGCACGATGCGTCACTCAACCGCTGCGAAGGCAAGTGCCGCAAGCGTTCTGGCGCGAGGGTCCATCAGCACATGGCTGCCCATGGTGGTGGTCACGAAACCAAAGCTCATCTCCCGGTCTGGGTCTGCGAACGCCACCGGCCCGCCCAGCCCAACATGACCGAATGCCTGCGGCCCCATGCAATAGGACGCGTCAGGGTCGGCGGCATGTTCCATCATGCAACCCAGGCCATAGCGCATGGGGCGCCGCAGGGTCTGGTCGAACCCTGCACTTTGCTCTGTGCCGAACGCCTTCAACAGTTGTGGCCCCAACAACTTGCCTTGCAGCAGGGCACTGTAGAAGCCCGCCAGGCCATGGGCGTTGCCATGGCTGCAGACGCCCGGCTGGTGGTAGCCCCACCAGCGCGGATTACCCGTACGGGTGGGTGAAAGGCTGGGGTTGGTGAATGCCAGGGTCGCCACATGCGCAGGCTCATTGAGGATGAGGGTGCGCAGGTCCTGTGCGAACCGGTCACCCACTCGGCCGGGCGCATGCTCGAAGTGAGCGATACGCTTGAACTGATCGGCAGGCACGCCCAGGAACACATCCAGCGCATGGGGTTCGAGGATCTCCTGGTGTATGAAAACCCCGGCGTCGCGACCGTCCACGCGGCGGATCAGCTCACCGATGATCCAGCCATAGGTGGTCGCGCCGTACCCCACCTGTGTGCCTGGCGACCACCACGGCTGTTCGTCTGCTGTCACCTGGGCCATGTGGTTCCAGTCGTACATGTGGGGCGTGCGATCCGGCAGGCGCAGCGCAGGCAAGCCGCTGGTATGGCTCAACACCTGGCGAAGGGTGATTCGTTCTTTGCCGTGTCGAACGAATTCAGGCCAGTGTTTGGCCACGGGATCATCCAGACCCAGTCGGCCCCGTTCCACCAGCATGAGTACCGCCACAGCGGTGATCGGCTTGATGGTGCAATAGGCGTTGACCAGGGTATCGCGCTGCCAGGGTGCATGGCCGTGCGCATCCTTCACGCCGCCCCAGATGTCTACGACGGTCTTGCCGCCGACCTGTATGCAGACACCGCCACCGCGCTCGTGGGGCTCTTCCAGGATGGCGGCGAAGGCTTGGCGGACCGGTTCAAAAGCAGCGTCACATCGTCCTTGTACCTGCATCTCATTGACTCCATTCGATCGAGCGCTGAACTCTAGCCCGTACTGCGCGGTGGGGGTGCCGGTGCCCTGCGCTTGTGCGCACCGTTCGTCCAGTGCCCGGCACTCCCACACCCTGCGAGGCTTCTCACGCTTATGCGCGGGCATCCCGTGCAGCAGCCTGGAGAAGCACCATGGACATCGACGAGAACGCACCTGGCAACAGGTCACAGCAGGGCGTTACGCGCACCACCGACAACGAAACCGGTCACGATCCAAGGCGCGAGGCGCCAGAGGTGCCACTGCCGCCTGACGACGAAGCGGCGGTCGAAGAAGACATGACCGATGTGGAGGCCGGCAACTCGGTACTGAGCGAGCATCCCGAGGCAGGAAACCACAGTCGCGACGACCACCCGCATGCGGGCTCGCCATTGCGCGAGCAGGGCGATGAGAGAAAGGAGACGCGCGACGTGCCTGCGAGCGATCCTGAGTCCGGTGCCTGAACCCTCGCCTGGTCAGTAGGTGGCGGTGATCGCCTGAGCCAGCTGCCGATCTGTCATCAAAGGTGGCCGGGCGGTCGCACGATAATGCCGAGACGCCTGCTCGAACTGTGCGCCGCGTATCTGGCCATCCGAGCCAACGAAGGCCAGCGCATCGCTTCTGGCCGACTTGAACAGATCGGGCGCATTGAAGGTCAGCGCGGTGGTGCCCGCCACCAGGATGCTCGGCACGAACGTGGTGTACATCAGCGCCTTGTCGAACGGATTGGCGTTTTCGGCAGCCGCAGCGTGGCTGCTGGCCAGGACAAGCAGGGCGGCGCCCAGGGCGTTCCATACGGTCATTTGCGGTTCCATTGCACCGGGTGGCTTAGCGTGATCTCAGGCTTCGATGCAGGCTCAGCACGCCCTTGTCGTCGAACAGAAAGATGATCTGGTTGCCCACGTTGTCCTGGCAGATGACGCCTTCATTCTGGCTGTCGACGATGCCCTGGCATGCCATGTTCGACACGTAGGGGCGCAGTTGGCACTTGAGCGTCTTGCCATCTTCGATCACCAGTTGGTGGTTGGGCGAGATGCTCTGCGGGTCTGGGGCCGGGCAAGTGCCCTGGCCCCAGTCGATGCCTTGATGATTGGGCTGATGATTGGGCTGGGTGGTGCAGCCGGCCAGCAGCACCAGGGGCAACAGGTACTTGCACTTCATGGTCACGGGTCCTGTTAGTTGCATCATTGTTGCGTTAGCGCTGCAGACTACAGGGTGATGGTTTTCATTACCCTGCGCTGAGTCTCGTTTTGAAGAACTCGCCCGGGCGATGCCAGTGCTGCGCCGGGCGGTTCCGCTATCGATGGGAAGTTCGCTAGCGCGCGGGCTCACCGTCGGCCAGCCCTCTGGCCAGGTCCACGGCTGCGGTAATGGCGGCCCTGGCCTGGGGGCTGTTCTTCCAGCAGGTCGAGCCCAATGCGGCAGATGCCTGGGCAAGGATGTCAGTGACATCCGATCTGCCCAGCTCGGCCAGGGAATCGATGCCCATCTGCTCGAGCCGGGTGATAACGGTGGGGCCTACGCCCTTGAGCGCCAGCAGGGCAGTACGTTCTGTAGGGGAAAATGCCATCGATGAAATCCTTTTCTGTTCTGTAGAAGCCTGGCGACAAGCCCGCTCAACCCATGAACTTCACGAACACCAGTTCCGGGTCGCCCGGGTCGAGGTTTTCGATTGTCCCGCTGTGTTGATAGCCCAGCTGTGCCAGGAGTTGGCGCATCGGCAGGTTGGAGGTGTTGGTGGATGTGAAAACCTTCTGCGCCGAGGCGACTCGCTCCAGGTGTGTCATCAGCTGGCGGCCGACACCGGTGCGCCTGGATGCATCTGAAACGACCACCAGGGGAATGAAGTACTCACCGAAAAAGCTTCGGTCCAGGCAACCATAACCCAAGGGGGCGGCGGCGTCGTTCGCTTTGCAGGCAATCCAGCACTCACGTGCGCGGATGGCCTGCGCAAGCTGCTCGCGGCGGCGTTCATCGTTGCGTGCAACAGCGTCAATGCCTGTCAGGTGGTGGATGTCCTCTGTCAGGGCCTGCCTGATGGATAGGCTCATGGTCTCGCCTTGTCGGTTTGATGCCGCGAAGTGTACTTCAGGGACACTGAATCCATAAAAGTCGCGATATACGCAACTTGGCGCTACAGTGCCGAATAGTCCCGTCATGGTCTGAACAAGGAAGTTTGCGATGATAGCGAAGTTGATGGTCACCGTTGGTATCGTGTTTTACGCCGTCGTGGTACCGATCCTCGAAATCAATGATACCCACGTCTTCAATCAGGCCTGGGAGCCACACGCGCGCCTGCATGAAACCTGGCAGCTCTTCACCAATACCGCCATTGGTGCGTACAGCGTCTGGCTGGTGTGGGGGCGCGATAACCTGAGGCTGGCGAGCCTGCTGACCCTGTTCGTCACCGGCGGGTTCCTGATGGCGTACTGGCTGCGCGATGGCTACGGCGGCTCGATGGTACTCACAGACGGTTCGGAGAAGATGATCCTGGGCGTCAACCTTGGTCTTTTTGCCTACGCGCTGGCCATTCTGCTGGCGGGGCTTGCGGTCGCCCTCGAGCGGCGCAGGCCCGATAGGTCGCTGGAGGCTGACCAGCGCTAAGCCGTTGACCATGGGGGGATGAAGGGGCGCGTCACCCCGCCTGCCGTTCCCGCCGCAGCGTATGCCACAACAGGGCGGCCGACAGCAGGCCGGGCATCATGAAGATATACACGAGCTGCGGGAACTTGTGAGTGAAGCCGGCCAGCACGCCGCCCCATATCAGTGTGACTGCCACCCCGCAGATCAGCAGGCGGCGGTTGGGTACCACGGGTATTTCAGCCATCGCCAGCAGGTAGATCTTCCAGCACGACCAGAGGCCGAACAACGAAATCGACATCAGGCCCATGGCTATGGGTATCGCGAACAGCGGTTGCTCACTGATGACCAACATCGGGAAGAAAAAACCGATGCACCCGGCAATGAACAGCAGCGTCAGGGGCATCAGGCCCAGTACGGCAGCCAGGGTGAGGCCCATTCGAAAGGTGGTGAGTTTGTCCATACAGCTACCTGCGACAACGAAGAGAAAACACTGCAGCCCACGCACTGTGCCATGGCCATGGGCATTTTCAAGGACGCGAAAAACGTGATGCAGACGCTCTGCGGCAGTGCGCAAGGGGCCAATTCATGCATGATGGCTGATTGATGTCAATGTTGCCTCCCTGCTGCGCCTTTAAAATCGAGGCACATATCGATAGGCGTTGCGTGCCGGGGAGTTGTGGCAATGTTTGGTAGAAAGTGGCGAGAACAGGTCAACGCACAGGCGCGTGAGTTGCAGGAGCTGAAGCAGCAGAATCTGGCGCTCCAGCAGGAAAACCAGCAACTGACCGATTTGCTGGCGCAAACCCAGGGTGAGCAGGCCGAGCTCAATGCCTACAGCCGTTACCAATGTGATCTGCACAGCAAGATGGGCATGTTCGACGAGTCGATGAAGCAGACCCGTGATGGGGTGGTCAGCCAGGCCGAAACCCTGCGCGGGGAGGTCGACCACCTCAAGGCCAACAGCGGCGTGTTCAGCGAGACGTCCGAACTGCTTTCGTCGTTCTCCACCTCGCTCACGCACATGGCCGGTCAAGGCGTGAGCAGTGTCGAGAGCGTGACCCACCTGCAGGCGCGGGTCAGCGAAATCAGCAGCATCGTGGGCTTGATCAAGGCCATTTCAGACCAGACCAACCTGCTGGCACTCAACGCCGCCATCGAGGCGGCGCGGGCCGGTGAGCAGGGGCGCGGGTTTGCGGTGGTGGCCGACGAGGTACGGGCCCTGGCCCAGCGCACCCACCAGGCCACCCAGGACATCAGCGTGCTGGTGGACGCCATCAATGTCGATACCACGGCTGCGAGCAACTCGATCGGCAACCTCTCCAATGAAGCCACGCGCCTGGCTGGCGACGTGTCGACCTCGGCGCAGACCCTGGACGAAATGGTGGTGATGGGTGACCACATGACCACCCTGATCGAGAACATGGCCCTCAGTTCGTTCTGCGAGGCGGTCAAGCTCGACCACCTGTTGTTCAAGCTGATGGTGTACCTGCGCCTGTTCAATCAGGACCCGAACCTTGAGCTGTCGGACCATAAGCATTGCCGCCTGGGCAAGTGGTACCTGATGCCGGAAACCCAGCAGATCTACCAGCACGACCGGGCATTCGCCCAGCTCGACGACCCCCACCGTATCTGCCACGAATCGGCCAGCCATGCGCTGCACCAGGCGCAGCACAAGGACTGGAGCGCGGTGGTGGCCTCGCTGGACAGCATGGAGACCGCCAGCCTCAAGGTGAACCAGGTGCTGCAGGCGCTCGCCCATCGCGGCGATTGATCGACAGTTGCAGGCACCGGCGCGAGGGAGCAAAAGTGGTAGGATCCGTGCGATCGGATCGGGTAAAGGGAGTGCGGCATGGTTGGGGAGCTGGATGAGCGCGACGTCGCGCGTCGTTTCTGCGTTGTCTGTGCAGTCATCATTGCGGCGGTTGGTCTCTGTGCTTCCCTGTACTGCCTGTTGAGCCCGGCCAGCATGTTCCCCTCGCTGGGCCCGGTGCTGGCGATCTTCGCGCTGGCACTGACCAACCTGCTGTGCCTGCCACTGGTGTTTGCCTATTGGCTGTTGGCGTTCCGGCCTGATGGTGCTCGGGTGTTGCTGATCGTGCAGGGCATCGCAATGGCGGCATTTGTGCTGTGGTACAGCGTGGTTTGACTGCAACTGTGCTGCAATGCAAAACGCAAACGTCCGGCACATGGCCGGACGTTTGCGTAGTGGCAGGCGACTTAACGGTGGCGGTGCTTGCGCTTGTGCTTGCTGGCGCTGTGCCTGTTGTCATCTGCCAGATGATTGCCCACCGCGCCCCCGGCCGCGCCGCCCAGGCCGGCGCCGACGGTCGAACCGGTGGAGCCGCCCAGCGCATTGCCGATCAGCGAGCCGCCGGCCGACCCCAGGCCACCGCCCACGGCGGCCTGGGTGCGGTTGCCCTTGCGCGCACCAGCCGCGCTACCTGCAGCGCCACCCAGCCCGGCACCGATGGCGGCGCCGGTGCTGCCGCCGATCTGCTGGCCAACGACATTGCCCAGTGCGCCGCCCAGCCCGCCACCGATGGCGGTGGTGCCGTCGCCGGCAGCGGCAGTCAGGGGCAGCAGGATACCCAGGGCGAGGGTAGGCAGGGTGAAACGCATGATGTGAACCTCAGGTACTTGATCTGCAAGATGATTTTTTGGTGCTGTTCAGACCGCGCGCTGAAGGTTTGGTTTCCCGTCGCGCCATTTAAAAACGTGGTGCGCCCTTGCGAGGCTTCGCGGGCCTCGGCGAAGATGGCCGATTGGCTTTTGCACAGTGAGGTTGATATGGCGCAGTACAAGACCGTTGGCGAGCTGGTGGCAGCCTTGTCGCGGCTTCCGCAGGATGCACGGGTGGTGGTTCAGGGTGGCCTGGGCCTGAAGGACGTCAGCCTGTTCGGGGCAGGGCAGGTCCAGATCGAGTTCAAGGAGCAGATCATCGACTCCTCGCCGTCGTGGGTAGTGTTCGTCAAGCAGTGATTTCTGCAGGCTGTGCTAGCGTGTACAGATACGGCAATTAACTTGTACATAAAATTTTCCATGTGCAAGTATCGCCGCAACCCCCCGCCCAAGGGGCTGCCAGGGAGTACCGCATGCGACCGCCATCTATCGCGCTGTGCAGGCTGCTGTTGCTGATCGGTGTGCTGGCCTGCGGTTACGCCCAGGCGGGGTGGCGGGCCGACCTGCCGGATGCGCTTCTGGTAGGCAGTGCTGAATTCAGGACCTGGGGCCTGGATATCTATACGGCGCGATTGTGGGCCCCCGGTGCACGTTTGAATGAGGGCGATGGCTTCGCCCTCGAGATCACCTACCGGCGCGCGGTCAGTCGCGAGCGGTTGGTCAAGGTCAGCCTCGAGGAGATCCAGCGTCTGTCTGCCACCCCGCTGACGGCAGCGCAACGGGACCAGTGGCAGGCGCAGATGCAGCAGGCGTTCGTGGATGTCGAGGCGGGTATGCGCATCACGGGCGTGTACGTTCCCGGGCTTGGCTGTCGCTTTTATGTGGGGGAGCGCCTGCAGCACGAAGTGCGTGACCAGGTATTCGCCCGTGCGTTCTTCGCCATCTGGCTGGACCCTCGCAGCCGCTACCCCGACTTGCGTCGGCAACTCCTTGGAGCTTCCCCATGAAAGCCTGGTACCTGTTGGTGTTCCTGCTGTTGGCCGGCTGCGGCAATGTCGATGTCGAGGCTTACCGCAACCAGTCACCGGCGTTCGACCTGCGTCAGTACTTCAACGGCCGCGTCGACGGCTGGGGCATCGTGCAGAAGCGTTCCGGCGAGGTCATCAAGCGTTTTCACGTGCTGATCGAAGGGCGCAGCGAAGGCGATAACGTGGTGCTGAACGAGCACTTCACCTACAGCGACGGCACCCGGCAGCAACGCACCTGGACCATTCGCCCGGACGGCCCGGGACGTTGGCGCGGCACGGCCGGGGATGTGGTGGAAGAGGCGCGCGGGCAGAACGCCGGTTTCGCCTTGCGCTGGCAGTACGTGCTCGACGTACCGGTGGACGGCAAGACCTGGGCCATCCGCTTCGACGACTGGATGTACCTGCTGGACGATAACACCCTGGCCAACCGCTCCTACATGACCAAGTTCGGCATCGAAGTCGGGCAGGTCACCTTGTTCTTTCGCAAGCAGGTGCAGTAGGCCGGCCGAGACGGTGCAGTACCGGCAGCAGCAAGGCCCACACGGCGGCAAGCACCAGCAGGCTCGGCCAGGTGCCCAATGGCAGCCCGGCACCGGCAAGCTGCACACCGCCCCAGTAGGACAACGGGCCGCCCACCGCGCCCAGCAGGCTGGCCCGCCACCAGGGGTTGGCGGTCCAGTGCAGGCTGTGGCGCAAGGTGCAGGCGAACACGGGCCACAGCAACAGCAGCCAGAACGGCGGCAGCCAGCGATGACCGCCAAACTCGAACACCCCAAGCGCCAGCAGCAGGCTGTCGGTCAGCCACCCGCACAGGCTGACGGCGACGATCAGGCGCACCTCGCCGGGCCTGGCCAGGCAGCTCAGGTGCGTCACCAGGCAGGCCACTGCCACTGCCAGCAAGGCGGGGTGGCGAGCACCCAGCACGCAGGCGAACCAGCCAAGCTGAAACAACAGCGCATTGCTCAGCACCGCTGCCCAATGCGCTGTCCGCCGGTTCAGCCTGGTTGCCCCAGCAGCGGTGCGGGCCGTGCGCCGGCCTTGGCCAGCAACAGCTGGGCGGTGCCGATGGCACGCTCCAGAAAGCCCCCCTCGCAGTAGCACAGGTAGAACTCCCACAAGCGGTAGAACGTGTCGTCATAACCCAACGCCTGCAACGGCTGGCGCGCCTGCTGCAGGTTCTGGTGCCAGCAGCGCAGGGTGCGCGCATAGTGCAGGCCGAATTCTTCCATGTGGTGCAGGTTCAGATCGGTGTCGCGGCCCATCACCTGCAGCATCACCCCCACCGAAGGCAGGGCGCCGCCCGGAAAGATGTAGCGCTGGATGAAGTCGACCGAGCGGCACGCCTGTGCGTAGCGCTGTTCGCGGATGGTGATGCTCTGAAGCAGCATCAGGCCATCGGGCTTGAGCAGCCGCGCGCATTGCCTGAAGTAGCTGCTGAGGTAGCGATGGCCGACAGCTTCGATCATCTCGATGGATACCAGCTTGTCGTACTGGCCCTGCAGGTCGCGGTAATCCTCCAGCAGCAGGGTGATGCGGTCCTGCAGGCCGGCTTCGTCGATGCGCCGACGGGCATAGGCGAACTGTTCGGCCGACACCGTGGTGGTGGTTACCCGGCAGCCGTGGTGGCGTGCCGCGTAAATGGCCAGGCCGCCCCAGCCGGTGCCGATCTCCAGCAGGTGATCGTCGCGGGTGAGGGCGAGTTTCTGGCAGATGCGCTGCAACTTGTAGTGCTGGGCCTGTTCCAGGGTATCGTCTGCCCCCTGAAACATGGCCGCCGAGTACATCATGCTCGGGTCCAGCAGGCGCTCGAACAGTTCGTTGCCCAGGTCGTAATGGGCGGCGATGTTGCGTCTGGCGCCGCGCCGGGTATTGCGGTTGAGCCAGTGCAGGCCATGCAGCAGCGGGCGCCCCAGGCGTGCCAGCCCGCCTTCCAGG
The DNA here is from genome assembly GCF_002939405.1 of Pseudomonas sp. BRM28. Classification (NCBI taxonomy): domain Bacteria; kingdom Pseudomonadati; phylum Pseudomonadota; class Gammaproteobacteria; order Pseudomonadales; family Pseudomonadaceae; genus Pseudomonas; species Pseudomonas sp. BRM28. The sequence goes on along the minus strand of NZ_PEFV01000001.1, from coordinate 3,268,849 downwards.
CCGTCGAGTACCTCCAGGTTCGCCACCAGCACGCGGACCACGGCGGTGAGGTCCGGGCTGGTCCAGTAGCCGTGCACGTAGGCTTCGCCCGCGCCAATCGAGCCGTTGCTGGCCACCAGGCCCCATAGCGCGTCGTCCACTACCTGGACATGCCCTTGCAGGTTCGCGCCGGCGTCGCCGAAGTGGTGCACCACATTGGCTTCGATGACAACCAGTGCGCCGTGGCGCAGGCGTTCGAGCTGGCGCAGCACAGCGCGCCGCAGCAGCATCACGCCGATGCCGTTGCCGGCGGACGCGAAGCGTTTTGCCGGGATTGCCTCAGGGCTTTTCATGGGGGGTGTCCTTTGCGCTGTCGGGTGCATTGATCGGTTTGGCTCGCCGCCAGGTGCCCCGGGCGGCGAAGTGGTCGAACAGGCGATGACGCTTGAGCAGCAGGCGCAACGCCTGCCAATGGATGGCCAGCAGGGTCTTGGCGGTCATCCACGGGAAGCTCAGCAGGTGCCGGTGCAGGCTGCGTCGGTCCAACTCGATGCGCGCCAGGTTCAGCAGGGCGCTGAACACCCGGGTGTGTGCCTGCCAGTCCTCCATGCGCACACGGATACGCGCTGCAGGTGTGCAGAAGTGCATGCGGTATTCCAGGTCGGCGGGCAGGAACGGCGACACATGAAACGCCTTGGCCACGCTGAAGTTCCACGGCCCCGGGCCGTCGGCGGGCAACACGTAGTGAAAGCGTTCGCGCCAGGGCGTGTTGGTGACCTCGCAGAGAATCGCAGCCAGACGCCCGTCACCTTCAAAGCAGTAGAAAAAGCTCACGGGGTTGAAGGCCAGGCCCCAGCTGCGGGGTTGTGTCAGTACGCACACCGGCCCTTGGGGGCGGTGGTGCAGCACCTGTTCGAGCAGGTCCAGCACGGCGCTCTTGAGGGGCGTGCCCTGGTGAGTGGCGGCTGGCAGATAGTCCCGCTCGTCGAAGGCAAAGGCGCTCCACCGGCCCCCGCCGGCCAGCCTCGACAGCGCTGGCAGCTGCGCCTGCTCGTCCAGGTCCAGGTACAGCAGGCCGATGCGGTAGGCAAAGCCGAAATCCCCCCTGGCGGGGCGGCGGTGGCTGACCCAGCCCTGGTAGAGCGCGCTGTTCACAACTGCTCACCAAATTCGGCGGCCACGCGCAGCGCGCTGACCACGCCGTCTTCATGAAAGCCGTTGCCCCAGTACGCGCCGCAGTAGTAGCTGTGTCGGGCACCGCACAGTTCGGCGTGACGCGCCTGGGCCCGTACCCCGGCCAGGCTGAACTGCGGGTGGGCATAGGTGTAGCGGCCAAGGACCTTGCCGGGGTCGATGGCGCCGGTCTGGTTGAGGCTCACGCAGAAGGTCTGCGGGGCATCGATGCCCTGCAGAATGTTCATGTTGTAGGTGACGGCGGCCGGCTGGGACTGCGAGCCGCCCAGGCGGTAGTTCCAGCTGGCCCAGGCCAGGGGACGACGCGGCAGCAGGCGGGTGTCGGTGTGCAGGACCACGTCGTTGTCGGCATAGCGCAGCGCGCCAAGAATCTCGCGCTCGGCCTGGCTGGGATCATGCAGCATCAGCAGCGCCTGGTCGCTGTGGCAGGCGAACACCACCTTGTCGTAACGCTCCATGCCTGCTCGGCTGAACAGGCTGACACCGTCGGCATCGCGGGTCACGCCCAGTACAGGGCAGTTGAGGCGAATGCGTTCGGCAAACGGTGCGCACAGCGGGGCCAGGTAACTGCGCGAGCCACCTTCCACTACCCGCCATTGCGGGCGATCGTTGACGGACAGCAGCCCGTGGTGCTTGAAGAAGCGCACGAAAAACTGCAGCGGGAAGCCCAGCATCTGCGCCAGTGGCATCGACCAGATGGCGGCCCCCATCGGCACGATGTAGTGGTCGATGAAACGCTCGCCGTAGCCGTTCATGTACAGGTAGTCGCCCAGCGAAAGGGTGTCGTTGACTCGCTGCTGCTCCAGGTCGTTCAGGGCCTGGCGATTGAAGCGCAGGATGTCGTAGAGCATGCCCCAGAAGGGCGGCGACAACAGGTTGCGGCGCTGCGCGAAGAGGCTGTTGAGGGTGTTGCCGTTGTACTCGTGGGCGGTCTGCGGGTCGTGGACCGAAAAGCTCATTTCGGTAGGACGCGAGGCGATGCCCAGCTGATCGAGCAGGCGGATGAAGTTGGGGTAGGTCCAGTCGTTGAACACGATGAACCCGGTATCCACCGCGTAGTGTCGCTCGCCAAGCTGCACGTCGACGGTATGGGTGTGCCCGCCAATCCGGTCACTGGACTCGTACAGCGTGATGGCGTGCTGGCGCTGCAGCAGGTGGGCGCAGGTAAGCCCGGCGATACCGCTGCCGATGATGGCTATCTTCATGGGTGGGGTTCCTGACGCAGTGGCCGTGACAGGTGCTTGCCCAGTGCCAGTTGCAGGCTCACCGGCAGCAGCGCGACCAGGCGCAGGCCGGCGATGAACAGGAGCGGAAAGGCAATGGTGTACGGGCGCTTGTGCAGGCGCCGGGCAATATGGCGTGCGGCCTTTTCGGCGGGCCAGCACAGCGGCATGGGGAAGTCGTTGCGCCGGGTCAGCGGGGTGTCGACGAAGCCCGGGCTGACCAGCGTCACGGCAATGCCTTCGCGGGCCAGGTCGATGCGCAGCGATTCGAACAGGTAGCGCACCGCGGCCTTGGAGGCGCCATAGGCACCGGCGCGGGGCAGCGCCAGAAAGGTCACGGCGCTGGCCACGGCCACCAGGTGCGGCTGTCGGCCCTGGCGCAGCAGGGGCAGGGCAGCCTCCACGCAGTGGCTGGCACTGAACAGGTTGGAAGCCACCACGCGCTCGACCATGGCGGCTTCGAAGGCTTCGCTGTCCAGGTACTCGCAGGTGCCGGCGTTGAGTATCACCTGGTCCAGGCCACCCCAGGCCTGGGCGATCTGCTGGGCGATCGCGCGCACCTGGTCAACCTCGCGAAGGTCGCCCGGTACCACCAGTACCTGGTCGGGGTAGCGCTGCGCCAATGCCTGCAAGGGCTGGACATTGCGCGCGCTGACCGCCAGGCGATGCCCCTGGGCCAGCAGCAGAGGGGCCAGTGCCGCACCAATGCCGCTGCTGGCGCCGGTCAGCCAGATGCGTCTCATGCCAGCCTCCGCTTGAGCCAGCCGACCACGCTGCCCATCACCGGCAGGTGCTCGTACAGCAGCGCCCCGGCGTCGAAGTAGTCATGGTGCAGGTAGACCTTGTCGCGCCACATCAGGTGCGAGCAACCCTGTACCTGAACCGGGCGCCCACCGTTCAGGCGCGCATGCCGGTAGTGCAGGGTCCAGCGCAGGTAGCCCTTCCCGTCGTCGACCTGGTCATAACCGTGGAACTCGAAGCGCACCTGATCGACGTTGGCGTACAGCTGAGCGAAATAATCCTGCAGCGCGGCCATGCCGTGGATCTGATGCAGCGGGTCACGGAACTGGACATCGTCGCTGTACAACTCGCGCAGCACACCCAGGTTGTGCGCGTCGATCGCGCAGAATCGCTCTGCAAAGCGTTTGAGATACTCGGACATTGCCTGCACCCATGACCATTGTGGTCATTTAGTTGTACACGTATTGTTATTTGTACAAGATATTTGCAGGTTAGAGGGAAATTTGTACAAGTCAATTCATCCCTGCAGATTTTGCTGCAGGGAGATGGACGCAGGGGCAGGGGCAGGGCGGGGGAGAACGCAGGACGCAGAAAGCAGAAAAGCGCCCCAAGGGGCGCTTTTCAGAAGATGGTGCGAGTGGCGGGACTCGAACCCGCAAGGCTCACGCCGGCAGATTTTAAGTCTGCTGTGTATACCAATTCCACCACACTCGCACGGATCATCCGGCTGCAAGGTCAGGCACAGGGTGTGTGCGACACTTTACCTTCCGGATCAAGGCGGCTTTATAACTCATCGTTATATTCGAGTCAACTCGCGCACCCGCTACTTTGCCATGTAACGCCGCAGCCAGCGACGGGGAATCAGCAGTGACACGATGGCCAGCGCCAGGGCGAAGCCACCGCAGGCCATCAGCGCCGCCAGGCCGTAGCGGTGCTCCAGCAGCCCGCCCAGCACTGCGCCGCCGAACATGCCGGACCACGGCACCAGTTGCACGCGCCAGCCCGGACGCCGCTCCCCCATCAGCCAGCGGCCCAGGCCGCGGCCAAAGCGCGACAGGGCGCCGGTTACATAGGTCAGCCCGATGGGCAGCCCGTTCACTTCTTCGACCGCCGCATTGAGCATGCCCATGGCGATGATCGCGCCCAGCAGCGCCGGCAACTGCGCCTGCGCGCCCCACAGGCCTGCCCCCAGCAGCAGTGCCGCCGACAGGGCGAGCAGCGGCCATGCGCGCTTGGCGCTCAGGCGGGCGATGATCACCCCCAGCGCGTTGCCGGCAATGAAGGCGCCGATCAGCAGGGCCAGGCGGGCCACCAGTGCCCAGTGCGCATCGCCCAGGGCGACGGCCATGCGCGTGGTGTTGCCGCTCATGAATGAAACGAAATCGCCGGTGGCGAGAAAGCCGATGGCGTCGGTCATGCCCGCCAGCACCGACAGGGCGGCGACGAAAAACAACCCGACGCGGCCCCGGCGCTTGTAGACGAGGGTAGTCAGCGGCCCGCGTTGGCCCTGTGGGCGCTCTGGCAGCATGGGCGTCTCCGGGGCTAGGGTTCGATGCGGTCGGCCACGCTGCGCAACTGGTCGATCGATGCCTGCAGCCCATTGATGCTGCGCTGCACTTCCAGGGCATCCTGCGGGTGGGCCGAGTGCTGCAGGTAGCGCGCATGCCCGGCCATTTCGCGCGCGATCTGCTCCAGATCGGCGGCGGTGTGCTCCAGGTCATCGTGAATGCCTTTCATCCTTGCATCTGTGGTCAACGTCCTTCCCCCGGTTGCGCTTGCACCTGTGGACTATAACAAGTTGCCCCCCGGCCCGGAACGATTTCCCCGGGCACTGCCCGGATAGGTGAGCACCCGTTGACACCGGGCAATCACTGCGCCACTGTTCCGCCAGTGATTTATCGTTCACGTCCTGCAGGTCGATACGACTGTTTCGAAATTACGGAATTGCAGAGGCACCCGGTTGTCTACCTTCTCATTGTCCTCACTGCGGTGCCTGCGGGTTTGCCATGGATTCTTCCCAGCGCTCTGACCTTCAAACCATGCACGCCAGCCGCTATGAGCAGTTGGTGCAGACCGTTGCGGACTACGCCATCTATATGCTCGACCTCGAGGGCCATGTGGTGTCGTGGAACCTGGGGGCCCAGCGCATCAAGGGCTACAACGCCGACGAGGTCATCGGTCGGCACTTCTCGATGTTCTTCACGCCGCAGGATTGCGCCGAAGGCCGGCCTGGCTGGTTGCTCAATCGTGCGCTGAGCACCGGCGGGGCACAGGACGAAGGCTGGCGCATGCGCAAGGACGGCACGCAGTTCTGGGCCCTGGCGGCACTGGATGTGATTCGGGACGAGCAGGGCGAGGTGGTCGGGCTGGCGAAAATCACCCGCGACATCACCGATCGTCGGGAAGCCGCATTACAATTGGACGCCATGCGTGCGCAGCTGTTCCAGTCGCAGAAGCTGGAAGCCCTCGGCCAGCTTACCGGGGGCATGGCCCACGATTTCAACAATCTGCTCACGATCATCATCGGCTCGGCCAAGCTGGCCATGACCTCTCGCGACCCGCAGCGTACCGAGCGCCTGTTGCAGCATATCGTCGATGCCGGCGAACGCGGCAGCCAGGTGACCCAGCAGTTGCTCGGGTTCGCCCGGCGCAAGGTGCAGAGCACAAGCCGGGTCGATGTGGCGCAGTTGGTCCGGGCGAGCCAGGCGTTGCTGTCCCAGGCGCTGCCCAAGGGCATCGAATTGCAGGTAGATATCCAGGGCGAGGTATCGGATATCGAGGTGGACAGCGGCCAGTTGCAGATGGTGCTGCTCAACCTGATCTTCAACGCCCGTGACGCCATGGATGCCGAGGGGCGCATCGAACTGGTTGCACGCAACCAGGTGCTGCAGGGGGAGTGGGACGGGCTGGTTGGCGATCATGTGCTCATCAGCGTGCGCGACCCCGGACGTGGTATCGATGCTGCGGTGTTGCCGCGCATCTTCGAACCGTTTTTCACCACCAAGAGTTTTGGCAAGGGAACCGGCCTGGGGTTGAGCCAGGCCTACGGTTTTGCCAAGCAGAGCAACGGTTGCATCAGGGTCGAGAGCGAAAGCGGTCGCGGCACCTGCATGACCCTGTGCCTGCCGGCATGGCAGCCACCCCAGCCCGACAACCTTCAAAGCGAGTGAACCTATTGTGGAGCAGCTCAAGCGTCTTGCTACAGGCATCGAAGGTCTGGACGACCTGCTCAAGGGCGGCCTTGTGGCCGGCTCGTCCTATATCGTCCAGGGTCGCCCGGGCTCGGGCAAGACCATCCTGGCCAACCAGTTGGCGTTCAACCATGTGGCCACGGGCGGGCGGGTGCTGGTGGCGACGCTGCTGAGCGAGTCCCATGAGCGTCTGTTCCAGTACCTGTCCACCCTGAGCTTTTTCGACCCTGCGCTGGTGGGCAACCAGCTGCAGTTCGTCAGTGCCTTCGATACCCTCGAAAGCGAGGGGCTGGAGGCGGTGGTCAAGCTGCTGCGCGGTGAAATCGGCCGCCAGGGCGCCTCCCTGCTGATTGTCGACGGCCTGCTCAATGCACGTTCACGCGCCGAAAACGTGCTCGACACCAAGAAGTTCATTTCAGAGCTGCAAGGCCATGCCGCGTTTGCCGGCTGCACCTTGCTGCTGCTTACCAGTTCGCGCCTGGATGACGGCAGCCCGGAACACACCATGGTCGATGGCGTCATCGAACTGGGCGAGGACCTGTACGGCGCACGTTCGGTGCGACGCATCCAGTTGCGCAAGACCCGCGGCAGCGGGGCGCTGTCCGGGGTGCACGAATGCGAGATCACCGAGCAGGGGCTGAAGGTGTATCCGCGCCTTGAAGCACTCTACAGCCACCCCTCCAGCCCGGGCAGCGAGGTGTTGACCCGCGTCGGCACGGGCCTGGCCAGTCTCGATGGCTTGCTGGGCGGGGGCTTTCCCAGCGCTTCGGTCTCGCTGGCGATGGGGCCGTCGGGTATTGGCAAGACCTCCCTGGGCCTGAGTTTTCTGGCCGGTGCCACAGTGGCCGAGCCGGGCCTGCATTTCGGCTTCTACGAGACCCCGCAGCGCTTGCGCATCAAGGCCAGGGCCATCGGTATCGATCTGCCGGCACTGGAGAAAAGCGGGGCGGTGCACCTGGCCTGGCAGCCCACTACCGAAGGGTTGCTCGATGGCGTGGGCGCCCGTTTGCTCAGCCATGTACGCAAGCACCGCATCAAACGGGTGCTGATCGACAGCCTGGGCGCGTTTGCCCGGCTGGCCACCAACCAGGGGCGGCTCAACGAGTTCTTCCGTGCGCTGATGGGCGAGCTGCGTGCCGAGGATGTGACGGTGTTGGCGACCTGGGAGATGCGCGACCTGTTCGGCTCTGAAATCAACGCACCCGCGTCGGAGCTGTCGTCGATCGTCGACAACCTGTTCCTGATGCGTTTCGTCGAGCTGGACGCCGAGCTCAAACGCTTGCTGTCGATCCTCAAGGTGCGCGACAGTGAATACGATCCGGCCCTGCTGGAGCTGGTCATCCGTTCGACAGGCATCGAGCTCGACAAGGCGTTCGTTCAGGCGAGCGCGGTGATGTCGGGCACCGCTTCATCGGCGCAAGGGGCATGAAAGCCCTGGGCTGGCAGCCATGAGCACGATTCTGGTCGTGGACGACGAGTATGTGATCGCCGATATCCTGGGGTATGCCCTGGAGGACGCCGGCTACAAGGTCGAGAAGGCGCCCAATGGCAAGACGGCCCTGGACGTGCTGGAGAAGGTGCGAATCGACCTGGTCATCACCGACTACATGATGCCGATAATGAATGGCGAGGAGTTGGCCAAAGCGATTCGCAGCAATGCGCAGTTTGCTGACCTACCGGTCATTCTCATGAGCGGGGCCCAGGCAAGTATCGGCAAAGCCATACCTGACCTGTTTTCTGCAGTGTTCGACAAGCCGTTCGATACTGCCAGCATGGTGGCCAGGGTCAGGGCATTCATCGGTGTGGCGGAGGCCGGGCGGGATACGCCAGAGCTTCAGTGAACCGTGTTGCCGGGACCAAGCGCATCCGTGCGACTCGATTAGCCCTGGTTACTGATGATCATCCCCCTTCTCCGGCGCCGGGCTGCCGGCTTGAATGCGCTTGTAAATCTCTTCACGGTGCACCTGGACATCTTTGGGTGCATCGATGCCGATCCTCACTTGCATCCCCTTGACCCCTAGAATGGTGACCTTGATGTCATCATTGATGACGATGCTTTCGCCAACTTTGCGGGTGAGTATCAGCATGTACTTCTCCTTGGTAACTTTGAATGCCTTGCAGGCGGTAGCTGCACAGGCCGGGTGTGCGCGGTGGCACAGCCGTCTTTCCCTTCATTAAAGACGCATTCGATGGAAATTAATTCCCCGAGCACAAGATTCTGTTGAGGTCTTTAGTCACAGGTTCCGATTGGGCAGATGGGCAATTACGCACAACCGGTATCGCCCATGGACGCAAGCATAGGGGGCTTCAACGCATATGGGAAATTTCTCTGCCTGATGGGGGATATGTCTTTTTTCTATGGAACGGCGGCGTTTAAAAAGTAGGGTTATTTAATGTGCTAGTTAATGATTTTCATTCGTATCGCATGCATTCAATGTCATGAGAAAACGTGCCAGGGCCACCTCGGCCAGCTCCATGCGCTGGCGCGCCCGTGGCCGTGGCAGCGCGTGGAGCTCGCCCAGCACGAAGCGCTCCAGCAGCGCCGGGTGCACATAGCTGCGCCGGCATACGGCGGGGGTATTGCCCAGTCGCGACGCCACCTGCTTGAGCATGGCCACGATCTGTCGGCGCGCTTCGGTTTCCGGTTGCCATTGCAGCTCGCGCAGCAACTCCAGCGCCAGCGCGCTGCCGGCCCAGGTGCGATAGTCCTTGGCGGTGAAGTCGGCACCGGTCAATTGCTGCAGGTAGGCGTTCACGTCTGCCGAACCGACGGTGTGACATTGCCCCAGCGCGTCCTGCCACTGGAACAGGTCCTGGCCCGGCAGTTCCAGGCAGCGCTTGACGATGCGTGCCAGGCGCCGGTCCTTGAGGGTCACCTGGTGCTCGATGCCGCTCTTGCCGCGAAAGCGAAACCGTATTGCGCTGCCTTCGACCTGCACATGGCGAGTGCGCAGCGTGGTCAGCCCGTAGGAGCGGTTGTCGCGGGCATACTGACGGTTGCCCACGCGGATCAGCGTGTTGTCGAGCAGGCTGACCACCAGTGCCATGACCTTTTCGCGGTCCAGGCCGGGCCGCGCCAGGTGCTCGTCGAGTTGCTTGCGCAGCCTCGGCAGGCGTTTGGCGAAGGCCAGCATGCGGTCGTACTTGTGGCTGTCGCGCAGTTCGCGCCAGTCGGGGTGATAGCGGTACTGCTTGCGACCACGTGCGTCGCGTCCGGTGGCTTGCAGGTGGCCGCGCGGGTCGGCGCAGATCCATACATCGGTATAGGCCGGCGGTATGGCCAGCGCCTTGATGCGGGCCAGGGTATCCGGTGCGGTGATGCGCTGGCCGTGGGCGTCGAAATAGGCGAAGTGCTTGCGCAGCAGGCGCCGATGGAAACCGGGGCGGCTGTCATCCACGTAATGCAGGCCACTGGGCAAAGGGGGCAGGTCGACACTCATGCTGGGCGCTCGCGTAGGGGCTCTGACGATGGACAGCAGCCGTTCGCGCAAGTTAGCCCAGCAATGCCACCGATTTTATCTGCGCCCACAACTGCTGGCCTTCGTGCAGCCCCAACTGGTCGCTCGAGTAGCGCGTCACCCGCGCCAGCAGGGCTGTGCCATCGGCGTCCAGGCTCACCAGCATCTGCGCCGGGTTGTCACCGGCGCGCAGCGCGCACACGCGCACCGGCAGGCGGTTGAGAATGCTCGAACGGCTGTCGTCGGCCAGGCTCAGGCTCACGTCGCGTGCCTGGACCTTGACCCGCAGGCGCGCCCCCGGGGCCAGCGCCTCGTGGGTGAGGCGCAACCTGAGGTCGCTGCCCGGCAGTTTCAGGTCCAGCAACTGGTAGGCCGCGTCGTGGGCGTCCACCTCGCCCTCGATGACCACCCCGGCGTCCTCCTGCAGGGCCAGCGGCAGGTCCAGGCGGGCCAGGGTCTGGCTGATCGGCCCGCTGGCCTGCACCTTGCCCTGTTCGAGCAGCACCAGGTGATCGGCCAGGCGCGCCACTTCGTCCTGCGCATGGCTGACGTAGATCAGCGGGATCTGCAACTGGTCGTGCAGGCGCTCCAGGTACGGCAGGATTTCGCGTTTGCGCGGGCCGTCCAGGGCTGCCAGGGGTTCGTCCATCAGCAGCACCTTGGGGCTGGTGAGCAGCGCACGGGCGATCCCCACGCGCTGTCGTTCACCGCCCGACAGGGTGTCCGGCTTGCGCGCGAGCAGGTGGCTGATGCCCAGCAGCTCGCAGGCGTGCTCCAGGCCGACCTTGCGCTGGTGCTGGGCGATGCGTCGCCAGCCGAAGATCAGGTTGTTCTTCACGCTCAGGTGGGGGAACAGGCTGGCTTCCTGGAACACATAGCCGATGGGGCGCTGGTGGGGCGGCATGAAGTACTGGCGTGCGGAATCCTGCCAGACCTCGCCATTGACCTCGATGTAGGCCTGGTCGGCCCGCTCCAGGCCTGCCAGGCAGCGCAGGCAGGTGGTCTTGCCCGAGCCCGAATGGCCGAACAGGGCGCTGACACCGCGCCCGGGCAGTTGCAGGTCGACATCCAGCCGGAAATCGTCGAAGGCCACCTGCAACCGGGCCTGGATCAATGCACTCATCGGTCAGCTCCAGGCCGGCTTGCCGCGGCGGCTGGCGTACAGCGCCAGCAGCACCAGGAACGAGAACACCAGCATGGCGCCGGCCAGCCAGTGGGCCTGCATGTACTCCATGGCCTCGACATGGTCGAAGATCTGCACGGAAACCACGCGGGTCTTGTCGGGAATATTGCCGCCGATCATCAGCACCACGCCGAACTCGCCGACGGTGTGGGCAAAGCCCAGGATGCTCGCGGTAATGAAGCCAGGGCGGGCCAGGGGCAGCACCACGCTGAAAAAACAGTCCCACGGGCTGGCGCGCAAGGTGGCAGCCACCTCCAGCGGGCGTTCGCCAATGGCGCTGAAGGCGTTTTGCAGCGGTTGCACCACGAACGGCATCGAGTACACCACCGACCCGATCACCAGGCCTGTGAAACTGAACACCACGGTGCCCAGGCCCAGCGCCTGGGTGGCCTGGCCAAGCCAGCCGTGGGGGCCCAGGGCGATCAGCAGATAGAAGCCGATCACCGTGGGCGGCAACACCAGGGGCAGGGCCACGATCGCCCCGATCGGCCCGCGCAGCCAGGAGCGCGTGCGCGCCAGCCACCAGGCGATCGGGGTGCCGATCAGCAGCAGGATCAGGGTAGTCAGCGACGCCAGCTTGAACGTCAGCCAGATGGCGCCCAGGTCGCCGGCGTCCAGTGGCATCAGAGTTCGTAGCCGAACGACTTGATCACTTCAGCGGCCTTCGGGCCCTTGAGGTAATCGACCAGCGCCTTGGCGGCGGCGTTGTCCTTGCCCTTGTTAAGAATCACAGCGTCCTGCTTGATCGGGTCGTGCAGGTTGGCCGGCACGATCCAGGCCGAGCCGTTGCTGACCTTGCCGTCCTTGTAGATCTGCGACAGCGCCACGAAGCCCAGCTCGGCGTTGCCGGTGGAAACGAACTGGAACGCCTGGGTGATGTTCTGGCCTTCGACCAGCTTGCCCTTGGTGGCTTCGGTCAAGTTCAGCTTGGCCAGTACCTGCGTGGCGGCCAGGCCGTAGGGCGCGGCCTTGGGGTTGGCGATGGACAGGTGCTTGTAGTCGTTTTTCTTCAGGACTTCGCCCTTGTCATCCACATAGCCCGCTTTGGGCGACCACAGCGCCAGGGTGCCGATGGCGTAGGTAAAGCGCGAGCCCTTGACGGTTTCGCCTTCGTTCTCGAGTTTTTCGGGGGTGGTGTCGTCGGCCGACAGGAACACCTCGAAGGGCGCGCCATTCTTGATCTGCGCGTAGAACTGCCCGGTAGCGCCGAAGGAGGCGACCAGCTTGTGGCCGGTGTCCTTTTCGAAATCCTTGGCAATAGCCTGGATGGGCGCGGTGAAGTTGGCCGCGACGGCCACCTGGACTTCATCGGCCCAGGCGCTGTTGAGGGTCAGCATGCCGAATACGGCGGTCAGGGCAAAACGAGGGGCGCGCATTCTCATCAAACAGCTCCATGTGCATGAGGTAATCGTTATGCATTGGAATATATAGCGATTGCCCGACAAACGGAAAGATCTGTTTTACCGTGACATCAATGCCAGCGCCTTTTCTGCCAGTTGGCGCGTCAGTTCGGCTGCCGGCAGGGCTTGGCCAAGGCGCAGCGCCTGGCCGGCCCACAGGTTGCTGAAATCGCTGTTGCCCTGCGGCTCGCTGATGGCGCGAAGGGGCATCAAGGCGCCGCCGGCCAGGGGGAAGGCAGGGGCCAGGGGGCTCATCGGGCCCAACTCACGCATGATGCGGGTATTGATGCCGCGTGCCGGGCGCCCGGTAAACAGGTTGGTGAGCGCGGTATCGCTGGCCTGTGCGCTGTGCAGTGCCTGGCGATGCGCGGCCGACACCTTGGCCTCGGGGCAGAACAGGTAGGCGGTGCCCACCTGAACGGCCGAGGCGCCCAGTGCGAAGGCCGCCACAACACCGCGGGCATCGCCGATGCCGCCAGCCGCGATCACCGGCACCTTGACCGCATCGGCCACCTGGGGCACCAGCGCCAGGGTGCCGATCTGGGTGGTGAGGTCATCGCTCAGGAACATGCCGCGGTGCCCACCTGCTTCATAGCCCATGGCGATGATCGCGTCGCAGCCATGGGCTTCGAGCCAGCGTGCTTCCTCGACCGTGGTGGCACTGGACAGTACCTTGGCCCCGCTGGCCTTGACCCGCGCCAGCAGCTCGGGCGCAGGCAGGCCGAAGTGAAAGCTCACCACTGCAGGCTTGCAGTCTTCCACCAAGGCACAGCCCGCTTCGTCGAAGGGCGCGCGATTGGAGACCGGGGTGGTGGCGCCGAAGTCGGCACCCACTTCTTCGTAGTACGGCTTGAGTGCCTGCTTCCAGCGGATTGCACGTTCGCCATCGGCGGCGGGTGGCCGATGGCAGAAGAAATTGAGGTTGAGCGGGCCGCGACTGGCCTGGCTGAAGGTCGCGATCTCCTGGCGTATCTGCTCGGGGGTGAGCATCGCGCATGGCAGCGAGCCCAGCCCCCCGGCGTTACTGACCGCGATGGCCATGGCCGACCCCGTGGCGCCCGCCATCGGTGCCTGGATGATGGGCAACTCGATACCGAGCAGGTCGAGGATACGTGGGTCCGGCCATTGGCTCATCGCGGGGCTCCTTGTGTGGGCGTGGGTTACAGCGCCTTGCTTACCTTGATGTCGGTGATCTTGCTGAAGTCTTCGCCGTGCAGTTTGCGCAAGGCTTCCTCGACCTGCTGTGGCGCCGTGCTGCTGAGCACGGCGAAGTCGAAACGACGCTCGCCGTCGAGGTTGTACTTGATGACGTACTTGATGTTTTCGCTCATGGGGTTATCTCAGCTTCGACGACGAACGGCGGATGATCTTGATCGTGTGGGTGAAGGTCGGCTTGCTTACCGCCGACAGGGCACGCGGGCCGACGGTGTCGATGGTGATGTTCCAGAAGCCGTCGCTGGGCACGGTGATCTTCGCCGGGAAGTCGACGAAGGCGCCGCCGTGATAGGTATGGCGGCCGCCATTCTTGAAGCTGCGGAAGTTGGCATCGTTCATCAGGCGGATATTGCAGCGCTGGGAGCAGTGGATGACGACGATGTCGTCTTCATTGAGGTGCTCGCGCTGGTGTACGAATTTCATGTCGCTCTCCGCAAGGGATCTTTTGGCAAATCAAAACGATAGCACGATGTCGGGTTACACTGTGGGGCTGAGTGCCAAGGCCAGAGATAAAACTGCCAATCCAGGGAGCAAATCGGCCTGGCCATGGTCCAACGGTTTTTTATGGAGGGGTACCGATGAAATGGGTTGTACCAGCGCTGGCAGTTGCGCTGACCGGTTGTGCCAATGTAGCCGAAATCGAACAGAGCCCCGAGACCATGAGCGTGATCTCGGGCAAGTCGCCACGCGAGTTTGCCACCTGCGTTCAGCAAAAACTGGCCGATAGCCGTGGCCCGCTGACCATCGAGGAGCGGGGCAGCGGCCTGCGCGTGGTGGTACCGCAGAAGCTCTCGGACAAGTCCCCGGCTGCAGTGCTGGAGATCAGCGAGCGCTCGAGTGGCAGCGCGGTCAAGCTGCATGAGCGGTTGAGCAATTTTCCCCTGCGCCCGGGGGATGTCAAAGCGGCTGTGAGCGTGTGCATCTCCAAGTGACGGCGTGAGCCTCGTTTAAACGATTCAGTGGTTGTCCCTGCATTTTTCTGTGCCTGCCCGCGTTGTAGCGCTGGCCGGATAGGCCTAGTATCGGTAGGCTTATATTTTATAAGTCTAAGCTTATAACAAGAAAAATGGAGTCCGTGATGATCCCACTGGATCGAATCCTGATAGGCAGCCTGCTGTTGCTTTCAATGCAAGCCGCCACTGCCGCCGATGGCCAGAAGATATTCACCCAGGGAGGGGAGAACCCCTCTGCCATGGCCTGCATGAGCTGCCATGGCCCCGATGGCCTGGGTATGGCCGCCGCCGGCTTCCCACGCCTGGCTGGCCTGCCGGCCGCCTATGTGAGCAAACAGCTCAAGGACTTTCGTGACGGCAGCCGCAAGCAGCCGATCATGGAGCCGCTGGCCAAGGCCCTGAGCGACGCCGAGATCAGCGCCATCAGCGCCACGCTGGCGGCAATGCCGGTACCGCCCACCCCTGATACCCGTCGCCAGCAGATGGCAACCGACCCGGTCGAGTCGCTGGCGCTTTACGGCGACTGGAGCCGAGGCATCCCCGGGTGCGTGCAATGTCACGGGCCGGGTGGTGTGGGGGTAGGCGAGCACTTTCCGCCATTGGCCCACCAGCCTGCCAGCTACCTGGCCGGGCAACTTGACGCATGGCGCGACGGCCGGCGCAGCAACGACCCTAACCAGTTGATGGTCGGTGTCGCCAAAGCCCTGACCGATACCGAGGTCAAGGCGCTGGCTGAATACTTTGCCACCCGCGCCAGCCAGGAGGCCGCCCAATGAATCGCTTGCTACTCACTACCCTGACCCTGTTCATGGGCGGCGTTCAGGCGGCCCCGATCGCCATGGAAGACCAGTCGCAACTGAAGGTGGCGCCGGCCAGCACGCCTGCCAGCTTCAAGCCCCCCGCCGAAAGCGAGTTGCCCGACAACGCCTTCGGCAAGATGGTGCGCGACGGCTATGCGCTGTTCGTCGACACCAAGCGCCTGGCCCCCGAGTATGTTGGCAACGGCCTGAACTGCAGCAACTGCCACCTGGATCAGGGGCGGCTGGCGCATTCGGCGCCGCTGTGGGGGGCTTACCCGATGTACCCTGCCTATCGCAAGAAAAACGACAAGGTCAACACCTTTGCCGAGCGTATCCAGGGCTGCTTCCAGTTCAGCATGAACGGCAAGCCGCCGGCGGCCGACAGCCCCGAGATGACGGCGTTGTCGGTGTATGCCTACTGGCTGGCGAGCAAGGCACCGATCGGCGTCGAGACACCGGGGCGTGGCTACCCGGAGGTCGACAAGCCTGCGCAGGGCTATGACATCAAGCGCGGTGCCCAGGTGTATCAGCAGCAGTGCGCCATCTGCCACGGCGACAGCGGCCAGGGCCAGAAGGTGGCCAAGGACTATGTGATGCCACCGCTGTGGGGCAAGGACTCCTACAACTGGGGTGCCGGCATGCACCGCATCAACACGGCGGCCTCGTTCATCAAGCACAACATGCCGCTGGGCAAGCCAGGCACGCTGACCGACCAGCAGGCCTGGGACGTGGCGGCCTTCATCAACGCGCATGAGCGCCCTCAGGACCCGCGCCTGGTCGAAGGCTCGGTGGAAAAAACCCGGCTCAAGTTCCACGCCAATGACGGCGTCAACCTCTACGGCCAGAAGGTCGATGGGGTGCTGATCGGGCAGGGCACAGGCGGCTAGGACGCTCGCCCATCCGCGTATCCAGGCCTGCCTGCGGGCCTGGATACGCGGATTATTTGCAACCTGCGGGAACTATCTACACTGAGTTTTTCTCTATCATTCATTCGGCCGGGCCACGGGGGCATTGTAAGCGCATCGCCGCCTGATTAGACTGCGCCGAATTTCGTACTGCACAGCCCCTTGTTAAGGACGTTTATGATCAAGAAATGCTTGTTCCCGGCAGCCGGTTACGGCACCCGCTTCCTGCCAGCAACCAAAGCCATGCCAAAGGAAATGCTGCCAGTGGTGAACAAGCCACTGATCCAGTACGGCGTTGAAGAAGCGCTGGACGCTGGGTTGAACGAAATCTCCATTGTCACCGGCCGCGGCAAGCGCGCTCTGGAAGACCATTTCGACATCAGCTACGAGCTGGAAAACCAGATCAAGGGCACCGACAAGGAAAAGTACCTGGTCGGTATTCGTCGCCTGCTCGACGAGTGCTCGTTCTCCTACACCCGCCAGACCGAAATGAAAGGCCTGGGCCACGCGATCCTGACCGGTCGCCCGCTGATCGGTGACGAGCCGTTTGCCGTGGTGCTGGCCGACGACCTGTGCGTCAACCTCGACGGTGACGGCGTGCTCAAGCAGATGGTCAAGCTGTACAAGCAGTACCGCTGCACCATCGTTGCGATCATGGAAGTCGACCCGCAGGAAACCAGCAAGTACGGTGTGATCGCCGGCGACCTGATCGGCGACGACCTGTACCGTGTACGCAACATGGTCGAGAAGCCAAAGCCGGAAGACGCCCCGTCGAACCTGGCGATCATCGGCCGCTACATCATGACCCCGGACATCTTCAAGCTGATCGAAGAGACCGAGCCGGGCAAGGGCGGTGAAATTCAGATCACCGACGCCCTGATGAAGCAGGCCCAGGACGGCTGCGTGATTGCCTACAAGTTCAAGGGCAAGCGTTTCGACTGCGGTGGCGCCGAGGGTTACATCGACGCGACCAACTTCTGCTTCGAAAATTTCTACAAGACCGGCAAGGCCTACTGAGTTCACTCGGTCGGTTGCGTCACAAAGCCACCTTCGGGTGGCTTTTTTGTTTATGGGCCTGGCTGGCGGTATGCTGGCGGCCTGCCAAGGAGACTGATATGGCCTACGATTTTGATCTGTTCGTGATTGGCGCCGGTTCCGGCGGTGTGCGTGCAGCACGTTTTGCTGCCGGTTTCGGCGCAAAGGTGGCGGTGGTCGAAAGCCGCTACCTGGGCGGCACGTGTGTCAACGTCGGCTGCGTGCCGAAAAAACTGCTGGTGTACGGCGCGCACTTTGCCGATGACTTCGAGCAGGCGGCAGGCTACGGCTGGTCGCTGGAAGATGCACAGTTCGACTGGGCACAGCTGATCGCCAACAAGAACCGTGAAATCGAGCGGCTCAACGGCATCTACCGCAACCTGCTGGTCAACAGTGGCGTGACCCTGCTCGAAGGCCACGGCCGCCTCACCGGGCCCCATGAGGTCGAGGTGGACGGCACGCGCTACAGCGCGAAGAACATCCTGATCGCCACCGGCGGCTGGCCACAGATTCCGGACATCCCCGGGCGCGAGCTGGCCATCAGTTCCAACGAGGCGTTCTACCTCAAGACCCTGCCCAAGCGTGTGCTGGTGGTGGGGGGTGGTTACATCGCGGTGGAGTTCGCCGGAATCCTCCAGGGGCTGGGCGCCAAGACCAGCTTGCTCTACCGGGGCGACCTGTTCCTGCGCGGCTTCGATGGCGCAGTGCGCACGCACCTGAAGGAAGAGCTGGAAAAACGCGGTCTCGACCTGCAGTTCAACAGCGACATCCAGCGTATCGACCAGCAGCCCGATGGCAGCCTCAAGGCGACCCTCAAGGATGGTCGCGAGCTGATTGCCGACTGCGTGTTCTACGCCACCGGCCGGCGCCCCATGCTCGACAACCTGGGGCTTGAGAACACCGAAGTGCAACTGGACAAGCGCGGCTACGTGCAGGTCGATGACCAGTACCAGACCGACGAGCCGTCGATTCTGGCCATTGGCGATGTGATCGGCCGCGTGCAGCTCACTCCGGTGGCCCTGGCCGAAGGCATGGCCGTGGCGCGGCGCCTGTTCAAGCCGGAGCAGTATCGCCCGGTGGATTACCGGAACATCCCGACGGCGGTGTTCAGTCAGCCGCCGATCGGCACCGTGGGCCTGACCGAGGAGCAGGCGCTGGAGGCGGGGCACAAGGTGCAGATCTTCGAAAGCCGCTTCCGGCCAATGAAGCTGACCCTCACCGACGTGCAGGAGAAGACCCTGATGAAACTGGTGGTCGATGCCGACACCGACCGCGTGCTGGGCTGTCACATGGTCGGGCCGGATGCCGGCGAGATCATCCAGGGCCTGGGCATCGCGCTCAAGGCCGGGGCGACCAAGCAGCAGTTCGACGAAACCATCGGTGTGCACCCGACAGCCGCGGAGGAGTTCGTGACCCTGCGTACGCCTACGCGCTAAGCGGTGCTTCCAGCGCGGGTCAAGCCCGCTCCCACAGCGATTGCAACGGTCTTTGTGGGAGCGGGCTTGGCCCGCGATCGCATCAACATAAATCGTCTATCTGTACTGAGCTTTATAGCCAAAACCAATCACCAGCATCAGCTTTGCCAATGAGCGCTATCGGCGATGAATGGTTAGGATTCTCCCATCAAGTTTTTCAACCCTGAGGAGAGTCACCGATGCCTATCATCAACAGCCAGGTCAAACCGTTCAACGCTACTGCCTACCACAACGGCGAATTCGTCCCTGTTTCCGAAGCCGACCTGAAGGGCAAGTGGTCCGTGGTGTTCTTCTACCCGGCCGACTTCACCTTCGTCTGCCCGACCGAACTGGGCGACCTGGCCGACAACTACGCTGAATTCAAGAAGCTGGGCGTGGAAATCTACGGTGTGTCGACCGACACCCACTTCACCCACAAAGCCTGGCACGACACCTCGGAAACCATCGGCAAGATCCAGTACCCGCTGATCGGTGACCCGACCCACGTCATCTCGCGCAACTTCGACGTGCTGATCGAAGAAGCCGGCCTGGCCGACCGCGGTACCTTCGTGATCAACCCTGAAGGCCAGATCAAGATCGTCGAACTCAACGACGGCGGTGTAGGCCGTGATGCCAGCGAGCTGCTGCGCAAGGTCAAGGCTGCCCAGTACGTCGCTGCCCACCCAGGCGAAGTCTGCCCGGCCAAGTGGAAAGAAGGCGAAGCTACCCTGGCGCCATCGCTGGACCTGGTCGGCAAGATCTAAGACCGTGAACCAGCCGAGGGCGGGCCACCGCACCTGAAGTCTGTCCCGCCCCGCAAAACGCCCGGGCGACTCTGCCCGGGCGTTGTTTTTTCTACCGTTTGAAAAGGAATCGCCCGTATGTTGGACGCCACGCTTAAAACTCAGTTGAAAGCCTACCTGGAGCGGGTCACCCAGCCGATCGAGATCGTTGCCTCCCTCGACGACGGCGCGAAGTCCCGTGAAATGCACGACCTGCTGCGGGAAATCGCCAGCCTGTCGGATCTGATTACCTTGCGCGAGGACGGTGCCGACGCCCGTCGCCCGTCGTTCTCGCTCAATCGCCCGGGGGGCGATATCAGCCTGCGCTTTGCCGGCATCCCCATGGGCCACGAATTCACCTCGCTGGTGCTGGCGCTGCTGCAAGTCGGTGGCCACCCCTCCAAGGCGAGCGCCGAGCTGATCGAACAGGTCGCCGGGCTCAAGGGTGAGTTCAACTTCGAAACCTACTTCTCGCTGTCGTGCCAGAACTGCCCGGACGTGGTGCAGGCGCTGAACCTGATGGCGGTACTCAACCCCAACGTGCGCCATGTGGCCATCGACGGCGCGCTGTTCCAGGCCGAAGTCGAGGCACGCCAGGTGATGGCAGTGCCCAGCGTCTACCTCAATGGCGAAGTGTTCGGCCAGGGCCGCATGGGCCTGGAGGAGATCGTCGCCAAGCTCGACACCGGCACCAGCGAGCGCCAGGCCGAGAAACTCAACGCCAAGGACGCCTTCGACGTGCTGGTGGTCGGTGGTGGGCCGGCAGGCGCGGCAGCAGCGATCTACGCGGCCCGCAAGGGCATTCGCACCGGCGTGGCTGCCGAGCGCTTCGGCGGGCAGGTGCTGGACACCATGGCCATCGAGAACTTCATCTCCGTGCAGGAGACCGAAGGGCCGAAGCTGGCCATGGCGCTGGAAGAGCACGTCAAGCAGTACGACGTCGACATCATGAACCTGCAGCGCGCCGATGCGCTGGTGCCGGGCCAGGACGGCGCGCTGCACCAGGTGCGCATGGCCAACGGTGCCACGCTCAAGGCCAAGACCGTGATCCTGGCCACCGGCGCACGCTGGCGCGAGATGAACGTGCCGGGCGAAAAGGAGTACCGCAGCCGTGGCGTGGCCTACTGCCCGCACTGCGACGGCCCGCTGTTCAAGGGCAAGCGTGTGGCGGTGATCGGTGGTGGCAACTCCGGTGTGGAGGCGGCCATCGACCTGGCCGGTATCGTCGCCCATGTCACGCTGATCGAGTTCGACAGCCAGTTGCGTGCCGACGCGGTGCTGCAGCGCAAGCTGCACAGCCTGGCCAACGTGACCGTGATCACCAGCGCCTTGACCACCGAAGTGCTGGGCGACGGCCAGAAGGTCAACGGGTTGCGCTACAAGGACCGCAACAGCGACGTGCAGCATGACATCGCGCTGGAAGGGATCTTCGTCCAGATCGGCCTGCTGCCCAACACCGATTGGCTCAAGGGCACCCTCGAGCTGTCGCCCCGTGGCGAGATCATTGTCGATGCGCGGGGCCAGACCAGCGTGCCGGGCGTGTTTGCCGCCGGTGACGTGACCACGGTGCCCTACAAACAGATCGTGATCGCGGTGGGTGAGGGGGCCAAGGCGTCGCTGGCAGCTTTCGACCACCTGATCCGTACCAGCGCTCCGGCCTGAGGCGCATCGCCGGCCTTGCCGGCCTGTGACGGTGCAACAACGCAAAAGCCCTGACAGGTCAGCCTGTCAGGGCTTTTGCGTGGCCTATTCGAACAGCGACCGGCCCTTGTCCAGTTGCTGGTCGACCAGCGACTTGCCCAGTGCAATCGACGCGCGCTGGGCGTTTTCCAGGTCGGCCAGAAACAGCGGCGCGTGGGCACACAATCGCCGGGTGCTGTGCTTGTCTGGGGAGGTGATGCGGCATCCGACTTCGAACGGCAGGGGAATGCCGGCATGCGGGACCACGTTTGCCGTGACCGTGTAGTTGCGGTGGACACATTCAAGGGTGTGCATGAGCGCTACCTCGCTGTGGTGGCTTCAACCGGTATCAGCTCCGGTATACCACAGCCAGGTGCGCGGGGGCGGCGCGCCGACGAGCGCGCCCCCGGGGCCGCTGTCAGAACTCGGTCGGCTGGATGATCTCTACCCAGTAATCGTCCGGGTCCTTGATGAAGGCCAGGTGCTTCATGCGCCCGTCGCTCAGGCGCTTCTGGAAGTTCACGCCCAGCTGTTCGAAGCGCTCGCAGGCCGCGCGGATGTCCGGTACGGCGATGCAGATATGGCCGAAACCGCGCGGGTCGGTGTTGCCGTTGTGGTAGGCGAACGCGGGATCGTTTTCGGTGCCGTGGTTGTGGGTCAGTTCGAGGATGCCCGGGATCGACTTCATCCACTCGGTACGCTTGGCCGGGTCGGCCGGAATCTGCGCCTTGTCCACCAGCGCCAGGAAGTACAGGCTGAATTCGGCTTCCGGGAAGTCGCGTTTTTCCACGAGGCTGAAGCCCAGAACGCGGGTGTAGAAGTCCAGGGACTTGGCGACGTCCTTGACCCGCAGCATGGTGTGGTTGAACACGAAGTTGTGGGTCGCGGCATCCGGTTGCGCGGTGACGCCGGGGAGGGTGTCGAGGTTTTGCAGGCTCATGGGCACTCCGCAGATAGGGCCGGCGCTTGGCGCGCCAGCAAAACAGTCAGGGAGCAATGATACGGAACTGAAGCGATTGCGCAAACGGTTTGCGCCCCGTCGGCCAGGCCTGACGGGGCGCAAGAATTAGAAGCCCGCCGAAGCGGGCGTATGGGGCGCTAATCCTTTAGCAGTCTTCATCCTGAGCCAGTACATGTGAAAAAAGTGTGAAGTACTGTTTCACTTGCGCAACCAGCTGTCGACTGTCTGTGCGCCGTACTCCTGCTTCCATGCCTTGAGGCCGTGATGATTGCCGCCCTTGGTTTCGATCAGCTCGCCGGTATGCGGGTTTTCATAGACTTTCACCACGCGCGCACGGCGTTGTTTCGGCGCGCTGGCAGGCCGGCGCGTAGTGGCCGCCGGGTCGAGAATATTGATGATGTCGCGCAAGCCCTTGTCATAGGTTTTCATCAGGCTGACAAGTTTCTGCTCGAATTCGATTTCCCGTTTGAGGCCGGCGTCTTTTTTCAGTGCCTCCAGTTGAGCAAGCTGTTCCTGAAGGGCTTTTTCGGCAGCACGAAACTCTGCAAGTCTGGACACTGTCATCTCTCCTGTTGGTCGGTAAGGGCCGTGCGCGGCGCAACCGCTTGAGGCCGCTATTGATGCCGCGTCACCGGGTAGAAAACAAACAACACAGTAAAAAGAGTGTAGTCAATCGCCCTGCGATAAACATCAAACTTTTACGACAACACACTACGGAACTTTCTTATTGCACAGTGCTCGCCACACTAAAGAATTAATTACCGCATCGGCATCTGTTCTAGACCATGGTCCAATGGCCCGTGCCAGAGCGCTTTGGAGACAATAAGCGGTCGCTGCCTAGTTGTGTGCAGCGGCCCTTGCCCAGCCCCGTCGGGGCTGATGGATACCTTGCCCTTCGTTCTGGATACTGCTTTTCATGCGTGCCCCAACTCCCTTCATTGCCCAACGCCCGGTGGTCGGCGCGTTGTTGTCCTTCGTTACTGTTTCGGCCCAGGCCAGTGGTTTCCTGCAAGACAGCAGTGTCAACATCGAGGCGCGCAATGTGTATTTCAATCGCGACTTTCGTGACGGTCACACCGCCTCCTCCCAGGGCGCGTCGAAACGTGAAGAGTGGGCGCAGGGTTTCATACTCAACGCGCAGTCCGGGTATACCCAGGGCACCGTGGGCTTTGGTATCGATGCGCTGGGCATGCTGGGTTTCAAACTCGATTCCAGCCCGGCCGACAGCAACAGCGGGCTGCTGCCTTCCAGCGGCCACAACCCGCGCCATTCGGCCGATCAGTACGCAAAACTGGGTGTGGCCGGCAAGGTGCGTTACTCGCAGACCGTATTGAAATACGGTGCCATGCTGCCGGACATGCCGCTGCTCAAGTACAACGACGGGCGCCTGTTGCCCACCATGTTCCATGGCGCGATGCTGACGTCCAGAGAGGTCGACAACCTCACCTTCAGCGCCGCGCGGCTCGACAAGTACACCGCCCGCGATTCGACCGACCAGCAAGACATCCGCGTGCACTGCAAGAACAAGCGCTATGCCTGCGACACCCGCGCCGACCACTTCGACACGGCCGGGCTGGAGTACCGCTTCAACGAGCGCCTGAGCGCGCAGTACCAGGTGGCCAAGCTCGAAAACATCTATCGCCAGCATTTCCTCGGGCTGGTGGCCAGCCAGCCCTTGAGCGTGGGCCGCCTCTCGGCCGACCTGCGCCTGATCAAGAGCGACGACATCGGTCGTGCCCGTGCCGGCGACATCGACCACCGTGCCTTCAGCGCCATGCTTGGCTACAGCCTGGGCGGGCACAAGCTCAGCGCCGGCTGGCAGCGCATGTACGGCGAGAACGCCATGCCGTACCTCGATGGCAGCAACCCCTACCTGGTCAACTACGCCCAGGTCAACGACTTCGCTGCGGCCCAGGAGCGGTCCTGGCAGGTGCGCTACGACTACGACTTCAAGGCAGTAGGGCTCGAAGGCCTGAGCTTCCTGACCCGCTACATCAGCGGCGATCACGTCAAGGTGCCGGGCAGCCCGGCACAGGGCAAGGAATGGGAGCGCGACAGCGAACTCAAGTACCAGGTGCAGAGCGGCACCTTCAAGGACGTCAGCGTGCGCCTGCGCAACTCCACCTACCGCAGCAACTACGAAAAATTCGCCCGCGACATGGATGAGACCCGGGTGATCGTCAGCTACAACTTCTCCGTACTGTAGGCGCAGGCTTTGCCAAGTGGCGCGGGCCGGCCGACAATGGCCGCGCGCCCCTGGGAGAGCTTGCGATGAAACACCTGCTGCTGATTGGAATAGGCCCGGGCAACCCCCGGCAGATCACCCTCGAAGCCATCGACAGCCTGAACCGCGCCGACGTGTTCTTCGTGCTGGACAAGGGCGCCGCCAAGGACGACCTGCTGCGCCTGCGCAAGGAGCTGCTGGAGCGCCACGTCACCCGGCCCTATCGCCTGGTGCAGGTCGAAGACCCGCAACGCGACGCGGCGGCTGCAGACTACGTCGGTGCCGTGGAGGACTGGCACCGCCAGCGCGCTGCGCTGTATGGGCGCCTGCTGCACGACGAGCTTGCCGAGGGGCAATGCGGCGCGTTCCTGCTGTGGGGCGAGCCGACGCTTTACGACAGCACCCTGCGCATTCTGGAGCGGGTGGCGCAGCCGGCGTTCAGCCTTGAAGTCATCCCCGGCATCAGCAGCGTCCAGGCCCTGGCGGCCGCTCACCGCATTGCACTGAACCGTATTGGCGAGCCGCTGCATATCCTGCCGGGCCGACGCCTGGCTGATGAGTCAGGCATCGACAACGTGGTGGTGATGCTGGACGGGCAATGCGCCTTTGTCGAACTGGACGATCCGCACCTGCACATCTATTGGGGCGCCTATCTGGGCACTGCCGACGAGCTGCTGATCGAGGGGCCGCTGATGCAGGTCAAGGCGCAGATCCTGGCTCAGCGCGAGCAGGCCCGCGCGCGCAAGGGCTGGATCATGGACACGTATCTGCTGCGCCGCCGCTAGGCCGGTTCTTGGCCTCGATCCACTGGGCCATGTACTGGGTGCTCTTGTGGTGATGGTGGCGCAGCATGGCCCCGGTGAAGTTGTACAGGCGCTGTTCATCCAGGTGCGCCAGCGTGTGTTCGATGCGCTGCACCAGGGCCTGGTCGTGCCAGCGCCTGTCGTAGCGGGCGCTCAGCAGCTGGCGCCCGTCGCGCTGGGCCTGCTCCCAGCGCGGTTGCTCGCTGTAGAGCCGCGCCGCGGCATCGGCCAACCCTTCGGCGGTGTCGGCCACCAGGCCTGGCCAGGGCAGGTCGCCGTGCATGGCCTCGGCGCCAATCGGGGTGGTCACGCTGGGCGTGCCGCACAGCATCGCATCGGTCAGCTTGCCCTTGATGCCGGCGCCAAAGCGCAGCGGAGCCAGGCACACCCGTGCGCCGCTCATCACCTGCAGGGCGTCCTCAGCCCAGTTCATCACGTGAAACCCTTCGGCAGCATTGTGCAGCGCGGTGGCCTTGGGCGGCGTGTAGGCACCATAGATGTGCAACTGAGCCTTGGGCAGGCGACGGCGGATCATCGGCCACAGGCTGTGCTTCATCCACAGCACCGCATCCCAGTTCGGCGCGTGGCGGAAGTTGCCGATGCTGAGAAAGTGCTCGCGTTCCGCGAACGGCCTGAAGGCTTCGGTGGGCGGCGCCAGCATCAGCGGGCACCAGTGCAGCAACGCCTCGGGCACGCCGAAGCCATTGACCAGCAGGTCTATCTCGACATCCGAGATCATCAGGCTCAGGTCGCTGCGGTAGATCGCCGCCAGTTCACGCTGGGCCAGGTCGGCACCGGCCATCTGGCGATACAGGTCGGGGCCCGAGGTGTTGAACAGCGCGCGAAAGTCGTTGCTGTCCAGGCCCTCGGCCAGGCGCCGGCGCAGCAACTGATGACGGGCATCGCGCAGGCTCTGCAGGTCGGAGGTCTCGAGCACGCGCAGGGCCGCCGGGCAATGCTTCTCGACGCGCCAGCCGAACTGCTCCTCCATCATGAAGCGATCGAACAGCACCACGTCGGGGGCAAGGTCGGCGATGAAACGGTCGAAACTGGCGTTGTTCAGCTCGATGGCCTGCTCGGCGATGCCCAGGCTCGCGAGGTCGGCCTTGTGTTCGCCGATGGCTGCGGGGCTGCTGAAGGTGATGCGCCAGCCGCGCTCCAGAAAACACTCCAGCAGCTGCATCATGTGCCCGCCGGCGGCCGAAGAGCGGGGTTCGGGCCAGACATAGCCGATGACCAGGACGTGGAGGGCGGTTGGGTGCATGGGGAGGGCGGGCCTTTGGGCAAAAAAGGCGTATTAAACCAGAATCCGGGCCACCCGTTTCGGCCTCTTCGGCGGCAGGCCGGCTCCCGCAGGTACAGCGGTGCGGGAGCTGGCGCGCCTAGAGGGCCAGAATCGAGGTCACCTTGTCGCGCAGCTGGTCGATGCTGAACGGCTTGCCGATCATGTGCATGCCCTCGGGCACATCGAAGCTGTCGGCATAGCCACTGGCGAACAGGATGGGTAACAGCGGCCGCAGTTCGCGGGCCTTGCCCGCCAGTTGCTTGCCGTCCATGTCGGGCAAGCCGACATCGGTCATCATCAGGGCAAGGGGTTTGTCCGGGTTGCCCAGCACTTGCAGCGCTTGTTCGGCATCTTTGGCCTCCACCACCTGGTAACCCAGTTCATCGAGCACATCCACCATCAGCATGCGCACGATGGCGTCGTCTTCGACGACCAGAAGAGGGTGATTATCGGGCATGGCAGGATCCTGTGAAAATGGGTGACACACTATCTGTAAACAGCACGCGGTGCTTAGTTCCCTGGATCGTCAAACGTACCAGCCAGTGAGCATAGCGGGCTCTGGCCAAACAGGGAACGTTTGGCGCAGCACTGGCTCAAATACGGGCTCGATGCCCGGCCAACACGGGCACGGCGCCACGCTGCGGGCATTGAACTGGCGGAAAACTGGAACAATTGCTCGAAAATCCGTCACACTCTTTCGTTCGTCTACTTGCTCGGGCCTTTCCAATGAGTCAACCAGCCTCGACCGATCAGCAGAGCTTTCGCAAGCTGCTGAGCCGCAACATCGGCCTGCCCCTGGGGGTCGGTCTGATCAGTGCGGTGGTTTTCGTCGCCGTGATTGCCTACCTGCTGTCGGTCATCCAGTGGGTCGCCCACACCGACCGGGTGATCAACAACGCCAACGAGGCGGTCAAGCTGTCCATCGACATGGAAACCGGCATGCGCGGGTTCCTGCTCACCGGCGACGAGCAGTTCCTCGACCCCTATGAAGTGGCCAAGCCACGCATACAGGCCGAACTCGAGACGCTCAAGGAACTGGTGGCCGACAACCCGCAGCAGGTCGACCGCCTGAGCCGCCTGCAAGCCCTGCAGGCCGCCTGGAACAACTTCGGCAAGGACATGATCGCCCTGCGCCGCGCCAATGACGACTACCGCACGCCCATCAAGCTCGGTCAGGGCAAGCGCCTGACCGACGAGATCCGCAAGGAGTTCGACGATTTCGTCGCGATGGAGCAACAGCTGCGTCTTGCCCGCAACGATCAGGTCAGCAACACCACGAAGTGGTCCATTTCCCTTTACCTGGCCTTCGTGGTGCTGCTCAGCGCATTGCTGGCCTACATCGGCCGCCGCGACCTGCTCAACCTGTCCAGCAACTACGCGGCCAACCTGGAGGCCCAGCAGCGCGCTGCCGAGCGCCTCGAACAGCAGGCCTGGCAGCGCGCCGGGCAATCGCGTCTGGCCGAGCAGGTGCTGGGGCAACTGACCCTGCCGATGCTGGGCAACAACATCCTGCAGTTCTTCGCCCATTACCTGGGCAGCGTTGTGGCGGCCGTGTACGTGCGCGACGAGCATGGCAGCCTGCGCCGCGTGGCCAGCTACGGCTTCTCCCGCGAGCAGCAGGGGCAGGAGCAGGTCGTCGGCGCCCAGGAGGGCATCCTTGCCCAGGCCGTGGCGCAGCGTCGCCTGATGCGCCTGGACGAGGTGCCGCAGGACTACTTCAAGGTCAGCTCCGGGCTGGGCGAGGGGTGCCCGCGCAACGTGCTGGTGATTCCGGCGATCAACGACGGCCAGGTCAATGGTGTGGTCGAGCTGGGCTTTCTGCGCGCAGTGGAGGACCGCGACATCGAGTTTCTCGAGCGGTTGGCCGACAACCTGGGCACCTCCATCGAGAGTGCGCGCTATCGCCAGCGCCTGCAGGAAGTGCTGGCCGAAACCCAGCAGCTCAACGAAGAGCTGCAGGTGCAGCAGGAAGAGCTCAAGACTGCCAACGAAGAGCTCGAGGAACAGTCCCGGGTGCTCAAGGAGTCCCAGGCCCATCTGGAGACGCAGCAGGCCGAGCTGGAGCAGACCAACGAGCAACTGGCCGAGCGTACCGACGCGCTGGCCGAGCAGCGCGATGCGCTGGACCGCAAGAACGGCGAGCTGAACCGGGTGCAGGTCGAGCTGCAGGAGCGTGCAGAGGAACTGCAGCGCTCGAGCAAGTACAAGTCCGAATTCCTCGCCAACATGTCCCACGAGCTGCGCACCCCGCTCAACAGCTCGCTGATCCTGGCCAAGCTGCTGGCCGAGAACCCGCAGGACAACCTCAGCGCCGAGCAGGTCAAGTTCGCCGAGTCGATCTATTCGGCCGGCAACGACCTGCTCAACCTGATCAACGACATTCTCGACATCGCCAAGGTCGAGGCCGGCAAGCTCGATGTACGCGCCGAAACCACCCACATCAGCCGCATGGCCGAAGGCCTGCGCAGCCTGTTCGAGCCGCTGGCGCAGCAGAAGCAGCTGGCCTTCAGCGTCACCGTAGAGCCGCAGGTGCCGGCCACCCTGTTCACCGATCGACAGCGCCTGGAGCAGATCCTCAAGAACCTGCTGTCCAACGCGCTGAAGTTCACCGAGCGCGGCCAGGTGGCGCTGACCATCGGCTACCAGGCCGGCACCGGCATCGTGTTCTCGGTGCGCGACAGTGGCATCGGCATTGCCGACGACCAGCAGCAGAGCATCTTCGAAGCCTTCCACCAGGCCGACGGCACCACCAACCGGCGCTACGGCGGCACGGGCCTGGGGCTGTCGATTTCCCGTGACCTGGCGCAGTTGCTGGGCGGCCAGATCCGTGTCGAAAGCCAACTGGGCCAGGGCAGCGTGTTCAGCCTGATACTGCCCGAGTCGTACGAGCCGAGCGTCGAGGCGCAGCCGCTGGCACTGGTGGCCCGCGCCGCCGCGCCGTTGCCCGTGGCGGCCCCCGTCGTGCTGCCGGCCGCCGAAGCCCCGCGCCCGGCGGCCAGCTTCGCCGACGACCGTCACCTGGCACCGTTCAGCAACCGCTGCATCCTGGTGATCGAGGACGAGCCCAACTTTGCCCGCATCCTCTTCGACCTGGCCCACGAACTGGGCTACAGCTGCCTGGTGGCCCAGGCCGCCGACGAAGGCTTCGAACTGGCGGCCAGCTACATCCCCGACGCCATCCTGCTGGACATGCGCCTGCCCGACCATTCCGGCCTAACCGTGCTGCAGCGGCTCAAGGAGCAGGCGTCCACCCGGCACATACCGGTGCACATCATCTCGGTCGAGGACCGTGTCGAGGCGGCCATGCACATGGGCGCGATCGGCTATGCGGTCAAGCCCACCAGCCGCGAGGAGCTCAAGGCCGTGTTCGGCCGCCTGGAAGCCAAGCTGACCCAGAAGCTCAAGCACATCCTGCTGGTGGAAGACGATGACCTGCAGCGCGAAAGCATCGCCCGCCTGATCGGCGACGAAGACATCAAGATCACCGCGGTGGGCATGGCCCAGGAAGCCCTGGAGCTGCTGCGCGAGAACATCTACGACTGCATGATCATCGACCTCAAGCTGCCCGACATGCTCGGCAACGAGCTGCTCAAGCGCATGACCGCCGACGATATCCGCTCGTTCCCGCCGGTGATCGTCTACACCGGGCGCAACCTGACCCGCGACGAAGAGGCCGACCTGCTCAAGTACTCGCGCTCGATCATCATCAAGGGCGCGCGTTCACCCGAGCGGTTGCTGGATGAAGTCACGCTGTTTCTGCACAAAGTCGAGTCGACGCTGTCCCATGAACGTCAGCGCATGCTCAAGACCGCGCGCAGCCGCGACAAGGTGTTCGAGGGGCGCAAGATCCTGCTGGTGGACGACGACGTGCGCAACATCTTCGCCCTCACCAGTGCGCTGGAGCACAAGGGCGCGATCGTGGAGATCGGTCGCAATGGCCGCGAGGCCATCGAAAAACTCGAGCAGGTCAGCGATATCGACCTGGTGCTGATGGACGTGATGATGCCGGAGATGGACGGCTATGAAGCCACCCGGCGCATTCGCAAGGACCCGCGCTGGCGCAAGCTGCCGATCATCGCCGTCACCGCCAAGGCCATGAAGGATGACCAGGAGCGCTGCCTGCAGGCCGGCGCCAACGACTACCTGGCCAAGCCGATAGAGCTGGACCGGCTGTTCTCCCTGATTCGGGTATGGCTGCCGCAACTGGAGCGAATTTGAGTATCGAACGTAACACCGACATTGAAATCCGGCTGCTGATCGAGGCGATCTACCTCAAGTACAGCTACGACTTTCGCGACTATTCCGGCGCTTCGATCAAGCGCCGGGTGCTGCATGCCGTGCGCCAGTTCGAATGTGCCACGGTGTCGGCCCTGCAGGAACGGGTGCTGCACGACCCGAGTGTGTTCATGCAGTTGCTGCAGTACCTCACCATCCCGGTGAGCGAGATGTTTCGCGACCCCGGTCACTTCCTCGCGCTGCGCGAGGAGGTGGTGCCGCACCTCAAGACCTGGCCCTCGATCAAGATCTGGATTGCCGGCTGCAGCACGGGCGAGGAGGTCTACTCCATGGCCATCCTGCTGCGCGAAGAAGGGTTGCTCGAACGCACCATCATCTACGCCACCGACATCAACCCCAGCTCGCTGGAAAAGGCCAAGCAGGGCATCTACTCGATGCAGAACATGCGCGAGTACACCGAGAACTACCAGAAGGCCGGCGGGCGCCGGGCCTTCAGCGACTACTACACTGCCGCCTATGGCAACGCGATCATCGACAGCAGCCTGCGCGAAAACGTGACCTTCGCCGACCACAGCCTGGCCACCGACAGCGTGTTCTCCGAAACCCAGCTGATCTCGTGCCGCAACGTGCTCATCTACTTCAACAAGACCCTGCAGGACCGGGCCTTCGGCCTGTTTCACGACTCGCTGTGCCACCGTGGCTTTCTGGTGCTGGGCAGCAAGGAAACCCTGGATTTTTCCGCTTACGCCAACCGCTTCGACGCGCTGGTCAAGCCAGAACGGATCTACCGAAAGTCATGAAAGGCACCGATGCGATCGTGGTGGGGGCTTCAGCCGGGGGCGTGTCGGCGCTGCTCACGGTGTTTGCCGCCTTGCCCGCCGACTACGCCATTGCGCTGCTGTGCGTGCTGCACCTGCCCGACGACCGCCACAGCCAGCTGGCCGAAGTCTTCAGCCGCCGCTTGCAGCGCCCCGTGCAGGAGGCCCGCGACAAGGAAAGCGTGGTGCCGGGCATGATCTACGTGGCCGGCCCCGGCTATCACCTGTCGGTGGAGCGTGACCGCAGCCTGTCCCTGAGCCAGGAGGACCGCGTGCACTTTTCCCGCCCTTCGATCGACATCCTCTTCGAGTCGGCCGCCGATGCCTATGGCGACGGCCTGGTCGGCGTGTTGCTGACCGGCGCCAACGAAGACGGTGCGCGCGGGCTGGCGCGCATCAAGGAGCACGGCGGTACTACCCTGATTCAAGACCCGCATGAGGCGCAAGTCGCGGTCATGCCCGAGGCGGCGCTGGCGCTGCACCGGCCCGACCACATACTCCCATTGAATGGCATCGGGCAATTGCTCGCCAAGCTGGAACCACGTGCATGCTAAGCCATATCCAAGCAAACCTGCTGATCGTCGACGACCTGCCGGAAAACCTGCTGGCGCTCGAGGCGCTGATCAAGGGGCCGGACCGCAACGTGTACCAGGCGCAATCGGCCGACCATGCGTTGTCGCTGTTGCTCGAGCACGAGTTCGCGCTGGCCATCCTCGACGTCCAGATGCCCGGAATGAACGGTTTCGAACTGGCCGAGATGATGCGCGGTACGGAAAAGACCAAGAACATTCCCATCGTGTTCGTTAGCGCTGCGGCACGCGAGATGAACTACGCCTTCAAGGGCTACGAGAGCGGCGCGGTGGACTTCCTGCACAAGCCGCTGGACACCCAGGCGGTGAAGAGCAAGGTGGCGGTGTTCATCGACCTGTACCGCCAGCGCAAGGCCCTCGGCCAGCAGCTGGAGGCCCTGGAGCGCAGCCGCCAGGAGCAGGAGCTGCTGCTGGCGCAGCTGCAGGTCACGCGCAGCGAGCTGGAGCACGCGGTACGCATGCGCGACGACTTCATGTCGATCGTCTCCCACGAGGTGCGCACACCGCTCAACGGTCTGATACTGGAGACCCAGCTGCGCAAGCTGCACCTGGCGCGCAACAACGCCGATGCCTTCACCCTGGACAAGATGCACGCCATGGTCGAGCGTGACGAGCGCCAGATCAACAGCCTGATCCGGCTGATCGAAGACATGCTCGACGTGTCGCGCATCCGTACCGGCAAGCTGTCGATCCGGCCCGCATCGTTCGACCTGTGCCAGCTGGTCAGCGGCCTGGTCGAGAACTTTGCCGCCCAGGCGGCTGCGGTCGACTCGAGCATCAGCCTGCAGGCCGGCGCCGAACTGGTCGGCTACTGGGACGAGTTTCGTATCGAGCAGGTGATCGCCAACCTGCTCACCAACGCCCTGCGCTATGGCGCCAAGTCGCCGGTGCAGGTGCGCGTGTTCGAGGAGCAGGGCATGGCCTGCGTGCAGGTGCGCGACCATGGCATCGGCATCAGTGCCGAGAACCAGCAGCGCATCTTCCAGCAGTTCGAGCGGGTATGCTCCAACCAGAGCAGTGCCGGCCTGGGGCTGGGCCTGTATATTTCCGAACAGATCGTGCTGGCCCATGGCGGCAGCATCACGGTCAGCAGTACCGAGGGCCAGGGCGCGACATTCAGCGTGCGCCTGCCACTGGTACGCAGCCCGCAAGAAAGTGGCGCGCAGCAGGCAACCTCTGCGTGAGGCCGGGGTCGTATAGCGATCCCCCATGAATCAAATACGAGTTGAAGGCATTGGCATGAGTGAAGATGCGCAAGATGTAGTACTGGTCGTCGAAGACGAACCGGTCATTCGCATGATCCTGAAGGACTATCTTCAAGGCGAGGGCTATCACGTGCTGGTGGCCGAAGATGGCGAGCAGGCATTCAAGATCCTGGCCAGCAAGCCGCACCTGGACCTTATCGTGACCGACTTCCGCCTGCCGGGCGGCATTTCAGGGGTACAGATCGCCGAACCTGCGGTCAAGCTGCGCCCGGACCTGAAGGTGATCTTCATCAGTGGCTACCCGGCGGAGATCCGCGAGTCGGGCAGCCCGATCGCGTTCAAGGCACCGATCCTGGCCAAGCCGTTCGACCTGGACAGCCTGCGCGACCAGATTCAGGAACTCCTGAAATAGGCCTGACGTTGGCGTGAGTTCAAGCGGCAGCGTCCAGCGCACCGGTCTGCAGGGTGCGCTCTATCGCCCCCAGCAGCATGTTTTCCATCAGCGCCAGGCGTTGTGGCTGCCCCAGCGGTGAGGCCTGCAACCAGCCGGGCAGGCTGTTGAGCAGCGTGGCGATGACATGGCCGGTCGCCTCCCGGGCCGGCGGCGGCAGGGCCGCGTGAGGGGCGATCAGCTGCAACAGGCGGGTTTCGTATTCACGGCGCAGCTGGGCGATACGTGCCTGTTGTTCCTCGCTCAGGCAGCACAGGTCACGTTCGGCCAGGCGAAACTGCAACGGGCGCTCGGCATGCAGCGCCCAGTGTGCCTTTATCACCCGGCTCAACGCCGTGGCCTCGGGCTTGCCGCGCCCACGGGGCTGCAGGGTGGCCAGCAACTCCTCGAACAGCTCTTCGATCAGGTCGAACAGCAGGTGCTGCTTGCTCGGGAAGTGGTGATACAGCGAGCCTGCCGTCAGCCCCAGGTGGCTGGCCAGTTCACGCATGCTGACCTGGCCGAACCCCTTGACCGCAAAGAGTTCGAGTGCCTTGTCCCGACGTTCTTCAAAGTTGGCGCAACGTTCGGCGCAGGTCTGCGGCATGCCCGTACCTCAGTAGGTGAAGAAGCCGCGGCCGCTCTTGCGCCCCAGGTAGCCGGCGGCGACCATTTCCTTGAGCAGGGCAGCG
Organism: Pseudomonas sp. BRM28; assembly: GCF_002939405.1. Taxonomy (NCBI): domain Bacteria; kingdom Pseudomonadati; phylum Pseudomonadota; class Gammaproteobacteria; order Pseudomonadales; family Pseudomonadaceae; genus Pseudomonas; species Pseudomonas sp. BRM28. The sequence continues at coordinate 3,234,412 of NZ_PEFV01000001.1, read as the reverse complement.
GGGCGGTACTTGCTGTCGTTGAAGCCGTCGTGGAACGACTCGATGATCGCCAGCAGCGTGTCCAGGCCGATCAGGTCGGCCAGGGCCAGCGGGCCGATGGGCTGGTTGCAGCCCAGGCGCATGCCGGTGTCGATGTCCTCGGCGCTGGCCAGGCCTTCCTGCAGCACCATGATCGCCTCGTTGATCATCGGCACCAGGATGCGGTTGACCACGAAGCCCGGGCGGTTGCCGGCACTGATGGCGGTCTTGCCCACGCGCTCGGTCAGGGCCATGGCGCTGGCGTAGGTGGCGTCGCTGGTCTGCAGGCCGCGAATGATCTCGACCAGCGCCATCATCGGCACCGGGTTGAAGAAGTGCACGCCGATGAAACGTTCGGGCTGGCTCACCGATGCGCCCAGCTGGGTGATCGACAGCGACGAGGTGTTGGTGGCGATGACGCAGTCGTCGGCCACGCTGGCGGCCACCTGCTGCAGAATCTTCACCTTCAGGGCGAGGTTCTCGGTGGCTGCCTCGATCACCAGCTGCGCGCCCTTGAGCTGCGCGTAGTCGGTGCTGGTGGCGATGCGCGTCAGGGCTGCCTCGGCCTGTTCGGCCTGCAGGGTCTGCTTGCTGACCTGGCGCTCCAGGTTCTTGCGCAGGGTGGCCAGGCCACGCTCCAGCGCGGCCTCGGACACGTCGATCAGGGTGACCTGGTAGCCGGCCACTGCACACACCTGGGCAATCCCGTTGCCCATGGTGCCGGCGCCGATCACGGCGATGTTTTCAATACTCACGGTTAACTCCGACTCAAACACGTTCGAACACGACGGCGATACCCTGACCGCCGCCGATGCACATGGTGGCCAGCGCGTAGCGGCCCTGGATACGTTGCAGCTCATGGATCGCCTTGGTGGCGATGATGGCCCCGGTGGCCCCCACCGGGTGGCCCAGGGAAATGCCCGAGCCGTTGGGGTTGACCTTTTCGGGGTCCAGGCCCAGTTCCCGCGACACGGCGCAGGCCTGGGCAGCGAAGGCTTCGTTGGACTCGATCACGTCCAGGTCGGCGACGCTCAGGCCGGCCTTTTCCAGCACCTTGCGCGTGGCCGGCACCGGGCCCAGGCCCATCAGCTCGGGCTCGACGCCTGCATGTGCATAGGCCACCAGGCGCGCCAGCGGGCGCAAGCCCAGGCGCTCGACCATTTCGCCGGTGGCCAGCACCAGGGCGCCGGCGCCGTCGTTGAGGCCGCTGGCGTTGCCGGCGGTGACGGTGCCGTCCTTCTTGAAGGCAGGCTTCATGCCGGCCAGTTGCTCGGCACTCACATCGCCACGCACATGCTCGTCCACCTCGAAACGTACCGGACCTTTGCGGCTCGGGATCTCGATGGGCACGATCTGGCTGGTGAAACGGCCTTCGGCGATGGCGCGGGCGGCGCGCTGCTGGCTGGTCAGGGCCACCTCGTCCTGCATCTGGCGGGTGATGCCGTTTTTCGCCGCCACGTTCTCGGCGGTGATGCCCATGTGAAAGCCTTCGAACGGGTCCTGCAGAATGCCCAGCATGTAGTCGACACCCTTCAGGTCACCCATGCGCGCGCCCCAGCGCGCCTGCGGCAGCAGGTACGGGCCGCGGCTCATGGATTCGGCGCCGGCGGCAATCACCGCCTCGGCCTCGCCCAGCAGCAGGCTCTGCGCGGCCGAGACGATGGCCTGCAGGCCCGAGCCGCACAGGCGGTTGACGTTGAATGCCGGGGTTTCCTTGGGTACGCCGGCGTTCATCGCAGCCACGCGGCCAAGGTACGCGTCACGCGGCTCGGTGGGGATCACGTTGCCCATGACCATGTGGCCGATCTGTTCGGGGGCAATGCCGGAGCGTTCGATGGCGGCGCGGGTCACCTGGGTGGCCAGGTCGGCCAGGGGCAGGTCCTTGAGCGAGCCGCCGAAGGTGCCGATGGCCGAGCGAACGGCGCTCACTACATAGATTTGCGGGGTGTTCATACGCGACTCCAGTGTGCGAAAGCGTGGCGGGGCGCTGCCTGGCTCTGCCAGAATGGCGCCCGGGGCCACGCTCGGGATGGGTTCGAGTCTAGGCAAAGGTCACGCCTGGGCCTATGCCATAACTGCCCAGCGAGGCTGGCACTTTTTGCCATATTCTTACGCTGCATAGCGGAAACAGTCATGCGGGAAAACGATTCGGTCGCGGTGTACTTCGTGCACATCATGCTGTACACACTGCGCCAACAGCCGGCGCGCGCCAGTGCGTTGCTGGTGCAGGCGGGCATCGACCCGGCGGTGGTGGACGCACCCGATGCACGGGTGCCGGCCAGGGCGTTCGCACGGCTGTGGCTGCTGCTCATTGAAGACCTGGGCGACGAATTCTTCAACCTCGACAGCCACGGCATGCCGCTGGGCAGTTTCGCCCTGATCTGTCGTGGGCTGATCCAGGAGCCGACGCTGGAAAAGGCCTTGCGCCAGTGCCTGAGCAACTTCGGCCTGTTCCTGCGTGACGTGCGCGGGCGCCTGGTGGTGCGTGGGCAGCGTGCGGTGATCAGCCTGGAGTCGCATTTCGACGATGCGCAGACTCGGGTATATGCAGAGGAGACCTTCCTGGTGCTGGTGGTCAGCCTGCTGTGCTGGCTGGGGGGGCGGCGCATCGCCATCGACCGTACCGAACTGCGCGACGGGCGTGCGGTGCTGGAGGACGACGCGTTGCTGTGGGGGCCGAACCTGCAGTTGGGCAGTGGCCGCACCCAGGTCGAGTTCTCGGCGCACTACCTGCGCTTGCCGGTGGTGCAGGACCTGGGTGCGCTCAAGACCTTCCTGCGCAGTGCGCCGCAGTGGCTGGTGGTGCGCTACCGCAACCAGAACGGATTGGCGGCGCGGGTATACCGGCATCTGCGCGGGCGTCAGTACGGGCAGTGGCCAACCTTGCTGGGCATGGCGGCAGCCGAGGGCCTGAGCCCGAGCAGTTTTCGCCGGCAGTTGGAGCGTGAGGGGTGTTCGTACCAGCAGATCAAGGACGAGGTGCGCCGTGCACTGGCGTTCGAGTGTCTGCGCGATGGTGTGTTGAGCGTGGCGCAGATTGCCGAGCAGACCGGCTTCCAGGAGCCCAGCGCGTTTCATCGCGCGTTCAAGAAATGGACGGGGGAGAGCCCGGGGAGCTACCGGGCGCGGGTGGCGGGGGAGTAGGGGGCTGGCCCCCTCGACACCCTGCGCGCTGCTCGCACAGGGTCTGCAGCAGCTCGCGCAGCGCCAGGCCATCGGCGTCCAGCCCCTTGCGCCCGTACAACGCCAGCTCCAGGCCCTGGACCGGGGTAAACCCCTGCGCTTCACCCAGCACCCGATGGGTCGGCAACACGCTGCGGGTCGGTATCAGGCTCACGCCCAACCCCGCACTCACCGCCGCCCCCAGGCTGGCCAGACTGGTGCTCGAATAGCTGATACGCCAGCTGCGCCCACGGGCTTCCAGCGCATTGATCATTTCCTGCCGGTACAGCGCCCCCACCGGAAACACCACCAGCGGCACCGGGTCGGCCAGCTGCGTCTGCCCGGCACTGCACACCCACGACAACGGCTCGCGCCAGCCGGCATGGCGGTCGCGGTCCGCACCCCATTGCTTGACCAGCAGCAAGTCCAGCTCGCCATCACGGTACAGGCGCAGCAGCGGGCTGCTCAGCCCGCTCTCGACCTCCAGGCGCACATGCGGGCGCTCGCCGATGAACCGGCTCAATGGCTCGGTCAGCACTTCCCCGGCCAGGTCTTCCGGCACCCCCAGGCGTAGTGCCCGTTGCGCCTGCACCGGGCTGAACGCCTGGCGCGCCTCTTCGTCCAGGCGCAGCAGGCGCCGGGCATACCCCAGCAGGCGCTCGCCGTCTTCGGTCGGCCACACCTGGCGCTGGCTGCGATCCAGCAGGCGCACCCCCAGGTGCTGCTCCAGCCGAATGATCTGCTGGCTGATGGTCGACTGGGTCAGGTGCAGGCGTTCGGCGGCGCGGGTGAAATTGCCGGTTTCCACCACGGTCACGAAGCTGCGCAGCAGTACGGGGTCAAGCATTCGATTACCCACTGGTATGCATGAAATCAATTAATTTCATGCTACACCCCAAGCCTCGGATAATCCCGCTTCATTGCACCAAAGGAGGCGCCATGTCATTGCTCAGACACTGGATGTACGGGGTTGCCGGGCTGTGCGCCAGCCTCGGCATCGCCGGGGCCGCCGGGGCGGCCGACACCTTGCTCGAAGCCGCCGCCAGCGGCAACCCCACCCGCGTCGGCGCCTTGCTGGCCCAGGGCGCCGACGTCGATCAGCGCGACTCGCGCAACAATACGCCGCTGCTGCTGGCCACCGCCGGCGGGCATGTGGCGGCGGCGCGCCGGTTGATCGACGCCGGCGCCGACGTCAACGCCAGCAATTGGATGCACGACAGCCCGTATCTGCTGGCCGGCGCCGAAGGCCAGTTGCAGATTCTGGAGATGACCCTGGCCCATGGCGCGGACCTCAAGAGCACCAACCGCTATGGCGGCACGGCGCTGATCCCCGCATGCGAGCGCGGCCATGTCGAGGTGGTCGCCCGCCTGCTGGCCGCCGGCGTTGCACCCGACCACGTGAACTCGCTGGGCTGGACCGGGCTGCTCGAAGCCATCCTGCTCAGCGATGGCGGCCCGCGCCACCAGGCCATCGTGCAACTGCTGATAGACGCCGGTGCCGACGTCAACCTTGCCGACCGCCAGGGCGTGACGCCCCTGCAGCACGCCCGGGAACGCGGCCAGCAGCGGATCGTCGAGTTGCTGCTGGCCCACGATGCCCATTGAACCTGACAGGAGCCTGACCATGGCCAACGAACATTTCATGCAGCAAGCGCTGGGGCTGGCCCGGGCGAACATCCAGGCCGGCGGCCGCCCGTTCGCGGCGGTGCTGGTGCACCAGGGCCGGGTGATCGCCGAGGCGGTCAACCAGATCCACCTGACCCAGGACCCGACCGCCCACGCCGAACTGCAGGCCATCCGCCTGGCCAGCCAGGTGCTCGGCAGCCCGCGCCTGGAGGGCTGCGAAATCTACGCCACCGGCCACCCCTGCCCGATGTGCCTGGCCGCCATGCACCTGTGCGGTATCGAGCGTGCCTGGTTCGCCTACAGCAACGAAGACGGCGAGCCCTATGGCCTGTCGACGGCAGCGGTGTACGCGCAGATGGCACGCCCGCCGCAGCAGCAGTCGCTGCCCCTGGCACCCCTGAAGCCAGCCGGCGAGCAGGGCCTGTACGCCGCCTGGCGGCAGGTGCAGGGGTGATGCGCGAGCAGGCTCGCAGTACCTTGCTGCTGTTGCTGGTGGTGGTGATGGCGCTGAACCTGCGGCCCATCCTCACCAGTATCGGCCCATTGCTGGAGGCCATCCGCCAGAGCACCGGCATCGGTTACCAGCAGGCCGCGCTGCTGACCGCCTTGCCCGTGCTGTGCATGGGGCTGGTGCCCTTGCTGCAACCCTGGTTGCGCCGCTGGGTCAGCGAGCAGGGCGCGATGCTCGCCGGGCTGGCCGCCATCGCGCTGGCCTGCGCCTGGCGCCTGACCCTCGACTCCGCCGCTGCGCTGATCGCCAGCGCAGCATTGGCCGGGCTTGGGGTGGCCTGCATTCAGGCGCTGATGCCGGGGCTGGTCAACCGCTGGTTTCCTCACCGCCTGGCCATGGCCATGGGTGTGTATTCGGCAGCCCTGATGAGCGGCGGCGGGGCCGCCGCCGTGCTCGGGCCGCGGGTGGCCGAGCAGTTCTCGCACTGGCAGGCAGGCCTGGGCATCTGGCTGTTGCCGGCCTTGCTGGCGTTCGCGGTATGGGCCTGGGTGCGCCCGCAGCTCGAAGCGGCGGTCGGCGGCGCAGGTGCCAGCGGGCACCTGTTCGGCAGCCGTCGGGCATGGCTGCTGGCGGTCTATTTCGGGCTGATCAATGGCGGCTACACCAGCATGGTGGCGTGGCTGCCGGCCTACTACCAGCAGGTCGGCGGCAGTGCCCAGGGCGGTGGCGAGCTGGTGGGGCTGATGACCGTGTTCCAGGTGGCCGGCGCCCTCGGGCTGCCCTTGCTGCTGCGTCGCCTGGTGGATCGGCGCCCCGGCCTGTGGCTGGCGTTGACCGTGCAACTGGCAGGCTTTGTCGGCCTGCTGCTGGCCCCGGCAATCGCCGGGCTATGGGTGGCCCTGATCGGCTTCGGCCTGGGCGCGTGCTTCAGCCTCAGCCTCACGCTGACCCTCGAGCACCTCAAGGCCCCCGCCAGTGCGGGGGCGCTGGCGGCGTTCGTGCAGGGCGTGGGCTTCATCATCACCGGCATCGTGCCTTACGTCACCGGCTGGTTGCGCGACGTCAGCGGCGACTTCCAGGCCTCCTGGCTGCTGCTGAGCGTGACGGTGCTGCTGATGCTGCTGGTGACCTGGCGCTTCGCCCCCAGCGGCTATGCGCAGGCGATGGGCATGCCGTTGATCCGCGAAAGCGACGCCAGGGCAGGCATGGCACCACACTGAAAGGGTCGGCGCGCGCCGGTGCCGGGCGTGCCTTCCATTTCACGGGAGAACTGTCATGACGCTGCGAACGCTGCTGCCCCTGGCGCTGTTGCTGGCCGGTGCCGCCCAGGCCCAGACGACCACGGTCTATCAGTACGGCATGCCACTGGACGTGGCGCGCGTGGTGCAACTGGACGAGCCGGCCACCGAGGTCTGCGACGTGGTGAAGGCGTACATGACCTACGTGGACTCTGCCGGCCGGCAGCACACCGTGCAGTACCTGAAACTGGCCAAGGTGTGCACCGACCGCGGTTGATCAGTCCCAGGCGGGTGCAAGCGACTCGGGGTCGACCAGGCGCTCGCCCTTGTCCAGGCCGGCAATCTGCGCCATGTCCTGTTCGCTCAGGCGCAGCTGCGCTGCCTTCAGGTTGCTGGCCAGGTTTTCACGCCGGGTCGAGGAGGGGATCACCGCATAGCCCAGCTGCTTAGCCCAGGCCAGGGCCACCTGCGCCGGGGTGGCGCCATGGCGTTCGGCGATCTGCTGGATCAGCGGATCGTGCAGCACCTTGCCATAGCCCAGGGTCATGTAGGAGGTCACCGCGATGCCCTGTTCGTGCATGAAATCCACCAGCGTGCGGTTCTGCAGGTAGGGGTGCAGCTCGATCTGGTTGGTGGCGATCTGTTCGGCGCCCACCACCTCGATGGCCTGACGCAGCAAGGCGATGGTGAAGTTGGACACGCCGATCTGGCGGGTCAGGCCCTGGCGCTTCGCTTCGAGCAGGGCGCCCATGAACTCGGCCACCGGCACGGCGCCCTTGGGCGACGGCCAATGGATCAGGGTCAGGTCCAGATAGTCGGTGCCCAGCTTGTGCAGGCTCTCTTTCAGGCTGGGGATCAGCTTGTCGGCGCCCAGGTTCTCGGTCCAGATCTTGCTGGTCAGGAACAGCTCGTTGCGTGCAACGCCGCTGGCGGCGATGGCGTGCCCGACGTCGGCCTCGTTGCCGTAGATCTGCGCGGTGTCGATGGCCCGATAGCCCAGTTCGAGGGCCTGGCTGACCGAGTCGATGACCACCTGGTCCTTGAGCCGGAAGGTGCCCAGGCCGAGCAGGGGAATAGTCATGGAGTGCGTCCTCTTGTGTGGGATGTAATGCGGTGAGGCGCAGTATCGGACAGCGCACGGCGCTGAAAAACACCGCCCGCGGCACAACTTTTTTGAGCGTGCGGCACGAATCGCCCTGGCGGTGGTAGCCTTGCAGGGTCATCCGCAACGGACCCGCCCATGGCCGCGCACAAGCACAGCATTCGCCAACGCAATGTCGACAGCATCCTGCTGGCAGCAGAAAAGGTCTTTGCCGAGAAGGGCTTTGCCGGCACGGCCATGGCCGACATCGCCGAGGCCGCCGCGCTGCCGCGCAGCAACGTGCACTATTACTTCAGCACCAAGGCCGAGCTGTACCAGGCGGTGCTGTTCGGCTTGCTGGAAGTGTGGAAGCAGGACGCCCTGTGCTTCGAGCTCTACGATGACCCGCGCATCGTGCTCAGCACCTATATCCGCGCCAAGATGAACCATTCCTGGACCCGCCCGCACGGCTCCAAGGTGTGGGCGAACGAGATCATCCACGGTGCGCCGCACCTGGGGGCGGCGCTGGATGACAGCCTGTACGGATGGGCCAAGCTCAAGGAGGGCAAGATTCGCCAGTGGGTCGAGGACGGGCGGATTCTGCCGGTGGAGCCCTCGGGGCTGCTGTACATGATCTGGGCCTCGACCCAGCACTACGCCGACTTCAGCCACCAGGTGAACCTGCTCAACGCGCACCAGCCGCTGAGCGAACCGCAGTTCGAGCGGGCGTTGCAGACGGTGACCAGTGTGATACTGCGCGGGATCGGGCTGGAGCCCTGAGGCTGTACCGGCCTTTTCGCCGGCAAGGCCGGCTCCCACAGGGCCACACATGACCTGTAGGAGCCGGCGTTGCCGGCGAAGGCGCCAACGCGGTCGCCTCAGCGGGCGGTGAGGTGCATCGCCAGCTGAACCAGCCCTATCAGCACCAGGATGAACACCAGCGTGAAGGCCGTGCCCAGCGCAATGAAGTGCGCGGGCTTGCCGTGGGTGAAGTCGCGGGCGCGGTTCTTGCCGGTCTGCACGCCAAAGGCTGCAGCCAGCACGCTGTGCAGCATTTGCCAGAAGGTCGGCGGTTTGTGTTCGGCCGGGTCTTCCATGATCTGCTCCTGTAAAAGGCTTCAGCTCAGTGTAGACCCTTACCTCACCAGCGCTTAGTTGTCGTACCCCAGGTTGGGCGCCAGCCAGCGCTCGGTTACCGCCAGGTCCTGCCCCTTGCGCTCGGTGTAGCTCTGGACCTGGTCCTTGTCGACCTTGCCCACGGCAAAGTACTGCGCCTGCGGGTGGGCAAAGTACCAGCCGCTGACCGCCGCCGCCGGGAACATCGCGAAGTGCTCGGTGAGGAACACGCCGCTCGGGCCGGTCTCGCCGATCGCCGTGCCGTCGAGCAGGCGGAACAGGGTTTCCTTCTCGGTGTGGTCCGGGCACGCCGGGTAGCCCGGGGCAGGGCGGATACCCGCGTACTGCTCCTTGATCAGCGCCTCGTTGTCCAGGTGCTCGTCCTTGGCATAGCCCCAGTACTCCTTGCGCACCTGCTCGTGCAGCCACTCGGCGCAGGCCTCGGCCAGGCGGTCGGCCAGGGCCTTGACCATGATCGAGCTGTAGTCGTCGCCCTTGTCCTGGTAGGCCTTGGCCACTTCCTCGGCGCCGATGCCGGCGGTGGTGATGAAGCCGCCCACGTAGTCGGTGATGCCGCTGTCCTTGGGCGCCACGAAGTCGGCCAGGCAGAAATTGGGCTTGCTGTCGGGCTTGATCGTCTGCTGGCGCAGGTGGTGCAGCAGGGCCAGGGGCTGGCCGTCATCGCCGTACACCTCGATGTCGTCGTGCGCCACCTGGTTGGCCGGCCAGAAGCCGAACACCGCGCGGGCACTGATCAGCTTCTCGTCGATCAGCTTGGCCAGCATTTCCTGTGCATCGGCGAACAGGGCGGTGGCCGCTTCGCCCACCACCTCGTCGTTGAGGATGCGCGGGTACTTGCCAGCCAGGTCCCAGGAGATGAAGAACGGCGTCCAGTCGATGTACTCGGCCAGCACCTTGAGGTCGATGTTCTCCAGCACGCGGGTACCGGTAAAGGTCGGTGCCACCGGCTGGTAGTCAGACCAGTCGTACTTCGGCTTGGCCTCGATCGACTGCGCATAGCTCAGGCGCTCGGTGCGCGCGCTGCGGTTGGCGGTGCGTTCGCGCACCTCCACGTAGTCCTCGCGGGTCTTGTGCACGAAGGCCGGCTTGAGCTCTTTGGACAGCAACTGCGTGGCCACGCCCACCGCACGCGAGGCGTCGGTCACGTAGACCACCGCGTCGTTGCTGTACTTGGGCTCGATCTTCACCGCGGTATGCGCCTTGGAGGTGGTTGCCCCCCCGATCATCAGCGGCAGGTGGAAGTCCTGGCGCTGCATCTCGCGGGCCACGTGCACCATTTCGTCCAGCGACGGTGTGATCAGCCCCGACAGGCCGATGATGTCGCACTTCTGCTCGCGCGCCACCTGCAGGATCTTCTCGGCCGGCACCATCACGCCCAGGTCGACGATGTCGTAGCCGTTGCAGCCGAGCACCACGCCGACGATGTTCTTGCCGATGTCGTGCACGTCGCCCTTGACCGTGGCCATCAGGATCTTGCCCTTGGCCTCGGGCTTGTCGCCTTTTTCCAGTTCGATGAACGGGATCAGGTGAGCCACCGCCTGCTTCATCACCCGCGCCGACTTGACCACCTGGGGCAGGAACATCTTGCCTGCGCCGAACAGGTCGCCCACCACGTTCATGCCGCTCATCAGCGGCCCCTCGATCACCTCGATGGGGCGCGCGCACTGCTGGCGGCACTCCTCGGTGTCCTCGACGATGAACGCGGTGATGCCTTTGACCAGGGCGTGCTCGAGGCGCTTGTCCACCGGCAGCGAACGCCACTCCTCGTTCTCGACCTCCTTGACCGCGCCGCCGCCCTTGTAGTCGTCGGCAATCGCCAGCAGCGCATCGGTGCCGTCGGGGGTGCGGTTGAGCACCACGTCCTCGACCTTCTCGCGCAGCAGCGCCGGGATCTCGTCGTAGATCTCCAGCTGGCCGGCGTTGACGATGCCCATGGTCAGGCCGTTCTGGATCGCGTGGTAGAGGAACACCGAGTGGATCGCCTCGCGCACCGGGTTGTTGCCACGGAACGAGAACGACACGTTGGATACCCCGCCGGAGGTCAGTGCATACGGCAGGTGGTCGCGGATGTAGGCACAGGCCTCGATGAAGTCCACCGCGTAGTTGTTGTGTTCCTCGATGCCGGTGGCCACGGCGAAGATGTTCGGGTCGAAGATGATGTCTTCGGGCGGGAAGCCCACCTCATCGACCAGGATGTCGTAGCTGCGCTTGCAGATCTCGCGCTTGCGGGCGGCGGTATCGGCCTGGCCGACCTCGTCGAAGGCCATCACCACCACGGCGGCGCCGTAGCGCTTGCACAGGCGGGCATGGTGCTTGAACGCCTCGACGCCTTCCTTCATCGAGATCGAGTTGACGATGCCCTTGCCCTGGATGCACTTGAGGCCGGCCTCGATCACTTCCCACTTGGAGGAGTCGATCATGATCGGCACCCGGGAGATGTCGGGTTCGCCGGCGATCAGGTTGAGGAACTTGACCATGGCCGCCTGGGAATCGAGCATCCCTTCGTCCATGTTGATGTCGATCACCTGGGCGCCGGCCTCGACCTGCTGCAGGGCCACTTCCAGCGCCTCGGTGTAGTTCTCTTCACGGATCAGCCGCGCGAAGCGGGCGGAACCTGTGATGTTGGTGCGTTCGCCGACGTTGACGAACAGCGAGCTGCGGTCGATGGTGAACGGCTCCAGGCCCGACAGGCGGCAGGCCCTGGGAATCTCGGGGATCGCCCGTGGCGGGTACTTGGCCACTGCCTCGGCGATGGCCTGGATATGCCCCGGGGTGGTGCCGCAGCAACCGCCGATGATGTTCAGAAACCCACTGGCGGCGAACTCTTCGATCACCGCGGCGGTTTCGGCCGGGGTCTCGTCGTACTCGCCGAAGGCGTTCGGCAGGCCGGCGTTGGGGTGCGCCGAAACGTGGGTGCCGGCCTTGTTCGACAGCTCTTCGAGGTAGGGGCGCAGGTCCTTGGCGCCCAGTGCGCAGTTCAGGCCCACCGAGATCGGGTTGGCGTGGCGTACCGAGTTCCAGAACGCCTCGGTGGTCTGGCCCGAGAGGGTACGGCCCGAGGCGTCGGTGATGGTGCCCGAGATCATGATCGGCAGCTCGATGCCGTCGTCCTCGAACACCTGCTGCACGGCGAAGATCGCCGCCTTGGCATTGAGGGTGTCGAAGATGGTCTCGATCAGGATCAGGTCGGCGCCGCCCTCGATCAGGCCGCGGGTGGCCTCGATGTAGTTTTCCACCAGCAGGTCGAAGGTGACGTTGCGGTAGCCGGGGTCGTTGACATCCGGGGAGATCGAGCAGGTCCGGCTGGTGGGGCCCAGCACCCCGGCGACGAAGCGCGGCTTGTCGGGGGTTTCGAGGGTCTTGGCATCGGCCACCTGGCGGGCGATGCGCGCACCTTCCACGTTGAGTTCGTACACCAGCGATTCCATGCCGTAGTCGGCCTGGGATACCTGGGTGGCGTTGAAGGTGTTGGTTTCGAGGATGTCGGCGCCGGCATCCAGGTAGGCTTTCTCGATGGCCGCGATCACGTCGGGGCGCGAAAGCAGCAGCAGGTCGTTGTTACCCTTGACGTCGCTAGGCCAGTCGGCAAAGCGCGTGCCACGATAGTCGTGTTCCTCCAGGCGGTAGCTTTGGATCATAGTACCCATGCCGCCATCGAGGATCAGTATGCGCTCTTTGAGGGCTTGCTGAAGTGCTTGGTAACGGGCGCTGCGGTCAGACATAGGACTACCTGGTCGGGCAAATACAAAAGTTGCGGAATAATAACAAACCTGCGCGGTTTTTAGGCGTGTTGCCGGTTTGCATGAATTTGATTCATGTTGGCACGCTGCCGCCACCGGTAGAATCGTGAAGCTATCAATACCCAGGACATTTGGCACATGGTGCATCGTTTACTTGCCGGCGCCTTCGCACTGCTCATCAGCGGCGCGGCGCTCGGACAAGCCCCCGTCACAAGCCCGGCTATTTCCTATACCCGGGACATCCAACCGATCTTCACCGAGAAGTGCGTTGCCTGCCATGCCTGCAACGACGCGGCCTGCCAGCTGAACCTGGGCAGTGCCGAGGGCGCCGCGCGCGGTGCCTCCAAGGTGCCTGTGTATCAGGGCGACCGCAGTACGGCGGTCGCGCCGACCCGGCTGTTCTACGACGCGCACAGCGTCGAGGCCTGGCAGCGCAAGGGCTTCAGTTCGGTGCTCGACAGCCAGGGCAGCCAGGCCGCGCTGATGGCGCGCATGCTCGAGCTGGGCCACAACACGCCGCTCACCCCCAACGCCAAGCTGCCCGAGGAGATCGTGCTGGGGCTCAACCGCAACAACATGTGCCCGCTGCCCGGCGAGTTCGACGCCTACGCCGGCGCCCACCCCAGGGAGGGCATGCCGCTGGCCGTCACCGGCCTTACCGATGCCGAGTACCAGACCCTGCAGCGCTGGTTCGCCGCCGGTGCGCCGGTGGAGTACAACCCGATCCAGCCAAGTGCCAGCGAGGCCGCGCAGATCACCGAGTGGGAGGCGCTGCTCAACCGCCCCGGGTCCACCGAGGCGCTGGTGGGGCGCTGGCTGTACGAGCACCTGTTCCTGGCGCACATCTACTTTGTCGGCGGCGAGCAGGGCCACTTCTTCCAGTGGGTGCGCTCGCGCACGCCCAGCGGCCAGCCGATCGACCTGATCGCCACACGCCGCCCCAACGATCCGCCCGGCACCGACTTCTACTACCGCCTGATGCCCGTGCAGGGCGTGATCGTGCACAAGACCCACATCACCTACCCGATGGGGCCGAACAAGCTCAAGCGCGTCAAGCAGCTGTTCTACAGCGGCGACTGGCATGCCACGGCCTTGCCCGGCTACGGCCCGCGCCACCGCGCCAACCCGTTCGAGACCTTCGAGGCGATCCCGGCGATAGCGCGCTACCAGTTCATGCTCGATAACGCCGAGTACTTCGTGCGCACCTTCATTCGCGGCCCGGTATGCCGTGGGCAGATCGCCACCGACGTGATCCGCGACAACTTCTGGACCCTGTTCCAGGAGCCGGCACACGACCGCTACATCACCGATGCCGAGTACCGCGGCAAGGCCACGCCCCTGTTGGCGATGCCCGGTCAGATCGACGACGTGGGCAGCATCCTGACCCTGTGGCACGCCTACCGCGACAAGCGCAACGAGTACGAAAAACTGCGCCGCGACGCCTATGCCGACCTGCCGCCACCGAGCTGGTCGAGCCTGTGGGCCGGCAACGACAACGCCTTGCTGACCATCTTCCGCCACTTCGACAGTGCCTCGGTGAGCAAGGGCCTGATCGGCGATGTGCCCAAGACCCTGTGGCTGTTCGACTACCCGCTGTTCGAGCGCACCTATTACCAGCTGGCGGTGAATTTCGACGTGTACGGCAACGTCTCGCACCAGGCGCAGACACGCCTTTACTTCGACCTGATCCGCAACGGGGCCGAGGTCAACTTCCTGCGCCTGATGCCGGCCAAGCAGCGCAGCGACATCCTCGGCGACTGGTACCAGAACAGCGGCAAGGTCAAGATGTGGCTGGACTACGAGGCGATCGACAGCAAGACCCCGACCGCCCTCAAGCTCGACCCGCGCGACCCCAAGCGCGACTTCGGCCTCAAGCTGGTGGAGCGCACCGGCAGCCTGAACGCCGCGCCAGACCCGATCAACCGCTGCCAGGGCGCGTACTGCTCGCTGCCCGGCAGCGAGGAGTTCCGTGACGTGGAGCAGGCCCTGAGCCGACTGGCCTCGCGCCCGGCGGCCGGGCTCAAGGTGATCGGCCAGCTGCCCGAGGCGACCATGCTGCGCATCGAAGGGCAGGGCGGCCAGCGCAAGGTCTACAGCCTGCTGCGCAACCGCGCCCACAGCAACGTGGCGTTCATGCTCGGCGAGGCCTACCGCTACCAGCCGGGGCTGGACACCCTGACCCTCTACCCGGGGGTGATGAGCAGCTACCCCAACTTCATGTTCAACATTCCGGCCAGCGACGTGCCCGAGTGGGTCGAGGACATGGAGGCGGCGCGGGACGATCCGGCCCGCTTCGAGCGCATCGTCATGCGCTGGGGCGTGCGCCGCAGCCACCCGCAGTTCTGGCAGTACTTTCATGACCTGAGCCGCTACATCCAGCAGACCGATCCGGTGGAGGCCGGCGTGCTCGACATGAACCGCTACGAGAACCTCTGAAGCAACCGCCGGGCAGATCGGGCTGATCTTTCCCGGCCTTTCGTAGTCCCACCCGCAAGCGGTCCCGATTTGTGCGGGGCCAGGGTGGGGTAACGAGAGACGGGAATCGACATGCTGTTTTCGCTTCAGGCATTGAGGGCGCTCGCCGCCTGGGTGGTGGTCTGTCACCACTTCATGCAGATCTTCTTCGACTTCAAGGCCAGCGGCCCGGTAGGGCAGTTTCTGGCCGATCGCGGTGCGGTCGGGGTGGACATCTTCTTCGTCATCAGCGGGCTGGTGATCTACCTCTCGACCCGCGACAAACCCATGGCGCCCCGGCGCTTTCTGCTCAACCGGGTGCTGCGCATCGTGCCGGCCTACTGGTTCTATACCGGCCTGATGGCGCTGCTGCTGGTGGTGGCCAGCCAGTGGATGCCGCATCAGACCCTGGAGCTGTCGCACCTGCTGCTGTCGCTGCTGTTCATTCCGGCGGAAAACCCCGGCGGCTACGGCCTGTACCCCACGCTCAACGTGGGCTGGACGCTGAACTACGAGATGTTCTTCTACCTGCTGTTCTCATTGGTGTTCCTGGTGCGCCAGCGCCATCACCTGTGGCTGGTGGCGCTGGCGCTGTTCGCGGTCAGCGAGGTGCTCACCGGCCTGGGCGTGCTGGGGCGGTTCTACAGCAACAACATCATCTACGAGTTCCTGCTGGGCGTAGCCATCGGCGTGCTCTACCGACGCGGCTGGATTGCCCAGGGGCTGTGGCTGCCATTGCTGACCCTGGCGGCCGCATCGGTGGCGATCTATCGCCTGGATAATTCGTCGCGCCTGCTGCACTGGGGCCTGCCGAGCGCGCTGATCGTGCTGGCGTGCATCTCGCTGGAGCCGTATTTCAAAGGCAACCGGGTGCTCAAGGCCCTGGGCGACTGCTCCTATTCGGTGTACCTGATCCATGTGCTGGTGCTGTACGGCGGCTGGTTTGCCAGCGAGCGTCTGGGGCTCAACCCCTACCTGGTGTTCGCGCTGTGCGTGCCGCTGATCGGCGGGGCGTCGTGGGCCAGTTACCGCTGGCTGGAAAAGGGCCTGTACCGGCGCATGAGTGGCTGGTTCGAGGCGCGCCTGGGCCCGGCGGTGCCGGTGGCACTTTCCCGACAGAATTACTAGGACTTTGTTCGCCGGCCGTGTTGGCGTAAACTGCGCACAAGTCTGTGAGGAACTTACATGAGCGCCATAACGATTACCGACGCCGCGCACGATTACCTGGCCGATCTGCTGGAAAAGCAGAATACCCCAGGCATTGGCATTCGCATTTTCATTACCCAGCCGGGTACGAACTACGCCGAAACCTGCATTGCCTACTGCAAGCCAGGTGAAGAAAAGCCGGAAGACGAAGCGGTGGGGCTCAAGTCCTTCACCGCCTACCTGGATGCGGTCAGCATCCCGTTTCTGGAAGATGCGGTGGTGGACTACGCCACCGACCGCATGGGCGGCCAGTTGACCATCAAGGCGCCGAACGCCAAGGTGCCGATGGTCAATGCCGACAGCCCGATCAACGAGCGCATCAACTACTACCTGCAAACCGAGATCAACCCGGGGCTGGCCAGCCACGGCGGTCAGGTCAACCTGATCGAAGTGGTCGAGGACGGCATTGCGGTGCTGCAGTTCGGCGGTGGTTGCCAGGGTTGCGGCCAGGCCGACGTTACCTTGCGCGAAGGCATCGAGCGCACCTTGCTCGAACGCATTCCGGAGCTCAAGGGCGTGCGTGACGTGACCGACCATTCGCAGAAAGAAAACGCCTACTACTAAGCAGTTGTAGCGTTCTGGCGGGCCCCTTCGCCGGCAAGGCCGGCTCCTACAGGTTTACCGTGACCTGTGTAGGAGCCGGCCTTGCCGGCGAAGGGGCCCGCTGCATTTCAAGGGCCAAGAAGGCCGATGTGCCGGCGAAGAGGCCCGCAAGGCCACAAAAAAAAGCCCCGCCAATGGCGGGGCAAAGTGGTCGGTGCTAACCAACCAAAGGAGCTCTGAATCAGTTCGCCGCAGCCACGCTGTCGGTCTGCCAGCCACCACCGAGTGCCTTGTAGATCGCCACGATCCCGCGATACAGGTCCACCTCGCCCAACGCCTGCGCGTCCTCGGCAGTAAGCCGTTCACGCTCGGCATCCAGCAGCACCAGGTAATCCACCGTACCTTCACGGTAACGAATCGACGCCAGGTCCGCGGCCTTGCGGCTCGCCTCGCTCTGGCGCAGCAGCGCCATCAGCCGTTGCTGACGCTTGGCGTAATCGCTGAACGCATTCTCCGACTCTTCCAACGCCAGCAGCACCTGCTGCTCATAGGTCGCCAACGCACCCTCGGCCTCGGCATTCGCGCCGCGCAGACGCGCCCGCACACTGCCCAGGTCGAACGCCGCCCAGGTGATGCTCGGGCCCAGTGCCCACGCCTGCGCCGCACTCGACCCCAACTGCGAACCACGCCCTGCGGTAAAGCCCAGGAAGCCGCTCAGGCTCACCCGCGGGAACAGGTCGGCCGTGGCCACCCCCACATTCGCCGTGGCCGCCGCCAGCTGGCGCTCGGCACTGCGCACATCCGGGCGACGCTTGAGCAGTTCGCCCGGGTCGCCAATCGGCAGGGCCTTGGCAATCGCCGGCAACTGCGCCGGCGACAGGTCGACACTCAATGCATCCGGCCGCTGCCCCAGCAAGGTGGCGATGCGGTTGCGCGCACGCACCTGCTCGGCCTGCAGCTGCGGCACGCTGGCCTCTACCGCCGCCAGGCGCGCATCAGCGCGCACCACGTCCAGTTCGTTGCCAACCCCCGCATCACGCAGGGTTTCGGTAATGCCGCGCGAATCCTGCTGGGTCTTGAGGTTGGCCAGGGCTATCTTCTCGCGCAACTGCGCACCGCGCAGTTGTCCATAAGCATCAACCAGCTCGGCAATCAGGCTCACCTGCAATTGTTGCAGGTCGGCCTGTGCCGCGGCCTCCTGCGCCTCGCTGGCTTCCAGCTGGCGCTGAATGCGGCCGAACAGGTCAAGCTCCCAGGCCATGTCCAGGCCCAGGTCGTAGCGCTCGCTGTTGACCCGGCGGTCGGTCTGGCCAGGTATCTGACCCTTGCCCAGGTCGCTGCTGGCGCGGCTGGTGACGGTGGGCAGCGCATCGTTGCTCACATCGTCACGGATCGCCCGCGCCGCCTTCAGGCGCGCAAACGCCACGCGCAGCTCGCGGTTGTCGGCCAGCGACTGGCTCACCAGCTGGTTGAGGACCGGGTCGTCGAACTGACGCCACCAGATCGCATCGAAGCGGGTGCGGTCGAAGGCCGCCTTGGCCTCCTGCGCATCGGCCGCCGCCAGGTGCGCGGCGTCGGTGTGCGGGGCCTGGTAGTCCGGGCCGACCGCACAGGCGGCCAGGGCCAGCACCAGCAGGCTCGGTGCCCACAGTTTCAAGTGGTTCATGCCTGGTTCTCCAGCTGCAGCTGGCGGGCCGCCTTGCGGGCCTCGCTGCGCTCTACATAACGACGGATCAACACAAAGAACACCGGGGTCAGCAACAGGCCGAAAATCGTCACCCCGATCATCCCGGAGAACACCGCCACACCCATGGCATGGCGCATTTCGGCGCCGGCCCCGGAGGAGAACACCAGCGGCACCACACCCATGATGAAGGCGAACGAGGTCATCAGGATCGGGCGCAGCCGCAGCCGGCAGGCTTCCAGCACCGCAGCCAGCGGGTCGAGCCCTTCGGCCTGCTTGTCCTTGGCGAACTCGACGATAAGAATCGCGTTCTTGCACGCCAGCCCCACCAGTACGATCAGGCCGATCTGGGTGAAGATGTTGTTGTCGCCACCGGACAGGATCACCCCGGTAATGGCCGACAGCAGGGTCATCGGCACGATCAGGATCACCGCCAGCGGCAGGCTCCAGCTCTCGTACTGGGCAGCCAGTACCAGGAACGCCAGCAGCACGCACAGCGGGAACACGAACAGCGCGGTGTTGCCGGCCAGGATCTGCTGATAGGTCAGCTCGGTCCATTCGAAGGTCATGCCGTTGGGCAGCTCTTCCTTGAGCAGTTTTGCCATGGCCTGTTCGGCCTGGCCGGAGCTGTAGCCGGGTGCTGCGCCACCGTTGATCTCGGCGGTGATGAAGCCGTTGTAGTGCATCACGCGGTCCGGCCCGGAGGTGTCGCTGACCTTGATGAAGGTCGCCAGCGGGATCATCTCGCCCTGGTTGTTGCGCACCTTGAGCTGGCCGATCTGCTCGGCATCCAGGCGGAACTGCTGCTCGGCCTGCACGTTGACCTGGTAGGTACGGCCAAAGCGGTTGAAGTCGTTGGCGTACAGCGAGCCCAGGTAGATCTGCAGGGTGTCGAAGATATCGTTGATCGCCACACCGTGGGTCTTGGCCTTCTCACGGTCGATGGCGGCATCCACCTGCGGCACATTCACCTGGTAGCTGGTGAACAGCCCGGCAAGCTCCGGCACGTTGTGGCTCTTGGCGATGATGTTCTGGGTTTCCTTGTACAGCGCCTCGTAGCCCAGGTTGCCACGGTCTTCGATCTGCAGGCGGAAACCGCCGATGGTACCCAGCCCCTGAACCGGTGGTGGCGGGAAGATCGCGATGTAGGCTTCCTGGATGTCGGCGTACTGCGCGTTCAACGTGGCGGCAATCGCCGCGGCCGACTGGCTGGGGTCCTTGCGCTGGTCGAACGACTTGAGTGCGACGAACACGATGCCGCTGTTGGGGCTGTTGGTGAACCCGTTGATCGACAGGCCCGGGAAGGCGATGGAGTCGGCCACACCCGGTTGCTTGAGGGCGAACTCGCTCATCTTCTTGATGACCGATTCGGTGCGGTCAAGGCTGGCCGCATCCGGCAGTTGCGCGAAGGCCACCAGGTACTGCTTGTCCTGGGCGGGCACGAAACCGGTCGGGGTGGCGGCAAAGCCCATCCAGGTCAGCACCATCAGCCCGGCGTACACGAACAGGGCGATGCCGCTGCTGCGGATCACGCGGCCCACGGTGCCCACGTAGCCATGGCTGGCACGCTCGAAGAAGCGGTTGAACGGCTTGAACAGCCAGCCGCCGAGCAGGCGGTCGAGCAGTTTCGAGAAGCGGTCCTTGGGGGCGTGATGGCCCTTGAGCAACACCGCAGCCAGCGCCGGCGACAGGGTCAGCGAGTTGAACGCCGAGATCACCGTGGAAATCGCGATGGTCAAGGCGAACTGCTTGTAGAACTGCCCGGTCAGGCCGGAGATGAACGCCGCCGGGATGAACACCGCGCACAGCACCAGCGCGGTGGCGATGATCGGCCCGGTCACTTCGCTCATGGCGCGCTTGGTCGCCTCCAGCGGGTTGAGCCCCAGCTCGATGTTGCGCTCCACGTTCTCCACCACCACGATGGCGTCGTCCACCACGATACCGATGGCCAGCACCAGCCCGAACAGCGACAGCGCGTTGAGCGAGAAGCCGAACAGGTGCATCACCGCAAAGGTGCCGATCAGCGAGACCGGTACCGCCACCAGCGGGATGATCGAGGCGCGCCAGGTCTGCAGGAACAGGATCACCACCAGCACCACCAGGATCAGCGCCTCGAACAGGGTGTGCACCACCGCTTCGATCGAGCCGCGCACGAACACGGTGGGGTCATAGACGATGCTGTAGTCCATGCCCTCGGGGAAGTCCTTCTTCAGCTCGGCCATCTTGGCGCGTACTTCGTCGGAGATCTCGATGGCGTTGGAGCCAGGGCGCTGGAAGATCGGGATCGCCACCGCCGGCTGATTGTTGAGCAGCGAACGCAGGGCGTACTGGCTGGAGCCCAGCTCCACCCGGGCGATGTCCTTGAGGCGGGTGATTTCACCGTCGGCGCCGGAGCGGATGATGATGTTCTCGAATTCCTCTTCGCTCACCAGGCGGCCCTGGGTGTTGACCGACAGCTGGAAGCTGGTGGCCCCGGGGGCGGGCGGCGAACCGAGCTGGCCGGCGGCCACCTGGCGGTTCTGCTCGCGAATGGCAGCCACCACGTCGCTGGCAGTCAGGTTGCGCGAGGCGGTCTTGTTCGGGTCCAGCCACACGCGCAGCGAGTAGTCGCCCATGCCGAACAGCTGCACGTCACCCACGCCACCCAGGCGAGCCAGCTCGTCCTTGATGTTGAGGATCGCGTAGTTGGACAGGTAGAGCATGTCGTAGCGGTTGTCCGGCGAGGTCAGGTGCACCACCATGGTCAGGTCGGGCGAGGCCTTGTCGACGGTGATACCGATACGCGTGACTTCCTCGGGCAGCTTGGGCTGGGTGCGGGTCACTCGGTTCTGCACCTGCACCTGCGCGTTGTCCAGGTCGGTGCCCAGGGCGAAGGTGATGGTCAGGGTGATCTTGCCGTCGGCGGTGGACTGCGAGGACATGTACAGCATGTTCTCTACACCGGTGATGGCCTGCTCGAGCGGCGCGGCCACGGTTTCGCCGATCACCTTGGGGTTGGCGCCGGGGAAGTTGGCGCGCACCACCACGGTGGGCGGTACCACCTCGGGGTATTCGCTGATCGGCAGCTGGAACAGCGAGATGCTGCCGGCGATCAGGATCAGCAGCGACAGCACGGCGGCGAAGATCGGCCGGGTAATGAAGAACTGGGAAAAATTCATCGGTCTGGTCCCTTAACCGCGTGGTGCCGCGGCACTGGCGAGCTTGACCGTGACCGGCTTGCTCGGGGTGCTGGCTTCCAGGGCCTGGCGTTGCTGGGCGAGGGCGGCGAGGGTGGTATCGCTGGCCATCGGGGTTTCTTCAGGGCTGACCGGCGAGCCAGGGCGTACACGCTGCAGGCCCTTGACCACGATGCGGTCTTCCTTGCTCAGGCCGCTGCGCACGATACGCAGGCCTTCGAGTTTGGGGCCCAGCTCCACGGCGCGGTAATCGGCCTTGTTGTCCTTGTCCATCACCAGCACGAACTTCTTGCCCAGGTCGGTGCCCACGGCCTCGTCGTTGATCAGCACGGCCGAATAGGTGGCGCTGCCGACCAGTTTCAGGCGCGCGTACAGCCCGGGGGTGAACTGGCCGTCGCTGTTGTCGAACACCGCGCGACCGCGAATGGTGCCTGTCTTGGGATTGACCTGGTTGTCGACGAAGTTCATCTGGCCCAGGTGCGGGTTGCCGGTTTCGTTGGACAGGCCCAGGTACACCGGGGTGCTCTGGCCGCGCTGGCCGTCGCGGGCCAGCTGGGTGTACTTGAGGTACACGCGCTCGTCGGCGTCGAAGTAGGCGTAGACCTTGTCGGTGGACACCACGCTGGTGAGCGCGGTGACATCGGCGGTGACGATGTTGCCGGCGGTGAACTCGGCGCGGCTGACACGGCCGCTGATGGGCGCGGTCACGCGGGTGAAGCTCAGGTTCAGCCTGGCCAGGTCCAGTTGCGCCTGGATCGCGGCCACCCCGGCGCGGGCTTCGGCGGCGGCGCTGGTGCGCGACTCGGCGAGTTCGGCGGAAATCGCATTGCTGCTGCGCAGGCGCTCGCCGCGCTGGGCTTCGGTCTGGCTGCGGGTGGCGGTGGCGCGGGCTTGTTG
This sequence comes from Pseudomonas sp. BRM28, assembly GCF_002939405.1. Classification (NCBI taxonomy): domain Bacteria; kingdom Pseudomonadati; phylum Pseudomonadota; class Gammaproteobacteria; order Pseudomonadales; family Pseudomonadaceae; genus Pseudomonas; species Pseudomonas sp. BRM28. The sequence continues at coordinate 3,211,999 of NZ_PEFV01000001.1, read as the reverse complement.
CAGTTGGGCTTCAAGTTGGCGTACCTGAGCCTGGAACGGGCGCGGATCGATCTGGAACAGCAGGTCGCCTTTCTTGACCTGGGCACCTTCGGTGAAGGCTACCTGGTCGATCTGGCCGGAAACGCGCGGGCGTACTTCGACGGTTTCGGGGGCTTCGAGGCGGCCGGTGAACTCGTCCCATTCGTTGATGGGCTGCTCCAGCACCTTGGCCACCGTGACTTTCGGCGCACCGGGCGCTTGCGGGGCCTCCGGGGTACGACCACAGGCACTCATCACCACCAGTGCCAGGGCAGCAAGGGGATAGCGCAAGGGTTTGAGTGAGTGTTCCATGGATAGATCCGCCAATGTATTGAGAGTGGGCGGATTCTGCGATTTGTAACTATTAACAACGAATCGAATGGGGCGAAGGTAACTATCATTCGGAATGATATGAACACCATCGCGGGTCAAGCCCGCTCCTACAGGGACCGCGATGATCCTTGTGGGAGCGGGCTTGACCCGCGATGCAGGCAGCGCCGATTCGAGATGTCAGGCCTGAACCTTCTCCTCCTGCCCCTGACGCAACCGCGTGCTGATCAGCGCCGCCAGCACCAGCAGGCCGGCGATCACCCACAGCCCGTTGCGCGTGCTGCCGGTGGTCTGCTCGATCAACCCCATCACCGACGGCCCGACGAACCCGCCGAACAGCCCGCACATGGTCACGAACGCCAGCCCCGCCGCCAGTGCACTGCCGCTCAAGCGGCTGGACGGGAACACGAAGATGATCGACTGCACCACGAACAGCATCAGCGCCGTCAGCGAAAAGCCCACCAGCCCGATGAACGAGTTGGAGAACGAGGCAATCACCAGCCCCGCCGCCATGGTCAGCAAGCCGAAGAACATGATCATCCGGCAGCGGGTGGGGGTGGTGGCCAGGCGCGGGAAGGTCGCGGCGCCAATGGCGGCGGCAATCCACGGTACCGAGGTCAGCAGGCCGATCTGGAACGGCGACAGGTTGCCATAGGTGCCGATGATGCCCGGCAGAAAGAAGATCACCGTGTAGATGGTGATCTGGTGCACGAAGTACACCGCGATCGCCAGCCAGATCTGCTTGTCGCGAAACATCTGGCTCAGGCGGGTCTGTGGCGGCGCGGCGGCTTTTTCGGCGCTCAGGCGCTGCTCGATGTCGCGCTTGTCGGCCTCCGACAGCCATTTGGCCGAGGCCGGCCCGTCAGGCAGTTTCTTCCACACCACATACGCCAGCGCCACCGCCGGCAGGCCTTCGATCACGAACAGCCACTGCCAGCCATGCCAGCCCAGCAAGCCGTCCATCTGCAGCAACGCACCGCCCAGCGGGCCGCTGAGGATGTTGGCCAGGCACACGCCCAGCAAAAAGTAACCGGTGGCGCGTGCCCGCTGTTCGCGGTCGAACCAGTAGGTCAGGTACAGCATCACCCCCGGGAACAGCCCGGCCTCGGCCACGCCCAGCAGCAGGCGCATGATGTAGAACGAGGTCTCGCCCTGCACGAACGCCATGCCCGCCGACAGCAGGCCCCAGGTGATCATGATGCGGGTGATCCAGAAACGTGCGCCCACCCGGTGCATGATCAGGTTGCTCGGCACCTCGGCCAGCGCGTAGGTCAGAAAGAACAGCCCGGCGCCCAGGCCGTAGGCAGCGGCCGACAGCCCCAGGTCGATGCCCATGCTGGCCTTGGCCAGGGCAATGTTGGTGCGGTCCAGAAAGCTCATCACGTAGACGATGACCAGCAGCGGCAGCAGTTTGCGCAGCAGCAGGCTGTTCAGGCGTTGTTCGGCAGGCACGGCGGGCGCGGCCGCCGCTGTCGCGGTATTGAGGATTGTCATTATTGTTAACCCCGGTATTGATGGTGCGGCCCGCCAACGCGCAGGGCGCGGCGGCGGGCTTGGGTGTCGATCAGGTGCGGGCGATGTCCAGCCACACCGGGCCGTTCGGGTACTGGTAGCGCTCCAGGGTGTCGGCGTGCATCTCGATGCTGTAGCCGGGGCGCAGCGGTGGCATGTAGCGGCCGCGGCGGATCACCACCGGGTCGATGAAGTGCTCGTGCAGGTGGTCGACGTATTCCAGCACGCGGTTGTGCAGCGAGGCCGAAACGCCGATGTAGTCGAACAGCGCGATATTCTGCACGTATTCGCACAAACCCACACCCCCGCCATGCGGGCACACCGGCACGTCGTACTTGGCCGCCATCAGCAGCACGATCAGCACCTCGTTCAGCCCGCCCAGGCGCGCCGCGTCGAGCTGGCAGAAGTCCAGCGCACCGGCCTGGAACATCTGCTTGAACATCACCCGGTTGTGGCAGTGCTCGCCGGTGGCCACGCCGATCGGCGCGATGCGCTGGCGAATGGTGGCATGGCCGAGGATGTCGTCGGGGCTGGTCGGCTCCTCGATCCACAGCGGTGCGAAGGCGGCCAGGCGGCGCATGTTCTCGATCGATTCGTCCACGCCCCACACCTGGTTGGCGTCCATCATCAGGGTGCGTTCCCAGCCCAGCTCGTCACGCAGGATGCCGGCGCGGCGAATGTCGTCTTCCAGGTTGGCGCCGATTTTCTGCTTCACGTGGGTCCAGCCATCGGCCACGGCCTCGCGGGTCAGCTGGCGCATCTTCTCTTCGCTGTAGCCCAGCCAGCCCGGTGCGGTGGTGTAGCCCGGGTAGCCTTCGCGCAGCATCTGCGCCTCGCGCTCGGCCTTGCCCGGCGCATTGCGGCGCAGCAGGGCGATGGCTTCCTCGGGGGTGATCACGTCGGTGACGTAGCTGAAGTCCAGGCAGCGCACCAGCTGCTCGGGGCTCATGTCGGCCAGCAGCTTCCACACCGGTTTTTCTTCGTGCTTGGCCCACAGGTCCCACACGGCATTGATGATGGCCGCGGTGGCGAGGTGGATCACGCCTTTTTCCGGGCCCAGCCAGCGCAGCTGGCTGTCGCCCACGGTGAAGTTGTGCCAGAAGGCGCCCATGTCGGCGGTGATCTCTTCCAGGGTCAGGCCCACCACCATCGGTGCCAGCGACTGGATCGCGGCCACGCAGATCTCGTTGCCGCGGCCGATGGTGAAGGTCAGGCCGTGGCCTTCCAGGGGGCTGTCGGTGTGCAGCACCACGTAGGACGCCGAATAGTCCGGTGCGCTGTTCATCGCGTCGGAGCCGTCGAGCGACAGCGAGGTAGGGAAACGGATATCGCGAACGCTCAGGTGGGTAATTCGAATGCTCATGGCGGGCTCTTGTTCTCGGTGACCACTTGGAGACCCGACTGTAGGTTGCCGAGCGATACGTGCATAATCGCGGTTTCCTAACCAGGGATACCGAATTCGATATGTCTGCGAGCCCTGAAGCCGATCCGCTGCTGCCACGCAGCCTCGGCGCGCTGAAAATTTCCAGCCGCCAGATCACCTTGCTCAACGCCCTGGGCGAGTTCGGCAACCTGCGCCGCGCCGCAGCGGCCATGCACACCACCCAACCGGCGGCGAGCCTGCTGTTGCAGCAGTTGGAGGAGCGCCTGGGCGTACGCCTGTTCGAGCGCCTGCCCCGGGGCATGCAGCCCACCCTGTATGGCGAGGTGATGATCCGCTATGCCCAGGGCGCGCTGCACGAGTTCGAGCACGCCCAGGCGCAGATCGCCGAACTGGCCCGCGGTGCCATGGGCCTGGTGCGGGTGGGCACGGTGATGGGCCCGGTGCCGCGCCTGCTGACCGGCGCGGTGCTGGCCTACAAGCGCGACCACCCCAAGGTGCGCATCAGCATCGAGGTGGGCACCAGCGACACCTTGCTGCCGGCGCTGCTGCGCGGCGACTTCGACGTGGTGCTCGGGCGCCTGCCCGACCAGGGTGACAGCCAGGACCTGGACATCGAGCTGTTCGACATCGGCGAGCAGATGCGCGTGATCGCCAGGGCAGGGCACCCGCTGGCCGGCGCCGCAGCGCTGCAACTGGCCGACCTGGTCAGCCTCACCTGGATCCTGCACCCGCTCGGCAGCCCCATGCGCCGGCGCGTGGAAAGCGCGCTGCAGGCCGGCGGCATGGTGCAGTCGCTGGACATCGTCGAGACCGCCTCGATCCTGGCCACCACCGCCATGCTCGAAGCCTCCGACATGATCGCGGTGGTGCCCAACGACGTGGCCGAGCATTATGCGCGCTATGGCATGGTCGCCATCCTGCCGGTGGAGCTGCCCATCAGCATGGTCAACCTGGGCCTGCTGACCCTGCGTTCGCGCCCACGCTCGGTGGCGCTGAACACCCTGCTGCATTACCTGCGGGCGCAATGACATGACCTGCGCCGCCATCTTCAGGAGGCACTGAGCCGATGCCCTCGGACATTACCCATTCCAGCTTCTGCAACTGGGTGCGCTTCAAGCACCTGGTGCTGATCGACACCCTGGCGCGCACGCGCAACATGCACGCCACCGCCTCGCGCATGAACCTCAGCCAGCCGGCCCTGAGCAAGATGCTGCGCGACCTCGAGGAGCAGTTCGGCTTTGCCCTGTTCGAACGCCTGCCGCGCAGCATGCCGCCCACCGAGCTGGGCGAGTACGTGGTGCGCTATGCGCAGAACGCGCTGGCCGACTCGCACACCTTCGTCGACCAGGTCAACCGCCTGCGCAAGGGCGGCCACGGCTTCATCAAGGTGGGCGGCATCTTCGCCGCCACCTCGGTGGTGCTGCCCCAGGCCATTGCCGCGATCAAGGCGCGCAGCCCGCTGCTGTCGATAGAAGTGGTGGAGCAGTCCAGCGACTACCTGCTGGCGATGCTCGAACAGAACAAGCTCGACCTGATGATCGGGCGCTTCACCGAACCGCGCTTCGCCCAGTTGTTCGACTTCCAGGCACTGGAGCCCGAGCCCTTCTGCCTGGTGGTCAACAGCAGCCACCCGCTCAACCAGCTCGAGATCACGCCGCTGGAGGCCCTGGGCGACTGGCCGTGGGTGCTGTACCCGGTCGGCACGCCGATCCGCGACCGCCTGGAGCGGGCGTTTCGCGCTGCCAACATCGCCACCCCCGCCGACAGCGTGGATACCATCTCGATGCCGATGTTCCTGCAACTGCTGCAGTCGGGGCCGATGATCGCCATGCTGCCGCGCTCGATGGTGGCGGCGCAGCTGGCCAGCGGTCAGTTTCGCGAGCTGCAGACCCCGCTGCACCTGGCACCGCTGGAGTACGGCATCATCACCCGCAAGGACCAGCCGCTGACCGGCTCGGCGCAGGTGTTCGCCGATATCCTGCTGGACTTCGCCCGCCAGCGCCGTCAGGCCGAGGGTCATAAAACGATCTATAAATGAAACGAGAATTCGCACTTCGATAACCCAGGGTTATCGCTTGATCGGATCATCTCATTGGGAATACGCCGGCCGGCTCCTTACAGTTGGTGCAGATTCGCCCGCACAAGACGGGCGTGATGCCATAACAAGAAGCTTGCCGTAGCGCCCTGAGAGGTCCCATGCACCTGATTGCCAGAACCCGCAGCAGCGAAGACCCTGCGGTCATCCGCCTCAACCCGCTGGACAACGTGCTGATTGCCCGCCAGGTGCTGCCCGAGGGCCTGCACCTGGACGCCGAGGCGGTCACCGTGCGCCAGTCGATCCCTTCGGGGCACAAGGTGGCCAGCCAGCGCGTGGAGCAGGGCGAGGCGCTGCGCCGCTATGGCCAGATCATCGGTTTTGCCTCGCAGCCCATCGAGGCCGGCGAACACGTGCATGTGCACAACGTGGAGATGGGCGACTTCGCCCGTGACTACGCCTTTGGCGAAGACGCCCACAGCGTGCCGGCCAGGGAAGCCTTCTTCGAAGGCATCGTGCGCGCCGACGGGCGGGTCGCCACCCGCAACTACGTGGGCATCCTGACCTCGGTGAACTGCTCGGCGACCGTTGCCCGTGCCGTGGCCGACCATTTTCGCCGCGATATCCACCCCGAGGCGCTGGCCGACTACCCCAACGTCGATGGCGTGGTGGCCCTGACCCACGGTGCCGGTTGCGCGGTCGATCCCAGCGGCGAAGCCCTGGGCCTGCTGCGCCGCACCCTGGGCGGCTATGCCGTGCACCCCAACTTCGCCGCCGTGCTGATCATCGGCCTGGGCTGCGAGACCAACCAGATCGAAAGCCTGATGCAGACCCAGGGGCTGACCGCCGGCGCCCAGTTGCGCGCGTTCACCATCCAGGGCATTGGCGGCACCTCCAAGACCATCGCCGCCGGTATCGAGCAGGTCAAGGCGCTGCTGGCCGACGCCAACCAGGTGCGCCGCGAGCCGGTCAGCGCCCGGCACCTGATCGTGGGCCTGCAATGCGGCGGTTCCGACGGCTATTCGGGCATCACCGCCAACCCCGCGCTGGGCAATGCGGTAGACCGCCTGGTGGCTGCGGGCGGCACCGCGATCCTGTCCGAAACCCCGGAAATCTACGGCGCCGAGCACCTGCTGACGCGCCGTGCGGTCAGCCGCGAAGTGGGCGAGAAGCTGATCGCGCGCATCCACTGGTGGGAAGACTACTGCCAGCGCATGAACGCCGAGCTCAACAACAACCCCTCGGCCGGCAACAAGGCCGGTGGCCTCACCACCATTCTCGAAAAATCCCTGGGCGCCGTGGCCAAGGCCGGCTCCAGCAACCTGGTGGACGTGTACCAGTACGCCGAGGCCGTGCGCGCCAAGGGGCTGGTGTTCATGGACACCCCCGGCTACGACCCGGTGTCGGCCACCGGCCAGGTCGCCGGCGGCGCCAACCTGATCGCCTTCACCACCGGTCGCGGTTCGGCCTACGGCTGCGCCCCGGCGCCGTCGATCAAGCTGGCCACCAACAACCGGGTGTTCGAGCACCAGGAAGAAGACATGGACGTGAACTGCGGCGGCATTGCCGACGGTTCCACCAGCATTGAAGAACGCGGCGCCTACATCTTCGAACAGATGCTGCGCATCGCATCGGGCCAGCGCAGCAAGAGCGAGCAACACGGCTACGGGCAGAACGAGTTCGTGCCGTGGCAGATCGGCGCCGTGACCTGATTGACCTTTCCGCACCCTTATAGAGGCGAAATGCACATGAGCTTTTCCGGACACAACTTCATCGCAGGCCAGCGCAGCGCCCTGGGCGACACACTGGTCTACAGCGTCGACGCCCACACCGGCGAACGCCTGCCGGGCGGTTTCCACCAGGCCACCCTGAGCGAAGTCGACAGTGCCGTTGCCGGTGCCAGCGCGGCCTTCCCGGTGTTTCGCAGCCTGCCGGCCGTGCGCCGGGCCGAATTTCTCGACGCCATTGCCGATGAACTCGACGCCCTGGGCGAGGACTTCGTGGCGCTGACCTGCCGCGAAACCGCGCTGCCAAGCGCACGCATCCAGGGGGAGCGCGGTCGCACCAGCGGCCAGATGCGCCTGTTCGCCAAGGTGCTGCGCCGTGGCGACTTCTACGGTGCGCGCATCGACCAGGCGCTGCCCGAGCGCACGCCGCTGCCACGTCCGGACCTGCGCCAGTACCGCATCGGCGTGGGCCCGGTGGCGGTGTTCGGCGCCAGCAACTTCCCGCTGGCATTCTCCACCGCTGGCGGCGACACCGCCGCAGCGCTGGCAGCCGGTTGCCCGGTGGTGTTCAAGGCCCACAGTGGCCACATGGCCACTGCCGAGCGCGTGGCTGAAGCGCTGCTGCGTGCGGCCGACAAAACCGGCATGCCTGCCGGCGTGTTCAACATGATCTTCGGTGGCGGGGTGGGCGAGGCGCTGGTCAAGCACCCCGGCATCCAGGCCGTGGGCTTCACCGGTTCGCTCAAGGGCGGCCGTGCCCTGTGCGACATGGCGGCGGCGCGGCCGCAGCCGATCCCGGTATTTGCCGAGATGTCGAGCATCAACCCGGTACTGGCGCTGCCGCAGGCACTGGCCAGCCGTGGTGCGCAGATGGCCAGGGAACTGGCCGCCTCGGTGGTGCAGGGCTGTGGCCAGTTCTGTACCAACCCGGGCCTGGTGCTGGGCATCCGCTCGCCGGCCTTCACCACCTTCATCGAGCAACTGGGCGGCCACCTGGCCGAACAGGCGCCGCAGACCATGCTCAACGCCGGCACCCTGGCCAGCTATGGCAAGGGCCTGCAGGCACTGCTGGCGCACCCCGGCATCCAGCACCTGAGCGGCCAGGCACAAGCCGGCAACCAGGCCCAGCCGCAGCTGTTCGGCGCCGATGTCAGCCTGCTGCTGGAACACGACGAGTTGCTGCAGGAAGAGGTGTTCGGCCCCTGCACCATCGTGATCCAGGTGGCCGACGACGCCGAGCTGCTGCGCGCCGTCAGCGCCCTGCGTGGCCAGCTCACCGCCACGCTGCTGGCCGACGGTGACGACCTGCCGGCCTTCGCCCAGCTGTTCGGCGTGCTCGAAGACAAGGTCGGCCGCGTGCTGGTCAACGGCTACCCCACCGGTGTGGAGGTGTGTGACGCGATGGTGCACGGCGGCCCGTACCCGGCCACCTCCGATGCCCGCGGCACCTCGGTCGGCACCCTGGCCATCGACCGCTTCCTGCGCCCGGTGTGCTACCAGAACGTGCCCGACGCGCTGCTGCCGGACGCCCTCAAGGACGCCAACCCGCTGGGTATCCAGCGCCTGGTCGATGGCCAGTACAGCCGCCAGGGCCTGGGCGATGTCTGAAGCCCGGCGCTACGACACGGCCACGCTGACCCGGTTCGTCGAACAGTTGTTCGAGGGTGCCGGGGCCGACGCCGAGGTGGCCCGGGTGGTGACCCGCGTGCTGCTCGAGGGCGAGCTGCTGGGGCACCGCACCCACGGTCTGAACCTGGTCAGCCGCTATGTCGGTGGCGTACAGCGCGGTGAGGTCAAGGCACGTGCCGCCGACCTCGAACACCTGCAGGGCAGCGGCATCGCCACGCTGTTCGACGGCCACTACGTGCTGGGCCCGTACTGCGTGGAGCGTGCCCTGGCATGCGCCGCGCAGGGTGCCCAGGCGCAGGGTATCGGCATCTCGGTGGTGCGCCGTGCCTCGCACATCGGCTGCCTGGCGGCCTACCTCAAGCCCTACACCGACCGTGGCCTGGTGGCCCTGCTGTATTCCTCCGACCCGTCGGTGGGGCTGGTGTGCGCCCAGGGCGGCATCGACCCGATCTACACCCCCAACCCGATTGCCGCGGGTATTCCGACCCAGGGCGAGCCGATCCTGCTGGATGTGAGCATGTCCAGCGTCACCCTGGGCCTGGTGGGCCAGTGCCGCGATGCCGGCACCACCTTGCCTCACGCCGTGCTGATGAGTAACGACGGCACGCCGAGCAACGACCCGCGCGACTTCTTCACCACGCCCCAGGGCAGCCTGCTGCCATTGGGCGGGCAGGCCTTCGGGCACAAGGGCTTTGCCCTGGCCCTGCTGGTCGAGGCGCTGACCTCGGGCCTGGCCGGGCACGGGCGCAAGGACGCGCCGCAGCAGTGGGGCGCCTCGGCCACCGCAGTGGTGATCGACCCGCGCTTCTTCGGCGGGCTTGAGGCCTTTACCGCCGAGAGCAGCTTCCTTGGCCAGTTGGTGCTGGCCAGCCGTCCGCTCGACCCGCAGCGCCCGGTGCGCCTGCCGGGCCAGGCCGGGCTGAAACTGCGCGAGCAGGCGTTGCGCGAGGGCCTGGGCCTGTCGCCGGCGGTGCTCGATGCGCTGAACCAGACCGCTGCGCAGTTGCAACTTGCGCCGCTTTCGCAATGACCGACCACCACAACAAGAGTGCACACATGACCAACCAGAACCAGGCGCACGCGCCTCTCGCACTGAGCAACGATCTCGCCGTGTTCGCCACCGGCAGCTGGGTAGGGCGGGTGTGGCTGCCCGAGCAGGGCCCGGCCGTGGTGCTGGTCAGGGCCGGCGCGGTGCATGACATCAGTGCCCATGTGGCCACCGTCTCGGCCCTGCTCGAACAACCCGACCCGGCCACCTACCTGCGCGCACTGCCGCTGGGCGAGGCGTTGATCGAGCTGCCCGCGCTGCTGGCCAACAGCGACCCGCAGCAGCGCGATGCGCGCCTGCCATGGTTGCTGGCCCCCATCGACCTGCAGGCGGTCAAGGCCGCCGGCGTGACCTTCGCCGCCAGCCTGCTGGAGCGTGTGGTCGAAGAGCAGGCCAAGGGCGACCCGGCCAAGGCCGACGCGATTCGCGACACCCTGGTCAGCCGCATCGGCGCCGACCTGTCGCGTATCGTGCCCGGCTCGGCCCAGGCCGAAGAACTGCGCGTGCTGCTGGTGGAGCAGGGCATGTGGTCGCAGTACCTGGAAGTGGGCATCGGCCCGGACGCCGAAGTGTTCACCAAGGCCCAGCCGTTGTCGGCGGTCGGCCACGGCGCCGATATCGGCCTGCACCCCAAGTCCAGCTGGAACAACCCCGAGCCCGAGGTGGTGCTGGCGGTGTCGAGCAACGGCACCATCCACGGCGCCATGCTGGGCAACGACGTGAACCTGCGCGACTTCGAAGGGCGCAGCGCGCTGCTGCTGTCCAAGGCCAAGGACAACAACGCCTCGACCTCCCTCGGCCCGCTGCTGCGCCTGTTCGACGAGACCTTCAGCCTGGAGGACGTGCGCGCCGCCGAAGTCGACCTGCGCGTCGAAGGCCGGGATGGCTTCGTGCTGCAGGGGCGCAGCTCGATGCGCCAGATCAGCCGCGACCCGGTCGACCTGGTGCAGCAGACCCTCAACGAGAACCACCAGTACCCCGACGGCCTGGTGCTGTTTCTGGGTACCCTGTTCGCGCCCAAGCAGGACCGTGACCAGCCCGGCAGCGGTTTCACCCACAAGCTGGGCGATGTGGTCACCATCAGCAACCCGCTGCTGGGCAGCCTGTGCAACCGCGTGACCACCAGCGACCAGGCGCCACAATGGGCATTCGGCCTGCGTGCGCTGATCGAAAGCCTGAGCCGTCGTGGCTTGCTGGAGGTGGCAGTGACTGCACGCCAGCCCTGAGCGGGCGTGCGTATTCCAGGGATGACGTGTGGATGAAGGATCGCCTCGGCGTTTGACGCTGCAACAACAATAATAAAGGCCATCAGATGAACGCACTGAAGAAGTACCAACGCATCACCGTCGTGTTTCTGCTGTTGATCGGCATCGTCAACTACCTGGACCGCAGCGCGCTGTCGATTGCCAACACCTCGATCCAGCGCGACATGCTCATCAGCCCTTCGCAGATGGGCATCCTGCTGTCGGCCTTCTCCGTGGCCTATGCCTTTGCGCAGTTGCCACTGGGCCTGATCATCGACCGCCTGGGCAGCAAGATCGCCCTGGGCGCCTCGTTGCTGGCCTGGTCGGTGGCGCAGTCGCTGTGCGGGCTGGTCAACAGCTTTGGCGGCTTCATGGGCCTGCGGGTGCTGCTGGGGATCGGCGAGGCGCCGATGTTCCCCTCGGCGGCCAAGGCGCTGTCGGAATGGTTCGACGCCAACGAGAGGGGCACGCCGACCGGCATCGTGTGGTCGTCGACCTGCCTGGGGCCGTGCCTGGCGCCACCGTTGCTGACGCTGTTCATGGTCAACTTCGGCTGGCGCGGGATGTTCATCATCACCGGCGTGATCGGCATCGTGCTGGCGCTGTGCTGGTTGACGTTCTACAAGAGCAAGGCCAGGTACCTGGCCGAACTGGCGGCGCAGGGCCAGGCGCTGCCAAGCGAACAGCCGGCGCCGCGGGCTGACGCGGTGCAGGCGCCCAAGGCGTCGTACTTTGCCGGCTGGCTCGACCTGTTCAAGCATCGCAGCACCTGGGGCGCGGTGCTGGGCTTCATGGGCGTGATCTACATGCTGTGGCTGCACCTGACCTGGCTGCCGGGCTACTTCGAGCGCGAGCATGGGCTGAACCTGTACGACACCGCGTGGGTGGTATCGCTGGCCTATGGTTTCGGCGCGGTGGGCACCATCGTGGCGGGGCGGTTCTGCGACCTGCTGGTACGGCGTGGCATGAGCGTGCTGGCCAGCCGCAAGTTCAGCGTGATCACCGGGCTGGTGCTGGCGGCGCTGTTCACCTTGCCGCTGTCATATGTGAGCGGGTTGACCGGGTGCGTGATACTGCTGTGCCTGGCGCTGTTCAGCATCAACATGGCCAGTGCCACGGCGTGGATGATCGTCAACACCATCGTCGACAGCCCGCGGGTGGCCTCGTTTGGTTCGATCCAGAACTTTGGCGGCTACATTGCAGGGTCCGTGGCGCCGATCGTGACCGGGTTCAGCATCCAGTATTCGGGCTCGTTCAATACCGCGTTCATGATCAGTGCGGTGGTGGCGCTGTGCTCGGCGCTGGCGTACTTCCTGTTGCTCAAGGCGCCGATCGGCGGGGCGGATGAGCCGGCGGGGCAGATGGCCGGGGCTACCCAGTAGGACAGGTGGCGAGCGCTTCGCGCTCGTTCACTGGCGTGCCAGCGAAGAGGCCGGTGGTCTTCGCTCCTCTGCCATTCATCCACCCAATCGCACCCTGGCGCACCCGTGCCCTCAAACCCCCTGAATGGCCCGTGACACGGGCCCGCATTCAACCGGATCGAGGGTGAGCACCATGCCCCAGGGAAGCAAAGCCAAGTACACCGCCGAGCAGAAACGCAAGGCGCAGCACATCGAAGAAAGCTACGAGCAAAAAGGCACGCCCAAAGCCGAGGCCGAGGCGCGTGCCTGGGCCACGGTGAACAAGCAATCTGGCGGGGGCGAGAAAAAGGGCGGCTCAGGTCGCAGCACCCCGGCCGGCGAAAAGCACGCCGCTGCCTCCGACTCGGCCAAACGCGCCGCCAGCACCCGCGCCGGCCACGCGCGCACCTCCACCACCTCGTTGGCCAGCCAGACCAAGCAAAGCCTGCTCAAGGAGGCGCGCAGCAAGGACATCAAGGGGCGCTCGAGCATGACCAAGGCGCAGCTGATCGAAGCGCTGCACGCCCACCACTGAACCCGCCCGACGCTGACCGGCGAGGCTGCCGGCCAGCGTCACGGGCTCAGGCCACCACGCCGTCGTCGACGATGGCCATCGGCAACTCGATGCTGCTGTCGCCAGGCGTGAGGATGACCTTGCGGCACTCCTGCTCCTTCTTGTCGAAGATCCTGTAGCCCTCGGCCGCCTGCTCCAGCGACAGGCGGTGGGTGATGATGGTTTCCGGCGTGAGCGCGCCGGTTTCGATGTAGCCCAGCAGTTCGGGCAGGTAGCGCTGCACGTGGGTCTGGCCCATGCGAAAGGTCAGGCCCTTGTCGAACGCATCGCCGAACAGGAAGCCGTGGATGAACCCCGAATACACCCCCGGCACACTGACCACACCGCCACGCCGGGCTGCCGCGATGCACTGGCGCAAGGCCTTGCCGCTGCTGCCCTCGAGCTTGAGCGCGGCCAGCACGGTTTCGGTGGTGCTGCCCTTGGCCTCGAAGCCCACCGCATCGACCACACCATCCACCCCGCGCATGCCCGGGGTCTGGCGGATGATGGTATCGGCCGGGTCGTCGTCATCGTCGAAATTGATCGGGATCACGCCATACGCCTGCTGCGCATAGGCCAGCCGGTAGGGGTGGTGGTCGACCATGAAGATGCGTTCGGCGCCGAGCATCCGCGCCACCGCCGCGCACAGCAGCCCGACCGGCCCCGCGCCGTAGATGGCGAGGCTCGAACCCTGGCCGATCTCGGTGTTCTTCACCGCCTGGAAGGCCGTGGGCAGGATGTCGGACAGAAACAGCACCTTCTCGTCGCTCAGCGTGCCGGGCACGCGGAACGGCCCGGTGTTGGCCTTGGGTACGCGCACGTACTCGGCCTGGCCGCCGGGTACGCCACCGTACAGGTGGCTGTAGCCGAACAGCGCTGCGCCAGAGGGGATGAGCTTCTTGTTGAGGATCGCGCCGCGCCCGGTATTGGTGGTCTCGCACGCGGCGAACAGGTCCTGCTGGCAGAAGAAACAGCTGCCGCAGGCAATCACGAACGGGATCACCACGCGATCGCCCGGCTGCACGGCGGTCACCCCGGTGCCGACTTCCTCGACCACGCCCATGAACTCGTGACCGAAGATGTCGCCGTCTTCGACCGCCGGGATCTTGCCGCGGTACAGGTGCAGGTCCGAGCCGCAGATGGCGGTGGCGGTCACCCGCAGGATCAGGTCGTCGGGTTCTTCCAGAATGGGGTCGATTACGGTATCGACCCTGACGTCGTGGGCGCCGTGGTAGGTGAGTGCTCTCATGGTCTCTCCAGCTTCGCGTAGGTAGGTGCAACACAGAGGGGCGTGCCCCGGCGCACAGGGCGCCGGGGCGACACTCAGGGCCTGAAGCCCAGCCCGTCGGACAGGTCGGCAGGCCCCTCGCGGGGGGCCTGCGCGGCAGCTGCCGGCGCGCTGGCGTCGGCGTTGTGCACGGCCTGGGTGGCGTCGGCGTACAGCGCCTTGCCGGTGCGGGTCACCTTGTCGGCCAGGGCATCGCGGGTTTCGCCCATCAGTTCGTCCTCCTTGCGCGTGCCGGGCAATGCCGCGCCCAGGGCCGCGCCGAGGGCGATGCCGATCGCGGCCAGCACCAGCGGCTGGTCCTTGAGCAGGTGGTCGAACTGGCCCTTGAGCTGCGCGGCCTGGGCCTGCACCCGGTCGCTGGCGTGGTGCGCGGCCTGGCGCACCTTGTCGGCCGAGCTGCCCAGGCTGTCGCCGGCGTCGCGCGCCTTGTCGTGGGCCACGTCCGAGGCGTGGTGCAGGTGCTCGCCGGCCTGGGCCATGGCGCCCTTGATGCCGCTGGCAGCGTCGCCCAGCGTGTCGGCCAGGCCGCTGCCGCCAAAGGTCGGCGAGCCGGGTGAGAAGGGGCGGTTCTGGTTCAGCGCCAGCCACGCCAGGCCCACGCCGGTTAGCACGGTGGGCACCGGGTTGTTCTTCAGGGTGATGCCCAGGTTCTGGAAGAACTCGCCGCCGTTGCCCTTGAAGTACGCCATGCCCTGGTCGATCAGCTGGCCGGGGGTGAGGCGGTGTTCCAGCGAGTCCACCAGGTGGCTGATGCTGGCGCGCTTGGCGTCGATCTCCTGCTCCAGGGTTTCCGGGCTCTTGTGCGATTCGGCTTCGAATGAGGTGCTCATGAGACTTTCCTCTTCAGTGCGTCCTTGTCCTGTTGCAGGGCATGCAGGGTGCGGTCGGGGGTGAGGTTGGACGGGTCGAACTGCTTCTTGCCGGCCTGCAGCATCACGAAGCCGATGACCAGGGTCACCGCGCCCACGATCAGCGCCGCCAGCCAGGGCGCGACCACGTAGGCCAGGCCGTACACCGCCGCCATCAGCAGGATGATCAGGCCCGCCAGCAGCACCATGGCGCCGCCGGCCACGGCGGCTGTACCGGCCTTGAGGGTGGTCAGGCTGCGTTGCAGTTCGGCCTTGGCCAGTGCCAGCTCCTTGGTGAACAGCTCGGGCACTTCACGGGAGAGCTGGCGCAGCAGGCTGCCGATGCTGGTGTTGTCGTGCTCGCCCGGTGGCGCGGGGGGCAGGGTATCGAGTGGGTCGCGTTCCATCACACACCTCCCTTGAAGCTGTCCTGGGTGTTGGGGCCATCGGCCAGTGTGCGGCCCAGCGGGTCGGCGGGCACGGGGTTGTCGCGCAGCGGCGGTACCGAGCTCTGGTAGGGCGCGCTGGCACCGTAGGCCTGCGTGGGGGTGCCCGACGCGGTCGGGTGGCTGCTGCTGGCGCGCAGAAAGCGCGACAGGCCAAAGCCGATGGCGACGCTGCCGGCCAGGAACAGCGTGGGGTTGTCGCGGGCCAGTTGCGCGCCCTTGTGCACCAGGTCCTCGATGCTGTTGTCGCGGACCTGGTCGGCAAAATCGCCCAGCCCGCTGGCCAGTTGCGCCATGTACTGCGCCAGCCCGAGGGAATCCTTGCCTTCAAGGGCCGAGGCTGCCGACTGGGCGCCTTCGACCAGCGAGTCGAGCTGTTCGGCGGCCAGGTCGCGATACTGCTCGTACTGTCTGGCGCCGTGTTCCCTGGCGTCGTCGAGCAATGCCCCGGCGTCTTCGGCCAGGGTGTGCAGGTGTTCCTGCGGGGTGCCCTGGGGCGACTGCGAGGCGTCGCCGTGGGCCGACTGATCAGTCCCGTTCATTGTGGTTCTCCCTTACGTTCGGATAAACGCCGGGCACACTGCGCTGATTGCCAAGCACTGTTTTACGGACTCTCAGGCGGATGACGATGGACGTGGCGGCAGAGTTCAAGGCAAGTGACAGGTGACTGCCAAGGGCACGACCAAAGGTGGGGCGGGCCCGCCCGGCGGCGGGCCTGGGGAAGGGGTCAGTGGCTGGTGGTATTCTTGAGGGCCTTCATGTAGTTGGCCTTGAACGCCTGCATCTGTTCGCCAAGGGCCTCGAGTTCGGCCTTTTTCAGCAGCTTGCGGGCCTGCGGGAACATCTCGGACTCTTCTTCCTCGATATGGTGTTCGAGCAGCTCTTTCACCACCTTCACGCGGCCGGTGAACTCCGGGGTCGACGGGTCGGTGGTCTTGAGGTCGGGCAGCACCAGGGAGTCGACGGTGCGGTGCTCTTCCTTGGCCTCGTAGTACATCACGTCCTGTTCCTTGCCGCCGGCCTGCTTGAACGCCGGGTAGAGGATCTGCTCCTCGATCTCGGTGTGCACGGTGATTTCCATCTCCAGTTCGGCAAGCAGCTGGGTGCGCGTCTTGACGCCGCGCTCGGTGGATGCGCTCAGTTTTGCCAACAGGGCCTTTACGCGCTTGTGATCGGCTTCGAGCAGTTCAATGGCATTCATGGTGATCTCCGGTGGCGGGTACGGTGGCGTGTTCGCCTCGGTAGTCGTTGCATCAACGATGCCAGCCTGCACCGCTGGAAAAACCTCGTTGAATCAACGGCGTCGCCAGCGCATGGGCAGCGTCAGGCTTGCAAATTGCCCGAAACGGCCACCGGATCATGCAGTTTGGATGAAGGCACACTGCCCACGCCCATGCTGCCTCAGCGAAGTGGCGTGGGCATGCAATCAGCGCTTGCGCTTGGGCAGCACCGCGCTGAGCACCTGCTTGGCGGTCTGGGTGATCACGCCGGCTTCGTCGGGGTCGCCCTTGAGCAGGGTGGTGGCGAAGTTCTTCGCCTGTTGCACGGTGATGTGCGGCGGCAGGGGCGCCACGTTGGGGTCGGTCTTGAACTCGATCAGCACCGGGCAGTCGCTGGCCAGGGCCTGCTCCCAGGCGGCGGCAACGTCTTCTTCACGCTCGACGAAAATGCCCTTGAGCCCGATGGAGATGGCAAACAGGTGGTAGGGCACGTCGGGAATGTTCTGCGACGCCTCGAACTTGGGGTCGCCCTCCATTACCCGCTGCTCCCAGGTGACCTGGTTGAGGTCCTCGTTGTTGAACACCGCGCAGATCCAGTTCGGGGTCTGCCACTGACGCCAGTACTTGGCCACGGTGATCAGCTCGGCCATGTTGTTCATCTGCATGGCGCCGTCGCCCACCAGCGCGATCACCGGGCGCTCGGGGTGGGCGAACTTGGCCGCGATGGCGTAGGGCACGGCCGCACCCATCGAGGCCAGGCCGCCGGACAGCGAGCACTGCATGCCGCGGCGGATCTTCAGGTCGCGGGCGTACCAGTTGGCGCACGAACCCGAGTCGCTGGTGATGATGGCCTGGTCGGGCAGCCGCGGGGACAGCTCGTGCACCACCCGCTGCGGGTTGATCGGGTTGGCGCTGACCAGGGCGCGTTTTTCCAGGGTCTTGTCCCAGCGGGCGCGCCAGCCTTCGACCTTCTTGCGCCAGCTGCGGCTGGTCTTGCTGTCGAGCAGCGGCAGCAGGGCGCTCAGGGTTTCGGCCGCATCGCCCACCAGGTTGACCTCCATCGGGTAGCGCAGGCTGAGCATGTCGGGCTGGATGTCGATCTGCACCGCGCGGGCCTGGCCCTCCTTGGGCAGAAACTCGGCGTAGGGGAAGCCCGAGCCGATCATCAGCAGGGTGTCGCACTCCTGCATCAGCTTGTAGCTGGGCTCGGTGCCGAGCAGGCCGATGGCGCCGGTGACCCAGGGCAGTTCGTCGGGCAGGGCGGCCTTGCCCAGCAGCGCCTTGGCCACGCCGGCGCCGAGTTTTTCGGCCACGGCGATGACCTCGTCGGTGGCGTTCAGCGCGCCCGCACCAACCAGCACGGCGACCTTCCTGCCCGCATTGAGGATGTCGGCGGCGCGCTGCAGGTCGGCCTCGTAGGGCACCACCCTGGGCTTGCTGTAGCCGACGCCCGAATGCAGGGTGCCGTGGGCGCGGGCGGGTTCTTTATAGGGCAGGTCCTGCAGGTCGTTGGGCAGGATCACCGCCGTGACGCGGCGCTCGCCCACCGCCGTGCGCACGGCACGGTCGATCAGGTGGCGTACCTGGGAGGGTTCGGAGGCCTGCTGCACGAAGGCGCCGGCCACGTCCTTGAACATCGACAACAGGTCCAGTTCCTGCTGGTAATGGCCGCCCAGCGCGGTGCGGGCCTGCTGGCCGACGATGGCGAGCACCGGCATGTGGTCCATGCGCGCATCGTAGAGGCCGGTGAGCAGGTGCGAGGCGCCGGGGCCGGAGGTGGCGATGCATACCCCCAGCTCGCCGGTGAACTTGGCATGGGCTGCGGCCATGAACGCGGCCATTTCCTCGTGCCGCGCCTGGATGAATTCGATCTTGCCCCGGGCCCGGTCGAGCGCGCCGAACACGCCGTTGATGCCATCGCCAGGGTAGCCGTAGATACGTCGCACGCCCCATTGATACAGCCGCTCAACCAGGAAGTCGCCCACTGTCGTCGTCATTCGATCCCTCACGTTTACAAGTGATAGTCAGAGGTCTGGACCGGGCGCGCGCGCAGAAAGTTTCAACTGTCGAGCGTGGCGACGACTATCGCGGCGGGGGCATTTGGAGGCATATTGCCGTGCCACCCGGCGTGCTCTGCACGCTTTACCAGAACAACCAGAAGAGGCAGAACGTGGTGCAACGGCGGCAGTTCAGCGGTGCCCTGCAGGGCTCGAACCTGCGTTTTGTAGGCGGGCAGGGTCACGGCAGCGGGCCCCGGGCGCGGGTGGGCTTTGTGCTGCTCGAACATTTTTCGTTGCCGGCCTTCACCCAGGCGCTCGATACCCTGGTCACCGCCAACCTGATCCAGGCCGATGCCTTCGTCACCACCACCTTCAGCCTTGACGGTGCCTCGGTGGTCAGCGACCTGGGGCTGGTGATCTGCCCGGATGCGCCGCTGGGTTTGAAGACGCTCGAAGGCCTGGACCTGCTGGTGGTGTGCGGTGGCCTGCGCACCGTGCTGCGCCCGCTGCCGGAGCTGGCGCTGTTGCTGCAACGGGCTGCGCAGGTGGGGGTGGCGTTGGCGGGGCTGTGGAATGGTGCCTGGTTTCTGGCCCAGGCCGGCCTGCTCGATGGCTACCAGTGTGCGGTGCACCCGGAGAACCGTGCAGCGCTGGCCGAGCTGGCCAGGCATAGCCAGGTGACAGGGGAGAGCTACACGGTGGACCGAGACCGCCTGACGGCGGGCAGCCCGGCGGGGGCGTTCAACATGGTGCTGGAATGGATCGGCCAGCGTCATGGGCGTGGCCTGGTGGATGCCGTGGTCGATATCCTGGCCTACGAGGCCTCGCGCTTTCGCCGGGTGCAGCCGACCGTGCACCAGAACATGAGTGCGCCGCTGCGCGAGGCGATCAAGCTGATGGGGGCCAACCTTGAAGAGCCGCTGAGCCAGGTGCAGTTGGCGCAGTATGTGGGGTTGTCCCGGCGTCAGATCGAGCGGCTGTTCCAGTCGCAGCTGGGGACCACGCCGGTCCGTTACTACCTGGAGTTGCGCATTACCGAGAGTCGCCGGTTGTTGCAGCACTCGGACCTGGCGTTGATCGATGTGGCCCTGGCGTGCGGCTTTGTTTCGCCCAGCCATTTCAGCAAGTGCTACACCTCTTTTTATGGGTACGGCCCGTCGAAGGAGACGCGATTTGGCTGTGTGAACGGGCCGCAAAAGCCGGATATGCCGTAAGCCATGCGGTAACCACCTGTTTTTTCGTTATTTTTTATCGTTGGGGGCTTCCCTGACGAAGCGAAAGTTGGTACATTTCCGCTCATTCCTGCCGAGGCCTTTCATGGGCCTCCAGTTGCATCACAGGGGCGTCGCCAAGCGGTAAGGCAGCAGGTTTTGATCCTGCCATGCGTTGGTTCGAATCCAGCCGCCCCTGCCATTTTTCTCGTATCAACCTTCCCCAACTATCAAAAAAACTGCTTTATTGCGGTCGGCTTCCGTTCGTGCTGCGTTTCGCTGCCGGGCCAGCGGCGCCAAGGCTGCAGGCCATGGCGCTCGGTTTAAACAACGCAGGTTCAAACGCTGGTCGCAGGGCTAGTGATCGTTGTGCTTGACCTTGCGCACCCGCACCAGAATCAACCCCAGCACGCCGATGGCCAGTGGCGCCATGCCCAGCAGTGCGTCCCGTGCGCTGACCTGCAGCCCCATTACCGTCAGGCCTGAATAGATCAGCTTGAACAGGTTGAGCAGGTAGTAGGTGATGGCGATGATCGACAACCCTTCCACTGCGCGCTGGATCTTGATCTGGGTGTCAGCGCGGGTGCTCAGGCTCTTGAGGATCTCCGCGTTCTGCTCCTCCATTTCCACCTGCACCCGTGCCTGCAGCAGGTCGCCCAGGTTGGCCACGCTCTTGGCCAGCTGGTCCAGGCGCTGTTCGGTCACGGCGCAGTAGCGCACCGTGGGCTTGAAGCGCCGTTCGATGAAGATACCCAACCGCTGGCAATCGCCCAGGTGGCTTTCGCGCAGCTCGCCCAGGCGCTCGAACACCAGTTGCGCATAGGCCTGGGTGGCGCTGAAGCGGTGGCGGGTCTTCGCGGCGCTGCGCACCATCTGCGCCGACAGCCCGGCAATGTCGCCCAGCAGTGCCTTGGCGTTGCCCGGCTGCGGGTCGGCGTTGCGCTCGGACAGGCTCACCAGGGTTCTGTCGTAGGCATTGAGCTCCACGCTCAGGGCCTTGGCGGTGTCCAGCGACAGCGAGGCCATCATGCGGTAGGTCTCGATCTCCAGCAGGCGCCGGATCATGCGGCCCTGGCGGTAGGCATTGAGGCGCCTGTTGACGAACAGGAAGCGGTTGGTGCCGTCCTCGCCCAGGCGAAAATCGCTCCATACCCGCGCATCGCCCCCGCCAATGCACGAGCCGCACGGGTCCTTGAAACCGTAGCGCGACAGCTCGCCGGCAAATGCCGCGTCGTTGTGCACCATGATCTGCACGGCATTGATCAGGTACGGCAAAAAGGCATCGACCCTGTCCATCAGCAGCGCGGGCAGGGGCTGCCAGGCCGGCGTCTGCTCGGTGGTGGTGACCACCAGGGTGAGGGTGACGAACTCGGCGTGCCGTTCCCATTTCAGGGCGTGGCCTTGCAGTCGGGTGATGCCCTGCACGGCGCCTGGGCTCACCGGCTCCGGGCAGCACTGCTGCAGCAGCGCCTCGCAACGTGCGTCGTCGCTGAGAAAGGCCAGGTGGTAGACGTGGGCGGGCTCGTCGAAGTACAGCGAGGGGCGGGCGTGCAGCTCGTTGTGCAAGGTCTTGCGCTGTGGGTGCATGTAGATCAGGCCATGTTGGAATTGTTCTTGGCGCTTTCGATGATGCCCGTGACGAAGGTGATCAGGGCCTGGGTCAGGCCCTGTTCGCTGACCTGCACCCCGCGCCACTGCGCGTGCCCGTACAGCATGCCGATGACGGCATGGGTGACGAGGCCGATCGCGCCTCCCTGGCGCCCGTCGCGTGCACACTCGCTAGCAACGATGCCGCTCAGGATCGACGCATGGCTGCGGTTGAGCGCGTCAATCTGCAACTGCTGTTCGTGGGACAGGTTGACGTACTCGCGAGTCACCAATTGCACGCGATGGGCGTGCGCCAGGTTGAACCGCACAAACGCCTGGACGAAGCGCTGCAGGCGTTCTTCGGGGGTTCTGGCGCCTTTCATGCAGCGTTTTGTGTCGAACACCAGGTCGGCCAGGGTCGACTCGATCAGCTCGAACAACAGGCACTGCTTGTTCTCGATGTGGTGGTACAGCGAGCCGGCACGCAGGCCCAGATGGCTGGCCAGGTCGCGCAGGCCGATGGCCTGGTAGCCGCGGGTGGCGAACAGTTCGGTGGCCGCGTCGAGCAGGCGGTCCCGGGGCGAGCAGGCAGTAGCGGCAGCGGGCATGGCGCAGTCCTGTATGGGCATCGAGCGGGGCAAATTCGGTTTGACCAAATGTAAGACAACAGGCATCTTACGTAAAGACTAATGCGCGGAGGTGGTTATGGAAGGTCAGACGGTCGTAATCGTTGGCGGGGCTTCGGGTTTGGGCCTGGAGACCGCCAGGTTGATGGTCAAGCGTGGGGCACGAAAAATCGGCTTGATCGATCGCAATGAGCAGTTGATGGCCGAGGCGGCAAGCACCTTGCGCGCCCTGGATTGCGAGGTGGCCACGGCGGCGGCGGACATTTCGCGCCAGGCCAGCGCCCATGCAGCCTTCGGGCAGGTCGTCGAGGCGCTGGGGCGGGTGCACTGCCTGGTCAACAGCGCGGCGATCTACCCGCGCCAGGACATCTTCGAGATCACCGACGAAGAGTGGGACCTGGAAAACGCGGTCAACATCAAGGGCACCTACCACATGATGGTCGCCGCCGTGCGCCACATGCAGGGCTTCGTCGCGGCGCCGCAGGTGACCGGGCGCATCGTCAACGTGACCTCGGTGGACGCCTTCAAGGCGCACCCGCAGAACGCCCACTATGCCGCCACCAAGGCGGCGGTGGTGAGCCTGACCAAATCCTTCGCCCAGGCCTGTGCCAAGGACCAGATCCTGGTCAACTCGGTGGCGCCGGCCGGCTTTGCCACCGAGCGCGCCCGCCAGCTGGGTTTTCTCGGCGAGCTGGCCGCCGCCAACCCGCTGGGCCGCGCGGCGGAACCTGCAGAGATCGCCGAATGGATCGTGATGATGGGCAGCAGCCGCAACAGCTATGCCACGGGTGAGAACGTGATTGTCAGCGGGGGTTACATCTATGCCTGAAGCAGCCGCATTACCGGCGTCCTACCGCTGTGCACTGGTGACCGGTGCCACCAGCGGCATCGGCAAGGCCATCGTGCTGGCCCTGCGCGATGCCGGCCTGCAGGTGATTGCCGTGGGCCGCAGCCGCGAGGCGCTGCAGGCGCTGGGCCAGGAGCAGGGCGTGGTGACGGTGGAGGCCGACGTGCGCCAGGCCGACGCCTTTGCCCAGGTGCTGAGCCAGTACCCGGTGGACGTGCTGGTCAACAATGCCGGGGTGCTGTCGAGCCGAGCCGCGTTCCAGGACATGGACCCGGCCGAGATCGACACCATGCTCGACATCAACCTCAAGGCGCCCCTGCACCTGACCCGTCAGGTGCTGCCGGGCATGGTGCAGCGCGGCCATGGCCACCTGTTCTTCATCGGCTCGAGTGCCGGGCGTGCGCCGCACCCCGGGGCGGCGGTGTATGGTTCGTCGAAGGCCGGCATCAGCCTGTTCTGCGACGCGCTGCGCTGCGACCTGCTGGGCAGCGGGGTGCGGGTGACCGAAATCGCCCCGGGTCGCGTGCAGACCCAGCTGTACCGCACCGCCATGGGCATGCAGGCCGCGGGCAGCGAGCTGTATGACGGCTACGCCTCGATCATGCCCGAGGACATCGCCCAGCTGCTGCTGGCGGCCTTGCGCCTGCCCGAGCAGGTGGACGTTTCGCGTCTGGAGGTGTTCCCCACGGCCCAGGCCGTGGGCGGCGCGCGGATGGTCAAGACGCTCGGCTGAGGCAGGCGGTGCCGGTGCGCACGGCGCATCGGCACGCCAGCCCGGGCGAGGGTGGAAAAGCGTGGTGTTAGTGCTTGACCACCTGTAAGACAACATATAACTTACATTAAGCCCGCCAACCAGTCGGGTGTGACAAGCACAAGAATTCAGGGGAACGACGATGACTGCTACAGCATGCCGAGTCGGCGTGGACATAGGTGGGACCTTTACGGATATCGCGCTGGATGTCGGCGGGGTGTTGCACTCGACCAAGATTCTGACGGACTACGCATTGCCCGAGCGTGCGATCCTCACGGGTGTGCAGGCGGTCGTCGACGCGGCAGGCCTGAAGCTGTCGGATATCGAGCAGCTGATCCACGGCACCACCCTGGCCACCAATGCCCTGATCGAGCGCCGCGGCGCGCGCACTGCGTTCATCACCACCGAAGGTTTTCGCGACACGCTGGAGATGCGCACCGAAAACCGCTTCGAGCAGTACGACATCAACATTGCGCTGCCACCGCCGCTGATCGAGCGCGAGCACCGCTACACCCTGCGCGAGCGCCTGGACGTACGCGGCAACGTGCTGATCGCCCCGCAACAGGCCGATATCGACGCGCTGGTGCAGCGCATCGGCGAGGGCGACTACCAGAGCGTGGCCATCGGCCTGATCCACAGCTACATCAATGGTGCCCACGAGCGCCTGTTGCGCGACGCCCTGCAGGCGCGCCTGCCACACCTGTCGATTTCGATCTCCAGCGAAGTCTCGCCGCAGATGCGCGAGTTCGAACGCTTCAACACCGTGTGCGCCAACGCCTACGTCAAACCCCTGATCAAGTCGTACCTGGACCGCGTGGTGGTCACCCTCAAGGCCGCCGGCGCCGATTGCCCGGTGTTCATGATCCATTCCGGCGGCGGCATCATCTCGGTGCAGAGCGCCGCCGAGTTTCCGGTGCGCCTGGTGGAGTCGGGCCCGGCGGGCGGGGCGATCTTCGCCGCCGACATTGCGCGCAAATACGCACTCGACGCGGTGGTGTCGTTCGACATGGGCGGCACCACGGCCAAGATCTGCCTGATCGAGAACCAGGTGCCCAAGACCGCCAAGACCTTCGAAGTGGCGCGCACCTACCGCTTCAAGAAGGGCAGTGGCATGCCGATTTCCATCCCGGTGGTGGAGATGGTCGAGATCGGCGCCGGCGGCGGTTCCATCGCCAGCATCGACAGCATGCGCCAGATTCGTGTGGGCCCGCACAGCGCGGCGTCCGAGCCGGGCCCGGCCTGCTATGACCGCGGTGGCCTTGAGCCGACCATCACCGATGCCAACCTGCTGCTGGGCCGCCTGGATGCCGACAATTTTGCCGGCGGCGCGCTGCGCCTGTCGGTCGACAACGCCGCCGGCGCGGTGGACCGGGTGATCGGCCAGCCGCTGGGCATGGACCCGCGCACCGCCGCCTTCGGCATCTGCGAAGTGGTCGACGAGAACATGGCCAACGCCGGCCGGGTGCACGCGGTGGAGAGCGGCAAGGACATTGCCGACTACACCATGATCACCTTTGGTGGCGGTGGCCCGCTGCACGCTGCGCGTCTGTGCGAAAAGATGGGTGTGTCGCGCTTTCTGGTGCCGGCCGGCGCCGGGGTAGGGTCGGCCATCGGTTTTCTGCGTGCGCCGTTCGGCTATGAAGCGGTACGCAGCGCCTTCGTGCGCCTGGCCGAGTTCGAGGCGGGGCAGGTCAATGCACTGATCGACGACATGAAGGCCGAGGCCCTGGGCTTCCTGCGCCAGGGCATGCCCGAGGGCGAGCCGGAGATGGAGTGCACCGCGTTCATGCGCTACGTCGGCCAGGGCTGGGAGATCCCCGTGAGCCTGCCGTTCAAGGCTTTCAGCAACAGCGACACGGCGCAGTTCAAGACGCTGTTCGAGGCGGCCTACACCGTGTTCTTCGGCCGCCCGATCGAAGGCCCGGACGTGGAGATCGTCAGCTGGTCGGTCAAGGCCAGTTCGCCCTTGCCGCCCGTGGCGCTGGCCAGCCAGGTCAAGGCCTCGCACCGCGCCCACGAAGTGGCGCGTCGCCAGGTGTTCGACGTGGTCGCCGGCGGTTTCGTCGATGCCGGCATCTACCAGCGCGAAGCGCTGCAGGCCGGTGCGCGCATCGATGGCCCGGCGATCATCGCTGAGCGCGAAACCTCGACCTTCGTGTCGTCCTCGTTCACCGCCACGGTCCAGCCCGACGGCTGCCTGCTGGTCGTCCGGCGCTAAGCCGCATTCGTTTGGAAGGCGATAACCCATGAGCGAAACAATGATCGATATTCAAATGCAGGTGATGTGGAACCGCCTGGTGTCGGTGGTCGAAGAACAGGCCCTGACCCTGATCCGCACCGCGTTCTCCACCAGCGTGCGCGAAGCCGGCGACCTCTCGGCCGGGGTGTTCGACCGCGCCGGCAACATGCTGGCCCAGGCCGTCACCGGCACCCCCGGCCACGTCAACACCATGGCCGAGGCGGTGGTGCACTTCATCAACGACATCGGCCCGGACAACATCTTCGAAGGCGACGTGTACGTCACCAACGACCCGTGGAAGGGCACCGGGCACCTGCACGACATCACCATCGTCTCGCCCTCGTTCTACAAGGGCCGGCTGATCGGCTACTTCGCCAGTACCGCCCACGTGGTGGACATCGGCGGGCGCGGTTTCGGCCCGGATGCCCGCGAGGTGTACGAGGAAGGCCTGTTCATCCCGATCATGAAGCTGTTCGAGCGCGGCCAGGTGAACCGCGACCTGATCAACATCCTGCGCAACAACGTGCGCGAGAACGACCGCGTGGTCGGCGACTTCTACGCACTGTCGGCCTGCAACGAGACCGGGCACAAACGCCTGCTGAGCATGCTCGACGAGTTTGCCCTGGACGACCTGGAGCACATCGGCGGGTTCATCCTGGAGCACAGCCGCCGCGCCACCCTGGAATGCTTCAAGTCGCTGCCCCATGGCACCTACCACAACAGCATGACCCTGGACGGCTACGACGTGCCGGTGACGCTGGCGGTGACCCTGACGGTGGGCCCGGACGGCATTCTCACCGACTTCAGCGGCACCTCGGGCATGAGCCAGTTCGGCATCAACGTGCCGCTGGGCTACGCCAAGGCCTATGCCTGCTACGGGCTCAAGTGCATCGTGGCGCCGGAGATCCCCAACAACAGCGCCTCGCTGGAGCCCTTTGCGGTCACTGCGCCCGAAGGCTGCATTCTCAATGCCAAGCACCCGGCGCCGGTATCGGTACGCCATGTACTGGGCCACTTCGTGCCCGACCTGGTGCTGGGTGCGCTGCACAAGTGCCTGCCCGGCCAGGTGCCGGCCGAGGGCGCCAGCGCACTGTGGAACCTGCACCTGAGCGTGCGTCCGCTGGACAGCAACCCGACCGGGCGCAACGCCGAGATGCTGATGTTCAACAGCGGCGGCATGGGCGCGCGCTCCGGCATGGACGGCCTGAGCGCCACCGCGTTCCCCAGCGGCGTGCACACCATGCCGGTGGAAGCCACCGAACAGGCCGGCCCGGTGGTGGTGTGGCGCAAGGAACTGCGCGAAGGCTCTGGCGGTGCCGGCCTGCTGCGCGGCGGCCTGGGCCAGGAAATCGAGGTGTCGGCCGCCGAAGGCTACAGCTTCCGCTTCAGCGCCATGTTCGACCGCATCCAGTACCCGGCGCGTGGGCTCGAGGGGGGCAAGGAGGGGGCCCAGGGCTACGTGGGCCTGGACGACGGCACCCTGCTGCGCGGCAAGGGCCAGCAGTTCGTGCCGGCCGATCGGCGCCTGGTGCTGCGCCTGCCGGGTGGCGGCGGTTACGGCGACCCGCGCCAGCGGCCACGCCACGAGGTGGCGCGCGACCTGCGCTTTGGCTACATCAGTGCCAGCCAGGCACGCGACGACTACGCCTTCGAACCCGGCCAGGAGGGCTGACCCATGGACTTTCAGAGTGCCCGTGTGCGGGCGGTGAAAAGCTCGCCGAGCATGGCGGTATCGGTGCTGGCCAAGCAGATGCTGGCCAAGGGCGAGCCGGTGATCAACCTGAGCCTGGGCGAACCGGACTTCAACACCCCGGCCCACGTGATCGAGGCCGCGCACCAGGCGATGCTCGAGGGCAACAACCACTACACCGCGCCCAATGGCCTGGAGGTGCTGCGCCAGGCCATCGTCGACAAGTTCGAGCGGGAAAACGGCCTGCGCTACGCACTGGACGAAATCTGCGTGGGCAATGGCGCCAAGCAGCTGCTGTTCAATGCGTTTCTCGCCACCCTGGAGCAGGGCGATGAAGTGCTCACGCCAGCGCCGTACTGGGTGTCGTACACCGACATGGCGATGCTCAACGGTGGCGTGCCGAAGGTGGTGCCGTGCGGCGCCGAACACGGCTTCAAGCTGGATGCCGCGCGCCTTGAGGCCGCCATCACCCCGCGTACCCGCTGGCTGATGCTGAACTCGCCGAACAACCCCTGCGGGGCGATCTACAGCCGTGAAGAGTTCGCGGCCCTGGGCGCCGTGCTGGAGCGCCACCCCCGGGTGCTGGTGATCTCCGACGAGATCTACGAGCACATCGTGCTGGGCAGGCAGCCGTTCGTGTCGTTCGTCAGCGCCTGCCCGCACCTGCGCAATCGCACTCTGCTGATCAACGGCGTGTCCAAGGCCTACGCCATGACCGGCTACCGCCTGGGCTATGCGGCCGGGCCACGCGAGCTGATCGTGGCAATGAACAAGACCCAGTCGCAGACCACCACCTGCCCGTCGACCATTTCGCAACTGGCGGCTGCTGCGGCGCTCAACGGCCCGCAGGATTTCGTGCGCCAGGCCAATCGCGAGTACCAGGCCCGAGGGGCGTTGGTGGTCGAGGGCCTGGCGGCCATCGAGGGGTTGAGCCTGCAGATGCCCGAGGGCGCGTTCTATGCCTTCCCGCAGTGCGCCGCGTTCATCGGCAGGCGTACGCCGGACGGGCAGGTGATCGAAACCGACGCCGACCTTGCCAGCTACCTGCTGCGGGTGGGCAAGGTGGCCACGGTGCCGGGCTCGGCCTTTGGCCTCGAACCCTACATTCGCCTGTCGTTCGCCACCTCACGCCAGGAGCTGGAGCAGGCCCTGGGGCAGCTGCGCGATGCGTTCGCGGCGCTGGCCTAGTACCGACAAACCGACTTTCACGAGGTTTCAAGCATGAGCAAGCCGTTCAAACGTTTGTTGATCACCGGTGCAGCCGGCCGCCTGGGCAGCGTGTTGCGCAAGCACATGCAGGCCTTTGCCGACGAGCTGCGCCTGACCGATATCGCCGACATGGGCAGCGCCGCGCCGCACGAAGAGCTGGTGCGCTGCGACCTGGGCAACCTGGCCGATGTGCTGCCGCTGGCCGAGGGCGTGGATGCCATCATCCATGCCGGCGGCGTGCCGGTGGAGGACACCTTCGCGGCGATCCTCAACGGCAACATCGTGGGCACCTACAACATCTATGAAGCGGCGCGCCAGCATGGCGTCAAGCGCGTGATCTACACCAGTTCCAACCACGCCATCGGCTTCTATGACCGCACCGAAACCATCGACGCCAGCGCAGCGCACCGCCCCGACAGCCTGTACGGGGTGAGCAAGTGCTTTGCCGAGGACCTGGGCCGCTACTACTGGGACAAGTTCGCCATCGAGTCGGTGAACCTGCGCATCGGCTCCTCGTTCCCCGAGCCGCTGGACCGGCGCATGCTCGCCACCTGGCTGTCGTTCGCCGACTTCGCGCAGCTGTGCGAGCGCTCGCTGCTGGCGCCACGGGTCGGCCACATGATCGTGTACGGCATGTCCGACAACCGCGAAACCCTGTGGGACAACCGCCTGGCGTCCTCCCTCGGCTACGTGCCCACGGACAGCGCCGACGACTACCGCGAGAAGGTCCTGGCCGAGCACCCGCCGCTGGACCCGAACGAGCCGGCGGCGCGCTACCACGGCGGCAACTTCGCCGGCGCCGGCCACTTCGAAGACCCGAAATGACCTTTTCCGAGCACTTTTGAAGAGACCCCAGCCATGGCTTCGACAGCAACAAAGCAGCATTACGATGTGGTGATCGTCGGCGGTGCGGTGAATGGCAGCGCCACCGCGTACTTTCTGGCCAGCAACCCGGACTTCACCGGCTCGGTGCTGGTGGTGGAGCGCGACTGGACCTATGCCCAATCGGCCACGGCGTTGTCCAGCAGCTCGATCCGGGTGCAGTTCTCCAACCCGATCAACATCCAGATCTCGCGCTTTGGCGCGCAGTTCATCCGCGACTTCCCCGAACTGATGGCGGTCAATGGCGACAGGCCCGACCTGGCCTTCAAGGAGAACGGCTACCTGTTCCTGGCCGACCAGAAGGGTTTCGACGTGCTCAAGCGTCTGCACCAGACCCAGCTGGACAACGGTGCCGACGTCACGTTGCTGGACACCGAGGCGCTGATCCGCCGCTTCCCGTGGGTCAACCCCGACAGCCTGGCCGGCGGCACCTATGGCGAGAGGGACGAGGGCTGGTTCGACAACTACGGGATCATGAACGGCTTTCGCAGAAAGGCCCGCAGCCTGGGCGTGGAGTATGTCGAGAACGAAGTGGTCCAGGTGCTGCGCGAGGGTGATGTGATCACCGGTGTGCGCCTGGGCGATGGCCAGTTGATCGGCTGTGGCCAACTGGTCAACACCGCCGGCACCCGTGGACGCCAGGTGGCGCGCCTGGCCGGGCTGGACATTCCGGTGGAGGCGCGGCGCCGTTCGCTGTTCGTGTTCGACTGCCATACGCCGCTGCCCGGCACCGTGCCGCTGACCATCGACCCCACCGGGGTGTTCTTCCGCCCCGAAGGCCACCTGTACCTGGGCGGCACCTACCCACGCCACGACCCGGAGGTGGATTTCAGCGACTTCGACGTGATGCACGACGAGTTCGAGGAAGAGGTGTGGCCGGTGCTGGCCGAGCGTGTGCCGGCGTTCGAGGCGATCAAGGTGGTCAACTCCTGGGCCGGGCACTACGACTTCTGCGTGCTCGACCACAACGCCATCGTCGGCCCCCATGACCAGGTGCGCAACTTCCTGTTCTGCAACGGTTTCAGTGGCCACGGCCTGCAGCAGGCACCGGCCATCGGCCGCGGCCTGAGCGAGCTGATCATCTACGGGGGCTACCGCACCCTGGACCTGAGTGCCCTGAGTTATCAACGGGTGATCGAGAACCGTCCTTTCCTGGAAGACTCGGTCATCTGACCGCGCCGCCTGATGGAGAACAACAAGATGAACACTGACAACAACGGGCTGCGCACGGGCGGGCAGGTGCTGGTCGATGCCTTGCGCATCAATGGCGTGGAACGCGCGTTCTGCGTGCCCGGCGAGAGCTACCTGGCGGTGCTCGATGCCTTGCACGATGCCAGGGACGACATCGAGCTGATCGTGTGCCGCCAGGAGGGCGGCGCCGCCTACATGGCCGAAGCCTACGGCAAGCTCACCGGCAAGCCGGGTATCTGCTTCGTCACCCGCGGGCCGGGGGCGACCAATGCCTCGGTCGGCGTGCACACCGCCTTCCAGGACTCCACGCCGATGATCCTGTTCATCGGCCAGGTGGCCCGCGACCAGGTGGAGCGCGAAGCCTTCCAGGAGATCGACTACCGCCGCATGTTCGGCCAGATGGCCAAGTGGGTGGTGGAGGTCGACGATGCCGCGCGCCTGCCCGAGCTGCTCAGCCAGGCGTTCCACCGCGCCACCAACGGCCGCCCCGGCCCGGTGGTGGTGGCCCTGCCCGAAGACATGCTGACGGATCGGGTGGCAGTGGCCGATGCTGGCCCGGCCCGGCGGATCGAAGCGGCGGCGGCACCTGCCGACCTGCAGCGCCTGCAGGCTCTGCTGGGCGAGGCACAGCGCCCGTTGGTGGTGCTGGGCGGTGGCGGCTGGACCGCCGCGGCGGTGGCCGATGCGCGGCGCTTCATCCAGGCCCAGAACCTGCCTGTGGCGGCTTCGTTCCGCTGCCAGGACCTGTTCGACAACACCTTGCCCCAGTACGCCGGCGACCTGGGCCTTGCCGCCGGCCCCGAGCTGGTGGAGGCGGTGAAAAGCAGTGACCTGCTGCTGGTGATCGGTGCACGCCTGGGCGAGATGAGCACCGGCGGCTATGCCCTGGTGGACATTCCGGTGCCCAGGCAGGCGCTGGTGCACATTCACCCCGGCATCGAGGAACTGGGCCGGGTGTACCAGCCGACCCTGGCGATCAACGCCGGCATGCCGACCATCGCCGCGCAACTGGCGGCGCTGGCGCCGGTCAAGCCGCAGGCATTCGCCGAGTGGGTACAGCGCCTGAACAGCGGCTACCGGGCCAACTTCGAATGCCCGCGTTCGCCCGGCGCGGTGCAGATGAGCGAGGTGATCGCCTGGCTCAACCAGCACCTGGCTGCCGACAGCATCATCACCTGCGGTGCCGGCAACTACACCGGCTGGGTGCACCGCGGCTACCAGCACCAGGCGTTTCGCACCTTGCTGGGGCCCACCAACGGCTCGATGGGCTATGGCGTGCCGGCGGCGATTGCGGCCAAGCTCACCGCGCCGCAGCGCAGCGTGGTGGCGTTCGCCGGTGATGGCTGCTTTCTGATGAACGGCCAGGAGCTGGCCACTGCCGCGCACTATGACGCCCGGGTCATCGTGGTGGTGGTGAACAACGGCATGTACGGCACCATCCGCATGCACCAGGAGCGCAGCTACCCGGGGCGGGTGTCGGGTACCGACCTGCACAACCCCGACTTCGCCGCGCTGGCACGGGCCTATGGCCTGCATGCCGAAACGGTGAGCGCCACCGAGCAGTTCGCGGGTGCGTTCGAGCGTTGCGAGGCGTCGCGCAAGCCGGCGCTGATCGAGGTGCAGATCGACCCTGAGGCGCTGACCCCGCGCATGACCCTCAGCCAGATCCGCGAAAAGGCCCTGGCGTCGCGTTGACCCTCCAGGCGGGGGCAGGGTCTGCCTCCCGCCGTTTCCTTCATTCCCCTGCGAGCCCATCAGCATGAACCTTGCCGATCCTGATCTGCTGCGTGAACGTTGCTATATCGATGGAACCTGGGTGGGCGCCGACAGCGCCCGCAGCATTGACGTGACCAACCCGGCCACCGGCCAGCGCCTGGGTGGCGTGCCGCGCATGGGCGCCGACGAAACCCGCCGCGCCGTGCTCGCCGCCCAGGCGGCGCTGCCGGCCTGGCGCGCCCTCACCGCCAAGGAACGCGCCAGCCGCTTGCAGGCGTGGTTTCGCGAAATTCTCCTGCA
The DNA here is from genome assembly GCF_002939405.1 of Pseudomonas sp. BRM28. NCBI lineage: Bacteria > Pseudomonadati > Pseudomonadota > Gammaproteobacteria > Pseudomonadales > Pseudomonadaceae > Pseudomonas > Pseudomonas sp. BRM28. The sequence goes on along the minus strand of NZ_PEFV01000001.1, from coordinate 3,179,068 downwards.
CCAGGAAGACCTGGCGCGCATCATGACCGCCGAGCAGGGCAAGCCCCTGGCCGAGGCCCGTGGCGAGATCGCCTTCGCCGCAGCCTATGTGGAGTTCTATGCCGAGGAGGGCAAGCGCCTGTATGGCGACGTGATCCCCTCGCCGCAGGCCGACCGGCGCCTGCTGGTGACCAAGGAGCCGATTGGCGTGTGCGCGGCGATCACGCCGTGGAATTTCCCGGCGGCGATGATCACGCGCAAGGCCGCCCCGGCCCTGGCGGCCGGCTGCACGCTGGTGCTCAAGCCCGCCTCGCAGACCCCGTTCAGCGCCCTGGCGCTGTGCGTGCTGGCCGAACGCGCGGGCATACCGCGTGGCGTGCTCAACGTAGTGACCGGCGACTCGGCCGCCATCGGTGGCGAACTGACCGCCAACCCGGTGGTGCGCAAGCTGTCGTTCACCGGCTCCACGCCCATCGGCATCCAGTTGCTGCAGCAGAGCGCGGCCACGGTGAAGAAGGTGAGCCTGGAGCTGGGCGGCAACGCGCCCTTCATCGTGTTCGACGACGCGGACCTTGAGGCGGCGGTGGAGGGCGCACTGGTGGCCAAGTTCCGCAACAGCGGGCAGACCTGCGTGTGCGCCAATCGCTTCTACATCCAGGACGGCATCTACGAGCGCTTTGTCGAGCGCTTTGCCCAGCGGGTCGGCGAGCTGGTGGTGGGCGAGGGCAGCCAGGCCGGCACCACCGTCGGCCCGCTGATCGATGCCAAGGCCGTGGCCGGGGTCGAGGCGATGGTGAGCGACGCACTGGAGGGCGGTGCGCGACTGGTCGCCGGTGGCCGGCGCCACCCCCTTGGCGAGGCGTTCTACCAGCCCACCGTGCTGGCCGAGGTGACACCGGACATGCGCGTGGCCCGCGAGGAGATTTTCGGGCCGGTGGCGCCGCTGTTTCGCTTTCACAGCGAAGAACAGGTCATCGCCCAGGCCAATGCCACCGAGTTCGGCCTGGCCTGCTACCTGTATGCACGGGATGTGGGGCGGATCTGGCGGGTCTCGGAGGCCCTGGAGTACGGCATGGTCGGCGTCAATGTCGGCGTGCTGGCCACCGAGGTCGCACCGTTTGGCGGTGTGAAGTCATCGGGGCTGGGGCGCGAAGGCTCGCGCTACGGGATCGAGGATTACCTCGAGATCAAGTACGTGTGCCTGGGCCTGGGCTGACCCGCCAGGGCAGGGCGACAGCGCCGCTCAGTCGCCGCTGTCGACCAGGCGCTGGTAACGCGACAGGCTTTCTTCCAGGTGCTTGCGCACCGCCGAACGGGCGGCGTTGACGTCGCCCATGCTGATGGCCGAGAGAATCGCGCCGTGTTCGCGGCCGATCTTCTTGATGTGCGCCAGGCGGTTCTTGCCGGTGGACTGGCCGTGCTTGAGGTTGAGGTCGAAGATGATGTCCGGGCCCAGGGCTTCGAGCAGCTGCGGGAAGTGCGGGTTGTTGGTGGCGCGGGCAATCGCCAGGTGGAACTCGAAGTCGGCACGGGCCTCTTCCTCGAGGTTGGAGCCGTCCAGCGCGTTGAAGCGGTCGAAGGCCTCGGTGATCTGCGCCACGCTGGTGGGGCTGCGGCGCTCGGCGGCACGCGCGACCGACTCGGTCTCGATGCCCAGGCGCAGTTCCAGCACGTGGGCGGCGGCGCGCACGTCATCGACTGCGGTGCTCAGGGCAAAGCCCAGGCGCTTGACGTCCTGCTCGACCACGAACACGCCTACACCCTGGCGGGCGATCAGCCGACCGCCCAGACGCAACGAGGCCACGGCCTCGCGAATCACAGGGCGGCTGACGCCGAATTCCTTGCACAGCTCCTGTTCGGACGGAAGCTTCTGCCCCGGCCCGTATGTGCCATTGTCGATCCGGTTGGACAGCTCGTGGATCACTGTCTCCGCCAGATTGGCCCTGCGCGTTCCAAACGACGCATTCATAGTTGTGTAGCTCCTGAAACTGATGTGCTCATCACGATGGATTGAATGGTTGAACAGGTTGGCGCATCCGTCAAACGCGATCTGCGTCGATTTCACCCGACCCGCTAAAAACCCGAAGTAGCGGCGAAAATGTAGCCATATGTTATCAAACAACTGACTTGTTATGGTGCAAGCGCCTGATTCTACTGCAATCCCATGCCTCGTTAAGGTGCATGGATCAAGGCGTGCGTGGCTTTTGTCAGCATTTTCATTTTCCTCAAGCATACACCCATTGACAGTTGCCTGCTGACTGTTATCTTACAAGTGCGCCGGCGAGGTTGGCCAGGCGTGTGCAGTTCGTCCAATGATTACTGGGAGCTGAGAATGAATAAGAACAACCGGGGTTTGACCGCCCTTGCTGCACTGATGGCAACACTGATGGGGGCTGGCACTGCGAACGCGGCGGACACCCAGCTGGTACGGATCGGCTTTGCCGGCCCGCTGACCGGGCCCTCTGCACACCAGGGGCTGGATGTGGAACATGGCGTGAGCATCGCCATCGAAGAGGCCAACCAGCAGCAGTTGAAGCTGGGCGACAAGGTGGCCCAGTTCAAGCTGGTGTCCGAGGACGATGTGGCCGACCCGCGTACCGGTACCGCCGTGGCGCAACGCCTGGTGGATTCGAAGGTGGCGGTGGTGATCGGGCACTACAACTCGGGCACCAGCATCCCGGCCTCGAAGATCTACGCCGATGCCGGCATCCCGCAGATCTCGCCGTCGGCGACCAACCCGGCGCTGACCCGCCAGGGCATCAAGACCGTGTTTCGCGTGGTCAACGACGACGCCACCCTCGGCCGCTATGCCGGCAACTACCTGGTCAAGACCCTGCAGGCCCAGCGCATCGCGATCTTCGACGACCGCACCGCCTACGGCCAGGGCCTGGCCGACGAAGTGACCAAGGCGGTCAAGGCCGCCGGTGGCAACGTGGTGGTACGCGAATACACCAACGACAAGTCCACCGACTTCAATGCCATCCTCACCACCGCCAAGTCGCAGAAGGTCGATGCGGTGTTCTTCGCCGCCCTCGACTACCAGGCCGCCCCCATGGCCAAGCAGATGAAGAACCTGGGCCTGAAGGCCAGGTTCATGAACATCGGCAACCTGCCCAACGACGAGTTCAAGAAGATGGCCGGCAGCGCCGCCGAGGGCGTGTACGCCTGGAACTACGGCACCCCGTTGCTGGAGATGCCCAAGGGCGCGGCGTTCGAGCAGAAGCTCAAGGCCAAGTTCGGCACGGGCGTGGTGCAGTCCTCGCCGGCGGCGTACGACGCCACCTGGGCGGCGATCACCGCCATGGTCAAGGCGCAGTCGGCCGACCCTGCCGTGTACCTGCCGGTACTCAAGAGCGAAAGCTACGAGGGCGTCACCGGCACCATCGCATTCGATGAATTCGGCAACCTGAAAAGCCCGGCCGCCACGGTGTTCCAGTTTGCCGACGGCGGCTGGAAAACCCTCTCGGTCGAGCGCGACTGAGCCGTTGCTCTACCTCGAATAACAAGCGGGCCGCCCGGCTCGCAACAATAAGAAGCGTTCATTTCTGACCTGCCAGGCATGCCGCCGCGTCGCTGTTGCCAGCGCACGCGGTGAGCGACAACGCAGTTTTGAGGATTCAGCTCGTGGAAGGCAATTTCGATATCTTGTTGCAGCAGGTCCTCAACGGCCTGGTGCTGGGCAGCATCTATGCCCTGGTAGCCCTGGGCTACACCATGGTCTACGGCATCATCGGCCTGATCAACTTCGCCCACGGCGAGGTGGTGATGGTGGGCGCCATGGTGACCATCTCGGTGCTGAGCATGCTCGCGGGCATGGGCTTTGCGCCCGGCATCCTGACCCTGCTGCTGGCGATCATGGTGGCGGCGGCGGTGTGCATGCTGATGGCCCAGGGCATGGAGAAGTTCGCCTACCGGCCCTTGCGCAAGGCCCCGCGCCTGACCCCGCTGATCCTCGCGATCGGCATCTCGATCGCCTTGCAGAACCTGGCGATGATGATCTGGGGGCGTGGCTACAAGACCTTCCCCGAAGTGGTCGAAACCCGCCCGATCGAGGTGTTTGGCGCCACCGTCACCAACGTGCAGATGAGCATCATGATCATCTCGGTGGTGATCATGCTGGGGCTGTGGCTGCTGGTCGACAAGACCCGCCTGGGCAAGGCCATGCGCGCCACCGCGCAGAACCAGGAAGTGGCCGGGCTGATGGGCATCAACATCAACCGGGTGATTTCCGCGACCTTCCTGATCGGTGCCGGGCTTGGCGCCATCGCCGGGGTGATGCGCGCGGTCAACTACGGCCAGGCCGACGCCTACATGGGCCTGCTGCTGGGGCTCAAAGCCTTCTCGGCGGCGGTGCTGGGCGGCATCGGCAACCTGTTCGGGGCCATGGCCGGCGGGCTGCTGCTGGGCCTGATCGAGTCGCTGGCCGCCGGCTACACCGGCCACCTCACCGGGGGCTTCCTGGGCGCCAACTACCAGGACATCTTCGCGTTCGCCGTGCTCATTCTGGTGCTGCTGTTCCGACCCAACGGCCTGATGGGCGAACGCCAGGCCGACCGGGCCTAGGAGGCAACGCACATGAAAAACCAAACCGCACAGTACCTGCTGCTGATCCTGGCGTTCGTGGCCTTGCCCTTCGTCGTCGACAGCATTCCGTTTCTGGGGCCCACCTGGGTACGCATCCTCGGCTTTGCCATGCTCTACGTGCTGCTGGCACTGGGCCTGAACATCGTGATCGGCTACGCCGGCCTGCTCGACATGGGCTACATCGGCTTCTATGCCATCGGCGCCTACCTGTACGCCTTGCTGGCCTCGCCGCACCTGAACATGGCCGGGCTGGTGGACGGCGTGCTGAACTGGCCGCTGTGGGTGATCATCCCGCTGGCAGCGATTGCCGCGGCCATCTGCGGGGTGCTGATCGGCGCCCCGGTGCTCAAGCTGCGCGGCGACTACCTGGCCATCGTGACCCTGGGCTTTGGCGAGATCATCCGCATCTTCATGAACAACCTCGACCAGCCGGTGAACATCACCAACGGGCCGCAGGGCATCAGCAACATCGCACCCTTGCACATCGACGGCGGGGCCTGGTCGCATGCCGCAGGGCAGGCGCCCGAGGCGCTGCTGTCGCTGCAGACCTCATGGAGCCTGTTCGGGCTCAAGGTCACCCCGGTGATCAGCTACTACCTGTTCTTCCTGGTGGTGGTGATCTTCGCCATCGTGCTGTCCAAGCGCCTCGAAGTCTCGCGCATCGGGCGGGCCTGGATGGCCCTGCGCGAGGACGAGGTGGCGGCCGAGGCCATGGGCCTGAACAAGCGCAACCTCAAGCTGCTGGCATTTGCCATGGGCGCGACCTTTGGCGGGGTGTCCGGGGTGCTGTTCTCCAGCTACCAGGGCTTCGTCAGCCCCGAGTCGTTCACCCTGATGGAGTCGATCATGGTGCTGGCGATGGTGGTGCTCGGCGGCATGGGCTCGATTCGCGGCGTGGTGCTTGGGGCGTTGATCCTGTCGGTGATGCCCGAGGTGTTCCGCGACCTGGTCAACTGGATACAGCCGTTCGTGATGGACAACGTGACCTTCGTCAGCCGCGAGGTGCTGCGCAACGTGCTGGATGCCTCGACCCTGCGCATGCTGGTGTTCGGCCTGGCGTTGATTCTGGTGATGCGCTACCGGCCCGAGGGCCTGTGGCCGTCCAACCGACGCCGCGCCGAGCTGCATGACGGCGACCCCGAGCCCACCCCGGCGGCGACCGCGCTGAGCACCACGGTGCCCGCGAGCACGCCGGCCTTCGATCACCCGGCCCAACAGGCGGACAAGGTATGAGCGACGTATTACTGGAGCTGCGTTCGGTCAGCAAGTTCTTTGGCGGCCTGCAGGCCCTGCACGGCATCGACCTGTCGATCCGGCGCGGCGAGATCCGCGGCCTGCTGGGCCCCAACGGCGCGGGCAAGACCACCCTGTTCAACGTGCTTACCGGGCTGTACCGGGCCGAAGAGGGCAAGGTCGAGTTCGACGGCAAGCCGCTGAACATCAGCAAGCCGCACAAGGTGGTGGAGGCGGGTATCTCGCGCACCTTCCAGAACATCCGGCTGTTCCACAACATGACCGCGCTGGAAAACGTGATGATCGGTCGCCATGTACGCACCCGCTGCGGGGTGTTCGGGGCCGTGTTCCGCACCCCGGCCTGCGTGCGCGAAGAGCGCGAGATTCGCCAGGCTGCGCGGCACTGGCTGGCCTACGTGGGCATCGGGCACCTGGCCGGGGAACTGGCCAAGAACCTGTCCTACGGCGACCAGCGGCGTCTGGAAATTGCCCGCTCGCTGGCCACCGAACCCTTGCTGATTGCCCTGGACGAACCGGCGGCCGGCATGAACGCCTCCGAGACCGAAGGCCTGCGCCAGCTGATGTGCAAGATGAAGGCCGACGGCAAGACGGTGCTGCTGATCGAGCATGACGTGAAGCTGGTGATGGGCTTGTGCGATCACGTCACCGTGCTGGAATTCGGCAGGAAGATCGCCGATGGCCTGCCGGCCGATGTGCAAAGGGACCCTCGGGTAATCGAGGCCTATCTGGGTTCGGAGGCGGTGGCCTGAACATGAAGAACATTCTTGAAGTACGCGACCTGCAGGTGGCCTACGGGGCCATCCAGGCGATCAAGGGCATCGACCTGCACATCCGCGAGGGCGAAATGGTCGCGTTGATCGGCGCCAACGGCGCCGGCAAGACCACCACCCTCAAGACCCTGGCCGGCCTGCTCAGCCCGGTGGCCGGGCAGATCACCTTCGATGGCAAGGCGCATGCGGCGATCAAGAGCTACGACCTGATCCGCCAGGGCCTGGCGCTGGTGCCGGAAGGCCGCGGGATCTTCCCCAAGCTGACGGTGTACGAGAACCTGGAGATGGGTGCGTTCTCGCGAACCGACGGCAAGGACGCGATCCAGGCCGATATCGAACGCATGTTCGGCATCTTCCCGCGGCTCAAGGAGCGCGCCTTTCAGCTGGCCGGCACCATGTCGGGCGGCGAGCAGCAGATGCTGGCGATTTCCCGGGCATTGATGGGCAGGCCCAAGCTGCTGTTGCTCGACGAGCCGTCGATGGGCCTGGCGCCGATCATCGTGCAGAAGATCTTCGAAACCATCGTCGAGGTGGTCAAGGGCGGCGTGACCCTGTTGCTGGTGGAGCAGAACGCCAGGCTTGCCTTGCAGACCTGCCAGCGCGCCTATGTGATCGATGGCGGGCGCATCGCGCTGGAAGGCCAGGCCAGCGACCTGCTGCACAACGAGCAGGTGCAGAAGGCGTACCTGGGCGAGTAGGCGCCGTTCAGGGGTGCCGGCGCTGCACCAGGGCCGGGCCCTGGTTGCGACTGTTGCCCACGGCGCTGTCCACGGGGTACCACTCGAACACCTGGGCGGGCTCGGCGAGGTCCAGCAACAGCTGTTCGGCGTATGCCTTGGAGGTGGCGGGGGCCAGCCAGTGGCGTGCCGCATCTGCAGCCAGCACCACCGGGCGCCGGTCATGCACATCCAGCAGGCCGCCCTGGCTGTCGGCCGTGATGATCACGCAGCCGTCCTGTTCGCCGGGTGGGTCGCCCAGCTGGCCGATGGCCGCACACAGGGCAGGGCGTCCATCGCGGCGGCGGATCAGGTAGGGCTGCTTCTTCGGCCCGCCTTCATCGACCCATTCGAACCAGTTGTCGACCGGCACGATCAGCCGGTGCGGCCAGATGGCGCGAAAGAACGGGCCGTGGGCCACCTTCTCGACGCGGGCATTGATCGGTGCCGGCTTGTCCTGCGCCCAGTGTGGCCGCCAGCCCCAGCGCAGCAGGTCGGCGTGCAGGGTTTCATGCTGCAGGCCGAGTACCGCCAGCTGGGTGGTGGGGGCCACGTTGTAGTGCCCAAGCGGCGCATCGCCCACGCGGTTGACCAGTGGGTTGGGCATGCTCAGGGCGTCCACGAACTCGTGGATGCCGTGGTACTGGCTCAGTCGTCCGCACATGTGCACCTCCGCCGGCAGGCCTGTTTGAGCATAGGCCGATTTGGAGGGCGGCGGTGCGTGGCCGGTCGGCCGCTGTCAGCCGGGGGCGAGGGTCACGGCGCTTCCTGGCTCAGCGCCGAGCGCCCGGCACTGTGGAACACCACGTCATCCTGCGGGGTGTGGATGCGGCTGCACAGCACGTTGCGGTAGTGCCGCTCCAGCGGGTTGTGCCGCGAAAGCCCTGGGTTGCCGCTGGCCTCGATGGCCAGCTCCACGGCCTGGATGGCGTTGTGCGTGACCAGTTGCTTGAGCTGCCCGGCGTGCTGCGCGGTGACCTGGCCGCTGGCCGCGGAGTCGAGCAGGTTGCGGTTGGCGAACAGCAGGGTATCGATGCGCCCGACCCGCTCCTGAAAGCGCGGCAGGCTGGCCAGCGGCTGGCCGAGGTTGGACGGCACCCGCTCGCGCAGGAAGCTCACCAGCCAGTCGCGTGCGGCCTGGGCCACGCCGTCGTAGAGGCTGGCCAGCAGCACCGCCATCCACAGCTGAGCTTCGCCATCGAGCTCGGCGCGCGGTGCGCTGGCCGGGCTGACGGCCACGGCATGCTCCAGCGGCAGCAGCACATCGTCGAACTCGACGCGGTGGCTGCAGGTGGCACGCATGCCCAGGTGATCCCACTCATCGACGATGCGGATGCCGGGGCTGTCCTTGTGCACCAGAAAGCCGCCCACCAGCGGGTCGGCATCGTCGCTGCGCGCCCACACCAGGTACCAGCTCAGGCCGTGGCTGCCGGTGGAGTAGAGCTTGGTGCCGGACAGGCGCCAGCCTTCGGCGGTACGCCGCGCGAGGGTCGCGGGCAGGCCGCCACGGGCCGGGGTGCCCAGCTCGGGTTCGACCCTGAAGGCATTGATCAGCGCGCCGTGCTCCACCGCTTCGCGGGCCAGGCGCTGGCGCAGCGACACCGGCCAGCGCTGGTCGTCCTGCAGGCGCACGTGCTGCAGGTACTGCATGACCAGAATCAGTGCGGTGGAGGGCTCGCCCTTGGCCACGGCGGCCACCACCTTGCGCGCGGTGGCGAGGTCGGCACCGGCACCCCCCAGCTCGCGCGGCACGGTGAGCGCGAGCAGGCCATGGCGTTGCAGCAGGGCAAAGTTGGCGGCGGGGAAGGCACCGCTGCGGTCCACCTCGGCGGCGCTGGCGGCCAGCTCGCGGGTCAGGGTAAACAGCAGTGGGTCCAGGTCGGCCAGGGCAGGGGCCGACTCGATCGAACGGTACGGCGCGGCAATAGAAGACAGGCTCATCAGGCACTCATCGCAGAAAATCCAGGGAGCACCCGGGGGTGCCGTCGTCCCGCCCTGAGTTGTGTGTGCAGATCGGCGGGCTTATGACCGTATGCGTTAAATTTTCTGCTGTAAAATTCTTTATGGTTATAAGCTAATGGCGATAATTAAACGTTATTTGCATATTAGGATATTCATAAAATGCACTTCACTGATTTATGGCGAGCCGGTAGAGTCGCTCTACAATCGCCTTCAGGAGTGCACTGCATGCCACCCATTTCACGACTTCTCGCCCTCGCTGGCGCCTTGCTGCTGGCCGGGCAGGTGCTGGCCGAACCGCGTATCGAACTGCGTATCGGCGACCAAAAGGGCAACATGCGTGCCCAGCTGGAGGCCGCAGACGGGCTGCGCGACCTGCCGTATGACATCAAGTGGGCGGAGTTTCCGGCTGCCGCGCCGCTGGCCGAGGCGCTCAATGCCGGCGCGGTGGACGCCGGCATCATCGGTGATGCGCCGCTGCTGTTCGCCCTGGCGTCCGGCGCGCAGGTCAAGGCGATTGCCGTGGACAAGTCCGACGCCTATGGCACAGCCGTGCTGGTGGACCCCGGGTCGGCGCTGCACGCGGCGGCCGACCTCAAGGGCAAGCGCATCGCCACCGGGCGCGGCTCGATTGGCCATTACGTGGCGCTCAAGGCGCTGGCCAGCGCGGGGCTGAGCGAGAAGGACGTCGAGTTCCGCTTCCTTGGCCCGGTGGATGCCAGGATGGCCCTGGCCAACGGTTCGGTGGATGCCTGGGCGACGTGGGAGCCCTACACCGCGCTGGCCGAAACCACCGGCCAGGGCCGGGTGCTGGTCAATGGTCGCGGCTTGTCCAGTGGCAACAGCTTTCTGGCGGCGACTGACAAGGCGTTGGCCGACCCGGCCCGGCGCGCGGCCCTGCAGGACTACCTGGCGCGCCTGGCCAAGGCCCAGGTGTGGGCCAACCAGAACCTGGACAGCTACTCCAAGACCCTGGCGCAGATCATCGGCTTCCCGCAGGACGCGGCCCGGCTGCAGTTCGAGCGTCGCCAGTTGCGCTGGCAGGTCGTGGACGCCGGCACCATCGCCGAGCAGCAGGAAACCGCCGACTTCTACCAGGCCCACGGCCTGATTGCCCAACGTCTGGACGTGGCGCCGACCTTTGCCGGCGGCTTCGTGCTGCCCGCCAGGGTCGCCGTGACCCAGGCCCACTGACAGGAGCTGACCCCATGCAACCGTTCAAACGTCTGCGACAACTGGCCATCGGCGCGCTGCTTGGCGCCAGCCTGATCGGTAGCGCCAGCGCGGGGCAAACCCTGCGCATCGGTTACCAGAAATCCTCGACGCTGCTGATTCTGCTCAAGGCCCAGGGTACGTTGGAGCAGCAGCTGGCGCAGCAGGGCATACAGGTCAGCTGGCATGAGTTCGCCAGCGGCCTGCCGCTGCTGGAGGCCCTGAACCTGGGCAATGTCGATGTGTCGGCGGATGTGGCCGACACCGTGCCGGTGTTCGCCCAGGCGGCGGGGGCGCGGCTGACCTATTTTGCCCGCGAGACGCCATCGCCACTGGCCCAGGCCATTCTGGTGCCGGCGGATTCGCCGCTGCACAGCCTGGCGGACCTCAAGGGCAAGAAGGTGGCGGTGACCAAGGCCGCGGGGAGCCATTACCTGTTGATACAGGCCCTGGCCAGGGCCGGGTTGACCTTCAGCGATATCCAGCCGGCCTACCTGATCCCGGCCGATGGCCGTGCGGCGTTCGAGAACCGCAAGGTCGATGCCTGGGTCACCTGGGACCCGTTCGTGGCCAGCGCCCAGCGCCAGCAGCATGCGCGGGTGCTGAGCGACGGGCAGGGGCTGGCCAGCTACCAGCGTTACTACCTGGCGGGCAGCGATTACGCCAAGGCGCATCCGCAGGTGCTTGAAACCGTGTTCGGTGCGTTGCAGAAGGCGGGGCAGTGGACCAAGGCCAACCCCACGCAGGCGGCGCAGGTGCTGGGGCCGTTGTGGGGCAACCTGGATGTGGCCACGGTGGAGCAGGCCAATGCGCGGCGCAGTTACGACGTGCAGTTGGTGAAGCCGGAGCATCTGGCCGAACAGCAGCAGATTGCCGATGTGTTCTTTGCCCAGGGCCTGTTGCCGCGCAAGGTGGATGCGGCGGCGGTGTCGTTGTTCGAGCCGGTGGCAGGGCGCTGATTGCGGCTCGGCGGGTGGGGGCTGCCTGATCCACGGTGGGTTCAGGTTGTACGAGCGCTTCGCGCTCGATTCGCCGGCAAGGCCGGCGCCTACTGTGCTTGTGCCCGAAGCAAGCAGGAGCGGGCCTTGCCCGCACCTGCGTATGCGGCCTGTCGGCCAGGGGCAGACCTCATACGGTCTGCTCAAGAGGTTCAGATCACCCGGAACCCATGGGTGCCATCACGCCCCAGCTGCGCCACCAACCCGAACTCCCAATCCAGGTACCCCTGCATCGCCTCACGCGGGTTGTCGGTGCCTTCATACGGCCGGCGGTAACGGTCGCTGCGCGGCACCGCCAGGTGCGTCTCGCCCGACTCCAGCGGCCGCCCCTCGGCAATCCAGCGGCCCGTACCACCCTCCAGCACGAACACCGGCACTCGGGTCAGGCGTTGCAGGTCCTGCGCCGCGAACCGCGCCAGCAAGCTGCTGCCGCAGGTCAGCACGTAACGTCCCGCCACCGGCAAGCGCTCCAGTGCCTGCTCCAGCTGTGCCCTGATCGCCCAGTGCGCACCCGGTATGTGCCGCTGCACGTAATTGGCACTGGTGGTGAAGTCGAGCAGCACCGTGTCGGCGTCGGCCTGCCACTGCACCAACTGCTCGGGGTCGATGGTCGAAGGCTGCGGCAACGCCGGCAACGGCGGCTGCCAATCACCCGTTTCGCTGAAGTCGCCTGCGCCCAAGCCATCGAGCACCGCCACCTCCCAGCCCATCTGCGCCAACCACGACGCACTCATGTTGGCACGCACGCCATCGTCATCGATCAGCACGATGCGCGCCCCGCGCACACTGGCCACATGGTCGGTTTCCTGCACCAGCTGACCACCCGGCGTCGAGCGGCTGCCTGGCAGGTGGCCCTGGGCAAATTCCTCGGGGGTGCGCACATCGAACACATAAGTACTGCGATCGGCCTGGGCGCGCCACGCCGCCAGCGTCTGGCTGTCCGCACGCACGACGCCGGCCTTGTCGGCCACGGCCCGGGCCTGTTCGGCGGCGCGCTGCCGGTTGGCCGGGCTCACGTCGCCAAAGCGCCGCGATTGGCCATGGGCCAGGGTCTGCCCCGCCAATGTCCAGCCAATGGTGCCGTTGCGCAAAGCCGATACCGGGTTGGGAATGCCGGCGTTGACCAGCGACTGGGTGCCGATGATGCTGCGGGTGCGCCCGGCGCAATTGACGATCACGCGGGTGGCCGGGTTCGGTGCCAGCTCGGCCACCCGCAGTACCAGTTCGGCACCCGGCACGCTGATGCCGCCCGGAATGCTCATGGTCTGGTATTCGTCGAAGCGACGCGCATCCAGCACCACCACGTCGGCCTTTTCGTTCAGCAGTGCGTGCACTTCTTCGGCCGCCAGCGAAGGGGTGTGGCGCTGGCTTTCCACCAGTTCGCCAAACGCCTTGCTCGGTACGTTCACATCCTGGAACAGCTCGCCGCCGGCCTCGCGCCAGCCGGCCAGGCCGCCTTCGAGCAGGGCCACGTCGCTGTAGCCAAGTTGACCCAGGCGCTGGAGCGCAATCTGCGCCAGGCCCTCGCCATCGTCATACACGGTGATCGGTGTATCGCGCCGGGGCACTCGCGCGTAGATTTCGATTTCAAGCCTGGACAGCGGGATGTTGGCCGCGAACAGCGGATGTTCCACGGCGAAGGGCGCTTCTTCGCGCACATCGATCAGGGCCAGTTCATGCCTGGCCAGCAAGTGCTGGCGCAGGTGGGCGTAGGTGCGGGTGGTCGGGGTGCTCATGGCGCAAGGTTCTCTTTTGACAGGTCCCACAGATTGGGCAGTTGGGTGTTGGAATAACCGGAAATGAAGGGTTTCTCGCTGCCGTCGGCCAGGTACACGGCACGCCTGACCGCGCCGATGTTGGCGCCGTACACGTGGATGCTGATCGACACCTGGTCGTCGAAGGCATTGCTGACCTGATGGATGTCGCCGATGCGCGGCGACACCGCCTCGACCTGGCCGCGCTCGAGGCGCACCGGGCTGCCGGACGGCAGCAGTGCGCCGTGCTCGCTGCGGGCAAAACCCTGGGCGTATTCGGCGCCGCGCAGCATGCCGATCAGGCCCCATACCCGGTGGTCGTGGACCGGCGTGGTCTGCCCCGGCCCCCACACGAAGCTGACGATGGAGAAGCGCTGGCGCGAATCGCAGTGCAGCAGGTACTGCTGATAGCGTTCGGGGCTGGGCTGGGCCAGCTCTGGCGGCAGCCAATCGTCATGGGCCACCAGTTGCTGCAACAGGCGCTGGCCATCATCGAGAAGGGCCGCTTCATCGGTTTCTCGGTCGAGCAGGCTGGCCAGTTCGTCGATGAACTGACGCAAGCGGTCCAGGCGAAGGGGGTCGGTCATGGTCGGGGCTCTGGCTACGGTTTCGAATCACCCTAGCAACCGCCTGATGATTCTCAAAATTCAAATTGAGCATAAGCTAATATGCGCAAAGTGAATTTTAAAGCTGTTTCGATATAAATCATTTTTTATATTAGGTTATGCCTAAAATGAATTTCACAAGGGGTGGCGGGCTCGGTAGCTTATAAGCGTTCGTTTTGAAGAAAGAACCTTCTATAACCAATAAGCTTTCTTCGCCCTCTTCAAGGAGCCCCCCATGAGCGTTCAATTCATCGGCATGATCGGCCACCGCCTGTCTTCGGAGACCCTCGATCCGGCTGGCCCGATCTTCGACAAGGCGTACATCACCCGTTTTGCCCAGGTGCACGAGCAGGCAGGCTTCGACCGGATTCTGGTGGGGTACTGGTCGGATCAGCCCGACGGCTTTCTGGTCACGGCCCTGGCCGGGCTGGCGGCGCCGCGTATCGGCTTTCTGCTGGCGCATCGCCCCGGCTTCGTGGCGCCTACCCTGGCCGCGCGCAAGCTGGCGACCCTCGATCACCTGCTCGACGGACGCCTGGCGCTGCACGTGATCAGTGGCGGCAATGACGGCGAGCAACGCAAGGACGGCGACTACCTCGACCACGACCAGCGCTATGCGCGTAGCGACGAGTTTCTGGAGGTGGTGCGCAAGGTCTGGACCCAAGACACCCCCTTCGATCATCACGGCACCTTCTACCAGGCGCAGAACGCCTTCTCCGCCATCAAGCCTGTGCAAAAGCCGCACCTGCCGGTGTTTTTCGGTGGTTCTTCGGCGGCGGCCCTGGAAGTGGCCGGCAAGCATGCCGATGTGTTCGCGCTGTGGGGCGAGTCGCTGGAGCAGACCCGCGAAACCATTCAGGCAGTACGTGCCCAGGCGGCCTTGCACGGGCGCCAGGTGCAGTTCAGCGTGTCGTTCCGGCCCATCATCGCCGATACCGAAGCTGCGGCCTGGGCCAAGGCCGATGCCATTCTCGATACCGCTCGCCAGCGCCTGGAGCGCGCCGGCCCGGTGGTGGCCAACAAGCCGCAGAGCGTCGGTGCGCAGCGCCTGCTGGACACCGTGGCGCAAGGCGAGCGCGTGGATGAGCGCCTGTGGACCGGTATCGCTGCACTGGTTGGCGGTGGGCACAACTCCACCGCGCTGGTGGGAACCCCCGAGCAGGTGGCCGATGCCTTGCTGGCGTACTACGACCTGGGCGTGACCACCTTTCTGATTCGCGGGTTCGACCCGATCAACGACGCCGCCGACTACGGCCGCGAGCTGATCCCGCTGACCCACGCCAAGGTCGCGGCGCGCCAGGCACAACGCAGCGCCTGAACGGCGCAGCTACCCCAACCCCACCCCGAGACCGCACGCGCGGATCGCCTTGCCTTGTGCCGTACCGGCACCTGGAGACCTGCGTGCGAGATGCTCTGCAACGGGCCGCCACTGCGCGCCCGCATTCCCTGACCCTGAACCTCGATGCCCGCGAAGTGCTGGCCGGCTGCCTGTTCCTGGGCTTCGGCCTGACCGGGCTGCTGGTGGGCAGCGCCTATGCCAGCGGCACGGCGATGCGCATGGGCGCAGGCTACTTTCCCTGGCTGGTGAGCCTGGCCCTGGGCGGGCTGGGCGTGGCCTTGCTGGTGCGCGGCCTGTGGCTGGGCCGCGAGAAGGTCACGCTGGACGGGTTGTTCATCGTCCGCCCGGCGCTGGCCATCAGTGCCAGCGTGGTGGCGTTCGCGCTGCTGCTGCCCAGCCTTGGCCTGGCGCTGGCGACCCTGTGCATGACGCTGCTCAGCGGCCTGGGCCGGCACAAGGCGCACCTGGGCGAACTGCTGGCGGTGGGCAGCGCGCTGGGGCTGTTCAGCGTGCTGGTGTTCGGCTACGGGCTGGGCCTGAACTTGCCGGCCTGGCCTGTCTGAGGAGCGACCCATGGAGCTGTTGGCACACCTGGGTATCGGCCTTGAAGCCGCCTTCACCCTGAACAACCTGCTGTACTGCCTGATCGGTGTGACCCTGGGCACGCTGGTGGGGGTGCTGCCCGGCCTGGGGCCGGTGGCCACCATCGCCATGCTGTTGCCGATCACCTACGGCCTGAGCCCGGCGGCGGCATTGATCATGCTGTCGGGCATCTATTACGGCGCCCAGTACGGCGGCTCGACCACGGCGATTCTGGTCAACCTGCCGGGCGAGTCGTCCTCGGTGGTGACCTGCCTGGACGGCCATGCCATGGCACGCAAGGGCCGGGCCGGGGCGGCCCTGGCCATTGCCGCGATCGGTTCGTTCATTGCCGGCAGCCTGTCGATCCTGCTGCTGGCCGCTGCTGCCGCACCGCTGGCCGAGGTGGCGCTGAAGTTCGGCCCGGCCGAGTACTTCTCGCTGATGCTGCTGGGCCTGGTGGCCGCCGTGGTGCTGGCCCAGGGCGACGTGCTCAAGGCCGTGGCCATGACCCTGCTGGGCCTGCTGCTGGGCCTGGTGGGCACCGACGTGAATTCCGGGGTGGAGCGCTTTACCTTCGGCCTGCCCCAGTTGAGCGACGGCATCAGTTTCGTGGTGATCTCGATGGGCATCTTCGGCATCGCCGAAATCATCGCCAACCTGGAGCGCAGCCGCGGCCAGCCGCCCCAGGTGGCGCGGGTGGGCAGCCTGATGCCGACCCGCGAAGACTACCGGCGCAGCTGGAAGCCGATGCTGCGCGGCACCGGCCTGGGCGCGGTGCTGGGCGTGCTGCCGGGGGGCGGGGCGATGCTGGGCGCGTTTGCCTCGTACATGGTCGAAAAGCGTATCGCCAGGCACCCCGAGCGCTTCGGCCAGGGCGCCATCGAGGGCGTGGCCGGGCCGGAGTCTGCCAACAACGCCGGGGCGCAGACCTCGTTCATCCCGATGCTGGTGCTGGGCCTGCCTTCCAACGCGGTGATGGCGCTGATGGCCGGGGCCATGATGATCCACGGCATCGTGCCGGGCCCGCAGGTGATCGACGAGCGCCCCGAGCTGTTCTGGGGGCTGATCGTGAGCATGTGGATCGGCAACCTGTTGCTGCTGGTGCTCAACCTGCCGCTGGTGGGGATCTGGGTGCGGCTGCTGTCGGTGCCGTACCGCCTGCTGTACCCGTCGATCCTGCTGTTCTGCTGCATTGGTGTGTACAGCGTCAACAACAGCCTGTTCGACGTGCTGCTCACGGTGGCGTTCGGGTTGCTGGGCTACCTGTTCATCAAGCTGCGCTGCGAGCCGGCGCCACTGCTTCTGGGCTATCTGCTCGGCCCGTTGATGGAGGAGAACCTGCGCCGGGCGATGCTGCTGTCGCGGGGCGACCCCACGGTGTTCGTCACCCGGCCATTGAGCCTGACCCTGTTGATTCTGTGCGTGCTGGCGGTGGGGCTGATGCTCATCCCGCGGGTGCGCGCCACGCGTCATGTGGCCTTCAGTGAAGACTGAGGGCTGCTTCAACCCTGACTGTTCCAGGACCTTTGCATGAAAATCATCCTACCGCTCAAGTTTGCCCTGGCCGCACTGGCCCTGGGCGTTGCCGCACTGGCCCAGGCCGATACCTACCCGAGCCGCGCCGTGACCCTGGTGGTGCCGTTCCCGCCGGGCGGCGCTGCCGATACCGTGGGGCGCTACTACGCCGAGCAGTTGTCGGCCTCGCTGGGCCAGCCGGTGGTGGTCGACAACAAGCCCGGTGCCGGCACCGCAATCGCCGCCGAGGCCGTGGCCAAGGCCAAACCCGATGGCTACACGCTGTCGCTGGCCACCGCCGGGCAGCTGACCATACTGCCCAACCTGCAGAAGGGCCTGCGCTACGACCCGCTGCAGGACTTCACGCCCGTGGCGGTGCTGGCCTCGGTGCCCAACGTGGTGGCCGTACCGGCTGCCAGCAAGGTCGACACGCTGCAAGCGCTGATCGACCAGGCCAAGACGCGCCCGGGCGCGTTGAGCTATTCGTCGTGCGGCAACGGCACCCTGTGCCACCTGTCCGGGGAGTTGCTGAAGAACCTGGCGGGCATCGACCTGCTGCACGTGCCGTACAAGGGCAGTGCGCCGGCGGTCACGGCGGTGCTGGGCGGCGAGGTGGATGTGGCGGTGGATACCCTCACCGTGCTGGCCCCGCAGATCCAGGCCGGCAAGCTCAAGGGGCTGGTGCTCAGCAGCGCGCAGCGCTCGCCGTTGCTGCCAGGGGTGCCGAGTGCCAGCGAGACAGGCCTGCCGGGGTTCGAGGCATCGGGCTGGTTCGGCCTGGTGCTGCCCAAGGGCGCTTCGCCGCAGCTGGTCGAGCAGTTGAGCGCGGCGATTGCCGCGATTGCCCAGGCGCCGCAGACCGCCGAGCGGTTCGCGCAGAACGGGATCAGCGTCGAGCACAGTACCCCGGCGGGGTTTGCCAAGCTGATTGCCGATGACGGCGCACGGTGGGGCGAGGTGATCCGGGCGGGCAACATCACGCTGGAGTGAGGCCCGCTGCCTTGGCTGATGCGGGGCAGGGCGGGGCTGCTACAGCGCCAGCCGCTGCGCCGTGACGCTGCCGAACAGCTCCACCGGCTCCTGCAGGTTGCCCAGGTAGCTGGGGTGAAACAGCCACAGGTCGACCTGGGGCTTGAAGTCGCTGACGTTGACCACTTCAAGCAGGTCGCGATGACGGCTGGCGGCCAGCAGCGGCTCGGGCACCAGCCCCAGGCCCTGGCCGTTGGCGACCAGGCCCAGTTGCAGTTCGGTGCCGAAGGTTTCCAGGTTGATCTGCAGCGACAGCCCCTGCTCGCTCAAGGCGCGCTGCAAGCCGGCGCGAAACCCGCAGCCGTCGGGGTTGAGCACCCAGCCCTGGCTATAGCAGTCCTTGAGCTTGTAGCTGCGCTTGCTGGCGCTGCCCTTGGCGGCCACCACCCGCAGGTGCATGCGGCCGATGGAACGGCTGGCGATGCCTTCGGGGAAGATCTTGCCGGAGGGGAACAGCGCGGCGGCCGCATCCAGCTCGCCGTTTTCCATCCTGGCGATCAGCGCGCTGCCCCAGCCGCTGGCGACCTGGGTCCGCAGCTCGGGGTAGGCCTGGCGAATCTGCGCCAGGGCATCGAGCAGCACCACATCGCCGATGGTCTGCGGCACGCCCAGGCGCAGGGTGCCGCTGGGCGAGCCGTGGCTGGCCACCAGCTCGCGCAGGGTGTCGATCTCGCGCAGGATGGCCTTGCACTGTTCGTACACGCGCCAGCCCATGGGCGTGGGCTTGAGCGGCTTGGTGTTGCGGTCGAGCAGGTTGGCGCCCAGGTCTTCCTCGAAGTTCTGCACGCGTCGTGTGATGGCCGGCTGCGTCAACTGCAGCGACTGCGCCGCAAGGTTGGTCGACTGGCAGCGGATGACGGCGACGAAGGCGTCCATGTCATCGATCTTCATATTCGGCTCTCACATAGTCTGGCGTTGAAAAATGTCTTTCAAGAATAATCTTTTTTGCTCGGCCAGGTAGAAAGCGTGTACAGGTTTTTTCAACGCGCCAGCGCTGCCCAGATCTTGCTGCGCAAGTCGCGCTCGCTGAACGGCTTCTGGATCACCGTCGAATGGCTCAGCCCCAGCACGTCGGTATTGGCATAGCCAGTCACGAACACCACCGGCAACTGCGGGTAGGAGCGCTTGACCAGGGCCGCCAGCTCGCCGCCGGTCATGCCCGGCATGGCGTAATCGGTCAGCAGCAGGTCGATCTCGGGGCTCAGCATGTTCAGTGCATCCGGGCCGTTGCGCGCCTGCACCACCTTCAGGCCAAACGATTCCAGCAAGGTGGCCGTGAGGGTACGCACGGTGCTGTCATCGTCCACCAGCAGGATGGTCGAGCCCAGCGGCTGATGCGGTTCACTCACCGGCGCAGGGCTGGGCAGCACGGCCACGGCGTCGCCCTGGATCCGCGGCAGGTACACGCTGACCGTGGTGCCGACATCTAGGGTGGTTTCGATGCGCACCCCGCCACCGGACTGCTTGGCGAAACCGAACACCTGGGCCAGCCCCAGCCCCGATCCATGCCCCACCGGCTTGGTGGTGAAGAACGGCTCGAAGGCCCTGAGCAGGGTGTCCTCGTTCATGCCGCTGCCCGAGTCGACGATGGAGAACACCACGTAGTGGCCGGGTTCCGGGTCTTCGGGCCGCAGGGGCGCGGCCTCCACGGTGACGTTGTGAGTACGCAGCAGCACCGAGCCGGGCCCGTTGGCCATGGCGTCGCGGGCGTTGATGATGAGGTTGAGGATGATCATCTCGGTCTGGGTCAGGTCCGCCGAGGCGGTCCACAGGTCCGGGGCCAGCGACATCTCTACCCAGATATTGGCCCCCAGCGCCTTGTTCAGCAGGCTCTGCATGCCGCGCACGGTGGCGTTCAGGTCCACCGGGCGCGGCTGCAGGCGCTGGCGGCGCGAGAACGACAGCAGCTGGGCCGTGAGCCGGGCGCCACGTTCACCGGCATCGGTGATGTGTTCCAGCCGGGTGCGGGCCTTGTCCAGGTTGCCGCGGGCAATGTCGCGCGTGGCAAAGGTCGCGCTGGTGAGGATCACCGTGAGCAGGTTGTTGAAGTCGTGGGCCACTCCAGCCGTCAGCTGGCCGACCACTTCCAGGCGCTGCATCTGCTGCAGCGTGGCTTCCACGCGTTCCTTCTCGTCGATCTGTTCGCGCAGGCGCTTGTTGGTGGCGGCCAGTTCCTCGACCACCGCACGCTCATCGGTGATGTCGCGCACGGCGGCGTACATCAGGCCGTTCTCCGGCACGATGGTCCAGGACAGCCACCGGTAGTCGCCGTTGGCGTGGCGCATGCGGTTGACGAAGCGGGTCGATACGTTGCCGCTGGCGATGCTGCGGGTTTCCTTGATGGTGGCGTCCAGATCGAGGGGGTGGATCAGCTCCCACAGGCGCAGGCTGCCGATCTGGTCCCGCGACCAACCCAGCGCCGCCTCCCAGGCCGGGTTGAAGTTGATCGGGGTCATGTCGAAGCGCAGCACCCCCAGCAGTTCACGCGACAGCTCCCAGGTGCGGTCGCGCTCGCGGGTGCGTTGCTCTACGCGCTCGCCCAGGGTTTCGGTCAACTGCACCAGGGCCTGGGTGGCGACCTTGCGCTCGCTGATGTCCTGCATCACCCCGCTGAAACGCACGCAACGGCCATCCTTGAACAGCGAACGGCCGTTGGAGTTGATCCAGCGCAGGCGACCGCCCGACAACTGCACGCGGTATTCGGCATGGAACACCGATTCGCAGCTCAGGGCCTGCTCGACCTTGGCCCGCAGCATTGCCCGGTCGTCGGGGTGGCAGTGCTCCAGCACCTGGTCAAGGTGCAGGTTGCAGCTGGGCGTGACTTCGTACAGGGCGCGGCAGCGCTCGTCCCACAGCACCGAGCCGCTGGGCACGCTCAGTTCCCACACGCCCATCTCGGCAGCCTGGATGGCCAGGCGGGCGCGGGTCTCGACCTCTTCGAGGGCGTTTTCCGCAGCGCGGCGCTTCTCGCGTTCGCGCACTTCGAGCACGGCGCGGCGGATGGCCTTGGGCAGCACCTTGAGGTTCTGCTTGAGCACGTAGTCGACCGCGCCCAGGCGCATGGTCTCCACCGCCTGCTGTTCGCCGAAGATGCCGGACAGGAAGATGAACGGCGTTTCCGGGGCCGCCCGCTGGGCCACCTCGAGCACCTGGATGCCCGACGAGGAGGGCAGCAGGTAGTCGCACACGATCACGTCGAAGGTGTGCTGCTGCATGGCCTCGCAGGCGCCGATGTGATCGTGCACCACCACCGGGTCGACCTGCAGGCCATAGCGCTCCAGCGTCAACAGCGTGAGCTCGACGTCGTGGGTGCTGTCTTCGATCAGCAGCAGCTTTATTCTGGGGAGCGGCGTCGGCGCTCCGGGCTCTCGTCTAGGCATGTCTTGTCATCATGACTTGGGGCGACGCACGACCCGGGTGGAACCGGGCGGTGGCTCGTTGAGCACGGCCCAGAAAATCCCCAGGTCGGAGATGGCGCCGACGAACTCCTTGAATTCCACGGGTTTGACCACGTAGGCATTCACGCCCAGCTGATAGGCGCGGTCCAGGTCCGGCTCTTCGCGGGACGAGGTCAGCATCACCACCGGAATGCTGCGCAGGTCGGCCGAGTCGCGCACCTGTTCGAGCACCTCCAGGCCATCGACCTTGGGCAGCTTGAGGTCGAGCAGCAGCACTGCCGGGTTGCCTTGCGGGCGGTCGGCATGGCTGTTCCTGCGGAACAGGTAGTCCAGCGCCTCGGCGCCGTCGCGTACCACGATCACCTCGTTGGCCAGCTGGCTGCGCTCGAGCGCGAGCAGGGTCAGTTCGAGGTCGTTGGGGTTGTCTTCTACCAGGAGTATCGGTTTGAGCATGGAGCGCCCTCGTGTGGGTCATGCAGTGGGCATGAGGGTTTTCTTTGGAAGTGAAAAATAGAACGTCGCGCCCTGGTCCGGGACACCGTGGGCCCATACCGTGCCGCCATGGCGCTCGATGATGCGCCGCACATTGGCCAGGCCGATGCCGGTGCCTTCGAACTCCTCCATGCGGTGCAGGCGCTGGAACACGCCGAACAGCTTGTTGGCGTACTGCATGTCGAAGCCGACGCCGTTGTCGCGCACGCTGATCACGTGGGCGTCGTCGCGTTCCTGCACGTCGACCTCGATCAGCGCCACCGGCCGGCCGCGGGTGTACTTGATGGCGTTGGCGATGAGGTTGCGCAGGGCCAGGTGCAGGAAGGCCGGGTCGGCCACCACGATCGGCAGGGCGTTGAAGGTCCAGCGGATGTCCCGGCCCTCGTAGTCGGGCAGCATCTCCAGCTTGATGGAGGCGACCATCGCCGACAGGTTGACGTCGGACAGGTGCATGGCGCACCGGCCCATCTGCGAGAAGCTCAGCAGGTTGTCCACCAGGGTGCCGGCGAACTTGGCGGAGTTCTCGATGGTGCCCAGAAAGCGCAGGCTGCGCTCGGACATGTTGGCGCCTTCGGCATCGCTGAGCAGCTCGGCGTAGCCGGCGATATGACGCAGCGGCGCGCGCAGGTCGTGGGAAACGCTGTAGGAGAAGGCTTCCAGTTCCTTGTTGGTCTTTTCCAGGGATTCGGACAGTTGCGCCAGTTCTTCGGCCTTGCGCAGCACGATGCCGAGGATGGCCTGGCGCAGCTCCTGCACGCCCTCGATTTCGCTGGGGTCCCAGGGGGTCGAGAAGCCTTCGACGATCTGCTGCCACTGCTCGAAGCTTTCGCGCGGGTTCAGCGAGCCGCTCTGGGCGATGCTTTTTTCCGGGCGGCCGGCCCAGTGCACCACCTGGGACTGCTGGGGTTTGAACCAGATCAGGTAATGCGGGTGCAGTTCGGAAATGGACACGGCAAGGATGCCGCTGGCCATGTCGGCCAGCCCCGTCAGGTGCGGGATATCGCGCCCGGCGTTGTCGGTATGGAACACCTCGGCGTCGCCGCGGGCGGTCAGCCAGCCCACCAGGGCCATGATCCGCGCCTGGGGCGGGGTGTGCCCGTAGGTATCGCAGCCGGTGCTGGACACCACTGCGGCACCGGCGGCGCCGACGAAGTCGGTGAAGATGTCGGGCAGGGCGCGCAGGCCCAGGCGCACGCTGTCCTGGTCGGCGATGGCGCCCAGCAGCTGCACGATGCGCTGGCGGATCTCGAGCATGCGCGCGTGGCGCAGGTGGGCTTCGCGGGTCTCGATCTGCAGCGACAGCACCCGGCCCAGCAGTTCGCAGGCAGTACGCACCTGAAAGCTCACGCTGCGCGGGGTGCGGTGATGACACGACACCAGCCCCCACAACCGGCCCTCGACCACGATGGAAACCGACATCGAGGCCCAGGTCTGCATGTTGCGCATGTATTGCAGGTGCACGGGCGAGACGCTGCGCAGGGTCGAGAAGCTCAGGTCCAGGGGTTGGCCGGTGAGCAGGTTGGCGGCCGGCAGCAGGCGCGCCGGCTGGTAGTCGGCATCCTCGATCACGCGGATGCGGTTGGCACAGTACAGCGCCCGGGCCTGCGCCGGGATGTCCGAAGCAGGGAAGCACAGGCCCTTGTAGCTGGGGTAGTCGTCGTCGACCAGCTCGGCGTTGACCAGCCCGTTGCCCTCGGTGTCGAAGCGGTAGGACTTGACCCGGCCGAACCCGGTCAGGCGCTTGATCACGCGCACCGCCCGCTCGCACAGCTCGTCGATGCTCTCGCTGTCCGGTGCGCCGCCAACGAAGGAGCGCACCAGCGGGTACAGCCGCGAGCTTGGCGCCGGCACGGCGGCCGGGCGCTGGAATTCGGCGATCAGCACCTGGTCGTGGCGATGCAGCATCATCGGCAGGCGCTGCGCCTGCTGGCCGATCAGAAACTGTACGTCGGCCACGTGATAGGGCTGGGACTGGTCTTCGTCGAGTTCGCCCAGTTGCTCGACGAAACTGCAACCGTCCTGCACCACCGCATCGAAATGCACGCCCAGCAAGGCGTCGATCTCCACCCCCAGCCAGTCCGGCAGGTTCTCGCTGACCTGGCGGATCAACATGGCCGGCTCCTGCACCACGACCATGAACCCCTGGGGCTGAATGCTGCCGGGGGTACGGATCTGTTCACGGGCGCAGTTGGCCAGGGCGATCTGGAAAGCGTCGCTGGGGTGGGTGGTGGTCACAAGATCCCTCCTGAAGGCGTGTTGGCAGGCCGTGCAGGGGAAGGGCACAAGCGATCCCGGCCAAGTGTAGAAAGCGCGGACAAGGTATCAAATCCTGTGGTTTCACGATGCTAAAACTGATCCTTAGCTGATGAATTGGTTCAGTTTGATAGCGTTCTGCCCGTGCCCTGGCGCCGCCGCGGCCCGATCCAAGGGAACCCCACTGACTGCACCGGGTCGCTTGTACGGCTTGTCATGCGCGATCCATGAGCCACACTCACTGGATCGTCTCGTAATGCAATTGGGGGGATATGCCATGAAGTTCGCAAGGAACGTGGCCACATTGGGCCTGGCCGTGTCGCTGGCGGCCGGCCAGGCGCAGGGGGCGGAATCGAAGAAGGTCGATGTACTGCTGGTGGGGGGCGGCATCATGAGCGCCACGCTGGCAATCTGGCTCAACGAGCTGGAGCCGGGCTGGTCGATGGAGATGGTCGAGCGCCTGGACGGGGTGGCCGAGGAAAGCTCCAACGGCTGGAACAACGCCGGCACCGGGCACTCGGCGCTGGCCGAGCTGAACTACACGCCCGAGGACAAGGACGGCAAGATCAACATCACCAAGGCGGTGGAGATCAACGAGGCGTTCCAGGTGACGCGCCAGTTCCTGGCCTGGCAGGTCAAGAACGGGGTGCTGAAGAACCCGCGCTCGTTCATCAATTCCACGCCGCACATGAGCTTCGTGTGGGGTGACGACAACATCAGTTTCCTCAAGCGCCGCTACGAGGCGCTGCAGGCCAGCCCCCTGTTCCGGCCGATGCAGTACTCCGAAGACCCGGCGCAGATCCGCAAGTGGGTGCCGCTGATGATGGAGGGCCGCGACCCCAACCAGAAGATCGCCGCCACCTGGACGCCGATCGGCACCGACGTGAACTTCGGCGAGATCACCCGCCAGTTCGTGGCGCACCTGCAGCAGCAGGAGAATTTCTCGCTCAAGCTGTCCAGCGAGGTCGAGGACATCCGTCGCAATGACGACGGCTCCTGGCATGTGGAGTACAAGAACCTCAAGAGCGGCGAGAAGTCGACCGCCGATGCCAAGTTCCTGTTCATCGGTGCCGGCGGCGCGGCGCTGCCGCTGCTGCAGAAGTCCGGCATTCCCGAGGCCCAGGACTACGCGGGCTTCCCGGTGGGCGGCTCGTTCCTGGTCACCGACAACCCCACCATCGCCCAGCAGCACATGGCCAAGGCCTACGGCATCGCCGCCACGGGCGCGCCGCCGATGTCGGTGCCGCACCTGGATACCCGGGTACTCGATGGCAAGCGGGTGATCCTGTTCGGGCCGTTCGCGACCTTCTCCACCAAGTTTCTCAAGGAAGGCTCGTACCTGGACCTGTTCTCCAGCATGACCACCCATAACCTGTGGCCC
Organism: Pseudomonas sp. BRM28; assembly: GCF_002939405.1. NCBI lineage: Bacteria > Pseudomonadati > Pseudomonadota > Gammaproteobacteria > Pseudomonadales > Pseudomonadaceae > Pseudomonas > Pseudomonas sp. BRM28. The sequence continues at coordinate 3,153,248 of NZ_PEFV01000001.1, read as the reverse complement.
ATGACCAAGGTGGGGATCGACCAGTTCGACCTGGTGCAGTACCTGGCAGGCCAGCTGATGCAATCGGACGACGACCGCTTCGAGGCGCTGCAGACCTACTTCCCCCAGGCCAAGAAGGAAGACTGGCGCCTGTGGCAGGCCGGGCAGCGGGTGCAGATCATCAAGCGCGACAAGGAAAAGGGCGGGGTGCTCAAGCTGGGCACCGAGGTGGTGAGCGCGGCCGATGGCAGCATTGCCGGGCTGCTGGGCGCATCGCCCGGCGCATCCACCGCGGCGCCGATCATGCTCGAAGTGCTGCAGAAGGTGTTCAAGGACAAGGTCGCCAGCCCGGCCTGGCAGCAGAAGCTGCACCAGATCGTGCCCAGCTACGGCACCCACCTGAACGACGACCCGGCCCGGGTGCAGCAGGAGTGGGCCTACACCAGCGAGATACTGCAGCTTGCGCCGCCACCGGGCATCGATACCCAGGCGCCGCAGCAGTCGCCGGCCACCGACCCGATCGGCCAGAAGCACAGCGACTCGGACCCTGACCTGGCGCCATGACCGTCGATGGCTACCTGTCAGCGGGGGGGCGGGTTCAGTCCAGCGCAATCTCCAGGGTTGCGCACAGCCCGCCGGTGGCCATGTTCTCCAGCCGGACCTGACCGCCCAGCCGCATGGCGACCGCTTGGACGATGGCCAGGCCAAGGCCGGCGCCCTGTGCATTGCCACGACTGTAGAAGCGTTCGAACAGGCGCTCGCGTTCAGCTTCGTCGATACCAGGCCCCTCGTCCTGTATCGACAGCACGAAATGCGTCGGCTGGCGGCTCAGGCGAACGCTGATGATCCCTCCCTCGGGGGAGAAGTTCGCGGCATTGGTCACCAGGTTGTTGAGTGCGATATCGATCGCCCCGCCATCCACTCGGGCAAGGTAGTTGCCTGGGGCGGCCTCGAACACCAGTTCAAGGCCCTGGTCCAGTAGCCATGGGGTCATCTGCACCAGGCTGTCGCGCACAGTGTGTTCAAGGTCGATTCGCGGGGCATGGGCATGACCCGGCTGCGGTTCCAGGCGTGCCATGGTGAGCAGCTGGTTGACCAGACGGCTGGCGCGGTCCACCCCGTGTATCAGGTGCGCCAGCGATTCACGGTGCTCCTGTTCGGTCCCGGCCTCCTGCAGGTTTTGCGCGTGCACCCGCAGGACCGCCAGGGGCGTGCGCATTTCATGAGCCGCGTCGGCAATGAAGCGTCGCTCGCGTTCCAGCACTTCCTGGATCTGCGCCAGCATGCGGTTCAGCGCGGCCTGCATCGGTTCGAGTTCTGCAGGCAATGGCATCAGTTGCAGAGGTTCAAGCGACCCTGAATGACGGGCACGCAGGGTGGCTGCCATGTTGGCCAGGGGTTTGAGCCCCCAGCCAATGGCCAGCCAGACCATTGCTGCCAGGATCAGGCTGCCGAGCATATTGGGCCACAGGGTGTGGCGTACGATGCGGTCGACCAGGTCAGTGCGTACGTCGTCGCGCTCGCCCACCCAGATCCGCACCTGGTTGATTTTGTCTTCGAGCAGGAAGGCGCGCCACTGCCGGCCATGCAGGTCATGCACGTCACTGAAGCCCGGTGCCGACGGTGGCGAGGTGAAGGCGGGGGCGCTGTTGGTATGTACCAGCACCTGGCCCTGCGCATCCCACACCTGAAACGCGATCTTGCTTTCATAAGGGTGGCCGTCAAGCCTGGGTGTGGCTTCGCTCAGGGCCTGGTTGAACGCCTGGTACAGTTCGGTGTGTTGGTCGCCAGCCAGCGGCATGCGCATGACGCCCTGCAGAAGCCGCGCGTTCTGGGCCAGTTGTGCGTCATACACCTCGGCTATTTCATGGTTGCTGTCATGCAGGTTGAAGGCGCTGAGAATCATAAGGCCGGTAAGCATCAGGCCGATGATCAGGGTCAGGGTACGGCGTCGGATCGACATCATCGGCGCTCCTCCACCAGATAACCCACGCCGCGTACGGTTCGGATCAGGTCGGCGGAGAATTTTCTGCGCAGGTGATGGATGTGCACCTCCAGGGTGTTGCTTTCTGCTTCTTCGTTCCAGCCGTAAAGCAACTGGGTCAGCCGCTCGCGGGTCATGACACGCCCCGGCGGTGAAAGCAGCTCATGCAGCAGCTGATATTCCTTGGGCGTCAGGGGCACGTTCTGCCCATGGAAGGACACCTGCTGAGTGCCGGGGTCCAGGCTGATGCCTGCATGCTCGATTCTTGCCTTGGCCCGCCCGGCGCTGCGGCGCAGCAGGGCCCGCAGGCGCGCCTTGAGCTCCGCCAGGTCGAAGGGTTTGATCAGGTAGTCGTCGGCACCGGCATCCAGCCCGGCAATGCGGTCTTCTGTGGCATCGCGCGCGGTGAGTATCAGCACCGGCAGGGTGGAGCCGCTATGACGCAGGCGACGCAGCACCTGGAGGCCGTCCATACGCGGCAGCCCCAGGTCGAGCACCGCCAGGTCGAAGGTTTCACTGAGCAGCGCATGCAGGGCGCTGCTGCCGTCCCGGAGCCAGTCGACGGTGTAGCCTTCGCGCCCCAGGGCCTGATGAATGCCTTCACCCAGGGCCACGTCATCTTCTATCAGCAGCAAGCGCACGGTGACTCCTGTCAGTCGAGTTTCTTGTCGATGTCCGCCAGCAGCGCGTTGATTTCATGGCGACGTCCGCTATCGGCGATTTCACGCCCTGGCCTCGGTGTGGCTTGCAGTGCCTTGAGCAAGGCTGCCCTGGCCTCGGGGTAACGCTTTTGACGGTAGAGGTGATCGCCCCAGAAGTACAGGCTGTCGATGCCATCGGGATTGATCAGCAAGGCCTGCTTGAGCAGCTGTTCGGCCTTGTCGGCGTCACCAAAGCCGATTGGCCAGCCTGGTACGCGATCATACAGGGCTGCAAGGCTGGTGTAGGCGGAGCCCTGCAGCGCCCTGGGGTCCAGCGTCAGCGCCTTTTCGAGGTCGGCCTTGGCCGTCTTGGCCTTGCCCAGCGCGCCCAGCCCGCCCTGCGCACCGGCCCAACTGCTGGTGACGATGCCCGACCAGATCCAGGCTTCAGCCGTGGTCGGACGTTCCCGGGTAAACGCCGAGGCCTGGCTGGACAATTGCTCGAAGGCTGTCGCGCGTTGGTCTGGCGGCAATTGGTATTGGATGTGTGCCCAGCTTTGCTGAAGCATGTTCAGGCGTTGCTGGTCGGCATTGTCCAGGGCCCAGGCGCCTTGGCTCAGGCCCCAGACCAGCAGGCAGGTGGCAATCTTTTTCATGGTTTGGGCGGCTCGCGGTCGGTCTTGTGGCTGAGGCGGCGGATCAGTGGCAACTGCTTGCGCAGACCGCGGTCCACCAGGTGCGGCAGCAGGTTGTTCAGGCGCACGAAAAAACGCTCCTGCCAACCCAGGTAAAGGTCGCGCCGATCACCGGCAATGGCGTGAATCACGGCGCTGGCCACGGTTTTCGGATCATCGACATTGGCCTTGAGGGCAACGTTCAGGGCCTGCGCCGCCGGGCTGTTCATGGGGGTGCGGGTGGCCCGCGGGGCGACGTACAGGACGTTGACCCGGGTGTCGGCCAGTTCCCGGCGCAGCGCTTCGGAAAACCCGCGCAGGGCGAACTTGCTCGCGCAGTAGGCCGCGTAGCCGGGGTAGCCGATCGAGCCGTAGGTAGACCCGACATTGACCACCATGGCGCTGTCGGCCTGTTTGAGCAGCGGCAACAACAGCCTTGTGAGGCACATGGGGGCACTGATGTTCACTGCCAGCATGGCATTGATGTCACTGTCGTCCAGTTGCTCGAACATGGCGAAATGGTTCACGCCCGCAGCATTGATCAGCAGGTTCGCGCCGCCCAGGGCCTGGGCCGCGTTGAGCACCTTGCGCCTGTCCACGAGAAAGGTCAGGTCGGCGCCCATCCAGGTCAGTTGCGCGGGGTACTCTTGCAGCAGCGATTGCAGGGGTTCGGCATGCCGGGCCACCGCCAGCACGCGGGCGCCGTTGGCGCAAAGGGCGGCGGCTATGGCCAGGCCGATCCCGCCACTGGCACCGGTCAGGACCACGCGGGCGTCAGACAGGCGCATGCTGTGCTCCATCGTGCGGCAGGCCGCGAAACATGTCGGCATACAGGCGGTAGACCACGCGCGACGCATCGATCACCGCGGCCTGGTCATCAGGGGCCTGCAGGGTGTTCATCAAACGGCGATAGGTCTGCATATGCTCGAGGTCCAGCGAGCCATGGGAACTGAGGTAGCTGAAGGCGGCCTCCGGCAGCGCCAGGCGCGCGCGGATGCTGTGCGCGGCATGGGTGGCCAGGGCGATACTGGTACCTTCCAGCACATTGACCATGCCGAACAGCCCTACCGGGTTGCCCCGCGCGATCAGGTCGTAGAGGTAGGCGACCATCAGCTCGATCGGCAGTGAAGGCCGACCTTCGCGCACGGCATCCCTGTCACCGCCGCAGGCAGCAATGTCGTTGAGTATCCATTGCTCGTGGCCATACTCCTCTTCGATGTACTCGCACACGGCTTTGCGCAGCCACTCCAGCCGCGAGGGCAGGCGGGCGCCGCATGCCATCATCAAGGGTACGGTGTGACGCACATGGTAGTAGGCCTGGGCCAGGAAGGCCTGGTAGCTATCCAGGCTGACCTTGCCTTCGAGGGCATCGCGAATCACCGGCAGGCTGAACAGCGCATGGCGTTGCTGATGGGTTGCTTCTTGCAGCGTGTCGAAAAAGCTCATGGTCGGGTAGCCTCGCAGGCAAGGGGGTCGGTGAGTTGGGAGCGGTAGCGCTCGACGATGGCATCGCGGCGCGGGCGGCCATTGGCCGTGAGCAGGCCATTGGCGGTCGTGAACGGTTGTTCCAGGCGCGTCCAGCGATGCACCTGGGCGTAATCGGGCAGCGCCTGATTGGCCTGGGCCACGGCCGCTGCCAGTTCGGTGTCGGTGCAGCCCGGTTGATGTGGCCACAGCAATGCGTGGTTGTAAGCCATGGCTTCGCCATAGACGAAGGCCTGGGCGAACACCCCTCGCTGGGTCAATTCGGCTTCGACCCATTCGGGGTTGATGTTGCGGCCGAAGCTGGTGACGAACTGGTGTTTCTTGCGCCCCTTGATGTACAGGAACCCTTCGGCGTCCAGCTCGCCCAGGTCACCGCTGGGCCACCAGGCGTCGGTGTGCGGCGGTTGGCCCAGGTAGCCGAGCAGGGCCGAGCCCTTGATCAGCACCTCGCCGTCTTCGGCCAGCCTGACCTGCAGGTGGGGCAGTGGCTGACCCACGCTGCCGGGGCGATGGGCCTGTGGCCGGTTCAGGCACACCACCGAGGCGCATTCCGACAGGCCGTAGCCTTCATACACCGGCAGGCCGATGCGCTGCGCGCGGATCAGCAGTTCGGTGGCGACCCTGGCCCCGCCCACCGCGGCAAAGCGCAACGTGCGCGGGTCGAAGGCGCGCTGTTCAGCGGCGCTGACCAGCACCAGCAGCAGTTGCGGCACCAGGATCAGGCTGTGGGGTGCACGGTCGGCGAGGGTGCCGAGCAGGCGCGCAGCATCGACGCCACTTGCGCCCTGGATGCCCAGAGCCGCCAGGCTGGGGACACTCACCGTGGCCCCGGCCATCAGCGCGGCGTAGCCACCCAGGTTCTCCAGCAGGATCGCCAGCGGCAGCAGGGTCAGGTGGTGCTGTGGCGCGGTGATTCGGCTGGCCTGCTCCAGCGCCCGGGCAACGCGCAGCATGCTCTCGGCGCCCAGGCATACGCCCTTGGGGGTTCCGGTGGTGCCGGAGGTGAAGGTCAGCTTGGCGGTGCCCTCGGGCATCAGGTCGGGCCCCGACCATTGCCTGCGCCAGAACGCGCCGTCTTCGACATAGCCGCACGCCAGCAGTTCGGGGGCCAGGGCCGGCTCGGCAATCACCAGGCTGGCCTGGCTCTGCGCCAGGCAATGGCTGCGCTGTGCGGGGCTGAAAAAGGGCGGCAGCAGCACGCAGGTCACGCCTGCAAACAGCAATGCCAGATCCCACAGCATGGCTTCCACACCGTTATCCAGGGCCAGTGCCACGACCCTGGCCGACTCATCGCGCAGGCGTTGCTGGCGGTACTGCACCTCGGCCTGCAGCGTGGCGTAGTCGAGCTTCAACTGGTCGCCCCACAACGCAATGGCGTTGGGCGTGTGTTCGGCGTGCCTGCGCAGCACCTGTTCGAAATGCTGCAGTTCAGGCGACATGACAGGCCTCCCCGACGGCGGTAGGCAGGCCCAGGCGTGTGAACACGCCCATGTTGCGCAAATGGATGAAGCCTGCACGGATGTTGCCAACATGCACCTGGGGCTGGCTCTGGTAGTAGCTGCCCCAGTTATGGCGTTCTTCGCCCAGGCGCAGGGGGTCGGCCGTGCACAGCCTCACTGGCTTGAGCCCAAGGCGGTGGAAGCTGTTTACCAGGCCGATGCTGCCGGTGAACGCTACCCACTCCAGACCGCCCATGGCCAGCAGGTAGGTAACGGCAATGATGCTCAGGCGCGCGCTGCCGGTATCGGCGGCCGCCAGGTTGCCGACCTCGACGATGGCGCTGCGATCGACAGGGTTGTTCTCGGTGGCGCTGATCAAGGGGGCGATCGGCTCGTCTAGGTAGCGCTCCAGAAACAGCGCCTCACTGCTGGCCAGCCGCACACCGGCCACGGCGCACAGCGCGCCGGAGGCATCGCTGATGCCGAACAGCTGCGGCATGAACTGTGCGATATGCGCACCATGGGCCTTGCGAAAGCGCTGCTGGATGAAGGCCTCGTAGGCCGGGCGCAGGCTATCGCCGGGCAAGGCCCTGGCAAGGCTCATCACCGAACCGCCTGCGGCTGCGAAGTGCAGGGGCAGGGGGATGTTCCAGTCAGAATCGGGCATCGATCACGCCTCCCGGGGTGTGTGTCGGGAGGAGTATCCGAGGCAATTCTTAACGGAGTCTGAAGATCGCGAAAACAGCCAGCGGTCTGTTCAGACCGCGGCTTTCGATGCCTGTCGCATCATTGCCAGGTACCGGCCGGGGCGTCGCGCAGCGCGGCGTGCAGCAGGCGCAGCACCGGGTGCTCCAGCGCAGTGCCGCTGTAGCACAGGCCCACCCGGCGACTGGGTAGCGGGCTGTTGAGCGCATGCACCTGCACCCCTTGTGCCGCGCTCACCAGCGAGTGCGGCAGCGCCGCCACGCCGACCCCGGCCGCCACCAGCAGCAGCGACTGCTGCAGCGAGCCGCTGCTGGCCACCGCCGACGCGGTGGAGTTGCCATACAGCGCCATCAGGCGCTGGTGGGAGGGGTGTTCGGGGCAGATGACCCAGGGGTACAGGCTGGTGACCGTGCCCGGCTGCCTGCCGGCTGTGCTCACCAGCACGAACGGGTCGTCCCACACCGGCAGGAACAGCTCGTCTTCGCAGCACTGTTCTTCCACCGCCAGGCGCGCATCGCCGGCACAGCCCTCGTGCAGCGTGATGTACAGGTGCGCCACCACCTGGTGGGCAAAGCGCAGAAACGCAGCGACCTGCGCGGGGCTCAGGTCCGGCTCGATGCCCAGGCTCAGGTGCTGGCGCGCATCGCTGGTGCGAAAGCGCTGGCGCAGGGCCTCGGCCTCGCTGACCAGCGCGCAGGCCTGCGGGTACAGCGAACGCGCCGCCTCGCTCACCTCCACCCCTCGCGACTGGCGGTTGAACAGGGTGGCGCCCAGGGCTTCTTCGAGCTGGCGGATGGTCACCGACAAGGTCGGCTGGCTGATGCACAGGCGCTGGGCGGCGCTGGTGATGTTGCGTTCTTCGAACACCGCCACAAAGGCTTTGAGGTGCCGGATATCCATAGGTAAGGCCGATGTCTGCAAGAGGAATTAAGCATTTTATCTGCTGTGGCCGGCACTATACGCTTTGCGTCATCTGATAAACCAATGACGGAAGCACTTTCATGAACAAACCCCTGATCATCGTGACCGGCGCCAGCTCGGGCATCGGCGAAGCAGTCGCGCGCCTGTTCTCTGCCCAGGGCCACCCCCTGCTGCTGCTGGCCCGGCGCGTGGAGCGCCTGCTCGCACTGGGCTTGCCCGCCACCCTGTGCAAGGGTGTCGATGTCACCGACCGCGAGGCGCTGCTGGCTGCGGTGAAGGAGGCCGAGGCGCAGTACGGCCCGGCCGATGCGATCGTCAACAATGCGGGGGTGATGCTGCTGGGAGATACCGCCACCCAGGCCCCCGAGCAGTGGGAGCGCATGCTGGATGTGAACGTCAAGGGCCTGCTCAACGGCATCCATGCGGTACTGGGCGGCATGATCGAACGCAACCACGGCACGGTGATCAACGTCGGCTCGGTGGCCGGGCGCAAGACCTTCCCCAACCATGTGGCCTACGTGGGCACCAAGTTTGCCGTGCACGCGATCTCGGAAAACCTGCGCGAAGAAGTGGCGGCGCACAACGTGCGGGTCATCACCATCGCGCCGGGTGCGGTGGAAACCGAGCTGCTCGGCCACACCACCGATGAGGCGATCAAGTCCGGCTACCAGGACTGGAAGGCCGGCATGGGCGGCGTGGTGCTGTCGGCGGACGATGTGGCCAATGCGATCCGCTACGCCTACGAACAGCCTCAGGGCGTGTGCATCCGCGAGATCGTGCTGACGGCGACCCGCCAGCAGGCCTGATGGCGTGCGCGTTGCGCGTCAGAAACTGTACCTGACGTTGAACATCACGTTGCGCGGGTCGCCGTAGTAGACCGAGTAGTAGTTGCCGATGCCGCTGTAGTACGTCTTGTCGAACAGGTTGTTGAGGTTGGCCGACACCTTCAGTTGCTTGCTCACGTCATACGCGGCCATCAGGCCGACCACGCCGTAGGCGTCCTGGAAGAACTTGTGGCTGGGCAGCGCCACGTCGTTGACGTCGTCGTAGAAGGTGTCGTCGACGAAGTAGGTGCGGCTCTGCCACTGCCAGTTGCCGCCCACGGTGAGCTTGTTCAGCTCGGCCGGCAGGCGGTAGCTGGTGGCGACCTTGAGCAGGTGCTGGGGCTGGTTGGTCGCCACGCGCCGGTGATCGACGTCGTAGGAGGCCTGATAGACGTAGCCGGCGTTGATGTTCCAGTCGGGCAGGATCTCGCCGGACATTTCCAGCTCCACACCGCGGGTGGTGGCGCCCTGCACGGCGCGCATCACTTCATTGCCGAACTCCCCGGTGGTGCCGGTCGACTGCGCCAGGTTGTCCTGCTTGAGCTCGAACAGCGCCAGGCTGGCATTCAGGCGACGGTCGAAATACTCGCCCTTGATTCCCACTTCGTAGCTTTGCCCGGTGAGCGGGTCCAGCGGCTTGTTGTCGGCACCCCGGTTGTAGGGCTGCGGCTTGAAGATGTCGGTGTAGCTGGCGTACACGGTGTGCTGGTCGTCGAGGTCGTAGGTGATGCCGGCATAGGGGATCACTTCACCGGTGTCGCGGGTGGCGGTGCGGCTGCTGCGCGGCAGCGCGTTGATGCTGTCCAGGCTCCACGCGTAGTCGGTGACCCGCGCCCCCAGCACCAGGTTGAGTGCGTCGGTGGGCTTGAGCACGACCGCAGCGTAGCCGACCTTCTGCGTGGTCTTGATATCGAAGGTCGACCACCAGGCCCAGTCGGTGGGGTAGGCGGCGTTGTTGTTCCAGTCGAAGGCATCGGGTGCCACGGCGTCGGTGCTGCCGTCGGTACGGTCCGATTGCGCGGTGGTGTGGGCATAGGTGTAGCCCACCACAAGGTCGTGGCTTCTGCCCAGCAGCGAGAACGGGCCCTTGGCGTAGATATCGAAGGACTTCTCGTCGGTATCGGTGTTGAACTTGGCCGCACCGCCCGGGTAGTAGCCGTGGGCGACGCTGTTGTCGTTCGGGTCGACATGGGCGGTGGCCAGGCCTGCGATGATCTCGCGCGAGGCATAGTTGCGGTAGCTGGCGGTGGCCTTGAGCGACCACTCGTTGTCGAACTGGTGATCGATGCTGGCGAATGCGCGCTGGGTGCGATGGTTGCGGTAGGCCCACTTGTCCGCCGGGTTGGTGGAGCGCGAGAAGCGCACCGGCGTGCCGTTCTTGTAGAAGGCCGGCAGGTGGGTGGTGGAGGACGCGTCGTTGTCGTTCTGCTGGTACTCGTAGCCCACGCTCAGCACGGTGGCGTCAGACAGGTCGCCGTCGAGCACGCCGTAGAAGATGTCCTGTTGCTGCTTCTGGTAGTCGATGAAGGTGTGCTGCTGTTCACGGGCCGCGACGAAACGCCCGCGCAGGGCGCCGCTGTCGAGCAGCGGTCCGGACACGTCCAGCTCGGTGCGGTAGTGATCCCACGAGCCTGCGCCGGCGGACACATGGCCCTGAAACTGGGCAGTGGGCCGCTTGCGCACCAGGTTGATCACCCCCGACGGGTAGCCGATGCCGTTGACCAGCCCGGTGGCACCCTTGAGCACCTCGACGCGGTCGTAGATCACCGAGTTGGTGATGCTGTAGTTGTCGCGCAGGTTGCCGGCGTCGGTGCTCAGGCTGGGCACGCCGTCATACTGGAAGTTCTGGATCTCGAAGCCGCGCGAGTAGAAGGTGAAGCCTTCGGAGTTCTCGCGGTTGACGGTGATGCCCGGGGTTTGCTGCATCACCTCGGACAGGTTGTTCAGGCCCTGGTCGTCCATCTGCTGGCGGGTGATCACGCTGATCGACTGCGGGGTCTTGCGCAGCGACATGTCCAGGCGCGTGGCGGTGCTGGTCTGCCCGGTGGTGTAGGAGCCGCTGCCCTCGGTGGTGCTGCCCAGGCTCCAGGCGCTGTTGATGGTGGTGGCACCCAGTTCGATGTTGTTGCCGGCGCTGTCTGGCAGCGGTACCAGGTACAGGGTCGAGGCGTCACTGCGCCCGAAGGTGAAGCCGCTGCCGGCCAGCAGTTGGGCCAGGGCCTGATCGGCGGAGTAGCTGCCCTTGACCGGTGCGCTGCGCAGGCCGGCGTCCAAGTTGCCGTCGAGCATCACGTTCTGCCCGGTCTGCTGGCTGAAAACCAGCAATGCCTGGCGCAGTTGCTGGGCGGGGATATCGAATGCCGTGTGCACGCTGACCGCCCCTGTACCGGGCGCGGGCACCTGGGCCTGGGCCGGTTGTGCCAGCAGCGCGCAACTGATCGCGGCGCCCAGCGCCGACATGCGCCAGCATGAACCCTGGGGGAACAACGTCTGGGGTGTTGCCATTTCCTTGACTCCTCGGCAGAACGACTTCGCCTGTTTGCGAATGGGTTTCATCTGCTGGTGATGACGCACGAGGAGTGCAAATGTCTGATGGGTACTGCAAATAATTTTCAATCAGCCATCGGCGGGTCAGGCAGGGCGGATGATGGTCACCAGGTCGGTGTAGCGGCTCAGGCGGATCGGCAGGGTGCGCGCCAGCACATCGAGCATCTGCTCTGGGTGCTGGCGATTGAGGATCAGGCTCACCGGGCGTGCCGCCAGGCGCTCGTCGGCGATGAAGATGCGGCCCTCGCGCCAGCGCTGCAGGTGATTGACCACCTTGGCCAGGGGCGTGTCGAAGAACACCAGGCTGCCGTTGCGCCAGGCCAGCACCTGGTCGAGTTCGGCGCGCTGCACCGGGCCGAGCCCGGCGGCGCCGAAGGTCACGGCCTCGCCCTGGCCCAGTTGTGCCTGCTGGCCGGGGATTTGCACCCCGGCATTGTGCTCACTGACGGCCAGGTCGGCGCTGCCGGCGTCGCAGGACAGGCAGAACGCACCCTGGTGGCTGACCACGGTGCCGGCCTCGGTGTCGATGCGCAGCGGGCGGGTATCGGCGGCCACCTTGAAATAGGCCTGACCACGCAGCATGCGCAGGCGCCGCGTGGTGCCGGAAAAGTCGAGGTCCAGGGCGGTGTTGCCGGCCAGTTCGATCACGCTGCCATCGGGCAGGCGCTCGGTGCGGGTTTCACCCACGCGCGTGTGCAGGTCGGCAAACGACAGGCCGTCGCCCTTGAGCCACAGCGTGGCCGAGCCGGTGGCCACTGCGGCGGTGCACGCCGCCATGGCCAGTTGCATGAAGCGCCGCCGCGAGACGCCGCGGGCCTTGGGGGCAGGCGGCGCCTGCACGGCAGGCAGCTCGGCGGCCAGGGCCCACAGCGCTTCGAGTTCCAGGTAGGCCTTGGCATGGCGCGGGTCGGCCAGCATCCACTCAAGCCACTGCTCGTGCTCGGCCTGGCTGGCCGAGCCTTCGAAGATCAGCGCGAACCAGGCGCAGGCCTGCTGCGAGATGGGGTCGGCCTGGGGCTCGTCGGGCGAGGCCGGGGCCGGCGTGGGGAAGGGCGGTTCAGCCATGGGTCGGGTCACTGTGCGGGCGGCGATGTATACAGGGGCGCATGATAGTCCACTCTCACTCGGCCATGCCCAGCTTGAGCAATTCCAGTGCCCGCACCATGCGGCTGTAGGCGGTCTTGGGCGAAATGCCCAGGCGTTCACCGATCTCCACGTAGGTCAGGCCTTCGCCGCGCGCTAGCAGAAACACCTCGCGGCAAGGCTCGGGCATGCGCTGCATCACGCGGTTGAGCGTGGCCAGCTGGTCCTGGGCGATCACCGTGCGTTCCAGGCTCGGGGTCTTCTGCTCCAGCGCCTGCAGCTCGGTGGGCTCGACCACCTCGCCCTTGCGGTGGCGCTCGCGACGCAGGTAGTCGATGAACAGGTTGCGCGCGCACAGAAACAGGTATGCGCGAAAGTTATCGATGGGCGTGCGCCCCAGCTGTTCGGACAGGCGTATGAAGGTTTCCTGTGTCAGGTCTGCGGCGGTGTCCTTGCAGCGCACCTGACGATTCAGGTAGTCCTGAATTTCTTCACGGTGGGCAAGGTACAACGCCTTGAGGTCTGCGCTTGACACGAAACACCTGCGAGCTGGGGGTCAGGGAGCGCAGGAAGATAACAGGAATTAATATCATTTAAAACAACGCGGCCGAGGCGCTGGGGTAGCGTCTCTAGCGGTTCGGGAGCAATCGGTAGTGGCTCTGCACGAAACCGTTGTCCGACGCGCAGGTGGCGACATGCTGCAGCTGGCGTTCGCTGCCTGCGTGGCTGAACAGCGCAATGCCCTGGCCAAGCAGTACCGGAATGCGCGTGATGATCAATTCGTCGATCAGCCCGGCCTGCAGAAACGCCTGGAGGGTCTGGCCGCCATCGATGTAGAGGTGCTTGAGCCCTCGTGCTGCCAGTTGCTCGACGATGTCGGTCACGTCGCCTGCCAGCACCTCGACGTTGGCCTGCGGGTGCGCAGACATGTCCACGGGCCGGTTGGACAGCACGATAACCGGGATGCCTGCATACGGCCATTCGGGGAAGGACAGCACCTTGTCCAGGGTCTTGCGGCCCATCACCAGGGCATCGATGCCGGCGATGAACTGTTCGTAGGTCACGCCGTTGAGCTCAGCGGTTTCATAGTCGGGGCGGTGCAGCCACTCGATGTCGCCGTCGGGGCGCGCGATGAAGCCGTCGATGCTCGCGGCGATGAATACGGAGCACTTGATTGTCATTGAACGTGAATTCCTCGTTGCTGTAGGCACGCCTTTGAAAACGGGCGGTTGGTTGGCGACCGAATGTACCGCGTTGCCAGCTCGTTACCAGTCATCAGCCAAAGGGCCTGGGCCTGCTGGAGCCAGACGCTGCCCTTCAACGCTGGTTGAGCCAATGCTGCTGGTAGGCCCCTTGCGGGTCCTGCACCGGGCCGTGATCGGGAAAGGGCAGGTTGGCGATACACGCAAGCTGGGCCTGGGTTGGCGCTTCGCGTCGGATGTCTGCGTGCTGCCCGGGCGGGTAGGCCCCCACCACCAGAAAGCCCGGGCTGCAATCGAGTTTGCAGTGGCCCGTGCCGGCGGGCAGCAACAGCACATCGCCTGCACTCACCTGTACTTCGCGGCCCCGCGGGCCGCCCAGCATCAGCCTTGCCTGGCCACACACCACGCCGAGCGCTTCGTGGCCCTCGGTGTGGTAGTGGTGGTAGGCGTAGATGCCATCGCGCCATTGCGCCGGCCAGCCATTGGCCTCGAAAGTGCGTTCGATTTGCGCCGCCGGATCACTGCCATGCAGCGCAATCGCGTGGGGGTAGATCAGCACCGGCAGCCGGGTGTTGTTGGGCACCCAGTCGTCGGGTTGCAGCCTCAGTACCTGCGAGGCTGTTGAAGGTGTGTGTCGAGTGTTCATGGTCGACCCTCGGCGATGAAGCCGGGGCGGCATCGGGTTGCCAGCCCGGCGTGGTGACAGGGAAGGGGCAGGTGGATGCCTGCCCCGGTCATCTAGCTTCGCAGGAACGCGAGCAGATCGGCGTTGATCGTGTCGGCGTCGGTGGTCGGCATGCCATGCGGCAAGCCCGCATAGGTTTTCAGGGTGCCGTTCTGCAACAGCTTCGCTGACCGCGGCCCTGAGTTTGCATAGGGCACGATCTGGTCATCGTCCCCGTGCATCACCAGGACGGGAATCGTGATGCGCTTGAGGTCGTCGGTGAAGTCGGTCTGGGAGAAGGCCACGATCCCGTCAAGGTGTGCCTTGGCGCAGCCCATCAAGCCCTGGCGCCACCAGTTCAGGATGGTGCCCTCGCTGGCGTTTGCGCCTGGGCGGTTGTAGCCATAGAACGGGCCTGACGGCAGGTCATGGTAGAACTGTGCGCGGTTGGCCTTGAGCTGCGCCTGCAAGTCATCGAATACCGACCTGGGCAAGCCGTCCGGATTGTTCGGGGTCTGGACCATCAGCGGTGGCACGGCACTGATGAGGGCAGCCTTCGACACACGCTCCTGGCCATGGCGAACGATGTAGCGGATCACCTCGCCGCCGCCGGTGGAGTGCCCCACGTGGGCTGCACCCTGCACGCCAAGATGGTCGACCACGGCCGCAATGTCGTCCGCATAGTGATCCATGTCGTGCCCGTCCCACACCTGGCTGGAGCGCCCGTGGCCGCGGCGGTCGTGCGCGACGACCCGGTAGCCGTGATCAAGGAAGAACAGCATCTGCGCATCCCAGTCGTCGGCACTGAGTGGCCACCCGTGGTGAAAGACGATCACCGGGGCATCGCGTGGGCCCCAGTCCTTGTAGAAGATCTCGACACCGTCCCGCGTAGTGACATACCCCATGTTCGTGGCTCCCGAGTGAAGTGGAGGGCGTGGTCAGTATCGTGTTGTGATCATGACCAGGTGAACAAAGTGCAGATCAGCGGATGAACGGCCTGCGCAGACGCTGCGATAGCCGTTGACCACGGACCACCGCAGGCTTGTACGGCTCAGTCCTGGTGCATGGCCTGTGCTACCCCCTGATCCTCACCCAGGAACCCGCCACTCTGGTGGTGCCACAGCTGCGCATAGGTGCCATTTCTGGCAAGCAACTCGGCGTGGGTACCCTGCTCGATGATGCGCCCGTCATCCATCACCACCAGCCGGTCCATGGCCGCAATGGTGGACAGACGGTGGGCGATGGCGATCACGGTCTTGCCCTGCATCATCTCGTCGAGGCTTTCCTGGATGGCCACTTCGACCTCGGAGTCCAGTGCGCTGGTGGCTTCGTCCAGCAGCAGGATCGGGGCGTTCTTGAGCATTACTCGGGCGATCGCGACGCGCTGGCGCTGGCCCCCCGACAGCTTGATGCCGCGCTCGCCCACCAGGGTGTCGTAGCCGCTATGGCCTTGCTGGTCGCTCAACTGGCTGATGAAACCGTCGGCCTGGGCACTGGCGGCTGCGCTGCGGACCTGTTCGTCGGTGGCGTCGGGCCGGCCATAGGCGATGTTGTCGCGAATGGAACGGTGCAGCAGCGAGGTGTCCTGGGTGACCATGCCGATGGCGCTGCGCAGGCTGTCTTGAGTCACATGGGCGATGTCCTGCCCGTCGATGCGGATCTGGCCGCTGTCGACGTCATAGAAGCGCAGCAGCAGGTTGATGAGCGTGGACTTGCCCGCGCCGGAGCGCCCCACCAGGCCGATCTTTTCACCCGGGCGAATGCTCAGGCTCAGGCCGTCGAGCACCTGGCGCTCGCCGTTGTAGTTGAAGCTCACCTTGTCGAAGGTGACCGCGCCGCCGCGGGTCTGCAGCACCTTGGCGTCCGGGGCATCCTTGACCTTGGGGCCGCGGGTCAGGGTGGCCATGCCGTCCTGCACGGTGCCGATGTTCTCGAACAGCGAGGTCATCTGCCACATGATCCAGTGCGACATGCCATTGATGCGCAGCGCCATGGCGGTGATCGCCGCCACGGCACCTGCGCCGACCTCGCCCTGGTGCCACAGCCACAGGGCATAGCCGCCGGCGGCCATGATCAGGGCCACCACCAGTGCCTGGTTGACGATCTCGAACTGGCTGACCAGGCGCATCTGGCGAAAGCCGGTCTGCTTGAAGTCTTCCATCGCCGCACGGGCGAAGTGCGCCTCGCGGTTGGAGTGGGAGAACAGCTTCACCGTGGTGATGTTGGTGTAGGCGTCGGAAATGCGCCCGGTCATCATCGAGCGGGCGTTGGCCTGCTCCTGTCCGACCTTGCCCAGGCGCGGCACGAAGTACAGCATGGCCAGGCCGAACAGCACCACCCAGGCAACGAAGGGCAGCATGAGCTTGAGCGCGAAGCCGCCGGCCAGCGCGATGATCGCGATGAAGTACACCCCGATGCCGGGGGCGATCTCGATCAGGGTGAACAGCAGGTCGCGCACCGCCAGTGCGGTCTGCATGACCTTGGTGGTGACGCGCCCGGAGAATTCGTCGGAAAAGAACGACAGGCTCTGGCGCAGCATCAGGCGGTGGAAGTCCCAGCGCAGGCGCAAGGGCAGGTTGATTGCCAGTATCTGGTGCTGAACCATGGTGCGCAGGGCCACCAGCCCGACGCTGCACAGCATCACGATGCCGATGCCCCACAGCACGCGGCGTTCCTGCGCTGCCGCATCGCCCCCGGCCTGCCAGGTGGAGAGCAGGTCCACGACCTGGCCCAGGAACGAAAACAGCCAGGCTTCATAGATGGACACCGCAGCGCTGAGCAGTGCGAACGCCAGAATGTAGCCGCGCGCACCCCGCGTGCACGCCCACAGAAAGCGTGCCAGGCCCACGGGCGGCGGGGGCACCTCGTCAGGAGGGAAAGGGTCGAGCCTTCGTTCAAATGCACGAAGCATGGTGGTCTCCAAAACGATCGAATGGGGGTAATTCTGACATCGAACGGCGGGCTTGCGGGACTTGTGGGGAGTGAAGAGGCGGTGGTGGTGTGCTGCGCTGGTTGAGAGAAAGGCCGCAATCGACCCAACGCGGGTTCCCGTTTCAGGATTTCAACAATAAATTGATAATTCAACGCCTGGTTGATATTTTCTGGGCCAGACGATCATTACTTGGGTGCCCGATGCAACTCGATATTTTCCAGGTGGACGCTTTTTCTTCCGAGACGTTCGGCGGCAACCCGGCGGCTGTGTGCCCGCTGGACGCCTGGCTGCCTGATGCAACGCTGCAACGGATCGCAGCAGAGAACAATGTGTCCGAGACGGCCTATTGGGTACGCAACGGTGAGGTGTTCGAGCTGCGCTGGTTTACCCCCGCAGTGGAGGTCGATCTGTGCGGGCACGCCACGTTGGCCGCCGCCTGGGTGCTGTTCGAACAGCGTGGTGAATGCCGCGACACGCTGCGGTTTTCCACCCGCAGCGGTGAATTGCGAGTGCGCCGCGAAGGCGGTCGCCTGGCCATGGACTTTCCGGCCAAGCAGCCTGAAGCCGTAGCCCTGCCGCCTGGCCTGCTGCAGGCCCTGGGGCTGCAACAGGCCGAGGCGCTGTATCGCACGGACGATTACCTGGTAGTGGTCGAGGATGAAAGCACCGTCGCCGGGCTCGACCCCGACTTTGCCGCCCTGGCCGCATTCGAGGTACGCGGGGTTGCCGTGACCGCGCCGGGTCGTCACATGGACTTCGTCTCGCGCTGGTTCGGGCCGCGAGTGGGGGTCAACGAAGACCCTGTCACCGGCTCGGCCCACACTTCGCTGGCGACCTACTGGGCCCAACGCCTGGGCAAGCGCAGCCTGAGTGCCGAGCAGGGCGGGGCGCGCAAGGGCCAACTGCACTGCGAAGTCCTGGACAACGACCGGGTCATCATCAGCGGTCACGCGGCGCTCTACCTGCGCGGCACCATCTTCATCTGAGGCCGGCCGGCCAAATCACTTCAAACTTTTCCTACCTCACGGGTTCTGCTTAGTAACACCCCGCACTTGAAGGAGAACCCGATGAAACCCACCGATACCAAGCAGGGCGACAAGGTCCCGCGGCCACTCTCGTCGGACCAGGCGCAGAAGGGCACGCCATCCCCCGACCCGGTGCTGGAACAACCGGACCCGGATACCGAGGCAGTGGACAAGGTGATCACGCCGACGTCCATCAAGGAGCAGGAAGAAAAGACCCGCGAAATCCAGCGGCGCCTGGCCGAGGCGCAAAGGAAGGGCTGAAAGCGGCCCTGCCGGGCCCTGCGTGCCTTGGCGTGCCAGCGCCAGTCACAGCTTGGCGAGCAGGTGCTGCAGTTTTTTCGTGGCTTCGCGCCCGGAACAGGCGCGGCTGAGCAGGTCGCTGGACATGTTCTTGTACATGTCCACGGCCTGGGCAGAGGAGGTGACGCTGGCAATGCCCACATGCAGGTTGGGCAGCTCCCCTAGCCGGTAAGGGCTCACCGCCACGTAGCTGGTGGTCTTCTGCTCGAAGATCTGGAAGGTGGCGCTGGGCAGTGCCTCGTCGATCAGGTAGATACCCGGGTGATCGCTGTTGGTCTCGACGATGGAGATCAGGTTCTCGATTTCCTTGCGTGCCAGCAGGGCGCGCTCCATTCGCACGCTGGGGGGCAGGTCCAGGCGGCCTACCAGGCCGATGTGCAGGTAACGCTCGATCTGACGCAGGCTGACAATCGACCTGACCTGGAATTTTTCGCGAAAGAAGGTGGATTTGCGCTCGTCCAGAATGCTCAGAATCTGGCTCTCCATCGCTTCCTGTGCCGGGCTGAAGCCCTGCGGTCGAGCCTCGTGGAGCATGGTCTGAAACAGCGCCGAGTATTCGGGCGTGGTCAGCAGGTAGGAAAACGGGTCGAAGTAGGAGATGACGCTGCTCGACCGGGCCTCCAGCTGGCGCATGCGCTCGAAGTAGCCGAGGGCGTTGTCGAAGTACTCCGTATCGGAACCCAGCAGGCTGGTCAGCGACACCTTCAGCAGGTCGGCCAGGCGCTCCAGGGTGTCGAGTTTGACGATCTTGCCCAGTTCCAGGCGGTACACCGCAGCCCGCGAGATGCCGAGCTTGTCGGCCACCTGGTCGGCGTTGAGCTGGCGGCCGATGCGAAAGGCCCGGAGGCGCTCGCCGATTGCCTGGTAATCAATCTGGTTCACTGGGGGATCCTTGTCGTTTTTCGTGGTGGCATGTTCTACCAGATCGGCTTGACGAGGCCATGGCGCGAGTGTATCAATATTTAGACATGAACTGTTGCTTGTCCAAAAAATATAAAAAAGGCCGACACATGTCCACACCACCCTGCACCTGCTGCGGCATCGCCTGCGCTGCCACCTGATACCACAACCCCACCCCCTACCTGATAGGAGCTTCCCTGATGAAGACTCGCATCGGCGCGCCCGCGTTCGCGCTTTTCATGACCCCGATGGTGATGGCTGGCCCGCCGCCAGCCTTCAGCGATACCTTTATCGGCTATCGCTACAGCAGCCATTTCTCGGACCCGGGCAAGCGCCAGGACATAGCCAAGCACATTGTCCAGCTTGCCCATGTGAGCAGCTACGCACTGGGCCAGCAGTTCGCCAACGTGGATGTGTTCAAGTCCGACCGCGATGACCCGCGCAAGGACAGCAGCAGCGGCGCCACCGAGGTCTACCTGACCTACCGCAATCAGTTGCAGCATGCACGGGTGTTCGATCGGCCGCTGGCGTTCGGGCCGGTGAAGGACGTCGCGCTGACCCTGGGCCTGGACTGGAACACCAAGAACAACGCGTTCCAGTCGCGAAAGCGCATGATTTTGATAGGCCCGACCCTCAAGTTCGCGCTGCCGGCAGGGTTTCTCGACCTCAGCCTGTTCTATGCCAGGGAATGGAACCACTGCGGGCTCGACAGCTGCCGGCAGCCGGGCAACCATTCGCGCATGGCGTTCGACCCGTTCTACCAGTTGAACCTGACCTGGGGCATACCGTTCGCGCTGGGCAGCCTGCCGATGAAGTTCCAGGGCTTCTACAGCTACAGCGGCGAGAAGGGCGATGACTACCGGCGCAACCCGACGGCGGATGAACAGCTGATGCGCACCTCGCTGATGCTGGATGCAGGGGCTGTGCTGGGCGGCGCAAGAAACACGCTATGGGTCGGGCCCGGATACGAGTACTGGCGCAACAAGTTCGGCAACCGCCGTGGCGACGGTATCGACGTGGACGCCTTGTCGATCAACCTGGAGTGGCATTTCTGAGCGCGGCGTTTTTTTTTGCGAGCCAACAATCTAAATATTTAGACAATCGCGCAGGCTGGCAGTACGCTTTGTGAAGCCTTGCACGGGCGGACCGGCGGCGATCCTGGGCAGGTTCAGGCGTCAGCTGTCTAAAAAACCATACAAAAACAAGAGGTAAACCAAGATGGCTTCTTCCGAAAAGCGTCCGAAGAAGGACGCGTCACCCAAGAAGGCCCTGATAGCCAGCGTGACCGGCTATGCGATGGACGGCTTCGACCTGCTGATTCTCGGGTTCATGCTGCCGGCGATCACCATCGGTCTCGGTCTGAGTTCCTCGGAGGCTGGCTCGCTGGTGACATGGACGTTGCTGGGCGCCGTGGCCGGGGGGCTGATCTTCGGCCAACTGAGCGACCGATATGGCCGGGTACGCATGCTGACCCTGTGCATCCTCACCTTCTCGATATTCACCGGGCTGTGCGCATTCGCCCAGGGCTACTGGGACCTGCTGATCTATCGAACCCTGGCCGGGTTCGGCCTGGGCGGGGAGTTCGGCATCGGCATGGCACTGATCGCCGAAACCTGGCCGGCCAACCGGCGCAATCGTGCTTCTTCCTATGTGGGCATGGGGTGGCAGGCCGGCGTGCTCGCCGCTGCATTGCTCACACCATTGCTGCTGCCCTACATCGGCTGGCGCGGCATGTTCCTGGTCGGGTTGCTGCCGGCGTTCGTCTCGCTCGTGGTTCGCCATACCATGAGCGAGCCGGCAGAGTTCGTGAAGGCCGCAGCCGACCCGGTGCCCTTCGCACGGCGCTTCACCGACCTGTTCAAGGACCGGCAGACCAGCAAGGCGAGCCTGGGGGTGATGGTGCTCACCTCGGTGCAGAACTTCGGCTACTACGGGCTGATGATCTGGATGCCCAGCTACCTGTCGAACAAGTTCGGCTTCTCGCTGATGGCCTCCGGAACCTGGACCGCAGTGACGGTGCTGGGCATGGCGTTCGGTATCTGGCTGTTCGGGCACCTGGCCGACCGTTTCGGACGCAAGCGCATGTTCCTGCTGTATCAGGCCGGCGCAGCGTTCATGGTCATCGCCTATGCCAACCTCGACAACCCCACGGTCATGCTGTTTGCCGGCGCGATCATGGGCATCTTCGTCAACGGCATGATCGGTGGCTACGGCGCATTGATCTCCGATCTGTACCCCGCGCAGATCCGTGCCACGGCGCAGAACGTGCTGTTCAACGTGGGTAGGGCCGCCGGTGGCTTCGGGCCGCTGGTGGTGGGCGCCGTAGCGCTGCACTATTCGTTCTCGGCGGCCATCATGCTGCTTGCCTCGTTGTATGGGGTGGCGATGCTCGCGACGGTGTTGCTGCTTCCCGCCTGCCAGGCCCACGACGTGCCGAAGCCGCAGCCGGCCTAGCCCGGCGGGATGGTTATGAAGTTGCCCTGGCTTATTCGTATCAAAAATTAGACAGAAACACCGAGCTGCAGTACAGTCAGCTTAAGCAATCGCTGAAACACCGCTTCATCTGCCGCTTCGTCACTGAGGCGGCATTTACTTTTGACCGTGCTGTATAAAAATTTAGACAAATGCGAGGCCACCTCAATGAACGTGATTTCCGGCTGCTGCCAGGCGAGTGCCCTGACTCCCCCAGACGACACCTTGGCGGTCGTGATTTCCAACCAATGGGTCAACGATGAATACAAGCGCCTGGTGCTACAGGCCGACGGCGCCGCCAGCCAGTCGCTTCCGGGGCAGTTCTTCAACCTGCTGTGCCCGAGTGAAGGCGAGCACAAGCCGTACTTCCGTCGCCCCATGAGCACTTACAAGGCCGACCCGGCCACGGGCCAGGTGGAGTTTCTGTACAAGGTGACCGGCAAGGGCACCTATGGCCTGGAGACGCTTGGCCAGGCGCAGACCGTGGAGATCCTAGGCCCGCTGGGCAAGGGCTTCGACCTGCAGCCGGGGTGGCAGCACATGATCATCGTGGCCCGGGGCGTGGGGCTGGCCACCCTGGCGCCGCTGGCCGAAGCGGCGCATCGGCTGGGCATCCGCCTGACCGCAGTGCTGAGTGCCCGAAGCGAGAAGAGCCTGCTTTCCCGCGAGCGCTTCGCCTCGCTGGGGGCCGACGTGCGGGTGGTGCTGGATGAGGATGGCAGCAGCTCGCCCGAACGGCTCGAACCGCTGCTGCGCCAGATCATCGCCCGTGAAGGCACCGATGCGCTGTTCACGTGTGGCTCCAGGCGGCTGACCCAGTTGCTGAAGAAGCTGAGCGCCGAGCTCGGCCTGGTGGGCCAGGTTGCGCTGGAGCAACAGATGGTGTGCGGCCTGGGCATGTGCCAGTGCTGCGTCGAGGTGTTCGAGGTGGACGGGCTCAGGGTGGGCAAGCGGGTGTGCCTCGAAGGCCCTGTATTCGACCTGGCGGAGGTGGTGTGATGATCAATCTGAGCGTACAGGTCGGCGGGTTGCGCCTGAAGAACCCGGTGATGCCGGCATCGGGCACCTTTGCCGAAGAGCTTGCCCACCTGCTGGACTTCAACCAGCTGGGTGCACTGGTGACCAAGACCATCACCACCGAAAAGCGCAGCGGCAACCCGATGCCGCGGGTCTGCGAGCTGAACGACGGGATGATGAATGCCATCGGCATTCCCAGCAAAGGCGCGCAGCTGTTCATCGACAAGGTGGTGCCGTTCTACCGCGACTACGACGCGCCGTTGATCGTGAGCATTTCGGCGCCCACGGCCCAGGGCTTTGCCGACCTGGCGGCGCGGCTGAGCGATGTGCCAGGCGTGGCCGGCATCGAGGCCAATATCTCGTGCCCCAACCTGGAAGCGCATGGCCAGTCGTTCGGCATGCAGGCTGAAAGTACCCGCGACGTGGTGGAGCTGATGCGCTAGGTCACCTCGTTGCCGCTGTGGGTGAAGCTGACTCCCAATGCCGGCGAGGTGGTGCCGGTTGCCCTGGCTGCGCAGGAGGCCGGGGCCGATGCCGTCGTGGTGGGCAACACGCTGCTCGGGTTGTCGGTGGACATCGAGCGAGGCCGCGCGCGGCTGGGCAACTTCATGGGCGGCATATCCGGCGCCGCCATTCGCCCGCTGATGGTGCGCCTGACCTATCAATGCGCCCAGGCGCTGGAAATTCCGGTGATTGGCTGCGGTGGCATTGCCACGGCCGACGATGCGCTGGAGTTCATCTATGCCGGTGCCTCGGCGGTGCAAGTGGGTACGGCCACCTTCCTGCACCCGAAAACCATGAACACCATGGTGTCTGAACTGGAGGCCTACTGCCGGCGCAAGGGCGTTGCCTCGATCAGCACCCTGATCGGCGCCCTCGACGATTTGCCCGCCGAGCCGTTTGGAGCCTTGCCATGATCGCGCAATGGCCTGAACAGGCCGCCAGACTGTTCGACACCATCGCCGCCTTGTCACGCGATGCCCAGGTGGGGATCACCCGCGAAAGCTACGGCCCCGGCGAGAGTGACGCCATCGCCTGCCTGAGCGACTTCGCCTTGACCCAGGGGCTGGAGGTGGCAACCGACCGTGCGGGCAACGTGATCTTCACGCGCAAGAGCGACAATGGCCAGCCCGCACTGTGGTACGGCTCGCACCTGGACTCGGTGCCCCAGGGCGGCAACTACGACGGCCTGGCCGGCGTTGTGGCGGGCCTGCTGTGCCTGTGCCGGCTCGACCGCGAGGGCGTGGCCACGGCGCAGCCGGTGCGGGTCATCGGGCTGCGTGGCGAGGAGAGCGCCTGGTACGGCAAGTCGTACATAGGTTCGCGTGCGCTGGTCGGCGGGTTGAGCGAGCACGACCTGCAGCTGACTAACCGCTTCAGCCAGCGCACCCTGGGCCAGGCCATGCAGGCCGTGGGCGCCGACCTGGCAGCGATTGGCCGTCAGCAGTGGCTGGTCGATCGCACCCAGTTTGCCGGCTATCTGGAAGTGCATATCGAGCAGGCGCAGTCGCTGGAGCGCATGGGGCAGGCCGTGGGGATCGTGCCCGGCATCCGCGGCAACCTGCGCCATAACCAGGTTCGCTGCCTGGGCGAAGATGGTCATTCGGGCGCCGTGGCTCGGGAGGACCGCCACGACGCCGTGTTTGCCGTGAGCGAGCTGGTGGCCCGCATCGACCAATGCTGGCGTGAGTACCTCGCGGCCGGGCGAGACCTGGTGGTTACCGTCGGCACACTGGGGACCAACGCGGCGCACCATGCCGTCTCGCGTATTCCCGGCGAGGTCAGCTTCAGCCTCGAGATGCGCAGCCTCGACATGGCTACGCTCGAGGCCTTTCACGCGGTTGCGCTGCACGAGGCAAAGGCCATCGAGCAGGCCCGCCAGGTTCGCTTCGAGTTCGACCTGCGTATCGACACTGCCCCGGCGGCCATGCACGCCCCCTGGGTCGAGGCGCTGGTGCGCCAGGCCCGCCAACAAGGCTGGCAGGGCGTGCTCACCCCCAGCGGGGCCGGCCATGACGCTGCGGTTTTCGCCAACGTCGGCATCCCCAGTGCCATGCTGTTCATCCGCAACCAGCACGGCTCGCACAACCCCCACGAGGCCATGGCCCTGGACGACTTTCTGGTGGCCACCGAGGTGCTCTATCACACGACACTGGAGCTGACACCATGAGCGTACCCCGCAATGCCTGGCTGATCCGCAACGCGACCCTGGTCAACGAAGGCCGCACCTGGGCGGCCGATGTGCGGCTGCGCGAGGGCCGCATCGACTGCATCGGGCAGGCCCTGCAGCCGCTTGCCGGGGAGGGCGTGATCGAGGCGCACGGCCTGTGGCTGCTGCCGGGAATGATCGACGATCAGGTGCACTTCAGGGAGCCCGGCCTGACCCACAAGGCGGACATCGCCAGCGAGTCGCGGGCCTGTGCAGCGGGCGGCATCACCAGTTTCATGGAAATGCCCAACACCAACCCGCCCGCGCTCGATCGGGCCAGCCTTGAAGCCAAGTACGCCATCGCCGCCGCATCGAGCGCGGTCAACTACGCCTTCTACATGGGGGCAAGCAACGACAACCTGGCCGCCATTCGCGCCATCGACCCGGCCAGCACGCCAGGGCTGAAGGTGTTCATGGGGGCCTCGACCGGCAACATGCTGGTGGACGACCCCGAGGTGTTGAACGAGATATTCCGGGTTTCGCCAGTGCCGATCATCACCCATTGCGAAGACACGCCCATGATCAATGCCGAGCTGGAAAAGGCCAGGGCGCGCTTTGGCGAGGACATTCCGGCCCGCGAGCACCCGCTGATCCGTTCGCGCCAGGCGTGCATCAGGTCCACTCGGCTGGCCATCGAGCTGGCGCGCAAGCACGGCACGCGCCTGCATGTGCTGCACATCTCCACGGCAGAAGAGCTGCAGCTGTTCGAGCCCGGCCCCCTCAGCGGCAAGCGCATCACCGCCGAAACCTGCGTGCACTTTCTGCACTTCACCGATCAGGACTACGAGCGGCTGGGCTTTCTGATCAAGTGCAACCCGGCGATCAAGTCGGCCAGTGACCGCGACGCCATCGTCAAGGCGCTGGCCGAAGGTCGGCTCGACGTGCTGGCGACCGACCACGCCCCGCACCTGCTCGAAGAAAAGCGCAGCACCTACGCCAAGGCGCCGTCAGGCATTCCGCTGGTGCAGTACGCGCTGCAGGCCGCCCTGGAGCGTGTCTTCTGCGGGGAGCTGAGCCTGGAGCGCCTGGTCGAGGTGGTCAGCCACGCACCGGCGCAGCTGTTCCAGGTCAGTGGCCGGGGCTACCTGCGCGAGGGCTACGCCGCCGACCTGGTGCTCGTCGACCCGCAGCGCCCGCACCGGGTGAGCAATGGCCAGGTGCTGTCCAAATGCGGCTGGACGCCGTTTGCCGGTACCGAGTTCTCATCGAGCATCGTCGCCACGTTCGTCAATGGCGAACGGGTGTGGGACGGCGCCACGGTGAACAGT
Source organism: Pseudomonas sp. BRM28 (assembly GCF_002939405.1). NCBI lineage: Bacteria > Pseudomonadati > Pseudomonadota > Gammaproteobacteria > Pseudomonadales > Pseudomonadaceae > Pseudomonas > Pseudomonas sp. BRM28. Next base: position 3,126,977 of record NZ_PEFV01000001.1, on the reverse strand, counting down.
GCAGTCCGTGGGCAACGACTTTCCTTCAACCGCGCCACGCCTGCCTAGTGGCGCAACAAGAGGTACGAACAACGATGAATTTTCATGAAATGGTGCAACGCTTCGCCGCCGCGCTGCCGGGCACCGACTCGTTCAAGCAGGCCAACGCCGACTGTGAGGCCATCATCCGTGACCAGCCGTTCCAGGCCGGCGCGGCCTTTCTGGTCGCGGGCTTTTGCCGCAGCTACGTGCTCATCTACGAGGATCAGGGGCTGGAGCACGACTTCGCCCTGCGCAACCAGCGCCAGCTGCTCGAGTACATGAACAGCCTGCAGGCGGCCCTGGCGACGTGCGATCACGCGATTGCGCACCAGGCGCTGATCGAGGTGGTAACCCATTACGCCAGGAGCGAGCGGATTTTCTAGGGCGGCGGCTGGCGGCGCCAGCAGGCCGGAGCCAACGGCCTAGAGCGCCGTCCAGGACTGCCTCGAAGCCTGCAGCTGGTTCTTGATCCAGTTGGTAAAGGCCCGCACGGCGGGCCGCTCGCACTTCTGCAGGTCGGTGACCAGGTAGTAGCCGCGGTGCGAGTGGATGACGATATCGAAGGGGCGCACCAGCAGCCCCTTGGCCATGGAGTCGCCACACAGCAGGTTGTCGCCCATGGCAACGCCCTGGGCCGCGATGCACGCCGCCTGTGCGCAATGTGCATCGGAAAACAGGATGCCCGTGGCCACGTTCAGCTCCGGGGTGTTCGCCGCCGCCTGCCACACCCGCCAGTCGCTGTAGTCGCTCATGTGCAGCAATGGGAACGCGGCCAGGTCCTGCGGGGCCTTGAGCCCGCCCAGGGCGTTGATCAGCCGCGGGCTGCAGACCGGAAAGTAGTTCAGCGCCGCTATCTGCTCCACCTGCATGCCAGGCCAGTCGCCGATACCGTAGGAGATGAACAGGTCGGCGTTGTGGTTGCTTACGTCATCCGCCGTGGTCGGTGTGACCATGTGCAACTGGACCTGGGGGTATTCCTTCACGAAGCCGCCGATGTGATGGCACAGCCAGTAGGTGGAAAACCCCGAGCTGCAACTGATGGTCAACTTGCCATACACCTCCTGGTCATCGACCCGCCGGCCTGCATCCTCCAGGTTGGCCAGCAGGCGCTGGATCTCCCGGGCGTAGCGTTCGCCGCGAAACGTCAGCGAGATACCCCGGCCCTGGCGCTCGGTCAGGGCAAAGCCGAGGGTGTCCTCCATGCCCGTGATCTGATGGCTGATGGCGCTGCGGGTGAGGTTGAGCTCAAGCGCCGCGGCAGTCACGCTGCCCAACCGGGCAACCGCTTCCAGGGCACGTAACGCGGGCATCGAGGGTAGACGCATGGGGCGCTCCACTGACTTATTGTTGAGCAAATATAAACATTAATGGCGAAATAAATCGATTGTCGTATTTTCTGGTTCAACAATACTAGGCAGGCCCTGCGGGTCCGAGCCGCTCAGCGGGGTCACATACCAATAAGGAATGCCCTGCATGATCGAGCCCAAGGCCTTTGCCCAGAACTGGGTGGACCAACAGCAAACGACCCTGTCCGACTGGCACCAGGTGATCTGGCACTATGCCGAGCCGGCCTTTCGCGAGTACAAGTCCTGCGCCTGGTACGTCGAGCTGCTGCGCAGGCAAGGGTTCGAGGTGGAGGAGGGCAGCGGCGGCATGCCTACCGCTTTCTGTGCCACGTTTCGCAACGGCGACGGCCCTGTGCTGGCGACCTACGCGGAGTACGACGCGGTGCCGGGCAACAACCAGGCGGCGACCACCCGGCGCCAGCCGCGCGAAGGGCTGTCGCGTTTCGCCCCGGGGCATACCGACCCTCATTCGGCGCTGGGCATCAGTGCCCTGGGGGGCCTGCTGGCCGCCAAGGCCGCCATGCTCGAACATGGCATCGCGGGCACGCTGAAATTCTTCGGCGAGCCGGCGGAAAAGCTGCGCGCCTCCAAGCCGGTGCACGCGGCCAAGGGCTATTACGATGACCTGGACGCGGCCATCAGCTTCCACCCCACGTACATGCTGCCGCTGAACAACACCACTACCTGGGATACGCACTGCGGCATCGCCTACGCCTACATCTATACCTTCACCTGCGATTCGCCCCAGGACTGGATCGCAGCGGACAAGTACAGCCCGATCCCGCAGAACCACCTGGCCGCCAGGGCGCCTGGGGCCAACGACGCGCTGGTGCACTTCTATACCCTGAACGAAAGCATGCGCCGCTCCACGTTGCCGTTCACCGGGCTGTGGAGCTACAACGAGGCGATCCTCACCGCCGGCCAGGCCACGGCCGACAACCTGCCGCCGCACATCGCGCAGATCCAGTACCTGTCGCGCTGCGACTCGCTCGAGCAGGCCGAGGCCATCTCCCAGGTGATGGACAACAACGCTACCGCCGCCGCCCTGGCCACCGGCTGCCAGTGGAACAAGACCTGGGTGTGCAAGTCCCGTGGCGGGCTGCCCAACCATGTGCTGGCGCAGGCCACCTACGACAACCTGCAGGCCATCGGCGCCCCCACCTGGGACGACGAGGCCATCGCCATCGCGCAGCAGATCCAGGGCAACCTGGGGCTCGAACCCATGGCCCGGCCGTTTCTGCCCGAAACCGAAACCCTGATCGACCCACAGGAGTGCGAGCGCCTGCTGCGCCAGCAGATGCCCGCCTGGCAAAAGCACCTGACCTCGGACGACTACCCCGAATACACCTGGCATTGCCCGACCGTGCGCCTGCTGGTGGCCCGCCCGATGCTCTCGGCGCCGCCCGGCTACACCTACCCGGACTGGGTGCCCAATGCCCTGGGCGGCATCCGCCAGACCATCGACCCGATGATCCAGGTGGCGGCCAAGACCATCGGTGCCACCCTGATCGACCTGCTCACGCGGCCGGAGCTGCTGGCCGCCGCCCGCCAGGAATTCACCGAGCGTACCGGCGGCGGCATTGGCGGCACACGCTGGCAGGCGCCGCTGCTACCCCGGGACTTCAAGGTCCCGCATGACTTCCGCTGGCCCGAATACATCCGCACCGCCCGTGGCGAGGAGTGGTGGATTCCGGCCCGGGACGACGAATAGCCGACCGGCGACGGCGCCTGCGGCGCCTTTTACCCAACCTGGTTTTCTTGGACTGGTACCGCGCGACGGTGCCATGCAAAGGTGTTCCCTGCGATGAGTGCGATGACCGATTACCGCTCCAGCCATGTGCCCGGCCCCCAAGGCGCCGCCGACCTGGTGTTTCTGAATGGCCGCATCTATACGGTCGATGAGTCTGCCCCCTGGGCCGAAGCCGTGGCCATTCGCAATGGCAGCTTCGTCGCGGTGGGCAGCAACGACGAGGCGAAGGCGTTCGTCGGCCCGCGCACCCAGGTGGTGGACCTGGACGGCCGTTTCGTGATGCCGGGTATCTACGACATGCACACCCACCCGGACCTCAAGCTTGCGCCCGGGTACTCCGGCTACCTCGAAGTCGGCGTCAGCGATCCGACCCCGGAGCAGGTGCGCCAGGCCATTCTCGACTATGCGGCCGAGCACCCGGGCGACGGCTGGGTGTATGGGCAGTACTTCGTGCGCTACACCTTCAAGCAGGCCGGGCTGGTGCCGTCGCGCCAATGGCTGGACAGCGTGCTGCCGGACCGCCCGGTGGCGATCCTGGATCGCTCCTGGGGCTGCATGATGGTCAACTCCAGAGCGCTCGAGATCGCCGGGATCGACGCCGACACCATCGACCCGCGCCACGGCTACATCGAGCGCGACAGCGTCACCGGCGAGCCGACCGGCATCCTGGTGGACGGTGCCTATGCACTGATGCACGCCGCCATGCCGCCCACGCCGCAACACGCCCTGAAGCGTGCCTATCGCGAAGGGGTGTGGTTCCAGAGCGGTCATGGGGTGGTGGGCACCAAGTATGTGCACGTGTGCGAGCACCGTCTCAATGCGCTCAAGGCCATCGACCAGGCGGGCGAGCTGTCGGTGCGCGTGGAGGCCGCGATCAGCTGGCAGGACGACATCTTCCCGGTCAAGCGTCGCTGGGAGCTGCTGGCGGGTGAGCGTCACTTCTATCGCAGCGCACGGCTCAACGCCAATGCGGTCAAGTTCCACTTCGACGGCACCCACGAATCGCGCTCGTCGTACCTGTCCAGCGCATGGCCGGGCGAGGAGCGCTGGCGCGGCCACCTCAACCTGACCCCCGAGCACATCACCGACATGGTGGTGGACATGGACCGCCGGGGTATCCGGGTCATCGCCCATTGCACCGGTGACGGCGCCTCCGACCTGTTCCTCGATGCCGTGGCCATGGCGCGGGCCAAGAACGGGCCCGACGGCGTGCGCCACCAGTGCGCCCACAGCACCACCTTGCTGGATGCCAACCTGCCGCGTTTTGCCGCGCTCAACGTCACCGCCGAGTTCTCCCCGGTGGGCTGGTTCCCTTCATCGTTCGCCAACGCCCGCGCCGTGTTCGGTGAGGACCGCATGCAGCGCGCCTACAACTTCAAGGGCGTGTTCGAGCATGGCGGCGTCGCGGTGATGGGCACCGACTGGCCGGTGTCCAGCATCAACCCCTGGATCGGCTTCGAGGCGATGGTCACCCGGCAGAACCCGTTCGGCGAGGAGCAGGGCAGTTTCTACGGCTCGCCCATCAGCCTGGAGCAGGCCATGCGCGTGATGACCATCAACGGGGCGTGGTGCATGGGTATCGAGGACAAGGCCGGCTCCATCGAGACGGGCAAGTCCGCCGACCTGATCGTGCTCGATCGCAACCTGTTCGAGGTGGAGCCCAAGGGCAACATTCACAACACCCAGGTGCAGATCACCGTGCTCGAAGGTGAAATCACCTGGGACCGCAACGGCGAGTTCGATGCCGGCACCCACGCGGCCACCTGGCGCCGTGAACTCCCCAACTTCTGAGGCGGGCCGTTTTGATGAACAAGCAGTCTCCCATTCCGGTGACGCTGGTGTCGGGGTTTCTCGGCTCCGGCAAGACCACCCTGCTCAACAAGATCCTGGGCAGCGATCATGGCTTGCGCATGGCGGTGATGGTCAATGACTTTGGCGCGATCAACATCGACAGCGAGCTGATCGTCAGCCAGACCCAGACCACCCTCAGCCTGGCCAACGGCTGCATCTGCTGCACGGTTGAAAGCGACCTGATCGAGCAACTGGGGCGCCTGCTCGGCGACCGGCAGAACCGCCCGGAGTACATTCTGATCGAGGCGAGCGGGGTGTCGAGCCCGGGCAAGATCGCCCGCACGCTGAAGTACCCGCAGTTTCGCGATGCGCTGTCGATCGACAGCATCATCACGGTGGTGGACACCGAGCAGTTCGGGCAGCTCGAGGGCGAGATGGCGCAGTTGGCCATGGACCAGCTGGACGTGGCGGACATCATCGTGCTGAACAAGGTGGACCGGGTCGAACGCAGCCAGATCGAGGCGCTCAAGAGCCGCTGGCTGTACCCCCGGGCGCGAATGCTCGAATGCCAGTATGGCGATGTACCGCTGGAGCTGGTGCTGGGCGTGGGGCGCGGCAACCCGCTGGCGTCGTTCACGCCGGCCAAGGCGGCCTCAGCGCCGAGCCTGGGCGGGCACGTGGCAGATCACGCCAGCGTGTTCGAGTCCTGGAGTTTCGCCAGCGACAGACCGATGGCGCTCGACACGCTGCGCGCGACGCTGGCGCAGCTGCCGGCGTCGATCTATCGGGCCAAGGGCACGCTGCACATCGCCGAAGTGCCGGGCAAGCGGTTCATCATGCACCTGGTCGGCAGCCGCTGCGAGATCCTGCCCGACCGCGCCTGGGGCGATGAAACGCCCCACACCCGGCTCGTGTGCATCGGCAAGCGCGGCACCCTGGCCCCCGAGGCGCTCGAAGCCGGCTTCCAGGCGTGCGTTATCCACACAAATGACAAGCTTTATTCACATCATGGGTGAAGCTGAATTGGCGACGGCCTCCGGCAGGTTCAGCAATATGGGTGGTAGTGGCCTTCTGGCCTGTGCGGAGGGGGCAGGAGTGGTGAGCAGATATCAACAATCAGCCAAATTTAATTCGATTGTGGTTGCCCAGCATCTACTGAAAAATGCCTCGGCGGTCTGGTAAAAATAACAGGAGAAGACCCAATGACTAGTTGTGCTCAGGCGCTCGTCAAACTGCTTGAAGGTTATGGTGTGGACACCGTGTTCGGTATTCCGGGCGTGCACACTGTTGAGTTGTATCGCGGATTGCACGGTAGCCGGCTTCGCCATGTCAGCCCTCGCCACGAGCAGGGCGCAGGGTTCATGGCGGACGGCTATGCCCGAGCCAGTGGCAAGCCGGGGGTGTGCTTCATCATCACAGGCCCCGGCATGACCAACATTCTGACCGCCATGGGCCAGGCCTACGCCGACTCGGTGCCGATGCTGGTGATTTCCACCACCAGCCGTCGCGAGCACCAGCGGCTGGGGCACGGTTACCTGCACGAACTGCCTGACCAGCGCGCGATGGTGGCCGGCGTGTGCGCCTTCAGCCATACCCTGCAGCGCCCGCAGGAACTGCCGGAGGTGATTGCCCGGGCCTTCGCGCTGTTCGGTTGCGCCCGGCCGCGCCCGGTTCATATCGAGATCCCGCTGGATGTGCTGGAAATGCCGGCCGATGGCCTGGACCTGAGCCCTCGCGCATTGCCGCTGGCCAGCGCGCCTGCCGAGGCGGCCGTACAGCAGGCCGCCGCCTTGCTGGGCGCGGCACGCCGGCCGCTGATTCTCGCCGGCGGCGGCGCGCGCGGTGCCAGTGATGCACTGCGGGCACTGGCCGAGCGCCTCCAGGCTCCCGTTGCGCTGACCACCAATGCACGCGGCATCCTGCCGCCTGCGCACCCGCTGCTGCTCGATGGCGTGCAATCGTCCGCCCATGGCCGTGCACTCTTTGCCCAGGCCGATGTGGTGCTGGCGGTGGGTACCGAGCTGGGCGAAACCGACTACGACTTCTTCGGCCTCGGGCCACTGGCCCTGCAGGTGCCGGTGATTCGCCTGGACATCGACCCGATGCAGATCCTGGGCGTGCAACGCGCAGCCGTCGGGCTGCTTGGCGACGCACGGCTGGGGCTGCAGGCCCTGATCGCAGCGCTGCCCGGGGCGGCCGCAGACAGTGACTGGGCCGCGTTGAACGTGCAGCGGGTCAATGCCGCCGAGCGCGGCAGCTGGACCGGCAGGCAGCAGGCCATGCAGGCGCTGCTGGATACGCTGCGCGACAGCCTGCCGGCGCCGATCCTGGTTGGCGATTCGACGCAGCCGGTGTACCAGGGCGCGCTGGGCTATCGCGCACCGGCCCCGTGCACCTGGTTCAACGCCGGTACCGGGTACGGAACGCTGGGCTACGGCCTGCCGGCGGCCATCGGTGCCAAGGTTGCCCTGCCTGAACGTGCCGTGGTGGCGCTGGTGGGCGATGGTGGTTTGCAGTTCTCGAGCGCCGAACTGATCGCGGCGCGCGAGCACGGCATCGGGGTCATCCTGGTGCTGTGGAACAACCAGTGCTACGGCGAAATTCGCGACTACATGACGGCGCGCGACATTGCGCCCCTGGGCGTGGACATCCTCACGCCGGACTTCGCGGCCTTCGCACGCTCCTGTCATGTGCAGTACCACACCGCCGGCAGCCTGGACGGGTTGCGCGATCTGCTGCAAGGCCTGGAGAGCGGCGAGCCGCATGTCATCGAACTGAACGCCTCGGACTTTCTGCCTGCCTGACGGGGCTGTCCGGTCGGGTTGATCAACAACAATGGGACATCGAAGCATGATCCACGAAAAAGGGCTGCCAAGCATGCAGTCGACCCCCGTCGTCGCCATCGATGACCTGCACAAGAGCTACGGCGACCATCACGTCCTCAAAGGGATCTCCCTGCGTGCCCATGAAGGGGACGTGGTGTCCCTGATCGGTTCCAGCGGCTCGGGCAAGAGCACCTTGCTGCGCTGCATCAACCTGCTGGAGATTCCCAACGCCGGCAGCCTGCGCGTGAACGACGAGGAAGTCAGGTTCAGGCAGGGGCGTGGCGGGGTGCGCGAGATCGCCGACCTGCGCCAGGTCGAGCGGCTGCGTGCGACCCTGAGCATGGTGTTCCAGAACTTCAACCTGTGGCCGCATCGCACCGTGCTGGAGAACGTGATCGAGGCCCCGGTGCATGTACTGGGTGAGAAGCGCCAGGACGCGATCGCGCATGCCGAGCAGTTGCTGGAGAAGGTCGGGCTGGCCCACAAGCGCCACGACTACCCCTCGTTTCTGTCCGGTGGCCAGCAGCAACGGGTCGCCATCGCGCGGGCACTGGCGGTACGCCCCAAGGTGATGTTGTTCGACGAACCTACCTCGGCGCTGGACCCGGAGCTGGTGGGCGACGTGTTGAAGGTGATCCGCGACATCGCGCAGGAGGGCCGCACGATGATCCTGGTGACCCATGAGATGGCGTTCGCGCGGGATGTCTCCACCCAGGTCGTGTACCTGCACCAGGGCCAGATCGAAGAGCAGGGCCCACCGCAACAGGTGATGCTTGACCCGCACAGCGAGCGGTGCCGCCAGTTCGTGATGGCGCAGAACAATCGCTCATAACAACACTATTCATCCGCGGGGGCGTGCCCCTGCATTGTCCGCTGCCAAAAACCAAACAATAGCTGCATAAGGACTGTTAAATGAAAAAGACACTCGTTGCTGTCGTGCACTCGCTCCTGCTGGCCGGGGCGATCAATGTCGCTCACGCCCAGGACAAGGTGGTGTTCGCGATTTCCCAGGAACCCTACCCGCCGTTTTCCTTCAGAAACAGCAATGGTGCGTGGAGCGGTTTCGAGCCTGACCTGATCAGCGAAGTGTGCAAGCGCATGCAGGCCGAGTGCTCGCTCAAGGGAATGGCCTGGGACGGCCTGATTCCGGCGCTGCGCTCCAAGCAGGTGGACGTCATCATGAACTCGATGTCCATCACCCCCGAACGTGAGCAGGTGGTGGACTTCAGCGACCCGTACATCGAGACGCCCGCACTGTGGGTCGGGGATGCCGCCCTGGAACTGACGCCCACCCCGGAAGGGCTCAAGGGCAAGATCATCGGCGTGCAGGGCTCGACCAGCCATTCGGCCTACGTCAAGGAGTACTTCGGCAAAGGCTCGACCATCCGCTACTACAACGACCAGGACGACCTGCTGGCCGACCTGCGCAGCGGCCGCATCGACATCATGCTGGCCGACAAGATCTCGGTGGAGCCGATGCTGGCACTGCCCGACAACGCGATGCTGGCCGGCAAGGGCGTCGCGCCGGCCGACCCGCTGTTCGGCAAGGGCATCGGCGCGGCGGTGCGCAAGGGCGACGATGCCCTGCGCGAGAAGCTGAACCAGGCGCTCAAGGCCGTGCGTGAAGACGGCACCTACGACGCCATCGGTGCGCGCTACTTCAAATCCAGTGTCACAGCCGCCCAATGAGGCGGTTGAAACCTGCGCGGGTGATCGGGTGCCTGTATGACCATTTCTGAAATGTCCAATCTGCTGTTCGCCGAGGGCTGGATTCAAACCCTGGCTCAGGGCGCGGTGAAAACCCTGGGTATCTCCCTGGGGGCCTTCGCGCTGGGCCTGTGCATCGGCCTGCTCGTCGCGTTGATCAAGCTCAGGGGGCCACGCTGGATGGTCGCCTGTGCCAACTGCTACACCACGCTGTACCGCGCCGTGCCGGAACTGCTGCTGATCCTGCTGCTGTACTACGCAGGCACCGACCTGCTGAACCTGGCGATGGCCGCGATGGGCCGGCCCAGTGTCGAGATCAACGGTTTTCTGGCTGCGGTCGTGGTGCTGGGGATTGTCCAGGGCGCCTACTCGGGTGAGGTGATTCGCGGCGCCGTCGAGGCCATTCCTGCGGGGCTGGTGGAGGCCGGCAGGGCCTACGGCATGTCGCGCGCAAAGCTGTTGAGCCGGATCATCCTGCCGTGCATGTTGCCGTTCGCCATCGCGGGCCTGTCGAACCTGTGGCTGGTGCTGGTCAAGGAAAGTGCGCTGATCAGCGTGGTGGGCTACAGCGAACTGCTGACCGCCGGGCGTCAGGCGGCGGCCAGCACCAAGCACTACCTGCTGTTCTACCTGGTGGTCGCGGCGTTCTATTACGTCATCACCCTGGTTTCCAGCATGGTGTTCCGCAAGTTCGAGGCCGGCTTCGAACGCTGGATGCCCAGGAACGTATAAGGGGACGATCATGGATTTGACTTGGCTGAATGATTTTTCCAGTGAACTGCTGCGCGGTGCCGGCCTGACCGTGCAGTTGCTGCTCATCTCGGCAGGCTTCGGGTTTGTACTGGCCATCGCGATGGCCCTGGGGCGCCTGTCCAACAGCGTCGTGCTGGCCAACGCCTGCCGGTTTGTCAGCAGCGTGATTCGCGGCACGCCGCTGCTGGTGCAGATCTACATCCTGTATTACGGCGTCGGCAGCGTGCTGGCCAGCTACCCGCTGATCAGGGGCGGGGTGTTGTGGCCCTACCTGCGCGAAGGGTTCTGGTATGTGGCCCTTGCACTGACCTTGAGCGTGGGGGCGTATGTGGGCGAAGTGCTGCGCAGTGGCCTGCGCGCCGTACCCAGGGGCGAGCTTGAAGCGGCACGCGCCTATGGCATGCGCCGCGGGCAGATCCTGCGCAGGGTCTGGTTGCCGCGGGCATTGCAGATGGTCAGGCCGACCCTGGCGGGGGAGAGCGTGATGCTGCTCAAATCCACGGCGCTGGCCTCCACCGTCGCGGTTACCGACCTGCTCGGCGCCGCCAACATCGTGCGTTCGCAGACCCTGCGGGTCTATGAGCCGCTGCTGTTGGTGGCGATCACCTACATCGTCCTGGCCCTGATCATCGAAAAGAGCTTCAAGTTGATGGGCACCACCTCGCAGCGTCGAGTCTAGTGGCTAACGTATTGGCGTCGGTCTGTACGCCACAAGGAATTCAAATGAAGTATTCATCTCTGGTTCAACGCATCAGCGGCGAGAGCGTAGCCGCATGGGACATTCACTATGCTGCCTGCCAGGCGCAGGAGCGGGGCGAGAACGCGATCATCCTCAGCATCGGCGACCCCGATTTCGCGACGGACGATGCGATCTGCGAGGCCGCGATCCAGGCCCTGAAGGCCGGCGATACCCACTACACCCCGGTAGTGGGCCGGGAAAAGCTGCGCGAAGCCATCGCGGCCAAGCAGCGCAAGCTGCTGGGCATACCGGTGGCCGCCGAGAACGTCGCGCTGGTGGCCGGTGCGCAGAACGGCCTGTACGCCGCAGCCATGTGCCTGTTCGAAAGCGGCGATGACGTGCTGGTGCCCGAGCCGATGTACCTGACCTACGCTGCCAGCGTGCAGGCATCCGGTGCGCGGCTGGTGTGCATCGAGCAGCCTGCCGAGAAGGATTTTCGCCTCACGGCCCAGGCGCTTGAAGCCGCACTGACCCCCAACACCCGTGGCATCGCCCTGGCCACGCCGAACAACCCCACCGGCAACGTCTACACCCGCGAGGAGCTGGAGGCGGTGGCGCAGGTGGCCCGGCGTCACGACCTGTGGGTGATCTCGGACGAGGTCTACTGCCAGCTGACCTACGACGCGCCGCACATCAGCATCGCCAGCCTGGAGGGCATGGCCGAGCGCACGGTGGTGCTCAACAGCCTGTCCAAATCCCACGCGATGACCGGCTGGCGGGTCGGCTGGGTGGTGGCGCCCACGAGCCTTGTCCAGCACCTGGACAACCTGCTGCTGTGCATGCTCTACGGTCTGCCGGGCTTTGTTCAGGAAGCCGCGCTCAAGGCCATCGAGCTGGACGATGAGATCGTCGCCTCGGCCCGCGAACTCTACACCCGCCGCCGTGACCTGATCGCCCGGGAGCTGGACGGGGTGCCGCTGATCAAGGGCAAGGTGCCCGAGGCGGGCATGTTCATGCTGCTGGACATTCGTGCCACGGGCCTGTCGGGTGTCGACTTTGCCTGGGCGCTGTTCCGCGAGACCGGCGTCTCGGTACTCGATGCCCAGGCCTTTGGCGCCAGTTGCGCGGGCTTCGTGCGGGTGTCGTTCACCGTCGCCGACAAGGACCTGCTGGACGCCTGCCAGCGGATCCGCCAGTTCATCGAGAAGCTGCAGGCCGGCCTCTGAGCCGCTTGCGAAGGAATGACGATGCTCCCTCCTGAATGTTCATCCGAAGTGCTCGCCGGCGTGCTGATCGGCGAGCAATGGCTCGCCGACGGCCCGCCGCTCGAGGTCATCAACCCCTCCACCGAGGCGTTGATCGCCACGGTAGGCGGGGGCAATGCTCAAACCGTCGAGCTTGCCGTGCAAAGCGCCGCTGCAGCGTTTGCGCAGTGGTCAACCAGCACTGGCGCGTTGCGTGCCCAGGTGTTGCGCCGCATTGCCCGGGGCATACAGCAGAACCGCCAAGCCCTGATGACGCTGCAATCGCGCAACAACGGCAAGCCATTGGCCGAAGCGGGGCTGGACGTGGACGACGTGATAGCCACCTTTGACTATTACGCCGACCTGGCCCAGGGCCTTGACGCTGCACAGGACCGTGGCGTGGAGCTACCTGCCAGCGACTATGCCGCGCGCTTGCGCCGCGAGCCGTGTGGCGTGGTTGCGCTGATCGTGCCGTGGAACTTCCCCATGGTCACCACGGCCTGGAAACTGGCGCCGGCCCTGGCGGCGGGGTGCACGGTGGTGCTCAAGCCATCGGAGGTCACGCCGTTGCCGGAGCTTGCACTGGCGCGGATCATTCTCGAGGCGGGCCTGCCGGCGGGCGTGTTGAACATCGTGTGTGGTACCGGCCTGGCCGTGGGCGCACCCTTGTCGGCGCACCCGCAGGTGGCCAAGATCTCTTTCACCGGCAGCAACGCGGTGGGGGTTCAGGTAATGCAGCGCGCGGCAGAGACAGTGAAGGGTGTCAGCCTGGAGCTGGGCGGCAAGTCTGCGTTGATCGTGCTGGAGGACGCCGACCTGGAACTGGCGGTCGAGCTGACCTGTGGCGGCGGCTTCTACAACGCCGGCCAGATGTGCTCGGCCACCAGCCGGGTGCTGGTCGCCGAGCACCTGGCGGACGCCTTCGTGGCAAAGGTCAGGGCCCGCGCCCAGGCGATCACCGTTGGCGACCCCTTTGTCGACGGGGTGCAGATGGGTGCGCTGGTCAACCGTGCCCAGTACGAGCGTGTGCTGGCGCACATCGCGCGCGGGCTGGCTTCCGGCGCCCGGCTCGAGTGCGGTGGTGGGCGCCCGCAGGGCTTGGCGCAGGGGTTCTACGTTGCGCCGACGGTGTTCACCGACGTGGCGCTGGACAGCAGCTTGTGGAACGAGGAGATCTTCGGCCCGGTGATCTGCATCCGCCGTTTCGGCACCGAAGCCGAGGCCATTGCGCTGGCCAACCAGGGTGATTTTGGCCTGGTGGCCACGGTGGTCGGCCGCGACCGAGTTGCGGCCAACCGGGTAGCGGATGCCTTGCAGGCCGGCATGGTCTGGATCAATGCGCCTCAGGTGATCTTCCCGCAGACCGCCTGGGGTGGGTACAAGCAGAGCAGCATCGGGCGCGAGCTCGGCCCCTGGGGGCTGGCAGCGTTTCAGGAGTTGAAGCATGTGGTGAGTGCTGGTTGATTGGGGGGGCTGATGGCGTGCTGTTGCGTCGATGATTCACTGCATCGGCAGCTTTGAGGGGCTGCATCCTGTCGCTCGGTTGCCAGCTGGTACTGGCGGTCCGTCTGTGGCTTGTCGTGATGTGGCAGGCCGGCAGGGGGCTGTTGCAGGCTGTCAGGGGGGGCACAGAACATTTTTGACAAGGCTCTAGGCAGGCAGAAAAATTTAAATGAGTTTGCAAAGTGTCTAGAGAGTCCGGGGCGATTAAGTACCTCTTGTTCTGCCAGCTCAGGCAGATGACCCCGTGGCGGCCCTTCAAGCCACCACGCGTTCAGCTTATTTAGTTGGCACGAATGGCGAATCAATCGGCTGGCAGACAATTCGCCACATCCCGCGTACGCCGTCTTCGACCCAAGTGCCTTCCAGCACATTCGAGCCTTCGAAGCGGTGCAGCGTTGCTCTACCGTCGAAGCCTTCTGCTTGCAGTTCGTAATGCCCCGGGCCTTTTGCCTGGCCTCGGTATTGCCAGGTCTGCCCCGCGTCGTCATAGGAGACGGTGATAAACTCGATGTCGATCGTAACCTTGCAGGGTTGATCGAACGAAGCGGCACTGCCGGGGCGGAAGGTGTCCATTTTGGCGTACATGTTGGCGTCCTTGTAAAGATATCAGCAGCGGTTCAGGGCAGCAGCCAAGTGCTGTTTGGGGTGGTTGACCGGATGCCGACTGCCTGGCACTGCTCCAGAATCGGCAGAATGTAGGTGATGTTGGTAGGGCCCGGCTGGCCTTCTGCTCTATAACGAGCCGCCCGGCAGAGTGGGCCAGCTTCTTCGTAGTTGTGATTGGAGCCGATTTGCACAGCGTGTGCTTGGCCGAAATGATTGTTACCGGCGAGGTAGTCCAGCGTTTGCTGAAAAGCTGCTCGAGTCAGCGCCAACTGCGAGTCTTCCGATCCGGTCTCAATCACAACACGATTTGCATCAACGGTCGTGATCCGGAAACGGGCGCGACGCGACGGTGTTTGCAGTTCCTTGCCTTGTAGGCGGCTGATCAATGCCCAGAGAGTGTTGTCGACTTGAATGATGTGCTGCATTGGATAACTCCTTCGTTGCTGAATGGACGCTAGCTTTAGCCCTGAGGCGACTTATGGAATCTTGATACCCAACGCATTCAGCGATGGCGTATCCATCCGACCATTCACGGTCAGCCCACTGTCCATCTGAAAGGCCATCAGCGCACCACGTGTCGCCTTGCCCATCACCCCATCAATGGCGCCTTGGTAATACTGACGCACCATCAGCGCGGTCTGCACACGGGTTACCAGGTTGCTTTTCTGCTCATTGGTCGCGCGGCTCTTTGAAGTGCTCGAACTCGTCCCGCTGGTAGTGCCAGTCGACTGATAAAGGCTGTTGCTGCTGGACGTGCCGCTCGAAGCACTCGGCGCGCTGTAGCTTCGGGTGCTGGTAGCGGGTGGGCTGTAGTAGCGAGGTGCGCTATAGCCACCCGAGCCGCTGTAGTGAGAACTGTGCGAGCTGTGGGACCGGTGTGAACTGTGCGAGCGATGTGCCGCATAAATGTTGACGGTGTCTGGCGCATTGAGCGTATCGGCAAATACTGGGGGCTGTAGCTTGTCGTTGGGTTGCCAGTTCGCATCGGCGAGCGACAGATGGCCTGCCTGTGCCAGGGTGGTACCTGCCATTGGCATCAAACTGATCCCACTGATCAGGACTTTCCAGCGGTCGAGCAATTTCACTGTGCACTCCTTGCATAGGCGCTAAAGGCCTCGGTCGATAGTAGTTGTATGCCGCGGCTCTGCCAGCGGTCGGTGTGCGATTTGAAGAAGCCAGAGCAATGTTTCACCGCAGCGCATTGCTGGCAGGTATCGATGAACAGGTTCTTCCAGTCCGAGATGCTCTGGCGGGCGAAACGCGAGAGGTGTGCCGGGATCAGGCACAGGGGCAAGTTGTAGATCGAAACCGGCACTCCGCGGTTGAACAGGAAATACACGGCCTGGCTCAATGATTCCTGATAGTCCAGCGGGTCAATCCACAGTTCTTCGTAGTTCTTCCTGGCCAGGCCGGTACTTTCGATACCCATCAGTGCAACGTGCCGCACGAAGGGCAGGTTCCTGAACACGTAGTGGGCGAGTTCTGGCAAGCGTGGCGTGGTCAGGCGGTTGAGCACCACGCGTACCTCGATGATCTGGTTGGCGCGCGCCAGATTGTAAAGACCTTGCAAGGTTTCGCTGAACGCGCCTGGAGCCTGCACTACATGGTCATGGTCTTCGGCATTGTCGGCATACAGCGGGATGCCCCAGCTCAACTGAGGGTGGCCGATTGCAGAGAGCGCTGCGATCCAGTTCGTGTCGTGGAACAGACGCCCGTTGCTGAGCACATGAATGGATTTCTGCGGCAAGACGGCTTTGCACTTGGCCAGGATTTCGAGCAGGCCGTCGCGATAAAGCGTTGGTTCTCCGCCGCTGATTCCCAGATTTTCCTCGCCCGGGTCCATCAGGTCGATCAGCCGTAGGTTCTCTTCGATGTGCCAACGGTCATCGATATCTTTGGGCGGCTGCGAGCACATCAGGCAGAGGCTGTTGCAACGATCGGTCATGAACAGCAGGTTGCTGTCTGAGCCTCGTCGATAGAGCACTCGCACCATCGCGTTGCCTGGTGTGATGGCAATGACATCGCCGGGCTGCACGACATCCGCATCTTTAGGGGTGTGCAGGTGTGGCCGCGCGCTGTCGAAGTCGCCGATCAATGGCTCCGGGATCAGGAATCCACCCACTGGTAACGAGAGCAGATGCGGGCTCCGTAGCCGTTCTTCGTTTGGCAGCCAAAGCAGCAGGTCACCGAACTCAGCACTTCCGGCACAAACAGCCAGGCCTTGTTCGATGAACTCATCCAGAGTGATGACCTTGAGCAGTTTCGGCTCATTCAGGTTATGGATTTCGAAGTGGGTATCTTTTCGCAGCATCGCCTTCAGCCCTTGTACCCCGGGAACCGGACATCACTGTAAGAGCGCCTGTTCAACCAAGACAGCAGCACCCTCTGCACGTTGTCGTCGCCATCGCGAAGCAGGCCGAAAAGATGCTTCAGCAGCCCCATGTTCTTCTTGCAGAAGCTGCTGAACACTCGGTGTCCGATCGGGTCAGCTTGGCGGGCATAGTGTTCGATGGGGTCAGCGCCACAGTACGGGACAAGTGCGCAATCGGAGCAGCCCGGCAGCGCCTCTGCAACACCACTGGCGAGCAACGCATTCATGACGGGCGATGTGAGTAATTCAGACAAGGGTTGCTGCACGGTGCCGAGCCTCAAGCCTTCTTCACCCATCTCCAGCAGCATTCGGGCTTCGTCCGAGGGATAGACGTAACCGTCATAGTTGTAAACCAGCGCCGCAGTGCCAGCGCCAGCAGGGGAACGCAGGTCTACGTAGCCGGAGGAAAAGGGTGTCAGGATATTTTTCAGCAACAGGCTCGTATAACTTTCGCAAAGGTATATGCCCTGTTGATTGATATTCAGCAAATAGGCCAGTGCCTTCTTGTAGAAGACCAGATATCGCTCAATAGGGTAATCAAGTCGATGGGCACTCTTGGTGGCAAAGCCATAAGGGCTAAGAGGCCGAAGCGAAATGCTGGAGAAACCCTGGCTAACATACTCATCGATGATCGCTTCAGGCTGTTCGAGGCTTCTGGAAGTCAGCGTGGTCAGCGCGGAAACTGCATCTTGGCCAAGGCGCTCACGGACCCACTGGATGCCTTTTACAGTACGTTCGTAGGAGTCTCGTGAAGGAGTAGGGCGGTTGGCATTGTGCAAGGGCGCCGGCCCATCGAGCGAGGTCGAAAACTGGATGCGATGTTGTTCTGCGAAGTCGAGTATTTGCTCCGTCAGGTGGTGCAGCGTGGTTGTAATGACGAATTGGATATCCCGCTGTTCGACCACGTTCCGTTCAACGACCCATTCGACAATCTGGCGGACGCGCTCGAAGGCCAGAAGCGGCTCGCCACCCTGAAACTCCACAGTCAGTGCGGGAGCGTTCGATTCGAACAGGCGATCGACCGCCGCCTGCGCATCCGCTTCCGACAGGTCGTGTCCGGATCCTCCCAGAGGGGCCCGCGACACCTGGCAGTACTGACAGGTGTGGTTACAGCGCAATGTAACCACGAACAAGTGCAGTGCAGGGCCCTGGAAGAGGAAGTCCTTGCGGCTGCGATACTGCGCTGCCATTTCCGGGAACGGGTCGTGGCAGCCTGGTTCGTAGATGAAGTGGCGGGCCAGAAGGTCCTTGTAAAAAGGCGTACTTGCTTGAACGTCGAAGTAACTGAGGGCTCGTAATTGCGCGTCGTTCACGTGCATGTACTCACCGGTATCGGAGGTGAGCAGGATGTCACGGTCATGTCCCGTGTTCATGCGCATGAAACGAAAAGGCAGCAAGCGATAATGCTTGGCGTCCGTCGCAATCAGTGTCACTGGGAAATCCCACATCCAGCGAGCGCGGCTCGGGCCAAGACTTCGTGCAACCCTGCTGTTTCGCGGTTGATATGGTCGCGTAGGGCGAAGTCGTTCAGATGCTGAAGGATCTGCGAGTGGGCCTGCTCCGGGGAAAGCATTAACCTTGCTTTAGCGGGGTGGACCGTGAGGCTTATCTGATTGGCTTCAATGCCGACCTGGATCGTGAAAGTATCGGCAAGGGAATAAGCGGTGCGTTGTACCACGTTGAGCGGGTAGGCTGCGCTGTCGAGTTTCAGCGTGACTGGCCATGTCATCGGAACCGGTCCTTCAAATCCTTTGGGGGCGTGTGGATTTTGCCGATTGAAGAGGCATTATGCCATCATAATTTTTTACATTTGCACGCATTTGTTCAGCGTGGTGGATGGCGCGCTCACAACGACTCGGCCATTGATGCGGGTAGGGGCGGGGGCTCATATCCCTTCAGTCCATTCACCCTCATCAATAGCCTGCTTGCCGCCAGACTGGGGGCATCCTTTTCAAACCATCCAAAGCATGCCCTCAAATATGCCCAAAATGTAGCAATTAGCTGGAAGTAAATGGCTCTTTGAGGCTCGGAAAAAGTAGAAATGACCAGCTAACAAGCATGTGCGAAGCCCCTAAAGACTATCAGGGTCGCCGAAGAACATCTGAATCCGCGACCGCAACCACCGCTCCCCCGGATCATTGTCCTGCGACCCGCGCCACGCCATATGCAGCTCGAAGCTCTGCACCTCCAGCGGCGGGTCTTCGGCGCGCAGGCCGCCGGCGGCGGTCAGCTGCTCGGCGGTGTAGTCCGGCACCGTAGCGAGGATGTCGGTGCCGGTCAGCAGGCTGCCCAGGCCGTTGAACTGCGGCACGGCCAGCACCACATGGCGCTTGCGCCCCAGCTTCTCGAGGATCTCGTCCATGAACCCGCTCAGGTCGCCGGCAAACGACACCAGGGCATGCGGGCGTGCGCAGAATTCATCCAGGCTGAGGCTGCCCGGCTTGCTGTCGGCACGCAGCACCTTGGGCCTGCTGCGGCGCAGCACCTTGCGCTTGGCGTTGGCCGGCAGGTCGCTGGTCCAGCTCACGCCCACCGAGATTTCACCCGACGCCAGCAGCGAGGGCATCAGCAGGTAGTTGACCCGGCGCACCACCAGCACGATGCCCGGCGCCTCGGCGCGCACACGTTTGAGCAGTTGCGGCAGCAAGGCGAACTCGGCGTCGTCGGAGAGGCCGATGCGAAACACCGCCGTGCTGGTGGCCGGGTCGAAGTCGGCAGCGCGGCTTACCGCCGTGGAGATGGAGTCCAGCGCCGGGGAGAGCAGGGCGAAGATCTCCACCGCCCGCGCCGAGGGCTCCATGCTGCGCCCGGTACGCACGAACAGCGGGTCGTCGAACAGGCTGCGCAGGCGCGACAGCGCCGCACTGATGGCCGGCTGGCCGAGGAACAGTTTTTCCGCGGCGCGGGTGACGCTGCGCTCGTGCATCAAGGTCTCGAACACGATCAGCAGGTTCAGGTCGACGCGACGCAAGTCGTTACGGTTCATCGGCTTCGCTTCATAGGTCTGGTCGGGGCAGGGGTGAATCTTAAGGGCAAAGACGGTACCCTGCACCGCATAAATTGCGCAGCAGGCGCTATCACCAATCAATGACAGGCATGTTGACTATTAATGGCCACTGATGGTCTAACCGCTATAGCCCCGATAGAGTTGCGGGTATTAGAGGTTCACTAGGCGAGGTTTGCGATGTCCCGCATGATCCGTTTTCACAAATTCGGCCAGGCCGAGGTGCTCAAGTGCGAGGACGTGGCCACGCCGCAACCGGCTGCCGGTGAAGTACAGGTGCGGGTGCAGGCTATCGGCATCAGCTGGTACGACGTGCTGTGGCGGCAGAACCTGGCGCCGTCCCATGCGCGCCTGCCGGCCGGCATCGGCCACGAAATGGCCGGTGTGGTGACCGCCCTCGGCGCCGGCGTCGACGACCTGGCCATCGGCGACAAGGTCGCCAGCTTTCCGGCCACCAGCCCCAACGAGCACCCGGTGTATGGCGAGGTCATCGTGTTGCCGCGCAATGCACTGACCCGCTACCCCGATATCCTCAGCCCGATCGAGGCCAGCGTGCACTACACGCCGCTGCTGATCGCCTATTTCGCCTATGTCGACCTGGCCCGGGCCAAGGCCGGGCAGACCGCCCTGGTCACCGACGCCAGCCACTGCGCCGGGCCGGCCTTCGTGCAACTGGGCAAGGCCCTGGGCCTGAAGGTGATCGCCGCAACCAAGGACAGCGCCGAGCGCGACAACCTGCTCAAGCTGGGGGCAGAGAAGGTCATCGTGACCGAAGAGCAGGACCTGCTCATGCAGATCAACAAGTACACCGACAACCGTGGCGTGGACATGGTGCTCGATGGCCTGGGCGGCCCGCAGATGTCGTTGCTGGGCGATGTGCTGGCGCCACGCGGCAGCCTGGTGCTGTACGGCCTGCAGGGCGGAAACCAGACGCCGTTCCCGGCCTGTGCGGCGTTCCAGAAGAACATCCAGTTCTTCGTGCACTGCGTGAGCAACTTCACCGGCAAGCCGGAGCTGGGCATCACCCAGGACCAGGTGGCGCTGCAGCGCGCACTGCGCGATATCAACCAGTTCACCGCCGACCGCCAGGTATTGCCACACATCATCAAGGCCTACCCGTTCGACGAGGTCGTCGCCGCACACCGCCACATGGACGAGTGCCCGTGTGGAGGCCGCGTGGTACTGGTGCTGCCTGACGCCTGACAGGCTGCGCGACACGCCAAGCCCGAGCCGAGTCTCGGGCTTTTTTGTGGAAATTTCTTATTAAAGTTTCAGATGTTTCCTATTTAACTTGTGCGGACTAAGTACGGCGCTTGCGTTATGTTGTGGGCGTGGGAATAAAGACTTTCCGGTGTCCGTAAAATTACATCTTCGCGTGGAAGGGCTGCTGTTTCCTATGGGCGTCGGGCACTGTCGTGCCTAAGGCGGCGCTGTTCATCCAACCATCAATCATCTCAAGGAGCGAGATATGGTGTGCCAGCTGTACTGTTCATGGAGGTGGGGCCCTCGCACGCAACGCGCCGGGGGGGCGCTGTCCGGGGCAAGGGTGGTCATCGGGCGATGCTGTTTCGACCTGAGTCGGAATAATCGTAGGAAGTTGTAAGAAACATCCTAAGACCATCATTCTTTTTTTAATTCACTTTGCCGTTGTTACGCAACGATGTCCTGTTACCCGCATCGGGTAACTTCCGGCTGCCGGCAGTCGTTATCGAATCAGGTATACACCATGAGTACCCTCCACGATCAAGCCATGACTCACATTTACCAGCAGGTCTTGCAGCGACTGCTCGAGTGCCTTACCCAGGGCCAGCGCGCGTCGCTGCAATTGCTTATCCAGCGCATGCTGGTGGCCGCCGGCGGGATCGAGCGCATAGGCGACTTCAAGGTGATGCTGGCCCATGGCGGCGGCAAGGACAGCTCCTTCGCCCTGGCGTTTCTGCGCGCCGCGCAGTTGAGCATTGCGGCGCGTGCGCCGGCCACCTTCGAGCTGCGCGTGGTCACCGCCCGCCATGTGGGCATGTCGACGGCGGTGATCGAGAACATCGAGCGTGGCTATTCGGCGCTGGTGCTGCATGACGACCTGCGGGTCGAGCTGCTGGTGCTGGACGACGGCGGCCTCCAGCACTTCGATGCACTCAAGCCGCTGTCGCCGCGTCAGCAGCAGGTCGAGCGCTTCGACACCCTGGTTGCCGGGCACCTGACCGCCGGCCAGGTGCGGCCGATGTTCTGCAATCGCTTCTACCTGGCGCTGGCCGAACTGTACCGCCAGGGCATGGGCTGGGAGGGCGGGGTGGACGCATTGATCAACGCCGACCCGATGCCCGAGCGCAAACGCTACCTGGCGTGGGGCCGCCGCATGATGCGCGAGGCCGGGTTGAGCAGTGCAAGGCCGGCCCACTCACACCCCGGCGCCCTGTTGCAGGGCCTTGGCCAACTGCGCCGCATCTACCTCAACGAGGTGCTGGGTCTGCCAGCCGAGCCCCTTCGGCAGGTCCCGGCCCCCCGCCGTATCCCGCGCTTCATCGACATCGCCGACCTGCTGCAGGACAGCCAGCAGGGGCAGAGCGTGCTGCTGCTCGAATTTCTCAAGTTTCGCTATGACGAGCTGGCCCTGGGGTTCAGCCAGTCGGCCTGTGCCAACCCGTTGCTGATGGCACACCTTGCCGGGCTGCGCGCGCAGTGGGTGCAGGGGCAGGACTATGCGCTGGGCATTGCCGAGCACCTGCAGCAGGTCAAGGCCCAGCTGCGGCGCAAACCGGTGCCGGCGGCGCTGCAGGCACTGGCCATGGAAACCTGGCAAGACCGCGAGCGCCACGGCCAGCGCCGCCGCCTGGCGGACAACTTCGCCCTGCAGGGCTACAACCTCAACGAAGAACAGCTGGCCTGCCTGCTGTTCGCGCCCTTCGTCGACCGCGGGCGCAACCTGGAGCGCTTCGTACAGGCGCGGCACCCCGGCATGCAGGCGGCGCTGCCCTACCTGCACAAGGCACTCAAGGGCGCACCCTCGCCACAGCCCATGGTGCAATGGCTGGAGGAGATCAGCGGCTTGTCCCTGAGCACGCTGCAGATGCTCTACCAGCGCGAAAGTGAAGCGGCCGCCGGTGGACGTTCGCTGCTGGCGCGGGCCCGCGACAGCGATCCGGGCCGGTTGCGCCATTGATCCGCTGAGGTTGCCAAGCCCGCCTGTCTGTATGTATAACCAGTGGATTCCTTCTGCTGGTTACCCGCTCCGTGATCGCCCATTCCGTCGCCGACCCGTTCTATTACCTGTGCAACTTTCAGCAGGTACTGGCCTGGGTGCAACTGCGCTACGCCGACCTGCTCGATGAACACGAACACGCCTTCATTCAACAGTTCGCGACGCTGGGCCAGGCCTCCCAGGCCCTGCTGGTACGCATGGTGATGCGCAAGGGGGTGATGTTTCGCGCCAGCAAGCTGACCTACCTGGAAATCGGCGCAATCGAGCCTGCCGCCGCGCCGCTGGTGGCGCTGGGCTGGCTCGACGACCAGCCGAGCCTGGGCCTGGACCACCTGTTCCAGTTGCTGCGCAAGGACGAAATCGCCCGCTGTTTCGCCGACGTGCTGGAGCGCCCGCGGGCTGCCAAGGGCGAACTGCTCGAACAGTTGTCGGCGCTGTATGCCGAGGCCAGGCCCCTGCGTCAGTGGTGGCCCGAATTCGACGAACCGGTGTACGTGCTGCACCTGCAGGCGCTGTGCGATCGTCTGCGCCTGCTGTTTTTCGGCAACCTGCACCAGGACTGGTCGGAGTTCGTGCTCGCCGACCTTGGCCTGCTGCGCTACGAGCAGGTCGCGTTCGGCGAGGATTCCCGGGCGCTGCGCGAGCGCGCCGATATCGACCTGTGCCTGGCCCTGCACACTTGTGCCGAGCAGTTCGAGGCCGGGCAGCCGGTCGAGCAGGTGCTGGCACTGCTGGACGGCCTGCAGCCGAGCAACCCGTGGCTGGAGCGGCGCCGCGCCAGGTTGCTGTTCCAGCTTGGCCAGCATTGCGAGCGCAGCGGCGACTGGGCCCAGGCCCTGAACATCTACCCCCGCAGCAACCACCCCCAGGCACGCATCCGGCATATCCGCGTGCTGGAGCGCAGCGCCGATCATGCCGCCGCCCTGGAGCTTGCCAGCGTAGTGGGCGCCAAACCAGCCAACGCGCTGGAGGTCCAGGCGCTGGCGCGCATCTTGCCCCGCCTGCAGCGCAAGCTGGGCGGCCCGCCACAGCGTCGGCGCGCCCCGGCAGCGATCAGCCGGCTGGACCTGTGCCTGCCTGTCGATCTGTCGACGCTTGGCGTGGAGCAGGCGGTGCAGGTGCACCTGGCGGCCGAAGACGGGCCGGTGCACTACGTCGAGAACACCCTGTTCAACAGCCTGTTCGGGCTGCTGTGCTGGGAAGCCATCTTCGCGCCCGTGCCCGGCGCGTTCTTCCACCCGTTCCAGAGCGGCCCGCTGGACCTGCACGATGCCGGCTTCCAGGCGCGCCGCGCCGAGCATTTTGCCGCCTGCCTGGGGCAACTGGACGATGAGCGCTACCGCCACACCATCCTGGCCAACTACCAGGCCAAGCACGGCCTGCAATCACCCTTCGTGTACTGGGAACTGCTGGATGCCACGCTGTTGCAGCAGGCCCTGGACTGCCTGCCGGCGGCGCACCTCAAGCGCTGCTTCGAGCGCCTGCTGGAGGATATCCAGGCCAACCGCGCCGGCATGCCCGACCTGATCCAGTTCTGGCCCGGGCAACGGCGCTACCGCATGATCGAAGTGAAGGGCCCGGGCGATCGCCTGCAGGACAACCAGCTGCGCTGGATCGCCTTCTGCACCGAGCACGGCCTGCCCGTCGAGGTGTGCCACGTGCAGTGGGCACAGCCGGCAGCATGAGCTACAAGGTAGCGGTGCGTGCGCTGTGCGAGTTCACCGCCAAGGTCGGTGACCTGGACCTGCGCTTCACCCCATCGCCCTCGGCCCAGGAGGGCATCACCGGCCACCGCACGGTGGTCACGCGCCGGGGCCGGGGCTATGAGTCGGAGGTGGCGTTGGCGGGGCAGTTCGAGCAGTTGCAGGTACGCGGGCGTGCCGACGGCTACAACCCGGCGCTCAACCGCCTGGAAGAGATCAAGACCTACCGCGGCGACCTGGCCAGCCAGCCCGACAACCACCGCCAGCTGCACTGGGCACAGGCCAGGGTGTATGGCTGGCTGCTGTGCCAGCAGCGAGAACTGGCCGAGGTGAACCTGGCGCTGGTGTACCTGGACGTGGACAGCGACCGAGAAACCCTGGTGGAGGCCCGCCATACCGCCGCCGAACTCGAGCAGTTCTTCATCGCCCAGTGCACGCTGTTCCTGCGCTGGGCCCAGCAGCAGATGCAACGCCAGGCCTTGCGCAACAGCGGCCTGCAGGCGCTCGCGTTCCCCCACGCCAGCTTTCGTATCGGGCAGCGCGAGCTGGCCGAAACCGTGTACAAGGCGGTAAGCACCGGCCGCTGCCTGATGGCCCAGGCCACCACCGGCATCGGCAAGACGCTGGGCACACTGTTCCCGTTGCTCAAGGCGATGGTGCCGCAGCAACTGGACAAGGTGCTGTTCCTGACCGCCAAGACGCCGGGGCGGGCGCTGGCGCTGGAGGCCGTGCAGCGGGTCATGCACAGCAGCCCCGAGCTGGCCTTGCGTAGCCTGGAACTGGTGGCACGGGAAAAGGCCTGCGAGTTTCCCGGCACCGCCTGCCACGGCGAAGCCTGCCCGTTGGCCAAGGGTTTCTACGACCGCTTGCCCGCCGCCCGCCAGGCCGCCGCGCAGCAGCCGGTGCTGGACCAGGCCCGCCTGCGCGAGGTAGCCCTGGCGCACCAGGTGTGCCCGTACTACCTGGGGCAGGAGATGGCGCGCTGGGTGGATGTGCTGGTGGGCGACTACAACTACTACTTCGACCAGAGCGCCTTGCTGTTCGGCCTGGCCCAGCTCGACCAGTGGCGGGTGGCGGTGCTGGTGGACGAGGCGCACAACCTGGTGGAGCGTGCACGCCAGATGTACAGCGTGAGCCTCGATCAATGGCAATTGAAGGCCCTGCGGCGTGATCCCCCGGCAGGCATGGCCAATGCCTTGCAGCGCCTTGACCGGGCCTGGAACGCCGTGCACAAGGACCAGGACGTTCCCTACCGCGCCACCGGCCAGTTGCCCGAGGCCTTTCTCAAGGCGCTGCAGCGTTTTGTCAGCCATGTGCAGGACAGCATGAACCAGCAGCCTGCCGGCGTCGAAGGGCCGCTGTTGCAGCTCTTCTTTCAGGCTTCGCAGTTCCTGCGCCTGTGTGAGGTGTTCGACGAGCATTTCGTGTTCGACATCAGCAAGCGCGACGGCCCGGGCCGGCGCAGCCTGTCCACCCTGTGCCTGCGCAACGTGGTGCCGGCGCCGCTGATCGGCCCGCGCATGGCCGTTGCGCGCAGCGTCACGCTGTTTTCCGCCACCCTCAGCCCACGCCATTACTACGCCGACCTGCTCGGCCTGCCGGCCGACACCGCGTGGCTGGACGTGGCCTCGCCGTTTGCCGCCGAGCAGTTGCAGGTGCGCGTGATCAGCAGCGTGTCGACGCGTTTCCAGCACCGGCAGGCGTCACTGGCGCCGATCGTGGAACTGATCGCCGAGCAGTACCGCCTCCAGCCGGGCAACTACCTGGCGTTCTTCAGCAGCTTCGACTACCAGCAGCAGGTGGCGCGGCTGCTGGCCGAGCGCTACCCGCACATCGTGCAATGGTCGCAGTCGCCCGGCATGGACGAGGCGCAGCGCAAGGGCTTTCTCGAACGCTTTGTCGAAGACGGGCAGGGCGTGGGCTTCGCCGTGCTGGGCGGGGCGTTCGGCGAAGGGGTCGACCTGCCGGGCACCCGGCTGATCGGCGCCTTCGTTGCCACCCTGGGGCTGCCCCAGGTCAACCCGGTGAACGAGCAGCTCAAGCTGCGCATGGGCGCTCTGTTCGACGCGGGCTTCGACTACACCTACCTGTACCCCGGCGTGCAGAAGGTGATCCAGGCGGCCGGGCGAGTGATACGTGGCACTGAAGATCGCGGTGTGGTCATGCTGATCGACGACCGTTTTGCCGAGCCCCGGGTGCAGCGGATGTTTCCCGGCTGGTGGGCACCGCAGTACAAATAGTCGCGGCGGGCGGGATCGCCGCCGTCGCGTTGTGGTCGAAGTGCCAGTAAACTGCGTATTTTCATCACCCTGTACATCTTTACTTGAGGTTTTGCATGAAGCTCAGTCCCTTGGCGGGTAAACCGGCGCCAGCCTCCGTGCTGGTCGATATCCCCCAGCTGCTGACCGCGTACTACACCGGCCAGCCCGATGCAGGCGTCGCCACCCAGCGCGTTGCCTTTGGCACGTCGGGGCACCGCGGCAGCTCCGTGGACCTGGGCTTCAACGAAGCGCACGTGCTCGCCATCAGTCAGGCCATCTGCCTGTACCGCAAGGCTCAGGGCATCGACGGGCCGCTGTTCATCGGCATCGACACCCATGCGCTGTCGACCCCGGCGGCGGCTACCGCACTGGAGGTGCTGGCAGCCAACGGCGTCGAGGTGATGCTGGCCAAGGATGACGAGTACACCCCGACCCCGGCCATCTCCCACGCCATCATCTGCTACAACCGTGGCCGCAGCCGTGGCCTGGCCGACGGCATCGTGATCACCCCGTCGCACAACCCGCCGCAAAGTGGCGGCTTCAAGTACAACCCGCCCAATGGCGGACCGGCCGACAGCGACGTGACCAAGTGGATCGAGGCCAGGGCCAACGAACTGCTGGCCGACGGCCTCAAGGGCGTGCAGCGCATGGGCCATGCACAGGCCCTCAAGGCCAGCACCACGCACCGTCACGACTACCTGGGCAGTTACGTCAGCGACCTGGTCAATGTGATTGATTTCGATGTGATTCGTGGTGCGGGCCTGCGCCTGGGTGTCGACCCGCTGGGCGGCGCCGGGGTGCGTTACTGGTCGGCGATTGCCGAGCACTACAAGCTCGACCTGGACGTGGTCAACACCGAGGTCGACCCCACTTTCCGCTTCATGTGCGTGGACTGGGACGGCCAGATCCGCATGGACCCGTCCTCGCCTTACGCCATGCAGGGCCTGATCGGCCTGCGCGATCGGTTCGACGTGGCGTTCGGCTGCGACCCCGACCATGACCGCCACGGCATCGTCACCCCGTCAGGCGGCCTGCTGGCGCCGAACAACTACCTGGCGGTGTCCATCGACTACCTGTTCCAGAACCGCCCGCAATGGCGCGCCGATGCGGCCGTGGGCAAGACCGTGGTCAGCAGCGGCATGATCGACCGCGTGGCGGCACGCCTGGGGCGTCGCCTGTACGAAGTGCCGGTGGGCTTCAAGTATTTCGCCGATGGCCTGTTCGACGGTTCGCTGGGCTTTGGTGGGGAGGAGAGCGCCGGCGCCTCGTTCCTGCGCAAGGACGGCACGGTGTGGAGCACCGACAAGGACGGCCTGATCCCGTCGCTGCTGGCGGCAGAGATGACCGCCCGTACCGGGCGCGACCCAAGCCAGGCATACGAGGCGCTGGCCGAGGCGCTGGGCAGGCCGTTCTCCACCCGGGTGGATGCCAAGGCCACGCCGCAGCAGAAGGCCCAGTTGGGCAAGCTGTCGCCGCAGCAGGTCAAGTCGACCACGCTGGCAGGCGAGCCGATCGAGCAGATTCTCAGCCATGCGCCGGGCAACGACCAGGCGATTGGCGGCTTGAAGGTGATGACGGCCAACGGCTGGTTCGCGGCGCGGCCGTCGGGCACCGAAGACATCTACAAGATCTATGCGGAGAGCTTCGTCGACGACGCGCACCTGCAGCGCCTGGTGGGTGAGGCGCAGGAGCTGGTGGACGCGGCCATCGCCTAAAAGCATCGCGGGTCAAGCCCGCTCCCCACAAGGTTTTGCGGCGTTCGCAAACCCTGTGGGAGCGGGCTTGACCCGCGATGACGTCGGTACCTACGCCACATCCACCAGCACAATCTCGCTGTCTTGCAGCGCCACCACCCTGAGCACCTGCTCATCCTCCACCGCCACCCCGTCGCGGGCCTCGGCGCGCAGGCCATTGACCTCGATCACGCCCTTGGCCGGCACCAGGTAGGCCCGGCGACCCGCATCGATGCGGTACTCGGCGCTTTCCCCGGCCTTCAGCGTTGCCGCCACCAGCCGCGCATCGGCGCGGATCCCCAGGCTGCCTTCATCCCCCTCGCGCCCGCTGGCCAGGGTCACGAACCCTTCGCCGCGCTCGCCCTTGGGAAACGGCCGCACGCCCCACGACGGCGCCTGGCCCACACTCTGGGGCACAATCCAGATCTGGAAGATCCGCGTGTCCACGGCCTCCACGTTGTACTCGCTGTGGGTGATGCCGGTACCGGCGCTCATCACCTGCACGTCACCGGCTTCGGTACGGCCCTTGTTGCCCAGGCTGTCCTGGTGGGTGATCGCGCCTTCACGCACATAGGTGATGATCTCCATGTCGCGGTGCGGGTGCGGCGGGAACCCGCTGCCGGCGGCGATCAGGTCGTCGTTCCATACCCGCAGCGTGCCCCAGTTCATGCGGCGCGGATCGTGGTATTCGGCAAAGGAGAAGTGATGGTGGGCATCCAGCCAGCCATGGTTGGCGTGGCCAAGGGTGTCGAAGGGGCGCAGTTGCAGCATGCTCGTGTCCTCGGTAATCAGGTGGATGGCGCTGATGATCCTCTCGATAAACATCGAAAAAAAGCGTAAATATCGACTAAATATGATCGTTATGTTCGATATATAACCTGCGGTAGTTTCGCTGTTTCGTCGCCTAATCCACTGATCTGAAAGCATTCGGCTGGTGATTTGGTCGTGATAAGGCGAACATAGCCGCTGATTGAATTGATTGCCGGAGTCGGTGTGTCACACGAGCGTCCCAAGCTACCCACGGATCTAACCCCACCCGCGCAACTGCCCTGGGTCAGACGTCTGGCCGCACGCCTGCTGGGCCGTGGCCTGAGCCGGTTGCAGGCACAGCACCGCGATTCGTGGTTCCAGGGCCATGCCAACGGCCAGCGCACCGGGCATGCCGACGGGCTGCGTGAAGGCTATGAAGAAGGGCGCGTGGACGGCTTCGAGGCCGGGCGCCAGGTGCTGGTGATCCGCGATACGCGCCCGGATGCCCACGGCGTGCCGGGGCTGGACGATGCCCTGTTCGACGACTGGCGCCTGCCGCTGACCCCCGAGCTGAAGAAGCGCTTCAAGGCCGATGTCGCCGCGCGCCTGCCGGCCCACGCCCAGCCCAGCGCGGCGCAGTGGAAGATGATCTTCAGCGACACGCCGTCCACCTGCGTGATCGCCGGCGCCGGCGCTGGCAAGTCCACCTCGCTGGTGCTGCGTATCCTGTTGCTGCGCCATTACCTGGGCTTCGAGCTGGAGGCCATGACCGTGGTCACCTTCACCCGCGAGTCGCGCAAGGACTTCATTGCCCGCCTGATGCAGGTGTTCGGCCTGTGGCAACTGGCCCTGAGCCCGGTGCAGGCGCGTGATCTGGTGCGCACCTTCCATTCGCGCATCCTGCCGCTGGTGCGCAGCCTGCCGGGCTTCAGCCAGGTGCGGGCGTTCGAGACCCTGGGCAGCGAGCAGCCCGCGGGCAGCGAGGCGGGCGTGGACAGCAACCCGTTCGACCTGCGCATCAACGATGCCCAGCGCCAGCAACTCAACCTGTGCTATCGCGACCTGCTGCACACCAGCCCGCGGTTCGCCGAGCTGATTGCCGGGCTGCGCCGCGAAGCGTTGCAGCTCAAGGCCCTGGACCGCGACCACCCCGACGTGCAGAAGCGCGTGGCGGTGACCCAGCTGTCGTCCGGGCGCGACGAAGAGCTGTGCGACGTGATCGAAGACCTGTGGTTCCAGGCGGGTGCCTGGCCGATCAAGGGCATCGAGCCCAGCCGCGAAACCGTCGAAATCAACGGCAGCCGCTTTCATTTCCACGGCCATATCGCCGAGCTTGACGCCTGGGTGGTGCTGGGTTTCGACCCCAAGGAGAATCAGCAGTACAAGCGCCCCGGCGCCAAGCTGCCGGTGTGGGCCGAATGGGTGATCAAGCGCACGCTGTTCCAGGCGTTCTGCGACAAGCCGGTGATCTGGCTGGAAAACTACGCGGCGGCCAAACGCCTCACCGCCTCGCTGGCCGGTGATGCAGTGGCCGGGCCAGGCTTTGACTACAAGGTAAAAGGCGAGCTGGGCGCGGCGCCCTTGCTGGATGCCTTCGTCGGCGCTGCCGGGTTCATCGAGAACCTGGGGCTGGATGTGAGCGTGGCGGTGGGCGGCATGAGCTTCCCGCAGGGCGACACCGACGCGCTGTTCTTCGAGGCCCTGAGCCTGTACTGGAAGGCGCTGGAGGCGCACCTGCTGGCACAGTCGCCGCCGATCATGAGCTACAACCGCATGTTCGCCCTGTTCGGCGAGAACAACCCGGAAAACCTGCGCCTGCTGCCCGACCCGATGCTGCGCCCGTTGTCGCACCTGATGATCGACGAGTTCCAGGACGTGTCGCCGCAGATCGTCTCGTGGCTTCGCGCCTGCCTGCGCGAGATCCGCCGTCGCGGCCCGGCCATGCACGTGGGGCAGGTGGCGCAGCATTCCTCGCTGCTGTGCGTGGGGGACGACTGGCAGTCGATCTATGGCTGGCGCGGCAGCTCGCCCAAGTACTTCATGGAGTTCGCCAAGCAGTTCGTCGCCCCCAGCACCACCCGCGTGATGCTGGCCGACAACTACCGCAGCCACCAGCACATCATCGATGCAGCCGAGCATATCGTTAAGTCGGCCCCGGCAATTGCCGGCAAGAAGGCCCGTGCCTGCGGCCCGGCGGCCGAGCAGCCGGTGCCGGTGATGGTGATGGAGCGCGACGAAGCCACACTGGCCCGGCAGTTGATGGACCACTACCGCGATGGCGAGTCGGTGATGCTGCTGTACCGCAAGAGCGTCGACAAGTCGGTGATTGCCGAGCACCTGCAGCCCTTGCTCAACCACGAGGCCAGCCTGCCGGCGGCGCAGCGGCGGTTCCGCCAGCTCACCTACCACAGCGCCAAGGGCCTGCAGGCCGATGCGGTGTTCATGCTCGGTGACTGCCAGCACCTGACGCGCTCGCCGTACAAGAACCAGGTGTACCGCCAGGCCGGGCTGGGCCGGGCGGGCGACCCCGAAGGCTACGACAACGCCCAGAAGGACGAGATCCTGCGCCTGGCCTACGTGGCCATCACCCGCGCGATCAAGCACTGCTACTGGCATGTGGAGACGCCGACCGGGGAGGCGGCGAACCTGCCCCGGGCGTCTGTTCAGGTGGACGGGAACAAGGCCTGCTTCGAAGACCTGCGCGGGGCGCAGCCTCAGGACGCCTCGCGGTAGGGGTTGCGTGGGTCGTGCAGCCAGTCCAGGAACGGCTTGCCGGTGTCCTGGGGCACCATCTCGATGCAGCCCTCGACCGGGCAGGTGATCTGGCACAGGTTGCACCCCACGCACTCGGCGTCGATCACCTCGTAGCGGTGCCCGCCCTCGGCCTTGACCAGGCTGGCGATGGCCTGGTGCGAGGTGTCTTCGCAGGCAATGTGGCAGCGCCCGCAGCCGATGCAGGCCTGCTGGTCGATCCTGGCGATCACCTGGTAGTTGATGTCCAGGTACTTCCAGTCGGTGGTGTGGCCCACCGCGCGCCCGCGAAAGTCCTGCAGGCTGTGGTAGCCCTGACTGTCCATCCAGCGCGAGAGGCCGTCCTTCATTTCATCGACGATGCGAAAGCCATGCAGCATCGCCGCGGTGCACACTTGCACCGAGCCGCAACCCAATGCAATGAACTCGGCGGCATCCCGCCAGCTGCCGATGCCGCCGATGCCACTGATGGGCAGCCCGTGGGTGGCCGGGTCGCGGGCGATCTCGGCCACCATGTTCAGCGCGATCGGCTTCACTGCCGAACCGCAGTAGCCACCGTGGGTACTGGCCTCGCCGACGATCGGCAGGGCGATCATGCGCTCAAGGTCGACGCTGGTGATCGAGTTGATGGTGTTGATCAGCGACACCGCGTCGGCGCCGCCCCGGTGCGCGGCGCGGGCCGACTGGCGGATGTCGGTGATGTTGGGGGTGAGCTTGACGATCACCGGCAGCGAGCAGTAGGTCTTGCACCAGCGTGTCACCTGCTCGACGTACTCCGGCACCTGGCCCACCGCCGCGCCCATGCCGCGCTCGGGCATGCCGTGGGGGCAGCCGAAGTTCAGCTCGATGCCGTCCGCCCCGGTGGCCTCCACCAGCGGCAGGATGGTTTTCCACGCGTCCTCCACGCACGGCACCATCAGCGACACGATCAGCGCGCGGTCGGGCCAGGCCTTTTTCACCTGGGTGATCTCGCGCAGGTTGATCTCCAGCGAGCGGTCGGTAATCAGCTCGATGTTGTTGATGCCCAGCACCTCGCGGTTGGGCCCGAAGTGCGCCGAGTAGCGTGACGACACGTTGACGGCGGCGGGGTCTTCGCCCAGGGTTTTCCAGACCACGCCACCCCAGCCGGCCTCGAACGCACGTATCACGTTGTAGGCCTTGTCGGTGGGCGGTGCGGAGGCCAGCCAGAACGGGTTGGGCGCCTTGATGCCAGCGAATTCGATCGACAGGTCTGCCATTTATGCGGCCTCCACGTTGAGGGTCAGTTGGGCATGGATGGCCTCGGCGGCCCGCTTGCCGTGCTGCACGGCCTGTACGGTGAGGTCCTGGCCCAGGTGCGTGCAGTCGCCGCCGGCGTACACGCCCGGCAGGCTGGTGCGCAGGTTGTCGTCCACGCGGATACGCTCGCCATCACGCTCCAGTTGCAGGGCCTGCGGGTCGCTCAGGGCCTGGCCGTCGAAGGCCTGGCCGATGGCCTTGAAGATCGCATCCGCCGCCAGTTCGAAGGTTTGCCCAGTGGTTTGCAGACGTCCGTCCACCAGGTGCGTGCGGGCAAAGCGCATGCCGCGCACCCGGCCCTGGTCGTCGAGCAGCACCTGCTCGGGCTGGGCCCAGGTCAGCAGCCGCACCTGGTTGGCCTTGGCGATGTCCTGTTCATGCTGGGTGGCGCCCATGTCCTGCAGGCCACGGCGGTACACCAGGTTGACGTCATGGGCGCCCAGGCGGGCCATCTGTACTGCCATGTCGATGGCGGTGTTGCCGGCGCCGAGCACGATGCAGCGTTCGGCCAGGGGCAGGGTGCTCAGGTCGTCGGCCTGGCGCAGTTCGCGGATGTACTCGGTGGCGCTGAGCAGGCCCGGGGCGCCTTCGTCGGGCAGGCCCAACTGGCGGCTGGCGGCCAGGCCCAGGCCGAGGAACACCGCGTCGAACTGCTGTTGCAGCTCGCCCAGGCTGAGGTTGTCGCCCAGCACCTGGCCGTGGCGGATCTCGATACCGCCCACCTGCAGCACGAAGTCCAGCTCGCGCTGGGCGAAGTCGTCCACCAGCTTGTACTTGGCGATGCCGTATTCGTTGAGGCCGCCGGCCTTTTCCCGTGCTTCGAAAATCACCACCTCATGCCCGTGCCAGGCCAGCCGGTGGGCGCAGGCCAGGCCTGCGGGGCCGGCGCCGACCACGGCGATGCGCTTGCCGGTGCTGGGCGCACGCTGGAACGGGTGCTCGGCGAACTCGGCATGATCGACCGCGTAGCGTTGCAGCAGGCCGATCAGCACCGGGGCGCATTCCTGGGCGTTGTTGCGCACGCAGGCCTGCTGGCAGAGGATCTCGGTGGGGCACACCCGGGCGCAGCTGCCACCGAGGATGTTGGCCGAGAGAATCTTGATGGCCGCACCCTGCACGTTGTCCTGCTGGATGTTGCGGATGAAGGAGGGGATGTCGATGTCGCTGGGGCAGGCGTCGACGCAGGGGGCATCGTAGCAGTACAGGCAGCGCGCGCTTTCCACGGCGGCCTGGCGCGGGGTGAGGGGCGGAGCCAGGTCGCTGAAATGCGTGGCGAGGGTGGCGTTGTCGTCTTGCGGGTGCGGAAGATGGTTCAAGGCGTTGATCACGGTAGTGGCCTCTTTGTTTTTTTATAGAAACCGGGGCGCTGGCGCGCCCATCGCGGGTCAAGCCCGCTCCCACCGGGATCGCACGATACCTGTGGGAGCGGGCTTGACCCGCGATGCTTTAAAGGCTCAGCGCTTGACCGCGCCGGGCCTGCACTGCTGCGCACGCTTGCTCAGCAGGTCGAACACCGCCGGGTATGCCGGCCGTTCGACATAGCGCCCGGCGCCGCGCTCGGCGCGCAGGTCGCCGTCGGCCCACACCAGCTTGCCCTGGCTGATGGTATGGCTGGGCACCCCGCGCACTGTCTTGCCTTCGAAGATGTTGAAGTCGACATTCTGGTGGTGGGTCTTGGCCGAGATGGTGCGCGTGCCGTGCGGGTCCCACAGCACCAGGTCGGCATCGGCGCCGACCCGCAGCGCACCCTTGCGTGGGTACAGGTTGAAGATCTTGGCGGTGTTGGTGGAGGTGAGGGCGACGAAGTCCTGCATCGACAGCCGGCCGGTGTTCACGCCTTCGTCCCACAGCACCGCCATGCGGTCCTCGATGCCCGCCGTGCCGTTGGGGATACGGCTGAAATCGTCACGCCCCGCGGCCTTCTGCTCGGCGCAGAAGCAGCAATGGTCGGTGGCGGTGGTATGCAGGTTGCCCGATTGCAGCCCGTGCCACAGGGCCTCCTGGTGCCCGCGCGGGCGAAACGGCGGGCTCATCACATAGCCGGCCGCCGTCTGCCAGTCGGGGTGCTGGTACACGCTGTCGTCCAGCAACAGGTGCCCGGCCAGCACTTCGCCGTACACCGGCTGGCCCTTGGCGCGGGCATAGGTGATCTCGTCCAGCGCCTCGCGGGTGGACACGTGCACCAGGTACAGCGGGGTGCCGAGGGTTTCGGCAATGCGGATGGCACGGCTGGCCGCTTCGCCTTCCACCTGCGAAGGGCGCGACAGCGGGTGCGCTTCGGGGCCGGTGATGCCCTGGGCCAGCAGCTTGCGCTGCAGGTGGTACACCAGCTCGCCGTTCTCGGCATGCACCGTGGGCACCGCGCCCAGCTCCAGGCAGCGCTCGAAGCTGCCGACCAGGGTGTCGTCGGCGGCCATGATCGCGTTCTTGTAGGCCATGAAGTGCTTGAAGCTGTTCACCCCGTGGTGGTTGACCAGCTCGGCCATTTCCTCGCGCACCTGCTCGCTCCACCAGGTGATGGCCACGTGAAAGCCGTAGTCGGCCGCCGATTTCTCGGCCCAGCCGCGCCACTGGTGAAAGGCTTCGAGCAGCGATTGCTGCGGGTTGGGGATCACGAAGTCGATGATCGAGGTGGTGCCGCCGGCCAGGCCGGCGGCGGTGCCGGTGTAGAAGTCCTCGCTGGCCACCGTGCCCATGAAGGGCAGCTGCATGTGGGTGTGGGGGTCGATGCCGCCGGGCATCAGGTACTGCCCGCTGCCATCGAGCACGGTACAGCCGGCGGGGACGTCGAGGTTGTGGCCGATGGCCTGGATCAGGCCGTCTGCGCAGTACACGTCGGCCGGGTAACTCTCGTCATGGGTAATCAGGGTGGCGCCACGAATCAAAAGCGTCATCACGAAGCTCCTCGCAGGCTTGACCGGTTGCTACCGGCTCTAGATTTTTGTCGTGATCGGCGCCGGAGTAATCCTGTCATCGCCGTCAAGAATTGAATCTAGTTGGCGATCCGGGATTGGGCAAGAGTATTTTTTTTATGCTTATTCTGTTTTTAACTTATTGAAAAATAAGAATAAAACTTCTTTTTACGGGTTAGGAAAGGTTTCTGGCGAGTCCTGTCTTGCTTGACAGGATGCGTAAATGGTCAAGATTTCTCAGATCACCTGACCGTGATTGCCTTACCTGCACGCGCAAGACTCCGGCGCCTCATCGCGAGGTGCACATAACCAGAAAAGTGGAGCGGCCAATGCACCAGACCCAATCGCAAGTGAGCGAGCGTGACGGCTTGTTCGAGCTCGACGCCGGCACCGACGTCCTCGACAGCCCTCGCTACAACCATGACATCGCCCCGACCAAGGTGGGGCAGCGCACCTGGAACAAATGGCACATCACCGCACTGTGGGTCGGCATGTCGATCTGCGTGCCCACCTACACCCTGGGCGGGGTGCTCACGGCGTATTTCGGCCTGACGGTGGGCGAGGCGCTGCTGGCGATCCTGCTGGCCAACACCATCGTGCTCATCCCGCTGACGCTCAATGCCTTCCCCGGCACCAAGTACGGCATCCCGTTCCCGGTGCTGCTGCGCTCCTCGTTCGGCATCATCGGCTCCAACGTGCCGTGCCTGATCCGCGCGCTGGTGGCGTGCGGCTGGTTCGGTATCCAGACGATGTTCGGCGGGCTGGCCATCCACCTCTTCCTGGGCTCGTTCTGGCCGGAATGGAAGGCGCTGGGCGGCACCGGCGAGGTCATCGGCTTCATGCTGTTCTGGTGCCTTAACCTGTGGGTGGTGCTGCGCGGCGCCGAGTCGATCAAGTGGCTCGAAACCCTGTCGGCACCGCTGCTGGTGCTGGTGGGTGCCGGGCTGCTGGTGTGGGCGCTGCCCAACGTGTCGTTCAGCGAACTGCTGGCGCAGCCGCCCAAACGCCCCGAAGGCGCTAGCGTGACCGGCTACTTCTTCGCCGGGCTGACCGCCATGGTGGGTTTCTGGGCCACGCTGTCGCTGAACATCCCGGACTTCAGCCGCTATGCCCGAAGCCAGAAGGACCAGATCCTGGGGCAGGTCTTCGGCCTGCCGCTGACCATGTTCCTGTTTGCCGCGCTGGGGGTGGTGCTGACTGCTGCCTCGGCCTCGCTGGTGGGCGAGACGGTGTCCGACCCGGTGAGCCTGATCGGGCATATCCAGAGCCCGCTGTGGGTGGCGCTGGCCATGGCGCTGATCATCATCGCCACTCTGTCGACCAACACCGCGGCCAACATCGTTTCGCCCACCAACGACTTCCAGAACCTGGCGCCCAAGTGGATCGGGCGTACCACCGCCGTGCTGCTGACCGGGCTGGTGGGCCTGCTGCTGATGGCCCATGAGCTGCTCAAGAAACTCGGCCTGATCGTCTCGGACGTGAGCCTGGAGTCGGTGTATTCCAACTGGCTGCTGGGCTATTCCAGCCTGCTGGGGCCGATTGCCGGGATCATGGTGGTGGACTACTTCCTGCTGCGCAAGCAGACCCTCGACCTTGCCGGGCTGTACCGCGACGACGTGTACCCGGCCTGGAACGCGACCGGCTTCATCGCCTTCGGCGTGCCGGTGGTGCTGACCTTGTTGTCGCTGCACAGCCCGGCGTTCAGTTGGTTCTACGACTTCGGCTGGTTCACCGGCTCGGCGCTGGGCGGGGTGATCTACTACGCCCTGGGCAGCCTGAAGGGCGCGCGTGCCACCAGCCTCAAACCCACCGTGTAACCCCACGGCCTGCAGAGGCCGGCCAAGCAGGAGATGCTCATGCAAACCGCTAAGGACGTTCTGCAAAGTACCCAGGCCCACATCGATGGCCAGCGCCTGTGGCAGTCGCTGATGGAGCTGGCGCAACTGGGTGCCACCGCCAAAGGCGGCGTATGCCGCCTGGCCCTGACCGACCTGGACCGCCAGGCCCGCGACCTGTTCGTGCAATGGACCGAGGCTGCCGGCTGCACCGTCAGCGTGGATGGGGTGGGCAACATCTTTGCCCGCCGGCCCGGGCGCAACCCGCAACTGCCACCGGTGATGACCGGCAGCCACATCGACACCCAGCCCACCGGCGGCAAGTTCGATGGCTGCTTCGGGGTGCTGGCCGGGCTGGAAGTTCTTCGTACACTCAATGACTTGCAGATAGAAACTGAGGCGCCACTTGAGGTTGTGGTGTGGACCAACGAGGAGGGCTCGCGCTTCGCGCCGTGCATGATGGGCTCGGGCGTGTTCGCCGAGAAGTTCACCCTTCAGGAGACGCTGGCCAAGCGCGATGCCCAGGGCGTGAGCGTGGGCGAGGCGCTGAATGCGATCGGCTACGCCGGCACCCGCGCGGTCAGTGGGCACCCGGTGGGCGCCTATTTCGAGGCGCATATCGAGCAGGGGCCGATCCTGGAGGACCAGCGCAAGACCATCGGCGTGGTGCTCGGCGCGCTGGGGCAGAAATGGTTCGACCTCACCCTGCGCGGTGTCGAGGCCCACGCCGGGCCGACCCCGATGCACCTGCGCAAGGACGCCCTGGTAGGCGCCAGTGCGGTGGTGGCGGCGGTCAACCGCGTGGCTCTGGAGCATCAGCCCCATGCGTGCGGCACGGTGGGCTGCCTGCAGGCGTACCCGGGCTCGCGCAACGTGATCCCCGGCGAGGTGCGCATGACCCTGGATTTTCGTCACCTGGAGCCGGCGCGGCTGGACTCGATGATCGCCCAGGTGCGAGAGGTGATCGCCGCGACCGCGCAGCAGCACGGGCTGACCTACACGCTGACGCCAACCGCGGACTTCCCGCCGCTGTACTTCGACAAGGGCTGCGTGGAGGCGGTGCGCAGCGCGGCGCAGGGGCTGGGCATGTCGCACATGGACATCGTCAGCGGGGCCGGGCACGACGCGATCTTCCTGGCCGAACTGGGCCCGGCCGGGATGATCTTCGTGCCGTGCGAGGGCGGCATCAGCCATAACGAAATCGAGAATGCCGACCCCAAGGACCTGGCGGCCGGGTGCGCAGTGCTGCTCAGGGCAATGCTGGCGGCGGCGCAGGCGGTGGCGCAGCGTGAAGCTGCTTAACTACATGAGGTTATTGGCTTATCTGATTGATGTATATGAAATAAAAATCAAAACTTAAAGTGGTTTCTAGGTTGTGGATGCTGGCCTCTTCGCCGGCAAGGCCGGCTCCTGCAACGCCAGTAGGAGCTGGCGTTGCCGGCGAAGGGTTCACCAGGCCCGGCAACAGCCCAGCGTTTTTTTGTCGATTGCCCGGCGCAGCCTGTATAAACTGCACGCCACCTTGCTGGTCGCTACCTGAACCGGCAGCTGAAACAAGAGAATCGAGATGGGCGCACAGTGGAAAGCCAAGCATAGAGAAGTAGCAGCCAACGCCAAGGGCAAGATCATGGGCAAGCTGTCCAAGGAGATCCAGATCGCGGCCAAGGCCGGTGCCGACCCGGACATGAACCCGCGCCTGCGCCTGGCCGTGGAACAGGCCAAGAAGGCCTCGATGACCAAAGAGACCCTGGAACGCGCCATCCGCAAGGGCGCGGGCCTGGATGGCGACGCGGTGCAGTACCACCACGTTACCTACGAAGGCTTCGCCCCGCATCAGGTGCCGCTGATCGTCGAATGCCTGACCGACAACGTCAACCGCACCGTGGCGCAGATTCGCGTGCTGTTCCGCAAGGGCCAGTTGGGCGCTTCGGGTTCGGTGGCCTGGGACTTCAACCACGTCGGCCTGATCGAAGCCAGCCCTGAAACCCCTGATGCCGACCCGGAAATGGCCGCCATCGAAGCCGGTGCACAGGACTTCGCTGAAGGTGAAGAAGAGGGCTCGACCCTGTTCATCACCGACACCACCGACCTGGACGCGGTACAGAAGGCCTTGCCGCAACAGGGCTTCAAGGTGATCTCGGCCAAGATCGGCTACACCCCCAAGAACCCGGTCAGCGGGCTCAGCGACGAGCACATGGCTGAAGTCGAGGCATTCCTGGAAGCCATCGACGACAACGACGACGTGCAGAACGTGTACGTCGGCCTGGCGGGCTGATAACCCACTTCGCCGGCATGGCCTGCTCCTACGCCTCTTGCAGGAGCCGGCCTTGCCGGCGAAGCACCCGTTCAACCTGCGCAAAATCCGGCCTTGCCAGCACCTGCGGCTGAACACAGCTCGCCTGCAAGTCCGCCAGTTCCTCTGACGCCTCCCCGCAACACGCCAGCAGTTCCCCCAGCAACACCCCGAACGCCCGCACCTCGATACGCTGCAATGCGTCTGCTGCAACACTGCCATCCTGCGCAAAGAACGATGCCGCGCCAAAGTCCCCGAGCACCGCGTTGCCCTGTGCATCGCACAGGATGTTGTGCGCGTACAGGTCGCCGTGGGTGATGCCGCGCTGGTGCAGGTGCGCTGCGACCGACGCGATGGCCGTCGCCAGCCGGGTTGCGGCTTGCAGGCCAAGGCACAGGTCAGGCGGGTAGACGTCTCGGGTGCAGGTTTGCAGGCTAGGCGGCCCGGCCAGGGCAGACAGGTGGGTGCCCACCAG
The DNA here is from genome assembly GCF_002939405.1 of Pseudomonas sp. BRM28. NCBI lineage: Bacteria > Pseudomonadati > Pseudomonadota > Gammaproteobacteria > Pseudomonadales > Pseudomonadaceae > Pseudomonas > Pseudomonas sp. BRM28. The sequence continues at coordinate 3,086,187 of NZ_PEFV01000001.1, read as the reverse complement.
CGCCATCAGCAACCCCGGCACCTGGTGCGGGTGGTTGGCTACCTGCCCCAGCAGCGGGATCAGGTTCGGGTGGGCGCCAGCTGCCACGCACGCCTGCATTTCGTTGAGCGGCGAGCCATCGCTGGTCATCTGGCCCTTGTACAGCTTGAGCGCCGCCTTTCGGCCCGCCACCTGCACGCGGTGAATCACCCCGGAGGCGCCCTGGCCCAGCACCTCGCCCAGCTCGAGGGCGTGCCAGTCGATGGCGTCGCACCGGCCCGGCGCCTGCGGCGCCGCAAGGCCCTGGGGCAAGGGGTTGCCGGCATACGCCAGCCACGCCAGGCGGGGCATCGTCAGCAGCCACTGGGGCAGTTCGCTCAACCGGTTGGCCGACACCCGCAGCAGTTCGAGCCGCTGGCACCGCGCAAGGCTGGCCGGCAGGGCGCGCAGGCGGTTGCCCGCCAGCATCAGCTTTTGCAGCTGCTGGCAGTCGCCCAGTGCGTCGGGCAACTGTTCAAGGCAATTCTCGGTCAGCACCAGTGCCCGCAGGTTGGGGCCCAATGCGGCGGCCGGCAGGTGCGTGATGCGGTTGTTGCGCAACCCGACCATTTCCAGGCGCAGGCACTGGCCTACGCTGGCCGGCACCTCGGTGAACCGGTTGTGGGAGCAGAACAGCACCTTGAGCCGGTGCAGCCGGCCCAGGTCATGGGGCAGGCTGCTCAACGCATTGCCGCTCAGGTTGAGCACTTCGAGGCTGTCGGCCAGTTCGAAGATCTCATCCGGGAACTGCGTGAGCCCGCAGCTCAGGTCGAGGCGGGTGGCACCTGCCAGGCGGCCGCGCCTGAGGTCGTCGAGGGTGTGCATGAAGGGGCTGCAAGGGCAATGAAGACGGCGGCGATGATACCCGACTTAAGTACCATGGCAGGCGCGCAATTGGCGTCCATACTCGATATTCGCCCTTTTAATAACAACAAAGTTCAGGGTTACCGATCGATGACTTACCAGCACAGCTACGACCGCTCCATTGCCGACCCCGCCGCGTTCTGGGCCGAACAGGCTGACCACCTGGCCTGGTACCGCAAGCCTGCGCAGACCCTTGTGGCCAACCCCGACGGCACCCACCAGTGGTTTGCCGACGGGCAACTCAACAGCTGCTACCTGGCCCTCGACCACCAGATAGAGCAGGGCCGTGGCGAGCAGACCGCACTGATCTACGACTCGCCCGTCACCGACACCCGCCAGACCTTCACCTTCGTGCAACTGCGCGACGAGGTGGCGCGCTTGGCCGGCCTGCTGCGCGAGCTGGGGGTGAAGCAGGGCGATGGGGTGATCATCTACATGCCGATGGTGCCGCAGGCGGCCATGGCAATGCTGGCCTGCGCCCGCATCGGCGCGGTGCATTCGGTGGTGTTCGGTGGCTTTGCCGCCAACGAGCTGGCCCTGCGCATCGACGATGCGCGGCCTGCGCTGCTGCTCACCGCCTCCTGCGGGCTGGAGTTCGACCGCGTGATCGAATACAAGCCGCTGGTGGACAAGGCCCTGCAACTGGCCACCCACCAGCCGCGCCAGGTGCTGGTGCTGCAGCGCCCGCAGGCCCGCGCCGAGCTGCGCGAAGGCCGCGACCTGGACTGGCAGGCGGCAGTGGCTGCGGCCAGCCCGGTGCCACCGGTGGCCTTGGCCGCAGGCGACCCGCTGTACATCATGTACACCTCCGGCACCACCGGCAAACCCAAGGGCATCGTGCGTGAGAACGGCGGCAACGCCGTGGCGCTGCGCTTTGCCCTGCGCCATATCTACGGCATGCAGCCGGGGGATGTGTGGTGGGGCATCTCCGACGTGGGCTGGGTGGTGGGGCACTCGCTGATCGTCTACGGGCCGCTGATGAACGGCTGCACCACGGTGTTCTACGAGGGCAAGCCGATCCGCACCCCGGACGCTGCCGCCTACTGGCGCGTGGTGGAGCAGTACCGGGTCAACGGGCTGTTCTGCGCACCCACGGCCATGCGCGCAATCCGCAAGGAAGACCCGAAGGGCGAGCTGTTCAAGCGCCATGACCTGAGCTCGCTGCGCCAGATCTTCCTGGCCGGGGAAAAACTCGACTCCAGCACCCATCAATGGCTGGAGGCGGCCAGCGGCAAGGCCGTGCACGACCACTGGTGGCAGACCGAAACCGGCTGGCCGGTGACCGCGCCCTGCGTCGGGCTGGAAGGTTGCGGGGTGCGTCCGGGTTCGAGCAACCGCGCCGTGCCGGGTTACCACGTGCGCGTGCTGGACGACGACGGGCACCTTCTGGGCCCCAACGAGCAGGGTGCCATCGTGATCGCACTGCCGCTGCCACCCGGCTGCAGCCAGACGCTGTGGGGCGACCATGCGCGCTACCTGCAGGCCTACCTGCATAGCCACCCCGGCTACTACCACACCGGCGATGGCGGCTACCTCGACGAGGACGGTTTCGTCTACATCATGGGGCGCACCGATGACGTGATCAACGTGTCCGGGCACCGGCTGTCCACCGGCGAGATGGAAGACCTGGTGGCGCGCCACCCGGCGATTGCCGAGTGCGCGGTGGTGGGGGTGCGCGACGAAATCAAGGGCCAGGTGCCGTTGGGCCTGGTGGTGCTCAAGGACGGGGTCAGCCTGAGCGAGCAGCAGTTGCAGGCCGAACTGGTGGCCAGCGTGCGCGAGCAGATCGGCGCGCTGGCCTGCTTCAACCAGGTGCGGGTGGTCAAGCGCCTGCCCAAGACCCGCTCGGGCAAGATTTTGCGGGCGGTGCTGCGCAAGATCGCCGACCACCAGCCCTACACCCCGCCCTCGACCCTGGACGACCCGGCCGTGCTGGCCGAGATCGAAGGGGTGCTGGCCAGCCTGGCGCGGGCCAGCTGAGGGTCAACCCGGGCAGGCTACCGGGCCCAGCACATTGAGCTGGCCCAGCCGGCTGCGGGTGCGGGCCAGGTCGATGGCGCTGCCGCCCAGGCTTTCGCACAGCGAGGCCTGGCCGACCAGCACCAGGTGCTTGTCCTGGTCATACAGCACGTCCACCAGGTTGATGAAGCGCTGCTGCGCCGCCATCGAGCACTGCGCCAGGTCCGGCAGGTGCTCGATCACCCAGTGGTCGTAGCGGCGCGCCAGCTCCAGGTAGTCCATCACCGCCGTGGGTTGCTCGCAGATCGCCTCGAAGCTGAAGCCTACCGCGCGCTCCTGGCTGAACAGGGCGTGCAGCGAGCGCTTGCCCACCTGCAGCCTTACCGGCGCGCCGGCCTGATCCAGGCCGGCGGCATGGCGCTGCGCCGGGCTGCCGGGCCAGAGGTAGTGACCCTGGGTGAAGCGCTGCTGGCTGCCGGAGGCCGGGTGGCTGCGGTAGTCCTGCTCGCCGCCCACTTCAAGCACCTGCATGTGCGCCTCGATCAGGCGGATCACCGGTTCGAAGCGCTGATGGTAGAGCGGGTTGGGCAGCAGCCCGGCAGGCGGGTAGTTGGAGGTCAGCAGCACGAACACGCGGCGCTCGAACAGCGCCTTGAACAGGCCGGTGATGAGCATCGCGTCGCCGATGTCGTGCACGTGGAACTCGTCGAAGCACAGCACCTGGCAGCCTTGCAGCAGCTCGTCCAGGGTCGCGCCCAGCGCATCGTCCTGCTGGCGATGGCGGAACATGCCCTCGTGCAACTGGGCGAAGAAATCGTGAAAGTGCAGGCGGCGCTTGTGCGGATGCTCCAGTGACTGGAAGAAGCCGTCCAGCAGCCAGCTCTTGCCCCGTCCCACCGCCCCGTACAGGTACAGGCTGCGCGCCGTGCCGTCAGCCAGGTGCGCGGCCTGCTCGGCCATGCAGGCGATCACCCGCTGCTGGCCGTGGCTCAAGGTATAGCCCTGCTCATTGGCCTTTCGTCGGAAGAATTCATCGACTTCAACAGCCGCCAGGCGCTTGGCCGGCGGGTGTCCACGGGCAGCCAGGCGCTGGCGCAGGGCGCGCAGCGGCGAACGGATCCAGGACGGCGGTAAGGCGGTCAATCTCAGGCTCCTTGGGGGTGCCGGGCACAGGGGCCGGCTGAGTGGGCGGCGCTAATGTACCGAATAGGGGGTTGGGCTGCCAGTCATGTCGTGCCTGGCAGGTCATGTAGGAAGGTTCTTGTACGCGGCCTATACATTTCCGAGCTTGCTGGCAGGTTTTTCTTCGGCTGCTACCCTCTGGAACAGATGGATCCTGCATTGCAAGGAGGGTAACGGTGAAGGGACGCTCTCTGGCTGCGCTGCTCGGGCTGGTTGTCGCAGACGCTGCCGCCGCCGCAGATTTTCTGGTGGAAGTTCGCGTGGATGTACAGCGTGGTTGCCAGCTGGTGCACCAGACCCGCGATGCCGGCGCCCAGGCCCAGGGCCTGCTCGACTTCGGCCGTACCGCGCGCCTGGACGATCCGCAAGGCCCGCTGACCGGCGCCTTGCTGCAACAACGCCCCCCACGTCTGGAATGCAACCCCGATACGCTGTACCAGGTAAAGGTCGATGGCGGCCAGCATGGCGGCGTCGGCGAGGTGCGCTACCTGGCCAGCGACACGCCACAGGCCCGTCCCATCCCGTACCGCCTCTACCAGGACCCGGCCTGGCGCACTCCGCTGGCGGTGAACATCGCCCAGCACGCACGCGTACCCGACTCGGGGTCGGTGGAACTGCCGCTGTACGCCCGCATCGACACCCTGGCCCAGGTGCCCCGTGTCGGCCATTACTCGGACTTGCTCAAGGTGACCGTCACCTGGTGACCCTGTGCGTGCTAAAGGAACTGGCAGCATGAAGACATCGCAGATTCTGTTGATCAGCCTCGGGCCCTTGCTGTTGTGTCCGATGGCCAATGCCGCCCTCAGCGGGCATATCCAGGCACGCCTGGTGATCAGCGCAGCCTGCCAGATCAGCAATGTGCCGGACGACAGCCCGGCCGGTGGCGGCCTGGGCCTGCTGGACTTCGGCACCCAGGGGCCAAGCTGGGCCCGCCCGCTGAGCGCCAACCTCGACCAGACCGGCGGCAGCGGCACCCTGCAGGTCAGCTGCAACCCCTCGGTGCGGGCCTTCACGGTGAGCATCAATGGCGGCAGCAACGATGCCAACGGCGTGCGCCGCCTGCGCAACGGCAGCGAGCTCATCCCCTACCAGCTGGCGGCCGACCCAAGCGGTGCAGTGCGCTACGGCATCGGCCAGCAGCGCAACTTCTCGATCAGCAGCGCTGCGCAAATCCCCATACCGATCTACGGCGCCGTGGTGGCACACCCCAGGGCGCTGCCGGCCGGCATCTACCGTGACACCCTGATGGTGACCCTGGACTGGTAACAACAAGGAGTGACTCATGCATCCCAACGTCTCACGCATACTCTTCGCCGGGCTTGGCCTGGCCCTTGCCAGCCAGGCCCAGGCGGCCACGGTCACGGGCAACATCAACGCCACCCTGACCCTGACCGCGGCCTGTCAGGTGAACGGTTCGACCGCCACCACCGGGGTCAACTTCGGTAACCTGGATTTCGGCTCGCAGATTGCCCTGTTCACCGAGGCCAGCGCCCAGGTGATCGGCACCGGTGGTGGCGGCGCCATCAGTGTGCTGTGTTCGCCCGGTGCCACGCCGGTGGTGAAGGTGGGCGCAGGCGCGCATGACGCGGCCACCACCGGTGGCAGCCGCGCGCTGGCCATGGGCACCAACTACGTGCCCTATGACTTCTATACCGATGCCGGGCACACCAATCTGCTGGCAATCAACGGCACCATCACCCTCGCCACCAGCACCGGGGTGGCGCAGACCGTCAACCTGTACGGCCGCGCCGTGGGCAAGCCGTCGCTGCCGCCAGGGGTGTACACCGACACGGTGGCGGTCGAGCTGAGCTTCTAGGTCATGCGCCGGTTGCTCGGTGGCCTTGCGGTGCTGGCCTGGGCAGTGCCCATGCCGCTGGATGCCGCGCTCACCAGCACGCTTCAGGTCAGCGCAACGATTGCGGCAGGTTGCCTGGTGGTGGGCGGCGCCAGCAACTACGGCACCCTGGACTTCGGCACCCGTCCGGCGCTCGGCGCTGCCAGCGTGAACACCCAGCTGGCAGGCACCACGGTGACCCTGCAATGCACGCCCGGGGTGGCCCTGAAGATGAGCGTCGACGGTGGCCTGAACAACAACGGGGTACGCAACCTCAAGCGCACCAGCGGTACCTCGCTGGTGGCCTATCAGTTGTACCGCGACGCGGCCTTGTCCCAGGTGCTGGGCATCGGTCAGCTCGTGGCGGTCAGTTACAGCGATCCGACGGCGATCAAGCTGCCGGTGTATGCGCAAGCCCAGTTACCCGGCGTGTTGCCGGCGGGCACCTACACCGACGTGGTGCAAGTGGTGTTGTCCTGGTGAGTGCGCTCCCGGGGTTGTATCGGAACAAGCCAAAGGAGAGGGTGCATGGCGCTGTACGCACGTGGATGGCAAGGGATGGGCAAGTGGCTGCTGGTGGGCGCCTTGCTCGGCGCAGGGGGCGCCCAGGCGGCCACATCGGTGTTGATCTGGCCGATCGACCCGGTGCTGGAGGCCGACCAGAAGGCCGGGGCGTTGTGGTTGGAAAACCGTGGCACCACCCCGGCTAACCTGCAGGTCAGGGTGTTCGCCTGGCGCCAGGACGGGTATGACGACCAGTTCCAGCCCCAGCGCGAGATCATCGGCAGCCCGCCGGTGGCGACCATCAAGCCGGGCGAGAAACAGCTGATTCGCCTGACCCGCACCGGCCAGTCGCCGGCCGGCCAGGAACAGGCCTACCGCATCATCATCGACGAAATCCCACCCGCCCTGCCGGCCAGCGATGCGCAGACTTCCCAGGCGCAGATCCGCTTCCAGATGCGCTACTCGGTGCCATTGTTCGTCTACGGCCAGGGGCTGTGGAGCAAGCCGGACGCCGAGGGCAAGCGTGATGCAGCGGGCGTGGGCACGCCGTTGCTGAGCTGGCGACAGGTATCGCAGCAGGGCAAGCCCTTCGTCGAGATCCGCAACGTGGGGCCGGTGCATGCGCGCCTCACCGATGTGGTGATGCAGCAGGGCGCCCAGAGCAAGCCGCTGGTCGACGGCTTGCTGGGTTATGTACTGCCCGGCGCGAGCATGCGCTGGCCGGCACCTGCAGCAGCCTCGGCGGCCAGTGTGCTCAAAGGGCGCGTCAACGGGGCCGAGCCGCCCCAGACCATCAACCAGGGCCACTGAGCCCGGCGCCTCAAGGGCGCATGAAGATGGAGCAGGGGCCAGGGAGGACCCGGACATGGTGGGACGGCGTGCGTGAGTACTTCTCTGGCCTGCACCCGCAGCATGACGCTGGCGGTGCTGCTGGCGGGCAGCGCGGTCGCAGGCGAACTGCCGCCACCCCCTGCGAGTATGGAGGCTGTCGCCGATGCGCCGTTGTACCTGGAACTGGTGGTCAACCAGATGAGCAGCGCTAGCGTGGTGCTGGTACACCAGCGGGCCGGGCGCCTGTACATGGCCACCGACGACCTGCAGGCGGCGGGCGTGCAACTGCCCGGGCAGCCCGGCCCGGAACTGGCGCTGGACGCCATCGATGGCTTGCACAGCGAGTACGACAGCCAGAACCAGCGGCTGCTGGTGCAGGTGCCGGCGGCGTGGCTGCCCAACCAGCGCATCGGCGAGCGCTCGCTGGGGCCGGCCGGCGAGGCGTTGAGCAGTTTCGGCGCCTTGCTCAACTACGACGCCTACTTCAACGACACCGATGAGGGGGGCACCTACCTGGCGGCCTGGAACGAACTGCGGGTGTTCGACAGCTGGGGCACCTTCTCCACCACCGGGCAGTGGCGCCAGCGCCTCGGCGGGGCAGGCTACGAAGGCGCCCAGGAAGGTTTTCGGCGGTACGACACCACCTGGCGCTACACCGACGAGGCGCGCCTGCTGACCTTCGAGGCCGGCGATGTGCTGACCGGCGCCTTGCCCTGGACCAGCTCGGTGCGGGTGGGCGGGGTGCAGCTGTCGCGGGACTTTGCCGTGCGCCCGGACCTGGTGACCTACCCCTTGCCGGCCTTCGCCGGTGAAGCCGCGGTGCCCTCGTCGGTGGACCTGTTCATCAATGGCTACAAGAGCGCCAGTGCCGACCTGCAGCCAGGCCCCTATACCCTGACCAACGTGCCGTTCATCAACGGTGCCGGCGAGGCGGTGGTGGTGACCACCGACGCCCTTGGCCGGCAGGTCTCGACCACGTTGCCGTTCTACGTCACCAGCAGCCTGCTGCAACAGGGGCTGGCGGACTTCTCGGTGGCGGCCGGCGCCCTGCGCCGCGACTATGCCGTGCGCGACTTTGCCTACGGCCCAGGCGTTGCGGCGGGCAGCCTGCGCTATGGCCTGACCGACTACTTCACGCTGGAAAGCCATGCCGAGGCGGCCGGGTCCCTGGGCCTGGGCGGGCTGGGCGGCAACCTGCGGGTGGGCAACTTCGGCGTGCTCAACACGGCGCTGAGCCAGAGCCGCTTCGAAGGTCGCAGTGGCCAGCAGTTGAGCCTGGGCTACCAGTACAACAACCGCTGGCTGGGCTTCAACTACCAGCGCCTGGAGCGTCATGGCGACTACGCCGACCTGTCGCTGGTCGACAGCCCGTATATCCGCCTCAGCCAGCGCAGCGAGCAGGTCACCCTGAGCCTCAACCTGCAACGCTATGGCAGCCTGGGGGCGGGCTACTTCGACGTGCGCGCCGCCGACAACTCGCGCACGCGCCTGCTCAACCTCAGCTGGAGCAAGCCGCTGTGGGGCAACAGCAGCCTGTACCTGTCGGCCAACCGCGACCTGGACGACAGCCAGTGGGCGGTGCAGGCGCAGGTGGTGGTGCCCTTCGACCTGCACGGCACGCTGGCCCTGAGCCTGGAGCGCAACCAGCAGGGCGAGAACCTGCAGCGGGTCAACTACAGCCGCGCCGTACCCGCCCAGGGCGGCGTGGGGTTCAACCTGGGCTATGCCGGTGGCGACCGTGAAACCTACCGTCAGGCCGACCTGACCTGGCGCCTGCAATCGGTGCAGTTGCAGGCCGGGGTGTACGGCAGCAGCGACAACATGACCCGCTGGGCCGACGCCAGCGGCTCGGTGGTGCTGATGGACGCCGGGGTGTTCGCGGCCAATCGCATCGACGACGCCTTCGTGCTGGTCAGCACCGAAGGCTTTGCCGATGTGCCGGTGCGCTACGAGAACCAGGTGGTGGGGCACACCGACAGCCAGGGGCACCTGCTGGTGCCCTACGGCAGCGGCTACTACCGCGGCAAGTACGAGATCGACCCGCTGGAACTGCCCCCCGATGTGCGCTCGCCAAATGTGGAGCAGCGTGTGGCGGTAAGGCGCGGCGCCGGCTACCTGCTGGAATTTCCGTTGCGCCGGGTACTGGCCGCCAGCGTGGTGCTGGTGGATGCCAGCAACAACGAACTGGCCGTGGGCAGCCAGGTACGCCACGAGCAGAGCGGCGCGCTGGCGGTGGTGGGCTGGGATGGCCTGGTGTACCTGGAGGACCTGAGCGAACACAACAGCCTGGTGGTGCAACTGGCCGGAGGCGGCAGTTGCCGGGTGCAGTTCGAGCTCAAGGCGCAGGCCGACCAGGTGCCGCTGATCGGCCCGCTGGTGTGTCAGTGAAGCGCTGGCTGACGGGGCTGCTTGCGCTGCTGGCACTGCTGGCCGGCATGCGCGCCCAGGCGCTGTGCCAGGTCCTGGCAACCACGCCGGCCACTTTCGGCCTGGTCAACTCCACCCTGATACGCACCACGGTGCAGACCACCACGGCGCCCAGTGCCGGCTTGAGCTGCACCGGTTCGCTGCTGACCCTGCTGCGTTCGGATGACTCCTTCAAGGCCACCTTCACCGCCAACAACGGCACCACCGGGCTGGTGGGCCCCACCGGCGACGTCATCCTCTACACGCTGTACGCCAACAACAGCACCAGCTACCCGATCACCCGGGGCCAGCCCTACGATTTTGCGCGCAACGGCATCATCGATGCCCTGGGCCTGCTCGGCGGCACCTCGCCCAAGACCGTGCCCATCTACCTGCGCACGCAAATGACCAGCAACGTGGCGGCCGGCCTGTACCAGGAGACGTTCACCGTGGCCTGGAGCATCGACTATTGCTGGGGGCTGGGTCTGGGCAGCGCCTGTCTGGGGCGGCAGGTGTTCAACGCCACTACCACCCTGACCATCAACCTGACCGTCACCAACGACTGCCAGATCAGCTCGCCCAACATCGTGTTCGGCAGCGCGCCGGTGGTCAGCGGGTTCGCCACGGTGAGCCAGAACGTCAACCTGGCCTGTACCAAGGGCAGTGCCTACACGGTGGGGCTGGATGACGGGCAGAACGTGGCAGGCGGGCGTCGGCGCATGAAATCCAGCGCCGGCAACTACCTGGCCTATGACATCTTCAAGAGTGGCGGGGGCGTGCGCTGGGGCAGCCTGAGCAGTGCGCGGCGCGCCAGCAGCGACGCCGACATCAACCCGGGCAACGGCAATGGCAGTGGCAGCGCGGCCGGCAGCCAGGTGTTCAACTACAACGCCAGGGTCTACACCGACCAGGCCACGCCGCCGGCCGGCGACTACCTGGACAGCGTGATACTCGACGTGCAGTTCTGAGCCGGCTGGCGCACGGTGCGCCACCAATACCCCAGTGCCAGCACATTCAACCCCGCACCCAGCACGCATACCAGCAGCCAGCCGCCCCAGGCGTAGGCCAGCGTCGAGGCCAGCGAGCCCAGTGCACTGCCGATGGAGTAGAGCAGCATGTAGGCGGCGGTGAGCCGGCTGTGAGTATCGGCCGGCAGGCGGTAGATCAGGCTCTGGCTGGCCACGTGCAGCGCCTGCAGGCCCAGGTCGAACACCACCACCCCCAGCAGCAGTGCCCACAGCGATTGCTGGGTGAGGGCGATGGCGCCCCATGAACCGATCATCAGCAGCAGCGAGAGGCCGCTGACCCGTTGCCCCAGGCCACGGTCGGCCAGCCCGCCGGCACGCGCGGCGGCCAGCGCCCCGGCTGCGCCGGCCAGGCCGAACAGGCCCACCTCGGTTGCCGACAACGACAGCGGCGGGGCGCTCAGGGGCAGTACCAGCGGGGTCCACAGCACCATGGCCGAGGCGAAGCTGAGCATCGCCAGCAGGGCGCGCTGGCGCAGCACCGGCTGCTCGCGCACCAGTTGCCACAACGACACCAGCAGCGCGCCGTAGCCAGTGTTGGGGCGCGCAGCCGTGTGTGCGGGCAGCACGCGCCACAGCAGCAGGGTCATCAGCAGGGTCAGCGCTGCCGACAGGGCGTAGATCGAGCGCCAGCCGGCCAGATCGGCCATCGCCCCGGACAGGGTGCGGGCCAGCAGGATGCCGATCACGATACCGCTGGTGACCATGCCCACCACATGCCCGCGTTCGGTGTCGGCCGATACGCTGGCGGCATGCGCCACCAGCAGTTGCGCCACCACCGCCAACAGGCCGGTCAGGGCCATGCCGACAAACAGCCAGGCGCTGCTGGTGGCCAGGGCGATCATCAGCAGGGCCAGCACCGACAGCAGCGACTGCAGCACGATCAGCCGGCGCCGCTCGAACAGGTCGCCCAGAGGCACCAGCAGTATCAGGCCCAGGCCGTAGCCCACCTGGGTCAGGGTCACCACCAGCCCCACCAGCGCCGGGTCGATGGCGAAGTCGCGGGCCATCGCGTCCAGCAGTGGCTGGGCGTAATACACGTTGGCCACCGCCAGTGCGCAGGCGACGGAGAACAGCAGGGCGAGCCACGGCGAAAGCCGGGGCGCAGGGGAGGCGGGCATGGCGATATCCTATGTGGTTGCATAATGAAACTGGTTGTATGCTGAGAGGACCGGTTTTATATTGCAACTACTTTTTTCAGCCTGCCGAGAGCGATCATGGTTCAACGTACCCGCCTGCAAGATGCCGAATGCCCGGTGGCCCGGTCACTGGACGCGATCGGTGACTGGTGGTCGCTGTTGATCGTGCGTGATGCGTTTGATGGCTTGCGCCGCTTTGGCGAGTTCCAGCGCAACCTGGGCATGGCCAAGAACATTTTGGCCTCGCGCTTGCGCCAGTTGGTGGAGCACCGGATTCTGGAGCTGGTGCCGGCGTCGGATGGCAGCGCGTACCAGGAGTACGTGCTGACCGAGAAGGGGCGCGGGTTGTTTCCCTTGATCGTGGGGCTGCGCCAGTGGGGCGAGGCGTTTTTCTACCAGCCTGGCGAGGCGCATTCGGTGCTGGTGGACCGCCAGAGCGGGGCGCCGGTGGGCCCGCTGCAGCTGCGAGCGGCGGATGGGCGGGTGCTGGGGCCGGATGATTGTGTGCGGGTGGCGGGGCCGCCGCCGGGCTGACCTGCCTCATCGCGGGTCAGGCCCGCTCCTACAGGGCACTGCAAGCCTTGTGGGAGCGGGCTTGACCCGCGATGGGGAGCGCTGCGGGGCGACGGTGCGCCAGCCCCTAGCGCAGCGCTGCGACCAGCTTCGCCAAGGTGTCGATCACCGCGCTGCCCAGCGCCTTGGAGCGTTCACCCGACCAGCCGGTCACCGCATCGGGCGCGTCGTCGTGATCCTTGAACGGCATCTCCAGGGTCAGCGACAGGCAGTCATGCGCCTGGCCCACCGCATTGCATGCCAGGGTCATGTTGGCCTGCCCAGGCTTGCTGCGCGGGTAGCCGTGGGTGGTCTGGAAGTCCCGTGTCACGCTGCACAGGGTGCTGCGAAAACGCTCCTCCAGTGCCGCGATCCGATCCGTGTAGCCCGGGTTGCCTTCGCACCCGGCCGTGAACACATGGGGTATTTCCTCATCGCCATGGGCATCCAGGAACAGGTCCACGCCATACAGCTTCATCTGCTGCTGGGCGAACAGCACCTCAGGGGTGTGTTCGATGTTCGCATCCTGCCAGGCGCGGTTGAGGTCCTTGCCCCTGGCATTGGTGCGCAGGTGCCCGGCAGCGGCACCGTCCGGGTTCATGTTGGGGATCAGGTACAGGTCGGCGACCGCCAGCAGGGCCTGCACGGTGGCATCGTTGCCCTGTATGCGGTCGATCACGCCCTCCATGAACCACTCGGCCATGTGCTCGCCGGGGTGCTGCTGGGCGATGATCCACAGCTTGCGCTTGCCCGCGCCCCCGTCGCCCGCCCGCAGCAACGGGATATCGCGCCCTTCGACGCTGCGCCCGGTGGCCAGCAGTTCGACGCCCGGCAAGGCGCTGGCGCGTTCGATCAGCTGATTGTGCCGCGCGCGCGGGTAGGGCTCGAAGTAGGCGAACCAGGCCTGTGTTTCGCGGGGCTCAAGGCTGAAGTGCAGGGCCTTGCCGTCGTAGCGGGTCGGCACGCGAAACCAGCTCTGCTGGTCGTAGGACGCTACCGCCTGGTAGCCCTCCCATGCGGCGCTATAGGACGACTGGCTGGCGTTGTCCAGGCTGAAGGCGTGGGTATGCCCGGGCGTCAGCCCGCTGGCCTTGAAGTGAAACCACTGGAAATGCCCGCTGTGGGTGTCGGGGCGGATGTTCAGGTGAATCCGGGACGGGTTGCCGGCATCGACGAGCAGGATGTTGCCGGCATCGAATGCGCAATCGATGCTAACGGGGGACAGCGTCACGGTCATGGCCAAGCTCCGGTAGAGTTGTTGTGCCAACCACTCTACACCCCTGGATCACGACCAGAAACCGATCGCCAGCGCCGCTGCCAACCCCAGGCCGAGCGCCACCGAGCAGCCTCCCAGCGAAACACCGGCCCAGGCCTGGCGATACCAGTGCCCATCACCCAGTTGCCGGGCCGGTGCCAGCAGGTTGCGCCAGCGCAGTTCGGTGGCATGGAACGCATGCAGGTGTTCGGGGGCGGCATCCAGCCAGCGGCGAAAGTCGATGCGCTCGCTGGCGGTGATGTCCGGGCTCTGCAGGCGCACATACCATTGCGCCGCCGCAGTGCTGGAGGCGCTGCGCACCGGCAGGGCGGCTTGCAGTACCTGGCCCATGTGCCGTTCCACGGTCGGTGCGCCGATATCCAGGCGCTGGGCGATGGCGGCGAACGACAGTTGATCGAGACGATTGAGCAGGAACACCTGCTGTACCCGGCGTGGCAGCTTTTTCAGGCGCACGAGCAGGGCATCTTCGCCGAGGTCGGCGCTATCGTGATGGTGTTCAAGGGGCAGCAACAGACGGGTCATGTACGAGCTCCTTGCAGAAAGAAACGACTGAAGAGAAGGGGGCGTCTTCCCTGACGCTGCGACAGCTTAATCTACATGAGATTGATTCTCAAGTGCTGAATCGGCAAAGGCTTCCCTCGGGGTTACATATCGAGACATACATTTGCTATCATCGCTGCCATTCAAGCACCACCCGCCTTCATTAGCCTGAAGAGCCAAAAAAAAAGACCCGGCAAAAAGCCGGGTCAAAAACCGTGATTAGCCTGATGAGGAGATAATCTGAGAGTCCGACCTAAGGGCTTTCAGTTATCCAACCAGTCTCGCGACCAGTTGTTTGCAATAATAATCGTTCTCATTTTCAAGTCAAATGAATTTTCTGTTATCCAGCAAAAAATTCCGCATCGCTGTGCCTGGTCGTTGAACCACGGCCTGCCCCACCGCCGTTCCCGTTGCCATCATCCCTCCCTTGATTGAAGCTCCTGCCGCCTGGCCTGTTCCGCGAGGCTGCGGTCCAGCAGCGCCCTGGCCATGTTGATCATGTGCATCACCGAGAAGGCCATGTCCCGTGGGTTGCCCTTGAGGTTGTCGGCCGACTCGTAGGCGCTGGCTGCGGCGCAGCGCAGCATGCTCGAGGCGTGTTCGGTGGCCGCTTCGGCCGAGAGGTCCTGGCGGGCGATGAACAGCTGGTCGTCCGTGTGGCTGACCGTAGATGGGGTAGGGTTGAGGTAATAGTCCAGTGCGCGGCGTGCCGCTTCGCTGTCCAGGTCGTTGAAAGGGGGTGGGGTCATGGGGCTGCCTTCCTTGTGGTGAGTAGGAAAAGATTACCCTTCAATCCTAAGTACATGTTGTATTGTATTCCATCGCTTAAATACTACAGATTATGTATTGAGTCGCTGCTGTCAGTCCGTATCGTGCCAGCGATGAAAAAATGGAATGAACTGGCGAAAGCCAGAATGCGCGAGCTGGGCCTCACGCAGGAGAAACTGGCCGAACGCCTCGGGGTGACCCAAGGTGGCGTTGGCCATTGGATTCGGGGAAGGAACAACCCACCGCTGGCCACCATCGACGAAATCCTGCGGATACTGGGCATGGGGCGCATGGGCGTGGTCTGCGACGACGCCGTCGCGGAGCCGTCCGGGGTGTATGCCACACCGGCGCTGGGTGCATTCCGCTACCCGCTGTCGGACTGGGAGCACCTGGGCGAGCCTGTCGAAGGCGCGCCGACCGTGCTCAGCGACCACCTGGCCGATGGCCCGTGCTACTGGCTGACGGTGGAAGGTGACGCGATGAATTCGCCCATGGGCCTGAGCGTGCCGGCGGGCATGATGGTGCTGGTGGACAGCGGTCGAACTGCCGAGATCGGCGCGCTGGTGATCGCGCGCCTGCCCGGCAATCCTGTCGCGGTGTTTCGCCAGCTGGTCGAGGAGGCTGGTCAGCGGTACTTGCAGCCGCTCAATCCCACCTGGCCCAAACTGACGTGGGAGGAGGGCACCGAGGTGCTCGGTGTGGTGGTGCAGGCGTCTATCCGGCTGGGCTGAAAAGCGTCGCTGGCAAGCCGGCCCACACAGGGTTTCGTGGCGCCCACAAAACCCTGTGCAGGTGCAGCGCCGTCAGCCTTCCTGAACCTCCAGCTCCACCAGCGCGGCCCCTTCGCTGACCATCTCGCCTTCCTGGCAATACAGCGCCTTGACCGTCCCCGCCTGGGGTGCGCGGATGCTGTGCTCCATCTTCATGGCCTCCAGCACCACCAGTTGCGTGCCGGCTTCGACCACCTGACCGACCTCCACCAATACCCGCACGATGCTGCCGTTCATGGGCGCACTCATGCCGCCCTGGTGCGCATGGCCGGCGTCCGCCTCGGCAATCGGGTCGAAAGCGCTTACCCCGTGCAGCTCGCCATCCCACTCCAGATACAGCGTTTGCCCACGGCGCACGGCCAGGTGCCTGCGCCGCACGCCTTCGTGCTCGATCACCAGGTGCTCGCCGTCCATGCGCGCGGACACCGATCCGGGGTTCAGGCTCAGTGCCCGGTCTTCGCCATTGCAGCGCAGGTGCAGGGCGGTCTGCGCCGGTACGCCCGGCCTGAAACCGGTGGCGGCTGCCCACGGCGAGTGCCGGTCATCAGCGCGCACGCAGGCGGGGCGCGATTGCTGGAAGGCCTGCCCGGCGGCCTGCCAGAACGCTGTCGGCAACGCGACGGGGGCGGGCAGCAGTTGATCCTGATAGCGCGGGATGAACCCGGTATCCAGTTCGGCCTCGGCAAAGGCGCGGTGGGCCAGGATGCGGCGCAGGAAAGCGATGTTGGTCTTAAGGCCGCCAATGGCGAAGCTGTCGAGCATCGCCAGCAGGCGCAGGCGTGCCTGTTCCCGGTTCTCGCCCCAGGCAATCAGCTTGCCCAGCATCGGGTCGTAGAACGGCGAGATGCTGTCACCTTCGCACACGCCGCTGTCGACCCGGCGCCCTTCGCCCGGCGCCGACTCGCGGTACAGCGCCAGGTGCCCGGTGGCCGGCAGAAAGTCGTTGGCCGGGTCCTCGGCGTACAGGCGTACCTCGATGGCATGCCCGTGCAGCGGCACCTGATCCTGCGTCAGCGGCAGCGCCTCGCCGCATGCCACGCGGATCTGCCAGGCCACCAGGTCCAGGCCGGTGATCGCCTCGGTCACCGGGTGCTCCACCTGCAGGCGGGTGTTCATTTCCATGAAGAAGAATTCGCCGCGGGCATCGAGCAGGAACTCGACCGTGCCTGCGCCCACATAGCCGATGGCCTGGGCCGCACGTACCGCCGCCTCGCCCATGGCCTGGCGCTGCGCCGGGCTCAGGCCGGGGGCCGGGGCTTCCTCGACCACCTTCTGGTGACGACGCTGGATCGAGCAGTCGCGCTCGTTCAGGTACAGGCAGTTGCCATGCTGGTCGGCGAACACCTGGATTTCGACGTGACGCGGCTTGAGCACGTACTTTTCGACCAGCATGCGTGCATCGCCGAACGACGACAGCGCTTCACGCTGGGCCGAGGCCAGGGCTTCACCCAGCTGGCTTTCCTGCTCGACCACCTTCATGCCCTTGCCACCGCCACCGGCGGTGGCCTTGAGCAGTACGGGGTAGCCGATGCGCTGGGCGGCCGCGCGGAAGGTCTCCAGGTCCTGGGCTTCGCCGTGGTAGCCAGGCACCAGCGGTACCCCGGCCACTTCCATCAGCGCCTTGGCCGCCGACTTGCTGCCCATTGCGTCGATGGCACTGGCCGGCGGGCCGAGGAAGATCAGCCCGGCCTCTTCGATGGCCCGGGCAAAGCCTGCGTTCTCCGACAGAAAGCCGTAGCCCGGGTGTATCGCCTGGGCGCCGCTGGCCTTGGCCGCGGCAATCAGCCTGGGGATGTCCAGGTAGCTCTCGGCCGCCTTGGCGCCACCCAGGTCAACCCGGATATCCGCTTCGCGGCTGTGCCGCGCATCGCGGTCGATGGCGCTGTGCACGGCCACGGTGGTCAGGCCCATGGCCTTGGCGGTGCGCATCACGCGGCAGGCGATCTCGCCACGGTTGGCGACCAGCAGGGTGGTCAGCAGAGGGCGGCTCATGGGCGTGGCTCCTTGTCCGAAGCGGGGGTTTGCCAGGCTGGCGTGCGTTTTTCGAGGAAGGCGCGCAGGCCCTCCTGGCCTTCGGCGCTCACGCGGATACGCGCAATGGCGCCTTCACAGTAGCGGCGCAGGGCAGGGGTGAGCTCACCATTGCCCACTTCGCGCAGCAGCTCCTTGCTGGCGCACATGGCCTGCGGGCTGTTGAGCAGCAGGTTGTCGACCCAGCGCTCGACCTCGGCATCCAGCTGCGCGGCCGGGCAGGTTTCGGCCAGCAGGCCCAGTTCGCGGGCCCGCTCGCCGCTGAAGCGTTCGGCGGTCAGGGCATAGCGGCGGGTGGCGCGCTCGCCCATGGCCTGCACCACGAACGGGCTGATCACCGCCGGCGCCAGGCCGATGCGCACTTCAGACAGGCACAGCTGCGCGTCGTCGGCACCGATGGCCATGTCGCAGCAACTGATCAGCCCCACGGCACCGCCGAAGGCTGCGCCCTGGACCACCGCCAGGGTCGGCACCTTGAGCCGCGCCAGGTTGTACATCAGCTCGGCCAGCTCGCGGGCGTCGTCCAGGTTGGTGTTGTAGTCCAGCTGCGCCGACTGCTGCATCCAGGCAAGGTCGGCGCCGGCACTGAAGTGCCGGCCGCGCCCGCGCAGCACCATGAAGCGCAGGCTGGCGTCGTTGCCGATCTGGTCGATGGCGATGATCAGTTCGCGGATCATCTGCGCGTTGAAGGCGTTGTTCTTGGCCTCGCGGCTCAGCCACAGGGTGGCGAAGCCGCGTGGGTCGCGAATCAGTTCAAGGGTAGAGAAGTCGCTCATCGGTCACATCCGGAAAATGCCGAAACGGCTCGGTTCGATCGGGGCATTGAGGGCTGCCGAGAGGGCCAGGCCGAGAATCTCGCGGGTTTGCGCAGGGTCGATGACGCCGTCGTCCCACAGCCGGGCGCTGGAATAGTAGGGGTGGCCCTGGTGTTCGTACTGGTCCAGGATCGGCTGCTTGAGCTGCGCCTCGTCCTGCGGGCTGAAAACCTGGCCGCTGCGCTCGTTTTGTTCGCGCTTGACCTGGGCCAGCACGCCTGCGGCCTGTTCGGCGCCCATCACGCCGATGCGCGCGTTGGGCCACATCCACAGAAAGCGCGGGTCGTAGGCACGCCCGCACATGCCATAGTTGCCGGCACCGAAGCTGCCGCCGATGATCACGGTGAACTTGGGCACCTGGGCACAGGCCACTGCGGTCACCAGCTTGGCGCCATGCTTGGCGATGCCGCCGGCCTCGTACTTCTGGCCCACCATGAAGCCGGTGATGTTCTGCAGGAACAGCAGCGGGATGCCGCGCTGGCAGGCCAGCTCGATGAAGTGCGCGCCTTTCTGCGCGGCCTCGGCGAACAGGATGCCGTTGTTGGCCAGAATCGCCACCGGGTAGCCGTGCAGGTGGGCAAAGCCGCACACCAGCGTGGTACCGAACAGCGCCTTGAACTCGTCGAACAGCGAGCCGTCCACCAGGCGCGCGATCACCTCGCGCACATCGAACGGCTGCTTGGCATCGGCCGGCACCACGCCGTACAGCTCGTCGGCTGTGTACAGCGGGGCGATCGGGGTGCGCACCTGCAGCTGGCCCAGCTTGCGCCAGTTGAGGTTGGCCACGCAGCGCCGGGCGATGGCCAGGGCGTGTTCGTCGTTGTCGGCATAGTGGTCGGCCACGCCGCTGACCTTGCAGTGCACGTCGGCACCGCCCAGGTCTTCGGCGCTGACCACCTCGCCGGTGGCGGCTTTGACCAGCGGCGGGCCGGCCAGGAAGATGGTGGCCTGCTGGCGCACCATGATCGCCTCGTCGGCCATGGCCGGCACGTAGGCACCGCCGGCGGTGCACGAGCCCATCACCACGGCGATCTGCGGGATGCCCTGGGCGCTCATGGTGGCCTGGTTGAAGAAGATGCGGCCGAAGTGCTCGCGGTCGGGGAACACCTCGTCCTGGCGCGGCAGGTTGGCGCCGCCGGAGTCCACCAGGTACACGCAGGGCAGGCGGTTCTGCTGGGCGATGGTCTGGGCGCGCAGGTGCTTCTTGACGGTCAGCGGGTAGTACGAGCCGCCTTTGACCGTGGCGTCGTTGGCCACGATCATGCACTCCACGCCCTCGATGCGGCCGATGCCGGCGATCACGCCGGCGGCAGGCACGTCTTCGCCGTACACCTCGTGGGCGGCCAGCTGGCCGATCTCCAGAAACGGCGAACCCGGGTCGAGCAGGCGGTCGATGCGGTCGCGCGGCAGCAACTTGCCGCGTGAGGTGTGGCGCTCCTGGGCCTTGGGCCCGCCGCCCTGGTGCACGCTGGCGAGCAGGTCACGCAGGCCTTGCACCTGTTCGAGCATGGCCGCGCTGTTGAGCGCGAATTCGGGCGCGCGGGGGTTCAACTGAGACTTCAGAATCATCGTGGCTCCTGGCGCAGCTTCAAGCGGCAAGCTCCAAGCTGCAAGAGTGGGTCTGCGTTATGGCGGCGTTGCCGCTGAGCGCCTCAGCGCGTCTCGTTGAACAGCTCGCGACCGATCAGCATGCGCCGGATCTCGCTGGTGCCGGCGCCGATCTCGTACAGCTTGGCGTCGCGCAGCAGGCGGCCTGCGGGGAACTCGTTGATGTAGCCGTTGCCGCCCAGAATCTGGATTGCCTCGAGGGCCATCTGGGTGGCGCGCTCGGCGGTGTAGAGGATCACCCCGGCGGCGTCCTTGCGGGTGGTCTCGGCGCGATCGCAGGCCTGGGCCACGGCATACAGGTAGGCGCGGCTGGCATTGAGCTGGGTGTACATGTCGGCGATCTTGCCCTGGATCAGCTGGAACTCGCCGATGCTCTGGCCGAACTGCTTGCGGTCGTGGATGTAGGGCACCACCAGGTCCATGCACGCCTGCATGATCCCGGTAGGGCCGCCGGAGAGCACCACACGCTCGTAGTCCAGGCCGCTCATCAGCACCTTCACGCCACCGTTGAGCTGGCCGAGGATGTTCTCCTGGGGCACCTCGACGTTGTCGAAGAACAGCTCGCAGGTGTTGGAGCCGCGCATGCCCAGCTTGTCGAACTTGTTGCTGCGGCTGAAGCCAGCCCAGTCGCGCTCGACGATGAACGCGGTGATGCCGTGGGGGCCCTTTTCCAGGTCGGTCTTGGCGTAGATCACGTAGGTGTTGGCGTCGGGGCCGTTGGTGATCCAGGTCTTGCTGCCGTTGAGCACGAAGCGGTCGCCGCGCTGTTCGGCACGCAGTTTCATCGACACCACGTCGGAGCCGGCGTTGGGCTCGCTCATGGCCAGGGCGCCGATGTGCTCGCCGCTGATCAGCTTGGGCAGGTATTTGGCTTTCTGTTCGGCGGTGCCGTTGCGGTTGATCTGGTTGACGCAGAGGTTGGAGTGGGCGCCGTAGGAGAGCGCGACCGAGGCCGAGCCGCGGCTGATTTCTTCCATGGCCACCACGTGGGCCAGGTAGCCCAGGCCCGCGCCGCCGTATTCTTCGCTGACGGTGATGCCCAGCAGGCCCATGTCGCCGAACTTGCGCCACATGTCGGCGGGGAACAGGTTGTCCTGGTCGATCTGCGCCGCACGCGGGGCCAGCTCGGCTGCGACGAACGCCTGCACCTGGTCGCGGAGCATGTCGATGGTTTCGCCCAGGGCGAAGTTCAGGGTCGGATAACGCATGCTGGCACCTTTCTTGTCGATTGTTCTTTGAGTGGCGTGGTGGTTGACCCGCGATCAAGGCGCTGCGATCTGTCACCTTTACGTTAACGTAAACCCCGCACCGAACACTGTCAATCTCCCCATGACCTTTACGTTAACGTTAATTTGCGCCACATTAGGTCTCGCGTGAATCAGCACCCACAACAATCACAATACGGGGTCGTCATGAATCAACCGAGCTACACCCAGGGTCGCCAGGACAAACCGCTGCTGGCCATGACCATCGGCCAGGCCCTGGACAACACCGTGGCGCGCTTTGCCGAGCGCGAGGCACTGGTGGTACGCCACCAGCAACTGCGCTACAGCTGGCGCGAACTGGCCGACAGCATCGACCTGCATGCCCGCGCCCTGATGGCGCTGGGCCTGAAGACCGGCGACCGCCTGGGTATCTGGGCGCCCAACTGCGCGCAGTGGTGCATCGCCCAGTTCGCCACCGCCAAAATCGGCGTGATCCTGGTCAACATCAACCCGGCCTACCGCACCAGCGAACTGGAATACGTGCTGCGCCAGTCTGCCTGCCAGTGGCTGATCTGCGCCGGCACCTTCAAGACCTCCGACTACCATGCCATGCTCGGCGAACTGCTGCCGGAGCTGGCGCACCAGGCGCCAGGCCAGCTCAATGGCGAGCGCCTGCCCGACCTGCGCGGGCTGATCAGCCTCGACGACGCGCCGCCGGGCGGCTTCCTGCCGTGGGCGGCGCTGGCCGGCATGGCCGAGCAGGTCGCCCCGGCCGAGTACCAGCAGCGCCAGCAGAGCCTGCAGTTCGACCAGCCGGTGAACATCCAGTACACCTCCGGCACCACGGGCTTCCCCAAGGGCGCGACCCTGAGCCACTACAACATCCTCAACAACGGCTACATGGTCGGCGAGAGCCTGGGCCTGACCGAGCATGACCGCATGGTGATCCCGGTGCCGCTGTACCACTGCTTCGGCATGGTCATGGGCAACCTGGGCTGCATCACCCACGGCACCACCATGATCTACCCCAACGACGCCTTCGACCCGCTGCTGACCCTCGAAGGCGTAGCCCGCGAGCGCGCCACCGTGCTGTACGGGGTGCCGACCATGTTCATCGCGCTGCTCGACCAGCCGCGGCGCGGCGACTACGATCTGAGCAGCCTGCGCACCGGCATCATGGCCGGTGCTACCTGCCCGATCGAAGTGATGCGTCGGGTGATCGACCAGTTGCACATGGGCGAGGTGCAGATCGCCTACGGCATGACCGAGACCAGCCCGGTGTCGCTGCAGACCGGCCCGGACGACGAGCTGGAGCTGCGCGTGACCACGGTGGGGCGCACCCAGCCGCAGCTGGAGAGCAAGATCGTCGACGAACACGGCTGCATCGTGCCGCGTGGCACCATCGGCGAGCTGTGCACCCGCGGCTACAGCGTGATGCTGGGCTACTGGGGCAACCCGGCGGCCACCAGCGAGGCGATCGACCCGGCGGGCTGGATGCACACCGGCGACCTGGCGAGCATGGACGAGCAGGGCTACGTGTGCATTGCCGGGCGCAACAAGGACATGATCATTCGCGGTGGCGAGAACATCTACCCGCGCGAGCTGGAGGAGTTCTTCTTTACCCACCCGTCGGTGGCGGACGTGCAGGTGATCGGCATTCCGGATGAGCGTTACGGCGAGGAGATCGTGGCGTGGATCAAGCTGCACCCTGGGCACAGCGCCACCGATGGGGAGCTGCAGGCCTGGTGCAAGAGCCGCATCGCGCACTTCAAGACGCCGCGACATTTTCGTTTCGTCGAGGAGTTTCCGATGACGGTGACCGGCAAGATCCAGAAGTTTCGCATGCGCGAGATCAGCATCGAGGAGTTGTGCAACCGTTGAGCTCGGCGTTTCAGCCATCGCGGGTCAAGCCCGCTCCCACAGGTATCGCGCATTTCTGTAAACCACCGCACTCCTGTGGGAGCGGGCTTGACCCGCGATGGGCACACCGCAGTGCAACTGCCAGATCCCGGTCTACGCTTGCACCTTCACCGGCGGCTCTTCACTGGGCGGGTCGCCCACGGGCTCCTGCTCCTTGGGCGGCTCAGGCTCCTTCTCGGGCACCGGTGGTGGCAGATTGGGGTCATCGATATTCGGATCGGGCGTTTCAGCAGGAATAGGAATATTCATGGGCCGAACCTCACATAAAGGGCTGTTCAAAGGCTGACCCATTCTTCGACCGTGGCCGCGCCGCATCGCTCATTTTTTATTGAACCCCCACGCCTGCCATTGCTCTGAACCTTACCGTCACAGCGTAACGGAGCGATGTTCGATGACCCGCGATGAGCCTTTCAGCACCGATGAAACCAGCGAGCACACCCTGACCCTGGCCAGGGCGCTGCTGCTGCCGCGCATAGTGATCGAGAACACCGAACCTGTGCTCGACGCCGGCCAGCATGCGGTCAAGGGTACCGTGGGCGAACAGGTCACCGTTACCAGCAAGATCTTCGCCGACGGCCACGACGTGCTGGCCGTGCGCCTGAGCTGGCGCCGCCTGCAGCACCCCAACTGGCACGAAGTGCCCATGACGCTGCTGGGCAACGACAGCTGGGAGGGGCGCTTCACGGTCAGCGAGGTGGGCCGCCACCTGTTCATGATCGAGGCCTGGATCGACCAGTACGCCAGCTACTGCTACGAGCTGGAGAAGAAATTCGCCGCCGGCGTCGACGTAGGCCTGGAGCTGGAGGAGGGCCGCCGCCACCTGATGCAGAGCGCCGAGCGCAGCAGCGAGCCGCTGCGTGCGCAACTGGAGGCGGTGGCCCTGCAACTGGCCAGCCTGCCTGCCCAGGCCGGCGTCGAGCTGCTGCTGCACGACGACACCCGCGCCCTGATGGGCCGCGCCGACCACCGTGCCTACCTCAGCCGCAGCGCCGAGTTCCCCCTTGAGGTGGAGCGCGAGCGCGCACGCTTTGCCAGCTGGTACGAGCTGTTCCCGCGTTCGGTCACCGACGACCCGGCCCGCCACGGCACCTTCAACGACGTGCATCAGCGCCTGCCGATGATCCGCGACATGGGCTTTGACGTGCTGTACTTCCCGCCCATCCACCCCATCGGCACCCAGCACCGCAAGGGCCGCAACAATGCCTTGCAGGCCGGCCCCGACGACCCCGGCAGCCCCTACGCAATCGGCAGCGCCGACGGCGGGCACGAGGCCATCCACCCGCAGCTGGGCAGCCGCGAAGACTTCCGCCGGCTGGTGGCCGCCGCCGCCGAGCATGGCCTGGAAATCGCCCTGGACTTCGCCATCCAGTGCTCCCAGGACCACCCCTGGCTCACCGAGCACCCGGGCTGGTTCAGCTGGCGCCCCGACGGCACCATCCGCTATGCCGAGAACCCGCCGAAAAAATACCAGGACATCGTCAACGTCGACTTCTATGCCGCCGACGCGGTGCCCGCCCTGTGGCTGGCCCTGCGCGACGTGGTGCTGGGCTGGGTGCAGGAGGGCGTGACCCAGTTTCGCGTGGACAACCCGCACACCAAGCCGCTGCCGTTCTGGGAGTGGCTGATCGCCAACGTGCGCAGCCAGCACCCGCAGGTGATCTTCCTCGCCGAGGCCTTCACCAAGCCGGCGATGATGGCGCGCCTGGGCAAGGTCGGCTATTCGCAGAGCTATACCTACTTCACCTGGCGCAACAACAAGGCCGAGCTGCAACAGTACTTCAGCGAACTCAACCAGCCGCCGTGGTCGTACTGCTACCGCCCCAACTTCTTCGTCAACACGCCGGACATCAACCCGTTCTTCCTGCACGACTCCGGCCGCCCGGGCTTTCTGATTCGCGCAGCGCTGGCCACCATGGGCTCGGGCCTGTGGGGCATGTATTCGGGGTTCGAGCTGTGCGAGGCGGCGGCGATACCGGGCAAGGAGGAATACCTGGACTCGGAGAAGTACGAGATCCGCCCGCGCGACTACACCCAGCCCGGCAACATCATTGCCGAGATCGCCCAGCTCAACCGCATCCGCCGCCAGCACCCGGCGCTGCAGACCCACCTGGGCATCCGCTTCTACAACGCCTGGAACGACAACATCCTGTACTTCGCCAAGGGCGATCCGGCCAGCGGCAGCCTGATCCTGGTGGCCGTCAGCCTCGACCCGCACAACGCCCAGGAGGCGCACTTCGAGTTGCCGCTGTGGGAGCTGGGCCTGGAGGACGACGCCGAAACCTTCGGCGAAGACCTGATGAGCGGCCATCGCTGGAGCTGGTACGGCAAGACCCAGTGGATGCGCATCGAACCCTGGCACCAGCCGTTCGGCATCTGGCGCATCACCCCGGCCCGCTAGCCCCCCGCCAACCAGAAGGAGTCGTACATGGCGAAGAAAGCCCGCCCAGCCACGTTCATCAACGACCCGCTGTGGTACAAGGACGCGATCATCTACCAGGTGCACGTCAAGTCGTTCTTCGACTCCAACGGCGACGGCATCGGTGATTTTCCCGGCCTGATCGCCAAGCTCGACTACATCGCCGAGCTTGGGGTCAACACCCTGTGGCTGCTGCCGTTCTACCCCTCGCCACGGCGCGACGACGGCTACGACATCGCCGCCTACAAGGCCGTGCACAGCGACTACGGCACCCTGGCCGACGTGCGACGCTTCATCGCCGAGGCGCACAAGCGCAACCTGCGGGTGATCACCGAGCTGGTCATCAACCACACCTCCGACCAGCACCCGTGGTTCCAGAAGGCCCGGCGCGCCAAGCCCGGCTCCAGGGCGCGGGACTTTTATGTGTGGTCCGACACCGATACCAGGTACGACGGCACGCGCATCATCTTCCTCGACACCGAGCACTCCAACTGGACCTGGGACCCGGTTGCCGGCCAGTACTTCTGGCACCGCTTCTATTCGCACCAGCCCGACCTCAACTTCGACAACCCGCAGGTGCTCAAGGCGGTGATCGGGGTGATGCGCTACTGGCTCGACCTGGGCGTGGATGGCCTGCGCCTGGATGCCATCCCGTACCTGATCGAGCGCGATGGCACCAACAACGAGAACCTGCCCGAAACCCACCAGGTGCTGAAGAAGATCCGCGCCGAAATCGACGCCAACTACCCCGACCGCATGCTGCTGGCCGAGGCCAACCAGTGGCCCGAGGATACCCAGCTGTACTTCGGCGAAGGGCAGGGCGACGAGTGCCACATGGCCTTTCACTTTCCGCTGATGCCGCGCATGTACATGGCGCTGGCCCAGGAAGACCGCTTTCCGGTCACCGACATCCTGCGCCAGACCCCGGAGATCCCGGCCAACTGCCAATGGGCGATCTTCCTGCGCAACCACGACGAGCTGACCCTGGAGATGGTCACCGACCGCGAGCGCGACTACCTGTGGAACTACTACGCCCAGGATCGTCGCGCGCGCATCAACCTGGGCATCCGCCGGCGCCTGGCACCGTTGCTGCAACGCGACCGGCGCCGGGTCGAGCTGCTGACCAGCCTGCTGCTGTCGATGCCGGGCACCCCGACCCTGTATTACGGTGACGAGATCGGCATGGGCGACAACATCTACCTGGGCGACCGCGACGGCGTGCGCACGCCGATGCAATGGTCCATCGACCGCAACGGCGGCTTCTCCCGCGCCGACCCGGCACGCCTGGTGCTGCCGCCGATCATGGACCCGCTGTACGGCTACCAGTCGGTGAACGTCGAGGCCCAGGCCAGCGACCCGCATTCGCTGCTCAACTTCAACCGTCGCCTGCTGGCGGTGCGCAAGCAGCAAAAGGCCTTTGGCCGCGGCAGCCTGACCATGCTCTCGCCCAGCAACCGCCGCATCCTGGCGTATGTCCGCGAATTCACCGGCAGCGACGGCAAGGGCGAAACCATTCTGTGCGTGGCCAACGTGTCCCGCGCCGCCCAGGCGGCAGAGCTGGACCTCTCGGCCTATGTCGACCAGGTGCCGGTGGAGATGCTCGGCGGCAGCGCGTTCCCGCCGATCGGCCAACTGCCGTTTCTGCTGACCTTGCCGCCCTATGGCTTCTACTGGTTCCTGCTCGCGCCCAGGGACCAGATGCCCAGCTGGCATGTGCAGCCCGCGCAGCCGCTACCGGAGTTCACCACCGTGGTGCTCAAGAAACGCATGGAAGAGCTGCTCGAATCGCCGTCGCGCGACACCCTGCAAGACGCCATCCTGCCGCAGTACCTGCCCAAGCGCCGCTGGTTCGCGGGCAAGGGCGCCGCGCTGGAAAAGGTGCGCATCGCCTATGGCGTGCGCTTCGGTGCGGCCACCAGCCCCGTGCTGCTCAGTGAAATCGAGGTCGACAGCGGCGGGCAGACCAGCCGCTATCAGTTGCCGTTCGGCCTGATCGGCGAAGACCAGCTGACCAGCGCATTGCCCCAGCAACTGGCCCTGTCACGGGTACGCCGGGGGCGCCAGGTGGGCCTGATCACCGATGGTTTCGTGCTCGAAAGCTTCATTCGCGCGGTGCTGGCCGGCTTTGCCGATGGCACGCGCCTGAGCTGCAGCGACGGCGAGTTGCAGTTCCAGGCCACCGAGCAGCTGGCCGCCCTGGAGCTGGGCGACGAGCCGGCGGTGCGCTACCTGTCGGCCGAGCAGTCCAACAGCTCGGTGGTGGTAGGGGGCAGCCTGGTGCTCAAGCTGATCCGCCGGGTCAATGGCGGCATCCACCCCGAGCTCGAGATGAGCGCCTACCTCACTGCCGCCGGCTACCCGAACATATCACCGCTGCTGGGCTGGTTGAGCCGGGTGGACGCCACCGGGCAGCCGCACCTGCTGATGATCGCCCAGGGCTACCTGAGCAACCAGGGCGACGCCTGGGACTGGACCCAGAACACCCTGGAACGCGCGATTCGCGACGAAATGGAACCCGGCATCCAGGCCCCGCAGGCCCATGCCGATGCCTTGCAGGAGCTGCAGGCCTTTGCCGCGCAGCTGGGCCAGCGCCTGGGCCAGATGCACCAGGTGCTGGCCGCGCCCACCCAGGACCCGGCGTTCAAGCCGCGGGTGAGTAGCGTGCGCGATGGCAAGGCCTGGGGCAAGCAGGTCAGTGCCCAGCTCAACCAGGCGTTCGACCTGCTGGAGCAGCACCGCGATGAGCTGGATGCCGACAGCCAGGCGCTGGTCGACGACCTGGGCAAGCAGCGCAAGGGCCTGCTCGAACAGGTCAGCGAACTGGCCATGCAGGCGGTCGGTGGCGTGCTGATACGGGTACACGGCGACCTGCACCTGGGCCAGGTGCTGGTGGTGCAGGGCGATGCCTATCTGATCGACTTCGAAGGCGAGCCGGCGCGCCCGCTGGAGGAGCGACGCGGCAAGCACAGCCCGTACAAGGACGTCAGCGGCGTGCTGCGTTCGTTCGACTATGCTGCTGCGATGGTGTTGCGCAGCGCGTCGGGGGTGGACGTCTCGCCGCCGGCCCGCCAGGCCCGTCAGCGCGTGGCGCGGCGCTACTTGCACCAGGCCCGGCATGCCTTTGTTCAGGCCTACGATCTGGCCACCGCCGACCTGCCGCACGCCTGGGAACAGCCCGGCGGGGCACGCGCGGCGCTGGACCTGTTCAGCCTGGAAAAGGCTGCCTACGAAATTATGTATGAAGCCGAGAATCGCCCGAGCTGGTTGGCCGTGCCCTTGCATGGCCTCCATGGGCTTGTCAGTACGTGGGGAGAATGAATGAGCGCGCACAAGCGGGAACAGGCTGGGTTGGGCACAAGGGATATCGATGACCTGGTCAATGCCAGGCACGGCGACCCGTTCGCGGTGCTCGGGCCGCACCCGGATGGCGCGGGCGGGCAGTGGATACGCGCCTACCTGCCCGATGCCCTGAGTGCCCGGGCGGTGGCCCGCGACAGCGGGCAGGTGCTGCTGGAGTTGGAGCAGGGCAGTGTGCCCGGGCTGTTCAGCGGGCGGTTGCAGCAACCGCAGGCGTACGACCTGCACATCAACTGGGCAGGGGGCGAGCAGGTCACCGAAGACCCCTACAGCTTTACCCAGTTGCTGCTGGGCGAGATGGACCTGTACCTGTTCGCCGAAGGCAATCATCGCGACCTGGCCAAGGTATTCGGCGCGCAGCCCGCGCAGGTGGACGGCATCGACGGGGTGCGCTTTGCGGTGTGGGCGCCGAATGCGCGGCGGGTGTCGGTGGTCGGTCACTTCAACAACTGGGACGGGCGCCGCCACCCGATGCGCAAGCGCGTGCCCAGCGGTGTGTGGGAGCTGTTCATCCCGCGCCTGCAGGCCGGCGAGACGTACAAGTACGAACTGCTCGGGCCCGACGGCATCCTGCCGCTCAAGGCCGACCCGCTGGCACTGGCCACCGAGCTGCCGCCCAGCACCGCCTCGAAGGTGGCCGCCGCGCTGGGCCATGTGTGGCAGGACCAGGGCTGGATGCGCGTGCGTGCGGCGCACCAGGCCACCAACGCGCCGCTGTCGATCTACGAACTGCACGCCGGTTCCTGGCAATGCGAGCTGGATGAAAGCGGTGAAGTGGCCCGCTACTACAACTGGCGCGAACTGGCCGAGCGGCTGGTGCCCTACATCCAGGAGCTGGGCTTCACCCATATCGAGCTGATGCCGATCATGGAGCATCCGTTTGGCGGCTCGTGGGGCTACCAGCCGTTGTCGATGTTCGCGCCCACCGCGCGCTATGGCACGGCCGAGGATTTCGCCGCGTTCATCGACGCCTGCCACCAGGCCCACATCGGCGTGATCCTCGACTGGGTGCCGGCGCATTTTCCCACCGACGAACATGGGCTGGCGCAGTTCGACGGCACCGCACTGTATGAGTACGCCAACCCGCTGGAGGGCTTCCACCAGGACTGGGACACGCTGATCTACAACCTGGGGCGCAACGAGGTGCACGGCTTCATGCTGGCTTCGGCATTGCACTGGCTCAAGCATTTTCACATCGACGGGCTGCGGGTGGATGCGGTGGCCTCGATGCTGTACCGCGACTACTCGCGCAAGGCCGGCGAATGGGTGCCCAACCGCCACGGCGGGCGCGAGAACCTGGAGGCCATCGATTTTCTGCGCCACCTCAACGACGTGGTGGCCCAGGAGGCGCCGGGGGCGCTGGTGATCGCCGAGGAATCCACTGCCTGGCCGGGTGTCAGCCAGCCGACCCAGCAGGGCGGCCTGGGTTTCAACTACAAGTGGAACATGGGCTGGATGCACGACACCCTGCATTACATCCAGAACGACCCGATCCACCGTGCGCATCATCACAACGAGATGAGCTTCGGCCTGATCTACGCGTATTCCGAGCATTTCATCCTGCCGATTTCCCATGACGAGGTGGTGCACGGCAAGCACTCGCTGATCGACAAGATGCCGGGCGACCGCTGGCAGAAGTTCGCCAACCTGCGCGCGTACCTGGCCTTCATGTGGTGCCATCCGGGCAAGAAGCTGCTGTTCATGGGCTGCGAATTCGGCCAGTGGCGCGAGTGGAACCATGACGCGGAACTGGACTGGTACCTGTTGCAGTACCCCGAGCACAAGGGTGTGCAGTCGCTGGTGGCCGACCTGAACCGGCTGTACCGCGACGAGAAGGCGCTGCATCAGCAGGACTGC
This sequence comes from Pseudomonas sp. BRM28, assembly GCF_002939405.1. Lineage (NCBI taxonomy): Bacteria > Pseudomonadati > Pseudomonadota > Gammaproteobacteria > Pseudomonadales > Pseudomonadaceae > Pseudomonas > Pseudomonas sp. BRM28. The sequence goes on along the minus strand of NZ_PEFV01000001.1, from coordinate 3,055,310 downwards.
GTGCCGCAAGGGTTCCAGTGGCTGATCGGCGACGATGCGCGCAACAGCGTGTATGCGTGGCTGCGCTGGAGCGCCGAGGGCGAGCCGTTGCTGGTGGTGGCCAACTTCACGCCGGTGCCGAGGGAGGGTTATCGCATCGGGGTGCCGTTTGGCGAACAGTGGGTGGAGGTGCTCAACAGCGATGCCCAGGTGTATGCCGGGTCCAACTACGGCAACCTCGGGGCGGTGAGCAGCGAGGCCTTGCCCAGCCATGGGCAGCCGCTGTCGCTGGCGGTGAACCTGCCGCCACTGGCGGTGCTGGTGCTGCGCCCGGCTTGAGACCTTGGGCCTGCTGCGCAGGCCATTCGCGGGTCAAGCCCGCTCCCACAGGGATTGCAGTGTTTTCAGGAACTGCGCTGCACCTGTGGGAGCGGGCTTGACCCGCGATTCGATCTACAGGTCCAGCACCAGCCGGGCCGTGCGCGCCCGCGACACGCACAGCATCATGCTCTGCTGCGAAGCCTTCTCTTCATCGCTCAGGTACTGGTCGAAATGCTCGGCCTCACCCTCCAGAATCATGGTCTCGCAGGTGCCGCACACACCCTCGCGGCACAGGCATTCCACCTTGGCCGCCTTGGATTTCTCGATGGCCTGCAAGATGGTCATGCCTTCCTCCACCTGCAACTCCTGCCCCGAGCGCGCCAGCACCACGGTAAACGCCGCACCGGTCACCGGCGCCGCGGCAAACTGCTCCCAGTGCACGCGCTGCTCGGCAATGCCCAGCGATGCTGCGGTGGCGATCACCGCATCGATCAGCGGCTTGGGCCCGCACACATACACATGCGCCGCGTCATCCAGGCCCGCAAACAGCGTGGCCAGGTCCAGCTTGCGCTCCAGGCTGTCGATGTAGAACTGCGTGTTGGCCGCATGCGGCCCGCTGCTCAGTTCGGCCTGGAACGCGCCATGCTCGGGGCTGCGAAAGGCATAGTGCAGCTCGTAGGCGGTGCTGCCGGCCTCCAGTTCATGCAACTGCGCCAGAAACGGCGTGATGCCGATGCCGCCGGCGATCAGTACGTGGCGGCCCGCGCTCGGGTCCAGTGCGAACAGGTTGTTGGGGCTGGAGATGGTCAGCACGCTGCCCACCTCGACCTGCTGGTGCATGAACGCCGAGCCGCCCTTGGACTGCTCTTCAAGGCGCACGCCGATCTGGTAGCTGCGGGTGTCGCGCGGGTCGCTCATCAGTGAGTAGGCGTTGCTGAACTGGCGCCCGTCGGCGCCCTGCATCTGCACGATCACGTGGCTGCCACCGGTAAATGCCGGCATCGGCGCGCCGTCCTCACGGGCCAGGGTGAAGCGCTTGATCAGCGGCGTCGCCTGCTCGACGGCGGTTACCTGCACACTGAACATCTCGTATTTGTTGGCCATGATTCACCTCGACTGCCACTGGCTCACACGGCCAGGCACAGGTACTTGATTTGCAGATAGTCTTCGATGCCGTAGCGCGAGCCTTCGCGGCCCAGGCCCGACTGCTTGACGCCGCCAAACGGCGCCACTTCATTGGAGATCAGCCCGGTATTGATACCGACCATGCCGTACTCCAGTGCCTCGGCCACCTTGAACACCCGGGCGATGTCGCGGCTGTAGAAGTACGCCGCCAGGCCATACAGGGTGTCGTTGGCCTGGGCGATCACCTCTTCGTCGCTGCGAAAGCGCACGATGGCCGCCACCGGGCCGAAGATCTCGTCCTGCAACAGCTGGGTGCCCGGCGCAATGTTGGCCAGCACCGTGGGTGCGAAGAAGTTGCCGCCCAGCGCATGGGCTTCGCCGCCCAGCAGCAGGTCGGCGCCCTTGGCCACGGCGTCGTCGATCAGGCTGCGCACCTTGGCCACGGCCTTGTCGCTGATCAGCGGGCCGACCTGGCTCGCGGCGCTGGTGCCGTGGCCCACGCCCAGGGCGCGCACGCGCTCCACGAAGCGTTCGGTGAACTGCGCATACACGCTGTCATGCACGTAGAAACGGTTGACGCATACGCAGGTCTGGCCGGCGTTGCGGTACTTGGCTGCCAGCGCGCCTTCGACGGCGGCGTCGATGTCGGCATCGTCGAACACGATGAACGGCGCGTTGCCGCCCAGTTCCAGCGACACCTTCTTGATGCTCTGGGCACACTGGCCCATCAGCAGCCGGCCGATCGGGGTGGAGCCGGTAAAGCTCAGCTTGCGCACGGCCGGGTGCCCGGTGAACTGGGCGCCAATGGCCACCGCATCACCGGTGACCACGCTGAACACCCCGGCCGGGATGCCTGCACGTTCGGCCAGCTCCACCAGCGCCAGGGCGCAGAAGGGGGTTTCGTTGGCCGGCTTGACCACGATGGTGCAGCCGGCGGCCAGGGCCGGGGCCACCTTGCGCGTGATCATCGCCGCCGGGAAGTTCCACGGGGTGATGGCGGTGCACACGCCGATGCCCTGCTTGATCACCAGCAGGCGCTTGTCGTTGGAAGGGCTGGGGATGACATCGCCGTAGACGCGCTTGCCTTCCTCGGCAAACCATTCGATGAACGAGGCCGCGTAGCGGATCTCGCCCAGTGCCTCGTGCAGTGGCTTGCCCTGCTCGAAGGTCATCAGCCGGGCCAGGTCGTCTTCGTGTTGAAGCAGCAGTTCGAACCAGCGGCGCAGCACCTGCGCGCGGTCCTTGGCGGTGCGCTCGCGCCAGCCTTGCAGCGCGGCCTCGGCGGCTTCGATGGCGCGTACCGTCTCGGCGCCGCCCATCAGCGGCACGCTGCCCAGGCGCTCGCCGTTGGCCGGGTCGCAGACCTCGACCTGACGACCGTCGTCGGCATCGCACCAGTGGCCGTTGATGTACGCCTGTTGGCGCATCAGTGTGGGATCGTTGAGTTTCACGCAAGGCACTCCATGCCGCCCCCGGCGTACCGGGGGCGGGCGTTGTCAGTCGTTGAGGTGGGCGACGGCGATCAGGTTGTGGAAGTGGGCGATGCCGTGCTCGCTCATGCCGCTGCGCTCACGGTCGGCCATGATCCGGCCCTGGCCACGGTAGCCGCGGGACTTGAGGCCCTTCTGCACGCTTTCGACCAGGCGCAGGTCCTCGGGGCGGAACACCTCGCGGTACCAGTCGATGAGTTTCTGCTGCTCTTCGGTGATGTCCTTGTTCAGGAAGTACACGTCGTAGTGCTGCAGGGTGGTTTCGGCGTCGACCGGGAACTCGTAGATCACGGTCATGAAGTTCGCGCCTGGCGGCACGTTGAACATGGTGCACGGCCATGCCCAGAAGCCGGCGAAGGAGGGGTCCTTGACGCTTTCGTCGAACTTGAACGACTGCTCCGACGGCTTGGCCAGGCCATATTGCAGGGTCCAGTTGCCGTAGGTGGTGTGGCTGTACTGGCCGACGTCCACCGAGTCGGAGAAGCCCGGGTGCGCCGGGGCGCAGTGGTAGCACTCCAGGTAGTTGTCGACGATGGACTTCCAGTTGGCCGGGGTATCGCTGACGAAACGTGCTGCCAGGTGCAGGTCGTCGATCACCGCGCAGGCCTGGCGCATGCGTGCCTGCAGGCCGGGCAGCTGGTCTTCGACGCTGCCGGCGTCCATGTCCATGTTGATGAAGATGAAGCCTGCGTACTCTTCCACGCGCAGCTGCACCAGGGTGGAGTTCTGCTTGTCGAAGTTGACCACGTTCTCGCAGTTGCGTGCGTGGGCCAGTTCGCCGTCGAGCTTGAAGGTCCAGGCGTGGTACGGGCAGGTGATCACGTTCTTGGCCTTGCCGCTGCCGCTGAGCAGCTGGTGGCCACGGTGCGGGCACACGTTGTAGAAGGCGCGCAGCACGCTGTCGCGACCACGCACCACGATGATGCTCTCGCCGATGATCTCGCGGGTGATGTAGGCGTTGTTCTCGGCCACTTCGCTGCGATGACCCACGCAGATCCAGCTGCGCGCGAAGATGTTCTCTTTCTCGTGCTCGAACACCGCAGGCTGGGTGTAGAACTTGGCCGGAATGGTGAAGGCCTCGTCTGCGCTGGCGCAGAAATCGGCGGGCAGGCGTTTGAAGTCGTTCATTGCTATCTCCTCACGGGGGCGTCCAGCCAGGCCGGCGCACCGTTGTTCAATTGGCTTTTACTTATTGGTTTACGTGTATCTATTGGTTAACAGAACAGGCAAAAAAAAGGACCGTCAGGCCTGCATCCGTGCAGGTGGGTCGGGGTCAGCGACTCAGCGGGCCGTCGCGGTTACCGGGGCCGCTGCGGGTTGTTCAACGGGTTCAGGCTGTTCGGGCTGCTCGCCGGCCAGGCGCGCGGCCTCTTCCTCGATGCGGTGGGCCGGCACCTGGCCGTAGTCCTGCAGCATCCACTTGAAGAAGCCGTAGATCTTGATCAGCAGGATCACCATGAACGGGATCGCGGTCAGCACCACGGCGGTCTTCATGGTCGACAGCGACGCCTTGGCGAACAGCATGGCCAGCGGTACCAGGGTTAGCACCACGCACCAGAACAGACGGTGGGTGGGGGTGGGGTCGTCGCCTTCGCGCAGGTTGCGGGTACTGGTGGCCGCCACGGCATAGGCGGCAGCGTCCATGTGCGAGGCGCAGAACACCGCCATGATGAACAGGTACACGCCCAGGAACACCTTGCCCATCGGCAGTGCTGTCAGCAGGGCACTGACCGCCGATTCGCCGCCTTGCTCGCTGAGGATCTTCGGTACGTCGATGGCGCCGTTGATGAACTGGTGCATGCTGTAGCTTTCCAGCGCGCCAAAGAAGAACCAGCAGCCCACGCTGCCACCGGCGAGCAGGGCGAACACCACTTCCTTGAGCTGGCGCCCACGGGACACACGGGTCACGAACATGGCCACGCCCGGGGCATAGGACACCCACCACAGCCAGTAGAACACCGTCCAGTTGCGGGTGAACGCGCCGTCGCCGGCCGGGTCGGTGAACAGGCTCATGCGCACATAGTTCTGCACCATCAGGCCGATGGAGTTGGCGGTGTTGTTGATGGTGAACTGGGTCGGGCCCACCAGCAGCACCACGCCGGCGAACACCAGCGCGCCGATGCACACCATCTTGCTCAGGCGCTGCAGGCCGCCATCGATGCCGATGTAGGAACTGAGCGAGAACAGGATGGCCACTGCACCGATCACCATCAGTTGCACGGTGAAGGTGTCGGGGGTGCCGGCCAGGTCATGCAGGCCGCGGGTCAGGGTCGAGGCGGTGAGCGCCAGCGACACGGTCAGCGCGCCCATCATGGTCAGCAGGAAGATCAGGTCCACGGTGCGACCGATCGGGCCGGTGGCCTTGAAGCCGGTCACCGCCTCGACGATCGAGGCCAGGTTCAGGCCGCTCTTCTTGCGCACGTGGAAGTGATAGGCCATGGCCAGCGAGGCCAGGGCATAGATCGACCAGGCGCTGATGCCCCAGTGGAAGAACGAGTAGCTGACGCTGTATTCCAGCGCCTGGCTCGATTGCGCGGCAATGTTCAGACCAGGGGTCTGGTAGTAGTAGGCCCATTCCATCACGCCCCAGTACAGGGTCGAGGACCCCATGCCGGCACAGATGAACATGAACACCCAGGTGGGGGTGGAGTACTCGGGCTTGCCGCTGCCGAAGCGGATGTTGCCGTACTTGCTGAACGCCAGATACAGCACGGCCAGCGAACTGCCGAATACCAGCACCTGGACACTGGTGCCGAAGGTACGGGTGGCAATCTCGAACAACTGGTTGGCGGCCTGTTCGGCCTGGGAGGGAAACACGGCGAGGCCGATCACGGTGAGCAGCACGGCAATCAGGCTCACGGTAATCAGGAACACATCTATCTGTTTTTTATTCTTGTGCGACATCATCGTCTCCTGGACGTTGGCGTTCTTATCTGTACCCGGCAGGCAATCCGGGGGGTAATGCGGTAAAGCGTCCTCCTTCTGTTAACTATAAGTTAACTACTATCTTTTGGTTAACAGATTCTGCCTAGAATCTTGTGGGCTCGCAAGAGGTGACGGGCCGGATTGTCTGGCAATTCAGACAACCGGCCCGTTGTTTCACCCTTCGATCAGCGCGGTGATGGCCTGGCCGACCTGTTGGGTGGACTTCTGCCCGCCCATGTCGCGGGTGGTGTCGCCGGCGGCGATCACGCGCTCGATGGCGCCAAGGATGTCGTCGTGGGCGGCGCGGTAGCGCGGGTCGGCGCCGTCATTGCCGAGGAACTCCAGCATCAGCGCCCCGGACCAGATCATCGCGATCGGGTTGGCGATGTTCTGGCCGAAGATATCCGGCGCCGAGCCGTGGACCGGTTCGAACAGCGACGGGAACCTGCGCTCGGGGTTGAGGTTGGCCGACGGTGCGATGCCGATGGTGCCGGCGCAGGCCGGGCCCAGGTCGGAGAGGATGTCGCCGAACAGGTTGGAAGCCACCACCACGTCGAAGCGGTCCGGCTGCAGCACGAAGCGTGCGCAGAGGATGTCGATGTGCTGCTTGTCCCAGCTGATCTCGGGGTAGTTGGCGGCCATCGCGGCGGTGCGCTCGTCCCAGTACGGCATGCTCACGGCCATGCCGTTGGACTTGGTGGCCGAGGTCACGTGCTTGCGCTCACGGGTCTGCGCCACGTCGAAGGCATACTTGAGAATGCGGTCGACGCCGCGGCGGGTGAACACCGACTCCTGCAGCACGAACTCGTTTTCGGTGCCTTCGAACATGCGACCGCCCAGCGAGGAGTACTCGCCCTCGGTATTCTCGCGGATCACCACGAAGTCGATGTCGCCCGGCTCGCGACCGGCCAGCGGGCAGGGTACGCCGGGGAACAGGCGCACCGGACGGATGTTCACGTACTGGTCGAAGTCGCGGCGGAACTTGAGCAGCGAGCCCCACAGCGAGATGTGGTCCGGCACCTTGTCGGGCCAGCCTACCGCACCGAAGTACAGCGCATCGAAGCCCTTGAGCTGCTCGAACCAGTCATCGGGCATCATCTTGCCGTGGGCCAGGTAATAGTCGCAGCTGGCCCACTCGAAGAATTCGAACTGGATGTCCAGGCCGTGCTTGCGCGCGGCGGCTTCGACCACGCGGATGCCCTCGGGCAGCACTTCGTTTCCGATACCGTCGCCAGGAATGGCGGCAATCTTGAAGGTCTTGGTCATGGCGGCTCACTCGTTGTTGTTTGGGAACAGGTGAGCGCATGCTATAAGCCATCGGGTCAGAGATAATCTCGCCCAACATGAATTCTTTGTGCACATATCGTGAATAGTCTGCCCAACCTCGAAGACCTCAACATTTTTGTCCAGGTGGCCAAGCGCGCCAGCTTTGCCGCGGTGGCCGAGCAACTGGGCATGTCGGCCGCGTTCATCAGCAAGCGTGTGCGCCTGCTCGAGCAGCAGATGGGCGTGCGCCTGCTGCACCGCACCACGCGGCGGGTGTCGCTGAGCGAGGAGGGCGAGCGGGTCTACCAGTGGGCCTTGCAAATCTTCGAGACGGTGCAGCGCATGGGCGACGACATCAGCACCCAGCACCGCGTGCCGGTGGGCCAGTTGCGTATCGCCAGCAGCCTGGGCCTGGGCCGGCGCTTCGTGGCGCCGGCGCTATCGGAGCTGGCCGAGCGCTACCCGCAGCTGGATATCCGCCTGGACGTGCACGACCGCCTGGTGGACCTGATCGAGGAGGGGGTAGACCTGGATATCCGCGTGGGCAACGTGATTGCCCCGCACCTGATCGCCAAGCCGCTGGCCCACAACCGGCGCGTGCTGTGCGCCGCACCGGGCTACCTGCAACGGCGCGGCACGCCGCGCCAACTGGCCGAGTTGAGCAGCCATGACTGTTTGGTGATCAAGGAGCGTGACCACCCGTTCGGCGTCTGGCAACTACAGGGGCCGCAGGGCGAGCAGAGCGTGCGGGTGACCGGCGGGCTGTCGACCAACCACGGCGAGGTGGCGCACCAATGGTGCCTGGACGGGCGGGGGATACTGCTGCGTTCGTACTGGGATGTGCACGACAGCCTGGCCGATGGCCGGCTGGTGCCGGTGCTGGAGGACTATCACCAGGCGGCGGACATCTGGGCGGTATACACCTCGCCCCTGGCCAGCTCGGCGAAAGTACGCGTGGCGGTCGAGTTCCTGCGCCAGTACTTCGCCGAGCGCTACAGCCTGCCGGCGCTGGGTTAGCCCTTGGCGGGCACGATCTTCTTGATGGTGCCGTTGGTGATTTCGATCAGCACGTAGTTGTCCTGGATCTTGACCCACTGGCTGTCTTCGTCGGGCTGGCTCAGGCCCTTTTCCTTCCAGCCGCGCAGGGCCATGTCGTCGCGCTTGTAGAGGTCGGGGGCCTTGTCGTGCACCTTCAGCTCGCGGGTCGGAGACTCGGGGGCGACCACGCTGGGCTCGGCGGCCTGGGCCGGGAGCTGGACCAGCGCGACACTGCCGAGCAGGGCAAGGGTGGTGAACAGTTTGCGTGCAGTCATGCGGTACTCCTGATGGCTGGGGCTTGAAGAATCGGACTGCGCGCTGCTGCAAACATTCAATCGGCTGTATATCTGCGGCGTTGCCTTCGCTGGCAATGCCAGCTCCCACAGGGTTTTGTGAACGCCCGACACGGTTTCTGTGACACAACCCGCACCCCAGAGCCTTCGTCTGAACTTTTTGAAACGCCCGGGGTTCGAAAGGTCGCATTCGACCCCGAGTGCCTTTCACATAAATGGAGACTGAAAGTGATGTCCAAGCGATTCGGCAACCTGCTGCTCAAGACCTCGGCCCTGGCGGTACTGGCCGCCCCCCTGAGTGCGCTGGCCGCAGCCCCCACCGACCCGATTGCAACCTTTGGTGTTCTCGGCGCCTACAACAAGTTCAAGCTCGAAGGCGGCAGCGAGTCCGATACCGACCGCATGGGTGAAGGCGGCCTGTTCTTCAACTTCGGCAACAAGCTCACCGCTGAATCCGGCTTCATCTACCAGGCCGGTGTCGACCTCAAGTACGGCGACCACAACGACACCAAGCTCAAGGAAGGCCAGGCCGACGTGGACCTGGGCTGGCGCGCCGCGATCGATGCGCGCAACTCGATCGACCTGATCGTGGGCGGCGGCTACAACTGGTCGCGCTACGAGCTGGAATCCAACGGCTACGACATGAAGCTGACCGGTCGCACCCCCTTCGCCAAGGCCGCGCTGGGCTACAACCACCAGTTCGACGACATGACCCTGCGCCTGGAAGCCGGTGCACGCCGTTCGCTGGACAGCAAGGCCAAGCTGCATGTCGAAGACGTGGGCAACGACACCGTCGACCTCAAGGACCGTACCAACCCCTATGCCGAAGTCAGCCTGCTGATGAACCAGAAGGGCTCGATGCCGGTGATGGCCGGCCTGTACTACACCCGCACCGAGTACAAGCTGGACGAAGACTCGGAAGTGGCCGACAACATCAAGCTCAAGCGTGACGAGTTCGGCATCAAGGTCGGCCTTGCGTTCTAAGGGCTAGCGCCCGCGCTTGCGCGACACCACCGCCTCGATGTTCTTGCGCCCGATCAGCCTTGGCTGTTCGGGCGCAGTCATTTCACCCAGCCACTTGTACATCACCAGGCAGTCGACCAGGCCCAGGCGCGCATGCTGGTAGGCCCTGGGCAGGCGCCCGACGGTCTCGAAGCCCAGCGCGTGCCACAGCGCCACGGCCACCTCGTTGCTGGCCACCACCGAGTTGAACTGCATGGCCAGGAAGCCCTCGTTGCGTGCCAGGCGCTGGGAGTGCTCGCACATCAGCCGCGCCACGCCGCGCCCGCGGGCGGCCTCGGCGACCATGTAGCCGCAGTTGCTCACATGGCTGCCGGGGCCTGCGGCATTGGCCTTGAGGTAGTACGCGCCCAGCAACTGGCCCTCGTCCTCGACCACCAGCGTGTGCAGCGGCACCTCCAGCCACAGGTGCCGGGCCTGCTCCAGGCTCAGGTTCGGGTCGTAGGCGTAGGTCTCCCGCGCCGCGATCACGGCCTGGAAAGTGGGCCAGAAGCGGTCGAAATCGGCGGCGGTCATCGGGCGGATCTGCAGCATGGGAATCCTTGGCGGGCGAAGGGGGCGGGTGGGGCGCCATTCTAAGGATTGCGCCCCGACCGGCGCAATCAACTGAACGCTGGCGCCGGGGCGGGCTCCAAATTCGACCACTGGTTGCGGATACCCAGACATGTCGAAAATCATCACCCAGCCCTTGCCCGTGCAATCGAGCGACGAAGACGACCCGTTGCTGTTCGGCTCGCCCAAGGAGCGCCTGGACTTCTACCGGCGCGAGATCCAGTACGAAACCAGCCTGCTGTCCAACCGGACCAACGCCTACCTCACGGCGCAGTCGTTCCTGGTGATCGCCTTTGCCTCGTCGATGGCCAACCTCAACCCCGAATGGGGCAAGCTGTTCACCCTGGTGGTGCCGTGCCTGATGGCGCTGCTTGGCATCGTCAGTTCGCTCAACGCCTGGCCGGGCATACGCGCGGCCTACCTGATCATCGATCACTGGCACTTCAAACAGAGCAACCTGCTGCACAGCAAGCCGGCCATGGGCCTGGCCTACGACGAATCGCCGCTGTTCAACGAGCTGGAATCGAGCCACAAGGGCTTTTGCAAGTCGCTGCTGTTCTCCATGCGCACGCCCTGGCTGTTCATCGGCTTCTGGCTGTTGCTGGGCACCTTCTGCCTGTACATCCAGTTCACCAACCCGGGTGGTTGAGGCCACCGTGCAGGCCGGCTAGAGTGGCGGCTCATGCATTCACAGGGGAAGGGAACCCATGGAGTCGATCACCTTGCGCGCGGCCCGGGCCGGCGATGGGGCAGCGGTGTTTGCGGTGACGCACCAGTCGATCACGCAATTGGCGGGTGGGCGCTATTCGGATGAGCAGTTGCGCGGCTGGATGGGCCAGCGAACCCATGAGGATTACGAGCGTTCCATTGCCAAGGGCTCGATGGTGGTGGCATGTCAGGGTGAGACGGTGGTCGGTTTTGTCGACGCTGAACCTGGCGAAGTCACGCGCCTGTTCGTGCTGCAGCAGGCGGCCGGCCAGCAACTGGGCAGCCGCCTGCTGGAGGCGGGCCTGGCCAAGGCCCGGGCGCCGGGCGTGGAGGTGATCAAGGTCGAGTCCACGCTCAATGCCGAGGGCTTCTATCAGCGTCACGGGTTTGTCGCCAAGGGGCGCGACTTCTTCTCCCACGGGGTGGGCGGCGACCCGATCGAGGTGGTGCTGATGGAGCGGCCTGCGCAGCCATGAGCGCAGGCCCCGGGCCGGGTTACTCCCCGGCCTTGCCCACCGCATCCAGTGCGCGCGCCGAGTACACCAGGGCGGCGCCGGCGTTCATCGCCACGGCCACGCCCAGGGCCTCGGCGATTTCCTCACGGGTGGCGCCTTGCTTGACCGCCTGCGCCGAGTGCACGGCAATGCAGCCGTCGCAGCGGGTGGTCACCGCCACGGCCAGGGAGATCAGCTCGCGGGTCTTTGCGTCCAGGTGGTTGGTCTTGGCCCCGGCGCCGCTGGCGGTCATGTAGCCGTCGACCGTGCCGGGCGAGAGTTGCTTGAGGTCGCCGATACCGGCCATCAGCTGTTTGCGGTAGCCATCCCAGTCCATCATGCTCATCGTCTTCACCTTTTTGTGTTGCGACAAAATGAACAGTGAAGCTAGTTTTTTCGGCACTGGGGCGCCGTTGGTCGATGGTCGGGGTGGGGGCGTACTTTGGTAGGGGCCGTTTTGCCGCAAGGCCGGCCCCTACAGGCTCACGCGCCGTCTGCAGGAGCCGGCCTTACCGGCGAAAGGGCCACCTCAGATATAGATGAACACCAGCAGCAACAGCGCCACCACCGCCCACTTCTCCAAGTAGTAGCGCAGCCGGTTGCGCTTCTTCAGCGCCTTGCCGCGCTCGCGGATCTTGTAGATGCGCGTGAACAGCCGGTTGATCCCGCCGGTCTTGTCGCCCGCATCGTTCGGCGCCGCAGCGGCGGCCATCACCTTGCGGCTGAACCAGCGGTTGAACGCCGTCGCCCAGCGGTACTTCAGCGGTCGCTCCACATCACAGAACAGGATGATGCGATTGTGCTCGGTGTGGTTGGCCGCGTAGTGGATGTAGGTTTCGTCGAACATCACCGCCTCGCCGTCGCGCCAGTGGTAGTTCTCGCCGTCGACGCAGATATAGCAGGCCTCGTCGTTGGGCGTGTCCAGCCCCAGGTGGTAGCGGTAGGAGCCGGCATACGGGTCACGATGGCGCACAAGTTTGGAGCCCGGCGGCAGGGTGGCGAACATCGCCGCCTTGACCGTGCCGATGCCCTGCAGCAGTTCGGTGGTGCGTGGGCACAGCTTCATGGCCGACGGGTGGCTTTCGCCGTACCACTTCAGGTAGAAGCGCTTCCAGCCGCTCTTGAAGAACGAGTTGAAGCCGACGTCGTCATGGCTCTGCGAACTCTTGATTTCGCCCACGTGCAGCAGTTGCTGGGCTTCGGCACGAATTTCCTGCCAGTTGTCCTGCAGCGGCTTGAGCTCGGGGAAGGCCTCCACCGGCAGGTAGGGCTTGGCCGGCAGCCGGGAGAACAGGTAGAGGAACACGTTGATCGGGGCCAGGAAGCTGGAGTGATCGCCCAGCTGGCGGGTGAGCTTGTGCCGCACGCGCCCGCGCAGGTGCACGTAGGCGATGGAGAAGACAAACAGTAGAACGAGAAAGATTTTCATGGTCGATTAACAGGTCGATGTGGCTATGCGCCATGGCATGAGCAGGCCAGCATAAACAATCAACCGCGTGCTTTGTACATATTGTTACGTTTTGGGGTGCCGACCTTTGGCTAGGTCGGCGGTCGTTCGGCAGGCATCAGGACGGTTGATGGCGCCACACCGGCTGGCCATGGGCATCCAGTGCCCAGTGCGCCAGCCCGGCCTGCAGGCGTACACCGCCTACCCAGCGTTCGGGGGCCGCGTGGTCCAGCCAGTAGGCGTCGCCTGTCAGTACCTGCTGGCCGAGGGCCGTGAGGGTCAGGCTGCGTTGCGGCCAGGGCAGGTGAACGTCCGCTTCGATCAGCAACGGCGTGGGCGCATCGATCAGCGGGCGCATCAGCGCATGGAACATCTGGTCGCCCAGGTACGGCAGTGGCTCGCGCCTGCCCATGAGCTCTGCGAACACCCGGCCGAACGCCAGGCTGCCGGCCTCGGCGACGATGCCCAGGGCCAGGCGCTCGGTCAGCGACAGGCCGTCGGCCAGCCCCGGCAGTTCCTGCAACTGGCGCAGCAATGCCGGCGCCAGCAAGGGCAGTGCCGGGCTTGGCGCATGGGCCAGCTGCGCCCAGGCCAGTGGCGAGGGCGCGCAGTACGCCGCCCAGGCACGCCGGGCCAGCGCCAGCGCTGTCTCGTCCAGGCGCCGACGCTGGGGCCACAGCCAGGCCAGCAGGTCCGGCGCGAGCTGGCCGATGCCGATGAAACGCTGCACCCCCGGCACCTGGCTGATCTCGATCAGTTCCAGGCACTCGGGCAACTGCTCGATGCCCGCCAGCACGCGGATCAGGAACAACTGGTCATAGGCATCCGCCTCGCACCACAGCACGGCGTGCGGGCACCCGTCGAGCTGCGCCAGGGCGGCGTACTCCTCGGCACTGCGCCGCGCCACGTCGGCTTCTGGCATGCCGAACACGCGGCTGATGTAGTCGTTGCGCAGGGCGAGCAACGGTTGCGCCGGCAGTGCCGGTACCGGGCCCATGCACAGCGGGTCGATGAAGGTATGGAAGGCCCCCTTGAAACCGGCCAGGCGCAGGGTATGGGCGATGTCGTTGCCGCACCGCCAATGCACGCTGCGGGCTTCGTCGTCGGCTTCGAAGCCGGGGTTGCGTGCGGCAAAGTCGATGGCGTCGACATGCGCCTTGAGCCTTGGCCAGCTGGCAAAGCCCAGCTCCTGCGCGATCAGCCACTGCGCATCGGCCAGGCGTGGGGCGCGGCTGTGGGGCAGGGGCTTGAAGTGCGCCGGCGCAGTGCCGGCCAGCAGGTGCCTGAGCAGGGTCTTGGCGCGTTTGCGCTGGTGTTCGAGGTTGATTCTGCCGTCATGGCAGATGTGCGGGGGCAGGGCGGCGAGCATACGATCTCCTGGGTCGGGCCTTGTCCGCTTGCAGGCCGGGAGTCGTATCGACGAATGAGGCTGTTCTGTACCGGGGCGTGGCCCTTTGCGCGGACGGCAGGCGCGGAGAACGCCAGGGCGTGACTATAGCGAAGCCCGCCGGCAGCGACAACGGGCAAACGGCGTGAGCGCACGATGCGGGAGAAATCGTGCCCTCGCCGTGCAGCAGGAGTACCCTGTCGCCTTCGCTCATTCTGGAACCCACTGGGCAAGGACCTTATGCCGATACTCCCTTCCAACAGCGATTTCATGCAACTGGCCCTGATCGAGGGGCGCCGTGCCTTGCCGGCGTGCCGGCCCAACCCGCCGGTGGGCTGCGTGATGGTCCGCGATCACCAGGTGATCAGCCAGGGCCACACCCAGCCGCCGGGGCAGCCCCATGCCGAGGCGATGGCGTTGGCGAAATTGCCGGAAGGGGGCCGGGGTGTGACAGCGTATGTGACCCTGGAGCCTTGTTCGTTCCAGGGGCGCACCCCATCGTGTGCCCTGGCGTTGATCGACAAGGGGGTGGAGCGGGTGTTCGTCGGCATGCTCGACCCGGACCCGCGCAATGCCGGGGCCGGGGTTCGCCTGTTGCGCCAGGCCGGTGTCGAGGTGATCGTCGGGCTGCTGGCCGAAGAGGTCTCCAGGGACCTGCGCACCTACCTGCTGGCCGAGGCCTGAGGCGCCCCACCCACTCCAGCCGCCGGCCTTGCCGGCGAAGGCGCGCCCGCAACCTGGCATGCATAGCCTCATCGCTATGTATTTTTGTATATTGCGAAGGTCTTTCCCCGAAGTGCCATCGCCATGTCCAGCATTCGTCAACGCAACCAGCAACTGATTCTCGAGGCCGCCAGCGAGGAATTCGCCAGCAAGGGCTACAACGCCGCCCAGACCCGCGACATCGCGGCCCGCGCCGGCGTGCCCAAGGCCAACCTGTACTACTACTTCCAGACCAAGGAAAACCTCTACACCCGGGTGCTGATGGCCTTTCTGGAACCCTTGCTCGCGGCCTCCGCCGTGTTGCGCGCCAGCGATGACCCGCAGGTGGCGCTGCCGGCCTACATCCAGGCGCGCATCCGCATCGTGCGTGACCACCCGTACACCTCCAACGTGTTCAGCAGCGAGCTGCTGCACGGGGCCAAGCAACTGCCCGGGGTGTGCCGCGACCTGCTGCACGCCGAGGCGCAGCTCAACGTGCACTGCCTGAACAGCTGGATCAAACGCGGCCTGATCGCCCCGGTCGACCCGCAACACCTGATGCTGTTCATCTGGTCGGCCACCCGCACCTATACCAATTTCGGCTGGCGCATGGCCCAGCTCACGGGCGTGCATGCGCCCCAGGGCGACGACTACGCGCTGGCGGCCGCCACCATCACCCGCCTGGTGCTGCAGGGCGCCACGCCTGGCATGCCGGCGCCGCGCCCCATGCGGCCGACCAACTAGAAACAATCCTGCATTTTTTTGTACACGAAACTGTATTAAAGATTTTCACCTCCCCAGCCGAAACAGCGGTGATAGCAAATTGCCAGAACTCACGCTGCACGGGTGACTGGCGCCTCATGCCCGGGGAGGGTGAAGCGCGCGATGAATATAAAAAACAAGCTGGTCCTTGCGTTTGTACTGGTGGCTTTCATCCCGGTGACGGTGGTCGCGGTGGTCAGCGTGATGAATATCCGCACCCAGGCGGTTGAACAGTTCATCGATGGCAGCACCCGGGAAATACGCCAGATCGACGGCAACATGCGCCAGTTCTTCGACGGGATGCAGCAGAACGTCGATCAGATGTCTGCCGATCCTGTATACAGCGCTGTGCAGACGCTCAAGGACTACCGCGCTGCCGACGCCGCCAGCCAGCCCCTGCCAGCGCCGGCCCAGGGGGTGATCGATTCCTTTGCACGCTTTGGCGCCACCCACCCGGCGGCGGCCATCCTGTCCATCGGCCTGGAAGACGGCACCTACGCCAAGTGGCCGGATGACCCGCAACTGGCCAACTACGACCCGCGCCAGCGCCCCTGGTACAAGGCCGCAATGGCCAGCCCCGGCAAGACCGTGCGCACCCCGGCCTACTACTACGACAAGGACGACGTGGCCCTGGTGGGCACCGCCCGGGCCATGCTCGACGGCGCCGGCAAGCCCCGCGGCGTATTCGTGGTCAGCGTCTCGCTGAAGAACCTCACCGAACTGGTCAAGAGCATCAAGCTGGGTCAAAGCGGCTACGTGATGCTGATCGAGGACGGTGTGGTGCTGGTCGACCCGCGCGACGACGGGCACAGCTTCAAGCCGCTCAAGGACCTGGGCGAGCCCTACGCCAGGCTCGCGGCCACCGAACAGGGGGCTGCCGACGTCGAGATCGACGGGGTTCGCTACATGGCCAACGTATGGACCTCCCCAGGCCTGGGCTGGCGCTTCGTGGGCCTGATCGAGCAGCGCGAAGTGATGGGCGCCGCCACGCGCATGACCTACCTGGCCGGGATCATCGTGGTGGTGCTGGCGATCTTCTTCGCGCTGATCGGCGCCGCGTTCGCCCGGGTGATCGTCAAGCCCATCGGCCAGGTCAGCACGGGCCTGCAGTCGATCGCCGAGGGCGAGGGCGACCTGCGCCGCGACCTGGTTGTGCAGGGCAAGGACGAAACCGCCGAGCTGGCCGGCTGGTTCAACCGGTTTCTGGCGGCCATCCGCCAGTTGATCCAGCGCATCGGCGCAGCCTCCACCAACCTGCACGACGCCTCGCAGGTCAACAGCGAGGTGGCCACCAACATGAACCAGGCGGCCGGGCGCCAGCGTGAAGCGGTGGAGCTGGTTTCCACCGCATTCAACGAAATGGTCGCCACCGCCAACGAGGTGGCCCGCTCGTGCAGCAACGCCGCCGATTCCGCCGAAAGCGGGCATCGCCGGGTGGCCGAAGGCAAGCAGCAGATCGAGCTGACCACCGAGAACGTCAACCGCCTGGGCAACCGCCTGAGCGAGTCGTCCCAGGCCATGGTCGAGCTGGAGGAGGGCAGCCGCAGCATCAACCAGATCCTGGGCACCATTCGCGCCATCGCCGAGCAGACCAACCTGCTGGCGCTCAATGCCGCCATCGAGGCCGCCCGCGCCGGCGACCAGGGCCGCGGCTTTGCCGTGGTGGCGGACGAGGTGCGCGCGCTGGCCAAGCGCACCGCCGACTCCACCGGCGAAATCGACCAGTTGCTCGGTACCCTCGCCAGCAAGACCCAGGAGGTATCGCAGAAGATGCAAAGCTGCCAGGACCTGTCCCGGGCCAGTGTCACCTCCATCGAAAGCGCGCGCGACAGCTTCGAGGGCATCCAGCTGTCGGTCAACGAGATCCGCGACCAGAACCTGCAGATCTCGGCCGCCGCCGAGGAGCAGCACAGCGTGGCCGAAGAGATCAACCGGCATATCCAGCAGATCTACGACGAAGCGCGCCTGGTCGAAAGCCTGGCCAGCTCGGCGCAGGAGGACTCCGGACGGCTGTCCACGCTGTCGGCCGAATTGAACGCACTGGTGGGCCGCTTCAAGTCCTGACCACCGACAACGTTACAATTAATGTCAATGTGATATCATGGCTTCACTGCCGCCGAGTGATCCCGCCGGCAGTGGAGCAAGCACTCATAAAGAACACTGCCCTCCCGCTTCACCGCCTTGCCTGCAGAACCTGACCGCGCCGCCTGTCCCGGCGCGGGTTGTACTTTTGCAGCCACAAGGAACACCCCATGCTTCTGCGCTCCCTCAACATTTCCCTGCGTGCCGGCCTCAGCTTCGCGCTGATTGCCCTGCTGGCGATGGCCCTTGGCGGCCTGTCGCTGCTGGAAATGCGTCGAATGAACGAACAGTCCAACCAGGTCGACCAGAACTGGCTGCCCTCGATTGTCGCGGCCAACGGCGTAGCGCTGACCAGCACCCAGATCCGCACCCTGACCCTGCGCCTGCTGGTACTGCGCGACGGCGACGACCTGCAGGACCTGATCACGCGTCTGCACCAGCTCGAAGCGCAGCTGGACACCCAGGAGGCGACCTATGCCGGGCTGATCACCCTGGCGCAGGAACAGGCCGCGTTCGCCCGCTACCAGCAGGCCAAGACGCGCTACCTTGCCGATCAGCACAAGGTCGTCCAATTACTGCAGCAGGGGCGCAAGGACGACGCCATCGCGCTGGTGGACGCCGGCCCGTACCTGACCAATGCCGACGGCATGCTCACCGACCTGCTCGAAATCATTGCGCTCAACGACAAGGGCGGGGAGCAGGCGGCCCAACGCAGCACCGAGGTATTCCATGGCGCCATCAGCCTGGTGCTGGCGATTCTGGCCGTGGTGCTGGCTTTGACCGTGGCGCTGGCAGTGCTGCTCACGCGCAGCATCGTGCGCCCGCTGGACGAAGCCGTGGGCATTGCCCAGACCATCGCCGGTGGCGACCTGTGCGACGAGATCAGCATCAGCGGCAAGGATGAGCCGGCGCGTCTGCTGCTGGCGCTGCGCGACATGCAGGGCAGCCTGCGCGGCACGCTGCAGAAAATTGCCAGTTCCTCCAGCCAGCTGGCCTCGGCCGCCGAAGAGCTGCAGGCTGCCACCGACGACTCCAATCGCGCGCTGCAGCAGCAGAACGACGAAGTGGAGCAGGCGGCCACGGCGGTGAACGAGATGACGGCGGCCGTGGAGGAGGTGGCCCGCAACGCCGTGAGCACCTCCGAGGCTTCGCGCCAGACCGACGAGACCGCCCACCACGGCCGCGAGCAGGTGCAGCGCACCGTCGACTCCATCGGCCAGCTCACCGACGACGTGACCCACACCTGCGAGCAGGTCGAGCACCTGGCGGGCGATGTACGCAACATCGGCCAGGTGCTGGAAGTGATCCGCGCGATTGCCGAACAGACCAACCTGCTGGCCCTCAACGCCGCCATCGAGGCGGCCCGGGCCGGGGATGCCGGGCGCGGCTTCGCCGTGGTGGCCGACGAGGTTCGGGCGCTGGCGCACCGCACCCAGCAGTCCACCCAGGAGATCGAGACCATGATCGGGACCATCGAGCAGGGCACCGGCACGGCGGTCACGGCAATGCGCAACAGCAACCAGCGCGCCCACGCCACTCTGGAAGTGGCGCAGCTGTGCGGTCACGCCCTGGACGAGATCACCCAGGCCATCACCGGCATCAACGAGCGCAACCTGGTGATCGCCAGCGCCAGTGAGGAGCAGGCCCAGGTGGCCCGCGAGGTGGACCGCAACCTGGTCAACATCCGTGACCTGTCGATCCAGACCGCGGCCGGTGCACGCCAGAGCAATGCCGCCAGCCAGGCGCTGGCAGGCCTTGCGGTCGACCTCAACCTGCTGGTGACCCAGTTCAAGGTCTAGCAGTAGCCACCATCACGTAGCGCCCCCGGGTCCCCTGCCTTAGACTCAGGGGCTTGAACCCGGGGGACAACCGATGAACGAACCAGTACGCCTTACCCAGTACAGCCACGGCGCCGGCTGTGGCTGCAAGATTTCACCCAAGGTGCTCGAGGTGATCCTCGCCGGCAGCGGCGCGCAGAACCTCGACCCGCGCCTGTGGGTGGGCAACGCCTCGCGCGACGACGCGGCGGTGTATGCCATCGATGACGAGCGCGGCGTGGTCTCGACCACCGACTTCTTCATGCCCATCGTCGACGACCCCTTCGATTTCGGCCGCATTGCGGCCACCAACGCCATCAGCGACATCTACGCCATGGGCGGCGACCCGCTGATGGCCATCGCCATCCTGGGCTGGCCGGTCAACGTGCTGGCCCCGGAGATCGCCCGCGAGGTGATCCGCGGCGGGCGCGCGGTGTGCGATGCGGCCGGCATTCCCCTGGCCGGCGGGCATTCGATCGACGCCCCCGAGCCGATCTTCGGCCTGGCGGTCACCGGCATCGTCGACAAGCGCCACATCAAGCGCAACGACACCGCCACCGTCGGCTGCCAGCTGTACCTGACCAAGCCGCTGGGCATCGGCGTGCTCACCACGGCGGAGAAGAAGGGCCTGCTGCGCGCCGAAGACGTGGGCCTGGCGCGTGACCAGATGTGCACCCTCAACCGTATCGGCAGCCAGATCGCGCGCCTGGAGGGGGTCAAGGCCATGACCGACGTCACCGGCTTCGGCCTGCTCGGGCACCTGGTGGAAATGGCCGATGGCAGCGGCGTGACCGCGCGCCTGGAAGCGGCGCAGGTACCGCGCCTGGCCAGTGTCGAGCACTACATCGAGCAGGGTTGCGTACCCGGTGGCACGCTGCGCAACTTCGACAGCTATGGCGAGCGCATCGGCCCGTTGAGCGAGGCGCACAAGCTGCTGTTGTGCGACCCGCAGACCAGTGGCGGGCTGCTGGTGGCGGTGGCAACCGAAGGGCAGGCGGCGTTTCTCGAGCTGACGCAGGCACAGGGCCTGGCGCTGACGCCGATCGGCACGCTGGTGGCGCGCGGCACCCATGCGGTCGAGGTGTGTTGATGCACGACGACTGCACCGACTACCGTTCGATCTTTCTCGACGATGTGCCCCTGATGGATGTGCGCGCACCGGTCGAGTTCGACAAGGGCGCGTTCACCCACGCCAGCAATCTGCCGTTGATGAACGACGACGAGCGCCAGCAGGTGGGCACCTGCTACAAGCAGCATGGCCAGCAGGCGGCAATGGTGCTCGGGCACCAGCTGGTGTCCGGGGCGCTGCGCCAGGCCCGTATCCAGGCCTGGGCGCAGTTCGCCCGGGCCAACCCCGATGGCCTGCTGTACTGCTTTCGCGGTGGCCTGCGTTCGCAGATCACCCAGCAGTGGCTGCGCGATGAGGCCGGTATCTGCTACCGGCGCGTAGGCGGGGGCTACAAGGCCTTGCGCACGTTTCTGCTGGAGGTTGGCGACCAGGCCGTGGCGCAGTGCGATTTCGTGCTGCTGGGCGGCATGACCGGCACCGGCAAGACCGAGGCGCTGGCGCAGCTGGACAATGCGCTGGACCTGGAGCGGCACGCCAACCACCGTGGCTCCAGCTTCGGCCGGCATGCCACTGCGCAGCCGGCGCAGATCGGTTTTGAAAACACCCTGGCGGTGGACCTGCTGAAAAAGCGCAACGCCGGCATCGAGCAGTTCGTGCTCGAGGACGAGGGGCGCATGATCGGCAGCCGCGCGGTGCCGCTGGGCCTGTACCGGCGCATGCAGCAGGCGCCGCTGGTGTGGCTCGAAGACAGCCTGGAATGCCGCGTGCAACGAATCCTGCAGGACTATGTGATCGACCTGTGCGCCGAGTTCGTGCTGGCCCACGGGCCGGAGCAGGGCTTCGAACACTTTGCCGGGCGGCTGCGCGAGAGCCTGTCGGGCATTGTCCGGCGCCTGGGTGGCGAGCGTTACCAGCGCCTGGCGGCGGCGATGGACGCGGCGTTGCAGGTGCAGCGTGCGAGCGGCGCCGTGGAGCTGCACCGTGCGTGGATCGAGGGCCTGCTGAGCGAGTACTACGACCCGATGTACGCCTACCAGCGCGATGCCAAGGCGGCGCGCATCGAGTTCGCCGGCGATCGGGCCGCGGTGCTGGCCTACCTGCGCGAAAGGCGGCTGTAGGCACCTGTGCCGGTGCTGTGGGGGCGGTGCACGCCGGCCCTAGAGCACCAGCAGCGCAACCAGCCCGCTGAGCACCCCCACCAGCATCGTCAGCAGCGCAACCCACACCAGCACCCGCGTATCGAAGGAGGTGCGCAGCATCAGCAGTGACGGCAGGCTCACGCTGGGCAAGGTCATCAGCAATGCCACCGCCGGCGCGGTGCCCAGCCCCAGGGCCATCAGCGTCTGCACGATCGGGATTTCCGCCGCCGTCGGGATCACGAACAGCGTGCCGACCACCGCCAGCGGTACCAGCCACACCAGCCCTGAACCCATGCCGCCCTCGACATGCGGAAACAGCCATACCCGCGCCGCGCCCAGTACCAGCACGGCCAGCACATAGATCGGGATGGTGGTCCAGAACAGCTGCCACAGGGTTTTCATCCAGCGTGCCAGCAGGCTGCCGGGCACCGGGGTACTGGCCACATTGGCCGCGTCCACCGCGGGTTCGGGCAGTACGTCCGGGCGCGAGATGCGCTGGGCGAACAGCGACACCCCCACCACCAGCACCACACCCGCCACCAGGCGCAGGGCACTGAACTCCCAGCCCAGCACGAAGCCCATGAACACCAGCGTGGCCGGGTTGAGCACCGGGTTGGCGATCCAGAACGCCAGCGCCGCGCCTACCGACACATTCTGCCGACGCAGCCCGGCAGCCACCGGTGCCGCGCAGCAACTGCACATCATGCCCGGCAGGGCGAACAGGCCGCCACGCAGGGTCGAGCCCAGCCCGGCCTTGCCGAACAGGCGCAGCAGCCAGTCCCGCGGTATCAGCACCTGAACCAGCGAGCCGAGGATCACCGCCAGCAGCGCCGCCTTCCAGATGGCCAGGAAATACACCTGGGCATACGCCAGCGCTGCCGTCAGCGGTGCGTACTGGTGATCGTCCAGGATCGAGGCGCCGATGCTGTGGCTGTCGGCGGCAACAAACGACTTGGCGTAGTAGGGCGACCATTTCACGTAGTACAGGCCGATGGCGGCCACCAGCAGGAACGCCAGCGGTTTGCACCACTGCGTCCAGCCACGGGGGGCGGAAGTAGACAGGCCAGGCATGGTGCAACTCCAGGCAAGGGGGCGTTCAGGCAAGAATAGCCGCTGCGTCGGTGGCGCTCAGCGCGAATAGCCGGTCATTTCCAGGTAGCCACGCCCGGCCGTGCTGCCCTGTACCTTCACCGGGCCTTCCCAGTAGGGAAAGCGGGTGCCCATCCAGGCCTGCGGCACCAGGGCGTCGACCTCGATGTCCAGCTGCCGGTCGGGCACCTGCACCCGCCAGCGCGTGGGCACCTGCGGGCCGTCGACCAGTTGGGTGCGGGCCAGCGGCTCAAGCACGATCTGCGCACCGTTGAGCGCGGTGCTGCTGCCGTCGGTGGCAATCCAGGTGCCTGCCCGGTACGGTTGTGCATCGGCCTGACGGACCTGGAACAGCATCAGCCGCGTGCCGTTGTCCAGGTGCAGCGAAAACCAGTCCCAACCATGCTGGTCGGGGGCCAGCGGCTGGCTGCTCCATTCGCGGTCGAGCCAGGCGTTGCCGGTCACCTCGACGCGCCGGCCCTCGTGCTGTACTTCACCGCGCACTGTATAGAACGGCTGGCTGTAGTAATACGACGCCTGGCCCTGGCCGGACTTCTCGCTGTAGCCCTGATCGCCCTGCAGCACCAGGGGCTGCTGGCTGCTCAGTTGCAGGTCGTAGCTGAAGCCCTTGCCGCCTGCGCGCATCTGCAACTGCTCGATGCCTTGGCCGCCCACCGCCTGCAGCGACCAGTCGTCGATCCAGGCCTTGAACGGTTGCGCCTGCACGTCCGCCTGGCCGACACCGCCACGCGCCAGCGTTTCACTGAACTGATGGCCAAACGGCCCGCTCAACGCCGCGTGCCCCAGCCATACGGCGGGGCTGGCCCAGCCCGGCTGTTCGGCGCCGGGGCGCAGCGCCGAACGGAACAGGGTCCATTGCGCACCCCAGTCGCGGCCCTGTGCATCGCGCAGGTTGGCGGTCACGTACCACCATTCGATGCGATACCCCGCATGGGCGCCGTGGTCACGCGGGAACTGCAACGGTTGGCCGCGCACCACCGGGGCAAAGGCTGCGGCGTCCTGGCCCAGGCCGGCAAAACCGGCGGGTGGCGGTGGCGAGGGGTCGCAGGCGCCCAGCAGCAGGCACAGCAGCAGGACGCCCCAGTGTCTAGGTTCCATCGGCATAGTGCCTCAGCAGTTCGGCGGGCTGGCGGCGGGCCAGTTGCCACAGGGGGCCGGCGGCGGCGAGCAGGGCGGTGAACAGGCCCAGCAGCGCCAGTTGCAGTAGCTGGCCAGGGAACACCTGCAACGGCAGGCGCCAGCCGAACGCCTGCACGTTGACCACCGCCACCAGGCACCAGGCCAGCAGCAGGCCCAGGGGAATTGCCAGCAGCACGGTCAGGCTGGCCAGCAGCAGCGTCTGCCCCAGCGACAGCCAGGCCAGGTGCTGGCGCCTGACGCCCAGTGCCCATAGCGGCGCCAACTGGCCGAGCCGGCTCTGGCCCAGGGTCAAAAGGCTGATCAACAGGGCCACGCCGGC
The DNA here is from genome assembly GCF_002939405.1 of Pseudomonas sp. BRM28. Lineage (NCBI taxonomy): Bacteria > Pseudomonadati > Pseudomonadota > Gammaproteobacteria > Pseudomonadales > Pseudomonadaceae > Pseudomonas > Pseudomonas sp. BRM28. The sequence goes on along the minus strand of NZ_PEFV01000001.1, from coordinate 3,031,125 downwards.
CACGCCCAGGGTCAGGCTGTTGAGTGCGGCGGTGGCGGCGAAGGTGCGCTCGAACACCTCCACCGACCAGCGTCTTAGGGTGCGCTGGTCCACCAGCCGGGTGGCGTCCAGCGCATAGCGTTGCTGCAGCGCGGCCTTGAGCGTCGCCACCTGCTCGCCCGCCACGCGCAGGTTGAGGGTGTTGAGCGTGGCCTCGGGCCAGGTGCGCCGCAGCCAGTCGGCGTTCACCAGCACCTGCCCGCGCGGGTTGCCGTAGTCGGCGTATACGGCTACCACGTCAAGGGGTGCAGCGCCGGGCAAGCTCAGGCGATCGCCCAGGCCCAGCGCCAGGCGCCGCGCCAACTGTTCGCTGAGCATCGCCCCGGCGCCGCTGGCCAACTGGCGCCACGCCTCGCTGCGCTGTTCGAGCAACGGCCAGTGCTGCGCGTAGGCCGGGTGGTCGATCACCCCCTGCACCTGCACCGGGGCGCCGCCTACGCGCACTTCGGTGCGCCACTGCGCGAGCACGGCGCGCACCCCTGGCTGGGTGGGTAGCCAGGCCGCGATGGCCAGGCCCTGGGCGGTGTCATGCGGGGTCACGTACAGCTCGGCCGACAGCCGTTGATCGAGCCAGCCCAGAAAGGTCTGGCGGAACCCGGCCGTCATGCTGCCCACCCCGACGCTGGCGGCCAGCGCCAGCAGCAACGCCATCAGCGCCAGTGCCAGGGCCGGCAGTTGCTGGCGGCTGTCGGCCACGAACCACTGCGCCAGCGGCCGGTGGCACAGCCGCTGCAACAGCGCCAGGGCGCCATCGAGCAGCAGCGGCAGCATCAGCGCGGCGCCCAGCAGCAAGGCGGCCAGCAGGGTGAAGGCCGCCGGCAGGCTCGCGCCCCAGCGCCAGCACCCCAGGGCCACGGCCAGCAGCAGTAGCGCCAACAGTGCCTGGCGCCGCAGCCAGCGCACCTGCGCCTGGCGCCAGGCCTGGGGCTGTGCCAGCGCCAGCAGCGGCAGGCGCGCGGCGCGCAGCAGGCTGCCGGCACCGGCCAGTGCTGCCCCGAGCAGGCTGATGGCCAGCCCGCTCAGCCACCAGTGCAGCGGCAGGCTCAGGTGCCCGGCCACCTGGGCGCCATACAGGCCGCGCAGGCTGGCGGCCACGTCACCCAGCAGCAGGCTGGCCAGCAGGTAACCGCAGGCCACCCCGGCCAGCCCGGCCAGCAGCGCGAACAGCCCCAGTTCGATGGCCAGGGCAGTCACCAGCGCACGCACACTCACGCCGCAGGCACGCAGGGTGCGCAACAGGCTGCGGCGCTGCTCCAGGGCCAGGCCGATGGCCGCATGCACGATGAACAGCCCCACCAGGAAGGCCAGCAGGCCCAGCGCAGTGAGGTTGAGGTGAAAGCTTTCGGTCAGCCGTTGCAGGTCGTCGGTGTCGCTGGCGGCCTGCACCGGTCGTTCAGGCCCTCGGGCAGCGCGGGCGGGGTGTAGCCGGCGGGTATCAGCAGTCGCGAGAGCTGTTGCGGTGCCTGCAGCAGGCGTTGGGCCTGGCCGATGTCGACCACCATTACCCCCGGGGCCAGCTGCGCCTGTACCTGCAACGGCGGCAGACGCTGGCCGTCGCCGCTCAGCGGTTCGGCACCGGGCGCCAGGCCAAGGCGCTGCAGGGTGTCGGGTGCGATCCATGCCTGGCCCGGGGGGCCGATGAAGGCGGCGGGGTCGATGCGTTGGGCGGCCTGGCCGGCGATGGCGCTGCCGGGTGGCAGGCTCAGCGGCTCGATGCCCAGCAGTTTCACGCTGACCGGTTCGGCGCCGGCAAAGCGCAGGCGGCCTTCGAGCACCGGCGACACCGGCCAGCCGGCCCGGCGCAATTGAATGTAGGCGTGCTGGTCGAAGCGTTCGCCGTGGCGCGGGCTCACCTGCGCCTGCGCTGCGCCGGTCAGCAGCGCGTTGGCCCGCGCGTAGTCGGCGCGGGCCTGCTGGTTGAGCGCCTGGACCCCGGCCCACAGGGTGGTGGCCAGCCACAGCCCGGTGAGGATGCTGGCGCATTGCAGGGGGTGGCGCCGCCAGTGGCTGAGCAGCGCCTGCAGGCACAGGCCGATCATGCGCGTACCCGGCCCAGGTGCAGGGTCAGGCGCTGGTGCAGGCGGGTGGCCAGGTGGGCGCTGTGGGTGACCATCAGCAGGCTGCTGTTGCTTGCCCCGACCAGCTCCAGCAGCAGGTCGAGCACGTTTTCGCTGCTGGCTTCGTCGAGGCTGCCGGTGGGTTCGTCGGCCAGCACCAGCGCGGGGCGCGAGGCCAGTGCGCGGCCGATTGCCAGGCGTTGCTGCTGCCCGCCGGAGAGTTGCTCGGGGTAGCGTTGCAGCAGCGGCGCCAGGCCCAGGCGCTCGGCCAGGTGGGTGACCCAGGCCGGGTCATGGCGGCCGGCCAGGCGCGCCTGGAAGGCCAGGTTGGCGGCCACGTCCAGGCTGCTGATCAGGTTGTATTGCTGGAACACCAGGCCGATGCCTTGTCGGCGCCAGTGGGCGAGCCCGGCTTCGGTGCGGGTGTGTAGCGGTTGGCCGTCGAACAGAATGCGCCCGCTGTCGGGGCGTTCGAGGCCGGCTATCAGGTGCAGCAGCGTGCTCTTGCCGCTGCCGGACTCGCCCATCAGTGCCAGGCTGGTGGCGGCGGGCAGGTGCAGATCGACACCGCGCAGCACCGGCAGGGTGCCTTGGGCGGTGGTGAAGGTCTTGTGCAGGTTTTCGACGATGAGCATGGGTGAAGGGTAGGCCAGGTTGGGGCAGGTGGGTACATCGGGTTGTGCCCTGGCGATCCTGCGGGCCAGGGTGGTTTTAAAAATGTGGGAGCCGGCCTTGCCGGCTCCCACATTGGTTGCAACGCACCCTGGCCTGCAGGATCGCAGTTGTCAGCCCTGGTGGCTCGACACCCGATTGCCGCGTCGCCTCTACTTGCGCGCCTCCAGTATCAGGTTGAACGGCGTCTCGCACGCCCGGCGCATGTGGCTGAACCCCGCCTCTTCAAGCACACCCCGAATGCGCGCCTCACCCGCCTGCGCGCCTAGACCCAAACCCACCTCCTGCGACAGTGAATTGGGCGTGCACAGAAACGTCGATACCGCATAGAACAAACGCCCCACCGGGTTGAGGTTGTCGTCCAGCCGATCATTCGAAAACGGCTCCACCAGCAACAGCGTGCCCCCCGGCTTGAGTGCCTGCCAGGCATGCCGGGCCGCACCCACCGGGTCGCCCAGGTCATGCAGGCAGTCGAAGAAGCACACCAGGTCATAATCGCGGCCAGGGTAGTCCTTGGCGCTGGCCTGGGTGAAGCGCACCCGTTCGGTCAGGCCGCTGTCCCTGGCCCGTTGACCGGCAGTGGCCACCGAGGGCGCGTGGTAGTCGATGCCGTCGAAATGCGAAGCCGCAAAGGCCTCGGCCATCAGCAGCGTCGAGGTGCCAAGACCACACCCGATGTCTGCCACCAGGGCCCCGGCGTGCAACTTGTCCACCACACCCTCCAGTGCCGGCAGCCAGCTGCCGACCAGATGGTTGCGGTAGCCAGGCCGGAACAGGCGCTCGACGCCACCGAACATGCACGCATGATGGTCGCCCCATGCCAGGCCACCGTCGCCGCGCATCGCCGCCACCAGCTTGTCCTTGTCGAGCACCATCGAGGCGATGGCCTGGGTGCCGCCAGCAATGTAGGTGGCGGAGTCCTCATGGGCCAGGGCCTGGGCCTGCTGCTCGTCAAGGCTGAAATGTTCGTCGTTGTGCTGCATGTAGCCAGAGGCGGCATGGGCGTTGAGCCATTCGCGAAGCAGGCGGGCATTGCAGCCAGTGCGTGTGGCCAGGGTCTGGGCGGTCACCGGCTGGCCGTCGGCCATGGCCCGGTACAGGCCCAGTTCTTCGCCGAGCATGATGTTGGGCAACATCGCGGCAGCGCCGAGGTCGTTGATAAGGGTATGGATGAAAGGGGTCGATGCAGGTTTGCTCATTGCCACTACTCCGTTAGTTGGCTTCCTTGAACGCGTAGATAACGTCGCCTATCTGCAGCCATCTGTCCTTGATGGGCAGCCTTTGACTCTAGTTCAGGGGGGCAGCAGGTCAAGTGCCAAGGGAATTTCGCCAGCAGGGGCGGTCAGCCGCGCCGCCCGTAGTAGTTCAGCATCGGTTGCGTGCTCAGGCCATGCACCACGATGCTCAACGCCACCACCGACAGCGTGATGTTCAGGCACTGCGCCGAAAGCGTGCCGCCCAGGCCGTGGCTCAGGGCGTAGAACAGGTAGAACAGGCTGCCGATGCCACGAATGCCGAACCAGCCGACCATCAGCCGCTGGCGCAGGTCGAGCAGGCTGCCCCAAGGCATCAGCAACACGCTCAACGGGCGCACCACGCAGAACAACGCCAGGCCAAAGCCCAGTGCGCGCCAGTCCCAGTGGCTGGCCAGCGCCACGCCGAGCACGGTTACCAGGAACACTTCCATCACCCGCTCCACCAGGCTGCCGAAGGCAAGCATGTCGCCCATCATCACCCCGGCCGCCACCTGGGTGTCTTCGAGGTTGTCCAGGTCGCCATGCACCGCATTCTCCGGCGCGGCTTCCAGGTGCCCGGCCACCGGTTGCGCCAGGTGCTCGGACGGGGTCTGCGAACCGCCGGTGAAGCTCACCTCGGCCTGGCGCAGCCCCAGCCCGGCGGCAAACACCGCCAGAAACCCATAGGCGTGCAGGGTGTCGGCCACCACATACGCCAGTGCAATCAGCGCCAATGCCAGGTAGTCGTTGGGGGTGAGCGTGCTGTCGGCATGGCTGATGCGCAGGGTCAGGGTCAGGCGCCCCAGCAACTTGCCCATCCAGTAGCCCACCAGCAACCCCACCGGCATCGCCCACAGCAGGTCGCGCCACAACCAGGTGAACAGCGCCGAGCCGTCGACGGCCTGGCCCTGCACCAGCAGCAAGCCCAGCAGCACGAAGGGAAAGGCCACGCCGTCGTTGAGCCCGGCCTCGCCCGACAAGCCGAAGCGCAGCGGGTCGTGGTCCTGCGCATCGTTGACCTGCACCAGCGCTGCCAGCACCGGGTCGGTGGGCGCAAGGATGGCGCCGATCAGCAGGGCCGGCGCCCACGCCATGTCACCCAGGTAGTGCAGCACCACGCTGAAGCCACCGATGCTCAGCAGCATCACCGGGCCGGCCAGGCCGAATGCCACCCGCCAGACACGGCTGCGCAGCGGCAGGCGCAGCTTCAGGCCACTGATGAACAGCGAGAACAGCAACGCGACTTCGGTCAGGTGCTTGAGCCAGCCGGCGGCGTGGTCCAGGTCCAGGTGCAACAGGCCCAGCCCCAGCGGGCCGATGCCGATGCCCAGCAGCAGGCACACCGCCGAGGTGGTCACCGGCATCCAGCGCAGGTACGACGAGGTCAGGGCCAGGATCAGCAACACGGCGCCGAACACGGCGATCCACAGGGTAAAACTCATCGAAGGCACCGTCGCATGGGGTCGGGCCAACGCTGGCCCCTGAGCATTCGAGGGGCGGGGTGCGGCAGAGGTTCACTGCACGCAGCATCAGGGCGCCGGGCTGTCGACCTGCTGCAGGCTGAAGGTGCCGGTGAACGGGTTGCCCTGCAGCCTGTAGCACTGGCTGTGGTTCTTGCGCAGCCATGCAGTGCCCGCATCGACCGGGCCGCAGTTGGAGGCGGGCATGGCATCTACGATCAGGGCGTACTCCAGGCCCTCGTCAAGCTGCTGCAGGGCAAACCCCGCACAACAGACCAGGGCCGCGGCAAAGAAGGGTTCGAACGTCGGCACTTTCTGCGCCGGGGCCGGGGCGGCGCCGGGGCGTAGTCTGCCAGCCGCCCTGCGCAGCCACTGGGGCAACAGCAGGTAGACCCCCAGCAGCATCAGCGAGAACGGGATGGAATAGAGCGCCCCATATACCACCGCCGCGTTGTCCAGGTAGTCCACCTCGATGCCAAAGCGCGCATTGAGCATCCGTTGCGCAGACAGCTTGCACAGGTACACCACGACCACGCTGTACAGCAACGACCCTGGCCAGTAGCTGAGAAAGGCGAAGAGGCGCGACAGGTTCAGCAGCACATAGATGCCGCCGGCCGCCAGCCCGCCGACCAGTATCAGGTTAGCGCCGAGGCTCGGCGGCAGGCGCGCGAAGCCCCACAGCCCGGCCAGCAGCAACAGCAGCTTGAGGGTGTCGCGTACCGGTTTGCTCACGGTCAGTGGCTACCTTCGTTCAAGGCGCCGAGGATCTGGTAGGCCAGCTTCACCCGCGCTTCATTGGGGTAGTTCTTGTTGGCCAGGATCACGATGCCGATCCGCTGCGAGGGCACGAACGCCACGTAGCTGCCAAAGCCGTTGGTGGAGCCGGTCTTGTTGATCCACACCGCCTGCTGCGGGGCCAGCGGGGGTTGCAGCGGCGTGACGTCGAGGGTTTCAAGGGCCATGCGGCTGGCATTGCCGTCGAGCAGGGTCTGCAGTGCGACCGGGTAGGGGTACTGTTCCCAGATCAGGTCCTGGGTCATGGGGCCCACCTGGTAGTAGCCGGTATGGGTGGCGGCAATGGCCTGCTTGAGGGGCGTATCGAGTTTCTCCAGGCCCATGTTCGCCTCGACAAAGCGCAGCATGTCGTCACTGCTGGACTTCACCCCGTAGGCTTCGTCGGCCAGCACCGCAGGGCTCAGCCGGGCGGGGACGTTGTCGCGGGTATAGCCCTGGGCGTACATACGCTGCCAGTTGGCAGGTACCTGCAGATGGGTGTTGTTCAGGCCCAGCGCCGGAAACAGCAGGTCCTGCAGGGCGGACCGGTAGCTCATGTCCAGTTGGCGGGCGCTGATCACCCCGAGCAGGCCGATGCTCGGGTTGGCATAGGTACGCCGGGTGCCTGCCGGGTAGCTCGGGGTCCAGTGCTTGAAGTAGCGCATCAGTTGCCCGTTGTCGTGCACGCTGTCTGGCAACTGCAGCGGGAAGCCGCCGGCGGTGTGGGTCGCCAGGTTCAGCAGGCTGGTGTTTTCAAGGGCCCGGCCGCGCAGTTCGGGCAGGTAGCTGGCCGGGCTGTCGGTCAGCTTCAGCTTGCCGGTGGCCTGTGCATAGGCTGCCAGGGTGACGTTGAAGGTCTTGCTGATCGAGCCCAGTTCGAACAGGGTGTCGCGGTCGACGGCCTGGCCGCTGTCGCGCGAGGCCACACCGAAGTCGTAGTAGTGGTGCTGGCCATTGACTGTCAGGGCCACGGCCATGCCGGGTATCGCGTGCTCCTGCATCACGGCCTGACTGGCGGCCTCTACCAGGTTGTCGAGGTTGTCAGGCACGGTGGCGGCCCAGGCGGCAGGGCTGGCCAGCAGCAGGGCGCTCAGCAGGTGATGCGGTTTGAACAGGTTCACGTAATGGGTTTCCGGTGGGTCTGGAGGAATTCGCCCGGTGACAGGCCGAACTGTTTGCCAAAGGCGGCGATAAAGGCCGACAGCGATTCGTAGCCGCAGGCCAGGGCCACGTCGGTGACGCGCTCGCCGCGGCTGAGTGCTGGCAGCGCACTGAGCAGGCGCATGCGCTGGCGCCAGGTGCGAAAGGTCATGCCGGTGTCACGCAGAAACAACCGGCTCAGGGTCTTTTCCGAAACACTGTACTTCAGGCTCCAGGCTGCCAGCCCGGTGCTGTCCTCGGGGTGTGCCTGCAGGCGCCGGCACAGTGCACGCAGGCGGGTGTCCTGGGGCAGCGGCAGAATCAGGTCTTCCTGCGGGGCGCTGGCCAGCTGGTCGAGCAGCACGGCGACCAGGCGCCCGTCTGCGCCCTCGGTGTCGTAGGCCACCGGCAGGCCGCTGAAGGTGCGGATCAGCTCGCGCAGCAAGGCATTCACGCCGATCACCCGGCACTGGGTGCCCGGCCACACGCTGTGCTCGATGTACAGGCTGCGGATGCAGGTGTCGTCGGCGCAGCTGACCTGATGGGGGGTATGCGCCGGGATCCACACCGCGCGCTGCGGCGGCACCACGTAGCGTCCGGCGCCGGTGTGCACATGCAGCACGCCCTGGGCCGCATACGACAGTTGCCCCCAGGCATGCTTGTGGCGAAAGCCCAGGGCGATGTTGGCCAGCGACTGCGCCTGCCCGTACAGCGGGCGCGGCAGTACCTTGAGCTCGCTCAGGGGCGGGATGCGCGGGGCGTGGGGTTGTCCTTTGGGCGACACTCTTGGGGTTCTGTCGTTAGTCGGAAAAGAAAAGAAACCTTACCGTCTGCGCCATCCCAATAACAAGACAGGACGTGACATGAAACACCTGCGGTTGCTGTTCGACAATTTCACCCTGGCCCTGCTCGGCGTGATTGCACTGGCCACCTTGCTGCCCTGCGAGGGCCAGGGCGCGGTGGTGTTTGGCTGGCTGACCAACCTGGCCATCGGGCTGCTGTTCTTTCTGCACGGCGCCAAGCTGTCGCGCGAGGCGGTGGCGGCCGGGGCAGGGCACTGGCGCCTGCACCTGCTGGTTTTTGGCTGCACCTTCGTGATGTTTCCGCTGCTGGGCATGCTGTTCAAGCCGCTGTTCCTGCCGCTGGTGGGCGACGAGCTGTACCTGGGCGTGCTGTACCTGTGCGCATTGCCGGCCACCGTGCAGTCGGCGATTGCCTTCACCTCGCTGGCGCGGGGCAACATCCCGGCGGCGATCTGCAGCGCGGCGGCCTCCAGCCTGCTGGGCATCGTGCTGACGCCGTTGCTGGTGATGGTGCTGATGGGCGTGCAGGGCGATACCGGGTCCAACCTCGATGCTGTGTTGAAGATCGTGCTGCAACTGCTGGTGCCGTTCGTGGCCGGGCAACTGGCGCGGCGCTGGATCGGCGCCTGGGTGGCGCGCAATGCACGCTGGCTGAAGACCGTCGACCAGGGCTCGATCCTGCTGGTGGTGTATACCGCGTTCAGCGACGCGGTGATCAGCGGGTTGTGGCAGTCGGTGCCGCTGGTGCGGCTGCTGGGGCTGGCGCTGGTGTGCTGCGTGTTGCTGGCGGTGGTGCTGTGGTGCACGCAGTTGCTGGGCAAGCGGCTGGGGTTCAACGTGGAAGACCGCATCACCATCCTGTTTGCCGGCTCCAAGAAGAGCATGGCCACCGGTGTGCCGATGGCCCAGGTGCTGTTTGCCGGGGGGGCTATTGGCGCGATGATTCTGCCGCTGATGCTGTTCCACCAGATCCAGCTGATGGTGTGTGCGGTGCTGGCGCAGCGCTATGCGGCGCGGGAGGAGGTGAGCGCCTGATTCAGGTGCTGTGGTGACCACTTCGCCGGCAAGGCCGGCTCCCGTAGGAGCCGGCCTTGCCGGCGAAGCGGCCTGAACACTCACCGCAAGGCACGGCGCCTGCGCGAGTAGCACAACCACGCATAGACCCCCGCATTCACCACGAACACCAATGCCCCCAGCCACAGCTGGATGCCTGCCGTCAGCTTGGCCGGGTAGATCAGCGGTATCAGGTAATGCTCCACAAAACTGTCGGGGTAGCCGGTGTCACCCGCCGCTGCACGCAGGCGGTTTTCCCACTCGGTCAGCGGGCAGGGCAGGTGCAGCACCTCCACCAGCACGCCCCAGGTCACGGCCGGCAGGTGCAGCCAGCACAGCCGCGGCCACCTGAGCACCAGCAACCCGCCCAGCATCACGAACACGATGAACGTCAGATGAAACAGTACCAGCCCGTCGGCGGCCAATCGAAAGAACATGGCGTGGTCTCAACCCTGGGCGAAGCTGCGCAGCGTTTCACCTTCCATGCGATAACGCACCCACTCGTCCTGCGGCTGCGCGCCGATGGACTTGTAGAACTGGATGGCCGGTTCGTTCCAGTCCAGCACGCTCCACTCCAGGCGCCCGCAGCCCTTGGCACAGGCCTCTTGCGCCAGGTGGCGCAGCAACGCCTTGCCCGCACCCGTGCCGCGGGCCTGGGGCGTGACGTACAGGTCTTCGAGGTAGATGCCCTGGGTGCCGAGCCAGGTCGAATAACTGAAGAAGTACACCGCAAAGCCGATGGCCTGGCCGTCACGCTCGCAGATCAGCGCCTGGGTGCTGCTGCCTTCGCCGAACAGCGTGCGCTCGATATCGGCGACCGTGGCGATCACCTCGTGGCGGGCACGCTCGTACTCGGCAAGCTCGGTGATGAAGGTGAGGATCTGGCTGGCGTCTTCGACGCGCGCGGAGCGGATATGTACGGGCATGGCGGGGCTTCTGTTCCGGAAATCGAGGAGGGTTATCCTAAGGCAATTGCCCGTCGAGGGCACGGGAAGCCTGGAGGGGGGTGAGGGCTCGCCAAGTGTAGTGCCACAATTGCCCCCAACTGTATCGCAGCGCTGCGCACCGACTTGGTTAGTGTCACTTCACAACAACACACCGCCGGACACCCGCCATGCTCACCTCGCTCAACCTGCTGATGGCCTTCGTGCTGTTCGCCTTCGTCTCCTCGATCACCCCCGGCCCCAACAACACCATGTTGCTGGCCTCCGGCGTGAACTTCGGTGTGCGTCGCACCATTCCCCACGCGCTGGGCATCAGTATCGGCTTCATGGTGCTGGTACTGGCGGTGGGCCTTGGCCTGGGCGAGGTGTTCAAGGCCTATCCGCTGGCCTACGGCGTGCTGCGCTACGTGGGCGCCAGCTACCTGCTGTACCTGGCCTGGAAGATCGCCAATTCAGGCCCGCTGACCAGCGCCGAACCCGGCACGCGCAAGCCCCTGGGTTTCTGGGGCGCGGCAGCCTTCCAGTGGGTCAACCCCAAGGCCTGGGTCATGGCCGTGGGCGCCATCACCACCTATGCACCCAGCCAGGGCTACCTGACCAACGTGATCGTGATCGCCGCGGTGTTCGCCGTGGTCAACCTGCCCAGCGTGTGCGTGTGGGTGATGTTCGGCAGCGCGCTGCGCACCGTGCTGCAGGACCCACGCTGGCTCAAGCTGTTCAATTGGCTGATGGCCGCACTGCTGGTGCTATCGCTGTATCCACTGCTGTTTGTAGAATCCGGTTTTGTGTAACCCCCACAGCGAGTCCCGATGGAACTGATCCCCTGGTCGCATGACTGCGCCGAACACTTCACCCTGCGCGGCTGGCGCTCACCTGCCAGCGGCAAGCCGCTGCTGCATTTCATCCACGGCACCGGGTTCTGCTGCCTGGCCTACCAGCCGTTGCTGGAGCGCCTGGCCGAGCATTTCGACCTGTGGCTGTGCGATGTGCAGGGCCATGGCGACAGCGATCATGGCGGCGCCTTCGTGGGCTGGAACCGCAGCGCCGCGCTGGCGATCGAGGCCTTCCAGGCAGGCCGTGGCGAATACGGGCAGGTGGCGTGCTTTGCCATGGGCCACAGTTTCGGCGGGGTGCTGACCGGCTTGATGCTGGCGCTGCAACCGGGCCTGTTTCAGCGGGCGGTATTGCTTGACCCTGTGGTGTTCAGCCGCTCGATGCTGGGGGTGATGAGCGTGGCCACGCTGTTCGGCATGCACCGTCGCCACGGCCTGGCACGCAAGGCCGCCACCCGGCGCAGCCACTGGCCCGACCGCGAGGCGGCCTACGCCGCGCTGCACGGGCGCGGCATTTTCAAGGGCTGGCACGACGAGGCGCTGCAGGCCTATGTGGACCACGCCATCGGCGACTGCGGCGAAGGGGTAGTGCTCAAGTGCCGGCCTGCGCGCGAAGTGGACGTGTTCAGTTCGTTCCCTCGCGGGCTGTGGGCTGCCCTGGCCCAGGTGCAGACACCCGCACGGGTGCTGCATGGGATCACCACCTATCCCTTCGTACCCGTGTCGCTGGCGCGCTGGGCGCGTCTGAACCCAAGGGTCGAGCTGCGCGAGGTGCCCGGCGGGCACTGCTTCATGCAGGAAGATCCGCAGGCCTGTGCGAACGAGGTGCAAACCTACCTGCTGGGCTGATGGCAGGTTGTCCATTTCGCGACGAATACTGGTCTGTACGCTAGCGAACGCCAACCGCTGACCCCCTTAGAGTGCATCCTTGAACAACAACAGGGAGCACGAACATGAACCAGGCGGTCAGCCCCGAACCACCGGTTACCCAAGCCACCGAGCGCGTGCGCGTGATGACGCTGCGCCGCGCCCTGGGCGCAGCCGGCACGCTGGCGGTACTAGGGGTTGCCTTGTATGTGTGGCACAGCGGGCGCTTCAACGAACAGACCGACGATGCCTACGTGCGCGCCGACTGGGCGCCGATCAGTGCGCGGGTGGGCGGCTATGTGGCCCAGGTCAGCGTGGCCGACAATGCCGTGGTCAAGGCCGGCGACCTGCTGGTGCAGCTGGACGACCGCGACTATCGCCAGCAGGTGCGCCAGGCCCGTGCGGCGCTGGCCGCCAGTACCGCTTCGGTGCAGGCGCAGCAGGCCGTGCTGGTGACCCTGGCGGCGCAGCTGGAGGGGCAAGGGCAGGCGATTGCCCGTGCCGCCGCCGAGCGCGAGGCGGGCGGTGCCGAGGCGCGGCGCGCCGAACTCGACTGGCAGCGTTACCGCCAGTTGATCGGCATGAACGCGGTGAGTGCCCAGCGTGCCGAACGCGCCAGCACCACACGCACCCAGGCGCAGGCCACGCTCAAGGGCGCAGACGCCGGCTGGGCCATGCAGCGGGCCCGGCACCAGGTGCTGGCCAGCCAGCAGCGCGAGGCCCGGGCCGAACTGGTGCGCCGCGAGGCCGAGCTGGAACAGGCCGAGGCGGCCCTGGCCCTGGCCGAGAACGCCCTGGCCGACACCCAGGTACGGGCGCCCTTCGACGGCGTGGTGGGGCAGCGCAAGGTGCGTGTGCAGCAGTACGTCAGCCCCGGCCTGCCACTGCTGGCAGTGGTGCCGGTGGAGCAGGCCTACGTGGTGGCCAACTTCAAGGAAACCCAGCTCGAACACATGCGCCCGGGGCAGCGCGCGACCCTGGAGGTGGACACCTTCGGCCGGCACTGGCAGGGCACGGTCGACAGCGTCTCGCCCGGCTCGGGGGCGGTGTTCGCGCTGTTGCCGCCCGACAACGCCACCGGCAACTTCACCAAGATCGTGCAGCGCTTTGCCGTGCGTATTCACCTCGACCCCGTGGAACCCGGCACGCCGCGGCTGCTGCCGGGCATGTCGGTGATCGCCACCATCGATACGCGCACGGCGCAGGTGCGCGATGAGCACTGAAGACAAGGTATCGCTGCGCGCGTGGGTGGCGGTGATCGGTGGCTTGTTCGGCTGCTTCATGGCGGGCATGAACGTGCACGTCACCAGTGCCGCGCTGCCGGAAATCGAAGGCGCGCTGGGGGCGACGTTCGAGGAAGGCTCGTGGATCTCCACCGCCTACCTGGTGGCGGAAATCACCATGATTCCGCTCACCGCCTGGCTGGTGCAGGTGTTCTCGCTGCGCCGGGTGATGCTGGTGGGCTCGCTGGTGTTCCTGATCAGCTCGGTCAGTTGCGCGCTGGCGCCGAACCTGCAGGCGATGATCGCCATCCGCGTGATCCAGGGCGCTTCGGGGGCGGTGCTGATCCCGCTGTCGATGCAATTGATCATCACCGAGCTGCCGCCGAGCAAGATCGCCCTGGGCATGGCCTTGTTCAGCCTCTCCAACAGCGTGGCCCAGGCCGCCGGGCCGTCGATCGGCGGCTGGCTGACCGACGCCTATTCATGGCGCTGGATCTTCCTGCTGCAACTGCTGCCCGGGGTGGCGCTGCTGGCGGCGGTGGCGTGGTCGATCCCGGCGCAGGCCGGCGACCGCGCCCAGTTGCGCGGCGCCGACTGGCTGGGCATCGCGGCCATGGCGCTGGGGCTGGGCGCGCTGCAGATCGTGCTGGAGGAGGGCGGGCGCGAGGACTGGTTCGATTCGGCGTTCATCGTCACCTTCAGCGTGATTGCCGTGGTGGCGCTGGCGCTGTTCGTGCAGCGCCAGCTGTGGGGCGCGCGGCCCTTCATCAACCTGCGCCTGCTGGCCAGCTACAACTTCGGCGTGGCCAGCCTGGCCATGGCGGTGTTCGGGGCGGCGACCTTCGGGCTGGTGTTTCTGGTGCCCAACTACCTGTCCCAGGTGCAGGGCTACAACGCCCGCGAAATCGGCATCAGCCTGATCGCCTACGGCATGGTGCAGTTGCTGCTGGCGCCGCTGCTGCCGCGCCTGATGCGCTGGCTCAACGCCAAGGTGCTGGTGGCCAGCGGCTTCGCGATCATGGCGCTGGGCTGCTGGCTGGGGGCGCACCTGTCGGCGGACGCGGCGAAGAACGTGATCATCCCCTCCACGGTGGTGCGCGGGCTGGGCCAGCCGCTGATCATGGTGGCGCTGTCGGTGCTGGCGGTGAAAGGGCTGGACAAGGCCCAGGCCGGCTCCGCCTCGGCGCTGATATCGATGCTGCGCAACCTGGGCGGTGCGGTGGGCACGGCGCTGCTGACGCAGCTGGTGTCGTTGCGCGAACGGTTTCACGGGCAGCGTATCAATGAGAGCCTGACGCTGTTCGATGCACCCGTGCAGCAGCGTCTGCCCGGCGGGGTGCTCGATGCACAGGCCCCGGCGCACCTGCAGGTGCTGGCGCAGCTGGACCAGACGGTGCATCAGCAGGCCTACCTGATGGCGTATTCGGATGCGTTCTATGTGTCGTGCGTGGCGTTGGCGGTGTGTGCGCTGGCGTCGCTGCTGCTGCGCCAGCATGCACGCTGACTAGTCGGCGTCGGGCTGGCCGTAGGCCGGGGTCTTGCCGAAGTAGGCACTGGGCGAGACCCCCAGGGTGCGGCGGAACATGGCGCTGAAGGCGCTGGGGCTGTCGTAGCCCAGGTCCAGCGCCACGTTCAGGATCGAGTGCCCGGCGGCCAGCGCGTCGAGGCTGGCCAGCAGGCGCAGGCGGCGCAGCCACTGGATGAAGCTCAGGCCGGTTTCGCGCTGGAAGGCGCGGGTCAGGGTGCGTGCGTTGAGGCCGCTGTGGGCGGCGGCGCGCTGCAGGCTCCAGGGGCTGGCCGGGTCGTCGCGCAGGGCCTGGCACAGCGCGGCCAGTTGCGGGTCGACCGGCAGCGGCACGTGCAGGGCCAGAATCGGCAGCACGCGGATCTCGTCCAGAATCAACTGCATCACCCGCTCGTCACGCCCGCCGGGCGGGTAGTCGGCGGGGATGAGCATGGCGCTGATGATCAGTTGACGCAGCAACGGCGGGATGTCCACCACGCGGCAGGTCAGCGGCAGGTCGGGGCGCGCGTCGGAGGCGACGAACAGGGTGCGCATGCGGACCTGGCCGGCCATCTTCAGGTCGTGTTCGACGGCGGCGGGCACCCATACGCCGCGCCCTGGCGGAACCACCCAGCAGCCCTGGCTGGAGTTGACCGTGATCACCCCGCTCAGGGCATGGATCAGCTGGGCGCGGTTGTGGCAGTGCGGGGCGATGCGCTCGCCGTGGGGGTAGTTTTCTGCCAGGGGGACAATCGGCTGCATGGCGGTGCGTTGGGATTGAGGGTGGGGGGGCAGTATGCCTGATGATCGGTGGGTGCAGGATCAGCGAATGCTGTGCATTCGATCGCGGGGCAAGCCCGCTCCCACAGGTACAGCGCCTATTCAAAGAGTGCCGCAATCCCCGTGGGAGCGGGCTTGACCCGCGATCTGGCGCATAGCGCCAGCAAACCCTGGCACATCAATCGATCCCGCTCTGGGCAAACTCCTGGGCCAGAAAATCCAGCAGGTGCCGCACCGAAGGCAGCAGCCCGCGCCGTGAGGCAAACACCGCGTGCACCAGCCCGCATTGCGGTGCCCAGTGCGGGGTGGGCTGCACCAGCTCGCCACGGGCAAGCTCGTCGCGGATCACCACCAGTGGCAGGTGCACCACCCCCACGCCCGCCAGCGCCGCCTGGCGCAATACCACCAGGTCGTCGGTCACCAGCCGCGGCGTGTGCCGCAAGCTGGCCGTGGCGCCGTCCGGGCCATTGAGCTGCCATTGATAATCGCGCTGCGGGTTGCCCCAGTGCAGGCTCGGCAAGGCGGCCAGGTCGGCGGGCACGATGGGCCTGGGCAACGAAGCCAGCAAGCCGGGCGCGGCCACCAGCAACTGCGTGCTGTTGGCCAGCACCTTCATCACCAGGTCACTGCTCTCCAGCGGCGGCACCCGCACCCGCAGCGCAATGTCGATGCCTTCCTGGATCAGGTCCACATGGCGGTTGGTGCTCTCGATATGCAGCTGCACCAGCGGGCACTGCACCATGAAGCGCGACAGCATCGGCCCCACCCAGAAATCCAGCAGCGCCGTGGGGCAGCTCAGGCGCACGATGCCCTGGGGCTCGGCACGGTGGCGCTCGATCAGCTCGGCCGCACCTTCGGCCTCCACCAGCATGGCCACGCAATGGCGGTGGTAGGCCTGCCCGATGTCGGTTACCGAAAAATGCCGGGTGGAACGCTGGATCAGGCGCACCCCGAGGCGCTCCTCGAGCCCGGCCACCCGCCGGCTGAGTTTGGACTTGGGCATGTCCAGGGCACGGCCGGCGGCGGCAAAGCCACCGTGCTCGACCACCTGGGCGAAGTAGTACAGGTCGTTGAGGTCTTCCACCACTGTTCTCCGAATGGAACGCTGAGGGCACTTTACGCTATCTACCGCCTTCAGCGTTGCGCCCTTATCGTTGGCTTCATGCACGAGAGGAGGTAGCTCATGAAAAAGATCCAAGGCGTCTACAGCAGCCCGCACCCGCATTGGGTGGGTGACGGCTTCCCGGTACGCAGCCTGTTCACCTACGACAACCTGGCCCAGCACATCAGCCCGTTCCTGCTGCTCGACTACGCCGGGCCCCATGCCTTCACCCCCACCAGCGCCCGTCGCGGCGTCGGCCAGCACCCGCACCGCGGTTTCGAAACGGTGACCATCGTCTACCAGGGCGAACTGGAGCACCGCGACTCTACCGGTGCCGGCGGCCTGATCGGCCCGGGCGATGTGCAGTGGATGACGGCCGCGGGCGGCATCCTGCATGAAGAGTTCCATGCGCCGTCGTTCGCCCGCAGTGGCGGCACCCTGGAGATGGTGCAGTTGTGGGTCAACCTGCCGGCACGGCACAAGTCTGCCCCTGCCGGCTACCAGACCCTGCTGGCCGCCGACATCCCCAGCGTGGCGCTGCCCGGCGGTGCCGGCAGCCTGCGGGTGATTGCCGGTGACTACCACGGCCATCGCGGCCCGGCGCGCACCTTCACGCCGATGCAGGTGTGGGACATGCAGCTCAAGCCCGGCAAGCCCGTGCGGTTGCCTGCCCAGGCCGGTCACAGCAGCGCCCTGGTGGTGCTGCGCGGCCAGGTCACGGTCAATGGCGAGCGTTCGGTGGGCCCGGCACAACTGGTGCTGCTGGAGCGTGCCGGCGACGAAGTGCTGCTGCAGGCCGACAGCGAGGCGGCGGTGCTGTGGCTCAGCGGCGAGCCGCTGGATGAACCCATCGTCGGCTACGGCCCGTTCGTGATGAACAGCGATGCCGAGATCGAGGCGGCGTTCGCCGATTTTCGCGCCGGGCGCTTCGGCCAGATGACCAATGGCGGCGGCACTGTCACACGCGCCGACTAGGGTCTGTATGCAACTCACGTTTGTCCCAACTCCGGCGCCACGGCGCCGGACCACCCCTGCAAGGAGTATGACCATGAGTGTTCCCTACACCCGTCTGGACAAGAACAACGCCGCCGTGCTGCTGGTCGACCATCAGGCCGGGCTGCTCTCGCTGGTGCGTGACATCGAGCCGGACAAGTTCAAGAACAACGTGCTGGCGCTGGCCGACCTGGCCGAGTACTTCAAGCTGCCCACCATCCTCACCACCAGCTTTGAAAGCGGCCCCAACGGCCCGCTGGTGCCCGAGCTCAAGGCGCAGTTCCCTGACGCGCCATACATCGCGCGCCCCGGCCAGATCAACGCCTGGGACAACGAAGACTTCGTCAAGGCGGTCAAGGCCACCGGCAAGAAGCAGCTGATCATCGCCGGTGTGGTTACCGAGGTGTGCGTGGCGTTCCCGGCACTGTCGGCGATTGCCGAAGGCTTCGAGGTGTTCGTGATCACCGACGCCTCCGGCACCTTCAACCCGATCACCCGCGACGCGGCCTGGGACCGCATGTCGTCGGCCGGTGCGCAACTGATGACCTGGTTCGGCGCAGCCTGCGAACTGCACCGCGACTGGCGCAACGATGTCGAGGGGCTGGGCGCGCTGTTCTCCAACCACATCCCCGACTACCGCAACCTGATCACCAGCTACAACACCCTCACCGGCGCCAACCAGTAGCCCGCCTCACTGCGCGTCGCCGCGCCTGCCCCCGGTTTCATCGGCGGGCAGGTCGGTGGCGCGGTCTTCGCCGATCTCCCGGTACTCCTTGAGCAACTGCTTGAGCTGGCTGTTGTCCAGCTGGTCGAGGTTCATCAGCGCGTTGTGCGCCGCCTTGGTCGAGCGCAGCAGTTCGTCGAGCTTGATGTGCAGCACGTCGTTGTCGCGGTTCTGGGTGTTCTGGATGACGAACACCATCAGGAAGGTGACGATGGTGGTCGAGGTGTTGATGATCAGCTGCCAGGTGTCGTTGTAGTCGAACCACGGCCCGGTGACGGCCCAGACCACGATCAGTACCAGTGCGATGAGGAAGGTGCGCGAGCGACCGGCCTGTTTGGCCAGGCCCTGGGCGAAGCGTTCGAATTTCATGGCAGACTCTTGTGTGGGGATCTACTGGGTAGACCCTGCGGGGTTGCCGAAATTCTTTGTAACATCAGGGGAAGACGACATGGGGCAGGACCACGGGGCACCGACGCACCTGGTGCGGGTGATACCCACCGATTACGGCCAGTTCGTGCTGGAGCTGAACAATGGCGAGCACCGCTTGCTCAAGGGCCTGGTGCTGACCCGCGAGCTGGGCTGGAGCGAGCTTGCCAACCCACGCAAGGCGCGCCAGCGAACCTTCAGTGCCACCCAGCTCGGTTGGCCGGGTGGGCGTACGCTGGGGCTCGACTACCTGCTCGCGCAGGCACAGCCGATGAACGAGCGCGAGCTGGGCTGGCAGTCGGTGGACTTCTCCCAGTGCAACCGCGCGCCCACCCCGGAGCACGACACCCACCACGTGTACTACGTGAGCCTCAAGCCCTTCGACCCGCAGCCATTCGGCCTGGGCGAGTCGATTCACGGCGGCCATGGCGAGCGGGGCGGCATGTTTTCCTTCGACCTGGCCGGGCTTGTGGCGTGGCCCAACTGGCGCGAACACTTCGAGCTGGCCGGCTGTGGCTGGGCCATTGCCCTGGTCGACGCCAACACCACGGATGCGCAGGCATTGCTGGACGTATTGATAGACGCCTGGTGCCAGCGTGAGGCCTGAGCTCAGCCCCGGGGCATCAGGCCCAGGCCATTGAGCAGCAGCGCCGCGACGAACAGGCTGACCCCGAACGCCGTGTGCGCCGCCAGGCTGCGCAGGCGTGCCACCTTGGGGTTGGGGGTGCGACGGGCCAGTACGCCTGCGCCCATGCCCGGCTGCAGAATGAAGAACGGCGCCACCAGCGTGCCGATACCGATCGCCAGCGCCGGCAGCAGGGTAGGGCTGTGGGCCCAGCCGATGCCGAAGATCGCCAGCAGCAGCCCGGCGTACAGCACCCCGATCACATAGTGCGTCGCCCAGCCCAGCAGGGCTTCGCCCGGTACGGGCGGCGCCTTGGCGATGCTGTCATGAATGAACTGACCATGGCGCAGGTGCGCCACCCAGCGCCCGACCATCGGCCAGCTGGGCGTGGGCACATTCAGCAGCCGCTTCTGTGTTTCGGCCCACAGGTCGGCCAGCGCCGTGCCCAGCAGCCCGATCAGGCTGGCACTGGCGATGAAGTGAAGCAGAGGGGACATGGCGTTGCTCCTGAATAAAACATTCAATGAATTGATTGAATGATTGGCGAATGATAGCTTCCTGTCAATGACCGACCTTCCTCAGCAACACTTCATCGATATCGCCGAGCTGGCCCGCACCCTGGGCCATGCGCATCGGCTGCACCTGCTCGAACACATCGCCCAGGGCGAGCGTGCGGTCGAGCGCCTGGCCGAACTGTGCGGATTGTCCGTGGCCAACACCTCCCAGCACCTGCAGCACCTGCGTCGCGCCGGCGTGGTACAGACCCGTCGCGACGGCAAGCGCGTGCTGTACCGCCTGGGTGGTGGGCCGATCCTGGAGGTGCTGGCGGCACTGGGGCAGTTCGCCGAGCACAACCGCCTGGCGGTGCGCGAGCTGCTGGCCGACAGCATGAGTGCGCAGGAGCGCCTGGAGGCGATGTCGCGCGACGAACTGGTGCAGCGCCTGCACGAGCAGAGCATCACCCTGCTGGATGTGCGCTCCCACGAGGAATACGCCCTGGGGCACTTGCCGGGGGCGATCAGCATGCCACTGGACGAGCTGCAGCAGCGCCTGGCCGAACTGCCGCAGGACCAGGAGATCGTTGCCTACTGCCGGGGCCCCTGGTGCGTGCTGTCGAGTACCGCCACCGCGGCCTTGCGCGAGCACGGCTTCAAGGTGCGCCGGCTCGACAGCGGCCTGCCGGACTGGCAGGCGGCAGGGCTGCCGGTGGAGGCCTGAGCCTCTGCGGCGGCCCCTGGCGCTTTCGCGCGCGGGCCTGGCAGCGTTACCATCGACGGTCTGACTTTCCATAAAAACAATCAGGAAGCCTATGAACGCCCAAGCCTTACCCCTGCAAGACCTCGCCGCGCCAGAGGGCGTGTGCTACGGCTGCGGTACCTCCCACCCCAGCGGCCTGCACCTGAAAAGCCACTGGGCCGAGGACGGCAGCCACGTGCTGTGCCGGCACGAACCCGATGCCACCTTCACCGGCTGGCCGGGGCTGGTGTACGGCGGGTTGCTGGCGATGCTGGTGGACTGCCATTCGAACTGGACCGCCATGGCCTGGCACTACCGCGCCGAAGGCCGCGAGCCGGGCAGCCTGCCGCGCATCGACTGCGTCACCGGCAAGCTTTCGCTGACCTACCTCAAGCCCACCCCGATGGGCGTGGAGCTGGTGCTCAAGGCGTGGGTCGAGGGTGAGGTGGGGCGCAAGAGCCGGGTCATCTGCGAAGTCTGGGCCGGCGACGTGCTCACCGTGACGGCCGACTCGGTGTTCGTGCGCGTCGACACCGAACGCCTCAAGCAACAGGCCCACGCGACCGTGTAACCCCGGGGGCGATGGCCTTGGACATGTCCCTGGCCGTCGCCCCAGCCAACTCAGAACGGCATCGCCAGCGTCACCTGGCTGTACAGGTTGGTGCCATTGCCGCCCACCTGATTGCCCCCCGTGTTCTCGTCCTTTTTCGGCTGGTACAGCCCCACCAGCGGGCTGACGATCAGGTGCGGGCTGACTGTCCATTCCACGTACAGGTCCAGCTCGCGGGCACCTAGGTTCAGCGCGTTGCGTGTGTGCAGGGTATCGAAGTCGAAATACAGCGCGCCCAGGGTCAGGTTTTCCAGTGGCTTGGCCACCAGGCCCAGGTGATGCACCCCGGTATTGCTGTTGAACGGCCCCGCGTAGTTGGCCGCCACCTCACCCTGGAACCAGGTGCCGTAGCCGGTGCTCAGCCCGGTGAACAAGGCATCCCAGCCTTTGGAATAGCGGGTGTAGCGGTAGGTCAGGCTGGGTGCCCAGGGCAGCTCGGCGAAGGTGTAGCCGGCCTCGGCGTACCAGGCCTTTTCCGGGCCGGCCTGCTTGTCCTGCCAGGCGTATTCGAAGGCGAAGCTGGCGTTGTCGATACCGGCGTTGCCTTCGCCGCGCAGGCTGTAGGTGTCCATGCCGTCGCGTTGGCGCTGGAATTCGCTGGCCCATTGCTCGGTGACGCCCAGGCCGTGAATCCAGGTCAGCCCCAGGGTGCCGGCCGCGGTGGTGTAATCCAGGGTGCCGGCGGCCAGTTCGGTCTCGGCCTGGGCGCGGTTGTCGGACTTGAGCCACAGCGCGCTGGCGTGCACGCCACGCTCGCCGCCCAGGCGCAGCACGGCGGTGCGGTCGAACGCGTGGCGCGCCGCCAGGTAATAGGCGCCGCCACGGTTCAGCGCGCCGTCGGCGGGGCCCTTGCCGAGGTTGGGGCCGTCGTCGTTGATCAGAAAGCCGCGGCCCAGCTTGACCACCTGACGGCCGAACGAGGCATCCACGCCATCCTTGCCCAGCAACGGGAACAGCTCGCCGGAGCGCCAGCCGAGGTAGGCGTCCTCCAGCTTGGTGGTGCGCTCGGTGCCGTCGGTGTTGCCAGCTGCGTCGCCATCGCCCCAGGTGGCGGAACTGACCCAGCTGAGTGCGCCGTAGGCACTGCCGTTGCCGGCCAGGCGCTGGTCGCCGCTGATTCCATACTTGATGAAGCCCTCGCGCCAGGTCGAGCCGCCGGGCGTGGCGTCGTAGTTCTTGCGGCTGTTGAACAGGCCGTACACCGCCAGGATGTCGGCATTCAGGTGGGACTCGTCATCGGCGTAGAGCTCGATGGCCTGGGCTGATGGCTGGGCCAGCAGCCCAGCCAGGCTGAGGGCGGCAAGCAGGTGAGGGTGCAGGTTCATGGTGGTGGGGTCCCCGGGTTGGCGTGAGTGGTGGCCATTTAGGGCGGGGACGGTGGGGGCTGTCTTTGATCTGGCTGCCACATGGATTGATTGTGGGCGCCAAGCGGGTAGGTGCCGGGGTGCTTGCCAGAAGCAGGTTGCTTGGGGCTGTGAGGTTGGCTTCTGCCCGCAGGGTGTGGGAGTTGGCTTGGCCGACGATCGAGCGCGAAGCGGTCGTAAAACCTGAGTGCAGGGTGTGTCAGGCAAACCGGCTACGGCCAGAAGTGCCCTGGCAGGCTGCAACAAAACCCCAGGCAGCCACGGGCAAGACGCCAGTCAACCGCCAGCGCACAGTGGCGCATAACCACAACAACGGCATTCGAGGTCGCTCATCATGTCGCTCAACCACACCCTCAGCGTGCACCTGAACCGTGGCACGGTCGGGTTCCCCACCGCGCTGGCCAGCACCATCGGCCTGATCATGGCCAGCCCGGTGATCCTCACCGCCACCACCGGTTTCGGCATCGGCGGCGGTGCGTTCGCCGTGGCCATGCTGATCGCGATGCTGATGATGCTCGCCCAGTCGACCACCTTCGCCGAAGCCGCCGCCATCCTGCCCACCACCGGCTCGGTGTACGACTACATCAACTGCGGCATGGGGCGCTTCTTCGCCATCACCGGCACGCTGTCGGCCTACCTGATCGTGCACGTGTTCGCCGGCACCGCCGAAACCATCCTGGCCGGGGTGATGGCGCTGGTGAACTTCGAACACCTCAACACCCTGGCCGAATCCGCCGGTGGCTCGTGGCTGCTGGGGGTGGGCTTCGTGGTGGTGTTCGGCATCCTCAATGCGTTCGGCATCAGTGTGTTCAGCAAGGCCGAGATCATCCTCACCTTCGGCATGTAGACCACGCTGATGGTGTTCGGCGTGCTCGGCCTGATCGCCGCCCCGGCGGTGCAACTGGACGGCTGGTTCGGCGCGTCGCTGGTGGGCACCGACCTGATCACCGTGCTGTCGCTGGTGGGCATGGCGATGTTCATGTTCGTCGGCTGCGAGTTCGTCACCCCGCTGGCACCCGACCTGCGCCAGTCGGCGCGCACCCTGCCCAGGGCCATGGCGCTGGGGCTGTTCGGCGTGGCCTCGTGTATGTTCATCTATGGCGCGGCGATGAAGCGCCAGGTCGACAACGTGCTGCTCGACGCCGCCAGCGGCACGCACCTGCTGGACACGCCCATGGCCATTCCGCATTTTGCCCAACAGGTGATGGGCGATATCGGCCCGTTGTGGCTGGGCATCGGTTTTCTGTTCGCCGGCGCCGCCACCATCAACACCCTGATGGCCGGGGTGCCGCGCATCCTCTATGGCATGGCGGTGGATGGCGCGTTGCCCCGGGTGTTCACCTACCTGCACCCACGCTTCAAGACGCCCATCGTGTGCATTCTGGTGGCGATGCTGATCCCGTGCCTGCACGCCTGGTGGCTGGGCGGCAACACCGACACCATCCTGCACCTGGTACTGGCGGCGGTGTGTGCCTGGAGCACCGCCTACCTGCTGGTGACGCTGTCGGTGGTGATCCTGCGCATTCGCCGGCCCGACCTGCCACGGGCCTACCGCTCGCCGCTGTTCCCGCTGCCGCAATTGCTGTCGAGCGTCGGCATCGGCCTGGGCATGTGGTTCATCACCCCGCCGGGCATGAACCCGGTCCAGGTGTACGTGCCATTCGCCTGGATGCTCGGCGCCACGGCGGTGTACGCGCTGTTCTGGACCCTGGTGGTGCAGAAGGTCAACCCGTTCAAGCCGGCCTCGGTCGAAGAGGTGCTGGCGCGCGAATTTGCCCACCAACCGGGAGTCGAGCATGGCGCATACCCTGCCCACACTGTGGCAAAGGCTGTTTGACCGCGCGCCCTCGGGCTACCGCCCCGGGGTGACGCTGGCGCACCTGCAGCGCAACCTCGGCCTGGCCGGTTGCGAGGTGCTGGGGCCGGGCAGTGCACGCTACGCCCTGGCCGATGGCAGCCTGGCGTTCGAGGTGCGCGAGCGCACCGAGTCGCAGTTGCTGATGCACCTGGTGCTGTGCGAGTTCCGCCTGCAGGTGCCCGGCCCGCAACAGGGCACGGCGCGGCTGGCGTTGCAGCATACCGGTGCACTGCGGCGCAGCGGCCTGCGCTGGCGCCAGCTGCGTGGCGAGCGGTCCTGGCAGGCGCGGCTGGAGCAGGCCCTGGCCCACGAGCCGGCCCTGCAACAGGCGCTGATGCCGCTGGATTTCAAGCGCCTGCACCTGGACCTGGCAGGCGGCTGCTGGACCCTGACCCTGGAGCACATGGGCGGCAGCGAGGTGGTCAACCGCATGCCGGCGTTTCGTCGCTACATCAGCCTGAACCCCGCACAGCGTGACCTGCTGCTGGCCGCATTGAAAGGTCTGGCGCGGCTTGTCGAAGGCCTCTGAACCCGCAGACTGGCACCAAAACTGCTTCCACCCTGGCGACGACGAACGTGTTGCGTGCATATAGCTAACATGTTAACTATTGCCCAACAAAAACAAGATGCCATCGTGGAGGTACCCATGAGTACTCATCAGCTCGCCGGCACTGCGCTGGACCGCTGGAATGCCGACATGCAGCACATTTGCGGGCATTTCGAGACCGAACTTGCATTCAACCGCTCGCTGTTCATCGGCGAGATTTCCACCTGGTCACGCGGCGGCCTGGCCCTGGCCAACCTGCGCACCAACGCCGGGCTGATCCGCCGCGACGGCATCAAGCCCGACCGCGACAACGACCAGCACTGCTTTCTGGTCAGCCAGCGCACCGGTTTCTCCCAGGTCACCCAGAACGGCGTCAGCGTGCAGCTGGCACCGGGCGAGATGCTGCTGATGGACGCGGTCGGGGCCTGTGAAATCATGCCGTTCGGCCTGATCGAACACGCCTCGCTGTCGCTCTCGCGCGAGGCGGTGTGCCGGCAGCTGGGGGGCGATGCGCGTACCTTCGGCAAGATCTCCCAGACCAAGGCCTGCGGGCGCATGCTGCATGTGCTGATGGATCAGCTGTGCAAGGAAAGCGCTCCGGGGGAGGGCGAGCTGGCCGAGGGCCAGGCCCTGCACAGTGCATTTCTGTCGTTGCTGGGGTCGGCCCTGGAGGGCGGCGATGACCAGGTGCAGCCGGGCGCGGCGCTGCACGGCGCCAACCTGCGCAGCTATGTGCAGAAGGTCATCGACGAGTCCCTGGGCCAGCCCGGCCTGTCGCCGGTGAACCTGGCCAACCGCCTGAACATTTCGGTGCGCCACCTCTACCGCCTGTTCGAAGAGCAGGGCGACAGCGTGTGTCGCTACATCCAGCGCACGCGCCTGCAACGCAGCGCCGACGACCTGGCCAACCCGATCCTCAAGACAGAGTCGATCACCACCATCGCCTACAAATGGGGCTTCACCGATTCGGCGCACTTCAGCCGCTCGTTCAAGAAACAGTTCGAACGCTCGCCCAAGGACTACCGCTCCCATAGCCTGGCCGGCCCGGCCTGATAAACCACTGGCTTGACCCTGCGGGGCACAGTGTATAGGCTCGCACGCTCTGGCTACCTACCGGTCGGTAGGTTAGACATTCGGCAGCCAGACCTGTGACCTTTTTGTGGATTCGAGCTATGCACACCCCGCAGTCCCCCCACGTGAAATTTGCCGTGTCCCTGGCGCTGATCGGCGCCCTGGGGCCGTCGGCCATCGACATGTACCTGGCCAGCATGCCGAGCATCGCCGCCGAGTACGGCGCGACCTATGCCGGGGTGCAACTGACGCTGACGGTGTTTCTGCTGGCCATGGGCGCCGGTCAATTGCTGTTCGGCCCGCTGGTCGACACCCTGGGCCGGCGCCGGCCGCTGCTGGCCGGGCTGCTGGTGTTCGTGCTCAGTTCGCTGGCCGCGGCCCAGGCGCCCAGCCTCGAAACCCTGCTGGCGGCGCGCTTTGTCCAGGGCCTGGGCAGTGCGCTGACCCTGGTGGTGATCATGAGCATGGTCCGCGATGTGGCCGAAGGGGCGCGCGCCGCGCAGATCTTCGCCCTGCTGATGACCGTCGAGGGCCTGGCGCCGGTGCTCGCACCGGCGGTGGGCGGTTTTGTGGGGGCGCACCTTGGCTGGCGCGCGATCATGTTCACCCTGGCCGGGCTCGGCGTGCTGGTGCTGTTGAACTCGGCCTGGGTGCTCAAGGAAACCCTGGCCGCCGACAAGCGCCAGCCCTGGCAGCCGCGGGACATCCTGCGCACCTACCTGCG
This sequence comes from Pseudomonas sp. BRM28, assembly GCF_002939405.1. NCBI lineage: Bacteria > Pseudomonadati > Pseudomonadota > Gammaproteobacteria > Pseudomonadales > Pseudomonadaceae > Pseudomonas > Pseudomonas sp. BRM28. The sequence continues at coordinate 3,004,461 of NZ_PEFV01000001.1, read as the reverse complement.
CATCGGCAGCGATGGCCAGTTCCTGCGCCCGGCGCTGGCGCTGGCGGCGGTGTTCTTCTTTCTGTTTGCCTACATCGGCGGTGCGGCGTTCGTCTACCAGACCCACTTCGGCCTGTCGGTGCAAGCCTTCGGCACGCTGTTCGGCGCCACCGGGGTGGCAATTCTGCTCGGCGCCATCGCGGCGGGTCGGCTGGTGGCGCGCAAGGGCCTGCTGCGCCTGGCCAAGGCCGGTGCGGGGTGCCTGCTGATCGGTTCTCTGGTGGTGCTGGCAGGGGCCCTGAGCGCGGCGGGGCTGGCCGGCATCGTTGCCGGCATGGCGCTGGCGATGTTCGGCCTGGGCATTCTCGAGGCCACGCTGATGTCGCTGGTGATGTCTTCGCAAAGCCGCGCGCTGGGCTCCACGGCGGCGTTGCTGGGCGCCTTCCAGTTGATCATTTCGTCGTTCGCCACGCCGTTGTCGGGCATCATGGCGCCTTTGGGCGCGGCGCACTGGGCGTCGCTGCTGGTGATTTCGGGTGTTGTCGTGGCGCTGCTGGTGCGCGCCTGCACCCGGCACGCGCCGGTCGAGGCGAGCAGCCTGGCCGGGCATTGATACGGGAGAACCCTGCATGAGAACCCTCACGCCTTCGGCGCAGAAGGTCTGCGCGATCGCGGTCGAGCAGTTTGCCGAGCATGGCTACGATGCCGCCTCGCTCAACGACATCGCGGCGGCGGCCGGCATGCGCAAGCCGTCGCTGTATGCGCACTTCAGCAGCAAGGACGACCTGTTCGAGGCGGTGTTCGAGCGTGCGGTGGAGGCCGAGCGGCTGTATGTGGAGCAGTGCTTTGCGCAGTGCGACGACGCGTTGCCGGGGGCCGGCTATGCCCACTGCCTGGGTGAGCGCTATCAGCAGTCGGCGCACCTGCGGTTTCTGCTGCGTACCGCGTTCTTTCCGCCGGCGGCGCTGCGGCCGATCATCTCGGCAGGCTTCGAGGGGTACCTGGCGCGGCTGGGCGAGGTGTTCGAGCAGGCGCTGGGCACGTGCCTGCCGCAGGTGCCGGTGGCGCGGCGGGGGGTGTATGTGGACGCGTACCTGGGGGTGGTGGACAGCCTGAATGTAGAGCTGATCTATGCCGGGCCGCAGGCGTACGCGCGGCGGTTGCGGGCGATGTGGGTGGTGTTCGGGGATGCTTTGAACGCAGCCGGATAAATCGTGGTGCCCTCATCGCGGGTCAAGCCCGCTCCCACAGGATCACAACAACCTGTGGGAGCGGGCTTGACCCGCGATGAGGCCCGTCAGGCCACCGCCAGGTAATGCTTCACGAAGCTCTCGCTCAGCACCTCCCACAGCACCGGCGTGCCCTTGGTCACGAACCAGCTGTCGCCCACCTTGTACAGCGTGCTCTGCCCGGTGCTTTCATCGGTCAGGCGCACTTGGCCGGTCATCACCGTGGCCTGCTCGTTGAACGGGTAGACCATGCGGAACCTGCCCTGGGTGGTACCGAAGTAGGCGCTGCTGAGCGCGTCGGTCGGCGCGCCGAAGGTCATCTTGCCGAAGGCACGCACCTCGCCTTCGAGAATCTCCGAGCCCAGGTCGGCAACGGTGCCCCAGGCGTCGAGTTCGCCGAGCTGGATGTTGTGCTTGAGTGCAGTCAGGGTCATGGCAGTGTTCCTTGAACAGTGGAAAAAAAGGGGGGGTCAGCGCCGGCCATTCCAGTACCCCGACAGCTGGTGCCAGGATTTGCCGGCCGTGAGCAGCAGCGGGCGGATATGGTCCTTGCCGACAATTGTCGGGCGCGGGATCGAACTGACCAGGTCATAGCGGGCCGAGCCTTCGCTCATGCCTTCGGCCAGCACCTTGCAGATGATGTGGCTGGGCGTCACGCCGAACCCGGAGTAGCCCTGCACGTAGAACGCATTGCTGCGCCCGGGCAGGGTGCCGACCTGCGGGAACAGGTTGGGGCTGCAGGCCATCGGGCCACCCCAGGCCAGGTCGATCTTCACGTCCTTCAGGTACGGGAAGATCTTCAGCATCAATGCCCGGTTCCAGGCCTTGAGGTCGCGGGGGATATGCTCCACCAGCGGCGTCGCGGCGCCGAACAGCAGACGGTTCTCGTTGGTCACGCGGTAGTAGTCGATCACCGGGCGAATGTCGCTGTAGGCGCCGCGAATCGGGCTGATGCGCCGGATCAGCTCCTCGGGCAGCGGCTCGGTCATCATCTGGAAGGCGTAGGTGTTGATGGTGGAGCGGTGCAGTTCGGGTTCAAGCCTGTTCAGAAAGCTGTCGCAGGCCCACAGCAGCTTGCTGGCGCGTACCGAGCCGCGGCCGGTGCGCACGGTGATGCGCTCGCCGTACTGCACCTGCAGCGCCGGGCTGTTCTCGAAGATGCGCACGCCATGCCCGGCCACGGCCTTGGCCTCGCCCAGCAGCAGGTTGAGCGAGTGCACATGCCCGCCGCCCATGTGCAGCAGGGCGCTGCCGTAGGCGTTGGAGCCGATGATCTGGCTGACCTCGCTGCCGCCCAGAAAGCGGATCTCGTGCTGGGAATTCACCGACTTGAAGTCTTTCTCCCAGGCGCGCAGGGTTTTCTCCTGGCGGGCATTGAAGCCCATGTAGCCATAGCCGTGGCAGAAGTCGGCATCGATGGCGTACCGGGCGATGCGCTGCTTGATGATGTCGGCGCCCAGGTCGCTGATCTCGAAGATCTGGCGCAGGCCATCTTCGCCCACGGCTGATTTGATCTTTTCAAGATCGTGGCCGATGCCGGCCATGATCTGCCCGCCGTTGCGCCCGGTGCCGCCAAAGCCCAGGTAGCGGGCCTCGAGCACGACGATGTTGGTGATGCCCTTTTCGGCCAGCTCCAGCGCCGTGTTGATGCCGGAAAAACCGCCGCCGATGATGACCACGTCCGCGTCTTCATCGTGTTCCAGGGTCGGGAAGCTCAGGTTGTATTTCTTGGTTGCCGTGTAGTAGGTCGGCGTTTCGATCGTGATCATGGCGCAGCCTGAAAAGTGGAGGAGCTTTCGAGGCCTATTAGGGGGCTTGGCGGGGTGGCGTGTCTTGACCCTGCGTGCCGCATGCCTTGACCGCGGGTGCCAGCGCTGCGCAGGCGGGTAGGTGGCCGCCGGCTTCTTTGTTAAAGTGTTAACAAATAACCTGATGACCGTAGCCTTCCATGTCCAAACCTCGTGTTTCGCTGACTCTTACCTTGTTGCAAGCCCGCGAGGCGGCAATGAGCTTCTTCCGCCCCTCGCTCAACCAGCATGGCCTGACCGAGCAGCAGTGGCGGGTCATTCGTATCCTCAGCCAGCAGGGCGAGCTGGAGATCTACCGGCTGGCCGAACAGGCGTGCATCCTCAAGCCGAGCATGACCGGTGTGCTGGTGCGCATGGAGGCGGCGGGGCTGGTGTGCCGGCGCAAGGCCGAGCAGGACCAGCGGCGGGTGCTGGTCAAGCTGGCGGACAAGGGCGTGGCGTGTTTCGACTCCATGAGCCAGAGCATGGAGGCCAACTACCAGCAGCTGCAGGACCAGTTCGGTGAACAGAAGCTGCAGCAGTTGCTGGGGTTGCTGGAAGAACTGAAGCAAGTACGGCGCTAACTCATTCGCCGGCAAGGCCGGCTCCTGCAGACACCGCAGCCTGTGTAGGAGCCGGCCTTGCCGGCGAAGAGGCCCGTCAGATCAATACACCCCGCCAGCCTGGTCGACAGGTGCCGCCTCACCCTTGAACTTGCCCACCAACCCCTGCAACCCGCGCATCAGCACCGTGGTATCCACCCCCACCGCCACGAACGCCGCGCCCAGTTCGATGTAGCGGCGCGCCAGCGCTTCATCGGCGCTGAGAATCCCGGCCGCCTTGCCCGCACGCTGAATCCGCACGATCGCGTCTTCGATAGCCGCCTGCACGTCAGGGTGCCCCGGATTGCCCCGGTGCCCCATCGACGCACTCAGGTCGGCCGGGCCGATGAATACCCCGTCCACCCCCTCCACGGCCGCAATCCGGTCCAGCTGCGCCAGCCCCTCGGCGCTCTCGATCTGCACCAGCAGGCACATCTGCGCATCGGCCTGGTCCAGGTAGCCGGGGATGCTGTTCCAGCGCGACGCCCGCGCCAGTGCACTGCCCACCCCGCGCACGCCCAGCGGCGGGTAGCGCATGGCGCGCACCAGCTCGCCTGCCTGGGCCGCGCTTTCCACCATCGGCACCAGCAGCGTCTGCACACCGATGTCCAGCACCTGCTTGATCAGCGCGGTGTCGCCGATCACCGGGCGGATGATCGCCTCGCCAGGGTAGGGCGCCACCGCCTGCAGCTGCGCGAGCATGCCGCGCAGGTCGTTGGGCGCATGCTCGCCATCGATCAGCAGCCAGTCGAAGCCGGCATTGGCTGCCAGCTCCGCGCAATACGCGCTGGCCAGCCCCAGCCACAGGCCGATCTGCGGCTCGCCGCTGGCCAGGCGTTGTTTGAAACGGTTCACAGGCAGGTGCATGGCAGTCTCCGAAGGTCAGACAAAACGGCAGGCGATGGAACCGAGCATGTCGTAGTCGACATGGAAGGTATCGCCGGGGTTGGCGGCCACCGGCCGGGTGAACGAACCGCCCAGGATCACCTGGCCGGCCTCCAGCGCCACGTCATACGGCGCCAGCTTGTTGGCCAGCCACGCCACGCCCTTGGCCGGGTGGTTGAGCACCGCCGCCGACACCCCGGATTCCTCGATCACGCCGTTGCGGTACAGCACCGCCGGCACCTTGCGCAGGTCGATGTCGCCCGGGCGCACCGCGCGCCCACCCATCACCACCCCGGCATTGGCGGCGTTGTCGGAGATGGTGTCGAACACCTTGCGCGTGGCGCCACTGTGCGGGTCCACCTGCTGGATGCGCGCATCGATGATCTCCAGCGCCGGGATCACCCATTCGGTGGCATCCAGTACATCGAACAGGGTCACATTGGGCCCCTTGAGCGGCTTGCCGAGGATGAACGCCAGCTCCACCTCCACCCGCGGCACGATGAAGCGTTCGAAGGGGATGTCGCTGCCTTCGTCGAAAAACATGTCGTCGAGCAGCGCGCCGAAGTCCGGCTCGGTGATGTTGGACGACACCTGCATGGCGCGCGAGGTCAGGCCGATCTTGTGCCCGACCAGCTTGCGCCCGTCCTTGATCTTCTGCGCCACCCAGGCGCGCTGGATGGCGTAGGCGTCCTCGATGCCGATGGCCGGGTGGTCGAGGGAAAACTGGCGCACCTGCTCGCGGTTGCGCTCGGCGCGGTCGAGCTGGGCGGCGGCTTGAAGGATCTGGCTAGGGTCGAGCATGTTCGGCATCTCTTACTGGGGGTTGACGATGGCAGCCCGGGTGCGCAGCACCAGCAGGCCACCCAGGGCGATGAACAGGGCCAGCACGTACAGCGCAAGGCTGGCGCTGTGGGTGGTGTCGCGCATCCAGCCGATCAGGTAGGGCGCAAGGAACGAGGCGATGCTGCCGAACGAGCTGATCAGCGCGATACCGGCCGCCTGCGTGGTGTTGGACAGAAACGCCGGCGGCAGCTGCCAGAACATCGGCAGGGCGGCGCTGGCGCCCATGCCGGCGACGATCAGGCCGCCCAGTACCATCAGCGGGTTGCCCGGGGCCAGCCCGGCCACGGCGATGCCGAGTGCCGACATCAGCAGCGGCACGCACAGGTGCCAGCGCCGCTCGCGCTGGCGGTCGGACGAGCGCCCGCAGGCGATCATGAACAGGCAGCCGGCCAGGTAAGGGATGGCGCTGAGCAGGCCCACGCGGCCGTCGCTGCCGATACCGGCGCCGTGGATCAGGGTCGGCATCCAGAAGGCCAGGGTGTTGACCGCCAGCATCACCGCGAAGTACACCGCCACCAGCAGCCATACCTGACGGTTGCGCAGGATGCCGCCGAACGAGGTGATCGACTTTCGTTGCTCTTCGCTGGCCAACTGCTCGCGCAGGTGCTGCTTCTGGCCGGCGTCCAGCCAGCTGACGTGCTCGAAGCTGTCGGGCAGGCGTTTGAGCACCACCAGGCCCAGCAGCATCACCGGGGCCCCTTCGATCAGGAACATCCACTGCCAGCCGCGCAGGCCGGCGGCGTCGTGAAACAGTTCCAGGATGCCGCCCGACAGCGGCCCGCCGATCACCCCGGCCATCGGCACGGCAATCGCGAACAGCGCGGTGATCTGGCCACGGCGCCGGGCCGGGTACCAGCGGTTGAGGTACACCAGGATGCCGGGGAAGAACCCGGCCTCGGCCACGCCCAGCAGAAAGCGCAGCACGTAGAAGCCGGAGGCCGACTCGACCCACAGCATGCCGGTGGACAGCGCGCCCCACACGATCATCAGGGTGGCGATCCAGCGCCGCGGGCCGACCCGGTCCAGGGCCATGTTGCTGGGTACGCCGAACAGCGCGTAGGCGATGAAGAACAGGCCGGCACCGAAGCCGTACACCGTGTCGCTGAAGTGCAGGTCGCTGCTCATCTGCATCTTGGCGAAGCCGATGTTGATGCGGTCCAGGTGGGCAAACAGGTAGCAGACCAGCAGCAGCGGCATCAGCCGCCAGGTGACGGTGCCGTGGGTGGAGTCGTGCTGGGCAAGGCTGGCCGATGCGGCGGTATTGGCTGTGCTCATGATCTTGTTCTTTTTGGTCAGAGGGCCGATGGGGGAGCGCAGGGCCGGGTTCAGCCCGGCTGCTGCTGGTTCAGAAACGCGTGCACGTTGTTCTGCTTGAAGTTCAGTTGCGGGTGCAGCTCGATCATTTCGAACGACAGGGCCAGCAGGCGCTGGCTCTGCAGGTCGGCAAAGTGCTCGGTGATCACCGCGAACAGGGCCTTGGCCACCTGTTCGCGGGTGGCCAGGTCGCGCCCGTGGCCGACCTTGAGGGTCATGTGCACGAAGGCGTAGTCGTGCTGCCCGTCGGCCATGCGCCAGGTGTCCAGGCGCACCGCACGGCTGCGGATGCCGCCCAGCGGGAACACGCCCGTGGCGCCCAGGCAGTGGTGAACCTTTTCGAACAGGCCGGGCAGGTCGGCCTGGGCTTGGAGGTTGTCGGTGTACTCGGCGATGAAGTGGGGCATCCTGGGCTCCTTGGCGGGGTCAGACGGGGAAGATGGCGTTGATCTGACCGGTGCCGGAGCTGCCGAACGGCTCGGTCAGCACCTCCACCGGCCTGTCGTAGTCGGCGCCGCCAAGCAGGCCCAGCAGCATCGCGGTGTCGTGCATGCCACCTTCGCCGTAGCAGTGGCTGGCGTAGTCGGGCAGCATCGCGCAGAACTCCCTGAAGCGGCCCTGCTTCCACAGTTCCACCACGCGCAGGTCCATCTGCTTGTCGAATTCGCGGGTCCAGTTGTGGATGTTGGCCTCGGCGTTGCGGTCGTCCGAGAAGCGGTGCGAGAGCGAGCCGGAGGCCAGCACCAGCACCTTGCGGTCGCTCTTTTCGATGGCCCGGCGCACGGCGGCGCCGAACGTGAAGCTGTCTTCCAGGCGGTGCCAGGCGCACCAGGCGGCGATGGACACCACCTTGAGTCTGTCGGCGGCGGGCACGTCCATGTGCATGTAGCGCATCGGTACCAGGGTGCCGTATTCCAGCTCCAGGCTCGGGATGTTGTGGGCCAGGGTGCGCACGTCGGCGGCATTGGCCTCCTGTGCGATCAACTCGCCCAGTGCCGGCAGGCCGGGGTACTCGAAGTCCATGTTCTTGATGAAGTGCGGCAGTTCGTTGCTGGTGTAGGTGCCCTTGAAGTGCTCGCCGCAGTTGATGTGGTAGCCGCTGTTGACCAGCCAGTGCACATCGAACACCACGGCGGTATCGGCGCCCAGTTCGCGGGCGCGGCGGCCGATCTCCTTGTGGCCGGCGATGGCGGCCTCGCGGCAACCGTGGTGCTTGCCGGGCAGTTCGGACAGGTACATCGAGGGGACGTGGCAGACTTTGGCTGCGAGGACGACTTCGCCCATGGTGGGGTACTCCTGGATCTGTTGTTCTTGTGGTGGGTCAGGGCGGGTGCTTTCGCCGGCAAGGCCGGCTCCTACAGGGGTTGTGCCGTCTGTAGGAGCCGGCCTTGCCGGCGAAGCCCTCAGAGGCCCCAGCGCGGAATGGCGTGGCTGCCCATCGACACGCACACGTTCTTGATCTCGGCAAACACCTCGAAGCTGTACTGGCCACCTTCGCGGCCGGTACCGGAACCCTTCACCCCGCCGAACGGCTGGCGCAGGTCACGCACGTTCTGGCTGTTGATGAACACCATGCCGGCCTCGATGCCATGGGCCAGGCGATGCGCCTTGCCGATGTCCTGGGTCCAGATGTACGAGGCCAGCCCGTACTCGGTGTCGTTGGCCAGCTTCAGTGCCTCGGCCTCGTCCTTGAACGGGATCAGGCACACCACCGGGCCGAAGATCTCCTCCTGGGCAATGCGCATGCTGTTGCTCACGTCGGCAAACACCGTGGGCTGGATGAACTGCCCGCGCGCCAGGTGCGCCGGCAGGTTGGCCGGGCGCTCCAGGCCACCGGCCAGCAGGGTGGCGCCTTCCTCGATGCCGATACGGATGTAGCCGGTCACCTTGTCGTAGTGGGCCTGGGTGATCATCGAGCCGACCTGGGTCCTGGGGTCTTGCGGGTCGCCCACGATCAGGCGCCTGGCCCGCGCCGCGAACTCGGCCACGAACTGCGGGTACACGCTCTCTTGAATGAAGATGCGGCTGCCGGCGGTGCAGCGCTCGCCGTTGAGCGAGAAGATGGTGAACAGCGCCGCGTCCAGCGCGCGCTCGAGGTCGGCGTCCTCGAAGATCAGCACCGGCGACTTGCCGCCCAGTTCCATCGAGTACTTCTTCAGGCCCGCGGTCTGCATGATCTTCTTGCCGGTGGCGGTGCCGCCGGTGAACGAGATGGCGCGTACGTCCGGGTGACGCACCAGGGCATCGCCTGCGGTGGCGCCGTAGCCCTGGATCACGTTGAGCACGCCGTTGGGGATGCCGGCCTCGACCGCCAGGCGGCCCAGTTCGTTGGCGGTCAGCGGCGACAGTTCGCTCATCTTCAGCACCGCCGTGTTGCCCAGGGCCAGGCAGGGCGCGGTCTTCCAGGTGGCGGTCATGAACGGCACGTTCCACGGCGACACCAGCGCACACACGCCGACCGGCTGGTACAGGGTGTAGTTGAGCATCTGGTCGTCGACCGGGTAGGTGTGGCCATCCATGCGCGTGCACACTTCGGCGAAGAAGTCGAAGTTGTGCGAGGCCCGCGGGATCAGCACGTTTTTGGTCTGGTGAATCGGCAGGCCGGTATCCAGGGTTTCCAGCTCGGCCAGCCGGGGCACGTTCTGCTCGATCAGCTCGCCCAGCCTGCGCATCAGCCGCGCCCGCTCCCTGGCCGGGGTGCCGGCCCATTTGGGGAACGCCTCCCGGGCCGCTGCAACTGCCTGGGCAACTTCTTCGGCACCGCCGCTGGCGACTTCGCCGATGGCCTCGCCGGTGGCCGGGTTGTAGTTGACGAAGACGTCCTTGCTTTCGACCTCACGGCCATTGATCCAGTGCTTGATCATCGGGTTCATGCCTCTTGCGGGTTCAGGGCGAAGAACTCGGCTTCGCTGACAATGCGGTTGACCAGGCGGCCGACACCTTCCACTTCCACCACCACTTCATCACCCGGCACCACGTCGGCCAGGCCTTCAGGGGTGCCGGTGGCGATCATGTCGCCCGGTTGCAGGGTCATGAAGCTGGACAGGTATTCGATCAGGTAGGGGATGTCGAAGATCATGTCGCGGGTGCTGCCCTGCTGCTTGAGCTCACCGTTGATCCAGGTGCGCAGGGTGAGGTTGGACGCATCCGGCACATCGGCCACATCGACCATCCACGGGCCCACCGGAGTGGTGGCGTCGCGGTTCTTCACCCGCAGGTTGGGGCGGTAGTAGTTCTCCAGGTAGTCGCGGATCGCGTAGTCGTTGCACACCGTGTAGCCGGCCAGGTACTGCAGCGCGTCCTCGCGCCTGACGTTGCGCGCCGGCTTGCCGATCACCGCCACCAGCTCGCACTCGTAGTGCATGTACTTGACGTTGTCCGGGCGCCAGGTGACCTGGTTGTGGCCGGTGTAGGTACCGGGCGACTTGACGAAGGCCAGCGGCTCGGTGGGTGCGGCAAAGGCCAGTTCGGCGGCGTGGTCGGCGTAGTTCAGGCCCAGCGCGAACATGCTGCCGGTGGCCGGCGGCAACCACTGCACCTCGTGCTCGGCGAGCAGGCGGCCATCGGCCAGGCGCACGTTGTTGCCATCTTCCACGGTCACGGCGTGGTCCTGGCCCTGGTAACGGATACGGGCGTGTTTCATCAGCGTTGCTCCTGTTCGGCCACGATCGGGTTGGCCAGGCGGCCCAGGCCGCTGATCCGGACCTCGACCTGATCGCCTGGCAGCACGTCCACGCGGCCTTCGGGGGTGCCGGTAATCAGCACGTCGCCTGCGTGCAGGGTCATGAACTCGCTGATCTCGGCGATCAGCTGCGGGATTTTGCGCACCAGGTTGGCGGTGCTGTTGTGCTGGCGCAGTTCGCCATTGACGAACAGCTCGATGGCCAGCTGATGCGGGTCGGCCACCTGCGCGGTCGGCACCAGCTCAGGGCCGAGTACGCAGAAACCATCGCGGCACTTGGCCTTGACCGCCGGGCGGTAGTAGCTGTCTTCAGGCAGGCTGAACTCGTTGACGATGGTGTAGCCGGCCACGTGCTCCAGGGCCTGTTCGACGCTCACGCGGCTGGCGCGCTTGCCGATCACCACGCCCAGCGCCGGGCCTGGCTGCAGGCGTTCGACACCTTGTGGGTACACCACCGGGGCGCCATGGCGGTTGCGCGTGTTGGGGGTCTTGATGAACAGCACCGGCTTGACCGGGGGCTTCTGGTACGGCGCCTGTTCGAATTCGGCGAGACGCTGGTTCAGCAACCCCTGGTAGTTCAGCGCAACGCCGAACAGGGTGCCGGTGGCAACGTCGTGCAGGGCACGGCTCATGCTCTTCTCCTGGCAAGGGCAGGGCGGCAAGCACCCTGCGGGACAAATCGTTAATGTGTTAACGTTATAATTAAGATGTTAACGAAAGGCAAGCGGCGCGTGTCAGGCGTTAAGCTGCCGGCAGAACAGGAACACAGCAGGAAACCCCGTCATGAACGAACGCACGCCGATTCCCAACATCAACATCGGGCAGGTCTACGACCAGCGGTACAGCGATGCCGAGGTGCACTACGACAAGCTCGGCAACCTGGCCGGCTTTTTCGGCCGCAACATGCCGGTGCACCGCCACGACCGCTACTTTCAGGTGCATTACGTCAAGAGCGGCACGGTGCGGGTGTACCTGGACGACCAGCAGTACGTGGAGTCGGGGCCGATGTTCTTCCTTACCCCGCCGACCATCCCGCACTCGTTCGTCACCGAGCCCGACGCCGATGGCCACGTGCTGACCGTGCGCCAGCAACTGGTATGGCAACTGCTCGAAGCCGACCCTGCGCTGGCGCCTGGGCCGCAGGTGGCGCCGGCGTGCGTGGCGCTGAGCGGGCTGGAGGGACGGTTTGCCGACGAGGCGCGGCGCCTGGTGCTGCTGTTCGACGAGCTGCACCGCGAGATCAATGCCGCGCAGGTGGGCCGTGGCCCGGCGCTGGACAGCCTGACCCGGCTGATCATGCTCAGCCTGCTGCGCCTGTGCGCGCGCTCGCTGCCGGCGCGCCAGACCCGGCATGAGGACCTGCAGGTGTTCCACCGCTTCAACGAGCTGATCGAGGCGCATTACCTGGAGCACTGGCCGCTGTCGCGCTATGCGCTGGGGGTAGGGGTGACCGAGGCGCGGCTCAATGACGTGTGCCGGCGTATCGCCGACCTGCCGTCCAAGCGCCTGATCCTGGAGCGGCTGATGCAGGAAGCCAAGCGCCTGCTGCTGTTCACCGGCAGTTCGGCCAACGAGATCTGTTACAGCCTGGGCTTCAAGGACCCGGCGTACTTCAGCCGGTTTTTCCTGCGCTATGCGCAGGTGACGCCGGGCGAGTACCGCCAACGGCAGGCGGGCGTGCGCTGACATGGCATTTTTCCGTTTTTGTTGTTAGGCGCGGCAAGCGCCGCTGCCGCCATGATGGCGGTAGCGGTGTAACGGAAAAATGCCTTTTACAGGGGTGCGCTTGTACTTTTCAGAGCGCTCAGGCGGCGTTGTTCAACCACAGGTTTTCAAAACGCCAGGTGCTGAACAACGTCTGCTCCGGCGCCGCGCCGCCGACCTTGCGTGAAAACGCATCGAGCAGGTTGGCGTAGCCCCAGATCAGCAGGCCGCCCTTGTCGTACTGGATCTGCTGCGCCTGGTGAACCAGTGCGGTGCGCCTGGCCAGGTCCGGCTGGGCCATGGCCTGCAGAAACAGCTGGGTGAACTGCGGGTCGTCGAAGTGGGTCTTGTTGGCCACCGCGAACGGCGCGTCGGTGTGCATGGCGCTGGCCAGGAACGGCGCGCCGATGGTGCCGCCGGTGCTCAGCAGCCACTGGTCCTGCTGCGGGCCGTTGAAGGTGGCGCTGTCCACCTGGCGCACATCGAGGGTCACGCCGATGCGCCTGGCCTGCTCGGCCAGCACCAGCGCCGAGGCCAGCGCCGGCCCGGCGGTGGTCACCAGTTCCACCCGCAGGTGTTCCTGGCCAGCCTCGCGCAGCAGTTGCGCGGCGCGCTGCGGGTCATGGGCACGCGGGGGCAGGGCGTGGTTGAAGGTGGGGTCGAACGGGGCGTACAGGTCGTTGGCCACGCGGCCCTGGCCGTTGAGGGCGCGGCGCACCAGCTCGTCGCGGTCGGCCAGCAGGCGCAGTGCCTCGCGCACCCGCGGGTCGTTGAATGGCGGCTTGCTGGTGTTCATTTCGAACGACAGCCAGTTGCCGCTGATCGACGTCACCAGGTTCAGCCGCGGGTCGCGCTCGAGCACCTGCAACTGCTCGCTGGGCATGCCGTTGGCCATGTCGATCTGCCCGGCACGCACCGCGGCCAGGCGCGAGACCTGGTCCTTGAAGTCGATGATCTCCAGTTCATCGGCATACGGCCTGCCGGCCTTGTAGTAGTTCTCGAAGCGGCTGAACACCGAACGCTGGCCGGGGGTGAAACTCTTGAACCGGTAGGGCCCTGCGCCGACCGGGTTGGTGACCGGGTGATAGTCCACCGGCACGATGCCGCCGAAATTCACCCAGGTTTCCGGCAGTGGCAGGAAGCTGCGGCCGTCCTTGAAACTCAGGCGCACCGTGCGGTTGTCGAGCTTGACCAGGTTGTCGCGGTCCACCCAGTGCAGCAAGGCGGCGTAGGGCGAAGCCAGCTGCGGGTCGGTGAGGCGGCGGATCGAGAAGATCAGGTCGTCGGCATCGATGGTCTTGGCGTTGTGGAATTCCAGGCCCTGGCGCAGGCGCAGGGTCCAGCTGCGCGCGTCGCTGCTGGCCTCGGCGAACTCGGCCAGGGCCAGGCGCGGCTGCATCTGCTCGTCCCATTCCCACAGTTTGCTGTACAGCGCAAAGCCGCGCACGATGCCGCTGCCGATGGGCTTGTGGGCGTCGAGGTTGCCGGTCTGGCCGCCGTCCAGGATGCCCAGGCGCAGGCGCCCGCCGTGCCGCGGCTGGGCAACCCCGGCGGCGGGGGCGGGGGCGTCATCCGGGCCGCAGCCGCTGAGCAGGCTGGTGCCCAGCAGCAGGCCGCCGCCCATGGCCAGGCCCTGGCCGATGAACTGGCGCCGGCTGTAGTGGTTGGGGTTCATGGCTCAGGCTCCTGCCGCGCGCAACTGCGCGGTGGCCTGCACGGGCCGGCTCAGCGCCTGCCGTTCACCGCGAAAGTGCGGCAGGACGTGCTCGCCCAGGCGGTAGGCTTCTTCCAGGTGCGGGTAGCCGGCCAGGAAGAACAGGTCGATGCCCAGCGCGTTGTACTCGCGAATGCGCGCCACCACGTTGGCGTAGCTGCCCACCAGCGCCAGGCCCGGCGGGATGCCGATGTGGCTGAAGCCCGACCACACGTTGGGGTAGATGAAGAAATCGTCGAAGGCACGCTCGTCGTGCTCGGGCCGGTAGTCCTCCTCGTAGCTGAGCTTGCGCGCGGTACGCAGCCCTTCGTGGGCCGCCTTGGCCTTGGCGGCCCCCCTGGCCACGCCCTCGTCGAAAAAGCGCTTGGCTTCGGCCAGCGCCAGTGCCTCGGTCTCGCGGGCGATCACGTCGATCGACAGGCCGAAGCGGATGTCGCTGCGGCCGAACGTGAGCGCACGCTGGCGGATGTCGGCGATCAGCGCGGCGATCTCGTCGGGGTGCTCGGCGCGCATCAGGTAGAAGTCGGCATGCTTTGCAGCGAACTCGCGGGCGGCAATCGACGAGCCGGCCGTGCAGATCAGCGGCAGCTCGGCCTTTTTCTGCGGCCCGCGCAGGCCGCCGCCTTCGGCCTTGTAGAAGCGCCCGTCGTAGTGGAAGTGCTCCGAGTGCCAGTAGCCCTTGACCACATCCATGAACTCGGTGGCGCGGGCGTAGCGCTCGTCGTGCTCGGCCAGGTCGCCGACCTGGCGCTGGAGGGCGTCCGAGCCGCCGTTGATGATGTTCCACACCAGCCGGTTGCCGCTGGCGCGCTGGTAGGTGGCGGCCTGCTGCACCGCCACCCACGGGGTGTAGTGGTAGGGCTGGAACGCGGTGACGAACTTCAGCGTGCGGGTTTCGCGGGCCAGCAGCGAGCATACCGTCCAGGGCTCTTCGCCGGACGGCGCATTGACCATCAGCGCACCGCCGAAGCCGTTGATTTCGGCGGCCCGGGCAATCTGCCCCAGGTAGTCGATGTAGGTGAAGTGGTCACCGACCGCAAACCCCGACACCGCGCCGGTGCTGGCGCCGCCGGCATGCCAGTCGCCGCGGTTGCGCGGGTCGCCGGGCAGGAACTGGGTTTCACCGTGCAGCGGCAGGCGGGTAAAGAATTCGATGCTCATGGGCAGGCTCCTGGCTTATTGCACGCTGGGGTTGCAGATAGGGGTGACGGGCTGGTCGCTGAACACCTTGCGCGCGAAGGGCAGCGAGTCCTTGAGCGAGGCATTGACCGTCTCGCTGTGGCCCAGGCCCTTGTATAGGTGGCCCTCGACCACCGAGCCGGCAGCGCAGGCGTCCTTCATCAGGCTGACCTGGGTGACGGCAGCGGGGGTCTTGTCCTCGGCGCCGGTGCCGATGAAGATCGGCTGCGCAAGCTTGAGCGTCGGGTAGGAGACCTGCGCCAGCCACGGCTTGAGTTGTGCGCCGTCGTTGGCCTTGCGCGTGTTGGCCGGGGTCAGCCCGGTGCCGATCACATCGGCGGTGAGCGACGCCAGGCAGGTGGTGCGAGCCTGTTCGAACAGTGGCAGGGCCTTGTCGGTGTAGAAGTCGCGCGGGTCGATGCTCGGGTCGTATTGCTGCGCGGCCAGCAGGGTGTAGAAACCGTAGGCCAGTGACGCGTCGACCTTGTTCGGGTCCTGCTCACCCACGTTGCTGGCGCCCACGGTGTAGATCACCCCGGTACCGACGCTGCCCTTCAGGCCCAGGTCCGGAGCGTAGGTGGGGGCATAGGCGGCAGAGGCGAAGGCCCCGGCGCCGCCCTGGGACTGGCCGACCACCAGCACCTTGTTGGCCAGGCCCGGCACCCCGTTGACCACGGCGCGGGCCGCGTCGAGGATGCCGTAGGCGGCCATGCGGTTGTTCAGCAGCGGGTGGCCGCCGGGCACGCCCAGGCCCTGGTAGTCGGTGGCCACGATGGCATAGCCCTCGTTCAGCCAGCGCGCCAGGTACTGCACGTCGCGGTACGAGCGGCCCGACCAGGACGGCGCGCAGATGTCGGCCACGCCGACGGTGCCATGCCCCCAGGTGACCACCGGCCAGCCGCCTGCCGGGGCCTTGCCCTGGGGAATGAACAGCGCGCCGGAGACCGCGATCGGGGTCTTGCCGTCGATGCCGTCGGTGGAGCTGTAGAGAATGCGCAGCTGGCTGGCCGCACCGGGCAGGCTGAGGGTCTGCTCCAGCGGCTCGCTGCGCAGCAACCTGCCGGGGGTGGCCGGGATCGCCTGTTCCCAGTGGTAGAACGCCGAAACGCGCCCGTCGCCCTGCAGCGGGTCGGGCGTGGGGGCGTAGGTGTCGGCGGCCATGGCGGCGCAGGAGAGGGCGAGCAGGCTCAGGCCGAAGGCCACGGAGTGCGGGAATTTCATCAGGGGCTTCCTTGGGCAAAACAACGATGCCGGGTGCAGAGCGAAAGCCGTGCCAGATGCTGAAATGTTCACGCAACCTGCTGAATAAAAAGGGTTTTACTGGTTTTATCCAGTCGCTGCCCAGCACCGCGCTGCTGATTCGCAAGCAACCGCCGGGGCCGGAGTGCTGCTGTGGCAGCAGTGCCTCAGCAGGTGGCTTCTGATAGGTGAAATTGGAATATACAAAGATGAATTAATAATTATTTGTTCTAATTTGTTTCGTGCACTATGGGCCGGCGCTATCAATGCCAGGAATGCACCATGTCGCTGATTACCCATCCCCATGCCCGGGAACTGACCAAATCCGTTCGTGCCACCGTGCTGGTGTTCAAGGACCCTCGCTCCCAGGAACTGCTGGCCCGTATCGAGCGCCTGGCGCCGAGCGAGGCCAACACCCTGATCATCGGCGAGACCGGCACCGGCAAGGAACTGGTGGCGCGGCATATCCACCAGTTGAGCCGGCGCGGTCGCGAACCGTTCGTGGCGGTGAACTGCGGCGCCTTTGCCGAAACCCTGGTGGAGAGCGAGTTGTTCGGCCATGAAAAGGGCGCATTCACCGGGGCCACCAACAGCAAGGCGGGCTGGTTCGAGGCGGCCAATGGCGGCACGCTGTTTCTCGACGAGATCGGCGACCTGCCGTTGAACATGCAGGTCAAGCTGCTGCGTGTGCTCCAGGAACGCGAAGTGGTGCGGCTGGGGTCGCGCACGCCGATCCCGATCAACGTGCGCCTGGTGGCGGCCACCAACGTCAACCTGGCCGATGCGGTGGTGGCGGGGCACTTTCGCGAAGACCTGTTCTACCGCCTGCACGTGGCGACCATCCGCCTGCCGCCGCTGCGCGAGCGCCCCGGCGACATCCTGCCGCTGGCCGAGTTCTTTCTCGAGGAGCATTGCCAGCGCCTGGGCTACAGCCGCGCCAGCTTGAGCCTGGAGAGCGAGCGCAAACTGCTGGGGCACAGCTGGCCAGGCAACATCCGCGAGCTGGAGAATGCCATTCACCATGCCTTGCTGGTGTGCCGCCAGCAGGTGGTGCAGCCGGCCGACCTGCACCTGGTGGACATGCGTTCGGTGGGTATCCGCCAGGAGGAGAGCGCCCAGCCGCTGCGCCTGCAGACGCCCGAGGCGCCGAGCCTGGAGGCGGCGCTGACGGCGCTGTTCGAGCAGAACGTCGAGGATTTGTACGAGCATATCGAAGAGACGGTGTTTCGCACCGCGTACCGCTATTGCCACGGCAACCAGCTGCAGACCGGGCGCCTGCTCAACATCAGCCGCAACATCGTGCGGGCGCGGCTGGAGAAGATCGGCGAGCTCAAGCGTAGCGATACTGTCGGCCTGTAAGGGCCCTTCGCGGGTCCACAGGTTGTGCACCGACTTGAGGGGCTGTGAACGTTCTGTGGGAGCGGGCTTGACCCGCGATACAGGCGCCACCGGGTCAACTGATCCGCATTAATCCCCCCAACCTGAATCTGTAACCCAGTACACCTCGAAGCCATAGTAGCGGCCTCCCTGATGAGGTCCGACCATGTATCACTACGACGAATACGATCGTGCACTGGTGTTCGAGCGCGTAGCCCAGTTCCGCGACCAGGTGCAGCGCTTCACTGCCGGTGAACTGAGCGAAGAAGAATTCCTGCCACTGCGCCTGCAAAATGGCCTGTACCTGCAAAAGCATGCCTACATGCTACGCGTGGCCATCCCCTACGGCACCCTCGGCGCCCGCCAGATGCGCACCTTGGCCAGCATCGCGCGCGACTACGACCGCGGCTACGGCCACTTCACCACGCGCCAGAACATCCAGTTCAACTGGGTCGAACTGGCCCAGGTGCCGGATATCCTGCAGCGCCTGGCCGAGGTCGACATGCATGCGATCCAGACCTCCGGCAACTGCGTGCGCAACATCACCACCGAGGCCTTCGCCGGCGTCGCCGCCGACGAGATCATCGACCCGCGCCCGCTGGCCGAGATCCTGCGCCAGTGGTCGACCATCAACCCCGAGTTCCTGTTCCTGCCGCGCAAGTTCAAGATCGCCATCTGCTCGGCCCGCCAGGACCGCGCAGCGATCATGATGCACGACATCGGCCTGTACCTTTACCGCGACGGACGCCAGCAGATGCGCCTGCGGGTGATGGTCGGCGGCGGCCTGGGGCGCACGCCGATCCTGGGCCTGCAGATCCGCGAGGGCCTGCCGTGGGAGCACCTGCTGTCGTACGTCGAGGCCATCCTGCGGGTGTACAACCGCCATGGCCGGCGCGACAACAAGTACAAGGCGCGCATCAAGATCCTGGTCAAGGCACTGGGCATCGAGGCTTTTGCCCGTGAAGTCGAACAGGAATGGCAACACATCAAGGACGGCCCGGCGCAGCTCACCGAAGCCGAGTTCCAGCGGGTGGCCGAAGGCTTCGCGCCGCCATGCTACGCCGCGCAGCCCGACGGCGACCTGGACTACGGCACCCACCTGGCCATGGACCGCTCCTTCGCCCGCTGGGTCTCGCGCAACGTGCAGCCGCACAAGGTGGCCGGCTATGCCAGCGTGGTGCTGTCGACCAAGCCCGGCCCGGCGGCGCCCCCCGGCGACCTCACCGCCGAGCAGATGGACAACGTGGCCGACTGGTCGGAGCACTTCGGTTTCGGTGAAATCCGCATCGCCCACGAGCAGAACCTGATCCTGCCCGATGTCCGCAAGGCCGACCTGTACCCGCTGTGGCGTCTGGCCTGCGAGCAGGGCCTGGGCACCGCCAACATCGGCCTGTTGACCGATATCATCGCCTGCCCGGGCGGCGACTTCTGCGCGCTGGCCAACGCCAAGTCGATCCCCATCGCCCAGGCCATCCAGAGCCGCTTCGACGACCTCGACTACCTGCACGACCTGGGCGAGCTGAGCCTGAACATCTCGGGCTGCATCAACGCCTGTGGCCACCACCACATCGGCAACATCGGCATCCTGGGCGTCGACAAGAACGGCAGCGAGTGGTACCAGGTGACCCTGGGCGGGGCGCAGGGCAAGGCCAGCGCACTGGGCAAGGTGATCGGCCCGTCGTTCAGCGCCGCCGAGATCCCCCGCGTGATCGAGCAGATCGTGGCCACCTACTGCGCCTACCGCGAACTCGACGAGCCCTTCGTCGACACCGTGGCGCGGGTGGGGCTGGAGCCGTTCAAGGAGCGCGTCTATGCCAGGCAGCCGGAGGTGTCCACATGCGCAATGTGATCGCGATACGCCAAGGGCAGGCGCAGCTTGTGGAGGGCGACAGCTGGCAGTTGCTGCGCGAGCAGGAGGCGCCGCTGCCGACGGGCGCGCTGATTTTGCCGCTGCACCGCTGGCTGGCGCAGCCCAGTGGTTATCACGGGCTGTGGCTGGGGCCGGATGACGATGTCGAGTCGCTGCAGTTGTGGCTGGGCGTGCTGCCGCTGATCGCCATCGACTTCCCCTCGTTTCGCGATGGCCGTGGCTACAGCCAGGCCTACCTGCTGCGCACGCGGCTGGGCTGGCAGGGCGAATTGCGTGCTGTCGGCGATGTGCTGCGCGACCAGCTGAGCCATATGCGCCAGTGCGGTTTCGACAGTTTTGCCGTGCGCGAGGACAAGTCGGCAGCCGACGCGCTCAAGGGCCTGCAGGGCATGAGCGTGCTCTACGGGCGTTCGGTGATCGAGCCCAGGCCGCTGTTTCGGCGACGTTGAGTGCGTAGGGTGCTGTCGCGTCGGTGATGGAACGGGCTACCATGCAGGTTCGCCCGTTGGACAGGATGTTGCAGCATGCTTTTCAGTACCCGTACTGCCCGGCCGGCCGATGCTGAAGCCCTCAGCGACATCGCCAGCCAGACCTTCGCCCTGGCAAGCCCCGCCGATTCATCGGCCAAGGCGCTTGCCGCCTATATCCGAGGCCATCTTCAGCCCGAACACTTCTGCCTGCACCTGATCAGCCGTGCCAAGCAATTGCGCGTGCTGGAGCATGACGGCGTGGTGGTGGGCTACACCCTGATCGACAAGGCGGCGCAGGCGCTGGGTATCGAGGCGGCCGACGGCCTGCCGGAACTGAGCCGCTGCTACGTACTGCCCGAGCACCATGGCCAGGGCGCGGCCCAGCGCCTGCTTGAGGACACCCTGGCCCAGGTGGGCGGGGCGATCCGCCTGACGGTCAACGAACACAACAGCCGGGCGATCCGCTTTTACCAACGCAATGGCTTCCGCCAGGTAGGCGAGGCCATTTTTGTCTGCGGGCCGGAACGTCACCGTGACTGGGTGATGGTGCGCGCCTGCGCCACTGCCGAACCAGAGGCTGCCGATGACTGATCTTTCTGCCTACCCCATCACCCGCAAATGGCCTGCCCGCCACCCCGAGCGCCTGCAACTGTATTCGCTGCCCACGCCCAACGGGGTGAAGGTGTCGATCATGCTCGAAGAGACGGGCCTGGCCTACGAGGCGCACAAGGTGGACTTTGCCACCGAGGATCAACTGAGCGCCGAGTTCATCTCGCTCAGTGCCAACAACAAGATCCCCGCGATCCTCGACCCGCACGGGCCGGGGGGCAAACCGCTGGGGCTGTTCGAGTCGGGGGCGATCCTGCTGTACCTGGCCGAGAAGACCGGCCAGCTGCTGCCTGAAGACCCGGCTGCGCGCTACGAGACGATCCAGTGGCTGATGTTCCAGATGGGCGGTATCGGCCCGATGTTCGGCCAGGTGGGCTTCTTCAACAAGTTCGCCGGCAAGGCCTATGAAGACAAGCGCCCGCTGCAGCGCTACGTGGACGAGGCGCGGCGCCTGCTGGGCGTGCTGGACCGGCGCCTGCACGGGCGCGACTGGATCATGGACGAGTACGGCATCGCGGATATCGCCACGCTGCCGTGGGTGCGCAACCTGATCGGTTTCTACGAAGCGGGGGATCTGGTGCGGATCGAAGAGTTCGTCGAGGTTCGCCGCGTGCTGGACGCGTTTCTGGCGCGGCCGGCGGTGCAGCGCGGCTTGCTGATTCCGGGTTGACCGGGTTGTGCTGCGGTCAGCGCGGGCCTGGCCCGCGCTGACCGCAGCGCCGTCTCAGTGGCTCTGGCGCCACGTCACCTCGGTGATTCCGTACCGCTCGGCCAGTGGCTTGCTGACCTTCTTTACCTTCTCGCGCCCATAGCGCGGAATATGCCCCACCCCGGCGTCACAGCTGGCCCAGTGCCAGGCTTCGGCGTTGTCCATCGCCTCGGCACGAATCACGAAGGACTTCTGTTTGCCGTGCAATTGATAGTCGATGACGAAGAGTTTTGCGTTGTTCATGGTTCCCTGAAAATCCTTTCAACGTGGTGACCGATGCGTGTTCACTCATACCGCCTAACTAAGTACCTTCCAGCCACCAAATAATTCAGTCTGATTGTTCGACATCAGTGTTCGGCGCTGACGGTGAGGTGGCGGGCATCGGTGTCGAACACTACCTGTTCCAGCCGGTGGGCCATGCCGCAGGCCAGCGAATCGTAGGCAGGGATCACCCGTTCCTCGGCCGACAGGCAGTGGATGATGTCCAGTTTGCGCTCGGCATGGGCGGTCTCCAGTTCGAAGATCCGCGCATAGCGCTCCAGGTCGTTGTTCAGGCTCGACAGGTATTCACGCAGGCGCGAGTGGTCCACCGCGCTCTGGCTGAAGTGCCAGGTCATGGGGTGGATCAGAAACCGCGAGTGGGGCACGGCCAGGCGTTCGCTGGCGGCCAGGTACATCACGATGCCCATGGATTCGATGTTGCCCGCATTCACCGCGCTGACCGGCACCGGCAGCGACTTGAGGAAGCTGTAGATCGAGAACCCCAGGTGGGTGCTGCCGCCGATGGTCGACAGGTTGAGCAGCAGGGCGCTGGCCCCTTCGTCGATCGCCTGCAGGCAACGGTCGCGAAAGCGCTCGGTGGTGCCCTGATCGATCGGGCAATGAAAGTGGATGACGTACTGCTTCATCAAGAGTCCTCAAGACCGACGCACCCTCGGTGCGCCGGTCGCTCGAGCGTCAGCTACGACCACCACCACTTGGTTTGCGGGTGTCAGACTTGGTGGCGTCAGGCTTCCTGTTGCCCTGGCTGCCAGCGCCGCCTCCGGAGGCCTGCCCACCTTTTTTGCCGGCTTCCGACGCCTTGTTCTTGTCGTTGGCAAAGTTTCCCGAGTTTTCTTTCTTGTCCATGATGCTGATCCTCATGTCATTGGGATGCGAAGCCTTGTGGACCTCACATAGGTGTGGAGATAGGCCACGGGGCAAAGTTTTAAAATCTTTGCGTGCATGAGACGAACGGTAAGCCCGCACGACTTTTTCATCCGCTTGGCGGGGCTGTGGAACTTTGCAGCGCAGCGCCCATTCCCTTGCATATCGACTGCAAGGGGCAGCCAAGAGGACAACGGCCATGACCGTGATGAACGCAACCCGCCCGACTGCCGACCTGGCGCAGGTTCAGGCCGGCGACCTGCTCAACCGCTACCAGGCGCTGCTGCGCGGTGACCTGGTGGGCAGTGCCGCCTGGCTGGCCGAGCAACTGCTGCGCACCCAGGGTCTGCAGGACGACCTGCCGGCAACCCCGGGCGAACTGGACGCGTGGACCGACCGGCGCACCGCCGCAGTTGCCGGCGAGTACTCCGAATACCTGGCCGGGCGCAAGGCTGGCGCGCCCCGGCGCTATTTCAGCACTCGCGCTCACGCGCTGTACTTTCTGCACCATGTGGCCCCCACCAAGGCGGTGGACGGCGCCTGGCTGCACGGGCTGCTGCGACACTGGGCCGACCCGCGCTATCACGGGCTGATCCGTATCTACCTCGAAGAGCTGGGCGATGGCGACCCGGCCTGCAACCATGTGCTGATCTATCGCCGCCTGCTGGCCGAGGCCGGTTGCCACGAGCCGGTGCCGCTGCCCGACGAGCGTTACCTGCAGGGCTGCCTGCAGCTGGCGCTGGGGGCCAACAGCGACATGTTCCTGCCCGAGGTGATCGGCTACAACCTGGGCTATGAGCAGCTGCCGTTGCACCTGCTGATCAGCGCCTACGAGCTCGACGAACTGGGCCTGGATGCCCAGTACTTTCGCCTGCACGTCACCATCGACAACGCCAGCAGCGGCCATGCACGCAAGGCCGTGCAGGCCCTGCAGCAGTTGCGCCCGGAGCAGGACGACGGGCGTTTCTACCAGCGCGTGGCCGCCGGCTACCGGCTCAACGACCTGGGCCAGGGCTCGGCGGCGATCATCGCAGGCTTTGACCTGGAGGCCGAGGTGGTGGCGCTGCTCGAACGCAAGCGCGCCTTCGGCCAGCACATGCATTCGGATTACTGCCGCTTCCAGGGGCGCACCGTCAATCAATGGCTGGCCGAGCCGGGCAGCATGCCGGGCTTTCTTGGCGTACTGGAACAGAAGGGCTGGATCAAGCGCGGGCAGGACCCACAGCTCAGCCGCTTCTGGCAGGTGATCGAGGGGCCGGGCGCGGCGATGTTCGGGGTGTTCAGCGTGTATGAAAAGCAGCTGCTGCATGACTGGATTGCCGGCGACTGGCAGCCGGCCGGCAACCCCGAGCGTACCCAGGGCAGCGCCCTGCAACCCTCGATGCCTTCGGACGACACCGCGCTCGACATCGAGCTGCAGGCGCTGCCCGCACAGTGCCGTATCGAACGCCTGATCGACGCCATGGCCGGCAACCGCCATGCACTGCCGCGCGGCCTGCAGGCCACGCGGATGTACCGCCAGCTCACGGGCCTAAACTGAAGGAGTGCACCATGCTGCTGAACACCTGCCAGCCTGAAGCGGACAAGGCCCTGCTGCAACTGGGCCGGCGCCTGCAGGCCGACGGCTACCGCTTCACCTGCGTCACCCCGCTGACCCAGCAGCGCAACAACGAGCGCCAGAGCGCGGCGCGGGCGCGCACCCTGCGCGACATTTTTGGCTGGAACCGTCCGTTCACCGCTTCGCTGCTGTCGGCCGACGAACTGGCGCAGATGCGCGTGGCACAGATTCTCGACGAAGACGGCGACTGCTGGCGCAGCCGGGTGCGCTGGTCGAGCCTGGAGGACCTGCTGTTCGTGCATTCGGGCTTTCCCACCACGCAGGCCGATGCGGTGTTCTTCGGGCCCGACAGCTACCGTTTCGCACACTTCATCGCCAGCCACTTGCAGGGCCGCTTCAGCGAAATCAACCACGCGGTGGATATCGGCTGCGGGGCCGGGGTAGGGGCGATACTGATCGGCCGTGCACGCCGGCACGCCCAGGTCACCGCGCTGGACATCAACCCCGACGCCCTGCGCCTGAGCGCGATCAACGTGGCCCTGGCCGGGCTGGCCAATGTGTCGGTGGCGCACAGCGATGTACTGCAGGGCATTACCGGCAACTTCGACCTGATCGTCGCCAACCCGCCGTACATGCTCGATGCCGGCCGCCGCGCCTATCGGCACGGTGGCGGCAGCCTGGGCGCCGACCTGTCGCTGCGCATCGTCAACGAGGCAATCGGGCGCCTGAGCCAGGGCGGCACGCTGCTGCTGTACACCGGGGTGGCGATGGTCGACGGGCACGACCCGTTCCTGGCCGCCATCCGTGCCCAGCTCACCGCCCCGCAATGGTCGTGGCACTACCAGGAGCTGGACCCTGACGTGTTTGGCGAGCAACTGCTCGAACCTGGCTACGAGCAGGTCGAGCGCATTGCAGCGGTGGGGCTGACGGTGACGCGCAACGGCTGAACATGCCGGTGCGGTTTCATTGCCCCGGTCAATCAGATGCCGGGGGCTGTATTGGAGTTTTCGATTTGAATGTCGGGCCCGGGGGGCCCTTACTAGTGGTTACACCTGAGACATCGAGGGTTGCATCATGCCAATGAACGGAGTGTGTGATCTGGAACTGCGTCGCCTGATAGAAGGCGCCTTTCTGCCATGGCGCTGTGAAGTGGCGTGCAGCGACGGATTGGCGCTGACCATCCACCTGCCGGCCGATGCCGAGTATGCCGAGCTTACGGTCACGGGTATCCAGCTGAGCGCCTTGCCCGACGTGCGGGCCATCGCGGACCTGGTGGGTCAGATCCGCGAAGAGCGCCGCACCATGGGCCTGCAGCCGCGCAGGCTGTACCGCGCCTGACCCCCATGCGCCCGGCTAGCCCAGGCCGGCCGGGCGCAGGTATTCCGGTTGCAGGGTGTTGAACCAGAACAGGATCATCGACACCAGGATGGTCACCTGCACCAGCAACCCCACCCCCCACACGCTGGCCGAGTACAGCAGGCCGTCTTCCTTGCGGATGCGCATGAAGGTCGGCAGACCGGTGAACAGCAGAAAGGTCGCGTACACCGTGGCCGCGCCCAGTATCGTGACCGCCAGCCAACGGCTCGGGTACAGCCCGGCCAGCCCGGCTATGAAATACGGTGTGGCAGTGTAGGCAGCAAAGCCGATGCACTGGTTGAGGGTGGGGCGTGCATCGAAGGTACGCGACATCCAGCGGATGAATGCCCCCATCAGCACCGTGCCCGCCATGATCGCCAGAAACAGCAGGATGCACAGCTGCAACGCGCTGCTGGCACTCAGGCGCACGTTCTCGTTTTCGGCCAGGCTCCAGCCCACCGAGGTGATCCCGATGAACAGGCATACGGTGGGGATCAGTGCCAGCAACAGCAGGTGTGACAGGTAGTGACGCGGGTGGGCCTCCTCGTCGTGGCGAATATCGGCCCACGCCGAGTTGGGTTGGGTGAACAGCTTGACCAGGTGGCTTGTCATGGCGGTCTCCGGTACCGGGGCGAAAGGGCCCCTCGTGTTCTGTGGAGGTCACAAAGCGGCCAGGGTTTCATCGGCTTTGCCGCAAGCGGACCAACTGCCTTGAACCATTGCGCGCGCGGGCCGGTCACTTCTTGCAGGGGCGCCAAACGGCGCCACCGATGACGACCATCACCTTCAGGAGTCAAGACCATGGACCAACAGACCTGTGCCTGCCCGGACTGCAACTGCAAGGTTGGCGACAACCCCGTGCAACGCGAAGGCAAGTCTTATTGCTGTCAGGCCTGCGCCGATCATCACCCGGCCGGCAAACCCTGTTCTGCCAGTGGCTGCGGCTGCGCCAGGCAGGCCCCCACGCACTGAGGCACTGAACCGTACCGGAGGATCCCGATGTCGACGCCAAAACCCAGCAACCAGTACAGCATGCGCAACCCGCTGACCCAGTACCCGCAACCGCCGTTTCCGGCCCAGGGCCAATCGGCGCCTGGGCTGGATAGCGGCATGCAACCCAAGCCGGACCACGGTGAGCACAGCTACCAGGGCTTTGGCCGGCTCCAGGGGCGCAAGGCGCTGATCACGGGCGCCGACTCCGGTATCGGCCGTGCGGTGGCCATCGCCTTTGCCCGCGAGGGTGCGGACATCGTGCTCAACTACCTGCCCATCGAGCACAGCGATGCCAAGGAGGTCATCCAGTTGATCGAGGCCGAGGGCCGGCGTGCCATCGCCTTGCCGGGCGACCTCAAGGACGAGGCCTTTTGCCGCGAACTGGTCAGCCAGGCCCACGACCAGTTGGGTGGGCTGGACATCCTGGTCAACGTGGCAGGCAAGCAGGTGGCGCGCAAGCAGGTGGGCCAGGTCAGCAGCGAGCAGTTCGACGCCACCATGAAGACCAACGTGTACGCGCTGTTCTGGCTGTGCCAGGCGGCCGTGCCGCTGATGCCGGCCGGGGCCACCATCATCAATACCGCATCGATCCAGTCGTACCAGCCGTCGGCGACCCTGCTCGACTACGCCACCACCAAGGCGGCGATCGTGGCCTTTACCAAGGCCCTGGCCAAGCAGGTGATCGAGCGCGGCATCCGCGTCAACGCGGTGGCACCGGGGCCGATCTGGACGGTGCTGCAGCCCAGCGGCGGGCAGCCGCCGGAGAAGATCCCCGACTTCGGCGGGCACACGCCGATGAAGCGCCCCGGCCAGCCGGCCGAGTGTGCGCCGTTGTACGTGCTGCTGGCGTCGCAGGAATCCAGTTACATCACCGGTGAAGTGTTTGGCGTGACCGGTGGCAACCCATTGCCTTAGGCGAGGAGACGAGCATGGCCAGCAGGGCGATCTGGAAGGGCGCGATCAGTTTCGGGCTGGTGCATATCCCGGTGTCGCTGACCACGGCGGTCAGCAGCGACCGGGTCGATTTCGACTGGCTCGACAAGCGCAGCATGGACCCGGTGGGCTACAAGCGGGTGAACAAGGTCACCGGCAAGGAGATCGACAAGGAGCATATCGTCAAGGGCGTGGCGTTCGAGAAGGGCCGCTATGTGGTGATCAGCGAGGACGAGATCCGCAAGGCGCGGCCCGAGGCCACCCAGACCATCGATATCTTCTCGTTCGTGGGCAGTGACGAGATCCCGCTGCAGCACTTCGACACGCCGTACTACCTGGCGCCGGACAAGCGCGGTGGCAAGGTCTATGCGCTGCTGCGCCAGACCCTGGAGAGCACCGGCAAGGTGGCGCTGGCCAAGGTGGTGCTGCATACCCAGCAGCACCTGGCGCTGCTGCGCCCGCTGGAGGACGCCCTGGTGATGATCACCCTGCGCTGGCCCGATGAGGTCCGCGGGCTCGAAGGGCTGGAGCTGGACAAGAGCGTGAGCGCGGCCACGGTGGACAAGAAGGAGCTGCAGATGGCCAAGCGTCTGGTGGAGGACATGGCCGGGCACTGGACGCCGCAGGAGTACCACAACGACTTCAAGGACACCATCATGGCGCTGGTGGAAGAGAAGGCCAGCCAGGGCAAGATCGCCACCGTGGAGGCACCCGAAGACCAGGCAGCGGGCAAGGGTGCGGACATCATCGACCTCACCGAGTTGCTCAAGCGCAGCCTGGGTGGGGGCAAGAAGGCGCCGGCCAGAAAGGCAGCGCCTTCGCGCAAGAAAGCCTGACCGCGGCGGCTTCATCGCGGGTCGAGCCCGCTCCCACACCCCCTGCGAGGCCCCTGTGGGAGCGGGCTTGACCCGCGATGGGGTTACGCAAGTGCCGCGGTCTCCTGCAAATGCAGCCACTTGCCCTGCGCGTCGAACACCACCGTCGACCAGCGTAGCGTGGTCTGGCCGCTGTCATCCTGCTGATGCTCGCGATAGGTCACCACCCCCGGCGCCACGTCGTGCATCTCATCGATCTCGATGCGCAGGCCAGGCCGCGAGCCATAGGCCTGGGCAAAAAAACCCTCCAGCTGCGCCTTGTCGAGCACCGTGCCCTTGAGCGTGAACATCGAGAACCCCTCGGCAAAGCGCTCCAGCAACGGCGGCCGTGCCTCGCCGGCCAGCCACTGGCGGATCTGCACATGCGCCTCCAGCACCTCTTCAAACCCCGCATTACGCTCTGGCATTGCACTCACTCCACAGGTTGAACAAACAGGGCCCGGGCGCCCGGCAGGCGCAGCACCCAGGGCAAGGGCAGCAAGGTCAGCGCGGCGCCCAGCGCCAGCACTTGCGCATAGGCTGTAGGCCCCGGCAATCGCCAGTCGAGCACTGCGCCGAGCAACGCCACCCCGAAAAAGAAACTCAACTGCCGGTTCAGGCTCCACAACGCACTGGCCGCGCCCATGGCCGCCTCGGGGATCGCCACGAACGCCGCCGTCTGCGCGGTGCTGCTGCACAGGCTGCTGCCCAGGCCCAGCAACGCATACAGCAGCACCAGCCAACCGGGGTGGGCGACCAGCCAGGGGCTGGCCAACGCCAGCACCGCCAGGCTTTGAATGCCCATGCCGGCCAGCAGCAGCGGGCGTGGGCCCAGTGCGTTGAAGCGCCACCGGCTCAGGGCGATCGCCGCCAGCGCACCGGCGGCCCACGGCAGCATCAGCCCGCCGGTGGCAGTGGCGCTCAGGCCAAGCGTGCCTTGCAGGTACAGTGCCGCCACCAGGTTGATCCCCATGAACACGCCCGGTACGCACAGGTAGATGAGCATGGCGGTGTGCAGCAGTGGCTGGCGCAACAGGCGCAGGTCCAGGGCCGGCCGTACGCTGGGCTGGGGCCGACCGCCGGGCAGCCAGGCCAGCACCAGCGCGGCGCACGCCAGGGTGGGCGCAAGCAGGGCGAAGAACACCCAGCGCCAGTCGCCCTGGTCGGCCATCAGCCCGCCCAGCGCCGGCGACAGCGCCGGCACCAGCAGGGCCACCATCATCACCCGCGAGGTGAGGCCGGCGCGCTCGCTGGCGGGGCAGGCGCGGTAGGCCAGCGCCTGGCCCACCGGGATCAGCAGGCCGCCACCCAGGCCCTGCAGCAGGCGCCAGCCGATCAGTGCCTCGATGCTCCGGGCCGAGCCTGCCAGGGCACAGCCCAGGCCGAACAGGGCCAGTGACAGCAGCAGGGTGGCGCGCTCGCCGATGCGCTGCGCCAGCCCGTTACCCAGCGGGATGATCAGGGTCAGGCCGAGCATGTAGGCGTTGCCGACCCAGCCCAGCTGCGTGACCGAGGCGCCGAGCTGGCGCTGCAGGGCGGGGTAGGCACTGTTGAGCACGAACAGGTTGAGCAGGTCGAGGGCAAAACCCATCAGGAAGATCAGGCTGACTTTGCTGCGAAAAGGCATGACGGGGCGCCGCTGGAGAACGATGGGCGCAGTGTAGGGCGGTGCTGATGATTGAATAAGCCCCGCAATACTGCCAGATTGGTCGAATTATTTTGACAATCAAGGGGCCTTTGCATGGTCAGCCTGGACCGTTTCGAGCTGTTTTGCGCCGTGGTGGAGGCGGGGTCGTTCACGGCGGCGGCCACACGCCTGTGCCAGACCCGCGCCGCGGTCAGCTTCGGTATCAAGCAGCTGGAGGCGCAGCTGGGCGTGACCCTGCTGATCCGCACCACGCGCCGGGTGGCGTTGACCGATGCCGGCGAGGGCTTCTACCGTCAGTGCCTGCTGGTGCTGGAGCAGGCGCGGTTGGCCATCGAGCAGGCGCGTGCCGAGCATGGCGGGTTGCAGGGCAGCCTGCGGGTCACCTCCACGGTGGAGTACGGTTTGCGCGTGGTGGCGCCGGCCTTGCAGCTGTTCATGCGCGAGCACCCGTTGCTCAACGTGCGGCTGGAAACCCACACCAGCCACGCGGACCTGGTGCAGGAGCGCTTCGACGTGGCCATCCGGTTAGGGCAGGCGCAGGATTCAGGCTACCGCGGGGTGTGCCTGGAGACCTATGCAGTGCACCTGGTGATGGCGCCGGGCGTGGGCGTGCCGGGGGCGACGCTTGCCCAGGTCAACGCCTTGCCCAGGCTGGTGCATGGGCGTTTCGAGCGCCAGGCCGGTTGGGCGTTGCTCGATCAGAGGGGGGAGGCGGCGGTGTACGAGCCTTCGGGCCGGGCGGTGATGGTGGCAGACAATGCCTCGATCCTGCGTTCGTTCGCCTTGCAGGGGCTGGGCGTGGCGCTGCTGCCGGCCTGGTTGATCGAGGACGACCTGCGTACCGGGCGTCTGCTGGATGCATTGCCGGGGTATCGCTTTGCCGAGCAGAGCGTGTACGCGCTGTACCCGGCCAGCAACCACGTGCCGCGCAAGGTGCGGGCCTGGATCGATTTTCTCAAGGGGTATGTGAACGGCATGTAGGCGCCGGCGTTGCCGGCGAAGGGGCGCGCTGCGTTGGCCGGTGTTTCGCGGTGTCCGGTTCGCCAGCCAGGCGGGCTCCTACAGCGCAGCACCCGGTGTCGCTTCCAGGCCCTTGTCCAGCTTCAGCAGCTCCAGCAACCGTCTGGCGTCATAGGGCGCGCGCACCTTGATGTCGTTGTCGAAGTAGCAGTACACATCGCGATGCGCCGCCTTCGGCGCCGCACTCGCCGCATCGATCAACCGCGCATCCCCAGGCTGCGCCCCGCGTTTCCACGCCTGGATACGCTTTTGCCAGCCGCGCAGGGCCGCCTGCGAATAACCGCTGCTGTACAGCGCCACATCCCCATGCAGGCGCATGTACACGAAGTCGCTGGTCAAGTCCTCCACATGCGGCCACTTCTTCGCCGTGTCGGCCACCACCAGCGCTACCCGGTACTTGCGCAGCAACGCCACGAACGCCGGGTCCAGAAAGCTCTCGTGACGCACCTCCACTGCATGGCGCACCACCTGCCGGTCGGCGCCCTCCAGGTAACCCGCACGCTGCATCCGCTCGGCACACTGCGCGGCCAGGGCCTTGGCCTGCTTGCCGGTGTGCGGCAGGCGCGCCAGAAACGCATCGAACAACCCCTCGTCAAAACGCATGTTCGGCGGGAACTGCCACAAGGTCGGCCCCAGCTTGCTGCCCAGCGACAGGGGGCCGGAGGCATAGAAGTTGGCCAGCGGTTCGTCGATCTCGCGCAGGCGCTTCACGTGGGTGATGAAGCGCGGCGCCTTGACGCTGAACACGAAGCCTGGCGGCGTTTCGGCCGCCCAGCCGGCGAAACGCTCGGGACGTTGCAGCGCATAGAAGGTGCCGTTGATCTCGATGCTGTTGACCGCCCGCGAGGCGAAGTGCAGCTCGTCCTTCTGGCGCAGGCCCTCGGGGTAGAAGTCGCCCCGCCACGGCACATAGCGCCAGCCCGAGATGCCGATATGCACCTGCGCCGCGCCACGGCTCACGGGGTAGCCGCCAGCGTGGTGAGGAAGTCGCCGAAGCCGCCCCGCGCCCGGCAGTCGCCACGGCTGCTGGTGGACACGCTGTTGCGTGCCGTCCACACGATGCGCGCGCCGCTCAGTTCAAGGTCGCTGATCAGTTGCACGTCTTCGTCCAGCGGCACGGGCCGGAACCCGCCGACCCGCTGGTAGGCCCTGGCGCAGATGCCCAGGTTGGCGCCATGGATGTGCCGGTGGTCCTCGCGGGCCTGGTAGTGGGCCAGGTAACGCGCCTGCAACGCCGCATCCTGGTGCGCCTGCCATTGCTCCACGTGCACCGTGCCGCACACGGCGTCGGCGGCGCAGTCCAGCTGGCACACCAGCCAGTCGGCCGGCACGCAGCTGTCGGCGTCGGTGCAGGCCAGCCAGCGCGCGCCGCGCTCGAGCATCCAGCTGGCGCCGGCACGCCGGGCGTAGCCCACGTTGCGCGCAGTGACCTGCAGGGTGTGCACGCCGTGCGCCAGGGCAATGGCTTGGCTGGCATCGCTGCACTGGTCGAGCACCACCACGATCTCTACGCGCTCGCCTAGGGCCTCGGCCTGCGCCGCCGCCTGCCCGAGGGCGCGCAGGCAGGCCGGAAGGTACTGTTCTTCGTTATGCGCGGGGACGATCACGCCGATCATAGGCAAGGCTCCTGCAGGTCAATGGCACATGGCTGGCAACACCAGTATTCGAGCAGGAAGTCGGCTTCTTCGTGGCGCACGGCGCGGTACAGCGGCAGGCGCTGATCGAGCAGGGCGTGTACCTGGCGGCCATCCTGCGGGCAGCCGTCGATGGGGTGCAGCCAGTGGCAGGCCAGCAGCGCACCGCCAGGGCTCAGGCTGGCCACGGCCTGTTCGATCACCTGCAGCCACTGCGCGGGGTCGAGGTAGTAGCCGATCTCGCTGAGCACGATCAGGTCGAACTCGCCCCCTGGCCAGTCGCCGGGCAGGTGGCCCTGGCTCACACTGGCCTGGGGGCAGGCTGCCAGGCGCCGGCGCGCAAGCTCCACGGCAGTGGCATTGAGGTCCTGGCACAGCAGGGCCTCGGTGCGCTCGGCCAGCGCTGCACTGAGCTCGCCGTTGGCGCAGGCGGGCTCGAAGATGCGCGTGTAGTACTGGCGCGGCAGGCAGGCCAGGGTCAGGTCGCGCTTGCGCTTCTCGTACCAGCGGGTCCGAAAGGCCCAGGGGTCTTCATCGTGCTCGAACAGCTGTTCGAAATACTGCGGCGATACGCTCATGGAAACACCCGTCATAGAAACAGCAGTTCGAAAGGTTGCAGAAGGCGTTGCAGGGTGGTCTGGCTCAACACCGGTGGCTGCTCGCCATCGGCATGGAGCTGGCTGGCATGCGCGGCGATGGCGGCGCGTTTGCGCGCAAGTTGCTGCGGGCTGAGCGCCAGCTTGCGCGCACGGCGCCACGGCAGGCGCGGGTCGTCCGGCCGGGCCCAGTGCCAGGCCCAGATCGGCACCTCGATCAGTTGCGCGCCCACGGTCTGCGCCGCCTGTGCGCTGGCACGGCCCACGGCCTCGTGGTCGCAGTGGCCGTCCAGGCGCCAGGTGCTCAGCACCCGGTCGTCGGGGCGCAGGCAACGCACCAGCGCATGGGCCAGCTGCGCTTCGTGCGCGGCCACGCCACTGTCGGCCAGGTGCAGGCGCTGCCAGGCCACCCGGTCGACGTCCAGCCCCAGCGCGGCCAGGGCTGCGCGGCTTTCCAGGGGGCGCTGCACGCGCAGGCGCTCGCCTGGCCAGGCGAGCGAGCCGGGGTGGCTGCCTTCGCCATCGGTCACCGACACCAGCAGCAGCGCCTGCTCACGGCCGCAGAAGGTCGACAGCAGGCCACCGCAACCGAGCACCTCGTCATCCGGGTGGGGCGCCACCACCACCAGGCGCGCACCGGGGGGCAGCAGCTCATCGGCCTGCACCGTGGCGACCTGGGCCAGGGCGCTGGACGCCTGCCACAGCGACAATGGCGTGCCGCTGCCGGCTGCCTTGATCGGGTTGTCGACGCTCATAGCTGCCACCCGCCGGCTTCACGCCCGGCCAGTTGCCGGCCCAGTTCGGCCAGGTCGCGCTCGGCGTGGCTCTGGCGCAGGAACACCGGCAGGTCGGCGCTGAGCCGGGCGAAGTGGCTGTTGCGGCAGAACGGGGTGGCACCCAGGGCGCGGCCCACGTGGGTCAGCACCAGGGTGGCGGCGTATTCGACCTGGGCGCGCACCCGGCGTACGGCGAACTGGGTATCGGCCTGGGGCTGTGCGTCGATCTGTGCGGCGCACTCGCGCAGGGCTGCAGCGGCGCCGCACAGGGCAGCGTCCACCGCGCCCAGGTGGGCGTCGGCGTGGGGGTCGGGGCGTGGCTGGCGACAGTGTTCGCGCAGGTAGTCGGCCAGGGCCTCGGCGGCGCCGTACCAGCAGGCGGCGATGCCGGCGCCGCCGTGCCAGAAGCCGGGGCGACTGAGGTACTGGCCAGGGCCACCCACCAGGTGCGCCGGGGTGTGTTCCAGTTCCAGCTCGACGCTGGCGGTAATGCCCATGCCCACCGCCTGCCAGCCGTCTGCCACCCGGTGCAGACCCGTCTCGGCAAGGTCCAGCGCCACCAGTTGCGGCTGTTCGTCTTCGTCCCAGGCGGTGAGCAGGCCGTGGTCGATCTGCAGCGCGCCGGAGCACCAGGCCTTGCGCCCCTGCAGGTACACCCGCTGGTTGTCGCGAGCCACGATGCGCACCCGTGCGCTGGGCGGCTCGGCCGCCCATACGCCCCAGATCCCGTTGCCGGCCAGGTGCGCCCCGGCGCATTCGGCGAGTATCGCCAGGGCATCGGTATGCCCTTCATACAGCTTGGCCAGGGCCAGGTCGGCGCCGGCCACCCGCGCCAGGGTCTGCCAGCGCTGCAGCGTCTGGCCCTGGCCGGGCAACGGCAGGCGTTCCAGGCCGGCCGCCTGCAGGGCCTGCATCAGTTCGAGCAGCTGGCTGTCCAGGTTCAGCGGTTGCGGGCGCTCGGCGAACTGGCGCAGCAGGGTGTCCAGGCGGCCCAGGTCGAAGGTTTGAACAATGCTCATGAGGCGGACTCCTTGGGGCACGCAGCGTGGGTCGAGGTATTCTTTTTAAGGCCGCGCAGGTTCATGGCGCACAGGCAGAACTGCAGCACGATCAATGCCCAGGCCTCGGTCTGCCAGCCCCACACCACCCACAGCAGGTTGCTGGCCATGAAGCAGCAGAAGCCGATGCGCCGCCGACGCGGCTGACGCGAGCCGATCCACCAGGCTGCCACCAGGGTGAGCAGCATGGCCGGCCACTGCAGCAGGTCGATCCAGTCCAGGCCCTTCATGCCACGCCCATGCGCTTGCGCAGCGCCACGGTGAGCGACTGGCGGGTCTTGTCGTAGTCGGCCCAGGGGTCGTCGCCATTGGCCAGGCGCTCGCCCAGGTTGTGCAGGTTCCACTGGTTGGCGCCCTTGAGTTCGGTGAGCTCTTCGCGGCGGATCGGTACCGACACCGGCAGCCCTTCGCGGGCGCGCAGCGAATAGGCACACACGGTAGTGGCGCCACGGGCGTTGCGCAGGTAGTCGATGAAGATGCGCCCCACGCGGTTCTTAGGCCCCGAAACGGCGGACAGCCGGTCGGGGAACAACCCGGCCATGTGGGTGACGATGGCATGGCTGAACGCCTTGACTTCGTCCCAGCCGGCACGCCGGGTCAGCGGCACCACCACGTGCATGCCCTTGCCGCCACTGGTTTTCAGAAACGCCTGCAGGCCCAGTTCGTCGAGCAGTGCCAGGGTCAGCTGGGTCGCTTCGACCATGGCCTTCCAGGGCAATGCCGGGTCGGGGTCGAGGTCGAGCACGAAACGGTCGGGTTTGTCGAAGTCCCTGGCGGTGGCGTTCCAGGTGTGCAGTTCCAGGGTGTTCATCTGTACCGCGCCCAGCAGGGTGTCGGCGCGGTCGATGATCATCACTGCCTGGCCGGCCTCGGCCTTGTCGTGACTCTCCAGGCCCGGGATGTTCAACTGGGCGGCGTTCTTCTGGAAGAACAGCTCGCCGCTCAGGCCCTCCGGTGCGCGCACCAGCGCCACGGGGCGACGCTTGAGGTGCGGCAGGATCCATTCGGCGACCTGGGCGTAGTACTCGGCCACCTGGCGTTTGTCGGTGCCGCTGCTGGCATCGATCACCCGGTCGGGGTGGGTGATGCGCAGGGTGTTGTCGGAGGCTTTGCGGGTAGGCGCTTTCACGGGTTTCTCCAGGCCGATGGCGCGGGCCGGCTTGTCTTCGCGCAGGCCATGGAACACCGAATGGCGTACCACCCCTTCGCGGGTCATCTGGGCGTAGGCCACCTCGGCCAGCAGCTGTGGCCTGAGCCAGTGCACGCCGCGGGCTTCGGCGCCGGTGGGTGGGTTGGCGACCGCGGGCTTTTTCACCTCGAGCGGGGTGAGGCGCTGGAGCAGGCTCTGCAGGGTGGCGGTACTGAAGCCGGTGCCGACCTTGCCGGCGTAGCGCAGCTGGCCGTTGTCGGCGTCGTGCACCCCCAGCAGCAGGGCGCCGAACGCGGCGCGGCTGCCCTTGGGTTCGGTGAAGCCGACGATCACGAATTCCTGGCGCTGCTTGCACTTGAGCTTGATCCAGTCGTGACTGCGCCGCGATACATAGAGGCTGTCGGCACGTTTGCCGATCAGGCCCTCCATCTGCATCTGGCAGGCGCTGGCCAGCAGGGACTCGGGGGCTTCGTCGAAATCGGCACTCAAACGCAGGCGTTGTTCGTCGGCCGGTTCAAGCACGGCCGCCAGGGCGGCGCGCCGCTCCTGCAACGGGCATTGGCGCAGGTCCATGCCATTGAGGTAGGGCAGGTCGAACAGGTAGTAGACGATGTTGGCATCGGTGTCGCTGTCGAAGGCGTTCTGCAGGGCCTGGAAGTCGGCGATACCCTCGGCGTTGGCCACCACCACTTCGCCATCGAGCCAGGCCGAGCTCAGCCCCAGGCTGGCCAGGGCCTTGGCCTGCAGCGGCATGCGCGCGGTCCAGTCGTGGCCGTTGCGGGTGAACAGGCGCACGTCGTCGCCGTCGATGCGCGCCAGGATGCGGTACCCGTCGAACTTGACCTCGTAGCGCCAGTCGCCTTGTGGCGGGGTTTCCACCAGGGTGGCCAGTTGCGGCGTGAGGGCGGCGGGCAGGGTGGCCTTCCTGGCCGCACTCAGTGTGCCGGCCCTGGCTGGGCGGCGAGGCGGGGGTGCGGCCTTGGGCTTGTCCTTGTCTTTGCCCTTGCCCTTGGTGCGCGGGATCAGGCTGCGCTCGCTGAGCACGCTGTCGGGTTGGGCCTGCAGCACGTCGTAGTCGGCCTCGGCGCGGGCAGCCTCGTCGTCGGACTTGACCAGCATCCACTGTTCCTTCTTGCCGCCAAGGCGGGTGCGAAACAGATGCCAGGTGCCGTTCAGCTTTTCGCCCTGCAGGCGAAAGCGCAGCTTGCCGCTGGCATAGCCCTGGGCCGGGTCGCCCTCGGGCAGCCACACGCCGCGGTCCCACACGATCACTTCGCCCGCACCGTAATGGCCTGCGGGGATGCTGCCCTCGAAGCTGGCGTAGTCCAGCGGGTGGTCTTCGACGTGGACGGCCAGGCGCTTGACCTTCGGGTCCAGTGACGGGCCCTTGGGGATGGCCCAGCTCTTGAGGGTGCCGTTCAGCTCCAGGCGAAAGTCGTAATGCAGGTGGCTGGCGTCGTGCTTCTGGATGCAGAACTGCAATGCCTGCGCGCGCGCACCGCGGCGGGCCTTGCCGGCCGGCTCCGGGGTGGCGTCGAAGTTGCGCTTGCGCTGGTATTCCTGCAGTGGCTTGGCCATTGCCGTGCTCCATCGTTCATACAAACCCTATGAAGTGGGAGAGGCGCAGACCGGCGGGAGTTCAATCGGGTTGACCGGCCTTGCGCAGGGTCAGGTTGATGCGGCGGGCGCCCAGCAGTGGGTGCTCGCCGTCCTTGAGCGGGTTGACCCCGTGAAAGCGCAGGCGATCCTCGCCGCCCCAGACCATCACGTCGCCGTGCTGCAGGCCGACCTTGCGGGTGGGCTCGCTGCGGGTGTGCCCGCCGAACAGGAACACCGCCGGCAGGCCCAGCGAGATCGACACGATGGGCTGGCTGAAGTCGCGTTCGTTGCGGTCCTGGTGCAGGGTCAGGCGGTTGCCGGGCTGGTAGTGGTTGATCAGGCAGGCGTCGGGCCTGAAATGGGCGAAGCCGGCTGCCTCTGCGGCGGCAGCGGCCAGCTCGGCGAGCAGCGTGGGCAGGGCAGGCCAGGGCTTGCCGGTGAGCGGGTCGAAGGGGCTGTAGCGGTAGCCCAGGCGGTCGCTGACCCAGCCCAGCGGCCCGCAATTGGTGACCGCCACTTCGATGGTGCGCCCGCCGGGGGTGAGCTGGTTGCGAAACGGTGCGGCGCGCAGCACCGTGCGCAGGGCCGGCAGCAGGGGCTCGACGAGGTCCAGGGCAAAGCCTGGCAGCAGCAGCGTCTGCTTGCCGATCCATTCGGGGGCGCCGAGGGCGGGTGGGCCGAACAGGTCGAGTTCGGGTTGTTTCATGCAAGGATCTCCAGTGACGCCTTCGCCGGCAACGCCGGCGCCTGCAGGCGACGCAAACCGGGCAGGAGCCGGCGTTGCCGGCGCAGGGGCCGGTGACTATGCTTGGGCCTCATGGAGCCCATCATACCGCTGCGCCAACCCTGCCCACCCGGTGCCTGCATCTGCGAGCGCGAACGCCTGCTCGAAACGCCGGGCGCCGACCTGCGCATTCTGCGCCTGACCCGCCAGGAAGAAAACCGCCTGCTCCAACGCCTGGAAAACCTGCAGAGCCTGCCCGACCTCGAACACCTGCAGCGCCGCCTGTTCGATCAGCTCGGCATCCAGGTGCACATCGCCCCCGGCCCCAATGAAGTGCGCACCATGCGCGGTATCCGTATCGAGGTCGAAGGCCCGCCAGGGTTGTGCCGCAAGACCCGCCAGAGCATACCGGCGGCCATCCGCCGCGCCCTCGAAAGACGTCCCGAGATCGCCTACCGGCTGCTCGACGCCCATGACCTGTTTGGCCAGCAGTAACCATCGCAGGGCGTTTCCTACGCCGTGACCACGCCAATGCACAACATTGGCTCGCAACCTGCATTGCCCCAGGCATCGATAGCTGATCGATTGGTCAGACACCGGCCTTGCCGTGTCGCCACTCCATTGCCCAGGGCCGCCGTGCATGACGCTAGCTCAACGATTTATCCCCGCGCCGGTTGATCCGGCCGGCTGGAACGCCGAACTGAACCTGCGCTTCGTCGCAGGTCAGGGGCGGACCCGAATTGGTGCACGCCAGCATTTCGGCCCACTTCTGGTGCAGCGCCCGTTCTACCCCGAAGGCGACCCCTGCCATGTGTATGTGCTGCACCCCCCGGGCGGGGTGGTGGGGGGGGATCGCCTGGCCCTGAACCTGCACCTGGAGCCGGGCAGCCATGCGCTGCTGACCATGCCCGGTGCCACCAAGTTCTACCGCAGCGCCGGGCCCACCTCGGTGCTGCGCCAGCGCTTTCACCTGGCCGAGGGCAGCACCCTGGAGTGGCTGCCCCAGGACAGCATCTGCTTCCCCGGCGCGCGGGTATCGCTGCACAGCCATTTCAGCCTGGCCCCCGGCGCGCGCCTGCTGGCCTGGGAAACCCTGTGCCTGGGCCGCCCGGTAATGGGCGAGGCCTTCAGCCATGGCGCCTTGGACAGCCGGCTGCAGGTGGACATGCCCGACGACCCCGGCCTGCACGAGCGCCTGCGCCTGCAGGGTGGGCACCTGCACAAGCTGGGCGGCCACCCGCTGCTGGCCACCTTCTGCGCCGCCCCGGCCAACGAGCAACTGCTTGAACAGGTGCGCGAACTGATCCACCCGCTGCCGGTGCCCGCCGGCGCCACGCTGCTTGGCCAGCTGCTGGTGGTGCGCCTGCTCGACCACGACAACCAACGCCTGCAATCCACCCTGCAGCGGCTGTGGCGCGCCCTGCGACCGACCGTCGTCGGCTTGCCGCCATGCCCGCCGCGCATCTGGGCCACTTGAGAGACCGCACCATGGAGCTGACCCCGAGAGAGAAAGACAAACTGCTGCTGTTCACCGCCGCGTTGCTCGCCGAGCGCCGCCTGGCCCGTGGGCTGAAGCTCAACTACCCCGAGGCGGTGGCGCTGATCAGTGCCAGCGTGATGGAAGGTGCCCGCGACGGGCGCACGGTGGCCGAGCTGATGAGCCTGGGCCGCGAAGTGCTCGGGCGTGACCAGGTGATGGAAGGTGTCAGCGAGATGATCCACGACGTGCAGGTGGAAGCGACCTTTCCCGACGGGACCAAGCTGGTCACCGTCCACGACCCTATCGTCTGACCTGCCCAGGAGCAGCCCATGATTCCCGGAGAAATCCAGGTCGCCGACGGCGACATCGAACTCAACGCCGGTCGCGCCACGATCAGTGTCAGCGTGGCCAACCATGGCGACCGGCCGATCCAGGTCGGCTCGCACTATCACTTCTACGAGGTCAACGCCTTTCTGGTGTTCGAGCGCGAGGCCACCCGCGGCTTTCGCCTGGACATCGCCGCCGGCACTGCCGTGCGCTTCGAACCGGGCCAGGCGCGCACCGTCAACCTGGTGGCCTATGCCGGCAAGCGCGAGGTGTACGGTTTCCAGGGCCGGGTGATGGGCAAGCTGGAGGCCGTGGCATGAGCCGTATTTCCCGGCGTGCCTATGCCGACATGTTCGGCCCCACCGTGGGCGACCGCGTGCGCCTGGCCGACACCGAGCTGTGGGTGGAGGTCGAGCAGGACTTCACGGTCTACGGTGAAGAGGTCAAGTTCGGCGGCGGCAAGGTGATCCGCGACGGCATGGGCCAGGGCCAGATGCTGGCCGCCGAGGCCATGGACCTGGTGCTGACCAACGCCCTGATCATCGACCACTGGGGCATCGTCAAGGCCGATATCGGCGTGAAGAACGGGCGCATCTTCGGCATCGGCAAGGCCGGCAACCCCGACGTGCAGCCCGGCGTGACCCTGGCGGTGGGGCCGGGCACCGAGGTGATCGCCGCCGAGGGCAAGATCGTCACCGCCGGTGGCATCGACTCGCACATTCATTTCATCTGCCCGCAGCAGGTCGACGAGGCGCTGGTGTCGGGCATCACCACCTTCATCGGCGGCGGCACCGGGCCGGCCACCGGCACCAATGCCACCACCTGTACTTCGGGCACCTGGTACCTGGCGCGCATGCTCCAGGCCGCCGACGAACTGCCGATCAACATCGGCCTGCTGGGCAAGGGCAATGCCTCGCAACCCCAGGCCCTGCGCGAGCAGATCGAGGCCGGGGCGGTGGGGCTCAAGCTGCACGAAGACTGGGGCTCGACCCCGGCGGCCATCGACTGTTGCCTGGGCGTGGCCGAGGCGATGGACGTGCAGGTGGCGCTGCACAGTGACACCCTCAACGAAAGCGGCTGCATCGAAGACACCCTGGCCGCCATCGGCGACCGCACCATCCACACCTTCCATACCGAGGGTGCGGGCGGCGGGCATGCGCCGGACATCATCCGTGCGGCGGGCTACGCCAACGTGCTGCCGTCCTCCACCAACCCGACCCTGCCGTACACCGTCAACACCGTGGACGAGCACCTGGACATGCTGATGGTGTGCCACCACCTGGACACCAGCATCCCCGAGGACGTGGCCTTCGCCGAGTCGCGCATCCGCCGCGAGACGATTGCCGCCGAAGACATCCTGCACGACATCGGCGCGTTCTCGATGACCTCGTCCGACTCCCAGGCCATGGGCCGGGTGGGCGAGGTGGTGCTGCGCACCTGGCAGGTGGCGCACCAGATGAAACTGCGCCGCGGCCCGTTGGCGCCTGACACCGCGCGCAGCGACAACTTCCGGGTCAAGCGCTACATCGCCAAGTACACCATCAACCCGGCGCTGACCCATGGCATCGCCCATGAAGTCGGTTCGCTGGAGGCCGGCAAGCTGGCCGACCTGGTGCTGTGGTCGCCGGCGTTCTTCGGGGTCAAGCCTGCACTGGTGCTCAAGGGCGGGATGATCGTGATGGCGCCGATGGGCGACATCAACGGCTCGATCCCCACGCCGCAGCCGGTGCACTACCGGCCGATGTTCGGCGCCCTGGGCCAGGCGCGCAACGCCACGCGCATGACGTTCCTGTCCCAGGCCGCGGTGGAGCGTGGCGTTCACCATGAACTGCGCCTGCGCAGCCTGATCGGCGTGGCCCGGGGCTGTCGCACGGTGCGCAAGGCCGACATGCTGCACAACGGGCTGATGCCCACCATCGAAGTGGATTCACAAACCTATGAGGTACGCGCCGACGGCGAGCTGCTGGTGTGCGAACCGGCCAGCGTGCTGCCGATGGCGCAGCGTTATTTTCTGTTTTGAGGAGCGAGCATGATCCTGTTGACGCAACGCCTGAACCAGGCCGCACAAATCGGCGCCACTGCCACCCTGAGCCTGGATACGCGCATCAAGAGCCGCGTGCGCATCACCCTGGATGATGGGCGCGAGGCCGGGCTGATGCTCGAACGCGGCCAGCTGATTCGCGGCGGCGAGCTGCTGGCCGACGCCCAGGGGCGTGAGGTGATTCGCGTGCTGGCGGCGCCGGAGCAGGTTTCGACGGTGCGCTGCGCCGACCCGCTGGCGCTGGCCCGCGCCGCCTATCACCTGGGCAATCGGCATGTGCCGTTGCAGATCGAGCGCGATTTCGTGCGGTACCAGCACGACCATGTGCTGGACGACATGGTGCGTGGCTTCGGCCTTGAGGTGACGGTGGAGCAGGCGCCGTTCGAGCCCGAGGCCGGCGCCTACCAGAGCGCGCCGCACAGCCATAGCCACAACGATCACCCCTTTGTTCGCGTGCCTGGCCACGCCCACTGATTTCGACATGGAGTTGCACGATGAAAAAGACCCTCGCGTTTGCCTTGCTGCTGATCGCCGTCCCTGCGTTCGCCCACCCCGGCCACGACAGCAACCCCCTGCAGGACGGGTTGCTGCACCCGCTCACCGGGCTTGACCACCTGCTGATGCTGCTGGGCACCGGGGTGCTGGCCGCCCTGACCGGGCGCACCCTGGCGCTGCCGCTGGCCACGCTGGCGGCGATGTTCGGCGGCGCGCTGATGGGCCATCTGTTCGGGGGCGTGATCGGCATGGAGAGCATGATCATCGGCTCGCTGCTGGTGGCCGCCGCGGCGCTGCTGCTGCCCAGCCGCCAGGTGCTGCTGGCGCTGGTCATGCCGGTGTTCGCGCTGTTTCACGGCTGGGCCCACGGCGTCGAAGCCAGCCCGGGCGCGTTCTGGGTGTTCAGCGCAGGCTTTGTCGCGGTCAGCGGCCTGTTGCTGCTGGCAGGCTATGGCGCCGGACGCCTGTTGCGCCGTCACCCTGGGCTGCAGAAGGCCTGTGGCGGCGGCCTGCTGGCCGGTGCCGCCCTGGTGCTGGCCGGCTGATGAGCGCCAACCTGCAGTTGCTGCGCCTGCTGCAACTGGTCAGCGCCAACCTGCCGGTGGGGGGCTTCACCTATTCCCAGGGGTTGGAGTGGGCGGTGGAGGCGGGCTGGGTGACCGGGGCCGACGGCTTTGGCGCCTGGCAGCGCGAGCAGTTGCACGACACCCTCGGCCACCTCGACTGGCCGCTGCTGCAACGGCTGTACAGCGCGTGCCGCGCGCAAGATGCCGATGCGTTCGCCCACTGGAGCAGCTTTCTGCTGGCCAACCGCGAAACCGCCGAGCTGCGCCTGGAGGAACGCCAGCGCGGCAAGGCCCTGGCGCGCCTGCTCGATGGCTGGCAGCTGTGTCAGGCGCCGGCCTGGCGCAGCAGCGTCGAGCTGAGCCAGCTGGGCGGCATGGCCTGGCTGGCCGTGCACTGGCAGATCCCGCTGCGTGAGCTGGCCCTGGGGCATGGCTTTGCCTGGCTGGAAGGGGCGGTGATGGCTGGGGTCAAGCTGGTGCCGTTCGGTCAGCAGGCAGCCCAGACCCTGCTGCGCGAGTTGTGCGAGGAGCTGCCTGCGGTACTGGAGTGGGCGCTGGACGTACCTGATGAACACCTGGGCGGCGGCCTGCCGTTGCTGGCGATTGCCTCTGCCCGCCATGAAACCCAATACACCCGATTGTTCCGATCCTGAGGAAACTGCCATGCAAAGCTACCAGCAACCCCTGCGCGTCGGTGTCGGCGGCCCGGTCGGCTCCGGCAAGACCGCGCTGCTCGAAGCGCTGTGCAAGGCCATGCGCGATGACTACCAGATCGCCGTGGTCACCAACGACATCTACACCAAGGAAGACCAGCGCATCCTTACCGAAGCCGGCGCGCTCGAACCCGAGCGCATCGTCGGCGTGGAGACCGGCGGCTGCCCGCATACCGCGATCCGTGAAGATGCCTCGATGAACCTGGCGGCGGTGGAGGATCTGGCGCGCAAGTTCGGCAACCTGGAAGTGATCTTCGTCGAGAGTGGCGGTGACAACCTGAGTGCCACCTTCAGCCCGGAGCTGGCCGACCTGACGATCTACGTGATCGACGTGGCCGAAGGCGAGAAGATCCCGCGCAAGGGCGGGCCGGGGATCACCAAGTCGGATTTTCTGGTGATCAACAAGATCGACCTGGCGCCCTATGTGGGTGCGTCGCTGGAGGTGATGGAAAAGGACACCCGGC
Source organism: Pseudomonas sp. BRM28 (assembly GCF_002939405.1). Classification (NCBI taxonomy): domain Bacteria; kingdom Pseudomonadati; phylum Pseudomonadota; class Gammaproteobacteria; order Pseudomonadales; family Pseudomonadaceae; genus Pseudomonas; species Pseudomonas sp. BRM28. Next base: position 2,960,138 of record NZ_PEFV01000001.1, on the reverse strand, counting down.
GCATGCGGCCCGAGCGGCCGTGGACGTTCAGCAACCTGAAGACGGGGCAGGGTTTGCAGGCGGTGATCGGGTTCATTGTCGAGCGGGGCATGCTCAGGCCGCGTCTGGGTTGAAGGCTTCGCCGGCAACGCCGGCTCCTACGGGCCCTGCGCTGACTGTAGGAGCCGGCCTTGCCGGCGAAGCGGCCAGGCTGGACACTTCAAGCCCACGGTTGTATACAGTGTGCGCACCAAGGGGAGCCCCGGCAACGGGCTGAGAAACCGCTGGCATCTGCAGCGCGGTGACCCTTCGAACCTGATCCGGATCATGCCGGCGAAGGGATGGGATCTAGCGCCTGCCTTCTTTGCCGGTCTCACTGCGAGGCCGCTCCATGACTGCCCCACGTTTCACCGAACACCTGCGCAAACAAAGCGAACCCACCTGGTCGGCCGCCGTCGGCCACCGTTTCGTCACCCAGCTGTGCGACGGCAGCCTGCCGGACCCGGTGATGGTGCGTTACCTGGTGCAGGACCATCGCTTCATCGACAGCTTCCTGACCCTGCTCGGCGCGGCCATTGCCACCGCCGACACCTTCGATGCGCGCCTGCGCCTGGCGCGTTTCGCGGGCATGATCGCCAGCGATGAAAACACCTATTTCCTGCGCGCCTTTGAGGCACTGGGCGTGAGCGAGGCGCAACGCACCGCGCCGGCCGACGCACAGCCCACGGCCGGCTTCAAGGCGATCATGCGCCAGGCGGCGGCCACCCGATCCTATGCGGCGGTGCTGGCGGTGCTCAACGTGGCCGAGGGCCTGTACCTGGACTGGGCGCTCAAGGCGCCCAGGCCGCTGCCGGAAAACTTCGTGCACGCCGAGTGGATCACCTTGCACGACAACCCGGCCTTCGCCGACTTCGTTGCGTTCCTGGGCGCCGAACTCGACCGTGTGGGCCCCCAGGAAGAGGCGCTGAGCACCGATTTCTTCTTGCGTGCCGTGGCGCTGGAGCTTGAGTTTTTCGATGCCGTGTACCCACAGGGGGAGTGAACGATGGATATTTTCGACCGTTTGAAAGCTGCTGCACCGACCGAGTGGGCCAGTTACGTGGACCACAGCTTCGTGCGCCAGATGGGCCAGGGCAGCTTGCCCGAAACGGCGTTTCGTACCTACCTGGTGCAGGATTACCTGTTCCTGATCCAGTTCGCGCGGGCCTGGGCGCTGGCCGCGTACAAGAGCCGCCGGCCTTCGGACATCCGTGCCGCCCAGGCGGGGCTTGCGGCGATTCTGGACGAGACCGACCTGCATGTACGCCTGTGCGCGCGCTGGGGCTTGTCCAAGGCTGACATCGAGGCCGCGCCGGAGCACCAGGCCACCGTGGCCTATACGCGCTTCGTGCTCGATTGCGGCGCGGCGGGCGACTTGCTGGACCTGCATGTGGCGCTGTCGCCCTGTGTGATCGGCTACGCCGAGATCGGCCGGGCGCTGAGCCCCGACGGGGTGGCGGCGCTGGGTGATCATCCGTACCGCGAGTGGATTGGCGAGTATGCCGGGGAGGGGTATCAGGGCGTGGCTGCTGCAGCGCGCCTGCACCTGGACGAGCTGGCGGCGCGCAGCATGACCGAGCAGCGCTTCACCGAGCTGGTGGCGATCTTTGCCCAGGCGTCGCGGCTGGAGGCGGATTTCTGGCAGATGGGGTTGGCGGCGCGGTAGAACGGCGTGGCGCAACGGCGCTCCTGGCACCGAGCGCCGCTCGCGCGGCGCTTCGCCGGCATCCCATCGCGGTGACATTGCCCCTTATCAGCTAAGGTTGCCTGCTTACGCATGATAAGGACCCATCATGAACTACCTGCACCCGCAGCCCCTGCTGGCCACCTTGCTGCTGCTCGGCAGCCTGCCCGCCCTTGCGGCCTTGCCCGGCGCCCCGGCCTATATCGATGACAGCGACTACCCCGAGGCCGCCAAGCAACGCATTCTGCCGGCAATGTTCGAGCAGACCCTCACCAGCACCCGCTATATCGCGCCCGCCGGCAACCCCCTGATCACCGTCGCCGAAGCCACCGGCTTTGCCGACACCAGCACCTACGCGCAAACCCGCGATTACCTTCAGCAACTGGCATCCGCCGCCAATGGCGCCATCGTGCTCAGCGAGCTGCCGGAGAAAAGCGCCGAGGGCCACCCGATGCTGCTGGTGGTGGCCTCGCTGGAGGCCGACAAGTCACCCGCCGCGCTCAAGCGTTCGGGCAAGCCGACGCTCTTTATCGAGGCCGGTATCCACCCCGGCGAGTCCAACGGCAAGGACGCGATGTTCATGCTGCTGCGCGACATGACCACCGGCAGCAAGCCGCTGGCCGGCCTGCTGCAGAAGGTCAACATCCTGTTCATCCCCAGTGTCAACGTGGACGGCGATATCCGCCGCAGCGCCTATGGCCGAATCAACCAGAACGGCCCCCGCCAGAGTGGCTGGCGCGTGAACGGGCGCAACCTCAACCTGAACCGCGATTTCACCAAGCTCGACAGCGCCGAGATCCGCAACGTGGCCTGGGTGTTCAACACCTACGAGCTGAGCTTCTTCGCCGACACCCACTCCACCGATGGCGCGATGTACCCCTACGACAGCTCGTATTGCCATAACGGCAATGGCTGGTCGCCGGCCAGCAGCGCGTGGATGGACACGGTGATGCGTGCGCCGGTGTACCAGGCGCTGGAGGGCGAGGGGCATGTGGTGCACGAGTGCATCAGCATGAACGACAACCAGGACCCGACCCAGGGCTACTACCCGTACCGCACCGACCTGGCGCGCTTCTCCAACCAGTACGGCGATATCCGCAACGTGCCGTCGATTCTGATCGAGCAGCATGCACTGCACCCGTACCAGACCCAGGTGCTGGGCAACTACGTGATGCTCAAGACGATGTTCCAGGTGATCGGCGAACAGGCCGCTTCGCTGCAGCAGGCCATTGCCAGTGACCGTGCCCGGCTCGCGGCCCAGCGCGAGGTGGTGCTGACATGGAAGCCGGGCAAGGAGGAGCAGGTGGACTTCAAGGTGGGCGACTACCGCTACGAACAGTCGCCGATCACCGGTGCCAGGACGATCGTGTGGGGCAACGTGCCCAAGCCGCTGACGGTGCCGGTCACTGGCAACACCGAGCCCGACCTGGTGGTCAAGCGCCCACGCCAGTACGTGGTGCCGGCGCAGTGGGCCGAGGTGATCGCGCGGCTCAAGGCGCATGGCATCCGCATGCGCACCCTCGAGCAGCCCACGGCGATGGCGGTGACGCTGTACCGCATGGATGAGGTGAAGGTGGCCGGTGGCTTCGAGCCGGACCGTGCGGCAGCCAACGAGATTCCGGGCTATGAAGGGCATCTGCTGGTCAGTGGCGTGGCCAACCCGCTGGAGCGTATGCAGACCTTTGCGGCGGGTTCGGTGCTGATCGACGTCGACCAGCCGCTGGGCGTGCTGGCGATCAACCTGTTGCACCCGCAAAGCCCCGACTCGTTCTGGGCCTGGGGTTTCTTCAACGCGACCCTGGTGGCGGCGGAGGAGCCAGAGGAATACGTGATGGAGCCGATGGCGCGCAAGATGCTGGCCGCGAGCCCGGTACTCAAGGCCGAGTTCGAGGCCCGCCTCAAGGACGACAAGGCGTTCGCCGACAGCCCGAGTGCGCGCCTGCACTGGTTTTACCAGCGCACGCCCTTCTATGACGTGAATGCATTCGTGTACCCGGTGGGGGCCGTGTACTGAGTTAAAGGAAGTGCCAGCCGTGCCGATGCAGGTGTGGGCCACCGCGACCATTGCGGTGGCGTTGCCTTGTCAGGACGTCCATGAAGACCAGCCTTACCCTTGCCATCACCCTGCTGTACGCCTCGCTGGCGTGTGCCCAGGACATGAGCCAGCAGATTGCACAGCCGCTCAAGTACGCAAGCCTTGAAGAAATGAACCTTGGCGAGTTCGTGCCACAGAGCCGCTATGCGTCGACCTTGAGCGCGCTGCGCATGGACTCCGAGGCCGGTGATGCCAATGCCACGCTGGACCTGCTGGAGGCACTGACCGGCAACAAGGACCTCAAGCCCCAGGACCTCGACGCGGTCAAGCAACTGCTGGAGATCGCCGCCGTGCAGAAAGCCGACGGTGCCAGGTTGCAAGCAATGACGGCCCGCTACAGTGCACTCAAGACCCAGGGTGTGGCGGTGTCGACAACGCCTGCACGGCCAGCGCTGACCCTCGACTACAGCGGCGACTCGCTGGACGACATCTCTGGCGTGAAAGGCTGTGGCGATGCGCAGACGGCGCAGACCACGGCGTGCTTCGCGGCGTTCAACAAGGCGTTGAAGGCCGATTACACGGCGCTCAAGCAGTACAACCTGGCCCTGGGCTGGTCGGCGCAGCGGTTTCAGCCAGATGCCCTGCAAGCCAAGGCAAGCAAGGCCTGCGGGCGCTTCGACTACTGTCCGACCACCACCTTGTACGTGATGAACCAGACGTTGCTGCACGAAACCAACGAAGTCCGCTTCCCCAAGACCTACGAGCAGGCGGTGTATCAATTGCTCACTGTGCCGGTGGCCACTGTGCAGCGCACGCAAAAGGCCAACTATGAAAAGGCAGTGCAGGCCAACTTCGAGCAGGCCCGCCAGCAACGCTATGCCTACCGCGAACGCGCCGGTCAGTCGGCGGACGCCCTGGTCATCTACGCGTTGCGCATGGATGCGGTGATTCTCGAACGGCCCAACTGCACCGCGTTTGCCAACCAGGCCTATGAAATGGCCTTCAACGTCCACAACAGGGTCGTTGCCGAGAGCGAGCTGGACCGCATCAACCGCTCGATCGTGCAGACGCAGTGCACGCTGCGCTAGGGGCCATCAGCTCGAAGCGGGCAGGGCCGCCACCGCATCGACTTCGATCTGCATGCCGTCCAGTGCCAGGCGCGGCACGGGTATCAGGGTGCAGGTCGGTTTGCTGAGCTGGCCCCAGGCGGCGTTCGCAGCCGCCACCCACAGCGCCAGCCTGGCTTCGCTATGGTCCACGATCAGCAGGGTCAGCTTGAATACATCGGCCAGGCTCGCACCTCTGGATTCCAGCGCGGTGCGCAGGTTGAGCAGTGCCTGGCGCGCCTGTTCGGCAAAGTCGGGCGACAGCGTACCGGCAGGGTCTTCACCCCCCTGGCCGGCGATGTACAGCAGCTTGGCGGCGGTGCTGACCTCGGCCACGTGTGAATAGGCATTGGCGCTGGGGTCGTACAGGCCTTCGGGGTTGGACAACACAAATACAGCGGGTTGGCTGGTGCTCATGGGGCGACTCCACTCAAGGGAGGCGCAAGGGTAAAACCTCAAGTTAGGTTGAGGTCAAGCACCTGTTTTCAAGGGCGCCGCACGTTCTTCAGTAGTGTTTGAGAAATAGGCGCTGCGAAGGCACCGGCCCCTTGATCAGTCGGATCAGGTCGCTGGCCTGCAAGGTGAACGGCTTCGAATAGTAGTAGCCCACAAAGAAGCCGGACGCCTTCATGGTGCATGGCAGTACCGGCTTTCTTGCCAGCATGTCGAGGGCCGCTGCGTCGCTCAGGTCGCGGTACTGGTCTTTTTTCTGAAAGCTCAGTTTCGAGGTGAACAGGCCATCACGGGGCGGTCGGTCATCGCGTTCGATCTCACCGATCAGCGAATACGTCATGCGGTGGTCATAGGCGAGGTTCTCATCCTCGGTGATCGAGCATTCGATGCGCGTGCCCAACTGGCTGGTCTTGCCCCGGAAGGCGTCGAGCACATCCACATCTGCCGCGAAGGTCAGGGTGTACACACTGTGGTTGCTGTCGAGCTGCTTTTGCAGGGAAATCGGTTCGACCGTGGCCTTGGCGCGCGGGATGAACAGTGAACAGGCACTGAGCTGGGCAGCCAGCAGGCCAAGTACGATCAGTGGAAGCAGGCGCATGTGTCATCCATGGGGGCGGGAGGGCGCCTTGATACACCAGTTGGTCACGCTGCGCCAGCGGTTCACGAGGCATCGCACAAAGCGCCGTGACACTTGCCGCAGAGTGCCTGCTAGGGCATCCTGCGCGCCCGCCACACTCATGGAAGAAGGGCGCATGCCTGTGTTTCACCGCTTCGCCCTCGGCTTCACGCTGGCCGCCGGTGCACTGTTGAGCAGTGGCTGCGTCAAGGACCACGGCATCGACCCGTTGCCCCTGCGCTTTGTGTCGTTCAGCGACAACCCGTATCGCTACGACCTGCGTTTTCAGGCCGACGAAGACCTGCTCAGCCTGTTCGAACGCCACACCGGCAATGGCCAGATCAGCGAGCGGCTGGTGTGCGCGCTGGACGGCGACGAGAACTTCGACCTCGAGCACGTGATCACCTACAACCTGTCCGGCTCGCCCGAGTTCGAAAGCCGCGCGCCCGATGGCAGCTTCAACTACCTGGTGCAGATGAGCTTCGACAAGACCCTGCCGAGCCGCTCCAGCAGCACTGAACTGACCCGCGAAACCATCCAGCGCCTGCTCGAGAACAGAACCACAATCCCGTGCAAGCTGTACATCACCGCGTTCCCGTATCACGCGTACTTTTCACTGGTGATGCGCATCCCGGTTTCGGTGCTGCTGGCCGAAGTGAACAAGCACGACTACAGCCCGTACATACCACCCTTTGTGTGGGCCGCGCCGACGCTGGACGACGCCACGCCGCTGGCACCCTTCGCCAGGCAGGTCGAGGCGCCGCTCTACAGTGCACGCCTGCCCATCACCGACAGCGAAACCGGCAGGCCACTGCCACGCGTGGCCTACGTGATCCAGCGCAAGGACGGGTATCTGGAATACGGCACCAGCGATGCCGAGGGCTACACCCACGAGGTGATCTCGCTGACCCGGGAAACCATCAAGCTTTACCTGGTGGACTAGGGGTATCATCCCCGGCTGAATTTGCCCTACTGCGCTAGAGGAACCCCACGGTTTGCCTGATTCACTGCACGCATCGCTCCACAACCCCCTGCTGCAATACCTCGCCCGACTGGCCCCGTCGAGCCAGTTGACCATGAAGTACATCCTGCAGGACGCCGCCGACCGTCTGGACTTCGAGGACATCGACATCAAGGAGGTGCCCTGGCACTTGCTCGAACCGGGGCATGTCACTGCGCTGGTGGCGGCGTTGCGCGCCGACGGCTATGCGCCGAACACCACGTCGCTGTACGTCAACGCGATTCGCGGGGTGATGAACGAAGCCTGGCGCCTGGGCCTGATCAGCCAGGACCAGCTGCTGCGCATGCGCACGGTCAAGGCCGCCCAGGGCACGCGCCTGCCGGTGGGGCGCAACCTCAAGCGCACGCTGATCCGCGAACTGATGGAGGCCTGCGCTGCCGACCCGCGCCCGCAGGGGCTGCGCGACGCGGCGGTGATCGCCTTGCTGTACGGCACCGGCATGCGCAAGAGCGAGTCGGTCAACCTCGACCTCAAGCAGATCGACTTTGCCGAGCGCAGCCTGCAGGTGCTGGGCAAGGGCAACAAGCAGCTGATCAAGTACGCCCCGGTGTGGGCCTTCGACAAGCTCAATGCCTGGCTGGAGTTTCGCCGCTCGCAGCTGCCCGAGGGCCAGGCCGACGATACCTTCCTGTTCAACCGCATCCGCCGCGGCAGCCATATCACCCGCGAGCGCATCACCAAGCACGCGATCTACTACATCGCCCGCCAACGCGGTACCCAGGTGGGCGTAAAGATCATGCCCCACGATTTTCGCCGTTCGTTCATCACCCGGGTGATCGAGGAGCACGACCTGTCGATCGCGCAGAAGCTGGCGCATCACAGCAACATCCAGACCACGGCCAACTACGACATGCGCGACGACAACGAGCGGCGCCGCGCGGTGGACCGCTTCGACTGCTAGCTGCCGGCGGGCCAGGCCCGGGTGTTGATTCGGCTGGGCCGGGCTGGCCATTGCCAGCTGCTGCCGGCACGGCGCAGCCATAGCCCGCTGCCGCTGGGCAGCAGGCTGGGGGTGCCCAGCCGTGGCAGAACCTGTACGTCAGCCGCGTAGGCGTTGACCTGGGAGCCCCTGTGCAGATGATCGACACTGAACGTCCCGGACTGTGCGCGGACTTCACCGCTCGGGGTTTCGACGATCAGCGGGCGCGGGTCGCTGCTGGCCTGCACCAGCACTTCGCCGTCGTGCAGCACCAGGCGTCGTTGCTGCGCGGTGAAGCGGATGTCCACATGGGTGGCGTGGTTGAGCGCAAGCTGGCTGCCATCGCTCAATTGCAGCAGGCGTGTCTGGGCCGGCCCGGTGCGTTCATCGGCCATCAATTGGCGCCACGGCACGATGTTCTGCGCCAGGTAGGCGCTGCCAAGGATTGCCAGCAGGCAAGCGCCAAGGCGTTTCAGGCGAGGGTCAGACACGGGGAGCCCCAGGTGGAAGAGGCTGGGGATGATAGGGGCAGCAGGGGCGGCACTCAAGCGGTTGCAGTGCTTGGGCCTTCGCCGGCAAGGCCGGCTCCTACAGGGTGTGTATCGCCGGTAGGAGCCAGCTTGCGGGCGCAGCGGTCAACTGCCGGCCGGGCCGCTGACACCGCCGCTGTTGTTGCTTTCGGAGCCTTCGTGGCCATTTCTCTCGGAGCCGGTGCCCTCGGGCATCTGCCCACGGGTGTCATCGGTGTTCATGCCGCCCTGGCGGCCGTCGTCGTTGCCCTGGGTACGTGGGTCGGTGCCGTTGGGCATCGACGGCTCGTTGGACGGGGCCGGCACATCCACCCCGGCCCCAGGAAGGGTGGAGTTGGGCACGCCGTTGCCGGGGGCAGGGTTGGTCGGGCCGGTACCTGCGGCCAGGGCCACGGTGGCCTGGGCGCCCAGCAGCGCGGCGAACAGCAGAGCGGTGATCGGGGTGCGGGTCATGGTCGAACTCCTTTCATGTGGGCTACCTGACATTGGTCCGTCGTCATGCGCCGAGGGTGCGGCGTGAGCGACGGACGGTCTAGTCGCGACCCCGCATGAAGAAGCCCGCCACGTACTTGCGGAAGGTGTCCAGGCCTTTGAAATCGGCAAAGCGCCTGAAGTTTTCCGTTTCGGGCTCCGGGCCCAGCGGCTGTTCGGTCAGCGACACGGACAGCACCCTGTCCTGGTCGGAACTGAGCACCAGTTCGTCCATCACTCGACCGCCGATCACCGGCCGGCGCATCACCACCTTCACACCCTTGCCGGCCATCCAGTCGATCAGCGAGACGAGCATCTTCAGCGGTTCGCGCTCTTCGTCGCGGTACACCGGGAACAGGTGAGCGCGTGACAGCACCGGCACGCTGGCCACATGGATCAGCTCGTAGAAGTGGCTGCCGGCGGTGGCGGGGGAATAGATGGCCAGCGCCAGCAGCGGGCCGGGGGTGCGGCTACCGCCCCACAGCAGGTGGTGGCCCTGGAAGTCGAACCCGTCTTCGCTGCGCTCGGTGAGCACCTTGCGCGCCTTGATCTGGCTGACGCAGTCCAGCAGCAGGCCATGGCGCCGATGTGTGCCGAACACCGTGGCGTCGCGCAGACGTGCCTTGAGCATCATCATGTGCTTCATGTCCAGGCGGGTTTCCAGGTAGTTGCTGGCGGGCACGCGGTCGATCAGCGGGTAGCGGGTGGCGACGCTGCGCAGTTCGGCGAACTGGGCAGTCAGGTCCTTTTTGAGGTGGGTGGCGTAGACGTTCAGGCCGCTGGCTTCGATCAGGGTCAGCAGCAGCGAGAGCAGGCGATGCTGTTCGCGCCTGTCGCCGCTGCCGTTGCCTTCGCCGCTGCCGGCAGCGGCACGCTGGAAATCGCCGATCAGGCGCAACGGCGCGTCCGGTGCCAGCCAGGCCGCCGGCGGGGTGTCGGCCTCGTTGTGGCTGGCGTCGGTGTCGCGTTCGTCCTTGGTGAAGGCGCAGCCCGGCGCGTGTTCGGCGGTGCCGGGGTTGTTCTTGAGAAACAGCGTGCCGGTGCTGCCGTTGAGGTTGACGTTGAGTACCGGCATGCTTTTGGGCTGGCAGTCGCAGGCCAGCCACTGCCCGGCGGCGCGTACCTTCATCAGCAGCTGGTTGGCCTGCAGCAGCCGCGGGCCCTCCAGGGCGCCCAGCACGAACCCGCGCAGCAGTTCCTCTTCGGCGGGGGTAAGGGTGCGCACCAGCGCGGCGTTTTTCTCGATGATTCGCATGGACGATCCTGGCCAGCTTTCCTGTGCCTGCCACCTTAATTCAAAGCCCTGCACGCGACCATCGCCGCGTGCAGGTGGCGTTCATTGCGGGCTGAACATTTTTGCCGCGCGGGCGCGGATTTCCTCGACCGACACGTCTTCGACGTGGGTGGCGACGAACCAGAGGTTGCCGAACGGGTCCTTGAGGGTGCCGCTGCGGTCGCCGTAGAACTGGTTCTGCACGGCGTTGACCTGGGTGGCGCCGGCCTTCAGCGCCTGGGCGAAGGTAGCGTCGACATCTTCGACGTACAGGTGCAGGCCGATGGCGCTGCCCTGCAGGGATTGGCTGCTGGTGAGCCCGCCGGCCTGGTCGCAGGGGTCGGCCAGCATCAGCGAGGAATCGCCGATTTTCAGCTCGGCATGGCCGATACGGCCATCGGGGGCGTCGAGGCGGAACATTTCGGTGGCGCCAAAGGCGGCCTTGTAGAAGTCGATGGCCCTGGCAGCGTCCTTGATGCCCAGGTAGGGGGTGATGCTGTGCTGACCGTCGGGGATGGGTTGGGTGGCCATTTTTTCCTCCATTGGTACGCAAAAAGTGTGTTGCCTACACGGGCCCTATCGCGGGTCAAGCCCGCTCCCGCGTGTTCATCACTGCCTTTGTGGGAGCGGGCTTGACCCGCGATAGGTGCGCCGCGATCCAAGCCTATGCTTGTACCGTTTTGCCCACCACGCAATCAGAAGATGTAGTCAGTCGTCAGGAAACTCGACTCGCGGTTGCGGATGATCTGGCTGATCAGCTGCTTGTTGGCCTCCTGGAACTTGGTGGCCACCAGGGTGCGGATCGAGAACACGCGCAATGCGTCATGCACCGACAGGGTGCCTTCGGCCGAGTTCTTGCGCCCGTTGAAGGGGTAGGTGTCCGGCCCGCGCTGGCACTGGGCGTTGAGGTTGATGCGCCCGACCTGGTTGGCGAAGGTGTCGACCAGCCGGCCCACGGTGGCCGAATCGGTGCCGAAAATGCTCAACTGCTGACCGAAATCCGAATCCAGCACGTAGTCGATCACTGTCTGCAGGTCGCGGTAGGGCACCACCGGGATCACCGGCCCGAACTGCTCTTCGTGGTACACGCGCATCTGTGGGTTCACCGGGTACAGCAGCGCCGGGTAGAAGAACGAACCGCGGCTCTGGCCGCCGCCCTGGTTGATCACCTTGGCACCGTGGGCTACTGCATCGGTTACCAGGCCGCCCAGGTAGTCGACCTTGCCTGCTTCGGGCAACGGGGTCAGGCTGACGCCTGGGTCCCATGGCATGCCGGGCTTGAGGTCGGCCAGCTTGCGCTGGAACTTGTCGAGAAAGGCGTCCACCACCTGCTCGTGCACGAACAGGATCTTCAGCGCCGTGCAGCGCTGGCCGTTGAACGAGAGGGCGCCGGTGACCGCCTCGTTGACCGCGTTGTCCAGGTCGACCTCGGGCAGCACGATGCCCGGGTTCTTGGCGTCCAGCCCCAGCGCGGCGCGCAGGCGGTGCGGGCGCGGGTGAAGCTTCTTCAGGTCGCTGGCGGCCTTGTTGGTGCCGATGAAGGCGAACACGTCGACCTTGCCGCTGGCCATCAGCGCGCTGACGGTCTCGCGGCCACGCCCGTAGATGACATTGATCACCCCGGCCGGGAAGCTGTCGCGAAACGCCTCCAGCAACGGGCGAATCAGCAGCACGCCGAACTTGGCCGGCTTGAACACCACGGTGTTGCCCATGATCAGCGCCGGGATCAAGGTGGTGAAGGTCTCGTTGAGCGGGTAGTTGTAGGGGCCCATGCACAGCGCCACGCCCAGGGGCGCGCGACGGATCTGGCCGAGGGTGTCCTGCTCCAGTTCGAAGCGACTGGAGCGCCGGTCGAGTTCCTTGAGGGCGCCGATGGTCTCGACGATGTAGTCGCAGGTGCGGTCGAACTCCTTCTCGGAGTCCTTGAGGTTCTTGCCGATTTCCCACATCAGCCACTTGACCACCACCGCGCGCTGCTCGCGCATGCGGGCCAGGAACGCCTCCACATGCTGGATGCGCTCGGCCACGCGCATGTTCGGCCACACGCCGCGGCCCTTGTCGTAGGCACGCACGGCGGCGTCCAGGGCGGTGAGGGCGGTATCGGCGTCCAGCAGCGGGGCGCTGCCGAGTATCACCTGCTGCTCACCGTCGTCGGTCTTGAGCCACACCGGGCTGCGCACCGTGGCCAGCGGGCCTTCCCAGCGGTGCAGCTGCCCATCCACCAGGTAGTCGCGCTGCTCGAGCGGGTCGCCCAGGCGATAGGCCTCGGGAATATCCGTGGCAGCGGGAAACAGCGAGTCCAGACGATCCATGACGCAATACCTCTTTTCCATGGTGAATGAAACGGTTCAGCCGAGCATAACGCCGGCCCCGGCACAAAAGCCAGCCTGGCCCGGGTGCGCTCCGGGCCGGCGCCCGCCTGTCAGTCGATGGTGCCTCGCGCCACTCCCTCGGTCAGGGTTCTGCGCAGGTCGACGAGGCGTTGTTCGTACACCTGCCGCAAGCGCTGCGCCTCCACCAGCAGTTCACCTTCGCTCAGCGTTTCGGCTGCCTGCTCCAGGCTGTCGTCCAGCGCTGCCCGCGAGGCGGCGAACTGTGCGGCGAAGCGTTCGCGCAAGTGGTGCTCCCATGCAGGGTAGACCGGTTCCTCTTCATGGTTCATGGCCAGTACTTCGTCCAGGCCGTGGGAGGTGGTCGGGTCAACCGCCAGCAGCAGGTTGCGCTGCTGTTCTATCCAGGCTTCGCCCGGCAGCGGCATCACATCGACCAGTGCGTCGATGATCACCGGCTCGTCGGCACGCGCCGCCTGGGCCAGGTCCAGGCCCGGCAGGCGGGTGATACGTTTGAGCGCCCACTGGTAGAGCGTCGCGTAGCTGTCTTCGGACATGTTGAACGAAAGGCTCAGCACGCCGAAGCCGAGCTTTCTGAGACGCACGTGGTTGACGATGGTCGCCAGCAAGGTGCGCGAGCGGGTTGCCAGGTCCGGGATGGCCAGGGCCTGTGACACCTCGCCCAACTGTTCGAGGTCGAGCAGGGTGCCGCCTGTGCGGGCGAGAATCTGCTCACGCAGGGGCGCATTGGCGTCCATCCAGGTCAGCAGGCGCCACAGGCGGCGCCGGTAGGTCAGTGGGGCGACGATGTAGGGCGGGCTGTCGAACATGGCACGCAGGTCCCGGAAGAACCCCGACGGCAGGCTCTGCTGCAGTCGTTGCCAGCTGGCCCGCTGTTGTGGCGTGGCGTCGTCGAGCAGTTCGTTGTAATCGATCTCGGCCACCAGCAGGTCGATACGGTGGGTGGTGTAGTAGGCATCGGCCGCCTGCAGGGCAGCATCGCTCAGCGGATTGTGTTCCAGGCGCAGCGCCCGGGCCAGCGGAGGTGAGAGGATGGCGGTCGGTGGCAGCTCCTGCAGCTGGTTGCCGGACAGGTCCACCAGGTTCGGCGCGTCCAGCTGATCAAGCCCTGTCGGATAGGTCGCCAGGCTGCAGTTGTACAGGTCCACGCCCTGCAGCCGGTTCAGGCGGGCGAAGTCGGGCGGGGTTGCCAGCGGGTTGTTCGACAGGCTCAGGTCGCGCAACTGCGGGTAACCTTCGAGGGCGTGCTGCAGGTGCTCGTCCCAGACCAGGCGGTTGTTGGCCAGGTCCAGCACGCTGAGCCGATCACCCAGCCCGGTGGGCAGGCTGGTGAGTTCGCAGCCGTTCAGGCTGACGCGCTGCAGCTGGGTGAAGTGGCGCAGGAAGGCGTCAGGCAGCCGGGTCAGGGAGTTCTGCTCCAGCGACAGCTCATTCACGTGATCGAAGTTGGCCTCCAGCGCAGGGAAGCTTTCCAGGTCGCCGTCGGTCAGGTCCAGGTAGTCCAGGTTCAGCTGAACGATGGCTTCGCCGTCGGCGACCTCGCGCACCGACAGGCGCTGCCAGGCGGCGATGATTTCCTCCCGCGCCGATTGCCGGGCTGTACTGGGCAGGGCCCACAGGGTCAACGCGCTTTTCAGGCGTTGCAGGGTTTGTTCGAGCGTGCGCAACCGCGCCTGGGCCGGAATCTCGCTGGCCTCCCAGGCCGCCAGTGTGGCACGCGCCTCTTCGCCGCTGGCATGCGGGTAGAGCGTGCGGTAGCGGGCCTCCTGTGAGGAGCTGGCAGGCGACACCGGCGGGTAGCCGGGGCGGTCACTGCCGCCCAGCAGGCGTGCTTCGCTGGCCCAGCCGCGGACCTCGCCGGACCACAGCCAGGTGGCAAGTTCGCCGCGGGGGCGTTCGAGCATCGACAGCACGCGTTGCTGCAGCGCCGCCCTGGTGTCCAGGCCCAGCACCTGGCGATAGCGGGGAGCGATGCTGTCATGCAGGGCCGCGAACAGGTCGTCGCCGGGCGCGTGCAGCGGGAGGTCGTCCTTGAAGGTCTGGTAGCCTTCTGCACCGTGCACCAGAACCCTGCGCTGCGCCTGGGTGGCACGACCCACGCGCTGCAGCAGAGGGCCGCGCGGGCCACCACTGCGTGCTTCCAGCACCACCGAGGCGTCCCAGCCAGGGGCGTGCTCCAGGCACAACAGCGCCAGGCGCGTGCTTTGCGGCGTCGCCAGGGCTGGCCAATACAGGCCTTCGGTCGCGCGTACCAGGGGAACACGGGCGGCCAGCGTGGCGGCCTCTTCCAGCAATTTGGTGGGGATGGCTGCCGGTGGCACCCAGCGTGCCAGCCGGGCCGGGCCGACAGTGTCCAGCAGGCTGCGGGCCAGCACCGGGCTCAACCCGGGCAAGCGTGCGCACAGGGCCGTGATGTGCGGCTGCGGGGGCACCAGGGCCAGGTAACGCTGCTCGAACAGGGCCTTGCCGACGTTGCCCGTGACGTTTTCGGCGCGCAGTTGCCGGGCGATCCTGAGCCGTTGCAGCGTATCGGCCAGCAAGGGTGGCAGGCCCAGATTGGCGGCGTGCAACCGACGCAGCGCGTCTTCGCGGGTGCCGCTGACCTGGCAGGCCTGTTCGAGTTCTGCATCGCTCAGGCCTTGCGCAAGCGGGCCCAGACGGCGCAGCAGGGTGGCCCGCGACCAGCTCAGCGGCTGTTCATGCACGCTGCGCCAGGCACCCTGGCCGTTGTGCTCCAGCGCGGGGCGATAGGCGTCCTCACGCGCGGGGTGGCGCAGTTGCCATTGTTGCTGGCGCGCATCGAACTGCTGCTCGTACAGGTCGGCGCCGAGCCTGATGTAGTGCCGGTCCGCGTGCCGGTACTGGCCCTGGTCGTTGGCTGTCACCTCGGCGGGCAGCGGCGTGTCCAGCCGGTAGGGTGCCAGGTCGGGCAGGTACAGGCGCGTACTGCCATCGGGCAGCGGCACTTCGACCAGCGCATCGACCAGCGCTGGTGCTGTCTTGATCGCCAGCACCGAACCGGCCAGCATGCCGGCAGTGATCGCCACCGACTGCAGGTGCGCCATGGCGCCCTCGACGTCGCCGTCCTGCCAGTCCTCCACGCCTTCATACACCTCCTTGATCAGCTGTACCGCAGTGACCGCCAGCATGACCGGGCCCAACGCGGGAACGAACATCGCCGCGGCATTGAGCACGTTCAGCGCGCGTGTCTCCCATTGTTCCAGGCGGGCCTTGCGCGCTTTCTCGTCGGCTTCAGCGGTGGGCACCATCAGTACCCGTGCTTCATCCTTCAGGCGTTGCAGGTGGCGGTCCTGCAGCACGCCGAACAGCTCGCCGGCAACCGGGGCAAGGCTCAGGTACAGGCTGTCCTGCTCCTGCGAGTGCCACGGTCCGTCCTTGTCGACCACCTGCCGGGCCAGGTTGTGTCCGAGCACATCGAACAGGTGTTGCTGCTGTTGCAGCGGTACGTAGCGCTGAAACAGCCTGCGAAACCCGGGGTGGTTGAGGCGCCCTTTGAGGTAGCGCTCCAGCGCCGGCATCGACGCATGCTCGGTGAGGGCATCGTCCGGGTCGCCGGGCAGGTACAGCAGCAGGCTCTCTGCCTGCTGCTCAGATGCCAGGGCAAACAGCAGGATGTCGTGCAACGGTACGCCGCTCATGCTCAGCAGGCTCGCCTGCACTGGCGGGGCCTCGGCGCCTGCTGCGGCGGGCGCGTCCAGCAGCGCCAGCAACCGGCGGCAGGCGGTTGGCCCGATGCGCTGGCGCGCTTTCGCCACGGTGACCTCCAGGCGCAGCAACTGGCGATTGGCATCGATCGAGTCGCGACGCACCCTGTCTTGCGTGGCAGGTGTTTCGAACACTGCCTGCAGGTGCTGCTGGTAGCGGGCGCCCAGGTCCAGTTCGCGGCACAGGCGGGCGAACACGGCCGGTGACAGGCGATGGCGGGTATAGCGGTAGGCAAGGCCGGCGTCGGTCAGGTCGAGGTGGAAATGGCCTTGCAGGGTGATCGCACTCTTGCCGAGGAAGGTCACGTCGTCACCGAAGTTCTGCAGCGCTGCCTGCAGCAGGCTCTGCTTCTGGTAGGTGGTACGTGTGGCGAGCTGCCAGAGGTCGGCCTCTTCGTGAAACTGCACCAGGTCGGTGGTGTGCAGGTTCAGGGTTTCGCCAAGTTCGGCGTCAAGGCGCGCCTGCAGCAGCGGCTCGGCAAATGCCAGCAACCCCTGGAAGGCCTTGAGGGTGCCTGCCAGTGTCTGGCTGGCCCGCCGATAGCGACGCCTGGCTGCACGCACGGCGTCACGCTGATCGGGCAGGCCGTTGGCCAGCCAGTCCGGTTCGGCATCGGGGATGACATGGGTCAGGGCCAGATGGCGCCGAAGGTCTTCGGCGTCCTGGGCGCTGGTGTGTTTCAGCCAGGTGGGCAGGCGCTGGACGATGAACGGTGAGTGGGGAATGCGTGAAGGGGAGGTAGGCATGGTCGTGCTCCGGTCCGTGGACCGACAGCACAACCGATCAGCCGGGCGAAGCGGTGGTAGTTATCTGTTGGAGGCAGTGCCCAGGGTGCTCTGGCGCGCCTCGCGCAGCGACGCGTAGCCGACCCTGGGCACGCCCGCCAGGCGCTGGTCGAGCAAGGCCTGCAAGGACTCGCCACTGCCCAGGTAGGCATCGCCGAAGTCGTGGCTGCCCAGGGCACTGGGGTGCGCCACCACTTCGAGCACGCCATGGCGTGGGGCCAGGCCGTCACGCAGGTCGACCGGGGTACACACATGGTCGGCGGTCAGCCTGGCCAACTGGCGCAGGCGCTGGTTGAGCAACGTCTTGAACAGGCGTTTTGCCGGGCCGATGTTGCGCCCCACGTTGCGTGCCAGGCGTATCGGCACCCCTTCGCGGGCGGCGAAGCGGGCGACGATTTCGCCGATGGGCCACAGGTTGTGCACGTGCTGGTGGGAGTCCAGGTGGCTGGGGGTCAGCCCATGGTCCAGGCAGCGCTGCCATTGCGCGGCCAGTTCCTCGTGCACCGCCTGGCGGGCCGCGCGCCCCAGCCACAGGCGCTTGCGCGACAGGCCCAGGTCGAACTCGCCCTCGGCATTGCAGAAGTGCGCCAGCGCGCGGATCGGCTCGCTAAGCGGGCGCCCGTAGGTCAGGTTGAAATGCAGGCCCACGCGCCCGCGCAGGGCCGGTTGCTGGGCCAGCGCGCAGGCGGCCTTGAATGCCGGCATGCTGGCCATGGCGGTGGCCGAGCTGATCAGGCCGCACTGGAACGCGCGCAGGATCACCGCGTTGGTGTGTTCGTTGAGGCCAAAATCGTCAGCGTTGACTATGACTTGGGACGGCATCCGGGCGCTCCTGTGCTGTCGGTGTGGCAGTGGGGGAAGTGGCAGGTGCCGGCACGGGCTGCTGTTGGCGGCGTTTGATCCAGGGCTTGATGCGTTGCCACAGGCGCAGCGCCATGCCCAGGCACAGGCCCGACGGGCGCCAGCTGTAGAAACTGTGGCGCAGGTGCTCGACCTGGCCGGTCATGCGCTCATGCAGCTGGTGGCTGGAGTTCTCCAGGCTCACCCTTGAAGCGTCGATCCACGTCCAGCCTTCGTCCAGCCCCCAGTCGATCCATTCCTGCAGCAGCACCCGGCCGCTGCCAAGGTCGGCATACTGCGGCACGAAGGCGAGGTTGTAGTCGTACAGGCGGCCCCGTTCGAGCAGGCCCAGGCGGTAGCTGATGCAGCGCCCGTCCAGTTCCAGCACCACCAGGCGCAGACGGCCATCGGCCGCCAGCGCGGTGAAGGCCTGGAACATCCATTGGCGCTGTGCGGGCACCGAGAAGATGCCGACCCCGTCGTCGCCTTTCCAGCTCACGGCCTCGACCGCGCTGACGGCTTCCAGCCAGGAAGCTGCGTTGGCGGTATCGGGGGTTACTCGGCGCACCTGTGCCCCGCAGGCGGCGATGCGCTTGCGCGCGCGGCGCAACTTGTAGCGCGGGTCGCCACTGACTTCCTGGCGGTCGGCCTCGCTTATCTGGTGCACCGGCGCACGGCAGGCGGTGCGCTGTTCGTGGGTGGAACTGCGGCGTGCCCACTGCTGCAGCCAGGGCGAATCGCCCGTTACCTCGTTGAGTTGCAGCAGGGCATGGGGCAGGCGCGTGCGAATGGCTGCCAGTACCTGGCCGGCGGCACTGGTCGGCAGGTCGATGAGCAGGCCGATGCGGTCGCTCATGGGGTAGCCCAGGTGGTGCACCACGGCAAAGTCCAGCGGCCCGTGGCGCTCAAGGGTGCGGACCAACGGCAGGCACAGCACCAGGCGTCCTTGTGCGTGCCCCAGCAGTACCTGCAGGTGCTGGCTGGCCGGCAAGGCAGCCTCGGCGGCGCGCAGCCAGGCCAGGCTGTTGAAGGGGGTGGCATCGGGCAGCCGCTCGCGCAACTGCTCGTAGGCGTCGGCGGGGAAGTCGTCGGCACGCAGCGAGGCGTGCCAGGTAAAGGTCAGGGTCATCGGTTCAGGACACCGTGGCAGTAGTGCTGCGCGGCGCCGGTTTGCGCAAGGCATCCAGGCGCGAGCCGCTGTAGCGCGTTTCGCGGAAGAATTTCCAGCGACCGAACAGGCAGTACACGTGCATCACACGGCCCTGCTCGACGTAGCCCATGCGCAGGTGCAGCTTGAGCGCCGGAATGTTGTGGGTCTCGCACACGTCGACCACCTTGTCGCAGCCCTGTTCGGCCATGGCGCGCCACAGGGCCAGTTGCAGGTCGACCGACAGCGACGTACCCCAGTACTGGCGCGCCAGTTCACCGCCGAACTCGAAGAACTCGCCCGGCTCGACCGGGAACCAGCAGCCATAGTAATGACGGTCGTGGTAGTGACGCGGGCTGCCCCAGATGAACGCCACCACGTGGCTGTCTTCGTCCAGGAACATCAGCCCGGTATGCCCTTCGGCGGCCAGTTCACGCATGGTTTCGACTCGGTCGCCGAAGTGCTTGGCAAAGCCTTGCACGTTGTGCACCGTGATGCGCTCCACGCGTAGTGGCGCATAGGGCTTGAGGGTATGCGGCGGCACCGGGCTGACCAGGTCGCGCTCCATCCACAGCAGCTCCCAGTGAAAGAACACGTAGCGCTTGTACGCGCTGCGAAGGGTGGCGCGCAGGCCTTTCTGGTGTACGCGCTGGCTGAACTTGCTGACGATATTCATGGTGGCTCCCGTATCCGGCAGGGGAAGAGATCTTCGGCACTGTGTTCATGAGGCGCTCCATCGCAGGGCAAACAGGGTCTGCCCGGGCAGTTCGAAACGTACCTGGCCGTGCTGGCAATCCAGTGCCGCGGCGCGCGGCTGGTTGTCCGGCCCGAACAGGGTGAGCGTGGCAGCGGCCTGCGGGCATCGGCTGGCCGGGGTGGCGAAGCTGACGTGTTGCAGGCGTTCGCCCTTGTTGACGCCCAGCAGGCTGCGCTGTGCGCCGCGTGCCATGGCCAGTGCATCGACCTCGAAGGCGTCGTTGTCCAGGTGCAGCACCTGGTCGAGCCAGTGCTGGGCGATGAACTGCTGGGCCAGGCCCACCGGCTTGAGCTCGAAGCGGTTGTTGCCCAGCACCTTGACCATGCCTTTGGGCCACTCGGGCTCGTCGGCGATGTGGAACCAGTTGAGCATGTCCAGCAGGCCGTCCTGGGACGCATTGATGACCACCGAGGCCCACCATACGCCGGCATAGTGGGTGTTCTGCTCGTACAGGCTCAGGGTCGAGCCACTGGACAGGTTGGTCTGGTCGAGCAGCAGCGCCTTGCGCGGGCGACCGTTGGCGTCCAGCCCCACCAGTTCGGCGGCGCGGCGTACCGAGTCGCGGTAGGTGCGGGTGGCGAGCAGGTCGCGGACCATCCACTCGTGCCAGGCCATGGCGTCGATCTGCGGTTCGAATTCCTTGAGCAGGCGCCGTGCCCAGTCCAGGCCGACGCGCTGCGCCGCATCGCCGCGCAACGGGCCGTTGACCAGCCGCGAGCTGGCCGGCATGGCGATGCGCACGCCGGCTTCATGGGCGCCGGGGTAGGCGCGCACACGCTGGGCCATGGCCGCGAAGAAGGTGCGGTAGGTGGCGTAGTCGGCGTAGTTGAGGTTGGGTTCGTCGGCAAAGGCGATGTAATGCAGGCCCTTGCCGCCCAGGGCGACGCTGGTGGCCAGCCAGTCGTCCAGCGCGCCATCGTTGGCGCGGCTGCGCATCAGGTCGGACTTGCGCCCGGTGGCGGCCATCAGGGTGATGTCGTGGTGAATGCCGAAGCGTTCCTGGTACAGCTGGCGAAACGGCAGTTCGTAGCGCGGCTTGCGTGCCAGCACGTCGGCAAAGGTGTAGTAGCCGGCGGCCTGCAGTTGCAGCGCATCGATCACCGCATGGCTGGACGGTGGCGGCATCACGTAGGGCAGGTTGTTGCCCAGCCTGGGCGTGGGGCCCAGTACCTTGGCACTGCTGCGCAGGCTTACCTGGCCGTCGCGGTGCACCAGTGGGGCGAGGTCCTGGGGGCGCAGGGCGAACAGGTTGGCGCTGCCGTCCAGCCAGAAGGCCACCTTGCCGGTGCCTTCGAAGTTCAGGCGCCATGTCTGGTCCTGGGCGCTTGCGGGCAGGTTCACCTGATCGAACTGCCAGTAGGCCCGGTGTTCGAGCAGCGCCAGCCTGAGGCGCTTGCCATCGTCCACACGCTCCAGGGTCAGGTTGCGCACGCCGTCGTGATACTTGCCGGCAAGCACTGCCGTTTCACCGGCTTTGACGCGAAAGTACAGGGTGGTGGCGCGGTCTAGTTCGAGGCTGAAGTGCACCTTGGCGGGGGCGAACTGGGCGCTGGTGGTGTCGTCGTATTCGAGGCGGTAGCGCCTGAAACTGTAGCCGGGGATGGCCACCTGGTAGGTGCCGGTGCCGGCGGTGAGTGGCCAGCTCAGCTGGCCGCGGCCTTCATGGGGGGCAATGATGCGTTGCGCATCGAGCTTGCCGGTGGCGTCGAGCAGGTACACCTGTTCCTGGTTGGCATCGGCCTGCCAGGCCGGCACCCAGCTCAGTTGCAGCGGGGCGCTGCGCTGCGGCGCCAGGTACAGGCTGCCGTCGCGAATGTCCGGCCAGCGCAGGGTGGCGGCGTGGGCAGTGGCGGCCAGCAGCAGGCCGGGTAACAACATCCATGTACGTTTCATACCGTTCTCCGTTGCAGCATCTGGCGCAAAGGCAACAGATCGCTAGGCAACACAAACAAGGTCCGCAGCAACGGTACGCCGCTCAGCCTGCAGTACAGCACGAGCATGGCCACCGTCACCCCAAGGTAGGCGATGGAGGAGGCCAGGGCCGCACCCGCGATGCCAAAACGGGGAATCAGGACCACGTTGAGAATCAGGTTTGCCGCCGCGCCCACCCCCATCATCAGCGAGACCGCGCCGGGGCGATTCTTGCCCAGCAGGTCCAGGCGCAGGATGCTTGCGTAGCACAGGCCGAACAAGCCGGGAAGCAGTGCCAGCAGGGCCGGGTAGGCCGGCTGGTAGGCCGCGCCGAACAGGGTGACGATCAGCCATTCGCCCACCAGGGCCATGCTCAGGCAGGCCCCCAGCATCACGGTGGCAGTCAGGCGCAGGGCCAGCGGGGTGAGCTTGTCCATGCCGGCATCCTGCTGCAGCAGGCGCTTCATCAGCGGGGTGGTGACGGCCTCGGGGATGATCAGCAGCAGTTCGGCGGCGGCGCTGGCCATGGCGTAGTGCCCCAGGGCGGCGCTGCCCAGGAAGGCACTGATGAACAGGTAGTCCGAGCGCAGGATGACCTGCTGGAACAGCACGTCCGGGTGGCTGCGCGCACTGTAGGCCAGCAGCTCGCGCTGCCCGCCGCGGTTCCAGCACAGCGTGATGTCGTGCTGGCGGCCCAGCCACACCAGGCCCAGCAGCGCGACCAGCCCCAAGCCCAGCAGCCAGCTGATCAGCGCGGCCTCCAGCGCGGCGTGCTGCCACATCCAGAACATGCCCACGAACAGCAGCAGCGGCACCAGCGATTCGGTCAGGCGCAGTGCGTTGAATGCGCCCACCCCGCCGGTGGCGTTGTGCAGGGTGAGCAGGCCGCTCTTGAGCACCGTCAGCGGCACCGCCAGCAGCAACAGCCAGGCCAGCAGGCCCAGTTGCAGGGTCACTTCCAGTTCAGTGCCGAATTCGCGCATCAGCGCCACGCAGATCAGGGTCAGCACCCCGGCCAGCAGGCACCCGTAGATCAGCACCTGGCTCAGCAGCAGGCCCATCGAGCGTTGCTGCGCCGCCTGATAGCCCACCGCGGTGTTCAGCCCGCCGCTGGTGGCGGCACTGATCAGGTCGGGCAGGGTGCTGAGCAGGGCGAACAGGCCGCGCTCGCTGGGCCCCAGGATGCGCGCCAGCAGCACGTTGCGCGCCAGGCGCAGGGCGATCATCGCCAGGCGTGTGCCCATGCTCAGCAGCAGGTGGCGCAGGTAGTTGCCTCGACTCATGAGCGGCCTCCGCGGCTGATGCGCCAGGCCAGCAGCGAGGGGCGGCTGGCGTTGCGCTGGCTCACGCCGATGCGCGGCAACGCCAGTGGGTCGTCATGACCCTGGCAGATCCCGGCGCGGGTGCTCAGGGCGAAGGGGTAGCGATGGGCGGCCAGGCGCGCGCGTACCCGGGCGTCATGGTCGCCGTTGGGGTAGCAGTACACCGGCAGCGGCTGCTGGCAGCCTTGCTGCAAGGCGTGGTGGCTGCGGCTGAGTTCTTCATCCAGGCGCTGGTTGTCCAGCCCCGGCAGCAGCGCGTGACTGGCCCCGTGCGGGCCGAAGCTGATCAGCCCGGAGCCTTCCAGTTCGCGTACCTGCTGCCAGTCCAGGGCCTGGGGCAGGGATTCGGCCGGGCAGGCGTCTGTCAGTTGATGCAGGGCGGCCGGGCTCAGGGTCTTGAGGCTTTGCAGGTAGCCGGCCAGCGTCTGGCTGCGGGCGTTGGGCCGCTGGTTCATGAAGTAGGCAGCCGGCAGCGGCCGGCCGATCTTGCGCAACGCTTCGATCAGGGTGTGGCGCGGGCCTTCGCCATGGCTGCCCCACAGGGTTTCGCCCAGGCTCTCCCACCAGAAGCGCTGGCGGCTGCCGATGTAGTCGGTGGACAGGAAGATGCTGGCCGGTACCTGGTACTGCTGCAGCAACGGGAACGCATTGAGCGCGTTGTCGCGCCAGCCGTCGTCGAAGGTCAGGGCAACCTTGGGGCGGCTGTCGCCCCTGGGCTGCTGATGGTCCTTGAGCAGGTCCATCAGGTGCACGCAATCGAAGTGCTGGCGCAGCCAGCGCAGCAGGCGCTCGAAGGCCTGCGGGCCCACGCACAGTTCGTTGCGATGGGGCAGGGCCGCGCTGGCGTCGTCGGCCAGCACCCGGTGCAGCATCAGGATGACCCCGGCGCCGCGCAGCTGGCTGCGGCCCTTCGGGGAGTGCAGGTACAACCAACCGCTGGCGCGCTTGAGACTGGTCTTGATCGGCATGAAGGCACTCATCGGGTCTGGTCGGGGTTCCATTGGTTGTAGCTGTGCCCGCGCAGGAACTGCCACAGGCCCACGCTCATGCCGGCCAGGGTCACCAGCACGAAGGCGGCCAGGCGAAACGGCTTGGGCAGGCGGTGGCCCTTGTCCAGCAGGCCGACCACGGCGATGGCATAACCCAGCAGCTGGGCGGCCAGGGTCAGGCGATAGAAACCGTGGCCGTCGAGCAGCCACAGGTTGGCCAGCAGCAGGGGCACCAGCAGCACGGGGGCCAGGCGGCGTACCAGCTTGTGGCTGATCAGGGCGATGGCGTAGAGCCCGTGGCGCAGCGGGTTGAGCAGTTCGCGCCGGGCCGCCAGGCTGATCAGCCCGCCGACGGTGACGCGCTGGCGGCGACTGAACTGGCGCTCGGCCTCGTCCACGCCGTAGTCCAGCACCCTGGCCTGGTCGACGTAGACCACGCGCTTGTGTGCCACCGGGGCGCAGGTATTGATGAAGAAGTCGTCGTTGACCCGGTCCGGGATCGGCTGGTACAGCTCGCGGCGCAGGGCCTGCAACGCACCGTCGGCCGACACCGTGCAGCCGGTGCGGCTTTCTACCCGGCGCAGCCAGGCTTCGTAGTGGCGGTACAGGCTCTCGCCCAGGCTCAGACCCTTGCCCGCCACCGGGATGGTCATGTTGCCCACGGTGCCGCCCACCTCGGGGTCGGCAAAGGGCGCGAGCAGTGCGGCAAAGGTGCCCTCCACCCAGTGCACGTCGGCATCGGTGAACACCAGAATGTCGCCGCTGCAGTGCTCGACGGCGGCATTGAGCACGCGGTTCTTGCCCATCCGTGGCAGGTCCAGCACCAGGATGCGCGGGTCGTCGAAGGTGCGCGCCAGGGCCACGGTCTGGTCACTGGAGCCGTCGCTGGCCACCACGATCTGCAGGCTGGCGAGCGGACAGTCCTGCTCCAGCAGGTTGCGCAGCTTGTTCTCGATGTTGCGCGCCTCGTTGTGCGCCGCAACCACCACGCTGACCCGTTGCGGCGGCAGCGGCGGCGGGGTGTGCCGCGGGAACAACGGCCCCACCAGTGTGAGCAGCAGCGGGTAGCCCAGCCAGGCATAGAAAGGCAACAGCAGGCAAAGCCAGAAAATGAACTCAGCCACGTGCGGGCCTCCTTGCGTTCCAGTTGAACAGGCTGAGCACGAAGGCCGCTCCAGCCAGGTGCAGGCGAACCCAGTGCAGGCCCCACAGTTGCAGGGTGAACACCGGGTCGCGGTGTTTGAGACTCTGGCGCAGGCTCAGCGCCAGCGCCGGCAGGCTGGTGAAGAACAGCAGCAGCATTGCCAGATGCGGAAAGCCGTCGAGCAGCGCGGACAATGCCAGCGCATCGAGCACCCAGGCCCCGAGGGACAGCAACGGGAAGCGCAGCAGGCGCAGGCTCGCGCCATTGCTGCGCAGCAGTTGCAGGTTGCTGCCCTGGCGCCACAGCTCCTTGCCCAGCCATTCGCTCCAGCTGCCCTCGTAGCCCCAGTGCAGCACCACCGGTGCGCGCAGGGCCAGCAGGCGGGCACCGGCCTGGCCCAGGCGCCAGGTGAAGTCCTTGTCTTCGCCGGTGCGCAGGGTTTCGTTGAAACCGCCCACCCGGTCGAACCAGTCGCGGCGCATCAGCAGGTTGGGAGTGGGCAGCCATTGCATGCTGTGCAGCGCCGGCCGGCCGGCGCGCAGTGTGCGTCGCTGCCAGGCGCGGGCGAACCAGGGCGCCTGGCGCGGGGTGTCGCAGTCCAGCGCGAATACATCGCCACGGCCCTGGGCGTGCAGGTCCAGCAGCAGGCTCAGCCACTGCTCCGGCACCTCGATATCGGCATCCAGAAACGCCACCCATTCCCCGGAGCTGGCCTGCACGCCCCGGTTGCGCAAGGCGCCGATGGTCAGCCCCGGCAGGTCGAGCACCTTGGCGCTGAGGTTACGGGCAATCTGCGGGCCATCGTCGCTGGAGCCGTTGTCCACCACGATCAGCTCGCAGTCCAGGCCGGCAAGGTCGGCGGCCCGACGCGCCGAGTGGAGGGTGCGGGCAATATGGCGTGCCTCGTTGAACATCGGCATCACGATACTGATCTTCATCCGGCCACCTGCACGGGGCGCGCCTGTTCGGCCTTGAGGCGCAGCACGCTGGAAAGCGCCAGCAGAATCCACAGGTACTTGTGGTTCGGCGCACTGAGGAACATCAGGAACAGGCCGATGGCAAGCATGCTGGTGGACAGGTGCGTGAGCATGTCGGCCTGCCCCTGATCACCCTTTTGCAGCCACAGGCGCCGTGCATGCCAGAGGTTGTACAGGGCCAGCATGACCATGCCGACGAATGCCAGGCCCGCCAGTACGCCGACTTCGCTGAAGATTTCCAGGTAGGTGTTGTGGGCACGGCGGTACAGGTCGCCGACCTTGCGGTTGGCCGAGAACGCCTTGGCGTAGCCGGTGGTGGCGTATTCCAGCGGGAAGGTGCCGGGGCCGGTGCCCAGCAGCGGATGTTCGCGGATCATCTTGCTGCCCACCACGATGTAGGACGAACGCCGGCCCAGGGAGTCGTCCTTGTAGGCATTGACCCCGGACTTGAGCAAGGCCAGCGACTGGATACGCTCGATGTAGCTGGCCGGCATCACCGCGACCGCCACAGGCAGCACGATGGCCAGGCCGAGCATGGCGAAGCCCAGGTGGCGCGGGCGCAGGTGCGTGAGTTTTTCGCGGTAGTGCACCAGGCCGATCACCAGGCTAATGGCCAGCACCACCAGCCCGGAACGTGAGTTGGTCTTGGTCATGCCGGCCAGCAACAGCACCACGCACGCCAGCCAGAACAGCCGCTGCAGGCGGTTGGGGCTGCTGAACACCAGCCACAGGGCCATGGGCACAGCGATGGCGATGAGCATGGCGAACACGTTGGGGTCTTCGAGCAGGCCCGAGGCGCGGCCTTCGTCCTGGTACTTGGCCGAGAACATCGCCATGGCACAGGTGACGCCCACGCTCAGGGTCACCAGGCGGTACATCATCGGCAAGTTGAGTTCGCGCCCGATCAGCAGGGTGAGCACGAACAGCACCAGGCCCACCGCCAGTTCGCGAAAGTGCCCCATGGACATCTCGCTGCTTTCACTGGCCAGAAAGCTCAGCAGGTACAGCGCCATAAAGGCCAGCAGCAGGCGCCACATGGAGCTGCGCAGGCGTTCGCCCGGCAGCTGCCCCACGGCCAGTTGCAGCAGCAGCACCATGGCCAGCGCGGCGCCGATGAATTTCGAGGCGGTCAGCTCGCTGTCCTTGAACAGGCCCTCCAGCGGCACCAGGGTGATGATGGCCAGCAGGCCCCACGCCGGGCGGCGGTACAGCACCAGCACGCCGGCCAGGCCGATCACCGCGCCGGGGGCCAGGAACGGGTAGGGGCTGGCCAGCAGTACCACGCTGACGATCGCCAGCAGGCCGATCAGGGACAGGGGAATGATCATGCGCAGGTCTCCTTGGCCGCACCTGCCGTGCCGCGATAGACCTGGGCCCAGCGTTGCGCCAGCGTCGGCAGGTGATAACGTTCACGTTGGGTGCGTCGTGCCTGGGCGATCAGCTCGCCGGCCTGGGCCGGGTCGAGCATCAGCGCTTCGAGCTGGGCGGCCAGTTCGTCCACCGCCAGGGGCGGTGCCAGCAGCCCGCTGCGCCCGTGCTCGATCACGTCGGGGATGCCGCCGACACCAAAGGCCACCACCGGCACGCCATCCTGCATGGCTTCGAGCAGGATCATCGGGGTGCCTTCGGTGCGCGAGCTGATCACCAGCGCATCCAGGCGCGCCATCCATTGGCGCATGTCTTCCTGAAAGCCTGGCAGGCGGATGCGCTCGTGCAGCCCGGCGGCATCGACGCGGGCCTGCAGAACTTCGCGTTCCGGGCCGTCGCCGAGCATCACCGCGTCCAGGTGCGGGTGGCGCTGGCACAGCGGGATCAGCGTATCGAGGAACAGGTCAGGGCCCTTTTCGCTGCTCAGGCGCCCCACGTAGCCGGCCAGCCAGCGTTCGTGGCCGTGGGCATGGGCGGGCAGGGCGCCAGCATCCGGCAGGCCGTTGGGGATGACATCGAGCTTGCGCTGCGCCACGCCGGCACGCAGGTGGATCCGGCGGATGCTCTCGGCCACGCACACCACCTTGCCGATGGTGGCGGTGCGGCACAGTTGCAGGCTCAGCCAGGTGTACAGCCGCTGCTTGCGGCTGCTGGGGGTGAAGCCGTGCTGGGTGGCGACCATCGGCAGGCGCCACAGGGTGGCGCCCACCCAGCCGAACAGCAGGCCCTTGAAGTTGTGGCTGTTGATCAGCGGCTGCTGGCTGCGGTACTGGTCCAGCGCCCGCAGCACCTCGCTCAGCCCGTTGCAGGTGCGACAGTCCACGCCGGCGGCGGCAAAGCGCGCCACCAGCGTCTGCGGCGCGCCCAGAAACAGCACCACGTGCTGTCCCGGGGTGGCCTGGCAGTGGTCCAGCAACATCCGTTCGGCGCCATAGAAGCCGCCACTGCCCAGCAGGTGGATGATCGGCCGCTGCGGGCTCATGGCTGCGTTCAATTGCGCACCCAGTGCACCAGCCGTGGCAGCGACCAGCCCTTGTGCGGGTTGTGCGTTTCCGGGGTCTGGTCGTTGATCACCAGCAGTACCGGCAAGCCCAGCTGCTGGGTGATCTGCGCGGGGTGCTTGAAGCGATGGTCGAAGAACTCGCGCACGTACACCAGGGCGATGCCCAGCAGCAGGCCGGTGAGCATGCCGAACGGAATGATCAGCATCGGCTTGGGAAAGGCCGGCTCGGCGGGCTCATAGGGCGCACTGAGAATCCGTGCGTTGGACACGTCACCCGACAGCAGGCGCTCGCCACGGGCTTCCTCGTAGCGCTGGGTGTAGGTGAAGAACGCCTTGTGCAGGGCATCGATCTCGGTATCCAGCTGACGCGCCTTGCTCTGGGTTTCCTGCAACTGGTGCACGCGGCTCTTGTAGTCGGCGATGCGCTGGGTTTTCTGCGCGATCACGTTCTGCACCACGGCCAGGTCCTTCTCGCGCTCCTGGATACGGTTGGCGACGATCTTGAGAAACTGCTGGCGGGTCTTGGCGATCTGCTCGCGCTGCAGCAGCATCTGCTCGCTGCCGGGCTGGAACACTGCCAGGTCGCTGACGTAGGTCAGTACCTGGGTGGTCAGCTGCTCGCCCAGTTGCTTGATCTCGCGGTCCTCGAAGGCCACGTTGTCGACGGTCTGGGTGAAGGTGAAGGGGAAGGCGAAGTCGCGCATGTTGGCGTTGCTGGCCGCAGCCAGGCTGGTCTTGAGGTATTCCAGCCACTGCTGGCTCTGCAGCAGGCGATCGCGGTACTGGTTGAGTGCCTGTTCCTCGGTGTTGATGGCATTGAGGCGGAAGGTGATCTCTTCCTTGGGGTCGGACGAGCCGATGCCTTCGAGCATGCCCAGGCGCTTGCTTTCCAGGTCATCCATGCGCACCTGGTACTGCATCTTCTTCTGCTCGTAGAACTCCTGCGGCAGTTCGTTGGACTGCAGGTTCTGGCGGTTGCGCAGGTAGTTGTCGAGCAGACGGCTGACGAACAGCGTACCGACCTTGGGGTCGGGGAAGCTGTAGGTGATCGATACCACGTTGGAGCCGGGAAGGGTCTCGATCTTCAGGTCCTTGATCGCGTCGTCGGTCAGGGTGTCGAGCTGGGTATCGCGTACCGGGTCGACCTCCAGCCCGAACAGGCTGCGCACCGGGTTGACCACATACTCGCGCAGCGGGTTGACGATCAGGCTGCGGATCGGCCCGAACACCAGGCGCTGCAGCAGGCCGGGGGGCACGTCATACAGGCCCTCGTCGCGCAGCTGGGTGATGGTCTGGCGGATCAGCGTGGGTGAACGCAGGATGTTGCTCTCGGTCTCCATGTCGGCCAGCGAAGGCGGAATGAACTTGTCGGTCTCCTGGGCCAGGGCGGTGTTGGTATCGCTCTGGGAGAGCTTTTTCGACTGCACGATCACTTCGGCCGTGATGTCGAAGCTCTGCTTGAGCACCAGCGGCAGCAACAGGGCAATCACTGCGAACACCAGGAATACCCGCTTCACCAACTGACGGTTGGCGAAGAGGATCCTGAAGAATTCATGCAGGTAGTTTTCTTTGGTAGTCATGCGCGTGCACCTGCCTGGGTTTAGTTATCGCTGTCTTTGTTGTCGACGCGGTAGGAGAAGCTGAAGCCCACCCCCTGGAACAGCACCACGTCGGCCAGTTGCCGGGCCAGTTCGCCGGCGCTGGCCAGCTTGGTCTTGGGCACGTAGAGCATGTCGTCGGGCTGCAGGTAGGCCACCTGCGCGGCGCTGGCGTCCAGGGCCTTGTCGACGTTGTAGGGCACGGCCTGCACCTGGTTGCCGTTGCGCCGCATGATCACCACCGAGTCGAGCCGGGCCTTGAGGCTGGGCCCCCGGGCCAGGGTCAGGGCTTCGAGCACCGATACCGGGCGCCGGATCGGATAGGCGCCGGGCTGGGCCACCTCACCGAGCACATAGATCTCGTTGACCGCAGTGGACTTGAGCATCACGTCCACCGTCATGCGCCCGGGCAGGTCGGCGTAGCGCTTGTTGAGGAAGGTTTGCAGCTGGGTGACTGTCATGCCCTGCAGCGGCACCGCGCCCACCTCCGGAAAGCTGGCCTGGCCGTCGGTGCCCACGGTGATCTCGCGGCTCATGCCGGTGGCGGGGTGGTTGAGTGCGCTCTTGAGGTTCTGTTCGTTGGTCAGCGGGCTGATCACCTGCACGGTCATCTGGTCGCGGTTGGGCTGGAACAGGCGCTTGTTGCGGTAGGCCTGCTGGATGGCCTGGCGCGCTTCGTCCGGGGTCATCCCGGCGACGTTCACCGAGGTGTTGGCCCGTGGCAGTTCGATGGTGCCATCGGGCAGCACCAGCTGGTTGCCGTTGAGCGAGCTGGCCGCAAGGAAGCCCAGGCCGACGGTGTCACCGGGCTGGATGCGATAGGCCTGCGAGCCGCTGGTGCTGATATGGAAGATCACATCGAGCACGTCCCCCGGGCGCAGCGCCTGCTCGCCGCGTGGCAGCTCGGTGTCCTGGGCGTTGGCCGCGTTGGCAGTCATGATCTGCACCGGCATCTGGCGTGGCTCCTGGCTGGTGCAGGCTGCCAGAGGCAGCAGCGCCAGCAGGGCGAACAGTTTCACATTCATAGCGTCATCCTTAGCCTGGCTGCTCAGAGATTGTTGTAAAGCCATTTGGGCATGTAGTAGCGGCGTCGGTTGAACACGCTGCCGATCAGCTTGGCGCCGGCCTGGGTCAGGCGCTGGGCGGCGGCCTGGGCGACCTCCCAGCGGGTGTCCTCGGCGGTGACCACCAGGATCACGCCATCGACCAGGGTGCCGATCACCAGGCTGTCGACGCTGGAGTACACCGCCTCGCCGTCGATGACCACGAAGCGGTAGTGCGCGCTGAGCTGGCTCAGCAGGGCACGCAGGCGGTCCGGGTTGAGGCGTTCGTTGCCACGCCGGTACTGGCCGCACGGCAGCATGTCGAAAGGCTGGTCGGACACCCGCACCAGGCAGTCCTGCAGCACGGGCGGGGTGTCCTGCTCGAACAGCAGGTCGCGAAAGCCGGGCAGCTTCTGCAGGCCCATCTGCTGGGTCAGGCTGTTGCTGGTAGGGCTGCTGTCCACCAGCAGTACCGGTCCGCCGCTCATCAGCGTCAGCTGCTTGGCGAAGGCCAGCGCACTGGTGCTGGTACCGCTGCCGGTATTGGCCGCAGTCAGCAGCAGCACGCGCTGCTCCTGGTCCAGCACGGTGGACGTCAGGTTGGTTTCGCTGGGGGTGGCGATGGTCAGACTTCTCGAAGTAGAACCGTCCATTCAACTTGCTCCGTGGCCGCTGAAGACTTTGAAGGGGGTCTTGAGCAGGATCTTCAGGTCCAGGCTCAAGCTCTGTTCGGCGATGTAACTCAGGTCAAGCTCGACCCGCTGGTCGAAGTCGATGTTGCTGCGCCCCGAGATCTGCCACAGGCCGGTCATGCCGGGGTAGATGCTCAGGCGCGCCAGGTGGCTGTCCTTGTAGCGATAGGCGTTGAAGGAGGTCGGGCGAGGGCCCACCAGGCGCATTTCGCCGCGGATCACGTTGAACAGGTTGGGCAGCTCGTCCAGGCTGCTGCGCCGCAGGAAGCTGCCGATGCGGGTTACGCGCGGGTCCTTGTCGATCTTGAAGTCGATGGCGTCGGCACCGTGCTTGTTCAGGTGGCGCACCGACTCCTTGAGGTCCTCGGCGTTGGCGACCATGGTGCGGAACTTGTACATGCCGAAGCTGCGCCCGCGGTAGCCGGTGCGCTGCTGCACGAAGAACACCGGGCCGGGGCTGCTCAGCTTGACCAGCACGGCCAGCACCAGCAGCAGCGGTGAAATCAACAGCACGATCATCAGCGCGCCGATGAACGACAGCACGCGGTTGGTGCGCGACAGCGTCCACGGCCGCCCGCCGGCGCGCCCGGTCATCCAGCCACGGCCCTGCATGTGAATCGCCGCATCGATGCGCATGCGGTGATTGGGGTCCATGCGTTTGTCCTGGCGCAGGGCCTGGGTTTCAGCACTTTTCTGTTGGCCTGTCATACCACCCTCCGTTGATGCTCGGGCGCGGCAACCGGCGTTTGCCCGATGGACCGCACAGCGTCGTCGGGCGTGTGCGCGTAATAATCGACGAACCAGGCGACGAAGCGGCGCAGCCCTTCGTCCAGCGAGATGCACGGGGTGAAGCCGGTGGCCTGAGCCAGGGCACTGGCATCGGCGCAGGTGTCCAGCACGTCACCTGGCTGCAGGGGCAGCAACTCGACCTGGGCGGTGCGCTGCAGGTGTTTTTCCAGCAGCGCCACGTAGTCGGTCAGGGCCACCGGCCGTTGCCCACCGATGTTGTAGATGCGCCAGGGCGCGTGGCTGCTGGCCGGGTCGCTGGCCAGGCGGTCCCAGGCCGGGTCGCTGACCGGGGCCAGCGGGACCAGGCGCACCAGGCTTTCGA
This sequence comes from Pseudomonas sp. BRM28, assembly GCF_002939405.1. NCBI lineage: Bacteria > Pseudomonadati > Pseudomonadota > Gammaproteobacteria > Pseudomonadales > Pseudomonadaceae > Pseudomonas > Pseudomonas sp. BRM28. The sequence goes on along the minus strand of NZ_PEFV01000001.1, from coordinate 2,927,188 downwards.
CGATGTCGTCGATGTAGGTGAAGTCGCGCTGGTGCTGGCCGTAGTTGAACAGCTTGAGCGGGTGGCCCTGGCTGATGGCCTGGGCGAACTGGATGGGCGACATGTCCGGGCGCCCCCACGGGCCGTACACCGTGAAAAAGCGCAGCCCGGTGGTGGGGATGGCGAACAGGTGGCTGTAGCTGTGGGCCATCAGTTCGTTGGCCTTCTTGCTCGCGGCGTACAGCGACAGCGGATGGTCCACTGCGTCCTGCACGGCATAGGGTGTGCGCTGGTTGCTGCCGTACACCGAGCTTGAGGAGGCATACAGCAGGTGCTGCACCGGATGGCGGCGGCAGGCCTCGAGCATGTTGAGGAAACCCACCAGGTTGCTGTCCACGTAGGCACGCGGGTTGTCCAGCGAATAGCGCACCCCGGCCTGGGCGGCCAGGTGGATCACCACCTCGGGGGCGAACTCGGCGAACAGCGCCTCGATGCCTGGGCCGTCGGCCAGGTCCAGGCGGCGCAGGTCGAAATCGCCGGCCTGGGCCTGGACCCAGCGCACGCGGTCTTGCTTGAGCGCGGGGTCGTAGTAGTCGTTGAAATTGTCCAGGCCCACGACCTGATGGCCGTCGCGCAACAGGCGCAGTGTGCAGTGTGCGCCGACGAAGCCGGCCGCACCGGTGACCAGTATTCTCATGGCGCCGATACCTGCGGTTGTACCTGGCGCAGGCCGATGCCGCTGTAGGTCAGGCCGAAGGTTGCCACCTGTTCGGGGCTGTAGAGGTTGCGTCCGTCGATGATCAGGCGTTGGCGCAGCTTTTGCGCCAGCAGGTTGAAATCCACCACGCGGAAGGTCTTCCACTCGGTGCAGATCACCAGCGCATCGGCATCCTCCAGGGTGTCGTCACGGGTGGCGCACAGTTGCAGGTCGTCGCGGTAGCCATACAGGCGCCGGCATTCGGCCATGGCTTCGGGGTCGAAGGCGCGCACCGTGGCGCCCTCGGCCCACAGCGCCTCCATCAGGTAGCGGCTGGGGGCTTCGCGCATGTCGTCGGTATTGGGTTTGAAGGCCAGGCCCCACAGGGCGATGGATTTGCCCTTCAGGCTGCCGGGGAAGCTGCGCTTGAGCTTGCTGAACAGGATCTGGCGCTGGCTGTCGTTGATTTCGCTCACGCTCTGCAGCAGGCGCAGCGGCATGCCGCTGTGTTCGGCAGTATGCAGCAGCGCACGCAGGTCCTTGGGGAAGCACGACCCGCCAAAGCCACAGCCCGGGTAGATGAAGTGATAGCCGATGCGTGGGTCCGAGCCGATGCCCTTGCGCACCGATTCGATGTCGGCACCGAGGAACTCGCTGAGGTTGGCCAGTTCGTTCATGAAGCTGATGCGCGTGGCGAGCATGGCGTTGGCTGCGTACTTGGTCAGCTCGGCGCTGCGGTTGTCCATGAACATGAGCTTTTCATGATTGCGGCAGAACGGCGCGTACAGCTCGGACAACTGCTGCTGGGCCTGGTCATCGGCGGTACCGACGATGATCCGATCCGGGCGCATGCAGTCGGCCAGGGCGCTGCCTTCCTTGAGAAACTCGGGGTTGGAGACCACCCGCACCTGCAGTTGATGCTTGCCCAGCCGGTCGAGCTCCTCGCGGGCGAGCGCGGCCACCTTGTCGGCGGTGCCCACCGGCACGGTGGACTTGATGATCAGGGTGCGGTGCGCCGCCATCAGGCCGGCGATCTGCCGGGTGACGCCCAGCACGTGGGAAAGGTCGGCCGAGCCGTCTTCGTCCGGTGGGGTGCCGACTGCAATGAAGATCAGCTCGGCGTGGGCGACGGCATCGCTGGCCTGGGTACTGAACGACAGCCGACCTTCCTTGATGTTTTCCTCGAGCATGCTCGACAGGCCAGGCTCATGTATAGGTGGAACACCTTGTCGCAACTGACTGATTTTATGGGCGTCTACATCGACACAGAGTACCCGGTGACCTACGTCAGCCAAGGCGGCAGCTTGCACAAGTCCGACATAACCGGTGCCAAATACGCTCACATCCATGCTGGCGTGCCTCGTATGGAGTAATGAAAGTGAAACAGCGGGTGTGAATTCGGTATAGACCAGCTGAGCCGGTTTGTGTCAAACCTATGGCATGTATCTGTAGAGTTACAGGTGGTAGGAGTTCCACTGTTTTGCCATCAACCCTTTTCCAATCCGTACCTTAGCGTCGAAATGGGCTGGCACTTGGCCGGTTGTCAATGCGATGAACGGTCGTAGCCCGCGTAAAACGTGGCTCGTGGAATGTGGGTTGTTTCGCGAATGCATCAGATTCCCGCTTGAAAAACGTCATAATCGGCGCCCTGCATTTCGTCATTTTTTTGACAAACTGTGGTTTGCGCTTTGTCGGCATCCTGCTACCGTGTGGGAAACCTCAGTGGGCTGGGGGGAAACATTTCTGGCGGGGAAGTCATGCGCGTTTACATCAAGGGACTGTTGCTGCTGGTCTACCTTCTGAGTTTCCATGCGTACTACCTCGAGCGTCTCGAGGCGATCGGGCTGGGGGTGGCACTGGTGTTGTATGCCGGTGTGTTCGTGCTGCTGGTGGCTGCCCTGTGGCTGTGCGCGAACATACGCCAGGGCCTGGTGCGCTGGCTGTTTGCAGTGGGGTTCTGTGCCAGCGCGGTGTTTTTCGACGCCTATACGCGCATAACCGCCGAATACCTCACCTACAGCGCCTTCGTTTCGATGGTGTATTCGGGTGGGTTCATCGGCGAGGCGCTTGAGCAGTACCACAGCGTGATCCTGGGGGTCGCGGCCAAGGGGCTGCTGTTGCTGCTGGGGCTGGGCCTGCGCCCGGACCCGGTGCAGCGGCTGCCCGGCACCCTGGCGTGGGCCGCACCGCTGCTGGGCCTGGCGCTGTTGACCGGCATCCTGTTCGTGCGTGCCGGCGAGGGCGCACGCGGCCTGCCGGTGATGTACACGCCGCTGGCCTACCTGAACCTGTTCCTCTACGAATCGCTGCACGACAGCGTGGGCCCGCGCCAGCCAGTGACGCTGGCGCGCAGCGGCCCGCCATTGGCGCGCGATATCGTGCTGATCATCGACGAGAGCGTTTCGGGCAACTACCTGGACCTCAATACCCCCAACGGGGTCACCAGCAACCTCACCCACCCCCAGCCGGGGGCTAGCATCTTCAACTACGGCTATGCCGCCTCCATCGCCAATTGCAGCGCCGACACCAACGTCACGCTGCGCTACGGCGGCACCCGCAGCGATTACCTGCGCATCAACTCGACCCTGCCGTCGATCTGGCAGTACGCCAAACAGGCCGGGCTTGGCACCGTCTACATCGACAGCCAGCGCACCGGCGGCAACCTGCAGAACCTGATGGATGCCACCGAAAAGCGCGACATCGACCAGTTCATCCAGTTCGATACCACCCCGGTGCGTGACCGCGACATGGCCGCACTGCAAAAGCTCGTGGAGCTGCTGGGCGACGGCAAGCCGCAACTGATCGTGATCAACAAGGTGGGGGTGCATTTTCCGGTGCACGACAAGTACCCGGATGCGTTCATGACCTACACGCCGGCGTTGCCGCGGGGCCACTATGCCGACATCGCCGATACCGGTCAGCGCGACGGGTTCAGTGGTACCCCGCAGGACTGGGTGCTGTACCGCAACTCGTACAAGAACAGCGTGCTGTGGAGCGTGGGCGAATTCTTCAAGCGCCTGTTTGCCCAGGCCGACCTGAGCCAGGCGGTGATCATCTACACCTCCGACCATGGCCAGGACCTGCATGAACGCGGCAACCCGGGGCTCAACACCCACTGTGGCGAGAACCCGGTTGAGGAAGAGGGCCTGGTGCCGCTGGTGGTGATCCAGGGCCAGGGCCTGAAGACCCTGGACTGGCAGGCGCAACTGGCGACCAACAAGGACCGCTCCAGCCACTACAACATCTTCCCCACGCTGCTGCAGTTGCTGGGGTATGACGCCGCGGCGGTCGAGCCGATCTACGGACACGCGCTCAACGTGCCGACCAACGATCCGTTCAGTTTCAACTACCGCTTCAATGCACGCCTTGGTGCCAAGCCCGAGTTCAAGCATATCGACCTGGACGTGGTGGTCACACCGGGGCCGCAGGGCATGCCGGTGGGCTCGGCCCAGTGAGCTGACCGGCCCGATGCCTCAGGAACCGGAGGCCGGGCACCCGGCCCGGGTGTCATCGGCCGCCTGGGCTATGAGCCCTGCAAGGCGCGCCACGTTGCGTTGCTGGGCTGCTACCAGCTCGGCAATCCCGGTGCCCGCCGCACTGCGTACCAGGCTGTGGCAGCGCAGGGCGGGGCGGTTGGCATCGCCGCCCAGCGTACGCAGGCGCCAGCGCGCCTCCAGCAGGGCGTATTGCCCGGGTACCGAGTCGAAGCGCTGCACCTCCAGGCGCAGGCCCAGGGTGCGCGGTGCATTGCTGTTGAGCTGGCCGCTCAAGGCGCTGCGCAGTTCATCCACCAGGCTGGCGCCCCACCATTCACTGTCGAGCACCGCCAGGCCGCTGTCGCCCTGACGCACGACGATCTGCTCGCGGTCGACCTGGGGCGGCACGCTGATGGACTCTATGCGTACGTCTACCGCACGGGTCGCCCCGGCCTGCAGCTGCGCAGGCACCAGGGTGTGGTAGTGCACCGGCTCGCTGCGACAGGCCACCAGCAACAGCGCGATGCCAAGCAGCGAAGGTTTGAGCAGATAGGTCATGGGGCGGGCTCCAGTGCTCATTGGCGCGAGGAAGGTTGCAAGGCATCGGCAGGGGCATTGTCGGGCCGCCCGCGCAGCAGCGACTCGGGGTTGCGCTTGAGGTAGTCGGCCAGCTCGCGCATCGAGCGGGTCATGCGGCCCAGGTCGTCCAGGGTCTGCGACAGCTGCTCGCGCTGTGGCGAGTCGTCGGCCAGGGTCGCATTGGCACTCTTGAGCGTGGTGCTCATGTCCTGCAGCGTGCCCTCGATGCCGGGCAAGGTCTTGCCGTTGAACTGCTTGAGCGCCTTGCGCAGCTCCACCAGGTTGGCGTCCAGGTTGCCGGCGATGCGTTCGATGGGCAGCTTGTTGATCTTCTCGACCATGGCCTGGAACTGCTCCTGCAGTTGCTCCAGGCTGCTGGGGATGGTCGGGATGGTGATGGGGCGCGCGGTCGGGTCGAAGGTCACCTTGGGCGCCTTGGGGTAGAAATCCAGGGCGATGTACAACTGCCCGGTCAACAGGTTGCCGCTGCGGGCCTGGGCGCGCAGGCCGTTGTCGATGAAGGTGCCCATCAGGCGGACGCCGGCCTGTTCATCGTCAGGGTTGTGATTGAGCACCTTGAGCATCTTGGTATGCGCCTGGCCCAGGCGTTGCGGGTAGATCACGATGCCCACATTCACCGGAAAAGTGCGGGTCTTGGCGTCGAAGTCGAGGTTGATGGCGACTACCCGGCCGAATTCCATGCCCAGGAACTCCACCGGTGCGCCCACCTTGAGCCCGCGCAGCGACTGGTCGAAGCGCAGCGCCAGGTACTGCGCCTTGCCCGCCGGCGGGGCGAGGGCGGCGGGGCGGTCGTCGAACAGCTCGAAGGTCTTGTCCTCGGCTGCCGGCTGGTCGTCGGGGCTGTAGTCCGGGGCCCTGAAGGCCACGCCGCCGACCATCAGCGACGACAGCGACTCGGTGCGCAGGGCAAAGCCGTTGGCACCCACCTCGACATCCACGCCGCTGGCGTTCCAGAACCGCGTGTTGTCGGTGACGAAGGCATCGTTGGGGGCGTGCACGAACACTTCGACATTGACCCCTTTGCCGTTGGCGTCCAGCGCGTACGACACCACCTGGCCGACCTGGATCTTGCGGTAGTACACCGGCGAGCCGACGCCCAGCGAGCCGAGGTCGGAGGCATGCAGGTTGAAGCGCTTGCCGGGTTCGCCGTAGGTGATTGGCGGTGGTGTCTCCAGGCCGGTGAAGGTCTTGGCGCGGGTGTCCGACTGCCCGGCATCGGCGCCGATGAAGTCACCGGAGAACAGCGTGTCGATACCCGTTACGCCGCCCGCACCGATGCGCGGGCGCACCACCCAGAACAGCGAGTCCTGGCGGGTGAAGTTCTCGGCCTGCTTGACCAGCTTGATGGTGGCGGTGACGCTCTTCTGGTCCTGGCTGAGCTCCACTTCGCTGACCTGGCCGATCACCACGTTGCGGTACTTCACTGCTGTCTTGTTGGCCTCCAGCCCCTGGCCGGTCTTGAAGGTGACCTGGATACTGGGGCCTTCCTGCAGCCAGTTGTGCACCACCAGCGAGATGCCCACCAGCACTGCCACGATCGGCACGATCCACACCAGCGACACGCTGAAGCGCCGGGTCTGCACCGCCGGGCGAGCCGGTTGTGCCGCGCTGTGGTTGCTGTCTTCACTCATGCGCGGGTTCCTTGCCGTTGGGCGGTTGCCAGATCAGGCGGGGGTCGAAGCTCATGGCCGCGAGCATGGTGAACACCACCACCATGCCGAAAAACAGAATGCCCAGGCGCGGCTCGATGTCGCCCAGGGCCTGGAACTTGACCAGCGCGGCAACCAGCGCCACCACGATCACATCGAGCATCGACCAGTAGCCGATCAGCTCGACGAAGCGGAACAGCTTCGAACGCTGGCGCTGGGCCCAGGTACTGCCGCGCTGCACCGTCACCAGCAGCAGGCCCAGGGCCACGAACTTGGTGGCCGGCACCGCGATGCTGGCGATGAAGATGATCAGTGCGATGTCCCATGAGCCATGGGACCAGAACTCGAGCACGCCACTCATGATGGTGCTGTCGTCGCCGGCACCGAACAGCTTGGTGTTCATCACCGGCAGCAGGTTGGCCGGGATGTAGAACACCAGGGCGGCGATCAGGTACGCCCAGGTTCGGGTCAGCGACTCGGGCTTGCGTTCATGCAGCGGCGCTGCGCAGCGAGGGCACTGGGTGGGGTGGTCGCGGTTGTCGCAGGCCAGCCCGCAGGCATGGCACAGCACCAGGCCCAGCTCGCTGGCCAGCGGCGGCGCGTTCAAGACAGGTACACCCACAGGTCGCGGATATCGCGCCCGGCCAGGCGGATCATCAGCAGGCTCAGGGCGGCCAGGGCGATCAACCCCAGGCCTGGCAGCACATCGAGCAGCCCGGCCAGCTTGAACACCGCCACCATCGACCCCAGCAGGCACACCTCCAGCATGCTCCACGGGCGCAGGGTTTCCAGCCAGCGCATGCACAGGCTGAAGGCCGGTGAGCGGCGTCGGCCCAGGGCATGCACCAGCACCCACAGCAGCAGCAACAGCAGGAACATCGGCGCGATGATGATCGCGATGGCGGCCACCAGGGCGATGAAGGTGATCGGCCCGGTGGCCAGGGCGCGCACCGAGTCCCATAACGTGGCGCTGTTGTGCAGGCCTTGCAGGCTGATGCTCATCACCGGGTAGAAGTTGGCGAACATCCACAGGATCGCTGCAGTGAGGCTCAGCGCCAGGCGCTGCTGTACATCCAGGCCGTTATGGCGCTGCAGCACGGCGCCGCAACGCAGGCATAGCGCTTTCTGGTGTTTGGCGAGCTCGACCCGTTCATACACGCAGTCGCAGTGTTCGCAGATGATCAACCGATCGGTGCTGGCCACGCTTGGCACTCGCAACAGGGACTAGCTCAATATAGAAGCGCATGGCAATTGAGCAAATCGGCGCCGTTGGGCCATGGTCTATGCTTGACCCTTTGACCCCTTCCAACGCCGCTTTGCAGGAGGCCTGCGCATGCCTACGCGTCGTCGTTTTCTCGCCACCAGTGCTGCCCTGGCCGCTGGCCTGGGGCTGCTGCTGAGCCGCCCGCACGCCCTGGCGCAGCCCCACACGGCGCTGCTCGAGCGCAAGGTGCCGTCCACCGGCGAGGCCTTGCCGGTGATCGGCGCCGGCACCTCGGGCAGTTTCGAGGTGACGGCGGGTTCCCCCGAGTACCAGCAGCTCAAAGCGGTGCTGCAGGTGTTCTTCGACGGTGGCGGCCGGGTCATCGATACCTCGCCCAACTATGGCGGCGCCGACGCGATACTCGGCCAGTTGCTGGAGGAGGGCGGCTGGCGCGAGCGCACCTTCCTGGCCACCAAGATCGCCGCCGACAGCCAGGCTGCGGCGCAGGCGCAATGGGCCCAGACGCTGCGCAGCCTGCGCACCGACAAGGTCGATCTGCTGCAGGTGCACAACCTGCGCGACTGGCAGCGCCAACTGCCCTACGCCCGTGAACTCAAGGCTCAGGGCAAGACCCGTTACGTGGGCGTTACCCATTACACCGATGGCGGGCTGGACGAACTGGAGCGCATCCTGCGCCGCGAGCCGCTGGACTTCATCCAGATCCACTATTCGGTGAATGCGCCTGGCGCCGCGCGCACGGTGCTGCCGCTGGCGCAGGACAAGGGCGTGGCGGTACTGATCAACCGCGCCTTCGACGATGGCAGGCTGTTTGCCAGGGTCAAGGGCCAGCCGTTGCCGGGCTGGGCCAGCGAAGCCGGCATCGGCAGCTGGGCGCAGCTGTTTCTCAAATTTGCCCTCAGTCACCCGGCAGTGACGACCGTGATCCCGGCCACCAGCCGCCCGGACCGTCAACGCGACCAGCTCAAGGCCGGCAGTGGCGCGTTGCTCGACACGGCCCGGCAGCAGGCGCTGATCAAGATGTTCGGCTGATGCGCCTGCTGGGCCGGCTGTTCACCTTTCACGACGACGAAACCCCGGCGGTGGTGGGCGGCCTTGCGCTGTTCTTCCTGCTGTTCGCCGGCTATTTCATGCTGCGACCGGTACGCGAGACCATGGGGGTGGCCGGCGGCGTCGACAACCTGCAATGGCTGTTCACCGGCACCTTCATCGTCACCTTGCTGGCATTGCCGCTGTTCGGCTGGGTGGTGGCGCGGGCCCGGCGGCGCAGAATCCTGCCCTGGACCTACGGCTTTCTGGCAAGCAACCTGCTGGCCTTCGCCCTGGTGTTCGCGGTGCAGCCCGACAACCTGTGGGTGGCCCGGGCGTTCTACATCTGGCTGTCGGTGTTCAACCTGCTGAGCATCTCGCTGGCCTGGAGCGTACTGGCCGACCTGTTCAGCAACGAGCAGGCCAAGCGCCTGTTCGGGTTGCTGGCAGCCGGTGCGAGCCTGGGCGGGCTGGTGGGGCCGATACTGGGTACCCTGCTGGTGGGCGTGGTCGGGCATGCCGGGCTGGTGCTGCTGGCCACGCTGTTTCTGCTGGGCAGTATCGGCGCGGCAACCTACCTGCAGCGTTGGCGCGACCGTGCGCCCTTGCCGGCGGAGGCCGAACACCCGCGCTCCCGGCCGCTGGGCGGCAACCCGTTCGCCGGGGCCGGCGAGGTGCTGCGTTCGCCCTACCTCTTGATGCTGGCGCTGTTCGTGGTGCTGCTGGCCAGCATCAGCACCTTCTTGTACTTCGAGCAGGCGCGGTTGGTGGCACAGACCTTTACCGACCGCACCCGCCAGACCCAGGTGTTCGGCCTGATCGACACCGTGGTGCAGGCGCTGGCGATCCTCACCCAGTTGTTTTTCACAGGGCGCATCGCGCGGCGCATGGGGGTGGGCGTGTTGCTGGTGGCGGTGCCGCTGGTGATGGTGGCCGGCTTCCTGTGGCTGGCCCTGGCCCCGGTGTTTGCGGTGTTCGTGGTAGTGATGGTGGTGCGCCGTGCGGGGGAGTATGCGCTGGTACGGCCGGGGCGCGAGATGCTGTACACCGTGCTGCCGGCCGAGCAGAAGTACCGCGCCAAGAACTTCATCGACACGGTGGTCTATCGCGGTGGCGATGCGCTAAGTGGCTGGGTCAAGCGCGGGCTGGATGTGCTGGGTGAGCACCCGCAACTGGCGATGCTGATCGGGGCGGGGATTGCGCTGGGGTGGGCGGCTACCGGGGGCTGGCTGGGTAGACGGCAGCGGCGATTGGAGCAACGCAATTGAACGGTGTTGGCTTGCTTCGCCGGCAAGGCCGGCTCCTACAGGGGGTTGCGCCGTTCACAGAACCCCGTAGCAGCCGGCCTTGCCGTGCAGTCAGTCGAGCACTGCCACCGGTTCCGGGTTGCGGCTCACCCACCATCCAAACCCGGCGGCGGTAAAGAACATGATCAGGCTGTACAGCGCCGCTGGAATGGCCATGGTCGAGTTGTTGAGCAGGGTCGGGCTCAGCGCCAGTGCAATCGCCAGCGTACCGTTGTGGATGCCGATCTCCATGCCGATGGCGATGGCCTGGCGCTTCGGAATCTTCAGTATCCGCGGCACATAGTAGCCCAGCCCCAGACTCACCAGGTTGAACAACAGCGCGGCTGCGCCTACCAGGGGCGCGTACTCGACCACGGTGGCCCAGTCTTTCATCAGCGCCAGCATCACCGTGCCGGCCAGGAACAGCGCCGCCACCAGCTTCATCGGTTTCTCCATGCGCGCCGCGAAGGCCGGGGTCAGGCGCCGCACCAGCATGCCCAGTGCCACCGGCACCAGCACGATGGCAAACACCTGCAGCACCTTGGCGAACTGCAGCGGGATGGCCTGGTCGGCGCTCATGAAGTAGCTCAGCGACAGGTTGACCAGCAGCGGCATGGTCAGGATCGCGATCAGCGAGTTCACCGCCGTCAGCGTGATGTTGAGCGCCACGTCACCGTGCGCCAGGTGGCTGAACAGGTTGGCGGTGGTGCCACCGGGCGAGGCCGCCAGCAACATCAGGCCGACCGCCAGGGCCGGTGCCAGGCCAAAACCGTTGGCAATCAGAAAGCAGATGAAGGGCAGCAGCAGGATCTGGCACACCAGGCCGATGACCACCGGCTTGGGGTATTTCACCACCCGGGCGAAGTCGGCCAGGGTCAGCGAAAGCCCCAGGCCGAACATGATGATGCCCAGCGCAACGGGCAGGAAGGCGGTCAGCAATGGCGAAGCGGTCATGGCAGCAACTCGCAGAAAAGAGGTGTCGGCATTCTAGGCCACCAGATCGCCATGTGCTGCTGGGGAGGCCCCGTAGATACAAGTCTTTACGAAAAGGTGCGCAGCGTGCACCGGGCAGGTTGCGCGCACCGTTATGGGGCGAATGCATGCACCGCTCGGGTCGCCCGTCGCGCTCGAGGGGCGTGGCAGAGCGATTCCCGGGCGTTGGGCACAGCCCTTGCTAAAGTCTGTTGAAAGGCCCGGGTACTGGAAGACAGCAGCCAATTAGAAGAAGCCGTTACGAACACGGCGAGGAGTGGGGTATGTCCGGAGCTTTTTTTGACGAAATGTATGCCGGAGGGGGCCAGTGTCGCCCGCATTACCGCGAGTTTGCCCGCTGGCTGGCGGACACGCCGCTGGAACTGCTGGCGCAACGCCGCCGCGAAGCCGACCTGCTGTTCCACCGCGCAGGCATCACCTTCACGCTCTACGGTGACGAGCAGGGCACCGAACGCCTGATCCCGTTCGACATCATTCCGCGCAGCATCAAGGCCAGCGAATGGCAGGTCATCGAGCGTGGCTGCATCCAGCGGGTGCAGGCACTGAACATGTTCCTGGCCGATATCTACCATGAGCAGCGCATCCTCAAGGCCGGCATCATCCCGGCCGAGCAGGTGCTGGCCAACGAGGGCTACCAGGTGGCCATGCGTGGCCTGGGGCTGCACCGGGGCCTCTATGCGCATATCGCGGGGGTGGATCTGGTGCGCGATGGCGACGGCAGCTACTACGTGCTCGAGGACAACCTGCGCACCCCCAGCGGCGTGAGCTACATGCTCGAAGACCGCAAGATGATGATGCGCCTGTTCCCCGAGCTGTTCGCCGCCCAGCGCATCGCGCCCATCGACCATTACCCCAACCTGCTGCTCGACACGCTCAGGAGCGCCAGCCCGCTGGACAACCCCACGGTGGTGGTGCTGACCCCGGGGCGCTTCAACAGCGCGTACTTCGAGCATGCGTTCCTGGCCCGCGAAATGGGGGTGGAACTGGTGGAAGGCGCCGACCTGTTCGTGCGTGACGACCGCGTGTTCATGCGCACCACCTGCGGCCCCCAGCCGGTGGACGTGATCTACCGCCGGCTGGATGACGCCTTCCTCGACCCGTTGACCTTCAACCCTGAGTCGATGCTCGGGGTGCCCGGCCTGATTGCCGCCTACCGCCTGGGCAACGTGGTGCTGGCCAATGCGGTCGGCACCGGGGTGGCGGACGACAAGTCGATCTACCCCTACGTGGGCGAGATGATCCGCTTCTACCTGGACGAAGCGCCGATCCTGAAGAACGTGCCCACCTGGCAGTGCCGCAAGCCGGCCGAGCTGTCCCATGTGCTGGCCAACCTGGAGCACCTGGTGGTCAAGGAAACCCAGGGTTCGGGCGGCTACGGCATGCTGGTGGGGCCGGCGTCGACGGCAGCGCAGATCGAAGCGTTCCGCCTGCGCCTCAAGGCTCGCCCGCAGGACTACATCGCCCAGCCCACCTTGTGCCTGTCCACCTGCCCGACCTTTGTCGAAAGCGGCATCGCCCCGCGCCATATCGACCTGCGCCCGTTCGTGCTGTCGGGCAGCCAGACCCGCCTGGTGCCCGGCGGCCTCACGCGGGTGGCGCTGCGCGAAGGCTCGCTGGTGGTCAACTCGTCGCAGGGCGGCGGTACCAAGGACACCTGGGTGGTGGAGGACTGAACCATGCTTTCAAGAACCGCTGCAGACCTCTACTGGATGTCGCGTTACCTGGAGCGCGCGGAAAACCTCGCGCGCATGCTCGAAGTGAGCTATTCGCTGTCGCTGATGCCCCAGGCCGGGCGCAGCGACGGCCACGCGGAGCTGGCCATGTCGCTGCTGGCGGCCGGCACGCTGGAAGACTACAAGGCCCGCCACGGCGCGCTCGACACCGAGCACATGCTGCACTTCTTTGCCCTGGACGAGGCCAACCCCGGCAGCATCTACTGCTGCCTGCGTGCGGCGCGCAGCAATGCCCACGCCGTGCGCGGGCGCATCACCGCCGACATGTGGGAGAACATCAATGCCACCTGGCTGGAGATGCGCGCCATTGCCGGCAACGGCCTGGGCCGCTACGGCATCAGCCAGTTCTGCGAATGGGTGCGGGAGCGTTCGCACCTGTTTCGCGGGGCCACCTCGGGCACCATCATGCGCAACGAGGCCTATGGCTTCATTCGCCTGGGCACCTTCATAGAGCGTGCCGACAACACCTTGCGCCTGCTGGATGCGCGCTACGAGATGTTTGGCGAGGAGTCGGAGGAGGTCAGCGACAAGTCGGCCCGTGGCTACTACCAGTGGAGCGCCTTGCTGCGCGCCCTGTCGTCGTTCGAGGCGTTCAACGAGATCTACCGCAACGCACCGAACGCCGAGCAGGTTTCGGAAATGCTGCTGTTGCGCGCCGAGGTGCCGCGCTCGCTGCATGCCTGCATCCAGGAGCTGGACCTTGAACTGTCCAACCTGCCCGGCATCAATGGTCGCCCTGCGCAGCGCCTGGCCGCCGGCCTCAACGCTCGCCTGCGCTACACCGGCATCGACGAGATCCTCGATGCAGGCCTGCACGCCTGGCTGATCGAGTTCATCGATCAGGTACGCGACCTGGGCCAGGCCATTCACGACGCCTACCTGGAGGTGGTATGAAACTGTCCATTCGCCACGACACCACCTACAGCTATGCCAACGAGGTGTGCACCAGCATCCAGTTCCTGCGCCTCACGCCCCAGGACAGCGAGCGCCAGCGGGTCATCGACTGGCAGGTGGACATGCCGCGCAAGGTGCGCAGCCAGCTCGACCCCTATGGCAACGTGCTGCATGTACTGACCCTGGACGAGCCCCACGGCGAGATCGTGCTGTGCGCCCACGGCCAGGTGGAGATCGACCCCACCCGCGAGGTGGAGCCGGACCTGCAGTCGCCGCTGCCGTTTCTGCGCAGCAGCCCGCTGACCGCCGCCGACGAGGCGCTGCTGACGTTTGCCGCGCAGCATTGCGGCGAGCGGCGCGACAGGGCGGCGCTGATCGAGCTGATGAATGCGCTGGCCGAGCACATGCCCTACAGCCCCGGCGCGACCGAGGTGGGCACTACCGCGGCCGAGTCGTTCGCCAGGCAGGCGGGGGTTTGCCAGGACCATACCCATGCGTTTCTGGCCTGTGTGCGCAGCCTGGGTATCCCGGCGCGCTATGTGTCGGGCTACCTGTGCACCGAGGACGCCACGCACCTGGCCAGCCATGCCTGGGCCGAAGCCTGGCTGGGGGAGGGCTGGTACAGTTTCGATATCACCAATCGGCTGGCCAGGCCCGAGCGCCACCTGAAGCTGGCGGTGGGGCTGGATTACCTGGATGCGTGCCCGGTGCGCGGAATACGCCGGGGCGGGGGGATGGAGCACATGCTGGCCAAGGTGCAGGTGGAACTGATGGTGCAGGTGCAGTAGCCAGGCGATGCAAGGTGTCGACGCCATCGCGGGTCAAGCCCGCTCCCACAGGTGCCACGGCAATCCTGTGGGAGCGGGCTTGACCCGCGACGAGGCGCTGCAGATCGAGGGTCAGGCGCGCTCGATGGCCAACGCCACACCCTGCCCACCACCGATGCACAGGGTTGCCAGGCCCTTCTTCGCATCACGCTTGATCATCTCGTGCAGCAACGACACCAGCACACGGCAACCCGAGGCACCGATCGGGTGGCCCAGGGCAATCGCGCCGCCGTTGACGTTGACCTTGCTCGCGTCCCAGCCCAGCTCCTGGCCCACCGACAACGCCTGGGCCGCGAAGGCTTCGTTGGCTTCGATCAGGTCCAGCTGATCCAGCGACCAGTCGGCCTTCTGCAGGCAGCGACGGGTCGCGCTGACCGGGCCGATACCCATGATCGCCGGGTCCACGCCCGCATTGGCATAGGCCGCAATGCGCGCCAGTACCGGCAGGCCCAGGGCCTTGGCCTTGGCCGCGCTCATCAGCAGCACCGCCGCTGCGCCGTCGTTGAGGCTCGAGGCGTTGCCCGCCGTCACGCTGCCGTCCTTCTTGAACGCCGGCTTGAGCTTGGCCAGCGACTCGGCGGTGGTGCCGGCGCGGGGCTGTTCGTCGGTGGCGAACACCAGCGGCTCACCCTTGCGCTGCGGGATCTGGATCGGGGTGATCTCGTCGGCAAAGCGGCCGGCCTCGATGGCCGCGCAGGCCTTTTGCTGCGAGGCGGCGGCAAAGGCGTCCTGGGCCTCACGGGTGATGGCGTACTTGTCCACCAGGTTCTCGGCGGTGATGCCCATGTGGTAGTCGTTGAAGGCATCCCACAGGCCGTCGCTGATCATGCTGTCGATCATGCTGGCATGGCCCATGCGCAGGCCTGTACGCGCGGCAGGCAGCACGTAGGGGGCCAGGCTCATGTTCTCCATGCCGCCGGCGATGATCACCTCGGCGTCGCCACAGCGGATCGCCTGGGCGCCCAGGTGCAGGGCCTTGAGGCCCGAGCCGCAGACCTTGTTCAGGGTCAGGGCCGGTACCGCATGGGGCAGGCCGGCCTTGATCGCGGCCTGGCGCGCCGGGTTCTGGCCGCTGCCGGCGGTGAGCACCTGGCCCAGAATCACCTCATCCACTTCGCTGCCGGCCAGCCCGGTCTGCTCCAGCAGGCGGCGGATCACCGCTGCGCCCAGCTCCGGGGCCGGGATGGCGGCCAGCGAACCCTGGAAACTGCCGATGGCGGTACGAGTGGCCGCGACAATGACGACGTCTTGCATGGAATATTCTCCTTGTTAGTGGTCCAGTGGCGTGAGTGTTGCGCCATTACATATATTTGTTAAGTTGATTTTTGAGATGGATTGATCGATAAACCTCAACAATTCCCCCTTTTGCCGGAGTCAGCATGACCGTCAAGCAACTGCGTGCCTTCTGGGCAGTGGCCCAGAGCCTGAGTTTTGCGGTGGCTTGCGAGCGTCTGCACCTGTCGCAGTCGGCACTGAGCCTGACCATCAAGTCGCTGGAGGAGGGCCTGGGCGGGCGGCTGTTCACGCGCACCACGCGCAACGTCACGCTGACCCCGGAAGGCGAATCGCTGCTGCCCCTGGCGCGCCGCCTGCTTGCCGACTGGGACAACGCCGAGGACGAGATCCGCCAGCGCTTCACCCTGCAGCGCGGGCGCGTGACCATCGCGGCGATGCCGTCGTTCGCCGGCAACCTGCTGCCGCCCATCCTGAAGAACTTTCGCACCCGCTACCCGAACATCGGGGTCACGGTGAACGACGTGATCAACGAACAGGTACTGGAGATGGTGCGTGACCGCCAGGTGGAGCTGGGGGTGGCGTTCGAGCCGTTCGAAGGCTCGTCGCTGGTGTTCTCGCCCCTGTACGTCGACCGGTTCACTGCCGTGGTGCCGCTGGATTCGCCCCTGGCCGCGCTGGATGAAATCGACTGGCAGACCTTGCTGCAGCAGCCGTTCATCACCTTGCAACGGCCCTCGAACGTGCGCGTGATGCTCGAAGAGCACCTCAAGGCGCGCGGCATGAAGCTGGCGGTGGAGTTCGAGAGCCATCAACTGGTGACAGTGGGTCGCATGGTGGCCAGCGGGCTTGGGGTCAGCGCGGTGCCGGCCCTGTGCGCCGGCCAGATGCACGAGCTGGGCGCGCGCTGCATCACCCTGCGCGACCCGGTGGAACGTGCCATCGGGGTGCTGAGCAAGCCGGGCCACGAACTGTCGGCTGCGGCCCAGGCGTTGTTCGACAGCCTGCATGAACAGCAGGCCGAGGCCAGGCGCTAGACGGCGGCGAGCAAGCTGCGCAGGGGCACCTTGTTCTTCATCACCGGCGACTTGATCACGATGTAGCTGAAGTACTTCTCGATGCCGATGTTCTGGTCGAGGATGGTTTCCATCAGCTCCTGGTAATGCTGGATGCTGCTGGTCAGAAAGCGCACCAGGTAGTCATAGCCACCGCTGATCAGGTGGCATTCGAGCACTTCGTCGATGTTGCGAATGCTCGATTCGAATTTCTGAAAGTCGGAGCGTTTGTGGTCGCTCAGTGTGACTTCGGTGAAGATGGTTACCGAGTTGGCGAACTTGGCCAGGTTCAGGTGGGCTTCGTAGCCGCTGATATAGCCTGCCGCCTCGAGTCGCTTGACCCGTTGCAGGCACGGGCTGGGCGACAGCCCCACGGCTTCGGCCAGGCTGACGTTGGTCATGCGGCCGTCTTTCTGCAACTGGACCAGGATGTTGATATCGATCCGATCGAGCTTGGTTGCCGCTTCCATTCCTGACTCCTGAAATGCGGGATGACAAAAAAACACACTTTCACCCACGGGGCCTTCGCTGGCAAGACCGCTCCCGGCGGGAGCCGGCATTGCCAGCGAAGGTGGCGCCGCAGAGGGGCGGATTACGCCGTAGCGCGGGTCAACGCCTGGTCGAGCATGCGCAGCGCTTCGGAAATCTGCGCCTCGGTGGTCACCAGCGGTGCCAGGAAGCGCACCACGTTGCGGTACACGCCGCACTTGATCACCAGCAGGCCGGCTTCACGGGCCTGGTCGATGATGGCCTGGGCCAGGTTCGCGTCCGGGGTCTGCGCGGCGTCGTCGGCCACGATCTCGATGGCCTGCATGAAGCCCAGGCCACGCACGTCGCCGATGCACGGGTAGCGGTTCTGAAGGGCCAGCAGGCCTTCACGCAGTTGCACCGCACGCTGCTCGCCCTGGGCCAGCAGGTCTTCTTCCTCGAACAGGTCCATCACCGCCAGTGCAGCCGCGCAGGCCACGGCGTTGCCGCCGTAGGTGCCGCCCAGGCCGCCCGGGGTCGGCGCATCCATGATCTCGGCACGCCCCACCACACCCGACAGCGGCATGCCGCCGGCCAGGCTCTTGGCCACGGTCACCAGGTCAGGCTGGATGCCCGAGTGCTGGAAGCCGAACGGCTTGCCGGTACGCCCGAAGCCGGCCTGGATCTCGTCCAGGATCAGCACGATGCCGTGGCGCGTGCAGCGTTCGCGCAGGGCACGCAGGAAGGCATCGGGGGCGCGCAGGAAGCCGCCATCGCCTTGCACCGGCTCGATCAGGATGGCCGCCACGCGGTCGGGGGCCACGTCGGTGGCGAACAGGTGGTCGAGTTCGGCCAGGGCGTCGTCACTGCTCACGCCGCGGTATTCGTTGGGGTAGGTGGCGTGGTAGATCTCGGCCGGGAACGGGCCGAAGTTCTGCTTGTACGGCTGGCTCATGCCGGTCAGGGTGACGCCCAGCAGGGTGCGCCCGTGGAAGCCGCCGCGGAACGAGATCACCGCCGGGCGGTTGGTGTAGCCACGGGCGATCTTGATGGCGTTCTCCACCGCTTCGGCGCCGGAGGTGAACAGCACGCTCTTGTAGGCTTCGCCGCCACCGACCATGGCGTTCAGGCGCGCTGCCACGTCGATGTACGACGCATAGGCCACCACCTGGAAGCTGGCATGGGAGATCTCGCCCACCTGGCGGCGCACGGCCTCGACCACACGCGGGTGGTTGTGGCCGACGTTGAGCACGCCGATGCCGCCGACGAAGTCCAGGTAGCGCTTGCCGTCCACGTCCCACAGCTCCGAACCCTGGGCGTGGCTGACCACGATCGGGTGGGCGGTGGCGATGCCGCGGGGTACGTGCTGCTCGCGCAGGGCCAGCAGGCGTTGATTTTCAGTCAGTGCAGAATTCATGGTGCAGCTCCATTAACTAACGATGGTGTCAGGGGTTCGGGAACGCAGGTATTCAGTCGAGGCCGCCCATGTGCCAGGCCTTGATTTCGAGGAACTCGTCCAGGCCGTACTTGGAGCCTTCACGGCCGGTACCGGACTGTTTCATGCCGCCGAACGGGGCCACTTCCATGGAGATGATCCCGGTGTTCAGGCCGACCATGCCGAACTCCAGGCGCTCGCCCACACGCCAGGCGCGGCGCATGTCCTGGGTGAAGTAGTAGGCGCCCAGGCCGAACGGGGTAGCGTTGGCGATGGCCAGGGCCTCGGCTTCGTCCTTGAAACGGAACAGCGGGGCAACCGGGCCGAAGGTCTCTTCGGTGGCCAGCAGCATGTCGGTGGTGGCGTCCAGCAGCACGGTCGGCTGCACGAACAGGCCGGTGTCGTCGGGCATGCCGCCAATCGAGATGCTGGCGCCTTTTTCCACCGCATCGCCGATGTGGCTGGCGACTTTTGCGACGGCGGCGGCGTTGATCAGCGGGCCGATGGTCACGTTCTCGCCCAGGCCATCACCCACCTTCAGCTCGGCCACGGCAGCCCGCAGGCGCTCGGCGAAGCGGTCGTAGATGCCGTCCTGCACCAGAATTCGGTTGGCGCACACGCAGGTCTGCCCGGCGTTGCGGAACTTGCTCAGCATCACCCCGGCAATCGCCAGGTCGAGGTCGGCGTCGTCGAACACGATGAACGGCGCGTTGCCACCCAGCTCCAGGCTCAGGCGCTTGAGGGTGTCGGCGCACTGGCTCATCAGCAGCTTGCCGATGCGCGTGGAGCCGGTGAACGACAACTTGCGCACGGCCTGGTTGGCGGTCACTTCGCTGCCGATGCCGGCAGGCAGGCCGGTGAGCACGTTGAACACCCCGGCCGGGATGCCAGCACGATCTGCCAGTACCGCCAGGGCCAGGGCCGACAGCGGGGTCATCTCGGACGGCTTGACCAGCACGGTGCAGCCGGCGGCCAGGGCCGGCGCGCATTTGCGCGTGATCATCGCGTTGGGGAAGTTCCACGGGGTGATGGCCGCCACCACGCCGATCGGCTGCTTGAGCACCAGGATGCGGCGGTCGTTGGTGGGCGCGGGGATGGTGTCGCCGTAGATGCGACGGGCCTCTTCGGCAAACCATTTGACGAAGCTGGCGCCGTAGCCGATTTCGCCGCGCGACTCGCTCAGGGGCTTGCCTTGTTCGGCGGTCATGATCAGCGCCAGGTCTTCCTGGTTTTCCAGGATCAGGCTGTACCAGGCTTCCAGGTGACGTGCGCGGGTGGCGGCGGGGACTTCGCGCCAGCTTTCGAAACGGGCCTGGGCGGCCTCGATGGCGCGTCGCGTCTCGGCGGCGCCGAGGGCCGGGACCCGGGCGATTTCGCTACCGTCGGCGGGGTTGATCACGGCAATCGTTTCGCCGTTGTCGGCATCGATCCAGCTGCCATTGACGTAAGCGCGTTCGACAAGCAGCGAGGGGTCACGCAGTGTGCTTTTCAACATGGAGAGGGTGCCTTCTACGGGTCCGGTGAATGGCACGATTGTAAGAACAGGCACGCAGTGACCGATGCCGAGATGGCCGCTTGGGCCAGGCATAAATGCCGTATTGAGGGGGTTGGCAGCACACTATGCTGCGGGGGTGGTCGAGGTGTCTCCAGCGCCGGTCAAGCCCGCTCCCGCAAGGCCACTGACGGCCTGCTGGAGCGGGCCTGGCCCGCCACCTGGCGGTACAGGCAGCAGATTGTTTGTCAGGCGTCGTTCTGCAGGCGGTACATCTCGGTTGCCACCTGCAGCTGAAAGCGCGCCTGCGGGTTCTCCATCGACAGCTGCAGCAGCTCTTCGATGCGCTCCACGCGGTAGCGTAATGTGCTGATGTGGATGTCCAGGCAGCGGGCGCTGCTGGCCAGCTGAAAGCCTTCGCTGGCCAGGGTGCACAGGGTTTCCATGAGCATGGCACCGTTCTTGTGCCGGGTCAGCGGGGTCACCAGGCGCTCCAGCAGCATGCGCCGTGCATCGTCGTCGCCCATCAGCGCCCGCGGAAACAGCACTTCGTCAAACCCATGCAGCTTGCCCGGGCGCAGCAGCGGCAGCAGGGTGGCCACATCCCCGGCGCCCTGGGCCATGCCTGCCACGCCCCGGTGCACGCGGCTGGCGGCCATGGCGCCGCCGTCCAGTCGAATATGCTTCCAGATCGACTCGGGCATCACATCGGCCGGCACGATCAGGCTGATCTGGTTCAACGACACCGACAGCAGGGGCGCGATTCCCAACCCCTGCATGATCTCGGTGATGCGCTCGGCCTGCTCCTTGCGCCGCTGGAAGCCCTCGCGGCTGAGGGGAATCGGCTCGTCCAGCAACACCAGGCACACGCGGTAGTCGCGGGTATGACACCAGCCGGACACCAGCGCACGTTCGATGGCGCGCGGCGTTTCGGGGAACTTGCCTTCCAGCAGCCCTGCCACCAGCGCATGGCCCAGGCGGTTTTCCTGGTCCAGCAATTCGCGTTGATGGGACAGCTGCAGGGCGGCGATCAGCGCAGCATGTTCCACTGCGCGGCAGTGCAGCTCCTCGAAGCTGTCCCGCTGGCCCTTGAGCCACACCACCCCGACCCGCTCGCCCTGCAGGCGGATGGGGCAGCCCAGGCGAAACGCGCCGGCATCGGCGTCCAGCTCCAGCACCTGCGGCTCGACCCCCTGCAGCAGGTTGGCCTGCTCGTTCAGGTGGCGCATCACGGCAAGCTCCACGGCGTCATTGGCCGGCTCGCTGGCCCCCAGCACACTGCCGGAGCTGGCCACGATCAGCGCCGGCAGTTCCAGGGCGCTGGTGAGGGCGCTGGCCAGGCTCTGCAGGTTGTCGGCCTCGATGGCAGCGCGGGTGAGCATGCGGTGGATAAGGTCGGAGCGACGGATGATGCGGGTCTGGAAGTTGATGATCTGTTCGAGAACCTGCTGGGTGATGTCGCTGAAGGCGACTTCCCAAGGCAGTTCCAGCAAAGGGAAACAGCAGCGGTCGGCCTCTTCGATGGCCGCCTGGGGGAAGTGTTCGTGAAAGTGCGGGACTGCCATCACGACCCCGGCCAGGCCCAGCTCGGCCAGGCGGCGAACCATGTCGCGGCATTTTTGCGGGTCTTGCGGCCAGTTGTAGCCGGTGGTCAGCAGCAGGTCGCCCTTTTTCAGCCAGTTGAAGATGTCGGGGTGATCGACGATATGCACCCACGCCAGGTCGCGGTCCAGGCATTGCCTGCCCGCGACCACGGTGGCCTGGCTGAGGGAGGTCTGTTCCAGGGCTGTGGCGAGTTTCATGTGCAATCCACGATCCAGACACGATAGAGGATCGCAGTCTAGCGGACTGGACATGGCTGCGGGGAGGGCCCTGGACAGGAGAATAGAACCTGTGCGCTGATCATCCATGAGGCGCACAGGGAGGGGAAATCAGGACTTGCTAGCCCAGGCGTTGAACTTCTGTTCAAGCGTTTCTGCGTTCTCGAGCCAGAACTCGACGTTTACCCGCAGTGCATTCTTCTGGTTCTCTGCCGCGGTGGGCAGGTCGTCAGCCAGCGACTTGTCGAGCATTTCGGCGGCCTTGGTGTTGGACGGGCCGTAGGCCATCTGCTCGGTGTAGAGCTTCTGCTGCTCAGGCTGCATGGCGAACTTGATGAAGTCGTACGCCTTGTCCAGGTTCTTGGTGCCGCGCGGGATGGCCCACTCGTCGAACTGGTACAGGTTCTGGTTCCAGACGATCTTCAGGTTGCTGCCGCTCTGCTGTGCAGCGTGGATGCGGCCGTTGTACGAGGACGCCATCACCACATCGCCAGCCACCAGGTACTGCGGCGGCTGTGCACCGGCTTCCCACCACTGAATGTACGGCTTGATCTCGTCCAGTTTCTTGAAGGCGCGGTCCACACCTTCTTTGGTGCTGAGCAGCTTGTAGACTTCGGCAGGCGGCACGCCGTCGGCCATCAGGGCGAATTCCAGCGAGCCACGGGCAGACTTGCGCAGGCTGCGCTTGCCCGGGAATTTCTTCACGTCCCAGAAGTCGGCCCAGCCGGTAGGGGCGACCTTCAGTTTGTCGGCGTTGTAGGCCAGCACGTTGGACCACACGAAGATACCGACGCCACAGCCGTCGTCACTCTTGGTGCCTTCGATCCAGTCGCCCGGCGTGCCGAGGCGTTCGTAGTCGAGTTTTTCGAACAGACCTTCTTCACAGCCACGGGCACGGTCGGTGTCTTCGGTATCGAGCACGTCCCAGGTCACGGTCTTGGTGTCGTTCATGGCGATGAGCTTGGAGATTTCACCGTTCCACTCGCCAGCGATCACCTGGGTCTTGGTCTTTTCTTCGTAGGGCTTGTAGAACGCGGTGACCTGCGCGGCCTTGCTCGCGCCACCATAGGAGATCACCGTGAGCTTGTCGGCAAAGGCACTGTTGGCCAGCATCAGGCCACCGAGCACGGTGAGGGTGAAGAGTTTTTTCGACATTCGAACGCTCCAATCAAGACTGTTATTTCGAGTTATGTTTGGCAGTTGCAAGCGGGCGCAAAATAGATGAAAGGTGCTGATTTTTATAGTGGCAAGGTGCCTGCTGTGTTTGAGAGTGAGTTGAGGCTAATGGATAAGCGCTGCCATGGGTATCTATTAAACGCAGGATAAGCCTATTTTTTTATCCTGCGCTTTATAGGAAGGTGCTTCGTACTTTAGTGGCGATCGAACCATACGGTCTGCGCGTTGCAGAACTCGCGAACGCCGAAGTGCGAGAGTTCGCGGCCAAAGCCGCTCTTCTTCACGCCACCGAAGGTCACGCGCGGATCACTGGCGCTGTAGCCGTTGATGAACACGCCGCCGCACTCCAGTTCGTCGGCCAGTTGTCGGGCCAGTGCCGCATCGCGGGTGTACACGGTCGAGGTCAGGCCGAATTCGCTGTCGTTGGCCAGCTGCAGGGCGTGGCGCGCATCCCGGGCAGTGATGATCGAGGCCACCGGGCCGAACAGCTCCTGGCGGAACGAGGTCATCTGGTCGGTGACGTCGGCCAGTACCGTGGGCGCGTAGTAGTTGCCCGGGCCGTCGACCTTGTGCCCGCCCAGCAGCAGCGTGGCGCCTTCGGCCAGGGTGGCCTGGACCTGCTGGTCGAGCTCGTCGCGCAGGTCATGACGCGCCATCGGCCCCAGGTAGGTGTCGGCCAGCAACGGGTCGCCCATCACCAGCGCGCGGGTTTTCTCGACGAACTTGCGGGTGAATGCCTCGACCACGCCGGCTTCGACGATCAGCCGCTTGGCTGCCGCGCACACCTGGCCGGTGTTCTGGTAGCGGCCGATCACGGCAGCCTGTACGGCGGCATCCAGGTCGGCATCGTTCAACACGATGAACGGGTCGGAGCCGCCCAGTTCCAGTACGCATTTTTTCAGCGCGGCACCGGCCTGGGCACCGATGGCGGCACCGGCACGCACGCTGCCGGTAAGGGTCACGGCGACGATGCGCGGGTCGACGATGGCCCTGGATACGCCCTCAGGCGTCACGTTGAGCACCTCGAACACACCTTCGGGGAATTCGGCCTGCTGGAACGCATCGCGCAGCAGGTAGGCCGAGCCCATCACATTGGGCGCGTGCTTGAGCACGTAGGTGTTGCCGGCGATCAGCGCGGGTACCGCACCGCGCAGCACTTGCCACAGCGGGAAGTTCCACGGCATCACCGCGAGGATCGGGCCCAGTGGGCGGTATTCGATGTGGGCCTTGGCGTCGGGTACCTGGGTCGGCTCGGGGGCCAGCATGGCCGGCCCGTTCTCGGCGTACCACTCGCACAGCTGGGCGCACTTTTCCACTTCGCCGCGGGCCTGGGCCGCAGGCTTGCCCATTTCCAGGGTAATCATCCGCGCCATGGCCTGGGCGTTGTCGCGCAGCACGCCGGCGAGTTTCACCAGCAGGGCCGAGCGGGTGGCCAGCGGGGTACGCCGCCAGCCGGCAAACCCGGCAGCGGCGCGGCCCAGGGCGGCGTCCATCAGTGCGTCGGTTTCATAGGCGTAGTGGCCGATGCGTTCACCGGTGGCCGGGTTGATCGAGAGGGCATGGGTATGGCTGGTTATGTCGGTCATGGCGGGCGTTCCTGTCAGAAGGGAAACAGGGGCCCAGCGTAATGCCGTGCTAATCTTTCGAAAACTGAATAATGAAAACGGTTTCTTTCACGTTTGGAGAATGTTTTTGGACCTGGTACAGCTTGAGATTTTCACCGCCGTGGCCGAGCACGGCAGCATCAGCGCAGCCGCCCAGCACATCCACCGCGTGCCGTCGAACCTGACCACGCGGATCAAGCAGCTGGAAGCCGACCTGGGGGTGGAGCTGTTCATTCGTGAAAAGCTGCGCCTGCGCCTCTCGCCGGCCGGTTGGACCTTCCTGGAGTACGCCAAGCGCATCCTGGCCTTGGTGCAGGAGGCCCGCCTGACCGTGGCGGGGGAGGAACCCCAGGGGGCGTTCTCGCTGGGCTCGCTGGAAAGTACCGCAGCGGTGCGCATCCCCGCGTTGCTGGCGGCCTACAACCAGCAGTACGCCAAGGTCGAGCTGGACCTCTCCACCGGGCCGTCGGGCACCATGATCGAGGGCGTGCTGTCGGGACGCCTGGCGGCGGCCTTCGTCGACGGCCCGGTGCTGCACCCCTCGCTGGAGGGCGTGCCGGTGTTCGAGGAGGAGATGGTCATCATCGCGCCGCTCAACCATGCGCCGATCCACCGTGGCCAGGACGTCAACGGGCAGAGCATCTATGCGTTCCGGGCCAACTGTTCGTACCGCCATCATTTCGAGCGCTGGTTCACCCAGGATGCCGCCGTGCCGGGCAAGATCTTCGAACTGGAGAGCTACCACGGCATGCTCGCCTGCGTGAGCGCAGGGGCGGGGCTGGCGCTGATGCCACGCAGCATGCTCGAGAGCATGCCGGGGTGCGCCACGGTCAGCGTGTGGCCGATGTCGCAACGTTTTCGCTACCTGCGCACCTGGCTGGTATGGCGCAGCGGCACGGTATCGCGCAGCCTGGCGATGTTCGTGAAACTGCTGGAGGAGCGGGGCGCGGTGCTCCAATAGTGCGGCGTGGCGCCACTGCGGTCTGGCGGTTATCGCACTTTTTGCGTTTTTTCGGCTCTATTCATCGCCAGGCCGCGTCGATCCCCAACGCGGCCCGTGAATCCAGACCCCGGTGCCGATGGTTTATCCGCTTTGCGTTCCACCCCAGCGCGTGCTGCGCCGGCTGTTGCTGGCGGGTACGCTGATGACCTGCGCCGCTGGCTGTACCCAGCAGCAGGGGCGCGATATCGCCACCCAGCTGGGCAACGGCCGGCCCCAGGAACTGTTCCAGACCAGCGTCGATCGCATGGCCACACTGTCGATGCAGGACAACCTGCAGAGCCTGTACCTGTTGATGAGCAAGCTGTACCTGCGCAACCCCAACCAGTGGCGCGAATCGGGCTTTCTCGATGCTGCCAGTGCCGAGCGGCAGATCCGCCAGGCCATCGAGCAGCGCCAGGCCTTGCCGCAGCTGGGCGAGCGCCGCGACCTGGCGGCACTGAGCTATGCCCTGAGCCCGGAGTTCAGGGGCGATCGCGTTGGCGCGTTCATCTACGCCATCGGCAGCATGCTGGTGACCGCCCATGGCGGGCGTACCGAATTCTTCATCACCGACACCATCGACCCGCAGTTCGTCAGCAACGCAGCGCGCAACATCGAGAAGGCCACCTGGCTGCTGAGCCAGCGCCAGGATGCCAATGGCGTGCTGTTGCTGTTCTCCAACGAAATCTCCGAGGCGGGCAGCAACCTGAGCTTTGCCGTGGAGTTCGGCAAGATCGTCGCGCGCCTGGACCTGCTGACCCAGATGCTCGACGAGCGCTACCGGCGCATCGGCCTGAACTATGCGCAGAGCCTGTTGCTGATGAACTTTCTGCCGGTGCAGTGAGGTGTCTGCCTGGCGCCTTTGGGCGCAGATTCACTGAACCATCGCGGCGTCGCCTGACCTAAGGCAATACCATTCGGGAGATGACGCATGCAAAACAACGGTTATATCTGGATCACATTGGCGGTAATCCTGGCCCTGGTGGAACTGTGGGCCATCAAGAGCATCATCGGCAGCAAGAGCAAGGCCGACCGCAAGATGTTGTGGATCGTGCTGGTGGTGTTCGTGCCGCTGGTCGGCCTGATCGTGTGGGGCGTGGCGGGGCCCAAGGCGATCGACAACAACGCGGCCTCTCGCAACGGCTGACTCAACGGCGCAAATTGAGCTTCGGATTGCTGGCTGACATGGCCATTTGACACCCCTCCATTCGCCATCTAGCGTTGAGCGCGAAATTGCGCATTCGCGCAGACCCCACTGGCAAGGAGGCTAGACGGCCATGATCAGCCCGGCATCGATCAAATCCATTCGTGTGCACCCAGGGCTCGGCGTTGCCCGTGTCGGCAACGCCGATGGCGATGAGGAGTACGTACTCGCCGCGCAAGTGCCAGGGGCACTGGCCAGCAGCGCCGACGGGCAATTTCGCGATGCCAGGGGCCAGGTGCGGCGCCAGGCCGTGCGCTTTCGCCTCTATGCCGAACTGCACGACGGCACCGTACAGGAGCTGAGCCTGGACGACGGCGTGCAGATCGAATGGACCGTGGAAGTCGCCAACCTCAAGGCCGGCTGGTACGCCTTCGAAAACGCCATGGACCTGCCTGGCCAGTACGCCATCGCCGAAAAACGACGCAACCCGCTCGTGACCGGTGCGCAGCGCCAGGCCCTGGACATCCGCCCCGGCCCCAGGACCATCAGCGGCCGCCGCCAGCAAGGCAAGCCCTTTCATTTCGACACCGGCACCTTCCACGGCAAACCCGTGTACCTGGGCGAACTGCGCACCGACGAGGCCGGGCGCCTGATCGCCCTCGGCGGGCACGGCCACAGCGCACCGCGGGTGGACAAGACCCCACCGACAACCTTCGCCAACAACGACGACTGGCACGACGACGTGTCGGACGGCCCGGTGTACGCACGGGTGACGTTCAACAACGGCCAGCGCCTGGATGCCGAGCCCGGCTACCTGGTGGTGACGCCCCCCAACTACGCGCCAGGGCTGTTCGGCGTGGTCACCATGGAAGAGGTGGTTCGCGACCTGTTCGTGCGCCAGGGTCAGCTGCCGGCCGAGCCGAGCTGTTCGTTCACCCGCGATATCTGGCCGATCTTCGAGCGCATGACCCACATGCAGTGGACCAACCAGGGCCTGTTCATGCTCAGCGGCCACGGTTCGCCACTCGATACCCAGAACCCCGACGTGGTGGCCCGGCTGGCCGACCCCGGTGAGGCCAGTGCGGACTTTCGGCGCAAGGTCTTCGCGCTGTTTCGCGACCCCGCCAGCACCGCCGAGTTCGCCCCGGCGCTGTTACCCCTGTACGGCGACTATTACGGCGACTATGACCTCGACCCCCAGCCGCCATCCGCGGTCGGGCTCGCGGTCACCCCGCTGATGTACCAGGCCTTGAGCCAGTGGGTGCAAGGCGAATTCGTCGCCGACTGGCAGGGCGCGCCGGTGCCGGCAGACTTCGACACGCTCGAACCGCGCGCCCAGGCCCAGGCGCTGGACCGCGCCGGCCTGCATGAATGCCTGGGCGGCCCGTTCCACCCGGGCATCGAACTGACCTGGTTCATGCGCGTGCCCAGCGTGTGGCGCAGCCCTTATCGCCTGGCGGTACTGCCCCAGGGGCAGGCGGTGCGCCAGGATTTCGGTGACGAACTCACGCCACAGGTGTGCCTGGCACCCCAGGGCCCGCTGGACGGCGTTGGCCCGGGTTCGCTGACCCGCGCGCTGGGCGTGCCGTGGCAGACCGACGAGGCCTCGTGCCTGTCGGATGCCGAGTACGAGCCCAGTACCTACCTGTCGTTCCCCAGCTACTGGGGGGCCCGCGTGCCCAACCAGGTACTGAGCAGCGAGGCGTGGGAGCGTGTGGGCGCAAGACGTACCACGCCAGCGCAGCAGCTCAAGCATTTTTCCTACCGCGAGGACTGGCTGCGCGACCTGAAGGGCAGCTACTTCACGCGCATCAACCTGATGGTGAGCCACTGGTGGGAGTTGGGCATTCTGCTGGCCCACGACGCCACCCCCGAGGCGACCGCACTGGGGTTGCCGGCGCGGGCCTGGATCGAAAGCGGGCGGCCCGAGCGGGTCACCGGCTCCAATGCCAAGCTCGACCTGCTGGCGGTGATCGAGGCCCTGGATTCGCCGCCACCGTTGCTGGGCGAGACCGAACTGGAGCCGCCCAGGCAGAAGGTACCGCCACGTCGTCGGCTGCGCAGGGACGAGATTTGAACCCCGTGCACGACGTGCTGGTGGTGGGCGCCGGGCCGGCCGGCACCGCGCTGGCCATCCGCCTGGCGCAGGCCGGGTTGCAGGTGGGGCTGGTGGAGCGTGAACACGAGGCGGCGCTGCGCCCCGGCGAGTGCCTGTCCCCCGAGGCGTTGCCTGCACTTGCCGCACTGGGGCACGCCGACCTGCTCGACGACAGCACCGTGGCGCGACGCTGCTGCGGCGTGCAGTCGATCTGGCTGACCAGCGAGCCGGTATTTCGCGACTACTTCTGCGAGCGCGCCGCCCATGGCGCGTTCCTGGAACGACGGGTGTTCGACGCCCGGCTGCGGGAAAGAGCGGCGGCGCTTGGGATCACCCGTGAAGACGACGTGCGGGTGACCCATGCCGATTTTGCCGACGACAGCATTACCCTGGGCGGTCGGCGAGGTGAACACCCCTGGCGCGGGCAGGCACGTTTCGTGGTGGATGCCACCGGCAAGGCCAGTTGCATCGCCCGGCTCGGCGGGGCACGACGCCAGCGCCTGAGTCGTCAGGTGGCCGTCGCGGCGCGCCTGCCCCGAGGTGGCTCGGAACTGGCCGACACCGAGTGGCTGCTGATCGAGGCGG
Source organism: Pseudomonas sp. BRM28 (assembly GCF_002939405.1). Classification (NCBI taxonomy): domain Bacteria; kingdom Pseudomonadati; phylum Pseudomonadota; class Gammaproteobacteria; order Pseudomonadales; family Pseudomonadaceae; genus Pseudomonas; species Pseudomonas sp. BRM28. The sequence goes on along the minus strand of NZ_PEFV01000001.1, from coordinate 2,897,711 downwards.
ATGCCCAGGGCTGGTGGTCCGGGGCCACCACCGCCAGCGGCCAGCGCCACCTGGTGCGCTTCTTTCCCGGCGGTGACGGTCAGCGCACCGCGCCGCAGTTGGCCGAGCAACTGCAGCGCACGCGCCTGATGCAGCGCTATGCAGGTGCCGACGAACTGGCCGCAGCGCAGGTTCAGGTGCTGGATGCCGGCTGCAGTGCACTGCAGCGCTGTGCATCGGCGCACTGGCTGGCGGTGGGCGAGGCGGCCATCGCCTTCGACCCGGTGTCGTCCCAGGGGCTGACCCACGCCCTGGGTGCCACCGACCTGGCTGCCCGCGCCATCCTGGCCAGGTTGCAGCAGGGCCGTCTGGACCTGCTGCACCAGTACGACCGGCACACCCGTATCACCCTGGGGCATTCGCTCAAGGGCCTGGCGCGGCACTACGCGCAGTGCCAGCCGTTGATGGCGGCGGGCTGAGGGCAGGGCGCCGGCGCTCCGGATTGCGGAATAAATTCCTCATCTGCAATACTGGCGCCGAATCCCTTCACTGGAACACCCTCTCCATGACGTATCGCCTGCAGGCTGACGCCGTGACGCTTCGCTACGACCAGCGCACGATCTCCACGGACCTTTCGGTGGCTATCACCGAAGGGTCCTTTACCGTCATCGTCGGCCCCAATGCCTGTGGCAAATCCACCTTGCTGCGGGCCTTGTCGCGCCTGCTGGTGCCTTCGAGCGGCACGGTGCTGCTCGATCAGGTCGATATTCACACGCTCGCGGCCAAGGACGTGGCCCGGCGGCTCGGCCTGCTGCCCCAGAGCGCGGTTGCGCCCGACGGCATCACCGTGGCCGACCTGGTGGCCCGCGGGCGCTACCCGCACCAGTCGTTCCTGCGCCAATGGTCGCAGGCCGACGAACAGGCCGTGACCGCAGCCATGCAGGCGGCGCAGGTCAGCGAGCTGTCCGAGCGCCTGCTGCAGGAGTTGTCCGGCGGCCAGCGCCAGCGGGTATGGATCGCCATGGTGCTGGCGCAGCAGACGCCGGTACTGCTGCTCGACGAGCCCACCACCTACCTCGATATCGCGCACCAGATCGAACTGCTGGAGCTGCTGGCCGAGCTCAATCGCCAGGGCCGCACCATCGTTGCGGTGCTGCATGACCTCAACCAGGCGTGCCGCTATGCCTCGCACCTGATCGCCATGAAGGCCGGCGCCATCGTCGCCCAGGGCGACCCGGCGCGCATCTTCACCGAGGCCCTGGTGCAGGAGGTGTTCGGCGTGGCCTCGATGATCATCGCCGACCCGGTCAGCGGCACGCCGCTGCTGGTGCCCTTGTCGCGCGAGCGGGCGGTGGTGTCAGGCGCCTTGCCACGGCAGGCCGCCGGTTGACTGGTTGACCCGGCTGGCCGCCCGGAACAGCGCATCGCGGTCTTCGGGCGTCTTGAGCTGACCCAGGTCGGTCACCGTGGTCACCACACACACGATCTCGCCCTGGGCGTCGAACACCGGCGCGGCCTGCCCGGTGACATTCGACAGCAGGTGGCTGGTCTTCTCGGCCCAGCGGCTGCTGCGCACCTCGTCCAGCACAGCCTTGGCCGGCGCCGTGCCGCGAAAGTGCGCCGGTTGCAGCTTGCGCGCCGCATCGATGGTGGCCTTGGGCAGGAAGGCCTGGAACACCAGCCCGCAGGCGGTGTTGTCGATGGGCAGCACGTCGCCCAGGGCCAGCGGGTTGATCGAGAAGAACGCGCTGCGGTACCAGCGCACCAGCGTCGGGCCACGGTCGGTCCAGATCGCCACGCCGCCGCTGGCCGCATGCTGGTGGGCCAGCGCCTTCATGTGCTGCGCGGCGATCTCCACTGCATCCACCCGCTTGAGCGCACCGATACCGATGCTCAGCGCCGCCGGGCCCAGGTCGTACAGGCTGCTGGCCGGGTCCTGCCTGGCCAGGCCCTCCTTGACCAGACTCTGCAGATAGCGGTGCGCGGTGGACGCGCCGGTCTGGGTGCGCCGCGCCACTTCCCCCAGGGCCAGTTCGTGCTCGGCACTGGCCAGTACGTTGAGAAAGCGGGCGGCGATGGCGACGGACTGAATGGTGCCCGAACGTTTTTCGCCCGGCGCGTGCGGGGCGTCATCCGCAGCTGGAATGGTTTTTTTCAACGGGCCTCTCCTCATCGCCGGCTGGCGGCTGGTCCTCATCAGGCATCAAGTGCGCGCCGCTTGTGCGCGGCGTCGGTGCGCATGATACCGACTTTTCCGAGCGCTGGCCGGGCCCCTGGGTTTACCACATTGCAGAATGAATTCTCTATTGAGGAATGAAGTGGCCACATGATACCTTTCGCACAAACGATTATGATTATCATTTGGAGCGTATCTTGAAGGCCTATTCACCCCTTGAACTCACCTGCGGTTTCAGCGTGCTGACCCTGGCGACCGTGCTCGGCATGGCGCCTGCGATGGCCGATGATGCCGTGGCTGCCCCGGGCAAAGGTGCAGTCACTTTCGAACCGATCATGATCACCGGGGAAAAGCTCGAACGTGACCTGAAGAACACCGCCTCCTCGGTGTCGGTCAAGACTGCCCGCGACATCGAGCGCCAGAACACCGGCAACGCCAGCGTGCATGAAGTGCTCAATGACGTGCCCAACGTGATCTACACCGACTCGGTAGGCGCGCCGATCATCCGCGGCCAGGACACCCAGGGCCCGAACAACGGGCAGAACCAGTTCTGGGGCGGCACCGTGCCACGGGCCACCATCAACCTGGACGGCCACTACCTGAACTACAACGAGATGTTCTTCGGCGCCACCTCGGTGTGGGACGTGGACAGCATCGAGGTGTTCCGCGGCCCGCAGACCACCTCGCAAGGCGCCAACGCCATCGCCGGCGCGATCATCGTCAACACCAAGGACCCGACCTTCACCCCCGAGGCCGCCTACCAGGCCGAGATCGGCAACTACAACGCCAAGCGCACCTCCATCGCGCTGTCCGGGCCGCTGATGGGTACCGACCTGGCCGGGCGCCTGGCGGTGGACTACTCGGCGCGCGATACCTTCATCGACTACACCAACCCCAACTTCCAGAAGGGCAAGACCGACCACGACTTCAGCGCGCTCACCACCCGCGCCAAGCTGCTATGGCTGCCCACCGACATCCAGGGGCTGGAGGCCAAGTTCACCTTCTCGCACAACGAGAGCAACCGCCCCACCCAGGAAGCCGCCTCGGCGCCGTACCACAAGCTCGATCACACCACCACGACCATGCCCAGCTGGGAGCAGAGCACCAACACCAGCGTGCTGGACGTGAGCTACGACTTCGACAACGGCCTCAAGCTGATCAACCAGGCGCAGTATTCGTTGTCCAGCGTGCAGCGCTACACCGGCATCCCGGGGCAGGGCGACGCCGACATCAAGCAGAAGAACCTGTCCAACGAAACCCGCCTGGTGTTCGGTGACCAGCACAGCGTGCTCAGCGGCGCCACCGGCCTCTACGTGGCGCGCACCAGGACCGACGAAACCCTCAACCTGGCCGGGCTGTCGGCGTTCGACGACACCAAGGAAAACCTCGGCCTCTTCGGCGAGCTGAACTACCGCCTGAGCGACCTGTGGACCCTGAGCACGGGCCTGCGCTTCCAGCAGGACCGTATCGAGCGCGACGGCAACTCGGTGCTGGCGCCCACTGCGCTGGACTACCAGAAGACCTTCACCGCCGTGCTGCCCAAGGTATCGCTGGCCTACGCCGCGACCCCGGACTGGACCGTGGGCGCGATGGTCAGCCGCGGCTACAACCCGGGCGGTGTCTCGCTCAACCTGTCGACGCGCCAATGGCAGTACTTCAAGGAAGAGTCGGTGTGGAACTACGAGCTGTTCACCCGCGCCAGCCTGCTCGATGACCGCCTGCGCCTGAGCGGCAACCTGTTCTACATGGACATGAAGGATTCGCAGTACAACATTCCGGTGGTGATCTCCACCGGGATCAGCCAGTCCTACACCATCAATGCCGAGAAGGCCCACGCCTACGGCATGGAACTGAGCGCCGACTACCAGCTGCTCGACAGCCTGACCCTCAAGGCCAGCGCCGGCACCCTGCGCACGCGCATCGACCGCATCACCAGCAACGACAGCTACCAGGCCAACGAGTTTGCCAAGTCGCCCGGCTACACCCTGAGCTTCGGGCCCAGCTGGGACGTGACCGACAAGCTCAACCTGTCGGCCCAGGTGCGGCATATCGACGGCTACTACTCCGACACGGCCAACAACTCGTCCTATTCGGTCGACTCCTACACCCTGACCGATGCCCGCGCCAGCTACCAGTTCACCCCGGCGGTGGAACTGTACGGCTACGTCAAGAACGTGTTCGACGACCGCTCGGCCACCTACCTGCAGCAGAACCGCGGCATCGGCGGCACCGAGGCGAGCATGACCACGCCACGCATGTTCGGCGTGGGCGTCAAGGGCTCGTTCTGAATCAACCCACTGTCAACGGCGGCCCTGGGGCCGCCGTACTCGATCACTTGCACCCGGAGCTTTGATGACCTCGCCCAAGCGACTCCATATCGGCCTTTCACTGGCCCCCACCTGGCTCAGCGGCGACGCCTGGCGGCGCGCCGACAGCAACGTCGAGGGCCTGTTCACCAGCGCCTTCGCCATCGATCTGGCGCAGCGCGCCGAAGCCGCGCACCTGGACTTCGTGTTCCGCCCCGACGTCAGTTGCCTGCCGGTGGAAATGCTCGAAAGCGGCCCTGGCTTCACCAGCCTCGACCCCACCATCCTGCTGGCCGCCGTGGCCCAGCAGACCTCGCACATCGGCCTGGTGTCGACGGTGTCGACCACCTTCTATCCGCCGTATGTGGTGGCGCGCCAGCTGCAATCGCTGAACTGGATCAGCAACGGGCGCGTGGGCTGGAACATCGTCACCGCCTTGCAGGGGCACGAGAACTTCGGCCTTGAGCAGATGCCCGACGCCGACGAGCGCTATGCGCGGGCGGCCGAGTTCACCGAGCTGGTGCACCAGCTGTGGGGCAGCTTCCCGTTCGAGGCGCTGACCATCGACCGTGCCAATGGCTGCTATGCCGACACCACCCAGGTGCGCCCGGTCAACCATGAGGGCACCTACCTCAAGGTCAAGGGCCCGCTGAACCTGCCAGCCTTCCCCGGCACGCGCATTCCGCTGATCCAGGCCGGTGCCTCGGAGTCGGGGCGGGATTTCGCCGCCTCGGTGGCCGACCTGGTGTTCGCACCCACGCCCGACAAGGAAGCGGCGCTTGAACTGCGCCGTGACCTGGGCCGGCGCGCCGAACGCCACGGCCGCTCGGCGCAGGCGATCCGCCTGCTGCCGGGCCTGAGCCTGTACCTGGCCGACACCCGCGAGCAGGCCCGGGCGGTGTTCATGCAAACCCACGGGCGCATGAACCGCGCGCGCAAGCTGGCCTCGATCAAGGAAATGACCGGGCTGGACCTGGCCGACTGGCCCCTCGACCGCCCGGTGACCCGCGCCGACCTGCCGGTGGTTGCGCCGGACGCCTCCAGCCGTACCCACAGCAGCCTGCTGCGCCGCCTGATCGAGCGCGAGTCGCTGAGCATCGACCAGCTGCTGCTGCGCCCCGAGGTGATCTCGGCGGCGCACTGGCAGGTGGTCGGCACCGTCGACGATGCCTTCGAGCAGATCGCGGACTGGGCTGCCAGTGGCGCCATCGACGGCTTCATTGCCGCGCCCGGTGGCTCGGTCGAGTCGCTGAACCTGTTTCTCGACCAGTTGATGCCACGCCTGGTGCAGGCCGGCCTGTTCCGCAAGGGCTACAGCGGCTCGACCTTCGCCCACCACCTTGACGAGCAGGGCTAGACGATGAAAAAGATTGTGGTGGCCGTGCTGGCCATCGTCGCTGTGGCCAGCGTCGCCCTGTGGCTGGCCCGGCAGCCCGCCGAGCTTGCGGACGAGGCGCCGACGGCGTCGGCGCAGGCCTCGCCCAAGCGCATCGTGTCCACCTCGCCGAGCGTGACCGGCATCCTGCTGGCCATGGACGCGCCGTTGGTGGCCAGTGCCGCGACCACGCCCAGCCGCATCTCCGATGCCAAGGGCTTCTTCACCCAGTGGGCCGAGGTGGCCGACCAGCGCGGCGTGCAGGTGCTGTACAAGAACCTGGTGTTCGACCTCGAAGCGGTGGTCGGGCAGGCGCCCGACCTGCTGGTGGTGTCGGCCACCGGCGCCGACAGTGTGCTGCCCCACCAGGCCGAGCTGCAGGCCCAGGGCATCGACACGGTGGTGGTCAACTACGCCAACCACAGCTGGCAGGAGCTGGCGCGCCAACTGGGGCAGGCCAGCGGCCTGCAGGCGCAGGCCGAGGCGGCCATCGAGCGCTTCGACGCCTACGCCGCGCAGGCTGCAGCGCGCATCACGCCACCTGCCGGCGCGGTCAGCGTGGTGGGTTACAACCTGGGTGGCAGCTATTCGGTAGCGCGCCTGGACAGCCCCCATGCGCAGCTGCTGGCAGCTCTCGGGTTCGCGGTGGCCGGCTTGCCGCAAGGGTTGCAAGGGCAGGTCAAGCGCAGCTCCGACGTGGACTTCATCTCCCGTGAAAACCTCTCGGCGGCCATCACCGGCGACACGGTGTTCCTGCTGGGCGGCAGCGACGCCGACGTGCAGGCGTTTCTCGCCGACCCGGTGCTGGCCAACCTGCCGGCGGTGGTGCACAAGCGGGTGTATGCACTGGGCCCCAGTTCGTTTCGCATCGACTACTACTCCGGGCGCGAGATGATCGACGCCGTGGCGCGGGCGTACCGCTGAGCCATGGTGCGATCAAGACGTTGTCAGGGCCTGCTGCTGGGGCTGCTGTTGCTGGTTGTGGCGGTGCTGGCGAGCCTGGTGGTGGGGTCGCGCAGCATCGGCGTGGCCCAGGTGTTCGAGGCGCTGTCGGCCTACGACCGGCTCGACGACCAGCACCTGATCGTGCGCGAACTGCGGGTGCCACGCACGCTGGTGGCGATACTGGCCGGGCTGGCGCTGGGCCTGGCCGGTGCGATCATGCAGGCGGTGACCCGCAATCCGCTGGCCGAACCGGGCCTGCTGGGCATCAACGCCGGGGCCGGGGTAGGGGTGATCGTCGGTGTGGCCGTGCTGGGCCTGAGCAGCATGAGCGGCTACGTGTGGTGCGCCTTCGTCGGCGCCGGGCTGGCCGGGGTGGCCGTGTTCATGCTGGGCCGTGCCCAGGAGACCGGCACCAACCCGGTGCGCCTGGTGCTGGCCGGCGCCGGTCTGTCGGTGATGCTGGCCTCGGTCACCGGCATCATCATCCTCAATGCGCCGGCGCAGGTGTTCGACCAGTTTCGCCACTGGGCATCGGGCTCGCTGGAAAAGAGCGGCTTCGAGGCAGTGGGGGTGCTGGCGATGGCCGTGGTGCCGGGCGCTGTCACGGTGCTGGCGCTGGCCGGCAGCCTCAATGCCATGGCCCTGGGCAAGGACCTGGGCCTGGCGCTGGGGGTGAACGTGCGCCTCACCTGGCTGCTGGCCTGCCTGGCAGTGATGCTGCTGGCCGGCGCTGCCACCGCCGCTGCCGGGCCGATCGGCTTTGTGGGGCTGGTGGCGCCGCACCTGGCGCGCCTGCTGGTGGGCCCGGACTACCGCTGGATCCTGCCGTACTCGGCACTGTTTGCCGGCGTGCTGCTGTTGGGGGCCGATGTGCTGGGCCGGGTCGTGGCGGCGCCGGCGGAAGTGGCGGCGGGTATCGTCGCGCTGCTGATCGGCGGGCCGTTCTTTATCGCGCTGGTGCGCACATTCCGGTTGAGCAAGCTATGAACACTACCGCTACACGGGTCGTCCGCCTGGCCGCCCTGTCGTTTCGCTGGCAGCCACGGGGGGTGCTGGTGTGTGCCGTGCTGGTGCTGCTGGCCCTGGGGCTGGGGGTGCTGCTGCTGGGCATCGGCACCTTGCCGTTGACACCGGGCCAGGTACTGGCCAGCCTGCTGGGGGCAGGGCCGAGCCCGACCACCGAGCGCATCGTGCTGCGCGTGCGCCTGCCGCGGGTGCTCACCGCGTTGTGCGTGGGCGCTGCATTGGGCATGGCCGGCTCGATCTTCCAGTCCATCTCGCGCAACGCACTGGGCTCGCCCGACATCATCGGCTTCACCACCGGGGCGGCGAGCGGGGCGATCGTGCAGATCATCCTGTTCGATGCCGGCCCGCTGGGGGCGTCGCTGGCGGCGGTGATCGCCGGCGTGGGCACCGCTGCGCTGGTGTTCGTGCTGTCGATGAAGGGCCGCACCACCGGCGGCTATCGCCTGGTGCTGGTGGGCATCGGGGTGGGCGCGATGCTCTCGGGGCTCAACACGGTGCTGCTGGTGATGGGCAACCTCGACCAGGCCATGTCGGCGCAGATCTGGCTGGCCGGCTCGCTCAACACCCGCACCTGGTCGCATGTGCTGCCGGCGGCGCTGGGCCTGCTGCTGGTGGTGCCGGTGGCGGTGTACCACGCACGGCGCCTGAACATCCTCGAACTGGGTGACGACAGCGCCGCTCAGCTGGGTGTGGCGGTGGAGCGTACCCGCTTGCTGATGGTGATGGCGGCGGTGGGCCTGACCGCGATCGCCACCGCGGCGGCCGGCCCGATCAGTTTCATCGCCCTGGCCGCGCCGCAGCTGGCACGGCGCCTGACCACCTCGGCGCAGGTGCCGCTGGTGAGCGCAGCGCTGATGGGGGCGGTACTGCTGTTGGCCGCCGACCTGCTCAGCCAGCGTTTTGTGGCCAACCTCAACCTGCCCATCGGCCTGACCACCGGCCTGCTGGGCGGGGTGTACCTGCTGTGGCTGCTGGCGCGCAATCGGCGCGCCTGAAAGGAGGACGTCACGTCGCGATTCATCACCTTTACGTAAACGTAACCTTGTGCCACTCTGCCGATCAGGTTGTCGGCGCCTGCGGGTGACGGCCCTGCAAATCTCAAGCACACTCCCTTGAGTTACATTGCCTTAAGTGCACAACGTTCGACGGGCGCTGGAGTAAGCGATGGCACGCACCATTCTAATAAAAAACGCCGCTGACCCTTTGCAGGAGTCACGCCAGGCACGCATGAAACTGGTCCATGACGGGGAGTTGCCGCTGGGCATGTTGCGCGACGAGATCGATGCCTCGTGGCGGCGCAGCCTCGGCCATGGCCTGAGTTGCCTCGAAGGCGAGCGGCACGAGCTGGCCGCCCCGCAGCGCGGTGAACTCAAGCGCCTGCTGGAAAGCAACCGGCTGCTGATCGATGCCGCCACGCCAGAGCTGGAGTACCTGGTGTCGCGCCAGGGCAAGGGCGGCATCATCATCCTCGGCGACGCCCAGGCCAACGTGCTGGCCATCGAGGGCAACACCGAGCCATTGCGCCAGACCGGGTTGCGCGACCTGCACCCGGGCAGTTGCTGGAGCGAGTCGGTGCGTGGCACCAATGCCATCGGCACCGCCGTGGTGGAAGGGCGCCCCACGCTGATCAACTGCGGCGAACACTACCTGGACCGCCTGAGCCCGTTCTCCTGCACCTCGGTACCGCTGCGCGACCCGCGCGGCGAGATCATCGGGGTGCTCGACCTGACCCGCGAAGGCGTCATGGCCCAGCCCCAGGACAACCTCTCGACCCTGCTGCTGGCTGCCGGCAACATCGAAAGCCGCATGTTCGGCCTGTGCTACCCCGAGCAACTGGTGGTGGCCTTCCACAACCGCCCGCAGTACCTGGGCAGCGCCTGGCACGGCCTGCTTGCCCTGAGCCTGGACGGCGAGGTGCTGGCGGCCAACGACCAGGCCTGCGCCTTGCTGCAGGTATCGCGCGCCGCCCTGGTGGGGCGCAGTTGCAGCGACCTGATCGGCGAACGCTCCAGCGCCTTCATCAGCCGGGTATGGCAGGGCGGCATCAGCAGCGTGCAGACCGCCAAGGGCGAGTTCTACTTCCGCTCCCAGCACCTGCCGCGCCAGCCCGTGATTGCCGCGACACCTGCACCCGCTGCCCCGGTGGCCGCGCAGAAGAGCGTCGACCTCGAGGCCCTGGCCGGGCGCGACAGCAGTCTTGCGCGCACCTTGCGCATGGCCCTGCAGGGCCTGAAGAACGAACTGCCGGTGCTGCTGCTGGGCGAAACCGGCACCGGCAAGGAAGTGGTGGCGCGCGCCCTGCACCAGGCCAGCCCGCGTGCCGGCAAGCCGTTCGTGGCGGTCAACTGTGCGGCCATACCCGAGGGGCTGATCGAGTCCGAACTGTTCGGCTACCGCGAAGGGGCGTTCACCGGCTCGCGCCGTGGCGGCATGGTCGGGCGCCTGATGCAGGCCCACGGCGGCACCCTGTTTCTCGACGAGGTGGGCGACATGCCGCTGGCCCTGCAGGCACGCCTGCTGCGGGTATTGCAGGAGCGCCGGGTGGCGCCGCTGGGCGCCGGCGAAGAGCAGGACATCGACGTGGCGGTGATCTGCGCCACCCACCGCGACCTCAAGCGCCACGTGCTTGAGCAGCAGTTTCGCGAAGACCTCTACTACCGAATCAACGGCGTGAGTCTGCGCCTGCCGGCACTGCGCGAGCGCGACGACCTGGGCACCCTGATCGACAGCCTGCTGCACAAGTTCGGCGCCCACGGCGTGCGCCTGAGCAAGGAGCTGGCCGCGTTGCTGAACAACTACGACTGGCCCGGCAACATCCGCCAGCTGGAGATGGTGCTGCGCTCGGCGGTGGCCATGCGCGAGCCGGGCGAGCCAATGCTGGGCCTGGAACACCTGACCGACTGCCTGCTCGAAGACCTCAGGGGCAGCACCCAGCAGCCGGGCAGCATCCGCGAAAACGAGGAGGAGCTGATCCGTGGCGCCCTGGCGCGTCATCACGGCAACATCACCGCGGCAGCCGATGCCCTGGGCATCAGCCGCGCCACGCTGTACCGCAAGATCAAGCAGCTGCGCAGTTGAACCGCCTGGGCCGAGTGCTGCTGCGCCTGGTCAATACCGACGACCCGCAGCTGATGCGCCGGGCGCTGGCCTGGCTGTACGGCTTCGTGCGGCCCCACGGGCGGGCGATCGGCGTGCTGCTTGGGTTGTCGCTGGGCGCCTCGCTGCTGGTGCTGGCCCAGCCCTGGCTGGTCAAGACCCTGATCGACGAGGGCCTGCTGGCCAAGGACTTCGAGGTGCTGTGGCACATGGCGGCGATCATGGTTGGCGTGGGGCTGGCGAGCACCGTGCTGTCGGGGGTCAACCGCTACCTGCACACGCGCCTGTCGGGGCGCATCCTGTTCGCCCTGCGCGACGACCTGTATGGCCACCTGCAGCAGCTGTCGCCCAGCTTCTACGGGCGCAAGCGGCTGGGCGACATCCTTTCGCGGCTCGATGGCGACGTCGCGGAAATCCAGCGTTTTGCGGTGGATTCGCTGTTTTCGGCGGTTTCCAGCCTGATCGGCCTGGTGGGCGCAGTGAGCCTGATGCTGATGCTGTCGTGGCAGCTGACCCTGCTGCTGGCGGTGCTGATTCCCATCGAGGTGCTGTGGCTGCGCTGGATGCGGCGCAAGGTCGAGCGCGAGGTGCGCCAGTTGCGCGAACGCTCGGCCGATGTCTCGTCGTTTCTGGTCGAGACCCTGCCGGCGATGAAGTTCATCCAGGCCGCGGGCCAGCAGCAGCGCGAAGCCGGGCGCCTGGGGCGACTGGGCCAGGGCTACATGGGGCAACTGCTCAAGGTGCAGGTGACCGAGTTCCTGACCCAGGCGGTGCCGGGCACCCTGACCTCGCTGTGCCGCGCCGCGGCGTTTCTGGTGGGCGGCTATTGGGTGATCCAGGGCACCTGGCAACTGGGCGCGCTGATCGCCTTTTCCACTTATCTGGGCATGGCGGTGGGGCCGGTGCAGAGCCTGTTGGGCCTGTACGTGGCGGTCCAGCGCATGGCCGTGAGCCTGGGCCGGGTGATGGAGTTGCAGCAGGAGCCGGTCAGCGTGACCCAGCCGGCCGCGCCGCAGCCGATGCGTGACGGCGGCGGCGAGCTGCGCCTTGAAGGAGTGTGCTTTGCCCATGAGCAGCGTCGTGGCGCGGTGCTGCAGGATGCCCGGGTGTGCATCGGCGCCGGGCTCAAGGTTGCCATCAGCGGCGCTTCGGGGGTTGGCAAGTCGACCCTGATCGACCTGCTGCAACGCTTCTACGACCCGGACCAGGGGCGCATCCTGCTCGACGGCCAGGACCTGCGCGACCTCGATCTGCTGGCACTGCGCCGGCGCATTGCGGTGGTCAGCCAGGACATCGTGCTGTTTCGCGGCACCCTGGCGCAGAACCTGGCCTACTGCCGGCCCGACGCGAGCCGTGCAGAACTGGAACAGGTGGTGGGCCTGGCGCGCCTGGACAGCCTGGTGCACAGCCTGCCCCTGGGCCTGGACGGGCCGCTGGGTGAACGTGGGCAGCAGTTGTCCGGTGGGCAGAAACAACGCATCGCGATTGCCCGCGCCCTGTTGCAGCAGCCATCGATCCTGGTGCTCGACGAAGCCACCTCGGCGGTCGACGAGGCCACCGAGCGCGAGGTGATCGCGGCCATCGACCAGCTGTTCGCCGGGCGCACGCGCATCCTGATCAGCCACCGGCCGTCCACCCTGGACGGCGCGGACCTTCACCTGCACCTCGAGGACGGGCAACTGCGCTGTGTACAGCCGCAGCCCGTGCTGCATGGGCACTAGCCTGCGTGTCGGGGTGATCGACAGCGGGTGCTCGGCGCATCAGGCCGGGCCTATCGCCGGTGGCCGGCGTTTCTGGCTGGAGCACGGCGAGTTGCGCGAGGGGCAGGTGCAGGCCGATGTCCTGGGGCATGGCAGCCGGGTACTCGACTGCCTGCTGGCCCAGGGCGGTGCCGGCGAGGTGCTGGTGGCGCAGGTGTTCGACCGCCACTGGCAGACCTCGGCATTGCAGGTGGCGGCGGCGCTGCTGTGGCTGGTGGAGCAGGGCGCGATGCTGGTCAACCTGAGCCTGGGCCTGCAGCAGGACCGCAATGTACTGCGTGCGGCCTGCGCCGTGGCCGTCGAGGCCGGGGTGCTGCTGTGCGCATCGAGCCCGGCGCGCGGTGCGCCGGTGTACCCGGCGCGTTATCCGGGGGTGATTCGGGTAACCGGCGATGCCCGCTGCGCGCCGGGCCAATGGTCGTGGCTCGACACGCCCCAGGCCGATTTCGGCGCTGCGGTCGATCCGGCCAGCGGCGTGGCGGGGGCGAGCCTGGCCAGTGCGGCGCTGTGCGGCCAGGTGCGCGCACTGTTGACGGCGCAGCCGAACGCGGGTCGCGAACAGGTACTGGAGCATCTGCGCCAACAGGCCGCCTTCATTGGTGCAGAACGCCGTGGCGGCGTGCATGGCTGAGCCGCGCATCCTGATACTGGGCGCCGGGCCCGCAGGCGCGGCGTGCGCCATGGGGTTGCAGCGCCTGGGCTACCCGGTCGAGATGGTGTGTGACTGGCGCCGTTTCGAGGCGGTGGAGGGTGTGTCCCAACGGGTGCTCGACGGCCTGCGCCATGCCGGCCTTGGCAGCGCACTGGAACAGGCAGCCATGCCCGCGCGCCGCCAAGTGCACTGGAACGGCCAGCAGCAATGGCTGAACCAGGAATGTCTGCTGGACCGCCGCCGTTTCGATGCCGCCCTGCGCGAAGACCTGCGCCGGGCCGGCGTGGGCTTGATCGAAGCACGGGTGAGCAAGCTGCACAGCACGGCGCACGCGCACCAGGTGCAGCTTAACGATGGCCGGGTGCTGAATGCCGATTTTCTGGTGGAGGCACGCGGGCGCCAGGCCCCGTTGACGGCGAGCCGCCTGCGCGGCCCCGAAAGCGTCAGCCTGCTCAGTGTGTGGCAGGGCGCGCCGGCCGAGCCGGTGTCGGCGGTGCAGAGCCTGGCCGACGGCTGGGCCTGGATGGCGCGCCTGGCCGATGGCCGCTGCTATTGGCAGATCAGCCTGGACAGCAGCGCCGGCGGTCTGCCGGGCAAGGCGCACCTGCCTGAGTACTGTGCCCGGCGTCGGGGCGAATCGGCACTGGTGGCCGAGGTATTCGGCGCGGCGGCCGGGCAGGCGGTGCCGGTGCATGCGCGCAGCAGCACGGCGATCCTGGCAGGCGCATGCGCGGGGCACAACTGGCTGCGCATCGGCGACGCCGCCATGGCGGTGGACCCGCTGTCGGGCAACGGCATCTTCCAGTCGCTGTCCTCGGCCCTGCAGGCGCCCGCAGTGATCAACACCCTGCTGCGCCGCCCCGGGCAGCAGGCGCTGGCCCTGCGCTTTCATCAGGAACGTATCGAGCAGCTGTTCCTGCGCTTCGCCCGCATCGGCCGGGATTTCTATGCCCAGGAGGCAGACAAGGCCGGGCAAGCGTTCTGGGGCCCGCGCCAGGTGTGGCCGGATGCGCAACCACTGCACCTGGCCGGGGACTTCCGCCAATGGCAGGTGCAGCAGCGCCCGGTGGTGAGCCACGGCTTCATCGAACAGGCCGAGGTGGTGGTGGGGCCCGACCAGCCGCTGGGTATCTGGCACCTCGACGGCGTGCCGCTGGCCCCGTTGGTACGTGGGGTTCAGGCCGGTCAGCCATTGCAGTGGCTGCTGCACGGCAGGCCGGCGCCGGAACAGGCCAGGCTGCGCGGCTGGCTGGCCGCGCAGGGGTATCCAGTGTGACACCTCAGAAAAAGGTGCCCACCAGCAGTTGCAGGTAGGTGCTGGTGTCGCTGCTGCCCAGCTGCAGGCCGCCGTTGTCGGCACTGCGATCAGGCTTGTAGAAACCCAGCAGCGGGCTGATCAGCAGGTGCTCGTTGACCATCCACTCCACGTACAGGTCCAGCTCGCGGCCACCCAGGTTGCCACGCGCCTTGTCCAGGGTATCGAAGTCGAAGTACAGCGCGCCAAGGGTCAGGTTCTCCCGTGGCGTGGCCTTGAGGCCCACGTGATGCACCTGGCTGTTGCTGTTGAACGGGCCGGCATAGTTGGCCGCGACCTCGCCCTGGAACCAGGTGCCGTAGCCGCGGCTGGCCCCGTAAAACAGCGGGTCGAAGGCATTCGAGAAGCGGCTGTAGCGGTAGGTGGCGGTCGGGCTCCAGGGCACCTCGGAGAAGGTCCAGGCGCCTTCCAGGTACCAGGCGTTCTCGCGCCCGCTGCGCTTGTCCTGGGTCACGTATTCGGCGGCCACCTCCAGGTCCTTGACCCCCAGGCTGCCGCGCCCACGCAGGCTGACAGTATCCATGCCATCGCGCTCCTGCAGGCCCAGGATCGACGCATAGCGCCGGTCGACATCCAGGCCGCGAATCCATGAAATGCCCAGGGTGCCGGCTTCGCCCACCTGTTCGAGGTTAGCGATGGCAAGCTCGGTATCGGCCTGGTAATGGTTGTCCGACTTCAGCCACATCAGGTCGCCGCGCAGGCCCTCGCTGCCGCCCAGGCGCAGTACGGCCGTGCGGTCGAAGGCCTTGCGCGCGGCCAGGTAATAGGCGCCGCCGCGGTTGAAGTTCGCGCCCAGGTCGACCTTGCCAAGGTTGACCGGATCACCCTGGATCAGAAAGCCGTCGCCCAGGGTCAGCGTCTGGCGGCCGGCGGAAACGTCCACGCCGTCCTTGCCCAGCGCCGGGAACAGGTCGCCGGAGCGCCAGCCCAGGTAGGCATCCTCGACGCCGGTGCGCCGTTCGCTGCCCAGGGTCAGGCCGGCGGCGTCGCCGTCGCCCCAGGTACGGGAGCTGACCAGGTTGAACGCGCCGTAGGCCGTGCCCGCAGCGACCAGTGCCTGGCTCGCGCTCAGCCCATACTTGACGTAGCCCTCGCGCCAGGCACTGCTGCCGGGCTGACGGTTGCCGCCCACCGCGTAGCTTTCGTCACTGTGAAATACGCCGAACAGGGCCTCGAGGTCGGCGTTCAGCACGCGGCCCTCGTTGTTGTACAGCTCGTGGGCCTGGGCGCTGCAGGCCATGAGGGCAAGCGTCAGCGCCAAGGGCGTGCGGGCGGCTCGAATCATCGGTGTGCTCCTTTCTTGTTGTTATCGAAGGTGTGCAGCGAGCTGCACCGGCCCAAGCAACTACTGCGCCATGCCTGCACGACGCGTTCAACCCGATGAAATGTCGGCGATTTGTCTCCCAGCCCGGCGAGATCGAGGCGGGCCGTACTGTCTCAGCCGCCCATCGACTGTCTCAGAACGGCACACACGCACGCACTCCCAGGATGCCTTGAAACCGGCCAAGCTGCTGTTCTGGCAGGTGAAACCTGGCCTGGCGCAGTACTTGTATGGCCGCTTGCACAACAACAAGAAGGAGTGGGCGTCGTGAGCGATCTGCGATGGGATACGTGCTGGCCACCGGCCCTGGGGCTGCTGCTGTGCTGCGCGCTGCTGTGGTGGCTGCCCCAGGTGGGCAACCTGCTGCTGGTGCTGATTGCCGGGCTGGTGGTACTGGGCGCCGTGCGCGCCCGGCTGCGCCAGATACTCTGGCGGCTGGCGCTGGTGGGGCTGTGTGCGGCGTGCCTGAGCCTGGTGATGCACCTGCTGGCCGACCATTTCCAGCTGCGCTACATCTGGCTGTACAGCAGCGCCACGCTGCCGGCCTACCTCAAGGTCGCCAACCTGTGGGGCGGCGATGAAGGCACCGTGCTGCTGCTGGCTACCCTGTGCATGGGCATCGGCGTGCGCAATGCCGCGCTGCCGGGCTGGGCCGGGCGCGCCAATGCGCTGGTGGCGGCCTGGTACACCCTCACTGCCGCCGGGTTGGGGCCGTTCACGGCAACGCCGGCCGACTGGCTGGCGGCCCAGGCGAGCCAGGGCATGAACGCACACCTGCAGACGATCTGGATGGCGTTTCACGCGCCGCTGATTATCGCCGCCTATGCCTGGGCCATCGCCCCGGCCGGTGCTGCGCTGGATGCACTGGCACGTACCGGCAACGCCTACGGTGCGCTGGCATGTACCTACGGCAGGCGCGCCTGGCTGGTACTGACCGCCGGCATCGGCATGGGCATGGTGTGGGCGCTCGAAGACTTCACCTTCGGCCAGCTATGGCACTGGGACCCGGTGCAGACAGCCGCCTTCGCGGTGTGGGCGATGCTCGGCGCGGTACTGCACGGGGCACGGCGCTGGCGGCCGCAGGGCCGCCACTGGCGCGCGCTGCCGCTGTTCAGCCTGCTGACTGCCGCGCTGGCCTGCATCGCCATGTCGGTGACGCGCAGCGAGGTGCTGGCCAGTTCACACCGCTATATCGGTACCACTTCATGGCTGGGGCACCTGGCGCTGGCGGGGGGCATCCTCGGCCTGATGCTGTGGTTTGCCTGGCGAGCGTTCAGGCGGCCGGCGGCGAAGGCCCGCCCAGTGCGCCGGTCGGCTTCGGACTGGGGGCTGGACCTGTCGATGTGGCTGTTCGCCGTGGCCGCGTTGCTGGCGGTGGGCCAACTGCTCGGCGCTCATGTCGGTCAGTGGCTGGCCCTGGAGAAGGCCTCGGAGCTCAAGCCGTTCTTCGAAACCCTGGCCGTGTGGGCCAGTGCCGAGGAGCTGGCCGGTTTGCGCCGGGCCTTCGATCACTGGGACGTGGACGGCCATGCCCTGGGCAAGTGGCTGATGCCCGTCATCGGCTTGCTCGGGCTGCTCGGCGGGTGGGTGTTCCTGCGGCGCAGCCTGCCGGCGCGCTACGCCGGCCTGATTACCCTGGGCATGGCGCTGTGGGTGGCGCTGACGGCCTGGCGCGGTGCCTGGCTGACCTCGCGCTACACCGGCGAAGGGGTGCTGTCCCAGCGCATCGTGCAGGTGCTGCCGTGGCTGGACGCGGCCCTGCTGGCCGGAATGTTCCTGCTGCTGGCGTGCCTGGCCTGGGGCATGCGGGTGCTGTGGCGCAGCCGCCGGCTCGGCACCCTGCGCCATACGGCGCCGTTGGCGCTGATTCACGGTGGGGCGATGGTGGCGCTGGCCGGTGGCCTGCTGGCCACGGCACTCAATACCTACATGCCCATCAATATTGCCCCGGCTTCATCACCGCAGGCGTGGCACCGGGTGGCCGATCAGTTGCAGGTGCGCGTGCTGCCGGTAAGCAGCCAGCAGAACTTCTCGGGCTACCAGGCGGTGGCGCAGGTGCAGTTGCGCAGCGACGACCAGGTCATCGCCGGGCACGCGCTGTTCCAGGACCGGCGCGCATTGCCGCCGGCCTATCAGGGCCCGGTGCGACAGCTGTGCGAAATCCTCGACTACCGTTATGCACGCCATGTGGGCGACCCGGGCTATGTGCTGCACCCCTTCATCGTGCGCGGCTGGGCCCAGGACCTGCAGGTATGGGTACCGGCCTCGCCACGCCTGATGACGGCCGCCGGCACGCTGGACGGTGGCGACGCGATCCAGGGGGTGATCGTGGTACGGCGCTATCCGTTCGTGTCGCTGGTGTGGCTGGGGTTGCTGGCGATGGTGCTGGGTATGCTGGTGCTGCCGGGCCAGGCTCACCCGGCCAGGCAGTGGTCTCAGCTGTCTCAGAGTTAGACAGTCATCGCGAAATTGCACGCCCGGGCAGCGCTTTAATCAATGTTGTTTATCAGGAGTATCCAGTAACTATTTGTTAAACAAGGAATTGATTTTGTTGGCATGCACTCTGCTTGGTGTGAGTCAGATGTGCAGTACAGCCCCTCGCCGGGCGCGGACGATTTATAAAAACAATACCGTGGAGGCCTGACCTTGAAGACAACACGACTCCGGCATTACCTGAGTGCCGGCACCCTGGCCATGCTGGCCTGTGCTGTTCTGCCCCCCGCCGTGGCCGAAGATGGCAAGGCGATTCTCAATGCCAAGTGCATGGCCTGCCATACCCCCGAGGGCAACGACGCCCTGAGCCGCATCAGCCACCAGCGCAAGACCCCCGAAGGCTGGCTGATGAGCATTGCGCGCATGCAGTTGATGTACGGCGTGAAGATCAGCGATGAAGACCGTCGCTCGGTGGTCAAGTACCTGGCCGACAGGCAGGGGCTGGCACCCAGCGAGACCGATGGCATGCGCTACGCGATGGAGCGGCGCCTGAACACCGTGGAGAAGTTCGACGAACCCCTCAACCAGATGTGTGCCCGCTGTCACTCCGGCGCGCGGGTGGCGCTGCAGCGTCGGCCGCTGCAGGAATGGGAACGCCTGGTGGAGTTCCACCTGGGGCGCTGGCCGTCGCTGGAATACCAGATGATGTCCCGCGACCGCGACTGGCTGGGGCTGGCGCGCAACGAAGTGGCGCCCCAGCTGGCCAAGGACTACCCGCTTGAGAGTCAGGCCTGGAGCGACTGGCAGAAGAGCAAGCCGGGCGCCGACGCACTGCCGGGGCAGTGGAGCTTCAGCGGCCACATGATGACCAGGGGCGATGTACGCGGCGTGATGAGCGTGACCCACGACAGCGGCGACACCTTCAACATCGAGGTCAAGGGTCAGTATGCCGACGGCACGCCGTTCAATGGCAGCGGCTCGGCCATCGTATACAACGGCTACGAATGGCGCGGCAACCTGAAGATCGGCGATGTGCGCATGCATCAGGTATTCGCGGCCCTGAACGGCGAGATGAAAGGGCGCATGTTCGAGACCGAGCACGACGAGCGCGGCCTGGACTTCAGCGCGGCCAGGCAGGACAGCCCCCGCCTGCTGGCGGTACAGCCGGCGTTCATCCGCGCCGGCAACGAGGCCGAGCTGACCCTGGTGGGCAGCGGCCTGTCCGGCACCCCGGACCTGGGCGCAGGCGTTGAGGTGGTCAAGGTGCTGGAAAGCACCCCGCAGCTGTTGCGGGTCAAGGTCAAGGCGGCAGCCGATGCCGCGCCGGGGCTGCGCAACGTGGCCCTGGGTGCGCTCAAGGGCGTGGACCTTGCGGTGTACACCGAGGTCGCCGAGGTCAAGGTGGTGCCGGCGTATTCGGTGGCGCGCATCGGCGAGAACGGCGGCACCACGCCCAAGGTGCAGGGCCGCTTCGAGGCCGAGGCGTGGGGCAAGGGCGCCGATGGCCAGCCTTACCGCATCGGCTACCTGCCGGCCAAATGGACGGTGGAGCCGTTCAACGAGCAGGCCAGGGACGACGAGGACGTGAAGTTCGCCGGCACCATGCAGCGCGACGGGGTGTTCCTGCCTGCCGGCGCCGGGCCGAACCCGCAGCGCAGGATGATGGCCAACAACGTCGGCAACCTGAAGGTGATCGCCCAGCTGGAGGAGGGTGGCCTGCAAGGCGAAGGGCAACTGATCGTCACGGTGCAGCGCTGGAACAGCCCGCCGCTGCCCTGACCGCGAAGGCGGTGGGCGAGCGCGTCTCGCCCGGCTTTGCCACGACGAATCGTCACATTTGCGGAGGTCACCATGGGTGCATTATTGAATCTGGTCGAACGTAACCTGCACGAAGTGCGGGTGGACGACGACCGCATGCTGTTCCACATCCCCAGCAGCTCGCTGTTCGCCACCGATGACGTTACCGGCGGCATCATCGACGCCCTGCGCGTGCAGAGCTGCACCAGCGAAGACCTGGTGCTGCGTCTGGCCGGACGCTTCGCCGGGCAGGACGTCAACGAGACCCTGCGCGAGCTGATTGCGCTGGAAGTGGTCAACGACGGCTCGCCGCTGACCCCGGAGCTGGGCATCAGCCGGGTCGAGCGCACAGCGCTCAACACCGTGGTGCTGAACGTCAACACCGGCTGCAACCTCAGTTGCACCTACTGCTACAAGGAAGACCTGGACAAACCCTCGGCCGGCAAGAAGATGGGCGCCGACACCGCCGAGGCCTCGGTGGAGATGCTGCTGCGCGAGTCGCCCGACGAGGAGCGCTACAGCGTGGTGTTCTTCGGCGGCGAGCCGTTGTCCAACCGCCCGCTGATCGAGCACATGGTCAACTACTGCGAGCGCCGCTTTGCCGAGGCCGGCAAGCAGGTGGAATTCATCATGACCACCAACGCCACGCTGCTCACCGAAGAGATCGTCGACTACCTCAATGCCCATCGCTTCGGGCTGTCGGTGAGCATCGACGGGCCCAAGACCGTGCACGACCGCAACCGCATCACGGTGGGCGGGCAGGGCACCTACGACGTGGTGCGGCGCAAGGTCGACCTGCTGCTGTCGCGCTACCGCAGCCGCCCGGTGGGCGCGCGGGTGACGCTGACCCGTGGCATCACCGACGTGGAGACCATCTGGAACCACCTGTTCAACGAGCTGGGCTTTGCCGAGGTCGGCTTTGCGCCGGTCACCTCGGGCGACATGTCCGACTTCAACCTCACCGGCGACGAACTGGTGGAGGTGTTCGCCAACATGAAGGCCCTGGGCCGGCGCTACCTGGAGGCGGCGCTGGAGCACCGCAACATCGGTTTTTCCAACCTGCACCAGCTGATCACCGACATCCACGAAGGCCACAAGAAGGCGCTGCCCTGTGGGGCCGGGCTGAAAATGCTGGCGGTCGACCACAAGGGCGAGCTCAACCTGTGCCACCGTTTCACCGGCTCCAGCCTGCCGACCTTCGGCAACGTGCACGGCGAGGTCAAGCAGGCCGAGCTCAACGACTTCCTGTCCCAGCGCCTGGACCGCAGCGGTACCGGCTGCGACACCTGCCACATTCGCAACCTGTGTTCCGGCGGCTGCTACCACGAAAGCTACGCCCGCTATGGCGACCCGACCCATCCCACCTACCACTACTGCGAACTGATGCGCGACTGGGTGGACTTCGGCATCGAGGTCTACAGCCGCATCATGGCCGCCAACCCGGCCTTCATCAGCAGTTACATCACCCCGCGGAAGGCGCACTGACATGAAACATCTGAAGCCGCTGAACAACAAGGCACTGATTCTGGAACAGGCCGCTGCCGAAGACCGTCTCGAGGAAGTGGTGGCAATGAGCAGCGTGGCCGGGTGCACCGCCACCACCGACCCGGGCTGGGAAGTGGACGTGTTCGGGGGGGTGGCGTCGCTGTGCCAGCCGATGGAGGCAGACCTCTATGGCTGCTCCGACCCGTGCTGGTGGCCGGCCCAGGTGCCGGACATGATGAGCACCTTCCCCGACTGGAACAAGGACGCGCAAAGCTCCGACGAGGGCTGGCGCAACCTCACCACCGTGTTCCCGAACGACAAGTGACCTGACGACAAGAATAAAAAAGGATACCGCTATGAAGCTTCAGTTCATCGGCCGCATGGCCGCGACGAGCTTGGGTCTGTTTGCCATCTGCACCGCTGCCGGTGTCGGCCTGGCCTTCGCGGCCAGCGACGTACCCGCCAACGCGTCGGGGCCTGCGCTCAAGCCGGGCAAGGAATACCTGCTGGCCACCAACTACCCCAACAACCTGCACCTGATCGACGTGGCCAGCGACACGCTGTACAAGACCTGCCAGATGCCCGATGCCTTCGGCCCGGGCGCGGCGCAGGTGGCGCCGGACAAGAAGGTCGCCTACGTGCTCAACAACCACTACGGCGATATCTACGGCATCGAGCTGGACACCTGCAAGACGGTGTTCCATGCGCGCCTGGCGTTCAAGCCGGGCGAGCAGGCCAAGTCGATGCTGTCGCTCGCCGTCAGCCCGGACGGCAAGGAACTGTACAGCGTGGCCAACCCCACGCAGATTCTCAACGACCACTATGCGGTGCAGGCGCCGCGCCTGCAGGTGTACGCCACCGACGCCGGGTTGAACGCCCAGCCGCTGCGCACCTTCGAGGTGCCGAGGCAGATCTCGATCATGCAGGCCGCGGACGACGGTAGCCTGTACATGGCCGGGCGCGACATCTACAAGCTGGACGTGAAGACCGGCCAGTACAGCGTGGCCTTGCCCACCGGCAGCTGGAAGCGCCCGCTGTACAGCCCGCCGGACCTGCTCTACATCTGGTCTCACCAGACCGCCCGGCGTGATTTCTCGTTGCTCTACACCGCCGCCAAGTACAAGGACGAGAAACAGGACGCTGACACCGCCGACTTCGTCTACGGCTACGTCAGCGTCGACCTGACCACCGGCAAGACCCAGGTTCAGGACTTTGCCCCGGTCACCGAGGTGTACTTCACCGGCATGCGCTCGCCCAAGGACCCCAACCAGATGTTCGGCGTGCTCAACCGCCTGGCCAAGTACGACATCAAGCAGCAGAAGCTGATCAAGGCCGCGAACCTGGCGCATTCGTACTACTGCATCAGCTTCGACAAGGCCGGCAGCAAGCTGTACCTGACCGGCACCTTCAACGACGTGGCGGTGTACGACCCGGACAGCCTGGAGCTGGTGGCGAACATCAAGCTGCCAGGCGGCGACATGGCCACCGGTACCGCACAGGTATTCACCCGCTGACTCAACGCAGGCGGGCAACCACCTGCGCCGGCCCATAACAATCACAAGGGGCAACCATGAATCAACCGAGCTATACCCAGGGGCGTCAGGACAAGGACCTGCTCGCCATGACCATCGGCGCGGCGTTCGACGCCACCGCGGCCAGGTTCGCCGCGCGTGAAGCGCTGGTGGTGCGCCACCAGGGCCTGCGCTACAGCTGGCAGCAACTGGCCGAGGAGGTCGAGCGCCACGCCCGGGCCCTGCTGGCCCTGGGGCTGCAGCGCGGCGATCGCCTGGGCATCTGGGCGCCCAACTGCGCGCAGTGGTGCATCACCCAGTTCGCCAGCGCCAAGGTCGGCGTGATCCTGGTCAACATCAACCCGGCCTATCGCAGCAGCGAGCTGGAATACGCGCTCAAGCAGTCCGGCTGCAACTGGGTGATCTGCGCCGACGCGTTCAAGACCAGCGACTACCACGCGATGCTCCTCGGCCTGGTGCCGGAGCTGGCCAGCGTCGCCCCCGGCAGCCTGAACTGCCAGCGCCTGCCGGCCCTGCGCGGCGTGGTGAGCCTGGCCGAGCAACCGCCCACAGGCTTTCTGCCCTGGGCGGGCCTGCAAGGCATGGCCGAGGCGGTGACCGTGCAGGCCCTGGCCGAGCGCCAGGCCGGCCTGCACTGGCACGACCCGATCAATATCCAGTACACCTCCGGCACCACGGGTTTCCCCAAGGGGGCAACCCTCAGCCACCACAACATCCTCAACAACGGCTACATGGTCGGCGAGAGCCTGGGCCTGACCGAGCACGACCGGCTGGTGATCCCGGTGCCGCTGTACCACTGCTTCGGCATGGTCATGGGCAACCTGGGCTGCCTGACCCATGGCTCGACCATGATCTACCCCGGGGATGCCTTCGACCCGCTGAGCACCCTGCGCGCCGTTGCCGAGGAGCGCGCCACCGCGCTCTACGGTGTGCCGACCATGTTCATCGCCGAACTGGACCACCCGCAGCGGCATGAATTCGACCTGTCGAGCCTGCGCACCGGGATCATGGCCGGCGCTACCTGCCCGATCGAGGTGATGCGCCGGGTGATCGACGAGATGCACATGAGCGAGGTGCAGATCGCCTATGGCATGACCGAGACCAGCCCGGTGTCGCTGCAGACCGCTGCCGAGGACGAGCTGGAGTTGCGCGTCACCTCCGTGGGGCGTACTCAGCCGTGCCTGGAGAGCAAGCTGGTGGACAGCGACGGGCTCACGGTACCCCGCGGGCAGATCGGCGAGCTGTGCACCCGTGGCTACAGTGTCATGCTCGGCTACTGGGAAAACCCCGAGGCCACCACCGCGAGCATCGACCACGAGGGCTGGATGCACACCGGCGACCTGGCGGTGATGGACGAGCAGGGCTATGTGCGCATCGTCGGGCGCAGCAAGGACATGATCATTCGCGGGGGCGAGAACATCTACCCGCGGGAGCTGGAGGAGTTCTTCTTCACCCACCCGGCCATCGCCGACGTACAGGTGATCGGCATTCCGTGCAGCCGTTATGGCGAGGAGATCGTGGCCTGGGTCAAGTTCCACCCCGGACACAGTGCCAGCGAAGACGAACTGCGCGAATGGGCCAGGGCGCAGATCGCCCACTTCAAGGTGCCGCGGCACTTTCGCCTGGTGGACGAGTTCCCCATGACGGTCACCGGCAAGGTGCAGAAGTTTCGCATGCGCGAGATCAGCATCGAGGAACTGACCCTGGCCAGGCAAGGCCAGCTGGCGGCCAGGGGGTAGGCCTGCGCCGCCGGGTGCGGGCGGTCATGCAGGGCGCATGACCGCCCGGGCGGCACTCAGTGCGTGCCGCGCGGCACGGTCTTGAGCAGGTCTTCGGGGCTGATATGGCCCACGATGTGCTTCACGCTGCCCGGTTGCGGCAGGTCGAGGATGTGCCCCTTCATCTTGCCGATCACGTGCATCTCGCACGGCTTGCAGTCGAACTTCAGGGTCAGTACCTCGTCACCGTGAATCAGCTGCATGGGCGCAACCTTGGTGCGCACGCCGGTGACGCCCTTGGCCTGTTTGGGGCACAGGTTGAACGAGAAGCGCAGGCAGTGCTTGGTGATCATCACCGGCACTTCGCCGGGCTCTTCGTGGGCCTCGTAGGCCGCATCGATCAGCTTGACCCCGTGGCGGTGGTAGAAGTCGCGGGCCTTCTGGTTGTACACGTTGGCCAGGAACGACAGGTGCGACTCGGGGTATACCGGCGCCGGCACCGTCTCGGCCTTGCGGCTGCCGCGCGGGTGCGCGGCAACGCGGGCGGCGGTGAGGCTCTCGATCACGTCGCGGCGCAGCGCCTTGAGCTGGGAGTTGGGAATGAAGTACGCCTGCGGCGCATCCAGGCGAATGCCGGTGGCGTGGTACTGGGTGGTGCCCAGTTGGCCGAGCAGGTCGTGCAGTTGCTCCAGCGCCTGCTCCGGCTTGTTGGCCGGGCCGAACGGGCCGGGCAGGGTGGCACTGGCGCTGATGCCTTCCTCGCTGGTGGCGGTCAGCTCAAGGCCGTGTTCACGCAACTGCGCGACCCAGCCCAGGCCGATACGGCGTTCGGCCGACGTCTTCTGCAGCGCCTGCTGCCAGTTGTGGTCCAGGTTGCGGCTCAGCGGATGGTTGGGGCGCAGCTGGTGCAGGCCCTTGGGCATCTCGTTGGGCTCTACGCGGTAGCGGTAGCGCTTTTCGCCGTCTTCGTCGAACTCGCCCCTGGCCTCGGCGATGTTGGCACGAAAGCCGACCACCTCACGCTTGACCAGCACGTTGAGGCCGTCGCCGTTGGACAGCGGTGCATGGGTGACCACCTGCAGGTCGCGCTTGCCGACCTTTTCCACCACACCCACCGGCAGGCCGGTGAAGGTGGGCG
This sequence comes from Pseudomonas sp. BRM28, assembly GCF_002939405.1. Lineage (NCBI taxonomy): Bacteria > Pseudomonadati > Pseudomonadota > Gammaproteobacteria > Pseudomonadales > Pseudomonadaceae > Pseudomonas > Pseudomonas sp. BRM28. The sequence continues at coordinate 2,871,657 of NZ_PEFV01000001.1, read as the reverse complement.
AATCGAACGCGCCGATGTCGATCTTGCGCTCGCTCACGAAGTAGTCGGTGCTGCCGCGATGGAAGGTCTTGTCCGGGTCGGGCACGAAGAAGTGCGCGGTATGGCCGCTGGAGGCGCGGGCCAGGTCGGTGCGGTCTTCGAGCACTTCGTCCAGGCGCTGGCGGTAGTAGGCGGTGATGTTCTTCACGTAGCCCATGTCCTTGTAGCGGCCCTCGATCTTGAACGAACGCACGCCAGCCTCTACCAGGGCGCGGATGTTGGCGCTCTGGTTGTTGTCCTTCATCGACAGCAGGTGCTTCTCGTAGGCGATCACGCCGCCTTTTTCGTCCTTGAGGGTGTAGGGCAGGCGACAGGCCTGGGAACAGTCGCCACGGTTGGCGCTGCGTCCGGTCTGGGCGTGGGAGATGTTGCACTGCCCGGAGAACGCCACGCACAGCGCGCCATGAATGAAGAACTCGATGGCCGCGTCGGTTTCGTCGGCGATGGCGCGGATTTCCTGCAGGTTCAGCTCGCGGGCCAGCACCAGCTGCGAGAAGCCGGCCTGGTCGAGGAATTTGGCCCGTGCCAGGGTGCGGATGTCGGTCTGGGTGCTGGCGTGCAGCTCGATGGGCGGAATGTCCAGCTCCATCACCCCCAGGTCTTGCACGATCAGCGCGTCGACGCCGGCGTCGTACAGCTGGTGGATCAGCTTGCGCGCCGGCTCCAGCTCGTTGTCGTGCAGGATGGTGTTGATGGTGGTGAACACCCGCGCGTGGTAGCGGTGGGCAAACTCCACCAGCCCGGCGATATCGCTCACCTCGTTGCAGGCGTTGTGGCGGGCACCGAAGCTCGGGCCACCCAGGTACACCGCATCGGCGCCATGCAGGATCGCCTCGCGGGCAATCGCCACGTCGCGGGCGGGGCTGAGCAATTCCAGGTGATGCTTGGGTAGGGACATGTCTTTTTAGTCTGGCTGGTCACGGTAGCCGCGCATTGTAGCCGCGCAACGCGCTGTCGGCACCTTTGCCGACAGGCGTCATGCAGATTGACCAGCCCCCTTCGCCGGTGAGGCCGGCAAAGGGGCGCCAGGGCAGGGGTCAGAAGCGCCCGTCCAGGCCGATGCGGAACATCTCGTTGCGCTCGTCGGTGGCCAGCGCGGTCTTGTACGAGAAGCCCAGGCGCCAGCTCTGGCTGAGGCTGAAGTCCAGGCCCAGGTCCAGGTCGACGAAGTTGCTGTCCATCGGGTCGGGTGACAGGCGATACAGCACGCCGTCGTTGGTCTGGTCGGTGTAGCGCATGCGGTAGTCGTCGCTGTGGCTGAAGTTGTGACCCCACGCCAGCCCGACCCGCGGCGTGAGCACGCCGGCGCCGGTCTGGATGTCGTAGCCGCTGCGCACGCCCAGGAACGAGGTGAAGGACCGCTGGCGCTGTTGTTCGTACGACAGCCCGTAGATACCGCCGCCCCGTTCGCTGAAGTCGTCCAGCTTGGTGAAGCTGGCATTCAGCCGTGTGTACGGCGCCAGCGACAGGGCGCCTTCGCGGTACTCGTAGCTGGCGGTCAGCGAGGCGAACAGCTGGTCGGCGTCGCGCGAGCCATGGGCATAGCCGTTGGACGGGTCGGCAGTGACGTAGCGGCGCGAGTCGAAGCGGATGCGGTTGTAGCCCAGCAGTGCATCGATGTAGATCTCCGACAGCGGGTTGACGCTCAGGTACGCCGCCAGGCCCAGGGCGTCGGCCTCGCTGCGGGTGTCCCGCTCGCCGATGTCGGCGCGGTCGTTGCCGTAGCCAAAACCGATGCCCACCACGGCCCTTGGCGACAGGCGATAGTCGACGCCGGCGCTCAGTCCGTAGGTGACGAAGCTGTTGTCCTTGGCGCCGCGTGCGTGGTTGGAACCGGTGTTGATGAAGCCATCGGTCCAGTAGGCCACGGCCTCTTCGACGCACTCGCCTGAGGTGGCGCGGGCGGTGTCGCGCTGCTTGCGACGGGTGTCGTCCGCGTCCTCGTCGTCATTGCCCTTGCCGTTGCCTTCGAGCTCGTCGCGCAGCGCCTTGCCCAGGCTGCCCAGGCCGAGGTTGTCGCGGCCATGTTGAACGTTGGCGTTGAACGAGTTGCGGTCACAGGTAGGGCGGTGCAGTTGCTCCAGGCGCCGGTTGAAGTTGTCCATCTGGGTGCTGGCAAAACGATCCGCTGCGCGCGATTGCGCGTTGAGCAGGCCGATCACTTCGGCGTCCTTGCTGGGGTCGGGACGTGCCTGCACGCTGAAGGTCACGGTGCCGGTCGCGCTGGCACCGCTGGTGCTCTCCAGGCTGAAGGTGACCACTGCTGTGCCGGCAAAGGCAGCGGCAGGCACGAAGCGCAGGTTGAAACCGGACAGGGCGGCACGCGCTGCTCGCGCAGGGGCCATCGATGTCAGGCTGGCATGCCCGGCTGACGCTGGGCTCAACGACAGCACGCGGGCGCGCAGGAACGGCCCTCCGGTGGCCCCACGGGTAAGGTCGACGCTGGCGACAGCACCGGGGCTGAGCGCCTCGCTGGATGACACCACGGTGACCACCTGGGCGGCGATCGCCAGGGTAATGCTGCGGCTGCCGGTGGCGCCGTTGGCATCGGTGGCGGTAACGGTCAGCGTGGCGTTGGCGGCCTCGGTCGGCGTGCCGCTGATCACCCCGGTCGCCGGGTCGAGCTGCAGGCCATTGGGCAGGCTGCCGGCGCCGATGGCGTAGCTGTACGGCGCCATCCCGCCGCTGGCACCCAGGCCGAAGCTGTAGGCGCTGCCCACGGTGCCTGGCGGCAGTGGGCCGGAGGCCGGGCTCATTACCAGCGTCGGTGGGGTGATGGTGAGGCTCACCGTGGCGGCTGCCGAGGTGCCGCCCGGGCCGGTGGCGGTGTAGGTGAAGCTGTCAATGCCCGAGTAACCGGCAGTCGGGGTGTAGCTGATGCGGGTGCCACTGACCTGCGCAGTACCGTGCTGTGGGTTGCTGGCCACGGCCACGCTTGTGACCGGGGCACTGCCCAGGCTCAGGGTCAGCGGGTTGTTGCGGCTGTTGGCGGCCACACCGGCCGACACGTTGCCGACCACGGGCGCCTGTGCCACGACTGTCAGGCTCAGCGTACGGCTGCCGGTGGCACCGTTGGCATCGGTGGCGGTAACGGTCAGCGTGGCGTTGGCGGCCTCGGTCGGCGTGCCGCTGATCACCCCGGTCGAGGTGTTGAGTGTCAACCCATTGGGCAGACTGCCGCCGATGGCATAGCTGTACGGCGCCATCCCGCCGCTGGCACCCAGGCCGAAGCTGTAGGCGGTGCCCACGGTGCCTGGCGGCAGCGAGCCTGACGCTGGGCTTAGCACCAGGGTTGGCGGGGTAACGGTAACGTTCACCGTGGCAGGTGCCGAGGTGCCGCCCGGGCCGGTGGCGGTGTAGGTGAAGCTGTCAATGCCCGAGTAACCGGCAGTCGGGGTGTAGGTGATGCTGGTGCCACTGACCTGCGCAGTACCGTGCTGTGGGTTGCTGGCCACGGCCACGCTGGTGACCGGGGCACTGCCCAGGTTCAGGGTCAGCGGGTTGTTGCTGGTGTTGGCGGCCACACTGGCCGACACGTTGCCGACCACGGGCGCCTGCGCCACGACTGTCAGGCTCAGCGCCTGGCTTGCCTGGAAACTCTGGCTGTCAGTCACCCTGACGGTGAAGCTGGTGGTGCCGGGTGCGGTTGGCGTACCGGTCAGGCTGCCGGTCGGGGCCAGGGCCATGCCGGACGGCAGGGCGCCCGAAACGATGGTGTAGCTGTACGGCGCGGTGCCGCCACTGGCACTGATGCTGGCCGTGTAGGGCACGTTCTGGGTGGCGTTGGCCAGTGTGGTCGTGCCGATAACCACGGTGGGTGGCGTGATGGCGAGGTTGACGGTTGCAGGCGCCGAAGTCCCCCCCGGGCCGGTGGCGGTATAGGTAAAGCTGTCGATGCCGGCATAGCCTGGGGTCGGGGTATAGGTGAAACCCGTGGCCCCGGTGATGCTGACGGTGCCATGTGCAGGGGGTGTCACCACGGCCAGGCTGGTGGTCGGCCCCCCGCTGAGGCTTGCGCTGATCGTGCTGGCGCCGCTGTTGGCTGCGAGGGTTTGGTTGATATTGGCGGCTACCGGCGCTTGCTGGCCAACCACGAAGGAATAGGGACGCACTCCGGTGAATCTGTTGGTATCACTGGCCCGCACCCCGAAAGTGAACGTACCGGCGGTGGTTGGTGTGCCACTCAGGGTGCCTGTGCTGGTAAGGCTCATTCCTGCAGGCAGCGCGCCGAAGGCGATACCGTAGTCGAAGGGTGCAACCCCACCGCTGGCGCTGATCGACGTGCTGTACCCCGTGCCCACCGTAGCTGCGGGCAAGGTAATCGGCGTGATGTCTATGAAGGGCGTGGCAATGGTGAGGGTATAGGACTGACTGACGCTGGTGAGGTTGCTGGAGCTGTCGACCGCAGTGACGCTGAAGGTGTAAGTACCGGGGCTGGAGGGGCTTCCGGTCAGGGTACCGGTACTGGAAAGGGCGATTCCGGTCGGTAGGCTGCCACCGTTGATGCTGAAGGTGTAGGGCGCGACACCCCCACTGACGGTGAGCTGTTGGCTGTAGCTGCTGCTGTAAATGGGGGCTGGCAATGTCGCCGGGGTGATGGCCATGCTGCCGGCAACGATGGTCAGTGTATAGCTGCGCGTGCCGGTGTAGCTGAACGCGTCGGTGGCCCTGGCCGTGAAGCTGAAGTTGCCGCTGCTGGTCGGCGTGCCGCTGAGCGTGCCGTTGGATGCCAGGGTCAGGCCGCTGGGCAAGGCTCCAGATGCAAGCGAAAAGGCGTAGGGCGCGTTACCCCCGCTGGCAGCCAGCGAGGTGGTGCTGTAGGCGATACCGGCAGTACCCGCAGGCAGTGATGCAGGGGCGATGCTGATGGTCGGGGAACCGACGGTAACGGTCACGGTCGCCGGGGCAGAGGTGCCTGCACTGTTGGTGGCGGTATAGGTGAAGCTGTCCGTGCCTGCATAACCGACCGTGGGTGTGTAGGTGACGCTGGTGCCGCTGGCCGTTACTGTGCCGTGGCTTGCTGAGGTACTGATGGCCACGCTGCTGGCGACGCCCCCCGAGAGGCTGAGTGTGACAGGGTTCGCGCTGCTGTTGTGGCCGACAGAGGCGCTGACCGGGCCGGCAACCGGCGGTGCAATGTAGGTGAAGGCATTGGTCAACGACGCCGAGCCGGCGGCAGTGGTGACACTCACGTTGACCACGCCGGCGTTGCCGGCCGGGATTGTGGCGGTGATCTGGGTGGGGCTGTTGATGGTCCAGCCGGTTGCCGATACCCCACCAAAGGTGACGCTGCTGGCGCCGGTCAGGCCGGTGCCCGTGAGGGTCACGCTGGTGCCACCGCCGATGGGGCCTGAGTTGGGGGTGACGGTGTTCAGGGTCGGCACGGCGAGGTAGGTATAGGCATTGACCGAAGTGGCACTGCCCCCCGGCGTGGTGGCCACGACATTGACGGGCCCGGCGGCATGCGCGGGCGCAATGGCGGTGATCGATGTCGAACTGTTGACGGTGAAGCTGCTTGCCGGTGTGCCGCCAAAGGTGAGGCTGGTGGTGCCGGTCAGGCCTGTGCCTGAGATAAACACTTGATTGCCGCCGGTGGTGGCGCCGGAATTGGGCGTAGCGATGGTCAGGGTCGGTACGGCGAGGTAGGTGAAACCATTGGTCAGCGTGCTCGTACCGCTTGCCGTTGTGACCGTCACGTTGACCGGGCCTGCCGTGTAGGCGGGGACGGTGGCGGTTATCGAGGTCGGGGAAACGACGATGATGTTGGTAGCGGGCACACCAGCGAATGTCACGTCGGTGACACCGACAAAATTGGTGCCGGTCAGGGTCACAGAGGTGCCGCCGATGGCGGGGCCGCTGCCGGGCGATACGGCGGTCAGGGTCAGGGGCGGTGTTGCGCCTGTGACCTTGAGGGTGTAACGGGCCTTGCCCACGACGTCGTTGCTGTCAAGGGCCGAAATCCAGAAATCGTAGTTGCCGATGGCTGTGGGGGTGCCATGCAGGGTGGTGGTCGCACTTCCAGGCGACGTTTCCAGAACCAGACCGGGCGGCAGGCAGTTGGTCGGCATGCTGGTGTCATCCTGGTCACATTCGTACCACTCGAAGATCGGCATGGCGCCGCCGGTGGCGGTGATAGTGAAAGTGTCTATCGGTGTGTTGACCGCCACATCCGGCAGGGCGGTGCCACTGGCGGGGGAAAGGGTCGGGGCGGCACTGGCCTGGCCGCACAGCAGCAGCGAGACGAGCATCAGGCCCAGCAATGCAATGCTGCGGGCCATGCGGTGACGAAGGTCAATCAGGGATCTGTTCATGGGGCTTCCTGCCAGGTAGCGGTATTACTCGCTTGCGGCGCGGGTCAAGAGTCATCGGAACAACCCGTATGCCGTGACTGGCAGTGCGGGTTTTGCAGCGTGGAGGTAACGGCGGCGTGGTCAGGGTTCCATGGGGGCACCCTCGGCACAGGTCTGCGTCAGTGGCCGTTGCATCTGCAGGTACAAGCCCTGCTCGCTAACTACCTCGAAGCCCAGGCGCGCATACAGCCGGCGCGCCGGGTTGAACGGCTCCACACTCAGGGCACAGCGCGTGTGCTGGCCGTCGGCCAGCGCGAGCACCGCAGCCAGCAGGGTGCTGCCCAGCCCCTTGCCCTGCCAGGCAGGCAGCAAGGCGATATCGACCACCCGCACTTCGCTGGCGTCCACCTGCAGGCACAACCTGCCGATCGGTTGCCCCTGGTGCTCCAGCAACAGGAATTCGGCCGAGCGATAGTGCAGGGCGTAGTGGCGTTGCTGCAGCTCGGCTTGGGCGTGCAGAAACGCGACCCGCTGCGCGTCGGTCCACCCTGGTGCGGCACGCACCTCTTCCCAGCGGCGCGTCACGAACAGCGCGCGCAGAAACCCGTCATCCGCCTCGGCCTGCAGGCGCAGGCCGGGAACGAACGACGATGGCAACAGGCGGGCCAGGCGCTCGAGGCTAGTCATTGCGGATCGGGTACTCCCCTTCGACGCAGATGCAGTACGCCAGCGCCAGGTAGGGTTGCATCAGGTTGCGCTCGATGTTGCCGTTGCCAGTGCCGGCGTCAGTCATGCTGCCTTCGGCCAGCGTCTGCGTGGTGCCCACAGTGTTGTACAGGTTGATGTTGCGTGGCTGGGCGAGGTAAGTGGTGGTGCTCGGGATGTCGACCCTCTGGTCCGGCTCGGTACCATCGCGCGCGGTGAACCCATGGTTGTGTGGCGGGTAGTTCAAGGAATTGAGCGCTACCTTGTCGGCGCCAGCGGTACTGGCGAAGGCTGCGTTTGGCAACCCGGTACCCTGGCCGGCTCCCATCACCACACGACCATTGAGATTGGGCAGCATGAACGTGGTCTTGCCATCGCCGCCGAATCGGTTGCCGATCACCGAAAACAGCACGCTGTACTGCTGGATCAACAACGAACGCCCGTCGCAGGGAAGAAAATTCTGCGGCACGAAACTGTAGGGCAGAAGCCTGATTTCACCATAGAAAGCGTCCATGGAATGCTCTTTCCTTGATTCAGAGAGGGGTGGGCTTACTGCTGCGACGGGTAGATCCCGGCCAGCGCGATGATGTAGTTGAGCGCCATGCTGCCCATCAGGTTGGCATGTGGTTGCCCGCCGCCTGGCGCCACCGACACTGCTGCGGAGTTCAGTGTGACGTTGGGGTTGGTGCCGCCGTTGCTGTACAGCCCCTTGGTCGAGCTTTGCGCGGTGAACACCCCGAGTGTGCGCGAGGCCGGTGCCTGGGTGTCGACCGGCGAGGCGGCATCGGCCAACTGCGTGCTGGCGTAAAAGGTATGCGAGTGAGCGGGCATGTGTTGCACGCCAATGGTGGTCTGTGCACTGCCCATTGCCTGGCCCAGGTTGCGCTGCGTGAGGCCGGGGCCTGCGCCGGCGCCTACCGGTACCCGGCCGCGCATGTCGGGCAGGGCGAAGGTGTTGACCCCATCACCGCCATAGGTGGTGCCCAACAGCGTGAACAACACCTGGTTCTGCTGGATCGACAACAGCTGGCCATTGCACAGTGCCCAGTCCTGTGGCTCGTAGTTGCCTGCGAACAGACGGATTTCCCCGATAAAGGCTTCAGACATGGTTCATTCCTTGATGTGAAGGAGCGTGTTCACGGGCGCGGTGGGTAAACGCCAACACTGGCGATGCAGTACTGCAGCACCAGCGAAGGCTGCATGTTGTCCAGGGGCTGTTGGGGTGGCGTGGGCTGAATCGTTGCCGGGTTGAGCGCTTGCTGCTTGCTACTGTCGAACTTGACGTAGGTGCTGCGCGAAGCGACCGGTGGGGTTGCCAGGTTGGCACTGGTGGCCGGGAACGCACCGGCCGGCCCGCTGTTGCCCAGGGCATCGGATACATAGACCTCATGGGTATGCTGGGCGAGTGCGGCGGCGGGCAGTGTTTCTTTCTCGGTGCCGGCTGACTGGCCCTGGGTATGATTGCTCAGGCCGGGGTCAGGGGTGCCGGTGCTGTTCCGGGCCAGCGCGGTGCGCCCGCGCAGGTCAGGCAGGGCAAACAGGTTGTTGCCGGAGCTGCCGAACTGGGTGCCGAGCAAGGAAAACAGTGCAGCGTTGGTTTGGGTGGATAACAGGCGTCCGTCGCACGGCAGCCAACCCTTGGGCACGAAGTTGTACGGGAACAGGCGGATTTCACCCACGAAAGGTTCCATATGAACAAACCTCCATCATGTTTCTCAGGCACCAAAAAAAACCCACTTGCAGGCAAGTGAGTGACAATCACGGCAGAGCTGACTAGCTAGGTAAGGCGGTTATCGATCACGGCTTGTGGCCGTTCCAGCTTCCATCTGCGCTTCTTCATGAGCGTTCCTTCCATGGTTGCGATAACAGGCAGAGGGTCCGGCGAAGCGGCCCTCGGGAGGTGGGTTGATGCTAGGCGAGGTAGTGACGCATTGCCATCACTGAAAATGGGTATTTCGACGATTTTTTTCAAACGATTGTTTGACGCGGGGCGGCTGTCGGTAATCTGGCGCCAGACACACGTCGCGCCCGGCATTCATGGGCACCTGGCCGTGCCCTGTAGCCATTGGCTGCGTGCTGTGGAAAGATCCGGGTTCTTTTCCGTGCCGCACTGACGAGCAAGCCATGATCGATTTCCACAATGTCACCGCCTACCAGCAGCACAACCGTGTGCTGGACGGTTTCTCCCTGCACATCGGTGCCGGCGAGAAGGTCGCCATCCTGGGCCCCAACGGGGCCGGCAAAAGCACCCTGCTCAAGCTGATCACCCGCGAGCTGTACCCGGTGGAGCGCGAAGGCAGCCACCTGAAGCTGTTCGGCAGCGACACCGTCAACCTGTGGGCACTGCGCAGTCGCCTGGGGTTCGTGTCCCAGGACCTGCAGGAAGACTACACCCCGCACACCCAGGCGCTGGATGTGGTGGCGTCGGGCTTTTTCGGCGCCATCGGTGCCCATGGCCATCTGCAGCCCGATGACGAGCAACTGGCGCAGGCGCGTGCGCTGCTGGCCGAGGTGGAAATGGCCGGGTACGAAAGCACCATGTTCCAGCGCCTGTCCACCGGGCAGAAGCGCCGCCTGCTGCTGGCCCGCGCGCTGGTTCACCGGCCCAGTGCGCTGATTCTCGACGAGCCGGCCAACGGCCTGGACATGGGGGCGAGCCTGGGCATGCTGAGGTTGCTGCGCAGCTTCTGCGCCGAGGAGCACGCCATGATCATCACCACCCACCATATCGACGAGATCATCCCGGAGATCGAGCGTGTGGTGCTGCTTAGCCAGGGGCGCATCGTGGCCGACGGGCCCAAGGCCGAGGTGCTGACCAGCGCGGCACTGTCGCAGCTGTACCAGACGCAGCTGCGCATCAGCGAACAGGATGGCTGGTACCGCTGCTGGCACGCCTGAACCGGCCTGCGTGCGGCCGGCTCGGCGGGGTCAGGGCACAGGGTTGATGAACGGGCCGCCGGTGAACTGCACGAACAGCTGGCGGTACTCTTCGTTTTCCGGGTCGATGATCAGTGCCTGACGCAGGAACTCCAGCCCCTCGCGAGCGTTGTCCAGCTGGCAGCTGAGGGCAAAGGCCAGGTACAGGTGATAGGCGTTGAAGAAGTCGAACGACAGCGCCACCTTCACCAGGTGCAGGGCGCCGGTCAGGTCCTGGGCCCGCAGGCGCGTGCCGATCTCGTGATTCAACTGGGCGCCATCCTTGATCATCAGGTTCGCCAGGCCGACCTGCTTGCGCAGTACAACCGTATGGCCGTTGCCGACCTTGGAGTCGGTCTGCTCGACGCTTTCGACCAGCCAGTGCCCCAGCCCGACGTTGTTGATCAGGTTGACGGCCCGCAGCATGCTCTGCAGGGAGAACACCAGGTGATGGCCACGCCACAGGTGCGCGTCGATCGTGCTCATGTCGACGCGCTTTTCGTAGGCGTCGATCATCTGTTCCAGGGTGGTCAGCGCGCGGATGCGGTCGGTGGGCTCGGCGTTGCGGTTGGGGAAGATGCAGAAGAACACGCCACCGTCCTTCACCACCCGGGATGACTCCACGTAGGCCGCCAGCAGGTTGGGCACATGCTCGATGACGTGGGAAGTGATCAGGTAGTCGAAGGTCTGGTCGGCAAAGGGGATATCCAGGAAGTCGCCCAGCGCGTCGACCCTGGCGGGCTCGACGTGGTAGTTGGCCTGTTCCTGCTTGTAGTGCGTGTAGTCTTCCAGGTCCTGCGGGTACAGGAATGCCTCGCCATCGCAGGGGGCCAGGTTGATGCAGTCCGGCAGGTAGAACGCATTATGCGCGGCGGCACCGATCTCCAGGCCGCGGCCCTGACAGTATTTGCTGGCCAAGGCCATGCCTTTATGGTTCATCGACGCTTGCTTCCTCTGAAAAAATGCCTTGCGCAGGCTATCGGCAGGGCCGCGCAAGTATTGAGCCGGGTACGCAGCGCTCGCGTTCAAAGACTTCCCGCGCAGCGTGCAATAGAATACCCGGCGGGCGAACCCGGTTGGTTCGTCCAGTGCCGAAGCCTCTTGTGATTCGTGTAGGCATCAGGCTTCTTGCTGAATTGAAAATAGGCCACACATGCCAAGCGTTTCCCCGGAAGTACAAGCCAAAGAATGGCACAGCATGGTTTCCCAGTACCCATGCACGCTGACCCAATCGTTGCAGGGCCTTGTCGAGCGCAACAAGGTCATGCTGGCCGCGCGGTTCTATGAACACATGCTGGCCGACCCCAATGCTTCGCTGATCCTGTCCCACGACGAGGTCAAGAGCCGCCTGGGCAGTTCGATGCAGGCCTGGCTGGTGCGGGTCTATTCGGTGTCGCCCACCGATGACTGCATGCCGCTGGTTGCCCTGCAGAAGCAGGTGGGGGAAGTGCATGCGCGCATCGACGTGCCGCTGCACCTGGTGCTCAGTGGTGCGCGGCACCTGAAGAAGTTGCTGTTCCAGCTGATTCTCGAACAGCAGTGGGCCAGCGAGGCGCAGGCATTGCGCCTGGCCAGCGAAACCATGGACCTGGCCATGGAAATCATGAGCCACGCCTATTCGCGGTCCCATGACCGCAACTCGCGCAACGAGGAAGGCTACCGGCTGTTCTCGGTGCTGCAGAACATCAGCACCGAGCGCGAGCGTCAGCGCGGCGCCTTGCTGGACTGGGAAAACAGCCTGATGTTCGACCTGGCCATGGGCTCCAACGGCGTGAACCTGCCCAGGCTCGCGGCCTCTGATTTCGGCCTGTGGTTCCGTCACAAGGGCGCCTACGCCTTCCAGAACACAAGCGAAAGCGATCAGATCCTGAAGATCATCCGTCACATGGATGACGTGTTGCTGCCCATGTTTCTTGCCTCGATGCACGAGCAGGAGACGCGCATGCGCCTGCTGCGCGACATTCGCGACCAGACCAAGAGCCTGATGTTCAACCTCGACAACCTGTTCAACACTGCCAACGAGCTGGAAAGCGGCCGCGACGTGCTCACACGCATGCTCAACCGCAAGTTCCTGCCGGTGGTGATCGGCAACGAGATCGCCATCGCGCAGAAGACCGGGCAGACGTTTTCGGTGTTCTCGGTGGATATCGACAACTTCAAGTCGATCAACGACAACTTCGGTCACGAAGCCGGCGACGCGATTCTGCAGCAGATCGCCGAGATCCTCAGCAGCCACAGCCGCGCGGGGGACTACGTGTTCCGCATGGGGGGCGAGGAGTTCCTGATGATCCTGGTGGACATCGACAGCGCCAACGCCATGAAGGTGGCGCAGAAGTTGCGGCGCAAGGTCGAAGCGGAAAAGCTGCAACTGACCGAAGGCCGCAGGCACCAGGTCACCGTGAGCATCGGCATGGCCACCTACAACGGCCACCCCGACTACCAGCACCTGCTGCGACAGGCCGACCAGGCCATGTACCAGGCCAAGCAGGGCGGCCGGAACCGGGTGGTGGCGTACGGGGAACTGACCTCGCCGGAGTGACAGACCAAGCCTGATGGAGGCGACGATGCACACGCCAAGGCGCCTCTGGCGCAGCGTTATGTGGTTGACAGTGCTGTGGCTGACGGCCAGTGGCGCGCTCGCCGCCGAGGACGGCCACTGCGGGCGCCAGGCCGGCCCGCAGTGCCTGCACAGCTTCGCGTTGCCGGCAGGTGCAGGCCAGATGCATTACTACGCATCGCGCGTGCCAAGGCCCGGCGACCCCCACGGCCCGCAGACGGCACTGCTGATACTGCACGGGCATCCGCGCGATGTCGGGCGCAGCTTCGAGGCCGGCTTGCAGGCGGCACGTGCTGCGGGCCGGTTGCCGCGTACCCTGGTGGTGGCGCCGCTGTATCAGGTGGCGCCGGCGCAGGCCGGGCGTTGCAGCATGCCGGACACGCCCGGCGCTCAACCGGGCGACGCGCTGTGGAGCTGTGCCGGCTGGCTGGCGGGGGCTCCCTCGCTGGGCGCCCATCCGCTTGGCGCCTTTGCGGCACTGGACGCCTTGCTGGGCGAACTGGCCCGGCAGTGGCCGAGCCTGCGCAGTGTGACCCTGGTGGGATTTTCGGCCGGTGCGCAGATGCTCCAGCACAGCATCGGTTTTGCCGCCGACCCGCCGGCGGGTGTGGCGCTGCGCTATGTGATCGCCGACCCGGGCAGCTGGCTGTACTTCGACCCGGTTCGCCCCGTGCCCCTGCGGGGCGAGCGAACGGTGCCGTGGGAGGCCTGTGGTACGGGGGGCTGCACCTGGCGCTTCGACGTGCCGGCGACGTCCCCGGCCTGTGCCTATGACCACTGGAAGTACGGCACCCAGTCGCTGCCTGGCTATCTGCCGCGTACCGGCGCGCAGGCCCGCGCACACTATGCGGCGGCCCAGGTCGATTACCTGGAAGGTGCCCTCGACAGCAGTGCCGACAAGGGTACGTTCTACCCGATTCTCGACAAATCCTGCGCGGCCATGTTGCAGGGGCCTTTCCGATTGCAGCGAGGGCTGGCGTATGCCGCCTATGAACAGGCCGTGCTCAAGCCGCGCACGCCCAGGCGCATGGTCATCGTGCCAGGTTGCGCGCATGACGTGGCCTGTGTACTGGGCGCCGATGCAGCGCGGCCCGTGCTGTTCGCGCCGCCGCCCTGAGCGTGCCGCAGCGCCACGGCAGGTCAGGAAAATAATTCAGGACCAGCCCATTTTTTTTCGCTTGTGCCAGCCCCTTCGTGCCCTAAGACTCGAGCAGGGCGACGACCGCCTGTTCCCGCGTCAGTACCGGGCTTGCGGGTTCGGGGGCGTGCGCCAACAGAATAACAATCACAAGGTTGGAGGTGCTCGTGAGTGACTACGCTGCTGTGCCAGATGAAAGCGGCCATATCGATGTACCGGGTGGGAAGGTCTGGTACCGGCTCAACCGCTCGGCCAACAGCGGTGCCGTGCCGCTGATCGTGCTGCATGGCGGCCCCGGCAACTCCCATGACTACCTGCTGCCGCTGCTCGAACTGGTGCCTGACCGCAGCGTGGTGCTGTACGACCAGCTCGATTGCGGACGCTCGCAGCGGGTGGGCGACACACGCAACTGGACGCTGGAGCGTTTTACCGACGAGATAGATGCCGTTCGCGAGCACCTGGGCCTGGGCCAGGTGCATCTGTTTTCCAGCTCGTGGGGCTGCAGCATCGCCATCAACTATGCGGCCCGGCAGCCGGCCGGGCTGTGCTCGCTGGCGCTGTCGGGGCCGTTGGTCGATGCCAAGCGCTGGATGGCGGACTGCGAGCGATTGAAGGCGCAGTTGCCCGACCACCTGCAGGCGGTGATGCGCCGGTGCGAGGCGCAGCGCGACTTCACCAGCCCCGAGTACCTGGAGGCGGTCAACGCGTTCTATGTGCGTCACCTGTGCCGCGTGCAGCCCTGGCCGCAGATCGTGGTCGACACGATGGACAATTGCGCGACCGAACTGTACGGCTACATGTGGGGCCCCACCGAGTTCTTCGGCACCGGCACACTGGCGGACCTGGACCTGACCCCGAAGCTGGCGTCGATCGAGGTGCCCACGCTGTTCATGTGCGGGGCCCACGACGAAGGCACCCCCGAATCGGGCCGGGACTTCGCGGCGATGGTCAGGGGCGCCGAGTTCTGCTGCATACCCGAGGCCTCCCACATGCCGCATATCGAAAACCCCGAACCCTTCTTCAGGCACCTGCGCGCCTTCATTGCCAAGGCGACCCCGCGCACCTGAATGCCGTCGGGTCGATGCACAGCCATGGCGGCACCGCTGGGGATCATTCCGCCGACGACTGATTGCATGCGCAATGGTCGCTTGTTCGCCTGGTGGCCCACTTTGATACTTGCCCCTTGCAGGAAGCAGCCCCGGTACAGCGCACGCAGCCCCGCGCGCGCTGTACCGACCCTTGAAGTCATGGATAAAACTATAAAAAACAAGTCGACCCAGGCCCCTGGCGAAGCAGGGGGTTGCGCCTCGACGATCTATTGCTTCGGAGATTGCCCATGTCGATTGCCAATGCGTCAGACACCCCCAGTACACAAGACCCGGAGCAGGCAGGGCTCAAACGGGTACTGAGCTTTTCCGATGTGCTCGCCTACGGCCTGCTGTATTTCGTGCCCATCGCCCCGGTCAGCGTGTTCGGGCTTATCTACAACACCTCCGCCGGCATGGTGGCGCTGGTGTACCTGGTGGCCGCCGTCGCGATGATCTTCAGCGCCATCAGCTACAGCCAGATGGCCAGGAAGATCCCCCTGGCCGGCTCGGTCTATTCCTATGTCACCCACGGCACCAACAGCAGCCTGGGCTTCGTGGCCGGCTGGGCGATTCTGCTCGATTACCTGCTGCTGCCGGCACTGCTGGCGGTGCTGGGGGCGGCGGCGCTGTCGGCGCAGTTCCCGCAGGTGCCGACCACGGTGTGGCTGGTCACCTTCGTAGCGGTGCCCACGGCGGTCAACCTGATGGGCATCGAGATGAATGCCAGGTTGAGCAAGGTGCTGCTGCTGATCCAGCTGGTGGTGCTGTTTCTGTTCGCCGCCTTCGCCACCTCTCGCATCATCGAACTCAAGCCGACCCTGGAGCACTTCATCGCGCCATTCTACAACCGCTCCGACTTCTCCATGGCCATGGTGTTCGCCGCCGTACCGATTGCAGCCCTCAGCTACATCGGATTCGACGCGGTGTCGACCCTGAACGAAGAGGCCAAGGGGGGCGGGGAGACGGTCTCCAGGGCCACGATGATGCTGCTGATGCTGGTCACGGTGCTGTTCGTGGGGCAGGTGTACCTGGCGGCAGTGTTCGTGCCGCTGGGCACGGTGTACCAGGGCGCCGCTGCCGACACCGCGTTCTATACCCTCAGTGCCGAGATCGTCGGGGCCTGGTTTCTGCCGGTGATCACCCTGACCAGCGGCATCATCGCGCTGATGGCCAACACCCTGGTGTCCCAGGCGACCACGGCGCGGGTGCTGTTCAGCATGTCGCGGGACAAGCGCCTGCCCGCGTACCTGAGCCGCATCAGTGCCCGCACCAACGTGCCTGCCAACGCCATCGTCACGGTTGCGCTGGTTTCGTTCGTGGTGGCGTTCGCCGGGGCCGGCTACCTGGATGTGATGGTGACCCTGGTCACGTTCGGCGCGCTGACCGCCTACATCCTGTTGCACGTGTCGGTGATGATCTACTTCAGGAAGATCGGCCAGGCGCAGCTGTTCAGCCATGGGGTGTCCCCGGTGCTGGGCGTGCTGCTGTTGAGCTATGCGCTGTGGAGCACCAACGTGCACGCCAAGGTGCTGGGCGCCGCCTGGATGCTCGGCGGCCTGCTGATTGCCTGGGTGATGCGCCGGCGGGGGGCGCCCTCGCTGACCTGGACGGACTGACTGCACGCTGCTGCCCATGCATCGCCTGGAACAATGCCCGCTCATGCGGGCATTTTTTATTGAAAATAAATTCAGTAACGGTCTTGATCGTTATTGAAGATATTTTCAGTATCGCCTAGGATTGCCCCAGCCTGACAAGAACAAGACGGGGTATTGCAGTGACACGACTCAAAGACAGGGCCTATTGGCTCGACAAGGCAGCAACGTTGCCGCTGGAGGGCAGGGCATTCATCGACGGGCGCTATGTGGACGCGCAAGACGGGGCGACCTTCTGCACCCGCAGCCCGGTTGACGACGCCGTGCTCGCGGCGGTGGCCCAGTGCGCGAAGGCCGATGTGGACCTGGCCGTGGCTGCTGCGCGGCGCAGCTTCGAGGCCGGCGTGTGGAGCGAGCTGGCGGCCCGCGAGCGCAAGGCGGTGCTGCTGAGGTGGGCCGCACTGCTCGAGGCGCATACCGACGAGCTGGCGCTGCTGGAGACCCTGGACAGCGGCAAGCCGATTGCCGATACCATTGGTGCCGACCTGCCGGGCACGATCTACTGCCTGCGCTGGTTTGCCGAACTGATCGACAAGGTGCACGGTGAGGTGCCGGCCACCGACCCGCAGTTCTTCGGCACCGTTACCCAGCAGCCGCTGGGCGTGGTGGCGGCGGTGGTGCCCTGGAACTACCCGCTGCTGATGGCCGCCTGGAAGTTCGCCCCGGCCC
This sequence comes from Pseudomonas sp. BRM28, assembly GCF_002939405.1. Classification (NCBI taxonomy): domain Bacteria; kingdom Pseudomonadati; phylum Pseudomonadota; class Gammaproteobacteria; order Pseudomonadales; family Pseudomonadaceae; genus Pseudomonas; species Pseudomonas sp. BRM28. Next base: position 2,854,603 of record NZ_PEFV01000001.1, on the reverse strand, counting down.
TGGCAGCCGGCAACAGCGTACTGCTCAAGCCGTCGGAGAAAACCCCGTTGAGCGCCTTGCGCATCGCCGCCCTGGCGATGGAAGCGGGTGTGCCGGCGGGGGTATTCAATGTGCTCCCCGGTGATGGCGCGGTGGGGCGCGAGCTGAGCCTGCATGGCGACGTCGACTGTATCGCCTTCACCGGCTCCGGCGCGGTGGGGCGGCAGATCGCGCAGAACGCCGCCGCCTCCAATCTCAAGCGTGTATGGCTGGAGCTGGGCGGCAAGTCGGCCAACATCGTCATGGCCGATTGCGCGGATATCACCCAGGCCGCGCAATCGGCAGCGGCGGCGATCTTCGCCAACATGGGCCAGGTGTGCAGCGCCGGGTCGCGTCTGCTGGTGCAGCGCTCGGTGATCGAGCCGCTGCTGCGCGAACTGCTCGTGGCCACCGACAGCTATTACCCGGGGCACCCCCTGGACCCGGCCAGCGTCACGGGCGCGATCATCGACGCGGTGCAGTTCGAGCGCGTCCAGCGCTACATCGAAACAGGCCGGCACGAGGCGCAGTTGCTCAAGGGCGGCCAGGCGCTCTCGCCGGTGGGGGCAGGCGCCTACCTGGAGCCGACGATCTTCCTTGCCCCGGACGCAACCGCGCGTATCGCCAACGAGGAAATCTTCGGCCCGGTGCTGGTGGTGATTCCCTTCGACACCCTCGATGAGGCCATCGCCATCGCCAACCAGACCGAGTTCGGCCTGGCGGCGGCGGTGTGGTCATCCGACCTTGGGACCATTCACCGCGCCACCCGCCAGCTCAGGGCCGGCACGGTGTGGGTCAACTGCTATGACGAACTGGTGGACATGAACTTCCCGTTTGGCGGGTTCAAGGAGTCCGGCAATGGCCGGGACAATTCGGCCCATGCGCTGGGCAAGTACACCGAATTGAAATCCACCATCCTGCGCTGCCGTTGAGGTCAACCCCATGCAAAACACGCTTTCAGCCTTGAACCCGCAACAATGGACCGTGCCACTGCCCATCGAGTACGGCCCGGGTGCGCGTCATCACCTGGCCAGGCTGTGCCGGGACTTCAACATCAGCCGACCGATCATCATCACCGATCAGGGCTCGCTGCGCCTGCCCTTCGTGGATGAACTGCAGCGCAGCCTGACCGAGGCGGGGCTTGCCTGCGGCCTGTACGGCGGCATCGAGCCCAACCCCACCGACCAGTCGGTACTGGCCGGTGCCGCAGCCTATCGGGCCTGGGGCGCCGACGGCATCATCGCGCTGGGGGGCGGCAGTGGCCTGGACGGCGGCAAGGCGGTGGCCCTGGTCGCCCGTCAGCAGCGCAGCGAGCTGTGGGCCTTCGACTTCGACAAGCCGGTGCCGGCAGGTTTCAGTGCGGCGGACTTTGCGCCAGTGATCGCGATTCCCACCACCGCCGGCACCGGCGCCGAAACCGAGAGCACCGCGATGCTCACCGACACCGGGCGCGGCATCAAGGGCTGCGTGTGGCACCCACGGGCGCGCCCGGCGGCGGTGATCCTGGACCCGGAGCTGACCCAGAGCCTGCCGGCCAACCTGACCGCATGGACCGGGTGCGATGCGATCATCCATGCCCTGGAAGCCTACTTCGTGCCCAGCTTCAACCCGCTCAGCGATGGCGCCGCGTTGCAGGCATTGACGCTGCTGTGGGGCTCGATCGACACCGCCGTCGAACGCGGTCACGACCTGGAGGCGCGGGGCAACATGCTGATCGGCTCGTGCCTGGCCGGCGTGGCGTTTCTCAAGGGCCTGGGGCTGGTGCACGCACTGAGCCATATGGTGGGCGCCACCTACAACACCCACCATGGGTTGACCAACGCGGTCATCCTGCCGGTGGTGCTGCGCTACAACCAGGCGCAGATCACCCCGCGCCTGATGCCGGTGGCGCAGGCCCTGGGCTTGCCGGACGCCGAGTTCGAGACCTTCTACAACGCCGTGTGCGCCTTGCTCGACCGCCTGGAAATTCCCAGGTCGCTGGCCGAGCTCGGGGTCCGCCAGGCCGATGTCGGCGCCGTGGCACGCAAGGCCATGGGCGACCCGGCGCGGCTGACCAACCCGCGCGACAGCACCCAGGCGCAACTGGAGGCGCTGTTGACCCAGGCGATCAACCACGCCCGGGACTGATGAACCCGCTGTTTTCCGCTTAGCCGTGCAACCAGACCAATAAAAAAGGTGCAACTGCCATGTCTGCCTCCCACTCGGCGTCCAAGGGACGCCTGAACCTTGAAACACGCTCCATCGATTACGTCCCGCTCGCAGAGCGCCACGGCAAGGCGTGGCACCTGTGGCCCATCTGGTTCTGCGGGGAAGCGCACCTGACCACCCTGGCGGTGGGCATCATCGGGGTCGGCATGGGCGCCAACCTGTTCTGGTCGGCGGTGGCGATCTTCCTGGGCTGCGCCTTCGGCACGCTGTTCATGGCCGGCCATTCCACCCAGGGCCCGCAGATGGGCCTGCCGCAACTGATCCAGTCGCGCCCGCAGTTCGGCTACCTGGGCGCGTTGCTGGTGTATGTGGTGGCCATCGCCACCTACGTGGGCTACAACGCCTTCAACCAGTTGCTGGTGGGCCAGACGCTGCACGAACTGTTCGACGTTCCCGAAAACGGCTCGGCCATCGCCTTCTCGCTGCTGGCGATCGTCATGGCGATTGCCGGCTACAACACCTTCCACAAGGTGCAGCGGCTGCTGGCGTTCGTGCTGATCGCGGTGATGCTGGTGTTCACCGTGGGGCTGTTCTTCTTCGTCAAGCTGCCAGCCGATCAGCTGAGCGTCTCGGACTTCAAGGCAACGCCGTTCCTGGCGCAGTTCTTCGTGGCCGCCGCGTATCAGCTGAGCTGGGCGATCTACGTGTCGGACTACTCGCGCTACCTGCCGGCCAATGTCAGCGTGCGCTCGTCGTTCTGGTGGACCTACATGGGCGCGATGATCGGCGGGGTGTGGATGATGCTGATCGGCGCCCTGGCCGCGGCACTGAGCCCGGGGCAGAACCTGGCCAAGGGCCTGGTGATGCTGGGCAACACACTGTTCGGCGGCTTCGGCGAATGCCTGCTGATCCTGGCGGTGCTGAGCCTGGTGACCAGCGCGGCGCAGAACTTCTACGGCGCCTCGATCACCTTGCTGAGTATCGCCGACACGGTGAAGACCCAGACCTCCACCTTGTTCAAGCGCATCGTTTCGATGTTGCTGGTGGGCGGGACCGCGATCGCCATCGCGATGACCGCATCGGACAACTTCGTGAAGGACTTCGGCGACTTCCTGGCCATCCTGCTGTACCTGTTCACCCCGTGGACGGCGATCAACCTGGTGGACTTCTACAAGGTACGCCACGGCAAGTTCTCGATTACCGAGATCTTCAAGCCCAACGGGATCTACGGGCGCTGGAACTGGCGCGGCATCGGCGCCTACGTGGCAGGCTTCGTGGCCATGCTGCCGTTCTCCAGCACCGGGCTGTATACCGGCTACGTGACCACGCTGCTCGATGGCGCCGACATCAGCATGCTGGTGGGTCTGGTGGTGTCGGCGCTGGTCTATGGGTGGCTGTGCCGCACCCAGGACATCGCGGCGGAGCTGTCGCGCATCGATGAACTGGACAAGGACCTGGAGCGCGGCCTGAGCGCCAACTGAGCCTGTCGACGATTGCCCCGGCGTGCGCGACGCACGCCGGGGCAATCGCCATTTCCTGTCACTTGCCCGGGCAAAAGTTGCTAAATTGTCGCCTCGCTTGGCGACTGAGATGTAGCCGCTGTCCGGAGACCGGGGCCATGCCCCGCAGTGCACAGGTTGTTGACGTATGAGCAGTGAGCCCGAAGTAACCCAACCCAGGAAGCGTCGAACCCGCATCGACCCCGAGACGCGCCGCAAGGCCATCATCGAGGCGACGATGCAGTGCATCACCCGCTATGGCCACAGTGGCAGTACCCTGGAGCGCATCTGCGCGCAGGCCGGGGTGTCCATCGGGCTGATCGGCCATCACTTTTCCAGCAAGGAAGAGCTGATGCTGTCGACCTACCAGGAACTCACCGACCAGCTGCGCGAAGAAACCCGCAAGTACCTGGCGGTGCAGGGCGGCACGCCCGAGGACCGTCTGCTGGCGATCATCCGCTCCTCGTTTCGCGGGCAGATCTTCAACGAGTTCATCCTCACCACCTGGCTGGGGTTCTGGGGGGCGGCGGTATCGTCGGAGCAGCTGCGCGCCTTGAACAAGAAGCTCTATGCCGACTATCGCAAGGAACTGGAGTCGGTGTTCAAGGCCATCGGCAAGGCACAGGGCACGCAGATAGACGCCAAAAGCGCGGCGTTGACCATCACCGCGCTGATCGACGGCTTCTGGCTGGAATGGGCGCTCGACCACAAGGCCTTCAGTTCGAAGAAGGCCGAGAAGTGCTGCATTGTCACGGCGCAGATGTTCGTCAAGGGCGCCGAACCGCTGCAGCCTTGAACGGCTAGGCGAGAAACTCCGGCTCGGCGGGGGGCGCCTGCGGGGTGTCCTCGCGGATGCTGATGTACAGCGCCGCACCGCACACGCCCACCAGCCCCACGCTGGCGATCACGATCTCGCCCAGCAGCATTCCCACGATCAGCAACAGCAGGCTAAGCCGGCAGAACAGGGTCATGGCTGTCTCCTTGGTAGTTGGATTGTTGTGCGGCCTACCTTATACGTTCGCCGTGGCTGCATGCAGCACCGGCGCGTTGCCATGGCATTGCTTCCCTGTGCTTTGGCCGAATTACCACCTGCGCCCAGGCCGGGCGAGGGCTACTTCGGGGTTGAGGGGCAAGACGTGGCCGGGGCGCTAGCCGTGACCGGGCAGTGGCTCAGAAACGCCTGCAGACCTTGCTGATAGTCCTGCGCCGGCATCAGCTCGCTGTGCCTGGCAATCAGGCAGGCCATGCCCTTGGCGCGCATGGCTGCGCTCGCCACGTGGTAGAAGTCCGGCGTTTCCAGCAGGTGTACGACTTGCTCCCAGGCCAGGACCGTCTTGCCGCCCCGGGCCTTGTCCAGCGTGAAGCCCTGATCATCGAAGCTCAGCTTGTACGTGTCCTGGGCCGATTTCAGGGGTACCCGAAGCCTGGCCTCGATCAGGCGCTGGTTGAGCCCGCGTACCGGTGCCCGGGGCTTGGCGTGGTTGGCGGCGATCCGCGCTTGCAGGTGGCCGAGCCAGCGCCCGGAAAAGCGCCACCACAGCGGGATGAACACCAGTGTGAACAGCAGCAGGGCGATGGCTTTCTCCGGGGTGATGCGTCGCTCCGGGAGATACACCGCCAGCAGGGCGCCGATCAGGCACAGGGCGAACATCAGCGGGCCGATCAGGCGGCTCTGCCACCTGGCGAAGGTGGCCAGGGCGCGGGCCTGTTGCTCGTCCTGCTTGAGCAGTTCCTGCTTCAGCGCTTCGGCGATCAAGGACTGGAGGTGGTCGGGGGTGATGCGGTAGTGCAGTTCCATGAGGGGGAATCCGAGGTCCGTCGGGGAGGGCGGCAGTCTACCGGCTTGCGCGCTGCAGGGGCGCAGCTCAGGCGGGAAACTGCGCCATGTGCCGCTCCACCCACGCGTACAGCTGCTCGTCGAGCTGCGTGCGCTGCTGGTTGAAGCGGGTTTGGCAGGCGTCGAAGAACGGGTCCTGCTGGACCCGTATGGCCAGCTCGACGTGGCTTTCATCGGCATGGGCCTGGCGCAGGTGCTGCTGGCGCTGATCGGCCTGCTCCAGTGTGTGCGCCAGGGCATCGAGCTGCAGGTGCCTGAGTTGGGCGATGGCCTGGGGCAGGTGAAAGTGCAGGGCACTGTCAAAGCCTTCCCATTGCTCGAAGGCCAGCCATTCGTGGATCACCATGAAGCAGCGCAGCGCCGCGGGCAGTTGATCCAGGCGCTCGAAATCCAGCCAGTACTGGCGGGGCAGCTGTTCGGCGGTTTCGATGGCCTGGGCGATCAGGTCCAGGGCGCGTGGCTTGTCCTGGTGATGGTGGCGCAGAATGCGCTGGGTCAGGGTGAAACGCGCTTCGTCCAGGGCGGTCAAGGCGCGGCTCAGGTCGTAGCCCGCACTGTGCAGGTACTGGCGGGCCTGGTGGTGTGGCAGACCGGATTTTTCCATCAGCACCTGCAGCAGTTCGGCCTTGTACAGCTCGGCGGCCTGCTGCGGGTTGCCGGCGCAGCGTTGCAGCAGGGCCCGGGCGTGGCGCAGGCCGATGGGCAGGGCGCGGCGCAGTTGCGCAAGGGCCTGGGTGAGTGTCGGGTCCATTGACGGAGGTGCCTCGGTGTCTGCTGGGGAGCGGGTGTGCAAGAATGCCGGCTCATGACTGATGGACACAACCAGAGGCGCAACAACAATGAACCGTCCGCTTTTCGTTTCGCTGGATGGCCCCAAGGGAACCGGCAAGACCACGCTGCTGGAAGCCGTGACCCAGGCACTGCGGGCGGACGGCAGAAAGGTGGTCCGGCTGTCCGAGAAAAACAGCGACCCCGGCCGGGGCGAGACGATGGCGCTCGTCAACGCACTGGTCAGAAACCCCAGCCGGTCGCTGGAGTGGGCGGTTTGCGAACGCCTTGCCGAGAGCCGGGCCTGGATTTCCCGGCAGGTGCTGACCAGGCAGCCGCCCAACAGCATCATCCTGATCGACCGCTGGTATCCATCGGATGCGGCGTTTCGCCGGATAGTGCCGTTTGCCGAGATTCTGCGGTTGAACCTCGAGCGCGAGGTGAGTGTGCCGGACCTGCACGTCGGGGTGGTTACCAGCCCGCAGATTTCGTGGGCGAGGGCGGCGGCCAGAACCCGAGGGCTGGGCAGTACCGTGATGTTCAGCCTGGAGGAGCAGGTTGCTGCCACGCAGGCATTCGAGCAGGCGGTTGCGGATAACGGGTGGGTGCTGTGCCGTAATGAAGGCACGGTTGAGGAGGCGGTGAGGCAACTGGTTTGCGAGATCCATGCTGCCAGTCAAAGGATTCACAAGGCGATCGGTTGATCGTCCCATACCCAGAATGTGCCGTTCAGCACCATCCGATTTTCCAGCGCTGGCTATCCCTGAGTTCCTGCCAGTCGAGCAGTTGTTTTCGCCCGCTGTGCACGGCCTGCAGTTCGATCTGCAGGGGTGTGCCGTGCTCATCGCAAATCAACTCGGTGACCAGGAAGTGCTTTTCACGGTTGACCGGCTGGCAGGCGGTCCACTTTGACAGCCCAAGCTTTCGTGGATTGAAACGGTTCATGCGTCCTCCGGCAGTTTCGAGCAGATTGCGAGTTGCCCAAGAGGCTGTCGACTGCTGAAGCAGTGCCTCTCGACCCAAGGTGAACGCTCGATCAACGCGTTCGGGGTCTCGGGACGCTCCACTGTAGCCTCTTTCAACCAGGCTCGCAGTGTGGCGCGGGCTTGGGGGCGGCCTGGCCGTTGACCGCATCGGGCATCGGCGGGTGATCCTGCACGGCCTGCATCAGGTCTTCTGTCAGGCGCAACTCGGCACCGGTAGGTGAAAAGGTTGCCGAGGCCGTGAACGGCGCAGGATTGACCGGTACCGGGCGCTTGCCGCGACGCCAGACGAAAAACGTCACCATGCTCAGGTTGACCACCGCGAAGGCCCAGAACAGCCCGTTTTCGCCCAGCGATGTCATGACCGGCGAGATCATCAGCGGGCTCATGGCAGAGCCCAGCGAGTTGATCAGCAGCAGGCCCTGAATCATGGGTACCAGCGCCTCGGGCGACGCGCGGTCTGCTGCATGGCTGACCGCTACCGGGTAGAGCGCGAACACGCCGCCGCCCAGCAGGAACAGCAGTGCGGCCAGCAGCGTCGCGGACAGCGGCAGCAGTACCACGGCCAGCGACAGCACGCTGCATACCCCCGCCAGCACGGTCAGCACTTCCAGGCGGTCCCTGCGGTCGGACCAGCGCCCTACGGGATACTGCAGCAGCATTGCCCCGAGAATCGTCCAGGCCATCAGGCTGCCGACTTCGCCGATATCGTGGCCGATACGCTGCAGGTACAGCGGAAGCAACGAATACACGGCGGCAATGGCCACCCCTGAGCCAAAGCAACCCACCAAACCGGTAGGCGTCACCCCCAGCAGCTGTCGTGGTTTGAGCGGCTCGACCTGGTCGAGCAGCGGCGACACCCGCGGCAGGATCACGATCGGCAGCACCGACAAGGACGCGAGCATGCCGGCGACCATGAATGGCGCCGTGTCGCCCCAACCGGTGATCTCGCCCAGGGTTGCCTGGCCCAGCACGCCAGCGCCGTACAGGGCGATCATGTAGAGCGCTAGCAGGCGCCCGCGGATCTTTGCGTCACCGGCCAGCAGCAGCCAGCTTTCAATGACCAGAAACACGCCGACGGTGGCCCAGCCGTTGATCAGGCGCAGCACGAACCAGCCCCAGGTGTCATAGAACATGCCCTGCAGCAGGATGGTGACGCCAATCAGCGAGGCGAAGCTGCTGTAGGCACGGATATGGCCGATCCGCAGGATCAGCCGGTCGTTGAACAGGGCGCCTAGCGTAAGGCCGATGAAGTAGGCCGAGGCGACGATACCGATCATCGTGGCCGATTCCCCGGCTTCGCCCAGGCGCAATGTGGTCAAGGACGACAAGGCACCATTGCCCAGGGCGATGATGAACAGGCCCAGCAGGGGCGCCAGCGCCATGGCCAGCAAACGCGGAGACATAAAAACCTCGAGTGACCTGCTGCACGGCGCCTTCGGGCAGTACGCGCGATGTATCGAACGGCAGGAAAGGGCCAGCCAGGGCAGGGCGATGCCCCCTGCAGACTGTAGAAAAGGAGGCGAGATTTTAAGCATTGCGCGGCATTTGCCAAGTCACTTTGCTGCGACGTTCGGACGCAGGCGGTGAGGGGGGAGGAAAGTGCGCAAACTGTTCGCCATTCTGGCGTTATGTCTTAAGATGGCCGGTTGCCGAAAGAACCGTCATGGCAATCGCCATGAAGGGCTTTCATCCTTTGCATATCAAGTGTGGTGAAGATGAACAGGCCTTTCATTTCGCTGTGCCCTGAAATTACCCGGGCACATGCGCTGACGTTGATGGACTGGTTGGAAGACGAACGTGTTACCTGCTATCTGAGTGATTCGCGTGATGTTTCTCGCTCCATCGAACAAGCCATCGATCGGACTCAATTGCCGATCCTGACCCATCTATTCAATCGGGGCGGCCGATTCTTCATGGCCTATGACCGGCATGACGCCCCGGTCGGCTTTGTCCGCCTCGTCAAGACTGGCTCCAACTGCGAGATCGTCCTGGTCATCGGAGACAGCGACAAGTGGGGCCGAAACCTTGGCGCCCGTACGATTCGCGAAGGCATGAAACTGGCCTTCCTCGACATGCGGGCCAAGAAGCTCATCGCCAAGATTCACCCGGACAACACGCGCTCGCTGAAAGCCTTTGTACGCAGCGGCTTTGTGCTGGAGAGCGAAACCCCGACATTGAAGTCATTTGCCATGACGATGGGGCGCTACCTCACGTTCTTGCGCGAAGGTGCCGTGGGCGACTCCACCGGGATCTACATCACAGAAATCGACAAGGCCAGGCTCGAGGGCCTGATCGCGCTAGAGGAAGGCCCGACCGTGGTGGAACTCGAGCATGAGCTCGAGCGGGCCATCGTCGTCAAGCCGCAGCAGGTGGCGCGCAATGTCGTCACGATGAACTCCAGGGCCTTGTTGCAGCTGGACGACGAGGAGATCGAAGTGGCGTTGGTCTACCCCGAAGACGCGGACAGCAGCACCGGCAAGCATTCGGTGTGTTCCGACATCGGCGCCGCGATCCTGGGCTATCAGGAGGGGGACGCCATCGACTGGCGAATCGCTGATCGAACCCGCCGGATCGAGATCCGGAAGGTGCTCTATCAGCCCGAGGCTGCGGGGCATTTCCACCTGTAGCTGCACTTTTAGTGGATGGTGGCGATACAGTGGCTATGCTTGGCGTTTCGCAACCCGGCTCCACGAGCCACCTGATGCTCGATTCCAAGGACGGACCATGCACGCTGAAAGGGATAGTACAAACATAACCGGTGTGATTCGAGCCTACGGCGCAAGGTCTCTTGAGACCGAGCCTGCCTGGGCTGCATTGAATGACACTGGCGGTGCGAGCGCCGCGATTGGCGATGACGGGAATGAGGCTGCTGAAAGTACCGACAAGGACGCTTTCGGCCGCGCCATGAAGATGAAGGCTGCCCTTGACCCGTTCAGAGGCTTTGCGTGAGTGCGCAAGTCTGGATGGCGAAATATGGTGCCCTGCGCACCACGCCAGAGGCTGCAGGCAATGGTTGCGCGCAGCAGACCGTATCGGTGCTGCTGGAGGAGGGCTGTACCCTGTGCGATCAGGGCGAGTTCGATGCCGCACTGGCATGCTTTCGTGCCGTTGTGCAGCAGTGTCCTGACTGGGCTGTTGGCCATAACAACCTGGGTTGGGCCTTGCAGCAATCGGGGCGCAATGAGGACGCAATTTCGAGCTACAAGGCTGCGATCAGCCTGCAGCCTGCCTTCGACCTGGCCAGGGCCAACCTGGCCTTTTTGCTGGCCACGCTGTATGGCCACATGGGCCAGCACGACTCGGCCCGTGGCATGTGGGAGGTCCTCGGCGAACTGTACCCGCGCGATCCAGAGATCCTGGAGCAACTCGTCAGCACTTCATTGCGTACTCACGACCTTGACGCTGCGGGCCTGTGGGCTGCGCACTATGCCTCTGTAGTTCGTGGTGACGAGCGCAGCCTGTCTCAACCCGGTGCCTGCGAAGGGCGTGGTGCTGTACCGAGGGCTTCGCGGGCGAAGCTGGCCCACGACCTGGAGCAGTTACGCTATTTGCGAGACCACCAGCTGATTGGTCCGCGTCTTGAGGCGGAGATTGCTAGCTATGAGGCAGCTCTCCAACCATTCGAACAGCCCAACAGTTTGGCAACACCCCCGGCCAACGTCGCTGCGCTGCCCCCGAGCTACGGGCGTAATGTGCACCAGTTGCAGGCTCCGCGACTGCAAGAAGGGGCCTTGAAGATGAGCCAGGCGCTGCTGCGAGCTGAACGCGATTACCTGGAGAGCCCCCTGGGCCTGGTCGTGATCGACGACTTCCTGTCTGCTGATGCACTGGCGCTTGTGCAGGCGTTCTGTTTGCAGTCCACCATCTGGCATACCGACCGATATGCTCATGGTCGGCTCGGCGCGTTCTTCAGGGAGGGTTTCAATTGCCCGCTTCTGCTGCAGGTTGCCGATGAGATTCGGCGTTGCTTCCCCCAGCTTATCGGCAAGCATCACCCATTGCTTCAGATGTGGGGGTTCAAGTACCAGCATGACCAGCCTGCGACACACCCCCATGCAGACTTTGCCGCTGTGAACGTGAACTTCTGGATCACGCCGGACGAGGCAAACCTTGACCGCGACTCGGGAGGGCTTGTGGTCTACGACGTCGAGGCGCCCTCTGACTGGGATTTCGAAACCTACAATCGCCAAGGTGATCGAATTGCCGCCTTTCTGAAGGAGGCTGGAGCCCGGCGCACAGTCATCCCTTACAGGTGCAATCGCGCTGTGATTTTCAACTCAGATCTGTTCCATGCCACCGCGCCACTGGCTTTCCGGCCGGGCTACCTCAATCAACGGGTCAATGTGACGCTGCTCTTCGGGGAACGTGGCAGCGCGCCGGGGCAATGAGGCTGCCAGCCCGGTGAGGTAGCCACCGGGCTGCCAGCATCGGCTATTCGCCTTGCGTGCGGATGTCTACCTGCATGCTACCGACGTTGTCCGTCAGGCCCGCACCATAAATCCCGTTGAGGTCATCGTTGATGCACAGTTGCAAGACCCCCGACTGTCCTGCCGGCACCTTGACCTGAGGCCCAACCAGAAACGGTGCGTTGTCGCCAATGCGGCCGATCAGGGCCCCCTCGAACTGGCCTGGCAGGGTATAGCCTTGCTTGGCGCGATAGTTCGTGTTGCCGGCCGGGCCTGTTTTCCCTGTTGCCGGGTTGGAAGTCCAGGAGCCTTGCGCTGCAATCAGGGTGACCTGGCGGCCAGTCACTGTCAGGCCGCTTTGCTGCCAGGCTTGATTGGCCTGAATGGTCACGGTGACCGGATACAGGATGTTCACTGCATCACTGACGCTGGAGGCGTCGAAACCAGCCTTGCCAAGGGCTTCATTCATCTCGGTGGCCGGTGTGGCTGGCAGTACTTTCGGGTTGAGAATGGTTTTCCCGACGTCAAGCGCAGTCAGGTCCGGATAGGTGGTGTGCAGGATGATTGCGAGTTGGGTCGCGGTCAGGGGCGAGAAAACCTCGATCACGGCTTCGGCCACTGCGGTGTTGTCGGTGGTAGCCCCTCGGGCACGTGACTGGAGCTGGGCCAGTGCCTCTTTGACCGCCTCAAGGGGGCTCAGCCCTTGTTGCTTAAGAGACTGCAGGATGCTGATCAGGGTTTCGGTGCTCATGCTGTTTACCTCTCGTAGTCGCTGTTTGTAATGGGGTGAATGACGCAGTTGAACGGTGGATCTTCTTGCTCGGCATGGCGGCGTCACTGATAAGCGAGCACCAGCGCAGTTGATAGCGCCACAGGCGAGATGGCGGGGTACGCCACCTTGAGGCCTGTCGCGGTGTCCGTTGCGGGGTAACCTGCCTTTGCCATGGCGCGCGCCATCTCTGATACGCCAAGCTGTGGGAATGCCTTCAACAGATTGACTGCGCACAGCTCACCAGGCACGCCCTGGCCACGCTGGGAGGCGGCAAACTGCAACGGATCGGGATACGCCAGGGCGAGTACGGTCGCCAGCTCAAGGGGTGGGGTATCAGGCCACACAGCAAGCAGGCCATTGCTGGTCTCAATGGCCGGGTAGCCGCCTTGCGCCATGGCGATGGCCAAAGTGTCCGGTGTCAGGTTCGGGAATGCCGCTATCAACTGTGTACCGCACGCGCTCCCCTCGATAGTGAGGGCATGCAGCGCGGTGGCCATTTCTGATGCGGTTGCATAGGGCGTAATCGTCACCTCGACGACGGCCGACGGCACGCCCGCTACGTAGTTCACCTGGTCAGCGCCAGGCAGCGCCCAGACCTGCACCTGGTAAACGGAAGGCGAATGCGAAGGGCAGGGTAGAGCGAAGTCTGCATGCTCGACGCCGCTTTCCTCCCGGGCGTGCAGCTCAATAACCAGAGGGGCAGCCCCTTTCTTCTGCGCCAATGCCTGGTAGCGCAATGCACCAGCAACCGAACGCCAGCGCAACGCAACATTGCTGCCGATACTGCTGGCCTGGAAGTCCTGGGGCTGGCCTGGACGTACAAGCGTCAGCGGCTCGCTGTCTGGACTCGCTACGGATGCATGCCCACCCTTGGCCGTTACGCTGAAGCGATAATCCCCCGCTGGGGAAGCCTCTTCGAAAATGAATGCGTATGTCGCAGGTGGGAGCGACTGATCTGCGCCGGGCTCGATCTGGACCCTATCGGTCGCACTCCCGGGCAGGCGGGTAGAGAGCTCGTACGAGGAGGCCCCGGCAATCGGTGGCCAACTCAGCTGCACTCCATATGCTGGCGCCGGGACCGTGGTGTCTGCTTGAGCGCTGGGTTGGGCCGGCGCTGTCAGCCGGTTGAAGGGAGCCGCCGCCCAGCGGGTGGCCGATTGTTCATGAACACCCTGGACCTGGGCCGTGTAAGGGCCTGAAGGCCACTCTGGGCCAAACTCGAACTGGGTCTGCCGGGCCGCACCCGCCAGGTCCGGGTTGTTCAGCAGGATGGTCGCGGCACTGTCGAGCAATTGCGCGTGATAGCGCGCATTGCCCTGGCCACCCCCCCAGGTCAGAGTGACCACACGGTTGGTGATGGTGACTCGCGGATCAACAGGCGGGCTCTGTGTCGCGGTTCCTGTTCCTGTTCCTGTGCCGCCAGTGCCAGTGCCAGTGCCAGTGCCAGTGCCAGTCCCTGTGCCTGTGCCAGAAAAGAAATCTGCAACCGCGACTACGGCCCCGGCGACCAGGGCCCCAGCAGCGCCGGCCCCCGCCTCTGCGGCCGTGGCTGCGGCAAGGGTCTCTGCAGCTGTCGCAACAACAGCATCTGCTGCTACACCGTCGATCAAGGCCTGGCAGGCAAGAGTAGCGGCATAGGAGGCCGCGGCTTTTCCCGCGGTGAGACCAATGACGGCAGCAATGGCCTCTCGGTTTTTCACCAGGGCTTTGACAAATGATTCAGCTGCTGCAGCCAGAGCACGTTCGATGTAGTTGCCCAACTCGGAAAAGCTGATCGAGTTGGGTAGGGGGATCGACACCAACCCTGGAAATGGAATCGCTACCGCGGTGAGGGAGGTCTGCGCGACGCAGAGCGTATAGGACCCATCGAGGACCAGCGTTACCCCCTCATCATTTTCCTGGGTACCAAACGAGACACTCACGCGGAATTTTGACTGTAGAAGCTTCTCGAAGGCGAACCCGACGAGTTTGCCGCACCCGGCGCTGCCCTGATCGGAGAGTTTCTGCAGTGTCTTGATGAAATCGATGGCGTTGGTCAGATACTCGAAACTTGGCCAGTTCGTCACCTGGAAGCCACCGTCCTTGCTGTACCGAAGCCCCAGGGATGTGCCAGCGGGCAGGAACGGTGGGTAGTTCGATAGCGCCGTGAGCGTACCGTCGACCTGGGTGTTTCCCTTCGCGTTTCTGGTGGCTTTCACGCGGACGTCGACGCCAAATTGTTCCTGCATGAACCATAGGCTGCCAACGAAACCCATAGAGGATTTCTTCTCGACGGTAGACAGCTCGAACGCAGGCCCGCCGATGGGCTGTGAGGCGCGTGATGCCGCGATGGTCACGATGAAGAGGTCGATGGGCTTGCCCAGGCTGATATCGGCAGTGACGCCATCCTCGGCAATCTGGATCGTGCCGACCACTTCCAGGGTCTTGACGAGTGTCAGGTCGAACAGCGCCCTGATGTTGAACCCATTCTGGTAGTCGATGCTGGCGCTAAGTTGACGATCGGGCAGGTCCCCCTCGGAAGGGCATGAGAATGTCTCCAGTCTTGCGAGTTGGCTTCCAGCGGCCGAGCGGTAATACAGCTCGCTGCCTGCCTTGAAGGTGATGTCGATGAGCGAGGTCGGCCACGGGGCCCCCGGGATGCATTGGTTGAACACATCACCGATCGACAGTGCCTTGTCGACTTTTATGCTGGCCACCTGGGGTTTGCCGTTTTGCAGGTAGATGTACCCGGTCAGCTGGGCTGAGCCGACTCTGACCGTACCCTGGACCTGGAATGTTCGTTGATCTTCGTTGTCGCCATAGCGAGCGAATATCCCGAACACCAGGCGCTGGAAGGAAATGCCACGCATCTGGTCGCCGAAGAGCCTGGTAACGCTTTGATCGGGTTCGGCACTTTTCAAGCAGGCTGAGAAGGTTCTGTTGACCTCGTCCGAGTTCAGTACCCCTTCGAACAGATACTGCTTCTCATCAAAAAGGGACACACGCAGCTTGCCTTTGACATTGAGCTGTCTGGCTTCCTTGAAGCGATATCGAACCTCGACCTCTTCAAAGCCGAACAGCTTGAACAAGCGGATGTTCGGCAAGCTGGCCAAGTAGATCGCGTCACTCACCGCCTTGCCGGCGACAGTCCCTCTAGCCAGCACCGCGCAGAGTGAAAGTTTGTCACCGTCGCCAGAGGGCGAGGCGTACCCTATTTCGATCAGGCTGCCGAACAGCTTGATATCGTCGAGGCTTACCGTCAGCCAAAACCCCGCTGTATTGGTCATCGGCTCGGTGGCCCTGGAGACACTGAGTGGAACCGGCGATTGCGGGAAAATCTTGTCCAAAGAGGTGTTCGGGGGGACCGCCCCGTTGCCGAAATGGCTGAATGTGAAGAACCCGGCATCCATCACCCTCAGATATTCGGCCGGAAGCTCGATATCGAAGGCTTTGTTGAGTTCAGCGAGAACATTCCACCCCTGTGCATCCTCTGCTCCCAAGTCTGCATAGATCAGGCTGTACTGGCGTGACAGGTCCAGCTGGCACTTGCTTCGGGCGGCGATCTTGCGACCAAAAATCTCCGACCAGGCAAAGTGCGCCGTAACGCGGATATCCATGGGCGAGGGGCCCTCCCGCAGGCAGGTACATCAATGCGGTGGGGCATAGTGACATGCCCCACCGTGGAGGAGTCAGGCCTTGACTTCGAATTTCCCGTCTTTGTATTTGCCTTCGGAGACTTCAACGTTGAGCGCCTGGACGACCTTGGCGTCACCACCAATGGCGTCGGAGATCAGGTCCATGGGGGGGGCAACTGCAACGTATACCTGGTCGGTAGCGCCGACAGCGACTTCGAGAAGTGTCTGCAGTACCGCGTCTGCGGCTTCGCCTTTGGAGGTGACAGTGAAGATGAACGGCTTATCGGCAGTCGGTGCTGAGTTGGGGATGTTGAGCGAAGCTTTGTAGGTCTTGTTGTCGATCATAAACTCAGCATTTACTTTGGCACTGATACCCATTCTGAGAGCTCCTTGCTGCATGGACTGGGGGGGGGAGGTGGCCACCTTCCTGGTGACGCGACGGTGGCGCTTGGAAAAGTAGTAGGCACTCGGCGATATAGCAAATGGCCACGATCTTTTTTTGCCTCGCTGCAGGTGCGTTGCGGGCGCGGCATTGCTTCGCTCGTGGGCTACCGGGGGCGGCCACGAAGCAAAGAATGTGTCTATAAAGTCCGGGGCGATTCAGACATCAGTCGTAAGCCTCCAAGATGAACTCACATATTTTGCAGGCGAGGGTATGCGCGGCCCCGCGCATGGTGATGGTAATTTTTGTTGGCGGCTAGCGGCTGACCGATACTCCGTATGCACATAAAGTCCAAGCTCCCAAGATTCTCGATCCGGCAGCACCGGCTAGGCCGGCCCAAATAGCGTTCTTCTCAGCCTGATTAATCCTCTCCCGGCCTGTTCATGCAGCGGATCGTGCAGAGGTAAGCTAGCGCCTAGCTCTTGCCTGGTGAACAAAGGGTTCGCAGGCGAAGATGGCCGTGAGCTATCATCCCAATCCTCATATCAGGCTCACCGGAAGTTCACCTTCCCGCTAGACCCAAGATCGATCATTCAGTCTTCGGCAGATGAATGCCTGGTAGCCACCAGCCTGCTTGGAGACACGGATGTTCATTCGCTTGCGCGCCATCTATCACCGGGCAGTACATGCCTATCTCGTCTGGAACAACGAGACTCGCCGCAAGCTGGCCGCCCTACAACGATACCCTTGCGCGGTCGTCGCTGCTTACAAGGCCGCTTATGCGTTCTTGGCCACGCCTACTCATGAAAATCTGTTCCAGCCGCTAACCCCTGTGCTCATTGAGCCTGAGAAGATACAGCGGTATGAGCGTGAGTTATTAAACGGTCTGAGGAACGATCAAGTCAGGAACATCGCTATTACGGGGGAGTACGGGGCAGGGAAGAGCAGCGTGCTTCGCACCTTCGTCCACCGCCACCCGGAGTTTGTCTACGCGTTTGTTTCGTTGGCTACCTTCGGCAAGGATAACGAAATCTCCGGGGCGTCTGATCTTGTTAGCGATACCGACGTGGCCTCGGATTCTTCGCGGCCCTCCGAACCCTCCACCAAAGCAGGGCAGGAATCTAAATCCGAGGCAAACAAGGCTGAATCCGATCTCGTTGCTAGGATCGAGGAGACGATCGTCCAGCAGCTCCTGTACGCCGTCCCAGCAAAGACGCTTCCCAAGACCCGCCTTAAGAGAATCGATCAGGCTTCCGGCCTGAAGATCTGGTGGAAAACGCTCTGCTATGGCGCCCTCATTTTGGCAGCGCTGAGACTTTACGTTCCTGTGGCGGAAAAGCTGCCAAGGATCGAGCCGACTTGGCTCATGGAATGGCTGCTGTTGATCCCGAGCCCTCTAGCCGTCGGGATCGCCGCGTTAGGATGCATACACCTGCTACACACGTGTCTGAGGCTGGGTTCGCTGTTTAGTATCGATGGGTTGACGCTCAAAGGCGGCAAACTGGAGACCACTCACCATGGTTCCGTCCTGCACAAAAATATCGATGAGATCATTTACTGCTTTGAGCGAAGCAGCATTGACGTGGTGATCATTGAGGATCTCGACCGATTCGGCATTCATGACGTGTTCACCCGATTGCGGGAAATCAATTTCATCATCAAGCAATCACCTCAGGTGAAACGACCTGTCTATTTCGTCTACGCGCTGCGCGATGAGATGTTCGTCGTCGGCGAGAAAACCAAATTTTTTGACCTCATCGTCCCTGTGATCCCCGTCATCAACTCGGAAAACTCCCAGGAAAAGATGATGGAGCTTCTGAACCTTCGAACCTTCAAATCGAAACCCTTGGGCGAACACCTCGACCGTCGACTGGTGGAGACGGTCTGCTACTACATCGATGACCTCCGGCTGGTGAAAAATATCGTCAATGAATTCGATATGTTTTCAAATATCCTTGCCAGCGGCCTATGCCTGGAGCCAGACAAGCTGTTTGCGATTGTCGCCATCCGAAATCTCCATCCCGGCGCGTATGCCGACCTGGTCAAACGGAGGGGGGCGATCTATGGCGTTATCAAGGGCCTCGATACCTGGAAAATCCAGCAGAACAGCGCCAATGCCAAGCGACTTGATGACCTGCGGCTTGAGCGGGATGAGCGAGTCGCCGAGCTGGCCAACAATGTCACTGAGCTGAGGGCCTACGTTTGGTTCACGCTTCTTCGATTGACCGATTCCAGCCTCGCGACTCATGTGCGAGGCGGTGGTACCCGGTACACGCCGCAGGAATTCGTAACCGACGAAGTATTCGACTTACTGAAGACTAATGCCACGACCCTCACAACGGATGCCGTGGAGCAATATGGGCGGGCGACTAGTTACGCCTCTCGGAACATCTCAATGACTGAGCTGCTCACCGCCACATCCTATGAGCGGCGCCATGCTTTGCTTGGGCGGCGACTTAGCACCATCGCGGACGAAATCGCAGCGGTGCAGAGACAATCGGATCAGGTCATCAGGATGTCGTTCACGACCGCCGTCAAGAAAGGGTATGGAGAGGTCGTAAGGAGCAATCTTCCAGGCTTGGATGTCGTGAGCTATCTAATGCAGCATGGCTTTCTCGATGCCGACTACACCGACTACCTAGGTTATTTCTATCAGGGATCGCTGACGCCTGGTGACAAAGATCTGATCCTTTCATTGAGACGTGGCGTGCTGCCTAAAGTATCCACGCCTGTCGACAGCCCGAGTACCGTGCTGGAGAAGCTCAAGAGCGACGAGCTCGACGAGGGTAGGGGGATCATCGTCGATTTGATCGCCTGTCTCAGCGCCCGACCAACCTCGCTCGCGGCTGGCTCAGCAGACACACAGCTAGGCCATATACTGAGGAGCGGTCTGAACGAGCACACCGAACGAATGGCCATCGCAGTGCGCGAGCTTTTGAGTCGAACAGACGCGGCTGGATTTATTCGCGCCGTGTACCGCCTCGAACCCAAACTGTTTAATAGCCTTTTCAACGCTAGGGAAACGGGGGACGCTGGTGGCGTTTTTGAAGGAAGCGAGGCCCGTCAGTCCTTCGTCAAAGCAATCGTCGACAACCTGCCGGAATCCGACTTCAAGACCCTGGCCGGTGATTCCTCGACGGATCTGGTGCCTACAATCGATGGGCTGGAAGATGCTTCACGGCTGATGCCAGGACTAGAGAGCAATGTGGGAGCATGGGCGTGGCTCAGGGCGTACCCAGTCCAGTTTGCCTCACTGGGCCATACGATGAGTCTCGCAGACCTCGAAAGGCTGATCGACTGGGGCTGCATCAAGATCAACCTGCCTATGCTATCGCTGATATGCGCGAAGTCAGAAGCTGGGCAGGATTCTAAAGACGCCAAATCCGAACCTGCAGATGTGGGCATCGTGTCCTTGCGTAGGCTGCAGGCTTTGGGCATCAATGGGCTCGGTAATTATCTGCTCTCTCACGCCGATGAGCTCGGTAGCGCATTGCTAGATCAGTCCGCTGTCCTGGATGAATCAAGCGACTCCTTGACCAGCTTACTAGCAGAAGTGGACGCAGATCACGATCTGACAAATAGACTCTTCGATCACACGACCTGTGACCTACACACACTCACTGACGCCCCGAGATATCTTTGGGCAAAGGCACTTGAGAGTGATCGCTTGGTGGCCAAAGCTGACGCAGTGTGGATTTTTTTTGAGAAAGTCGTTGGGCCAGACGGCAACGTCTCGGACGAAGAAATCGGATCGGAACCCACAGCCGTATTCACCGGCTTCATCGCTCGGAATGCTTCGCCTCTCAAAGGCACGCTGTGGCAGTCAACGAGCGCAGACTGGTCGCTGCAACAGTATCTTCTGGGCTCCACCGGTATCAGTAATGACGTGCTCCAGGTATTGCTCGATGGCGTCGTGCTTCAAGACCTAGCAATGATAAAAACAACGCTACCTGAGGGTCGCTGGGGCATGCTGGTAGCCTCATCATTTTTGCCATACAGCTCGGAAGTCAGGGAGATCGTACTGAATACTTGCCCACACTTCGAAGGCAAGTACCTGGTTGAACGGTGGGATCTAGCAAAAGCAGAGATTGATATGAGCTCGCTCCAGCTTGACACGATGCTCACGCTCAGCAGAAGCAAAGCGCTGTCACTCACACAGAAAATTCAGATGTGGTCAGGGCTTAGCCTGGAGACGATTGAAAGCAAACCGGAAGCGGTTCCAGAGCTCGGCCGTGTATCGATGCTGGCCAATCAAGCTGGCGAAAGGTTTGCTGATTCGCTGATGCCTGTGCTGCGACATCTGGTTCGCAACGCGAGCCTCACCCCGGAGCAGCGCTCTGAAATGCTGACACAATGTCTTCTCGGGATGAAGTGGCCGGACATTGCTGCAGCTCTAGGGTTGCTCGACGATGAGGACTTCAAAACCGTGAGCGCGAAGGTCAAGAAGATCAAGGTGAGAAACACCGAGTCAAATCGGAGGTTGGTCAACGCGATGAAGTATGAAGGGTACTTGGCAACGGTGACCACTGAGGACGACGTCATCATCGCAACCACCAGGCCCTCGTCAATGGCATCTGAGAACGGATGGCTCTAGCCTGAGCGCCGAAGGTAGCAGCTTAGCGACCACCGTAGAGCGCCAGATAGGGCTTGATGCTGACCGCATGGCGGTAACCTGACCCTCGCACATGGCTTCTCTAGCTGCTCGTAAGAGCAGCATGGGCGAGGGGAGTGCAGACGTGAAGCATGGGGCTGTTCTTGTGCCAGCAGGCGGGCGATGCTGGAGCTGTAGCGTGGATACAAACCAATTTTGGGGAAAGTTGGAATCGATGGGAGAGGGTGGAGCGGATCAATATTCAGGTAACGCAGGTAACGACCAAAGACTTCATCGAAATGAGGTGACAGCGGCAGCCAGCCATCCTTGGCTGAGCGAAGCTCAACCGAGCGTCCGTCCGACCTACGATTGAACTGATCGAGATGGCTGGGCGACCTGGCGTTTCCCATGACGCTCCAGAGCCGGCGGCCCGAGTACCTACCCATGATCAGGTACATCTCAATTATTCGGAATTCATGCACGCCCAAGAAATTTGGGAGTGACTTCGGGTTGCTTGAAAGCAAGATCAGCAAGGGGCTGTGCGGCAACGTTTTCACGTGAGGCTGAAGTATCCTTGAGGTAAAAATCCAGAAACTGCGTCGCGCAGCGAATCTCTCGCTTCCAGACATTTTTCTCGATTTCGCCGTCATCACCAATTGATCTGGAATCAAGGAACGGGCGCCAGATTGGGTTTATAGACCAGCCCTCAAATGCGACGCCGGGTTCCTGCACGAAGCGAGCCTGTTTGCCGTACACAGTCCAAGCTTTTGGCGGGTTGAGCACAAACTCTGCGTAGTTCTCAAAATCGTTGCGGCGCCAGTCAACGAGTGACAGGTCATGAGCAAAGCTCCAATTGAGCATTTTCTCCAGACCCATAATGCAGCTGTGGTACTGGCGGTGAGGATTTTCTGTGCCCAATTGTGAGCAATCCAATTCACATACCTGTCGACGTACCAGATGTTGATGAAGGGATGGGCTGCCGGGTCTATCTGGGCTAGCCGATCAGCCACAGCTAGATTCGTAGGAAAAGATTGAAGCTGATTTGGCCTCCAGTAAACGTAGGGAGGGAAAATCCGGCCGAGTCATGACAGAACCAGGGGGCTAGAATGAGTAATGGCTCCTTTAACCTGTAGCAGAAAGCTGCAGCATCGCCATGGTGGGTGTCATGGTCGAGTGGGTTGAGGATCGGATGGGATCAATCGGAGGTTAGTGAAGGGCCATGCGCAGATAGGATTATGAATGGAGCCCAAGCTTTTGAATTTCTGGGAAACGGGGGTTTGTGGGGATTTGACCGGAGGTATGTGGGATTGGACAACGTGAACTTACCAACGCTACACATGATTTAACATAATATACATTATGCGTACTATCGTATCATCCGCTCAAGACTACGCCAGGCCAGATTTCAACCCTGAGCACCCCGTGCTTTCCAACCACGAATCGCTTTGCGGCATACTCAGAAGCTTTGTACCGCTTGCACGCACTTCAAGGGACGACATGGTAAGAACATTTGAACCGCAAGACATGGAACGCGTCCTCGACATCTGGTTGCGCGCTTCGATCAAGGCCCATGACTTTATCGACGCGTCGTATTGGCAATCCAATGTCGTGGCAATGCGCGAACTCTACATCCCTGCATCACAGACAATTGTCATCGAAGACCAATCCGCCGTTCAGGGATTTTGCTCGTTGCTGGACAACCAACTGGCGGCACTGTTCGTGGACCCTGACCAGCAAGGCCGTGGGCTGGGTCGTCAATTGCTCGAACACGTCAAATCGTTGCGCACCGAATTGAGCCTGGGGGTTTACAAGGAGAATTCACGCAGCATCTCTTTTTACCAGTTTCAGGGTTTTACAGTGATCAAGGAGCAGATCGATCCGCAGACAGGCCATGCCGAGTACCTGATGAGCTACAAGAGCCACCTTTAAACGTCTGGACACCACATTCGTCCGTTGGACCCCTCAACCTTCGAGGTTTTTGCATGAAGCAATGTTTCGCCGTTCTAAGCAGCCTGTTACTGATTGCCGGTTGCGATGTTTCATTCAACACAAACGCCAGCGGTACACAGGCGTCCGCAGTCGTAGTATCCGATCCAGGCTCTGCGCAACAGCAACGCCTGGTGGTCGATACCGCTGTGCAGTTCCTGATGTTGCTCGATGCCGGAAGAACCGACATGACCTGGGCCACAGCGGGCTCCGCGCTCAAGGCAACCACGACCGAGTCGAACTGGGTAAAAGGCATCGGGACGTTGCGCATGGGCCTGGGCGAGCTGAAGCAACGTGATCGAGCACAGATCACCTTCACCAAACAGCTGCCTGATGCGCCGCCTGGGCATTACGCTGCAGTTCAGACCCAATCGGCCTTTTCGAACCTCACCGTCACCGAGGCTGTGCTGCTGGCTGAAGAAAACGAACAGTGGCGCGTTGTCGGCTACAACCTCAGTAAAACCGTCGAAGTTGCTGCAAAAATGCGTCTCTTCTAGTAGCGTTCGTGAGGTTGCATTCGCAGCGGTTCAAGGGTGCCCCTGCTCCCCGCTAAACTAGCCTTTTCTTATAACTCAACTAAAGGACTATTTAGTTGAGTTATATTGAAATGTGGAAAGCAGCTGGTCACGCCTACCTGTACCCTGCCCCCTCCTGGTCAAATTGCTGCCTCATCAGGCAAACAATTTCAGCGCATCGTCATTCCACTCATGGCCCTGCTCCGACCAGCCGTTACCCACAGGTGGTGGAAATGCCGTATGGCAATAGCCCTGCTTGCCCGTGAAATCAAACACGGCATGAGGGCGATCGTTGATCAGCAATACCGCCTTGCTATGGTCCATGGACCAGCCGACCTTCACTGTCGAAGGCTTTTGCCGATCAGTTACCTCGTCCACGTTGTAGATGTGCAACGCATCCTGAATCGGGTTATCGGTAGCGGTGGTGTCAAGTGCATAGAAGTAGCCGGTCTCCTCGTCGTCCTCGAACACCACAACAAAGGCCCCCTCCTGTGCGGGCGCCTCGATTACAGTGGCTTGGCCTACGATGAGTTCCTGCTCTGCTGCGAGGTAGATGGGCATGCGAACGGTCCTTGTCACCGAATAAAAAGAAGGCGCGAATGATGCCTAGCCTTGCGTAGTGCTCGCAAGGCCCGGCGCTCACATAAGTTTGCGTATGACCTGCAGCGCGCCAAGATGCACCGGGTAGAACCAGTACGCCCAATGGCGTACCGGCCAGATGCCGGTGGTGAGAGGCATGCGTAACAGCCACAGGCCGAACAGCGGTGCAAGGAACGCTGTGCCGAGTACGGCCAGTGAGTAGGCGTCCACTTCCATCGCCCTCGCCCACAAACTGCTGCGGGTATTGACCGCCACGCTGAGCAAGGCCGGCACCAGCCATATCGGCCCCGGCCGCTTGATGGCCAACAGCAGGGCCGCCGGCAGCAGGCAGCCGAGAAATCCGTACATCAGCCTCTCGTCCAGCCAGGCGGCCGCGACAGCGGCGCCCACGGCCAAGGCAGCACTGAGCGTGTTGCGATGCTGAAAGCCCCAGGCAATCAGCAGCCCTAGGGTCAGGGTGAACATCACATTGAGGGTGCCCAGCGCACTGATGGGGCGGTACACCCCTTCGGATATCACGCTGAACACCAGCATCCAGCCCAGGTAGCGCGTGTTGCTTTGGCTGAGCAACTGGCCAGGGCGCGAACGCGCGACGTTGGCGGCGATCGCCAGGCAGAACAGCGGGAACGCCAGCCGTCCGGGTATGAACAGGGCGTGGGCGTCGGGCCACAACAGGCGCAGATGATCCAACAGCATGGTCAGCATGGCCAGCCACTTGATCAGGTCCAGCGGGATATCGCGCCGTGTCGCTACAGTCATGGCTCCTCGTTTGGGTCAATGGAAGGCCAGGCCATCATCACACTTGCCGGGCTACCCGCGCCAGCAACACCTCAAGCGGGTGCTGCAACCCCTGCCCCTCCTGGCGCTTGACCTGGCTGCGGCACGAATAACCATCGGCCAGCAGCCGGCCACCCTGCCCATGCCGGGCCACGATCGGTTGCCAGGACTGCTGGTAGATGATCGCGGAGGTGGCCACGTTGCGGGTCTCGTGACCATAGGTACCGGACATCCCGCAGCAACCGCTCGCAAGCACCTGAAGCTTGAGCCCCATGCGTTCGAACACCTTCTGCCACAGCGCGATCGCCGCCGGCTCGTTGGTCTTTTCGGTGCAGTGCGGCAGGAACTGGTAGACCTCTTCGTCGACCACCGCTGCCGATTCTGGCAGCACCGACGCCAGCCACTCCTGCGGCAAGGCCACGGTCGGGGCACCGTCGTTGCCCAGGGTCTTGCGGTATTCCTGGCGATACACCAGGGTCATCGCCGGGTCCAGGCCCACCAGGGGTACGCCCGAGGCCTGCAACAGCAGCAGCGACTTGGCGTTGAACTGCGCAGCCTTGGCGAACGCCCCCAGAAAGCCCTGCACCTGCAACGGCTTGCCATTGGGTGCAAACGGTGCCAGGTACACCTGGTAGCCGAGGCGGCTGATCAGCTCCAGCCACTGGGCTGCCAGAGGCGTTTCGAAGAAACGGGTGAACGCGTCCTGCACCAGGATCACGCTGCGCTTGCGCTGTTCGTCGGACAACGCGGCCAGGGCGCCCACACTTGCCTGCTTGACGTTCCAGCGCTTGCACTCGGCTTCGAAGTCATGGGTGCTCAGCAGCGGGCTGTCGACCATGCCGGCCATGTGCTGCAGCGCGTAGCGCACCGGTGTGGCGGCCATGATCGCGTTGTACAGTCGCGGCAAGCGCGCCAGGTGCGGGATGCTGAACTCCAGCGAGCCGATCAGGTAGTCCTTCATCGGGCGCAGGTAACGACTGTGGTACAGCTCCAGAAAGCGCGAGCGAAACTCCGGTACGTTGACCTTGATCGGGCATTGCCCTGCGCACGACTTGCACGCCAGGCAACCGGACATCGCCTCGTACACCTCATGTGAGAAGTCCTTGCGCCCAACCAGGCGCGCCAGGGAGTTCCAGGTGCGCTGCGCTACACCGGTTACCCTGCCCGCTCCCGCCAGGTTCAGCACGTCCACCCCCGCCTCGCCCTGGCGGCGCAGCCATTCGCGAATCAGCGAGGCACGGCCCTTGGGCGAGTGGATGCGGTTGCGCGTGGCCTTCCACGACGGGCACATGGCGTCGTTGGGGTCGAAGTTGTAGCACGCGCCGTTGCCGTTGCAGTGCACGGCGCTTTCATAGTGTTGCCACACGCGCTCGTCGATGGTGCGGTCCAGGTCGCCGCGCAGGGTTACCGCGTCCACCTCGGTCAGGCGCGCCGCCGGCACGCTCGACGGGGTGGCGATCTTGCCAGGGTTGAGCTGGTTGAACGGGTCGAACGCGGCCTTGAGGTCCTGCAGCGCCGGGTACAGCTCACCGAAGAAGTCCGGCACGTACTGCGAGCGCAGGCCCTTGCCGTGCTCGCCCCACAGCAGGCCCCCGTACTTGTGCGTAAGCGCCGCGACCGCGTCGGAAATCGGCCGGATCAGCTGGGCCTGGGCCGGGTCCTTCATGTCCAGGATCGGCCGCACGTGCAGCACGCCGGCATCCACATGGCCGAACATGCCGTACTGCAGGCCGTGGCTGTCGAGCAAGGCGCGAAACTCGAAGATGTAGTCGGCAAGGTTCTCCGGCGGCACGGCGGTGTCTTCCACAAAGGGCTGCGGGCGTGCCTCGCCCTGCACGTTGCCCAGCAGACCGACCGAGCGCTTGCGCATGGTGTACACCTGGTTCACCGCCTGGGCACCCACCGCCAGGGTATGGCCCAGGCGCACCACCGAGGTGTCGCGCTGCAGGTGCTGGATGAAGGCGTCGACGGTCTGTTCAAGGGCATCCAGGTCGTCGCCGCTGAACTCGATCAGGTTGATGCCCAGGGTCTGGGTGTCGGGGTGCGGCGGGAAGTACTGGGCCACGCCGTGCCACACGATGTCCTTCATCGCCAGCATCAAAACCTTGGAGTCCACCGTCTCGATCGACAGCGGGCTGTGCGCCATCAGCGCCTTGGCGTCGCGCAGTGCATCCATGAACGCGGCGTACTGCACGTTGACCAGGATCGAGTGTTTGGGAATCGGCAGCACATTGAGCCTGGCTTCGACGATGAAGCCCAGCGAGCCTTCCGAACCGCACAGCACGCTGTTGAGGTTGAAGCTGTCGGGGGTTTCGCGCAGGTGTGCCAGGTCGTAGCCGGTCAGGCAGCGGTTGAGCTTGGGAAAGATCGCCTCGATCAGCGCCGCCTTGTCGTCGGCAATGGCCTGGGCGCAGCGATAAACTTCGCCGACCTTGTCGGTACGGGCGGTACAGGCCTGCAACTGCGGGTTGTCGATCGGTGCGGTGTCCAGGCGTGCGCCGCCCAGCAGCACGGTGCTCAGTTCGAGCACGTGGTCGCGGGTCTTGCCATAGGTGCAACTGCCCTGCCCGCTGGCATCGGTGTTGATCATGCCGCCCACGGTGGCACGGTTGGAGGTGGACAGTTCCGGCGCGAAGAACAGGCCGTGGGGCTTGAGCGCGGCGTTCAGCTGGTCCTTGACCACCCCGCTCTGCACCCGCACCCAGCGCTGCTCGACGTTGATCTCGAGGATGTTGTTCATGTGCCGCGACAGGTCGACGATGATCCCGTCGGTCAACGACTGGCCATTGGTACCGGTACCGCCGCCACGCGGCGTGAGCACCACCGAGCGATGCTGCGGCTGGGCGACCAGGCGTGCCAGCAACTCGACATCCTGCGCGTCACGGGGGAACACGGCCGCCTGGGGCAGGCGCTGGTAGATGGAGTTGTCGGTGGCCAGCACGGTACGCAGGCCCATGTCGCGCGCGACCTCGCCCCTGAAGCCCTCGCTCTGCAGTGCATCGAGAAAACGCTGGTAATGGCTGGCGGGGACACGGTCGGGGGCAAGCAGAGCAATCATGACAAGGGATCCTGAGGCGATATATGACGCAGCGTCACATTCAAAACACGTATGCTTGGCAGCCAGGCAAGGTCTGCCGCATGCTTTATGGGGCTATGTTCCCGTGTGCGGAGCGGGCCTACAACTGAATTTCGTGTGACTTTTGCATGAGCTTTATGAATGAATCCAAGACGACTCACCCCTTCCATGTCGGTGCTTATCGCGTTTGAGGCCTCGGCGCGCCATGGCAGCTTCACCAAGGCGGCCGAAGAACTGGCGCTGACCCAGAGTGCGGTCAGTCGCCAGGTGCAGGCGCTGGAGGCGCAACTGGAGGTGGCGTTGTTCAGCCGCGTGGGCCGGCATATCGAGCTCACCGCCGCCGGCGCCCTGTATCACCACGAGCTGGCCGCGGCCCTGGCCCGCATTCGCAACGCGACGCTGCAGACCATCGCCCACAAGGCCGGCGACGGGCCGCTGCACCTGGCGGTGCTGCCCACGTTCGGCTCCAAGTGGCTGCTGCCGCGCATGAATGACTTCTACCGCCGCCATCCCGGCGTGCTGGTGCACATGCATTCGCGCATTGCCCCGGCCGAGCAGGACAAGGATCAGATGCACGCCTTCATCAGTGTCGGCACCGGGCATTGGCCCGGTCATGTGGCTCATCGGCTGCTGTCCGAGACGCTGGTGGTGGTGGCCAGCCCTGGCGCCCTGCCCGGCTACGCCAGCCTGACGCCGGCGGACATCTCGCAGCAGGCCCTGCTCAGCGTGGTGTCACGCCCCCATGCCTGGGCCGACTGGTTCGAACAGAACGGCCTGCAGCACCGGGCCATGCGCATGGGGCCGGGCTTCGAGCTGACTGCCCACCTGATCCAGGCGGCGGTGGCCGGTATCGGCATCGGGCTGGTGCCACGCATTCTGGTGCAGGACGAGATCGCCAGCGGCGAGTTGGTGGCGTTGTTCGAGCCGGTGGACAGCGGGCGTGGCTACTACCTCACCTACGCCACGCGCTATCAGCAGTTGCCAGCGCTGCAGGCGTTCACCCAGTGGCTGCTGTCGGTCGAGTTTCCCGACAGCTGAGCGACGTTACCGGCGCCATGTAGGAGCCGGCCTTGCCGGCGAAGGCACCAACGCCGTTGCCGCAAGGTGCGCGCTGCCCCCTTCGCTGGCATGGCCAGCACCTACCGGTTGCAGGGCACAAAGCCCACTGTGTTCGCTAGCGAACAGACGCCTGCGCCATGCGTCGCCACACTGGGGGCCAGACCCCGCGACGCGAGCACCTACAGGCCTTTATGGATAATTACTGGAGCCGTGCACGCGCCAGCCTGCGCAACGCAGGCCTTTGGCGCACCACACCCCGCAAGTTCGAATACGAAGCCATCCTGCGCTCCGAACTGTTCAGCGCCGAGCAGATGGCCGCCCACGGCACCTTTCTGGCCCAGCACCACGCCCTCAGCCCCCGCAGCGGCAAGGACACCCTGCTGGCACGGCTGGCCGACAACGAACGGACCCTGGCCAGCAGCTGCGCGGTGCTGATCGCCGAACAGCCCACCGCGCGACGGGTCACGCCGGCGGCCGAATGGCTGCTGGACAACTACTACCTGGTCGAAGAACACATCCGCATCGCCAAGACCCACCTGCCCAAAGGCTACAGCCGCGAGCTGCCACGCCTGGCCAACGGCGTGTCCAGCGGGCTGCCGCGGGTGTATGACATCGCCCTGGAAACCATCGCCCATGGCGATGGACGCGTCGACGTGGACAGCCTGAGCCACTTCGTCGAGGCCTACCAGAGCGTCACCTCCCTGGCGCTGGGCGAGCTGTGGGCCATTCCGATCATGCTGCGCCTGGCGCTGATCGAAAACCTGCGCCGGGTCGCCTCGCGGGTCATGGCCAGCTGGGCCGACCGCAACCTGGCCAACGACTGGGCCGACCGCCTGCGCGAGACCGCCGGGCGCGACGCCAAGAGCGTGGTGCTGGTGCTGGCCGACATGGCGCGCTCGCAGCCGCCGATGACCGCCGCCTTCGTCGCCGAGCTCGCACGCCGCCTGCAAGGCCAGAGCGCCGCGCTGATCCAGCCGCTGACCTGGGTGGAGCAGATGCTCGCCGAATCCGGCCTGAGCATCGAGCGTCAGGTGCAGCTCGATGCCCAGCAGCAGGCAGCCGACCAGGTCTCGGTCAGCAACAGCATTGCCAGCCTGCGCCTGCTCGCCACCAGCGACTGGCGCGAATTCGTCGAGCACATGAGCCACGTCGAACGGATGCTGCGCAGCGATCCTGCCGGCATCTACCCAGCCATGGACTTCGCCAGCCGCGATCATTACCGGCATGTCATCGAGCGCCTGTCCCGGCACAGCGCACAGTCGCAGGCGGCAATCGCCCGCGCCGCCGTCGAACTGGCCGCCGGTGCGCCCAGCCCGCTGCCACACGCCAGCGCCACCACCCATGTGGGGTTCTACCTGGTCGGCGCCGGGCGAGCGCAGCTCGAGCGCCGCGTGCACGCCGGCGTGGCGCTGGGCGAGCGTTGGCGGCGCCTGCTGCATCGCGCGCCACTCACGTTCTTCCTCGGCCCGGTGGCGCTGCTCACGCTGGGCCTGAGCGCACCGCTGCTGTACACCACGCTGCGCGATGGCTGGCCACTGGCAGTGCTGCTTGCGCTGGCCCTGCCCACGCTGGTGATGACCAGCCGCCTGGCCATCGACCTGGTCAACTGGCTGGTGACCCTGAGCGTGACGCCCCGCCTGCTGCCGCGCCTGGATTTCAGCGAGGGCCTGCCCGCTGAGGCGCGTACTTTGGTGGTGGTGCCCACGCTGATGGCCAATGCCGCCGATATCGAGGAGTTGGCAGAGGGGCTGGAAGTGCGCTTTCTGGCCAATCGTGACGAGTACCTGCACTTTGCCCTGCTGACCGATTTTCTCGATGCGCCCAGCGAAACCCTGCCTGAAGACGCCGCGCTGATGGCCCTGGCCGCCAGCCTGATCGAGGGCCTGAACCACAAGTACCCGAACGATGCGCGCTTCGTGCTGCTGCACCGTCCGCGGCGCTGGAACCCCGCCGAGCAGGTGTGGATGGGCGTGGAACGCAAGCGCGGCAAGCTGGCCGATCTCAATGCACTGCTGCGCGGGCACGGTGAGGGGCGCTTCATGTTGCAGGTGGGGGATGTCCAGGTGCTGGAGGCGGTACGTTACGTCATCACCCTGGACACCGACACCCAGCTGCCGCGCAATGCGGCCCGCCAGTTCGTCGGGGCCATGCAGCACCCGCTCAACCGCGCCCAGGCCGGCAGCGGCTACGCCATCCTGCAACCGCGGGTCGGCATCAGCCTGCCCAGCGCGGCGCGCTCGCTGTATGCGCGACTGTTCGGCAGCGACGCCGGCGTCGACCCGTACACCCGCGCAGTGTCGGACGTGTACCAGGACCTGTTCGAACAAGGCTCGTTCATCGGCAAGGGTATCTACGACGTGGATGCGTTCGAGCAGGCGCTGCAAGGCTGCCTGCCGGACAACCGCATCCTCAGCCACGACCTGATCGAGGGCTGCTACGCCCGCAGCGGGTTGCTCAGCGATGTTCAGGTGTTCGAAGAGTACCCGGCCCGCTACAGCGCCGACGTCAAGCGCCGCCACCGCTGGATTCGCGGGGACTGGCAACTGCTGCCGTGGGTGCTGCCCTGGGCGCCCACCGCTGGCGGCACCTATGCGCGCAACCGGCTGGATGCCCTGGCCCGCTGGAAGCTGTTCGACAACCTGCGCCGCAGCCTGGAGCCCGGTGCATTGCTGTGCCTGTTGCTGTGGGGCTGGCTGGCCTCGGGCCGGCCCGGGCTGTGGACCCTTGCCGCGCTGTTGCTGGTATTGACCCACGCGGTGCTCGGCACCCTGCTGGAGATGCTGCGCAAGCCTGTCGACGTACCCCTTGCGCAGCACCTGTGGGCAGCGCTGCGCGGCTGCGCCCTGCATTTCGCGCGCGCCGGCCTGCACCTGGCCTGGCTGCCGTACGAGGTCTACTACAGCCTTGACGCCATCGTGCGCACGCTGTGGCGCATGCTGGTCAGCAAGCAGCGCCTGTTGCAATGGAGCCCGTCACGGGAAGTCGAACGCACCAGTGTCAATCGCCTGGGGGCTCTGTACCGCAGCATGTGCAGCGCCCCGCTACTGGCCCTGGTCGTGGGCCTGTGCCTGCTGCCCAGCCCCATGACCCTGGCCCTGGCGGCGCCCTTGCTGCTGGCATGGCTGGCCAGCCCGGCACTGGCCTGGTGGATCAGCCGCCCCTCCCCGCGCGCGCACTTCGACCCCACTGCCGAAGACCTGCGCTTTCTGCGCAACCTTGCGCGCCAGACATGGGCGTTTTTCGAGCAATACGTCGGCCCCGACGACCACTGGCTGCCCCCCGACAACGTGCAGGAACTGCCGGTTGCCCGCATTGCCCACCGCACCTCGCCCACCAACATGGGCATGGCCTTGCTGGCCCACCTGGCCGCCCACGATTTTGGCTACCTGGGCGGCGGGCGGCTGCTCGAGCGCCTGCAGTCCATGCTCGACAGCATGGACGGGCTGGAGCGTCACCAGCGCCACTTCTACAACTGGTACGACACCCTCACCCTGAAACCCCTGCCACCGCTGTACGTCTCCACGGTGGACAGCGGCAATCTCGCCGGTCTGCTGCTGACCTTGAAGCCCGGCCTGCTGGGCCTGGCCGACACACCGCTGGATGACCCGCGCCAGGCCCAGGGGTTGCTCGATACCCTGGAAGTCTTCGGCCAGGCCCTGACCAATGCCGGCCTGCCCGCCACCGAGGTACAGGCGTTATGCCGGCGTCTGCTGGCACCTCAGCCACACGATCTGGCGCAGCTGCTGCAGGACGCACTCGACCTGCCGGCGCCCGCCGACGATCCGGACGCGCGCTTCTGGTTCGACAGCCTGCAACGTCAGTGCACCGAGCAGCGCGACGAACTGCTGCGTTTTGCCCTGCCTGCCACCAACGAACCGGGCACGCGGCCGCCGACCGGTTGCTGGCGCGACCTGGCGCGGCTGGACGCCGAGCAGTGGTGCGCTGCCGATCGCCCGCAGGTGCTGCAGGTACAGGCCCTGGCCCGCCAGCGCATGCAGCAGGCGGCGCAGCTTGCCCAGCGCGTCGAGGCCATGGCCGACATGGACTTCGGCTTTCTCTACGATGCCCGCCGCGAGTTGTTCGTAATCGGCTACAACGTCGATGAGCGACGCCTGGACAGCGCCTTCTACGACCTGCTGGCGTCCGAAGTTCGCCTGACCAGTTTCGTGGTCGTCGCCCAGGGCCAGGTGCCGCAGGAAAGCTGGTTTGCCCTGGGGCGCCTGCTGACCAGCAATGCCGGGGTGCCGGTGCTGCTGTCGTGGTCCGGCTCGATGTTCGAGTACCTGATGCCGATGCTGGTGATGCCCAGCTACGAAGGCACACTGCTCGACCAGACCTGCCACGCGGCCGTCACCCGCCAGATCGAGCATGCCAGCCAGCTGGGCACGCCCTGGGGCGTTTCGGAGTCCGGCTACAACACCGTCGATGCGCACTTGAACTACCAGTACCGCGCCTTCGGCGTGCCGGGGCTGGGCCTCAAGCGTGGCCTGGGCGAGGACAACGTGGTCGCGCCCTACGCCAGTGCCCTGGCACTGATGGTCGCGCCCGCGGCCGCCTGCCACAACCTGCGGCGCCTGGCCAGGCAGGGGGTGGCCGGGCGGTTCGGGCTGTACGAGGCGGTCGACTACACCCCGGCACGCCTGCCCCCTGGCACCGATGCCGCCGTGGTGCGCTCGTTCATGGCACACCACCAGGGCATGAGCCTGCTGGCCCTGACCTCGCTGCTGCTGGGCCAGCCCATGCAGCGGCGCTTTGCCGCCGAGCCGGCCTTCCAGGCCTGTGCCCTGCTGCTGCAGGAGCGCGTGCCCAAACGCGCCACGCAATACCTGCATGCAGCCCAGGCGCCTACCGTCGACGATGCCAGCCAGGGCAATGAAACCAAGCTGCGCGTGTTCACCGACCCGGACCGTCGTCGGCCGGCCGTGCAACTGCTGTCCAACGGGCGCTACCACGTCATGGTCAGCAATGCCGGTGGCGGCTACAGCCGCTGCAACGACATGGCGGTGACGCGCTGGCGCGAAGACATCGCCAGCGACAGCCTTGGCACCTTCTGTTACCTGCGCGACGTGGCCAGCGGGCATTTCTGGTCCACGACCTACCAGCCCACCCAGCATCGCGCGCACAGCCAGGAAACCGTGTTCACCGATGCCCGCGCCGAGTTTCGCGTGCGCGAGTTCAACTTCGACTGCCACACCGAGATCGTGGTGTCCCCCGAGGACGATATCGAGCTGCGTCGCCTGCACCTGACCAACCGCGCCCGTACCCGGCGCACCCTGGAGCTGACCAGCTACGCCGAAGTGGTGCTGGCCTCGGCCATCAGCGATGCGCTGCACCCGGCGTTCAGCAAGCTGTTCGTGCAAACCGAGCTGGTGCGACCGCTGCAGGCGATCCTGTGCAGCCGGCGTCCGCGTGCCAGTGACGAAGCCGTGCCGTGGATGTGCCACCTGCTGGCAGCCCACGGGGCGGACATCGAGCAGATCTCCTACGAAACCGACCGTGCCCGCTTCATCGGCCGCGGCCGCACCCTGCAGGCGCCGGCCGCGCTGACGGACACCTGCGAGCAGCTGTCCGGCACTGCCGGTGCGGTGCTCGACCCGGTCGTGGCCATCCGCTGCCGTATCAGCCTGGAGCCTGGCCAGAGCGCCACCATCGACCTGGTCACCGGGGTGGCCGACAGCCGCGAGGCCTGCCTGCACCTGATCGACAAATACCGCGACCGGCACCTGGCCGACCGGGTGTTCGACCTGGCCTGGACCCACAGCCAGGTGCTGTTGCGCCAGCTCAACACCTCGATGGCCGATGCCAGGCTGTTCGAGCAGATGGCGGCCTCGGTGCTGTATGCCAACCCTGCATTGCGCGCCGAAAGCGCCGTGCTGGCCAGCAACCGGCGCAGCCAGTCGGGGCTGTGGGGCCAGGCGATCTCCGGCGACCTGCCCATCGTGCTGGTGCAGATCGCCGACCCGGCCAACATCGAGCTGGTGCAGCAGATGGTCCAGGCCCATGCCTACTGGCGCCAGAAAGGCCTGGTGGTGGACCTGGTGATCTGGAACGAAGACCAGGCCGGCTACCGCCAGCAACTGCAGGACCTGATCATGGGCCTGGTGACCTCCGGGGTCGAAGCGGCCCTGCTGGACC
This sequence comes from Pseudomonas sp. BRM28, assembly GCF_002939405.1. Classification (NCBI taxonomy): domain Bacteria; kingdom Pseudomonadati; phylum Pseudomonadota; class Gammaproteobacteria; order Pseudomonadales; family Pseudomonadaceae; genus Pseudomonas; species Pseudomonas sp. BRM28. Next base: position 2,819,434 of record NZ_PEFV01000001.1, on the reverse strand, counting down.
GCCCGGGCGGCATCTTCGTGCGTCCTGCGCAGCAGCTGTCCAGCGAAGATCGCACGCTGATGCGCTCGGTGGCACGCCTGATACTCAACGACAGCCATGGCAGCCTGGCCGAGCAGGTCCACCGGCGGCGCATCGAGCCGGCCCTGGCGCCGTTCACGCCGAGTTTGCTGCAAGGGCCGCAGAGTGCCGGCTACACGCTGCAGCCGCTGGCCATGGCGCCCACGCTGGGCAACGCCTACGGCGGCTTCAGCGCCGACGGCAGCGAATACATCATCAATCATCGCCCGGGCCAGCCGACCCCGGCGCCCTGGGTCAACGTGCTGGCCAACCCCGGGTTCGGCAGCATCGTCTCGGAAACCGGCGGTGCCTACAGCTGGTACGAAAACGCCCACGAGTACCGTTTGAGCCCCTGGCACAATGACCCGGTCAGCGACCCCGGCGGCGAAGTGCTGTACCTGCGCGACGAAGATTCCGGGCAGGTCTGGTCGCCGACCCCGGCGCCCTGCCCGGGCAGCGGCGCCTACCGAACCCGCCACGGCTTTGGCTACAGCGTGTTCGAGCATGTGCAGGACGCCATACACAGTGAGCTGTGGGTGTTCGTGGCGCTGGATGCGCCGGTCAAATTCTCGCGCCTGGTGCTGCGCAACACCGGCGATCGTGCGCGACGCCTGTCAGCGACCTGCTACGTGGAATGGGTGCTGGGGGACTTGCGCAGCAAGTCGGCCATGCACGTCGTCACCGAAGCCGACCCGTTCAGTGGCGCACTGTTTGCGCGCAACGCCTACTCCATCGAATTCTCGGGGCGCGTGGGGTTTCTGGACTGCGACTGGCCCCAGGCCGGCCTCAGTGGCGACCGGGTCGAGTTTCTGGGGCGCAACGGTACCCTGGCCGACCCGGCAGCCCTGCGCCGGGCGCGCCTTTCGGGGCGCCTCGGCGGCGGCATGGACCCCTGTGGTGCGCTGCAGGTGAGCGTCGAGCTGGCGCCTGGTGAAAGCCGCGAAGTGGTGTTCCGCCTGGGCGCCGAGCAGGATGCCAAGGCCGCCACCCGGCGGGTGCAGCAGTACCGCGGCGTACGCGCCGCCAACGTCGAACTGGCGCGGGTCACGCAGCACTGGCGCACCACCCTGGGCAGCCTGCGCATCCACACCCCTGAGCCTGCGCTGGACGTGCTGGTCAACGGCTGGCTGATGTACCAGGTGATTGCCTGTCGCTTCCATGCCCGCAGCGGCTATTACCAGTCCGGCGGTGCATTTGGCTTCAGGGACCAGTTGCAGGACAGCATGGCCATGGTGCACGCCGACCCTGCCAGCAGCCGCGCCCACCTGCTGCTGTGTGCCCGCCACCAGTACGTGCAGGGCGACGTGCAGCACTGGTGGCACCCGCCGATGGATCGCGGCGTGCGAACACGTTGCAGCGACGACATGCTCTGGCTGGCCCTGGCCACCAGCCGCTATGTGCAGATCACTGGTGACACTGCGGTGCTGAACGAGCCCGTCGGCTATCTGGACGGTCGCGCACTCAACAACGGCGAGGAGTCCTACTACGACCTGCCCGGTCATTCGCCCCTGCAAGAGCCCCTCTACCAGCATTGCCAGCGCGCGCTGGAGCACGGCCTTTGCGTCGGGGCCCACGGCTTGCCGTTGATGGGCAGCGGCGACTGGAACGACGGCATGAACAAGGTGGGCGAGCACGGCATAGGCGAAAGCGTATGGCTGGGCTTTTTCGCCCACGAGGTGCTGCGTCGGTTCGCCGAAATGGCGCAGTTGCATGGCGATGCCCGCTTTGCCCAGCGCTGCGGCGAGCAGGCGCGGCGGCTGCGCAGCAACCTGCAGGCCCATGCCTGGGACGGCGCCTGGTACCGGCGTGCGTACTTCGACAATGGCCAGCCCCTGGGGTCGACCAGCAACCAGGAGTGCCGCATCGACTCCATCGCCCAGAGCTGGTCGGTGCTGTCGGGCGCCGCGCCCCTGGATCACTGCCGCAGTGCCATGGCGTCGCTGGACCGCCACCTGGTGCGGCGTGATATCGGCATCGTGCTGCTGCTGGACCCGCCGTTCGACAAGGGCACGCTCGACCCCGGCTACATCAAGGGCTATGTACCGGGGGTTCGTGAAAACGGGGGCCAGTACACCCACGCCGCCGTGTGGGCGAGCATGGCGTTCGCCCGCCTGGGCGACGGCGCCCGCGCCTGGGAACTGATGCGCATGATCAGCCCCCAGAGCCAGGGCCATGCCACCCGCATCGACACCTACAAGGTGGAGCCCTACGTGATGGCGGCGGATGTCTACGGTGTGGCGCCCCATGCCGGGCGCGGCGGCTGGAGCTGGTACACCGGTGCGGCCGGATGGATGTACCGGCTGATCGTCGAATCGCTGCTGGGGGTGGAGCGCCAGGGCAACACCCTGCTGCTGCAACCGCTTCTGCCGCCAGAATGGTCGGGCTTCAGCCTGCAGTACCGGTATGGCGCCAGCGTTTATCACATCGATGTGCACCGGGGCACACAGGCCGTACAGGTGCTGAGCCTGGATGGCGGGGTGATCGACGGCACAAGCCTGTCGCTGGTCGATGATGGCGCCGAGCATCAGGTCACCTTGCTGTGCGCTGCATCGGCAACCGCGACGTTACCTTTGCTAAAGGGAGTACCCTAGGGCCTTACCCTATGGATGCCGGCCACATGTCCCATGATCCAGCCAGCGGGCAGAACCATCTGCTCGCCGCCCTGCCCGACCCGGTACGCGAGCGGCTGCTGCCGCACCTTGAGCAGGTTGCCTTGCCGCTGGGCAAGGTGATCTACGAGCCGGGCGACAGGCTAACGCATGTGTACTTTCCCACCGATGCCATCGTTTCGCTGCTGTATGTCATGGAAAACGGCGCCTCGGCGGAGATCTGCGTGGTGGGCAATGAGGGGCTGGTGGGCATTGCGGTGTTCATGGGCGGCGAAAGCACCTCCAACCGTGCCGTGGTGCAAAGTGCCGGGCTTGCCTGGCGCTTGCCGGGCCAGCGGCTCAAGGACGAGTTCGACCGCCATGGCGAGCTGTTGCTGCTGATGTTGCGCTACACCCAGTCGCTGATCACCCAGATGGCACAGACCGCCGTGTGCAATCGCCACCACTCGATCGATCAGCAGTTGTGCCGCTGGCTGCTGCTGTCGCTGGACCGCCTGACCGGTAACGAGCTGAACATGACCCAGGAGCTGATCGCCAACATGCTGGGCGTGCGCCGCGAAGGCGTCACCGATGCGGCCGGCAAGTTGCAGCGCCTGGGGGTGATCGAGTACAGCCGCGGGCACATCAAGGTGCTCGATCGGCCGCAGCTGGAACGACTGAGTTGTGAATGCTATGCGGTGGTGCGCAGTGAAACCCAACGCCTGTTGCCCTACTTGCCGTTACGTACCTAGTTTTCCATACCCAATACCCTACGGTACGTAACTCGTCACCGGTGCCAGGTTCTTGTAGAACCTCAATGCCTGATCATTTATTCCAAAGCAAAAGCCGAGAATCACATGGCTGTCGTTATTGTTCAGGTAGCGGCCAAACTCCACCTCCGTCATTCCCTTGAGGTCGACTACCCTCACTCTTCCTCCCACTGCGCCACCATGGGTCGCCGTATCCGATAGGAAAAAATCTGAATTGATCAAGGTTGATCTGCGGATGCCATTACTGGCCCAGTTGGCTCCATCGGGTGCGCCGTGAGAGCCCGAAAAAATCAAGATCTCCCGTGGAACGGCATTCACACTCGTTCTACGGCGGAAATAATTCAGGGGCGTATTGAAGTTTTTTCCTGCAACGGGGCGGTTGCTACCGAAGATGATTTTATCCTGCCCCGTCGAAAAGCTTTTCCAGGCCGCCTTCGGTGCCGAACTCAGGGGTTGCGTGGTCACAGTCGGCAGGCTGGAAAACTTCGAAGCGCTTCTTTTCAGCAGTTGACCATTGCGCAGGCCACCCACTAGGCGATTGGCCTTCGCGGCAACTTTTGGCGCAGACGACCCAATCGACATACCTAACGAAGCCAGGCCTGTTCCGAACGATATCCAGCCCAGAATGCCCGCAGCCTTTTCGTTGCCACTGGCCTCAAGCGCCATCGACGCAGCTCCGCTACCCAGGGCAATGGCTTCCACCGCTACCGCTGCCACCGATACGGCTCCTGCAATGGATGTGGTGGCCACTGCCGCGACAGCGCCTGCCGCAGCACCTGCAGTACTCGCACCGGCACCGAGCAAAGCTGTGTACGCCGCACCTACCGCAGGCGCTGCGGTGCCGGCAGTCACGACCACTGCAATCGCCCCCATCACCAGCCCGATACCAGCCACTACCCAGTTCCACCACGCATGCCCATCCGGGTCAACGCGGTTGACCGGGTCGCCGCTGCAATACGCATAGCGGTTCAAGCCGCCCGCACCATCGGGGCTTGCACTGTCGGGGCTGAGGAACATGAACAGGCACGGGTCGTAAGGGCGGTTGCTGCCGGGCATGTACAACAGACTGTCGGTTTCGCGCACTTCACCGGCGTAGCCCACCCGGCTTTGCGCGGTGCCGTTGTCCAGGCCATGTGCGCTGTAACCCACAAAGCAATTGCTGTCGCCGGTTTCAATCTGCACGCTGCCTTGCCCATCGCTGGCGCTGATCATAACCGTGCGTACCGCCTGGCTCAGCAGGGTCTGGGCGAACACGGTGCTGCCGGCACGCATCAAGGTCAACCAGCCCTGGTCGCTCTGCTCGTTGACCATACGCTGGCCGTCATAAAAACGGTGGCTCGTGGTGCCATTGACGCGGGTCTCGATCAGACGGCCCAGCGGGTCATACGCATAGTCGCAGGTACTGGTGCCGTCCTCCCGGCGCGTCAGGTGCCCCTGGCTGTCCCAGGACAATGCCCGCCACAGTTGTCCGTCATGCCGCTCCCTTGTCAGTTGACCAGCGGCGTCGTATTCAAGGTCGATGATCAGAGCCTGCGGCCAGCTGTGGGTGATCTGAACCGGACGATCTGCAGCCACATCGCTGTCGTAGGCGAACCTCATGTGGTTGCATTGACCATTCTCGTACTCGGTGTCGATCTGTTCATAACCGTCGAGCGCATTGAAACAGAACGTCTGGCGACGAATGCGCTGCCCGGTGCGGGGGTCGGTGACCAGATGAGGCCCTTGCGTGGTGGCTTCGACCAGGCGATTGCGCACGTCGTAGCGGTAGTGCTCTTCGCTCAACAAGTTAGCCTGCTCCGCCTCCAGCGATTCCCACGTGCGTGTCGCCACCTGATCCTGCTGGGTCCAGCTCAAGCGCTGGCGAAAGCGCTGCATACCCGAGATACCATGGCACACCCATGTTCGGGTGCACCCACGGCCCAGGAGGTCGTAGGTCAGGGTCTGCTGCTGGGACTGGCCGTGCTGGCCGTCGGTGGTGAGGGTCTGCGCCAACCGACCGAATGCGTCGTAGCCCAGTTGCAAGGCCAGCGGGCCGCAGTGCTGGCCACTGATACGCCCCACGGCATCGTAGGTGCAGTAAGTCATCTGGCCGTGTACATCGGCAAACGACAGCACGCGACCGTTCAACGAATACTGCCAGCCGCAGGTATGGGGCTGTCCTGCATGGTGCCAGTGCTCGGCACTGGTCACACCCGAGGCGGTGAAATCCCAATCTATCTGCCCCAGCCCGTCGGTGGCCCGGGTAAGGCGACCGTGGGGCGGGCTGTAGGTGAAGGTACTTTCACTGTTTTCGCTCGGCCGCGCGATGCGCTTGAGCTGATAATCCAGCTCGGGTTCATAGCCGAAGTGCGTGACACTGCCGTTGGAGCGTGTGAGTGCTTCGGGAGGAATCTGCCCCGGCACATACGCCAGGGTTTCCTGCTGCCCGCCGCAATCGCGCGTCAGGGGGCGATCCAGGCCATCGAATGTCTGCTTGAGCAGCAACGTCTCGCGGGTTGCGGTGCATAGTGAAAGGGTTGCTATGGCATCGCCATCGCTGTGGGGTGCGAAGCGCCATTTCACGCGGCTGTGGTCTTGCAGGGTACGCTGCGCGACCCGGCCGTCACGGTCGTAGACGGTGGACGTGGTGCGCTGCTCGCCATCGGGCGTTTCTATCGTATGGGCTACCGGACGCTGAAGCGCATCGAGTGTCCAGCGCTCCCGGCGCAACAACGGGCCACCCCCAGGCTCATGCAGCTCCACACGTTCGACACTGCCGCTTGCATTCAGGTACAGCGTGGTGCGAGGCCCTTGCTCCCCGGTGGCGCTCTGTTGCCAGGACACTTGGGTACGCTGGATGGGGTCATGCTTTGTATGGTCCACCGTGCCGTCTGCATGCTGCACCCGGCATACGGAGCCCCAGTCATCGTAGGCGGTGAGCACCGTACTGCTACAAAACGGGGTGTTCTGGGCGGCCGCCCAGTCCTGCGAGGTCTCACTGGTGACATTGCCCTGTACGTCGTAGGTCACTCGGCGCACTTCACGCAGGGGGGCACCGGGGCTGTCCAGAAACTCGAGCAGTTCGCGCACCGGGCGTCCCTGACCATCCAGCTCCACACGCAGGCGCTGGCCGTTGCTGTCGGTCTGCTCGACGTACACCGTTCGATCACGCTGCAGGCCAACCAATTGGTAGGTACAGCGGGTGCTGGTCGCATACGGCGTGTTCGCGCTTTCTATGCGGCGTATGGTGCGGCCCAGTGCGTCGTGGTCAAAACGGGTCACGGTACCGTGTTCGTTGCGTTCTTCGATGGTCAGGCCCGTCAGCACGTGGCGCAGGGTCGATGAGCTGATTACCAGGTGGTCATGGCTGATCCGTTGCTGGGTTTCGCACAGCAACGGGCCTTCGAAGGTGCGCAGGAAATTCGTGGTGGCGGCGTAGCCGTTGTAGAGCGTTACACTGGATATCGGTAGGCCATGGAACGGGCTGTCTGCTGCCTGCTCGACACGCTGCAGGATTCTGGCCGTTTCAACTTCCCCGCTATCAATCGCTTCCCGAGCCACTTCGCTGTCCAGCACCAGGTGCTGTCGATCCTCTGCCTGGCGCTTGTGCAGCCTGACGTAGGCATAGTCGGTGTGCGCCACATGACCCGCTGACCGTGCATCGGGTGCCGGGGCAGTAGTGGTGAAGCGCTTGAGCCAGCGCACGAACCTTCCCCCGTCATCCGGGCAGCCCTGCGCGCCACCCAGCGGATAGTATTCGCGGCTTTCGCTGCGCCCATCGGCGAATCGCTGGTTCAGTACATTGCCATAGGCATCGTATTCGCACGTGTCGCGTTCCTCCCTGAACCGGTTGCCGGTTTCATAGCGGGTAATGCGGGCAATCGGCAGCTGACACCAGGCCGGCTGGTCGTCCCAACCCACTGCAGGGTCGTCTGCGTACACGCTCTGCTGGCAAACCCTGCACTCGCCGCGCACGGTCAACTTCTGCGTCTGCAGGTGATAGTGATTCCAGGTGTATTCGACACTTTGCACCTTGCGCCCCTGTTCGTCGTGCAGGGTTTGCAGGCATCCATAGTCATAATGTGGCAGAAGATAGAGGTTGTCCTTGCCGTCAGCCCATTCACCTGCCGAGACACCCCCGTAGCCAAAGCAGTTGTTCGAGCCGATCAGGGCGTAGGTGGTGTAGGCCACCGGCTGGGCCGCACCGGGGTCGTGCCGATGCGTGGACACCCTGGGCAAAGCGGTCAGCGGCGCGCCCTGTGGCAGCCGAAGCCCATTGTTCCCCGTGGCGTAATCGACTTCGTCCGTGCTGCCCAGCGGCCCCAGCACCTTGCTCGGGAACAGCAATCGGCTTTGCGGATCCTGCCAATAGGTGAAGGCCCAGCGGTTGCCGCCATCAGGCAGGATCAGCTCATTGAGCCGGTCACTTCGCAGCAGCGTGACGACTGTGGTGCTGTCAGAACCCGGAAACATCACGAAGCGGGTTTCATCCCTATCATGCTGGACGTCCAGCAACAGACGCTGCTCGTCGCGGATGGTCCACAGCAGGTAGGGGCCACTGCCTGCAAGCCATTCAAGGTACGCGCGGCGCCCCTGGGCAGAAACGATCTGCTTGAGCATGGCCATGCCGCTGTTGTCCTGGACCTCGAGGTACTCGCAGACGCCATCCTTGTAGTCGATGCGAAAGCAGCGAGCCCTGTCGTCAACGGTGAACACCTTGAACGAACACAGCTTCTGGTCTTCGAACACCAGTTGCCCGCCCTTGCTCAAATCCGAACGGTCGCTATCGAACTTGAACGTGTCGCCCGAATTGATCCGTAGCTGACCGGTATTGAAATCAAGCATGGACAACCCGAGCGTCCAGCCGAGGCCATACCCGCTGTCGGTGTGCGAGCCCAGTGGGCTGAAATGCAGCGCAGGTTGAATGACCGGCCCGGCAAGGTGGTTGGCGTGCAGTGCCGGCAGCTCGCAAGCCAGCGTGAACTGGCTGGTTCTGGGGTCCACGCCGGTGCTTACATGGCTCAGAAAATTACTCGCCTGGGTGTAGAGCGCGCCGGCGCGCAGGCGCCGGGTAACGTCGTCAGGCCTCGTCATCCGTGGCGCTCCGGCTTTCGGCACCCGTTGCCAGCGACAGCCGCAGGCTGCGTGAGCCGGACGCAGAGGTATCGGCGTAATGGATCATCAAGGTGTGGTCGTTGCCATACGCGTCAACGAACAACAGCGGGCGCGGGCCACCTTGCTCTCGGGAGGACTGGCTATGAAACGGTATGTTGTTGCCCCCCTGAAGTACCACAACGACGCTCTGCGGGCGTATCCTTGACACGCTGGGCACTGGCCTGAAGTCGTCGCCCAGCTCGATCAGAGGGTTGTAGGACACCTCGCTGTGGCCCGGGGCGGCGTAGCCGACGTGGGAGGCCCGGGTGTCACTGGGCGAACGCACGGCCCACTGGATCATCCCGAAACCCGTAGGTTCCACGGCACGCAAGGCCACCCAGGTGCTCAGCACATATTCCCAGATGAAAAGATCGGAATTTCCCTCACCGCCTATCAGTTCCCGCTCAAAGCTGTAGTCGTCAAGGCCGAACACAGGGATGGGCTTTGTGCTGATATCGACGTGCTCGTCGAAACTGGTTTCGCTGCCGTCCGTGACGTAGAAGTACTCTTCAGCGCCCTGTATGCGGGTGATGCCCGCCCAAAGGGTGACATTGGTGCCCGCAAGGGCACGGGAATGCACGTAGAACCGGCGGGTGTAGACGGCAAGTGCTTCGCCCTCTGAAACTGCATGCGCGCTGGCCTGTGCTGACGTGGCTGGGTAGTAGTCGTAGGCGTTGCGTACCGTCCTGTAGAACCATTGGGCTTGCCCGTTATCCTCGCACTGCAGCGCAGTGTAGGTACCGTCATCGTTGCGTAGCAGCAGGCACACGCTGTCGAGCTCTTGCTGGGAGACGTCCTGATTGGTGCGTGGCTGTATTTCCACTACAACTTCCACCTGCTGGCGCAGATTCGGGTAAAGGTGTCCCGTTGGCGAGCCTAGTCTCATGCGTATCTGCGACAGCCAACTCCCCAATGGTGGCGCAGCTCGCGAAGATGCAAGCGCCTCGAATGATCGGGGAGGCACCCCTTCAACGGTCAAGGTATACCCCCAGGGTGCCTGGTTGCTTGCATTCGGGTCTTCGGAATGCAGGTGCACCGACAGATCGAAGCGGTTGCCATAGACATCCATGCCGTAGGTGTAGCTTTGCTGGAGTCTCTTCAGAACGACGTTGAAGTAGGCGATCATGCCCACCGCAATACAGATTGCGTCACGCGGTGATCTCAGGGGGCTGAGAAGGTCGTAGTAGGCCATCATCATTTCGGTTGAGCCCACGATCGTGGGGGTCGATGCCGTGCTGTTGGGGGCTCCGATGCAGGTTGCCTTGTTCAAGTGGAGCGACGATCCATAGGCGGGTTGTTGCATGCTGTGGATCTTCACGACATTGGCGGTTCGTGGGTTCTGCAATGTAACGTAGGTATTTTCGACACGTGCCGCACGCCCTCCGGCCTCTGAGGAGGCGCCCTGGAACACCACCACAGGCCTGGATACGACCAACCCGTGCCCTACCCTGTATTGCGTTGGTTCTACAGCCTCTATCTGAACGCTGCTATTGAAACGCCCTCCTTCGCCTTGGCCACCATACGGGACATCAAGATTGTTGGTCGTCCAGACTCTGCTTTGCACTCTGATCCTGGCTGCAAACTTGAACACCGTGCGCGCATCAACACTGGGGTCCAAATGCAGGTAGCGTACAAAGGTCTGATAGTCATTGCTGTCAGTATGTTTTTTTTTTGAAGTCTTGCCACTTCTGACGGTGCCTTCATCATAAGGCAGTATCCCGGTTTCGGGCGGCTGCGTCCCAGAAACCCACCCCCCGGGCGCGGTGGTATACGGAATTATCTCGAGGCCGCCAACTGGTAACAGTACCACTTCGCCATACGAGTTACGGGCTTGTAAGGTTATGATCACTTTTGATTTTTGACGACCATTCGCGAACAGATGTGCTTTGGCATTCTGTTGTCCTCTGAACGCATCTGCCTCGATCAGAAAATAACTCAAGGTTGCAACTGCAGTGTCTGTAACGTGGGCCATGATGTCGCTTCCTGCGGTTGAGTGGAACGGGTTGCCGGGAGTGTGCTTTATCCATCGGCTGATACATAGACGCAGGACACCTTGCCCTCCAGCTTCCCATCCTTGAAGCCCTCGGAGATGATGCCCCGGGTTACCTCCTGGCCAATAGCGACATAATGGGCCTTTGAAACACTTATTTTTGCAGTCATCTGACCATAGATCGGATTGACGATTTTATAGTGCGAATAGGACTCATCCGAATTGCAGTGCCCGGCATTGTAAATGCCGAACCTTACGCCATCCCGAGGGTTTTCAACGGCGAAGTTATACATCTCGTCATTGTCGCAATCATTGTTGGCAAAGCGATGCATGCCGACGGTCATCTGGATAGTGCATCCCCCGCTGTTTTTCTTGTACAAATGCAACACTGAAATACCCTGTGGTGCAGGAGGAGGCGTTGTGGACTTATTCATGAAAAGGATGATGACCAGCGAGAGCACAATCATTATCACGAAAAGCGTGAAAGCAATAAGGGTGCGCGAAAAATGGAGGTTCATGAGGATGCCCTTTATCTGGCAGCGTGGCATTCAGAGTGTAAGATCACTGCCCTCCCGGTCAAGTTGCTAGTTAAACAAGTTCATGCTGAGCACCTGTGTTTTCAGACTGGTAATATTGCCAGTTGCAAGGCATGAAACGTGTATGGCAACACTGGGCACATCGAGTGAAAGTTACGCGTGCTGAACCCTCTGCCCAGGCTGGCACACTCATTCACTTGCAACAAAAGCCTTGACCGGCTCGCACCATGGCGTTACGTTCTCGCCCGCATTTTTGCAAGCCTGCACAGGAGTCCTGCATTGGACAGTTGCCCTAGTCGATTGCGACAGGTACAGCCGGCGAGCTAGTCCAGCAGACCCTTCTGCCACTGCTCGCCGAACACGGTGGTCAGTGGCGATCCGCATCCCTGGCGGGATGACGCATCTTCATTTCCCCTCCCCGCTTGACGCCCCTCATCGTGACGAGGTGTGTCGGCTGCTCGTACCCGTTGCCATCCCCGAAATCTTTACGCGCACAAGTGCGCTGACGCCGGCTGTCTGCCGGTGCCTTGAGGTGGTTCATGGATTGGAAAGTATTCTTGCTGCGCGTGGCTGTCGCGCTGGTACTGGGGGCGCTGATCGGCGCTGAACGTCAACTGCGTCAGCGCCTCACCGGGCTGCGCACCAATGCGCTGGTGAGCACCGGCGCCTGCCTGTTCGTGCTGGTGACCCAGGCCGTACCGGGCATGCTCCCGGCCGACGCTTCGCGGGTGGCGGCCTATGTGGTGTCGGGCATCGGTTTTCTGGGCGGCGGCGTGATCATGCGCGACGGCATGAACGTGCGCGGCCTGAACACCGCTGCCACGCTGTGGTGTACCGCCGCCGTCGGTGTGCTGTGCAGCCTGGGGTTACTGCTTGAGGCGAGCCTGGGCAGCCTGATGGTGCTATGCGCCAACATCCTGCTGCGTGACATCGCCCAGCGGCTGAACCAGCAGGATGTGTTACCGGCCAGCGAGGCCGAGCAGCGTTACGAGGTGCGCATCGTATGCCGCGCCGAAGACGAGATCCAGGTACGCAGCCTGATGCTGCATAGCTTTGGCAGCAGCGGCCTGCGCCTGCAATCGCTGCACAGTGAAGACCTGCCCAACCCGGCCAAGCTGGAGGTGCGGGCCGAGTTGATGGGCGACCCGCAGGCGCCCTCGCAGCTCGAGCACCTGGCCAGCCGGGTGAGCCTTGAGAAAGGCGTCAGTTCGGTACGCTGGCAGGTATTCGAGCTGGCGTCGGACTGACCCGCTTCAGCAACTGGCGCGCCACTCGCGGATCTGTTCGTGGGTGGCCGTCACCCCGCCGCACACCACCACCAGCACCGACTGATATGCCTTGAGTGCCTCACTCGGTGCATAGGCCAGCGCCAGCGCTGCACCACAGGCCGGCTCCACCAGGATACGGTGGTCGAGCAGAAAACGTTCGCAGGCATCCAGCGCCTGAGCGTCAGTCACCACATGGCTGTGAATCGGCCGTTGCTGGCTGAGTTCGAAGGCCTGCTGGCATACCTGCTTGGCCCCCAGCGAGGTCGCCACGCTGGTCACTGCGGGCAGGGCCGTCGGGGCCTTGCTGGCCATCGCGGCAGCCAGCGAGGCGGCGCCGTCGGTCTCCACGGCAAATACCGGCACGTCAGCCCAGTCGTTACGTGCCAACCCCTCGCACACCCCGGCCAACAGGCCGCCCCCGCCCACCGAGAGCACGATCGCATCGGGCTTGAACCCACTGATGACCACCTCGTCGATCAGGCTGGCATGGCCTTGCCATAGCAGCGGATCGTCGAAGGGGTGGATGAAGGCCGCGTCGTCGGTGAGCAGCGATTGCGCATAGGCATTGGCCTCGTGCCAGGCGCTGCCGTGCACGATGACCTCGGCGTCCTCCTGGCGAATCAGCTGCCTGGCGCGCTCGGTGGTGGTTTGCGGCACCACCACGGTCACCGGCAAGCCCAGGCAGCGGCCCGCATAGGCCACCGCAATACCGGCGTTGCCCCCCGACGAGGACACGAAGCGGCGCTTGCCTTGCCTTGCATAGGCCTGGCAAGCCAGGCCCACGCCACGCAGCTTGAACGAGCCACAGGGCTGCAGGGCGTCGAGCTTGAGCCACACGTCCTGGCCGCTGGCCAGGCTGAGCGGGCGCGAAGGTACCAAAGGGGTTTCGAGATGCAGGGACATACCAGGCTCCAGGTCAGGCCAGTTCGACGATCGATTGAATTTCAACGCTTGCTCAGCGGTTGCGGATTTCATCGAGGTAGTTGTAGATGGTGTAGCGTGTCACCCCGAGTGCGGCGGCAGCTTTCTCGACGGCGCCCTTGACGATGAACAGTCCGCCATCGTGCATCTGGCGCACCGCCTCGAGCTTCTGCGCCTTGGCGATACGCCGGCCCTGGCTGCGTGCGTCGTGCAGGGCCGCATCAATGATCTGCGCCATCAACTGCTCGAGGTCGGGTTGGTTCTCGGTGGGCTCGCCGGGGGCTGCCCCGGTGCCGGGCAGCAGCTGTTCCAGGCACGCCTGGGCGGCGGCGATGCCACTGAAGTCGGTGTTCACGCACAGGCTGGCATAGGGCTCGCCCAAGGCGTCGCGGAACACCGCAGTGGCACTGCGCAGGGTCTTGCCGTCGCGGCCCAGGCTCGGGTAGTTGCCCACCACCACCGGGGTATGGCTGCCCTTGTCGCGCAGGGCCTGTAGCACCGCATTGAACCCCTGGTCTTCACGAGGCCCGGCCAGTACCGGGCTGCCGATCTGACGCCCACTGACATGCCCGTTGGCAATGGCAATCACCGAATGTTCCGGCCGGGTCAGGTCGTGCAGGACCACCTCGGTGGTGCGTCCCAGCACAGTGCCAAGCATCTGCACCGTTGCGTGCAGTACGCCCAGCACCAGCTGGCGTTCAGGGGTTGTATCGAGGGCCATCGAGCGCACCACAAGAAAAAACGAACCGAGAAAATATCAACATAAAGTTTAATTTTCAACGGTTCGTTAAAATCATCGCAGCACAAAATCGCGTGCTAGCCACCATCGGTATCGATATCGGCATCAGTGCGCGGCTTGCCCTCACGTTGTGGCTTGAAGTCAGGGCTGTAGGGGTTTTCCTTGTGAGGTTCGGGTGTATTGCTCTGCTCCTGCCCTCCTTCGTCCGGGCGTCCGGCATCCTGCAACGGCACCTCCACATCGCGTTCAGGCAGGCTCTTGCCATCGTCCGGGCGTTTCCAGGTTTGCGGCAGCGGTTGTGGCTGGTCTTCAGCAACGGGCTCGCGGTTGCGCGGGTCATGAATCATGCTTGGCGTCCTCCGGTACAGGTTCAGCGTCGTTCATCCGACAGTGGCGTCGGCTCGTCAGGTTCGGGCACTGCCGGGTTGGTGTCGGGAATGCCCTCGACGTCGTTAGGGTGTTCGCGGCGATCGTCGTCGCCACGCACGTTCGGGTCAGTCACCGGGTCGTGTTCGCGTCGGGGGTCGTTGAGCGGGTCCTTCCACAGGGGGTCATCCTGCGGGCGTGGATCGATAGCCATGGCGGTCACCTCAGGTCGTGGTCCGACAAATGCGGGCCCTGCAGTTTTTCGAGGCCCCTGGAGGTGGTAGGTGCCAGCCAGCCGATCAATGGTCAGGGGCCGCGTACCCGCCAGCGAAGGAAAAATATGCTCTGTGCCCCGCAAAATCCGCTGCAACCTGCGGGGCACGCAAGGCCAGCACGCGGTAAGGTAGGCAAAAACTACAACCTGAGGTGTTTGCGTGGCGTCCTATACCCTGCGTCAGCTTAGATATTTCGTCACCACGGTCGAATGCGGCAGCGTGGCCGAGGCCTCGCGCAAGCTGTACATCGCACAGCCATCGATATCCACGGCCATCAAGGGGCTCGAAGACGGGTTCGGCGTACAGTTGCTGATTCGGCATCATGCCCAGGGGGTTTCACTGACCCCGGGCGGTGCGCGGTTCTACCGCAAGGCTCAGGAACTGCTGCGCATGGCCCATGAGTTCGAGCAGAACGCCCTGGCGGACAACGACGTGGTGAGTGGGCAGATCGACATCGGCTGTTTCGAAACCGTCGCCCCACTCTATCTGCCGCGGCTGATCGCCGGGTTTCGCCAACGCTTTCCGGGCGTGGAAATTCGCCTGCGCGATGGCGAGCAGCAAGAGCTGGTACAGGGGCTGACGGCCGGCCGCTTCGACCTGGCGATCTTCTACCAGCATGACCTGGACAGCACCATCGAAACCGAGCCGCTGACCGCGCCGCAAAGGCCCTACGCCCTGCTGCCTGCTGGCCATCGCTTCGCCGGTCAAGCCCAGGTCTCGCTGCGCGACCTGGTACTTGAGCCGATGATCCTGCTGGACGTGCAACCCAGCCGTACCTATTTCGTGAGCATTTTCGAGGAACTGGGCCTGAACCCGAACATCGTGTTCGGCTCGCCCTCTATCGAGATGGTGCGCGGCATGGTCGGCCAGGGTTTCGGTTTCGCACTGCTGGTGACGCGGCCACGTTCCACCATCAGCTATGACGGCCAGCCACTGGTGTGCGTGGATATCGCCGAAGACGTGACCGGTTCGGCACTGGTGGCCGCCTGGCTCAAACGTGCGCAGCTGACCAAGCCTGCGCAGTTGTTCGTGGATTACTGCAAGGAGCAGTTCAGGCTGTGGCTGGCGTGAAAGCGGGCCGATCACTGCACGCTGTAATTGCGTCTGCCTGCCAAGTGCTTAGTTTCAGCAGGTATCAATAAAGCGACAACTCACGACCTGTGCTCGGCCGCAATAAAGTGCGGGCCTGCAACAACCTAGGGGTTGCAGTTGGCCTTGACCGCCGCCTCGTGGGACACATAAGGGCGATGCGGCTCGATGAACCAGGATGCTTTGGTTCGGTACGTGGTCAGCAGGCAGACGAACTGGCGACGCATGCTGTTGGTGTTGCTCCACTGCCGGTCACTGCCGGCCTTGTTCAGCAGCTCCTGGAACGCCAGGTCGGTCTGGTCTGCGGCGATAGTGCGGGTACAGGCGGAAGGCTTGATTTCCAGGCTCCACTGGTTGCCATTGATCGCGCCCCATTTCACCGAGTCTATGTAACGCGGGCAGCGGCCTGGCACCGGTTTCGGAGGCACGACCCCGGTCGACCCTGTTTCGGCTTGATCGGCAACGATAAAGTCGAAGCGAAAGTGATCATTGATGTTGGCAGGTGGCGTCAGCCGCACAATGGGCACGATGATGCCGGTGTCGGCCCGAAACTCCTTCTGGTTGAGCCTGGCAGCGGCCAGCCCGTTCGGTACCCCTGCCGGCCAGTGGGCAGGCACACCCACTGGCATATAGAAGAAAGCCTGGATGGGCAGGGTTCTGGCACGACCCGCCGGCCATGTCGTAACAACAAGTTCGTTCTGCTCGCTGAACCCTTCTGCGGCCAGTATGTTTTTCATCTGCAGCATGAGCATGAAGTAACCGGCACTGTTGGCAACGCCCCTGCGCATGTCGAAGCCGCATTGATTCAGCGGGCGGTACTTGGCGGGCTGGTACCAGATCCCGAGCCATTGTTGTGGCGTGGTAACGCCCTGGCTCTGGCATGGCCGACTATGTGGGTAAACAACTCCCTCGTAGACCATGGTGCCGCAGGGTGTGTTCCTGAACCAGTTCCAGCCATCCATGCTGTAGGCGCACTGCACCATCAGCAGGTCCTTGCCCGCTGGCCTGCGGTCCTGGGGATACATGATCAGACCGTCGTTGAAGCCCCACGCCACTGACCTGAACCTTGCGTCGTAACGTATGTAGGAGAACGAGGTTCCGCCACTTCTCGCCGAGGTCGGGCTAGGGTCCCAGATGCGAAATGCCCCGGGGTTCTGCGGCCGCTGGGTGACGCGCATCAGGACACCGCTGCATAGAAACGGCGGTTTGCCTGAATCACCGCAATGGGTGTTGCCTGCGCTGTAGTTGTACCTGAGGTCGGCTACGGTGGCGTTGCCGTCCTCCAGCGAGCTGCGTGGTGAGCCAGGCGCCCACTGTGCCAACCCCGGCGCACTGGCTGCGACGCACCCCAGAAACATCAACACCTTTAACCTGTTCATGGTCCACTCCTTGTGCTGCAGTGCTGAAACTGCCTGTCAACGTGGCGTCGGATTGCAACCGGCAGCCACCGATACGCGATGAGACACATCGGGTCGAAAAGGCTCCAGGTTCCAGGTTTTCTTGTAGCGGGCGGTGGCCAGGTGGCACACCAACTGACGACGCATGCCGCCCCCGTTGTCGAGGCGCCAGCGCCAGTCACTGCCGTAGCGCTTGTACAGTTCCGCGTAGGCGGCGTTGGTTTCGTCCTGGTGGATGCGTCGCCCGCAATAGGTAGGCGTGAGCTCCAGGGTCCAGGCGTTCTTGCGGATGCCTGGGTCGTAGCGGTAGCTCCACTGCCCCGACTCGAAGTAGCGCGTGCAACGTGCGCGCGCAGCGGCTTCGCCAGGCGAAGCGTCGACGGAGGAAAGCTCGCTGCTCGACGCCTGGGTGCCTGGCGCATGAGGCGTCGACTGCTGGCTCGGATGGATGCAGCCAGTCAGCAGTACTGCTGCCAGCAAACAACAAGCTCTGGTGGCAAGATGGATGGGCATCACCGGCTCCTTTGGCAGGATTGCCCATGTCGATCACACTTCAGGGGTTGCCGTTGGCTGCCATTGCGTGCTGGTGACGCGCATACGGGCGGCGCGTCTCGATGTTCCAGGGGGCCTTGTTCGGTACGGACAGGCCGGGCCAGCGTATGTCGCAAGGTGTTCATGTCGCTCTCCCACTGTCTGCCCAACGGCAAGGCAAACAGTAACGGTGAGCAACACCAGCCCGCTACTGACAGAAGTATCAGTAGCGGGGGCTAAGGCCAGGGTGGGATATTGGCTCGAATCAGCGCGCCGCCCAGGCATTGAAGCGTTGTTCCAGCTCCTCGCCATGGTCAACCCAGAACGCCGCATCCACTGCTCGCGCCTGGGCCAGGTTGGCTTCGGCAGTGGGCAACTGCTTCTGTACTTCGGCTGGCAGCAAACCCAGGGTCTGCTTGTTTACCGGGCCATACGGAATGTTTTCCGAGAACACCTTCTGCGCCTGTGGCTGGCTGGCGAACGCAATGAAATCCTCGGCCAGTTTCTTGTTCGGCGTACCCTTCACCACCGCCCAGTATTCAGGGTCGAACAGGCTCTGCGGCCATACGATGCTCAGCTTCATGCCCTCCTTCTGCGCAGCCGCGATGCGCCCGTTGTACGCCGCGCTCATCACCACATCGCCGGCAATCAACCACTGCGCAGGTTGCGCCCCGGCTTCCCACCACTGGATGTTGGACTTGATCTGGTCCAGCTTGGCGAACGCGCGGCTCACCCCTTCAGGGGTGCCGAGCACCTTGTACAACTCATCGGGCTTGACGCCGTCGGCGAGCAAGGCGATCTCCAGGGTGTACTTGGCTCCCTTGCGCAGGCCGCGCTTGCCGGGGAAGTCCTTCACGTTCCAGAAGTCCGCCCATGAGGTCGGACCCTTGGCCAGCTTGGCATGGTCGTAGGCCATCACCATCGACCATACATAGGTGGCCACGCCGCACTCGGTGAAGGTGCCGGGCACAAAATTGGCCTGGTCACCGAAACGTTGCGGGTCGAGTTTCTCGAACAGGCCTTCATCACAGCCGCGCAACAGTTCGGGGCTTTCGACCTCGACCACATCCCAGCTGGTGTGGCCGACGTCGACCATGGCCTTGATTTTCGACAGCTCGCCGTTGTACTCGCCTGCCACCACGGTGCCCGCACCGCTGGCATTGAATGGCTGGAAGTAGGCCTTTTCCTGTGCCTGCTTGGTGGCGCCGCCAAACGAGATGACGGTCAGGTTCTGCGGGGCGGCAAACACGGCACTGCTCAACAGGGCCAGGGCAAACGGAACGCTGCAACGCAAGGATCGGGTCATGGCTCACTTCCTCGACTAGGCCGGCACGCTCGTGCGCGCCGGCGGGGTTTTGTTAGGCGACCGCGGGTACGGTCGTCCTGCTCTACGGCAGTAAAAGGTGCAACGTTGGCCGGCTCGTATGCCGATCTGTGTGTTATGTCTCGCTCAAAAACGCCGCCAGACGCTCCATCAATCGGTCACAACCAGCCAGCTGTTCGACGCTGACGTATTCGTCCGGCTTGTGTCCCTGGTCCATGCTGCCCGGCCCGCAGACCACCGCCGGTATCCCGGCCTGGTCGAACAGCCCGCCTTCGGTGCCAAAGGCCACCGTGCTGAAGGCATCGCTGCCGCACAGCCGGGCAATCAGCTGCGCCGCCGCGCTGTCCGGTGGCGTGGCAAGCCCCGGGTAGCTCGACAGTGCTTCGAAACGAATGCCGCTGTCGGCATTGACCGCCTGCATCGCCGGCACTACTTCGCGCGCGGCAAACGCCTGCAATTCATCGGCCACCGCTTGCGGGGCGAACGCCGGCAGCGCCCGCACCTCGAAATCGAAACGGCAATCGGCCGGCACGATGTTCAGCGCCGTGCCGCCCTGGATCGTGCCCACCTGCACGGTCGAAAATGCCGGGTCAAATCGTTCGTCGTGAAGCTCCGGCGCCGCCAGGCGCGTACCGATTGCGCCCAGCTGGCCGATCAGCCGCGCCGCCTGCTCGATGGCGTTGACGCCATAGGGCGCGTAGGCCGAATGACAGGCCGCGCCGTGCACATGGCAGCGCATGGCCAGCTTGCCCTTGTGCCCGAGCACCGGCTTGAGTTCGGTGGGTTCGCCGATCAGGCACAGCGCCGGCATCGGGATACGCCGTGGCAACACCTCGAGCAGGCTGCGTACCCCCAGGCAACCCACCTCTTCGTCATACGAAAACGCCAGGTGTACCGGGCGGCGCAACGGGCTTGCCAGAAACAGCGGCACCGCCGCCAGCACCGAGGCCAGGTAGCCTTTCATGTCGGCAGTGCCCCGGCCGTACAGCTTGCCGTCCTGCTCGCTCAGGTCGAACGGCGGCACCGTCCAGGCCTGGCCGTCCACCGGCACCACATCAGTGTGTCCGGACAGCACCACGCCACCCTCCACACCCGGGCCGATGCTGGCCAGCAAGTTGGCCTTGGTGCGTTCGGCGTTGTAGATCAGCTCGCAGTCCACCCCCAGATCGTCCAGGTAATCGCGCACGAACTCGATCAGCGCCAGGTTCGAATCCCGGCTCACCGTGGCGAAGCCGACCAGCTGCGCCAGCAGGGTGCGGCTGCGCCATTCACTCATCGCCGGGCACTCCGTAGCTGGGCGCCTGCGTCGGGTCCAGGGCGCGGGTCAGGTAGTCCTGCAACTGGGGTTCATAGGCGGTCCACAGTTTGTGCAGTTCGCCGATGGGATTCTCGTCGGCCCAGTCCACCCGCAGGTCGACGATCGGCCAGGTCAGGTCGCCGACCACCGACAGTGCCGCCGAGTGCACCGCCCCGGCCTCGCCGCCTGCGGCCTGCCCCGCCTGCAATGCCGTGAGCAACCGGGCGGCCAGGCAGCCCTCGCTGCGCTCGAAGGCCTCGACCATGCGTTCGATCACCGCGCTGCTGGCCAGCAGGTTGCCGGCGGCCACGCATTGATCGCCTGCCACTGCATTGTGGGTGCCCAGTGCGTGGCTGCCACTGAAGAGTGCGGTGCGCCCCTGGGCATCCACCACCGCTACCTGACGGTACTGGCCATAGCCATTGCTCGACAGCGCCTGGTCCAGGGCCGTGGCAGGTGCCAGCCCGTCGGCCAGGCCATCGAGTATCTGCGGGCCCAGCGCCGGCAACGTGATGTTCTGGCTCGACACCGCGCCCACGCCGGCGCGCAGCCAGGGGCAACGCGCGCCCACGGCGATGCTCGACGAGCTGATGGCGATACCCAGCTGACCGGTTTCGGCGCAGCGTCCGACGATAGAAAAAGTCATGTGCCGCTCCTTATTCGGGGATCACCGCGATCACGTCGATTTCCATCAGCCACTGCGGTTGGCCCAGGGCGCTGACCACCAGCCCGGTGGAAATCGGAAACACGCCCTTGAGCCATTTGCCGACCTCCTGGTACACCGGCTCGCGGTAGCGCGGGTCGATCAGGTAGGTGGTGGTCTTGACGATGTGGCTCAGGTCGCTGCCGGCTTCTTCGAGCAGTTGCTTGACGTTGCGCATGGCCTGCTCGGCCTGGGCCCGCGGGTCGCCAAGGCCGACCAGTTGACCGTCGAAATCGGTGCCCACCTGGCCACGCACGTAGACCGTGTTGCCGGCACGCACGGCCTGGCACAGATCGTTGTCCAGGGTCTGGTTGGGGTAGGTATCCTTGGTGTTGAACATGCGGATGCGGGTATGGGTAGGCATCAACGTACTCCCAGTTTCTGGACGTTGGAATCACAGTGGGCGGCAGCCTCGCGTTGCGCGGCGTCGCGGTAGTCGAAATAGGTGCGCTGTTTCACGATGTGCTCGGCGATGTGCCGGGCGTCGTGCCACACGCCCCAGATAAAGGCGGAGCCACGGCGCGACAGCCACGGCAGGCCGACGAAATAGATCCCCGGTTCGCGGGACACACCGCGCTGATGCTGTGGCTTGCCGTCGGGCTTGAAGGCATCGACCTTCAGCCAGCTGTAGTCGGTCGAGTAGCCGGTGGCCCAGATGATCGAGCTGACACCGGCCTTGGCCAGGTCCAGCTCAAGAATCGGTTGGGTCAGGCACTGCGGGTCGGGCAGCATGTGGCGTGCTTCGGGTTCTTCGGGCAGGTCCAGGCCGTTGCGTGCAATGTAGTCGTCGGCGGCATCGAGCAGCGCCAGGTAGTTCTCGTCGCCGCGGGCGATGTTCTCGGCCAGGTTGGCCTCGAAGCTGACCACACCTTGATCGAATGCGCGGGTCAGGCCCACCAGCGTGATGCCCTGGTGGGCCAGCTTGCGAAAGTCCACGGTATGTCCGCCACGGGCACCGCTGACCGCGATGGTCACGTGCTCCTTGCCGGGCTGCACGCCTTCGGCGTCCCACAGGCCGAGCACCCCCAGCCACCAGCAGAAGTCGCGATTGCGGTAGGCACGTGGCGGGCGATCGTGCGCGCCCACCGACAGGTACACCTGCTTGCCGGCGCGCTGCAGTTCATCGGCGATCTGCACACCCGAGGAGCCCGCGCCCACCACCAGCACCGCGCCTTCGGGCAATTGCCGGGGGTTGTGGTAGTCGGCCGAATGCAGCTGGGTAATGCCGGGAAGCTGCGGAGCGATAGGCGGGATCACCGGGCGCTGGAACGGCCCGGTGGCCACCACCACCTGGTTGGCCTCGATCAGGCCCGTGGAGGTCTGCACCGTAAAGCCCGGGCGACCTTCGTTGCGTTCGACCTTGAGCACTTCGACACCGGTACGAATGGGCGCGTCGATCTTCTTGGCATAGGTCTCGAAGTAGGCCGCCACCTGATCCTTGCCGGCGAAGGCGTCGGCATCCAGGCCTTCGAATTCCAGGCCCGGGAAGCGGTCGTGCCAGGCCGGGCCGTTGGCCACCAGCGAGTCCCAGCGACCGGTGCGCCAGGCTTCGGCGATGCGGTTGCGTTCCAGCACCAGGTGCTGCACCCCGAGGCGGCCCAGGTGCTCACTCATGGCCACGCCGGCCTGACCGGCGCCTACTACAAGCGTATCAATTCGGGTTTTTTCAACGGTCATGGCTGTGCGCTTCTGCATGAGGGGGTTGCCCGCATTCTGTGCGCCGCCGGGTATTAGCGAAATTATGATTTATGTCGCCACTGGCAAGGAAAAAGCGTGCCCCCGTATTGCCCATGCCGGGGGCGCTTGCACAACCCTGGTGCTTTGCACAGACTGCGTGGGTTCCCATTGCAGAGCGTGCCCGATGTCCTTTTCCATTCGCCTGGCGACCCCTACCGATGCTCCCCTGCTGCCTGCCATAGAGCGCTCTGCGGCCCAGGCCTTTGTGCAAGTGCCGGCACTGGCGTGGATTGCCGAGCACACGGTGCTCAGCAGCGTCGAGCACCTGGAGTTCGTGGCTGCCGGGCTCGAGTGGGTGGTGGTGGATCGGCGGGACCGCCCAATTGGGTTCGTGTGTGCCAGCGCGTTCGATGAGTCGCTGCACATCGAAGAGCTGGCGGTGGATCATGCGCAGCAAGGCCAGGGCCTGGGTCGGCGATTGATTGCGGCCGTGCGCGCGCATGCCGAGGCCCAGGGCTTCGCGGCCCTGACCCTCACCACCTTTGTGGCGGTGCCGTGGAATGCACCGTTTTATGCACGGTTGGGTTTCGAGAGGCTGGAAGAGGCGTCGTTAAGCGGTATGTTGCGCCGGCAGATGGCGTACGAGGCTTCGCGAGGGTTGCAGGGGCGGTGTGCGATGCGCTTGTCATTGCGCGACTAGCTGGCGCCCCAAGACGCCGGCAAGGCCGGCTCCTAGATTCGCTGCAACGCACCCTGCCCTGTCAGAGGTGAGTCGGCAGCCCTGTCTGCTCGGCTTCAGCTTGGTCTGAGGCTTGCTCCTTTGCCTTCAAGGCCTCCAGCTCTGCATCGCGCTGCTCGACCTGCGCCTGCAATTGCTCGATCACCTGCTGTTGCTGGCGTTGTTCACCCGCCCCCTGCTCCACCTGCTGCCCCAGCACCTGGTTCTGCCGCAGCAGCTCCTCCCGCGCACCCAACGACTGCGCCAGGCTGGCCATCAAGGTCTTGATCTCCTGTGCCTGTTGCGCCTGCTGGTCCTGCAGCGCCTGCCGCTCACGCTGCACCTGCCGCGCCTCCACCAGCAAGCGCTCGTTGTCGCGGTTGAGCCGCGTCAGTTCGTCCTGCTTGACGATCAGGCTCTGCTGCAACTGACGCACCTCGACCTGCAACTGCTGCACCTGCGCCTCATGGCGGCGCTGATCCTGCTCGCGCTGCTCACGGGTGGCGGTGCGGTAATGCTCCAGTGCATCGCGGGCATGCTGGTGCTTGTCTTCCAGCGACTGGATCTGCTCGTCCTTGTCGTTCAGGCGCAGGTTCAACTCACCTACCGCCTGATTCAAGGTGGCATTGCGCGTCTGCTCGGTCTGCAGGGTACTGCGGGTCGTGGCCAACTGCACCGACTCACCCGCCAGCGCCTCGGCCTGAATCTGGTGTTGCTGCTGCAGGGTCGCCAGCGCCTGCTGGATCGCCTGCAGTTCGCCCTGCAACGCCGCCTTTTCATGGTCGAACACGTTCTGCGCCGCTTCGATACGTGCGTCGCCCTCCTCCACCAGTTGCTGGGCCAGCTGACTGACCAGGTTGGCCAGGGCTTCGCTCATGCCCGGCTTGTCCGCTGCCAGTGTCGGTTGCTGCGCGTCCAGCTCCTTGAGGTAGCGGTGAATCGTGGTCTTGGACCCGGTGTTGCCCAGCTCGATACGTACGGCATCGATACTGGGGTGTTCGCCACGGGCCAATAGCGCCTGACGCGCCTTCTGCACGATTGCCTTGTTGATACCGCCACGGGCCATGGGTGCTCCTACTATTTCGTAATGTGGTACGTACTATGTAGATACATACTAAATGAAATTGAAAAAATGCCTATAGAAATCAGAATAAAAGATGAAATAATCACGGCTTATCACATGTGATAGGCAAAAAACGCCCGGTTGCAGTCGCTCAGCCGTACACCGATGGAGAACCTGCCGATGAACAAGCTCGATCGCTACCTGGACGCAGCCGTAAGGGACAACACGCGGCGCAGCTATCGCGCGGCCGTGGAGCATTTCGAGGTGAGCTGGGGTGGCTTTCTACCGGCCACGGCCGACAGCATCGCGCGCTACCTGGCCGATTACGCCGAGCAGCACTCGATCAACACCTTGCGCCAGCGCCTGGCCGCGCTGGGCCAGTGGCACACCAGCCAGGGCTTTCCCGACCCCACCAAGGCGCCGCTGGTGCGCCAGATGCTCAAGGGCATACGCGCGGTGCATCCGGCGCAGGAGCGCCAGGCAGCAGCCCTGACCCTGGAACACCTGCAGCGCACGGTCGACGCACTGCACGCCAAGGCCGCACAGGCGCAACAGGCGCACTGCCTGCCCGAGCTGCTGCGCGCACGGCGCGATGTCGCCCTGCTGCTGATCGGGTTCTGGCGAGGGTTCAGGGGCGATGAGCTGGCGCGCCTGCGCGTGGAGCACATTCAGGCCCAGGCGGGCGTGGGCATGCAGCTGTACCTGGCGCAAAGCAAAGGGGACCGGCAGGGCCGCGGGGTCAGTCATCGCACCCCTGCCCTGAAGAGCCTGTGTCCGGTACAGGCCTACATCGACTGGATCAGCGTGGCGGGCATCGCCCGCGGGCCGGTGTTTCGCAAGCTCGATCGCTGGGGCAACCTGGGCGAGCAGGCGCTCAACAGTGGCAGCCTGATCGTGCTGCTGAGGCGGATTTTTGCAGATGCCGGGCTACCCGCCAGCCTCTACAGCAGCCACTCGCTGCGTCGTGGCTTTGCCACCTGGGCCAGTGGCAATGGCTGGGACATGAAAGCGCTGATGGCCCACGTGGGCTGGCGCGACGTGAAATCGGCGCTGCGCTACGTGGATGCGTCGGTGTCGTTCGGGGAGCTGGAAGTGTTGCCGGCCAGAAGGGACGTGCTGACAGCCGACTGAGCATTGCGGTGAGGCCACCCGGCGCTCACCGTCACACCCCTCTCACAGCTTCGCGATCGACACCTCGGTCGACTTCACGAACGCGATCACCTCGCTGCCAATCCTCAGTTCCAGCTCATGCACCGACCGCGTGGTGATCACCGAGGTGACGATGCCGGCCTGGGTCTGCACGTCGATTTCCGAGACCACCGGCCCCTCGATGATCTCCTTGATGGTGCCCTTGAACTGGTTACGTACGTTTATCGCCTTGATGGTCATGGTGTGGCTCCTTAGCAGTTGGGAGCACCGTCGTTGCAGTGCGTGAATGCAGAGTGCACCGCAAAGATAAAAATCAAAAAGAATAAATAACGACAAATATAGATCCGTTTGGAATATGAAAAGCTGTATATCAAAATTCCTAAACGTTATTTATTTAAGGTTTTTTAGATCATTTAGCATCGACAGGGCCCGGCCTTGAGGCCCGAACCTTTTTGCACAGGTAACCCGCGTGAGCGCCACGTTGCATACCCCTCGATCGACCCCGCTGCAGATTGCCCGCGACCTGGCCCAGACGTTCAGCCGCAGCGTGGTAGAGCGCGACCGCAAGGGCGGCACGCCCAAGGCCGAACGCGATGCCCTGCGTGCCAGCGGCCTGCTGGCCCTGAGCATCCCCCGCGAGTTCGGCGGGCTGAACGCCACCTGGAGCCAGACCTTCGATGTGGTGCGCGAATTCGCCCGGGTCGACAGCTCGATTGCCCATGTGTTCGGCTTTCACCACCTGATGCTGGCCACCGTGCGTCTGTTCGGCGCACCTTCGCAATGGCAGCCCTGGTACGAGCTGACGGCGCGCAAGAACTGGTTCTGGGGCAATGCCCTCAACCCCCTCGACACCCGCACCATCGTCAAGCACCACGGCAGCTGGCGTGAATTCTCCGGCAAGAAGAGCTTCTGCTCGGGCGCCAGCGATTCACAAATGCTGATTGCCTCGGCCGTGGACGAGGCGGCCGGGGGCAAGCTGCTGATTGCCGCGATACCCAGCGGTCGCACCGGCATCACCCTGCACGACGACTGGCACAACATGGGCCAGCGCCAGACCGACAGCGGCAGCGCCACCTTCGAACGGGTACGCGTGGAGGAAGGCGACCTGCTGCTCGACCCCGGCCCGCTGAGCACGCCGTTCGCCTGCCTGCGGCCGCTGATCGCCCAGCTGCATTTCGCCAACATCTGCCTGGGCATCGCCGAAGGCGCGTTCGAAGAAGCGCGCCAGTACACCCTCAACGAGACCCGGCCCTGGTTCAAGTCCACAGCCCTTGATAGCCGCGACGATCCTTATGTACTGGGCCACTTCGGCGACTTCTGGGTACGCCTGCAAGGCGCCCGGCTGCTGCTCGACAACGCCGCCGGCGAACTCGACCGGGCCTGGGCCAAGGGCGCCGCGCTCGGCGCAGACCAGCGCGGCCGCGTGGCGGTGGCCATCGCCACCGCCAAGGTGGCGGCCAGCCGCGACGGCCTGGAGCTGTGCAGCAAGGTCTTCGAGGTCACCGGCGCCCGCGCCACGCAGGCCTCGGTGGGGCTCGACCGGCACTGGCGCAACCTGCGCACCCAGAGCCTGCACGACCCGCTGGATTACAAACTCCACGAACTGGGCGACTGGGCCTTGAACCAGCGCCTGCCGATTCCGACGTTCTATTCATAGTGTGACTGCCATGCAATTGTTGACCCTACCGCCCTCGCCCGCGTTGGCCACCTCGATCCGCGCCACCGCGCAGGTGTTCGAAGACCCCAAGTCACGTGCGCTGCTGGCGCACCTGCAACAGGTGGCGCCCAGCGAAGCCAGCGTGCTGATCATCGGCGAGACCGGTACCGGCAAAGAGCTGGTGGCGCGCCACATTCACAACCTGAGCGGGCGACGTGACAAGCCGTTCGTGGCCGTCAACTGCGGCGCGTTTTCCGAATCGCTGGTCGAGGCCGAGCTGTTCGGCCACGAGAAAGGCGCCTTCACCGGCGCCCTGGCGGCCAAGGCCGGCTGGTTCGAAGAGGCCAACGGCGGCACCCTGTTCCTCGACGAGATCGGCGACCTGCCGATGCCGATCCAGGTCAAGCTGCTGCGCGTGCTGCAGGAGCGCGAAGTGGTGCGCCTGGGCTCGCGCAAGAGCATTCCCATCGATGTGCGGGTACTGGCCGCCACCAACGTGCAGCTGGAAAAGGCGATCAATGCCGGGCACTTTCGCGAAGACCTCTATTACCGTCTGGACGTGGTCAGCCTGGAGCTGGTGCCGCTGCGCGAACGCCCCGGCGACATCCTGCCGCTGACCCGCCACTTCATCGATGCCTACAGCCAGCGCCTGGGCTACGGCCAGGTGCGCCTGAGCGCCCAGGCCGAGCACAAGCTGCGCACCTACGGCTGGCCGGGCAACATCCGCGAGCTGGAAAACGTCATCCACCACACCCTGCTGATCTGCCGCGACGGCCTGATCGAGCACGACGACCTGCGCCTGTCGAACATGCGCATCGAACGCCAGGACGACAGCCCCAGCCAGGACGACTCGGCCCAGGCGCTGCTCGAGCGGGCCTTCCAGAAACTCTTCGAGGAACAGGCCGGCGCGTTGCACGAACAGGTCGAGGACGCGCTGTTGCGCGCGGCCTACCGCTTCAGCCACTACAACCAGGTGCACACCGCCAACCTGCTGGGCCTGACCCGCAATGTCACGCGTACCCGCCTGATCAAGATCGGCGAACTGGCGGTCAATCGCCGCCGGCCCACTGGCGCCACCCAGGGCGAGCGGGTGCTCAACCTGTCGATCTGATCAGCCACGCGCGGCATACACCGCATTGCCGGCGTCCGCTGCCAGGCGCCGGAACACCAGTGCCGAGGCCATGCACGCCAGCCCGCACAGCAGCATCACCCAGGCCACGTCGCTGGTGACGGGGGTGGTGTGCCCGCGCAGGTTCATCAGCACCCCCAGCAGCGAGGCGGCCAGCCCCACCGACAGGCTCATGCTCAACTGCACCGTCATCGCCGACAGGCTGCTGGCCCGGCTGCTCAGCGCCGCCGGTACATCCGCATAGGTCAGCGCGCCCAGGGTGCTGAACTGCAGCGAACGAATCACTGCGCTGGCGAACAGCATCAGCACGATCACCCAGTACGGAGTATCGCTGGTAAAGCTGGCACAGGCCCCCAGGGTCAGCCCGGTGAGCAGCGCATTGCCGGTGAGCGTGCGACGGATGCCGAAGCGGCGCACCACGCGCACTGCCAGCAGCTTCATCAGAAACGCCCCCGCGCCGCCCGCCAGGGTCAGCAGCCCCGCATGCAGCGGGCTCAGGCCAAAGCACAGCTGAAACATCAGCACCAGCAGGAACGGGCCCGACGAGGTACCCAGGCGCAGCAGGTTGCCGCCCCAGAAGCTGATGCGGTAGCTGGGAATGCGCAGCAGCGACAAGTCCAGCAGCGGTTCGGCGCAGCGCCGTGCATGGCGGATGTACCACGCGCCGCACAGCAGCCCCGCCCCGATCATCACCGCCACCCACGCTCGTGGCAGCAGGCCGTGGCCCAGCGCCTCGAAACCGAACACCAGCGCCCCCAGCGCGGTGCCGCTGAGCAGCAGCCCGCGCACATCCAGCGCCCGCGCACGAACCCCGGGATAATGCGGTACATGGCGCAGCACCAGCACGATGCCCACCAGGCCGATGGGCAGGTTGATCAGGAAGATCCAGTGCCACGACACGAACGTCACCATCAGCCCGCCCAGCGGCGGCCCGATCATGGGCCCGATCAGCGCCGGAATGGTCAGGTACGACAGGTTGCGCATCAGGTCTTCGCGCGGCGACCAGCGCAGCAGGATCACCTGCCCCACCGGCACCATCATCGCCCCCGCCGCGCCCTGCAGCATGCGCGCCAGGCACAGCTGCAGCAGCGAGGTGGAGGCCGCGCAGGCCAGCGACGACACGATGAACAGCACGATCGCCACCACGAACAGCCGTCGTGGGCCGAAGCGGTCGGCGGCCCAGCCACTGACCGGCACGCACAGCGCGGCGGCCAGCATGTACAGCGACACCACCAGGTTCATGCGCACGCTCGGCGCGCCGAAGTCGCTGGCCATCTGCGGCAAGGCCGTCATCACCACGGTGGAGTCGATCAGTTCCATGCACAGCGCGCAGCCGATGATCATCGGCACCTTGCGCGAAACCGGCCGCAAGGCCGGCAGGGGTTCGGCCATGGTCACTCAGAACAGCCCCGAGGTCGGCGGCGGCGTGCCCTTGAGGTACCAGGTGCCGACCGCCGAGGCCTTCCAGTGGCGCGGGTTGTGGTTGGCCACCGTACGCGCGTTGCGCCAGTGCCGGTCGAGGTTGTGGCTGCGCCCGGTGGTGGACGCACCGCCCACATCGAACAGCAGCTCGGCGGCCCGCAGCGCCGATTCGGCGGCGATGTACTGGGCCTGGGCCACGTCGATGGCGGCCTGATCCACCGCCTGCGGGTCCAGTTGCAGGGCCCAGGCGCGGTCGATCACCGCTGCGGCCTTGAGCACCACCGCTTCGGCGGTGAAGGCGCGCGCGGCCACTTCGCCCACGCTCAGTTGCACATAGGGGTCGTCCACCGACTGGCTGGCGCTGCTGTGCTTGATCGGTCGCGCATGCTCGCGGGCAAAGCGCACTGCATCCTCCTGGGCATTGCGCGCGATGCCGGCCTCCACGGTGGCGAGGAACAACTGCAGAAACGGGGTGACGATGGTGCGCTTGCCCTCTTCCACGGTGCGCGGACGGATCTCGCTGGCCAGCACCTGCACATCGTTCAGGCGCGTGGTGCCACTGGCGGTCAGGCGCTGGCCCATCGCGTCGAAGTCGTCCACCAGCTCTAGGCCCAGGCGATCGCGCGGCAGCACGAACGACACCGGTCTGTCCTGTTCGTCCAGCGCCACGGCGCTGACCCAGTCGGCGTACAGCGCGCCCGTGCTGTAGTACTTGCTGCCGCTGACGCGAAAGTGCTCGCCATCGGGCACGATGCGCGCGCTGATCGCGCCATTGGCGCCGCCCACCTCCCAGCCTGCGTTGCCCAGCACGGCACCGTCCAGGTAGCGCGCGAACCAGCGCTGGCGTTCCTGCTCTGCACCGCTATGGTCGGCGGCCAGCAGCCCTTCGACGAAGGCAAAGCCCGGGCGCAGGGCCTGGGCCACATTGGAGTCCACCGAGGCCACCCGCAGCAGCAGGCCGATAACGTCGCTCACCGAGCCGCCGGGGCCACCGTAGGCGAGCGGGATGCGCACGGTATAGAGCCCTGCGGCGGCCAGCTGGCGTATGGCGTCATACGGCAGCTGGCGCTCACGTTCACGCTCGGCTGCACCGGCCGCAATCTCGGGAAGCAAGGCATCCAGGCGTTGATGCAGGTGCGCAACGCTGGTCAGTGCGTGTTGGGGGGCGTGTTTGGGGACTTCGGACAAATGCGGCATGGGCGCCTCCTTGGGCGTTTGAAAACTCTCAGGCAGATTCGGTAGCGGGTGTTTCGTCGAACTGGCCAGCGGCCTGGCGACTCCACAACCGGTGGTACTGGCCGCGCTGGCGCAGCAGTTGTGCATGGCTGCCGTCCTCGATCAGGCGGCCCTTGTCGAACACCAGGATGCGGTCCAGGTGCGCCACCGTGGACAAGCGGTGCGCGACCACCAGCACGGTCTTGCCGTGCATGATTTCGTCGAGTTTTTCCTGGATGAAACGCTCGGTGAGCGAGTCCAGGCTGGAGGTGGCTTCGTCCATCACCAGGATCGGGGCGTTCTTGAGCAACACCCGGG
Source organism: Pseudomonas sp. BRM28 (assembly GCF_002939405.1). Lineage (NCBI taxonomy): Bacteria > Pseudomonadati > Pseudomonadota > Gammaproteobacteria > Pseudomonadales > Pseudomonadaceae > Pseudomonas > Pseudomonas sp. BRM28. Next base: position 2,788,102 of record NZ_PEFV01000001.1, on the reverse strand, counting down.
CAATCGCGATGCGCTGGCGCTGGCCACCCGACAACTTGACCCCGCGCTCGCCCACCAGCGAGTCGTAGCCGTGTTCCATGCTGTCGATGAAGTCGTCGGCGCCGGCGCGGCGGCTGGCATGCACCACGTCCTCGAAGCTGGCCTCCAGGCGCCCGTAGTGGATGTTCTCGCCGATGCTGCGGTGGAACAGGCCAGGTTCCTGGGGGATCAGGCCGATCTGCTGGTGCAGCGAATGCTGGGTCACTTCGCGCACATCGCGTCCATCCACCAGCACCTGGCCGCTGTTGACGTCGTACAGGCGCAGCAGCAGGTTGAGCAGGCTCGACTTGCCCGAGCCCGAGGTGCCCACCAGGCCCACGGTCTGCCCCGCCGGGATCACCAGGTTCAGGTGCTGGAAGATCGGCTTGTCGGGCGCATAGCCGAAGCTCACGTCGCGAAACTCGATGTCGCCGCGCACCGGCGGCAGCGCCCGTGCGCCGGGGTGGTCCACCACCTCGTGGGGCCGCACCAGGGTGCGCACGCCGTTGGCGATGTTGCCGGTGGCCTCGAAGAACTCCAGAAAGCGCCGCGACAGGTTGCTCACGTCATTGATGATCAGCAGCGACAGGCTGGTGGCCATGACGAAGGTGGCGATGTCGATGCGCCCCACGTACCACTGCTGCAGCGCAAGCCCCAGCATGCCCAGCTTGAGGGCCACGCCGCCGGCCGACTGGAACCAGCGGATCTTCTCCATGTACCAGAACGAGCGGTAGGCCGCGTCCACCTCGCGGTCAAGGTAGTGCCCCAGGTAGCCGTGCTCGAACGGCTGGCGGGCGAACAGGCGGATATTGGTGAGGTTGCTCACCGCGTCCACCACCTTGCCGTTGCTGGTGCTGCGCGCCGCCGAATACTGCTGCGCCAGCGGGTGGCTGCGCCGCGCCAGAACATAGCAAACGCCAATGAACAGCAGTGACCAGCCGAGCATGAACGCGGCCAGCAGGCCCGAGGCGCTCCACAGCAAGGCGGTGGCCAGGCTCAGGGTCAGCGCCAGGCCGAGCATGTCGAACAGCAGGATGCCCAGGGTCTGGTTGACCCCCAGCGCCACCTCGGCGATGCGGTGCGCCAGCGCCCCGGCGAACTCGCTGCTGACAAAGCGCTGGGAATGGCGTTGCAGGTAGGCGAACAAGGCATGGGTCACGGTGCGCCGCTGCAGCGGCAGCACCTTGATGTGGCAGGCGGCGGCGCTGCGGGCGCTCAGCAGTTCCAGCACCAGCAGCGTGCCGAACAGGCTCAGGGGCGCCACCAGCCCCGGCAGCGCGGCGTGCACCGAGGCTGCCTCGGTCACCTGCCGGGTGATCAGGCCCAGCGCCCAGGGGATCAGCACCGCGCTGACCACTGCGATGCACTGCAACAGCAGGATGCTTGAGTACCAGACCTTGTAATTGCCGATGCACAGGCGCACGAAGGCCAGCGGCGTGTCCGGCAGGTGGTCGATCTTCCAGTGGTGCAGCCGTCGTCGCGGCGTGTGGCGGGTCGAGAAATGCAGGCTCATGGTTCAGATCGCCAACTTGAGGAATTCGAACGAGGTACGACGGCCGCTTTCCAGGTGCGGAATGGCCTCCAGCAAGGCCAGGGTGTAGGGATGCTGCGGGTGGTCGAACACGTCGCGTACCGCCCCGCTCTCCACCGCCACGCCGTCCTTCATCACCAGCACCTCGTCGCTTACCTGGTTGATCACCCCCAGGTCGTGGGAGATGAACAGGCACGCCAGGCCCAGGCGCTGCTTGAGGTCGTCGAGCAGTTCGAGGATCTGCGCCTGTACCGACACGTCCAGCGCCGACACCGGCTCGTCGCACACCAGAATCTGCGGCCCGGCGGCCAGCGCGCGGGCAATCGCGATGCGCTGGCGCTGCCCGCCCGACAGCTCGATGGGGCGCCGGTCGAGCAGCGCCGCGTCCAGGCGTACCAGGCCCAGCAGTTCTTCGGCCCGCCTGCGCCAGTCGGCGCGCTTGTGCCCGGCCACCTCCAGCGCCTCGAACAGCACGCGCTGCACGTTGTAGCGTGGGTCGAAGGAGCTCAGCGGGTCCTGGAACACCACCTGGATGCTGCGCCGCAACTGACGCTTGTGCGCCTCGGAAAGCTTCAGCCAGGGCTGGCCCTTGATCTGGATATCGCCGCTGTCGGGGGTTTCCAGGCCCAGGATCATGCGCGTCAGGGTGGTCTTGCCCGAGCCCGACTCGCCGACGATGCCCAGGGTCTTGCCGCGGCGCAGTTGCAGCGACACCTGGTTGACCACGGTGCGCATCTGCCCGTCCGGGCCCTTGAACGCCTTGCTCAGCTGGCGCACCTGCAACAGCGGTGGCTCCTGGGTCGGCGCCACGATGGCCAACGGCGTTCGTGCTGCCCCCGGCGTGCGCCGAAAGTGCACCGCCCGGCCGGCACGCAGCAGAAACTGCGTGTAGGGGTGCTGCGGGTCGTGCAGCACCGCCTCGACGCTGCCCTGCTCGACGATCACGCCGTTGTGCATCACCGCCACGCGGTTGGCCAGGCGCGACACCACCGCCAGGTCGTGGCTCACGATCAGCATCGCGGTGTTCTCGCCGCGCAGCGATTCGAGCAGGCTCAGCACCTGCGCCTGTACCGTGGCGTCCAGCGCGGTGGTCGGCTCGTCGGCAATCAACAGGCGCGGGTTGCAGGCGATGGCCGAGGCGATCAGCGCCCGCTGGCGCAGCCCGCCCGACAGTTGATACGGGTACTGGCGGGCGCGCAGTTCCGGCTGCGGCACGCCGACGGCGCGCAGCAGCTCGATCACCCTGGCCTGGCGCTGCGCGCGGTCAAGCCCGGTATGCAGCTGCAGCGGCTCGGCGATCTCCTTGCCCACCGGGCGCAAGGGGTCCAGCGCGCCCAGGGCATCCTGCATCACGAAGCCGATCTGCGCGCCGCGCACCTGGCGCCAGGTGCGCTCGTCGAACTCGCGCAGGTCGTGCCCGGCAAAGTCCAGGCGGCTGGCCTGCACCTGGGCATGGGCGCCGGTCAGCCCGGCCAGCGTGCGTGAGGTGACACTCTTGCCCGAGCCCGACTCGCCCACCAGCGCCAGGCACTCGCCCTGGTGCAGCTGGAAGCTGATGCCTTTGAGGGTGGGCACGGCCTGGGCGCCAAAGCGCACGTGCAGGTCCTGTACATCGATAAGCGGTGCGCGACTCATGGGCGTTTACCTTCGCTGCGGCGCAGCAGTTCGCGGCCGATCGTACTGATCGAGACCACGGTCAATGTGATTGCCAGGGCGGGCCAGGCCACCAGCCACCAGGCGTTGGCCAGGTAGTTGCGGCCCACGGCGAGCATGCCGCCCCACTCCGGCTCCGGCGGCGGCGCGCCAAAGCCCAGAAAGCTCAGGGCCGCGCCCGAGACGATGTTGCCGCCGATGCCTATGGTGGCCAGGATCAGGATCGGCTTGATCGCATTGGGCAGTACATGGCGCAGGATCACCGCGTGCCGGCCCAGGCCCAGGGTGGTGGCGGCCTCGACGTAGCCGGCACCGCGCACCACCAGGGCCTGTGCGCGCACCAGGCGTGCATAGCGCGGCACGCTGGCGATGCCCACGGCAATGATGGTGTTCAACTGGCCCTGGCCGAAGAAGGTGATGATCACCAGGGCCAGCAGCAGGTCGGGGAATGCCAGCAGCACATCGACCCCGCGCATCACCGCACCGTCCAGCCAGCGCGGGCCGAGCCCCGCCGCCAGGCCGAACAGGGTGCCCAGCAGCAGGCCGATGGCGGTGGCCGACAGGCCCAGCACCAGCGACGGGCGCACCGCGTACACCAGCCGGGTGAGGATGTCGCGGCCGTTTTCGTCGGTACCCAGCCAGTACAGGCTGTCGGGGGCACGAAACGCCTGGCGCGCACTGGCCTCCAGCGGGTCGCCCGCCACCAGCCAGTGCGGCTGGATGGCCGCAATCACCAGCAGCAGCACGAACAGCCCGGCCAGCACCAGGCCCGGGCGGATGGCCCAGCGCCGCACCTTGCGCCGCCGGGCCACGAACAGCGGCTCGGCGGCAATCAGGCCGACGCTCGCGCTTTGATTGATGGGCGCCATGGGCACCTCCACAGGCTAGGGGTTGCGGCTCAGGGCGCCGGGTTCGGGGTGTGCGCGTGGATCTGCTCGATGCGCGCCAGGGTCTCGCTGCTCAGTTGCAGCTCAAGCGCGCCGATGTTCTCGCGCAGTTGCGCCAGGCTCGTCTGCCCGGTCAGGGCGCTGCTGACGAACGGCTTGCCGATCACCGCAGCCAGGGCCAGTTGCGCGGGGCTCACGTCCAGCTCGCGGGCCAGTGCCACGTAGGCGGCAATGGCCTGCTGCGCCGACGCACTGTCGTAGCGGTTGAAGGTGCGGTACACCGACGACAGGCGCGAACCTTCAGGCCGTGCGCCGCCCAGGTACTTGCCGGTGAGCGCGCCGAAGGCCAGCGGCGAATAGGCCAGCAGGCCCACCCCTTCGCGGTGGCTGAATTCCGACAGGCCGCCTTCGTACAGGCGGTTGAGCAGGCTGTAGGGGTTCTGGATGCTGACGATGCGCGGCAGCCCCAGCACCTCGGCCTGGCGCAGGAACTGCCCTACCCCCCACGGGGTTTCGTTGGACACGCCGATATGGCGGACCTTGCCCGCCTGCACCTGCTCGGCCAGCACCTGCAGGGTTTCGCCGATGGCAATGGCCTGCGGGTCGTCGACATACGGGTACTCGCGCTGGCCGAAGAAGTTGGTGCTGCGGTCGGGCCAGTGCAGCTGGTACAGGTCCAGGTGGTCGGTCTGCAGGCGCTTGAGGCTGCCGTCCAGCGCGGCGACGATGTTGGCGCGGTCGTGGCGGCTGAGGCCATCGCGGATATGCGTGCCGCTGCCGGGGTTGCGCGAGGGGCCGACGATCTTGCTGGCCAGCACGATATCGCTGCGCCGGCCGGTCCGGGCCAGCCAGGTGCCGATGAAGCGCTCGGTGCTGCCCCAGGTGTCGGCATGGGTCGGGGTCGGGTACATCTCGGCGGTGTCGACCAGGTTGACACCGTGGTCCAGCGCCAGGTCCAGCTGCTGGTGGGCGTCCTGCTCGCTGTTCTGGTGGCCCCAGGTCATGGTGCCCAGGCCGATGACGCTGACCTTGATGTCGCTGTTGCCCAGTGTGCGGTAGTTCATGGGGTGTGCCTCGCTAATCGGTTCAGACGGCCTCTGCCGCACGTTGGTACTGGCTGGCCGGGTACGGCAGGCCGAGGTGGTCGCGCAGGGTGCTGCCGGTGTATTCACGGCGGAACACCCCGCGCTGCTGCAGCAGCGGCACCACCTGGTCGACGAACACCTCGACCCCCGAGGGGAACATGTCGGGCATGATGTTGAAGCCATCGGCGGCGCCGGCGCGGAACCAGTGCTCCAGGGTGTCGGCGACCTGTTCCGGGGTGCCCACCAGCAGGCGGTGGCCCACCAGGATGCGCCGCGACAGTTCGCGGATGGTCAGGTTCTCGCGCCGTGCCAGGTTCAACTGGGCTTCGAGAAAACCGTGCGAGCCGCGCTCGAATTCGCTGACCGGGCCAATACGCTCCCACGGCAGCGGCGCGTCCAGGTCCAGTTCGTCGGGGGGCAGGCCGATGCGAAACGCCAGTTGCTGCACCAGCCCCGCCTCGCCGCTGTAGGCGTTCAGTTCATCGAAGCGCGCACGGGCTTCGGCCTCGGTGCTGGCGATCACGGTGGACAGCCCCGGCATGATCTTCAGGTGATCGGGGTTGCGGCCCCACAGGCGTGCGCGCTGTTTCATCTCCTGATAGAACGCCTGGCCGTCGGGCAAGGTGGTCTGGGTGGTGAAGATCGCGTCGGCATAGCGCGAGCCCAGGGCCTTGCCGCCCTCGGACGAGCCGGCCTGTACCAGCACCGGCCGGCCTTGCGGCGAGCGCGGCAGGTTGAGCGGCCCCTTGACCGAAAAATGCTCGCCCACGAAATCGATGCTGTGCACCTTGTGCGGGTCGGCGAACTGGCCGCTGGCGGCGTTGCCGATGATCGCGTCGTCCTCCCAGCTGTCCCACAGCTTGAGGGTCACGTCGATGAACTCGTCGGCCCGCGCATAGCGGTCCACATGGCGCGGCGCGCCGGCCAGGCCGAAGTTCTGCGCGGCGGCGTCGCCGGCGTTGGTCACCACGTTCCAGGCCGCCCGGCCGCCACTGATGTGGTCCAGCGAGCTGAAGCGCCGCGCCAGGTTGAACGGGTCGTTGTAGCTGCTGGACGCGGTGGCGATCACCCCGATGTGCCGGGTGGCCAGGGCCACGGCCGTCAGCAGCACGGTCGGTTCCAGGCGCCCGGCCGGGTGCTGGGCGATGTCGCCCGCCAGCGCCGGGCCGTCGGCGAGGAAGATCGCGTCCAGGCACCCCCGCTCGGAAATGCGCGCGATGTTGCGGTAGTACTCGACGTCGAGGTAGGCGTTGGCCGGTACTTCGGCCTTGCGCCAGGCGCTGGCATGCGCGCCGAAGCCGAGGATGTTCATGCCGATGCTCATCTGTCTTGCGGTCTGGCTCATGGCTGCTGCTCCTGAATGAAGGCGGTTACACCGCGCTGGCTTCGTCGCGCACGGTGGTGCCGTCCTGGGCATGCAGCGCACGCCAGGCAGCACCGGGGCTGACGCCGTTGAGGTAGTAGTTGCCCAGCGCGCGCTCGCGGTAGATCGCCGGGTTGTGTGAGGCCAGGGTGCGCGCATTGCGCCAGTGCCGGTCCAGGCGCCGGGCCTGGCTGGTGGCCGACGCGCCGCCCACCTCGAACAGCAGGGTGGTGACTTCCAGCACCTGCTCCAGCACGATCTGCTGGGCCTGGAAGGTGCGGATATCGGCCTCGACGTAGTCGGCTTCCTGGGCGCTGTCGTTCAGCTCGGCCTGGTGTACCCGCTCGAGTACCTCGGCGGCAGCCAGCACCAGGGTTTCGCTGGCATAGGCCAGGCTCGACAGGCGTCCGATCACCCGCTGCACCAGCGGGTCGTCCTTGGGGCTGGACTGGCCCGGCACGCCGAAGGCGCGGGTGCGGCCCTGGACGAAGGCGGTGGCATCGCGCAGCGCGGCGCGGGCGATGCCGGCCAGGGTGGCGAGGTGGAACAGCTGGTAGAACGCCGAGATGTACGACTCGGCGCGCAGCTCACCGGGCTTGAAGCGGCGCAGCACATGCTGCTCGGGCACCGCCACCTGCTCGAAGCGTGTGGTGCCGCTGCCGCTCAGGCGCTGGCCGAAACCGTCCCAGTCGTCTTCACGGGTCACGCCGGGGGCGTCCACTGCCACCACCACGCTGACGAAATCCTTGTCGTGCATGGCCACGGCCGCCACCCAGTCGGCGTAGATAGTGCCGGTGCAGTAGTACTTCTCGCCGTTCAGGCGCCAGCCCTCCTCGGCGGCCTCCAGGCTGACCGAGTTGGTGCTGCTGTCGCTGCGCTCGGCCATTGCCGCGCCCCACAGCTGCCCGGCCACCACCTTGGCGAACCAGTAGTCCTGGGACGCCGGTTCGCGGGCCGACAGCCGCCCTTCGACGAAACCGAAGTGCGCGCGCACGATCTGCGGCAGGTTGGAGTCGGCCTCGGCCAGGTCGATCAGCAGGCCAAACAGCACCGGCAGGCTGATGCCGCCCCCCCCATGCGCCTGGGGCACGCGCAGCGCCGTGAAGCCGGCATCGCGCAGCAACGCCACGGCCTCGAAGGCCAGTTCGCGCTGCTGTTCACGCGCCACCGCGCCCTCGCCGATCTGTGCGAACAGCGGCTTGAAGCGCGCCTGCAGCGCAGTGTAGGAATTGGATTGGGTCATGACAGGTCCTTGCTTGGGGGTGGCATCACACGGCCTTGGCACGCGGGTCCACCCAGTGATTGATCAGGTCGACGAGAAAGTTCACGACCACGTAGATCGCCGCCGCCAGCAGGGTGATGCCCAGCAGCAGCGGCACGTCCTTGGATGTTGCGGCGTCGAGCATCAGCCGGCCGATGCCCTGGCGCGAGAACAGCAGCTCGATCACCACCGCACCGCCGAGCAGGCTGGCGAACACGAAGCCGGAAAGGGTCACCAGCGACACCAGCGCATGGCGCAGCGCGTGTTTGAGGCGCACGCCGGTTTCGGACATGCCGCGGGCGCGCGCCATGGCGATGAAGGGTTGTTCGAGAATGTCTTCCAGTTCCTGGCGCAGTACCTGGCTGAGCACCGCCGCCACCGGCAAGGCCAGCGCCACGCTTGGCAGTATCAGCGCCTGCCAGCCGCTGGAGCCGGACGGCGGCAGCAGGTGCCAGCCGAACGCGAACACCAGCAGCAGGCCCAGGCCGATCACGAACGAGGGCGCCGACGACAGCACCAGCTCCGTGCCCGACACCAGCGAGCGCAGCCATGGCGCGCGATTGGCGGTGAGCACCGCGACCAGCACGGCCAGCAGCACCGCCAGTACCGCCGCGGCCAGCGACAGTTGCACGGTGGCGCCCAGTTGCCCGGCGATGATCTGCCCCACCGGGATGCGCAGGCGGTACGACTCGCCCAGGTCGCCCTGGGCCAGGCGCCCCAGGTAATGGCCGTACTGCACGATCAACGGCTGGTCCAGGCCGTATTCGGCGCGCACCTGGGCGATCAGCTCGGCACTGGGCATCGCCTCCGGCCCGCCGAGGATGGCCAGTGCCGGGTCGCCGGCGCTCAGGTTCAAGGCCAGGAAGGTCAGGGTCGCCGCGCCCCAGAGCACGCCGATGCCGGCCAGCAGCCGACGGAGTATCAGGCGCAGGGTGTTCATCGGGCCTCCTGGTCGAGCCATATGCTGGTGAAGAACGGGGTGTTGTGCGAGGTATCGAAGATCACGCCCTTGACCGCCTTGCGGTAGGCCACCAGCACATGGCTCTCGTACACCGGTACGGCCGGCACGGTTTCCACCAGGCGTTGCTGCGCGGTGCGGTACAGCGCGGCGAGCTCCACCGGGTCGGTGGAACGGCGCGCCGCCGACAGCGCCGCATCGAGGGCGTCATCGCGAAAGCGCCCGGCGTTCTGGCCGATGAGCTTGGGCGTGCTGATCGCATTGCTGTGGTAGAGGATGTACAGCCCGTCGGGGGTGTTGGTGTGCCAGTAGCCGCCGGCGATTGCCTGAAAGTTGCTGGCATAGCGACGCTCGGTGACCTGGGCCAGGGGCAGCAGATCGATGGCCAGCTCGAAACCGACCTTCTTGAGGTCGGCCTGAATGGCCACTGCCACGCTACCGGGGAAGGCGCCGGTCTCGTACATCAGCAGGCGCGCCGACAGGCGCTGGCCGTCCTTGACCCGGTAGCCCCTGGCGTCACGTTCGCTCCAGCCGGCCTGGTCGAGAATGCGGTTGGCCTCGGCCACGTCATAAGCCAGCACATCCTTGAACGCGGGGTCGTAGTAGCGGGTGTTGGCGGCCAGGAAATCGCCCTTGGGCTGGTACTCGCCAAAGCCGGTGATCCAGGCCAGGCCGTCGCGATCGATGGCCTTGGCCACGGCGCGGCGCACCTGCACGTCCTGGAACGGGAACTGCTCGACGTTGAAGGTCAGGCTGCGAAACGGGTTGGCCTTGCGGATGCGGCTGCTCATCTGCAGGTCGGGGTTGCTGCGAATGGCCCTGGCGTTCTGCGCCGGCGCGTCCACGGTAAAGTCCGACTGGCCGGACTCGAGCGCGCTGAAGCGGATCATCGGCTCGGGCACGATGCTCAGTTCCAGGCGGTCCAGGTAGGCCTCGCCGTTGTGCCGGGTCACCGGGGGCGCCCAGTTGTAGCCCTTGCGCCTGACAAAGGTGGCGCCCTGGTCGCGGGTGTAGCTTTCCAGCACGAAGGGCCCCGAACCGATGGCATGCTCGGCGATGGACTTGGGCGCCTCGAGGATCTGGCGCGGCGAGATCATGCTCAGCCAGGACTGCGCCAGCACGTCCAGGAACGGCGAATAGGGTTCGCGCAGGTGCGCCTCGAAGGTGTATTCGTCGACGATGCGCCCGTTCACGTAGGGCGCGATGTACGCGGCGGCCAGCGGCGACTTGGTGGCCGGGTCGCGCATGTGCTCCAGGTTGATCTGCACGGCGCGGGCGTTGAATTTCTCGCCGTCGCTGAAGGTCACGTCATCGCGCAGGTGGAAGGTGTAGGTCTTGCCGTCCGGCGAGATGTCCCACGACTTGGCCAGCCACGGCGAGATGTTGCCCTGCTCGTCCTGGTACAGCAGGCAGTCGAACAGGATGCGCCCCAGCCACTGCACGTTGCCGTGGGAAATCGAATGCACGTCCAGGGTGGTGGTGTCGGACGCCGTGGAAATGCGCAGCGTGCCGCCCGGCTTGCCTGGCGCGGCTTCGCGGTAGTCCTCGGCGGCGTAGCTCAGGCTGCCGTCGCGCAGCACGCCGTCGGCGCTCGATACGCTGTTGCGCGGCGCTTCGCTGGCCGGCTTGCAGGCGCCCAGCGCCACCACGCTGGCGAGTACGGCCAGGCGTGCGAGCCTTGTGATCAGGGTCATGTGCTTCCTCCGCCAGCACCGTGTGCAGGTGCACGTCGGTGCTGGCCGCGCTGGCTTAGAAGTTGTAGGTCACGCCGGTGAAGGCGCCGAAGCCGTCGCCCGGGTACAGCGACGCGACGTCCCTGCCCTGGGAGTTGTAGGTCGGCAGCACGGCGGTCACGTAGTCCTGGTCGGTGATGTTCTTCAGGTCCAGGTACACCTGCCAGGTCTTGCCCGGGTCGTCGTAACCCAGGCGCGCACCCCACAGCGTGTAGGACGGCGCGTAGAAGCTGTTGGCGTAGTCCACCGAAGTCTTGGAGGCGGTGCGCACGTTGACCCCGGCGTAGAAACCGCTGGCCCACTGGTACTGCAGCTCGCCCTGATACACGTGCTTGGGCAGGCCCGGCAGTTCGTTCTTCTTGAACAGCGGGTCGTTCTCGTAGTGGAAGTCGTTGAGGGTGTAGGCCTGGCGCCAGGTCAGGCTGTCACCGTTGGCGCCTTCCCACAGGCGGGTGCTCAGGCCGGCCTCGATGCCCTGGTGGATGGTGGGCGTGGCATTGGAGGTGGACACCACCGCAGCAGAGGTGGCGGTGGCCGGCAGCACTTCGACGTTGAGCAGCTCGTTCTTGACCCAGGATTTGTAGAACGCCAGGCTGCCGTCGAAGATCCCCGACTTGCCCTTGATGCCGAACTCCACGGTGTTGGCCGCTTGCGGCACCAGTGGCTTGGCGTAGTTGCTGGTGACCCCGGAGCCGGAGCTGGACCAGGAGCTTGGCGGGTCGATGGTGCGGCTGGCGTTGGCGAACAGCTGCACGTCCGGGGCGATGTAGTAGCGCAGGCCGATACGCGGGGCCAGCTTCCACTCGTCGTACTTGTAGTGGCTGGGCAGGCCGCTGGTGTTGGGGCGGTCGCTGTAGGTGACGTTGATGTCACGCTTGATCTCGATCGCCGACACGCCGGTGGCCAGGTACAGGTTGTCGGTCAGGCCCAGGTCGTTGCCCAGGGTGAACACATGGTCGAACGAGCCGTCGTACTCGACCTGCTTCTGCAGAATGCCCAGGTCCTTGTCGCCCTTGTAGGTGCGTGCGCCGGAACGGATGTGCTGGGTACTGCTCCAGCCCGCGGTGGTGGTGCTGGGCAGGCCGAACAGCTGGTCGGTGCGGCTGTACTTGAGCGAGTAGTTGATGTCGCGCCAGTCCCAGTAGTTGGGGTTGACGGTGCTTTTGCGGCTGAGAATCTGCGGGTAGTTGTGGTACACCAGCCCGGCTTCGAGGGTGGCATCGTCATCGAAGGTGTAGGTGGTCTTGCTGCCGACCCAGGTCGAGCCGCGCTTGGTGGAGTCGCCACGGGTGGCGTAGGTGGCGGCGTTGGTCTGTTTGGAGTTCTTTTTGAGCTGCGCCAGGGTCAGGGTGCCCGAGTTCTCGTGGTATTCCTCGCGGTAGCGGATGTACAGACGGGTTTCGAGCTTGGGGTTGAAGCGGTAGCCGAAGTTGCTGACCACCCCCTTGGCCTTGGTGAAGGTGAAGTCCTGGTAGCCGTCGCGGCGAGCGTTGTCGACGCTGACGTAGTAGTCGGCATTGCCGGCCACGCCGCCGGTGCTCAGGGTCTGCTTCTGCCAGCCGAAACTGCCGCCTTCGAGCTTGATGCGGTTGCCCGGTGCGGTCAGCCCGGAGTTGGTCACGAAGTTGATCGCGCCTCCCAGTGAAAGTGCGCCGTATTCGAAGGCGTTGGCACCGCGCAGTACTTCGGTGTAGTTCAGGCCCTGGGTATCCAGAAGTTCATAGGGCGTGCCACCGGCGCCGGTCAGTGCAAGGCCGTCGAAGAGAAACTTGGTGCCTTCGCGGAAATAGCCGGGCGAGGTATTGGCGCCGGAGCCGCGAATGGAAATCTTGATGGCATCGTTGCCACCGGCAGCTTGGGCGTAGACGCCGGGCTGGTACGCCAGGGTGTCCTCCAAGGTGGCCGAACGGCCCTTTTCGACTTCAGCCTGGGTGACCAGGCTGGTACCGCCGGCGACCTCGTCGAGTTTGCTCTGCGCCGCCTGCACAGGGCTCTGTTTGGCGGCCTGCACGGTAACCGTACCCAGGCGCTTGTCGCCGCTGGTGTCGGTGTCGGCGGCCGAGGCCAACGGGATGAAGGTTAATAGTGCGCTGCTTACAGCGAACAGGGATGAATGTCGCAATACTGCCGAAGTTGCCCAATGCACGCGTTTCAAGGTCTTGCTCCCCACCTGATTAAAATTAGGCGAGTTTCTATTGGTATAGTCAATCTCACAGGGACTATTGCAGCGAGCGTGCCAACTGGCGAAGTGCCTTGTTTAAAGGGGTTTAGTTATAAAGCGGCAAGTAATCGAGTGTTGTATTCGAGGGCTAGTGTCGGGAGGGTGTTGCCAGGCGAACAGTTGCCAGTTGCTGATCTATGTATATAACCGGTAAGGCCGGCGCCTACAGGTTGGCCGCTGTCTGTAGGCGCCGGCCTTGCCGGCGAAGCAGTAGTGGGCTTGTTACAGACCCTGGTGCAAGGCCCACAGCCGCGCGATGTCCCGCGCCCTGTCGCGCAGCAGTGGCGCTGCCTGCTCGCACGCCTGCTGCAGGCTCATCGGCCCGCTGGTCAACGCAAATGCCGCATCGATGCCATGCTCATACAGCGCCTGGTAGCCCTCGCCCAGGGTGCCGGCAATCACCACCACCGGCACGCCGTGACGCCTGGCTATGCGCGCCACACCGAACGGAGTCTTGCCGCGCAGGGTCTGCGCATCGAAGCGCCCCTCCCCGGTGATCACCAGGTCGGCACCGCGTACCGCCGCCTCCAGCCCGGCCAGCTCGGCCACCACTTCGACCCCAGCACGAAACTGCGCGCCCATGAAGGCCTTGGCCGCAAAGCCCATGCCGCCCGCTGCGCCACAGCCCGGAAACGCCCGAACGTCTTCCTCCAGCAGGCCGGCGCAATGGTCGGCAAAGTGCCCCAGTGCATGGTCGAGCAAGGCGACCTGGGCGGGGCTCGCCCCCTTTTGCGGGCCGAAGATCGCCGAGGCACCATTGGCCCCGCACAGTGGGTTGTCGACGTCTGCGGCCACTTCCACCTGCACGTCGAGCAGGCGCGGGTCCAGCCCGCTGCTGTCCAGCCGGGCCAGGTGCGCCAGGGCCAGGCCGCCCGGTGCCAGTTCAGCGCCCTGGGCATCGAACAGCCGCAGCCCCAGCGCTCGCAGCATCCCACTGCCGGCATCGTTGGTGGCACTGCCGCCGATGGCCAGGATGATGCGCTGTGCCCCGGCATCCAGCGCCGCGCCGATCAGTTGCCCGGTGCCATAGGTGCTGCTGCGGCAAGCATCGCGCTGGGCGAGGCCGAGCAGTTGCAGGCCGCTGGCCTGGGCCATTTCGATGATGGCGGTGTGGCTGTCGGCCAGCCAGCCCCAGTGGGCCAGTACCGGTGTGCCGAGCGGGCCCTGCACCTGCAGGCTGCGCTGTTCGCCGCTGCAGGTCGCCACCAGGGCCTGCAGGGTGCCCTCGCCGCCATCGGCCATCGGGCAACTGACCAGCTCGGCCTGTGGCAAGGCATCGGCCAGCCCCCGGGCGATGGCAGCGGCCACGTCTTCGGCGCTCAGGCTGTCCTTGAACGAGTCGGGGGCGATGACGATTTTCATGCGGTGTGCTCCTTATCCAGATGAGCTGCATGCTGACAGTTGCGCCGGCGGCGGGCGTCGGTCGGATGCACAGGCGGGCGCAAGGTTATTTGTTCAGTTGGACAATGAACCGACCAAGCGGCCCGCACAGGCAATCAACTGTTCACGGGCAACAACTGCAACCCCAGGTACAGGCTCAGCATCCCTTCCAGCCGCATCGGGTCCACCCCGCTCAACTCGGCCACCCGTTCCAGTCGGTAACGCAAGCTGTTGCGGTGAATGCCCAGCGCCTCGGCGCACGCCTGGCTCTGCCCGTCGTGGGCGCACCAGGCCCGCAGGGTGGCCAACAGTTGCCCGTTGCTGTCCTTGGCACGCAGCCGTTGCAGCGGTTGCAGCAGTTCGTCCAGCGCATCGTCGTTGCGATGACGCCACAACAGCGCCGGCAGCCGATAGCGCGCCAGGGTCAGCAGGCGCTGGCGGGGCAGTACCTCGCGCCCGTAGGCAAGCAGGTCGCGCACCCGACGATAACCGCGGCGCAGGTTGTCCAGCCCTTCGGCCGGGCCAGCCACTGCCAGGCGCTGCACGGTCCAGCCCTGGGCCTGCATCTTGTCCAGCAGGCGCTGTTCGTCCAGCGCCACCGTCGCCGGGCGGCACCACAGCAACGACTGACGTGCCGGGCTCACGCACCAGCTGTCGGGGTAGCGCAGCATCAGCCAGGCCGCCAGCGGCTCGGCGGCCGGGCCCTCCTCCAGCTCGAACAGGCACGGGATACGCGTGAGCTGGGGTTTGAGACCCAGTTGCCGAGCCTCGTCCACCAGCCGGGTGGCGTCGCCGTTGCCGCCCAGCAGCAAGGCCAGCAGGTCATCGCAGCGCTGCTTGCGCCACTGCTGCTGCACTTGCAGGTGCCGTTGGGCCAGCAGCATCTCGGCGGTCATGCGCACCAGTTCGGCGTAGGTGCGCACCTGCTGCGGGTCGCCGGTGATGCCGAGCACGCCGATCAGGCGCCCGTCCAGCAGCAGCGGCAGGTTCACACCCGGCTGCACGCCCTTGAGGCATCTGGCGGCCTCTTCGTCGAGCTCGACGATGCGCGCGTTGGCCAGCACCAGTTGCGCGCCTTCGTGGCGGGTGTTGATACGCTGCGCCTCGCCACTGCCCAGGATCAACCCCTGGCTGTCCATGACATTGACGTTGTAGGGCAGAATGGCCATCGCACGGTCGACGATATCCTGTGCCAGGTCGTGGTCGAGCTCGAACATGGGCGGATCCTTGTGGTCGCAATGGTTGGTCGAGGGCACAGCGGTGCAGCGCAAAGGCTGTGCAAAAGCACAAAGACAGCGTCCTCTGGCTCAAACAGACTCGTCATGACAACTGCCTCGACGCAGTTGCGGCGATAAACATAAAAACAGAGAGAGAATCATGTCATACCGCCCTGCCCCTGACCAAGGCCACGACATCGACCGCAACGCGCTGTACCGGCGCATCACCCTGCGGCTGATCCCGTTCATCTTCATCTGCTACCTGTTCAACTACCTGGACCGCGTCAACGTCGGCTTCGCCAAGTTGCAGATGCTCGACGCGCTGAAGTTCAGCGAAACCATCTACGGCCTGGGTGCCGGCATCTTCTTCATCGGCTACGTGCTGTGCGGCCTGCCCAGCAACCTGGCGCTCAACCGCTTCGGGCCACGGCGCTGGATCGCGCTGATGATGATCGCCTGGGGCACGCTGTCGACCTGCCTGCTGTTCGTCACCACCCCCATGGAGTTCTACGTGCTGCGCCTGTTCACCGGCGCCGCCGAAGCGGGGTTCTTCCCGGGTATCGTGCTGTACCTCTCGCGTTGGTTCCCGGCGCAGCGGCGCGGGCGCATCATGGCGCTGTTCATGTCGGCGATCCCGGTGTCGGGGCTGCTGGGCGGGCCGTTCTCGGGGTGGATTCTCAACCACTTCGCCGCCGGCCAGGGCGGCCTGGCCGGCTGGCAATGGATGTTCCTGATCCAGGGCGTGCCTACCGTGGTGCTCGGCTGTCTGGCGATCGTGCTGCTCAGCGATGGCTACGCCAAGGCCGGCTGGCTGACCCCGGCGCAGCGCCAGGCGGTTGAGGCCGACCTGAACGCTGACGCGGCGGCCAAGCCGAAAACCGCCAGCGACAGCCTGCTGTCGGTGCTGGCCAACCCGTTGATCTGGACCTTCGGCTTCATCTACTTCTGCATCCAGAGCGGCGTGTATGCGATCAACTTCTGGCTGCCATCGATCATCAAGAACATGGGTTTCGACGATGCCCTGCTGATCGGCTGGCTGAGCGCCATCCCGTACCTGCTGGCCGGGCTGTTCATGCTGCTGGTGGGGCGTTCGGCAGACCTGCGCAACGAGCGGCGCTGGCACCTTGTGGTGCCGATGCTGATGGGCGCGGTGGGGCTGCTGATGGCGGTCAACTTCGCCCACAGCCCGGTGATCGCGATACTGGGCCTGAGCATCGCGACCATGGGCGCGCTCACCGGCCTGCCGATGTTCTGGCCGATGCCCACTGCCCTGCTCACCGCGGGCACTGCGGTGGCGGGCCTGGCGATCATCAACTCGGTGGGCCAGATGGCCGGGTTCCTCAGCCCGTACCTGGTGGGCTGGATCAAGGACCAGACCGGCTCGACCGACGTGGCATTGTATTCGCTGGCGGGGTTGATCGTGGTGGGCAGCCTGGTGGCGCTGCGGGTGTCGCGCTCCAGCTGACGACCGCTTCGCCGGCAAGGCCGGCTCCTACGGGCCTGAGGGCCGTTCACACGATTGTGCGGGAGCCGGCCTTGCCGACGAAGCTTTCAACCCTGTAAAACAGCTCGACCCCCTCCCGCAAAAGGATGCTCGAGCATGATCTACCGTCCCCTGGGCCGCAGTGGCCTGCAGGTTTCCGCCCTCACCCTGGGCAGCATGATGTTCGGCGAGCAGACCAGCACCGAAGACTCGCTGCGTATCATCGACAAGGCCTGGGACCAGGGCATCAATTTCATCGATACCGCCGACGTGTACAACGCCGGCCGCTCCGAAGAAATCGTCGGCGAAGCCATCGCCCGCCACCGTCACGACTGGGTGCTGGCCTCCAAGGTCGGCTTCGGCCCGGTCGACGGCCTGCCCAACCGCAGCGGCCTGAGCCGCAAGCATATCTTCAATGCCATCGACACCAGCCTCACGCGCCTGGGCACCGATTACCTGGACATCTACTACCTGCACCGCGAAGACCACGCCACCCCGCTGGAGGTCAGCGTGGCAGCCATCGGCGACCTGCTGCGCCAGGGCAAGATCCGTCACTGGGGCGTGTCGAACTTTCGCGGCTGGCGCATCGCCGAGGTGTGCAACCTGGCCGAACGCCTGGGTATCCCCAAGCCTGTGATCAGCCAGCCGCTGTACAACATCGTCAACCGCCAGGCCGAAACCGAGCAGTTCACCGCTGCAGCCTTTCACGGCCTGGGCGTGGTGCCCTACAGCCCGCTGGCGCGTGGGGTGCTCAGCGGCAAGTACGCCCCCGACGCCACCCCGGACGCCAACAGCCGCGCCGGGCGCCAGGACAAGCGCATCCTCGAGACCGAATGGCGCAGCGAGTCACTGGCCATCGCGCAGAAGATCCACGCCTATACCCAGGCCAAGGGCGTGGGCATGGTCGAGTTCGCCATTGCCTGGGTGCTCAACAACCAGCACGTCAGCTCCGCCATCGTCGGCCCGCGCACCGAAGCGCAGTGGGACACCTATGGCGGTGCGCTGCAGGTGAAGATCACCGCCGAAGACGAAGCCTTCATCGATTCGCTGGTTACCCCCGGGCATGCCTCCACCCACGGCTACAACGACGCGGCACACTTCGTCAGCGGGCGCCAGCCACGCTGAGTTCGCAACCGATCAGGTGGCTGATGGCGGCCTTGAGCTTCATCGGCCGCACCGGTTTGTGCAGCAGGCTGTGGCCCAGGTCGCGCACCTGCTGCTTGAGCTCCACGCTGTAGTTGGCAGTGATCATCAGGGCCGGCAACGGCGTGTGCCGCTGCGTATTGATCGACCCGACCGCCTCCAGGCCGTTGCGGTCGTTGTCCAGGTGATAGTCGACGATCAGCAGGTCGGCCCACTCGCTGTCCAGCGCCACCTGGCGGGCCAGGTCCTGCTCGCTCAGGGCGGTGACCACCGAGCAGCCCCACTGCTCCAGCAGGCTGCGCATGCCCGCGCAGATCGCCGCATCGTTGTCCACCACCCAGATACGTGCGCCGTCCAGGCGTTCGGTCAGCGGCTCGACCTGTGACGGTTGCGGCTCGCGCCGGGGCGCACGCTTGCTGCGCGGCACCTCGATGGAGAACACCGAGCCCTTGCCCGGCGTGGAGCGCAGGTGCACGCGGTGGCCGAGAATGCCGGCGATCTTGTCGACGATGGCCAGGCCCAGGCCCAGGCCGCGATCCTGGTCGGGACGCTGCAGGTCGCCGCGCTTGAACTCCTGGAACACCTCGGCGCACTTGTCGGGGGCGATGCCGATGCCGGTGTCCCATACCTCGATGAACACCCGCTGCCCACGCCGCCGGCACCCGAGCATCAGGCGCCCCTGCGGGGTGTAGCGGATGGCATTGCTGAGCAGGTTGCGCAGGATGCGTGCCAGCAGCTGGATGTCGCTGCGCACCCGCAGGCTGCTGCGCACGTAGCTCATGCGCAAGCCTTCGCTGGCGGCGGCATGGGCGTACTCGGCGGCCAGGTTGTCGAGCAGGTCGCTGACGGCGAAGGTCGCGACATCGGCCTTGATCACCCCGGCATCGAGCTTGGAGATGTCGACCAGGGTGCCCAGCAGGCTTTCGACGTCATCCAGCGAATTGCTGACGTTGCGCACCAGCGCCGGGCTTGCACAGTTCTGCTCCTGCAGCGCGCTGGTGAACAGGCGCGCGGCGTTGAGCGGTTGCAGCAGGTCGTGGCTGACCGCGGCAAGGAACTTGGTCTTGGACAGGTTGGCCTGGTCGGCCTCCTGCTTGGCCTCGCGCAGGCGCGCTTCGGCGCGGCGCCGCTCTTCGATTTCGCGCAGCAGCTGCTGGTTGAGCTGAGTGAGTTCGGCGGTGCGCTCGCGCACCCGCAACTCCAGGTTCTGGTAGGCCTGGTGCAGGGCTTCGGCGGTACGCCGGCGTTCGGTGATGTCGCGGATCAGCACGAAGATCCCCACCACCTCGCCGCTGGCCAGCTGGTTGGGCACATAGGAACGCAGCATGTAGCGCTCCTGGCCGTGGGCGTTGGTTTCGGCGAACTCGAACGTCACGCTCTCGCCCGACAGTGCCCGTTCCACATAGCTCTCCAGGCGCTGGTAATGCTCGGCGCTGTGCACCTCGCGCAGGCTCTGGCCGAGCATTACCCCGCGCGGCCAGCAGTACCACTGCTCGTACACCTTGTTGGTGAACTCGTAGACCAGGTCGGCGTTGAGGTAGGCGATCAGCGCCGGCACGTGGTCGGTGATCAGGCGGATCCAGCGCTCGCTCTCGCTCAGCGCCTCGGCATGCTGATAGCGCTCGGTGATGTCGGTGAAGGTGTTGACGAAACCGCCGGCCGGCAGCGGATGGGTACGGATTTCGAGCATGCGCCCGTCGAACAGGCGCTGCTCCAGTTCATGGATGCTGCGCCCGTTGGCATCGGTGCTGGCCGGGGTGAGCAAGGCCAGCTCGCTGTCGGCGATCACCTCGGCAAAGTCGCGATGGGCGGCAATCGGGGCCAGCCCGCTGAGTTCCAGGAAGCGCCGGTTCCACAACTCCAGCACGCCGTCGGCATTGACCATGGCCACCCCCTGGGACAGGTTGTCGACCGCACGCTGCAGCAGGTGCGACTTCTGCGCCACGGCCTGTTCGCGGCGCTGGGTTTCGCTGAGCTTGATCTGGGTGATGTCGGTGAACAGCATCACGCAGCCGCCGCCCTGGGTCGGCCGCTCGCTGACCTGCAGCCAGCGCCCGCCCTGCAGGCGGTACACCATGTGCTCGGCGCTGGGGCCGCGTTGTTCTTCGCAGAACAGCCCGGTGCTCTGCATCAGCCGCTTGATCTCGGCCAGGCGCATGCCGCCGATGATGCGGATGCGGCTGTTGGCCCAGAACGCCTTGAAGCGCTGGTTGAACAGCACGATGCGCTGCTGCGGGTCGAACAGCACGAAGGCGTCGGAAATGCTTTCGATGGCGTCCACCAGGTACTGGTGCGCGGTTTCGGCGCGCAGCCGCGCATCGCTGAGCAGGTGGTTGCTGGCCTTGAGTTCGGCCATGGCCTGGTTCAGCGCATCGGTGCGCTCGCGCACCTGCTCGGCCAGCACCACCGAGTGCTGGAACGCCGCATAGGAGTCGTCCGGGCGCGCGGCGCCCGATTCCTGGCGTTCGATCAGGGCGGCGTTGATACGGCTGAGCTTGCGGTTTTCATGCTGCAAGCGGGCGATCAGCGCGGCCTGGTCAATGTCCACGGCGTGCACGGGGCTGGCCAATGGCGACGCCGGTGAACGTCTGGTTGATGTGCATGCCATTGAACTGTTCTCCATAGGAGTTGAACCCCACCACAGGCTGCTGCTGCAAAAAGGCGCCGACGGCTTCGAACTCTGCGCTGCCTTCCAGCTCCAGGCGGCGCAGGAAGCAGTCGCAGCCGATGGTCAGCAGCAACGGCCCGAGGCGTTCGCGCAAGCCGTCGAACAACGCGCTCAGGTTGGGCAGCAGGGGCCCGGGGCGCATGGCGGTGAGCACGATGCCGTTCTCCACCGCGCAGTAGAAACTCAGGCTGCCGTCGTCGTGCACCTGCTGGATGGCCCGCACGTAGTAGCGCTCGTTGATGCGCACCGCCAGCGGGTGGGCGGCGAAGGTGCGGTGGTCGAGCTGTTCGGGGGGCACGCCGATCAGCGCGGCGTATTCCTGCGCGGCGGGTTCGGCATTGAGCTCGTAGACCCGGCGCAGGGTACTGTCGGCGCGGGTGACCACGAGCTTTTCCTGGCGCGGCTGGATGTGGTGGGTGGTGAATACCTCGAAATCCAGGCAGGTATTGACCAGCAGCACCACGGCAGCGCTGCTGTGGAAGGCGCCGTCGAAGTACACATGGGTGTGGTGCAGGTAGTTGTCGTCGCCGGCCGAGCCGCCGAAATGCGGGATGTCGCCCAGGGCGGCACTGAGGGCGGCAAGCACGGTTTCCTCACGGCTGGACAGCCCGTCGAGCAGGGTCAGGGCGAAGCTGTGGCCCTTGATCGGGGCCAGGGTGTTGCTGCGACAGTCGCCGACCAGGCGCTCGACCATCTGCTGCGCGTCGATCAGGCTGAAGTACTGCATGGGGGCGATGAGTTCGGCGGCAATCGAGAACATCCGGTAATCGAAGCCCAGCGCGGTGATGCAGCCGCGGCCGTAGCCTTCGGGGGTGATTTCGCCGGCGCTGGTGCAGCCTGCAAGGCGGATGCCGCCCAGGCTCTGTTGCAGCGAGTGGGCCAGGGCTGGCAGGTCGTATTCGGCGGAGCAGAAGAACAGCACGAAGCCCAGGTGCGGGTGCAGCAGCTGACGGGCCAGGTCCTGTGCGGCCTCTTCGGCGACACTGGCGCGCGAGACGGCACTGACAATGCCCTCGGCGGGGGGGTGGTGCATGACGGCCTCCGGCGGGGGCTTTAACGGATGGGCCCAGTGTACGAAGGGGCTGGAGAGGGTCGAATGCTACTTGGGTAGTGGGTGGGGGTGGCATTGGTTGTAGGTTTGCAAGGGGGGTGCCCTTTCGCTGGAACGCCGGCGCCCACAGGTTTGCCACTGACATGAAGAACAGTGGCATCGCTGTGGGCGCCGGCTTGCCAGCGAAGGGGGCGACGCGGTTTACCAGGTCAGCACGGCACCCAGGGCCAGCGTATCGGTGTCTTCGTTCTGGCTGCTGCCCTCATGCCCGCGGATTTCGAACTGGTTGTATTCGGCTACCAGGGTGAGGTTGGCATTGATGTCGCGGAACAGCGCGATGCCGCGGGTCTCGTAGTCGGCGCCGGTGTTGACCGCGCCGTTGCCGTCGTCCTTGGTCTTGCCGTACGACAACGCCAGGCGGTTCTTGCCGAACTTGTACGAGCCCTGCATCAGGTAGCCCTTGCTGTCGACCTCGCGCAAGGTGGCTTCCCCGGCGTTGTTGGTGAAGAACGGGTTGATGCCCTTGGCGGTGAAGCCGGAACCGGTCAGCGAGAAGGCGCCCATCTTGGCCTGTACGCCATAGCCCAGGCCCTTGGAGGTCACCGAGTCGACGTTGTGGTCGGTGTTGTCCGAGGTCTGGTAGCCACCGTTGATCCAGCTGTAGATCTTGGCTCCCCCCAGGTCGAACTGGTAGGTGATCTCGCTCTCGGTGCGCGGATTCTTCTGGTAGGCCTTGCCCACCGCGCTGTCATCGTTGGTATCGACCGGGTCCATGATGCCCACGGCGATGCGCAGGCCATCCATCACCGGGGTGCGGTAGGTGATCTGCGCAGTGGGGAACGGGTACGGGTAGCCGGTGCCGATGTTGCCGAACGATACGCCGCCACCGTCCACCAGGCCGAGGGTGTCACTGACCTGGCCATAGCCGGCCAGCAACTCGTCGAGCAGGATGTTGGAACGGGCGAACAGGCCGAAGTCCTTGCCGATCAGTACCTCGCCCCACTCCGAATTGGTCACGGTGCCGTAGAACTGACGCACGTCGATGGCCGTGTCGGTGCCGTTGGTTTCACTGTCGTTGATGGTGACCCAGAACGAAGCGCGCCCGCCCAGCTTGAGGTCGTCGATCTGACGGGTCATGTTGAAACCCAGGTAGTTGGGCAGAAAGCCCATCTTGACCCGGGACTGGCGACGGTCGAACTGCTCGCCGTCACGGTCGACCTTGCTGTTGACGTAGAAGGCGTTGATGTAGCCGTCGGTGGAAAAGGTCGTGTCGTCCTTGTCGTACAGCATGATCTCGGCCTGGGCCAGCGGGGTCAGGCCCAGCGCGGCAAGGCTCGCCACCAAGGGCAGGAAACGTGTATGGGCATTCTTATTGTTGTGCATGACGCTCTCCGCAAACGGGTGGACGGTTGTCGGAGGCGATTATCGAAAAGCGGCGCCGCGCGCCCTACGCTGCCTTGGGGGCAAGGCGCTGCTGCTTTGGCGAGGCGCGAGGTGCCAGGCACCGGGGAACTAATCCTGTGTCCGCCAGTGTCACAAGGCTAAAGTGCCAGCACCCGCTCCGGATGGCCGAGACCACCATGCAAAAATGCAGACAGGCACTGCAGTTTTGTCGATTGTAATGGGCAAAATTGCACTGTTACGATCCGACGATCCTTGAATTCATCTCCACGGCGCGACAAATCATGTGGAAAATCAATAACAAAGCAGGGAGACAGCGATGACCGCGCAAGCGCATTCCCCGGTCGATACCAACGTACTGGCTACCGTACGCAACCATGTAGGCCATCTGACCCTCAACCGCCCCGCCGGCCTCAACGCCCTGACCTTGCCGATGGTGCGTCAGCTGCAGCAGCAGCTCGACGCCTGGGCCGTCGACCCGCAGGTTCACGCAGTGGTACTGCGTGGCGAAGGCCCCAAGGGTTTCTGCGCCGGCGGCGACATCCGTTCGCTGCATGACAGCTTCAAGGCAGGCGACAGCCTGCACCGCGACTTCTTCGTGGAAGAGTACGCGCTGGACCTGTGCATTCATCACTACCGCAAGCCCATCGTTGCCCTGATGGACGGCTTTACCCTGGGCGGCGGCATGGGCCTGGCCCAGGGCGCGGAGCTGCGTGTGGTCACCGAGCGCAGCCGCCTGGCCATGCCCGAAACCGGCATCGGCTACTTTCCGGACGTGGGCGGCAGCTATTTCCTGTCGCGCATCCCCGGCGAACTGGGCACCTACCTGGGGGTGAGCGGCGTGCAGATCCAGGCGGCCGACGCGCTGTACTGCGGGCTGGCCGACTGGCACGTCGACAGCGCCAGGCTGAGCACCCTGGATGAACGCCTGAACACGCTCAAGTGGAGCGAGCACCCGCTCAAGGACCTGCAGGGCGTGCTGGCCAGGCTGGGCACCCAGGCCCTGGACAACCCTCCCCTGGCTGCACTGCGCCCGGCCATCGACCACTTCTTCGCGTTGCCCGATGTGGCCAGCATCATCGAGCAGCTGCGTGCCGTGACCGTCGGCGACAGCCACGAATGGGCACTCAAGACCGCCGACCTGCTGGCCACGCGCTCGCCCCTGGCGATGGCGGTGACCTTGGAGATGCTGCGCCGCGGGCGCCACCTGAGCCTGGAGGACTGCTTTGCGATGGAGCTGCACCTGGACCGGCAATGGTTCGAGCACGGCGACCTGATCGAAGGTGTACGCGCGCTGATCATCGACAAGGACAAGCAGCCTCGCTGGAACCCCGCCACCGTCGCCGAGCTTTCACGCTCGCGGGTGGATCAATTCTTCGAAGGCCTGTGAGGGCCGGAGTACGCACATGCAAGACCTGGAACTGACTGAAGAACAGATCATGATCCGCGACATGGCGCGCGACTTCGCCCGTAACGAGATCGCCCCGCATGCTCAGGCCTGGGAAAAGGCCGGCTGGATCGACGATGGCGTGGTGGCCAGGATGGGTGAGCTGGGCTTGCTGGGCATGGTGGTGCCCGAGCAATGGGGCGGCAGCTACACCGACTACGTGGCCTATGCACTGGCGGTGGAAGAGATTGCCGCCGGCGATGGCGCCACCGGGGCGTTGATGAGCATCCACAACTCGGTTGGCTGCGGCCCCCTGCTCGCCTATGGCAGCGACCTGCAGCAGCAGACCTGGCTGGAGCGTCTGGCCACCGGCCAGGTGATCGGCTGCTTCTGCCTTACCGAACCCCAGGCCGGCTCCGAGGCGCACAACCTGCGCACCCGTGCCGAGCGCGTGGGTGATGAGTGGGTGATCAACGGGTCCAAGCAGTTCGTCAGCAATGCGCGGCGCGCGGGCCTGGCGATCGTGTTTGCGGTGACCGACCCGGAGCTGGGCAAGAAAGGGTTGTCGGCGTTTCTGGTGCCGACCGACAACGAAGGTTTCGTGGTCGATCGCAGCGAACACAAGATGGGCATTCGCGCCTCGGACACCTGTGCGGTGACCTTGAACAACTGCCGTGTGCCGGCAGCCAACCTGCTGGGCGAGCGTGGCAAGGGCCTGGCGATCGCGCTGTCCAACCTTGAGGGCGGGCGTATCGGCATTGCGGCTCAGGCGCTGGGCATTGCGCGCGCGGCGTTCGAGGCGGCGCTGGTGTATTCGCGTGACCGCATCCAGTTCGGCAAGCCGATCAACGAGCACCAGAGTGTGGCCAACCTGCTGGCCGACATGCAGGTGCAACTCAATGCGGCGCGGTTGTTGATACTGCATGCGGCGCGTTTGCGCAGTGCGGGCAAGCCGTGTTTGAGCGAGGCTTCGCAGGCCAAGCTGTTTGCTTCGGAGATGGCCGAACGGGTGTGTTCCAAGGCCATCCAGGTGCATGGTGGGTATGGTTACCTGGAAGACTACCCCGTGGAGCGATACTACCGCGATGCGCGGATCACGCAGATCTATGAGGGCTCGAGCGAGATTCAGCGCATGCTGATTGCGCGGGAGTTGAAGCACTATCCGTTGTAAAGGCGCGGTTTGATGTGATGCCGGGCCACCATGGCCTGTCAGCCTTGTTGGCCCGGCCCCAGACCTTCTAGCGATCCACCCGTTTGAGCACCTGCCGCTCATACTGCGGGTACAGATGGCTCACGCTGCGAATCAGCTCGTACTGACTCAACGCTATGCCCGCAAACCGCTGGGGTATCGGCGTGGCAATCACCTCGGTCATGTCCAGCCCCTGCGCCGCACTCTCACGCATCACCTTGTCCAGCCACCCCAGGTAATCAACCATCTGCGCAAACGGCGCACGGTCCGTGGCCAGCGGGCCGTGCCCCGGCACCAGCACCTTCCACGGCAGCGCCTCGAGCCGCTGCAGATCCTGTAGCCACACCGCCAGGCCAGGGGTGTTGGGCGTGGTCAGCGCACGCTGGTAGAACAACAGATCGCCGGCAAACAACACTCCGGTCTTCTCGTCGAACACCGCCAGGTCGGCACCGCTGTGACCGGTCAAGGCCAGCAGCCGCAGCCGGTGCGAACCGAACGCACGCTCACCCGCCGCCACCGGCTGGTCGGGCAGGCGTACCTGGGTGCCACGCATCCAGTCACCCACCATGCGGTACATGTTCTCGGCCAGGCCATCACCCTGCTCCTCCAGCAACTGCGTGGTGCCAGGCAGTGCACCGACAGACACACCGGCAAAGGCCTGGCTGCCCAGCGCATGATCGGGGTGGTGATGGGTCAGCAGCACCTGCACCACCGGCTGGTCGGTGACGCTTTCGATGGCTTTGCGCAAGGCCTGCCCATAGCGCAGCGACGGACCGCTGTCGATCACCACCACGCCAGCCTCGGTGACGATGAAACCGGTGTTGACGATGTTGCCGCCGTTGGTACGGGAGAAGTGCTCGGTGCTGCCCTCCAGCACATAGGTGCCGGCCGCGATCTGGCGCGGCGCCAGGCGATAGTCCAGGTCGGCCAGGCTCGGCAGGCTGACACACGCCAGCAACAGCAACAGTACTCGCATCACGGTCCTCACTCGATGGCAGCGTCGAACTGGTTGCCGTTGTTGTCACGCAGCACCAGGCGGGTAGCCCCCTGGTTGAGCAGGTCGAAGCCCAGGCTGGGGTTCTCGCTCACGGCAGGAAACAGTTCGAGGGTGGCCAGCGACTGGCCCTTGGCATCGAACAGCTCGGCGTGTTCGATGAAGAATTCGGGGATGCCGCCAGTCAGGCCGTTATCCATCGGGTGCGACACGTCCAGGCGCACGCGGCTGAAGGCTTCGCGCGGGTAGCGTGCACCCAGTACCTGGCCCAGACGCTCTTCCCAGCCGGGCTGGCTGCGTACCACGCTGGGCGCCGTGCAGCCACCGCCGGCGGCATCGATCAGGCTCGAACCGATGTGCCAGGTACCGTCATCGGTCAGCACGGCCGCCCGCAGCGGGGTGGCCTGCTCGATGCGTATGCGCACAGCCAGCCACGGCAGAACCTGCGGGCCGGGATGGAAATCGACGACCCGCGGTATCGGGTTGAGTTCGGCCCATACGAGTATGCGCTGCACCTTGCCCGGCAACGCCCGGGCATCGACCTGCAACGGCACCTGTCGAGCGTCCTCGGCGAATGGCGGGGCAATCACCCGCACGCGCTCATCAAAGACGTAGGGCTCATCCTGGAGCCACTGTTTGCGATAGAACTCCCACATCACCGACGGCACCGGATCGGCACCCGGCTGTATTGCACAGGCCGGGCCGGCCAGCAGCAACGCGGCCAACAGCAACGGTACCCGGCGCATGGCCTATTCCTCGATGTGCACGCTGTCAAGGTAGGTACGCACCGCCCACAACGCTTCCTGGCTCAGGTAGTCGGCCATCTTGGGCATGTACACGCGCCCGTCACGCACCGCGCCGTTGCGTACCCGCTCCACGAACCATTCATCGCCCGCCTCGCCCTCGTCCAGCAGGCGCAGGTCGGGGGCGATGCCACCGGACTTGGCTTCCAGGCCGTGGCAGGCCGCGCAGTTCTGGTTGTAGGCCGAGGCGCCGATGGACACTGCCTCGTCATGGTTGGGGCCGTTGCGGTAGGGGTTGGTTTCACGCCACTCGTCACCGAGTTTTTCCAGGGTGCCGGTGTTGACCGCCGACGGGGTCACGTTGCCATGGGCGAACACCGCCCCGGTACTCATCAGGCCGGCCATCAGCACGGCGCTCATCCAGGCGTTTTTCACTGTTGTCATTGTTCTGCCCTCGACTGCTTTGTCTGTACGGTTTGCACGCAGGCACCTCGCGATACCGGGGTGCTGCCGGGCATCTTAGAAAGCGCACTCCAGCGCCCCCATGCTGCTTTGGTGGTCGCGTGCTACTCCCTTGGTAGTAGGGCTTGTGGGGCAGTGCCAAATCATGCGCCGACTGGGACATTTTCCCGCTCAGGGCGGGAGTTTTTCCGTATCTGCGCAGGCGGCGACGATCCAGTCTAGGCAGGCACAAAACCTCCATTGGGAACACCCACTATGACAATAAGATCGTTACCCGCCGCGCTTTCCCCACTGTCCATGGCTGTGCAGGCCGTCCTGCTGGTCTCGAGCCTGGCCCTGGCACCGGCGGCCAACGCCAAGCCGGTGACCTGGGAAGACATCGCCAACGACCACCTCAACACCCAGAACGTGCTGCAGTACGGCATGGGCACCAATGCCCAGCGCTGGAGCCCGCTGGCCATGGTCAACGACAAGAACGTGTTCAAGCTGACCCCGGCCTGGTCGTACTCCTTCGGTGACGAAAAGCAACGCGGCCAGGAATCCCAGGCGATCATCAACGACGGCGTGATCTACGTCACCGGCTCCTACTCGCGGGTGTTCGCCCTGGATGCCAAGACCGGCAAGCGTCTGTGGACCTACAACCATCGCCTGCCGGACAACATTCGTCCGTGCTGTGACGTGGTCAACCGTGGCGCTGCCATCTTCGGCGACAAGATCTACTTCGGCACCCTCGATGCCCGCGTGATCGCGCTGAACAAAGACACCGGCAAGGTGGTATGGAACAAGAAATTCGGCGATCACAGCGCCGGCTACACCATGACCGGCGCCCCGACCCTGATCAAGGATCAGAAGAGCGGCAAGGTGCTGCTGATTCACGGCAGCTCCGGTGACGAATTCGGCGTGGTCGGCCAGCTGTATGCCCGCGACCCGGAAACCGGTGAAGAAGTGTGGATGCGTCCGTTCGTCGAAGGCCACATGGGCCGCCTGAACGGCAAGGACAGCACCCCTACCGGCGACGTCAAGGCGCCGTCCTGGCCGGACGATCCGACCACCGAGACCGGCAAGGTCGAATCCTGGAGCCACGGTGGCGGCGCCCCATGGCAAAGCGCAAGCTTCGACCCCGAAACCAACACCATCATCGTCGGCGCCGGCAACCCTGGCCCGTGGAACACCTGGGCACGTACCTCCAAGGACGGCAACCCGCACGACTTCGACAGCCTGTACACCTCGGGCCAGGTCGGCGTCGACCCGACCACCGGTGAGGTCAAGTGGTTCTACCAGCACACCCCGAACGATGCCTGGGACTTCTCGGGCAACAACGAACTGGTGCTGTTCGACTACAAGGACAAGGACGGCAAGCAGTACAAGGCCACCGCGCACGCTGACCGCAACGGCTTCTTCTATGTGGTGGACCGCACCAACGGCAAGCTGAAAAACGCCTTCCCGTTCGTGGACAACATCACCTGGGCCAGCCACATCGATCTCAAGACCGGTCGCCCGGTCGAAAACGAAGGCCAGCGCCCTGCCAAGCCATTGCCAGGCGAAACCAAGGGCAAGCCGGTGGAAGTCTCGCCACCGTTCCTGGGCGGCAAGAACTGGAACCCGATGGCCTACAGCCAGGACACCGGCCTGTTCTACGTACCGGCCAACCACTGGAAAGAGGAATACTGGACCGAAGAGGTCAACTACAAGAAAGGGTCGGCCTACCTGGGCATGGGCTTCCGCATCAAGCGCATGTACGAGGACCACGTAGGTTCGCTGCGTGCGATGGACCCGACCACCGGCAAGGTGGTGTGGGAGCACAACGAGCGCCTGCCGCTGTGGGCCGGCGTGCTGGCCACCAAGGGCAACCTGGTGTTCACCGGTACCGGCGACGGATACTTCAAGGCCTTCAACGCCAAGACCGGCGAAGAGCTGTGGAAATTCCAGACCGGCAGCGGCATCGTTTCGCCACCGATCACCTGGGAACAGGATGGCGAGCAGTACATCGGCGTGACCGTCGGCTACGGCGGTGCAGTACCGCTGTGGGGTGGCGACATGGCCGAGCTGACCAAGCCGGTGGCACAGGGTGGATCGTTCTGGGTGTTCAAGATCCCGGCCTGGGATACCAAGACCGCCAAGCGTTGATCTGAGCGTTTTCGCGGGTCAAGTTCGCCACCACAAGGGATCACCAAACCTGTGGGAGCGGGCTTGACCCGCGTCTGCTTCCAAACTGCCAAGGAGATTCCCATGAAGTATCTGCCCCTAGTGCTCGCCGTCGCCCTGTCCCCGGCTTTTGCTGCCGACGACGAACTGGAACCACAGCCGCTGAAGATCAACGGCTGCATCATCCAGCCTGAAAGCCAGTGCCCCGGCGCCAACCTGCAGAACGCCGACCTGAACAACCAGGACATGCGCAAGATGAACCTGGCCGGTGCCGACCTGCGTGGCGCCAACCTGCGTCACGCCAAGCTCGACCTGGCCAACCTGGAGAAAGCCAACCTGCAAGGCGCCAACCTCACCCGTGCCAGCCTGCAGCAAACCAACCTGCGCGTGGCCAACTTCACCGATGCCACGCTGATCGCGGTCCAGGCCTGGGGCATGTACGCCCAGGGCGCCAACTTCAATGGTGCCAACCTCAGCGCCGCCTACCTGGAGTTTGCCCGCCTGTCCGGCGCCAAGCTGCACAATACCAACCTGCAAGCCGCCGACCTGGAAATGACCTGGCTGAGCAGGGCCGACCTTGTGGGGGCGAACCTGGCCGATGCCAACCTGCAGGAAGCCAAGTTCGGTGAAAGCAACCTGGAGAAAGCCGACCTGCGCGGCACTCGTCAGCACTACGCCAACTTCCAGGACAGCAACATGGAAGGCTGCCAGGGTTGCCCGAGCACCTGGGACTAGGTGCCTGCGTACACAGCCTACGCCGCTATACGCAGCAGGCCGGCTTCGATTGCCAGGTGCACCAGTTCGGCATGGGAGCTGACCTGCAGCTTGCTCTTGAGCAAGGTCAGGTAGTTGGAGACGGTCTTGGCGCTGATGCACAGCTGCTGGGCTATCAACCGGGTCGGCGTGCCCTTGGCCAGCATCAGGAAGATTTCGATCTCGCGCTGGGTCAGCCCCTGCAGGCGAGCATTGCCGCCACCCTGCCCCGGGTGCGGCTGACAGGCCAGCTGGGTGGCCAGCGGTTGCTCGATGTAGGCATGCCCCGCCAGTACCCGGCGCACGGCTTCAAGCACCACCGCCGGCGCTGCCGCCTTGGACAGAAACCCGCAGGCCCCCGCGTCCAGTGCCTGGCGAACCAGGCCCAGCTCGGTGTGTTCGCTGAAAAACAGCACGCGCAGTTGCGGCAGGCGCTGACGCAGGCGCCGGGTGGTTTCCAGGCCGCTGATGCCGGGCAGGTCGAAGTCCATGATCACCAGGCCGGGCAGTTCCTCCTGCACCTGCTGCAGGGCCTCCTCGCCGCTGCCGGCCTCGCGAACTGGCAGGCCATTGAGCCCTTCGCCCAGAAAGTGGGCCAGGCCCAGGCGGATCATCGGGTGGTCGTCGACCAGCAAGATGCCCATCGCGCAGTACTCCTGTAGTGGCTATACCCCATGCTAGAGCCGCTGGCGAGCACGGCCGCTACTACTTTGGTACTGCCCGCGCTGTCGATGGTCGCATTCACAAAGCGCCAGTACTGGCCTGTAATACCAGGCATAACAAAAACGAGACTGCCGACCATGCTGCTGCGTGCCTTGTTCGCTTCTGCCTGCCTGACCCTGGCGGTGCCCGCCAGCGCCGACACGGCGCTGTTCACTGCCGACGGCTACCGCGCCACCCTGTACCGCAGCCCTACCCCCGATAAGGCGCCGCCGGCGCAGACCCTCGATACCGCGCAGCTGCAGGCTCTGCTGCAACAGCAGCCCCCGCCGTTGCTGATCGACGTGTACAAGCGCCCCTGGCTGCATGGACGGTTCATCGACAGCGAGCCGCATGCCAACCTCCCCCACAGCCACTGGCTGGCCAACACCGGCGATGGCCAGCTGGACGCCGCCTGGGCCCGCTATTTCAGCCGCCACCTGCAACGCCTGAGCCATGGCGACAAGCAGCGCGCCATCGTCTTCTACTGTCGCTCCGATTGCTGGCTGAGCTGGAATGCGGTCAAGCGCGCCGATGCACTGGGCTACACGCGGCTGTACTGGTACCGTGATGGCCTGGATGCCTGGGAGAATGCCGGGCTGCCGGTACACCCCGCGACACCCGAAGCGTTCCCCTGACTACTGTCTGCCTAGCGGTCAACCACAACAATAAGGTGCAAAGCCATGTACAAGATTCTGATCGCCGACGACCACCCGCTGTTTCGCGAAGCGATCCACAACGTCATCACTGACGGCTTCCCTGGCAGCGAGGTCATGGAAACCGCCGACCTGGACAGCGCCCTGAGCCTGACCGGCCAGCATGACGACCTGGACCTGATCCTGCTGGACCTGAACATGCCCGGCATGCATGGCCTTGGCGGGCTGATCAACCTGCGCAACGAGGCGCCGACGATCCCGGTGGTGATCGTCTCGGCCGAGCAGGACAAACAGGTGGTGCTGCAGGCAATCACCTATGGCGCGGTGGGGTTCATCACCAAGTCGTCGCCGCGCTCGCAGATGACCGATGCCATCGAGCAGATCCTCAACGGCAACGTGTACCTGCCGCCCGACATCATCCGCACGCAAAAAAGCACCGGCCGGCGCAACCAGAGCGAGCATGCAGGCTTTGCCCCGGAGCTGCTGCAGGCGCTCACCCGCAAGCAGTTGCTGGTGCTCGAGCGCATGACCAAGGGGGAGTCGAACAAGCAGATCGCCTACAACCTGGATATCGCCGAGACCACGGTCAAGGCCCATGTCTCGGCGATTCTGCGCAAGCTCAACGTGCACAATCGGGTGCAGGCGATTCTCAGTGCCGGCGATATCGACTTTACCGCCTATCTGCGGCGCTGATCAGCCGGCGCCGGGCAGCGCGAGGGTCTTGCCGCTGCCCACCGGCCCCATCGTCAACAGGGTTTCGGCCAGGGTCATGGGAACGATCATGTCCTTGGCGTTCTGCGCCTTGTAGTTGATGTCGGCATCGATGTGCTGTTGCACCTGCGCCGCATAGTCGGCCGGATACTGAGCCTTCTCGATTGCCGGCAGGCTGTTGTAGTGAGCCTGCACTTGCTTGAAGAAGTCCGTCATGCGGCCGGTGGTGTTGTATTCCTGCTGCGCCTTGTCGCTGACCTCGCGACGCCACGCCTGCTCCTGGCGGGTGGTCTCCTCGAACGCGGCGCGCCGTTCGTTGACCGTGAAGGTGCCGCTGTCATCGTAGGTGATCAGCGCCAGCTGCTCGCGCGACAGGCCGGCGAACGGGTTTTCAACGGTCTTGCTGCCCACGGTCAGCGTCGCGTTCACGAACGCAGTGGCCTGTTCGGCCCGGGCCAGCAGCTCGGGGTCATCGGTGGCCGGTACTTCCTTGTCGTGGGCGGCCTTGTTGGCCGAATACGCAGCGCCGGTAATCTTGTCGAGCAGCGTCCTGGCCAACGCACCGAGTGCTGAATGGCTCAGGCCGGTATCGCGCTCGCTGGCACGGGTGGCACTTGCGGCCAGTTGACGGGCCAGGTTGGAGACACTGCTGGTGTCCTGCCCGGCGTAGGCATTCAGGGCCCTGGCGCTGCTGCTGTTGCCATGGTTGATGCCAAGGCTGGTAGGGAGGGGGCTTGCACCGGTGGTGCGGGTGGTAATGGCCGATGTGTAGTCGTTCACATGCATCGGGAGACTCCATGTGGTGGTATGCACGTCTGTGCGGCGTGCGCTGACAACGCTCCGGTGCCAGCAATCGGGCGCAAGCCTAACGCCATTTGCCGGTTGCATCCAGTTGCGCGCCTGAAGTAAGCTCGGGCAATCAACTGGAGCACAGCATGTCGTCTATTTCCCTCACTCAAGCACTGCACACAGGTCGCGTATCGCACCTGGCGGCTGTGCCTGCGTGCGCGGCACTGCCTGCCAGCGGCTTTTATTTTGGGTATTGGTTTAGCCACAGGCGCCGCTGATACCCACACCGGCGCCCACTCCCAGGGCCGCCGAACACGAGAATACTCAACCCCCGGTCGGCCCTGCCCACCGGGGGTTTTATTTTGGGCGCCGTACACCACCGACATCGATGAGGATTGCAGCATGAACCACAGCACCTATTACCGTTACCAAAGCCTTGCCTGGCGATTTAGCCACTGCCGTTCGGGCCAGCCAGCCGCCTCCGACCGGTCCAGTACAGGTGGCACGCAAACACCGACACGAAATCGAACATCTCGCTAGGGCCGAAGGCGCGGGACCGAACCCGCCTTCCGCCCAAGGAAACCCGACCATGCAAGCGTCCACCCAAGCCCTGAACCTGTCCCAACCCCAAGCTGTCGCAGCCAACAGTAGCCTCAACCTGCGCCTGCCCAGCCCGTTTCAGCTCAAGCAGCAACTGCCCTTGTCCAGCGCCCTTGGCGGCCAGGTCGAGCGCCATCGCCAGGCGGTGAAGGCGATTCTCGACGGCGAGGATGATCGCCTGCTGGTGATTGTCGGCCCCTGCTCGCTACACGACCCCCACGCCGCCCTCGAATACGCCGAACGCCTGGCTGCCCTCTCCCGCCAGGTTGATGACCAGTTGTTGCTGGTGATGCGTGCCTATGTCGAAAAGCCCCGCACCACGGTGGGCTGGAAAGGCCTGGCATACGACCCGCACCTGGATGGCAGCGATGACATGCAGGGTGGCCTTGCACTGTCCCGCCAGCTGATGCTGGGCATGCTCGAACGGGGGCTGCCGGTGGCTACCGAACTGCTGCAGCCGATGGCAGCAGGCTACTTCGATGACCTGCTGAGCTGGGCGGCCATCGGGGCACGCACCACCGAATCGCAGATTCACCGCGAGATGGTCAGCGGCCTGGGGCTGCCGGTCGGATTCAAGAATGGCACCGACGGCGGCGTGGGCATCGCCTGCGACGCCATCCGCAGTGCCGCGCATGCCCACCGCCACTTCGGGCTGGATGCCCAGGGGCATCCGGCGATCGTCGAGACCCTCGGCAATCCTGATACCCACCTGGTGCTGCGCGGCGGCCACCAGGGCCCCAACTACGATGCCGCCAGCCTGGAGCAGGCACGCCAGGGCCTGCACAAGGCCGGCATCCGCCCACGTCTGATGGTGGACTGCAGCCATGCCAACAGCGGCAAGGACCCACTGCGTCAACCTCAAGTGTTCAATCAGGTGCTGCAGCAACGCTTGCAGGGTGACCGCTCGATCATCGGCATGATGCTCGAAAGCCATTTGTTCGAGGGTTGCCAGGCACTGGGCAAGGCCCCCCTGCGCTACGGTGTATCGATCACCGATGGCTGCCTGGGCTGGGGGGCCACAGAAGCCTTGTTGAGCGAAGCGGCCACTAGCCAACGCGGGTAGACACCTGCCGCCCCGACGAGGGCGCTTCGGCGCCCCTCACATGAATGTTACGGGGCAGGCAGGTCAGACGTTCTGGTCCTGCCGGCCCAGCTTGACCAGGGGCAGTGGGTTGGCCGCTGTCGCGTCGATTACCGAACGGCCTGATCGTTCGGGTCGTAGGTGAACAGGCGTCCATCTGTGGGCATCGGGTGCAACTGAAGCAACGGCAAGGTACGGCCCGTATCGGCGAAGTAATCGGTCTGGAACCGCTTGCCACCTGCCAGGCCAT
Source organism: Pseudomonas sp. BRM28 (assembly GCF_002939405.1). Lineage (NCBI taxonomy): Bacteria > Pseudomonadati > Pseudomonadota > Gammaproteobacteria > Pseudomonadales > Pseudomonadaceae > Pseudomonas > Pseudomonas sp. BRM28. The sequence continues at coordinate 2,752,590 of NZ_PEFV01000001.1, read as the reverse complement.
CGCCCGCAAAGTAACTGGCCCTGCTGTAGAGCAGCGCCTCAAGCGGCAATCCAAGCGGCGCACCGGCGGGCCAGGTCGCTACAACCATTTCATTCCAGCCAAGGCCATCGTTGAGCTGTTGGCGGATCTCGTTGGCCACCCGAAATTGTTGCGCCGCCGGGGAGAACCAACAACCTGAGTATGGGCTGCCACGGAAGCGCGCCAACCATGCCGCTGCCGAATCGATCCCCGCTGAGGCGCAAGAAAGCCGGAAGTCGCACATATCGGCCCGCCCGCCAGTGCTACCATCGAAGGGGTACACGCACCGTAGAGACAAGGGTCTGGTCGCCGGTGCCGCTTCTTCACGTATCACCAGCCCCTGCGCCTTGTAGGTACGCAGCACCTTGCTGTCGGCGCGAAAATAACTGAAGGACACGCCATTGCCGCGTACCGAATTGGAGCTCGGGTTCCACGCACGGAAGTTGCCGACATCGGTCGTGCGCAGCAGTACACCACGGCAGTAGAAGGCGCCCCGATTGCCCCGGCAGGTGTCGTCGCCATTGCCGGTGTCGAGGTAGCGTGTGTTGAGCCGTGCCGCCACCCGGTAGCCATTGTCCAGTTGGTCTTGCTGACTGAAACCGAAGACCTGCCCCTGCGGTTCGCCAAGCTGCAAGCGCAGTAGCGGCAGCCATGTACCGGTGGCCTGGAAGTAATCGCGTTGGCTGCTCTGGGCGCGCAACAGACTGCCGGCTTGCCCGGGGTCATAGAACACGCCCTGGATCGCGAGTTGCCCCGGCGCCTGCGCATTCCAGCCGTTCACCACCACCTCGCCCAGGTTGGCCGCTGGCTGGGTGGCCTGGTACGGCTTGCCGTGGGCCAGCGCCGTAAAGCGATCAAACAGCAAAAACCCCGCGCCCGAGCCCAATGTCGTCGGCACATGGTCTTTGCGCACAAAGATGAAGCGCATGTCGGTGCCTTCGGCGGCGTCAGGCACCCAGAACTTCTCGGCCTGGTTGGGCATCAGCGTGCGCAGCACGATGCCGCTGCAGGCAAAGGCAGGTGCGCGCCCCACGCACTGGGACGCGGTACTGGCGTAGCGCGCATTCAGCAGCGCGGCGGTTTGTGCCCCCCCAAGGGCGTACGCTGCACCCTGTACAAGGCAAAAGGTGCAGCCCAGGCACAGTGAACGCATCAGGTTCCTCATCGTCGACTCCTTGGCAGCGTGGCTGCGATCAGTGGATATCAGCTTGGATAGCCTGGTTCGTACTCGCCCGCCCGCCCCGAGAAGGCAGTGCCAGCAGAGGGTTTCAGGTACGATTGCTCACCTTCACTTCGTAGCTCACCGTGCTGCCGCGCTTGTCGGTCGCAGTGAAGCCCCCTGGTTACCTCCATGCCCTATGCCTTGCGTTGTCACAGGTTCTGGTCCAGGGGGTCGAAGGTGAACACCTGGCCGTTGGCCGCCGTCAGATCGACCCGTAGCACAGGAATGACCTTGCCGGCCTGTTGGTAGTAATCGCGCTGGATGTACCGGGCACCGTTCAGCCCGCCACTGCCACGGATAAGGAATGCAGCCTCGAGTGTCAGCTGCGGGCCGATGTTCTGCGGCCAGGACGCGATGATGATTTCGTTCCAGGCGCCGCTATGGGCACGCACTTCGATGCTCAACTCGAAGGCCGCAGCACTGGGGTCGAAGGCGCAACTGCTGAAGGGGTTGGCGCCATAGCGGCTGCGCCAGGCGCTGACACTGTTGATGTTCTGCGAGGCGCAGCTGGCCCGGCAGCTGTTGGGGATGACACTGCTACTGGCATTGGCCGGGTAGGCACAGCGCATTACCAGTGTATGGCGTGCGGGTGCTGCAAGCTCGCGGTAGATGAGCCCTTCGGTACCGGCCAGGCGCTGCGTACCGACATCGCTACGTATGTAGGAGAACGACACGCCGTTGCGTGTCACGGAGTTGCTGCTGGGGTTCCATGCGTGAAAACCGGAGGCGCCATTCACTGCACGGATCAGCACCCCGCGACAGTAGGCGGCTGCCTGCCCGTCGCGGCATCCGCCCAAGGCATCCCGATAGCGGTGCTCAAGGCGCTCGGCCACGCGCCTGCCATTGTAGAGCTGCTCTTGCTGCGCGAAGCCGAACACCTGTGCCTGCGGATCGCCAGGCGCAATCCGCAAGATCGGCAGCCAGAGGCCGGTGGCCTGGTAATAGGCCAACTGATTGCGCTGAGCACAGCGCAGGCCTCCGGCCTGCGCGCTGTCATGGAACAGTGCCTGGATGGCAAGCTGCGCCGGCGCCTGTGCCTGCCAGCCAGACACCAGGACCGCCCCGGGCGATACCGGGTCTTGCACAGCCTGAAAAGCCTTGCCAAGCGCTGCTGCGCTCAGACCATCGAACAACAGGTAGCCGCACCCGAGCGCCAGGCCCGCCATGCTACGGTCGTTGCGCAGGAAGACAAAGCGCAGGTCGCTGCCGGCAACGTCCTTGAGCGTCCAGAAATCTGCGTTCGCACTCTGCGGTACGCTGCGCACCAGTACGCCGCTGCAGGCGAAGGCAGGACTTCTGCCCACGCACTGTTCCGGCGTGTTGGTGAAGCGTGCATTGAGCCACTGCGCCGTGCGGGTGCCTTCCTGCGCGTGCACCGGCGCAAGGCAGGCGCACAGCGCCAGCACACCGCACAGTCTCAAGATGCCCATGTGCGTGCGCCTCACTTGAGCTGCTGCACAGCGGGGTCATAGGTGAAGGGCTGCCGATTGGCGGCCTGCACGTCCAGTTTGACCAGCGGTAGCCAGCGGCTGGTCTCCTTGAAGTAGTCCTGCTGGAAGGACTGCCCCCCGGCCAGGCCGTTGGTACCCCCCACCTGCCCCAGGTAATGCGCAGTGGCGCTGAAGAAGAACGCTTCGATCGGCAATTGCGCTGCAATGTCCTGCGGCCAGGTAGGGACCATGATTTCATTCCAACCGGTTAGCCCCGGGACTTTCTGGCGAATCTCGACCATCAGTTGCAAGGCCGTGGCGTCGGCGCGGAACGCACAGCTTCTGAACCGATTCCCAGCAGTGGAGGCGGACCAGGTGGCGACGCTGTTCACGGGCGGTTGTTTTTCGTCGCACCAGCCACGAAAGGTGCAGGTGTTGGTTGATACCGCATCGTGCGTGGCGCCGTCGGCGACGTACAGGCATGCGGCAGGCAGGGTGTGTACTACAGGGGCGGCGGTTTCGCGAATCAGATAGCCTTGCGGCCACACCACCACCTTGATGGCCATGTCACTGCGCAGGTAGCTGAAGGACACACCGCCGTTCTTCAGCGCACGGGGGGCCGGATTCCAGGCCTTGAAGTTGCCCGTGCCTGTCGAGCGCAACAGCACCCCGTTGCAATCGAACCCGGAGCGGCCGCTGATACAGCCAGGCCGGGTGTCGGCGTAACGCTGGTTGAGGCGCCGGGTGACCCTGTAGCCATTGTCCAGTTGGTCCTGCTGGCTGAAACCGAACACCAGACCATTGCCATCGCCCAGGTGCAGGCGCACCACCGGCAACCACTGGGCCGTGGCGTCGAAGTAGGCGCGCTGGCTGCGTTGGGCTGCCGCCAGGGCACCGGCCCGGGTGACGTCGTAGAAGATGGCCTGGATGGGCAATTGCGCGGGCACCTGGGCATTCCAGGTACTGACCACCACGCCACCGGCACTGCTGTCGGCCTGATACGGCTTGCCCAGGCCCACGGCCGTCAGCCGGTCGAACAGCACGAACCCCGAAGGTGCTGCCAGCCCGTCAAGGGCGCGGTCCTTGCGCAGAAAAACCAGTTGCGCGGCATCGTCTTTCTTCCAGAACGTTTCGACGTCGCTGGCTGGCACTGCGCGCAGCAACACGCCGCTGCAGGCAAAGGCCGGTGCGCGTCCTACGCACTGTGCCGGTGTGCTGCTATAGCGCGCATTCAACTGCATCGCTACCTGCGGGCTCCCGACGGCATGAGCGCTGCCCAGCAAAATGCACAATGCGATGCCACAAATCAGTTTGCTCGCAACGTTCATACAGGTCGCCTCCCATGGCGCGCCGCTGTTCAACGAATGCCGGCCGGGTAGCCCAGCTCATACTCTGTCGTGACTTCGGAACTGACCAGGTTGTCGTAGAGGTCCAGGTACACGGCCGTCTGTGCGCCCAACCCTATGCCCCACACCCGGTACGGAGCCAGGTTCAGTGCCTCGGCGAGGCTGTTGGCCGGCGATGGGTAGAGCCGTGCCAGCGCCTCGAAATCCTCGTTGCTCGGCAGGGTGTAGCCCTCGTCGCGGGCCTTGGCCTGCGCCTGTGCCCAGGTGGATCGATACGCCGAGCTGAGCAGGCGCAGCTCACGCACGCCGCGCACACTGAGCACGTAGCTGGAACTGGCCCCTGCCGCGTTCTGCGCAGTGACGGTGATGTCGCCATTGCCCCATACCGAGACCTGTCCATCGGGATCGACCCTGGCAATGCCCGTGTTGTCCACGCTATAGCCGGTGGCCCCTGGCTGTGCACGGGTGTAGCGGGCATAGTCGGGAATGGTCGGTGGCGTCCTGGCCAGGTTGTGCTCGTCGAAGAACACGACATAGCGTCGGCTGGCCAGGTTGAGTGCCTGTGCAGCAGTGAAGCCTTCCTTGATCAGCAGGGTGACCACGCCCGATCTGCGCGGCGCCGAGCGCGGCGCCTGCGCGGTGTAGTAGACCTGCAGGGTCTTGCCGACATTGGCGTCGACATAGCGCTTTTCGATCGGCAAGGTGACGGGTTTGCCGGCATTGCGCGCCGAGATCGGCCAACTGATCGTGGTGATCGCCTGGCCTTGCGCATCGGCAAGGTAGATCGTCAAGGTGGTCTGGAACGCCAGTACTACCGCGTTATTGTTATCAACCCCCTGGACGGTGATGTTCAGCCCCGTGGCCGGTACCTTTTCAGGGTCCAGCTCGGCGCCCTGCAAGGCTGCCACTTCGGGCAGGCGAAGGGTGGGGTCCGGAGGTTGGGTAGTGTCTGCATGCGCATTGAACATGCTCGCGCAAACGCATAACACCAGTGCCGCATAGGTACGTCTGATTGCGTCCATCAACGGTTGCTCCTGCCGTGGAGTCAGTGGGGCTGGCTGATGCCCATCGCGTAGCCTTTCTGGCTTGGGCTGGCACTGCTTACCTGCAGCGTTGCCAGGTCCAGGTAGGTGGGCGAGCCGTTCGTATCAGTAGCACCCAGAAAGCCTTTTTCCGTCATGTTCGGCAGGCCCAGGTTCTGCGCCTTCAGATAGCCCGCGAGGTCGTCTTTTGCCGCCGCGTACACAGCGCTGAAGCGACTGAAGTCGTCGGCTGTCGGCACGTCCAGGCCATAGCTGGTGGCGGCTAGTGCGGCGCCTGGGGCCTGCAGCTCGTGGTCGTAGCTCAACAGGTACAACCCCCTGACCCCTCGGACCGTCAGTGTGTAGCTGCCGATCGAGGCACCGGCAGCGTCCAGTGCGGTAATGGTGACCGGCGGATCCTCTGCATTGCCCAGCAGGCTGACCTTGCCGCTGCTGTCGACACGGGCAACGTTGATGTCGCTGCTTTCGTAGTTGACGGCCTGTGCGTTGGTGCGGGTGAACTGTGCGTAGTCAGGCACTTCTGGCGGCGGGCTGGGCACCTCGGCGGCGGTGCGGAACACGATGTAGTTGCGGCCGCTGAGGTCGACTGTCAGGGGCGCAGCGAAGTTCGCCTTGATGGTGAGTGTCAGTACCTGCGACTTCACCCCGTCGACCTCGTAATACACGCGCAGTTGTTGGCCCTCACGGCCAAGCAATATGCTTTTCGCAATATTTTCCCACACCGCCAGTCGGTCGTTGTTCGGGGTGGGCCTTACCTCGTCGTAGAGCACCTTGTTCTGCTCGTCGAGCACAAACAGCTTCAGCACTTTGTTGTGCCAGCTGGCACTTCTTTGTACCTCTGCACGGGTGAATTCACCCACTGTACCGAGGTCGAGTGCCCCTTCGCTGACGTCGTTCATCTTTGGCACGGTGTAGTCGGTCATGTCGTCAAACTCCCGCAGGTAGGCAACCGGCGCCAGGCAGCGCCGATTGCAGGGTCATATCGCTCAAAGGCCTCAGGCGCCTGGCGCGCCAGCCCATTCGCCGTCGGCCTCGGCATTGACATCTACCCGGTGGCCGGTGGTCACCTTGTTGCGCAGCGCCGCCTGCACCGCCGCACTGTCGCCACCGCCCTGCGGTTGGCCCCACGTCACCACGCGCCCGTCTGACGTCAATGCGGCGAAGCCGTTGGAGTTGGCGTACACCGCACGCACATGTTTCAGTTGGTCGGACACCCGGCTGATATCGCCGCCGGCTTCAGAACGCCCCCAGACCGCCACGGTGCCGTCGCTGCACAGGGCGGCGAACGCCCATGCGCTGCCGGTGACTTGAATGACATTGCGCAGGTTGGCCACAGGCTGTGGCACGTTGCCGCCGTTGTTCGCGTTGCCCCAGGCCACCACCGAACCGTTCCTGCGCCGGGCACAGAAGGCATGCCAGGTGCTGGTGACCTCCACGATGTCAGTCAGACCTGCAATTTCTTGCGGCACCGAGCCGCCATGGCTGCCAGCCCCCCAGGCCACTACCTGGCCGGTGGCACGCAAGGCGCTGAATGCCTGAGCCGTAGCCCCCTCAAGGGTGACGATATCGGTCAACTGGGCGATTGCATCCGGTACCGTGCCGCCATATCCGGCATTGCCCCAGGCAACGACACGATTGTTGGTGCGCCGTGCGGCAAAGGCGGCAAAGTTGCCCTTGACGTAGTAGATGTCCTTGAGGTCGGCGATATCGTTGGGCAAGCTGCCGCCGTTGGCGGCACTGCCCCAGGCTACCAGCGAACCGTCGGCACGCTGCGCTGCAAAAGCGCTGCCGGCACCGTAGACAGCGGTGAAATCCGTCAGGTTGAGGATCCCCGGCGGAATGGTCGCGCCCTCGGGCCCCACACCCCAGGCAATGAGGCGGCCGTCGGCTTTGCGTCCGACAAACGCCCTGGCATTGCTGCGCACTTCGACGAAATTTCCGGTTTCACCTTTAGGCATGGAACCGCCCTCGCCCGCCTGGCCCCAGCACTGCACAGTGCCATTGGTCATGCGTGCGGCATACGCGCTGCGCGTGCAACTGACTTCAGCGATGTCGTCGCGGGTCTGCAATGTCGGCGGAATAGCTGCCCCGTAGGCAATACTGCCCCAGCCGACGATATCGCGCTCCCCCCCTGAGCGTTCGTTGCGCAGGGCGACAAACGCTGCACTGCCATTGACCGCGGCGTCGATTCCGTTGCCGATGATGTTGGCCGGGTTGAGCTGCACCTCATCGGTTTGCGTGCGCACGCGCAGCGCCTTCCAGGGCTGCTTGTCCATCCAGGTAGTGCCTGCGGTCCAGGTGGGCTCGTCCAGGTAACGCCATTCGGCGAGGATCGGCTGCAGGCTTTGCGCATTGAATGCGCTCAGAATTCGCGAGGTACTGGAGGCGCGGTAGGTGCTCGCGCCGTAGCGGGCGCCGAAAATACGCAGGTTGCCGCTGCCTATCACACGGTTTACGAAATAGCTGTTGGACGGCGAGCGTTCCTCCGGGCCGCCGCTGCTACGCTGCAGCGTGTATTCGAGCTTGATCGTGGTGCGATTGCTGGCGTTGATCGTGGCATAGGGTACCGACACGTCGAGGGCCTTGCCCTCGTCGCCCGCCGTTACCACGATCGTGCGGTTGAAGTTGCCTGCCGGCAGCTCGCTGTACACCCGTACGGTCACCCTGTCACCGCGCAGCAATCTGGCCACGGTGTCGATCCGATACGTTGCACCATTGCGTACATCGTCCGGGTTCAGCTGGTTGTTGGCGGTCGCCTGCACGAATATCGGCAGCGGCAGCGCCGCACGCTGTACCCGCAGCGTGACGGTGCCGGACGTCTGCTCGCGGCCATCGAAGCGGTACACCACGTACTTGACCCGTACATTGGCATCGATGTTGGCCAGTACGAACCGTGCATCGATAGACTGCTTAAGCTCACGTGTCTGATCTTCCAGTATGTACAGGGTGACGCTCGTCGAGCCTTGGGGGGCATCGCCATCCCAGAGCAGTTCCACTTCATCGCCAAGTTTGAGCTGGGCCTCGGCTGGGATCGTGACCACTGCATCGCCCACAGGGCGCAGCGTGCCATTGACCGCGCCCTCCACCACCGGGTCGGGCAGCAGTAACTGGCGCTCTTTGCGACGCAACGAAAGCATGGCAGACACGCGAGTCGGCTGGCGGTCTTCGATGACCTGGTAGTACACATCGGCTGCCACTGTCAGGTAGTTGCTCCATTTGGCGTGCTCGAAGGTGAACGTCACTTGCTTGTCGAGATTGTTCTTGGTCACCTTCATCAGATCTTCGAAGAAGGTACCGCCCGCGTCGGACCACACCACCCTGATGGTCTGGTCGAGTTTCATTCCGGTGTACGGCTCGATGATCACATCGACGCTGGCGAGGACATCAGGATCCAGTTCACCGTCTTGTGCCTGCGGGCAACGGGGTGCCGGCAGTTCCAACTGCGCCACGCCCACTTGCAGCGTGAGAGCCTGTGATTCCAGAGGGCGCCCCAGGCCCTGCCGGCTTACGGTGTAGCTGACTTCGAGCGAACCGCCGCTGAGCGGCTGAATGTTCTGCGGCCCGTTCACGGCAAACGAGATGTCTTTTCCTGCGCTGGCGCTGGTGACCGTTTTGGTGTCCTTGTAGAGCAACATGCTGCCATCGGAACCGGTGCCTCGCCAGGTGATCTCGATGAAGTCGTCCTTCTCCAGCTGGGCCGCTGCCGGTACCACCACGGTCGCCGTTGCCAGTGTGGCCTCCAGCACGCCGTCGACCGCTTCGGTCACTTGCGGGCTTGGCAGCTTGACGGCGGCGCCGATAAAGTTTGCACCCACACGCCGGGAGGTCTGTTCCTTGCCATTGACAGGCTTTCGGGTGAACCAGGTTCTGCCAAAACCCCGCGCCAGCATCTGCACGTGGGCATAGGGAATCTTGAATACCAATATCCGGGGGCTGCTCAACGTTTGCGAGTACTTCAGGGCAATGATCTGGCCTTGCGCCGTGGTGCCTACCCAGTACAGGGTAATCTCATCCCTTGCCTTGAAGCCGAACACCGACAGCGCCGCCACTTGTACTTCCAGGCCATCTTGCGCCACCAGCGCCACATCGATCGGGTCGCCCTCCACGGCTTGCGAGTCTGGGTTGACGATGATGGGCGGCAACAGTTTGTTGGGGTCGATCGATACCTCGATGTAACCGCGCAATGACCAGTCGCTTGCGGGATTGAACACTTCGTCCCAGATCCAGTACACAAGCACCAGCTTTTCGCTGTCGCCGGCCTCGTAGATGAGCTCGGCATCCACCTCGATGACGAGGTCGTTGCCCACCTCGTCAGGTTGCACGATGTACTCGACGATCGAGCCGCCCCAACTCAGGCGAATGGTGTCGTACTCGCGCATGTTCGGGTACGCCGGTACGGTGACTTCCACGCCATACAGCTCGCCATCAAGGAAGTCCTTGATGTCTTCTTCACCCACCACGCCACCGATTGGAGGGCTGGTCAGAAACGGTGGCAGCAACTTGTAGTGCCCGGCGCGATCGGGTTCAGGGTCGTTTCCGCCGGGGTACTTGAGGCGTGCCAGTACCTTGAGCACCAGCGAAGACTCCTTGTTGGTGGAGCCTGCACGCGTGATCACGTAGTAGAGGTCGTGCACGCCCTCCAGCACCTTTTTGGCCGGGATGTAGGTTTCGATGTTCTGGCCGAGCTGCTCCTCGCGGACACTGACCTTCACCGCCGCGATGTTGCTGGTGCCATAGAACACCTCGATCAGATCCCCCGCCAGCATGTTCGGATACGGCTGCACGAATACCTGCATTCCGCGCACCGAATTGACCATCCCCTTGTTCACGCCAACCTGGGCGCCTTCGGTGTATACCGGGGTGATGTAACCTGGAATGTAGATGCGTCGCAGGGCCAGGGTGCCGGCTGCAAATCCTCCGAATGCCGGCGGCCCTCCCACTATGGCATTGAACAGGTCGATCATCGTTTGCAAGCCCGATTGGGTCCCGGGGACAATCAAGTTGTTCGTCATGAAGTTTTCTCCAATCCAGGAAGCCCGAAAGGTATGAACGGGGGAATGGGCTGGAAATGATTCAAAGGCAAAATGTACGAGGCGCACAACTGACACAAATACCAGGTGCCCGGCCAAGGCACGTGCGCACAGGGGGAGGAAATCGCGCGCCGATTGCGCTAGGCTGCACCTTTACTCACCAGGAGCATTCTCCATGGCAAAAGCCACCGCCCGTCACATCCTTGTCGCCAGCGAAGACAAGTGCAACGAACTCAAGGCACAGATCGAAGCCGGCGCCGACTTCGCCGAAATCGCCAAGGCCAACTCCACCTGCCCCTCCAGCCGCCAGGGCGGTGACCTGGGCTCGTTCGGCCCCGGCCAGATGGTCAAGGAGTTCGACACCGTGGTGTTCAGCGCACCGGTGAACACTGTTCAAGGCCCGGTGAAGACCCAGTTCGGCTATCACCTGCTGGAAGTGACCAGCCGCCAGGACTGATCGGCCTTGGCCGCATCTGCCGGCCGTGTCGAGGGTCGGCCCGCTCCTGTGAGAGCGGGCTTGACCCGCATTGTGCTGTTCGCCCTTGCCCCGCTGCTGTTTCTGCTGCCTCCCTGGCAAACCCTGATCGCCGCCCCCAGCCACGCCCTCACCGTCTATGGTGAAGCCCCCCGCTACCGCGCCTCGTTCAGCCATTTCGACTACGTCAACCCGCAAGCCCCGAAAGGTGGAAGCCTGCGTCGCTCGGCGCTGGAAATCGGCGGCTTCGACCATGTGCTGCCCTACATCGACAAGGGCACCGGGGTCAGCGAGGTGGACGGCTGGCTGTATTCACCGCTGGCCATTCGGTCACTGGACGAGCCCTATACCGTGTACGGCCTGATCGCGCAAAAGCTCGAGCGCAGCGCCGATGGGCTGTGGCTGCGCTTCTACATCGACCCGCGTGCGCGTTTTGCCGATGGCCGGCCAGTGCGTGCCGAGGATGTGCGCTTCACCTACCAACTGCTGCTGCGTGAAGGCAATCTCAAGTACCGCACGCAGTTTGCCGACGTGGCTGCTGTGGTGGTCGAGACGCCCCTGCAGGTACGCTTCGACTTCAAGAACAATCAGAACCGTACCCTGGCCCTGGACCTGGCGTCGCTGCCGGTATTGCCCGAGCACGCGCTCGACCAGGATGCATTCACCAACGGCGGCGGCTTCCAGGCGCTGGTGGGTAGCGGCCCGTACCGCATCGCACGGGTCGACAACGGGCGCAGCATCACCTTCGAGCGCAACCGCGACTGGTGGGCACGGGACCTGCCGGTCAATCGTGGGCGCTACAACTTCGACCAGCTGAAGATCGAGTATTTCGGCGACACCGACGTGGCACGCCAGGTGCTGCGCGGTGGCGGTTACGATTACAACCGCGAGTTCTCTGCCACCGGCTATTCGATCGGCTACAACGGTCCGGCCCTGGACGACGGGCGCCTGCAACGTGCGCACCTGGCCCGAGGGGCACCGCAGAACGCCCAGGGCTATGTGTTCAACCTGCAGCGCCCGGTGTTCCAGGACCGGCGCGTGCGCCAGGCACTGGGCCTGCTGTGGGATTTCGAATGGAGCAACCGGCAGATGATGCGCAACCTGTACATCCGCCAGCAGAGCTTTTTCGCCAACAGTGCGCTGGCCGCCCGCGCCCTGCCCGACCGCGCAGAACTCGCCCTGCTCGAACCCCTGCGTGCCCAGGTGCCGGCCGAGGTATTCGACCGGGTGTTCGAGGCGCCGCGCACCGACGGCTCGGGGCTGATCCGTGACAAGCAGCTGCAAGCCCTCGCTCTGCTGCAGCAGGCCGGCTGGCGCCCGCAGGGCGATCAACTGGTCAATGCCCGGGGCGAGCCGCTGAGCTTTACCTTCCTCAATGGCCAGTCGGGCCTGGAGCGCCTGCTGCTGCCGTGGAAACGCAACCTGGCGCAGATCGGCATCACCCTGGACATACGCCGCATCGACGCGGCCCAGTACGTCAACCGGCTGATGGCCCGTGACTACGACATGATCGTCACCGGCTACCCGGTGTCGCCCTCGCCGGGGCTGGAGCTTTACAGCTACTTCGGCTCGGCGGCGGCTACCGACCCTGGCTCGAACAACTACATGGCCCTGCAGGACCCGGCGGTGGACAGCCTGATCGACGACCTGGTCAAGGCCGCCAGCCCGGCCGACATGCTGCGCCATGCCCATGCGCTGGACCGGGTGCTGCAATGGAACTACTACTGGATCCCCAATTACTACCCGCCCGGCGCCTCCACGGTGTGGTGGAACCGCTTCGGCATCCCCAGGGTGCAAGCCAGCAATGACCCGGCGCTGGACACCTGGTGGGAGGTCAGCCCCACCCCGCTGACCACGGCGCAGATGGCCGAGCGGCTGGAGGCTGCGCCATGACTGCGTACATCCTGCGCCGGCTGCTGCTGATACTGCCCACCCTGCTGATCATTGTGCTGGTGAACTTCGTGATCATCCAGGCGGCACCGGGCGGCCCGGTAGAACAGGCCGTGGCGCGCCTGCAGGGTATCGGCGGCGGTGCGCCGGGGGCCGGCAGCGACACGCTGCACAGCGACTCGCGGGCCAGCCGCGGGTTGGACCCCAAACTGCTGGAGACCATCAGACGCCAGTACGGCTTCGACAAGCCGGCCCACGAGCGGCTGTGGCTGATGCTCACTCGCTACGCCCAGCTGGATTTCGGCAGCAGCTTCTTTCGCGGTGCCAAGGTCACCGACCTGATCCTGGACAAGTTGCCGGTCACCCTCTCACTGGGCCTGTGGGCCACCCTGATCACCTACCTGGTGTCGATCCCGCTGGGCATCCGCAAGGCCATCCGCCACGGCAGCGCTTTCGATGCCTGGAGCAGTGCGCTGATCGTGATCGGCTATGCGCTGCCAGCGTTTCTGTTCGCACTGTTGCTGATCGTGCTGTTTGCCGGTGGGACCTCGCTCAACTGGTTTCCGGTGCGCGGGCTGGTGTCGGAGAACTTTGCCGAGCTGAGCCTGGCCGGCAAGCTGGCCGACTATTTCTGGCACCTGGTGCTGCCGGTGGGCTCGCTGGTGATCGGCGGTTTCGCCACCCTCACCCTGCTGACCAAGAACGCCTTCCTCAACGAGATCACCCGCCAGTACGTGGTCACCGCGCGGGCCAAGGGCCTGAGCGAGCGTCGGGTGCTGTACGGGCATGTGTTTCGCAACGCGATGCTGCTGGTGGTGGCGGGCATTCCCCAGGCGCTGATCACGGTGTTCTTCGCAGGCTCGCTGCTGATCGAAGTGATCTTCTCGCTCGACGGCCTGGGCCGCATGAGCTACGAGGCGGCCGTGTCGCGGGATTACCCGGTGGTGTTCGGTTCGCTGTTCATCTTCACCCTGTTCGGCCTGTTGATCCGCCTGCTGGGCGACCTGTGTTACACCCTGGTCGACCCGCGTATCGACTTTGCCACGAGGCAGCACTGATGCGGCGCCTGTCGCCGTTGTCCAGGCGCCGGCTGGCGAATTTTCGGCGCAATCGCCGCGGCTGGTTCTCGCTGTGGGCGTTCGGGCTGCTGTTGCTGCTCAGCCTGGGGGCGGAGCTGGTGGCCAACGACAAGCCGCTGCTGCTGGGCTACCAGGGCAGCCTGTACTTCCCCGCCTTCAAGCGCTACACCGAACAGCAGTTCGGCGGCCAGTTGCCGTTCCAGCCCGACTACCGCAGCCAGTACGTGCGCCAGCTGATCGAGGGCCAGGGTGGCTGGATGCTGTTTGCCCCGATCCCCTTCAGCGCCGACACCCCCAACTACGACCTGCAGGTACCCACCCCCAGCCCACCCACCACCACCAACTGGCTGGGCACCGACGACCAGGCGCGCGACGTGCTGGCGCGGGTGCTGTACGGCACCCGTGTGTCGATACTGTTCGCCCTGCTGCTGACCGCCATCAGCACCGTGATCGGCGTGGCCGCCGGCGCCCTGCAGGGCTACCACGGCGGCTGGGTGGACCTGATCGGCCAGCGCCTGCTGGAAGTGTGGTCGGGGCTGCCGGTGCTGTACCTGCTGATCATTCTCAGTGGTTTTGTGGAACCCGGCTTCTGGTGGCTGCTGGGAATCATGGCGCTGTTTTCATGGCTGGCACTGGTGGACGTGGTGCGCGCGGAGTTCCTGCGCGGGCGCAACCTGGAATACGTGCAGGCCGCCAGGGCGCTGGGCCTGCCCGACCGGCTGGTGATCGTGCGGCACATTCTGCCCAATGCGATGAACGCCACCCTCACCTACCTTCCGTTCATTCTCACCGGGGCCATCTCGACCCTCACTGCACTGGATTTTCTCGGTTTCGGCATGCCCGCCGGCAGCGCCTCCCTGGGCGAGCTGGTGAACCAGGGCAAACAGAACCTGCAGGCGCCATGGCTGGGGTTTACCGCGTTCTTCGCCCTGGCGTTGATCCTTTCGCTGCTGGTGTTCATCGGCGACGCATTGCGCGAGGCGTTCGATCCACGGGCATAATCGCAGCCTCATTACGGCGGAGCGGCCCATGCAAGACAGTGACAGCCTCAAGGACTACCAGCGCGTGCGCCAACTGGCGATCCGCTCGCTGTTCGAGATCATCGAGCAATCCAGCGAGGGCACGATCATCGTCGATCGCGATGCACGAATCGTGTGGATGAACCAGCGCTACGCACGGCGCTTTGGCCTGGAGGACGCCAGTGCCGCCATTGGTCAGCCGTGCGAAAGCGTGATCCCCGGCAGCCAGATGCGCGACGTGATCACCCAGGGCCGGCCGATTCTGCTGGACATGCTCGACACGCCCAAGGAGCCGCTGGTGGTGATGCGCCTGCCGATCCACGATGCCGAGGGCGCGGTGATGGGCGCCATCGGCTTTGCGCTGTTCGATGAGCTGCACAGCCTTTCGCCGCTGCTCAAGCGCTATGCCAGCATGCAGCAGGAACTGGCCTCGACCCGCTCGCTGCTGCGTGCGCGCCAGGCCAAGTACAGCTTTGCGCAGTTCATCGGTACCAGCGCCGCAAGCCTTGAGGTCAAACGCCGCGCGCGGCGTGGGGCCAGCAGCGATTCGCCGGTGCTGCTACTGGGTGAGACCGGCACGGGCAAGGAGTTGCTCGCCCATGCCATCCACGCCGCCTCGCCCCGCGCCCACAAGCCGTTTGTCAGCATCAACAGCGCCGCTATCCCGCACGATCTGCTGGAGGCCGAATTCTTCGGCACCGCGCCGGGTGCGTTCACCGGCGCCGACCGCAAGGGCCGGCCGGGCAAGCTGCAGGTGGCCGAAGGCGGCACGCTGTTTCTCGATGAGATCGGCGACATGCCGCTGGCGCTGCAAAGCAAACTGCTGCGCGTGCTGCAGGAAAAGGAATACGAGCCGGTGGGTTCCAACCAGATGCTGCAGAGCGATGTGCGGGTGATTGCTGCCACTTCGCGCGACCTTTCGGCAGCGATGGCCCGCGGGGAGTTTCGCGCCGACCTGTATTACCGCCTGAACGTGCTGCCGATCGAGGTGCCGCCATTGCGTGCCCGGCTCGATGACCTGCCGGCGTTGAGCGAGGCGATTCTGGAGGAGCTGGGCAGCCGCCATGAGCTGCAGGCACCGGCCCAGGCGCTGCTGGCCCGACATGCCTGGCCGGGCAACATTCGCGAGCTGCGCAACGTGTTGGAGCGGGCCACGCTGATGGCCGACCAGCAGCAACTGACTGCCGCCCAGGTGCAATCGGCATTGGGCCCGTTGACGCCCCTTACAGTCGACACCGACCCCGTAACCGACTACAGGCAGGCGTGCGAAGCATTCGAGCGCCAGTTGCTGGAAAACGCCCTCGCCCGCTGCGCCGGGAATGTGCCGCAGGCCGCGCGTGAGCTGGGGTTGGGGCGTTCGACGCTGTACAAGAAGCTGGCGGCTCTGGGGATCAAGTCTCAATAGAGAGACTGGCATCTCAACCTGGAGACGGCCTTGCTGATGAATGGGCACAACGCGGTCATAGACCTGTTTGCGCGGTGTATCAGGCAGATCGCATGTGCAGGTTTTACTGGCGCTGCGCACCAGATCGCGGGCAAGGCCCGCTCCTACGGCCTGCCGGCCAGAGACGTAGGAGCCGGCCTTGCCGGCGAACGAGCGCGAAGCGGTCGTAGAACCAGAGTGCACGGTGTGTCAGGCAGACCGCATGTGCAGGTTTTACTGGCGCTGCGCACCAGATCGCGGGGCAAGGCCCGCTCCTACGGCCTGCCGGCCAGAGGCGTAGGAGCCGGCCTTGCCGGCGAACGAGCGCGAAGCGGTCGTAAAACCAGAGTGCACGGGGTGTCAGGCAGACCCCATATGCTGGTTTTACTGGCGCTGCGCACCAGATCGCGGGGCAAGGCCCTCTCCTACGGCCTGCCGGCCAGAGGCGTAGGAGCCGGCCTTGCCGGCGAACGGGCGCGAAGCGGTCGTATAACCAGAGTGAACGGTGTGTCAGGCAGACCCGTGTGCAGATCCTCCTGCGCTGCAAGCGCACGCACGGCACAGCCAGTCTCAAACCAGAGACAATCATTCGATAAATTCTACTGGAATTAATATTTATTTTTATAAATCAATAGCTTATTAACATGGCACGGTCTTCGCTAAGGGCTGCATCCCAACAAAAACAAGATGCACCCAAGGAGACACTCAATGAGTGTGATCATTGCCCTGGCAGCCCTGGCGCTGCTGATGCTGGCGGCCTACCGTGGCTACAGCGTGATTCTTTTTGCCCCCATCGCCGCCCTCGGCGCGGTGCTGCTTACCGACCCTTCCGCCGTCGCGCCCGCCTTCACCGGGGTGTTCATGGAAAAGATGGTCGGGTTCATCAAGCTCTATTTCCCGGTGTTCCTGCTCGGCGCCGTGTTCGGCAAGCTGATCGAGCTCTCGGGTTTCTCGCGCTCGATCGTGGCTGCCGCCATTCGCCTGCTAGGCACACGCCAGGCCATGCTGGTGATCGTGCTGGTGTGCGCGCTGCTCACCTATGGCGGCGTGTCGCTGTTCGTGGTGGTGTTCGCGGTGTACCCGTTCGCCGCCGAGATGTTTCGCCAGAGCGATATCCCCAAACGTCTGATACCAGCCACCATTGCCCTGGGTGCGTTCTCGTTCACCATGGACGCCCTGCCGGGCACCCCGCAGATCCAGAACATCATCCCCAGCACCTTCTTCAACACCACCGCCTGGGCCGCGCCTTGGCTTGGCGTGATCGGTACGCTGTTCGTGTTCTGCACCGGCATGCTGTACCTGCAGCGCCAGCGCAACAAGGCGCAGCGCGCCGGTGAAGGCTACGGCAGCGACTTGCGCAACGAGCCCGAAACCGCCGCCGACCTGACCCTGCCGCACCCGCTGCTGGCGTTGTCGCCACTGCTGCTGGTGGGGGTGATGAACCTGCTGTTCACCCACTGGATCCCGGCGTGGTACGGCAAGACCCACAGCCTGAGCCTGCCCGGCATGAGCGCCCCGGTACAGACCGAGATCGCCAAGCTGACGGCCATCTGGGCGGTCGAGGCCGCCCTGCTGCTGGGCATCCTGCTGGTGCTGGTCAGCGCCTTCGGCGCCATCCGCACACGCCTGGCAGAGGGCAGCAAGAGCGCGGTCAATGGTGCCCTGCTGGCGGCGATGAACACGGCGTCGGAATACGGTTTCGGCGCCGTGATCGCGTCGCTGCCAGGCTTTCTGGTATTGGCCGATGCGCTGCGCAACATTCCCAACCCGCTGGTCAACGAAGCCATCACCGTGACCCTGCTGGCCGGCATCACCGGTTCTGCATCCGGCGGCATGAGCATTGCGCTGGCGGCCATGGCCGACAGCTTCATCAGTGCGGCGCACGCGGCGAACATTCCGCTGGAGGTGCTGCACCGAGTGGCCGCGATGGCCAGCGGCGGCATGGACACCCTGCCGCACAACGGCGCAGTGATCACCCTGCTGGCGGTGACCGGCCTGACCCACCGCGAAGCCTACAAGGACATCTTCGGCATCACCCTGATCAAGACCCTGGCAGTCTTCGTGGTGATCGCTACCTTCTACGCTACAGGCATTGTCTAAGGAGACTTCCATGAGCCTTGCAGGAAAAGTCGCACTGGTTACCGGTTCCACCAGTGGCATCGGCCTGGGTATCGCCCAGGCATTGGCCGGCGCTGGCGCCGATGTGATTCTCAACGGCTTCGGCGACGCCAGTGCAGCGCTTGCCGAGGTGGGCCGGCATGGCACCCGGGTGGGGCACCACGCGGCAGACCTTGGCAGCGTGGAACAGCTGAGCGACCTGTTTGCCTATGCCGAACGCGAGTTCGGCGGGGTCGATATCCTGGTCAACAACGCCGGCATCCAGCATGTCGCCCCGGTGGAGGCGTTCCCGGTGGAACGCTGGGACGCGATCATCGCGCTCAACCTTTCGGCGGTGTTTCACAGCACCCGCCTGGCACTGCCCGGCATGCGCCAGCGCAACTGGGGGCGGGTGATCAACATCGCCTCGGTGCACGGGCAGGTCGGCTCGGTAGGCAAGGCCGCCTATGTGGCGGCCAAGCACGGGGTGGTCGGGCTGACCAAGGTGGTGGGCCTGGAGACCGCCACCAGCAACGTGACCTGCAACGCCATCTGCCCCGGCTGGGTGCTCACCCCGCTGGTACAGAAGCAGATCGACGATCGCATCGCCAGCGGGGTCGACCCGCAGCAGGCCCAGCAGGACCTGCTGGCCGAAAAGCAGCCCTCGCACGCCTTCGTCACACCGCAACACCTGGGCGAGCTGGTATTGTTTCTGTGTAGCGAAGCCGGCAGCCAGGTACGCGGCGCCGCCTGGAACATCGATGGCGGCTGGCTGGCCCAGTAGCCATCGGCCTGGGGCGCAGGTACCGCTGGCCGGCTACGACTGTCATTTTCAAACCGCAAGGAGCTTTTATGCGACCGCTTTCCCTGACCGCCCTGGTCATGCTGCCCCTGGCTTTCAGCGCCCCTGTTCTCGCAGCCAGCCTCAAGGATGTGGCCCCTTATCCCGAAGCCGAAAACGGTTTTGTGCGCCAGGTGATCCACCTGCCCGAGCAGAAGGACGAGTCGGCATTCAAGGTCGAGGTACTGGCCGGCAAGACCCTCAAGGTGGACTGCAACCTGCAGCGCCTGGGTGGCAACCTCGAAGAGAAGACCCTCGAAGGCTGGGGCTATAGCTACTACCGGCTGGACAAGGTGATGGGCCCTGTCTCTACCCTGATGGGCTGCCCCGACAACAAGAAGATCGACGCCTTCGTGCCGGTGGTCGGCGATGGTTTCCTGCTGCGCTACAACAGCAAGTTGCCGGTGGTGGTCTACACCCCCAAGGACGTGGAAGTGCGCTATCGCATCTGGTCGGCTTCCAGCGAAGTGAAACGCGCCACGGTGGAGTAACCCGCCAAGGCGTGGGTTCGGGGCACGGCGCGCAAAGCCGCCCTGCCCCGAATCAGGCATAATCGCCGGTTTTACCCGTAACAGAGGCAACATGAAAGCACAGGCCCGTCACATCCTGGTCAAGACCGCCGAAGAGGCCGAACAGCTCAAGCAGCGCATCGCCAAGGGCGAAGCCTTCGATGTGCTGGCGAAAAAGTACTCCACCTGCCCGTCGGGCAAACGCGGCGGCGACCTGGGCGAAGTACGCCCGGGACAGATGGTGGGCGCCATCGACCAGGTGATTTTCAAGAAGCCGTTGCGGGTGGTACACGGCCCGATCAAGAGCAAATTCGGTTACCACCTGGTGCAGGTGTTCTACCGCGATTGAGCCCTCTGCCCTGATCGACAGGCGTGCCATCGGTCAGGCGTTTTTGCGCCAATGTGCACATTTCCGATGACCACCTATCATTTCTGCCAGTTGCGACCGCCGTCGCAGCCCTGTATCGCTTGGGCCGATCGCTAGCCCAAGGAGGACGAAATGAGCCCGCCCAGCCGCGTTGCCCTGGCGTGCCTGCCGTTGCTGGGCCCGTGGGCCCTGACAAGTCAGGCGGACTGCACCTTCGCCCCTACCGGCGGCAACGATCGTTATGTCTGCGACAGCGGCATTGGCACCTCCCTTGTCGACCCTGGCGGTGACAACACGCTGATACTGCCGGCCGGGGGCAGCGGCACCCTCGCCGGCAGCGTGACCTTCGGCCCCGGCGCCGACCGCGTCGAGATGGCGTCGGGCATCATCACTGGCGTGCTCGATCAGGGCGCGGGCATCGACACCTTCATCATGACCGGCGGGCAGTTGCAGGCCTTGCAGCAGGGCAACGGCCGCGACCTGTTCCAGATGAGCGGCGGACGCATCATCGGCGCTTTCGAAGATGGCGATGTGGCCTACATGAGCGGCGGGCGCATCGGGCGCGTCGACATGAAGCTGGACCGCAACCTGTTCGACATGTCCGGCGGCATCATCGACGCCAACCTGGTCACAGGCTTTGACCGCGACACGGTCATCGTCAGTGGCGGACGCATCGGCGGCAACATCAGCGTCAGCGGCGGCGACGACAGCGTGACCATCAGCGGTGGCGAGGTGGTGGGCAATGTACTGCTCAGCTTCGGCGACGACAGCTTCACCTGGCGCGACGACGGCATCGTGCGCGGTGCGGTGCTGATGGGCGACGGCAGCGACCAGGCGCTGCTGGCCAACCTCGACGAAAGCCGCCTGGGGCTGGTGCGCCAGGTGGACGGCGGCCTGGGCAGCGACAGCCTGGTACTGGACCATACCCGCAGCAGCCTGGGCGCGCGCTATACCAGTTGGGAGCGCATGGCCCTGACCAACACCTCGGTCTTCAACCTGGATGGCCACCTGGTTCTTGGAGACCAGGGCACGGGTACCGGCACCTTGCTGATCGATGCCACCAGCCAGCTGGTGGCGCGCACCGGCCAGGTGACGGCGTTTGCCGGCGGCACACCGGTGAGCGTGAACAACGCCGGGCTCATCGACCTCAGCAGCGGCGCCAATGCGCTGGGCCGACTGACCCTCGACGGCAACTACGCAGGCAGCAACGGCGTGCTCAAGGTCGACAGCGTGCTCGAAGGCGACGGCGCCGCCTCCGACCGGCTGGTGGTCAACCAGGGCTCGCTGGCCGGCAGCACTGCCCTGCAGGTCAACAACCTGGGCGGCAGCGGCGCGCTGACAGCGGCCGATGGCATCCAGGTGGTCGAGGCCGGCCCTGGCACCACCAGCACCAGCACGGCGTTCAGCCTTGGCCAGCCCTTGTCGGCCGGGGCTTACCAGTACTACCTGTTCAAGGGCGGGGTCAGCGCTGGCAGCGAGAACAGCTGGTACCTGCGCTCGAGTGTGGTCGCGCCCCCGGTATCGGCGCCGCCCCTGCCCGGCCAGCCACCGCCACCGGTGGTGCCGGCGCCCGTGGCCGCCCCGGGTACCCCGCCACTGCCCACCCCGGTCGCCGGGCAGGCCATCGTGCTGTACCGCGCCGAAGTGCCGGTGTACGCGGTGGCCAGCCGCGCCGCGGCCATCATCAGCCTGTCGACCCTGGGCACCTTCCACCAGCGCCAGGGCGAGCAACGCCTGCTCGACGAACAAGGCCCGGTGGCCGCCGGGTGGGCCCGCACCTTTGGCGAGCACCTGCGCCAGCAGTGGTCCGGCACGGTGTCGCCAAGCCTGGACGGCAACCTGAGCGGTTTCGAGGTGGGCCATGACCTGTATGCGATGCACACCGACGGCGGTTATCGCCAGCACGCCGGGGTGTATGTCAGCCATAGCCGGCTCGATGGCGATGTCAAAGGTTTCGCGCTGGGTTTCGAAGACAATGCGGTGGGCGATGTTCGCCTCGATGGCGACAGTGTCGGCGCCTACTGGACGCTGATCGGTCCCGGGCAGTGGTACGTGGACACAGTGCTGCAGTACACCGATCTGGACGGCCGCGCCCGTTCCGATCGCGGCGTGAAGCTCGATCTGGATGGGCATGCCCTGGCGGCCTCGGTGGAGGCCGGCTATCCGCTGGCATTGAGCGCGCGCTGGGTGGTCGAGCCCCAGGTGCAGGTGATCGCCCGCAAGGTCGACTTCGATACACGCAGCGATGGCATTTCAACGGTCACCCAGGACAGCCAGACCAACTGGACCGGGCGCGTTGGCGCACGAATCAAGGGCAGCTACCTGGCCGGCAGCGTGCCGCTGGAGCCCTACCTGCGCAGCAATGTATGGCGCAGCAGTGGCGGGC
Organism: Pseudomonas sp. BRM28; assembly: GCF_002939405.1. Classification (NCBI taxonomy): domain Bacteria; kingdom Pseudomonadati; phylum Pseudomonadota; class Gammaproteobacteria; order Pseudomonadales; family Pseudomonadaceae; genus Pseudomonas; species Pseudomonas sp. BRM28. The sequence continues at coordinate 2,730,415 of NZ_PEFV01000001.1, read as the reverse complement.
GCGACACCCTGCGGTTCGACGGGGGCGAGCCGATCAGGACTGATCAGGCCGCCACCTGGATGGACGTGGGCGCCGGCCTGAGCGCCCGGCTGAGCCCCGCCGTGGCGATGTACGGCGCAGTGACCTACAGCGCCAACCTTGACAGCCGCCAGCAGGAATCGATTGGCGGCACCCTGGGGCTGCGCATCCGCTGGTAGGGCTCAGGCCCGGCGTGCGGCGAGCAGGCCGAACCCCGCCAGGCCCAGCAACGATGCGCTGACCCGGTTGAACAGCCGACGCGGTGCAGGCTGGTTGAACCAGCGCTGCATGTACGCCCCCAGCCAGCCGTAGATGGCGATGGCCAGCCACTCAAGTACCAGGAACATCGCCCCCAGCACGGCGAACTGCTCGGCCACCGGCGTGGCGCTTGTCACACTGACGAACTGGGGCAGGAACGCGGTGAAGATCAGGATGGCCTTGGGGTTGCCCGCCGCCACCAGGAACTCCTGACGCGCCAGGCGCAGGGTGCCCACGCCGCGTGCACCGACCTGCGCGGCCTCGCCGACCGGTGCGCGCCACAACTGCCAGGCGATGTAGAACAGGTAGCCGGCGCCCAGCACCTTGACCAGCAGGAACAGGTATTCACTGGTATGCAGCACCACCGCCAGGCCCATGGCGGCCAGTACGATCATGCCGGCAAACGCCAGCAGGCGGCCGGCGCCAGCCAGGCAGGCCGTGCGCAGGCCGTAGCGGCTGGCGTTGTTCAGCGACAGCAGGTTGTTGGGGCCAGGGGCCATGTTCAGGGCGAAACAGGCCGGGATGAATAACGCGAGGGTGGTCAGGTCCATGAGGGGCTCCGGTGGCTGGGGCAACGAGTTTCAAATGCCCTGCCGGCCAGCGTCAAGTCATGTATGATCGCGCGCTTCTCGAAATCTGCCAGGAGGCGACCATGCGCCAGAACAGCGTGGGCAGCGGCCATATGATGGTCTTGCTGATGGCTGGCTTCCTGTTGATTGTGGGTGCCCTGACGATGGTCCTGCTGAACCTGCAAGACCTGCAGGCGGGCAGCGTGATCAGTATGGTCAGCAACCGTATCCGGCCAGTCCACCACGTGACCCATACGCTGCGTGACAACCCCGACGCGTTTCATGCCGCGATCCTGTTCAAGATGGTGTTCAGTGGCCTGATGCTGCTGGTTGGCATCGCGTTGGCATGGGTATCGATACGCCAGCTCAGGCGAACCCCCACCAAGCCCAACGGTGACCCGTGGTGGTTCATCTAGGCGTCTGCAGTAACTCAAGGCTGGCAAGATCAAGCAGGCTGAAGTGTCCGCTTGCCCAGCCGCCGGTATCGAGGTGCCAGACATTGCCCAGCACCTTCACCTCGCGCAGCGTGGTGTGCCCGACGATCAGCGCACGCAAGCCCTGAACCTCGCCAGTGTCGCCCTGCTGCAAGCGTCGCCGCGACCATTGGCACACCTCCTGAACATCGGCTGAAGGTTCGCCTGCCAGCTGCTCGCACAGTGTCTGCCAATGCGCGAACGGGCAGTCGGCGTGCAGCAGGCCGACCAGGCCTTCAGGGGTTTGCAGCTCCAGCGCCAGGGGCATCTGTTCGAAGGCGGCCACAAAGCGGGCCTGGGCCTGCGCTTCCAGGTCGAGAAACCAGCCGCCACCACTGGCGCGGTACATCGCCTGGTCCAGCCAGTGGCCCCGCACGTGGGCAATGGCCAACGCTTCATGATTGCCTTGCACCGCGTGAAACCAGGGTTGATCGAGCCATGCCAGCGCCTGTTCGCTGTCGGGCCCACGGTCGACCAGGTCGCCCACGCTGAAAAGCCGATCGATGGCCGGATCGAACCCGACGGCATCCAGTGCCTGCTGCAGGCGTTGGAAGTGCCCATGGATATCGCCCACCGCGATATCGCGGCCACGACGGTTGGCCCGTACCTGCACCCTGGCGCTCATGCTGTGCCTCCCCTCTTCTGTTGCCGATGGTGTCGCCTGCTAGAATGCACCCATTTGAACGCAATCAGCCCATCCGAGGTATCCATGGGTATCAAGAAGTCCTCCGCAGAACTCAAACGTGACCTGAAGCTGGTCGCCACCGACCTTGAGCGTACCGCCGGTGAAATCAGCAAGCTGGCCGAGCGCATCAAGGACGTCGACGTGGTGGCGGTGCTGCACCTGATGAACCGCCTGTACCGGGACTCGGACAAGCTCAAGGCCTATGCCGACGAGGTCAAGGACGGGCGCATCGTGCGCGGCAAACCCGATTGAGGCTGGGGGGGCCAACTGCCGGCGCACTGCTACACTTAATTCGCCGAAGGGAGGAATGCGCCATGTCCGACAAAGAGATCACCACCCTGCTGACCCTGATCAACCACCGTCAGGACCGCCTGGCCGTGGCCTGCAAGGAGATCGCCGACTGGATCGACCGCCAGGGCGATGTACCGGTGGCGGGCAAGATCCGCGACACCCTCAAGGCCGTCGAAGCCGACGAGGTGCTGGTGAAGAAGACCCTGACCTCCCTCACCCTGGACCGACCGCTGCCGCGTTTTCGCTAGCCGCTGACAGGCAGGCGCATCGCCCGTTCCGATGGAATTGTTGTCGCAATATCAATATGATAGCGGCCTGTCGCACGCCGTTCGTGCGACAGTGGACAATGACTCGGGAAGGATTACTCGTGAAAGATTTTGTTATCAGCGTCAACAACGTGGTGCTGTACGTGGCACTGGCCGTCATCTGGATTTCCGGCCTGTTCATGTTCAGCCAGAGCTTCCTGGCTGGCCTGGGCACATTGATTGTCGGTACGCTGACCTGGTGCATCGTTTCCGGCTTCTGGTTCGTCCAGTCGGCCACCTACGAAGAACTGCGCAAGCTCAACAACAAGCCCTGACGCCCCGGCGTAGCGCTTGACCCACTGCCCCACTGCCCCGCGGCGTTGCCCGGGGCAGTTCTGTTTCAGGGCCCTGCTGCCCGCCCCCACCCCGCAACCTGCTGTAACGCAACCGGTCGCCCCCTCGCGACATCCGGTGGAATCCCTGCCGCCCTGGCCTGTCGGAAGCTGTGCAACGCCCTTCATACCCATGAACACTGCGAGGCAGGCAATGACCAATCAAACACTGCAAAACGAAGTACTCACCCGGCTGTACCACGCCCACCCGAACGGGTTGGGCAAGGAAGTGCTGGACAACTTCGAAGGCGAAAAGGCGGTGGCCGAGACGCTCAAGCAACTGCAGGACAAGGGGTTGATCCAGGACGGTGCGGTCACCGTTAGGGCCGACGATGAACCGTCAGTGCGTTACCCGATCAAGCTCAGTGCGGCGGGTGTGACCGCGGCCAAGGCAGCCGGCGGCTGATTGCACGGCTGATTGCAAAAAGGCCCGGCATTGCGCCGGGCCCTTGTTTGCGGCTACTCGCCAAGAAGCGGTGGCTTGCGTGGTTCTGGCCCGCCCTTGGGCGCCTTGGCCGGGCCTACCGGATCCACCTGCGGGTCATCCAGGTCTGGCGAATCGGGATCAAAGTCCAGCGTGTCCCGTTCAGAGGCGTGCTCGGATGAATGCGGTCCTTCTGGTTTGTGCTGATTACCGGTCATCAATACCTCCACGTCGTCGAATGGGGCCAGGCATCCGGGTGTCTGCCAGCGATCCCCCCAGCCCCCTGGCAGACGCCCCTGCGCTCAATCATTGGGCAGCGGCATGTCTTCGTCATCGGGCACGCCATCACCGCTGGCCGGGTCTTTCCAGTCCTCGGGACGATCTGGCGTGAACACCGGTGGGCGTGCCAGCGGATCGACGTCTTCGGGAGCCGTCGTCGGTTGGGTGGGGTCTTGGGCTTGGGCAGTCACTTGGTCAGTCATGGAACACCTCGCCAGCAAAGGCCCGGAACATCCGGGCCCTGTCAGTTGGAGGTCAGGCCGGGGCCAGGGTGCAGCACACGCGACGAATGGTGAAGCCGGCAGGGCTACGGGTCTTCGGGCTGGTCATCGTCATCGTCGAGCAGACCCCAGGCATCATCGTCCTCGTCATCCTCATCCATACCGCCCGCCTCTGGCTCGGGGGCAATGTATTGATCGTGAAATTCGTGGTCGAGCAGGTGGTCGTGCTCGGGTTCGTGGATATCGTCGTCATCGTGCATGGAACGGGCTCGCCGGCGGTTCTGGTAAGCGCGTATTTAACCAGAATTTGAAGGGGCGCCGCGCACGCCTTCACAGCTGAGCCCGCTCCTGCAGAACGGTGCAGGAGACGGGCTGCAACGGCTACTTGGTAGCCCAGGCGTTGAACCGCTCCTCCAGTTCGTCGCCATGATCGACCCAGAACTCGACATTCATCGACAGCGCCCCTTGAAGGTTCTGCGGCGAGGTCGGCACCCAGCTGGTCAGCGACGGGTCCAGCTTTGCCGCGGCCTGGGTGTTGGTCGGGCCGTAGGGAATCTGCTGTACATAGCGCACCTGCGCTGCCGGGTCGTTGGTGTAGGCGATCAGCCGCTTGGCCTGGTCGACATGTTTGGAGCCCTTGATGATGGCCCAGTAGTCCATGCCGTACAGGCTGCCGGGCCATACCACCGCCAACGGCGCACCGGCCTGCGCGGCGGTGGCGATGCGCCCGCTGTAGGTGGAGGTCATCACCACGTCACCCGCGGTCAGCCACTGCGCCGGCTGCGCGCCTGCCTCCCACCACTGGATGTTGGGCTTGAGCTCGCTCAGCTTGGCAAAGGCGCGGTCCACGCCCTCGGGGGTGGCCAGCACCTTGTAGACGTCCTCGACCTTGACGCCGTCGGCCAGCAGTGCGAACTCCAGGTTGTACACCGCACGCTTCCTCAGGCCGCGCTTGCCCGGGTATTTGTTCACGTCCCAGAAGTCGGCCCAGGAGGTGGGCGCCTGGGCCAGTTTGTCGCGGTCATAGGCGATCGCCACGCTCCACACCAGCGCCGCCGAGCCGCACGCCTGGGCAGCGTCCGGGATCAGCTCGTCGGCATGCCCCAGCTGCTTCCAGTCGAGGGGTTCGTACATGCCTTCGTCGCACCCGCGCATCAAGTCGGGCCCTTCGATCTGCACCACATCCCAGTCCACATTGCCAGTGTCGACCATCACCTTGATGCGGGCCATTTCACCGTTGTACTCGCTCTGGATCAGCTTGCTCTTGTCCTGGGCACTGAACGGCTGGAAGAACGCCACGTCCTGGGCCTTCTGCCCGGCACCGCCATAACCCACCACGACCATCTGCGGAGCTGCCTGGGCACTGCCCAGGCCCAGGGCAAGCAGCACTGCATACAGGCCTGGTTTACGCGGGAACGCTTTCATCGATGGATCCTCCTGCGGGTACCACTCGGCCTGGCGCCGGCGTGGTCCACTTTCTTGTTTTTGTGAGGTAAGCCCCTGCACTGGGGTGACTCGACGCTAATCAAACCCAAGTAAAAAAACAAGTTGATTTTTTACTGTCGGTACACTTTCATAGAAAAATAATAACAACACCCCCGCTGGAGCCTGACCACCATGTCGACCGCCTTCGCGCACCTGTTCACCCCGTTGCAGATCCGTGGCAAGCGCCTCAAGAACCGCATCATGTCCAGCGGCCACGACACCTCGATGCCCACCGACAACCTGGTCAACGAACAGCTGATTGCCTATCACCAGGCCCGGGCCGAAGGTGGTGTGGGGCTGATCGTGCTGCAGGTGGCCGGCGTACACGACAGCGCCCGCTACACCTCCCACGTGCTGATGGCCACCGATGACGCCTGCATCGAGGGGTATCGCCGGCTGGCCGAGACCTGCCATGCCCACGGCACCGTGGTGCTGTCGCAGATCTTTCACCCGGGCCGCGAGATCATGGAGTCCAGCGACGGCTTGCTGGCGGTGGCCTACTCGGCCTCGGCGGTGCCCAACGAACGGTTCCGGGTGATGCCGCGCGAGCTTGACCAAGGCATGATCGACGAGATCGTGGCCGGCTATGCTGCGGCGGCGCGGCGCCTGCATCAGGCGGGCGTGGACGGCGTGGAGGTGGTGGCCAGCCACGGGTACCTGCCCGCCCAGTTCATCAACCCTCGGGTCAACCGGCGTAGCGACGGCTACAACGGCGACCTTGAACAACGTTTGCGCTTTGTGCGCGAGGTCATCGCCGCGGTGCGTGCCAGCACCGACGAACACTTCATCATTGGCCTGCGCATCAGCGCCGATGAACGCGACGCCGAGGGCCTGAGCGAAGATGAATCGCTCGGCGCGGTGAAGGCCCTGCAAGGGCAACTGGACTATGTGCATATCGTGGCCGGCACCTCGGCGTCCCTGGGCGGCGCGGTGCATATCGTGCCGCCGATGGCCATCGAGGCCGCCTATCTGGCCCGCGAGGCGGGCACCTTCAAGGCCAGCCTGGACATTCCGCTGTTCGTTACCGGGCGCATCAACCAGCCCCAGGAGGCCGAGCTGATACTTGCCCGCGGCCAGGCCGACGTGTGTGGCATGACCCGCGCGCTGATCTGCGACCCGCAGATGCCGAACAAGACCGACAGCGGCCGGGCCGAAGACGTGCGTGCCTGCATCGCCTGCAACCAGGCCTGTATCGGGCACTTCCACAAGGGCCTGCCGATTTCGTGCATCCAGCATCCGGAGACCGGGCGCGAGCGGCAGTTCGGCCAACTGCAGCCTGCCACGCTGCGCAAGAAGGTGATGGTGGTGGGCGGCGGCCCGGCCGGCATGAAGGCTGCCGCAGTAGCGGCGGCCCGTGGTCATCAGGTCACCCTGTATGAGGCGGCCGCCCAACTGGGTGGCCAGGTGCTGCTGGCGCAACTGCTGCCACGGCGCAGCGAATTCGGCGGTGCCAGCACCAACCTGCAACGCGAGATGCAGTTGGCCGGCGTGGAGGTGGTGCGCAATACCCGGGTCGACCGCGCGCTGGTCGCGCGCGAGCGGCCGGATGCCGTGATCGTCGCCACCGGTGCCGCGCCCTACTGGCCGGCGTTCGAGCGCGGCGGCGAGTTGCAGGTGGTCGACGCCTGGCAGGTGCTGCGCGAGCAGGTACAGGTCGGTCGCTCGGTGATGGTGATGGACTGGCGCTGCGACTGGATCGGGCCGGGCATCGCCGAACGCCTGACCCGCGCCGGGCATCAGGTGCAACTGGCGGTCAACGGTACCCACTGCGGCGAGAGCCTGCCGTTGTATGTGCGTGACCAGATGGCCGGCGAGCTGCACAAGCTGGGCATCCCGATCACGCCCTATGCGCGGCTGTATGGCTGCGACGACAGCAGCGTCTACCTGCAGCACACCGCCAGCGGCGAGGCGATGATCTTCGAGGGCATCGACACCCTGGTGCTGTGCCACGGCCATCACCCGGTCGACACCCTGGCCGGCGAGATCCAGGACCTGGCCGCAGTACACCGCATTGGCGATTGCCTGGCGGCGCGTACCGCCGAGGAAGCCATCTATGAGGGCCTTAAAGTCGCCGCGAGCCTGTGAGGCTGTTTATACTCCGGGCCTTTGCAGGGCTGATCGGATAACGCCATGAGCAACAACAGCAAGCTGCCGCCCACCGCCGAGGACGGCAGCGCCGCGCCGCACTTTCTGGGCACGCGCATTCGCGGGCTTCGCAAGCGTCGCGGCATGACCCTGACCGAGCTTGCGCAACAGAGCGAGCTGACCGCCGGCTATATCAGCCAGCTGGAACGCAACCTGTCGTACCCCTCGATACCGGCACTGTTCAATATCGCCCGCAGCCTGGGCGTGACCATCCAGTGGTTCTTCGCCAGCGAGGCGGTCACCGCCCCCGAGGACAGCGGCTACGTGGTGCGCCGGCAGAGCCGACTGAGCGTGCATTACGAAGACGGCATCGTCGACCAGTTGCTCACCCCGCAACCCAACCGCGAACTGGAGATGCTCCATTCGCGCTTTCCGCCAGGCACCTACAGCCAGCAGAGCTACAGCCACGAGGGCGAAGAAGCCGGGTACGTGCTGTCCGGCCGCTTCGAGCTGTGGGTGGGGGATCGCCATTTCGAACTCGGCGAAGGCGACAGCTTCAGCTTCTCCAGCCAGGAGCCGCACAAGTACGGCAACCCGGGTGAAGTGGATGCGGTGGTGATCTGGGTGATCACCCCGCCCACCTTCTGAGCCCTGCGCCCCAAGCCTCGGCTGACTGGGGCGCACGTTCGCTCAAGTTAGTTGTTGGGGGGTTGCCGAGGCGCCGGCTCCGCAGGGGGCGTGTCGGGCTTTTGCATCTGCAGGGAAGACTTGCTGCGATCGGTATCCTTGTCGACATGCTCGGGCTCGTTGAAGCACCCTTGCAGCATCGACAGGCTGGCGACCAGCAACGCCAACGCGGTCAGTTTCATGACGTTAACCTCCAGGCAATGCCGGCACAGGCAAGGCCCCTCAGTGGAAGATAAAGGCATTGGCTTCCTTCACCAGCTCGCGCCACTCGCGACTGCTGATGATGCCCGCCACCTCGAGTGCATCGGCGGCCATCAACGCCTTGTCGTAACGCTGCTCGGCGTCCAGTGACGCATGCTCGTGGACCAACGCCTGTCGCCAGTTCTGCAACGCCTGCCTTTTGTCCGTGTCGTTCATCGTCACCTCTCCTCTACGACTGGAACGGTGCGTACTGCATTGCCAATGGCCAGCGCCTGCGCACTGGCCAGCGGGCATTGACTCAGGGTTGGGCTGCATCACCGCCGTGTGCGCTGGCAAGTGCCCTGGCCTTGGTCAGATGCTCTTTCAGCGTGGGCAGGGTTTTCTCGGCGAACGCCTTGAGCTCGGCATCGGTGCCGTCCTTCACATAGTTCTCGAACAGCTCGATGGTGGCCTCGTGCGCCTTGACCTGGTTGTTGGCATAGGCCTGGTCGAACGACTTGGCGCTACGCAGCTCCAGAATCATCGCCTTGGCCTTGTCCATCAGCATGGCATCATCCGAGACTTCCAGCTTTTTGCTGGCAGCGATGGCCTTGAGCTTCTCGTTGGCTGCGGTATGGTCCTTGACCATCATGTCGGCAAAGGCCTTCACGTCGCTGGCGCTGCCCTTCTCCTGGGCCAGCTTGCCGGCTTCCACTTCGGCGATGCCTTTGGCCGAGGCGTCTTCCACGAAATCGTCGGCGTCCTGGGCCGCGTGTACCGCGCCTGCCAGGGTAAACGCCAGCGCAAAAGCGCTGCTTCGCAACAGGGTATTCATCATGAAATCCTCGTTCTGTTTTTCGGGAACTGCGTTTGAGGTACCGCTGTTCATGTGAGCGCGTGGCGGCGTGGGTGGTTCATCTTTTTTGCCTGGCCTGTTTGCGGTCGTCGATACACGGGCAAAAAAACTGAATTAGCCCGACACCCGCCCGGTCCAGACCTATGAACGCAGTAAATCTGACGAGGTAACAGCAATGACTATCGAAGCAGAGACACTCGTACAACTGACCGACGCCCTGCGCAAACGCGGCCTGACCCGCGTCTCGGACATCACCTTCATGCGCGCGCCCTACCGGCACAATCACCGCTGGACCTGCACGGTGAAATAGCAATCATTCAGACCAATCCCGTAATTTTCACAAGCCTTTCACATTCGAAGGCTTATGGTTGACCCAGCTCCTAGTAGAAACCTTTAAGCCCGCTCCCCCCCATCGCGGGCTTTTCTTTGTCTGGGATTTGGGTTGTCGCAGGCAGGCTGATGACCGAGCCGCCTTTTGTTCAACGCACACAAAAGCGCTCGACCTCATGATTGCCGAGGCGAGCGCTGTTGCGTCCTGAGTGTAAATGTCAGGGATCAAGTCGCTGGTGCAATTCAAATCCCCTCGAATTTGAACGGTGCGGACTCTTCGAAGCGCGCGGACACTTCGCCGGCATACACGTTTGCCTGGTTCGGGCCCAGGTCCAGCTTCTTCACCTTGCCGGTTTTCTGGCTGAGGTCCAGCTTTTTCAGGTCAACCCAGAACGTATTGGGCGTGACTGCGGACTCGAAAAAATACTGCTTGTGTTTATGGTCCGCCACGGTCCGCCAGCGCGTGGATGAGATATTGGGCTGATCTGGCGTTGTAATGCCGTACGGCACCGAGACGTTGCGAATCACACTGAACACACTGGCCAGTGACAGCCGCGCATCCTCATGCTTGGGCACGGCATTTACGTAGAAGGACGCACGCGCAAAGCGATCAGGCGAGCGGTTGGTGCCAGGCAACATCTGTGTTCCGTCAATGCCTTGCCAATAAGCATACATTTCCAACTGCTCGTCGAACTTCGGCGAGTTCGTCATCACTTGATATTTTCTGTCGTGGTGAATGACTTGCTTGCCATCGATATATTCAACGATTGCGCTATCACCCGACGCATCGGACATTGAAAGGTGGAGCGTTGCCAGGCGGGTTTCCTTCGGAACCTTGGATGTCACCACATGAAACGGTTCGGCCTTGAGCGCCTCGACCGCTTCAGCCACGGTCTTGAAGTTATCCAATACGTACTGAGCCCATGCCGAGATACTGAGCCCTGGCTTGCCCTGTTCGAGTGCTGGATATTCTGATTCCACCAGCCACAGCAGGTTTGCAGACAACCCGGCTTCGTTGATGCCGTCGGTGGTGGAAATATCGTAGCCGGACGCAATGACACTGCCGTACTTCGACGTCCAGGTAACCGAATTGGGGCCTGCCTCACCGTGGCGCTTCATGCCCTGGGGGAACACCCACAGGTTGGTTTCCACATCCTTCGCCCAGTCCATTGAGCGTGCCGTTATGATCTGTTGGTTATCTCCAAGAAAAACCAGCCGCGTGCAGGCGTGCACCACGGGTATCGATGAACAGAAACCGACCAGGGCCAGTGCAATTCCTTTTGCTGCGGGTGAAAGTTTCATTCCTTTGATTTCCTTGACCAAACTGATTATCAACACGCGCGAGCCCAGGCCTTCAAGCGAACGTGCAAGCACCTGGCTCGGTAATGACAAATAGTGTTTGATCGTCAATGACGACAAACATCAGCCAATAAAGCACGCACATATCAGAAATCAAGATTTGAGGGGACAAACAGCGTTCGCTTACAAGTACCGCAGCCTTGGCTTACCCCACTTGGGGCGATTCGGTGTTTTTCCATTTTGTGGTTGCACGGGGCGCGGATGCGCCGGCCGAGCTGGTCCAGGTCGGTCATACCCGTCAGATCGGCGAAGGCTTCGTCGATATAAAGGAAAGATGTCAACCCATGGAGATCAGTTTGAATGAACAGTTGGCGGGGTTTAGAGCAAGTTTCCGGCGTCCATAGACCACACGCATTTTCACAGAAATGGATCACGTGGTGTCCATGGTAAATACGCGAATTGTGGCGACGATCAGATGGCGGATTTTAGCAAGGGTAGCCTTTCCAAACCGGCACGACAGAGCGTGCCGGTAGTTCTCATCGCTACAGTCTTATTTTTTAATGGAAACGATTGCGGCTTTGCCATCCTTTACCCTAAAGGAAAACGATACATGGTCTCCGACCTTCAGACCTGCCAGCTGATCCTCCGTCACTGAAAAGGCCATAGTCATTGGGGGCCATTGCACCGCTGGCACAGCTCCGTGGGAGATGGTCACCGTATGCTTCGAAGTATCCATAGCCTTGATGGTTCCCTCAGCGTCAGCAACTGGAGCCTGTTTTGTTTCCTGCTCCATCTTCATGCCCTCCATACCATCCATTTTCATACCCGGCATGTCCTGCGAGTAGGCAGAAAGTGAAAACATAAACGCGGTACTGGCAGCTGCGATCAGGGTCAGTTTCATACGAATTTTCCTTGTGGTTTGATCGGTTCAACGATGAGGTGCCGGCGACGCATCAGGCGATAGGCTGCCGGAATGACAAACAGGGAAAGCAAGGGGGCCGTGACCATGCCGCCGACCATGGGCGCGGCAATGCGGCTCATCACTTCGCTACCAGTGCCACTGCCCAACAGGATCGGCAGCAAACCGGCAATAATGACCGCCACGGTCATGGCCTTGGGTCGAACGCGCTGCACAGCGCCTTCACGAATCGCTGCCACCAGCCCGCGCTCAGTGCTGTCGCCGAGGTCTTCCCGTTCGGCCCAGGCATTCTTCAGGTAGAGCAGCATGATCACACCAAACTCGGCGGACACACCGGCCAAGGCGATAAAGCCGACCCCGGTGGCGACCGATAGGTTGAATCCCAGCAGATAGAGGAACCATGCTCCGCCCGTAAGTGCGAATGGCAGCGTGGCCATGATCAGCAAAGCCTCATCGAAGCGGGCGAACGTCAGATAGAGCAGCACGAAGATGATCAGCAGCGTGGCAGGCACCACCAGCTTGAGTCGTGCGTTGGCCCTTTCGAGAAATTCAAACTGTCCTGAATAGCTCAGGCTCATTCCGGGCTGCAACTTGACCTGCTCACTGACGATTCGGCGCAGATCGGCGACCACCGAGGCAATGTCTCGACCACGCACATCGATGTATACCCAACCCGAAGGTCGTGCGTTTTCGCTCTTGAGCATCGGTGGGCCATCCGTGACCTTGACCTTCGCCACTATGCCGAGGGTGATCTGGCTCCCTAGCGGGGTATAGATCGGCAATTGCTCCAAGGCGCCGACCGAATCACGCCACTCCCGTGGGTAGCGCACGCTGATCGGAAAACGGGCGAGCCCTTCAATGGTCTCCCCGACGTTTTCACCACCGATAGCACCGGCCACGATGGACTGCACATCGGCAATATTCAGCCCGTAGCGCGCGGCGGCTTTGCGGTCGATATCCACGTCGATGTAACGGCCACCGGTCAGGCGCTCAGCCAGAGCTGAACTGACACCAGGCACACCCTTGGCAACGCGCTCTACCGCCTGAGTAGCGGCGTCGATCTCCGTCAGGTTGGTGCCGGCAACTTTCACCCCGATGGGACTCTTGATCCCAGTGGCCAGCATGTCGATACGGTTGCGAATCGGTGGTATCCAGATATTCGTCAGTCCAGGGACTCGCACCACTCGATCCAGTTCTTCCACCAGTTTTTCCTGGGTCATGCCTGCACGCCATAGCTCGTGCGGTTTGAATTGAATGGTGGTTTCGAACATCTCTAGCGGCGCGGGGTCGGTGGCAGTTTCCGCGCGTCCCGCTTTACCGAAGACATGTTCGACTTCGGGCACGGTTTTGATCAGGCGGTCGGTCTGTTGCAGCAATTGCGCTGCTTTCTGTGCCGACAAGCCCGGCAAAGCCGAAGGCATATAGAGCAGATCACCCTCGTCCAGCGGCGGAAGAAACTCACCACCCAAGCGCGACATTGGCCATAGCGCACTGACAAAAATCAGTAGCGCCAACAGCAATGTGATCTTAGGTCGACGCAAGACCATATCCAAAGCCGGCTGATAGATTCGGATCAGCCAACGGTTTAACGGGTTCTGCTGCTCATTGGGTATTCGCCCTCGAATCCAGTAGCCCATCAGCACGGGCACCAGAGTCACAGACAATCCCGCCGCTGCGGCCATGGCGTAGGTCTTGGTGAACGCCAATGGGCCAAACAGCCGTCCTTCCTGAGCCTCCAGGGTGAATACCGGAATGAACGACAAGGTGATGATCAATAGGCAGAAGAAAAGTGCCGGGCCTACCTCTGCCGCTGCTTCAGTCATCACATGCCAATGACGCTCCCCCGTTAGCTCCTCATCCGGATTGGCTGCGTGCCAGGCCTCGATTTTCTTGTGGGCGTTTTCGATCATCACTACGGCAGCATCGACCATGGCACCAATGGCGATGGCTATTCCGCCCAAGGACATGATGTTGGCGTTGATACCCTGGTAACGCATGACGATGAAGGCAATCAATACACCAACCGGTAACGAGATAATCGCCACCAGGGATGAGCGCAGGTGCCAGAGGAAGATCCCACACACCAAGGCGACGACGATGAACTCCTCGATCAGCTTGTGACTGAGATTATCGACAGCGCGGTCGATCAGCTTGCTGCGGTCGTAGGTGGTGACGATTTCCACACCAGCCGGCAGACTGCTTTTCAGTTCATCGAGCTTGGTCTTGACCGCTGCAATGGTTTCGCGAGCATTCTTGCCGCTACGCAAAATCACCACACCACCGACGGTCTCACCTTCGCCGTCGAGTTCGGAGATGCCCCTGCGCATTTCCGGCCCTAACTGAATCGTGGCGACATCACCCAGGGTCACCGGCACACCGCCTGAACCCAACTTAAGCGGGATCGCTCGAAAGTCATTAAGTGTCTTTAAATAGCCCGACGCCCGCACGATGAACTCGGTCTCTGCCATCTCCAACACGGCACCACCGGTTTCCTGGTTAGCTTTGCCGATAGCCTCGCTCACCTCGACTTGCGTGATGCCGAGGCTGGCCAGTTTGAGCGGATCGAGCTGCACCTGGTACTGCTTTACCATGCCTCCCACGGTAGCCACTTCCGCAACGTTGGGCAAAGTCTTGAGTTCGAACTTGAGGAACCAGTCCTGAAGAGCGCGAAGCTGTGCCAGGTCGTGTCCGCCACTTCGATCTACCAGTGCATATTGATAGATCCACCCCACCCCTGTCGCATCCGGCCCCAACGCCGGCTTGGCACTGGCAGGCAATCGACTTTGTATTTGGCTCAGGTATTCCAGCACCCGCGAACGGGCCCAATACAAGTCAGTGCCGTCTTCGAACAACACGTAAACGAAGCTATCACCAAAGAAGGAGTAACCACGTACCGTCTTGGCACCCGGCACCGAGAGCATGGTGGTGGCTAACGGATAGGTGACCTGGTTCTCGACAATCTGCGGCGCCTGGCCTGCGTAAGGTGTACGGATGATTACCTGTACATCAGAGAGATCGGGCAGCGCGTCTATAGGGGTGCTCTGCACCGACCAAATGCCCCAAGCCGTAACGAACAATGTCGCCAGTAGCACTAGGATACGGTTGGCCACTGACCAACGAATCAGGGCCGCGATCATGGCTGGCTCCCCGATTTATCCAAGCGATCCACACGCAAACCATCATCGGTTTGAGTAACTCCGATACGAACCTTGTCACCCGTTTCAAGTCCCTGCATCAGTGTCGGTTTGGCAAGCGGGAAAGTCATCGTCATACCAGGCATGCCCAACGTCTTGAAAGGGCCATGGGCAAGAGTGACCTCTTTGTCGTTGATCTCAACAATCTGCCCATCCGCTTCATGTAAGCTGGAGCCTGCTGCACCTGGTGGTGACTCGTCCTCCGCCCCTATGACAACGCCCTTAAGGCTGGCCTCCGAGTCGAGCAGGAATTGGCCAGACGTAACCACCTTCTGACCTTCTTCCAAGCCCTTCAGGATCGCCGTTCTACCATCGCTTTCCTGCCCAAGTTGGATCTCCACAGGACGGTAGCGACCCGCGCCTGCGGCGAGCATCACCAGAGCACGTCGACCAGTGCGAATGACGGCCTCGCTTGGCACCCACAGGACACTCTGCTCGGTCGAGCGGTTCAGACGTACCTCCGCCGACAGACCTGGTCTCAGGTGACCGTCAGGATTGGGCAGCTCCACCCGCACACGAATTGTGCGACTGTCCGAGTTGGTCTCGGGCAAAATCGCGCTGACCTTGCCATTGAGTGTTGTTCCCGGAAAGGCAGGCAAGCGCGCTTCGACGGTCTGTCCTAAGGTGAGAGTTCCGGCTTCCGATTCTGGAATGGCCACGGCCAGCCAGATACTGCTCAAGCCGTTCACACGTGCCAGAGTATCGCCAATCGCCACGGTCATGCCTGCACGAACATTCAATTCTTGCAGCACACCACCTATAGGGCTGGTGAGCGTCAAGTAAGGCTGAACCTTGCCACTACGCCCGACCTGAGTGATCAGTGCCGCTGGCATTCCCGTGAGCAGTAATCGTTGGCGGGCCGCAGCCAGTAGCTCAGCATCCCCGCTGCGTTTCAGGGCAAGGAACTCCGTCTGGGCGGCTGCCCACTCTGGCACTAGGATATCCGCCAATGCCGCGTTGGCCTTGAGCACGTCACCGGGAGCATGGGCGTAGACCCGCTCCACAAAACCACTGGTGCGAGCCTGAATCACCGCGACATCACGCTCGTTGAACGCCAGGATGCCTGTCACATTGAGGCTGGAATCCAGGACACCACGGGTGACGGTCGCAAAACGCAGCCCGAGATTTTGAGTCAAGCTCGGATCAATACTCACAGTTGCCCGATCCCCTGCACCGCTGGCGTACTGGGGAACCAACTGCATGTCCATGAAGGGGGATTTACCCGGCTTGTCGAATTTTTGTTGCGGGTACATGGGATCGTACCAATACAGGGCTTTCCGCTCGTTTGGAGAATTGAGGCTCTGCTCTGGAACGGTACTTGGCACTTCGCTCATGCGCAGATGAGCGAACCAGTACCCACCGGCTACACCCAATGCCAACGAGATGCCTATCACCAATGACCCACTCCATTTTTTTAGGCTCATTGGCTGGTCTCCCCATAAGCGAAATACAGGCGCGCACTGGTCAGCGCTCGTTGCTCCTCCACGTCGATCTGTTTGAGGCGCGCTTCGACGAGTTCACGTCGGGCGGCAACCACGGCGCTCAAATCGCCTTTGCCCGACCGATAACTCGCCATACTGAGTTCGACCTTTTCCTTGGCCAGAGGCAACAGGCTTTCCTGATTTCGACGCACCGCACGATTCAGGCGCTCATAGTCGGCCAGTTCGCTCTCCAATTGCTGAGTGTGCTCGCGTGACAGGGCTTCGCGCTCGGCCTCGAGCTGGCTGAGTTCAGCCTGCTTGGCAGCGATTTTGGGGGTTTGGCGCGAGTCAGGAAACAGAGGTAAATCCCAAGAAAATTGCACGCTGACCATATCGCCGAACTCACGGCCACGATGCTGGTAATCCACTTCCCAGCTCCAGTCCGACCGCTTCTCTGATACGGCTTCCCGAACCTTGGCCTGCGCTTCGCGGGTCATCGGTGCAAACGCAGCCAACTCGGGATGGTGTTGCAGCCTATGGGAGTAGCCTGAGGTGTCGACCGGCCATTCAGGAAAACTACCCACAGGCTTGTCGTTAGCGGCAGAACCAATCCAGCGTTTGAGAGCCGCTTGTGCTTGCGCTCTTTGGAGAGTCAGATCGTCCTGTTGTTCTGCCAGTTTGGCTGCTTCTTGTTTGGGTGTCACCGCGTCAGCAGGTTGAGCGCGGCCACCGGCAATCTGAGCCCGTACAGTATCGGCTAGCAGGAGATTTTCTTTGTAGAAGTCCTGAAACAGTGCATCTTTGCGCTCAACCGAGTAACTACTGATCCAGGCCAATGCCGTGGACTGGCGTACCTTCAGACGTTCGACTCGACGCTCCGCAGAGGCGCGATCAATAGCTGCATCGGCGACCTCAATCCGCGCTTTGCGCTTGTCGCTGTTGGGCATCTCCTGTCTGACCCCGACCATTTGCATGGTCATGAAGTCTTGGTCGATGCTCCAGCGATCCGGGCCCCCAATGGGGTAGTTCTGCACGCCCATCAGCAGCTTGGGATCAGGTAATTCACCGGCTGGAATAGCTGCACTGCTGGCAGCTTGAATTTTGGCATCTTGTGCGGTCAGCGACGGCGCATTGTTTTCGGCCAGACGCAGAGCTTCATCGAGCGTCAATGGCGCAGCGAAGCTCGGCAATGCCAGCACGCTTGCCGCCAAGCCGGCCATAAGAGACCAGCCTGTGCAATTGCACTTGGAGTTCATGTTTACGATTCCTGTGATCATCCACTGCAGGCGAAAAAATGGAACGCGCGCAGCTAGTCCATCCCGCTAATGCGGAATGAGGCTCAATGTTGGAAAGGAATCAAACGCGTGGCGGTCGCCATACCCCGGACGGGGTCTGTACAGGCAGAGAATCGCTGATGAGGGAAAGCACTACGGGGCTGAACACGGTCACAGGAGGCTTGAAGATTGAGACTTGCAACATACCGCCCGACTTGCACTCCTGGCCCGGCTTGCAAGGTTTGCCGTGTTCGACAGGGCTTTTCATGTCGTTGCAACAATCCATGCCCATGTCGTCCATCATAGCCATACCCATGGTCTTCATCGGGCAAGGTTCTGTCGGTGCCTGAACCCCCGCCATCCCACTGAGGGGAAGCGCCAGGCTGATCAAGAAGATGAGACAAAACCGCAGGTAGCGTTTCATGGTCTGGAGTGTATTCGCTGAAAATGGCTCTTACAATTGGGCACTGATCATCAAAAAAATGTCGTCAACCTCCAAAGCAGGCAATCAAGCCTTTTAAAAATTAAGCCAGTATTACGCGAAAAAAATTAACAATTTGGCCGAGACAGGCATTGCGAGGCAGTTCCGTAAGGGCTCTCTTGGAATCACGCCCCCCTATTGTCTGGGGTAGATGCCTGGAACAAGAGTTTTCGCTTCAGGCAGGGCCTCCCTATTCAAGGCTCGCTCGATAGTCCGCGTTGAGTATTTTCACTCAGGCACCTATGTGTATGCCTGTGCCTGCAGCTTGACCCCACCGCACACGTCAAGCCCGCTGGCGATATCCGGTAATGAGCAACACTACACCAGGCACCAGAAAGCCGACCGCGGTGTAGCCAAAAGCAGCTTGCCCAGAGGCGCCGACTGCGGCGAACGCAGCGCCGATTGCAATCAGTGGCGCCGCAGCGTAGTAGAACGGTTTGGCTTTATTGGCCATATCTAACCTCCTGTTTGACATACTTTTTTATAACACATCAGTCCGCCGAAAGGCGCGGGCCTGGAGAGCTGTTGCCGTGGCAAACGAAGAACTGGCCGGGCCGCTGCGGCGGCGCGCAAGCACGACCGCAGTAGCGGCCCGCAGACAAGCATGCGGGCAAAAAGGAAGAAACCCGGGGATGAGCACGCTGGGGAGCAACAGGCCGTGGTACCGGGTTTGCGCAAAATGGCATCGAAATCAGCCACTCCCACCAGTCCTTTTGTGTTCCAGCCGGGTAAAGGCGGGATGTAGATCAGGCAGGCAGGTGTTACAATCAGGCACTTCAAGCTCGCGCTCAAGGCGCTGGGCATCCGTGAACGTCGGCAGTACGACACGCGCCACACCTACGCAACTATGTGCCTAATGGCTGGGATGAACCCGCGTTCATCGCGAACCAACTCGGCCACAGCGTCGAGATGTTGCTCTCTACCTACGCAAAATGGATCAGCTCCTCCTCGGATTGGAAGGAGCTGGAGAAGCTGCCGTCCCGTATCTGACGGGCCCAAAATCGGCCCCAAAAGGTCGGCGGCACCTAAACACACCTCTGGACACCCCGCAGGATAAGCACTTGATTTCTACCGCTAACATCACCATGCGCTAAGGCATGGGAGTTAGCGGGGGTTGGAGCGTAGTGTTTGCTGGACCGAATCCCCCACTGGCTCTCTCAGAAACGCACCTCTTGGGCCGGAAATTGGTTCGAGAGTGTTTCGAGTTCTTAATACCGGTTCGGCATACGAGCAACGCTCCCCAATGACCGCAACGCACCGCATTCCCTGGCCAATGAAGGATCGGATCCGTTCTGCTTACGAGCCCATTTCTCAACAGGGTCTGAATGGCAGCCGACTGAAAACATGTACCAGTCCTGTACCCGCAATCTAGTCTTCTCGCCCGTCCTTACTCAGCCTCTGAGTAATGCGTACTTCAACTGAACTCCGAGGCACGGGCGATATGATTTCTATTGGAAACCTTCGAGACCACAAACACTTCGAAGTCAGTGGTTTTAAAGTGCACGCAATGGCGACATCAGACCGACGAAGAATGTTACAGCCACATTATATATATCTCCATAACCAGAGCAGATTCGCGGAGTTCTGGAAATTAGAGTTGATTGCACTAATTTAACAAGCTCATTTGAAGAGAGTGTAAATGTAAGCATAAATTCTTCAGCGGCACCTGCACTCAACGTTTGCGTTTGCTAAGAGATTTTTCAGGAAATTAACGCTAGTGATTGAGTAATTCCTTAGTTTAAGCTGGAGTAACAGTAAGAAAGGGCGCTGCCCCCAACGCACCAGTGTGGGCGAGCGCCTTTTTGCAAAAATCACATAATTAGCATGGGGATTTCCCCAGTTTTACCTACGCTCAGGGCTAATGGCGCGTCGCTGGTGGACCACCTAAGTCCCGAAGTTGATAGTCCGAAATGGCTTGAAATAGAGACTCAGCAAGCAGCCGAAGTCGCTCAACCTCTTCGCCCGAAGCTCCAGCGGCTTCAGCGGCATGATACTGACGCATAGCCTCGATAGCCTGCTTCATGAGTGGCTCACCCGCCTCAATCATCCCCGCTAGAGTCCTTTTCACCGGCCAACCTCTCTCACACCTAGAGCCAGACTAGACCATTCTGGGCCGTGGCGATTATGGAATGGGCATCCTTTGGTCTTATAGCCTTTTTGAGAGGCAGCGCAAAAAGGAAACCACGTCTTACCATTTTTGCGCGATTCGGCCACTCTAAGGATCTGAAACGGCCTACCAGCACTTCAAAATCGTCGCAAACCGGTACATGATCTGACATGCTGAAAATCCCTTTACGGTCCCTCCCTGTTCGAATCACTCCGACTGAAGCCGTAGCCTCGGTCATCCGAACCAGGGTCTAGGAACCCATCGTAAACGCTAGCCTTTCGAACCACAAAAACCAGCCACTTTCATGCATTACAGTAAGGACGTGAAAATGCAAATTCAGAATGAAGCCCTTTTCAAGCATCACCTACTGAATGGAATCAATCTCTTTACAGGGTCGGGCTTCTCAGTACTAGCTAGCGGCCTAATGAGAGATACTCCCAAGACCATGCCTGTTGGCGACGGTCTGCGTAAAGAGCTTCTCGATGTATTCGAAAGAGATTCCAAATCAAATCTTTCATTATCACAGCTTTGCCAAATACTTAGCGCAACAAGAAAGCAAGAACTAATTGAATTCCTCAAAACCAGATTCACAACAATAAACTACAATAATGAGTATGAAGGCCTAGAGCGAGTAAATATTAAGTCAATATTCACAACTAACATTGACGACCTAACCTACCGAATCTACGAAAATAGTCAAAACTACTATTTGAACGACATAGCTATACGCGGCCCATCAATTAACGAAAGAAACGCAATCGATTACATTGCGCTGCATGGATGCGTTCGTTACGAAGATGAGAGCTTTGACTTCTCTCCAGTAGAACTCTCATCAAGCTTCGAGCGAGACAAGGACAAATGGTTTGGATACATAAATAGAATAAAAAACACCCCAACACTATACTGGGGCTATAGTGTGTCAGACGCAGGAGTACTGCAATCACTAGCAAAAGACACAACGAACGGAAAAGATCGAGCCCCTTCTTGGATAGTATTAAGAACGGACGACAGCGAAGCTAGAGAATATTACAGCGCTCTTGGATTTCAGATAATTATCGGCGAAACCCAACAATTACTAAATTACTTCAAGCAACTAAAAGCAACCCAAAAGCCCGATAAGAAGCAAATTCGAGCAGCGTCTTCATTCAAAGAATATAGAGTGCCAGAAAAAGCACAAATGCCAGTTCGGACACTAGGTGAATTTTACCTAGGTGCAGAACCAATTTGGTATGACGTTTTTTATGGAAACCTTCATAAGAACGAGCACTTCCACCAAATTAGCAACAGTATTGCCGCCGAGAAAAACATCATCCTGACTGGAGGTGCGCTAACCGGCAAGACGACGCTCCTAAAGTTATTGACAATTACCTCAGCCGATTTTGGATGGCCGTTCTATATTGAAGAAATCACTCCTGAAAAAGCTAGCCTGTTAAAGCGAGAGATCGACTCAGAAGGCAGAAGAGTGCTTCTATTTGTAGACAACGCCGCAGATGCTTGGGAAGCGATTAACCTGCTTGCCGACAGCCCAAACATTACAGTTGTCGCTGCAGAACGTGATTACATATACGACAGTGTGGCACATAGATTTCCACGCCGCAAATTTGATCCTATCGACGTTACAGGCCTGACTGCATTAGATGTACAAGCAGTTCGAGACAAGATTCCCGCCGGACTTAAACGTCGAGAGGTAATTAAACCTCTTCCTAGAGAACTAGACGTTGACACCCCCCCTACTTTCTTTGAAGTCATTGACAGTGCCATTGCTGACCACTCTCTAACAGAGCGATTTATAGATGCACTCAAAAGCCTAAAAATAGAGTCCCCTTTTAAGCACGACCTTCTGATATTGTGCTGCTACCTGTACTCTTGCCGCGTACCGACATCGATGGATGTGGCTATAGCTTATTCTCGCAACCATACCACCGACCCTCAAGAAATACTCGACACTCTTGTTTCAATGGGTAGTTTCCTTTCAGCATACGAAGGTTCCCTCTCAGACTCTACGCAGGCATATTTCGTACCTCGTTCCCGCTCGGTTGCTGACGCTGTAATGCGTAAAATCCCCTCCGAGGACCTTAAGCATTTATTGCTTACATTCCACCGTGAAGTTTCTCCAACGAAAATCAGCAGATACGATATTTTTCGCAGAGGAGCATATGAGGCCGGGCTAGTGGGCAAAGCATTTCCTAGCTGGCAAGAAGGCTTAGATTTTTATGAACTGGCTTCAACAAGAGATCATTCC
This sequence comes from Pseudomonas sp. BRM28, assembly GCF_002939405.1. NCBI lineage: Bacteria > Pseudomonadati > Pseudomonadota > Gammaproteobacteria > Pseudomonadales > Pseudomonadaceae > Pseudomonas > Pseudomonas sp. BRM28. The sequence goes on along the minus strand of NZ_PEFV01000001.1, from coordinate 2,708,000 downwards.
CACTCTCTGAAACAGCAAGGGGCAATTTATTTAGCACATCGAAAACAGTATCACTTAGCTTTCAGCTGGATTGATGAAGCGCTGACAATGATCGGCAGAAGGAACGCGCCTGTCAAAAACACATATGCCGTTATTCTATTCTCAGCAAATAGCGACAAACCACTCGACGCCGACGTCATTGCCACACTTATTGAAAGCATGGAGATCCTAGTAACCTGCTATAACAGCGACATTCGCAAAGCTTATCATGCGAAGGTCTTTGCAGACCAAGCGGTTAAATTCTCGAACCGCCTACCTAATCAGCCAGAAAGCATCCAGTATTTAGATCAAGCACGAGAGTGGCTTGAAGCCGAACTAGCATTACGCATCGGAGATCGCACTATGACCAGGATGATCCAGCAATTGAAGCAAGCAAAACGCGCAATAAGTCGAGCAGTTTAGAACGATGACTCCAGCATAGCAATTTTAGCGCGCCAAGCCCGGAATTTGGGCTTGGCGTAATAAACATAATTACCCTCACTCTTTTGCTCGGAAATTGGAAATGATCCAGAGAATAGCGAGGTTAAAGCTGGCCCTCACCTCCATGGCGTCGAGTTCATGGTGACCATCACCCTGCTCTTGCAGCACAGCATTAACTTAGCCATTTTCTCGTAGTTATCGAACTGAAAGTCGACCTCGTACAAGGTCTGCCATACGGCGAGTCCATGTTGTGAAAGATGTACTCTCGATCGTAGCATTCGGCGCATTCCAGCCAGAAGAGTTTCTCCTCGATTTGCAACAGGCCGGACGGGTTGTCACAGTACCGAATTTCCAGCCCGTAGCTCTGCCGCCAAAGGGATGCAGTTGTAAGTAGAAAAACCGGACAGCACGCTGAATATCAGTGTGGGTTTCGGGTCGGGTCATCTTCTGCCATTCGGAAATCTGTCTCTCGAGTTGATGGGCCATTTTAACTGACTGATGATCTCTTCCAAGTGATTCTGCCCCACCCGATAGAACGTTAACAGATCGCCGTTTAGGTCATCACCTATTTTCCCGAAACAATACAAAACGCCCTTCACAAAATAATTTATTAAGTTCAAGGAGTCTTCCTTCTCAGCCTAGATTCCCTATTGTTTTAACTTTAAGCGCAACTCACTATCCATAGCTGGTCGAGCCGAGTGGTGTAGCTCTGACTTATCATCGCGTGCCGCATCCCCCAGTCCGGGGTTGAGGGTACACTTGCCGATCGCAATGTGCCCTTCCCCCATCGACTATTGATCTCATCCAGTACCGTCATTACCCGGGTAGCTTCAGCCGGCTGGGCATCGGCGAAGAGATCATCCGTGAACTCGCCCCGCTGACAGAGCCCCATCAGCAGCACCTCGGCCTTGCTGTACTTGAACCCTGGTCGAAACACGCGATCGAGCGCAGCAACTGCCGCCTTCGTCAGCACGCGCACATCATCCGTTGGGTACGGCAGATCAATGATCACACCGTTGGCGTACTTGGCTTCGTCGGGATTGAACATGCCGGTGCGGATGCTGACGCGCACCTTCTTGCACACTGAACCCTGGGCGCGCAGCTTCTCCGAGGCACGCATCATATAGGTGGCCACCGCTTCCTTGATCGGCGGCAGCTCCTGCAGGCGCTTGCCGAACATCCGGCTGCAGCAGATCTCCTGCTTCGGGGGATCTGGCTCATCGAGCTCCAGGCAAGGGGTCCCGGTCAGCTCGCGGGCAGTCTTCTCGACCACCACACTGAACTTCTTGCGTAGCATCCATGAGTCGGCCTTGGCCAGATCCATCGCGGTCTTGATACCCATCCCTTCGAAATGAGCATTCATCCGCCGGCCGACGCCCCACACCTCGCTTACCGCCGTATTCCTGAGTACCCAGTCGCGCTTGAACGGGTCGCAGATGTTGACCACGCCACCGGTCTGCACCTGCAAGCGCTTGGCCGTGTGGTTGGCCAGCTTGGCCAGGGTCTTGGTGCCGGCGATACCAACGCCGACCGGTATACCGGTGCAGCGCAGCACTTGGGCGCGGATGCGCCGGCCGAGCTGGTCCAGGTCAGCCATCCCCGTCAGATCGGCGAAGGCCTCGTCGATGCTGTACACCTCGACTGCCGGCACCATCGACTCGATCAGCGTCATGACCCGCTCGCTCATGTCTCCATACAGCGCATAGTTGGACGAGAACGCCACGATGCCATGCTGCTTGAGCTTGTGCTTGATCTGGAAGTACGGCTCGCCCATCTTCACGAACGGCTTGGCATCGTAGCTGCGCGCAATTACGCAGCCATCATTGTTGCTCAGCACGACGATGGGCACCTTGGCCAGGTCCGGGCGGAACACGCGCTCACACGATGCGTAGAACGAGTTGCAATCGACCAGGGCGAAGACAGGTGCTCTAGACATGGCTGCGCACGCTACCGATGATCACGCCCCAGATCGACAGCTCGTCCCCTTCCAGCACGTAACGCGGTGGGTATTTGGGGTTCTCGGACAGCAGGATCACGTCCTTGCCGCGAATGCACAGGCGCTTGCACACCGGGTCATTGTTCAGCAGGGCCACAACGATGTGCCCGTGCACCGGCTCGAGCGAGCGATCGACCACAGCGAGGTCACCGTCGAAGATGCCGGCGCCCTGCATGCTTTCACCAGTGATGGAGACCAGGTAGACGTGGGGCGCCCGGATATTGAGCACCTCGTCCAGGGAGATGTGCGCCTCGATGTGATCGGCCGCCGGCGAAGGAAACCCGGCCGGTACATGGAACAGGCACAGGGGCAACTGCAGGCCGCCCTCGGCGATTGGGCCTAGGATTGAATAGCTCATGACGCACGACTTCCGAAAATACTGTACGAATGTACAGTTAACGTTCTGCGAGCCTTGCGGTCAATTTCTCTGTAGGGGATTTCTGATAGGCGGGAGTCAAAATGTGCGGAAGATTGAGCCAGTAACACGGTATCCACGACTTCGTGGATGCACTGAGCATGCCCTATCCGCTGCTGAATAGCATTGGCGACCAGCCACTGGAGCGCTACAACGTCGCGCCAACGACGCGCGTTGCAGTGCTGCGGCTGGAAGAGGAGAAACTGCGCGCGGACCTCGTACGCTGGGGTGGCGGCAGCACTGGGCCAAGGATCGACAACTGGTTAGAATTGCTGGATGAAAGCGGATCGAAGATACAGGCGTAGTTAATCAGATACTATGATGGCCACCCGTCTTTCGCGCCCAAGTCGGTCACATAGCGTCGAACCCACCGAGCATGAAGGATTCGTCGTTGTCACTGCTGACGGACTGTGGCCGTTGTCGGTGACCTCTATTCTTTGTGTAAACTTTTTCAGTTATGTCTCGACCCAGTGACACCAAAAGAAGCATGGCGAACAAACGAATGAGCATTGACGAGACGTCAAATATATTCTGATTTTTTTAGATTGGACACCACAGAGGCGACGAGTAAAACAAAAAAGGCAACTCTGATCAGGTAAACTTAGCAACGCGCTGCCAAGAAATTCACGATCTATCCATAAAATAACTCTCTATCAACCTTACAACAAGACTCTTACATCATGGAAACGATATTTAATTTTTTCCAAAGCTTTCTCAGGGATTTTACATGGAGCAAGCTCACCTTCCTAATTGTTGTTATTGCAATATCCGTTGGAGGACTTATCGCATACGAAATATACACTAGCCACTTTAAGCTTAGCCGCATGAACAGTGAATTGAAGGTAATTCAAGTCATGGTTGAACTTGAGCAGAAAGTGGCCCTCCTTCCTGCTGAATCCGTTAGCAAAAAATATTTTGAGCGTCTAACTCTCGAAGCAGAAAAAAAACCTTTCAATTTAAATATCCAGCACAACTTCCCATCGCACAAATTTGAACGTATATTTTATCAGGCCCTACCCTGGGGATTTATGTTTATCCTCGCAGCTTTATTTGTAACCGAAGGGAAAAGCTCAGCACTTGGAGGCATCTCACTAATCGCCGCTCCATTTATTATTGTCGGGTACAACCTCCCTAGTACTGACAGCCCTTGGATAGTAAATTACCTGTACCCTTGGGGGGCTTTTGTCGGCTTACTGTTCTGCATTTTGTATTTTCAGAGAGACAAAACATAAATCAGTAACAGCTCACCATTTATTCTTTAAAATTTTGCATGGCTGTTTAATTTACCTATGCGTATTCAGGGTTTTTCAACGGAGCTATGGCGTGTCAACTCCCGCACGTATCCTTGACATGCCTGTAGCGCCCTGATTCCTTCGTCACCGTCACCGGTGATGTCGACAATTCGTTGAGCATGCGCTGGGTCAAGTTCGGCTCGCGCGCCTCCATGAACCATGCTGCAGGCGCTGGTGGTGGCTCGCATCCCACCGCCACTACCCTGGGCGGTGCCGGCAAGTAGGACTGACAACCGCAAATCAGCAGTAGCCAGCCGATCACGCAGGCGCGCCTGAGCTTGTTGTGCATCCCGTAATTCCTTGTGTTTGTTTTGTTCATCTGCCTGCAGGCGGTTCTCCAGGGCCCGGCGGCGTTCCTGATCCTGCTGTAACTGATCGAGCACAGCGACCACCGCCGCCTCGCGCTCGGTACCATAAGCCTCGGCCTGCTTGGCCAGCCGCTCGCCGTAGGCATTGTCTTGCCAAAGCCAGGCGACACGGCCGCCCACAGCGAGCCCCAGCAGCAGCGCAAGCGCCGCAAGGCGCCAGTTCATGGCCGTCACTGTAAAACCTCAAGAGCGCGCTTATAGAGCGCCCTGCGCTCATCTGCGCCGTGCAGCACCCGGCCGGGCTGCCCGGTGTTGATGATGCTGCCGATATCCTGAATGCTGCCGGCGTCAGCCAGCTTGTTCAGGCCGCGCTGTGACCACCACCAGGCCGCCGTCTGCGCGGCCACCTCCGGCTGTTCAAGCAGTTCGGGCTTGTCGACCAGCGGCTGGCCCAGGGCGACTGCAGCGGCGCGGTAGTTCGAAAGGCCCGTGAGTTGGATCAGCCCGCGCCCCCGGTACCGCCATCCGTCCCCCTCGACCTTGTTGCCCAGGTTCGTCGCGCCCCAGGCACCGCCGTAGATGCTGTTTGCAATCGCCGGCTGATTGGCCGGGCGGCCATCGATACGGCCGAAGGCACGGGCCGACGCTTCGCTGATGCGGCTCCGACTGAACAGCGCAAGAAGCGCATCGGGCTTGTAGTTCAGATTTTCAGCCAAGACACGCAAATGCCCCGATTCATGCCCTACCTGGGCGATGAACGCGGCCGCGCGCAGGCGGTTGTCGATGCCGAAACGAGCCATTGCGCGGTTCAGCGCAGGCACAAAAATGCCCGCGACTGGGCGGGCCTTGGGGAGGATCTGCAGCAACTGCTGCTCGGTCAGTGGTGACATGCTTTGCTCCATGTTGAAAGGCCCGGCCAGTGCCGGGGCTGGTGGAAGGTCACAGCTCTACGACCTTCACGGGTTGCTTGGCTTTCTTCGTTGTTTTGCCCTTGGCCTTGGCCTTGCCCTTCTTGCCGCCGTTGCATTCGACGGATGTTGTCCAGCCGGCCTGGGTGAATGTCTGCTCGACCGACTCCACCAGGTACTCACCATCGAGCCCCGTCTTGAAGCCCTGGGCGTTGATCGTGATTTCGGCGATCAGATCAGTGCGCCCGGCCATGTCAAGGCGAACGCCGGCGGTGCTGCGGTTGAACGCCGTCAGGCGTGCCTTGGCGGCCTGCTGGGCGGCCGTCTTGTTGGGATAGATATGCCGGTCGGTATGCACGGGCGGCAGCCCGGCTGGGGCGTCGTCGTTGCCCAGCTCGACCACCTGCAGTTTTCCGGTCTTCTTGTCCTGATGCTTGGTCTGCACTGCCTTCTGCGTGCTCTTGTCACCCAGGCGGAACTGGAAGCGGCTCACCTCAGCGCGACTGATCGTGACCACGCCCAGGGCCTTGCCGCTCGCGCTCTTGCCCGCTTGACGCGGCAGCACCAGCAGCTTGCCGTCCCCCACCTTGGCTGTGCAGTCGTACTGCTTGGCCAGGCGCGTGATGAAGTTGAAGTCGGATTCGTTGAGCTGATCGACGCGCGGCACTTTCGTCGTCACCGGGCACACCGGCTGCCAGCCGTTGCGCGCGGCAATGTCGCGCACGATCTGCTGCAGCGGGACGTTCTCCCAGCTGCCGCTGCGCGTGGTCTTGCCGGTACCGCGCATGTCGCTGGCCTTGCCGCGAATCTCGATAGAGTCGGGTGGCCCGGTGAACACCACTTCATCGACCGTGTAACGTCCCAGGCGGGCCAGCGCCTGGCCGGCATACCCCATGTACACCTCGATATGCGCGCCGCGACTGGGCAGCGCCACAGCGCCGGCGCGGTCATCGATACGCAGTTCGAATTCGTCCGACTCCATGCCCGGCTTGTCGGTCGTGCGCAGCGTGGTCAGACGATCATTGATCAGCGCGGTAATGTCCTTGCCGTCCGCGACGATGCGAAACATCGGTTGCATGGCTGAACCTCCAGAAAAGAAAAACCCCGCGCTCGGCGGGGTGTGGTTCGTTACGCGTAACGCGGCTTGGTCAATCCCAAAGCTGCACCACCGCCTCGGCCGGCGCCGGCAGGTCGGGCAAACGGATCAGCACGCCCGCGCGGAACGGTTGAGGCTCGTCGGCCAGGCCCTGATTGACGTCCAGCACGGCCTCGACGCTGCCGTTCAGATGCCCGTAGTAGTGCTGGCACAGCGTATCGAGCAGATCCCCGTCAGACGTTCTGCAGGTCGTTGCCATAGCTCACAAACTCCAGTGAAAAGCCTTGTTTGCGCGGGATGCCGCCGGCCAGCAAGTTGCTCTGGTCTTCCTCGATGCTGGTCAAGCACCAGGTGCCCAGCACTTCGCCATAGCCCGTGGTCAGGTTCAATGGCTGCAACTGCCTGCCGATGCTGCGCAGCGCCTGCAGTTGACCGAGGCCGCCCCGAAACGTCGGAAAGATCGCGCCCTTGAGCGTGATCTTGTCGTCGCCCAGGCCCACCGCCTGCTGCGCAATGCTGCGTGTGAGGCGTTCCTGGCCAGCCCAGCGGAAGCCGGTCTGTCGTCGCAGCTCGTCGAAGGCAGCCGTGTCGAGGTTGAAGTAGTACGGCTGTGCTTCGGGCCGCAGGGGTTGGATGATCAGCAGATGCGGGAACGGCTTCACTGCTTCTGGCTCCGGCGTTGCGTCCGGGGCCAGTGCCCCTGTTGGCAGGATGTTGCCCATTGACGGACTCACCTTGCCGGCCACGCGGTTGATCGCCGCGCTGGCCTTGCTCGCCTGCTCCTTGAGCGTACCGAGGCGTTCCTGCACCTGGGCGGCGGCACTGACCGCCTGGCTGTACACCGCCGCCACCTGGCCAACCTTGGCCTGCGCCGCTGTGATGCCGCGCATCGTGCGCTGCAGCTTTGCGCCCAGGGCGGGCCCCACAAAGGGGATGCCTTCCAGCTCCGACGCGGCCCCGCTGATATCGCTGATCGCGCCGTTGAGCGGCCCCAGCATATCGTCGGCGCTGCGCCGTCCGGCCTCCCCAGCGGCCACCAGCGACCGCATACCCGATTGCAGTTGATCCATGTAGGCCATAGGCCCTCCTAAACGTCTGGTGTGTCGTAGAGTTGACGAGCGGCGGCCTGCCGTCTCATTTCCTCGAACTGGCGGCGCATGTGCGGCTCCAGTTCGCGGGCCAGTTGAGCCGGGTCTTTTACATCGCCCTGTACGGCGATGGGCATGTGAGGCGCATAGGTGAATGACTGTTCGACCTTCGGCGGCGCGGCCTTGGGCGGCTCAGGCGGCTTGATCGCTGCTGCAGCGGCCGGCGCTGCAACCGCCATCGAGCGCACCACCTGCCCCATCGGCGGACCTCCAGCGCCCTCCGGTCCCGCGAGGATGCCAGCGGGCTTTACCCCGGCGCCCGGCTGGAACGCCTGCGCCTGCGTGGCCAGCGACGGCACAGACGGCCCAGGCATCGCTGTCGGCAGCAACGGTGATGGCTTGCCTGCGGCAGCAGGCTTTTCACTCTCACCGAACAGCGAGAGCCCCAAGGCGCCGCCGGCGGCGGTGCCACCCATCGAACCGAGGATGCCGCCGATGATGCCGCCGACCGCCGTGCCGATGCCCGGTACGATCGACCCCAGGGCCGCACCTGCTGCAGCACCGGCCAGGGTGCCCGCCATGCCGCCGGCGGCCTCACCGTAGCCCTCGGCTTTCTCATTGCGCGTTTCCGCGTTCTGATACGTGTCAGCCACTTTCATGCCGGCATCGATCACCGCGAACGCTGCCGCCCCCTTCATCACACCGCCCAGGCCGATGCCGCCACCATTGCCGCGCACCCCACCCCGCTTACCCTTCCCGCCTTTGGTGCTCTTGCGGCCAGCGTCGCCGCCCCCTGCCGCATCGCCGCCGGCGGCCGGCGCGTTGGTGACGAACACCCGCTGCACCAGCTTCGGGTCGCCCATCATCGAGCCCTTCGCGATGTTGGTTACACCCTTCGCAATCTTGAACGCACTGAACGCTGCCCGAGCGGCGATCAGCGCGGCGCCAATCCCGACGATTCCAGCGACCACACCTGGCACTTTTTGCGTCAGGTCGGCGACTGAATAAGTCACCGTCGCCAGCCCGTCAGCAACCCGGTCGGTGATCGGCCGAATAGCATCGCCGAGCCGAACCATCGCCGTTTCCATTGCTGCCGTGGCGGTCCCCCACTTCGCGTTGGACGTTTCTCGCGCCTTGGCCGCGTCCTCCTCGATCTTGACCCGGCCGTCGGTCTCCTTGATCGACGCCATGTCATCCTTGATCGAGTTGCCGTATTTGATCTGCGCAAGCAAGCCGGCACTTGCGCTCTGATCGCTGACGATGCCGGCGAGGCCCGCCGACTCAAGCAGCGAGGCCATCGCCTGGGCTTCCTCGGCGCTGCCGTCCGCGCTCTCCTGAATGCGCTTCTTGAGTGCTTCGACTTCCTTTGCTTTCGATGGGTCCTGCCGCTTGAGCAGCACGTCACTCAGCTTGATGAACGCATCGACCGGGTTTTCTGCTTTGCCGCTCTTGACCGCTGCGGCGATAGACCCGGCCAGGTCGATCCCCTGCTTGGCAAAGCGCTCCTGGCTCGTGCCGCTGATCACTGCATTGAGCAGGTTGTTCATGTTCGTCGCCGCTGCTGCAGAGTCCTGCGTCTGCTTATATTGCGATTGCAGGCTGGCCCCAAGAAAGCGAACCGCCTCGGGGCCTTCCATGCCCAGCTTCTTGATCGTGCCCAGCAGGCTGGGCATGTACCGCGCCATGTCTTTGGGCCCGAACGCACCAATGTCACCGGCGGCCGCGACCTGACCCAGCATCGCGCCCATGTCTTCCTTCTTGACCCCGGCTTCCTTGAAGGCACTGAACAGCGTGGCAATCGTGTCGGCTTCCATGCCCTGCCCGTCGACCAGGTCGGCGATCAGCGGCGCATAGTCCACCGACTCTTCCCAGTCGATCCCCTTTTCGATCAGCCCGCCAACCGCGCTGGCCAGCGCTTGCTGGCTCATGCCGACCTTGGCCGCCACGTCGGCGATTTTGTCCGCCATCTGCTGCTCGCCGTTCTCGCCAGCAACGTGGGCCCACAGGGCCATCTGCCGGATCTGAGCCTGGTAGTCGCCCGAGATTTTGGTGGGAATTGCGAGCGAGGCCGACAGCTTGAGGGCCGAGCCCACGCTGCTTTTCAGGCCCTCGGCGCCCTCGCCGATCTGCTGACGCCCCTTCATGCGCAAATCGACGCCCTGGGCGACACGCTCCAGGGCCTGATACTCAGCACGCAGCTTGTGCAACTGAACGCCCTGCTCTTTCAGGCTCTTGTAGTTGCCCTCCAGCTTTTGCAGCAGTTTGTCAGCACCGGCCGCACCGCTTTGATGCGCCTTGTTCCATTCTTCGCGCAGGCGGATGGTTTCGCCGATGCTGTTCTTGAGTACCTTGGCCTTGTTGCCCTTTTCCTCCAGTTGCTTGATGCGGTTTTCAACCGACTTGAACGACGAACCCACCGTGGAGCTGACGGCGCCGCCGATCACCAGGCCCAAAGCAAATTTGCTGGCCATCTACCCCCCCGTGCCGCAGCAATGGGCTCAATCCGTGAGCCACCAGACCATGTCGGCAAACGACATGGCCATGATTTCGGCGGCGGAAAAATTCAGCTCACTTGCGAGCCGCTTTGCCGCCATCTTCTGGACTGCAGGGTCAAAGCTCGTCGTCGCGCACCAGGCGAAAATAGCCGGCCTGCAGGCGGGTGTAGTCCTTGAGTGCCAGGCCCTCCAGGTCCTGTACGCCGACCTCGGCGAGGCTGGCGAACAGGTTCAGCTCGCGCTGCTCCTCGTCGCCGGCACCGGCCTGGGCGGCGCGAATGTCACGCACAGTCGGCGCACGCAGGGTCAGGCGGTCCACTTGGATATTGTTTGCCTGGGCTGGAGCGGTCAGCGTTACGGTAACGCGGTCAGCTTGAAGGGCCATCCAGCTCGGGGTTTTCTTGGTCATGCGGTGTACTCCTTAAAGGCCCAGGGCCGAACGTTGGGCGGCGAGCTGGTCGACACCGTTGATGACGCGTTTCATGCCGAGCGGATCGATCTCGTAGATCAACCGGCCTTCGACTTCCAGCTTGTAGTAAGTGACGGCCACGTTGTGCTTGATCTCGGCCTTGTCGCCGGGCTTCCAGTCGCCCATGTCGACCTCTTTGAGCGCACCGCGCAGGGTCACGACGACCGGGACGATCTTGCCCTTGAGGCCCTTGAACGCGCCCCGGAACGTGCCGTTGAACGCGGTGCCGTCGGCCAGGCCGAAGAACTTCAGCGACTCGCGGCGCACCCCGGTCGTGGTAAAACCGGCCTCCTGCTTTTCCATGCCCATATCCAGCTCGATGGGCGCATCCATCCCCCCGGCGCGGTGCTCTTCCATCTTCAGGGTGAGCTTGGGCAGGGTCAGGCTGGGCACATCGCCCTGGAAGCTGACGCCATCGACGAACAGGTTCAGGTTGGCCAGGGTTTCGGGAATCATTGCCATGCTTGCAGCTCCTTAAGCAGCGCCGTCGAGGACTTCGGTCAGCCACTGGTTGGTGACTTCCACGCGGAAGTTGGGGTTTTCGGCCGGGGGCACGTCGGTGAAACGGATGTTCCAGTACACCTTGCCCTGCTCCAGCTGGCTGGCCGTGTTCAGTTCGGTGTCGGCGAACACCTCGAAATTGATGATCGCGCCCTGATTCTTGAGGTCGCGCATGAACGCCTGCAGGCCCTCGGTCACGTCCTTGACGTAGGTCGCGGTGATTGAGCGGTCGACCGCCCATTTGTGCCCGTACAGGATGGCGTCCATCACGATATCCATCGTGCGCACGCGGGTGACGAACGCCCACTTCGGGTCACTGCTCAGGGTGCGGTTGCCCCACAGGCGGTAGCCGTCGTCACGAATGATGGTGGTGACGTTGGCGTTGTTGAGCAGGTTGGCCCGGCAGGTTTCGTCGCCGTCCAGAAACTCCACCGGCCGCGATGTACCGGTGATGCCGACGAACTCCTTGTTCGACGGCGAGGCCCAAAAGCCATACTCGTTGTCGGTCCAGGCGAACAGGCCGGCGACCCAGGCCGAGGCCGGGCTGTCGACCGTCGCGCTGGTGATCGTGTCCCACTGCTGCACGCCGGGGTCGACCAGGAACGCGCGCTTGGCGCCGTAGTTCTCGGCATAGGCCAGCGCGGCCTCGTCGGTGGTGTTCGGGCCGTCGATGATCGCGATGCCGCGCAGCTTGTCGGCCAGGGCCACCAGCGCGGTACCGACCGCCTGGGTCGCGCTGTGCTTGGGCGTGACCAGCAGCCGCGGCTGCGCGTTGAAGCGGCTTTTGCCGTCGAGCAGCGCCTGCAGGCCGGTCCGCTTGCCGTCGGCCAGTACGCCGCCGATGATCGCCGAGGTCTGTTCGGCCGCGTCGGCCACCTTGGCCACGCCACACGCCACGATGACGGCCTTGGCGCGCATGTAGATGGCCTGGCACGCTTTGGTGATCGCTGAGTCAGCACCGAACGCCGCCACCGCCTCACGCTCGCTGGTGATCATCACCAGGTCGTTGGCCTTGGCCGTGGCGGTCGGGCCTTCGGTGAAGGTGTCGACCAGGCCGATGATCGAGGACGACGGCAGCGCGATGGTGCGCGCACCGGTGTCGACGTTCGTTACGGTAACGCCGTGAAAGAAACCACTCATGGGAATGCTCCAGAAACGAGAAGGCCCCGCAGTGCAGGGCCTTGAAGGGTGAAACCAGAATGAAAAAACCCCGACAGTGCGGGGCTTTATGGGGTCAGGTCGGCCAGCCAGGCTGGGGGCTCAGGGCGATGCTCGATGGCGGGGAACATCTCCGACTGTGGCCAGTCGCGCAGGGCCTGGCGGTACTGCAGCAGCTCGGCGAACTGCTCAGCCTGCAGCGTGGTGGGCAGCTGCATGTCCTGTTCGTCGCGGTGACGTGCTACTAGCCATTCGTTGGACTGCATCTCAGCATCCCGCCAGATGCGCTCAAGCACGGCCAGTTCAGCAGGGCTCTGCGCAGGGGCTTCCCCGATCTGTATACAACCGTCGATGCAGGCTATCGGGTGGCCATTCGCGATAGCCGCGATCAGTTCGCGCCGCTGATCCGAGGTCACCTCGATACTGCCAGCGGGGATGTTCTCGCCATGCACGTCGGTGTCATAGAAGGTCGCTGCTTTCGGGGCAAAATAGAGCATTACCAGCTACCTCCCTATGCAGAATGCAATAACGCTCTGCACGCTTTTTGCGCTAGCTGTCGAGTTGTAGACGCTGGCTACGATGCTTGATGCGGTCATACCGCTGGTGGTTGCGACCATGCCGACTTCGTTCGAAGTCGCCCCCGTACATGTCACCCATGGCACGAGCGGGCCGGCTGGCCATGCCAAGGGCCAGGTCAAGGTCTTGGCCGAGCTTCCGCCCGAGGCGATGCTAGACATGGAACCGCCATTGACCCACTGCAAAATCCATCCGCCCAGCCAAGACGGTAACGCGATATACCCTGTCGCCTCCAGCAAGACCGAGAACCCGTTGCGCATTTTTTTGGGCGTGACGATCGTTGCATCATCGGTACCGGTATTGACCTGCACCTGGGTTGCGATTCTCGCCGTCCCCAGGTTGGCCTCAGTCGCCTGCCCCGCCAATACGGCAAGCGCCGCTATGTCGATGTTTCCCTGATTGATCGGCGCGTTCCAGGCCTTGATGCACAACATGACTGCGACGTTGCGCGGCCGTGTAGCCCCCCATGCAATTTCACTGGTATCGGTAATTCCGGTTACGTTGCTGCCAGCTACTGAAACCGTCTGAGCCAACGTGTAGTCGGCGCGCTCGCCAGCGTCATACCCAAGGCCGCTGCGCGCATCAGTTGCTGTCGTAGCACCCGAACGGTCAGCAACCGAGCCAACGGCAGGACCAATGTCGAAGCTGTGCACAGAACCTTTTTGCCAGCTGCCCAACTCGCGACCGGCATCAATCCCACGTCCATGATCCCAGCCGCGCAGGAACTCGCCGCGCGACTCCGGCAAACGGAAGTAGCCCGCCGGCTCGGTGCCGTTGTTGAAGGCCCCACCGAGGAACGCGGCCAGGTCAGGGTAGGCCGCAATGCTCTTGGCGCTGCCGTCGACCTCCAGCCAGCCCGGTGGGATCTTGTTTACCGGTAACGCCGCCATGAACCCCACCGGCATCGCCGAAGCCTCAGCGATCATCGCCTCGACCTGGGTCTTGGTGTAGGCGTCCGTGATGCCATAGCCGGTCAATGTGGTCGGATTCGTCGCAGCGACGACGCGGCCGTAGGTATCCACCTTGACGCTGCGATAGGTACCGGCGGCGACCCCACTGCGCCCGAAGGCCATTTCGAAGGCCAGCGCCGTGACGCCCAGGGTAATGGTTGCATCCGTGATCAACTGCCAGCAGCTGTCACCGTTGGCCGTGCCCCGCTCCACCAGGACCAGCAGGCCGGGCGTGACCTTGGCGCTGGTGTCGGCATCCGGGCAGCGCGTCCAGGCGCCCCCGGCGACAACCAGGTACAGCCCATTGTCCTTGGCAGCGGCCTGATTCTTCACCAGCACCCGCGCCCCGGCCGCCAGCGCAACGCCGTCCACCGTCTGCAGGCCGCTCAAGGTGATGGCGGCGGTCGTCGCGGCCAGCACCGAGTGCTTGAAGTCCTGCCGGGCCAGCTCCTCGGCGACCCATTCCCGCGTGGCCAGCACCACGCTCGGATCAATCTTGAGCACCACGTTGCTGGAGCTGCTGACTACCAGGTTCATGCGCACCACCTGGGTACGGCCCGAGCCCTGGCTGAGCAGCGGCTTGTAGGTAGGCGCGCAGTTGGCCACCGCCACCAGGTCTCCGTCGGCGTCGTACAGCCCAACCTCACGAATCCAGCGCCCACCGATCTCGGCCGGAATCACCTGCTCGGCGACGATGACCGCACTGTCGCGCTCGTCGACCTTGAGCTGGTTCAGCGGTGCCCGGCGCCATTCGCCAAGCAAGCTGGTCCAGCTTGCATCGGGCATCGGCAGCGGCGGATTGTCGAGCCCGCCCGGGTTGGCGTCACCGACCGCCATTTGCGTGATTTTCCACGGAATGCCCAGGGCATCCGCATTGGCCTGCTTCGCGGCGCCGACCTTGGTCAGGATCGCGTAAAACTGGGAAGTCTGGTCAACCATTAGTAAATGTCCAGGTAGTCAATGGTGTGCTCGCGTCCGCCACGGCCTATCGAGCCCGTGACCTCAATGTCACGCGGCGCAGGCGGGTAGATATCAAGCTCGTCACCGTCATAGAGCGCAGCGCCGATGCACACGGCCCCGGCCGTTTCCAGGCTGATGGCCAGGCCGGTCATGTGCCGGCTGACTGGCCGGGCGTCGTCGATCAGCGCACTCAGCTCGCGGTAGGTCTCTTCGCTGATTCCCTCGTCGGACACGCCGACCTTGAGCGCGAACGTGCCGGGCACGCCCTCGGGCACCGTCTGGAACCACTCGACCACATCAATCAGGTAGCCGAACGGCTCGACCACCCGGCGCAGCGCGCCGATGGTGCCCTTGTGGGCATGGATGTAGAACGCAGAGCGGATCACCGAGCGCTTGACCGCCTCGGACCATGTTTCATCCCAGCGGTCGACCGACCAGGCCCAGGCCAGCTGGTACAGCAGGTGGGCCGGGCAGGTGTCGGGGTTGTAGAGCGTGCGCAGGGCAATCTGCAGGTCTTCGACGGATGCAGCCTCAACAGCCCGCTCCAGCGGCGTGCTGTTGAGCGGCAGGAGGCTTTGCATGTCAGCCTCCCCGCGTCAGTTCGAAACCCGTGCACCAGGCCGCCTGGGCCTTCGTCGGGCGAATATCCGTCCAGTCCAGCAACTCCACCCGCCCCACCCCACTGATGTGCAACTGCGCATCGACGGCCGAGCGAGAAACCTCCACGCCGAGGCGGCGCCGTGGGTTGACCCATGCCTGCAGGCGCCGCTGACACTCGGCCAGGGTCGCCTCGTTTTCCGGCCCGGTACCGGCCAGGTACAACACCGCATCGATCCGATACGGGATCACCTCGGCGCTGCGCACGTTCAGCCGATCCGCCACCGGTCGCACGTCGTCGTCATTCAAGTGCGCGGCCACCTCGGCCAGCAGCTCGGGGCTGGCCACCCCAGTGCCCTCCAGGCTCAGCACCGTCACATCCACCACCGCCGGGGCCGGGCTTTCGGCCGTGGCGTCAGCCACCAGCCCCGAGGCGTTGCGCGCGTGCAGGATGTAGCTGTTGCGCGGGCCGGCCGTGGTCAGCCCCTCGTACACCAACTGGACCCGCTCGCGCAGGGCGTCGTCCTCCTCGAGCACTTCGGCCACTGGCGGTACCGCCACCAGATCCTCGGCCTGCACCACCAGCCGCTTGAGCCGTACGTTGGCCGCAAGGTGGTCAAGGTCGGCCCCCCTGGCGAAGGCCAGCAGCAGCGCCTTGGCCGCGTCGTTCACCCGCGCCCGGTTGCCCAGCTTGCGATACGCGCCGACCTCCAGCAGCTTGGTCACCGGGTCACTCTCCAGCAGCGCGTCCCAGTTGTCCCCCATGTGCAGCCTGAACGCCGCAAGGTCGTCTTGGAAAACTTGCTCAAAGTCGAGGTCTTCCAGCACCTGCGGCGCGGGCAGCACCGACAAATCCACGATACTCATGCCGTCACCTCCAGCAATTGGCTGTCGCCCAGGTACTGCCCGGTCAGTTGCAGCGTGATCTGGCCGCCCAGCACAGCCACCACACGCACGCGCTCAAGCTTCAAGCGCGGCTCCCAGCGGCTCAGCGAACGGGCCACCTCGGCCTGTACCGCACTTTTCCACCCGTCGTTGACCGGCAGATCGACAAAGCGGCGCAGCTTGCTGCCGTAGTCAGGCCGCATGCGCCGGCTGCCAAGCGGTGTGGTCAGAATGTCTTCTATGGACTGGCGAAGGTGCTCGATGCCCGACAGTGCCAGCCCGGTGCGGCGATCCAGTCCGATCACGGGATTACTCCTGCTGCAGGTCCGGGTGGCCCATCAGGTACTCCAGGGCAACCGTGTCATCGGTGCCGATCACCACACGGGCCTGCGCCACAGGCAGCTCCCGCCCGTCCGGCAGGATCAACGTGCGCGAGGTAAAGCGAGTATCGCGAAACGCCACAGACGCGCCGGGCAGCGCCTCCGGGGCGGTTTTCTTTGCTACGGCCATAGTCTTCTCCAGGTTCAAAAAAGCCCGCGCGGGGCGGGCTGGTGTCAGTGCTTGTGATTGGCGGTGTTGCCGCCGGTGTCGATGATCTTGCCGCCGCCGTTGATATCGCCCGTTACGCGTAACGCGCCGTTGATCTGCACGTCACCGACCAGGGTGATAGTCCCGGTGACCGTGACGCTGCCGGTCAGTGCTGTTATCGCATCATCCGTGACGACGACCACACTGCCGCCGACCTTGGTGGTCACGCTGCCGCTGGGCAGGTCGATGGTGTAGGTCTTGGCCTGCCAGTCGTAGACCAGCGAACCGCCGTCGTCGAAGCGCCACACCTCGACGTGATCGCGGTTGTCCGGCTGTGCACCGGCGTTACCGTACAGCCCCGGCACGAACGTGCCCTGCGCCGGCTCGCCACTGGGGCTGATCAGCGCGCCCTGCTCGCCCAGGCTCGGCGCCCGCCAGTGCCGCGCCTTGCCCGCCGCCTGGCTGTGCCAGCGTACCCAGGCGCTGGTCCAGCCGGCACCGTCTGACACACGCACCATCGCAGACGCCAGGTCGACCCCGACAACGCTGCAGGGCATGACCAGGCCGGCCAGCATGCGGTCATGCTGTGCGCTTGCGTAGCTCATTGCAGTTCCTCCGGCTCGATGCTTTCGGCATCTGGCCCAACCCGGAACACCAGCGTGCCCGGCGGCTGGTTGGGCCATGGCCATTCCTGGTCGCCGAGATAAATCTGCTGAGTCCACTCAACAACCCACACCGCATACCCATCCAGCTCAGGACGAGTCCAGTCCTGTGCCGCTCGCACGAACTCTGCAAGCTCGACGCCCAGCCCCCACGACTGCATGCGCAGGAGGCCGGTCAGCTGTGCAGCGACGAAGGCTGCCTGCTGCTGACAGTCCGGCTGCTCTGGGGCAACAATGACTCGCGCCTCGAACCGAACGACCAGAGCCACCTCACCAGTGCCTCGGTCTACGCCCGGCTCAAACTCTGCCACCTCGATCACAACAGCCGGTACAGGCAACTGCTGGAGCATATGAGGCATCGTCACAACCATCGCAAGACCGGGTACCGCTGCATGTATGCCGCTCTCGATCGCGGCATACAGCCGATCAAGCGTCAGCGGCTCATCGTCCACGTGCACCTCCTTTCAGAACCTTCTGAATTTCAAAGTTGAGCTCCTGTTGCAGCACCTCCATCAGCCGCGCATCAGCCTTGCGCACCCACTGTTCGAACAACGGCCTCACCTCATCAAGTGAGACCTTGGCCTTGGCCAGTGGAAAGCGGTTATCGTTTTCAGAGACCCATCCGGTACGGTAGCCACCTCCCCCCGACACATCGCTGTTCGGATAGTCGGAAGCTCGAAAGTGCTTGCTGCCTGTGCGGATCCAGATATCGGCTTTGCCACCGTAGACCTTCTTGAAGAACGCTCCCTGGTATTGTCGCCCAGCGACCGAGACACCCGAACGGCCCTGTCGAGCCCGACCGATCCGACTCGCCTCGATCGGGTTGATACCGAACCAGAGCTTGCCCGAGCCGTTGTTGGTCACGGGGAACGCACGCAAGCGCTGCCGCACAGCAGCAACGGCAATACGCTCCTTGCGGCTGACGGCACGTCCGATATGAGTAACCAACCAGCGCAGGGTCTTGTTGATCGCACGCCGCTTCGCCGCAGCGGCGGCCTTCGGCATGATCGCGGCAAACTCCTTGAACGCCTGAAAGTCAGTAAGCGAGGGCTGCAGCGTGATCATCCCGGCATCTCGCGACTGCTGGGTGTAGCTGCCGACGCTCATGGTTTGAGCCTCAGCACCAGAGCGACCAGGCCATCACCACCCGGCTCGACCCGAACCAGTGTGTACGACCCACCGCCGTCGTACTCGGGCAACTCGATTCGCACGACCTGCCCGGGCACCACACCGTCAGAATCACTAACCCGCACAACCAGGTGCGGCTCACGCAGCGCGGTGATGATCTTGCCCAACTTGGGCTGCAGCCAGGGCACCGAGAACATGCCAAGCACTTCGCGCTCCTCGATGAAGGCTGTATCACCGAGCAGCTCGAATACCGCGTCATCCACTGAATCAATCAGGTCGCGGAAACTCATGATCAGAGCTTCAGATTGATGACTGCACGCGGCCGGGTGCAGATGTGCAGCGGGTTGGACTGGGCCTCGCCCGCGACGCCTTTACCGAACGGCATTGGCTCGAGCTTGCTGTAGTAAGGCAGGCCCTGGGTGTTGACCGTTTCCATGTAATCGGCTGGGGCGTATACCGAGAGGAACATTTCTGGCACACCCTCGGGCACCAGGCGCGCCTCATCGTCCGCGATGAAAGCGACACCCGCAACCTTGCCCCGGTAGCGCTCCCAACTGATGCCGCCGAACTCGAAGGACATACGGCCATCACCGCGCAACGAAGCGGCCTGCTCGCTGCCTTTGTATGTGTCGACCACCGACGGGTGAGAGATGAGCTTTTTCCAGAAGGTCTTGCCGCAGAAAGCTCGCGAGGACGTCGTAGTCACGCTGCCGAGCGCATCTTCCTGCATGTCCAGCGCTTCAACACACTGCACCTGGACGTTCGCCTCAGGATCGTTGAGCCCCATCGACATGCTCTGGCGCTTAACACCGAAGCGGTCATAAATATCCAGCAACACCGAGCTACCATCAGCGTCGAGCACTTTACCGTTCAGCGCCCCCATACGATGAAATTCGTGGGTCGCATCCAACTGGCGGCGCGCCTTGTCCAGCCGTTTGTTCACTACGTCTTGAACCGCCTGCAGCTCGGTTTGAGTACCGAAAGCGCGGATACCCTGAATCTCGTCGGCCTTGATGGCGAAGCGCTGGGGCAGGTGCACGGTGTTGAACGGCAGCAGGATGCGCTTGCTGGCATTGACCACCAACCCCGAGGTGCCGCGCTCACCTGCCGGCACCAGGGCCAGCTTGTCGCCGTCTTTCTCGATCTGCACGGTCAGGGTCGTGACACCCTCCTCCTCGAACAGGCCAAGCGCGGCCAGTCGGCCCGGCACCAGCTCCTGCTCGTTGATCGCAGCGGTCAACGCAGCGACGCCGAATGCGTCGTCTTCAAAAATGGCGATATCAGCCATGGGAATACTCCAGAAAGCATAAGCCCCGCTCAGGGCGGGGTTTGGGGAAAGTTGCGATCGCTTCAGCGAACGATGATGTAATGCGTTGCCAGGGCCTTTTCGGCGTCGAGGTCCAGGCCAGTGAGCAGGCTTTCGGTCACCTCTGCCAGCCGAACCACCGCTCGCGCACGCCGTGCCACCTCTGACTCACCAATGGAGGCGAACAGGATGCAGGCCGCGTTCTCGCGACCGTCTTCGGCCTCCGGATCGTATGGTGCAAACTCACCTGTCGCGGTAACCAGGCCGAGCACCTGACCGGCAATGAGGGCCGGTCCGGCCACGACGCTGATCGCCTCGCGGGAAATCTTGCCCGCGCCTTCGCTCAGCAGGAACTCACCGGCGTGCACCGTTTCGCGATGGATGTTGCTCATGGTCGTGCTCCTTTGTTGGTGGCCTGCCGGCGGGCAGCCCAGATAGCGTTAGGGTTGGGGAGTTGCGCCTTGACCTTTTCCGGCAGGTCGTCGGCAGGTGGGAGGCTGTTGTCGATCTCGAAGCCCTTGCCGGACCCAACCAGCCTGTCGAACAGCCGGGCACGCACTGCCTGGGCATCCAGACCAGCCTTCACGAACTCTCCCGTCAGCTCGGGCAGTCGTGCGGCCACGCACAGATCGCGCACCGCTTTTGCACGCGTCAGTGCGGCCTGCACCGTGGCGGTGTCGGCCAGGTTGGTGGAAGCAATCAAGGGCTCGACCAGGTTGCTGATCCCAGCCTTGGTGCAGGCCTGGGTGATCATCAGGGCTAGCGCGGCTGAATCGCCCGCTACAGGCTCAGGAGGATCACCGGGGGCAGGATCGTCCGGCTTAGCCGGAGGCGTCTCTGG
The DNA here is from genome assembly GCF_002939405.1 of Pseudomonas sp. BRM28. Classification (NCBI taxonomy): domain Bacteria; kingdom Pseudomonadati; phylum Pseudomonadota; class Gammaproteobacteria; order Pseudomonadales; family Pseudomonadaceae; genus Pseudomonas; species Pseudomonas sp. BRM28. Next base: position 2,687,382 of record NZ_PEFV01000001.1, on the reverse strand, counting down.
ATCAGCAGCCGACTCGTTAAGCTGCTCGATCAGGGCCTTGGGCGTCTGTCGATACCGCTGCATGGCAGCGCCCTGGCCGAGGCACGCCTTGACCTCGACCCCGCTACTCACCTCATCGGCTAGGCCCAGAGCCAAGGCTTCCTGTGCCGTCAGCCAGGTTTCATCATTCACCAGGCGGCGCAGCTCGGCGTCATCAATGTCCGGCGCCTTGGCCTTGTATGCCGCGATGATGGCTTCCAGCGTCTGGTCGAGCACATCGGCGACCTTTCGCAGGTCCTCAGCATCCCCCTCCGTATAGGTCCAGGGGTTGTGCACCATGAGAATGGAATTGGATGCCATCACTACACGGTGCGCGCCGCAAGCCGCAATGCCGCCGGCACTGGCTGCCAACGCATCGATGCGCGCCGTGCAGCGCTCACCCAGGCGGCTCAAAGCATTGTGAATCGCCAAGCCATCGAACAGGTCGCCGCCGATGGTGTTGAAGGCGACGACCACAGGCGATACACCATCGTCGAGCGCCCTGAGGTCGCGAATGAACTGGCTGGCCGTGATGCCCCACCCACCAATCTCACCATAGATGTAGATTTCGATGACAGTCTGTTCGGGCCGGGCCTCAGCCTTGATGCTGTACCAGTGCTCATCCTCGACCGGCAAAACGGTTTTGGCCTTGTTGAAAATGCGAAACGGCAACAGCGGTTTCATGGTTTCTCCTTCTCGTCGGGTTCCTCATCGCTGGGCGACAAGGTGCTGTAGTTCAGGCCCAACGCTCTAGCGCGGGCAGCATCGGCGGCATTCTCCTGGTCGACGATCTCGGCGTCGGTACCGGAGCGTAAGCACATCTCACTGCGAGAGGTCAGGCCCGCGTTGATCTCCATTGCCCGGGACTGCACGTCCTGCACCGGCTGAATGTAGGCCCAGCCCTGGGGTACCCAGCGGGTGCGCAGATACTCACGACGGCGTTGGCCGTAGTCCGTCAGATCCAGCGCACCGGACAGCACTGCCATGTCCAACCACGCCGCACGTACAGGCCGGCACAACTGGTGGACGTAGACGGCGAACTGCAGCTGCTCCAGCCGCCGACGAAACTCGTTGAGCACGACGCGAATCGTCCGGTCGTTGACGCCGCGCATATCGCCCGTCATCAGCTCGTACGGCAGGCTTGCACCGGCCGCTGCAGCCATCAGTTGCTGCCGCATGAAGTCGGGGTAGTTGTTGCCGCCATCGGGCGGTTTCGAGAACTCAACCTCTTCGCCCGGTAGCAGCTCCTGCATCGTTCCGGGCTCCAGCGCCACCATCGGCGTGAATCCATCTGAACCGGTCTTGATTGGCGCCCCGGTCACCGGGTCAAGCATTGGCGGCCCGTCGCTGGCAGGCTTGCGAATAAAGCCGGCGAACAGGTTGGCCACCTCCTGCCGGAACAACACCGCGTCGTCGTAGTTGTCCAGGCTGCGCAGTCGCTTGAGCACCGGCGCGAGACGTGGGACGCCACGAAGCTGGCCGGGCTCAACGGGCTCGAAGATGTGCAGCATCTGGCTGGCAGGGACTCGCACCAGAATGTTGTAGCCCGCGTTCAGGGCCGCCATGTCGCTGGGGTGCGACCGGTAGCACCAGTACGCAACACGCTGCCCCTGGCTGTTGAATTCAATACCGGCGCGGATGATGTTGCCGTCCTTTGTGAGCTCGAATTTGTCGTGCGGCACGAACTCTGGCGCCAGGCACTGCAACTGCAAAGGCACTGCCAGCCCCCCCTCCAGCCGGCGCGGTCGGATGCGCACGAAGCACTCGCCAGACTGCTCGACTGTGCGCGCCACCAGCGACTGCTGCCCGTAGAAGTCGGTCAGCTGATCCGCGTCCGACTCGTCAACCCAGTCTTCCCACAGCTCTTGCAGTTGCGAGCGCAGGTCCTTGTCCTTGAGGCGCGGCTGTGGGGTGATGCCGGTCCCGATCAGGTTGCTGACCCGGCGATCGATCGCGTTTGCCGCGTACGGATCATTGCGAACAGCTGCCCGCGACCGCGAGCGCAAGTTGCGCAGGGCCGGCATGATCAGGCTGTTGACCCCGGTATCGGGTGCGTCCCAGCTCGACGATCGCCGCCCCTCGGCCGCGCCCTCGTAGCTGGCCTTGAGCCTTTCCGGCAGCAGGAACCCTGACCGTGTCAGCGTCGGATAACGAGTACTCACAAGCCCTTCCCTCCGTGACTCAATCGCACGACACGTGAACGAGGCCCGGCGGTATTTGCCAAGCTTGTACGGATCACATCGCGGGCCTTGAGAAGCTCGTCGACCGAGCGGTACTCCACGGTGCGGTCGGTGTAGCGCACGGTTTTCTCACCGCGAGCGATAGCCGCCTCAACAGCGTCGAGGTGCTTTTGGGTGTAGGCCATATCAGCGTCTCTTCAGGTAGCCGCTAGGGGAGCTGCGGCGTTGCATAGGTTGGGCGGTTTGTCGCGGTGGCGGGCTTGGCGCAACGGCCGCTGGCTGAAGTTGCGGAGCGGGCTGGACAACATCGGGTTCTGCCTGCCGATCTCGCGTCGCGGCTGCGGGGGCAGCCTGGGCGGAATCGTCGAACAGGTTCGCCTGGGCCAGGGCTTGGCGCATCCGGGCCCAGTCGTGCTCGCCGTAACGGTGCAACCCCAGGTAATGGGCCATCGCCAAGCTGTACACCATCAGATCGAGTGCTTCGTTGCGATCCGCCTTGCCCTTGACCCACTCGATCCGCTTGTAGCCCTTCACGTACCGCGCAACCTTGCGCTCAGCCACGCACTGCTCGAAGAAGTCCGCAGGCAAGTCCTTGGCGAAGTGCAAGGCGCCAGGGCCGGTCTCGACGGGGTAGCGGTTGTAGATCCAGTCCTTGGCGGTGTCGGTACCGACGATCCACAGCTCAGCGCCGTTGCGTTCGGTCTGACCTTTCCAGGTAACGTCGACCAGGGAGGGGCGCTGAGCGATTACCGGCTTGCCGGACTTGCTCGCGCCCTTCACCGCAAAGACATTTCGCCAGCGCCGGATGCGGCAAAACTGGTACACCTCATGGGTGTGGTGACCACCAGAGTCGATCGCGGTGGCGAGGATCGCCAAGCTGACGCCACAGGGATGCCTGTAGCGCTCCTTGAGTTTCTCGTCGAGGGCCGCCCAGGTGCGGTCGTCCGAGGGGTCGCCCATGATCACCTGGTGATCGACCACCCAGCGCTCCATGCCGACGCCCCAGCCAATGGTGATCATTTCAAGCCGGTTGGCCTGAACGTCTACGGCAGCGGTCAACGAAAGCACGCCCACCGCCAGGGTGCCGAGCACGAAGTCTTCCTGCAGAGCACGGGCTTGCAGCGCTTCGGCTTTGGTCTGCTCTTGCGCACTGTCCCACACCTTGGCAAGACGGGTGTTGTAGAACACCTGCATGGGTTCAAGGTCGCCACGTTCCTGGGCTTTCTTGGCCTTTTCATACTGCTTGGCCAGCGATGCCCAGTCCTGCCAACCCAGCGGGGCATACAGCGCATTGAGGTGAAACCCCACCGTCTCGCCATCGCCCTCGGCATGCGATCGCCACTCACCTCGGGCAAGCATCTCGCCCTTGTGATGCTCCTCGATCAGCACGTCGCAGGTCGGCCCAGCGCACTGGTAATGCACCGTGCTCAAGTCCTGCGAGTACAGCAGGCGCTCCCATTCAAGGATCTGCATGTGTCCGCAGGTCGGGCACGGCACGTAGTAGTGACGCTGGTCGCTGGACTCGTACAGGTCGGCGATGCGGGAGGCACCCTTGATTGTCGGGGAGCTGGAGAAATAGAACTTGGCATTGCGGCCAAAGGTGCTACCCCTGGTCTCGGCCAGTTCGATCGGGTCGCCCTCCTCGTCTACGTCCACATCCCAACGATCGATCTCGTCGCCGTAGACGAACCGCGCCGACAGCTCGGCCAAGTTGGCGGCCGAGCCAGCCGTAGTCGCGTACAGCGAGCCGCCCTCGAATTCCTTGGTATCCATGGTGTTGCGTGAGTCCCGTGAGCGCGGCGATGCAACACGCTCGCTGAGCACCGGGGTGGCCTTGATCGTCTTGCCGATTCGCGCTGACACCCGCTTGGCAAGGCTCAAACTGGGCAGCAAGGTCAGAATATTCGACGGCGACATGTGGATCAGTGCGCCGATCCAGTTCAATGCGATCTGGGTTTTCATCAGCTGCGAGGCCACCATGGTAACCACCCGCTTGCAGGGGTGGCTCGGTGACAGGCAGCGCATGGGTTCACGTGCGTACGGTGTGCGCTCTGTGCGGTATTTGCCAGGCTCGGCGGCGCCGGTATCACGCGGAATCCGCATGTACTCGTCCGCCCATTCATCCACCCACAGCTCGGGGTCGGGCTTCAGCCCACGGCAATACGCTTCGCGGTACACCTCGGCACCGTCTGCGTATCCGGTGGGCATAGGCTCAGCTCTGGGTTATAGCTTGTTCAAGGTCCGACGTGCTCATGCGCGCAGCGTCCTCAAAGACTCGGCGGAAGGCGCCCGCCAGGTGCTTTTCGATTTGCCAGGGATCGGTCATTGCAACCAACTCTGGTGCCAGTTGAGACGGCAGGCCTAGCACAAGGTCACGAACCATCCGCCCGGCACCGTATGCTGCATCGGCCACCGCCTTGCGCTCAACCAGGTTGCCCTGGACCTTGTGGAATTCGGCCTCGGCCAACTGGGCGAGGTAGTACTCACGGTGTGCGCGGGCCCTCTGAAAATCCGGGCCTTTACCTGTGGCCTGCACCGCAGGTATTTCGGCGGCCGGTACCAGTTGGCTGCGAACGTCGCGATCAATCCGCGCCTCTTCATGCCGAGCCGTGACGGCCGCTTTGCTGGGGTCTGCCGAATCGGCCAGCAGGGCTTCGGTTGCTTCCAGGTCGACCTTGCCATCCTCGGTCAACACCAGCCGGTCCTGTTTGGCCAGCTTGGAAACGTACGACTTGGCCCAGCCGCGCCGTGTGGCGAACTCCGACTTGCTGATTATCGTCATGTCGAAATGTCCAGTTCACCCAATGAATACGGGATGTTCACCAGTTCACCGCAGTTCACTAAGCTGGTGAACCTCCCACTAACAAAGTCCCGCGGGTTTCCGACCCCGTACTGAGCGAAAACCGCCAGGGTCCCCGGCGGGTCTGGGTTGCCGGCCAGATTTCACTGGCCTGCATTGCCGCTCGAGGGCGGGATGTCGCAGACGCCCAGCCGCTTGGCTGCCCAGCGTTCGTACAACCCAATGGCTACGTCAGCACCGGCCATTGCGGTCAAACAACCGAATGCTCCAGCCGCCCAGATCGACACTCCCATCGAGTACAAGAGCATCATGGTCGAAAGGCCGCAGACGATGCAGGCGCCCGACCTCAGTGCAATCCGCCGTACCAGTCCCCATCCCCGCACACCGGCCTTGTCAGCTCGCCACATCTCGCCCGATACGCCACCGACCAGGGACAGTACGATGACCATCCAGATCGGCATATCAATCAACGTTTGCTGCTCGCTCGTCATCACTTCCCCCAAAATGCAAAAACCCGGCGCGATGGCCGGGTTTGGTGTGGTGTGCGTAACGCTTGCTACGTCCGCACCTATCGAAGATGGGTACTTTTTACAGGTCGATTCCGGTGGCAGCAATACCACTTTACTGCCACCCGGTGAATGTCTGCGTTTGATCTGGCGAATGTCGATGAATATCCCACACTCGGCTTAAGCTCCTCTGCGCTGTCCTGCCTGTCTCGCCTTTCTTGAGTCAGGCAGGACAACTCTAGGCGCCTAGAAACGAGGGCTGTCCTGCTGTCCTACCTTCTTTGATTCTTTCTCGCATAAAGAGAGAAAACCTAAAGGCACGCCTGCGCGCCCCTGCGCGCATATATTCGCGCATCGCTCACATGCACGCATGGTCTGGCGAGAGGTCGGACAGTTGGACAGCCCAATAACTGCAATGCCTTCGCGCGTCCGACCACAACAATTAATAGTCGGACAAGGCCGGACGGTTGGACCGACGCGGGCACGCCAAAGCATGGCTCACGCCGCGACCCCAGCCAAGGCACTGAAGATGACCAGGTGCGCCTCGTGCAGGCGCTGATAATACGTGTCTCGCCCACAACCGCAATGCGCGTACCGCAGCATCATGTTGGAATCGAAGCTGCAGTAATGCTCACGCACGACCATCGCCAAGTGGGCATCAAGGTGCTTGGTCACTATCAACTCTATGTCGAGGGAACTCTCCAGGGGAGCTTTGCTTGCGCGTTTGCCACGGATTAATTGGCCGTTGCTCTCCATCATCATTGCAACCATGTTGCCCCCAGCCATGCCACCGCTGGAGAGATCGCTATGCAGCTCCTGGGCCCAAACTTGTAGTAGGGAATCGATAGCCTTAATCAAAGCAAGGCTCCTCGACTGGCGCCACAAGTAGGGCTGAAGAACTGCCCCAGCCAGCTGGTTTTTTGTATGCCCAAGGCCGAACGCCGCTTTTGGCCAGTGCTGGTTGCCGCACCTTGCGCCATCCAAGGCGATGCATGATGGCGCCGACGCGCATCTGTTCAGGCTTACCCCAATGCCCAAAATCCAACTTCAACGCGCCGGACAGAATCTCACTACCGGTGGCCGTTTCGCCGATCTGAGACTCTTCCAACCACGTCAGGATTGGGCCTTCCCATTCATCGACTACAAACCGCTCCTCCTGCGCCTCAGCGAACAACGGCGCCTCATCACGATTGACCCACCAGATATCCCCCGACTGGTAGCAGAACATCGCCTCAGCCCATAGCTGGTCGCGGATCTCCCGCAGTTGCTCCAGGTCAACCTTGGTACATGCCACAGGCCAGTAGCGGCGGTTACCGGTAGCGTCCTTCAGATACTCATCCTGGTTGGTCGTACCCACGAAAACACACTGGCGTGGCACGTCCATCGTTCTGCGGCCGTAGCTCTCCCGATAGGTATCCGTGGAGGCCGAAAAGAATTGCTTGGCCTTCGTCGACTCGGCTTTGTTGAAACTGTCCAACTCACCCAACTCAACAATCCACTTACCCCGAATAGCCTGGAAGCCATCCTTGTCGCCCAAGGCAAATGGCGTATCCATGAACCAGTCACCACCGAGCACACTCATAGCGGTTGACTTACCAGCGCCCTGGGCGCCCTCAAGGATCATGACAGAGTCAGCTTTACACCCTGGATGCATGACACGCCCCACTGCAGAAACCATCCAACGCTTGCCGACCTTTGAACTGTACTCAGTCGGCTCGACCCCCATAATCTCGGTGAGCCAACTATCAAGGCGCAGAACGCGATCCCATTCGAGGCTGTTCAAGTAGTCGCGGACAGGATGAAAGGCGTGATCGTGCGCTACGACACTGACCGCCTCGATCACATGACTTACCTTGACCCTCAGGTTGTACTGCTGGGCCAGCCACTTCATCACCAGCATGTCGTCGATGTCTGCCCAGTCGCCAACGCCACCGCCATACGGCGGCACCCTCAGCTTGATGATTTTCGAGCTGAATGAGCTGAAACCAATCACACCGAGCCATCGCTCATCGTTGGCCAAGATCAGTTCAACATTTTGCATGTGAGCGATCAGCATGCCGTTTTCAGTTCGCGCAAGCTGGTCCCGCCACCCTCCAGCTGCAGGAGGCTTTACAACCGCGAGCACCTGGCGGCGGACAGCATCCAATCCCTCGGCACAGTGTAAATCGTTGAAGTCTGTCCACTTGACCTCGCGCTCGACCGAGAAGATAGGCCACACCACCTGGCCACCTACGACAGTGGCCGCGTTATCTGCTCGCTCCTTACCAGGATTCCAAGGCTCACCACCCGGCCGCGTGGTTTTCCAGTCATCGTCCCTGCAGATGATTACGGGGCGACCAGGGAAACGCTCACGCATCGTTTTTGCGACCGCCATGAGATTGCCGGCATCAAATGCGATGGAGACAGTCAAAGAAGTCGCCATGTGAAGGCTTGCCCCCGTCGCATATCCCTCACAGATCAGGATCGGCTCTCCTGGTTCAGGGTGCGGACCGACCAGGTGGAAAGCTCCCTCTTTCGACATGCCATAGGGCCAGTACGTCTTGTCTCGGCCCGTGTCGGCCTGCTTTTCGGGATAGATCACCTGCAGGCCCACGATCTGGTCACGTACGTTGTGCATCGGAATCAGCACAGCCCCCGATCGGGGAGCGTATCGCAAGCCGAAGCCCACGATCTGTTTTCGATCGAGATAGGCACTGCGTCCCTTAGCTGGCATGCGTCCAAACATAGCTGACGCCCGACTGGCTGCTCGCCGTGCCGCATTGGCGGCAATCTCCACCGCCCTGCGCTTAGCATCCTCTTGCCGCGCGCGCATGACTTCGCGTTCTTCTTGAGTCATGCGACCGGCCTTGACCTTGATCTTTAGAGACTCGCCTGAGCGCCAGTCGCCGAAGCTGCCGAATATCAGCGTTTCACCCTTCTCGGTGCGATGCTCATGCACCACATACCAACCGTTCTTTTCCTTGCCCTTGTCTTGCGAGGTCTTGCAGCGTGTGAGCTTTCCGTAGGTCAGCGGTTGCAAGGGTTCAAGACCGTAATCGGCAAACTGATTCAATACTTCATCGAGCATGGCGCGCCTCCAGCTGCTCCGCTAATGTTTGGCATCCTGTGCACTGCGTGCAGCCTGGGCTGGCCAAGCGGCGGGCCTCTGGTATGGGCTCTTCGCAGGCGTCGCAGAACATAGAGGAAGGCGCTAAGGCGGTTTGCTTGAAAGCGTTACGCGCTGCGAGCGCAAGGTCGATACGCTCCTGAACCAGATCATTGGCAAAATCCGCGATATCAGCCACGGCTAGTCCCCCGAGTAGTCTGATTCACATAGCGGGCACGGTTGTACATCCCCAGAAGCCCTTGAATCCCTCGAAACACCAGCTGCTGTATTTCAGCCAACTCCCGATCGTCAACCATCCCGTCGCCGATGTTGCGTGCCCAACTTTCTGACAGGTCGGCCACCTGCCTGAAAAACATTGCAATACCCATGGTCAGGGTCTCAGGCATGTCTTCTGTGTAGGCGTCTGAAAGCTCTTGCCATATCGTGTCGCCAACCATCGCGTGTACAGCATCAAGAATGCGGCGATCCTTGGTCATCTCCAGGATCTCGCAGAACTCCTGAATGTTGACCACATGGGTGGGATGGGTTGGAGACAGCTTGTGCTGCATGGTGGTGGCGTTTCGGCCGGTCGCACCGGCAATTGCCGCAGCACCGCCCGGATAGTCCCGAACAGCGTGGTACAGCGCCAAATCAAGCGGCAAGACTTCCCTCTTGGCGCGCTCGACACAACTCAGAGCAGTTCGGCTCATGGCATTAATCCTTATAGGTTGCCAGTGCCAGCGGCATGTAGTGGTGATACATTTGCCGCGTGGCTTGTAAGGGCCCAAACGCCGGAACGGTCCTACAGACCAAACCGGCACCGTGCCGAGGCGTCGATCCGTCGACCACCTCTGGCGCAACAGCCGCCCAATCTGTGGTGGAGAAAGGCGGCAAAACCCAAGCATCCGTGCCTGGGTAACGCGATCAAGGTAAGCGGATGCATGTGGTGTGCTCGCTTGCCTCTCACGCGGCCCGGTAGCACTGTGGTGGTACTGCCGGGGGAAACTGGGCGACCTTCGGGTCGCCTTTTTTCTAAGCAGCCTGAGGTACGTCTGGCTCAGGCGGAAACACGTCATCAAGCGAACAAAGAGCCCCAAGCTTGTTCAGCGCCGAAATGATGGCTCGGCACTCAGTGAGTCCTGGTAATCGGCGCCCCGCTTCGTAATTGCTTAGACGCGTTTGCGTCCAGCCCAGTGCAGCCACTAGATCCCGCTGCTTGATGCCGGCCCTTTCTCGATGCACAGCGATACAGTTCATTCCAAGGTCCTCCGTTCAGTCGCCGCCATATTAAGCACGTAACGTGAACATTTCAACACGTAAAGTGCGATAAACAGATACCGTTGCGTGGTAAAAAAAACACATGAACACACTAGGCAATCGCATCAAGCATCTACGTAAAGCCAAAGGCATGAGCCAGCAGGCTTTGGCCTTGGCCTGCGGCTGGGAATCCCAATCGCGGATTGGCAATTACGAAAAAGGGACTCGACAGCCAAACCTTCAGGACCTGGAGAAATTGGCCGGGGCATTGGGTATTTCGCTACCAGACTTGGTCGCGGGAAAAGATCGTTCAGAGATCAACTCACTGCCGGACGCAATCCAAGGGCGAGTGCGCTCGGAGGATCACCTTGCTCGCGAGTACGGGCGGACCAAAGACCAAGGACAGCCAGTCAGTAGCAATGTCGGGTGGGCCAAAGATGGCAGCGTCCGTGTCATAGGCAACGCGCAGTTGGCCGATGAGGGTTACTTTGAAGCCCTTCACCTACCCTCGGACCAAGGTGACGGATACCTTAATATCCATAGCGATGATCCAGATGCCTACGGACTTCGAGTAACGGGCGATAGCCTGCTGCCCCGCATCAAAAATGGAGAGTTCGTTCTGATCGAGCCGAACAAGGATTTCTACAGTGGGGATGAGGTAGTAGTCCGCACCCTGGCCGGCAAGACTATGATCAGAGAGTTCATTTACCTTCGCGACGGCATGTATCGCCTCGACAGCGTGAATGCGGGGCATCCTCCCATTCACATCGCTGAAAAGGACGTCACGGAAATACATCTTGTAGGCGGCATCTTGAAGTCATCACGTTTTCTACACAGCGCACCGGAAAAATAATCACACAGCGTATTGACTTAAAAAGCACGCTGCGTGATATTCGCCTCACTCTTCCACCACAGAGTGAGGCATCACCATGCACACCACAGCAACCCTGCACGTCCACCCCGCCGCCGCTACCACTGTCCTGATCTTTGAGGTTCGTCGCCTTGCCGCGCTAAGCGGCTGTGCATTTGTCACCACCAAACGTCGCCCGATTCTCTCCCCTGTCCGCCCTTTCGATCCGAACGACGGGGGCCGTGCAGCATGAGCGACTTCAAGATCGACTACCGCACCCTGCAACTGTTCGCCGCCCAGGCCAACCTGAACGGCTCATTCAATCACACCTGCAGCTCTCCCCTGCACCGGCAGCGTCTTTCCTTTCGCCTGCATGTGGAACGCGGCGCAAGCAGCACGACTTTTACCGTCGACATGCTCGATGCGCGCCACTCGGTGACCCTTTCGCAGAACCACCCGAAGATCCATCACCGTATTGCCGAGCTCGTTGAAGGAATCGCCAACGGCAAGACCGAAACCGCTGATGGACTGCCCTCGTGGGTTGAATCGCCCTCTCTGTCAGTTGAGGAGAGCGTTGCGGCTGGACGCATCGAGCAGGTGCGCGAACTGCTGCGTAAAGGCGGCGTCCTGACCCTCGACGTAGGGCTGCAGGCACCGGTGCAGTTGGCTGTCCATCGCAGCCGATCTCCCGACAATCTGGTGACTTCAATCCTGTCGATCGGCACCCGCCGGCCTCATACAAGCACTTTCACTACACGAGGTAGCGAGGCCCACGCCATGGAAGTGATGGGCAAGAAGCTGGACGCATTCATTCGATCTGCAACCCCAAACGAGCAAGCTGCGTAGGAGGCTGTCATGGATCGCACCCTCGCCCAAACGGCCAAAGTGCTCGGCATCACCCGCCCAAAACTCATTGAGCTGATGGGCACAAAGCAGCTCCTCGATGACCACAACCTGCCTCGGTACCCAAACAGGGATCGCCAGTACCTGCGCGTGAAAGAAGGGAGCTGGTACCACCCCGTCGCGGGGATGCAGTACAGCAAGTCAACTCGGGTGAAACCTGAAGGCATCGAGTGGCTTGCAGACCAGCTTGCCCTGCAATACCCCCCGTTAACGAAGGGTACCCAAAATGCGGCCTAGACAATATGCACGCCAGATACTGGCGCTCAGGACCCGCGAGGAGCGCAACGCTGCGCTCCTAGAGGTGCCTGCTCACTTTCAGGACCTGGTGCGTAAACATTGCGAGATCACCTGGAACCATCCGTCACGCCACAAGCTCATGGAGAGCCCCAAGCCTGATGAGCAATAGCACCCAAGCAAATCTGCATTTGCTGCCCGCACCTGAGCCCATCACCGTTGAACTGCTCTATCGAACCTTCGGTGATGTGCTGATACCGCTGGACAAGGTGCGCGTGCAGTACTTTCGCAACCTCAATGAGCAGTCATTCACGGAACAGCTGAACAGCGGACGAATCCAGCTACCAGTCACCACACTGGACACCAGCCGGAAAGCGCAAAAGTTCGCTCACATCCGCCACGTGGCCGCCCTGATCGACATCCGAGCCCACAAGGCCGACGAAGAGCAAGCGCGTATGCGGGCTGAGCAAGAGCAACAGCAGTAACCCCAGCACGGGCCGCCACCACCGGCCCGCACACCACAAGGAGCAATACCCTCATGTCTCAAGATCAAGTCATTGCGCTGTTCATCATCGTCATTTTCATCGCAGGCCTGTCTGCACTTACCTTCTATATGGGCATGCGCAAAGGGCGCCTGGATATCAACACAGAAAGGCGCGCGTCCTACCAACAAACCGTAAGAGCTCTCCAGATACAGCTGTCTTCACTTCGGGAACAGAATGAGCAGTTCGCGAAACGGTGCAAGAAGCTGACTGAAGCGTGCGCATTGAAAGATCAGCATCACCAGACGCTGTTGCAGATCGCAGAGAAGCTGCGCATTGCTGCAGAGACTTTCAGTGCATTCAAGACCGGCAAAAAGCTCGAGCGGGATGCTCGCGCCCTTCGCGAGCAGGCCCTGTCCATGGCAGCACTGATCAAGCCTCTGGACCAGGAGCAAGCCGCATGACTCGAACCCACCAACACCCCGGCTTGCTGTTCAAACCCACGCCATGCACAGAACACGGTCACACCGCCGCCAAGGGATCGATGCAGATCAAAACCTCGGTGCAAAGCGGCACCGCGCTGGTCGTGGCTGACCACAATGCTCAGCCCGCTTTGCTCCGTGGCAATCCCAGCATCGACGCACAGAAAACAAAGAGTTTCTGCTGCAAAGCAGCAGGCATTATTGACCCTCTCAGCCGCACCGAAGAGGCGCTTGTACCCCACGAGAGGCTGCGCCGGGCAGCGCCTGCTGAAACAACGCTGATCGCTTCATATCGCCCGCACGCGCAGCCTGCCAAGGGGTATAAGCAGCCGGGAGGTGCCCATGCGTAAACACGTACTGAAGCACTTCCATATGTGCTGCGGCCTGGGCGGCGGCGCCAAGGGCTTCAACAAGTCCAAGCCCATCGTGGGCAACCTGCAGGCCGAGTGGCAGTGCATTGGCGGCGTAGACGTTGACCCCGCCGGACTGGCGGACTTCAAACAATTGAGCGGCGTGACGGGCACTTTGCTGGACCTCTTCACCCGCGACCAGTACACCCGCTTTCATGGAAAAGAGCCGCCACCAGGCTGGCGAGAAGCAACGCCGGAAGACATCCGCCGTGCTGCAGGTGGCCAGCGACCCGACGCCGTGTTCATCAGCTCGCCGTGCAAAGGTGCCAGCGGCCTGCTGTCGGAGAAAATGAGCCTTACCCCCAAGTACCAGGCGCTCAACGAGTTGACGCTGCGCTGCATTTGGCTCTTCGGTGAGGCGTGGGCCGACGATCCCGTGCCGCTGCTGGTGTTCGAGAACGTGCCGCGCCTTGCTTCACGCGGCAGGCACCTGCTCGACCAGATCAACAGCCTGCTCTCCGGCTTCGGTTATGCCGTGGCCGAGACCACCCACGATTGCGGCGTGATCGGCGGGCTGGCACAGAGCCGCAAGCGCTTCCTGCTGGTCGCCCGCCACGTCGAGAAGGTGCCGCCCTTCCTGTACGAGCCTGAGCACAAGAGCCTGCGCGCAGTGGGCGACATTCTCGGCCGCATGCCGCTGGCCGGTGATGTCGAAGCCGCTGGGCCGATGCATCGAGTGCCGGCACTGCAGTGGAAGACGTGGGTGCGCCTCGCCCTGGTCGAAGCCGGCAAGGACTGGCGCAGCCTCAATGACCTGGCGATCGAGGACGGATACCTGCGTGACCTCATCATCGTGCCGGAAGCCTATTCAGGCTACCTGGGGGTGAACCAGTGGAGTAAATCGATCGGGACAGTCGCAGGCCGATCCAGTCCCACCAACGGCGCGTTCTCGATCGCAGACCCGCGCTCGAAAGCCGACGCCCTGCAGTACCACCAATACGGCGTGCGCCGCTGGGGCGACACCAGTGGTGCGGTGATCGGGGTGAAGTCGCCCGGGCAAGGCACGTTCAGCGTGGCCGACCCTCGGCGCGCTGGCGGCGGATTCGGCAAGTACCTGGTGACACCCTATGACAACGCTGCAGGCACGGTGATTGCCGGCAGCACCACGGGACAAGGCGCGTTCGCGGTACAAGACCCACGACCAGGTATGCGTCGAGTCAAAGGTGACGCCTACCTGCATGGCGGGCATTACGGGGTGGTCGACTGGAACGGCCAGGCCGGCGCTGTGTCGGCGAGTGCCCGGCAGGACAACGGCCGCTGGAGCGTGGCCGACCCACGGATTCCTGCCGCCAATGATCGCCTGACCTGCATCATCACCAGCCTCGACGGCACCTGGCACCGGCCGTTCACCACGCTTGAGCTGGCTGCCATTCAAAGCCTCGTTGAGCCAGAAGAGCAGTTCGAGCTGGACGGCCTCAGTGACCAGGCGTGGCGTGAACGGATTGGCAATGCAGTACCACCAGACGCGGCCGAGGCGATAGCCGATGTGATGGGGACCACCCTGCTCCTGGCAGCGCAAGGCGAGACCTTCATACTCAGCAGCATGCCGATATGGGTGCGGCCGGTGGCTGTTGGGCTGAGCGTCTCTCAATTGGAGTCGACAGTATGAACCCTCACCAGAGAACAAAAATGCTGGAGCTGGATCTTGCCGCAAAGCTGGCAACAGACGCCCAACTCAAGTTCACCCAGGAAGTCTATCCCAAAGGTTGCCTGGTAAAGATCCATCACTCCCGTGGGGCGTTCAACGCACGCGTGCTCAGTTACAGCAGCGATGGCCACCAACTGCGCGTCAAAAACTGCATGACTGGCAAACAAACGTATGCCTATCCGAGCTCACCCCGAACCAACACATGGCAGGGCGAGCCATGGGAGCCATCCGTGGAGTTTCTCGAACGTCCCGATCTATGTGGCGTCTGCGATGGCACTGGCTTAGAGACCAGTGGCATGGACGAGCCCCCAACTATCGACTGCCGCCTTTGCAAGGGGATGGAGTAAGCACTTCAGCCCTCGCCTACTGCCGCCCAGGTGGCGGCAAGGAGCCCCTGTTGTCTACGCAATCTGAAGGTGACGTCGACAAGGTCACCGAAAAACGCATGGCCGAGCTGCTGGGCTGTACGCAACGCGCCCTGGAAGGTCGACGCCGACGCGGGATATTCCCCGAAAGCGTCTGGATGAAACACCACGGCCGAATTATCTACAGCAAGAGAAGGTACGACGCATGGCTCGAAAGCCAATGGATTTACCCCCAGGAATCGACGTCCACTACGGATCGCTTCGTCTCCGGTTCATGTTCGAAGGAACCCGACGCAGCGAGACGCTTCCCTATCCCCCGACATCGCAAGGCATCAAAGCTGCATCCAAGCTTCGCGATCAGGTAGCTGGCCTGATCAAGCTCGGCCTGCTGGACCAGGACAAATATGCAGAGCTGTTTCCCAGCTCTGCCAATGCCGTCGGCGGGATTCCAAGCTTTGGCGAGTATGCCCAGCTTTGGCTGGATAGCCGGGAGATCGTGAAAGGGACTCGCAACGGGTACAAAAGCGCGTTGAACCTGTACTGGGTGCCGCACCTTGCCTTGATCAGGATCGACCTGATCACCACCACCCGCCTGCGGCAGATCGTCGCCGGTACCCAGTGGACCAGCCCAGCAGTGAAGCGCAACGCACTGGTGAAGCTGTCGACCATCATGCGGTCGGCCGTCGAGGATGGCCTGACCCAGAAGAACCCGGCCGACCCCATCCAGCTGCCGAAGCGGAGCAAAAAGGAGGTCGACCCCTTCACGCTGGACGAGGCAAACACCATCCTCGATCGGATGTACGCCGGTACCTTTTGGCCCAGCTCTATCTATGCGGCGTTCTTCGAGTTCGTTTTTTTCACTGGAGTGCGCCTTTCCGAGGCCCTGGCCCTGCGCTGGGATGCCGTGGACCTGAACAAGAAGGTTGCGCACATCAAGCGCACCGTCGCCCTGGGCGAAGTGGTCGAGCGCCTGAAAGTCGGCGGTGACCGCTTCGTGTTGTTGAATGAACGGGCGCTGCATGCCTTGGAGTTTGCTCGGCAGTACGCCGAGCGGCGCAAAACAGGCAAGGGCCGTGTCACGGAAACGCCCTATATATTCCCGCCGTCGAAGAACGGCGAGTACGTAAAACAGACGTCTGACCTGCATCATCAGTGGCGACCAGTACTTAAAGAGCTGGGTATCCGCTACAGGAGGCCATATAACTGCCGTCACACGTATGCGACAATATGCTTAATGTCTGGTCTCAACCCCGCATTTATCGCCCAACAGCTCGGGCACAGCGTGCAGATGCTCTTATCGACGTATGCACGTTGGATCAATTCGGCCAATGATTGGCAGGAGCTCGAAAAGCTCAAGATTGGTCCGAAATTGGTCCGCAGCTGCGAAGACGCCTCATAAGTTATTGATAGGTAAGCCCTTTGATCTCCACCGCTAACATCACCATGCAGTTTGGCGCCAAGCCCTTGTTCGAGAACGTCTCGGTCAAGTTCAATAATGGCAACCGCTACGGCCTGATCGGCGCCAACGGCTGTGGCAAGTCGACCTTCATGAAAATCCTCGGCGGCGACCTGGAGCCGTCGGCCGGCCAGGTGATGCTCGAGCCGAACGTGCGCCTGGGCAAGCTGCGCCAGGACCAGTTCGCCTACGAAGAATTCACCGTGATCGATACCGTGATCATGGGCCACGAGGAACTGTGGCGGGTCAAGGCCGAGCGCGATCGTATCTACTCGCTGCCGGAAATGACCGAAGACGACGGCATGGCCGTCGCCGAGCTGGAAACCGAATTCGCCGAGATGGACGGCTACACCGCCGAATCCCGCGCCGGTGAACTGCTGCTGGGCCTGGGTATTCCCCTCGAACAGCATTTCGGCCCCATGACCGAAGTCGCCCCAGGCTGGAAACTGCGTGTGCTGCTGGCCCAGGCACTGTTCTCCGACCCTGAAGTGCTGCTGCTCGACGAGCCTACCAACCACCTGGACATCAACACCATCCGCTGGCTGGAAAGCATCCTCACGGCGCGTAACAGCACCATGATCATCATTTCCCACGACCGTCACTTCCTCAACAGCGTGTGCACCCACATGGCTGACCTGGACTACGGCGAGCTGCGTCTGTTCCCGGGCAACTACGACGAGTACATGACCGCCGCCACCCAGTCGCGCGAGCAACTGCTGTCGGACAACGCCAAGAAGAAGGCCCAGATCGCCGAGCTGCAGACCTTCGTCAGCCGCTTCTCGGCCAACGCCTCCAAGGCCAAGCAGGCCACCTCGCGCGCCAAGCAGATCGACAAGATCCAGCTGGCCGAGGTCAAGCCATCGAGCCGCGTCAGCCCGTTCATCCGCTTCGAACAGACCAAGAAGCTACACCGCCAGGCCGTGACCATCGAGAAGATGTCCAAGGGCTTCGACGGCAAGACCCTGTTCAAGAACTTCAGCTTCACCGTCGAAGCCGGCGAGCGTGTGGCGATCATCGGCCCCAACGGTATCGGCAAGACCACCCTGCTGCGCACCCTGGTCGGCGAGCTGACCCCGGATGCCGGCGAGGTGAAATGGACCGAAAGCGCCGAAGTGGGCTACTACGCCCAGGACCACGCCCACGATTTCGAAGAGGACCTGAGCCTGTTCGACTGGATGGGCCAGTGGACGCAGGGCGAGCAGATCATCCGCGGCACCCTGGGGCGCATGCTGTTCTCCAACGACGAGATCCTCAAGTCGGTGAAGGTGATCTCCGGTGGCGAGCAAGGCCGCATGCTGTTCGGCAAGCTGATTCTGCAAAAGCCCAACGTACTGGTGATGGACGAACCGACCAACCACCTGGACATGGAATCGATCGAGGCGCTCAACCTGGCGCTGGAAAACTACCCGGGCACGCTGCTGTTCGTCAGCCACGACCGCGAGTTCGTGTCCTCGCTGGCCACCCGCATCATCGAGCTGAGCCCCAGCGGCGTGATCGACTTCAGCGGTACCTATGACGACTACCTGCGCAGCCAGGGTGTGTTGATCTAAACGTCGTACACAAGCTTCGCCGGCAAGGCCGGCTCCTGCAGGGTGCGTGGTTTTCGCGACCCGGGTGGGGGCCGGCCTTGCTGGCCACAGCTTGTTCGTTAGCCTGCTTTCTTTTCCTGCCCGCTCCCGCCATCATGGTCGCCTCCAACCGCTTGCCTGCGAACGAGCCCCATGTCTGCCCCGCCCCCTTCTGCTGCACTCAGTAACGAGTCGGTTACCCGACAGATACTGTCGATCGTCTTCTACACCTTCATCGCCTTCCTCTGCATCGGCCTGCCGATCGCGGTGCTGCCCAGCCACGTGCATGACACCCTGGGGTTCAGCGCGGTCATCGCCGGCATCACCATCGGCCTGCAATACCTGTCCACCCTGCTCAGCCGCCCCATGGCCGGACGCCTGGCCGACAGCCTGGGGACCAAGCGCGCGATCATCTACGGGCTGCTGGGCATCGCGCTGAGCGGCGTGCTGACCTGGGCATCGGCATTGGCCGTGCACCTGCCAGTGATGAGCCTGGCGGTGCTGCTGGCTGCACGGGTGGCCCTGGGCATCGCGCAGGGCCTGATTGGCGTGGGCACCCTGAGCTGGGGCATCGGCCAGGTGGGCGCCGAACACACCGCGCGGGTGATTTCCTGGAACGGTATCGCCTCCTATGGCGCCATCGCCATCGGAGCACCGCTGGGGGTGATCGTGGCCAGCGAACTGAACTTCGCCACCCTGGGCCTGAGCCTGACCGCGCTGGCAGCAGCGGCGCTACTGGTGATACGCAACAAGCCCTCGGTGCCGGTGGTGCGTGGCGTGCGCCTGCCGTTCTGGGCCGCCTTCGCGCGGGTGGCACCGTGCGGTGTGGGCCTTACCCTGGCCTCCATCGGCTATGGCACGCTGACCACCTTCGTCACGCTCTTCTATATAGAACGCGGCTGGAGCGGCGCCGCCCTGTGCCTGAGCGCCTTTGGCGTGTGCTTCATCCTGTCGCGGCTGCTGTTCGTGAACGCGGTCAACCAGTGGGGCGGCTACCGCGTGGCAATTGCCTGCATGGGCGTCGAGGCCCTGGGGCTGGCATTGTTGTGGCTGGCGCCGTCACCGCTGCTGGCGTTGGTCGGCGCGGGGCTGAGCGGCTTCGGCCTGTCACTGGTGTACCCGGCACTGGGGGTCGAGGCGATCAAGCAGGTGCCCAGTTCCAGCCGCGGCGCCGGGCTGGGGGCCTACGCGGTGTTCTTCGACCTGGCCCTGGCGATTGCCGGCCCGGTGATGGGCGCCATCGCTGCGCACCTGGGCTACGCCTCGATCTTCTGTGTGGCCGCGCTGCTGTCACTGGCCGGCGTGGGCCTGACCCTGGTGCTGTTGCGCCGCGCCACGGCTCAGTGATCGACCGCACTCAGGCCGACACGCTCGGCGCCCCCCAGGGTGCGGGTGAAGAAGCGCGTGGCTTCGGCCTGTAACGACAGGTGTATGCCGGCGCGGTCCACCCCTTCGGCATCGGTGCACAGCGTGGCCATATGCTGCAGTTGGGATGCGTCGCACGGGGCCATGAACACGAAGTGCCCGGCACCCGCCAGCAGGCGGTAGTTGGGGGTGATCGGCAGTTTGTGCGCCAGTGCCTGGGCATTCTTGTCGATGGCCAGCAACTGGTCGCGGTCGCCGCTGTAGATCAGCGCGGGCACCTTCACATCGGCCAGCGCGTGGCGTCCGAACATCAGGCTCAACGGCGCCATCAGCAGCAATGAACGCACCCTGGGGTCGGCGTGGGGCAGCAGGTCGTCACGGTCTGCCACCAGCACCCCATGGGCCTTGCAGGCATCGGCGTCCAGCGGGTTCTGCTGGCAGTAGCGGCGCAGGCGTTGCAGGTCTGGTCGGGCACCGGACAGGATCAACGCCGTCTCGCCACCGGCCGAGTAACCGATCATGCCCACCTGCCTGTCGCTGACGTAAGGTGCAAGCAACGGATCGGCAAGGGTCGCGGTCAAGGCGGCACTGATCTGCAGGGGCCGGCCATAGAGGTTGCTCAGGGTGCCAAGCCGGCTGTGATCGCGGGCGTTGTCTCCCGGGTGCACCACCGCCACCACCACGAAGCCCCGGCGTGCCAGGGCGCTGGCCAGGTCATGCAGCGCCAGTGGCGTGCCGGTATTGCCATGGGACAGCATCAGCAACGGGAAGCGGCCCATTACCACCGCGCCTTCTTCGGCCACGTGGACCCGATAGCCGTCGACCTGATGCCACCGGGCGATGTCGCTGGATGGGTAGAACGCCAGGGCCTGCATCGGCTGGCCGTCCACCGGGTCGGTCACAGCCATGCGATGCAGGCCGACACTCCAGTGCTGCGCGGGCTCGGCCTGCACCAGCAGGCAGCAGCTCCACAGCACCAGCATCAAAAATGTTCGAACCCACCGCATCGTTGCTCACCCTGCCCGGCCCGCACCTGTGACCGGTACTGGCAAGCATAGAGCGGGCCAGGCCGGGCTGGATGAAAGGTGCATGAAAAAGCCGACTTGCGGGGTGACCGCAAGTCGGCTTTTCGACAGGGGCTCAGGCAGCCGCGAACAGCTCGCTGTCGATCTGCGCCTGGGCGGCCTGCATGGCATTGCTGCGGTGCTCGTCGCCGTAGGCCAGGCCATGGGCGCGCACGAACTCGACGTCGGTGATGCCGATAAAGCCCAGGAACACCTTGAGGAATTCCTCGTGGGCCACACCGGTCGGCTGGCCGACGTGCAGGCCGCCGGAGGTCGACACCACGATCACCTTCTTGTTGCCGCACAGGCCTTCAGGCCCGGCTTCGGTGTAGCGGAAGGTCTGGCCGGCGACGGCAATGCGGTCGATCCAGGCCTTGAGCTGGGTCGGCACGGTGAAGTTGTACATGGGCGCGGCGATCACCACCGCATCGGCCGCCAGAAACTCCTGCAGGGTTTCACTGCTGAGCCTGGCTTCATGTTGCTGCGCCGCATCGCGCAGTTCGTCAGGCGTGCCGGCGGCAACCAGGGTCGCGGCCGAGAAATGGCTGATGGCATCGGCGGCCAGGTCCCGGTAGACCACCTGCGCCGAAGGTTCTGCCGCTTGCCAGGCGGCGACCACGCGCTGGCTGAGCTGACGAGAAGCGGAGTTGTCGCCGAGGATGCTGGAATCGATGTGCAACAGTTTCATGGGGCTCTCCTGAATGAGGATCGGCTGGCGATCACGATGGGGAGGATGCTACCGGGATAGCCAATAGCTGATAAGATCGCAAATTCGCACTTCTTCGTCCCACTGGCAGGACAATGCCCATGACCGGCATGCAAGACCTCAACGATCTGTTCTATTTCGCACGCGTGGTGGAGGCCGGTGGTTTCGCGGCGGCCGGGCGTCTGCTCGGTGTGCCCAAATCCAGGCTGTCGCGGCGCATTGCCGAACTGGAGGAGCGCCTGGGCACGCGTCTGCTGCAGCGCACCACTCGGCAACTCAAGCTCACCGCCGTGGGCGAGCGCTACCTGCGCCATTGCCAGGCCATGCTGCTGGAGGCCGAGATGGCCGACGAAGCGGTGGCCAGCATGACCAGCGAACCGCGCGGGCGCTTGCGGGTGTCGTGCCCGGTGGGCCTGGCCCATGAGTTCCTGCCCGGCGTGATCAGCGCATTTTTGCAGCAGTACCCGCAGGTACAGCTGGACATGGTGCTGCTCAACCGCCGGGTCGACCTGATCACCGAGGGCATCGACGTGGCCCTGCGTGTGCGCGACCTGGGCGACGAAGACCCGGCACTGGTCACCCGCCGCCTGCGCCAGGCGCAGATGCTGCTGGTGGCCGCACCTGAGTTTGCCGCCCGGCACCCTGTCAGCTCCCCTGCCGACCTGGCCAGGGTGCCGGTACTGGGCGCGGTCGAGGCCGACCGCCTGGTGCACCTGCGCCTGCTCGACGAGCAGGGCCACAAGCAGGACCTGACCCTGGAAGCGCGCCTGGCCATCGACGACTTCGTGGTGCGCAAGGCCGCCACCCTGGCGGGCCTGGGCTTCACCACGCTGCCGATCATGCACTGCGAGGCCGAACTGCAGCGCGGCGAACTGGTACGCCTGCTGCCGGGCTGGTCACTGCCGGGCGGTTACCTGCAGGCGGTGTACCCGCACCGGCGCGGCGTGCTGCCGGCGGTCAGGGCGTGGATCGATCACCTGGTAGCCTCGTTCGAGGAATGTGGAGAGCGTTATGTCTGAGCGAAAAATGACCGAGGCACAGGTGGCGGCATTCTGCCTGGGCCTGCCCGGTGTGCAGGAAGACTACAAATGGGGTGGCGTGCGCGTGTTCTCGGTGGCCGGCAACAAGATGTTCGCGGTGATGGACCTGGCGGGTGCAGGCTTGTCGTTCAAGGTCGACACCGAGCTGTTCCTGGGCTACGTGGACCGCCCCGGGGTGCGACCGGCGCCGTACCTGGCGCGGGCACACTGGATCAGTGTGGCGCAGCCTTATGCGATGGGGCGTGGGGAACTGGAAGAGTTGCTGCGCCGCTCGCATCAACTGGTGGTGCGGCGATTGCCCAAGCGCGTACAGGTCGGGTTGCTGCTCTGAGGCCGATGGCTTTCGCCGGCAAGGCCGGCCCCTGAAGGCGCCGACCTTGCCGGCGAAAGCGCTCTAGAACCCGAACAATCGCCCGGCAAGAAACAGGTAGTCGGCCCAGAACACCTGATGCCCCAGCACGATCACCCAGAACACCAGCTGATAGGACAACTTGCGTGTCTTGTGCCGGAACACCTGCTGCGCCAGCAGCGCCCCTGGCCAGCCACCGGCCAGTTCGCAGGCATGCAGCACCTTCTCGGGGGTACGCTGCCCCTGGCCGCGCGCCTGACGCTTGTCGTAGCCATACAGCCCGAAACAGCCAAGGCTCGCCAGCCCATAGGCCGCCAGCCACAACCAGTTGCCTGTGCCCACACCCAGCTTCAGTGCGCCCAGCACCGGCAGCAGGCACAGGGCCACGAATGCCAGCAACTTGAGGCGCAGGTGGCGCATGGGCGGGCGCGTTTCGATGCGGGCCATCTCAGCCGTGCGCCACGGCCCAGTCGACCCAGCCGAACTGCCAGGTCGCCAGGATCACCAGGCCAAATGCGATACGGTACCAGGCAAACACCGCGTAGCTGTGGCTGGCGATGAACTTGAGCAAGCCGCGCACCGCAATCATCGCGAAGATGAACGACACCACAAAGCCGATGGCGAACACCGGGAAGTCATCCGGCTGGAACAGGTCGCGGTACTTGTAGCCCGAGAACACCGCCGCCCCGACCATGGTCGGCATCGCCAGAAAGAACGAGAACTCGGTGGCGGCCTTGCGCGACAGGCCGAACAACAGCCCGCCGATGATCGTCGAGCCCGACCGCGAAGTCCCCGGAATCATTGCCAGGCACTGCGCGCAGCCGATCTTCAGCGCATCGGTCCAGCGCATGTCATCGACCTCCTCGGCACGCACCACGTGCTGGCGGCGCTCGGCCCACAGCATGATCACCCCGCCCACCACCAGGGCCACCGCCACCGTGATCGGGTTGAACAGGTACTCATGGATCAGGTCGGCGAACAGCACGCCCAGCACCACGGCGGGCATGAAGGCGATCAGCAGGTTGAGGGTAAAGCGCTGGGCCCGGGCCTGGCGGGGCAGGCCCACCACCACGTCCAGGATCTTGCGGCGAAATTCCCACACCACCGCCAGGATCGCGCCCAGCTGGATGATGATGTTGAACGCCATCGCGCGTTCGCCGCCAAAGTCGATCAGGTCGGCGACCACGATCTGGTGACCGGTACTCGAAATGGGCAAAAATTCCGTCAGACCCTCGACGATGCCGAGAATCACAGCCTGCATGGCGGTCCAAAAATCCATCATTCCCCCGTAAGACATTGCCGCTGGCAGGTCTCATCATTCGTTATTTGATTGCCCGAAACCGGGCATATTACGGCGACACTCCGTCGCAAAACCGAAGGAAATGCTACCCCGGCCTTCAGAACTGCCCCGTGAAGGCCGAAATCCTAACAGAGCGCTCGTGCAAACGCTGCCGCTCGACGCGACAGCGCTCTACTAATCAATCACTTAGCCCTTGGTCGAGTAGGTTGTTTCGGTAAAGCGTGGTTGGATGCGGACAATAACAAGAACATAGGGTGACCTTCATGAAGACTTTACGCAGTATGTCGATCAGCCGTCGGCTGTGGCTCATCCTGGTGGTGGCGGTACTGATGCTGGTGACCCTGGGGCTGCTGATGCTGCGTCAGATCCACGGTGACCTGTACCAGGCAAAGGCCGAAAAGACCCGGCACGTGGTCGAAACCGCAGCCGGCGTACTGGCCTATTACCAGGGGCTGGAAGCCAGCGGTACCCTTACCCGCGAGGCCGCCCAGCAACAGGCGCTGAGTGCGGTGCGCGGGTTGCGTTATGACCAGGACGACTACTTCTGGATCAACGACCTGGGCCCGAAGATGATCATGCACCCCATGAACCTCAAGCTCGAAGGCCAGGACCTCTCCGGCATTCGCGACCCGGACGGCTATGCGCTGTTCAACGAAATGGTCGCGTTGGCCAAGGCCCAGGGCGCCGGCAGCATCGACTACCGCTGGCCCAAGCCCGGTGCCAGCGAGCCGGTGGAAAAAACCTCGTACATCCAGCTGTTCAAACCCTGGGGCTGGGTGATCGGCTCTGGCGTGTACATCGACGACATGCACGCCGAGTTCGTGCGCCAGCTTCGCGACGCATCGCTGCTGGGGGTGGTCATCGCGCTGATAATGGCACTGGTGGTCATGCTGATCGCCCGCAGCATCACCCGCCCCTTGCAGGAAGCCGTGGATGCCATGGGCAACATCGCCAGCGGCGAAAGCGACCTGACCCGTCGCCTCGACACCCATGGGCAGGATGAAGTCACCCAGCTGGGCCTGCACTTCAACACCTTCACCGCCAAGCTGCAGCAGGTGGTGACCCAGTTGCAGGGCGCCGCCCAGGCCCTGGGCCATTCGGCCGGGGACGTAGGCAGCAACGCCGGCCAGGCGCACCAGCGCAGCGAACAGCAGTCGCAGCAGATGGAACAGGTGGCCACCGCAATCAACGAGGTCAGTTATGCGGTGCAGGACGTGGCCAGGAACGCCGAGCACGCCTCCAGCGAGATGCAGGACGCCCAGCAGCGGGCCGAACAGGGCCGGCAAAGCATTCATGGCAGCCTGCTGAAAATCGACGAGCTGTCGGGCACCATCGACCAGGCGGTGCAGGTGATCCAGGCCCTGGCGGGCCAGAGCACGCGTATCGGCAGCGTGCTGGAGGTGATCCGTTCGATTGCCGAGCAGACCAACCTGCTGGCACTCAACGCCGCCATCGAGGCCGCGCGGGCGGGTGAACAGGGTCGCGGGTTCGCCGTGGTGGCCGACGAAGTGCGCCTGCTGGCGCAACGCACCCAGCAGTCGACGGCCGAGATCCAGCAGATGATCGAGCACCTTCAGGGCCAGTCCGAGGCTGCGGTCAAGGCGATCGATGCCAGCAGCCTGGCCTCGCGCGAGACGGTCGAACAGGCCAGCGAGGCCGGTGCCAGCCTGGATGCCATCAGCCAGGCACTGCACAACCTCAGCGCGCTGAATGCCTCGATTGCCAGTGCCACGCTGCAGCAGTCGCATGTGGTCGAAGAGATCAACCACAACGTCACCCAGACGGCCGAGCTATCGCGTCAGACGGCCGTGGCGGCGCACCAGTCGAGCAGTGCCGGGGCCGCATTGAACCAGTTGAGCGAACAGCTGGGGCAGTTGCTGAGGCAGTTCCGGGTCTGACCGCAGCCTGCACCTCGCCGGCGGCCGGCTTCTGCAAGGCTCGACATTGCCTCAGCAGGAGCCGGCCTTGGCGGCGAAGTGCTCACCCAAGGCTGGCACCTGACGTGCCACAAGGTACAATCGCCGCCCTGCCCCCCTTCAAGGAACGCCGATGTCCGGCCTGGAACTGTACGCTGCCGTGCTGGGCGTCATCGCTGTATGGCTCACGACCCGCCAGAACCCCTGGTGCTGGCCCATCGGCCTGCTGGTGGTGCTGCTCTACAGCTGGATCTTCTTCGACTTCAAGCTGTATTCGAACATGCTGCTGCAACTGGCGTTTGCCGTGTTCCAGCTCTATGGGTGGTGGCAGTGGACACGCCCCGGCGAGGATCGCCCGATCCGGCAGGTGACCTACCTGGGTACCGCGCCGCTGCTGTCGGGCCTGGGCGTGGGCCTGCTGGCCAGCCTGGCCCTCGGTGCGGCCATGGCCACCTGGACCGATGCTGCAGAGCCCTGGCTGGACGCCACCCTCACCGCCTTCAGCCTGGTGGCGCAGTTCTGGATGGCGCAAAAGCGCGTGCAATGCTGGCCGTTGTGGATGGTGCTGGACGTGATCTTCGTCGGCCTGTTCCTCTACAAAGGCATGTACATCACCGCCGCGCTGTATGCGCTGTTCACCCTGATCGCCGTGCAGGGCTGGCGTAGCTGGCGACGTGACCCGGCATTGGCCAGCCCATGAAGGTCCTGGTACTGGCGGGCCCGGAATCCAGTGGCAAGAGCTGGCTGGGCGGCGAAATCCAGGCGCATTTCGGTGGCGAACTGGTGGGCGAGTACGTGCGCCACTTCATCGACGAGCAGCGACGCGACACCTGCTACGCCGACATCGACCCCATCGCCCGCGGGCAGCTGGTGTGGGAGGATACGGCCCGCGCGCGCCAGCCCGAGCTGCTGATACTCGATACGCACCTGCTGAGCAACATGCTGTGGAGCCGCGTACTGTTCAACGACTGCCCGGCGTGGCTGGAACAGGCGCTGCTCGCACGGCGCTACGACCTGCACCTGTTGCTCAGCCCCGCAGGCGTGCCCTGGGTCGGCGACGGCCAGCGCTGTCAGCCACGGCTGGAGGAGCGCCAGGCGTTCTTCGAGGCCAGCCGCCAATGGCTGCAACGGCATGGCCAACCCATGCAGGTCATCGAGGGCGACTGGGCATACCGCCAATCGACGGTACTGGCGGCCGTACAGGCACTGCTGGAAGGCAAGCCCCCGGCCTGCGCCACCGAGTGTTAACCCGGCGTTACACACCCGGCCACCTCAACCGCCGATCCAGAGCACTTGCGACCAACACGCGGTGACGTGTTAAGCCAGTGATACACCCACCCTTGGGCACGCCGGGCATCTGCGCTGCTGCAAGGCCTGTAAAAAGGACCAGCGGTTGTATCACCGGTGATACAGGTTTTCCGACCAGCCCCTGCCCCGTGCGCTATGCCCTTGATTCGCTGGCACAAAGCAAAAGCGGCACAGCTTCTGCTCTCCTTCTCGCAACGCTGATAGGGCCAGCGCACCGAAGAAGGAATCGCTGCCGTGGGGAATCACACCAACAAGCTGCTGAGTCTTTTCGTCATGGGCTGTGCGCTGGGCGCCAGCACCCTGAGCCTGCCGATACTGGCCGCCGGCGACGGCACCATCATCATCCAGCGCCAGGTTCAGCCCCGTTCGGCCGTTCGCCCGACCGGCACCCCCGACCCCCGCCCCATGACCGTCAATGCCAATCAGTCGCCACGCATCCTGAGCCAGACCAACGAGCTCAGCGATGGCGACTTTGCCGGTGTGGCCAGCGGTGCCAGTGTAAACCGGGTGTTGATGCCCGACGCGTCCGGCAACATCCGCGGCATGGGGGCCGTGCCCACCAGCCTGCCGGGCCTGCGTGGCGGCGCCGGCCCTGGCGCAGGGGGCGCCAACAGCATCTCCAATTCGGTCAACCAGAACGTGCAGCGTGGTCTTGCGCCGCTGCAGATCCTGACCGGGGGCCGTTGAGATGAACCACTCACTGCTGTTTCTCGCGCTGGCCTGCAGCGCGTCGGCCCTGGCCGCCCAACCGGTCAATGACAACGCCACCATCAACGCCAGCGGCCAGGGCTACAAGGGCAACGTGACCATCAACCAGGCGGCTGGCGACCAGCAGCAACAGAACAACAGCCGCGCCATCGCCATCAACCCCGATGCCACCGCCACCACCCAGGTGCGCCAGCGCATCGACACCCCTGCCAGCAGCGCGATCAATGCCCGCGCCAGCATCGGTGGCAACGCCTTCACCAACGGTAACGGGATGATTGGGATCAACCAGTCGGCCGGTGCCAACACACAACAAGTCAATGCCGTGCGGGTAAGCATCAGTGCCACCGCGCAGAGCATCGACGACAGCGTCCTCGACCAGCAGAACGTGGCGCTGTCAAACGGCTCAGGCTCGACAGGTCAAACCCCCGGCAGTCGCCAGGTCGCTACCAGCGATCAGGCCTTCACCGGCAGCCGTGGGGTGATCCAGTTGAACCAGAGCGCCGGGGTCGGGAACCGAATGGCCAACACCCTGAGCGTACGGGTTGCAGATTGACCCGAGCAGTTCACAACGCAGCACAACACAACACTTAACAACTAAAAACAATGCGGAGAAACACCATGAAACCCACAATGGCACTCAAGCCTCTGGTATTCGCACTCGCAGCGGTCATGGCAGTTGCTGCACAAGCGGGCGGAAACAACGGTGGTCACAACGGCGGACACAATGGCGGCAATAACGGCGGCAACAACAATTCCAGCGCGCTGCTCGCCCTGCTGGTAAACGCCGGCGCTGGCGCCACCGTGATCGACACCCAGGGCAATGGTGGTAACGGTGTGCTCAACGAGAACACCCGCAACAACGGCACCATGGACAACTCGGCAAACGGCTCTCAAGGCAACCTGGGCGCCAACGTGGCAGCCGGTGACGGCAACCAGCAAGACAACGTTGCCGCCATCGCCACCGCCGACGAACGCTTCATCTTCGGCAGTGCGGTTGCTGTTTCCAGCGCCACCCAGACCAACACCAGCAACATCGTCAACAACTTCTCTACCCAGAACAACGCCAATCTCACCAATTCGGCGAACAACAGCTCCGGCAACATCGGTGTCAACGTGACCGCCGGCGACTTCAACCAACAGAAAAACAACCTGGCAATCGCCGTGTCCGGCGGCCGTGTGGCCGTGGCCAGCGCAGCCGCCAACCAGTCCACCTCCGGCCTGAGCGTCAACAACAAGGCCGACCGTACCTACACCAAGGAAACCCTCGGTGGCGCCTTTGCCGCCTATGGCCAGTACGAAGGCGAAGGCCACGGCTACGTGGAACGCAAAGACGACAAACCCGGGCACAACGGTGGCTGGGATGATCGTGGCGGCAACAAACCACAGAAAGACAAGCTTACCTTCACCGAAGAAGGCAGCTTCGTACTCGGTGGCGTCTACACCTACCAGGTGCTCAAACCTACCGGCTGGGCCAACCCTGTGGTCAACAACGCCAACATGAGCAACTCGCTCAATGGCGTGTCGGGCAACGTGGGCGCCAACGTGTCGGCCGGCTCGGGCAACCAGCAGAGCAACTCGCTGTCCATCGCAGCAGGCTGCCGCGCCTGCCTGTAAGCTGAAAAAGGACGGGGCCCCCAGGGGCCCCTTTCCTGCCATCTACACGGTGCGAAGACCATGCGCATTGCCCTGCTTGCCGCATTGCTGTTTCTGGCCAGCCTGGCCGAGGCCGCACAGATGCCCATCGCTGCCCTGCCGGGCGGCAATGTCATTTACAAGCCCATCCAGAGCATTCGCGAACGACGCTTCGCCGACCTTGTACAACAGAAAACCGACTTCAGTTGCGGCGCCGCCGCCCTGGCCACCGTCCTCAAGCAAGCCTACTGGCTGGACGTCGACGAAGAACACATCATCGACGGCATGCTCGCCCACGCCGACCAGCAAGTGGTCAAGACCCAGGGCTTCTCCATGCTGGACATGAAGAAGTACGTGGAAAGCATCGGCATGCGTGCCCGGGGCTATCGGATCCCGCCCGAGAGCCTGCAAAGCGTCACCATTCCGGTGGTGGTGCTGATGGACATTCGCGGCTACAAGCACTTCGTGGTGCTGCAACGCACCGAAAAGGACTGGGTGTACATCGGTGACCCGGTTCTGGGCCACAAACGCTACAAGTTCGATGATTTCGTCAAAGGCTGGAACGGCATCATCTTTGCCGTCATCGGCCCTGGCTATGACAAGGCCAACGCATTGCTCGACCCGCCACAACCCTTGACTGCAAAAAACAAGATCAACGGGTTCAGCCCGGTAGACGATGCGCAGTTGATGGATTTTGGTTTCATACAAAGTGATTTCTTCTAATCAGAAGGGGCATGAAGCTCCGGGGAGCACCCGATGAAGACTTCAACCTGGCTGGTTGCCGCCTGCCTGGCCGCCAGCTTGCCTGCCCATGCGCAGTTCAAGCCCATCGAGATCAAGGACCAGGAACTGTCCGAGCTGCGCGGACGCTATGTGATGCCAGGGCGCATCATCAGCTTTGGCGTGGTGATGAGCAGCACCTGGCAGAACGCCCGCGGCGACAGCATCGGCGCCACCGCCAGCATGCAAGTGCAGCAGTCCTCGTTCAAGCCGCAGTTCTATGTCTCGCTCGACACGCGCGATGGCAACGGCGCCCCGGTAACCCAGGGCAACGGTACCGTCACCGGCGGGGCCGGCCTTGGCACGACCCAGGGCGTTACCCAGTCGGTACGCGCGGCGGGCGACTACAACACGGCCTACAACAATGTCTCGATCAACGTGAAGGAAGCCAACAGTGCCCCGGCGGCGGGCAAGCCACAGGGTCAGTTGCTGGGTAGCGGGCAGACCATCACCGGCAGCAATGGCGCCGGCACGCTGAGCGTTTCCTCCACCGGCAAGGGCATCCAGCTGGGTATCCAGGCCAACAACAACCAGGGCAATACGGTGCAGCGCCTGGCCCAGGGCGGGCTGCTGCAGGCCACCACGCTCCTGGGCGGCAACAACGCCGTCAACAACATCACCCAGCTCAATGTGGTACTGCGCAACAACCTGCCTACTGCCGGGGCCTTGAACTGCAACCTGGATCAACTAAAGGGCCTTCGTATTTCCGGATATTGATCTACGCTCTGTCTCAATTCACCGCAGTTGGAAGGGACGGCTAACCCATGCATCGATCGTTTTCGTTGAAGGCAGTGGTCTGTGTGAGCACTCTGGCGTCTTCAGCGCTGCTGCAAGCGGCGCCAGATCCGCAAGTTGAGGCCCTGAAACAGGAGTTGCAGGCACTCAAGCAACGTTATGAATCCCAGCAGCAGGCACTGATGGTGCTCGAGCAGCGGGTCCGTCAGGTTGAAGATCAACCCCCGGCACCCCCTCAGCGCCTGACCCGCTCGCCAGCGGCCCCCACCCGGTCAGGCCAGGTGGCTACCGCATCCGGGGCGGCCCCCGGCACCGGCAGTTCCTACGGCGAAGCGCTCAAGGGCGATTCGGAACCTGCGCAGAGCGTGTCCAACCTGTACGACGAGGCCAGCGGCTTCTTCGGTGGCGGCAAGTTCAGCGTCGAGACCGGCATCACCTACGCCCGCTACGACACCCGCCAACTGATCCTCAACGGTTTCCTCGCACTGGACTCGATTTTCCTGGGCAACATCAACCTGGACCGCATCAAGGCCGACAACTGGACCCTGGACCTGACTGCCCGCTACAACCTCGACCAGCGTTGGCAGTTCGATATCAACGCCCCCATCGTCTACCGCGAGTCCACCTACCAGTCCGGGGGCGCCGGCAACAACGCCCAGGGCGTGACCGAACAGACCGTCACCCGCGACCCGACCCTGGGGGATGTCAACTTCGGGGTGGCCTACAAGTTCCTCGACGAATCGGAAAACAGCCCCGATGCGGTGCTCACCCTGCGGGTCAAGGCGCCCACCGGCAAGGACCCGTTCGGCATCAAGCTGATCCAGGACCCGAACAACGACAGCCTCGCCTACCCCGAAGACCTGCCCACCGGCAACGGCGTATGGTCCATCAGCCCGGGCATCTCGCTGGTCAAGACGTTCGACCCGGCAGTACTGTTCGGCAGCCTGTCCTATACCCATACCCTGGAAGAGTCGTTCAGTGACGTCAGCTCCACGTCCGGGGTCAAGGTGCCGGGCAAGGTCAAGCTGGGCGACAGCTTCCAGATCGGCGCCGGTATCGCCTTTGCGCTGAACGAGAAGATGAGCATGTCGTTCTCGGTGTCCGACCTGATCGCGCGCAAATCCAAGATCAAGTCGGCCGAAACCGGCGACAGCTGGACCTCGGTGCCCAGCAGTGATGCCAACGCCGCCTATTTCAACGTGGGCATGACCCTGGCCGCCACCGACAACCTGACCATAGTGCCCAACCTGTCGATCGGCCTGACCGACGATGCGCCGGACTTCACCTTCAGCCTCAAATTCCCTTACTACTTCTGATCTGCGCCGACGCCATTCGCCAGCAAGGCTGGCTCCTACCTTCGGGTAGGAGCCAGCCTTGCTGGCGAATGGACGTAGCGTGGGATCTTCAGCGAATCTGATGCTTGTGCAGCAACCGGTAGAACGTAGGCCGCGACACCCCAAGCACCTTGGCCGCAATGCTGAGGTTGTCACTGTGACGATTGAGCACGTCACACAGCGCCTGGCGCTCGGCGCGGTGCTTGTAGTCTTCCAGGGTACCCATCGGCGTCATCTCGACCTGCGCGCCCTGCAACCCGAGGTCCTGGGCCTCGATCTGCCGCCCTTCGGCCAGCACCAGGCCGCGACGCACGCGGTTGGCCAGTTCGCGCACATTACCCGGCCAATCATGCTTGCCCATCGCCATCAGCGCGTCTTCGCTGAAGGTGCGCGGGCGCCGGCCGGTTTCCTGGCTGTAGAAACGCGAAAAGTGGCTGGCCAGCATCGACAGGTCGCCATGCCGGTCACGCAGCGGTGCCGTCACCACCTGCAGCACGTTGAGCCGGTAATACAGGTCTTCGCGAAAACGCCCGCTGGTGATCGCGCTCTCCAGGTCGACATGGGTCGCAGCCAGCACGCGCACGTCCACCGCAATCGGCTGGCTGCCGCCCACCCGTTCGATATGCTTTTCCTGCAGAAAGCGCAGCAGGTTGGCCTGCAGTTCCAGCGGCAGGTCGCCGATCTCGTCGAGAAACAGCGTGCCGCCGTTGGCAGCCTCGATGCGCCCGACCTTGCGCTGGTGCGCGCCGGTGAAGGCGCCCTTTTCGTGGCCGAACAACTCGGACTGGATCAGGTGTTCGGGAATCGCCCCGCAGTTGATCGCCACGAACGGTTTGTCGTGGCGTTGCGACTGCCGGTGCAGGGTGCGCGCCACCAGCTCCTTGCCGGTACCGCTCTCGCCTCGAATCAGCACCGGTGACTCGGTGGGCGCCAGCTTGCTCAGCAACTTGCGCAGTTCGCGGATCGGGCGGCTGTCACCCAGCAGTTCGTGCTCGGGCTCATCCACATGCAGGTTGCCCTTGCCGCGCAGGCGTGCCATGCCGAATGCGCGACCCAGGGTCACCTGCACGCGGGAGACATCGAATGGCAACGTATGGAAGTCAAAAAACCACTCGCACACAAAATCACCCACGTTCTGCGCGCGCAGCTCCTCGGCGCTGAGCACCGCGATCCACTCGGTGCCGCTGCGGCTGATCAGGTCCTTGACCGCATCGGGGTGCTGCAGGTGGCTGGCGTGCAGGCGCAGCAACCCCACATCGCAAGGGTGCTCCAGGGCAGTGGCAAGGGTGCAGGTGCGCACGTCCCAACCTACGCTGCGCAGGCCTGGCAACAAGCGGTGGCAATCGTCACAAGGGTCAACGATCAGCAAGCGGCGGTTCGGTACCGGTTCCAGCATGACCTTTCCTTGGCGCCAATTATTGGAAATGTTAGTAGAAACAGCATGTTGTATGGCCCGTCTGTAACAGTAGCAACCAACGTCAGAATGCCCACTACCGTCCGTCTGCAAATACGGCCTTGCTTTCGGCTCGGTAGAATTTTCCTGTTAATTCAACGTCCCAGATGTTGCCAATGAATGCAGATTGTCAGCACCGATTAAAAAAACATTACTTGCAGTGTGACCTGACCCACTACTGCGTGCATCAGTACAAGTAACCTGCCGCAGGGAACACACCTTGCCGCAACTTTTTCAATGTTTGGGACCACAGAGAGACCGAACCCATGAACGCCCCGCTCCGTGTCAACGAAGCACTGCTGATTGCCGACCACGCCTTCGAACCTTTCCAGTGCGTCGCCTGGGATGTGCCTAACGGCACTGGCGAACTCAGCCTGGCGGTAATCGACCGGACCAGCACCCGTATCGGCAGCAAGCAAGTTCCAAGCAGCACCTATTCCGACCCGCAGCAATTGGCACACCTGATCGAGGAAGTGCGCGCCGAGTTGAGCCAGAAAGGTTATGACTTGCAGCCGTGGAGCATGCCGAAGTAACTTTCCGGCCTGCCCCGTTCATGCAAAAGTGCACCCACTGGGTGCACTTTTTTTGTTTGTGAAGTGTGCGCCGGCGGCTGCGGCAGTTGGCCGCAGTTTACGGCCCAAGTACTTGTTTCAACGCAAGTTGAACTGTTCCAGGTGTTGGTATTGCGCACCCAGTTCCAGCGCCATTTGCCTGGCGCGGCCCAGGCGAACCGGTGCGCTTTCCATGTCCACCAGCAGGCTGCTGCACGGCAGTGCCTCCAGCGCCGGCCAGGCCTTGAGCCGGCCATCGGTGAGGATCAGGCAGTGCTGCACCTCAATGGGGTAGCGCCGCTGGCGTTGGGTCAGCCATTGCCGGGCCTGCTGCAGTGCCTCAAGCAGTGGCGTGCCTCCGCCGGCGCCAAGCTCCGCCAGCCAGGGCTGCAGCGCAGCAGAGGCCTTCAGGCCGTGGCGCTGCCAGCGCGGTTCGCGGCCGCTGGCCGTGAGCAGGGCGAGCCTGGCGCGGGCCCGGTACGCCTGGTCGAACAGCTCGGCCAGCAAACCCTTGGCCTTGCTCAGTGCCTGGTAACGCCGGGTAGACGCCGACGCATCCACAATCACCAGCCAGAGCTGCGCCGGCGCTGCGGTGCGCTGCGCCCAGCACAGCTCGTCGCGCTGGCGCGGGCGGCCCTTGAGCAGGGTGGCAGGCCAGGCCACGCTGCCCTGCCCGGCTGCCCGGGCACGCCCGCGCGGGCCCCGGTCGAGCTTGCCTGCACGGGGCCTGGCATCCGCCGCTGGGTGCGAGCGCGGGCGGATGCTCAAGGCTTTTTTGGCCAGCGCGGTACCTCGCGCCGAGCGCCCACAGCCACCGGCTGGCCTGGCAGCTCACCCCACTGGCCACTGCCCTGGGGCTCGCTCGACGGGCTCGATTGCCCCTGGGGCTGAGCGTCGGGGCGAGGCGGTTGCTCGGCGGGCCGGTCATGGCGCCGATGGCGCAAGGCAAACTCTGCCACCGCCTCGATATCCTCGGCCTCGATGCCCGGTGCACTGCGCCAGGCCGCATGGGCACGGGCGGCACGCAACCAGACCAGGTCGGCGCGCAGGCCGTCGACCCCGGCCTCGAAGCAGCGCTGGGTGATCTGCGCCAGGGCCTGGTCATCCAGGGCAATCTGTTCCAGGCGCTCGCGTGCCTGCTGGCAGCGCTGGCGCAGCTCGGCCTGGGCATCGGCCCACTGCGCGCAGAACGCCTGCGGGTCGCTGTCGAAGTCCAACCGGCGGCGGATGATCTGGCCTCGCGCCTCGGGCAGCGGCTGGCCCTGCAGGGCTACATTCAGGCCGAAACGGTCGAGCAACTGCGGACGCAGCTCGCCCTCCTCCGGGTTCATGGTGCCGATCAGCACGAAGCGCGCACTGTGCCGATGGGAAATGCCATCGCGCTCTACCCGGTTGGTGCCGCTGGCAGCCACATCCAGCAGCAGGTCGACCAGGTGATCGGGCAGCAGGTTGACCTCGTCGACGTACAGCACGCCGCCATCAGCCTTGGCCAGCACACCCGGCGAGAACTGGGCGCGGCCCTGCCCAAGCGCAGCATCCAGGTCCAGGGTGCCGACCAGGCGCTCCTCGGTCGCGCCCAGCGGCAAGGTCACGAAGGGCCCCTCGCCCAGCAGGTCGGCCAGGCCCCGGGCCAGGGTGCTCTTGGCCATGCCGCGCGGGCCTTCGATCAGCACGCCGCCGATCCTGGGGTCGATGGCCGTCAGGCACAGCGCCAGCTTCAGGTCGTGGGCGCCGACCACGGCGGCCAGCGGAAAATGTATGGGTTCGCTCATGTCTGGCTTATTCCTCTGCGTCCAGCAGTTGCTCTTCCAGGGCCTGGCGGTACTCGCCCGGTGCCTGCCACAGCCCGCGCTGCTGGGCCTCCAGCAAACGTTCGGTGATGTCGCGCAGGGCCTCGGGGTTGTGCTGGCGGATAAACTCACGGGTCGCGGCATCGAGCACATAGGCCTCGGCCAGCGACTGGTAATGATGATCATCGATCAGGTGCGTGGTGGCATCGAAGGCGAACAGGTTGTCGACCGTCGCGGCCATCTCGAACGCGCCCTTGTAGCCATGGCGCTTGACCCCGTCGATCCACTTGGGGTTGAGCGCACGCGCACGGATCACCCGGTTCAGTTCTTCCTTGAGGGTGCGAATGCGCGGGCGATCCGGCTGGCTGTGATCGCCGTGGTAACTGGCAACGCCGGCACCGGCCAGACTTTCTGCCGCCGCGAGCATGCCGCCCTGGAACTGGTAGTAGTCGTTGGAATCGAGCAGGTCGTGCTCATGGTTGTCCTGGTTCTGCAGCACCGCCTGCACCTGGCTCAGGCGCCGGGCAAAGGGTTCGCGCGCGGCGGTGCCGTCGTCCGAGGCGCCATAGGCATACGCGCCATGGTTGAGGTAGACCTCGGCAAGGTCTTCACGGCTGTGCCACAGACGGCCGTCAATGGCGTTCTGCACCCCGGCGCCGTAGGCACCGGGCTTGGAGCCGAACACCCGCCAGCCCGCCTGGCGCTCGGCCTGCTCGGGGCTCAGGCCAGCGGCCAGCAGTTCGGCACGCTCGCTGCGCACCTTGGCCGCCAGGGGGTTGAGGTCATCCGGCTCATCCAGTGCCGCCACGGCCTGCACCGCCGCGTCGAACAGCTTGATCAGGTTGCCGAACGCATCGCGGAAGAACCCCGAAACGCGCAGGGTCACGTCTACCCGTGGGCGATCCAGCAGGCTCACCGGCAGGATCTCGAAGTCGTCCACCCGCTGGCTGCCGCTGGCCCATACCGGGCGTACGCCGAGCAGGGCCATGGCCTGGGCGATGTCGTCGCCGCCGGTGCGCATGGTGGCCGTGCCCCATACCGACAGGCCGAGCTGGCGCAGGTGGTCGCCGTGGTCCTGCAGGTGGCGTTCCAGAATCAGGTTGGCCGAGGCGAAACCGATGCGCCATGCCGTGGCGGTGGGCAGGTTGCGCACATCCACGGTGTAGAAGTTGCGGCCGGTGGGCAGCACGTCCAGGCGCCCGCGGCTGGGCGCCCCGCTCGGCCCCGCCGGCACGAAACGCCCGTCCAGCGCCGCCAGCAGGCCCTGCATTTCGGCCGGGCCGCAGGCATCCAGCTGCGGCGCCACCTGGGCCCGCAGCGCCTGCAGCACGGCCTCGACGTCGGCGCTGTGCTGGTGGCTGGCCGGCGCCCCGTCGAGGGTCTGCTCGATCAGGCGGGCGGCATACAGTTCAAGCCGCTCGCGGGTGTCGCCGTTGGTCCGCCAGGCCTCGCTGCTCACCTGTGCCAGGCTCGGCGGCCGTGGCCCTTCCCAGGCAAGGCCCAGGTCGCAGTCCAGCGGGTCGAAGCCCAGCCCCAGGCCGCGGGCCAGGGCGCGCAGCAGGCTGGCATTGGGGCCGCGCCCATCACCACGTTCCACCCGCAGCAGGGCCAGCAGCGTGTCGATCCGCAGGCGACCGTCCGGCGATTGGCCGAACACATGCAGGCCGTCGCGAATCTGCGACTCCTTGAGGTCGCACAGGTAGGTGTCCAGGCGCGGCAGCCACACCGCCGCATCGTCCAGCGCGCCTTCCAGCTGCAGCTCGCGGTCGATGTGGTTGTCGCGCACCAGGTTGAGGATGTCGCGCTGCAGTTCACGGGCCCGGCGCGGGTCCAGCAGTTGCGCCTCGTAGTACTCGTCGGCCAGCAGTTCCAGGTCGCGCAACGGCCCGTAGGTTTCGGCGCGGGTCAACGGCGGCATCAGGTGGTCGATGATCACCGCCTGGGTGCGGCGCTTGGCCTGGGCGCCCTCGCCCGGGTCGTTGACGATGAACGGGTAGATGTTCGGCAGCGGCCCCAGCAACGCGTCCGGCCAGCACCCGGCTGACAGGCCGACGCCCTTGCCCGGCAGCCACTCCAGGTTGCCGTGCTTGCCCACGTGGATCAGCGCATCGGCGGCATAGGCGTGGCGCAGCCAGAAGTAGAACGCCAGGTAGCCATGCGGCGGCACCAGGTCGGGATCGTGGTACACCGCACTGGGGTCGACCTGATAACCGCGCGCCGGCTGGATACCGACGAAGGTCAGGCCAAGGCGCAGGCCGGCGACCATCATGCGCCCGCTGCGGAACATCGGGTCCTGCTCCGGCTCGCCCCAGCGCTCGCGCACCGCCTGCTGGTTGGCCTGGGGCAACAGGGCGAAGGCGGCGCGGTAATCGTCCAGCGCCATGCTCTGCGCACAGGGGCGCTGGTCGAGCGTGTCGAGGTCGTTGCTGACCCCGCCGAGCAGGGCCTGGATCAGCGCCGTGCCACTGTCTGGCAACGGCCCTACCGGGTAGCCTTGGGCCTGCATGGCGCGCAGTATGTTGAGCGCCGCCGCCGGGGTGTCCAGCCCCACACCGTTGCCGATGCGCCCGTCGCGGGTCGGGTAGTTGGCCAGAATCAGCGCCACGCGTTTTTGCGGGTTGTCCAGGCGCGCCAGCTCGCACCAGCGCCGGGCCAGTTCCGCAACAAAATCCATGCGCTCCAGGTGCGGCTTGTAGCACACCACGTCCGACTGGCTGCGTTCGCTGCGCCAGGCCAGGTCCTTGAAGCTGATCGGCCGGCTGATGATGCGCCCGTCCAGTTCCGGCAGGGCAATGTGCATGGCCAGGTCGCGGGCCCCCAGGCCCTGTTCGCTGGCCTCCCAGGCCGGCTGGTTGTCCTGTGCGCAGATGGCCTGCAGCACCGGGATGTCGCGCCGGAACGGGCGCAAATGCGGCTGCTGCGGGCTGGACTGGGCGAAGCCTGTGGTGTTGATGATCAGGGCCGCGTCGACCTGGTCCAGCCATTGCTCGACCTGGTCCAGGCAGGCTGCCTCCTTGAGGCTGGCCACGGCAATCGGCAGCGGGTTGAGCCCCGCGCCTTGCAGACGCTCGCAGAACGCATCGATGAACCCCGTGTTGGCGGCCTGCAGGTGCGAGCGGTAGAAGATGATCGGCGTCACGGGCTGGCCGGGCTGCCACAGGGCACGCCAGCTGTCCACGCTCGCCTGGGGGTGTTGCGGGTGATAGACACTGGTGCGCGGCAACTGCTGCGGCTCGTCCCAACGGTAGTCGCGGCCCAGCCATTGGCTGGCCAGGCACTGGAACAGGTTCAGCGCATTGGCCTTGCCGCCCTGGCGCAGGTAGTGCCACAACCGTTCGGCCTGGGCAGGGGGCACCGTGCTCAGGCTGGTCAGCTCAGGGTCCGGGCGGTCGTCGCCCGGCACCAGGATCAGTTGCACGCCCCGCCCCGCCAGCGCCACCAGTTGCTCCACGCCATAGCGCCAGTAACCGATGCCGCCGTGCAGCGACACCAGGATGACCTTGGCATGGCGCAGCACTTCGTCCACATACAGGTCGACCGAAGCATGGTTCTGCACCTGCATCGGGTTGGCCAGGCGCAGGCTGGGGTAGTCGTCCGGCAACTGCTGGGCGGTTTCGGCCAGCAGTGCCAGGTGCGAATCACCGCTGCAGAGAATCACCAGGTCGGCGGGGGTCTGGCCGAGGTCGGCGATGCTGTCGTCCGGCACAAAGCCGCCGGGCTGGGTCCGCAGCAGGTGCATGGGTCAGGCGCCCAGTGCGGCGCGCAGGCTGGCTTCGAGTTGCACGGCGTCTAGGTCCTGGCCGATCAGCACCAGGCGCGTGGTACGTGGCTCGTCGCTGCGCCAGGCGCGGTCGAAGTGCTTGTCGAAGCGCGTACCCACGCCCTGCACCAGCAGACGCATCGGCTTGCCCGGAATGGCCGCGAAGCCCTTCACGCGCAGGATGCCGTGCTGCACCACCAGTTGGGTCAGGGCATCGAGCAGCAGGCTTTCGTCGGCCTGGGGCAACTCGATGGAGATGGAGTCGAAAGCATCATGGTCGTGATCGTCGTGGTCGTCATCGCCGTCATGGTGCGAATCGTGGTGGGTACGGCGCGCGTCGATGTGCTGCTCGGATTCGGCGCCCAGCCCCAGCAATACGTCCAACGGCAGGCGGCCGCTGCTGGCCTCCACCACCTTGACCGCAGGCGGCAGTTCCTCGGCCACCTCGGCGCGCACCCTGGCCAGGTCGTCGGCAGCGATCAGGTCAGCCTTGTTCAGCACCACCAGGTCGGCGCTGGCCAGTTGGTCGGCAAACAGTTCGTGCAGTGGGGACTCGTGGTCCAGGTTCGGGTCGAGCTTGCGCTGGGCGTCCACCTGGTCGGGGTAGGCAGCGAAGGTGCCGGCAGCCACGGCCGGGCTGTCGACCACGGTGATCACCGCATCGACCGTGCAGGCGTTGCGGATTTCCGGCCACTGGAAGGCTTGCACCAGCGGCTTGGGCAGCGCCAGGCCGCTGGTTTCGATGAGGATATGGTCCAGGTCGCCACGGCGCGCCACCAGCTCGCGCATCACCGGGAAGAACTCTTCCTGCACGGTGCAGCACAGGCAGCCGTTGGCCAGTTCGTAGACGCGCCCGCTGGCTTCTTCCTCGGTGCAGCCGATGCTGCACTGCTTGAGGATCTCGCCATCGATGCCCAGCTCGCCGAACTCGTTGACGATCACCGCGATGCGGCGGCTCTGGGCGTTGTCGAGCATGTGCCGCAGCAAGGTGGTCTTGCCCGAGCCGAGGAAGCCGGTAACGATGGTGACGGGGAGTTTGGCCAGTGTTTTCATGGGGGTGCCCTTGGCAGGATGGCGGGCATGCAGGACGAGAGCCGCAGGAGCCTTGCTGCCTGAGCGCATTCGCCACCGGATCACCCCGCCCGGTTGAAAGTCGGAAACTGTTCGAGGCAGGTCTCCTGGCTCGCGCTGTGCCGGCACGCCTGCCGGCTGCATCGACGCCTTCCCGCCCGGGGCAGTGGCACGGCCGATGCCGTTCAACGCTTACAGTTGCGGGGGCAGCCACGGCTTGAACCGTATTCCCGTCTTAGCTGCAGCCAGGGCCGCAGAACCTCGAAGCGGCTAGGCTACGCAGTGGTCCGGGGCAGGTCAACCGCTGTATTGACGGATGCCGGCGCGCATGATTTGCTAGCCGCATTCGTTCGGGTGCCTTTTTACAAGGTGAAACGGGAAACCGGTGCGTCAGCCGCTTCTGCAAAGAAGCAGCGACAAATCCGGTGCTGCCCCCGCAACGGTAAGCGAGGAAAGCGTCTTTACCACTGTGCCAGCTGTGCGGCATGGGAAGGTGACGCCCTCAGGCTGAGCATGCTGCCAGCCCTCGCAAGCCCGGAGACCGGCCCGATACAGTCATGACAAACCCGCGGTGGGCGGGCGCTGTTGA
This sequence comes from Pseudomonas sp. BRM28, assembly GCF_002939405.1. NCBI lineage: Bacteria > Pseudomonadati > Pseudomonadota > Gammaproteobacteria > Pseudomonadales > Pseudomonadaceae > Pseudomonas > Pseudomonas sp. BRM28. The sequence continues at coordinate 2,645,687 of NZ_PEFV01000001.1, read as the reverse complement.
ACCCCTGGGCGAGCCTCGCGCAGGGGTTGGCCGCGCTTGCCTGTTGCCGATAGCCCCGACGACACGACAACAGCAAAAGGAACGCGCCATGCCCATCAGTACCGCCAGCCAGCCCCTCGTCACCCCCACTACCCTCAGCCAGCGCCTGGCCGTCGCCATCGGTGCCTCGCTGCTGGGCCTTTGCCTGGTCTACTTCGCCGGCTTCTCGCACATCGAGGCGGTGCACAACGCTGCCCACGATACCCGCCACAGCGCCGCGTTCCCTTGCCACTGAGACCTGCCCCGATGATCAAGCGCATTGCCCGCACCGCAGGCTTTACCGGCCTGCTCGCCGCCCTGCTGCTGACCCTGCTGCAAAGCTTCTGGGTCGCACCGCTGATTCTGCAGGCCGAAACCTACGAGAACCCGGCACCGGCCGCCCAAACCCATGAGCATGCCGACGCCGCGGGTGAAGGCCACCACCACGATGCCGAGGCCTGGTCGCCTGAAGACGGCTGGCAGCGCGTGCTGTCGACCACCGGTGGCAACCTGGTGGTGGCGGTCGGCTTTGCCCTGATCCTGGCTGCGCTGTACACCCTGCGTGCGCCGGGCCGTACCGCCACCGGCGCAGCCTGGGGGCTTGCCGGGTTCGCGGTATTCTGCCTGGCGCCCACCCTCGGGCTGCCGCCAGAGCTGCCGGGCACTGCCGCCGCCGACCTGGCGCAGCGTCAACTGTGGTGGGTGGGCGCCGCGGCTGCCACCGCTGCCGGCCTGGCCCTGATCGTGTTTGCGCACAACTGGCTGCTCAAGGCGCTGGGTGTGGCATTGCTGGTTGTTCCGCACGTGATCGGTGCGCCGCAGCCGGAGGTGCACGAGAGCCTGGCGCCGCAAGCACTGGAGGCGCAGTTCAAGGTGGCGTCGCTGTTGACCAATGCCGCGTTCTGGCTGGCCCTGGGCCTGCTCAGTGCCTGGCTGTACCGTCGCCAGCCAGCCTGATGCAGTTGTATGCCGGGCTGGGCTGTCGTCGCGGCTGCCCGGCCCGCGAACTGGCCGCCCTGCTCCAGCAGACCCTGTTCGCCCATCACCTGCCCGCCTCTGCCCTCGCCGGGCTGGCCAGCATCGACCTCAAGGCCGACGAACCCGGCCTGCATGAACTGGCAAGGCAACTGGGGTTGCCGCTGGTGTTCTTTTCGGCCGCGCAACTGGCCCCCTTCGAAAGCCGCCTGAGCCACCGTTCGCCCACGGCGTTCGCCCTCAGCGGCTGCCATGGGGTGGCCGAAAGCGCCGCGCTGGCCCTGGCCGAGCAACGCGGCGGCGCCAATGCCGCACTGCGCCTGCCACGCACCGTGCAAGGCGCCGCCACCCTGGCATTGGCCTGGGCCCCGCCGTTTGACGGATAATGCCGCGCAATCTTTCCAAGGATTCATCATGACCGTCTATTTCATCGGTGCCGGCCCGGGCGACCCCGAGCTGATCACCGTCAAGGGCCAGCGCCTGATCCACAGCTGCCCGGTGATCATCTATGCCGGCTCGCTGGTGCCCGCCGCCGTGCTCGAAGGCCACCGCGCCGAAACCGTGATCAACAGCGCCGAACTGCACCTGGGGCAGATCATCGAGCTGATGCGCACGGCCCACGCCAACGGCCAGGATGTGGCCCGCGTACACAGCGGCGACCCGGGGCTGTACGGTGCGATCGGCGAACAGATCCGCCACCTGCGTGAACTGGGTATCCCGTTCCAGATCATCCCCGGCGTGACCGCCGTGGCTGCCAGTGCCGCCCTGCTCGAATGCGAGCTGACCCTGCCGGACATCGCCCAGAGCGTGATCCTGACGCGCTACGGCGACACCTCACCGATGCCGCCGGGCGAATCGCTGGGGAGCCTGGCCAGCCACCAGGCAACCCTGGCCATTCACCTGGGGGTCAAGCACCTGGCCAGAATCGTCGAGGAACTGCGCCCGCATTACGGCAGCGATTGCCCGATCGCCGTGGTGCACCGCGCCACCTGGCCAGATCAGGACTGGGTGCTGGGCAGCCTGGACGACATCGTGCAACGGGTGCAGGCCAAGGGCTTTCGACGCACCGCACTGATCCTGGTGGGCCGGGTATTGGGCAGCGATACCTTCAGCGAGTCGGCGCTCTACCGCGCCGGGCATGCGCACCTGTACCGACCTTGACGGCCATTGACGGCGGCCCTCCCGGCCCGATGCCCGGCGCGTTCCCATGGGCGCGCCTGCCAATTCAACCGCCTCTGCTAGCGATAACCGGCCCAGACGATAGGAAATCGGCTACAGAACTTTCGAGCGCCTTGTAAGAAAAATCCTCTAATCGAACTGATTTCTTCCTCACTTCTATACTGGACGTACTCCTGCTGAGCGTTTCCACGTATCTTGGCCGCCTTGCCAGAGCCTGGGCAGGCGTCGCCCCGAACGGTTCGGGGCCTGGATCACCTCTCTGACAAGGAGTTGCGCGATGCCCAAAGTCTTGATCGTTGATGACCACACCACCATCCTCTTCGCCATCCGCACCCTGCTGGAGCGCGATGGCTACAACATCGTCGGTGAAGCCCGAGACGGCGCCAGTGCCGTCGAACTGGCGCGCAAGCTGCAGCCTGACGTGGTGATCCTCGATCTGGGGCTGCCACGCCTGGATGGCCTGAGCGTGCTGGAGCGGCTCAGCCAGTTGACCAACCCGCCACGTATCCTGGTACTGACCGGCCGCCCACCCCGGCTGTTCGCCCGCCGTTGCATCGAGTCCGGTGCTTCGGCATTCGTGCGCAAGGACGAAGACCTCGATATCCTGAGCGCCGCCCTCAAGGCCGTGCTCAACGGCTACTCCTACCTGCCCGATGCGTCACGCTTCAATGACCGGTCAAGCTCGGAACTCCAGCGCCTGGACAAGCTGTCCAACCGTGAGTTCGAGGTGCTGCGCCAGTTGGCCAAGGGCGCCAGCAACGGCGAAATCGCTACGGCGATGATCCTCAGCGCCAAGACCATCAGCACCTACAAGACCCGCATCATGGAAAAGCTCGGGGTGGTATCGCTGGTTGAGTTGATCGATGTGGCCAACCGCAACGCACTGACCTGAGCCGCCCATGACCAAGCGTTGCCTGCCTGCCCTGCTGCTCGCCTGCCTGGTGCAGTGGCTGGCGATAAGCGCCATGGCACAGGAGCCGGGGGTTGCCCGGCAACTGCTCGGGCGCTCGGTCAGCAGCAGTGCGCCACCCCCGCTGACCCTCGCCGAACGTCGGTGGCTCAAGCACAAGCAGGTGCTGCGCCTGGGCACCTCGGCGCCGGACTACCCGCCCTTCGACATCAATGTGAGCCAGCACGACTATGAAGGGGTCAGCGCCGACTTCGCCGGCCTGATCGGCGAGCAGTTGAAGATCCCGGTGCAGGTGCTGCAGTTCTCGAACCGTATCCAGGCCATCGCCGCCCTGCACAGTGGCCAGATCGACCTGCTGGGCAGCGCCAACGGCTACGAAGCCGCCGACAGCGCACTGGTGATGAGCCAGCCCTACGCCGACGACCAGCCGATCATCGCGACCCCCGTCGGCGTGACCCATGACCCAGACGACCCGCTCGACGGGCTGACGCTGTCGATGGTCGAACACTACCTGTCACCGTCGCTGGTACGCCAGCTCTACCCCCGGGCGAACCTGCAACTGTACGCCTCGACCATGTCGGCCCTGTCGGCGGTGGCACTGGGCCAGGCCGATGCATTCATCGGCGACGCGATCAGTTCCGACTACCTGATCGGCAAGAACTACCGCGAAAGCCTGCAGATCTCCCACTACGTCAAACCCCAGCGCTCTTCCTTCGGCTTTGCCCTGGTGCGCGAGAACACCGCGTTGCTGGACCTGGTGAACAAGGCATTGGGCAGCATCACCGACAGCGACCGGCTGAACGTGATGCGCCGCTGGACCAGCGGCGTGAGCAGCATCCTGCTCAACCGGGCGGACATCGCGCTGACCGACGAAGAGCGACACTGGATCGCGCAGCACCCCAGCGTGCGCGTGGTCATCAACAAGTACTTCGCGCCCCTGAGCTTCTTCGACGAAAACCAGCACTTTCGCGGCATCACCGCCGACGTGCTGGCGCAGATCAGCCTGCGCAGCGGGCTGAAGTTCCAGATCATCGAGACCGACTCGGTGCCCACCATGATCAGCATGGTCGAACAGGGCGAAGCCGAGGTCGTCGGCGCGCTCAACTATGGTGAGCAGCGCGCCAGAACCCTGGCCTTCACCCGGCCCTACCTGGCCAACCCGCGGGTGCTGGTGACCAGCGTGCGCGATACATCGATCCGCCACCCCGACCAGCTCGACGGCAAGCGCCTGGCGATCATTCGCGGTACACCGGTGAGCGCCGAACTGCGCCAGCGCTATCCCGCCATCAGCCTGATCGAAGTCGACGACCCGCTGGCACTGATGGAGTACGTGGCCCAGGGCCGCGCGGACGCGGCGCTCAGTTCGCAGATCAACGCCGCCTACTTCATCAGCCGCATGTTCAAGGACCGCCTGCGCATCGCCACCCTGCTGGACGACACCCCGGCCCTCGCCGCCTTCGCCACCGAACGTTCTTCGCCACTGCATGCGATATTGGAAAAATCCCTGCTCAGCATCCCGCCCGAGCAGATGACCCAGCTGGTCAATCGCTGGCGCATCAACGCCCTGATCAGCGACACGCCCTGGCGCAACTACCGCTCGCTGGTGCTGCAGATTCTGGGCATCGCGGTGGCGCTGGTGCTTGCCATAGCGTTGTGGAACCGTTACCTGCGCAAGCTGATGCAGCAACGCGCCGAGGCCGAGCAGGCCCTGCAACTGCAGCTGCGCATCAGCGAACACCTGCTCGAAGAGCTGCATGTGGCCAAGGAACAGGCCGACAGCGCCAACCACGCCAAGAGCACCTTCCTGACCACCATGAGCCACGAGATCCGCACCCCCATGAACGCGGTGATCGGCCTGCTCGAGCTTGCCCTGAAGGATGCCGCACAGGGCCGCACCGACGAGCACTCCCTGCAGGTGGCATTCGATTCGGCCAGCAGCCTGCTGGAGCTGATCGGCGACGTGCTGGACATCGCCCGCATCGAATCCGGACACATGAGCCTGGCGCCACAACCCACCGACCTGGGTGCGCTGGTACGCAGCACCGTGCAGGTGTTCGAAAGCAGCGCCCGTCTCAAGGACATCAGCCTGACCCAGGACCTGCAGCCCCCCGCCGCCCTGGTGGAGATCGACCCGCTGCGTTTTCGCCAGATCCTGTCCAACCTGCTGGGCAATGCCATCAAGTTCACCGAGCGCGGTGGCGTCAGCGTGCGCCTGCAGTGCCAGCCCACGCCGTGCGGCAAGCAGGTGCACATGCACCTGGCCGTCGAGGACAGCGGCATCGGCATCAGCCAGCCGGACCAGCAGCGCCTGTTCCACCCCTTCATCCAGGCCGGCAGCCAGCCGGCTCGCCAGGGCACCGGCCTGGGCCTGGTGATCAGCCGGACCCTGTGCGAACTGATGCAGGGCAGCCTGGAGCTGCACAGCACCCCGGGCCATGGCACCCAGGTCACGGTCAGCCTGCCGCTGATGCTGGCCAGCACCGCCAGTCAACCCGAGGAACCGGCCCAGGAGCCAACGGCCCAGGCCAGCCAGCGGCTGAACATCCTGGTGGTCGACGACTACCCCGCCAACCTCATGCTGCTGGAAAAGCAGCTGAGCGTGCTGGGCCATCGGGTGACCCAGGCCAGCGACGGCGCGGGCGGCCTGCAGGCCTGGCAGGCCGGGCGCTTCGACGCCGTGATCACCGACTGCAACATGCCCGGCATGGACGGCCACCAGCTGGCGCGCGAGATTCGCGCCCAGGAAGCCCAGGCGAATCGCCCGCCCTGCCTGATCCTGGGCCTGACCGCCAACGCCCAGGCCGACGAACGCGAGCGCTGCCTGGCGTCGGGCATGGATGACTGCCTGTTCAAGCCGATCGGCCTGGGCGCCTTGAGCCGTCACCTGTCGGGGGTGGATACCCCCGAGCCGCAGGCGCCACCCGAGCCCCGCGCCGAGGACAACAGCGGTTTCAACATCGACAACCTCAAGCACCTGACCCTGGGTGACCCACGGCTGATCAAGCGTCTGCTGACGGAGCTGGAGCGCAGCAGCGCCGAAGACCTCGAGGCGTTGCGTGCCCTGGGCTCAGGCGCGAGTCGACAGCAACTGCGCAGCCTGTCGCACCGCATCAAGGGCGGCGCCAAGATGCTCAAGGCCCATGGCCTGGTGGGGCACTGCGATGCGCTGGAGCAGGCCTGTACCGGCAAGGCCCCGGACAAGGCCATCGAGGCGTTGCTGGCGGCGCTGGAACAGAGCCTGAAGGATCTGCATGAACACCTGCAGCGATCCATCGCCGCCGGTTGAGATGAGGCTCAGTGCAGCTGCAGGGTCGAGTTGATCTGGCTGATGGCGTCCACCACGTGCTGCGAACCCTGCTGGATTTCCAGGATCACTTCCCCCGCCTCATTGGCCAGTTCCACCCCCAGCCCGGTGCGGCTGAGGCTCGACTGCATGCTGGCCACCGCATTGAGTGAAAGGTCGTGGTTCTGGCGCACCACATCGACGATCTCCAGGGTCGCCTTGCTGGTGCGTGCCGCCAGGCTGCGCACCTCGTCGGCCACCACGGCAAAGCCGCGGCCGTGCTCACCTGCCCGCGCCGCCTCGATGGCGGCGTTCAGGGCCAGCAGGTTGGTCTGGTCGGCAATGCTGCGGATGGTCTGCACGATCTGCCCGATCAGTTCCGACTGCTTGCTCACCGCATCGATGCTGCGGGCTGCGGCATTGAGCTCGCGGGAGATCTCCTCGATCACCTGCACCGTATGCTGCACCACCTCCGAGCCCTTGCGCGCACAGGCATCGTTCTGCACCGAGGTGGCGTGGGCCGCTTCGGCTGCCGTCTGCTGGGTACACACCTGGTGGGTGATGTCGCTGGCAAACTTGACCACCTTGTACAGGCGGCCACGGGTATCGAAGATCGGGTTGTAGGAAGCTTCCAGGTACACCATCTGCCCGAGTTTGTTCTTGCGCTCGAAACGATGGGAATGGTACTCGCCGCGATTGAGCGAGGCCCAGAATGCCTTGTAGGCGCTCGACTCGCTTTCGCTGCGGTGGCAGAACAGGCTGTGGTGCTGGCCAATGACCTCCTCGGCCCGGTAATGCATGGTCTTGAGGAAGTTCTCGTTGGCACGGATCACATTGCCTTCGGGGGTGAACTCGACCATCGCCATGGAACGGCTGATGGCATTGATCAGGCTGTCGCTCTCATGCTCCTCGACCACCCGCCGGGTGATGTCGGAGGCGACCTTGATCACGCTGGTGACCTGCTGGTTGGCGCCGAACACCGGCATGTAGCTGGCCTCCAGCCACACATCGTGCCCGGCCTTGTCGCGCCGCAGAAAGGTACCGCTGTGGGCCTCGCCCCGCGCCAGGTCGCGCCACAGGGTGCGGTACGCATCGCTCTTGACGTAGTCGGGCTCGCAGAAAATGCGGTGGTGCTTGCCGATGATCTCCTCGGCGGCATAGCCCAGGGTGGAGCAGAAACGCTCGTTGGCTTCGAGAATCACCCCGTCGGGGCTGAACTCGATCATGGCCATCGAGCGACCTATGGCCGCAAGCTTGGCATTGGAGTGGTGTAACGCTTGGGTGCAACGCTCGATTTCAGCCAGGTCAGACTTGCGATGGGCGTTAAACATTGGTTACCACTCCATTGGCGGTTTTTGCTCAGCATAGATGCACTTCTGTACCCTGCAAGCCAACTGCCATCACCGTTTATCACCCCACGTCAACTGCTTTCGCGCACCATCAGTTCGAAGCCCAGGTCCTGGGTGCGCGGCTGCCCGCCCTTGCCGTCGAGCAACGCCAGCAGCGCCTGCGCAGCCTGCCGCCCCACGGCAGCGCGCGGGGTGCGAATGGAGGTCAGGCGCGGTACCAGGTGAGCCGATGCCGGCAGGTCGTTGAAGCCCACCATCGCCACCTGCCCCGGCACCTCGATGCCCTGGCGCAAGGCCTGCAGAATCGCGCCCTGGGCCAGGTCGTCGTTGCAGAAGAACAGCCCGTCCACCTCCGGGTGACGCTCGAGCAACTGGCTGAACAGCTCGCCGCCCAGGCCGATGGATGACGGCTGCGGTGCGAGCATTTCCAGCGCCGGGTCATACAGCCCTGCATCGTCGAGCGCCTGGCGGAACCCGTCGGCGCGTTGCATCACCCGCGGATCGAGCTGCGCGGCAATGAAGCCCAGACGCCGCCGCCCGCGTTCGATCAGGTGCCGGGCAGCCGCGCGCCCGGCCTGCTGCTGGGAAAACCCGACCGAAGTGGCCGTGTCCGGCCCACCCAGCTCCATCATGTGCACGCAGGGCACACCACTGGCGGCCAGCATCTGCTGCGACGCCTCGGTGCGGTCAAAACCGGTGAGCAGCATGCCGCACGGCTGGTAGGCCAGGTAGTTGCGAATCAGGTTCTCCTCTTCGGCCACGTCGTAGTGGAAGTTGCCGATCAGCACTTCAAGGCCGCGCGGGCGCATCACGTCGTGGATGGCTTCGAGGGTTTCGATGAACAGCTGGTTGGACAGCGACGGAATCAGCACCACCACCGACTGGCTCTGTGCCGACGCCAGCGCGCGGGCTGCCGGGTTGGCGACATAGCCCAGCGCTGCGGCAGCATCCTTGACCTTCTGCACCAGTTCCGGGGCAACCGTGCTGATGCCGCGCAGGGCGCGCGAGGCGGTGATCGGGGAAACCCCGGAAAGCCTGGCCACTTCAGCCAGGGTGGGACGACCGGTAGTACGGGAGCCAATGCGGGTCATGGGGGCTTTTATTTTTCGGCTTGCAAAGAGAAGGGAACGGGCACTAAGGTAGCGCTGTCTCAGACGTCAGGCAATGCATAACTGCAGGTGCACGGCGATGAGCGCCCAGACTGCTTTTACAAAACCAATAACAACCGGGTGGGAAGCCGCCGAGGCGTTGTCAGCCTCGGCCAAAGATAGCGCTATCTCGCCCCGCAGGAGGTACCGATGAACTCTCCCCTGTCCGCTATTGTGGTGATGGGCGTGGCTGGCTGCGGCAAGAGCTGCGTCGGTTCTGCCATCGCCGATTGCAGCGGCGGCCGCCTGATCGAAGGCGATGCCTTTCACCCTGCCGCCAACATCCAGAAGATGAGCGCCGGCATTCCCCTTGACGATGACGACCGCGCTGGCTGGCTGATCCGCCTGGGCGAAGAGCTGCAGGCCACCCTCAAGGCCGGCGAACGGCCGATCCTCACCTGCTCGGCGCTGAAAAAGCGCTACCGCGACGCCCTGCGCCACGCCGTACCCGACCTGGGCTTCGTGTTCCTCGAACTGACGCCCCAGGAAGCCGAACGCCGCGTGCTGGCACGCCCCGGCCACTTCATGCCGGCAAGCCTGATCGACAGCCAGTTCGCCGCCCTGGAGTCGCCGCGCGGCGAAACCCTGACCCTGACCCTGGACGCCACCCAACCCATCGCCCAGCTGGCCCGTCAGGTAGACACCTGGATAAAGCCCTGCGGTGAGTCGGCGCTGGCGCGAACTGCCTGATTTTCCGGCAGTTTTCCGGCTCACCAAAGATAGCGCTGTCTCGACTGCTGCACGCTGTAAAAGTTCCGCCCACAACAATGACAATACGAGGCACTGAACCATGTTCGGTCTGGCAACTGATACCTACCTCTTGCTCGATGCACTGGTGACCATCATCGGCCTGGTGCTGCTGATCACCCACTTCAAGGTGCACCCTTTCGTGGCGCTGACCCTGGCCGCGGGCTTTCTGGGCCTGACCTCCGGCATGCCGGTAGCCAAAGTGATGAAGTCGTTCCAGGACGGCTTCGGGGGCGTACTCGGCTTTGTCGGGATCGTGCTGGCACTGGGCACCATGCTCGGCAAGCTGATGGCCGATTCCGGCGGCGCCGACCAGATCGCGCAAACCCTGATTCGCGCCTTCGGCAAGCAGAAGGTGCACTGGGCCATGATGTTCGCCGCCTTCCTGGTGGGCATCCCGCTGTTCTTCGAAATCGGCTTCGTGCTGCTGATACCCCTGGTGTTCATCGTGGCCCGGCGCACCGGGGTATCGCTGATCAAGATCGGCATTCCGCTGCTGGCCGGGCTGTCGGTGGTGCACGGACTGGTGCCGCCGCACCCGGGCCCGCTGCTGGCCATCGGCGTGTTCGGCGCCGACATCGGCAAGACCATCTTCTACGGGCTGATCGTGGCGCTGCCCACGGCGATCATCGCCGGGCCGCTGTACGGCACGTTCATTTCGCGGTACATCCCCGGCTCGCCGTCCCAGGAGCTGATGGACCAGATCGCCCGCGAAGCCGAGCGCACGCAACTGCCCAGCTTCGCCATCACGCTGGTAACCATCCTGCTGCCGGTGTTCCTTATGCTGCTCAAGACCTTCGCCGACGTGGTACTGCCGGCCGAGCACATCTTTCGCCAGTGGATGGACCTGATCGGGCACCCGATCACGGCGCTGCTGGCCGCCCTGCTGCTGGCCTTCTACACCTTCGGCTCGGCCCAGGGCTTCAGCCGCCAGCAGATCATGAAGATGCTCGACCAGAGCCTGGCGCCTACGGCGGCAATCGTGCTGATCGTGGGGGCTGGGGGCGGCTTCAAGCAGATGCTGGTGGATACCGGTGTGGGCAACGTGATCGGTCAGATGGCGGTGCAGGCGCAGATCTCGCCGATCATGCTGGCCTGGCTGGTGGCGGCGGTGATTCGCATCGCCACGGGCTCGGCGACGGTGGCGACCATTACCGGTGCGGGTATCGTGGCCCCGGTGATCGGCATGATACCGGGCGTGAACCGCGAGCTGCTGGTGCTGGCCACGGGGGCCGGCTCGCTGATCCTGTCGCATGTCAACGATGCGGGCTTCTGGCTGGTCAAGCAGTACTTCAACATGACCGTGGCCGAAACCTTCAAGACCTGGAGCATGATGGAAACCATCCTGTCGGTGGTGGGCATCATCTTCATCATGCTGTTGTCGCTGGTGGTCTGACGGCTTCGCCGCAAAGCCAGCCCACAGGTTCTGGCTGTACCGCAGAACCCTGTGGAAGCTGGCTTGCCAGCGAAGATGCGCTAGAAGGCTGCCTTGAAGATCGCCGCGATCTCGGCCTGGCTGGCCCGCCGCGGGTTGGTCAGGCCGCAGGCATCCTTGAGCGCGTTGGCCGCCAGGGTCGGCACATCCGCCACCCGCGCACCCAGCACCTCCAGCCCTGGCGGGATCTCGATATCGTCGCTCAGTTGCACGATGGCCTGGATCGCCGCATCGGCACCCTGCGCCGCGTTCAGCCCCTCCACCGCCACGCCCATCGCCTGTGCCACATCACGCAGGCGCGCCGCGCTCACCGCCGCATTGAACCGCTGCACATGGGGCAGCAGCACCGCGTTGCACACCCCGTGCGGCAGGTCGTAGAAGCCACCGAGCTGATGCGCCATCGCATGCACGAACCCCAGCGAAGCATTGTTGAACGCCATGCCGGCGAGGAACTGCGCATAGGCCATGTTCTCCCGCGCGGTCAGGTCCTGCCCGTCGATCACCGCCTGGCGCAGGTTGCGGCTGATCAGCTCGATGGCCTTGAGTGCGCAGGCGTCGGTGATCGGCGTGGCCGCCGTGGATACATAGGCCTCGATGGCGTGGGTCAGTGCATCCATACCGGTGGCCGCCGTCAGCGACCTGGGCATGCCGACCATCAGCGCCGGGTCGTTCACCGACAGTAACGGGGTGACGTTGCGGTCGACGATGGCCATTTTCACGTGGCGTGCCTCGTCGGTGATGATGCAGAAGCGCGTCATCTCGCTGGCCGTACCGGCCGTGGTATTGATCGCGATCAGCGGCAATTGCGGCTTGGCGGAGCGGTCGACCCCTTCGTAGTCGCCGATGTGCCCGCCATTGGTGGCACACAGGGCAATGCCCTTGGCGCAGTCGTGGGGTGAACCCCCGCCCAGCGAAATCACGCAGTCGCAGTGCTCGCGCTTGAGCATCGCCAGGCCCTGCTCCACGTTGGCGATGCTCGGGTTGGGCTTGGCGCCGTCGAACACCACCGAGTCGATGTCACGCATCGCCAGCTGCTCGGCGATTCGCTGTGCCACGCCGGCCTTGGCCAGCCCGGTATCGGTGACGATCAACGCCTTGGCAAAGCCATAGCCGACAATGGCGGTCATGGCTTCGTCCAGGCAGTCGATGCCCATGATGTTGACGGCTGGGATGAAAAACGTGCTGCTCATGGCGGTATTCCTCAGGCTTTATATCTCTGCCTCAAGGATCCGCCCGTGGGCCGCAGGGCATGTTGATCCAGCGCAAAGTCAGCCAAGAAACAGCCGATAGGCCGGGTTGTCGGTCTCGTCCCAGTAGCGATAGCCCATGCCGTCTAGGGTGCCTGGCAACTGCGCCAGCTCATCGTCCGGCACCTGCAGCGCCACGAACACCCGCGCCTCGGCAGCCCCGTGGTTGCGGTAGTGGAACAGGCTGATGTTCCAGCGCTTGCCCAGGCGCTCCAGAAAGCCCAGCAAGGCGCCAGGACGCTCCGGGAACTCGAAGCGCAGCACCCGCTCGTCGAGCGAGGGGGCCGAGTGGCCGCCCACGGTGTGGCGGATATGCAACTTGGCCAGCTCGTTCTCGGTCAGGTCCAGCACCTCATAGCCCTGCCCGGCCAGGCTGGCCAGCAACTGCGCGCGCGGGTCGGTGTGCGGGTGGGTCTGCACGCCGACGAACAGGCGGGCCTCCTTGCCGGGCTGGTAGCGGTAGTTGAACTCGGTGATCTGGCGCTGGCCCAGGGCCTGGCAAAAGGCGCGGAAGCTGCCCGGCTGCTCGGGGATGGTCACCGCGATGACCGCCTCGCGCTGCTCGCCCAGTTCGGCGCGTTCGGCCACATGGCGCAGGCGGTCGAAGTTGACGTTGGCACCGGAGTCGATTGCCACCAGGGTCTGGCCTGTCACACCGCGGCTGGCCACGTACTTCTTGATCCCGGCCACCGCCAGCGCACCGGAAGGCTCGGTGATCGAGCGGGTGTCGTCGTAGATGTCCTTGATGGCCGCGCACAGCTCGTCGCTGCTGACCGTGACCACTTCGTCCACGTAATGCCGGCACACCTCGAAGCAATGCGCGCCGATCTGCGCAACCGCCACGCCGTCGGCGAAGGTGCCGACCTGGGGCAGCACCACCCTCTCGCCAGCGGCCAGCGCGGCCTGCAGGCAGTTAGAGTCATGCGGCTCGACGCCGATCACCTTTACCTGCGGGCGCAGGTACTTGACGTAGGCGGCGATGCCGGCGATCAGGCCGCCGCCGCCCACCGGCACGAAGATCGCGTCCAGCTCGCCCGGTTGCTGACGCAGGATCTCCATGGCCACGGTGCCCTGCCCTGCAATCACGTCCGGGTCGTCGAACGGTGGCACGAACGTGGCGCCTTCGCTCTGGGCCAGTTGCAGCGCATGGGCCAGCGCCCGCGGGAAGCTGTCACCGTGCAGCACCACATTGCCGCCACGCGAGCGCACCCCTTCGATCTTCAGCGCCGGAGTGGTGGTGGGCATCACGATGGTGGCGCGCATGCCCAGTTCACGGGCGGCCAGCGCCACGCCCTGGGCATGGTTGCCGGCGGACGCGGTGATCACCCCGCGCTCGCGCTGCTCGGTGCTCAGGCGACTGAGGCGGGTGTAGGCCCCGCGGATCTTGAAGGAAAAGGTCGGCTGCAGGTCTTCGCGCTTGAGCAGCACGTTGTTGCCCAGGGCCTCGGACAGCGCCCGGGCGGGCTGCAGGGGCGTCTCGATGGCCAGGTCATATACCGGTGCGGCAAGAATCCTTCGCACGTAGTCCGACAGCAGGCTGGTGGCGCTGGTCGAGGTGCTGGGGCAGACGGTAAGGCTGGTCATCGGTGACTCCTGGTTTTTTTTGAAGTGCCCAGGAGTCAGAAAGGAAAAACCCGCCTCCAGGGCGGGTTAGGTGCAAGGTGCTCGCTAGCCCGCCAATCTGATAATGGCGGTAATAATGCTGTGCGAAGGCAACGCTGCGAATAAGGTCATGGCAGCGAAACTAGCCCAGGGCCTTTTTCAAGTCAATCATTCATTTTGCGCTCGTGCAGGCTTGCACGCCGCGTTCGTGCGCCGATTCGGGCACGCCGAACACCCGGTCGAAGCCCCACTGGAACACGAAGGCGTACACGAAGAAGAACACAAACAGCGCAAGGTTGGTGCCCAGTGCCGCCCACAGGCTGATGTCCAGCCACCAGGCCACCACCGGCAGCAGGATCAGCACCAGCCCGCCCTCGAAGCCGATGGCATGCAGCAGGCGCCGTACGAAGGTGCGGCTGCGTCGGGCCTGACGTGCCTCCCAGAACTCGAACAGGTAGTTGTAGAGCATGTTCCAGCCCAGGGCCATGCCCGACATGATCACCGACAGCACGGTGGAATGGGCCATGCCCTCATCGAAGGCCAACGCCAGGGCCGGTGCGACACAGGCCACCGCGATGACTTCGTACAGAATGGCCTGGGTGATCTTGCGGGTAACGCCTTGCATGACGGGCTCCTTTCAACGGTATGCCGCGCAGGCTAGGCTGATTGAAGCCGGGTTTCAATGCTGAAGCGGTCAACTGTCGTCGGCCGCAGGGGCCGGCAGACCGGCCAACACGCTGCCAGGCCATTGCGGGGCTCCCCGAATGGCCTGGCACAGGGCTCAATGGCCCTTGAGCTTGAGGTAGGACTGGTGCAGGTCGGACGCCCAGCCATCGAGCACTGCCTTCACATCGTCGGCCTTCATCACCTGGCTGTCGTTTTCCAGCGGCTTGCCACTGCCCTTGCGCACCACCTGGGCGAGCACCTTGTTGTTGCCGCCATCCAGAAACTGCGCCTCGGTGGCGATATCGGTCTCCTGGTCGCGGATGCCCGATGCAGTGCTTACCGCCGCGGCTACCAGCGCCACCGGAATCACTTCGTATGCCTTCAGGCCCTCGGTCTTGCTGCTGACGGCCGTGATCGCCGGGCGTACCACGATCACCCCCGGGCCAGGGCCGGTGGCCAGCGGCAACGACTTGCCCAGCTCGCGCTTGAGCGCCTGGTCGTAGTAGTGGGTGATGCCTTGCAGGGTGCTCTGCGGAATCCGCGCGGTAGGTTGCGGCTTGGGATACAGCTGGCTGGGCTCGATGTATACGCTGGTGTAGCGGTCGAGCTTGAGGTTCGGGTCGATCCAGCGCATCACCGTGGCACCGGAGGGCGAGGTGGTCTGCTTGAGACGGCTGTAGTCCTTGAGGAACCCGGAGTACTCGTCGGGCTGCACGGTGCTGCTCGAACAACCGGCCAGGCCCAGCCCGGCCAGGCACAAGGTGCCGATGATCAATGCGTGTTTCATGCGGTCGCTCCAGTGGCGCCTGAAGAAAGGCTTCCTAGGTATAGGCTACAGTTGGCGGTGCATCCATCGACGTGAGGCAACATGGCATTCCACAAACTGGCCCATACCCACCCGCGCCTCAGCGCCGCCGCACTGGTCGGCTGCCTGGGCGGCGTGTTCATCCCGGCAGACAACCTGGTGCAACACATCCTGGCGGGCTGGAACCTCGGGGTCTGGCTGTACCTGCTGCTGGTGTTCTGGCTGACCTTGCGGGCAAAACCGGGCCAGGTGCGCAAGGTGGCCTGCATCGAGGACGAAAATGCCGGGCTGGTGCTGTTTACCGTGAGTATCGCTGCCATCGCCAGCCTTGCCGCAGTCACCCTGCAACTGGCCAGCAGCAAGGGCCTGACCGGCAGCACCCAGGCCCTGCACTACCTGTACACCGGCCTCACCGTGGCCGGCTCGTGGCTGCTGATCGGCACCATCTTCAGCCTGCACTATGCACGCCTGTTCTACACCAGCACCGCTAAGCAGCCGCTGCTGCGCTTTCCAGACGAGGAGCGCAACCCCGATTACTGGGACTTCCACTACTTCTCGTTCACCCTCAGCGTCGCGGTGCAAACCTCCGATGTGGGCGTCGCCGGGCGTGAACTGCGCCGCGTGGTGCTGGCCCACTCGGTGATCGGTTTCGTGTTCAACACCGCGATTCTGGGTTTCACCATCAACATCGCCGCCGGCCTGCTCAGCTGAGCCCGCCGCTGGTCTGAAATACCCGCGGCCCCACCCTGCCCGCTTCAGCGGCCAGGACAGCCTCACCCGCCGCAATGCGGACCACGCAAACGCTTGCGCAACCCACACATAGCAAAAAGCCATTGTGACGCAGGTCAAACATCCTGCAACGGGGCGCAAACAAGCGGCGGACAGCGGCCGCATCGGTGCTATGGTTAAGGTCTTGGCCTTCCCTGGGCAGCGTGTCCCGGGTACAGGCATGCTCAGCGAATCGGGGTCAGCTGTAAAAGGAGGCCGGCATGAACAAGCTCACGTTTCCCAACGCCTGCCAGATGATGCGCTGGCACTTCCATCCCCTGGGCTTTGAAGCCAGCATGGATGCACCGCGCAGCATGGTGGCGCGCGTGTTCGACCGCGCCACCGGCGAAACCCTGCTGGCGATTGCCGGCATTCCGTGCGCCACACTGATGGCGGCGTCGGATGTGGAGCGCATCATCGAAGCGGTGGAAGACGAGCTTGAAGCGTTCCAGCCCTCGTGTGCGCTGCGCTCGGCCTGACGCTGGCGCTCAGGCCTGCCCCACCGCCAGTCTCTCGATATCAGCCATGAAACGCTCGGCCGGCAGCGGCTGACCGAGCAGGTACCCTTGCAGCGAATCACACCCCAGACGGGTCAGGAAGTCCTGCTGGCGGTCGGTTTCCACCCCTTCGGCAACAATCCTCAACCCCAGTGCCTGCCCCAGCGCCACGATGGCCGACACGATCGCGGCATCGTCGCTGTCCTGCTCCAGGTCGCGCACGAAGCCACGGTCTATCTTCAGCTCGTTGGCCGGCAGGCGCTTCAAGTACATCAGGCTTGAGTAGCCGGTACCGAAATCGTCGATGGACAGGTCCACGCCCATGTCCGACAGGCGCTGCAACACCATCAGGCTCGCGTCGGCGTCATGCATGGCGGTGGTTTCGGTGATCTCCAGGGTCAGGCTGTTGGCCGGCAGGCGATGACGCTGCAAGGCCGACGCCACGCTGTCAACCAGCCCGGCATGGCAGAACTGGATGGCCGACAGGTTCACTGCAACCCGCCAGTTTTCATAGCCCTGGTCCATCCAGCTGCGCATCTGGCGGCAGGCCTCGTCCAGCACCCACTCGCCGATCGGGATGATCAAGCCGGTTTTTTCCGCCAGCTGGATGAAGCGATCGGGCAGCAACATGCCGTGCTGCGGGTGCTCCCAGCGCAGCAGGGCCTCGGCACCGATAGGCTGGCGCCCCACCGCATCGAACTTGGGCTGGTAGAACAGGCGCAACTGGCGCTGCTCCAGCGCCATGCGCAGGTCCTGCAGCAACTGCAGCTGCAGGCGCGCGTTGCTGTTCATCGACACATCGAAAAAGCTGTAGGCGTTCTTGCCGGCGCTCTTGGCGTGGTACATGGCCGCGTCGGCATTGCGCAGCAGCTCCATCTGGTCGGCGCCGTTGCCGGGGTACAACACGATGCCGACGCTGGCGGAGATCTGCAGGCTCTGCTCGGCCACCCGGAACGGGCGCGACACCAGGTTGACCTGCTTGGCGGCCACCCCCACCGCGTCTTCAGGCTCGTCCAGCTCCACCAGCAGCACGAATTCGTCACCGCCGATGCGCGCCAGGGTGTCCTGGCTGTGCAGGTGGCCACGCAGGCGCATCGCCACCTCCTTGAGCAACTGGTCGCCGGTGTGATGGCCGAACGCGTCGTTGACCGGCTTGAACCCGTCCAGGTCGATGAACATCAGCGCAAAGCAGCCGCCCTGCTCGGCCACCTTGGCGATGGCCTGCTCGATGCGGTCGGTCAGCAGACTGCGGTTGGGCAGCCCGGTGAGGGTGTCGTGCAGCGCCAGCTGGGTCAGCTCCTGGTTGGCCAGGGTCAGCGATTGCGCCAGCTCCGCAGTGCGCGCCTCCAGGCGTGCATCCAGCACCGAGGTCAGCAGCGCCACCGCCAGCACCGCCAGGGTGGTGATCAGCACCAGGTAGTCCAGGCCACTGCCGCTGAGCCCACCGTCCAGCGCGCCACAGAAGCTGCCGTCGGCAAAATTGGCCGCTGCCATGCCGGTGTAGTGCATACCGACGATGGCAATGCCCATCACCACGGCGGCGCCGCCGCGAATCTGGCGTACATACGGGGTATTGCGGCGCAGGCGGAAGGCGATCCACAGTGCGGCCACCGACGCGCCTACTGCAATCAACAGCGAGGCGGCGAACAGCAGCGGGTCGTAGTCGATGCCCGGTTGCATCTGCATGGCAGCCATGCCGGTGTAATGCATGCTGCTGATGCCCGCGCCCATGATCAGCGCCCCCAGCGCCAGCACGCGGCCCGGCAGGCTCGGCTGGCTCACCAGCCACAGTGCGAAGCCCGACGAAAGCACCGAGATCACCAGCGACAGCGCGGTGAGGCTCAGGTCGTAGCCCAGCTCGATGGGCAGGCTGAAGGCAAGCATGCCGATGAAGTGCATCGACCAGATCCCGGTGCCCAGGGCCAGAGCACCGCCGACCATCCACAGGTACGCGGCACGGCCCTTGGCGGTGGCGATGCGCCCGGTCAGGTCCAGCGCCGTGTAGGACGCCAGAATCGCCACGCACAGCGAAATCAGGACCAGCGAGGAGGAATAACTACCGTTGAGCATGAAGGTTCCAAGGCCCGGTTGACGGGCGCTGTCCCGGCCCGGTGAAAAACCGATGATTGTACTCAACCTTTAGCGAAACGCACGGAGTTTCCGAGGGATGGCGGGATGTTTTTGGCGAATGGCCATCAGGCTTTGGAACCGCGTCGCGGCCTTCGCCAGCAAGGCTGGCTCCTACAATCACACCGCGGCCTGTAGGCGCCGGCGTTGCCGGCGAACGCCTCGACGCACACTACCTGTCGGTCGCGGTACGGTCTTCAGCCGCAAGGCTGGCTGCCTCCCAGCCGCCCCCCAACGCCGCAATCAACTGCACGCTGGCCACCAGCCGGCCCTGCAGCAGGTTCAGCACGCTGCGTTCATTGCTCAACGCGGTGGTCTGCACGTTCACCACGTCCAGGTACCCGATCAGGCCCGCCTTGTACTGGTTCTCGGTCAGGCGCAGCGACTCGCGCGCCGACGCCAGCGCCTCATCGCGCACCTGCGCCTCATCGGCATACACCTTCAGCTGCACCAGGTAGTTTTCCACCTCCTGGAAGCCATCCAGCACGCTCTGACGGTACTGCGCCACAGTCTGGTCATACACGGCCTTGGTACGGTCGACCTCGGCCGAGCGCTTGCCGGCATCGAACAGGGTCACGGCCAACTGCGGCCCCACCGACCAGAATCGGTTCGGCAAGCTGATCCAGTCGCTGAAGCTGCTACTGCTGTAGCCACCGCTCATGCTCAGGGTCAGGTCCGGGAAGTACGCCGCTCGCGCCACGCCGATATTGGCGTTGGCCGCCATCACCTTGCGCTCGGCCGAGGCAATGTCGGGGCGGCGCTCCAGCAGCTGCGACGGCAGCGCCAGCGGGATCTGCGGCAAGGCCGGTATGGTGGTGCTCGGCGCCAGGGCAAATTCGGCCGGCGCCTTGCCCATCAGCACGGCAATCGCATTCTCGAACTGCGCCCGCTGCCAGATCAGGTCGATCAGGTCGGCCTGGGTGCTCTTGAGCTGGGTCTGTGCCTGGGCCACCGCGTCCTTGCCCGAAACCCCGGCGCGGTACTGGTTCTGGGTCATGGTCAGCGAACGCTGATAGGCCGCCAGCGTGGCCTCGAGCAGGCGTTTCTGCTCGTCGATCACACGCAGCTGCAGGTAGTTCTGCACCAGCTCCGACTGCAGGCTCAGGCGTATCGCCGCCAGGTCCGCCAGGCTCGCCTCGGCACTCGCCTCGTTGGCGTTCAGGCCCTCACGCAGCTTGCCCCACAGGTCGGCTTCCCAGCTCACGCCCAGCTGGGCGCTGTACGTGTCGCGAATACCGCTGCTGTTGTTGCTCAGGCTCGAACTGCTGCTGCCGGTGCCCTGGCTGGAGCGGGTCTTGCCGGCGCTCAGGTCGAGGCTGGGAAACAGCGAAGCCCGGGCGCTGCGCACCAGGGTCTGGGCCTGGCGGTATTGCGCCTCGTACTGGGCCACCGTCTGGTTGTTGGCATTGAGCTGCTCGACCAGACCGTTGAGCTGCGCATCGCCGTACAGCTCCCACCAGGCGCCGCGCGCCAGGGCGTCGGACGGGTTGGCCTGGGTCCAGCCCTCGGCGTACTTGAACGCCACCGGCTCCGGCGCCTGCGGCCGGTGGTAGTCGGGGCTCAGGGTACAGGCGCTGAGCATCGCCAGGCACAGGGCCGAGGTCAGCAGGCGCGAACCACGGGCCGCCAGCACGCGCTGCAGGGAAGGTGGACAAACATCGGCAGGTCGGGTCATAGCGGGGTTTCCAAAGCAGCGTCGGTACGCACGCCACGCCAGTGATTGAAGCGATGGCGCAGGCGGTCCAGATAGAGGTAGACCACCGGGGTGGTGTAAAGCGTGAGGATCTGGCTGAACACCAGCCCGCCAATGATGGTCAGGCCCAGCGGCTGGCGCATCTCGGCGCCCTCGGCGGTGCTCAGCAGCAACGGCAAGGCGCCCAGGATCGCCGCCAGGGTGGTCATCAGGATCGGCCGCAGACGCAGCAGGCAGGCCCGACGAATCGACTCCTGCGGGCTCAGCCCTTCATGGCGCTCCAGCTGCAGGGCCAGGTCGATCATCAGAATCGCGTTCTTCTTCACCACCCCGATCAGCAGGAACAGCCCCAGCAGCGAGATCAGGCTGAATTCGCTGCCGACCACGTACAGCGTCAGCAGCGCCCCTACCCCGGCCGACGGCAGGGTCGAGAGGATGGTCAGCGGGTGAATGTAGCTTTCATACAGAATCCCCAGCACCAGGTACACCGCCAGCAAGGCGCCGAGGATCATCCAGGGCTGGCCCTCCTGGCTCTTGGTGAAGGCATCGCCGGTACCGCCAAGCTTGGCGATCACGTCCTCGGGCAGGCCGACCTTGGCCACCGCGCGCTCCACCGCGGCCAGCGCCACGTCCTGGCTGACGCCTTCTGCGAGGTCGAACGAGATGTCCTCGGAGGCGAACTGCCCCTCGTGGCTGACACGGTCCTCGGCCAGGCTGTTCTCGTAATGGGCAAAGGTCGACAGCGGCACGCGCGCGCCGTCGGCGGTGATCACCTGGACCTGCTCCAGGGTGCGCGGGTCCTGCGCATACTTGGGGTTGACCTCCATCACCACCTGGTACTGGTTGAGGCTGTCGTAGATGGTCGAGATCTGGCGCTGGCTGTAGGCGTTGTTGAGCACGGCGGTGACCATGTTCATGTCGATGCCCAGGCGTTTGGCCTGCTCGCGATCGACCACCAGGGTCACCTGCTGGGTGCCGCTGCCTTCGCGGGCGTCGATGGCCGTCAGCTCCGGCAGCGCCTTGAACGCCGCCACCACCTTCGGGTACCACTCGCGCAACGCCGTCAGCTCGCCACTTTGCAGGGTGTAGAGAAACTGCGAGCTGCTCTGCTCGCGGCCACCGCCAAACTGCAGGTCCTGGTCGGCCATCAGGAACAGCCGCCCGCCGGGTACCTTGGGCATCTCCTTGCGCAGGCGCTCGATGATCTTCTGCGCCGACTCCTTGCGCTCCTTGATCGGCTTGAGGCGCACCAGCACCATGGCGTTGTTGATGCCGCTGTTGCCGCCGATGAAACCGGCCACGCTCTGCACGGCCGGGTCCTTGAGCAAGGCGCGCCGGTAGATTTCCATCTTCGGCTGCATCACCGCGAACGACAGCCCGTCGTCACCCCGCACAAAGCCCATCAGCTGGCCGGTGTCCTGCTGCGGCATCAGGGTCTTGGGCACCACAACGTACAGCGCCACGTTGACCACGATGGTCACCAGCAGGCTCAGCAGGGTCAGGCGGCGATGGCGCAGCGCCCAGCCCAGGCTGCGGTCGTAGCCGGCCATCATGCGCTGGTTGAGACGCTCGCTCCAGCGCTGCAGGCGGGTCTGCTCGCCGGGGGCGTGAGGTTTGAGCCAGCGCGCGCAGAGCATCGGCGTGAGCGTCAGCGACACCACCAGCGACACCAGGATGGCCGCCGCCAGGGTGATGGAGAACTCGCGGAACAACGACTCGACGATGCCGCCCATGAACAGGATCGAGACGAACACCGCCACCAGCGAGGCGTTCATCGCCAGCAGCGTGAAGCCCACCTCCTTGGCGCCGAGGAAGGCCGCGGCCAGCGGCGCGACGCCTTCGTCGATATGCCGCGAGATGTTCTCCAGCACCACGATGGCGTCGTCCACCACCAGCCCGGTGGCGAGAATCAGCGCCATCAGCGACAGGTTGTTGAGCGAGAACCCGCACAGGTACATCACCGCGAAGGTGCCCACCAGCGAAACCGGCACCGCCAGGGTCGGGATCAGCGAGGCGCGCAGGTTGCCCAGGAACAGGAACACCACCAGGATCACCAGCGCCACGGCGATCAGCAGCGTGTGTTCGGCCTCCTTGAGGGTGGCCTTGATCACCGGCGAGCGGTCCATGGCCACGTTCAGTTGCACGCTGGCCGGCATCAGGTCCTGCAACGCCGGCAACTGCTCCTTGATGCTCTCGATGGTCTTGATGATGTTGGCGCCGGTCTGGCGGTTGATCACCAGCAGCACCGCGTCCTTGTCGTTGAAGAAACCGCTGTTGTAGCGGTTCTCCACGCCATCGGTGACCTTGGCCACGTGGCTCAGGCGCAGCACCGAGCCGTCCTGGTAGCGAATCACCAGCGGGCCGTAGTCCTTGGCTTTCTCCAGTTGATCGTTGGCCTGTACCTGCCAGCTGCGCTGGGTGTCCTCGATGAAGCCCTTGGGCCGGCGCACGTTGGCGTTGGCGATGGTCTGGCGCACATCGTCCAGGCTCACGCCGTACTGGTTGAGCAGTTGCGGCTCCAGCTCGATGCGCACCGCCGGCAGCGAACTGCCGCCGATCTGCACCTCGCCCACACCCGGCACCTGGGACAGGCTCTGGGACAGGATGGTGGAGGCCAGGTCGTAGAGCTGGCCCTTCTGCAGCACATCGGAGGTCAGCGACAGCACCATGATCGGTGCCTGGGCCGGGTTGAACTTGTTGTAGGTGGGCATGCTCTTCATGCCGCTGGGCAGCAGGTTGCGCGTGGCATTGATGGCCGCCTGCACCTCGCGTGCGGCGCCATCGATGTCGCGCCCCATGTCGAAGCCCAGGATCACCCGCGTGGAGCCCTGGCTGGAGCGGCTGGTCAGGGTGTTGACCCCGGCGATGCTGCCCAGCGAGCGTTCCAGCGGGGTTGCCACGGTGGAGGCCATCACCTCGGGGCTGGCCCCGGGCAGGCTGGCCGACACCACGATCACCGGGAAGTCCATCTGCGGCAGCGGCGCCACCGGCAGCAGGCCGAAGCTGACCCCGCCCAGCAGCATGATGGCCAGGCTCAGCAGCATGGTCGCCACCGGGCGACGGATAAACGGGCCGGAGAGGTTCATGCGTCGGCCTGTTGCGGGTCAGGCTGACGGCGCCAGCGACGCGCCAGGCGGTCGAAGTACAGGTAGATCACCGGCGTGGTGAACAGCGTCAGCACCTGGCTCACCAGCAGCCCGCCCACCATCACCAGCCCCAGCGGCTGGCGCAGCTCGGCGCCCGAGCCGGTGGCGAGCATCAGCGGGATGGCCCCGAACAGCGCCGCCAGGGTGGTCATCAGGATCGGCCGGAAGCGCAGCAGCGCCGCCTGGTAGATCGCCGTCTGCGGGTCCATGCCCTGGTTGCGTTCGGCCTCCAGGGCAAAGTCGATCATCATGATCGCGTTCTTCTTGACGATACCGATCAGCAGGATGATGCCGATGATCGCGATCATGCCCAGGTCGTTGCCACTGATCATCAAGGCCAGCAGCGCGCCCACTGCAGCCGAGGGCAGGGTCGAAAGGATGGTCACCGGGTGGATGTAGCTCTCGTAGAGCACGCCGAGCACGATGTACATGGTCACCACCGCCGCCAGAATCAGCAGCAGGGTGCTCGACAGCGACGCCTGGAAGGCTTCGGCCGCGCCCTGGAAGCGGGTCTGCACGCCCAGCGGCATGCCGATCTGCTGCTGCACCTGTTCGATGACCTTGACGCCCTCGCCCAGCGACACGCCTTCGGCCAGGTTGAACGACATCATCACCGCCGGGAACTGGCCGATGTGGGCAATGGCCAGTTGCGCCTGGCGCTGCTCCACATGGGCCAGGCTCGACAGGCGCACCTGCGCGCCATCGGTGGTCTTGACGTAGATCTGGTCGAGCACCCTGGGCCCAAGGTCGGCCGCCGCAGCGGCCTGCAGCACCACGCGGTACTGGCTGGCCTGGGTATAGATGGTGGAGATCTGGCGCTGGCCGAAGGCGTCGTACAGCGCGTTGGTGATTTCCGACACGTTGATGCCCAGACGGCTGGCGGCGTCGCGGTCGATCACCAGAAACACCTGCAGGCCCTTGTCCTGCAGGTCGCTGGCCACATCGGTCAGCTCGGGGCGATCATGCAACGCATCCACCAGCTTGCCGCTCCACTGCGCGAGCAGGTCGGCATCCGGCGACGACAGGCTGAACTGGTACTGGGTGCGGCTGACGCGGTCTTCGATGCTCAGGTCCTGCACCGGCTGCATGAACAGGCGAATGCCCACCAGCTTGTCCAGTTGCGGTTGCAAACGGGTGATGACCTGCGAGGCAGTGATGTCGCGCTCGCCGTGGGGCTTGAGGTTGATCAGCAACCGGCCGCTGTTGAGCGTGGCGTTGTCGCCGTCGACGCCGATGTACGACGACAGGCTCTGCACGGCCGGGTCCTGCAGGATCACCGCGCTCAGTTCCTGCTGGCGCTGGCTCATGGCGGCGAACGAGATCGACTGCGGGGCTTCGGAAATACCCTGGATCACCCCGGTGTCCTGCACCGGGAAAAAGCCCTTGGGCACCGCCAGGTACAGCAGCACGGTCAGGCCCAGGGTCGCCACCGCCACCAGCAGGGTCAGCGGCTGGTGGCGCAGCACCCACTGCAGGCCGCGACCATAGTGGGCGATCATCCAGTCGATCCAGGCACCGCTGGCGCGGTAGAAGCGCCCCTGTTCCTCTTCCCTGGGTTCGCGCTTGAGCAGGCGCGCGCACATCATCGGCGTGAGGGTCAGCGACACCACCAGCGAGATCAGGATCGCCACCGCCAGGGTGATGGCGAACTCGCGGAACAACCGCCCCACCACGTCGGCCATGAACAGCAGCGGGATCAGTACCGCGATCAGCGAGAAGGTCAGCGAGATCAGGGTGAAGCCGATCTGCCGGGCGCCCTTGAGCGCGGCCTGCATCGGCGTCTCGCCCTCCTCGATATGCCGCGAGATGTTCTCCAGCATCACGATGGCATCGTCCACCACGAAGCCGGTGGCAATGGTCAGGGCCATCAGCGTGAGATTGTTGATCGAGAACCCGGCCAGGTACATCACGCCGAAGGTGCCGATCAGCGACAGTGGCACGGCGATCGACGGGATGAGGGTGGCGCTGGCCCGGCGCAGGAACAGGAAGGTCACCAGCACCACCAGCACGATGGCGATCAGCAGCTCGTGCTGCACATCCTTGACCGAAGCACGGATGGTCTGGGTGCGGTCGGTGAGCACCACCACGTCCAGCCCCGCCGGCAGGTTGTCGGTGATCGACGGCAGCAGCGCCTTGATCCGGTCGACCACCTCGATGACGTTGGCCCCAGGCTGGCGCTGGATGTTCAGCAGCACTGCCTGACTCTGGTTGGCCCAGGCCGCCAGGCGCTCGTTCTCGGCGCCGTCGACGATCTCGGCAACGTCCTTCAGGCGCAGCGGCGCACCGTTCTTGTAGGCCAGGATCAGGTTGGCGTATTCCTCGGGGGAGCGCAGCTGGTCGTTGGCGTCGAGCATCGAGACCCGCGTGGGGCCGTCGAAGTTGCCCTTGGGCTGGTTGACGTTGGAGGCGCCGATCAGGGTGCGCACGTCGGCCAGGTTCAGCCCGGCCGAGGCCAGCGCGTCAGGGTTGACCTTGATGCGTACCGCCTGGCGCTGGCCACCGGCGATGCTGACCATGCCCACACCGCTGATCTGTGCGATCTTCTGCGCCATGCGCGTGTCGACCAGGTCGTTGAGCTTGGGCAGCAGCATGGTCTTGCTGGTGATGGCCAGGGTCAGTACCGGGGTATCGGCCGGGTTGACCTTGTTGTACACCGGCGGCGCCGGCAGGTCGCTGGGCAACAGGTTGCTGGCCGCGTTGATCGCCGCCTGCACCTGCTGCTCGGCGACGTCCATGTTCATTTCGAGGCTGAAGCGCAGGGTCAGTACCGAGGCACCGCCCGAACTGGTCGAGGCCATCTGGGTAAGCCCGGGCATCTGCCCGAACTGGCGCTCCAGCGGCGCGGTGACCGCGCTGGTCATCACCTGCGGGCTGGCACCGGGGTACAGAGTGATGACCCGGATGGTCGGGTAATCGACCTGGGGCAAGGCCGCCACGGGCAGCAACGTGTAGGCGATCAGGCCGGCCAGCACGATGGCAAGCATGCTCAGCGTGGTGGCGACCGGGCGCAGGATGAACAGCCGCGAAAGGTTCATGCGCCAGCCTTGCCCTGCTCGCCCGGCGTGGCCGAGAGGTCTTTCTTGTCCTGGCCCTGCAGGTGCTGGCCTGGGGTGGCGGGCACGTCGCTGCTGTCGTTGACCACTTCCACCTCGCTGCCGTCACGCAGGCGGTCGGTGCCTTCGAGCACCACGCGCTCGCCTTTGGCCAGGCCTTCCTTGACCACCGTGAGGTCGCCGTCGCTGGCGCCGAGCTTGAGGCTGCGGATGGTCACCTTGTTGTCGCCGTCCATCACGTAGGCGAAGGTGCCGTTGGTGCCGAACTGCATCGCGGCCGATGGCGCCAGCACCACGTCCTTCAAGGTATCGGCCAGCAGGCGCACGTTGACGAACTGGTTGGGGAACAGCATTTCATCCTGGTTTTCGAACCCGGCCTTGAACTTCAGGGTGCCGGTGGTGGTGTCGATCTGGTTGTCCAGGCTGCTCAGCACGCCCACCGAGAGCTGCTGGGTGTCGCCGCGGTCCCACGCCTGCACCGGCAGCTGGGCCCCGCTGCGGTAGCGCGACAGCACGGTGCTCAGCTCGGTTTCCGGCAGGGTGAAGACCACGGTGATCGGCTGGGTCTGGGTGATCACCACCAGTGCCGTGGTGTCGTTGGCCGCCACCAGGTTGCCGACGTCCAGCTGGCGCAGGCCCAGGCGCCCGCTGATGGGGGCGCGAATCCTGGTGAAGTCGAGGTTGAGCCTGGCATCGCCCACCGCCGCCTGGTTGGTCTTGATGGTGCCCTGGTACTGGGCCACCAGCGCGGCCTGGGTATCGAGGGTCTGCTTGGCGATGCTGTCTTCGGCGAACAGGCCCTTGTAGCGCTCAAGGTCGATCTGGGCGTTTTTCAGCTGCGCCTGGTTCTGTGCCAGGGTGCCTTCGGCCTGCTGCAGGGCGATCTGGTAGCTGCGCGGGTCGATCTCTGCCAGCAGGTCGCCGGCCTTGACCCGCTGGCCTTCCTTGAAGTTGATCTTGACCAGTTCGCCGCCCACGCGGCTGCGCACGTTGACCGTGTTGGTCGCGGTCACGGTGCCCAGGGCCTTGTAGTACAGCGGGAAGTCGCCCACGGTGGCCGGCGCCACACGCACCGGTACCGGCCCGCCGAACGCGCCGAAACCTGGCCGCCCGCCCCCCGGCTTGCCTGCGCCCGGGGCCTTGGTCGCCGGCGATGAAGGCCAGAATACCCAGCACAGGCCGGCAATCAGCAGCAGGACCAGCAGGCTCAGCAGCCAGCGACGGGAGTGACGAGGACGGGCGGTTTGCATCGGTTGATCGGCCATTGTGCGGAAAGACTTCTCTTGAGGAGGCTGAACGATAAGCAGTAGAGCGGTTTTAGCAAAGCGCCTTTACCGGCTATTTACCTAGAGCTGACGTTGGCAAAGTGCTGAACTATAAATAAAAACGGCCTGGGCTAAGGCCAGGCCGTTACAACTTTTTTCAAATAACCTTTCTATTTCAACACCGCCCCCCTGTGGGAGCTGGCTTGCCAGCGAAGGCATCCATGCGGTGCATGAAAACTCGCGGTGCCTGAATACGTTACTTCAGTACCGCCAGCGCCGCGTCGTAGTTCGGCTCTTCGGCGATTTCCTTGACCAGTTCGGCGTGCAGCACCTTGTCGTTTTCGTCCAGTACCACGACTGCACGGGCAGTCAGGCCCTTGAGCGGGCCGTCGGCGATGGCCACGCCGTAGTTCTGGATGAATTCGGCACCACGCAGGGTGGACAGGTTCTTGACGTTCTCCAGGCCTTCGGCGCCGCAGAAGCGTGCCTGGGCGAACGGCAGGTCGGCCGAGATGCACAGTACCACGGTGTTGGCCAGTTCGTTGGCCTTGGCGTTGAACTGGCGCACCGAGGTGGCGCAGGTCGGGGTGTCGACGCTGGGGAAGATGTTCAGCACTTTACGCTTGCCGGCGAAGGAAGCCAGGGTCACGTCGGACAGGTCGCCCGCCACCAGGGAAAACGCAGGTGCCTGGGCACCGACTTTCGGCAGTTCGCCGTTGACCTGAACCGGGTTGCCTTTGAGAGTCACTTGAGCCATGAAAGAAGTCCTTATGCGGGGGTGAGTAAAGGACCAGAGTTAAGCATGAAAGTGCCCCGACACCTATGGGGGCAGCGATAAATTGTTGAATATCCAGAGAGTTTTTGTGGACAAAGAGCGAGCAAGGGTGTGCACCCCTGCCCGCCCCCGCCCCCGGCCTCAGCCGACCAGCGAGTAGACGATGGCGCTGATGGCCACCAGGCCCACCACGACCACGAACACGTTGGACAGCGCGCCACTGTACTTGCGCATCGCCGGCACGCGGCGGATGGCGTACATCGGCATCAGGAACAGGATCGCCGCGATCACCGGGCCGCCGAACGACTCGATCATGCTCAGGATGCTGGGGTTGAGCGTGGCCACCACCCAGCAGATCACCAGCATGAAGGCTGCGGTGAACCGGTCCAGGGCCTTGGCACCCGGCCGCTTGCCCGTCTTGAGCACCAGGCCCTTGAGGCCTTCGCTGGCACCGATGTAGTGGCCCAGGAACGACTTGGCGATGGCGATGAAGGCAATCAGCGGTGCGGCGAACTCGATGGTCGGGTTGCTGAAGTGGTTGGCCAGGTACGACAGGATCGACAGGTTCTGCGCCTTGGCCTCGGCCAGTTGCGCCGGGTTCAGGGTGAGCACGCAGCTGAACACGAAGAACATCACCATCGCCACCATCAACAGGTGCGCGCGCCGCAGGATCTGCCCGCTGCGCTCGTCGGCGTGCTCGCCGTAGCGGCGTTTCTGGTCCACGGCAAAGGCCGAAATGATCGGCGAGTGGTTGAACGAGAACACCATCACCGGAATCGCCAGCCACAGGGTGTGCACGAATGCCGACCCCGATGGCAGCTCGGTGGCGGTCGTGAGGATGCCGCCGTTCCAGTGCGGTATCAGGAACACCGCCAGCAATGCCAGGGCCACGATGAAGGGGTACACCAGCAGGCTCATGACCTTGACGGTGGCCTGCTCGCCGCAGCGCACGATGACCAGCAGGCCCAGGATCAGCACGAACGACAGCAGCACCCGCGGCGGCGGCGCCATGTGCAGTTGATGCTCCATGAAGCTGCTGACCGTGTTGGTCAGGGCCACGCTGTAGATCAGCAGGATGGGGAAGATGGCCAGGAAGTACAGCAAGGTGATGCAGGCGCCGGCGCTGAGGCCGAAATGCTCCTCCACCACTTCGGTGATGTCGGCACCGTCACGCCCCGAGAGCACGAAGCGGGTCAGGCCACGGTGTGCGTAGTAGGTCATCGGGAAGGCCAGCAGCGCGAGGATCAGCAGCGCCCAGAAGCCGCCGAGGCCGGCGTTGATTGGCAGGAACAGCGTGCCGGCACCGATGGCGGTACCGAACAGGCCCAGCATCCAGGTGGTGTCCTGCCGGGCCCAGCTACCTAGGGCGGCGGGGGTCGATTCGAAGCGTTGATCAACGCTCGGGGCCTGCTCATTCATCCGGGTGCAACTCCGCTCGCAAGACTGCAACATCGCTGGGAGTGGCCAAACAGACGCATCGGCGCACCCCAGCTGTAAAAGAGGGGCGCGATTGTGCGCGCTTTGGTTGCACTTGCAAAGCCCTTGCCGAGGAGTGGTTGCACCTGCCGGCAGCGCAGCGCCGGTCAAGCCCGCCCCCACAAGGCCATCACTGTACGTGTGGGAGCGGGCTTGAGCCGCAACTGGCCGTTATGCGGTCTTGTGCACCGCCGCGAACGCTTCGGCCACCTGCTGCAGGTTGTCCGGGCGCACGCCCGACATGCACACCCGGCCGCTGTCGATCAGGTACACGCCGAACTCGTCACGCAGCCGGCGTACCTGCTCCACGCTGAAGCCGGTGTAGCTGAACATGCCGCGCTGGCTCAGGAAGAAGTCGAAGTTCTGACCCGGCAGCAGCACCGCCAGTGCATCCACCAGCGCCTGGCGCATGTCCAGGATACGCAGGCGCATCCCCTCCACTTCAGCCTGCCACTGGGCATTCAGGCCGGCATCGCCAAGCACCGTCGCAACCAGTTGCGCACCGAAGTTGGGCGGGCTGGAGTAGTTGCGGCGCACGGTCGCCTTGAGCTGGCCCAGCACGCTCTGCGCGGTGGCGCTGTCGTCACAGACCACCGACAGGCCGCCAACCCGCTCGCCATACAGCGAGAAGATCTTGGAGAACGAGTTGCTGACCAGGCACGGCACGCCAGCGCGGGCAAACTCGCGAATGGCGTAGGCGTCGGCGTCCAGGCCTTCACCGAAGCCCTGGTAGGCGATATCGAGGAACGGAATCAGCTCGCGCGCCTTGACCACCTCGATCACCTGCTGCCATTGCGCCTGGTTCAGGTCGACCCCGGTCGGGTTGTGGCAGCACGGGTGCAGCAGCACGATGCTGTTGGCCGGCAGGGTCTGCAGGGTGGCGAGCATGCCGTCGAAGTCCAGGCCACGGGTGGCCGGGTCGAAGTACGGGTAGGTGTTGACCTTGAACCCGGCGCCTTCGAAGATCGCGCGGTGGTTGTCCCAGGTCGGGTCGCTGACCCATACCTGCGAGTCGGCGAAATAGCGCTTGAGGAAGTCGGCACCGACCTTCAGCGCACCCGAGCCGCCCACGGTCTGCACGGTGGCCACACGTGCGCCACCCACGGCCGGGTGATCGGCGCCGAACAGCAGCGCCTGGATCGCCTGGCGGTAGCTGCCCAGGCCTTCCATCGGCAGGTACAGCGAGGCTTCGTGGGGCTGGTCGGCCAGGCGTTTTTCCGCCTCGCCCACTGCCGCCAGCTGTGGCACCACACCGGCGGCGTCGTAATACAGGCCGATGCTCAGGTTGACCTTGTTGGCACGCGGATCGGCCTTGAAGGTCTCCATCAGGGAGAGAATCGGATCGCCGGCATAGGCATCGACATGTTTGAACACAGCGTGCAGCTCCTTGGGTCTGGGCAAATCGTGAAAGACGCTGCCGAGGATACCTGTAGCCGCCGATTTGTGACATGACCCTGGATGCAACTGATCAGTGCAGCTGCGCATGCATCCGCCGGCGAAAAGGCCGCGGGTCACCCCTTGGCCAACACCTGCAACTGCTCGAACTCCTGCGCCGTCACGCTCACCCCGTCCCGCGCCGACGCCTCGCGCTCACGCAAGCGCCGCTCGCCGGGCATGCGGGTCAGGCCTACCGCCTGCATCTGTTCCACCAGTTCACGGCTGCGCTCGGCAAAACGGCTGCCTTCGGCCTTGGTCGGGTCGATCACGATCACCAGTTGCCCGGTCCACGGGGTCTTGGCGCCCGGGTGCTGCGACCAGTCGAACTCGAACGAGAAGTTGCCGCCGGTCAGCGCCGCGGCCAGCAACTCGACCATCATCGACAGCGCCGAGCCCTTGTGCCCGCCAAAGGGCAGCAAGGCACCGCCGTCGAGAATCGCCTGCGGGTCGCAGGTCGGCTGCCCGTCGCGGTCCACGCCCATGCCTTCGGGCAACTGCTCGCCCTTGCGCGCGGCAATCTGCACGTCACCATGGGCCATGGCGCTGGTGGCCATGTCGAACACGATCGGCGCATGCCCGGCACAGGGTGCGGCGAACGCGATGGGGTTGGTACCGAACAGTGGCTTGCGCGCGCCGTGCGGCACCACGCAGGTCATGCTGTTGACCACGCTCAGGGCCACCAGGCCTTCTTCGGCAAAGGGCTCGACATCCGGCCACAGGGCCGCGAAGTGATGCGAGTTGTGTATCGCCAGCACCGCAATGCCGGCACTGCGGGCCTTTTCCACCAGCAGCGCCCGCGCCGCCTCGAGCGCCGGCTGGGCAAAACCGCCCCCGGCATCGACCCGTACGTAGCCGCTGGCCACGTCCTGCACCTGGGGCACCGCCGTGCCGTTGACCCAGCCACTGGCCAGGGTCGACACATAGGCGGGGATCCGGAATACCCCGTGGCTATGGGCGCCGTCGCGCTGGGCGCTGGCGCAGTTGGCGGCCAGCGTGCGGGCAACCGATTCGCTGGTGCCGTGGCGCACGAAAATCTGCTGCAACAGGCGCTCGAGATCGGCCTGGGGCAAGTGGTGAACAGCTGCGGACATCTGAAGCTCCCTTGTTGGAATTGGTATGGGCGACAGCAGTGAGCGATAGCGGACTTTCCTCCGATTGACAGCAAACTGTCAAATGTTGACTTGATGACAGAAAACATTCATTTTCTATTCCCAGCGCAACCGCCGTCGAGAATCGTCCGTGAGCCAACCGATCAAGCAACGCCTGGAAAACAGCCTGCAACATGCGGCGGCCTCGGGTCGCAAGATCGCCACGTACATGCTCGCCCATTTCACCGACCTGCCCTTCGAGACCTCGGCCAGCCTGGCGGCAAAAATCGGCGTCAGCGAATCGAGTGTCGGGCGTTTCTGCCGCTCGCTCGGCTACGAACACCTCAAGGCCCTCAAGCACGATCTCAAGGACGACCTGGGCGATGGCCCATGGCTGGTCGGTGATCGGTTGCAAGAATTTCGCCAACAACAGGGCAAGGACGACATCGACCGCGCGCGCAGCCTCGAGCTGGAGGTCGCCGCCCTGGTGCGGGTCTACGAGTACAGCCGCACCGAGGCCTGGCACACCGTGGCCCGGCGCCTGGCCGAACGGCGCCGGGTATTCATTGCCGGGTTCCAGACCGAGCGCGGTATCGCCCAGTGCATGAGCCACCTGCTGCAATACCTGCGCGATGGCGTGCAGGTGGTGGACGGCAGCGCCGGGCACTTCGGCGAAGTGCTGCTCAGCGCCTCGCACGACTGCGCGCTGGTGGTGTTCGAGGCGCGCCGCTACTCGCGCCACGCCCTGGTGCTGTGTCGCAAGGCACGCGAAGCGGGCATCCCGGTAACACTGGTTACCGACACCT
Source organism: Pseudomonas sp. BRM28 (assembly GCF_002939405.1). Classification (NCBI taxonomy): domain Bacteria; kingdom Pseudomonadati; phylum Pseudomonadota; class Gammaproteobacteria; order Pseudomonadales; family Pseudomonadaceae; genus Pseudomonas; species Pseudomonas sp. BRM28. The sequence goes on along the minus strand of NZ_PEFV01000001.1, from coordinate 2,612,192 downwards.
TCTGTGACTGGGCCGATGCCAACGCCGACGAGGTGTTTCGCATCCCCACCGAATTCAATCTGTTCTGGGAGTCCACCGCGACGATGCTGTCGTGGGTACACCTGATGGTCAACGAGGTCTGCAAGAAGCTCGGGCCGGATGTTGAAAAACGCTTGGAAGCAACTGCCGCTCTACACAACGAATTCGTTGGCTACACGTCAACGAGCAAACAATAGCAAGAGTGCAATCAACCACGAGGTGTTTCATGAAACCCGTCCTCCGCTTTGCAGGCGCATGCGCGCTGCTGTTCGCCGGCATCACCTCGGCCCAGGCCGAAACCCTGAAGATCGCCACCGAAGGCGCCTACCCGCCGTTCAACTACGTCGACTCCAAGAACCAGCTGCACGGCTTTGACGTGGACATCGCCAAGGCCCTGTGCGAACAGATGAAGGTCGAGTGCACCGTGGTGGCCCAGGACTGGGAAGGCATCATCCCGGCGCTGATGGCCAAGAAGTACGACGCCGTGGTGGCCTCGATGATCAACACCGAAGAACGCCGCAAGAAAATCGCCTTCACCAACCACTACTACAAGACGCCGCTGTCGGTCGCAGTGCCCAAGGACAGCGAGATCACCGACGCGCAGACCGACTTCAAGGGCTACACGGTGGGCGCGCAGTCCTCCTCCACCCAGGCGATCTACGCCGAAGACGTGTATGGCAAGGCCGGTGCCGACGTCAAGCTGTACCCGACCCTGGACGAAGCCAACGCGGACCTCGCCGCCGGGCGCCTGGACGGGGTGATTGCCGACAAGTTTCCGCTGCTCGAATGGCTGGGCAAGGCAGGCAAGGACTGCTGCAAGATCCTGGGTGACGTCAAGGGCACCACCGCCGATGCCTCTATCGCCGTGCGCAAGGAAGACGAGGCGCTGCGCGAGCGCCTGAACAAGGCCCTGGACGAGATCGTCGCCAACGGGACTTACCAGAAGATCTCCAGCAAATACTTCGACTTCGATATCTACCAGTAAGACCGCATTCGCTGGCAAGCCAGCTCCCACAGGGTTTTGCGTCAACCGCGACCCTGTGGGAGCCGGCTTGCCGGCGAAGAGGCCCTGTTGTCTTGCCGAGGGTTCGCGCATGATCGAACAACTGTCCCTGTTATCCTTCGCCAGCGGCGGCTGGGGCCAGGCCCTGCTGGCCGGCGCCCTGGTGACCATTTCCCTGGCCCTGGCCTGCCTGCCCATCGGCCTGCCGCTGGGCCTGGGCGTGGCGCTGGCCGCCCGCTCGAAAAAACGCTTTCCGCGCGCCTGGGCCACCGTGTTCTCCACGGTATTTCGCGGCCTGCCCGAACTGCTCACGCTGTTGATCATCTATTACGGCTGCCAGATCGCCGCGCAGAAGATCCTCACCGCCATGGGCTACGAGGGCGAGGTGATGATCAATACCTTCCTCGCCGCCATGATCGCCTTCAGCCTGGTGTTCGCCGCGTTCTCCAGTGAAATCTGGCTGGGCGCGTTCAAGACCATTCCCAAGGGCCAGTACGAGGCCTCGGCCGCGCTGGGCCTGAGCAAAACCACCACCTTCCGCAAGGTGGTGTTCCCGCAGCTGGTGCGCATCGCCCTGCCGGGCCTGTCGAACAACTGGCTGTCGCTGCTCAAGGACACCTCGCTGGTGTCGACCATCTCGCTGGTCGACCTGATGCGCCAGACCAACCTGGCCGTCAGCGTGACCAAGGAGCCGATGTTCTTCTACACCGTCGCCTGCCTGGGCTACCTGCTGTTCTCGGCGCTGTCGGGCCGGGTCTTCGCCTATATCGAACGCCACACCAGCCGTCACCTGCGGAGTGCACGCACATGAATCTCGATGCCCTGCTGGCGTTCTTCGTCGACCCCGACCTGCTCGAACGCTACGGCCCGCGCTTTATCGACGGGCTGCTGGTCACCGGCAAACTGGTGGCCATCTCCTTCACCCTGGGCGCCCTGCTGGGCCTGCTGCTGGCGCTGGCGCGGCTGTCGAACAACGTGCTGCTGCAACGCCTGAGCGCCGGCTACATCTACTTCTTCCGGGGCTCGCCGCTGCTGGCGCAGCTGTTTCTGCTGTACTACGGGCTGGGCTCGCTCAAGAGCTTCTGGCAGGACGTCGGCATGTGGTGGTTCTTCCGCGAAGCCTGGTACTGCACCCTGCTGGCCTTCACCCTGAACACCGCCGCCTACCAGGCCGAGATCTTTCGCGGCAGCCTGATGGCCGTGGCCCCCGGGCAATACGAGGCGGCCAGGGCACTGAGCCTGAAGCGCTCGACCACCTTCTTCAAGGTGATCCTGCCGCAGTCGCTGATCGTGGCCATCGGCCCGCTGGGCAACGAGCTGATTCTGATGATCAAGGCCAGTGCAATCGCCTCGCTGGTGACCATCTACGACCTGATGGGCGTGACCAAGCTGGCCTTCTCGCGCAGTTTCGACTTCCAGATCTACCTGTGGGCCGCGGTGCTCTACCTGCTGATCGTGGAGATCGTGCGCCGCAGCCTCAAACACATAGAAGCCCGACTGGGCCGCCACCTGCGCTGAACCGTAGCCGTAGAGGATTTTTTCATGCATTGCCAAACCATCGTTCTGGGCGCCGGTATCGTCGGTGTTTCCACGGCCCTGCACCTGCAAGCACGCGGGCGCAAGGTGATCCTGATCGACCGTGACGAACCGGGCAGCGGCACCAGCCACGGCAATGCCGGCCTGATCGAGCGCTCCAGCGTGATCCCCTATGCCTTCCCGCGCGAGCTGTCCAAGCTGCTGCGCTACGGCCTCAACCGCCAGCCCGACGTGCGCTACAGCTTCAGCTACCTGCCCAAGGCCGCGCCCTGGTTGCTGCAGTACTGGAAGAACTCCGCCCCGGCGCCCCTGGCCGAGGCCACCCGCGCCATGCTGCCGCTGGTGCAGCGCTGCGTCGAGGAACACGACGCACTGATCGAGGCCGCCGAACTGGGCGCCATGGTGCAGGCCAAGGGCTGGATCGAGGTGTACCGCACCCAGCCTGCCCTGGCCCAGGCCGTGGCCGATGCCCAGGCGCTCAAGCCCTACGGCCTGCAGTTCGAGATTCTCGACAAGCAGCAACTGCACGATCGCGAACCGGACCTGAGCGCCAACGCCGTGGGCGGCATCCACTGGCTCGACCCCAAGACCGTGAGCAACCCCGGCGGCCTCACCCGCGGTTACGCGGCGCTGTTCGTCAAGCGCGGCGGGCAGTTCATCCAGGGCGATGCGCGCACCCTGCGCCAGGTGGCCAGCGAATGGCAGGTCGACACCCGCCAGGGCCCGGTCACTGCACCGGAGGCAGTGATCGCGCTGGGCCCGCAGGCCGGCGAGCTGTTCCGCCCGCTGGGCTACGACATCCCGCTGGAGGTCAAGCGCGGCTATCACGTACATTTCCATGCCAAGGCCGGTGCTGCGCTCAAGCATTCACTGTGCGACGTGCAGGGCGGCTTCGTGCTGGCACCGATGGCCCAGGGCATTCGCCTGACCACCGGCATCGAGTTCGCCGCCAGCGACGATGCGGCCAACGAGGTCCAGTTGCAGCGCTGCGAAGCCATCGCCCGCCAGCTGTTCCCGCTGGGCGAGCGCACCCAGGACGCGCCGTGGCTGGGCCGACGCCCCTGCCTGCCGGACATGCGCCCGGTGATCGGCCCGGCGCCGCGGCACAAGGGCCTGTGGTTCAACTTCGGCCACGCCCACCACGGCCTCACCCTGGGCCCGGTATGCGGGCGCCTGCTGGCAGAAATGATCACCGGCGAAAACACCTTTACCGACCCGACGCCCTATGGCGCCGACCGCTTCGAACACTGAGATCGCGGAGAACAACAACATGACCGCACCACTGAGCCTTGCCGCTGCACGCCCCGACACGCACCCCGACCCGCGCAAGGTCGTGGTGAGCATCGACGGGCTGAACAAGTTCTATGGCGACTTTCACGTACTGCGCGACGTCGACCTCAAGGTGCGTGAAGGTGAGCGCATCGTGCTGTGCGGGCCGTCCGGCTCGGGCAAGTCGACGCTGATCCGCTGCATCAACCGCCTGGAGATCGCCGAAAAAGGCACCCTGCTGGTCAACGACACCGACCTGGCGCTGACCACGCGCCAGGCCGCCGAGGTGCGCAGCGAGATCGGCATGGTGTTCCAGCACTTCAACCTGTTCCCGCACATGAGCGTGCTCGACAATTGCACCCTGGCGCCGATGAGCGTGCGCGGCCTGTCGCGCAAGGAGGCCGAGGAGCGGGCACGGTTCTACCTGAACAAGGTGGGCATCGAGAGCCAGGCGGGCAAGTACCCCAGCCAGCTGTCGGGCGGGCAGCAGCAGCGGGTGGCAATCGCCCGGGCGCTGTGCATGAAGCCAAAGATCATGCTGTTCGACGAGCCGACCTCGGCACTGGACCCGGAGATGGTCGCCGAAGTGCTGGATGTGCTGGTCAAGCTTGCCGACACCGGCATGACCATGCTGTGTGTGACCCACGAAATGGGCTTTGCGCGACAGGTGGCCGAGCGCGTGCTGTTTCTGGACGGCGGGCAGATCATCGAGGATGCCCCGCCCGAGGCGTTCTTCAACAACCCGCAGAGTGATCGGGCCAAGGGCTTCCTGGCGCAGATTCTGCACTGAAGCCGCTGCCCTTTCGCGGGTCACGCCCGCTCCCACAGAGGCTCACGCCGGCCTTGAGGGAGCGGGTTTACCCCGCGAAAGGCCCACCACGTACTACGCCTAGCGCGCCTGCATCTTCGACTTGATGAACCCGGCCACGAACGTCAGCACCGCGCCGCCGGCACCACCGCCGACGATGCTGCTGATGATCGCCGCCATGTCCAGCGACCCGCCAGCCCCCATGGCGGCCCCGGGCTCACCGGTGATCGCGGCCAGTATCTGGCCCACGATCACCCCGCCCACCCCGCCGAAGATCGAATTGAGCAACGGCCCCATGCTCTGCTTGCTCATGCCGGCGGCATTGCCGCCTACCACACCACTGATGACCTGAATGACCAGACTCACGATGTCCATGGCTATACCCCTGCGCAGCGCTGATTGAGTGACGGCTCAGCTGCGACTACGACTACAGGCACTACCGGCGGCATCGAGACGTCTCGATCCGATCAACGACAGCCAGCTGTTGCGGATACGCGAAGTATAGGACAGGTACACGCCCTGCCCTTGCCCCCTCACACGTCGAAGTTCATGCGCCGCAGCCGCGCATCGATGGCCGGCGCGTTGAGCGCGCGGTTGAACAGCAGGGCCAGCAGCAGCGACAGCGGCACCAGCGTGGGCAAGGCCCCCAGCATGCCGACCAGCGCATTGGGCAGCATGTGCTGCAGGCGTGGCCCGTCCCGCAGCAGGGCGATCGGCGTGTCCGGGAACAACGCCAGCAGCGGCATCAGGCAGAAGGCCAGCAGCACGGCGGCCAGCAGCCGATTGCCCGGACCCTTGCCCATGAAGCGGTTCATGCGGTGCCACAGCATGTCCTTGAACAGCCAGGTGCACAGCAGCCCCACGCCCACCAGCATCACCCCGTTGATCGGGCTGGTGAACGGCAGCACCAGGTAATGCTTGAACATGGCCCACACCGTGGCCGGGCCATCGGCCCTGAACAGCACCTGCGGCCCGCCGAACTTCACCTCCAGAAGCTTGCCCGCGCTGAAAAAGAACAGCACCAGCATCAGCAGGCTCAGCCGCCAGAAGTAACCCAGCGCGCGGCGCAGCACCAGCCTGGGCTCCAATTTGCTGCGCAGGGCCGTCTGCTGGTCCGAGGCGTTCTTGCGCAACGCGAAGAAGCGATTGGCCTGCTCGGGGCTGACCGTGCCGTTTTTCACGTCCGACAGCTGGCTGACGTAATTCACGTGTCCAGACTCCTCGATCATGCGCCGGGCCACCGAACGCTCACTGGCCAGGGCCACCTGTTCGATGTCTGCCGGGTTTTCCAACTGCTCGATCACCCTGTCGAAGTAGCTGGCGGCCAGCCCGTCATCGAACACCACATGCCGGTAGCGGCCAAGCATGTTGCAACGGATGCTGCGCCGTCCGGCACGCACCTGGGCCTGGCTGTAATAGCAGGTGCCGTCCACGCTCAGTACCAGGTCGCCCTTCTCGGGTGTGTTGTCCGGGTAATAGGGCGCGGCGAACCCTTCGGCAGCCCGCTCGATGGTTTCGGGCTCATCCCCCCACTCGTCGACGTAAGGCTTGAGCCAGGTATCGTTGGACTTCAGGTGTACCGAATTGCCGACTGCCTTGGCCGACACCTCCAGGGTGTAGCGGGTGCAGATGAACTTGTCGCCCAAACAGCCGCCGCAGGTCACCTGCCCCCCCATGCAGCCGCACGCCACAGAGCCGCCCACACAACTGGGGCAGTTGTCGCCGCCTGCGCCCATGCAGTAGGCACAACTGCCACTGCCGGTGCGGCCGGAGCCGCCACAGCCCCAGCACTGCGTGCGGCCCTTGCCGCTGCAACTGCTGCATCTTAGCTTGCAACTGCCGTTGCACACGGTGCAGCGCTGCTTGCCGTAACCGCTGCAGGTGCCGCAGGTATGGCTGGTGTAGAGCGGGTCCAGGGCAAACAGCTTCACCTGCTGGCTGCGCAGAAAATGCGCGGGATTGCTGCCCAGCCCCTTGAGCACACGGTTCTTGTAATGCGCCGCGCCCCTGCCCAGCAGCACTTGACGCTGCTCGGCCATCGACTGCTCGAGCTGGTGTTCGCTCACCGAATTGATCCGCAGCCCCACCGAAGCCGACTCGCGGCGCACTTCGGTCACCAGGCTCCAGCGCCGGCTCACGCTCACCGCGCGCCCCTTGTCCTCGCCCTGCTGCACGGTCAGCTCGAGATCGGAGGTGTCATAGCCGCATCCCTGCAGGCGGCTGCGCAGTGCTTGCTCCACGGTGCGGGTGAATGCCTGGGTCATCGTCTACTCCGTCTCAATGCGCGCGTCCTGTTTTCGCCTGCTGGCGTAACGCCACAGAATGCCACGCCGCCCCTGGCGTGCGCTACGCGTCACGTTTCGGTTATCAGCAATTCTTGTATGAAACTGCCCAATATGTAGCCCTGTGCTACCATCCCGCGCAGCGGGTCACGCGCGCCATCAGTACAGGGAAGCACTCTTTGAAACACCACACCCCCTCACGTTTCAGCGCACTCGCCCTGGCCTGCTGGCTAATGGCCGGGCTCGCCTTCCAGGCATCCGGCGCGCTGGCCGACCAGTTGATCGGCACCCACCCCTCGGCTGCCGGCCCGATCAACCACATGGAAACCCCGCAGGGGCACGCCTACCTCACGCTGCCCCAGCGCAAGCTGCAATTGCAGCTGCCAGCGCAGTGGCGCGAAACCAATGTGGAGGGCACCTACGACCTGCAGGGCGAAACCGCCGTGGTGCTCAGCTACCGCACGCCGCAATGCGACTCGCAAAGCGCGCTGGTGGTGTTGTCCGGCACCTCGGCGTGGGGGCCTTACCGCCTGGGCGGCTGTTCCGACATGCTGGCCTTGCAGCGCGCCGAAGACGGCAAAAGCCTGGTGGCGATGCAGCTCAACGGCACGCAGTCGGCGGCCTGGACCTACTCGTCGCTCGACCGGCAGTTCCGCGGCCCGCTGCGGGTCGACCTGCCGAACCTGCTCAAGGGCCTGGCCAAGGCGACGCCAGCCCCTGCCAAGGCCGCAGCGCCACGCCCTGCACCCGTCCAGCACGCCGTGGCCCCGACGCCCCCGCCGCAACCCAGGCCCGCGCCCGCGGTGGCCAGGGTCGAAGCCAAGCAGCCAAAGCCTGCCCCGGCAGCAGCGCCATCGGCCGCGCCGCAGGTCACGCCCCAGGTCGCCACTGAAGTGGTCGACCGCGCCAAAACCGCAGCGCCGGCCCAGCGCCGGGTGACGCTCGACCTGACCTCCGAGCTGGAACACTAGCCGTGAACAGCCGCCTGTCGCCCGACCTGACGGGCCGGCCATGGCGCGGGTGGCTGCGCCGGCCTGTCGTGGCACGTGCGTCAACGCCCCGCCAGCAGCAACGCTTCGTGGCCCGCCTGATGCTGGGGCTGACGCTGTGTTACCTGCTCGTCGAGATGGGCTTCAACGCACGCCTGCTGGATGTGGTGGGCGGGCTGGCCAGCCCCGCGCAGGTCGAGTCGATCGAAGTCTACGGACGCCTGATCGCCGGCACCGCCGTGGCCCTGCTGGGCCTGGGCTGGGTACTGAAAAAGGCCTGCAGCCAGTACTGGAGCCTGGGCCGCACGCTGGCCTGGTCTGCGCTGACGGTGGGCAGCTGCCTGCTGGTGGTGTTTTATGCGCAACTGGCCCTGATCAACCACCTGGTCGCCACCTCCACCCCGCAGGAGCGTGCCCGCGCCGTGCTGGGCGTGCCCATCAGCTACCTGTTGGTGCATCGCGAGTTCGGCCTGAAGGGGCTGGAGCTGGGCACCGACGACTACAAGCGCCCCGAGGGCAAGACCCTGCTGGCCACCCTGCCGATCCTGCTGCAGTCGGTCGATCGCCTCGAAGAGCGGGTGCGCCAGCAGGGCCTGGCCTTCTTCGAACTGTTCGCCGAAACCCGCCGCGGCCCGCTGGCCGACAACTACCAGCGTTACCGCGAGGCCCTGGCCGAGCTGGACGAGCTGTACGGCAACTACCGCCAGGGCAGCCAGCGCTACCTGGACGCCACCAGCCCGGCCGCCATCGCCCGGCATCAGCAGCAGGCCTGGGACGATTACGTGCAGACCCTCAAGCAGCGCAATCGCCGCCTGACCCCAGGCAACGTGCCGCGCCGGCACTGGCCGCAGGTGCGCCGCATGCTGGATGACAAGGGCATTCAGGTGAGTGACAACTGGCAACCCGGCGACCGCGCCGGCTTCAACCTGGCCGTGGCCAAGCGCGTGCAGGGCCATGCCAGCGGCGCCTACGGCACCGAGCTGTTCAAGCATATCCAGGGCGACTGGATCAAACCCGGCCTGTCGCGCCAGGGGTTCTTCGCCGACCCGGCGATCCAGCAGCGCTGGCGTAGCGCGCTGTACCTGCCCGACAGCCTGTCACTCAAGCCCGACTGGTCGCTCGACGCCTATGAACAGGCGATCTACCGCCCGACCCTGCGCCTGGATGCCCAGCAACTGCTCGAAGAACGCCTGGTCGAGCCGGCCCGCTATGGCGAGCGCAACGACAAGGCCGACATCGGCCGAGACAGCTACCGCGCCCTGATCGTGCCGATGATCGCCCTGCTGTTCTCGTTGCTGGGGGCCTTCACCCACCTGTTCAAGTGCACCCTGTTCGCCCTGCGCGCCGTGCGCCCGGTGCCGCGCCGCGCCTACTGGGGTGCGCTGGCGGTGTACGCGGTGGTGGTGCTGGCGCTGCCGATGCCGTTCAGCAACAAGGTCACCGAACAGCCGCTGTTTCTCACCCTCAAGCAGCGAGGCGCCAGCACCCTGGGCGCCATGGGCTGGGTGATCGCCCACGGTGCGCAGTGGACCGCCCAGGTGCAGCCGCTGTTCTACCCGCTCAACGAAGCGATTCGCCTGCACCTGCTGCAAGGCCTGAGCTACGGCTACCACGACAACGACTGATGACAGCGCCCCGCCACGGCCTGAAAGGAGCCCCACCTTGACCCGCTCGACCACCCTTACCCTTGTACTACTGGCTGGCAGCGTGCTGCTCGGCGGCTGCCAGAACTCGCAGATGGGCAGCACCGCACTGGGCGGTGCTGCCGGCTGCCTGGGCGGCGCAATCATTGCGGTCGGCACCGGCGGCAAGCCCGGTGTGGGCTGCGCCATTGGTGCCGCGCTGGGCGCCCCCAGTGGCTACTACATCGGCCGCCAGAAAGACCTGCAGCAGGCCCGGCAGGTGCAGGCCGACATCGAGCGCCAGTCTGCCGACGTAGCCGCCGTGCAGGTCAGTACCCGCCAGGTCGCGGTGCCGGCCGACGAGCGCAATGCGGTGGGCGCCGCCAGCATCGATGCCGTCGACTCCATGCAGGTGAACGTGCCCCAGGCCCTGGTCAACAAGCGCGACAAGCGCCTCAAGGAGCCCCTGGGCCGTGTCGGCAGCTACGTGTCCGGTGCCCGCAGCAAGGCCAATGTGGTGGTCACCACCCGCAGCAAGGGCGACTTCAACTACATCGTCAGAACCATCAAGAGCGGCTACAACGGCAAGGTCGCCACCGACAAGGTCACCTACCAGTACCGCGAGCAGACCCGCGGCACCCAGTCGGCGATTCAGGTCATGCACGACGCCCAGGCTTAAGCCTTCCAACTCCAGTGGAGAACAGCAAGCATGCAGGATTTCAAGATTCAACGCCCCGACCCGGATGGCCGCGCAAAGCCGCAGAGCAAGCCGCAAAGCCAACCGCAGCAGCCCGACAGCACCGACCACACGGCCTACTACAAGCCCCGCCACCGCCAGGCGCAGCAGAACCAGAGCAACTACACCCGCAGCAGCGACAACGGCCCGATGCTGGTCTACGTGCTGTACCTCATCAGCCTGCTGGTGGTGGTCACCGCGCCTGCCGGGCTGGTCTACGCCTACCAGAGCCGCGCTGGCGCCAATGACCTGGACCGCAGCCACTACACCTTCCAGATCCGCATGTTCTGGATCGGCCTGTTGCTGCTGGGGGTGGGCGTCATCGGCATACCCTTCGTGTTCGGCTGGTTCGTGCTGGTCGGCTGGGCTGTCTGGCTGCTGTACGCAATCACCACCGGCATGCGGCGCTGGCGCAAGGGCCAGCCGGCCAGCTGAGGCCTGGTTGCCTACGCCGAAAGTCGTACGTTAAATATAATGAACTACCAAGCACGCTAACAATTGACATTAATCCTTATAAAACAAGGTATTGGGTTGTATTTCTAGAAACAACATAAGGAAATTAGCCTGCCACAGGGTAAAGCCGTTTGACATATTTAACGGCTCTGGCAAGCTATGTCACAGGTTTCGACCGGGAGTCGTCCTTCCAGGCGCTCTCGGCAGTGCTCGAAACCTCAGGTAGCGTCAGCGGTTCCCGATGCGCCTGCACAACAATGACAGGCCGAGCCTGTCCCAAGGTGACATATGCCCAACAGCAACATTGGCAATAAGAATCAGACCCTGCGCAAGCCTGTCGTACTCATGACCATGGGTGCCCAGGAACGCAAGGGCCATGCCTACCAGGTAATGACCCACAAATACATCCAACCCCTGGTCGACCATGCCGGATGCGTGCCGGTTCTGGTTCCGACCTGCTGCGGTACCGAAGACCTCGAGCAGTACCTGGACATGGCCGACGGCGTGTACCTGACCGGTGCCGGCAGCAACATCGACCCGGCGCTGTATGGCCAGGAGAACGAAACCCCGGGCAAGGCCCAGGACCGCGACCGCGACCTGTTCGACCTGCCGCTGGTGCAACTGGCCATCGCCCGTGGCCTGCCGATCTTCGGTATCTGCCGCGGCATGCAGGAAATCAACGTGGCACTGGGCGGCGACATCTACCAGAAGGTCTATGCCGAGCCAGGCTTTAACGATCACCGGGAGAACCCCGACGATCCGGTTGATTTGCAGTACAGCCAGGTTCACAGCGTGCGCCTGGAAGCCGGCAGTTGGCTGCGCGAACTGCTGCAGAGCGATGAAATCCGCGTCAACTCGCTGCATGGCCAGGGCCTGAAGACCCTGGGTGAAGGCCTCGAGCCACTGGCACGTGCCGAAGACGGGCTGGTGGAAGCGATCCATGCACCAAGCCTGTCGCCGTTCCTGTTCGCGGTGCAATGGCACCCGGAATGGCAGGCGGCGCAGAACCCGGACTCGGTGAAGATGTTCGAAGCCTTCGGCCTGGCCTGCCGCCAGCAGGCAGCCAAAGGTCAGGCGGCAAAGAAGGTCGGCTCTACGGCCTGATTCGCGCCAACCGTTTCGCCGGCAAGGCCGGCTCCTGCCGCAGGAGCCGGCCTTGCCGGCGACGGGCCCGGCCTGTCACCTCACACCCCCAGCGCCTCGATCAGCAACTGCGCCGGCACCGGCAGTTCCACCCCCTTGCGCGTGACCACCTCATAGGGCTCGCTGCGCGAGTTCAATTCCAGCGGCAGTTGCGCCAGCATCCCATGCTCGAGCGCGATCCTGGCCGAGTCCCACGGCATCACCGCCACCAGCCCACGGTCCTGCAACAGCAACGTGAGCGTGGTAAAAGTTGATGAAGTTTCAATGGGATACAGCGGAAAGCTCAAACCCGCCTCACGAAATTCACGCTCCAGCGTCAAGCGCATCGGCATGTTCACCGGGAACACCACCCAGCGTGAATCGGCCAACGCCTCGAGCCTCAACTCGGCACACCCCACCAGCGGGTGCTGCAGATTGGCCACCACCACCAACTGCTCCTGATGCCTGGCCCGGCTCACATAGGCGCCCGGTCGCGGGCTCACGCTGGTTCGGCAGATCACCACATCCAGACGGCCCTGATCGAGCAAGCTGAGCAGGCGGTCGCTGGTGTCCTCGACGATCGATACCGACAGGTCCGGCTGGCTCTCGCGCAGACGCGCCAGGCCCTCCACCAGCATCGGTACCGCCCCCATGATCGACCCCACCGACAGCCGCCCGCCGTGGCCCTGCAGAATACCGATCATCTCTTCGCGCAGGTGCGCCAGGTCGGTATTGATAAGGCGCGCATAACGCACCACGCAGCGCCCCAGGTCATTGGCCTCCAGCCCCTTGCTGGTGCGCTCGAACAGCACCGCGCCCAGGGTCGATTCGATTTCATTGAGGGCCTTGGTCGCGCCCGGCTGGGTAATCGACAGGGCCTGGGCGGCCTTGTGGATCGAGCCCAGCTCGTCGAGGCTGATCAACAGGCGCAACTGGCGCATGCGCAGGCGCGAAGCCATGGTAGTCAGGGGTGGCAGCATAGGTGATTACTTTTGGTTATCCCTCGGTCAACAGCTGTCATTAGGCAGCAAAGCCACGCAAATTTAAAGTGTCGGACAACAGCCCTCCCCACAAGAACAATCAGGAGTCAGCATGCGTCTGATCCAATTCGAAACCCCTGCAGCCGCGCGTCACGTCGGCGTCATCGAAGGCGACCTGATCCAGGTGGTACGCAATACCCGCACCATGCGTGAACTGGCCCTGGCCGCGATTCGCAACGCCCGCAGCCTGTGCGACGAAGTGCTCGCCCGCGGCCTGGACGCCACCGCCCACAGTTACGCCCAGGCCCTGGCCGACTGCCGGGTGCTGCCGCCGCTGGACCACGATGACCCCGCCCACTGCCTGATCAGCGGCACCGGCCTGACCCACCTGGGCAGCGCCTCGACCCGCGACAAGATGCACCAGCAGAAAATCGACGACAGCACCGCCCTGACCGACACCGCCCGCATCTTCCAGTGGGGCATCGAAGGCGGCCGCCCGCCCTCCGGCACCGCCGGTGTGCAGCCGGAATGGTTCTACAAGGGCGACGGCTCGATCGTGGTACGCCCCGGCCAGCCGTTCCAGAGCCCCGCCTTTGCCGAAGACAGCGGCGAAGAGCCCGAGCTGGCCGGCCTGTACGTGATCGGCGATGACGGTCAGCCCTACCGGGTAGGCTTCGCCATCGGCAACGAGTTCTCCGACCATGTGATGGAGCGGCGCAACTACCTGTACCTGGCCCACTCCAAGCTGCGCAACTGCTCCTACGGCCCCGAGTTGCGGGTCGGCGAGCTGCCCGCTCACCTGGGCGGCGTCAGCCGTATCCACCGCGGTGATAACCTGCTGTGGGAAAAGGAATTCCTCAGCGGCGAGGACAACATGTGCCATTCGCTGGAGAACCTGGAGTACCACCACTTCAAGTACACCCAATTCCTGCGTCCGGGCGATGTGCACGTGCACTTCTTCGGCACCGCGACCCTGTCGTTCGCCGACCAGGTCAAGGCCGCGCCCGGCGACGTGTTCGAAATCAGCCTGCCCGAGTTCGGCGCCCCGCTGCGCAATGGCATCAGCGTGACGCCTTCGGCCATCTCACCCGGCGAGGTGAAAGCGCTCTGAACCGCAGGCGGCGCCCCGCGCGCCGCCGCGGCATTTCATAACAACCATAAGAGTGAGATGAGCATGAAAGACACCTCCTTGCAGGCCGCCCCGGCACCTGCCCTGGCTGCCACCGATGCCCAGCGGCCCACCACCGTGCGCTGGCGCATCTTCCTGATCCTGCTGTTGCTGGCCGCGATCAACTACATCGACCGCGCCTCGCTGTCGGTGGCGCTGCCGCTGATCTCGGCGGAATTCGAACTGACCCCGGCCATGGAAGGCCTGATTCTCAGCGCGTTCTTCTGGTCGTACGCACTGATGCAGATCCCCAGCGGCATGCTGCTGGACCGTTTCCAGGTGCGCAACATCATCGGTGCCGCCACCATCGGCTGGGGCGCCTTCCAGGCACTGGCCGGCGGCGCGCACAACTGGATCACCCTGCTGATCACCCGCGTCGGCCTGGGTGTGGCCGAATCGCCGATCATGCCGGCCGGAGCCAAGCTCAACGGCGCCTGGCTGACCCCCAACGAGCGTGGGCGTGGCGCCACCCTGGTGGACGGCGGCGCACCGCTGGGCACCGCATTCGGCGCGATCATCATCGCCGGCCTGATCACCTGGTTCGACTCCTGGCGCATCGCCTTCGTGATCGCCGGGGTGGGCACCATCGTGGTCGGCATCTGGGCCTGGTGGTACATCCGCAACCACCCTTCCGAGCACCCCAAGGTCAACGCCGCCGAGCTGGACTACATCAACCAGGCCAACGCGGTGGCCAGCGACGGCAACGGGCGCAAGGCGATCCTCAAGGAGCTGCTCAAGAGCCGCTCGGTACTGGCCATGTTCGCCGGCTACGCCTGCTACAACAGCGTGTTCTACGGCCTGCTGACCTGGATGCCGAGCTACCTGCACCAGGCCCACAACCTGGACATCAAGGCCATGGGCGGCGCCACCTTCCTGATCTTCATGTGCGGATTCGTCGGCGAGCTGATCGGCGGCTGGATCGCCGACAAGTGGAAAGCCAGCGGCGGCCAGCCCAACACCGTGATGCGCAGCATGTTCGCAGGCTCCGCCGCCGTGGCTGCCCTGTGCATCCTGCTGGTGGCCTACACCCCGGATGCCGCGCGGGTCATCGCCCTGCTCTGCGTCGCGCTGTTCTTCATCCGCTGGTGCGGCATGTACTGGTGCCTGCCGGCGATCCTGGGCGGCAAGTCCAAGGCCGGCATCCTGGGCGGCAGCATGAACTTCTGCGGCAACATGGTCGGCGTACTGGTGCCGATCCTGATCGGCCTGATCGTGCAGTTCACCGGCTCCTACTTCCTGGCCCTGATCTTCTTCGTGGTCATGGCCTTCGGCCTGATGCTGTTCTCCGGCCTGATCGACTATCGCGAGCGCGGCCTGGCGTAAGCCCGGCCCACGCCTCTGGAGATGACTGAGATGCAACTCATTACAACAACAGGCAGCGACAGCGCCGCCAATGCCGTGATCCGCCTCAACCCGCTGGACGACGTGCTGATCGCCCGCCAGCCCCTGCCCAAGGGCCTGCACCTGCAGGCCGAGCACATCGAGGTGCTGCAGGCCATCCCGGCCGGGCACAAGGTGGCGGTGCGCGCCATCGCCCCCGGCCAGCCGCTGCGCCGCTACGGGCAGATCATCGGCTTTGCCAGCCAGCCCATCGCCGCCGGCGAGCATGTGCACGTGCACAACCTGGCCATGGGCGACTTTGCCCGCGACTACGCCTTCGGCGTGGACGCCAGGGGCACACCGGCCACCACCGACGATACCTTCATGGGCATCGTGCGCGCCGACGGCCGGGTGGCCACGCGCAACTACATCGGCATCCTCACCTCGGTGAACTGCTCGGCCACCGTGGCACGCGCCATCGCCGACCATTTTCGCCGCGACATCCACCCCGAGGCGCTCGCGCCCTACCCCAACGTGGATGGCGTGGTGGCCCTGACCCACGGCGTGGGCTGCGCGGTCGACCCCGGCGGCGAGGCGCTGGCGATGCTGCAGCGCACCCTGGGCGGGTACGCGGTGCATGCCAACTTCGCCTCGGTGCTGATGATCGGCCTGGGCTGCGAGACCAACCAGATCCCCGACCTGCTGGCCGCCCAGGGCCTGAGCAGCAGCCACACCCTGCGCACCTTCACCATCCAGGGCACCGGCGGCACCACGCGCACCATTGCCAGCGGCATCGCCCAGGTCAAGTCGCTACTGGCCGAAGCCGATCAGGTGCGTCGCGAGCCGGTCAGCGTCAGGCACCTGACCGTCGGCCTGCAATGTGGCGGCTCCGACGGCTATTCGGGCATCACCGCCAACCCGGCACTGGGCAATGCGGTGGATCGCCTGGTGGCGGCCGGTGGCACCGCGATACTGTCCGAAACCCCGGAAATCTACGGCGCCGAGCACCTGCTCACGCGCCGTGCGGTCAGCCGCGAAGTGGGCGAAAAGCTGATCGCGCGCATCCACTGGTGGGAAGCCTACTGCGAGCGCATGGGCGCCGAACTGAACAACAACCCCTCGGCCGGCAACAAGGCCGGCGGGCTCACCACCATTCTCGAAAAATCCCTGGGCGCCGTGGCCAAGGCCGGCTCCAGCGACCTGATGGACGTCTACGAATACGCCGAACCGGTGCGTGCCCACGGCCTGGTGTTCATGGACACCCCCGGCTACGACCCGATCTCGGCCACCGGCCAGGTCGCCGGCGGCGCCAACCTGATCGCCTTTACCACCGGGCGCGGGTCGGCCTACGGCTGCGCACCGTCGCCCTCGATCAAGCTGGCCACCAACACCCGCCTGTGGGAAACCCAGGAAGACGACATGGACGTGAACTGCGGCGGCATCGCCGACGCCAGCACCACCATCGAGGAACGCGGCGAACACATCTACCGCCTGATGCTGCGCATTGCCTCGGGCGAGCGCAGCAAGAGCGAACAACATGGCTACGGCCAGAACGAATTCGTGCCCTGGCAGATCGGCGCCATCACCTGAGCCCCTGCCCTCAACCGACAAGGACCCCGCAATGACCTCTGTTCTCGGCCACAACTACATCGCCGGCCAGCGCAGCGCTGCCGGCACCACCGTATTGCAGAGCCTGGATGCGAGCACCGGCGAAGCGCTGGCGTGCACCTTCATCCAGGCCACTGCCGAAGAAGTGGACGCCGCCGCCAAGGCTGCCGCCAGCGCCTACCCGCAGTTCCGTACGCTGCCTGCGACGCGGCGCGCCGAATTTCTTGATGCCATCGCCGACGAGCTGGACGGACTGGGCGATGACTTCATCGCCACGGTATGCCGCGAAACCGCCCTGCCCGCTGCACGCATCCAGGGCGAACGCGGGCGCACCAGCGGGCAGCTGCGCCTGTTCGCCAACGTGCTGCGCCGTGGCGACTTCCACGGGGCACGCATCGACCGCGCGCTGCCCGAGCGCCAGCCACTGCCGCGCCCGGACCTGCGCCAGTACCGTATCGGCCTGGGGCCGGTGGCGGTGTTCGGCGCCAGCAACTTTCCGCTGGCCTTCTCCACGGCCGGCGGCGATACCGCCTCGGCGCTGGCCGCCGGCTGCCCGGTAGTGTTCAAGGCTCACAGCGGGCACATGGCCACCGCCGAATGGGTGGCCGATGCGATCCTGCGCGCTGCACAGCGCACCGGCATGCCGGCGGGGGTATTCAACATGATCTATGGCGCAGGCGTGGGGGAATGGCTGGTGCGCCACCCGGCGATCCAGGCGGTGGGCTTCACCGGCTCGCTCAAGGGCGGCAACGCCCTGTGCAAAATGGCCGCCGAGCGCCCGCAGCCGATCCCGGTGTTCGCCGAGATGTCGAGCATCAACCCCGTCATCCTGCTGCCACAGGCGCTACAGGTGCGTGGGGCGGCCATCGCCCGCGAGCTGACCGGTTCGGTGACCCTGGGCTGCGGGCAGTTCTGCACCAACCCCGGCCTGATCATCGGCGTGCGCTCGCCGGCGTTCAGTGACTTTGTGCACGCCTTCGTCGCACAGATGGCCGAACAGCCTGCACAGACCATGCTCAATGCCGGGGCACTGGCCAGTTATGCCAAGGGGCTGGAGCACCTGCACCGCCATCCTGGCCTCACGCACCTGGCAGGGGCCGCGCAGAACGGGCGCCAGGCGCAACCCCAGCTGTTCAAGGCCGATGTTAACTTGTTGCTGCAAGGTGATGATTTGCTTCAGGAAGAAGTGTTCGGCCCAGCCACCGTCGTTATCGAGGTAGAGGACGATGCGCAGCTGGCGCTGGCATTGCAAGGGCTGCGCGGACAACTGACCGCCACCCTGATCGGCGAGCAGGCCGAGTTGCTCGAATACCGCTGGCTGGGTGAGTTGCTGGTGGAAAAGGTCGGGCGGGTTCTGCTCAATGGCTATCCGACGGGGGTCGAGGTGTGCGATGCGATGGTGCATGGCGGACCGTACCCGGCCACGTCCGATGCCCGGGGCACCTCGGTGGGTTCACTGGCGATCGATCGGTTCCTGCGCCCGGTGTGCTTGCAGAACTACCCCGATGCACTGCTGCCCGAAGCGTTGCAGAATGCCAATCCGCTGGGAATCCAGCGGCTGGTCGATGGCGTCATGAGCCGCGAGGCTGTCGGCGCCTGATGCGGGCGCCTTCGCCGGCAAGGCCGGCTCCTGCACCTGCAGGGGCCAGCCTTCCCGGCGACTGGGGTCAACCCTTGTTGGCAGCCAGGCTGTCAACCAGCATTGCGCTCTGCGCATCGCTGGCTTCGATCATCAGCTGCTTCAGGCTCTTGTCGAAGCCCGGGAACGGCGCTTCGAAGTTGAACGTGGACTTGCCCAGCAGCCCGCCCACGTACTGGATACGCGCCGCGTCCCAGCTCACCTGCTTCTGACGGCCCAGGCGCGGGTCGCGCAGGAACACCAGTTGCACCGGGGTAACGCCCGAATAGTCCGCCTTGTCCAGATCGGCACCGGCCGCGATCAGCGCATTGGCCACGGTCTTGTCACGCTGCGTGATGCAGTAGTGCAAGGCAGTCTGGCCCGCGTAGTTCACCGCGTTGATGTCCTGGCTGGCGATCAGGCGCTGGCCCAGTTCCGGGCGCTCCTTGGTCAGGCTGTTGCTCTTGCACAGCTCGTGCAGCGGCGTGTTGCCGAACAGGTTGGCCGTCTTGGCATTGGACAAGGCCAGCAGTTGGTCGAAGTGCGCGTCCGAGCAATCGCGCCACGCGTTCTTCAGGCACATCATCAGCCGGGTATTGCCCTCTGCGGTGGTCTTGAGCGGGTCGGCGCCCAGGCTCACCAGCATGTCGTAGGCATTCTCGGCCACATAGTGGACCGGCAGCTCGGCTTCGGCGACCAGCGGCTTGTTCAGGTCGATGTCAGAGGCCTGCAGCAGGTACTTGAGCGACTCCACATCGGCCACGTAGCCGTCACGGGTAGACTTGCCGGCCAGCGCTTCCTTGAGCTTGTAGTGGTTGGGCGGCACGTCCTGGTACGGCACCAGCACCTGTACATCCAGCTCGCGGTAGATCACGGTCTTGCCGGTGTCCTGCCCCGCCGCGTAGGTTTCGCGTTTTTCGACGGTCTTTTCCGGCCAGTCGGGCGAGGCGAAGTACTGGATCGAATCGCCATCGCGCTGGCCATCCTTGTAGGCAGTGACCTTACGCAGACGGTAGGTGCCGTCGTCGAGCAGCACGAACTCCTCCTGCAGGCCCTCCAGCTTGCCCTGGTTGTAGTGCTTGCGCTCCTGCACCTGGCCGGTCGGGTAGAAGGTTTCCTGCACGCCATCGAGCTGGCCGCTGCCGTCCTTGTCATAGTTGGCGACCACGGCCGGCACCTGCTCGCCATTGACCACGCGCCAGGCCGATTGGGCCAGGGTGCGACCGTTCTGCTTGCTGCCCTCTTCGTGCACCGTGACCTGTTCGCGGGTCTGCAGGCCGCTGGCGCAGTCGAACTGGCTATCGGTCTGCTTCTTGCCGGCGATGACGATGCGCTGCTGCGGCTTTTTCTCGCCGCCGCTGCAATACACGGTCGTGGTGCCGGTCAGCTGGCCGTCATCGAGTTGCGCCTCGATGGCCACCGAGCCGTCGGCATTGTGGGTAACCCAGTCGCCCTGGACCTTGCCGTTCTTGACCTTGAACTCGGAGATCAGCGTGTCGCCTTCCTTCCAGATGATGGTGCCGGACACCGGCTCCTTGGTCTTCTTGTCCACATAGATGGCAGTGGGCTTGCCCTTGCTGCCCTTGGAGGTGGTGACCTCGTCCCACTGGTAACTCGACCCGCAGCCAGCCAGCAACGCGGCAATGCCTGATACAGCCAGTACTTTTTTCACAGAACGTCCTTGGAGTTGAATGTGGCGTGGGGAGTTACTTGATGCGGGTCAGGGTCATGCTGACCAGCTCACCGCCGTCCAGCACCACCAGGCGGTTGCCGTTGTCTTCGACGCGCGCGTTCATCACCGCGGTGCCGTTCTTGTCGCGGGCGACGACGGTGTCACCGTCACGCTTCCACTCGTCGATCTCGTACTTGTCGCCCAGCAGGGTGATGTAGTCCTCGTCCAGCTCTGCGGTACCCACGTTGCTCTTGAAGCCCATCACGCTGGCCTGCACGTTGAACTTGCCTTCGATGGCATCGCTGCCGCAGCCGGCCAGGGCGGCGAACAGCGAGGTGAGCACCAGCGTCTTGATGATTTTCATTAACCGAGTCCTTAGCACGTATCTGTCTTGTGGGTTGCACGCTGGCACTTTCATATCAACCTGCCAGCATGAGCAACCTATGACCCTGTCCTACAATTTAAGTTCACCTCACAAACAACTTTAGATTATTTGAATAACTATCTGTTTTAAAACAAATGATGATGAAAATAGCCTGGGAACCCGGTGATTTGTTTTCTACGCAGATGAGCCCCGCCATGGCCTATGCTCATCAGCTTGACCCGGATCAACAGCCCGCCGCCCGTGCAGGCGCACCCTGCCCCATGAAGTTGCGCGTGTACCCCCTTGAGGAGAAACGACCATGGCCCGCATGAAAGCTGCAATCTTTGTCGAGAAGAACCGCATCGTGCTCGATGAAAAACCGATCCCCGAGGTCGGCCCCTCGGACGCCCTGATCCGCATCACCACCACCACCCTGTGCGGCACCGACGTGCATATCCTGCGCGGCGAGTACCCGGTGGAAAAGGGCCTGACCATCGGCCATGAACCGGTCGGCATCATCGAAAAGCTCGGCGCCCAGGTTAAGGGCTTCACCGAGGGCCAGCGCGTCATCGCCGGCGCCATCACCCCCAGCGGCCACAGCTATGCCTGCCTGTGTGGCTGTTCGTCTCAGGACGGCCCCGGCACGCCGCACGGTTTCAAGCCGGCCGGCGGCTGGAAGTTCGGCAACACCATCGACGGCTGCCAGGCCGAATACGTGCTGGTGCCGGACGCCATGGCCAACCTCTCGCCGATCCCGGACGGGCTGAGTGACGAACAGGTACTGATGTGCCCCGACATCATGTCTACCGGGTTCTCCGGGGCCGAGCGCGGCGGCGTGCGTATCGGCGACACGGTGGCAGTGTTCGCCCTGGGGCCGATCGGCCTGTGCGCGGTGGCCGGGGCCAAGCTGATGGGCGCCACCACCATCATCGGCGTCGACACCGTGCCCGCGCGTCTTTCGGTAGCCCGCCAGCTGGGCGCCACCCATGTGGTGGACTTCAAGCAGGGCAACGTGGTGGACCAGATCATGGCCCTCACCCACGGCCGTGGCGTAGACGTGAGCATCGAGGCGCTGGGCACCCAGTCGACCTTCGAGTCGGCGCTGCGCATCCTGCGCCCGGGCGGCACGCTGTCGAGCCTGGGGGTGTATTCCTCGGACCTGACCATCCCGCTGTCGGCCTTTGGCGCCGGGCTTGGCGACTACAGCATCGTCAGCACCCTGTGCCCCGGCGGCAAGGAGCGCATGCGCCGCCTGATGGAGGTGGTGGCCAGCGGCAGCGTCGACCTCAAGCCGCTGGTGACCCACCGCTACAAGCTCGACGACATCGAGGCGGCCTACGAACTGTTCGCGCACCAGCGCGACGGCGTGATGAAAGTCGCGATCACTCCATGAGCACCGCCATCAGGGCTGCATCGCCGGCAAGCCGCTGCTGAGCACCAGGCTGTCGCGGATCTGCCCCGACAGCGCATTGACCCCCGCCATCACCCCGGTGGCGGGGTTCTGCATCAGGCCCTGCCATTCCTCGTTGAGCGCCACATTGAGGATTACCCGCAGCTGCTCGACCATGGCCGGGCGCTCGCTTTCGTGCATCATCGCGCCGATGCCCGCCGAGGCCACCGAGATCAGCGCCCCCACCGCCTTGCCCACCGCAGCCGCCACCGCGCTGGCCGCGCCGCGCGGCACCAGCGTTGCTTCGAGCTGGGCGCTGGCGCGCTTGGCCACCGACGACAGGCCCGTGTCGGACGGCGCCTGGCCTGCCGCCACCGCAGCCTTCTGGATCTGCTCGTTCAACGCCAGGTAGGCCGGCAGGGTCAGCAGTGGCTGGGCCGTGATCAGCTGATGCACCGAGGCGTCGCGTGCGGCCGGCGGGCCGAGGGCGATGGCGGGAATGCGGTTCAGGTGCAGGGCGAACTGGTCGGGGGCGGCGCGGTAGCGCTGGCCGATACCTTGCAGCTGCTGGCCGAGCAGTTGCACGTACAGTTGGGTGGCGCGCTCGCGGATCAGCTGCGGGTTGATTTCCCTGGCCACCGGCTCCAGCACCCGTTCGCGGTACTGCTCCTGCAGGTAGAGCGCCAGGCGGTCCTCGCCGGGCGCGGTCTGCTGGTTCTTGCTGACCTTGTACCAGGCCACCTTGAGGGTCAGCCACTGCTGGGTCCAGTAACCGGTGAACCACGGAATGAAGTCCGCCTCGGTGCGCGCGTGCACCGCGTCTTTCCATACCTTCATGGAGCGTCGCGCATAGTCCTGGGCGGAACGGCTGGCGCCCTCGGAGGCATCGATGATGTCCCAGTCGACACGTTGCCAGGCGGCCTGGGACAGCACCACCGGGGGTTGCGGCGCTGGTGTCGGCCGGGACCGGGCGCAACCGCCGATGGCCAGCAACAGTGCAAGGGTGCAGAGGGCGAGCAGGATGCGCTGGTTCAAGGTCGGCCCCCCGGTGCAGTGAAGCGCTTGCCTGGAGTATAGCGAGCGGCGCGGGAACCACGGCTGGCCTTGGTCGGCGCTGCTCGGTACCCTGTCGGCACCTGCACACATTCAAGGGAGCTTCCATGCGAGGTGAACTGCGAACCCCGGGCGAGCCGTTCAAGCGCCTGTTCATCGCCCTGCCCTGTACCGAGCAGCAATGCCGGGCCATCGGCAAATGGCGCAGCACACTGGGGATCACCCGTGGTCGTCCGGTGCCTGCGGCCAATTTTCACCTGACGCTGATGTTCCTTGGGGAAGTCGGCGTCTCGCGCCTGCCTGCGCTGTGCGACGCCATGGCGGCGGTGCAGCGCCCCGAAGGCCCGCTGCGCCTGGAGCTGGACCGGCTGGTCGCATGGCACCGCGCCGATGCACTGGTGCTGGAGCCCACGCAGACGCCGGTGGCCTTGCGTCAATGGGTGTATGCCCTGCAGCAGGCGTTGCTGCCGCTGGGCGTGGAAGACAGCGTGCGTGAGTTTCGTGCGCACCTGACGCTGGTGCGCGACTACCCGGGTGATGTACCGGAGACGCCGGAGCCACCGGCGTTCAGATTGAACATCGACGATTTCGTGTTGTTCGAGTCCAGTGGCGGCCGCTACAAGCCGATAGCGCAGTGGCCGCTGGCGTGAACCCCTGCCGACCGTGGTGTCGGCGCTGACTGGCAAGGAAGAGCATGTATTACTGGAACAAGGACAATTTCGAAGGCCTCAGGCGCATTGGCGAGGTCTATGCCTCCCGTGAAGGCTTTGCCGGTTTCTCGCGGTATTGCCTGCTGCGCGAACAGGGCCTGAAAAAGCCGGCGCTCAAGGCGCTGGACGAGTTTCTCGACGGTGCGCGTCAGCGGGAGGTGGGCCAGCAGCGGGCGATTGTCTGCGAGATTGCCGACCTTGCCTTCAGCAACAGTGGCGCGCATCAGTTGTTGTCGCATGCCTTGACCCGCTACCTCAGGCAGGTGCTGCGAGCCTGGTGCGACGAGGGCCCGGCGTTGGCCGAGCCTTATCGCTGGATGGGCAAGCTGACGGGCGAGTCGGCGTGGCTCCAGGCGGCACTGGCGCACGACCCGCAGGATCAGGTGGCGTTGCGGCAGTTGGCGCTGGATGAGCTGGGCGAGGTTGATTTCATGGTTCATCACCTGCATGAGTCGGTGTTTCTGGGTGACGTTACCGTTGCGGCGACGAAGCTTGCGCGTGCCAGTGCGCTGGCGCGGTTGATCGAGGCCGAGACGACCCGCAGTTACATTGATGGTGAAGTGTGCAGCCTGCGTGAAATGCTCGAGGCCTGGGCGCAGTATCAGGCGGGTGATCGGGCGGTGGGGTTTGCCCAGTGTTGCGAGGCGCAGGCGCATGAGTTCCGGTTCTTGAAGAGCTACTACTACACCGAATGAGGAGTGGCCCACCTCTATTGTAGGAGCCGGCCTTGCCGGCGAACGAGCGCCACGCGCTCGCCTCCCTAGAGATAAGCCTGCTCCCGCCCCGGGCTGCGCTCGAAATGCCGCTTGTACTCGCGGCTGAACTGCGACGTGCTCTGATACCCCACCCGATGCGCCACCTGCGCCACACCCAACCCCTCGCCTATCAACATCTGCTGCGCCTTGAGCAAACGCAACCGCTTGAGGTACTGGATCGGCGACAGCAACGTGCAGCGCTTGAAGTGCTCATGAAACGTCGAGGTACTCATGTTCGCCCGCCCCGCCAACGCCTCCACGCTCAACGGCTCGGCGTAATGCTCGCGCAAATGGCTGAGGGCTGCAGCGATGCGCGCAAAATGCCCCTGCTGCTCCACCAGCGCCCGCAGCACCCCGGCCTGCGGCCCGCGCAAGGCCACGTACAACACCTCGCGCACTCGCGCCGCCCCCATCACCCGGCTTTCCAGCGGGTCGTGCAGGCATCGCAGCAGCCGCTCCACGCTCTCGCGCATCGGCGCATCCAGCGCCGCTGATGTCATGGACTCGGGCGTCTGCGCCGCCACCACCTGGCCAGCCCCCAGCCCCATGCTCTGCACCAGTTCGCTCAGCACCGTGCGGTCGATCGCCACCGACACGCCCAGCAGGGGTTCATCTTCGGTGGCGAAGGTTTCGCACATGAACGGCACCGACAGTGCCTGCACCAGGTAGTGGCCAGCCCCATATTCCAGGGTGCGCGGCCCCAGCCGGGCCAGTTTGCTGCCCTGGGCCAGGATCATCAGGCTCGGTTCGTAGATCTGCGGGCTGCTCGCCACGTAGTGGCTCCAGGACAACACCTGCACCTGCGGCAGGTGGGTGTCGACCGGGCCCGGGCGGGTGGCAAGGGGTTGGATCAGGGCGCAAAGCGTGGCATTGGCATCGGCGTGGCAGGTGAGCTGCATGGGGTACCGCATCAGAGGATCAGACACGCGCATCATCGCAGATTCGCTGCCCACCGCCACTACCGCACGCCCGATCCCGGAGGATCAGGCATGACTATCGGAGCATTAACCCAGGATCAGGTAGGTCTTGCGTACCGTCTGGCGCACGTCCCAGGTGCCCTGGCTGTTGGCGGCAAAGTACAGCGCATCGCCGGCACCGAACGGGATAGGTTCGCCACCCTCGGGGGTGAAGCTGCCCTCGCCGCTGATGATATAGCTGTACTCGGCCTGCACCACCTGGCGCCGGAAGCGCCCCGGCGTACATTCCCACAAGCCGGTGCTGGCGCCCTGCCCGGCCAGCTCCTGGTGCAACGCGGTACGCGCCATGGCTACCGGCTCGCCCAGGGGGGCGCCGACTGCCGCGCTGGGGCCGAAGGCGGTGTCGTCTTCAAGGTGAATCAGTACAGGGTTCATGTGCAGTCCTCAGGATTTGTCTTCAAGCCCGGCCGGGGCCAGGCGGGCCAGCATGCAATCGAGACGGCCGGCGGTGTGGCCGGCCATTTCGGCGCGCTCCTTGCGTATCACGGCGTTGCGCACCAGCGAACCGCCCACATAACGCAGCGGCTCCGGCGGGAAGGCCTTGCAGTTGCGCCCCACCAGCGCACAGGTGCTCCAGGCATCCTTGCGCCCCAGGGCCAGGCTGGCCAGAATGCGCCCGCCCAGGCGGCTGGGGCCCACGCCGTTGCCGCTCCAGCCGATGCCGTAGTGGATGTTGCCCTGCTCGCCCAGGCCGCCGAAGGTCGGCAGGCTGTCGTAGGTGCGGTCGATGGGCCCCGACCAGGTATGGGTGATGCGCACGTCATCGAGCATCGGGTAGGTACGGCGCAGGTCGGCCTCGGTCAGCGCGATGCTGCCCGGGTCGTGGCTGAACACCGGCCCGATCCTGCCGCCGTAGGCTATCGCCCCGGTGCCCTTGCCGAAGGCGATACGGCCATCCACGGTGGTGCGGTAGTAGTCGACCATCAGTTGCGAATCGGTGATCGACTCGGCGCCGGTCCAGCCCATCTGTTCCAGGCGGGTCGCCACCGGCTCGGTGAGCACGATGGAACTGTTGACCGGGGTGATCAGGCGCGCCAGTTGCGGCAAGGCAGCCGCCCAGGCATTGGTGGCCAGCACCACCGAGCCGGCACGGATGCGCGCCTGCGGGGTCACCACCTGCACCGGTGTGCCGGGCTGGATATCGCTGACCGCGGTACCCTCGGCAATCACCACCCCCGCCTCCAGCGCCACCCGGCGCATGCCGCGCACCAGGGCGCCGGGTTGCACGGTGGCGTTGCTGCGTTCGAACACGCCGGCCAGGTGCACCTTCGAGCCACAACGGCGCGCCACCTCGGCAGCCGGCACCCGCTCGAACGGCGTCACCCCAAGGCGGGCACAGGCGGCCAGCGTGGCGTTCCAGGTGTCGATGTGCGCGGGGCTGGTGGCCGTCCACAGCCAGCCCTTCTGGCGAAAGTGCGCGTCGATCTGGTGCTGCTGGCAGAACTCGCCCAGCTCGCTGATCGCGCGCTCGGCGCTGTGCCCCAGAAACAGCGCCTGCTCCGGGGTGCAGAAGCTCGCCAGGGTGCCGACCTTGGGCCACCACGACATCACGAAGCCGCCGTTGCGCCCCGAGGCGCCCCCGCCGCACACGTCCTGTTCCAGCACCATCACACGGATATCCGGCTCATGTTCCTTGAGGGTCAGGGCGGTCCACAGGCCGACGAAGCCGCCACCGACGATCACCACATCGGCGTCGTGCTCACCCTGCAGCGCCGGGCCGGGTTTGAGGCTGGGCTCGGCGCTTTCCAGCCAGTAGCTGCGTTTGAGCGGTGCGCTGGGGGTCAGTTTCATGAGCGTGCCGCCCAGGCGTTGAAGCGCTGTTCG
This sequence comes from Pseudomonas sp. BRM28, assembly GCF_002939405.1. Lineage (NCBI taxonomy): Bacteria > Pseudomonadati > Pseudomonadota > Gammaproteobacteria > Pseudomonadales > Pseudomonadaceae > Pseudomonas > Pseudomonas sp. BRM28. Next base: position 2,584,915 of record NZ_PEFV01000001.1, on the reverse strand, counting down.
AGCAGTTCGCCGTGGTCGGCCCAGAAGCTTGCGTTCATCGGCAACTGGCCTTGCAGGTTGGGGCTGCCGGTGGGCAGCTCGCTGACCCGCTGCTCGCTCAGCAGCCCCAGGGCCTCGCGGTTGACCGGCCCGTAGGCGATCTGTTCGGCGTAGCCCTTCTGCTGCTCGGCCTTGAGGGTGTGGTTGATGAACTTCAGTGCTTCGTCGCGCTTCTTGGCCCCACGCGGGATGGCCCAGGCGTCCATGTCATAGATGCCGCCATTCCACACGATGCGCAGCGGAGTCTGGCTCTGCACCGCGCTGATCCGGCCGCTGTAGGCCGAGCTCATCACCACGTCGCCCGAGGCCAGGTATTGCGGCGGCTGGGCGCCGGCCTCCCACCACTGGATGCTCGACTTGATCTGGTCGAGCTTGGCGAAGGCGCGGTCCTGGCCTTCACGGGTGGCCAGCAGGGTGTAGACATCGGCCGCTGGCACGCCATCGGCCAGCAGGGCGAATTCCAGGGTATACATGGCGCCCTTGCGCAGCCCGCGTTTGCCGGGGAATTTCTCCAGGTTCCAGAAGTCGTCCCAGCTGGTGGGGGCCACCTTGAGCTTGTCGGCGTTGTAGGCGATCACCGTCGACCACACGAAAAAGCCCACGCCGCACGGCTGTACCGCACCGGGCAGCAGTTGCGCGGCCACGGCCGGGTCGGGGGCGAACTCTTCGAGCAGGCCTTCTTCACAGGCGCGTGCCAGCTCGGGCATCTCCATCTCGACCACGTCCCACGAGACGCTGCCGGTATCGACCATCACCTTGACCTTGGCCATCTCGCCATTGAACTCGCCGGCCACGATACGGGTGCCGGTCTGTGCCTGGTAGGTGTCATAGAAGGCCGCCACCTGTGCGGCCTTGTTGGCCCCGCCGTGGGACACCACGGTGAGGTCGGCCAGCGCCGATGTGCTGCACGCAGCGGCAGCGATCAGGGTGAGCGAAAAGGCCAGATTCTTGTGCATTGTTATGTTCTCCGGGTCGGGATGGCTCAGTAGGCCAAGTGTCGAGCCGCAGCCGGGTCGCCACAATCAGACGCAAACAAGATTCAGCCGCGCACCTTCATACGTTCGTACAAAGCCGTTCAAAGGCGTGCCATGCCCGGTTACACTGGCCGTCACCCTGCCCCGGAAGCTGCCCCATGGCCCTGTCTGTCAGCGACATCATCGCCCTGCCCGAACTGCGCACCCGCGTCATCAGCGGTGCCGGAGGGCTGGGCAAGCCGGTACGCTGGGCCCACGTGTGCGAACTGGCCGACCCCAGCGAATGGCTGGGCGACGCCGACCTGCTGATGACCACCGGCATCGGCATACCCGCCGATGCCGATGCCCAGCGCGCGTACGTGGAAAACCTCGCGGCCGCTGGCCTGGCGGGCATGATGATCGGCGAGAACATGCAGGCCCCGGCCAACCTCGAGGCCTTGATGGAGCGGGCCGACGCCCTGGATTTTGCGGTGATGTTCACCCACTACGGCGTGCCCTTCGCCGCCGTCACGCGGGCCATCGTCGATGCCGGCCAGCAGGAGGAGCAGGCGCGCCGCAATGCCATCACCCGGGTCTACGAAAGTGCCCGCATGAGCATCCAGGGGCTGGGCCTGGGCGCACTGCTCAAGCGCCTGGAAAAGGACGTGCAGGCGCGCCTGACCCTGCTCGACGCCGCGTCGCTCGCGCCCTGGCGCGACGCACTGGGCGGCCTGCCGGCAAGCCAGCGCCAATGGCTGGCAGCCCGCCAGCGCGACACCTCGGGCAACCGACCGGTGGTGCAGCGCCATGCGCTGGAGGCGGGCGAGCTGCTGGTGATGGCGCTGCCGTCCCAGGCCGACTGCCTGCTGGTGGCCGAAGGTGACGGGCTGCTCGACTACGGCCTGTTGCACCACGTGGTGGCGGTGCTGGGCATCGAGCTGGAGCGCCTGCGGGTCGACAACGAGCGCAACCTGCGCCTGGGCTCCGAGCTGCTGGACGACCTGTTGCAGCAGCGTCTGCCGGCGCATCAGGCACAACAGCGCCTGGCCGCCTTCGACATCGGCGCCGAACAGGCCTGCCTGCTGCTCGGCCGCGCCGCCGGGGTGTCACCGGCGGCCTGCGACGAAGCCCTGCAACGCCAGGGTCGTCGCGTGCTGATTCGGGTTCAGGGCGATGACCTGATCGTGCTCGGCGCCGCCGAAAGCATCCCGCAGCTGCAGGCGCAACTGCAGGCGCCGCTGGGGGTGAGCAACCCGCTGGGCCACGCCGGGCGCAGTGTCGAGGCGCTGCGCGAGGCGCGCCTGGCACTGGCCCACACCAGCGCCGCGCAACCGCTGGTGACCTACGCCCAGGCCGGCGCCAGCGTACCGTGGCTGGCGCAGAGCCTGGATGAAGCCGAACGTACTTTCCGCAACGTACTGGGCCCGCTGGCCGACTACGACAGCCAGCAGAACACCCAGCTGCTGCACACCCTGCAGGTGTTTCTGCAACACAACCGCTCGTGGCTGGCGGCGGCCGCGCAGCTGCACGTGCACAAGCAGACGCTGGTGTACCGCATGCGCCGCATCGAAGAGATCACCGGCCGCTCGCTGGACAGTACCGAGGACGTGGCCACGCTGTGGTTCGCCTTGCGCGCGGCGCGCATGGCGGGGCTGGCCTGAGTGCTATGCGGCAGACGCCCCAGCGCGCTGCCATGGCGCCCCCTTGGCGAAGGCCGCCTCCATCCAGTGCTTGAACGCCAGGGTAGTGGCCGTGGTGAAGCGCGCCGAAGGCCGCATCAGGTAGATGCCCGACGCCGTGTCCAGCTGCCACTGGGGCAGCACGCGCACCAGGCGCCCCTCGGCCAGGTCCTGGTGCATCATCCAGTCGCCACCGGCCAGAATCCCCACGCCGCTGCGCGCTGCCACCAGCAGTGCTTCATTGTCATTGCTGATCAGGCTGCCCTGCACCCGCACCGTCTGCTGCCCGCCCTGCCCGTTCAGGCGCCAGTCGGGGAACGAACGCAAGCCGCTGAAGCCCAGGCAATTGTGCCCGGCCAGGTCGGATGGCCGTTGCGGTGCGCCGTGACGATGCAGGTAGGCCGGCGCAGCACACAGGATGCGCGTGTGCTCGCACAGCTTGCGCGCCACCAGCCGGTTGTCGGCCAGCTCGCCGACGCGCACGGCCACGTCGAAGCCTTCGCCCACGATATCGACGAAGCGGTCGGCATAGTCGACGTCGACGGTCACCTCGGGGTAGGCCAGGGAAAACCCGGCCACCAGCGGGCTCAGCCAGCGCCGGCCCATCGCCCCCGGCAGCGCCACGCGTAGCCGCCCGCGCACCTGCGCCGCACCGTTGCAGGCCTCGAGTTCGGCCGTGCTGATCAGGCTGGCGGCATGCTGCAGGCGCTCCACCAGCCGCGTGCCCTCGTCGGTGAAGCGCAGTTGCCGGGTGGTTCGCTCCACCAGGCGGATACCCAGGCGCTGCTCCAGAGCCGCCAGGCGCTTGGACAGCACCGAGGCATGGCGTTGCAGCACCCGGCCGGCGGCAGCGAACGAGCCGTGCTCGTGCAGCGCCAGCAAGGTGGCAAATTCATCGGCCTGACGGCTGTCGAAAGGGTCCATCGGTGAGGTCGGCCTCGTGCGGGTCGGTCAGGGGATCAGCACGACCGCCCCCTGGGACCGGCCTTGCTCGATGGCAGCATGGGCGCTGGCCACGTCGGCCAGGGGGTAGCGTTGCCATATGTGCGGCTGGATGATACCCGCCGCCAGTGCATCCAGCACATCCTGCGCGCGCTGCTGGTACTCCTGGGGGCTGGCGGTATGTGCCGCCAGTGACGGCCGGGTGAGGAACAGCGAGCCCTTGGCGTTCAGCGTGCCCACCTCGACCGCAGGGGGCGCGCCGCTGGTGGCGCCGAACGACACCAGCGTGCCGCGCGGGCGCAGGCTGTCCAGCGACGCCTCCCAGCTCACCCGGCCGACCGAGTCGTAAACCACATCGACCTTGTGGCCCTGGGTCAGCTCGCTCACCTGGGCCGCCAACGTGGCCGCGTCAAACACCAGCACCGCATTGCAGCCGGCCGCCTTGGCGCGCTCGACGCTTTGCGCCCTGGACACCACACCAATCACATGGGCGCCCAGGTGCCTGGCCCACGGCACCATGATCTGCCCTACCGCCCCCGCCGCACCGTAGATCAGCACACGCGTGCCGGGGCCTACCGGGTAGCTCGCCTTGAGCAGATACTGGGCGGTGATGCCCTTGAACAGCACGGCAGCCGCGTCTTCGAACGACACGGCAGCGGGCAGCCTGACCAGGCGCTCGGCCGGGTACAGGCGTGCACTGGCATAGCTACCCAGCGGCCCGGTGGCATAGGCCACACGGTCGCCCACGGCCACCTCGGTCACGCCCGCCCCCAGCGCCCGCACGGTGCCGGCACCTTCCAGGCCCAGCGCGGACGGCAAGGCAATCGGCACGGTGCCCTTGCGCTGGTTGATGTCCAGCGGGTTGACGCCGATCGCGGCCTGTTCAAGCCACACCTGGCCCGGGCCTGGCGCTTGCACGGCGCCGGCCTGAAGCTGCATCACCTCGGGGGCGCCTACCGCCTGGAGCGTGATTGAAGTCACCATGATGTTGCCTCTTGCAGTGGTTGAAGGTCTGCAAAGGCTAATTAGCGCACCCGCAAACGACAATACAGCGCCATTGCCGAACATATGTGCACCTGATGCAGCAATGCCAGGTGCCCTTCGCCCCCTACAGCGCCCGCACCAGCGCCGCTGCCACAATGCCTGCCGCAATCGCCGGCAGCGGCTTTTTCACCAGCAGCATCACCACCGCCGTGCTCAGCAGCGCCAGGCGTGCGCCGTTGTCGCCGTTCACCGCCAACGGCGTCAGCACCGCCACCAGCACCGAGCCGGACATCGCGCTGATGAACTGCTGCACGCGGTAGTTGATGGGCACGAACGACATCACGAACACACCCCCCCAACGGGTGGCCAGGGTCACCAGGCCCATGATCACCACCAGCAGCAGCGTGCCGGCGCCTGCAGTTTCAACGTTCATGCTTGTTCTCCATCCACACCACACCCAGAATGCCGCCCGCCAGCGCGCCCACCACCACGTGGCTGTTCTCCGGCAGGTACCAGTAGGCCAGCAGCGACGAACCGGCCGCCACGATCCAGATCATCAGCATGCGCAGGCTCTTGTGCCCGCCCAGCACCATCGCCAGCAGAAAGCAGCCCATCACCATGTCCAGGCCCAGGCTGACCGGGTCGTGGATCGCATTGCCGAAATGCAGCCCCAGCCAACTGCCCAGGCACCACGCCGACCACAGCGCGATACCGCCGCCCAGCACCAGGCCCAGGCCCGGCTTGCCGGCGTTCAATGCCTGCATGGCCATCGCCCAGTTGGCGTCGGACACCACCAGCATCACGCCGTAGCGCCGAGCGGTGGGCAGCTCGCGCAGCCAGGGGTACAGCGTGGCGCCCATCAGCAGGTGACGGGCATTGATGGCGAACACGGTGATAATCAGCGGCACCAGCGGTACCTGCTCGCCCCACAGTTCCAGCGCGGCGAACTGCGAGGCGCCGGCGAACACCAGTGCGCTCATCAGCAGGGTCGCCGCGTCCCCCAGCCCGGTCTGGGCTGCAGCGAGGCCGAAGGCCACACCGAACACCACGACGAACAGGGAAATCGGCAAGAGTTGCTTGAAGCCAGCCCAGACGTCGCTCCACGCAAGCCTGGATAGATGCTTCTCTACGGTTGACAAGGCACAGCCTCCTTCGTGTGGCGATCTTGTCATGCACCGGCCCGAAGGGGCGCATGCCGAACCGCTCGTTTTATAGTGACGCACGCGCGCGCTGGCGTGCGGGCGCTACTATGCCCGTACACACGCGCGTCACAAAGCCTGTTGTGCAGTTGTCCGAGAATTTACTCTCGCGTCGGTGCCTGGGGGCGCAAGGCGGCCTCGATGGCGGCGATGTCTATCTTGTCCATCTGCATCATCGCGTCGAAGGCACGCTTGGCCGCAGCCGGGTCGGGGTGAGTGATCGCGGCGGTCAGCGCGCGCGGGGTGATCTGCCACGACAGCCCCCACTTGTCCTTGCACCAGCCGCACACGCTGGCCTGGCCGCCGTTGCCGATGATCGCCTGCCACAGGCGGTCGGTCTCGGCCTGGTCGTCGGTGGCCACCTGGAACGAGAACGCCTCGCTGTGATGGAAGGCCGAGCCGCCATTGAGGCCCAGGCACGGGATGCCCATGACCGTGAACTCCACGGTCAGTACATCGCCCTGCTTGCCGGCAGGGAAGTCGCCGGGGGCACGGTGCACGGCGCCCACCGTGCTGTCGGGAAAGATGCTGGCGTAAAAGGTGGCAGCCTCCAGCGCCGCGCCGTCGTACCAGAGGCAGATCGTGTTCTTGCTGTTCATCGTGGTTCTCCACAGAAAAGCGACAGACCTCTGCAGTCTAGTCGCCCGCGGCGCAACCCTTGAGCCAGTCGATCAGTACCTGCACCCGCCGGGGCAACGGGTCGCGCGGCGGGTGAACCAGAAAGTAGTCATAGCGCCCCGGCTGGGAAAACCCGCCGAACGGCAGCACCAGCTCGCCCTGGTCGATACGCGCCTGCACCAGGCGCTGGCGGCCGATGGCGATACCGGCGTGGTGGATGGCCGCCGTCACGCACAGGTCCGACCGATCGAAGGTCAGGCCGCGCTGCGGCAAGGCGTCCAGCAGCCCCTGCTGGCCAGCCCACAGTTGCCACTCGGCATCGAACACCGCGTTCTCCCAGGCCAGTGCATCGTGCAGCAAGGTGCACTGGCGCAGATTGGCAGGGTTGTCGAACAGCTGGTGCAGCTCGGCATAGCGCGGGCTGCACACCGGGGCGATGGTCTCGCTCATCAGCGCATGGCTGACCAGGCCGGGAAACTCGCCATTGGCGTACAGCAGCGCCAGGTCGATGTTGTGCGTGCGAAAGTCGACCGCATCGTTGCCCACCCGCACGTCCAGCGTGATGTTCGGGTAGCGCTGGTGGAAGTCGGCCAGGCGCGGCACCAGCCAGCATTGCGCTGCGGACGGGCGTGCGTACAACGCCACTGCCCCGCGCAGCTCGGCCTCGGGCGATGGCTCCAGGGCATCGCCCAACTGCTCCATCACCCCCTGCAGTATCGCGAACACCCGCTCGCCCTCGGCTGTCAGGCGTATGCGCCGGGTCAGCCGCTCGAACAGGCGCAGCGCCAGGGCCTGCTCCAGGCGGGCGATACGGTGGCTCACCGCGCTGGGGGTCAGGCACAGCTCCTCGGCTGCCTGGGCAAAGCTCAGGTGCCGCGCCGCCACCAGAAAGGTGTGCAGGTTGGCAAATTGCGAGCTGTTCAGGCGTGCGCTCAAACGCGGGGGCAGGTTCAGCATCGGGGCAGGTTCCGCTAGTGTCCGGCCAGCAGTGTACGGCCCTGCGCCAGATACGCCTGCATTTCATCGTCCGGCACCATGCTGCCGCCGGTGCCCCACACCAGGTGCGTGGCATTGGCCAGGCGCTGCGCGCTCAGGCCCAGGCGCTGGCGATAGCCCTGCCGTTCCCCGGTCACCCGCAGGAACCCCGGCAGCCCGGCCAGCGCCGAGGGTTCCAGGCGATGGCCCTCGATGGCTTCAAGTTGCGCCAGTTGCCGATACAGCTGCTCGTCGGGAACGGTGTAATAGCCGTCGATCAGGCGCTGCATGGAGCGCCCGACAAACCCGGACGGGCGCCCCACCGCCAGGCCGTCGGCGGCCGTGCGGTTGTCGATGCCGAAGTCGTACACGCTGACCTGCTCGTGCAGCCCGGTGTACACCCCCAGCAGCATGCAGGGCGAATGGGTCGGCTCGGCGAACACGCAGTGCACCGCGTCGGCGAAGATCTGCTTCAGACCGAATGCCACCCCGCCAGGGCCACCACCAACGCCGCATGGCAGGTAGACGAACAGCGGGTGCTCGGCATCCACCCTGATACCCGCCGCTTCAAGCTGGCGTTGCAGGCTACGCGCCGCCACCGCGTAGCCGAGGAACAGGTTGATGGAGTTCTCGTCATCGACGAAATGGCAGCGCGGGTCGGCCTCGGCCTGCTGGCGCCCCTGCTCCACCGCCACGCTGTAGTCGGACGCATACTCGATCACCTCCACCCCGCAACTGCGCAGGCGGTCCTTCTTCCACTGCCGGGCGTCGGCCGACATGTGCACGCTGGCCTTGAAGCCCAGGCGCGCACTCATGATGCCGATGGACAGGCCCAGGTTGCCGGTGGAGCCGACCGCCACGCTGTACTGGCCGAAAAATGCCCGCGCGCGGTCGCTGTCGAGGCTCGCGTAGTCATCCCCAGGCTGCAGGATGCCCGCCGCCAATGCGAGGTCTTCGGCGTGCTTGAGCACCTCGTAGATACCGCCACGCGCCTTGATCGAGCCGGAGATCGGCAGCAGGTTGTCGGCCTTGAGCCACAGCGCGCCCTGCACGGGTACCTGCGCTTCGGCGCACAGCGCGGCCTGCACCTGCGCCAACGGCAGCAGGGGCGACTCGATGATGCCCTTGCTCACCGCCGTCTGCGGGAAGGCCGAGGCAATGTAGCTGGCAAAACGCTCCAGCCGCGCGCTGGCGTCGTCCACATCGGCCAGGGTCAGCGGCACGTCGCCCAGCGCCTGCGCTGTCGGGGCCAGGCCCGGGTTGAACCAGGTGGTCGGTTGCAGGCGCACCAGGTCGGCGATCAAGGGGTGGCTGTGCTGCCACTGGTCCAGGGTCTTGTCGTGAATCATGCGGTTCTCCAGAAAAGTGACGGTAGTACGGGCAGGCTCATACCCAGTGCGACAGCAACAGGGTCATGCCCAGGGCCACGACCGAAGCCAGCAGTGTCGCGGCGGTGAATTTTTTGAGCGCCTCGCCCAGCGACACGCCCAGGTATTCCTTGACCACCCAGAACGCCGAGTCGGTGACGGTAGTCCAGCCAATCGCGCCGGCGCCAATGGCAATGATCACGATCTCGCGGTTCTGCCCCGGCATCGCGTCCAGCAGCGGCAGCACCATGCCGGCGGCGCTGACCATTGCCACGGTGGCCGAGCCGACCGCCAGGTGCATCAGCCCGGCGACGAACCAGGCCAGCAGGATCGGGTTCAGGTCCCACTGCGACAGGGTGCTGGCCAGTACCTTGCCGACCCCGCTGTCGATCAGTACGCCATTGAAGGCACCGCCGGCACCGATGATCAACAGGATACTGGCCAGCGGGGTGAAGGAGCCGGCAGTCAGCTCCTGCAACCGGGCCATGCCCAGGCCACGGCGCAGGCCCAGCGCCCAGTAGGCGAAGCACACCGCGATGGCCAGGGCAGTGAGCGGGTTGCCGAGGAACATCATCAGCCGGTACAGCCCGGCCTCGGGCGCCAGGGTCATGCTGGCCAGGGTCTTGCCCACCATCAGCAGCAGCGGCAGCAGAATCACCAGCAGGGTCAGGCCCAGGCCCGGCATCGACTGGCCAGCGGCTGGCGTGGCGGCAGGCTCTGGCGCGGCCTGCGCGTCGGGCGCGGCGTGCCGCGGGCACACCAGCGTGGCCCATACCGGGCCGGCAATCACCGCGGTCGGCAGGCCGACGATCAGCCCGTACAGGATCACCTTGCCCACGTCGCCCCCAGCAGCTGGGTGATGGCCATTGCCGCCGGGTGCGGCGGCAGCATGCAGTGCACGGTCATCAGCGATACGGCCAGTGGCAGGCCGACGTAGAGGATGTTGAGCCGGGTCTGGCGGGCCACCACGTAGATCAGTGGTATCAGCAACACGAAACCGACTTCGAAAAACACCGGTATGCCCACCACGAAGCCCACCAGCATCATGGCCCACGCCGTGCGTTGTTCACCCAGGGCGTCGAGCAGCGAGCGCGCAATGCGTTCGGCGCCGCCCGACACCTCCAGCAGTTTGCCCAGGATGCTGCCCAGGCCGATCACCGCCGCAAGAAAACCCAGGGTGCCGCCCATGCCCTTCTCGAACGAATCGGCGATGGCCGGCAGCGGCATGCCGGCCCCGGCGCCCACCACAAAACTGGCCAGCATCAGGGCCAGGAACGAGTGCACCCGAAACCTGACCACCAGCACCACGATCAGGCCGATGGCCGCCATCAATATCAGTAACAAACCTGCGTCTTCGTGCATGACTTCGCCTTTATTTGTTTTAGTGAGCGATTGCCGCGCAGGGCGCGGTCGGAGGCGATTAGGCGGCACGCAGGCAGGCCTTTACAAAGGATGGTTTTTCAGCGCACAGGTGATCTGAGGTCATCTGCCAGGGCCCTCGTCGGGCGGACACCTTAACCTTAAACCGCTATGATTCCCGCCATCACTCATGACCCCTTTGGCCGCTGGTAACCACCGCATGATCGAAGTCACCGAAGTTTCCATTGCGCAGCTGCGCGCCGCCCTCGAATCGGGCCAGACCACCTCGGTCGAGCTGGTGAAGGCCTACCTCGCCCGCATCGATGCCTACGACGGCGCAGACACGCCCACCGCGCTCAATGCGGTGGTGGTGCGCAACCCCGAAGCCCTGCGCGAAGCCCAGGCATCCGACGAGCGTCGTGCCCAGGGCAAGCCCCTCGGCCCGCTCGACGGCATCCCCTACACCGCCAAGGACAGTTACCTGGTCAAGGGCATGACCGCCGCCTCCGGCAGCCCGGCCTTCGCCAACCTGGTGGCCTACCGCGACGCCTTCACCATCGAGCGCCTGCGCGGCGCCGGGGCGATCTGCCTGGGCAAGACCAACATGCCGCCCATGGCCAACGGCGGCATGCAGCGCGGCGTGTATGGCCGGGCCGAAAGCCCGTACAACGCCGCCTACCTCACCGCACCCTTCGCCTCGGGCTCGTCCAACGGCGCGGGCACGGCCACGGCGGCCAGCTTCGCCGCGTTCGGCCTGGCCGAGGAAACCTGGTCCAGCGGCCGCGGCCCGGCCTCCAACAATGGCCTGTGCGCCTACACCCCTTCGCGCGGGGTGATCTCGGTGCGCGGCAACTGGCCGCTGACGCCGACCATGGACGTGGTGGTGCCCTTCGCCCGCACCATGGCCGACCTGCTCGAAGTGCTCGACGTGGTGGTGGCCGAAGACCCCGATACCCGTGGCGACCTGTGGCGCCTGCAGCCCTGGGTGCCGATCCCCAGCGTGGCCTCGGTGCGCCCCGCCGCCTACCCGCAACTGGCGGCGGACAGCGCGGCGCTGGCCGGCAAGCGCTTCGGCATCCCGCGCATGTACATCAACAAGGACCCGGATGCCGGCACCTCGGACAGCCCCGGCATCGGCGGCCCGACCGGCCAGCGCATCAACACGCGGCCTTCGGTGATCGCACTGTGGGAGGCGGCGCGCAAGGCACTGGAAGCGGCCGGCGCCGAGGTGCTCGAAGTGGATTTCCCGCTGGTATCGAACTGCGAGGGCGACCGCCCAGGTGCCCCCACCGTGTTCAATCGGGGCCTGGTGTCCAAGGCATTCCTGCACCATGAACTGTGGGACCTGACGGCCTGGGCCTTCGACGACTTCCTGCAGGCCAACGGCGACCCGCAGCTCAACCGCCTGGTGGACGTGGACGGGCCGAAGATCTTCCCCCACGACCCCGGCACCCTGCCCAACCGCGAGGGCGACCTGGCGGCGGGCATGGACGAGTATGTGCGCATGGCCGAGCGCGGCATCACGCCGTGGGACCAGATCGCTACCCTGCCCGATGGACTGCGCGGGCTGGAGCAGACGCGGCGCATCGACCTGGAAGACTGGATGGACAGGCTCGGGCTGGATGCGGTGCTGTTCCCGACGGTGGCCGATGTGGCCCCGGCCGATGCCGATGTGAACCCGGCCTCGGCGGATATTGCCTGGAGCAACGGGGTGTGGGTGGCCAACGGCAACCTGGCGATCCGTCACCTTGGGGTGCCGACGGTGACGGTGCCGATGGGGGTGATGGCGGACATCGGCATGCCGGTGGGGCTAACCTTTGCCGGGCGGGCGTATGATGACTCGGCGTTGCTGCGCCTGGCCTCGGCGTTCGAGGCTACGGGTTCAAAGCGCTTGATACCGCCGCGAACCCCGATGCTGGTGGGTGGCCGTTTATCTTGAGTTGATTGGTCTGGCCTCTTCGCCAGCAACGCTGGCTCCTACGGGTTTGGTAGGTCTGTAGGAGCCAGCCTTGCTGGCGAAGGGCACAACACAAAAAAGGGGGACGCCATCACGGCGCCCCCCTTTTTTTGTCAGCCTGAACCCATCAGTTCCAGGGACGATCGCCGTTCTCGTCCTTGATGCGGGTCGGCAGGCCCATCACGTCCAGCGCCTTCAGGAACGGCTCGGCCGGCAGTTCCTCGACGTTGGCCATGCGCTGCACGTCCCACTCGCCACGGGCCACCAGCAGGGCCGCCGCCACCGGCGGCACGCCCGCGGTGTAGGAGATGCCCTGGCTGTCGGTCTCGGCATAGGCCTCTTCGTGATCAGCCACGTTGTAGATGAACACTTCGCGTGGCTGGCCGTCCTTGGTGCCCTTGACCAGGTCGCCAATGCAGGTCTTGCCGGTGTAGCCCGGCGCCAGCGAAGACGGATCCGGCAGCACGGCCTTGACCACCTTGAGCGGCACCACTTCCAGGCCCTCGGCGGTCTTCACCGGTTGCTCGGACAGCAGGCCCAGGTTCTTCAGTACGGTGAACACATTGATGTAGTGCTCGCCGAAGCTCATCCAGAAACGCACGTTCGGCACGTCGAGGTTCTTGGACAGCGAGTGCACTTCGTCATGGCCGGTCAGGTACAGGTTCTGCGAACCCACCACCGGCAGGTCGTCGGTACGCTTGACTTCGAACATGGTGTTGCTGGTCCACTGGCTGTTCTGCCAGCTCCACACCTGTCCGGTGAATTCGCGGAAATTGATTTCCGGGTCGAAATTGGTGGCGAAATACTTGCCATGGGAGCCGGCATTGACGTCGAGAATGTCGATCGAATCAATGCGGTCGAAATACTGTTGTTGCGCCAGTGCTGCATAGGCATTGACCACACCCGGGTCGAAGCCCACGCCAAGAATGGCGGTGATGTTCTTCTGCTGGCATTCCTCGAGGTGCTTCCACTCGTAGTTGCCATACCAGGGCGGCGTCTCGCAGATCTTGCCCGGTTCTTCGTGAATGGCGGTGTCCAGGTAGGCCACGCCGGTATCGATGCAGGCACGCAGCACCGACATGTTGAGGAAGGCGGAACCGACGTTGATCACGATCTGCGATTCGGTTTCGCGGATCAGCGCCTTGGTTGCCTCGACATCCAGTGCATTGAGCGAAAAGGCCGTGATGTCGGCGGGTACCTTCAGGCTACCCTTGGCCTTGACGCTGTCGATGATGGCCTGGCATTTGGAGATGTTGCGTGACGCGATGGCAATACGACCGAGTTCGTCGTTGTGCTGCGCGCACTTGTGGGCCACCACCTTGGCGACACCTCCTGCACCAATGATAAGAACGTTTTTCTTCAATTTCTTTATCTCTCCTTTCCGCCAGCTTACGAGAGGCTGGACAGGTAGTCGTCAAAACCAAATTCGCGAACCACCTCGACAGTACCGTCAAGTTGTTTCACTACGATGGATGGCATCTTCAAACCGTTGAACCAGTTTTTCTTGACCATGGTGTAGCCTGCCGCGTCGATGAACGACAGCCGATCGCCGATGGCCAGCGGACGATCGAATTGATACTCGCCGAAGATGTCCCCGGCCAGGCAGGATTTGCCGCATACCATGTAGGTGTGCTCACCCTCGCTGGGCGCCAGCTTGGCGTTGAGGCGATAGATCAGCAGGTCGAGCATGTGCGCCTCGATGGAGCTGTCGACCACGGCCAGGTGCTTGCCGTTGTACAGGGTGTCGAGCACGGTCACTTCCAGCGAAGCGCTCTGGGTGATCGCCGCTTCGCCCGGCTCCAGGTACACCTGCACGCCGTACTTCTGCGAGAACGCCTTCAGGCGCGCGCAGAATGCATCCAGTGCATAGTCTTCGCCGGTGAAGTGGATACCGCCGCCCAGGCTCACCCACTCGACCTTGTGCAGCAGCTCGCCGAAGCGCTCTTCGATGGTGTTGAGCATCTGGTCGAACAGGCCGAAATCGCCGTTCTCGCAGTTGTTGTGGAACATGAAGCCGGAGATCTGCGACATGACCGCATCGATCTTGACCGGGTCCCATTCGCCCAGGCGGCTGAACGGGCGCGCCGGGTCGGCCAGCAGGTAGTCCGAGCTGCTCACCTGCGGGTTGACGCGCAGGCCGCGCACCTTGCCTTCGGTGGCCTGGGCATAGCGCTGCAGCTGGCCGATGGAGTTGAAGATGATCTTGTCGCAGTTCTCGATCATCTCGTCGATTTCATCGTCGGCCCAGGCCACGCTGTAGGCGTGGGTCTCGCCTTCGAACTTCTGGCGGCCGAGCTTGAGCTCGTAGAGCGAGGACGAGGTGGTGCCGTCCATGTACTGCTGCATCAGGTCGAACACCGACCAGGTGGCGAAGCACTTGAGCGCCAGCAGGGCCTTGGCCCCGGACTGTTCGCGCACATAGGCGATCTTCTGCATGTTGTGCAGCAGCTTGGTTTTGTCGATGAGGTAGTACGGCGTCTTGATCATTTCGAGGCCCCCGGCAAGGCCGGCCAAAAAAAGGACACGCATTGTGCCTTCACTGCACGGGAATCGAAAGCTCGGAAGTGATTTTTGCCCGACGCGGATTTTTCGGGTGCACCCATCGCAGGTCGAACCCGCCCCCACACGGGAGCGGGCCTGGACGTCAGAAGTCCCAGCGAGTGCTGAACATCACGTTGCGCGGGTCACCGTAGTACGAGGAGTTATAGAAGCCGATGTTGGTGTAGTAGTACTTGTCGAACAGGTTGTAGACGTTGACCGACGCCGACAGGTGCTCGGTGAACTGGTAGCGCGCCATCAGGTCGACCAGCCAGTACGGGGTCTGGGTGAAGGTGTCATTGGTGCCCTTGGCGTAGTTGTTGAGGACCTGCCAGCCCTTGCCCTGCCAGCGTGCCCCACCGCCCACGGTGAGCTTGTCGAGGCGCCCGCCAAGTTTGTAGGTGGTGTAGAGGTTGAGCTGATCTTCGGGCTCCCAGGTAGCTACCTTGGCCCCGCCCTGGTCGCGGCTGACCTTGTGCGTGTAGCCGGCCTGCACCTGCCAGCCGGGTGCCAGCTCCCCGGACACCTCTGCCTCGTAGCCCTTGGTTCTGGACTTGATGCCCATGTAGGCGTAGTCGATGTCGGGGTTGGTTGGCCTGGCGTTGTAGAACGTGTCGGCCTGCGGGCGGTTATCTTCGTGCACTTCGAAGTAGGCCAGGCTGGTGTTCAGGCGACCGTCGTAGAACTCACCCTTGATGCCCACCTCGTAGTTCTGGCCCTCGTTGGGCTCGAGCATCCTGTTGCGGCTGTCACGGTAGGCCGTCTGCGGCAGGAAGATATCGGTGTAGCTGGCATACGCAGAGAAGTTGCTGTTGAGGTCGTACACCACCCCGGCATAGGGCACCAGCCGTCCGCTCTCCTGGCTGTCGCTGGTGCCGGTGACCTGAAAGTTTGCCAGGCGGCTGCCCAGCAGCAGCGAAAGGTCATCGGTGACACTGAAGCGCGCAGTCAGGTAGCCGCCACTTTGCCGGGTGGTTTCGTCGTTGCGCTTTGTCACCGAGCCCCAGTCCGGCTCGATGGCCTGACCGTGCCAGCTCTCCAGATCGTATTCGTTGTCGAAGTAGGTGACGTTGTTGTAGTTGTCGCCCTTCCAGTGCGAGCTGGACACCGAGCCACCCACCACCAGTTGGTGTTCGCGCCCGAACAGGCTGAACGGCCCGGTGGCGTAGAGGTCGCCGCTGTCGCTGGTGGTTTCGCCGGTGTACTTGCGCGAATAGATCGACGACACGGTCGGGGTGTCGGGCGACACCGAGCCCAGTGGCGCGTCATAACCATTGATCTGGTGGTTGTACTGACCCTTGATGACCCAGTCATTGGCCAGGCGATGCTCCAGGGTGGCGAACAGCGTGCGCGAGTACTGCTCCCAACTGCTCCACTTGGCGCCATTGTTGAACGAACGCGGCAGGCTGATGGGGTTGCCCTGGGAGTCGTACACCGGACGGCTGCCCGACCAGCCCGAGCCCCTGGGGTCGCTGTCCTGGTAGTCGGCGCCCAGGGTCAGCAGGGTGTCTTCGTCCAGGTCCACTTCCAGGATGCCGTAGTACACGCTGGTCTTGCGCTCGTAATGGTCCATGAACGAGTGCTTGTCCTGATAGGCGGCCACCGCCCGGCCCCGCACGTTGCCACTGTCGGTCAGCGGGCCGCTGAGGTCGATCTCCGAGCGGTAGTTGTCCCAGGAGCCGGCGCCCAGGTCCACATGCCCCCTGAAGTCGGCCGTCGGCTTCTTGCGGATCAGGTTGATCGTGCCACCGGGGCCGCCCGCGCCGGTGAGCAGGCCGGTGGCGCCCTTGAGCACCTCGACCCGGTCATAGATCGCCATGTCGGTAAGGGTCTGCCCGGCCGAGTACTGCGCGTCACGCAGGGTCGGGATGCCGTCGTACTGGAAGTTGACGATGGAGAAGCCGCGCGAATAGTAGTTGGTACGTTCACTGTCGTAGGTCGACACGGTGATGCCGGGGGTGTGGCGCATCACATCGTCGATGGCGTTCAGGCCGAAATCGTCCATGGCCTGGCGCGTGACCACAGAGATCGACTGCGGGGTTTCCCGCGGGGTCAGCACCATGCGCGTGGCGGTGGCGATGGTGCCCGGCGTGTAGGAGCCGGTGCCTTCGGTGATGGTGCCCAGCTGGTTGGCGCTGACTTCGGTGGCCTGCAGCTCCAGCTGCGCACTGCCGGTGGCCAGCCTTGGCATTACCCGGTAGCCCTCGCCTTCGGGCATCGCCTGCAGGCCCTTGGGTGCGAGCAGCCGCTCCAGGCCCTCGGCGATGGCGTAGCTGCCGTCCAGGCCGCTGCTGTGGATGCCTTGGGTCAGGGCCGAGTCGACCGCGATCATCACCCCGGCCTGCTGGCCGAATGCGCCGAGCACGCGATCGAGGTTGCCGGCGTCGATATGGAAGGCGTGGGTGGCGTGGGCATCGGCGCCGGCCAGTACGCCCTGGCTGGCGCACACGAGGGAAAGCCCGAGGATGGCCGTGCGCAAGGCACCGGCAAGCGGAGTGAGGCGGCTGTGCATAAACAATTCCATGGGTTGAGGGTGTTGGCGATGCGCTGTTTTTCAGCGTCTTCCCTGGTCTTGATGCATGAGATGGAAAAAACTGCCGCCGCTGTTAAAAATAATCGTTCTCAGGCCACGACCACGTTTGCCCAGTAGCCGAACACACGCTGTACCCGTATCGGCAACACACTGGCCAGCAGGTCGAGGCTGGCATCGGGCCGATCGAGGGAGAACGAACCCGACACCTGCAAGGCCGCCACCGCCGGATCGCAGCGCAGTACGCCGCGCCGGTAGCGGTCGAGCTGGGCCAACACCTGGCCCAGTGGCATGCGCTCGGCAATCAGCAGGCCGTCAACCCAGGCCTGGGCGCCCGCGTCGAGGGGTTCGACACTGCCGACCTGCTGCCCGAACGCCACCTGCTGGCCGGCGCTCAAGGTCATGCGGGTGCTGCCGGCCCAGGCGATCGAGGCACTGCCTGCCAGCACCTGCACCTGGGTACCCGACACCCCGGGCAGGCCCTGGCTGACCACCAGCCGCGAGGCGGGCTCGGGGCGTACCCAGCCATTGGCGGTGCGCACCGCCAGCGAAGCACCTTGCCCCAGGGTGAGCATGATCCGCCCCAGGTTGAGCGCCAGCACGTCTGCGTGAGCATCCACGCCGGTGCGGGTATCCAGGGTCAGCTCCACCTCGCCAGACAACGCCACGTGATGACGCTCGCCGGTGGTGGTGCGGTAGTCACTGAACAGTTCCGGCAGCAGCACCCGCTCACGCACGCTAAGGCCAGCCGCCAGTACCACCCCCAGCCCGGCGAAGCCCTTGAGCACATTGCGCCGCGACGCAGTGCCACGTGCCTGCAGCAATCCGCGCGCGCCGGCGGCCGGTAACGTCCTGGTGCCCTGGCGCAGGTCATGGGTGAGCCCGGCAAGACGCTGCCAGGCCAGTTCATGCTGGGGGTTTTCATTGCGCCAGTGCTGGCAGGCCTGCTGCTCGGCCAGGCTGCTGACACCCGACTGCAGGGTGACCATCCACAGCATGGCCTGCTCTACCACGCCGGGGTCCAGCGGCTGGTTGTCGATCCGGGCGAAGCGGCTCATGCGCCGTAGACCGCCGCATAGCAGTGTCGGTAGGCCTTGAGCATGGCCTTTTGCACCACGTTCACCGTCAGGCCCTGGTGTTCGGCGATCTGCGCGTAGGTCAGGCCGTCAAGCTGTGACAGCAGGAAGATCTCGCGCACCTTGCTGCCCAGCCCATCGAGCACCTGGCCCACCGCGTCCAGCGCCTCGAGCACCAGCAGGCGAGTTTCCGGGGACGGCACCAGCGCTGGTTCAAGATGGGCCAGCGACTCCATGTAGGCCTTCTCCAGCGCATGGCGCCGGAAGTACTGGATGCACAGGCGGCTGGCCACGGTGGTGAGGTAGGCACGCGGCTCGCGGTACACCGGCGGTGCCTCGCTGCGCAGGATGCGCACGAAGGTGTCCTGCGCCAGGTCCAGCGCCTGCTCCCGGTTGCCCAGCTTGCGGCGCAGCATCTGCGTCAACCAGCTGTGGTGTTGAACGTAGAGTTCGCCCACCGCATGGTGGGTGCTGGAAAGTGGATGCATCGGCAGGGTTCCGGGACGCAGGCTGACGGGAGTCGTGCATGGTAATACTTCTCATTAGCTTGCGGTGGATTTTTATGATTGCTGCCGAAACAACCTGCTTCACCGACACTGGCAGGCCGGCGCTCAGGTGCAGTACTGTGCGAGGCAGCCAAAGGGAGGGCTGCATATGGATCAAGCGACACTCACCACCTTGTTGACCAAGCTCCGCAATTGCGACCTCGAGGGCGCGGCCGCCGACCTGCAGGCCCAGGCAGTGGCACTGGCGGCCCGAGGGGAAGAGGCACTGTCCGACTTCCTCGCCCGCTATGCCTTCCGCTCGTTGCAGGGCAAGCACAGCCCGGACAAGACATCGCCGGCGCTGGCCCAGGCACTGCACGACAGCGAACAGCACCTGCAGCGGCTTCACGACGAGCGCAAGGCGCTGCTCGACGACATCCACACCTACTTTCTGGAGTTCGAGAAGATTGCCGTCAACCTGACCCCGGCACTGATCGAACCGGCGACCTTCAGTGAGCAGAACCGCGACAACCTGCCGTTCATCGAGGACTACCTGAGCGGTCGTCGCGAGGTGGTGGACGATCTCAACCTGCAGAGCGTGCTGAAAAAGCAGATCAAGTTCTACCTCAACCTCAACCTGCACGATGAACGCCCCACGTTGCAGGTCAGCTATCGCAAGACCCACATCCAGCCGGGCAAATCCTGGCGGTTCGTGGAGCTGAGCCAGCAGGCCGGGCAACGCAGCGAACAGTTGAACCGGCTGGTGCAACTGGATACCGAGTGCGATGCGGTGCAGCGCCAGGTATCACGCCTGAAATGGGAGCTGCGCTGCAACGAAGACACCGGCAACCAGCAGGTGGCCGACTTCCAGAAGAAACTGGGGTTGTTCATGGCCAGTGTGGCTGCACAGGCCTGAGGCCGACCGGGTGGCGGCACCGGCCCGGCGCCCCCGCCGGCCATTCGCGGATCAGCCCAGGCGGCCCCAGACCTGCACCAGCCCCACCAGGTGCACCACCCCGAACCCCAGGCACACCAGCGAGCTCACCACGATGAAGCACTGGCTGCGCCCGGTATTGGCCAGCACGAAGGGCCCGGCGATACCGCGCAGCAGGTACACCAGCGTGATCGCGCACAACGCCGGCAGCAGCAACGGCAGCGGCGCGATCACGCCCGCCCCCGACAATGCAAAGGCCGCCCAGCTCAGCAGCACCAGCGCAATCGCTGCCGTGACCACCGCCGGAAAGGTCCGGCCCGCCTCCGCCGCCCGGATGAAGCGCTCACCCGCCCCGAACAGGCGATACCAGGACGGCCCCGCGATGATCGTACCCACGTGCAGCACGGCCGCCAGCGCGCTGAGCGTCGCGGCAATCACCAGCGCCAGATTGTATTCACCTGCCATAACGGTTCTTCCTTGTAGGAGCCGGCGTTGCCGGCGAAGCGGGCAACGCGTTACTTGGCCGAACCCTGCATGTATGTCGCAAAGTTGTTGATATGGTCGTCCAGGTTGTCTTCGAGCATCATCCGGTACTGGTCGCAGAAGTACGTGAGCATCGCCTCGCGTGCCTGCGCCATTTCTTCCCCCGACTTGAAGTTGCGCGCACTCACCCAGGCATTGAACCGGGTGGTGCCGAACATCATCGAGGCACTCACCTTGCCCAGGTCCTGGACCTGCCCGAGCTGCTCGTTGGACAGCTCTATATGGGCGTCGGCGCGGTCGTAGAACGAGTCGTCAGCATTTTGCGGCATTGCGTGTCCCTTTCTCATCACGTCTGGTTATTGCAGCCCCCTCCTGCCGTCCGGCCAACCGTCGGCGAGTGGATATCTGCGCGAAGCTGATTATGCTTCAAACGAGCGGGCAGCGCTGCGAGGTGTCTGTGCGCATTGCGTAGTCCGATGACATCAGCCCCAGGGCTTGGGTGAAGTGGCAGTGGGTGTTCCGGCCTACAACAACAATCCGGAGAAAACTCATGGCGACAATCGACAGCACTTCCACAGGCAGTGCGCCCAGGCGCGGGATCACCAAAGAGGAACGCAAGGTCATCTTTGCCTCGTCCCTGGGCACCGTGTTCGAGTGGTACGACTTCTATCTGTATGGCTCCCTGGCGGCGATCATCGCCAAGCACTTCTTTGCCGGGGTCAACGAAACCACTGCCTTCATCTTCGCCCTGCTCGCCTTCGCCGCCGGGTTTGCGGTAAGGCCGTTCGGCGCCATCGTGTTCGGCCGCCTGGGCGACATGATCGGACGCAAGCACACCTTCCTCATCACCATCGTGATCATGGGCGTGTCCACCGCGGTGGTGGGCCTGTTGCCCAGCTACTCGAGCATCGGCGTGGCGGCCCCGGTGATCCTGATCACCCTGCGCCTGCTGCAAGGCCTGGCGCTGGGCGGTGAATACGGCGGCGCCGCCACCTACGTGGCCGAGCACGCACCGCCCGGCAAGCGCGGCTTCTTCACCTCGTGGATCCAGACCACCGCCACGCTGGGGCTGTTTCTGTCGCTGCTGGTGATCCTGGCGTGCCGTACCGTGCTGGGCACCGAGGCGTTCGAGGCGTGGGGCTGGCGCATACCATTCCTGCTGTCGATTCTGCTGCTGATCGTGTCGGTGTACATCCGCCTGCAACTGAGCGAGTCGCCGGTATTCAACCGGATGAAGGCCGAAGGCAAGGCATCCAGGGCGCCGCTGACCGAGTCGTTCGCCCGCTGGGACAACCTCAAGGTGGTGATCATGTCGCTACTCGGCGGTACCGCCGGCCAGGCGGTGGTGTGGTACACCGGGCAGTTCTATGCGCTGTTCTTTCTGTTGCAGACGCTCAAGATCGACCCGCAGACCGCCAACCTGCTGATTGCCGGTTCGCTGCTGATCGGCACGCCGTTCTTCGTCATCTTCGGCAGCCTGTCCGACCGCATCGGGCGCAAGGGCATCATCATGGCCGGCTGCATCCTGGCGGCGCTGACCTACTTCCCGATCTTTCATGCGCTGACCCAGTACGGCAACCCCGACGTGTTCAGTGCCCAGGCACGCAACCCGGTGACGGTGGTCGCCGACCCGGCGCAGTGTTCGTTCCAGTTCGACCCGGTGGGCAAGGCGCGCTTCACCAGTTCGTGCGACGTGGCCAAGAGCGTGCTGGCCAAGCGCGCGATCCCCTACGTGAACGAAAAGGCCGAGCCCGGCAGCGTGGCGCAGGTGCGCATCGGCAGCACGGTGGTGCCCAGCTTCGACGGCAGCCGCCTGCCGGCCGCCGACTTCAAGACGCAGAACGATGCCTTCGCCGCCACCCTGGGCGCGGCCCTGAAGGACGCCGGCTACCCGGAAAAGGCCGACCCGAACAAGACCAACTACCCCATGGTGCTGTTGCTGCTGACCATCCTGGTGATCTACGTGACCATGGTCTACGGGCCGATCGCCGCATGGCTGGTGGAGCTTTTCCCGGCGCGTATCCGCTACACCTCGATGTCGCTGCCCTACCATATCGGCAACGGCTGGTTCGGCGGCTTCCTGCCCACGGTGGCGTTCGCCATGGTCGCGGCCACGGGGGATATCTACTACGGGCTGTGGTATCCGATCGTGATCGCGGTGATGACCGCCATCCTGGGTACCTTCTTCCTGCCCGAGACCAAGGACCGCGACATCAACCACAGCTGAAACCGCCCGCCCTCCCGGGTGCCGGGAGGGCGCGGTGCAGCCTACTGCGAGAGGTGCCGGATCATCGCCACCGTCAGGTACAGGCGCGGCGCGATGCTGGACAGATCGATGTATTCATCGTCGGCGTGCAACCCGGCCCCGACCACGCCCATGGTTTCGAGCACCGCCGGCGTGGCGCTGCCGGGCACATAGGCATAGCCGGCGTCGGTGCCAAAACGCATGGCGATGGGTTCCAGGGTGCGATCGATCTGGCCATACAGCTGCTGGGCAGTGCTGGCCAGGGCGGCGGAGCCTTCATTTCTGGCCAGCGGCGGGCGCCCCTTGCGCAGGGTCAGCGTGACCTGCGTGTCGGCGATGAGCCGGGCCTGGCTGATACGTTGCGCGTCGGCCAGCACGCGGTCGCTTTCGGACAGGTCGGCATAGCGCATGTCGGCTTCGGCGGTGGCCAGCGCCGGGATGATGTTGGCTTTCTCGCCGGCCTTGGCCAGGGTCCAGTTGACCGTGGTGCCTTTGGCCGGGTCGCCCAGGTCCTTGAGCTGCACCACCTGGTGCGCCAGCTCGGTCAAGGCGTTGCGCCCCTCTTCAGGGGCGGAGCCGGCGTGTGCCGAGCGACCGCGCACTTCCAGCAACAGCTGGTTGATGCCGTTGGTGGCCACCGTCACCGCGTCCTTGTTCGGGGGCTCGTAGGAGAAGACGTAGTCATGCTTGCGCGCAAGCTCGGCAATGATCTGCCGGGAGCCGAGCGAGCCCATTTCTTCATCGGGGTTGAACAGCACGGTCAGGGTGGCGTAGTCGTTGAAGCGCACATCCTGCAGCAGCTTGATCGCATGCAGGATCATCGCCACCCCGCCCTTCGCGTCGGCCACCCCGGGGCCATAGGCACGCTCGCCCTCGATGCGAAACGGGCGCCTGGCGGCGGTGCCGGGGCCGAACACGGTGTCGTAATGCACCATCAGCATGAAGCGCTTGCTGCCGCTGCCCTTGAAGGTGCCGACGATGTTGTTGCCCACCGAGGGCGTGGCGGCGCTGGTCTGCACCGTGGCGCCCAGGGCCTCCAGGCGCTTGACCAGCAATGCGCCGATGTCGGTGAGGCCTTGCTGGGTGCCGGTACCGGTGTCCACCGATACCAGGGTTTTGAGGGTATCCAGGTAGCTCGACTGCTCGGCCTTGGCTTTTTCCAGCAGGTCCTGGGCGGGGGAAGCGATGGCGCCGGTACAGGCGAAGGACAGGCAGAGCGCCAGGGCGCTGGCGTAGGGAGGGCGAAACAACGGCATAGGGCGGGGCCTCGGTGCAGGGTGGCAAAAGGGTGTGTTGCATGACGGGCAAGGGATCAGCTTAGACTGTCGGCCCTGTATTGCGAGCAACCGGGTTGGACCTTCCATGACACACCAGTACCAGGGCAGCTGCCTGTGCGGCGCCATCCGTTATCAGCTCAGCGCGCCCCTCAAGGCGGTTTCGCACTGCCATTGCAGCCAGTGCCGCAAGGGCCACGGGGCGGCGTTCGCCAGCTACGCCAGCGTCAGGCGCGACGACCTGCAACTGCTGCAGGGAGGCGAGCGGCTCAAGTCGTACGCATCGTCCGAGTCGGTGGCGCGCCAGTTCTGTGGCGACTGCGGTTCATCGCTGTTCTGGTCGCGCTCACAGGGGGACCATGCCGACTGGATCTCGATTGCGCTGGGCACCCTGGACTCACCCATGACGTTCGACAGGCAGCGCCATGTGGAGGTGGCTTCGAAGGCGCCGTGGTACGCAATCGAGGACCATTGACCACAGGGTCGATAGGGTCTTTTGCACTGCCCGCGACAGGCTGGCCCAGGTTTGCGACAGCCGGCTGAAACGCTTCGCGCAAGCACTGCGAAAAACCGATTCAAACGCTTACAATCGCCGCTTTCCGTGCACTTCATGCAGGCCCGCTCGCCATGGCGCTAGACCCACCCACGATGCTCACCATCACGATCGCCCTCGCCGCGGCCGCCGCGCTGTACCTGGCGATCGAGTGGCGCAGCGTGCGTGAACCCTCGCTGCTGTTCTGGAGCGCCGGGTTCGCCACCATCA
The DNA here is from genome assembly GCF_002939405.1 of Pseudomonas sp. BRM28. NCBI lineage: Bacteria > Pseudomonadati > Pseudomonadota > Gammaproteobacteria > Pseudomonadales > Pseudomonadaceae > Pseudomonas > Pseudomonas sp. BRM28. The sequence goes on along the minus strand of NZ_PEFV01000001.1, from coordinate 2,560,515 downwards.
CCGTGGGCTGTACCCTCGCGCTGCTGCGCAGCAGCGGCCTGCTGCTGATCGGTATCTGGTTCGCCAATGGCCTGCTGGTGACGGCGCACTGGCTGTTCCTGCTGGGTGTCGGGCGTTTCACGCAAACCCAGCTGTCGCGGGGCTGGTACCTGGTCTTCGTGGTATGGCTCGCGCTGCTGGTGGTACCCGAGGAGCCGCAATGGTCCAAGCTGATGCTGCTGGTCAACTCGCTGCTGGTGGCGCTGCTGGCGCTCAAGGCCAGTGCACTGCTGCGCCCGCATGGCAAGTCGCTGAGCGTGGGGGCGGTGCAACTGCGCTACGTGCTGCTGATGCACGGCCTGTTCTACGTGGCCAAGGCGATCACGGCGGTGGTGCCCGGCACGCTGATCGACCTGGCGGCGTTCCGCGGCCAGATCATCCAGATCTCGCTGGTGGAAGGCGCCATGGCAATCATGCTGATTGCGCTGTCGATGACCGGCACCGAGCGCTACCGGCGAGAAAAACGCATCGCCCGCCTGGCCGCCCGTGACCCGCTGACGGCCCTGTACAACCGCCGCGCCCTGGAAGTCCGTGCGCCGCGCCTGCTCGAAGACGTGTCGGCCACGCGGCCCGGAGCGTTGCTGCTGATCGATATCGACAACTTCAAGCTGGTCAACGACCTGTTCGGGCATAGCGCCGGTGACCGCCTGCTGGTCGACCTGAGCGAGATGATCCGCGCGGTGCTGCCCACCGGCGCCCTGGCGGCGCGACTGGGTGGCGATGAGTTCGTGATTCTGCTCAACAACGCCCCCACCGAACGTATCCTGGCGCTGGGCGGCGCCTTGCGCGAGCAGTTCCGGCAGGCCGCCGCGCAGCTGTTCCCCACGCCTGCGCCAGTGACCCTGAGCATCGGCGCCAACCTGTTCGACCAGCCGCCGGGCAGCCTCACGGCCCTGATCGAACAAAGCGACAGCGCGCTCTACGCCTCCAAGCGCGGTGGACGTGACAGTATTCGCGTGGTGGACCGCACCGCAGCCGCTGGCGAACCCCTGCACACGCCTTGAGGCAGTACCAATGGACAAGGTGAACAGCAGCATGATCGCCACAACAGCACTCGAACCCTCGCACTGGCCGCTGTACCGCGACCTGCGCCTGCAGTCACTGCAGGACTCGCCGGATGCGTTCGGCAGCACCTACGGCTCGGAGGCCACGCGCACCGATGAAGACTGGTCGGCGCGCTTGCAGGCGGCGGCAAGCTCCGGCCAGGGCCGTGCGTTTGTTGCGCTGGAGGGCGAAGCGCCCTGTGGGCTGGTGTGGTGCAAGCTGGCCGGTGCAGGGCCCGGCGTTGCCGAGATCTTCCAGATGTGGGTCGACCCGACCCGCCGCGGGCGCGGCGCCGGACGGGCACTGCTGCGGGCAGCGCTGGACTGGGCCCGCCGCCACGACATGCAGCGGGTACGGCTGGGGGTCACGATTCAGGACAGCCCTGCCATGCACCTGTACACCGCGCTGGGCTTCAAGCCGATTGGGCCACCCGAACCGCTGCGCGCGGGCAGCGCGCTGATGTCCCAGGGCATGGAGCTGGTACTGGATACCGTGCAGGCCCGCAACGACTTACACCGCGCGCCCCTGGCAGAACAGGATCCCGAAACCTAATCGGCAGCAAACAGCTGCTGTTGCCGCGCATACGCCACCAGGCGCTCCTCCAGCTGGTCGGGGTCGAGGTAGAAGCGAGTGTCCAGTGCATCCAGCGCGGCCTCGCAGGCCAGGTCGGGCTCATCGGCATAGGTGGGCATGCGCAACTGACGCTCGCCCTGCTCGGCAGGCACTGCCTGGGCGCCGAACAACAGGCCCTTGGCCTCCTCCAGCAGCGCGAGGGTCTGCAACGCGCCGAGTTCGCGCAGCCCCGCGCACGCGCTGGCGTAGTGATCGCCCGAGGAGTTGCCGAAGTACTGGTCGAAACCGCCGTTGTACACCTCGCCCTGCAGCACGTTGACCGCGTAATAGTGCTGCTCGGCCAGTGCCAGCCCGGCAAAGCCCTGGGGCGTGCGGAACACCCGGTCGACCAGCGCAGACCAGTACAGCGCCTGCGGGCTGGCCAGGTACTGCTTGCGCTCCTGGGCGTAGCGCTTGCCGTTCTCGATGTTCTCCCGGTAGCCGCCCTTGCAGGGCATGCACAACCCGCCGGTGCGCGCTGCGGTGCTTGCCAGGATCACGTTGCCGCAGACGCGGCAGGGTTGGTTGTCGCTCATGCGCACCCCATGGTCATTGCGTGGTGAGGGCGCGCCCCTTGCGCGTCGCGCCCAACGTGGCGCACATGCTACAGCGTGCCGGCCTGCGCGATCCAATCGCCTTGGCGCATGGGTTTGGTTTACCCTCGGTGCCGACACCTTGCCCACCCTCGCCCACCCCATGCATTACCGCTTCGAGGCCAAGATGAACCGCATCCCTACCTTCACCACCGCGCGCCTGCAGCTCACGCCCCTGCAATTGAGCGACGCTGCGGCGATCCAGCAACTGTTCCCGCAGTGGGAGGTGGTGCGTTATCTCGACAGCCGCGTGCCTTGGCCGTACCCGGACGACGGCGCACTGACGTATGTGCGCGACCTGGCGCTGCCCGCCATGGCGCGTGGCGAGGAATGGCACTGGATGATCCGCCTGGTGCAGAACCCGCTGCAGTGCATCGGCAGCGTGTCGCTGCACGATACCCCCGGCAACCACCGCGGTTTCTGGCTGGCGCCGCAGTGGCAAGGCAAGGGCTACATGCGCGAGGTGTGCGAGGTGATCAACCGCTTCTGGTTCGACACCTTGAATCGCCCGACCCTGCAGGTGCCCAAGGCCGTGAGCAACCTGGCGTCACGGCGCATATCGCTGCGCGAGGGCATGCACCTGCTGCACGTGCAGCCCGGCAATTTCGTCAGTGGGCCGATGCCCCAGGAAACCTGGGAGCTGACGCAGGATGAATGGCGCAAGCGCCGCGGCGACGCCAGCCCCGCAACGCAACCCGCTGGCGAGCTGGAAGCCACCCTGCACTACCTGGAGCAACGCCTGCTGCAGCAGGACGTACGCCGCAACACGGCCTTGCTGTCGACGCTGCTGGCCGATGACTTCATGGAGATTGGCGCCAGCGGCAAGGCCTGGCACAAGGCGGATGTGCTCTCCAGCCTGCCCGTCCAGGCATTCAGGGTGCGCACGATCAGCGATTTTCAGGTACGCCCCCTGGCGCCGGACGTTGCGCTGGTGATCTATACCTGCCACAGCGACACCGCGTCGCTGCGCAGCTCGATATGGCGCAGGCTCGATGGCCATTGGCAGATGACCTTTCATCAAGGCACCCCGGCCGCGTAATGCCGCAGACGGTGCGGCCCCACCCGCGCCGTTTGCCTGCGGCGCCCATGCGCGGCATCATCTGCCGCCCCTGTACAGCGAGCCACCTCGATGACCGATTACCGCGGGCTGATGCTCGAAGACACCCGGCAAGGCGCCAGCGACGCTGCGCTTGCACAGCTGGAGGCCAGCCTTGGTGCGCCCCTGCCGGCTGACTACCGTGAATTTCTCACGACCTGCAACGGCGCCTACGTCGAGTACGACGTGGCGGTCACCCTGGCCAGCGGCGAACGGGAGCTGATGAGCTTCTCGCTGTACGGGCTGGACCTGGACGGCGAATGGGAGTCGAACCCCTACGAGCTGGAACGCGCACGCCAGCGCCCTGGCTACCCTGCCCACGGCCTGCTGCCGATCGGGCGTGACGGCGGCGCCAGCCTGTTGCTGCTGGACCTGCGCGAGGGGCGCCAGCAGGTGGCCGCGATGGTCGCCGCCCTGCCCGCCTGGACCGGCCGCCGCCAGCAAGGCGACGAATACGTGGTGCTGGCCGAAAGCTTCAACGACTACCTGGCCCTGCTGCATGTGGCCGAAGAGACCATCGTCAACCATATCGACAGCTTCATCATCAGCCAGGACAGTGTGCAGGCCACCCTCGCCTGGCTCGATTCCGGCAGCCGCGGCTGGCGCGAACGCCACCGTGAGCGCTGGAACGCGCGGGTAAGCGACTGGCCAATATGACTCCCAGGGAAACACCGCAATGAAGCTGACCAGCCAGATCCGCCCCTACGACAACCAATGGCCCGAGCGCTACCTGGCCGCCAGGGCAGGCATCGCCCAGGGTTTTGGCAGTGAACTGATCGACATCCATCATGTGGGCAGCACGGGCGTACCCGGCCTTGCCGCCAAGCCGGAGATCGACGTGCTGGTGGTGGTTCAGGCGCATCGGGAAACCGCAGCACGCCACGCCCACATGCAGGCTCTGGGGTACGTGCGCGGCTCCGACCTGTCGCCGGGCCACCACTTCTACCGTCGTGATGTCGACGGTATCCGTACCCACAAGGTGCACGTGTGTGCCCAGGGCCACCCACAGATTGCCTGGATGCTGCGCTTTCGCGACCTGCTGCGCAGCGATGACGACCTTCGCCAGCGCTACCAGGCGTTGAAGCTTGAGCTTGAAGCGACCAATCGTGACGGTATCGGCGAGTACCTGGCCGGCAAGGCGCCATTCATCGAGGCCGCGATGCGTGGCCAGGTGCCGTCGCAGGGCGGCGTCTAACGGGCATATCCGCAATCAGTGGCTATGCTTTGCGCGTGATCCACGCACGTTGCGTCATGCGTTGTTCCGCTCATTCAGCCATTACATGGAATGCAGGCTTATGAAATCGATTCGCTCCCTCGCCCACGCCGTTGCCCTCGCCTCACTCATGACCACTGCCAGCTTTGCGGCCCACGCCGCCGAACTGCCGCTGGGCAGCGAAGCGCTGCAAGACCACATCAGCACCCAGGTGCTGGCCGTGGACCCGGGCAACTTCCGGGTCACGATCGAAGGCCCGAACAACAGCCAGGTGCCTATCCAGCTGACCAAACAGGCCAAGGACCTGCACAACCTGAAGGTGGGCGACAAGGTCGACATCACGGTGACCCGTGCCGTGGCCTATGTGCTCAACACCAGTGAGGGCGGCGCGCCGAAGGTCACCGACGAGGCCGGCACCGTGCGCGCCACCAAGGACAACCCCAACCCGGGCGGCGAAGCTTTCCGCCAGGTGCGCGTCACCTCCAAGATCACCGCCATCGACCTCAACGCCCATGAAGTGACCCTGCTGCCGCCCCAGGGCAAGGTGAAGGTGGTGAAGGTCGAGGACCCTGAACTGCAGGCGCGCATGAAGAACCTCAAGGTCGGCCAGACGGTCGACGTGGTGTACACCGAAGTGCTGACCGTGAAAACCTCGCGCCCGTGAGGTATGCTCGCCGAGTCGACTGACTCGAACGGCTCTGGCGCGCCGTTCCCGGCCGGATTTCCCCGGCCAGGAACGCACCGCCCACCACCCGATGGCCAGCCGCGCCTGCCACGGGTATTCCATTGGAACACCCCCCTTTTTCACGTCGCTTGACCGTTGCACAGGGGAACCGGGATGAACGCAAAAACAGTGCCTGGCCGCTTGTCATGGGGCCTGCCCTGCCTGCTTGCATTCGCCCTGCTGCTGACCGGCGGCTGCGCCGGCAAGACGGCCGCCAATCGCTATGCCGCCCAGGGTTCCAACTGCTACGCAAAGGCGGTGCCCAGCACTGGCGAAGGCGGCCTGGCCTGGGGCTCGACCCTGGGCCAGGCCCGCAAGAAATCCATGGACAACTGCATGCGCTACGCCAGCCGCTCCGGTGGCACGCCCAGGACCTGCCAGGTGGTACTGGCCCAGTGCAAGGGCCAGTAACGCATCGGCAAGGCGAACCTGTTTGAACGGACGACGCCCCATCGCACCACGCCTTCACTGCTAGGCTGGATTGATACCCACTGCCCAGATCAGCCCCATGCCCTACTCCCCCGCCGCATTGCAGATGCTCGAACAGCTCGGCATACCGTTGAACGCGGTGATCGAGCGCCATCTGCAGGAGTTCGTCGAAGCCAGCCTGCTGCAGTGGGCCGAGACCGGCCAGGACAACCGAAAGCACGAACTGATCGCCGTGGCCGCTCAGGCCTGGCGCCAGTTGAAAGCGGCTGCCGGTGCCGAGGGCGTGGCGCTTTACCTGGTGTCGGCCTTCAGAAGCGTCGAACGGCAGAAGAGCATCATCCAGCGCAAGCTGGACAAGGGGCAGAGCATCGAGCAGATCCTTGCGGTCTCGGCCCCGCCGTTCTTCAGCGAGCATCACACCGGGCGTGCCGTCGACATAGGTACCCCCGGCTGCACCGACCTGGAGCCCGAATTCGAAGCGACACCGGCATTCAGATGGTTGACCCGCAACGCAGCGACCTATGGCTTCGAGCTGTCGTACCCGCCCGACAATGGCGCAGGCTACGTGTATGAGCCCTGGCACTGGCGCCATGTAGCCAGCTGATTCAGGCGGGCTGCGGCGCCGCCCGTGCAACCAGGCGCCGGTGGGCCCACACAGCCACCAGCAGCACCAGGGCACCGGCCACCAGCGCCACACCGAAGCCGGCCCGGGCACCGCTGCCATCCACCACCTGCCCCGATACCGCCGCCCCCACGGCCACACCGATGTTCAAGCCGGCCAGCAGCCAGGTCATGCCCTCGGTCAGACGATGTTCGGGCACCAGCCGCTCGACCAGGGTCATGGCCACGATCAAGGTCGGCGCAAAGAACAGCCCCGCCACCAGCACCGCCACACCCAGGCCCGGCAGGCTGGCGACCAGCAACAGCGGCAGGGTCGTGGCAGCGGTTGCCAGCCCACCCAGCAACAGCAGGCGCGGCAAGGGCACCTGCAGCTTGAGCGCACCGAACAGCAGCCCCGCCACGCACGACCCCACGGCATAGGCCGACAGCACCAGGCTGGCAGCCGCCGGCTGGCCGCGTTGCTCGGCAAAGGCCACGCTGACGATATCCACGGTGCCGACGATCATGCCCATCGCCACCATCAGCAGGGTCAGCAGGCGCACGTTGGCCAGGCGGATCACCGAGCCCGAACGATCCCCGGCAGCTTCCCGGGGCTGGATCGGCGGCTCGGTACTGCGCTGGATGACCAGTGCGAACACACCCAGCACCAGCAACAGTGCGGCCGCAAGCAGGCCCGCCTGGGGCAGTACCACCACCGCCAGGCCCACCGACAGCGGCGGCCCGGCAATGAAGCTGACCTCATCGAACACCGTCTCCAGCGAATACGCCGTCTGCAACTGCGGCTGGCCACGGTACAGGGCCGTCCAGCGCGCGCGCACCATTGCCGACACGCTCGGCATGCACCCTGCCAGCATCGCCCCGATGAACAGCGCCCAGTCGCCAGCCCGTTGCCAGGTGCTGGCCAGCACCAGCAGCAGGCCGAGGAGGCTGATGGCGGTGGCCGCAGGCAACACGCGGCGTTGCCCGAGGCGATCCACCAGGCGCGATACCTGTGGCGACAACAGCGCATAGCTCAGCACGAAGACCGCCGCCACTGCCCCGGCCAGTGCGTAGCTGCCACGCAATTGCGACAGCAAGGTGATGATGCCGATGCCTGTCATCGGCAGTGCGGTACGCGCCAGCAGCCCGGCCAAGGCAAAGCCCAGGGCGCCCGGCGCGGCAAAAAGGTCTCGATAAGGGTTGGCCATCTGATGCTCCAGGGCGGTGAATTGGCCGCTGACACGGCGGCGCGACAAGTTACATACGGCATGTATGTATAAAAAGCGTATATTCATACGCACCGAATGTAAATAATCATACGCACCGTATGTAAGGAGACACGCCCATGGCTCGCCGCACCCGTGCCGAAATGGAAGAAACCCGCGCCACCTTGCTCGCCACCGCCCGCAGCGTGTTCAGCGAACGCGGCTATGCCGATACCTCGATGGATGACCTGACCGCCCAGGCCGGGCTGACCCGCGGCGCGTTGTATCACCACTTCGGCGACAAGCAGGGGCTGCTGGCGGCCGTGGTGGCGTCGATCGACGCCGAGCTGGATGCACGCCTGCAGGCGCTCTCCGACACTGCCCGCACGCCCTGGGAAGGCTTTCGCCAGCGGTGCCGGGCCTATCTGGAAATGGCGCTGGAGCCGGATTACCAGCGCATCGTGCTGCGCGATGCCCCAGCCGTGCTGGGGGGCACCTCGACGGACGCGCAACGCCATTGCATCGCGTCGATCCAGGCACTGCTGGAACGGTTGATCGAACAAGGCGTGGTGGCCGAGGCCGACCCGCAGGCCCTGGCCTCGCTGGTCTACGGCAGCCTGGCCGAGGCTGCGGTGTGGATCGCCCAGGGTGATGACGGCGATGCGCGACTGGCGCGCAGCACCGGCGCACTGGAACTGCTGCTGCGCGGGCTGCTGGCCAAACCATAGGGCATCAAGGCCACGCGAGGGTGGCCCGATTGGGGTGACAGCGGCGCACTAGCCCCACTGCAGGTTGAACACCATGAAGCTCAGCACCACCCACACCACCAGCGCCAGGTGAGTGAGCTGCAGGCCCTCCTGGCGTATCCAGTAGCCGAACCACAGCCCCCCGAGCAGCATGGCGAAAAGAAAGCCCAGGGCTGCGCTAAGCGCCAGGTTCAACCAGGGCCGGGCTGCGTCCAGGCCGCTGCCCAGCAGCAGGTGGTACCAGCCCGCCCAGGCGGCCAGCACCGCCCCCGCCTGCAGCAGCACGACGACCATCAATGCCGCCCTATGCACAGCGGGCGAGTGAATGGCCCGCGAGCACAGGGGCAGGTCGATCGCCGGTGCCTGGCGCAGGGGCGCCATCGACAGCGTGCCCCCGACGGCCGCCGCCGAACTGGCAAAGGCCTGCAGGTTGTTGACCAGGGCGATGCTCAACCACAGGGTGAACCCTGCGGCCAGTACCATCTGAAACATCAGCAGTGAAGTTGCAGTATCCACGAAGCGGTCCTCATCAGTTGTTCAGGGTGTTTGCGCTAAGCGTCCTGCCGGCAGGCGCGCGCCAGGCCAGGGCCTTGTACAGGTCCACGGCGTTGCCATAGGAGGCGGCCTGTGCCCGCGCGATGTCCTGGCGCAGGCGCAACAGGTCGCGCTGGCTGTCCTTGACCGCCAGGTAGCTGCCCGAACCTGCGCCATAGCGCTGCTGGGCGATGGCGAACGCCGCCTCGCCATGCCGCGCCGCCTGCACCAGGCCGAGCAGGTGGCGCTGGTGCTCGGCCAACTGCGTGACTGCGCCCTCCACCTCTTCCACCGCCACCAGCAGCACCTGTTCGAAGTGCGCCGCCTCGCCCTGGGCCAGCGCCTGGGTACCGCGCAGGCGCGCCCGCACCGAGCCCAGGTTGAACGCTGGCCAGGTCAGGCCGGGCGTCAGCTCGAACGCCCGCGCCGCACTGCCCAGGTCGCCGTCACGCAAGGCAAAGAAGCCGATGAACCCACCCAGGTTCAAACGTGGGTACAGGTCGGCAGTGGCAGCGCCCACATCCTGCACACGGGCAGCCAGCAGCCGTTCGGCCTGGACCACATCGGGCCGGTTGCGGATCAGCTGATCCACATCCCCCAGTGGCAGCTGGCGCGCCAATGGCATCGGCGGCATGTCACCCAGCGCGATGGCAAAGCTGCCGGGGCGCTGGCCTGTGAGCACCTGCAGCCGGTACAGGCGCCGCTGCAACTGGCTGCGCAGTGGCGCCACAGTCGATTGCGCCAGCAGCAGGTTGCTCTGCGCGCTCTCCAGCGCTTCGGGCAGGCCGGCGCCGGCGTGCAACTGCGCCTGGGTCAACTGCACGGTCTCCTGCCAGCTGCGCACCGCTTCTTCGGCCAGCAGCCCTTGCTGGCGTAGCCCCTGGGCCTCGAAGTAGGCCTGGGCCACCTGGGCCGCGATGCTCAACTGCACCTGTTCCAGGTCGGCCGCGGAGGCCTGCGCACGGGATTGGGCGGCGCGCTCCAGGTGATCGAGGCGGCCGAACAGGTCAAGCTCCCACTGCAGGTCCAGCCCCGCCCGCCACGATTCGGACAGGCTGCGGGCCGGCGGCTGCCCCTGCCTGGCCTGCTGCGCCAGGCTGCGCTGGTAGCTCGCGCTGCTGGTCACCGTCGGCAGGCGCTCCAGCGCCTGTTCATCCACATGGGCACGGGCCAGCAACAGGCTGGCATGCGCCTGCTCGATGGCGTGGTTGTGGGCCAGGGCGTTAGCGATCAGGCGTTCCAGCTGCGGGTCGTCGAAAAAGGTCCACCAGGCTGACGTCGGCTGCACCGGCGTCGCAGCGAAGGCCTGCGCCTGCGGGCTGACCACATGAATGGGCGCCACCTCGGGGGCGTGATACTGCGGCCCGACGCTGCAGGCGGCCTGCAACGCCACGGCGCCCAGCAACAGCGGATAACGGCTGAACCCCTTCATGGCCTTGCCTCCCTGTGCCCAAGCGCAAGGCCCTGCTCGGCCTCCTCCAATTGCTGCTTGCGCGGGCTGTGCACGCGATGGTCACGGGCCAGCCAGGCATACACCGTGGGCAGCACGAACAAGGTGAACAGCGTGCCTATCAACATGCCGCAGACAATGACCACACCCAGGCCGAAACGGCTGTTGGCACCGGCGCCGCTGGCGAACAGCAGCGGCATCACGCCGAAGGTCATCGCGGCGGTGGTCATCAGTACCGGGCGCAGGCGAATCTGCGCGGCGCGGATGATCGCCCCGGCACGGTCGAGGTTCTCGCGCAGCTGGATCTCGTTGGCGAACTCCACCATCAGAATGCCGTGCTTGCTGATCAGCCCGATCAGGGTCACCAGCCCGATCTGCGTGTAGATATTCAGGGTGGCCCAGCCCAGTGCGAGCGGCAACAGTGCGCCGCAGATCGACAGCGGCACGGTGACCAGGATGATCAGCGGGTCCACCAGGCTTTCGTACTGGGCCGCGAGCACCAGGTAGATGACCACCATCGCGGCGAGAAACGCCAGCACCAGCGCATTGCCTTCCTGCACGTACTGGCGCGACTCGGACTGCCAGTCATGGCTGAACTCCGGCGGCAGTTCGCTGGCCAGTTGCTGCAGAAACGCCACCGCCTGCCCCTGGGAAACCCCCGGTGCCGGGATGGCCTGCAGCGTGCTCGCATTCTGCTGGTCGAACTGCAGCAGCCGGTTGGGCTCGACCGTCATCTGCAGCCGCACCACGGCAGACAACGGCACCAGTTGCCCCGCTTCGCTGCGCACATACTGGCGCTCTAGCGCCTGGGGCGTCAGGCGCTGATCCTGGGTGCTCTGCGGGATCACGTCATACGAGCGGCCATACAGCGCGAAGCGGTTGATGTACTGCTCGCCCACCAGCACGGCCAGGGAGTCGCCGAGGGCCTGCATGCCGATGCCCAGGCTGGCGGCCTTGGCGCGGTCGACCGTCACCTTGACCACCGGGTTGTTGTAGTCCAGGTCGCTGTCCACCACCGCGAACAGGCCGCTGTCGCGGGCACGCTGCTTGAGGGTTTCCATGGTCTGGTACAGCACCGGGTAGTCCTGCGCGCTGCGCAGCACCATCTGCACCGGCAGGCCACCGCTGGAGCCTGGCAGCGAGGCCACCTGGAAGGCAAAGATGCTGCTGCCCTCCACTTCGCTCACGGCCTGCTGCAGGTCGGCCTGGACCTGATCGGCCGAGCGCTCGCGGGCCTGCCACAGGCTGAGGTTGATGCCGCCGAAGCTGCTGGCCGGCCCGTCGGTGCCGTTGATGATCCAGGTGTCGGTGGTTTCAGGCAGGCTGTGCATCACCTGGTCGAGCTTGCTGGCGAAGCGCTCGGCATAGTCGAGGCTGGCGTACTGCGGCGACTTGATGGCGGTGAGCACGGCGGCCTGGTCTTCGGGTGGCGCCAGCTCGCGTTGCGGCTGCAGGTACAGCCACGGCAGGCTCAGGCACACCAGCAAGGCGACGCCGCCGCTGACCCAGCGACGCGACAGCGAGTGCGCCAGTGCCCGCCCGTAGGCGCTGGCCAGCCCGCCGAACACCTTCTCGGCAAGCCTGGCCATGCGCCCCTCCTGCTGGCCGGGCTTGAGCAGCAGCGAGCTCATCACCGGCGACAGGGTCAGGGCCACCACCCCCGAGACGATCACCGCCCCGGCCAGGGTCAGGGCGAACTCGCGAAATAGCGTGCCGGTGAGCCCGCCGATCAGGCCGATGGGGGCATACACGGCGGCCAGCGTGAGGGTCATGGCGATCACCGGCCCGGCGATCTCGCGGGCACCGACCAGCGCGGCGGCCACCGGCGTCTGGCCCTCCTCGATATGGCGGTGCACGTTCTCCACCACCACGATCGCGTCGTCCACCACCAGCCCGATGGCCAGCACCATCGCCAGCAGGGTCAGCAGGTTGAGGCTGAAGCCGAACGCCAGCATCAGCCCGGCCGCGCCGAGCATCGACAGCGGGATCGCCAGCACCGGGATGGCCACGCTGCGCAACGAGCCCAGGCACAGCCAGATCACCAGCACCACGATCACGATCGCCTCGACCAGCGTGTGCAGCACTTCCTGGATCGAGGCCTCGATAAAGCGTGCAGTCTCGTAGGCCAGCGCCACGTTGACCCCTGGCGGCAGGGTCTGCTGGATCTGCGGCAGCAGCTTGCGAATGCCGTCGACGATCACCAGCGGGTTGCCCGCAGGCGTCGGGAACAGGCCCAGGTGCACCGCCGGGCGGCCATCCATGGTGGCGCTTGTCTGGGTGGCCGCGGCGCCCAGTTCGACCGTGCCCACATCGCGCAGGCGCACCAGCGCCGTGCCGTCATTGCGAATCACCAGGTCGCGAAAGGCCTCGACACTGGTCAGGTCGGTATCGATGCGTATGTCGGCCAGCACGAACTGGCCGCGTACCTGCCCGGGCGTGGCCTGGTAGTTGTTGCTGCGCACGGCATCGGCCACCTCGGCGGCGGTCACGCCGCGCCCGGCCATGCGTTCGCTGTCCAGCCACAGGCGCATGGCCAGGGTCTGGCCACCGAAGGTCTGGATCTTGGCCACGCCGTCGATGCCGGAAAGCTGCGGCTCGACCACCCGCGACAGGTAGTCGCTGAGTTCGGGAATCGACAGCGTGTCGCTGGCAAAGCCCACATAGGCCACGGCGGTGGAATCCCCGGCCGACAGCTCGACCACCGGGTCGTAGGCCTTGTCCGGCAGGCGGTAGCGCACCTGGTTGACCTTGGCCATGGTCTCGCTCAGCGCCTGGGTCGAGTCGCGGTTCAGCTCCATGCGCAGGGTCACCAGGCTGCGGCCCTGCACCGACGACGAAGACAGGTAGTCGATGCCTTCCACCGACGACACCGCCTGGGTGATCGGCTGGGTCACGAAGCCCTGCATCAGTTCGGCCGATGCACCCGGGTATTCGGTGCTGACGGTAATGGTGGCGGTTTCCAGTAACGGATACTGGCGGATGGGCAGCTTGCCCAGGGCGAACAGGCCGGCCAGCACGATCAGGCTGCTGACCACCAGGGCCAGCACCGGGCGACGCACAAAACTGTCGGTGAACCTCATGAGGCGTCGCCCCCGTCGGCGTTGTGCAGCGTGTCATTGGCCACCTGCTCCACCTGCATGCCGTCACTGAGCTTGAGCTGGCCCGAGACCACCACGCGGTCGCCCGCCTTGAGCCCGGAGGTGACTTCCACCTGGCCCTTCCAGCGCTCGCCGGTGGTCACCTGCACGCGGTGCACGCTCAGGCCGCGTTCCGGGTCGTGGGTGGCGATGAACACGGTCTGGCCGTAGGCGGTGTAGGTGATGGCGGTTTCCGGCACGGCCATCACCCGGGTCGGCTGCGCCGCCGCGAGCTGCACGCTGGCGTACATGCCGGCCTGCAACTGCCCGTCCGGGTTGGCCAGGGTGGCCTGCACCCATACTGCGCGCGCCTTGCCCACCATCGGGTCGATGGCGTTGATACGCGCCGCAAAGGCCTTTTGCGGCAGTGCATCCACCGCCAGGGCGGCGGTCTGCCCCACCTGCAAGCCCGGGGCGGCATGCTCGGCCAGCGAGAAGTTCACCCGCAGTTGCGTGGCGTCCACCAGGCTGGCCACGGCGTCACCGGCATTCAGGTACTGGCCTTGATGCACGCGACGGATGCCCAGCTTGCCGGCAAAGGGGGCCCGGATCGCCTTCTGCGCAATCCGTGCATCGACCTGCTGCAGTTCGCCCTCGGCCATCTGCACGGCGGCGGTGGCATTGTCGAGTTGCTCCTGGGTAGTGACATTGGCGGTGCGCAGCTTGCCGATGCGCTGATGCAGGGTGCGGGCATTGCGCAGCTGTGCGCTCAGGCGCACCCGGTCGGCCTGCTCGGGGGCATCGTTGAGCTGCACCAGCAGTTGCCCGGCCTTGACCCTTTGCCCCGACTCGAAGGCGATGCGCGTGATGCGCCCGGTGGTTTCTGCGGCCACCTGCACCTGGTGGGCGGCTTCCAGTTCGCCGGCGGCGAAGGTCTGGCGGGGCGCCTCACGCGAGGTGACGGTGGCCAGCGCGACCTTGGTCACCGGCCACGCCGCAGTGGCGTGCGCCGTCGAGTCCTTTCTGGTCAGCAGCATGACGACGGCCAGCACGCACACAACAGCGGCGCCCCCTCCCAACAGCATCCTCTTGCCCATCTTTGCTCCGCTCATCGGTGTGGTGTGTTCGCTGCACAGCGCATCCCGTGCCGACGGCTGGCATCGGCACGGCAAAGCGGTTGCAGGAAAGATCGGGCCGGACTATAAAACCTCAACTTAACTTGAGGTCAACACACGTGGCGGCAGAAAAGACGATGGATGGTGCGCGCTCGCTCACCATCGGCGAGGTGGCCAGGCGCAGTGGCGTGCCGATTTCCACCTTGCACTTCTACGAGTCCAAGGGGTTGATCGCCAGCACGCGCAATGCCGGCAACCAGCGGCGATTTCCGGCGTTGGTGCTGCGCAGCATCGCGATCATCAAGGTGGCGCAGCGCACCGGGATTCCGCTGGAAGAGATCAAGCATGCGATGAGCCGCTACCCGCCCAACAGCAAATTGACGGCGGCGCAGTGGGGTGAGATGTCATCGGCCTGGCGCGAGAACCTGAATGCGCGCATCCGGACGCTGGAGGCATTGAGGGATAGCCTGGACAACTGCATCGGTTGTGGCTGCCTGTCGCTGGATGATTGCCCGTTGCGCAACCCGGGGGATGCGCTGGGGCAGGATGGACCGGGGCCGAGGATTCTGGAAGGGGCTGCCGAGGGTTAGGCGCGAGGGTTGCGGGTGGTCTGGCTGATGCACCGTGCACGCAGGTTCTGCGACCGCTTCGCGCTCGTTCGCCAGCAATGCTGGCTCCTACAGCCGTGTGGCTTCTGCCCGGAGGGCGTAGGAGCGGGCCTTGCCCCGCGAACTGGCGCGCAGCGCCAGCAAAACCTGCGAACGCGATCTGGCTGATGCACCGCACACGCAGGTTTTGCGACCGCTTCGCGCTCGTTCGCCAGCAATGCTGGCTCCTACAGCACTGGGGCTTCTGCCCGGAGGGCGTAGGAGCGGGCCTTGCCCCGCGAACCGGCTGATGCACCGCGCACGCAGGTTCTACGACCGCTTCGCGCTCGTTCGCCAGCAATGCTGGCTCCTACAGCCCTGTGGCTTCTGCCCGGAGGGCGTAGGAGCGGGCCTTGCCCCGCGAACTGGCGCGCAGCGCCAGCAAAACCTGCAAACGCGATCTGGCTGATGCATCGCGCACGATCGTCGGCCAGCAGCAGCCCACCTGCACGCCTGTGGTTTCAAACGGAGCGACAGCGCTCCATCAATCGACCCGCATGGAGCGCAGTCACTCCATATAACCAAGCCCCGCTGCGGCCAGTTTCGCCACCTCAAGGGTGCCGCCCGGCGGTTGATGGTCTTCGAGCAGCCAGCTGACCGACAGGCCCGTCCACGCGAGCACCCACTGCAACAACCGACGAGGTTCCATGCCGCTGGCCTTGGCGACGATCTCGACCCGGTGCGCGAAGCGCCCCGGTACCAGCGCCTGCTCACCATCGGGATTGCAGAAAATGTTCGCGTAATCGAAGCCCCGCTCGCCATACAGCCCCTTGGGGTCGATGGCGAGCCAGCCGGCTGCGCCGAAATCGAGCACGTTGCCGTGGTGGATGTCGCCATGCAGTACCCCCACATCGCGCGGCGCAGCCAGCAGTTCGCGGGCGGTGCTGGCGCAGTGCAGCAGAACACCGCCGTGCCTGTCGGCCCCGTGCCACAACCCCTCGAACCACTGCTCCAGTGGCACCAGGGCGGGCATGGGCGTGGCGCGCGGTGCATGCAGGCGGGCGGCAACCGCGCAAAGAATGCGCGTGGCCTGCTCGTCGTGCCCGTCCTTGACCATCTGCGTCAGTGCATCCGTACCTTGCGCGCGCACCATAAGAAGGGCTTGACCGTCGTGAGCCAGTACCGGCGCTGCCCCCTCGCCCTGCCACCACGCCATGAGCAGGCTCCCCGCCTGTTCTTCGGCAACGTGCGAAATCTTCAGCATGGCTGGCCTGCCCTGCTGGCGCACCGGCAGCAGGGTGCCGTTCAGCGAGTCGAACGGCTCGCCATCGACAGTCAGTTGCCAGCGCTTGAGATAGTCGTCAAACATGCCGTGGCCTGGGTAGCGAGGCGATCATCTGGTCAAAGGCCTCCAGCGCATAGCGCCCTTCCAGGCGCTGCAACGTGGGCAACTGCGCGGGCAAACCGAATTGCACCCTGCAGGGCAGTACATGCTCGATGGCGCCGTACCAGTTCAGCACTGCTTCCTGCAGGCGCACGTGCAGCTCGAACCTGCTGCGCCGACGCGTGCTGTCGGCCCGGGCCCGCTCCCGTGCCAGCTGCGGGTCGATGCGCGCAACCAGGTAGGCGTCGGCAAAGCCGATGCGCCCTTGCGCGAAGGTCTGGCGGGTGGCGTCCAGTTCCACCTGCCAGTCGCGCTCACTGGCCTCGCCGATCTGCCAAAGGCTCCAGATGTAATGCAGCTTGAGCGGGTCGCTGTCGCATACGGCCCGCGAATGGCGCTGCTCCATGGCCAGCGCCGCCTGCCAGCGATCGACGTTGCGTTCGGCCCAGAACGCAGCCGCCCCGAGCGGATCTGCCGCGCGATCGGGCTCGTTCTCAAAACGCCCGTTTTCGGCAATCAACTGTTGCTCGGCGTGACTTGTGCACCAGGTGGTCTTGCCACTGGCGCTGATACCTTCGACTACCACAATCATTGCAACTGCCACTCCGTTGAACAGGGCTTGCTGCAAAGCCCAAAACCGGCCGACATCATACAAGCCGCCGAGCGTGTGCAATACACAGGTGCGTGCACCACCCCATCTGCAGGATAAGAAGAACTGATAAGGCATGAGGCCTAATCATTGGATCTGATAAGGCTCACCGTTCAAGAATGCGCACCTGTTCTGCTCCCCCTGCCTTCTGGAGAAATACATGTCGTTTGTCGTGCCTGTTCTTGACCCGCAGATTGCAGAGATAGCACCTGGGTTCCGTGCCATGAGCATCTGCGTCAAAGCCACGCCGATCACCCGGCCCGAGGTGGCGACCAACGCCCTGACGCAGGCCTGTGAGGCGGTCACAGCCGGCGCCCCGGACTGGGCAGAGGCGCACCTTGCGGCATGGGCACACACCTTCCGGCTGTTCGGCGCCAAGCCGCAGCGCACGCCGTGCTCGGCCGAGGCACTGCGCAAGCGCGTGCTGCGCGACGCCGTGCTGCCGAGCATCGACCCCATTGTCGACCTGTACAACGCCATCAGCCTCAGGTTCGCCGTGCCGGTCGGCGGCGAGAATTTCGCTGCCTACATAGGTGTGCCGCATTTGACCGTTGCCACCGGTACGGAGCTGTTCGACACCATCAAGGACGGCAGCGCCGCCAACGAATCGCCCGACAAGGGTGAAGTGATCTGGCGCGACGACCTGGGTGTGACGTGTCGGCGCTGGAACTGGCGCCAGGGAACCCGAACGCGCCTGGACGCCGATGCAGAACAGATGTGGTTCATCCTCGAAAGCCTGCCTGCAATGCCCCTGGAGGCACTGCAAGCCGCGGCTGACGAACTGGGCACCGGACTTTTGCAGATGATGCCGGGTGCCACGATCGACCGGCAGTTGATCGAACTCTACTGAGTTGCGCGCGCCGAGGGTCAGAGCCGGTGAACGCTGATCTTGACCCCCTCCTCGGGGTCGGGCACCCGAAAGTGGCTGGTGATCAGATCGAACTCGGCGTCGGTCGCGGCGAACTCATGCTCGGCGCGGCCGTTGCGAAGGTGCAGCCTGGCCCGGCAAGTCTCATCGCTTGCCTCGATGTAGTGAACGCAGTGCGGCACCTGTGCGGCGTCGGCCAGGGCGCGCAGCCATTGGCGATCGGCAGGCGTGTTGGCCGGAAAGTCCAGCACCACGCTGGTGCCCGCCCTGAGCATGTCGGTAACCAGCGGCCCCATCACCGCCCGCACCTGGCGGGCAAGGCGCACGTAGTCGGCCACCGAGTGGATCTGCTGCGGGTACAGCCTGGAGAGCCAGTGATCCTCGCTCAGCAAGATCGCCGCGTGTTCGGTTGCCAGGGCCTTGGCCAGTGTCGACTTGCCGGAGGCGATCTTGCCGCACATCAGATGAAGCGTCGGGGTGACCATGGCGTTGTCCTGATTGATGAACCGCCATGATGCCGTGCCGGCGCTTGCACCCACAACAGTAGAACGCGCTCAGAGGTTCATGCCGATGGCCAGCCGGTTGAACGCATTCATCAACGCCACCGCCAAGGTCAGGTCGGAAATCTCGACGTCGGAAAAATGGGCTTTCAAGGGCTCGTACAACGCATCGGGGGCGCCCTTTTCGCTGACGTGGGTCAGCGTCTCGGCCCAGGCCAGTGCGGCGCGCTCGCGCTCGTTGAACAGCCCACTGATGCGCCAGCCGGCCAGGCAATCGAGCTTGGCTTGCGCCACCTCGCTGTCACGCAGGGTTTGCGAATGCTTGCCCAGGCAGAAGGCGCAGCCGTTGATCTGCGAAATGCGCAGGTACACCAGTTCGATCAATGGCAGGCCCAGGGAACTGGCGGCCAGTGCGTTGTTGGTGGCGAGCAGGCCTTGGTAGGCCTCAGGCGACAGGGAAGCGAACGGCAGTCTGAGTTGGCTCATGGTGAAACTCCAGTGAAGTGAAAGGGATCAGGCGCAAACCTGTGGGTTGAACAAGGGCTCCAGCGCCAGGCGCGCGCGGCCGGCGTCGATTGCGCTACGCACCGCCTGCTCGCTGCCCACCAGGCCCTGCAGGTAGGTGAAGTGCAGGTCGAACAGCCCGAGGGTGTTGAGTACATGGCGCAGGTACGGCGTGAGAAAGTCCGGTTGGCGCGCCGCCTCGCCCTGGTGAATGCCACCGGAGCCCACCAGTACGTACACCGGGCGGTCGCGCAGCAAACCGACCTTGCCCTGCGGGCCGGCACTGAAGGTGCGGTGAATGCGCAGCACGTAGTCGATCCACAGCTTGAGCGCGGCCGGCAGCATGAAGTTGTGCATGGGCGTTGCAATCAGCAGCACATCGCTGCGCTCCAGTTCCTGGATCAACGCCTCGGACACCGCGAAAGTGGGTGCGTCGAATGGCGTGCGGGTGGTCAGGGCGCGGGCGTAATCGGTATCGAGCGGGGGCAGCGGGCTCGCGCCCAGATCACGCTCGATCAGTTGCAGCTCGGGGTGGCGCCGGCGCAAGGTGGCGACCAGCTCCAGCGCCAGTTGATTGGCATGGGACACCGCCCCCTGCGGGCTGGCGTTGAGCAGCAGTACGTTGTTCATTGCGGGCTCCCCGGCTTAAGGCTCTGGGTGAAGTGCATGCCACGGGCCAGCAGCCCCTGGCGAAAATAGAAGCGCTGGGCCAGCGGCATGTGCAGGCCGGTATCCAGCACGAAGTGATCGCAACCGCGCTGCAGCGCCTCGTCACGCACGGCGCTCAGCAACTGCGCGCCCAGGCCGCCGCGTTGCAGGTCGGGGCTTACCACCAGGTCATCGACATAGATGAAGCGCCCGTACAACAGGTTTTCCAGCGGACGGTAGCCTGCCAGGCCCACCACCTGTTCACCCTCCCATGCTGCCAGCAAGCGATAGCCTTGGGCGGCCTGGCGCTGCAGCTGCGCCACATAGTCGGCCAGGTCAGTGAGGTGCGGGCGCAGTACACGCATCAGTTCAAAGCTGGCTTCAAAGGCTGCGTGGCTTTCGAGGTGTTGAAGGGTGTAGGCCATGGTCGTCGTCCGCTTTTCAAGAGCGCCCACTTTAAGCAAGCAATGGCTTAAGCTACAGGGCCGAAAAATGAATAAACGACTAGGCCAAGATGCTTTCCTTCGAACTGGACCGCAGCCAGCAGGCGCCGATCTATCGCCAGCTCTACCAGCGCTTTCGCGAATCCATCGCCGACGGCCGCCTGCGCCCAGGTGATCGCGTACCGGCCGTTCGTGCCCTGGCCGCCGAGCTGAACCTGGCGCGGGGCACCGTGGAGGCGGCCTACCAGTTGTTGATCGGCGAAGGCTACCTGATGGCGCGCGGCGCCGCCGGCACGGTGGTCACCCCGCAACTGACCCCGGTTGCCCCACCCCAGCTAGGCCCTGGCGTATCCGCCAGCACCTACCCGACCACCCATTCCGGCGAGCTGCCACTGCCCTTGCAGATGGGCCTGCCGGCCCTGGACGCCTTCCCGCGCAAGCTGTGGACGCGGCTGGCCGGCCGGCAACTGCGTCAAGGCGGCCTGGAAAGCCTGGTGTACCCGGACCCACGCGGCCACGCACCGCTACGGGCGGCGATTGCCACGTACCTGGGCATCTCGCGGGGCATCACCTGCCGCCCCGAGCAGGTGTTCGTGTGCGCCGGCTATCGCGCCTGCCTCGACCTGATTTGCCATACGCTGATGCAGCCCGGCGACCGCTGCTGGCTCGAGGAACCCGGCTACTTCATGGCCCGCAACGCCCTGCAGGAAGCCGGCGCGCAGCTGGTGCCCGTCAGCGTGGACGACCAGGGCCTGGATGTGGAACAGGGCATCGCCCGCGCGGTGGATGCGCGCTTTGCCGTGGTCACCCCCACCCACCAGAGCCCGCTGGGCGTGTCGCTGTCGCTGCCGCGCCGGCTGGCGCTGCTGGCGTGGGCCAACCGGCAAGGCAGCTGGATCATCGAGGACGACTACGACAGCGAATACCGTTATCGCGGCAAGCCCCTGCCCGCCCTCAAGAGCCTCGACCAGCAGGGCCGCGTGCTCTACACCGGCACCTTCAGCAAGGTGCTGTTCCCCGGCTTGCGTCTGGCCTACCTGGTGGTGCCGGCACAGCAGTGCGAGGCCTTCGCCCGCCAGGCCGACCGGCTGCACAACCACTGCCCTCACCTGCTGCAGGCCACCGTGGCGGCGTTTATCAACGAAGGCCACTTTGCGCGGCACCTGAACAAGATGCGCAATCTGTACGCCCGGCGCCGGCAATGGCTGATCGAGGCATTGCAGCAGCAGTTGGGCGAGCGTTTGCTGATCGATACCCAGGCAGGCGGCATGCACCTGGTAGCCGGTTTGCCCGGCGTGGACGATGTAGAACTGGCCAAGCGCGCACGGGCCGCCGGGCTGGCGGTGGAGCCGCTATCGCAGTGGTACCTGGCAGGTGCGCCCAGACACGGGCTGGTAATGGGGTTTACCAATGTTGCCAGTGCACAGCAGGCGGCGATGGTGGCGCGGGAACTGGCTCGGCTTGCATAGGGGCAGCAACCCCTATCAGAGCAAACCCGGCTAGGCACGACGAGGGGGCAAAGGCGGATGCTATTGCTCACCGCATCTTCAGGAGGTTTTGTTCGGTGACCGACTCAAGCAACAGCCATGCCTACGCAAAACGGTTCGACGCCGTACTCGCCTATATCGATACCTGCCTCGAGGGCGATCTCTCGGTAAGTGCACTGAGCCGCGTCGCCAACTTCTCGGTGTTTCATTTTCACCGGCAATTCACGGCGTATGTAGGCGTGCCGGTTGCACAGTATGTGCAGTTGATGAGGCTTCGGCGCGCTGCGCATCAACTGGTCGGTTCACCGGGTCAGTCCGTGCTGGAGACAGCACTGGGTGCTGGCTTCGAAAGCCCCGAGGCCTTTTCAAGGGCGTTCAGGCGCGCCTTTGGCATGGCGCCGAGTGCGTTCGCCAAGGCACCGAGCTGGCAGGTCTGGAATGCGGTCTTCGTTGTCCCTCACTTTTCCAGGAGTATCACCATGCAGATCCGTACCGTAGCGTTCGCCGAAACCCGCGTGGCGGCGCTTGAACATTGCGGGGCGCCCGGCCTCGTCAGTCAAAGCGTCAGTCGTTTTCGTCAATGGCGCATGCAGAGCGGTCAGTCGCCAGTAGCCGTGAGCCGCTCGTTTGGCATCCCCTATGACAATCCCGATACCACGCCCGCAGAGGCCTTCAGGTTCGCGATTTGCGGCGAGATAGACGAGGCCGTGCTGCCCAACGAATTCGGCGTGCATGAACGGGTCATCCCTGCAGGGCGTTGCGCCGTGATTCGCCATACGGGGTCGCCTGACTACATCGGAGAATCCATCTACCCGCTTTACCGCGACTGGCTACCCTCCAGTAACGAAGAGCTACGCGATCACCCGTTGTTCTTCCATTACCTGAGCGTGTTTCCCGAAACACCGCAGGATCAATGGCAGACGGATATCTACGTTCCGTTGAAATAGGCGAAGCTGGCGTGTGAAACGGGTTGCCGCTCGGTGGGTGAGTTGCTGGCCGAGCGGCAGTGGTGCCAAAAGCGGACCGTGCGAGCCGATGTCTGAGCCACCGGCCTTCGAAAGTCGTAAATCATCAAACCGGCAGGATGCGCGTCCAGTAACGGGTAATCTGCTGGATTCGGATGGGTAACGAACGGGCGATAGTGTTCAATGTCAGCTCGATGTTGCCAAGCGAATACGAGCCCGACACCCGCAAGTGGCTGACCTCCGAGGCGCAGCCCAGATAGCCGGGGCAATAGCGCTGCAACTCGTTGATGAGTGTATCCAGCCTCCAGCCCTCCACTACCAGCCGCCCCTGAGCCCAGGCCTCTTCGCCTTTTTTCAACGGCTGCGTGGCAAACAGTCGCTGACGATCAAGTGTCACCGATTGCCCTTGCTCGATCACGACCTCGCCTTCAGCCTGCTCAGGACGGACCGCAACGGCATGCTGGTAGACGCTGAGGCGTGTCAGCCCGTCGAGTTGGCGCACGGCGAAGCGAGTGCCCAATGCGCGCAGATCACCCTGTGCACTGCGCACCAGCAACGGACGTGAGTCCTTGCCGGTGGTTACATGGACCTCCCCCGCCCGAAGCACCAGCAAGCGCGTGCTGGCATTGAACAGTACATCCAGCGCGGTATCGGTATCCAATACCAGCAGGGTGCCGTCGGCAAGAGCCGCTTGGCGCTGTTCTCCGGTGCGCGTTCTGAGGTCGGCCATCCATCTGGGCGCAACGTCATATCCCTGCCATGCCAATGAACTGGCGCCGGCGCCCAGCAACAGCCCCTTGAGTAGCGTGCGGCGATTCGGGCCGCTTTCGCGCAGCGTGGACTTTTCCATGACGTTCCAGGCCAACTGCTGCGGCATGCCGCCCAGGCGCGCCTGCAATTCGGTCAACTGCTGCCATGCCCATTCATGCTCCGCCCTCCGGCAGTGCCAGCGTTGCCACTGCGTGCGCAGCGCCGCGTCTTCAGGGTTCGCGCACAGCTGCGCGAACCACTGCGCCGCATGGCGAAGTGCTTGGCGCTGGGCGTCGGTGGTCACCACGGATTGTCCACCAGGTACAGGAGGCAGCGTTCGGTGGCCCGGGCCATGTACTTGGTTACCGAGCTGGCGGACACCTGCAGGTGCTCGGCGATTTGAGGGTAGGTCAGCCCTTGCACTTGCGACAACAGGAACGCTGTTTTGGCCTTCACGCCCAGGCCGTCAAGCATGCGATCCAGCTCCAGAAGTGTCTGGAGCAACGAAAGCTGTTCTTCGGCAGAAATCTCGAACGACTCGGGCTGCGCGGCGAGCACTTCCAGATAGGCACGCTCCACCGACTGACGGCGAAAACTGTCGATCATTACCCGCTTGGCGATGGTTACCAGAAAATGCCGAGGTTCATTGAGCATGGCCGCCCGGGGCTCACGGCGCTCGGCGAGCAGCACGCGAACAAAGGTGTCCTGGGCGAAGTCTGCCGCCGCCTGCGAACACCCGGTGCGCTTGCGCAGCCAACTGATGAGCCAGGGTTGATGGTCGTTGTAGAGGGTCGCGATAAGGTTGCCAGACGGCATATCCAGGCCAAACAGTGAATAAGAATTAATCGCAATATAGTGAAATGATGGCCTGAGAGCAATCGACTTCTGGCCGTGAAAATCAGGCCAGGAAAAAATTTCGAAACGCGTTGTCACTTTCCTCTCGGCTACGCGACTCCTTTTGCAGACACCTCACAAAATGCCAACAACCGCATCAGGAGTAAGCATGCAGCATCCCCTTCCAGGCTTCTGCACCGCCACGTTGAACACCCCAAGCGCGCTATGCCTTGCCCTACTTGGCGCATCGTTGTTGATGGCCACTCCAGCACTTGGCCACGCTGCTGAAGGCCAGGTAACAGCCCGTACGCTGCATCAGCAGGAATTTGCCATTGAAGCCGGGGCGCTGGCCACTGTGCTGAACAGCTTTGCCACCGAAGCAGGCGTGGTGCTGTCGTTCGACAACGGGCTGACCGAAGGCAAACAGAGCCGGGGCATCAATGGCCGCTACAGCATCGACCAGGGCTTTGCCGTGTTGCTGAGCGGGTCCGGGTTGCAGGCGGTTGCAGGTGGGGACAACAGCTATGTGCTGCTGCCGGTTGCACCGTCGGGTTCATTGCAACTGGACGCGACCAACGTGACAGGCTCGGGGCTGGGCGCCATCACCGAGGACTCGGGGTCGTACACCACAGGTAACACCACCACAGCGACGCGGATGAATCTCTCGCTGCGCGAAACGCCGCAGTCGATCAGCGTCGTCACGCGTCAGCAGATGGACGACCAGAACATGCAGTCCCTGGAAGACGTTGCAAGGGCAGCCACGGGCATCAGCACGGTCAAGGGGTTCGGCACTGAGCGTCCGCTTTACTACTCGCGAGGGTTCCAGGTCGACGACCTGCAATTCGACGGCCTGCCGAGCAGCGTCACGGAAAGCTTCTCGATGGACGTCATGTCGGTGAACAACATGGCCATGTATGACCGGGTGGAGATTGTCCGAGGCGCAAACGGCCTGATGCAAGGGGCAGGTAATCCGTCTGCGGCCATCAACATGGTTCGCAAGCGACCGACACGTGAATACCGGCTCAAGGCAGAGATCGGTGCTGGCTCGTGGGACAACTACCGCACGCAACTCGACGTTGGCGGCCCCTTGAACGCAGAGGGCACCGTGCGTGGCCGTACGGTCCTGATGTACAACAGTCGAAACAGCTATCAGGACTACGCTGACAAGGACAACCAACTGTTCTACGCCATCGGCGAAGTCGACCTGAATGACTCGACCACGGTTGCAGTGGGGGCGTCCTTCCAGCAGGACAACAGTGGCGGCTACGATTGGGGCGGTTTGCCTACCCACCTGGATGGCAGCTCATACAACTTCTCGCGATCGAAGTCGTTCGCTGGAAAGTGGGCGTACCTGGACAAGATCAACCGCAACGTCTTTGCCGATATCAAGCACAGCTTCAATGAGGACTGGAACCTCACCGTCGCCACCAACCTGATTTGGTCCAATTCGGATTTTCTCGCTCAGGTTGGGTACCACACCAAGGACACCGACTCGACGATGCAGTACTGGCCGAACAGCGCCCGCTACGATGATGAACAGATCAATCTCGACGCGGCGCTCAACGGTGCGTTCAACCTGCTGGGGCGCAAGCACGAGGTGGTGATCGGTACCAACTTGCGGCGTGACAGGCTGCAATACGTCACAGGCTCGTCCAGCGTGAACCCTATCGTCGACATTCTGGACTTCGATACCTCGACATTCCCGAAACCGCAGATAGTCGGCAGCCTGACGCCCAGTCGACATGTGCGCAAGGACAAGGGGATCTATGCAGCCACTCGCCTGAACCCATTCGATGATCTGCACGTGATCCTGGGCAGCCGCTTGAGTTGGGTCGACTACGACACCCAGGGCCCGTGGGAGACGGACCGCTTCAGGGAAAACCGCAAGATCATCCCCTATGGCGGCATCGTCTACGACGTCAATGACACTACCTCGGTGTATGCCAGCTATACCGAGATCTACAAGATGCAGAGCAACTACAGCGTCGACAACAAACTGCTCGAACCCACAACGGGCAGCAACTACGAAGTGGGCGTAAAAAACGAACTGTTCGATGGCAGGCTCAATACCTCCCTGGCTCTGTTCCAGGTGGATCAGACAGGCCTTGCGCAGGTCGTGCCCGAGGCTGGGCGCGTGTGTGGGCCCACGCGCGATTCGCGGTGCTACACCGAGGGCGCCAAAGTACGAAACCGCGGGTTCGATGCCGAGGTCTCGGGCGAGTTGATGCCCGGGTGGAATGCCTCCATGGGCTACACCTACAGCCATCCAAAATACGTGGCGGGTAGCAGGAAGGGTGACACCTATGGCACAGAGAACTCGCCACAGCGACTGTTCAAGGCCGCCACCACCTACCAGTTGCCAGGTAGCCTGGACCAATGGCGAGTCGGGACCAGCGTGTACCATCAGAGCAAGCTGTACCTGAACAGTATTTCGCAGAGTGCCTACAACCTTGTGGACTTGAATGCCAACTTCCGGATCGACCAGAACCTGAGCGTTCAGTTGAACCTCAACAACGTTTTCGACGAGAAGTACTACACCGCGATTTTCAGCCAGGACACCGGAAACTATTACGGCGAACCCCGCAACTTTGCCGTCACGCTGCGCTACGAGAACTAGCCGTGAGCAGTGGTCGGCAGGACGATTTCAAGCGGCTGTAACGGCCGCTTGGATGGACCCTATGCTCACCACGATTTTCATGTTGAACGGCCAGGCAGCTCGCGCTGGGTGAACCAGGTGGTGGGCGAGCGAAGTAACAGCTCCCCACGACCAGTCGCTTGCATCGAACTGGATCAGAAAGCCACCGAACGCTGACAGGCCGACGTCGCCACGATCTTCCCGCGCTTGAGCACCATCAACCGTGTGGGCAGGTCGAGAATCACGTCACCCACCGAATGCGTCTCCAGCAACACCACGTCAGCAGGCGCACCCGGCACCAACCCATAATCCTTCAACCCTAGCGCTTTCGCCGGATGGGTAGTGAGCATCGACAGTACCGTGGCCTGGTCATCCGCCCCGCCCAGGTGACAGGCCGGAATCGCCAATTGCGCGATGTTGAGCAAGTCGCCGGTGCCAAACGGGGTGAATGCGTTGCGAATATTGTTGGTTGCAAGGCACACATTCACGCCGCCATCACGCAGGGCCCGCACCGGCGTCAGGGTACGGCGCACGTCATGGCTGTCGCCGCGCGCACCGAGGTGCAAGTCGGTGGCGGGCAGGCACATGACGCTGATGCCGGCCTCGCGAATCAAGGCAATGATCTCCCGCTGTTTGTGCGGCGCCACGGCACCCAGGCTGGTCAGGTGACCGACGCATACGCGCCCTTGATAGCCTTGCTCGATGGTCTTGCGCGCCAGGTACTCAATGGTCATGTGCTCGGCGTTGTCGGCGAAGTCCTGATGGAAGTCGATGTCCTTGCCGTAGCGCCTGGCCAGGTTGAATACATAGTCGATGTGGTCATGGGCCGAGTCGTCGTTGTAGGGAATGCCGCCCACTACATCTGCGCCCCTCTCCATGGCCTCAACCATCATTGCCTGCATGCCCGGCAGTTTCAGTATTCCCTCCTGCGGGAAGGCCACCACCTGGATGTCGATGGCGTCGCGCAGCTTGTCGCGCAGCTCCAGCACCACATCAAAGCCGGTGAAGCCTTGCACCGGGTCGAATTCGGCGTGGGCGCGTACGTGGGTAGTGCCGGACTGCACCAACGCACGTAGTGCTTGAGTGGAGCGCGCGAGAATGTCGTCGCGAGTCAACGTGGGTTTGAGCTCGGCGGTAACCGCTATCGCCTCCTTCAACGTGCCGGAGCGATTGGCCTTGCGGTGCATGATGTTGGCTTTTTCCAGGTGCAGGTGCCCTTCGACAAAGCCCGGGATCAGCACGTGGCCGTGGCCCTGGATTTCCTGCACGGCCTGCACTGAAATTGTCGGCGCGATCTCGACAATCTTGCCGTGGTGCACCGCTACGTCCATCAGCGGTTTTGTATCGTCGATGCGCACATTGCGAAAGATCAGATCCATGACGTTGGCCCTCTATGATGCTGCCCCAAGGCGCATCGGTAAAAAACGAACCATGGGCAGCTCAACCGTTGGAACAGCCGTTACCCATCACTCGGTATTCAAGAATGTGTTTCTGGCCCTTGGAGTCTTCATACGTCATGAGCACAGGTACCACGGCGCAGACGTGCGCGACTTCGCTGATGGAAATGACGCGGGCGATGTCCAGGTGCTGGGCATAGCTGTATTGCTCAACCGGTATCGGTTCGTCGGCCATCGCCGCAGCACAGAAAAAGCTCGCTATCAGTACAGGTAACGCCTTCATGTTCAGAGGCCCTCCTCCACATTTTCAAGAACATGGAGCCCGGCAGCCATGCAGCGCCGGGCCCCTGGGTGGGGTGATCAGAACGGTTTGGTCGGCAGGTACTTGCCATCCAGGGTGATCACCGCGCGGGAGCCGCCGTCTGGGTCATCGACCTTCTTGACGTCCAGTTTGAAGTTGATGGCGCTGATGATGCCGTCGCCGAACTTCTCGTGAACCAGCGCCTTGAGCGTGGTGCCGTAGACCTGAATCATTTCGTAGAAGCGGTAGATGGTCGGGTCGGTAGGAATGCCGTTGCCGATGCTGCCGCGCAGCGGAATGCTTTGCAGCAGGAGCACGGCATCGGCGTCGAGGCCCAGGGTGTCGGCAACCACCTGGGCTGCGTTGGCCGGCAGCGGGTGCTGACCAAGCAAGGCGGCGGTGACAAAAGCTTCGTGCAGGCCGGTGCCTTCTGCAATCTGAGCGAACGACAGGTCTTTGCGGGCCTTGGCCAACAGGATGACGTCGGTCAGGGCAAGGCGAGTGTCTTGGCTGATTTGTGATTGGATCATGGGGATATCTCCGTGGGTAGAAACGAGGGTTAGTGGGTAGCAACGCAAACGGTAGGGCTTTCGGCCAGCGACACGAACTTGCCGGTGCGGCTGTCGAAGGCCTGGATGCAGCCGCTTTCGATGTCGTAGACCCAGCCATGCAACGTCACGCGCTTTTCTTCCAGCGCGAGGCGTACCGAGGGGTGTGTCTGGATATTGGCCAACTGCGCGATGACGTTTTCACGCACCATCGAGGCGACCTTGGCATGCTGGTCGACATGCTGGCGGGCCTCGTTGACCACCCGACCGGAATCGGCGTAGCGCAACCAGCCGGCCACGGCGGGCATGTTGTCCAGGCATTTGCAGGTGGCGATGGCGGTCATGGCGCCGCAGTCGGAATGCCCGCAGATCACGATGTCGCTGACTTTCAAGGCTGCGACCGCGTACTCCACCGAGGCGGACACACCGCCTGGCTCAGGGCCGTAGGACGGCACGATGTTGCCCGCATTGCGGATGACGAACAGGTCGCCCGGCTCACGCTGTGTGACCAGCTCCGGCACCAGCCGGCTGTCGGAGCAGGAGATGAACAGCGCCCGCGGGCTCTGCTGGTTGGCCAGGTCTTTGAACAGGCCGGCACGTTCAGGAAAGGCATTGCGCTGGAATTTAAGGAAACCGTCGATGATGTCTTGCATGGTTGACTCCGTTGGTTCGCGATGCGATGAGGCAAAGGTTACGGAGGCCGTGCAATAAGGTAAAAGTCTCATATATGATTATCTTCATCAGATAAACTTATAGGTACAGGCATGCTGGCGCGCCATATTCAGTATTTTCTTGCGGTCGCCGAACATCAGGGCTTTACCAGTGCCGCGGCGGCACTGCATGTTTCGCAGCCCGCGCTGTCGCAGCAAGTTCGCCAGCTGGAGGAAAGCCTCGGGGCGCAGTTGTTTGATCGCTCAGGGCGCAAAACACGCCTGACCGATGCCGGGCAGGTGTACCTGCGTTATGCATTGCGGGCGGCGCAGGAGCTGCGCGAAGGCAAGCGGGCGATCCATGATGTGGGCGATCTCAGTCGAGGGACGCTGCGCATAGCGGTGACGCCAACCTTCACGACCTACCTGGTCGGGCCGTTGGTGGAAGCCTTTCACAGCCGTTACCCGAACATCACGCTGAACGTGCATGAACTGGCCCAGGAGCAGATGGAGAACCTGCTGCTGAGGGACGAACTGGATGTGGGGATTGCGTTTGATGAGGTGCATGCGCCAGACATCGAAGCCTATCCGCTGCTGGTTGAAACGCTTGCCCTGGTCGTTGGTAGCCGACACCCGCTGGCCGGGGCGCGGGCTGTCGGCCTGGAGACGCTGAATGCGCAGTCGCTGATTCTGCTCAGCAAAGCGTTCGCCACCCGCGAACAGATCGACCGCTATTGCAACCAGCACGGCATTCGCCCGCGTGTGGTGATGGAGGCCAATGTAATTGGTGCGTTGATTGAGGTAGTGCGCAGAACCACGCTGTCGACCTTGCTGCCCGCCGCCCTAGCGCAGGAGCACCCAGAGTTGGTGTCTGTCGAGTTGGGGCCGCATCGGCTAGAGCGTACAGCGGTCTTGATGCAGCGCAAGAATGTCTATCAATCCGCGGCTGCCCGGGCGTTTATGGCGCTGGCCAAGGAAGTGGCCAGTGATCTGACGACCAAGACAGATGAGTAGCAGAATACGAAGGGCTTTCAGCGTGCCCGCAACCTCTTCCATGTCGCCATGTACCGACCCATGGCTCGGTACGCAGTACTTGCCCTGCCAGGGCTGCTAAAGTGGCTTATCCATAGGGTTCCGAGGGCTATCGTGTATGTCCGATGCAAGCGAGCTTATCAATGACAGTGAGGTGTACAGAACCCTTCTGGAGTCGACCAAGGCGATTCCCTGGAAGATTGACTGGGCCTCGATGAAGTTCACCTACATCGGCCCTCAGATCGAGGCGTTGCTGGGCTGGAGCCCTGATAGTTGGGTGAGCGTGGAAGACTGGGCCATGCGCATGCATGCAGAAGATCGCGAGCATGTGGTGAACTTCTGCGTGACGCAATCCAAGGCTGGCGTGGACCACGAGGCAGACTACCGAGCGCTGACCAAGGACAACGGCTATGTGTGGATCCGCGACGTTGTGCACGTGGTGCGCAATGACAGGGGCGAAGTCGAAGCACTGATCGGCTTCATGTTCGACATCAGCGAACGCAAGAAGACCGAAGACCAGTTGCTGAGTTTGCAGAAGGAACTGGAGGTGCTCTCGTTCAAGGACGGCCTGACGAATATCGCCAACCGTCGTCGCTTCGACAGCTGTTTCGAGTTGGAGTGGGAACGTGCGCGCCGCGAGCGCCGGCCATTGTCGCTGCTGTTGCTGGACGTCGATTTTTTCAAGCAGTACAACGATTTGTACGGCCATATTCAAGGCGACAAATGTTTGATAGCGATTGCCCAGACCCTGAGTTTGGCGTTGGATGGCCCACGCGACCTTGTGGCTCGCTATGGCGGCGAAGAATTTATCGTGCTGCTGCCCGAAGCCGATGCCGAGGTGGCGCGTAAAGTGGCTGAGCGCTGCCAGCGGTTGATCCACAAGCAGTCCATCGTGCATGCGCTATCGCCACATGACCACCGCCTGACGGTCAGCATAGGCGCGGGTTCGGTGGTACCAGGCGAGCGGGACAGGCCTACAGACTTCATCAAAGCCGTGGACCAGCAGCTCTATGCGGCTAAAAACAACGGACGGCACCGCATTGAGTATGTGCAGTTGGAGGGGTTGTCGGGCTGTTCAGCAGTTGAAGGTGCAGAAGAACAAACAACTGCCCGTCCTTCATAGAGGGTCATCAACAGCCACGGTGATGCTGGAGAAAACGCAGCGGCGAGTGCGATTCGAGATTACTGGGCAAACACGGTTTCGGCCGTCGCTAACGGACCCAATGCTGCCGGTGGTTAACGGCCGCAATCGGCCAGAAGCGGACTGTAGACAGATAGCTGGCATTCCTACGCTGGCATTCTAGTAATCTCACAACGCTAAAAAGGAACATTCATGTTGGTCATTCAAATTGATCGGGATAGCGTGCATGCAGGGGATGATCTGGAAAGTCACAGGACATCAATCAGGCTTGATCCAGCAGTAACACTGCGCGCTTTGTTCGAAGCGATCCAAGGTATGGGTTACCTGCCTGACATCAGTGGATGCAAGGCGACGTGGATTATTTGTTCGTCTGGCAAACACATAGGTGTTTTAGCTCAGCAATGGCCAGAAACTAAATTGTTAATCCCCGCCGAGAGCCTCCTGAGTCAGTATTTTGGGGATACCGAACCTCGCCTTCTGTTCAGATATTGGTGCCAGGCAGATCCAGACCATGTCTTTTTACAGATCAAAGCTGGAAATGAACCGCCGTCTCGATTTTAGGACTGGCGGGGGCTACCTACTGATCCAGAAGCCAATATGCCTGCTTTGGGTTGTGGTGACCTGTTGCAAAGGTGGGCTACCGATCTATAGCTGCATACTTTCGTTATCAGAATCAGGTCGAAGGCTCACACCGTTTTTTAAACGCATTGCACTCTTTACGCCCTAAGCCATTGATCTTAAACGCAGCATAGGTCGGGATAGCGGGTGCACCAACGCCGAGATGGAAGCCCCCCCTTTCCCCCATTCAAAACCTTGAATGCCCACCCAAGCCCCGTTACCCTTTCCGGGCCGCTGTAAATCCAGCAACCAGGTTTGCTAGCCCGAGTACCTTAGGACGTGCAAGCGTCCATCCGTCTCAGCTGACACCTTTTTGCACCCGCTGTTTCGTTTTATGACGGCTGTACGCAGGGCGCAGTCGTGCGCGCTGGGTTCCTGGAGTCCCGGTCTACCATCCTGCTTACGGCCGTCACCCTTTGTCGTCGGGTGTTATGGCGACTGTACGCGGGGCGCATTCATGCGCGCCGGGGTCCTTGATTCCTGGTCTGCTAACCCGCGTACAGCTGCCTCCCTTTCGTTCCGCGGGCCGCACACGCGGCCTACCGACCGTCCCCATTGTTACTGTTTCCCCAACAATGCTTTTCGACCTTGAGCATTTATCCGCCCCGCCTCGCCCGCCTAAACTGGCCACCGTTTTCAGGCAGCCCTACCGCGCCGACTCCGCAAAGGCCATCCCAACGCCAACACCCTTTCCCAGAGCCTTCGGCGCCCCCCGTATCGAATGATCGCGCACGCCCTTGCGCGCTGATCGCCACACCCCACGGGTTCGATCTTTACCGCTGCCGACTGAATGCCTTGACCCCTGCGCAGAGCTTGCGTGCACTTTCCATTGACTAACGGAACGTATGAAAAAAATGACGGATGACCATCAACCGCAAACTCGGAAGTTTGCACTCGGCACCACCGCAAGGGTGCTGTTTGCCTTGCTGGTGCTGCTCGTATCGCTGGCGATGATCTACGGCGGCTTCAAACTGGTAGCACTCGATGGCTCGCCTTACTACCTGATCGCAGGCGTTGCATACCTGCTGCTGGCAGCGCTGATGTTCCTGCGCAAAAGCGCCGGCATCGCCCTTTCGGTAGCCATCGCCCTGGCAACCTGTGTGTGGGCATTCTACGAAGTCGGCCAGTTCAGCTACTGGGAGCTGCTGCCACGCCTGGTGGTACCGGCAATCATCCTGACCCTCAGCCTGTGGGTCGGCGCAGCCTTGCCCGGCACCTCGGCAAGCACCCGACGCCTGGCCAACCGCTTCGGCTTTGCGGTGTTCGCGGGGCTGATCGCGACCTTCGTGGCGGCGTTCTACCCGCACGGTGCAATCTCCACCCCGCTCGCCTCTACCGCCAAGCCTGCGCCAACCGAAGCCCCCGCCGCGCCGGAAAACTGGGAGTTCTTCGGCCGCAACGCCTCGGGCACGCGCTTTGCGCCGTTCAGCCAGATCACCCCGGCGAACGTCAAGGACCTGCAAGTGGCCTGGATCTACCGCACCGGCCGCAGAACCACGGGCGCCGGTGCCGGCGTGGACGAGAACACCCCGCTGCAGATCGGCAACGTGCTGTATTCATGCACGCCAGAAAACCTGATCACCGCCCTCGACGCCGACACGGGCAAGCCGATCTGGAAGTTCGACCCGCACGCGCGCAGCGCCGAGCACGTGACGTGCCGCGGCGTGGGCTACCACGACATCGACAAGGACGACAGCCTGAGCGCCGAGGTCAAGGCCTCGTATGGCGAGCAGCAGTGCCGCCAGCGCATCCTGGTGTCGTCGGTCGACGCCCGCCTGTTTGCCCTGGACGCACACACCGGCACCCTGTGCCCGAGCTTTGGCGACAACGGTTATGTCGACCTGAAAAAAGGCATGGGCCCCACCGAGAACAGCAAGCGCTACCACCCCACCTCCCTGCCCGTGGTAATGGGCCACCTCACCGTGGTCGGCGGCTGGGTGCGCGACATCGTCGCCAAGGAGCCGTCGGGCGCCGTGCGTGCCTTCGACGTGCTGACCGGTGCGCTGGTGTGGGCATGGGACATCGGTGCGCCTGAAGGCCAGGACGCAACCGCCAGCGACCACCAGTTCACCCTGGAAACCCCCAACGTGTGGACCGTGCCCACCTACGACAAGGCACTGAACCTGGTGTACCTGCCCACTGGCAACGGCCCACCCGACTACTGGGGTGGCGACCGCAACCAGGCCAAGGAAAAGTACGGCTCGGCCGTGGTGGCCGTCGATGCCTCGACCGGCAAGGCCAAGTGGGTGTACCAGACCGTACACCACGACGTGTGGGACTACGACCTGCCCTCGCAACCGGTGCTGTACGACATCAAGAACGCCCAGGGCGAGAAGACCCCGGTGCTGATCCAGACCACCAAGACCGGCAACATCTTCGTGCTGGACCGCCGCACCGGCCAGCCGGTGACTGAAGTTCAGGAGCTGCCCGTACCGACATCCCCCGCCGCCGAAGGCGAACACCTGGCACCGACCCAACCGCACTCGGTGGGCATGCCGGTGATTGGTGCCGAGCCCCTGACCGAGAAGTCCATGTGGGGCGTGAGCACCTTCGACCAGCTGTACTGCCGCATCATGTTCAAGGACTCGGTGTACGTGGGCCCCTTCACCCCGCCGACCGAAAAGCCCTACATCGAATGGCCGGGCCTGCTGGGTGGCATGAACTGGGGTGGCATCTCCATCGACGAAAACACCGGCATGATGTTCGTCAACGACATGCGCGTACCACTGCGCATGGCGCTGGTCACCAAGGAAAACACCAGCAAGTTCAAGGTTTCCACCGATGAGGTGCCGGGCTTCATGGGCACGATTCGCCCACAAGTGGCGGGCATCTATGGCGGGGTAAAAATCGACATCCTGCAATCCCCCCTGGGCGTGCCGTGCAACACCCCGCCGTTCGGCAGCATGAGCGCCATCGACCTGAACACCCAGAAACTGGTGTGGCAGGTACCGCTGGGCACCGTGCAGGACACCGGCCCCCTGGGCCTCAAGACCCACCTGCCGATCCCGCTGGGCATGCCGACGCTGGGCGGCCCTACCTCGACCGCCTCGGGGCTGGTGTTCTTTGCCGGCACCCAGGACTACTACCTGCGGGCCCTGGACTCGGCCACCGGCAAAGAGGTGTGGAAAGCCCGCCTGCCGGTAGGTGCAGTGGCAGCGCCGTTGATCTACCAGTCGCCGGCGACCGGCAAGCAGTATGTGGTGATCTCGGCGGGCGGCATGAGCCATTCGCCTGATGTGGGCGACTACATCATTGCCTATGCGTTGCCCGACGGTACTGAACAGCAGTAACACGCTGGTGGAAGCCGTATGAAAATAATCCCCGGTTTCGGGGATTATTTTTGCCTGATGGAACGCTAGAGAGAGGCGCCGTCGCACGGCTGCCGGGCCTGCGCGCAGACTTCCCAGCCACCACCCAGCGCCTTGTAGATGCCCACAACCGCCAGGCGTTGTCGGGTACGTGCAGCGGTCAGGGCGCGTCGGCTGGCGTAATCGGCGCGCTCGGCCTCAAGCACATCCAGATAGACGCCCTCGCCCTCCGAGAACCGCGCCCGGGCAAGCCGCGCCGCCTCACCGTTGGCCGCCGATTCGAGCAATCGCAGCCTCAGGGTATTGCTCGCAGCCCCGTGGGCCTTGAAGGCATCATCGGTTTCCTGCAACGCGCGCACTACCGTCTGGTCGTACACGATCAACGCCTCCCTGGCGCGTGCCTCGCTGGCGGCGATCCGGGCACGTACACGCCCGGTGTCCAGCAGCGACCAGCGAATCATCGGGCCGATAAAGCTCGACAGCGCGCCCGCGCCACTCATCCCGTCGAGGCTTCCGGTGACCACACCGATGGAGCCCTGCACCTGCACCTCGGGATAGAGGCCCGCCGTCTCGACCCCGATTTGCGCCGTGGCGGCCGCAAGGGCGCGTTCTGCCGCGGCAATGTCGGAGCGCCTCCAGAGCAACGCGGTGGGCTCGCCGACGGCGATCGTGCGCAGGGCCAGCGCCTGATCCCCAGGCTCGGCGGCCGGTGGTGTGAACCGCTGCGGCGGCTCGCCCAGCAGGATCGCCAGGGCGTTGACCGAGGCATCACGCCGACGCTCCAGCTCGGGCACGCTCACCTCGACCGAGCGCAACAGGGCCTCGGCCCGCAGCCGGTCGAACTCGGTGGCCGCCCCAGCGTTCACCTGGCGTTCGACCATGCTCAGGCTGTCGCGCTGGCTTTGGCGGGTATCGGCCGCAACCGCCAACTCGGCCTCGATGCCCCGCAGCTCGAACCAGGTGGCCGCCACCTCGGCCGCCACACTCGCCTGCACCCCGCGCAGCAACGCCTCGCGCGAACCGGCCTGGGCGCGTGCGGCCTCCACCGAGCGGCGCACGCGGCCGAACAGGTCGATTTCCCAGGACGCATCGACCGCCCCCCGATAGGTTTCGTTCTGCCGCGACTGGCCAGCCGGTGTCTGCACTTCGCTCCAGCGGCGGTTCTCGTAGCTGAGCGCAGGGCCGCCACGCGGAAGGAAACCCTGGCGGCTTTCGCGCAACATCGCCCTGGCTTCTTCGAGCCGCACGGCAGCAATCGCGATGTCATGGTTGGCGGCAAGCGCCCGCTGCACCAGCCCGGTCAATGCGGGCTCGTCAAAGGCACCCCACCACCGGGCCTCGACGCTACCGGGGCCAAGCCCGGCAGGCAGCTCATCGAAGCGTGCGGGAAGCTGCGTTGCCGGCAGCGACGGCGCAACGTAGTCGGGGCCCACTGCAGCACACCCGGCCAGCAGCATGAGGGTGGCCAGGGGCACCAGAACAGCTCGATAGCAACGGCTCATGAACGGCGCTCCTCCAGGGCAGGCTGGGCTGTGGGCGTGTGCCGCTCGAAGCGGGCCGCCAGGCCACGGATCACCACATAGAAAACCGGGGTCAGGAACAACCCGAACAGCGTCACCCCGAGCATGCCGGCAAACACCGCCACCCCCATGGCCTGGCGCATCTCGGCACCTGCGCCGCTGGCAAGCACCAGCGGCACGACGCCGGCGACGAAGGCCAGGGACGTCATCACGATCGGGCGCAGGCGCAACCGGCAAGCCTCCACAACCGCCTCCAGCACACTCGCCCCCCGCGCTTCCAGGGTGCGGGCGAACTCGACGATGAGGATCGCGTTCTTGGCGGCCAGGCCCACCAGCACGATCAGCCCGATCTGCACGAACACGTTGTTGTCGCCCTCCATCAGCCACACCCCGATGATCGCGCTCAACAGGCACATCGGCACAATCAGCAGCACCGCCAGGGGCAGCAGCCAGCTGTTGTACTGCGCCGCCAGAATCAGGTAGGCCAGCAACACACACAGCGGGAAGATGAACAGCGCCGAATCGCCGGCCAGCTTCTGCTGGTAGGTCAGGTCCGTCCATTCGAAGGTCATGCCTTCAGGCAGCATTTCCCCAGCCAGACGCTCCATCAGCGCAACCGCCTGCCCTGAACTCACGCCCGGCATTGCGCCCCCCGCAATGTCCGCCGAGGGGTAGCCGTTGTAGTGAATCACCCGGTCCGGGCCGGAGCTTGGCGTAACGCTGACAAACGCCGACAACGGCAGCATGGCCCCGGCCGCATTGCGCACCTGCAGGCGGCCGATGGCTTCGGCCTGCATGCGGTGGTCCGTGTCGGCCTGCGCCGTGACCTTGTAGGTGCGGCCAAAGCGGTTGAAGTCGTTGACGTACAGCGAACCCAGGTACACCTGCAGCGCCTCGAACACATCGGTCAGGCGCACGCCCTGGCTCTTGACCTGGGCCCGGTCGATGACCACGTCGAGCTGCGGTGCATTGATATCGAGGCTGGTCATCAGCCCGGCCAACTGCCCCGACTCGGTGGCCTTCATCATCAGGATGCGGGTGTGCTGCACCAGGGCCTCCAGCCCCGCGCCGCTGCGGTCCTCGACCTGCATCTTGAAGCCGCCGGTGGCACCCAGGCCGGGCACCGGGGGTGGCGGGAACACCCCAAGAAAACCATCGGGAATGCCCGCAAACCTGGCCTGCAGGCGCCCGGCGATGGCGGTTGCAGCCAGGTCCGGCGAGGCACGCTCCTTGAACGGGTCGAGCATGATGAACATCACCGCGGCGTTGGGCACATTGACGAAACCGTTGATCGAAAGCCCCGGGAACGCCACCACGCTTTCGACGCCCGGCTCGGCCAGGGCCAGCTGTGACATCTGCCTGGCCACC
Source organism: Pseudomonas sp. BRM28 (assembly GCF_002939405.1). Taxonomy (NCBI): domain Bacteria; kingdom Pseudomonadati; phylum Pseudomonadota; class Gammaproteobacteria; order Pseudomonadales; family Pseudomonadaceae; genus Pseudomonas; species Pseudomonas sp. BRM28. The sequence continues at coordinate 2,521,901 of NZ_PEFV01000001.1, read as the reverse complement.
GCTTCGGTGCGGTCCAGCGACGACGCGTTGGGCAACTGGGCGATAGCCACCAGGTAATACTTGTCCTGCATCGGTACAAAGCCCGGCGGCACGGCATTGAAGCCGAACGCGGTCAACCCCAGCAGGCCGACGTACACCACAAGCACCAGGCCGCTGAGCCGGACCACCTTGCGCACCGTGTTGCCATAGGCCTGCGGTGCACGCTGGAACGGCCGGCCAAGGGTGCCGAGCAACCGCCGGGCACGCCCGCGCAGGCTGCGGGGGTCGGGCGTAATGCCGTGCTGGCGTGGCTGCAGCAGCAACCCGGCGAGTGCTGGGCTGAGGGTCAGCGAATTGACCGCCGACAGAATCGTCGAGATGGCAATGGTGAGCGCGAACTGGCGATAGAACTCGCCCTGCAGGCCGCTGAGGAACGCCGTGGGGATGAACACCGCAGCCAGCACCGAGGTGATCGCGATGATGGGCCCGGTCACCTCGTCCATGGCAAGCCTGGCGGCCTGGGCCGGCGCCTCGCCGTTCTCGATATGACGCTCGACGTTCTCCACCACCACGATGGCATCGTCCACCACGATCCCGATCGATAGCACCAGGCCGAACAACGACAGGGTGTTGAGCGAAAAGCCCATCAGGTGCATGACCGCAAAGGTGCCCACCAGCGACACCGGCACCGCCATCAGCGGGATGAGCGACGCGCGCCAGTTGTGCAGAAACAGCACCACCACGATCACCACCAGCATGATCGCCTCCAGCAAGGTGATGGCCACCGACTCCAGCGAGGCCTGCACGAACACCGTGGGGTCATAGGCAATGCGCGAGGTGAGCCCCGCCGGGAAGTTCGCCTCCAGCCGCTGCATGGTTTCGCGCACCGCCTGGGCAACGTCCAGGGCATTGGCGCCCGGGCTCTGGATGATCTGCAGCGCAACGGCCGGTTCGCCATCGAGCAGGCTGCGTAGTGCGTAAGAGTCGGCGCCCATCTCGATACGGGCCACATCGCGCAGGCGCGTGACCTGACCGTCGCCGCCGGTGCGAATGATGATGTCGCCAAACTGCTGCTCATCGGTCAGCCGCCCCAGGGTGTTCACGGTTACCTGGAACGCGGCGGTGGCGTTGGGCGCCTGGCCGACCGACCCCGCTGCCACCTGCACGTTCTGCTCGCGCACCGCTTCGATCACCTCGCCTGCGGTGAGCCCGCGCGCGGCGATCAGGTCCGGGTCGAGCCACAGCCGCATGCTGTACTCCCCGGCGCCCCACACCAGCACATCGCTGATGCCGGGCAGGCGCGACAGTTCATCACGCACCTGAAGGTAGGCGTAGTTCGACATGTAGAGCGGGTCGTAGCGTTTGTCGGGAGACAGCAGGTGAACCACCATCAGCATGTCCGACGAGGTCTTCTGGGTGACCACGCCCTGGTGCTGCACCTCTGCCGGCAGGCGCGGCAGAACCCGCGAAACGCGGTTCTGCACCTGGATCTGGGCAATATCGGCATTGGTGCCCTGGGCGAAAGTGATGGTCAGTACCATCCGGCCATCGGTGGCAGACTGCGACGCCATGTACAGCATGCCCTCGACCCCGGTAATCGCCTGCTCCAGTGGCGCGGCCACGGTTTGTGCGATTACCTGGGGGTTGGCCCCCGGATAGGACGCCGTCACCTGCACGGTCGGCGGCGTGACCGCCGGGTACTCGCTCAGCGGTAGCTGGAAGAAGGCGACGATGCCGGCAATCATCATCAGTATCGAGAGGACGATGGCAAAAATGGGACGATCGATGAAGAAGCGCGGGAATGTCATTGCGCCGCCCCCAGGGTTTGCTGCGCCTTGACGGGCGAACCCTCGATCGAGGTGGGCTGCGGCGTAACCTGCATGTCCGGGCGCACCAGGCCCTTGACCACGATGCGCTCGCCGGGCTGCAGGCCTTTTTCGATCACGCGCAGGCCCTCCACCATCGGGCCGAGTTCGACCGGGCGGTACTGGGTCTTGTCGTCCTTGCCCACTACCAGTACGTAGCGGCGGCCCTGATCGGTCGAAATCGATTGGTCCGAGATCAGCACCCTGGCCTGTGGCGTGCCGGTCTCAAGCTTCACCTTGGCAAACAAACCGGGCGTCAGCTGCCCGTCGGGGTTGTCGACCACCGCGCGAACACGCAGCGTGCCGGTGTTGCGATCGGCGGCGTTGGCCAGAAAATCGACGCGGCCGGGCCGCGCGTACTGCTTGTCGGTGGTCAGCGCCACACTCACCTTCGCCGCCTGCGCGCCCGCGCCAGGCCGGCTTGATGCGAGCGAGCGCAGGTACGTGCGCTCGTCCACATCGAAGTACACATGCAGGGGGTCGACAGAGACGATGGTGGTCAGTGGCGTCACCCCATTGGTGACGTAGTTGCCTTCGGTGACCAGGGTTTGCCCTACACGCCCACTGATCGGTGCGGTGACCCGCGTGAAGCTCAGGTCGAGCTTTGCAGCGTCCAGCGCGGCCTTTGCGGCATCGACCTGGGCCTGGCCCGCATCGAGCGCCGCAATCGCGCTGTCGAGCCGGTCCCGCGCAACGACCTTTTGCGCATACAGTTGCCGGGCTCGGGCATGGTCTGCCTGGGCCAGCAGCCACGCCGCCCGGGCCTCCTGCAGGCGTGCGGTGGCGGCGTCGAGCGCGGCCTGGAAGGGCCGTGGATCGATGACAAAGAGCTGGCTGCCCTTCTCTACCATGCGGCCCTCGGGCACGCTCACCGCCTGAATATAGCCGGCCACCCGCGGGCGCAGTTCGACCCGCTTGATCGCGGTCAGCGACCCGGTGAATTCGGCATGGGGCGTTACCGGGCGCACGATCACCTCGGCTACCGGAACACTGGGAGGCTTGGCGGGTTCAGTCGCGGGTGCCGTCTCCTTGCACCCGACGCTGGTGAGCGCGACGCTTAGCGCCGCAGTGAAAAGGGTTACGCGTTTGACGTTCATCACATGGCCTTTCGCACGAGTGTCGACCTGCTTTGCGGGGGCAAAGCAACGTTCGCGTACTTATCCGACTTGCCACGTCTGGAAGGTCAAGGGTTTTCTGACATTGGCCATACCCTGGCGTCAGAGCCACACAATCCGGTCCTTGCCCATGCTCTTGGCCACGTACAGGGCACGATCGGCCCGTTTCAAGGTGTCCTCGTAAGCGTGGTCCTCGGGCAGCATGGCCGTTGCGCCAATGCTCACGGTGACCACCGTGTCGCCTGCCCAATAGCGGCTCAGCTCTTTGCGAAAGCGCTCATGCAGACGCTCGGCAAGCTGCAGCGCCTGCTCTCGCTCGGTATTGGGCAGGCCCACCACAAACTCGTCGCCACCCAGGCGGCAGGCGAAATCCGTTGCGCGCAGCGCGCAACGACAGATCTCGGCCACCGCCTGGATGATCTGATCGCCGGCGTGATGCCCCTGGGTATCATTGATTTTCTTGAGGTTGTCCAGATCGAACAGGAACACCGACGTCGGCACGCGATAACGTGTCAGGGACTCGTGGTGCAGTTTCAGGTCATGTTCGAGCTTTCTGCGGTTGAACAGACCGGTGAGCTGGTCGGTATCGCTCAGTTCCCTGAGCCTGACTTCCAGTGTGTGCCGTTCGGAGATATTGCTGGCGACCCACAGCACGACCTCCTCTTCGTCCACCCTGAAGTTCAGGGCCTGGATGCGCCCTTCGAACCAGATGGGGTCCTTGGGGCCCTCATCGGGCAAGCCCTTCACGTCCCTGTTGCTCAGCTCGTACTCGGCGACCAGCAGGTTTCCCGAGGCCAGTGCCCTGGCAATCTGCTCCAGAAACCAGTTCGCCTTGTCGGCATTGATCAGGTCTGAAATATACAGGCCGATCAGGCCGGACCCATCGTGGTAATAACGCGCGTCGCGGCCACCAAACACCGCAACGTACTTGCCGCTGCGCGACAGAATGAAGGCAGGGTCGGGCAGCGCATCAAGAATAAGGGCCATCTGTGCGGTGTCGATCATGAAGCACTTCTTCTGTGCCGATTGATGAATGGCGTAACGGTAGCCAACAATACCATTACGCCATCATCCGCAACATGGGCCTTGCGGATGCCACCAACGCCGCACGGCGCTTGCGACAGAACCGTTATCGCGTGTGCTGTGCCAAGCGTTTCCGGCCCCCTGCCCTACCTACAGCCCCTAGATCGACACCAACACATCGCACTGCGATTCGCTCAGCACGTGCTTGGTGACGCTGCCCACCAGCAGCTCTTCCAGCGCGCTTTCGCCCTGCTTGCCGACCACGATCAGGTCGCAGTCCAGCTCCTGCTCGGTTTCCACGATCCGCCAGGCTGCGTCGCCGTGTGCCACGATCTGCCGAGCATTGGGCAGGCCGGCGGCTTCGCTCAGGGCCGCAAGTTGCTCCACGGCATCCTTCTTGATGGCGTTGCGGTAGTGCGTGAGGGTGTCCTGGTCGATGTAGGCAAAGCGCATGCTGCCCTCGAAGGGCGCTTCGAACGCGTGCATCAGAATGATTTCGGCCTGCGGGGCCACGGCTTTTGCCAGGGTGATGGCACGCAGCGACGAAGGCGAAAAATCAACCGGCACCAGCACGCGGCGGTACGCCTCGCGCGGGGCCTGTTTGACCACCAGCATCGGGCAGTGCATGCGGCTCAGCATGCGCTGCACGGTGGAGCCCAGCAGGCGGCGCGCCAGGTTCTGCCCCTTGGCCCCGCATACCAGCAGGTTGGTGTGTTTGTCTTGCACCACACGGGTGATTTCGGTAGCCACCGAACCGGGCGCGACCTGTGTGCCAGCGGAGATGGCGTAGCGGTGGAACAGCATGGCAGCCACTGCACGCAGGTTTTCGCCGGCACTTTCCAGCACGCGATTCAACAGGTTGTCATCGGGTACCACAACCTGCTTGAGGCGCTCGTAAGGCGCGGGGTTGGCAACGTAGAGAAGATCCAGCGCGGCATGCTGCGCCTGGCTCAGGAGTGCGGCCCGCTCTGCTGCGTTGCGCGCAGAAGTGGACAAATCGGTGGCAACCAGTACGTGCTTCAACGGGCTCATGTGGGGCTCCTTATGCAATGTGGCGCATGCGGATCGAGGCGTTGGCCTGCTGTCGATCCGCTCCTTTCGTGCCGCCATGGTCTCCCGAACGCTATAGGCGGCGGCTTGATTTGCGTCAACCTCAAGGCCAGGCATCTGGCTGCGGCAACAAACTGCAACATGTGGGCAGGGTTCATCAGTGTGCTGCCTGGTTTGTCCTGAACGTGGGAGGGAGGCAAAAACCCGGCAGAGCCGGATGGATGCTTTAAGATCGTGCAGTGTTGAAGGCAGCTGACATCGTTCAGCTTTCGACGCGCTCAACACTCAACAGCAATGAGCCAAGGGGAGAACAACATGGCAGTGGATAAAGCTTGCCCGGTGGTGCTGCGCAGCCGTGAAACGTTGGAGGTTCTGGCGTTCGCGCATCCGTTGGCGGGCCTGCAGTTGGTCAAGGGAAGTGTGGAGCCAGGTGAGCCGAGTGAAGACGCTGCTGTACGAGAACTGTTCGAGGAAGCCGGAATTAATGGCACGGTGGGACGAAATCTTGGCGTGTGGCGCGCTGAGGTAACCGGGCATGTGTGGGCATTTCATGAGTGTCACGTCACCCACGAGCTTCCCGACACCTGGGTTCACTTTACCCAGGATGACGGAGGGCACGCGTTCAGGTTTTTCTGGCATCCACTCCATAGCGAGCCATCCGACGCATGGCACCCACTCTACAAGGATGCATTGAGCTTCCTTCGACTTGGCCTCACTGAAGCACCCGTGCCCGGCTAGGCGCCATGTCGGCTATTGGCCGAGCACAAACGGGCGGTAGACACGCTGATGGCAAAGTAAACAACGTCAACTACGCTGCTCGCAGTTGCCGCGTAATAGCCGGATCGAGTCCATCTTGTGGCGCCCTGCTACTTCAAACGTCGGCACCTTGGGAGGATTGATGAGTTGCTTACCCCGTCACGGCAGAGTCTCCTGCTCGCGTTGCCACACCGAGAGTGCGCCAGCATTCGATGTAGCCACTCGCACCGAGGGCGAGTGGCGTATTACGGCAAACCCGCTGGCATGGGGCAGTACTACGCCAGAGGTGGTTGTGCTGGGCTTCTCCAAGGGCCCCACTCAGGCGGGGGCACTTGCCAGCACACCTCACGACGACATCGCCTACAAGGGCAGTCGTCTCAATGTGGGCAAGATTCTGGCCCACGTGGGCCTTATCCCCGCCGCCCCGCCTGACAGGCTCAAGCAACAGGTGGACCGCCTTATTGCGGACAACGACGGGCGCTTTCATTTCGCATCGCTCATCCGTTGCACCGTAGAGCGCCACGACCGCAAGGCTGGTACCTGGAAAGGATCAGGCGGCGGGATGCTGGACAAGTTCATTGCCAGCCCGTTCGGCAAGTCGGTGGCCAGCAACTGTACAACGGCCTTTCTTCGCGACCTGCCGCAAGAGACCCGACTGATCGTGATGTTCGGCCTGGGCACGGGGATGAACTATGTCGCGTCTGCCTACGCGCTGTTGCGCCATGCCCGCCCCGGCGCATGGAAGATGATCAACGCCGTGGCCTACACAGACGGCAGAATCACCGTGGTGCATGTCGAGCACTTTGCGGCGCAAGGCGCCTTGATCCCCAACTGGCTTGGGGAAAGGAATCACCCGAGAAGCAGGCTTGGCCTGCTCTCGAAAGCGGCTGTTCAAGCATCAGGGGTCGGCAACTTCAGCGGGGGGAATGGGCATGGCTGATCAACCGGTGCTGGCGGGCAAAAACTTCCAGGCGATTCTGGCAAGCGCACCGCTGAACCAGGCGACGTTCCTTTGCCAGGGTTCGAGCAGCATGCTGTTCGAGCACGGTACCAGGCTCTATCGCCTCACGCTCGAAGGTTGCGGCCACAATTTTCTTGCCCGGCAGTGGGCCCAGGGCAACCGTAATGTCGTCGAGGTCATTCACGACTATGGCGCCGTGGGGCCCTCTGACGCTTCATTCAGGGGAAGCGAAAACGAGTTCTACTGGCTGGCCGAAGTGGAAAGGTTGATAAGCGTGGATGAGGCCAGCGAGCCGTTGCTTGCCAGCCTGCTGTCGGGGTTGCTCGACGACAATGATGATCTGCCGGCCAACGCCGTGCTTGCTGAACAGTGCCTGGCTTTGGCCGGTGAGCATCCCGCGCTGGCGGGGGTGTTGATCACACTCGCCAGGGCGGCGGAATTTGCGCAGCGCCATGAATGTGACGTGGATGCCAAGCTCGACAACCTGATGCGCCGCCCCGCTACCGGGGAGCTGGTGTGGACTGACCCGCTGGGCGGGTGTTTCTATGCGCCGTAGATCAGCAATGAAGTGCTGATTTGGGTGCTATCGAATCTCAGCGATCTGCAAGGCCGCACACGCGGCCCCATCAAGATTGACGTCAGCCCATGCGCCGGGCTGCTAGCAAGGCTGAACCGCCATTCGGTTACTTACCTTGCGCCCCAGCACCAGCACCGTGACAAAACCGCAGCCCACCAGTGCCGTGGCCAGGCTCAGCAGCACCGAGCTGCCCATCTGGTCGACGATGCGCCCGCCAAAGAACGACCCCAGCGCAATGATCACCTGAAACAAAGCCACGAACAGCGGCATGCCACGCTCGACATCCTTGGGCGCCACCACGAACATCCAGATGCTGGCGCAGGCCGGAAAGGCACCGAAGGCAAAGCCCCACAGCGCGATCAGCATCACCGCACCGGTCATGCCGGTGGCGAAGTAAGGGAACAGCGCCGTGCTGACGGCAATCATCAGCGCCACCAGCATCAGCGTGTAACGCACGCTGCGGTTGGCGGCAAACCCGGCGAAGACATTCCCCAGCACCCCGGCCACGCCATACAGCAACAGCAGCGAGCCAATGGTCGGCCCATCGAAGCCGGCGCTTTGCTTGAAAAACGGTGCCACGTAGGTGTACGCGGCAAAGTGCGCCAGGCCGATCAGCAACACCGCAATCAGGCCGACCCGGGCTTGCGGATTGATGAACAGTGCCGGCAGGTCACTGATGCGAATGGCCTTGTCGGGGTTGAGCCGCGGCAGCAGGAACACCTGGGCCAGCAGCACCGGTACACCCACCAGCGCGGTCACCAGGAAGGTCATGCGCCAGCCCATCAGGCCGCTGAGCCAGGTGCCGACGGGCACGCCCAGCACGGTGGCCAGGGTCACACCCACCATGATGATCGAGGTGGCCTGGGCTACCCCAACACCCTTGGGGGCCAGGCGGCCGCTGAGGGCGATGGCCGTGGCCCAGAACCCGCCGATGCTCACCCCCAGCAGCACACGGCCGAACAGCAGCAGGCTGAAGTCGGTGGCGTAGGCCACCACCGCATTGGCGATGATCATGATCAGGGTCAGGCCGATCAGCAGGTAGCGCCGGTCCATCGCGCCGATGCCCACCGACAGCAAGGGCGCAGCGAGTGCGGCCATGATGCCGGGCAGCGTCACCATCAGGCCGGCATGACCGGCACTGATGCCCAGGTCGCTGGCGACATCGTTGAGTACGCCCACCGGCAGAAACTCGCTGGTCACCAGGGCAAAGGCGCCCACCGCGACCGAGAGAATCGCCAGCCACTGCTGTTTGACGCTCTGTTGATTGTGTTCGGGAAGGCCGCTAGGGGCCTGGCTTGCGCTTGGCATGGTGCTGGGTTCCATGGGGGAAATGACGCCTTGAGCAGGCGCGGGAAGCGGGGAAAAATCGAACGCGATTATACAAGCGGGTTTTGCCGCGCCGACAGGCGGGCCCTTTGATAGTAATCATCAGCGCTATCGATGAAAGGCCCGTAGTAGAGCAACTGCTGCAGGCCCATGCAAGCTTGGCCCAGCTTGCCGGGCATGCCAAGCCCCGGTACCTGACGCAACATCCGCCAAGGCCCTGCCCAGCGCCTCAAATAATTTGAACCGCCTCTGGGCGAACTCGCCTAATGATCAGCATGTGGATGATCCCACAGGCAACGTGCCAATACCGGCAAGCGCTATCAGAGGTGGTCAACGTGGCTAAGGACGAGAAGAAAAGCAAAGACGGGTCTTCAAAAGCCAGCAAGGATTTGAAAGACAAGAAGTCATCATCGGCAAAGAAATCAGCTGCGGCATCGGCTCTTTCCAAAGCCTCTGAAAAGAAAGACAAGAAAGACAAGAAAGACAAGAAAAAAGATGCCGAACCCAAGAAATCTGCAAAAAAATCGGACAGCAAGCCCGAGAAGGCCAAGAAGTCGGACAAGGCAGATAAACCTGCGAAAAAGAAAAAGTGACGGTTGCGATTGGCCAGGGCTTCATGCCCTGGCCTTCTCACGCTGAATCGCGCTCCCGTCACTGAGAGATGATCGCCTTGGGTCCAGCGCCCTACAGCGACTCAAGAAACGCCCGAATCGCCGCCCGTTCCTTCGCCCCCAGCGTTACATAGCGCTGCCGGGCCACTTGCGCTTCACCGCCATGCCACACGATGGCTTCCTCCAGCGTGCGCGCTCGGCCGTCGTGCAGGTAGCCACTGCCGGGGTTGATCCGCTCACCCAGCCCAAGCCCCCACAGCGCAGGGGTGCGCCACTCGCGGCCGTTGGCGAGAAAGTCCTCACGGCCATCGGCCAACCCCTCGCCCATGTCGTGCAACAACAAATCGGTGTACGGCGCGATCCGTTGCTGGCTCAGCGCCGGGTACAGCGGGTGTGTGCCCGTGACCAGTTCGGGCCGGTGACAGGCCGTGCAGCCAATCGCGGCAAACAGTTTTTCACCCTGCACAACCGCAGGCTCGGTCTGCTGCCGGCGCGCAGGCACGGCCAGGTGGGCGAGGTAGAAATGCAGGTCACCAAGCTGCATCGCGTCCAGCTCCGGCTCGCCGCCGTGGGGCGCCTGCGCACAGGCCTGTTGGGCAGGGGTGCAGTTCTGCTCAGGAGCCAGCGTGGAGGTGATGCCCAGGTCGCCCAGCATGGCGTGGGCGATCTGTTGGCGCAGGTCGGGCTGGTTGGCCTTGAGGCCAAAGCGGCCCGCCTCGGCACGCTGTCGCTCCACACTCCATACCTGATTGACGCGCCCGGTCACGCCGTCGGGCTTGGCTTCAGCCGCCATGGCCTGCAGCGTGCTGGCCTCGATGGCCTCCAGCAAACCGAGGCCGAATACCGGCGAGCCCACCCGCGCCGAGGTCAACACCCCGTCCAGTGGCCCATAGGCCAGCTCGCGCAGTTCGACACGCGGCATGCGCAGCATCACGGTTTCGCCATCGCCCAGCTGCACCGCGTGCTCCTGCCAGTACACATGGGCTCGCCCTTCCCCCGGCACGCCGGGCACACCTTGGTCGTTGAGCTGGTCGCCATACACAGGATGAGGCTTCGGCCCGCCGTGGGCATCGCGGCCCGGCACGGACAGGCGCAGCAACAGGCTGCGCATCGCCTCCCCCTGCTGCGGCGCCTGGCCACGACCGTTCTTGGGGTGGCAGGCGATGCACGACACCCGGTTGTACAACGGCCCGAGCCCATCCACCGCTTCGTCGCGAGACGGCGCGACCACCCACGCCTGCCGGAACAGGCTGCGCCCGCGAAAGAAGCGCTCCAGCTGGCCTTCGTCCAGCCCGGCGAAGGGCTGGGCGTAGGCCTCACGGTTGACTGCGGTGTGGGTGACATCGGCGCTGGCGAGCGCGCTCACCAGCAAACCGATCGACAGCCCGGCGATGCGCACAACGGTCACTGACCCAGCCCCTCCAGCAACCGCGCCGCCTCTGCCCGCTGCAGCGCGGCCTGGAACTGCCAGGTGATCTCGGTGCGGCCCAGTGCATCCTGGTCGGTTGCCGGCTCGTGGGCCATGCCCTTGTCCTGACGTGCCGCGAACAGGCCCAGCAACGGCTTGGCCTCGGCTTGCCCGGCAGTCAGTGGCGGCGCGGTCAACAGCTGACGTATGGCGGCTACGTCATGCCCCGCCGCTTCGGCCGCGTGCAGCCGCGTCCAGAGTTCGTTCAGCGCCTCGTGGGGCAGGCCCAGCCATTGGGTGAACAGCGAACTGATCAGCGCCAGGCGTTCGCGCGAGCTGCCGTTGCCGTAGTCATAGGCGCCGTGCCCTGCGGCAACGAACGGGTCGTGGTACTGCGCGGGCAGCTGCGCATACACGCTCGGGCGCACCGGCAGCTTGCGAATGTCGGCATCGGCCAGCAGCGCCTGCCCGGCGTCGGACAACACGTACCGTGCGAACGCCCGGGCACCGGCCGGCGCCTGGGTGCTTGCGGTAATGGCGATGAATGCCGGGTTGAGCCCACCGTGGGCCGGGTACACGAAGTCCACCGGCTCGCCGTTGGCCTTGGCCGAAGCGACGAAGAAGTCGATCGACAAGCCAACCGCTGCCCGCCCGCTGGTGACCTCGTCACTCACCAGCGTACCGCCGCGCGTGACCAGCCGCGCCTGCCCGGCCAGTTCGCTCCACAGGGCCCAGCCGCGCTCCCAGCCATAGGCGCGCAGCACGATATCCAGCAGCACCGGGGCAAACCCGACCCGGCCCGGGTCGGGCAGCGCCACCCGCCCGCGCAAGCGAGCGTCGAGCAGGTCGGGCCAGTCCTTGGGCGTGGGCACGCCCAGCTCGGCCAGCGACGCGGTGTTGATGGCAAAGCCGTAACCTGCCAGCTCGGTCGCCTGGTACAGGTTTTTTTGATCACGCAACGCCAGGCCGCCGATCTGCGCCGGCAGGCCCTCCAGGCTGATACCCAGCGGCTGCCAACTGCCCGCCTTCGCCAGCCGGGTGAAGTTGCCCGGCGACGGCGCCCAGTACACATCCACCCCGCCCTGTCTGGCTTGCAGCAGGTAGGGCAAGGCATCGAAGCCCTGGCGCCAGAGGACCTGCAGGCGATACTCCGGGTGGGCCTGGGCAAAGCCATCCTCCACCCGCGTCATCACCTCCTCGGGGTAGCTGGTCATCACCACCACGCTTTGCGGGGCCGCGCTCAGCAGGCCGCTGAACGCCAGCAGCAGGCCCGCCAGCCAGCAGTTACAGCGGCACATTGAATTGCACGAAGTATTGGCGGCCCATTTCCGGGTAGCCCTCGCTGTACTCGTACAGGCGGTCGAACAGGTTGCGCACGCCGCCCTCGATCAGCACGTCGTTGCTGAAGCGGTAGCCGGTCTTGAGGTTGTACACCGCGTAGCCCGGTGCCATCTGGGTGGCGTCGGAGGTGTTGTAGCGACGCGAGGCCGCCTCCACGCTGGCGGTGTGCTTCCAGGCGTCGAGGTTCCACGAGGCCGAGCCGAACAGGCTGTGGCGCGGGGTGTCGGTGGGGTGCAGGTCGCGGTCGCTGCGGTTCTCGCGGTCGAGGAAGGTGTAGTTGGCTGCCAGCTCCCACTCGCCCAGGTCGCCGTTGATGCCCAGCTCCACCCCCTGGTTGCGCGCCTTGGCGATGTTCTGGAACTGGCCGCAGGGCGCGGCGCAGTTGTCCTGCGCGGGCACGGTGACCTTCTGGATGGAGTCTTCGATATTGGCCACGAACAGCGCCGCGTCCAGCTGCCATTGCGGGGCAACCTGGCCGCTGTAGCCGAACTCGTAGTGCGTGGCGCGTTCGGACTTCAGGTCCGGACTGGGGATGACCGTACCGAAGCGGGTCGAGTAGCGGTCCTTGATGGTCGCAAAGCGGCTTTTGCGCGCCACGGTGAGGCGCAGTTGGCCGTTGTCATCGGTGCCCAGCAGCGGGTTGGTGTTGGCGAACAGGCCGAGCTGCGCGTTGACCGCGTCGTTGCTGCCGGTGGGTTCGTCGTACAGCACGGCCTGCTTGGGCGAGCTGGCGGTGGTGCCGTAGTTTTCGGCATCCAGGCTCTTGCGGTAGTTGTAGGAAACGCCGCCCACCACGCTGAAAATCTCGTTCAGGCGCAGGGTATCTTCCAGGGCAATCGACTGGGTCTGGTCGCGAAAGTGGGTTTGCGGGCTGTCGCCATCGCGGGAGCGGTGCACGTCATCCTTGAAGTGGTAGGCGATGCCCAGGCGGTTGTTCTCGGTCAGGGCCAGGTCGCCTTCCACCGAGAAGCCGGTGCTCTCGTCGTCGTACTTGCTCGGGAAGCCCTTCTGCAGGTTACCCACCACGCCGTTGCGGTAGGCGAAGCTTTCCAGCGAGTTCTTGAAGGTGTCGTGGTACACGCGGGTTTTCAGAAAGTGCTCGCCAATGCCGGTTTTGGTGGCGATGAACACGCTGGTGTTGTCCGAGCGCGGCCACTCCCACCAGCGTGCGCGCTGGCCGGTCGGCGGCAGCTTGCCGGCATAGGTGGGCTGGCCCTTGCTGCCCTCCTGCTGAACGTAGCCGAGCACGTATTCATCGGTTTCGTTGGGGGTGAAGCCCAGCTTGAAGCTGAACTTGGTGTCGCGGTGGTCGCTGTTCTCGCGCCGGCCGGTGCCTTGCTGGTTGTTGGTGGGTTTGAAGTCGTCGGGCAGCAGGGTGTAGTCGTAATCCACATACGACACCCCGCCCTGCATCCACCACGCGCCCTGGTTGGAACCCACGTTGGCGTAGGTGCGGTAGGCGTTCACGTTGCCGTGATCGGTCAGCTCAAGCCCCCCGCCCACTTCGCCTTCGAATTCCTGCACCGGGCGCCGGGTAACCAGGTTGATCGCCCCGCCCAGGGTGTTGGGGCCGTACAGCAGCGAGGCAAAGCCCTTGTCCACCTGAATGCGCGACAGGTCGTAGGTGGTGAAGCGGCCCAGGTCGATGTTGCCGTCGTAGGGCACGTAGGTGGGGATGCCGTCGATATACACCGGCACCTGCAGACGATCGAAGCCGCGCACGAACACCACCTGCTCGGCGCGACCGCCGATATAGCCCAGGTTGACGCCGGGGGCCAGGGTGAGCGCGCTGGCGACGGTTTCGCGGTCGTGCAGGCGGATGTCCTTCAGGTCGATGACCGAGCCGCCGGTGGACAGGGCTTCGTCCTGGGGCGCGGAGATCTGGATTTCGCCGAGGGTGAAGGTGTTTTTCTGCTCCGCGAGGGCGGATTCAGCGCCCAGGGCTGCGACGGCAACCATCAGGGCGTGCGGTGTTAGCGGCTTCATTGCTGCTCCTGTGTCGGCCTTGACGTAGGCGGCGCCCGGGCGACGTTGTGTATTATTTTATATAGCGACCGACGGTTTTTCTGGTCACGACCTCCCCAGGAGGTGATCAGCCGGTGGTTGCTTTAGGGGGGAAAGCGGGATGGCGCAGGGCCAAACGGCAGGAATGCTAGCGTTGTTCACAGGACGTTACAACGCTGTACACAAAAATATATAGCGAATTGACCAACCCAGAAGCGGGGCTTCTAGCGGCTTTGCGCTCGACGGCAAGGTGTCAGCGGAGTGCCGGCAAGCGCATCGAACCCCCTACCCCTCAGGCACGCGCTACATCGTCTGTCGAGGGATGGCATAAATACGTACAAGTTCCTCGTTGCAGGCGTGGTCAAAGAACCTGCTCTCTAGAAAAACTAAGCTCTCAACGAAGCCGCAGGTCGTGAACAGCTGCTTGACCTTGGCCATTTCCATTGAGTCCGTTTCAGGTTGATTCTTGATAAGCGTTTGGCGAAGTGCGCCGGCTGCGGTACTTGGGTATATGAAGAGTCGGGGCACCAACGTGGAGCCACCGCTGGCATCGAAGCGTGTGAATGTGATGGCGGTCAGCTCTAACTGCCTTTGATTGCTGCGGGCGAGTGCACGTACGGTATTCAATACGAAAACAGCAAGCCCCAACAGAAAATCCGAGATGTCTTTTTTCTCGAGTTTTCTCTGTAATTTTTTTAATATGCTCTCCCGTGAAATGATGGGGAACTCTTCAAAATCGTCGAACGCGCCCGTCAGGCAACGCAGATCATTGTAGGCTTCTTTTTTTATTATCTTTGCGTACAACCCGTGTAACTTCATCTATTTGAATCTCAGCATATGTATTTTTAATGTAAAACACCGGGGCGCGGCATTGCATATTCAATCCACGCGAACAACTAATCGGGCTCTGCCCACTAAATCGCCTTACCACGGATCATAGTACCGATACCGGTTGTAATGCAGCCTGGTCTCACGGTTGTGATACTGCCCCTGAAACCGTAGCGGGTTACCCAGTCCTACCTGCTTCGCCCAAGCCGACCACTCCTCATGCACCTCACCAGCGTGCTCGCCGCATTGACCGCCTGGATCAGCTTGCTATTGCCGGCATAGGCAAAGCGCTCGGTCTGCGGCTGGACACCCAGGCTGGCGGTACGTCCGGCCAGCCGTCCCATGGGGTCAAAACGTAGTTCATCACAACGATGGCCGCCCTACCAACAGGGCATTTCTCGCATATTTTCGATGAACACTAGGCGCCCTTCATCGCCTACTAAGTTTTCTAACTTAGTCAAGAAACCATCCATGTCTTGGGAGATCAAATAAAATGCCCCCCAGCCATGCTCTTGCGCACATTGAGAAATCCCAAAATATGCGCAAGAAGATAGCAGACTTTCATACAATGGTTCTTCAATCCAGCTGTCATCTTGCAGGAAGTGTGACAACTCAGAAGGCTTTGGCTTTTCAGTGTGCCTATAGCGGGAAAGAATGCTGTATTTTTTCATGGCTAGCACATGGCGCTCATGCGAGGCAACTAAACTGCTAAATGCGCCACCTTTATCTTTGAAGAAAAAATTCGGCATGCCTCCCTTGGGGAATACTCCTGGATGATCAACACTGCCTGAGCCGCGTAAGCAGTAACACTCTCCTAACAATTCATCTAAAATACTTTCAGCTACCTGATTCACATCGAACCCCAGCTTACCATTCGGATCACGCGCCATTACAGCAGAAAGCTCATCATTACCATTTGCCGGTAGTGAAGATATACGCTCATTGGCGTATTTTTTTAGATACTTAAATTCCGATCTGCAAATCAAAACTTCGAACATCCCAGCTACCCCGGATAAGTAAATACTATGACTTCGCCTTTCTTGTTTTTCGCGTGCACATGCGGCCCGTCGTGATGAGCAGGAAATCCTTCGCCTACCATATGAGGGTGCCCGTCTGGGTGATCAAAAACTAGCGGCTTAGCGCCTTCTTCCTTCCGTCCTAGCGTACTTCCTCTAGCGCACAGACATGCGTAATTTTTCCCCCTGCTTTCAGAATTAAGCTCGGCAACTAGAATATCCTGCCTATCGAGGCAAACATAAAATTGACCTGAAAACTCATGCGCCTTGTAGATTTAACACAAATAGTCGATGCCCGTCACGGCATGATCATTATTAGCGAGCGCGAATGGTTCATGTCCTGCTCAAGTTCACTTCATCCCTGCTGGTTATTCAGCTACGGCCCTCATTGAAATTTCACCTTCGACATGCTCCACCCGACTAGCCCTATTTCTGTTTATTTATCCACTCAGACATCTTCTCATGAATTCTACGAAGAATATCTGTGCTGCCAAAAATACAAAAACTTTGTGAGTTGTCGGATTTTCTATCCAGCAATGTAGTTTCGACTATCTCGCTTGCAGTGCCTTTAACCAGAAATGTTTTTTTGCTGTCTCCCTGAACGCCGCATGGGCATGCTTTGTCTATAAATTTTTCGGCTCGTTTGAATGTGTCCTCCCTAACTTTGAGATGCCTCTTTGCTTAGCTTGTCTTTCAATTCTGTGATTTTCAACTTTGCGCCCTCTGCTGTGAGTGGATTTTCTTTGTTCCAACTCACCGACTCTTCAAGGTTTTTCCTTGTGCTTGAATACGTCCCCTGTGTGCGGCCAAGCCTAAAGGATCAATCCATCCGACTGGGCTAACGACGTAACTATAGAGGTTCAGGCCGCCGTAATAGCTAATATCCAGAATGTGCCGCTTTGAGTATTTTTCTCGTTACGACCTCATTAAATAGATCGAAATTTCCTAAGCTCAACCACTAAATATAAATACACCTCAACTATAAACTCCCCCCTCTACAAACCAAGATCTCACCATGATCATTCTCAGCCAACATCCAAGAAATATTTTCATCGACCACGTAATACTCAAAAAAACGACAACTTTCAATAATGCCCTGAACTTTATTCAATGGAATAAAAAATACAAATTTTTCCTTGTTATCATCATCCACCACAAACCAAACTTTATCATTACCCGCGGGAAATATTTCAAGCAAGTTTTGATAGCCAGAATTGTCCGGAAAGCTATACACTTCCGGCTTACTGACCAGTGATAACCACCAAGCCCTAGGGGTTCCTGAGATGAATCTCTTTTCAATCAAAGAAGTAACTCTTTCTTTATCTTCGATTTCGTTAGGACTCAGCCCCTCTGAAACCAATGCAGCAGACAACTCTGACCTCAAATTTATTTCTTCACTCTCACACATAACTTTACCTACTTCTTATCAGGCCGGTGAGGATGTAGCTCCAGCCGGACAACATATTTTGCAAATCCTCAAAAGTGCTGTATTGCAGCGCACTCAAAACACCAGATGCTGTATGCATGCACTTTTAACAGAGTCTAGTCGCCCCCCAATAAACGCCTTAGCCCAACCAATCAACAACCCAACCCGACTCTGCAAAGTACTTTATCAAACTCTCTTTCGACTCAATCCAGTCATCAAACCCCACGCTGAAATCATATTTATTTGAGGTTAATACATAATAACCGTCCGTATCACCCAAATCAAAAATCACCTTAACATACAACCCCGCATCGTGACCGCTGACAACTTTACCGACTACGCCTAGAGGTGGCATCTTCATCATCACTCGCAAGTAAGTAACTTGCCCTCATTACACATAACGGGCGAGCAGAATCATCCCTGCCTGCCTAGTGCGGTTTTAGACTGAAATCTACTTGAGGCTCGTTATTTTCTTCGGATGAAAGCCCTATGGTAACGAATATCTCCCCCGTATCTTCATCCAATATATATCGTGCCAAGGCATGCTCCGCGCCAAATTCTTTCAAAATCTTAGAGTTCCAGCTTTCAGATACTATTACAGCAACCTCCATGGCCTGATCAAACGAAAGCTTGTCGAATACGCCCGTTATCTCTAGCAGGTTCACCCAGAACTGAGTTTTACCAGGCGTGCTTTTCACATCTAAATGTTGTTGGTATAGCTCGGCATCAAACAACTCAACAACAAAAACCTTGCCATCTAGCATTTTGAACGCCGGCCATATAAGTCTAGCGAACCAAAGAATAAAATCGCCTGCAAGCTCGTGCGACTTATAAATTGAACACAAATAATCAACGCCCGTCACAACATGATCATTATTCGCTAACGCAAATGATTTATAATCATATGATTTGAAATGGTTTGACTCATTCACCTTTTGGAACCTCATGTGGGAGAGGTGCTAATACACGCCCCTGGTGGATAAGAACCCTACCATCTGGCGTGGACTCTTTTTTGCTTATTTAATATTCGGCCTAGGAATATTTCCGTGGTCTTTTCCCGACACACGGTACTGCTTCCACGTACCATCCCCATAGTGTGTCGTTTACTGGCCATCAGTCCGCAACTTGACTAACTCTATGATCAACATCAGGGCATAACTATCTCAACGTTGCACGCGGTGTTTTTTTCGTTTACTGCAACCGCCCGACTAACTATTGGATGCTCGTTGCGCTACAACTTGATTAGCACCTCTCTCCCGACGTCTTCATTGCAATGCCATGTCTCGTATTGCAATGTTTACTGGCGGAGAAAAAACCCAATAACATCATGAGAAATTGTATTGCTTTGCGTGATGTACTTGTCATGATTTATCCTTTCGGCCCTTTGTGCTTCTCCTTCATTACATCGCCATATTCATTGAGGATTGCTCACCTGGCGGCTGCATTTCTTTTAGAAAATGCCAACTCCTAATGGAAACTTCCACACGCTCTATTTAGTATTGATTGAAGATTTGATTTTTTTCCTAGAAGCCTCCATATCATCAAAAACCGAGTCGACAATAGAAATTCCTTCTTCAGCAAGGAACCTATCGACTTCACGATCAATAACCCCTAAAAAAACACGATAACTAGCTTCGGCAAAAAAACGCCCCTGATAAAAAACAGAAAGCACTTCTCCTTTAATCTTAAATAATAACGCAAAAGATGAATCAACTCCGATAAATTCAAAAGACCTTGTGTTTTTCAATTCCACCAAGCCATCAATTAAGGAAGTAATTGACAAATATATCATCATCCGAAGTCTTGAATCTTCCTTGGAGTCTATACCTTGATCGCCAGAGGAAAGCCTCATATCCCCCATGTCAAATCCTTCTGGCTCACCGTCCTCCTCGGATCTCGAAATGTAGAACTCCATAACTATTAGCCTCCTCTAACAGGGGAAACCGTAATTGTCCTATTTCCATTATGAGAGTCGAATACACCACGAACCCGGTCGGTGCGACCATTTATTTTTATGCGCTTCTCATAGATTTGCATTCTGCTACTAGGATCAGAAACTCCGTTACCCTTTTTCACAAGACACTCACATGCCGTCTGAATTTGTTCTTGCGTTGTCCCCTCAGGAAACAGGTCGCCATGGCCCCCTGGATGGGTGCCACTCACATGCCGCTCATCAATATGTTGCCAGCCTTCTTTTCGATTGCCAGGATCAATACGAGGTTTAGCTTTTTTTCGCCCCGCCAAACCCAATGGATCAACGCAATCCGTCGGATTTAGTGCGTATTGGTACAGGTTCAACCCACCCGAATAACTAATCGGGTCCTTGCTAACAAACCGTCCAATCCCAGGATCATAGTACCGATACCGGTTGTAATGCAGCCCAGTCTCCCGGTCGTGATACTGGCCCTGAAACCGTAGCGGGTTACTCAGCCCTACCTGCCTTGCCCAGCCCGACCGCTCCTCATGCACCTCCCCCACGCCTTGTACTGCCCCGCCCACGCCACCTCACCCTTGTGGTCGGTCAGCTCCATCGGCGTGCCGAGGTGATCGCACTGGTACCACGCAATCGCATCAAACGCCTGCGGCTGCATGTGCGTGTGCCACAACGGGTCCTGGTCGAAGTCGTAACTGCGCTGGCTCCAGTCCGGCTGCTTGTGCAGCCGCACCGGCCCCCTGCGCAGGGCTTGGGCCACCGGCACAAAGCTGCCCGGCTCATACAGGTAATGCACCGTGCGGCCCGTATCGCCTTCATCACGCGGCGGGGAGCTTTCCCACGCCAGTGTGTAGCCGTCCCAGCCAAACAGCGTGAAGCCACAGTCCAGCTCACGCTGGCGCTTGGCCCGTTCAAGCTGATTCCAGC
The DNA here is from genome assembly GCF_002939405.1 of Pseudomonas sp. BRM28. Taxonomy (NCBI): domain Bacteria; kingdom Pseudomonadati; phylum Pseudomonadota; class Gammaproteobacteria; order Pseudomonadales; family Pseudomonadaceae; genus Pseudomonas; species Pseudomonas sp. BRM28. The sequence continues at coordinate 2,501,755 of NZ_PEFV01000001.1, read as the reverse complement.
CCGTGCCGGCCTGCGGCTTGTTCGAATAATGCGCAACCGAGTGTTTGTGCAATCGCCGCCAGAGGGCGTCATAGCTGTACTCGACCTTGAGCTTGTCGTCACTGTGGCTATCGTGGATATCGGTCAGTTGCCCGGCAGCATCGGGCTAACCGTCCGGCCGGGTTCCAGGCCTGGGTCTGCATCAGCCTGTTGCCCTGATGGCGCACCACTTCACGGTGCAGGTCATCGCACTCGTAGCTGAGTATTTCGTGATGGTCGAGCTTCATGACCGTGCGATCGTAGGCAAGCTCTCGGACTGCGACTAATCAGTCAGGTGAGTCGTACGTTCGGCCAGCCACGCAGGTCAATATTGCGTTGACCGCACTACCAACAAGGCATATCCCGCATATTTTCGATAAACACTAGACGCCCATGATCACCCACCAAGCGTTCTAATCTGTTAAGAAAATAATCTATATCATGGGAAATCAAATCAAACGCCCCCCACCCGTGCTCTTCCGAGTGCTGTAAAATCCCAAAGTACTCGCACGAAGACAGCAAGTGTTTATATAGTTCATTTTCGAGGCGACCACCATCCCTCATAAACTCAGCCAGCATGGAAGGCAGAGGCACTTCAATATGCTTATGCCGGGAAATGATATTATATTTTTTTAAACTCAATACATAACGCTCATGCTCCACCAACAAACCATTGAACGCACCACCTTTATCTTTGAAAAAATAATCTGGCATTCCACCCTCACGCCGTTCTCCTGGGTGGAAAATAGTGTCAGGAGCATCAAGGCAATAGCACTCGCAAAGTAACGCTTTCAGGATACTTCGCGCCGCTGGACTAACGTTAAACCCCAACAACCCATTTGTACCACGAGCCATAACAGCAGCAAACTCATCCTCATCACTCGCTGGCAAAGAAGATATAAGATCACTGCCTCCTTTCTTGAAATATTTGAATTTCGACCTGTGAACCAAGATATCCAACATTTTCCCAATCACCCTGGATAAGTAATCACTAATGTTTCGCCTTTTTTGTTTCTTGCGTGCACGTGCGGCCCATTATGATGCTCAGGAAATACTTCCCCCACCATGTGAGGGTGCCCATCTGGGTGATCAAAAACTAGCGAAGTATCATTTCCTCTTCGCCCAAGCATACTTCCTCTAGCGCACAGGCAAGCATAATTTTTTCCTTTACTCTCATCCCTAAGGATATCTGTAGTGATTTCCTTACCTCCTCGACCAACCCTCGGAACTTGAGCATGCTGCTGTGCAAGCCTCAACGCATGCGCACGGCTTCTCGCAGCAACAACTTTCTCCAGTCCGAGTGGGTCCGTCCATTCGACAGGGTTTGCTGCATACAGGTAAAGATTTAATCCACCCGAATAACTAATCGGGTCGTTGCTAACAAATCGCCCAACCCCCGGATCATAGTACCGATACCGGTTGTAGTGCAGGCCAGTCTCCCGGTCGTGATACTGCCCCTGAAACCGTATTGGGTTACTTAGCCCAACCTGCCTTGCCCAGCCCGAGCGCTCCTCACGCACCTCCCCCCACGCCTTGTACTGCCCCGCCCACGCCATCTCGCCATTGTGGTCGGTCAGCTCCATTGGCGTGCCCAGGTGATCGCACTGGTACCACGCAATCGCATCAAACGCCTGCGGCGGCATGTGCGTTTGCCACAACGGGTCCTGGTCGAAGTCGTAACTGCGCTGGCTCCAGTCCGGCTGCTTGTGCAGCCTGTCAAGCGTTTATTTTGAAGTTTTTCGTTTCACTTCAAACACTTGACTCGCTTCGATCTCTCGTAGCGGGAGGCGAATTCTACAGCGTTACAACCTGCTGTCAACCACCTTTTTCACCGCCGCCGATCTTTCGATCGAAGCACCTCCAGCCTGACCTGAAACGTCCAACTCGTTGATATTCAAGGAGTTTTTCGTTCCGACTACGCCGGAAGTGGGGCGAATTATAGAGAGATTAAATTGTGCGTCAAGGGTTTATTTCAAAATAACCTCGGCACATAGGTCAGCATGAGCATTTCAAGACTGAAGCGTCTTTTTCAGGTAGTAGCGCTGATAACCAGGCGGGCAATCCTCCAGCATCCCCATGATTTGGTATCCCTGCTTCTGGTAGAAGTCAGGGGCCTGGAAGCTATAGGTATAAAGAAACAAACCGGTGCAGCCCCGCGCCCGCGCCTCCTCTTCGGCTCGCATCAGCAGTTCGCTGCCCAACCCATGACCGCGTGCGGCATCGCTCAACCAGAAGTAGTCGATATAGAGCCAACCCATTGCGAAATGACCGAACAGCCCACCTCTCACCTGGCCCCCGCCATCGCGGGCATACAGCTGGAAATCTTCATAGGTGTAAGGGCCGATCTGTTCGATGTTGAAGCGGCGCAGCCCTTCACGCACCACTGCCATGGCATCGGCGTCAGCGCCCAGGGTGAATCGGTAAGGGGCATCTGTCATAAGCTCTCCTGTGCGGCATTGGACTACATGAGTACGCTGCGAGCCTGCAGGCTCCGGCTCGCACCGGATGTTAAATCGGAATTCGGGTTCACAGGTAGAAGGAGGCTCGCCAGGGGGCAGCACGAACGTCAGCCAAGGTAGCGAATCATGCGCAGAAACGAGAAGGGATGGATGGAGCAGAAGAAGAGAAGGTAAAGCGCAGGAAGCAGCCAGCCCTCGAACGAAGGATGGTGTCCCAGGCAGGGTTCGAACCTGCAACCTTCCCCTTAGGAGGGGGATGCTCTATCCAATTGAGCTACTGAGACGTGCGTCTGGCGTACATGGCCCGCCATACGGAACGGCGAGCATGTTACCCAGCGAGCCAGGATTTGTCATGTCGTCTCTGCGCTTTTTACCAGTAGGTGGTTTCCAGCCTCAGGCACGTACGCCTGCCTCCTGCAAAACCATCAGCAGGCGGCGCACTGCATCGTCAAGACTGGTCGAGTTGTCCACCCGCCGGACCCGATCATCAACCTGTGTCATGGACTGTTGGTTGCGCGCCATTCGCTGCTCGATCTCGTGCTGCCCCTCCCTGCCCCGTTGAAGCAATCGCCCGCGCAATACCTGCGGATTCACACAAAGCAATATGGGCAACAGGTCCGGGTACTTCGCCTGCGCCACCGGCAGGTGCGCGCGCGACCCGTTGACCATCACGTGCCAGCCTTCGGCAAGCCACGCATCTATATAAGCAGGAACCCCATAAGCCAACCCATTGGCGCGCCACTGCAGGGCAAATTCGCCACGGGCAGCCATCTGCTCGAACTGCTGGACCGATACGGCGACTGCGTCTTCCCCCACCGCCTCGGCGGAGCGGGTGATGACACGCTTAGGAATGCGCACATGGCTTGCCAGCAAAAGCTCACGCGCCGCATCCAGAAGACTGTCCTTGCCGGCACCGGACGGCCCCATCAAATAGATCACCCTACCCGCCCCCGCCAAGGGAACGTCGCTTGCGTCATACTGCATAGCCACTATGCTCAGAGAAAGGAAAGCTCGCGCATTTTAGGCGCATTGCACGGTCTTTGCGCCTTTGCCGGTGACGGAAAGTCGAGCCGCCGAGGTGGCCAGGGCGAGCGCCAAATGAAAACTTTTCAAACCAGTGCGCATTTCTGATAATTGGTACTGGCATAACGCCTTTACCCAGTTCAATATTTGTCACAGAATTGACGCCAAGGAACTGGCGATACTGAGGCATGATGAAGACCTCTTTCGTACCCCAGGTTGAACATTTTGTCTTAACGATGGTCGTAACACTCATCGTGCGGCCGATTTCGAGAACCGCTTCCCCCTGAACTAAACCGGTCAATTATATGCGCCCAATGAAACAGGCTATCTACTCAAGCCGCACCGCTGACAAATTTGTCGTCCGCCTGCCAGACGGAATGCGTGAGCGCATTGCCGAGGTTGCGCGTAACCACCACCGCAGCATGAACTCCGAGATCATTGCACGCCTGGAGCAGAGCCTTATTCAGGAAGGTGCACTGGGCGACGAGCTGAGCATGCGCCTGGACAGCCCAGAGCTGTCACTGCACGAACGTGAACTGCTGCAACGCTTCCGCCAGCTGTCCCATCGCCAGCAAAATGCTCTGGTCGCACTGATCGCCCATGACGTCGAGATGGCCGCAGACGCTTCCTGATTCCACCCACGCACAAAAAAGCCAGCTTTCGCTGGCTTTTTTTATGCCTTGCCTTTTTACAGCAAGAAGATCGTAGCAAGGCCCAGGAAGATGAAGAACCCGCCACTGTCGGTCATGGCAGTGATCATCACACTTGCGCCCATCGCAGGATCGCGCCCCATTCGAGCAAGCGTCATCGGGATAAGAACGCCCATCAGGGCCGCCAACAGCAGGTTCAGGGTCATCGCCGCAGTCATCACTACCCCCAGCGACCAGCTGCCATAGAGCAGGTAGGCCACAACGCCGATCACGCCCCCCCACACCAGGCCATTGATCAAGGCCACCGCAAGCTCCTTGCGCATCAATCGCGCAGTATTGCCCGGGCTGACCTGATCGAGCGCCATGGCACGTACGATCATCGTAATGGTCTGGTTGCCGGAGTTGCCCCCGATACCGGCCACGATGGGCATCAGTGCAGCCAACGCCACCAGCTTCTCGATCGACCCCTCGAACAGGCCGATCACTCGCGAAGCGACAAAGGCCGTGATCAGATTGATTGCCAGCCATGCCCAACGGTTGCGAAGCGAACGCCAGACCGAGGCGAAGATGTCTTCCTCCTCACGCAGACCCGCCATGTTGAGGACTTCGTTCTCGCTTTCCTCACGGATCAGGTCGACCATTTCGTCGATGGTCAAACGGCCGATCAGGCGATCGCTCTTGTCCACCACCGGTGCCGAAATCAGGTCATAGCGCTCAAAGGCCTGTGCCGCATCGTAGGCGTCTTCATCGGGATGAAAACTCACCGGGTCACTGGCCATCACCTCGGCAACCTGCTTGTCGGGGTCGTTCACCAGCAGCCGCTTGATGGGCAACACACCCTTGAGCTTGCCGTCGTAATCGACCACGAACAGTTTGTCGGTATGGCTTGGCAGCTCCTTGAGCCGGCGCAGGTAACGCAACACCACCTCAAGGCTGACGTCCTCGCGGATGGTCACCATCTCGAAGTCCATCAAGGCACCGACCTGGTCCTCGTCATAGCTCAACGCGGAGCGTACGCGCTCACGCTGCTGGGCATCGAGGGTTTCCATCAGCTCATGCACGACGTCGCGCGGCAGCTCCGGCGCAAGGTCGGCCAGCTCGTCGGCGTCCATCTCCTTGGCAGCGGCAAGCAGCTCGTGATCGTCCATGTCGGCGATCAGGGTTTCCCGAACCGAATCGGATACCTCGAGCAGGATGTCACCATCACGCTCGGCCTTGACCAGTTGCCAGACCGTCAGACGATCATCCAGCGGCAGGGCTTCGAGAATGTAGGCAACGTCAGCGGAGTGCAGATCATCGAGCTTGCGTTGCAGCTCGACCAGATTCTGGCGGTGTACGAGATTTTCGACCCGATCGTTATGGTGCCCTTCCTGACGATGTGTCAGGTCTTCGACCACTCGTTGGCGCTGCAGCAATTCGACCACCTGGGCCAGGCGATCCTGCAGGCTTTCTTGCGATTTTTTTACTTCACTTTCGGTCATACGCGTACTCCACTCCCAGCAGCGGAGCACGCCAGGAGAATCAATCAGTCAGATCGTGATTGGCAAAACAAGCTATTGAGTAACTACTGGGTAAGTCCATGGTGGTATTCCACAATCCCCGGCGGAGCTGACGGGCGCAATCATACACGGCTTGGGCTGCTCGGGCTGAAAATATTGGCCAGAACAATCGCTTGCGAGATAAAGCTGTGACAACGTCCAGCTCTGACAGTGCGACGGCTGGCACACCCCAAAGAACACATTGAAGACACAAAAGTTAGCAGAGGCCGGTAAACGCATCGATGACAGTTTATTCATCGCGCCTTACGGAAAAGTGAAAAGCCGAAAAGCAGAAGGCCCGCTCAAAAAGCGGGCCTTCTGTTGTATGGTGCACTCGACAGGATTCGAACCTGTGACCGCTCGGTTCGTAGCCGAGTACTCTATCCAGCTGAGCTACGAGTGCAGGGTTGGCGCTTGATAGACCAGATCACCTCTGGTTGAAGCTGAAACAACTTCCAGACTGGAAACTGCTTCGTCGTATGGTGCACTCGACAGGATTCGAACCTGTGACCGCTCGGTTCGTAGCCGAGTACTCTATCCAGCTGAGCTACGAGTGCATTTGTTGCCGCGCATTATAGACCGCTTAATCGATTTGCCAACCACTTTTTCGTTTAATTTCAACTACTTAGCGATTCAAGCAAGATTACAGCGCCCTACATGAATAATGGCGGAGAAGGGGGGATTCGAACCCCCGATACCCTTGTGAGGTATACTCCCTTAGCAGGGGAGCGCCTTCGGCCACTCGGCCACCTCTCCGCAACACGGGGCGTATAATAACCAGAGCCTTCCCCGTTTGCAAACCCTTTTTTGAAAAAATATCGATAAAAATTAATGGGTTGGTTCTTCGTCCTTCTCTTTCTTGATCCGCAGGTAGATTTCCTCACGGTGCACGGCCACTTCCTTGGGCGCGTTCACCCCAATCCGTACCTGGTTTCCTTTGACGCCGAGCACGGTCACGGTGATTTCGCCGTCGCCAATTATCAGGCTCTCTGCGCACCGACGAGTCAGAATCAACATACCTTTCTCCTCACGCAATTCAGTTCAGGGATAACAGTCTGCAAAAAAAAGGGCTTCAACCCGCCGCCAGAACAGCGGCGGACCTACGCCTGAACGTTGACCGACACCCGACAACCCACAGGTTTCTTGTGCCGTTCAAAAACACGAAGGGCGCGGCCAGGCCGCGCCCCAGTGAGCACAACGCTTACTCGCCCTGACGGGAAGGCGCGTCGAGTTCGAAAGCGGTGTGCAAGGCACGCACAGCCAGTTCCAGGTACTTCTCTTCGATAACCACCGACACCTTGATTTCCGAAGTGGAGATCATCTGGATGTTGATGCTCTCCTTGGCCAGCGATTCGAACATGCGGCTGGCAACGCCCGCATGCGAGCGCATGCCCACACCCACGATCGATACCTTGGCGATCTTGGTATCACCCACCACTTCGCGGGCATTGAGCTTCAGGGCGGTTTCACCCAGTACCTTCTGCGCCTTTTCGTAATCGTTGCGGTGTACGGTGAAGGTGAAGTCGGTAGTGTTATCGTGCGAAACGTTCTGCACGATCATGTCGACTTCGATATTGGCTGCACTGATGGGGCCCAGAATCCCGAATGCCACGCCCGGGGTATCCGGCACACCGCGAATGGTCAGCTTGGCTTCATCGCGATTGAAGGCGATGCCGGAAATGATCGGCTGTTCCATGGATTCCTCTTCATCAATAGTAATGAGGGTACCCGGACCCTCCTGAAAACTGTGCAGTACACGCAGCGGTACGTTGTACTTGCCGGCAAACTCCACGGCCCGAATCTGCAGCACCTTGGACCCGAGGCTGGCCATTTCCAGCATCTCTTCGAAAGTGATCTTGTCCAGCCGCTGCGCCTGGGACACCACGCGCGGGTCGGTGGTATAGACACCATCGACGTCGGTGTAGATCTGGCACTCGTCAGCCTTCAATGCAGCCGCCAAGGCCACGCCGGTGGTATCGGAACCGCCACGCCCCAGCGTGGTGATGCTGCCGTGCTCGTCAACGCCCTGGAAACCGGCTACCACGACCACGCGACCTGCCTTGAGGTCGGCACGAATCTTCTGATCATCGATCTGCAGGATGCGCGCCTTGTTGTGCGCACTGTCGGTGAGAATACGCACCTGGTTGCCGGTGTAGGACACCGCAGGCACACCCCGCTTGATCAGCGCCATGGCCAGCAACGCGATGGTCACCTGCTCGCCGGTGGACACGATCACGTCCAGCTCGCGCGGAACCGGCTGATCGCTGATTTGCCTCGCCAGCTCGATCAGACGATTGGTTTCCCCGCTCATTGCCGACAGCACGACCACCAGGTCGTCGCCAGCCTCGCGGAACTTCTTCACCTTGTCGGCAACCTGTTCGATGCGCTCGACCGTGCCCACCGAGGTGCCGCCAAATTTCTGTACGATCAACGCCATTTCAAAGCCGCCTCAGCCCGTGAAGGGCACCCAATAAACACAATTACCCAACGCCAGGGCCCGCCATCGGAAGGCGGGCCACCGGGCGCTTCAGACACCCTGTTCTACGAATGGCACGGTCAGAGCCAGTGCACCGTCCAGCGCTGCGGCATCCACGCCACCGCCTTGCGCCATGTCCGGACGACCACCGCCTTTGCCGCCCACCGCTGCAGCGGCTTGCTTCATCAGATCACCGGCTTTGAGTTGGCCGGTCAGGTCCTTGGTCACGCCTGCGACCAGTACGACCTTTTCTTCGTGGACACTTCCGAGCAGGATCACTGCGCGGCCGAGTTTGTTCTTCAACTGGTCGACCAGGGCCAGCAAGGCTTTGCCGTCCTGCCCGTCCAGACGCGCGGCCAGCACCTTGACGCCCTTGACGTCGACTGCGCTGGCAGACAGGTCATCGCCGGCAGCACTGGCGGCCTTGGCCTGCAGTTGCTCCAGTTGCTTTTCCAGCTGACGGTTGCGCTCGAGCACCGCCGACAGCTTGTCGACCAGGTTCTCGCGGCTGCCCTTGACCAGCTGGGCAGCTTCCTTGAGCTGCTCTTCGGCAGCGTTCAGGTAGGCCAGTGCGGCGGCGCCAGTGACCGCTTCGATACGACGCACCCCGGAGGCCACACCGCCTTCGCTGATGATCTTGAGCAGACCGATATCGCCGGTGCGCTTGGCATGGATGCCGCCGCACAGCTCGACGGAGAAATCACCGCCCATGCTCAGCACGCGCACGCTGTCGCCATACTTCTCGCCGAACAGCGCCATGGCGCCCTTCTGCTTGGCAGTCTCGATGTCGGTCTCTTCGGTCATGACCTCGGTGTTGTTGCGCACTTCGCGGTTGACGATGTCTTCCAGCGCCTTGAGCTGCTCTGGCTTGACCGCCTCGAAATGGCTGAAGTCAAAACGCAGGCGCTGGCTGTCGACCAGCGAGCCTTTCTGTTGTACGTGCTCGCCCAGCACCTGACGCAATGCCGCGTGCAGCAGGTGGGTGGCCGAGTGATTGAGCGAGGTGGCATGACGAACCTGCGCATCGACCCGGGTTTCAACCTGGGCACCGACGCTCAGCTTGCCGCTGGCAACCACACCGTGGTGCAGGAAGGCACCGCCGGTCTTGGTGGTGTCACGGACATCGAAGCGGACAGCACCGGCCTGCAGGTACCCGCAGTCACCCACCTGGCCGCCGGACTCGGCGTAGAACGGCGTGCGATCGAGGATCACCACACCCTCCTCGCCTTCACCCAGCTGCTCGACGGCCTTGCCGTCCTTGTACAGTGCAACGACGCTGGCAGCGCCTTCGGTGGTGGCATAACCGGTGAATTCGGTGGCCACATCGACCTTGACCAGGGTGTTGTAGTCCAGGCCGAAGGCGCTGGCCGAACGCGCGCGCTCACGCTGCGCCTCCATCTCGCGCTCGAAACCGACTTCGTCGATGGTCAGGCTGCGCTCACGGGCGATGTCGGCCGTCAGGTCCATCGGGAAACCGTAGGTGTCATACAGCTTGAACACCACGTCACCGGGCACCACGCTGCCCTTGAGTTCGGCCAGGTCCTGCTCGAGGATCTTCAGGCCCTGCTCCAGGGTCTTGGCAAACTGCTCTTCCTCGGCCTTGAGCACGCGCTCGATGTTGGCCTGCTGCTGCTTGAGTTCCGGGAACGCCTCGCCCATCTCGGCAACCAGCGCCGCAACGATCTTGTAGAAGAAGCTGCCGGTGGCACCGAGCTTGTTGCCGTGACGGCAGGCACGACGAATGATGCGACGCAGCACGTAGCCACGGCCTTCGTTGGAAGGCAGCACGCCATCAGCAATCAGGAAGCTGCACGAACGAATGTGGTCCGACACTACCTTGAGCGACGACTGGTCTTCGTTGCTGCAGCCGATGGCGGCAGCCGACGCGCTCAGCAGGTTCTTGAACAGGTCGATTTCATAGTTCGAATGCACATGCTGCATCACCGCACTGATGCGCTCCAGGCCCATGCCGGTGTCCACCGACGGTGCAGGCAGCGGGTGCAGCACGCCGTCGGCAGTGCGATTGAACTGCATGAAGACGTTGTTCCAGATCTCGATGTAACGGTCACCGTCTTCTTCCGGCGAGCCTGGCGGGCCACCCCAGATGTCGGCGCCGTGGTCATAGAAGATCTCGGTGCAGGGGCCGCACGGGCCGGTATCGCCCATGGTCCAGAAGTTGTCCGAGGCGTAGGGCGCGCCCTTGTTGTCGCCAATGCGCACCATGCGCTCGGCCGGCACACCGATGTGCTGGGTCCAGATGTCGTAGGCCTCGTCATCGGTGGCATACACGGTGACCCAGAGCTTTTCCTTGGGCAGTTGCAGCACGCCGGTGAGGAAGGTCCAGGCGTAGGTGATGGCATCACGCTTGAAATAGTCGCCGAAACTGAAGTTGCCCAGCATTTCGAAGAACGTATGGTGACGCGCGGTATACCCGACGTTTTCCAGGTCGCTGTTCTTGCCGCCGGCGCGCACGCACTTCTGGCTGCTGGTGGCGCGGGTGTACGCGCGCTTTTCCTGGCCAAGGAAGCAGTCCTTGAACTGGTTCATCCCCGCGTTGGTGAACAGCAGGGTCGGGTCGTTGCCCGGGATCAAGGAGCTGGAGGCAACTCGGGTATGGCCCTGCTCTTCGAAGAAGCGAAGGAAGGCTTCACGGATTTCTGCGCTTTTCATAGGTTCTTCCACGGAAACGGCGGCCTGCGTCAAATTGACGAAACGACGGCAAAGGGCCGCATTATATCGAGCCTTAACACGAGGTGCAGTGAGTTTATACATCGCCAACCGCCATTTGAGGATGAAATGACCTTCATCCGGCGCGGTTTGCTTAGCAGGCTATACGTTCTGCCGACATCTATGCTACAACGTGTGCGTCGCCAGCCACTGGCGGCACGTTCTCAGGGCGGGGTGCAATTCCCCACCGGCGGTAATTGCGCCCATTGCGCATAGCCCGCGAGCGCTTGCAGGCAACCCTGCAAGGTCAGCAGACCCGGTGTGATTCCGGGGCCGACGGTCATAGTCCGGATAAAGAGAGAGCGGGATAGGCACGCGAGTGCCTGCGTCTGCACATCTGCGCAACGACAATCCCCTTCGATCCACTGCCCTGTTTCTCATACAAACAGGAGTTCGTTTCAATGCAAGCTACCCCAATCGACAGCAAAGGCCATCACAACGATCGCATCGCCTTCGTCCAGGCCTGCTGGCACAAGGATATTGTTGACCAGAGCCGCAAGGGTTTCGTCGAAGAGATGGCCAAGCAAGGCTATCAGCTGAGCGATATCGACTTCTATGAAGTCGGCGGTGCCTTCGAAATCCCGCTGCACGCCAAGCTGCTGGCCCGCAGCGGCCGTTACGCCGGCATCGTGGCTGCAGGCCTGGTGGTGGACGGCGGCCTGTACCGCCATGAGTTCGTCGCCCAGTCGGTGATCAGCGGCCTGATGCAGGTGCAGCTGGAAACCGAAGTGCCGGTGTTCTCGGTGGTACTGACCCCTCATCACTTCCATGCCGGCGACGAGCACCAGAAGTTCTTCTTCGATCACTTCGTGCACAAGGGCGCCGAAGCGGCAGTGACGTGCGCCGACACCCTGCTCAAGCTGCGCTCGCTGCGCCGCAATGAAGTACCGCAGAAGATGGCGGGCTGATTGCCCTACCCCTTTCGCCGGCAGGGCCGGCTGCTACGGGATACGCGGCACCTGTAGCAGCCGGCCTTGCCGGCGAAGGTGTTTCATCTTCAGCCCAACTGCTCATCCGACGCAGGCACGATCAGCATCCCCGCACGCAGCCCGTTCTTCACCTTGGGGTTCGGGAAAATGATCCGCGCGCCCTCCTCCTCGACAACCCAGCGCGTCTCGGCCAGGTCCTCGGCCAGCAGATACCCTCTGGAAAGCTCGGAAAAGTTCTCGATATCCGCCGGCAGGTGCAGGTGGAAGCTGTCGCTGTGCTTGATGATCTCGCGCGCGACGCTGAACAGTTGCAGCCCGCCGATCCCTTCATCTTCAGCCGGCTCGTTACCCTCGATGATCGCCCTGAGCCGCGCTTCGAGCTTGCCGAGCTTGATCTCGCCGTTCTGGCCGAACGGCCGCGCCTTGCCCAGCTCGAGGGTGAACGCTTCGGCCCCCAGGGTTTCGTAGGTGAATGCGGTAAAGGTGATCGAAGGCTTGCTCTGCAGCAGCACAGCCTGCATGCCGGCGGCGCGCAAGCGAGCCAGTTCCCGACGCGAGTGCTGACGGCCTTCCTTGTAGGGATACAGCGCAAACTGCTCGATCTTGGAGCCGCGAATGGCGGTGTGCAGGTCATAGTGCAGGCGGGTACGGCCCTCTTTATAGAAAAAAAAGGCCGTTGCCAGACGCTCCAGCGCACAGGCACGCAATGCCTCGACACCACTGGACTGCTCATGACGCCGGTTGAACAGACGGTTGACGTCGTGCTCGATATACCGCGCACCCGTGCGCATCGCCTCGGGGTTGCCGAACAGGAACAGCACACGCGCCCGCGGCTTGATCTCCCCCCTGGCAATGCCATGCAGGAGTTCGTCGAGCAACTCGATCGGTGCAGTCTCGTTGCCATGAATACCCGCAGACAGCAGCAGGTCCATGCCATCGTCACGCCCCTCGGGCGGGGTCACTTCAAGCGCCCCCTCGTCGAGCCAGCGCATGCGCACGCCTTCGACAGTCAGCTGGGTCTTCTCTGCCGGTTCACGACCGGCAAGGGTCAGTTCAAGCAGTTTGCCGAGGGCGAGCATGGGCGGTGTTCCTTAGTGGTGATGCCCGCAATCGGGGCCATGGACGTGGTCGTCATCTTCGCCAGCATCGGCCGGCTCCATTTCCAGCTGCAGGCTCACCAGGTTGGTGGCCAGCGGGCGCAGCAGCAGGTTGGCATACTCGGCGTCGCCTTCTTCAACATCGACACCGATCAGCAGCTGGCCGCGGCCATCCTGCTGAATCCACACTTCCTTGCCTTGCCACAGCACGGCAAAACGGGTGCAGGAAGTTTCCAGCTGGGTGCCATCTTCATCTTCGAGGATCAGCTGCAGGGCGTCGGACATAATCGAGTTCTCTTTCAAGGTTGGAGTTGGAACGGATACACCGAACCCAGCTTGAGGATCTGGGTCAGCTCATCCAGTGCCGTGCGACATTCCAGCAACAGCTGCGGGTCAGCCAGGTCGCGTTCGCTCAGGCTGTCGCGGTAGTGCCTGTCGACCCATTGGGTCAGGGTGTCGTACAGCGGCGCGGTCATGATAACCCCTGGGTTGACGGCCGCCAGTTCCGTTTCGTTGAGCGCCACGCGCAAACGCAGGCACGCGGGGCCGCCGCCATTCTGCATGCTCTGCTTGAGGTCGAAGACCTTGACCTCGGTCACCGGCCCGCCCTGGCCGGTCAAGGCCGACAGATAGGCCCAGACCCGCTCGTTGTTGCGGCATTCCTCCGGCACGATCAGCAGCATCGAACCGTCTTCACGGGACAGCAACTGACTGTTGAACAGATACGAACGCACGGCGTCCTCGACCGTCACCTGGGCCCGCGGCACGCAGATGGCCTTGAACTTGCCGCCACATCCGGCCAGTTTAGCCTGCAGCTCGGCCAGCACCGCTTCGGTGTCGAGGAAGGCATCCTCGTGATAGAACAGCACCTCGCCGTTGCCCACCGCGATCACATCGTTGTGAAACACGCCCTGGTCGATCACGGTAGGGTTCTGCTGAGCATAGACCACGCCGTCGGCACTCAGGCCATGCAGCCGGGCAACCGCCTGGGAAGCCTCCAGGGTCTGGCGGGCCGGGTATTTGTGCGGCGCCGGGTAGCGCGCATCGAATGCACTGCGCCCGAACACGAAGAACTCCACGCCCGGTTCGCCATAGGCACGGCAGAAGCGCGTGTGGTTGGCAGCACCTTCGTCACCGAACTGCGCCACCGCCGGCAACGCGGCATGGTGGGCAAAGTGCTGCGTATTGGCGAACATCGCGCCCAGCACACGACTGGTGGTCGGGTGCTCGATACTGCGGTGGTACTTGCAGTTCAGGTTGGCCGCCGTGAAGTGCACGCGTCCATCGGCCGTATCGGCGCTCGGGCTGACCGTGGCGGCGTTGGCCACCCACATGCTGGACGCAGAGCAACTGGCGACCAGCAACGGCATCGCCTCCCTGGCCGCCCGCTCGATGACCTGCGCATCGCTGCCGCCAAAGCCCAGGCGACGCAGCGCAGCCACATCCGGACGCTCCTGCGGGGCCAGTACGCCCTGCACAAAGCCCATCTCCATCAGCGCCTTCATCTTCGCCAGGCCCTGGCGCGCCGCTTCACGCGGGTTGGATGCCTGCTGGCTGTTGCTCTGCGAAGCAACGTTGCCGTAGGACAGCCCGCCGTAGTTGTGCGTCGGCCCCACCAGGCCATCAAAATTCACTTCAAATGATTTCATCGGCTAAGGCTCCGTGAAGCTGTTGTTATAGGGTGACGCCGGGCGTCAGCGTGGCGGGCAGCACAAGGCTGGATGCCTCCAGCGACGCCACCGGGTAGGCGCAGTAGTCGGCCGCGTAATAGGCGCTCGCCCGATGGTTGCCACTGGCCCCGACACCACCGAACGGTGCGCTGCTGGCGGCACCGGTCAGTTGCTTGTTCCAGTTGACGATACCGGCGCGGCTTTCCAGCCAGAACTGCTGGTAGCGCGCCTCGGAATCGGACAACAGCCCTGCGGCCAGGCCGTACTGGGTGTTGTTGGCTTCGCGGATCGCGGCATCGAAATCGCTGTAGCGGATAACCTGCAGCAGCGGCCCGAAGAACTCCTCGTCCGGGCGCTCGGCCACCGAGGTCACGTCGATGATGCCCGGGGTCAGCAACGCCGCATCGGCCTGTGGCTGGGTCATCGGCAGCAGCGACTGTGCGCCGCTGGCCAGCAACTGGGCCTGGGCATCGAGCAGCGCGCGGGCTGCCCCCAGGGAGATCACCGAGCCCATGAACGGCGCCGGCTGCTGATCGAACGCGCCCACCGAAATGTTCCGGCTGACGGCCACCAGCCGCGCCAGCAGGGTGTCGCCCCATTCGCCTTGGGGTACCAGCAGGCGGCGTGCACAGGTGCAGCGCTGGCCGGCGGAAATGAAGGCCGACTGAATGATGGTGTATACCGCAGCGTCCAGGTCCTGCACCTGGTCGACCACCAGGGGGTTGTTGCCCCCCATCTCCAGGGCCAGGATCTTGTCGGGGCGCCCCGAAAACTGCTGGTGCAGCAGGTTGCCGGTGCGGCTGGAGCCGGTGAAGAACAGGCCGTCGATGCCGGGGTTGGCCGCCAGGGCCACCCCGGTTTCCCGCGCCCCCTGCACCAGGTTGAGCACGCCAGCCGGCAGCCCGGCCTCGATCCAGCACCTGAGCGTCAGCTCGGCCACTTTCGGCGTGAGCTCGCTGGGCTTGAACACCACGCTGTTACCGGCCAGCAGCGCCGGCACGATATGCCCGTTGGGCAGGTGGCCCGGGAAGTTGTACGGGCCGAACACCGCCACCACACCGTGGGGCTTGTGCCGCAGTACCGCCGTGGCGTCAGCCAGCGGGCCGCTCTTCTCGCCGGTACGTTCGCGGTAGCTCTGCACCGAAATGGCCACCTTGTTGACCATGCTGGTCACTTCGGTGGTGGCCTCCCACAGCGGCTTGCCGGTTTCTTCGCCGATGCAGCGGGCCAGTTCATCGGCGTGGGCCTTGAGGCTCGCGGCAAAGGCTTCGAGCACGCTGATACGCGCCTCCAGCGGCTGGCGAGCCCAGCCAGCAAAGGCTTGACGCGCAGCCTGTACCGCGGCCTCGACCTGCCCCGCGTCGGCGCCCTGGCCCTGCCAGATCACCTGTTGGCTGACCGGGTTCAGCGACTGCAGGGCCTCGCCCTGGCCGGCCTGCCATGTACCGGCAATGTAGTGCGTGGTCATTATTTGGCCTCCCGTGCTGCGGACAGTGGCACCGCACGTACCTGGTCACCGGCGCTCAGGCGCAGGCGCTTGGCCGTCAGCGGGTCGACCACCAGGGTGCCCGCAGCCAAGCGCGCGGGCGCTGCGGTGATACGGCAGTCCTCGCGCTTGCGGTTGTGGATGATGAAAGGGGTGGCATCGTCGCCCGGCGTGCCGATCGCCAGCACCAGGGCCTGGCTGTCGTGCACCGCGCGAATCTTGCTGGTCTGGCACTCGACCGCCGGGCCCGCGTCGAAGATGTCGACGTAGCCCTGATAGCTGAAGCCTTCGCTCTGCAGCATGGCCAGCGCCGGTTCGGTATCGGTGTGCACGCGCCCGATCACATTGCGCGCCGCCTCGGACAGAAAGCAGGTGTACAGCGGGAACTTGGGCATCAGCTCGGCGATGAACGCCTTGTTGCCGACCCCGGTCAGGTAGTCGGCCTGGCTGAACTCCATCTTGAAGAAGTGTCGGCCCAGGCTCTCCCAGAAGGGCGAACGGCCCTGCTCGTCGGACATGCCGCGCATTTCGGCAATGATCTTGTTGCCGAACAGTTCGCTGAATTCGGCAATGAACAGCAGGCGAGCCTTGGCCAGCAGACGACCATTGAGGCCACTGCGGTAGTCGCTGCGCAGAAACAGGGAGCACAACTCGGAGTTGCCGGTCAGGTCGTTGGCCAGAAACAGCGTGGGGATCTCGCGGTAGATGTCCAGTTCCTGGGACGCGCTGACGGTCAGGCCCACCCGGTAGTTGTACCAGGGTTCACGCAGCCCAACGGCACCGGCGATGGCCGAAATGCCCACCACTTCGCCTTCGTCGTTCTCGAGCACGAACAGGTAGTCGGCATCGCCACGCTCGGCTTCGCCGCGGAAGGTCTTCTCGGCCCAGCCCACCCGGTGGGCCAGGCGCTCTTCGTTGGCCGGCAGAGTGGTCAGGCCGGTGGTGCCGGTGCTGCGCGCCAGCTCGATCAGCGCCGGTAGGTCGCTGCTGCGTACGGGACGAACAATCATGCTATCTCCTCGGGCAGGTGCCTGCTGGCCCCTGCGAAACTCGACCTGGGGTAGCCAGGCAATCAGACCGCGACCAGGCGCACGCTGGCGCCCTCACCCACTCCCAGCGCCTCGGCGGCGGCCAGGTCCAGCTGCACTGGCTTGCCAGGGGCCCAGTCCAGCTCCAGCATCACGGCGCGGTAATCCTGCAACTGGCCGTTGGATACCAGGTACGGGCGCCCACCCTTGACGGCCTGCTCCTGCAGCTTGACCGGCACCAGCCGGCTCTGGGCGATGGAGCGGATGCCGGACACTCGCGCATGCAGGGTCGGCCCACCGTCGAAGATGTCGATGTAGTGATCGGTCTCGAAGCCTTCGCGCATCAGGATGTCGAAGGTGATCTGCGCGCGCGGGTGCACCTGGCCCATGGCCTCCTGCGCGGCATCCGGCAGCAGGGGCACATAGATGGGGTAATGCGGCATCAGCTCGGCAAGGAAGGTACGGCTCTTGAGCCCGCACAGGCGCTCGGCGGCAGCGTAGTTGAGGTCGAAGAAGTTGCGCCCGATGGCATCCCAGAACGGCGAATCGCCATGCTCGTCGCTGTAGCCGACGATCTCGGTCACCACCGAATCGGCAAACCGCTCCGGGTGCGCTGCCATGAACAGCAGCCGGCCGCGGGAGTTGAGCTCGGCCCAGCCGGTGCCCACCAGTTCGGGCAGCACGTAGAAGCTGGTCAGCAGGCTGTTGCCGGTCAGGTCGTGACACTGCGACAGCACATGGATCTTGTTGTGGATCTTCAGCTCGCGCGAGGCGTGCACGAAGGTCTCGTTGCGAAAACTGTAGAACGGCTCGGAATAGCCGGCCGAGGCCACGATGGCCGAACAGCCGACCAGCTTGCCGGTCTCGCTGTCTTCGAGCACGAAGAAGTAGCTCTCCTCGCCATTGAAGCTCACTTCGGCGGCAAAGGAGGTTTCGGACGCGGCGATCTTGTCGCCCAGGCGACCGGCATCATCCGGCAGGGACGTGACACCGATGGGACTGTCCGCGGCCAGACGCTGCACTTCACCCAGGTCAGCCATTTGCGCGGGGCGCATCACCAGCATGGTGTCACTCCTTTAGGGAAAATCGGGCCGACAGCTGCCGGCGCAGAAGAAGCGGCACGTGCCACGGGCACGGGCCACCAGAATCGGTTCGCTGGCCACCGGGGCCAGCGAAGGACCGCAGGCCGGTATCAGGCCTTGGTCAGTGCAGCGGCAGCGCGTTCGAAGCGGTCCAGGCCTTCATCGATGTCGGCATCTTCCACCACCAGGCTGGGGGCGAAACGCACCACGTCCGGGCCGGCCTGCAAAACCATCAGGCCTTCTTTCTCGGCAGCGTTGAACACGTCCTTGGCCTTGCCCTTCCAGGCATCGGACAACACGCAACCGATCAGCAGGCCCAGGCCGCGGACCTGGGTGAACAGGCCGTACTGCTGGCCGATCTTCTCCAGGCGCGCCTTGAAGCGCTCGTGCTTGGCCTTGACGCCCGCCAGCACTTCAGGGGTATTGACCACATCCAGCACCGCAGAGGCCACGGCGCAGCCCAACGGGTTGCCGCCATAGGTGGTGCCGTGGGTGCCCACGGCCAGGTGCTTGGCCAGCGCTTCGGTGGTCAGCATCGCGGCAATCGGGAAACCGCCGCCCAGGCTCTTGGCGCTGGTCAGGATGTCGGGGGTCACGCCGTAGTGCATGTAGGCGAACAGCTCGCCGGTACGGCCGACGCCGGTCTGCACTTCGTCGAAGATCAGCAGTGCGTTGTGCTTGTCGCACAGCTCGCGCGCGCCTTGCAGATAGGCCTTGTCGGCCGGCACCACGCCGCTCTCGCCCTGGATCGGCTCGATCACCACCGCGCAGGTCTTGTCGCTGATCTGCGCCTTGAGCGCTTCGAGGTCGTTGTACGGCACATGGCTGATGCCGGTGATCTTAGGGCCGAAGCCGTCGGAGTACTTGGGCTGGCCACCGACGCTCACGGTGAACAGGGTGCGACCGTGGAAGCTGTTCACGGTAGCGATGATCTCGTGCTTTTCAGGGCCGAAGCGGTCGTGGGCGACACGACGGGCCAGCTTGAAGGCGGCCTCGTTGGCCTCGGCGCCGGAGTTGCAGAAGAACGCACGCTCGGCAAAGGTGGCGTCGACCAGCTTGTGGGCCAGACGCAGGGCTGGCTCGTTGGTGAACACGTTGGACACGTGCCACAGCTTGTTGGCCTGCTCGGTCAGCGCACCGACCAGTGCCGGGTGGGCGTGCCCCAGGACGTTTACGGCGATGCCGCCAGCGAAATCGATCAGCTCGCGCCCCGCCTGGTCCCATACACGGGAGCCCTGGCCACGCACGGGGATGAAAGCGGCCGGCGCATAGTTGGGGACCATTACCTGGTCGAAATCGGCGCGTTGCACCGGAGCTTGCTCAACGGACATCGGAGTCTCCTGAAGAGGAACGCCTGCCTGGAACTGGCGAGCGATGGGGGGATTGTAAGGACTGATGAACGCCCGGCCTTGCCGCCAAGCGACAACTTCTTATAGCGCCAAACCCTGTTTTGCCAAGGCTTTCGGCAATGCGACAAATAGGGTCGCAAAGGCGCAGTTTAAACGGTGCGCGGTGCTGGCGGGGAGATTGTGTCACGCACGGATTTGCGGGGGCTTCTTCGCTGGCAAGCCAGCGCCCTCGGGCCTGTGCAGCCCCCTTCGAAGCTGTGGGCGCTGGTTTGCCGCCGAAGGTCGCGCTGCGCTACCGAATCAGCCGCGCTCGGCAGGCGCCGACGACAACTCGAACGGGCTGTTGCTGCGGCGCTGGTTGCGGTCTTCGCGTGGCGTTGCGCCAAAGAAGTTGCGGTACGCGCTGGAAAAATGCGGCCCCGACGAGAACCCGCACGACAGGCCGATCTGGATGATCGACTTGCTGGTCTGCATCAGCATCTGGCGCGCCTTGTTCAAGCGCAGCTCCAGGTAATACTGGCTGGGCACCCGATTGAGGTACTGCTTGAAGATCCGCTCCAGCTGCCGGCGCGATACGCACACATGCTGGGCAATCTCGTCGGTGGTCAACGGCTCTTCGATATTGGCCTCCATCAGCAGCACCGCCTGGGTCAGCTTCGGATGGCTGGAGCCCAGGCGATTCTGCAGCGGGATGCGCTGACGCTCGCCCCCCTCGCGAATGCGCTCGACCACCAGCTCTTCGGACACCGCACCGGCAAGCTCGGCGCCATGGTCACGGGCCAGCACGGCCAGCAGCAGGTCCAGTACCGACATGCCACCACAGGCGGTCAGCCGATCGCGATCCCAGTCGAACAGGTGGCTGGTGGCGATGACCTTGGGGAAGCGCTCGGCGAAGTCATCCTGCCAGCGCCAGTGCACCGCGGCGCGATAACCATCCAGCAGGCCCAGCTGGGCCAGCGGATACACACCTGCCGAAAGACCGCCCACCACGCACCCCGAGCGCACCAGTTGCTTGAGCGCGCTGCCCAGCGCCGCGCCTACCGCCTGCGGCGGCTCATCGGCCAGCAGAAACAGCTTCTGGCAACCTTCCAGCCGCCCCACCCAGGCTTCGCCAGGCAAGCGCCAGGCGCCCTCCGGCGCAGGTTCGGCCTGCAGGAACAGCAGCTCGTAGACCACTTCGGGGTGCACCTTCTGGGCCACCCGCAAGACCTCTTCGGCCAGCGCCAGGGTCAAGGCCTTGGTGCTGGGCCAGAGGAGAAAACCGATTCGCTGGGTGGTCATTGGGTAAGGTCCGAAACCTGAGAGGAGTCTGGGAGAAAAGCCTCGATCGAGGCGCAGCATGCCCTATTCTGGTGCAAAGCGGCAGCCTCGAACTGTAGCACGGTCGATTATTTCAGGCTGCCGGACAGGAACTGCTGCAACCGCTCGGACTGCGGGTTGACCAGCACTTCACGCGGGTTGCCGCTCTCTTCGACCACACCCTTGTGCAGGAACACCAGCTGGTTGGACACCTCGCGGGCGAAGCCCATCTCGTGGGTCACCACCACCATGGTGCGGCCTTCCTGGGCCAGCGCCTGCATCACCTTGAGCACATCGCCCACCAGCTCCGGGTCCAGCGCCGAGGTCGGCTCGTCGAACAGCATCACTTCAGGCTCCATCGCCAGTGCACGGGCAATCGCCACACGCTGCTGCTCACCACCGGACATATGGCCCGGGTAGGCATCCTTGCGATGGGACACACCGACCTTGGCCAGATAGTGCTCGGCCTTTTCCAGCGCGTCCTTGCGGCTCATGCCCAGCACGTGAACCGGTGCCTCGATGATGTTCTCCAGCGCAGTCATGTGCGACCACAGGTTGAAGTGCTGGAACACCATCGACAGGCGCGAGCGCATGCGCTGCAACTGCTTGGGGTCGGCCGCCTTCAGCGCGCCGTCCTTGTTCGCCACCAGCTTCAACTCTTCGTTGTTGAGCAGGATCTTGCCGGCATGCGGCTGCTCGAGCAGGTTGATGCAGCGCAGGAAGGTGCTCTTGCCCGAGCCGCTGGAGCCGATGATGCTGATCACATCGCCCGCCTTGGCCGCCAGGGACACACCCTTGAGCACTTCGTGACTGCCATAGCGTTTGTGCAGGTCTTGGACTTCGAGTTTGTACATGCTGTCGGTTCTCACAAAGCGTCAGTCCCGGGCCTGCGCCCGGGGCGAAAAAGTTGCCGCCGGGCTCAGCCCTTGCGCGGCGCCAGGTAGCCGAGCCAGCGGCGTTCAGCCAGCTTGAACAGGCGCACCAGAATGAAGGTCAGGCACAGGTAGAAGACACCGGCGGTGATGTACGCCTCGAACGGCAGGTAGTACTGGGCATTGACCGTGCGCGCCGCACCGGTGATGTCGATCAGGGTCACGATCGACGCCAGGCTGGTGGTCTGCAGCATCATGATCACTTCATTGCTGTATTGCGGCAGTGCCCGGCGCAGGGCCGAGGGCAGCAGGATGCGGCGGTACATCTTGACCCGCGACATGCCCATCGCCTTGGCCGCCTCGATCTCGCCGTGGGGCGTGGCCTTGAGGCTGCCGGCGATGATCTCGGCGGTGTAGGCACTGGTATTGATGGCAAAGGCCAGGCACGCACAGAAGGTCGCACTGGACAGCCACGGCCACAGGAAGCTCTCGCGCACCGCCTCGAACTGGGCCAGCCCGTAATAGATCAGAAACAGCTGTACCAGCATCGGCGTGCCACGAATCACGTAGGTGTAGAGCCAGGCGCTCATGTTCACCAGCGGCTGCTTGGACACCCGCATCAGGCCCAGCGGCACTGCCACCAGCAGGCCGAACAGCAACGACAGCGCCAGCAGCTTGAGCGTGGTCAGCATGCCGCTCAGGTACAGCGGCATGGCTTCCCAGATGACGTTGTAATCGAAAATCATAGATCAGCCGCCTTTACGCCAACCGAGTAGCGTTTCTCGAGGTAACGCAGGGCCAGCAACGAGACACTGGTGATCACCAGGTACAACGCCGCGACCGCCAGGAAGAACGTGAACGGCTCGCGGGTCGCGTCCGCCGCCTGCTTGGCCTTGAACATCATGTCTTGCAGGCCCACCACCGAAATCAGTGCGGTGGCCTTGGTCAGTACCAGCCAGTTGTTGGTGAAGCCAGGGATCGCCAGGCGAATCATCTGCGGCACCAGCACCCGGAAGAAGATCTGCAGGCCGCTCATGCCATAGGCCATGCCGGCTTCGGCCTGCCCCTTGGGGATGGCCATGAAAGCGCCGCGGAAGGTTTCGGACAGGTATGCACCAAAGATGAAGCCCAGGGTACCGATACCCGCCATCAGCGGATTGAGGTCGATGTAATCGTCGAAACCGAGCAAGGGTGCGACGCGGTTGAGCAGGTCCTGACCGCCGTAGAAGATCAGCAGGATCAGCACCAGGTCGGGGATCCCGCGGATCACCGTGGCGTACAGGTCGCCCAGCCAGGCCAGCCAGCGCACCGGCGACAGCCGCAGCGCCACGCCGATCAGGCCCAGTACGATGGCCAGGGCCATGGACGACAAGGCGAGCTGTAGCGTCAGCCATGCTCCATCGAGGATGACTGCCCCGTAGCCTTTCAACATGTTGAGGTCCTCGACCTTAGGGATGAAAAAATGGTGCAAACCTCAGCGCTTCTGCTGCTTGCACCATTGAACAGGTGAAACGTCGACGGATTACTGCGCGTCAGGGCCGTAGATGTCGAAGTTGAAGTACTTGTCCTGGATCTTCTTGTACTCGCCATTGGCACGGATGCCGTCGATGGCGGTGTTGATCTTGTCCTTCAGGGCGTCGCCCTTGCGCACGGCGATACCGATACCGTCACCGAAGTACTTGGCGTCGGTGAAGGACGGGCCTACGAATGCATAGCCCTTGCCGGCGTCGGTCTTGAGGAAGCCGTCTTCGAGCAGGGTCGCATCGGCCACGGTGCCATCCAGACGACCGGCGGCAACGTCCAGGTAGATTTCGTTCTGGGTGCCGTAGGGAACGATGGTGGCGCCTTTGGGGGCCAGCACTTCCTTGGCGAAACGGTCGTGGATCGAGCCACGCTGAACGCCGATCTTCTTGCCCTTGAGTTCGTCCAGGCTGTCGCTGACGGTGGTACCGTCCTTCATCACCAGGCGGGCCGGCGTGAGGTAGTAGCGCTTGGTGAAGTCCACGGACTTCTTGCGATCATCGGTGATCGACATGGACGACAGGATGGCGTCGATCTTGCGCACCTTGAGCGCCGGGATCAGGCCGTCGAATTCCTGCTCGACCCAAACGCACTTGACCTTCATCTCTGCACACAGCGCGTTGCCGATGTCGTAGTCGAAGCCCACGATGCTGCCGTCCGGCGCCTTGGAAGCGAACGGTGGGTAGGCGGCCTCGATGCCGATCTTCAGTGGTTTTTCATCAGCCAGCGATGCCAGGGAAAACACGGACAGCGCCAGGGCGCCAAGCAGTGCGAGTTTCTTCATCTGGGAACTCCATCGGTAAAGGGCAATACGTGACAGGCCGATTGGCCGTCGACGTTGCGAATGGGTACAACGCGAGCTGCGCAGGGCTCGACGAAACAGGGTCGAGGCATCACGAGCGAGTGATTGGCATTTTAGCGACAGCTCCGAACCCGATATTTCTTCAATGCGACAACTAGTTACAGAAGCGCCGGAAGTCAGGGTCGGAGATATTGACAGCTTTCGCGGAATATGCAAAAGCGAGAGACAAATAACCTATCAATCAAGCAATAACCGCGCCCATTATTGGCAAAGCCTTGTAATCCGGCAAGTGCAGCGTGGCAGCCATGCAAAATTGGCGTGGTGGATGCGCCCGGATCGGGCGGCGGCGTTTCCCAATGCCCCGTTTGTGTGCGAAACCGGTGACAGAAAAGGTTACCGATGAAAGTCGGCGTAACAGGCATGAAAAAGCCCCGCAGTGCGGGGCTTTGTGCTGACAGCCAACCGGCCCTATCGCCGGCAGGTCGCCCTACAAGGGCCGGCCTGCCGGCGATGACTCAGGCTGACGCCAGGTTCATCGACTTGTGCGTGTCGATCAGGTGCTGCACCACACCCGGGTCGGCCAGCGTCGAGATGTCGCCCAGGCCGTCGTACTCGGCCGTGGCGATCTTGCGCAGGATACGGCGCATGATCTTGCCCGAGCGGGTTTTAGGCAGCCCTGGTGCCCACTGGATCACGTCTGGCGAGGCGATCGGCCCGATCTCCTTGCGCACCCAGTTCTTCAGCTCCAGACGCAATGCTTCGCTCGGCTCCTCGCCACCGTTGAGCGTGACGTAGACATAGATGCCCTGCCCCTTCAGATCATGCGGCACACCGACGACCGCCGCCTCGGCGACCTTCGGGTGCGCAACCATGGCGCTCTCGATCTCGGCGGTCCCCATGCGGTGGCCCGAGACGTTGAGTACGTCGTCGACCCGGCCGGTGATCCAGTAGTAGCCGTCTTCGTCGCGGCGCGCGCCGTCACCGGTGAAGTACATGCCGCGGAAGGTCTTGAAGTAGGTGTCGACGAAACGGTCGTGATCGCCGTACAGCGAACGCGACTGGCCCGGCCACGAATCGAGGATCACCAGGTTGCCCTCGGCGGCGCCGTCGATCAGGTTGCCCAGGTTGTCCACCAGCGCCGGCACCACGCCGAAGAACGGACGGGTGGCCGAGCCCGGCTTGAGCGCAGTGGCGCCCGGCAGCGGGCTGATCAGGATGCCGCCGGTCTCGGTCTGCCACCAGGTGTCGACGATCGGGCAACGCTCCTTGCCCACGGTGGTGTGGTACCAGTTCCAGGCTTCAGGGTTGATCGGCTCCCCCACCGAGCCCAGCAGGCGCAGGCTCGAACCGTCGGCATCCTTCATGGCCGCCTGACCTTCGGCCATCATCGCGCGAATGGCGGTGGGCGCGGTGTAGAGGATGTTGACCTTGTGCTTGTCGACGATCTTCGCCACACGGGTGATGTCCGGGTAGTTCGGCACGCCTTCGAACAGCAGGGTGGTGGCGCCGTTGGCCAGCGGGCCATAGACGATGTAGCTGTGGCCGGTCACCCAGCCCACGTCGGCGGTACACCAGTACACGTCACCAGGGCGATAGTCGAACACGCGCTCATGGGTCAGCGAGGCGTATACCAGGTAGCCGCCAGTGGTGTGCAGCACGCCCTTGGGCTTGCCGGTGGAGCCGGAGGTATAGAGGATGAACAGCGCTTCTTCGGCGCCCATCTCTTTCGGCGCGCAATGGGCAGAAGCCACTTTCATCAGGTCTTCGTACCAGATGTCGCGGTGCTGGTGCCAGGCAATGTCGCCACCGGTGCGCTTGCACACGATGATCTTCTGCACGCTGGCGGTTTCCGGGTTGGTCAGCGCCAGGTCGACGTTGGCCTTGAGTGCGGTACGACGCCCGCCACGCAGCCCTTCGTCGGCGGTGATCACGACCTTGGACTTGCAGTCGATGATGCGGCCGGCCAGCGCCTCGGGCGAGAAGCCGCCGAACACCACCGAGTGGATCGCGCCGATACGCGCGCACGCCAGCATGGCGACCACGGCTTCGGGAATCATCGGCATGTAGATGGTCACCACGTCGCCGCGGTGAACGTCCTGGCCACGCAGGGCGTTGGCGAACTTGCAGACCTGCTCGTGCAGTTCGCGATAGGTGATGTTGCGGTGCTCGGAAGGGTCGTCGCCTTCCCAGATGATCGCCAGCTGATCCCCACGCTCGGCCAGGTGACGGTCCAGGCAGTTGTAGGAAACGTTCAGAGTGCCGTCGGCAAACCACTTGATGTCGACATGGTGGTCGTCGAACGAGGTCTGCTTGACCTTGGTGAAGGGCTTGATCCACTCGAGGCGCTGAGCTTGCTCGCGCCAGAAGCCGTCAGGGTTGATCACCGACTGCTGGTACATGGCCTTGTAGGTCGCCTCGTCGGTCAGCGTGTTGGCCGCAACCTCGGGACGCACGGGATACAGGGGAGCCGCACTCATCTTTGTTACCTCGGTGTAATAGTTGTTTTTGTATGACCTCGTTTTAACTGTACCAGAGCGCCAAGGGCCATTCGACGTTGGTAGTAACGGGACCTGCATTTGGTCCAACACTGCGCGCCGACCGCTCTGGCACGGGCGTTCCAGCGCGGCAACAGATAGAAAAATAAATCCCGAGGTGAAATTTCAACTGATTGTTACAGTTTCCGCCAACAGTGTTTATCAAAACGGGCTCTGTTTCGGGGCCCGCCACACTCCTAGAATTCACCTCGCCAGCAACGGCAACGCGAATTAACTGGTAACAGCCCCCACGAAGGCATGTTAATCCCGCGATAACCCTGAAAGTTTCAACTTGCTGCACACGCCGCGCCACAAGCGCAGCGTGACCCCTTACGACCTTAGACAGGTAACTTGAAGATGAAAGCTTTACTGGTATTGGCACTCGGTAGTTTTTGCGCATCGGCCATGGCGGCTGAAGTTGCAGATGTTTCCGCCGAGCAGATTCCGGTTGAACAATACAGTTACTCGCAACATCTGGACATCGCCAAAGTCATTTCCATGACCGAAGTCCCGAACGTCTGCGAAGTGGTTCCGGCCCGCATGACCTACGAGGACTCCCAAGGCCAGAAGCACATTCTCGAATACCGCGTCATGGGTAACGGGTGCTCCAACGGCTGATAGAGCACACTGACGGTAGTTGCGCCTCGGGCCTTGTGTCGACGAGGCGCACCCTCGCTGCAAACAGTAACTTCCCCGCCTTTAAAGTCACTCCACAACTTTGCCGATTGCGTAATCACGCAACTTGTTGGCAATGGTGGTATGCGAAACGCCCAGGCGTTTACCCAGTGCTCTGCTACTGGGGAATTCACCCTGCAAACTTTCAAGTACGGCTTTTTCGAAACGACCGACTATTTGCGACAAGTCACCTTCTAGGGAAAACTCGCCCAAAGGTTGGCGCGCGCCATAATCGGGCAGGCGAATATGCTCGGCCTTGACCACCCCGCCGTCGCACAATGAAACCGCCTGGAACAGTACGTTCTCCAGTTGCCGCACGTTGCCCGGCCAATGGTATTGGCTCAGGCGCTCCATCGCCGCCGGTGCCAGGCTCGGCAACGGGCAGCCGATCTGGCGGCTGGCCTGGTCGAGAAAATGCTCCACCAGCGGCGCCAGGCCGTCCAGGCATTCGCGCAGCGGTGGAATGTGCAGCGACAGCACGTTGAGGCGGTGATACAGGTCCTGGCGAAACTCGCCGCGGGCGCACAACTCCGACAAGTCCACCTGGGTCGCGCAGATCACCCGCACATCCAGGTACACCTCCTCGTCACTGCCCACCCGGCGAAAGCAACCGTCCTGCAGAAAGCGCAACAGCTTCACCTGCAGGCGCGGGCTCATCTCACCCACGCCGTCGAGAAACAGCGTGCCGCCCGCGGTCAGTTCCAGCAGGCCAAGCTTGCCCTCGGCGCGGGCGCCTTCGAACGCCCCCGGCCCGTAGCCGAACAGCTCGGTCTCGGCCATCGACTCGGGCAGCCCGGCACAGTTGAGCGCCATCAGCGGCGCCTGCCCACGCGGACTGGCCAGGTGGCAGGCACGGGCCAGCAACTCCTTGCCGGTACCGGTCTCGCCCTCGATCAGCAGTGGCGCATCCAGCGGCGCCATGCGACGTGCCTCGCGCACCACCGCCGCCATCACCCTGGAGCTCTGGAAAATGCTGTCGAACCCACGCAGCTCCTGCTTGCGCACGTTGTAGATGCGTTCGCCGATTCGGTCAGCCCGGTGCAGGGTCAGCACGGCCCCTGCCAGCGCCTCGCTGTCATCGTGCTCGGACTGCAGCGGTGCGATATCGGCCAGGAACACATCGCCTTTGATCTTCACCCGCAAGCCGTTGATGCGTGACTTGTTGGCCCGCACCAACTCCGGCAGGTCGAAATCCTCGGCATACCGCGACAATGCAATGCCCGGCACTTCGTCCACCCGCACCCCGAGCAACTGCGCCGCCGAACGGTTGGCCGCGACGATCGAGCCCCCCATGTCGATCGACAGCACGGGAAAATCCAGCGCACCCAGCAAGGCATTGAGCTCCATGTGCCGGCGCTCGCTGGGCATCAGGCCCACCCGCTTGACCCCGAACACGCCGGTAATGGCTTCGAACTTGGGGCGCAGCGCCTGGAACTGCAGGTTGATCAGGTTCGGGCAGTGCAGGTAGATGGCATTGCCATGCTCGCCCCCCACCTCGCCGCGGGCCACGTTGATCCCGTACTCGACCAGCAGGTTGAGCATGTCGCGCAAGATACCGATGCGGTTCTGGCAGTGCACTTTGATACGCATGAAAGGTCCTACAAACAAGAAGACGAGGCCAACTATCTGCACAACGGCATGAATTCTCGTAAAGAATACGTTACAAAAAGGCGGATTCACAGCTACCAGCACCTGCGTTTTCTCGGCACTTCGGCACCACCGTAAAATCTGCGTTACAAAAATACGGTTGAACGGCCCGCCGGGCACGAGGCAACGGGATGCAAACACCAGGGTGAGGGGGTATTCCTAGGGCATGGCGAAAGCCACCCTATAACAATAAAGGCCCTCATCAGGAGAGCAGCATGAAACAGACGCACTACGTGGCCCGCGAGCCCGATGCGCAGGGTTTTATCGATTACCCGCCGCAGGAACATGCGGTGTGGAATACCCTGATCACCCGCCAGCTGAAGGTGATCGAGGGGCGCGCGTGCCAGGAGTACCTGGACGGCATCGAACAACTGAACCTGCCTCATGACCGCATTCCGCAACTGAGCGAGATCAACCAGGTACTGGGCGCCACCACCGGCTGGCAAGTTGCCCGCGTGCCGGCCCTGATCCCCTTCCAGACCTTCTTCGAACTGCTGGCCAGCAAGCGCTTTCCGGTGGCCACCTTCATTCGCACCGAAGAAGAACTCGACTATCTGCAAGAGCCCGACATCTTTCACGAGATCTTCGGCCACTGCCCGCTGCTGACCAACCCCTGGTTTGCCGAATTCACCCACACCTACGGCAAGCTCGGCCTGGCCGCGACCAAGGAACAGCGCGTCTACCTGGCCCGCCTGTACTGGATGACCATCGAGTTCGGCCTGGTGGACACCCCGCAGGGCCGCAGGATCTACGGCGGCGGCATCCTCTCCTCGCCCAAGGAGACCGTCTACAGCCTGTCCGACGAACCGGAACACCAGGCCTTCGATCCGCTCGAGGCCATGCGCACGCCTTACCGCATCGATATCCTGCAGCCGGTGTACTTCGCCCTGCCGCAGCTCAAGCGCTTGTTCGACCTGGCCCACGAAGACATCATGGGCATGGTTCAACGCGCCATGCAGCTGGGCCTGCACGCCCCCAAATTCCCCCCCAAGGTGGCCGCTTGAGCCACCCTGTACACCTATAACAACCACTTGCGGAAGAATCACCTATGAACGCCTTGAACCAAGCCCATTGCGAAGCCTGCCGTGCCGACGCCCCACAGGTCAGCGACGAAGAACTGCCGGTACTGATCAAGCAGATCCCGGATTGGAACATCGAAGTGCGCGACGGCATCATGCAGCTGGAAAAAGTGTTCCTGTTCAAGAATTTCAAACATGCCCTGGCGTTCACCAACGCAGTGGGCGAGATCTCCGAAGCCGAAGGCCATCACCCTGGCCTGCTGACCGAGTGGGGCAAGGTCACCGTGACCTGGTGGAGCCACTCGATCAAGGGCCTGCACCGCAACGACTTCATCATGGCCGCGCGCACCGATGAGGTCGCCAGCACCGCAGAAGGTCGCAAGTAATGCACTTCGGCGCCATCGCGCGCGTGCCGGGCGACCCGATTCTGGGGCTGATGGAGGCGTACGCCAGGGACACCAACCCCGACAGGTTCGACCTGGGGGTTGGCCTGTTCAAGGACGCCCAGGGCCTTACCCCGGTGCCCAGGGCGGTCAAGCTGGCCGAACAGCGCCTGCTCGACGGCCAGACCAGCAAGAGCTACGTAGGCGGTCACGGGGATGCAGCCTTCGGACAACTGATCGCGCAACTGGTACTCGGTGACGACGCGCCACTGCTCGCAGCCCGGCGCGCAGGCGCCACGCAAACCCCGGGCGGCACCGGCGCACTGCGACTGGCGGCGGAGTTCATCCGCCAGTGCCTGCCAGGGCGTGGCATCTGGCTGAGCGACCCGACCTGGCCGATCCACGAAACGCTGTTCGCCAGTGCCGGCCTGAAGGTCAGCCACTACCCCTATGTGGGCGCAGACAACCGCCTGAACGTGACCGGCATGCTCGCGGCACTGGAATCGGTGCCCACGGGCGACGTGGTGCTGCTGCACGCCTGCTGCCACAACCCCACCGGCTTCGACCTGTCGAAGCAGGACTGGCAGGCGGTGCTGGAAGTGGTCAAGCGCCGCGAACTGCTGCCGCTGATCGACTTCGCCTACCAGGGCTTCGGTGACGGGCTGGAGCAGGATGCCTGGGCCGTGAGGCTGTTTGCCCAGGCCCTGCCGGAGCTGCTGGTGACCAGTTCGTGCTCGAAGAACTTCGGCCTGTACCGCGAGCGCACCGGTGCGCTGCTGGTATGCGCCGACAGCGCCGAAAAGCTGCAGGATGTGCGCAGTCAGCTGGCATCGATTGCACGCAACCTGTGGTCGACGCCGCCAGACCATGGCGCGGCGGTGGTGGCGACGATTCTTGGCGATCCGGCGCTCAAGCGCCTGTGGGCCGACGAAGTCGACGCCATGCGCCAGCGCATCGCCATGCTGCGGGTCGGCCTGGTCGAGGCGCTGCAGCCCCATGGGCTGAGCGAGCGGTTCGCGCATATCGCCGCGCAACGCGGAATGTTCTCCTACACCGGCCTCTCACCGCAGCAAGTGACGCAACTGCGCGAGAAGCACAGTGTGTACATGGTCGGTACCGGGCGGGCGAACATCGCCGGGGCGGATGCGGCCAGGCTGCAGGTGCTGGCGGCGGCCATCGCGGACGTCTGTCGCTGAACCCTTCGTCGGCAAGGCCGGCTCCTACAGGGACGACGTCGATCCGTGTAGGCGCTGGCCGTGCCGGCGAAGCCGTTGAAGGCCACCAATCAGCAGGAAAATTCATACTGTCATCCAGACTCCTGTATCCTGCCCAGGCTTTATCGAAGCCAAGCGCGCCTTGCGCAGCCTTTCCACCTTATAAACTTGCGAGGAACGACGAGATGCATGAAATCCCGAATCTTCCCTTCCCAAGCCTGAACCAAGCCGAGCAGCCTGCTGCTCCTCTCAGCGCCGAACCTGCCCACGTGGCAGATTCCGATGGCGACGAAACCCCGAGCGCCGAACAGGAATAAACCGCGCACTACCCGGCGTGTGAAAACCACTACGACAGGGGACGACCCCGGCAACGGGTTTTCACACCGCCAAGAACCCTCCCCGCGTTCCACAGGTCTATGATAGGCACTCCAGCCCGTCACCTCCCGGACCTTCCATGCCTGTCACACCGCGCCCCCTGGCGGTCACCCTGCAAGTCGTCTCCATCGTGCTGTTCACCTTCATCGGCTACCTCAACATCGGCATTCCCCTGGCCGTGCTGCCCGGCTTCGTGCACGACACCCTGGGGTTCGGCGCCGTGGTCGCCGGCCTGGTGATCAGCGTGCAATACCTCGCCACCCTGCTCAGCCGCCCCTATGCCAGCCGCCTCATCGACAATCAGGGCTGCAAGCGTGCGGTGATGTACGGCCTGGCCGGCTGCGGCCTGAGCGGCGTGTTCATGTTGCTGGCCGCCTGGCTGCAGGCCACGCCCTGGATGAGCCTGACCAGCCTGCTGGTGGGGCGCCTGGTGCTGGGCAGCGCCGAAAGCCTGGTGGGTTCGGGCGCCATCGGCTGGGGCATCGGCCGGGTGGGCGCGCAGCACACCGCCAAGGTGATCTCCTGGAACGGCATCGCCAGCTACGGCGCGCTGGCCATCGGCGCACCGCTGGGGGTGGTGCTGGTACAGCAGCTGGGGCTGTGGAGCATGGGCGTGAGCATCCTGCTGCTGTGCGCGGCAGGCCTGGCGCTGGCCTGGCCCAAGCAGGCGGCGCCGATCGTCAGTGGCGTGCGCATGCCGTTTCTGCACGTGCTGGGGCGGGTGTTCGGGCATGGCTCGGGGCTGGCGCTGGGCTCGATCGGCTTTGGCACCATCGCCACCTTCATTACCCTGTACTACGCCAGCCAGTCCTGGCACAACGCCGCGCTGTGCCTGAGCCTGTTCGGCGCCAGCTTCATCAGCGCACGCCTGCTGTTCGGCAACCTGATCAACCGTCTGGGCGGCTACCGTGTCGCCATTGCCTGCCTGAGCGTGGAGACGATCGGCCTGTTGCTGCTGTGGCTGGCCCCCAGCGCCGAACTGGCACTGGCCGGTGCGGCACTGAGCGGCTTCGGCTTTTCGCTGGTATTCCCGGCGCTGGGGGTAGAGGCGGTCAATCTGGTGCCGGCAGCCAACCGCGGTGCCGCGGTGGGGGCCTACTCACTGTTCATCGACCTGTCGCTGGGTATCACTGGCCCACTGGCGGGGGCCGTGGCGGCAGGTTTCGGCTTTGCCTCGATCTTTCTGTTTGCGGCAATCGCCGCCTTGTGCGGCCTGCTGCTCAGCCTTTACCTGTACCGCCAGGCACGACTGAACCCGGTACGCCACACGCTTCAGTAGTCGATCTTGCCGCGCCCGGCCTTGATCGCCCCGCGCTTGCTCTTTGACTCCAGGCGACGGGTCTTGGAGCCCAGGGTCGGGCGCGTAGGCCGCCGCGCCTTCTCGACCTTCACCGCCGCCAGAATCAGTTCGCGCAAGCGCTCCAGGGCGTCGGCCCGGTTCTGCTCCTGGGTACGGTATTGCTGGGCCTTGAGCACGATCACCCCGTCGCTGGTGATCCGGCTGTCACGCAGGCCCAGCAACCGCTCCTTGTGAAACGGCGGCAGTGACGAGGCATTGATGTCAAAGCGCAGGTGCACGGCGCTGGAGACCTTGTTGACGTTCTGCCCACCGGCGCCCTGGGCGCGAATGGCGTTCAATTCGATCTCGTCATCGGGAATGTGCACGGCGTTGGAAATGATCAGCATGGGCCTGGCTTTGCGCGAATTGGCCTTCAGGATACCCGCCCTGGTGCACAAAACCAAAAAGCCCGGCACAAGGCCGGGCTTTCATTGCAGCATCCTGCGCTTACTTGAGGGCGGCGCTCGGCACTGCAGGGGCGCCGTTGGCGCTGCGCTTGCTCTTGAGCCAGTAGAAGCCCCACATCACCACCAGCCATACCGGAATCGCGTACACCGATACACGGATGCCCGGCATCAGCAGCATGATGCCCAGGATGAACACCACGAACGCCAGGCAGAGGTAGTTGCCGTAGGGGTAGATCAGCGCGCGGAACAGCGACTTCTGACCGGTACGGTCCATGTGCTGGCGGAACTTGAGGTGCGAGTAGCTGATCATCGCCCAGTTGATCACCAGGGTCGCCACCACCAGCGACATCAGCAGCTCCAGGGCGCTGTGCGGCATCAGGTAGTTGAGCAGCACCGCCACCACGGTAACGGCTGCCGACGCCAGAATCGAGCGTACCGGCACGCCACGCTTGTCGATCTTGGCCAGGCTGGCCGGCGCATCACCCTGCTCGGCCATGCCGTAGAGCATGCGCGCGTTGCAGTAGGTGCCGCTGTTGTACACCGACAGCGCCGCGGTCAGCACCACGAAGTTGAGGATATGCGCTGCGGTGTTGCTGCCCAGCAGCGAGAACACCTGCACGAACGGGCTGGCGCTGTAGGCATCGCCCGAGCTGGTCAGGCTGCTGACCAGGCTGTCCCACGGGGTCAGCGACAGCAGTACCACCAGGGCACCGATGTAGAAGATCAGGATGCGGTAGATGACCTGGTTGATCGCCTTGGGGATCACGGTCTTCGGCTTGTCGGCCTCGGCTGCGGTGAACCCGAGCATTTCCAGGCCGCCGAAGGAGAACATGATGATCGCCATGGCCATCACCAGGCCGCCGACGCCGTGCGGGAAGAAACCGCCGTGGGCCCACAGGTTGGTGACCGAGGCTTCAGGGCCGCCGCTGCCACTGACCAGCAGGTAGCTGCCCAGGCCGATCATGCCGACGATGGCCAGCACCTTGATGATCGCGAACCAGAACTCCGCCTCGCCGAACACCTTCACGTTGGCCAGGTTGATCGCGTTGATGAGGATGAAGAATGCGGCTGCCGAGGCCCAGGTGGGGATCTCCGGCCACCAGTAGTGGACATACTTGCCGACCGCGGTCAGCTCCGACATCCCCACCAGGATGTACAGCACCCAGCAGTTCCAGCCCGACAGGAAGCCGGCGAAACCGCCCCAGTACTTGTGGGCGAAGTGGGCGAAGGAGCCGGCCACCGGCTCTTCGACGATCATCTCGCCCAGCTGGCGCATGATCAGGAAGGCAATGAAGCCGCAGATCGCATAGCCCAGGATCATCGACGGGCCGGCCGATTGCATCACCCCGGCCGACCCCAGGAACAGGCCGGTGCCGATGGCGCCACCGAGGGCGATCAGCTGGATGTGGCGGTTTTTCAGGCCACGCTTGAGCTCACCTGAATGCGAGTTTTGTCCACTCATGAACGGAGTCACCTGTTTGTTTTTATCTGTGACGGAATCGGACCCACCGCGCTCGTGGCGCAGCGGAATTAACAAGGTGGTATACCTTGAGGAGTCTTGGACCAGAGCCTTCGGTACGGGCGGCAGCCCGAGGCGAATCAGCCCGGAGTCAGCAAGGTTGCGCGGTACGCAGTTGGGTCACAGTTAAAACGCGGCGCATTGTATACCCTTGCTTTGGCGCAGGGGTCAACACGTTGCGTGACTGTCGGATGACAAGACGCAGCGGTCCGGCGGGGGTTCTGAAGCCTGGGGGAGTGTACGGCGTGCATGGCGCCTCCATTTCTTGTTATGGCTTGCCCGGCTCTGCGGCGGGGCTTTTGCACTTGGCAATGGCGGCTATCACACCGTGGTTGCGGGGGTTGGGCAAGAGGTTGACGTGGACGGAAGGTGAGGGTCGCCGACGTTTTCGGCAAGGTTTGTTTACAGCCTGAAGGATGGGCTGGCTTGCCCAATCAGTACGCCACAAGTCGTAACGAATTATTTACGACGTGGTTCAAAAAGTTTCCACTGGTTGCCTTGGAGTGTCTGCGCCGGCCCTCCGCCGGCAACGCCGACTCCTACACTGCGAGTGCAATGCCTGTAGGAGCCGGCCTTGCCGGCGAAGGGCACGTGAAAACACCACAGGCACAAAAAAGCCAACCCGAAGGTTGGCTTGTGTGAGCGCTTACTCAGCCCGCGGCGGCTTGCCACGGCTGCTGCCCGGCCGCTTGGGTGCGGAGCCGGCCGGCTTGCGCTTGTTCATGTCGCTCGGACGCTCGGCCACGGTGCTGCGGCCCTTGCGTGGCGAGTCGTCACGCGGCTGGCGCGCTGCGCGCTCGGTGGTCGCGCCACCTTCCTTGGCCGGGCGCAGGGTGCGCACGCGCTCGCCACGGCCCACCGGCTTGGACGACTTGCGCTGCATGCGCTCGAGCTTGTCCTTGACCTTGGCCTTCATCGCTGGCATCGCCACCGGCTTGAGCCCCACTTCGGCAGCCAGGATGTCCACTTCGCCCTGGCTCATTTCGCGCCAGCGGCCCATCGGCAGGTCGCTGTTGAGGAACACCGGGCCAAAGCGCACACGCTTCAGGCGGCTGACCACCAGGCCCTGGGATTCCCACAGGCGACGCACCTCACGGTTGCGGCCTTCCATCACCACGCAGTGGTACCAGTGGTTGAAACCTTCACCGCCCGGGGCTTCCTGGATGTCGGTGAAACGCGCCGGACCGTCTTCGAGCACCACGCCCGCCTTCAGGCGCGCGATCATGTCTTCGTCCACTTCGCCGCGTACACGCACTGCGTATTCACGGTCCATTTCGGACGACGGGTGCATCAGGCGGTTGGCCAGCTCACCATCGGTGGTGAACATCAGCAGGCCGGTGGTGTTGATGTCCAGGCGACCGACGTTGATCCAGCGGCCCTCTTTCGGGCGCGGCAGGCGATCGAACACGGTCGGGCGACCTTCCGGGTCGTCACGGGTGCAGATCTCGCCGTCGGGCTTGTTGTACATGATGACGCGGCGCACGGTCTCGGCGGCTTCTTCACGCTTGATCAGGCGGCCGTCGACCGAAATCGCGTCGTGCATGTCGACGCGCTGGCCAAGGGTGGCGTCCACGCCATTGACCTTGATGCGACCCTGGCTGATCCAGGCCTCGACGTCGCGGCGCGAACCCACGCCGATGCGCGCGAGTACCTTTTGCAGTTTTTCGCCGGCTGGACGCGGCGGGCTATCGTGCAGATCCTGTTCACTCATCTGGGCACCTCCCGGTGTAGTGCTGCTGAAAATCATTGAATTGGCCAAACAAGCGCCAAAAAAGGTCGCGAATCATACGCCGAACCGACGACAAACGCACCACAGACTAGCCGATATTGCACCCCAGGACGCTGTTTTCCGCTCGAAGGCCGCTCATCCCTGCGGCGAACCGGGCGCTGCCTGGCCCTCATCGGGTTCATCGGCTTGCTCGAGCAGGTCGTCGAAGTCGGTCTTGAGCCCCTGCTCCATCGAGTCCAGCTCCAGCAACAGGCTGTGAAAGCTGGTCTCCTCGACCGGGGCTTCGGGCTCGGCGCTCTCGTCGGCCAGGGCCTGCAGGTGGGCCGGCACCGGTGCATCATCCACTTCCAGCAATGGCTCGGGTTCCATCTCGCGCAACTCGGCCAGCGAGGGCAGCTCGTCGAGGTTCTTCAGGTTGAAGTGGTCGAGAAAGGCCTTGGTGGTGGCGAACATCGCCGGTTTACCGGGCACTTCGCGGTAGCCCACGATGCGCACCCACTCGCGCTCGAGCAGGGTCTTGATGATATTGGTGTTCACCGCCACGCCCCGCACATCCTCGATCTCGCCACGGGTGATCGGCTGGCGATAGGCGATCAGCGCAATGGTTTCGAGCAACGCACGCGAATAGCGCTGCGGCCGTTCTTCCCACAGCCGCCCGACCCAGGGCGCGTAGTCCTCGCGGATCTGCAGGCGGTAGCCCGAGGCCACCTCCTTGAGCTCGAACGCGCGCCCGGCACAGGACTTGCGCAGCACCTCGAGGGCCTTCTTGAACACGCCGGGCTCAGGGCGCTCGGCCTCTTCGAACAGCTCGTACAGGCGCTCCAACGATTGCGCCTTGCCAGAGGCGAGCAGGAAGGCTTCCAGCAGCGGCGCCAGGTCACGGGGGTCGGTCAGGTTCATTGGGGTGCTCGTGTACGGTTACTCGGCCCGGGCGCGGACATGGATGGGAGCGAAGGGCTCATTCTGCACCAGTTCGACGAGAGATTCCTTGACCAGTTCGAGGATGGCCATGAAGGTCACCACCACCCCCAGCTTGCCCTCCTCGGCCGTGAACAGCTCGACGAAGGGCACGAAGCCGCCGCCCTTGAGGCGCTCGAGCACATCGCTCATGCGCTCGCGGGTCGACAGCGCCTCGCGGCTGACCTGATGGCTCTCGAACATGTCGCCGCGGCGCAGCACCTCGGCCATCGACATCAGCACCTCTTCCAGCGCAACGTCGGGCAACAGCTTGCGCGCCTTGGCCTGGGGTGCCTCCAGGCGCGGTACGATCACCTCGCGGCCAACCCGGCTCAGGCCGTCGATGCCTTCGGCGGCGGCCTTGAAACGTTCGTACTCCTGCAGCCGGCGAATCAGTTCGGCACGCGGATCGTCCTCTTCCTGCTCCACTTCGGCCGAGCGCGGCAGCAGCATGCGCGACTTGATCTCGGCCAGCATCGCGGCCATCACCAGGTACTCGGCGGCCAGTTCCAGGCGTACGGTCTTCATCAGCTCGACATAGCCCATGTACTGGCGCGTGATCTCCGCCACCGGGATGTCGAGAATATCCACGTTCTGCTTGCGAATCAGGTACAGCAGCAGGTCGAGCGGGCCCTCGAAGGCTTCGAGGAACACTTCCAGCGCATCGGGCGGGATGTACAGGTCCACCGGCATCTCGGTCATGGCTTCGCCATACACCATCACCAGTGGCAGCTCCTGCTGGGCGCCGGCCTGTGGGTCCAGGGCCGGCTCGACCGCAGCGACCTGGTTCACGCTTCGGCCATGAAGGGCGCCGGGTCGCCGCAGCCTTCACGCACCAGCACCGCCTCCTCCCCGGTCAGGTCGATGATGGTGGAGGCCTTGAGGTCGCCGTAACCGCCGTCGATGATCAGGTCGACCTGTTTTTCCAGGCGCTGACGGATCTCGTACGGGTCGGTCATGGGTTCGTCGTCGCCTGGCAGGATCAGGCTGACGCTCATCAACGGCTCGCCCAGCTCTTCGAGCAAGGCCAGCAGAATGGGGTTTTGCGGCACGCGCAGGCCGATGGTGCGGCGCTTCTCGTGCAACAGCAGGCGCGGTACTTCGCGGGTGCCATTGAGGATGAAGGTATAGGGCCCCGGCACATGCGCCTTGAGCAGGCGGAACGTGGCGGTGTCGATCTTGGCGAACAGGCCCATCTGCGACAGGTCGCAGCAGATCAGCGTGAAGTTGTGGCTCTTGTCCAGCCCGCGCAAGCGGCGCACGCGCTCCACGGCAGACTTGTCGCCGATCTGGCAACCCATGGCGTAGGACGAATCGGTAGGGTAGACCACCACCCCACCCTTGCGGATGATCTCGACGGCCTGCTTGATCAGGCGCGGTTGCGGGTTTTCCGCATGAATCTGGAAAAATTGACTCACGTTTTCTACCTGTTCAGACGGGTGCAGTGGGCTGCTCATGTTTGAATCGACGCCACAGGGGTGGCAGGTCCTCCGGCAACGGCCGGTAGACACCGATCTCAGACCAGGCGCCCGGGCCATGGAAATCGCTGCCGGCGCTGGCCAGCAGACCGAACTCACGGGCCAGGATCGACATCGTGCCCACCTGTTCGGCGGGCATCATCCCGTTCACCACTTCCAGCGCCTGGCCACCTGCTTGAATATAGTCGGCAATCAGGCGTCGACGCTTGCTGCGGGTTAATTCGTAGTGCATCGGGTGGGCAAGGCTGACCCATGCGTGGGACTGGCGCAGGGTCTGCACGGTGTCTTCCAGGCTTGGCCAGTGCAGCTTCACATCCCCCAGCTTGCCGGCGCCCAGCCACTTGCGAAAGGCTTCGCCGCGGTCCTTGACGTGGCCGGCACGCACCAGGTACTCGGCAAAGTGCGGACGGGCCGGCGCATTGCCGCTGTCGCCCAGCTCCTGCTGGATGGCACGGGCGCCGTCCAGCGCGCCGGGCATGCCCTTGAGCGCCAGCCGCCGGTCGATTTCCTCGGAGCGCAGCCAGCGTCCACGGTGCAGCGACTCGACGGCGCGCTGCAGCGGTTCGGCATCGAGCGGGAAGTTGTAGCCCAGGATGTGAATCGTCGCCCCGCCCCAGGTGCAGGACAGCTCGACCCCGCTGACCCACTGCATGTCCAGCGCCTGGGTGGCAGCCTGGGCTTCGAGCTGGCCTTCGAGGGTGTCGTGGTCGGTCAGCGAAAGCATCCGCACGCCGTGTTCGTGGGCGCGAGCGACCAGCGCCGTGGGCGACAGGGCGCCATCGGAAGCGGTGCTGTGGCAGTGCAGATCAACATTCATAGGTGGCGCATACGCTCTCATTGATGTTTGTTATTATGCCGTCACATCCTGCTTCTGGCTGCCACTGTGAAACAATTCATCGATTTCATCCCGTTGTTCCTGTTTTTCATCGTCTACAAGCTCGACCCGCGCACGGTCGACGTTGCCGGCCAGTCGTTCGAGCTGGGCGGCATCTACAGCGCCACGGCGGTGCTGATCATCAGTTCGCTGGTGGTGTATGGCGCATTGCTGATCCGCCAGCGCAAGCTGGAGAAGGGCCAGTGGCTGACCCTGGTGGCATGCCTGGTATTTGGCGGCCTGACCCTGGCCTTCCATAGCGAGACCTTCCTCAAGTGGAAGGCCCCGGCTGTGAACTGGCTGTTCGCCACCGCTTTTGCGGGCAGTCACTTCATTGGTGACCGTGTATTGATCAAGCGCATCATGGGCCATGCGCTGACCTTGCCCGAGCCGGTGTGGACGCGCCTGAACCTGGCGTGGATCGCGTTCTTCCTGTTCTGCGGCGCGGCCAACCTGTTCGTTGCCTTCACCTTCCAGGACATCTGGGTGGACTTCAAGGTATTCGGCAGCCTGGGCATGACCGTACTGTTCCTGGTGGGCCAGGGTGTCTACCTGTCCCGTCACCTGCACGACAGCGACCCTACTACCCCCAAGACCGAGGACTGACATGCTCTACGCCATCATCGCCACAGACGTTGCCGATTCGCTGCAAGCCCGCCTGGCTGCACGCCCGGCGCACCTTGAGCGCCTGCAGCAGCTCAAGGCCGAAGGCCGCATCGTACTGGCCGGCCCGCACCCGGCGATCGACAGCAACGACCCTGGCGCGGCCGGGTTCAGTGGCAGCCTGATCGTCGCCGAGTTCGAGTCGCTCGAGGCTGCCAAGGCCTGGGCAGATGCGGACCCTTACATTGCGGCGGGTGTATATGCCGAAGTGCTGGTGAAGCCGTTCAAGCAGGTCCTGCCGTAACCTGATCGGCGCGACGAGCCCGTCGTCGCGCCGGTTCGCCTCACCTTCTGGGCACCTTCGCACACACTCGCTGCTCCCCTTCCTGGCTTTGCCCACTACAGCGGGCCTGTAGTGCTACGCCTTAAAATCCACTCGAATGTTCATCATTCTCGTCCACCTGCCGACAACCTACGCAACACCCGATTGGAATCAAGGAGTTCCGATGCGTCAAGGTCCGTTGTCCATGCTGCTGTGCCTGTTGCTGCTGACCCCGCTCGCCAAGGCCGCCGAAGCCTCCGCCAGCACCCCTTTGTCGTTGAGTGCGGGTAGCCAGATCTCCGAGCTGCAGCAACGCCTCAAGGAAAGTGAGCGCCAGCACGAAGCGCTCAAGCAGCAGCTGAAAAATGCCGAGAACGAGCGCGAAAGCGCCCAGTTGACCCGCCTGCGCCAGGAGAACCAGCGCCTGAAGCAGCAGCTCGAGCAACACCAGGCCAACCCGCTGCCCAAGCTGCTCACCGATCAGCAGCAATGGTTCGTGATTGGTGCCGGAGTTGCCCTGTTGGCCGTGCTCTGCGGTATCTTTGCCAGTGGCAGCCACAGACGGCGCCGGCAATGGTTGAATTGAGTGAGACATGAGCGAGCTGCTACTGATTGATGATGACCAGGAACTGTGTGAGCTGCTGAGCAGCTGGCTGACCCAGGAAGGCTTTCAGGTGCGTGCCTGCCATGATGGCCAGAGCGCCCGCAAGGCCCTGGCCGAGCATGCCCCGGCAGCGGTGGTGCTGGATGTGATGCTGCCCGACGGCAGCGGCCTGGAACTGCTCAAGCAATTGCGCAGCGACCACGCCGAACTGCCAGTGCTGATGCTGTCTGCTCGCGGCGAGCCGCTGGACCGTATCCTGGGCCTGGAACTGGGCGCCGACGACTACCTGGCCAAGCCCTGCGACCCCCGCGAGCTCACCGCGCGGCTGCGCGCCGTGCTGCGCCGCAGCCACCCGGCCGCCACACCCACCCAGATGGAAGTGGGCGACCTGCGCTTCAGCCCCGCCCGTGGCGTGGTCGACATCGACGAACGCGAGCTGACCCTGACCCTTTCCGAAAGCCGCATTCTCGAAGCCCTGCTGGGCCAGCCGGGTGAGCCGCTGGACAAACAGGAACTGGCGCAGCTCGCCCTGGGCCGCAAGCTGACCCTGTACGACCGTAGCCTGGACATGCACGTCAGCAACCTGCGCAAGAAGATCGGCCCGCATCCCGATGGCAGGCCGCGCATCGTCGCCCTGCGCAGCCGCGGCTATTACTACAGCCTGTAGGCGCCAGCCTTGCTGGCAAAGGGGCGCACGCCAACGCCCCACCGTGTAAACACCCTCGCCCACCGTCTTTACCCAAGCTTTACCCTTGCCTGACCGCCGCTGACCTTGATCTCCCTAGACTGGGCACATCCGGTAACGACCGGCCTCAACAAGGAGAGTCACCATGCGCAAGACCCTTATCGCCCTGATGTTCGCTGCCGCCCTGCCAACCGTAGCCATGGCCATGCCCGATGGCGGCCCCCGTCACGGCGCCGAGCACCAACGCGGTGGAGCGCCTTTCGCCCAGCTGGACCTGACCCGCGAGCAGCGCCAGCAGATCCGTCAACTGATGGGCGAGCAGATGAAGAGCCGCCACGAAATCACCCAGCGCTACCTGGCCAAGCTGCCGGCAGCCGACCAGAAGGCACTCAAGGACGAACTCAAGGCAAGCCACGACAAGGTCGACACCCAGATCCGCGGCATGCTCAAGCCAGAGCAGCAGAAGCAGTTCGATGAAATGAAGAAGAAGCAGGCAGAGCGCAAGGCCGAGTGGGCCGAGTTCAAAGCCTGGAAAGCTGAAAAAGCCAGCAAGGCCCAGTAAGCTGTCCACACCCCGCCCGACCTGCCCCCGCAGGTCGGGCTTCTTTCGTTTGAGGTAATGCCCTTGCGTTCACTGTTCTGGCGCATCCTGGCCAGCTTCTGGCTGGCCATCACCCTGGTTGCCGGGCTGTCGATCCTGCTCGGCCACATGCTCAATCAGGACGCCTGGATCCTCAGCCGCCACCCGGGGCTCAATACCCTGGCCATGAACTGGTCGGCGCGCTACGAACAGCAAGGGCCCGAGGCCGCGCAGCGTTATCTGGAGCTGCGCAAGCGGCGCTACAACATCGACGTGCAGGTGCTCAACGAAAGCGGCGAGGCCGTGGTGCCAGGCACGTTCCCGCGCCGCGCAGCAGCCTTCGAGGCGCGCCGGCACAACGGCGAGCCGCTGCCCTGGCGACGCCTCACCGAGGAGTACACCAGCCCCGGCACGGGCGACACCTACCTGCTGATCTACCGCATCCCTCACCCCGAACTCGACGCCTGGCACCGCGACAGCCTGCTGTGGCCGCTGAGTGCATTGGGCATTGCCCTGGTGGTACTGACCCTGTTCAGCCTGCTGGTGACCCTGTCGATCACCCGCCCCCTCAGTCGCCTGCGTGGCGCGGTACATGACCTGGGGCAGACCACCTACCAGCAGAACAGCCTGGCACGCCTGGCCAACCGGCGCGACGAGTTCGGTGTGCTGGCCAATGACTTCAACCGCATGGGCGCGCGCCTGCAGAGCCTGATTGCCAGCCAGCGCCAACTGCTGCGTGACGTGTCCCATGAACTGCGCTCACCGCTGGCACGCCTGCGGATCGCCCTGGCCCTGGCCGAGCGGGCAGAGCCTGCACAGCAGCAGGCCTACTGGCCGCGCCTGACCCGCGAGTGCGACCGCCTCGAGGCGTTGATCAGCGAAATCCTGGTGTTGGCGCGGGTGGATGCCGAAAGCGCCAGCGCAGAACCGGTCGACCTCAATGCGCTGCTGGCCAGCGTGCGCAAGGATGCTCAGCTCGCAGCGCCGGAACAGGACATCCAGCTGCACGACACGCCTGGGCTGAGCCTGCAGGGCTGGCCGACACTGATCGAACGTGCGCTGGACAACCTGCTGCGCAATGCCGTGCGCTTCAATCCGCCGGGGCAACCGATCGAGATGAGTGCACAGCGTGAAGGCGA
The DNA here is from genome assembly GCF_002939405.1 of Pseudomonas sp. BRM28. Lineage (NCBI taxonomy): Bacteria > Pseudomonadati > Pseudomonadota > Gammaproteobacteria > Pseudomonadales > Pseudomonadaceae > Pseudomonas > Pseudomonas sp. BRM28. The sequence continues at coordinate 2,457,646 of NZ_PEFV01000001.1, read as the reverse complement.
GCGTATCGTGCTGACGGTGCGCGACCACGGGCCGGGGGTGGCCGACGAGCACCTGGCGCAGTTGGGCGAGCCGTTTTTCCGCGCTCCGGGGCAGACCACGGCCGGGCATGGCCTGGGCCTGGCGATCGCGCGCAAGGCGGCGGAACGTCATGGTGGCAGCCTGGTGCTGGGCAACCATGCGCAGGGCGGGTTCGTGGCGACGCTGGAGTTGCCGGTGGCGGGGCCGGCTAGCGCCTGAATAAAGACGGGTGGTGGCTTCTTCGCTGGCAAGCCGGCCCCCACAGGCATGTCACCGTCCTCCAGGGCAAGTGCGCACCTGTGGGAGCTGGCTTTGCCAGCGAAAGGGCCATCTGATGCCTGTATAGCTTAGCGGGGCTGCTCCCAGGCGCTGACAAACGCCTCGACAGACACCACTGGCGCCGTACGCGGCGGGTTAAGCGGCGTGCCCACATACAGGAAGCCGATCAGCTCTTCGGTATCCGCCAACCCGAGGCCCTTGGCCACCTGCGGGCTGTAGGACAGCTCGCCGGTTCGCCACACCGCGCCGATCCCCTGGGCATATGCCGCCAGCAGAATGGCATGCGCCGCACACGCGGCCGCCAGCCGCTGCTCGGACTTGGGCACCTTGAAGTGATCCTGCACGTTCGCGATCACCACAATCAGCAACGGCGCCCGCAGCGGCATGGCATGGGCCTTTTCCAGCGCTGCCTCGGTGGTTTCGCCCTGCTCCTTCACCGCCTCGGCCAGCAGCGCCCCCAATTGTTCGCGGGCCGCGCCTTCGATGGTCAGGAACCGCCAGGGCCGCAATTGGCCATGGTCCGGCGCACGCGAGGCCGCCCGAAACAGCAACTCGCGCTGCGCAGCATCAGGTGCCGGCTCTACCAGGCGAGGAACGGAAACACGGTTGAGCAATGCGTCGAGAGCCTCCATCGGCTACCCCCTGTCGAGAAATGTGCGGCTATTCTACCGTTTACTTAAAGAGGCCCATAGGTAGAATGGCGCCCCTCCGTTTCAACCCAGAGCAGATCACATGGCGTTGCCGACCTTAAGGATCATCGGTTTCATTATCGGCATCTTCCTGATTACCCTGGCGATCAGCATGACCGTGCCCATGGCCACCCTGGTCATCTACGAGCGCACCGGCGACCTGCCGTCGTTTCTGTGGGCCAGCCTGATCACCTTCATTGCCGGCCTGGCCCTGGTCATACCCGGGCGCCCCGAGCACGTGCACCTGCGCCCGCGCGACATGTACCTGCTCACCGTGAGCAGTTGGCTGGTGGTGTGCATCTTCGCCGCCCTGCCGTTCCTGCTGACCCAGCACATCAGCTACACTGATGCCTTCTTCGAGAGCATGTCGGGCATCACCGCCACCGGCGCCACCGTGCTCAGTGGCCTGGACAGCATGTCGCCGGGCATCCTGATATGGCGCTCGCTGCTGCACTGGCTGGGCGGCATCGGCTTCATCGGCATGGCGGTGGCGATCCTGCCGCTGCTGCGCATTGGCGGCATGCGCCTGTTCCAGACCGAGTCCTCGGACCGCTCCGAAAAGGTCATGCCCCGCTCGCACATGGTCGCCAAGTCGATCGTGGCGGTGTACGTAGGCATCACCACCATCGGCGGGCTGGGGTTCTGGCTGGCCGGCATGAGCCCGTTCGATGCCATCAACCACGCCATGTCGGCGATTTCCACCGGCGGTTTCTCCACCTCCGACCAGTCGCTGGCCAAGTGGGACCAGCCGGCCGTGCACTGGGTGGCGGTGGTGGTGATGATCCTGGGCAGTGTGCCGTTCACCCTCTACGTGGCCACGATGCGCGGCAACCGCAAGGCACTGATCAAGGACCAGCAGGTACAGGGCCTGCTCGGCCTGCTGGTGGCCACCTGGGTGGTGCTGGGTACCTGGTACTGGGCCACCACCAGCCTGCCGTGGTTCGATGCCTTGCGCCACGTGGCGCTGAACGTGACCTCGGTGGTCACCACCACCGGCTTCGCCCTGGGCGACTACAGCCTGTGGGGCAACTTTTCGCTGATGCTGTTCTTCTACCTGGGTTTCATCGGCGGCTGTTCGGGCTCGACCGCGGGCGGGATCAAGATCTTCCGCTTCCAGGTGGCCTACATCCTGCTCAAGGCCAGCCTCAACCAGCTGATTCACCCGCGCGCGGTGATCAAGCAGAAATACAACGGTCATCGCCTCGACGAAGAGATCGTGCGGTCGATCCTGACCTTCTCGTTCTTCTTCGCCATCACCATCTGCATCATCGCGCTGCTGCTTTCGCTGCTGGGCGTGGACTGGATGACTGCCCTGACCGGCGCGGCCAGCACCGTATCCGGCGTGGGCCCGGGCCTGGGCGAAACCATCGGCCCGGCGGGCAACTTCGCCACCCTGCCCGACGCCGCCAAGTGGATCCTGGCCGGCGGCATGCTGCTGGGCCGCCTGGAAATCATTACGGTGCTGGTTCTGTGCATGCCGGCGTTCTGGCGGCACTGACGCCCTGGGCCGACGCCTCGGGGCCGGCACTGCGCGCCAGCTCCATGCGTGTGCGGTATTCCCCGGGGGTGAGGTCGAACCAGCGCCGGAAGGCCCGGAAGAAGTTGCTCGGGTCGGCAAAACCCAGCAGGTAGGCAGCCTCCAGCAATGTCATGTTCGGCTGCGCAAGGTACTGCTCGGCAAGTTCGCGACGGGTATCGTCGAGCAGGGTCTGAAAGCTGGTGCCCTCCTCCTGCAGGCGCCGCTGCAGCGTGCGCTGCGACAGGTGCAGAGCCTGGGCGACCATTTCGCGCTTGGGTTCGCCCTGGGGCAGCATGCGGCACAGCACCTGACGTGCACGGTGGGTCACCCGGCTTTCGGAAAAACGCGCCAGGTACTCGCCGGCAAAACGGTCGTGCAGAATTGCCATGGCCTCGTTGGCCGTGGGCAACGGCGCCTCCATGTCGGCGCGCTCGAACACCAGCGCATCGTGGGGCGCGCCAAACACCAGCGGGGCACGAAACGCTTGCTTGTAGGGTTCTATATCCTGAGGCTGCGGGCCTTGTACCAGCACGCGGCGCAGCTGGATGGTGCGCCCGCTCAACCAGCAGCACAGCGCCAGGGCGCAGGCCAGCGAGGCCTCGGCGCTGTGCCGGGTGGGCGGCAGGTGATCGCCATGCACGGTCAGCACCAGCGAGTAGCCTTCCGGCCCCAGGCGAAAGCTCAGGTCGGAACTCTCCGCGATAATGCGCTGGTAACGCACCAGGCGCTCGAACCCCTCGGCCAGGGTGCGGCTGGACATCAAGGCATAGCCGACCACGTGAAACGATGCCGGGCGCACCACCCGCGCCATGTTCAGGCCGATGGCACGGTTGCCCGACAACTCTTCGGCCAGTTGCCACAAGCGGGTCATGGAGTCCTGGGTGAAACGTGCGTCGGGGTCGTCCAGCGCGGCGAAGTCCAGGCCGAGCTGCTTGAACAGCGCAGGGCAATCGAGCCCTTCGAATTCAAGTGCCTTGACGATCCCCGAGGCCCAGCTTGCTGACGTGGTTCTTTCGCTCATGGCTGGCTTCTTTTGGGTAAGACCGCTCCTGCGGTGAACGCAAAGGATACTAAAGTGGCGCTTATTGTCACTGACTGATACTGCGACACAATTCTAGACTCGGTTCAGGCTCCACGCCGTGCATGTTTCGCCACCTTCGACCGATACGGGAGCGACGCAGTGAACAGCCCCCCACGCTTCAACAGCTTTGCCGAGTTCTATCCGTATTATCTGGGTGAGCATAGCAATCCTGTCTGCCGCCGCCTGCACTTCGTCGGCACCAGCCTGGTGATCGCCCTGCTGGCCTACGCCCTGGCCAGTGCCAACGGCTGGCTGCTGCTGGCGGTCCCGGTGGCCGGCTACGGCTTTGCCTGGGCAGGCCACTTCTTTTTCGAGAAGAACCGCCCCGCCACCTTCACCTACCCCTTCTACAGCCTGCTGGGCGATTTTGTCCTGTACCGCGACATGCTGCGCGGCAAGGTGCAGTTCTGACCATCGCCCGCCCCCTGCGCGTGGCCTAGAGGCTGGGCTCACCCACCGCCCGGGCCTGGCGCAGGGCCTCACGGGCCTGGGCGTCGGCCAGGCGGTACAGCTCGATCGTGCCGTCCCAGTGCTCGATCAAGGCAGTGCACGACTCCACCCAGTCGCCGCAATTGAGGTAGTCCACCTCTCCCACCTTGCGGATTTCGGCGTGGTGGATGTGCCCGCACACCACCCCGTGAAACCCTCGCTTGACGCATTCGCGTGCAATCGCCTCCTCGAAGTCGCTGATAAAGCTCACCGCCGTCTTGACCTTGTGCTTGAGGTAGGCCGACAGCGACCAGTAGCCATAGCCATACCGCGCGCGCCAGTGGTTGAGCCAGCGATTGAGGGTAAGGGTCAGTTCATAGGCCCAGTCACCCAGGAAGGCCAGCCAGCGGTGATAGCGGGTAATCACGTCGAACTGGTCGCCATGGATCACCAGTAGCCGCCTGCCGTCGACGGTGAGGTGCTAGGCCTGGTCCACCAGCTGGATATTGCCCAGCACCAGCTTGGAGTAGCGACGCAGGAACTCGTCGTGGTTGCCGGTCACATAGATCACCTCGGTGCCGCGCTTGCTCATGGTCAGCAGGCGCCGGATCACGTTGGTATGGGCCTGGGGCCAGTACATGCCACCCCGCAGCTTCCAGCCGTCGATGATGTCGCCCACCAGGTAGATGCGATCGGCCTGGTAGCCCTTGAGAAACTGCGACAGATGCTCGGCCTGGCAGTCGCGGGTGCCAAGGTGCACGTCCGAGATCCACAGCGTGCGCACGCGCTGCTTGCGCGAAGGTTTGCCAAGCTCGGCATGGGTCATGGGCAGGCTCCGGGAGAGTTTGTGCGAGCTTGCCTGTGGGCAGTGAATCGACCATGACCGTAGTGCGGCAGTCCTGTGACAGGACGTCGGGGCATGTACACTGCGTGGCCTGTGCTCCCGATCCAAGGCAACCGCCCGCCAATGACCCCTCGTACCGCCCTGGGCGCCCTGCATGCAGGCGCGCTGTTGTTCGGCCTGACCGGCGTGTTCGGCAAGCTGGCCAGTGCCGGCCCGCCGGTCATCGTGTTCGGCCGTGCGGCCTTCGCCGTGCTGGCCCTGGCCATCTTCGTCGGCGTTGCCCGACAACACTGGCAACCCCTGAAGGCACGGGACTGGCGCGGGCTGACATTGGCCGGGATGTTGCTGGCCGGCCATTGGGTCAGCTTTTTCGTCGCGGTCAAGGTGGCCGGCGTGGCCATCGCGACCCTGGGCTTTGCCAGCTTCCCGGCGTTCACGGTCATTCTGGAAGGGCTGTTGTTCCGTGAGCGCATCCGTCGCAACGAAGCCTTGCTGGTACTGCTGGTGAGCATCGGCCTGGTGTTGGTGACGCCCGATTTCGACCTCGCCAGCCAGGCCACCAGCGGGCTGCTGTGGGCGTTGTTCTCGGGGTTGCTGTTCGCCCTGCTGTCACTGCTCAACCGTGCAGGCTCGCGGCACATTCCGGCGGTACAGGCGGCGCTGTGCCAGAACGCCGTGGTGGCACTGTGTCTGCTGCCGGTGGCGGGCCCGCTGCTGCCTTCGGTGAGCGCGCTGGACTGGCTGTGGCTGGGGCTGCTGGGGGTGTTCTGCACCGGCGTGGCACACAGCCTGTTCGTGGCCAGCCTGGCGGTGATCAAGGCCCGTACCGCCGCCGTGGTGTTTGCCATGGAGCCGGTCTACGGCATCGCCATGGCCTGGGTGATCTTCGCCGAGCAGCCCACCTTGCGCATGCTGATGGGCGGGGTGCTGATCATTCTGGCCATCGTGATTTCAAGCCGTCTGGCCGCCGGCGCACCACACACCGCACCCGCCACCTCCGGCGGCTGAGTCAGGCGCGGTCGTTGTGGCCCAGGTCGCGCTGCGGGTCGATCTGGTCGCGGACCCGCTGCTTGAGCACCTTGGCCTCGGGGAAACCGCCATCGGCCTTGCGTTCCCAGATCTGCACGCCATCGCAGGTGATGCGAAAGTTGCCGCCCGTGGCCGGTTCCAGGGCCACCCGGGCCAGGTCGTCACTGAAGGTGCTCAGCAGTTCCTGGGCCAGCCAGGCGGCGCGCAGCAGCCATTGGCACTGCGTGCAATAGGTGATGACAATTTCGGGTTTGGATACGGACATGGGGTAACGGTCTCCTGATAGGTGGTCGCGCTTATACTAGCCACCTTTAGCCTTTGCTCCGAGAGCCGCGATGCGTCGTCTGCTGTTGTGCCTGTTGCTGTCCCTTACCTCCCTTGCCCTCTGCGCCGCCGAGGCCGCCCGGCCCAAGGTCGGCCTGGTGCTGTCCGGCGGGGCGGCGCGCGGCCTGGCCCACATCGGTGTGCTCAAGGCGCTGGAAGAACAGGGGGTGAAGATCGACGCCATCGCCGGCACCAGCATGGGCGCGGTGATCGGCGGGTTGTACGCCTCGGGCTACAAGATCGACGAGCTGGAGAAGCTGGCCCTGGCCATCGACTGGCAGCAGGCGTTGTCCGATGCACCGCCGCGCAAGGACATCCCCTTCAGGCGCAAGCAGGACGACCGCGACTTCCTGGTCAAACAGCGCCTGAGCTTTCGCGACGACGGCAGCCTGGGCCTGCCGTTGGGGGTGATCCAGGGGCAGAACCTGGCGCTGCTGCTCGAAAGCCTGCTGGCCCACGCCAGTGACACCCGTGACTTCGACAAGCTGCCGATCCCGTTCCGCGCAGTGGCCACCGATATCGCCAGCGGCGAGAAAGTGGTGTTTCGCAAGGGCCACCTGCCCCAGGTGATCCGCGCCAGCATGTCGATCCCGGCGGTGTTCGCCCCGGTCGAGCTGGACGGCCGCCTACTGGTCGACGGCGGCATGGTCGACAACATCCCGCTGGATATCGTACGTGAGATGGGTGTGGACATGGCGATCGTCGTCGATATCGGCACGCCGCTGCGCAATCGCAAGCAGTTGGCCACGGTGGTCGATGTGCTCAACCAGTCGATCACCCTGATGACCCGGCGCAACTCCGAAGAGCAACTGGCCTCGCTGCACCGCGACGACATCCTGGTACAGCCGCCGCTGTCGAGCTTTGGCGTCACCGACTTCGGCCGGGCCCAGGACATGATCGACGCCGGCTACCGCGCCACCCGCCTGCTCGACCCGCGCCTGGCCAGCCTGCGCCGGGTCAACGACACGGCGGTGCAACTGGCCGAGGCGCGCTCGGCCGGGCAACGCACCCCGGTGATCACCGCCATCAAGGTCGAGAACGACTCCAAGGTCAGTGACGACGTGATCCGCTACTACATTCGCCAGCCCATCGGCGAACCGCTGGAGCTCGACCGCCTGCGCACCGACATGGGCACCCTGTACGGCCTGGACTACTTCGACCGGGTGCAGTACCGCGTGGTGCACAAGGGCGACGAGAACACCCTGGTGATCAACGCCCGGGGCCGACGTGGCGGCACCGACTATCTGCGGCTGGGGCTGAACCTGTCCGATGACCTGCGTGGCGACAGCGCCTTCAACCTGGGCGCCAGCTACCGCGTCAACGGCATCAACCGCCTGGGCGCCGAGTGGCTCACCCGAGCCCAGATCGGCGACAAGCAGGAGCTCTACAGCGAGTTCTACCAGCCGCTGGATACCGGGTCGCGCTACTTCGTGGCGCCCTACCTGGACATCGGCTCGCAGAACATCGAGGCCACCCTGGACAACGACCCCATCGCCGAGTACCGCCTCGAACGCTATGGCTTCGGGCTCAACCTGGGCCGCCAGATCGGCAACAACGGCGAAGTGCGCCTGGGGGTGGGCCAGGCCTGGGGGCAGGCCGAGGTACGCATCGGCGAACAGGGCCTGCCCAAGGTGAACTTCAACGAAGGCTTCTATGACCTCAAGTATTCGTTCGACACCCTGGACAATGTCTACTTCCCCCACAGCGGCGAAGACGTCAGCCTGACCCTGCGCCAGTTCGAGCCGGGCCTGGGCTCCGACCAGCGCTATCGCCAATGGGACATGAAACTGGACAAGGCCCTGAGCAGCGGGCCGAACACCTGGGTATTCGGCGGTCGCTATGCGCGGACTCTGGATGATGCCGAGGTGGTCACCTCGAGCTTCGTGATGGGCGGCGCCCGGCAGCTGTCGGGCTTTCGCCAGGACTCGGTGTCAGGCCAGAACCTGAGCCTGATGCGCATGGTCTACTACCGGCGCCTGACCCCGCGCTCCTACCTGCCGCTGGACTTCCCGCTGTATCTGGGCGGCTCGCTGGAACGCGGCCGCGCCTGGAACAACGACAACGAGTTCGACAGCGGCTACATCAACGCCGCGAGCATCTTCCTGGGCTTCGAAACGCCGCTGGGGCCGCTGAACTTCAGCTACGGCATGAACACCGAGAACCAGAAGGCGTTCTACCTCAACCTGGGGCAGACCTTCTAGGACTTCTCCAGGTTGCCCAGGATGCGCGCGTGCACCCGCATGCACACGCGCAGCTCTTCTTCGTCGATGCCTTCGAACAGCTCGACGCGCAAGGCGTTGGCAATGGTCTCGATCTGGTCGATCAACGGCTTGGCGGGCGGGCACAACACGATCTTCTTGGCGCGCCGGTCCTCCAGCACGGCCTGGCGCTTGACCAGGCCCTGGGCCTCGAGGCTGTCGAGCAGACGGGCCAGGGTCGGCCCTTCAACCCCCACGCTCTGCGCCAGTTCACGCTGGGTGGGGGCCTCGTCGAAGCGCGCCAGGTGCAGCAGCACCAGCCAGCGCGCCTGCGACAGGTTGAGCCCGGCCAGGCGGCGGTCCAGCTCGGCGCGCCAACCCCGGGACATATGGGCCAACTGCATCCCGAAACGGTGGTGATCGGTCAACGGCATAGGAAACTCATCATCAGAACTAATTAATAGGCAGCTAATCATGCCCTTGGGCCTTAGGCAAGGCTCATGCCGTCGGCAGGCGCTGCATAATCGTCATAAATGATGACAAACAACCTTTCTACATCTCGAACTCGGCCGCCAGTGCGGCGCGCACGCAATACAGCACGCCCTCAGGCACGCGTCCGCCAAACTGCTCGATGATCGCCGACACCGGCGGCAACTCGCCTTCGCCGTCGAGGAACGCGTCCTGGATCTCGCCCATCAGGTCCTCGGGCAGGTCCAGCGCCTGTTCCAGTGACAGCTGTTGGCGACCGATGGCCTCGGCCAGCAGGCTGTAAACGTTCTTTTCACTGCATTGCAGCTGGCCGGCGATCTGCAGCGGAGTCATGCCCGCGCGGGCCAGGCTGATCAGCTCGTGGCGCAGGTCGGCGACCGGGGCCGGGGCCTCTGCAGCGCCGCCCAGCACCTCGAGGAAGGCCTGGCCGTAGCGCTCCAGCTTGCGTGCCCCCACGCCACTGACCTGGGCCATCTCGCTGAGGCTGCCGGGCTGACTGCGCAGCATCTCCAGCAGGGTCGAGTCGGGGAAGATGACATACGGCGGCACGCCATGCTCCTCGGCCAGCTTGCGCCGCAGGGCGCGCAAGGCGTCCCACTGTTCGCGTTCCTCGCCGCGCACCAGCTGGCTGGCCGGGCTGCCCGAGCTGCTGCTCTTGCTGCTGGTCTGCGGCTTGAGGTCGCGGCGCAGTTCAAGGGTGACTTCGCCACGCAGCAAGGGCCGGCACGTATCGGACAAGCGCAGCCCGCCATAGCCTTCCAGGTCGATATCGGCCAGGCCACGCGCCACCAGCTGGCGGAACAGCGAACGCCACTCGCCTTCTGCGCGAGCCTTGCCCACGCCATACACGGCAAGCTTCTCGTGCCCGAAGCTGCGGATCTTCTCGTTGTCCTTGCCCAGCAGCACGTCCACCAGATGGCCCACGCCGTAGCGCTGGCCAGTACGATAGATGGCCGACAGCGCCTGGCGCGCAGGCTCGGTGGCGTCCCAGGTCTGCACGCCGTCGACGCAGTTGTCGCAGTGCCCGCAGGGCTGGGGCAGTTCTTCATCGAAATAGTTGAGCAGGGTCTGGCGACGGCAGCGGGTCTCTTCGCACAGTGCCAGCATGGCATCGAGCTTGTGCTGCTCGACCCGTTTGTGACGCTCGTCACCTTCGGAGTTCTGCAGCATCTGCTTGAGCATCACCATGTCCTGCAGGCCGTAGGCCATCCAGGCATCGGCGGGCAGGCCGTCACGGCCGGCGCGACCGGTTTCCTGGTAGTAGGCTTCCAGCGACTTGGGCAGGTCCAGGTGGGCCACGAAACGCACGTTCGGCTTGTCGATGCCCATGCCGAAGGCGATGGTCGCGACCATGATCAGGCCTTCCTCGTTGAGGAAGCGGCGCTGATTGCTGGCGCGGGTCTCGGCAGGCAGGCCGGCGTGATAGGGCAGCGCCGGGAACCCCTGCTCGCACAAAAACGCGGCCACATCGTCGACCTTCTTGCGCGACAGGCAATAAACGATGCCGGCGTTGCCGCGCCGCTCGTTGAGGAACGCCAGCAACTGTTTGCGCGGCTGTTCCTTGGGCACGATGCGATAGAAGATGTTCGGCCGGTCGAAACTCGACAGAAAGCGCTCGGCGTTCTGCAGGTGCAGGCGGGTGACGATCTCTTCGCGGGTACGCATGTCCGCGGTGGCGGTCAGGGCAATGCGCGGCACGTTGGGGAAGAGTTCGGCCAGTTGCCCCAGTTGCAGGTATTCAGGGCGGAAGTCATGGCCCCATTGCGACACGCAGTGCGCCTCGTCGATGGCGAACAGCGCGATGTCCAGGCTGCGCAGAAAATCCAGCATGCGTGGCTGCACCAGGCGTTCCGGGGCCAGGTACAGCATCTTGAGCTCGCCGCGACGAATGCGCATGGCCAGTTCGCGCTGCTGGTCGGCGCTCATCGTGGAGTTCAGCGAAGCCGCGGCGACACCCAGCTCGTCGAGGGTCGCCACCTGGTCGTCCATCAGCGCGATCAGCGGCGACACCACCACTGCCAGGCCTTCGCGCAGCAGCCCCGGAACCTGGAAGCACAGCGACTTGCCGCCGCCGGTGGGCATCAGTACCAGCGCATCGCCGCCCTTGGCCACGCATTCGATGATCGCCCCCTGGCGCCCGCGAAAGCTGTCGTAGCCGAAGATGTCCTTGAGGACGCGCTGAGCCTGTTCGAGCATAAAAACTCCATAAATCGCAGAACCATCCTGGCCACAGGCTGGATGAAAAGCTTCCCCGCCACACCTGAAATTGCGTAAGCGGCTTTTGCCGGGGCCGCATGCTGGCGTGACCGGGCGCAAAAGCCGGGCATTATACCGGACACGGCGCCCGTGCAGGGGGCTCTGCGATAGGCGTCATCCTTTGCCTCGCAGGCGCCGCAAGATGCTAGAATTCCAGCATCGTTTATTCCCAAGGTAGCCCTGTAATGTCCTTCGCTGAGCAATTAACCCGCCTGCAAGCCTTCCTCGACGCTGACGAGCTGCACGAAGAAGCGCTGGACTACGTTGCCGCACACGGCTACCTGACCGCGCTGTCGATCTGCTCCGAAGCCGTTCCCGAGCGTGAATGGATCGACGCCCTGTTCGCCGAGCCGCCGCACTACAAGGACGAGGCCCAGCGCGAAGAAATCGAAAGCACACTGATCAAGCTCAAGGATCACATCGCCCGCCAACTGGCCAGCGATGAGGAGTTCGAGCTGCCGTGCGACCTGGACCTTGGCGGCGAGCCGGACGACTCCGAGCTGCGCGGCTGGTGCATCGGCTTCATGGAAGGGGTGTTCCTGCGTGAAGCGGCCTGGTTCGAAAGCGCCGAGGAAGAGGTCAGCGAAATGCTGCTGCCGATCATGGTCGGTTCCGGCCTGTTCGACGAAGAGGCCGAGTTCGCCGACATCGCCAGCGACGCCAACCTGATGGACGACATGATCGTGCAGATCCCCGAGGCGCTGACGGCCTTGTACCTGCTGTGCCATGCCCCGGACGAGAAACCTGCGCTGCTCAAGCCTCGCCACCACTGAGTCTGCATCCATGCGCTACCTGCTGCTGGCCATCGGCTGGCTCAGCGTCGCGCTGGGGGTGATCGGCATCTTCCTCCCGGTGCTGCCGACCACCCCTTTTCTGTTATTGGCGGCAGCCTGCTTTGCGCGCAGCTCGCCCCGCTTTCACGCATGGCTGGTCAATCACCCGCGGCTTGGGCCGTGGATTCGCGACTACCTGGGCGGTGAGGGCATTCCGCTCAAGGCCAAGGTATACGCCATCGGGCTGATGTGGCTAAGCATAGGTTTTTCGTGCTACCTGGTGCCCTTGCCGTGGGCACGCGGGTTCATGCTCACCAGTGCGGTACTGGTGACCGTGTACATCGCGCGGCAGAAGACCTTGCGCAAGCGTACCTAGGCGCAACCACGCGCCCACCCCATCGCGGGCCAAGCCCGCTCCCACAGCTACTTCATTGCTCTTGTGGGAGCGGGCTTGGCCCGCGATGGCAGCGGCAGGTCAGCTGCGCCATCTACGCCTCATGTCACACCGTATCCACCTTCAACGAATGATCATTGAGCATCCCGTTGATCACCGTGGCTGTATCCGCCCCCGCCGAGATGACCCCACCCGCGCCCGCCGTCACCCCATAGTGATGGGCAAGGTCCACGCCAGCCAGTTCGATGGTCTGGGTCGGCGCCGCGCCGGCCACCGCACTCACCTGGATGGTCGATATCACACCGTTGCCCGTGCCCGTCACAGTGAAGTGCAGGTAATCGTCCAGCGACGCCGACGTCGCGTTCTCGCCCTGCAGCAATTGCGAGAGGTCCAGCCGATCGGTACCCGGGGTAAAGTCGGTCACCTTGTCGTGGCCAGTATTGCCCTGTTGCCACAGGAAGGTATCGCTGCCCGCGCCACCGGTCAGGGTATTGTTGCCCGGCCCGCCGATCAGCAGATCGTCACCACCGCCCCCGATCAGGATGTCGTTGCCAAGGCCGCCGATCAGCGTGTTGGCGTTGTCGTCGCCGGTCAGCTTGTCGTCGTGGTCGGAGCCGATCAGGTTCTCGATCGACACCAGCTTGTCGAGCCCGGCGCCGATCGTGTTCTGCTCACCGGTCAGCGCCAGGCTCACCGTCACCCCAGCGCTCGCCCCGGCGTAGCTGGCGGTGTCGTTGCCAGCGCCACCGTCGAGCAGATCGTTGCCGTTGCCGCCGATCAACAGGTCGTTGCCATCCCCCCCGTAGAGCTTGTCGTTGCCATCGCCGCCAATCAGCACGTCGTTGCCTGCACCGCCATTGAGAACGTCATCACCGCTCCCGGCCAGCAGCACGTCGTCGTGGCTGGTGCCTTCCAGGGTACTGCCGGCCTGGTAGGTGATGTCCACCGCCCCCGTGGCGCTGCCGCCATGGCCGTCGCTGACGGTATAGGTGCCGTTGTAGGTGGGCGTGTAGTCATGCGCCCCGGCGTAGTTGATCGACATGTTCAGCTGGTAGCTTTCTGCGCCCTTGCCGCCGTCGTCATTGACCTGGTTGACCAGATGGATGCTGTACACCCCATCATGGCTGGCGGTGAAACTGCCGCCATCGGCGATGGTGTGGTAGGTGCCGCCCTCATCCTTCCACTGCATCAGCAAGTTGCGATCAGCGGTGCGGTTGTGGTCCAGGGTCAGGGTTTCGCCCTCGCGCAGGCTTACCTTGATCACGTCTTCGTCATTGCCATTGGCAGCACTCACCGCCCCCAGGTAGCCACTGACCACCAGCGCCGCGGTCATCGACCCGGCTGCGCCGGTAAAGGCACTGCGCGCCAGAACCCGCTCCTGATTGGCCAGCGTGTCGTCCTGGCCGGTGAAGGTGATGACCGTCTTGCCGTTGCCGGCCGTGAAATCCGCCCCCTTGGTCCAGCCGGTGTTGAAGGTGATCGGCGCCGCACTCAGGCGATCGTGGTTGGCGTCGCTGTCGTTGGCCAGCAAGGCGGCGGCCGGCACGCTGATGCTCGGCGCAAGGATATTGGTGATGACATGATCGGCACCGGCCACCGGCGCAGCATTGGTGTTGACGTTGATCACCAGGTTGGCACCGCTCAGGTCGCCGTCGTTGTCGCTGGCCACGAAGCGGATGGTCTCCACCTGATTGCTGCCGCTGTCCTTGGGCGGCGTATAGGTGAACTGGCCGTTGTCCATGTCCACCACCAGCGTCCCGCCCAGCGCGGTCTTGACCGTGATGCTGTGGGTGCTCGCGTCGAAGGTGCCGCGGTCTGCGCCGCCACTGGCTGCATAGCTGGGCTGGTTGGCGTTGCCTTTGGGGTCGAAGGTGTAGGTGGTGCCGTCGATCAACAGCGACTTGATGAAGCCACCATCGGCACCGAAGTCGCCACCGCTCATCAGGCTGCCGGTGATCGGCGCGCCCTGCACGGTGCCCGACAGCACGTTGTCCAGTTGCGCCAGGTCGGTGACCACCACCGAGTTGGTATTGGTGTGGGTACTGCCGTCATAGGCAGCCGGGTTGAGATTGCCGGTGTTGACGCCGCTGCCCAGCCCGATCGCATACGACTTGATGCCGTTGTCGCCCAGGAAGTTCTCCCAGTTGCCGGTGCGCGTTTCGGTCAGGGCATGCCCCGAGGTCGGCGCACCGTCCGAGAAGAAGTAGCTGACGCTCTGCGCCCCCTCCAGCTTGCCCGGCGTCTGGTAGGCCGTCTGCGCCACGTTGACTGCCGAGTCGTAATAGGTCGAGCCACCCGGGGTCAGGTCCTTGATCAGGGCCTTGGCCTCGGCCACCGTCACCCACACGTCGGTGCGATCACTGGCACCGGTGGAGAACGTGACGACCTGCACCTTCACATCGCCCATGTCGTCGTACTTGTCCAGCAGTGCGCCGATGGCCTCCTTGGCCAGCTCCAGGCGCGACAGGCCGCGCACCCCGGAATTGTCGGCCATGCTGCCGGACACATCGATGATCAGCATGACGTTGGTGTCCACCTGCCCCGGCGTGGTCGAACGCACGGCGTCGGCCGTTGTGGGCACGTCATCGACGATATTGATCACGATGTTGCTGGTGGTCGAGTTGCCGGCCGCATCGGTGGCCTTGTAGACGAAGGTCTCGCTGGTGACCACGTTGGGGCCGTCGTTGAGCCCGCCTGCGGTTTTGGGTGCGGACGTGAGGGTGTACTTGAAGCTGCCGTCGGCGTTGAGCTGAATCTGCCCATAGGCGCCCGTGCTGCTGCCCACCAGCGTATAGGTGATCGCGCCGCTGGCTCCGCTGACCGAGCCCACCAGGCTGCCGGTCGCGGTTTCACCCGTTGAGCCGGGGTCGCTGCCGGTCACGGTGCCGGGGGCGAGGTCGTTCGGGTCCTGGCTAAGGTCCAGGGCCTTCTCGTACACCGTGACCTCGTTGTTGGGGCAGGCGACGATCTTGCTGTCGGTGACATTGATGGTGATGGTGGTGGTGCTTTCGTCGCCGTCCGCGTCACGAATGGTGTAGGTGAAGGTGTCTTGGGCACCGTCCTGCGTCACCGCATTGGGGTTGGCCTTGTACTCGGCCTCGCCGTTGGCATGCAGGATGAGGGTGCCATAGGTGCCGGCGATGCCCACGCCCAGCGAGCCGATGGCCGAGGTCGAGGTGTCGGCGCCGAACCGCACACCCACCACCGCCCCGCCCTGGGCCGGGCCGTCTGCCCCCAATGTGTCGTTATCCAGCACATTGCCGGTGACCGTACCGCCCTCCACCACCGTGGTGCTGTCGGACTCCGCCCTTGGCACGTCATCCACGATCTTGATCACGATGGTGCTGGTGACGCTGTTGCCCAGTTGGTCGGTCGCCTTGTAGGTAAAGGTCTCGGACGTGACGATATTCGCCCCGTCGTCGCCGTTGCCGATGTGCGGCGCCGAGGTCAGGGTGTACTTGTAGCTGCCGTCGGCATTGAGCTGAATCTGCCCATAGGCACCTGTAGTGCTGCCCACCAGCGTGTAGGTGAGCGCGCCGGAACCGCCCGTGACCGAGCCGACCAGGGTGCCGGTACCCGTCTCGCCAGGCGAGGTAGGGTTGCTGCCCACCACCGTGCCCGGGGCCAGGTCCTGCGGGTCCTGGGTCAGGTCCAGCGCTTTTTCGTAGACTTTCACCTCGGTATCGGCGCAGGCCACCAGCTTGCTGTCGGTGACATTGATGGTGATGGTCGTGGTGCTTTCATCGCCGTCCGCGTCGCGGTTGCGTCGAACGACCAGATTGCGGTGTTGTGAAGACACAGTAAGCCGAAGATTTGTAACTCACGAACATCACATACCCGATTCGCTGGAGTGTCTGAACAAGGCCTTCTGGCAACAGAATTTCTTGACGACCATAGAGCATTGGAACCACCTGATCCCATCCCGAACTCAGTAGTGAAACGATGCATCGCCGATGGTAGTGTGGGGTTTCCCCATGTGAGAGTAGGTCATCGTCAAGATTAAATTCCGAAACCCCTATCTGCATCTGCAGGTAGGGGTTTTGTCTTTGTGGGCCGAAAAGCTGCAGGCCCTCGGTCTGTACGCAGACCGTGATAAGGTTCCCCCCAAAATCCGCACAGCCCAAGGGATGCCCCATGCCGCATGCAAGCACGCTTCAACCGGGATTCATGGTCGTTCACGGCAACCACCTGGATGAACTGCGTGGCCTGGTGGTGAGCCTGATGCGGCGTTATCCGCTGGCACCCCTGGAAAACGAGATGGTGCTGGTGCAGAGCAACGGTATCGCCCAGTGGCTCAAGCTGGCCCTGGCCGAAGACCCGCAGGACGATGACCAGGGCGGTTGCGGCATCGCGGCCGCCATCGATGTGCAATTGCCTGGTAGCTTCATGTGGCAGCTGTACCGCCGGGTACTTGGCCGCGAAGAGATTCCTGAAACCTCCCCGCTCGACAAGGCGCCCTTGACCTGGCGCCTGATGCGCCTGCTGCCGGAAGTGATCAACCAGCCGCATTTCGAGCCGTTGCAGCGCTTTCTTACCGATGACAGCGACCTGCGCAAGCGCTACCAGCTGGCCGAGCGCCTTGCCGACCTGTTCGACCAATACCAGGTGTACCGTGCCGATTGGCTGAAGGACTGGGCAGCCGGACGTCACGTGCTGAGCAACGCTCGCGGCGACTCCCGTACGCTGGCCCCCGCCAACTGCTGGCAGGCAGAGCTGTGGCGTGCCTTGCTGCTCGATGTGGGAGAGGAAGGCATGGCTCAGAGCCGTGCCGGCGTGCACCAGCGTTTCGTCGAGCGCATCAATGCACTGGAACAAGCCCCCAAGGGCCTGCCATCGCGTGTCATCGTGTTCGGCATTTCTTCGTTGCCGGCCCAGGCCCTTGAAGCGCTGGCAGGCCTGGCACGTTTCAGCCAGGTGCTGCTATGCGTGCACAACCCCTGCCGTCACCACTGGGCCGATATCGTCGCCGACAAGGACCTGCTGCGCCATCAGTACAAGCGCCAGCAGCGCAAGCAAGGCATGCCCAGCCTGATCGACGCCGACACCCTGCACCAGCATGCCCATCCGCTGCTTGCGGCCTGGGGCAAGCAGGGCCGGGACTACATCAACCTGCTCGACAGCTACGATGACCCGGGCAGCTATCGCAATGTGTTCAGTGACGGGCGCATCGACCTGTTCACCGAAAACGGGCAGGCCACTCTGCTCAACCAGTTGCAGGACGACATTCTCGAACTGCGCCCATTGGTCGAGACCCGCGCCTTGTGGCCCGCCGTCGACCCGGCCAAGGACCGCTCGGTGCGTTTTCATGTGGCCCACAGCGCGCAGCGCGAGGTCGAGATCCTGCACGACCAGTTGCTCGCCCGCTTCAGCGCCGATCCCGGTCTGCGCCCGCGCGACGTGATCGTGATGCTGCCGGACATCAACACCTATGCGCCCCACATCCGCGCCGTGTTCGGCCAGCTTGGGCGCAACGACCCGCGCTACATTCCCTTCACCCTGACCGACCAGGGCCAGCGCGGCCGCGACCCGCTGCTGATTGCCCTGGAGCACCTGCTCAAGTTGCCGGACAGCCGCTTCCCGGTGAGCGAGATTCTCGATCTGCTGGATGTTCCCGCCCTGCGTGCCCGCTTCGCGATCAAGGAAAGCGACCTGCCCACGTTGCACCGCTGGATCGAAGGGGCCGGCGTGCGCTGGGGCCTCAATGCACAGCAGCGTGCCGGCCTGGGCCTGCCCGATGACCTCGAGCAGAACAGCTGGCGATTCGGCCTGCGTCGCATGCTGCTGGGCTATGCGGTGGGCACGGGCGACAGCTGCGACGACATCGAACCCTATGATGAAATCGGCGGCCTCGATGCTGCCCTGATCGGCCCGCTGGTGGCCCTGCTCGATGCGCTCGAGGTGGCCCATGCCGAGCTCTCGCAGCCGGCACCGGCGGCGCAATGGGGCACGCGCCTGCATGCCCTGCTGCAGGTGTTCTTCCTGGCCGAAACCGAACACGATGACTACCTGCTGGTGCAACTGCAGGGCCTGTGCGAAACCTGGCTGCAAACCTGCGAGTCGGTCGGGCTCGAGGACGCCTTGCCGTTGACGGTGGTGCGCGAAGCCTGGCTCGCCGGCCTGGACCAGGGGCGCTTGTCCCAGCGCTTTCTGGCCGGCTCGGTGAACTTCTGCACCCTGATGCCCATGCGTGCCATCCCCTTCAAGGTGGTGTGCCTGCTGGGCATGAACGATGGTGACTACCCGCGTGCGCAGCCGCCGCTGGACTTCGACCTGATGGGCAGCGACTACCGCCCCGGCGACCGCTCTCGACGCGAGGACGACCGTTACCTGCTGCTCGAAGCGTTGCTGTCGGCGCGTGAGCAACTGTACGTCAGCTGGGTGGGCCGCAGCATTCGCGACAACAGCGAGCGGCCGGCGTCGGTGCTCATCGGCCAGTTGCGCGATCACCTCGCCGCCGGCTGGCGCAGCCCCAAGGCCAAGGCCGACGACCCAGTGGAGGGCGGTCTGCAACTGTTGCACGCCTTGACGCAGGAACACCCCCTGCAACCGTTCAGCGCCCGCTACTTCCACAAGCACAGCAACCTGTTCAGCTATGCCAGCGAATGGCGCGCCCTGCACCTGCCGCCAACGCAGTTGCCGACCGAGGCCGACCAACTGGAGCCTTTCGTGCCCGAAGAACCCCTGAGCCTGACCTTGCTCCAGGACTTCATGCGCCACCCCGTTCGGCACTTCTTCAGCCAGCGCCTGAAGGTGTTCTTCGAAGCCGCCGAAGCCCCCCTGGCCGACGAAGAGCCCTTCGTGCTCGACGCCCTGCAGCGCTACAGCCTGAGCGAAAGCTTGCTGGGCGCAGCCCTGGCCGACCCCACCAACAGCACCGACGCCCTGCAGGCCCAGGCCCGTCGCCTGCAACGCAGCGGCATGCTGCCGCTGGCCGGCTTCGGAGAATGCCTGCAGGCCGAATTGATCGAGCCATTGCCCGACCTGCTGTTGCGACACGCTCAACTGCTCGGCCAATGGCCAACCCTGATCGACAGTGCGCTGCCGATCAGCTTCGAGTATCGCCAGCTGCGGCTCGAAGGCTGGCTGGGGCGGGTGTACCAGCGTGACGACCAGGCGCTGCTGAGCATCACCACCTTGCCCAACGGCATCAGCAGCGGCAAATCACTCAAGTGGCACCGACTGGTGGCGACCTGGGTCATGCACCTGGCAGCGTGTGCCGTGGGGCACCGGTTGAGCAGCGCAGTGGTCGCCACCGACGTGACCCTGTTGCTCGACCCGCTGGAGCAACCGCGTGCCGCGGAACTGCTTGGCGACCTGCTGGTGGCCCGGCAGGCCGGCATGAATGCGCCGCTGCCGGTGGCGATCAAGACCGCCTTCACCTGGCTCGGCCAGAGTGACCCTGAAAAAGCCCTGACGGCCGCAGCCAAGGCCTACGACGGCGACGGCCAGAACACCCGCGGCGAGCGCAGCGAAAGCACCGCACTGGCCCGGCAGTTCAGTGATTTCGCGGCGCTGACCGCGAGTGAAGAATTCGAGGGCTGGTGCGAGGCACTGTACCGGCCGATGTTCGAAGCCGCCTGGCAACGCCTGGGCAGTGAAGAGGCGCATCCATGACTGCCCACGCACACCAGCCGCCGCTGGCACTGACCTTCCCGCTGCACGGCAGCCAACTGATCGAAGCCAGTGCCGGTACCGGCAAGACCTTCACCATCTCTGCCTTGTACCTGCGCCTGGTGCTCGGCCATGGCGGCGAGCAGGGCTTCGGGCGCGAGCTGCTGCCGCCACAGATCCTGGTGGTGACCTTCACCGATGCGGCCACCAAAGAGCTGCGTGAGCGCATTCGCACCCGCCTGGCCGAAGCGGCGCGGTTCTTCCGTGGCGAACTGCCCGAAGCCGACCCCTTGCTGGTGCAACTGCGCGAGCACTACGCCCCGGACACCTGGCCCGCCTGCGCCAACCGCCTGGACGTTGCCGCGCAGTGGATGGACGAAGCCGCCGTCTCGACCATCCACAGCTGGTGCCAGCGGATGCTGCGCGAGCACGCGTTCGACAGCGGCAGCCTGTTCACCCAGACCCTGGAGACCGACCACAGCGAGCTGCTCGGCCAGGTCATGCGCGACTACTGGCGGCGCTTCTGCTACCCCATGCACGGCGAGGCCCTGGCCTGGGTGCGCAGCCACTGGAGCAGCCCCGAGGCATTGCTGCCCAGGGTGCGCGCGCTGTTCGGCCGCACGCGGAGCGAGGAAGACAGCGCCGACCCACAGGCGCTGATCGAAGCGGTGGTGCAACAACGTGCCGAACGGCTGCGCCAGCTCAAGGCGCCCTGGGCACAGTGGGCCCAGGAACTGCTGCAACTGTGCCATGCCGCACATGCCGCCAAGCAGGTGGACGGGCGCAAGATGCAGCCGCGCTATTTCGAACCCTGGTGCGAGAAGATCGCGGCCTGGGCCCAGGACGAGCAGGCGGTGGAGCTGGATATTGGCACCGGGTTCACCCGCTTCACCCCGCAAGGCATGGCCGAAGCCTGGAAGGGCGAGCCGCCCAGCCACCCGGCGCTGGATGCCATGCCCGGCCTGCGCCTGGAGCTGCAGGCGTTGCCGACCCCGGACGCCCGCCTGCTCGAACACGCCGCCAACTGGGTGTCGAAACGCTTCGAGCAGGAAAAGCGCCGCCGCGCCGAAATGGGCTTCGACGACATGCTGCTGCGTCTCGACTCGGCCTTGGGCGGGACGGCCGGCGAGCGCCTGGCCGGGCTGATCCGCGAACAGTTCCCGGTGGCCCTGATCGATGAATTCCAGGACACCGACCCGGTGCAGTACCGCATCTTCCAGCGTATCTATCGCATCGAGGAGGACGTGCGCGAAACCGGGCTGTTCATGATCGGCGACCCCAAGCAGGCCATCTATGCCTTCCGCGGCGCCGACATCTTCACCTACCTGGGCGCCCGACGCGCCACCCACGGACGGCTGCACAGCCTGGATACCAACTACCGCTCAAGCCAGCCGATGGTCGATGCGGTCAACCATGTATTCATGCGCGCCGAACAGCGCGAGGCCGGTCGCGGGGCGTTCCTGTTCCGCGACGGCGCCGAGAACCCCGTCCCCTTCGTGGCGGTCAGGGCGCAGGGGCGCAAGGAGCACCTGCAGGTCGACGGGCAGCCCCTGGCAGCGCTCAACCTGTGGCACCTGGTAAGCGACGAGCCGCTGTCCGGCGCGGTCTATCGCCAACAGGTAGCCGCCAGCTGCGCCACCCAGATCGTCAGCCTGCTCAACGGCGGCCAACTGGGCACCAGCGGCTTTGTCCAGCCAGGCCAGGCGTTGCGTGGCTGTTTGCCATCGGACATTGCGATCCTGGTTCGCGACGGTCGCGAGGCCCAGCTGATCCGCGCCGAACTGGCCGCCCGCGACGTACGCAGCGTCTACCTGTCGGACAAGGACTCGGTGTTCGCCGCCCAGGAGGCACACGACCTGCTGGCGTGGCTCAAGGCCTGCGCCGAACCCGACAGCGAGCGCCTGCTCAAGGCGGCGCTGGCCAGCGTCACCCTCGACCTGCCGCTGACCCGGCTGGCCCAGCTCAACCAGGACGAGCGGGTGTGGGAACACTGGGTCATGAAGTTCCGCGACTATCGCCACCTCTGGCGCACCCAGGGCGTGCTGCCGATGCTGCGTCACCTGCTGCACGACTTCGACCTGCCCCAGGTACTGATGCGCCGCAGCGATGGCGAACGGGTGCTGACCAACCTGCTGCACCTGGCCGAGCTGCTGCAGCAGGCGGCCACCGAGCTGGACGGCGAGCAGGCGCTGATCCGCCACCTGAGCGAACACCTGGCCAGCTCCGGCCAGGCCGGTGAAGAACAGATCCTGCGCCTGGAAAGCGACGAGCAACTGGTCAAGGTGGTGACCATCCACAAATCCAAGGGGCTGGAATACCCGCTGGTGTTCCTGCCCTTCATCAGCACCGCCAAGCCGGTGGACGGAAAGCGCCTGCCCCTGGGCTGGCACGACGCCCAGGGCAATGCCCAGCTGACCCTGACCCCTGATGCCGAGCAGATCGCCCTGGCCGATGACGAGCGCCTGGCCGAAGACCTGCGTCTGCTCTACGTGGCCCTGACCCGTGCCCAGCACGCGTGCTGGCTGGGGGTGGCGGACCTCAAGCGCGGCACCGGCAAGGAGTCGCTGCTGCACCGCTGCGCGCTCGGCTACCTGCTGGGCGGCGGCGCTGTACTGCCGGCTTCCACCGCCCTTGAGGGCTGGCTGCAGGCATTGCAGGAAGGTTGCGCGACCATCCACAGCCAGGTATTGCCGATTGCCGACACCCAGCGCTACCAGGCCCCGCGCAACACCGCCGAGCTGCTTCCGGCCCGCCAGCCGCGCCGCCGCGCCGCAGAGAACTGGTGGATCGCCTCCTACAGTGCACTGCGCATCGGCGAGGAGCTGCTCACCGCCGACAGCTCCCAGGCCCAGCAACTGCTCGATGACGAACCGGCCGATCCGCAGGCCCTGCGCGAGGTCGTGGCGACGGGCGGCGACATCCACCGCTTCCCGCGTGGCCCCAACCCCGGCACCTTCCTCCACGGGCTGCTCGAATGGGCCGGTCACGAAGGCTTCGGCCAGGTGGTCGCGGCGCCCGAGCAACTGCACAAGACCGTGGCCCAGCGCTGCAACCGGCGCGACTGGACCGGCTGGATCAACACCCTCGGCAACTGGCTCGAACACCTGCTGAACGCACCGCTGCACCTGGCACCGGACAGTGCGCCGGTTGCCCTGGGCCAGTTGAGCCAGTACCAGATCGAGATGGAGTTCTGGTTCGCCAGCCATCAGGTCGACGTGCTGGCCCTCGACCGCCTGGTATGCACCCACACCCATGACGGCGCGGCCCGACCTGCCGCGCAGTCGGCGCTGCTCAATGGCATGTTCAAGGGCTTCATCGACCTGGCATTCGAGCACGACGGGCGCTACTACGTGGCCGACTACAAGTCCAACTGGCTGGGCACCGACGACCAGGCCTACAGCGAGCTGGCGATGGAGGGCGCGATCCTCGAGCATCGCTACGACCTGCAGTACGTGCTGTACCTGCTGGCCCTGCACCGTCAGTTGCGTGCCCGCCTGCCCGACTACGACTACGACCGGCATGTGGGCGGCGCGGTGTTCCTGTTCCTGCGTGGGGTGCACGCGGCCAGCCAGGGCTTGTACTTCATCAAGCCGCCGCGCGTGCTGATCGAGCGGCTCGATGCCCTGTTCAGCGGCGCAAGCGCACCGCAGCAACCTGATCTGTTTTCCGGAGACAGCGCATGAGCCGCACGTTCGACGACCTGTTGCCCACCCCTCTGGATGCCGGGCATCTGGCGGCCCTGGCGCCGTTGACGGTGGGCGCCGACCTGCTGGCGCTGCTCGATCGATGGGTCGAGCGCGGCTGGCTGCGAGCACTGGACCGCGCCTTCGTGGCCTTCCTCGGCGAACGCGACCCGCAGGCCGACCCGCTGGTGCTGCTGGCCGCCGCACTGGCCAGCCACCAGTTGGGGCACGGGCACGTGTGCCTGGACCTGGCCGAAACCCTGGCCGAGCCTGACTTTGCCCTGTCGTTGCCACCCGAGGGCGATGCCCTGGCCGGCCCCTTGCTGCTGCCTTCGCAACTGCTGGAGCGCCTCGATCTGGCCACCTGGTGCCAGCGCCTGCAAGGCAGCGCGCTGGTTGCCCTGGGCAGCAGCGAAGCGCAGGCTTCGCGCCCCCTGGTGTTGAGTGGGCAGCGCCTGTACCTGCGCCGCTACTGGGCCTATGAACGGCGCATCGACAGTGCCCTGCGCGAACGCCTGGAACAGGCCGAACCCACGCCCGCCGATTTGCGCGCCCGCCTGGATGCGCTGTTCGAAGGCTCGGCGCTGGCCGGTCAGGTCGACTGGCAGAAGCTCGCCTGCGCGCTGGCCACCCGCAGTGCGTTCAGCATCATCACCGGCGGCCCCGGCACCGGCAAGACCACCACCGTGGTGCGCCTGCTGGCCCTGTTGCAGGCCCCGGCCGTGGAGGTCGGGCGCCCGTTGCGTATCCGCCTGGCCGCACCGACCGGCAAGGCAGCGGCGCGTCTTACCGAATCCATCGGCCAGCAAGTGGAGCGGCTGGCCGTCAGTGACGCCGTGCGCAGCAACATCCCCAGCGATGTCTCCACCGTGCACCGCCTGCTGGGCAGCCGCCCGGGCTCGCGACATTTTCGTCACCACGCCGGCAACCCGTTGCCACTGGACGTGCTGGTGGTCGACGAGGCCTCGATGATCGACCTGGAAATGATGGCCAACCTGCTGGCGGCGATGCCGGAGCATGCGCGCCTGATTCTGCTCGGGGACAAGGACCAGCTGGCGTCGGTCGAGGCCGGCGCAGTGCTGGGCGACCTGTGCCGCGATGCCGAGGCCGGGCGCTACAGCGCTGCCACCCGCAGCTGGCTGGAGCAGGTCAGTGGCGAGTCGCTGGCCGGCAGCGGCCTGGTCGAGGGCGATGCCCAGCGCGACCCCTTGCCCCAGCAAGTGGTGATGTTGCGCCATTCGCGCCGCTTTGGTGAGGGCAGCGGTATCGGCCAGCTGGCGCGCCAGGTCAATGGCCAGCAGCCGGAGCAGGCCCGTGCGCTGCTCGAGCAAGGTCTTGCCGACGTGCACAGCCTGCGCCTGAGCGGCGAGCACGACCGCAAGCTCGACACCCTGCTGCTGCAGGGGCTGGGCCGCGGTGGCGACAGCCCGCAGGGCTATCGTGAGTACCTGCACCTGATTCGCCAGACCCGCCCGGCGCCGGATACCGCCGCTGACGATCCACGCTGGGAGGCGTGGGCACTGAAGGTGCTGCGCGCCTTCGAGCGCTTCCAGCTGCTGTGCGCGGTGCGCAAGGGCCCCTGGGGCGTCGAGGGCCTGAACCAGCGGGTCGGCAAGGTGCTGACGGCGGCCGGTCTGATCGATGGCGAACAGCCCTGGTACGAAGGTCGCCCGGTGCTGATGACGCGCAACGACTATGGTCTGGGCCTGATGAACGGCGATATCGGCATTGCCTTGCGCCTGCCGGACGCCCAGGCCTCCACACCGTTGCTGCGGGTGGCGTTTCCTCGGAACGATGGCCAGGGCGGCGTCAGATTCGTCCTGCCCAGCCGGTTAAGTGAGGTTGAAACCGTGTACGCCATGACGGTGCACAAGTCCCAGGGCTCGGAGTTCTCCCACACGGTTCTGGTGCTTCCCGACGCCTTGAACCCGGTGTTGACCAAGGAACTGATCTACACCGGCATCACCCGCGCCAAGGACTGCTTCAGCCTGATAGAGCCGCGCCAGGGCATTTTCGAGGAGGCGGTGCGGCGCAAGGTCAAGCGTATTTCCGGGCTGATGCTGGAACAGGTGTAAGGCGCCGGCGCAGCCGACGATTCGGCTGATCCGCCCTTGGAGGCGACCTCGCGGGAAAAGCAGGCGTTATGCTATCTTGCCCCCACGCAAGGCATGGTCTTAAGAGATTTCCTATATGAAGGTCGCCGCCCTTACACCGGGACGTGTAAAACGCTGGAGGCTCATGCTGCTGGCGGCGTTGGTGCTGGTACTTCCGCTGCACGGCATGGCCCAGGGCGCCGCAGCCGCCACACTGGCCGAGCAGCGGGCCAAGGCAGTGACCCAGGTGGTACTGGGTATCCTCAGTTACGCGCGCTGGCCGGTGGAACCCGAACAGCTGCGCCTGTGCCTGATCGGCCCTACCGAATATGCCGACGACCTGGTCAAGGGGACCACCCAGGCCACCGGCCGGCCGCTGACCGTACGTCGTCTGCTGGCGGGGGATCCGCGTATCCTCACCCAGTGCGACGCGGTGTACATCGGCAAGCTCAGTGGCGAGGCGCGCAGCCAGCTCATCAGCGCGATCAACGGCAAGCCGGTGCTGAGCATCAGCGAAGCGGATGACCCCTGTACGGTCGGCAGCCTGTTCTGTCTGCGGGTCAAGGACACCCAGGTGGCCTTTGACGTGAACCTCGACTCGGTGGCGCGCAGCGGCGTGCGCATCCATCCCAGCGTGCTGCAATTGTCGCGGCGCCGAGCGCTGCAGCCATGATCGGCTGGCTCAAGACACGCGAACGGACCACGTTGCGCGCGGTGCTCAGCCGCGGGCACCTGGGCGTGGCGTTGCTGGCCATCGGGCTGGCCGGCATCTCGCTGACCGTGCTGGGGGTGCTGGCATTGCGCGTCTATGCCAACCACAACCTTCACCTGATTGCCCGTTCGATCAACTACACCGTCGAGGCCGCGGTGGTGTTCAACGACAGCAGCGCCGCCAACGAAGCCCTGGCGCTGATTGCTGCGGCCGAGGAAGTGGCCAACGTCAAGGTCTTCGACGATGCGGACCAGTTGCTGGCCAGTTGGGAGCGCAGTGAAGGCGGCATGCTCGACCAGCTGGAGCTCAAGATCGCCCGGACCCTGCTCGAAGAGCCGATCCGGCTGCCGGTGGTGCACCAGGGCCAGCAGGTGGGGCGCATCGAGCTGGTTGGCCAGGGCGGCAGCCTGATGCGCTTTCTGCTCAGTGGTCTGGCGGGCATCCTGCTGTGCACGGCGCTCAGCGCGGTGAGTGCGCTGTACCTGTCGCGCCGGCTGTTCGCCGATATCGTGGGGCCCCTGCGCGGGCTGGCCAGCGTGGCCCATGCGGCGCGGCGCGAACGCAGCTTCGACCGGCGCGTGCCCTCCACCCAGATCGCCGAACTCAACGAGCTGGGCAACGACTTCAATGCCCTGCTCGACGAAATGGAAGCCTGGCAAAACCACCTGCAGAGCGAGAACGAGACCCTGGCCCACCAGGCCAGCCACGACAGCCTGACCGGCCTGCCCAACCGGGCGTTCTTCGAGGGCCGCCTGAGCCGCAGCCTGCGCAACGCGATCAAGCATGGCGACGGGCTGGCGCTGCTGTTTCTGGACAGCGACCGCTTCAAGGAAATCAACGACAGCTACGGTCATGCCGCAGGCGACGAGGTGCTGGTCGCCGTGGCCAGCCGGGTGCGTGCGCAGCTGCGCGAGCACGACCTGGTGGCGCGTCTGGGGGGGGACGAATTTGCGGTGCTGCTTACCCCTCTGCATCGCTTCGAGGATGCCCAGCGTATCGCCGACAAGATAGCCGCCAGCATGAGCCTGCCTATCCGCCTGCCGGACGGGCAGTGCGTCGTTACCTCGTTGAGCGTTGGCATCGCAGTGTTTCCCGATGACGGCCGTACCCCGGCCGAGTTGCTCAATGCCGCCGATGCGGCGATGTACCAGGCCAAGCGTCACACCCGTGACGGGCCCCAGTCGGCAGAGGCGGAGTTCTCTGCGTCCAGCGCAAAAACAGGAGCTGAACCGTGATTCACCTGACTCGATACCTTCGCTTGCACCTGGCCTTTCTGGCCCTGGCCCTTTTCGCCCTCGGCGGCTGCCAGACCCCGCCGCCCAAGGGCCTGACCCCCGAGCAGATCGCCGTGCTCAAACAGGAGGGGTTCACCCCCACCGACGAGGGCTGGACCTTCGGCCTGTCCGGCAAGGTGCTGTTCGGCAGCGACCTGGATGCACTCAACACCCAGAGCCGCGAGATCGTCGAGCGTATCGGCAAGGCGCTGCTGTCGGTGCACATCGAGCGGGTGCGGGTGGATGGCCATACCGATTCATCCGGCAAGGCCAGCTACAACGAACAGCTGTCGGCGCGCAGGGCGGCCAGTGTGGCCAGGGTGCTGGTGGGCGTGGGCATGCGCCCGGAGAACGTCGAGACCCGCGGCCTTGGCAGCCGCGAGCCGGTGGCCAGCAACGACACCGCCGCCGGGCGCACCGAAAACCGCCGCGTGGCGATCGTGGTCGCCTCCGACTAGTCGGCAAAACTCATCGTGTGCGACTCGCCCATCAGCAGGGGCGCGTTGCGCTCGGTCACGTCGCGGATGTAGTCCCACAGCAGCGTGATGCGCTTGAGCTTGCGCAAGTCTTCCCGGCAGTACATCCAGAACTGCCGGGTAATCTCCACTTCCCCCGGCAGCACCGGCACCAGCCGCGGGTCCTGTGCGGCCAGAAAACACGGCAGGATGGCCAGCCCGCGACCCTGCTGGGCCGCCACGTACTGGGCGATCACGCTGGTGCTGCGCAGGTGTGCGGTGGCGGTGGGCAGCAGGTTGGCCAGGTACAGCAGCTCGGAGCTGAATGCCAGGTCGTCCACGTAGCTGATGAACGGGTGTCGGGCCAGGTCGCTGCTGCGCAGGATCGGCTCGTGGTTGTCCAGGTAGTCGCGGGTGGCGTACAGGCGCAGGCGGTAGTCGCACAGCTTGCAGCACACATAGGGTCCGTGTTCCGGGCGCTCCAGCGCGATCACGATGTCGGCCTCGCGTTTGGACAGGCTGATGAAGTGCGGCAGCGGCAGGATATCCACCGAGATCGCCGGGTAGGCATCGACAAAGTGGCTCAACTGCGGGGTGATGAAGAAGCTGCCAAAGCCTTCGGTGCAGCCCATGCGCACATGCCCCGACAGCGCCACGCCCGAGCCGGACACCTGCTCGCAGGCCATGTGCAGGGTGCTCTCGATGGCCTCGGCATAGCTGAGCAGGCGCTGCCCCTCGGCGGTGAGCACGAAGCCGCTGGTGCGCGACTTTTCGAACAGCAACGTGCCCAGCGCCACCTCCAGCGAACTGATGCGCCGCGACACCGTGGTGTAGTCCACGCCCAGGCGCTTGGCCGCGCTGCTGGCCTTGCGCGTGCGCGCCACTTCGAGGAAGAACTTGAGGTCGTCCCAGTTCAGCGACCCCAGGGATGTGATGTTTTTTTGCATGTTGGTCCGGCTTTTATGTGCGTTCTTATTAGAAGTTTGCACATCTATACTCCAATTCAGCCCAGGACCCAAGCACCGTCGCGGCTGCCGCGTCGGCGTTTCTCTCCCTAACAATAAATCCAGGAGAACCCCTCATGAACGCATCCCTCACGCCCGGCCAGACCAAGGTCGACAGCGTCAAGCTGCTGATCGACGGCCAGTGGGTCGAGTCGAAAACCACCGAATGGCGCGACGTGGTCAACCCGGCCACCCAGCAGGTGCTGGCCCGCGTACCCTTTGCCACCGCCGAAGAAGTCGATGCCGCCATCGCTGCCGGCCAGCGTGCGTTCAAGACCTGGCGCGACACTCCGATCGGCGCGCGCATGCGCATCATGCTCAAGCTGCAGGCGCTGATCCGCGAACACTCCAAGCGCATCGCCGTGACCCTGAGCGCCGAGCAGGGCAAGACCATCGCCGACGCAGAAGGCGACATCTTCCGCGGCCTTGAAGTGGTCGAGCATGCCTGCTCCATCGGCACCCTGCAGATGGGCGAGTTCGCCGAGAACGTGGCCGGCGGCGTCGATACCTACACCCTGCGCCAGCCCATCGGCGTGTGCGCCGGCATCACCCCGTTCAACTTCCCGGCAATGATTCCGCTGTGGATGTTCCCGATGGCCATCGTGTGCGGCAACACCTTCGTGCTCAAGCCGTCCGAGCAGGACCCGCTGTCGACCATGATGCTGGTGGAGCTGGCGCTGGAAGCCGGTGTGCCGGCCGGCGTGCTCAACGTGGTGCACGGCGGCAAGCAGGTGGTGGATGCGCTGTGCACCCATACCGACATCAAGGCGATCTCGTTCGTCGGCTCCACCGAGGTCGGTACCCACGTGTACAACCTGGCCGGCCAGCACGGCAAGCGCGTGCAGTCGATGATGGGCGCCAAGAACCACGCCGTGGTGCTGCCCGACGCCAACCGCACGCAAACCCTCAATGCCCTGGTAGGTGCCGGTTTCGGCGCCGCCGGTCAACGCTGCATGGCCACCTCGGTGGCGGTGCTGGTGGGCAAGGCCCGCGAATGGCTGCCGGAGCTCAAGGCCCTGGCCGCCAAGCTCAAGGTCAACGCCGGCAGCGAGCCTGGCACCGATGTGGGCCCGCTGATCTCCAAGCGCGCCAAGGAGCGTGTGCTGGGCCTGATCGAAAGCGGCATCGAGGAAGGCGCCACCCTCGAACTCGATGGCCGCGACGTGCAGGTGCCCGGCTACGAGCAGGGCAACTTCGTCGGCCCCACGCTGTTCTCCGGCGTGACCACCGACATGCAGATCTACACCCAGGAAATCTTCGGCCCGGTGCTTGTGGTGCTGGAGGTCGACACCCTCGACGAGGCCATCGCGCTGGTCAACCGCAACCCGTTCGGCAACGGCACCGGCCTGTTCACCCAGAGCGGCGCCGCGGCGCGCAAGTTCCAGAGCGAGATCGACGTGGGCCAGGTGGGCATCAACATTCCGATCCCGGTGCCGGTACCGTTCTTCAGTTTCACCGGTTCGCGCGGCTCCAAGCTGGGTGACCTGGGCCCCTACGGCAAGCAAGTGGTGCAGTTCTACACCCAGACCAAGACCGTCACCGCGCGCTGGTTCGACGACGACAGCGTCAACGATGGCGTGAACACCACCATCAGCCTGCGTTAAGGAGTCGACCATGCGTATTGCATTCATCGGGCTGGGCAACATGGGCGCGCCGATGGCGCGCAACCTGATCAAGGCCGGCCATCAGCTCAGTCTGTTCGACCTGAACAAGGAGGTACTGGCAGAACTGGCCGAACTCGGCGGGCAGATCAGTGCCTCGCCCAAGGACGCGGCCAGCGCCAGCGAGCTGGTCATCACCATGCTGCCGGCCGCTGCCCATGTGCGCAGCGTGTACCTCAACGAAGACGGCGTGCTGGCCGGCGTGCGCGCCGGTACCCCGGTAGTGGACTGCAGCACCATCGACCCGCAGACCGTGCGTGCGGTGCATGCAGCGGCGGCCAGGCAGGGTGTGGACCTGGCCGATGCACCGGTGTCGGGCGGTACCGGCGGCGCGGCGGCGGGTACCCTGACCTTCATGGTCGGCGCCAGTGAGGCGCTGTTCGCCACCCTGCAGCCGGTGCTGGCGCAGATGGGGCGCAACATCGTGCACTGCGGCGAGGTGGGTACCGGGCAGATCGCCAAGATCTGCAACAACCTGCTGCTGGGCATCTCGATGATCGGCGTGTCCGAGGCCATGGCCCTGGGCAATGCCCTGGGCATCGACACCAAGGTGCTGGCCGGCATCATCAACAGCTCCACCGGGCGTTGCTGGAGTTCGGACACCTACAACCCGTGGCCGGGCATCGTCGAGACGGCGCCGGCATCACGCGGGTACACCGGTGGCTTTGGTGCGGAGCTGATGCTCAAGGACCTGGGGCTGGCCACCGAGGCGGCGCGTCAGGCGCACCAGCCCGTGATTCTGGGCGCGGTGGCGCAGCAGCTGTACCAGGCGATGAGCCTGCGCGGGGAGGGTGGCAAGGACTTCTCGGCGATCATCGAGGGCTACCGCAAGCCCGAGTAGAAAGCATCGCGGGTCAAGCCCGCTCCCACAGGGACTGTGCTGTACCTGTGGGAGCGGGCTTGACCCGCGATCGAGTGCGCAGCACTCGCCTGGCCCTCAAGCCCACCAGTACCGTACAAAGTGAAAGAACACCGGCGCCGCGAAACATACCGAATCCATGCGGTCCAGCATGCCGCCGTGCCCCTCGATCATGTGCCCCCAGTCCTTCACCCCGCGGTCACGCTTGATCGCCGACATCACCAGCCCGCCAAAGAAGCCCATGACGTTCACGGTCAGCGCCATCAGCGCCGCCTGCCAGAAGGTGAACGGGGTGATCCAGAACAGCGTCGCGCCGATCAGCGTGGCCAGTGCCACACCGCCCAGCAACCCCTCCAGCGTCTTGGACGGCGACAGCCGCGGCGCCACCTTGCGCTTGCCGAACAGCTTGCCGCACACGTACTGCAGTACATCGGAAATCTGCACCACCAGAATCAGCCAGGCGATCAACAGCAGGTTGCGCCCCTCGAACCCGGGGATATCCAGCGTCATCAGGGCCGGTACCGACGACAGGCAGTACACCGCGATCATCAGCCCCCACTGCACCTTCGAGGCCCGCTCCAGAAAGCGCGTGGTATCGCCGCCGAAACTGGCCAGGATCGGCAGCAGCAAGAACAGGTACACCGGGATGAAGATACTGAACAACCCGTACCAGTCCATCGCGATCAGCAGGTACTGCACCGGCAGCGCCACATAGAACGCCGCCACCAGTGCCGGGTAGTCGCCACGCCGGGTGGGCGTGAGGGTGAGGAACTCGCGCAGCGCATAGAACGACACGCAATAGAACAGCAGGATGACCCCCAGCTTGCCGAACACGAAGGCCAGGCCGATCACCAGCACCATCACCCACCAGGCATTGATGCGCGCATTGAGGTTGTCGATGACCGCGTGCGGGGCCGGGCCCGCGCGCCATTTGAGCAGGCGCCCGATCAGGCTGGCGAGCAGCAGCAGGCCACCGATACCGGCAAACAGCAGAAGTGTGTTGTGGTCCATCTCAGGATTCCTTGGGGGCCAGGGCCAGCAGGGCAAGGCGTGCCCGTTCCAGAAACGCGTGCTTGCTGTCATCGGGCAAGCGTTGCAGCGGCTCGCCGAAGCTCAGCGTGCACAGCAGCGGCAGGGGCAGGGCACGGCCCTTGGGCATCACCCGGTTGAGGTTGGCGATCCACACCGGGATCACCTCCACCTCGGGGTGGGCACTGGCCAGATGGAACAGCCCGCTCTTGAACGCCAGCAAGGGCTCGTCGCCCAGGTTGCGCGTGCCTTCGGGAAAGAAGATCAGCGAGTCGCCCTGCTCCAGCGCCGCATGGATCGGCTGCAAGGGGTCGCTCTGGGCCTCGCTGTGCTGGCGGTCGATCAGTACGCCGTTGAACACCCGGTTGATCAGAAATTGGCGAATGCCCGGTTTTTGCCAGTAATCGGCCCCGGCCACCGGGCGGGTGTGCCGGCGCAGTTCCTGGGGCAGCGAGGCCCAGATCAGCACGAAGTCCCCGTGGCTGCTGTGGTTGGCGTAGTACAGGCGTTGCACCGGCTGCGGTGTACAGCCCAGCCACAGGGCGCGGGCGCCCGTGATCAGGCGGGCCACCGAAGTAATGGCGAAGGCGGTGAGGGCGGCAAGCATGACGAGGTCCTTATCCGACGAGAGAAAGCCAGGGCAGGCACAGGATGCCGGCAATCGCCAGCAGTACCTGCACGCCAAGGCACAGCAGTTGCTGGCGCATCAGGCGCAGTGCGGCCCGGCTGCGCGCCTGCCAGTCGCGGTCGTCGACCGGGGCGGGCTTGAGGCCCAGGTCGAACAGCGCCTGGTCCAGCACGCGGGTAGTTGGCGACAAGGTTGCGGCCTGGGTGGCCAGGTGCGCGAACAGCTCGGCGTCCAGCGCAACCCGCATGCCCCAGTATTTTTGCAGCAGGCCGGCTGCCAGCAGCAGCACGCACAACAGGGCGCCAATCACAGGGGCCGGCGCGCCGGCAAGTGGCGCCAGGCCATAGGCCAGCGCCAGCAGGCTGATGCCGTCCGACAGGCGTTCCACCTGGCGCCCGCGCCGCAACAGGCTGGCCACCAGCGCCAGGTGGGTCTGGCTACTCACAGGCCGCCCCCCGCCGGCAGGCTGTCGATCACCTGGCGGTGCGCCGGGTGCAGCACGACCCCTGGGCGGGCCTGAGCGATCAGTTGCTGGGCCTGCTGCGCGTTCTGGCAGCGCCCGCCGAGTACCAGCCAGGCGGCCACGGCGCAGGCACTGCGCGAGTAACCCAGGGCGCAGCACACCAGTAGCGGGCCCTGCTGGCGCAGTCGCTCGATGGCCTGGGCCGCCTCGCGGCAACGTTCGGCACTGGGCACCACCAGGTCCAGGCAGGGCAGGCTGCAATAGGCCTGGCCCGGCGTGTGTGCCGCCGGCAGTTCTGCACACAGGTCGACCACCGCGGCAAACGATGCCGCCTGACCTCGTGCAGGCACCCGCCCCAGGTACACCCCCTCGCACACCTCGTCGGCCTGTGGATGGCGGCGCGTCCACCAACGCGAATTGAGCCAGGCGCCGATCAGGTACGGCGCCAGCAGCCAGCGCGCGGCATACGACAACTGGCCGCTCGGGCCTTTCTGAAAGCCCTCGGCGCCCAACACGGCATAGTTGAGCGCCACCATCAGCAGTGCGAGGGCGGGCCACAACAGCAACAGGGCGATACCGCCGGCATACAGCGCCAGCCCACCCAGCACGGCGCTGCCCAGCGCGTAGTACGCGGCCAGGCGCCAGCGCCGGCGGTCACGGGTCGGCTGCAGGCTGCCCAGTACCGGCCGGCCCTCCACGGGCCACAGCCATACACACAGCGCGCCTGCCACTGCGCCACTGGGCACGTCGATGAAGTGGTGCTGCCAGGTGGTCAGCACCGACAAACCGATCAACCCCATCCAGCCATGCAGCAGCCAGCGCACCAGCTGCCCACGGGTGTGCCGGGCGAACATCGCCCAGATGATCACCAGCAGCGCGATGTGCAGCGAAGGGGCCTGGTTGAACGGCTTGTCGAAGCCCATCAGCACATCGAACAGCCAGCCGAACACGCCCTGCAGTTCAGGGCGCTCGAAGGTGAAGCGCAGCGGCCACAGCAGAAAGCCGGCGATGCAGATCAACTGTGCGCTCAGCAGGCGCAAGGCATGCCGGTCCATCTCCAGGCGGCTGAGCGGCAGCAGGAAGGACAACCCGTACAGCAGGTCGATGGACCAGTACGGCAGGATGGTCCACGGCCACAGCGGGATGCTGCTTTCCCAGGCGAACACCAGGCTGCCGACGTCGCTGCGCCCGGCGGTGAAGGTGTTGCTCAGGCCATAGCTCAAGAAGAACAGCGGCCCGAGCAACAGCAGCCAGAGCACGCCGCGCCGGATCAGGCCCGGCTCGCGCACTGTGCTCATTCAGCAACTCGCTGGGCCAGGCTGACGCTGAAGATGCCCCACTCGTCGATGCGCTGGCACACCTTGCGAAAGCCTGCCGCTTCCACCAGCTGGTCCATCTCCACCTGGCTGCGCCGACGCATCACCCAGGCCTGACCGGCGCGGTGGCTGGTCAGGGCGCGGGCGATCATCTCCAGCTGCGGGTGCCACGGCTGGCCGGTGTATACCAGGTAGCCGCCCGGCGCCACGGCCTGGGCCAGGCCGCCCAGCGAGTCGCCGACCATCTGGTTGCTGGCGAACAGTTCATACAGCCCCGATACCACCGCCAGGCTCGGACGCGGTTCAAGGGTGGCCAGGCTCTGCGCATCGAAGGCATCGCCCTGCACGAAGCGGGCGATGTCGGCCAGGCCTTTGTGTTCGATCAGCGCCGTGCCTTCGCGCACGTTGAGCTCGCTGTAGTCGCGCAGCAGGATCGAATCCGGGCGCTGCTCCAGGCCCTGCAGGGCTTCGAGAATGTAGCGGCCATGGCCGGCGGCGATGTCGACGATATGCACCGGTGCGCCTTGTTCGCGCAGGCGCTCGATGGCCAGGCGCAACAGCTCTTCCACATGCAGCTTGCGCTGGCGGATGCCCTTCCAGCCGATGGCGTCGAGGTAGTTGCGGTCGATCATGCGGCCCAGC
Source organism: Pseudomonas sp. BRM28 (assembly GCF_002939405.1). NCBI lineage: Bacteria > Pseudomonadati > Pseudomonadota > Gammaproteobacteria > Pseudomonadales > Pseudomonadaceae > Pseudomonas > Pseudomonas sp. BRM28. The sequence goes on along the minus strand of NZ_PEFV01000001.1, from coordinate 2,421,893 downwards.
TTGCCCTTGCCGGTGGCCTGGTTGCGGTAGACGTAGTCCAGCGTGCTGCCCGAATCGAAACCGGTGTCGAAGCCCAGCTTGACCCCGCTCGACAGGCCCTTGCCCAGGCGCAGGCCGGCGCGGGTTGCGCGCCAGTACAGGTCGGCCGGCGAGTTGCGTGGCAGCGGCGCAGCCAGGCTTTCGGCCTCGGCGCAGCTGGCGCCGAGCTGGTCGGCATCGAGCAGCGACGGGCGCTGGGGCGCCACACTGAAGCAGTGCTCCACGAAGCGCCGGATACGCGCCAGCGCATGCCCGCGATCACGCTCGCCGAGGGTGTCGTGGAAGAAGCCGGGCAGCACGTGCTTTTCCTTGTGTACGCTGCCCAGGCGCTCGAAGAACTGCTCCTGCGGCTGGCGCTTGACCACGAAGTCGGCGCCGGAAATCAACAATTGGGTCGGCACCTGGATCGCCTGGGCATCGGCCACCACGCGATCGGCAGCTTCGTACAGCCCCAGCAGCATGTTCACCGAAATCGGCCGGCTGATCAGCGGGTCGTTTTCATACGAGGCGATGCGCTCGGGGTCGTGGCTGAGCAGGCGCGGCTTGACGTAGCTGTTGACGAAGAAGTTGCCGCGCCAGGCGCGCATCAGCTTGAGCCCCGGGCGGGCGAACGGCACGTACAGCTTGACCTTGAAGGCCGGCGAGGCGAGCACCAGGCAGCGCACCTTCGGCGCATAGTCATGCGCCCAGGTTGCGATCAGCACGGCGCCGACACTTTGCGCCAGCACCGCCATGTCCTGTTCGTCGATGGCATGCTCGCGGGCGATGTGCTCGATGAAGGTCTGCACATCGCGCACGCTGCACGCGAAGCTCGGGCTGTCGCCACGGGCCCCGGGCGACTCGCCATGGCCACGGGCGTCCCAGGCGAAGAAGTCATGGCCGGGCAGGTCGAGTTCATCCACCAGGTGGGCCATGCGCCCGCCGTGTTCGTGGCCACGGTGGAACAGCACCACGGCGCGGCGCGGCTGGCCGGGCTGGCGGTTGGCCGGCCAGTGGCGGTAATGCAGCTCTACGCCGTCATGGGTGGTGAAATGCAGGGATTGCGCGGTGCGCATGGCAAATATCCTTATCTGGCTCGGAGGGCTTCAGCGGGGTTGCGCCAGGCCTCGGCTCACCCGGTTGTAGAGGGTATGAAGCGACAGCAGCAGCACCACCAGCAACACGCCGTTGAGCCACGCTGCGCTCAGCAGGCCGGTGGCCACGCCGGCACCGAGCACACCGAACACGAAGGCACGGTCGCTCTTGCCCATCGGGCCGTCATAACGGCGTTCGGCGCCTACCAGGGGGCCCATCACCCCGGCGTATTCGCTCACCAGCGCGGCCAGCACCACGATCACCACCAGCGCCGGCGACACGCCCGGCAGCAGGGCGAAGGGCAGGTACAGTGCGCTGTCGGCGACCACGTCGCACAGCTCGTTGAGGTAGGCACCCAGGCGTGACTGCTGGCCGAATTCCCGGGCGAGCATGCCGTCGATGGCGTTGAGCGCCATGCGCAGCAGCATCCAGGCCGGCACCAGGGCGAACAGCCAGGTGATGTGCGGTGCGGCGGCCAGCAACAGGCCGAGCGCAACGCTGACCGCCGCGGCGGCGACCGTCACCTGGTTGGCAGTTATGCCGCGCTCGTACAGACGCTTGACCATAGGGCGCAGCAGCGCCTGGAAGCGCGGTTTCAACTGGTAGATCGACGGCACGGAAAACTCCCTTTACGGCTCGTAGGCACGGCATTGTCTTGTTACATAGCGGTGCGCGAAGGCGATTGTGGGTGGATTGTCCCTGCCGGGGCAATAGCGCCTGCCGACAAGCTTTGCAGAAGTGTGCGCGTGTGCCCGGGAAGCGCCGAAAAATTGCGGCTGCACAGGCGCAGCTGGCGTTGTGCCCAGGGTTCGTCCAGCGCCAGGCTGTGCAGCGCCAGCACCCCTTGCCAGCGTTGCACGGCAGCCTGCGGCACGATGCCCAGGCCTGCGCCATGGGCCACCATGCGGATCACCCCGTCGAAGCCTTCGGCACGTACCCGCACCTGCAGCCGGCGCCCCAGGTGCAGGGCCTGTTCCTCCAGGTACAGGGCCAGCGCGCTGTCTGCCTGCAGGCCGACATGGCCATGTTCAAGGGTGTCGGCAAAGCGCAGGTGCGGGTGGCTGGCCAGCGGGTGATCCGGCGCCATGATCAGCACCAGCGGGTCGTCGCGAAACGCCACGCTCTGCAGGTGCTCGCTGGCCACGGCATTGGAGATGATGCCCAGGTCGGCCTCGCCCTGGGTGATCGCCTGCACGATACGCAGGCTGGGCAATTCGACCACGTCCACGTCGATGGCCGGGTGGCGGGCCAGAAACGTCGCCAGCAGCTCGGGCAGGTACTCGGTCAGCGCCGCGGTGTTGCACAGCAGCCGCACCTGGCCCTGCAACCCCTGGGCATACTGGCCCAGGTCGAATTGCAGCCGCTGCACCTGCTGGCCGATCTGGCGCGCATGGTTGACCAGGGCCTGGCCGGCGGCCGTGGGGTGCACGCCGCGCCGGTTGCGCTGCAGCAGCGGTACGCCCAGCGAGCTTTCCATGGCGCGAATGCGCGCGCTGGCCGCCGGCAGCGACAGGTGGCTGCGCTGGGCGCCGGCAGTGATGTTGCCGCACTCCACGGTGTGCAGAAACAGTCGTAGGTCAATCAGATCGAAATGCATGAGCCTCTGCCTGGGCAATAGTCTGGCTCAGTATATGGCAACTGTTCAGGGACGTGCGGGCAGGGCAGCATGGGCCCATGACGACTTTATTCGGCTTCTATCAGGCTATCGGCCCGGCGCTATCGCTGCTGGTTGTGCTTACCTTCGTGCTGGCAGGCACGGTCAAAGGCGTGATCGGCCTGGGCCTGCCCACCGTGGCCATGGGGTTGCTGGGGCTGGCTATGTCACCGGCGCAGGCTGCCGCGCTGCTGATCGTGCCGTCGACGGTCACCAACCTTTGGCAGCTGGCGGCGGGTGGCCACTTGCGTGCATTGCTGCGCAGGCTCTGGCCGATGCAACTGATGATCTTCATCGGTACCTTGCTGGGCAGTATCTGGCTGGGCATCGACAGTGGCGCGTGGGCGGCGCACGCATTGGGCGTGGCGTTGCTGGTGTATGCACTGTACGGCCTGTGCCACCCAGGCCTGCACCTGGCCCCCCGCCACGAGCGCTGGCTGGGCCCGCTGTGCGGGTTGGTGACGGGCATCATCACCGCCGCCACCGGGGTGTTCGTGATACCGGCCGTACCGTACCTGCAGGCCCTGGGCCTGCACCGTGAACAGATGGTGCAGGCGCTGGGCCTGTCGTTCACCGTCTCGACCCTGGCGCTGGCCGTGGGCCTTGCCGGGCAGGGCGCACTGGGCGGCGAGGCGCTGGGGGCCTCGCTGGTGGTGCTGATACCGGCATTGCTGGGCATGTGGCTGGGCCAGTGCCTGCGTCAGCGCATCAGTGCCGTGCTGTTCAAACGCTGCTTTTTCATCGGCCTGGCGCTGCTGGGCGCCCATCTGGCGCTCAACGGCTAGCCGAGGACGGGCTGAGCATCTCGATCAGCTGGATGTCGAAGTCGCGCTCAAGGTACTCCATGCGCCGCTCGGCAAACTGCTGCATGTGCGGCAGCGCCGAATGCACATCCAATGCGGCCTTGCTGGCCCAGATTTCGTAGAACACGAACAGGCTCGGGTCCTGCCGGTCGCGCAGCATGTGGTACTCGATGCAGCCGGGCTCGGCACGGCTGGGTTCTACATAGCTGCGAAACAGCGCCTCGAACTCCTCGGCCTTTTCGGGGCGGGTCTTGGCTTTGAGGATGAAACCGTAGGGTTCGCTCATGGGGAGGCTCCAGTAAAAAGTGAGCCAATCTTATTTCAACAATAAGCGCTGAATTCGTGCTTTTTGGTCAAAAGCGTTTTGCCCGCGCGAGGGTATTTCCGCTGCGCTGAACTGATTAATCTGCCGCCATCACATTCACCGGGCCGCCCCTTCTGTTGGCCGCCCCGAACACACATGAGGCAGATGATGAAGAAGATCCTGTTGCTCAACGGCGGCAAGCAGTTCGCCCACTCCGATGGCCGCCTGAACGAGACCCTGCACGAGGCCGCGCTGGCGTTTCTCGACCGCGCCGGTTTCGACGTCAGGAGCACCTACATCGATGGCGGCTACGACGTTGCCGAAGAAGTGCAGAAGTACCTCTGGGCCGACGTGGTCATCTACCAGATGCCCGGTTGGTGGATGGGCGCGCCGTGGACCGTCAAGCAGTACCTGGACGAAGTGTTCACCGCCGGCCACGGCAGCCTCTACGCCAGCGACGGGCGCACCCGCTCCGATGCGTCGAGCAAGTACGGCAGCGGCGGCCTGATCCAGGGCAAGCAGTACATGCTGTCGCTGACCTGGAACGCACCGCAGGAAGCGTTCGACGATCCGGCGCAGTTTTTCGAAGGCAAGGGCGTGGACGCGGTGTACTTCCCGTTCCACAAGGCCAACCAGTTCCTGGGCATGAGCGGTCTGCCGACCTACCTGGCCACCGACGTGATGAAGAACCCCAACGTCGAGGCTGCCGTGGCCGGCTACGAGCAGCACCTGGCCCGGGTTTTCCACACTGGCGCCTGATGAAGGGTTGCGCGGGCAACGCCAAGCGGCTATCTATCACGGCTGAACGCCACACCAGGGAACAGCCGTGAAAGCCAGGTCCGATGAATTGCAGATGTTCGTCTCGGTCATCGAGTGCGGCTCTATTTCCGCCGCCGCCGAACAGGGCGGGCAGACCCCGTCGGCCATCAGCCGCAGCCTGTCGCGGCTGGAGGCCAAGCTGGGCACCACGCTGATCAACCGCACCACGCGGCGCATGGACCTCACCGAAGAGGGGCGGTTTTTCTTCGAGCGTGCCAAGGCCATCCTGCAACAGATGGACGAACTCGAAGAGCGCCTGAGCCTGCACCGCCAGACCCCGTCCGGGCGCTTGCGCATCAATGCGGCGGCGCCGTTCATGCTGCATGCCATCGTGCCCTGGGTGGGGGAGTTCCGCCAGCTGTACCCGGATATCCAGCTGGAGCTCAACACCGACGACCTGATCATCGACCTGCTCGAACAGAGCACCGATATCGCCATCCGCATCGGCGAGCTGGCCGACTCCAGCCTGCACGCCCGCTCGCTGGGGTGCAGCCCGCTGCATGTGCTGGCCAGCCCCGCGTACCTTGCGCGGCGCGGTACGCCACGGCATGTGGAGGAACTGGCCGGGCATTCGCTGCTGGGCTTCACCCAGACCGAAACCCTCAATCACTGGCCGCTGCGCCACACCGAAGGCGACCGCCTGGCGATCCGCCCCGACCTGTGCGCCTCCAGCGGCGAAACCCTGCGCCACCTGGCGCTGGCCGGCGAAGGCATCGCCTGCCTGTCGCACTTCATGACCCACGAAGACCTCCAGGCCGGCCGCCTGCAACTGGTGCTGGCCGAGGCCAACAGCGGCTATCGCCAGCCGATCAACGCGGTGTACTACCGCAACTCGCAACTGGCGCTGCGTATCCAGTGCTTTCTGGATTTCATCCAGCACAAGCTGTCGATCTACGCCTGCTGAAAACCGCAGGCGGCATTTGAAAAATCCCTGGGCATGCGCCTTAATGGTTGTTCGATAAAAACAACACCAAGGAAACCCGCATGCGCACTCTGATGTTTCGAACGCTGACCTTGAGCGCTGCGATCGTCGCCAGCTCATCAGCCTATGCCGTGACGCTGGACGGCGGCGCGGTGGCCGCGCCCGATCAATATGGTGCACAGGTCGCCGCCGACATCCTCAAGAAGGGCGGCAACGCAGTGGACGCCGCGGTGGCCACTGCCTTCACCCTGGCCGTTACCTACCCTGAGGCCGGCAACATCGGCGGCGGCGGTTTCATGACCCTGTACATGGATGGCAAACCCTACTTCCTCGACTACCGTGAAGTGGCGCCCAAGGCGGCCAGCCGCAACATGTACCTGGACGACAAAGGCGAGATCATCGAGAACCTCAGCCTGGTGGGCGCCCGCGCCGCCGGGGTGCCGGGCACGGTGATGGGCCTGTGGGAGGCGCACCAGAAGTTCGGCAAGCTGCCCTGGGCCGAGCTGCTGACCCCGGCGGTGGGCTACGCGAAGAACGGCTTCAAGATCGCCGCCAAGCAGTACCAGTACCGCGAAGATGCCCAGGGGCTGTTCAAGGACAGCACCAACTTCAACGACTATTTCGGCAGCATGAAGGTGGGCGAGACCTTCAGGCAGCCCGAGCTGGCGCAGACCCTGGAGCGCATTGCCGACAAGGGTGTGAGCGAGTTCTACCAGGGCAAGACCGCCGACCTGCTGGTGGCGCAGATGCAGGCCGACAAGGGCCTGGTCAGCAAGGAAGACCTCAAGGACTACAAGGCCGTGTGGCGTGAGCCGATGGGCATCGAATGGCGTGGCAACGTGGTCTACACCGCGCCGCTGCCCAGCTCGGGCGGCATCGCGCTGGCGCAGTTGCTGGGCATCAAGGAAAACCGCGCAGCCGACTTCAAGGGTGTCGAGCTGAACTCGGCGCGCTATATCCACCTGCTTTCGGAAATCGAGAAGCGTGTGTTCGCCGACCGTGCCGACTACCTGGGCGACCCGGCGTTCTCCAAGGTGCCGGTGGCGCAGCTGATTGCCAAGGACTACCTGGCCAAGCGCGCGCAAGAGGTCAACCCGACCGCCATCTCCGACACCGCCAAGGTGCGCCCGGGGCTGGAGCCGCACCAGACCACGCACTTCTCCATCGTCGACAAGCAGGGCAACGCGGTCAGCAACACCTACACCCTGAACTGGGACTACGGCAGCGGCGTGGTGGTGAAGGGCGCGGGCTTCCTGCTCAATGACGAGATGGACGACTTCAGTGCCAAGCCGGGTGTGGCGAACGCCTTCGGTGTGGTCGGTGGCGATGCCAATGCCATCGAGCCGGGCAAGCGCATGCTGTCGTCGATGGCCCCGAGCCTGGTGACCCGCGATGGCAAGGTCACGCTGGTGCTGGGTACGCCGGGTGGCTCGCGGATCTTCACCTCGATCTTCCAGGTGCTCAACAACCTGTACGACTACAACCTGCCGCTGGAGAAGGCGGTGGCGGCGCAGCGTGTGCATCACCAGTTGCTGCCCAAGGACACTATCTACTACGACGCCTATGCGCCGCTCGATGGCAAGGTGGCCGAGGAACTGAAGAAGATGGGCTACACCCTGGAGGACCAGGGCTGGGAGATGGGCGATATCCAGGCGATCCGGGTGACGGGTTCGGCGCTGGAAACCGCGTCTGACCCGCGTGGACGCGGGGTGGGGCAGGTCGTCAAGTAAGGGCTGACAGCATCGCGGGCCAAGTCCGCTCCCACAAGGTTTCGCTGAACCTGGTGGGAGCGGGCTTGACCCGCGATGGCTACGCCGTCCGATGCGGTCAGACGCGGAAGTGGCTGACCAGCATCTGCAACTGATTGCCCAGGCGCGCCAGCTCGACGCTGGATGCCGCCGTCTCCTGGCTCGCCGCCGCCGTCTGCTCCGACACATCACGCACGTTCAGGATGCTGCGGCTGATCTCTTCGGCCACCGCGCTCTGCTGCTCGGCCGCCGCGGCGATCTGCTGGTTCATCGACTGGATGTTCGACACCACGCGGGTGATGTTCTCCAGCGAGGCACCCGCCTTGCGCGTCAGCTCCACGCTGCTGTCGGTCAGGCTGCGGCTGCCATGCATCACGTTGGCCACCTGCTGGGTGCCGCTTTGCAGGCCCGCCACCAGCACCTCGATTTCCTCGGTGGACTTCTGGGTGCGCTGCGCCAGGCCGCGCACTTCATCGGCCACCACGGCAAAACCACGCCCGGCTTCACCCGCCCGTGCCGCTTCGATCGCGGCGTTGAGCGCCAGCAGGTTGGTCTGTTCGGCCACCGACTTGATCACGTCCATCACGCTGCCGATCTTCTGGCTTTCCTGCTGCAACTGGCCCATGGCCTCGGTGGAGCGGTTGACCTCGACCGCCAGGCGCTCGATCTGCGCGATGGCCTGGGCCACCACCTGGTCACCGGCGCGGGCCTGGCCGTCGGCGTCGGTGGCGGCCTCGGACGCCTGCTCGGCATTGCGCGCCACTTCCTGCACGGTGGCCGCCATTTCGTGCATGGCGGTGGCCACCTGGTCGGTCTCGACCTTCTGGCTGTTGACCCCGGCGTTGGTCTGCTCGGTGACCGCCGACAGCTCTTCGGCCGCACTGGCGATCTGGGTCACGCCGTCACGGATGCCGCCGATCAGGTCGCGCAGGGTTTCGCCCATGCGCTGGATGCCTTGTTGCAGCACGCCCAGTTCGTCACGGCGGGTGACGCGCAGGGTGTGGGTTAGGTCGCCGGTGGCGATCTTCTCCACCACTTCCAGGGTTTCGCGCAGCGGGCGGGTGATCTGGCGGGTGATGATGATCGCCGCCAGCACGCCGAACAGCAGCGCCGCCAGGGTGCTTGCCAGTTGCCAGGTACGCGCCTGGGCACTTTCGAGGTCGCGACGTTGCAGCTGGATGGCGTACAGCTCATCGCTCAGGCGCACGATATCGTAGCCCTGGGTGGTCATTTCCTTGCGCGCCTCGCCGATCGCCGTGTTGGCGGCCTTGAAGCTGCGCACCGCTTCGGCGTAGTGCAGGGTGGCGGCCTCGAGCGGTCGGGCACGAGCATCGGTGGCGGCCAGCTGGCGGGTTTCGGCCAGGGTGGCGTCGAGCTGGCGGGCGGCGACCTGTTCGGTTTCCGGGGTGAGGTCGGCGATGTAGCCGCGCACCTCGAAGCGGGCCAGCAGCAGGTGCTGGCGTACGGTGGTCAGGCGCTTGAGATGTTCCAGGCGCTCGCTGTCACTCTGGCCAGAGGACAGGCTGTCGGCCAGCAGGGTTTCCATCAGGGCACCGGCCTCATTGGCGGTAACGCCCATGCTACGGCGCGCTTCGCCACCCTGCTTGTAGGCGCTGCGCATCTTGGCCAGGGACACCTCGTAGGCGGCGACCACCTGCGCCTGTTCGCGCAGCAGCTTGACGTTCTCCGGGCTCTTGAAGGTGTTCAGCAGGTTCTGCTGGCGGGCCTTGAAGGTATCCAGCTTGGCCTGGACATTCTGCGCGAGCTTGTCGTCACCGTCGGCAATCATGTACTGCAGGCGGGCGATGCGCAGTTCGGTGAGCTCGTTGTTGAGCTGGGTGATGTCGCTCATCCAGTTGCTGCGGTCGATCAGACCGCCCAGGCTGGTCCAGCCGGTCAGGGCCAACAGGCCGGTCAGCAGCAGCACCAGGCCGAAGCCCAGGGCGAGTTTCAGGTTGACGCTGATATTGGCAAACCAGCTGTTCATGCGATCCCTCCAGGATTCTGTGCGCTCTTTGATCTAAATCGCTGGAGGTTGTTTTTCTTGGAGGCCAGCTGACGTGAGCTGCCTTTATCGGCGGGATGTTGCAGAGCTGAAACGCTTTTTCTCCAATTCCGACGAAAACCATCAACAAAATGTTTAGGGTGTTTGCGCCAGGCCGCAAACACCCCATTACAGGCGTCAGAGTCTGCTGGCGCCAAAGGTGTCGCACTGGTTGAGGTCGCCCTTGGCGAAGCCGGTCTTGAACCAGCGCACGCGCTGCGCGGAAGTGCCGTGGGTGAACGAGTCGGGCACCACGCGGCCTTTGCTCTGCTGCTGCAGGCGGTCATCGCCGATCGCGTTGGCGGCGTTCAGGGCCTCTTCGATATCGCCCGGCTCCAGCCAGTTATGGCGTTGCTGTGCCTGGTAGGCCCACACGCCTGCCAGGCAGTCGGCCTGCAGTTCCTGACGTACCAGCAGGCCGTTGTCGCCTTGCAGGCGCTGGCCGCTGCGACGGGCCTGGTCGATCCTGGCTGACACCCCCAGCAGGGTCTGCACATGGTGGCCGACCTCGTGGGCGATCACGTAGGCCTGGGCAAAGTCGCCCGCTGCCGCGAAGCGGGTTTCCATCTCCTTGAAGAAGCTCATGTCCAGGTACACCTGCTGGTCGGCCGGGCAATAGAACGGGCCGGTCGCCGACGAGGCAAAGCCACAGGCGGAGTTGACCTGACCGCTGAACAGCTTGAGGGTCGGGTCCTTGTACTGGCGCCCGGCCTGGGCAAACAGGGCGCGCCAGGTGTCCTCGGTGTCGCCCAGGATGCTGGCGACGAACTCGGCCTGTTCGTCGCCGGCCGGTGGTGCCTTGCGCTCGCCGGTGCTTGCCGGCGCGCTCTGTTCGCTCATCTGCCCGCTCAGCTGGCCAAGGATCTGCATCGGGTCCTGCCCGGTCAGCAGGCCGATCCCCACGATCAGTACCACCGCCGTCAGGCTCAGGCCCTTGCCGCCCAGGCGCATGCCACCACCACCGCCGCCTTCACCGCGAGCGTCGACCACGTTGTCGCTGCGCCTGCCTTTTCGCCAGAGCATGAGCGTTCTCCCAAGCTTGAAATATGAAGATAAAGATTAGTCCACCCGGCCCGGCGGCGTTAGCGCTTTGGACATAACCATACGGTTATGGGTTCAAGGATTCTTTTCAATGTTCGCCGGTGCATGCCTCGGCCACACTGCCCATCACTCCTGCCCGTACAGGCCTCCAAAAATCCAATAAGAGGAGAACGGCATGTCTGCACAAGACACCAGTCGTTTCGTTATCCGTGATCGGAACTGGCATCCGAAAGCCCTTACCCCCGACTACAAGACCTCCGTCGCGCGCTCGCCTCGCCAGGCGCTGGTGAGCATTCCACAGTCCGTCAGCGAAAGCACTGGGCCGGATTTCTCCCACCTGAAATTTGCCGAGCACGACAATGACCTGCTGCTGAACTTCAACCACGGCGGCCTGCCCATCGGCGAGCGCATCATCGTGGCCGGGCGCGTGTGCGACCAGTATGGCAAGCCGATCCCGCACACCCTGGTCGAAATGTGGCAGGCCAATGCCGGCGGCCGCTATCGCCACAAGAACGATCGCTATCTGGCGCCGCTGGACCCCAACTTCGGGGGTGTGGGGCGCGCGCTGACCGACAGCGAGGGCTACTACAGTTTCCGTACCATCAAGCCGGGCCCGTACCCGTGGCGCAACGGCCCCAACGACTGGCGCCCGGCGCATATCCACGTGTCGATCAGCGGCCCGTCGATTGCCACGCGTCTGATCACCCAGCTGTACTTCGAAGGCGACCCTCTGATCCCGATGTGCCCGATCGTCAAGTCGATCGCCAACCCGGACGCGGTACAGAGCCTGATCGCCCGGCTCGACATGGCCAATGCCAACCCCATGGACTGCCTGGCCTACCGCTTCGACATCGTTCTGCGCGGCCAGCGCAAGACCCACTTCGAAAACCGCTGAGGAGCCCCGCCATGCCTATCGAACTGCTGCCGGAAACCCCATCGCAGACCGCCGGCCCCTACGTGCACATCGGCCTAGCCCTGGAAGCGGCCGGCAACCCGACCCGTGACCAGGAAATCTGGAACCGCATGGCGCGCAGCGATGCGCCCGGCGAGCACATCCTGCTGATCGGTCACGTCTACGACGGCAACGGCCACCTGGTGCGCGACTCGTTCCTGGAGTTCTGGCAGGCCGACGCGGCCGGGCAGTACCACAGCGAATTCAACCTGGAACAACCGTTCAACAGCTTCGGACGCACCGCCACCACCTTCGATGCCGGTGAATGGACGCTGCATACGGTCAAGCCCGGTGTGGTCGCCAATGCCGCCGGCGTGCCGATGGCACCGCATATCAATGTCAGCCTGTTCGCCCGCGGCATCAACATCCATCTGCACACGCGGCTGTACTTCGACGACGAGGGCCAGGCCAATGCCAAGTGCCCGGTGCTCAACCTGATCGAACAGCCACAACGCCGCGAGACCTTGGTCGCGCGGCGCTGCGAAGTGGATGGCAAGCTGGCCTACCGTTTCGATATCCGCATCCAGGGTGAAGGCGAAACGGTGTTCTTCGATTTCTGAGGCCGCCTAGCGGGGCACCGGGTTCAGGTCGAAGTGGTTGCGCTGGTACTGGAACAGCAGGCAAGGCTCCTTCTTGGCGGTCATCTTGCAACCGCTCTCATGTTCCAGCCCGGCCGGCAACTGGTAGTACGAACCGGCCGGGTACTCGGTCTCGACCAGCTTGCCGTTCTTGTCCTTGATGCGGGCGTAGAACACGCCGCTCATCACCACGGTCGGCAACGTCTCGGTGTGGGTGTGGTAGCCATTGTCCACACCGGGACGGAAACTGACGAAGGCCTCGTAGGCACCATTGCCCAGGATGTCGCCCTGCACGTTAGCGTAGGTGACGTTGTTGTTGGTGCCCGGTACCACTTTCCAGGTCAGCGCATTTTTCGGCAGGGAGATGAGTGGGGCGGTGCAGTAGCAGACCGCAGCCACGGCGGTAGTGGCGCAAGCTGCCAACAGCAAGCCGGCGGCGGTAACTCGAAGTGCTTTCATGGTTGAAACCCTCTGATGAACAATCGAAAGAAGGTTAATCAAACAACGAACGCACAAATACGGCAGAAGCAGCCCAGAACCTGTGTGCTTCTTGCACAGATCACATCTTGATTTCCCATCGTGGTTCAGCGTAGTACGCCCGCGCATACTCGACCAATGCCCGAACCTTGGGCGCCAGATAGCGGCTTTGGGGGAACATCGCGTACACGTGCCGGGAGGGCTGCTGCCATTCGGGCAGCACCTGTACCAGGCGCCCGTCGAGCAGGGCGTCATGCACGATGAAGCGGTCGAAGCTGGCGATACCCAGGCCGGCAATGGCCGCCGCACGCAACGCCATCGGCGAGTTGGCGCTCAGCCGGCTGGGCATTGCCACGTCCAGGCGCTGCCCGTCGGGCCCCTGCAGGCTCAGCCGTTGCGGCTGGGCCAGGCGGTTGTAGCCGAGCAACGCATGCTCGCCCAGGGTGTGCGGTTCGATGGGGGCCGGCCAGCGCTGCAGGTACGCGGGGGCGGCTACCAGCACGACTTCGCTGACGGCCAGTTGCCGGGCCACCAGGTTGGAGTCGGGCAGGTGGGTGGTCACCCGCAGGCACACATCGACCCCTTCTTCGAGCATGTCCACAAAGCGGTCGGTGCAGATGAGCTCCACCTGCAACTGGTCGAAGCGCTCGACGAAGTCCGGTAGCCAGCGCCCCAGCTCCAGTTCACCGAATGCCGTGGCCACGCTCAGGCGCAGGGTGCCTGTGGGTTGCTGCTGGTGTTCGGAAATCTCCAGGCTCATGGCTTCGAGCTGCTCCAGCACCTGCACGCAATGGCGGTAGCACAGTGCGCCGGCTTCGGTGACGTGCAGGCGCCGCGTGGTGCGGCTGAGCAACTGGGTGCCGAGGTGGCGCTCCAGGTTCTTGACCTGGCGCGACAGCACGGTGTGCGATTGCCCGGTCAGGGCCGCAGCGGCGCTGAAACCACCACTCTCTACCACGCGGCGAAACGCCTGCATCGCGCTGATCTGGTCCATGGTCGGCTGGCTTTCATGAAGGAGTCGGGTCGCCAGTCTAGCAGCAGCCGGCGCGCCTACTCGTAGGCACTGACCCCGGCAATGTGCCGCCCGGCGATGTAGCCGAAGGTGGTCGCCGGCCCCAGATTGATCCCGCCCGCCGGGTAATGCCCGCCCATGATGCTGAGCATGTCGCTGCCGGCGGCATACAGGCCGGCAATCGGCTGCTGCTGTGCATCCAGTACCTGGGCGTGGGCATTGGTCCTGAGCCCGGCAAAGGTGCCGAAGCAGCCCGGCTCCACCTTCACCGCATAGAACGGCCCCTGCTCGATGGGCGCCACGCACGGGTTGGGCCGGTGTAGCGCATCGCCCTGCTTGCGGTTGTAGGGCGTGCTGCCACGGCCGAACTGCGGGTCTTCGCCGTGGCGCGCATGGCGGTTGTAGTCGCTGAGCGTGGTACTCAGGCCCTGGGGGTCGATGCCGCAGGCGATGGCCAGCGCCTCGATGCTGTCGCCGCACTTGAGGTAGCCGCTGCGAATGAAGGGCGCCACCGGCAGTGGGAAGGGCCGGGAGATGCCCAGGCCGTAGCGGCGCTGGAAGGCGTGGCTGCAGATCAGCCACGAGGCCACCTGCTCGCCGGGCGCGCTGGCGACCATTGCGCTCACGTAGTCGTAATAGCCGTTGGCTTCGTTGACGAAGCGCTTGCCGTTGGCCAGCACACCGATGATGCCGGGCTTGGCACGTTCGATGATGTGCGGGAAATGGCCGAAGGTGCCGTCCTTGTACGGCACTTTCGACACCGGGGCCCAGGCCACCGGGCTTGCCAGGTCGTCGACCACGTGTGCGCCCACGCTCTCGCCCAGGCGCAGGCCATCGCCGCTGGCGCCCAGCGGCGGCAAAGCCAGGTGCTCATGCCCGGTGGGGGTACGCGGGAACAGCGCCTTGCGCCGCTCGATATCGTTGGGGAAGCCGCCGGCTGCCAGCACCACGGCCTTGCGCGCATGAATGCTCACGTCGCCGTTGGCCGTCTGCACCACCGCCCCCGTCACCCGGCCAGCGTTGTGCAGCAGGCGCTGCGCCGGGGCCGATGCCCACAGCAGCACGCCGAGGTCTTCGGCCGACTTGGCCAGGCGCGCGATCAGGGCCACGCCGTTGACCAGCTGCATCGCCCGGCCGTAGCGTGCGAGGTCGAGCAGATGGCGTGCCAGGCGCTTGCCCACATGCAGCAGCGAGCGCCACGAACGGGTCAGGGTGAGAAAGGCGGTAAGGTCCTTGCCGGCCATGATCGGCATGCCCATGAATGAGGTTTCGCGCATCGTGCGGCGCAGCTGCCTGAGCAGCTTGCCGACCTTGCGCCCGTCATACGGGGCGGCGATCACCGAGCGCCCGCCCGTGCCGGCCCCGGGCGTGTCGCCGTGGATATCGGCAATGCCGTTGCCGTCGGCGAACTGCAGGGCGGTATGGCGTTCGAAGAACGACACCATGTGGGGCGCCGCCTCCAGGAACGCATCGATCATCGCCGGTTCGAAGCGTTCGCCCAGTTCGTGTTGCAGGTAGGTGCGCGGCAGCGAACGGTCCTCGACGATGCCGGCGCGCTGTGCCAGCGGGTTGCACGGTACCCACATCCAACCGCCGGACCAGGCCGTGGCGCCGCCGAACACCGGGTCCTTTTCGACCACGATGACCTTCTGCCCGTGAAAGGCGGCGGTCACCGCGGCGCTCAGGCCGGCAGCGCCGGAGCCGATGACCAGGACATCGCAGTCCACCGGGCGGGAGGTAGGGGTGTGGGCAGTCATGCTGGGTCCTCGCAGTGCGCGCAATTATTATTTTGGAACGAAGTTCCATATTCTATGATTGCACGTCGGCTGCCAAGGCCGTCGCCTGCAAAGTTGGGCGAAGATCGAACAGTGGTTTGCGCTTTGCCCGGCGCTCTTTAGAATCGGCGAAATTTTCAGGGACCGTGACCATGGCCGGCAGTCAGATCGAACGTGCTTTCAGCCTTCTCGAAAGCCTCACCAGCGAGCCGCGCGGGCTGCCGATGCAGACCCTGGCCGAGCAGCTGGACATCCCCAAGAGCGCGACCCATCGCATGCTCGCCGAGCTCATGCGCCTGGGCTACGTGCGCCAGAACCCGGAAAACAGCCGGTACCTGCTGAGCACCAAGCTGGTGGGCATGGGTTTTCGCTACCTGGCCCAGAGCGGTGCCGACATCGTCCAGCCGATTCTCGACCAGTTGGCCGCGCAGACCGGCGAGCTGGTGCGACTGGGGATCATCGACGGCGAGCGCCAGGTGTGGATCGCCAAGGCCCAGGGCGCCCGCTCCGGCCTGCGCTACGACCCGGACATGGGGCGTGAGGCGCCGCTGTTCTACAGCGCGTCGGGGCATGCCTGGCTGGCCAGCCTGAGCGATGCCCAGGCGTTGCTGCTGGTGGAGCGCCAGGGCGTGGGCCGGCGCGAGGACTTCGGGCCGAACGCGCCAGCTTCCAATGCCCAGCTGCTGGAACGCCTGCGCATGGCGCGGGAACTGGGCTATGCGTGGGTGGTGGAGAGTTCGGCGCTGGGTACGTCGGCGTTGGCGGCGGTGGTGCGACACCCGCAGGATGGGCATGTGGTCGGGGTGTTGAGCGTGGCCGGGCCGACCGCGCGCCTGAACGAGGCGCGCCTGCACGAGCTGGCGCCGGCGTTGCTGGCGGCGGCGGCCGAGCTGTCGGCGGCCAGCCCGGCGTCGGAGCTGTTTGTCTAGACGCTTCGCTGGCAAGCCAGCGAAGCGGCCCTCAGGTAAACCAAGGCAGTTTTGTGGAGCGCAAAGCTGTTTTTTTTGTACTTGCATTGAAATTGGAACTAAGTTCTAAATAATGCAAATACAACAACGCACCCGAGACTCCTCCATGAACCCACGTGTCATGTCCCTGGCCGCCCTCACTGTCCTTGAGCTGTCCCCACCCCGGATGGTCGAAGTCGCCGCCCGGGCCGGCTACAGCCATGTCGGCCTGCGCCTCGAGCCGGCCACCCCCGAAGAACACCACTTCCCGCTGGCAAGCGACGCCGGCCTGCGCCGGCAGACAGCCGAGCGCCTGCGCGACACCGGCATCCGGGTGCTCGATGTGGAGATTCTGCGGCTCAAGCCCGACACCCTGGTCGCCAACTTCGAGGCCCTGCTCGCGGTGGGCGCCGACTTCGGTGCCAGTGAGCTGCTGGTTGCCGGCAACGACCCGGATGAACAGCGCCTGACCGACAACTTCGCGGCGCTGTGCGACCTGGCCGCGCCGTATGGCCTGCACCCGCACCTGGAGTTCATGCCGTGGACCGATGCCAAGGACCTGACCCAGGCCACCCGCATCGTCGAAAACGCCGGGCGCGCCAACGGCTGCGTGCTGGTCGATGCCTTCCACTTCGATCGCTCGGCGTCGCGCCTGGAAGACCTGCGCCGCCTGCCGGTCTCGCGCATCCGCTACGCGCAACTGTGCGACGTGGCGGGCCCGCGCCCCGACGACATGGCCGAGATCCTGCGTCAGGCGCGTAACGAGCGACGTTTTCCAGGGGATGGGGAGTGCGACCTGAACGGGTTGCTGCACAGCTTGCCGGCCGACCTGCCGCTGAGCCTGGAGATCCCCACGCGCCAGTTGCTGGAGCAGGGGGTGAGTGCGCTGCAGCGCGCGCAGTGGGCGCTGGAGAAGGCCCGCAAGGTAATGAACGCCGGCTCCCTGTAGGAGCCAGCGTTGCTGGCGAAGGGCTGCATTGCAGCCCGGGCTTACGCCTCGACTGTCGGGATCCTGCGCGGTGCCATGAAATACATCCACAGCAGCGCGATGAAATACATCGCCGGAATCATGGTGAACAGCACGGTGTAGTTGTTGTTGGTGCTGGTCAGCACATGCCCCACGATCTGGGTCATGAACATCCCCCCGGTGGCCGCGCACATGCCGCCAAAGCCGAACACGGTGCTCATCATGTGCTTGGGCGTGTAGTCCATCACCAGGCTCCAGATGTTGGCGGTCCAGGCCTGGTGCGCGGCAATCGCCAGGGAGATGGCCAGTACCGCCACCCACAGGCTGCTGGCGCCTGCGGCGAAGATCACCCCGACGATGGTGGTGGCGAACAGCAGCATCGACAGCAGCCGCGCCTTCACCGGCGCCATGCCGCGGCCGATCATGAACGAGGACAGGATCCCGCCACCCACGCTGCCGAAGTCGGCACTGAGGTAGATCACGATCAGCGGGATGCCCATCTGCGTGACGCTGATGCCCAGGTTGTACTGCTGGTTCAGAAACGGCGGCAGCCAGTACAGGTAGAACCAGAACACCGGCGCGGTGATCGAGTAGGCCAGGGCAAAGGCCCAGGTGCCACGCATGCGCAGGATACGGGTGAACGGCACGGCCGCCTGTTCAGGCTCGACCTCGCTCTGGATGTACGCCAGTTCCGCCTTGCTCACGCTCGGGTGGTTTTCCGGGTTGAAGTACTTCAGGCCCCAGAACGTGGCCCACACCAGGCCCAGCGCGCCCATGGCCATGAACGCCGCCTGCCAGCCCCACACAGTGAGGATCAGCGGCAGCAGCATCGGGGTGAACATGGCGCCGACGTTGGTGCCGGCGTTGAAGATGCCGGTGGCCACCGCCCGCTCGCCCGCCGGGAACCACAGCCGGGTGGTCTTCACGCAGGCCGGGTAGTTGGCCGCTTCGGTCAGGCCGAGGATGAAGCGACAGACCATGAAGCCCACCGCCGAGGTGGCCAGGCCGTGGGCGCCAGTGGCCAGGCTCCACAGCAGCACCGCGCAGAAGAACACGCGCTTGACGCCGATGCGGTCGATCAGCCGGCCCTGCAGCACGAAGCCGATGGCGTAGCCCACCTGGAACCAGAAGTTGATGTTGGCGTAGTCCATCGCCGTCCAGCTCATTTCCTTGGCCAGGATCGGCTGCATCACGCCCAGTGCGGCGCGGTCGATGTAGTTCAGGGTGGTGGCGAAGAATACCAGCGCCAGCATCACCCAGCGGGTCTTGCCGACGCCCATGGCGCCACGGATCTTGTCGCCGATGCCGGCGTGCGGGGTACTGGCCGATGGCTGGGCCAGGGGAGTGCTTTGGCTGTGGATCATGTGGTGATTACCCGTATTTTTATGTTTATGGGTCAAGCCAGGATGACACGCGGTACACCAGTCGACTACGGCAGGTTCGTCGGTGCTTTTGGCAAGATGCTCGTCTGCCCGGTGGTAAGAAATGGTGCGCATTGGTCAAAAAAGGGTCAATTGATCTGGGCGGGTACTGGGCGATAATCGCACACAAAACTAACCAGTTCGTACCTTTTGATTGAGCTAGGATAAACCCCAGCCAATAATTCGTGCAGCTGGGCACTGCCTGCCCGTTGGAGCCTGAAGATGCAGCGTTCGATTGCCACCGTGTCCCTGAGCGGCACCTTGCCGGAAAAACTCGAAGCCATTGCCGCCGCCGGATTCGACGGCGTGGAGATCTTCGAAAACGACCTTCTCTACTACGACGGCAGCCCCCGCGAGATTCGCCAGCGCTGCACCGACCTGGGGCTGGACATCACCCTTTTCCAGCCGTTTCGCGATTTCGAGGGCTGCCCGCGCGGGCGCCTGGCGCGCAACCTGGAGCGCGCCGAGCGCAAGTTCGAACTGATGCAGGAACTGGGCACCGACCTGGTGCTGGTGTGCAGCAACGTGTCGGCCGACGCGCTGGGCGGCCAGCAACTGCTGGTCGACGACCTGAGCCTGCTGGCCGAGCGGGCCGCCGCCCACGGTGTGCGCATCGGCTACGAGGCGCTGGCCTGGGGGCGGCACGTGAACACCTGGCAGCAGGTGTGGGACATCGTGCGCCAGGCCGATCACGCCAACCTGGGTATGATCCTCGACAGCTTCCACACCCTGTCGCTCAAGGGCGACCCCAGCGCCATCGCGCAGGTGCCGGGGGACAAGATCTTCTTCGTGCAGATGGCCGATGCGCCGATCCTGGCCATGGATGTGCTGGAGTGGAGCCGGCATTTTCGCTGCTTCCCGGGGCAGGGCGAGTTCGACCTGCCGGGGTTTCTGGCGCCGATTCTGCAGGCCGGCTATCGCGGGCCGCTGTCGCTGGAGATCTTCAACGACGGTTTTCGTGCCGCGCCGCCACGGGCCAATGCCGCCGACGGCCTGCGTTCGCTGCTGTACCTGGAGGAAAAGACCCGTCAGTTGCTCGAACGCACCGCACCGCTGGCCGACCCCGAGCTGCTGTTCGCGCCGCCGCCGGCCAGCACCTGCGATGGCATCGAGTTTCTCGAGTTTGCGGTCGACGACGCCTCGGGCGCCAAGCTGGGCAACTGGCTCGAAGGCCTGGGCTTTGCCCGTGCCGGCAAGCATCGTTCGAAGAATGTGAGCCTGCTGCGCCAGGGCGAGATCAACCTGATCCTCAACGCCGAGCCCTATTCGTTCGCACACAACTTCTTCGAAAGCCACGGCCCGTCGCTGTGCGCCACGGCGATCCGGGTCAGACACAGCGCCCAGGCGCTGGCCCGGGCGGTGGCCTATCACGGCCAGCCCTATCGTGGCCTGGTGGGGCCCAACGAACGTGAGCTGGCAGCGGTACGCGCGCCCGACGGCAGCCTGATCTACCTGGTGGACCAGGGCGCGGACGGACGCACCATCTACGACACCGACTTCAGCCTCAGCGAGCAACCCGCCCATGGCCTGGGCCTGACCCGCATCGACCACATGGCACTTGCCCTGCCGGCCGACAGCCTGGACAGCTGGGTGCTGTTCTACAAAAGCCTGCTCGACTTCAGCGCCGATGACGAGGTGGTGCTTCCCGATCCCTATGGCCTGGTCAAGAGCCGCGCCCTGCGCAGCCAGTGCAGTTCGATCCGGCTGCCGTTGAACATCTCCGAAAACCGCAACACCGCGATTGCCCACGCGCTGTCCAACTACCGCGGCTCGGGCGTGCATCACATCGCCTTCGACTGCCAGGACATCTTCGCCGCCGTCAAGCGCGCCAAGGAAGCCGGTGTGGCGCTGCTCGATATCCCGCTCAACTACTACGACGACCTGGCGGCCCGGTTCGACTTCGACGATCAGTTCCTGAGCGAGCTGGCCTACTACAACGTGCTGTACGACCGTGATGCCCAGGGCGGCGAGCTGTTCCACGTGTACACCGAGCCGTTCGAGGAGCGCTTCTTTTTCGAGGTGCTGCAGCGGCGCAATGGCTACAGCGGTTACGGCGCGGCCAACGTCGCGGTGCGCCTGGCGGCGATGGCCAAGGCGCGCAGCGGCGGGCTGCGGCATGCCAAGCTGTAACGTGTCAGCGCCCGTCAGGCTTTCTTCTGGCGCACCCCGGGGCCATAATCGCGCGGTTAACCGACTGGTCAAGAGCCCCGTATGACGACAACTCCAGCACCCTTGGCGGCACCTGCCGAGGCGCCGCGCAAGAGCCGCAAGAACAATCCTGAGAAAACCCGCGAGAACATTCTGCAGGCGGCCATCAGCGAGTTCGTGCAGCAAGGCCTGGCCGGTGCCCGGGTCGATGCGATCGCCGAGCGCACCCAGACCTCCAAGCGCATGATCTACTACTACTTCAACAGCAAGGAGCAGCTGTATGTGGAGGTGCTGGAGAAGCTTTACGGCGATATCCGCAGCACCGAAAGCAACCTGCACCTGGCTGAACTGGAGCCGCGCCAGGGCATTCGCCGGCTGATCGAGTTCACCTTCGATCACCATGATCGCAACGTCGACTTCGTGCGTATCGTGTGCAACGAAAACATGCATCACGGCGAGTACGTCAAGCAGTCGGCCGCGATCCGCTCGATGAACAAGACGGTGCTCACCGCGCTGGACGAGATACTCCAGCGCGGGGCTGCCGAGGGGGTGTTCCGCCAGGGCCTGACGGCGCTGGACGTACACCTGCTGATCAGCTCGTTCTGCTTCTATCGCGTGTCCAACCGGCACACCTTTGGCGAGATCTTCCAGGTGGATTTCGAGGACAAGGCGCTCAAGGACAAGCACCGCGAGATGATCTGCGAGTCGGTGCTGCGCTACCTGCAGGCGTGATGCCGGGGAGCCTCCAGTCGCCGGCAGGGCCGGCACCTGCGGGTTGACCACCCTGTACAGGTGCCGGCTAAGCGTTCAATCCCCCAGGCTGTTGAAGTGCCCGATCATGCGCTGTGCATCCGGCACCACGCCGCTGAACAGCTCGAAGGCCTTCACCGCCTGAAACACCGCCATGTTGGCCCCGTTGAGCGTGCGGCATCCCAGTGCCCGCGCCTCGCGCAGCAATTGGGTCTCCAGCGGGAAGTACACGATCTCGGCCACCCACATTTCGGCGCGCAGCAGCGCCCTGGGCACCGGCATGCCCGGCAGCTTGGCCATGCCCATGGGGGTGGTGTTGACCAGCCCGCAGGCCTGGCCCATGGCCGCTTGCAGGTCATGCCCGCAGCGTGCCGGGCTGCCCTCGAAATGCTGGTTGAGGTTGTCTGCCAGTGCCTGGGCCCGGGCGGGCTCCACATCGAAGAGCGTCAGCTGGGCCACCCCTTCGCTGAGCAGCGCATGGGCCACCGCGGCACCCGCACCGCCTGCCCCCATCTGCACCACATGACGGCGTGAAACATCACCCAGGCCACGCCTGAAGCCCTCGGCAAACCCCAGGCAGTCGGTGTTGTGGCCGATGCGTCGACCGTCCTTGAGCACCACGGTGTTCACCGCGCCGATACCACGCGCCTCGGGCGACAGCTCATCGAGCAGGGGCACGATCGCCTGCTTACACGGGAAGGTGATGTTGAGCCCGGTAAAGCCCATGTACTCGGCCGCGGTCAGCAGTTCTTCGAGGGCGCTGCTGTCCAGCTTCAGCTGGTCCAGGTCGATCAGCCGGTACAGGTAGTTGATGCCCTGGGCGGCGCCTTCGTGCTCGTGCAGGGCCGGGGTACGCGAGGCCTGGATACCGGCGCCGATCAGGCCGGCGAGAATGCCGGAAGGGGGGGCCAAACTCATCGGTAAAACTCCATTGTTGTTCTTGGCAGGGGGAGGGAGCGTCACGACTAAAATGTACTGACTGGTTAATAGGGTCAATCGGGACGGGCCGTGCATTGATCGTTTCTGTTCGCTGATCGAACAAGCTGTGCTAAACCTGTTGTTTTGCACGGCACCACGGAGGGCGACATGGCGGCGCAGTTCGAAGAGATGCGGGACGTTCACGACACCTGGCCGGGCCTGGCCAGCCTGACCCAGTCGGTTTTCGCCGGGTTGGGCGCCAGGGGCTTCAGGAATCCGTTCCGGCTCGAGCGCTCTACAGCCACCTGCCTGCTGTTGATCGACGGCTTGGGCTGGAACCTGCTCAAGGCGCACGCCGAGCATGCACCGTTCCTGGCCGCGCTGATGCAGCCCGACAGCCACTTCAAGGTCGGCTTCCCGGCCACCACTGCCGCCAGCCTGGCCACGGTGACCTCCGGCATGGGCAGCGGTGCGCATGGCATCGTGGGCTGCGATTTCGCCCTGGATGCACATTCGGTGTTCTCGCCGCTGTCATGGACCACTGCGGCCGCGCAGACGGGCAGCGTGCCGACCGCGGCGCCTGTCGCGGCCTCCTTCATCGTGCCGCAGACCGCCTGGGAAGACGCGGCCGCCCAGGGCGTACAGATCAGCACGGTCATGCTCGGGCGCTTTGCCGACTCGGACTTCACCCGTGCCATCTACAAGGCCGGCGGCATCCTTGCCGCGCCGGCCTACGATGCCTATCCCGAGCTGGTGCGTAGCGCACTGGAGGTGGAGGCGCCAGCCTTCTGCTTTGCCTATTTCGGTGACCTGGACTTTGCCGGGCACCTGTATGGGCCGGGCTCGCCCGACTGGTGCAGGCAACTGGAGATTGCCGATCAGCTGGCCCGCGACATTGCCGGGCGCCTGCCGCGCTCGGCGCGCATGCTCGTGATTGCCGACCACGGCATGCTCGACCTGGACCGCGCCCAGGTGCATGACTTCGATACCGACAGTGCCTTGCAGGACGGGGTGCGGGCGATGGCCGGGGACATCCGGGCGCGCTACCTGTACACCCACGAGCATCAGCAGGACCGCGTGCACGAGCGCTGGCAGAACCGCCTGGGGGATGAATACCGGGTGTTGAGCAAGGCGCAGGCGATTGGCGCGGGGTTGTTCGGGGACGTGATGCTGAGCCAGGCCGAAGGGCGTATCGGGGACCTGATCGTGGTTCCGACCGGGGCCGGCGGGATCATTCGCAGCGTGGAGGAGAAGCACCCCAGCCAGTGGCGCGGGCACCATGGGGCGTTGACGGACGCGGACCAGGTGGTGCCGCTGTTGATGTACTCAGGTTAGGGCCATCGCGGGCCAAGCCCGCTCCC
The DNA here is from genome assembly GCF_002939405.1 of Pseudomonas sp. BRM28. NCBI lineage: Bacteria > Pseudomonadati > Pseudomonadota > Gammaproteobacteria > Pseudomonadales > Pseudomonadaceae > Pseudomonas > Pseudomonas sp. BRM28. The sequence goes on along the minus strand of NZ_PEFV01000001.1, from coordinate 2,398,139 downwards.
ACAGGTACCCCACTGCCCTTCAGAGCCGTGACATTCCTGTGGGAGCGGGCTTGACCCGCGATAGAACACCGCCGATCCGGGCCTAGCGCCGAACCAGCAGCACCCCGCTTTCCATATGGTGCGTATACGGGAACTGGTCAAACAGCGCACACCGCTCGATACGGTGCGTATCGCTCAACTGCTCGATGTTCGCCGCCAGTGTCTCGGGGTTGCACGAGATGTACAGGATGTTATCGAAGCGCCGGGTCAGCTCGCAGGTGTCCGGGTCCATGCCCGCGCGCGGCGGGTCGACGAACACGCTGCCAAAGGCATAGCTTTTCAGGTCGATGCCTTCCAGGCGCCGGAACGGCCGCACCTCGTTCAGGGCCTCGGTCAGCTCTTCGGCCGACAGGCGCACCAGGCGCACGTTATCCACGCCGTTGTCGTCCAGGTTGTGCAGCGCGGCGTTCACCGAGGTCTTGCTGATCTCGGTGGCCAGCACCTTGCGCACCCGCGTGGCCAGCGGCAGGGTGAAGTTGCCGTTGCCGCAGTACAGCTCCAGCAGGTCGTCCTCGCGCTCGCCCAGGGCCTCGTAGGCCCAGTTGAGCATCTTCTGGTTCACCGTGCCGTTGGGCTGGGTGAACGCGCCTTCAGGCTGGCGATAGCGGAAAGTGCGCCCGCCCACGGCCAGCTCTTCAACCGCATAGTCACGGCCGATCACCACGCGCTTGCCCTTGGAGCGCCCGATGATGCTCACGCCCAGGTCGGTCGCCAGTTGCCGGGCAGCGGCTTCCCAATGCTCGTCCAGGGGACGGTGGTAGCACAGGGTGATCATCGCGTCGCCCGCCAGGGTGGTCAGGAACTCCACCTGGAACAGCTTGAAGCTCAGCGCCGAACTGGCCTGCCACGCCGCCTTGAGCTGCGGCATCAACTGGTTGATGCGCTGGCTGGCGATGGGGAAGTCGTCGATCAGGATCGCCTGGTGCTTTTCACCCGGGGCGAACATCGCGTAGTGACGCTGCTCGTTCTCGCGCCACAGGCGAAACTCGGCGCGCAGGCGGTAATGCTCGCGCGGCGAGTCGAACACCGCCGGCTCCGGTGCGCCGAATGGCGCCAGCAGTGCGCGCAGGCGCTCGACCTTGGCCTCAAGCTGCGCGGTGTAGGTAGTCGGGTCGTAGACGGAACTCATGCGGCGTACCAGCCCAGCTTGATCACGAACAGGATGGAGAGCACCACCAGCGCCGAGTTCAGTTCATGCCGGCGGCCCGAGATCAGCTTGATCACGGTCCAGGAGATGAAGCCGAAGGCGATGCCGTTGGCAATCGAATAGGTCAGCGGCATGGCCAGCGCGGTGACCACCACCGGGGCGGCCTCGGTCACGTCGTCCCAGTTGATTTCCGCCAGGCCCGAGGCCATCAGCACGGCGACGAACAGCAGTGCAGGCGCGGTTGCGAAGGCCGGCACGCTGCCGGCCAGCGGGGCGAAGAACAGTGCCAGCAGGAACAGCCCAGCCACCACGATGGCGGTCAGCCCGGTGCGTCCGCCGGCACTCACGCCGGCCGCCGATTCGATATAGCTGGTGGTGGTCGAGGTGCCCAGCAGCGAGCCGGCCATGGCCGCGGTGCTGTCGGCGATCAGGGCGCGGCCCATCTTCGGCATGTGGCCGTCCTTGCCCATCAGCCCGGCGCGCTTGGCCACGCCGATCAGGGTGCCGGAGTTGTCGAACAGGTCGACGAACAGGAAGGCGAAGATCACGCTGATCAGGCCGACATCCAGTGCGCCCTTGATGTCCAGCTGCAGGAAGGTCGGGGCCAGCGAGGGCGGCATCGACACGATGCCGTTGAACGGGGTGTAGCCCAGGCCGATGGAGGCGACGGTGACCGCCAGGATGCCGATCAGCACGGCGCCGCGTACCTTCATCGCCTCGAGCGCGACGATCAGGAAGAAGCCCAGGGTGGCCAGTACCGGTGCCGGGTTGCGCAGGTCGCCCAGGCCCACCAGGGTGGCCGGGTTGTCGACCACGATGCCGGCGTTGTGCAGGGCGATCAGCGCCAGGAACAGGCCGATGCCGGCGGCAATTGCCGAACGCAGCGGCAGCGGAATGCTGTTGACGATCCATTCGCGGATGCGAAAGATCGACAGCAGGAAGAACAGCACTGCCGAAATGAATACCGCCCCCAGTGCCACCTGCCAGGTGTGGCCCATGTGCAGCACCACGGTGTAGGTGAAGAAGGCGTTCAGGCCCATGCCCGGCGCCAGCGCGATCGGGTAGTTGGCGATCAGCCCCATCACCGCCGAACCGATGGCGGCAGCCAGGCACGTGGCGACGAAGATCGCGCCCTTGTCCATGCCGGTCTCGCCGAGGATGCTCGGGTTGACGAACAGGATGTAGGCCATGGCCAGGAAGGTGGTGACCCCCGCCAGGATTTCGGTGCGCACGTTGGTATTGTGCGCTTTCAGTTGAAACAGCCTTTCCAGCATGCCAGCTCCCCGTGGCGCACTGCGGCGCCTTGAATGTTCGACCCCATCAGCAAAGCACAGACTGTACCGGACACGGGGTGCCGGACTGAGTGATTTTTGAATGGGCCGCAAAAAAGCCGCGCATCATATCAGCAAGACCGCCACTTTTGGACCAGGACCATGACCGTGCAGCTGATTCACTACGATGCGCTGACCCCGGCCCAGCGCGCAGGCCTGCCCGGCATCGAGGTGCTGGCGGCGCAGCGGGCGTTTTGCGGTGACATCGAGGGCGCGCTGCATACCCTGCTGAACCGGCCCGGCGACGATGTGCGCGGGCTGGCGCTGCTGGTGGGGGGCGTGCCGCAGGGCTTCCTGCTGCTCAAGCGTGGTGCACACCTGCCGCCGTGGGCCCGCCATGATGCGGCCACCTTGCATGCCCTGCAGGTGGACTGGCGGGCGCAGGGGCAGGGGCTTGGCCGCTGGTGCCTGGCGGCGCTGCCGGCGCGGGTGCGCGAAGTGTGGCCGCAGGTGCGTTGCCTGCAACTGTCGGTGGATACCGACAATCAGGCGGCGTTGAGGCTGTACCGCGCGGCGGGGTGGGTGGACAGCGGCGAGGGGTATCGCGGGCGGGTGGGGTATGAGCGGCAGATGACCCTGATGCTTTGATCTGGCTGGCCTCATCGCCGGTCAAGCCCGCCCCCACAGATTCAGTGAGGCCCTTGTGGGAGCAAGCTTGACCCGCGATTGGGTGCGCGCGGTCAGCCCTTTTTCTGGGTATGCATGTGGTCGCGCCCCGCCAGCGTCGGGAACAGCTTGATCCACACGCCCGTCACCACCAGCGTGCCCACCCCGCCCAGCACCACCGCCGGCACGGTGCCGAACCAGTGCGCCGTGACCCCGGACTCGAACTCGCCCAGCTGGTTCGAGGCGCCGATGAACAACCCGTTCACCGCGCTTACCCGACCACGCATCTCGTCCGGCGTCTCCAGTTGCACGAACGCGCTGCGGATCACCATGCTGATCATGTCCGCCGCGCCCAGCACCGCCAGCACCGCCAGCGAGAACCAGAACGAGGTCGACAGGCCGAAGGCAATGGTCGCCACGCCAAAGACCCCCACCGCCGTGAACATCACCCGCCCGACCTTGCGCTCGATGGGGAAGCGCGCCAGCCACACCGACATCAGCAGCGCCCCCACCGCCGGCGCCGAGCGCAACAGGCCCAGGCCCCACGGGCCGGTCAGCAGGATGTCCTTGGCGAACACCGGCAGCAACGCCGTGGCGCCGCCCAGCAGCACGGCGAACAGGTCCAGCGACACCGCGCCGAGCACGTCCGGGCGGCTGCGAATGAAGCGAATGCCCGCCAGCAGCGATTCCAGGCTCGCCCGGCCCCGGTTGGCCGGCTGGCGGGCGGCGCTCAGGCGCAAGGTCAGGCCGCAGGCGATCACGTACAGAACCACGGTCGGGCCATACACCCACACGCTGCCAAAGGCATACAGAAAGCCCCCCAGCGCCGGCGCGACGATGGTCGCCGACTGCATGGCCGAGGCCGACGCGGCCACTGCCCGCGGGAACAGCGCCGAGGGCACCACGTTGGGCAGCAACGCCTGGGTGGCCGGCATCTCGAAAGAGCGCGCACTGCCCAGCAGGAACGCCAGCACGAAGATCAGTTCGCGGGTCACACTGTGGGTGCTGCTGCCCACCACCAGCGCCAGGGCGATCAGCGCCTGGGCGAACTGGCACAGCGCTGCCACCCGGCGCCGGTCATAGCGGTCGGCCACATGCCCGGTGTGCAGCATGAACAGCACCCGCGGGGCGAATTCCACCAGGCCCACCAGGCCCAGGTCGAGCACGTTGCCGGTCAGCTGATAGAGGTGCCAGCCGATGGCCACGGTGAGCATCTGGAAGCCGCTGGCAGTGAAAATTCGTGCGCACCAGAATGCCAGGAAGGGGCGGTGATGGCGCAGCAGAAGCGGGGCATGGTCTGACATGTGCGATACAGAGCCTTTGCGGGGGCGGCGGGGCAGATTATCACCAGTTTGTAACAGCAGGTTGCGAAAGCCGTCATCCCCGTGCGGTAGGCGCACCGATTCGTGTGTGCGTAAAGGGGGTGAGGCAACCGGTCACGCGGCAAACCACCACACAACCATGCGGCCCGTTCAGGACTATGCTTTCAGGCAATCGTTGACCTGGATCAATTGTTGTTTTTGCAACTGTTTCAAATGCAACGATGTGGCCGGAGGGCCGAATTCCCTGCGATTGCAAGTTTTCAGAACAATTCCAACTCGCCGCACTCAATGACGTAGGGGCAGTTGGCGCCAAGGCCGTGACCCTGACGCCGGATAACCTGACAGAGGAAGCACTATGTTCGGATTAGAGGCTCTAGATCTCGCCCGAATCCAGTTTGCGTTTACGATCTCTTTCCACATCCTGTTCCCGGCCATCACCATCGGCCTGGCGAGTTACCTGGCGGTGCTCGAAGGCCTGTGGCTCAAGACCCACAACAGCGTCTACCGCGACCTGTACCACTTCTGGTCGAAGATCTTTGCCGTCAACTTCGGCATGGGCGTGGTCTCCGGCCTGGTCATGGCGTACCAGTTCGGCACCAACTGGAGCCGCTTCTCGGACTTCGCCGGCTCGATCACCGGTCCGTTGCTGACCTATGAGGTGCTCACCGCGTTCTTCCTCGAAGCGGGCTTTCTGGGTGTCATGCTGTTCGGCTGGAACAAGGTCGGGCGCGGCCTGCACTTCTTCGCCACCATCATGGTCGCCGTCGGCACGCTGATCTCCACCTTCTGGATCCTGGCGTCCAACAGCTGGATGCAGACCCCGCAAGGTTATGAAATCGTCAACGGCGTGGTGATCCCGGTCGACTGGTTCGCGGTGATCTTCAACCCGTCCTTCCCCTACCGCCTGGCGCACATGGCCACGGCAGCATTCGTGGCCACGGCCTTCTTCGTCGGCGCCTCGGCCGCCTGGCACCTGCTGCGCGGCAAGGACAACCCGGCGATTCGCAAGATGCTCTCGATGGCCATGTGGATGGCGCTGATCGTGGCGCCGGTGCAGGCGGTGATCGGCGACTTCCACGGGCTCAACACCCTCAAGCACCAGCCGGTGAAGATCGCCGCCATCGAAGGCCACTGGGAAAACATCGGCGACGAGCCGACCCCGCTGATCCTGTTCGGCATCCCCGACATGAAGAACGAGACCACCCACTTCAAGCTGGAGATCCCGGCGCTGGGCAGCCTGATCCTGACCCACAGCCTGGACAAGCAGGTGCCGGCGATGAAGGAGTTCCCGCCTGAAGACCGGCCCAACTCCACCGTGGTGTTCTGGTCGTTCCGCATCATGGTCGGGCTGGGCATGCTGATGATCGCCGTGGGCCTGTGGAGCCTGTGGCTGCGCAAGCGCGGCACCCTGTACAGCTCGCGCCCGTTCCTCTACCTGACCCTGTGGATGGGCCCGTCCGGGCTGATCGCGATCCTGGCCGGCTGGTTCACCACCGAGGTCGGTCGCCAGCCGTGGGTGGTGTACGGGCTGATGCGTACCGCCGATGGCGTGTCCAACCACAGCTATGCGCAACTGGGCATCACCCTGGTGATGTTCGTGGTGGTGTACTTCGCGCTGTTCGGCGCGGGGCTCGGCTACATGATGCGCCTGGTGCGCAAGGGGCCGGAAACCGGCGAGGGCGACGAGCCGACCCATGGCGGGCCTGGCCAGCAACGCACCCCGGCGCGGCCGTTGTCGGCTGCCGACGACGACCATGCCGACGACCACGCCAGCCTGAGCAAGGGGAACTGACTCATGGGTATTGATCTTCCGCTTATCTGGGCCGTGATCATCATCTTCGGCATCATGATGTACGTGGTGATGGACGGCTTCGACCTGGGCATCGGCATCCTGTTTCCCTTCGTCAAGGGCGAGCGCGACCGCGATGTGATGATGAACACCGTCGCCCCGGTCTGGGACGGCAACGAGACCTGGCTGGTGCTGGGCGGGGCGGCGCTGTTCGGCGCCTTCCCGCTGGCCTATGCGGTGGTGCTCTCGGCGCTGTACCTGCCGTTGATGCTGATGCTGATGGGGCTGATCTTCCGTGGCGTGGCCTTCGAGTTCCGCTTCAAGGCCAGGGCCGACAAGCGCCACCTGTGGGACAAGGCGTTCATCGGCGGTTCGCTGGCCGCGACCTTCTTCCAGGGCGTGGCACTGGGCGCATTCATCGAAGGCTTCAAGGTGGTCGAACGCAACTACGCAGGCGGCTCGCTGGACTGGCTGACGCCGTTCAGCCTGTTCTGCGGGGTGGGGCTGATCGTGGCCTATGCCTTGCTCGGCTGCACCTGGCTGATCATGAAGACCGAAGGCCCGTTGCAGAGCAAGATGCATGACCTGGCGCGCCCACTGGCCTTCGTGCTGCTGGCCGTGACCGGTGTGGTGAGTATCTGGACGCCGCTGGCGCATCCGGACATCGCCACGCGCTGGTTCAGCCTGCCCAACCTGTTCTGGTTCCTGCCGGTGCCGATCCTGGTGCTGGTCACTTTGTACGGGCTGGTGCGGGCGGTGGCACGCCATGCCCACTACACCCCGTTCCTGCTGACGTTGGTGCTGATCTTCCTGGGCTACAGCGGGCTGGGCATCAGCCTGTGGCCGAACATCATCCCGCCGTCGATCTCGATCTGGGACGCCGCAGCGCCGCCGCAGAGCCAGGGCTTCATGCTGGTGGGCACGCTGTTCATCATCCCGTTCATCCTGGGCTACACCTTCTGGAGCTACTACGTGTTCCGCGGCAAGGTGACCCACGACGACGGCTATCACTAGGAGGGCCTGGCAATGACTGGCAAAGACACCTTCGAACCGGAGAAAAAGCCGCTGATGCAGCGCCTGGGCTGGCTGCTGCTGATCTGGGCAGTGAGCGTGGCAAGCCTGGCCGTGGTGGCCTGGCTGATGCGGATGTTCATGGCGGCGGCGGGCTTGAGTACCCACTGAGCCAAGGTATTTCCCATCCCGCCCTGGGCGGGTTTACACCCTGCGCCGCGTGAGCTGCGCAGGGTTTTTTTTGCCTGTCTCGGCCGCCCGGCGCAGGAGCCGCTTGCCGGCGAAGGTGTCGGCTCCGTACCCGGCCTACTTGCGCGCCTTGAGCACCACGAACTTCGGCGTGGCTGCCACCTGCTCCACTCCCCGGAACAATCGCGCCAGCTTGCTGTGATAGCCCAGGTGCCGATTGCCCACGATGTACAGCGCCCCGCCCGCCACCAGTGCCTCGCGTGCCTGCTGGAACATGCGCCAGGCGAGAAAGTCCCCCACTACCTGCTGCTGGTGAAACGGCGGGTTGCACAGCACCACGTCCAGGGACTGCGGTGCCTGCCCGGCCAGCCCGTCGTCGGCGCGCACCGTCACGGCTCGCTCGCCCAGCGCCGCCTGCCAGTTCTGCTCGGCCGACTGTACCGCCATGTACGACTCGTCCACCAGGGTGTAGTGCGCCTGCGGGTTGGCCAGCGCGCTGACGATGCCCAGCACGCCGTTGCCGCAGCCAAGGTCGGCCACCCGCGCATCGCCCAGGTCGCGGGGCAGATGTGGCAGGAAGGCACGAGTACCGATATCCAGCCCTTCGCGGCAGAACACATTGGCGTGGTTCACCAGCTCCAGCGGTGGTTGCTCCAGCTTATAACGGGTGGGGTAGGGCGAGGCTGCCGCCGCCCTGGGCTCGGCCGTGGCGATCAGCAGGCGCGCCTTCTTGCGCGCCAGCGATGCCTGCACCGGGCCGATGTACTTCTCCAGCAGGTCGCCGGCTGCCCGTGGCAGGTGCTTGATCATCGCCCCGGCGATTACCTGCGCGCCGGGTGCCAACTGGCCCTGCAGCCGGATCAACTGCTCTTCGAGCAGCGCCAGGGTCTTGGGTACGCGCACCAGCACCCGGTCGAACGGCCCCTGCCAATGCTGGCTGGCGGCGATGAAGGGCACGCTGTCGAATGCCTGGCCATTGCGCACCAGGTTCTTCTCCAGTGCCAGCCGGGCCAGGTAGGAGTCGCCGCTGCCCAGCACCTGGGCATGGGCGCGCAGGCTGATGGCCAGCGCGCCGAAGCTGTCGTTGAGTACCAGTACCCGGCTCGTGGCAGGCAGCGCCTGCGCGGCCAGGTGTTCGAGCAGGTACTCGTCGGCCGCGTCGAAGGCCTGCAAGGGGTCGTTGGCGTATTCGGGCTGGCGAAGCAGCTCGAGCTCGGCGAAGGGGGTGATCAACAGGGGCATGGCGTAGGGCTCTGGGCTTTGGCGCGCGCGCTGGGGCTTGGCGCTGGACGGGCGCAGATTCTACAGCGTTTTTGCAGGTGGGGAGGGGGGTGTTGGCGAGCAGAACCTCAGATCAACCCGTACTGGGTGGCGATGGCGACCGCGCTGGTCTTGTTGGTGGTGTTGAGTTTGCTGGTGATGCTGCGGATATGAAAATTGACCGTGCTTCTGGACAGCGTGAGGATGCAACTGATGTCTTCGGCAGTCTTGCCGGCAGCGGTCCACTGCAGCACCTCGCGTTCCCGGGGCGAGAGTGCCTGCACACGGGCCTTGGGCGGATGCAACTTGGCAACCATCAGGGTGTGCAGCAGGTTGCACAGCCACAGGGTCTGGGCCGACTTTTCGTACAGTTCCGCCATGCTCACTTCGCCCTGCCGGCGTGATACGCACAGCACGCTTTCGTTGCCGCGCAGGTCCTGGGTGCCCTGGCTCCAACCATGGCACAGGCCATGTTCGCACGCCGTCTGTCGCAACTCGGGGGCTTGCTTGTACAACTGCGGGGACCACAGCACCGGCATGTTCGAATGATGGCAATGCACAAGCACCGGGTCGATGCGCTCGTACTCGTTCTTCTTGTAGAGCTCGTTCCATTCGGCCGGGTAGTTGTTGAACATCATGACCTGCGGGCCTTCGGCGACCGTCCTGCCGTTCAGGCGGTATGCCAGAAACTCCATGTCCAGTTGCTCGGCCAGTGACAGTGCAGTGGCAAACATCTGTTGCTGGTTTTCCTCCTGCGTCAGTTGTTGCAACTGCTCCTGCTTCCAATATGGCATTTGAGCCTCCGTGCACCTTTGCAATTTAGTCACCCTGGATCGAGTGTAGGAAAAGTCGCACGTTGTTCTAGGTTTTTTTTGCTATAGAAATGTTCCAGTGCTCTACATAAAAATAGGGTTGTACAACCCGCGTTACATGTTTTGTTACGTGGTTGAAACACATGAGCGTAATGCCATTACATCGCGGCGGTGTTTATCCCGTCAGCTTTGCGCGACACTGTGTTTACCTGAATTGTGGAGCACACCATGACTGCCAGTGCGGAGAAGTTCACCCGCCAGACCCTGCTCGATGTCCAGCCGCTGACCCCCAACCTGTTCAGCCTGCGCGTAACCCGTGATCCCGGTTTTCGATTCCGGGCCGGCCAGTTTGCTCGCCTGGGCGTGACCCGTGCCGATGGCAGCGTGGTGTGGCGGGCGTACTCGATGGTCTCGTCGCCGTTCGACGAGTACCTGGACTTTTTCTCGATCGTCGTCCCCGGCGGCGAGTTCACCAGTGAGCTGAGCCGGCTGCGCGAGGGTGACCAACTGTTGATCGACCGCCAGGCGTTCGGTTTCCTGACCCTCGATCGCTTCGCCGACGGGCGGGACCTGTGGTTGCTGGCGACCGGTACCGGCATTGCACCCTTCATGTCGATACTGCAGGACTTCGAAGCCTGGGAGCGGTTCGACACCATCAAGCTGGTCTATTCGGTGCGCGAAGCCAGGGAGCTCGCCTATCAGCAGGAGATCGCCGGCCTGGAGCAGCGCGACTACCTGGCCGAACATGCGGGCAAGCTGCAGTTCATTCCGGTGGTCACCCGCGAGCAACACCCGGGTGCGCTGAACGGGCGTATCACCACCCTGATCGAGAACGGCGAACTGGAGCGTGCGGCCGGCCTGGCGCTGACCCCCGAACATTCGCGGGTGATGCTCTGCGGCAACCCGCAGATGATCGACGACACCCGCCAGGTGCTCAAGGCGCGTGATCTTCAACTGAGCCTCAGCCGCCGGCCGGGCCAGGTGGCGGTGGAAAACTACTGGTAGACAGCACAACGGCGCCCGAAGGCGCCGTTACGGTCAGGCAGGCCCGATTCAGGGCTGCTGGTTCTGCGCCTTGAGCAGGTCGCGAATTTCGCCCAGCAGTTCTTCTTCCTTGGTGGGTACCGGCGGCAGGGTCGGGGCCACCGCTTCTTCGCGCTTGAGGCGGTTGATCACCTTCACGCCCATGAAGATCGCGAAGGCCACGATCAGAAAGTCGATCACCGTCTGGATGAACTTGCCATAGGCCAGCACCACCGCCGGCGCGTCACCCTCGGCCGCCTTGAGCACCACCGCCAGATCACTGAAGTCCACTCCACCGATCAGCAGGCCCAAGGGTGGCATCACCACATCGCCAACAAACGATGAAACGATTTTGCCGAACGCGGCGCCGATGATGATACCGACGGCCATGTCGACCACGTTGCCCTTGACCGCGAAGGCCTTGAATTCACTGATCACGCCCATGGTTTATTCCCTGTAACAGATGAGATTGGTCATCGCAGTGTAAATCAGCTATGCGCTTCATGCTCCGCGTTGCAGTAAAAGACCCCGGCTATGCCGAATAGTTTTGTCGCCCAGGCGGCGCCCCGCAGCTGGGTCGGCTCGGCTATCATGGCCCCTTTTTCCAGGAGACTGCCCCATGGCCAAGGCCAAGCGCATGTACGGCTGCACCGAGTGCGGCGCGACCTTTCCCAAGTGGGCGGGCCAGTGCGGCGAATGCGGCGCGTGGAACACCCTGGTCGAGACCATGATCGAAAGTGGCGGCGCTGCGGCGCCTGCCGGGCGCACCGGCTGGGCCGGGCAACAGGCGCAGATCAAGACCCTGGCCGAGGTCAGTGTCGAGGAGATCCCGCGTTTCAGCACCGCCAGCGCCGAGCTGGACCGCGTGCTCGGTGGCGGCCTGGTCGATGGATCGGTGGTGCTGATTGGTGGTGACCCGGGCATCGGCAAGTCCACCATCCTGCTGCAGACCCTGTGCAACATTGCCACGCGCATGCCGGCGCTGTACGTCACCGGGGAAGAATCCCAGCAGCAGGTGGCCATGCGTGCCCGTCGCCTGGGCCTGCCGCAGGATCAGTTGCGGGTGATGACCGAGACCTGCATCGAAACCATCATTGCCACCGCGCGGGTCGAAAAGCCCAAGGTGATGGTGATCGACTCCATCCAGACCATCTTCACCGAACAGTTGCAGTCGGCGCCCGGTGGCGTGTCGCAGGTACGCGAGAGTGCCGCCTTGCTGGTGCGCTATGCCAAGCAGAGCGGCACGGCGATCTTCCTGGTCGGCCACGTGACCAAGGAGGGCGCGTTGGCCGGGCCGCGGGTACTGGAACACATGGTCGACACCGTGCTGTATTTCGAGGGCGAGTCCGACGGTCGCCTGCGCCTGCTGCGCGCGGTGAAGAACCGCTTTGGTGCGGTCAACGAGCTGGGCGTGTTCGGCATGACCGACCGCGGCCTCAAGGAAGTCTCCAACCCGTCGGCGATCTTCCTCACCCGTGCCCAGGAGGAAGTGCCGGGCAGCGTGGTGATGGCCACCTGGGAAGGTACCCGGCCGATGCTGGTGGAGGTGCAGGCGCTGGTGGATGAAAGCCACATGGCCAACCCGCGCCGTGTGACCCTGGGCCTGGACCAGAACCGCCTGGCCATGTTGCTGGCGGTGCTGCATCGCCATGGCGGCATCCCCACCCACGACCAGGATGTGTTCCTAAACGTGGTGGGCGGGGTCAAGGTACTGGAGACCGCGTCGGACCTGGCCTTGATGGCGGCGGTGATGTCGAGCTTGCGCAACCGCCCGCTGCCACACGACCTGCTGGTGTTCGGCGAGGTGGGCCTGTCTGGTGAAGTGCGCCCGGTGCCGAGCGGGCAGGAGCGCCTGAAGGAGGCCGCCAAGCACGGCTTCAAGCGCGCCATCGTGCCCAAGGGCAACGCGCCCAAGGAAGCGCCGCCGGGGCTGCAGGTGATTGCGGTGACGCGCCTGGAGCAGGCGTTGGATGCGTTGTTTGAATAAAATGTAATCAATTTGCCATGATGGCTAATTGGCGCCATTGTTCTGTCTCTCTACTGTCGCGCCTTCGTTTTTTGCTTCCAGGGATGGGAAGATGGCGTTTTTGGTATCTGGCACAAAGCTGTCCTGCTTCTGGCTGTTGTTGGGCATCCTTGCTGACCCTGTATCGGCCGCGAGCTTGCCGGGTGACCAGGAACTGATTCGCGAGCGTCAGGGGCGGTTGCTTGAAGAGCAGCAGCGGCGCCTGCAGGAACTTAAGGAGCTGCCTGGCAGCACCGCCCCAACCCAGACTGCACCGGCGCCGGCCGATGCCCGCTGCTTTATTAAATATGGAGTTTTGCGATGAGTCTTACTATCTTGGAGTTTGCAAGATCGTATGTCGCAGGAAGACTGACAGCCAAAGTTTTTTCGGAGGCGTATATTGAGCTTTGGAAAATTGAGCGAGATAGGAATGTCCTTCAGCTCGATGAGCCTTCGTTGAGCGAGTGCTTGTCCAGCATTTTTTGTGCTGCGGATATGTACGAGCCAGATGAATCAAGGGAAGAGTATGAATTTGACGATGAAATGCTTAAATCTAAGGTCGCGAGCTTGATGCAAAAAATAGTCACTGATTAGTTTGTGCAAAAGCAACCTCTCCTCTCGCAGCAGATCTTGGAAAGGCTTCATTTGATGCTGCTAATGGGGGGCTAGCAATGTACTTCCCGAAAGTGACGATGAATGCCGGTGAGGTCATATTTGATGACTTTACTGTTGGTACACCGAAAGGTTTTATTGGCAATGGTCACGGTGGGGCTGCCGAGTTAGTCGGGCCGCTTAAAAAACTCCTACAACATACCCAATCTCAAGGAGGCAAGACGGTCACTATTAAAGGCTGTTATGCATGAGGAAGGCGCAGCATTAGGGGCTGGAAAAGTGGGGGCGGTTCTCTTTTAGTTTTCCCCGCTACCAAAGAAGGTCTTAGAGATTTTTTGAAGAGTCTCAAATAGATGGGTCATCAAAAAACAGTATGCAAGCATCTTGAAAGTCTTATTGTGTCTGGTTGTGGAGATTATATGTCTCTCAGTTATGATTTAAGTTAGGGGCGTATCGAATAGATTTCGATGGCGGCGTTTTGAAGTTTTTTGAAAAGGATATAATTGTAAGTCGTCAGAAATAAAACATTGAAGTGTTGTGTCCTGATATTTATAAAATTCGCTTTCCGATGGCCAACAGGCACACACAAAAAGGGCCGGTGCACGTGCACCAGCCCTTCCTCATCAACCGAGCACTATCAATGCTCAGCCACCGTCTCTCGCCTCACTACCTGCCCCTCATGCTCATCCTTCTCCAGCAACGGAATCTCCTTGCCCTCGGCATCGAACAGCTTGCCGTCTTCGAAGTAGTCGCCGTCACGCAGCCCGGAAATGTCCGAGTAGTTCAGCGTGCGCTCGGAGGCGGCCACGAACACCGACTGATGATCGGAGTTGCCGGTCTTGAAGTGGTTGAACACCAGGTTCAGCAGAATCGCCATGATCGCCGACGAGCTGATGCCGGAGTGGAAGATGGTCTCGAACCAGTTCGGGAACTGCGCGTAGAAGTTGGGCGCGGCAATCGGGATCATGCCGAAGCCCAGTGAGGCGGCCACGATGATCAGGTTCATGTTGTTGCGGTAGTCCACCTTGGACAGCGTGCGGATACCACTGGCCGCCACGGTGCCGAACAGCACGATCCCCGCGCCACCCAGTACCGAGGTCGGTACGGCGGCAATCACCCGGCCCATGATCGGCAGCAGGCCCAGCACCACCAGGATCACGCCACCGGTAGCCACCACGTAGCGGCTCTTCACCCCGGTCACGGCCACCAGGCCGACGTTCTGGGCGAATGCGCTCTGGGTGAACGAACCGAAGATCGGCGCCAGGATGCTCGAGGCCATGTCGGCACGCAGGCCATCGCCCAGGCGCTTGGAGTCGACCTTGGTGTCGATGATCTCACCTACCGCGAGGATGTCGGCCGAGGTTTCCACCAGGGTCACCATGATCACGATGCACATCGACAGGATGGCCGCGATATGGAAGGTCGGCATGCCGAAGTGGAACGGGGTAGGGAAGGCCACCAGCGGACCTTCGAGCACCTTGCTGAAATCAGCCATGCCCAGCGACCAGGCGATCAGGGTGCCGAACACCATCGCCAGCAGGATCGACAGCCGCGAGATCGCCGCGCTGCCCAGCTTGCTCAGTATCAGCACGATCAGGAAGGTCACCGCCGCCAGGCCGATGTTGGACATGCTGCCGAAGTCCGGTGCCTTGCTGTTGCCGCCCATGACCCAGCGCGCCGCGACCGGCATCAGGGTCAGGCCGATGGTGGTGATCACGATGCCGGTCACCAGTGGCGGGAAGAACTTGGTGATGCGCGAGAACACCGGGGTGATCAGAAACCCGATCAACGAGGCCGCCATCACCGCGCCCAGCACCCCCGGCAGGCCGCCGCCGCCCTCGCTGCTGAGAATCGCGCCCATGGTGGCCACGCCGGCAAACGAAACGCCCTGTACCAGCGGCAACTGGCAACCGAAGAACGGCAGGCCCAGGGTCTGCAGCAGGGTCGCCAGGCCACCGGCAAACAGCGATGCGGCAATCAGCAGGCCGATGTCGGCCGGGCCCAGGCCGGCCGCCTGGCCGAGAATCAGCGGTACCGCGACGATACCGCCGTACATGGTGAGTACGTGTTGCAGCCCGTACGCCAGGTTGGCGCCGAGCCCCAGGTTCTCGTCTTCAGGACGTGATGCCGTGGACGTGTCGGGGGAGGACGTAGTCATGGGAGCAGGTTCTCTGTTTTATTGTTGTGGCGCTACTGTAGACAACTCGTGCCATTCATTGCCAGAACAATTGTATACAATTTTTAGATTGGCACAGGAACAGTCAGGTCATTGGTTTGGGTGCAGGCGTGGATGCAGTTATCGTTCCAACACGCAGCACCAGGCCCGCCAGGGCTGGGTCCGGTGGCATGAACGGCTGTTTGAAAGCTGTCTGGGTGGACAGGAAGGCGGGGCGGGGTCAGGTCGGTAGCGGGCTAAAAGATTTCAAATGTCGATGAGTTGATGGAATTCGCGCTCCAGTTCGGTGCGATCGGCCAGGTTGAGCTCCACCAGGCGGCACAGGTGCTCCAGCGAATCGAGGTCGATGTGCTCGCAGATAAACCCCAGCTGGGTGTCGTCGACATGGCGCAGTTCCACCGTCATGGTGACAAACGCCTCTTCACCCAGGCGTATCTGCGCAGCGAACGGCCGCTCGAGGTCGGCGTCCCAGGCCTTGGGCGCCTCGATCAGCAGGCCCTTGAGCGACAGGTCGAGCAGGTTGACCGGCCAGCGTCGTTCGCCCTGGAGCAGTTCGGTCGGTGCATCGAAGGGTATGCGCTGGAAGCGCCGGCGTTCTGGGTGATCGCTCATGGTGGAGGCCCTTTGCAGTAGAACCTGGCTGGAACCTGACTGACTATAGCTCAGGGCTTGCCAGCATGATCGCGAACGCGCATAACGAGACTGTGGGCGGGGCTGCAGGCTCTAGACCAAAGCAAGTATGGCAATGCGCCAAGACTCGCCCTAGACTCGATGGGCGGTCTTTCATATCCACTAGCTGGAAGCAAACCATGAACAACAATAATAGCCTGCTACGCCATATACCATGGCTGCTGCTGGCAGTCCTGGGGGCCTGTGCGCTGGGTGTGGTTGCCCTGCGCCGTGGCGAAGCGATCAACGCCTTGTGGATTGTGGTTGCCTCGGTAGCCCTCTACCTGGTCGCCTACCGTTACTACAGTCTGTTCATCGCCACCAAGGTGATGCAGCTGGACCCGCGCCGGGCCACCCCGGCGGTGCTCAACAACGATGGTCTGGACTACGTGCCGACCAACAAGCACATCCTGTTCGGTCACCACTTCGCGGCCATCGCCGGCGCTGGCCCGCTGGTGGGCCCGGTACTGGCTGCGCAGATGGGCTATCTGCCCGGTACGCTCTGGCTGATCGCCGGCGTGGTACTGGCCGGTGCAGTGCAGGACTTCATGATCCTGTTCCTGTCCACCCGCCGCAACGGTCGCTCGCTGGGCGACATGGTGCGTGAGGAAATGGGCCGCATTCCCGGCACCATCGCCCTGTTCGGCTGCTTCCTGATCATGATCATCATCCTTGCGGTGCTGGCGCTGATCGTGGTCAAGGCCCTGGCCGAAAGCCCATGGGGCATGTTCACGGTGATGGCGACCATCCCCATCGCGATGTTCATGGGCGTGTACATGCGTTATATCCGCCCGGGCCGCATCGGCGAGATCTCGCTGATCGGTGTGGTGCTGCTGTTGCTGTCCATCTGGCTGGGGGGCCTGGTGGCCGCCGATCCGGTGTGGGGCCCGGCGTTCACCTTCACCGGCGTGCAGATCACCTGGATGCTTGTGGGCTATGGCTTCGTCGCCGCCGTGCTGCCGGTATGGCTGGTGCTGGCGCCGCGTGACTACCTCTCCACCTTCCTCAAGATCGGTACCATCATTGCCCTGGCCATCGGCATCCTGGTGCTGGCGCCCGAGCTGAAGATGCCGGCGCTGACCCAGTTCACCGACGGCACCGGCCCGGTGTGGAAGGGCACCCTGTTCCCGTTCCTGTTCATTACCATCGCCTGTGGCGCGGTATCGGGTTTCCATGCGCTGATCTCCTCGGGCACCACGCCCAAGCTGCTGGACAACGAAGTCAACGCCCGCTACATCGGCTATGGCGGCATGCTGATGGAGTCATTCGTCGCGATCATGGCCATGGTTGCCGCCTCGGTGATCGAGCCGGGCGTGTACTTCGCCATGAACAGCCCGGCCGCGGTGGTCGGTGCCGACGTGGTGTCGGTGGCGCAGACAGTCAGCAGTTGGGGCTTTGCCATCACCCCCGAGCAGCTCGAGGCGGTCGCCCGGGACATCGGCGAGCACACCGTGCTGGCCCGTGCCGGTGGTGCGCCGACCCTGGCGGTGGGCATCGCGCAGATCCTGCACCAGGTACTGCCGGGTGAAAACACCATGGCGTTCTGGTACCACTTCGCGATCCTGTTCGAAGCCCTGTTCATCCTCACTGCGGTAGACGCCGGTACGCGTGCCGGGCGCTTCATGCTGCAGGACCTGCTGGGCTCGTTCGTGCCGGCGCTCAAGCGCACCGAGTCGTGGGGCGCCAACCTGCTCGCCACCGCCGGCTGTGTGGCGTTGTGGGGCTACCTGCTGTACCAGGGCGTGATCGACCCGCTGGGTGGCATCAACACCTTGTGGCCGCTGTTCGGCATCTCCAACCAGATGCTGGCCGGTATCGCGCTGATGCTCGGCACCGTGGTGCTGATCAAGATGAAGCGCCAGCAGTACATGTGGGTCACCCTGGTGCCGGCGGTATGGCTGCTGATCTGCACCACCACCGCAGGCTTCATCAAGCTGTTCGACCCGAACCCGGCGGTGGGCTTCCTGGCCCTGGCCAACAAGTACAGCGCGGCGCTGGACGCCGGTCAGGTACTGGCCCCGGCCAAGGACATCGCGCAGATGCAGCACGTGATCTTCAACGCGTACACCAACGCGACGCTGACCGCGCTGTTCCTGTTCGTGGTGTTCAGCATCCTGTTCTTCGCGCTCAAGGTCGGTATCCGCGCCTTGAACAAGAAAGAACGTACCGACAAGGAATCGCCGTTCCAGGCCTTGCCGGACGCGTAAACCAAGAGGATTGCAGACATGTTCAACGATCTCGGTCGACTGGGTAAGTACCTGGGGCAGGCAGCCCGCCTGATGGTCGGCATGCCCGACTACGACAATTACGTCGAGCATATGCAAACCCGGCACCCCGACCTGCCGCCGATGACCTACGAGGAGTTCTTCCGGGAACGCCAGGAGGCGCGTTACGGCGGCAAGGGCGGGCCCAAGTGCTGTTGAAAGACGGCACCGCCCGCGTGTGACAAACCTGTGGGAGCCCGGGCAGCCGGGCTCCCACAGTCATTTCAGTGTTCAGGAGATTTTCCGTGCAACCCATTCCCGTCACCGTGCTCAGCGGTTTTCTGGGGGCCGGCAAGACCACCTTGCTGCGCCACCTGCTCAAGGCCGAGCACGGCCTGAAAATCGCCGTGATCGAAAACGAGTTCAGCGACGCCGGCATCGACACCCAACTGCTGGGCGACGAACCGGTGCAGGTCATGACCCTGGCCAACGGCTGCGTGTGCTGCACCATCCACACCGACCTGACCAAGGCGCTGTTCCTGCTGCTGGAGCGTCTGGACAGCGGCGAAATCGCCTTCGACCGGCTGGTGATCGAGTGCACCGGCCTGGCCGACCCGGCACCGGTGGCGCAGACCTTCTTCATCGACGAAGAGCTGCGCGAGCGCTACATCCTCGACGGCATCATCACCCTGGTGGATGCCGCGCATGCCGACCTGCACCTGACCCAGACCATCGCCCAGGCCCAGGTCGGGTTTGCCGATCGCCTGCTGGTGAGCAAGACCGACCTGGTCGATGCGGCCGCGTTCGAGGCTTTGAGCCAGCGCCTGGCGCGGATCAACCGACGTGCGCCGATCCGTGTGGTGGACAACGGCAGGATCGACCTGGCCGAGATGCTGGATGTGCGCGGGTTCAACCTCAACGCCAGCCTCAACCTGCGGCCTGTTGTGGCGGCGGGCAACAGCCTGGACCGGATCTCCAGCATGGTGCTGCGTACCGATGTGCCGCTGGATATCGACCGGCTGAGCGAGTTCATGAACCAATTGCTGGAGGCGCATGGCAAGCAGCTGTTGCGCTACAAGGGCGTGTTGAACATTGCTGGCGAGGATCGGCGGCTGGTGTTTCAGGGCGTGCTGAAGCTCTATGGCTTCGACTGGGATACCGAGTGGGCCGAAGGCGAACAGCGCGAGAGTGTGATGGTGTTCATTGCCGATGACCTGCCCGAGGCGAAGATTCGCGAGGGGTTCGAGGCCTTGGGTCGCCCCTGAGGGCCCATCGCGGGTCAAGCCCGCTCCCACAGGTTTACTACCCATCTGGAGGGCTATGAAATCCTGTGGGAGCGGGCTTGACCCGCGATGCCACAAAAAAGCCCGGCTGGGAGCCGGGCTTTTTCACATCAGGTACCTGCGATCAGTTGCCGTACACCGGCAGCTTGGCGCAGATGGCCTTGACCTTCTCGCGAACGGCGTCGATCACCGCTTCGTTGTTCAGGTCGTCCAGGATGTCGCAGATCCAGCCCGCCAGTTCCTTGCACTCGGCTTCCTTGAAGCCGCGAGTGGTCACGGCCGGGGTGCCGAAGCGCAGGCCGGAAGTGACGAATGGGGAGCGTGGGTCGTTTGGCACGGAGTTCTTGTTGACGGTGATGAAGGCTTTGCCCAGGGCAGCGTCTGCGTCCTTGCCGGAGATTTCCTGCTTGATCAGCGACAGCAGGAACAGGTGGTTTTCAGTACCGCCCGACACCACGTCGAAGCCGCGCTCGATGAACACGCCGGCCATGGCCTGGGCGTTCTTCACCACTTGCTGCTGGTAGGCCTTGAACTCAGGCTGCAACGCTTCCTTGAAGCAGATCGCCTTGGCCGCGATCACGTGCTCCAGCGGGCCGCCCTGGGCGCCCGGGAATACGGCGGAGTTCAGCTTCTTCTCGATGTCGGCGTTGGCACGGGCCAGGATCAGGCCGCCACGTGGACCGCGCAGGGTCTTGTGGGTGGTAGTGGTGACCACGTCGGCGAACGGTACCGGGTTCGGGTACACGCCAGCGGCGACCAGGCCAGCCACGTGGGCCATGTCGACGAACAGGTAGGCTCCGACCTTGTCGGCGATTTCGCGGAAGCGCGGGAAGTCCAGCACCTGCGAGTAGGCCGAGAAACCGGCCACGATCATTTTCGGCTTGTGCTCGACCGCCAGGCGCTCGACTTCGTCGTAGTCGATCAGGCCGTTGGCGTCGATGCCGTACTGGATGGCGTTGTACAGCTTGCCCGAGGACGACACGGCCGCGCCGTGGGTCAGGTGGCCGCCGTGGGCCAGGCTCATGCCCAGGATGGTGTCACCGGCCGACAGCAGGGCCAGGTAGACGGCAGCGTTGGCCTGGGAGCCGGCGTGCGGCTGCACGTTGGCGTAGTCGGCGCCGAACAGCTGCTTGGCGCGGTCGATGGCCAGTTGCTCGACCACGTCGACGTATTCGCAGCCACCGTAGTAGCGCTTGCCCGGGTAGCCTTCGGCGTACTTGTTGGTCAGTACCGAGCCTTGAGCTTCCATCACCGCAGGGCTGGTGTAGTTTTCCGAAGCGATCAGCTCAATGTGCTCTTCCTGGCGCTGAGCTTCTTGCTCCATGGCGGCAAAGAGATCGGCGTCGTACTTGGCAATGGTCAAATCACGGCTGAACATGGCGGTCCTCAAGGATCGTGCTGAAATAGGCGGGCATTCTACCTCATCGGCTTTTGTCTGGCATATGAAAGGGCATCATGTCGCAGACAAGCGGGGCTCATTCAGGCTCGGTGTGAACTTATCGCGGGTCAAGCCCGCTCCCACAGGTCTGGTATCCGCTCTCGGGGGCCGAGAACATCCTGTGGGAGCGGGCTTGACCCGCGATGCGTCATTCGAACATGAACAACGTTTCGTTGCTGAACTGCGCCTCGAACTGGTTGGCCGGCATCGGCCGCCCGAACAGGTAGCCCTGCACCTCGTCGCAGCCGTGCTCGCGCAGAAACTCCAGTTGCTCATGGGTCTCCACACCCTCGGCGATCACCGCCAGGTTCAGGCTGTGGGCCATGGCGATGATGGCGCGGGCGATCTGCGCATCCTGCTCGCCCTCGGGCAGACCGTCGACGAAGGTGCGGTCGATCTTGAGCACGTCGATGGGGAACTGCTTGAGGTAGTTGAGCGACGAGTAGCCGGTGCCGAAGTCGTCCACCGCAATGCTCAGCCCCAGATTCTTCAGGCTGTCGAGGATCACCATCGCCTCGTTGACCTCGCGCATCAGGATGCTTTCGGTCAGTTCCAGCTCCAGGCACGCCGGCGGCAGCCCGGTATCGGCCAGGATGGTGGCGATGCGCGTGCCCAGTTGGCCATCGGAGAACTGGCGCGCCGAAATGTTCACCGACACCTTGGGCACTCGCACCTTGGCCTGGTGCCAGGCCTTGAGCTGGCGGCAGGCTTCGCTGATGACCCAGTCGCCCACGTCCACCACCAGCCCCAGCTCCTCGATCACCGGGATGAAGTCGCCCGGCGGCACCAGCCCGCGGCGCGGGTGGCGCCAGCGCAGCAGGGCCTCGGCACCGGTCAGGCGCTTGCCGTCGCCGCTGAACTGCGGCTGGTAGTAGAGGATGAATTCGTTCTGCTCCAGCGCATGACGCAGGTCGCTTTCCAGCTCCAGGCGCTCCAGCGCACTGGCGTTCATGTCGGCCTGGTAGAACTGGAAGTTGTTCTTGCCGCGCTCCTTGGCGTGGTACATCGCGGTGTCGGCGTTCTTCATCAGCTGGCTCAGCTCGCTGCCGTCCTGCGGGCTGAGGGCGATGCCGATGCTGGCAGTGACGAAGAACTCGCGGTTCTCCAGCACGAACGGTCGCACCAGGCTGCCCAGGATCTGCTCGGCCACGTGGATCGCGCGGTTCAGCGCAATTTCGCGGGTGGCCTTGGGTTGCAGCAGCAAGGTGAATTCATCGCCGCCCATGCGTGCCACGGTGTCGTCGTCGTGTACGCAGTCGAGCAGGCGTTCGGCCATGTCCTTGAGCATGCGATCGCCTGCGGCATGCCCCAGGGAGTCGTTGATCGGCTTGAAACGGTCCAGGTCCAGGAACATCAGCACCACCCAGGCCTTCTGCCGCTCGGCCTGCTGCAGCGCGGTGTGCAGGCGGTCCTGGAACAGCGTGCGGTTGGGCAGGTGGGTCAGGGCGTCGTAGTAGGCCAGGCGGTGAATGCGCTGTTCGCTGGCCTTGCGCTCGCTGATGTCGGTGAAGAAGCACACGTAGCTGGCCAGGTCACCCTCGTCGTCGAGTACCGCGGTGATGCCGACCCACGCCGGGTAGTGCTCGCCGCTGCGGCGCTTGAGCCAGACCTCGCCTTCCCAGGTGCCGCGCTGGTGCAGTTGTTTGAGCACGTAGTTGAGGTGGGCTTCCTGCTGTTCGTCGACGGTGAGCAGGCTCGGCAACTGGTCGAGCACGTCGCTCACCGCGTAGCCGCTGACCCGGCTGAAGGCTTCGTTGGCCTGCACGATGTAGCCGGCCGGGTCGGTGATCAGGATCGCCGAGGTGGAATGCTCGAACACCGTGGCGGCCATGCGCAGGTCTTTCTCGGCGCGGCGTTGCTGGCTGATGTCGCGGCCGACGCCCAGGATGCCCTCGAAATGGTTGTGCTCGTCCCACACCAGTACCACGCGCAGCTCGATCGGGATCTTGCGGCCGTCGGCGCGCAGACAGTCGAACAGGAACAGCTGGGTGGTCACCTCGGTGCGCAGGCGTTCCAGCGCGGCGGGTTCCTCGAGGGCCCGCTTGACCCGTTCGAACAGGGTGAACACGCCGGTCAGCTGCGCCGGGTTGGCAATGGTCGACTGCCAGCCGTTGGCGAAGATCCACGCCACGTCGTAGCCCAGTACCGTCTGCACCGAAGGGCTGACGTAGTTGAGCTGCAACTGCGGGTCGGTGGAGAAGATCACGTCGCTGATGCTCTCGGCGAGCATGCGGTAGCGCTGCTCGCTGTCGCGCAGCGATTCGCTCGCCTCGATCTGGTCGGTGACGTCCTTGCCCACCCCGATGATGCGCAGCACCGTGCCGTCAGGGTCGCGGGTCAGGGCCTGTTCGCGAATGTCGTAGCGTCGCCAGCTCTGGTCGTGGTGAAGAAAACGCAGTTGGCAATGCAACTGCTCCACATAGCCGCTCTGGCGCTGCTGCTGGCGCATCTGGCGAAACAGCTCGGCGTCCTGCGGGTGCAGCAGCACCTCCCAGAAGTACTCGCCCATCTGCGCCAGCTCGCTGCGCGAATAGCCCAGGGTCTGGCCCAGGTGGCGGTTGCTGAAGATCATGCGCAGGCTGTGCACATCCTGCACGTACAGCTGGTCGGGCACGGTGCGCACCACGTCCGACCAGAAGCTTTCGCGCTCCAGCAGCGACAGCTCCACGCGCTTGCGGCTGGTGATATCGCTGATGCTCAGGATCACGGCCTGGTAGTCACGCCGTGCCTGGGGGAAGCGCACCATCAGCCACAGGTGCTGGTCCTGGCCCTGGGGGTCGCTGAGCCGCACTTCCAGCTCCAGCAGGCGCAGGTCCTGCACCACTGCCTCGACCAACTGCATGCCCACCCCGTCGGCGCCCGGCGAGTGGCCTTCGATCAGGCGCTGCCAGGCGCTCTCGCAGCAGCCGGCGCCCAGCAGTTGCAGGGCCACCTGATTGACTTCGGTAACCTTCAGCTCGCCCAGCAGGCTGTGGCGCAGCGATACATCCTGGGCCAGGCGCTGGGCCAGCTCGGCTGTGCTGCGCAAGCGCAGGCGTTCCAGCAGTTCGGTCAGCCCCGACAGGTCGAGTACGCACAAGGCCACGCCCGTGCCTTCGAAGATGTCCTGATAGCGTCGCCGACCTTCCTGCAGGGCGCGGTGGCGGCGGCGCATGCTGATCAGCGCCAGCAGCGGGATCAGCGCGCACACCAGGCCCAGCACGCACTTGCCGATCAAGGCCGGCAGCAGTTGCTGGCGGCTGTGGGCGGCATCGAACAGGCCGCGCAGTTGCCAGTCGCTGTTGTCCAGGTACGCCAGCAGCACGCTTTGCGGCGGCTCGATGCTGGCGTCGCGCGCATCGAGCGGCGGCGCGTGGCGATCGATGACCTGGGCCGTGCGGCTGTTTTCCAGCAGCCACAGCGGTGGCGCGGCGTGATCCAGGGGTTGGCTCAGTTGCTGGTAGTACTCCGGGGCCAGGCGCAGCAGCCAATAGCCACGGGTGTCGCTGTCGGGGTGCTGCAGCAGCAGGTAGACCAGGCTGTTGTCGTCGCTGTTGCTGAAGTAGTACGGGCGCTCCTGGCCCAGGTGCAGCAGCTCCTGGAGCGCCTTGCGGTCGGCACTGATGCCCGCGCTGTCGCGCAGCAACGCGCCCTGGGCGTCCACCCACACCAGGCTGCGCAGGGCGGGCAGGCGTGCGTGCAGGTGTTCGAGCAGCGGCGGCAGGTCGGTGACGGCCGGTGCGGCAGGGTAGGGTTGCAGCAGGGTGAGGGCTTTTTGCGCGTTCAATGCCAGGCTCAGGTTGAGCTGGCTGGCCAGTTCGGCACTTGCATCCAGGCTCTGCTGGCGGCGATCGGCCTGGGTATGGCGGAACTGTTCGAACACCTGCCAGAACAGCAGCGCGAGCAACAGCAGCACCAGGATGGCCAACGCGCCTTTGAGCGAGCCACGCAAGGGCGAACCGGACGCACTCGTGGCTTTGCGCGGGGATGAAGGCTGAGTCAGATTGGTCAAACGCTGTTCCTGCGTGAGGCTGTGGCAGGTGATCGCTACGCAGCGACAAGCGGCGCAGTGTGCGGTAGTCCTGTCGCATCCCGGTTCCAGGCGCGCACTATAAGCTGCACGCCCGAAGGGCGGCTAGCATGCCTTGAAGTGTGGCAAAGTGCCAGTCCTGTTCGTCAGCGGAATGGTTTCCTGCTTTTTGATACAAATTGCACACGCTGTGTTGATTGCAATGTGCCATTTCCCTATCTAGGATGTGCCCCCTCACTTAAGGCAGCGAACCCACGGATGGGTGTTTGACGCTGTTTTGGTAGGCCCCGTGCCGCCTGGGCTTTTTCGGTCGGCGCGGGGCCTGCAGTCCAACTACAGGCCAAGGATGTCCTACTCAAGCAAGTTGCACGCTCGTTACCACGAGGTTGCCCGGCAGGCTGTATCACCAGACTGTTTTGCGGGCGAGGACGTGCGTTTTTCCAGTGAGTACGAAGCACTGGAAGGCGAGTTGAACAAGGCTCAGTCCGTTCACGAGAGCGGCCAGATCGACTGGCTCCGCGTGCTCGAGAACAGCGAGACGCTGCTGCGCACACAGTCCAAGGACCTGCGGGTTGCCGCCTGGTTGACGTGGGCGTTGTATCAACGCGAATCCTTCCCGGGCCTGCTGGCCGGCGTGGGGCTGTTGCAGCACCTGTGCGAGCAGCACTGGGCGCAGGTGCACCCGGCCAAGCCACGCACGCGGGCCGCGGCCATCGGCTGGCTGGTGCCGCGCCTGGAGCAGGTACTGGGTGAAAATGTCGCGATCAAGGAGCAACTGGCGCTGTTCCGCCGCCTGGTCGACAGCCTGCAGGCGCTCGATGCAGCCCTGACCACGCACCTGGGCGATGAGGCGCCGCTGTTGCTGCCGTTGTGCCGACGCCTGTCGAGCATGGTGCAACGTGCTGCCGACAATCAGCCCGAACCCGGTGCCGTGGGCGCGGTCGTGGCCCAGGTCAAGCAGGCCGCCACCCAGTTGCTCACCCCCGGCGCCCCCGTCGACAGCGAAAAAGACGCGCACAAGGTGTTACGCACCCTGCAGGATGGCGCTCGACCGTTATCGAACTGGTGGCTCAAGCAGAAGGCCACCGACGTGCGCGCCTTGCGCCTCAACCGCACGCTGCTGTGGTTGCAGATCGACGCGGTGCCCGAGCGCAATGCCGAACAGGTGACCGTGCTGCGCGGGTTGCCGGTCGACCGCCTGAAGATCTACCAGGAACGCTTTGCCAACGGCCAGTACGCCGACCTGCTGATGGAGCTCGAGGCCAGCCTGGCCAAGTCGCCGTTCTGGTTCGACGGCCAGCGCATGGTCTGGGAGTGCCTGCTGGAGCTCAACGCCGAGCAGGGCATGCGCGAGGTGGAGTTCCACTTCGCGCAACTGCTGCAGCGCCTGCCCGGGGTGGTGGAGCTGCGCTTTCATGACGGCACGCCGTTTGCCGACCCGGCGACGCGGGGCTGGATCAACGCCAGCGTCATGCCGCACCTGCAGAGCACCAGCGCACCGCGCAAGGTCGAGACCGACCTCGCGACCAGCCTGCCACCCTGGGAGCTGGCCCTGGAGGCGGTGCTGCCCGTGCTGCGCAAGGACGGCCTCAAGCCTGCCGTGCAGATACTCAAGCAGGGCATGCAGGCGGCTCAAGGCGGGCGCGTGCGCTTTTTCTGGCAGCTCAGCCAGGCGCGGCTGTGCTTTCTGGCCAAGAAGTACGAACTGGCCAAGACCCAGCTCGAAGCCCTAGATCACGAACTGCAACAGGCCGGCCTGCATCAGTGGGAGCCGGACCTGGCACTGGAAGTACTGCGTCTGCTGCACAGCTGTTGTGAGCTGCTGCCGCAGAACCACGCCGTGCGCGAACGCAAGGATGAGGTTTATCGCAGGCTGTGCCACCTCGACCTCGAAGTGGTACTCGACTAGGCCCCCGGGCCGCAAACGCAAGGAGAAAAGCCATGGCCAAAGAAGGCTCGGTAGCCCCCAAGGAACGCATCAACGTCACGTTCAAACCTGCCACGGGCGGTGCCCAGGAAGAAATCGAACTGCCCTTGAAGCTGCTCGCGATCGGTGACTACACCCAGCGTCCGGACGAACGCAAGGTAGAGGACCGCAAGCCCATCAGCATCGACAAGATGACGTTTGACGAAGTGCTCGCCAAGCAGGAGTTGAGCCTGACCCTCAGCGTGCCCAACCGCCTGCAGGACGACGAAAGCGCCAGCGATGAGCTGGGCATCAGCCTGCGGGTCAACTCCATGAAGGACTTCAACCCGGCCAGCCTGGTCGAGCAGGTGCCAGAGCTCAAGAAGCTGATGGAACTGCGCGATGCGCTGGTGGCACTCAAGGGCCCGCTGGGCAACGCACCGGCTTTTCGCAAGGCCATCGAAGGCGTGCTCGCCGACGATGAGTCGCGCACCCGCGTACTCGGCGAACTGGGCCTGAGCGCCACGCCGACCACCGACGCTTGAGCCTCCCCCGTCAAGGAAGAACACCATGAGCACCAGCGCAGCACAGCAAACCAGCAGCACCGATGGCGAGTACAGCATTCTCGACAACATCATCGCGCAAACCCGCCTGACGCCCGACGATGAAGCCTATGACATTGCCAAGCGCGGCGTGTCGGCCTTCATCGAAGAGCTGCTCAAGCCGCACAACGACGGCGAACCGGTCAAGAAGGCCATGGTCGACCGCATGATCGCCGAGATCGATGCCAAGCTCAGCCGCCAGATGGACGCGATTCTCCACCACCCCGACTTCCAGTCGCTGGAGTCGGCCTGGCGTGGCCTGCAGTTGCTGGTCGACCGCACCAACTTTCGCGAAAACATCAAGATAGAAATTCTCAACGTCTCCAAGCAGGACCTGCTGGACGACTTCGAGGACTCGCCCGAAGTCATGCAGGCCGGTCTCTACAAGCACATCTATACCGCAGAGTACGGCCAGTTCGGTGGCCAGCCGGTGGGCGCGATCATCGCCAACTACTTCATGTCGCCCAGCTCCCCCGACGTCAAGCTGATGCAGTACGTCTCCAGCGTTGCGTGCATGTCCCATGCGCCGTTCATCGCCGCTGCCGGTCCGAAGTTCTTCGGCCTCGAAAGCTTCACCGGCCTGCCGGACCTCAAGGATCTCAAGGACCACTTCGAAGGCCCGCAGTTTGCCAAGTGGCAGAGCTTTCGCCAGTCCGAGGACGCGCGCTACATCGGCCTCACCGTGCCGCGCTTCCTGCTGCGCAACCCTTATGACCCGGAGGAAAACCCGGTCAAGTCGTTCGTCTACAAGGAAACCGTGGCCAACAGCCACGAGCACTACCTGTGGGGCAACACCGCCTATGCGTTCGGCACCAAGCTGACCGACAGCTTCGCCAAGTTCCGCTGGTGCCCGAACATCATCGGCCCGCAGAGCGGTGGCGCGGTGGAAGACCTGCCGCTGCACCACTTCGAAAGCATGGGCGAGATCGAGACCAAGATCCCCACCGAAGTGCTGGTGTCGGACCGCCGCGAGTACGAGCTGGCCGAGGAAGGCTTCATTTCCCTGACCATGCGCAAGGGCAGTGACAACGCCGCCTTCTTCTCCGCCAGTTCGGTGCAGAAACCCAAGTTCTTCGGCATCAGCGCCGAGGGCAAGGCCGCCGAGCTGAACTACAAGCTCGGTACCCAGCTGCCGTACATGATGATCGTCAACCGCCTGGCCCACTACCTCAAGGTACTGCAGCGCGAGCAGCTGGGCTCGTGGAAGGAGCGCACCGACCTGGAGCTGGAACTCAACAAGTGGATCCGCCAGTACGTGGCCGACCAGGAGAACCCGAGCGCCGAGGTGCGTGGGCGTCGTCCGCTGCGCGCGGCCCAGATCATCGTCAGCGATGTTGAAGGGGAGCCGGGTTGGTACCGGGTCAGCCTCAACGTGCGCCCGCACTTCAAGTACATGGGCGCCGACTTCACCCTGTCGCTGGTCGGCAAGCTGGATAAAGAGTAAGCGGGGGCGCGTACATGAGCGGATATGGCAGCCTTTTCGAGCGTCTGGGCGGCGAAGCCGACAAGCGTCGCGGCTGGAGCCGCGAGAGGGCTGCCATGACCTCGGTGGCGGTGCACCTGGGCAAGATGCTCAGTACCCGTGCGGGCAGCGTGCAGACGCTGCCCGATTACGGGCTGGCAGACCTCAATGACATGCGCCTGAGCCTGCATGACGCGCTGAGCCAGGCGCGTCAGGCCATCGAGCAGTTCATCGAAGCCTACGAACCGCGCCTGACCAATGTGCGCGTGGTGTCGCTGCCGCGTGATCACGATCAGCTCAAGCTGGCTTTCAGCATCGAAGGCCTGCTTGAGCTGGACGGGATCAAGCGTCAGGTCAGCTTTTCCGCGCGCCTGGAGGGCGGCGGGCAGGTGCAGGTCAACTGAGACGCGCACCGCGCTGTCGTCTCGCGAACAGGACGTTCCTGAGCATGCAAAACAGGTAACCGAGCATGTCCTTCAATCATTACTACCAGAGCGAGCTCACCGCGTTGCGCCAGCTGGGGCGACGCTTTGCCGAGCGCAGCCCGGCCCTGGCGCCGTTTCTGGGGCAGGCCGGGCGCGACCCGGACGTGGAGCGGCTGCTCGAGGGCTTTGCCTTCCTCACCGGGCGCCTGCGCCAGAAGCTCGATGACGAACTGCCCGAGCTGAGCCATTCGCTGATGCAGCTGCTGTGGCCCAACTACATGCGCCCGCTGCCGGCGTTCAGCATCCTGCAGTTCGACCCGTTGGGCCAGTCCGGCCCGCCCTTGCGGGTGGCGCGCGATACACCGGTCGAGAGCCAGCCGATCGATGAGGTGCGCTGCCGTTTTCGCACCTGCTACCCCACCGATGTCATGGCCCTGGACCTCACCGCGCTCAATTACTCGGTAAAGGGTGATGGGGCGCTGCTCAGCCTGCGCCTGGAGATGAGCTGCGACGGGCATGTCGGCGAGCTGGAACTGAGCCGCCTGCGCCTGCACCTGGCAGGCGAGCGCTACATCAGCCAGATGCTCTACCTGTGCCTGCTGCGCAACGTGGAAGGCATCGAGCTGGTGCCGCTGGGGGGCGATGGCAAGCCGCTGGTGCGCGCCAGTGGCGAGAACGTGACAGTGCGCCTGGCTGGCAACCGTATCCAGCCGGTCGGCTTCGCCGAGGAAGAGGCGCTGATTCCCTACCCGCTGAACACCTTTCGCGGTTACCGCTACCTGCAGGAGTACTTCGCCTTCCAGGACAAGTTCCTGTTCGTCGACCTCGACGGCCTGGAGGCACTCAAGTCCCTGGGCACGGAAACCCTCAAGCAGATGCGCGGGCTGGAGATACGTTTCGACATCCGCAGGGGCGGCATCCAGCGCATGCGCCCCACGCTGGACAACGTCAAGCTGTACTGCACCCCTATCGCCAACCTGTTCCAGCACGATGCCCTGCCGATTCGCCTGGATGGCAAGCAGGACGAATACCTGCTGCTGCCCGCCGAGTACGACCTGGAGAACTGCGGGGTGTTCTCGGTGCACAGCGTGACCGGCTGGAAGCCCGGCGGCGTGGGCTACCAGGCCTATGTGCCGTTCGAGTCGTTCGAGCACGACCCCAGTTTCGACGTGCCGCAGACCAGCCCGCACTACAGCATTCGCCAGCGCTCCTCGCTGTTGCATGACGGCCTGGACACCTACCTGAGCTTCGGAATACGCGATACCCGCACCCACGAGACGCTGTCCATCGAGCTCACCTGCACCAACCAGAACCTGCCGCGCCGGCTCAAGCTGGGTGATATCGACCAGCCGTCCGAGCAGACCCCGGAGTTTCTCACCTTCCGCAACATCACCCCGGTCACGGCCAGCTACGCACCGCCCCTGAACCGGGATTTCCTGTGGAAGCTGATCAGCAACATGTCGCTCAACTACCTGTCGCTGGCCAACGTCGATGCGCTCAAGGTGATCCTGGAAACCTACGACTTGCCGCGCTACTACGACCAACATGCCGAGAAGGTCAGCAAGCGCCTGCTCGGCGGGCTCAAGTCGATCCGTCACGAGCATGTCGACCGACTGCATCGCGGCCTGCCCCTGCGCGGGCTGCGCACCGAACTGACCATCGACCCGCAAGGCTACATCGGCGAAGGCGACCTGTTCGTGTTCGCCTCGGTGCTCAACGAGTTCTTTGCCCTTTATGCCAGCCTCAACTCGTACCACGAGTTGCGGGTCAGAAGTACCCAGGGAGAGGTGTACCAATGGACACCACGTATGGGCCTGCAGCCCCTGCTTTGAGCGGGCTGAGCCACGCAATACGCGAATACTCGCTGTTTCAGGCCGTGCTGCTGGTCATCGACCGGCTGCGCGAGTTCCATCCGCACCTGAGCGAAGAGGAGCTGTACGACCAGCTGGAGTTCCAGGCCAATCCGAGCCTGGGCTTTCCGGGCAGCGACGTCGATCGCGTCGAGTTCTTCGACGACCGCGGGCAGATGCGCGCACGCCTGCGTTTCAACCTGATTGGCCTGTGCGGCGCCAGCTCGCCGCTGCCGGCGTTCTACGTGGAGCAGGCGCTGGGCGATGGCGAGGACGGCAACACGACCCGGCAGTTTCTCGACGTGTTCCACCATCGGCTACAGCGCCTGATGCTGCCCATCTGGCGCAAGTACCGTTATCGCGCACGCTTCCAGAGCGGGGCGATGGACCCATTCTCGGCGCAGCTGTTCGCCCTGATCGGGCTGGGTGGGGAGCACATTCGCGAGGCCCGCGAACTGAACTGGAAGCGCCTGTTGCCCTACCTGGGCCTGCTGAGCCTGCGTGCCCACTCGGCGGCATTGATCGAGGCGGTGCTGCGCTACTACTTCAAGCATGCGCAGCTGGTCATCGAGCAGTGCATCGAACGTCGCGTGGTCATCCTGCAGGAGCAGTGCAATCGCCTGGGGCGCTCCAACAGCCTGCTGGGCGAGGACGTGGTGCTGGGCGAGCGGGTGCGTGATCGCAACGGCAAGTTCCGCATCCACATCACCCAGCTCGACTGGCAGCGCTTTCACGAGTTCCTGCCGATCGGCTTCGGCTATCAGCCGCTGTGTGCCCTGGTGCGTTTCACCCTGCGCGACCCGCTGGACTACGACATCCGCCTGGTGCTGCGCCAGGAAGAGATTCGCGAGCTGCGTATCGGCCAGGACAACGCCTGCCGTCTGGGATGGACGAGTTGGCTCGGTCACGAACGCGCCGATGGCGTGGTGACCCTGGGAAGCAAAATTCATTAAGGACCGATGAACATGATCACCGTAGACCTGCAACAACTCATCCAGGCGCTGGACGCCGACACCCGTCGTGACCTGGAGCGCTGCGCCGAACGTTGCGTGGCACGTGGCGGCAGCAGGATCCTGGTCGAGGACCTGCTGCTGGAATTGCTCGATCGCCCCGAAGGCCTACTTGAACGGGCCTTGCACGACGCCGACGTGGCGCCGGGCGAACTGCGCGCCACCCTGCAGGTGCAGCTTGAACACAGCGTTTCGCGCAACCCGGTGTTCGCCCCCGAACTGGTGCAGTGGCTGCAGGATGCGCTGCTGGTGGCCAACCTCGAACTGGGCAGCAGCCAGGTCGAACAGGCTGCGCTGATCCTGGCGCTGCTGCGCAACCCCGTGCGCTATGCCGGCAGCCATTACCAGCCGCTGCTGGCCCGCCTGAACATCGAGCGCCTCAAGGGCTTCGCCCTGGCGTCCCGGCCGGTTGCAGCGCAGGGTGCCGCGGGCGGGCAGGGCGAGTCGATGCTGCAGCGCTTTACCCACAACCTCACGCAGCAGGCCCGCGACGGCCGACTCGACCCGGTACTGTGCCGCGATCAAGCGCTGCGCCAGATGATCGACATCCTTGCCCGGCGGCGCAAGAACAACCCCATCGTGGTGGGCGAGGCCGGTGTGGGCAAGACCGCCATCGTCGAGGGCCTGGCGCTGCGCATTGCCGCCGCCGAAGTGCCGCCGGCACTGCGCGGGGTAGAGCTGCTGGCGCTGGACATGGGCCTGCTGCAGGCCGGCGCCAGCGTCAAGGGCGAGTTCGAGCGACGCCTCAAGGGCGTGATCGACGAGGTCAAGGCCGCGCCCCGACCGGTCATCCTGTTTATCGATGAAGCCCACACCCTGATCGGTGCGGGCGGCAACGCCGGCGGTTCGGATGCGGCCAACCTGCTCAAGCCTGCACTGGCGCGGGGCGAGCTGCGCACCATCGCCGCCACCACCTGGAGCGAGTACAAGAAGTACTTCGAGAAGGACCCGGCCCTGGCCCGGCGCTTTCAGCCGGTACAACTGCACGAGCCGACAGCGGACGAGGCGGTGACCATCCTGCGCGGCCTGGCCCAGGTGTATGAGAAGAGTCACGGTATCTACCTGCGCGATGATGCGGTGGTGGCGGCGGCGCACATGTCGGCGCGCTACCTGGCCGGGCGACAGTTGCCGGACAAGGCGGTCGATGTGCTCGACACCGCCTGTGCCCGGGTGCGCATCAGCCTGGCCGCCGCGCCGCAACGCCTGGAACGCCTGCGTGCCTCGCTGGCCGAGGGCGAGCGGCAGGTGCAGGCGCAGCAGCGCGACGCCGAAGCCGGTGTGGCCATAGACCAAGAGGCGCTGCACCTGTTGCAGGCGCAACTGCGCAGCGACCAGGCCGACCAGCAGGCCGTGCAGGCGCGCTGGGAACAGCAGCGCGCGCTGGCCGAGCAGGTGCTGGACCTGCGCCGGCAGTTGGCCGAAGCCCGCGAGCAGGGCAATGCACGGGATGACGTGGCCGTACTGCAGGCCAGCCTGGAGACCACCCGCAGCCTGCTGGAAGCGGCGCAGGCCGAAGAGCGCCTGGTCAGCTTCGAAGTGTGCCCGCGCCTGGTGGCCGAAGTGATCAGTGCCTGGACCGGCGTGCCGCTGGAGCAACTGGCCCGCGAGCACAACGCCAGGATCATGCGTTTTGCCGAAGACCTGCGTGCGCGTATCCGTGGTCAGGAGCAGGCCGTGCAGGCCCTGGACCGTTCGATGCGGGCCAACGCAGCCGGCCTGGCAAAGCCCGATGCGCCGGTCGGGGTGTTCCTGCTGGTGGGGCCCAGTGGCGTGGGCAAGACCGAAACGGCCCTGGCCCTGGCCGACCTGCTGTATGGCGGCGAGCGCTTCATCACCACCATCAACATGTCCGAGTTCCAGGAGAAGCACACCGTGTCGCGGCTGATCGGCGCGCCGCCCGGTTACGTCGGCTATGGCGAGGGCGGCATGCTCACCGAGGCGGTGCGCCAGAAGCCCTATTCCGTGGTGCTGCTGGATGAGGTCGAGAAGGCCGACCCGGACGTGCTGAACCTGTTCTACCAGATCTTCGACAAGGGCGTGGCCAACGACGGCGAGGGGCGCGAAATCGACTTTCGCAACACCCTGATCCTGATGACCTCCAACCTGGCCAGCGAGCAGATCGCGAGCCTTTGCCAAGGCGCCGAACGGCCCTCTGCCGAGCAGCTGGAACAGGCCATACGCCCCGCCTTGAGCAGGCATTTCAAACCGGCCTTGCTGGCGCGCATGCGTGTGGTGCCGTACTACCCGGTGAGCGGCCCGGTGCTGCGCGAGCTGGTCGAGATCAAGCTGCAGCGCTTTGGCCAGCGGCTGCTGCGCCGGCAACTGGGTTTCACCTATGCCCCGGCGCTGGTCGAGCACCTGGCCGAGCGTTGCACCCAGGGCGACAGCGGCGCGCGGCTGATCGACCACCTGCTCGACCTGCACCTGATGCCGCAGGTGGCTGACCGGCTGCTGGCAGCGATGGCGGCCGGGGAGTCGTTGCAGCAGGTGCATGCCACGCTCGATGGCGATACGGGCGTGAGGTGCGAGTTTGCCTGAGGTGGGGGTGATGTTCACCCACGTGCCGCAGCCCTTGCGCTATGCCGAAGCCCTGTTGACGCACTTCGCCAGCCTGTCGCGTACGGGCCGGGAACCCGCG
This sequence comes from Pseudomonas sp. BRM28, assembly GCF_002939405.1. Classification (NCBI taxonomy): domain Bacteria; kingdom Pseudomonadati; phylum Pseudomonadota; class Gammaproteobacteria; order Pseudomonadales; family Pseudomonadaceae; genus Pseudomonas; species Pseudomonas sp. BRM28. Next base: position 2,363,321 of record NZ_PEFV01000001.1, on the reverse strand, counting down.
CTGCAGGAGCGCTTCGTGCAGGCGGTGGCCGAGCTCAGCGGTTGCGAGCTCAGTCAGCTGTACCTGCTCGATGCCACCCACACTTCGCTGAGCCTTGCCGCCGAATGGCTGGGCGGGGCCTTGCAGCCGCGTGCTGCCGCCAGCGTGCCGGTGGATTACAACGGCGAGCAACTGCTGCAGTTCGCGCTGTGCCAGAACCGTTCGGTAAGCCTTGCCGACCTGCCCGCCAGCCTGCTCGACACCAGTTTCCTGCCGGTGCTGCACAGCCCCTGGCAGTCGCTGCTGTGCGTACCGCTGCTCAACCCGCACCAGGCCATCGCCGGCCTGCTGCTGTGTGCCAGCCGTACCAGCGTCGACCTGGGCGGCTTTGCCCAGTCGCTGGGACAGCTGGGGGCGTTCGTGCTGGTGCAAATGGAGTTGCTGCAACGCCTGCACCAGCCCGAAGCGGCGCCGGCGCCGCTGCCCGCCACGCGCGCAGGCGCCACCGACTACGGGCTGATCGGCAACAGCGCCGCGATGCGCCAGGCCTACCAGCTGATCAGCAAGGTGCTGCACAGCCCCTACACCGTCCTGCTGCTGGGCGAGACCGGCACCGGCAAGGAGGTCGTGGCCCGGGCGATTCACGACTACGGCCCGCGCGGTACCCGGCCGTTCGTGGTGCAGAACTGTGCGGCCCTGCCGGAGAACCTGCTGGAGAGCGAACTGTTCGGGTATCGCCGGGGCGCCTTCACCGGCGCATTGCGCGACCGCCCTGGCCTGTTCGATGCCGCCCACGGCGGCACCCTGCTGCTCGACGAGATCGGCGACATGCCGCTGTCGCTGCAGGCCAAGCTGCTGCGCGTGCTGCAGGAGGGCGAGATCCGCCCGCTGGGTTCCAACGACACCCACACCATCGATGTGCGCATCATCGCCGCCACCCACCGCGACCTGGCGGTGCTGGTCAGCGAAGGGCGCTTTCGCGAAGACCTGTACTACCGCCTGGCGCAGTTCCCCATCGAGTTGCCGGCCCTGCGTCAGCGCGGCGGCGATGTGCCAGTGCTGGCCCGGCATTTCTCTGCCAAGGCCTGCGAGTTTCTGGGGCGCAAGCCCCTGCAGTGGTCGCCGGCGGCACTGGCCTACCTCGACGGGCTCGCCTGGCCGGGCAACGTGCGTGAACTCAAGGGCCTGGTGGAGCGCGCGGTGTTGCTGTGCGACGGCGAGTGCCTGCTGCCTGAGCATGTTGCTCCGGCCAGCGAAGTACCGTCGGGGGACAGCGGGCTGAACCTGCGCGACCGCCTTGAAAACGTGGAGCGCCACTGGCTGCTCGACTGCCTGCGCAAGAACGCCGGCAACCAGACCCTGGCCGCACGCGAGCTGGGCCTGCCGCGGCGCACCCTGCTGTACCGCCTGGGGCGGCTGAACATCAACCTTGGCGAGTTCGAAGGTTGAGCGGCCATGGCGAGCAATGCTGCATTTTCCCTTACAACCGTGCGCTGCCCCCGGCGGGCGGCGCCCCGTGCAATGCCCACCGATGGAGATCTGCAAATGTCTGTTCGTCACTGGCCCGCCTTGCTGCTGGCGCTGATCGTGCTCAGCGGCCTGGGCGGCTGTAGCGGCAATTACAAATTCAACGACGACACCTATCGCCCGCTGGGCGATCCGCAGGCAGCCAACCGCGGCAAGTGAGTGCAAGGAGCATCAACATGGAACTGGTTCTTGAAACGCAGGGACGCAGCAAGACCTTCACCCGTGCAGGCGGCGTGATCGGGCGCGACGAGGCGTGCGACTGGGTCATCAGCGACCCGCAGCGGCATGTCTCCAAGCGACATGCGCTGGTCACCTGTCAGGAGGGCGTGTTCTTCCTCACCGACATCAGCAGCAACGGCACCCGCGACGGACGCAGCGGTGCGCAGCTGCGCAAGGGGCAGGCGCAGCGAATCGAGCAGGACAGCGTGTACCTGCTGGGCGGTTTCGAGGTGCGCGCGCGCCTGGTCACCCGCACCGCAGCCGATGTCGAGGTCGGCCTGCCCAGCGCCGCGGGCAGCATCATCCCTGACGACGCCTTTCTTGAGCTGGACCCGTTCCATGCCCTCGACCAGCAGGACGTCGAGCCTTCGCCCCTCGACGCACTGAGTGCACTCGACACGGTTGCACCGGTGGCCCGCCAGCGCCCCGACTACGCGCGCATAGACATGGAAAGCCTGCTGGTACCCAACCTGGTGGCGCAGCCCGAACCCGACGATGAACCACAGGCGCCGCCGGCACCTGCATGTAACGAACGGTTCTGGGCAGCCTTTGGTACCGCCCTCGGGGTCGATCTGGGCGGGCTCGACCCTGGTGCCCGTGAAGCCCTGGCGATCAAGGCGGCCGGCCTGCTCAAGCAGAGCATCGGCGGCGTGCAGCAAAGCCTGCGCACCCGCAGCGAACTGAAGAACGAGTTGCGCCTGGCCCTGACCACCTCCCACCGCGCCAGCCACAACCCGTTGAAGTCGAGCGCCGATGCCGGCCAGGCGCTGGGCCTGTTGCTGCACCCGGCCGCGCCCGGCCAGCTCCCTGCGAGCCAGGCACTGACCCAGGCCTACCGCGACCTGCAGGCGCATCAGGTGGCGATGCTGACGGCCTGTCGCGCTGCGCTGCAGGGTGTGCTTGAGCACTTTTCGCCACGCCAGCTGGGCCTGCAGTTCGAGCGCGGCCGGGCACCGCTGCTGCGGACTGCCGGCAGCCAGTGGCGCGCCTACGTGCGCTACCACCAGGCCCTTGGCCAGGACGATGAATGGAGCGAGCGCCTGCTGGCGCGCGACTTCGCCCAGGCCTACGCCGAACAGGTTCGCCTGATCGGCACCCTTCACACCGACGCTCAAGGATGATCCCCATGCTGCGCTGCAAGACCTTTCTCTCCACCGGCCTGATGGCGCTGGCGCTGTTGCTGGCCGGTTGCTCCGCGCTGTCGCCGTACTCGGAACTGACCAAGCTGCAACTGACCCTCGACGCCGGCGACCAGCTCAACCCGGACCTCAATGGCCGGCCCTCGCCGATCGTTGTGCGCCTGTTCGAACTCAAGCACCCGGTGGCCTTCGAGCATGCCGACTTCTTCAGCCTGTACGAGCGGGCCAAGGAATCCCTGGCGCCAGACCTGGTGGTCAGCGAAGAGCTGGAGCTGCGCCCCGGTGAGCACGTGACGCTGCGCCTGAGCGTGGAACCTGGCAGCCGCTACGTCGGCGTGCTGGCGGCCTACCGCGACCTGGAGCAGACCCAGTGGCGCTACGTGGTCCAGATCACCCCGCAGGCACTCAACAGCGCCAGCCTGGCGCTGGACCAGGCCGGCATTCGCAACAGCAACGCCACACTGGCCCGGACGGAAAACTGATCATGCATGTGCACAAAGTCATTTGGCAGGAAGGCATGCTGCTGCGTCCGCAGCACTTCCAGCACAACGATCGCTACTACGACTACCAGATGAAAACCCGAACCCAGCTGCTGGGCAGCTACAACTGGGGTTTTCTCAGCCTGGAGATCGACCAGCAGTTCCTGAGCATGGGCAAGCTGGTGGTCAGCCAGGCCAGCGGCGTGCTGCCCGACGGCAGCCTGTTCGAACTCAGCAGCAACATCGAGCCGCTGGCCCTGGACATACCGCCCAACACCGGCAACACGCCGGTGTACCTGGCACTGCCGCTGGTGACCGGCAACCACATCGAGACCCGGCGACTGGAGCAGTCCGATGTGCTGGCGCGCTATATCGCCTACGAAACCCCGGTCAGCGACTCCAACGCCGGTGACGACATCAACAGCGACATCAGCTGTGCACGGCCGGACTTTCGCCTGCTGCTGGGCGAGCAGCAGGGCGATCAGGCCTACGTCAAGCTCAAGCTGTGCGCCGTGCTCGACACCACCCCGGACGGCGTGATCAGCCTGGACCCCGAGTTCGTGCCGACCTTCATCCACACCCACGCGTCAAGCTACCTGCTGTCGTGCCTCAAGGAGGTGATCAGCATGCTCGGCCACCGTGGCGACACCATTGCCGAGCGCATCCGTTCCAACGGCAAGGTCGGCGGCGCGGAGGTGGGCGACTTCATGATGCTGCAACTGATCAATCGTACCGAACTGCTGCTGCGTCACTACCTGGGCCTGGACCAGCTGCACCCCGAGGAGCTGTACCGCACCCTGCTGACCATGCTGGGGGACCTGGCGACCTTTGCCAGCGACACCAAGCGCCCGCGTACCGACAGCCGTTATCAGCACAGCGACCAGGGCGCGAGCTTTCGCCGGCTGATGGACGGCATACGCGAGGTGCTGTCGATGGTGCTGGAACAGCACGCCATCGAACTGGACCTGCAAACCCGCCAGTACGGCATCCTGGTGGCCGCCGTGCACGACCAGACGCTGCTCGCCTCGGCCTCGTTCGTACTGGCCGCCAGCGCCAACTGCGACAGCGAGACCCTGCGCACGCGCCTGCCCTCGCACCTCAAGGTCGGCCCGGTGGAACGTATCCGGCAACTGGTCAACCTGCACCTGCCTGGCATCAAGGTGGTGCCGTTGCCGGTGGCGCCGCGGCAGATCCCGTTCCATTCCAACAAGACCTACTTCCTGCTCGAATTCAACGCCGAAGACCAGGCCCTGCTGGAGCGCTCCGGTGGTTTTGCCTTCCACGTCTCGGGCGAGTTCGCCGAGCTCGAACTGAAATTCTGGGCCATCAGGAACTGACCGCATGCACAAGGACATCGAACACCGTCAGGACGACAAGACCGTGCTGGTGGACCGCCAGGGCCAGGCGCCCAGGCAGGTTCCGCTGACCGATGGGTTGGCCACGCCGCGCCTGGAGCAACTGGAAGACCGGATGATCTACTCGGCCCGCCTGGGCCCGGCCGAGGCCATCAACATCAGCCTCAACACCCTGGTGGCAGCCGCCTCGGACCTGCTCTCGCACGTGGTGCGGCTCAAGCACAGCGACAGCCGCGAAGATCTCGACGCCCTCAACCAGACACTCACCCATGGCATCAAGCTGTTCGAGGCCCATGCGCTGCACAACGGCGCCGAGCCCAGCCAGGTGATGACCGCGCGCTACGTGTTGTGCTCGGTGCTCGACGAGGCCGTGGTCACCACCTCCTGGGGCAACGAGAGCGAGTGGGCGCAGATGAGCCTGCTCAGCACCTTTCACAACGAGACCTTCGGTGGCGAGAAGTTCTTCCAGCTGCTCGATCGTCTGTCGAAGAACCCTGTCAAGCACCTGCCGATGCTGGAGCTCATGTACCTGTGTCTGTCGCTGGGGTTCGAGGGCAAGTACCGCGTGATGGTACGCGGCATGCTCGAACTCGAAGGGATTCGCGACGCCTTGTTCCGCCAGGTGCGGCAACTGCGCGGGGATGCCCCGCGCGAACTTTCGCCGCAGTGGGAAGGGCTCAACGACCAGCGTCGCAGCCTGGTGCGGGTGGTGCCGTGGTGGATGGTCACGCTGTTCGCGCTGATCTGCCTGGTGGTGATGTATTCGGGGTTCGCCTGGGTGTTGGGCGAGCAGCGCGAGGCCGTGCTGCAACCTTTTCAGCAGCTTGACCCGGAAACGGTCCAGGCGCAGCAGTAGAACAGGGACGTGTGATGAAAAACTTCTTCAAGAAAGTCAGCGATTTCCTGCGCAAGACGTGGGTATGGACGCTGTTGCTGGTGCTGTCGCTGGTACTGCTGGTGTGGTTCGTGGGGCCGCTGCTGGCAGTCGACGATCACCGCTTCTGGGCCTCGGCCACCTCGCGTCTGCTGACCATCAGTGCGCTGTTCCTGTGCTGGGGGCTAGGCATGGTGTTCGCCAGCTGGCGCGCCGGGGTGCAGAAAAAGGCTGTCGAAGAGAGCGAGGACGGCCAGGAACGCCTGCGCCGTGAAGCGCGCATCGACGAGGACCACAAGGAGCTGCGCAGCCGCTTCAGCGAGGCGTTGCGTACGCTCAAGGGCTCGAGCCTGTATGGCGGGCGCAGCGAGCGCTGGCGCAACGACCTGCCCTGGTATTTGCTGATCGGCCCCCAGGGCAGTGGCAAGACCAGCCTGCTGGACTTTTCCGGCCTGGAGTTTCCGCTCAACAAACTGGACCGCCAACTCACCCGCGACACCCGCGGTACGCGCCATTGCGACTGGTATTTTGCCGACCACGCGGTGTTGATCGACACCGCCGGACGCTACCTGACCCAGGAAACCGCCGAGGTCGACGCCAGTGCCTGGCGTACCCTGCTCAACCTGCTGCGTCGACGCAGCCGCAGCCGGCCGCTCAACGGCGTGCTGGTCAGCGTGCCGGTCGAGCTGCTGCGCAGTGGCGACGAGAAGGGCCTGGAAAACCTGGCGCGCCAGGTCCATGCGCGACTGCAGGAAATCCAGCAGACCCTGCATGTCCAGGTGCCGGTGTACCTGGTGCTGAGCAAGGCCGACCAGTTGCAGGGCTTCGACGATTTCTTCGACCAGCTCAGCCGTGAAGAAAGCGACCAGGTACTGGGCAGCACCTTCACCAAGGCGCAGAACGGCACCGATGTGGCCGTGCTGCGCCAGGCCTTCGAGGCGCTGCTGCGGCGCCTCAACAGCCAGGTGATCATGCGCATGCACCACGAGCGCGATACACAGCGGCGCGCGCGCATCCTCGACTTCCCGCACCAGCTGGCGCAGATCGGCGAGCAACTGTGCCTGTTCGTCGACATCGCCTTCACCGGCAATCGCTACCAGCGCGCCAGCCAGCTTCGCGGGTTCTACCTCACCAGTGCGCCGCACCTTGTCCAGCAGCTGGACCCGGACACCGCCAGCATCGGGGCCAGCCTGGGCCTGCCCAGCACGGTGCTACCCACCTTGCGCAGCGGGCGTTCGCGGTTCATCCATCACCTGCTCAGCCGGGTCATCTTCCCCGAGGCCGACCTGGCCGGCCTCGACCAGCGCGAGCGGCGACGCATCGACTGGGGGCAGCGCGCACTGTATGTCGGCGCGCTGGGCGTACTGGTGTGCTGCGGGTTGCTGTGGGCGGGCGGTTTCAGTGCCAACCACGACCGCCTCGAGCAACTGCGCGGGCTCGGTCAGGTGTGGGCCGGGCAGCGTGCAGCGCTGACCCCGCAAAGCGATGCCATGGCCGCGCTCAAGCCGCTGGACAGCAGCTATGCCGCGACCCAGGTATTCCCGCCTTCGGGTGATGCGTCACTGCATGAGCGCCTGGGCCTGTACCAGGGCGAGCAGAGCAATCCGTTGCTTCGCAGTGCCTACGAACAGGACCTGCACACCCAACTGCTGCCGCGGGTGGCCAAACAGCTCGAAGGGCAGATACGTGGCAACCTGCGCGACCGTGAGCGCCTGCTCAACAGCCTGCGTGCCTACCTGATGCTGAGCATGCCCGACCGCCGCGAAGCCGCCTGGCTGCAGGAGTGGGTAGCCGCTGACTGGTCGCGCCGCTACGCGGGCAACACGGCGGTGCAAAACGGGCTCAACGGGCATTTCGAACGCCTGCTGCAACTGCCATTCAGCTACCCGCTGGACCCGCAACTGGTGGCCCAGGCACGCAAGGTGCTGCGCAGCGAATCGCTGGTCAACGTGGTGTACCGGGTACTGCGCGAGCAGGCCAGCAGCCTGCCCGACTACCGCCTCAGCCAGCACCTGGGCCCCCAGGGCGGGCTGTTTTTCGGCACCGACTACGTGATTCCGGGGTTTTACACCCAGCAGGGCTACGAGCAGTATTTCTCGGTACAGGGCTCGACCCTGGTCAGCGAGCTGCTGCGTGACAACTGGGTCCTGGGTGAGGGCAGCGGCATCAGCGACATGGACATGCGCCGCCTGCTGGTAGGATTGGAACAGCTGTACTTTCGCGACTACGCCAACCACTGGAGCGAGGCTGTCGGCCAGGTCGGCCTGCAACCGTTCGGCGATGCCGGCGAGGGCGCCGATCAGCTTGCCGGGCTCACCTCGGCCAACTCGCCGGTACTTCAACTGCTGGTGCAGGTGCGCGACAACACCCGTTTCGAGCCCGTGCCGGGCAGCACCGATGAGCCCGCCGAGGCACCGGCCAGCGACCCGGCCAAGGGGGTCAAGCTGGGCAAGAAGGCCAACACGGCGGTCGCCGTGGCCGGCAAGGTCCAGGGCGCCCTGGCGAGCAAGCCCGCCGTGGCGGCCAAGCCGCTGCCCGACACCGCGAAGAAGTCCCTGCAGCGGCGTTTCGAATCCCTGCATCGGCTGCTGGACGAAAACAATGGCCCCTCCGCCGACCTCACCCCGGCGCTGCAGGCGCTCAACGACCTGCAACTGCAGATGGCCGGCCTCGCGCGCGCCAGCCAGCCGGAGCAGATGGCCTTCGAGCTTGCCAAGACCCGCATGGGGGGCCAGCGCGATGCGCTCAGCGCCCTGCGCAACGCCTCCGGGCGTCTGCCGCGACCGCTCAATGGCTGGTTCAACCTGCTGGCCGAAGACAGCTGGCGGCTGGTACTCAACGATGCCTACCAGTACGTCAACGAGCGCTACCAGAGCGAGCTGTACGGCTTCTACGGTGAGTCGATCCAGCAGCGCTACCCGTTCGATGCCCACAGCACCAGTGACGTGGCGATCAACGACTTTCGCGAGTTCTTCAAGGCTCAGGGCATCGCCGAGCGCTTCTTCGACACCTACCTGCGCCCATTCATCAGCGGCGACCCGGGCAGCTACCGCCTGCGCAGCATCGACGGCCAGAGCCTGCCGATCTCGCGGGTCTACCTGGACCAGATGGCCAGGACCCAGACGATTCGCCAGAGCTTCTTCGCCGAGAACCCGGCGCAGCCGCAGGTGCAGTTCAGGCTCGAGCCCTACACCCTGGACTCGGCGGTGAGCCGCGCCGAGTTCCGCTTTGGCGATCGGCAGCTGGACTATCGCCACGGCCCGGTGGTGCCCATGACCTTCAATTGGCCGACCGATGCCCAGGACGGTCGCGCAAGCCTGGTGCTCGAACGCATGGTCGAGCGCCCGATCGGCATCGAGAAGAACACCGGGCCGTGGTCGCTGTTCCGCCTGTTCGACCTGATGCAGACCGAGTACCTCAAGGGCCGCGACGTGCTGGTGCTCAAGGCCGAAGTGGGCGGGCTGCGGGCCAACTACCTGCTCAGCAGCCAGCGTGCGCCCAACCCTTTCGACGTTGGCGTGTTACGCGGCTTTCGTCTGCCGGGGTCGCTCTAGATGCAGGTTGGAGCACGCTGGCGCAGCGCGGCGCGCACGGATGCTGGCAAGGTGCGCATGCGCAACGAGGACGCGTTTCTGGAGTGCCCGGCGCAGGGCCTGTGGGCGGTGGCCGATGGCATGGGCGGCTACCGCGGTGGCGACCTGGCCAGCCAGCTGATCGTCGCCAGCCTGGCCGAGTTGCCGGCCCATGGAAGTTTTGACGAGCGCCTGGAAGGGGTGCGCGGGTGCCTGCATTGGATCAACCGGCGCCTTGGCCAGGAACTGACCGTCACGGATGCACACCACGACAGCATCATGGGCAGCACGGTGGTGGCGCTGCTGCTCGAGGGCGAGCGTGCGGCGTGCATCTGGGCCGGCGACAGCCGCTGCTACCTGTGGCGCCAGCAGCGTCTTTACCAGCTGTCACGCGACCATTCGTTGCAGCAGCAGTTGATCGACCAGCGCCAGATGAGCGCGGAGCAGGCGCGGGCGCAACCGGGCGCTCGCGCCCTGACCCGCGCCCTTGGCGCCAGCGAGCAGCTGACCCTGGAGGTGCTGGAGCTGCAGGTATACCCGGGCGATGCGTTCCTGCTGTGCAGCGACGGCCTGTACCAGGAACTGAGCAGCGATGCCCTGGGCAAGGCGTTGAGCCTGGCTTCGGCGCAGGTCGCGCTGGAGCGTCTGTTCGAAGGGGCATTGCGTGGCGCGGCGGGGGACAACCTGACCGCAGTGGTGATTCGCCAATGAGCAGACACCAGCCCGACCTCGGTGCCTTGCTGGCCACCGAATCCCGCGACGCCAACCTCACCTATTTCGCCTTCGTCAACGGCCAGTTGGCCACCCCGGCGCCCGCTGCGGCCAAGCGCAAGGGGCGCCGCACAGGCAAGAAAAAGCCGGCGCCGACACCGCCGCTGGTGCCGCTGCCGCAGGTGCTGGCCGGGCGCTATCGGCTCGAACGCCTGCTCGGTGCCGGCGGCATGGGCATGGTCTATCGCGCCCGCGATCTGCTGCGCGAGCAGTTCGGTGACCCGCAGCCCTGTGTGGCGATCAAGCTCGTGAGCGAGGCGCTGGCCGCCTCGCCGGATGCCAACGCGCTCCTGTTCAGCGAGTTTGCCCTGACCCGGCACGTGGCGCACCCGCAGGTGGTCAACCTGTACAGCTTCGAGATCGACCCGCCGAGCCAGCGCGCCTTCATCACCCTGGAGCTGCTGCGCGGGCCGGCACTGGACAAACTGCTGTGCGAGCAACCGCTGGGCCTGCACGGGCAGGCGTTGAACGCCATCGTGTTGCCGCTGCTGGAAGCCCTGGCCTGCTGCCATGCCCGGGGCGTGTTTCACGGTGACCTCAAGCCGAGCAACGTGATGCTCGGCGAAGATGGCGTGCGCCTGTTCGATTTTGGTCTTGGCCAGGCCGACGCCGGTGTGCTTTCGGGGCTGGCCCACCTCAGCCGCGAGCGCTTCAACGCCTGGACGCCCGGCTACGCAGCACCGGAACTACTTGAACACGGCACGCTGGGTGCGGCGGCGGATATGTATGCGGTGGCCTGCCTGATCTACGAGCTGGCCAGCGGCAAGCATCCCTATCGGCGCCTGCCTTCAACTCAGGCCCGCGCCGAGCAGCTCGATCGCACGCTGACGCGCCCGTCGAACCTGCCCACGCACTGCTGGCCTGCGCTGAAAAATGCGCTGGCGTTCGACCCTGCCCAGCGCACGGTCAGTGCGCGGCAACTGCAGGAGGCGATGGCGTCGAAAGGGGGCTATTGGGGGCGTGTTTTTTCGCTTTTCAAGCGCTGAAAATCTACCCTGCCGTTTTTACCAACTGCGCAACTTCTTGCGCACTCAAATGTGGATAACCCTGTGCATACATTTCCCTAGGCCTTTGGGATAAAGGCCTACAGACGAGTGCGCAACTTCTTGCACAGTACTGCGCAAGAAGTTGCGCACTTTTTCGGGTTTTCTCGCGTAATTCATCCTGCGCAGGCGAGCTTTCCCAGGCGAGGGTGTCGCCGTCCCAGCCGAACAGGGTGAAGCCGCAGTTCAGCTCGCGCTGGCGCTTGGCTCGCTCCAGCTGGTTCCAGCCAGTACCGGCTTCAGGTTTGTTCCAGTAATGCGCCGTCGAGTGCTTGTGC
>NZ_PEFV01000001.1:1727040-2351985 GCF_002939405.1 Pseudomonas sp. BRM28 | reverse complement strand
TCGCTGGCGTTCTACGGCATGTCGACCTTCGAAGGCCCGATGATGGCGATCAAGACCGTCAACTCGCTGTCGCACTACACCGACTGGACCATCGGCCACGTACACGCCGGCGCTCTGGGCTGGGTAGCGATGATCTCGATCGGCGCGCTGTACCACATGATTCCGAAAATCTATGGCCGCGTGCAGATGCACAGCGTGGGCCTGATCAACGCGCACTTCTGGCTGGCGACCATCGGCACCGTGCTGTACATCGCCTCGATGTGGGTCAACGGCATCACCCAGGGCCTGATGTGGCGCGCCATCAACGACGACGGCACCCTCACCTACTCCTTCGTCGAAGCGCTGCAGGCCAGCCACCCGGGCTTTATCGTGCGTGCACTGGGCGGTGCGTTCTTCGCCTCCGGCATGCTGCTGATGGCCTACAACGTTTGGCGCACCGTCCGCGCCTCGCAGCCGGCCGAAGCTGAAGCCGCCGCTCAGATCGCTGTCGTTGGAGCTCACTGATGAAGCACGAAGTAGTCGAGAAGAATATCGGCCTGCTGGCCTTCTTCATGGTCATCGCCGTGAGCATCGGCGGCCTGACCCAGATCGTCCCGCTGTTCTTCCAGGACGTCACCAACAAGCCGGTCGAGGGCATGAAGCCCCGCGTCGCGCTGGAGCTGGAAGGCCGCGACATCTACATCCGTGAAGGCTGCGTGCAGTGTCACTCGCAGATGATCCGTCCGTTCCGCGCCGAAACCGAGCGCTACGGCCACTACTCGGTAGCCGGTGAAAGCGTGTGGGACCACCCGTTCCTGTGGGGTTCCAAGCGTACCGGGCCTGACCTGGCCCGCGTCGGCGGCCGCTACTCCGACGACTGGCACCGCGCGCACCTGTACAACCCGCGCAACGTGGTGCCGGAGTCGAAGATGCCGGCCTACCCGTGGCTGGTGGAGAACACCCTCGACGGCAAGCTGACCGCCAGGAAAATGGAAGTGTTGCGTACCCTCGGCACGCCCTACACCGACGAGGACATCGCCGGTGCCCGCGACGCGGTCAAGGGCAAGACTGAAATGGACGCTCTGGTTGCCTACCTGCAAGGGCTGGGCACCATCATCAAAAGCAAACGGTGACCTTGATGGATATCGGGATGATTCGTGGCCTGGGCACCGTCGTGGTGATGGTGGCCTTCATCGGCCTGGCGTTGTGGGTATTCAGTTCTCGGCGCAAGTCCGAGTTCGACGAAGCGACCATGCTGCCCTTCGCGGATGATCCCGAAGCCAGCAAGCACGTCGAGCAAGCGCAAGCGAGCGCTTCTAGGAGTAACAAAGAATGACTACCTTCTGGAGTCTGTACGTCACCGTTCTGAGTCTGGGTACCATCTTTGCCCTGACCTGGCTGCTGCTGTCCACCCGCAAGGGCCAGCGCAGCGAAACCACCGAAGAAACCGTGGGCCACGCCTACGACGGCATCGAGGAATACGACAACCCGCTGCCCAAGTGGTGGTTCATGCTGTTCGTGGGCACCATCGTGTTCGCCCTGGGCTACCTGGTGCTGTACCCGGGCCTGGGCAACTGGAAAGGCCTGCTGCCGGGCTACCAGTACCTGGACAACGAAAACAAGGTGGCCTTTGCCAACGGCGAGTCGGGCTGGACCGGCGTGCACGAGTGGGAAAAGGAAATGGCGCGTTCGGATGCCAAGTTCGGGCCGATCTTTGCCAAATTTGCAGCGATGCCAATTGAAGAAGTGGCCAAGGACCCGCAAGCCCTGAAGATGGGTGGCCGCCTGTTCGCCTCCAACTGCTCGGTATGCCACGGCTCCGACGCCAAGGGCTCCTACGGCTTCCCCAACCTGACCGACGACGACTGGCGCTGGGGTGGCGAGCCCGAGACCATCAAGGCCACCATCATGGGCGGTCGTCACGGCGTGATGCCGGCGTGGGCCGAAGTGATCGGCGAGCAGGGCGTGGCCGATGTGGCCGGGTTCGTGCTGACCAACCTCNGATGATGGCGATCAAGACCGTCAACGCCCTGTCGCACTACACCGACTGGACCATCGGCCACGTACACGCCGGCGCCCTTGGCTGGGTAGCGATGATCTCGATCGGCGCGCTGTACCACATGATCCCGAAAGTGTTCGGCCGCGAGCAGATGTACAGCCTGGGCCTGATCAACGCGCACTTCTGGCTCGCCACCATCGGCACCGTGCTGTACATCGCCTCGATGTGGGTCAACGGCATCGCCCAGGGCCTGATGTGGCGTGCAGTCAACGCCGACGGCACCCTGACCTACTCCTTCGTCGAAACCCTGGTGGCCAGCCACCCTGGCTTCATCGTGCGGTTCGTGGGCGGTGCGATCTTCCTCACCGGCATGTTCCTGATGGCCTGGAACACCTGGCGCACCGTGCGTGCCCCAGCGGGCGAGACCGCCAACGCCACTGCGCAGCTGGCCTGAGGAGAACCTGATGAAACACGAAGTAATCGAGAAGAACGTCTTCCTGCTGGTGCTGTTGATGGTGTTTGCCGTCAGCATCGGCGGCCTGACCCAGATCGTCCCGCTGTTCTTCCAGGACGTCACCAACAAGCCGGTCGAAGGCATGAAGCCCTACACCGCGCTGCAGCTGGAAGGCCGCGACATCTACATCCGTGAAGGCTGCGTACAGTGCCACTCGCAGATGATCCGTCCGTTCCGCGCCGAAACCGAACGCTACGGCCACTACTCGGTAGCCGGTGAAAGCGTGTGGGACCACCCGTTCCTGTGGGGCTCCAAGCGTACCGGCCCTGACCTGGCCCGCGTCGGCGGCCGCTACTCCGACGACTGGCACCGTGCGCACCTGTACAACCCGCGCAACGTGGTACCCGAGTCGAAGATGCCGGCCTACCCGTGGCTGGTGGCCAACCCGGTCGACAGCAGCCATACCGAGACCAAGCTGCGCGTGATGCGCACCCTGGGCGTGCCCTACAGCGACGACGATATCACCGGCGCCGTGGCCTCGCTCAAGGGCAAGTCCGAGATGGACGCGCTGGTCGCCTACCTGCAGGTGCTCGGCACCGCGATCAAGAACAAGAGGTAAGCGCCATGGACTTCACACTGGATATCGGCCAGTTGCGCGGCCTGGGCACCCTGCTGGTAGCCATCGCCTTCATCGGCCTGGCGCTGTGGGTGTTCAGCGGCCGGCGTGACCGCGAGTTCGCCGAAGCGAGCCTGCTGCCGTTCGCCGACGATCGCCTTGTACCTGCCGCCAAAGAATCCGAATCGAGGAGTAACGGGCAATGACCACCTTCTGGAGTACGTACATCTGCGTACTGACCATCGGTAGCCTGATCGGCCTGACCTGGCTGCTGCTCAGCACCCGCAAGGGCCAGAGCAAGGGCACCACCGACCAGACCATGGGCCACAGCTTCGACGGCATCGAGGAGTACGACAACCCGCTGCCCAAGTGGTGGTTCTGGCTGTTCGTCGGCACCCTGGTGTTCTCGGTGGGCTACCTGATCCTGTACCCGGGCCTGGGCAACTGGAAAGGCATCCTGCCCGGCTACGAGAACGGCTGGACCGGCGCCAACGAGTGGCAAAAGGAAATGGACCGCGCCGACGCCAAATTCGGGCCGATCTTCGCCAAGTTCGCCGCCATGCCGGTGGAGGAAGTGGCCAAGGACCCGCAGGCGCTGAAAATGGGCGGTCGCCTGTTCGCCTCCAACTGCTCGGTGTGCCACGGCTCGGACGCCAAGGGTGCCTACGGCTTCCCCAACCTCACCGACAATGACTGGCGCTGGGGCGGTGACCCGGAAACCATCAAGGCTTCGATCATGGGCGGTCGTCACGGCGTGATGCCGGCCTGGGCCGAAGTGATCGGCGAGCAGGGCGTGGCCGATGTGGCCGGGTTCGTGCTGACCAACCTCGATGGCCGCAGCCTGCCCAAGGACGCCAAGGCCGACGTGGAAAACGGCAAGCAGCTGTTCGCCACCAACTGCGTGGCCTGCCACGGGCCGGAAGGCAAAGGCACCCCGGCGATGGGCGCACCTGACCTGACCCACCCGCAGGCATTCATCTACGGTTCGAGCTATGCCCAGCTGCAGCAGACCATCCGTTACGGCCGTCAGGGCCAGATGCCGGCGCAGCAGGACATTCAGGGCAACGACAAGGTCCACCTGCTGGCGGCCTATGTCTACAGCCTGTCGCAACCGGCAGAGAACGTAACTGCCAAGTGAAACGATGATGTAACTGAGCCTTGACTCAAACCGCCGCATCGACAACGGTGCGGCGGTTCCCACCGCCCCTTGCGACCAAGTGTCGCACCCCGCCGCACACCCGCCTTGCACCCCCCCTGATCGAGACTAAGCTTGTTGCCACAGTGGCTTGAAGTCTTGCACCTGAATGCACCTTTTTGGCGCACTTTCTGTTCGCGAGCCACCACCAAAGGCTGATGGATCCCGGCCCAAGTGCGAATTGCCTGCCCTGACCACGCAGGACGATAGTGCCAAGGCAGCTTAATGCGTGCACAACGAAAGCGGAATAATGGTGCACATTATCGCCTTGCGATTGTGTACACTTCCCACCGCCAATCGGCTGGAAACGCCGTAAAATCGGCCTTCGCAAGGTGCGGCGCGATTTCCATCGCGTTGCAATAACCACACGGTTTATACATACTTGCGCCGATTTTTTAACCAACAAAAACACCCAAACCGTGGAACCTTAGAATGAGCACAGCAATCAGTCCGACTGCTTATAACTATAAGGTCGTCCGCCAGTTCGCCATCATGACGGTGGTCTGGGGGATCCTTGGCATGGGCCTCGGTGTCTTCATCGCCTCGCAACTGGTCTGGCCTCAGCTGAACCTGGACCTGCCGTGGACGAGCTTTGGACGCCTGCGCCCCCTGCACACCAACCTGGTGATCTTCGCCTTCGGTGGGTGCGCACTGTTTGCCACTTCCTACTATGTCGTGCAGCGAACCTGCCAGACGCGACTGATTTCCGACAGCCTCGCGGCCTTCACCTTCTGGGGCTGGCAAGCGGTGATCGTCGGCGCGCTGGTCACCCTGCCGCTGGGCTACACCACGACCAAGGAATACGCAGAACTGGAATGGCCTATCGCCATTTTGCTGGCCATCGTGTGGGTTACCTACGGTGCGGTGTTCTTCGGCACCATCGTCAAGCGCAAGACCAAGCACATCTATGTGGGCAACTGGTTCTACGGTGCCTTCATCGTGGTGACCGCGATGCTGCACATCGTCAACCACGCCTCGCTGCCGGTCAGCCTGTTCAAGTCGTACTCGGCCTACTCGGGCGCGACCGACGCGATGATCCAGTGGTGGTACGGCCACAACGCCGTGGGCTTCTTCCTGACCACCGGCTTCCTGGGCATGATGTACTACTTCGTACCCAAGCAGGCCGAACGCCCGATCTACTCGTATCGCCTGTCGATCGTGCACTTCTGGGCGCTGATCACCCTGTACATCTGGGCAGGCCCCCACCACCTGCACTACACCGCACTGCCCGACTGGGCGCAGTCGCTGGGCATGGCGATGTCGATCATCCTGCTGGCCCCGAGCTGGGGCGGCATGATCAACGGCATGATGACCCTGTCGGGCGCCTGGCATAAGCTGCGCACCGACCCGATCCTGCGTTTTCTGGTGGTATCGCTGGCGTTCTACGGCATGTCGACCTTCGAAGGCCCGATGATGGCGATCAAGACCGTCAACTCGAACCAACGACCCCCACCATGTCAAGGTGGTGCTCTAACCAACTGAGCTATGTGCCTGCTGTGAGGCGGCATTCTACGCAATCGACGCAGCGTGTCAATACTTTTTTTCACGCTAAGCCACTGAATACTAATATTTTTTACCCCAGCCCGGGTTTGCGCGATTTTTACCGTCTGGCTGGCGGGTGTTTATTATTGTTGATACGATCTGCACAATCGTAAAAAATATAGAACATACAACTACAAACCCTGAGGTGCCCGCACATGGCCAACACCCCCTACCCCCAGTCGTATTACGCCGCATCGGCCAACCCCGTCCCGCAGCGCCCGAGCCTGCAGGAAGAAGTACAGACCGACGTCTGCGTGATCGGTGCGGGTTACACCGGCCTGTCCAGTGCCCTGTTCCTGCTCGAGAACGGTTTCAGCGTCACCGTGCTTGAAGCCGCCAAGGTCGGCTTCGGTGCCTCTGGCCGCAACGGCGGTCAGATCGTCAACAGCTACAGCCGCGACATCGACGTGATCGAACGTACCGTCGGCCCCAAACAGGCACAGCTGCTCGGCCAGATGGCCTTCGAGGGCGGGCGCATCATCCGCGAGCGCGTGGCCAAGTACAACATCCAGTGCGACCTGAAGGACGGTGGCGTGTTCGCCGCCCTGACCAAAAAGCAGATGGGCCACCTGGAATCCCAGCAACGCCTGTGGGAACGCTACGGCCACACCCAGCTGGAACTGATGGACCAGCGCCGCATCCGTGAAGTGGTCGCCTGCGACAGCTACATCGGCGGCATGCTGGACATGAGCGGCGGCCATATCCACCCGCTCAACCTGGCCCTGGGCGAAGCCGCCGCAGTGGAATCGCTGGGTGGCAAGATTTACGAACAGTCCCCGGCCATCCGCATCGAGCGCGGTGCCAACCCGGTCGTACATACCCCGCAGGGCAAGGTGCGCGCCAAGTTCATCATCGTGGCGGGCAACGCCTACCTGGGCAACCTGGTACCGGAGCTGGCCGCCAAGTCGATGCCATGCGGTACTCAGGTGATCACCACCGAGCCGCTGAGCGAAGAGCTGGCACGTACCCTGCTGCCGCAGGACTACTGCGTGGAAGACTGCAACTACCTGCTCGACTACTACCGCCTGACCGGCGACAACCGCCTGATCTTCGGCGGTGGCGTGGTATACGGCGCGCGTGACCCGGCCAACATCGAGGCGATCATCCGCCCGAAAATGCTCAAGGCCTTCCCGCAGCTCAAGGACGTGAAGATCGACTACGCCTGGACCGGCAACTTCCTGCTGACCCTGTCGCGCCTGCCGCAGGTAGGTCGTCTGGGAGACAACATCTACTACTCCCAGGGCTGCAGCGGCCACGGCGTCACCTACACCCACCTGGCCGGCAAGGTGCTGGCCGAGGCCCTGCGCGGCCAGGCCGAGCGTTTCGACGCCTTCGCCGAACTGCCGCACTACCCGTTCCCGGGTGGCCAGATGCTGCGCGTACCGTTCAGTGCCCTGGGCGCGTGGTACTACAGCCTGCGCGACCGCCTGGGCGTGTAAGCCGGCAACCCCGGGCCGTCACTGCCCCACGGCATTGACGGCCTGGCGGGCCGCCTGCTCCTGGCCTGCCTGGGCCAGTTCATTGGCGGCCTTGAGCCAGCGCTGGCGGTCCACCTGGGCCGGCAGTTGGCCGGGCGGCTGCACCAGCACCGCCCAGCTCCCCTCCTTCTTCCAGGCTGCGGCGAAATCGTCGAAGTCCATCAGCAAGCGCCGATTGTTGCCCGCACGCAGCAGCACCCGCGACTTGTAGCGGTCATAACCCACCAGCAGGGCATAGCGCGGCTCGCTCCAGAACGCCGAACCTTCCTGATAGCGCAACAGCACCGGATTGCCCGCGGCCACCTGGGTCAGCAACGCCGGCAGGGTGCCGTCGAGCGGGTACACCACCATGCCGTACTGGCGTGCCACAGTCGCTACCGAGGCCTGCAGCCTGTCGACACCTTGTGGCAGTTGCAAGGGCCCTTCGAGCAGGCCGGGGGTGATGCGCACCCCCTGCTGCGAGAGGATCGCGGCCAGCGCCATCGGCGCGCTCTGGTTGGCGTTACCACGGTAGAACGGCACCGCGCCCAGTTCCACGCGCTGGGGCAGGCTGTTGAGCTGGGATGAAGGCTGGCTGGCGCAACCGGCCAGGCTGGCGGCCAGCAGGCAAGCCAGCAGCAGACGATGGGACACGCGACGTTTGGGGGCGGTGGGCAACATGGACACTCGCTTGTGCTGATGCCGGGCAGACGACGCCCGGCCCTGGCTTGCGATCATAGGCTGGCGCAGGCCTGCGGTATAGCCCGCGGCACGCTTAGAGCGAACTGAACCAAGGCGCTGGACCACTGGTCAACCGTCTGTCACAGACGATGGGCTAGACTGAGCTTGTGTCCGAATGGCGAGTGCAGCTTGCCCAGTCGAAGGAGGCACGCAATGAGTCTGACGATGGGAATCTTTCTGTTGATAGGCACGTGGCTGGTGGTAGCCGCAGCCATGCTCTGGGGGGTGTTGCGCATCGCGCGCCGCCACCATCTGCACCACCCGCAGCCGACCAGGACTGCATCCGAGGCACAGCGGCACGCTCGCCGCCACGCCAACGCGCACTGACGCGACACTGCATAACCACCTTCGCCGACAACGCCGGCGTCTGCAGGTGCGTCCTGCAGAGCCGACGTCGCTGGCGAAGCGGTCAGTCAGGTTTCGCTTGCAGCGCCTCGCGCCGCTCGCGAGCCCGGCGCGACATGATGTTGAGCACCTCGATCGCGGTGGAGAACGCCATCGCCGCATACACATAACCCTTGGGCACATGGGCACCGAAGCCTTCGGCGATCAGGGTCATGCCGATCATGATCAGGAAGCCCAGGGCCAGCATCACCACGGTAGGGTTGTCGTTGATGAACCGGGCCAGCGGGTCGGCGGCCACCAGCATCACGATCACCGCACTGATCACCGCGATGATCATGATCGGCAAGTGCTCGGTCATGCCCACGGCCGTGATGATGCTGTCGATCGAGAACACGATGTCCAGTACCAGGATCTGCCCGATCGCCGCGGCAAAGCCCAGGGTCACGGTAGACGACGCCTTGGTCTCTTCCTTGGCACGCGGGTCGACGCTGTGGTGAATCTCGGACGTCGCCTTCCACAGCAGGAACAGGCCACCGGCGATCAGGATCATGTCCTTCCACGAGAAGGCATGGCCGAACACGTCCACCACCGGCTCGGTAAGCTGCACGATCCACGCCACGGTGCTGAGCAGGCCCAGGCGCATCACCAGCGCCATGCTGATACCGATGCGCCGTGCCTTGGAGCGGAACTGCTCAGGCAGCTTGTTGGTGAGAATCGAGATGAAGATCAGGTTGTCGATGCCCAGCACGATCTCCATGGCCACCAGGGTAGCCAGGGCCACCCAGGCGGTCGGGCTTGCAGCAAGTTCCAACAGGTATTCCATGAATCAATCCTGAATCAGTGTGGGTAAAAAATCAGATTTCCCGGGCGCTGTCGTCGCGCTCGGGTTTGTCCTGGGACTCATCGGGCTTTTTCGCCAGGGGCGAACCGGTCGCGTCGCTGAGCGCCTGCTGGGCGGCATCGTTGGTCTTGTCGATCGCTTCCTTGGCCGACTGGGCAGCCTGGTTGAACATCTGCTGGGCAGATTTTTCCGCCTGCTCGCAACCGCTCATGGCCAGCAGCGCCAGCGCCATCACCAGGGGTGTGCCAATCGATTTGAAATACAGCATGGGTTCCTCTCTGAAGGTCTTGCCTTGATAGCGACGCATTCTAAAGAGACTGAAACATCCGGAAAATTCGTATTTTCAGCAGTTATACTTCGGTTTTTACGAATCGGAGATACACATGCTCAACTACCGACAACTGCATTACTTCTGGGTCGTGGCCAAGACCGGCAGCATCGTGCGTGCCGGCGAGCAGCTCAATCTCACCCCGCAGACCATCAGCGGGCAGATCAGCCTGCTTGAGCATAGCTACGGTATCGAATTGTTTCGCCGTGTGGGACGCCAGCTCGAACTGACCGAGACCGGGCGCCAGGCCCTGTCCTACGCCGAGCAGATGTTCCAGATTGGCGGCGAACTGGAAGCAGTGCTGCGCGCCCAGCCCGATGAGCAGCAGATTCTGTTTCGCGTGGGGGTGGCCGACGTGGTGCCCAAGTCGATCGTGTACCGGCTGCTGGCGCCGACCATGGAGCTGCCCGACCCGCTGCGCCTGACCTGCCGCGAGGACAAGCTCGAGCGCCTGCTGGCAGATTTGGCAGTACAGCGCCTGGACATGGTGATTTCCGACAGCCCGATGCCCAGCCATCTGGACATCAAGGGCTACAGCCAGAAGCTCGGGGAGTGCGGCATCAGTTTCTTCGCCACCCCGGCACTGGCTGCCCTGCATCCGGCGCCCTTTCCTGTCGGCCTGCAGCATGCACCGATGCTCATTCCCGGCCAGGAGACGGTGGTGCGCAGCCGGCTGCTGCGCTGGTTCGCCGAGCAACAGTTGCAGCCGCGCATCGTCGGCGAATTCGATGACAGTGCGCTGATGCAGGCATTCGGGCAGTCGGGCAGCGGCATCTTCATCGCCCCCAGCGTGATCGCCGACGAGGTCTGCCGCCAGTACGGGGTGGAGTTGATCGGCCAGACCGATGCCGTCACCGAGTCGTTCTATGCCATTTCGGTAGAGCGCAAGGTCAAGCACCCGGGCATCGTCGCGATCACCGAAGGTGCCCGCCGCGAGCTGTTCAACTGGCCTGCGCCCTGAGAGACACACGGCACCGACATCACATCCCGGGCCTAAACATTCCACGGCCCGAACCGTCGATAGAAGGACGCGCCGACGCATCGCGACAACACGCCCCACCTACCGCCAGGCAGTGTGCTGCGGTCAGGGCCCGCGTGCTGTGCTAAAGTCCCGCCCCTTTCGCCGCAGGGCTAGCCCGCGGCATGCCTTTGCTACGCTATCCGGGCCTCCCGGACCTTGCACAAGAACGAGAAACACCTGTCATGACCCCACTTCTGAACCTGTTGAACCGTACCAGTCTGGTACTGCAGATCGTGATCGGCCTGGTGGCCGGCATTGCCGTGGCGCTGCTCTGGCCAGCCGCCGCGCTGAACCTGGCATTTATCGGCAAGGTATTTGTCAGTGCACTCAAGGCGGTGGCACCCATTCTGGTGTTCATCCTGGTGATGGCTTCCATCGCCAACCACAGGCACGGCCAGGAAACCCATATCCGCCCTATTCTGGTGCTCTATCTTTTCGGCACCTTTTCCGCAGCGGTAGTGGCGGTGGTCGCCAGCATGCTGTTCCCCTCCCAGTTGGTGCTGGCCACTCATGATGTGGCGATGAGCCCGCCTGGTGGCATCAGCGAAGTGCTGCAAGGCCTGCTGCTGAGCGTGGTGGCCAACCCGGTGACTGCGCTGATGGAGGCCAACTTCATCGGCATCCTGGCCTGGGCGATCGCCCTGGGCGTGGCTATCCGACATGCCGGTGAAACCACCCGCACCGTGGTCGACGACCTGTCCAAGGGCGTAACGCTGATCGTGCGCATGGTCATCCGTTTCGCGCCTCTGGGGATCTTCGGCCTGGTGGCGGCGACCCTGGCCGAATCCGGCCTGGGGGCCCTGCTGGGCTACCTGCACCTGCTGGCGGTGCTGATCGGCTGCATGCTGTTCGTGGCGCTGGTGATGAACCCGCTGATCGTGTACTGGAAAATCCGTCGCAACCCATTCCCGCTGACGCTGCTGTGCCTGCGCGAAAGCGGCATCACCGCGTTCTTCACCCGCAGCTCGGCCGCCAACATTCCGGTCAACCTGGCCCTGAGCGAAAAGCTCGGGCTGCATGAAGACACCTACTCGGTGTCGATCCCGCTGGGTGCGACCATCAACATGGCCGGCGCGGCCATCACCATCACCGTGCTGACCCTGGCGGCGGTGCATACCCTGGGCATCAGCGTCGACCTGCCCACGGCCATCCTGCTCAGCGTGGTCGCCGCCGTGTGCGCATGCGGCGCCTCGGGTGTGGCGGGCGGCTCGCTGCTGCTGATTCCGCTGGCGTGCGGCCTGTTCGGCATTCCCAGCGAGGTGGCCATGCAGGTGGTGGCGGTAGGCTTCATCATCGGCATCCTGCAGGACTCGGCCGAAACGGCGCTCAATTCGTCCACCGACGTGCTGTTCACGGCCGCCGCGTGCGAGGCCGAGGAACGCCAGGCGAGCTGATCCTGGCAGGCATGAAAAAGCCCGGCAAGGCGTTGACCTTGCCGGGCTTTTTTCATGCCTGGGTAATCAGAACGCGCCCATGTAGTCGCGCTTGCCGATCTCCACGCCATTGTGGCGCAGGATGGCGTAGGCCGTGGTCACGTGGAAGAAGAACTGCGGCAGGCCGTAGGTCAGCAGGTAGCTCTGGCCGGTAAAGCGTTTTTCTTTCGGCGTACCCGGACGGGTGATGATCTCGATGCCTTCCTTGCCGTCGATCTGCTTCGCTTCGATCTGCTCGACGAAGGCCAACACCTTGGCGATCAGCGCCTGCAGCTCGGCAAAGGTGGTTTCAGTGTCGTCGTACTTGGGCAGTTCGACCTCGGCCAGGCGGGCCGAAACCCCCTTGGCGAAGTCCACGGCAATCTGCACCTGGCGAACCAGCGGGAACATGTCGGGGTACAGGCGCGCCTGCAGGAAGACATTGGCGTCGATATTCTTCGCCTCGGCGTGCGCCTGGGCCTTGCCCAGCACATCGCTCAGGGCATTGAGCATCTGCTTGAAAACGGGAACAGAGGCGGCGTACAGGGAAATGGTCATGACAGTCTCGCTGGGTGATGGATTGAGCGTGGCCGATTATAGACACGCTTGGCGGCGCCCGGCGGCTTGTCTTTTATTCTGCAAGGATTAGGCTAGTTGCCTTCCACAGCATAGGGAACGCGCGATGAGCACTGAGTTGGACACCCCCGTTGACGAGCAACGCCTCGACAGCACGCAAATCCGTATCCTCGGCGCCTTGATCGAAAAGCAGGCCACCAGCCCCGAAACCTACCCCCTCACCCTCAACGCCGTGGTGCTGGCCTGCAACCAGAAGACCAGCCGCGAGCCGGTGATGAACCTGACCCAGGGCCAGGTCGGCCAGAGCCTGCGTGCCCTCGAAAGCCAGGGCCTGGCGCGCCTGCAGATGGGCAGCCGGGCCGACCGCTGGGAGCACCGCGTCGACAAGGCGCTGGAGCTGGTACCAGCGCAACAGGTGCTGCTGGGGCTGATGTTCCTGCGCGGGCCGCAGACGGTCAGCGAGCTGCTGACGCGCAGCAACCGCATGCATGAATTCGAGGATGCCGAACAGGTGCTGCATCAGCTGGAGCGCCTGGTAGCCCGGGGCTTTGCCCTGCACCTGCCGCGCCAGCCCGGCCAGCGCGAAGACCGCTACACCCATGCCTTCGGCGACCCGGCCGACATCGAAGCGATTCTGGCGGCACGCCAGCAAGGCGCGGAACGCCCTGTCGGCGGCGTGTCGGCCGAGCGCATCGAGGCACTGGAGGCGCGTATCGCGGCGCTGGAAGAACGCCTGGCGCAGCTGGAGTAGCCAGCTCGGCACAGGGTCGAGCAATGCTTTGCGGGAGCACGTTCAGCCGCTCCCGCTCACTGCCTGGCGCGAACCTGCCTGCAGGGCTCAATCGCCCCGCGCAAACGCCACCGCTTCGGCGATCTGCCGTGAATCGGGGCGCACCCCAGTATACAGCACGAACTGCTCCAGCGCCTGCAACGCAATCACCTCCAGCCCGGTAACCACTGGTTTGCCAGCAGCCTGGGCGGCCACGATCAAGGGCGTCTGCGCCGGCATCGCCACCACGTCGAACACCGCCTGCGCCGCCTCGATCTGCTCGTGCTCGAAGGCCAGTTGCTGCGCCTCGGCCCCGCCCGCCATGCCGATCGGTGTCACGTTCACCAGCAACCGGGCCCGCACACCGTGTGGCTCGGCCTGCCAGCGATAGCCACAGGTGCGGGCCAGCCGCTCGCCGGCCTCGCGATTGCGCGCAACGATCGTGCCGTCGCTGAAACCGGCATCGCGCAGCGCGCACGCCACCGCCTTGGCCATGCCGCCGCTGCCGCGCAGCGCCACGCTCCATGCAGGGTCCAGGCGATGCTGGTGAATCAGTTGACGCACCGCCAGGTAATCGGTGTTGAAGCCCTTGAGATGCCCCTGGGTGTTGACCAGCGTGTTCACCGAATCGATGGCCGCCGCCGAGGGGTCCAGTTCATCGAGCAACGCGATGCAGGCCTCCTTGAACGGCATCGACACACCGCACCCACGCACACCCAGCGCGCGAATGCCGGCCACGGCGGCCGGCAGGTCGGTGGTGGTCATGGCCTTGTAGTAGTAATCCAGCCCCAGCTGCTGGTACAGATGGTTATGAAAGCGCACGCCGAAGGTACCGGGGCGCCCGGCCAGGGACATGCACAAAACGGTGTCTTTGCTGGGGGTCATCGATTGGCTCCTGAAAACGGCAGGGGCACCAGTATGCACTCACTGCCCACCGAACCGTTGATCGGGGCTTACACAACCTTTACTCAACGCCCGTGCCATTTTTCCGGGGGCTGCGGTCTTATGGGTATCCCCGCGCCACGTCTTGGGTGTCTCGACAGCACCAGCGCCGGGGCTGCAAACCGAGGAGTCTTCATGAACCGTCACATCCCGAGAATCGCCCTGCTGGTTGGCGCCCTGGCCGTCTGCGGGCAAGCGGCCGCCCACGGTGGTGGCGGCGGCTGGCACGGGGGTGCCGGCCCGGTGCTTGGCGCGGCCGTCGTCGGTGCCGTGGTGGGTGCGGTGGTGTCCGGCAACCACGACCGTACCGTCTACGTCGAGCGCCAGCCGGCCTACTACGGCCCCCCGCCGGTGTATGTCCAGGCCCCGCCGCCGCCGGTGTACTACCAGCCGTACCCGCCGTATCCGGTTGTGGAGCGCTACGTACCGGTGCCGCCGCCGTATTACCGCGAGCGCTACTACGGCCCGCCACCGGTGTACTACGGACCGCCCCGCTGGTAGCACCGGCCCTGCGCCCTGCCTGCGGGCAGGGCGCTGGCTGTCGGGGAAACCGCCCGCATTGGCTTGATCGCCGTTCAGGCCTAGGCTGGCATACCCTCACAGCCTGAACCCAGGAGTTCGCATGACCGCTGAAAAAGGATTTCCAGCCCCGCTCGACCCAGCCCAACACCCCCTTGCCGCCGCGCAGCAGATGACCCTGGCGATCATCCTCAGCGGCCAGTACAAGCTGCCACAGACGCCCGCCAAGGCGGCCGAGGCAGGTCACGAGCTGCTCAAGGCCGTCACCGCCGGCTACCTCAAGTCCCGCTAAGGTCCCGCTCGGCTGGTTCGGCACGCCGATCCAGCCGCTGCAAACGAAGCCCAGGGTTAAATAAATTTCATAGTTCGCCCAATGTTTACGGGGCAATCGACACAGACTCGACCATACTCCTAGAATGTAACGGCTTGTAATAAAAAACCCGTGCACAGCCAACGACATACCTACATTTAGTGAGCACCAACGTGAAAACCTCCCTGTCTATTCTCAGCCTGCTGCTGATGCTCACTGGCACTGCCAGCGTCACGTCGAACGCTGTTGCCCAACCGGCCCCCCAGGTCCAGCGCGACCCTGCCAAGCTGCACCTGGCCTCGGGCAGTGCACTGCTGATCGACCTGCAGACCAACAAGGTGCTCTATGCGAGCAACCCGGACCGTGTGGTGCCGATCGCCTCGGTCACCAAACTGATGACCGCGATGGTGGTGCTCGATGCCAAGCAGGCCATGGACGAACCCCTGACCATCACCATCGCCCAGACCAAGGAAATGAAGGGCGTGTACTCGCGGGTTCGTCTGGGTAGCGAGCTGAACCGTCGCGACACCCTGCTGATTACCCTGATGTCCTCGGAAAACCGGGCCGCCGCGACCCTTGCGCACCACTACCCCGGTGGCTACACCGCCTTCATCAAGGCCATGAACGCCAAGGCCAAGGCCCTGGGCATGAGTCATACCCGCTATGTGGAACCCACCGGCCTGTCGACCAGCAACGTGTCCACCGCTCGCGACCTGAGCAAGCTGCTGCTGGCCGCGCGCAGCTACCCGCTGCTGAGCGAGCTGAGCACCACCCGCGAAAAGACCGTGGCCTTCAAGAAACCCAACTACACCCTGGGCTTTCGCAACACCGACCACCTGGTCAACAAGAGCAACTGGGACATCAAGCTGACCAAGACCGGCTTCACCAACGAGGCCGGCCATTGCCTGGTGCTGCTGACGCGGATGGACAATCGCCCGGTGGCCATGGTGATACTCGATGCCTTCGGCAAGTACACCCATTTCGCCGATGCCAGCCGCATGCGCCAATGGCTGGAAACCGGCGACGCCAAACCCGCCCCGGCCGTCGCGATCCGCTACAAGGCCGAACGCAGCCAGAACCGCCCTGCGGTCGACTGATCGCACACACTGCCGTGCCTCGCGCACGGCAGACACCCCACCCGCCAAGATCGTGAAGCCACAACTCCGAGCGCGCGCCGGAGGTTGTAAATTTAGCCCTCCATCAATCGTCCTTCCCCTGACACCCGACCTTCGCCTGACACAGCCAGGCCGTCGGACCGATCAGTACTGCGACCGAGATGGCAATGACCAGAACCCGTTCCCGAAAAGCCCTGTACATCGGCCTGCCGCTTGCCCTGGCAGCAGTCGTGGGCGCAGCCGCCGCTGGCTACCTGTACTGGAAGCAAGGGCCTGCCTACCCCCGCGAGATCGTCGAGCAGGCCAATGCCCTGCACGAGCACATGCTGTCCTTCGATAGCCACATCACCGTACCGCTGGACATGGGCACCGCTGGCCACGAGGTGGACAAGAACAGCGGCGGCCAGCTCGATCTGGTCAAGGCCGGCCAGGGGCGACTATCCGGCGCGGCGCTGACGATCTTCGGCTGGCCCGAACTGTGGAACGGCCCGAATGCGCCCCACCGCCCCACTCCGGGATTTGTCGACGAGGCCCGCCACCAACAGGAGGTGCGCTACAAGATCATCAGCGCCATGGTGCGCGACTTCCCCAACCAGATCGGCATCGCCTACACCCCCGACGACATGCGCCGCCTGCATGGCGAGGGCAAGTTCGCCATCTTCATCAGCATGCTCAACGCCTACCCACTGGGAAACGACCTGTCCCAGCTCGACCTGTGGGCGGCCCGTGGCATGCGCATGTTCGGCTTCAGCTACACCGGCAACAATGACTGGGCGGACTCCTCGCGGCCGCTGCCGTTCTTCAACGACACCGCTGACGCCCTGGGAGGGCTGTCGCCAATCGGCAAGCAGGCGGTCAAGCGCCTGAACGATCTGGGGGTGATCATCGATGTCTCGCAGATGTCGACCCTGGCCCTGGAGGACGTGGCTCGCCTGAGCCGCACCCCGATCGTGGCCTCGCACTCGGCGCCACGGGCGTTGGTGGATATCCCGCGTAACCTCAGCGACAAGGAACTGAAACTGATCAGGGACAGCGACGGCGTGGTCCAGGTCGTCGGCTTCGGCACCTATCTCAAGCCCCTGAGCAAACCGACCCTGGACAAACTCGAGGCTCTGCGCGCCCGCTTCGACCTGCAGCCCCTGCAGGGGCTGGCCAATGCGCTGATGCCGGGCGATGCGGTGATTGCGATCTGGCCCGAGGCGCGCTTTGGCGATTATGCCGGCAACCTCTACGGCATCATCGATGAGGAGCCCAAGGCCACCCTCAAGGATTTCGGCGATGCAATCGACTACGTCGTGAAGAAGATCGGCATCGACCATGTGGGCATCAGCTCGGACTTTAACGACGGTGGCGGCCTGGACGGCTGGAAGGACGCCAGCGAAACCCGCAACGTGACTGCCGAACTGCTCAGCCGCGGCTACTCCGAAGCAGACATCGCCAAGCTGTGGGGTGGCAACTTCCTGCGCGTGTGGGCCCAGGTGCAGAAAGCCGCACAACCCGTTGCCACGCTAGCCCCCTGACCCTTATCGAGCGCCGACATGACCGACCGTCGTACATTCCTCAAGCAGGCCGGGGTACTTGCCGCCAGCCTGCCGCTAGGCACCAGCCTGCTGCCTGCTGCCCAGGCGGCCCCTACCGCGCAGCTAAACGGCCCGGACAAATGGCGAAACCTGCGTCAACTGTTCCCGCTGGACCCGAATGTGGCCCACTTCGCCAACTTCCTGGTCACCGCCCACCCCAGGCCGGTACAGGAGGCCATCGATCGGTTTCGTGCCGAAGTCGATCTCAATCCCGCCGAGCAGATGGACTGGGAAAGCCAGAACGAGTGGAAGCGTGAAGGCGAAGTGCGCAACTGGGCGGCCTGTTATCTGGAGGTCAAGCCCCGCCAGATCGCCCTTACCGGCAGTACCACCGAAGGGCTGGGCATGATCTACGGTGGCTTGCAGGTGGGCCCCGGGCAAGAGATCCTGACCACCGAGCACGAGCATTACTCCACGCATAAATGCCTGGCCTTCCGCCACCAGCGCCAGGGCACGTCCGTGCGCAAACTGCGCCTGTTCGAGCAGCCCTGGCAGGTGTCCACCGACCAGGTGCTGAGCACAATCGACCAGAATATCCGCCCCAACACCCGCGTGCTCGGCATGACCTGGGTGCACTCGGGCAGCGGGGTCAAGTTGCCGGTGGGCGAGATCGGCGCTCTGGTGCGCCGCCACAATCGCGAACGCAGCGAGCAGGACCGCATCCTGTATGTGATCGACGGCGTGCACGGGTTCGGCGTGGACAACCAGCGCTTCGACGACTTCAACTGCGACTATTTCATCGCTGGCACCCACAAGTGGATGTTCGGTCCGCGGGGTACGGGAATCATCTGCGCCGCCTCGGAAAAAATGCAGCATCTGGTGCCCACCTTCGCGACCTTCTCCGAGGATGAGGACTTCGCCACCATCATGACCCCCGGGGGCTACCACGCCTTCGAGCATCGATGGGCACTGGGCAAGGCCTTCGAACTGCACCTGCAACTGGGCAAGGCGCAGGTGCAGGCACGCATCCACCAGCTCAACACCGCGCTCAAACAGCGCCTGCTCGAACACAAGGCGATCGAGCTGGTGACACCGTTGAGCACCGAGTACTCCGCCGGGTTTACTTTCCTGCGCATCAAGGACCACGACGCCCGCGCCGTGGCCGCCCACCTGGTACGCAACCGCGTGATGGTCGATGCCGTCTCCCGCGATGCCGGGCCGGTGATCCGCTTCGCACCCGGCCTGCTCAACGACGAACAGCAGATCGATCGGGCCATGGCCCTGCTGACCCAATACCTCTGACAGAGCCCGTTTCCAGCCCTGCCGCCGGGCGGCAGGGCTTCCTGAAGCAGGGTCAGCGGTAAATTCCAAGCCTCACAGCTCGTTCTATCGGAGTACCTGAGCAGGATCAGGGGCGCAAAAAACTGGCGCCCCACCTCGACCACACACGGGAGCCGCACCCATGAACCAGCCCTCAACATCCGAAACAATCCACGACCTGATCGGCGTCGGCTTCGGCCCCTCCAACCTGGCCCTGGCCATCGCCCTGGAAGAACTCGCCCAGACCAACGGCCATGCCCTCGATGCGCTGTTCATCGACAAGCAGAGCGACTACCGCTGGCACGGCAACACCCTGGCCACCCAGAGCGAACTGCAGATTTCCTTCCTCAAGGACCTGGTGTCCCTGCGCAACCCCACCAGCCCCTACAGCTTCGTCAACTACCTGCACCAGAAGAAGCGCCTGGCCGACTTCATCAACCTGGGCACCTTCTACCCCTGCCGCCTGGAGTACAACGACTACCTGCGCTGGGCCGCCGAGCACTTCGCCACCCAGGCGGTGTATGGCGAGGAGATCCTGCGCGTGGAACCTGAACTGCTGGACGGGCGTATCGACCACCTGCGCGTGATCTCCCGCAGCGCCCAGGGCCATGAACGCCTGCGCCGGGCACGCTCGGTGGTGGTGGGCAGCGGCGGCACGCCGAAGATCCCGCCGGTATTCGCGCCCTTCAAGGACGATCCGCGCGTGTTCCACCACTCCCAGTACCTGAACAGCCTGGAACAACTGCCGTGCACCCAGGGCAAGCCCATGCGCATCGCGATCATCGGCTCGGGGCAAAGCGCCGCCGAGGCCCTGATCGACCTGAACGACAGCTACCCGTCGGTCAAGGCCGACATGATCCTGCGCGGCTCGGCACTCAAGCCGGCCGATGACAGCCCGTTCGTCAACGAGGTCTTCACCCCCGACTACACCGACCTGGTGTTCAACCAGCCCCAGGCCGAGCGTGCCAAGCTGATCTCCGAGTACCACAACACCAACTACTCGGTAGTGGACATCGACCTGATCGAACGCATCTACGGCATGCTCTACCGTCAGAAAGTCGCCCATCAGTACCGTCACGCCGTTCTGTGCCGACGCAACATCGAGGCCGCCGTCAGCACCGACAAGGGTATCGAGCTGACCCTGCGCGACCTGGCCACCGGCATCCAGCAGACCCACGTGTACGACGCGGTGATTCTTGCCACCGGCTATGAGCGCCGCTCCCATCGCGAGCTGCTGGCGCCGCTGCAACAGCACCTCAAGGACTTCGAAGTGGACCGCGACTATCGCGTGCTGGCCAGCCCGGAGCTCAACGCAGCGGTATACCTGCAGGGCTTCTGCGAAGCGTCACACGGCCTGAGCGATACCCTGCTGTCGGTACTGCCAGTGCGCGCAGCCGAGATCGGCCAGTCGCTGTACCAGAGCCTGGGCCAGCGCGCCAGCAACGCCCGCGCCAGCGCGACCCTGGCCAGCGCCTGAGCCTGCCCCGTGCTATCAGCGCTGCATGCAGCGCCGATAGCGCTCATCCACCCGTTTGGCAAACCATGCCGTGGTCAGCTTTCGGGTGATCTTGGGGCTCTTGAGTTCGATGCCTGGCAACTGTGCCCGCGGCAACGGCTTGCCCGCAGCCGCCTCGGCCAGTGCATACACCCGCTGATACAGCCGCGTGCGCTCGAATGCCAGGCTGTCCCCCTCCTCCAGCTGACTGCGAATGGTCGGGTTGCGCAGGCCGAGCCTGTCACCCAGGCGCCGTACCGCCTGTTCGGTGGCCCCCGGAAAAATCGCCCCTGGCGCGATCAGGTCGCCGTCCAGCGCCAGTTCCACGCCCGACGCCTGGCTGACCGCATGCTGGAACGCCGCGTTGCGGCTTGCGTACCAGCCTGCATTGAAGTCGGCAAACCGATACAGCGGCTGCTCGTAGCTGGCTGGGTAACCCAGCAGATGGGCGATGCCGAAGTACAGCCCGCCGCGCCGAGTGAACACTTCCTGGCGCAGGGTGCCGCTGTAGGCATAGGGGTAGTCCTGGGCGTGGCGTTCGGCGAACGCGATGCTGACCTGCATCGGCCCCCCGGTGCGCACCGGGTTCAGGTCGCCGAGCAAGGTACGCCCAAGCGGCAGCGAACCGATCAGGTCGTCGAACAGTGCACTCAGTTGCTTCTCGCTGCGCACCGCCGCCAGTCGCTGGCTGTAGGTTCTGCCATCGGGCGAGTGGGTTTGCAGCGCGGCCTCCACCAGCCGCTGCGGTACATGCAGACGCGCCGCACGCCGGTCGATCTCGGCGCGGGCAATGCGCCCCAGGCCGGGCACTTGCGGGTCGGCCTGGTAGGTCGACTCCTGCTCGGTCACCGCCAGCACCGCGCACAGGTTGCTGCGGCTGGGGTCGAGCTTCTGTGCGGCAAACGCCGTCTGAATGTCCGCCGCCCACCCTTCACGGTCGCCAGTGGCGGCTGGCATCAGTGCAACCACCGTGGCGCGCACCTGGGCCGGCGTGGCCTGTTGCGCCCCACGCTGGCCGGCGCACCCCTGCAACAGCAGCGCCAGCGTGGCCAGCACCATCCATCCGCGTAAAGGCATACAGCCCCCGGCTATCGGTCGAGGGCCCCACAGTACACAGCCGGGGCCGGCCCGTGCAAACCGTCAGCAGCCCGGCTTGGTCAACTCGGTGCCGATGGTGACCGCATTGACCTTGACCTTGTCGAAGCTGGCCTGCGCCACTTCATCGAAGGTGCGCTCGCAGTTGAAGCGGGTGTCCACCACAAAGTCGTCACCCTTGGCCTTCTGCATGGCCTCGCTCCAGTGACCGGCCGCCGCGCTGGCCTCATCATCCACCAGCACCACCTCCAGCAGCACTTCGGTAAACCCCACTGCTCGCGGTCCTTGCCAGAGCGCGTACACCGACGGGTCGGCGGCATTGCCGCACATGCTCAGGCAACTGGCGTAGAACTCCAGCCCGCCTCCCGAAGACCTGGCCATTGCACCGAACGTCAGGGGCTGCGCGGGCGGCGGCGCAAAGTCGCCGATGAACGTGCTCAGGTCTGCCTTGCAGGTGGGCGAGAGCTCCATGCGCAGCTCGCTGACCGTGCCGCCGCCGGCCGTGGCGGTGATTTCGCAGCCTTGCACCTTGTAAGTATGGGTGTCGCCGAACGAGGTACGCGCAACACCGGCTACCGACTCGAAGAAACGCAGGTTGGTGCCCAGCATCTCGCCATTGAACACCTGGGCCACCGTGGCCTGGGCCAGGGCCAGATTCGGCAGAGCGCTGAGGGTGAGTGCGCAGCAGAAGCCAGACAGTGCACGTGAACGCATCGGAACATCCTGTAAGGGCAGAAAATGAAGCGCGTACTGTAATCCAGGCTAACGGCAAATAGCCATCAAGCTCGCCCATCAGCCCAGCACGATGTAGTCGCTGCGCTGCACCAGCGGGGCATGCTCGCCTGCAATCAGGCGCACGTATCGGCCACCGAGCTGGTCGATGGCGATGCAGTCATCCACGTCCATCACTGCATCGGTGTGCGCCTGGCTCCAGTGACGTGCCATGCGTTGCTTGCCGATGGCCTTGGCCTGGGCCTTGCTGGTGGCCACCACCAACAGGTACTGGTGCGCCTCGCCGAACGCACCGGGCTCGTAGCCGCCCAGGTTGATGAAATACAGGCGTGGCTCGCCGGCAGCCGGCTGCATGTCCGACCAGTGCAGCTTGTAGCCGTCGACCCCGTCGACCTCCAGCCAGGAATCGATGTGCACGCCCCTGGCGCTGCCGAACCATTGCTCGCGCAATTGCGGGTAGGCCGCTTCGAGGGTCGGGGCCACCACGAACACCACATCGTGCACTTCGATGCGGGCCCGGGGGTGTTTGCCCCCCAGCATCACCACGAACAACATGATCCGCCCACCCTCAAGGTTGCTCGCCGACCAGGAAGGTCTTGCTGATGTGGCGAAATTTCTCGTGGCCGGCGCTGCCCAGCAGCTCGAACAGCACCATCTCGCGAGTCACGATCTGCGCGCCGGCATCACGCATGCGCTGCAGGCCGGCGCTCTTGCTGAGCAGGCTGCGGCTGTCGCAGGCGTCCTCCACCACGAACACCTGCCTGCCCAGCGCCAGCAGGCCGAGCACTGTCTGCAGCACGCACACGTGGGTTTCCATGCCGCACACAATCACCTGGTGGCGGGCCAGCAGGCTGGCGGGCAGGCAGTCGGCAGCCACGCAGGAAAAGTGCACCTTTTCCACCACCTCGGCAGCGGGCGCCGCCTCGAGCAGCGCACCGACGGTGTGCCCGAGGCCCTTGGGATACTGTTCGGAAATCACCGTGGGCAACCCCAGTTCGGCCGTCGCCGCCAGCAACCAGCGGGTGCGGGCCAGCGTGCCGGCAGGGTCGCTGACCGCGCCGATGAGTTTTTCCTGAACGTCGATGACCAGCAGCGTGGCCTGGGTAGGGTCGATCAGCATTGCGTGCGCTCCATGGCGGGCGCCGGGGCGATGGGTGTCACCGCCAGGCGGCTTGCGGACAGAAACCCGGGCAGCGCGATGGCTGCCCGGGCCCGGTCGGATGCTACCACGCGAGGCTCATGCGGTCAGGCGGTGCGGCTCCAGGGCCTGGCTGAGCACGCCCAGCACCTGTTCTTCATGCTCATGGATGAAGAAGTGCCCGCCGGGGAAGAGCGCCAGCGAGAAATCACCCTGGCTCTCCTGACGCCAGGCCAGCAACTGCTCCTGGGTCGCGCGATCCTCCTCGCCCCCGAGCACATGCAGCGGGCAACGCAGTGCCGGGCGCTGCCGATAGGCGTAGCGTCCGCACAACAGAAAGTCTGCGCGCAACACCGGCAGGGTCAGGCTCATCAGTTCCTCGTTGCCCAGCACTTCCTCCGAAGTACCGCCCAGGGTGCGCAACTCTTCGATCAGTTGCGGGTCGCTCTTGGGTTCGCGCCAGCTTTCGTCGTCGTAGCCTTCACGACGGGTCGGCGCCGCCGTACCGCTGGCAAACAACGCCACCGGTGGCGGGCAGCCCAGCGCCTGCAGCTCGTGCACCAGCTCGAACGCCAGCAGCGCCCCCAGGCTGTGCCCCAGCACCGCGTAGGGCTGGTGGGCGACAAGGCTCTGTTCGGCGGCCAGTTGCCGGGCCAGGGCCTGCATGTCGGTGTACAACGGCTCGCCAAGGCGTGCACCCCGCCCTGGCAGCTCCACCGGGCGCACGTTCAACCAGGCGGGCACCTTGCGCCGCCAGCGGCTGAAGACCATGGCGCTGGCACCCGAGTACGGCAGGCACAACAGGGTCAGTGACGACACGTGCCGCCCCTCACTGCGCCGCAGCGGTTTCGGCCATCTTCTGGCGCAGGCTCAGCGGGCGCATGTCGGTCCATACCTCATCGATGTACGCCAGGCACTCAGCCTTCAAACCGCTCTTGCCGACGGTGCGCCAGCCGTTGGGGATAGCCTTGTAGTCCGGCCAGATGGAGTACTGTTCCTCGTGGTTGACCACAACCTGGAACACGATATCGTCGCGATCGAATACGGAAGTCATTGCCTGTCTCCTTGGTTGAATGAGGCTCGTGGCGCGGGAGGCGTACGGGCGCTACTGGAGGAGACGAAGCGGCGTGCGGATAAATTAGCGACGCTGGGAAAATCCCGCGGCACGTGCCGGCGCTAGCAGTTGAAGGTCAGGTTGTAATGCACCGAGCGGTGGTCCGATGCCCCCGGCGCAGAAACGTTCCCCGGCGCCGGCACCTGCGAGGTGCCATTGGTCACCGCATAGTCCAGCATGTTGCTCGGCGCCACGCTGGGGTGGGTGCTGCCGCCCGCCAGCTCGATACGGGCGATGTCTTCGGGCGACACCCAGTTGCCACGCGTCGGCACCGGGGGAGTGGTCGGTCGCGGATCGCGGTTGAAATCCCCCAGCAGCGCGAACGGCGTATCGGTGTGCCAGCTGATCTCCCTCAACATGCGCGCGGCGTTGACGCCCCCGCCGGAAATGGCATGCAGGTTGAAGATCGCCAGCTCCGGCGTGTTGCCCGCCAGCGCTCGTCGCCTCACACGCACCCCCATGGCCGGGCGGTAAAGGGGCGGGCCTGCCACCGGCAATTGCCCGTCCGAGATGATGGCCAGTTGGCTGACCATGAACTCGCCGGGGTCAGGCATCACGATCGCCAGGTTCACCCGCAACCGCTGCACATCGAGGAAGTAGATCAGGTAGCGCTCGGGCCGGCTGCGGGTGCCGGCCTGCCAGCTGTAGACATGGATGTCGTGGTGACTGCCGAACTGGTCGGCCACCCGTTCGGTGCGGTTGAACACCGCAGAATGCGGGGCAACGCCGACCTCCTGCAGAACCACCACATCGTTGCTGCGCAGCAGCGGCAGGACCCCGGTCAACCATTTGCTCTCGGTGCTGACCGATGCGCCCTGCAGGTTCCAGGTGGCCACCCGTATCGGCACCTCAGTGCGCGCGCTGCGACCTATTTCGATCTGTGCCGAGGGCCCTGCAGTGTTCACTCGGCTGTGGTAGTAATCACGAATGCGCCCATGCAGGCGAATGTGCGCATGCCACGGGCCGAAGATGGCCATGACCCCGTGCTGGAGCATGCGCAAGGGGTCGCCAGGATCCAGCAGGTGTGGCCCCTGTACGCTCCTTAGGCCATTCATGACCAGGGCATGGTGCACACGGTAGAGCCCGATCATCACGCCATGACGATACAGCCCTGGCGAGGCCTGAAGATGCTGCAGCACCGTGGTGTCGCTGTACCAGCGGCGCAACAGGGTGGTCATGCATGCCCCATAGCCGGCCTGTGCCTCATGGTTGCTGCTGCGTATCAGGCGCGCCGAAACGATGTAGTTCAAGTAGACCAGGGTATGCACGCAGTCCCGGGGCCTGGCGGCGGCGAGCAGCGCCACCGCGTCCATGAACACCACGTCGACCTGCTCTTCGAACGCAACGGCCGGCATGTCGGGCACCAGATTGTTGTCGATGTACAGGCCAATGACACGATCAACGGGCATGGGAACACCTCCACCGGGTCAGGCCTTCTGGAACAGCGCAAACAGCTCGCCATCGAGCACGCCCAGCCCCACCCGCTCGGTAGCGGCCAGGTTGCTGCTGACCGTTGCCGGGCTGAGGGCATTGCCGTCATAGGCGTATTGATAGAGCGCGCGACCGTCGGCATTGGCAATGCTGCGGGTGAAGGCGAGTTTGAGCAGCCCCGCGTGAACCGTCACACCCGGCATGAACGGGTAGGCCTGCTCGATGAACACCCGTGGCTCGGTCCAGGCCTGCTTGCCGTCGTACTTCACCAACAGGGTCCGACCATCGCCATCCTTGTAGAACAGGTGGATCAGGCCCTGGTAGACAATGGCGATCGGGTCGTCGGGGGTGGTCACCGCTACCCCCCTGGCCCTGAGCACCGGGCCATTGCCCCAGTTTTCCAGGTCTTCGCTGCTCAGGCACTCGATCTGCCTCGTGTGGCCCTGCCGATAGAAGGCGTGCAACCGCCCTTGAAACTCCACCAGCGACGGCGAGCCGTGCATGGGCTGACTCAACGTCATGGGCTCGAACCCCATGAGCGTGTCGTTGTAGGAGGCCAGGGTGTATTCACCCTGGTCATCGCTTCGAAACGCATGGACCTTGTCCTTGAACACAAAAAGCGCCAGTGACCTGCTCGGGGTCACCATCAGTGGCAGCACCGCCGGCGTCGTCCATACGTCGATGCCACTCACTTTCGCGACGAATTCGGCCACGTTGCCGTCGGCGTTGTAGGCGCAATAGAGCACGCCCCGGTGTACGACTACCCGGCAACCGCCAGCCACAGGCTGCGACTCGGTAGGGAAAGCACGGTTGAAGATGCCGTGCATGTTGGCTGCGTAACAAAGTTGCATCGCCTGCTCCAGAGGTACAAAGAGCCCCCAGTAGAACAGCGCAGCCCGGCCGGATCAGCCGGGCAAAGCCCAGCGTGTACGTGAGAAACCGGAAGTTGCACGGGCCCGGGCGTGACCTGCCGGGCTGGCAGCAGGCGCACATCGCTGTGCGATTGTTCGGGCCAGATGCACAACACGGGGTTCGCACCGGCGCAGCGCAGGCGTATCGTATGCACTCGAATCCTGATAGGTAACACGGAGTTTCCCCATGCTTGGCGTAACGGACTACGGTGCCTTCGTGATTGCCTTCCTGGTGCTGCTGGCGATCCCGGGGCCGGGCAATTTCGCGCTGATCACTGCCACCGGCAAGGGCGGCATCAAAGGCGGCCTGGGCGCCACCTTCGGCGTCATCCTGGGTGACCAGGTGCTGTTGTGGCTGGCCGTGGCCGGTGTGGCAGCGCTGCTCACCACCTACCCGGCAGCGTTCCATACCGTGCAATGGCTGGGTGCAGCGTACCTGGCCTACCTGGGCCTGCGCATGGCCCTGGCCAAACCCGGCAGCACGCCGGTACGGCCGATGAAGTCCAAGCACTACCTGCGCCAGACCATGATGATCACCCTGCTCAACCCCAAGGCGATCATGTTCTACATGGCGTTCTTTCCGCTGTTCGTCGACCCGGTCCGGCATCAGGGCTTCGTGACGTTCGGCTTCATGGCGGTGACCATTGCCGTGCTGACCTTCCTGTATGGCCTGGTGGCCGTGCTGCTGACCCACAACCTGGCCGCCCGCCTGCGCGCCAACCCCAAGGTCTCGAACCTGCTCGAACGCCTGGCCGGCATGTGCCTGGTGGGCTTCAGCATCAAGTTGGCGGTACTGCGCTAAACCCCTGGCGCGGGTCTACTACACTTGCCTGACCTTGAAGCGGCGCGGCAAGTGAGACGACATGAAGCGACTGACACAATTGATCGGCGGCGCCCTGCTGGCACTGGGCCTAGCCTCCCAGAGCCTGGCGGCGCCCGCTGCGGCCCCCATCCACTTTGGCGACATCACCTGGGAAAGCGGCAGCCTGACCACGCAACTGCTGCGCTTTATCGTCGAGAAAGGCTACGGCTACCCCACCGACACCCTGCCCGGCAGCACCGTGAGCATGGAGGTGGCGCTGGCGCGCAACGACATCCAGGTGATCGCCGAGGAGTGGTCTGGCCGCAGCCCGGCCTGGACCAGGGCCGAGCAGGCCGGCCAGGTGTTCAGCATCGGGGACACGGTCAAGGGCGCCGACGAAGGCTGGTACGTGCCCGCCTACGTGATCAAGGGCGATGAACAGCGCGGCCTCAAGGCACTGGCCCCGGACTTGCGTTCCGTCCAGGACCTCAAGCGCCATGCCCCACTGTTCAAGGACCCCGAGTCACCCGACAAGGGCCGCTTTCTCAACAGCCCCAGCGGCTGGACCTCCGAGACCGTCAACAGCCAGAAGCTCAAGGCCTACGGGCTGGACGGGCAGTACGTGAACTTTCGCAGCGGCTCGGGCGCGGCGCTGGAC
Organism: Pseudomonas sp. BRM28; assembly: GCF_002939405.1. Classification (NCBI taxonomy): domain Bacteria; kingdom Pseudomonadati; phylum Pseudomonadota; class Gammaproteobacteria; order Pseudomonadales; family Pseudomonadaceae; genus Pseudomonas; species Pseudomonas sp. BRM28. The sequence continues at coordinate 2,323,608 of NZ_PEFV01000001.1, read as the reverse complement.
GCCGAAATCACCTCCGCCATCCGCCGTGGCAAGCCGGTGCTGTTCTACTACTGGTCGCCCACCCCGCTGATGGGCCGCTACGAGCTGGTGCGCCTTGAAGAGCCGCCATTCGACGCCCAGGCCTGGGCCACCCTCACCGACCCGGGCAACACCGAGCCCAAAGGCACCCGCTCGCTGCCGGCCAGGCTGTCGATCGGCGTATCGGCGCCGTTTCGCCAGCAGTACCCGGAGCTGGTGGCATTCTTCGCCAAGGTCGATCTGCCGATCGCCACCCTCAACAGCGCCCTGGCAACGATGAGCGAGCAGCGCCAGGCGCCGGACGCTGCAGCGCAGGCCTTTCTCAAGGCGAACCCGAGCATCTGGAAGGCCTGGCTGCCCGCCGAGGTGGCGACCAGGGTCGAGTCGGCCCTGTGAGTACGGGCTTTCCCGAGGCGCTGCACGTTTCGTTCGCAGACAGCGTCAATCGCTTCGTCGACTGGCTGGTGCTGGCCTACGGCGACCAGCTTCGGGCGGTCTCGGACGGCCTGCTGCAACTGCTGGTAGGGTTGGAAAACCTGCTGCGCGCCACGCCGTGGTGGTTGCTGCTGGCGCTGGTGGCACTGCTGACCTGGCACGCCACACGCAGTGTGCGGCGGGCGCTGCTGCTGAGCGGCCTGCTGTTTCTGATCGGGGTGGTCGGCCTGTGGGACAAGCTGCTGCAGACCTGCGCGCTGGTGCTGGTGAGTACCGGCCTGTGCCTCCTGATCGGCATCCCGTTCGGCATCTTGCTGGCCAGCCGGCCACTGGCGCGCCGGTTGCTGATGCCGGTGCTGGACGTGATGCAGACCCTGCCCAGTTTCGTGTACCTGATCCCGGTGCTGATGCTGTTCGGGCTGGGCAAGGTGCCGGCGATCTTCGCCACCCTGGTGTATGCCCTGCCGCCGCTGGTACGCCTCACCGAACTGGGCCTGTCGCAGGTGGACCCGTCACTGACCCAGGCCGCCCAGGGGCTGGGCGCCAACCGCTGGCAGCGCTTGCGCCGGGTGGCGTTGCCGTTGGCGCTGCCGAGCATCCTGGCCGGCCTGAACCAGTCGGTGATGATGGCGCTGTCGATGGTGGTGGTGGCCTCGATGATCGGCGCGCGCGGCCTGGGTGAGGACGTGCTGGCCGGCATCCAGACACTGAACGTGGGCAAGGGGGTCGAGGCCGGGCTGGCCATCGTTGCGCTGGCGATCGTGATCGACCGCATCACCCAGGCGTATGGCAAGCCGCGGTGAAGCCTTCCTGGTGCAACAGCGTTGACCTGCACCGCCCTTTCAAAGTACTCGTTGCCGGATAGACCAAAGGGGCCGTTCAGCCCGCGCGCACTAGACGCAACTCGTCTACGCTGCTCAAAAGCCTGCCGGCACACTGAAAGGGAGTTCGAGCGTGCGAGCCTACCGTATCCTGTCCGCCGCAACACTGTGCCTGGTCAGTGCATCGGCCAGCGCTTTCCAACTGTCACCCTACGGCAAGGTGAACAATGGTGCCTACACTCGTGTCTTCAGCGAGGCGGTACACGAAAACCTGACCCTGGCATCGATCAGGCAGGCAGCGATTCCCGATGCCCTTAAAGCGGATCAGAACTTCATCGAAAGCCTCATCGCGGGCGCACGCTGGAACGATGATCCGCTGGGTTTCATGAAGACGGGTGTACCAGTGGATTTCTACCTGTCGTTCAAAGACTCCTGCAAGCGTTCAACACAGATCAATCCCACCTGGGACCTCATGTATCGCACCCACTGCGGCGACATGCAGTACCTTCACGCCATGGCCTCAAGCGCTCTGGAAACCACGACACAAACACGCGCCAGAATCATGATGTGGGCCGAATTCACATTCCGTGTTTCCACCGGAGAAATCCCCAAGAACCGCTACTTTCGCAGCGTGCCGCAACTGATGAGCCCCGAAGGTGGCGAGCAGTTCAGCCAGTCGCTCACCCACAGCAACACCCGACGGCTGCTATGGCAGCCCGAAGACCTTTTCAGCAGGAACTGCACGCGTATGCCCGCACTCAAGGCAATGCTGCGAGGACACGGCTGGACAGAGTCGCGCTGTGACGATTCGCACAATGAGCATGCTGCCAGCACCATCCAGAACCTGGCGTTGGGCTCGTTGCTGCACCTGCTGCAGGACTCCTTCTCCGACAGCCATGTACGGCGCTTCCCCCTGCATGATGAGCACGTCTCTCGGCTGGCAGGGGTGCAGGGCGTCGAACAGTTCGGCAACTATGCCAAACAGGACTCGAGCCGCCACAAGGTGGCAGACAGGCTGCCGGAAACGGCCAATGACGCCCAGCCACTTGATCTGAAGCACCTCAGTGCACAGCTGATCGCACTCTCGGTAACAGGGCGCGACGGTACGGGCGCCGCGCAATGGGAGCAAGCCAGACCGCTACTCGAACACGCCTTCGATATCAGCCGGGCACAACCCGTCTCGGGCGCGATAGGCTATGAAAAACTCGACCGGTAATGGCACTGGAGGGCCTTTACCGACTGCCGCTATCCCCTTAGACTACAGGCCTTTTCCCGCATCCCGAGGTATTCGTCCAATGCGCCATTGATGCCACCGTCGTTTCAGACGGCCCGTCTTCAGCCCCTTCACCGGGGGAAGCACCAGGCATCCTTGGAGGTTCGCATGACGAACACGTCATCCCTGACGCTGGACAGCGTCACCTATGCACTGCCAGACGGCAGGCTGCTGTTTTCCAACCTCACCGAACGTTTCGACCAGCGCCGCACCGGCCTGGTGGGGCGCAACGGCGTGGGCAAATCCATACTCGCACGCCTGATGGCCGGTCAGCTCGAGCCCAGCGATGGCCGCTGCCTGCGCCAGGGGCGCGTGCACTACCTCGCTCAACAGCCGATCGCCTCCCGCACCACGGTCGCCGACCTGGCCCAGGTACGCCAGGTGATAGAAGCGCTCCAACGCATCGAGGCTGGCAGTACCGCCGCGAGCGACTTCGAGACTGTCGGCGAACGCTGGAACATACGCGAGCAACTGCACAGCCACCTGGCCCGCGAGCAGCTCGGCATGCTGCGCTGGGATCGCCCCGCCGAAACGCTGAGCGGCGGCCAGGCCATGCGCGTGGCACTGCTGGGTGCGTTTCTCGGCGACGCCGACTACCTGATTCTCGACGAGCCCACCAACCACCTGGACGCCCCCAGCCGCGCCGCGCTGATGATCATGCTCGAACGCTGGAACAAGGGGCTGCTGGTCATCAGCCACGACCGCACGCTGCTCGCCAGCATGCAGCGCATCGTCGAGCTGTCGCCCTCGGGCCTGCACAGCTACGGGGGCGACTACAGCGCATTCACCGCTTGCAAGGCCCGCGACACCGAACTGGCCGAGCGCAATCTCGAACGTCTGAAGCTCGAACGCCAGCGCCAGGCCCGCGACCTGCGGCGTCAACACGAGCGCCTCGAACGCCACCAGGCCAGAGCCGGCCACGAGGCCAGGCACAGTAACCAGGCGAAGATCCTGCTCGACCGTCAACAGCAACGCAGCGAGGCCACCGCAGGCAGGCAGCAGCGCAACCACCTGGCCACGCGCCAGGCCATGGACACCCAGGTGCGTGAAGCCGCTCAACGCCTGGACCCACAGCAGCCGGTGGTACTGCACGCGCCGGCACGTCAGTTGCCGCCAGGCAGCCAGATCGCCTGGCTGCGTGACCTTGAGCTACCCCACATCGAGCATCCGCACGCGCTCGACCTGGTGCTGTACGTCGGCCAGCGCCTTGCCCTCACCGGCGCCAACGGCAGCGGCAAATCCACGTTGCTCAAGGTGCTGGCCGGGCAACTGCCGCCCCGCAAGGGTGAATGCGAGACCCGCGCCAGCGTTGCGTACCTGGACCAGCAGTGCAGCCTGCTCGACCCGAGCGTATGCGTGCTGGAGCATGTGCGCGAGGCGTGCCGTGAACTCGACCAGAGCAGCGTGCGCACCCGATTGGCACAACTGGGCCTGGATGCAGACCGCATCACCCTGCCCAGCGGCCTGCTCAGTGGCGGCGAACGGCTCAAGGCAGCGCTGGCCGCGGTACTCTACAGCGACCAGCCAGCGCAACTGCTGTTGCTCGACGAACCCAGCAACCACCTCGACCTGCCATCGTTGCAGGCCCTGGAACAGATGCTCTGCCAGTATCAGGGGACCCTGCTGGTGGCGTCCCATGACCTGGTGTTCCTGCAACACCTGCAGTTGCAGGGGCAGCTGTGCATGCCGCAATCAGAACTGCACGGCTTCGGTGACGCACAAGGTGGCAAAGCCACTGCCCAGGGTGAGGTTGTGATGGGCGACGATGGCCTCGGCGCCTAGGCCGGGGGTATCCATGCAGGTGTGCGCGTCGCTGACCAGTACCGGGCGCACGCCCAGCTCGGCAGCAACGCGGCAATTGGTATCGACGCAGTACTGGGTTTTCATGCCGACCACCACCAGCTCTTCAACGCCCGCCTGCTGCAGCCACTCACGCAGCGGCGTGTTCCAGAAGGCACTGGGCCGGAACTTGTCGAACACACGGTCGTATTGCTCGTCTACCTCCAGCGCCGGGAGCAGTTGCCAGGGTGTGCTGCCGGCCTCGATCGGCGAACCCTGCGGGCCGGTGTGGCGCGCGACGAATATCGGCGCCCGGGCCGCCCGTGCGGTGCCGATCAGGCGGTTGATGTTGGCCAGTATCCGCTCGCCCTGCCAGGGCTGTTCGGGGCCATGGAACAGGCCGACCTGCATATCCAGAATCAGTAACGCGCGCCGTACGGGCATGGTGTCTCTCCTTAAGATGCCAGCCGGACGCGCCAACCAAAAGGCCCCGTCCATTGCTGGCGGGGCCTTGGGTGACCTGCTGCGTTCGCTTTACACAGCCACCCATCGCCCGCCGATGGCGGTCGTGGTGGTGCGGGTCGAGGTCAACAGGTCGATATTCATGTCACGCACAATGCTCCACGAGCCCTGCGTCGGTCAAGCCCCTGGCGGCGCGACCACTCACGCTCGTCACGCCGGACCTGAAGCGCTGGCGGCCGGGCACCGGCGCAATCGGCATCTGCCCGTTTCCGATCTGCACGGGATGTATTATCGTGGCTGCTTGCGCAATATGCGTGGCCTGACCATACAGGCATTTGCCAACCGATCGAGGGTGCCATGAGTAACGAGAGCATTAACTGGGACAAGCTGGGCTTTGACTACATCAAGACCGACAAGCGCTACCTTTCCTACTTCCGTGATGGCGAGTGGGACAAGGGCACCCTGACCGAAGACAACGTACTGCACATCAGCGAAGGCTCCACCGCGCTGCACTACGGCCAGCAATGCTTCGAAGGCATGAAGGCCTACCGCTGCAAGGATGGCTCGATCAACCTGTTCCGCCCCGACCAGAACGCCCTGCGCATGCAGCGCAGCTGCGATCGCCTGCTGATGCCGCGGGTGCCGACCGAACAGTTCATCGAGGCCTGCAAGCAGGTGGTCCAGGCCAACGAACGCTTCGTACCGCCGCACGGCAAGGGTGCCCTGTACCTGCGTCCGTTCGTGATCGGCGTGGGTGACAACATCGGCGTACGCACCGCGCCGGAGTTCATCTTCTCGATCTTCGCCATCCCGGTTGGCTCGTACTTCAAGGGCGGCATGACCCCGCACAAGTTCCTGATCTCCGATTTCGACCGTGCCGCGCCCCAGGGCACCGGCGCCGCCAAGGTCGGTGGCAACTACGCAGCCAGCCTGCAACCAGGCTATGAGGCCAAGAAGGCCGGCTTTGCCGACTGCATCTACCTCGACCCGCTGACCCACAGCAAGATCGAGGAAGTGGGTTCGGCCAACTTCTTCGGCATCACCGCCAACAACGAGTTCGTGACCCCGAAATCCGCCTCGGTGCTGCCGGGCATCACCCGCCTGTCGCTGATGCAACTGGCCGAATCGCGCCTGGGCCTGAAGGTGATCGAGGGCGACGTGCTGATCAACCAGCTGGACCGCTTCATCGAAGCCGGTGCCTGCGGCACCGCTGCGGTGATCACCCCGATCGGCGGCATCCAGTACAACGGCAAGCTGCACGTGTTCCACAGCGAGACCGAAGTCGGTCCGGTGACCCAGAAGCTCTACGCCGAGCTGACCGGTATCCAGAGCGGTGACGTCGAAGCGCCGGCGGGCTGGATCGTCAAGGTCGCCTGAATGCATCGCGGGTCAAGCCCGCTCCCACAGGTTCATCGCAACCTTGTGGGAGCGGGCTCGACCCGTGACTGGCTGCGCAGCAGCCCTTTTTCAAGATGAATTTTTCTTTAACCCGGGCACCGCCTATTCTTTGGCACAATCGAGTCTCCACACGCCGCCCAGGTAAGAGCATGCCCCGCGTACTGACTATCGAAGACGATGCCGTCACCGGCCAGGAAATCGTCGCCGAACTCTCCAGCCACGGCCTTGAGGTCGACTGGGCCGACAACGGTCGTGAAGGCCTGGCCAAGGCAATCGCCGGCGGCTACGACCTGATCACCCTCGACCGCATGCTGCCCGAAGTCGACGGCCTGACCATCGTCACCACCCTGCGCAACCTCAAGATCGCCACGCCGATCCTGATGATCAGCGCCCTCTCCGATGTCGACGAACGCGTGCGCGGCCTGCGCGCCGGTGGTGACGACTACCTGACCAAGCCGTTTGCCTCCGACGAGATGGCGGCGCGCGTGGAAGTGCTGCTGCGCCGCAACAGCGTGCCGATGGCCCAGACCCGCCTGCAGGTCGCCGACCTGGAGCTGGACCTGATAAGCCACGAGGCCCGGCGCGGCGAGCAGACCCTCAACCTGCTGCCCACCGAGTACAAGCTGCTGGAATTCCTGATGCGCCACGCCGGCCAGGTCATCACCCGCATGATGATCTTCGAGGAAGTCTGGGGGTACCACTTCGACCCCGGCACCAACCTGATCGACGTGCACATCGGGCGTCTGCGCAAGAAGATCGACGCCGCCGGGCAAACCCCGCTGATTCGCACCGTGCGGGGCTCCGGCTATGCCATTGCCGAACCCGTCTAAGGGCTGGAGTTCGTCCACCAGCCGCCTGCTGGCGCTGTACAGCTTTCTGTTCGTGGCCTGGAGCAGCATCCTCATGGGGGTGCTGTACTTCGAGGTGTCCGGCTACCTGAACAAGCTCACCCGCCATTCCCTGTTGCAGCGCCAGCATCTGTTCGCACACATGAGCGGCAAGCAGCTCGACGACGCCCTGATCGCCAGCCAGGCCTTCGACGAACGCAGCTTCGATGCCTACGGGCTGTTCGACGCGCAGTTCAACCCACTGGGCGGGCAGATCCGCCAGATCCCGGCCGAGCTGGGCCTGGATGGCAGGATCCACGAGCTCAGCCGCTGCCTGGATGCCGATGACCCGCGCATGCCAAAAGACAGCTGTGATGCCGTGGCGCTCAAGGTGCGCGATGGCCGCTGGCTGGTGCTGGTACGCGACAACGGTTCGCTGTTCGTGGTCACGCGGATCATTCTGCATGCGTTGCTGTGGGGGCTGTCGCTGACCATCATTCCCGGCATCGCCGGCTGGTACCTGCTGCGTCGCCGCCCGCTCAAGCGCATAAGGGCGATCCAGGCCAGTGCCGAGCTGATCGTGGCCGGCGACCTCACCCACCGTCTGCCGCTGTCGTCACGCCGTGACGAACTGGACATGCTGGCAGCCATCGTCAACGCCATGCTCGACCGCATCGAGCGGCTGATGCATGAGGTCAAAGGCGTGTGCGACAACATTGCCCACGACCTGCGCACCCCGCTGACGCGCCTGCGGGCCCAGCTGTACCGGATCCGCCAGCAGGTCGGCGACGACTCGATCCAGGCCGACCAGATGGACCAGGCCATCAGCGAAACCGACACCCTGATGGCGCGTTTTCGCGGGTTGCTGCGCATCAGCGAACTGGAAGACCGCCAGCGCCGTGCCGGCTTCGTCGAGCTGGACCCGCGTGCCCTGCTGGTGGAGCTGCATGACTTCTACCTGCCGCTGGCCGAGGACGGCGAAATTCGCCTGACCCTGGTACTGCCCGACCAGTTGCCGGCGCTCAAGGGCGACCGCGAGCTGCTGTTCGAGGCCCTGGCCAACCTGCTGGGCAATGCCATCAAGTTCACCCCGGCCGGTGGTCAGGTGCGGATGCGAGCCCGTGAAGACGCCCAGGGCGTGCTGATCGAGGTGGAGGACAGCGGGCCGGGGATTCCGGCGGACGAGCGCGAGGCCGTGCTCAAGCGGTTCTACCGCAGCGAGGAAGGTCATCGGCACAACGGGTTCGGGCTGGGGCTTTCGATCGTTGCAGCGATCGTCGACCTGCATGGGTTTGAGCTGGAGGTAGGAGACAGCGAATTGGGCGGGGCGCGGCTGGTGTTGCAGTGTCGGCCGAAGGTGGCCAGTTAGGGCCCTTTCGCCGGCAAGGCCGGCTCCTAAAGCAACCTGTGCAGGAGCCGGCCTCGCCGGCGAAAAGTTCAGCGCCGATCAGTCAGCCAGACGCCAGGTCGTCGTGCCCTTGCCGTCTTCCAGCACCACACCCATGGCGGTCAGCTGGTCGCGGATGCGGTCCGATTCGGCCCAGTTCTTGTCGGTACGTGCCTGCAGACGCGCCTGGATCAACGCCTCCACTTCAGCCGCATCGACCTTGCCTTCGGCGCCCGCCTGCAGGAAGTCGTCGGCCTCCAGCTGCAACACGCCCAGCAGCTCGGCCAGCTCGCGCAAACGGCCCGCCAGGCCAGCGGCCACCTCAGGCTCGGCCTCGCGCACGCGGTTGATCTCGCGCACCAGGTCGAACAGCACCGCACAGGCTTCAGGCGTGCCGAAGTCGTCGTTCATGGCCGCGGCAAAACGCTCGACATACGCCTCGCCACCTTGTGCGGCCACGCGCGGCAAGCCGCGCAGCGCATGGTAGAAGCGCTCCAGGGCGCCCTTGGCTTCGCGCAGGCTGTCCTCGGAGTAGTTGATCGAGCTGCGGTAGTGGCTCGACACCAGCAGGTAGCGCACCACCTCCGGGTGATACTTGTCGAGCACGTCGCGAATGGTGAAGAAGTTGTTCAACGACTTGGACATCTTCTCGCCATTGATACGGATCATGCCGCAATGCATCCACGCCTTGGCGTACTGCTTGCCGGTGGCCGCCTCGCTCTGGGCAATCTCGTTCTCGTGGTGCGGGAACTCCAGGTCGTTGCCGCCACCGTGAATGTCGAAGCTCTCGCCCAGGCAGCAGGTCGACATCACCGAGCACTCGATGTGCCAGCCCGGACGGCCCGGGCCCCACGGCGATTCCCAGCTCGGCTCGCCGGGCTTGACGCCCTTCCACAGCACGAAGTCGAGCGGGTCCTGCTTGGCCTCGTCGACCTCGATGCGGGCACCGATGCGCAGGTCTTCGATCTTCTTGCGCGACAGCTTGCCGTAGCCGACGAACTTGCCGACGCGATAGTACACGTCGCCATTGCCCGGCGCGTAGGCATAACCCTTGTCGATCAGGGTCTGGATCATCGCGTGCATGCCGGCGATGTGGTCGGTGGCACGCGGCTCCTGGTCCGGCGGCAGGATGTTCAGACGGCGCTCGTCCTCGTGCATAGCGTCGATCATGCGCGCGGTCAGCGCTTCGAACGATTCGCCGTTCTGGTTGGCGCGGTTGATGATCTTGTCGTCGATGTCGGTGATGTTGCGCACATAGGTCAGGTCGTAGCCGCTGTAGCGCAGCCAGCGCGTGACCAGGTCGAACGCGACCATGCTGCGCCCATGGCCCAGGTGGCAGAAGTCGTACACGGTCATGCCGCACACGTACATGCGAACCTTGTTGCCATCGAGCGGAACGAAAACTTCCTTGGTCTTGCTCAGGGTGTTGTAGATGCTTAGCACGTAGAGTTCCTTAGCTGCCCCACGAATCGCGCAGGGTCACGGTGCGGTTGAACACCGGCTTACCCGGCGTGGAGTCTTTCAGGTCGACGCAGAAGTAGCCTTCGCGCTCGAACTGGAAGCGGTCTTCGGGCTGGGCCTGGCCCAGCGAAGGTTCCGCACGACAACCGCTCAGCACCTGCAGCGAATCGGGATTGATGTTGTCAAGGAAGCTGCCGCCGTCGTCGGTCTTCTCGGGGTTGGCCGAACGGAACAGGCGGTCATACAGACGTACTTCGCACTCGACGCTGGCCGCGGCCGGCACCCAGTGGATCACACCCTTGACCTTGCGGCCCTCGGGGTTCTTGCCCAGGGTGTCGGGGTCGTACGAGCAGCGCAGCTCGACGATGTTGCCCTCGGCATCCTTGATCGCCTCGTCGGCGCGGATCACGTAGCTGCCACGCAGGCGCACTTCACCGGCCGGCTCCAGGCGCTTGTAGCCCTTGGGCGGCTCTTCCATGAAGTCGTCGCGGTCGATGTAGATCTCGCGGGCGAACGGCAGTGCACGCACGCCCATGTCTTCCTTGGGGTGACGCGGCAGTTCGAGCTGCTCGACCTGGCCTTCGGGGTAGTTGGTGATGACTACCTTCAGCGGGCGCAGTACGCACATGGCCCGTGGCGCGGTGCGGTCCAGGTCGTCACGGATGCTGAATTCGAGCATCGACATGTCGACCACGCCGTCGGAACGGTTGGTGCCGACCATCTCGCAGAAATTGCGGATAGACGCCGGGGTGTAGCCACGACGGCGGAAGCCCGACAGCGTGGACATGCGCGGGTCGTCCCAGCCCTGTACGTGCTGCTCGTCCACCAGTTGCTTGAGCTTGCGCTTGCTGGTGATGGTGTAGTTCAGGTTCAGGCGGCTGAACTCGTACTGGCGCGGCTTGCACGGCACCGGCAGGTGGTCGAGGAACCACTCGTACAACGGACGATGGCTTTCGAACTCCAGGGTGCAGATCGAGTGGGTGATGCCCTCGATGGCGTCCGACTGGCCATGGGTGAAGTCGTAGATCGGGTAGATGCACCAGGTGTCGCCGGTCTGGTGATGATGGGCATGGCGGATGCGGTACAGGATCGGGTCGCGCAGGTTCATGTTCGGCGAGGCCATGTCGATCTTGGCGCGCAGCACGCGCTCGCCATCCTGGAACTCGCCGGCCTTCATGCGCGCGAACAGGTCGAGGTTTTCCTCGACGCTGCGCTCGCGGAACGGGCTGTTCTTGCCCGGCTCGGTCAGGTTGCCGCGGTACTCGCGGGCCTGCTCCGGGGTCAGGTCGCACACATAGGCATTGCCCGACTTGATCAGGTCGACCGCCCACGCGTGCAACTGCTCGAAGTACTGCGAGGCATAGCGCACCGGGCCGGTCCACTCGAAGCCCAGCCACTTGACGTCACGCTGGATGGCGTCAATGTACTCCTGGTCCTCTTTGGCCGGGTTGGTGTCATCGAAGCGCAGGTGACAGGCACCGCCGAATTCCTGGGCCAGGCCGAAGTTCACGCAGATCGACTTGGCGTGACCAATGTGCAGGTAGCCGTTGGGCTCCGGCGGGAAACGGGTGACGATGCTGGTGTGCTTGCCCGAATCCAGGTCGGCCTGCACGATCGGACGCAGGAAGTTCACAGGGACGGCGGGCGCGCCTTTGGCAGCGGCGTTGGGAGCGTTGTCAGCGGTGGGCTTGCTCATAGGATCCTTGAAATACCGGTACACGGCCCGGGTAGGCCGACTGAATCAAAGCGCTTATCATAGCCCAAGCGCCCGAGCTGCCGACAGGGCAGCGCCGACAAACTGGCGCTATATTCGGCTGGCCGGGCAAAAAAACTGCCGTGACGTGCGTATCGTGGCCTGTAAACTGTGCGTCAGGGTTACTACGCGATCCTGCGCACCCATTTCTTGAATGCCTGAAAAGCGAGAATTTGAGCATGACCCAAGTCAAACTGACCACCAATCACGGTGACATCGTCATCGAGCTGAACGCCGAGAAAGCCCCGATCACCGTGGCCAACTTCATCGAGTACGTCAAAGCCGGTCACTACGAGAACACCGTGTTCCACCGCGTCATCGGCAACTTCATGATCCAGGGCGGCGGTTTCGAGCCGGGCATGAAAGAGAAGAAAGACAAGCGCCCGAGCATCCAGAACGAAGCCGACAACGGCCTGAGCAACGACAAGTACACCATCGCCATGGCCCGTACCATGGAGCCGCATTCGGCCTCGGCGCAGTTCTTCATCAACGTCGCCGACAACAGCTTCCTCAACCACAGCGGCAAGAACGTGCAGGGCTGGGGTTATGCAGTGTTCGGCAAAGTCACCGAAGGCACCGACGTGGTCGACAAGATCAAGGCCGTTGCCACCGGTTCCAAAGCCGGCCACCAGGACGTGCCAGCCGAAGACGTGATCATCGAGAAAGCCGAGATCATTGGGTGATACTGCTGATCTCCGATCTGCACCTGCAAGAAGAACGCCCGGACATTACCCGGGCGTTTCTTGATCTGCTGGCCACCCGTGCCCGCAGCGCGCAAGCGCTGTACATTCTCGGGGACTTTTTCGAGGCCTGGATCGGCGACGATGCCATGACGCCCTACCAGGCGTCGATCTGCCAGGCCTTGCGTGCGCTGAGCGACACGGGCACCCAGGTGTTCCTGATGCACGGCAACCGCGACTTCCTCATCGGCCAGGCGTTCTGCAAGGCCGCAGGCGCCACCCTGCTACCCGACCCCAGCGTGGTCGAGCTGGGCGGCGAACCGGTGCTGCTGATGCATGGCGACAGCCTGTGCACCCGTGACGAAGGCTACATGAAGCTGCGCCGTTACCTGCGCAACCCCGTGAGCCTGTGGGTGCTGCGCCACCTGCCGTTGCGCACGCGGCACAAGCTTGCGCGCAAGCTGCGCAGCGAAAGCCGCGCGCAGACGCGCATGAAGGCCAATGACATTGTCGATGTGACGCCCGAGGAGGTACCGCGGGTGATGCAGCAGCATGGCGTGCGCACCCTGGTGCATGGGCACACCCATCGCCCGGCGATCCACAAGCTGATGGTGGGCGATGCGCCGGCGCGGCGTATCGTGCTGGGCGACTGGGATCGCCAGGGGTGGGCGCTGCAGGTGGATGAACAAGGGTTCCAGCTGGCACCCTTCGACTTTGCCTGACCCCTTCGCCGGCAAGGCCGGCTCCTACAGGTTTTGCGTAATCCTGTAGGAGCCGGCCTTGCCGGCGAAGCCTTTTTCAGTGCCCGGCCGATGCCGGCCCGGCCTTGGCCGCGAACGGCGGCTTGGCCAGCCACACCAGCAGCACCAGCCCGACGAACACCCAGCCCATCAACGTGAAGTAATCCACCGTCGACATCATGTACGCCTGGCTGTTGAGCATCTGCTCCAGCTGCGCATACGACTGCCCGTTCGCCCCGCCCAGGTGGCCGAGCATGTCACGGGTGGCCGGCTCATAGGTACTGATGCTTTCGCTCAGGTACGCATGGTGCTGGTCGGCCCGGCGAATCCAGATCCAGGTGGTCAGCGACGCGGCAAAGCTGCCGCCCAGGGTCCGCAGGAAGGTCGCCAGCCCCGAGCCGTCGGCGATCTGCTGCGGCGGCAGGTCCGAAAGCAGGATGCTCAAGGTGGGCATGAAGAACAGCGCCACGCCGATACCCATGAACAGCTGCACCAGGGCGATGTGCTGGAAGTCCACTTCGTTGGTGAACCCTGCCCGCATGAAGCAGCTGGCACCGATTGCCACGAACGCCAGCCCCGCCAGCACGCGCAGGTCGAACTTGTGCGCGTACTTGCCCACGAACGGCGACATCAGCACCGGCAGCAGGCCGATCGGCGCCACCGCCAGCCCCGCCCAGGTGGCGGTGTAGCCCATCTGGGTCTGCAGCCATTGCGGCAGGATCAGGTTGATGCCGAAGAACCCCGCATACCCGCCCACCAGCACAATGGTGCCGATGCGAAAGTTGCGGTGGGCGAACAGGCGCAGGTTCACCACCGGGTGCTTGTCGGTCAGTTCCCAGATGATGAACACCGCCAGGAACACCACCGAAATCAGGCTGCCGATGACGATGAAACTGGACTCGAACCAGTCCAGGTCATTGCCCTTGTCGAGCACGATCTGCAATGCCCCCACCCCGACGATCAGGCTCAACAGCCCGATGTAGTCCATCGGCTGGCGGCTGGTGCTCACCGGCCGGGTACGCATCTGCTGACGCACCACGGCGGCAGCGAACAGGCCGATCGGCACGTTGATGAAGAAGATCCACGGCCAGCTGTAGCTGTCGGTGATCCAGCCACCGAGTATCGGCCCGGCAATCGGCGCCACCACCGTGACCATCGCCAGCAGCGCCAGGGCCATACCCCGCTTGGCCGGGGGGTACACCGCAATCAGCAGGGTCTGGGTCATGGGGTACAACGGCCCGGCCACCACGCCCTGCAACACGCGAAAGCCGACCAGCTCGGGCATCGATTGCGAGATACCGCACAGAAACGACGCCAGCACGAACAGCAGAGTGGCCCAGATGAACAGCTTCACCTCGCCGAAGCGCCGGCTCAGCCAGCCGGTCAGCGGCAAGGCTATCGCGTTGCTCACCGCGAACGAGGTGATGACCCAGGTGCCCTGCTCCGAGCTCACCCCCAGGTTGCCGGAGATGGTAGGCAGGGCGACGTTGGCGATGGTGGTGTCGAGCACCTGCATGAACGTCGCCAGCGACAGGCCAATGGTGGTCAGCAGCAGGCTTGGCGGGGTGAACGAAGCCTGCCCGCTCATCGCTGCGCAGTCTTGCCGCTGGCGGCGCTGTTGTCATGGATCAGGCGCGCGATCAGGGTATCGGCCTCCACCAGCTGGCGGTCGTACACCTGGGTGGCGAACGAGGCTTTCTGCGGCGGCTGTTGCGCCAGCACCGGGCCGCTCTGGTCGTGCAGGTCGACGTCGACCTGAGTCGACAGGCCGATCCGCAGCGGGTGTTCGGCCAGTTGCTCGGGGTTGATGTGGATCCGCACCGGCACGCGCTGGACGATCTTGATCCAGTTGCCGGTGGCGTTCTGCGCCGGCAGCAGGGCGAAGGCGCTGCCGGTACCGGCGCCCAGGCTGTCGATGGTGCCGCTGTACTTCACGTCGCTGCCGTACAGGTCGGCAACGATGTCCACCGGCTGACCGATACGCATGTTGCGCAGCTGGGTTTCCTTGAAGTTGGCGTCGATCCACAGCTGGTCCAGCGGAATCACCGCCATGGTCGCGGTGCCCGGCTGCAGGCGCTGGCCCAGTTGCACCGTGCGCTTGGCCACATAGCCGGTGACCGGCGCCACCAGGGTGGTGCGGGCATTGTCCAGGTAGGCCTGGCGCAGGTCGGCGGCGGCAGCCTGCACTTCGGGGTGCGAGGAGACCACGGTGTCGTCGACCAGCGCGGTGGTGGTGTTGAGCTGCTGCTGGGCATTGCTCAGCGCGCTTTGTGCCGATGCCAGGTCGTCACGGGCGTGGGACAGCTCCTCCTGCGAAATCGCCCCGCCGGCGGCCAGGGTCTTGCGTCGGTTGTAGTTTTCCTGGGCCTTCTGCAGTTCGGCCTTGCGCGCCGCCACCTGGGCCTTCTGCCCGTCGACGTTGCTGTAAAGCCCACGCACCTGGCGCACGGCGCGGGCCAGCTTGGCCTCGGCGCTCTGCAGGCCGACCTCGGTGTCGCTCGGGTCGAACTGGATCAACACCTGGCCGGCGTGCACCAGGTCGCCATCGTCGGCGCCGATGCTGGTGACGGTGCCGGTGACCAGCGGGGTGATTTCCACCACGTTGCCGTTCACATAGGCGTCGTCGGTGTTTTCGCTCCAGCGCCCGTAGAGCTCGTGCCAGGCCCACACACCGGCGCCAAGCACGAGTACGAGCACCAGCAGCCCGAGCAGCAGCGTCTTGCGCTTGCGCTGATTGTTGAGGTCCTGCTCGGTAGGGGCAGTGTCCGGGGAGGATGCAGTGGCCATGAGAAATACCTTGGCGTTTTATTGATTGCGGGAAGTCGAGGGCAATGCGGCGGCCTGGGTGTCGGCCTGGTAGCCGCCCCCCAGCGCCTGCATCAACTGGATCGACAGGTCGATCTGTTCGGCGTTCAGTTCGGCCAGCTGACGCTGCGACTGCAGCAACTGCTGTTCGATGCTCAGCACATCCAGGTAGTTGCCGATACCGGAGCCATAGCGCTGCATCACGGTGTCGTAGGACTGCTGGGCGATGTCGGTGGCACGTTGCTTGGCTGCAATCTGCTGGCCCAGTGCATGCAGCTGGTCGATGCTGTCGCTGACCTCGCCCAGTGCACGCACCAGGCTCTTGTTGTATTGCGCCACGGCCAGGTCGTAGTCGGCATTACGGGCATCGAGGTCGGCGCGCAGGCGCCCGCCGTCGAAAATCGGCAGCGACACGGTCGGGGCGATGTTGAAGAAGCGGCTCGGCGCGCCGAAGATCGCATCGCCCAGCAGTGCCTGGGTGCCGGCGGCGGCGCTCAGGTTGAGGTTGGGGTAGAAGCGTGTCTTGCTCGCATCGATCGACTTGCTCGCCGCCTCGACCCGCCAGCGCGCGGCCACCAGGTCCGGACGCCGGCCCAGCAACTCGGCCGGCAGCACCGAGGGCAGCGCCACCGCAGCAGGCTTGAGCACATTGGGGCGGGCGATCTGCTGGCCACGGTCGGGGCCCTTGCCCAGCAGCACCGCCAGCGCGATCTGCGCGCTGCGCAGCTGCTTCTTGGCATTGATGGCCTGCTCCTGGGAGCTGGCCTCCAGGCTTTCGGTCTGCTGCAGCTGGTACTGGCTGTCGATACCCGAGGCCAGCCGGCGCTGGCTGAGTTCGAGCATCTGGCGGGTACGCTTGAGGTCTTCCTGGGTCAGGTCGTTGACGATGTGCGCCTGGCCCAGCTGGCTGTAGGCACGGGCAACGTCGGCGGCCAGGGTCAGTTGTGCGGCCTGGCGGTCCACCTCGGCGGCACGGGCCTGGCCCAGGGCGGCTTCCCAGGCATCGCGTTGCCCACCCCAGAGATCGAAGGTGTAGTTGAAGGTCGCGCTCAGGCTGCGCAGGGTGGAGTAGCTGCCGCCCTGCCCCGTCGGGTCCTGGTCACGGGCCAGGCGCGAGCGGCTGACCCCGGCGCTGGCATCCAGCGTGGGCATGCGCTCGGCGTCGGCAGCGTAGGCCGCGGCGCTGGCCTGATGGGCACGGGCGCTGGCAACCTGCATGTCTGGGCTGTCGCGCAAGGCCTCGCCGATCAGGCTGTTCAGTTGCGGGTCGCCAAGGCGGGTCCACCAGTCGCCCTTGGGCCAGGCCGCAGGCGACAGGGCAACGCCGCCGAGGGTCTTGCCAGCCTGCAGGTCGGCGGCGCCGAGGCGCCGGCCCTGGGTATCGAGGCCACTGTAGTTGGCGCAACCGGCCAGGCTCAGGGCAAACACCAGCAGGCTTGCACCGGCACGCAGGGCTCGTGGTTTCATTGGGCCTCCACGCGCAGAGCGGTGACGGCATCGCCGGCCGCCAGCAGCACCTTGGTCAGAATTTTTTCCAGGGTCTTGAGCTCGTCCGGGGCCAGCACGCCAACCAGCTCGTTCATCGCCGAGGCACCGATCTGGGGCAACTGGCCGGCCAGCACATCGCCATCGGCGGTGAGCTCCAGGCGTACCTGGCGGCGGTCCTGCGGGCAGCGGCTGCGGGCGATCAGGCCCTTCTGCTCCAGACGATCGAGCATGCGCGTCATCGACCCGCTGTCCAGGCTGAGGAAACGGCACAGTTCGGCGGGGGTATCGACCCCGTACTGGGACACGATGATCAGCACCTTGAACTGCGCGGCGGTGACGCCGAAGTCCTGCAGGTGGCTGTCCAGAATGCGGTCCTTCACCAGTGCGGCGCGCCCCAGGAGCATGCCGATGGTGCAGGACTGGAAGTTTTCGGGGGTGAAGTGCTGCATGAAGGGAGATACCTGCTTAGGCAGTGGATGCCGCAGATATTACTGCTCAGGCAGCGAATGGCCAAGCATTAATTAGCTTGCTTTCTATTTGGTCGACAAAAGGAGGTATTGCGGCGCCCGTATCGCGGGTCGAGCCCGCTGCCACAGGATGGGTCCATCAGCCTGTGGGAGCGGGCTTGGCCCGCGACGCTTTCAGGCCGGCACGCCGCTATGGAAGCGAAACTCCACGTCCGGCGTGGTGATCAGTTCGGCTTCCACCTCGCGCACCCGCTCCACGGTGCGCTCCACATCCGCCGCCTCGCCATACTGATACGCCAGCTTCAGGTACCCCTGGTAATGGCGCGCCTCGCTCTTGAGCAGCCCGTGGTAGAACTTTCCCAGTTCCTCGTCCAGGTGCGGCACCACCGCAGCAAAGCGCTCGCAGCTGCGCGCCTCGATGAACGCGCCGACCACCAGCGTGTCCACCAGCTTCACCGGCTCGTGCGCGCGCACCACCTTGCGCAGCCCCGAGGCATAGCGCCCTGCCGACAATGGGCGCAAGGCCACCTTGCGCTTCTTCATCAGGCGCAGCACCTGCTCGTGATGCACCAGCTCCTCGCGGGCCAGGCGCGACATCATGTTGATCAGGTCGACATGCGTGTTGTACTTGGCAATCAGGCTCAGCGCCGTGCTGGCGGCCTTGAACTCGCAGTTCTTGTGATCGATCAGCATCGTCTCCTGGTCGGCCAGGGCGGCATCGACCCAGGCATCCGGGGTGCGGCAGGCGAGGAAGGCTTCGATTTCGGGAATAAGGGACATAGGCTCACAAACGGGCATGGGGTGTCGACAAGACCGGCGATTATACCGGCGGCAGTGGCGATCACCAGTGACTATGCTTGATGCACATCAACATCCACCGCATCCGGGGCGCCGACTATAGTCAGGCATCGCATGCCATTGTCGAAGGAGTTCTCCCTCATGCTTTTAGAAGTTCGCAGCATCCTGGTGGTGCTCGACCCCGACCACGCCCACAGCAAGGCCCTGACCCGCGCCAAGCTGATCGCCGGCGTCACCAAGGCACGCCTGCACCTGCTGATGTGCGACAAGAAGCAGGACCACAGTGCCCTGCTCAGCCTGCTCGCCAGCCAGTTGCACGACGATGGCTACGACAATGTCACCTATGAGCAGGCCTGGCACGACACCCTGCACGAGTCGATCATCGACGTGCAGAAAGCCGAAGGCTGTGAGCTGGTAATCAAGGAACACCGGCCGGAAAACGCGCTGAAGAAGTTCCTGCTGACGCCTTCGGACTGGAAACTGCTGCGCCAGTGCCCGTGCGCGGTGCTGATGGTCAAGACCGAGCGCCCCTGGACCGGTGGCGTGATTCTGGCGGCGGTGGACGTGGGCAACGACGATCAGGAGCATCGCAAGCTGCACGCCAGCATCATCGATCACGGCTATGCCATTGCCAGCGTGGCCAAGGGCAACCTGCACGTGATCAGCGCCCACCCCTCGCCCATGCTCTCGGCGGCGGACCCGGTGTACCAGCTCAAGGACACCATCGAGAAGAAGTACCGCGACGAATGCGCTGCGTTCCAGGCCGAATTCGATATCGCCGACGATCGCCTGCATGTGGCCGAAGGCCCGGCGGACGTGCTGATTCCGCACACGGCTAAAAAGTACGAAGCCGTGGTGACGGTGATGGGTACGGTGGGGCGTAGCGGGATTACCGGTGCGCTGATCGGCAACACCGCCGAGGTGGTGCTCGATTCGCTGGAATGCGATGTGCTGGTGCTCAAGACCGAGGACCAGGTGAAGCACCTGGACGAGCTGGCCAGAGGCTGAAGACCCCATCGCGGGTCAAGCCCGCGCCCACAGGGTAAGCGGTGATCCAGTGGGCGCGGGCGTGACCCGCGATGGGAACACCGCTTAACCCAGCGCATCCTTGAGAAAGCCCGGCGCGATGTAGCGTTGATAGTGCGCCTCGGACAACAGAAAGAATTCCCGATCGATGGCATCGCGCAGTTCGGGCAGCTCCCAGTCGCGAAACTCCGGCAGCAGCACCATCCCGTACGCTTCCAGCTCGCGGATCACCCGCGCGCCCCGCGCAATCAGCTGATAAGCCCAGCAGTACTCGGACTGATGCGGCACGAATCGAATCTTGCGCAGCTCCAGCTGGCCGCGCAGCTTGTCGGCGTCGAACACCTCCAGCTTGGCCGCCATCACCTGCACCAGCAGGTGTTCCAGGCGCAGCCACACCGCACGCTTTTCATCGTCGTTGTAGCCGTTCCAGTGGATCACCTCATGGTGAAAACGCTTGCACCCGCGACACACCAGGTCCCCGTAAACCGTGGAACACAGGCCGACACAAGGCGTTTTTATTGACTGATTGGACATGAAAGATTCAACGGCATGGCGATGGAACAGACGGCCATGTTAGCCCTTTGTCTAACGGGGGTCACGCCGTAAAGTCGTTGCAATCGCCTTACCTTTGGCGCGTTTTTACCGTAGAATCACCCGGCCTTTTTAAGGCAGCAATGTCCGTTAGAAGCTGTTTTCAAAGCGTCACGAGCACAGTTGATCCGGTAGAACGGCGTTGGCTCGGGGTATTCGAACATCGAATGCACCGCGCCAGCCCTCATCAGCCTCCGTTCTACAGGCGTAAAACTTTGAAAGCAGCTTCTGTAAGGATGTCCTGCAACCCTGGCTACGCGGCTCAAAAAGCCGTATTGCGCATGGGTGCCGGCCATTCTGGATGAGCGTCCCGGACACCCATTTGGGACCACTGATGAGGGTAATAACTGTGCTTGAAGCCTACCGCAAACACATCGAAGAGCGTGCCGCCCAGGGTATCGTGCCCCAGCCGCTTAACGCCGAACAAACCGCAGGCCTGGTCGAGCTGCTGAAGAATCCCCCCGCTGGCGAAGAAGCCGTCCTCGTCGACCTGATCACCAACCGCGTACCACCAGGAGTGGACGAAGCCGCCTACGTCAAGGCCGGTTTCCTGTCGGCGGTCGCCAAGGGCGAAGCCACCTCCCCGCTGATCAGCAAGCAGCGCGCCGTTGAACTGCTGGGCACCATGCAGGGCGGCTACAACATCGCCACCCTGGTCGAGCTGCTGGACGACGCCGAACTGGCCGCCGTTGCCGCCGAACAGCTCAAGCACACCCTGCTGATGTTCGACGCCTTCCACGACGTGGCCGAAAAAGCCAAGAACGGCAACGTTCACGCCAAGGCGGTACTGCAGTCCTGGGCTGACGGCGAGTGGTTCAAGAAGCGTCCGACCCTGGCCGACAAGATCAGCCTGCGCGTCTTCAAGGTCACCGGCGAAACCAACACCGACGACCTGTCCCCTGCCCCGGACGCCTGGTCGCGCCCTGACATCCCGCTGCACGCCCTGGCCATGCTGAAAATGGCCCGCGACGGCATCGTGCCGGACGTGCAAGGCGCCATCGGCCCGATGAAGCAGATCGAGCAGATGCGCAACGAAGGCTTCCCGATCGCCTACGTCGGTGACGTGGTCGGTACCGGTTCCTCGCGTAAATCGGCGACCAACTCGGTGCTGTGGTTCTTCGGCGACGACATCCCTTACGTGCCGAACAAGCGCGCTGGCGGTTTCTGCTTCGGCTCCAAGATCGCCCCGATCTTCTACAACACCATGGAAGACGCCGGCGCCCTGCCGATCGAATTCGACGTGTCGAACATCCACATGGGCGACGTGATCGACCTGTACCCGCACGCCGGCAAGGTGTGCAAGCACGGTACCGACGAAGTCATCACCACCTTCGAGATGAAAACCCCCGTGCTGCTGGACGAAGTCCGCGCCGGTGGTCGTATCCCGCTGATCGTCGGCCGTGGCCTGACCGAGAAGGCGCGCGCCGAGCTGGGCCTGGGCCCGACCGACCTGTTCAAGCTGCCTGAAGCACCTGTCGACACCGGCAAGGGCTACACCCTGGCCCAGAAGATGGTCGGCAAGGCCTGCGGCCTGCCAGTGGGCAAGGGCGTTCGTCCTGGCACCTACTGCGAACCGAAGATGACCACCGTCGGCTCCCAGGACACCACCGGTCCGATGACCCGTGACGAACTGAAAGACCTGGCGTGCCTGGGCTTCTCGGCCGACCTGGTCATGCAGTCGTTCTGCCACACCGCGGCCTATCCGAAGCCGATCGACGTGACCACCCACCACACCCTGCCGGATTTCATCCGCACCCGTGGCGGCGTGTCCCTGCGTCCAGGCGACGGCATCATCCACAGCTGGCTGAACCGCATGCTGCTGCCGGACACCGTCGGTACCGGTGGTGACTCGCACACCCGCTTCCCGATCGGCATCTCGTTCCCGGCCGGTTCCGGCCTGGTCGCCTTCGCCGCTGCCACTGGCGTGATGCCACTGGACATGCCGGAGTCGGTACTGGTGCGCTTCAAGGGCAAGCTGAACCCAGGCATCACCCTGCGTGACCTGGTTCACGCCATCCCTTACTACGGCATCCAGAAAGGCCTGCTGACCGTCGAGAAGAAAGGCAAGATCAACGCCTTCTCCGGCCGCATCCTGGAAATCGAAGGCCTGGACGACCTGACCGTGGAACAGGCATTCGAACTGTCCGACGCCTCGGCCGAACGTTCGGCTGCCGGTTGCACCATCAAGCTGCCTGAAAAAGCCATTGCCGAGTACCTGAAGTCGAACATCACCCTGCTGCGCTGGATGATCAGCGAAGGCTACGGCGATGCGCGCACCATGGAGCGCCGTGCACAGGCGATGGAAGCCTGGCTGGCCAAGCCCGAGCTGCTGTCGGCCGACGCCGATGCCGAGTACGCCGAAGTCATCGAGATCGACCTGGCCGATATCAAGGAGCCGGTTCTCTGCGCTCCTAACGACCCGGACGACGCTCGCCTGCTGTCCAGCGTCCAGGGCCAGAAGATCGACGAAGTGTTCATCGGTTCGTGCATGACCAACATCGGTCACTTCCGCGCTGCCGGCAAGCTGCTGGACAAGGTCAAGGGTCAGCTGCCAACCCGTCTGTGGCTGTCGCCGCCGACCAAGATGGACGCTCACCAGCTGACCGAGGAAGGCTACTACGGCATCTACGGCAAGGCTGGCGCGCGCATGGAAATGCCGGGCTGCTCGCTGTGCATGGGTAACCAGGCACGCGTAGAGCCGAACTCGACCGTTGTGTCGACGTCGACCCGTAACTTCCCGAACCGTCTGGGCGATGGTGCCAACGTGTTCCTGGCCTCCGCCGAACTGGCTGCCGTTGCCTCGATCCTGGGCAAGCTGCCAACCGTCGAGGAGTACATGGAGTACGCGGCGAATATCGACAGCATGGCTGCCGACATCTACCGCTACCTGAGCTTCGACCAGATCGCCGAGTTCCGTGAAGCCGCTGCGAACGCCAATATCCCTGTCGTTCAAGCGTAAGCTGACTTAGCGTGAAAAGAAGCCCCGCCAATTGGCGGGGCTTTTTGTTGTCTTCTGAAAAGCTTCGCCCCTCAGATCACGAACAGATCCATGAACCGATGCACCGCCGTCGCCTCAAGCTTCGCCTGATCCTTGCACAACGCAAGGATCTCGGCCGAACGCTGCGCAGTAAACCGCGTCGCCAGGTTGGCCTTGAACTTGTCCTCCAGCAGCGGGATGCCCTGGGCGCGTCGGCGCCGGTGCCCGATGGGGTACTCCACCACCACCTGCTCGGTGCTCGAGCCGTCGGTGAAGAACACCTGCACCGCGTTGGCGATCGAGCGCTTGTCGGCCTCCAGGTACTCGCGACTGAAACGCGGGTCTTCGACGATCACCATCTTCTCGCGCAAGCGGTCGATGGTCGGGTGCGCCGCATGGAAATCATCTTCGTAATGCTCGGCCACCAGATTGCCGAAGATCAGCGGCACCGCCGTCATGTACTGCAGGCAGTGGTCCCGGTCCGCTGCGTTGGCCAGCGTGCCGACCTTGGAAATGATGCGAATCGCCGACTCATGGGTGGTGATCACGATGCGCTCGATTTCATGCAGGCGATTGCGCACCTGCGGATGCAGGGTCACCGCCGCCTCGCAGGCGGTCTGCGCATGGAACTCGGCCGGAAAGCTGATCTTGAACAGTATGTTCTCCATCACGTAGCTGCCGAACGGCTGCGACAGGCTGAACTCGCGCTTGCCCTCGGGCTTGAGCGCCAGGTCCTTGTTGGTATGGCTGAACAGCACGTCATAGAAGCCCCACTGCGGCGCGGTGAGCACGCCGGGGATGCCCATCTCGCCGCGCAGGGCGATGTCCGCCAGGCGCACCCCGCGACTCGACGCATCACCGGCCGCCCACGACTTGCGCGAGCCGGCATTGGGGGCATGGCGGTAGGTGCGCAGCGCCTGGCCATCGACAAAGGCCTGGGACAGGGCCGCCAGCAACTGCTCGCGATTGGCGCCCATGAGCCGGGCGCACACCGCCGTGGATGCGACCTTGACCAGCAGCACGTGGTCCAGGCCCACCCGGTTGAAAGCGTTTTCCAGCGCGAGCACGCCCTGGATCTCGTGGGCCATGATCATGGCCTCGAGCACCGTGTGCAGGGTCAGCGGCGCGTCGCCGTTGGCCACGCGCTTTTGCGAGAGGTGGTCGGCCACCGCGAGGATGCCGCCGAGGTTGTCGGAGGGATGACCCCATTCTGCGGCCAGCCAGGTATCGTTGTAGTCCAGCCAGCGCACGATGCAGCCGATGTCCCAGGCCGCCTTGACCGGGTCGAGGCGGTACGCGGTGCCGGGCACCCGCGCGCCATGGGGCACCACGGTACCCTCCACCAGCGGCCCCAGGTGCTTGGTGCACTCGGGAAAGCGCAGCGCCAGCAGGCCGCAACCCAGGGTGTCCATCAGGCAGTTGCGCGCCGTGTCCAGCGCCTCCCCCGGCTCGGCCCTGAAGTGCAGGACATAGTCGGCAATGTCCTGCAGGACCCGGTCGTAGTCGGGGCGGTCGTTCAGGTCAACATTGGCACTCATTGTCGTCTCTCTGTTCACATGGGGTGAAAGGAGAGCCGAGCACCGCTGCCTCTAGAAGGTATCGCCAGGTACGCGTACCCACCCCTCCATCAGCACGCGAGCGCTGCGGCTCATGATTGCTTTGGTAACGGTCCAGTCGCCATTCACCTGGCGCGCCTCGGCGCCCACGCGCAAGGTGCCCGAGGGGTGACCGAAGCGCACGGCGCTGCGCTCGCCGCCACCGGCAGCAAGGTTGACCAGGGTGCCGGGGATGGCCGCCGCGGTGCCGATGGCCACCGCTGCCGTCCCCATCATCGCGTGGTGCAGCTTGCCCATCGACAACGCACGCACCAGCAGGTCGATATCGCTCGCTGCCACGGTCTTGCCGCTGGAGGACTGGTAGTCGGCCGGCGGTGCCACGAACGCCACCTTGGGCGTGTGCTGGCGCTGCGCGGCCTGCTCGACGTGCTCGATCAGGCCCATGTGCACAGCGCCGTGGGCACGGATGGTTTCGAAACGCGCCAGGGCCTCGGGGTCGCCGTTGATTGCGTCCTGCAGCTCGGTGCCGGTGTAGCCCAGGGCCTGGGCGTCGATGAAGATGGTCGGGATGCCGGCGTTGATCAGGGTTGCCTTGAAGGTGCCGACACCGGGCACCACCAGGTCGTCGACCAGGTTGCCGGTGGGGAACATCGAGCCGCCCGCGCCGTCTTCGTCGGCGGCCGGGTCGAGGAATTCGAGCTGCACCTCGGCGGCCGGAAAGGTCACGCCGTCGAGTTCGAAGTCGCCGGTTTCCTGCACTTCGCCTTCGGTGATCGGTACGTGGGCGATGATGGTCTTGCCGATGTTGGCCTGCCAGATGCGCACCACAGCCACACCATTGCGCGGGATGCGACTGGCGTCGACCAGGCCGGCGCTGATGGCGAACGAGCCGACTGCCGCCGAGAGGTTGCCGCAGTTGCCGCTCCAGTCGACGAAGGCCTTGTCGATGGCGACCTGGCCGAACAGGTAGTCGACGTCGTGCCCGGGCTTGATGCTGCGCGACAGGATGACCGTCTTGCTGGTGCTGGAGGTGGCCCCGCCCATGCCGTCGATCTGCTTGCCGTAGGGGTCGGGGCTGCCGATAACCCGCAGCAGCAGCGCATCGCGCGCGGCGCCGGGGAGCTGTGCGGCTTCGGGCAGGTCTTCGAGGTTGAAGAACACGCCTTTGCTGGTGCCGCCACGGATGTAGGTGGCGGGGATTCTGATCTGGGGTACGTGTGGCATGGAAACATGTGTCCTCTGGAATACAACACAATCCTGTGTAGGAGCCGGCCTTGCCGGCGAAGGGGCTGGTACATCAATGCACCCTGCGTCGCTCCCTTCGCCGGCAAAGCCGGCTCCTACAGGTCAGGTGTACGTCAAGCCACCGACGACTCGAGGAAGTCCTGGGCAAAGCGCTGCAGTACACCGCCCGCCTCGTAGATCGACACCTCTTCCGCCGTGTCCAGACGGCAGGTCACCGGCACCTCCAGGCGCTCGCCGTCACGCCGCGTGATCACCAGGGTCAAGGTGGCCCGCGGTGTCCGCTGCCCCACCACGTCATAGGTCTCGCTGCCATCGATACCCAGGGTCTTGCGGTCGGTGCCCGGCTTGAACTCCAGAGGCAACACGCCCATGCCCACCAGGTTGGTACGGTGGATACGCTCGAAGCCCTCGGCCACGATGGCCTCGACACCGGCCAGGCGCACGCCCTTGGCCGCCCAGTCGCGTGACGAGCCCTGGCCATAGTCGGCACCGGCCACGATGATCAGCGGCTGCTTGCGCTGCATGTAGGTCTCGATGGCCTCCCACATGCGCGTCACCTTGCCCTCCGGCTCGATACGCGCCAGCGAACCCTGCTTGACCTTGCCGTTCTCCTGCACCATCTCGTTGAACAGCTTGGGGTTGGCGAAGGTCGCGCGCTGCGCGGTCAGGTGGTCGCCACGGTGGGTGGCGTAGGAGTTGAAGTCCTCTTCGGGCAGGCCCATCTTCGCCAGGTACTCGCCTGCGGCGCTGTCGAGCATGATCGCGTTGGACGGCGACAGGTGGTCGGTGGTGATGTTGTCCGGCAGCACCGCCAGCGGGCGCATGCCCTTGAGCGAGCGCTCGCCTGCCAGCGCGCCTTCCCAGTACGGCGGGCGACGGATGTAGGTGCTCATGGCGCGCCAGTCGTACAGCGGGTCGACCTTGGGCCCGGTGTCTTCGTGCACGGCGAACATCGGGATGTACACCTGGCGGAACTGCTCCGGCTTGACCGCAGCCTTGACCACTGCATCGATCTCTTCGTCGCTGGGCCAGATGTCCTTGAGGCGGATTGCCTTGCCGTCCACCACGGCCAGCACGTCCTTCTCGATATCGAAACGGATGGTGCCGGCAATGGCGTAGGCCACCACCAGCGGCGGCGAGGCCAGGAAGGCCTGCTTGGCATACGGATGGATACGCCCGTCGAAGTTGCGGTTGCCCGACAGCACGGCGGTGGCGTACAGGTCGCGGTCGATGATTTCCTGCTGGATCACCGGGTCCAGAGCGCCGGACATGCCGTTGCAGGTGGTGCAGGCAAACGCCACGATGCCGAAGCCCAGCTGCTCCAGCTCATCCTCCAGGCCCGCCTCTTTGAGGTACAGGGCCACGGTCTTGGAGCCTGGCGCCAGCGACGACTTGACCCACGGCTTGCGCGTCAGCCCCAGTCTGTTGGCATTGCGCGCCAGCAGCCCGGCAGCGATCACGTTGCGCGGGTTGCTGGTGTTGGTGCAGCTGGTGATGGCAGCGATGATCACCGCGCCGTCAGGCATCTGCCCCGGCACCTCTTCCCATTGCCCGGCAATGCCCCTGGCAGCCAGCTCGCTGGTGGCCACCCGCGCATGCGGGTTGGACGGGCCGGCCATGTTGCGTACCACGCTCGACAGGTCGAACTGCAGGCCACGCTCGTATTCGGCATTGACCAGGCTGTCGGACCACAGGCCGGCGACCTTGGCGTAGGTTTCCACCAGCTTGACCTGGGCGTCTTCACGACCGGTGAGCTTGAGGTAATCGATGGTCTGCTGGTCGATGGAGAACATCGCCGCCGTCGCGCCGTATTCGGGGGCCATGTTGGAGATGGTCGCGCGATCGCCCAGGGTCAGCGCACGGGCGCCCTCGCCGTAGAACTCGAGGTAGGCGCCTACCACCTTGGCCTTGCGCAGGAACTCGGTGAGCGCCAGCACCACGTCGGTGGCGGTGATGCCTGGCTGCGGCTTGCCGGTGAGCTGCACGCCGACGATTTCCGGCAGGCGCATCCAGGACGCACGACCCAGCATCACGTTCTCGGCCTCCAGGCCGCCGACGCCGATGGCGATCACGCCCAGGGCATCCACGTGGGGGGTGTGGCTGTCGGTACCGACGCAGGTATCGGGATAGGCCACGCCCTGCTCGGCGTGGATCACCGGCGACATCTTCTCCAGGTTGATCTGGTGCATGATGCCGTTGCCGGGCTGGATCACGTCGACGTTCTTGAACGCCTTCTTGGTCCAGTTGATGAAGTGGAAGCGGTCTTCGTTGCGACGGTCTTCGATGGCGCGGTTCTTCTCGAACGCCTGCGGGTCGAAGCCGCCGCACTCCACGGCCAGCGAGTGGTCGACGATCAGTTGCACCGGCACCACCGGGTTGACCTGGGCCGGGTCGCCGCCCTTGTCGGCGATGGCGTCACGCAGGCCGGCAAGGTCAACCAGTGCGGTCTGGCCAAGGATGTCATGGCACACCACGCGGGCCGGGTACCAGGGGAAGTCGAGGTCGCGCTTGCGCTCGATCAGTTGGCTGAGCGAGGCATCGAGGGTTGCCGGGTCGCAGCGGCGCACCAGGTTTTCGGCCAGTACGCGGGAGGTATAGGGCAGCTTGTCGTAGGCGCCGGGGCTGATGGCGTCGATGGCGGCGCGGGCGTCGAAGTAGTCGAGCGTGGTGCCCGGCAGGTGCTTGCGAAATTCAGTATTCATGGACGCGGGACTCAATCACGGATAAGTCGGCGGTGCGCAGTCCCCCTGATGGCATACCCCGCCCCCTGTGGGAGCGGGCTCGACCCGCGATGGCATCGGCGCGGTATCAGCTACTGCGCGCAGCGGCTATCGCGGGGCAAGCCCGCTCCCACCAGGTTCGGCAGGGCCATATCAAAGGTACTGCACGCCAGTCTCAGCGTTGTTCGATTGGCACGAACTTGCGCTGTTCGACGCCGGTGTATTCGGCGCTCGGGCGGATGATGCGGTTGTTGGCACGCTGTTCGAACACATGCGCCGCCCAGCCGGTCAGGCGAGAGCAGACGAAGATCGGGGTGAACAGCTTGGTCGGGATACCCATGAAGTGGTAGGCCGAGGCATGGTAGAAGTCGGCATTGGGGAACAGTTTCTTCTGCTCCCACATGGTCTTGTCGATGGCTTCGGACACCGGGTACAGCACGGTGTCGCCCACCTCGTCGGCGAGCTTCTTCGCCCAGCCCTTGATCACTTCGTTGCGCGGGTCGGACTCCTTGTAGATGGCATGCCCGAAGCCCATGATCTTGTCCTTGCGCTCGAGCATGCCGAGGGTGCCGGCAACGGCTTCCTGCGGGGTCTTGAAGCGCTCGATCATTTCCATCGCGGCCTCGTTGGCACCACCGTGCAGCGGCCCGCGCAGCGAGCCGATGGCCGCCGTCACGCACGAGTACAGGTCCGACAGGGTCGAGGCACACACCCGGGCAGTGAAGGTCGAGGCGTTGAATTCGTGCTCGGCGTACAGGATCAGCGAAACGTTCATCACCTTGACGTGCAGCTCGCTCGGCTTCTTGCCGTGCAGCAGGTGCAGGAAGTGCCCGCCCAGGGTGTCTTCGTCGCTGGTGCAGTCGATGCGCACGCCATGGTGGCTGAAGCGGTACCAGTAGCACATGGCCGCCGGGAACAGCGCCAGCAGGCGGTCGGTCTTCTCGTGCTGCAGGCCGAAGTTGAGCTCCGGCTCCAGGGTGCCGAGCACCGAGGAGGCGGTACGCATCACATCCATCGGGTGGGCGGTGACCGGAATGCGCTCGAGCACTTCCTTGAGCGCCTGGGGCAGGTCGCGCAGCGCCTTGAGCTGGTGCTGGTACTCGCTCAGCTCGGCCTGGGTCGGCAGCTCGCCGTACAGCAGCAGGTAGGCGACCTCTTCGAACAGCGCGTGCTCGGCCAGGTCGCGAACGTCATAGCCACGGTAGGTCAGGCCGGCGCCGGCCTGGCCCACGGTCGACAGTGCGGTTTGCCCGGCCACCTGACCACGCAGGCCGGCACCACTGAGTACTTTTGCTTCGGCCATTGGTTTTCTCCACTTTTGAATTTGTTATGGGAATCGGCTAATTGCGGTGTGCTGCGGTTCAGCTCTTCTTCTGAGCGAACAGTGCGTCGAGCTTCTGCTCGAACACGTGGTAGTCGATGGCATCGTAAAGCTCCATGCGAGTCTGCATGGTGTCGATGACGTTTTTCTGCGTGCCGTCACGGCGCAGCGTGGTGTAGACGTTCTCGGCCGCCTTGTTCATGGCGCGGAACGCCGACAGCGGATACAGCGCCAGCGACACGTCGGCCGAGGCCAGCTCTTCGGTGGTGTACAGCGGCGTGGCGCCGAATTCGGTGATGTTGGCCAGGATCGGCGCCTTCACGCGGTTGGCGAAGGTCTTGTACATCGACAGCTCGGTGATGGCCTCGGGGAAGATCATGTCGGCACCGGCCTCGATGCACGCCGCAGCGCGATCCAGCGCGGCCTCCAGGCCTTCTACCGCCAGGGCGTCGGTACGCGCCATGATCACGAAGCTGTCGTCGGTACGCGCGTCCACGGCCGCCTTGATGCGGTCGACCATCTCCTGTTGCGAGACGATTTCCTTGTTCGGACGATGGCCGCAGCGCTTGGCGCCCACCTGGTCCTCGATATGAATGGCGGCGGCGCCGAACTTGATCATCGAGCGGACCGTGCGCGCCACGTTGAACGCCGACGAACCGAACCCGGTGTCCACGTCCACCAGCAGCGGCAGGTCGCACACGTCGGTGATGCGGCGCACGTCGGTCAGCACGTCATCCAGGCCGGTGATGCCCAGGTCGGGCAGGCCCAGCGAGCCTGCCGCCACACCGCCACCGGAGAGGTAGATGGCCTTGAACCCGGCGCGCTTGGCCAGCAGCGCATGGTTGGCATTGATGGCGCCGACGACCTGCAGCGGGTGCTCGGCGACGACTGCATCGCGAAAACGCTGGCCGGGACTGCTTTTCTGACTCATGACTCACCTCGTGGGCTAGGGGCGGTGGCGTCTTTGTAATGACGCTCGATATTGCGCTTGGATGCGCCGATGTGGCGGCGCATCAGTAATTCGGCCAGCTCGCCGTCACGGTCGGCGATGGCATCGAGAATCCGGTGGTGTTCGGCGAACGCCTGGTGCGGGCGGTTGGGCGTGGCGGAGAACTGGATGCGGTACATGCGCACCAGCTGGTACAGCTCGCCGCACAGCATCTGCACCAGGGTGCGGTTGCCGCTGCCCTGGATGATGCGGTAATGGAAGTCGAAGTCGCCCTCCTGCTGGTAGTAGCCCACCCCGGCCTGGAACGCGGCATCACGCTCATGGGTGTCGAGCACCCGGCGCAACTCGTCGATCTCGGCTACGCTCATGCGTTGGGCGGCCAGGCGGCAGGCCATGCCCTCGAGGGACTCGCGAATCTCGTACAGCTCGATCAGCTCGGCATGGCTCAGCGACACCACCCGCGCCCCTACGTGCGGCACCCGCACCAGCAGGCGCTGGCCTTCCAGGCGGTGGATGGCCTCGCGCAGCGGGCCGCGGCTGATGCCGTAGGTACGCGCCAGCTCCGGCTCGGAGATCTTGCTGCCGGGGGCGATCTCGCCCTTGACGATCGCGGCCTGGATGCGCCGGAAGACGTTTTCGGAAAGCGTCTCCGAATCTTCCTGAAGAGGGGCGGAGGCTTGGGCTGCATCCAGCATATTGTCGACACCTTGAAAATCTGTAGGGCCAAAACTAGCTAATTAAGCCACCCCAGTCAAAGACAAATTCAATATTGTCGACAATCGTCTAAGAACGAACTTCGTGTCTGTCGGTGTTGTCTGACTCCAGCCGCTGGCATCGACACACCAGCGTGGTAGAATGCCGCCGCCTCTGAGGGGGCAAACCCCCACAGCATCGCGTCAGGATTTATGAGACTCACACCCTTTCTACTGTTACTCAGCCTCTGTGGGCTGCCTGCCCTGAGCCAGGCGGCAGACAAGACTGTCTATGGCCTCAATGAATATGCCCGCCTTGTCGATATCGACCTCGAGGTTGCGGCCAAGCTCGACACCGGGGCCAAGACCGCCTCGCTGAGCGCGCGCGATATCAAGCGCTTCAAGCGCAACGGCGAATCGTGGGTGCGCTTCTATCTGGCAATTGACGCAGCCCATTCGCATCCGATAGAACGACCACTGGCTCGTGTCAGCAAGATCAAGCGACGCGCCGGTGACTACAACCCGGACGAAGGCAAGGCCTATACCTCCCGCCCGGTGATCGCGCTGAATATCTGCATGGGTACGGCCCTGCGCAGCATCGAAGTGAACCTGACCGACCGCAGTGCCTTCCAGTACCCGCTACTGATCGGCTCCGAGGCGCTCAAGCACTTCGACGCGCTGGTCGACCCAAGCCTTAAATACGCTGCCGGCAAACCTGCCTGCGCCACTGACGCTCATACCGCAGAGTAATTTCGATGCGCTCTCTTACCCTTCATCTGAAAGTCCTGATCACCCTCCTGGTGTTGCTGGGTGTGTCGATCACGGCGTACCAGATCTTCATGCTCGGCATCCCGGTGACCGAAGACGAAACCGACGACCTGTGGAACATCGATGCCAAGGTCGAGTTCGTCGCCAGCCCCAAGGACCCGATCAAGATCCAGATGTTCGTGCCGCCATTGAGCAACGACTACGTCAGCCTCAATGAGAGCTTCATCTCCAACAACTACGGCGTGAGCGTCAACCGTGTCGATGGCAACCGCAAGGTGACCTGGTCGGCGCGGCGCGCCAAGGGCAACCAGACCCTCTACTACCGCCTGGTACTGACCAAGCGCTACAGCAGCGAAAAGGTCAAGATCAAGGGCCCGACCTTCCGTGACAGCCAGCCGGTCGAAGGGCCGGAGAAGATCGCCGCCGAAGCGTTGATGGCACCTATCCGCCAGCACTCGGCCGACGTCGAGACCTTCGTCAGCGAGACCATCAAGCGGGTCAACAACCCCAACGACGACAACGTCAAGCTGCTGCTGGCCGGCGATGCCTCTTCGCTGAACAAGGCCAAGGTCATCGACCTGCTGCTGTCGATCGCCCACGTACCGGTGGAGAAGGTGCACACCATCCGCCTGCTGGCCGACCAGCCGCAGAGCCCGGAACTGTGGCTGCGCAGCTTCAACGGCAACGACTGGCTGTACTTCAACCCGGACACCGGCGAGCAGGGCCTGCCGGCCGACCGCCTGCTGTGGTGGACCGGCGATGACCCGCTGATCACCGTCGATGGCGGCAAGAAGGTCAACGTCAGCTTCAGCCTGAACAACAGCGAGATGAACGCCATCCGCCTGGCCAAGCTGACCGACGAGAACACCGACGCCGACTTCCTCGAATACTCGCTGTACGGCCTGCCGCTGCAGACCCAGCAGACCTTCATGATCATGGTGATGATCCCGATCGGCGTGCTGGTGATCCTGGTGCTGCGCAACCTGATCGGCCTGCAGACCCTGGGTACCTTCACCCCGGTGCTGATCGCCCTGGCCTTCCGTGAGACCCAGCTGGGCTTCGGTATCGCCCTGTTCACGGTGATCACCGCGCTGGGCCTGACCCTGCGCTCCTACCTCGAACACCTGAAGCTGCAGATGCTGCCGCGCCTGTCGGTGGTACTGACCTTCGTGGTGGTGCTGATCGCGGCCATCAGCCTGTTCAGCCACAAGCTGGGCCTGGAGCGCGGGCTGTCGGTGGCACTGTTCCCGATGGTGATTCTGACCATGACCATCGAACGCCTGTCGATCACCTGGGAGGAACGCGGCGGCGGCCATGCCATGAAAGTCGCCATCGGCACCCTGTTCGCCGCCTCGGTCGCGCACCTGCTGATGAGCGTGCCCGAACTGGTGTACTTCGTGTTCACCTTCCCGGCGGTGCTGCTGATTCTGGTGGGCTTCATGCTGGCGATGGGCCGCTACCGCGGCTACCGCCTGACGGAGCTGGTGCGCTTCAAGGCCTTCGTGAAGGCTGACGCCTGATGTTCGGCCTATGGAAAACCTGGAAGGCCCTGGAAGCCCGGGGCATCATGGGTATCAACCGGCGCAACGCGGACTACGTGCTCAAGTACAACAAGCGCAACCTGTACCCGATCGTCGACGACAAGATCATCACCAAGGAGCGGGCGATCAAGGCCGGCATCCACGTGCCGGAAATGTACGGGGTGATCTCCACCGAAAAGGACATCGACAAGCTCGACGAGATCATCGGCGGGCGCAGCGACTTCGTCATCAAGCCGGCGCAGGGCGCCGGTGGTGACGGCATCCTGGTGATCGCCGACCGCTTCGAGAACCGCTACCGCACGGTGTCCGGCAAGATCATCACCCACGAGGAAATCGAGCACCAGGTGTCGAGCATCCTCACCGGGCTGTATTCGCTGGGTGGCCATCGCGACCGCGCGCTGATCGAGTACCGGGTAACCCCGGACCAGATCTTCAAGAGCATCAGCTACGAAGGCGTACCGGACATCCGCATCATCGTGCTCATGGGCTACCCGGTCATGGCCATGCTGCGCCTGCCCACGCGCCAGTCCGGCGGCAAGGCCAACCTGCACCAGGGCGCCATCGGCGTGGGTGTGGACCTGGCGACCGGCCTGACCCTGCGCGGTACCTGGCTGAACAACATCATCAGCAAGCACCCCGACACCACCAATGCGGTGGACGGCGTGCAACTGCCCAACTGGGACGGCTTCATGAAGCTGGCCGCCGGCTGCTATGAACTGTGCGGCCTGGGCTACATCGGCGTGGACATGGTGCTGGACCAGGACAAGGGCCCGCTGATCCTGGAACTCAACGCCCGCCCCGGCCTGAACATCCAGATCGCCAACGATTGCGGCCTGACCCTGCGCACCCACGCCGTCGAGGCGCACCTTGAGGAACTGGCCAGCAATGGCATCAAGGAAAGCGTCGAAGAGCGCGTGCGCTTCGCCCAGGAACTGTTCGGCCACATCCCGGCGCAGTAATCTGCCACCGCCCTGGCGCAGCCGCGCACAGGGCGGTCGCCGATCCGCTAGGAGCATCGCCTGCACAGGGCTACAATGCTCGCCCCGCCTCGACAGCTGTTCACCCGAATGCCGACCTGCACACTTCACCCCCTGCCCTACCAGGCCGATCCGGCCGCCTACTTTGCCCGTATCCGCCAGGCACCTGGCGCCGTGCTGCTCGACAGCGCGCGGCCTGGCGCCGTGCGTGGGCGCTTCGACCTGCTCAGCGCCTGGCCACTGTGCACGCTGACCCCGGACGCCGAAGAAGACGGCCAGCACTACCTGCAGCGCCTGCGCGAGCAACTGGCCGGGCTTGGGCGCGCGCACTTGCCGGCAGGTGTCGAGCTGCCGTTCGCCGGCGGCCTGATCGGCTACCTGAGCTACGACTTCGGCCGGCGCCTGGAGCGCCTGCCCGCCATTGCCTGCGACGACCTGGGGCTGGGTGACGCAAGCCTGGGGCTGTATGCCTGGGCACTGATCAGCGACCATCAGCTGCAACGCAGCCAGCTGGTGTTTCATCCGGCGCTGCCCGCCACCGAACGCGAGCGCCTGGTGGCACTGTTCGAGCACGACGCCCCGACGGCAGCCGGCGCATTCAGGCTTGCTGCGCCAATGCGCGGCGACCTCGCAGCCGAGGATTACCGTCAGGCGTTCGAGCGGGTGCAGCAGTACATCCATGCCGGCGACTGCTACCAGATCAACCTTACCCAACGCTTTCGCGCACCCTGCCAGGGCGACCCGTGGACGGCCTACCAGGCGCTGCGGGCTGCCTGCCCTACGCCCTTCTCCGGCTATCAGGTACTGGCCGATGGCAGCGCGCTGCTGAGCTTCTCGCCCGAGCGCTTCATCAGGGTCAGCCAGGGCGAGGTCGAAACCCGCCCGATCAAGGGCACCCGTGCGCGCAGCAGCGACCCCGTGCAGGATGCCGCCAATGCTGCCGAGCTGCTGGCAAGCACCAAGGACCGCGCCGAGAACCTGATGATCGTGGACCTGCTGCGCAACGACCTGGGGCGCAGCTGCGCTACCGGCTCGGTGCAGGTGCCGGAGCTGTTCAGCCTGGAGAGCTACCCCAACGTGCACCACATGGTCAGCAGCGTGACCGGACGCCTGGCACCGGGCAAGGATGCGCTGGACCTGATAGCCGGCAGCTTCCCCGGCGGCTCGATCACCGGGGCGCCGAAGATTCGGGCGATGCAGATCATCGACGAACTGGAGCCGAGCCGACGTGCACTGTATTGCGGCTCGCTGCTGTATGTGGACGTGCGCGGGGAGATGGACAGCTCGATCGCCATCCGCAGCCTGCTGGTGAAGGACGGCCAGGTGTGCTGCTGGGGAGGCGGTGCGGTGGTGGCGGACTCGCAGTGGGAGGCGGAGTACGAGGAGTCGATCACCAAGGTCAGGGTGTTGCTCCAGACCCTGCAGGGCCTCTAGAACGCTTCGCCGGCAAGGCCGGCTCCTACAGCGTGCAGGAGCCGGCCTTGCCGGCGAAGGCGGTATTACAGGCTCAACGACCTGTTCGAGGCCTTGATGAACTCTTTCTTCAGCGCCTCGAAATCATGCACCGCCGGGAACTGCGGGAACTCGCGAATCACGTTTTCCGGCGCATGGAACAGGATGCCTGCATCCGCCTCGCCCAGCATGGTGGTGTCGTTGTACGAGTCACCCGCCGCGATCACCCGGTAGTACAGGCTCTTGAATGCCAGCACCGACTGGCGCTTGGGGTCTTTCTGGCGCAGTTGGTAGCCGGTCACACGATCGCTCTGGTCGGTGATCAGGCGGTGGCACAGCAAGGTCGGGAAAGCCAGCTGGCGCATCAGCGGCTGCGAGAATTCGTAGAAGGTGTCGGACAGGATCACCACCTGGAAACGCTCGCGCAACCAGTCCACGAACTCGATGGCGCCGTCCAGCGGCTTGAGCGTGGCAATCACTGCCTGGATGTCGGAAAGCTTGAGGCCATGCTCATCCAGGATGCGCAGGCGCTGCTTCATCAGCACGTCGTAATCGGGAATGTCGCGGGTGGTGGCCCGCAACGATTCGATTCCGGTTTTTTCCGCAAAGGCGATCCAGATCTCCGGGACCAGTACACCTTCCAGGTCGAGACAGGCAATTTCCACAGCTCACTCCTCGAACAACGCTAAAAATGGAAGGCGCACTCTACAGGCGCGCCGTCTAACCCGGCAATTTTTGTTAACATTCGCCCATTACGAGCGCCAAGCGCCATTCAATGACCGGAAGCCGCCTGATGAGCCAACCCTTCGACGTCGCCGCCCTCGCCGCGACCTATGCCAACAAGTCCCCGCAGGACATCCTCAAGCTCGCCTTCGAACACTTCGGCGACGACCTGTGGATCTCCTTCAGTGGCGCCGAAGACGTGGTGCTGGTGGACATGGCCTGGAAGCTGAACAAGAACGTCAAGGTGTTCAGCCTCGACACCGGCCGCCTGCATCCGGAAACCTACCGGTTCATCGACCAGGTGCGCGAGCAGTACAAGCTGCCGATCGAGATACTTTCCCCCGATCGCAGTGCACTCGACCCCTTCGTGAAGGAAAAGGGCCTGTTCAGCTTCTACAAGGACGGCCACGGCGAATGCTGCGGCATCCGCAAGATCGAGCCGCTGCGCCGCAAGCTGAGCACCGTCAGCGCCTGGGCCACCGGCCAGCGCCGCGACCAGAGCCCGGGCACCCGCAGCCAGGTGGCCGCGCTGGAAATCGACAGCGCCTTCTCCATCCCCGAGCGCACCCTGTACAAGTTCAACCCGTTGGCGCAGATGAGCAGCGAAGAGGTGTGGGGCTATATCCGCATGCTCGAGCTGCCCTACAACAGCCTGCATGAACGCGGCTTCATCAGCATCGGCTGCGAACCCTGCACGCGCCCGGTACTGCCCAACCAGCACGAGCGCGAAGGCCGCTGGTGGTGGGAGGAGTCGACTCAGAAGGAATGCGGGCTGCACGCCGGCAACCTGATTACCAAGGGCTGAACATGCACACCCTGAGCGCAGCACCTGGCCCCACCTGCCAGACATTGCGTCAGCAGTAAGGGCATCGCGGCCAGTGGCTGGGCTACCTGCTCGCGGGGCTATCTGCAGGAGCGCCTTCAGGCCACCGTGCTGGCGGCCTGAAGGCACTGCAAGGGCTTAGTGCACTGGCAGTTCGACGCCAGCGAACAGCTCTTCGAGTTCCTGCTTGTTGTGGCACTGGATGGCCTTGGCCATGACTTCGCGGGTCAGGTGGGGCGCGAACTTCTCGATGAAGTCGCACATGAAACCACGCAGGAAGGTGCCACGACGGAAACCGATCTTGGTGATGCTGGACTCGAACAGCTCACTGGCATCGAGCACCACCAGGTCGTTGTCGAGCTTGGTGTCCACCGCCATCTTGGCCACGATGCCCACGCCCAGGCCCAGGCGCACGTAAGTCTTGATCACGTCGGCATCGGCCGCGGTGAACACCACCTTGGGGGTCAGGCCGCGATGGCTGAAGGCTTCGTCGAGCTTGGAGCGACCAGTGAAGCCGAACACATAGGTCACGATCGGGTATTCGGCCAACGCCTCCAGGGTGAGCTTGGGCAGCTTGGTCAGGGGGTGACCCTGCGGCACCACCACGCAACGATTCCAGCGGTAGCACGGCATCATCACCAGATCACCGAACAGCTCCAGGGCCTCGGTGGCGATGGCGAAGTCGACGGTACCGTCAGCCGCCATCTCGGCGATCTGCATCGGCGAGCCCTGGTGCATGTGCAGCGCCACTTCAGGGTATTGCTTGATGAACGAACTGATCACCGGCGGCAGGGCGTAGCGTGCCTGGGTGTGGGTGGTGGCGATCGACAGGGTGCCCTTTTTCTCGTTGGAGAATTCCTGGGCGATCTGCTTGATGCTCTCGACCTTGCGCAGAATCTCGCCAGCGGTGGTGATGATGCGCTCACCTGCCGGGGTCACGCGGGTCAGGTGCTTGCCGCTGCGGGCGAACACTTCCACACCCAGCTCGTCTTCCAACAGGCGAATCTGCTTGCTGATCCCCGGCTGGGAGGTATACAGGCTCTGCGCTGTCGCGGAGACGTTGAGGTCGTGGTGCGCCACTTCCCAGATGTAGCGCAATTGTTGAAGCTTCATAGGTATCCCTCAAATCAACTGGGCGTCACCGGCAGCAGCGACGAGTTATAACTATATTAGTGGTTTGAAGAATAAATCTAGAACTATTTCTTCAGCTTTCTTACAACGTCCTACACCGCCTCCCCTATGACTTGCGCCGCCCCAGGTACTGCGCCAGGGGCACCATGTACACAGGCACGGGCGACAGCTGCAGGACGCGAACCGCCGTGCGCCCCAAGGGGATCTCGCTACCGGCGCCCTGGCTGTGGCTGCCGACGATCAGCAGGTCGACGCTCAGGCGCTGGGCCTGCTCCAGGATCACGTCGGCCGGGTCGCCCTGGCGTACCCGCACCGCGCGGATCAGCGCCAGGTCCTCCTTCTCGCCCAGTTCATCCTGAAAGTTCTCCAGCACCCGCTGTTCGATGTTCGCCATCACGGTATTGAGCGCCCGGCCGCGCATATGGGACAGGGTATGTTCATCAAGGTAGCTTTCCAGCAGCGATTCGGCGAACTGGCCCATCGGTTCCACGGCATGGACCACGTACAGTTCGGCGCTGAAGCTGCGTGCCAGCGCCAGCGCGTGTTGCATGACATAAGGGGAGTAACAACCGAGGTCGGTGGCACACAGCATCGAACGGATCATTTGACCTCCTAGCTGCCGATACGGCAGGGCAAGGTTCAGCTTAGCAGCGCCAAAACGACGCGCAGAGCCGTCCGGCGCCCTGCCAGGCGGCCTAGCCGGGGGTACGTTCGTTGCTGATGCCGTGGGGCACATGGCCGGTGGCGACCACTGCACTGGCGCGTTCGCAGTGCCCTGCCTGGTCGTCGAAGAACACATCGGCCGCGAACGCCTCGAGAAACGCCGACTTGTCCAGGCCGCCGAGAAACAGCGACTCGTCCAGGCGAATGTCCCATTCGCGCAAGGTGCGGATGACCCGCTCGTGGGCCGGCGCCGAGCGCGCCGTCACCAGTGCGGTGCGAATCGGACAAGCGCCACTGGGGAACTCTTTCTGCAGCACGTTGAGCGCCGCCAGGAAGGCCTTGAACGGCCCGCCGCGCAGCGGCTCGCGGGCCGACTCGCGCTCGCTGGCCTGGAACGCCTCCAGGCCGCCGAGCTGATAGACGCGTTCGGACTCGTCGGAAAACACCACTGCATCGCCATCGAAGGCGATACGCAGCTCCGCGCTGGCCGCACGTCGCGCCCCGCCGGAAAGGATGGTGGCAGCGGCAAAGCCGGCGTCCAGTGCGCGGCGCACATCTTCTGCATCGGTGGACAGAAACAGGTGGCAACCAAAGGCGGCCAGGTACGGATACGGACTGCGCCCGCCAACAAAGGCTGCCCGCGAGATACCCAGGCCATAATGCTCGATGGAATTGAACACCCGCAGCCCGGTGTCGGCGCTGTTGCGTGACACCAGCACCACCTCGACCCGGGCCTGGCCGAGGCTGGCGTTGAGGCCCAGCAGCTTTTCCACCAACGGGAACGCATCACCCGGTTGCAGGTATTCGTCTTCGTGCTCGATCTGGTACTGGCGGTAGGCTTCGACCCCCTCGGCCAGGAACAGCCGATGGCTCTCGCTGAGGTCGAACAGTGCCCGTGATGAAATGGCTACCACCAGTTTGTCGCCAAGGCCTTTGCTCATCGCCGCTCTGCTCCGCACTGCCCTGCATCGGGCGCCATAAGGTCAAACAATCGACACACTATCAGGCCGGGCGCTGCCGCCCGCAACCTGCGAGCGTGTCGGGTGACGGCACTTTTGATCAGAAAACCCCATACCAATGGGCCAAAGCGGCAGGAAAGCGGGCCCTGCCCATTGTCGAATCACGGTGTAACGCGCTAAGGTTCGGCACCCCGCCGCGTTCAATCATGCTGCTCCGCCGCGCGGGTAGCTGGCGGCCGGCACCCGTGACCTGACGAGTAACACGATGGCTGATTTACCGATCGACGACCTTAACGTTGCCTCCAACGAGACCTTGATCACCCCCGATCAGCTCAAGAAGGACATTCCACTCAGCGCCACCGCCCTGCAGACCGTGACCGCGGGCCGCGAAGTGGTACGCAATATCCTCGACGGCAAGGACCACCGCCTGTTCGTGGTGATCGGCCCCTGCTCGATCCATGACCTCAAGGCCGCACACGAATACGCCGAGCGTCTGAAGGTGCTGGCCGCCGAAGTCGCCGACACCCTGTACCTGGTGATGCGTGTGTATTTCGAGAAGCCGCGCACCACGGTGGGCTGGAAGGGCCTGATCAACGACCCGTACCTGGATGACTCGTTCAAGATCCAGGACGGCCTGCACATCGGTCGCCAGCTGCTGCTGGATCTGGCGGAAATGGGCCTGCCCACCGCCACCGAAGCCCTCGACCCGATCTCCCCGCAGTACCTGCAGGACCTGATCAGCTGGTCGGCGATCGGCGCGCGCACCACCGAATCCCAGACCCACCGCGAGATGGCCTCGGGCCTGTCTTCGGCCGTCGGCTTCAAGAACGGTACGGACGGCGGCCTGACCGTGGCGATCAACGCACTGCAATCGGTTTCCAGCCCGCACCGTTTCCTGGGCATCAACCAGGAAGGTGGCGTATCCATCGTCACCACCAAGGGCAACGCCTACGGTCACGTGGTGCTGCGCGGCGGCAACGGCAAGCCCAACTATGATTCGGTCAGCGTCGCCCTGTGCGAGCAGGCCCTGGCCAAGGCCAGGATCAAGCCGAACATCATGGTCGACTGCAGCCACGCCAATTCCAACAAGGACCCGGCCCTGCAACCGCTGGTGATGGACAACGTGGCCAACCAGATCCTCGAAGGCAACGAGTCGATTATCGGCCTGATGGTCGAAAGCCACCTCAACTGGGGCTGCCAGGCCATCCCCAAGGACCTTGCCGAACTGCAGTACGGCGTGTCGATCACCGATGCCTGCATCGACTGGGAAGCCACCGAAAAGTCCGTGCGCAGCATGCGCGCCAAGCTCAAGGACGTGTTGCCCAAGCGCAACCGCGGCTGAAAGCCATCAACGAAAACGCCGGGCAATGCCCGGCGTTTTCGTTTTCAACAGGGTGTCAGCAGTCTCAGGCCTTGTTGGAATGCTTTTGATGACGTTCCATGTAGCGCTCGACATAGGAGCACGAGGGGATCACGGTGTAGCCCATGTCCTCGGCATAGGCGAGGGCCTTTTCGGTCAGCGCCGCAGCGATGCCTCGCCCACGCAGCGCATTGGGCACGAACGTGCGGTAGATATCCAATGTCTGCTTACCCAGGTCCATGTAGGTCAGGTAGGCACGATGACCGTCCACATTGGTCTCGAACTGATGACCAGCCTGGTCATGGTGGATGGACAACGCCTCGCTCATCACTACTCCTCGCGGGTCTTCTCGTCAGACCCTTACCTTACCGATGTTTGTCCGGCGAAGGAACCTCTACGCCACCCCGTGCCCGTTTGGACAGCGAGAACAGCCTGGTTGTTCTCTGGCAACTGAGCACCCACAAATAGTAGGCGCCCAGTGCACAGATGCTCAAGGTACTTGATCGTAAAAAACCTGCACTTGCAGCATGCGAACACGGCAGCGAGCCACACTGCCAACAGTAGCCGGATGATGTAGTGGTAAGACGAACAATGACACTTGGAGTCACTTTTAGTTCACTACAAAGACGCATTTACAGCGGTGTTTCAGCGCCGCTACAAAAGCGCCTGCATTCTTTTCACACCCCCGCCGGGGCGGCCTGCGCAACCGCGCAATTTTTTTCCGGTTCTTGCGCTCGGTCAGTTTACTTACTACAAGTAATGGGTACTATGTACGCCGGCCAGTTTCTCTTTGTTGAGAGATGGCTCTTTAATAGAAAGTCCTTGAAGGGGAACACGATGAACAACGTTCTGAAATTCTCTGCTCTGGCTCTGGCCGCAGTACTGGCCACCGGTTGCAGCAGCGTCTCCAAAGAAACCGAAGCCCGTCTGACTGCAACCGAAGACGCAGCAGCCCGTGCACAAGCTCGTGCCGATGAAGCCTACCGCAAGGCTGATGACGCTCTGGCCGCCGCTCAGAAAGCTCAGCAAACTGCTGACGAAGCTAACGAGCGCGCTCTGCGTATGCTGGAAAAAGCCAGCCGCAAGTAATAATCCCTCGGGATTGTTAAAAAGCCGACCCACCTGTGGGTCGGCTTTTTTATTGCCTGCAGAACCGTCCTGCGCATACGACGAGGCCCGCATGAAGCGGGCCTCGTGCAAACACAAGCGGGTTACTGCA
Organism: Pseudomonas sp. BRM28; assembly: GCF_002939405.1. Lineage (NCBI taxonomy): Bacteria > Pseudomonadati > Pseudomonadota > Gammaproteobacteria > Pseudomonadales > Pseudomonadaceae > Pseudomonas > Pseudomonas sp. BRM28. The sequence continues at coordinate 2,280,323 of NZ_PEFV01000001.1, read as the reverse complement.
TTTCGAGCGGAACGCTCGATACCATCGGCGCACTGGCGTCACCCGGCACCGCGATCTCTACCGGGATACCATCTTCGGCCGCCACCACGTCACGCACCATGTCCCAGTTCATGCGCAGGTTGTTGGCCAGGTCTTCGCGCTTGAGCAGGGCATTGATCACTGCCGTGTGCTTGTCGACCACCGACGGGTCGCCCTTGTCATCCAGCGGAGTATGCGCCTCGAGGTAGACCTTGCCACCACTGAGGCCGAACTTGTACGGCTCGTTGATGATACGCACCGAAGTCCCCACCGGGGCCATGCTCGCCAGTTGCAGCACGTTGTTGTTGAGCATGCGGAAACAGCCATGGCTGGTACGCATGCCGATGCCGAACTTCTTGTTGGAACCGTGGATCAGGTAGCCCGGTACGCCCAGGGTGAACTTGAACGGGCCCAGCGGGTTGTCCGGGCCGGCCGGCACCACGTTGGGCAACGGATCACCGTCGGCGGCGTGCTCGGCCTTGATCGAGGCCGGTGGGGTCCAGGTCGGGTTCGGCGTCTTGGCCGTGACCTTGGTGTTGGCAATAGGCGAACCCCAGCCTTCGCGGCCGATGCCCAGCGGGAAGGTGTGCACCACGTTCTCGCCTTTGGGGTAGTAGTACAGGCGGTATTCGGCAAGGTTGATCACGATGCCTTCGCGCGGGCCCGGCGGCAGGATGAAACGGGTCGGCAGCACGATCTCGGTGCCGGCGCCTGGCAGCCAGGGGTCCACGCCCGGGTTGGCCGCGACCATCTCCAGGTAGCCCAGGTCGTTGGCGGTACCGATGTCGGCGAAGGTGTCCTCATACTTGGCCTTGATCACCTGGACCTGGCCGATGACATCCTCGCCCGGCGGCGGCAGGGGGAACTCCAGAGCGGCAACAGGGCCCGCCGCCAGCAGGGCGGCCAGGGACAGGCAACGGGTGACGGCGGGAAAGCGCGGCAACATCCGGGAAATCCTTCGCTAATTCAGGTGGGTCAAGCGGGCAATTGTACACCGCCCCCTGCGGGATCGGGAGGCATCCGGGCACAGAACCCTTGCCAAACGTAAAAGATCCGACGTCAGGCCTGCAGCTCGGGCCATACCGGACGCGTGCCGCGCCGCTGCGCCTCGAGGATCGCCCGGCACAGGCGGCACAGGCGCTGGTCACGGTAGATGCTGCGTTCCACACCCGACCAGCGCGGTTGCGCCGGCAACAGGGTGCCACACAGGGTACGGTCGACGGAGCCGCCCAGTTCGAGTTGGCGGGCGATCAGGTGGACGCGACTCTCCTGGCAGGCGAACAGGTCAAGCTGTTCGTCAGGCTCGATCAATTGATAGGCATACAGGGACCAGGCGGGACGCGGCATCGGGGGCTCCAAATCGGGGGCGCAACATTAGCCGAAAGCCGATCAGTATAAAAGCGTCAAAGCAGCGGTTTTATTGATGGCCAGGCATTTTCCAGCAACTGCGCCTGGGCGCCCTGCCCCGGATGGATGCCATCGGCCTGCATCAGCTCGGGCACGCCACCTACCCCTTCGAGAAAGAACGGCACCAGCGGCACGTCCTTTTCCTTGCCAAGATCGGCATACACCTGTGCGAACGCATCGGTGTAGCGCTTGCCATAGTTGGGTGGCAGGCGCATGCCCAGCAGCAGCACCCTGGCACCGGCATCACGGGAGCGATCGATCATCGAGGCAAGATTTTGTTGCAATTGCGCCGGTGCCTGCCCGCGCAGCCCGTCATTGCCGCCCAGCTCCACCACCACCAGGCTGGGCTTGTGCTCTGCAAGCAGCGCAGGCAGCCGCGCCTGGCCCCCGGCACTGGTGTCACCACTGATCGAGGCATTGACCACCTTGTCATCGAAACCCTCGGCCTTGAGCCGCTGTTCGAGCAGGGCAACCCACCCCTGACGGGTATCCAGGCCAAAAGCGGCACTGATACTATCCCCAACGATCAACACCGTTCCTGCCGATGCGCCCTGGGCCATGCACAGCAAGGCCAGGCCTGCACTCAATAACCACACTCGCATTGGATTCTCCATGGGCCCCAGCATCTTGACTGCGCGCAACCTTAGCAAAGTGGTCCCCAGCGCGGAAGGCGACCTGACCATCCTGCACGAACTGAGCCTGGAATTGAAACAGGGCGACAGCCTGGCCATTGTCGGCGCCTCCGGCTCGGGCAAGTCCACCCTGCTCGGCCTGCTGGCCGGCCTCGACCTGCCCAGTGCAGGCTCGGTGACACTGGCCGGGCACGACCTGGGCCCGCTCGACGAAGACCAGCGCGCCCAGGTCCGCGCCGAGCATGTCGGCTTCGTGTTCCAGTCGTTCCAGCTGCTCGACAGCCTCAATGCCCTTGAGAACGTGATGCTGCCCCTGGAGCTGGACGGACGCCGCGATGCCCGCGAACACGCCCGCAGCCTGCTCGAACGGGTCGGCCTGGGCCAGCGCCTGAGCCATTCGCCACGCCAGTTGTCCGGCGGCGAGCAGCAGCGGGTGGCAATTGCCCGCGCCTTTGCCGCCGAGCCTGCGGTGCTGTTCGCCGACGAGCCCACCGGCAACCTCGACAGCCACACCGGTGAACGCATCAGCGACCTGCTGTTCGAACTGAACAAGGAACGCGGCACCACCCTCGTCCTGGTCACCCACGATGAACGCCTGGCGCACCGCTGCGGCCGGCTGATTCGCCTGGAAGCCGGCCACCTGGTCACCCCGCTGGAGCCCTAGATGGCACACCTGTCGTTTCTGCGCCTGCCGAGCCTGGCGTTGCGTCAACTGATGCGCGATGCACGCGCCGGCGAACTGCGCGTGCTGTTCTTCGCCCTGCTGGTGGCCGTGGCCGCCAGCACCGCCATCGGCTACTTCGGCGCCCGCCTGAACGGCGCCATGCTGCTGCGTGCCACCGAGTTCCTTGGCGCCGACCTGGTGCTGCAGGGCAGCGCCCCGGCCACCCCGGAACAGATCCGCAACGGCGAGCAGCTGGGCCTGGCCCATGCGAAAGTGGTCGAGTTCTCCAGCGTGATCGCCACCGACAACGGCATCCAGCTCTCCAGTGTCAAGGCTGCCGGCACGGGTTACCCGCTGCGCGGGGAGCTGCGCAGTGCCGCCGAGGCCTACGGGCCGGAGGTGGCCGGCGGTGGTCCGGCGCCGGGCGAAGCATGGGTCGAGTCGCGCCTGCTGGCGGCGCTGAACCTCAAGATCGGTGACAGCGTCGACGTGGGCATGAAGACCCTGCGCCTGAGCCGCGTGCTGACCTATGAGCCGGACCGCGCCGGCAACTTCTACAGCCTCACCCCGCGGGTGCTGATGAACCTCGCCGACCTGGATGCCACCGGCGTGGTGCAGCCCGGCAGCCGGGTCACCTACCGCGACCTGTGGCGCGGCGAGCCCCAGGCCCTGGCAAGCTACACCCAGGCTACCAAGGCGGGTCTTGCCGCCCACCAGCAACTGCGCGACTCGCGTGACGGCAACCAGCAGATCGGCGGTGCACTGGGCAAGGCCGAACGCTACCTGAACATGGCCAGCCTGGTGGCGGTGCTGCTGGCCGGCGTGGCCGTGGCGCTGTCGGCCAGCCGTTTTGCCATGCGCCGCTTCGATGCCAGCGCCCTGCTGCGCTGCCTGGGCCTGTCCCGACGCCAGGCGCTGAGCCTGTTCTGCCTGCAACTGGCGATTTTGGGCAGCGTGGCAGCCCTGGGGGGCGCACTGCTCGGCTGGCTGGCGCAACTGGGCCTGTTCGCCCTGCTGCAGGGCCTGCTGCCTTCGCAGGTGCCGCCAGGTGGCATCGCCCCGGCCCTGGCCGGGATCGCCACCGGGCTGGTGGCGCTGGCCGGCTTCGCCCTGCCGCCATTGGCAGCGCTGGGCCGGGTGCCGCCGCTGCGGGTACTGCGCCGCGACCTGCTGCCGGTGCCGGCAAGCAGCTGGCTGGTGTATGGCGCAGCGCTGTTGGCCCTGGGCCTCATCATGTGGCGCCTGAGCCTGGACCTGCTGCTGACCTTCGCCCTGCTCGGCGGCGGTCTGGTGGCCGCGCTGGTACTGGGCGGTCTGCTGCTGCTCGGCCTGCGCAGCCTGCGTCGGCTGCTGGCCGGCGCCCCGCTGGCCTGGCGCCTGGGCCTGGGGCAACTGCTCAAGCATCCGCTGGCGGCGGCAGGCCAGTCGCTGGCCTTCGGCATGATCCTGCTGGCCATGGCCCTGATCGCCCTGCTGCGCACCGAGCTGCTCGACACCTGGCAGAACCAGCTGCCCAAGGATGCTCCCAACTATTTCGTGCTCAACATCCTGCCGGACGACAAGGACACCTTCGCCCAGCGCCTGAACGAATTCTCGGTCCATGCCGCGCCGTTGTTCCCGGTGATTCCCGGGCGCCTGACGCTCATCAATGGCGAGCCGGTGCGCGAGATCGTCAGCAAGGAATCCACCGGTGACCGCGCCGTCCAGCGCGACCTGAGCCTGACCTGGGCCGCCGACCTGCCCCAGGGCAACACCTTGAGCGCCGGCCAGTGGTGGCAGGCGCAACCGGCTGCCGATGCCTTGCCCGGCGTGTCGGTGGAGGCGCAGCTGGCCGAGAGCCTCAAGCTCAAGCTGGGCGACACCCTGACCTTCAGCATCGGTGGCCTGGAGCGCCAGGTACAGGTCAGCAGCCTGCGCACGGTCAACTGGGACAGCTTCCAGCCCAACTTCTACATGATCTTCCAGCCCGGCACCCTGCAGGACCTGCCGACCACCTATCTCACCAGCTTCTACCTGGCCCCAGGCCACGACCAGCAGGTGGTGGCCCTGTCGCGAGCGTTCCCGGCAGCCACCATCCTGCAGGTCGATGCGCTGCTGGAGCAGTTGCGCAGCATCCTGGCCCAGGTGACCCTGGCGGTACAGTATGTGCTGCTGTTCGTGCTGGCGGCGGGCCTGGCCGTGTTGTTCGCCGGGCTGCAGGCCACCCTGGACGAGCGCATCCACCAGGGTGCGCTGCTGCGGGCACTGGGCGCCAGCCGCAGCCTGCTGGTCAAGGCCCGGCGCATCGAGTTCGGCCTGCTGGGCGCCGCCAGCGGCCTGCTCGCGGCGCTGGGCACCGAACTGATCAGCCTGCTGCTGTACCGCTACGCATTCGACCTGCACTGGAGCCCGCACCCGTGGCTGCTGCTGTTGCCGGTGATCGGTGCGTTGCTGGTGGGGGGTGCGGGGGTATTCGGCACGCGCCGGGCGCTCAATGCCAGCCCGCTGACAGTGCTTCGCGAGGGCTGATAGACTCGGCGGCTACCTACCCGAGCCTGGAAGCCCATGAGCCGATACCGCCCGCCCCGCACTGCCGGCACCGCACTGATCACCCCACAGGGCGAGGCGCGCATGCGCGCCGAGCTGCATGAACTGTGGCATGTGCGCAGGCCCCAGGTGACCCAGTCGGTCAGTGAGGCAGCAGCGCAAGGTGACCGTTCGGAAAACGCCGAGTACACCTACGGCAAGAAGATGCTGCGCGAAATCGACAGCCGCGTGCGCTTCCTGACCAAGCGCCTGGAAAACCTGAAAGTGGTGAGCGAACGGCCCAGCGACCCGAACAAGGTGTACTTCGGGGCCTGGGTCACGGTCGAGAACGAAGACGGCGAACAATCGCGCTACCGCATCGTCGGGCCCGACGAGCTGGACTTGAAACTGGGCCTGATCAGCATCGATTCGCCCCTGGCCCGCGCCCTGATCGGCAAGGCGCTGGACGCTGAAGTGCGGGTGCAGACACCGACTGGCGAACAGACGGTGTACATCGTCGAGATCGAGTACCCCTGAGCGATCAGGCGCGGGTGATCAAGCCCTGGCGGGCGACGCGGGTCAGGTGGTGGATCACTTCGGCGGCATCGGCCCTCGAGGGCGCCTGCACCACGGCCAGGTCGAAACGGTCGTTGCCGAACCGGGCGAGGGTTTCGCAGGAGTCGGCGAACTGGATCAGGAACGCCGTGGCACGGCCTTTGGGGCGGGGCCAGCCATCGAGGTAGCGCAGCAGGGTCGGCTGGTGTTTGCCGCTCAGCAGAATGCGCGGCGTGCGAGTCGCCTGGCTGGTAGGGAGAGGGGTGAGGCAAACGCTGGTACGTGGGCAACTCATGGTGTACTTCTCTGTGCCTCGCAGATCCCGCTGGGCTGCGGTGCGAGGCGTCACCGAACCAGCGCTTTAGCGGTATTCGGACGACCTGCTGGTGGTCTTCCTGCGCCCCGCAAGTAGCTGTTTAAATCGGCGCAAGCCAGCATCCTAGAGAAGCGCCGGCCCGGCTGTCAACAATGCCATCGTCTGATAAACGACCCGGACGCCGGAAAAACAAGCGAGTTTCTCGCATTCGACGGCGACGCCGGTTCCTGCACCTGTCGGTGCCCCTGAAGGCGCCTGCGTTGCCGCAGAAGCAAGCAGCCGGGTCGGGCACAAAAAAGGGCTTGCAATGCAGGCCCTTTTTTTGCCACAACGCCAAGGCTCACTTGGCGATCATGCGGTCCACCGACGCCCTACCCGCCCCTTCCACCAGTACCGCAATCGCGCCACCCAGCAGCGCCAGGGCGAACTCATAGCCGTTGTTGGCCATGAACAGACCGTTGCCGATGTGCACCGAGAAAATCGCCACCAGCAGCAACCCCACCAGCGCCAGGGCCGCCGGGCGTGCCAGCAGGCCGATGACCAGTGCCAGCCCGCCGAAGAACTCGGCCCCACCGGACAGCGCCGCCATCAGTGTCGGCGGGGTCAGCCCCAGGCTTTCCATGTACTGCGCGGTGCCTGCCAGCCCGCCGCCACCAAACAGGCCGAACAGCTTCTGCGAGCCATGGGCCATGAAGATGATGCCGATGAAGATGCGCAGTACGGTAATGCCCCAGCCGGCGCGGGTGAACAATACGGAGTTGATGGCGTTCATGCTGTCTTCCTTAAGCGATGCAGGTGTGTGGTAGAGGTCGCCATCTTAATCATATTTTCAAATGTTAAAATCGCGATTATCTGCACATACAAATCGTAATTTTCGATTACTTGCGTGAGGCCACTTTTCGTCCCCGGGCTTCCAGCGCGTCGCGTTCGCGGTCGAATGCCAGAAAGTACTTGTTGACGCTATTAACATAGCTGACCGGCCCCATTCCCACCTGCTCGAGCGCCACACGCTCTACCTGAAAGAACCACTGGTTGGGGTTCAGGCCGCGTCGCCGCGCCTCGGCCCGCATGGCCTGAACCCGCTCCGGCCCCAGGTTGTAGCCGGCCAGCACGAACGCCATGCGCTCGCGTTCGTTGAGCTGGTTGCTGGAAAAGAACTTGCGCCGGATCAGTGCCAGGTAGCGCGCGCTGGCCTGTACATTGCCATCGACATTGGCGATATCGCTGATCCCCACCCGCTGCGCCGCACCGGGGGTGATCTGCATCAGCCCATGGGCGCCACCTGCGCCCCTGGCCGCCGGGTCGAGGGCCGACTCCTTGAACGCCAGTGCCGCCAGGTTCAGCCAATCCAGGTTCTGGGCCTGGGCGTGACGCTGCAGCACCGGCCGCAGTTTTTCCAGGCGCTGGCGGTTGGCCTGGGCCAGCGGGTAATGCACCTTGTACAGGCGCCGGTAGATACGCTCGAACGCCACATCCTGATCGGCCGGGGCGTGATACCCCTTGAGGAAGCGATCGACACTGGCGTGCAGCATCGCCGCGTCGCGGCGCACGTACCAATGCATCGCCTCGGGCTGGGCCAACTGCACCTTGCGCTGCACCAGCAGCTTGGGCATCACCTGCGCCCAGCGCCGGGCAATCGGCTGTTCGACCACGGTCAGGTGGAAGATGCCGGCCTGCACCATTTCCAGCACATCCTCCACCGCAAGGCTGGGGTCCGCCCATTCCACCTTGAGCGGCGCCAGCTTGCGCAGGGCCAGGCGCTGGTTGATTTCGTGGAGGGTATCGCCTGCCGCACTCGAACTGGTCAGGGTCACGGTGCGGCCGGCAAGCTGCTCGACGCGCTGGTAGGTCCGTTCGCCCTTGCGCCCCACCAGCACCAGCGGCACATTCTCCAGCACCGGGTCGCTGGCCATCACCCCGCGGGTGGAACTCAAATCGATCAGCTCGCCGGGCGCCACCAGATCGCCCTCGCCACGCTGCAATGCGCCGATCAACTGGTCCTTGGCCTTGGGGATGATCTTCAGGCGGATCTGCTGACCGTCACGGGCACGCCCGTTGAGATAGTGCTCGAAGGCGATCAACCGATGGTATTCGATGCCCACCGGCTGGCCCTTGACCTCGCCGGAGCTGTTGCGGCTCTGGTTGACCAGCACGCGCAACACCCGGCTTTCACGGATCTGCGCCAGGTCGCGCACCTTGGCCGCAGGCACCGCCTGCTGCGGGCCGGGCAGGCGTGCGTGGGCCGGGCCGGCGCACAGCAGGCCCACACACAGCAAAAAAAGCCAAAGTGATCGCGTCATCCGGTCTCCGGCAAAGGGCCGCGATTGAGTATTTGACGCCATAATGAGCGGTCGGTCCGTGACAATTGACCGCAAAAGACCGCGACAACTTCTTGAAGTTCTTGGCGTTATTGGTATTTTTCGGCGCTGCCAAGCGCTTTTGCCGCACAACCTGAGGTAGCACCATGCAACTCATCGACATCGGCGTCAATCTGACCAACCCAAGTTTCGACGGCAAGCACGAGGCCATCTTGCAGCGTGCCGAGGCCGCCGGGGTGCATCAGATGCTGGTGACCGGTACCAGCCTGGCCGGCAGCGAAGCCGCGCTACACCTGTGCGAGCAACTCGACCCGCAGGCCCGGCGCCTGTTCAGCACGGCCGGTGTACACCCCCACGATGCCAGCAGCTGGAACAGCGACACCGCGCGCCATCTGCGCGCGCTGCTCGAACAGCCACGGGTGCACGCGGTGGGTGAATGCGGGCTGGACTTCAACCGCGACTTCTCGCCGCGCCCGCAACAGGAAAAGGCCCTGGAAGAACAACTGGCGCTGGCGGTGCAGCTGCAGATGCCGGTGTTTCTGCACGAGCGTGATGCCAACGAACGCCTGTTGCAGATTCTCAAGGACTACCGCGACCGCCTGCCCGCCGCCGTGGTGCACTGCTTTACCGGCGAGCGCAGCGCCCTGTTCAGCTACCTGGACCTGGACCTGCACATCGGCATCACCGGCTGGATCTGCGACGAACGTCGCGGTACCCACCTGCACCCGCTGGTTGCCAGCATCCCCACTGGCCGCCTGATGCTGGAGAGCGACGCCCCCTACCTGCTGCCCCGGACCCTGCGCCCCAAACCCAAAAGCGGTCGAAACGAACCGGCCTACCTGCCCGAAGTGCTGCGCGAAGTGGCCCTGCACCGGGGCGAGACACCCGAGCAGGTGGCTGCGCACACCAGCGACTGCGCCCGGCGCTTCTTCGGGCTCCCCGACATAGTTTGACGCATATCAAGATTTGTCTTTGAATTGGCTGGCACACTGATGGCACCTTGCCAAATTGTTTCCGCTCAATCAGAGAAGACCTATCCATGGGTGCCTGGCTCAGCAATATCTCACTGAAGTACAAGTTCTGGGCGGTGAACGCAGTCGCCTTCGTCACAACCCTGTTCGTGGTGCTGTATGCGGTGCACCTGGAAACCCGCGCCAGGGCCGAGACGGCCCAGGCCCGGGTGCAATCCGAAGCCCGCCTGCTGGCCGCCTGGCCCGCCGGCCAGGCCTTGCCGCAGAACGCCACCTGGGTCAGCTTCACACCCGGGCAGGCGCCCACCTTCGATGGCCAGGCGTTGCCGGCCCTGGCCACTGCCCAGGGCTGGGTCGAGCTGAACGGCATGCCGCTGCTGGGCAGCGACCCGCTGATCGGCGCGCAGGTCATCCAGCGCGATGGCCAGCAGATCGCGGTACTGGCCCAGGCCCCGAGCATGGCGCAGGTGTTCACCGACCGCTTCGTCAACTATGCGGTGTGCGTACTGATCCTGATGCTGGCCATGCTGTGCGCCTCGCAGTTGCTGATCCGCTTCCTGCTCAGCCAGCTCAACATCCTCAAGGACGTGATGCTGCACGTCGAGAAGACCGGTGACCTGTCGGCACGGGTGCCGCTGTCCTGCGGCGACGAGATCGGCCAGATGGCCAGCGCCTTCAACGCCATGCAGACCACCTACCACCGCGTGGTCAACACCGTGGCGCGAACCGCCGCGCAGCTGGATGCCGGCGCCGCGCGCCTGGCCGCCAGCATGAACGAGGTGCGCCACGGCATGCTCGGCCAGCAGAGCGAAACCGACCAGGCCGCCACCGCCATCAACGAAATGACCGCCACCGTCTACCACATCGCCCAGCATGCCGGCGCCACACGCGACCTGTCGCAAAGCGCCGACACCCTGGCCGGCAGCGGCAAGGACGTGGTCAGCCGCGTGCAGTCGTCGATCTCGGGGCTCTCCACCGGCGTGCAGCAGACAGCCGAGATGATTCGTCAACTGGCCGAGGACAGCCAGAAGATCAACAGCGTGGTCGGGGTGATTCACAGCATCGCCGAACAGACCAACCTGCTGGCCCTCAACGCGGCGATCGAGGCGGCCCGTGCCGGCGACCTGGGCCGCGGTTTCGCGGTGGTGGCGGACGAGGTGCGCAACCTGGCCAAGCGCGTGCAGAGCTCCACCGATGAAATCACCACCATGGTCTCTGCCCTGCAGGCCGGCACCCGCGATGCGGTGGAGTTCATGACCGAGAGCTCGTTCAAGGCCGACGACTGCGTCAAGCAGGCCCAGGAAGCCGGCGAGGCTCTGGCGGAGATCACCGGCGCGGTGGCGCAGATGCGCGAGAGCAATACCCAGATCGCCGTGGCGGCCGAACAGCAGAGCCAGGTGGCCGAAGAGATGAACCGCGCAGTGGTGAGCATCCGCGACGTGACCGAAGAGACCGTGCAGCAGACCGTCGACTCGGCCACCACCAGCAGCGAACTGGCCACCCTGGCCGGCGAGCTGAACAAGGCCATCGGTCAACTCAAGCTATAAACCCGATAGCCGCGCGCAATTGGCCCCCTGGCGGGGGCCAAACTACGCTTGGGTTATCCGTTTTGCACCTTGAGGAGAACCGTGATGAACAAGCACCTGTTTCACCTGCCCCACTGGCATCACGCCCCTCGTACCCCCACCAACATCGCGCTGCAGCTGATTGCACTGCCGCTGCTGGCCATCGGCGCGCTGCTGGTCTTGAGCGGCGCGCTCGACGCCGACCTGGGCACCCTGGCCGTCGGCGTCATCGGCCTGCTGGCCGGTGTGGCGGTGGAGCGCCAGCGCCAGTGATTCAGGCGAACACGGTCACCGTCTGGCGGCTGATGGCAAGCAAATCACCGGCTCCGTTCCACAAGGCGGCCGCCACATGGCCATAGCCGTCACGCGCATAGTCGATCTGGGCGCAGTACTGGCACCAGTCCAAGGTGGTCAGGCTGGCCACCGGCTGCACGAACTCGATGGTCCAGGTCAGGGTGCTGCCGGCAGCGGGCTTGCTCAGGTGCGGCATCAACGCCGGTGGCCAGGCATCGACCAGCGCCAGCAGGTGGGCTTCGGTCACCGGCTCCTCGACCACATCCTCACCGCGCAGGCGCACCCAGCCGCCCATTTCGCGTGACCGGCTACCGCTGAACGGCAAGCCGCCAATGCCCCAGCGCATGGCCAGGTGGCGAATGAACTCGGGGGTCACGCCCTTGATGAAGGGCAACTCGGGGCTGGACTCGGCAAGGCTTTTCATCGGCACCGGCGCCAGCCCTGACACCTGCACCACCGAATCGCGCCCGGCACCGAAACTGCCCTGTACCAGGGTCACCACCTGGCCATTCTGTACCGCGCGCCCCAGCAGCGAACTGACCGCCTTGCCGTCACGCAACAGCTCCACCTCGAAACTGATCGGCACCCCAGGCTCGGCCGGCCCTACGAAGGTGATGGCCAGCGAGCGCACCGGACGGTCCGGGGCGACCTTGGCGTGCATGGCCTCGTACACCAGCGCCGCCATCAGCCCGCCGAAACAGGCACGCCCCTGGGCCCATTCGGCCGGGATGGTCACCGCCTGGGGCTGCAGGCGCACGGCGGTGAGCAGTTGGGAAAAATTCATCGGGACCTCGACCAGTGGGCAAATGTGGCGATGTTAACCAGCCGCCGCGCCGCGCACAGGCCGCATTTGCGCCAAACACGCGACTTATCGACGTTGGATTTCGCTCAGCAGCGTCTCCAGCGTGCGGTCGGCACGTTGTTCGGCCGCCGCCTGTTGCATCTGCCAGTGCGCCACGCAGGGCGCCAGGCCAGGCTGCTGCTCGGCCTGCAACAGCCACTGCAACAGGTCGTGCCAGTCGCCCAGATCGCCCTGGGCGCGCTTGAGCCCGCGGCGCAGGGCCGGGCGCAGGCGTTCGAGCTGTGGATAGGCCTCGGCGCCATAACGCACCCGCTTGATCAGCAGGCGCAGGCGGTGGCGGTCGTGCGCCGGGTCGTTCATGGCCGCCTGCAGGTTGCGCCACTGCTTGTGCAGGCGCTTGCCCACCCGCGCCTCCAGGCGGCGTACCAGGCCCTGGCGCTGGGCCGCGCGCAGGAACATCGGGAAGGCATCGATGATCGCCAGCAGCCGCGCAAGCTCGGCGCTGGCCGCCACCCGGGCAAAGGTGCGGGCCGGGTCGCCAAGCTGCTGGCGGGCCACCTCGGGCAGCCCGCGTTCGAGCAACTGCGCGGCCAGCACCTCGCGATCGCGCAGCGGCGTGGTCAGGCGCCCCAGCTCGGCGGCAGCATCCTCCAGCTTGTCCACCCCCGGCAGCCCGCGCAGGGGCCGCAGCAGGCTGCGCAGGCGACGCACGCTGGTACGCAGGTCATGCAGCGCCTCACTGTCGGTATTGGCCGCCAGGCGCGCCTGGCAGGCCAGCAGGCGCACGTGCAGGGTCAGCACCTGGGCGATCACATGGTCGAGCATTGCCGACATGGCCTGGTCCTCCCTCAGCGCCCGGCGCGCGATTCACGGATGTAGAAGCGTGCCTTCTCGGCCTTGTTGCTGCAGCCTTCGAAGGCTTCGAACTGCTGCTGGGTCTTGGCGCCGGTCAGCAGCGACAGGGCCTTGGAATAGCTGACCGTGCCGGCGAAGCCCTCGGCCTTGGCCAGGTCCAGCTCCTTCCAGGCCGAATCCAGCTGATTGGCGCAGCTGTCCCGGTACGCCGTCTTGCCGGCGCAGCCGCTCAGTACCAGGGCAATCAGGGGCAGGCAGATCCAGGCTTTCATCGGTGTTACCTCAAAAGGAAAATGTTCGGGGTGGCACTTCGACGGCACGCACGCTGAAAAGTGCCCTGCTCAGCGTAGCCCAGCGCTTGTCACGATTGAAGCACAGCCCTGAATGGGTGCATTGTTAGGCCCACGAGCAGAACAGCCGCAAGGAACGACCATGAGCAAACGCGTAGCACTGGTGCTGGGGTCGGGGGGCGCCCGAGGGTATGCACACATCGGCGTGATCGAGGAGCTGGAGCGGCGCGGCTACGACATCGCCTGCATTGCCGGCTGTTCGATGGGCGCGGTGATCGGCGGCATCTACGCCGCCGGCAAGCTCGACGAATACCGACGCTGGATCGAGAGCCTGGATTACCTGGATGTGCTGCGCCTGGTGGACGTGAGTTTCAGGCTGGGCGCGATTCGCGGCGAGAAGGTGTTCGGGCAGATCCGCAAGATCGTCGGCGAGGTCAACATAGAGAACCTGCGCATCCCCTACACCGCAGTGGCGGCCGACCTCACCAACCAGCAGGAGATCTGGTTCCAGGAAGGCTGCCTGCACCAGGCCATGCGCGCCTCGGCGGCGATCCCCAGCCTGTTCACCCCCGTGGTGCAGGGCAACCGCATGCTGGTCGATGGCGGCATCCTCAACCCGTTGCCGATCATCCCGGTGGTGTCCAGCCACTGCGACCTGATCGTGGCGGTGAACCTCAACTCCACCAACCAGAAGCATTACCAGTTGCCGGTGATCGAGCGGCCGGCGGCGTTCAAGTTGCGCTTCGACAACCTGATCAACTCGCTGGGCTCGCACCTGCCGTTCCGGCGCAAGGCCGCCGAAGGGCTGATCCGCATCGAGCAGGCGGCGCCCAACCCGTGGCTCAGCGATGCGGCCGAGCCCGAGGCGCAGCAGCCCTCGGCGGCGCCCGAGACTGACGGCGCGCCGAAATCGGCGGCCGGCTCGTTCATTGTCGACAACGTGGGCCCGGCTTCGCTGCTGGACCTGATCAACCAGAGCTTCGAGGTGATGCAGACGTCGCTGGCGCAGTACAAGATCGCCGGCTACCCGCCGGATGTACTGATCAACGTGCCCAAGCGGGTGTGCCGGTTCTTCGAGTTCTACAAGGCGCCGGAGCTGATCGCGCTGGGACGCGAGATTGCACGCGATACGCTGGACAACTATGAGGCCGAAAGGCGCTAGGCCGGCGAAGAGGCCCTCAAGCCTGCTCCGGCCCGATCAACCGATACCCCACCCCCGGCTCGGTCACGATGAACCGCGGCGCCGTCGGGTCGTCCCCCAGTTTCTGCCGCACATGCGCCACCACGATGCGCAGGTAGTGGCTGTCCTCCACATGGGTGGGGCCCCAGATATCCTTGAGCAACTGCTGCTGGGTGATCACCCGCCCCGGGTGACGCGCCAGTTGCGCCAGCAACGCATACTCCTTGCGGGTCAGCGCCACCTCCTCGCCCGCCAGCGTCACGCGCCGGTAGGCAAGGTCCACGGTCAACGGGCCGAAGCGCGGTGCCGACTCTTCGGCCACCGCCTGGGGCACCTGGCGCAGCAATGCGCGCACCCGCGCCAGAAACTCCTGGATGCCGAACGGCTTGGTCACGTAGTCATTGGCCCCGCCGTCCAGCGCCTCGACCTTCTGCACTTCGCTGGCCCGCACCGACAAGACCAGCACCGGCACCTGGCTCCATTCGCGCAGTTCGCGCAACACCTGCTGCCCGTCCATGTCGGGCAACCCCAGGTCGAGCACCACCAGCTCCGGCCGACCCAGCGCCGCCTGGCTCAGGCCCTCGGCACCGGTGCCCGCCTCCAGCACCTTGTAGCCCTGCGAGCCAAGGCTGATGCGCAGGAACTTGCGGATCTGCGGTTCGTCGTCGATGACCAGCACGGTCGCGGTCTGGCTCATGGGGTCTCGCTGTCCAGTTCAGGTTGGGCCGGAAGCGGCAAGCATAGTGTGATGCAGGTGCCACGGCCATCGATGCCGTCCTCTACACGGATCTGCCCGCCATGGGCGCCGATCATGCCCTGGCAGATCGCCAGCCCCAGCCCCGTGCCCTGCCCGCCCCGGTCCCCGCGCGCAGCGGTGTAGAACATGTCGAAGATGCGCGCCCGGTCCTGCGGCGCAATCCCCGGGCCCTCGTCGGCGACGGCCAGGCACAGCTGCTCGCCTTCCACACTCACCCGCAGTTCGAGGCGCCCGTGGGCCGGCGAGAAGCGCGCCGCGTTCTCCAGCACATTGATCAGGGCCTGCTCGATCAGTGCGGCATGCACGAACAGCAGCGGCAGCTCTGCCGGCACCTCGGTGCGCAACTGCAACGGGGCCAGCACCACGCGCAGGCGGCTCAGGGCGCTGCCGACGATGTCGGTCGGCGCCACCCAGTCCCGCGCGAGCTTGAGCCCGCCATGCCCCAGGCGGGTCATGTCGAGCAGGTTCTGGATGTATCGGTCCAGGCGCTCGGCCTCGTCGCGGGTGCCTTCGAGCAGCTCGCGACGGTCGTGCTGACTGATTGCCTCACCCAGTGCCAGCAGGCTGTCGATGCTGCCGCGCATGGCAGTCAACGGGGTGCGCAGGTCGTGGGACACCGAGGCCAGCAAGGCACTGCGCAACTGTTCGGTTTCGCCGTGCAGGCGCGCCGCCTCCAGCTGATCGGCCAGCCGCGCCCGGGCCAGGGCCTGGGCCAATGGCTGGCTGAGGGCCTTGAGCAGGCGCCGGCGCTGGGCCGTCAGCACCTGGCCCTCGCGCGGGCGTACGCCCAGCAGGGCCAGCGGGCCTTCCTCCACCGACAGCGGCCACCACCACCAGCGCCCGTTGGGCAAGGTGTCGCTGCCAAGGCCGGCGGCCTGGTCATGCTGCCAGGCCCAGTCGGCGGCCGCCCGCTCGGTGTCGTTGAACTGCAGGGCACCGCCGCTGGCCACCTGCAGGCGACCTTCGGCATCGCGTTCGAGCAGGCACATCTGCACGTCCGTCCAGCCCTCCAGGTGGTGGCTGGCGGCATTGAACACCGCCTGGCGGTCGGTGGCTGCGGTCAGCCGGCGGGTCAGGTCCAGCAATTGGCCGGTCTGCTCCTGGGTTTCGCGCAGCGCCTGCAACTGACGCCGCTGGCGCGCCGCCAGGTTGCCGGTCAGGGCGGCCATCAGCAGAAAGAACACCAGGGTCAGCACGTCCTCCTCGCGCTGGATGCTCAGCGAGAAATTCGGCGGTATGAACAGAAAATCGTAGGCCAGAAACGACAGCGCGGCGCACACCAGCGCCGGGCCCAAGCTGCTGCGCACCGCCACCAGCAGCACTGCTGCCAGAAACACCAGCGAGATGTTGGGCAGCGCCAGCACCCCGGCCACGCCCCAGGCCAGTGCACTGGCCAGCACGGTGGCAAGCAGCGCCAGCAGGTAGTGGCGCCAGGCCCAGGCTCGCGCCACCGGCGCGCTGACCGGTTCTGGCTGTGCGTCGCGGTCGAGCACGTTGATTTCCAGCCCGTGGGCCTCGCGCAACAGGCGCGCCGCCACACCGGCACCGAACCAGCGCCGACGCAGCCGATCACGCGACTGGCCCACCAGCACCAGGCTCGCACGCCGCTCCAGCGCATGCTGGATCAAGGTGTTGGCCACCTCGCCGGCGCGCAGCACCACCACTTCGCCGCCCAGCCGCTCGGCCAGCTGCTGGGCGGCCTGCAGGCGCTGGCGTGCGGTTTCGTCGCGCAGGCGGCCGTTGTCCACGTGCACCAGGCTCCAGGGCAGGTGGCGGCGCTGTGCCACGCGGCTGGCATGACGTACCAGGCGCTCGGCCTGGGCATCGCCATCCACCCCCACCAGCAGGCGCCCACGCAGCGCCGGCGCATCCTGGCCCAGGCTGCGGTAGCCGTGGGCGAGGTCCGCATCGACCTGGGCGGCGGCGGTCTGCATCGCCAGCTCGCGCAGGGCCGTCAGGTTGGTCTGGGTGAAGAACGCATCGATCGCCGCCCGCGCCTGCTCCGGCACGTACACCTTGCCGTCGCGCAGGCGTTCGAGCAGCTCGCGCGGCGGCAGGTCGATCAGCACCAGTTCGAAGGCTTCCTGCAGCACCCAGTCGGGCAGCGTTTCGCGCACCTGCACGCCGGTGATGCCGCGCACATGGTCATTGAGGCTTTCCAGGTGCTGCACGTTGACCGTGGTGTACACGTCGATACCGGCCGACAGCAGCTCCTGCACGTCCTGCCAACGCTTGGCGTGGCGGCTGCCGGGTGCGTTGCTGTGGGCCAGCTCGTCCACCAGCGCCAGTTGCGGGGCGGCCTTGAGCAGGCCGTCCAGGTCCATTTCCTCCAACTGCACGCCACGGTACTCGGAGCGCACCAGCGGCTGTTGCGGCAAACCGCCCAGCAGCGCCTCGGTTTCGCTGCGCCCATGGGTTTCGACGATGCCCGCCAGCACCCTCACCCCCTGGCGCAACTGCGCATGGGCCGCCTGCAGCATGGCGTAGGTCTTGCCTACGCCGGGCGCTGCGCCCAGGAACACCTTGAGCCGGCCTCGCCCCTCGCGCGGCAACTCGGCCAACAACGCATCGGCGCGTTCAGAATCACTCATGGTCGACACACGTCCTTATTTCGAAGCAGGTGCGAGCTGGTCGAGGGCCGCATTCAGGGCCAGGATATTGACCACCGGCGGCCCCACCAGTGGGTGCAGGGTGGACTGCTCCACCAGGGCTTGCAAGGTGGGCAGCGGCAATTGCCGCGCCGCTGCCACCCGCGCCAGCTGATAGGCCACGGCTGCTGGCGGCAGGTGCGGGTCCAGGCCGCTGCCGGAGGTGGTCAGCAGCGCCAGCGGCACCGGGCCTTGTGCCGGCACATACAGCGCCTGGGCCTGCTCGCCCACGCGTTTGGCCAACGCCGGGTTGCTCGGCGCCAGGTTGCTGGCACCGCTGGACACCGTGGCATAGTCGGCCGCCGAGGGCCGCGGCTGGAACCAGCCCGCGCCACTGAACGGCTGGGCCAGCAGGCGAGAGCCGCGCACCTGGCCACTGTCGTCGCGCAGCAGGCTGCCGTTGGCCTGCTCGGGGAACGCCACCTGGGCGACTCCGGTGACCACCAGCGGGTACACCGCGCCGGTGATCAGGGTCATTAGCACAATCAGGCTCAGGGCCGGGCGTACTAGCGTCGTCATGTTCATCTCCCAGTTCACACAAGGTGCAGCGCATTGAGCGCCAGATCGATCAGCTTGATCCCCACGAACGGCACCAGCAGCCCGCCCAGACCGTAGATCAGCAGGTTACGCCGCAGCAGGTGGGCAGCGCTGGCGGCCTGCACCCGTACCCCGCGCAGCGCCAGCGGGATCAGCACCACGATGATCAGCGCGTTGAACACGATCGCCGAGACGATGGCGCTCTGCGGGCTGGCCAGTTGCATCAGGTTGAGCACGCCCAGCTGCGGGTAGATCGCAGCGAACAGCGCCGGCAGGATGGCGAAGTACTTGGCCACGTCGTTGGCAATGGAAAAGGTGGTGAGCGCGCCACGGGTCACCAGCAGCTCCTTGCCCACCTGTACCACATCCAGCAACTTGGTCGGGTCGCTGTCCAGGTCGACCATGTTGGCCGCCTCGCGGGCCGCCTGGGTGCCGTCATTCATGGCCATGCCGACATCCGCCTGGGCCAGCGCCGGGGCGTCGTTGGCACCGTCGCCGCACATGGCTACCAGGCGCCCGTCGTTCTGTTCCTGGCGAATGCGTGCCAGCTTCTTCTCCGGCGTGGCCTCGGCCAGCACGTCGTCGACCCCGGCCTCGGCGGCAATCGCCGCGGCGGTCAGCGGGTTGTCGCCGGTCACCATCACGGTGCGAATGCCCAGTTTGCGCAGCTCGGCGAAGCGCTCGCGAATGCCGGGCTTGACCACGTCCTTGAGGTGGATAACGCCCAGCAGGCGCTTGTCCACGCACACCAGCAACGGTGTACCGCCGCTCTGGGCAATGCGGTCGACTTCACGGGCCAGGGCGGCCGGCAGGTCCAGGCGCTGCATGCCGACGAACGCCAGTACCGAATCCACCGCGCCCTTGCGGTAGCGCTGGGCGCCGAAGTCGACGCCCGACAGGCGGGTTTCGGCGCTGAAGGCCACCGGCACCAGGTGTGCAGCGTCGGGTGGGGTGAAGTCATGCAACTGGCGCAGGTAGTCGACGATCGACTTGCCTTCGGCGGTGTCGTCGGCCAGCGAGGCCAGCAAGGCGCCCTCGCCCAACTCGCGGGCAGTGATGCCGGGGGCGGCGTGCACCGCACTGCAACGGCGGTTGCCGAAGGTGATGGTGCCGGTCTTGTCCAGCAGCAGCACGTGCACGTCGCCGGCCGCTTCCACTGCACGCCCCGAACGGGCAATCACGTTGAGCCGCACCAGGCGGTCCATGCCGGCGATGCCGATGGCCGACAGCAGGCCGCCGATGGTGGTGGGGATCAGGGTCACCAGCAAGGCCACCAGAAACACCATCGGGATGCTGCCACCGGCAAAGTGCGCGAAGGGCTGCAGCGTGACCACTACCACCAGGAAGATCAGCGTCAGGCCGATCAGCAGGATGTCCAGGGCCACCTCGTTGGGCGTCTTCTGGCGTTTGGCGCCCTCGACCAGGGCGATCATGCGGTCCAGGGTCGACTCGCCCGGGTTGCTGGTGATCTGCACCAGCAGCCAGTCGGACACCAGCCGGGTGTTGCCGGTGACCGCAGAGCGGTCGCCGCCAGACTCGCGGATCACCGGTGCGGACTCGCCGGTGATTGCCGCCTCGTTGACCGCGGCGATCCCTTCGATCACCTCGCCGTCACCCGGGATCATCTCCCCGGCATCCACACGCACCACATCGCCTTTGCGCAGGTCACTGGCCGGCACCACCTCGAACTCGCCCGAGGCCATGCGCCGCCGCGCGCTCAGGCCCTGGCTGCCGGCCTTGAGGCTGTCGGCGCGGGCCTTGCCACGGCCTTCGGCCAGGGCCTCGGCGAAGTTGGCGAACAGCACGGTGAACCACAGCCACACGGCGATCTGCACCGATACGCCGGTGGGTACGTCGCTGGGCAGCAGGCACAACAGGGTGGTGAAGATAGCGGTCAGTTCCACCACCAGCATCACCGGGGCGCGCTTGAGCTGGCGCGGGTCGAGCTTGACGAATGCCTGCACCAGGGCCGGACGCCAGAGCGCGGCGAAGGTGGTGCGGGCAGTGGCGGACGGGGCCGCCTTCACTTCGGAAACAGGCAGGTTCATGGTCGGCTCCTCACAAGCCCAGGCTCAGGTATTCAGCAACCGGGCCCAGGGCCAGGGCCGGCAGGAAGGTCAGGCCACCGATCAGCAGGATGGTCACCAGCAACAGCGTGACGAACAGCGGGCCATGGGTCGGGAAGCTGTTCTGGCCCACCGGTGCGCTCTTCTTCAGCGCCAGGCTGCCGGCCAGGGCCAGCACCGGCAGGATGTAGCCGAAGCGCCCGATCAACATACCCAGGCCGATCATCAGGTTGTGGAAGGTGGTGTTGGCGCCCAGCCCGGCAAACGCCGAGCCGTTATTGGCACTGGCCGAGGTGTAGGCGTAAAGCAACTGGCTGAAGCCGTGCGGGCCCGGGTTGCTGACCGCGGCGGCAGGCCCCGGCAGGCTGGTGGCCAGCGCGCCGAGCACCAACACGCCCACCGGCATCACCAGCAGCGTGGCGACCAGTAGTTGCACCTCGCGGGCCTGCAGCTTCTTGCCCAGGTATTCAGGGGTACGACCGATCATCAGCCCGGCCAGGAACACCGCGATCAGCACGTTGAGCAGCATGCCGTAGAGCCCGGCGCCGACGCCGCCGAAAATCACCTCGCCGACCATCATGTTGACCAGCGCGACCATGCCGCTGAGCGGGTTGAGGCTGTCGTGCATGTTGTTCACCGAGCCGTTGGAGGCCGCGGTGGTGGTCACGCTCCAGAGCACGCTGGCGGTGGTGCCGAAGCGGCTCTCCTTGCCTTCCAGCGGCGCGGTCTGCTCCACCAGCGGGCTGTTCAGGGTGGGGTTGGGCTGGTACTCCGACCACAGCGCGGTGGCGCCGCCGATCACGAACAGCGCAAGCATGCAGGCGATGATCGCGCGGCTCTGGCGCAGGTCCTTGACGTAGTGGCCGAAGGTGAACACCAGGGCCACCGGAATCAGGATGATCGAGGCCACCTCGAACAGGTTGCTCCAGGCGCTGGGGTTCTCGAACGGGTGCGCCGAGTTCACCCCGAAAAAGCCGCCGCCGTTGGTGCCCAGCTGCTTGATCGCGATCTGGCTGGCAGCCGGGCCCAGCGGGATCACCTGGTCGGCGCCCTGCAGGGTCAGTGCATGCACATAATCGGTGAAGGTCTGCGGCACGCCCTGCCATACCAGCAGCAGCGCCAGCAGCAGGCACAGCGGCAGCAGCCCGTAGAGGGTGGCGCGGGTCATGTCGACCCAGAAGTTGCCCAGGGTGCTGGCCGAGCGTCGAGCAATGCCACGACACAGCGCGACCAGCACGGCAAGGCCGGTGGCGGCGCTGACGAAGTTCTGCACGGTGAGGCCGAGCATCTGGCTCAGGTAGCTGAGCGAGGCTTCGCCGCTGTAGGACTGCCAGTTGGTGTTGGTCATGAAGCTGACGGCGGTGTTGAACGCCAGCGACCACTCCTGGCTGGGCAGGTGCTGCGGGTTCAGCGGCAGGTGCCCTTGCAGCAGCAATACGGCAAACAGCAGCCCGAAGCCTGCAAGGTTGAAGGCAAGCAGCGCCAGGGCGTACGCCTTCCAGCTCTGCTCGGTGGCGGGGTCGACCCCGGCCAGCCGGTAGCAGCCCCGCTCCACCGGCCCCAGCAGCGGGCTCAGCCAGGTGCGCTGGCCTTCCATCACCTTGTAGTAGAAGCGGCCCAGCCAGGGCGCCGGCAGCAGCACCAGGGCGAAAAAGGCCAGCAGCAATGCGTAATCGTAACTGTGCATGGCTGCTCCTAACCGCGATCGGCGCGCAGCAGCGCGGCCATCAGGTACACAAACAACGCCACTGCCAGCAGCAGTGACACCCCGTCCAAAATGCTCATGAAGAATCTCCGTCCCGCGGCACGGTGCCGCTGACGGTGATTGTCGGGAGGGGGGGCGTAAAGGGGCGAGAGGGCTAGCGAGGGTTGGGTATAAAGAATGCGTAAAGAGAGCAAGTCGGCATGGCTGGGGCGCCCCGCTGGCCGGCAGGGCCGGCGCCTGGCAAGGGCGGCCCGGCCAGCCAGGCCGGTGCGATCAGGCCCGCGGCGGGTGCTGCGGCTCGCTGCGGGTCCAGTCCAGCAGCAGGCTGTAGGCCACTGCCAGCAGCGTGGGGCCGATGAACAGGCCGATGAAGCCGAACGCCAGCAACCCGCCAAACACCCCCAGCAGCACGATCACCAGCGGCAGGTTGCCGCCCCGGCTGATCAGGTAGGGCTTGAGCACGTTGTCCACGCCACTGATGATGAACGTGCCCCAGATCCCCAGGAACACCGCCATGCCGTACTGGCCCTGCCACGCCAGCCATGCGGTGGCCGGCACCCAGGCCAGCGGCGGCCCCATGGGGATCAGGCTGAGCAGGAAGGTCACCAGGCCCAGCACCAGCGCGCCCGGCACCCCGGCGATCAGGAAGCCGATCAGCGCCAGCAGGGCTTGCGCCGCTGCGGTGCCGATCACGCCGTTGACCACCCGTTGCACGGTGCCAGCCACCAGGTCCAGGTAGTATTCGGCGCGCTCGCCGATCAGGCGGTTCAGCAGGCGCAGCACGAAGGCCGACAGCCGCGGCCCGTCACGGTAGAAGAAGAACACGAACACCAGGCTCAGGGTCAGTTCGAGAATCCCGCCGCCGATCTGCGCACTGCGGGCCAGCAACCAGTTGCCCACCTGCCCCAGGTGTGGCTTGATCGCCGCCAGCATGGCCGCGCCCTGCTGGTCGAGGGTGTCCCAGAAGCCGACCAGGCGCTCCCCCACGAAGGGTATGCCGCCCAGCCAGGCCGGCGCATCGGGCAGGCCGTCGACCTGCACGTCGCGCACGAACGCGGTGGCATCACGAATATGGTCGGCCAGGTTGAAGCCCAGCCACACCAGCGGCAATGCCACCAGCAGCATCCACACGCCCGTCAGTACACTCGCCGCGAGGGTTTCGCGCCCGCCGAGCACGCGCGTGAGCAGGCGCATCAGCGGCCAGCTGGCATAGGCCAGGATCGCCCCCCACAGCAGCGCGGAAATGAACGGGGCCATGACCCACAGACCGGCCCCCAGCAGGCCGATAAGGATGATCTGTACCAGCAGGCGATCGTTGTTGAGCATAGCGGCCCCGGTCAGCGGATCAGTTCGACATGCAGCCCGGCAGCCGGCTGCGTCCCCACTTCAAGCCGTGCTGCGCGCACCCCGGCCTTGACCAGTTGCTCGCGCCAGGCCTCGGCCTGGGCGCCGGTCAGGGTCACGCGCAAGGTACTGTTCAGGTTGAGGCTGCGCGACAGCAGGTTGACCCAGGCCGGCTGCGGTTCGCCCTTGAGGTCGGCATAGTCGAGCTTGCCGGTGCTCAGCAGTTCGCGCTGCACGGTGGCCGGCGTGGGCAACACCTCGCCCAGCGGTGCGTTGGCCACGAACTCCTCGACATGCAGGTACGCGCGCCGATTGCCCTTGGTGATGCTGTACAGCGCAACCAGGGTGTCGCTGGAGGCGCCGGAGCGGCGCAACAGAATGAACGCCTGCTGATTGTCGGCACCGGTCAGGTTGAATCGCCCGGCCAGCTGCGCCGACCACAGGCTGCTTTCACCGCAGTCCTGCCCCTGGCACCAGAACAGCGGATAGCCACCTGCGGTCTGCAAGGCTTCGCGGGCGGCGGTAAAGGCTTCGTTGGCACTGCGCTCGGCCGGCAGCTGGTAGGTGGCATAGCTGACCTTGCCGCGGCCCTCGACCTTGCCCTCCATGCGTACCACATTGCTGATCTTGCGCAGCGAACCGAGGGGGTACACCCGCTCCTGTTCCTGCTCCAGTTCCTGCGCACTGGTCTGGCCCACTACCTTGGCATCCACCGGAATCGGCAGTTGATCGGCCATCAGTGGTGTGCTGGCAAGCACGGCCAGGCCGGCAAGGCCTGTTCGAATCAGACGCGAAATACTCATTGGCGGGCCATGGCGCTAAGGGCCTCGATGGCGAAAAAAGGTGCAACGGTGTCGCGCTTGGTCATGGTTGTCTCCCTGTTCAACCCGCCAAGCCTCGACAGTTGCCCGCCGCAAGTCAAGAAATGGCAAAGAAGCGATTGAAACAGTCTGCAACAAGGCTGGCGCCCGACTCGTCGTTCAGGTGCAGGTGATGCCCGCCCGGCAGCTGTTCCAGCTTGAAGGGTAGCTGCTCGAGCAGGGGGGTGTTGCGCGCCAGCATGCCGTCGGCGGCCACCACCAGTTGGGTCGGACAGGCGATGCGGCGCACGAAGGTCAGCGCCTGTTCTTCGCTCATGCGCAGCGGCGACGGCAGGGTCAGGCGGCTGTCGCTGCGCCAGGTGTAGCCACCCGGCACCGGCATCAGGCCGCGCTGGGCCAGCAGCTCGGCGGCCTCGCGGGTGACCGCGACCATGCCCTGCATGCGCGCCTGCACCGCCAGCTCCAGGGTCGGGTAGACGGTCTTGCCCTTGCCGCCCTGGCGCAACTGCGCCTGCAAGGCCATGCCCATGCGCTCGGCCGTGTCCTGGGGGCCGGCGCCGGGCGGGATCACCCCGTCGATCAGCGCCAGGCGGGTGACCCGCTCGGGCAAGGCACCGGCCAGGATCACCGAGATGATCGCCCCCAGCGAGTGCCCGAGCAGGGCAAACCGTTGCCAGCCCAGTTGCTCGGCTACCCGCAGTACGTCGTGGGCGTAGTCCCACAGCGCGTAGCCGGCGCCCACCGGCCGATGGTCTGAATAGCCATGCCCGGCCAGGTCCAGCGCCACGATGCGCAGCCCATGCAGCCGGGGCGCCAGGCGCGCGAAGGTGTTGGCGTTGTCGAGCCAGCCATGCAGGGCGATAACCGGGATGCCCTGCTGCGGGCCGAACAGGTGCGCTGCCAGTTCGATGTGCCCCAGGTTCAGGCGCACTTCCTCCACGCCACTCATTGCACCGCTTCCTGCCAGCGATCGAACAGGCCCTTGATCAGGCTCGCGGTGTCATGCGGGCGCTCCAGCGGAAACATGTGCCCACCCGGCAGGCTGTGGAACTCGCCCCTGGGCATGCTGCGCACGGCATACGCGTGGTGGCGGCGTACCACGCGGCTCTGGCTGCCACGCACCATCGCCAGCGGCAGCGTCAGCTGGCGGGCCGGGCCGGGGCTTACGTGGGGCAGGCTGCGATAGATGCTGATCTCGGTGGCCGGGTCGAAGCGCAGGCGCAACTGCTCGCCCTCGTCCTGCAGGCCATGTTCCAGATAAGCCTCGAAGCAGTCGGGGTCGAACTGGCGAAACAGCGCCTTGCCGGTGAAGTAGGCCCGGGCGCTCTCGCGGTCGGCGAACGCCTCGCGGCGTCCCAGGGTGCGGCCGGCCGGGGTGATGCGGTCAATGAAGCCAAAGCGCTTGGCCAGCTGGATCAGCCACTCGTCGGCTCGGGTCAGCACCGGCGAATCGAGCATCACCACCCCACGGTAGTACTGCGGGCAGCGCATCGCCGCGTGCAGGTGCAGCACCCCGCCCAGCGAGTGCCCTACCCCCCACACCGGCTCGGGCTGCTGCTCCAGGTGATGGATCAGTTCATCGACCAGGTTCTGCCAGTTGTCGTTGACCGGAAAGCGCGGGTCGTGCGCGTGCTGCGGCAGGTGGGTGACGTGATAATCGGGGGCCAGCGCAGCGAACAGCTTGCCGTAGGTGGCCGAGGGGAAGCCGTTGGCATGGGCGAAGAAGATCTGCTGCGTCATGGTCGCCTGTCCGCGAAGGGGAATCGGGCCATTTTCCCCGCCACGGCAACACCCGGCAACATCCGTACAGGCCAGGGAGCACGACGATCAGGTCAATTCGCGTCGAAGCTGGCGATCGAACGGCGCAGGCAGGCCTGCAGGTACAGCAACTGGTACTCGAGCGCATCACGTGCCTTGCGCTTGTGCTCGCGGCTCAGTTCGGCCCGGCGCAGTGCCAGGCAGGTGGCCTGCAACTGATGCCCCATCAGGCGGCCCGTCTCGCGCAATTGCCTGAGCTCGCGCAGCCCCTCCAGGCGTCGCATCAACTCGTCGAGCTTGGCCTCGGCACTGTCCTTGAGCACGTTGTACTCGGCAAAATCCAGCGCCTGGGCACGCTCGACCTGGCGCACGATGTCGTAGAAGTAGGCCGAGCCTGCCATTTCCGGATCCGGTGTGTTCATCGCCAAACTCCTGTTCGCGCCCCCGATGGGTCCTGGGGGCACGCTAGCAAGGCAGGGCATGGGCAACAACTGGTAGAAATATCAGGTCGCCGGTGGGTTGTCGCCCAGCGCGATGACGGCGATGGTCAGGCGCGAGATGCAGTTGAGCTTGCCGTCTTCGGTGCTCAGGCGGATGTCCCACACATGGGTGCTTCGGCCAATGTGCACGGGCCGGGCAGTGGCCGTGACGCGCCCGCTGCGCACACCGCGCAGGTGGTTGGCGTTGATCTCCAGGCCCACGCAATAGAAGCGCGTGGTGTCGATGCACAGGTAGCTGGCCATGGAGCCGACGCTCTCGGCCAGCACCACCGAGGCGCCGCCGTGCAGCAGGCCGAACGGCTGGTGGGTGCGCTGGTCGACGACCATGCTGGCGCTCAGGGAGTCGTCGGTGAAGCCTTCGAAGCGAATATCCAGCACTTCGCCGATGGTGCCTTTCTGGCGGGCGTTGAGCTGGTCGATATCGGGTTGGGTTTTCCAGAGGCTCATGCAGCATTCCTTGTCGTGGTTGGCGATCAGGGGGGAGTGAGACTGCGCAGTGTCATCAGCCCGGCCAGGGGGTGGTCGCCGTCGAGTTCGGCCAGGCTGGCGGTGCCCATGGGTGCGGGGTCCTTGCGGTGGCCATGCTCGAGCAGGCACACCAGCGTGCCCACCAGCGGTTGATGGCTGACCAGCAGCACCTGCTCCACCCCCAGCCTGTCCAGCTCGGCGATGACCTGCTGCGGGTCGCTTTCGGGGGTGAGCCAGGGCACGGTCTGCACCGGCTTGTCCAAACCCAGCGCCTCGTGGACCAGCGCAGCGGTCTGCTGCGCGCGTACATAGGGGCTGGCCAGGATCACCTGCGGCGCGCAGCCGAGCAACTGGGCGGCACTGCGCAGCACCTGCTCGCGACCGTGGGCGGTCAGCCGGCGTTCGGCGTCGCTGTTGGCGCGGGGCTCGGCTTCACCGTGGCGCAGTACCCACAGCTTCACAGCTTGGGCTCTTCGTCACGCGCCGGGTGTGGCGCAGGCGGCACGCTGTGGGCGGCTTCGCCTTCCGGCGCGCGCGGGGTGGGCCAGTCGGCGAACGGCCAGGGCTTCTGGTCGGTGTGGAAACTGCCGAAGCGACCGATCTGGGCCAGAAACTGGCTCAGACTGTCGCCGAAGTTCATCAGGCTGGCACTGGGTGCGCCGTAGATCAGCCGGTACACCAGTTGCACCACCACCAGGCCACCGAGCAGCAGCTCGGCCAGTTGCCATACCAGTAGGAACACCAGCATCCACAGCACACGCAAGATGATCGATTCGCGCTGCGCCTGTTTTGGGGACTCGTTCATGCCCTGCTCCTGTAATTCAGTTGAAACCGCTGGTGGAAATGAAGTCGACGTCGGTTTTCGGCTCGCCGCGCATCAGCAGCTCGATCACCTGGCTCAGGGTCCGGCCTTCGAACAGGATGGCATGCAGGCCGGCTACCAGCGGCATGTACACCTGCACTTGCTCGGCCTTGGCCTTGAGCACCTTGAGGGTGTTGACCCCTTCGGCCACCTCGCCCAGGCGGTTGACCGCCTCGTCCAGGCTCAGCCCCTGGCCCAGGGCATGGCCGACCTGGTAGTTGCGGCTCTTGGGCGAGGAGCAGGTGACGATCAGGTCGCCGACACCGGCCAGGCCCAGGAACGTCATCGGGTTGGCGCCCTGGCTGACGGCGAAGCGGGTCATCTCGGCCAGCGCGCGGGTGATCAGCATGCTCTTGGTGTTCTCGCCCATGCCCAGCGCCACCGCCATGCCGGCGATGATGGCATAGACGTTCTTCAGGGCGCCGCCCAGCTCGACGCCAAAGCGGTCGTTGCTGGCATAGACACGGAAGGTACGCCCGTGCAGCACGGCCTGGACCCGCTGGCACAGCTGCTCGTCCTCGCTGGCGACCACGGTGGCGGTCAGCGCGTGCTCGGCCACCTCGCGGGCCAGGTTGGGCCCGGAGAGCACGCCGATGCGCGCCTGTGGGGCGATCTCTTCGAGAATCTGGCTCATCAGCTTGAAGGTGTGCGCCTCGATGCCCTTGGTCAGGCTCACCAGCAGCTTGTTGCTCAGCAGCTCGGCATGGGGCGCCAGCACGCTGCGCAGGGCGCTGGACGGCAAGGCGACGAAGATCAGCTCGCAGGCCTGCAGGGTGGCCATCAGGTCGTTGACCGGCTCGACGCCCGGGTGGATCTTCACGCCCTTGAGGTAGCGCGGGTTTTCGCGGTTGTTGCGCATGGCCTCGGCTTGCTCGGGGTCGCGCATCCACTGCCGTACCTCGACACCATTCTCGGCCAGCAGGTTCGCCACGGCGGTACCAAAGCTCCCGCCTCCAAGAACTGCAACAGGCTGCTGTTCAGTCATATCCAATCCGTTAAAACCAATAAAGTGGCGACCCCCGCATTATACGGAGCGTTAAGGCCACGGCCAGCGCCAGATGTGCGATTGGACCGCAGCAATGCGGGTTTGATCGCTGGAAAAAGCCGGCTACTCGGTTAACATGCCCGCTCGATACCCGCCATCAAGGCCGCGCCGTGCATCTTGGCCCTCCCCCCTCGCGCCCGCTGGTTCTGCTGACTGCCCTGCTGGGCGGTCCGGCGGTGGCGGACGACCTGTTCGTCGACAGCCAGGCGCTGCCGCAGATCCTGACCGCCACCCGCCTCAGGCAGTCGCCGGCGGCGGTGCCCGGCAGCATGAGCGTGCTCGACAGTGAGCTGATCCGCGCCAGCGGCGCGCGCAACGTACCCGAACTGCTGCGCCTGGTGCCCGGCATGATGGTCGGCTACGGCGCGGGCAACCAGCCGGCGGCCAACTACCACGGCAGCAGCGTCAACGATGCGCGGCGCATGCAGGTGCTGGTCGATGGCCGTTCGGTGTACCGCGCGGGGCTGGCGACGGTGGACTGGGGCGATATCCCGCTGGCACTGGAGGATATCGAGCGCATCGAGGTGTTCCGCGGGCCCAACACCGTCAGCTATGGCGCCAATGCACTGATGGCGGTGGTCAACATCCTCACCCGCAGCCCGGCCGACAGCCATGGCACGCGGCTCAAGGTGATCCGCGGCCAGCGCGGCATCGACGACTGGTACGCCAGCCAGGGCCTGGGCTGGGACGGCGGCGACCTGCGCCTGTCGCTGTCGGGCCAGCAGGACGACGGCTTTGACCACAACGCGCAGGGCCAGCACTACCGCGATGGCCGCCGCCTGAACCGCCTGAGCCTGAGCGCCAGCCATGCGCTGAACGCCGAGCAGAGCCTGGACTGGCAGTTTTCCGCCAAGGAAGGCAGCGAGCAGCGCCCCTATGCCTATACCCCGGTGTTCCCCGGCGTTAGCGGCGCAGGGGCGAACGCCGACGTGAATGCCAAGGACTACGCCGCCTCGGTACGCTGGAACATCGACCTGGACCCGCGGCACAGCCTGTACCTGCAGGGTTCGGCGCTGCACTGGGATCGCCAGCAGGTGTGGCGCGCGTGCGATGCGGCCATCGCCTTCAGCCCGCAACTGGCGCAGCTGTGGCGGCTCAACCCGGGCTATACCGAACGCCTGGCCCGCAACATCGACGCACCGATTCCTCCCGGCAGCGACCAGGAGCAGGCGCTGGCCCGCGAGGTCCGCCAGCAGTGGCACAACGGCGGTGCCAACCCGGTGTGCGGCGACATCGACCAGAGTACCCGCGAAAGCCGCCTGGACCTGGAGCTGCAGGACACCCTGAGCCTGAGCGACAGCCTGCGCCTGGTCAGCGGCGTCGCCTACCGCTACGACCGGGCCGACTCGCAGACCTACTACGATGGCAGCCTCGACGACACCACCTGGCGCCTGTTCGGCCAGCTCGAGTGGCGCGCCGACGAACACTGGATCGTGCAGGGCGGCGCGATGTTCGAGGATACCCGGCTGGCGGGCAGCTCGCTGGCCCCGCGCCTGGCCGTGAACTACCTGATCACCCCGCGCCACGGCCTGCGTGCGGTGTACTCGGAGGCGGTACGCTCGCCGGACATGTTCGAGAACAACGTCAACTGGAGCTACCGCGTCGACAACCTGCGCCCGGCCGCCTTCGGCCAGCGCCACGCCGAGTACTTCGTCACCACCCGCGGCCCGGGCGATCTCGACCAGGAACGCATGCGCTCGCAGGAGCTGGGCTACAACGGCTTTTTCAGCGAAATCGGCCTGAGCCTGGACATCAAGCTGTTCCATGACCAGCTCACCGGCATGGTCAGCGAACCGCTGCGCAACAACCGGCCCATCGCCAGCAACGCCAACAAGGCGCGTTTCACCGGCAGCGAGGCGCAACTGGACTGGCAACTGCACAGTACCGACCGCCTGCGCCTGACCTACGCCTATGTGGATGCCTGGGCCAGCAACCCCGATGACCGCCACCTCAGCGCACGCAACAGCGGCTCGGCCGGCTGGCTGCGCGACTGGGGCCGAGGCTGGTCGAGCGCAGTGTTCTACTACGGCGACGACGCCCTCAACCAGTACCGCTTCGAGCGTGTCGACCTGCGCGTGGCCAGGCGCATCCCCATCCGCAACGCCAGCCTGGAGCTGGCCGGGATGCTTCAGCAACGCCTGGATGACGAGCCCACCAGCAACTGGCAGAACCGCTACGACAGCCGGCAGGTGCTGTACCTGAGCGCGGAGCTGGAATTCTGATGCGCCTGCTGCACGCTTGCCTGGTGCTGATGCTGGCGTGGCCGCTGAGCGCACTGGCGGCCGCAGACATTCTGGTTACCGCCGCCCAGGGCAATGCAGGCGTGCGCGACTTCGTCACCGCCCTGCGCGCGCAGCGCCCCACCGATCACGTGCGCTTCACCGCCGTGTCAGAACTGCCTGCCGGGCACAGGCTCAAGCCGGGCACGCGCCTGATTCTGCTCGACCTGGCCGCACTGGACTGGCGCCTGAAACAGGCCGAAGGCCCGCCGACGCTGGCCTTGCGGGTCAGCCGGGTACAGGCCAGCCGGCACCTGGGCGACCGACGCCCGTCCTACCTGAGCCTGCTGTGGAGCGACCCGCCGCCCGCGCGCCAGTTGCGCCTGGCCCACTACCTGCTGCCCCAGGCCAGGCGCATTGGTGTGCTATATACCGAGAACAGCCGGTTCCTGCTCGACGAGCTGCGCCAGGCGGCCAAGGCGCTGCGCCTTGAGATCATCGCCCAGGCCTGGCCCGACCCGCGTGACAATCGGCCGCTGCAGGCCGTGCTCAAAAACAGCGATGTGCTACTGGGCCTGGACGACCCACTGCTGTACAACGCCACCACGGCCAAGCACCTGCTGCTGAGCAGCTATGCACGCCAGGTCCCGCTGATCGGTCCGAATGCCGGGTTCGTGCGCGCCGGCGGGCTGGCCAGTACCCTGAGCGACCAGCATGACTGGCTGGCGGTGCTCGACCGCCTGCTCGACCAGCCGCCGGCGGCCTGGCCGCGGACGTTGTACCCCGAGCGATTTCGCGTGGCCGGCAACCAGCAGGTGGCTCGAGCCCTGGGCATCGAGGCAATAGACCCGGTGGCCGCACAGCAGGCCGTGGCCGCAGGAGAGAAGCACCGATGAAAAAACTGACCTGGGACATCAGTACCCGCACCCAGATCATCAGCCTGGGGCCGGCCCTGCTGCTGACGTTGCTGCTGATCAGCTTCTTCACCTTCGTGCGCATCCAGGACTTGCGCCAGGAGCTCAACCATACCGGCCAGCTGATCGCCAACCAGCTGGCACCGGCCTCGGAATACGGGGTCATTTCGGGCAATGACGAAGTGCTCGAGAGCCTGATGCGCGCCACCCTGACCATTCCGCATGTGCGCTTTCTCGAAGTGCAGGACAGCGAAAACCACATCCTGGTGTATGTCGAGCAGGCCGACGAGCACGAGAACCGCCCCCAGCAGGTCGAGGTATTCCAGGCGCCTATCCGCCTGCAGCGGATCTTCCTGGACAGCGATTTTCTGCACAGCGGTGGCTCGGCCTCGACCCGCAAGGACGATTACCTGGGCCGGGTGATCGTGGGCATGTCCGATGACGCCTTCAACCAGCGCCAGCAGGAAATCGTGATCAAGGCCGCGATCCTGGCCCTGTTCGCCCTGCTGTTCACCTTCATCCTCGCACGGCGCCTGGCGCGCAGCCTGTCGCGTCCGATCAGCGACATGGGGCACGCGGTCAAGGCCATCCAGAAAGGCGACTTCAACGCGCCGCTGCCGGTGGTCGACGACAGCGAGCTGGGCCACCTGGCCCGCCACATCAACAACCTGGCCAGCGGCCTGGCACAGGCCAGCCACGAGCAGCAACAGGCCATCGCCCAGCTGATCCAGGCCCGCGAGGAAGCGGAACAGGCGAACAAGGCCAAGTCGGACTTCCTGGCGATGATGAGCCACGAGCTGCGCACCCCCATGAACGGGGTGCTGGGCATGCTGCAACTGCTGCAGACCACCGCGCTGAGCGAAGAACAGAGCGAGTACGCGGCCGTGGCCAGCGAGTCCACCGGCCATCTGCTCAAGGTGATCAACGACATCCTCGACTTCTCGCGGATCGAGCGCACGACGCTGGAGCTGGAGCACATCGAGTTCAACCTGGCCGAGCTGCTGGGCAGTTGCACACAGTCGTTCCAGCATGTCGCCCAGCAGCGCGGATTGCTGCTGCTGGCGCCACTGCCGCCGGGCATGGAACAGTTGCGCGTGGCCGGCGACCCGACCCGCATCCGCCAGGTGCTGGTGAACCTGATCGGCAACGCGCTGAAGTTCACCGAACACGGCAGCGTGCAGATCGAACCGCGCTGGCAGGTACTGGACCGACAACTGATCTGGTTCACCTGTGCGGTGCGCGATACCGGCATCGGTATCGACAGCGAGCGCCTGGAAACCATGTTCGTTGCCTTCCAGCAGGCCGACAGTTCTATTTCACGACGTTACGGCGGTACCGGCCTGGGGCTGTCTATCGCCCGCACCCTGACCGAGCGCATGGGCGGCACGCTGCGTGCCGAAAGCCGTGAAGGCAGGGGCTCGACCTTTACCCTGGAAATGCCGCTGGCGCTATGCATGCAGCAGAACCCCACGCTGCCTGCGCCCAGGGCCGACAACAGTGACCCTGGCCAGGGCCGGCGCATCCTGCTGGTGGAGGACAACCCGGTGAACCAGGCCGTGACCCAGGCCATGCTGCGCAGCCTGGGGTTCGAGGTGTGCGTGGCCGCCGATGGCGCCCAGGCGGTGGCGCTGGCCAGCCGCCAGCGCTTTGCCGCCACGCTGATGGATTGCCGCCTGCCGGTCATCGACGGCTACGAGGCCACCCGGCGCATCCGCCAGATCCCCCATGCCGCAGCCATGCCGATCATCGCCCTGACTGCCAACGCGCTGCAGGGCGATCGCGAACGCTGCCTGGCCGCCGGCATGAACGACTACCTGACCAAGCCGTTCAAACGCATTGATCTGCAGCAGATTCTGCAACGCTGGCTGCCCGCACAGGCATCTGTGACTGGCGATAAATGCTAAAGTGCGGCAGTCTTACAGACTGAACCGGGCCCTTGCCGGGCTTGTCATAAAAATTTCAGTGCACAAGTGTACATCTTCGTCCCCTGTGCTGTGACTTTCACTACAACGCAATAGTCTATGTGTAGGCTGCCGCCCCAAGCCTGAGGCTTTTGGGTCGGTCGGGAAGATCTACCCCGTGCCGCACGGTGACTATTGAGGAGCTCGCATGACCAAACAAAACGCCTTTACCCGGGAAGACCTGCTGCGCTGCAGTCGCGGTGAGCTGTTCGGCCCAGGTAACGCGCAACTGCCCGCCCCTAACATGCTGATGGTGGATCGCATCACGCACATC
Source organism: Pseudomonas sp. BRM28 (assembly GCF_002939405.1). Classification (NCBI taxonomy): domain Bacteria; kingdom Pseudomonadati; phylum Pseudomonadota; class Gammaproteobacteria; order Pseudomonadales; family Pseudomonadaceae; genus Pseudomonas; species Pseudomonas sp. BRM28. The sequence goes on along the minus strand of NZ_PEFV01000001.1, from coordinate 2,246,072 downwards.
AGCCAAGAGGGTGGCAAGTACGGCAAAGGTGAGTTGGTCGCCGAGCTGGATATCAGTCCAGACCTGTGGTTCTTCGCCTGCCATTTCGAAGGCGACCCGGTGATGCCAGGCTGCCTGGGCCTGGATGCCATGTGGCAGCTGGTCGGATTCTTCCTGGGCTGGCAAGGCCTGCCAGGCCGTGGCCGGGCCCTGGGTTCGGGCGAAGTGAAGTTCTTCGGTCAGGTACTGCCGACCGCCAAGAAAGTCACCTATAACATCCACATCAAGCGCGTCCTGAAAGGCAAGCTGAACATGGCCATCGCCGATGGCTCGGTCAGCGTCGACGGCCGCGAGATCTACACCGCCGAAGGCCTTCGGGTCGGTGTATTTACCTCCACTGAAAATTTCTAAGGGTTATTCGCATGCGCCGCGTCGTAATCACAGGTCTGGGCATCGTATCGTGCCTGGGCAATGACAAAGAGACCGTCTCCGAAAACCTGCGTAAAAGCCGTCCGGGCATCCGTTTCAACCCGGAATACAAGGAAATGGGGCTGCGCAGCCAGGTTTCCGGTTCCATCGACCTCAATCTCGAAGAGCTGATCGACCGCAAGGTCTATCGCTTCGTCGGTCACGCTGCCGCCTACGCCTACCTGGCGATGCAGGACGCGATCAAGGACTCGGGCCTGAGCGAAGAGCAGGTGTCCAACCCGCGCACCGGTCTGATCGCCGGTTCCGGCGGCGCCTCGACCCTGAACCAGATGGAAGCGCTGGACATCCTGCGCGAAAAAGGCGTCAAGCGCGTCGGCCCATACCGCGTTACCCGCACCATGAGCAGCACCGTGTCGGCGTGCCTGGCCACCCCGTTCAAGATCAAGGGCCTGAACTACTCCATCGCCTCGGCGTGCGCCACCAGCGCGCACTGCATCGGTACCGCGATGGAACAGATCCAGATGGGCAAGCAGGACGTGGTGTTCGCCGGTGGCGGTGAAGAAGAGCACTGGAGCCAGTCGTTCCTGTTCGACGCCATGGGCGCACTGTCCAGCAAGCGCAACGACACCCCGGAAAAAGCCTCGCGCGCCTACGATGCCGACCGTGACGGTTTCGTCATCGCCGGCGGTGGCGGCATGGTAGTGGTCGAGGAGCTGGAGCACGCTCTGGCCCGTGGCGCGAAGATCTACGCCGAAATCGTTGGCTACGGCGCGACCTCCGACGGTTACGACATGGTTGCCCCAAGTGGCGAAGGCGCGATCCGCTGCATGCAGCAGGCGCTGTCCACCGTCGATACCCCGATCGACTACCTGAACACCCACGGCACCTCGACCCCGGTCGGTGACGTTGCCGAAATGAAGGGTGTGCGTGAAGTGTTCGGCGACAAGGCCCCGGCCATCAGCTCCACCAAGAGCCTGTCGGGCCACTCGCTGGGCGCTGCCGGCGTTCACGAGGCGATCTACTGCATGCTGATGATGGAAGGCAACTTCATTGCCGGCTCCGCCAACATCGACGAGCTGGACCCGGAAGTGGCCGACCTGCCAGTTCTGCGCGAAACCCGCGAAAATGCCAAGATCGACACCGTGATGAGCAACAGCTTCGGTTTCGGCGGCACCAATGCCACCCTGGTGCTCAAGCGCTGGGCTGGCAAGTAAGCAAGGGCTCGCCCCTGCTGTAGAAACGCCCCGACTGGTTCGGGGCGTTTTTGTTTGCGACTTTCGGGGCAATTGGCCGGCAAGGCCGGCTCCTGCAGGGCACGCGATGCCTGTAGGGGCCGGCCTTGCCGGCCAAAGGCGTTACACCGAAAACCTGCCCACCAGCGTATTGAGCTCGATGGCCAGCTGCGACAACGCCTGGCTCGCCGCGCTGGTCTGGTTGGCCCCCGCCGAGCTCTGCAGCGCCAGGTCGCGGATGTTGGTCAGGTTGCGGTCCACCTCCCGCGCCACCTGTGCCTGCTGCTCGGACGCACTGGCGATCACCAGGTTGCGCTCGTTGATCAGGCTGATGGCCGTGGCAATCTCTTCCAGCGCCGTACCCGCCGCATGCGCGCCATCCAGGGTGCCCTGAGCACGCTGGTTGGTCTGCTGCATGCCCTCCACCGCCCGGTCGGTACCCTCCTGGATGCCACCGATCATCTGTTCGATTTCCCGTGTCGACTGCTGGGTACGATGGGCCAGTGCCCGTACCTCGTCGGCCACCACTGCAAAACCGCGCCCGGCATCCCCCGCCCGCGCCGCCTCGATGGCCGCGTTCAGGGCCAGCAGGTTGGTCTGCTCGGCGATCGAACCGATCACATCCAGCACCTTGGTGATGCCGTGCACCTGCTCGGCCAACTGCCCGACTTCCGCGGCATTGGCGGTAACGCCATCGGCCAGCGCCTCGATCGACGCCACCGTCAGGCGCACCTGCTCGCGCCCCTGACGGGCAATGCGATCGGACTCGGTCGAGGCCTGGGAGGTGGCCACCGCATTGCTCGCCACCTCTTCCACCGCGGCGGTCATCTGGTTCACGGCGGTGGCGGCCTGCTCGATTTCCTGGGTCTGCTGGTGCAGGCCGCGGGTAGCGTCCTCGGTCACTGCGCTGAGCTCTTCGGACGCCGAGGCCAGCTGGTTGGACGAATCGGAAATACGCCCGATGGTGTCGCGCAGGCTCTGCTGCATCTGCTTGAGGGCCGCCTGCAAGCGCGCCGGCTCGTCACTGCCCTCCACGTTGATCTGCGGGGTCAGGTCGCCGGTGGCGACCACCTCGGCCACCTGCAGCGATTGCGCCAGCGGGCGCACGATACTGCGGGTCAGGGTCAGCGCCAGCACCACGGTGAGCACCAGTGCGGCCACCAGCAGGCCGACCACCCACACGCGGGCACGCTCATACACCGTGCCGGCAAGCTCGGTGGCCATGTTGGCGTGATGGTTGTTGAGGGCGATCAGCTCGTTGAGGGTGGTGGTGAGCTGATCGGCCAGCTGGTTCATCTCACCGTTGACCAGCGCCACCGCCTCCGTTGTCTGGCCCTGCAGGGCCATCTGCGCTACCCGTGCCTGATAGCCCAGGTACTGCTGCTCGAGCTTGAGGTAGCGGTCGAACAGCGCCTGCTCCTCGGGCAATGCAATCAGGGCCTGGTAGCGTTGCTGTTCCTTGCCCAGCTCGCCCTTGATCTGCTCGATGCGTGAATGGGTCTGCTGCTGCGCGGCGTTGTCGCTGTTGAGCAGCAGGCGCAGGGTCAGTGCCCGTATCCGGAACATGTCCTGGCTGATCTGCCCCACCGAGATCACACTGGGTAGCCAGTTGCTGTCGACCTGTTCGGACTGCTGGCGCATGCTGCTCATCTGCAGGAGCGAGAAGGCCCCCAATGCAAACACCAGCAACGCTACCAGACCAAACCCCAGACCTGCCCGCGGCGCAATGTTCAAACGTCTCAAGCTCATCTTCCGGTTCCCTCCAAAAGCGCTGCATCGGTCATGCAGCTGACGTGCTTATTAGAAGGTATCGGCCCTTGAGATTTTTGCGTAAGACGAAAAAGTGATATCAAAACGCCTTGTCATTGCGAGCGCAGGCGGCGCATGCCTCATTGCACGATGAAGCGCTGCTCGGCCAGCAGGCGGTCCCCCTGGAACACCATGAAGTGCCACTGGCCCGGTACCACTTCGTGGTGCTCGGTAAATTCATAGGCCATGACATCCTGCGCGGCCCCCGGTACCAGCTTCTGCACCACCTCGAACTTGTCATGGCGCTGGCCGTCGGGGGTGATCACCCCGGGGGTCAGGTACAGCAGCGTCAGGGGCGTGTCTTCGGCCACCTTGCCTTCAAGGCGATAGCGCAGGCCGAATTTGCTGCCAAGACGGGCCGGCACTCGGTCGGTGTGCTCCAGGGTCTGGCTGGTCTGGGTCAATACCCGTTCACCGGGCTGGAAGTCCTGGTGGCGGGTCTGGAACACGCCGTACTCCACCGGCCCCTGCACCCGCACCTCTGCACCGGCCACCGCACTCACCAGCATCAGCGCGGCCATGGCGCTCAAACGACTCTTCGACATACTGCTCTCCATCAGGTTGATGGCGGCAGGCTATGGGGCTTGCATGACAGGCTGATGACATCAGCGTGACCTGGGCAGTACCGCGAGAAAGTTGTCCTTGGCCACCTTGTGCGCCACGGCCTCGGGCAAGGCATCCAGGAACCGGTCGAACCCGTGCAGTTGCTCGCCCAGGCTGGCGAAGCGGCCGACCACATCGGAACCGAGCATGAAACGCTCGGGGAAGCGCTCCACCAGCGCAACCCATTCGGGCCGTGGCACGCCCTTGTCGTCCAGCAGGTAGGGTTCGAGCACGCTCCACGACAGGTCGATGTACAGGTTCGAATAACGCTCGAGCATGCGCGTCAGGGTCGGCAGCAGAAAGTCCAGCTGGGTCTGGTGGCGGTGAATCTCCATGCTGGTGCCGGCGTGGGCCCAGATGAAACGGGTATCGGGGTGCTCGCGCAGGGGCTGCTCGATCTCTTCCAGGTACAGCGGGTTGCGTTCGCGCTTGGAGGTGATGTTGGAGTGGATCAGCACCGGCATGTCGTGCCTGGCCGCCAGCTGATAGATGAGGCCCAGCGCCTCGTTGTTGGCCCGTGGCGTGTCGCCGCTGGTCAACGCCGTCAGGTCGTCGTGGCGGGTGAAGACTTCGCCGATGCCCTGCCACAGGCCGGGAAACAGCTCGAGCATGCGCTCGATATGGGTGGCCGCGTTCTTGTCCACCGGGTTGAAGCCGGTCAGAAACGGGTGAAAGCGCTGGCGCTGCTGCTCGGGCAACTGTTGCAGCGCCGCTGCCACATAGATGTCGGTGGCGCTGTACCAGTAGGCTGCGGCATCATCGCCGGCGTAGTAGCGCGGGCGCTTGGGCTCGTCTTCATGCCATTTCTTGGCCACCGCCACACCCGAGATCATCGACTGATCGATACGCGCCGCATCCATGGCCTTGAGCAACTCGTCCATGCCGGCGCTTTCCTGAAAGAAATCGACATAATGCAGGTGCGCGTCGCTGTAGCGGTACTCCCGCGCCTGGGCCATGCCCGACAGCGTCACCGACAGCAACAGGCACCCCAGCGTCCTGGCCCACATCGCAATCCCCTTGTGCAATTGACCCAGGGTAGACCTGCCGCCGGGCGCAACGGTTCAGCCCGGGCACCGGGCAGGTTATGCTTCCAATTATTTCCATCGCCCTGGTGCCCCTGATGAACCCTCCCCTGGTAATCCGCCCGCGCGCCGAATCCGTCGAAGGCCAACCCATCCTGCGCCCGCTGCCTTCGGCACGGCGGCGCAGCGTCGGGCCGTTCGTGTTCTTCGATCACATGCTGGCGACCGACTACCCGCCCGGGCGTGGCATGGACATTCGCCAGCACCCGCACATCGGCCTGTCCACCCTCACCTACCTGTTCGAAGGCCAGTTGCAGCACAAGGACAGCCTGGGCTCGGATCAGCGCGTGAGTGCCGGCGAGGTGAGCTGGATGACCGCCGGCAGCGCCGTGGCGCATATCGAGCGCACCCCGCCGGAGCTGCTGGGTCAGCCCAAGCGCCTGCACGGGCTGCAGGTGTGGCTGGCCTCGCCAAAGGATCACGAACAGGGGCCGGGGCACTACAGCCATCACCCGGCGGCCAGCTTGCCGAGCAGCGATGCGCTGGGGGTGAGTATCCGCATGATCGCGGGCACGGGGTTTTGCCTGACCTCGCCAGTGCCGGTGTTGTCAGCGACCCTGTATGCCGAGGTGCGCATGCAGGCGGCGAGCACGCTGCTGATTCCCACCGAACACGCTGAACGGGCAGTTTATGTACTCGACGGTGAGGCGAGCCTTGACGATCAGCCACTGGAGCCATGCAGCCTGGTGGTGCTGCCCGAAGGCGAAGCGATGAGCCTGTACGCCGACAGCGAATGCCACCTGGTGATCATTGGCGGCGACGCACTGGACGGGCCGCGGCGGATGAACTGGAACTTCGTCGCCAGTGACCCGGCGCTGATCGAGCAGGCACGGGCACGCTGGGCGGCCGGGGATTGGCCGGTGGTACCGGGCGAGATCGGGCGAATCGAGTTGCCTTGAGATTCGCCGGCAAGGCCGGCTCCTACAGAGGCAGGAGCGGGCTTGCCAGCGAAGAGGCCATCAGGCCTGGAACACTTCCCGCAGCAGGGTGTGCATCGCCTGGAACGCGCGCTTGGACGTCCTGGCGTCGTACTTCATCTTGCCTGGCACGTTCGCTGCGGGGTCGGTGAACGAATGCACCGCGCCTCCGTAGCTCACCAGCTGCCAGTCAGCCTTGGCCGCATCCATCTCGGCCTCGAAGGCAGGCAGTTGCTCGCGCGGCACGAGCGGGTCGGCTGCACCGTGCAACACCAGCAACGCTGCCGACACCTTGCCCTCCTGGGCCGGCAGCGGCGTGTCCAGCGTACCGTGGAACGACACCGCAGCGCGCAGACGCTGGTCTTCACGGGCCAGCTCCAGTGCGCAGCAACCGCCGAAGCAGAAGCCGAAGGTGGCCAGCTTGCCCGGCGCAAGCACTGCCTTCGATTGCCCCAGCAACTGATCCAGCGCCGACTTCATGCGTTTGCGCAGCTCGACCCGATCATTTTTCAGCGGCATCATCGCCGCTCCCGCTTCATCCATGTTGGATGGGCGCAGCGTCTGCCCATACAGGTCAGCCAGCAGCACCACATAGCCCTGGGCCGCCACCTCCCTGGCAATGCGCTCGGCGCCCTCGCCGATGCCCATCCAGTTCGGCGCCATCACCAGGCCCGGCTGTTCCTTGGCGCCGTGGGTATACACCAGGCGGCTTTCGTACACCTTGCCGTCAAGCTTGTACACCAGCGACTCGATCGTCACGTTGCTCATGAACCCCTCCTTGCACAATGAAAAAAGCCCGCCGAAGCGGGCTTTCCTGCAACTGCTTACGCCGACAGTTCGACCAGCAGCTTGTTCAGTCGACGCACATACGCCGCCGGATCCTTGAGGCTGTCGCCCGCCGCCAGGGCGGCCTGATCGAAGAGGATATGCGAGAAGTCGGCGAAACGGTCTTCGCTCTGCTCGTTGTCCAGCTTCTCGATCAGCGGGTGACCCGGGTTGAATTCGAAGATCGGCTTGGAGTCCGGCACCTTCTGCCCGCTGGCTTCGAGGATCTGGCGCATCTGCAGGCCCATGTCCTGCTCACCGATGGCCAGGATCGCCGGCGAATCGGTCAGGCGGTGCGACACGCGCACTTCGCTGACGGTATCGCCCAGCGCAGCTTTCAGACGCTCGACCAGGCCTTCCTTGTCCTTGGCCACTTCTTCCTGAGCCTTCTTGTCCTCCTCGGAGTCCAGCTTGCCAAGGTCCAGGTCGCCACGGGCCACGTCGACGAAGCCCTTGCCGTCGAACTCGCTCAGGTAGCTCATCAGCCACTCGTCGATGCGGTCGGTCAGCAGCAGCACTTCGATGCCTTTCTTGCGGAAGACTTCCAGGTGCGGGCTGTTGCGTACCTGCGCGTAGGACTCGCCGGTGAGGAAGTAGATCTTGTCCTGACCTTCCTTGGCACGTGCCAGGTAGTCGGCCAGGGACACGCTCTGCTCGCCGCTGTCGTCATGGGTGGAGGCAAAGCGCAGCAGGCCGGCGATCTTCTCCTTGTTGGCGAAGTCTTCCGCCGGGCCTTCCTTGAGCACCTGGCCAAAGTTCTTCCAGAAGCCCTTGTACTGCTCGGGCTCGTTCTTGGCCAGCTTCTCGAGCATGTCCAGCACGCGCTTGGTCAGCGCCGACTTCATCGAATCGATGATCGGGTCTTTCTGCAGAATCTCGCGCGACACGTTCAGCGACAGGTCGTTGGAGTCGACCACACCCTTGATGAAGCGCAGGTACAAGGGCAGGAACGATTCGGCCTGGTCCATCACGAACACGCGCTGCACGTACAGCTTCAGGCCGCGTGGCGCTTCACGCTGGTACAGGTCGAACGGCGCACGGGCCGGCACGTACAGCAGCGAGGTGTACTCCAGCTTGCCTTCGACCTTGTTGTGGCTCCAGGCCAGCGGGTTTTCGAAATCGTGGCCGATGTGCTTGTAGAACTCCTGGTATTCCTCGTCCTTGATCTCGGTACGCGGACGGGTCCACAGCGCGCTGGCACGGTTGACGGTTTCCCACTCCACGGCCGGCTGCTCTTCGCCTTCGGCGGCAGTCGCTTCCTTGGGCAGTTCGATCGGCAGGGCGATATGGTCGGAGTACTTCTTGATGATGTTGCGCAGGCGCCAGCCATCGGCGAATTCGTCTTCACCTTTTTTCAGGTGCAGCACGATGCGCGTACCGCGCTCGGCCTTGTCCACGGTGGCGACTTCGAACTCGCCCTCGCCCTTGGACGACCAGTGCACGCCCTCGCTCGCCGGAGTACCGGCGCGGCGGCTGTAGACATCGACCTGGTCGGCGACGATGAACGCCGAGTAGAAGCCCACACCGAACTGGCCGATCAGGTGCGAGTCTTTCTTCTGGTCACCGGTGAGGTTCTTCATGAAGTCGGCAGTGCCGGACTTGGCGATGGTGCCCAGGTGGGTGATCACGTCATCGCGGTTCATGCCGATGCCGTTGTCTTCCAGGGTGACGGTGTTGGCCGCCTTGTCGAAGCTCACGCGAATCTTCAGGTCGCTGCCGCCCTCGAGCAGCTCGGGCTTGGCCAGGGCTTCGAAGCGCAGTTTGTCGACGGCGTCGGAGGCGTTGGAAATCAATTCGCGAAGGAAGATTTCCTTGTTCGAGTACAGCGAATGGATCATGAGGTGCAGCAGCTGCTTCACCTCGGTCTGGAAGCCCAGGGTTTCTTTTTGAGTTTCCACACTCATGGTCTTCAACACTCCGATCTGATGGCAGTAGTCACTCGGGCCGACGGCCCCCGCGGGGCAGCGTCCGGCCTTTCGTGGCGGGATGAACAGCAGATGGGGGCTGGCATATCTATTTCAAGGGCACGGGCAGTTCTTTGATCTTGAAATGCGCACGGGCCGTGGCGATGGGCTGGTCCGGGTCGCCCTGCCAGGCGGTGATCGCGACGTTGGTCACCCGCCGCCCCTGGCGCCACAGCTGGCACCGCGCATAGGTATCGCGGTACAGGCCGGCGCGCAGGTAATCGATGGAAAAGTCGATGATCCTGGGAATACTCGCGCTTTCGCTGAAAATCAGCAGGTACAGCGCCGCCGACAGTTCCATGAACCCGGCGATCACCCCCCCATGGATCGCCGGCAGCAACGGGTTGCCGATATTGTCGGCACTGGCCGGTAGGCAGAACAGCAGGTCGTCGCCGTCACGGCTGCACTGGATGCCGATCAGGCTGGCGTAGGGGATCAGTTGCAGCAATGGCGCGTAGTTGCCCTGGGCATGCGCCTGGCGCAGCTGTGCATGCACGTCCGCGGGAATCATTGCGCTACCGCCTTGAGCTGCCGGCCAAAGCCCAGGCCGCCCTTGATGTCCTTGCCCAGGCGCATGTAGGTGCCCACCACCTGGGCAATCGGCTCGCCGGGGTCGTCCTGGTAGGCGCAGCCGCGGATGAAGATCACATCGCGGGTGACCCGGTAGCACTGCGCCTGCCCATACACGGCCTTGTCGGCCTGCCCCGGGTGCATGTAGTCGATGCGCAGGTCCAGGGTCGGGCACACCTCGAACTCGGCCAGGGCGCACAGGGTGGCCATGCCCAGCGCAGTGTCCATCAGCGTGGTGATTGCACCGCCATGGATCGCACCGCTCTGCGGGTTACCCACGATCTGCGGCGAGTACGGCAGGCACAGCGTGATGCCGTCGGCATCGGCGCGCTCTACGCGCATCTTCAACAACTGGCAATGGCGCAGCGCCGAAAGAAAACGTTCGGCCTGGGCCATCAACGGTGACGGTTCATTCACGGTCAGCTCCTTGTGCAATAACTCAGGTGCTGCATAAGCCTGAGGGAAAGTCTATATGGATCCGGCACTTATATATGTGCAAACGACGCGGAACTTATGTCGCTTACTTGAACTCAGATAATTCAAGCAACTCTATTCCACAAGGAGAAACACCCCATGCGTAAACCCATTGCCTTTGCCGTTATGCTGGCCGCCGCCCTGGGCCTCGCTGCTTGCGATAAAGCCAGCGAAAACAAAGCCCAGGACGCTCAAGAACATGCCGAGCAAGCCCAGAAGAAAATGGACGACGCTCAGGATAAGATGAACGACGCCGCCAAAGAAAACGCCGAAGCCGCCAAAGACAGTGCTGAAGCCGAACAAAAGCGTGCAGAAGAAAACAACCAGGCCGCTCCTGTGACGCCAGCACCAGAAGCCGCCCCGGCAGAACCTGCCAAGTAAGCAACTGCGCTTTAATGAAAAAACCCGACTCAGGTCGGTTTTTTTCATGTCAGGCCAGAAGTTGGCGAAAGGTCGGGCTGAGCATCAGCAACAATGAACAGATCAGCCCGATCGACCAGACCAGGCTGCGCTGCCACGCAAAGTCATACCAATACAGCGGCAGGTAGATGATCCGCGCGATCACGAAGATGATCGCCAGGGTATCGATCAGAAAACCCTGGGTCTGGGTGGTGTGCGCCATCAATACACCTACGGCGAACAACATGAATGCTTCGAAACTGTTCTGGTGCGCCGCCACCGCCCGGGCGCCCATGCCGGTCAGTTGCGCCTGCTGGCTGCGCGGCAGGTGGTTGTCGTAGCTGCCCTGTTGCTTCATCGCACGCGCCACCGGCACCCGCGCCACATAGATCAGCAGTGCGCTGATCAACACACACCAGAACGGAATACTCATGCGACCGGTTCCTTGTTCGGCTCAGGCAATGGCGCCTCTGTAGGGGTATAGACCATCACGTCGAGCACGTCGGAATGAAACTCGCGGCGGTACAGCACCAGTACTACCCCGGTGCTCATCAGCACCAGCAGCCAGGGGCTGATGAACCAGCTGAGCAAGGCCATGCCGAAATAGTACGAGCGCAGCCCGAAGTTGAACTGGTTGGCCGCCAGCGAGATCACCCGCGCCCCGCGCAGAGCGAAGGCTTTGCGCTCCTGCTCGCTGACCTGACGCTCGCCGATCATCGGTGCCGAGCCCACCAGCACGGCGGCGAAGTTGTACTGGCGCATGCACCAGCTGAAGGTGAAGAAGGCGTACACGAACACCATCGCCAGGCATAACAGTTTGATTTCGGACATGCCCTGGGATGTCTGCTGTACCAGAGGCAGGTCGGCCAGCAGCGACCAGGCGCGGTCCGAGGCGCCCAGCACGGTGAGGATACCGGCCAGGATGATCAGGGTGCTGGAGGCGAAGAACGATGCGTTGCGCTCCAGGTTGCCGATCACGCTGGCGTCGGCGATGCGGTTGTCGCGCAGCAGCATGCGGCGCATCCAGTCCTCGCGGTACAGGTGCATGACGCTGGCCAGGCAGGCGGTATCACGGGCCTTCCAGCTGGCGTAGCGGGTGTAGCCGCCCCAGCAGGCAACGAACCAGCAGGCGGCAAACAGGTTGATCAGGTTGTTCTGGATGAAGCTCATGGCGCTCCCGAAGAAATGGCACAGGATGGTGCATTGTCCGCCTTTCGACGCTGCCAGCGGCAAAAAGACACGTGGCCCCGAGACGAAAAAGCCCCGCATCCGAATGGATGCGGGGCTCTTCAGAGGCTGGCCCGGCAGGCGATCATGGCTTGTGGCCCTCGCCTGCCGCGGCCGACACTCAGGCGACCGCTTCGCGCGGCTTGCCGAGCATGCGGTCAAGCACCACGGCAACAGCCAGCATCGCCACCGAAGGCACCAGCCAGGCCAGGCCCTGCTCGCTCAGCGGCAGGTGCGCCAGCGACTCCGGCAGCCAGCCAGCGAGGTTGGCGCCCTTGAGCGCGTCGATCACGCCGAACAGCAGCGACACCGCCATGACCGGGGCCATGATGCGGGTCTGGGAGTTCCACAGGTTGCCGCAGAAACTCAGCGCCACCAGCACGATGCAGGGCGGGTAGATTGCCGTCAGCACCGGGATCGAGAACGCGATCAGCTTGGTCAGGCCCAGGTTCGACACCACCAGCGAGAAGCCGGCCAGCAGCACCACCAGCATACGGTACGACAACGGCAGTACCTGGCTGAAGTACTCGGCGCAGGCGCAGGTCAGGCCCACGGCGGTGACCAGGCAGGCCAGCGCGATCAGTACAGCCAGGAAGCCACTGCCCAGCGAACCGAAAGTGTGCTGTACATAGGCATGCAGCACCGCCGCGCCATTGCTCGCACCGGCGGCGATCTCGTGGCTGCCCGCACCCAGGCGGAACAGGCTGATGTACACCAGCGCCAGGCCGACACCGGCAATCAGGCCGGCGATGATGGCATAGCGGGTGATCAGTTGCGGCGAGTCGACGCCACGCGAGCGGATCGCGTTGACGATGACGATACCGAACACCAGCGCGCCCAGGGTATCCATGGTCAGGTAGCCATTGATGAAGCCCTGGGAGAACGGCGCGGCGACATATTCAGGTTGCGCCACCCCCATGGTGCCGGCCGGCAGCATGAACGCGGCGATGCCCAGCGCGGCCAGCGCGATGATCTTCAGCGGGGCCAGGAAGCGCCCGACGGTATCGAGCAGCTTGCCCGGGTACATGGACACGGCCAGCACCACGGCAAAGTACACCAGGCTATAGATGAACAACGCGGTCGGGCTCTCGCCGGTCAGCGGTGCAACACCTACCTCGAAGGACACGGTCGCGGTACGCGGGGTGGCGAACAGCGGGCCTACGGCCAGGTACGCGGCAGCCGCCAGCAGGCCACCGGCCACCTTGCCGATCGGGCTGCTCAGCGCGTCCATGCCGCCACCGACCTTGGCCAGTGCCACCACGGTGATCACGGGCAGGCCCACGGCAGTGACCAGAAAGCCCAGGGCGGCCAACCAGACGTAGGGGCCCGATTGCAGGCCGACGATAGGCGGGAAAATGATGTTGCCTGCGCCCACGAATAACGCGAACGTCATAAAACCAAGCGCCAGGATGTCCTGGCCTTTCAAGACTTTCATTAAGGAAATACCACACTTCTGAAATCGGGATTTAGAGAGGGACTTCCCCTTGGGTGAGGGAAATGCTGCCTGCCCGGATGGAGCAGACCCGTTTAGCGTGTAGCTCCCTTTTGGGGTGCTGGCACAAAATGAGGGCACAGGTTAACGAATCTGGCCGCAAAACGCACTGCCAGAGGGGTGCTTGTCCGATGAGCGAATATGCATGTCGCGTGGATGACCGACTTTTATGCAAGAACGCGCTGTCTGCTTCGCCGGCAAGGCCGGCCCCTACAGGGGGCAGCGTTGTACACCAGAAAGCACAAAGGCCACCCGAGGGTGGCCTTTGCCGAAGCGTGGAAGGTCAGCCGCAGCTTACTTCTTCACTTCCCAACCGGTCAGCTCGGCCAGGGCCTTGCCGATGTCGGCCAGCGAACGCACGGTTTTTACACCGGCGTCCTGCAGGGCTGCGAACTTCTCGTCTGCAGTACCCTTGCCGCCCGAAATGATGGCGCCAGCATGGCCCATGCGCTTGCCCGCTGGGGCAGTCACACCGGCGATGTAGGAAACCACTGGCTTGGTGACGTTTGCCTTGATGTAGGCAGCCGCTTCTTCTTCAGCCGAACCGCCGATCTCGCCGATCATCACGATCGCCTCGGTCTTCGGGTCTTCCTGGAACAGCTTCAGGATGTCGATGAAGTTCGAACCCGGGATCGGGTCGCCACCGATACCGACGCAGGTGGACTGACCGAAACCGGCGTCAGTGGTCTGCTTCACGGCTTCATAGGTCAGGGTGCCGGAACGCGACACGATACCGACCTTGCCTGGCAAGTGGATGTGACCTGGCATGATGCCGATCTTGCACTCGCCCGGGGTGATGACGCCTGGGCAGTTAGGGCCGATCAGGGTAACACCCAGCTCGTCGCACTTGACCTTGGCATCGAGCATGTCCAGGGTAGGAATGCCTTCGGTGATGCACACGATCAGCTTGATGCCGCCGAACGCTGCTTCCAGGATCGAGTCCTTGCAGAAAGGAGCCGGTACGTAGATGACCGACGCGTCGGCGCCGGTAGCAGCTACTGCTTCTTTCACGGTGTTGAACACCGGCAGGCCCAGGTGAGTGGTGCCGCCTTTGCCTGGGGTCACGCCGCCAACCATCTTGGTGCCGTAGGCGATGGCTTGCTCGGAGTGGAAGGTACCCTGCGAGCCGGTGAAGCCCTGGCAGATGACTTTGGTGTCTTTATTGATCAGGACGCTCATTACTTGCCCTCCGCAGCTTTGACAACTTGTTGAGCAGCGTCGGTCAGGCTGGTTGCCGCAATGATGTTCAAACCGCTTTCTGCCAGTACTTTGGCGCCCAGTTCAGCGTTGTTGCCTTCCAGACGAACAACAACCGGCACTTTAACGCCAACTTCTTTCACTGCACCGATGATGCCTTCGGCAATCATGTCGCAACGAACGATGCCGCCGAAGATGTTGACCAGTACGGCCGCGACATTGCTGTCGGACAGGATGATCTTGAACGCTTCGGTCACGCGCTCTTTGGTAGCGCCACCACCTACGTCGAGGAAGTTGGCTGGCTTGCCGCCGTGCAGGTTGACGATGTCCATGGTACCCATGGCCAGGCCGGCACCGTTGACCATGCAGCCGATGTTGCCTTCCAGGGCCACGTAGTTCAGCTCGAAGCTGGCAGCGTGGGCTTCACGAGGATCGTCCTGCGACGGGTCGTGGAAGGTTTTCAGCTTGGGCTGACGGTACATGGCGTTGGCGTCGATGTTGATCTTGGCATCGAGGCAGTGCAGATCGCCGTCGGCCTTGATCACCAGCGGGTTCACTTCCAGCAGTGCCAGGTCGTGCTCTTTGAACAGCTTGGCCAGACCGACGAAGATCTTGGCGAACTGAGCAACCTGCTTGCCTTCCAGACCCAGCTGGAATGCCAGCTCGCGACCCTGGAATGGCTGAGCGCCAACCAGTGGATCGATAGTGGCCTTGATGATTTTTTCCGGAGTGTCGTGAGCGACTTTCTCGATGTCCACGCCACCTTCGGTGGAGGCCATGAACACGATACGACGGCTCGAACGGTCAACGACAGCGCCCAGGTACAGCTCTTTAGCGATATCAGTGCACGATTCAACCAGGATCTTGGTGACTGGCTGACCATTGGCATCGGTCTGGTAGGTAACCAGACGCTTGCCCAACCACTGGGCAGCGAACGCCTTGGCGTCTTCTTTGCTGCGAACCAGCTTTACGCCGCCCGCTTTACCGCGACCACCGGCGTGAACCTGGGCTTTTACAACCCACTCGGTGCCACCGATCTTGTCGCAGGCTTCTGCTGCAGCTTCAGGGGTGTCGACTGCGAAACCCTTGGAAACTGGCAGGCCGTATTCAGCGAACAGCTGCTTACCCTGATACTCGTGAAGATTCATGCTTTTTACCGTCTTCGTTAGGTACTGCGCTTCGGCGCTGCGCTCCTGTGGAGTGCCGCGCCACCTGTGACCGCTTGCCCCCGGTATGCTCCGGGAGTTCGAGTCCGGCGGACTTTCCGCGGTGAGCCATGCACGCAAGACTCACGACGGGCCGTCCGCCGTGGTTTCTTATTGTTTAACGCTTCTTGCGGTTGGCTACGTGGATGGCACCGCCATTCACGGCCAGAGCGGCTTCGTGCAGCGCTTCAGACAAGGTCGGATGGGAGAAGACCATCATGCCCAGGTCTTCGGCGCTGGAGCCGAATTCCATTGCGATTGCACCCTGCTGCACCAGTTCGGCAGCGCTTGGGCCAATGACGTGTACACCCAGAACGCGGTCGGTCTTGGCATCGGCGATGACCTTGACGAAACCACCGGTGTCGTTGGCCGCCATCGCACGGCCGCTGGCCGCGAACGGGAAGGTGCCCACGTTAACCTCAACGCCTTCAGCCTTCAAGGCTTGCTCGGTTTTACCGACCCAGGCCATTTCCGGGTGGGTGTAGATAACCGATGGGATAAGGTCGTAGTTCATCTGGGCCTTGTGGCCCTTGATGCGCTCGACGACCATGATGCCCTCTTCCGAGGCCTTGTGCGCCAGCATCATGCCACGTACCACGTCACCGATGGCGTAGACGCCCGGTACGCTGGTAGCGCAGTAGTCGTCAACGAACACGAAACCGCGCTCGTCGATGGTCACGCCGCTGTCGGCAGCCAGCAGGTCGGTGGTCACAGGGCGACGGCCGACTGCAACGATCAGCCTGTCGAAGGTGATCTTCTGCTCGCCGTTGGCGTCGGTGTAGGTCACTTCGACTTCGTCGCCGTTGACCTTCGAGCCGGTCACGCGAGCGCCCAGCTTGATGTCCAGACCTTGCTTGGTCAGGGTCTTCAGGCCTTCCTTGGCAACAGCGGTGTCGGCTGCCATCAGGAAGGTGTCCAGGGCTTCGAGCACGGTCACCTGGGCACCCAGGCGCGACCATACCGAACCCAGCTCCAGGCCGATGACGCCGGCGCCGATCACGCCCAGACGTTTTGGCACGGTCTGGAATTCCAGGGCGCCGGTGGAGTCGACGATGACTTTCTGGTCGACCGGAGCCGGCGGAATGTCGATCGGACGCGAACCGGAGGCCAGGATCACGTTTTCGGCTTCGATGATTTCGGTGCTGCCGTCAGGCTTGGTGACTTCGACTTTCTTGCCGGCCAGCAGTTTGCCGTGGCCCTGGATCGAAGTGACGCCGTTGGCCTTGAACAGGGTGGCAACGCCGCCGGTCAGGTTCTTGACGATGCCAGCCTTGCGACCAACCATCGCAGCCACGTCCATCTTCACTTCGCCAGTGGAGATGCCGTGCACGTTGAAGCTCTCTTTGGCTTCCTTGTACTTCCAGGAGCTGTCCAGCAGCGCCTTGGACGGAATGCAACCCACGTTCAGGCAGGTACCGCCGAGGGCCAGTTTGCCTTCGCCGTCAACGTACTTCTCGATACAGGCAGTGCTCAGGCCGAGCTGGGCAGCCTTGATCGCGGCTACATAGCCGCCAGGACCTGCACCAATCACTACCACGTCGAATTTCTGGGTCATAAAAGATTCCTTTTAGCGTCAAGCGGCAAGCTGCAGGCGGCAAGGCGAACACGCTTCTGCTCGAAGCTTGTCGCTTGCAGCCTGCAGCTGTTTATCAGATGTCCAGCAGCAGACGAGCCGGGTCTTCCAGCAGGTTCTTGATGGTCACCAGGAACGTCACGGCTTCTTTGCCATCGATCAGGCGGTGATCGTAGGACAGTGCCAGGTACATCATCGGACGGATCACGACCTGGCCGTTGACGGCCATCGGACGCTGGATGATGTTGTGCATGCCCAGGATTGCAGCCTGCGGCGGGTTGACGATCGGGGTCGACATCATCGAACCGAAGGTACCACCGTTGGTGATGGTGAAGGTACCGCCGGTCATCTCGTCGATCGACAGTTTGCCGTCACGGGCCTTCTTGCCGAAGGTGGCGATGCCGCCTTCGATTTCGGCCAGGCTCATCTGCTCGGCGTTACGCAGTACCGGTACCACCAGGCCGCGGTCGCTGGACACGGCAACACCGATGTCGGCGTAGCCGTGGTAGACGATGTCGCTGCCGTCGATCGAGGCGTTGACGGCCGGGAAGCGTTTCAGCGCTTCGGTGGCAGCCTTGACGAAGAACGACATGAAGCCCAGGCGCACGCCGTTGTGGGACTTCTCGAACAGGTCCTTGTACTTCGAACGCAGTGCCATGACTTCGGTCATGTCGACTTCGTTGAAGGTGGTCAGCATCGCCATGTTCGACTGTGCTTCGACCAGACGCTTGGCCACGGTGGCACGCACGCGGGTCATCGGCACACGCTTCTCGGTACGGTCGCCAGTGGCGACAACCGGGGCAGCGGCAGCAGCGGCCGGCTTGGCAGCAGCGGCAGCCGGAGCGGCCTTCTTGTTGGCGACGGCAGCGACGACGTCTTCCTTGGTGATGCGACCGCCTTTACCGGTGCCAGCGACGCTGGCCAGGTCGATGGCGTTTTCTTCGGCCAGCTTGCGTGCGGCAGGCGCAGCAATCGGGTCGTCTTCGCCAGCGTCGGCCGCAGCAGCAGCCTGGGCAGGTGCGGCGGCAGCGGCGGCCGGAGCAGCAGCTGGTGCAGCGCCTTCATTGATCGAACCCAGCACTTCGTCGGACAGCACGGTCTCGCCTTCGCCCTTGACGATGTCGCCCAGCACGCCATCGGCGGTGGCCAGCACTTCCAGGACGACCTTGTCGGTCTCGATGTCGACGATCAGCTCGTCACGCTTGACGGCTTCGCCCGGTTTCTTGTGCCAGGTGGCAACGGTGCCATCGGCAACCGATTCCGGGAAAGTAGGGGCTTTGATCTCGATAGCCATTATCAGTGGTTCCTTAAATTCGGTTTCTGGTGCGCGATGGCATTAAACGGTGAAGGCAGCTTGCAGCAGTTTTTCCTGCTGTTCGGCGTGCATCGAAGCGTAACCACAGGCAGGTGCTGCCGAGGCGTCACGACCGGCGTACTCAAGGACCAGGTCCTTGTTGTGACGGCTCAGGATGCGACGCATGTGGTGCTGGCTGCTGTACCACGCGCCCTGGTTCATCGGCTCTTCCTGACACCACACCACGTCCTTCAGACCGGTGTAAGGCGCAAGGATTTCAACCAGATCGTCTTCAGGGAACGGATACAGTTGCTCGATACGCACGATAGCGATGTCTTCACGACCTTCGGCACGGCGTTTTTCCAGCAGATCGTAGTAGACCTTGCCGCTGCACAGCACCAGGCGCGTCACCTTGGCCGGATCGAGGCTGTCGATTTCCGGAATGACGGTCTGGAACGAGCCTTCGGCCAGTTCTTCCAGGGTCGAGATGGCCAGCTTGTGGCGCAGCAGCGACTTGGGTGTCAGCACGATCAGCGGCTTGCGCAGCGGACGGATGACCTGACGACGCAGCAGGTGGTAGATCTGAGCCGGCGTGGTCGGTACGCAGACCTGAACGTTGTGCTCGGCACACAGTTGCAGGTAACGCTCCAGACGCGCCGAGGAGTGCTCAGGCCCCTGCCCTTCATAACCGTGTGGCAGCAGCATGGTCAGACCGCACAGACGGCCCCACTTGTGCTCGCCGCTGGTGATGAACTGGTCGACAACCACCTGGGCACCGTTGGCGAAGTCGCCGAACTGGGCTTCCCAGATCACCAGCGCATTGGGCTGGGTGGTCGAGTAGCCGTATTCGAACGCCAGTACCGCCTCTTCGGACAGGAACGAATCGTACAGGTCGAAACGTGGCTGGCCCGGGAACAGGTTCTGCAGCGGGATATAGGTGCTGGCGTCCTTCTGGTTGTGCAACACCGCATGGCGGTGAGAGAAGGTGCCGCGACCGATATCCTGACCCGTCATGCGGATCGGGTGACCTTCGAAGGCCAGGGTGGCGTACGCCATGGTTTCGGCGTAACCCCAGTTGATCGGCAAGCCACCGGCCTGCATCTTCTGGCGATCTTCGTAGATCTTCGAGACCTGGCGCTGAACCACGAAGCCTTCCGGCAGCTCCAGCAACTTGGCCGAGAGCTCCTGCAGGGTCTTGAGGTCGAAGCGGGTGTCGTGACGCGCGGTCCAGGCGTGGCCCAGATATGGACGCCAGTCGACGAACAGCTCCTTGTTCGGCTCCTTGACCAGGCTTTTCACAACATGCAGGCCGTTGTCCAGCGCATTGCGGTACTCGTCGACCTTGGCCTGGACGCGCTCGGCATCCAGACGACCGGCCTGGGTCAGCGCATCGGCGTACAGCTCACGGGTGGTGCGCTGCTTGCTGATCTGCTGGTACATCAGCGGCTGGGTGCCGTTCGGCTCGTCGGCCTCGTTGTGGCCGCGACGACGGTAGCAGACCAGGTCGATGACCACGTCACGCTTGAACTGCATGCGGTAGTCGACCGCCAGCTGGGTCACGAACAGCACCGCTTCCGGATCGTCGCCGTTGACGTGCAGGATCGGCGCCTGGATCATCTTGGCGACGTCGGTGCAGTACTCGGTGGAACGCGAGTCCAGCGGGTTGCTGATGGTGAAACCAACCTGGTTGTTGATCACGATGTGCACGGTGCCGCCGGTCTTGAAACCGCGGGTCTGCGACATCTGGAAGGTTTCCATGACCACGCCCTGGCCAGCGAAGGCCGCGTCGCCGTGGATCGAGATCGGCAGTACCTTGTCGCCAACGCTGTCGTTGCGGCGGTCCTGACGGGCACGCACCGAACCTTCCACCACTGGCGAGACGATTTCCAGGTGCGAAGGGTTGAACGCCATGGCCAGGTGAACTTCACCGCCGGCGGTCATCACGTTGGACGAGAAGCCCTGGTGATACTTCACGTCACCGGAACCCAGCTCGACCTTCTTCTTGCCTTCGAACTCGTCGAACAGCTCGCGCGGGTTCTTGCCGAAGGTGTTGACCAGAACGTTCAGGCGACCACGGTGGGCCATGCCGATCACGACTTCCTTGGTACCGTAGGAACCGGAGCGCTGGATCAGCTCGTCCAGCATCGGAATCAGGCTTTCGCCGCCTTCCAGGCCGAAACGTTTGGTGCCCGGGTATTTGGTACCCAGGTATTTCTCCAGGCCTTCTGCCGCGGTAACGCGCTCGAGCAGGTGGCTCTGGATGTCTGCGGAAAATTCAGGACGCCCACGCACGCTCTCCAGACGCTGCTGGAACCAGCTGCGCTGCTCGGAGTCGACGATGTGGGTGAACTCGGCGCCGATGGTGCGGCAATATGTCTGCTGCAACGCCTCGAAGATTTCGCGTAGGCTCGCTTCCTCTTTGCCGATGAACAGGTCGCCGGCACGGAAGGTCGTATCAAGATCGGCATTGGTCAAGCCGTAATGATTGATCGACAGGTCTACTGGCGCAGGGCGCTGCCACAACCCCAGGGGGTCGAGCTTCGCGGCTTGGTGGCCGCGCATACGGTAGGCCTGGATCAGTCGCAGCACTTCAACCTGCTTCTTCTCGTGTTCACTGCTCACGCTACCGGCGGAAACCGGTTGGGCGCGGCGCTGGTTCTTTGCCAGCAGTACGAAATGGTCGCGGATCGTCGAGTGCGATACATCGGTGGCAGTGCTGCCTTCGGCGGGCAACTTCTGAAAGTAAGTGCGCCACTCTTCTGGCACAGCGTTAGGGTCGTGCAGGTAGAGCTCGTAGAGCTCTTCCACATAGGCAGCGTTACCACCTGAAAGGTGGGCGCTGTTCCACATGCGCTGCATCACGCTTTCTTGCATGCTTGGTCACCCTCGGTTAGGGGCCTCGATCGGCAAGAACCACAGCAAGCTGAGTTGAGTCCGTATGCAGCGACTGAACCAAGCCACCGAGAGTTCCGCAGATTTACCGGGTACCAGCCCGGACGCCCCTGCTGGTCTCATATCTTCATAGGTAAAAGCTCGGGCTTTTGGCCTTTGCTCAAGTTGCACCTCGGTGCGGGCAAGGGCCCGCACTTCGGTGTGCTACGGGTACAACACTTTTGAATCAGGTGCCGCTTTGCAGCAGCATGTTACGTACGTGGCCGATTGCCTTGGTCGGGTTCAGACCTTTGGGGCAAACGTTTACGCAGTTCATGATCCCGCGGCAGCGGAATACGCTGAACGGGTCATCCAGGGACGCCAGGCGCTCCTGGGTCTTGGTGTCACGGCTATCGGCCAGGAAGCGATAAGCTTGAAGCAGAGCGGCCGGACCCAGGAACTTGTCCGGGTTCCACCAGAACGACGGGCAGGAAGTCGAGCAGCAAGCGCACAGGATGCACTCGTACAGACCGTCCAGCTTCTCGCGTTCTTCCGGGGACTGCAGGCGTTCGATCGCCGGCGCCGGGGTATCGTTCTGCAGGAACGGCTTCACCTTCTCGTACTGCTTGTAGAAGATGCTCATATCAACGACCAGGTCACGGATGACCGGCAGGCCGGGCAGCGGACGCACGACCAGCTTGTTCTTCTTCACCACCGCCGACAGCGGGGTGATGCAGGCCAGGCCGTTCTTGCCGTTGATGTTCATGCCATCGGAACCGCACACGCCTTCGCGGCACGAACGACGATAGGAGAAACCTTCGTCCTGTTCCTTGATCAGTGCCAGCACATCCAGAACCATCAGGTCCTTGCCGCCGGTATCGACTTCGAACACCTGGGTCTTAGGTGCCGAGTCGGTGTCGGGGTTGTAGCGATAAACTTCGACTTTCAACATAGTGGCCACCCTTAGTAAGTCCGGACTTTAGGCTCGAACGTCGGAACGGTTTTCGGCGAGAAGTTGACTGCACGCTTGGCAACCCGCTTTTCACCCGGGAAGTACAGGGTGTGGCACAGCCAGTTTTCGTCGTCACGGTCTTCGAAGTCTTCACGGGCATGGGCACCGCGGGACTCTTTGCGCACTTCAGCAGCGATTGCAGTGGCTTCAGCGACTTCCAGCAGGTTCTGCAGCTCCAGCGCTTCGATACGCGCGGTGTTGAAGGCCTGGGACTTGTCGTTGATCTTGACGTTGGCGATACGCTCGCGCAGGCCAGCCAGCTGTTCGATACCCTTCTGCATGTATTCGCCGGTGCGGAACACGCCGAAGTAGTTCTGCATGCAGCTTTGCAGCTCGCGACGCAGGGTTGCCACGTCTTCGCCGTCGGTACGCTCGTTGAGCTTGTTCAGACGGTTCAGCGCGACTTCCACGTCGGTGTCGCTGGCGTCGCGGTATTCGATACCGTCGCTCAGGGCCTTTTCCAGGTGCAGGCCGGCCGCACGGCCGAACACCACCAGGTCGAGCAGCGAGTTGCCGCCCAGGCGGTTGGCGCCGTGAACCGATACGCAAGCCACTTCACCGACCGCGAACAGCCCTTCGATGATGGTGTCTTCGCCGTCGGCGTTCTGCGAGATCGCCTGGCCATGAATGTTGGTGGCAACGCCGCCCATCATGTAGTGGCAGGTTGGAACGACGGGTACGGGTGCAACGACCGGGTCGACGTGCGCGAAGGTCTTGGACAGCTCGCAGATGCCTGGCAGGCGGCTGTGCAGCACTTCCTCGCCCAGGTGGTCGAGCTTGAGCATCACGTGGTCGCCGTTCGGGCCACAGCCGTTGCCGGCGATGATCTCTTTGACCATGGAGCGGGCCACAACGTCGCGACCGGCGAGGTCCTTGGCGTTTGGCGCGTAGCGCTCCATGAAACGCTCGCCGTGCTTGTTGATCAAGTAACCACCTTCACCACGGCAGCCTTCGGTAACCAGTACACCTGCGCCGGCGATGCCGGTCGGGTGGAACTGCCACATCTCGATGTCCTGCACCGGCACGCCGGCACGCAGGGCCATGCCGATACCGTCGCCGGTATTGATCAGGGCGTTGGTGGTGGAGGCGTAGATACGCCCTGCACCGCCGGTGGCCAGTACGGTGGCCTTGGCGCGAATGTAGACGGTCTCGCCGGTTTCGATGCAGATCGCGATCACGCCGACGAAGGCGCCGTCCTGGTTCTTGACCAGGTCAACCGCGTACCACTCGTTGAGGAAGGTGGTGCCGGCTTTCAGGTTGCCCTGATAGAGGGTGTGCAGCAGCGCGTGACCGGTACGGTCGGAAGCGGCGCAGGTACGGGCGGCCTGGCCACCTTTACCGTAGTCCTTGGACTGGCCGCCGAACGGACGCTGGTAGATACGGCCGGTTTCGGTACGCGAGAACGGCAGACCCATGTGGTCCAGCTCGAACACCGCAGCCGGGCCTTCCTGACACATGTATTCGATAGCGTCCTGGTCACCGATGTAGTCGGAACCCTTGACGGTATCGTACATGTGCCAGCGCCAGTCATCGTTCGGGTCGGCCGAAGCGATGGCGCAGGTGATGCCACCCTGGGCCGATACGGTGTGCGAACGGGTCGGGAACACCTTGGTGATCACGGCGGTCTTGTGGCCGCCTTGAGCCAGCTGCAGCGCAGCGCGCATGCCGGCACCGCCACCACCAATGATGATGGCGTCGAAGGAAATCGTTGGAATGTTAGCCATGAATCAGATACCCCAGAGAATCTGCACACCCCAGACGAAGTACGCGAACATCGCGACACCACATACCGCCTGGAACAGGAAACGAACTGCAGTCGCCGACTTGCCCAGCGCCATCGGCGTCAGGTAGTCAGTGGCAATGGTCCACATGCCGACCCAGGCGTGAGCGCCCAGGGCAACGAGGGCCAGCAGACTGAAGATCCGCATCGCGTTATGGGAGAACAGGGCGTGCCACTGGGCATAGTCGATGCCAGGGTGCGCCACCAGGTAGCCGATCAGAAAAATGAAGTAAGCCGCGAGAACGACCGCAGAAACGCGCTGCGCCATCCAGTCATAGAGGCCCGAACGCGACAGGTTCGTGACATTAGTTACCATATCCAAACTCCCGCCAGAACGATCACCACCACGGAAATGGCGATAACGATTTTCGAGCCCAGTTTGCCGCCTTCCAGCGTCTCACCGATGCCCATGTCCATAATCAGATGGCGCACACCGGCAACCAGGTGATACAGCAAGGCGGACAGAAGGCCCCACGCCACGAATTTGGCCAGCGGACTGGTCAGGCATGCCTTCACCTCGGCAAAACCTTCCTCGGAACTCAGGGATTGGCTCAATGCGTACAGCATGATGCCCAGGCCCAGAAAGAGGATGATGCCGGAAACACGGTGAAGAAATGACGTAACGCCGGTAATGGGGAGTTTGATGGTCCTTAGGTCTAGGTTTACAGGTCGTTGGCTTTTCACGGCTTTTTTCACACTGAAGAGCCCCTAGCAAGCAGGGCAAAGTTGTTGGTAAGTGTACTGGTCAGGTACCCACCACCCAGGGAGTGACGACCCCAGAAAAGCGGGCTTTAAAGCCCCTGGCGGTCGGGTGCCGAGTATAGACAGTTAGGCTACTAATGACAACGTGAAGCCCTAGCCCAAATAGCGCATTGCCTTTGGCGAACAAAAGGCGTAAACGGGCCGCAATTTCGCGGAAAAACAGCGCCCAAAGCCCTTTACAACCGTGCTTTAGGCAAATTGACATTCGAATTTATCTCACTATAGTGGTGCGGGCCCTGCGTGGGGGGTCTGTCTGATGATTTCAAGCATTAATAGGAGGCCACATGGCTGACAAAAAAGCGCAGTTGGTCATCGAGGGCGCAGCCCCCGTCGAGCTGCCCATTTTAACCGGCACCGTTGGTCCCGATGTTATCGACGTTAGAGGGTTGGGGGCCACGGGTCACTTCACTTTCGACCCTGGTTTCATGGCGACCGCATCGTGCGAGTCCAAGATCACCTACATTGACGGCGACAAGGGCATCCTGCTGCATCGCGGCTACCCGATCGAACAGCTCGCCGAGCAATCCGACTACCTGGAAACCTGCTACCTGCTGCTCAACGGCGAACTGCCGAATGCCGAGCAGAAGGCTCAGTTCGTCAGCACCGTCAAAAATCACACCATGGTGCACGAGCAGTTGAAGTCGTTCTTCAACGGCTTCCGCCGCGACGCCCACCCGATGGCCGTCATGTGCGGCGTGGTTGGCGCCCTGTCGGCGTTCTATCACGACTCGCTGGACATCAATAACCCGCAGCACCGGGAAATCTCGGCCGTGCGCCTGGTCGCCAAGATGCCGACCCTGGCCGCGATGGTCTACAAGTACTCCATGGGCCAGCCCATGATGTACCCGCGCAACGACCTGACCTACGCCGAAAACTTCCTGCACATGATGTTCAACACCCCGTGCGAGATCAAACCGATCAGCCCGGTGCTGGCCAAGGCAATGGACCGGATCTTCATCCTCCACGCCGACCACGAACAGAATGCGTCGACCTCCACCGTACGCCTGGCGGGCTCCTCGGGCGCCAATCCGTTCGCCTGCATCGCTGCCGGCATCGCTGCACTGTGGGGCCCTGCCCACGGCGGCGCCAACGAAGCCGTGCTGACCATGCTCGACGAAATTGGCGATGTCTCGAACATCGACACCTTCATCGCCAAGGCCAAGGACAAGAACGACCCGTTCAAGCTGATGGGCTTCGGTCACCGCGTCTACAAGAACCGCGACCCGCGTGCCACCGTGATGAAGCAGACCTGCGACGAAGTGCTGCGCGAGCTGGGCATCACCAACGATCCGCAGCTGGAACTGGCCATGCGCCTGGAAGAGATCGCCCTGACCGATCCGTACTTCATCGAGCGCTCGCTGTACCCGAACGTCGACTTCTACTCGGGGATCATCCTCAAGGCGATCGGCATCCCTACCAGCATGTTCACCGTGATCTTCGCCCTGGCGCGGACCGTCGGCTGGATCTCGCACTGGAAGGAAATGCTCTCCAGCCCGTACAAGATTGGCCGTCCGCGCCAGCTGTACACCGGCTACGAGTCACGTGACATCGTCAAACTGGAAGACCGCAAGTAAGCCAAACGGCTCGCCTGCAACAACAAGAAAGGCTGCCCTCGGGCAGCCTTTTTTGTTGCGTAACGCTTCATGCAGGAGGAGCAAGCCTTGGCGGCCCCTACAGTTGAGGCATATTGCAGCCTACCATCAAACTGTTACGGTTTCTCCGCCCGCTCCTTCAACGCCTTGAGCGTATTGAACGGCGCATCGACCACGAACTTGTTCGCCACCATCGCTGGCACACTCCCGCCTGGCTCGGTGTGCACCTGGTATGTCACCTCGGTAGTGTCACCCTTGGGCACCAGCTTCCAGAAACCCTGCACTTCAGCCACCCGCACATAGCCTTTTTCTTCCGGCAGGTACTTGGGCACACCCTCCAGCTTGCGGGTCAGGCTGCCGTCAGCACCTTCGCTGGTGGTTACATGGATGATCGAATCGCGCGGGGTGACCGGCCACGGCGTATTGAACTGGGTGTAGGTCCAGCTCTGGTCACCCTCGTGCTTGAGCAGCTTCTGGCTCTTGCACTCGTGAATCCAGGCACAGGCCCCGGCCACGTCTTCCTGCAGCGCCCGGACCTTGGCCAGCGGCGCCTTGATGGTCGTCACGCCCTGATAGGCCTTGTAGTTCGAACCACTCACTTCGCTCAGCGATACCTTGATGCCATCCGCTTGCTTGGCAACCTTCCAGTCTTCAGCCTGCGCCACCGACATGAACATCGCACTCAGACCACAAATCACCGCTACCCGCTTCATCGAACCCATCGTGTTGTTTTCCTTGTTTGCGAAGTTCCACTCACTCAAGCCGCCGTCACTTGCTCCAGCCAACCGATGATCCTGATCGCCTCGTCGCGATCATTGCCGCAGGTGTCCACCTCCGCCTGGAAGCCCGAGCACACCGCCGGCCGTTCAGGCTGGCCGAACAGGCTGCAGAGGTTGTGCTCGGACAGTTGCACACAGCGTTCGCCAGCCGGCTTGCCGTGCGGCATGCCAGGAATGGGCGAGCTGATGGAAGGGGCAATGCAGCAAGCGCCACAGCCTTCACGGCAGTTCATGACGACATGGACCTCGGCCTAACAAATGATGGGTGAATGGGGATAGTAACCGCTAAAACAGGTGTTTGAAATTACCGCTCAGATGAAATATCGCCGCGCAGAATGTGACCGGCAGGTCGAGCAGCGTTTATTGCTTGAACTCGAAATCGATGGCTGCACCCTCAATGTCCTGACGGGCATCATTGCGCAACTGCAATTGCATTTCGTTGCTGATCAAGCGGCCATTGAGCTGGAACGGGCTGTCCGCGGCAGGCTTTTCTTCGAACAACGACGGCAGCAGCGGACGTCGCACACGGACTTCCTCCTGACTGCTCGGCTGCAGGTCCTTGACCATCTCCGGGGGCAGGCTCAGATCCAGGCGCGCCTTGGGCAAGGGCGCGGCAATCACCTCGGAGGCCTTGCGCTTGCCCGACTTTACCGCCTTGGCCGGCGTCTTCCTGGGGTCGCCAGCCTTGGTCTTGGGTTGCGCCTTGGGCTTGGCCTGTGGCTTGGCACTCGCTTTTACCGGGGCCTGGGTCGAAGGCTTCCGGTCCGGTGCCGGGGCAGCCGACGCCTGTGCCAGCAGTATCGGCCCCGGTCCGGGCACAGCCAGTGCCGGGCCCGTTGCACACAGGCCCAGCGCACACAACATCACGGCAGCACAGCTCAACGCTTTCATAGGCAACGAGACGTATTCATGAGTCGCACATGCTCCTTGTTCCTGCAGTCGCTGGCAAGCCCGCGATCTAGAGGTATCCGCCCGAGGCGGTTTCCTGGCAAAGCTGATGGGCCAGCATCCCCAATGTCAGCAGCGCCCGCTCAGCCTCGCGGTTCCACGGAATGCCGCAGTTGAGGCGAATGCAGTGGTTGAACTGCTCCGTGTTACTGAAGATCAGCCCGGGCGCGATGCTGATGCCCTGCTGCAAGGCACGTACATGCAACTCCTGGGTGTTGACCCGCCCCGGCAGGCTGACCCACAGGATGAAGCCCCCGGTAGGCCGGCTCATCTGGGTGCCTTCCGGAAAGTGCTGCTGTACCGCCAGCTGGTAGGCACTGAGGTTCTTGCGATATTCCTGGCGAATGTAGCGCAGATGGCGGTCATAGCCACCATTTTCAAGGTAGGCCGCCACCCCCATCTGCGTCACACTGCACGCCGAGTGCGTGGTAAAGGTCTGCAGTCGCTGAATTTCCTGCTGATAGTTGCCCGCGATCATCCAGCCGATACGCACCCCCGGCGACAGGGTCTTGGAAAAGCTCGAGCAATAGATCACCCGCCCCAGCCGGTCGAAGGCCTTGAGTGCCTTGGTGCGCCCTTGCTCGAACATCAGCTCGCCGTAGATATCGTCCTCGACGATCTGGATATTGAAATCCGAGGCCAGGCGCAGCAACTGCTTCTGGCGTTCCTCGGGAATGGTGCCGCCCAGCGGGTTGCTCAACCGCGCAGTCAGCACCAGCGCCTTGATCGACCACTGGTTGGCCGCCAGTTGCAGGGCCTCCAGGCTGATGCCGGTGGCCGGGTCGCTGGGGATCTCGATCACCTTGAGCCCCAGCAGGTCCGCCAGTTGCAGCAGCCCGTAATAGGTGGGCGACTCGGCGGCGATCAGGTCGCCTGGCCGGGTCAGCACCCGCAACGACATCTGCAGCGCATCGACGCAACCGTGGGTCACCACCACTTCGGACGGGTCGACCACCACCCCGGCGTCGCGCATGCGAATGGCGATCTGCCGGCGCAGCGGCTCGAAACCCGGGCTGAACATGTAGCTGAACGCGCGCGGGCTCTGGAACCGCGTGACCTTGGCCAGTTGCTGGTGCAGCGCCCGCACCGGCAGGTAGTCCACATGCGGAACCGCCGCCCCCAGCGGGAACACCCCATCACGCCGGGCTTCGGTCAGTACCTGCTGGATGATGCTGCTGCGCGTGACCAGCCCTGGACGCTCGACCCGCGCGATGTCCGGGGTCTGCGCAGTCAGGGCCGGGGTCTGGTGGACGTAGTAGCCCGATTGCGGCCGAGCGCGAATCAGCCCCTGGTCCTCGAGGTTGGCATAGGCCTGCAGCACGGTGGCATGGCTGACATTGAGCTGCGAGCTCATCTTGCGTACCGACGGTACGCGCTCACCGGGCTGATAGACGCCGCGGCGGATGTCTTCCGCCAGTTGCTGGGCGATGCGCTGGTAGAGCAACAGATTGGTCATGGGACGGATCTCGAAACGCGGGCTATCTAATTGTTCTTGTACAGTCGGCGAAGAATACCGGAACAGTGCATAAGTGTACGGGCACAGATGCCAGAATAGTCGACTACACAGTTGTGTGACAGCGGCTTTTTCAAGCTTTGCGGCATAAAAAAACCGGTGACTATCACCGGTTTTTTGTTTACCTCGACCTCAGCGCGGCGCGCCCAGGTGGCCTTTCTCGTCGGAAAACACGATCTCCACCCGACGGTTCTGCGCCCTGCCCCGCTCCGAGGCATTGGCCTCGATCGGGTACTGGTCGCCATAGCCTTCGACCTGGATGCGTTTTTCGTCGACGCCCAGGTCGACCAGCATGTCCGCCACGGCCTGCGCACGATCACGCGACAGCGTCAGGTTGTCCTCGGGAGTGCCGGTGCTGTCGGTATACCCCTCGATGCGCACAACGCGCCGGGGGTTGAGCTGCAGAAACTGCACCAGCTTGAGCACGGTACGGCTGGCGGAGTTCTTCAATTCGGCCTGCCCGGTATCGAACAGCACGTCACCCAGGGTCATCACCAGGCCACGGTCGCTCTGGGTCGTGGCCAGGCTGACGATCTGCGCCTCCAGCCATTTGCCCTGCTGCTGCACGCTGACCAGCTTGGCTTCGCGCAGGGCCAGCTGCAGGCGCTGGCGCTCCAGTTCGAGCTTGGCCAGGCGCTCCTGATTGAGCACCAGGTTGCTGTGCTCGCGGGCAATCTCGCTGTAGCGCTGACTCAGGTAGGCGTAATGGCGCACGTCCGCACCACTGCCCACGTAGCTGGACAACCGCTCGGCACGGGCCAGCGACTCGCCGGCGCGGATCACGTCACGCGGCGCACTGCGCAGCACATTGGAATCGTCCTTCACTGCCTGGAAACTGGCGGCGGCCTGGTCGAGGGCGGTTTCGCTGCGCTCGCTGGCGCAGCCCTGCAACCCCAGCACACCTGCACACAACACGGCCACCAAGGGCTTGATCGAACTCACTGTTGCTCCCCCAACTGCTTGCGCAGACGATTGACCCGCGATTGCAGCAGCGACAGCTGCTCCTGACTCTTGAGGGTCAGCACCCGGGCTTCGGCCAGCCGCGCATCAAGTTCGGCCTGCTCGGCGCGCAGCCGCGCATCACGGTACGACTCGCTGGCCATGTTGCTGCGGGCGCGGGCAAGCTTGTCTTCGGCCAGCTTCAGCTCGGCCACTTCGTCGGTGGCACCGACGGCCTTGGCCTGCTCCAGCGCCTGTTCGGACAGGCGCATCTGCTCGTGGGGCGCCGGGTCGGCAGCGCAACCGGCCAGGGCCAGTAACGCCATGGCAGCGAAAAGCGGTTGAGTTCTCACACAATCTTCCTACTGTTTGGGGGCGTCGAGCGGTTGCTGCAGCTGCGCCTTCCAGCGCTCGACATTGCGTTGCAGTACTGCCTGAGGCACGCCTGAGGCCGGCAATTCTGTCAGTTTTTTGGCCAGCTGTC
Source organism: Pseudomonas sp. BRM28 (assembly GCF_002939405.1). NCBI lineage: Bacteria > Pseudomonadati > Pseudomonadota > Gammaproteobacteria > Pseudomonadales > Pseudomonadaceae > Pseudomonas > Pseudomonas sp. BRM28. The sequence continues at coordinate 2,215,121 of NZ_PEFV01000001.1, read as the reverse complement.
CGCGCAACCAGGCGTCATTGCACGCCGAATTGTGCGACAGCGCCAGGTACAGCCCGGGCCGATCCAGCGGCAGGCCGCGGGCGATCAGGTCGTTGGCCATGCCAAGGGTCTGCGCCATGGCCATGCCGGCGTAACGCCCGGCCAGCACATAGTCGACCTGGCCAAGCAAAAGCTTCTGGAATGCCTGGGTCAGGTTCTGCGCCGGCGCCAGCTTCAACTGGTCCTTGGCAAACTGGGCGAACGCCGGGGTCAGTCTGGCCTTCTCCGAGATCGCGCCCTGGTGCTGGTGCAGATCGGCCAGGCCGTCGTAGGCCAGCGTGGAGTCGTGCCGGGTCCACACCAGGTAGTCGTTCTGCAGCAGCGCCGGGTGGATGAAGTCGACGCGGGTCAGGTCTTCAGTGGCCAGCGGCGCATCCACCAGCAGGTCCATGCGTCCGCTGCGCACTTCATCCTGCGCCTCGTTGCGCTTGCCTGCGTACAGCACCTCGACCTTCAGCCCAAGCTCCGTCGCCACCTGCTTGAGCAGGTCGACGTTGGCGCCAATCAGGTGCCTGGGGTCCTGCGGGTCGCGCCAGGCATAGGGCGGCGCATCGGGGCTGCCGGTCGCCACCAGACGCTCGCACTTGCCCACCGCCAGCGCCGCCGTGGGCAAGCAGGCAAACCCCAGCAATCCCGCCATCGCCATTCGGCCAAGCCACCCCATGCACATGCCTCCCTTGCGTCGCGAAATAAAAAAGCCCGATCAAAAGACCGGGCTCTTTATAAGTGAAGCGGCTGGATTAAACCAGCTTCTCCAGCTCAGGTACGGCTTCGAACAGGTCGGCGACCAGGCCGTAGTCGGCCACCTGGAAGATCGGCGCCTCTTCGTCCTTGTTGATCGCAACGATCACCTTGGAGTCCTTCATGCCGGCCAGGTGCTGGATCGCGCCGGAGATACCGACGGCGATGTACAGCTGCGGCGCAACGATCTTGCCGGTCTGGCCGACCTGCATGTCGTTGGGCACGAAGCCTGCGTCGACCGCGGCGCGCGAAGCACCCACGGCGGCGCCGAGCTTGTCGGCCAGCGCGTACAGGTGCTTGAAGTTGTCACCGTTCTGCATGCCGCGTCCGCCGGAAACGACGATCTTGGCAGCGGTCAGCTCAGGACGATCGGACTTGGCCAGCTCTTCGCCGACAAATGCCGACTTGCCCGCATCGTGGGCAGCGCCAACCGCTTCGACAGCAGCCGAACCACCTTCGGCGGCAACGGGGTCGAAGCCGGTGGCACGCACGGTGATGACCTTGACCGCAGCGCTCGATTGCACGGTGGCAATGGCGTTACCGGCGTAGATCGGACGCTTGAAGGTGTCAGCCGACTCGACCGCGATGATCTCGGAGATCTGGTCGACGTCCAGCAGCGCGGCAACGCGCGGCAGGATGTTCTTGCCGTTGGAGGTGGCAGGTGCCAGCACGTGGCTGTAGGCCTTGCCAAGCTCGGCCACCAGCGGCGCGACGTTTTCCGGCAGCTGGTGCGCATAGGCAGCGTTGTCGGCTACCAGCACCTTGGCCACGCCAGCGATTTTCGCGGCAGCTTCGGCAACGCCACCCACGTTCTGGCCAGCGACCAGTACGTGGATATCGCCACCGATTTTCGCGGCGGCAGCAACGGTGTTCAGGGTCGCCGGGGCAACGGCGCCGTTTTCGTGTTCAGCGATAACCAGGATAGTCATTTAGATTACCTTCGCCTCGTTCTTCAGTTTCTCGACCAGTTCAGCCACCGACTTGACCTTGATACCAGCGCTGCGTGCAGCTGGCGCTTCGACTTTCAGGGTCTTGTTGGTAGAGGCGGTGGAAACGCCCAGCGCGTCCGGAGTCACAGTCTCCAGCGGCTTCTTCTTGGCCTTCATGATGTTCGGCAGCGACGCATAGCGCGGCTCGTTCAGACGCAGGTCGGTGGTCACGATCGCCGGCAGGTTCAGAGCAACGGTCTGCAGGCCGCCATCGATTTCACGGGTGACGTTGACCTTGTCGCCGGCCACTTCCACCTTGGAGGCGAAAGTACCCTGGGCATAACCGGTCAGCGCAGCCAGCATCTGGCCGGTCTGGTTGTTGTCGCTGTCGATGGCCTGCTTGCCAAGGATGACCAGCTGCGGCTGCTCCTTGTCGACCACAGCCTTGAGCAGCTTGGCCACGGCCAGCGAGGTCAGCTCTTCAGCCGACTCGACCAGCACGGCGCGGTCGGCACCCAGTGCCAGGGCGGTACGCAGCTGCTCCTGGGCAGTGGCCGGGCCGACGGTAACGACGACGATTTCGCTCGCCACGCCCTTCTCTTTCAGGCGCACGGCTTCTTCTACGGCGATTTCGCAGAAGGGGTTCATGGACATCTTGACGTTAGCAAGGTCTACGCCGGAGTTGTCCGCCTTGACGCGAACCTTGACGTTATAGTCGACCACTCGTTTGACAGCTACAAGAACCTTCATGGATTCCTCGTTACTCTCCGGTGAAAAGAATGTCGCCTGGGCAGAACCGGGCGATTGCGCGTGGGTACAAGGGCACCTCCAAAAACGAACGCGAGCAGGTGAAATTCAACTGACTGTGCAGTCTGTTCTCGACGCTTGCGCGCAAAACCCGTGGGTCATTGTTTGTCGTGGCGTGTAAACTCCACTACAAAGGCGGGTCCTGGCGTAACTGCCCTGCTTTTTGCCTGGTTTTTAGGGGTGCTCCTGCATCCGACGGTCAGCCTACGGCGAGCGTAAAACCGCCCGTATCTTGACCGTAACGCCCAATCCGGTCAATACGGCAAACCAGCCAGCTTCAAGCCGTGCGTCTTTGATTTTACTGGGCTGCGGCAAATTCAAACAAACGTTTGTATTGGACCTCGCAAGTGGTGTAGATATAATGCGCGGCCAAGAGAAAGCGGTGTAGTCCGTCATCACCCGAGCTACACACCCGGGTACTTCGAAATGACCGCCTGACACCCGCCAACAAAGAAAAACCGATGAGCCTTGAGTAGGAGAGAACCTGTGGAACGCGAATACATGGAATTCGACGTGGTCATCGTCGGCGCTGGCCCGGCAGGCCTGTCCGCCGCCTGCCGACTGAAGCAGAAGGCCGCCGAAGCCGGTAATGAAATCAGCGTCTGCGTGGTCGAGAAAGGCTCCGAGGTCGGTGCACACATTCTCTCCGGTGCGGTGTTCGAGCCGCGTGCCCTGAACGAACTGTTCCCGGACTGGAAAGAACTCGGCGCGCCACTGAACACCGAGGTCAAGCGCGACGACATCTACGTGCTGCGCGACGCCAGCAGCTCGGTCAAGGTGCCCGATCTGTTCGTGCCCAAGACCATGCACAACGAAGGCAACTACATCATCTCGCTGGGCAACCTGTGCCGCTGGCTGGCCCAGCAGGCCGAGAACCTGGGCGTGGAAGTCTACCCAGGCTTCGCTGCCCAGGAAGCGCTGTTCGATGAAAACGGCGTGGTCCGCGGGATCATCACCGGCGACCTGGGTGTCGACCGCGAAGGCAACCCCAAGGAAGGCGTATACACCCCCGGCATGGAACTGCGCGGCAAGTACACGCTGTTCGCCGAAGGCTGCCGTGGGCATATCGGCAAGCAACTGATCAAGCGATTCGACCTGGACAATGCCAGCGACGTGCAGCACTACGGCATCGGCCTCAAGGAAATCTGGGAAATCGACCCGGCCAAGCATCAGCAAGGCCTGGTGATCCACACCGCCGGCTGGCCGCTGGACGTGATGAGCACCGAGAACACCGGCGGCTCGTTCCTGTATCACCTGGAAAACAACCAGGTGGTGGTCGGCCTGATCGTCGACCTGTCGTATGCCAACGCCTACCTCTCCCCATTCGACGAGTTCCAGCGCCTCAAGCACCACCCGGTGCTCGCCCAGTACCTGGAGGGTGGCAAGCGCATCAGCTATGGCGCCCGTGCCCTGGCCAAGGGCGGCCTGAACTCGCTGCCGAAAATGGTATTCAAGGGCGGCGCGCTGATCGGCTGCGACCTGGGAACCATGAACGTGGCCAAGATCAAGGGCAGCCACACCGCCATGAAGTCCGGCATGCTCGCAGCCGAAGCGGTGGCCGATGCGCTGCTGGCCGGTAGCGAGGGTGGCGACGAACTGACCGCCTACGTCGACGGCTTCAAGGCCAGCTGGCTGTACGAAGAACTGTTCGCCAGCCGCAACTTCGGCCCGGCGATGCACAAGTTCGGCCCGATGCTCGGCGCGGCATTCAACTATGTCGACCAGAACTGGTTCGGCGGCAAGCTGCCGTTCACCCTGCACGACACCAAGCCGGACTACGCCTGCCTCAAGCTGGCGGCCGACTCGAAGAAGATCGATTACCCCAAGCCCGATGGCAAGTTGAGCTTCGACAAGCTGAGCTCGGTGTTCCTCTCCAGCACCAACCATGAAGAAGAGCAGCCGTGCCACCTGAAGCTGACCGACCCGAGCATTCCGATCGGCACCAACCTGCCGTTGTACGACGAACCGGCGCAGCGCTACTGCCCGGCCGGCGTATACGAGGTGATCAGCCAGGAAGACGGCAGCAAGCGCTTCCAGATCAACGCCCAGAACTGCGTGCACTGCAAGACCTGTGACATCAAGGACCCTTCGCAGAACATCACCTGGGTGACCCCGGAAGGTGCTGGCGGCCCGACTTACCCGAACATGTAAGTACCGCTGTCTAGTCCTGAAATAGGTTTACACCTGTTCAGGTAGGCCGATAGGCCTCAAAACGCCCGATGCACCGCATCGGGCGTTTTGTTTTTCAGGGCCATATGGGGCCGTTCTGTGTTGTAGATCTGCACTGCCTCATCAACCATCTGCCTCGCTTGCTCCAGATCTTCAGGTCTGCTTAACAGCAGCTCCATCTTGAGGATTCCGTTGATTCGCTCAGCCAGCGCGTTCTGGTAGCAGTCATACCCATCAGTCATGGAGCACTGAACGCCGTGCCGTTGGTGCAGTGACTGGTATAGCGCCGAGCAATATTGGATGCCTCGATCCGAATGGTGGACTAATGGCTGGCGACGACGTCGCTTTCGTAAGGCCTGCTTGAAGGCTTGCGCTACTGACTCGGCATGCAGGCTTTCATGGACGTGGTGACCAACAATTTTCCTGGAGTACGCGTCCGTTACCAGGCTCAGGTACAGCGGGCCGTTACGTGCGGGCAGATAAGTAATGTCGGCAACCCAGACGTGCTCCGGCCTTGTCGGAACGACTTGGCTTGGACCGGGCTTGATTAAGTTGGGATGGCGGTAGAAGCGATGAAAGCTCTGTGTTGTCTTGTGGTATGCCCGCTTGGGCAGTACCAGCAAACGGCGCTCTCCCAAGACCTGAAACAGCCTATCTCGGCCGACCTGGAATCGTTTGTCAGGTTGGCAATGCAGCAAATAGTGCAGCTTACGGGTACCCAGACGGGGCTGGCGCAGCCGGACTTGCTGAACAAACTGAACCACCCGATCTGCCTGGCGCTCTTTGCCATCAGCAGCTCGGTTGCGCTTGTAGTAAGCCTGTCGACTGATGCCTAGAAACTGACAAGCCCTGGCAATGCTCAGTCCTGCGACTTGACCTTGCGAGAGGACTTGCCGGATCGCTTTTTTACGACCGAGACACCATAGTCATTTTTCAGAACATCAACGACCGTTTCAAAGAACTGGGCCTTCTGGCTCATCAGCTCAAGCTGCTGCTCAAGCTCTTTGATTCGCTGCTCTGGAGTGAGCATTTTGGGGTCAGACATCGCGCAGCTCCTCTCGTCGCGGATCGAGGCCCCCTGGCTCCAATCCTGCCGACCGTGCTTACGCAACCATACCAGAACCGTCGACCGTCCCTGGATGCCATACCGCACCTGGGCCTGCTTGTAGGTCAGTTCGCCTTTTTCAATCTGATCAACCACCGCCAATTTAAAAGACAGTGAGTAATCACGCTGTGTGCGCTTTACACCTTGCTCCATCTGACTCTCCGGAAATTCGGGATGGGAGGTGTAAACCTTATTCAGGACGGGACAGAAACAGGTGGGGTTGAACAACCCGATCCGCTTTCAGGGCCAGTATCACGACCATGAGACGGGACTGCATTACAACCGGTATCGGTACTATGATCCGGCGGTTGGGCGGTTTGTTGGGCAGGATCCGATTGGCTACCTGGGCGGCTTCAATCTCTACCAATATGTTCCGAATCCGATTGATTGGATCGATCCTTGGGGGCTGGCTCGGATCAAGAATGCTGTTGAAGGTGATAGGCGGCATCAAGAGTTTAATGCACGAATGAGTGCTCAGCACCCTAATGCTACGATACAGAGCGAATGTTATCTTCGAGATGCTAACGGAAAGTCAGTAAGAGACCCTGTGACGAATGAGCGGAGGAGGGTTGATACTGCAGTAATTGAGAATGGCAAGGCGGACACTTATGAGGTTACAAGTATGACTGCGGATAAGACGGATCAGCTTATGAAGGAACAGAATATCCGGGATGAGGGCGGAACGTTCATTCGTGATAGAAGTACAAAAAAACTTGTACCTGTTATGGGGATTTCAGAGGTTGTTAGGCTGCCATGACAATAAAAAATAACTTTGCTGTTTGGGGGGCGGTTAGTGAATTGGTTTCCGCTTATAAGAAAATGAATAGTGAAAATGAGTTGGTGGATGATATCGAGTCTCAGGATCTTGTGAAGAAGGCGATAGCTGCTAAGTATGATTTTTTTTATCGAAATGGGCTTTTGCTTGTAAATCCATTTTCGGAAGAAGGGGAGCTTATAGATAGGGTGTATAGGAGAAAAGATTTTTCTGATGAAGGATTTGAGCTATGTCGGAAAAAGGTACCAGCCTGGATGAGAAGTAAAGCGTCAAAGAAAAATCCTCCGGATATTTCTGCACTTGAAAAAGCCTTGAAGGACATGAGGGGGGCTTAATTGCGCAAGGTGTATGCGCAAATTTCGGAAAGTATGGCGGAAGAAATGGCCATGAGTGGGGATTGTGAAAGGGTTCATTTGAACGTTGCCGTTAATTACACGCCCTGATGTTGACTGCACCGCTACTAGGGGCTGTATGAAAAGTCTTGAGACGAAGGTCAGGCAAGACGAAAACAGCCTAGGAAGCGGAGTTTACGGGTTGTAAATGAGCATTCCGAGGTTGTTTTCAACGCAGCATCGCCGAGTATCAAGGCTTTTCGTACCGAGCCTAGAACGACAAGCTCAAGGACTAGTACAGCTATGACGCCTTTGGGCGTCGGTTGCACAAGCACTCGACGGCGCATTACTGGAACAAACCTGAAGCCGGTACTGGCTGGAACCAGCTTGAGCGAGCAAAGCGCCAGCGCGAGCTGAACTGCGGCTTCACCCTGTTCGGCTGGGACGGCGACTCCCTCGCCTTGGAAAGCTCGCCTGCGCAGGATGAAGGTGACACCGGGCGCACGGTGCACTACCTGTACGAACCGGGGAGCTTTGTGCCGGTGGCGCAGGCTCTGCGCAAGGCCCCGATACGGTTGTCTCCGCCTGAAAATATCAAAAGCGGGCATGGCCCGGGTGCGGTTCACATTCCGCCAAACCAAGTCCCTAAAGAATGGAGCGTCATTCCCCCCCGGGGGCTGAACCATCACAACCGATAAGAGGTTAAAGTGCTTAACGAAGCAGCAAGTAAAATATTCGATGACTATTATGGTTTTGATGATGGTTTGATCAAATCATTTGAATATGATTTTTTTCACGCGGATGCATTGAGAATAAAAATAGATGTGTATGCTAGGAACTATGAACTCGAAGGTGATGTGTGGCGAACTGTTCGAATAATTATTGATGGTGTCAGTGAGGTGCGGTCTGTGTTCGAAGCGGGTGCTTTTAATGTTATTTGCTCTCGTGTGAAGCTATTGAATTTTGATGGTAAATGGTGTGTTGAGGTCGATGGAGACTTTGGTGATATCCCTATATCGCTGGAGGCAATTAGAAGCTACAGTATGTGCTACGTTCTGGGGGAGAGGGTGGAAGTGCTGGAGGTCGATGAATAACGTAGCAGCTTAATGTCGGATGCTGTTTGGGAGTGGCTGGTTAAAATTGTTTTCAGATTAACTGGAAGGGTTAGTTAGGTTTGCTGGAGGATTGGGTCGATTTCACGATGGTATCGTGAACACTTTTAGTGTGAGTTTACGCGGCACGGTACAGCTGCGTCAGGTCATGGGCACCTTCTAGATCCTCCCGGTAACTTCAAGAGTGCACATGGATCCGGCGCGGTACATGTTCACCCAAGCAAGGTTCCAGACGGTTGGAGTATTATTCCACCTGGCACCAAGCCTTCGCAGCCATTAGGTGGTTGAAATGTTTAATGAAGACGCAGTTGGGCTTGTTGACGGATTTGATCGATTCAATGATGGAGTAATGAACTATTTTAAGTATGAATTTTTGGGGGACGGTACGCTTTCTGTGCATATCGAATTCTGCGCCCGTGATTACAGGATTGAGGGGAATGTATGGAAAAGGGTCAGGGTGATTGTTGCTCACGTTGACGAAGTTCGTTCTACATTTTCTGGTGGGCAAACAAATGTTGTATGCTCTGGTGTCAAGCTTTTGAAATTCGGTGAGGTGTGGTGTGTTGAGGTGGATGGAGATTACGGGCCAAATGATCCATCTTCTCTTGAAGAAATTAGAAAGTACGGTTCTTGCTACATAACTGGCGATACTGTCGAGGTGGTTGAGGTTGAGTGAGTTGTATTTTTTGTGCTCGGACGTGGCGCAGGTTAAAGCAGTTACTGGCATGTGAACGAAAATACAAGCGACCTCATGCGGCGTGATCGACCAGGCCATAGCGTGCCAAGGAGTTGGATCTCAAATTCTGTTACATGATGGAGCCGTTTCAGGGTGTTACCGATCTGGCATATTCGCAGGACAGCGCAGTGTCCTCAGACGTTTTGAAAACCTGCTTCAATCACTACTTGCTGCACGATGATCCTCTGGACGTGAGTCAGGGCCACCAATACAGTGCTCAACGCGGGATTCTTGTAGCCTCCAGTGATGGACATCGAAACCGAATGTCAAAAACGCGTGTCATCGGCACAACGCTTTCTGCAATCGCTTCTGCAGAGAAGGAACTGAACAGAACGTTCCCCACATCCTTTTCCCGCTGGCTGCTTGCCAACAATGGACGGTCACTGGGTGGCCTGGTGGTGTTCCCCGTGTTCGACAGCCGAGACCCGAGGAAGACCTGGGACTCGATCGTCCGAAATTACACGTCAGGGTGGCAGGCGTGGCTGGAAAATTTCTCGCAATCGCCTGAGCGTTTTGCACCGCTGTTGCCCTTCGCAGAGTTTGGAACAGGTGATTATTATTGCTTCGATTATGACGCGCGAGGCGCCTCAGGCGAACCTGCCGTGGTGTTGTGGGATCATGAAACGGGCAGTGCCCGCCGTGTTGCGGATGACTTTGAGCAGTGGCTGAGTAGCGTTGATCCTGCTCCTTAACGATCATCAGTAGCCCTGGATGGCTTGAATGTTTGACAGCGACTATGAGGATCTGGGCAGCCCAGCGTGATACCCGCTCGATGACGCCCGCCTTCCCACGACATGCAACGGCATGTTGATGTTCAGCCCTCTTCCAATCAGGCACCATCGGACGTGAGTGCAAAGGCCTGCACCTCCACACGTAATACATCCCATCACACAAGGACGGACCCACCTCATGAAAGACATTGTTCGCCTGGGCGATGCCACCACCCACGGTGGCGTGGTACTCGAAGCCTTTTCCAACACCAACCTCAATGGCAAGCCGATTGCCGGGGTAGGGCACAGCGTCAGTTGCCCCCTGTGCAAAGGGGTATTTCCCATTGCCGAGGGCAGCAGCACCTACAGCGTCGGCGGTACGCCCGTGGCGCTGGATGGCATGAAGACCGCCTGCGGCGCCGCGCTGATCGCCAGTGGCCCCAAGGGCGCAGTCATCAGCTAGGCATTGCCCGCAACGTGCACTTTCCCCCCCGGCCGCACCGCCAGTCGCGACGATGGCCGGGGTACCCAATTGTGTCTACAATCAGCTCCTTTGATTGACCTACTTACTGGAGCTCACGTTTTGGCTCAATACGTCTACACCATGCATCGGCTGAGCAAAGTTGTGCCGCCGAAGCGGGAAATCCTCAAGAACATTTCGCTGTCCTTTTTCCCCGGCGCCAAGATCGGCGTACTCGGCCTCAACGGTTCGGGTAAATCCACCCTGCTGAAAATCATGGCCGGCGTCGACACCGAGTTCGACGGCGAAGCGCGTCCGATGCCCGATCTGAATGTCGGCTACTTGCCGCAAGAGCCGCAACTGGACCCGACCAAGACCGTGCGTGAAGTGGTCGAAGAGGCCGTCAGCGTGATCAAGGACGCCCAGGCCCGCCTGGACGAGGTCTACGCCGCCTATGCCGACCCGGACGCCGACTTCGACAAGCTGGCCGCCGAACAGGCCAAGCTGGAAGCGATCCTGCAGGCCAGCGACGGTCACAACCTCGAGCGCCAGCTGGAAGTCGCCGCCGACGCGCTGCGCCTGCCGGCCTGGGACGCCAAGGTCGAACACCTGTCCGGTGGCGAGAAGCGCCGCGTGGCCCTGTGCCGCCTGCTGCTGTCGGCCCCCGACATGCTGCTGCTCGACGAACCGACCAACCACCTGGATGCCGACTCGGTCGCCTGGCTGGAGCACTTCCTGCACGACTTCCCGGGCACCGTGGTCGCGATTACCCACGACCGTTACTTCCTGGACAACGTCGCCGGCTGGATTCTGGAACTCGACCGCGGCGCCGGTATTCCTTACGAGGGCAACTATTCGGGTTGGCTGGAAGCCAAGTCGGACCGCCTGGCCCAGGAGTCCAAGCAGCAGTCGGCCCATGAAAAGGCCATGAAGGAAGAACTGGAATGGGTGCGCAAAGGCGCCAAGGCCCGCCAGTCCAAATCCAAGGCGCGTCTGCAACGCTTCGAAGAAATGCAGTCGCAGGAATTCCAGAAGCGCAGCGAAACCAACGAGATCTACATCCCGGCCGGCCCGCGCCTGGGTGACAAGGTCATCGAGTTCAAGAACGTCACCAAGGGCTACGGCGACCGCGTTCTGATCGACAACCTGTCGTTCAGCATGCCAAAAGGCGCCATTGTCGGTGTGATCGGCGGTAACGGCGCCGGTAAATCGACCCTGTTCCGCATGCTGATGGGCAAGGAGCAACCGGACTCGGGCAGCATCGAGATCGGTGAAACCGTGCAACTGGCCTGCGTCGACCAGAGCCGCGAAGACCTGGACGGCGGCAAGACCGTGTTCCAGCAGATCTCCGACGGTTCCGACCAGATCCGCATCGGCAACTACGAGATCCCGGCGCGTACCTACGTGGGGCGCTTCAACTTCAAGGGCGGCGACCAGCAGAAGTTCGTCAAGGACCTCTCCGGTGGTGAGCGTGGCCGCCTGCACCTGGCGTTGACGCTCAAAGAGGGCGGCAACGTGCTGCTGCTCGACGAACCGTCCAACGACCTCGACGTCGAAACCCTGCGTTCGCTGGAGGAAGCCCTGCTGGACTTCCCGGGCGCCGCTATCGTGATCTCTCACGATCGGTGGTTCCTTGACCGTGTGGCTACCCACATCCTGGCCTACGAAGACGATTCGCAGGCGGTGTTCTTCGAAGGCAACTACACCGAGTACGAAGCCGATCGCAAGAAGCGCCTGGGTGAAGCCGCTGCCCAGCCGCACCGGGTACGGCACAAGAAACTGGCATGACCTTCACGGTCTTGCACTGAAACGGGGCCTTCGGGCCCCGTTTTTTTTGCCTGGAATCCGGGTGAATCCTTCGCCGGCAAGGCCGGCTCCTACAGGGTTGTGCGATCTCCTGTAGGAGCCGGCTTTGCCGGCGAAGGTGTATACATTTATAGAAATGCACCATTTATTTCCATAAAAACGACATTTTGCCCTGTTGCGGTGCGAGTGGTTCTTGGTAAAGTCCTGAAAAAACTAATAAGTCCAACTCTATCTGGTGAATGTCTAAATGATCGAATCCGTCGAAGACTTCCTCGCACGCCTGCAAAAACGCGACCCTGCCCAGCCCGAGTTCCATCAGGCCGTGGAAGAGGTACTGCGCAGCCTGTGGCCCTTCCTCGAAGCCAACCCGCACTACCTGCAGGCCGGTATTCTCGAACGCATGGTCGAGCCGGAGCGGGCCATTCTGTTCCGTGTATCGTGGGTCGACGACAAGGGCAGGGTGCGTGTCAACCGTGGCTACCGCATCCAGATGAGCAGCGCCATCGGCCCATACAAGGGCGGCCTGCGTTTCCACCCTTCGGTGAACCTCGGCGTGCTGAAGTTCCTGGCCTTCGAACAGGTACTCAAGAATTCCCTCACCTCGCTGCCCATGGGCGGCGGCAAGGGCGGCTCGGACTTCGACCCCAAGGGCAAGAGCGACGCCGAAGTCATGCGCTTCTGCCAGGCATTCATGAGCGAGCTGTACCGCCACATCGGCGCCGACCTCGACGTGCCGGCCGGTGACATCGGCGTAGGTGGTCGCGAAATCGGCTTCCTGTTCGGCCAGTACAAGCGCCTGGCCAACCAGTTCACCTCGGTGCTGACCGGCAAGGGCATGAACTACGGCGGCAGCCTGATTCGCCCCGAAGCCACCGGCTACGGCTGCGTGTACTTCGCCGAAGAAATGCTCAAGCGCGACGGCCTGCGCATCGACGGTCGCCGTGTGGCCATCTCCGGCTCCGGCAACGTGGCGCAATATGCCGCGCGCAAGGTCATGGACCTGGGCGGCAAGGTCATCTCGCTGTCCGACTCCGAGGGTACCCTGTACTGCGAAGCCGGCCTGAACGATGCGCAGTGGGATGCGCTGATGGAGCTCAAGAACGTCAAGCGCGGCCGCCTGAGCGAGCTGGGCGGCGAGTTCGGCCTGGAGTTCCGCGCCGGCCAGCGCCCTTGGAGCCTGGCCTGCGACATCGCCCTGCCGTGCGCCACCCAGAACGAGCTGGACGCCGAAGACGCACGCACCCTGCTGCGCAACGGCTGCATCTGCGTGGCCGAAGGCGCCAACATGCCGACCACCCTGGACGCCGTGGACCTCTTCATCGAGGCCGGCATCCTGTTCGCCCCGGGCAAGGCCTCCAACGCCGGCGGCGTGGCCGTCAGCGGCCTGGAGATGTCGCAGAACGCCATGCGCCTGCTGTGGACGGCCGGCGAGGTGGACAGCAAGCTGCACAACATCATGCAGTCGATCCACCATGCCTGCGTGTACTACGGCGAAGAGAACGGCCGCATCAACTACGTCAAGGGCGCCAACATCGCCGGCTTTGTCAAGGTTGCCGACGCCATGCTGGCCCAGGGCGTGGTCTAGGCCTGCGGCTCGATGGCGACGACCTCGATCAGTTGATCACCCGCCGGTCGTCGCCACAGCACCTCGTCACCGGGCGCTGCCCCCAGCAGTGCCCGGCCCAGGGGTGACCCCCAGTTGATCAGGCCACTGGCGGCATAGGCCTGGTCTTCGCCGACCAGTTGCACTTCATGCTGGCGGCCTTCTTCATCGACAAACACCACCCGGCTACCGATCTGCACCTTGCTCTGCGAGGTGGCGGGTGCGGCCACCTGGGCGCTCTGCACGCGGGCGCTGAAGTAGCGCAGGTCGCGCTCGACCTCGGCCAGGCGTTGTTTGTCGGGGTCGCCCAGCAGCGTGCTGCGCAGGGTCTCCAGTTCGCTGACCCGCTGCTTGAGCAGGGTCAGGCCCTGGGCGGTGACGTGGTTGGGTTGTTCGCTGATGCGCCGCTCTACCGGTTGATTGGCCTGATCGGCGGCCTGGTCTTCGTTGACGAATGCTCGGCTCATGGTTGGCCTCCTTTGTAGGAAGACCATGATGCGCGGTCACCGGTTGCATCGAATGTTCGAGGGCGACCTATTGGCGTCGATAGGCGCGGGCGGCGTCGCGGTCCTTTTCCTGCTGCCACTGCTGGTCCCGCTCGTCCCAGTGGCGGCTGCGGTAGGTGTCCTGGTCCTGGCTCTGCTGCATGGCCTGGCACTGGCGAAAGCCGTCGTCCCAGCCGGTCTCGTACTGGCGGTCGTGCAGATAGCGCGGCACGTCCTTGCGAAACTCGCCCATCATCACGCCTGCGGCCTGGTGGCCGCTGCTGCAGCCGGCCTGGAAGCCGTCGGCGTAGGGGGCAGGGTAGCCTTGCTCGATCAGTTGATCGTGGGTGCTGGCGCAACCGCCCAGCATCATTGCCACCAGTACCCAGTGCCCGCGCATGTTCGAACTCTCCACCTGTTGGGGGGAAGTCTAGGTGCTGGTGTGTGCAAGAGAGGTCAAAAAGATGTCAAACAATTGGATCGCATCGCGGGTCAAGCCCGCTCCCACAAGGTTTCTCACTGCCCTTGTGGGAGCGGGCTTGACCCGCGATGACTTCAGTAGTTGTACCACTTCACCTCGAGCATCACCTCGTTCTGCGCCGTCGCCAGCTGGCTGAACTCGCGCCTGGCACTCAGGCGCAGGCCCAGGTTGCGCGACAGTTCCCACTGCTGGTTGAGGCTCAGGCTGCGGCGGACCTCGCCATTGGTGAAGTAGTCGCCCTTGGCCTCCAGGCTCAGGTTGCCCAGCCCGTTGCGCCACAGCACGCCGGTGTTGAACCCTGCCGCGGGTGCGATGAACCCGGCAAAGTCATTGTTGTGCTCCACCCGCACCGTGCCCAGGGCAAACCCGAGCATGTCCTCGCCCAACTGCCAGGTGCCCCCGGCGCCGCCATTCACATGGCTGACCAGCACCTCGTTCTCATGCTTGCCCAGCACCCGTTCCAACCCGCCGGCCACCTGCCACGACCACGGCTTGAGCAGGTCGTTGCGCGGCGTCAGCGAGCGGATCGTGGCCAGGTCCAGGCGCTGCACCTGCCAGTCGTTGTGTTCGTACTGGCGCACCTTCAGTTGCAGGATCTCGATCTGCGCCCCCAGCGGGAAGCCGTAGGCGTTGTCGTTGAGGTCGTGATAGGCCATGCGCAGCCCGTACTCGGCAAAGGCCCGGTCTTCTCGGGTACCCACGCCCAGGTGCCAGGTGCGCGACTCGTGGCCGTCCTCCGGCAGCCCGGGGCGTTCGATCTGCAACGGCGGTGGCGGGTTGCGGTTGATCGCGCGCAGCAACTCGAAGCTGCGCCTGGCCCGCTCCGAGTCGCGCTCCAGGCCATTGGCGCGGTAGCGCTCCAGGCGATAGGCGGCGTCCTGCACCAGCGCCTGGCGCTCGCGCGGCAGCTCGGTGAAGGCGGGGCTCTGCAGTTGCGCGGTGTCGGCGCTCACGGCCAGCACCTGCTGCTGTTCGGCATGGTCCAGCGGTTTGGCCCGCTCCAGCAGCTCGCGCTCGCGCGATGGGCGGTAGTCGGTACGCGCCACCAGCCCGGACTGTTTCACCGCCTTGACCGTGTCGGTGGGGATCGCCGTGAGCGGGAACTGCGAGGTCAGGTCCAGGCTCGGCCGTGCCACCTGCAGCAGTTCGAGCAGGCGATACGAGCAGTTTTCGTCGAAGAAGAAATAGTCGAACTGGATCTGCTTGAGTTCCCAGATGTGCTCGACCATGCGCCCGGTTTCCTCGGGCGTGAGGTTCAGCCGGTATTCCCACAGGTCGCGGTTTTCCAGGCTGCGGTATTCGGACAGCTTCTCCTGGTAGGGCACCAGCGCGAACAGGCCGGGGTAGCCGCCCATCAGGCCCTTCCAGGCATACAGGATGCTGTTGTCGTTGCCCTCGATGTAGGCGCCGAAGTTGATCGCGTAGCTCAGCAGTGCGGTGTTGTCGCTCTGCACGTCGGCCTGGTCGATACGCAGCAGCGTGTGCCCGAACATCGACGAGGGGCTGTTCAGGTAGGCCGCCGGGAAGATCATCACCGCGCTGTGCGGCGACACGTCCGAGTACCACTGGGTGTAGGCCTTGCAGTCCGGCGCCGGCAGGTCGGTGAGCTGCAACTGCTCGCGCAGCCAGCGGGTGCGCGCCGGGAATACGCATTGCGCGTGCTGGTCGCCCAGGCTGGCCGGGGCGTACAGCGCCTCATAGGTGGCGCGCAGTTCCTGGTCAGGGTGGTGCGCACCGTCCTTGGCCAGGAAGAATTTGGGGTCGTCCACGTAGCTGCGCCATCCGCCGAGCTTGGCGGTTTCGTAATGGCCCAGGGAGATCCAGTAGCGGTCGTTGGCCAGTGCGTGCAGACGAGCATCGTCCAGCACGGTAGCAGCGTGCAGCGGGGCGCAGGCACAGAGCGCCAGGTAGGCAAGGCGTTTGAGCATGTCGGGCAACTACGTCTGAATGATGCCGATAGAGGCGGGCAAACAAACCCGCCCCGTGGTCGGGGCGGGTGTGCCGAGCTTAGGCCGGGGTTGCGTATTTGGCCAGACGGGCGTCGCTTTTCAGGACGGCGAGGGTGTTGGTGTGAACATCTTCAGCGGTAGCGTCGGCTGTGGTGAAGATTTCCTGGAAGTGCTGGTGGGTCACGGCCGCGAAGTGCGCACGGTCTTCCGGTGCGACGCCCAGTACCACCGCGTAGGTGGTCAGTGCTTCGCCCTGGCCTTGCGCCATGTCTTCGGACAGCTCGTTCATCATGCCATTCATGGCGAACCAGGATTTGCCGCCATAGGTCAGCGACGCATTGGTGGAGCAGCCGTTGGTGCCCGAGGTCATGCCGAAGGTGGCGTTGCCCGAGGTACCGTTGGTGGTGGATGCGAGGAAGTGAGCCGGCGTGCCGCGTTGGCCCTCGAACAGCATGTTGCCCCAGCCGCAGTCCGGGCCGCCTGGCGCCTGGGCCATGGCGTTGAGCGAAACCGCGGTGAACAGAGTACCCAGAAGAATCCGTTTCATAGCATTGTTCTCTTTCTGATGTTCAAACCAAAGGTCAGGGTTATCTGGCATGTCTGTAGGACTAGTTGCCAGGACGGGTCGGTTGTTTACCCAGCCGCGCAGTTTGGAGTTTAGGCACGATCTAAGGGTTCCGTGATTAATTGCAAAAGATTGCTTGAAATAATTGACGCGGAGCAGGTTTTCGACCCTGCGCGCTAAAGCGTTGAAGAGCCTTGCAAGCCGGGCGCAGGCGGCGCCAGAATGCCGTCATCCGCCCCGCCGAAGTAAGGAAGCCCGATGCCCGATCCTGTTGCTGCGAGCCTGCGTCTTGCGCCCGAAGCCCTGACCCGGCCGTTTTCCGCTGAACAGTTCGATTTTTCCACCACCAATGATCTGGAGCCCTTTCGCGGTGTGCTAGGCCAGGAACGTGCAGTCGAAGCCTTGCAGTTCGGCGTCGCCATGCCACGCCCCGGTTACAACGTGTTTGTCATGGGCGAGCCGGGCACCGGCCGCTTCTCGTTCGTCAAGCGCTACCTCAAGGCAGAAGGCAAGCGCCTGCAGACGCCGTCCGACTGGCTGTACGTCAACAACTTCGACGAGCCCCGCGAGCCCAAGGCGTTCGAGCTGCCGGCCGGCAGTGCCGGGGCCTTCATCGCCGATATCGGGGGCCTGATCGACAACCTGCTGGCGACCTTTCCGGCGGTGTTCGAGCACCCGTCCTATCAGCAGAAGAAAAGCGCCATCGACCGCGCCTTCAACCAGCGCTACGACCGTGCCCTGGATGTGATCGAGCGCGCCTCGCTGGAAAAGGACGTGGCCCTGTACCGCGACAGCAGCAACGTCGCCTTCACCCCCATGGCCGATGGCAAGGCGCTGGATGAGGCCGAGTTCGCCCAGTTGCCTGAGGCCGAGCGCGAGCGCTTCCACGAGGACATCGCCGCGCTGGAAGAGCGCCTCAACGAAGAGCTCGCCAGCCTGCCGCAGTGGAAGCGCGAGTCGAACAACCAGCTGCGCCAGCTCAACGAAGAAACCATCACCCTGGCCCTGCAGCCCTTGCTGGCCCCGCTGTCGGAGAAATACGCCGAGAACGCCGCGGTGTGCGCCTACCTGCAGGCCATGCAGGTCAACCTGCTGCGCACCGTGGTCGAGCAACTGGTCGACGACAGCAAGACCGACGCCGTGGCGCGCAAGATGCTCGAAGAGCAGTACGCCCCCAGCCTGGTGGTCGGCCATCACGCCAGCGGCGGTGCGCCCGTGGTGTTCGAGCCGCACCCTACCTACGACAACCTGTTCGGCCGCATCGAATACGGCAACGACCAGGGCGCGCTGTACACCACCTATCGCCAGTTGCGCCCGGGGGCTCTGCACCGCGCCAATGGCGGGTTCCTGATTCTGGAAGCCGAGAAGATGCTCGGCGAGCCGTTCGTGTGGGATGCGCTCAAGCGCGCCCTGCAATCGCGCAAGCTGAAGATGGAGTCGCCGCTGGGCGAGTTCGGTCGCCTGGCCACCGTGACCCTCACCCCGCAGATGATCCCGCTGCAGGTCAAGGTGATCATCATCGGCGCCCGCCAGCTGTACTACGCGCTGCAGGACCACGACCCGGACTTCCAGGAGATGTTCCGGGTGCTGGTGGACTTCGACGAAGACATTCCCATGGTCGAGGAGAGCCTGGAGCAGTTCGCCCAGTTGCTCAAGACCCGCACCAGCGAGGAGGGCATGGCCCCGCTGACCGCCGATGCGGTGGCGCGCCTGGCCACCTACAGCGCCCGCCTGGCCGAGCACCAGGGGCGCCTGTCGGCGCGCATCGGCGACCTGTTCCAGCTGGTCAGCGAGGCGGATTTCATTCGCCACCTGGCCAACGACGAGATGACCGACGCCGGGCACATCGAGCGGGCGCTCAAGGCCAAGGCCACGCGTACCGGGCGGGTATCGGCGCGGATTCTCGACGACATGCTGGCCGGGATCATCCTGATCGACACCGAAGGCGCGGCGGTGGGCAAGTGCAACGGCCTGACCGTGCTGGAGGTGGGCGATTCGGCGTTCGGCGTGCCGGCGCGGATTTCCGCCACGGTGTACCCGGGCGGCAGCGGCATCGTGGATATCGAGCGTGAGGTCAACCTGGGCCAGCCGATCCACTCCAAGGGCGTGATGATCCTCACCGGGTACCTGGGCAGCCGCTATGCCCAGGAGTTCCCCCTGGCCATTTCGGCCAGCATCGCGCTGGAGCAGTCCTACGGCTATGTGGATGGCGACAGCGCATCGCTGGGCGAGGCCTGCACGCTGATCTCGGCCCTGTCGAAAACCCCGCTCAAGCAGTGCTTTGCGATCACCGGCTCGATCAACCAGTTCGGTGAAGTGCAGGCGGTGGGCGGGGTCAACGAGAAGATCGAGGGCTTCTTCCGCCTGTGCGAGGCTCGTGGCCTGACCGGTGAGCAGGGCGCGATCATCCCGCGGGCCAACGTGGCCACGCTGATGCTCGACGAGCGCGTGCTGCAGGCGGTGCGCGCCGGGCAATTCCATGTGTACGCAGTCAGCCAGGCCGACGAGGCCCTGAGCCTGCTGGTGGGCGAGCCGGCCGGGCAGCCGAACGAGGAGGGCGAGTTCCCCGAAGGCAGCATCAATGCGCGGGTAGTCGAGCGGTTGCGGGTGATTGCCGAGATGATCAGCGAAGAGGACCTCAAGGAAGCCGAGAAGGAGCAGGCCGAAGAGGCGCTGGCGCAGGTGAAGCCTTCCTGACCGCGGTGGGTTCTTCGCCCGTAATGCCGGCTCCCACACGTGGGAGTCGGCATTACGGGCGAAGGGGGCAGTTCGGCGCACGGCACATGACCGCTCGGCGCCGACCGCTTGTCGCCGGCGGATTTCTTCTATCCTCAAGGCATGGACCGTCGTGCGCAAAAGGATCGAAACCAGCCTGGCCACAGGCTACGCAACGCCTCACCGAGGACCGTCGCCATGCCGCGTACCCTCAGCCTTACCCGTCAATGCCTGGGCCTGGTGACCCGCATTGAGTGCCGTATCCGCCCGCTGGCCGGTGACACCGGCATGTGGACACTGCTGTTCGCCGCCGGCATGGCCGGCGAGCAACCCTCCGCGATCAAGGCCCAGGGGCCGTTTCACGGGCCGTTCGTGGCCGAGTCGGTGCTCAGCGCGATTGTCGACAGCCTGACCCTGCACGGCTACCAGGTGGCCGACGACCCGCAGATCTGGTGCGTGCACCTGCAGGCGCAGCTGCGTCGCATCAACGGCGAACGGGTTCACCATGTGGGTGACCTGCAGTCCAACCCCGACACCTGAGCCGACCGTTCATCCTCCGGCCTGTGGCAGCGTGTCGCGGGCTTTTCCTGTCACAGGTGGCTGCTATACTCGCGCTCGTTTTTTTCCAGCCACCTGGTGATCTGCTCAATGGAACGCTTTATCGAAAATGCGATGTACGCCTCACGCTGGCTGCTCGCACCCATCTATTTTGGCCTGTCCCTGGGGCTGCTGGCGTTGGCGCTGAAGTTCTTTCAGGAGATCTTCCATGTGCTGCCCAACGTCTTCTCGCTGGCCGAGTCCGACCTCATCCTGGTACTGCTGTCGCTGATCGACATGGCCCTGGTGGGCGGCCTGCTGGTGATGGTGATGATCTCCGGCTACGAGAACTTCGTGTCGCAGCTGGATATCGCCGAAGGCACCGAAAAGCTCAACTGGCTGGGCAAGATGGACTCTTCCTCGCTGAAGATGAAGGTGGCCGCCTCGATCGTGGCGATCTCCTCCATCCACCTGCTGCGGGTGTTCATGGACGCGCGCAACATCGAGACCCAGTACCTGATGTGGTACGTGATCATCCACATGACCTTCGTGGTCTCGGCGTTCGCCATGGGCTACCTGGACAAGATGACCAAGCACTGACCTGCGGGGTATCACGCCTTGTCAGCCGCCCGTCCGGTGCATAACGGACGGGCGGTTGCGTTTCTGGCTTGTGCTTTGGTCGATGCTGTACAAAAAATGAACGGCCTGTGGAATGTTCCAGTAGCGAGGTATCGCAATGAACCTGCATGAACTGAACAGCGAGGCCAGGGCCGGCCGCGTGGACGAACTGAACCTGATCGCCATCGAAGGGGGGGACTTCGTGCTCGAGGCCCGGGTCAAGGGCAAGGCGCACCCGTTGCTGGATGCCAAGGGGGTACGTCTCAAGGTGCACTCGGTGGTCGATGGCCAGCGCCTGCTCAATGGCTTGCCCGCCGTGCCGCTGCACCTGGTGCACTGGTCGGTGCAGGACGAGATGTGCGGCCTGCACGGCACCCCCGAAGAAGACCTCAAGGTGCCGATGCCGCGACGTACTGCCTGGTAGCTGAACTGCTTTGCCGCAGTGTGCTAGGCTGCTTGCCCTTTTCACAGCGGGCGCGGCTTTTGTGCGCCCTGTAGCGGAGCAGAAACATGTCCGAACTCAACCTGTCCACCGACGAAACCCGCGTCAGCTACGGCATTGGCCGTCAGCTGGGTGGCCAGCTGCGTGACAACCCGCCACCGGGCGTCAACCTGGACGCGATCCTGGCCGGTCTGACCGACGCCTTCAATGGCCAGGCCAGCCGCGTCAGCGAAGAAGACCTGTCGGCCAGCTTCAAGGTCATCCGTGAAATCATGCAGGCCGAAGCGGCTGCCAAGGCCGAAGCGGCCGCTGGCGAAGGCAAGGCCTTCCTGGCCGAGAACGCCAAGCGTGACGGCATCACCACCCTGGCCTCGGGCCTGCAGTTCGAAGTACTGACTGCCGGTGAAGGCGCCAAGCCAAGCCGTGAAGACAGCGTGCGCACCCACTACCACGGCACCCTGATCGACGGCACCGTGTTCGACAGCTCCTACGAGCGTGGCCAGCCGGCAGAATTCCCGGTCGGCGGCGTGATCGCTGGCTGGACCGAGGCCCTGCAACTGATGAACGCGGGCAGCAAATGGCGCCTGTACGTACCGAGCGAGCTGGCTTACGGCGCCCAGGGCGTTGGCAGCATCCCGCCGCACAGCGTGCTGGTGTTCGACGTCGAGCTGCTGGACGTACTGTAATACCTCTTCGCCGGCAAGGCCGGCTCCTACAGGGTCAGCGCGTACCCGTGTAGGAGCCGGCCTTGCCGGCGAAGCGTTTTCAGTTCCACTGCGCGCCACCCCCAGGGCGCAACGCCCGGGCATAGCAGAACAGGAACAGATTCCTCACCAGCTCCTTGAGCACCACAGGCTCGCTCGAATTCAACCCGTGAAGATCCAGGTCGCCCTGGTCGCGCAGTTCGCCCAGCGCGTCTTCTTCGAGCACGGCGCATACCTCGCCGGTTTCGCGGTGCAGGATGCGCAGGTACGGATGGGGGCGGTCAAGCCAGGCGTCTATCAGATAAGTCATGGCTATTCTCCTTGAAAGCGTTCAATGAGAATAATTCTTATTATCAAAATAGCAAGTGACTATTGGATTTTTCTTGCGATTACCGCCGGGCGGTAGGGTCGAGGCTGCGAGTGCAGCCCCGGGCAGGCAGGGGTCAGACCTTGCGCACGAATTCCGATTTCAGCTTCATCGGGCCGATGCCGTCGATCTTGCAGTCGATGTCGTGGTCGCCGTCGCACAGGCGGATGTTCTTGACCTTGGTGCCGACCTTGACCACCAGCGAGGTGCCCTTGACCTTGAGGTCCTTGATCACGGTGATGGTGTCGCCGTCCTGCAGGACGTTGCCCACCGAATCCTTCTTCACCGCTTCGTCGCTGGCCGCTTCGGCTTCACCGCTGGCCGACCACTCGTGGGCGCACTCGGGGCAGATCAGCTGGCTGGCGTCTTCGTAGGTGTATTCGGAGTTGCATTTGGGGCAGGGTGGCAAAGTGCTCACTACGGTTCCTCAGGACTACGTGCAGAAAACCCACATTGTATAGGGTTTTGCCGGCCAGAGGAAAAGCAGGCCCATCGAGCGATGGGCCGGGGCAGGGGATCAGTGCGTGCGGGCGACGGCGAATTCGCTGAGTTCGACCAGCGCATCGCGGTATTCGCTGGCCGGCAGCACGTCCAGGCAGGCGATGGCACGGGCCACGTAGTCACGCGCCATCTGTGCGGTGTACTCCAGCGCGCCGGCGGCCTCCACTGCGTTGCGGATGCTCTCCAGGTCTTCAAGGCCACCTTTCTGGATGGCCTGGCGCACCAGCGCCGCCTGCTCGGGGGTGCCTTCGCGCATGGTGTAGATCAGCGGCAGGGTCGGCTTGCCTTCGGCCAGGTCGTCACCGACGTTCTTGCCCAGGGTCTCGGCGTCGCCCTTGTAGTCGAGCAGGTCGTCGACCAACTGGAAGGCCACGCCCAGGTGGTCGCCGAAGGTACGCAGGGCTTCGCGCTGTTCATCGCTGGCGCCGGCCAGTGCGGCGGCGCTGTGGGTGGAAGCTTCGAACAGCATGGCGGTCTTGCCGCGGATGACGTCTATGTAGACTTCCTCGGTGGTGCTGGCGTCGCGAATGCGCGACAGCTGCAGCACTTCACCCTCGGCAATCACGCGGGTGGCCTTGGAGAGGATCTGCATGACCGGCATCGAGCCCAGCTCGACCATCATCTCGAACGAGCGCGAGTACAGGAAGTCGCCCACCAGCACGCTTGGCGCGTTGCCCCACAGGGCATTGGCGGTAGAGCGGCCACGGCGCATGCCCGACATGTCGACCACGTCGTCATGCAGCAGGGTGGCGGTGTGCAGGAACTCGATGGTGGCTGCCAGCAGGCGCAGGTCGTCGCCTTCGCGGCCCAGTGCCTTGCCGCACAGCAACACCAGCAGCGGGCGCAGACGCTTGCCCCCGGCCGAGGTAATATAGTCGCCGATTTTCGATACCAGCGGCACACGCGAAGTCAGCTGCTTCTTGATGATCTCGTCAACGGCGCTGAAGTCGTCCGCTACCGCACGGTAGAAAGCTTGGGGTTGCATCGGCCACAGGTGCTCCATAAGGGTTGCGCGGCATGCTAGGTTGCGGGTCCCGGCGTGTCAAGGCGCACTGCCCGTGGGGTCAATGGCCACACTTGCAAGGCAAAGCTGGCTTGCGTACAATCGCGCACCCTGAACTTCCTGGGCAGCACCTGCCTTACGCAATTGCACTGGGCCGTTCCAGCCCTATGCAGCCATGCCAGCCAATACTCTTCCTATAAAGAGCTGGGTGAGCAGGATTATCGGAGAAATACCCATGTACGCAGTAATTGTTACCGGTGGCAAGCAGTACAAAGTCGCCGAAGGTGAATACCTGAAAATCGAAAAACTGGAAGTCGCCACTGGCGAATCCGTGACTTTCGACCGCGTTCTGTTGGTTGCCAATGGCGACGACGTGAACATCGGCGCTCCAGTCGTTGCTGGTGCCAAGGTTGTTGCTGAAGTGATCTCGCAAGGTCGTCACGACAAAGTGCGCATCATCAAGTTCCGCCGCCGTAAGCACCACATGAAGCGTATGGGCCACCGCCAGTGGTTCACCGAAATCAAGATCACCGGTATTTCGGCTTAATCGCCCAAATCCCCATTTCTGGAGAATTGAACCATGGCACACAAAAAAGCTGGTGGTAGTACCCGTAACGGTCGCGACTCAGAAGCCAAACGCCTTGGCGTGAAGATGTATGGCGGCCAGGCTATCATCCCGGGCAACATCATCGTGCGTCAGCGCGGCACCCAATTCCACGCTGGCTACGGCGTTGGCATGGGCAAGGATCACACCCTGTTCGCCAAGATCGCGGGTAAGATCAAGTTCGAAGTAAAAGGCGCCTTCGGTCGTCGTTACGTGAGCGTCGTTGCCGAGTAATCGCGCGATCGCTGGAAAAGCCCTGTCTCGCGACGGGGCTTTTTCGTTTGTGGGGTGAGTCTCTTGCAAAGCTGTTTGTATGGGCTGCCGGCGCTGGTGTTCTGGCCGTATCGGGGCCGCCGCGCTCACTTTTGCAAGAGCCTTATGTCTTTGTGTCACTCAGCTCGTCCAACTGACGAGAGGCGGTTTTTATGAAGTTTGTTGACGAAGTATCGATCAAGGTCAAGGCCGGTGACGGCGGTAACGGTTGCATGAGCTTCCGCCGCGAGAAGTTCATCGAGAACGGTGGCCCCAACGGTGGCGATGGTGGCGACGGCGGCTCGGTGTACATGGTTGCCGACGAAAACCTCAACACCCTGGTCGACTACCGCTACACCCGTCACTTCGAGGCCCAGCGCGGCTCCAATGGCGGCAGCACCGACTGCACCGGCAAGAAGGGCGACGACCTGATCCTGCGCGTGCCGGTCGGCACCACCGTGATCGACGCGGGCACCCAGGAAGTGATCGGCGACCTGGTCAAGGCCGGGCAGAAACTGATGGTGGTGCAGGGCGGCTGGCACGGCCTGGGCAACACCCGTTTCAAGTCCAGCACCAACCGTGCGCCACGCCAGACCACCCCGGGCAAGCCCGGGGAGCAGCGTGACCTGAAACTGGAAATGAAAGTGCTGGCCGACGTCGGCCTGCTGGGCTTGCCCAATGCCGGCAAATCCACCTTCATCCGTTCGGTGTCGGCCGCCAAGCCGAAAGTCGCCGACTACCCGTTCACCACCCTGGTGCCGAACCTGGGCGTGGTCAGCGTCGACCGCTGGAAGAGCTTCGTCATCGCCGACATCCCCGGCCTGATCGAAGGCGCTTCGGAAGGCGCCGGCCTGGGTATCCGCTTCCTCAAGCACCTGGCGCGTACCCGCCTGCTGCTGCACCTCGTCGACCTGGCCCCGCTGGATGAAAGCAGCAGCGCCGACGCCGCCGAAGTCATCGTCAACGAGCTGACCCGCTTCAGCCCGTCGCTGGCCGAGCGTGACCGCTGGCTGGTGCTGAACAAGACCGACATGCTGATGGACGACGAGCGCGACGAGCGCGTCAAGGAAGTGGTCGAGCGCCTGCAGTGGGAAGGCCCGGTGTACGTGATCTCGGCGATCTCCAAGCAGGGCACCGAGCAGCTCAGCCGCGACATCATGCGCTACCTCGAAGACCGTGCCGACCGCCTGGCGGCCGACCCTGCCTACCGCGACGAGCTGGCCGACCTCGACCAGCGCATCGAAGACGAGGCCCGTGCCCAGCTGCAGGCCCTGGACGACGCGCGCGCCCTGCGCCGTACCGGCGTCAAGAGCGTGCACGACATCGGCGACGATGATGACGATGACGACTGGGAAGACGACGAAGACGGCCCGGAAATCATTTACGTGCGCGACTGATTCGTTGCAGTACACTAAACGCCGCTTTTTCAAGCGGCGTTTTGGTATCTAAAGATCTCTATAGGTTGGAAGAAGATGCGGAGCAAGGTGACGGGTGCGCAGCGCTGGGTCGTGAAAATCGGCAGCGCGTTGCTGACGGCGGATGGCAAGGGCCTGGACCGCGCGGCGATGGGCGTGTGGGTCGAGCAGATGGTGGCCCTGCATGAGGCAGGGGTCGAGTTGGTGCTGGTCTCTTCGGGGGCCGTGGCTGCCGGCATGAGCCGCCTGGGCTGGAGCAAGCGACCGAGTGCGATGAACGAGCTGCAGGCTGCCGCCTCCATCGGCCAGATGGGCCTGGTGCAGGCCTGGGAGTCGAGCTTTGCCGAGCATGGCCGGCACACCGCGCAGATTCTGCTGACCCACGACGACCTCTCCGACCGCAAGCGTTACCTCAATGCCCGCAGCACCCTGCGCACCCTGGTGGAGCTGGGCGTGGTACCGGTGATCAACGAGAACGACACCGTGGTCACCGACGAGATCCGCTTCGGCGACAACGACACCCTGGCCGCACTGGTGGCCAACCTGGTGGAAGCCGACCTGCTGGTGATCCTCACCGACCGCGACGGCATGTTCGATGCCGACCCGCGCAACAACCCCGAAGCCCAGCTGATCTACGAGGCGCGCGCCGATGACCCGGCGCTGGACGCCGTGGCCGGCGGCACCGGTGGCGCACTGGGGCGTGGCGGCATGCAGACCAAGCTGCGTGCGGCGCGCCTGGCCGCGCGGTCGGGGGCGCACACCATCATCGTCGGCGGGCGCATCGAGCGCGTGCTCGACCGCCTCAAGGCCGGCGAGCGCCTGGGCACCTTGCTCTCGCCCGAGCGCGGCATGCTCGCGGCACGCAAGCAATGGCTGGCCGGGCACCTGCAGACCCGCGGCACCCTGGTGCTGGACGCCGGTGCGGTGCAGGCCTTGCGCCAGGCCAACAAGAGCCTGCTGCCGGTGGGCGTCAAGACCGTGCAGGGCAGTTTCCGGCGTGGCGAGATGGTCGTGTGCGTAGGGCCGGACGGCCTTGAGGTGGCCCGCGGCCTGGCCAACTACAGTGCGCTGGAAGCGCAGAAGATCATCGGCCAGTCATCCGAGGCCATCGAGGCCGTGCTGGGCTACAGCGCCGAGCCGGAACTGGTGCACCGCGACAACCTGATTCTGGTATGAGGAAATGAGCGTGATCAAAGGGATTTTTGCAGCCGCCTTGCTGGCCTTGCCGATGCTGGCCGGTGCCGAGGAAATCGGCCAGGTGTCGACGGTGTTCAAGTTCGTCGGGCCCAACGACCGCATCGTGGTCGAGGCGTTCGACGACCCCAAGGTGGAGGGCGTGACCTGCTACCTGTCGCGCGCCAAGACCGGCGGCGTGAAGGGTGGGCTGGGGTTGGCCGAAGACCGTGCCGAGGCGTCGATCGCCTGCCGTCAGGTGGGGCCGATTCGCTTCAAGGGCGAGCTCAAGGATGGCGATGAAGTGTTCAAGGAGCGCACCTCGCTGGTGTTCAAGACCATGCAGGTTGTGCGCTTTCTGGACAAGAAGCGCAACACGCTGGTGTACCTGGTGTACAGCGACCGCCTGATCGAAGGCAGCCCGCAGAACGCGGTGACAGCGATTCCGATTCTGCCTTGGGCAGAATAAGACCGCGTTGAATCCATCGCGGGTCAAGCCCGCTCCCACAGGTCCAATGGTGCCCTCTGTGGGAGCGGGCTTGACCCGCGATGGGGCCCAAAGGGCCCCCAAGGCCGTCAGATCGACGCCGGCTCAACCTCCACTTCCCGCACCTCGACCTTCACCTGATCGCGACGGCTGATGTACTTCCAGTCCGCCTCGTCGATGTAGATCCCGTTCGGCCCGCTACCGCCCTCCAGGTCGATTGCAACGTGCGCCGATACCTGCGGCTTCACGCTCGCCAGAATCGGCACGAAGCCCAACTGCAGGCTGGTCTCCAGCAATGCCGCCTGGTTGCGTTCGTCGATGTCGGCCGCCTCGTCCAGGTAGTACGGCAGGCGCACGCGCCCGGCCTGGTCGCGGTCCATCAGGTGCAGCAACAGGTACATGTTGGTCAGCGCCTTGATGGTCATGGTGGTGCCGTTGGAGGCCGCGCCATCGATGTCGGTATGGATGATCGGCTGGCCGCCTACCTTGGTGATCTCGAACGCCAGCTCGAACAGGTCCTTCAGGCCCAGCTGGTTGTGGTTGGCTGCCACCAGCCGCGCCAGGTACTCCTTGGCCTCTTCGTTCTTGTTGTCTTGCTCGGCGCTCTGGCTCAGGTCGAACACCGACAGGGTCTCGCCTTCCTCGTACTGGCCGGCACTGTGGATGATCTGGTCGATGTGCTTGAGCGCTTCCTTGTTCGGCGCCAGCACGATGCGAAAGCTCTGCAGGTTGGATACCTGGCGCTTGTTGATCTCGCGGTTGAACAGTGCCAGCTGGTGCTCGAGGCTGTCGTAGTCGCTGCGGATGTTGCGCAGGGTACGCGCGATGTCGGTCACCGCCGCGCGCCGCGCCTTGCCCAGGGTCAGGGCTTCGTCGGTACGGTGCGCATAGGCGTTGATCAGCAGCTGCAGGCGGCGCTCCATGTCGTCTTCGCTGTCGAACTTGGCCACGCCCTTGAGGCGTACCTGGGCGTACAGCGCCTCGATCTGGCCATCCACCCGCAGCAGGCCCTGCCAGCTGTCCTGGTAGTCGTTGAGCAGCGGCAGCAGGTTGTCCATGGAGTCGTCGACCGGGTCCATGAACGGCGTGCCGAACGGCAGGTCGGCCGGCAGCAGCTGGCGACGGCGCAGGGCGTCGTCGAGGGTGCGCTGCTTGGCCTCCATGTCGGCGATCTGGCGACCGACCAGTTGCAGCTTGGCCGACAGTTGCTGCACGCGCTCGGTGAACGCGTCGCTGGAGCGCTTGAGCTCGTCCTGGGCCGCCTCCATCTGCGCCAGCTGTTCCAGCTTGTCGCCTTCCTCGGCCGACAGGGTCTGGGTACGGCGGTAGTCTTCCAGGGCCTTTTGCGCATCCAGCACCTGCTGGTACAGCGCTTCGGTCTGGGTCTTGCTCGCGGCGCGGTCGGCGGCCACGGCTTGCTGGGTCTTGAGCTGCTTGAGCTCTTTTTCCAGGCGCTCCTTCTGGTCGCGCAGCGCGGCGCGGTCGGCCAGAGCCTGCAAGGCCGGCGGCTCGATATGGCTGAGGTCGATGGACAGCCCCGGCGCCTCGAAGCGCTCGCCCTTGAAGCCGTCGAGTACCGCTTCCAGAGACTTGACCCACACGTCGCTGTCATCCAGCTCAATGCCGCGCTCGCCCAGCGGCAGGCTGAACAGCGCACCGTTGAACAGGCGCATCAGGCGCTCGACGTCCTGCTGCGAGAACTCTTCGCGCAGGCGTGCATAACTGTTGTTGTCGGCATGGTCGAGCTGCTGCTTGACCGACTTCAGGCGTTTCTCCAGGTCGCGCAGGCGCTCTTCCAGGTCCTCGGCGCTGAACTGGCGCGACTGCGCCAGGGCACCGGCCAGTTCGTCGTGGGCGTCCTTGGCGGCCAGCAGCTGCTGCTCCAGCACCTTGACGTCATCCACCAGCGCGAAGCGGTGCTTGAGCACCGACAGTTCGCCCAGCCAGCGCTGGATACCGGTCATTTCGCGTTCCAGGCGCATCAGCTCCTGGGTGCCGCCGCGCTGGTTGTTCTGCAGCGCGTCCTGCTCGTGGCTGTAGTGCTCGGCCTGCAGCACCAGTTCTTCCTTGCGTGCGCCGGCGTAGTCCTGCCAGGTGCCGAGCAACTGGTCGAGCAGCGGTGACAGGCGGTGCAGCTTGCCGCGCAGGATGTCGCGCTGGGCCACGCCATTGGCCAGGGCCTCGACCAGCGGGCCGGCGGCTACCAGCGAGTTGTAGTCCTGTTCCATGCGCCGCACGTCGCGGAAGGCTTCTTCGCAGGCAGCGATGTAGTCGACGCTGCCCGAGCGCAGGCTGTGCTCGAACGCATCGAGGAACAGCTGCTTGAGCTTGGCCGCGGTAATCTCGCGCATGTGCAGCAGGTTGATGAACAGGGCGCGGAAGGTCTTCAGGCTCTGCTCGCTGGTGGAGCGCAGCGGAATCAGAGTCAGGTCCAGCGGCACCGAGGTGTGCCCGCCCACCAGCAGCCGGCGCAGTTCGTCGGGCTTGAGCTCGTAGGCTTTCAGGCCGTTGCGCTCCAGGTTGGTGAACAGCTCCTTCTGGCGCAGGCAGGTGTCGTTCTTCTGGTAGTGGCCCAGGTCCAGCTCGCCGGCATAGGCGAAGAACTGGTGGCCGAAGCCGCCGCCAGGGCCGCGCCCGACCACGCCGATCACGTGCGGGCCGTGGGGCAGGTTGACCTCGCAGAGGATGTAGCTGGTGTCGCTGGCGAAGTAGAAGCGGCGTGACTGCTCCAGGCTGTACTTGCCGAAGCTCATGTCCGACATGCGCGCCAGGATCGGGAACTGCAGGGCGTTGATCGACGCACTCTTGCCCAGGTTGTTGGCGCCGTACACCGACAGCGGGTGCTCCAGCGGGAACAGGCCCAGGCTGTAGCCGGCGGTGTTGAGCAATGCAAAGCGGCGAATGCCGTAGCGGTCCTGGCTCATGCGTCAATCTCCTGTTGCTCTTGGGCAATGGCACGGGCCAAGGCGTCTTCTTCGCTTTCCTCGAACGGGCTCAGGTCGAGCGGGTCGTCGGTCCTGTTCAGCTCTTCAGGGGTTTCTTCCACCACCAGCACCGGGGTCGGCAGCGGCAGGGCACTGTGCAGGCTGGCGGCCAGGTCGCGGTCCTGCTGCACCGACAGGCACACGTCGAGGAAGCGGTGCATCGGCGGCAGGAAGCGGTAGATGCCGTTGTCTTCGCTGGCAAAGCCGAGCTGGGTCATGCGGCGCATGATCTTCTCTTCCAGCTCGTCGGGGGTCTGCACCTCGGCCTGCAGGAACAGGTCGCGGTACTTTTCCAGCAGCGAGGGCAGCTCGTCGCGCCCCAGGCTGCCGCCGTCGAGCACCGACATCGGGTCGCGGCCCTGGTCGGCCAGGTGCTCCACCAGGATGAAGGTGAACAGCGACAGGCGCTGGGCGGTCTTGTTGACCTGGGCAGCGGTCAGTTCCGGCACGAAGTAGTAGAAGCCACGGGTGTCGCACACCAGTTCGAAGCCCAGAGCCTTGAACAGGCCGCGGTACTGGTCCTGGAAGTTCGACAGCTGGGCGTACAGCTCCGGGTCGCGCCGGCTGATGTGGAAGCCCTTGAACAGCTCGCGGAAGATCGGTGCGAGCTGGGACAGTTCGGAAAGATCAAGATGCATGGGTAGGGCTCGCAGTAGGCTCGGGCGACGGTTCGCGGCTTGAAGTCAGGGCGAACGAGCGCAGGCTGACCAGGTGTTCCTGAGTGGTGTACTCGCGGCGCTCCAGGCGCGCGCGGGTAAAGCGTTTTTCCCGCGACAGGCGCGAGAACCAGTACAGCAGTTCGTCGGTGGCGCCTTCGGGCTCCTGCTCCAGCAGCCACACCATCAGGTCGGGCAGCGGCAGGGCGTCTTCGCAGCGCTCGAGCATTTCCTTGACCGTGCGCGGTGCACGCGGCGCGTCGCCCTTGTGGCTCTTGTGCGCCTTGGGGAACTGCGCCGGCTTGGCTTCGAAGCGGGCCAGGGCATACACGTAGGCCTCGACCTGGCTGGCGCTGCCGAGGAAGGTGCTCTGCGGGCGGGTGAACAGCGGCATGGCCGCCTGCGGCACGGCGTCGATGCCCTTGCGCCGGATCACCGACAGCGCCAGTGCGGCGCCACGGGTCACGGCGTTGTGCCGGCGCGCCTCTTCACGCAGCGGCAGCAGCAGCTCGCGGGCGTGGCGCAGGGTCAGCTGGGCGCTGGTCTGCATCTCGAGGATGCGCGCGTGGGTGCGCAGCAGCATGTCGTCATCGACCAGGTGGCCCAGTCGCGCCTGCTCGCCCAGCAGGCGCAACAGCACGGTCTCGACCTTGCGCACGCCCTGTTCGAAGGCGCCGTCGGCGTTCACCAGCTGGATCATCGGCTCGACGTATTCGTCCCAGGTGGCCAGCACTTCGGCGTAGCGCTGGCGCAGCGGGATCTGCCGGTCGCTGGTCTTGGCCCGCTCGGCCACCGCCACCAGCGCCTGCTCGTCGTTGTCGAGTTTTTTCAGCACGTCACGCACGCGCATGTCGAGCAGACGCAGCTGGCGCGCCAGGTCGTTGCCGTCGCGGATGTCGAAGGCGTCCTGGATATGCCCGGCCAGGCGCTCGAGGTGGCGCAGGTAGGCTTCGATCTCCAGGCACAGGCCCAGGCGGTGCTCGCGCCGCAGGTAGGCCAGGAAGTCGTGGATCTGGGCGTTGAGCTCGAAGCGGTTCGGGCTCTTGGCCACCGGGACCAGGATGTCCAGGCGAATCCACACGTCCAGCAGGTTGGTGATGTCCTGGGGCGTACTGTCGAGCTGTTGTGCGGCCAGTTGCCCGCGCAGCTCGGCCAGGCTCAGGGTGCCCCCGTCGAAGCGCTCGCACAACGGCTCGAGCAGGGCCCAGTGTTCGGCTAGGGCGCGCAGGACGCGCTTGGGTTCGATCATTGGCGGGTCGACTCGCTGCCAAGTAAAAGCGCCGATTGTACTGCATCAGGGGGGGATCGATTCACCCCCTGATCGTTTGCCGGTGTTGTCGGGCGGTTTTGTGCCTGCAACGGCGGCGTAACGGCGGTAGAATGCTCGCCCCGACTTATCCACAGATGGCCGCCCTTTGCTTACCGAGTCCCGCCGCCGCGCCTACCTGAACGCCATGCAAGTGGTGCACTGGCTGCCGCGCGCCGAACTGCCGTTCGCCGCGCCATCGCGCCCCGAGCTGCTGCGGGTACCCGAACCGCTGGTCGAGGCGCCGGTGGTGCTGCCGGCAGTGGTAGCCAAGGCGTCTGCACCGGCTGCCAAGCCGGCCGAGCGGCCAAAAATCGAGATTCCGCGACCGACGGTCAGCGCCAAGCCGGCCAGCAAGCCGGTGCTCGACGCCGAAGAAACCGCCGCCGTGGTCAAGCCAGCGCTGGTACCGCCGCCCCGCTTTGCCTTGCAGTTGCTGCGTGCCGGCGATTGCCTGGTGCTGGTGGAGCTGGTCACCGGCCAGCCGTTCCAGAGCCGCGACCCGTCCTACCTGCTGCTCAAGGACATGCTGCGCGCCGCCGGCCTGCCCGACAGCCCGCAGATCATCGGCGAGCCGGTACGCTGGCCGTTGCTGGTGCGCGGCACCCTCGACCAGGGCCCGCTGGCGGCGCGTGATTTTGTCCAGGGTTTCATCCAGGCCCGCCTTGAAGAGGCGCCCTGCAGCTGCCTGTGGCTGGTCGGCCTGCCGGCGGTGCGCTTTGCCGGTGAAGCCGACGAGCAGGCGTACTACCGCGAATTGCCGGTGGAGGGCCTGGGCAACTGCTGGGCCTTGCCTGGCCTTGAACTGTTGATGGACGAGCCCGCCCGCAAGGCGCACGTCTGGCAAGCCATGCGCCGGCTGATGGCGCGCTGGAAACCACGCAATGAGTGACAACATCAGTTTTCGCCGCATGACCGAGGCGGATCTGGATGCCGTGCTGAAGATCGAATACGCCGCCTTCAGCCACCCATGGACCCGGGGGATCTTTCTCGACGGGCTGAAGAACTACGAAATCTGGCTGATGTTCGAAGGCCAGCAGCAGGTGGGCCACGGCGTGATCAACGTGATCATCGACGAGGCGCACCTGCTCAACATCACCGTCAAGCCCGAAAGCCAGGGCCGTGGCCTGGGCTTGCGCCTGCTCGAAGAGCTGATGAAGCGCGCCTACGCCAGCAACGGCCGCGAGTGCTTCCTCGAAGTGCGCGCCAGCAACCAGTCGGCGTATCGCCTGTACGAGCGCTTCGGCTTCAACGAGATCGGCCGGCGACGCGACTACTACCCGGTGGCAGGTGGCCGCGAAGATGCGCTGGTGATGGCCTGCACGTTGTTCGAAGAATAACCCTTCAGCGCTCGCGCTTGCCGTCCAGCGGGTCGCGGCGTGCCAGTTCGGCCTCGTCCAGGCCGTTGCCGCCGCCAATGTCATCTTCGTCGACTACGCTCAGGTCCCAGTCGGCCGGGTGGTCGCCGCCGACTTCATCGGCTGAGCGGGCGCCGTCTTCGGGGATCAGGGTTTCGGGCGTCAGGTCATCGTCGCTGGGGTCGTAGTGCGTGTCGGTCACCGGTGGGTCTTGATCGAAGTCCAGCGGCTGCACCGAGCCCATCTGGTCGTCGATGGTATCGATCGGTACGGGTTCCGGGGAATGCGGCGGGCGATGTGATTCGGTCATGTCTATTCTCCTGCGGGTGGCCTGTAAGGGGTGGACCGGCCACTGGCGGGAAGATTCAAAGGCGTGACCCGAACGGGGTGGCGCCAGTCACACATGCGCATTCCCATGAGGCTTGACCATGCACGATCTACAAGAACTGATTGATAACAACGCGCGCTGGGCCGATGCGATCAAGCAGGAAGATCCGGACTTCTTCGCCAAGCTGGCGCGTCAGCAGACTCCGGAATTCCTCTGGATCGGCTGTTCGGATGCGCGGGTGCCGGCCAACGAGATCGTCGGCATGCTGCCGGGCGACCTGTTCGTGCACCGCAACGTGGCGAACGTGGTGCTGCACACCGACCTCAACTGCCTGTCGGTGATCCAGTACGCGGTGGACGTACTCAAGGTCAAGCACATCCTGGTGACCGGGCACTACGGTTGCGGCGGCGTGCGGGCCTCGATGCAGGACCGTCAGCTGGGCCTGATCGACGGCTGGCTTCGGGCGATTCGCGACGTGTACTACGAGCATCGTGTGGAATTGTCCAAGCTGGCGACCGAGGAAGAGCAGGTCGACCGCCTGTGCGAGCTGAACGTGATCCAGCAGGTGGCGAACGTGGGGCACACCAGTATCGTGCAGAACGCCTGGCATCGCGGGCAGAGCCTGTCGATCCATGGGTGCATCTACGGGATCAAGGATGGCCTGTGGAAAAGCCTGAACACCACCATCAGCGGGTTCGAGCAGCTGCCGCCGCAGTACCGGTTGCGTCCGCAGGACTGACCGCCCATTGGCTGTTGCAGGAGCCAGCCTGGCTGGCGAAGGCCGCGCTACCTGTCCGTGGTGCGGCCTTCGCCGGCAACGCCGGCTCCTACAGGTTGCGTAACGCCCGCGTCATCACCCCCGTATTGCACTTGGCATGGGCCTGCTCCGGCGTCATCTGGCGTACCGTGCGGAAAAACAGCCCGCAGGTCTGCTTCTTCTCCTTCACCTGCCATTTTTGCGTGCATGCCCCCAGCGTGGCACTTGCATCCGCCTTCGGGTTGCGCCCCATTCCCGCCTGCCAGCACGCCGCGCTCAAGTCCTGCCCCATCATCCGCAAACCGGCCGCATCGGCCTTGTCCGGGTCGTTGTCGTTGTTCTTCGGGTCGGCGGCGTACCAGATCGCGCTCGGGTGATTTGCGCCCAGCACCGGCACGTTGCGCCCAGGCACCGGGCTGATGCTCACCAGCCCCAGTACCTTCACCTCTGGCCCGTACTGCTGCTGCACCCAACTGCGCACCGGCGCACCGAACGCCACCATCGGCAGGCTGGCGCCGTCAGCGGCCGCGGTCATGTCCCTGACCATGCGCACCTGGTAGTCGGTGAAATACCCGTACACCCCTTCTAGGTCCTTGCCGGCACTGGCTGGCGCGGCAATCGGCGCGATGTCCACGATGGTCTGGTAGGCCGGGGTGTGTTGCGCCGGCACGCCGTTGAAGGTCAGCAGCTGGGCCCAGCGGTCGGTGGTGTTGGAGCGCAGGTAGTCCTGGGCCTGGGTCAGCGAGTAGTCCGGCGGAAAGTGCAGCAGCTCGATGCTGCGCCGGTTCTCCAGGGCCATGCCCAACGGCAGGAACAACGCCCAGTTGTACGCCCACTTGCCCTCGCGATTGAGCCGGTCGGCACCTGCATAGGCCAGTTCGCCGCTGTCGAGCAGGGCCTTGAGCGGGGCAGCGTAGGTGGTCGGTACGCCGCTGATGTCGGCATGCAGCTGGTCGTGCTCGCGACGCACCGTCACCGTGGCGGTCGGGTAGCCATCGCGCTGCACGCTCTGGGTCAGGTAGTGCTCCACGGTGCGCTCCAGCGACCAGTCGCGAAAGCAGATCACCCCGCAGTTGTTGGGGTAGGCGAATAGGCGGGTCACGCGCTGCGCATCGCCCAGCGGTACGCGGGCGTCGGCCAGCACGGCGCTGCTGGCGGCAAGGGCGATCAGGCCCAGGGCAAAAGGTGTACGCATGTTCAACTCCTTGTCGATGAACTCCCGATGTGCGGAAGGCTTGCCATACTGGGGTAGTTCTCAGGACGAGGGGAAGGGGGCAGGATCATGAAGGGGTATCCGGGCATTGCACTGTTCGCCGGGCTGTTGAGCGTGTTGCCGGCCCACGCCGACGAGCGCGACCTGTGGTCGTTCGCGCAGTGGACGGGCAGCCACGATACGCGCGCGTTTCGCGAAATGCTGGTGCAGGCGCGGCTGTATGGGGTAGTGCCGTTGTACCAGCTGCTGCGCTCGGCCAGCGACTGGCGCCTGTGCAACGCCGAGCCGTTCGCCGTGGCGCCGCCCGACCAGTGGCCGGCGGTACGCTCGACCCTGCAGTTGCTCAAGACCCTGGGCGAGCAGCAGCGCCTGAAAACCTACGAAGTGGTCTCGGCCTATCGCAACCCCACCCTCAACCGCTGCGCCGGTGGTGCCCGCGACAGTGCGCATACCCGCGCCTTCGCGGTCGACCTGCTGCTGCCGGCGTGGGCCGATCCGCGACCATTGTGCGAGTTCTGGCAGACCCAGGGCCAGGCCTGGAACATGGGGCTTGGCCGCTACCCGTCGGGGCGCATCCATATCGACACCGCCGGCTACCGCACCTGGGGCGGCGACCTGAGTGCCGACTCGTCGTTTTGCCCGCGCCTGGCGCCCAGCTCCTGAACAGCTCGGCGATGGCGGGGCGAGGAACTCCTGGGCCCCGCAAGGTACGGAAGTAGTTCACCCCCTGCACATCAACCCGCCCCGAGGACTCGCCCCATGCTCGAATCGACCTGGACTGCGCTCAAGCATCATCAGCGTGTGCGCGAGATTGTCGTGGTGCTGGCCAACTTCGGCGCCCAGGACGTTCTGTTCCGCCTGGGGCTGGGCAGGCTGCTGGGGGAGGCCGAAACGGTGGCCGGCCTGCCCGCCGACGAAGGCACCCCGCAACGCGTGCGGCGGGCGCTGGAGGCGCTGGGCCCGACCTTCGTCAAGCTCGGGCAGATCCTCTCCAGCCGCAGCGACATATTGCCGGCGGCATGGATCGACGAGTTGCAGGCCCTGCACAGCAGCGCCGCTACCTTGCCCTGGGCGCAGCTGCAGGCCCAGGTGCTCGAAGACCTGGGCGCCGAACTGGACCAGGTGTTCGCCGAGTTCGACACCACCCCGCTGGCGGCGGCGTCCATGGCCCAGGTGTATCGGGCACGCCTGCTCGGGGGCGAGGAGGTGGTGGTCAAGGTTCAGCGTCCGGGGCTGCGGCGCAAGATGACCGCCGACCTGCAACTGCTCGAAAGCGTTGCGCAACTGGTCGAGCAAAACACCGCCCTGGCCGACTACCAGCCGCGCAAGATGGTGCGGCAACTGGCCCGGGCCATGCTCGAAGAGCTGGACTTCACCCAGGAAGGCAGCCACTGCGACGCGGTGGCGGCCAATTTCGCCAGCCAGCCGCACATCGTCATTCCGCGCATCTACTGGGCCCACAGTAGCGAGCGGCTGCTGGTGCAGCAGTACCTGCCCAGCCATACCCCGCTGGAGCGCGAGGCGCTGATCGCGCAGGGCCTGGACCCGAGCCTGCTGGCCAGCCGCGGCGCCGCCGCGTTCATCAAGATGCTGCTGGAGGACGGGCTGTTCCATGGCGACCCGCACCCGGGCAACCTCAAGGCCATGGACGACAACCGCGTGGGCTTCATCGACTTCGGCATGGTCGGGCGCCTTGGCGAGCGCCGTCGGCTGGAGGTGATGACGTTCATGCGCGCCCTGACAGAGGGCAACAGCGATGCACTGGTGACGGTGCTGGTGGACTGGAACGACGACGGCGTGCGCAACATGCCCGCCATCGAGCAGGCGGCCGGCGAGTACATGGCGCGTCACGGCGGCAAGGCGCTGAAGATGGGCGCGCTGATCGAGGATTTTCTGGGGCTGATGCGCGAATACCGCCTGCTGCTGCCGCCCGACCTGCTGGTGCTGTTCAAGGCCCTGGTGACCGCCGACGGCGTACTGACCCGGCTGGACCCGCAACTGGACCTGGTGGCCACCGCCAGACCGGCGATCAGGGCTCAGCTCAAGGCGCAGCTGAGCTGGAAGATTGCCAGGCGCCTGGGGCTCGATGGCCTGGAACTGGGACGCGGCCTGCTCGGCGAATTGCCGCAGCTGACGCGGCTGCTGGTGAACCGCTTCAAGCATGGTGTGCTGGAGATGCGCGTCGATGTGCCGGGGCTGGAGCGCCTGGAGCGTTCGTTGCGCCTGGCCTCGACGCGGCTGTCGCTGGCGTTGCTGATCAGTGCGCTGGTGATTGCCTTCGGCCCGCAGATCGCCGCTGCCGGGCCGGTGTGGCTGGGCTTGCCCGCCGTCAGCTGGCTGGCGGCGATCGCCACCCTGGGCGGCTTGCTGGCGTTTTTGCGCAGCCTGTTCAAGAGCCCGTGAGCCAGTCGGCAAAGCGCCGCTGCGCCGTGCCGGCAGCGAAGGGCTCGGGGCTCAGCAGGTAGTAGGCCGAACCGTCCTCGGTGAACCCGTAGGGTGCCACCAACTGCCCGCTGTCGAGCTCGTCCTGCACCATCATGCGCGAGGCCAGCGCCACGCCCAGCCCGGCCAGGGCTGCCTGGATGCACAGGTAGAAGTGTTCGTAGCCGGCGCGGCTGCTGCCCCTGGCCGACTGGCCGCTCAGGCGCAGCCAGTGCTTCCAGGCGTCGGGACGGGTGGCGCTGTGCAGCAGGCGGGTACCGGCAAAGCCCTTGTCGGGCAGTGCCAGGTCGGCGCGACACACCGGCCCCACTGCCTCGTTGCAGAGCTTGAGGCTGTGCAGGCTGGCATCCCAGTGGAAGTCGTCGCGGCGCAGCGCCAGGTCGATGCCGCTGCGGGCAAAGTCCACCGGCCCGCCGGCGGCCACCAGGTGCAGCTGGATGTCCGGGTGCGCGGCATGGAACGCCGGCAGCCGCGGGATCAGCCACTTCATCGCGATGGTCGGCTCGCATGACAGC
Source organism: Pseudomonas sp. BRM28 (assembly GCF_002939405.1). Classification (NCBI taxonomy): domain Bacteria; kingdom Pseudomonadati; phylum Pseudomonadota; class Gammaproteobacteria; order Pseudomonadales; family Pseudomonadaceae; genus Pseudomonas; species Pseudomonas sp. BRM28. The sequence goes on along the minus strand of NZ_PEFV01000001.1, from coordinate 2,175,940 downwards.
ACCAGCACGTTGTCGCGGGCCTGCTGCAGGCGTTGCACGCTGGCGTGCAGCTGCTCGAACACCGACAGGGTGGTGTCGTGCAGGGCGCGCCCGGCCGGCGTGAGGAAAATGGCGCGGTTGCGCCGCTCGAACAACTGCACCCCCAGGGATTCTTCCAGCAGACGCACCTGACGGCTCACCGCACCGTGGGTGACGTTGAGCTGTTGGGCGGCGCGCACGAAGCTTTCGGTCTGGGCGGCGACGTCGAAATAGCGAAAGGCGGCGAGGGCGGGCAGTTTCATATGTGTGAGGAAAACTAGCGGATTTGCGCCACTATAAATCGCTTTTTTGCCGTGCTGAAGCTTTCGATAATGGCGCTGCGCAGAATCATCTGCGTCATTTCATGGAGTATCGACGGTGGGTGAATTGCTGGCGGTGGCCTTGATTACCGTGTTGGCGGTGATCAGCCCGGGGGCGGACTTTGCCATGGTGACACGCAGCAGCTATGCGTTTGGCAGGCGCAGCGGATTGCTCGCCGCCCTGGGGATTGCCTGCGGCGTGCAGGTGCATGTGGTGTACACGGTGCTGGGGGTGGCAGTGCTGATCAGCCAGTCGCCGGGGCTGTTCATGGCCATGAAGGTGGTGGGGGCAGGGTACCTGATCTACCTGGGGTATCGGTCGCTGCGCACTCGTGCGCCGGTGGCCCTGGAGGGCGCGGCGGGGGTGACGGGGCGCGGTGCATGGGGGGCGTTCGCATCGGGCTTTCTGACCAATGCGCTGAACCCCAAGACCATGCTGTTCGTGGTCAGCGCCTACAGCCAGGTGGTGCAGCCGGGGGCCTCGCTGGGGCTCAACTTTGCCTATGGGGCGTTCATGTCGCTGGCGCATTGGGTGTGGTTCAGCCTGGTGGCGCTGTTCTTTTCGCGGGAGGCGTTGCGCCAGGCGATGCTGCGCCGCCAGCGCATGGTGGACCGGGTGATCGGGGTGGCGTTGATCGGCCTGGGGGGGGCGGTGGTGTTCGTGAATGTGCGCTGAGCGCCTGGCCGCTGCGCTGGCTTGCCAGCGAAAGGCGCACCACCGATCCCGCCATTGCATCTCCCACCAGCGGCGCCATAAGATATAACCATTCTCATTTAGTGCCGCCGACATGAAAGCCACCCCACCCGCCGACAGTCTCGCTTCGTTGTACAAGGGCTACCACGGTTGGCTGCTGGTGTGGCTGCGCCAACGCCTGGACTGCCCGCACAACGCTGCCGACACGGCCCAGGACACTTTCATGCGCCTGCTCAGCGCCGGCAGCTATGTGGCCCCGCGCGAGCCGCGGGCGTTCCTGGCTACCGTGGCGCGGCGTCTGCTGATCGACCGCGGGCGCCGGCAGAAGCTCGAACAGGCCTACCGCGAAGCGCTCGCCCGGCACGTCGAGTACCTCGACCAGGCACCTTCTCCCGAGCAGATGCTGGCCGCGCTCCAGGCCCTGGAGCACATCGCCCGTGCCCTCGACCTGATGAGCGTGCGCGCCCGCGAAGTGTTCATCCTGCGTCACCTCGAAGGGCTCAGCCATGCCGAGATCGCCGCACGCCTGAACGTCTCGACCAAGACGGTGCAGAACCACCTGGTGCAGGCCCTGCTGCACTGCCACGCTGCCACGGATCCTGCCCTGTGAACCTGCCTGCGGCCACGCTGCGCAAGGCTGCCGAATGGCTGGTGCGCCTGGACGACAGCGCCAGTGCCGGCGACCAGCAGGCCTTCGAGGCATGGCTGGCCAGCGACCCGCAGCACCTGGAGGCCGTGCGCCAGTTGCAGGGCAGCCTCGCGCCACTGCGTGAACTGCCCCGTGCGCCGGCCCGCGCGGCGCTCAAGCGCATTGCGCCGCAACCCCGTGGCAAGCGCGCGCTCAAGGCGCTGGCAATCAGCCTGGGCCTGCTGCTGCCGGCCGGCCTGGTGCTGCAGCACTATCCGCCGGCTTATCTGATGGCCGATATCCGTACCGGCAGCGGCCAGTGGGCTACACAGCAATTGCCGGACGGCAGCCGCATCAGCCTGGATGGCCGGTCGGCGGTCGACCTGCAGTTCGACGCCCAATCGCGCACCCTGCGCCTGCTCAGCGGCGAGATCCTGCTGGATGTGGCCAAGGACGCCAGTCGCCCGTTCCGCGTGGTCACCGAACACGGCAGCATCCGTGCCCTGGGCACCCGCTTCATGGTCGAGCGCAGCGAGCACAGCACACGCCTGGCCATGCTCGAGTCGAGCACCGAGGTCAAGAGCGCCGGCAGCAGCCGCACGGTCAGCGCCGGCCAGCAGGTGCGCTTCGACGCCACTGGCATCCAGCCACTCCAGGCGGTCGACGCCGCCGGGCTGGAGCAGGCCTGGGCCAGCCACCAGATGATGGTCAAGGAGCAGCCGCTGGGCGAGGTGCTGGAGCGCCTGGCACGCAATCACGGCGGCTACCTGCTGTTCGATGCCAAGGCGCTGGCGCACCTGAACGTGACCGCCGTGTTGCCCGCCGACGACAGCGAGCGGGCGTTGCGCCTGCTGGCGCGCAGCTTCCCGATCCGGGTGCAGCACTACACCCCGTGGGTCACGCGAGTCACTCTTGAATAGAAATCCTTATCAAACGCTTCCAGTTCCCGTTACCTGTGCGTCCTTGTATTAGCCAATACATCGGAGAGTCGGGAACATGCCTTCACACAAGCCCCTCAAGCCCAGCCGCGCCCTGGCGCTGGCGGTTCATCTAGCCCTCGGCACGCTGCCGCTGCTGGCCCTGCAGCCGGCGCATGCGCAACAGCAGGTGCAGCGCTATGCCATCCCGGCCGGGGCGCTGGGCGACGTGCTGAGCCGTTATGCCCGCGAGTCGGGGGTGGCCATTTCGTTCAATGCCGGCCAGGTCGCCAACCTGTCCAGCGCCGGGCTGCAGGGCAACTATGCCCTGCAGGACGGCTTCGCCGCGCTGCTGTACGGCCACGGCCTGCAGGCCCAGGCCAGCAGCGACGGCTACGTGCTGGTGGCGCTGCCGGCGGCCAACGGCGCGGTGGAGCTGGGCGCCACCAGTATCAACGGGCAGGTGCTGGGGAGCACCACCGAGGGTACCGGCTCCTACACCACCGGGCCGATGCAGACGGCCACCAAGCTGCCCCTGAGCATCCGCGAAACCCCGCAGTCGGTGAGTGTGATCACCCGCCAGCGCATGGACGACCAGGACATGCAGAGCCTGGAAGATGTGCTCAAGAACACCCCCGGCATGTCCATGACCAAGGACGGCCCGCAGCGCCCGACCTTCTATGCTCGCGGCTTCACCGTCGAGAACCTGATGAACGACGGGCTCTCCAACGACCTGTCGCATTACCTCTCGCGGGACATGAACTCCACGCCCGACATGGCGATCTACGACCACGTCGAGGTGGTGCGCGGCGCCACCGGCCTGATGCAGGGCTCGGGCACGCCGTCGGCGGCGATCAACATGGTGCGCAAGCGCCCCACGGCCGACCCGCGCCTGAGCATCACCGGCAGTGCCGGCAGCTGGGACAACTACCGTACCGAGGTCGACGGCTCCGGCGCGCTCAACGACAGCGGCACCCTGCGCGGCCGGATGGTCACCGCCTACCAGACCCGCAACAGCTTCCAGGACGTGGCCGATACCGAGCGCTCGGTGTTCTATGCCATCGGCGAGGCCGACCTGAGCGACAACAGCACCTTCACCCTGGGGCTGTCGAACCAGAGCGTCAACAACACCTCCACCTGGGGCGGCCTGCCCACTGGCATCGACGGCAGCGACCTGCACCTTTCGCGCTCCACCTACCTGGGCAACGACTGGGAATACTGGGACCAGGACAACACCACCCTGTTCAGCCGCCTGGACTATCGCCTGGACAACGACTGGAAGCTGCTGCTGGCGGCCAGCCGCACCTGGTCGAAGCTCAAGATGCTCGGCAGCATGACCGAGCGCATGGGCGATGAGGGCGAGGTGTTCGGCCAGTACCTGGGGCAGTATCACTACGACGACGAGCAGAGCAGCTATGACGCCTATGCCACCGGGCCGTACCAGTTGCTGGGGCGTACACACGAACTGGTAGTCGGGGCCAGCCGCCGCGAGCTGACCTTCGAGGGCAAGGGCAACTACAGCGACGACCTGATCGGCATGAACATCCATGCCTGGGACCCCGGCAGCCTGCCCAAGCGTCGCCTGGACCTGAACTACTGGCACCAGGACCGCGAAACCTCACAGACCGGCACCTACGTCACGTCGCGCTTCAACCTGGCCGACGACCTGAAGCTGATCGTGGGCGGGCGCCTGGACTGGTACGACAGCGAATCCCAGACCCGCAACGGCACGCGCCTGGGCAAGCCTGTCAACGTGAGCGTCACGCGCAACCTGACCCGCTACGCCGGGGTGATCTACGACCTGGATGCGCAGCATTCGGTGTACGTGAGCTACACCGACATCTTCAAGCCGCAGTCCGAGCAGGACGCCAGCGGCAGCGAACTCAAGCCGATCGAGGGCAAGAACTACGAGGTGGGGATCAAGGGCGAGTACTTCGACGGCGCATTGAATGCCAGTGCCGCGGTGTTTCGCATCGACCAGGAGAATCGCGCCAAGACCCTGGAGCGCTACCAGTGCTCCGACCTGGTGCCCAGCTGCTCCGAGGCGGCGGGCAAGCTGCGCAGCGAGGGTATCGAGCTGGAAGTGAACGGCACCGTGCTGCCGGGCTGGGAACTGGGCGCGGGCTACACCTTCGCTCAGGTCAAGTACGTGAAGGACGGCGACCCGGCCAACGAGGGACGGCTGTTCGACACCGACATCCCGCGGCACGTGTTCAAGGCGTTCACCACCTACCAGCTGCCGGGCGAGTTCGAGCGCTGGAAGGTCGGCGGCGGGGTGTACCGGCAGAATGCGATCTACAACAAGGGTGACAACTGGTACGCCACCGACAGCACCTACCGCATCGAGCAGGATGCCTACACCTTGGTCGACCTGATGCTCAGCTACAAGGCCTCCGAGCACCTGGACGTTCGCCTGAACGTGAACAACGTGTTCGACACCAGGTACTACCAGAGCATTGCCACCAACACGGTGTATGGCGGCAACTTCTACGGTGACCCACGCAATGCGATGCTGACGTTGCGCTGGTCGCTCTGAAAGGATCAGGCCGGCTCCTGCGGGCGTGCAGGGGCCGGCCTTGCCGGCGAAGCGGCCGGCACTTTTCTTCAGGCATGAAAAAAGGGCCTACCTTTCGGTAAGCCCTTTTTAGTACTTGGTGGCTACACAGGGACTTGAACCCCGGACCCCAGCATTATGAATGCTATGCTCTAACCAACTGAGCTATGTAGCCAAGTGGCGCGCATTATTCGCTCGAAACGATGTTGTGTCAACACCCAATTTCAAAAAATTTAACGCCCGATCAACCGCTTAGCCAAAAACCCCTCAGAACCTGTAGGTGAAGTTGGTCATCACGTTGCGTGGTGCGCCGTAGGTGCCGTACAGGCCGGCCATGCTGTAGTACTCGCGGTCGAACAGGTTGTTCAGGTTCACCGAGGCTTCCAGGTGCTCGTTGATGTCGTAGCGCGCCATCAGGTTGGCGATGGCATAGCTGCCCTGGGTGAAGGTGTGCAGGTCGTTGCCCACCTTGCTCTGCCAGTTCACGCCACCGCCCACGGTCACCTTGTCCAGCACCCCCGGCAGGCGATAGCTGGTGAAGGTCTTGAGGCTGTGACGCGGCAGCACGGTGTTGATGCGCTCGTCCTGGTTGTCGGTGGTCAGGGTATAGGCATACCCCGCCGACGCCTGCCAACCCTCGGCCAGTTCGCCGTTGATCTCCATCTCGATGCCTTTGGAGGTGGTGTCCTGCTTGGCCTCGTACACGTTGTCGTGCTGCCAGATCGCCAGGTTGTCCTGTTCGAGCTTGAACACCGCCACGCTGGAGTTCAGCTTGCCGTCGAAGTGACTGCCCTTGATGCCCATCTCGTAGCCGATGCCCTGCATCGGGTCGATGGGCTTGAATTGCGCGTCCTGCACCCACGACCCCTGCGGGTTGAAGATCTTGGTGTAGCTGGCATACAGCGACCAGGTGTCGTTCAGGTCGTACACCACCCCGGCATAGGGGATGAACACGCCGGTTTCCTTGCGGTCGGTGTTGCTGCTGGCCGCGCCATAGGGGCGGTCCTCGGTCTTGCGCTCCCAGTCGATCAGGCGGCTGCCCAGGATCAGGTTCAGGTCGTCGCTCAGGTGCAGGCGGGTGGTGAGGTAGGCGGCGTACTGGTTTTCTTCCTGTGACGACTTGCCGCTTTCGGTAAACGCCGGCTTGGGCTGCTTGCCGTCCCAGTCGAAGATGTTGTCGATCGACGCACCCGGGGTGGCGTTGTAGTCGTAGCGCCAGCCGCCCCACTCGGGCACGCTCTGGCTGAACTGCGACAGGGTCACGCCGCCGATCAGTTCGTGCTCGCGCTCGAACAGGCTGAACGGGCCGGTCACGTACAGGTCCAGGTTGTCCTGGCGCGGGGTGCCCGAGAAGCGCACCGGCAGCTGGCTCATGCCGCTGCCGTCCGGGTTCAGATCGCCCATGACGAAGCCGAACAGCTCGTCGAACTTGTTTTCCGAGTGGCTGTACTCGAGCTTGCCGCTCCAGCCGTTGCCCAGTTGCTGCTCCACCGAGGCGAAGTAGCTGGTCTGTTCGTGGTCGTTGTACGACCAGGTGGGTGCGCTGTTGATCGAGCGGCTGAGGTTGCTGCGCTCACCGTTGCTGAACCGGGTGGGCAGGCCGCTGCGCAGCGGGGAGTCGACGTCGGTGCGCAGGTAGCTCAAGCCCAGGGTCAGCAGGGTGTCTTCGCTCAGGTCGAATTCGGTGATGCCGTACAGCAGTTGGGTGTCCTGCTTGTAGCGGTCGACCCAGGCCTTTTCGGTCTTGTAGTCGGCCACCAGGCGGCCGCGCACGTTGCCGCTTTCGGTCAGCGGGCCGGACACGTCGAAGCCGCTGCCGTAGCGGTCCCAGGTGCCGGCCGAGCCGGTGATGCTGGCCTGGCCCTCGTAGGTGGGGCGCTTGCGGATCAGGTTGATGGTCGCCGACGGGCTGCCCATGCCGCTGATCAGGCCGCTGGCGCCGCGCACGATCTCCACCCGGTCGTACATCGCCATGCTCTGGGTGTAGTTGTCCATGCGCGTGGTGGTAGGCACGCCGTCCACTTCGTAGTTCTGGATCACGAAGCCGCGCGAATAGTAGCTGTCGCTCTCGGCGCCCAGGCCGTCACGGGTGACGATGATGCCCGGGGTGGCTTCCAGGGTGTCGGTCAGGGTGCTCAGGCGCTGGTCGTCCAGGCGCTGGCGGGTCATCACGGTCAGCGCCTGCGGGGTTTCCCTGGGCGTGAGGTTCAGGCGCGTCGAACTGCTGGAGGAGTAGGTGGTGTACAGCCCGGTGCCTTCGGTGGTCGAGCCTGGCGCCTTGCCCGAAATGCTCACGGCATCCAGTTGCAGGCCGCTGCCCAGATCCACCGGCAGCTCGATCAGGAAGCTGTTGGGGTTGGGCTGGCTCAGCCGTGCGCTGCTGCCGGTGAGGGTGCGCAGCGCCTGTTCGGCGGTGTAGTGGCCCTGCACCTCGGGGGACACGATGCCCGCTACCTGGTTGGCGTCATAGATCACCTGGTAGCCACTTTGCGCGCTGAACAGCTCGATGGCATCGACCAGCGACTGCGTCGAGATATGGAAATCGATGCGTTGCGTCTGGGCCTGAGTGGCCTCGGCGGCCTGCACGGCGGCGCCTGGCAGCAACGCCAGCAGGCTGGCGGCCAGGATCGCGCTGGCCAAGGGTCGACGGGTGAATGCGACGTCACGTGGGTACTGCATGGTTCCTCCCCCAAGAAGGTGCAAATGGTAATGCTTCTTATGTTGGGGGTGTGACGCAGCAGAAACGGGAATTACCGCGCCGTCGGCAAAATATTTTCAGCGCACGATCAGCCAGTGCCCCAACACGGCATCGGCACGCAGTTTCTGGCTGCTGAGCAGGGCATCGAGGGCGCTGTCGGCCTGGTCCAGGTTGAAGCTGCCGCTGACCCGTCGCTGGCCGGCGGCCTCGTTGAGCAGCACCAGGCGGGTGCCCTTGTAGGTGGCCAGCTGTTCGAGCACCTGCTGCAACGGCACATCGCGCACCCGCAGCTGACCGTCGCGCCAGGCCAGCAGGCGTTCGGCATCCACCGTCTGCGGCGCATCGAGCCGTTCGCCGTGCAGGGTCAGGCGCTGGCCGGGGCTCAGGCGCTGGCGCTGGCTGGTGGTGCTGACCTCGACGCTGCCGCTGAGCAGCACCACGTCATCGTGCTCGCCACGGCTGACCGAAAAGCGAGTGCCCAGCACCTGCACCCGGGCCTGGTCGACCTCCACTACGAAGGGCCTGCCGTCGTGCACCACGTCGGCGAACACCCGGCCCTGGCGCAGGCGCACGGTGCGGGTGTCGCCGTCGAGGTCGATGTCCACCGCGCTGGCACTGTCCAGGCGCAGGCGCGAACCGTCGGCCAGTTGCACCTCGCGGCGCTCGCCGGCGGCGGTGGCGTAGTCGCTGCCCAGGGTGTGTAGCGAGGGCACCAGCAACCAGCTCAGGCCGGAGCCCAGCAGCAGGCTGGCGGCGGCCGCATACAGCGGCCAACGGCTTTTCTTGGCGCGGTGCCGGTCGGCCTTGCGCACCCGGTGGGCGGGCAGCTCCAGGGTCTGCCAGAGCTGTTCGACGGCGGTCAGCGCGGCGGCGTTCTGTGCGTCGTGCACCCAGGCGTCGAAGGCGTCGCGTTCAGTGGGCGTGAGGTCATCGGCACGGCGCCGGGTAAACCAGTGCAAGGCCTGCTGTTCGCGTTCAGCGCTGGGGGAGTGATCGGGCGTCATTCGGCTTCGTTCGGCTGGCGCGCGTGCAGGGCGGCGGCCGCGCAGTGGCTCAGGGCTTTGTTCAGGTGGCGCTCCACGGCGCGGGGCTCCAGGCCCAGGCGTGCGGCGATGTCCTTGTAGCTCATTTGCTCGACCCGGGCCAGCAGAAACACCTCGCGGGTGGGCGAGGGCAGGCCGTCGATCAGGCGCTCCAGATGGTCGAGGGTATTGCCGGCCACGGCGCTGCGCTCGGGGCTGGTGTCGGTGAGCAACTGGTCGAGGGCCTGCTCGTCGCTGACCCCGCGCACCTGGTTGCGGCGCGCGTGGTCGATGCTCAGGTTGCTGGCGATGCGGTAGAGGAAGGCGCGCAGGTTGCCGACCTCGCTGCGCTCGCTGTGCATCAGGCGCACGAAGGCGTCCTGCAAGAGGTCGCGCGCGGTCTCCCGGCAGCGCACCCGACGGGTGAGAAAGGCCAGCAGCTCGTTGCGGTGACGCTGGTAGAGCAGCGTCAGGCTTCGGTCTTCCTGATTGTCGGGCATGGAGTGGTCGGGGCTCGCTATGGGTGTGGGAGCGGGCTTGACCCGCGATGCAGTCACCGCGCATGTGCTTGGCTCCGCGGCGATGCAATCGCGGGTCAAGCCCGCTCCCACAAGTGCTCGCGATGCTAGCGTTACTGAGAATTATTAACAAGTAGCCCACTCACTGAAAAGAATAGTGCGCTTGCTAACGAATTCTGGATAATTGGATCCCGACCACCCGATGGACGTTTTCCCATGGCCTTGAGCACCGCCCCGTCAAGTACGCACGCCAGCAACGGCGCGCCCAGCCAGAGCAGCCCGCTGGTGATGCGCATCATCGCTGCCTGTGCGCTGGCGCACCTGATCAACGACCTCATCCAGGCGGTGCTGCCGTCGATCTACCCGCTGCTCAAGGCCAACTACGGGCTGAGCTTCACCCAGGTGGGGCTGATTACCCTGACCTTCCAGATCACCGCCTCGCTGCTGCAACCGGCCGTCGGTTTCTATACCGACCGCAAGCCGATGCCCAACCTGCTGCCCCTGGGCACCCTGTGCACCCTGGTGGGCATCGTGATGCTGGCGTATGTCGGCAGCTTCCCGATGATTCTGCTGGCTGCGGCACTGGTGGGCATCGGCTCCTCGACCTTCCACCCGGAAACCTCGCGCATCGCGCGCCTGGCCTCGGGCGGGCGCTTCGGCCTGGCGCAGTCGACCTTCCAGGTCGGCGGCAATGCCGGCTCGGCGTTCGGGCCGCTGCTGGCTGCCGCCATCATCATCCCGTTCGGCCAGGGCAACGTGGTGTGGTTCGGCCTGTTCGCGCTGTTTGCAGTGATCGTCACCTACGGCCTGAGCCGCTGGTACCGCGGCCACCTGGCGCTGTTCAAGGCCAAGGCCGGCCAGGCCGCCACCCACGGCCTGAGCCGCAACCGGGTGATCGGCGCGCTGGTGGTGCTGGGCCTGCTGGTGTTCTCCAAGTACTTCTACATGGCCAGCCTGACCAGCTACTTCACCTTCTACCTGATCGAGAAGTTCGACCTGTCGGTGGCCAGTTCGCAGCTGTACCTGTTCCTGTTCCTGGGGGCGGTGGCTGCCGGGACCTTCTTCGGCGGGCCGATCGGCGATCGCATCGGGCGCAAGGCGGTGATCTGGTTCTCGATTCTGGGCGTGGCGCCGTTCACCCTGGCGCTGCCGTATGCCGACCTGTTCTGGACCAGCGTGCTCAGCGTGATCATCGGCTTCATCCTGGCTTCGGCGTTCTCGGCCATCGTGGTGTACGCGCAGGAGCTGGTGCCGGGCAACGTGGGCATGATCGCGGGGATCTTCTTCGGCCTGATGTTCGGCTTTGGCGGTATCGGCGCGGCGCTGCTGGGCTACCTGGCAGACATTCACGGCATCGAGTACGTGTACACGTTGTGTTCGTACCTGCCGCTGTTCGGGCTGCTGGCGATTCTGCTGCCGTCCACGCGCAAGCGCTGACAGCGCGCCGGCCAGGCGTCGATGCGATTGACGCCTGGCCGGGGTTTCACCTAGAGTGCCGGCCTTCCTTTTCCTGTAGTCGACCCATGAAACGTTTCTCCCGTCCTTGCGCAGCAAAGCCGCCGGTAGTCCAGGCCCTGCTGTGCGACTGGCCGTGCGATACGGTGCTCAAGCGTCGGCGCAGCGTCCTGTTCGCCTTCACCTTTTCTCCTCCGCGCGCCTGAACTGACCGTCGCTTTCAGAACACAGTCATGTTGATGCCTGCGCGCATGTGCGCGTCGGCGGGTTTCGGAGTTGTAGATGAACACGCGTTTGCTGGCGGGCCTTCTGTTCGCCGTTTCGATCGTAGGGTTGAGCCTGGGCGCCACCCTGCCACTGGTTTCCCTGCGCCTGCTCGATGCCGGGGCCAGCACCCTGCACATTGGCATCCTGTCGGCCGCGCCCGCTGCCGGCATGATGCTCTCGGCGTTCCTGGTGGACGCCTGCTGCCGCCACCTCACCCGGCGCACCATCTACCTGCTCAGCTTCGGCCTGTGCGCCCTGAGCGTGGGGCTGATCGAGTGGGCGTTCGACTCCACCTGGCTGCTCGGCCTGCTGCGCCTGGGCATGGGCGTGGGCATGGGGATCGCGATCATCCTGGGCGAATCCTGGGTCAACGAACTGAGCGAAGAGCACAACCGCGGCAAGGTCATGGCGCTGTACGCCACCGCCTTCACCGGTTGCCAGATGCTCGGCCCGACCATGCTTGCGCTGTTCGGCACCCATAGCCCTTGGGTGATCATCGTGGTCAGCGGCTGCTATGCCCTGGCCCTGGCGAGCATCGTGTGGACAGTGCCCAACGACTATGTGGAGCACGGTGACGACGGCGAGAAGAGTTTTACGCTGGGCGGCTTCTTTCGTGTGGCACCGGCCCTGTGCATGGGCGTGCTGTTCTTCTCGTTCTTCGATGCGGTGATTCTCTCGCTGCTGCCGGTGTACGCCACCAACCACGCCTATGCGGTGGGCGTGGCGGCGCTGATGGTCACGGTGATCCTGACCGGCGACATGCTGTTCCAGTTGCCGCTGGGCTGGCTGGCCGACCGCTGCGAGCGCACCACGGTGCACCTGGTGTGCGGCGTGGTGGCGATGCTGATCGGCCTGGCGCTGCCGTGGCTGATCCAGGTGCAGTGGCTGCTGTGGCCGGCGCTGGTGCTGCTGGGGGCGGTGGCGGGCGGGGTGTATACCCTGGCGCTGGTGCTGATCGGCCAGCAGTTCAAGGGCCAGGACCTGGTCACGGCCAATGCCAGCGTCGGCCTGTTGTGGGGTGTGGGCAGCCTGGTGGGGCCGCTGGTCAGTGGCGCGGCCATGGACGTCGCCCCCCATGGCCTGCCGATGGCACTGGCGGCGATGGCCGCGCTGTTCGTGTGCTTTGCCCGTAGCTCGCGGCGCAAGGCCTATGCGGCCCGCACCGCGCAGTAGCGGCCGGCCTCAGAAGCTTGCGCGCAGGGTCAGCGAGACGTTGCGCGGGTCGCCGTAGTAGTACCCCGTGGCCGTGGCGCCCACCTTCTTGTAGTAGTGCTTGTCGAACAGGTTGTTGGCGTTGACCTGCAGCGAATAGTGCTGGTTGAAGCGGTAGCCCAGCAGCGCGCTGTACACCGCATAGCCGCTTTGCGAGGCCACGGCATTGCCGTTGCGCGAGTAGATGTCGCTTTGCGCACTGACCCCGCCACCCACGGTCCAGGCGTCGTATGCCCCCGGCAGGCGGTAGCTGGTGAACAGCTTCAACTGGCGCTTGGGGTCGGTGGGGCGCAGCACGTTGCCGGTGTTGCTGAGGGTGTCCTTGAGGTACTCGGTGGTGGTGTAGGTGTAGCCCCCCGACACCTGCCAGCCGGGCAGCACTTCGCCGGTCACTTCCAGTTCGAACCCTTCGCTGCGGTTCTTGCCGGCGGCCACCTTGCAGTGGCCGCTGGTGTAGTTGGGCAGGCACGGGTCGGGGCTGCCCAGGTCATCCAGGGCGTTGCCCACCTGGTAGATGCGGAACACCGCCAGCGAGGTGTTGAGCCTGCCATCGTAGAACTCGCCCTTCACGCCCAGCTCGTAGGCTTCGCCAGTGACCGGGTCGAGCACCGCGTTGGACGCATCGGTGGCGCTTTGCGGGTTGAAGATCTCGGTGTAGCTGCCGTACAGGCTCAGGTTGCTGTTCAGGTCGTAGATCAGCGCCGCATACGGCACGATCTCGCGGTCGACGCTGTACTTGCCTGAGGTCTTGAGGTTGTTTTCCTGCTTGTAGTCGTACCAGTTGATGCGCGCGCCGATCACCGCGGTCAGCGGGTCGGCCAGCGAGATGCGCCAGGTGGCGTGCGCCGCCTGCTGGGTGGTGCGGGTCATCACCGGCTTTGCGCTGATGTTGATCGACGGCTCGGGCAGGCTGGTCTTGGGGTCCCATTCGCGAATGTCGAACACCCCGGAGGCCGTGAAGTTGGTGGCCGAGGCAGTGGAGTCGTTGCGGATGCGCTCCACGCCCACCATCAGTTCGTGCTCGCGGCCCAGCAGCTGGAAGGGGCCGTTGAGGGTGGCGCTGAGGTTGGTCTGCTCGCTTTCGCCGCCGTCGCCCTCGGTCACCTGGTAGTTCATCAGGTAGGGGTTGGTGGTGCTGGCGCGGGTGAAGTAGGTCTGCTTGAAGCCGTGGTCGTCGAGGCGAAACTGCGTGCGGGTGCCCGATACCTTGAGCGTCCAGTCGTTGTCGAACACATGCTCGAGCTCGGCGAAGGTCTGCAGGTTGCTGCGGTTCCAGCGGTTCCAGTCGGCGCCCAGGTAGGTGCTGCGCGAGAGCTTCAGCGGCGAGCCATCGAAGTTGGCTGGCAGGCCGCCCCACGAGCCGGTGGCCTCCAGCTCGGTATATTCGATGCCACCGGTGAGTGTGGTGCGTTCGCCCAGGTCGGCGGCCAGCACGCCGTAGAACACGTTCTTGCGCTCCATGCGGCTGTCCTGGAACGAGTCCTTGTCATCGTGCACGGCGATCATGCGGCCACGGATCGCGCCGTTGTCGGTCAGCGCGCCTGACAGGTCGGCCACATAGCGCTGCGCATCCCAGGAGCCGGCGGTGACGCTGGCCGAGGCCTGGAAGTCCCGGGTAGGGCGCTTGCGCACCAGGTTGACGGTGCCCGAGGGGTTGCCCGCGCCGCGCAGCATGCCGGTGGCGCCGCGCAGGATCTCGGCGCGGTCGATGATCGCCGAGTCACTCTGGATGAACGAGCCGCCGCCACTGCCTTGCACCACGGTGGCGCCGTCATACTGGATGGCGTCGATCTGGTAGCCGCGCGAGTAGTAGGTGACGCGCTCGCTGTCGACGTAGTCGACCACCACACCCGGGGTCTGCTCCATCAGGGTGGTGAGGTTGGTGATGTTCTGGTCGTCCAGGCGCTGGCGGGTCAGCACCGACACCGATTGCGGCGTGTGGCGCAGGGTCTGGGGCATCTTGCCGATGGTCACCGCACCGGTGGTGTACGAGCCGCTGTGCTCGGTGGTTTCGCCCAGGCGGTCGCTGGAGATGCTGGTGGCGCCCAGCTCCAGGGCGTCGCCGATGTCCACCGCCGGCAGCAGCAGGAAGCTGTTGGCCGACTTCTGCTGCACCTGCACGCCGCTGCCCTGCAATAGCAGCGCCAGGGCCTGGGCGTTGTCGTGGCTGCCGGACACGCCGGCGGTGGTCTTGCCCTGCAGGCTGGCGGCGTCATACGACAGGTTCAGCCCACCCTGGCGGGCCATCTGCTCAAGCGCTGCGTCCAGGGGCCCTGCGGGAATGTTCCAGCGTTGCACCTGCTGGGTGGCCGCAGGTGCGGCAGCGCCCAGCAACGGCGCAGCGGCGGCGCTCAGGGCCAGGCCGAGCAAGGCGCCACGCACGGCGCGCTGAAGGGGATCGGGGCGGGCAACACTGGGGTGGATCATTCGGGGCTCCTGAGAAGAGACAGACGTTTCGCCTTTATCCCTACAGGCCGAAGCTGAATGAGAAACCACCTCATTTATTTTTCAAACAGATTCAAGCCGGGCTGACACTGACCCAGTAGCGGGTGCGGTAGTCGATGCGAATCGGCAGTGCTTCGGCCACCAGCGCCAGGATCTGGTCGGTGTCGGCCAGCTGATAGGTGCCGAACACCTTCAACCCGGCCACCGCCTCGGCGCAGCGCAGCACGCCGGGGCGGTAGCGCGACAGCTCGGCGATGAACTCGCCCAGGGGCATCCGCTGCACGCTGAGCACGCCTTCGCGCCAGCCCCACGGGTCGGCGTGAGTCACGGCCGGGCCGACCTGGCCGCTGGCGCTGAACAGCAGTTGCTCGCCGGGGCGGGCGATGCGCGGCGCGGTGCCGTTGCCGGGGTACAGCGTCACACTGCCCTGGCGCACCGCCAGCAGGGTGCCGTCGGTACGTTCGCGTACCAGCAATTGCGAGCCTTGCGTTTGCAGTACACCGTCACGGGTGGTCACGCGCAGTGGGCGTGGGTCGTTGCCGGTATCGATGGACACCTCGCCCTGGATCAGGCTCAGCGCGCGCAGGTCGGCCGCGAAGCGCAGGTCGATGGCGCTGGCGGTGTTGAGCTGGATCACGCTGCCGTCGTTGTTGTGGAAGGTGCGCCGCTCACCGGTGGCGGTGTGCTTGTCGGCCAGCAGGGTGGGCAGCCCGAGCGGCTCGCGACCGACCCAGCCCAGGGCGCCGGCGGCGCCGAGCAGGCCCAGCAGCTTGAGGCTGTCGCGCCGGCTGATGCTGCGTCGCTGCGTGCCCTCCAGGGTGCGCCGACTGAGCTCGCGGGGCAGGCTGCTGAACTCCTCGCTCATGGCCTGGACCTGGGCCCAGGCCAGGGCGTTGTGCGGGTGCTGGTCGAGCCAGCGACCAAAGGCCTGTTCGGCCTGTACGGTGGGCGTGTTGTAGCGCAGTTGCACCAGCCATTCGATGGCCTGGTCGACGTGGGCCTGGCCCGGTGCTGGCTCAGCCCCGGGCATGGCGCAACCGATAGCAGACGCCCATGGCCTTGGCCAGGTCGCGCTCCACCGTGGCGCGGGACACACCCAGCTGTTCGGCGATTTTCGGGCAGCTCATGTCGTCCAGTTGCGCGTGCAGAAACACCTGGCGCACCCGTGGCTTGAGCTGCATCAGCAGGCGGTCGAGGCGTTGCAGGGTATCGAGGATCATCCAGCGCTGTTCTTCGCTGGGCGCGTGCGCGGCGGGCAGGTGGGCCAGGCTTTCGAGGTAGGCCTGTTCCAGCGCGCGGCGGCGGAACTGGTCGATCATCAGGCCGCGGGCGATGCTGCTCAGGTAGGCACGCGGCTGCTTGAGCGGGTGCGCGTGGCGAGCCTTGAGCAGGCGCACGAAGGTGTCCTGGGCCAGGTCGGCGGCGTGGGCGTGACAGCCAACGCGGCGCTGCAGCCAGGTGTTGAGCCAGGAGTGGTGGGTACGGTAGAGCAGGTCGACCTCGGACGGAGGGAGCGTGTCGCTGGTGGGCATCGTCGGTCGGGGCCTGCGCGCAAGAAGTGATTGTGAATCGTTCGCATTCTATGCGGGGAGCAGGGCGCGATGCAATTGGTGGGCGTGCGGGCCTCTTCGCCAGCCGTTCTTCAGCCAGCCACCCGCAATCCCGAGCTCGCCCGCACCTGCAACTGCGGCGCCAGAATGATCGACTCCACCGCTTCACCCTTGATGCGCTTGAGCAGCAACTCCACCGCATGCCGACCCATCTCGGCCAGCGGCAGGCGCACGCTGGTCAGCGGCACGATCAGTTCGTTGGCCAATGGTGTGTCGTTGAAACCCACCACGGCGATGTCCTTGCCCGGCTCCAGGCCCTTGTCCCGCGCGGCGCCCATCAGGCCGATGGCCAGAAAGTCGTTCACCGCGAAAAACGCCTGGGGGCGCGGGTTCAACCCCAGCAGGTACTCGCCCTGCTTGTGCCCGGTGAGGCTGTCGAACGGGCCATTGAGCGTCCACTCCGGGCGCAGGGTAATGCCCTGTTCGCGGTAGTACCGGGTAAAGCCGCGGGTGCGGTCGGCACCGGTGGAGGCGTGCCGCTCGCCCGCCAGGATCGCCACGTCGCGACAGCCCAGGCGGTACAGGTGCTCGGCCGCCAGCCAGCCGCCCAACTCGTCATCGCTGCCCGCCGTGAGGTGCCCGGCAATCTGCCGGCTGACCAGCACGTAAGGGATGTGCTTGCGCCCCAGCAGCTCCAGCAGTGGCTGCTGCTCGCCCACGTGCGAGTCGCCCACGATCAACCCCGCCACCGAGCGGCGCAGGGCATGCTCGGCCCGCGCCAGCTGGCGGGGTTGCTGATCGTCGGTATTGGACACGAAGGTCAGGTAGCCAGCCTGTTCGGCGGCGGCGTCGATGCTGTCGTAGATGGTCGCCATCACCAGATCGGTAAGGCGCGGCATGAGCACGCAGATCTCCTGGCTTTTGCGCAACTTCAGGTTGGATGCCTGCGTGTTCGGCCGATAATCCAGCTCTTTCGCCAACGCCCGAATACGCGCCACCACCTCGGCCGATGCCGCGCGCTCGACCCCGGCAGGGTCGCCATTGAGCACCCGCGACACGGTGGAAACGTGCACCCCGAGGGCGGTTGCCATGGACTTCAAGGTGGCAGGGCGTGATGGAGTGGGCATGTTCGAGGGGCTTCCAACCGTGGCTGATTTCGGGGCGCGATTCTAACCCAATCGACGGCTTGTCTCGGCAAACAACCTTTACCCAAACGATTGACTAAATGTTTTTGTGTGAATACATTCGCTCAACCCAAACGTTTGGGCAACACAATAAAAATACGCCGGACGCGGCCGCATTTTTGACTTCTGCCATCACTTGAAGAGTCAGATCCCTATGAACAACCCACCCGTTCCGCGCTTTCGCTACCAGATTTTCTTCCTGATCATGCTGATGGCGCTGCTCAACTACATCGATCGCGGTGCCATTTCGTATGCCTCGGCCAGCATTCTCCCCGAGTACGGTTTCGACAAGGCCGACTGGGGCAACGTGCTGGGCTATTTCGGCTACGGCTACATCGTCGGTGCGTTGATCGGCGGCATCCTGGCCGACCGTTTCGGCGCCAAGCGCGTATGGCTGATCGCCGGCGGAACCTGGTCGATCTTCGAGATCGCCACCGCCTTTGCCGGCGACATGGGCCTGGCCTTCATGGGCGGTTCGGCCATGGCCGGCTTTGCCACCATCCGCGTGCTGTTCGGCTTTGCCGAAGGCCCGGCGTACTCGGTGATCAACAAGAGCGTGGCCAACTGGGCCACGCCCAAGGAACGCGGCTTCGTGGTCTCGGTGGGCCTGCTCAGCACACCGCTGGGCGCCTTGCTCACCGCCCCGGTGGCGGTCGGCCTGCAGACCCTGACCGGCGACTGGCGCAGCATGTTCGTGGTACTGGGCGTGGTCAGCCTGGCGCTGCTGATCTTCTTCATGACCCGCTTCACCAACACCCCGGATGAAAACCCGCGGGTGTCCGAGGCCGAGCGCGAGTTCCTGCGCCAGGAGCGCGCCGCTGCCGCCAACGCCAGCACCCCGACCACCAGCGTCGCGCCGATCTGGCACTTCTTCAAGAACAAGGACCTGCTGCTCAATGCGGTGGGCTACTTCTCGTTCGTGTACGTCACCTTCCTGCTGCTGACCTGGACCCCCAAGTACCTGCAGGACGAGTTCCACTACAACCTGTCGTCGCTGTGGTACATGGGCATGATCCCGTGGACCGGCGCCTGCTTCACCGTGCTGCTGGGCGGCAAGATCTCCGACCTGCTGCTGCGTCGCACCGGCAACCTGAAGGTGGCGCGCAGCTGGCTGGCCGCAACCTGCCTGCTGCTGACCACGCTGTGCTTCATGCTGGTGTCGCAGGCCCAGACCGTGTGGGGCGTGATCGCCCTGATGACCCTGGCCAACGCCCTCAACGCGCTGCCCAACTCGGTCTACTGGGCCGTGGTCATCGACACCGCGCCATCCAACCGCGTCGGTGCCTACAGCGGCATGACCCACTTCATCGCCAACACCGCCTCGTTCATCGCGCCGATGCTCACCGGCTACCTGACCGTGCGCTATGGCTACTCGTCGATGTTCGTGGCCGCCGCCGTGGCCACGGCCCTGGGCATGAGCGCGATGCTGATGGTGCGCCCCGGCAGCCGGCAGGTTGTCCCTTCCCCTACACCTGCAACGGTTTGATGGAGTTGCCTGTATGAACCTGGCCAAGCCAACCCACACTGGATACTTTTTTGGCCTGTCGGTCGGCGACCTGGCGCGGCGCCTGCGCGCCGGCAGCCTGACGAGTGTCGAGCTGACCCAGGCCGCGCTCGACAGCATCGAGCGCCTGAACCCGGCACTGAATGCCTTTGTCGCCGTGGATGCCGAAGTGTCGCTGGCGCAGGCGCGCAAGGCCGACGAACTGTTTGCCCAGGGCCTGGACCTGGGCCCGCTGCACGGCATACCGGTAGCGATCAAGGACAACATCGACACCTTCGACCACGTGACCACCTATGGTTCGGCGCACTTCGAAGGCTTTCGCCCCACGCAGGACGCCCTGTGCGTGCAGCGCCTGCGCGAGGGCGGCGCGGTAATCGTGGGCAAGACCCTGACCCACGAGTTCGCCTATGGCCCCACCGGCGACCGCTCGCTGCAGGGCGCGGCGCGCAACCCGTGGGATGCGCGCTGCATCACCGGCGGTTCGAGCGCTGGCAGTGCAGCGGCGGTGGCCAGCGGCATGGTGCCGCTGGCGCTGGGCACCGACACCGGCGGCTCGATCCGCATTCCGGCGGCCTTGTGCGGCGCGGTCGGCTTCAAGCCGTCGTTCGCTGCCGTGCCGCTGGAGGGGGTGTTCCCGCTGTCGTCGAGCCTCGACCACGTGGGCCCGATTGCCAACCATGTGGACGATGCCCGAGTAGTGTTCGAAGTGATCGCCGCGCGTACCTGCGCGCCGGCCACGCTGCGTCGCCCGCTGCGTGTAGGCTGGATCGAGCCGGGCACTTTCGGGCCATTGGACGCCGACGTTCAGGGGCAGGTGTACCAGGCTGCGCAGCAGCTGTTTGGCGATGCACTGGAGCAGACCGGCGAGCTGGAGCCGTTGGTGGCGCAGCTCAAGGACACCTTGCTCACCCTGCAGCGCGCCGAGGCCTACGACGTGCATGCCGAGCGCATGCAGACGGCGCCGCAGCTGTTCGAGCAGGAGGTGCGCGAACGCCTTGAGCTGTCACGCGAGGTCAGGGGCTGGCAGTACATTCGCGCGCAGGCCGGCCAGGCTCGGCTCAAGGCGGCGATGGCGCGGCTGTTCGAGCGTTATGACTTCCTGGTCTCGGCCAGCGTGCCGATCACCGCGACGCCGGTGGATGCACGCGAGGTACAGGTGGGTGAGCAACGTATCGACGTGCGTGCTGCAGTGCTCAGTTACACCAGTGCCTGGAACCTCACCGGCCTGCCGGCCATCAGCCTGCCGGCAGGGCAGGTGCGGGGCATGCCGGTGGGGCTGCAGGTGATCGGTGCGGCGGGTGCCGACGATCAGCTGCTGCAGTTGCTGGCGCAGCGCTACGTTCGCACTTGATGCAGCCTCAGAACGTCCACTTGGCATTCACCATGGCATTGCGCGGTTCGCCGTAGGAGCCTGAGTTGAAGGTGCCCAGGCCGTCGTAGTAATGGGTGTCGAACAGGTTGTTGAGGTTCAGGCCGACCGTGAGGTGTTCATCCACCGCATAGTTGGCCAGCAACCCGACCACCCCGTAGTCACCCTGGTGTGCCTTGGTGCCGTAGGTGCCGTTGACCGCGTAGATGTCGCTCTGCCAGACCAGGTTGCCGCCCACGGTCAGGCGGTTCAGCTGCCCCGGCAGGCGGTAGGTGGTGCCGAGCTTGAACAGGTTCATCGGCTGGTTGGTTTCGACCCGATTGCCGTCCTTGTCGTGGGATTCACGGTAGGTATAGCCGCCGATGATGTTCCAGCCCGGCAGTACTTCGCCGGACACTTCGGTTTCGATGCCGCGCGTGGTGGTACCGGCAATGGCCCGGTAGATTTCGCGCCCTTGGGGCGACTCGCCAACGTACTGCGGGGTGTTCTTCTGCTGCACTTCGAACAGTGCCAGGCTCGCATTCAGCGCACCGTCGTAGAACTCGCCCTTGATGCCCAGTTCGTAGTTGTCGCCTTGCAGCGGCTCCAGCGAGGTGTTGCTGGCAGTCTTGTAGTAGGTCTGCGGCTGGAAGATGTTGGTGTAGCTGGCGTACACCGAGAAGGTGTCGTTCAGGTCCAGCACCACACCGGCATACGGGGTGACCACGCCGGATTTTCTGGTACGGTCGCGGCTGGTGCTGGCGCCGGTCAGTTCGTCGCTGCTGTCGTCTTTCTGGTCCCACCAACTGACCCGGGTGCCGAGGATGATCGACAGCGGGTCATAGGGTTTGAGGCGCAGGGCCGTGTAGGTGCCCGACTGGCTCAGGCGGGTCAGGCTTTCTTCGGTCTTGGACAGGTGCGGCTTGCCGCCCGGGTTGCCATCCCACTGGTTGATATCGTCGACCGCCGGGTTGGCACGTTGATAGGTCGGGTAGTTGAGGTGGGTGTAGGCGATGTTGGCACCCACCACCAGTTCATGCTCGCGCCCACCCAGCTCGAACGGGCCGCTGGCGTAAAGGTCGGCGTTGTCCTGGGTCTGGTAGCTGTCCAGGCGGTTGATGTACATCGACACGCCGGCGCCGGTCTGCGGGTCGGGCGCCCCGGCACTGGCCGAACCGGTCACGCCGCGGCGGTAGGCGTACTGGTGGCTGTAGGACGCCTTGAGGCTCCAGTCGTTGGCGAGTTTCTGCTCCAGCACGCTGGTGAAGTTGTACTGGGTGTTGTCCAGGTAGCTCCAGCGGGCTCCGGGGTTGAACGAGCGGGAAAAGTTCGTCGCGCTGCCATTGTTGTTGAACAGCGGAATGTGCCCGAAGCTGACCCCGTCGGAGTTGTTGTTCTGGTAATCCAGGCTCACGCGCAGCAGGGTGCTTTCGCTCAGGTCGAAATCCAGTGCGCCGTAGATCACGCGCTTGTCGGTCTTGTACCAGTCGACGAACGAGTTGGCGGTTTCATAGGCGCTGACCAGGCGGCCGCGCACCGTACCCGAGTCGGTCAGCGGGCCGGCGACGTCGAATTCGCCCCGGTAGCGGTCCCAGGCCCCGGCTTCTCCCGAGACGTAGCCCTGGAAGTCCGCCGTGGGCCGCTTGCGCACCAGGTTCAGGGTGGCCGAGGGCGAGCCCGCACCGCTGAGCAGGCCGGTGGCACCGCGCACCACTTCGACACGGTCGTAGATCGCCATGTCCGACAGGGTGCTGGTGAATTGCTGCGACTCGTTGGCCACCTGGGTCGGGATGCCGTCGTACTGTATGTTCTGGATCTGGAAACCGCGCGAGTAGAAGGTATAGCGGTCGCTGTCGCGGTGGTTGCTCGACAGGCCGGGGGTGAACTTGACCACATCGTCGAGCGAGGCAAGCTTGTGGTCGTCCAGTACCTGGCGCGGGATCACGGTGACCGACTGCGGGGTTTGGCGCAATGACAGGCCGAGCTTGGTGGCGGTGCGGGTCTGGCCGGTGGTGTAGGCGCCGGTGTTCTCGGTGGTCTCGCCCAGGCCTGCGCCGTTGATGCTGGTGGCGCCCAGTTCCACGGCGTTGCCGGTGGGGGCGGTGATCAGCTGGTAGCGGTTTTCGCCAGTGCGCACCACGCTCAGGCCCGTGCCGGCAAGCATGCCGTGCAGGGCCTGCTCAGGGGTACTTGCACCGGTCACGGGCCGGCTCTGTTTGCCGGCGGTCAGGGCGGCGTCGCTGGCCAGGTAGATACCGGCCTGGCTTGCCAGCTGGTTCAACTGGCTGGCCAGGGGGCCGGCAGGGATGTCCAGTGGCGCGGCGGTGGCGGCGCCGCTGGCGAGTGCAATGAGCAGGGCCAGGGGGCGTTTCAACAGGGCAGGGGCAGAGGCGAGTGGCATGCAGAATCCTTCGGGCGCACAGGGGTGAAAGGGTGTTCTCCTCTAATTCGAATGAGCCGCAAAAACCGGAAGCACCTGACGCTTTTTATTTTTCTGCAGGCTCCAGGGTCACCCACCAGTCGAAGCGTCGCGAAACTCGCACCGGCAAGGCGCTTTCGAGCATGGCAAGCACCTGGTCGGTATCGTTGAGCGGGTAGGTGCCCATGACCCTTAACGATGCGATCAGCGGGTTCACCGCCAGGTGCCCGCGCCGATGGTCGGCCAGCTCTGCAATGAAATCCCCCAGTGGCATGTCCTGCGCCACCAGCAGGCCTTGACTCCAGGCCTGGCGTTGGGCGCAGGCCGGCGTGGTGGCGGCCATGGTGCTGGCATCGAAGCCCAGGCCCTGGCCCGCATTGGCCACCCGCTGAATTGCGCTGGCGGCACAGGTGGCGCGTACCGCGCCGTCGTACACGTTGAGCAGGGTGCGGGCGCCCTGCTGGCGCACACTGAAGCGCGTACCCAGGGGCACCAGGCTGCCGGCCCGGGTCTGCACCTGGAAGGGCCGCGCCTCAGCGGCGGTCTCGATCAGCACTTCACCGCTGTACAGGGTCAGCAGCCGGCGCTGCCCGTCCAGTTGTACATCCAGGGCGGTGGCGCTGTTGAGCCACAGGAGGGTGCCGTCGGCCAGCACCTGGCGACGTACCTCGCCCACTGCGGTGGTGGTGCCGGCAGTGAGCGCTTGCAGGTCGTCCACCCAGTGGCGTTGCCAGCCCAGCCAGCCCAGCGTCACCCCACCGCTGAGCACGCACAGGCTGCTTAGCACCTGGCGGCGGGAGCGTTGCGTGCGCCGCAGGCTGGCGAGCGTCTGATGCGCCGCCCCGGCTTGCGGTTGCAGGCTGTCGAAGCGCTGGCTGATGCGCTCCACGTAGGTCCAGGCGATACGATGCTGTTCCTGTTGTTCCAGCCACTGTTGCCACTGGCCCCGCAAGGCCGCATCGGCTGGCGCGGCGCGCAGGCGTGCGAACCAGTCGGCGGCCTGCTCCAGGGTGGCAGAGTCCAGGGCCGCGCTCACAGCAAGGCCCCGTCCAGCTCCACTTCCAGCAGCAGGCATTGGAGCATGGCCTGGGCCATGTACTTGGTGACTGTGCGTTCGCTTACACCCAGCTGCGTGGCGATCTGGCGATAGTTCAGGCCCTGCAGTTGCGCCAGGCAAAAGGCTTCGGCCACAGGTGCCGGCAAGCGTTCGAGCATGGCCTGCAATTGGCCCAGAGTCTCCAGGATCAACGCCTGGTGCTCTTCGGAGGGGGCGATGCGTTGCGGCTGGTTGGCCAGCGTCTGCTGCCACGCACGCTCGACCTGCTTGCGGCGCTGGAAATCCACATACAGGTGTTTGGACACCGTACTCAGGTAGGCCCGCGCATGCCCGTCGCTACTGAACTCGCGCGGTTGCGCGAGCAGGCGCAGGAATACGTCGTGGGCCAGCTCTGCGGCATCGTGCACGTTGCCCAGACGCCGCGCCAGCCACTGCTGGATCCAGCCGTGATTGTCGCTGTAGAGGCTGGCCACGTTGGTACGGTAGCCGCAAGGAGGGGAGGTCATCGTGTGGCGCCCGCACCGAATGAGAATAGTTATCAAGTATATTCAGCCGGCGGGCATTGAGCAATCAGCGCAAGCAAGGGGCTGGCTTGCGCTGATGGGGGTCAGATACGTGCGAGTGCCTGGGCCAGGTCTGCGCGCAGGTCATCGAAGTCTTCCACGCCTACCGACAGGCGCACCAGGGCGTCGCCAATGCCCAGTTGCGCGCGCGTCTGCTCGGGGATGGTGGCATGGGTCATGATCGCCGGGTGCTCGATCAGGCTTTCCACACCGCCCAGGCTTTCGGCCAGGGCAAAGATCTGTACCTGTTCCAGGAAGCGTCGGGCACCGGCCAGGTCGGTAGCCAGGTCGAGCGAGATCATCCCGCCAAAACCGTGCATCTGCTGGCGCGCCAGGGCGTGCTGCGGGTGCGAAGGCAAGCCGGGATAGTACACACGCGCCACCTGCGGTTGCTGTTCGAGCCACTGCGCCAGTGCCAGGGCATTGCTGCAGTGGCGCTCCATGCGCAGGGCCAGGGTCTTGACCCCGCGCAAGGTGAGGAAGGCATCGAACGGGCCGGCGATGGCGCCCACCGCGTTCTGTATGAAGCCCAGGCGCTCGGCCAGCTCGGCGTTGTCACCCACCACGGCAATGCCGCCGATCACGTCCGAATGCCCGTTGAGGTACTTGGTGCTCGAGTGCACCACGATGTCGAAACCCAGTTCCAGCGGGCGCTGGATCCATGGGCTGGCAAAGGTGTTGTCGGCCACGCAGAGGATGCCGCGTGCGCGGCAGAGGCGTGCGATGGCCGCCAGGTCGCTCAGGCGCAGCAGCGGGTTGCTCGGGGTTTCGATGCACACCATGCGCGTGTCGTCCTGCAACGCTGCCTCGAACGCGGCAAGGTCGGACAGGTCGACGAAGCTGAAGCGGTGCCCGGCGCTGCGCCGACGCACCCGTTCGAACAGGCGGAAGGTGCCGCCGTACAGGTCATTGCCCGAAACGATGTGGGAGCCGGCATCCAGCAGTTCGAGCACCGCCGAGATCGCCGCCAGCCCGGAGGCGAAGGCGAACGCCTGGGTGCCGCCCTCCAGATCGGCCACGCAGCGCTCCAGTGCCCAGCGCGTGGGGTTGTGCGAGCGCCCGTAGTCCAGGCCCTTGTGCACGCCGGGGCTCTGCTGGATGTAGGTGGAGTTGGCATAGATCGGCGGCATCAGCGCGCCGGTGGATGGGTCGGGCGATTGCCCTGCATGGATCACGCGGGTGGCGAAGGCGGTCTTGTCGTGCTGGGTCATGGGAGTGCTCTGCGCAAGTGGTTAAGCATATCGACACGGGTGATCAGGCCGTGAAAGCCCGTGGCGTCGGCAATGATCGCCACCAGGCCTCGGTCCAGTTCGGCCTGCAGCGCCGCCAGGCTGGCAGACGGCGGCAGGGTTTCCAGCTGGTCGGTCATGGCGCTGGCTACGCTCAGGGAGAAGTGCGACGGGTCTTCATGCATGCCCAGCAGGATGTCGGATTCATCGATCACGCCCACCAGGCGCTGGCCGTCGACCAGCACCGGCAATTGCGACACGTCGGCCAGGCGCATGCGCTGGAAGGCAGTGAGCAGGGTGTCGTCGGGGCGCACGCTGATCACCCGGCCATCCTCGAAGCGCCGCGCGATGAGGTCGCGCAGGTCGCCGTAGCGGGTGCGCTGCAGCAGGCCCTGGTCGGTCATCCACTGGTCGTTGTAGACCTTGGACAGGTAGCGCGTGCCGGTGTCGCACACAAAGCTGACCACCCGCTTGGGTTCGGTCTGCTCGCGGCAGTAGCGCAGCGCGGCGGCCAGCAGGGTGCCGGTGGAGGAGCCGCCCGGAATGCCTTCGGCGCGCAGCAGCTGACGCGCATGCTCGAAGCTTTCTTCGTCGCTGATCGAGTAGGCCTGGCGCACGCTGGAGAGGTCGGCGATCGAGGGCACGAAGTCCTCGCCGATGCCTTCTACCGCCCACGCCCCAGGCGTGATCAGGGTGCCGCTGCGGCTGTACTCGGCCATCACCGAGCCCACCGGGTCGGCCAGCACCATGGCCAGGCCCGGCTGCACGCGCTTGAAGAAACGGGTCAGCCCGGTAAGGGTGCCGGCCGAGCCCACGCCGACCACGATGGCGTCCACATCGTGCTGGGTCTGCGCCCAGATTTCCGGGGCGGTGCTGGTCTCGTGGGCCAGCGGGTTGGCGGGGTTGTTGAACTGGTCGGCGAAGAACGCATCGGGGATGTCCGCCGCCAGCCGTGCGGCCACGTCCTGGTAATAGTCGGGGTGGCCCTTGCCGACGTCGGAGCGGGTGATGTGCACCTCGGCGCCCATGGCCTTGAGGTGCAGCACCTTCTCGGTGGACATCTTGTCGGGCACCACCAGCACCACCCGGTAGCCCTTGGCCCGCCCGACCAGCGCCAGGCCCAGGCCGGTGTTGCCGGCGGTGGCCTCGACGATGGTGCCGCCGGGGCGCAGGCGCCCGTCGCGCTCGGCGGCATCGATCATGGCCAGGCCGATGCGGTCCTTGATCGAGCCGCCGGGGTTCTGTGATTCGAGTTTGAGGAACAGTGTGCAGGGGCCGGTATCGAAGCGGCTCACCTGCACCATCGGGGTGTTGCCGATCAGGGCAAGTACGGCGGGGTTCGAGGCGTTGGGCATGACGTCATCTCGCTTCGGGGTCGTTTGACCTTAGGCGCAGATCAGGGGCCTCGCAACCCTGGCCGGCCAGCCGGTTGCGCCTCCAGGCGCAGCGCTGTCGATGTCTTTACATGAGCAGAACTTGATTTGATGTGAAATTAAATGAGTTTGTCTCATTCTGCGGGCCTGCCGACAATGGCTGCCATCACCCCCTAAGGAGAGCATTGTCATGGCATTGGCCCACTCACTCGGATTCCCCCGTATCGGTCGCGACCGCGAACTGAAAAAGGCGCAGGAAGCGTTCTGGAAAGGCGAGCTGGACGAGGCGGGCCTGCGTGCTGTGGGCAGCGAACTGCGCAAGGCCCACTGGGCCCTGCAGCGCCAGGCCGGCATCCAGTTGCTGCCGGTGGGCGATTTTGCCTGGTACGACCAGGTACTGACCCATTCGCTGATGTTCGGCGTGGTGCCCGAGCGCTTTCGCCCGCAGCACGGCAAGGCCACCCTGCAGACACTGTTCGGCATGGCGCGTGGCGTCAGCGACAGCTGCTGTGGCGGTGCGCATGCCCAGGAGATGACCAAGTGGTTCGACACCAACTACCACTACCTGGTGCCTGAATTCAGCGCCGACCAGCAGTTCAGCCTGGGCTGGGAACAATTGTTCGAGGAAGTGGCCGAGGCCAGGGCCCTGGGCCACGACGTCAAGCCGGTGGTGATCGGCCCGCTGACCTATTTGTGGCTGGGCAAGACCAAGGGCGGCGACTTCGACAAGCTCGAGCTGCTCGAGCGCCTGCTGCCGCTGTACGGCGAGATTTTCCAGCGCCTGGCGGCACAGGGTGTGGAGTGGGTGCAGATCGACGAGCCGATCCTGGCGCTGGACCTGCCGCAGGCGTGGAAGAACGCCTTCGAGCGTGCCTACAACCTGATCCAGCGCGACCCGCTGAAAAAGCTGGTTGCCACCTACTTCGGTGGCCTGGAGGAGAACCTGGGGCTGGCGGCCAACCTGCCGGTCGACGGATTGCACATCGACCTGGTGCGCGCCCCCGAGCAGTACCCGACCATTCTCGACCGCCTGCCGGCCTACAAGGTGCTGTCGCTGGGTGTGGTCAACGGCCGCAACGTGTGGCGCTGCGACCTGGACAAGGCCCTGGCCGTGCTGCAGCACGCCCATGAACGCCTGGGCGAGCGCCTGTGGGTGGCGCCGTCGTGCTCGCTGCTGCACAGCCCGGTAGACCTGGGCCGTGAAGACGCCCTCGATGCCGAGCTCAAGAGCTGGCTGGCCTTTGCCGTGCAGAAGTGCGAGGAAGTCGCGATCCTGGCCCATGCCCTCGACCAGCCCGAGGCGGCCCCGGTGGTGCAGGCCCTGGCCCGCAGCCGTGCAGTGCAGGCCAGCCGCGCTGCCTCCACGCGCATCCACAAGCCGGCGGTGCAGGCCCGTGTGGCCGCCATCAGCGAGAAGGACAGCCAGCGCCACTCGCCCTTTGCCACGCGAATCGCCCGCCAGCGTGCCCGCCTGAACCTGCCGCTGTTGCCGACCACCACTATCGGTTCGTTCCCGCAGACCGGTTCGATTCGCCTGGCACGCCAGTCGTTCAGGCAGGGCAAGCTGAGCGAGGGCCAATACGTGGAGGCGATGCACAGCGAGATTCGCCACGCCGTGCAGGTGCAGGAGCGCCTGGGCCTGGACGTGCTGGTGCACGGTGAAGCCGAGCGCAACGACATGGTCGAGTACTTTGCCGAGCAGCTCGATGGGTACGTGTTCACCCGCTTCGGCTGGGTGCAGAGCTACGGTTCGCGCTGTGTGAAACCGGCGGTGATCTTCGGCGACCTGAGTCGACCGCATGCCATGACGGTGGAGTGGATCCGCTACGCACAGGGCCTGACCGACAAGGTGATGAAGGGCATGCTGACAGGGCCGGTGACCCTGCTGATGTGGTCGTTCCCGCGTGAAGATGTGTCGCGCGAGGTGCAGGCGCGGCAACTGGCGCTGGCCATCCGCGATGAAGTGGTGGACCTGGAGGCGGCCGGCATCAAGATCGTGCAGATCGACGAGGCGGCGTTTCGCGAGGGCCTGCCGCTGCGCCGGGCGCAGTGGCAGCAGTACCTTGACTGGGCTACCGAAGTGTTTCGCCTGTGCGCCTCGGGCGTGCGTGACGAAACCCAGATCCACACCCACATGTGCTACAGCGAGTTCAACGATGTGATCGAATCGATTGCCGCCATGGATGCCGACGTGATCACCCTCGAAACCTCGCGTTCGGACATGGAACTGCTGGAGGCATTCGAAGCCTTCCACTACCCGAACGAGATCGGCCCGGGGGTTTACGACATTCACTCGCCCCGGGTGCCGGAGGCTTCGGAAATGGCCGAGCTGCTGCGCAAGGCTGCCCGGCGCATTCCGGTCGAGCGCCTGTGGGTCAACCCGGACTGCGGCCTGAAGACCCGCGGCTGGCCGGAAACCGAGGCGGCGCTGGCGAACATGGTGAGTGCTGCCCGCTTGTTGCGCAACGAGCTGGGGTGATCGTTCGAGGCTTGTTGGCCGCCACCACGACCTGTTGGTGAACGAACAAGCCTGGCAACGCCGATCCTGCAGGCCATGGCCTGCAGGATCGGCGTTGTATCAGCGTGTGCCCGCTACCGCACGGGCACGTGCCGCGTGCAGCTTCTTGTAGCTGTCGATCAGGCGCAGGTGACGGTCCAGACCTTCGAGCTTCATGCTGGTGGGGGTCAGGCCGTAGAAACGCACGCTGCCATCCACCGAGCCCAGTACGGCATCCATGCGCTCGTCCCCGAACATGCGCCGGAAGTTGACGGCGTAGTCTTCAAGCGCCATCTCGTCGTCCAGCACCACTTCCAGCACCACGTTCAACGCCTGGTAGAACAACCCGCGCTCGACGGTGTTGTCGTTGTACTGCAGGAAGGTCTCCACCAGCTCCTTGGCCTCCTCGAAACGCTCCAGCGCCAGGTGAATCAGCAGCTTGAGCTCCAGGATGGTCAACTGACCCCACACCGTGTTGTCGTCGAACTCGATGCCGATCAGTGTGGTGATGTCGGTGTAGTCGTCCAGTTCGCTGTCTTCGAGTCGCTCGACCAGCGCTTGCAGGGCGTCATCGTCCAGGCGGTGCAGGTTGAGGATGTCGGCACGGAACAGCAGCGCCTTGTTGGTGTTGTCCCACACCAGGTCGTCGACCGGGTAGATCTCCGAGTAGCCTGGTACCAGGATGCGGCAGGCGGTGGCACCCAGGTGCTCGTACACCGCCATGTACACTTCCTTGTCCATGCCTTCGAGGATGCCGAACAGGGTGGCAGCTTCTTCGGCGTTGGAGTTTTCACCCTGGCCGGAGAAGTCCCACTCGACGAACTCGAAGTCGGCCCTGGCACTGAAGAAGCGCCAC
The DNA here is from genome assembly GCF_002939405.1 of Pseudomonas sp. BRM28. Classification (NCBI taxonomy): domain Bacteria; kingdom Pseudomonadati; phylum Pseudomonadota; class Gammaproteobacteria; order Pseudomonadales; family Pseudomonadaceae; genus Pseudomonas; species Pseudomonas sp. BRM28. The sequence continues at coordinate 2,145,612 of NZ_PEFV01000001.1, read as the reverse complement.
GACACCACGCCGCTGGAGTCGATGAAGTGCTCGACGAAGTTGTTCGGCTCGGTCACCGCCTGGCTTTCGAAGGTCGGCTGCGGCAGGTCATTCAGACCCTCGAAGCTGCGCCCTTGCAGCAGCTCGGTGAGGCTGCGCTCCAGCGCCACTTCAAGGCTTGGGTGCGCGCCGAACGAGGCGAACACGCCGCCGGTGCGCGGGTTCATCAGGGTCACGCACATCACCGGGAACTCACCGCCCAGCGACGCATCCTTGACCAGCACCGGGAAGCCCTGGGCCTCCAGGCCCTGGATGCCGGCGAGGATGCCGGGGTACTTGGCGATGACGTCCTGCGGCACGTCGGGCAGGGCCAGCTCGCCTTCGAGGATCTCGCGCTTGACCGCGCGCTCGAAGATCTCCGACAGGCATTGCACCTGCGCCTCGGCCAGCGTGTTGCCGGCGCTCATGCCGTTGCTCAGGTACAGGTTTTCGATCAGGTTGGACGGGAAGTACACCACCTCGCCATCGGACTGGCGCACGAAGGGCAGGGCGCAGATGCCACGCTCGGTGTTGCCCGAGTTGGTGTCGTACAGGTGCGAGCCACGCAGTTCGCCGTCGGGGTTGTAGATGTCGCGGCAGTGGGCGTCGAGGATCTCGGCCGGCAGCGCGTCCTTGCGGCCCGGCTTGAACCAGCGCTCGTCGGGGTAGTGCACGAAGTCGGCGTTGGCGATGTCCTCGCCCCAGAACTGGTCGTTGTAGAAGAAGTTGCAGTTCAGGCGTTCGATGAACTCGCCCAGTGCCGAGGCCAGTGCGCCTTCCTTGGTTGCGCCCTTGCCGTTGGTGAAGCACATGGGCGAATGCGCATCGCGGATGTGCAGCGACCAGACGTTGGGCACGATGTTGCGCCACGAGGCGATCTCTATCTTCATCCCCAGCCTGGCGAGGATGCCCGACATGTTGGCGATGGTCTGTTCCAGCGGCAGGTCCTTGCCGGCGATCACGGTACGCGTCTGCGCCTGGGCGTCCAGCATCAGCAGGGCCTGGGCGTCGGCATCGAGGTTGTCGACTTCCTCGATCACGAACTCGGGACCGGTCTGCACCACCTTCTTCACGGTGCAGCGGTCGATGGAACGCAGGATGCCCTGGCGGTCCTTGGCCGAGATGTCGGCCGGCAGCTCGACCTGGATCTTGAAGATCTGGTTGTAGCGGTTTTCCGGGTCGACGATGTTGTTCTGCGACAGGCGAATGTTGTCGGTGGGGATGTTGCGCGTTTCGCAGTACAGCTTGACGAAGTAGGCCGCGCACAGGGCCGAGGAGGCCAGGAAATAGTCGAACGGGCCGGGTGCCGAACCATCGCCCTTGTAGCGGATGGGTTGGTCGGCCACCACCGTGAAGTCATCGAACTTGGCTTCAAGTCGAAGGTTGTCGAGAAAATTGACCTTGATTTCCATGCGGGAATACCGTGCTGAAAGTGCGAAACGAATTGGCCGCCATTATCCGGCTTTTTGCCCGGAAGTCTTGGCATGTCACCCGAAGGCGTGACCGACACCGGTAAAAACAAAACCCCCTGAGGCGTAAACGCTCAAGGGGTTTGGTGTGCGTCGGGCGTCGTGGCGACCCGGCTCGGGGCTTAGACGTTGAAGCGGAAGTGCATCACGTCGCCATCCTTGACGATGTAGTCCTTGCCTTCCAGACGCCATTTGCCGGCTTCCTTCGCGCCGCTTTCACCGTTGTACTGGATGAAGTCGTCGTAGGCGACCACTTCGGCACGGATGAAGCCCTTTTCGAAGTCGGTGTGGATCACGCCGGCCGCCTGAGGCGCGGTGGCGCCCACGCGAACGGTCCAGGCCCGCACTTCCTGCACGCCGGCCGTGAAGTAGGTCTGCAGGTTGAGCAGCGAGTAACCGGCACGGATCACGCGGTTCAGGCCTGGCTCTTCGAGGCCCAGGGCTTCGAGGAACATGTCTTTCTCTTCACCGTCTTCCAGCTCGGCGATCTCGGCTTCGATCTTGTTGCAGACCGGTACCACGATCGCGCCCTCTTCCTCGGCAATGGCCTTGACCACGTCCAGGTGCGGGTTGTCTTCGAAGCCGTCTTCGGCAACGTTGGCGATGTACATCACCGGCTTGCTGGTCAGCAGGTGGAAACCGCGTACCAGCGCCTTCTCGTCGTCGGCCATGGTCTTCATCAGGCTGCGCGCCGGCTTGCCTTCGGTGAAGTGCGCAATCAACTTCTCGAGGATGGCCTTTTGTGCCAGGGCATCCTTGTCGCCGCCCTTGGCGTTGCGCGCGACCTTCTGCAGTTGCTTCTCGCAGCTGTCCAGGTCGGCGAAGATCAGTTCCAGGTCGATGATCTCGATGTCGCGCTTGGGGTCGACGCTGTTGGAGACGTGAATCACGTTCTCGTCTTCGAAGCAGCGGACCACGTGGGCGATGGCATCGGTTTCACGGATGTTGGCCAGGAACTTGTTGCCCAGGCCTTCACCCTTGGACGCACCTGCCACCAGGCCGGCGATGTCGACGAACTCCATGGTGGTCGGCAGCACGCGGTTGGGCTTGACGATCGCAGCTAGGGCATCCAGACGTGGGTCGGGCATCGGCACGATGCCGCTGTTCGGCTCGATGGTGCAGAAGGGGAAGTTTTCTGCCGCGATGCCGGATTTGGTCAAGGCGTTGAACAGGGTGGACTTGCCGACGTTGGGCAGGCCGACGATGCCGCAATTGAAACCCATGGTGAATCCCTCTTCGTGGAGTCAGGCCTTTTGGCTGTGCAGCTCTCTCATCGCACGCGTCCAATCGCCGGCGAGGATGTCCGGCAGCACGCCGAGGGCAAAATCGATACTGGCATCGAGTTTTTCCTGCTCGGCGCGGGGCGCCTTGCCAAGGACAAAACCGGACACCTTGGTGCTGTCACCCGGGTGGCCGATGCCAAGCCGCAGACGGTGAAAGTCTTTGTTGTTGCCCAGCTGCGCGATGATGTCGCGCAGGCCGTTGTGCCCGCCATGGCCGCCGCCTTTCTTGAGCTTGGCGACGCCGGGGGGCAGGTCGAGTTCGTCGTGGGCCACCAGGATGGCATCTGGCGGGATGCGGAAGAAGTTCGCCAGTGCAGCAACGGCCTGGCCGCTGCGGTTCATGTAGGTGGTGGGGATCAGCAGACGAACGTCCTGGCCCTGATGGCTGAATTTAGCCGTCAGGCCGAAATACTTGCGGTCAGCGGTCAGGTTGACGCGCTGGGCGCTGGCAATGCGTTCCACGAAAAGAGCCCCTGCGTTATGCCGGGTCTGTTCGTATTCGGGGCCGGGATTTCCCAGGCCGACGATCAGTTGGATGGCGGTCACGTCAGGGGCTCTTCCTTGGAGTTGTGGGTTGCAGCGCGGGGCTGCAACCCGGTCAACGCCGGCGTGTCGAGTGGATTACTCGGCAGCGCCTTCTGCTTCAGGCGCAACACGCGGAGCGTGAACGTTTGCAACAGCCTTGTCATCACCGTGGGCCAGAGCGACGAACTCTACGCCTTTCGGAGCTTTGAGGTCCGACAGGTGGATGATGGTGCCGATTTCGGCCTTGGCCAGGTCGACTTCGATGAACTCAGGCAGGTCTTTGGCTTCGCAGGAAACTTCGATCTCCGACACTACGTGGGAGATTTCGCCGCCTTTCTTGACCGGTGCTTCTTCGTTGACGAAGTGCACAGGAACGATAGCGGTCAGTTTCTGGCCAGCAACAACGCGCACGAAGTCGGCGTGCATGATGAACTGCTTGGCTGGGTGACGCTGCAGGGCCTTGACGATGACGTTCTGCTTGGTGCCGTCAACGTTCAGTTCGATCACGTGGCTGAAGGCAGCTTCGTTTTCGAACAGCTTGGCGATTTCCTTGGCCACGATGGTCAGGGATTGCGCTTCTTTGTCACCACCGTAGACAACGGCAGGGATCTGGGCGGCGAGACGACGCAGGCGGCGGCTCGCACCTTTCCCCAGGTCGGTACGCGCTTGGGCGTTCAGAGTGAAATCAGTCATGTTGTTTCTCCAAAATAGCCAGACCCCGGCGGCGTTTGCGACCAGCGCCAAACCGGGGAGGGCAAAAAAGCCCCGCCCCAACAACCAGTGCTGGGGCGGGGCGCTTTACGTCAACGTGATCTCGCGAGGGCCAGGCCCTCAGCGGAACATCGCGCTGATCGATTCTTCGTTGCTGATGCGGCGAACCGCTTCGGCCACGACCGGTGCGATATCCAGTTGACGGATACGGTCACAGGCTTGTGCTGCAGCGGACAGCGGGATGGTGTTGGTCACCACCAGTGCGTCCAGCACGGAGTTTTCGATATTCTCGATCGCACGACCCGACAGGACAGGGTGCGTGCAGTAGGCGTAAACCTTTGCCGCGCCGTGTTCTTTCAGGGCCTTGGCCGCGTGGCACAGGGTGCCGGCGGTGTCGACCATGTCGTCGACGAGAATACACGTACGTCCTTCGACGTCGCCGATGATGTGCATCACTTCGGAGTGATTGGCCTTCTCGCGGCGTTTGTCGATGATACCCAGATCGACGCCCAGGGACTTGGCAACAGCACGTGCACGCACGACGCCGCCGATGTCCGGGGACACGATCATGAGGTTCTCGAAACGCTGGTCTTCGATGTCATCCACCAGAACGGGGGAGCCGTAGATGTTATCTACCGGAATATCGAAGAAACCCTGGATCTGGTCAGCGTGCAGGTCGACGGTGAGAACACGGTCGATCCCGACGACGGTGAGCATGTCGGCAACCACTTTGGCGCTGATAGCTACACGCGCCGAACGCGGACGGCGATCCTGGCGGGCATATCCGAAGTAAGGAATCACGGCAGTGATTCGAGACGCTGAGGAGCGGCGGAAGGCATCGGCCATCACTACCAGTTCCATCAGGTTATCGTTGGTTGGCGCGCAAGTCGGCTGAATAATGAAAACGTCTTTACCACGAACATTTTCATTGATCTCAGTGCTGATTTCGCCGTCGGAGAACTTACCGACAGAGACGTCACCGAGAGGGATATGCAGCTGACGTACGACACGCCGAGCCAGATCGGGGTTAGCGTTCCCCGTAAAGACCATCATCTTGGACACGCGCAGTACCTGAAGGCTGAGGGTATACCTGGATGAGTATAGGAAAATGGCAGGGGCGGCTGGATTCGAACCAACGCATGGCAGGATCAAAACCTGCTGCCTTACCGCTTGGCGACGCCCCTGTATCTGTTGCTGCGAGTACCTGATACTCGATTCCTAGAGCAGACCTTGCAGCGTGCGATGCAACATTGAGATGTTGCTTCCTTTAGCCACAAACCCTGTTTGGGTCTCTGTAAGAAGGGCCAAAACTTTATCAGCTTCAGCTTTGCTTGGGAAGGCCCCAAACACACAACTTCCAGTTCCGGTTAGCCTAGCATCCGTGAACTTACCTAGTAAATTCAGTGAGTTACGTACTTCCGGGTAACTCTGCTCTACTACCGGTTGGCAGTCATTACGACTGTTTCCCTTGGGAACGGGGCGCATCTTAATGGGCGGTGAATTACGTGTCAACAACGGATGCGAAAAAATTTCTGCTGTACTTACAAATACTTGCGGTACCAGCACGACGTACCAGGGTTCCTCGGGGTCGACGGGGGTGAGCTTCTCGCCCACGCCTTCGGCAAACGCCGCGTGCCCGCGCACGAAAACCGGCACGTCGGCGCCCAGTGTCAGGCCCAGCTCGGCCAGCTGGTCTTCGCTGCAGCCAAGCTGCCAGAGGTGGTTGAGACCGAGCAGGGTGGTGGCGGCATCCGAACTGCCACCGCCGATGCCTCCGCCCATGGGCAGTACCTTCTTCAGGTAGATGTCCACGCCCAGGGGGCAGCCGGTCAGTTGCTGCAGCTTGCGCGCCGCGCGCACGATCAGGTTGCTCTCGTGGGGCACATCCTTGAGGTCGCTGTGCAGGATGACCTGGCCGTCGTCGCGCAGGTCGAAACTCAGTTCGTCGGCATGGTCCAGAAACTGGAACAGCGTCTGCAGCTCGTGGTAGCCGTCGTCGCGGCGGCCGAGAATGTGCAGCATCAGGTTGAGCTTGGCCGGGGCCGGCAGGGTCAATCGGCTCATCATCAATGCCCCAGCTGGCGCGGTTGCCATTCCTTGACCACCACGGTCACGTCGAGGTCCTGACCGTGCAGCTTGAGGCGTTCGGGCAGCCAGTAGCCGTTCTGTTCGGTGTAGCTCAGGTACTCGACGCTCCAGCCGTCCTGCTTGAGGCTGGCCAGGCGGCTGTCGCCGTCCAGGGTCAGCTGGCTCTTGCTGTCGGGGGCGGGCAGGCCGCGTACCCACCACACCAGGTGCGACACCGGCAGTTCCCAGCCCAGTTGCTCGGCCAGCAGGCTTTCCGGGCTTTGTGCCTCGAAACGGCCCTGGTTGGCCACTTCCAGCACCACCTGGCCCGGACGGCCGGTGAGCCGTGCGGCGCCGCGACCCAGCGGGCCGGACAGGCGAATGTCGTAGTAGTCCTGGCGTTGCAGCCAGAAGAGGGTGCCACTGCCGGAGTCTTTCGGTGCGCGGATGCCCACCTTGCCGTTGATCTGCCAGCCGTCGAGGGTACTCAACTGCTGTTTGTGTTCACGCCACAGTTGCGCGTTGCCCTGGCCCTGCACGGCCTCGCGGGAGCCGAAGCTGGAACAGCCGGCAAGCACGGCGATCAGGCTGAAGGTGATGAAATGGCGCAGTAACATAAGCTTATAGAGTCTCGGATCCGGTCAGGCGCAAGACGGTCTTGCGCAGAATAGGGCTGTCGGGCTGGCCTTCGAAGGCCTTGGCCCAAACCTGGCGGGCTTCACGACGCTTGCCGTTGGCCCACAGCACTTCGCCCAGGTGCGCCGCGACCTCGTGGTCGGGGAAGCGCTCCAGGGCCTGGCGCAGCAGGCGCTCGGCCTCGTCCAGGTTGCCCATGCGGTAGTTGACCCAGCCCAGGCTGTCGAGCACGGCCGGGTCTTCGGGGTTGATCTGCAGGGCTTTCTCGATCAGGCCCTTGGCTTCGGCATAGCGGGTGGTACGGTCGGCCAGGGTGTAGCCCAGCGCATTGAGCGCCATGGCGTTTTCCGGTTCGCGCTGCAGGATGCTGCGCAGGTCCCTTTCCATCTGGGCCAGGTCGTCGCGCTTCTCGGCGAGCATGGCACGGCTGTACAGCAGGCTCAGGTCGTCCGGGTACTGCCGGATCGCTGCCTGCAACACCTGCATGGCCTGGGCGTCCTTGTCATTGTTGCCAAGGGTTTCGGCCTCGATCAGGTACAGCTGGATCGCGTAGTCCGGCTGCGCCTCGCGGGCTTCGGCAAGGCGCCGGCTGGCCTCGTCGGTGCGCCCGTTGGCAATCAGGATGTCGGCCTGGCGCAGTTGCGCGGGCAGGTAGTCGTTGCCAGGGCCGACCAGGGCGTACTCGGTCAGGGCCGCTTCGGAATCGTTGCGCTCTTCGAAGATGCGCCCCAGGTTCAGGTGCGCCGCATCCACGTGGCTGTCGCGCTCGATCAGTTCCTGCAGGTAACTGGTGGCTTCGTCGAGCGCCTTGGCCTCGATGCTCACCAGCGCCAGCGAATAGCGCAGTTCGTCGTCTTCGGGGTATTGCTGCAGCAGGTTGGCGAACTCGACCTTGGCGTCGTCGATGCGGTCCTGCTCCACCAGGGTGCGCGCGTAGGTCAGGCGCAGGCGCTTGTCGTCGGGGTTGCGGGCGATGGCCTTGCGCAGCAGCGGCAGGGCTTCGGGGCCACGGTCGAGCGATTGCAGCAGGCGCGCGCGCAACAGGATCGGGGCAATTTCACCGTCCGCCGGCGGGTGGGCTTCGAGCAGCGCCAAGGCGGCCTCGGACTTGCCGTCCTGCTGCAGCAGCAGGGCCTTGCCGAACACCAGCTGGCTGTTGTCGGGGTACTTTACCAGCAGGCGGTCGAAACTTTTCTGCAGGCCGTCGCGGGTGTCCTGGTCGGTTTCGGCCGCCGACAGCGCGAGAAAGTCGAAATGCGTGTCGCCCTGACCCTGCAGCACCTTCTCCATGAACACCATCGAATCGTCATAGCGTCCGCTGCGCGCCAGCTGGATGGCGGCGGCGCGTTGTGCGTCGAGGTTCTCGGGGTCGTTCCTGGCCCATATCAGTGCGGTATCGAGGGCGGCCTGATCGGCGCCCAGGTACTCGGCAATGCGAAATGCCCGCTCGGAAATGCCCGCGTCCTGGGTCTTGATCGCCTGGGTGACGTAGTTGTCCAGGGCGATATCGAAGCGGTTGCGCTGCCCGGCGAGCTCGGCGGTCAACAGGCTGTACACCGTGTCCTGGGTGAACGAGCCGTACACCGTGGGCTTCTTGGCCTCGGCGACCGTGGCCGCATCGTCGGCAGGCGCCGTGGCGTCCCGGGCGCCCGGGGTCAGCGTCTGGCAACCCTGGAGCAAGGCAAAGGCGAGGAATAACGCGGAAGATCTATTCATAGGGAGGATTTGGGCGGCTTACCTGCGGTCGGATCATCATGACACAAGGATCATGGCAAACCCATCGTCGATGGGGCTTTTGGATACAGACTATAAGAGACAATAACGAGCGGTGGTTGTTCTCTATCCGGCGAAGTAGGACAATTATCGGCTTCTCGTCACAATCAGCGACCTTGAATGGCCTTTCTTGCCCTCGGTATCAACCATAAGACTGCCTCGGTAGACGTACGCGAGCGCGTGGCGTTTACGCCCGAGCAGCTGGTCGAAGCCTTGCAGCAGCTGTGTCGACTGACCGCCAGCCGCGAAGCTGCGATCCTTTCGACCTGCAATCGCAGCGAACTGTACATCGAACAGGATCACCTGGCGGCGGACAGCGTACTGCGCTGGCTGGCCGATTATCACAAGCTGAGCCTGGATGAACTGCGCGCCTGCGCCTATATCCATGAAGATGATGGCGCCGTGCGGCACATGATGCGGGTGGCCTCCGGGCTCGACTCGCTGGTGCTGGGCGAGCCGCAGATCCTCGGCCAGATGAAATCGGCCTATGCCGTGGCGCGCGAGGCCGGCACCATCGGCCCGCTGCTGGGGCGCCTGTTCCAGGCGACCTTCAGCGCCGCCAAGCAGGTGCGTACCGATACCGCCATCGGTGAAAACCCGGTGTCGGTAGCATTTGCCGCCGTGAGCCTGGCCAAGCAGATCTTCAGCGACCTGGGCCGCAGCCAGGCCCTGCTGATCGGTGCCGGCGAAACCATCACGCTGGTGGCGCGACACCTGCACGAACAGGGCGTGCGCCGCATCGTGGTGGCCAACCGCACGCTGGAGCGCGCCAGCACCCTGGCCGAGCAGTTCGGTGCCCATGCGGTGCTGCTGTCGGACATCCCGCAGGAGCTGGTCAACAGCGATATCGTGATCAGTTCCACTGCCAGCCAGTTGCCGATCCTGGGCAAGGGCGCGGTCGAGAGTGCGCTCAAGCAGCGCCGGCACAAGCCGATCTTCATGGTCGACATCGCCGTGCCCCGCGACATCGAGGCGCAGGTGGGCGAGCTGGACGACGTGTACCTGTACACCGTCGACGACCTGCACGATGTGGTGGCCGAAAACCTCAAGAGCCGCCAGGGCGCCGCCCAGGCCGCCGAAGAGCTGGTCACCGTGGGCGCCGAGGACTTCATGCTGCGCCTGCGCGAGCTGGCTGCGGTGGATGTGCTCAAGGCCTACCGCCAGCAGAGCGAGCGCCTGCGCGACGAAGAGCTGCAAAAGGCCCAGCGCCTGCTGGCCAACGGCAGCAACGCCGAAGAGGTGCTGGCGCAGCTGGCCCGCGGCCTGACCAACAAGTTGCTGCACGCGCCGAGCGTGCAACTGAAAAAGCTGTCTGCCGAAGGCCGCCTCGATGCGCTGGCCATGGCCCAGGAACTCTTTGCCCTCAACGAGGGCTCCACGGATAAAACCCCGCAATGAAAGCGTCACTGCTGAATAAACTGGACACGCTCCAGGACCGTTTCGAGGAATTGACCGCCCTGCTGGGTGACGCCGAAGTGATTTCGGACCAGACGCGCTTCCGTGCCTACTCGCGCGAATATGCCGAGGTCGAGCCCGTGGCACAGACCTACGCGCAGTGGCGCAAGGTGCAGGCTGACCTGGAGGGTGCCCAGGCCTTGCTCAAGGACAGCGACCCGGACCTGCGCGAAATGGCGGTCGAAGAAGTACGCGAGGCCAAGGAGCAACTGGCCGCTATCGAAGGGCAACTGCAACGCATGCTGCTGCCCAAGGACCCCAACGACGGGCGCAACGTGTTCCTCGAGATCCGTGCCGGCACGGGTGGCGACGAGGCGGCGATCTTCTCCGGCGATCTGTTTCGCATGTACTCGCGTTATGCCGAGCGTCGCGGCTGGCGCCTGGAAATCCTCTCCGAGAACGAGGGCGAGCACGGCGGCTACAAGGAAATCATCGCCCGCGTCGAGGGCGACAGCGTGTACGGCAAGCTCAAGTTCGAGTCTGGCGCACACCGCGTGCAGCGGGTGCCGGAAACCGAGTCCCAGGGCCGCATCCACACCTCCGCGTGCACCGTGGCGGTGCTGCCCGAGCCCGACGAGCAGGTGGCCATCGAGATCAACCCGGCCGACCTGCGGGTGGACACCTACCGCTCCTCCGGCGCGGGCGGCCAGCACGTGAACAAGACCGACTCGGCCATCCGCATCACCCACTTGCCCACCGGCATCGTGGTCGAATGCCAGGAAGAGCGCTCGCAGCACAAGAACCGCGCCCGTGCGATGTCCTGGCTGTCGGCCAGGCTCAACGACATGCAGACCAGTGCCGCGCAGAACGCGATCGCCAGCGAGCGCAAGCTGCTGGTGGGCTCGGGTGACCGCTCCGAGCGTATCCGTACCTACAACTATCCACAGGGCCGGGTGACCGATCACCGCATCAACCTGACCCTGTATTCGCTGGATGAAGTACTGGCGGGCGGCGTCGATGCGATCATCGAGCCGCTGCTGTCCGAATACCAGGCCGATCAACTGGCCGCACTGGGTGAGTAAATGACCATCATTGCCAGCCTGCTGCGCGGGGCGCAGCTACCCGACTCGCCCACCGCGCGCCTGGATATCGAGCTGCTGCTGGCTGCGGCCATCGGCAAATCGCGCAGCTACCTGCACACCTGGCCCGAGCGCATCGTCAGCAGCGAAGCGGCCGCAACCTTCGCCACCTACCTGCAGCGGCGCAGCGAAGGCGAGCCGGTGGCCTATATCCTCGGCCAGCAGGGCTTCTGGAAGCTTGACCTGGAAGTGGCCCCGCACACGCTGATCCCGCGGCCGGACACCGAGCTGCTGGTGGAGGTCGCCCTTGAGCTGCTGCCGGCAACGCCATTGCAGGTGCTCGACCTGGGCACCGGCAGCGGCGCCATCGCCCTGGCCCTGGCCAGCGAGCGCGGCGGCTGGCAGGTGACGGCCGTCGACCGGGTGCCCGAAGCCGTGGCCCTGGCCGAGCGCAACCGCCAGCGTTTGCAGCTGGACAACGCCAAGGTGCTTGCCAGCCACTGGTTCGACGCCCTGCAAGGGCAGCGCTTTGCGCTGATCGTCAGCAATCCGCCCTACATCGCCGAGCAGGACCCGCACCTGGCGGCCGGCGACGTGCGCTTCGAGCCCAGCAGTGCGCTGGTGGCCGGCAGCGACGGGCTCGACGACCTGCGCCAGATCATCACACAGGCCCCGCAGCACCTGCTGCCCGGCGGCTGGCTGCTGCTGGAACATGGCTATGACCAGGCTGCAGCGGTGCGCGAACTGCTGGCGCGACACGGGTTCGAGCAGATCCAGAGCCGCACCGACCTTGGCGGCCATGAGCGCATCAGCCTCGGGCGCCTGGCATGCTGAACGACGAGGAGCTGTTGCGCTACAGCCGGCAGATCCTGTTGGCCCAGGTGGATATCGACGGGCAGTTGCGCCTCAAGGGCAGCCGGGTACTGATCGTCGGCCTGGGCGGCCTGGGTTCGCCGGTGGCGCTGTACCTGGCGGCGGCCGGGGTCGGCGAGCTGCACCTGGCCGACTTCGACACGGTCGACCTGACCAACCTGCAACGCCAGGTGATGCACGACACGGCCGCCGTGGGCCTGAGCAAGGTCGATTCGGCCATGGCCCGGCTGCAGGCGATCAACCCGCAGGTCGCCCTGGTTGCCCATCGCCAGGCCCTGGATGACGACTCCCTGGCCCAGGCGGTGGGGGCGGTCGACCTGGTACTGGACTGCTGTGACAACTTTGCCACCCGCGAGGCGGTGAACGCTGCCTGCGTCGCGGCCGGCAAGCCGCTGGTCAGCGGTGCGGCCATTCGCCTGGAAGGCCAGCTGTCGGTGTTCGATCCGCGCAACCCGCTCAGCCCCTGCTACCACTGCCTGTACGGGCATGGCAGCGAAGCCGAGCTGACCTGCAGCGAAGCCGGTGTGCTCGGCCCGCTGGTAGGCCTGGTGGGCAGCCTGCAGGCGCTGGAGGCCTTGAAGCTGCTGGCCGGGTTTGGCGAGCCGCTGGTGGGTCGCCTGCTGCTTGTCGATGCCCTGGGAACGCGGTTTCGCGAGCTGCGGGTCAAGCGCGACCCGGCCTGCAGCGTGTGTGGCGCCGGCCATGCGTGAAGCGCCTGTCGGGGTGTTCGATTCCGGCGTGGGCGGGCTGTCGGTGCTGGCGGAAATCAGCCGCCTGCTGCCCGACGAGTCGCTGCTGTATGTGGCGGACTGCGGGCATATTCCCTATGGCGAGAAGTCGCCCGAGTTCATCCGCCAGCGCTGCCGCCTGGTAGCCGAGTTCTTTCAGCAACAGGGCGCCAAGGCCATGGTGCTGGCCTGCAACACCGCCACCGTGGCGGCGGTGGCCGATCTGCGCGAGCGCTACCCGCACTGGCCGCTGGTGGGCATGGAGCCGGCGGTAAAGCCGGCGGCAGCGGCCACCCGCAGTGGCGTGGTAGGGGTGCTGGCAACCACCGGCACCCTGCAGAGCGCCAAGTTCGCCGCGTTGCTGGATCGCTTTGCCAGCGACGTTCGTGTAGTTACCCAGCCGTGCCCGGGGCTGGTGGAACTGATCGAGGCGGGCGACCTGGACAGCCCCGCACTGCGCCAGTTGCTGCAGGGCTATGTCGAGCCGCTGCTGGCCGCCGGCTGCGACACCCTGATCCTGGGCTGCACCCATTACCCCTTCCTGAAACCGCTGCTGGCGCACATGGTGCCGCCGGCCGTGGCCATCATCGATACCGGCGCTGCGGTGGCCCGGCAACTCCAGCGTTTGCTGGGTGAACGGGACCTGCTGGCCCACGGCCCGGCGCAGCCTGCGCATTTCTGGACCAGCGGCAGTCCGGCACATTTGGTAAAGATTCTGCCGATGTTGTGGAATAAATCTGACAGTGTGCGAAGCTTCGACTTGTAAAAAAACTGTGAAAAATGCATTTTTTTCCTGAACTATCGTACTACTGCCGATTTCTATTCAATCGTCTGATGAGACACAAAACCACAACAGCATTTAGGAAAAGGGACGTTTCTCATGAAGAAACTGCTTTGCTTGGCTGCGATTGCAGCCGTTACCCTGGGGCACTCTTTCACCGCAAACGCCGCTGACGCCTCGTTTTCCGTAGGGCAGACCGGTGACTCGACCATGGTCTATCGCCTTGGGCTGCAGTCCAACTGGGACGCCAGCTGGTGGCAGACCAGCGTCGGCCGCGTGACCGGCTACTGGGACGGTGCCTACACCTACTGGGACGGCGACAAGACTTCCAGCAACCACAGCCTCTCGTTCGCGCCCGTGTTCGTCTACGAGTTCGCCGGTGAGTCGGTCAAACCCTACATCGAGGCGGGTATCGGTGTAGCGGCCTTCTCCAGCACCAAGCTTGAAACCAACAAGCTCGGCTCGTCGTTCCAGTTCGAAGACCGCATCGGGTTCGGCTTGCGCTTCGCGGGCGGACACGAGGTAGGCGTGCGCGCCATCCACTATTCGAACGCGGGCCTGCAAAGCCCCAACGATGGCGTGGAAAGCTATTCGCTGCACTACCGCATGCCGCTCTGACGGTCGGCCGGTACCCTGCACCACGAAAAAGGCCCTGACTTGCGTCAGGGCCTTTTTTCATTTTGGCAGCGGCCACAGCTCATTGACCGCCAGCGCCTGCAGGGTCAACTGCTGCGGGCGTTCGCCCAGGCGTTGCAGGATGGCGCTGGCAGCCGAACTGGCGTCCCACTCATCCGGGATGGCAGTGGGTGTGTTCATGCCCTGTGCAGGTGTCTGAGGGGCCACGATGGTCAGGTCGATGCCGTGTGCGACCAGCAGGGGGCGGGCGTCTTCGAACAGTGACGCGATGCTGTTGGCAGGGCGCCGCGGCTGGCCGGGCTCGCCCAGCTGCAGGGCAGAGTACGCACTGAGAATCCCCACCACCTGCGGGGCGCGCCCCTTGTCCAGAAGGGGGAGCGCGCCATCGAGGCAGTGCGAGGCGGCGGCCAGGTTGCTTCGCACCACGTCCTGCAGCAGTGTCTGGGTAATCGGCAACGGCAGGTAGTCGCAGGTGCCGGCGTTGACGATCAGGCCGTCGATGGCCTGCCATTGTTCGGTCAGGGTGGCGCAGGCGCGCCTGGCCTGCGGCAACTGGTGCAGGTCGCCGGCAAGCACAAGGACCCTACCGGGATAGTCGGTCTCAAGGGGGTGTGCATCGTCGCGATTGCGAACACTGAGCGCCACCTTGCAGCCCTGTTCAAGCAGCGCCTCTGCCAAGGCATGCCCAAGTCCGTTGCTGGCACCGGTAATCCAGATGCGCCGAGGTCGATCACTGCTCAAGATCCTTTCCTCAATCGTTGCGTTTAGGTAGGTGTTTGAACGCATCCAGTGCGCGTTGTCGACTAGAACTTAAGTCTACAATTGCATGAGGATAGACATCTATTGCAAACAAATCGTTCTGGACATTGGGTAAATGGACGGCCTTGTGGTCCAGGTTGCCGCGTTCAGGCAGCCAGTGCTTCAGAAATCGCCCTGCAGGGTCGAAGCGTTGCGACTGGCTCACCGGATTGAAGATCCGAAAGTAGGGCACGGCGTCGGTACCGGTCGAGGCGCTCCACTGCCAGCCGCCGTTGTTGGCGGCCAGGTCGCCGTCGATCAGGTGGCGCATGAAGAAGCGTTCGCCTTCACGCCAGTCGATCAGCAGGTTCTTGGTCAGAAACATGGCCGTGACCATGCGCAGGCGATTGTGCATCCAGCCTGTGGCGAGCAACTGGCGCATGGCCGCATCCACGATAGGGATGCCGGTGCGGCCCTGTTGCCAGGCCAGCAGGTCCTGTGGCGCGTTGCGCCAGGGCAGGGCTTCGGTATGTGACCTGAAGGCACGGTGGCGGGAAACCTGCGGGTAGCCCACCAGGATGTGCTTGTAGAACTCGCGCCACAGCAGTTCGTTGATCCAGGTGATGGCGCCGGCATTCCCGCTGTCGAATTCGCCGAAGTTGCAGGCCAGGGCGGCATGCAGGCACTGGCGGGGGGAGATCACCCCGGCGGCGAGGTAGGCCGACAGCTGGCTGGTGCCAGGCACGGCAGGAAGGTCGCGCTGTACCGGATAATCCTCGATGGCCTCGTCGACAAAGCGCGCCAGGCGGCGCGCGGCTTCATCCTCGCCTGCCGGCCACAGCGTGCGCAACGCGTCGGGCGGCGTCTCGAAGCCGGCCACCTGGGTGGGGACGGTGTCGCTGGCAATGGCCAGCCGGGCCTGGGCTGCCGGCGCCGCTACCCGTGAGGGAAGCCCCAGGTGAAGGCGTTCGTAGCACACCTTGCGAAACTGGCTGAACACCTGGAAGTAACCGCCGCTGCGGGTCAGGATGCTGCCGGGCTTGAACAGCAACTGGTCCAGGTAGCTGTGCACCTGGATGTCGGCCTGGCGCAATGCCTGCTGCACGGCCTGATCGCGACGTTGTTCGTGTACCCCGTATTCCTCGTTCAGGTGCACGGTACTGACCGCATGTTGCCTGCACAGCGCGAGCAGCACCCGAGGTGCATCGGCCCACTGGTCGGCAGGCACAATCAGCAGGGGAATGTTCAGGGCGTCCAGTGACTGGCGCAGGCTGTGCAGGTTGCGCAGCCAGAAGTCCACCTTGCACGGGGCGTCGTCGTGGGCGAGCCACTGCCCGGGGCTTACCAGCCACACCGCCAGGGTGGGGCCGCGCGAGCAGGCAGCGGCCAGCGCAGTGTTGTCGTGAACGCGCAAGTCGTTGCGCAGCCAGATCAGTTGCATACGAAATCCTGTGAATGTGGGGGAGACGTCAGGTGGCCAGCAGGCCCAGCAACAGGGCGGGCAGCGCCACCACAGAGGACGGCAGATGCACGTTGCCTGCCTGCAGGCCCGCCGCCTCGGCATGCTCCTTGTAGAGCGCGGCCATGCTGCCCAGCAGCAGGGTCGGCAGATCGATCGCATTGAGGCTGCGCTGCAGTTCACGCGGATCGAGCGCTGCGTTCAGGCACATCACCAACGCACAGGGTTTGACCTGCTGCACGGCAAACGCCAGCTCTCGAGGTGGCAGCGGCCAGTCGAATACCTCGACCGCGCAGCCGGCATCACTGAGCAGCCAGGCGCACAGCCACAGCTGCGGGTCGAATGGCAGGGCCGAGGCGTTGACCAGCAGGGCGGGCGCGGCGTTCAGCTGACGGTTGTTGTGATACACCCGCACGCCAAGTTTGCTGCGCAGCCAGGTATGGAAGAACACCTGCTCCATGCGGGCGGCAAAGTGCCCGTGCCAGCGGGTGTCGAGTTCTTGCAGCAACGGCAGCAACAGTTGCTCGCACAGGGTGGCGGCGGGGTAGAGGGCCATGGCCTGGTTGAACAGCTGGTCGAGTCGGCGTTCGGCCAGTTGCGCGATGCAGTCGACCAGTTGCAGGCGCAGGGTGTGCCAGTCGTCGTTGCCGGGTGCGGGTTGCACTGCTGGGGAGGTGTCGAGCAGCGGCTTGACCTGGCCCACCGCGATTCCGCGGTTGAGCCATTGCAGAATCTGCTGGATGCGCTGCACGTGTGCGGCGCTGTAGAGCCGGTGACCCTTGCCGGTGCGCTGCGGCACGATCAGCCCGTAGCGACGCTCCCACGCGCGCAGGGTCACGGGGTTGACCCCGGTCAGGCGGGTGACTTCACGAATGGGCAGCAGGTCGTCTTCAGATGGCATTGCGCAGGCTCAGGTTTTCCGGGTGCGGTTGCAGATAGACCTGCTGCATGAGGTAGGGATCGGGGTGGCGGCGCAGGTGGTGCTTGAGCAGGGTCAGCGGCACCACCAGCGGGACGATGCCGGCCTGGTACTGCTCGATCAGGGCGCGGATTTCCTGTTTGTCGCGGGGGTCGAGAAACCGGCGCAGGTAGCCGCTCAGGTGCATCAGCACGTTGCCGTGGGTGCCGCGACTGGCGCAGCGGCTCAGGGCGCTCATCAGCTGGCTGAAATACCGTGGGCCGATCTGGGTGGGGTCGTCCTGGCGCTGCATGCTGCCCAGCAACTTGCCCAGCACCTTGTACTGCTGGGGGTTGTGCGCCATCAACTGGTACTTGTAGCGCGAGTGGAAGGCGATGAGGGCATGCCGACTGAGCCCGCCTGCCAGCAGTTGCTGCCAGTCGGCGTAGGCATACACGCGGGTGATGAAGTTTTCCCGCAGTACCGGATCGCACAGCCGGCCATCCTCTTCGACCGGCAGGTCGGGGCGCTGGGCGCAGAACCGTGCGGCGTACAGGCCGCGACCGCCTTCGGTGGCCGGGTAGCCGTTGGCCTGGTACACCTTGACCCGTTCCAGGCCGCAGGATGGCGATTTCTGCATGAAGATGTAGCCGCAGATGTCGGTCAGTTGCCCGGCCATTTCTGCGCCGTAGGCATCCAGTGCCTGGCTGACGTCCAGGCTGGCATCGCGGCTACCCACGGCCCTGGGGTTGGCCGGGTCACCGGTCAGGCGGATGGCCTGGCGAGGTGTGCCCAGGCCGATGGCAACCTCGGGGCAGATGCCGATGAAGTCGAAGTGCTCGGCCAGCACTTCATTGCACAGGCGCGAGGCCTTGTGCCCGCCGTTGTAGCGGACCTCTTCGCCGGTCAGGCATGCACTGATGGCAATCTTTGGTCTGGTGGCCGCCATGGTCGCTCTCGACTGAAATTTGTACAGAAACAAAATTATGTACAGCTTCGCTCATCATAGATAACGCGTTGTACAAGTCAAATGTTCTGTACAGCTTCAGCCGGTGCAGGGGTCATTCCAGGTGTTCGAGCAGGCGCCGCGCCGCTTCCTGGCCGCTGAGCCATGCGCCCTCGACGCGCCCCGACATGCACCAGTCGCCGCAGGCGTACAGGCCCAGGTCGGCATCGGCCAGCGCGCCCCATTCATGGCTGCTGCTCGGGCGGGCATACAACCAGCGATGGGCCAGGGTGAAGGTGGGGGCCGGCACGGCGCAGCCCACCAGTTCGGCGAAGTTGCCCAGCAGGTGCTCGATCACGGCCTCGCGCGACAGGTCGATGTGTTGCTTGCTCCAGCTGGCGGTGGCGTGCAGAACCCAGGTGTCGAGTTTTTCGTCACGCCCGGGCTTGCTGCGGTTGCGCGCCAGCCAGTCGAGGTCGCAGCCCTGCACGAAGCAGCCCTGCATGGGGGTGTCCAGGGGCGTATCGAAGCCCAGCGCAATGGCCCAGGTGGGCTCCATCTGCACGCTGGCGGCCATGCCGGCCAGCTTGGTGGTGGCGCTGAGCAGCTGCGTGGCCTGGGGCGCCGGCACCGCAATGATGACGCGACTGAACGGCCCGTGGCTGCCGCCCTCGGTGTCCTGCAGGTGCCAGTACTGCTTGCCGCGGAACACCTCGGCAATGCGGCAATTGAAGTTGACGGTGACATCCTTGAGCAGGCCGCGGGTGATGGCGCTCATGCGCGGTACACCCACCCAGCGGATCTGCTCGTCCGGCGAGGGGGTCAGCTGACCTTCGCGGTAGTTGTACAGTTGCGGCTTCCATTCGGCCGCCCAGCCCTTGGCCTGCCAGGCCTGGACCTGTTCGACGAAACGTCGGTCGCGGGCCGTGAAGTACTGCGCGCCCAGGTCCAGGGCGCCGGCTTCGCTGCGTTTGCTGGCCATGCGTCCGCCACTGCCGTGGCCCTTGTCGAACAGGTGCACGGTGTGCCCGGCCTTCTGCAGGGCCTGGGCGGCGGACAGGCCGGCGATGCCGGCACCGATGATTGCGATAGGAACAGTCATGATGGCCTCTTCGAACCTTTTGGAAACAGCCTACGCTGCCCGACAAGCCTGTACAATATCTCCAGCTTGTATAAGATGATTCCGCTCGACGTTGCAGGTTGGCCTATGTTTATCCGAGAGCGTTCGGTCAAAAAAGTGCCTTGAACTTAAAAATAGACCAGCGCGCGCCATGTGAGGACACAGCCATGCATATATTGCTGACCGGTGGTACGGGCCTGATCGGCAGACACCTTTGCCGCTTCTGGCTGGACAGGGGTTATCGCCTGACGGTGTGGAGCCGGCGTCCGGCGCAGGTCGCTCAGGTGTGCGGGGCAGGGGTGCGCGGCATTGCCCGGCTCGACGAACTGGGCGAGGAGCCGGTGGACGCCGTGGTCAACCTGGCCGGTGCGCCGATTGCCGATCGCCCCTGGACGTCGCACCGACGCGCGCTGCTATGGGCTAGCCGCATCACCCTCACCGAGCAGTTGATTGCCTGGCTGCAAGGCCGGCAGCAGCGCCCTGCGGTGCTGATCTCGGGGTCGGCGGTAGGGTGGTATG
Source organism: Pseudomonas sp. BRM28 (assembly GCF_002939405.1). Taxonomy (NCBI): domain Bacteria; kingdom Pseudomonadati; phylum Pseudomonadota; class Gammaproteobacteria; order Pseudomonadales; family Pseudomonadaceae; genus Pseudomonas; species Pseudomonas sp. BRM28. Next base: position 2,125,958 of record NZ_PEFV01000001.1, on the reverse strand, counting down.
GCGATGGTGGTGAGCGCGAGCTGACCGAGCTGTCGCAGCCGGTCAAGGAGGACTTTGCCAGCCAGCTGTGCATTGCCTGGGAAGAAACCGCGCTGCGCGCCGAGGCCCTGGGCATGCGGGTGGTGCTGGTGCGTACCGGGCTGGTGCTGGCGGCCGAGGGCGGCTTTTTGTCGCGCCTGCGCCTGCCGTTCAAGCTCGGGCTGGGCGGGCCGATTGGCAGTGGTCGCCAGTGGATGCCGTGGGTCCATCTGGACGACCAAATCGCCCTGATTGATTTTCTGTTGCAGCGCGAGGATGCCAGCGGTCCTTATAATGCCTGTGCGCCGGAGCCGGTGCGCAACCGCGAATTTGCCCGACGCCTGGGGCGCGCGCTGCACCGCCCGGCGTTCATGCCGTTGCCGGCGCTGGTGCTGCGCGCCGGGCTCGGCGAACTGTCGGTATTGCTGCTGGGTGGCCAGCGGGCGCGCCCGGTGCGCTTGCTGGCGGCAGGCTTCACGTTCCGTTACAACGATGTGCAATCGGCGCTGGATGACTTGTCCGCGCGCCTCTGAAAAGGATGTTGCATGACCGATCATGCTCTGCTGCTGGTCAACCTGGGTTCACCGGCTTCCACTTCCGTCGCCGACGTGCGTCGTTACCTCAACCAGTTTCTGATGGACCCGTATGTGATCGACCTGCCGTGGCCGGTGCGTCGCCTGCTGGTCTCGCTGATCCTGATCAAGCGTCCGGAGCAGTCGGCCCACGCCTATGCTTCCATCTGGTGGGAGGAAGGCTCGCCGCTGGTGGTGCTGACCCGGCGCCTGCAGCAGGCCATGGGCGCGCACTGGGCCCATGGCCCAGTGGAAATCGCCATGCGCTATGGCGAGCCTTCGCTGTCCACGGTGTTGCAGCGTCTGGCCGGCCAGGGCGTCACCAAGGTGACCCTGGCGCCGTTGTACCCGCAGTTTGCCGACAGCACCGTGACCACCGTGATCGAGCAGGCCAAGGCCGTGGTGGCCGAGCACAAGCTGGCATTGCAGATGCCGGTGCTGCGTCCGTTCTATGACCAGCCGCTGTACATCGACGCGCTGGTGGCCAGTGCCAGGCCGTACCTGGAGCAGGGCTTCGATCACCTGCTGCTGAGCTTTCACGGTTTGCCCGAGCGGCACCTGAAGAAACTCGACCCCACCGGTTCGCATTGTTTCCAGAATGCCGACTGCTGCCGCAACGCTTCGCCCGAGGTGCTGGCGGTGTGTTATCGCGCGCAGTGCCTGCGTTCAGCAGAGTTGTTCGCGCAGAAGATGGGCCTGGCCGAGGGCCAATGGTCGGTGTCGTTCCAGTCGCGGCTGGGCCGGGCCAAGTGGATCGAACCCTACACCGAGGCGCGCCTGGACGAGCTGGGCAAGGCAGGCGTCAAGAAGCTGCTGGTGATGTGCCCGGCGTTCGTGGCCGACTGCATCGAGACGCTGGAAGAAATCGGCGATCGCGGTCGCGAGCAGTTTGTCGAGGCGGGCGGGCAAGAGCTGGTGCTGGTGCCGTGCCTGAATGATCACCCGCAGTGGGTGGAGGCGCTTACGCAGTTGTGTGAGCAGGCGGGTTAGGTAGTGCAGCGTTCGCCGGCAAGGCCGGCTCCTACAGGTTTGCGCGAACCCCTGTAGGAGCCGGCCTTGCCGGCGAAGCGTTTCAGATCAAGGCAAATGGTCGTCCAGCACCTTGTTCTTCCAGCCGTCATTGCCCGGCAGCAGCAGGTTGAGCGCAATGGCCACCACGGCGCACAGCGCGATACCCTTCAGGCCCCAGTCGTCCGGGCCGGTACCGGTGCCGACCAGCACACCGCCAATCCCGAACACCAGGGTCACCGAGACGATCACCAGGTTGCGCGCTTCGCTCAGGTCGATCTTGTGGCGGATCATGGTGTTCATGCCCACTGCCGCGATCGAGCCGAACAGCAGGCACAGGATGCCGCCCATCACCGGCACCGGAATGCTCTGCAGCAACGCGCCGAACTTGCCGACGAAGGCCAGGCTGATGGCGAACACGGCCGCCCAGGTCATGATCTTGGGGTTGTAGTTCTTGGTCAGCATCACCGCGCCGGTCACTTCGGCGTAGGTGGTGTTGGGCGGGCCGCCGAACAGGCCGGCGGTGGTGGTGGCGATGCCGTCACCCAGCAGGGTGCGATGCAGGCCAGGCTTTTTCAGGTAGTCGCGACCGGTCACGCTGCCCACTGCAATCACGCCGCCGATATGCTCGATCGCCGGGGCCAGGGCCACCGGTACGATGAACAGGATCGCCTGCCAGTTGAAGGCCGGCGCGGTGAAGTGCGGCAGGGCCAGCCAGGGGGCGGCGGCGATCTTGGCGGTGTCGACCACACCGAAGTAGAACGACAGGCCAAAGCCCACCAGCACCCCGGCAATGATCGGCACCAGGCGGAAGATGCCCTTGCCGAACACCGCCACGATGAGGGTGGTGAGCAGCGCCGGCATCGAGATCATCATTGCGGTGCTGTAGGGCAGCAGTTCGGCGCCGTCACCGGCCTTGCCCATGGCCATGTTGGCGGCAATCGGCGCCATCGCCAGGCCGATCGAGATGATCACCGGGCCGATCACCACCGGCGGCAGCAGGCGGTCGATGAAGCCGGTGCCCTTGATCTTCACGGCCAGGCCCAGGAAGGTGTAGACGAACCCGGCCGCCATTACCCCGCCCATGGTCTCGGCCAGGCCGAACTGGCCCTTGGCGAGAATGATGGGGGTGATGAAGGCAAAACTGGAGGCGAGGAACACCGGCACCTGACGGCCAGTGACCACCTGGAACAGCAGAGTCCCCAGGCCCGCAGTGAACAGCGCAACGTTGGGGTCGAGGCCGGTAATCAGCGGCATCAGCACCAGCGCGCCGAATGCCACGAAGAGCATCTGCGCGCCGGAGACGACCTGGCGCCAGAGCGGGTCGTTGAACTCGTCCTGCATGTTCAGGTGTCCTTCTGCTTGGTGCCGAAGATCTTGTCGCCTGCATCGCCCAGGCCGGGAATGATGTAGCCGTGTTCGTTCAGGCGTTCATCGATCGAGGCGGTGTAGATGTGCACGTCGGGGTGTGCACCCTCGACCGCCGCGATGCCTTCGGGCGCTGCCACCAGCACCATGGCGCGGATGTCCTTGCAGCCGGCCTTCTTCAGCAGGTCGATGGTGGCGATCATGGAGCTGCCGGTGGCCAGCATCGGGTCGATGATCATGGCCAGGCGCTCGTCGATCTCGGGTACCAGTTTTTCCAGGTAGGTGTGCGCTTCGAGGGTTTCCTCGTTGCGGGCAACGCCCACGGCGCTGACCTTGGCGCCCGGGATCAGGCTGAGCACGCCGTCGAGCATGCCGATACCGGCGCGCAAGATCGGCACCACGGTGATCTTCTTGCCGGCGATCTTCTCGACCTGTACGGTGCCGCACCAGCCTTGAATGTCGTAGCTTTCCAGCGGCAGATCCTTGGTTGCCTCGTACGTCAGGAGCGCGCCGACTTCCTGGGCGAGTTCGCGAAAATTCTTCGTGCTGATATCGGCGCGGCGCATCAGGCCGAGCTTGTGACGGATCAGCGGATGGCGGATCTCACGGGTTGGCATAGGGAAAGGCTCCGGGGGGCGGGCAAAAAAACCGCGCTAGAGTAATCTATTCGGCCGCAGGTGTCCTATAGGCATTGTGCACGTTAGTCCATAAATGCTTGATCTGATGCGTGAGGGTGCGTACCTTTGCCCGCTTTTCTCAACCGCAGCCCCCTGGAGAGCGTCATGTCCGCTGATCTCGAGCATATCCGTCAAGTCATGCGTGAAGCAGACTGCCTGCACAGCGAAGCCGAAGTCGAAGCGGCGATTGCCCGTGTGGGCGCGCAGATCACCGCCGACCTGGCCGACCGCAACCCGGTGGTGTTCTGCGTGATGAACGGTGGCCTGATCTTCTCCGGCAAGCTGCTGACCCATTTGCAGTTCCCGCTGGAGGCGTCCTACCTGCATGCCACGCGCTACCGCAACCAGACCAGCGGCGGTGACCTGTTCTGGAAGGCCAAGCCCGAAGTGTCGTTCATCGATCGAGAAGTGCTGATCATCGACGACATCCTCGACGAAGGGCACACCCTCAGCGCCATCATCGACTTCTGCAAGCATGCCGGTGCCAAGGCGGTGTACAGCGCGGTGCTGGTGGACAAGGACCACGACCGCAAGGCCAGCCCTGACCTGAAGGCCGACTACTGCGGTTTGAGCTGCGTTGACCGCTATGTGTTCGGCTACGGCATGGACTACAAGGGCTACTGGCGCAATGCGGCGGGTATCTATGCCGTGAAGGGCATGTAAAACCGGGTGGGAGCTGACTTGGCCCGCGAAAGGGGCGATGCGGTATCAGCTATTTGCGGTGCCTGCATCGCGGGTCAGGCCCGCTCCCACAAGAGGCCATCAGCTTCGTACATTTCTCATGCTAGAGTGCCAGGCCGCCCCCAAGGAGCCTGCCATGCGCGCCATCCTCGCCCTCCTGCTGCTGACCAGCCTGCCCCTGGCCGCCGCGCCGCTGCACAGCCAGTTCCTGCCGCCCGACGACCTTACCCTGCGCCAGGAAACCCCCGAAGCCCAGCAACTGCTGCAGGTGACCCAGTATTCGGTGGTGGTCGGCAACCAGCGTCAGTCCAACCAGCAACCGATACCGGTCACGGCACCGGTGCTGATGCGCCTCAAGGGCAAGCCCCTGAACAAGGGCGCCACCATCAGCGAGGTGCTGATCAGCTTCGACGGCGAAGGCAAGAGCCTGCGCAAGCCGGCGTTCGACGCCAAGAGCCGCACCCTGACCCTCAACTATCCCGCCAGCCAGTACCGGGTGATTCTCGACCTGCTGCGCAACGACACCCTGTACGTGCAGTTCCTCAGCTATGCCAACGGTCATATCTGGGCCGATGTGCACACCGGCACCCTACGCGCGCGTTGAGCCACAGCGCTGCCGGGGGGTAAACTGCCGGCCCGTGAAAAATGTCCGTGATGGTTCAGTTGGAGTCGGCAATGCGTAAAGACAAGAAGCAAGTGATTGGTGATGAGATCAGCGACGACTACATCAAGTCGTTTCTCCAGTTCGAACCGGCCGATGCCAGCTCGCCCTCGCACCACAAACTGATCAAGGCCTATCGCGGCCTGCGCATCGATGACTTCGAACGTTTCGTCGGCTTCTTCGTCGAGGCCGGATACGATGTGGACGGCAAGGACGAGCACGGCAACACCTTCGCCCAGGTGATCGGCGACCAGCGCAATGCGCCCGAGTACATCGAGATCATCGACAGCGCCCGCAAGTGAGTACATCGCAGCCATGAAAAAACGCCCCCAGGGGCGTTTTTTCATGCATCACGCTTACGCGTAGCTTTGCGTCGGCTGGTTCTCGACCAGGCCCAGGGCCTCGTCGTTCTGCGCGCTGATCTTGTGGTACAGCGCAGCGTCGGTCGCCAGGACCTTCTCCCGTGCCGGGAAGATCTCGTTGAGCTTGGCCGCCCAGGCGCCTTTGGCCTGCTCGGGGAAGCAGCGTTCGATCAGTTCCAGCATGATCGACACGGTGACCGAAGCACCCGGCGAGGCGCCCAGCAGGGCGGCCAGCGAGCCGTCCTTGGCCGCCACCAGTTCGGTACCGAACTGCAGGATGCCGCCTTTTTTCGGGTCTTTCTTGATGATCTGCACCCGTTGCCCGGCCACTTCCAGGCGCCAGTCTTCGGCCTTGGCTTCAGGATAGAAGCGACGCAGCGATTCCAGGCGCTGTTCCATCGACTGCATCACCTCGCTGACCAGGTACTTGGTCAGGTCGAAGTTGTCTCGGGCCACGGCCAGCATCGGCCCGATATTGCCCAGGCGCACCGACAGCGGCAGGTCGAGGAACGAGCCGTGCTTGAGGAACTTGGTGGTGAAGCCGGCGTACGGGCCGAACAGCAGCGAGGTCTTGCCGTCGACGACGCGGGTATCCAGGTGCGGTACCGACATCGGCGGCGAACCCACGGCGGCCTGGCTGTAGACCTTGGCCTGGTGGCGCTTGACCACCTCGGGGTTGTCGCAGCGCAGCCACTGGCCGCTGACCGGGAAACCGCCGAAGCCCTTGCTCTCCTCGATGCCCGACAGCTGCAGCAGCGGCAGGGCCGCGCCACCGGCGCCGAGGAACACGAAGCGGGCATCGACGTCGCGGCTGCTGCCGCTGTTGACGTCCTTGATGGTGACGGTCCAGCCGCTGCCGTTACGGCGCAGGCCGGTGACCTTCTTGCTGTACTTGACCTGCGACTCGGGGGTGTCGGCCAGGTGCTTGAGCAGCTTGTTGGTCAGGGCGCCGAAGTTGACGTCGGTGCCTTTCATCACGCGGGTGGCGGCGATGTGCTGGTCGGCGGGGCGGCCCGGCATCATCAGCGGCATCCACTCGTTCATCAGCGCCTTGTCTTCGGTGTATTCCATCTCGGCGAAGGCGTGGTGAGGCTTGAGCGATTCAAACCGCTTTTTCAGGAACGCGACGCCCTTGTCACCTTCGACGTAGCTCAGGTGCGGGATCGGGTTGATGAAGGCACGCGGGTTCTTGAAGGCGCCCTTTTTGCTCAGGTAGGCCCAGAACTGCCGGGATACCTCGAACTGGGTATTGATGTGCACCGCTTTCTTGATGTCGATGCTGCCGTCGGCGGCCTGCGGCGTGTAGTTCAGCTCACACAGCCCGGCATGGCCGGTCCCGGCGTTGTTCCACGGGTTGGAACTTTCCGCGGCACCCGAATCCATCAACTCGACGACTTCCAGCTTCATCGCCGGGTCGAGTTCCTTGAGCAGTACGGCCAGGGTGGCACTCATGATGCCGGCCCCTACCAGTACTACATCGACTGCTTCGTTCTGCGCCATTAACGCGTCTCCAAAAATCTTCAGCACCAAATTGACAGCATGGCTCCCAGGCTTGGCCGGGATTTCCATGTCCGCTACTTCGCAGGTTTTTCAACTTCCGCGGACACCACCAACCGGGCTTTGCGTTGCCTATGAACGCATTTTACCGCCCGTGCGGCAATTCGACTTATGGTCAAGGTGTCCATCGTGCGCTATGGACCGGCCTTAGTCACCCATCGCAGATGAGTGCTGTTGCCAGCTGTTTGGGGCTTTCAGGGACGCAGTTGCTGCTTTTACACATGCCAGACTGTTCATTGCTCGCCACACTCTCGTGAAGTTGTGAAAACCGTTTTTTCACGCTCTTTTGGAGTCGTGAACCTCAAAAAGGGTGTGCACGATGGCAAACCCGGCAGGTTCAGGCAGAGCAGAGCGCCGAAGGAACGCGGGCACACCAGCTTGGCAAGACCTGTGTGGGCGGCTCTCTGTGGGCGATTCGGGGATGCCGATGCAATGGCATTGGCGGTGCTGCGAGGCCCGATCAGGAGACGTCCTTATAATCGGGGGGAGATTATAACGAGGTCGCGGGCAGAAACGATCTTTATTAACGACTTTTGTTGCGCTTTGCTTCGCCGGCCACGCCGTGGCGGGCTGGCCTGCAGGGGGCAGGCGGCTGAACAGAGCGTTCACCGGCGCAGGTGGGCAGTCTACGCGGTCGATGATGAAACGATTGTGACAGTGGCTGGCCCCGATGGCTGGGGTGATCCCGGGTGGTTATACTGGCGACCTTTGCTGCTATTCCTGGAGAGATGAGCATGTTGCAACGTTTGTTGTTCGGTTTGATCGCTGTCACCAGCCTGACTCTGGTCGGTTGTGCCCACAGCCCGCAACAACTCAGCCCGCAACCCAAACTCACTGCCCAGCTCGCGCCCGTGGGTCGTGGCCAGCCGGTGGTGGTCAAGGTGGTCGATGGTCGTCCTTCGCAAACCCTGGGTACCCGCGGCGGGCTGTACCCGGAAACCAGCGCCATCACCGTGAACGGCAATGACATCGTGCCCAAGCTGCAGGCCCAGGCCGAGGCAGCGGTGCGCCTGCTGGGCTTCACGCCCACGGCGAACGCCTACAACGCCCCGCAGCTGACCGTGACCCTGGCCGAGCTGAAGTACCAGTCGCCCAAGGAAGGCCTGTATGTGACCGAGGCCACTATCGGCGCCACCTTCCGTGCCGACGTGTCCAATGCCAACCGCCGCTACAGTGGTCGCTACGGCGCCTCGCTGGACCAGCGCTTCGGCATGGCGCCCAACCAGGAAACCAACACCAAGCTGGTGGGTGACGTGCTCAGCGACGCCCTGACCCGCCTGTTCAAGGACCCGACGGTCGGTCAGGTACTGGGCGAGTAAACCCGCTGACGGCAAACGAAAAAGCCCGATGCCTCGTTGCAGGCATCGGGCTTTTTAGTGGGCGTGACCTGCTCAGGCGGCTTCGACGTAGAAGTCCAGCAGGCTGATGCCGGTGCCCTGGTCGACCTCCGGCAGGTCATGGTGGGCATGCCCGCCAAGTGCGCAGTACACCAGCCACTGGCGGTCCTGGACGTTGAACGCCAGGCCGTCGATCAAGGCCTGTTGTTCATCGCTGGGGGCGATCAGATAGAGGCGGTCCTGGTTTTCGGCGTGCAGCATGACAAGCTCCCTGAGTGTTGAAGGGCAATAGAGTGGCTTGTCGGGATGACGAACGTGTGACGGCCGGATTTAATTGTCATCGGTCGCAAAGTACGAGAGAGCCGCTGGCGCTTGGGTAGAATGCGCGGCGTGTCGAGGTCTGGTTTTTTATCGAGGTTGTGCGATGTCGTTGCAAGTGATGTGGGGGCTGCTGGCGGCCCACCCGGCCAAGCTGATCAATGTGCTGGCCTTGTTGATTACCTGCCCTGGCGGGTTGCTGTTGCAAGCGGCGCGGCGTCGTGGCGCGCAGGCGCTGGCGGGGCTGGCGCGTGATGAGGTGATGGTGGAGGGGATGAACCTGCGGGTGAACCGGTTCTACTACATCCTGGGGTTTTCGTGCCTGGCGATGGCGCTGCTGCTGTCGTGGTTCAGTACCTGGATCTGAGGTGAAGCCATCGCGGGTCAAGCCCGCTCCCACATGTTCTGCACTGTACTCAAAGCCAGTGATATCCCTGTGGGAGCGGGCTTGACCCGCGATACGGGCGACGCGCTCTAGAGCGCCAACCCCGCCTTGACGCGGTACTGGTTGCGCACCGGCATCGCATACTGCAGCACCAGGTACGGCTGGTGTTCCACCGGGCAGGCATCCAGGCGCCGCTGCCACTCGGCCTGGGCTCGGGCCAGCTCATCGGCCGGGAACACCTCGGCGGCCCTGGGCACCTGCAACTGCGGGTCGGCATCGGCCCACTGTGCATACGCCAGGTAATGCACCGGGAACAACCGGTAGCCACCCAGTATCTGCCGATCGATTTCCGCCGCCAGTTGCTTGGTGTCTTCGAAGTACTCGCTCACCGGCGGGGCGAAGTTGATGTGCACGCGGCCTTTGTAGCCGGTGATGCCCTGGGCGATGCTCACGTCATCCTCGCCAGGCGCCTTGCTGTAGGTGCCGGTGGTGGCGCGGATGTACAGCTCGCGGGCCTTGGCCTGGTCGCACGGGTCGTACTCGTAGCTGATCGACACCGGGCTCAGGTTCAGCGACTGGATCACCGCGCCGAACGGTTCGTCCTTGCGGCTCATGTGGAACATCTTGAGGATCGCCGAATCGGTACGGTCGTCACCATCCTTGGCGCGCCCCTCGGCCTGGGCGATCCAGATCGAGGCGCAGTCGTTGCGGATCGAGTGGTTGATGTAGGCCGACAGCAGCTGATAGGCCGCCAGCTTTTCGCGCCGCCCGGTGATCGAGCGGTGCACGATGAAGCTCTTGTTCAGGCGCATCATGTCGCTGACGAACGGCTTTTGCAGCAGGTTGTCGCCGATCGCGATGCGCGGGGTCGGCAGGCCGGCGTGGTACACCGCATAGTTGACGAAGGCCGGGTCCATCACGATGTCGCGGTGGTTGGCCAGGAACAGGTAGGCACTGCCGGACTTGAACTGCTCGACACCGGTGTAGGTCACCCCGTCGGTGGCGCGGTCGATGGTGTGGTCGACGTAGTATTCGACCTTGTCCTGCAGGGTCGATACGCAACTGACCCCGGCAAATTCCTTGCGCAGGCGCCGAGCGATCAGCGGCTTGAGCAACCAGCCGAAAGCCCCGGCCATGCGCGGGAAGCGAAAGTGGGTGAGGATATCCAGAAATGCCGGGTCGCTGAGCAGGCGCGCCAGCACGGCGGGCACCTCGGCGTCGTTGTACGGTCGGATGGCATCGAATTCGCCCATCATGCTCTCTTGTTGGAAACGGCTAGGGTAATAGTAGGGCTGCGGACTGAAAAACGGCTCAGACACCGGCAAGGCCTGTAAATAGACCGGCAATTATACGCACAAGTCACCTGGGAGACTGCGATGGTGGAATCTGCTTTCTATGATTGTCCTTACTGCGATGAGCAAGTGGAAACCACCGTTGACCTGTCCGGTGGCGACCAGGTCTATATCGAGGACTGCCAGGTCTGTTGCCGGCCGATCGTGTTCGTGCTGCAGGTGCATGGCGAGGAGTGGATGCTGGACGTCAAGCGCGAGGACGAGTGATGCAGCGTATCTACGAGCCGGAAAGTCTGCTGGAGGCCGAGCTTCTGATCGGCATGCTGCGCAGCGAAGGGATCCAGGCGCACCTGAGTGGGCGCGACCTGATGGGCGCCGTGGGCGAGCTGCCGATGCAGGGGCTGCTGGGCCTGGCGGTGCCCGATGCGCAGGCCGAATACGCACGCCAGCTGATCGCCGCGTACAATGGCGCCCAGCCGCTTCCTGGCGACGAGCCGGAGAGCCTTCCGGGAATACTGATTTGCTAGGTTTTGCTCATGTGTGGACGTTACGCCCTGTTTCGCTGGTCTTCGGCGTTTGCCGCGCTGCCCGGGTTCCCGCCTGACCAGCAGGCGCAATGGAACATCTCGCCCGGCGCCTCGGTGCTGATCCAGCGTCAGCGCGAAGGCCAGCTGGAGCTGGCGCGGGCGCGCTGGGGGCTGACCCCGGCGTGGCTGACCGACCTGTCGCGCACCCCGGCCCAGGCGCGCGCCGAGACCCTGGCCGAGCAACCGATGTTTCGCGAAGCGTTTCGCCTGCGCCGTTGCCTGCTGCCGGCCAACGGCTTCTACGAGTGGCGCGGCACGGCGCGCAAGCGGCCGTACTGGCTGACGCCGGGCGAGGGGTCTTCGCTGTTCTTTGCCGGCGTGTGGGAGGCCTACCCGGTGCAGGACCAGGTGTGGCTGAGCACGGCGGTGGTGACCCAGGCCGCGGTCAACCAGCGCCGGCCGCTGATTCTGGATGCGGCAGGGCAGGCCGCGTGGCTGGACCCGCAGACGCCGCTGGTGAAGTTGCAGGAATTGCTCGCTGGCCCGCAGGCCGCCTTGCGCGAGCGGGTGCTGGCGAACCTGGTAAATGATCCGAAGTTGAATGCGCCGGAGTGCCTGACCCCGGCGTAAGTGGTGAGCCCTTCGCCGGCAAGGCCGGTTCCTACAGGCACTGCATGCCCCTGTAGGAGCCGGCCTTGCCGGCAAAGCTTCTGGCTCAGACGCGAAACTGATTGATCAACCGGCGCTGCTGCTCCGCCAGCTTGGTCAGCTCCGCGCTCGCTGTGCTCGACTCGTCCGCCCCGCCAGCCACTTCATTGGCCACCTGACCGATATTGATCACGTTGCGGTTGATGTCCTCGGCCACTGCGCTCTGCTCCTCCGCCGCGCTGGCGATCTGGGTGTTCATGTCGTTGATCACCGACACCGCCCGGGTGATGCTCTCCAGCGCCTGGGCCGCCTGCGCCGCCTGTTGCACGCTGACTTCGGTCTTGCCCTGACTGTCCTCCATTACCTGCACCACATCCCGTGTGCCCTGCTGCAACTGCTGGATCATCTGCTGGATCTCTTCGGTAGCCTGCTGGGTCTTCTGCGCCAGGTTGCGCACTTCATCGGCCACCACGGCAAACCCGCGTCCCTGTTCACCGGCTCGCGCTGCCTCGATGGCCGCGTTGAGCGCCAGCAGGTTGGTCTGTTCGGCAATTGCACGAATCGCCACCAGGATCGCGTTGATGTTCTCGCTGTCGCGCGCCAGGGCCTGTACCACACCCACCGCACGGCCGATCTCCTCGGCCAGGGCGCTGATCGAGGTGGAGGTGTTGCGCACGATCTCCAGGCCCTGGTTGGCGGCCTGGTCGGCATTGCTGGCCGCTTGCGCCGCATGGGTGGCATTGCGCGCCACGTCCTGGGCGGTCGCGGTCATTTCATGCACCGCAGTGGCCACCAGGTCGATTTCGGCCATCTGCTTGTGCACGCCCTGGTTGGTGCGAATGGCGATGTCGGCGGTGTGCTCGGACGAGTCGCTGACCTTCTGCACCGACACCACCACCTGGCTGATCATTGCCTGCAGCTTGCTCAGGAATGTATTGAAGCCACGGGCGATGGCGCCCAGTTCGTCGGCGCGATCACTGCTCAGGCGCCGGGTCAGGTCACCTTCGCCCTGGGCGATGTCGTCCAGCATGCCGACCATCTGGCGCAGCGGCCGGGCGATGCCGTGGGCCAGCAGCCAGATCACCAGCAGGCCAAGCCCGGCGATGCCCAGGCCGACCACGATCATGCCGGTGAGGTCGGTGCTACGCTGGGCGCTCATTTCGCGCTGCAGCGCGTCGAGGTCGGCCATCACCGCGCTGACCGGCAGTTGCAGCAGCAAGGTCCAGCGCGAGGCGGTGTTGCCCACGGCAAATGGCACGAACAGCTCGATCTGTCCGCTGGCATGGTCGATTTCGTAGTGCAGCGCCTTGCCCGACAGGTTGCCGAGCACCGCCACTTCATTGGGTTGCAGCACATCGCTGGCTTTTTTGCCGAACGTGCTCGCATCCTTGGTGTAGGCCACCACGCGTCCGTTGTTGGACAGCAGCGCCATCTCGCCCGCGCCGTCATACAGCTGGGCGTCGGCGGCCTTGAGCATATCCTGGATGAAGTTCAGCGACAGGTCGGCGGCGGCGATGCCCTGGAACTGGCCGTTGACCATGATCGGCTCGACGAACGAGGCCAGCATCACGGTCTTGTTGCCCACCTGGTACGGGGCCGGGTCGATGGCGCAGGCCTTGCCGGTCTCCTTGGAACACAGGTAGTACTCGCTGGTGCGCACGCCCGTGGGCAGCAGGGTACGATCGTCCACATCCTGGAGTTTGTCGAGGGTCAGGCTACCGTCGTCGTTACGGTACCACCACGGCAGAAAGCGCCCGCTCTGCGGGTTGACGCCCGCCAGCGTGCTGCCTGCATAGCGGGCATCGTCGTGGTCCAGCGCGTTGGGCTCCCAGCCCACGTAAACGCCCAGCAGCAGCGGGTTGTCCAGGGCGGTCTGCCTGAGCAGGGCGATCATCTGTTCGCGTTCGAGCTTGAGCTGCGGGTTGCCGGCAGCATCCTGCATGCCGATCAGGGCATTGGTGGTGGCCAGGCCGCGGGCGATCAGCAGCGGCGCCTCGAGGCTGCGCTGGATCTGGCTGACCTGGGTCTGGGCCAGGGCCGTCAGGCGTTGCTCGATCACTGCCTCGAACTGTTGCTGGGTGCGGTTGTGCACCAGCGTCTGGGTGCGGGCACCGGAATACACTGCGTATAGCACCAGTGCTGCAACGATGCTCAGCACGATGGCACCGGCCAGCGCGGCCACGGAAAACTGGATCGACTTGAACTTCATGGGAGCTCCGAGCGCAAAGAGGGTCGCCTGTCTGGGCGTTATCGGCGCGCCGGGGGCAAAGCATGAGTGTGGCGATGCAATTCTTCGCGAACGGCTGTAGCGCGTTTATGATGCGCGGCCTAGGATACGCCGCATGTTCGAAGGGAGTGTTTTCATGCGTAGATCAGTTGTTATCGGTGCCTTGAGCGCCAGTGTGCTGCTGGCCGGTTGCCAGGCCGTGAACACCACCAGTGGTGGAGCGGTGGGCGTGGAGCGCAAGCAGTACATGTTCAGCATGCTGTCGACCGATGAGGTCAACCAGATGTACGCGCAGTCGTACCAGCAGACCCTGGGTGAGGCATCCACCAAGGGTATGCTCGACAAGACCAGTGCCACCGCCAAGCGGGTGCAGGCCATTGCCGATCGGCTGATCGTGCAGGCGCCGAAGTTCCGCCCCGATGCGGCGCAGTGGAAATGGGAAGTCAACCTGATCAAGAGCGACGAGCTCAATGCCAACTGCGGCCCGGGTGGCAAGATCATTTTCTATACCGGCCTGATCGACAAGCTCAAGCTGACCGACGACGAGATCGCGGCGGTGATGGGCCACGAGATCGCCCACGCCCTGCGCGAGCATGGTCGCGAGGCGATGTCCAAGGCCTATGGTGTGGAGATGGCGCGCCAGGGCGCAGGTGCCCTGTTCGGCCTGGGCCAGGACAGCCTGGCGCTGGCCGACACCGTGGTGCAGTACAGCATGACCTTGCCCAACAGCCGCAGCAACGAGAACGAAGCCGACCTGATCGGCCTGGAGCTGGCGGCGCGTGCGGGCTACAACCCGAATGCGGCGATCAGCCTGTGGAACAAGATGACCGAAGCGTCGGGTGGTTCGCAGCCTGAGTTCATGAGCACTCACCCGGCTTCGAGCAGCCGTATCGCGTCGTTGCAGGCGGCGATTCCCAAGGTGATGCCGTTGTACGAGCAAGCCAGAAAATAGCGCCGTGACCTTCGCCGGCACTGCCGGCTCCTACCTGAACCTGTAGGAGCCGGCCTTGCCGGCGAATGCTTCATACGCTAGCCGGTATCAGCCCACCCACCCGCTGACCTTCATCGCCGAATACACCGCCACCAGCGCCAGCACCACGAATGCCGTGGCCGCCAGGCGACGGATCAGGGTCAACGGCAGCTTCTCGGCGGCAAAATTGCCCGCCAGCACCACCGGTACGTTGGCAATCAGCATGCCCAGGGTGGTGCCGATGATCACCATGATCAGGTGCGGGTACTGCGCCGCCAGCATCACCGTGGCCACCTGCGTCTTGTCGCCGATCTCGGCAATGAAGAACGCGATCAGCGTGGTCAGGAACGGGCCGAAGCGCCGCGCCGTACTGGCTTCATCGTCATCCATCTTGTCCGGCACCAGGGTCCACAGGGCCGTGGCGGCAAAGCTTGCGGCCAGGATCCAGTGCAACGTGGCCTCCGAGAAGAAGCTGCCGAACCACGCACCCACTGCTCCGGCCGCCGCATGGTTGGCCAGGGTCGCGGCAACGATACCGGCGATGATCGGCCAGGGTTTGCGAAAGCGTGCAGCGAGGATGAGCGCGAGCAGTTGCGTCTTGTCGCCGATTTCGGCGAGCGCAACGATGGCGGTGGGGACCAGCAATGATTCCAGCATCAGGATTCCTACGGGGGCGGGTCGACACGGCTATGACACGTACAGCCTTCCCGCCCCGGGTAAGGTGTGCGTGTCATAGGTCTTGTCAAACCCTGGATCCGTCTGTGCGGACCGTGGGTCGTACGCGCCATGGTCTGAGGACCAAGTATGTTGACGCGTACCGGGCGAGCTGGGTGCTCGCGGGAGACTACTCCCCTAGGACGGAGCGGATTCTGCCTAGGCAAAACCGTTTGGGCAAGCGAAGTTTTTAAGTTCGTGTGGCCTGGTAGATCCGAAAGCCTTGTCCCTCGTCGCGAATCAGGCAGTTGCCCAAGGCGCCTTCGATGAGCGGTTGGTACCGCAGGAAGCTGTTGGCCACAAGCCGAAGTTCGCCGCCTTTTTTCAGATGATCGGCCGATTTTTTCAGCAAGGTTTCCGAGGCGTGGTAGTTGGTGTGAACCCCGGTGTGAAACGGCGGATTGCTCAGGATCACGTTCAGCTCGCGGGGCGCGGCATCGATGCCGTCGCCGGCGATGACCTCCCCCTCCAGGCCATTGGCGGCCAGGGTCAGGCGGCTGCTGGCCACGGCGAAGGCATCCACGTCCAGCAGCGTTACCCGGCTTTGTGGGTAGCGGCGCTTGATCGCCGCGCCGAGCACGCCCGCACCGCAGCCAAAGTCCAGCACATGGCCCACGGGCAGTTGCTCGAGGTTGTCCAGCAGCAGCGCGCTGCCGCGGTCCAGCCGGCCATGGCTGAAGACCCCGGGCAGGCTCACGATCTGCAGCGGGCCTTCGGCCAGTGGCAGTTCGAATCGTTGCGCCAGGCTTTCCAGCGGCTGCGCCTCTGGCGGGGTGTCCACCGTGACCTGCCACAGCTGGCAATGGCGTGCACTGTCGAGCTTGCGCGGCTTGCCGAAGGCGTGCAGCTGCTTGGCCGCACCCTCGATACCCCCGCGCTTTTCACCCACCAGGTACAGCTGGCGCCCACCCAGGCGCGAGGCCAGGGCATTGAGCAGGTAGTTGGCCAGATCGCGGGACTTGGGCAGAAACAGCACGGCGCCGTCGAAAGCCACCGGCGGCACCTCCACGCCATAGTGACTGCGCCCGGCAAATCGCGCCTCGAGCGCGGCCTGGTCGCCGGCGTGCCAGCTCCAGGCGCGGGCATCGGGCAGGCTGCCCAGCAGGTCGTCGGCGGGCAGGCCGGCCAGCAACACGGGGCCTTTGAACAGCTCGGCCTGACGGAGCAACACTTCACTACGCGGGTCCATGGTCGGCGCCCCTCTGCAAAAAGTCGCGAATTCTAGCAGAACTCAGCTGACCACTCGGCGCGGGTTGCCCTGCAGGAAGGCTTCGGCGTTCTCGGCCAGTTGGCCGACGATGCGCTGGCGCGCCTCGACCGCGCCCCAGGCACTGTGCGGGGTGACCACAAGGCGCGGGATATCGCCTGCCAGCAGGGGGTTGCCATTGACCGGAGGCTCCACGCTGAGCACGTCGGTGGCGGCGCCACCCAGGTGCCCGCTGCGCAGTGCGTCGGCCAGCGCCTGCTCGTCGATCAGCCCGCCACGGGCGGTGTTGACCACGAACGCGCCGGGCTTGAGCAGGGCCAGCTCGGCGGCGCCGATCATGTTGCGGGTGCTGTCGTTGAGCGGGCAGTGCAGGGTCAGCGCATCCACCTGCGGCAGCAGCTCGGCCAGGCTCAGGCGATCATCGCGGGCCGGGCGGCCGGGCAACTGGCCGGACAGCACGCGCATGCCGAAGGCTTCGGCCAGGCGCGCCACCGCACCGCCAAGTTCGCCGTGGCCGAGCAGGCCGAGGGTCTTGCCCTCCAGTTCGACGATGGGAAAGTCGAGCAGGCAGAACTGCCTGGCCTGGGCCCATTTGCCGTCGGCCACCGCCTGCTGGTAATCGGGCAGGCGAGTGGCCAGCGCCAGCAGCAGGGCCAGGGTGTGCTGCGCCACCGAGGGCGTGCCGTAGCCCTGGCAGTTGCTGACCACGATGCCCTGGGCGCGCGCGGCCTGCAGGTCGACGTTGTTGGTGCCGGTGGCCGACACCAGGATCAGCCTTAGGTCGGGGCAGGCCGCGAGGGCGGCGGCGTCCAGGTGCACCTTGTTGGTGATCGCCACGCTCGCGCCCTGCAGGCGCTCGGCCACTTCGTGGGGGGCAGTGGTCGGGTGCAACTGCAGTTCATCGAAGCAGCCGCGCAGGCGGCTCAGGTCGAGGTCGCCCAGGTCCAGGGAGCTGTGGTCGAGGAATACAGCGCGGCGCAAGGTCATGGGGCAGGCTCCTGGGGTGTGG
This sequence comes from Pseudomonas sp. BRM28, assembly GCF_002939405.1. NCBI lineage: Bacteria > Pseudomonadati > Pseudomonadota > Gammaproteobacteria > Pseudomonadales > Pseudomonadaceae > Pseudomonas > Pseudomonas sp. BRM28. The sequence goes on along the minus strand of NZ_PEFV01000001.1, from coordinate 2,108,420 downwards.
TTTGAGCAGGTAGTGGGGCATTAGAGCCTGCATCGCCGTGGGCGTAAAGCCAGGCATCCGGCTGCACGGGAGGTGACTGTGCCGATTCACTTGTAACTGTATCTTTCAGAACTGCCAGGCAGTGGGTAAGGTACGCCACCCGATCGTTTGCCAGGAGCGTCACCCCATGTACTGGGCAGAATTTCTCACCGTTGCGCTGATCCACCTGCTGGCCGTGGCCAGCCCCGGCCCGGACTTTGCGGTGGTGGTGCGCGAAAGTGTTACCCACGGTCGGCGCGCCGGTACCTGGACCGCCTTCGGCGTGGGCACGGCGATCTTCCTGCATGTGGGCTATTCGCTGCTGGGCATCGGCCTGATCGTGTCGCAGTCGATCATGCTGTTCAACGTGCTCAAGTGGCTGGCTGCGGCCTACCTGGTGTACATCGGCATCAAGGCCCTGCGTGCCCGCCCGGCGCCTGCCGGCAGCGAGAGCGTGCAGGTCTCGACCGTGGCGCGCACCCCGCGTGCCGCCTTTGTGGCAGGGTTCATGACCAACGGCCTGAACCCCAAGGCCACGCTGTTCTTCCTGTCGCTGTTCACGGTGGTGATCAACCCGCACACGCCGCTGCTGATACAGGCCGGCTACGGGGCCTACCTGGCGCTGGCCACCGGCCTGTGGTTCTGCCTGGTGGCTCTGCTGTTCAGCCACGCCCGCGTGCGCTCCGGCTTTGCGCGCATGGGCCACTGGTTCGATCGCGGCATGGGCGCGGTGCTGGTGGCGCTGGGTATCAAGATCGCCTTCACCGAGATGCACTGAGGCGGTTGATGGCCATTGGCCTGTCATCCCTGAGGGCGCGCAAATCATTCCTTTGGCTGATTTGAGCGCTCCCGTCCCGTTCTAGAGTAAGCGCCGTATTGCCATGCCTGCGTACTCGAAAAAGGGACTCCCATGCTGCAAACCAGGATTATCGCCCCCGCTGCGGGCGCTTACGAATACCCGCTGCTGATCAAGCGCCTGCTGATGTCGGGCAGCCGCTACGAGAAAACCCGCGAGATCGTGTACCGCGATCAGCTGCGCTACAACTACCTGACCCTGAGCGAGCGCATCGCGCGCCTGGCCAACGTGCTCACCGCAGCCGGGGTCAAGGCCGGCGACACCGTGGCGGTGATGGACTGGGACAGCCATCGCTACCTGGAGTGCATGTTCGCCATCCCGATGATCGGCGCGGTGGCCCACACCATCAACGTGCGCCTGTCGCCCGAGCAGATCCTCTACACCATGAACCACGCCGAAGACCGCTTCGTGCTGGTCAACAGCGATTTCATCGGGCTGTATCAGTCCATCGCGCCGCAACTGACCACGGTCGAGAAGACCCTGCTGCTCACCGACGGCCCCGACAAGCATGCCGAACTGCCGAACCTGGTGGGCGAGTACGAGCACCTGCTGGCGGGCGCGGCCACCACCTACGACTTCCCCGACTTCGACGAGAACTCGGTGGCCACCACCTTCTACACCACCGGTACCACCGGCAACCCCAAGGGCGTGTATTTCACCCACCGCCAGCTGGTGCTGCACACCCTGGGCGTGGCTACCGTGACCGGCAGCATCGACAGCATCCGCCTGCTGGGCACCGATGATGTGTACATGCCCATCACCCCGATGTTCCACGTGCACGCCTGGGGCATCCCCTACGTGGCCACCATGCTCGGGCTCAAGCAGGTCTACCCGGGGCGCTACGAGCCGGAGATGCTGTGTCAGCTGTGGCGGGACGAAAAGGTCACCTTCTCGCACTGCGTACCGACCATCCTGCAGATGCTGCTCAACGCCAAGGGCGCGCAGGGCCAGGATTTCGGCGGCTGGAAGATCATCATCGGCGGCAGCTCGCTCAACCGCGCCCTGTATGAGTCGGCCAAGGCCCAGGGCATCCAGCTCACGGCGGCCTATGGCATGTCGGAAACCTGCCCGCTGGTGGCCTGTGCCCACCTCAACGAAGAGCTGCTGGCCGGCAGCGACGACGAATGCATCAGCTACCGCATCAAGGCCGGCGTGCCGGTGCCGCTGGTGGAGGCCGCGGTTATGGATGCCGAGGGCGGCTTCCTGCCGGCTGACGGCGAGTCCCAGGGCGAACTGGTGCTGCGCGCGCCGTGGCTGAGCATGGGGTACTTCCGCGAACCGGAGAAAGGCGCCGAGCTGTGGCAGGGCGGCTGGCTGCACACCGGGGATGTGGCGACCATCGACAGCATGGGCGTGGTCGATATCCGCGATCGCATCAAGGACGTGATCAAGACCGGCGGGGAGTGGGTGTCGTCGCTGGCCCTCGAAGACCTCGTCAGCCGCCACCCCTCGGTGCGCGAAGTGGCGGTGGTGGGTGTACCCGATCCGCAGTGGGGCGAGCGTCCGTTTGCCCTGCTGGTGGTGCGTGACGGCACCAGCATCGACGCCCGCGAGCTCAAGGAGCACCTCAAGCCCTACGTGGAGCTGGGCATGATCAACAAGTGGGCAATCCCCAGCCAGATCGCCCTTGTTACCGAAATTCCCAAGACCAGCGTGGGCAAGCTGGACAAGAAGCGCATCCGCGTCGACATCAGCCACTGGCAGGCCAGCAACAGCGCATTTCTGTCCACCCTCTGAAGGCGGGCTGGTCGCGCCCTGGCGGGTGCGACCCTTGCGCCAGACACCTGCGCGCCTTGTCAAAGCGAAAAAATAGGCCATCCTTGCCGCTGCCCGCGCAGTTGGCGAGCGAATCAGCTCTTTGGGTGTAGTACCAACGTGCAAATCACACTTTAGAGGGATCAAGCACAGGTACCTGCTGGCTATAGTCGGGTCAGGGGATTTTTAGGGACGGGGGCCCGCGCAAATGACTGCGCACTGCCACGTTGGTCGACCAGCAGGCGTATTCACGTCGGTCGTTCGATGCGTTTCTCAAAGGACTCACTGCCATAAAAATAAAGTACATGGAGTAGCGTCGATGACATCAGTAAATCTGTTCTGGCGCCGGGCGAAATTGCCATTGGCCGTCAGCCTCGCTTCTACGCTCGCCGGCCCTGCATTCGGCGTCAGTTTCAACATCGGTGAAATCGAAGGTCAGTTCGACTCGTCGCTGTCCGTGGGGGCCAGCTGGTCGACGGCCAAGCCGAACCAGAACCTGATCGGCGTCAACAACGGCGGCAAGGGTCTGTCGCAGACCTCCGACGACGGCCACCTGAACTTCAAGCGCGGCGAGACCTTCTCGAAGATCTTCAAGGGCATCCACGACCTGGAGCTCAAGTACGGCGACACCGGCGTGTTCGTGCGTGGCAAGTACTGGTACGACTTCGAACTCAAGGACGAACACCGCCAGTTCAAGGACATCAGCGACTCCAACCGCAAAGAGGGCGCCAAGTCGTCCGGTGCCGAGCTGCTCGACGCCTTCGTCTACCACAACTACTCGATTGGCGAACTGCCGGGTTCGGTGCGTTTCGGCAAGCAGGTGGTGAGCTGGGGTGAAAGTACCTTCATCGGTGGTGGCATCAACTCGATCAACCCCATCGACGTTTCCGCGTTCCGCCGCCCGGGTGCCGAGATCAAGGAAGGCCTGATCCCGGTCAACATGTTCTACATCTCCCAGAGCCTGACCGACAACCTGTCGGCCGAAGCCTTCTACCAGCTGGAATGGGACCAGACCGTCGTCGACAACTGCGGCACCTTCTTCTCCCAGCCGGACATCATCGCCGACGGTTGCACCGACAACCTGCGCGTATTGTCCAGCAGCCGCACCATGACCCCGGCACAGATCGCCGGCCTGGCCAACTTCGGCGTGGACGTGAACGAGGAAGGCATCAAGGTGGCGCGCGGCCCCGACCGCGATGCCCGTGACAGCGGCCAGTTCGGTGTTGCCCTGCGCTACATGTTCGAACCGCTCAATACCGAGTTCGGCGCCTACGCCATGAACTACCACAGCCGTGCGCCGATCTTCAGCGCCACGGGGGCTTCTGCACAGGCCTACGCCATTGCCGGCATGGTCGACCCGCGTACCGGCGCCGCCATCGTGGCGGGCAACTCCAAGTACTTCGTCGAGTATCCCGAAGACATCCGCCTGTACGGCCTGAGCTTCTCCACCACCCTGCCTACCGGCACCGCGTGGAGCGGTGAAATCAGCTACCGGCCGAACGCACCGGTGCAGCTGAACACCACCGACATCCTGTACGCCGGGGTCACCCAGCTGGGCGGCACGTTCGGCAATGCCTCGCTGCTCAAGGGCCAGGCCGATACCGACCTGCACGGCTACAAGCGCAAGGAAATCACCCAGTTCCAGACCACCCTGACGCACTTCTTCGACCAGGTGATGGGCGCCAGCCGCATGACCGTGGTAGGTGAAGTGGGCGTGACCCACGTGGGCGGCCTGGAAAGCGCCGACAAGCTGCGCTACGGCCGCGATCCGGTGTATGGCCCTGGCCCGCTGCCGGATACCTTCGGCCTCAACACCTGCTCGGACATCCTCAACGCCGGCACCATCGGTGGCGCCGCGCCTGGCGGTGGTTCCTCCGCCAACCGCAGCCGCAAGTGCGAAAAGGACGGCTACACCACCAGCACCTCGTGGGGCTACCGTGGCCGCGTGATCTGGGACTACAACGATGTGTTCGCCGGGGTCAACCTCAAGCCGAGCGTGGCCTGGTCGCATGACGTGTCCGGCTACTCGCCAGGCCCGGGCGGCAACTTCGAGGAAGGGCGCAAGGCGGTCAGCCTGGGCCTGGACGCCGAATACCAGAACACCTACACCGCGAGCCTGTCGTACACCAACTTCTTCGATGGCAAGTACACCACCGTGGATGACCGCGACTTCATCGCCCTCAGCTTCGGCGTGAACTTCTAAGCACTGATCCGGGAAGACCAAGATCATGAAAGCAACCAAGAGTCTGTTGAAAATCGGTGTGCTGAGCCTGTCGCTGCTCGCCACCGGCGTGATGGCGGCGGTGTCCGCCGACGAAGCCGCCAAGCTGGGCACCAGCCTGACCCCGATGGGCGCCGAGAAGGCCGGCAATGCCGACGGTTCGATCACCGCCTGGCAGCCCCTGAGCACCACGGCCGGTTCGGTCGATGCCAAGGGCTTCCTGTCCGACCCGTACGGCAACGACAAGCCCAAGTTCACCATCACCGCGCAGAACGTCGACCAGTACAAGGACAAGCTGTCCCCTGGCCAGTTGGCCATGTTCAAGCGCTATCCGGACACCTTCAAGCTGCCGGTGTACCCGACCCAGCGTGGCTCCACGGTGCCGGACTCGGTGTTCGCCGCCATCAAGAAGAACGCCACCACCACCAACCTGGTAGCTGGCGGCAACGGGCTGGAGAACTTCCAGATCGCGATTCCGTTCCCGATCCCGAAAAGCGGTGTGGAGGTGATCTGGAACCACATCACCCGCTACCGTGGCGGTGGCGTCACGCGTGTGGTGAACCAGGCCACGCCGCAGCAGAACGGCAGCTACAGCATGGTGAAGCTCGAGGAACAGTTCATGTTCCGCGATCGCCTGAAGGATTTCGATCCGGCCAACCCTGGCAACGTGCTGTTCTACTTCAAGCAGAAAGTGACCGCCCCGCCGCGTCTGGCCGGTACCGTGCTGCTGGTTCACGAGACCCTCGACCAGGTCAAGGAGCCGCGCAAGGCCTGGATGTACAACGCTGGCCAGCGCCGCGTGCGCCAGGCCCCGCAAGTGTCGTATGACGGCCCGGGTACCGCCGCTGACGGCCTGCGTACCTCCGACAACCTGGACATGTTCAACGGTGCGCCGGACCGCTACGACTGGAAGCTGGAAGGCAAGAAGGAGATGTACATTGCCTCCAACAGCTACAAGCTCGATTCGACGAGCCTCAAGTATGCCGACATCATCAAGCCGGGGCATATCAACCAGGACCTGACCCGTTACGAGCTGCGTCGCGTGTGGCATGTGGTGGGCACCCTGAAACCGGGCCAGCGGCACATCTATGCCAAGCGTGACTTCTACATCGACGAAGACACCTGGCAAGCGGCCGTGATCGACCAGTACGACGGCCGCGGCCAGCTGTGGCGGGTATCCGAGGCACATGCCCAGGACTACTACAACAAGCAGGTGCCGTGGTACACCCTGGAAGCCATCTACGACCTGCAGTCGGGCCGTTACCTGGCGCTGGGCATGAAGAACGAAGAGCAGAAGGCCTACAACTTCGACTTCACTGCCAGCAAGGCCGACTTCCAGCCGGCAGCGCTGCGCCAGGATGGTGTGCGCTGAGTTAGAACCTCCTCCGTGTGATCCCCAGAACGCCCCGGCTTGCCCGGGGCGTTTCTGTGTGTGGCCCGACAACAGGCCGTGAGGGGCAATGCGGGATGAAGTGCGCGCAATGCTGCGCTTCGTGAGTTTTTGTCGCTTTTTGTTGTAGTCTTTTTTCCGACCTCTGCGCCAATCATCTTCAAATGTGCCGTTTAAAGCGCTAGTCTCGGCGGGTCTGTTCTGCCGAAGACTTCCAACTAAAACGAGCCGGCCATGACTGATCTGTCGCGTATGCAAGGGTTCGCCAGCCAGGCCATCAGCGCTGTGGAGGGCCGCTTCTACCGTCCACCACTGCCCGAGGGGCACGTGCCGCGCCCGCGGCTATGCCAGCGCCTGCACGCCGGCCTTAGCGGTCGACTGCTGCTGGTTTCGGCGCCCGCCGGTTTCGGCAAGAGCTCGCTGGCCGTGGAGTTCTGCCAGAGCCTGCCCGCCTCGTGGGGCAGCCTGTGGCTGGGGCTGAGCCAGCGCGACAGCGACCCCGGGCGCTTTCTGGAACGCCTGCTCGAAGGGCTGCAGCAGTTCTGCCCGGACCTGGGCAACCAGGCCCTGGGCCTGCTCAAGATGCGCCAGCGGCACCAGCCTTTTGCCTTCGAGGAGTGGCTCGACAGCCTGCTCGACGAACTGGCCCTGCACCTGCACCCGCAGAACCCGCTGCTGCTGGTGCTCGATGACTACCATCTGGCCCAGGGCCCGGTGCTCGACCGCTGCCTGCAGTTCTTCCTCAATCATTTGCCGCCTGGCCTGGTGCTGCTGGTCACCAGCCGCCAGCGTCCCGACTGGCACCTGGCGCGCCTGCGCCTGTCGCAGCAGTTGCTCGAGCTCACCGAACAGGACCTGCGTCTGAGCCCCGAGGAATCCCTGGCCGTGCTCGACCAGCACCCCACCACGCTGCGTGGCCAGGCCCTGGACAACCTGATTCAACGCAGCGATGGCTGGGTCGCCGGCCTGCGCTTCTGGCTGCTGGCCGCCTCCGAGGCGGGGGTCGACAGCGCCTTGCCCCACGCCCTGCATGGCGGCGAAGGGCTGATCCGCGACTACCTGCTCGAAGAAGTCATCGACTGCCTGCCGCCCGAGGTGCAGGCGTTTCTCTACGACACCGCCTGCCAGGAGCGTTTTTGCGCCGACCTGTGCGATGCCCTGCGCGAAAGCCACGACAGCGCGCAGATACTGCGTTACCTGAAGGCACACCAGGTGTTTCTGGTACCGCTGGACGAGCAGGGTCAATGGCTGCGTTATCACCACCTGTTCTCCGACCTGCTGCGCACCCGCCAGGCCAGCCAGCCGCTGGCCAGCCTGCACCTGCGCGCGTGCCGCTGGTTCCACGCCCAGGGCCTGCTCGACGAGGCGGTGGAGCAGGCCCTGCGCGCCGGTCACCTGGACGTGGCGGCCAACCTGGTGCAGAACCTGTCCGAAGAGCAACTGCTGGCCGAACAGAACGTCGGCATGCTGCTGCGCTGGAAGATGGACCTGCCCGACAGCCTGCTGATCAGCACCCCGCGCCTGATCGTGCTGTACAGCTGGGCGCTGGGGCTGGCCTGCCAGCTGGACGCGGCCGAGGAACTGGTCAGCCACCTCAGCCGGTTCCTGCCGGCGCCTTCGGCCACGGCGCAGAAGTCCATGCTGGCGCAATGGCTGGCCCTGAGCGGAATCATCGCCCGCGGTCGCGGCGATCGTCTGAAAACCCGCTCGTACTGCCAGCAGGCGCTGCGCAGCCTGCCCACCAAGCGCTACGGCCAGCGCCTGATGTGCCTGTCCACGTTGTCCAACCTGGCCATCGCCGAGGGCGATTTCTGGCACGCCCGTGGCTGGAACCGCGAGGCGCTGGAGCTGGCACGGCGGGTCGGCAACCCGTTGTTCGAGGCCCTGGCCCACTACGATCGCGCGCGGGTGCTGCATGCCCGTGGCGAGGTCCTGCGTTCGATGGAGGAGGTGCGCCACGGCCTGCAACGCCTGCAAGGGCTGTCGGCCCAGCGCCTGTACGCGGCGCGTGCGCGCCTGGCGCTGTACGAAGGCTACCTGCTGGTCGCCGGGCTGCAGCCCCAGGAAGGGCGTGCGCGCTTGCGCGCCGGGCTGGTGGAAGCGCGTGCCTGTCGCGACATCAGCGTACTGATCGGGCATTGCGTGCTGGCCACCCTGGACGGGCGCGAGGGGCGTTTTACCGAGGCCTTCTGCGAGCTGGCCGAGGCCGAGCGCCTGATGCATATCTGGGACGTGCCGCCGGTGTTCTACCTGGCCATGATCACCCTGGTCAAATGCGAGCTGTGGCTGGCCCAGGGGCGCATGGACCTGGCCGAATCCTGGCTGCTGCGCCTGGGCCAGACCTACGGTGGCGAACGTGCCGCCGCCGCACCGGAGTTCCATCCGCTGCTGCCTTTGCACATCGAACTGCAGCAGGCCCTGCTGGAACAGGCCCAGGGGCGTACCGCACAGGCCGCACAACGCCTGCAGGCGCTGGCCGAGCACGGGCGCAGCAATGGCGGCCAGCTGCTCGGCACCACCGCGGTGTGTCAGCATATCGGCCTGTTGCTGGCGAGCGGTGCTGCAGAGGCGGCCGTGGTGTTGCTGCCCCAGGCCCTGGAGGCCGCGCAGGGGGGCGTGCTGCAACCCTTCCAGCGGCTGCTGGAAGATCACCCCGAGTGGATACGCGAGCAGTTGCTGGCCCAGCCGGCGGGGCCGGTGCAGGCGCGCCTGCTGTCGCTGTTGCCGGTGGTTGATACCTCGCCGGCCCCCGGGGCGGGCACCGAGGCCCTGAGTGCGCGAGAGATGTCGGTGCTCAAGCTGATCGCGCTGGGGTGTTCCAACCAGCAGATCAGCGAGCAACTGTTCATTTCGTTGCACACCGTCAAGACCCACGCCAGCCACATCAACAGCAAGCTCGGCGTCGAGCGCCGCACCCAGGCGGTCGCCCGGGCCAAGGCGCTGGGCCTGTTGTAGCACGGCAGTCGGCCAAGTATGATGGCATCGCGCCATCACGCTTGGCGCGTTGGCTTCGTGCCGCATGCTTGCGGCGCCTCAAGCAAAGTGCACGTGCTGCCGATAGCCTTTCCGAGGCCTGCAGCCGTTGACGTTGCTTGCCAAGCAGCATGCGCTGGCGATGATCGTCGCGCTGCTTGCGTCCTGAAGCCGAGCCTGTCCCTGTAGGCGCCTTGGCGCCGCTCTTCTTTCTTCCAAGTCAGGTTTTGTGGATGTTGGTGTATAGCCAAAAAAGTTTTCTGATCGTCGATGACTTCACCGACTTCCGCACGTCCGTGCGTTCGATGTTGCGGGAAATGGGTATCCGCGACGTCGATACCGCCGAGAGCGGCGAGACGGCGATTCGCATGTGCGGGCAGAAGCGCTATGACTTCATCCTGCACGACTTCCACCTGGGCGACGGCAAGAAGAACGGCCAGCAGGTGCTGGAAGACCTGATGATCGACAAGCTGATCAGCCACGAGGCGATCTTTGTCATGGTGACGGCCGAGAGCAGCCAGGCGGTGGTGCTCAGTGCCCTGGAGCACGAGCCGGACGCCTACCTGACCAAGCCCTTCAACCGCCTGGGGCTGACCCAGCGCCTGGACAAGCTGGTACAGCGCAAGACCCTGCTCAAGCCTATCTTGCAGGCGCTGGACCGTGGCCGACCGGCCGAAGTGCTGCTGGCCTGCGACAACCTGTGTAAGCAGGACCCGCGCTTTGCGCCGCTGTGCCTGCGCTACCGTGCCGACGCCCTGGGCGCCCTCAACCGGCATGAAGAGCTGGAGCGCTTTCTCAAGGCGATCCTGGCCAATCGCCCTACGCCATGGGCATACGCGGCGCTGGGCAAGCTGCTGTTCAAGCGCGGCCAGGCCGTCCAGGCCAAGGAAATCTACGAACAGGCGATCAAGGCGTTTTCGATGATGCCCGGCCTGTACGACGGCTTGGCCGACGTGCTGGCTGCCGCAGGTGAAACCCGCCGTGCCCAGTCGGTGCTCGAAGAGGCCGTACGCCTGTCGCCGCTGGCGGTCCGCCGGCAGATGCAACTGGGCAAGCTGGCCCTGGGCAACGCCGACTTCGACACCTCGTCGCGGGCCTATCGCCAGGCCGTGAGCCAGGGCCAGAATTCGCGTTTCAAAGACCCTGAAAGCAACCTGGGTCTGGCCCAGGCGCTGATCCAGAAGAACGTGGGCAACGGCCTGGATGCACGCACACGCGTGGAGCTGAACCAGGTGCTGGGCGATGTGGCCAAGGAGTACACCGACGACCAGGGCCTGCAGGTACGTGCGCGCTTGATCAAGGCCACCGGCCTGGCGCAGGCGGGCGATGCCGAGACGGCCGCCAAGCTCACCGAGGCGGCGGTTGCGCGGCTGGAGAACATGGACCAGTTCTTCTCGGCCGAAACCGCCCTGGCAGTGGCTGCGCAGTTGCAGCAACTGGGTCAGGAGGCGGCGGGCACGGCCATCCTCAAGAACTGCGTGGAAGTCTACGGTGACGACGCGAGCGTGATGCAGAGCATCGCCAAGCTGACCGACGACCCGACTATTCTGGGCGCCGGCAACGAAGCCGTCGACCTCAACCGCCAGGGCGTGCGCAGTTATCAGGCCGGCAAGGTCGGCGAGGCGCTGGAGCAGTTCCGGCGCGCGCTGGCGTTGCAGCCCAAGAACATCAGCATTGCGCTGAACACTGCCCAGGCGCTGCTGCGCATGGCCGGGGAAAACCCCTCGAGCGCCGCGCTGGAGGAATGCCGCGCGTGCCTGGCCAAGGTGGCGGGCATTCCCAATACCGATCCGCGCTACGAGCGCTATCGAAAACTGCGTATCCGGGCGGTGGGCTCATGAGCAACGATTCCCAGGGGCTGGATTTTTCCACGGTGATCGCCTCCACCGTACACGACATGAAGAACTCCCTGGCGATGCTGATGCAGGCGCACAGCCAGTGGCTGTCGCGCCTGCCGGCCGCCCAGGCGCAAGGCCCGGAGCAGGCGGTGGTGGAGCACGAGTTCGCGCACCTCAACGGCATGCTCGTGCAGCTGCTGGGGTTGTACAAACTCGGGGTCAATCAGTTGCCCATGTGCCCCGACTACCATGACCTGGACGACTTCATCGGCGGCCTGCTGGCCTCCAATCAGCCGATCATCGACAGCCGCGAGATCATTGCGCGCTACGAGATCGATGCCTTCAACCCGCTGGGCTTCTTCGACCGCGAGCTGGTCGGTTCGGTGATCTCCAACGTGATCAACAACGCCATCCGCTATGCCGGGCACGCCTTGCTGGTCACGGTGGCCGAGCAGGGCGAGCAACTGGTGCTGAGCATCAATGACGACGGCCCGGGTTATCCACAGGGCATGATCGACCGTCAGGCCGACTACGTGCAGGGCATCAACCTGCACACCGGCAGCACCGGGTTGGGCCTGTACTTCGCTGAACGCATTGCTGCGCTGCACGAGCGCAACGGTGTGCGCGGGCGCATCGAGATCGCCAATGGCGGTGCCCTGGGCGGCGGCCTGTTCCAGCTGTACCTGCCCTGAGCCAGCCGCCGGTCGGCCAGGGCGTTGCACCAAAGTCTACAAATTAAACGGTTAGTACATAAAATCCCGTAACATAGGCCACCTGCATTTCTTGTGTCCCGGTTCGCGCCTTCGTCGCTGACCGGGTGGCGATCTATTGTCTTTCGGGAGGGCCGTTTGAGCCTCTTTTCGCGTTTTCCGTTCAGCCCCCTCGCGTTTGCCGTGGGCCTTTCTTCCAGCTTGCTGGCGTGTGCGGTGCAGGCCGATGCATTCGACACCCTTGTCGACAGCCCGACCCTGACCGGCGACTGGGGCGGCAGCCGCTCACGCCTGGAGGCGAGCGGCGTCAAGCTCACCGGCGAGTATGTGTCGGAAACCATGGGCCTGGTCAGCGGTGGCCTCAAGCACGGTGCGCGCTATGCGCAGCAGGTCCGCCTGGGCGCTACCTTCGACCTCGAGACATTGCTGGGCGAGGCGGATGCAGGCACGGTCCAGCTGACGATCAATGACCGGCGCGGCAACAGCGCCTCGCAAGACCTGGTGGGCAACCGGCTGCCGGTGCAGGAGATCTACGGCGGGCTGTACACGCGCCTGAGCGAGCTGAGCTATGCGCGCAGCCTGTTCACCGACGACCTGAACGTCAAGCTCGGCTGGATGGCCATGGGCAATGACTTCGGCGGCATGGGCATCCTCACCAACTTCGTCAACGCAGGTTTCTGCGCGCACCCGCTGAGCATGTCCGGTGGCAGTGGCTGGGGCAACTACCCCACCGCGCACTGGGGCATGGAGCTGAAATACCGCATCAGCCCCGAGTGGACGGTGCAGACCGCCTGGTTCAACGTGAATCCCGAGACCAACAGCGCCTCGTCCAAGGCCTTCGACCTGACCTCCAGCGGCACCACCGGGGCCATCCTGCCGGTGGAGCTGATCTACAACAACCTGGCTACCTATGACGGGCAGTACAAGTTCGGCTGGTATTACGACACCTCCGACACTGCGCGCATCGGCCAGCCCGACAGCAAGGCGGCGGGGCGTCACGGTGCCTATATCCTGGTCGACCAGATGGTATGGCGTTCGGATTCGACCCGGGGGCGCAGCGTACGCCTGTTCGCGCAGGCCACCGACACCGACACGGCCACTTCGCCGTTCTCGCACTGGTACGCGGCCGGAGCTGTGCTGAGCCGACCGTTCGCTTCGCGCGAGCATGACAACGTGGGGTTGGCATACGGCCGTGCGGTGTTCAACTCGCGCAGCCGCGATGTCCAGATCGCCAACCTGGAGCGCGGTGGCGACCTGGCCCAGGCGCAGAGTGTCAGCAACCTGGACATGGGCGAGCAGTTGGTGGAACTGAGCTACACCGCCCAGGTAACCCGCTGGCTGACGGTGCGCCCGAGCGTGCAGTACGTGATGGAGCCGGGTGCATTTTCCGGCAAGGACACCCAGGACGCGTTGCTGGCCGGCGTACAGGTGAAGGTGCAGTTCTGATGGAGTGAGCGCGATGCGCTTGTTCGCCGGGAGGCTGAGCCCTGCACAGGACTGTAGGAGCCAGCCTTGCTGGCGAAGAGGGCTGCATGACATCATCCCGCGCCCAGATCGCCCAGGATGGCCTCGCCTTCATGCTTCGCACTGCACTGCTTGCCCTCGCTCTGTTGTCCTTCCCGAGTCGAACCGGTTCAGCGTCTACTCGCAGGGCGAATGGGTTGAGTTGTGACGCGAATCGTGGCTGACTGCGCGCTCTTTTTCATCGAGCCCCTGCCGTAGCCATGAGTGAACTCACCGTCGAACTGATCCCGACCGGCCCTGAACACATCGAGCTGATCCGCAACCTCTACCAGTTCTATGCCTACGAGTCCTCGGACTGGGAGCAGGAAGACGTCGAGGTGGACGGCCGTTTCTACATCCACGACGAACACCTGGCCCGCTACTGGCAGGAGCCGCAGTGGAGCGCCAACCTGATTCTGGTCGATGGCTACATCGCCGGCTTCCTGCTGGTCGAGCGCAGCGAACTGGCAGGGCTGGACGCACAGGAGCTGGCCGACCTGTTCATTCTCAAGCGCTACCGGCGCAAGGGCATCGGCCAGGCATTGGCTACCCAGGTGCTGATGAGTGGGGAAGGGGACTGGCTGGTGCGCTTCTATGACCAGGATGAAACCTCACAGGCGTTCTGGCGCAGCGTGCTCGACAACCTGCCACGGCCGGTGCAGGCCATCGAACTGGATGACGAGGGCGAGTTGCTGAGCTTTTTGATTACGCGGGCGGTCATGCATTGAAAGGGCCGGCTACCAGCGGCAAGCCTCACCAGACTTCATGGGGCTGGGCCCTGTAGTTTTTTTCGATGCGCTCGACCAGCAAGGGCGCGCTGATTAATCCTCGGGTGGGGTACTTCTGCTCTTGCGAGCTGAATGCCCTGTCCGGTCGATACTCTTCGTCACCGTCCCACAGCCAGAGCGAGCCACCCGGCCCACCCGCCCTTGTGCGGAATGTCAGAGATCCATACCGCCGTGCATTGACAATTATTCCAGCGATGAGAGCTGGCCCGACTGCTTTCGACCAAACTCGAAGAGCTGTTTGGTCAGCAGCAGGAAACCACTGTGCGTAAGCGTGGCCCAAGACCTGTTCCACTTGGAAGGTTTGACGCTGAGCTTAAGCCACTAGTAGCTAGATCATCTACCTTTCTGGCAGCGCCACCAGTTGCTTTTGCACCGTTAAATCACCTAGATTTCACGGCCTTCTCTTTTATGTAGTCCTCCAAATAACTTTCTAAGGGCTTTGCTGTTCCAAGAACATGAAGCGCACCAGACTGCGTAGTATTTTGAAATTACTGAGATTTGCTGGCTTCCCGGTCTGCCCATCAAGGAATCTAACAACACCATTCTGATTAAACACATTGAAAACATGCCCTGGCTGACCCAGCCCATAAGAACCAAACACAACTCCCCGAGCGCCATTTCCGGAGCTTGCCATTTGCTGCGCAATATTGTCAGGCGCCGTTATAGGGCCAAATTTAGAGCCAAATTGTTTTTGAAACACACTCAGCGGGACACCTTTCGCCTGGCCTTGCAGGCGCAAAACAAACCATACTTGGTCTGTTTTTTGATGGACTATGTAGAGTTAGTATTGATTAACGTGCCGCCATCTTTACCAAGGCCATCGTAATCGATCAGTGTTTGCTCAACTGCCCGAGCGTCAGCACGAGAAATATTCTCAAGCCCTCTGATTTCGGAAACCACTATACCTTTTTGTCTGAGGTGAGCTTGACTGCGTTTAACTATGTCGTCGGTTTCCAACGTAACGAGTCACGCCATCAATAACGCAGTTATAAACACAGGCCTTTCCGCCTATAGAGGCAACCTCACCTGCGCCTTTTGCACCGAAGGACTAATTCTACTTAATAGAAATTTCTTTTAATTCCTCGATAAGTCGATCCCCCTCCTCACTTTGCGACTCCAAACTAATCATCACAGGAAAGTCTTCATAAACCAATCGCAGGAGCCGGTCTTTTATAATCACCCCCCACACTCTAGTATCAACAGAATCACTTCTGCTAATAATCTTTCCAGAAAATAACTTAACGAATTCTTCGGCATAATTAGGGAAGCCTTCCCAGCCCACATCAGAAGTCAGCTCCGCATACAGTCTCCCAGACCTCATGCGGCCAAGAGAAAACACTTTTTCATCAATAAATTTTTTCATTGAAAAAGATCTCCACCACCAGCTCGCGTAGAGCTCTCAATTATCTGATCAAAAGTTTTTCCCTTTTTAACTAAATCATCAAATGCAGGGCCGATCTTGTTACCATATCGCTCCAAATTTCTTGCATCGATTACGTCAAGCATATCCGGAGGCGTATACTCCCTATACTTTACTTTCAACTCGTTTCTTGCGCCATATGCATATTTTGCGACTTCTTCTGCGCTAGCGCCGCCGGCACGCATTTTGTCCACAGCACCTTGCAAGTCGTAAACATCTTTAACATAGTTTTGTCGGACAGGTGGGAGATACCCGAAGTCTCCGTCAGCTTTAGATATAGCGTTGTCCCAAGCAGGAGTACCTTTTGCACCCCCCACCGAATGCGCATAAGGCATCCCTGCCTCCGCATCCGTTATACCACTTGTCGAATTCGGATTCTTTCCAGGTGGCCCATTTTTACCACCAGCGTTGTCCACCAGGCTCGACGCCTTCCAAGCCGTCTCCCGCTCCCCAAGCGCTTTCGCAACCTGCCCCAGCTTCCCTGCCTTGTTGATCACCGCAAAGCTCAGGGCGAACTCGGTCTCCCACTGCATTTCCACCCGCAGGGCAGCCTGTTCCTGGCCTTGCAGGCGCAAAACAAATGCCTGGACTTTCGCGTCCTGCTTGGCGCTCTCAAAGGCTTGTGCGACTTCGTACGGATTGCTGGCCTTCTGAATCAGTCCGTTGGTGATACGAGAACTGGTGCCACTAAAGTCCGTGACCAGCCCTTCACCCAAGCCGTAGATGTTTTTGGCTGACTCGGCCACTGCCGCCGCAATGCCTTGCCCTACGCCAATCCCACCACCCAGCAGATCGGTTTTGCCGTAATTGAGGTTGCGGTCGTAATAGGCGAGTTGTTCCCAGTTCTGAAGGAATCTGTCGTTGATCAGGTATTCCTGATTCACCTTCGGATCATAGAAGTTCGCGTGGTTGATCTCGTAGTTCTTGAGCAACGCCAACGTTTCCGAGGCGGTATACACCTTGTGCGGTTCGCTGATGCTCGGCACATCCCCTTTGTCCGTGGTCGCATAGTTCGCCCCGAGCGGCGCCAGCGCCTGCCCGAGGTGGGCGAGGGTGCTGTCGTCGAACTTCACGCCCGCAGCGCGCAGCAGGACATTCAGGGCAACGACAAGGTCCACCTGCTGGCGGCCTATGTCTACAGCCTGTCTCACCAGCCAGAGAAAACCGCCGAAGCGCAGTGAACATGCCCCGGCTGTGAAAAGGCCCTGCCAGTGTTGCTGGCGGGGCCTTTTTATTGGCGCAGGCCCCTTCTGCCGGCTAGCCGGCCAAGGGGCCGGATCTGCCACCCACGTGACTCAGGTCAATTGACAAGCTCCACTACACTATCGCCCGCCACTAACCAACGCGACCAAAGGTCGCACTGCACCCTGTACCGCAATGACAGGCGTATCATGCGCCCTAGAGCAGCAACAACTTCTGACTGCGGTCGGCATGTACTGGCCGCGGCACTTTTCCACTGCCGTGGGACTCAATGATGAGCAAACAGATTCCAGTACATGACGTCACCCCACCTGCCAAGAAAGATGCCGGCGGCGTCGACCTCTATGCCGCACGGGAAAAGATCTACACCCGCGCCTTCACCGGCCTGTTCCGCAACCTGCGCATGGCCGGCGGGGCCCTCCTGTTTCTGCTGTACTTCGGTACCGTCTGGCTGAACTGGGGCGGGCACCAGGCCGTGTGGTGGAACCTGCCCGAGCGCAAGTTCTACATCTTCGGCACCACCATCTGGCCCCAGGACTTCATCCTGCTCTCGGGCATCCTGATCGTCGCGGCCTTCGGCCTGTTCTTCATCACCGTGTTCGCCGGGCGCGTGTGGTGCGGCTATACCTGCCCGCAAAGCGTGTGGACCTGGATCTTCATGTGGTGCGAGAAGGTCACCGAAGGCGACCGCAACCAGCGCATCAAGCTCGACAAGGCGCCCATGAGCGCCAACAAGCTGGTGCGCAAGCTGGCCAAGCACAGCCTGTGGCTGAGCATCGGCTTCGTCACCGGCATGACCTTCGTCGGCTACTTCAGCCCCATTCGCGAACTGAGCATCGAATTCTTCACCGGCCAGGCCGACGGCTGGGCCTACTTCTGGGTCGGCTTCTTCACCCTGGCCACCTACGGCAACGCCGGCTGGCTGCGTGAGCAGGTGTGCATCTACATGTGCCCGTATGCGCGCTTCCAGAGCGTGATGTTCGACAAGGATACGCTGATCGTGTCGTACGACCCGCGGCGCGGCGAAACCCGCGGCCCGCGCAAGAAGGACATGGACTACAAGGCCAAGGGCCTGGGCGACTGCATCGACTGCACCATGTGCGTGCAGGTGTGCCCGACCGGCATCGACATCCGCGACGGCCTGCAGATCGAGTGCATCGGCTGCGCCGCCTGCATCGATGCCTGCGACACCATCATGGACAAGATGGAGTACCCGCGCGGGCTGATCAGCTACACCACCGAGCACAACCTGTCGGGGCAGAAGACGCACATGCTGCGCCCACGCCTGATCGGCTACTTCGTGGTGCTGCTGGTGATGATCGGCCTGCTGGCCACCGCCTTCCTCATGCGCCCGCTGGTGGGCTTCGACGTGAGCAAGGACCGCGTGCTGTACCGCGAGAACGCCCAGGGCCGCATCGAGAACGTGTACAGCCTCAAGGTGATGAACAAGGACCAGCGCGACCACGTGTACGTGCTCGATGCCTCCGGCCTGCCGGACCTCAAGCTCGAAGGCGCGCGGGAGATCCGCGTGGCGGCCGGCGATATCGTCAGCCTGCCGGTACAACTGTCGATGGCACCGGAAGATCTGCCTTCGACTGCCAACGAAGTCACCTTCACCCTCAAGGACGCCGACGACAACGGCACCCAGGTCGAAGCCAAGAGCCGTTTCATCGGCCCCAACATTCGCTAAGAGAGTAGAGACATGCCTGCAAACGCCTCCAGCCCCTGGCACCACCACCTCTGGCCGTGGATCATCATCGGCGTGCTGGCCACGTCGGTGACCTTGAGCCTGACCATGGTGACCATCGCGGTGAACAACCCGGACAACCTGGTCAACGACAACTACTACGAGGCTGGCAAGGGCATCAACCGCTCGCTGGACCGCGAGCTGCTGGGGCAGAGCCTGAAGCTCAAGGCCAGCGTGCACCTGGACGAGCTGACCGGCGAAGTGGACCTGCGCCTGAGCGGTGACAGCCAGCCGCAGACCCTGGAGCTGAACCTGATCTCGCCGACCCAGCCGGAGAAGGACCGCAAGATCATGCTGACCCGCAGCGAAAGCGAGCCCGGGCGTTACCTGGGGCAGTTGAGCGACAAGGTCGAGGGCCGGCGTTTCGTCGAGCTGCTGGGTACCGAAAAGGGCCAGGTATGGCGCCTGTTCGAAGAAGAGCAAGTGGCGCACGACACCACGCTGATGCTGGGTGACGAGGCGCTGCAAGGGGCTGAACACCTCGAGAAATGAGTCGACTGCAATCGCGGGTCAAGCCCGCTCCCACAGGTTTTCGGTGCTCAGACACCCTGTGGGAGCGGGCTTGACCCGCGACAAGGTCACCACCCATCTGCGATAGATAACAATGACCAGCCCCACGCCTTGCTACCACTGCGCCCTGCCCGTCCCGGCCGGCAGCCACTTCACCGCCGTGGTACTCGGCGAACCCCGTGCATTCTGCTGCCCCGGCTGCCAGGCCGTGGCCGAAGCCATCGTCGCCGGCAACCTGGAAAGCTACTACCAGCACCGCAGCGAAGCCAGCGCCAACCCCGACGCGCTGCCCGTGCAACTGGTCGACGAACTGGCCCTGTACGATCGCAGCGACGTGCAGAAGCCTTTTGTGCGCCACACCGGCGAACTCGCTGAAACCACCCTGATGATCGAAGGCATCAGTTGCGCCGCCTGCGGCTGGCTGATCGAAAAGCACCTGCGCAACCTGCCGGCGGTGGCCGAGGCGCGACTGAACCTGTCCAACCATCGCCTGCAGGTGCAATGGGCCGACAGCCAGCTGCCGCTCTCGCAACTGTTGGGTGAACTGCGCCATATCGGCTACGCCGCCCACCCCTACCAGGCCGACCGCGCCGCCGAGCAGCTGGCCAGCGAGAACCGCACCGCCCTGCGCCAGCTCGGCGTGGCCGGCCTGCTGTGGTTCCAGGCCATGATGGCAACCATGGCCACCTGGCCCGAGTTCAACATCGACCTGAGCCCGGAGCTGCACACCATCCTGCGCTGGGTGGCACTGTTTCTCACCACGCCCATCGTGTTCTACAGCTGCGCGCCGTTCTTCAAGGGCGCCGCCCGCGACCTGCGCACCCGCCACCTGACCATGGACGTCTCGGTGTCGCTGGCCATCGGCCTGGCCTACTTCGCCGGCATCTGGACCGCCATCACCGGCAGCGGCGAGCTGTATTTCGATGCGGTGGGCATGTTCGCGCTGTTCCTGCTGGCCGGGCGCTACCTGGAACGCCGTGCCCGCGAGCGCACCGCCGCAGCCACCGCGCAACTGGTCAACCTGCTGCCGGCCTCGTGCCTGCGCCTGGATGCCGACGGCAACAGCCAGCGCATCCTGCTGCGCGAGCTGCAGACCGGCGACCGGGTCCTGGTACACCCGGGCGCGGTGCTGCCCGCCGACGGGCGCATCATCGACGGCCAGTCGAGCGTCGACGAATCGCTGCTGACCGGCGAGTACCTGCCGCAACCGCGCCAGCGCGGCGATGCGGTGACGGCCGGCACGCTGAACATCGAGAGCGTACTGACCGTGCAGGTGCAGGCCCTGGGCCAGGACACCCGACTGTCGGCCATCGTGCGCCTGCTCGAACGCGCCCAGTCGGAAAAACCTCGCCTGGCCGAGATCGCCGACCGTGCCTCGCAGTGGTTCCTGTTGTTCTCGCTGGTGGCCGCCGCAGCCATCGGCCTGCTGTGGTGGGAACTGGACCCCTCGCGGGCGTTCTGGATCGTGCTGGCCATGCTGGTCGCCACCTGCCCCTGCGCACTCTCGCTGGCCACCCCCACCGCGCTCACCGCGGCCACCGGCACGCTGCACAAGCTCGGCCTGCTGCTCACCCGCGGCCATGTGCTGGAGGGCCTGAACCAGATCGACACGGTGATCTTCGACAAGACCGGCACCCTCACCGAGGGGCGCCTGACATTGCGCGCCATCCGCCCGCTGGGCCCGCTGGACGCCGACCAGTGCCTGACCCTCGCCGCCGCCCTCGAAAGCCGCTCCGAGCACCCGATCGCCCGCGCCTTCGGGCGCACCATCACGGTCGCCGACGACGTGCAGAGCACGCCGGGGCTGGGCCTTGAGGGGCAGGTGGAGAACCGCCGCCTGCGCATCGGCCAGGCCGACTTCGTGTGCGCCCTGAGCCACAGCGCAGTGCCGGCGATGCCCGACGAACCCGGGCAGTGGCTGCTGCTGGGCGACAGCCACGGGCCGCTGGCCTGGTTCGTGCTCGACGACCGCCTGCGCCACGACGCCGCCGACCTGCTGGCAGCCTGCCGTGCCCGCGGCTGGCAGACCCTGCTGCTGTCGGGCGACAGCTCGCCGATGGTGGCCAGCGTCGCCGCCGAGCTGCGCATCGACCAGGCCGTCGGCGGCCTGCGCCCGGACGACAAGCTGCAACGGCTCAAGGCCCTGCAGGCCAAGGGACACAAGGTGCTGATGCTGGGTGACGGGGTCAACGACGTGCCGGTGCTGGCCGCGGCCGACATCAGCATTGCCATGGGCTCGGCCACCGACCTGGCCAAGACCAGCGCCGATGCGGTGCTGTTGTCCAACCGCCTGGAGGCGCTGGTGCAGGCTTTCGGCCTGGCGCGCCGCACGCGCCGGATAATCATCGAGAACCTGCTGTGGGCTGGCCTGTACAATGGCCTCATGCTGCCGTTCGCCGCACTGGGCTGGATCACTCCGATCTGGGCGGCGGTCGGCATGTCGGTCAGTTCGCTGATCGTGGTGCTCAACGCCCTGCGCCTTACGCGCATCCGCGAGCTGCCTGCCACCGCCCCTATCGTCGACGCCGCACACCCCGCGACGGCCTGACCCGGAGACCCCATGCCCGCGCTCTACGTCATGATTCCCGCCGCGCTGCTGATCGTCGCGATCGCCGTGTACATCTTCTTCTGGGCCGTGGACAGCGGCCAGTACGACGACCTCGAAGGCCCGGCCCACAGCATCCTGTTCGACGACCAGGACCCCAAGCACCAGGCCGCCCTGGACCAGGCCGAGCCGCGCAAGCCCGACGACAGCGGCGCCCCGCCCCATGCTTGACCTGTTGCCGCTGCTGAGTTCGGCGCTGATCCTCGGCCTGCTGGGGGGCGGCCACTGCCTGGGCATGTGCGGCGGCCTGATGGGCGCACTCACCCTGGCCATCCCCAAGGCGCAGCGCAGCCGGCGCTTTCAGCTGCTGCTGGCGTACAACCTGGGGCGCATCCTCAGCTATGCCGCTGCCGGCCTGCTGCTGGGCCTGGCCGGCTGGGCGGTGGCGGGCGGCCCGCTGGCCACCGGCATGCGCGTGCTCGCGGCGCTGCTGCTGATCAGCATGGGCCTGTACCTGGCCGGCTGGTGGAGCGGCCTGACCCGCATCGAAAGCCTGGGGCGCGGCCTGTGGCGGCACATACAGCCGGTGGCCAATCGCCTGCTGCCGGTGTCGAGCCTGCCGCGCGCGCTGCTGCTGGGCGCGCTGTGGGGCTGGTTGCCGTGCGGGCTTGTCTACAGCACCCTGCTGTGGGCCGCCAGCCAGGGCAACGCCACCCACAGCGCCCTGCTGATGCTGGCCTTCGGCCTGGGCACCTGGCCGGTGCTGCTGGCCACGGGGCTGGCTGCCGAGCGCACCAGCGCCCTGCTGCGCAAGCGCGGGGTACGCGTGACGGGAGGCCTGCTGGTGATCCTGTTCGGCCTGTGGACCCTGCCGGGGCCGCACCAGCACTGGCTCATGGGGCACTGAACACCCGTTGATACAAATCAACACGCCCTGACACAACGCTCCCTAGACTCCGGACACTGCCGCCATTCCAGGGACTGCCACCATGCTCGACGCCCTCCACTGGGACCCCGACCTTATTCGCCGTTACGATCTGGCGGGCCCGCGCTACACCTCCTACCCGACCGCCGTGCAACTGCACAGCCAGGTCGGCTCGTTCGACCTGTTGCACGCCCTGCGTGACAGCCGCCGCGCCGCGCGCCCGCTGTCGCTGTACGTGCACGTGCCGTTCTGCGCCAACATCTGCTACTACTGCGCCTGCAACAAGGTGATCACCAAGGACCGCGGCCGCGCCCAGCCCTACCTGCAGCGCCTGGAGCAGGAAATCCAGCTGATCGCCTGCCACCTGGACCCGCGCCAGACCGTGGAGCAGCTGCACCTGGGCGGCGGTACACCGACGTTCCTCAGCCACGCCGAACTGCGCCAGCTGATGACGCACCTGCGTCAGCACTTCAACCTGCTGGATGATGATTCGGGCGACTACGGCATCGAGATCGACCCGCGCGAGGCCGACTGGTCGACCATGGGGCTGCTGCGCGAACTGGGCTTCAACCGTGTCAGCCTGGGCGTGCAAGACCTCGACCCGGTGGTGCAACGGGCCATCAACCGCCCGCAAAGCCTGGAGCAGACCCGCGCGATCATCGAGGCGGCGCGCACCCTGCAGTTTCGCTCGATCAACCTCGACCTGATCTACGGCCTGCCCAAGCAGAGTACCGAAGGCTTTGCACGCACCGTCGAGGAAGTGATCAAGCTGCAGCCCGACCGCCTCTCGGTGTTCAACTATGCGCACCTGCCCGAGCGTTTCATGCCCCAGCGGCGCATCGACAGCAGCGACCTGCCGGCGCCTGCGCTGAAACTGGAAATGCTGCACAACACCATCGAGCAGCTGACCGAGGCAGGCTATCGCTACATCGGCATGGACCATTTCGCCCTGCCCGACGACGAACTGGCCATTGCCCAGGAAGAGTCGACCCTGCAGCGCAACTTCCAGGGCTACACCACCCACGGCCACTGCGACCTGATCGGCCTTGGCGTGTCGGCCATCAGCCAGATCGGCGACCTGTACTGCCAGAACAGCAGTGATCTGAACGAATACCAGAACACCCTCGGCGCCTCGCAGTTGCCCACCAGTCGCGGCCTGATCTGCAACGAGGACGACCGCATCCGCCGCGCGGTGATCCAGCAGCTGATCTGCCATTTCGAACTGGAGTTCGAGACCATCGAGCGCGCCTTCACCCTCGATTTTCGCGGTTACTTCAACGCGCAGTGGCCTGCCCTGCTGGGCATGGCCAAGGACGGCCTGATCAGCCTGGATGCCAACGGGATCAAGGTGTTGCCGGCGGGGCGCCTGCTGGTACGCTCGGTATGCATGGTGTTCGATGCCTACCTGGACCTGCACAACCGCCAGCGGTTTTCGCGGGTGATTTGAATCAGCCCATCAACTCGAACACCTTCGCGACCTGATCAAGGCTCAGGTTCTCCTGCTTCATTGCCTTGTTCAGGTTGGCGGTGGCGGTGGTGATTGCCCCCGTCAGCGTGGCGATCTCACCCTGCAGCGATGAGACCTTTTGCCGCATCTGCTCGGGGGTCAGGGAGTTGTCTCGCATGACGGCCTGCATCTGCTGCATCTTTTCAGCCAGTTGCTGCTGCAGCTTGCGGATGGTCTTGAGGGTCTGCTGGATGGTCTGGGGCAGACCGCTTTCCTCGATGTCCTTGTTGCCGCCGCTGCTTTTGGACGCCTGCAGGCCCGCCAGGGACAGGTTGACCCTGACCCCCTCCTTGGCAGGAGCCTCGGCCGGTTGGGCGCTCTGGGCACCGTCGACATTGGTCTTGGCGACAGGGGGTTTGAGTTGGGTTGCAGCGCTATTCAGAGGATTTGAATCGATAGAGAGCATGGACAGTCTTTCCTGTTAAGGACACTATTCCAGGTCATCGGCCAAACATCGCCGATCTTGAGCCCAGCACGCACCAAAAGCGCGCACGCTGGCCTGAACCCGGCCGTCTGAGTTACCCTTACGGCTTATGTGTGCTTTCCCCAGAAGGATCGAATGAAAATGTCCGAGCCAGTTAAACTGCGCCCTCACAACCAGGCCCATTGCAAGGATTGCAGCCTGGCGCCCTTGTGCCTGCCTCTTTCGCTGAATCTGGAAGACATGGACGCACTGGACGAAATCGTCAAGCGCGGGCGTCCGTTGAAAAAAGGCGAGTTTCTGTTCCGCCAGGGCGACAACTTCGGCTCGGTTTACGCCGTGCGCTCCGGCGCCCTGAAGACCTTCAGCCTGAGCGACGCGGGCGAGGAGCAGATCACCGGCTTCCACCTGCCCAGCGAGCTGGTCGGGCTGTCGGGCATGGACACCGAGGCCTACCCGGTATCGGCGCAGGCCCAGGAAACCACTTCGGTGTGCGAGATCCCCTTCGAGCGCCTGGACGAGCTGTCGGTGCAACTGCCGCAGCTGCGTCGCCAACTGATGCGGGTGATGAGCCGCGAGATTCGCGACGACCAGCAGATGATGCTGCTGCTGTCCAAGAAGACTGCGGACGAGCGCATCGCCACCTTCCTGGTCAACCTGTCGGCGCGCTTTCGCGCACGCGGCTACTCGGCCAACCAGTTCCGCCTGAGCATGTCGCGCAACGAAATCGGCAACTACCTGGGCCTGGCGGTGGAAACCGTGTCACGGGTGTTCACGCGCTTCCAGCAGAACGGCCTGATCGAGGCCGAAGGCAAGGAAGTACGCATCATCGACCCGATTCAGCTGTGCGCCCTGGCCGGCGGCTCGCTGGACAGCTGACACCTGGCGCAGCAGGTATACTGGCTGGCGTTTGCCCTTCAGGATACCTGCCCCATGCCGACCGATGCGTTCGACCTCAAATCCCTGATCCGCCCGGTAACGGACTTTCCCAAGCCGGGGGTGATCTTTCGCGACATTACCCCGCTGTTCCAGTCCCCTCGGGGCCTGCGCCACGTTGCCGACCAATTCATCGAACGCTATGTCGAGGCTGACTTCAGCCATGTCGGGGCGCTGGATGCGCGCGGCTTCCTGATCGGCTCGATCATTGCCCACCAGCTCAACAAGCCGCTGATCCTGTTTCGCAAGCAGGGCAAGCTGCCGGCCGATGTGCTGGCCGAGGGTTACCAGACCGAATATGGCGAGGCGTTTCTGGAAGTGCATGCCGACAGCCTGTGCGAGGGCGATGCGGTGCTGATCATGGATGACCTGATCGCCACCGGCGGAACCCTGCTGGCAGCGGCCAAGCTGATACGGCGCATGGGGGCGGCCGTGTTCGAGGCGGCGGCGATCATCGACCTGCCGGAGCTGGGCGGCTCGCAGAAGCTGCAGGCGGCAGGGGTGCAGACGTTCTGCCTGACCGAGTTTTCGCTCAGCGAATATTGATGGGGCCGCTGCGCAGCCAATCGCGGGTCAAGCCGGCTCCCACAAGGTGTTACGCAACCCCTGTAGGAGCGGGCTTGACCCGCGATTGGCCGGCACGGTCACAGCGTGATCGGCTTGCGCCCCGCGAACGAATGGGCCAGCGTTCCGCCATCCACCAGTTCCAGCTCCCCGCCCAGCGGCACACCATGGGCGATGCGTGAAGCCACCAGCCCCTTGTCCGCCAGCAGCTGCGCGATGTAATGCGCCGTGGCCTCCCCTTCCACCGTGGGGTTGGTGGCCAGGATCACCTCGGTGAAGCTGCCCTGCTCGGCAATGCGCGCCAGCAACTGCGGAATCCCGATGGCCTCCGGCCCCAGGCCGTCCAGTGGCGACAGATGCCCCTTGAGCACGAAGTAGCGGCCGCGATAACCGGTCTGCTCCACCGCGTACACGTCCATCGGCCCCTCCACCACGCACAGCAGGGTGTCGTCACGCCGTGGGTCGGCGCACTGCGGGCACAGCTCCTGCTCGGTCAGGGTGCGGCACTGACGGCAATGCCCCACCCCCTCCATGGCCTGGCTCAACGCCTGGGCCAGGCGCACGCCGCCGCTGCGGTCACGCTCCAGCAGTTGCAGGGCCATGCGCTGGGCGGTTTTCTGACCCACACCCGGCAGCGTGCGCAAGGCGTCGATCAGTTGGCGAATCAAGGGGCTGAAGCTCATGGTAAAAGGCCTGGCAGATCATCGGTTGAACGGAAAAACGACGATGGGAGCGACAACCGACTGGCTGTGCTCCCACCGAGGGTCACGCAGGCAATGCCTCAGAACGGCATCTTGAAGCCCGGCGGCAGTTGCATGCCGGCGGTCATGCCACCCATCTTTTCCTGGCTGTTGGCCTCGACCTTGCGCACCGCATCGTTCACGGCCGCAGCGATCAGGTCTTCCAGCACTTCCTTGTCTTCCTGCATCAGGCTGTCGTCCAGGCTGATGCGCTTGACGTCATGGCGACCGGTCATCACCACGCTGACCAGGCCGGCGCCCGATTGGCCGGTCACTTCGGCGTTGGCCAGCTCTTCCTGCATCTTGGCCATTTTTTCCTGCATCTGCTGTGCCTGCTTCATCAGGCCGGCCATGCCACCTTTCATCATGGGAATCACCTCGGTATCAAGTTACTTGGCACACCGCGGCAGACCGCGGTGCTGGGGTAAACGGATTAGTCGCCCTGGGCCACCAGGGCGTCGACAGGTTCAATAGTATCGTGACGCACGGTGGCGCCGAACTGCTGGATCATCTGCTGGATGAACGGATCGTTCTCGATCGACGCCTCGGCCTCGCGCTGACGGTCGGCACGCTTGCGCGACGCGGCCTGGGCCGGGGTTTCCTGCTCAGGGCGGATCAGCTCGATGCTCAGGTTCAGGGTACGCCCAAGGTGCTGGTTGAGCGCATCGTTCAGGCGCCGCTGCTGGGTGGCGTTGAACAGGGCGCTGTGCGCCGGGTCCAGGTGCAGCAGCCAGTTGTCGCCGTCCATCGCGATCAGCGTGCAGTTGGCGGCGATGCTGCCGGTCATGCCCGAAA
Organism: Pseudomonas sp. BRM28; assembly: GCF_002939405.1. NCBI lineage: Bacteria > Pseudomonadati > Pseudomonadota > Gammaproteobacteria > Pseudomonadales > Pseudomonadaceae > Pseudomonas > Pseudomonas sp. BRM28. Next base: position 2,081,058 of record NZ_PEFV01000001.1, on the reverse strand, counting down.
TCGGCAGCAGCGGGAACATCTCCAGCCATTGCAACGCCAGGCCGGTGGCCGGTTGCGCAGCAGGCTCTGGCTCGGGCTCCGGTGCAGGCTCCGGCGCGGTCTCGCTGGCCAGCTCGTCCAGGTAGCTGTAGCCCACCGGGTCGATCTCGGCGTCGTAGTAATCTTCGTCCAGCGGTGGCTCGTCGTCGCGCTCCATGCCCGCCGGGCTATAGCTGGCGTGGTCGGCGATCGGTGGCTCATCGTGATGCGCGATGGCCGGCGCGGGCGCGGCTGGCACGGGCGCAGCAATCGCCTCGGGTTCAGGTTCGGGTTGCGGCTCGGGCTCCGGTTCGGGTTCAGGCGCCGCAGCAAGCTCGGGCGCAGGCGCGGCCGGCTCGTTCCAGGGCAGGTCGACCTCGGGCGCGGGCGGCTCGGCAACCTGCGCTTGCAGTACTGGCGCAGCCTGCACCGGCGGCTCGGGTTCGGGCTGCGGGCGGGCAACAGGTTCGGCAACGGGCGTGGGCACGACCGGTGCAGCCACCACCGGCGCGGCGACCGCTGCCACCGCGGGTGGGGAGTCAGCTGTGGCCTGGCTGATCCCCGTCGACTTTAGCGTCGGTGTCGGCGCATCGACGGTGTCGGCCGGGCGGAACGCCAACATGCGCAACAGCACCATCTCGAAGCCGCCACGCGGGTCGGGGGCCAGCGGCAGATCGCGCCGGCCGATCAGGCCCATCTGGTAATAGAACTGCACATCTTCGGCCGGCAGAGCGCCGGCCAGCGCCAGCACGCGGTCACGATCACCCTGGCCGTTGTCCACCGCCTCGGGCAGCGCCTGGGCCACCGCCACGCGGTGAAGCACATTGAGCATTTCAGACAGCACGCCGCTCCAGTCCGGCCCCTGCTCGGCCAGGTGCCGCACGGCTTCGAGCAGGGCTCGTGCGTCCCCTTCGAGCAGGGCCTGGAGCACGCCATAGACCTGGCCGTGATCGAGGGTGCCGAGCATGGCGCGCACATCCGCCGCCAGCACCTTGCCTTCGCCAAAGGCGATGGCCTGGTCGGTGAGGCTCATGGCATCGCGCATCGAACCGTCGGCGGCGCGGCCCAGCAACCACAGGGCGTCGTCTTCGAACGGCACGTTCTCGACCCCGAGCACATGGCTCAGGTGCTCGACCACCCGCTCGGGGGTCATGTTCTTGAGCGAGAACTGCAGGCAGCGCGACAGGATGGTGGCGGGCAGCTTCTGCGGGTCGGTGGTGGCAAGAATGAACTTGACGTAGGGCGGCGGCTCTTCAAGCGTCTTGAGCAAGGCGTTGAACGAGTGGCTGGAGAGCATGTGCACTTCGTCGATCAGGTAGACCTTGAAGCGCCCGCGGCTTGGCGCGTACTGCACGTTGTCGAGCAGCTCGCGGGTATCCTCGACCTTGGTGCGGCTGGCGGCGTCGATCTCGATCAGGTCGACGAAGCGCCCCTCGTCGATCTCGCGGCACACCGAACAGGTGCCGCACGGTGTCGAGGTAATGCCGGTTTCACAGTTGACGCATTTGGCGATGATGCGCGCGATGGTGGTCTTGCCCACCCCGCGGGTGCCGGTGAACAGGTAGGCGTGGTGCAGCCGCTGGTTGTCCAGCGCGTTGATCAGGGCCTTGAGCACATGGGTCTGGCCGACCATTTCGCGGAACGAGCGCGGACGCCATTTACGTGCAAGAACCTGATAACTCATCGAAAACCGTCGGATAGATAGACCAAAGACCGCTAATCCTAGCGGAGCAGGGGCAAAAATGCATCCGCCGTGCATGGGCACGCCGGCCAGTCACCGTTGATCGGACAACGGCCCGGGCTGGCCGGTTGCCTGTCCTCTGGCTGAACACGCGCCAGGCAAAGCTTGGTAACCTATGTGCCAATCGTGAAACAAACTGATATATGTCAGCACGACTTATCAGTCATTTCCTACAAGCTAGGCTAAGCTTTATGCCGTTCGTGCCGACCTTGTTCAAGAACGGCATCCATCGTGCAGATGCGCTGCACAGGCAGCGACAAAACAGTCAAACTTATGGCGGTATTTTTTTAACTCGGCGAAAATGCGAAAAACCAGCCCAGAAATAAACAAAATATTGACACTATCAGTTTGATATCACACATTAGCATCCTAGCAGTGTGACAGACCTTATCTGCCCCAGCAGTTGATCAGATAGCCGTAGGCCGGGATTACACATATGAGTCATGCAGACGACATTGGAAATCTGTTCACCAGGTTTGGGGCAAGTGCGGACAGCTATAAAGAAATCGACACCGAGTTCGAATACCTCGAACCCGCGCTGACGGTGGCTGAACCGATCACACCTGCTGCCGCGCCCGAGCCGGTTGCCCCGGTGGCCGCGACCCTGGCGGCCCTGAAGCTGCCGCCGACCCTGGCATCGGTGCCTGCGCCGGTACAGGCACCAGCTCCTGCGCCGGCAGTCGTTGCGGTGCCCGCGCCCGTGAAGCGTATACCGCCCGCTCCCGAACCGGCTGCACAGCCCGCCGGCGCCCCCCTGTCGCTGCGTGAACAACTCGAAGCGGCGGCTCGCCTGCGCCATGCCACGGCCCAGGGGCTGAATCAGGGTGCACTGGAGCATGCCATGCACAAACCGGCACCGACACGCCCCCAGGCCAGCATCATCGCTGTGGTTTCGGCCAAGGGTGGTGTGGGCAAGACCACCTTTGCCGCCGCGCTGGCCAAGCTGCTGGAGCGCCCGCACGGTCGCGTGGTGGCACTGGACCTGGACCCGCAGAACAGCCTCGCCAGCCAACTGATGCTGCCGCGTACCGCCCCCGGTCTGAGCCAGGCTACCGACAGCGACGAACCCTGGAGCATCCACTGCCACCCGGTGCCCGACTCGACCGCCGAATGCCTGCCATTCGGGCACGCCGACGCCACACAGTTGCGCAGCCTGGAGCAGCGCCTGGCCAACCAGCCTGGCTGGCTGCTGCAGCAATTGGCAACGCTGGCACTGACACCCGCTGACGTACTGATCATCGACATGCCCACCGGCGCCACCCCATGGCTTGCGCCAGTGCTGGAGATGGCCGACCAGGTGGTGGCCCTGACCCTGCCGACTCCAGCCGCCTACCGCGTGCTGGATGAACTGCAGGCCTGGCTTGCGCCCCTGCACCAGCGCAGCCCCGCGCCGCGCTGCAGCTACCTGATCAACAAGGTCGACCCCACCCGCGCGCTGGACCTGGACATGTGCCAGGTACTGCGCCAGCGCATCGGTCGCGAGCTGCTGGGCATGGTCCGTCTCGACCACAGCCTGGACGAAGCCCAGGCCTTCGAATTCGATCCGTTCGTCAAGGTGCCCGACAGCCCTGCCTGCCAGGACCTGCGCGACGTGGCGCATGCCCTTGGCGCCCACCTCGCCCATCACCACCAACAGTCCGGTACCCCATGACCGCCCCCTTAGACCAGGCGTCTGCAGTGCAGGCGCCCAACACGGTTGCGCGCTTGAATGTCTGGCTCGAACGCTTCGGGCAATGGCCCGCCCCGGTGCTGCGCGCGCTGAAGATCGGTGCCGGCCTGATCGGCGCCCTGCTGCTGGTGGCCGTGGTCACCGCACCTCTGGAGCTGGAGCGCCAGTTCGCCTTTGCCGCCCTGTGCTTCGCCGGCCTGCTGATACTGCGCAAGCTGCCCGGGCGCCTGCCAGTGCTGGCCATGGTGGTGTTGTCGCTGGTGGCCACCCTGCGTTATGTGTACTGGCGCGTCACCGACACGCTGGGCTTCGACAGCTGGCTGGACATCGTGTTCGGCTACGGCCTGGTGGCAGCAGAGTTCTATGCCCTGGTGGTGCTGGCGTTCGGCTACATGCAGACCGCCTGGCCCTTGCAGCGCAAGCCCAAGATTCTTACCCAGGACCCCAAGGACTGGCCCACGGTGGATGTGTTCATCCCCACCTACAACGAAGCGCTGAGCATCGTGAAGCTGACGATCTTCGCCGCCCAGGCCATCGACTGGCCGCGCGACAAGCTGCGCGTGCACGTGCTGGATGATGGCCGCCGCGACGATTTTCGCGAGTTCTGCCGGCAGATCGGGGTCAACTACATCGTGCGCGCCGACAACGTCCACGCCAAGGCCGGCAACCTCAACGAGGCCCTGAAAGTCACCGACGGCGAGTACATCGCCATTTTCGACGCCGACCACGTGCCCACGCGCTCCTTCCTGCAGGTGGCGATGGGCTGGTTCCTCAAGGACCCGAAACTGGCCCTGCTGCAGACCCCGCACTTCTTCTTTTCGCCCGACCCGTTCGAGAAGAACCTCGACACGTTCCGCTCGGTGCCCAACGAGGGCGAGCTGTTCTACGGCCTGGTGCAGGACGGCAACGACCTGTGGAACGCCACCTTTTTCTGCGGCTCGTGTGCAGTGATCCGCCGCAGCCACCTGCTGGAAGTGGGCGGCGTGGCCATCGAGACGGTGACCGAAGATGCGCACACCGCGCTCAAGCTCAACCGCAAGGGCTACAACACCGCGTACCTGGCGATCCCCCAGGCTGCGGGCCTGGCCACCGAGAGCCTGTCGCGGCACATCAGCCAGCGCATCCGCTGGGCACGCGGCATGGCGCAGATCTTCCGTACCGACAACCCGTTCATCGGCAAGGGCCTGAGCTTCGGCCAACGCGTGTGCTACGTGAACGCCATGCTGCACTTCTTCTACGGCCTGCCGCGCCTGGTCTTCCTGACCGCGCCGCTGGCGTACCTGATCTTCGGCGCGCAGATCTTCCACGCCTCGGCGCTGATGATCACCGCCTACGTGCTGCCGCACATCTTCCACGCCAGCCTGACCAACTCGCGTATCCAGGGGCGCTTTCGCCATTCGTTCTGGAACGAGGTCTACGAGTCGGTGCTGGCCTGGTACATCATGCGCCCGGTACTGGTGGCGCTGATCAACCCCAAGCTCGGCGGCTTCAACGTGACCGACAAGGGCGGCATCATCGACAAGGAATACTTCGACTGGGAGCTGGCGCGCCCCTACATCATCCTGCTGACCCTGAACCTGATCGGCATGGTGTTCGGTGTGGTGCAACTGATCTGGGGCGACCCGGCCGCAGCCATCACCATCATCATCAACCTGGCCTGGACGATCTACAACGTGATCATCACCAGCGCTGCCGTTGCGGTTGCCAGTGAAACCCGCCAGGTGCGTTCCGAGCCGCGCGTGCGCGCCGAGCTGCCGATTCAGGTGCAGACCGCCGACGGCACCACCATCGACTGCACCACCGTGGACTTCTCGCAAAAGGGCGTGGGCTTCAAGCTTCCCGAGGGCCAGAGCCTGCACAAGGGCCAGGACATCCAGGTGATCCTGATGCGCAAGCAGCAGGCCTGCGTACTGCCGGCCACCGTGGTGTTCAGCCGTGGCGCCATGGTCGGGGTGCAGTTCAAGCCGCTGACCTTGCGCCAGCAGAGCGACTTCGTGCGCCTGACCTTCTCGCGGGCCGACACCTGGGCCGCAACCTGGGGTGGCAGCAAGCCCGACACCCCGTTGAGCGCCCTGCACGATGTGAGCCGCATCGGCGTGCGCGGCATCATGGACCTGGCCCAGGCGACCCTCAGCGCCTTGCGCCATCGTCGCTACAAGCGCAAGCAAGCCCCCACCCACCTCGAACCTTCGTTGGACTCGCAATGACCGTCATGCTTCATACCGACCAACAAGTGAACCTGTCGCGCCGTTCTCGCCGTCTGCTCGCCGGCTCGCTGCTGTGCCTGGGCAGCCTGCTGCAACCTGCCCAGGCCGATGAGGTCGCGGCCAGCGCAGCGGCGCCCGCCACGGAGCCCGCCGCCAGCGAAACGGCGCCGGCGGCACCGGATGCGGCCGGCGAAAAGTACCAGCTCAGCCTCAAGCAGCTGGGCAAGAACTACACCATGAGCCTGCGTGGCGTGGAGTCGACCGACACGGTCAACTTCGACGTGCGGGCCGACGAGGTGGTGACCGGCGCGCAACTGACCCTGCAATACACCTATTCGCCAGCGCTGCTCAGCGACCTCTCGCAGATCAACATCATGGTCAACGACGAAGTGGCCGCCAGCCTGCCGTTGCCCAAGGAAAACGCCGGCGTCCTGCAAAAGCAGGTGATCGACATTCCGCCGTACCTGATCACCGAGTTCAACCGGCTCGGCGTGCAGTTGATCGGCCACTACACCATGCAGTGCGAAGACCCGCTGCATTCGAGCCTGTGGGCCAAGATCAGCAACGAAAGCCAGTTGAGCCTGCAGGTCAAGCCGGTGGTGCTGCCCAACGACCTGGCCCTGCTGCCGCTGCCGCTGTTCGATCGTCGCGACCCACGCGCCCTGAGCCTGCCGTTCGTGTTTGCCGTGGCCCCCGACAACACCACCCTCGAAGCGGCGGGCGCGGTGTCGTCGTGGATCGGTGCACTGGCCAGCTACCGTGGCGCAAACTTCCCCACCAACCTGCACAGCCTGCCCGCCAGCGGCAACGCGGTGGTGCTGGTCAACACCGCCGAGGCCAACCAGGTCGAGGGCCTGACGCTGCCCGACCTCAAGGGCCCGACCCTGTCGCTGGTGAGCAACCCCAACGACCCGCACGGCAAGCTGCTGGTCATCGCCGGACGCGACAGCGCCGAACTCAAGCGCGCCGCCACCGCCCTGGTGATCGGCTACCGCAGCTTCTCCGGCCCCAGCGTGCAGATCGACACCGTCAATGCGCTGCAGCCACGCCAGCCGTATGACGCGCCCAACTGGCTGCCGACCGATCGCCCGGTGCGCCTTGGCGAGCTGATCGACCCGCGTCAGCTCAATGTGTCGGGCTACAACCCCGGCATGATCACCGTGCCGGTGCGCCTGCCACCCGACCTGTTCAACTGGCGCGAACAGGGCGCCCGGCTGGACCTCAAGTACCGCTACACCCCACAGCAGACCTCGTCCAACTCTTCGCTGCTGGTGAGCTTCAACGACACTTTCATCAAGTCGATGAACCTGCCCTCGATCGAGCGCCTGGGCGGCGGCGACAGCCTGCTGGCAGCCCTGAAGAAAGACGACAGCATCGCCCGCGAGGCGAGCATGCTGCTGCCGCTGGACTCGGTCGCCCTGCAGTCGCGCCTGCAGTTCCGCTTCATGTACGACTACATCAAGCAGGGTGAATGCCGCGACATCATCATCGACAACATGCGCGGCGCCATCGACCCGGACTCCACCCTGGACCTGAGCGGCTACGACCACTTCATCGCCATGCCCAACCTGGGCGTGTTCAAGGACAGCGGCTTCCCGTTCACGCGCCTGGCCGACCTGTCCGACTCGGCGGTGATACTGCCCGACAACGCCGGCAGCGCCGACTGGAGCGCCTACCTCACCGTGCTCGGACGCTTTGGCGACTCCACCGGCTACCCGGCCACCGCCGTCACCGTGGCCCAGGCCGGCCAGGTCGATGCCCTGGCCGACAAGGACCTGCTGGTGCTGGCTTCCGGCGACAACCAGCCACTGCTCAAGACCTGGGCCGACTACCTGCCCAGCAGGACCCAGGACGCCAGGCATTACGTGGAGTTCTCCGACCTGCCGATGCGCCTGCGCGAATGGATCAGCCCCGATCCCAAGGCCAACCTGCGCGCCGCGCGCGGTGCGCTCACCTTCACCGGCGAGAACCGCAGCTCGTACGTCACCGGGTTCGAGTCGCCGCTCAAGAGCGGGCGCAGCGTGGTGGTGCTGTCCAGCCCGCAGCCGCAGAACCTGGTGGAGGTCACCGACGCCCTGATCGGCGGCGAGCAGTACACCCAGGCACTGCAAGGCAGCCTTGTGGTGATCAACGGCAGGAATGTCGAATCGCTGGTGGCCGAGCAGGCCTACTACGTGGGGCACCTGGGGCCGTTCCGTTACATCCAGTGGCTGCTGTCCCAGCATGTACCGGCGCTGCTGCTGTTGACCCTGCTGGGGGTTGCCCTGGTCAGCCTGGTGGCGTTCTTCTCGCTGCGCGCCCAGGCCAAACGTCGCCTCAACATCGAGTAATCGCATGCCTCTGCCAACCGGACACACCGCACCGTTGCCCGCCAGGCGTCCGCGCTCGCTGCTGCGCCGCCTGCTGGGCGCCAGCGCCCTTACCCTGCTGCTGCCCGGCGTGAGCCAGGCCAACAGCTGCCAGGCCGCCCCCTGGCCGTTGTGGCAGGTGTTTCGCCAGCACTTCGTGCAGCCCGACGGGCGCGTGCTCGATGCCAGCACGCCGCAGCAGCACAGCTCGTCCGAAGGCCAGTCCTACGCGATGTTCTTTGCCCTGGTGGCCAACGACCAGGCCAGCTTCGACAAGCTCTGGCTGTGGGCCAGCAACAACCTTGCCGGTGGCGACATCAAGCAGAACCTGCCGGGGTGGATCTGGGGCCTGGACGACAAGGGCCAGTGGCGCCTGCTGGACCACAACTCGGCCTCGGACGCCGACCTGTGGTTCGCCTACGCGCTGAGCGAGGCCGCGCGGCTGTGGAACACCCCGGCCTACAACGCCCAGGCTGCCCAGCTGCTGGCCAATATCAAGGCCCGCGAAGTGGCCGAGCTGCCGGGCCTGGGCATGATGCTGCTGCCCGGCGTGGAGGGCTTTGCCAAGCCCGATCACTTCTGGCAGCTCAACCCCAGCTACCTGCCGGTGCCGGTGCTGCGACGCCTGGCGGTGGTCGACCCCAAGGGGCCGTGGAGCCAGATCGCCCGCAGCACCGCCAGCCTGATCAAGGGCGTGAGCCACAACGGCTATGTGGCCGACTGGGTGGGCTACCGTGGCACCGGCCCGGACAAGGGCCTGTTCGTGATCGACCCGGTCAAGGGCGAAACCGGCAGCTACGACGCCATCCGCACCTACCTGTGGGCCGGCATGACCCCGGCCAAGGACCCACTGGCCAAGCCGATCCTCGACAGCCTCGACGGCATGGCGCGCAGTGTCGCGACCCACGGCGTACCGCCAGAGAAAGTGCAGGTGCAGGCCAACACCAGCAGCGGCGATGGCCCGTTCGGCTTTTCTGCCGCCCTGCTGCCGTATTTCAAGGCGCGCCAGCAACCCTGGCTGCAGGAACAGCAGCGTGCCCGTGTCGACCAGCTGATGAGCAAAAGCCTGAGCCCCGAAGCGCTGCAGGCCAGACAACCCCCTTACTACGACTTCGTGCTGAGCCTGTTCGCCCTCGGCTTCATGGATGATCGTTACCACTTCCTCGACGACGGGAAGCTGCAACCACTCTGGGAGACTTCATGCCCTCGCGCCGCCAAACCCTAGCCATTGGGGTGCTTGCCGCCCTGATCCACAACAGCAGCTTTGCCGAGCTCAGCGAGAACGGCAAGGTCCTGCTGGAACAGGGTCAATACTGGCAGGCCCGCAAAGACACCACCCGCGCCACCGAGGCATGGCGCAAGCTGCTGCTGATCGATCCGCAGCAGGCCGACGCGTTGTACGGCCTTGGCCTGCTGGAGCTTGATGGCAATCGCCCGCAGGGCGCCAAGCGCTACCTCGACCAGCTCAGGCAGGCGCACCCCGGCGAGCGTCAGACCCTGTTGCTGCAACAGGAGATCGCCCTGCACAGCGCCGATAACACCGCGCAACTGGAGCAGGCCCGCCAACTCGCCGAATCGGGCGAGCTGGATCAGGCTGTGGCGGCATACCGCACGCTGTTCGGTGGCAGTGCACCCCAGGGCGAACTGGGCCTGGAGTTCTACAGCTACCTGGGCTACACCGCCACCGGCTGGCAGGAAGCGCGCCAGGGCCTGGAGCGCCTGCAGGGCCAGTCGCCGGACAACCCCAAGATCAAGCTCAACCTGGCCAAGCTGCTGCTGCGCAACGAAAGCACGCGGGTGGAGGGCATTCGCCGGCTGGCGTCCTATGCCAACGACCCGGTGATCGGCAGTGAATCGATCGAGGGCTGGCGCCAGGGCCTGTCCTGGCTGGGTGCGCCGCGCCCCGCCGAGGTGCCGTTGTTCGATGCCTACCTCAAGGCCTACCCGGACGACGAAGAGATCCGCAACCAGCTCAAGAGCGGTGCCCGTGCCAGCCAGGCCAGCGCCGTCCAACGCCAGAACAGCCACCTGGTGCGCGGCTTCAAGGCGCTGGACGCCAACGACCTGCCCCAGGCCGAGCAGTCGTTCCAGGCCCGTTTGCGCGAGCAGGCGCAGGATGCCGACGCCCTCGGCGGGCTGGGCATCGTGCGCCAGCGCCAGGGCCGCCTGGGCGACGCCGATGCACTGTTCAAGCAGGCCATCAGCCGTGGCAACAGCAGCCGCTGGCAAAGCGCCCTGCAAGGCAACCGCTACTGGGTGCTGCTGGACCAGGCCAATGCCGCCCGCGACGCCGGCAATCCGCAAGACGCCCGCGAGCTGCTGCAACGCGCCATCGCGATGAACCCGCGCCAGGTGCAGGGGCCTATCAGCCTGGCCGACCTGCAGGCCGCCCAGGGTCAGTTCGACAGCGCCGAAACCACCTATCGCCAGGCCCTGAGCCTGGATGCCGGCAACCCCGATGCGCTGCGCGGGCTGGTCAGCGTGCTGGCGCAGAACGGCAAGCTGGGCGAAAGCCAGCGCCTGATCGACGGGCTCAGCGATGCCCAGCGCGAACGCCTGGGCGACCTGCGCGTGCTGCGCGCGGCCATCGCCGTAGGCCAGGCCCGCGACGCCGAGCGCAGTGGCGACCTGGCCGGCGCTCGCAAGGCGCTGGAAGAGGCCGTGCGCAACGACCCGCAGAACGTGTGGGCGCGTTACGACCTGGCGCAGGTCTACCTCAAGAGCGATGCCTCCGGCAAGGCGCGCCAGACCATCGACGAGATGCTCAAGGCCAACCCGCAGCGGGCCGAGGCGCTGTATGCCAGCGCGCTGTTCTCCAGCCGCCTGGGCGAGTGGCAGTCGGCCCAGCGCAGCCTGGCGCAGGTGCCCACGGCCCAGCGCAGCGCCGCCATGCACACCCTGGCCGAAGAGATCGAACTGCACCTGCTGACCCGCCAGGCGGCAGACCTGGCCAAACAGGGCCAGCGCCAACAGGCCATGAAGCTGCTGCAACGCGCCGAACCGGCAGCGGCCAACAACCCCGGCATGCTCTCGGCGCTGGCCGCGACCTATATCGATATCGGCCAGACCGAACATGCGCTGGGCATGCTGCGCACCGCCATTGCCCAGAGCAGCACGCCCTCCCCGTCCCTGCGCCTGGCCTATGCCGGCGCACTGCTCAAGGCCGGCGACGACGTGCAGGTGAACCAGATTCTGCGCGAGCTGCGCAGCCAGCCACTGCAGACCGGCGACCAGCGCAGCTACGACGACCTGGTGTTCCAGTACACCGTGCGCCAGGCCGACCTGCTGCGTGAAAAGGGAGACCTGGTGGCCGCCTACGACACCCTCGCCCCGGCCCTGGCGCAACGCCCGCAAGACCCGCAGGCAGTGTCGTCGCTGGCGCGCATGTACCTGGACAACCGCAACCCGGCCAAGGCGGTGGAGCTGTTCACCCCGCTGCTGCGCCAGTACCCGGACAATGCCGACGTGCAGATGGGCGCCGCCCAGGCCTTCGTACAGGCCGGCGATGCCGACAAGGCCGAGCGCGCCGTTGAAAAGGCCCTGCAACTGGCCCCGCAGAACCCGCAGATTCTCACCAGTGCTGCCGGCTATTACCGTGGCCGCGGCAAGCTGGCCAAGGCCGAGCAGCTGTATGCCCAGGCCCTGGCCTTGCAGGCGCCGCCGGATCAGAACGTGCTCAACCCCTTCGGCCAGGCGATTGCCGTCAACCCCTTCGTCGGCCAACCGGGCCAGCGCAAGCAGTCGCGCCTGAGCGAAACGGTGCTGGCCGAGATTCCCGAGCCGGCACAGACCCAGGTCAGCAGCCGCGCCAGCGAGGCGTTCGACGCACCGGTGCTGCTGGCCAGTCGCGACAGCGAACCTGGCCTGCGCACGGCCAGCCAGGCCACGCCGCAGCTCGCCACGCCGGCACCGGTCGACCCGCGCGCCGCGCTGCAGACCGAGCTGGATACGATTCGCGAGGCGCGCAGCCCGCAGATCAAGCAGGGCGTCACTTTCCGCGGTAACGACAGCGAATCGGGGCTGGGCAAGATTACCGATGTGGAGGCGCCGCTGGAGATCAGCGTGCCGTGGAACGACGATCGACTGGCCCTGCGCATCACGCCAGTGTCGCTGAACGCAGGGGGGGTGAAAAACGAGCTGAGCGCCAATTCGCGCTTTGGCGGGATCACCAGCGAAATGGCCAGGAACATACTTGCCATGCCGCTACCCGACCTGCTTGCAGAAGCAGAGGACTTCTACATCGACAGCCCCGGCTCGCAGAAGGACAGCGGCGTAGGCGTGGCCGTAGCCTACGAGAGCCCGTCGCAGGGCCTCAAGGCAGACCTGGGCGTGAGCCCGGTAGGCTTCCTGTACAACACCGCCGTGGGCGGCATCAGCCTGGATCGCCCCTTTGCAGAAGGCAGCAACTGGCGCTACAACCTCAACCTGTCCCGGCGCTCGGTCACCGACAGCCTGACCTCCTTCGCCGGAGCCCGCGACAAGCGCACCGACCTGCAATGGGGTGGCGTAACCTCCAACGGTGGTCGTCTGCAACTGGGTTATGACAATCAGACCTACGGCATGTACGGCTATGGTTCCTGGCACAAGCTGCTGGGTCACGACGTGGAGTCCAACACCCGCAGTGAACTGGGCAGCGGCATCTACTGGTACCTGCTCAACAATCAGGATGAACGCCTCACCGCAGGCCTGAGCGTGTCCGGGGCGCATTACGCGAACAACCAGAGCTTCTTCACCTACGGCCACGGCGGCTACTTCAGCCCGCAGAACTTCTTCTCCATCGGTGTGCCGGTCAGCTGGGCGCAGCGGGGACCGAACTTCAGCTACCAGGTGCAGGGTTCGGTGGGCATGCAGCACATCGAGCAGGACAGCGCACCGTACTTCCGCGACAGGCAGTCACAAGCGGCGCTGGAACGAATTTCCCAGGCCTTTGCCACGGACGGTACGACCCTGCGCACCACCTATGCCTCGCAGAGCAAGACCGGCATCGGCTACTCGCTGGGCGCCAGTGGCGAATACCGGCTGGGCGATGGGTTCTTCTTCGGCGGCACCCTGGGCGTGGACAACGCCCGCGACTACCAGCAATGGACCGGTGGCCTGTACCTGCGCTACCTGTTCGACGACGGCCGCGGCGCCATGCCGTTGCCCGTCAACCCGTACCGTTCCCCTTATTCGAATTGATTTGCAGGAGTATCAACCATGGCTAGTTCACTTCTCGCAGGCCTGACCATTCTGATGATCGGCGACAGCCACCTGGCGACCCCCGATTACCTGATCAAGAGCCTGCACGACAACCTCGTGCAGCAAGGTGCCCAGGTGCACTCGCTGGGTATCTGCGGCGCCAATGCCGGCGACTGGCTCAAAGCCACCCCTGGCACCTGCGGCGGTGCCGAGCGCCGTGGCACCGAAAAGCCCGTGGTACTGGGCAGCAAGGCGGCCACCCGGCCGATCGGCGACCTGATCAAGGCCGACAAGCCGGACCTGGTGGTCGTGGTGATGGGCGACACCATGGCCAGCTACACCAAACCGGCCTTCCCCAAGGCCTGGCTGTGGCAGCAGACCACCAGCTTTGCCAAGGAAATCGCCAACACCGGGGCCAAGTGCGTATGGGTCGGCCCCAACTGGGGGACCGAAGGCGGCAAGTACGGCAAGACCTACGCCCGCGTCGAACTGACCTCCAAGTTCCTCGCCGCCAACGTGGCGCCGTGCGACTACGTCGACTCGCTCAAATTCTCCAAGCAAGGCGAGTGGGCCACGGTCGACGGTCAGCATTTGACCGCCCCGGGCTACCTGGCCTGGAGCAAGAAGATCAGCGAAGAGATCGTCAAGGCGCCGGTCGTGACGAGCATCAAGAAATGAAGCGCGCCCTGCACGCTGTACTGCTGGCCCTGCCCGCCGCCCTCGGCGCGGGCCTGGCCCAGGCCGAGATCGCGCTGTACCCCACCGGCCCCAGCGAAGACTCGGCGTTCTTGCGCTTCGTCAACGCGGCCCCCGGCACCCTGCAACTGGTGGCGGACGGCTCCAGGGCCAGCCTGCAGCTGGACGCGGCCAAACCGGTGTCGGCGTACCTGCCGGTACCGGCCAACAAGGCCATCAAGGGCACCCTGAGCCGTGACGGCCAGCGCTCGGCCCTGCAGCTGAGCGTTGCTCCTGGCGAATTCGCCACGGTAGTCGCCCTGCAGGACGCCAGCGGCATCCGGCAACGCGTGGTACGCGAGCAACCCGACGACTTCAATGCGCTGAAGGCTTCGCTGGCCTTCGTCAACCTCGACCCTTCCTGCCAGGGCGCAAGCCTGCGCCCTGCCGGGCGCACGGCGGACCTGTTCAAGGACGCGCCAGAGGCCAGCGTGCAGCGTAGATCGATCAACCCGGTGAAGCTGTCGGTGCAACTGGTGTGCGCCAATGCCAACGTCGGCGGCCCGGTGGACCTGGGCGAACTCAAGGCCGGCGAGCGCTACAGCGTATTGCTGCTGCCCACGGCGAGCGGCCCGCAGCTTGTGCCCGTCACGGACACGCTCTCCAACTGATCGGACGTCTTCACCACCATGGTATTCGCCTCACTCGAGTTCCTGACGCTGTTTTTGCCGATCTTCATGCTGGTGTACGCGCTGAGCCGTCCGGCCTGGCGCAACGGCGTACTGCTGATCGGCAGCTGGCTGTTCTATGGCTGGCTGAGCCCGCTGTTCCTGCTGCTGCACATGGCGCTGACCGTGGTCGCGTGGGTTGGCGGGCTGCTGGTGAACCGCAGCCATGAGGACTCGCGCGGGCGCATACGCCTGCTGGCCGCGCTGATCGTGTTCAATACGCTGGTGCTGTGCTGGTACAAGTACGCCAACATCCTGGCCGCCAACTACAACGAGCTGATCACCTATTACGGTGCATTGCCGATGGAGTGGCAGCGGGTGGCGTTGCCGGCGGGGCTGTCGTTCATCGTGCTGCAGGCGATTTCCTACCTGGTGGATGTGCACCGCCATACCGTGCCGGTAGAGCGCAGCTTCGTGAACTTCGCCACCTACATCTCGATGTTCGGCCACTCGATCGCCGGCCCGATCATCCGCTACGACTGGGTACGCCGCGAGCTCAACCAGCGCTACTTCAACTGGCAGAACTTCTCGCTGGGCGCGCGCCGCTTCATGATCGGCATGTGCATGAAGGTGCTGGTGGCCGATACCCTGTCGCCGCTGGTGGACGTGGCCTTCCACCTGGACAACCCGTCGTTCCTGGACGCGTGGCTGGGCTGCCTGGCGTATTCGCTGCAACTGTTCTTCGACTTTGCCGGCTACAGCTGCATGGCCATCGGCCTGGGCCTGATGCTGGGCTTCCACTTTCCCGAGAACTTCAACCGGCCGTACCTGGCCAGCAGCATCCAGGACTTCTGGCGGCGCTGGCACCTGTCGCTGTCGAGCTGGCTGCGCGACTACCTGTACATCGCCCTGGGCGGCAACCGTCACGGCACCTGGAACACCTACCGCAACCTGTTCCTGACCATGGCCATTGCCGGCCTGTGGCATGGCGGGGACAGCTGGAACTACCTGCTGTGGGGCTCGGCCCACGGTATCGCGCTGTGCGTCGACCGGGCCTGGAGCCGTTCCAGCCTGCCGGCGATCCCCAAGGTGCTGTCGCACACCCTGACGCTGCTGTTCGTGTGCCTGGCCTGGACGCTGTTCCGCGCCCCGGACTTTCATACGGCGCTGTCGATGTACGCCGGCCAGTTCGGCCTGCACGGCTTTGCCCTGGGCGAGGCACTGGCAGCCACCGTACGCCCGGTGCACGGTCTGGCGGCGTTGCTGGGCGTGGCGTGCATCATCCTGCCGATCTGGCAGGCACGCGCCGAGCACCGCTTCGCCAGCCGCGCGTGGTTCGTGCATGCCGCTGCCCTGTGGCCCGTGGCCGGCTTCGTGCTGTCGTTCGCGTTGATCGCCAGCCGTGATTCGGTCCCCTTCCTGTACTTCCAGTTCTGATGACGATGAAGACACCTCCTCCCAGTACAGCGCCCACGCCCCCCAGTGCACTGGCCCTGCGCACCAGCCCGATCGCCGGCGTCACCCTGGCGCTGTTCCTGGGTGCCGGCCTGCTGTCGTGTGGCTGGCTGGTGGCCAGCGGCAAGCTCGAGCTGATGCCCGACAAGCACCTGTCCAATGGCCAGGTGCTGCATGGTGAAATCACCCACCGCATTGCCAAGGAGCTGGCCAAGGCGCCGCTGCCGAGCGAGGCCGCCGACCTGGAACGGGCCGGCAGTTGGCTGTTGCTGGGCGACACCGGGCCGCGGGTGCGGCCGGGCTGCACGCAGTGGCTGTTTCTGAGCGATGAACTCAAGCTCGACCGGCACGCGGCCGACAACGCCCAGGCCAAGGCCGATGCGGTGATCGCCCTGCAACGCAGCTTGCAGCAACGGGGTATCCGCCTGCTGGTGAGCGTGGTGCCGGACAAGAGCCGTATCGCCGCCAGCGAGCTGTGCGGGTTGACTCGCCCCACGGTCTCGCAGGCGCGCATCCAGCAGTGGGTGCAGAAACTCCAGGCGGCCGGCGTGGCCACCCTGGACCTGACTGCCAGCCTGCAGCCGCTGGGCGCCAGTGCATTTCTGCGTACCGATACCCACTGGAGCGAAGCCGGCGCCCAGGCCGCTGCCCAGGCCATTGCCGAGCAGGTCAAGGGCATGGGCTTGAGCGCCACCCCCAGCAAGACCTTCGACACCCGCCAGGAGCCTCTGGCACCGCGCCCCGGGGACCTGGTGCGGCTGGCCGGCATCGATTGGCTGTCAGTGGCCTTGCAGCCGCCGCAGGAACAGGTGGCGCCAACGGTCATCACCGAGCGGGCCGAGGCCGTCAGCGATGCGGGCGACAACCTCGATGACCTGTTCGGCGACGACAACCTGCCGAACGTCGCGCTGATCGGCACCTCGTTTTCGCGCAACTCGAGCTTTGTCGGCTTTCTGCAACGTGCGCTGTCGGCGCCTGTGGGCAACTTCGCCAAGGACGGCGGCGAATTCTCCGGGGCCGCCAAGGCCTACTTCGACAGCCCGGCGTTCAGGCAGACGCCGCCACAGCTGGTGATCTGGGAGATACCCGAGCGCGACCTGCAGACGCCCTATGCGGGTGACGTGCAGCTGCCCCCCAAGCCATGAGGCACCACGCCCGCTGCGCGCGTTGACACGGCGCGGCGGGCGCTGGCGAATGCTCAGGCAAGTTTTTTCAGATCTGCCGCTGAATCGAACGTGGTGAAGTGGTAGATGCCGTGGATCTTCTCCAGCTGGCAACACCAGCCCTCCTGCTCGCCGGCTTGCACCACGAACCTCAGTTCTTCGATACCCGCCATATTGGCGGCAGCTTCGAGCAGGGTCTTGACGCGCTTTTCGACAAGGGCGTCGTAGGCCAGTTCGTATGATTTCTCCCAGGTGGCGTCGGCATTGCGAAATCGCTTCCAGTTATCGTCCTTGAGCACCTTGCAAAAGGCCACGCGCTGAACTTCGCCGGTATTGGACAGGTCGAGGGACAACAGGCAGAGGGTCATGGTGGGCTCCCATAAGCAGTGAAATTCCCTTGCAACCTAGTCACTCGCTTTTCATCCATCAATGCTAAATGGCCATCACCTGAGAGTTAAAATAATTCAAGAATTTACCAAAAAACAGAAACTAAACAACTTAGCCAAGGCCATGTAGGAAAGTTACTACGCAAAGAAACACGAGCTATAAAGTCTTTTTATGGAACAAAGGGCTTTCAGGCACTTTAAAATAAACAGAAACATTCAAAGGCGTGCCGTTTCGGCGCAATTACAGCGTCTTGAAGCGAGCGCTGCGCTTCTGCAATCATGCCCGCCGGGCGCTGCCAGCGGGCAGCGTCGTCCCTTAGCGCACCGCACAAAGGAATGACTCAATGATCAGGGTATTGCTTTCGCTGGACCTCACCAACAAGGAATCGGAACGAGACAACTTCAACAACTTCCTGGCAGAACAACAATGGAAGAAGTTGGCTGGTGTGAATACCGTCTGGGCCATCGAGTATGATGATTTCAGCCAGACCAACGAGCAACATGTGACAAGCGTCAAAAGAGACCTGTCCAAAGTGCTGCTCACCGCGGCACGGGAATTCAAACCGGACCGTATTACCTATGTTGCACAGATAGCCAACATTGAATGTATCGGGCGCTATATCTACCGGGAGGGTGGCGATTACAAGGCGTTCATTTACGAGCCCTGCTGATAGCGCTGAAGAGAGTGAGGTGTCTGCGACAGTGATAAGGTCGCAGGCATTTTTCGTGCGCGCGAAGGGAAAGCAGTGCACTGCATGCATATTCGGGGGAAAGGGAACTGGATAGAGGCGGCCCCTGGCAGACAAGGGCTTGCGTTATGGAGGCAACCCCACCAGCCACACCCCGGCACACGATGTTCCCGCTGTGGCTGCTCCCTTCCGGGCCTGACCAGGTTTACGGGTAATCGTTGCGGGGGGACCGATGGGGTCACCATAACGATGCTCGCCTGGCAGCGAGCGGGGCCATTGTACCGGTCTGACGCGAAGTTACAACCTCTGTACCGTGAAAAAACCACTCTGGCTCAAGGACTTGTGACTGCCGCCGGGGCATCGCCCTGGATCACGCAGTGAATGAAGTGCAGCTTGGCCACCACCGGCGCACTCAGCACGAACGGGTAGAAATCGGTCTGGCCCATGCTGCGTGACAGCTCGTTGAGCATCGCCGACAGCTCCACCCAGGCATTGATGAACGCCAGGAACGCAGGCGCCCCAGGGTGCTCGGGCTGGTACAGGCTGCGGGCATCGAACGGCGGATAGTCCAGGTCCATCACCGAGGCGTCCATGCCCAGCGCAAGGGCGGTGTCCACCGCATCGGTCATGTGCAGGTAGTGCGCCCAGGTTTCGGCCCAGTCCTCCCAGGGGTGCATGGTGGCATAGGCGCTGACGTGGGCGACGGCCCAGTCCAGCGGAGCACCTTGCTGGTAGTGGCGCTCCATGGCCTGGGCGTAGCTGGCGCGCTCGTCGCCGAACAGGCGGCGGAAGTCCTGCAGCCAGGCGCTGTTGGCCACCAGACGGTCCCAGTAGTAATGCCCGATCTCGTGGCGCAGGTGGCCCAGCACGGTCCGGTAGGGCTCCTGAAGCTGCACGCGCACCTGCTCGCGCCAGTCGTCGTCGGCTTCGCGGATATCCAGGGTGATCAGGCCGCCAGCGTGGCCGGTGGTGGGGGGATTGCCGGCAATGTCGATGCCGATGAAGTCGAAGGCGATGCCCTCGCCGGCTGCGCCTTGCTTGGGCGTGACCGGCAACCCCAGGTGCAGCAGTTGCGCAATCAGGCGGCGCTTGGCGGTTTCCAGCTTGCGCCAGCGCAGGTGGTTTTCGGTGAACGACAGGTCGGGGATGGTGCGGTTGAGGCGACAGGCCAGGCAGAACGCTTCGGGGTCGTCGACAGCCAGCAGCCAGTTGCAGCAAGCCGGGGTGTCGAGGTTGGCGCAACGCTTGAGCGGGCCGAGTTCTGGCTGGCCGTCCAGGTACCACTGGCCGTCCACAGCGGCCGGCAGCAAGGTACCGACATGGTGGGTATCGGGCCAGTAGCCCAGCGACGCCTGGCAGGCCAGGCATTGGCTGTTGCGAAAGAACACGGACTGTCCGCACTCGCATTGCCACACGCGCGTGCTGCGGCGTGCCTGGCTGACGAAGGGTGCGGCGATACGGGCGACGAGCTGTTCGAAGAATGGGTACATGGGGCCACCTCCTGGCTGGAGCCTAGCCTACACCATGTGCGTGACAGCGCTTGCGGTGTGCCTGACGCACCGTGCGCTCAGGTGTTGCGAGCGCTTCGCGCTCGATCGCGGGTCAAGCCCGCTCCCACGCCCTTCGGGCAGAAGCGGGCCGCGTGACCGCTACACCGCTATGCCCTGCTCCGACAGAAACGCCACGAACGCATCCTCATCCAACACCCTGAGCCCCAGCTCAGTGGCCTTGGCCAACTTGGAGCCTGCCCCCGGGCCCGCCACCACGCAGTGGGTCTTGGCCGAAACAGACCCCGCCACCTTGGCCCCCAGGCTCTCCAGCTTGTCCTTGGCGACATCCCGGCTCATGCGCTCCAGCGAACCGGTCAGCACCCAGGTCTGCCCCGCCAGCGGCAAGCCCTGGGCAACCTTCTTCTCGCTCTCCCAGTGCATGCCGAACTCGCGCAGTTGCGCCTCGACGCTGCGCGCCAGCGCCTGGTTGGCCTCGACCAGGAAGAACTCGCGCACCGCATCAGCCTGCTTGGCTGCCAGCGCCTGGCGCAGGTCGATGCCGTCGGCGGCAATGATGCGCTCAAGGCTTTGCAGCTTGGCCACCAGCTTCTCGGCACCCGTCGGGCCGACAGAAGGGATGTCGAGCTTGGCGATCAACCCGGCCAGGGTCGTACTGGCCGCGAATTCGGCGGCCAGCTCGCCCTCCTCCTGCAACTGCAGGCCGTTCTCGAGCAGTTGCGCGATGACGCTGCGGTTATGTTCGTCCTCGAAGAAGTTGTGGATCTCGTGCGCCACTTCCAGGCCGATATCCGGCAGGTAGGTCAGCACCTGCGGCAACGCCACCATCACGCGCTGCAACGAGCCCAGCGAGCGCGCCAGCACCTTGGCGGTTTCCTCGCCCACATCGGGGATGCCAAGGGCGTAGATGAAGCGTGCCAGGCTCGGGCGCTTGCTGTCGGCAATGGCGGCCAGCAGCTTGTTGCTGGACACCTCGGCAAAGCCTTCGAGGTCGACGATGTCTTCGAATTTCAAGCGGTACAGGTCTGCCGGCGAGGCAATCAGCCCTTCATCCACCAACTGCTCGACGCTCTTCTCGCCCAGGCCCTCGATGTCCATGGCGCGGCGCGACACGTAGTGGATGATCGCCTGCTTGAGCTGCGCGCGGCAGGCCAGGCGGCCGACGCAGCGGTACACCGCGCCTTCGCTGACGGTTTCCTTGCCCTTGCTGCGCTTGACCAGCTGGGTGCGCTCGACCTGCGAGCCACACACCGGGCACTGGGTAGGGATGTGCACCGCACGCGCATCGGCCGGGCGACGCTCGGTGACCACCTGCATCACCTGCGGGATCACATCACCGGCACGGCGGATGATCACCGTATCGCCGATCATCACCCCCAGGCGCGCCACTTCGTCCATGTTGTGCAAGGTGGCATTGGCCACGGTCACGCCGGCCACCTTGACCGGCTTGAGCCGTGCGACGGGCGTTACCGCACCGGTGCGACCAACCTGGAACTCGACGTCGAGCACCTCGGTCAGTTCTTCCATGGCCGGGAACTTGTGCGCTATCGCCCAGCGCGGCTCACGGGCACGAAAGCCCAGTTCACGTTGCGAGGCCAGGCTGTTGACCTTGAACACCACCCCGTCGATCTCGTAGGGCAGCGCGTTGCGCCGCTCGCCGATGTCACGGTAGTAGTCCAGGCATTCCTTGATACCGGCGGCATGCCGCAGTTCGCGACTGATGGGCATGCCCCAGCCCTTGAGCTTTTCGAGGGTGCCGATATGGGTGTCGGCGATGGCCTCGGACACCTGGCCCACGCCATAGCAGCAGAACTCCAGGGGGCGGCTGGCGGTGATCTTCGAATCGAGCTGGCGCAGGCTGCCGGCGGCGGCGTTGCGCGGGTTGGCGAAGGTCTTGCCGCCGATCTCGGCCTGGGCTGCGTTCAGCCGTTCGAAGCCCTCCTTGCTCATGAACACTTCGCCGCGCACCTCCAGCACTGCCGGCCAGCCCTTGCCCTGCAGCTTGAGCGGCACGTTGCGGATGGTGCGCACGTTGACGCTGATGTCTTCGCCGGTGGTGCCGTCGCCACGGGTGGCGCCCTGCACCAGCAGGCCGTCACGGTACAACAGGCTGACCGCCAGGCCGTCGAGCTTGGGTTCGCAGCTGTAGTCCACCGCCGCCCCTGCGCCGAACAGGTCGCCGGTCGGCAGGTCGAGGCCTTCGACCACGCGCCGGTCGAACTCGCGCAGGTCATTTTCCTCGAAGGCGTTGCCCAGGCTCAGCATCGGCACCTCGTGACGCACCTGGGTGAAGGCCGAGAGCGCCGCGCCGCCCACCCGTTGGGTGGGGGAATCGGGGGTGACCAGCTCGGGGTGTTCGGCCTCCAGGGCCTGCAGCTCGCGGAACAGGCGATCGTATTCGGCGTCCGGGACGCTTGGCTCGTCGAGCACGTAGTAGCGGTAGTTGTGCTGGTCGAGTTCGGCACGCAGTTCGAGGATGCGGGTTTGGGCGGTCATGTGTGTCGTCTCTTGCAAAGCAAAAGAGCAGCTCGGGGCTGCTCTTGGCGTTCAAATCGGTGGATCGGCGGGGCAGCTTTCGCCGGCAAGGCCAGCTCCTGCAGGGAGCGGCCATACCTGTCAGCGTTTCTGGGTCAGGGCGCGGCGCTCGAATTCGACGATGCGCTGGCGGTAGTGTTCGATGGTCTGCGCAGTCATCACGCTGCGCTGGTCATCCTTAAGCTCGCCATTCAGTTCATGGGCCAGCTTGCGCGCCGCCGCCACCATCACGTCGAACGCCTGCTTGGGATGGCGCGGGCCCGGCAGGCCAAGGAAGAAGCTGACCGCACGGGTGCTGAAATGGTCGATGTCGTCCAGGTCGAACACCCCAGGCTTGACCGCGTTGGCCATGGAGAACAGCACTTCGCCATTGCCGGCCATGCTTTCGTGACGGTGGAAGATGTCCATCTCGCCAAAGCGCAGGCCGCTTTCCAGGATGTTCTGCAGCAGCGCAGGGCCCTTGAAGCCGCTCTCGTCGCGGGCAATCACGCTGATCACCAGCACTTCCTCGACCGGCGGCAGGTCCTTGCCTTCGCTGGCACCGAAGCCGGTGCTCTTGGGGCTTTCGTCCGGGAAGTCGTCGTCGGCATTGCCGAACAGGTCAGGCTCGCGTGGCTCGGCCGCCAGGTTCAGGTCGCCCTGCTGCGGCTCGCTGGTACGTTTGGCGCGCTTGGACCCCTTGCCCACCTTCGGCTCGCGCTGCTCGCGCGCAGCCGTCATCGACGGCAGGTCGTGCTCGTCGAGCTGGGGCTCCTTGTGGTCGTCAAGCACCCGCGGCGGGCCCAGCACTTCGGCGCTGGTCTCTTCGTCCGGCAGGTTGGAGAAGCTGCGGTCCAGACGGAATTTCAACTTGCCCTTGCCGCCGCGCATGCGACGCCAGCCGTCAAAAAGAATACCGGCAATGACTATGATGCCGATGACGATCAGCCACTCGCGCAGACCGATTTCCATGTAATCCCGTGCCTCTGTGAAAAATGCTGAAAAATAAAGGGTTTAAACCCCTTTAAAACGTGGCGCCAACTCTATGTTCTGACAGGCGTTTTACCCACGCATAGAAAAATTTACATTAAGCTAGCACGACCAAAGATAACTTTACACCGTCTGTCGCAACTGACAGGGGCATTTGCTGCAAGTTCGTGCGTTATATCCGTTTTTCAGGCGTCGACCATGGCCATCGCCTCCTCCACGTCCACCGCCACCAGCCGCGAGCAACCGGGCTCGTGCATGGTCACCCCCATCAGTTGATCGGCCATTTCCATGGCGATCTTGTTGTGGGTGATATAGATGAACTGCACGGTCTGGCTCATCTCCTTGACCAGGCGCGCATAGCGTCCGACGTTGGCATCGTCCAGCGGCGCGTCGACCTCGTCGAGCATGCAGAACGGTGCCGGGTTCAACTTGAAGATGGCAAACACCAGGGCCAGGGCCGTCAGCGCCTTCTCGCCGCCCGAGAGCAGATGGATGGTGCTGTTCTTCTTGCCTGGCGGGCGCGCCATGATCGTTACCCCTGTATCGAGTAGATCTTCGCCCGTCAGTTCCAGATAAGCGCTGCCACCACCGAAAACTTTTGGGAAAAGTGCCTGTAATCCGGCATTTATCTGATCAAAGGTATCCTTGAAGCGGTTGCGGGTTTCCTTGTCGATCTTGCGAATCACGTTTTCCAGGGTATCGAGGGCCTCGACCAGGTCGGCATCCTGGGCGTCGAGGTAGCGCTTGCGCTCGGACTGCTGCTGGTACTCGTCGATGGCCGCCAGGTTGATCGCGCCCAGGCGCTGGATGCGCGCATCGATGCGCTCCAGCTCAAGTTCAGCCTCCTGCTCGCTGGCCTCGGCCAGCAAGGTCGCCAACACGCCTTCCAGATCATAGCCGTCAGCCTGCAACTGTTCCTGCAGGGCCTTGCGCCGCACACTCAGCCCCTGCCATTCCATGCGGTGCTGTTCGAGCTGACCGCGCAGCAGCTGAGATTGCTGTTCGGCCTGGGTACGACGCTTTTCGGCCTCGCGCAGTTCGCGGTCGGCCTCGTCCATGTGCAGGCGTGCCTGACGCATTTCCTCGTCGACACTCATGCGCTTTTCCAGCAGCGCCTCGAGCATCATGCGCAGCTCTTCGAGAGGCGCCTCGCCCTCCTCCAGGTTCAGGCTCAGTTGTTCACGCTTTTCGTTCAGGCGCTCCGACTGCAGCTCCAGGCGCTCGAGGGCCTGGCGCGTGGAGTCGTGCTGGGCACGCAGCGAGCCCAGGCGCACCGCCAACTGATGGGCGTGGTCCTTGTGCTGGCGGGCTTCCTGGCGCACGCGGTCGAGGCGTTCGCGCAGGTTGTCGCGCTGGGCCAGCAAGGCCTCGCGCTGTTCGGTGTCGTGGGCCATCAGGTCGAGGGCTTCCTGCAGGTGCAGGCGCGACTCGCCCAGGCTTTCGTGTTCGATGGCGCGCTGTTCCAGCAGCTCGGCCAGCTCTTCTTCAAGGCGCCGGCGGCGCAACGTCAGCTGCTCGGCGCGGGCCTTGCCGGCCGACAGACGGGCCTTGAGCTCACCTTGCTGGCGGGCTTCTTCCTGGGTGCGACGACGCAGTTGTTCACGGCTGTCTTCCTGCACGCGCTGCTGTTCACGCAGGGCCAGCAACTGCGCTTCGAGCTGCTCCAGGGCAGCTTCCTGCTCCAGACGCTCCAGGCCCAGTTGCTCAAGCTCCTGCCCACGGGCCAGCACGCCACCCTGGGCATCGTTGCCACGGCTGACCCGCAAAAAGTGGCGCCCTACCCAGTAGCCGTCGCGGCTGATCAGGCTTTGGCCGTCGGCCAGCTGGCCGCGCAGGCTCAATGCCTGCTCGAGGCTCTCGACCGGCTTGATCTGGCCCAGCCAGGGGGCCAGGTCAACGCCGCCCTGTACTTTGTCCAGCAGGCTGCCGGCAAGACGCTTGCCGGTGCCGGCGGCCTCCAGCAGACGCAACTCGCCCTGCTCGAAGCCCGTCAGGTCGAGCCCGGCCAGGTCGTCCACCAGTACCGCGTGCAGGTCGGCGCCCAGCACGGTTTCCACCGCCAGCTCCCAACCCGGCTCCACGCGCAGGCCTTCAGCCAGGCGTGGGCGTTGCTCCAGGCCCTGCGCGCGCAACCAGTCGAGGGTACCGCTGCCTGGGTCCAGCGCGGCCTGCTGCAAGGCTTCGAGCGATGCCAGCCGGCCACCCAGGCGCTGCAGTTCACCCTGGGCCTGCTGCTGCGCCTGGGCGGCCTGCTGCAATTGCTCGCGCAGCGCGTCGAGGCGCTCGATCACCTGCTGTTCTTCCAGGTGCAGGTCTTCGAGCAGCAATTCGCTGCTGGCCAGTTGTTCGTTCAGTTCCAGGATGGCCGCATCTTCAGGGTCGGCGCTCAACTGGTCGCGTTCTTCGCCCAGCTTGCGCTGGCGCTCCGAGACGCGCTCCAGGCTCTGCTCCAGCTGCTGGATGCGCGACTGCTGCACCTCGGCCTGGCGGCGCGGCTCGGCGGAGCGGGTGTTGAAGCTGTCCCACTGCTCCTGCCAGCCACGCATGGTGGTCTCGGCTTCCTCAAGAGTCGCGGCGGCCTCCTCGGCTGCCGCCAGCGACAGTTCCTGCTCGGGCTCGATCATCTCCAGCTCTTCGCCCAGAGTCGCCAGCAAGGTGCGGTCGTGGCCCAGGTGCGATTCGGTTTCCAGACGCGCGCGTTCGGCTTCCTTGAAGTCATCCTGCAACTGGCGCAGGCGCTGCTGGCCGTGCTGGATGTTCTGCTCGACCCGGGCGATGTCGCCGCCTACCGAGTAGAAGCGCCCCTGGACCAGGTTGAAACGCTCCGACAGGTCGTGGTGACCGTCGCGCAGGCGCTCGATGCTCGCATCGGCATTGCGCTGCTCGGCCACCAGGGCCTCGAAGGCCACTTCCTGGTCGCCGATGATCGCCTCGCGCTGGCCCACCTGATCGTTCAGCGCACGCCAACGCAGGGCCGCCAGCTGGGCCTTGAGCTGACGCTCCTCGGCCTTGTATTCCTTGTACTTCTCCGCTGCCTGGGCCTGGCGGTGCAGGCGTTCGAGCTGACGTTCCAGCTCTTCGCGCAGGTCGGTCAGGCGCTCCAGGTTCTCGTGGGTGCGGCGGATGCGGTTTTCGGTTTCGCGGCGGCGCTCCTTGTACTTGGAGATGCCGGCGGCCTCTTCGATGAAGTTGCGCAACTCTTCGGGCTTGGCCTCGATCAGCTTGGAGATCATGCCCTGCTCGATGATCGAGTAGCTGCGCGGGCCCAGGCCGGTACCCAGGAAGATATCGGTGATGTCGCGCCGACGGCACTTGGTGCCGTTGAGGTAATAGGTGTTCTGCGCGTCGCGGGTCACCTTGCGCCGGATCGAGATCTCGGCATAGGCGGCATACTCGCCCACCAGGGTGTTGTCACTGTTGTCGAACACCAGTTCGATACTGGCCTGGCTGACCGGCTTGCGGCTGGTGGAGCCGTTGAAGATGACGTCGGTCATCGACTCGCCACGCAGGTTTTTCGCCGAGCTTTCGCCCATCACCCAGCGCACCGCATCGATGATGTTGGACTTGCCGCAGCCATTGGGGCCGACCACGGCCGCCATGTTGCTGGGGAAGTTGACGGTAGTCGGGTCGACGAACGACTTGAACCCCGCCAGGCGAATGCACTTGAGGCGCATGCTCAGCCAGCAACCAGCGAGGACAGCACCAGCGTGCAACTGCGCTCGCAGTACTGCGTCAGCACCTCGCGGATACGCGGCAGGTCGCCACCCACCACCGCTTCGAGCAGTTGGGCGAACAGCACCAGGAAGTCGTTCATGTTGGCCTTGCGCTGGTCCAGCGCCAGGTAATAGGTGCGGCTCATGGCCGGCTGCAGGTTCTCGACGGTTTCCTGCAGGTAGGGGTTGTTGGCGAACGGGTACGCGGCGCGCATCACCGCGAAGCTCTCTTCGACGAAGGCCTTGATGTCCTGGCGCGCACTGGCGGCGTGCAGACGCTGCTGGATGACCAGAAACGGTGCAAGTTCGGCTTCGCTGCGCGGCGCGCTGGCCACGGCATTGCCCAGCAGGATGTACAGCTCGCTCATCAGGGTGCAGAGGCTGCGCACGTTGTGCTCGTTGAGCGCCGTAACCTGCGCGCCACGGCGCGGCAGGATGGTCACCAGGTGCCGGCGCTCGAGTATCAGCAGTGCCTCGCGCACCGAGCCACGGCTGACATTGAGCGCCTGGGTGACCTTCTGTTCCTGGATGCGCTCGGCAGGTTTGAGCTCACCGCGGATGATCCGCTCGGCCAGGTAATGGGCAATTTGCTCGGAGAGGCTGTCCGGCGCCTTGAACGTCATGGTTTTCCTTCAAAATCATTGAACTGTGCACAAGCGCCGATTGTAGCGCACTTGCCTGCACCTCGCGCAGCGGCACAGGCACGCAGTTGGCACGATTGAAGCAAAACAATCGTCAACCCGGCCCCGGTTCTATGCTGAATACAGAGGCTATCGAGGATGACAGGATCAGCACGCACAAAAAGCTGACCTTGAAGTCAGAAAGCAGTTGACCGGCAAGTCAAGTCTGCCTACAGTCGACCCCGTCCACTCAACAACAATAATTCGCTTGTGAGGCCTTCCGTGATCCAGTTTCTACTCAACCAGGAGCTGCGCAGTGAGCATGCCCTGGACCCCAACCTGACGGTGCTCGAGTACCTGCGCGAGCACCTGGGCAAACCCGGTACCAAGGAAGGCTGCGCGAGCGGCGATTGCGGCGCCTGCACCGTCGTGGTCGGTGAACTGGCTGCAGATGAACACGGCCGGCAGCACCTGCGTTATCGCAGCCTCAATTCGTGCCTGACGTTCGTCTCGTCGCTGCATGGCAAGCAGCTGATCAGCGTCGAAGGGCTCAAGCACCAGGGCAAGCTGCACAGCGTGCAGCAGGCCATGGTCGACTGCCATGGCTCGCAATGCGGCTTCTGTACCCCGGGCTTCGTGATGTCGCTGTTTGCCCTGCAGAAGAACAGCGACGCCCCCGACCTGCACCGCGCCCAGGAGGCCCTGGCCGGCAACCTGTGCCGCTGCACCGGCTACCGGCCGATCCTGGCAGCCGCCGAGCAGGCCTGCTGCCAGGCCGCCCCCGACCAGTTCGACAGCGCCCAGGCACAGACCATCGCCCGGCTCCAGGCGATTGCGCCCAAGGAAACCGGCGAACTCAACAGCGGCGACAAGCGCTGCCTGGTGCCGCTGACCGTGGCCGACCTGGCCGAGCTGTACGGCTCGCACCCCGAAGCCCGCCTGCTGGCCGGCGGCACCGACCTGGCGCTGGAGGTCACGCAGTTCCACAAGACCCTGCCGGTGATGATCTACGTGGGCAACGTCGCCGAGATGAAGCGGGTCGAGGCCTTTGACGATCGCCTGGAAATCGGCGCCGCCACACCGCTCACCGACTGCTATGACGCGCTGAGCCGTGAATACCCCGACTTCGGCGAACTGCTGCACCGCTTCGCCTCGCTGCAGATCCGCAATCAGGGCACCCTGGGCGGCAACATCGGCAACGCCTCGCCGATCGGCGATTCGCCGCCCCTGCTGATCGCCCTGGGTGCGCAGATCGTGCTGCGCCGGGGTCAGGACACACGCACCCTGGCGCTGGAAGACTATTTCATCGACTACCGCATCACCGCACGCCAGGAAAGCGAGTTCATCGAGAAGATCATCGTGCCGCGGGCCAACCTGGCCTGGGCGTTCCGGGCCTACAAGGTGTCCAAGCGACTGGACGACGACATTTCGGCGGTGTGCGCCGCCTTCAACCTGCGCATCGACAACGGCATGGTGGCCGAGGCACGTATCGCCTTCGGCGGCATGGCCGCCATCCCCAAGCGCGCCCGTGCCTGTGAAGCCGCCCTGCTCGGCAAGCCGTTCAACCAGGCCGGCATCGAGCGCGCCTGCCAGGCGCTGGGCGAAGACTTCACCCCGCTGTCGGACTTCAGGGCCAGCAAGGAATACCGCCTGCTCGGCGCGCAGAACCTGCTGCGCAAGTACTTCATCGAACTGCACACGCCGCACATCGAAACCCGGGTGACCGCCTATGTCTAACCATCCTCACGTGGCCAGGAGCCAGGCCGAACTGGCCGAGCTGTTCGCCCAGGGCCTGACCAGTGGCGTCGGGCGCAGCATCAAGCACGACAGCGCCGACAAGCATGTGTCCGGCGAGGCGGTGTATATCGATGACCGCCTCGAATTCCCCAACCAGTTGCATGTGTACGCTCGCTTGTCGGACCGCGCCCATGCACGGGTGCTGAGCATCGACACCCGCCCGTGCTACGCCATCGAAGGCGTGCGCATCGCCATCACCCACGAAGACATCCCGGGCCTGAAGGACATCGGCCCGCTGCTGCCGGGCGACCCGCTGCTGGCCATCGATACCGTCGAGTTCGTCGGCCAGCCGGTGCTGGCCGTGGCCGCCTGCGACCTGGACACCGCCCGCCGCGCAGCGATGGCCGCGATCATCGAATACGAAGACCTGGAGCCGGTGCTGGATGTGGTTCAGGCCCTGCGCAAGAAGCATTTCGTGCTCGACAGCCACACCCACCAGCGCGGCGATTCGGTCACCGCGCTGGCCAGCGCCCCGCATCGGGTACAGGGCACCCTGCATATCGGCGGCCAGGAGCACTTCTACCTCGAAACCCAGATCTCCTCGGTGATGCCCACCGAGGATGGCGGCATGATCGTGTACTGCTCCACGCAGAACCCCACCGAGGTGCAGAAGCTGGTGGCCGAAGTGCTGGACGTGCCGATGAACAAGGTCGTGGTGGACATGCGCCGCATGGGCGGCGGCTTCGGCGGCAAGGAAACCCAGGCCGCCAGCCCCGCCTGCCTGTGCGCGGTGATCGCGCGCCTGACCGGGCAGCCGACCAAGATGCGCCTGCCACGGGTCGAGGACATGCTGATGACCGGCAAGCGCCACCCCTTCTATATCGAATACGACGTGGGGTTCGATGACAGCGGCCGCCTGCATGGCATCAACCTGGAACTGGCCGGCAACTGCGGCTGCTCGCCGGACCTGTCGGCCTCCATCGTCGACCGTGCGATGTTCCACTCCGACAACGCCTACTACCTGGGCGACGCCACCATCAACGGCCACCGCTGCAAGACCAACACCGCCTCCAATACCGCCTACCGCGGCTTTGGCGGCCCGCAGGGCATGGTTGCCATCGAAGAGGTGATGGACCGCATCGCCCGCCACCTGGCACTGGACCCGCTGGCGGTACGCAAGGCCAACTACTACGGCAAGACCGAGCGCAACGTCACCCACTACTACCAGACAGTCGAGCACAACATGCTCGAGGAAATCACCGCCGAGCTCGAAGCCAGCAGCGACTACCAGCAGCGCCGCGAGTCGATCCGCCGCTTCAACGCCAACAGCCCGGTGCTGAAAAAGGGCCTGGCGCTGACCCCGGTGAAGTTCGGCATCTCGTTCACCGCCAGCTTTCTCAACCAGGCCGGTGCGCTGGTGCACATCTACACCGATGGCAGCATCCACCTCAACCACGGCGGCACCGAGATGGGCCAGGGCCTGAACACCAAGGTGGCCCAGGTGGTGGCCGAAGTGTTCCAGGTGGACTTCAGCCGCATACAGATCACCGCCACCAACACCGACAAGGTGCCCAACACCTCGCCCACGGCGGCGTCCAGCGGCGCCGACCTGAACGGCAAGGCGGCGCAGAACGCGGCCGAAATCCTCAAGCAGCGCCTGGTGGAGTTTGCCGCGCGCCAGTACAAGGTCAGTGAAGAAGACGTCGAGTTTCGCAACGGGCACGTGCGCGTGCGCGATGAAATCCTCACCTTCGAGAGCCTGGTGCAGCAGGCCTACTTTGCCCAGGTGTCGCTGTCGAGCACCGGCTTCTACAAGACCCCGAAGATCTACTACGACCGCAGCCAGGCGCGCGGGCGCCCGTTCTACTACTTCGCCTTCGGCGCGGCGTGCGCCGAGGTGATCGTCGACACCCTGACCGGCGAGTACAAGATGCTGCGCACCGACATCCTGCATGACGTGGGCGCCTCGCTGAACCCGGCCATCGACATTGGCCAGGTGGAGGGCGGTTTCATCCAGGGCATGGGGTGGCTGACCACCGAGGAACTGGTGTGGAACGCCAAGGGCAAGCTGATGACCAGCGGCCCGGCCAGCTACAAGATCCCGGCGGTGGCGGACATGCCGGTGGACCTGCGGGTGAAGCTGGTGGAGAACCGCAAGAACCCCGAGGACACGGTGTTCCATTCCAAGGCGGTGGGCGAGCCGCCGTTCATGCTGGGGATCGCGCCGTGGTGCGCGATCAAGGATGCAGTGGCCAGCCTGGCGGATTATCGCGAGCAACCGCAGATCGATGCCCCGGCCACCCCCGAGCGGGTGCTGTGGGGCTGCGAGCAGATGCGCAAGGTGGTGGCGGGCCGGCAGGCGGCTGCCGAGGTGGAAACCGTTACACCGTAGTGCGCCTTTCGCCGGCAAGGCCGGCTCCTACAGGGCGCGATTGCTGTAGGAGCCGGCCTTGCCGGCGAAGAGGCCCGATCAGGCACTCAAGAGGCAACCGACTATGCACACCTGGATCAACGCCCTGTCCGACCTGCACACCCGGGGCGAACCCTGCGTGCTGGTGACCATCATCGAAGAGCTGGGCTCCACCCCACGCAATGCCGGCTCGAAGATGGTCGTCAGCGCGACCCAGCTGTTCGACACCATCGGCGGCGGGCACCTGGAATACAAGGCCATGCACATCGCCCGGCAGATGCTTGCCGAAGGCCGCGAAACCACCCACCTGGAGCGCTTCAGCCTCGGCGCCAGCCTTGGCCAGTGCTGCGGCGGCGCCACCGTGCTGCTGTTCGAGCCCATGGGCGGCGTGCAGGCGCAGATCGCGGTATTCGGCGCAGGCCATGTCGGCCGCGCTCTGGTACCCTTGCTCGCCGCGCTGCCCTGCCGGGTACGCTGGATCGATTCGCGCGAGCAGGAATTCCCCGACATCATCCCCACGGGGGTGAGCAAGGTCGTCAGCGAGGAACCGGTCGACGAGGTCGATGAACTGCCCACCGGCAGCTATTGCATCGTCATGACCCACAATCATCAACTGGACCTGGAACTGACCGCCGCGATCCTCAAGCGCAACGATTTCACCTGGTTCGGCCTGATCGGCTCCAGGACCAAGCGCGTGAAGTTCGAGCACCGCCTGCGCGAGCGCGGCTTTGCCGCCGACAGCCTGGCACGCATGCGCTGCCCGATGGGCCTGGCCGAGGTCAAGGGCAAGCTGCCGATCGAGATCGCCGTGTCCATCGCCGCCGAAATCATCGCCACCTACAACGCGAACTTCGGCCAGCATACCGGCTCGGCCACCACCCAACCCATTGCCAAACTGCTGCCGCCGTCACGGCGCAGCCAAGCCATTTGACGAGAGCCACATGAGCGCAACCCGCAAAGCCTACCGTGCCGCCCTGCTGCACAGCCTCGCCGACCCTGCCGAGGTGGGCGTCGAAGCATCGTATGAATATTTCGAAGACGGCCTGCTGGTCATCGACCAGGGCAAGATCAGCGCCATCGGCCACGCCAGCGAACTGCTGCCAGGCCTGGACGCCGACATCGAAGTGGTGCACTACCAGGACGCATTGATCACCCCGGGGTTCATCGATACCCATATCCACTTCCCGCAGACCGGCATGATCGGCTCCTACGGCGAGCAGTTGCTGGACTGGCTGAACACCTACACCTTCCCGTGCGAGCGCCAGTTCGAAGACAAGGCTCACGCCGACAAGGTGGCCAAGCTGTTCCTCAAGGAGCTGCTGCGCAACGGCACCACCTCGGCGCTGGTGTTCGGCAGCGTGCACCCTGCCTCGGTCAACGCCCTGTTCGAGGAAGCCGAGCGCCTGGACCTGCGCCTGATCGCCGGCAAGGTGATGATGGACCGCAACGCCCCCGACTACCTGACCGACACCGCCGAGTCGGGCTACGCCGACAGCAAGGCGCTGATCCAGCGCTGGCACGGCAAGGGCCGCCTGCACTACGCGGTGACCCCGCGCTTTGCGCCCACCAGCACCCCGCAACAGCTGGCCCTGGCCGGCCAGTTGCTCAAGGAGTTCCCGGACCTGTACCTGCACACCCACCTGAGCGAAAACCTCAAGGAGATCGAGTGGGTCAAGGCGCTGTTCCCCGAGCGCAGCGGCTACCTGGATGTGTACGACCATTTCGAACTGCTGGGCGAGCGCTCGGTGTTCGCCCACGCCGTTCACCTGTGCGATGCCGAGTGCCAGCGCCTGGCCGAGACCGGTTCGGCCGTGGCGTTCTGCCCGACCTCCAACCTGTTCCTGGGCAGCGGCCTGTTCAACCTGCCCCAGGCCGAGCAGCACAAGGTCAAGGTCGGCCTGGGTACCGACGTGGGCGCCGGCACCAGCTTCTCGCTGCTGTACACCCTGAACGAAGCCTACAAGGTCATGCAGTTGCAGGGCGCACGCCTGAGCCCGTTCAAGTCGCTGTACCTGGCCACCCTGGGCGGTGCGCGGGCATTGAACCTGGAGGAGCGCATCGGCACCCTGCAACCGGGCAGCGACGCCGACTTCATCGTGCTCGATTACAAGGCCACCCCGCTGCTGGACTACCGTCTCCAGCAGTCCGGCAGCATCGAGGAGACCCTGTTCGTGCTGACCACCCTGGGCGACGACCGTACCATTCGCGAAACCTTTGCCGCCGGGCGCAGCGTGCACCAGCGCTAAGGCGTTCGAAACAGGCCGCGGTACAACGCGCCGCCGATCACTGCCCCGATCAGCGGCGCCACCCAGAACAGCCACAGCTGATGCAGCGCCCAGCCACCGACGAACAGCGCCGGCCCGGTGCTGCGTGCCGGGTTCACCGACGTGTTGGTAACCGGTATCGACACCAGGTGGATCAGCGTCAGCGCCAGCCCGATGGCGATCGGCGCAAAGCCGGCCGGCGCCCGCGAATCGGTGGCGCCCATGATGATCAGAATGAACATCGCGGTCATCACCACCTCGCTGACAAAACCTGCCCCCAGCGAGTACTGCCCCGGCGAATGCTCGCCATAGCCGTTCGAGGCAAGCCCGTTCGACAGCTCGAAGCCGGCCTTGCCGCTGGCGATGAGGTAGATCACGCCGGCAGCCAGGATGGCGCCCACCACCTGGGCGATCACGTACGGCACCAGGTCCTTGAGCGGAAACCGCCCGCCCACGACCAGGCCCAGCGATACCGCAGGGTTGAGGTGACAACCGGAGATATGACCGATGGCGAATGCCATGGTCAGCACAGTCAGCCCGAAAGCCATGGAGACACCGACCAGGCCAATGCCGATCGGAAAAGACGCAGCCAGTACCGCGCTGCCACAACCCCCCAACACCAACCAGAACGTCCCTATCAATTCAGCTCCCATGCGTTTGCTCATGGGCATCGACATCAGTCAGTCCTCAAGAAGTGGTACGCCTGAAGCGCAAGCCCAACTGCTTGATGAAGGTTTGCGGGAGTGCAACAGATAGAAATCTAGCAGAGGTTGGCTCAAGTGCCAGCAGCCCTGAAAGCATCGCGGGTCAAGCCCGCTCCCACAAGGACCGAGACAATCCTGTGGGAGCGGGCTCGACCCGCGATTGCAGGCGACGCGGTATCAGCCCTTGGCCGGCACCGAGCTGCCGCGCTTCTTGGTTTGCAGCAGGTGCGAGAACACCGCGTGCAGGTCATCCGACGCACTCTCCTCGTCGAGGTTGAGCTTGCTGTCGATGTGGTCCATGTGGTGCATCATCAGGCTCACCGCCTGGGCCGCATCACGCGCCTCGATGGCGTCGATCAGTTGCATGTGCTCGTCATACGAGCAGTGCGAGCGGTTGCCGCTTTCATACTGGGCAATGATCAGCGAAGTCTGCGATACCAGGCTGCGCTGGAAGCTGATCAGCGGTGCATTGCCCGCCGCTTCCGCCAGCTTGAGGTGAAACTCGCCAGACAGGCGAATGCCGGCACCCCGGTCGCCGCGCGAGAAGCTGTCGCGCTCCTCGCGCACCATCTGGCGCAGTTCATTCAACTGCTCGGCGGTGGCGTGCTCCACTGCAAGTTCGGTGATGGCACGCTCGACCATGCGCCGCGAAAAGAACACCTGACGCGCCTCTTCGACGGTCGGGCTGGCCACTACCGCACCGCGATTGGGGCGCAGCAGCACCACGCTTTCGTGGGCCAGGCGCGACAGCGCACGCCGGATGATGGTGCGGCTGACGCCGAAGATCTCGCCCAGGGCTTCCTCACTCAACTTGGTACCCGGCGCCAGGCGTTGTTCGAGGATTGCCTCGAATATGTGCGCGTAAACGATATCGTCCTGGGTGCCGCTACGACCGGCCTTGCCGGTGCGCGTGGGTTTCTTGAGGGGTTGCAGCTGTTCGTTCATGGGCGCTCGAGCACGGAGATCCACCTATCGGACCCTGACTGTAATACCAGCCAGTAGGGCGATGGCAAGTCCTGGATAGAAAATTAGACGTTCATGGTATTGACGCATTGTACACAGGCTTGGCGATTTCTGCAGAGTGCCATCACGTTATAGCCGTGGCGACAATTTACCTGCACACACCGACAAAACATTATTTGCATTATTTGTATACAAACGCATAATCCAGCCGTGCAACTTCCTGACCCGCAGGTCAACAACAGGTCCGGTCGCCATGCCCTCCCCCTCGCAGAGCCCCCAGTCAACGCGCAGGACAAGCTCTGAACAACAAGAAAAGACGTGAGGAGTACACGCTGTGGAAAGCCGCAAACCCCAAGCCCCTACGCTGGATCTTGCCCCACCGCTCGAAACGAGCTGGCTGGAGCGGATTTTCAAACTCAAGCTGCACGGCACCACTGTCAGGACCGAACTGATCGCGGGTGTAACCACCTTCATCACCATGGCCTACATCATTTTCGTCAACCCCAACATCATGGCCGACGCCGGCATCGACCACGGTGCCGCGTTCGTGGCCACCTGCATCGCGGCGGCACTCGGCTGCCTGCTGATGGGCCTGTATGCCAACTGGCCGGTGGGCCTGGCACCCGGCATGGGGCTGAACGCCTTTTTCACCTACACCGTGGTCGGCACCATGGGCTACACCTGGGAGGCCGCGCTGGGTGCGGTGTTCGTATCGGGTGTGCTGTTCATGCTGCTGACGCTGTCGCGGGTGCGCGAATGGCTGCTCAACAGCATCCCGCTGAGCCTGCGCCACGCCATGGGCGCGGGTGTGGGGCTGTTTCTCGGGGTGATCGGGCTGAAGACGGCCGGCATCATCGTCGCCAGCCCAGCCACCCTGATCAAGCTCGGCTCGCTGCACGAGCCTGGCCCGCTGCTGGCGGCGGCGTGCTTCCTGATGATTGCCGTGCTCAGCTATCGCCGGGTGTTCGGCGCGATCCTGATCAGCATCATCGCCGTGACACTGGCCGGCTGGGCCCTGGGCCTGGTGGAATATGGCGGCGTGTTCTCCCTGCCGCCGAGCCTGGCGCCCACCTGGATGGCCATGGACGTAGCGGGCGTGTTCAACGTCAGCATGATCAGCGTGGTACTGGCATTTCTGTTCGTGCACATGTTCGACACCGCCGGCACTTTGATGGGCGTGGCCCAGCGCGCCAACCTGGTGAACGCCGAGGGGCGCATCGAAAACCTGTCGCGGGCGCTCAAGGCCGACAGTGCATCGAGCGTGTTCGGTGCAGTGGTGGGTGTGCCGCCGGTAACCAGCTACGTGGAAAGTGCTGCAGGTGTGGCGGCCGGCGGGCGCACGGGGCTCACGGCCGTGGTGGTCGGCCTGCTGTTCGTCGCGGCGATGTTCTTTGCGCCGCTGGCGGGCATGATCCCGGCGTATGCCACCGCCGGCGCACTGATCTATGTGGCGATGCTGATGATGGGCAGCATGGCGCACATCAACTGGGATGAAGCCACCGACAGCATTCCGGCGATCGTCACGGCGATCATGATGCCGCTGACATTCTCGGTGGCGGACGGCATTGCGCTGGGCTTCATCACCTATGTGGTGCTCAAGGCCGGCACCGGGCGCTACAGGGAGATCTCGGCGAGCCTGTGGGTGCTGTGTGCGATCTTTGTGGCCAAGTTCGTGTTCCTGTAAGCACTGCGTCGGTTCAAGGAGCCTCGCCTTCGGGCGGGGCTTTTTGTTGCCTGTGCCGCTCTGCCAGCGAACAGCCCTGCAGGCACGCCCTCGAATCCGAGGCAAAAAAAAGCCCGCCAGTGAGAGCGGGCAAGGACCTACGAAGATTCATCTAGCGACCAACTAGCTTCCGCGATAGGTCGAGTAACTGTACGGCGAGATCAGCAACGGCACGTGGTAGTGATCCTGCTCGGCGCTGATGCCGAAACGCAGCACCACCACATCCAGGAACGCCGGCTCCGGCAACTGCACACCACGGGCACGGTAATAGTCACCGGCACTGAACTGCAGCTGGTACACACCGCTGCGGTAATCCTCACCCTGCAGCAGTGGCGCATCGCAACGGCCATCGCTGTTGGTCAGCGCCGTGTTCACCAGCTCAAGCTGCTGGCCTTCGACCCGGTACAGCTCGACCTTGATCGAGCTGCCAGGGCAGCCATGTGCGGCATCCAGTACATGCGTGGTCAAACGTCCCATTGCGTGCGCCTCGTTTCAATCTATGGGCAAAAAATACCCGCACGGCACCGGGATGAAGCAGGGCAGCGTGCGGCTGTCGGATTATTAAGACATTTTCAGCTAAAATTGTACACAATAAATTCGACGATTTTGTTAGCCTGCCGAGCGTGCCCTGTAAATACGCCATCAGTCGCAAAGCCGCGCGCCTGGCGGACGCTATCGTCATTTACTGACCAATCAGGCAGGTTTCTTGCAACCTTTTTCAAGGGCGAATGGCGGAAGAAATGAGAAAAAACAGGCTTACAAATCGTCAATAAAGTTGTATACAATCACTCCATCGTTGTGGCCGATGACCTGACTCAGACACCACACCCCCGTTTTCACGTACAAGAAGGAAGGCTGCAGTGAGCGCTGATTATCCTCGCGACCTGATCGGTTACGGCAACAACCCACCCCATCCGCGCTGGCCGGGGAATGCCCGCATCGCTTTGTCTTTCGTGCTCAACTATGAAGAAGGTGGCGAACGCAACATTCTTCACGGGGACAAGGAATCCGAAGCCTTCCTTTCCGAGATGGTCTCGGCGCAGCCCCTGCAGGGCGCCCGCAACATGAGCATGGAATCGCTTTACGAGTATGGCAGCCGCGCCGGTGTATGGCG
Source organism: Pseudomonas sp. BRM28 (assembly GCF_002939405.1). Lineage (NCBI taxonomy): Bacteria > Pseudomonadati > Pseudomonadota > Gammaproteobacteria > Pseudomonadales > Pseudomonadaceae > Pseudomonas > Pseudomonas sp. BRM28. The sequence continues at coordinate 2,042,601 of NZ_PEFV01000001.1, read as the reverse complement.
CCTGCTCAAGCTGTTCGAAGACACCGGCGTGCCGCTCACCGTGTTTGCCGTGGCCATGGCCGCCCAGCGCCACCCCGACGTGATCCGCGCCATGGTCGCCGCCGGCCATGAGATCTGCAGCCACGGCTACCGCTGGATCGACTACCAGTACATGGACGAGAACCAGGAGCGCGAGCACATGCTCGAGGCCATCCGCATTCTCACCGACCTCACCGGCGAGCGCCCGCTGGGCTGGTACACCGGCCGTACCGGGCCCAACACCCGCCGGCTGGTGATGGAGGAAGGCGGCTTCCTCTACGACAGCGACACCTACGACGACGACCTGCCCTACTGGGAACCCAACAACCCCACCGGCAAGCCGCACCTGGTGATCCCCTACACCCTGGACACCAACGACATGCGCTTCACCCAGGTGCAGGGCTTCAATTGTGGCGAGCAGTTCTTCCAGTACCTCAAGGACGCCTTCGACGTGCTCTACGCCGAAGGTGCCGAGGCGCCGAAGATGCTCTCGATCGGCCTGCACTGCCGCCTGATCGGCCGCCCGGCACGCATCGCCGCGCTCAAGCGCTTCGTGGAGTACGCCAAGAGCCATGAGCAGGTGTGGTTCGCCCGGCGCGTGGACATCGCCCGCCACTGGCATGCCACCCACCCTTTCCAAGCCGAGAGCGCCAAATGACCGACTTCAAGACCCTCAAGCCTTCGACCCTGGACCGTGCCGCGTTCGTCGCCGCCTTCGCCGACATCTACGAGCACTCGCCGTGGGTCGCCGAAAAAGCCTACGACCTGGGCCAACTGCACGAGCTGGACCAGATCGAAGCCCTGCACCAGCGCATGAGCGACATCCTGCTCAGCGCCGATCACGCCAGCCAGCTGGCCCTGATCAATGCTCACCCGGACCTGGCCGGCAAAGCCGCCGTCCAGGGCGAACTGACCGAATCGAGCACCAACGAACAGGCTGGCGCCGGCATCCACCAGTGCACCGCCGAAGAGTTCGCCCGTTTCACCGAACTCAACGACGCCTACAAGGCCAGGTTCCAGTTCCCGTTCATCATGGCGGTTAAAGGCAGCAACCGGCACCAGATCCTCGCCTCGTTCGAGAAACGCATCCACAACTCGGTCGAAGCCGAGTTCAAGGAAGCCCTGGCGCAGATCAACCTGATCGCCCTGTTCCGCCTGCAGCAGCTGTAACCGGCGCGCCTTGGCAGGCACTGGCCTGCCGGCATTCGCCAAAGCCCCGACAACACATAATTAGAGAACACCCGCATGCGCACTTTAGTGATTGAGCCCCTGACCAAAGAAGCCTTCGCCCCTTTCGGTGACGTGATCGAAACCGACGGCAGCGACCACTTCATGATCAACAACGGTTCGACCATGCGCTTCCACAAGCTGGCCACGGTAGAAACCGCCCAGCCCGAGGACTCCGCCATCATCAGCATCTTCCGCGCCGACGCGCAGGACATGCCGCTGACCGTGCGCATGCTGGAGCGCCATCCGCTGGGCAGCCAGGCCTTCATCCCGCTGCTCGGCAATCCCTTTCTGATCGTGGTCGCGCCCGTTGGCGATGTACCTGTATCGGGTCTTGTCCGCGCCTTTGTCAGTAATGGCAGGCAGGGCATCAATTACCATCGCGGCGTCTGGCACCACCCGGTGCTGACGATCGAAAAGCGGGATGACTTCCTGGTGGTTGATCGCAGCGGTTCCGGCAACAACTGCGACGAACATTTCTTCAATGAGGATGAGCAACTGATCCTCGCACCCCACCAATAAGAGAAGGTCGGTCACTGGCCTGCGGTGACCGGCAAGAGGTAAAGACTGTGGAAGCACATCTGTTGGAATGGCTGAACCTGAGCGTGCGCTGGGTTCACATGATCACTGGCGTGGCCTGGATCGGCGCGTCGTTCTATTTCGTATGGCTGGAGAACAACCTCAACCGGACCAACCCGCGCGACGGTCTGTCGGGCGACCTCTGGGCGATTCACGGTGGCGGTATCTACCACCTGGAAAAGTACAAGCTGGCCCCGCCGAAAATGCCGGAGAACCTGCACTGGTTCAAATGGGAAGCCTACTTCACCTGGATGTCGGGTATTGCCCTGCTGTGCCTGGTGTTCTACTGGAACCCCAGCGTCTACCTGCTGGCCCCCGGCAGCACCCTGAGCGGTGGTGAAGGCATCGCCATCGGCGTCGGTTCGCTGATCGCCGGCTGGTTCATCTACGACGTGCTGTGCGACTCGCCTCTGGGCAAGCGCCCCGGCCTGCTCGGCCTGGTGCTGTTCGTGCTGATCATTGCGGCCTGCTACGGCTTCAGCCAGGTGTTCAGCGGCCGTGGTGCGTACCTGCACACCGGCGCGATCATCGGCACCATCATGGTCGGCAACGTGTTCCGCATCATCATGCCGGCTCAGCGTGCACTGGTCGCCGCCATCGAGAAGAACGAAACCCCCGACCCGACCCTGCCGGCCAAGGGCCTGCTGCGTTCGCGCCACAACAACTACTTCACCCTGCCGGTGCTGTTCATCATGATCAGCAACCACTTCCCGAGCACCTACGGCAGCCAGTACAACTGGCTGATCCTGGCCGGGATCGCGATTGCAGCGGTGCTGGTGCGTCACTACTTCAACACCCGCCACGACAGCGCCAAGTACGCCTGGACCCTGCCCGTCGGCGCCCTGGCGATGATCTGCCTGGCCTACGTCACCGGCCCCAAGCCGATGCCGACCGCCCCTGAGCAGGCCGCTGCCAAGGTCCAGTACCAGCCGCTGCCGGAAACCGCACTGGGTGGCAAGACCGCTGCCGAGAAAGCCGCCGAACAGGCTGCCAACCCGGCACCTGCCGCCACCCCGGCCGAAGCGCCCGCCACTGCCACCGCTGCGGCGGACAGCGGCAACTTCGACAAGATCCACAGCGTCATCCAGGAACGCTGCACCGTATGCCATTCGGCCAAGCCCACCAGCCCGCTGTTCAGTGCCGCCCCGGCCGGCGTGATGCTCGATACCCCGCAACAGATCCAGCAACTGGCCCCACGCATCCAGGCACAGGCCGTCGCCAGCCAGATCATGCCCCTGGGCAACATCACCCAGATGACCCAGCAGGAACGTGAACTGATTGGTGCATGGATCGCCAAGGGTGCGCCAACCAACTGATACAAGCTTCAAGCGGCAAGCTACAAGCTGCAAGCCAGGCGCGGCCTCCTGCTTCTTCGCAAGCAGGGCGCCTGAGCCTGCAGCTACCCAGAATAAAAACAAAACCTGAGGTGCTGCATGTCCGAGTCACGCAAGGCGTACATCCCCGTTGCGCCGCCACGACAGCCACTGCCCCTGCTGCAACTGATCCTGGTGGGTTTGCAACATGTTCTGCTGATGTACGGAGGTGCCATTGCGGTGCCGCTGATCATCGGGCAGGCCGCCGGGCTCTCTCGTGAAGAAATCGCATTCCTGATCAATGCCGATCTGCTGGTCGCCGGTGTCGCCACCGTGGTCCAGTCGCTCGGCATTGGCGCACTGGGCATCCGCATGCCGGTGATGATGGGCGCCAGCTTCGCCGCCGTCGGCAGCATGGTGGCCATGGCCGGCATGCCCGGCGTGGGCCTGCAGGGGATTTTCGGCGCGACCATCGCCGCCGGCTTCTTCGGCATGCTGATCGCCCCGTTCATGTCCAAGGTGGTGAGGTTTTTCCCGCCACTGGTCACCGGCACGGTGATTACCTCCATCGGTCTGTCGCTGTTCCCGGTCGCCGTCAACTGGGCCGGCGGCGGCGCGGCGGCCGCGCCGTTCGGCTCGCCGATCTACCTGGCCGTGGCCGGCCTGGTGCTGACCACCATCCTGCTGATCAATCGCTTCATGCGTGGCTTCTGGGTGAACGTGTCGGTACTGATCGGCATGGGCCTGGGCTACATCATTGCCGGCGCCATCGGCATGGTCGACCTCAGCGGCCTGGCCCAGGCCCCCTGGGTACAGGTGGTCACCCCGCTGCACTTCGGCATGCCCACCTTCAGCCTGGCGCCGATCCTGTCGATGTGCCTGGTGGTGGTGATCATCTTCGTCGAGTCCACCGGCATGTTCCTGGCGCTGGGCAAGGTCACCGAGCGTGAAGTGACCCCGGGCATGCTGCGTCGCGGCCTGTTCTGGGACGCCGGCGCCTCGTTCGTGGCAGGCTTTTTCAACACCTTCACCCACTCCTCGTTCGCACAGAACATCGGCCTGGTCCAGATGACCGGCGTGCGCTGCCGCTACGTGACCGTGGTGGCCGGGCTGTTCCTGATCGTGCTCAGCCTGCTGCCCAAGGCGGCATTCCTGATTGCCTCGATCCCGCCGGCGGTGCTGGGCGGCGCCTCCATCGCCATGTTCGGCATGGTCGCGGCCACCGGCATCAAGATCCTGCAGGAGGCCGACATCGGCGACCGGCGCAACCAGTTGCTGGTGGCCGTCAGCGTCGGCATGGGCCTGATCCCGGTGGTACGTCCGGAGTTCTTCGCTCAGATGCCGCAGTGGATGGAGCCGATCACCCACAGCGGCATCGCCATGGCCACCGTCAGTGCCCTGGTACTGAACCTGCTGTTCAACGTATTGGGCGGCGCCGAACGCGCCGCGCACAACGACGCCGTGCACCAGCACTGATACACGGGGCGGCGCCTGCCGCCCCGCTCAACCCGAGCACCACGCAGTACCGTCGGCCCCTGGGAGTGGGCCGCTCGGGGCGCGTTTGCGCCGAAAAAACCGCAATCCAACAATAACAATAGCCGGGAATAACCACATGAAACGCATCACCTCTTCCCTCTTGCTGGGCAGCAGCTTGCTGGCCACGCTTCCTGCGGTAGCGGAGGACCTGCTGCTCTGGCACACCAACAGCCTGACGTATCTGTACGGCAAGGACTTTCAGGTCAACCCGCGGATCCAGCAGACGGTGACTTTCGAGCACGCCAACAAATGGAAGTACGGCGACAACTTCCTGTTCGTCGACAAGATTTTCTACAACGGCGGCCAAGACCGTAACAAGGGCAAGAACACCTACTACAGCGAGATCAGCCCGCGCCTGTCGTTCGGCAAGATCTTCGACCAGAAGCTGGAGTTCGGCCCGATCAAGGACGTGCTGCTGGCCATGACCTACGAAACCGGTGAAGGCGACAACGAGGCCTACCTGATCGGTCCGGGCTTCGACCTGGCCATCCCCGGCTTCAACTACTTCACCCTCAACTTCTACCAGCGCAACACCGAAGGCAGCCGCCCGGGTGATCGCGTGTGGCAGATCACCCCGGCGTTCTCCTACACCATCCCCATGGGCCGGTCCGACCTGCTGATCGATGGCTACATGGACTGGGTGGTGGACAACGACGAAAGCCGTCGCGGCACCTACCACGCCAACCTGCACTTCAACCCGCAGGTCAAGTACGACCTGGGCAAGGCGCTGAACATCGGCGCCAAGCAGCTGTACGTGGGTATCGAATACAGCTACTGGAAGGACAAATACGGCATCGAGGACAGCGATCGCCTCAAGACCAACCAGAGCGTGACCAGTGCGCTGATCAAGGTTCACTTCTAAAACCTGATCGAACGCACAGTTTTTGTCGCACACGCTCCATAACGGAGCACTTGAGGGACGGCGCGCAAGCCAGTAATCTGCGCGCCCCCTCGCTCAGGGTAGGACCCCTCCTACCTGCGTTTACTGACCGCTCAGTCAATGAATTCGGGCGGTTGGTAAGCGTATTGCCAGCCTCACGCCCCTTGTTCAACTGTTCAGAAAGACGTCGAGCAGGCCCGTTGCGCCAACCCGCCAAGGTTGGCTCAGCTCTTGCGAACGCGCTGTGGCCGATCGAAAAAAGCTGACCAAAAAGACAACACGTTGAACCAGAACGGCGCCGACACAGAGTGCCGAATCAATCAAGGGAGCACGCAATGCGCATTACCAACAGCCTGATGCTTGCAGGCGGCCTGCTGGCGGCAAGTACCGCCACCGCCGGTGACCTGCTGCAGTGGCAGAACAACAGCCTGACTTACCTCTACGGCAAGGACTTTACGGTCAACCCGCAGATCCAGCAGACCTTCACTTTCGAGCACGCCGATGCCTGGAAGTACGGCGACAACTTCCTGTTCATCGACAAGATCTTCTACAACGGCAAGAAGGACGGCAACGTCGGCCCGAACACCTACTACGGCGAGTTCACCCCGCGCCTGTCGTTCGGCAAGATCTTCGACCAGAAACTGGAGTTCGGCCCGGTCAAGGATGTGCTGCTGGCCATGACCTACGAGTTTGGCGAGGGAGACAACGAGTCGTACCTGATCGGCCCAGGCTTCGACCTGGCCATCCCCGGCTTCGACTACTTCCAGCTCAACTTCTACCAGCGCCACACCGAGGGCAGCCGCGCCGGTGACAACGTATGGCAGATCACCCCGGTGTGGTCGTACACCATTCCCGTGGGCAAGTCGGACATCCTGATCGACGGCTACATGGACTGGGTGGTGGACAACGACGAAACCCGGCGTCGCGGCACCTATCATTCCAACCTGCACTTCAACCCGCAGATCAAGTATGACCTGGGCAAGGCCCTGAACCTGGGCGAAAAACAGCTGTACATCGGTTTCGAATACGACTACTGGAAAGACAAGTACGGCATCAAGGACAGCGACGCCTTCGATACCGACCAGAACACCGCGAGCCTGCTGGTGAAAGTGCACTTCTGACCGGGTTGCGTTCTTCGCCGGCAAGGCCGACTCCTACAGACGGCTCACTCCTGTAGGAGCCGGCCTTGCCGGCGAAGAGGCCATCAGCCCCGGATGGCCTTCCAGAGCTTGCCCACCACCGCAACCACCGCCAGCACCGCAGCCCCCGCCACTACGCCCACGCCGGCATTGAGCAAGGCCGTCGTCAGCGCCCCGCCACGCCCTTCGCCGAAGGCCTCGATGGCATGATGCAGCGGCGCGATGCCATGCACCAGAATCCCGCCACCTACCAGGAACATCGCCGCGGTGCCGATCACCGACAGGCTTTTCATCATGTAGGGCGCCGCACTCAAAATGCCGTTGCCGATGGCCTTGGCTGCACGCGAGGCCTTTTGCGTCAGCCACAGGCCCAGGTCATCCAGCTTGACGATCCCCGCCACCAGCCCGTACACGCCGATCGTCATCACGATCGCGATGCCCGACAGCACGATGATCTGCTGGGGCAGTGGCGCATCGGCCACGGTGCCCAGCGTGATGGCGATGATCTCGGCCGAGAGAATGAAGTCGGTACGCACCGCGCCCTTGATCTTGTCTTTCTCGAACGTCACCAGGTCGACCGCCGGGTTGGCCACTGCTTCGGTCAATGCCGCATGCCCGGCCTTGGCCTCCTCGGCGCTGTGCAGAAACCTGTGCGCGAGCTTTTCGAACCCCTCGAAGCACAGGTAGGCGCCGCCGAGCATCAGCAGCGGGGTTACCGCCCACGGGATGAATGCGCTGATCAGCAACGCAGCCGGCACCAGGATCAGCTTGTTCAGGAACGAGCCCTTGGCCACCGCCCACACCACCGGCAGTTCCCGCTCGGCGCGCACACCCGTGACCTGCTGGGCATTGAGTGCCAGATCATCACCCAGTACGCCGGCGGTCTTCTTGGCCGCGACCTTGGTCATGACCGAGACATCGTCGAGTACCGTGGCGATATCGTCGATCAGTACCAGCAAACTGCTTGCAGCCATGATTCATGTTCCATTGAGGTGAGATGGCGCCAAGCTTAGCCTGTCGATGGGCAAAAGGGGCGACCTTGAGCGCTTCGCGAACGCGGTGCTACCATGCGCAACCGCCTGCCCAGGCCTGTTGCCGCACGCGGCCAGATACAAGGAACAGCGCCACCATGAGCACCATTCGCGAGCGCAACAAAGAACTGATCCTGCGGGCCGCCAGCGAGGAGTTCGCCGACAAGGGCTTCGCAGCCACCAAGACCAGCGACATCGCGGCCAAGGCCGGCCTGCCCAAGCCCAACGTCTACTACTACTTCAAATCCAAGGAAAACCTCTACCGCGAGGTGCTCGAAAGCATCATCGAGCCGATCATGCAGGCCTCCACCCCGTTCAATGCCGACGGTGAGCCGCAAGAGGTGCTCAGTGCCTACATCCGCTCCAAGGTGCGCATCTCCCGCGACCTGCCCTTCGCGTCCAAGGTGTTCGCCAGCGAGATCATGCACGGCGCGCCGCACCTTAGCGCCAGCCAGGTCGAGCAGCTCAACGTGCAGGCACGGCACAACATCGAATGCATCCAGGGCTGGATCGAACGCGGCCTGATCGCCCCGGTCGACCCGCACCACCTGATGTTCAGCATCTGGGCTGCAACCCAGACCTATGCCGATTTCGACTGGCAGATCTCGGTGGTCACCGGCAAGGCCAAGCTCGAGGACAGCGACTACGAGGCGGCGGCGCAGACCATCATCCGGCTGGTGCTCAAGGGCTGTGCGCCGGACGCCTGACAGATAGCGGCGACTGCATCGCGGGTCAAGCCCGCTCCCACAAAAACACCAGTGATCTTTGTGGGAGCGGGCTTGACCCGCGATAGGGCCTTAAGCCGCCACCCCCGCATCCGCCGTCAACCCCGCCTCTTCGATCGCACTGATCGCGCACTGCTCGTCGATATCCGACGTATCACCACTGATACCGATCGCGCCCAGCACTGCCCCGCTCTGATCCCGAATCAGCACCCCACCCGGTGCCGGCACCACCGGGCTCTGGCCCAACCCGTTGAGCGCGGCGAAGAACGCCGGACGCTGCTGCGCGTCCAGCGCCAGCAGGCGCGAGCCCTTGCCCAGCGCAATCGCGCCCCATGCCTTGCCCATCGCCACCTGCGGACGCAGCAGGCTGGCGCCGTCCTCGCGCTGCAGGGTCAGCAGGTGCCCACCGGCATCGAGCACCACCACGGTCAGCGGCGCCGCCGAAATCCTGCGGCCGGCCGCCAGCGCGCCATTCACCAGGCTCACCGCTACTTTCAAGCTCAGAACGTTCATCCAAAGGTCCTCTTGTTGTTAGAAGCCCACGTGGGCAAGTGAAAAACCAATACAACAAATAGAACACAATGAAGAATATTTTTGTATACAATAATTCACTCCATCCGACCAAAACCCGTCACAACCCCTTTTTTACGGGGTAACGACGAAAGCACCCGGTGGCGGATGAAAATGGATTGACCAGAGTCGCCTGCCGTGAATACACTCTGTCGAAAAGCAATTTGTATACAATTACAAAATCTAAGAGGCACAAAACCATGAGCAAAATGAGAGCAATCGATGCAGCCGTGCTGGTCATGCGCCGTGAAGGCGTCGACACCGCATTCGGCATCCCGGGCGCCGCGATCAACCCGCTGTATTCGGCCCTGAAGAAAGTCGGCGGCATCGATCACGTCCTTGCTCGTCACGTGGAAGGTGCCTCGCACATGGCCGAGGGCTACACCCGTACCAAGGCCGGCAACATCGGCGTGTGCATCGGCACCTCCGGCCCTGCCGGCACCGACATGGTCACCGGCCTGTACAGCGCCTCGGCCGACTCCATCCCGATTCTGTGCATCACCGGCCAGGCGCCCCGCTCGCGCCTGCACAAGGAAGACTTCCAGGCCGTCGACATCACCAGCATCGTCAAGCCGGTCACCAAGTGGGCCACCACCGTGCTCGAACCTGGCCAGGTGCCGTATGCGTTCCAGAAAGCCTTCTATGAAATGCGCACCGGCCGTCCTGGCCCGGTACTGATCGACCTGCCGTTCGACGTGCAGATGGCCGAGATCGAATTCGACATCGACGCCTACCAGCCGCTGCCGGTGAGCAAGCCGTCGGCCAACCGCGTGCAGGTCGAGAAGGCCCTGGCCATGCTCGACTCCGCCGAGCGTCCGCTGCTGGTGGCCGGTGGCGGCATCATCAACGCCGATGCCAGCGACAAGCTGGTGGAATTCGCCGAACTCACCGGTATCCCGGTCATCCCGACCCTGATGGGCTGGGGCACCATCCCTGACGACCACCCGCTGATGGTGGGCATGGTCGGCCTGCAGACCTCGCACCGCTACGGCAACGCGACCATGCTCAAGTCGGACGTGGTGCTGGGCATCGGCAACCGCTGGGCCAACCGCCATACCGGCTCGGTGGATGTGTACACCGAAGGCCGTCGCTTCATTCACGTCGACATCGAACCGACCCAGATCGGCCGCGTGTTCACCCCGGACCTGGGTATCGTGTCCGACGCCGGCGCCGCACTGGACGTGTTCCTGGAAGTGGCCCGCGAGTGGAAAGCCGCCGGCAAGCTCAAGGACCGTGGCGAGTGGCTCAAGGACTGCCAGCAGCGCAAGGCCAGCCTGCACCGCAAGACCCACTTCGACAACGTGCCGGTCAAACCGCAGCGCGTGTACCAGGAAATGAACCAGGTGTTCGGCAAGGACACCTGCTACGTCAGCACCATCGGCCTGTCGCAGATCGCCGGTGCGCAGTTCCTGCACGTGTACAAGCCGCGTCACTGGATCAACTGCGGCCAGGCCGGCCCGCTGGGCTGGACCATTCCTGCGGCACTGGGCGTGGTCAAGGCGGACCCGTCGCGCAAGGTCGTGGCACTGTCGGGCGACTATGACTTCCAGTTCATGATCGAAGAGCTGGCGGTGGGCGCGCAGTTCAACCTGCCGTACATCCACGTGGTGGTGAACAACTCCTACCTGGGGCTGATCCGCCAGGCCCAACGCGGCTTCGAGATGGATTACTGTGTACAGCTGGCGTTCGAGAACCTCAACGCCCCGGAACTGAACGGCTACGGTGTGGACCACGTCGCGGTTGTAGAAGGTCTGGGTTGCAAGGCACTGCGCGTGTTCAAGCCGGAAGAAATCCAGCCGGCCCTGCGCAAGGCCCAGCAGATGGCCGAAGAGTTCAAGGTGCCGGTCGTGGTCGAGGTGATCCTCGAGCGCGTGACCAATATTTCCATGGGTACCGAAATCAACGCGGTCAACGAATTCGAAGACCTGGCGCTGGTCGGCAACGACGCGCCAACCGCGATCTCGCTGCTCGACTGACTGTTGTAGCGGCCCTGCTGCCCCGCGCACAGGGCCCACTTTTGCAAGGAGACAACCATGCCTCGTTTCGCCGCCAACCTGTCCATGCTGTTCACCGAGCAGGACTTTCTCGCCCGTTTCAAGGCTGCTGCCGACGCCGGCTTCAGCGGGGTCGAGTACCTCTTCCCGTACGATTTCAGCTCGGCTGAAATCAAGCAGCACCTGGACAGCAACGGCCTGACCCAGGTGCTGTTCAACCTGCCGGCCGGCGACTGGGCCAAGGGTGATCGCGGCATCGCCTGCGACCCGTCCCGTGTCGAGGAATTCCGTGCCGGCGTGGACCTGGCCATTGCCTACGCCCAGGTACTGGGCAACACCCAGGTCAACTGCCTGGCCGGTATTCGCCCACAAGGCCCGGACTGCGCCACGGTGCGCAAGACCTTCGTCGACAACCTGAAGTTCGCCGCCGACAAGCTGCAGGCAGCAGGCATCAAGCTGGTGATGGAGATGATCAACACCCGCGACATCCCGGGCTTCTACCTGAACACCACCAAGCAGGCGCTGGAGATCCAGGCCGAAGTGGGCAGCACCAACCTGTTCCTGCAGTACGACATCTACCACATGCAGATCATGGAAGGTGACCTGGCCCGCACGATGGAAGGCAACCTGGCCAAGATCAACCACATCCAGCTGGCCGACAACCCGGGCCGCAACGAGCCGGGCACCGGCGAGATCAACTACCGCTTCCTGTTCGAGCACTTGGACCGTATCGGCTACCAGGGCTGGGTAGGCTGCGAATACAAGCCGCTGACCACCACCGAAGCGGGCCTTGGCTGGCTCAAGACCCACAACGCGATCTGAACCCCACATAACCCCTGTAGGAGCCAGCCTTGCTGGCGAAGGGGCCTGACCGAACACCTCATGGCCCCATTCGCCGGCAAGGCCGGCTCCTACATGTACAAAAACAAGAGGTAATTGTAATGGCTAAAATCGGATTCATCGGCACCGGCATCATGGGCCTTCCAATGGCTCAGAACCTGCAGAAGGCAGGTCACAGCCTGTTCCTTTCCTCGCACCACGGCGCCGCGCCGAGCGACCTGATCGCCGCCGGCGGCGTGGCCCTGGCCAACCCCAAGGAAGTGGCCCAGGAAGCCGAATTCATCATCGTCATGGTGCCGGACACCCCCCAGGTCGAAGCCGTGCTGTTCGGTGAAAACGGCGTGGCCCAGGGCGTTGGCCCGAACAAGGTGGTGATCGACATGAGCTCGATCTCCCCTACCGCCACCAAAGCCTTCGCCGAGAAGATCAAGGCCACCGGCGCCACCTACCTCGACGCCCCGGTGTCCGGTGGTGAAGTCGGCGCCAAGGCCGCGACCCTGAGCATCATGGTCGGCGGTTGCCCCAAAGCCTTCGAACGTGCCCAGCCGCTGTTCCAGGCCATGGGCAAGAACATCACCCACGTGGGTGGCAATGGTGACGGCCAGACCGCCAAGGTCGCCAACCAGATCATCGTGGCCCTGAACATCCAGGCCGTTGCCGAAGCCCTGCTGTTCGCCGCCAAGAACGGCGCCGACCCGGCCAAGGTGCGCGAAGCACTGATGGGCGGCTTTGCCTCCTCGAAAATCCTCGAAGTGCACGGTGAGCGCATGATCAAGGGCACCTTCGACCCGGGCTTTCGCATCAGCCTGCACCAGAAGGACCTGAACCTGGCCCTGCAGGGTGCCAAGGAGCTGAACATCAACCTGCCCAACACCGCCAATGCCCAACAGGTGTTCAGCACCTGCGCGGCCATCGGTGGCGCCAACTGGGACCACTCGGCGCTGGTCAAGGGCCTTGAGCACATGGCCAACTTCTCGATCCGCGGCGACAAGTAAGCGTCAAGCGGCAGGTTTCACGCGGCAAGACCGGCAGACCGCGCATCGGTCCGCTGCCTCTTGCAGCTTGTAGCCTGAAGCTTGCCGCGCTAAAGAGCACCACCCGCCCTTGGGCCCGTCTGCACGGAGGCAGGCCCAGGGGCGTTTTCGATTCTGCAAAACAATAAGATTTGGGAGCCTGCCATGTCGGTCGATCCGCAACACTTTCTGCGCGAGCTGTTCGCCACGGCCATCGATGCCGCGCATCCACGCCAGGTGCTCGAAGCCCACCTGCCCAGCGACCGCAGCGGCCGCGTCATCGTCATCGGCGCCGGCAAGGCCGCCGCCGCCATGGCCGAAGTGGTCGAGCGCAGCTGGCAGGGCGAAGTCTCGGGCCTGGTCGTGACCCGCTACGGCCACGGCGCCAGCTGCAGCAAGATCGAAGTGGTCGAAGCCGCCCACCCGGTACCGGACGCCGCCGGCCTGGCCGTGGCCAAGCGTGTGCTGGCGATGGTCAGCGACCTCAGCGCCGACGACAGGGTGATCTTCCTGCTCTCCGGCGGTGGTTCCGCCCTGCTGGCCCTGCCCGCCGAAGGCCTGACCCTGGCCGACAAGCAGCAGGTCAACAAGGCCCTGCTCAAATCCGGCGCCACCATCGGCGAGATGAACTGCGTGCGCAAACACCTCTCGGCGATCAAGGGCGGCCGCCTGGCCAAGGCCTGCTGGCCGGCCACGGTGTACACCTACGCGATTTCCGACGTACCCGGCGACCTCGCCACCGTGATCGCCTCCGGCCCCACCGTGGCCGACCCGAGCACCTCGGCCGAAGCGCTGGCGATCCTCAAGCGCTACAACATCCAGGCCCCGGCCGCCGTCACCGCGTGGCTGAACAACCCGGCCTCCGAAACCGTCAAGGCCGATGACCCGGCACTGGCCCGCAGCCACTTCCAGCTGATCGCCCGCCCCCAGCAGTCGCTGGAGGCCGCTGCGGTAAAGGCGCGCCAGGCCGGCTTCAGCCCGCTGATCCTGGGTGACCTGGAAGGTGAGTCGCGTGAAGTGGCCAAGGTGCATGCCGGCATCGCGCGCCAGATCGTGCAGCACGGCCAGCCACTGGCGGCGCCCTGCGTGATCCTGTCGGGCGGCGAAACCACCGTCACCGTGCGCGGCAATGGCCGCGGCGGGCGCAACGCCGAGTTCCTGCTCAGCCTCACCGAAAGCCTGAAGGGGTTGCCCGGCGTGTACGCACTGGCCGGTGACACCGACGGCATCGACGGCTCCGAAGACAACGCCGGGGCCTTCATGACCCCCGACAGCTATGCGCGTGCCCAGGCCCTGGGCCTGTCGGCGGCAGACGAGCTGGACAACAACAATGGCTACGGTTATTTCGCCGCGCTCGACGCCTTGATCGTTACCGAGCCCACGCGCACCAACGTCAACGATTTTCGCGCCATCCTGATTCTCGAGACCGCACAACATGACGCCTGACAAGAAAGTCAAAATCCTCGCCACCCTCGGCCCCGCGACCAAAGGCATCGACGACATCCGTCAGCTGGTCGAAGCCGGGGTGAACATCTTTCGCCTGAACTTCAGCCACGGCGAGCACGCCGACCACGCCATGCGTTTCGAATGGATCCGCGAAGTGGAGCGCCAGCTCAACTACCCGCTGGGCATCCTCATGGACCTGCAGGGCCCCAAGCTGCGTGTCGGGCGTTTTGCCGAAGGCAAGGTGCAACTGCAACGCGGCCAGGCCCTGCGCCTGGACCTGGATGCCACACCGGGCGATGCACAGCGGGTCAACCTGCCCCACCCGGAGATCATCGCCGCGCTGGAGCCGGGCATGGACCTGCTGCTCGATGACGGCAAACTGCGCCTGCGCGTGACCGCCAAGCACGCCGACGCCATCGACACCGAGGTGCTCAACGGCGGCGAACTGTCCGACCGCAAGGGCGTGAACGTGCCCCAGGCGCTGCTCGAGCTCAGCCCGCTGACCGAAAAGGACCGTCGCGACCTGACCTTCGGCCTGGAACTGGGCGTGGACTGGGTGGCCCTGTCGTTCGTGCAGCGCCCTGAAGACATCATCGAGGCGCGCCAGCTGATCGGCGACCGGGCCTACCTGATGGCCAAGATCGAGAAGCCCTCGGCGGTCACGCAACTGCGCGAGATTGCCCAGTTGAGCGACGCGATCATGGTTGCCCGTGGCGACCTGGGCGTGGAAGTGCCGGCCGAAAGCGTGCCGCAGATCCAGCAGCGCATCATCACCACCTGCCGCCAGCTGGGCCGCCCGGTGGTGGTGGCCACGCAGATGCTCGAGTCGATGCGCTTCAGCCCGGCCCCGACCCGCGCCGAGGTCACCGACGTGGCCAACGCCGTGGCCGAGGGCGCCGATGCGGTGATGCTGTCGGCCGAGACCGCCTCGGGCGACTACCCGCTCGAAGCGGTGCAGATGATGAGCAAGATCATCCGCCAGGTCGAAAGCGGCCCGGACTACCAGGCCCAGCTGGACGTGGGCCGGCCACAGGCCGAGGCCACCGTGTCGGATGCGATCAGCTGCGCGATCCGTCGCATCAGCGGCATCCTGCCGGTGGCGGTGCTGGTGAACTACAGCGAGTCGGGCAACTCGACCCTGCGCGCAGCGCGTGAACGGCCGCGTGCACCGATCCTCAACCTGACCCCCAACCTCAACACCGCACGGCGCCTGAGTGTGGCCTGGGGCGTGCATTCGGTGGTCAACGATCGGTTGCGCCAGGTAGACGAAGTGGTGTCCACGGCACTGGAGATTGCCCAGGCCCAGGGCATGGCCAGCCGTGGCGACATCCTGTTGATCACTGCCGGTGTGCCTTTTGGCAAGCCGGGGTCGACCAATACGCTGCGGATCGAAACACTGCTCTGATTTGATTGGGGCGGCTGCGCCGCCCATCGCGGGTCAAGCCCGCTCCCACAAGGATCACATCGGCCCTTGTGGGAGCGGGCTTGACCCGCGATGGGCGCACTGACACACCACACCGTGGGACAACAAAGCCCGAAGAGGCGCCCCACTCCACCCACCCTGACCCACTGCCATGTACACCAAGAACTTCGTCAACCCGTGCCCCGACTGGGCCACCGCCTTGCTCAACGGTTTCAGTCAGGTGCTGCTGCAGCGCAACCCGCTGTGCGGCCTGCTGTGCCTGCTGGCCATCCTGATCACCGCCCCCGAACTCATCGGCGGTGCGCTGCTGGGCGCCCTTGCCGGGCTGCTCACCGCGCAGCGCCGCGGCTACAACCGCGCCGACCGCCAGGCCGGCCTGTACAGCTACAACGGCGTGCTGCTGGGCCTGCTGCTCAGCCACGCACTGCCCTGGTCGGCCCTGCTGCCCCCGCTGATCATCGCCGCTGCGGGCCTGAGCAGCATGCTGGTGCACCAGTGGCTCAAGCGCAAAAGCCCCCGCCTGCTGCCCGCCTACACCGCGCCCTTCGTGCTGATCGGCTGGGCGGTACTGGCGCTGGCCGAGCCTTCCAGCGCCGGCTACGCCCCGGTCGCGGCCAACCCGCTGTTCGCCCTGGGCCGCGGCCTGGGCCAGATCTTCCTGCTCGACCAGCCGCTGGCTGGCCTGCTGATTGCCCTGGGCCTGCTGATCGCCAACCGCTACGCCGCCGCCTGGGCGCTACTGGGCGCCGCCCTGGGCGGCAGCGTGGCGCTGCTCGGTGGCGAGGCCGGTGCCGGCTACTACGGCCTGTACGGCTTCAATGCGGCGCTGGCCGCGCTGGCCTTCAGCCAGACCCGCGCACAACCCTGGCGGCCGTTGCTGGCCATCGTTCTGGCCATCGTGCTGCAACCGCTGCTGGGCCTGTTGCCGGTGCCGGGCCTGACCGCGCCGTTCATCCTCGCCTGCTGGCTGCTGCAACTGGGTACCGCTGCCCGACGTCGCCCGCTTGCACAGCTGCGGGCCAGCCCCTAGGCTCTGCTCCATCTTGTAATGGAAAGCGCCCATGAGCACCCCTTCGAGCTGGCGCGAGCGGCTCTACGTCATCGTCTTTCAAGCCGACACCGTGGCCGGCCGGCGCTTCGACAGCATTCTGCTGCTGATCATCCTGGCCAGCCTGATCACCGTCATCCTCGACAGCATCGACGAGGTCCACCAGGGCTACGCCGGGCTGCTGGCCTGGATCGAGTGGGGCTTTACCGCCATCTTCCTGGCCGAATACCTCACCCGCCTGTACTGCTCGCCCAAGCCGCTGCGCTATGCCTTCAGCTTCTACGGGCTGGTGGACCTGCTGGCGATCGTGCCGGGCATCATCGCCATCTACTACAGTGACGCGCAGTACCTGCTGATCATCCGCGTGATCCGCATGCTGCGCATCTTCCGCGTGCTCAAGCTCGGCCCGTACCTCAAGCAGGCCAACTACCTGATGTCGGCGCTGCGCGGCAGCAAGCAGAAGATCATCGTGTTCCTGGTCAGCGTGTCGACCCTGGTCACGGTGTTCGGCACCCTGATGTACGTGGTCGAAGGCCCGGAGCACGGCTTCACCAGCATCCCCAAGGGCATCTACTGGGCCATCGTGACCCTGACCACCGTGGGCTTTGGCGACATCGTGCCCAAGACCCCGCTGGGCCAGGTGATTTCCTCGCTGGTGATGATCACCGGCTACTCGATCATTGCCGTGCCCACCGGCATCTTCACTGCCGAGCTGGCCAACGCCATGCGCGGCGAACAGCTGCAGCACGCCTGCCCCACCTGCCACAAGGGCAGCCACGAGCAGAGCGCCGCGTTCTGTTCCCGCTGCGGCAATGCGCTGTTCAAGAAAATGGAATAACCACAGCACTTTTTAATCTTTAAGCGACTAAGGCCGAGCCGCTATAGTCGCTGGCATAATGCCTTTCTCCCAACTCGAACAAGGAATGCGCAGTGAAAAAACTCTTTGGTGCCTCGCTTCTGGCCGCAGGCCTGGCCCTGGGCAACCTCGCCCAGGCCGCCCCGACCACCCTGCTCAACGTCTCCTACGACGTGATGCGCGACTTCTACAAGGACTACAACGCCGCGTTCCAGAAGCACTGGGAAGCCGAGCACAAAGAGAAGATCAACGTGCAGATGTCCTTCGGCGGTTCGAGCAAGCAGGCGCGCTCGGTGATCGACGGCCTGCCGGCCGACGTCATCACCATGAACATGGCCACCGACATCAATGCCCTGGCCGACAACGGCAAACTGGTGCCGGACAACTGGGTCACCCGCCTGCCCAACAACAGCGCGCCCTTCACCTCCGCCACCGTGTTCATCGTGCGCAAGGGCAACCCCAAGGCCCTGAAGGACTGGCCCGACCTGCTCAAGGACGGCGTACAGGTGATCGTGCCCAACCCCAAGACCTCGGGCAACGGCCGCTACACCTACCTGTCGGCATGGGGCTATGTGCTCAAGAACGGCGGTGACGAGAACAAGGCCAAGGACTTCGTCGGCAAGCTGTTCAAGCAGGCACCGGTGCTCGATACCGGTGGCCGTGCCGCGACCACCACCTTCATGACCAACCAGATCGGCGACGTGCTGGTGACCTTCGAGAACGAAGCCGAGATGATCGCGCGCGAATTCGGTCGCGACCAGTTCGAGGTGATCTACCCGAGCGTGTCGGCCGAAGCAGAGCCGCCGGTGAGCGTGGTCGACAAGGTGGTGGACAAGAAGAAAAGCCGTGCCACCGCCGAGGAGTACCTGAAGTACCTGTGGTCGCCTGAAGCCCAGGAAATTGCCGCCAACAACTACCTGCGCCCACGCGATGCGACCGTGCTGGCCAAGTACACCGACCGCTTCCCCAAAGTCGACTTCCTGTCGGTGGAAAAGACCTTCGGTGACTGGCGCACCGTGCAGAAGACCCACTTCAACGACGGCGGGATCTTCGACCAGATCTACACCGGGCAGTAAGGCCGGGTGACGAATCCGGGGCCTGTGACGGGCCCCGGATTTTTTGTGGCCGGCGTTCGGGCCTGTCGCGGGTCAAGCCCGCTGCCACAAGGTGATGTGCCGATTTCAAGGGCGATGTCGCACCTGTGGGAGCGGGCTTGACCCGCGATGAATTCACCTCGGTTTCGAACTTGCCCGGCAAATACCGATCAGTTCCTTGGACTACCCTTTCCGTCATTCACGGCTCAAGGAGTGCCCAGTGACCCGATTGCTCACCCTGTTGCTCGGTTGCCTGCTCAGCACGCAACTGCTCGCCGCCAGCCTCATCCCCGGCACCGACAGCGCCGAAACCGCCGAAAAAGCCCCGGAACCCGTGGTTCAGGGCGGCCTGCTCGGCGCCCTGGCCAACAGCCTCGACAGCGTCACCCAGGAAATCGACGTCGACGGTCACCTGGTCGACGCCTGGCGCCTGCGCGCCAATCGCGCCAGCAAGGAGGCCAACCAGCTGGTCGACCGCCACGCCGAAGACTCCTTCGACCTGCTGGTGGACTTTGCCCTGCTCAGCCTCACCTGGCTGGTGGTGTTCGGCGTGCTCACCAGCCTGGGCCGCGTGCTGTCCCACCACATCAATCGCAGGCGCCCGCTGCGCGAACGTCCGCGGTTGCAGAAACTGCTCGGCTACCTGCTGCCCTACACCCTGCCGGCCCTGGCCAGCCTGCCCGCCACCCTCTACGCCAGCACGCGCCTGCTCGACCCCTCGATCGGCCGCGCGCTGGGCCTGAGCCTGGCCTACGCCACCAGCAGCGGCCTGTTCTCGACGTCGATCATCCTGTGCCTGATCACCGTGTTCGACACCGGCCACAAGCGCACCGCCGTGCGCATCATCCGCAAGATCGCGCCACGCCCGTTGTTCATGATCGGCTTTCTCGCCGCCTGGGCCGACGCCCTGACCAGCCCGCAGATCACCCGCCAGATCGGTGGCAACCTCACCAGCAGCATCGCGGTGATCACCGGCCTGCTGGCCACCTTCGCCTTCGCCGCGCTGGTAATCCGCCTGCGCCGCCCGGTGGCCCACCTGATCCGCAACCGCGACCTGCACGACCGCCTGCAGCACCGCGCCCTGCAGGAAACCCTGCGGATCTTCTCGTGGCTGTGGTACCTGCCGATCCTGATGATGATCCTGGTATCGGCGATCAACCTGATCGGCGCCGGCGAAGAAAGCCAGAAGGCCCTGCAAAAGGCCCTGCTGACCACGGTGCTGCTGGTGGGCACGGTGTTCCTGAGCACGGTGCTGCAGCACCTGTTCAAGTCCCGCGAGGTCGACCCCGGCCAGCGTCTTCGCCCCTACAAGGAACTGGTGCGCAACCTCGCCCACGCGCTGCTGCGCATCGGCATGGCCATCGCCTTCATCGAGCTGCTGGGGCGCATCTGGGGCTTTTCGGTGCTCGAATTCGCCGTGCGCAACAGCCTGGGCCGGGCAATCAGCGATTCGCTGAGCAGCATCGGGTTGATCTTGCTGGTCACCTGGCTGCTGTGGGTGGTGATCGACACCGCCATCCAGGAAGCCCTCAAGCCCAGCGCCGGCCGGCGCGCTTCGCGCCAGCCCAGCACACGGGTGCGCACCATCCTGCCGATGCTGCGCAACGCGGTGAAGATCGTGCTGGTGGTGATCTGCACCATCACCACCATGGCCAACCTGGGCATCAACGTGGCGCCGCTGCTGGCCGGTGCCGGGGTGGTCGGCCTGGCCATCGGTTTCGGTTCGCAGCAGCTGGTACAGGACGTGATCACCGGCCTGTTCATCCTGATCGAGGACACCATCGCCATCGGCGACTGGGTGGTGCTCGACTCCGGCCACGCCGGCACCGTCGAGAGCCTGACCATCCGCACCCTGCGCCTGCGTGACGGCAAGGGCTTCGTGCACTCGGTACCGTTCGGCCAGATCAAGGCCGTCACCAACCAGTCGCGCCAGTTCGCCTATGCGT
This sequence comes from Pseudomonas sp. BRM28, assembly GCF_002939405.1. Classification (NCBI taxonomy): domain Bacteria; kingdom Pseudomonadati; phylum Pseudomonadota; class Gammaproteobacteria; order Pseudomonadales; family Pseudomonadaceae; genus Pseudomonas; species Pseudomonas sp. BRM28. The sequence continues at coordinate 2,021,923 of NZ_PEFV01000001.1, read as the reverse complement.
TCTTCTCGGTGCAGTTCAGCTACCAGACCGATGTCGACAGCGCCCTGCACCTGATCCGCGAGGTGGGCCAGTCGATCAGCGAGGACCCGGTGCTGCGCCACAGCCTGCAAGGGCCGCTGCAGGTGTTCGGGGTGGACGCCATGAACCTCAACGGCATCACCCTCACCGCCCAGTTCCGCACCACCTCGGGCGGGCAGTACGCGGTGAATCGGGCGTTCAACGAGCGCCTGAAAAAGCGCGTGGACCAGACCGACGACGTGAGCTTCGCGCAGTATTACCCGCAGCCGGCTCACGTACGCGACGAAACGGTGTAGACACTGCGGCGTTCAACCTTCCCGGCATGGGAAGGTGGTGCTAAAGTCGCCGCCATGAAATTTACCCGTGCCGACCGCTCGCTGATTGCCTGGACGCTGTACTTCAGCGTCCTGTTCAATCTGTTCGCCTGCGGTATCGGCCACGGCCAGATGATGGGCCTGCAGCTCAACGGCATCGGCGGAGCCTTCTGCTCGGCCATGGGCACCCCGGGCCCGACCCTCAAGACCGATTACAGCGACGCCTCCATCGCCGGCTGGGACAGCCTGCAAACCTGCCCGGTGTGTGCCGCGGCCGTGGTGTGCCTGGCCCTGAGCCTGGTGATCGGCTGGCTGCTGGCGTTCACCCGCACGCGACGCTACCACCGCGAACTGCGCAGCAAGGCGCCACCTCGCTACTGCTGGCCCTCGGCCAACCCGCGCGCCTCCCCCCTGCTGGCCTGATCCAACCCGGCAGCCTTGCCGCTGCCCGTACCGGCACACGCCTGCGCCACTGCGCGGGGGTGCCGTTGGCTCACCTGCAGAGTTCGCTCAATGACCCCTTTCCCACGTTTGCAGGGCTGCACTGCCCTGCTCTGCGCCCTGTCGCTCAACGCCGTTGCCGACGAGGCACTCGTGCTGCCCGATGTACTGGTCAGCGACCGGCCGATTCCGGTGGACGGCGTTTTGCTCGACACCCCCTCGCAAACCGGTTCGCGCCTGGGCCTCACGCCCCGCGAAACCCCGGCCTCGATCAGCATCGTCAACCGCCAGCAGATCGAACAGCGCGGCGCCAGGACCACCCAGGACATGCTCGCCGGCGTACCCGGCCTGAACGCCGCCTCCCCGCCCGGCTCGGCCGGCTCGGTATCGTACCGGGGCTTTTCCGGGGCGCAGATCACCCAGCTGTTCAATGGCATCAGCGTGCAGTACGACTCGATCGCCGCACGCCCGGTCGACAGCTGGATCTATGACCGCGTCGAAGCGGTCGGCGGCCCGTCCAGCTTCCTGTTCGGCGCCGGCGCCGTAGGCGGCTCGATCAACTACATCACCAAGCTGGCCAACCGCGACGAAGACTTCAACGAAGGCCGCGTCAGCTATGGCAGCTACGACAGCAGCGAGACCTCGTTCGGCTTCAACCACGCACTCAACGACACCAACCATGCGCGCCTGGATTTCAGCCATACCCGCAGCAATGGCTACGTCGACCGCGAGGAGCGCGATGCATGGAGCGTGGCGTTCTCGCTGCTGACCGACATCAACGACCAGCTGTCCCACACCCTGGCACTCGAATACCAGAACGAGAGCGTCGACAGCCCCTACTGGGGCAGCCCGGTGCTCAACCCGCTGGGCAGCCAGATGAAGGTCGACAAGAGCCGGCGCTTCGAGAACTACAACGTCGAGGACGGGCGCTACGAGCAGCGCGTGCGCTGGCTGCGCTCGATCACCGAGTACCGTTTCGACGACGCCACCTCGCTGCGCAATACGCTTTACCACTACAACGCCGAGCGCAACTTCCGCAATCTCGAGACCTACACCTACAACGCCGACAACAGCCGCGTGCAACGCGCCGGCAGCCTGCTGCAACGGCACGACCAGGAGCTCAACGGCAACCGCGTGGAACTGCTGCATGACGGCCAGCTGTTCGGCCTGCGCAGCCAGTGGTCGACGGGCCTGGACTACAGCCACAACGTGCAGATGACCTACCCGCGCTCGGGCACCGCTGCCGGCAGCGTCGACCCCGACCACTTCGACCCGGGACACTTCTACGACCTGCCGGGCATGTTCCCCGGCTACGAGAAGAACCGTCAGAACACGGTCGACACCTGGGCCGGCTTTTTGGAGAACCGCCTGACCCTGACCGATCGCCTGACCCTGCTGACGGGCCTGCGCCACGACAGCATCGACCTGCAGGTACGCAACTACCGCGCCGTCAACGAGGCCAACCCGGCGCAGTTCAAACGCCGCTACCAGCCCACCACCGGGCGTGTGGGCCTGGTGTTCGAGCTGACCCCGTCGGCCAGCGTGTATGTGCAGTACAGCACCGCCGCCGACCCGCCCGCCGGCATGCTCACCACCGCCAGCTTCGGCCAGGTGCGCGACTTCGACCTGAGCACCGGCAAGCAGCTGGAGGTGGGCAGCAAGTTCGACTTTCTGGACGGACGCGGTTCGGCCACCGTGGCCGCCTACCGCATCGAGCGCGACAACCTGGCCACCGCCGACCCGGCCAACCCCGGCTTCACCCAGCCGGTGGGCAAGCAGTCGTCACGCGGTATCGAGGTGGCGGCGGCGCTGCGCGTCACCCCGCAACTGCTGGCCGAAGGCAACTTCGCCTATGTCGATGCGCAGTACGACGCGTTCAACGAAAACGTCGGCGGCCAGTCGTTCTCGCGCAAGGGCAACACCCCCACCAACACCCCGGACCGGGTGGCCAACCTGTGGCTGACCTACGACCTGGACCCGCAGTGGCAGGTGGGCGGCGACAGCCGCTATGTGTCGTCGGTGTACGCCGATGCGGCCAACACCCGCTACGCGCCGTCGTACACCCTGTTCGGGGCCTTCGTCGGCTACAAGGTGGATGCCGACACGCGCATCACCGCGCGGGTGCGCAACCTGACCGACGAGGTGTACGCACGCTGGACCTCGTCGAGCATGCTCTACCTGGGTGCACCGCGCACCTTCGAACTGGCGGTGCAGACCCGCTTCTGACTGGGCCGGGCCGGGGCGTTCGCGCCTTGGCCCTGATGGAGCGTTGCAATGAAGCGTTATCTGTATCTGTGGCATCGCTGGCTGGGGATCGTGACCTGCGTGTTCATGGCGCTGTGGTTCGTCTCGGGCATGGTGATGCTGTACGTGGGCTACCCCAAGCTGACCCCGCGCGAGCACCTGGCGCACCTGCCGGCGCTATCGGCGCAGGGCTGTTGCGTCTCGCTGGGCGAGGCGCTGGCGGTGGCCGATCCGCAACCTGCACGCATACGCCTGAGCAGCGTGGCCGGGCAGGCGCTTTACCTGTTCGACTATGCCAGCGGCAAGGCCCTGGCGGTGGACGCAACTAGCGGCCAGCGCATCGCCCCCACCACCCGCGAACGGGCGCTGGCCAGTGCCGGGCAACACGACCCGCATGCGCCGCTGACCTATCGCGACGCGGTGCAGGAAGACCTGTGGAGCCATTCGCGCGCACTGGATGCGCACCGGCCGCTGCATCGCGTGCAGTTGAGCGATACGGACGGCACCTTGCTGTACATCAGCGGCCAGACCGGCGAAGTGGTGCGCGATGCCAGCGCCAGCGAGCGCGGCTGGAACCTGATCGGCGCCTGGCTGCACTGGCTGTATCCGTTGCGCGGCATCGGCCTGGACGGGCTGTGGAGTAACCTGGTGATCTACCTGTCGCTGGCGGCCAGCGTGATGGCGCTGCTGGGCGCGGTGGTGGGTGTGATGCGCTGGCGCTTCAGCCGGCCCTACCGCAGCGGTTCGCGTTCGCCGTACAAGGGCTGGGCACGCTGGCACCATGTGGGCGGGTTGCTGTTCGGTGCCCTGGCCATCACCTGGATTTTCAGTGGGCTGATGTCGATGAACCCGTGGCGGCTGTTCAGCAGTGCCCAGCCGCTGGATACCTCGGCGTATCAGGGCGGGCCGCTGAATGCGGCGGCGTTCCCGCTGTCGGTGCCCCAGGCACTGGCGCGCTTTGCCGACCAGGGCTTCACCGCCCGCGAGCTGGAGTGGCGGCTGATCGGTGGCGCGGGGTATGTGGTGGGCCAGGACGGCGCGGGACGCACGCGGGTACTGTCGATGCACGACGGCCAGGTGCTGCAGCGTCTGCCACGGGCGGTGCTGGAGCAGGCGGCGCGGGCGATCGGGCCGGCGATGCAGGTGCAGCAGTTGGAGGCCTACGACTTCTACTACTACGCGCGGGCCGAGCAGAGCATGCTCGGGCATCTTGAAAAGCGTCTGCCGGTGCTGCGGGTGCGCTTCGACGACCCGGCGCAGACCTGGCTGCATCTGGACCTGTACACCGGTGAAGTACTGGGGCAGCTGGACCAGCCACGGCGCGCGTCACGCTGGCTGTTCGCGTTGCTGCACAGCTGGGACTGGCTACCGCTGCTGACGCGGCGGCCGTTGTGGGATGGGTGGATGATTGTGCTCAGCCTGGGTGGGCTGGTGCTGAGCGTAAGTGGTGTGGTGATGGGGTGGCGGCGTTTGCGCCGCTAGCCTCATTCGCCGGCAAGGCCGGCTCCTACAGACAACGCAAACCCTGTAGGAGCCGGCCTTGCCGGCGAACAATCCACCCCGGTCACCCCTGGCGAAACACCAGCGCCTTCAGCCCGCCCACCGGATCACTGTCCGCAAACTCCGGTGGGTTGGCCAGACGCTCCACGAACACCAGCCCCGGCGCCTCGGCTGCCATCCCCTCGATCAGAAAGTCAGGCCCGATGGCCGGGTCGTTCACGCACGCCAGCACCGTGCCGCCTTCACTCAACAGCTCCGGCAGGCGGCGCAGGATCTTGCTGTAGTCCTGGGTCAGCACAAAGCTGCCCTTCTGGAACGTCGGCGGGTCGATGATGATCAGGTCATACGGCCCGCTCTTGCGCACCTTGCCCCATGACTTGAACAGCTCATGCCCCAGAAACCCCACCCGCCCCAGGTCATGCCCGTTGAGCCGATGGTTGTCGCGCCCGCGGCTCAGGGCCGAGCGCGCCATATCGAGGTTGATCACCTGCTCGGCCCCCCCGGCAATCGCTGCCACCGAAAACCCGCAGGTGTAGGCGAACAGGTTGAGCACCCGCTTGCCCGCCGCCTGCTCCCGCACCCAGCGCCGGCCATAGCGCATGTCCAGGAACAGCCCGGTGTTCTGCTTCAGGCCCAGGTCCAGCTGATAGCGCAGGCCATCCTCGTCGATCACGCGGTGCTCGCTCGGCTCGCCCAGCAACCACTGGCCGGGGCTATCGGGCAGGTAGCGGTGCTGAATCAGAATCGCCTGCCCGGGCCAGCCAGGGCTGGCGGCCAGGGTGCGCAGCATCTGCTCCAGCGTGGCCAGCTGCCCTTCGGGCGGTTCGCGAAACAGCGAGACCAGCAGCACGCCCTGCAGCCAGTCCACGGTGATCTGTTCGAGCCCCGGCCAGCAGCGCCCGCGCCCATGGAACAGGCGCCGGGTTTCGGCAGGCGCAGGGTTCAGGGCACCGAGCAGGTGGGCGTGAAGGGTGGCAATCGGCATGGCAGGATTCACTGGGACAAAAAGGGCTATTTTAGCGGCAAGCTTCACGCAGCAAGCGACAAGTTTGCGCCGGGCGCCTGTTTACTTGTCGCTTGTGGCGTGCAACTTGCCGCTCGCCCTCCACCACCAGCCCTGCTGCATGCCGGCAGCCGCCAGCAGAATCGCCGCCACCCCCAGCCATTGCAGCGCGCTCAAGCGATGGCCAAAGGCAAACCAGTCGACGAAGATCGCCGCAATCGGGTAGATGAACGACAGCGCCCCGGTCAACGCGGTCGGCAGTTTCTGGATGGCGCCATACAGCAGCACGTACATCAGGCCGGTGTGCACGATACCCAGCGTCACCAGGCTGGCCAGCGCCCCCGCAGTGCCCGGCAGGCCGCCGGTATTGGCAAAGGGCGCCAGCAACAGGATACCGGTGCTCACCTGGATCAGCGCGATCAGGTGCGGCGGCGTGCCACTCAGACGCTTGATGATCAGCGCGGCCACCGCGTACAGAAACGCCGCGCCCAGCGCCAGCGCGATGCCCAGCAGGTAATCCTCGCCACTGCCCTGCCCGCTGCCGTGGGCACTCACAATGGCCAGCATCCCGGCAAACGACACCCCCAGCCAGAACAGCTTGGGCACACTGAGCTTTTCACCCAGAAACACCGCCGCCAGCCCCACCAGCATGAACGGCTGCACGTTGTACACCGCCGTACCGATGGCAATCGAGGCCCGTGAATAGGAGCCGAACAGCAGCACCCAGTTGCCCACGATGGCCACCCCGCTGAGTACCGCCAGGGCAAAGCTGGCACGTGTGAGGATGCCCGGCCGCAGAAAGCCCAGCACGGCGCACACCAGCAACAGCGTGCCGGCGCCGAACACGCAGCGCCAGAACACCACGTCCAGCACCGGTTGCCCCGACACCAGCACGAACCAGCCGATGGTGCCGGATATCAGCATCGCGGCGACCATTTCCAACGACCCACGGCGTATTGAATTGTCCATCTCTCACCTCCCAGACGATGGACAGATTATGCGAGCAAGAAGCCAGGGCACTCCATAGCAAAAACAAGGCTAGACTCAAGCCTTGCCTTTTTTATCAAGGCAATTTCATTGATCTGCCTGACGAGGATTGCATGACTGACGATATCGACCAGCTGTTGATCAAGGCGCTGATGGAAGACTCGCGGCGTTCGCTCAAGGCGCTGGCGCACCTGAGCGGGCTGTCGGCGCCCAGCGTCAGCGAGCGCCTGCGTCGCCTGGAAGAACGCGGCGTGCTCAAGGGCTACACGGTCGACATCGACCCGCGCAGCTTCGGGTACCAGTTGCAGGCCATCGTGCGCATTCGTCCGTTGCCGGGGCAGTTGCAGGAGGTGGAGCGCCAGATCATCGCCATCCCCGAGTTCACCGAGTGCGACAAGGTCACGGGTGACGACTGCTTCATCGCGCGCCTGCATGTACGCTCGATGGAGCAGCTCGACACCTTGCTCGACAAGCTCAACAGCCACGCCGAAACCAACACCGCCATCGTCAAGAAAAGCCCGGTGAAGCGACGGCTGCCGCCGATGGCATAAGCGCCATACTGGCGGGCGGCGCGGGATTCGCAGAGCAACGGCACGTTCCACACATATGCTAGCCTTGCGCCCCTCTCCCGCAAGGACGCACCGTCACCATGTTCGCTTTCCCAAGGCCCCTCTGCATGCTGGGCCTGGCGCTGGCCTTCACCAGCGCCCACGCCACCGACCCGATCAACCTGTACCAGGGCACCCTCGGCGAGCGCAAGGTCGAGGTCGCCCTGCAATACACCTCGCAGTACGAGTACGTGCAAGGCTACCTGCTGGACACCGAGCACCACACCAGCCAGCCACTGGAAGTGACGCCCTACAGCAAGGACGTGCCACTGCTGATCAACATCATGGACAACCCGCGCATGCCCGCCGCAGCACTGCGGGTGCGCCCCTTCGTGTTCACGCACGATCGCGACTTCAGTGGCGAATGGATCGACCTGCGCACCCGCGAACGCGTGCCCTTCAGCCTCACGCGCCAGACCCGCTTCAGCGACGAGCAGCGCTCCAGCTGGCAAGGCGAGCTGCTGCAACAGCCGCAGAACCGCGGCAAGAGCTTCTATGTGCACGCCAGCAAGGCCGAGGGCGAATACACCGGCAAGGTCGATCGCATCACCATCATCGACCTCGCCAGCGGCAGCACACTGCAGGTGCTGGACAACCTGGCGCTGGCGTTCAACGGCACCCGCACCCTGACCTTCGCCGACTACAACGGTGACGGCATCATCGACTTCAGGGCCTCGCCCATCGGCCAGCGCGCCACCGGCGGCGCCAACCAGGAGCCGGACCAGTTCTACCTGTACCAGCCCACCAGCAATACCTACCAACGCCACACCGAACTCGAAGCGCTGGGCGACAAGGGCGCGCTCAAGTTCCCCGCCCCCGGCTGGGTAGCCCAGCGCCAGGGCAGCAACTACGACACCGGGACCAGCGACTGGCAGTACTACCACTTCGTCGACCCCAAGCAACTGGTGTGGCAGCGCCACAGCGTGGAGCCTTTCTGATGCCGTTTCGTACCCTGTTCGCCTGCCTGCTGCTGTGCCTGAGCGCCAATGCCCTGGCCTACCATTCCGTGTACCAGGGCAAACTCGGCGGGTTGCCGGTGACGCTGGTGATCGAGCGCACCAACGACTACGTGACCGGTATCTACTACTACGAGCGCTACCACACGCCGATCCGGCTCAAGCCCACGCGCAACACCGATACCTACAACTTCGCCATGGACGAACTGGACAGCGGCGGCCTGCCCACCGCGCGTCTGCATTTCCAGAAAGCCGATTTCAGCAGCCGTGCCCAGCCGCTGCAAGGCACCTGGACCGCCTACGCCAGCGGCAAGCAGCTGCCCTTCACGCTCAAGCTGGTGGCCGACATCGGCCTGCAGACACCCTCGCCGGGCGCGGTACTGCCCCAGGCCGCATCCACCGAACGCTTCTACTTCCAGTTGCCGATGGACATGGACTATGCCGCCCTCGAAACCATCCAGGTGATGGACAAGGCCACCGGCAAGCTGCAGCAGACGCTGGAGGTGAAGGTGCCGGGCTGTCGCAGCAAGGGTATCGACACCGTCCAGGTACGCCTGCAGGGTGGCGCCACCCAGGTGCTCATCCCCTCCAGCCCGTATTGCCTGGGCAAGACGTTCGAGTGGCGCGAGGCCAGCGCACGCTTCGAGGTGGTGAACTAGCCCTCAGCTCGGGCAGGCGAGGTCGCCGTTGTCCAGCCCCTGCTTGTAGTTGCGGCTGAGCAGGCTGGCCTTGCCGTCGTGCCAGGTCAGGGTCAGCACATACAGCGAGTCGAAATCCTCGCCGTCCCAGTCGTCGGTGATGGTGCGTTTTTCGCCCAGCGCCTTGCCGGCCACGGTGTTGATCAGCTCGGGCAGGTAGCCGTGTGACCACGCTGTGTAGACCGTGGCGTTGCGGTACTTGTCCTGCAGCAGCTCGTCGGCCAGGTCGCCGGTGTCGTTGGCGCCGAAGTCGATGTTCACCGGCAGGCCGAGCTTGATCGCGCTCGGGCTGATGGTCATCAGCGGACGGATATAGCTGTAGGCATTGTCGTTGCTGCCCTCCTCCACTTCGCGGCTGGGGTTGGCGGCAAACACGTAGTCGGCGGGGCCGAATTTTTCCGGGAGCAGAGTGGCCAGGTCCAGGGCGCGGTTGAGGCCCTGGCAGTTCAGTTGCCCGAGGCCTTCGCCGGGCTTTTCTGCGTGGCGCAGGAAGACCAGGGTCTGGGTGCCGTCCACCGGCTGGGCTCGGCTTTCGAGCGCTTCGAAGGTCAGCAGGGTGGCGCCGACGACCAGCGGAACGGAAAACAGCGCAGGGCGATAACGCCGAAAAAAGGAGGGCAACTTCATGGCACGGGCTCTTTGCGACAAATAGGGTTGAGGCTGACCCGCCTGTGCCACCCCGCAGCCGAGGCTGCGGGGTGATCCCTGTCTGTCGTTCCATCCGTGGAAACGGGCGTGCTTGAGAGTGTCGCAAACCCGTTTGGTTCATCCGTGCCGGCTCAGCCTTGAGCCCGCGCCAGTCTGGCGCAGGGATGTTTCGCGATGATGACGCTCAGATCAGCTTGCGCCGGATCGCTTCTTCAACCGAACTGCGGCTCAGGTGCTCGATGATGGCATCGCCCGAATCGTTGAACGGCACCGCGAAGATCAACAGCAATTGCATCCAGGTGGTGATGGTTTCGCTCTTGCTGACCTTGCCGATGAGTTTGCCTTCACGGTCCTTGTACAGCGTCTCCAGGGTCAGGGTGTTGTCGAAGGTGGACGGGATGATGAACAGCGTCGCACCGGTCAGCGTCGCCGCCAGCACGTTGCCTTGCTCGTTGTTCCTGAGTGTGACGTAGGCGTACACGTCAGAGTCGACCTTCTCGCTGGTCACCCGTGTGAAGCGCTCGCTCTGTTCATAGCTCTGCACCAGGGTCTTTTCGAAACGCATCAGGTTGGCGTTGCTGGCGCGCGGCTGGCCGTTGAACTCGTACAGTGTGTTGAAGCGCACATAGGCGGTCTTGTGCGCGGGCGCCGCATCGGCGGCAGGCAGCGGCGGCCAGGCTTCGACCACCGGCAACTGGTGCTGGGAGTAGCTGATGCAGCCGGTCAGGGCCGTGCTGAGGGCCAGCAACAGGGCCATTAGGCAATGACGCATGGTTGAATTCCTTTCAGTGAGTGGCCAATTGCGGGGCAGCCGTCGCGGTGTCGAGCAACCTGGTGATCAGCTGACGCAACTGCACGCCCCCCAGGCTGCCGTTGGCATAGTCGTTGTCGTACAGGCCGACATTGTTGTCGAGCTTGACCTGCTCGGTGACGCGGGTGAGGCGCTTGCCGTCGCGGTCTTCGATCACCAGCTCGCCGGCCAGGTCGTACTTGTCGACATAGATCGGGCCGTTGAACCAGATCCAGAACGTCAGCGTCACCAACGCGCCGGGAACGTAACCGGGGTGCGTGGTGCGCTTGCCCTTGAGCGAGGTGATGGTGAACTTGAGCACTACATCCTGCTCGCCCAGGGTGGCGGGAAATTCCACCAGTTTGGTGAAGTACTCGCCGCGGTCGACGTAGTGGCTGATCTGTGCGGTGAGCTGGCGGCTGATGTTCAGGCGCACGTCATCCTTGAGGTCGGGCGCGGTGATGGCCACGTCGGCGATCTGGGCGCCCCGCTGTGCAGTGTTGTCGGCCACGGTGACCGGTTCGCCGATCGGGCCCACCGGTGTGAAGGAGTAGCAACCGGTAAGGCCGAGGCAGGCCAGGAAAAGAAAACAGAAAGTACGCAGCACGCAAAATGTCCTTGCTTCGGGTGAGAGACAGGCTGTTATCGGCATCAGGGCCAAAGACTGTAATGAGAATGACTCAGCCCTCAATCGTCGCGGGTGAGGACCTCGAGCAACTCGATCTCGAAGGTGAGGGTCGAATTCGGCGGGATGCTGCCTACGCTGCGCGCGTCGTAACCCAGGTGCGCCGGCACGATCAGCTTGCGCTTGCCGCCCACCTGCATGCCCATCAGGCCCTGGTCCCAGCCCTTGATCACGCGGCCGGTGCCGATCACGCACTGGAACGGCTTGCCGCGTTGGTGGGAGGAATCGAATACGCTGCCATCGTCCAGCCAGCCGGTGTACTGGGTGGTGATCAGCGCCCCCTTGACGGCCGCCTTGCCGTCGCCCAACTGGAGGTCGATGATTTGAAGTTCGTTGCTCATGGGTGATCTCTGACGGCTATGGGACGTTTTCTGCCGATGCGTTTTCGCAGCAATGGCCGTGTTTTGCAAGGCTGTGGGGAGCGAACGCGGATCATGAGGTGGCGCCGGCTGTCACCGGCTCGTGCTGGCGCATCGACCAGCACACCCCGCCCACCACCAGCACGATCGCCGCGCCCTCCAGCAGGTTCGGCCCGCTCTGGCGCCAGATGAACGCATACAGCAAGGCAAACAGGGTCTCGAACACGATCAACTGCCCGCTCAGGGTCAGCGGCATGCGCTTGGCTGCCGCATTCCACAACACCCCCGCCAGCCACGAGCCAAACAGCGCGCAACCCAGGCTGAACGCCCAGAACAGCTGCCAGCGCTCAGCAGTGGCCTGCACCTGCAACTGCTGCGGCTGCCACACCCACAGCAGCGCCACCAGCACCAGGCTGAACACGCCGGTCACCACCCCGGTGAGCACCGACCACTGATGGCTGTCCAGGTGCCGGCACTGCTTGAGATAGCGGCTGTTGTAGGTGGCGTACCAGGTCCAGCAGGCCAGCGCGGCCAGCGCATAGAGCAGCCCGGCGAGCTTGTCCTGCACCGCCCCCGGCTCCACCGCGAAGGTCTGCAGGTTGATGCACAGCATGCCCGCCAGGATCAGCGCCAACGGCCCGGCCAGGCGCGACAGGGCCACCGCGCCGCTGTCATTGCGCCCGTACAGGGTGATGGTCAGCGGCAGCACACCAACGATCAGCGATGCCGGCGCCACGCCCAGGCGCTGGATCGCCGCCACCAGGCACATGAAGTACAGCAGGTTGCCGATCAGCGCCAGGCGCGCCAGCATCCACACGTCTGCCCGTTCGAGCTGACGCAGCGCCTTGCGCATTGGCAGCAGCAGCGCGAGCGATACCGCCCCCAGCAGGACGAACCGCGCACAGGCCAGCAGCACCGGGCTGAACTCCGGCAGCAGTTGCGGCACCATCAGCACCATGCCCCACATCGCACCAGCCACGCCGGCATACGCCACACCCCGTTTCACTTGCCTGCTCCTCGTTTTTCAGAGCACGCAGGCTAGCCAAATGCAGGCGTCCAGGCAAAAGATCATTCGGCATGCAGGCATTCCCATGGGGAATACCTTTAAAGCGCAAAGCACCGGGTTTACCATCCAGCCATTCCCTGAACCGAAGACACCGCAATGAGCCGCTTCAGCCGTCACCTGCCCCCGCTGGATACCCTGATCGCTTTCGAGGCGGTGGTACGCACCGGCAGCTTCACCCGCGCCGCCGCCGAGCTGTCGCTGACCCAGAGCGCGGTGAGCAAACAGATCAAGCTGCTTGAAGAACACCTGGGTGCGCCGCTGTTCGAACGCCGCGCCCGCGGCATCACCCTGACCGCCGCCGGCAGTGGCTTCAATGCCATCGTCGAGCCGATGCTCGACAGCCTGCTGGCCAACGTATTGCGCCTCAAGAGCGGGCACGGCAGCCGCAATGTCAGCGTGATCTGCACCCATGCGGTGGCACAGTACTGGTTGTTCCCGCGGCTGCTGCGCTTCAACGCACAACACCCCGAGCTGACAGTGAACATCCATGCCAGCAACGAGATGGATGAACGCGTGGTGGGCAACTATGACTTCGGCGTGCTGTACGGCCATGGCCGCTGGAGTTCACTGCAGGCCGACAAGCTGTTCGATGAATGCATCTACCCCATCGTCAGCACCCAGCGGGCCCTGCCGCCAGCCGATTCGCTGGCGGCGCTGCAGGCCCTGCCGCTGATCCAGCTGGATGCCTCGGCCTGGAACTGTCTGGATTGGCCCGACTGGTTCGCGCACCTGGGGGTGCGCTACAAGGCGCCGGCCGATGCGGTGACATTCAATCAGATCACCCTGGTGTTCGACGCAGTGATGCAGGGTATGGGGGTGGGGTTGGGCTGGGAGTTCATGGCCCGCGAGCGCATCGCCAGCGGGCAGGTGCGGCCGGTGTCGGAATTCGTCGTGCACACCGGCCAGGCCGACTACCTGGTGCACGACAGGCAGCGTGTGTGCTCGCCGGCGGCCCAGGTGTTCAGGGACTGGTTGCTGGCGCTCAACTGAACTGCGCTTGCACCTCGGCGCCGGTGAGGGTCCGGGTCTGGTTGGCGAAGCAGTAGTAACCCGGCTTCTGATCGATGTAGATCTGCAGTTCCAGCGCCCAGTCACTCTCGCCATCGAGCACGCCCACCGGCACGGCGTCGAAGCCGCCGGCCTTGAGGCGATAGAACAGGTGGGTGCCGCAGGTGCCGCAGAAGCCGCGCTGGGCCCACTCGGAGGAATCGTAGATGCGCGGGGTGTCGCCGCTGAGCCTGAGGGTCTGGGTGCTGTGCACCACCATCAACGGGCCACCGGACCATTTGCGGCACATGCTGCAATGGCAGGCGCTGACGCTGGCGTTGTCGAGGCTGACGCTGAGGTGAATGGCGCCGCACAGGCAGCTGCCGTGTTTTTCCTGGGGTTGGGACATGGTGCAGGGTCCTTGCGGTGAGCGGTAGGGCTGAAGTCTAGCAGCAGTCGGCCCCGGCCCTTTCGCCGGCAAGGCCGGCTCCTACAGCGGATTACGCCGTCACCGGGGTCAACACCGGTTCCCCGGCAAAGAACGCCTGCAGGTTGCGCAGCACCAGCGCCACCGTATCGCGCGCCGCTTCCGGCGACTGTCCGGCCACATGCGGGGTCAGCACCACGTTGTCCAGCGCCTTGAGTGCCTGCGGCACTTCAGGCTCGGCATCGAACACATCCAGCCCGGCCCCGGCAATACGCCCTTCGCGCAACGCCGCCACCATCGCATCGGTGTCCACCACGCTGGCCCGCGCAATGTTCACCAGAAAACCCTGAGGCCCCAGTGCGTCCAGTACCGCCGCGTCGACCAGGTGGCGCGTACCGGCCCCGCCCGGGGTGGCAACGATCAGAAAGTCCACCTCCCCCGCCAGCGCCAGCGGGCTTTCGCACCAAGTGTAGGGCACGTCGGTGCGTGGCCGGCGGTTGTGGTAGCTGACCTGCATGTCGAAGCCCAGCGCCGCACGCCGGGCAATCGCCAACCCCGTCGCGCCAAGGCCCAGTACCCCGAGGCGCTTGCCGCTCAGCGACGGGCTGATCACACGGTTCCACTGCCCCAGGCGGGTGGTGGCATCGGCACGGGTAATATCGCGCACGATGGCGAACAGCAGCGCCAGGGCATGGTCGGCCACCGCCGTGGCGTTGGCACCGGCGCCATTGGTCACGGTGATGTCACGCGCAGCAGCCGCTGCCAGGTCCACTTCCTCGTAGCCGGCGCCGATGACGCAGATGATTTTCAGATGGGGCAAGGCGGCGATTTCGTCGGCTCGCAAGCCCAGCGGCCCGCGGGTCAGTACCGCATCGATTGCGCCGCCGTGGCGGGCGATGGCCTCGGCACGCAGGGCCGGGGTCTGTGCCCGAATCAGCTCGAAGCCGGCCTGTTCGAGCAAGGGCAGGTAGTCATCCACCGTTTCTACCAGCACCAGTACCTTGTGTGTCATGCCCTGCCCCCTGGCCATTCGCAAAAAGGGGCATTATGCCGGCTTGGGCTTACTGGGCGAAAGCCCGTCCCAGGCCGCCCGGCACGCCGCTGCTGTCGGTGTCCTGCCAGGGGCCGTCAGGGCTGGTGGCCCAGCTCCAGCCATTGCTGAAGCGGTAGTAGGTGCGTTGGCGGTAGAAGGTGTTGGTCTTGCCTTCGAGCACGTACACCCCGAGTTTAGGGTCCCAGTGGCTGGCGCCACCCGGCGGCGGCGCGAAGCTTGCCGAGGTGCGTGGCATCGGCTTGGGCGTCGGCAGCGTGGCCGGGGTACTTGGCTTGGGCCCCGGCACCGGTTTGATCACCGGCCCGGTCGGCGGCAGGGTTTCGATCGGCGGCACGGTGGGCTCGCTGGGCCGATGCACCGTACACGCACTCAAGCCCACGGCCAGGGCGATCAGGGTGAGGCGTGCGATGCTGTTCATAGTGAGCTCTCTACGGGTCCGGGCTGTCGATGGTCAGGTGCTGCGGCGCCTCGGTGCTGCTGGCCAGCGGGCTGCCACGGCCGATCCACTCGCCCTTGGTCGGCTGGCCGGCACGGGAGACGCGCGCAACCAGTTGGACTTCGGGGAAGCTCGACAGTTTCATGTTCGGCATCATCGCATCGCTGTCGCTGAGCTGAACCTCGATCGGCAGGTCGGCCACGGTCACGCGCTTGGCCGCCAGCGGCATCGGCGGCCCGGAACTGGCGCGGGCAAAGATGAACACGCTGTCATCGGGACGCACCTTGTCCTTGAGCGCCGGCGCCAGCTCGACCCGCACCGTCAGGCGTGCGTTGGTGGCCGGCGCCTGGCCCGCGGCCTTGAGCCGTTCGCCAGCACGCTCGATGCCGCCCTGCAGCGCGGCACGCGAGGCATCGCCCTCGGGCAGCTGGGCAATCAGACGGTTCCAGTAGTCGATGGCCTGCTGGTAGCGCCCGTCCTCGAACGCGGCGATACCCAGCAGCCCCAGGCTGGTGACTTCCGCCGGATCGGCCTTGAGCGCTTCGTCGGTCAACGCCTGCATCTGCGCTGTCCACTGCTTGCCGTTACCGAAGTACAGCGCCTGCGCCCATTGCCCAAGCAGCTCAGGCTGACGCCCGGCCAGGGCGGCAGCGCGTTCGAAGGCCTTGGCGGCATCGGCGGCGCGTTCCTGGGCCATGTAGGCACGGCCCAGCAGGTACAGGCCTTCGGCCGAGTCTGGCTGGGCCTGCACCGCACGCTCCAGGCGCGAGGTCATCTCCTGCACCGACTGCGGCGCCTGGGCGAACTCGCGGGTCAGCTCGACCTTGTCGCTGGCGCCAAAGTGCAGGTACAGCCCGAGGCCCATCACCGGCACCAGCACCGCGGCCAGCAGCGGCAAGGTCTTGCCCAGGCGCGCACTGCGGTCGGGCTCGGCGTTGTCGGTGTCGGCCAGCAGCTCGCGGGCGGCCTCGTCGCGGCCACGGTCCAGTTGCTCGGCGGTGAGCACACCGGCCTCGCCCTGGGCCTGCAGTTCGGCCACGCGCTCCTGGTACAGGGCCACGTTCAACGCGGTACGGTCTTCTTCCTGTTGCGCACGACGCACGCGCAACACCGGGATCAGCAGAAAGCTCAGGGCTACCAGTAACAGCAGGCCTGCGGGAAGCCAGAATTCAGTCATGGGTGCGTTCTTTGTCCAGCAGTTTAGCGAGGCGCTCACGCTCCTCGGGGGAAAGGTCAACGGTGCCGCCCGCCGCCTGGGTACGGCGCTTGCGCACGATCAGCGCCAGCATGCCGAAGCCGCCCAGCAGCAGGATGCCCGGGCCGAACCACAGCAGCCAGGTACGCGCCGTCAGGGCCGGCTTGTAGCGCACGAAGTCGCCATAGCGGTCGACCATGAAGTCGATGATCTGCTGGTTGTCCTTGCCTTCGCCGAGCATGCGGAAGATCTCGCGGCGCAGGTCGGCGGCAATCGGTGCGTTGGAGTCGGCGATGTCCTGGTTCTGGCACTTGGGGCAGCGCAGTTCCTTGGTCAGCACGTGGTAACGCTCGCGCTCGGCGTCGTCGGCGAACTGATAGGTGTCGATGGCCGCGTGGGCCACGCCGGCGATGCTCAGGCCCAGCAGCGCGCCTGCCAGCCAGCGCCTCATTGGCCGGCCTCGTCGAGCAGGCCCTGGTACAGCGGCGCCAGTTGCTCGCGCCACACGGTCTGGTCGACCACGCCGACGAACTTGTGCCGGATGATGCCCTTGGCGTCGATAATGAAGGTCTCCGGCGCGCCGTACACACCCAGGTCCAGGCCGAGGGTGCCGTGCTCGTCACGGATGCCGATCTGGTAGGGGTTGTGGAACTCGGTCAGCCACTTGATCGCAGCCGCGTTCTCGTCCTTGTAGTTGACCCCGTAGATCACCACGCCCTGCTCGGCCAGCTTGTTCAGCACCGGGTGCTCGACCTTGCACGAAGGGCACCAGGTGGCCCACACGTTGACCAGCGCCGGCTTGCCCAGCAGGTCGTCGCGGGTCAGGGTCCGGTCGCCTTCCACGGTCGGCAGCGAGAACGCCGGGAAGGGTTTGCCGATCATCGCCGAGGGCAGCTCGGACGGGTCCAGGTACAGGCCCCGGTACAGAAACACCGCCACCAGCAGAAACACCGCCAGCGGCAGCACCATGATCCAACGCTTCATGCAGTTGCTCCCGACATGCCCAGTACTTCACGTACCCGGCTTTTCACCTTGACCCGATACCGCTTGTCCATCGCCGCCATCAGGCCGCCCAGGCCGGTCAGCAGGCCGCCCAGCCAGATCCAGCGCACGAACGGCTTGACGTGCACGCGCACGGCCCAGGCGCCGTTGTCCAGCGACTCGCCCAGCGCCACGTACAGGTCGCGGGTGAAACCGGCATCGATGCCGGCCTCGGTCATCACCGACTGCTGCACGGTGTACAGGCGTTTTTCCGGGTGCAGCACGCTGATTTCACGACCGTCCCGCAGCACGCGCACGGTGCCCTTGTCGGAGGTGAAGTTCGGTCCTTCGAAATGCTTGGCGCCTTCGAACACGAACTGGTAGCCGCCCAGTTCCATCGACTCGCCCGGCGCCAGGCGCAGGTCGCGTTCGGCGCTGTTGTTGCTCGACAGCACCACGCCCAGGGCGCATACCGCGATGCCCAGGTGCGCCACGTGCATGCCCCAGTAACTGCGGCTCAGGCCGCGCATGCCCTTGAGCAGGCCCTTGTGACGGGTCTTGTCGAGCAGGTCGCGCACGCCGGCCAGCAGGATCCACGCCGCCAGGGCGAAGGTGGTCAGTACCTGCCAGTCGAAGTCGTCCACCAGCAGCCCGCCGATGGGTGCCAGCACCACGCTGCCGATCGCCACCGGGGTGAGCATGCTCACCAGCCATTTCGTCGGGGTGTCCTTCCAGCGCACGATCACGCCGACCGCCATCACCACCATCAGCAGGGCCATCAGCGGGATGAACAGCGCATCGAAGTAAGGCGGCCCCACCGACAGCTTGGCCCCGGTCAGTGCATCGAGCACCAGCGGGTACAGGGTGCCCAGCAGGATCATCGAGGCCGCCACCACCAGCACCAGGTTGTTGGCCAGCAGCAGGGTTTCCCGCGACCACAGGGCGAACCCGACCTGGCTCTTGACCACCGGGGCGCGCAAGGCGAACAGGGTCAGCGAACCGCCGACCACGAACAGCAGGAAGATCAGGATGAACACGCCGCGCTCGGGGTCGGCGGCAAAGGCGTGCACCGAGGTCAGCACGCCGGAACGCACCAGGAAGGTGCCCAGCAGGCTCAGCGAAAATGCAGCGATCGCCAGCAGCACGGTCCAGCTCTTGAACACGCCGCGCTTCTCGGTGACGGCCAGCGAGTGGATCAGTGCGGTGCCCACCAGCCACGGCATGAACGAGGCGTTTTCGACCGGGTCCCAGAACCACCAGCCACCCCAGCCGAGTTCGTAGTAGGCCCACCACGAGCCCAGGGTGATGCCGATGCCCAGGAACGCCCAGGCCACGATGGTCCAGGGCCGCGACCAGCGTGCCCAGGCCGCGTCCAGGCGCCCGCCGAGCAAGGCGGCGATGGCGAAGGCGAAGGCCACCGAGAAGCCCACGTAGCCCATGTAGAGCATCGGCGGGTGTACGATCAGGCCGATGTCCTGCAGCAGGGGGTTGAGGTCGCGACCATCGGCAGGCACCTGCGGCAGCAGGCGCTGGAACGGGTTGGAGGTAACAATCAGAAACGACAGGAAGCCCACGCTGATCATGCCCATCACCGCCAGCACCCGGGCCAGCATCACCTGCGGCAACTGGCGCGAGAAGATCGACACGGCGAAGGTCCAGCCGCCCAGGATCAGCGCCCACAGCAGCAGCGAGCCTTCGTGGGCGCCCCACACGGCGCTGAACTTGTAGTACCAGGGCAAGGCGCTGTTGGAGTTGCTGGCCACATACGCCACCGAGAAGTTGTCGGTCATGAAGGCATGGGTCAGGCAGGCGAAGGCAAACGCCAGGAAGGCGAACTGACCCCACGCCGCCGGGCGTGCCAGGCTCATCCACAGGCTGTCGCCCCGCCAGGCGCCGAGCAGCGGCACGCTGGCCTGAACGCCGGCAAAACAGATGGCCAGGATCATCGCCAACTGGCCCAGCTCGGGAATCATCAGTGCAGCATTCATGGCTTGGCTCCGCCGTCGGTGGACACCTGGCCGCTTTCCTTCAGGGCCTTGGTGACCTCGGGCGGCATGTATTTTTCGTCGTGCTTGGCCAGCACCTCGTCGGCCACCACCACGCCCTCGGCGTTGAGCTTGCCCAGGGCGACGATGCCCTGCCCTTCACGGAACAGGTCGGGCAGGATGCCGCGGTAGGTGATGGGCACCGACTTGTTGAAGTCGGTGACCACAAAACGCACGTCCAGCGAGTCGCCGGAGCGTTGCAGGGAACCGGCCTCGACCATGCCGCCGGCCCGGATGCGGGTATCGAGCGGGGCTTCGCCGTTGGCGATCTGGGTAGGGGTATAGAACAGGTTGATGTTCTGCTGCAGCGCGCTCAGGGCCAGGCCGACGGCGACGCCGACACCCACCAGCAGGCCGAGGATGATGAACAGACGCTTCTTGCGTTGCGGATTCACTTGGACTTCTCCCGGCGCAGGCGGCGCGCTTCTTCTTGCAGATACCGGCGCTTGCTCAGTACGGGCGCGGCAACATTGATGGCCAGCACCAGCAGGCAGATGCCATAGGCCGACCAGACATAGAGGCCGTGATGGCCCATGGCGAGGAAATCATTGAAGCTGGCAAAACTCATCGTGCGGTCTCCCGCCCCAGGTGGCCCAACACTTCATCCTTGACCCAACTGGCGCGTGCCTCGCGCCGCAGCACTTCAAGGCGCATGCGCAACAGCAGCACCGCCCCGAAGAAGCAATAGAACCCCAGCACGGTCAGCAGCAGCGGCAGCCACATCTCGGCAGGCATCGCCGGCTTTTCGGTGAGGGTGAAGGTGGCGCCCTGGTGCAGGGTGTTCCACCACTCCACCGAGTACTTGATGATCGGAATGTTGATCACGCCGACAATCGCCAGTACCGCGCAGGCCTTGGCCGCGCTCTCACGATTGCTGATTGCCTGGCCCAGGGCAATCAGACCGAAGTACAGAAACAGCAGGATCAGCATCGACGTTAGTCGTGCATCCCAAACCCACCAGCTGCCCCAGGTCGGCTTGCCCCAGATGGCACCGGTGCTCAGGGCCACCACGGTCATCCAGGCGCCGATGGGCGCGGCGCATTGCAGTGCCACGTCGGCGATCTTCATCTTCCAGACCAGGCCGACCACGCCGGCCACCGCCAGCATCACGTAGCACGACTGCGCCAGCATGGCCGCCGGCACGTGGATGTAGATGATTCGGAAACTGTTGCCCTGCTGGTAGTCCTGCGGGGCGAAGGCCAGGCCCCAGACCACGCCCACGGCGATCAGCAGGATGGCGGCGATGCTCAGCCACGGCAGCATGCGGCCGCTGATGGCATAGAACCATTTGGGTGAACCCAGCTTGTGAAACCACGTCCAGCTTATTGCGCTGCTTTTCATCACGGTACATCCAGGGTCTTTGCTGGGCGGGGCCCAGACCTCATTATTCGCCGACGCTGATCTTCAGGCCAGCCGCTATTGCAAAGGGTGCCAGGGTTACTGCAAGGGCGGTCAGGCTGCCAAGCCAGAGCAGGTAACCGGTCGCCGGCATAGCTTGCAGTGCCGCCTGCAAGGCGCCACTGCCCAGGATCAACACCGGGATATATAACGGCAAAATAAGCAGTGCCAGCAGCAGGCCACCGCGCTTCAAACCCACGGTCAAGGCTGCGCCCACTGCACCCAGCAGGCTCAGTACCGGGGTACCGAGCAGCAGCGAGGCCAGCAGTACCGGCAGGCATTGCACCGGCAAACCGAGCATCAGTGCCAGCAGCGGCGACAACAATACCAGTGCCAGACCGGAAAAGGCCCAGTGTGCCAGCACCTTTGCCAATACCAGAAGCGCCAGGGGGTGCGGCGAAAGGACCCACTGCTCGAGGGATCCGTCCTCGAAATCACTGCGAAACAGCCCGTCCAGCGAGAGCAGAACGGATAAAAGGGCGGCCACCCAGACTAACCCAGGGGACAATTTTTGCAACAATTGCGTCTCCGGCCCGACCGCCAACGGGAACAACGCGATCACGATCGCGAAGAACACCAATGGGTTGGCAAGTTCGGCCGGACGGCGGCACAGCACCTGCGCTTCTCGGCGCAGCAAATGAACGAACACACTCATGCCGCGTACTGCCCCAGGTTCAGTTCTCGGTAGCCGGACGGCGTCTGCGCCAGCGTGTGGTGGGTGGTCAGCACGACCATGCCGCCGCGCTCGCAATGCGCCGCCAGGTGCGCTTCGAGCTGGGCCACGCCCTGCTTGTCGAGGGCGGTGAAGGGTTCGTCGAGAATCCACAGCGGCGGGCTGTCCAGGTACAGCCGCGCCAGCGCCACGCGGCGCTGCTGGCCGGCCGACAGGGTATGGCAGGCAACATCTTCGAAGCCGCGCAGGCCCACGGCCGCCAGTGCCTGCCAGATCGCCTCGCGGCTGGCAGGCTGATGCAGGGCGCACAGCCAGGCCAGGTTTTCCTCGGCGGTGAGCAGGTCCTTGATGCCGGCCGAATGACCGATCCACAGCAGCATCCTGGCCAGTTCGCTGCCCTGCTCGGCCAAGGGCTTGCCGTCCAGGCGGATTTCACCGCTGGTGGGCCGCATCAACCCGCTGAGCAGGCGCAGCAGGCTGGTCTTGCCGCTGCCATTGGGGCCGCTGATCTGCAGCATGTCACCGGCCGCCAGGTGCAGTTCGAGGTGTTCGAAAAGCATTCGCCAGTCGCGCTCGCAGGCCAGGCCCACAGCTTCGAGTCGAGGGGTCACAGGTTCGCCTTATGGTTCGGTCTCAAGTCGGTCCGGGCCTGGCCGTTATACTGAGCAACAGCTGTACGGCATGGCCGGTCGCATCGGGCACGCCACAGGACGTGCGCACCCGCCAGGAACGGGCGGCATTATACATGGCATGTCCTACTGCAAAGAGGGCTATTTCCACAGGTTGCAACGTGATGACAGGCGAAATCAACAGCCTTGGCCCGCAGGCCCTGGCCAACCCCCAGGCGCGCAGCGCGGCGATGACCGGCGAACTGCTCAAGCTGCTGCAGCCCCAGCCTGCCCTGCTCGCCCCGGGCGAGACCGCGCAGGCGCAGGTACTGTCGTTGCGCCAGGTCGGTCAGGACTTCCAGCTGCTGCTGCAACTGACCCAGACCAACGGGCGCCAGACCACCGTGCAGACCAGCGCCAGCCAGCCCCTGCCCCAGGGCAGCGAGCTGACGGTCAGCCAGCCCAATGCCGGCAACCTGAGCATCACCGTGCAGCAGGCCATCGCGCGCAGCGTGGCCACCCTCACCCAGCTCGACACCCGCCAGTTGCCGCCGGGCACCCTGCTGCAGGGCAAGGTGCTGACCACCCAGACGCTGCCCCAGGCTGCCGGGCAGCCGGCCTTGTTCCGCTCGTTGGTGACCCTGCTCAACACCGCCCAGGCCGGCGCCACCCTGAACATCGACAGCCCTCGGCCACTGGCGCTGGGCAGCCTGCTCAGCGCACGGGTACAGGGTGAACAGTCGATCAGCTTCGTGCCCCTGAGCGGGCGCCAGGAACAACTGGCGATCACCCAGCACCTGAGCGCGCAGCTGAGCCGCCAGGCCTCGCTGCCGGGCCTGCTCGCCAGCCTGCAACAGATGAGCGCCGAGCAGCGCCTGCCGGCCGATGTGCGGGCCAGCGTGAGCACCCTGCTGGCCAGCCTGCCGGACATGGAACAGCTCGGCACGGCCAAGGGCCTGGCCCAGGCCCTGAACAACAGCGGCGCGTTTCTGGAAGCCAAGCTGCTGGCTGGCGCCCCCGCCGCCCTCGCCCCCGACCTCAAGGCCCAGGTGATCCGGCTGGTGGCGCAGTTGCTGCCCGGCCTCCCCGGCAGCACCCAGTTCAACCCGGCCGTGGCTGCCAGCACCCTGGCCCAGGTGCTGCCGGGCATGGTGCGCAACGCCCTGGGCATGCTCGGCCAGGTAAGCCCGCGCCCGGCCCCGGGAAGCTTTCCGCTGCCCTCGCGGTTGCTGCAAAGTGGCGACGAAGAAGGCGACCTGGAACACCTGCTGCGCCTGGCAGCGGCAGCCATTTCACGCCTGCAGAGCCACCAGCTCGCTGGCCTGGAGCAAACCCGCACCACCGCCGACGGCAACCTGCAGACCACCTGGCAACTGGAGATACCGGTGCGCAATGGTCAGGAGTTCATGCCGCTGCAAGTGAAGCTGCAGCGCGAGGAAACCCCCGAGCAGCAGGCCGATCCGGAACGCGAACAGCGCGACCCGCTGGAGATGCTCTGGCGCGTGGAGCTGGCATTCGACCTCAGCCCGCTGGGGCCCTTGCAGGTGCAGGCGCAGATCAGCCAGGGCAACCTGTCCAGCCAGCTGTGGGCGGAGCTGCCGAGCACCGCGCAACTGATCGACAGCCAGCTCGGCAAGCTGCGCGCGCGGTTGGTAGAGCGCGGGCTCAACGTCGGTGAACTGCTGTGCCATCACGGTACGCCGCCACAGGGGCCGCGTACGCATCTGGAACAACGCTGGGTGGATGAAAACGCATGAGCCAGACCCCGCCACGTCAGGCCATTGCCCTGACCTACGACGGCCAGCAGGCCCCGACCTTGAGCGCCAAGGGCGACGACGAGCTGGCCGAGGCGATCCTGGCCATTGCCCGCGAACACGAAGTGCCGATCTACGAGAATGCCGAGCTGGTACGCCTGCTGGCGCGCATGGAGCTGGGCGATCAGATCCCGGAGGCGCTGTACCTGACCATCGCCGAGATCATCGCCTTCGCCTGGCAGCTCAAGGGCCAGGTGCCGGAGGGGTTCGTGGACAACGCCCCGCAGGAGCGCGACATTACCCCGAACCTGTACAGCCTGCCTGCGCCGGACTGACGCCGCGCAGGCCGGGTGCCTTGCATCAGCTGCGGTGCAGCTTGCTCATCAGCTCGGCTTCGGCCTGGGTCAGGCCGCAGGACTGGGTCAGCTCGTCGACGCTGGCGCCCATGCCCACCAGCCGCGCCGCCTGGGCGAACGACAGGCTGTTGGGATCGCGCTGCTCCAGTTGCATCAGCTTGTCCGGCAACGGCGCCACCACGGCGCGCAGCTCGTGCAACGCGTCGCCCATGCGCACCGTACCGTTCTGGTAATCGTCCACACGCTTGGCCAGGTCCTTGATGCGCTGGTCACGCAGCGCATCGCCCTGAGCCTGCTGCGAGGCCAGCTCGCGCTGGCGCTTGCTGTAGCCGTAGAACAGCCACAGGCTGAGGATCCAGACCAGCGCCAGAAATATGACAGCACCCTCGAGAATCAACTCAGATATTCTCCAGCTCGGACCACTCTTCCTCGGTCATCATCTTGTCCAGCTCGACCAGGATCAGCAGTTCGTTGTTCTTGTTGCACACGCCCTGGATGAACTTGGCCGATTCCTCGTTGCCGACATTCGGCGCGGTCTCGATCTCCGACTGACGCAGGTACACGACCTCGGCCACGCTATCGACCAGGATGCCGACCACCTGCTTGTCCGCCTCGATGATCACGATACGGCTGTTGTCGGAGATTTCGGCAGACATCAGGCCGAAGCGCTGGCGCGTGTCGATCACGGTCACCACATTGCCGCGCAGGTTGATGATGCCCAGCACATAGCTCGGCGCGCCCGGCACCGGAGCGATTTCGGTGTAGCGCAGCACTTCCTGGACCTGCATCACGTTGATGCCGTAGGACTCGTTGTCCAGCTTGAACGTTACCCACTGCAGAATCGGATCGTCGGAACCCTGCGCAGTCATGTTTTTCATTCCCCTAACCCTCAAAAGCCGTTCTCGGCGGTGTACTCAGTGCGGTCGCGGCAGTTGCGACCGATTATTTATGCGTACCGTGCATCTGCTTGACGGCGCCGCTGGCGATCAGCTCGGCCAGCTCGGCGACATCCAGCAGCGCGCACATGTGTTCGATGACCGTACCGGCAAGCCACGGGCGCTGACCACGCTGGCTGCGCCACTTGATCTCGCTCGGGTCCAGGCGCAGCGAGCGGCTGACCTGATGCACCGCCAGCCCCCACTCGTAGCCCTGTACCGAAATAACGTATTGCAGCCCCTGGCGGAAGTCGTCGCGGTAGCGGTCGGGCATGACCCAGCGCGCCGTGTCGAGCACCTTCAGGTTACCCGCCTGGCTCGGCAGGATGCCCAGGAACCACTCGGGCTGGCCGAACAGCGGCGTGAGCTCCTGGCCGGCCAGCGAGTAGATCGAGCCCAGGCACACCAGCGGCACCGCCAGGGTCAGCCCGGCCACGTCGAACAGCAGGCATTCGAACGGCTCGGCGGCCCAGGCCGGGCGACCGTCGCCCGTCAACGGCGGCACCGGCTGGTCCGGTGCTGCGGGCAGGTGCACCTGCACCAGCGGCTCGACCGGGGTTGGCACGTCGGCGATGACCGGGGCGACCACCGGGGCCGCCTCCACCACCTTGGCCACCACCGGTGGCGCCATCACCGGCATGACCAGCCGCGTCGGCTCGGCGAATGCCGGCGCCGCGGTCTTGAGCCGGGCGTCACGGGCCTGTTCTTCGAGCACTGCGGCCTGGAACTCGTCGATCGCTTCAGGCGCCGTGACGACCACCGGGGCCGGGGCCACTGCGACGCGTTCGGCCACCGCCAGGGGCAATGGCTGCAGCTCTTCGGTGGCCTCCTGCAACAGGCCGTCCAGGTACGACTGCAAGGCCAGTTGAGGCTTTATGGTGACCTGCTGCGGGCTGTTCATCAGGCCACCTGCGCAACGGCATTCTGCGCCAGCAGATGCTTGAGCAATGCCCGGTAGGCAATCACGCCACGGCTCCTGCCATCGAACTGCGACGGCGTGAGCCCGGCACGGCTGGCGTCGCGCAGGCGCGTATCGACCGGAATGTAGCCCTGCCAGATGGTGTCGGGATAAGCGTCGCGCAGCACCCGCAGGGTGCCCATCGAGGCCTGGGTACGGCGGTCGAACAGGGTCGGCACGATGTGGTACGGCAAGGCCTGCTTGCGCGAGCGATTGACCATGCTCAGCGTGCTGACCATGCGTTCGAGGCCTTTCACCGCCAGGTATTCGGTCTGCACCGGGATCACCAGTTGCTGGCTGGCTGCCAGCGCATTGACCATCAGAACGCCCAGCAACGGCGGGCTGTCGATGATCGCGTAGTCGAAATCCTGCCACAGCTGCGCCAGACTCTTGGCGATCACCAGGCCCAGGCCACTCTGGCCCGGTGACTGACGCTCGAGCACCGCCAGGGCGGTGCTCGAAGGCAGCAGCGAGATGCGCTCGTCGCTGGTGGGCAGCAACAGCTGGCCCGGCAGCCCTTCGGGCACCGTGCCCTTGTGCAGGAACAGGTCGTAGCTGCTGTGCTCGAGGGTGTCCGGGTTGTGACCGAAGTAGCTGGTCATGGACCCGTGCGGGTCGAGGTCGACCACGACCACGCGCTTGCCCGCCTCGGCCAGCAGGCCGGCCAGGGCGATGGATGTGGTGGTCTTGCCGACACCACCTTTTTGATTGGCTACTGCCCAGACTCTCATTGCGCTGCTTCCTCCCGGTCGGGTCGGACCCTGCCGGGATCGATTAAAGGGTCGACGACGGGGAATTGACGGGATTGCGCCCGGCCGTCGGTGCTACGGCTGGCGGTGCAGTTTGTGTGCCAGCACGCTTGAGCGCCGCATCGGGTGTGGCATTGGCGCTGCCGGTACCGGTCAGGCTGCGGCGCACCTCCAGATTGCGCGAGATCACCAGCACCACCCTGCGGTTCTGCGCGCGCCCTTCAGGGCTGGCATTGCTGGCGATGGGCTGGAACTCGCCGTAGCCCACAGAAGCCATGCGTGCCGGGTTGACCCCTTCCATCGCCAGCAGGCGCACGATGCTCGCCGCCCGTGCCGACGAAAGCTCCCAGTTGGTCGGGTACTGCGCCGTGCGGATCGGCTGGTCATCGGTGAAGCCTTCGACGTGCACCGGGTTGGCGAACGGCTTGATGATGTGCGCCACCTTGTCGATGATGTCGAACGCCTTGTCGCTGGGCATGGCATCGCCACTGCCGAACAACAGGGAGGAATTGAGCTCGATCTCGATCCACAGTTCGTTGCCGCGCACGGTCATCTGGTCGGACTTGATCAGGTCGCCAAAGGCATCGCGCACATCGTCGGCAATGGTCTGCAGCGGGTCGCTGGAGCTTTGCCCCAGGCCCGCATCGACCTGCTCGCTGTCCTTGATCAGCGGTTCGGCCGGCTTGACGCTGAGGGGGCGCTCGTCGCCTATCGGAATCGGCTTCATGCTGCGCTCGGGGTCGTTGAACACGCCGATCAGCGCCTGCGAGATGACCTTGTACTTGCCCTCGTTGATCGAGGAAATCGAATACATGACCACGAAGAAGGCGAACAGCAAGGTGATGAAGTCGGCATACGACACCAGCCAGCGTTCGTGGTTTTCATGTTCCTCGGGTTGACGACGACGGGCCATGGCTTACTCCATGAAGCCCTGAAGCTTCAGTTCGATTGAACGTGGGTTCTCGCCTTCGGCAATCGACAGCAAGCCTTCCAGGAGCATTTCGCGATAGCGCGACTGGCGCATGGCCAGGGCCTTGAGCTTGTTGGCGATCGGCAACAGGATCAGGTTGGCACTGGCCACGCCGTAGATGGTGGCCACGAACGCCACGGCGATACCGCTGCCCAGCTGGGTCGGGTCGGCCAGGTTGCCCATCACGTGGATCAGGCCCATCACCGCGCCGATGATGCCGATGGTCGGCGCATAGCCGCCCATGCTCTCGAACACCTTGGCAGCCTGGATGTCGCGGCTTTCCTGGGTGTAGAAATCCACCTCGAGAATGCTGCGGATGGCTTCGGGCTCGGCACCGTCGACCAGCAGCTGCAGGCCCTTGCGGGCATACGGGTCGGGCTCGGCATCGGCCACGCCCTCAAGGCCCAGCAGGCCTTCCTTGCGTGCGGTGAGGCTCCAGTTGACCACCCGGTCGATACCGCCGGCCAGGTCGACCCGCGGCGGGAAGAGGATCCAGCGCACGATCTGCAGCGCGCGCTTGAACGCGCTCATGGGGGCCTGCAGCAGCGAGGCCGCCAGCGTCCCGCCGATCACGATCAGCGCCGCCGGGCCATTGATCAGCGCCGACAGATGGCCGCCTTCGAGGTAGTTGCCGCCAACGATGGCGACGAACGCCAGGATGATCCCGATAAGGCTCAACACGTCCATCAGATGCACGCCTCTACCAGGTGCCGGCCGATCTCGTCCAGGCCGTACACCGCATCGGCCAGGTTGGCCTTGGCAATGGCCATGGGCATGCCATAGATCACGCAGCTGGCTTCGTCCTGGGCCCACACCTGGCTGCCGCCCTGCTTGAGCAGGCGCGCGCCTTCGCGGCCATCGGCGCCCATGCCGGTCAGCACCACGGCCAGCACCTTGTCGCCATACGACTTGGCCGCCGAACCGAAGGTGATGTCCACGCAGGGCTTGTAGTTGAGGCGTTCGTCACCCGGCAGGATCTTCACCGTGCCGCGCCCGTCGACCATCATCTGCTTACCGCCCGGTGCCAGCAGGGCCAGGCCGGGGCGCAGCACGTCGCCGTCCTCGGCTTCCTTGACGCTGATGCGGCACAGCTTGTCCAGGCGCTCGGCGAAGGCCTTGGTGAAGGCCGCCGGCATGTGCTGGATCAGCACGATCGGCGCCGGGAAGTTGGCCGGCAGCTGGGTCAGCACGCGCTGCAGCGCCACCGGACCACCGGTGGAGGTACCGATGGCGAGCAGCTTGTAGGCCTTGCGCTTGGGTGCCGGGGAGCTGGGTGCAGCGGCCCGCGCAGGGGCTTGCGGGGCAACCGGGGCGGCGCGCATGGACGCTGCCGGGACGCTGCTGCCGGCGCTGTGCGACGGTGCAGGCGCTGCGGCCGGTGCAGGGCTGGCATAGCTGCTGAAACGACGGTTGCTGCGCGAAATGGTATGCACCTTTTCGCACAGCATCTGCTTGACCTTCTCGGGGTTGCGCGAGATGTCCTCGAAATTTTTCGGCAGGTAGTCCACCGCACCGGCGTCCAGTGCATCGAGGGTGACGCGGGCGCCTTCGTGGGTGAGCGAGGAGAACATCAGTACAGGCGTGGGGCAGCGCTGCATGATATGACGCACGGCGGTGATGCCATCCATCATGGGCATTTCATAGTCCATGGTGATGACGTCGGGCTTGAGCGACAGCGCCTGATCGATCGCTTCCTTGCCGTTGGTCGCGGTACCGACCACCTGGATAGTCGGGTCCGCTGAAAGAATTTCCGAGACACGGCGGCGGAAAAAACCGGAATCATCCACCACCAGGACCTTGACTACCATAAACACTCCATTACGGGGCGCGGCCACCTGGCCACGCCACCGGGATCAGATACGCCGAGCGGCGTAACGCTTGAGCATGCTCGGCACGTCGAGGATCAGCGCAATGCGCCCGTCACCGGTAATGGTGGCGCCCGACATGCCCGGGGTGCCCTGCAGCATCTTGCCCAACGGCTTGATGACCACCTCTTCCTGGCCCACCAGCTGGTCGACCACGAAGCCGATGCGCTGGGTACCCACCGACAGGATCACCACGTGGCCTTCACGCTGCTCCTCGTGGGCTGCCGAGCTGACCAGCCAGCGCTTGAGGTAGAACAGCGGCAAGGCCTTGTCACGCACGATCACCACTTCCTGGCCGTCGACCACGTTGGTGCGCGACAGGTCCAGGTGGAAAATCTCGTTGACGTTCACCAGCGGGAAGGCGAAGGCCTGGTTGCCGAGCATCACCATCAGGGTCGGCATGATCGCCAGGGTCAGCGGCACCTTGATGACGATCTTCGAGCCCTGGCCCTTGGTCGAGTAGATGTTGATCGAGCCGTTGAGCTGGGAAATCTTGGTCTTGACCACGTCCATGCCCACGCCGCGACCGGACACGTCGGAGATCTCGGTCTTGGTCGAGAAGCCCGGGGCGAAGATCAGGTTGTAGCAGTCGCTTTCGCTGAGGCGATCGGCGGCGTCCTTGTCCATCACCCCGCGCTTGACCGCAATGGCGCGCAGGACATTGGCATCCATGCCCTTGCCGTCATCGGAGATCGACAGCAGGATGTGGTCGCCTTCCTGTTCGGCAGCGAGGATCACCTTGCCATTGCGCGACTTGCCGGCGGCTTCGCGCTCTTCCGGGGTTTCCACGCCATGGTCGACAGCGTTGCGCACCAAGTGCACCAGCGGGTCGGCCAGGGCCTCGACGAGGTTCTTGTCCAGGTCGGTCTCTTCGCCGACCAGCTCCAGGTTGATCTCTTTCTTGAGCTGGCGGGCCAGGTCGCGAACCAGACGCGGGAAGCGCCCGAAGACCTTCTTGATCGGCTGCATGCGGGTCTTCATCACCGCGGTCTGCAGGTCGGCGGTCACCACGTCCAGGTTCGAGACGGCCTTGGACATGGCTTCATCGCCGCTGTTCAGGCCCAGGCGCACCAGGCGGTTACGCACCAGCACCAGTTCGCCGACCATGTTCATGATCTCGTCCAGGCGCGCGGTGTCGACCCGCACGGTGGTCTCGGCCTCGCTGGCCGGATGCTTGTCGGCAGCGGGAGCCGCCTGACGGGCTGGCGCGGGGGCGGGTGCCTTGGCCGGTGCCGGTGCCGGTGCCGGTGCAGCGGCTGCCGCTGCGGGCTTGGCCGCCGGCTTGGCCGCAACCGTCGCCGCAGTAGCAGGCGCGCTGGCAGCGCCAGCGCCGCTGACGGCGTCGGGCGCGAACTTGCCCTTGCCGTGCAACTCGTCGAGCAGGGCCTCGAATTCGTGTTCGGAAATATGGTCACCCGCCGCTGCGGGTGCGGCAGCGGCCGGTGCGGCGGCCGCTACAGCGCCGGGCAGTGCATCGGCGGCAAAGGTGCCCTTGCCGTGCAACTGGTCCAGCAGTGCTTCGAATTCATCGTCGGTGATGTCACCGCTGGGCGCCGCGTCCGCGCCAGGTGCAGCAGCAGATGCCGCCGCCACGCTGTCGGGGGCGAACTGGCCCTTGCCATGCAACTGGTCCAGCAACGACTCGAACTCGGCGTCGGTGATTTCATCGCTGGCAGCGTCCACGGCCACCGGCTCGGGCGCCTCGGCCTGGGCCTTGGCGGCATTGAGCGAGTCGAGCAACTGCTCGAACTCGCTGTCGGTGATATCACCCCCGCTCGCCTCGGCTTCAGGCTCCGGCTCGGCAACCGCCGCCACCGGCGCAGGCGCCGCCGCTTCGGCACTGGCAGGTTCGGCCAGGCGCGCCAGGGCGGCCAGCAGTTCCGGAGTGGCTGCGGTGATGTCGGTGCGCTCGCGCACCTGGCCGAACATGCTGTTGACGGTGTCCAGGGCTTCCAGGACCACGTCCATCAGTTCGGCGTCCACACGTCGTTCACCCTTGCGCAGGATGTCGAAGACGTTTTCGGCGATGTGGCAGCACTCCACCAGCTCATTGAGCTGGAGGAAGCCGGCGCCCCCTTTTACAGTGTGAAAACCGCGAAAAATTGCATTGAGCAGGTCGGCATCATCCGGGCGGCTTTCCAGCTCGACCAGTTGCTCGGACAGTTGCTCAAGAATTTCGCCGGCTTCTACCAGAAAATCCTGGAGGATTTCTTCATCGGCGCCGAAGCTCATTAAACGTGCTCCCTAAAAACCCAGGCTGGACAGCAGATCGTCGACATCGTCCTGACCGGACACAACGTCTTCACGTTTATCGGCATGAATCTGTGGTCCTTCACCCCGAGTCGGATGTTTTTCTTGATCTTTTTCGGCACGCAGCTGGTCGTGGTCATGCTCGATGCCGGCGAACCGGTCGACCTGACTCGCCATCAACACGAGCTTCAGAAGATTGCTTTCTACTTCGGTGACCAGCGCCGTGACGCGCTTGATCACCTGGCCGGTCAGGTCTTGGTAGTCCTGAGCCAGAAGAATGTCGTTGAGATGGCCGGCGACCTTGCGGTTGCCCTCGGCGCTGTGCGTCAGGAAACTGTCGACGCGCTTGACCAGCTCGCGAAACTCCGGAGCCTCGATTTCGCGGCGCATGAAGCGCTGCCAGTCGCCACTCAGGCTGGCCGCCTCGGCACTGAGGTCGTTGAGTACCGGCGTGCTTGCCTCCACCAGGTCCATGGTGCGGTTGGCAGCGCCCTCGGTCAGCTTGACCACGTACGACAGGCGTTCGGTGGCGTCGGTAATCTGCGAGACTTCCTCGGCCTGCGGCATGTGCGGATCGATCTGGAAACTGACGATCGCACTGTGCAGCTCGCGGGTAAGCTTGCCGACTTCCTGGTACAGGCCAAGGTCACGGGTCTGGTTCAGCTGATGGATCAGTTGCACCGCGTCGCCGAACCTGCCTTTTTCAAGGCTGCTGACCAGCTCCTGGGCATGTTTCTTCAGAGTCGACTCGAAGTCGTCCAAAGATGATCTTTTTTGCTCCATAAGCGCCCCCGTGGCGTACCTCAGCTATTGACGCGCTCGAAGATCTTTTCGATCTTTTCTTTCAGCACCTGGGCGGTGAACGGTTTGACCACATAGCCGTTGACGCCCGCCTGGGCGGCTTCGATGATCTGTTCGCGTTTGGCTTCGGCCGTCACCATCAGCACCGGCAGGTGCTTGAGGCGCTCATCCAGACGTACCTTGCGCAGCAGGTCGATACCGGACATGCCGGGCATGTTCCAGTCGGTCACCAGGAAATCGAAGTGACCGCTTTCGAGCATCGGCAACGCGGTGTTGCCGTCGTCGGCTTCCTGGGTATTGGTAAAGCCCAGGTCACGCAACAGGTTCTTGATGATCCGCCGCATCGTCGAAAAATCGTCGACGATGAGGATTTTCATGTCTTTGTTCAATTAGACCTCCAAGCAGTCTTTAACGCGCTCAGCGCTGAACGCGCATTCAATCAATTCGGGCACTACATTTCACGACTGTATGGAACGGCTGCTCAACGCGCCCGCCATTCCCCCAGGCGACCGCGCAAGCGTGCGGCGCACTGGCTGTGCAACTGGCTGACACGCGACTCGCTGACCCCCAGCACCTCGCCGATTTCCTTGAGGTTCAGCTCTTCGTCGTAGTACAGCGCCAGCACCAGGCGCTCGCGCTCGGGCAGGTTGGCGATTGCATCCGCCAGGGCTGCCTGAAAGCGCTCGTCTTCCAGATCGCGCGATGGCTCGAGCTGGGCACTGGCGCCGTCCTCGTGCAGGCCTTCATGTTCGCCGTCCTGCAACAGGTCGTCGAAACTGAACAGGCGACTGCCCAAGGTATCGTTCAAAATCCCGTAATAATCATCGAGACTCAATTGAAGTTCGGCAGCAACCTCGTGATCTTTAGCATCACGACCGGTTTTTGCTTCAATTGCACGAATCGCGTCACTCACCATGCGGGTATTGCGGTGTACCGAACGCGGCGCCCAATCCCCCTTGCGCACCTCGTCGAGCATGGCCCCACGGATGCGGATACCGGCATAGGTCTCGAAACTGGCACCCTTGCTGGAGTCGTACTTGTTGGAGACCTCGAGCAGGCCGATCATGCCGGCCTGGATCAGGTCTTCCACCTGCACACTGGCTGGCAGACGCGCCAGCAGGTGATAGGCAATGCGCTTGACCAAGGGTGCGTACCGCTCGATCAGCTCGTACTGGGCATCACGCGAAGCCTTGCTGTACATCCGATAGCCGCTTGCACTCATAGCACTGGTCCCGCACTGGTCGGTTGCACCAGCCGTTCGACGAAGAACTCCAGATGACCACGCGGGTTGGCAGGCAACGGCCAGCTATCGACCTTCTGAGCAATGGCCTTGAAGGCCAGCGCGCACTTGGAACGCGGAAAGGCTTCGTAGACTGCTCGCTGCTTCTGCACTGCCTTGCGGACACATTCGTCGTAGGGCACAGCACCGACGTATTGTAAGGCGACATCCAGGAAGCGATCCGTGACCTTGGTCAATTTGGCGAACAGATTGCGACCTTCCTGAGGGCTTTGTGCCATGTTGGCCAGCACCCGGAAACGGTTCATGCCGTAATCGCGGTTCAGCAGCTTGATCAGGGCATAGGCGTCAGTGATGGACGTGGGCTCGTCGCACACCACCAGCAGCACTTCCTGGGCCGCGCGCACGAAGCTGACGACCGAATCGCCGATGCCGGCCGCGGTGTCGATGACCAGCACGTCGAGGTTGTCGCCGATCTCGCTGAACGCCTGGATCAGCCCGGCATGCTGGGCCGGCGCCAGGTGCACCATGCTCTGGGTGCCGGAGGCCGCAGGCACGATGCGTACCCCGCCAGGCCCCGGCAGCAGCACGTCGCGCAGCTCGCAGCGGCCCTCGATGACATCGGCCAGTGTGCGTTTGGGGGTCAGGCCGAGCAAGACGTCGACGTTGGCCAGGCCCAGGTCGGCGTCCAGCAGCATGACCCGACGGCCAAGCTCAGCCAGCGCCAATGACAAGTTCACTGACACGTTGGTCTTGCCGACGCCACCTTTGCCGCCTGTCACGGCGATCACCTGTACGGGATGCATGCTGCCCATGTTTGTTCTTTACCTTGTCTTACTTAGACCGAGGCCACATGACTGGCTGCGCTTTCAACACCTGAAAAATGCCTGGCAGACCATTGATGTAGGTACTTTGCAACGTATACACATTTACCTCAGCCGACACGCTTGCCGTCGCTGTGGTACAGATCGGCGAACATGTCGGCCATGGCCTCTTCGCTGGGATCGTCCTGCATTTGTACACTGACCGCGCGACTGACCAGATGGTGCCGGCGCGGCAAGTGCAGATCGTCCGGAATGCGCGGCCCATCGGTCAGATAGGCCACCGGCAACTCATGCGTGATGGCCAGGCTCAGCACCTCGCCCAGGCACGCCGTTTCGTCGAGCTTGGTCAGGATGCAACCGGCCAGCCCGCAGCGCTTGTAGCTGTGGTAGGCAGCGGTCAGCACCTGCTTCTGGCTGGTGGTGGCCAGCACCAGGTAATTCTTGGCCTGGATGCCGCGCCCGGCCAGGGTTTCGAGCTGCATGCGCAGTGCCGGGTCGCTGGCCTGCAGGCCGGCGGTATCGATCAGCACCACGCGCTTGCGCAGCAGAGGGTCCAGGGCCTGGGCCAGCGACTGGCCGGGGTCGACGTGGGTCACCGACACATTCAGGATGCGCCCCAGGGTCTTGAGTTGTTCCTGGGCGCCGATGCGAAAGCTGTCCATGCTCACCAGCGCGATGTTCTGCGCGCCGTACTTGAGCACATAGCGCGCCGCCAGCTTGGCCAGGGTGGTGGTCTTGCCCATGCCGGCCGGGCCGACCATGGCGATCACACCGCCCTCTTCGATCGGCTCGATTTCCGGCACCTGGATCATGCGGGCCAGGTGCGCCAGCAGCATGCGCCAGGCCTGGCGGGGCTCTTCGATGTCGGCAGTGATGTCCAGCACCTCGCGGGCCAGCGGCCCGGCGATGCCGATACGCTGCAGACGGCGCCAGAGGTTGGCCTGGTGCGGCTTGCTGCCCTGCAGCTGGGTCCAGGCCAGCGAGCCGAGCTGCACTTCGAGCAGCTCGCGCAGGCCCGAGAGCTCCGAGCGCATGGAGTCGAACAGACGCTGATCGACCGGCGCCGGGGCCGCTGCCTGAGGCCGCACGGGGGCCTCGACCTGCGGCTCTACCAGCGGCTCGGAGGCGGTCAGCGGCAGGCCGGCGAACAACTGGCGGTTGCCCTCCTCGCCTTCGACCCGGCTGCTGAGCTCGGCCTGCGCGGTGACGATGCGCGACTGGGTCTTGCGCAGTTCGTCCTCGAGCTCGACGTTCGGCACCCGCGGCGCAAGCGCGGACAGCTTGTAGTCCAGCGCCGCCGTCAGCTCGACACCGCCAGCAATCCGTCGGTTGCCGATGATGGCGGCCTCTGCCCCCAGCTCATCACGAACCAGCTTCATGGCCTGACGCATATCAGCGGCGAAAAAACGCTTAACTTGCATATCCCACTACCTCAGCCGTTGGGGCCTACTGTGGCAACGATGGTAACTTGCTTGTTGTCAGGTATTTCCTGATACGCCAAAACATGCAAATTCGGTACAGCCAGGCGGCCAAAACGCGACAGCATCTGTCGAACGGGTCCTGCGACCAGCAGGATTGCAGGTTGCCCTTGCATCTCCTGACGCTGGGCGGCCTCGATCAACGAACGCTGAAGCTTTTCGGCCATGCTCGGCTCAAGAAGAACACCATCTTCCTGACCCTGCCCGGCCCTTTGCAAACTATTGAGCAAAATCTGTTCCAACCTTGGCTCAAGCGTGATCACAGGCAGCTCGGACTCAGTTCCTACAATGCTTTGCACGATTGCGCGGCTCAATCCTACGCGCACCGAAGCCACCAGCGCGGCGGTATCTTGACTCTTGGCGGCATTGTTGGCGATGGCTTCGGCAATGGTGCGGATGTCGCGCACCGGCACCTGCTCGGCCAGCAACGCCTGCAGCACCTTGAGCAGACCGGACAGCGGCAGCACCCCCGGTACCAGTTCCTCGGCCAGCTTGGGCGAGCCCTTGGCCAGGACCTGCAGCAGTTGCTGTACCTCTTCGTGACCGATCAGCTCGTGGCAATGCTTGTAGAGGATCTGGTTGAGGTGGGTGGCGACCACGGTGCTCGCGTCCACCACGGTGTAGCCCAGCGATTGCGCCTGGCTGCGCTGGGCCACATCGATCCACACTGCCTCCAGGCCGAAGGCCGGGTCCCTGGCGGCGATGCCGTTGAGGTTGCCGAACACCTGCCCCGGGTTGATCGCCAGTTCGCGGTCGGGGTAGATCTCGGCCTCGGCCAGGATCACCCCCATCAGCGTCAGGCGGTAGGCGCTGGGGGCCAGGTCGAGGTTGTCGCGGATGTGCACGGTGGGCATCAGGAAGCCCAGGTCCTGGGACAGCTTCTTGCGTACCCCCTTGATCCGCGCCAGCAACTGCCCACCCTGGTTGCGGTCCACCAGCGGGATCAGCCGGTAGCCGACTTCCAGGCCGATCATGTCGATCGGGGTAACGTCGTCCCAGCCCAGCTCCTTGGTTTCCTGAGCACGCTGCGGCGACGGCAGCAGGTCCTGCTGGCGCTGCACTTCCTGCTGTGCCTTGACCTTGGCCTGGTTCTGCTTGCGCCACACCAGGTAGGCGCCGCCCGCGGCCATCAGGCCGAGGCTGAGGAATGCCACGTGCGGCATGCCCGGCACCAGCCCCATGACGATCATCAGGCCGCCGGACACGGCCAGCGCCTTGGGCGAATCGAACATCTGCCGGTTGATCTGCTTGCCCATTTCCTCGGAGCCCGAGGCACGGGTAACCATGATCGCGGCGGCGGTGGACAGCAGCAGCGAAGGCAACTGCGCCACCAAACCGTCACCGATGGTGAGCAGCGCATACACGCGACCGGCGTCGCCGAAGGTCATGCCGTGCTGGAAGATACCCACGGCCATGCCGCCGATCAGGTTGATGAACAGGATCAGCAGGCCGGCGATGGCGTCACCGCGCACGAACTTGCTGGCACCGTCCATCGAACCGTAGAACTCGGCCTCCTGGGCCACTTCGGTACGCCGTGCCTTGGCCTGGGCCTGGTCGATCAGGCCGGCGTTGAGGTCGGCGTCGATGGCCATCTGCTTGCCGGGCATCGCGTCGAGGGTGAAGCGCGCGCTCACCTCGGAAATGCGCCCCGCACCCTTGGTCACCACTACGAAGTTGATGATCATGAGGATCGCGAACACCACGATACCGACCACGTAGTTGCCGCCGATCACCACCTCGCCGAAGGCCTGGATCACCTTGCCCGCGGCTTCGTGGCCGTCGTGGCCGTGGAGCATCACCACCCGCGTGGACGCCACGTTCAGCGCCAGGCGCAGCAGCGTGGCCACCAGCAGGATGGTCGGAAACACGGCGAAATCCAGCGGGCGCAAGGCGTACACGCACACCAGCAGCACGACGATGGACAGGGCGATGTTGAAGGTGAAGAACACGTCGAGCAGGAACGGCGGGATCGGCAACATCATCATTGCCAACATCACCAGCAGCAACAGCGGCACCCCCAGGTTGCCCCGGCCGAGCCCGGACAGGTTGCTACGGGCGCTGTTGATTAACTGAGAGCGATCCACCGATATTCCTCTTCAAGCAAACTTTTGACGCCATGCGGGCGCTTGGCGCTGCTATTGCAAGAAGCTTTCCAACTTTGGATCAGTGACGCGACCTTCGCCGACACTGCCGGCTCCTGCAGCGAAGGGGCCGGCACCTCGGCGCCGACGGGAAGAGCTCAAACGGTTCAGGAATCGCGGCGCAGCTCCGGCGGAATAGGCAGATCCTTGAGCGGCTCCGGCGCCTTGCCCTTGCCCGCCCGGTGCTGGCGAATCTGATACACGTAGGCCAGCACCTGGGCCACGGCCAGGTAGAGGCCGGCCGGGATCTCTTCCTCGAGCTCGGTGGAGTAGAAGATCGAACGCGCCAGCTCAGGCGATTCCAGCACCTGGATGTTGTGGGCATTGGCGATTTCGCGAATCTTCAGCGCCAGGAAATCGGTGCCCTTGGCCAGCAGCGTCGGCGCATTGCCCTTCTCGGGGTCGTACTTGAGCGCCACCGCATAGTGGGTCGGGTTGGTGATGATCACGTCGGCATCGGGGATCGCCGCCATCATGCGCCGCTGCGACATCTCGCGCTGCAGCTGGCGAATACGCTGCTTGACCTCCGGCTTGCCCTCGCTGTTCTTGTACTCGTCGCGCACCTCCTGCTTGGTCATCAGCAGCTTCTTGTGCGACTGGTACAGCTGCAACGGCACGTCCACCAGGGCAATCAGCAACAGGCCGGCGGCCATCCACAGGGCACTCCAGCCCACCACCTGCACGCTGTGGATGATCGCCTGCTCCAGCGGCTCGTTGGCAATGGCCAGCAGGTCGTCACGGTCCGACGACAACACCACCAGCGCCACGATCAGGATCACGAAGAACTTCGCCAGGGCCTTGAGCAGCTCGGTCAGTGCGTTCAGGGAAAACATGCGCTTGATCCCCGACAGCGGGTTCATGCGGCTGAACTTGGGCGCCAGGGTGCCGCCGGCAAACAGCCAGCCACCCAGCGAGATCGGCCCGATGAAAGCCACGATCAGCGCCACC
This sequence comes from Pseudomonas sp. BRM28, assembly GCF_002939405.1. Classification (NCBI taxonomy): domain Bacteria; kingdom Pseudomonadati; phylum Pseudomonadota; class Gammaproteobacteria; order Pseudomonadales; family Pseudomonadaceae; genus Pseudomonas; species Pseudomonas sp. BRM28. The sequence continues at coordinate 1,982,536 of NZ_PEFV01000001.1, read as the reverse complement.
AGCAATACCGGCTGCAGCGCCATCAGGGCCATCTTGCCCGAGGCCAGCAAGAAGGTGCCCATCGAGCGCTCGTCGATCAGCGTGTCGCGCGACAGGGTGAAGTTGATGCGCATGATGTCCATCAGCACTTCGGCCAGGCCACCACCGAACACCAGCAGGCCACCGGCCCCGGCCAGGGTCACCACCACCGTGTTGAGCTCCTTGGAACGGGCGATCTCGCCCTTCTCGCGGGCGTCCTTCTTCTTTTTCTCCGTGGGGTCTTCTGTCTTGTCCTGACCGCTTTCGCTCTCTGCCATGCTCAGCTCGCCCTCGCCAGCTCACGCAGCCACTGCAGGGCCTCGGAGGCCAGCGCCTGGTAATGGGAAAGGATGTCGGCCAGGACAACCCAGAAAATCCCGAGCCCCAGCACCAGGGTCAACGGGAAACCGATGGAGAAGATGTTCAGCTGCGGCGCTGCACGGGTCATCACGCCGAAGGCGATGTTCACCACCAGCAGCGCGGTGATCGCCGGCAGCACCAGCAGCAGCGCCGCGCCCAGCACCCAGCTCAGCCGCCCGACCAGGTCCCAGTAGTGGTTGACCATCAGGCCGGTGCCCACCGGCAAGGTGGTGAAGCTCTCGGTGATCACCTCGAACACCACCAGGTGCCCGTTCATCGACAGGAACAGCAGCGTCACCAGCATGCTCAGGAACTGGCTGACCACCGCCACGTTGACGCCGTTGACCGGGTCGACCATGGAGGCGAAGGCCATGCCCATCTGGATGGCCACCACCTGCCCGGCCACTACGAATATCTGGAAGAACAGTTGCAGCGACAGGCCGAATACCGCACCGATGAGGATCTGCTCGGCAATCAGCAGCAGCCCGCTGAGCGACAGCGGATTGACTTCGGGCATCGGCGGCAGGCCCGGCACCACCACCACGGTGATCGCCAGGGCCAGGTACAGGCGGATGCGCCCCGGCACCATCTTGGTCCCGATGATGGGCATGGTCATCAGCACGGCGGCAATGCGAAACAGCGGCAGGATGAAGCTCGCCACCCAGGTGGCGATCTGCGCATCGGTCAACTGGAGCATCGCGCGCTCAGCCGATCAACTGGGGAATGCTGCCGTACAACGACAGGATGTATTCCATGAACTTCTGCACCAGCCAGGGCCCGGCCACGATCAGCGTGATCAGCATCACCAGCAGGCGCGGCAGGAAGCTCAGGGTCTGTTCGTTGATCTGGGTGGCGGCCTGGAACATGGCCACCATCAGGCCCACCAGCAGGCTCGGTACCACCAGCACGGCCACGATCATGGTGGTCAGCCACAGCGCATCGCGGAACAGGTCGACAGCAACTTCTGGGGTCATGTTGTTCTCCTCGGCGCGCTAGACGCCACCGAAACTGCCGGCCAGGGTACCCATGATCAACGCCCAGCCATCCACCAGCACGAACAGCATGATCTTGAACGGCAGGGAGATGATCAGCGGCGACAGCATCATCATACCCATGGCCATCAGCACACTGGCCACCACCAGGTCGATGATCAGGAACGGGATGAAGATCATGAAGCCGATCTGGAACGCGGTCTTGAGTTCGGAGGTGACGAAGGCCGGTACCAGGATGGTCAACGGCGCCTCGTCCGCCGTGGCGATATCGGTACGCTTGGACAGGCGCATGAACAGGTCGAGATCGCTCTCGCGGGTCTGCGCCAGCATGAAGTCCTTGAGCGGCACCTGGGCCTTGGCCACCGCGTCCTGGGCCGACAGGGTCTCGGCCAGGTACGGCTGCAGGGCATCCTTGTTCACCCGGTCGAATACCGGCGCCATGATGAACAGGGTCAGGAACAGCGCCATGCCGGTGAGGATCTGGTTCGACGGCGTCTGCTGCAGGCCCAGGGCCTGGCGCAGGATCGAGAACACGATGATGATCCGGGTGAAGCTGGTCATCAGGATCACGAACGCCGGAATGAAGCTCAGCGCCGTCATGATCAGCAGGATCTGCAAGCTGACCGAGTACTCCTGTTGCCCATCCGCCCCGTTGGACAGGGTGATCGCCGGAATCGACAGCGGGTCGGCGGCCAGGGCCAGCGGCGCTGCGAACATCAGCAGCAGGGTCAACAGCATGCGCAATGCGCCCATCACGACTTGTCCTTTTGATCCTTGCCCAGCAGCTCCATCAGGCGCTGGGCGAATTCGGGCGTAGCCTGGCGAGCGCTGGCCGGTACCTGCACCGGCTCGGCCAGCACATGCAACGCGGTAAGGCTGCCCGGCGTATGACCGATCAGTATCTGTTCGTTGCCCACCTGCACCAGCAGCAGCCGATCACGCGGGCCGACCACGCGCGTGCCGACGATCTCGATGACCTGCTGGCCACGCGGCGTCACGTTCTGCACCCGGCGCAGCAGCCAGGCGAGAAAGAAGATCAGGCCCAGCACCAGCAACAACCCCAGCACCAGACGGCCCAACTGCCCGCTGGCACTGCCGGCTGCTGCCGTGGTCGCCGCGGCTGTCGTGGCCGCGGGCTGTGCCGCCAGTGCCAGGTCGAGCCAGAGCAGGCCGACCCCGGTCAGCCCCGCTTGCAGAAGACGCTTCACTCAGCGCAGCTTCTTGATGCGTTCGCTCGGGCTGATCACGTCGGTCAGGCGGATGCCGAACTTCTCGTTCACCACCACCACCTCGCCGTGCGCGATCAGGGTGCCGTTGACCAGCACGTCCAGCGGCTCGCCGGCCAGGCGGTCCAGCTCGATCACCGAACCCTGGTTCAGTTGCAGCAGGTTGCGGATGTTGATTTCGGTGCTGCCCACTTCCATCGAGATGCTCACCGGAATATCCAGGATCACGTCCAGGTTCGGGCCGTCCAGGGTCACTGCATCGCTGCCCTTGGGCGAGCTGCCGAATTCTTCCATCGGCAAGCGGTTGGGCGAGCCGGCACTGCTGCCGCCGTCAGCCGCCAACAGCGCGTCGATGTCGGACTGGCCGGCGTCGCCGGTCTCGCTCAGGGCTGCTGCCCACTCATCGGCCAGGGCCTGGTCTTCCATGGAGGTGATATCGTTTTCGTCAGCCATCTTGTCCTCGACGGGGCAATCAATTCGGAGTTAAAGCCAGGGTACCGATCAGCGGCGCTCGATCGGCTCGGTTACTTGCAATGCCAGCGTGCCCTTGTGCGAGCCCAACTTGGCCTTGAACGACGGTACGCCATTGGCGCGCAGTACCAGCTCGTCCGGCAGTTCGACCGGGATCACATCACCCGGCTGCATGTGCAGGATGTCGCGCAGGCGCAGCTCGCGGCGTGCCACGGTGGCGCTGATCGGCACGCTGACGTCCAGCACGTCTTCGCGCAGGGCCTTGATCCAGCGTTCGTCCTGGTCGTCCAGGTCGGACTGGAAGCCCGCGTCGAGCATTTCGCGCACCGGCTCGATCATCGAGTAGGGCATGGTCACGTGCAGGTCGCCGCCACCGCCATCGAGTTCGATGTGGAAGGTGGACACCACCACCGCCTCGCTCGGGCCGACGATGTTGGCCATGGCCGGGTTGACCTCCGAGTTGATGTACTCGAAGTTGACCGGCATGATCGCCTGCCAGGCTTCCTTGAGGTCGACGAAGCACTGGTCCAGCACCATGCGCACCACGCGCAATTCGGTGGGCGTGAACTCGCGGCCCTCGATCTTGGCGTGACGACCGTCACCGCCGAAGAAATTGTCCACCAGCTTGAACACCAGCTTGGCATCGAGGATGAACAGCGAGGTGCCGCGCAACGGCTTGATCTTCACCAGGTTGAGGCTGGTGGGCACGTACAGCGAGTGCACGTACTCACCGAACTTCATCACCTGCACGCCCCCCACTGCCACATCCGCCGAGCGGCGCAGCAGGTTGAACATGCTCACGCGGGTATACCGGGCGAAACGTTCATTGATCATTTCCAGGGTCGGCATGCGCCCGCGCACGATCCGGTCCTGGCTGGTCAGGTCGTAGCTCTTGATGCTGCCGGGGTCGGCGCCGCTATCGGTTTGCACCAGCCCGTCGTCGACGCCGTGCAGCAGGGCATCGATCTCATCCTGGGACAGCAGGTCCTGCATGGCCATCTTGGGCTCCTACTGCAATACGAAATTGGTGAACAGCAACTGGTCGATCACCAGCTTGCCGACTTCTTTCTGGGCCACTTCCTGCACGCTGGCGGTGGCCTTCTGGCGCAGCATCTCCTGGCCGACCGGGGTCGCCAGGGAGTCGAACGGCTGGCCGGAGAAGAGCATCACCAGGTTGTTGCGGATCACCGGCATGTGCACTTTCAGCGCATCCAGCGCAGCCTGGTCGCGCCCCTGCATGGTGATGCTCACCTGCATGTAGCGCTGACGACCGTTCTGGTTGAAGTTGACGACGAAGGCTGGCGCCAGCGGCTCGTAGATGGCCGCAGGCCTGACGTTGCTGACGGTTGCCGGGTCGACCTGAGGTTTGCTGTCGCCCCTTTGCAGGAAGAACCAGGTGGCGCCCACCGACAAGCCGATGGCCAGCAGCAATGCCAGCACCAGCAGCAGGATCAGCTTGAGTTTGCCTTTTACGGCGGGGTCTTTCACTGCTTCGCTCTTCGCCATGCCAATAATCCGTCACTCACAAGAGGTTTGTCCCACATGGCGAGGGTTGAGCAAGTGTTATGCCAGATTTGCGGGCCACACCGGCCCGATTGAGGAAGGCGACGAACGCAGGGGCAGATTCATCCGTGAAGGGCTGGGCAGCCGCCCCGCAACGCCCAGCCCTACCCGTGCAATCAGGCGTAGAAATCGACCGCGCTGGACCCCAGCACCACCGGTCGCTCCACCGGCTGGGCCGCCGCGTCGGCGTCGGCCTCTTCGCCGCCCGCGCCTTCATTGCGACGCGCGGCCACGCCGCTGAGCTTCGAGGTGCCGTCCTGCGAGCCCTGCTGCTGCTCGCGGGACTGGTCGGCCACGTTCACGTCAGGTTGCGCCAGGCCCTGTTCGGCGAACATTTCCTTGAGCCGGCTGGCCTGGTTTTCCAGCGCTTCGCGCACCACCACGTTGCCACTGGTGAAGGTGATCTGCGCCTGCTGCTCGGGTGTCATGTGCACGCGAATGTCCAAGCGCCCCAGCTCGGCTGGCTCCAGCTTGATTTCAGCCGACTTCAGGTTCTGGCTGGACAGGTACATCACGCGATTGACCAGGCCTTCGGTCCAGCCACCCTGGTGCATCGCCAGCGGCTGGTTCAGCGGCATCGCCACCGGCACCGCATTGGCGGTCTTGGGCGTCGCAGCCTGGGTCAGCGCGCTGAGGCGCTCGGCAAAGTCATCGACACGGGTATCGCTGGAGGCGCCCTTGAGGTCCTTAAGGCCGTCATCGAGCAGGTTGCTGAAGCCCTTCTCGCCCGGCTCGCTGTCGCCCGGATCGGCCTGACGCGGGTCGAGCATGGCCGCCAGGGTATTGACGGCAGGCTGGCCCTGGGTGGCTTCGGGTTGCGCCGTGGTCGGCTTGCTGGCATGGGCAGAGGTGGTGCCCTGGGCCTGGGCGTTCTGCTCCAGGGCCAGGCGCAATGCCGGCAGGTCCTCGAGCACGTCGCCGGCCGGGTCGAAAGCGGGTTCTTCCGGGGCCGGTGGCTGCGGCGCGACGGCCGGGGCCTGCACCTGGGCCTGCAACTGTGCGGCAGCCGCCTGCACCACTGGGGCCACCGCTTCGGCCTGAGCCTGGATCAGCTGTGCACCGGCCTGGGCGTCAGTAACCTGACCCGCCACCAGGCTCGAATCGAGCAGTTGAAGGTCATCGGCAACTGGCGTCGACTCGTCCGATACCGGCTTCTGTTCAGGCAATGAATTGCCGCTGTCGGCAACAGTGCGCTCCTGATCGGTCGCCGTCTTGCCGGCATTTGCCGCCCCGGCTGCAACGCCCGCCTTGTCGGCATTGGGCACATCCGCCTTGGCCGGCAGCTTGTCGCGGGACTGATCGGCATACACCTTGGAGAAGCCCGCAGCCTTGTCATTGGCGACCTGGGGCACCTTTTCGGGCGCTGGCGCAGCCGTGCGCGAGGCCTTGGCCACGGCGGACGGTTGCAGCAGCGGGTTTGAAGCGACAGGCATGGGAAGGGTCTCCACTACAGAAGCGCGAACTTGAATAGCGAAGAGACTGCAAGAGTCGCGCCAGGTTTGCGCTACACAGGATGCCTGGCCGCCTGCGGCGACACGCGCTCCAACTCGGCGACATAGAAGGGACGCACTTCGAGGTACTCGCACCTGATCTGGCTGATCAGGTCCTCGATGCCGTGTGCCGGCTGCTCCATCACGCGCACTTCCAGCTGCCGACACAACTCGGCCAGGTCGGTGGCGCCCATGTTGCTGCAGCTACCCTTGAAACTGTGGGCAGCCTCACTCAGCTGCCGGGGGGAGCGGGCGTCGCGCAGTTGCACCATGCGCTTTTCGCAATCGGCCAGGAAGGTCTCCAGCAACTCGGCATACTGGCTACCCATGACCTCCCGCAACTCGCCCACTACCTTGTTATCGATACGCTGATCGGACACTTGCTCACTCCTTGATCAAGTTCAATTATGCCAGAGCCACCCAGGCGAACTCCACGCGGGCCCTGCGCCCTCCGTCGGCCCATTCGGCGTGACGGCTCAAACGCCGGATCAGGCTCAGGCCACGCCCGCACAACCGCTGCTCCAACACCGGTCGGGCCAGCACTGTACCCACATCGAAGCCACTGCCGCTATCTTCGATCTCAATCACCAGACGCCCGCCACCCGCTACGGGTTCAACCTGAAGGTGCAAGCGTATGTAACCTTCCTGCAATGCCTGCAGGCGTCGGCTGCGCTCCTGATAATAGGCGGCAAACCCCTGGGCGTCGCGCTTGAGGGCCGAGTCGAGGGCCAGCACACCGTGCTCCAGTGCATTGGTGTAGAGCTCGTTGAGCACGCTGTGCAGCGCACCGCTCTGGGGGCGCAGGCCGTGTATTTCCTGCAGTACCTGCAACAGATAGGGCAAGGGGTTGAAGCGTTTGAGGGTCTGCGCGCGAAACTCGAACGACAGCGACCAGTCCAGTGGGCTGGACTGGCCGCTGTCCGAATAGACAAGCGGCGGCGGGGCCAGTGTCTGTGGCTCGACCACACTGATCTCGAGCATGCTGACATCGTCGCGGGACTGGCCGCGAAAGTCTTCGAGCGCCTGCAGCACATCCTCGAACAGGTGCTGCGGCGCACGGTTGCGCGCAAACACCTGGCGCAGGCGTTCCACCCCGAACAGCTGCTCATCCTGGTCGCAGGTATCCACCACCCCATCGGACAGCAGGAACAGACGATCCCCCAACGCCAGCGATACCACCTCGGGGTGCTCGTCGAAACGCTCCGGCGCCAGCACCCCCAAGGGCAAGTGCCGCGACACCAGCGCCTGGGGCTCGCCACCGGCCGCGGGCAGCAGGTAGCCGTCCGGCATGCCGCCGTTCCATACCTCGGCCAGGCGTCGTTCGAAACTCAGGCTGAGCATCATTGCGCAGCAGAACATGTCGACCGGCAGGATGCGCTTGAGCTTGGCGTTCATCTCGCGCAAGGTTTCGGCCAGGCCGTAGCCCTTGGCGGTCATGCCGTAGAACACCTCGGCCAACGGCATGGCGCCCACTGCAGCCGGCAGGCCATGGCCAGTGAAGTCGCCAAGCAGCACATGCATTTCACCGGTCGGCGTGAACGCCGCCAGCAGCAGGTCGCCGTTGAACAGCGCATAGGGAGATTGCAGGTAGCGGATGTTCGGCGCATTCAGGCACCCCGAATGCGTGACCTGATCGAACACCGCCTTGGCCACCCGCTGCTCGTTGAGCAGGTGACCGTGGTGGCGCGCCAGCTCGTCGCGCTGCTCCAGCACGGTCGCCTGCAGGCGACGCAGGCGATCCATCGCCTTGATCTTGGCGGCCAGGATCACCGGGCGATAAGGCTTGGGCAGAAAGTCGTCGCCACCAGCCTCCAGGCAACGCACCAGGGCCTGCTCCTCACTCAGCGAGGTAAGAAAGATGATCGGCACCAGCGCCTGGCCAGCCATCAGCTTGATCTGGCGAGCCGCCTCGAAGCCGTCCATCACCGGCATCAGCGCGTCGAGCAGCACCAGTTGCGGACGCAGCTCGGCAAACAGCGCCACTGCCTGCGCACCGTTCTCGGCCGTGATCACCGAATGCCCCTGCTCGCGCACGATGCGCGCCAGCAACAGGCGGTCGGTGGCGCCATCTTCGGCAATCAGCACGGTCAGCGACGACTGCTCGTTCACGAGGTCGCTCAAGTGATCTCGAACAGCTTGTCGAAATTGGAGATGGCGAGGATCTTGCGAACGTCGGAGCTGGCGTTGATCACCCGTATATACGCATCGTCGCCGCCGGCGTGGTCACGCAGCAGCAGGAGCATGCCCAGGGCGGAGCTGTCGAGATAGGTGGCGTCCTTCAAGTCGACGACCACGCCCTTGGAAGGTACTGGCTCGCGCTCGTAGCATTCACGAAACGCCTGGTGCTTGCCGAAATCGAACCGTCCCTTGACCCTGATCGTCAGGCTGTTCCCATCCGGCGATAGATCGTGCTCCACGGCCATATGCTCGACTCCTTCGATCATGGCGATTGCAGACACCACAGGTTTAGCAGCCCGCCCGCCCCTGGGCAACCTGCGCCGACCAATGCCGTGCTAGAAGCGATCGTGGCGCGGCAATCGCTGGGACAATTCGTCGAGCAGCTTCTGCTCGCGCTTGTCCTCGAGCATGCGGGCTTCATCGCGGTAGCGCTGTACCAGCTTGCGCAGGCCCTCGACCCGGGCGTAGGCCTGCTGCCAGGTGGCCCGTGCGTTGTTGAGGTTGGTCTGGTGCCACACCAGGCTCTGGTGTTGCTGGGCCACGGCGGTGTCCAGCTGGCTGAGAAAGCGCTGATAGCCCAGCAGCCAGCTGCCTGAAACGCCCTGGCCGCCCTTTTCCATCCACTGGTTCTGGTACTCGCTGCGAAACTGGTCCAGTTCCCGGAGCTTGGTTTCGGCCATGCTCACCTGCTGCTGGAAATGCCCGAGGCGCTGCACAGCCTTGCGCTCGGCCTCCTCGGCCATCTCCACCACCGGCACCAGGCGCGCGGCACGACTTGGCAGGGCCATCGGTTATCAGCCCGAAGCCGCTGGGGCGAACACCGCCGCCAGTTCATCGCGGCTCTGCTCATGGCTGACGTTTTCATTGAGCCCCTGGCGCAGGTACTGCACCAGCTTGGGTTGCAGGGAAATCGCCAGGTCCGTCTCGCGGTCGCCGCCAGCCACATAGGCACCCACGCTGATCAGGTCGCGGCTTTGCGACAGGCGCGACCAGAGCTGCTTGAACTGCTGGGCCTGGGTCATCTGCTCGGGGCTGACCACCTGCGGCATGACCCGGCTGATCGAAGCCTCGATATCGATGGCCGGGTAGTGCCCCTCTTCGGCCAGGCGCCGGGACAGCACGATATGGCCGTCGAGTACGCCCCGCGCGGAGTCGGCAATCGGGTCCTGCTGGTCGTCGCCTTCGGACAACACGGTGTAGAAGGCGGTGATCGAGCCACCACCGGCCTCGCCGTTGCCGGCGCGCTCCACCAGCTTGGGCAGCTTGGCGAACACGGAAGGCGGATAGCCCTTGGTGGCTGGCGGCTCGCCGATGGCCAGGGCGATTTCCCGCTGGGCCTGGGCGAAACGGGTCAGCGAATCCATCAGCAACAGCACGTTCTTGCCCTTGTCGCGAAAGTACTCGGCGATCCGCGTGCAGTACATGGCGGCGCGCAGGCGCATCAGCGGCGCATCATCGGCAGGGGATGCCACCACCACCGAACGCTTGATGCCCTCCTCGCCCAGGATGTGCTCGATGAACTCCTTGACCTCACGCCCCCGCTCACCGATCAGCCCCACCACGATGATGTCGGCCTCGGTGAAACGGGTCATCATGCCCAGCAGCACACTCTTGCCCACGCCGGTACCGGCGAACAGGCCAAGGCGCTGGCCACGGCCCACCGTCAGCAGGCCATTGATGCTGCGAATGCCCACGTCCAGCGGCTGGCTGATGGGGTCGCGGTTGAGTGGGTTGATGGTGGGGCCATCCATCGGCACCCAGTCCTCGGCCTTCATCCCGCCCTTGCCATCCAGTGCCCGACCGGCACCGTCCAGCACGCGACCGAGCATGCTCATGCCCATCGGCAGGCGGCCGCTTTCGGCCAGCGGCACCACCCGCGCACCGGGCGCGATGCCGGCAACGCTGCCCACCGGCATGAGAAATACCCGGTCACCGGCAAAGCCCATGACCTCGGCCTCGACCTGCACCGGATGGTAGCTGTCATCGTTGATCACCAGGCAGCGGCTGCCGACGGCAGCGCGCAGGCCCTCGGCCTCCAGGGTCAGGCCGACCATGCGCAACAACCGCCCTTCCACCACCGGCTGCGCCGGCAGGCTCACGGCCTCGGCATAGGTGCCCAGGCGCTTGCCGAAGCTGGTGCGGTCAAGGCGCATCGGGCGTGGCCTCGCGGGTGCCCGGGTCGCCAGCAAGGTCGACGTGCAAGTCTGGTGCGGCAGGGTGCAGGCCCTGGTCATGCAACTGGTCGAACAACTGGGTCATGGCCTTTTCGATGCGGGTCTCGACGGTGGCGTCGATACGGCTGTGCAACGTCTCGATGCGGCAACCACCGGGCAACAGTGCGTCGTCTTCGAGCAGGCGCCAGTTTTCCTCATGACGCTCGCGCAGGGCCTTGGCCAGCTCGAAGTCCTGCGGATTGACATGAATGCGGATGTTTTCGGCGCCCATCGGCAGCAGCTTGAGGGCCTCGCGCAGCACGTGGGTGATCTGGCTGGAGTCGGTGGCCAGCTCACGCCCGATCACCTCGCGGGTGATGCGGCTGACCATGTGCACCAGGGCCTTCTCGATCTGGTTGTCCTGCTCGGCGATCGGGTCGAGCAGGTGGCCCATCAACTGCTCCAGGCTCGCCAGCTTGGCGCTCAGGGCCACTTCGGCCTCCTGGCGGACCTTGAGCTGGGTGCTGTGAAACCCTTCGCGCTCGCCGGTGGCAAAGCCTTCGTTGTAGGCTTCCTGGCGAATGCTTTCGAGCTCTTCGAGGGTCAGCGGCTGGACTTCTTCCAGCGGCACTTCTTCGACTTCCTCGACGATTTCCGGCTCGGGTTCGGGCTCGGGTTCCGGCTCCGGGTCGAAGCTGGGCAGCGCCCAGCGGTCGAAGCCCTCGACGTCGCGGGCGGGGATCAGTTCACTCAGGTGCTCGTTGGTCGACATGATTCCACGCGTTCAATTGGGTAGGCGCCGGGGTGGTCGGCGATGCGGCCGCCAGGCACCGGCGTGTACCGCGTTGAGGCATCCGCCGGCAAGGCCGGCTCCTGTGGAGGAGCCGGAACCGGCGAACGGCTTTAGATCATTTCTTCGGCGCCCTTGCCGCCAAGCACGATCTCGCCGGCTTCGGCCATGCGCCGGGCAATGGTGAGGATCTCTTTCTGCGCCGTTTCCACGTCGCTGACCCGCACCGGGCCCTTGGCCTCGAGGTCGTCACGCAGCAGCTCGGAAGCCCGTTTGGACATGTTCTTGAAGATCTTGTCCTTGACCTTCTCGTCGGCGCCCTTGAGCGACACCACCAGCACGTCCGAGGACACTTCGCGCAACAGCGCCTGGATACCGCGGTCGTCGACATCGGCCAGGTTGTTGAAGACGAACATGAGGTCTTCGATCTGCTCGGACAGCTCGCCGTCGACGTCGCGAATCGCGTCCATCAGCTGGCCTTCGACCGAACTGTCGAGGAAGTTCATGATGTCGGCCGCGCGCTTGATACCGCCCAGGGTGGTACGCGCCGCGTTGGAGTTGCCCGAGAACTGCTTCTCCAGAATCTGGTTGAGCTCCTTGAGCGCCGCCGGCTGCACGGTGTTGAGCGAGGAGACGCGCAGGATGATGTCCAGGCGCACCTTGTGATCGAAGTTGCCCAGCACCTCACCGGCCTGGTCGGGGTCCAGGTAGGCCACCACGATGGCCTGGATCTGCGGGTGCTCGTAGCGGATCACGTCGGCCACGGCACGCGGCTCCATCCACTTCAGGCTGTCCAGGCCGCTGGTGTTGCCACCCAGCAGGATGCGGTCGATCAGGCCGTTGGCCTTGTCCTCGCCCAGGGCCTGGGTGAGCATCTTGCGGATGTAGCCGTCGGAGCCGACACCCAGGCTGGTCTGGTCGCCGACGATCTCGACGAACTCGCTCATCACCTGCTCGACCTGTTCGCGATGGACGTTGCCCATCTGCGCCATGGCCACGCCGACCCGCTGCACTTCCTTGGGGCCCATGTGGCGCAACACCTGCGCCGCATCGGTTTCACCCAGCGACAGCAGCAGGATGGCCGCCTTGTCGACACGGGTCAGTTTGGCGGTAAGGGCTCGATTATCACTCATCGGCGTTGATCCACTCTTTCACGACCTGGGCCACACGACCCGGGTCTTCGGCCACCAGGCTCTTGATTGCGTTCAGCTGAGCGTCGTAACCCTCGCTCGGGCTAGGCAACAGAATGCTTTGCGGACCACCCAGGCTGACGCGGTCGTTGGCCAGATCGCCATCCAGACCGAGCATGCCGCCCAGTTCCATGTCGCCATCGGCACCGGCGCCCTGCTTGCCGTTGCCGGTGATGTTGTTGAGCACCGGGCGCAGCACGCCGAACACCAGCACCAGGATGAACAGCACGCCCATGACCTGCTTGATGATGTCCCAGAACCACGGTTGCTGGTAGAACGGAATCTCGGTGAACACTTCGCCACGGTCGGCGGCGAATGGCACGTTGATCACGCTGACGCTGTCACCGCGGCTGGCATCGAAGCCGACGGCGTCCTGCACCAGGCGCGTGAAGCGCGCCAGGTCTTCGGCCCCCCATGGGGCGCGGGTCGACTCGCCAGTGGCCGGGTCGAGCTTGACCTGGTCGTCGACCACCACCGCGACCGACAGGCGGCTCAGGCGCCCCTGCTGCTGGCGGGTGTGACTGATGGAACGGTCCAGTTCGAAGTTCTTGGTCGACTGCTGACGCTTGTCGGCCGGGTACGGTGCGAGCATCGGCTGGCCGGTGGCCGGGTCCATGATCTGCTGGCCGTTGGCGTCCAGCAGCGGCTGGCCTGGTTGCACCATGCCCGCGGCAGCCTGTGCCTGACCGGTCTGCTGTGGCGCAGTGGCCGGGCCGGGTGGCTGGTTGCTCAGGGCACCAGGCACGCCCTGCGGGCCCATGCTGCTGGAGCGTTGTTCGTTCACCGACTGCTCGCTGCGCAAGGCAGGCTGGTCGGGGTTGAACTGTTCGGAGGTGGACTCGACCGCACTGAAGTCGACGTCGGCGGAGACTTCGGCCTTGTAGCGGTCGTTGCCCAGCACCGGCAACAGAATGTTGTGCACGCGCTGGGTGAGCATGCCTTCCATGCGGCGGCTGTAGTCGAACTGCTTGCCGGCCATGGTCAGCTCGGAGTTCTCGCCCTGGTCGGACAGCAGGTTGCCCTTCTGGTCGACCACGGTCACCTGGGACTTGTTCAGTTCCGGAACGCTGGACGCCACCAGGTTGACGATGGCCGCCACCTGGCCGGGCTCGAGGCCACGCCCCGAATACAGCTCGACCAGTACCGAGGCACTGGGCTTGCGCTCGTCGCGCACGAACACCGAGCTTTTCGGGATGGCCAGGTGCACGCGGGCACCCTTGACGTTGTTCAGGCTGGAGATGGTACGCGCCAGTTCACCTTCCAGGCCGCGACGATAACGGGTGGCCTCCATGAACTGGCTGGTGCCCAGCCCCTGCTCCTTGTCGAGCAGTTCGAAGCCGACGTTGCCGTCGCCTGGCGCCACGCCGGCCGCGGCAAGTTTCAGGCGCGCACGGGAGAGGTCTTCGGACTTGACCAGCAGCGCCCCGGAGCTGGGCTCGACGTTGTAGGCGATGTCGGCGGCGGACAGGGTGTCCATGACCTGCTTGGTGTCCATGCCGGCAAGGCTTGGGTACAGCGGGCGGTAGTCGGGCTGCTGCGACCACAGCACCACGGCAAAGCCGATCGCCACGCTCGCCGCCAACCCGACCAGCAGGCCGACCTGACGCAGCATGGGCATCTCTGCGATGTTTTCCAGAAAGGACATGCCGAACAGCGGCGGCTTGGGCGCCGGGCTGCCTTTGGCGGGCACGTTATCAACGACTGCTTCGGCCATGACTCAATCTCGCCCTTATACCGGCATCTGCATGATGTCTTGATACGCCTGCACCAGCTTGTTGCGCACCTGGGTCAAGGCCTGGAACGACACGCTGGCCTTCTGCGAGGCGATCATCACGTCGGTAAGGTCGACGCCGCTCTTGCCGATCTCGAAGGCGTTGGCCAACTGGGTGGACGCCTGCTGGGTATCGCTGACCTTGTTGATGGCCTGGCCAAGCATGTCGGCAAAACCGCTCGAGCCAAGCTCTGGCGCAGGGGCAGCCTTCGACATCGACATGGCGTCCGCCTGCATGGCCCGCATGTCCAACATCAATCGATTAAATTCAACACCTTGGCTCATTGACTCTTCTCTCCGACGACCCGCATTTTTTTGACACTACGCAGCGGACAGGCAGAACTTAGCAACAAGAGTGCCAGCTCTACCCACAGGACCAACAAAAACGACCGGTTACGGCGTCACACGCCGCTGGCGTAGAGACTCGCCTCCACATCCAGGCCGGCATCACGCATCTGTGCCAGCTTGTAGCGCAAGGTGCGCGGGCTGATGCCCAGACGCTCGGCAGCCTCCTTGCGGCGCCCGCGCTCGGCGCGCAGGGTATCGATGATCACCTGGAACTCGTGGCGGCGCAGGTCATCCCCCAGCCCGGCTGGTTCGGACGGCTCGGCCAGCACCGGCACCGGCTCTACGGGCGATGTCGCCAGCAGCGGCAGCACCCCGGCCAGGCAGAAGTCCGCCGCCTCGATCACCCCGCCCTGCTGCAGGATCAGCGCCCGCTGGATGGCGTTGTCCAGCTCGCGCACGTTGCCCGGCCACGGATAGCCTTGCAGGCAGGCCTGGGCCTGGGCCGACAGGCGCACGGGGGCATGCTTCATTTTATTGACGTGTCGCGCCAGCAGACGCTCGGCCAGCGGCAGAATGTCGGCGCTGCGCTCGCGCAGCGGTCGCCAGGCCAGCGGGAACACCGACAGGCGATAGAACAGGTCTTCGCGAAACCGCCCCGCCGCCACTTCGCCGGCAAGGTCGCGGTTGGTGGTAGCGACCACGCGGATGTCCAGCGCGATCGGCTTGCGCCCGCCTACCCGCTCGACCTCGCGCTCCTGCAGCACTCGCAGCAGCTTGGCCTGCAGCCCCAGCGGCATTTCGGAAATCTCGTCGAGCAGCAGCGTGCCACCGTCGGCCTGCTCGAACTTGCCTGGCTGGGCGGCTATCGCCCCGGTGAACGAGCCCTTTTCATGTCCGAACAACGTGGCTTCGAGCATGTTGTCGGGGATGGCGGCGCAGTTGATGGCCACGAATGGCTGGTCGGCACGCAGGGACTGCTGGTGAATGTAGCGCGCCAGCACCTCCTTGCCGGTGCCCGATTCGCCGGAAATCAGCACGGTGGAATCACTGCGCGCCACCCGCGCGGCCAGTTCGAGCAACTGCGCACTGGCAGGCTCGCGCGCCACCGGACCGTCGGCGTCCGCGCCGCTGGCAACGCCAAGGGCATGACGGGCCACCAGGTCGAGCAATGCGCGTGGCTCGAAGGGCTTGACCAGATAGTCCGCAGCGCCCTGGCGCATCGCATCCACTGCACGCTCAACGGCAGCGTGCGCGGTCATCAGCAGCACCGGCAACTGCGGCTGGCGGGCCCGCAACGCGGCCAGCAACTGGTGGCCGTCCATTCCCGGCATGTTGACGTCGCTGACCACCAGGCTGAAGGGCTGACTGGCCGCCACTTCCAGCGCTTCTTCGGCCGAGCCCACTGCATGATAGGCAAAACCGCCCAGCTCCAGGGTATCGGCCAGGGCCTGGCGCAGTACGCGGTCATCCTCGACCAGCAGAACCTTGATCGCCCTCATGCCGTTGCCTCCAGCGGTGCGCCGATCAGCGGCAGGGTCACCAGCGCGCAGGTACCGCGCCCGGGGCGCGAGCGTAGCTGCACGGTGCCCTGGTGTGCTCGGGCAACCGCCATCACCACCGCCAGGCCAAGCCCGGTGCCAGTGGCCTTGGTGGTCAGGAACGGCTCGCCCAGGCGCGCCAGCAATGCACTGTCGATGCCCGGCCCGGCATCGCTGATGCACAGGCGCAGGCTTTGCCCGCGACGATACAGGTGTACCTTGAGCCGAGCAGCGCCGGGCGCGGCCTGCAGGGCGTTTTCAATGAGATTGAGCAGCGCCCCCACCAGGGTGTCGCGGTTGCACAGCAATTCGCCCAGGTGGCTGTCGCACTGCCAGCGCACAGCATGCCCCTGTACATGTACCTGCGCGGCCTGCTGCAGCGCCTGGAACAACGCCTTGGGGGTCACGCGGTCGGTCAGCGGCAGTTCGCCGCGGGCGAACACCAGCATGTCGCGTACCTGGTGCTCGAGTTCGTGCAGACGCTCCTTAAGGCTGCCGGCAAAACGCTGACGGGTGTCCAGCGGCAGGTCCTGCTCGGCCAGGTGACTGGCATACAGCAAGGCGGCCGACAGTGGCGTGCGGATCTGATGCGCCAGCGAGGCCACCATCCGCCCCAGGGTCGACAGGCGCTCGTGCCGAGCCAGCTGGCTTTGCAGGTGGCGGGTTTCGGTGAGATCGGTCAACAGCACCAGCTGGCCCGGCTCGGCATCCAGCGAGCGGGTAGCGATCGACAGGCGGCGACCATCGCGCAGCGACACTTCGTGGCCGTCGTCCTCGCGCGGCGCAAAGCTGCGGGCGATCACCTGACGCCACAGCTCGCCCACCAGCGGCTGACCCAGCAGTTCGACGGCGGCCGGGTTGGCCTCGCGCACGCGGCCCTGGCCGTCGATCACGATCACCCCGCCGGGCAACAGCGACAGCAGGTTCTGCAGGCGGTTGGCCAGTCGCTCCTTCTCCGCCAGCTCCGCCATGCGCTGCGCACTGACCACGGCCAACTCCCCCTTGAGCTCGGTGACACGGGCCTCGAGCAGGTTGTAGGACTGGCTCAGTTGGGTCGACACCTGGTCGAACAGGGCAAACGCCTGCTCGAGCCCCTGACGACTCTGCTGTTCGGCGGCGTCAGAACGCCTGGGCTCGGCGGCGGGGATGTGGGCGGCGTGGGGCATGGGTTGCTCTCTCGCATGGCTCACCGTCATAAAACGGTATGTTGCCAGCGGTATAGCAATAGACGTGCCGGATACTTTGACGGGGGGTTGCCAGCAGCAGCGGCGCGCCGCCCAAAGCCAGCAAGGGCAGGCTTTACAGCCCTGTGGAAAATAGGGGTATTGCGTTCGGCAGGCCCCGGTCGGGGCCTGCCGGCAGGAAGCAGGCGTCAATCCTCCGCCTGTTCGTCTCCATCGCGACGGCTCATGCCGTACTTGCGCATTTTTTCCACCAGCGTGGTGCGGCGGATGCGCAGGCGCTCTGCGGCACGCGCCACGATACCGTTGGCATCGTCCAGCGCCTGCTGGATCAGGCCCTGCTCGAGGCTGCCCAGGTAGTCCTTGAGGTCGAGACCTTCGGGCGGCAACATCGCATGGTTGCTGAAATTGGGCGTATGGCCGTTGATTGCCACGCGCTCTTCCAGGTCCGAGCGCAGGCTGTCGACCAGTTGCTCGTCTTCATCATCGACGTAGCGGAACTTCTTCGGCAGCTCGGACACGCCGATCACGCCATACGGGTGCATGATCGCCATGCGCTCCACCAGGTTCGCCAGCTCGCGCACGTTGCCCGGCCAGCCATGGCGGCACAGCGACATGATCGCGGCGGAATTGAAGCGGATCGACCCCCGCTTCTCGTGCTCCATGCGCGAGATCAACTCGTTCATCAGCAGCGGAATGTCTTCGACCCGCTCACGCAGCGGGGCCATCTCGATCGGGAACACATTGAGGCGGTAGTACAGGTCTTCGCGAAAGCTGCCCACCTCGATCATGCTCTCGAGGTTCTTGTGAGTGGCGGCGATGATGCGCACATCGATGCTCTGGGTCTTGTTGCTGCCCACACGCTCGAAGGTGCGTTCCTGCAGCACGCGCAGCAGCTTGACCTGCATCGGCAGCGGCATGTCGCCGATTTCGTCGAGGAACAGGGTGCCGCCATTGGCCAGCTCGAAACGCCCGGCACGGCTGGTGATGGCGCCGGTGAACGCCCCCTTCTCGTGACCGAACAGTTCGCTTTCGAGCAGCTCGGCCGGGATCGCGCCGCAGTTGACCGGCACAAACGGCGCTTCACGGCGCTTGGAATGGTAGTGCAGGTTGCGCGCGACCACTTCCTTGCCGGTACCCGACTCGCCGAGGATCAGCACGCTGGCGTCGGTGTCGGCCACCTGCTGCATCATCTGGCGCACATGCTGGATGGCGCGGCTGGTACCGACCAGGCTACGGAACAGGTTGGGCTCGCGCTGACGACCGCGCTCGCGGGCCTGGTCGTACATCTCGCGATACACCTGGGCACGGTGCAGCGAATCGAGCAGCTTGCTGTAGCTGGGCGGCATCTCCAGGTTGGAAAGCACCCGGCGGCGCAGGTCCTCGGGCAACTCGGCAGAAGATATTTCACCCAACAGCAATACCGGAAGGAACTCATCCCAGGCAGCCACGGTCTTAAGCAAGCCCAAAAGGCTTGCCGGAGCGTTCACGGTGCCGACCAGGACACAGAGTACTTCACGGCTGGATGACAACGACTGAACGACCTGCTGCCAATCGTGGCTGGAGCAGGAAAGATTTTCTTCGCCAAGAAAATTCAGCACCACCGCCAGGTCGCGGCGGCGAGCGTCATCGTCATCGATCAGGAGAATTTTGGTTTCACGCCACATGCAATCGAAACTTCCCTAGTCAACTCGACACCCAATGTGGGCATGCTCGACATCCATTCCGACTGGAGCGGTCAGTGATCGGACGTCTGAAATTAGAAAACAGCCACTAGTTAAGTCAAAAAATCGTACACAGTCAAATTTATGGCGCACTGCATTTTCGAACCGTCCAGCGTCAGCTGAACAGATGGTATACCTTTGCGGCGTTTTTCGCTTGGCGGATCTGCGTCATCTCGTCGACTATTGTTTGACGTTCACCACTTGCAACATCAATTAGTTGGCGGTAGACGTCGAGCAATTCCTCAAGACTGGTGCGCAGAACCTGTTCGTTGGTCGATGCCTCGGCCAGTACGTCCTCGACGCAAACACGGCAGCTCAGGTCCAGTTCGGTGATCGTTTCCCAGTCGCGGCTGGCCAATGCCCCGAGCAGGGCTTCGCGGGTTTGTTCGATACGTTCGAGCACGGCACTCATGGCGTTCTCCTAGACGTCGGCGACCTGATCGCCGATCGCGTCCCAACCTTCCTTGACGGTAATCAGCAGGCGTGCGACTTCATTGAGGATCTCCGGGTCGTTCTGCACGTTGGCCTCGACCAGGCGCCTGCTCATGTAGGCGTACAGCCCATCGATGTCGGCCAGCGCCTCGGCCTGGTTTTCGAGGTCGAGCCCTTCGCGCAGACCGCCGATGATCCCGATGGCCTTGCCGATCAGGATGCCCTTCTGGGCCAGGTCATTGCGCGCGATTGCACCTTTGGCCTGCGCGATGCGATCCAGCCCGCCCTGCATGAGCATCTGCACGAGACGGTGCGGGCTGGCCTCGGAGGTCTGCGCCACGCCGTTGACTTTCTGGTACTGCCGAAGGGCCAACATAGGGTTCATGTTCTACCTCGTAACAAACGAAAAGGTTCATATACCGCCTGTATCGCCTGCGGGTCAAAAAACTTTAACCCCGAAAACGAAAAGCCCGGAGCACCCGAAGGGGTGCTGCCGGGCTTTTTTGCGGCCCCTGCTATCAGGAGTTCTTCTGCTGCGCTTCGATCGAGGCGAACATCGAGGCAATGTTCTTGCGCTGCGCCTCGAGCTTGCCGACCAGGGTATCCATGGCCACGTAGCGTTTGGTCAGCGACTCGGTCAGCGACGCAATGCGCCGATCCAGGGCCTCCTGCTGGTTCTCGAGGTCTTTCTGCAGCCTGTCCAGGCCGTTCTTGCGCGAGTCGAGAATGCCACCGGTCTGCAGGTACGGTTCGATCGCCTTGTTCATGTGCGCGAACACGCCATTTTTACCGGTGAAGAGCTCCTGCACGTCGGCACCGAGCTTCTTGTCCTTCATCGCTGCGTCGTACTTGACGGAGTTGAACTCGAGGGTACCGTCCTTCTGGGTGTTGATGCCCAGCTGGCTGAGGGTGGTCAGGCGGGTACCGTCCGACTCGGTCGCCAATTGGCTGCGCAGGTCGCTCAGCAGCGAACGGGTGGTCGGGTCGTTGGTCAACGGGCCCAGCACTGTGTTGCCATCGGCATCCTTGCTCACGGAGGTCAGGTTGGTGACCGCCTTGATCAGGGTGTTATAGGCATCGACATAGGCCTGCACCGATTTTTTCAGGCCATCGGTGTTCTCGCCCACCGTAACCTGTACAGCCTTGCTGTCGTCGGTGCCGGTTGCCTGAAGCAGGTCCAGGCTGATGCCACTGATGGCACCGGTGACGGTGTTGCTCTTGCTCGTGACCGGCAGGCCGTCGACGTACAGTTTTGCATCCTGGGCCGGCTTACCGATGTAGCCGGCACCGTCACCATTCATCTCCACGCCCGGCGCAATCTTGAGCGCGTCGATGGTGCCGTCGACGGAAATGTCCGTACCCTCACCGGTCTTGGTCGAACTGAACACCAGGCGCGAACCGTCTGCACCATTGACCAGGTTGGCAGTGATGCCTTTCTCGGACAGCGACGAGTTGATGGTGTCGCGCACGGACTGCAAGGTTGCACCAGGGCCGACCTTGACGGTGTGGGTGACACCGTCCTGGGTAATCAGCAGGTCGCCTTCGGGAATCGGCGTGGTGGCGCCGGTGTCGAAGTTCTGGCTGGCCACCTTGGACGAGGTGGCCAGGTTGTCGACACGGATCGTGTAGGTACCAGGCACCGCGGTATTGTTAGAGGTTGCCTTGATCGCGGCGTCGTTGCTGGACGTTGCCGCATAGGCATTGAACGACGGCGCGAGGGGATCATTGAGCTTCTTCATCGCCGCCTGATAGACAGACAGCGCGCTCTTGAGCGATGCGACACCAGAAAGCATGGCCGAGTTGTTGGCAGTCTGGCGTTTGATCTGGTTGGCTTTCGGATCGGTTTCAGACGCCACCAGCGTGCTGACGATCTTGTTGATATCGACCCCAGAACCCAGACCGGTGCCCGGTAAAATTGAACTCGCCATTGCTATTCCCTCTTGGTTGCGCGCCGCCCCTAGCCGATCAAGGCTAGCGAACGTGCTGCTCGGACGCCAGCATCAGACCTTGGCGTTGAACAGCAGGCTGTTAACATCGCTCAGACTGTGGGCAATTCTCAACGCCTCTTCCGAAGGAAGTTGGCGGATCAGCTCACCGGTTTCACTGGCGATGACTTTAACTACAATTCGGCCGGATTCTTCATCCGTGGAAAATTCGAGATTGCGACGCGACGAGGCGAGAAACTTCTCGATGTCCTTGAGCGCGTTCTTGACCTTCTCAGCTTCGGTCAGGCCGCTGTCGGCGCTTTCCTTCGCTGGCTTGATGGATTCGACAGCCTCCACGGGCTTGACCGCAGGGCGCTCGGTGGGCTGCTCCACAGGCTTTGCAGCCTGGTAGGACAGGTTCAGCTTGACGCTCATATCCATGCCAACCACCTCTCAATGCAAAAGGCGGGGGAGCGCCACAGGTGCACTCCCCCGCCGATAACCATCAGGCGATTACTGAAGCAGTTTCAGTACGGCGGATGGCAGTTGGTTGGCCTGGGCCAGAACCGAAGTCGAAGCTTGTTGCAGAGTCTGCTGCTTGGTCAGCTGAGCGGTCTCGGCAGCGAAGTCGGTATCTTGTACACGACCACGGGCAGCGTCGGCGTTTTCGTTGATGTTCTGCAGGTTGTTGATGGTGCTGGTCAGACGGTTCTGAACGGCACCCAGTGCAGCACGGCCTTCACCGATGGTCTTGACCGCGGCATCGATCGCGTCCATTGCGGCCGAGAAGTTGGTCTCGGCAGCGGCGCTGTCGCTACCGACGATGGTGATGGCGTCGGTGATACCCAGGTCGCTGGCCAAGTATTCTTGGGTCAGGTCGATTTTGATCTGGTTAATGCCACCAGTTTCCGAACCAACCTGAAAGGTCATTTCGCCGGCCTTGCCGTCAAGCAAGTTTTTGCCGTTCAGTTGGGTGGACTGAGCGATACGGGTCAGCTCGTCACGCATTTGAACGAATTCAGCGTTCAGCGAGACACGGTTGTCCGCGTCGTTCGAGTCGTTACGTGCTTGCAGAGCCAGTTCACGCATACGCTGCAGGATGTTGACCTGCTCTTGCATCGCGCCTTCAGCGGTCTGGGCGATCGAGATACCGTCGTTGGCGTTTTTGATCGCCATGGTCTGACCGCGGATCTGCGAGGTCATACGGGTAGCGATCTGCAGGCCAGCGGCGTCGTCTTTGGCGCTGTTGATTTTCAGGCCGGAAGACAGGCGAGTCATCGAGGTGCTCAGGGCGTCGGAAGCGCGGTTCAGGTTTTTCTGAACGTTCAGCGACGTGACGTTGGTGTTTACGGTTAATGCCATGACGAATTCCTCGTTTGTGGGTATTGCGGCTTCCGGCCCTGGCAAGCGCCGGGTGTGGCCTAGAGAACCTTCGTAATAGTTATCGTCGTCTGTGCAGGTTGCTTTAGGGGTTTTTTGAAAATTTTTACTGGCACCCTGCCACTCCAATGAAATCAAGGGTTTGACGCCGGGTTTCTGGCCACTACGCCAGAGCCCAAGCAGTGGCAACCCTTCAAGGCAAAAAAAAGCGCCACCCTTAAGGCAGCGCTTCTGCGTACAGCAAGCCTTTTCAGTCCTGACGCTCGATGATAGCCGAACCCCACGACAGGCCCACACCAAAGCCGCTGAGTGCGACGCGCTTGTGCTGCGAACCCAGCACATGCTTTTCAAGCAGTAGCGGAATGCTCGATGAAACGGTATTGCCCGTCTCAGCCATGTCCTTGACGAAGCGCTCAGGCTCCCCGCCCTCGAACCGCTGGGAAACGGCATCGACAATGGCGGCACTTCCCTGGTGCAGGCAGTACAGGTCGATATCGTCGGCCTGCAGATGGCTGACGTCCAGCAACTGCTGCAAGTGAGCAGGCACCTTGACCAGAGCGAAGTTGTAGACCTGACGACCGTTCATGAAGAACTTGCCATCTGTGGTACGCAGAAACTCGGCGCCTGCGCCATCCGTGCCGAAAAGAGACTTGCCCAACTGCCAGTCTGCCTCCTCCCCCATCCATGTCACCGTTGCAGCATCACCAAACAGCATGGTGGTATTGCGATCCTCGGGGTCGACAATCTTCGAATACGGGTCGGCAGTGATCAACAGCCCGTTCTTCAAGCCGGCAGCCTCCATGAAGCCTTTCATGGCATACAAGCCGTAGACATAGCCGGAACATCCCAGAGAGATGTCGAAAGCAGCGACATTGGTCGGCAGACCCAGCTTGTGCTGGACGATGGCAGCTGTGTGCGGCAGGCCCTCAGCATCGCCATTCTGGGTGACAACGATCACGACGTCGACAGAGGCCGGGGTCAGTGCGGGATTGTTGGCGAACAGGGCCTTGACGGCCTCGACACACAAATCGGAAGTTTCCTGGCCAGCACCCTTGCGCGGCAGGAAAGTCGAGCCGATCTTGCCAAAGATGAAATCCTGATCCTTGCCGAATTTCGCGCCTTGAGCGTAATTGTCCAGCCCTTCAGCCGGCACGTAACTGGCGATACTTTTAATGCCAATCATATGGCTTCCCAATTCAGAAAAAGCAGATTTCCACTGTGTTCCACGAAGACCCGCCAGCTATTCCAAGCTTCTGGCAGTGCCACCCGCAGGCTCAGTTGCTCCCGGTTACGGGAATGATAACAGTGAAGATGCCCGTCGTGACTCACAAGTCACGCGCTTTTATCGAATCGGTTGCCGATACGATCAGATACCGCACGCGGCTCATCCGAAGCCGGGTATGTGCAGGCGCCGGGTACGCCGGGAGAAACAGTGCTGTTGAAGCCAGCCTGATCTCCCAGCGGGAAGGGTGCCCATCTATGACAAATACACGACTCGGGCGCATAGGAGCGCCCTTGGCACCCGCAATCGATCGATTCGTTGCGGCCATTACAGATTGCCCGGCCTCAATGAAGTGACGGCAATCAACCGCGCACCTGTGGTGCAGCGGGTAACGTGAAGCATCGGCTACTAGCTCGCCTGCCCCTTGGTGAAGGTCAACAACTTCTCCAGCACATCATTCACCACAGCTTCACGCCCTTCCATAGCTGCCAACCGCTGCACGGCATCATTCAATCGACGGATGTCCTCCGGAAACTGGGTGAAGCTGTAAATCTGATCACTGCCTGACACCTTGCCGTTCTCGAACTTTTCGACAGCCTTGATCATTCTGCTGGGGTACTGATGCAGGAAACGTTCATCTTTCACGAAAACCGCCAGGAAGTCGTTCCATACATCTTGGTGGAATCCTCGTAGCGGAAGTCACCGACACTGAGTCGAGCCTGCACGCTCCAGTGTTGCGCATTCGGAATACATGCCACCACACAACTGCCCGGCGCACTGGCTTCACGGATTTTCTGCAGCAGGTGCCATGGGTCGTACAGATGTTCAAGTACATCCCCGAAGACCCAACAGTCTGCCGCCAGATCGCCAGCGAGCAATTCAGTGCAGGCGTTTTCGATATTCATGTCGAGAACACGATCACAGTGTTCACGGGCCAGCTCGGCATAGCTCGGATCGATCTCGATTCCCGTGTAATGTACGTGCGGGTTGAGTTTTTTATATTCGCGTGCGAGCGCACCCGAACTGCATCCGATCTCCACAACTCGCCTGGCATTGACAGGCATCAGCTTGAGCAGGTCCGGGTTATGAAACTGATGAACCGGGGTTTGTTTTTGCACAGTGGCCTCCTGGGGCTTGCGAGTGCCTGCTACGGCATACTTGTCTTGGTAGCGCCGAAAGCTCTCGCGCCACGCGGGGGAGCCAAATGCCCCTCCGCTTTCATGAACGACGCTCAACGGCCACGTGCCCATGCTCAACCCGCTCAGCTCCGCCGAGCGACAGAAATCCATGTCGTAAAAGTGAAATTCAAACTGCTCGTCAAAGCGCACATTGCCCTGTTCCAGCCGCTCGCTGTCCGCAGCAAGCAACAGCCCATCGAGCAGTTTGCAGGGCTGGGGCACTGGCCCGAAATTGGAGACCGCACAAGGGAAACCCTTGCCATGCCCGACGATCCCGCTCAGGAAACACTTCTGATCCCAGGTAAACTTGTCATCAATAAAAGCCCACGCGGACTGCCCCTCGACACGCCGAGTGTTACCAGCCAGCCCGATAATATCGAAGGCTGCAACCGCTTCGCGTACACGCTCGCTCCACATAAAGTCGCACAGGTGTACGTCGTCATGAACGAACACCAGAATGGCGGGATCGCCCCTGGCCTCATCAATGACGCGGTTGTAAATCGTCGAAAGCCCCTGGGTATTCTCTGCAAACAGCCGGATATCCACAGGATTGGCCGCCTGGTGGATCTGCAAGGATCGGCCAAGAGCGGTCTTTGTGGAGAACTCCTGCTCGGAAACGCGCGTTCCACATACAACTCGAATAGGTTTCATGCAGGCACTTAGTTATTTAATTATGACAAGGCTGCCCGGTAAGCGACGCACCAGCATCCGCAGAACCGGGTACCGAGTGAAGCACGATCCGAGCCCCTCCAAGCACAGAGAGACCCAGGGCAAATCACACCAACACGCTTACAGCTTCGCCACCCAGGCCAACTCTCCCCCAGGGCTCAACTCTTCGTCGAATGCACGACCGGTGAAAGCCTGCGGCCACCGCTCAGCCAACCCCAGGGCAACGCTGGTATCCGGTACCGACTGCTTTACGACGCGCACCTGGGCCTGTGGTGTCCACACCACCGCCAATCCTGCGCTCTGCACTTGCAGGCACAACTCGATATCCGCCCCCGGCATTGCCTGCAATCCACCACACTGTTCCAGCAGAACCTTGCTCACCATCAGGCAGGCACCGGAAACAGCCGCGCAACCACGCACGGCCGATTGCCACTGATCCGCGGTGCCCAGCCAAGGCGCGCCAACCCGCGGGCCGCTCAGTAGACCATAACCGGCATGGACCAGGATCGAATCGTCACTGTACAGCGCGCCGCCCACAACGCCGACTTCCGGGCGCTGGGCTTCGTTGAGCAACCCTTCTAGCCAGGCTGGGCTGATGACATCTGCACCCGCCGACAACAGCACCAGATATTCGCCCTTGGCCTGGCTCGCTGCCAGGTTGAGCAAGTCGCTGCGCGAGGCGCCGGGGGATGCGTTCACCACCCGTACCCGGTTGCCCAACCCGGGGAACTCGGCCGCTTCTTGAGTAATCTGATCGCCAGAGCACGCTACGATAACTTCGTAACGCGGGTAGCGCGTACGTTGCAGCACACTGGCCACACTTGCCTGCAAGGACGCACTGCCCTCCTCGCCCGCCACCAGGATGCTGACCAATGGCGTGCCGGCATGACGAAAATCGACCTGCAGGCCGGATACGCTGCCTTCACTAACGTGCCCACGATAGCCCAACTGCCCCAGATGCCGTTCGAGCACCACCTTGGCCTGGGCAGTCAATGCCGGCGAAGATTGTTCGCCAAGCACCAGATAATCATCCAGATGAGCCAGGCAAGCCAGACCATGGGTCTCGACCAGACGCAATAGCAGGTCAAGCTCGACGGCATCACGCTGGGCGTCGCTGTAGCCTCCCAGCTCGAGCACCGCCTGGCGTCGCATCAGCCAGTGGCGCGACATCAGTGCAGGTTGCCCACGTAGCAGGTCCAGGTCGGCACCTGGACGTACCACACTGTTCAGGCGTCCTTGCTCATCGCGCTGAACCTCGTTGGCACAAATAGCCTGACAAGCCGAAGCGCCGGCCAACTCCAGTGACAGATGCAGCAAGCCCCCCGCGAGCAGTTGCTCGCCAGCCTGCAGCAGCAACAGCCACTCACTCGGCAACTGGCGCACCGCATGATTGAGGTGGGCGACCCAGTTGTCCTGCGTAACCTGAATGAAATGCAAAGTGTCACGCGCGGTAGTGATAACCGGCGGCTTGCCAGCCTTGAGGACCAGCAGCTTGAAATTGCGCAGGCCGCTGGCAAGCAGGCTGTCGAAAGTAGCTTGCAACGCGATATCGTTATCGGCCAGGTCCAACACCACAAAGGCAATCTGAGTCGCCGGCGAAGGCTTCAGGCGCGCCAGGACACGCGCACGCGCGGCATCATCCGGCGTTGCGGCAGCCAGCTTCGCAAGCACCTTGCCCGAGGGCGTGGCGGCAAACCCCTTCTGCGGATCAAGCGCAGGGATCTGGGCCAGCCGCTCCAACCAGTCATTCATTTCGGCCGCACTGGCCTGATCGTCTTCACCGGTCAACGAAGCAGCCAGCCGCTGACAGACCTCACGATTGAAAAGGCCCAGTTCCAGCGCCTCCCAATAACGATGTTGAAGGGTTTCGGGTGCATCGTTGGGGTGAGCAAGCAACAGTTCGCGCTGGCGCACCCAACTGCCTTCCAGCGTGTTGTGCTGCTGCTCACCCACAGGCCAGGCATGACAGAGAAACTCCAGCCCGGTCAGAAACGAGAACAATGCACCATTGTAGTACGGCAGCTCGACAAACTGACGCGGCTCAAACAGACGCTCTGGGGCCTCTGTCACACTCATCCAGGATGAGGTAAAGAGCAGCGGTTGCTCCAGTGGAGCATAGGTGTTGCGGACAAAACGATCGAGCAGCGCAAAGCCTGCCTCATCGACGCACAGCCCGAAGGTGGCGGCATCCCACTGCCGCAATGCGCGAGCAGTTCGAGTGAAGCGCTCTTCCAAAGCAGCAAGTGGCAGCACGCTAGGCGCGTATTCCGAGACTACGTCGGTCTGATCAAGGGATTGGATCGTACCTTGCGCCAGCAATGCATAGGATAACGCCACCCTCCAGCCGGAAAAGTCCAGGTGCTCGGGTAACTGCGCCAGTGCCACCTGCAAGGCGCTGACCTGTAGTACCGCTCGCCAGGCAGACTGTGCGGCTTGAGCGTACTGGCCCAGGCGCGCGGTGGCACTCTCGGCAGACACGGGTTCCAAAGCAGCACCCAGCTTGTGATAGGCCACTTGCCCATTAGCTACCGCATACGCCAGTGCGTAACCCTGAGCACCAATTGAATGCGATGTAGCGCTCAAACACACTGCAGCGTTATCCAGGGCTGCGGGCAAAATGAAATCGGAATCCAGCGACAGCACCACCCATGGGGTAGTCACCTGCTGCAGTGCCTGAGCCAACCTCTGGCTGCAGGTCTGACTGCTGCTGACCAGCAATGACTCCAATGGCAAGCAAGGCACACCGGCCTGCTGGTAGAAGTGCTGTGCCCGTGCACGGTGATCGACCTGCTCATGTCCAAGCAGAACGACCGTTACATCACTGCGCGACCCGGTTCCAATTGTGTTCATAACGTACCTGTTTCAAATGATGGAGTCGGCGCCCGGCGTGACCGAGTGCCAGGATTCAGTCCGCCAGCCAGGCATTTGCCCAATGCTGGAGGTGCCGCTGTGTAAGCAGATAGTCTCGCAGTACCGCTTCACGCAGGGCATCACCCTGCTGGTAGCTGGCTTGTGGGTCAGACAGATGCATGCGAATTGCCTCCAGCCACTGTTCGGTCGAATTCTCGCGTACCCGCGTACAGGGCAGGTAACCACCGTAGGCCTTGGTCTCAGTGCAGATCACCGGGAAACCGCAAGCACCGTATTCCAGCAGGCGCAGGTTGCTCTTGCAGTCGTTGAACAGATTCTGCTCGAGCGGCGCCAGCGCCAGATCGAGGTTCAGGCCCGCCAGCTTCTGCGGGTACAGGTGCAGCGGCACGCCGGCATGAAACTCCTTGATGTAGGGACGCAGCAGTTGCGGGCACATGCCGAAGAACACCCAGTCGACCTCATTGGCCAAGGTCTTGACCACCTCGGCCAGCAGTTCGAGGTCGCCGCGGTGGCTGGTGCCGCCCGCCCAGCCGACACGCGGACGCGCCGACGTCTGGCGGCGCCCCTTCAGGCCGCCCCACAACGAGCGCGAGAGCATGTTGGGGACCACGCGAATATCCCGGTGCATGCTCGACAGCGCGTCGGCCAGCGGCTCGGTGGAGACCACCACCCGATCACACAGTGCGATACCGCGGCTGACCATTTCGCGCATGTTGCCGGGCATGTTGCGCCGGTGTTCATTCTTCTCGGGCACATCGATGATGTAGTCATCGATCTCGTAGATGCGCCGAGCCGAAGAAAGTCGCTGGATACGCGCCATCTCCTCGATCGAACCGGTGGTATAGCGGCACTGCAGGATGATCACATCGGGCTTGCAACGCTCAAGCTCCACCATGTTCGGCAGCACATAGTTCAACTGTCCCTGTATCCAGCCGGCCCGTTCCAGCTCCTTGAACGGCTGGCTGACGCGATAGTGTCCGACCGCAGTGGTGTTGATTGGCAAGGCCATGACAAAAGGCAGCACCGGCTGGATGAACGGTACCCACCCCTCGCGCAGGCCCGGCTCCAGATTGAAACTGGCCATGCGCAAGCTGAGGTTGTGGTTGTACGCCGGGTCATTGGCCACGCGCGGCAGCCAGCGCTCGTAGAAGCTGTCCTTGTGCTGCTCGTCCAGGGCCACCGTCTGCGAGGTGGCCTTGGCAACCACCGCAAAGGGAGTCCAGACGATCAGATAGCCATGGTCGCGCATACGCAGGCAAAGGTCGGCATCACTCAAGCCGGCCGAGAAGGTTTCGCCGTCCAGACCGCCAAGCTGGTCGAACAGCTCGCGACGTACCATCAGGCAGACGCCACTCACAGCGCTGTAGTTCTGCACGCAAGCCAACCGATTCATGTAGCCATTGGCGTCTGCGGGCAGGCCGAAAAACGGACTGCTGGCAAGGCCGTGCAGCCCCAGCACCAGGCCTGCTCCGGTCACGTTGCCAGTCTGGTTGCACAATTTTGGCCCGACGATGCCGACCTCCGGGCGCTGGGCCTGACCTACCAGTTCATCAAGCCATTGCGCGTCGAAAAACACGCAGTCCGAATCGAGCAACAGCAGGTAGCTGCCACGTGCCTGCAGGCTGGCCTGGTTGTAAAGCGCCGGGCCATTCGCCGAGGCTACCGGCACAATGCGCAACTGCTCGCTGCCAAGCCCCTGCATTGCAGCCAGCCAGCCTTGTACCGGCATCGACTCACGACCACTGACAGCAATCAGGATCTCGTAGTTGCGGTAGGCGGTGTGCTCGAAAATCGATTCGACGCAGCGCGTCAGTGCCTTTACGTCATCGCCTGCGGCAACGATGATCGACACCGCCGGCGTATCGGCATGTCGATACTGCACATGGGCAAACATCGAGCCTTCGCTGACCACCTCGGCCTCGACGCCCAGGCGTGCCAGATGCGCACGCAGCACCCTGGGTGCCTGTGCGGCACAGGCCGCTTCCCGCTGCCAGGCCTCATAGCCGTAGCGACATTGCACCAGCAGCTCGGCGACATGCCCCACCGCGCCCAACCCTTGACTCTCGACCAGTTTCCAGAGCATGTCGTGGGGAGCCAGCGACTCGAACTGCGGGTCGAAACCGCCCTGCTCACGCACCCGGGCGGTATCGAAGGCCAGCAGCCTGCCTACGTAGGGAACACTGCGCATCAGGTCCAGGTTGAAGTCCGGCTTGAAGATCGGCTGGCTGGGCTGCAGGTTGTCGTGGGTGCCTTCATCGGTGTACAGGCACGCGCAGTCGGGTTGCAATGCCATGCGCTCGGCCATGATGACCAGCGCATGCGGGTGCAGGCAGTCGCCTGCACGCAGCAGGAACACCCAGTCACCCGCCCCATCGCGGGCCACGCAGTCATTGAGCTGCTCGATGGCGTGGCCCTGGGCGTGCACCTGCACGAACTTGGGGTTCAACGGTTGCAGCGCTGCCGGGCCCAGCACGCAAATGGCCGCAGCGGCATAGGACTGTTGCTCCAGGCTGTCCAGCGTGGCCTTGAGTGCCACGCCATCGTCTTGGGCAGCGAGCACCAGCACGTCGATGCGCGGGCGACGCGGCCATTGCGCAATGCGCTTGGGCAGCAGGTCAAGCTGCGCCGCCGACAATACCCGACACCCCAGCCACTCGCCGTACAGCTCGGTGAAGCTCAGGCTGCTGGTGCCGACCTGTTGCTGAAAGCTGGCGACCTGGCGCGCATACAGGCGCGTCAGCTCGAACTCTTCCCAGGCCTTGTCTGCGCCGACGGTGTAGAGCTCCAGTGGAATGTGCCGCACCCAACCGCTGGCCGGCGCCGGTTCACTGGTGCGCGAGGCGAGCATCTGGCGCAACCACTCGCTTTCGGTAGCGAAAGCCAGGGTCATGCTGGGGTGATGGCTCAAGCGCCCGGGGTGAACGCGCTCCAGGCTGAGCATGGTGTTCAGATAAGCCAGATGGCCATGGCGCAGCAGGCAGATGAACAGTGCCTCGACCAGACGCGCGCGAAAGCCCTCGCCGTCCTGCACCAGTTGCGGCAGCAATGCCTGAACCTGGGCGCGGCGCACCAGGGCATGGCTGATGCCACCGAACAGGTTCGGCAGGCTGCTCTCCAGCGCCTCCAGCAAATCGCCGCCGTTGATCACCGCACTGCTGGGGGAAATCATGCAGTTGGCCGGGCGCATGGGCAGCAGCGTCTCGTCCGCCGCGCAGATCAGCCGATGGTGAACCAGCACATTCACATCCGGGCAGTCGAGCATCACCTGTACCGACTGAGCGATGCAGTCACTCACCAGCCAGTCGTCGTCGCAGAGAAACTTGATGAATTCACCCTGCGCCTGCTCCAGGCACATCAGCACATTGCGCGAAAAGCCAAGCGTCGACGGGTTGCGCACATACCGCAGCGCGCACGTGGCCTGGCCTGCCCACAGGTCGAAAATCGCCTTGATCTCGTCACCCTGGCTGTCGTCGCACACGACCACTTCCACGTTGGCATAACGCTGGGTAATGGCACTGTGCAGGGCACGACTGAAGAACTCGGGGTTGAACGCGGGGATGGCGATGCTGACGAGCGGCAGTTCGTTCATTGGGCTGGACCTGGAGAAAACCCCGGGGGCGGCTGAGCGCCCCCGGGTGGGTAGTGCGAGAAAGGGTCAATCAGAGCCGGTTGAACAGCCCGAGCGCGGCCAGCTTGCTGAAGGCCAGTTGCGAGGCTTGCAGCATGTTCTGCTGAAGCGTGAGACGGATCATCGTCTCGGCAGGGTCGGCGTTACGGATCGAGTTCTGCGTGATGGTGTTGGCCGACTGCAAGGCTTCGTTGGTTTCTGCCTGCACATCCAGTGCCGCACCGCGCCCACCGATGGAGCTGATGGATTCGGCGATCTTGTCCGCTGCACTGGCCAGGTTGGAGATAGCCGAATCCATCGACGCGAGGAAGTTGCGGCGGGCTGCCGGATCGTTGTCGACAGGTGTCAGCAGCGCGGTGCGCAACTGATGGATGGTGTCGAGCACGTTCTGGTTCTGGTGGTTGTTGACCTGCACCGAGTACTGGTCGCCATCTTTCGGAGTACCAGTGAAGGTGAAGTCGACGCCGGCCACACGGGTCGGGCTGACGGTGGTATCACCGCTGCCCACAGGACGGCTGTCGGCAGTCATCGGCTGCGCATAGACATCGAACGTGGTGTCGCTGGTGAACTTGACGATCGCACCGCCACCGGGGAACGCAGCGTCGTATTTTGCCTTGTCCGCGATCGACAGGCCGCTGAGCTGGCCGTCGGGCGACACGTTGCCGGGGCTGCGGGTGCCGGTGATTTCGTCGGGCTTGGAAGCGAGGGTGAACTCGTGCCCGCGCACCGCGTCGTCAGCGGCGGTGGGGTCGGTCAATTCGTCGCCCTGCAGGCCGACTTCCATGCGGATGTCGACGCCGCGGAAATTGATGGTGGTGTTGCCGCCCTTCGGGTTGAAGACCCCGCCATTGGTGGCTTCCAGGGTACGGTCGACGTTGTTGACGTCGGTGATCTTGAATTCGGTGGCGCTGACGAACTCGATCTTGTACGGCTCGCCGCTGCGGAACAGGTCGTTGTAGGTCGAGCTGCCGGAGACCTGGCCATTGGACAGGTTGACACGCACGTCGGCCGGGTTGGCAGGCGCGGTCATGGTGGTCTGGCTGCGGCTGGTGTTTAGCGCCTTCTGGAACACGTCGTAGCCGGTCTCGTTGGTGGCCACGCTGAGCATGTCACCGACCTGCAGGTTGGTGGTGCTCTGGTCGCCCTTGTACGAGTAGGTGCCATCGGCATTGCGTTCGAACGGCTGGGTGTCACCACGCGAACCCGAGAAGATGTACTTGCCGTTCTCGTCGCGGCTGTTCATCAGACTGAACAGTTGCTCTTCGAGCTGCGACAACTCCTGCTCGTTGGCCTTGCGATCGTTGTCGGTCATGTTGCCGCTGCCGGCGCCGATCGCCAGCTCCTTCACCCGCGACAGCACATTGGTGATGCTGTTGAGGGTGGCCTCGGAGGTGCCCAGGCTGGAGCGTGCACTGGAGATGTTGCCACTGTACTGGGTGATCAGGTTGTTCTGCTGTTCCAGTTGCAGCAGGCGCGCGGCACCGACCGGGTCGTCCGCGGCGGTACGTACGCGCAACTGGTCACTGGCCTGCTGCTGGGACTCCACGGCCTTGGCGAAGTTAGCCTGATAGTTGGAGGTGCTGGTCTGGTAGAACTGGGCGGTGGAAATGCGCACGATCTACGACTCCTTAAAGGCTGTTGATCAGCGTGGTGAAAATTTCCTGCGCGATCTTGATGATCTGCGAGGAGGCCGTGTAGTACTGCTGGAACTTGATCAGGTTGCCGGTTTCTTCGTCCAGGTCGACGCCGGACACCGAAGCGCTGGCGGCTACCGCAGACTTCTGCAGGGCTCCGGTGGCCTCGGTATCGAGCTTGGCCTGGGCCGCCTTGCCGCCGACGTTCTCCACCAGCTTGCCGTAGGCATCGGTCAGGCTGATGCCCTTGCCGTTGGGACCGACGTCGACGGTGGCCTTGGTCTGCAGATCGATCACCGCCTGGCCGTTGCGGTTGTCGGCCGAGCCGGCACCGGTCATGCCCACCGTGTAGTTGTCGCCCTGCTTGGGCGAACCGGCCACGGTCATTTCAAAGGTGATGTTCTTTTGTGGCGTACCCACCGGGTTGCCGCTGGCATCGACCATCGGCACGTTGATCTGCAGCTTGTTTTCCTGGCCCGGAATGATAGTACCGCTGCCGATTTCATCGCCCTGGGCGTTGTGGATCTTGTAGGTCTGCGGGTTGGTGCTTTCATCACCGAACACCAGCTTGACCGGCGTCGAGTACTTCAGGCCGTTCTGCAGCTCGATGCGCTGGGCCGAGTCGTAGATGTCGATCATCGAAGTCAGGTTGGGCTGACCGATGATGCCGGTACCCTGGTTGCCTGCACCGCTGGTGCCGGTCAGCGGCGCCGCCAGCGCGATGCGCTTGGGGTCGGTGAGCACGGTGTCGAGGCTGCCCGCGGCGCCGCGGGTCGGGGTGATCTTGAACGAGTCGCCCTTGCTGGGCAGGCCGCCGTTCATTTCCAGGGTGAAGCCGTCGATCACCGGCGGTGGGGTTTCGTCCAGCTTGTAGGGGCCCATCGCAGTACCACCCGGGAGCCGGGTGACGGTGTAGTTGTTGTCGTCGGTAAAGGTCACCTGGTAGTCGCTGGTGGTCAGCTTGCCGGTGTCCTTGATGTTGACGTTAAGGCTGCCGGTGGCGGCGTTGTTGCCCGCCTTGGCGATGCTGCGCTGAGCCATCATGGTGGCGTTGTTGATATCGTTGAACAGGGTCGCGCCGAAGTCACCGTTCTTGTCGATACCTTGCGCCAGCTGGCTGTTGATCCGGTCGGCCACCACCAGGGCCACACGGCCGAGTTCGTTGAGCGCCGGTTCCAGCACGTCATTGCGGTAGGTGATCAGGCCGCCGATCTCGCCACCGCTGACGCTGTTGGTGATATCGATCTTGGTGGTGCCGCGGTTGAGCACCAGGTTGGAACGGGTCGGGTCGGTCGGGCTGTTCACCGTCTCGAGGGTGTTGGTGGTCTTGCCGAGCACCAGCGACTGGCCGTTCTTGAGGTACACGTCGAGGTTGCCCTCGCGCTCGACCACATCCACGCCCACCAGGTTGCTGAGCTGGCGCACCGCTTCGTTGCGCTTGTCGAGCAGGTCGTTGGGGCTGCCCTGCAATGACGACACGCGGGAGATCTGGTCGTTGTAGTTGGCAATGGTGGCCGTCAGGTTGTTGACCTGGGTGGCCATCGACGACAGGTTGCCGTTGATGTTGGTGTTCTGCTGGTTGAGCTGCGCGGCGATGGTGTTGAAGCGCTTGCTCAGTGCCTGGGCGCTGGTCAGCAGCAACTGGCGCGAGGCGTCTTCGGTCGGCTTGGCGCCAGCGCTCTGCAGGGCGGTGAAAAAGCTCTGCAGGGCGCCGGTGATACCGGTGTCCTTGTCCGACAGCAGCTTGTCGGTGGGGCTGACCTGGTCGAGAAAGGCGTTGGCCTCGCTGCTCAGCGAGTTGGTGGTACGCAGCTGGTTTTCCAGGAAGTTGTTGTACACGCGGCGCACATCGGCCAGCGTGGTGCCGGTGCCGATGAACACCTGGCCTTCGCGGATCGAACTCTTGGAGTTTTGAATGTTCTGCTGGCGCGAGTAACCAGCGGTATCGACGTTAGCGATGTTGTTACCCGTGGTGTGCATGCCCGATTGGGCAGCGCTGGCACCGGATAAGCCGATATTGATCAAACTCGCCATAATTCAAACCTTATAGTTTCGTTGTAGTAGCGACAGCTGCGTAGCTCTCGTACGACTTCATCTGTTTTGCGATCTGCGAGATCTTGCTGGCGTAGTCCGGATCGGTTGCATACCCGGCCTTCTGCAGCTCTCGCACAAACTGTTCAGGCTTATCGGCCGCATTTACCGCATCTTTATAGCGAGCATTGTTTTGCAACAGGCTCACCAGGTCGTGGAAGCTGTCCTGGTAGGAGTCATAGGAACGGAACGCAGCGGTTTCCTTGACGAACTGCCCGTCACGGAACTCGCTGGTGATCGCACGTGCCTGATCGCCTTTCCAGTTGCCGGTGGCCTTGATGCCGAACAGGTTGTGGCTGCTGCTGCCATCGGCCTGGCGCATCACCGATTTGCCCCAGCCGGTTTCCAGGGCGGCCTGTGCCACCAGGTACCGCGGGTCGATGCCGATACGCTTGGCGGCCTGCTCGGCCATCGGCAGCATGGTGGTGACGAACTCGTCGCTGGAATCGAACGCGCGCTTGGCCGGGGCCAGTGGCGGCTGCGCGACGGCACGTCCGTAGATACGCATCGAGCCCGGCGCGGCAAAAGTCTGGGCCGGGGCCCAGTCGCCCTTGACCAGCGCATCGGTCATGGCCGTGGTGCGCTGCGGCAACGCGGCGGTATTGGTGGTGGCTGGCGTTCCATCTGCCGACGGCACGATACCGGCCAGCAGGCGATCGGTGAGCTTGCCGGGCAATGCCAGACGCCGCGAATTGAGCGCCGCCATGTCGTTGCGGTGGCTGGTGCTGGCGGCATCACGCAGTGGCTCGGCCACCTTGGTCGCCCACAGGCTGCGCTGCTGCAGATCGACCCGCGGGAACGGGCTGCTGGCCGCCGCTGCAGCGTTGGTGGCCTTCTGCTTGGACAGCTGGCGCATCAGCACATCCTGCAGGCCGATGCCGCCGCCCTCGCGGGACATGCTCACCGCCAACTGCTGGTCGTACATCTGCTGGTACTGCTTGGTGGTTTCGGTATTGAGCGGGTTGTCCTTGGCCAGCACATCGCTGGCCGAGCGCATCGACTTGAGCATCTCGTTGAGGAACAGCGACTCGAATTCCTGGGCGACCTTGCGCAGGTTGGCGTCGCTGTCGCGATCACCCACCTTGAGCGAGTTGAGGCGGTTGAGGTCGGTGTAGGCACCACTGTCGGCGGCACTGACGCCGCTTTTAGGCATATCCATGAGCAGCCCCTCAGATCACGATCAGGTCGGCTTGCAGCGCGCCGGCCTGTTTGAGGGCTTCGAGAATCGCCATCAGGTCACCGGGGGCCGCGCCCACCTGGTTGACCGCACGCACGATCTCGTCGAGCGTGGTGCCCGGCCCGAACTTGAACATCGGCTTGGCTTCCTGCTCGGCGTTGACCCGCGAGCGCGGCACCACTGCCGTCTCACCATTGGAGAACGGGCCGGGCTGGCTGACGATCGGGTCTTCGGTGATGGTCACGGTCAGGCTGCCGTGGGTGACCGCCGCTGGCGATACCTTGACGTTCTGGCCGATCACGATGGTACCGGTACGCGAGTTGATGATGACCTTGGCCACTGCCTGGCCGGGGTCGATCTCGAGATTCTCCAGGATCGACAGGTAGTCGACGCGCTGGCTCGGGTCCAGGGGCGCGGTGACGCGCACCGAGCCACCATCCAGCGCCTGGGCCACACCCGGGCCGAGCAGTTCGTTGACCTTGTCGACGATACGCTTGGCGGTGGTGAAGTCGGGGCGATTGAGGTTCAGGGTCAGGCTGTTGCCCTGGTTGAAGCCGCTCGGCACCGAGCGCTCTACCGATGCACCGCCCGGAATACGCCCGGCCGATGGCACGTTGACGGTGATCTTGGAACCATCACGGCCCTCGGCATCGAAGCCGCCCACCACCAGGTTGCCCTGGGCAATGGCGTAGACGTTGCCGTCGATACCCTTGAGCGGGGTCATCAGCAGGCTGCCGCCGCGCAGGCTCTTGGAGTTGCCGATGGACGACACCGTGATGTCCACCACCTGGCCCGGCTTGGCGAACGCCGGCAGGTCGGCGTGCACCGACACTGCCGCGACGTTTTTCAGTTGCACGTTGCCCGAGCCCGGCGGCACCTTGATACCGAACTGCGAGAGCATGTTGTTGAAGGTCTGCAGGGTGAACGGGGTCTGGGTAGTCTGGTCACCCGTGCCGTTGAGCCCCACCACCAGGCCGTAGCCGATCAACTGGTTGGTACGCACGCCGGAAATGCTGGCGATGTCCTTGAGGCGCTCGGCATGTACGCCGAACGCGGTGGACAACAGGACAGTCGCGGCAATCAGCTGCTTGATGTTGAACATGATCATCCGAACCTAGAAAGGCCAAAGCGGGCTGATGAAGAAGCGGTCCAGCCAACCGGGCTGGCTGGCATCGGCAAACGAGCCGGTGCCCGAATAGGTGATGCGCGCATCGGCGACCCGGGTC
The DNA here is from genome assembly GCF_002939405.1 of Pseudomonas sp. BRM28. Lineage (NCBI taxonomy): Bacteria > Pseudomonadati > Pseudomonadota > Gammaproteobacteria > Pseudomonadales > Pseudomonadaceae > Pseudomonas > Pseudomonas sp. BRM28. Next base: position 1,944,170 of record NZ_PEFV01000001.1, on the reverse strand, counting down.
GACGGCACGGTGTTGTCGGTGGCGATGTCGTCGGCGCGTACCATGCCGGCAATACGCACCAGCTCGTCGCCGGTGTTGAGGGTCATCCACTTCTCGCCGCGTACCGCGATGATGCCGTTGGGCAGCACGTCGGCCACGGTGACGGTGATCGAACCGGTCAGGGTATTGCCCTGGGCCGCCTTGCTGTCGCCCTTGGTGGCGCGGTCGCCGCTGTAGCCGGCGCTGAGGCTCAGGTCACCGTCGCCAAACGGATTGTTGGTGTTGACCCCGGCACCGAACAGCGAGGTCAGGCCAAGCTCGGCCTTGCTGTTCTTGGCGATCTGCGAGTTGGCGTTCTTGCTCGCCTGGGTACGCTCGTTGAGCGTGATGGTGATGATGTCGCCCACCCGGAACGCCTTGCGGTCGCTGTACAGGTTCTGCTCGAAACCGGCCTGGTAGATGGAGCCGTTGTTGGCCGCTGCAGGCAGGGGTGTACGCGGCAACACAGGCGCGTAGTACGGGTCGTTGGGCTTTGGCGTCGGCGCGACGCAACCGGCCAGCAACACCACCCCACCCAGGGCGAATACGGACAACAAACGGCTCATGACTCTGACCTCACGGTGTAACAGGCGCCGCATCAGCGCCCCTGGGGCTTCACTTACAGGTTCTGGGTAACGAACGAGAGCATCTGGTCGGCGGTGGAAATCACCTTGGAGTTCATCTCGTAGGCACGTTGGGTGGTGATCATGTTGACCAGCTCTTCCACGGTGCTGACGTTGGAGTTTTCCAGGGTCTGCTGCAGGGTGGTACCGAAGCCGTTCAGGCCCGGCGTGCCGATCTGCGGCGCACCGCTGGCGGCGGTTTCCAGGAACAGGTTGTTGCCCATCGCCTGCAGGCCGGCCGGGTTGATGAAGTCGGCGGTCTGGATGTTGCCGATGATCTGCGCGGCCGGGTTGCCGGCGGTGGTGATCGATACGGTGCCGTCCTGGCCCACGGTGAAGGTCTGCGCGTCTGGCGGCACGACCACGGCAGGCTCGAGGGCGAAACCGTTGGCGGTGACCACCTGGCCATCGGAGTTCAGGTGGAAGGTACCGTCACGGCTGTACGAAACGGTGCCGTCTGGCTGCAGTACCTGGAAGAAGCCGCGACCGTTGATGGCCATGTCCAGCGGGTTCTCGGTGGTTTGCAGGCTGCCGGTGCTGAAGTTTTTCTGGGTGCCGACGATGCGCACACCAGTACCCACCTGCAGACCCGATGGCAGCTCGCTGTCCTGGGTCGACTGTGCACCTGGCTGGCGCTTGATCTGGTAGAGCAGGTCCTGGAACTCGGCACGATCACGCTTGAAGCCGGTGGTCGAGACGTTGGCCAGGTTGTTGGAAATGGTGGTCAGGTTGGTGTCCTGGGCGGACAAACCGGTTTTACTGACCCAAAGAGCCGGAAGCATGCTGTTCTCCTCGTGCGCCTGTTTTACGGCGCTACGTCTGTGTAATTAGCCGATTTGCAAAACCCGAGCCATGGCTTCGTCGCCTTCCTTGGCCGTGGTCATCATCTTGACGTGCAGTTCGAATTGGCGGGACAGCGCCAGCACCGAGGTCATTTCCTCGACGGCGTTGACGTTGCTGGCTTCCAGAAAACCGGACACCACCTGCACGTTGGCATCGGCATCGGCAGGCTGGCCGCTCTTGGTGTGGATCATGCCGTCCAGGCCCTTGTTGAGGGTCTTGACGTCGGGGTTGACCAGCTTGATGCGATCGACCTCGGCCATCACCCGCGGGCCTTCACCCATGGCGCGAATGCTGATGGTGCCGTCCTGGCCGATCTCGACCTTCTGCTCGGGCGGCACGGCAATCGGGCCACCATTGCCCATCACCGGCATGCCGTTGCCCGCGCGCAGCACGCCCAGGGCATCGATGTTGAGGCTGGCGGTACGCACGTAGGCTTCGCTGCCATCCGGGGCCTGCACGGCGATGAAGCCGTCGCCACCAATGGCGATGTCCAGGTCGCGGCCGGTCTCCTGCATGGCACCGGGGCTGAAATCGGTGGCAGGACGTTCGGTCATGGCATAGGCACGCGCCGGAAAGCTGTCACCAAACACCGGCATCGAGCGCGCCTGCTCCAGGTCGCGCTGAAAGCCGCTGGTGGAAATGTTCGCCAGGTTGTTGGCATGCGCCCGTTGCGCCAGTGCGTTCTGGCTGGCACCGGTCATGGCCACGTAAAGCATCTTGTCCACAGATCATCCTCCGCTGCGCTGGCGAACACTTGCCGTTCACCGCTGCTTTGCCGGTCACTCAAGCAAGTTTCAAACCAACTCTGCAAAACAGGGGTAAAGCCCCGTCAATGCGGGGGCTGGAGCACAGGCCAGCGCCTGCGCGTGCGATGCACCGTCGAAAATACGGCGCCAGCTTGCCGCTAGCGGCAAACCTCAGTTGTCACGGCAAGCGCCATTGTTGAAAGGCCCGGCAAACCGACGCCAACCCTCGCCCGGCGAAACCTGCGAACAGACGAGCCGGCCATCGGCCTGGCTTTCCCAGCGATACCAGGCGGCCATGTCGGCGCCGACCTGCACAGCCACCACCAGCAAGGTGAAGCCCACGATTGCGAGTGCGCACTTCATTTCTACTGCCTCCGAAACAACGAACCCCTTCCGAGAAAGGGGTTCGTCCATGCTCATTTCATCAGGCGATCATCAGGTCATCTGGATGATGGTCTGCATGATGGTGCTTTCGGTAGAGATGGTCTTGGAGTTCGCCTGGAAGTTGCTCTGCGCCTTGATCAGCTCGACCAGCTCCATGGTCAGGTTGACGTTGGACGCTTCCAGTGCGTTGGACTCGATCGAACCCAGGGTACCGGTCTTCGGCGTGTCGATGCCCGGGATGCCCGAGGCGTAGGTCTCTTTCCAGCGGGTACCACCCAGCTGCTCCAGGCCCTGCTCGTTGGCGAAGCTGGCAATCGCGACCTGGCCGATGGCGCGGGACTGCTGGTTGCTGAAGCTGGCGAACATCACACCGGTGGAGTCGATGCTCAGGCTGGACAGGATGCCGGTGGCATAGCCGTCCTGCGCCTGGGACATGCGGGCAGTGTCGGTGTTGTACGACGTGGTGCTGGTCATGTTCATACGGATGCCGTCGGCATTGCCGGCCGAACCGTTGGACGCCCACTTGTCGGTGGCCTTGTCGTAGGACGCCGGCACCCAGCCTTTCATGGTGAAGTTGTTGTTGACCACGGTGAATTCGGAGCCCGCCGGGTGACCGGTATTGTCGGCAGTCATGGCCTTGACACTGCCATCAGGATTGAAGCTGATGGTGCCGGACAGTGGCTTGGTGCTGGTAGGGTCGAACGGGTTGCGACCATCGACCAGCGTGTAGGTGGTCCACTGGTTGTCACCGGTCTTGCGATAGAACTGCTCCATCGTGTGCTCGTTGCCCTGACTGTCGTAGATCTTGGTCGGGAACGATTTGGTGTAGGTGCTCTCGTCCGAAGGGTCGAACGTCTTGTTATCCACCAGCACCGGCGGCGTGCTGTCATCCAGTACCTGCAGCGGGATCGACGGCGCCGAGGAGTTCAGGTTGATACCCTGATCGATCAGCGTGGTGGTCTTTGGCGCCAGCGCGGAGGTGTCGATCTTCAGGTCGGTCAGCACGCCCTTGATGATCTTGCCGTTGACGTCGGCCGCGTAACCTTGCAGACGGATACCGTCCGAGGTCACCACGTAGTTGTCCTTGTTGGTCTGGAACGCACCGGAACGGGTGTAGCTCAGCGAGCCGTTGTCGCTCAGGACGAAGTAGCCCTGGCCCTGGATGCCCATGTCCAGTACGTTGCCGGTGTTGTTGATGTCACCCTGACCGAACTGCTGGGAGACTGCAGCCAGACGCACGCCGTTGCCGACGGTCTTGCTGCCCACGCCCAGTTTGCTGGCCGAGTACACATCGGCGAACTCGGCGCGCGAGGCCTTGAAGCCGGTGGTCGAAACGTTGGCGATGTTGTTGCCGGTGACAGCCAGTTGCTTGTTGGCTGCATAGAGACCGCTAAGGCCGATATTGAAAGACATCTTTCCACTCCTTGTGCCGCGTTAGCCGGCTCTATATACCGATAGTTTGGACTTTGGACAGCGCAACGCTGCCCAGGCCAGCGAGGTTGAGCATCAGCTCGCCGCCGGTCTGACTGATGGTGACGCTGCTGACGGTGGCCGGCAGCAGGGTGTACATCTCGGCCGACTTGCCATCGACGGTGGTCTTGGCCGTGAAGGTGTAGGTACCCGGGTCGACCTTTTCGCCCTTCTCGTTGGTACCGTCCCAGATGAAGTCGGCATTGCCGGCCTTCTGCTCGCCCAGGTCGATGGTCTTGATGGTCTTGCCATCCTTGTCGGTGACAGTGACCGTGCCCGAAGTGATCGACTGCGGGACCACCACCTGGCCAGTGAAGCTCTTGGTGGTGTCGACCACGGCCTTGTCGGCCTGGGTGATCACCGAGCGACCGACCAGCCCGGAGGCCTGCAGCGCCTGCGAGGAACCCATGGCCCCCGTGATGGCGTTGACCGAATCGTTCAGCGAGGTGATGCCTTCGAGGCTGGAGAACTGCGCCAGCTGGGCCACGAACTCGCTGTTGTCCTGCGGGTCGAGCGGGTTCTGGTGCTGCATCTGGGTAACCAGCAGCTGAAGGAACGCGTCCTTGCCCAGGGTCTGGCCGTTGGCGGTCTTGCCGCCCAGGCCGCTTGCCGCGTTCGTATTGCTGGAGTTCTTGACGCCGGAATTGGAAATGACGTCGTTCAGGTTTACATCAGCCATAAAAAACGCCCCTTATCACTGACCCAGGGTCAGGACCTTCTGCATCATGGTTTTGGCCGTGTTCATCAGTTCGGCGTTGGTCTGGAACGAGCGGCTGGCGGAGATCATGTCAGCCATTTCCTCGACCACGTTGACGTTCGGGTAGTAGACGTAGCCGTCCTTGTTCGCCGCCGGATGGTTGGGCTGATAGCGCACCTCGAGGTTGCTCTGGTCTTCGACCACACCCAGTACCTGAACGCCCTGCCCGGCTTCGCCCTGGTCCTGGAACAGCGACTGGCTGACGCCATTCTGGGCCTGCTGGAACGTGGTGGCGAACACCGGGTGGCGGGCACGGTAGGTCTGGTCGATGCTCGAGGAAACGGTCTCGGCGTTGGCGATGTTGGAGGCAACGGTGTTCAGGCGCGTGGTCTGCGCGCTCATGCCGCTACCGGCAATGTTGAAAACGCTGGCAAGGGACATGACTTACTCTCCGCGCAGGGCTGACACCAGCCCTTTGAATTTACTGTTGAGCAGCGTGAAGCTGGCCTGGAAACCCACGGCGTTCTCGGCATAGCTGGATTGCTCGAGCTGCGCGTCAACGGTGTTCTGGTCGATCGAGGGCTGCATGGGCGTGCGGTACTGCAGGGTTTCGTCACCCATCGCCAGGCCTTGGGCCTCGATGTGCCGGGTGTTGGTGCGCTCGAGGGAGAAATGGCCGCTCTTGACCTTGTCGGTCTCGGCCGCCAGCACGGACGAGAAGTCCATGTCGCGCGCCTTGTAGTTGGGCGTGTCGGCGTTGGCGATGTTGTTGGCCAGCACTTCGGCACGCTGGGCGCGAAAGCCCAGTGCCTTTTCGTGAATGCCAAGCGCTTTGTCGAAACTGATGCTCATGTCGGGGAAACCTTTGAAGGTTGACCGTAGGGTTCGTTGCCGGTGATAGAGCAAGTCCCGTGCCAAAACACAAAACCCAGCAAAGCCGGGGCTTTTCCGCGCTTGCCAGCCATGGCAATGCCAGAAAAGCGGCAACGGATTTCCGCCAGACACCGGCAAAGCGGCAATTGCCTGGCAGCGGCAACCCCACCCTGCGCCCTTTTGGCGTCAAATTTTAATGTCAATTCGCTATCTCTCATCTAAGATCCGTCCCGCTCCGCTACGTGGCATCTGGCTATCACCGCACAGCCGTCACGCCACGCAGGCAAGCGCCGAATTCAATACGCTGTGTTTAAGGAATAAACCGTGACTCCTGTGATGTTTCGCAAGACCCTGCTCGCCCTGGCAATCACTGCCACCGCCCTGCCTGTCGGCGCCCAGACCATCAAGTTGACCGATGCCGGCTTCATCAGCGAGCACAAGACCTACGAAGGCAACCTCGAATTCACTGGCGCCTACACCGGCAGTGCCGCCGAGGACGCGATCGAATTCAACGGCAACCACGTCAAGGGCGACCTGATTCTCAACACCACGATCAACAGCAGCGGCAACTTTGCCGGCGGCATCGACCTGGACGCATGGGAAGACGGCAGCAGCTGGGCCAGCAACCAGATCGACGGCAACCTGATCAACAAGGGCAGCATCAGCGCCGTGGGCGGCGGCTCCAATGCCCTGATGATCGACCCGGCCACCATCAATGGCAGCGTCATCAACCAGGGCCTGCTCAGCGCCACCGGCGAACCGCTGCTCGACGGCAGCGAAATGGACGTGGCCCGTGCACTGGACTTCACCGGCACGATCAAGGGCGACCTGCTCAATGACACCACTGGCCGCATCATCGCCAAGGGCACCAGCGCCAAGGGCATCAACCTGGAAGGCGGCCGTATCGACGGCAAGCTGATCAACAACGGCCTGATCCAGGTTACCGGCAACGGCGCTACCGCCATCGACGTCACTACCAGCTTCAACGGGCAGAATGTGGACATGGTCGACCTGGCCGGCATCGTCAACAACGGCACCATCATCGCCACCGGCGATGACGCCGAAGGCATCCGTGTGGACGGCGCCAGCTTCACCACCGCCGAGCGCCAGATCGTCAACACCGGCACCATCAAGGCGACCGATGCGGCCATCGTGATCGGCAACTTCGACATCGACGTGGCCAACCGTGACGCTTTGTGGGTCGTCAACAGCGGCACGCTGATCTCCGAAGATGAAGCGGTCGATGCATCCGAAACCAACAAGACCGTCTACCTGAGCCTGCAAAACGGCAGCAAGGTGACGGGCAACCTGATCGATCTGACGTCCATCGACGTCTATGGCAACGTCGACTTCAGCGGCACCCAGGGCAACGACGGCGCCAACATCCGCCTGCGTCAGGGTGGCTGGATGAGCGTGGGCGGAGAAACCGGAAGCGCTCACCTGAACCTGGTAAAACCCCATACCGTGCTGGACGGCAGCATGACCGTAGCAGGCAACTCCTCGCTGGGGCTGAACCTGAGCACGGCCACCAACCCGAATGCAGCGGTACTGAAGGTAACTGGCACTGCCGAATTCGAGAAAGGCTCGCAAGTCAAGCTGGCCGCCAAGGGCAGTGACTTCAACGCCAAGGGCAATACCTATCGCCTGATCGAAGCCGGCAAGATCGACGGCAACATCAACCTGGTCAGCAGCTCGGCCCTGCTCAAGGTCGACAGCTACAAAGTCCAGGGCAACAAACTGGTCGCGACCGTCACCGGCAAGGGTGCTGACGAAGTCAACCAGATCCTGGTCGGCCAAGGTGCCTCGGCCAACAGCCAGCTGGCCCTGGGCAGCCTGAACCGCGACAGCATCCTGAGCAAACTGAGCGCCAACGACCCGCTGCTGCAAGCCTTCGCCAATGCCGACGAGGCCCAGCTGGCCAAGCTGGCCGAGCAACTGACACCTGAAGTCAACGGCGGCGCCACCCAGGCAGCCACCACCAGCCAGAACCTGGTGAGCAATGTCACCGGCAGCCGTACCAGCAGCCTGCGTGGCGCCTCCTCGGGCGAAGCGTTCAAGGACACCGGCGTGTGGGTGCAGACCCTCTACAGCGATGCCAGCCAGGACCTGCGCGACGGCGTGGCCGGCTACAACGCCTACAGCCGCGGCATCGCGGTGGGTGCCGACGGCAAGCTCAACGACAATCTGACCCTGGGCCTGGCGTACAGCTTCATCAACACCGACGTCAACGGCAAAAGCGGCAACCAGACCAAGGTGGACAGCCACGCCTTCACGCTGTACGGCGGCTTCGAGCAGGGCAACTACTTCGTCGATGCCAGCCTGAGCTATGGCTTGAACGACAACGACAGCAAACGCAAGATTGCCGGCACCTCGGCCAAGGCCGATTACGACAGCGACCTGCTGGGCCTGAACGTGGTGGGTGGCTACACCTATCACATCAACCCGCAGATGCTGGTCGAGCCGCGCATTGCCGCACGCTACAGCCTGGTGAACATCGACGGTTACCGCGAGAAGGGTTCGTCGGCTGCACTGAAGGTCGAAGACCAGCGCTACGAGGCCATCGAGCTGGGCGCAGGCCTGCGCGTTGCCGGCGAGTATCCGCTGGGCGCCGGCACCCTGCAGCCACAGGCTCGCCTGATGGCATACCATGACTTCGCGGCGGACGAAGCCAAGAGCACCTCGACCTTCCTGCTGGGTAGCACCCCGTTCGTCACCAGCGGCGCCAAGGCCGTGCGCAACAGCTACGAAGCCGGCGTAGGCGCCGACTACAAGCTGGGCGCGGTGACCCTGGGCGTGAACTACGACTACATAGGCAAATCGGGCTTTGACGCCGATGTGTTCTCGGCCAAGGTGCGTTACGACTTCTGATCGATGACAGCAGCTTGTCTAGTCCTGAAATAGGTTTACACCTGTTCAGGTAGGCCGATAGGCCTCAAAACGCCCGATGCACCGCATCGGGCGTTTTGTTTTTCAGGGCCATATGGGGCCGTTCTGTGTTGTAGATCTGCACTGCCTCATCAACCATCTGCCTCGCTTGCTCCAGATCTTCAGGTCTGCTTAACAGCAGCTCCATCTTGAGGATTCCGTTGATTCGCTCAGCCAGCGCGTTCTGGTAGCAGTCATACCCATCAGTCATGGAGCACTGAACGCCGTGCCGTTGGTGCAGTGACTGGTATAGCGCCGAGCAATATTGGATGCCTCGATCCGAATGGTGGACTAATGGCTGGCGACGACGTCGCTTTCGTAAGGCCTGCTTGAAGGCTTGCGCTACTGACTCGGCATGCAGGCTTTCATGGACGTGGTGACCAACAATTTTCCTGGAGTACGCGTCCGTTACCAGGCTCAGGTACAGCGGGCCGTTACGTGCGGGCAGATAAGTAATGTCGGCAACCCAGACGTGCTCCGGCCTTGTCGGAACGACTTGGCTTGGACCGGGCTTGATTAAGTTGGGATGGCGGTAGAAGCGATGAAAGCTCTGTGTTGTCTTGTGGTATGCCCGCTTGGGCAGTACCAGCAAACGGCGCTCTCCCAAGACCTGAAACAGCCTATCTCGGCCGACCTGGAATCGTTTGTCAGGTTGGCAATGCAGCAAATAGTGCAGCTTACGGGTACCCAGACGGGGCTGGCGCAGCCGGACTTGCTGAACAAACTGAACCACCCGATCTGCCTGGCGCTCTTTGCCATCAGCAGCTCGGTTGCGCTTGTAGTAAGCCTGTCGACTGATGCCTAGAAACTGACAAGCCCTGGCAATGCTCAGTCCTGCGACTTGACCTTGCGAGAGGACTTGCCGGATCGCTTTTTTACGACCGAGACACCATAGTCATTTTTCAGAACATCAACGACCGTTTCAAAGAACTGGGCCTTCTGGCTCATCAGCTCAAGCTGCTGCTCAAGCTCTTTGATTCGCTGCTCTGGAGTGAGCATTTTGGGGTCAGACATCGCGCAGCTCCTCTCGTCGCGGATCGAGGCCCCCTGGCTCCAATCCTGCCGACCGTGCTTACGCAACCATACCAGAACCGTCGACCGTCCCTGGATGCCATACCGCACCTGGGCCTGCTTGTAGGTCAGTTCGCCTTTTTCAATCTGATCAACCACCGCCAATTTAAAAGACAGTGAGTAATCACGCTGTGTGCGCTTTACACCTTGCTCCATCTGACTCTCCGGAAATTCGGGATGGGAGGTGTAAACCTTATTCAGGACGGGACATCGGAGCCTGCCCGTACACCCACCACCGCACCGCCCTGGGCTGCGCCGTCTGCACCCAGGATGTCGTTGAGCAGCACGTTGCCGGTGACCGTACCGCCTTCCATCACCGTGGCGCTGTCCGATTCGGCGATGGGCATGTCGTCGACGATATGGATCACGATGGTGCTGGTAACGCTGTTGCCCAGCGCATCGGTGGCTTTGTAGGTGAAGGTCTCGGTGCTCACGACGTTGGCGCCGTCGTTGCCGTTGCCGATGTGCGGCGCCGAGGTCAGGGTGTACTTGTAGCTGCCGTCGGCGTTGATCTGAATCTGCCCGTAGTTACCGATGGCGCTGCCTTCCAGGCTGTAGGTCAGGGCACCGGAGCCCCCGCCCACCCGGCCTTGAAGGTTGCCGACCGAGGTTTCCGTGGCCCTGGTCGGCGCGCTGCCTTCTACCGTGCCAGGCGCCAGGTCCCAGGCGTCCTGCACCAGGTCCAGCCCGCGCTCGTACACCTTGATGTCATCGTCCGGGCANCCGTCCGCGTCGCGGATGGTGTAGGTGAACACGTCCTTGGCGCCGGTTGGCGCTACCGAGTTGGGGTCGGCCTTGTAGATCGCCTCGCCATTGGCATTCAGGATCAGCGTGCCGTAGGTACCGGCAATGCTCACGCCCAGCGAGCCAATGGCCGAGGTCGAGGTGTCGGAGCCTGCCCGTACACCCACCACCGCACCGCCCTGGGCTGCGCCGTCTGCACCCAGCGTGTCGTTGTCCAATACGTTGCCGGTGACCGTACCGCCCTCCACCACCGTGGTGCTGTCCGACTCTGCCCGTGGCACATCGTCCACGATCTTGATCACGATGGTGCTGGTGACGCTGTTGCCCAGCGCGTCGGTAGCCTTGTAGGTGAAGGTTTCGGAGGTGACCACATTGGCCCCGTCGTTGCCGCCGCCCACCTGCGGCGCGGACGTCAGGGTGTACTTGTAACTGCCGTCGGCGTTGATCTGGATCTGCCCGTAGGCGCCGGTGCTGCTGCCCACCAGCGTGAAGGTCAGCGCGCCGGAGCCACCACCGACCGAGCCGGCCAGCGTTCCGGTCGCGGTCTCGCCCGCCGAGCCCGGGTTGCTGCCCACCACTGTGCCCGGCGCAAGGTCTTGCGGGTCCTGGACCAGGTCCAGGGCCTTTTCATACACCGTGACGCTGTCCGGGCAGGCGACGAGCTTGCTGTCGGTGACGTTGATGGTGATGGTCGTGGTGCTTTCGTCACCGTCCGCATCGCGGATGGTGTAGGTGAACACATCGGTCGCGCCCGCTGGCGGCACGGCGTTGGGGTCGGCCTTGTACACCGCCTCGCCGTTGGCGTTGAGCACCAGCGTGCCGTAGGTACCCGCAATGTTCACGCCCAGCGAGCCGATGGCCGATGTCGAGGTATCGGAGCCGGCCCGCACACCGACCACCGTGTGCTCGACCGGCGGTCGATCGGCGCCCAGGCTGTCATTGTGCAGCACGTTGCCGGTGACGGTACCGCCTTCGACTACCGAGGCGCTGTCGGGCCTGGCCTGCGGCACGTCATCGACAATGTTCACGTCCAGGCTGCCGGTGGCCTTGCTGCCATCGCTGTCGATGGCCACCACGCTGAAGCTCTCACCGATGTTGTTGATGCCCTGGCCAGCGGGATGAGCTTCGTTGTCGAGCAAGGTGTAGCTGTAGCTCACCACGCCTGTGGCGGGGTTGTAGCCGGTGATGGTGAGGGTATTGCCCAGCCCTGTGGTGATCGATTGCGGAAAACCACTGACCACCCCGCCGATCACCACGTTGATGCCCCCGACGGTAAGCGTGTGCAGGCCATCGGGGGCATGCACGGTAAAGCTGCCGCTCTGGGTCAGCGCGCCATTATCGGGGCTTGAGCCATCGGCCAGGTTCTTCTCGTACACGGTCAGTTCACCGCCATTCACCTCCAGCCCGTCCAGTGTCACCGGGTGGTCGATGGGCGGCTCAACCGGCGGGATCACCGGCGGCACGAAACCGCCAGGGCCCTGGTCACCACCCCGCGCGCCAATCCAGGGTTCGGGAATCTCGGGGATGCTGTTGAAACCCGCCGTCGGAAAGCCGATCACCGGGTCCAGGTGCCCTCCCACCTCGGTGAGCTGCACGAACGAATGGCCGCCGCCCAATGCGCTTGGCGAACCGCCGTTGCCGGGGCCCGCCGCCGGAGCTTCGCCCTCCTGGCTGGGGTCGGCACCCGCCGCAATGGCCTGCTGCAGTTTCTCCACATCGGTCAGTTGTGCCTGGCTGGGCGTCACCGTCTCGGGCGCGTTCACGTGCGAGGCATGGTTGGCCAGCAGGTCGGGAGACAGCTGCAGGCTGCTGTCACGGCCCAGGGTCAGCTCGGCACCGTTTTCCAGGTGCACCGCCACTGCCCCGGCCGCGCCGGTTTCCAGTTGTTCCCCGGCATAAAGGCGGTCGCCTTCCACCAGGGCACGTCGACCGCCATCGGCCGCTACCGCGAATACCTGGCCGACAACCTTGCTGACCACACCGATTAAATTAGCCATGAGCATGCCTCCATTGCCGAAGGTTTTCGCAAACACGTGCCGGGGTATCGCGAAACCTGGCGCGGGCAATGCCCGGCCGACTCGGAGAACAACCTTGCGACCGCACGCACCGATCTCAACGAAATCAATGCATTCGGCCTGCCCATGCTCCGGTTAAGCCACGCTGCGATCTGGCAATCGGCCATGAGCCAAAATTTTGTCGCCATATTTCGCCGCGTTGACCTCCCCTCCGCTCACTCCATACCCAATGCTGCAAAAAACGAGGAACTTTATCGGACGCCCTGACAGGCCAACATCTGCGCCTGTTTTCGAGCTATCTGAAGAGAACAATGTCTTGCTTTGAGCACAGCGCATAAGTTTTTTTTCGCATATCTGTTATGAGAAATACTTCTTAGGTTGGCCGTTAAATGTTCTTAGCTCTGTTGTTACAAGCCTGAAACGGTTTGACCTCCATTTTTCGTCATTTTTTTGGCGAATGTGAGACCACAAGAAATCAGGGAGATGTCATCCATGCGCGTTTTGACCCCCATCAGCAGCGCGATTCTGTTCGCCATGATCTGTGCCAACGCGCAGGCCATGTCCTTGTCACAAGCCGTGCAGAGCGCCGTGGACTACCACCCGGAGAACAAGGCCGGGATCAACAGCCGGCTGTCCGCCGACGAGGATGTGAAGGTGGCCAGAGGGGGCTACTTTCCCACCGTCGACCTGGTGGCCGGCTACGGACGCGAACGTTCAGACAACACCAACACCCGCGGCTTCAACGCCGACGGCAGCCGCAATCACAACAAGGAAACCCTGAACTACACCCAGTCCGAACTGCGCCTGCGCCAGATGCTGTTCGACGGCTTCAACACCGCCAATGAAGTGGGCCGCACCGAGGCCGTGGTCAATTCACGCGCCTACTACGTGCAGGCCACCTCCGAGACCATCGCCCTGCGCGCCATCGAGGTGTACCTGGAAGTGCTCAAGCGCCGCGAGCTGGTGACCCTGGCCAAGAACAACCTGCAGGCACACCTGCGCGTCAATGACCAGATCGGCCTGCGCAGCGAGCGCGGCGTGGGCAGCAATGCCGACCTCGACCAGTCCACCGCACGCCGGGCGCTGGCCGACAACAATCTGTACACCGCCCAGGTCGACCTGGCCGATGCCGAAGCCAACTTCATCAGCGTGGTCGGGCGTGCCCCCGACGAGCTGGAAACCCCGGTGTCGATCAAGGGCGAGATGCCCGGCGACCTGACCCAGGCGCGCCAGGCCATGCTGCAGAACAACCCTTACCTCAAGTCGGCCCAGGCCGACATCCAGGCCGCCGAGCAACAGTACGAAGTGGCCAAGTCGCCGTTCTACCCGCGCCTGGATGCAGAGCTCGCCACCGGCGCCAACAACAACATCGCCGGTGAACCCGGGCATGCCAACAGCGATTGGCGAGCCGGCGTGGTGATGAGCTACAACCTGTTCAAGGGCGGCAGCGACAAGGCCCGCCTGCAGTCGGATGCGCACAAGATCAACCAGGCCATGGACATCCGCAACAACGCCTTGCGCACCCTCAACGAAAACCTCGCGCTGTCGTGGAACGCCATGACCAACGCGCGCCTGCAAACCCCGACCGCACGCGAATACGCCGACACCACCACCCGTGTGCGCGCCGCCTACCAGGATCAGTTCGGCCTGGGCCAACGCACCCTGCTCGACCTGCTCGACAGCGAGAACGAGCTGTACAACGCCAACCGTCGCTACACCGAAGTGCGCTACACCGAGGAGTTCTCGATGTACCGGGTGCTGGCCAACATGGGCGAGTTGCTGAGCAAACAGAAGATCTCGCTGCCACCGGAGGCCATTGCACGCAGCGAAGTCAGAAGCGACGCCACCCTGCCGGACCTGCGTTGAACACGTTCGACCGCCCGAGGAGCCGCCCATGACCAGCATGCAGCCGGCCGGCACCGCCGACCCGCGCCAGAGCTTCGATGACCCGTTGCTCGACGGGCTGCTGATACTGTGCAAGCTGCACGGCGCTGCGGTCAGTCGCAGCAGCCTGTGTGCCGGCCTGCCGCTGGCCGAACAACGCATGAGCCTCGACCTGCTGCCGCGCGCAGCGGCCCGGGCCGGCCTGCAGGCACGGGTACTGCGCCGCGAGCTGGGCGCGATCTCGGCGCTCAACCTGCCGGTGCTGCTGTTGCTTGCCGATGGCCGCAGCGCCGTGCTGCGGCGCTGGGGCGAGAACGACCAGGCCCTGATACTGCCCAGTGAAGCCGAAGGCGGCGAGCAGTGGGTCAGCCGCCAGGAGCTGGCCGACGTCTACAGCGGCCAGGCCCTGTTCGCACGCCCGCGCCACGAGGTCGAAGACCTGCGCACACCGCTGCTGCCCAGGGTCAACGCCTGGTTCCGTGACACCCTCAAGCAGTCGCGCTGGCTCTACAGCGACGCCTTGCTGGCCAGCCTGCTGATCAACCTGCTGGGCCTGATGGTGCCGCTGTTCGTGATGCAGACCTACGACCGGGTGGTGCCCAACCAGGCCACCTCCACCCTGTGGGTGCTGGTCATCGGCCTGATGCTCGGCACCCTGTTCGAGCTGGTGCTGCGCGTGGTGCGTGCGCACCTGCTGGACCAGGCCGGCAAGAAGACCGACCTGATCCTGTCGGCCACCCTGTTCGAGCGCATCACCGGCATGTCGATGAAGGCCCGCCCGGCCACCATCGGCGGCTTCGCCCAGAGCATCCACGACTTCCAGGGCCTGCGCGAATTCCTCACGGCGGTGACCCTGACCAGCGTCATCGACCTGCCCTTCGTGGTGCTGATGCTGCTGGTGATCGGCCTGCTGGGCGGCTGGCTGGTGGTGATTCCGCTGGTGGCCTTTCCGATCACCATCGCCTTTGCGCTGTTCATCCAGGCACGCCTGCGCGATACCGTGGAAAAAAGCCTGAGCCTGGGCGCGCTGCGCCAGGCGCTGCTGATCGAGACCCTGGGCGGCCTGGAAACCCTCAAGGCCTGCGGGGCCGAAAGCGAGCGCCAGCACCAGTGGGAAAGCACCCACGGCGCCCTCACCCGCCTCGACGTACAGGCGCGCAACCTTTCGGCACTGGCCACCAACGGCACCCTGTTCATCCAGCAGCTGTGCGGCATGGCCACCATCGTCGCCGGGGTGTACAGCATCATTGCCGGCAACCTCAGCGTGGGTGCCCTGGTGGCCAGCTACATGCTCGGCAGCCGCGTGCTCGCACCATTGGGCCAGATCGCCGGGCTGATCACCCGCTACCAGCAGGCCCAGCTGACCATGCACAGCACCGACGCGCTGATGGCCCTGCCCCAGGAACGCCCTGCCGGCCAGCAGACCCTGGAGCGCACCCAGTTGCACGGCGCGCTGCAGGTCAGCCAGGTGACCTTCCGCTACAACGGGCAGAACGCCGCAGCGCTGGACAACGTGAGCTTCACGGTCAAGCCGGGCGAGCGCATCGGCATCATCGGTCGCAGCGGCTCGGGCAAGAGCACCCTGGCACGCCTGCTGATGGGCTTCTACGAACCCGAAGAGGGGCAGATCCTGCTCGACAACCTCGACCTGCGCCAGCTCGACATCGCCGACCTGCGCCAGCAGCTCGGCTACGTGGCCCATGACCTGCCGCTGCTGGCCGGCAGCCTGCGCGACAACCTGACCCTGGGCGCACGCTACGTCAGCGATGCGCGCATGCTCGAAGTGGCCGAGATGACCGGCGTGAGCGAACTGGCCCGCCAGCACCCGCAAGGCTTCGAACGGCCGGTGGGCGAGCGCGGCATGCTGCTCTCCGGCGGCCAGCGCCAGACCGTGCTGCTGGCCCGCGCGATGCTGCTGGAACCGCCGATCCTGATCCTCGACGAACCCACCAGCCATATGGACAACAGCAGCGAAGACCAGCTGCGCCAGCGCCTGCACGGCTGGGTGCAGGGCAAGACCCTGCTGCTGGTCACCCACCGCACCTCGATGCTCAGCCTGGTCGACCGCCTGGTGGTGCTGGACAACGGCAAGGTGGTGGCCGACGGGCCCAAGGACGCGGTCATCGACGCACTGCGCAAGGGCCGTGTCGGCTCTGCACTCTGAGGGGTATCAGCATGTCTGCATTGTCCGGCCTGGGCGATTACATCCGCAGCTTCGGCAAGAC
This sequence comes from Pseudomonas sp. BRM28, assembly GCF_002939405.1. Classification (NCBI taxonomy): domain Bacteria; kingdom Pseudomonadati; phylum Pseudomonadota; class Gammaproteobacteria; order Pseudomonadales; family Pseudomonadaceae; genus Pseudomonas; species Pseudomonas sp. BRM28. Next base: position 1,927,652 of record NZ_PEFV01000001.1, on the reverse strand, counting down.
TGCCGAACGCGAGTACATGCCAGACCTGGCCGGCGCGACGCTGCAGGACTCGCCCCGCCTGTCGCGCATCACCGTGTGGCTGGCGGCAGGCTTGCTGCTGGTGGCACTGGTGTGGGCCAAATTCGCGGTGCTCGATGAAGTCACCATGGGCGAAGGCAAGGCCATCCCGTCGAGCAAGGTGCAGGTGATCCAGAACCTGGAGGGCGGCATCGTCACCGAGATCTTCGTGCGCGAGGGGCAGATGGTGAACAAGGGCGACACCCTGCTGCGCCTGGACGACACGCGCTTTCTGTCGAACAAGGGCGAAAGCGAAGCCGACCGCTATGCCCTGACCGCGCAGGTCGAGCGCCTGTCCGCCGAGGCCGAGGGTCGCCCCTTCCAGCTTTCGGAGGTGGTACGCAGCAAGGCCCCGCAGGTGGCCGAGGACGAACTGTCGCTGTACCAGTCGCGCCAGCGCCGCCTCACCAGCGAGAAACAGACGCTCAACGAGCAACTGCGGCAGAAAACCCAGGAGCTGGCCGAGTTTCGCTCCAAACTGGAGCAGTACCGCTCGGGCCTGGCATTGCTGCAGCAAGAGCTGAACATGTCCACGCCGCTGGTGGGCACCGGCGCGATTTCGCCGGTGGAGATCCTGCGCCTCAAGCGCAGCGCGGTGGAGGCTCGCGGCTCGCTGAACGCCACCAGCCTGGCGATTCCGCGGGCCGAAGCGGCGGCGGCGGAGATCCGCAGCAAGATCGAGGAATCCGAGGCAGGCTTTCGCTCGGAGGCGGCCAAGGAACTCAACGACAAGCGCACCGAGCTTTCGAAGATCACCGCCACCAGCATCGCCATCGATGACCGCGTCACCCGCACCACCGTGGTGTCGCCGGTGCACGGCATCATCAAGCTGCTCAAGGTCAACACCATTGGCGGTGTGGTGCAGCCGGGCAGCGACCTGCTGGAGATCGTGCCGCTGGAAGACAACCTGCTGATCGAGGCCAAGGTGCGCCCACAGGACGTGGCCTTTCTGCACCCCGGGCAGACCGCGATGGTCAAGTTCAGTGCGTACGACTACACGATCTATGGTGGCCTGAAGGCCAAGCTGGAGCTGATCGGCGCCGACACGGTGACGGACGACAAGGGCAACGCGTTCTACCTGATCCAGGTGCGCACCGACAAGAACCACCTGGGGGGGGACAACAAACCGTTGCTGATCATCCCGGGCATGACCGCCACGGTGGACATCATCACCGGCCACAAGAGCGTGCTAGATTACCTGCTCAAGCCGGTGCTCAAGGCACGCACCGAGGCGTTGCGCGAGCGCTAGCGCCCATCAACGCAGGTGGTTGCGCTCGTAGGTCTGTTGCCCCATCGCCGCAATCTGCCCCTCGATCAGGGCATCGAACGGCCGCAGCAGCGCATCGAACAGCGCCGGCGCCTCCAGCACGTTCAACGCCTGCGTCACTGCCTCGATGGTCGACAAGGCGCCCTCCCCGGGTGCCTTGCGCAACCGGTAGCGCGACGGCTGCAACGCCCCCAGCGTGACCCGTGGCAACGTTGCCAGCAAAGGGTTCACATGCAGCAACTTGCGCGCCTTGCGCCAGGTGCCGTCGGGCACCACCAGCAACCACGGTCGCTCATCGCCAGCATAAGCCTGCAGCGCCTGCGCGCCCTCACCCGGGAACAACAGGCCGGTGCGATACCCCGGCTGCGTCAGCCACTGCTCGAGATCCTCGAACACCTCGCCCACCCGCAACTCGGCATTGCGCAGGCCAAGCGCCGCCAGCCTGGCGGTGTTCAAGGCATGGTTCACTTCGCTGGGATGCTGCAGCAGCAGTACACGGGTGCGGCTGTCCAGGCGGGGGATCAACGCGCAAAGGCAATGGGTTTGTGGGCGCAGGCAGCGCTCGCAGTGAATTCTGGACATCGGGTTCTCCTGGGGCGCGAAGTGTGCCACAGCAGGCCCGCGAAATACCTCACCGCCCTGGGTCAAACGCGCGGATTCAGCGATTGAAGCGTTCGGCCAGGCTGTACAGGTAGTCGGCCATGCGCTGCAGGTCCTGGCTGATCTCGGCGCCCTGCTTGGCCTGCCCGGCGCTGTGGTCGCACAGCTGGGCGATGCGCGTGATCTGCTGGTTGATGTCTTCGGCCACATGACTCTGCTGTTCCGACGCCGTGGCCATCTGCTGGCTCATGCCGGTGATGCGGCTGACCGCCTGGCTGATGCCCACCAGCGCGGTCTGCACGGCCTCGACACTGTGCACGCTGTCACGCGAGATCTGCTCGCCGCGGCTGGCACTGCTCACCGCCCGCTCGGCCCCGGCACGCAGGCTGGCGATGATCTGGTGGATTTCCTCGGTCGAGACCCGCGTGCGCTGCGCCAGCGACCGCACCTCGTCGGCCACTACGGCAAAACCGCGGCCCTGCTCGCCGGCCCGCGCCGCCTCGATGGCGGCATTGAGCGCCAGCAGGTTGGTCTGCTCGGCGATCGAGGTGATCACATCCACCACGCTGCCGATGGACTGGGTTTGCCCGGCCAGTTCGTTCACCGCCTGGCCGATCTCGGTCACCGCATCGGCCATGCTGCCCATTGCCTGCAGGCTTCGTTGTGCCAGGTCGCTGCCCTGGCGGGCCAACTGGTCGGCATCGGACGCCGCCGTGGCGGTGTCCTGCACGTTGTGGGTGACCTGCTGGATGGTTGCCGCCATCTGCGCAATGGCGGCCGCCGACTGGTCGGTCTCGCAGCGCTGGCGGTCGAGCATCTGCGCCTGGGCCCCGGACAGGTCGCTCGATTGCGTGGCCCGTGCCTTGACCCCGACGCCGGCGTCCACCAGCCGCGTGAGCGCGGTCTGCAGGCGCGCTTCCTCGCTGATGATCGCCAGGTCCAACTGCCCCTGCAGGCCCCGGTTGTCACTGTAGGTCAGCGCTACCAGCGGGCTGGTGAAGGCCCTGGGGTGCTCGGCCAGGGTACGCCGGATCATCCGGTCGTGATGGGCCTCGATCAGGTACCAGGCACTGAGCAGGCTGGCCATCAACACGCCCAGCGCCGCGTACTGGGGCAGCCACAGGTAGCCGGCGGCCGACAGCAGCGCCGCCCCTACCAGCGGCCAGCCCAGCTCCAGTTGCACCGCTGCACGCGCGGCCCAGGACATGGCGCCCCGGCCCTGGCGCAAGCGTGCATACAACGCCGTGGCTCGACGGATCTGGTCCGGGGTGGGCACCGAGCGCACCGACTCGTAGCCACTGATACGGCCATCCTCGTAGATGGCCGTCACGTAGGCACTGACCCAGTAGAAATCGCCGTTCTTCGCGCGGTTCTTGACCACCCCCATCCAGGGCTTGCCTTGCTTGAGGGTGTCCCACATGTGCCCGAACACCGCGGGCGGCATGTCCGGGTGGCGTACAAGGTTATGGGGCTGGCCCACCAGTTCGTCGTAGGTAAAACCGCTGATGCTGACGAAGGCGTCGTTGCAGTAGGTGATGCGGCTGTTGAGGTCGGTGGTGGATATCAGGCGCTGATCGCTCGGGAAAGTTCTTTCATGCTCAGTGACGGGCAGATTCGTACGCATCTCGGCGATCCCTGCTTGGAAGATGTTGGGAATTTTCAACAAGCAAGAACAGGTTTAGCAGAGCATTTACGGGCTTGTAGGGCTTGTCTGAAGGATTTTTCTTCTATTTGCGCAAAAGATTTTCATGCGCATCCGGTCAGGCCGGCGTGAGCTGCGCCTTGAGGCGGTCGCGAAAGGTCTGGATCAAGGGTTCGCGGCTGCGGCCCCGGCGAATGATCAGCGAGAACGGCGCCTGATAGCCGAAGGTCGCCGGCGACAGCACCCGCAGGTCGCCCTTGTCCACCCAGGCCTGGGCATAGTGTTCAGGCAGGTAGCCGATGTAGGCCCCCGACAGTACCAGGATCAGCTGTGCCTCCATGCTCTCGACCGTGGCGGCGCTGTGCTTGAAGCCATGGCGGGCCAGTTCGGCCTGGCTCCAGTAGCCGCGACCGACCATGCGCTGCTGGGTGATCACCTGTTCGGGAATGCGCCGCTCGGTGAACAGCGAATGCCGGTTGCTGCAGTACAGCCAATGCTGCTCGCGGTACAACGGCTGATACACCAGCCCGCTCATGCGCGTGGAGAAAGCGCCGATGGCCAGGTCCAGGCGGTTGTCCTGCACCCCCAGTTGCAGTTCGTAGGGGCTGGACACCGACAGGTGCAGGTGCACGGCCGGGTGTTCGAGGCTATAGGCACCGATGGCGTCGGCCAGCGGCAATGCGCGATCGCCGACCGTGGAGTCGATCACCCCCAGGTTCAGGGTGCCGCGCAGCTCGCCCTTGAGCGCCGCCGCGTACTGCTCGAAACCGTCCATTTCGGCCAGCAGGCGCAGGGTCTCCTGATGGAACAGTTCGCCCTTGCTGGTGAGGCTGAAGCCGCCGCGCCCACGGTGGCACAGCACGATACCCAGCGCCGACTCCAGCTGGCTCATGTAGGTACTGATGGCGGACGTGGACAGGTTCAGCTCGCGCTGGGCATTGGCGAAGCCCTGGTGGCGTACCACGCTGACGAAGATGCGCAGCAATTTCAGATCAGGCAGGGCCGAGGCCATGGCAAGGGCTCCAACAGGGCAACGAATACGCGCCAGTCTACCCGCTGATCGCCATTAGTTCATGAAAACCTGAAGTAAGTATTTGCCTGTAGCGATTCTCTTGGCGCACTACCTTTTGCAGACTCTGCGCCAATGCACCTGTCCTCGCGCATTGCTGCACCTGCTCGCAGGGTGGCCGGACAGGTTCCAACAACTAGAACAATCCAAACCGTGAGGCCCGACCGTGGACAAGATTCTTCACCAACCACTGGGCGGCAACGAAATGCCGCGTTTCGGCGGCATCGCCACCATGCTGCGTCTTCCCCACCTGCCCAGCGCCGCCGGCCTGGACGCTGCCTTCATCGGCATCCCGCTGGACATCGGCACCTCGCTGCGTTCCGGCACCCGCTTCGGCCCGCGCCAGATCCGTGCCGAATCCGTGATGATCCGCCCGTACAACATGGCCACCGGCGCCGCCCCGTTCGACTCGCTGTCGGTCGCCGACATCGGCGACGTGGCAATCAACACCTTCAACCTGCTCGACGCGGTGCGCATCATCGAAGAGGCCTACGACGAGATCCTCGAGCACGACGTGATCCCCATGACCCTGGGCGGCGACCACACCATCACCCTGCCGATCCTGCGCGCGATCCACAAGAAGCACGGCAAGGTCGGGCTGGTGCACATCGATGCCCATGCCGACGTCAACGATCACATGTTCGGCGAGAAGATCGCCCACGGCACCACCTTCCGTCGCGCCGTCGAAGAAGGCCTGCTGGACTGCGACCGCGTGGTGCAGATCGGCCTGCGCGCCCAGGGCTACACCGCCGAAGACTTCAACTGGAGCCGCAAGCAGGGCTTTCGCGTGGTGCAGGCCGAGGAGTGCTGGCACAAGTCGCTGGAGCCACTGATGGCCGAAGTGCGTGAAAAGGTCGGTGGTGGTCCGGTTTACCTGAGCTTCGACATCGACGGCATCGATCCGGCCTGGGCACCGGGCACCGGCACCCCGGAAATCGGTGGCCTGACCACCATCCAGGCGATGGAGATCATCCGTGGCTGCCAGGGGCTGGACCTGATCGGTTGCGATCTGGTGGAGGTCTCGCCGCCCTACGACACCACCGGCAACACCTCGTTGCTCGGCGCCAACCTGTTGTACGAAATGTTGTGTGTTCTGCCTGGCGTAGCGCATCGCTAACGGCCATCGGCCTGGAGTTTCACCCCCGGATGGAGCCTTTCGGCGGGCCGTACACGCGGCCCGCTTGCGGATGAATGACGCCTGGCGCACGCCACCGGCGATCGATCTCACCATAATAAAGATAATCGGAGACACCCCATGGCCTTGGACATATTCGTTGTACTGATATACGCCGCCGGCATGCTGGTACTGGGCTGGTTCGGCATGCGCCGCGCGAAGACCCACGAAGACTACCTGGTGGCCGGGCGCAACCTGGGCCCAAGCCTGTACATGGGCACCATGGCCGCCACCGTGCTGGGCGGCGCCTCTACCGTCGGCACCGTGAAGCTGGGTTATGTGCACGGCATTTCCGGCTTCTGGCTGTGCGCCGCGCTGGGCCTGGGCATCATTGCCCTGAACCTGTTCCTGGCCAAGCCGCTGCTGCGCCTGCGCATCTTCACCGTGACCCAGGTGCTGGAAAAGCGCTACAACCCCATGGCCCGCCAGGCCAGCGCCGTGATCATGCTGGCCTACGCCCTGATGATCGCCGTGACCTCTACCCTGGCCATCGGCACCGTGCTGCAGGTGCTGTTCGACCTGCCGTTCTGGGGCGCCATCCTGCTCGGTGGTGGCGTGGTGGTGGTCTACTCGACCATTGGCGGCATGTGGTCGCTGACCCTGACCGACATTGTGCAGTTCGTGATCAAGACCGTGGGCCTGATGTTCATCCTGCTGCCGATCTGCCTGTACCGGGTGGGCGGCTGGGACGAACTGGTGGCCAAGCTGCCGGCTGCCAGCTTCAACCTGACCACCATTGGTTGGGACACCATCATCACCTACTTCCTGATCTACTTCTTCGGCATCCTGATCGGCCAGGACATCTGGCAGCGCGTGTTCACTGCCCGTGACGAAAAAGTCGCCCAGCGGGCCGGTACCACGGCCGGTGTGTACTGCGTGATCTACGGCCTGGTGTGTGCCCTGATCGGCATGTGTGCGCATGTGCTGCTGCCTGACCTGGGCAATGCCAACAATGCGTTTGCGGCGATCGTGAAGTCAGCGTTGCCCGACGGCATCCGTGGGCTGGTGATTGCCGCAGCCCTGGCGGCGATGATGTCCACCGCCAGTGCCGGCTTGCTGGCTGCCTCCACGGTGCTGACCGAAGACCTGCTGCCCAAGCTGCGTGGCGGCAAGCAGTCGAGCCTTGGCATCAACCGGTTGTTTACCTTGCTTACGGGTATTGCGGTGCTGGGGATCGCGCTGGTGGTAGTGGATGTGATCAGTGCATTGACCCTGGCGTACAACCTGCTGGTGGGCGGCATGCTGGTGCCGCTGATCGGGGCGATCTACTGGAAGCGTGCAACCACGGCCGGGGCAATCACCAGCATGGGGCTGGGGTTCGTGACGGCGCTGGTGTTCATGTTCAAGGATGGGATGGATGCCAATACGCCGATCTACTACAGCCTGGCGATCGGGTTGGTGAGTTTTGTGGTGGTGAGTTTGATGTCGCGTCGGCCGATGGGCGCGGTGAATCTGGCATAGGACGCCCCGCCCGGGTAGCGGGGCGGAGGGTCATGGACGACCTGTAGGAGCGGGCCTTGCCCCGCGAAGGCAGCAACACGCCTGGGTCAGCAATAGGCTCTGTAACATCGGAAAGCGCAGGCTTATCCAGCATGGATGCAGCCAGCAAGGGCCCCTTCCGCTCTTACAGCGGCTTACTTTTTTCTTGGAAAAAGTAAGCAAAACCGCTCCCGTCCATCACCCGGCCCTACGCTTCGCTACGGGTCCCCTCATTCCACCCACGCTCCGTGGGGCCACGCCGAACGGGCATCCCTGCCCATCGGCGCTTTACGGGCCATCCATGGCCCTCCACGCCACTACGCGCAGGTTCCATTCGGCCTCCTGGGGGACGGGAAGATCAAAAGCCAAAGCCAAAGCCAAAGCCTTTCAGAGATTTTGTGGGAATGGGGACGGCTGAAAAATCGCAAAAGAATACCGACGCATTGCGCAATGCGTCGGTTTCAGCAGCACGCTAGCGCCGAGGTTGGCGTTTGCGTTGCTCCTCATCGGTAGGGATCGGTACAGGCTGCATGGGTGGCGGGACAAGCCCCAATGCCACAGCCAGGTCGTGGAGCCAGTTGAACAGATCGTTTCTCATAACTCCCCCTCACGGGTCATCTGCGCGCGAAGTACGGCGGCGGCGCTACAAACTCATCATAGCCCCATGTGCAGCATCACGCCCGGGTAAAAACTTCTCTATTGATTTCAGTCAGGCACGCAGGGCCACCTCGGCATCATCGCTCACCTGCCCCTTCACCGCTTCCTGCACCGCTATCCAGGCACTCAGGTTGGCCCCGCACATGCCCTTGCGCCACATCAGCCAGGTGGTGGTCTGGTCGAACGGCGACTGCAACGGGTGCACCGTGACCCGTTCACGGCCCGGCAGGCTTTCAAGCATCGAGGTCGCCATCAACGCCACACCCGCCCCGGCGATCACGCAGGCAAGCATGCTGGGATACGATTCGATTTCCATCACCCGCCCCATCGCCGCACGATCATGGGCGTACCAGGCCTCCAGCCGCATGCGGTACGAGCATCCCTGGCGAAACGTGAACACCGCACGCCCAGCCACGTCCCGGGCACTGTGCACCGGCGGGTGGTCGGCCTCGGTGAGCAGCACCAGGGTCTCCTCGCACAAGGGCACCCCGTCGAGCCCGGCCAGGGCCAGCGGTCCATCCACCAGCGCCGCGTCGAGACGCCCGCTGAGCAGCCCTTCGAGCAATTCGCCGCTGGGGGCGGTCTGCACCTGCAGGTTCACCGCCGGGTAAGCTCGGTGATAGCGCGCCAGCAGCTCAGGCAGATGAATGGCCGCTGAACTGTACATGCTGCCCAGCACGAAATTCCCCGCCGGCTCGCCCCCCTGAACCGCCGCAAAGGCTTCGTCATGCAACGCCAGCATGCGTGCGCTGTAGTCCAGCAGCACCTTGCCAGCCGGCGACAGCTGCAGGCGCTGGCGCTCGCGCCGAAACAGCTCCACACCCAGTTGCTCTTCCAGCTGGCGCAGGCGCGTGGACAGGTTGGAGGGCACGCGGTGCAGGCGCTCGGCCGCGCGGGTGATCGACCCCTCTTCGGCGACCGCCTGAAAGATGCGCAGTTGACTCAGCTCCACAGCAATTCTCCAAAGCAGAACAAGTTCCTCATCATTATTCAATTTTTATGAAAGTCAACCCGCAGTAGCCTGACGGTCAACGCTCATCGCACAGGAACCCGACCATGTCCTCGACAATGCGCCTGCTGGCCAGCTTCGTTGCCCTGATGATGGCCATGGGCATCGGCCGATTCGCCCTCACCCCGCAACTGCCGCACCTGATCAGCGAAGGCCAGATCAGCCTGACCGCCGCCGGGCTGGTAGCCGCCGCCAATTACCTGGGCTACCTGCTCGGCGCCCTCGACGCGATGTTCGCGCACCGCCCCGCCCAGGTGCGCAGGCGCCTGCTGGCCGGGTTGTGGCTGTGTGTGCTGCTGACTCTGGCCTCGTTCTGGGCTCACGGGTTCTGGCCGCATATGGCGCTGCGCCTGGGCACCGGCATCGCCAGTGCGTGGGTGGTGGTGACGCTCACCGGCATGACCCAGCACCTGGCCGCTCAAAGCCGGCAACCGCGCCTTGGCGCACTGGTGTTCGCCGGCCCTGGCATGGGTATCCTGCTCACGGGGATGCTGGCACTGGGCGCCAATCTGCAGGGCCTGGGTTCGGCACCGCTGTGGCTGATCTACGCCGCCGTGGCGCTGCTGATGCTGCTGGTGATCCAGCCCACGCTGCCACACCCGCAACCAGTGCCCGCGCACAAGGCCACCGCGCAGGGTGCGACACCCGGCATCGGGCGGCTGGGGCTGATCTATGCACTGTACGGGGTGGGATACATCATTCCGGCCACTTTCATGTCACAGATGGCCAGCGCACGTTTTCACGGCCAGTGGCTGGCCGACCTGTTCTGGCCGGCCTTCGGCCTGGCTGCCGCCATGGGTGTGGTGCTGGTCAGCCTGCGCCGCCCGCACCACGGCAGCACGGCGCGCTGGCTGATGGCAACGTTGTGGCTGCAGGCCGCTGGGGTACTGGCCTGCCTGCTGGGCAGCGGCGCCGGCCTGGCGCTGGGTGTACTGCTGTGCGGCACGCCGTTTCTGGCCTGCATGCAGTTGGTGATGCAGCGCTCGCGCGAACTGGCCCCCCACGCCACCCACCGCAATGCCGGCCTGCTGACCACCTGCTTCGCCCTCGGCCAACTCAGCGGCCCGCTGCTGGCGGCGTTGAGCAATCAGTTCAGCGCCAGCCTGCAACCGGCGCTGGTAGTGGCCGCCAGCGGCCTGATCATCGCCGGGGCCCTGCTGTTGCGCCCGGCTACTGGCCGAGCAGGCGCCGCAGACGCCTGCGTACCCACTGCTCGGCACTGACCAGGGTAATGCCCAGCAACACGCAGACGGCGCCCAGGATGAAGTTCAGGCTCAACGGCTCGCCCAGCAGCAACACGCCGAACGTCACCCCGAACAACGGGGTGATGAACGAGAACACCGCCAGGTTGGACGCCAGGTAGCGACGCAGCAGCCAGAACCAGGTCAGGTAGCTGAAGAACGACACCACCACCGCCTGGAACAGCACGCTGCTGATCGATGTGGCGGTCAGCGTCACATGGCCGACCTGCCCGGTCAGCACCGCGATCAGCAGCAGGCCGACGAAGCCGACCATCAGCTGGTAGAACAGGGTCAGGGTAGCCGGTGCCTCCGACAGGCGCGAAGCCCGCACCACGACGGTGGTCGCGCCCCAGGCCATGCCGGCCATCACGCCCATCGCATCGCCCAGCAGCATGCGCCCATCGAGGTTGTCCAGCGACAGTCCGCCGGCAAAGGCCACGGCAATGCCGGCGAACGCCAGCAGGATGCCGAGCCACTGCAGCGGGCGCAGGCGCTCGCTGGGCAGCATGAAGTGCAGCCCCAGCGCAGTGAACACCGGCGCGGTGTAGAGGAACACCGACATGTGCGCCGCGGACGTCAGTTGCAGCCCTTCGGCGATCAGCAGAAACTCCAGGCCGAACAGCGAACCGGCCAGCAGACCGCCCTTCCAGGTGGTGCCCAGCTGTTCCCAGCCACCCCGCCAGCACATCAGCAACGCGACCATCAGTGCCGAGATGCCCGAGCGCGCGGCGGCCTGCATCACCGGTGCGATGTCCGGCGCGGCCCACTTGATCATGACCTGCTGGATGCCCCAGATCAGGCACAGGCCCAGCATGACCTGCAGAGCGAAGGTGTCGGTATTCTTACGAAGGGCGCTCAAGGGCGACCCCCATTATCGCGGCACGGCATGGCAGGCTCTCGGCAATAGTGGATCCAGCGCCGATTATCAGGGCCTGCTGCCAGCGATTACCAGCCCGATCAGGCGATTTGTGCCTTTGACGCCACTTCGTCGAAGGTCGCCTCATCCAGTGCATCAGCCTGCTCGTTCAACACCTGGCGCGGATGATCATTGCCCGGGATTGCGCTGTCGATAAGGCTGAGCAGGCGCGAGCCTCGTTGGGTAAGGACGAAGTTCTCGCCATTGCCCCCTTCCTCTTCAGGGCGCGTCTCGATAAAGCCGCGCTCGAACAGCAGCTTCTCGTATTCGCAGGCCTTGGTCTTCAGATGATCAAGCTCCGGCACTGCATCGCCTTTGGCAGCCAGGCCGGCAGCATGCTGCTCGGCATACGGGCGCGGGGTAAAGCTGTGGCCGGCGCCGTTCTGCACTTCGTGCAGCAGGCGCTCCATCAGGTCCCAGTCATAGGTAGTGCTCATCGGTCCAACCTCCAGCAAGGGGATGTAAGGGTGTGACAGGCGCGCGCGGCAGCGGTTCGACTGAACTTTCCGGCCGGCACAGCCCTCCACCGAACACCTTCGCCCGTAATGGAACACGAGGTCCGACCATGAAAACGCTGATGAGCATCACCGCTGCCGCTGCCCTTCTATTTGCCGTGCCCACCTGGGCCTGCACGCTGGAAGAGGCCACGCAGAAGCGCGAGGAGCTGGCCAAGGAGGTCAGCAAACTGACGGAGCAGAACCCGCAGAAGGCCAAGGAGATCAATGAAGAATTACAGGGGATGAAGCTGGGAACCGAGAGCAAGGACCTGCCGGACAAATGCCAGCTGATCGACAAGCGCATGCAGGAACTGAAGGCGGCAGAGAAGAAAGTCTGAATCGAGGATGACGCGTTCGCTAGCAAGACAGCTCCTGTAGGAGCCGGCCTTGCCGGCGAATAGGCCCTGCAACCTTACTCGGCAGCCGGTGCCGGCTTGCGCTTCTTCAGCGGTGCCATGCCGTCCTGGCTCACCAGGGAGGGAGCATTGGGCTTGGGCTTGGCGGTCGGCTTGCGTTTGGGCACCACCTTCTTGTCGGTCTTCTTGTCGGTCTTTTTCTTCTTGACCCCGGCGGCCTTGCCCGACGCCTTGACCTTCTTCGGCCCGGTATAGGTGCCCTTGACTTCCTTGATGGTGCGGCGCTCGAAGCTCTGCTTGAGGTAGCGCTCGATGCTCGACATCAGGTTCCAGTCACCATGGCAGATCAGCGACACTGCCAGACCTTCGTTGCCGGCGCGCCCGGTACGACCGATACGGTGTACATATTCGTCGCCGCTGCGCGGCATGTCGAAGTTGATCACCAGGTCCAGGCCGTCCACGTCCAGGCCACGGGCCGCGACGTCGGTCGCCACCAGCACCTTGGCGCCGCCCTGCTTGAGGCGCTCGATGGCCAGCTTGCGGTCCTTCTGGTCCTTGTCGCCGTGCAGCACGAATGCCTTGATGTCCTTGGCAACCAGGTGACCGTAGATACGGTCGGCCATCACCCGGGTATTGGTGAAGATGATTGCCTTCTGGTAGGACTCGTTGGCCAGCAGCCACTGCACGATCTGTTCTTTGTGCTGGTTGTGGTCGGCGGTGATGATCTGCTGGCGGGTGCCGTCGTTGAGTTGGCTGACGGTGTTGAGCATCAGGTGCTCGGGGTCTTTGAGTACCTTGCCGATCATGTCGCGCAGGCCGGCACCGCCAGTGGTAGCCGAGAACAGCAGGGTTTGCTCGCGGTTCGCGCACTCGTTGCACAGACGCTCGACGTCTTCGGAAAAGCCCATGTCGAGCATGCGGTCGGCTTCGTCCAGCACCACCGCCTGCACATGTTCAAGGTGCAGGTTGCCGGCATTGAGGTGTTCGAGCATGCGCCCCGGGGTGCCGACCAGGATGTCCGGCACCTTGCGCAGCATGGCGGCCTGTTCCTTGAAGTCTTCACCACCGGTGATCATGCCGGCCTTGATGTAGGTGAACTGGGCGAAACGCTCGATTTCCTTGAGGGTCTGCTGGGCCAGCTCACGGGTCGGCAGCAGCACCAGGGCACGGATCTCGACACGGCTCTGCTTCAGGTCCACCAGGCGGTTGAGCACTGGCAGCATGAAGGCGGCGGTCTTGCCGCTACCGGTTTTCGCCGTCACCCGCAGGTCACGCCCTTGCAGCGCCAGGGGGATGGCCGCCGCCTGCACAGGCGTGGGCTCGACAAAGTTCAGTGCGGCCACGGCTTTGAGCAGGCGTTCGTGCAGGGCGAATTGGGAAAACACGGGTGTACCTCGGGCAAGTGCAGAAATTCAGCCATATAGGGTAACGTTTTCCGGCGCTCACGCCGAATTTCTTTTGGCGTTGTCACGACTTTCCGCGTTCTAATTGCACTTCCACTCTTTTTGCGGACACCTTTACTACGGCATGGATATTCAATTGTTCTGGCAAAACGCCCTGGATCTGTGGGGCACCCTCGATCAGCACCCGCTGCTGCACGCCGGCCTGGGCCTGGCGGTACTGCTGCTGGCCGCCCTGGTACTGGGGCGTGTGGCACGCTTCATGATCCTGCACGCCGTCCGGCTGCTGAGCCGCCAGCCAGCCCTGCACTGGCTCAATGACCTGCTGCACAACAAGGTATTCCAGCGCCTGGCGCAGATGGTGCCCTCGCTGGTGGTGCAGTTCGGCCTCAAGCTGGTGCCGGAGCTCAGCGCCACCAGCCAGCATTTTCTGGGCAACGTGGCGCTGGCGTTCACCATCCTGTTCCTGGTGCTGGCCATCAGTGCACTGCTCGATGCCCTGCTCGATATCTATGCCCGCACCGAACATGCGCGTACCCGTTCGATCAAGGGCTATGTGCAACTGGCCAAGATGGTGCTGTTCGTGTTCGGCGCGATCATCATCGTCGCCACCCTGATCGACCGCTCGCCGTTACTGCTGCTGTCGGGCCTGGGTGCGATGTCGGCGGTGATCCTGTTGGTGTACAAGGACACCCTGCTGTCGTTCGTGGCCAGCGTGCAACTGACCAGCAACGACATGCTGCGCGTCGGCGACTGGATCGAGATGCCCCAGGTGGGCGCCGACGGCGACGTAGTGGACATCACCCTGCACACGGTCAAGGTGCAGAACTTCGACAAGACCATTGTCTCCATCCCCACCTGGCGCTTGATGTCCGAATCGTTCAAGAACTGGCGTGGCATGCAGCAGGCCGGCGGTCGGCGCATCAAGCGCAGCCTGTTCATAGATGCTGGCGGCGTGCGCTTTCTGACCGATGAAGAAGAGCAACGCCTGGGCAAGGTGCGCCTGCTCACCGACTACATGACCCGCAAGCGCAGCGAACTGCAGGCCTGGAACGAAGCCCAGGGCCCTGTGGCAGCGCTGTCGGCCAACCGCCGGCGCATGACCAACATCGGCACCTTCCGCGCCTATGCCCTGGCGTACCTGAAAAGCCACCCGGACATCCAGCCGAACATGACCTGCATGGTGCGTCAGATGCAGACCACCGCCCAGGGCGTGCCCCTGGAAATCTACTGCTTCACCCGCACCACCGCCTGGGCCGATTATGAACGTATCCAGGGCGATATCTTCGACTACCTGCTGGCCGTGATGCCCGAGTTCGGTCTGGGCCTGTACCAGCAACCCAGCGGCAGCGACCTGCGCGCCGGGCTGCTACCGGCCGGTGCCGTTCGCGAGCAACGGGCGTTGAGCACCGAGTCGGCTGAGCCATAGCGAGGCCAGTATCACCGCACCACCGATGAACAGCCGGCCCAGCGGCTCGTGCTGGTTCCAGATCAGCAGGTTGAGCATCAGCCCGACCGGCACATGCAGGTTGTTCATCACCGCCAGGGTGCCGCCTGAAACCAGGCAGGCGCCCTTGTTCCACCAGTACAGCCCCAGCGCCGTCGGGCACAATCCCAGAAACAGCAGCACCAGCCACTGCACGTCGGTGCTGGGCAAATGTTGCGCGTTGCCGAACAGCAGGAAGGCCGGCAGCACCACCAGCAGGGCGCCCAGGTAGAAGTAGCCGAAGCGTCGGTAGTGCGGCAGGTCACTGGGGTAACGGGCAACCAGGTGCTTGTACAGCACCTGACCGGCGGCATAGGTGAAGTTGGCCAGTTGCAGCAGCACAAAGCCCATGAAGAAGTCCGGGCTGATGCGGTCGAAGCGAATCACCGCTGCGCCCCCCACCGCCACCAGTGCGGCCACCAGTGCCCACGGGTTGAAGCGCCGGTTCAGGGCATCCTCGATCAGGGTCACGTGCAAGGGTGTAAGAATGGTGAACAGCAGCACTTCGGGCACGCTCAGCACACGAAAGCTCAAATACAGGCACACATAGGTGATGCCGAACTGCAACGCGCCGATCAGCAGCATGGCCCGCATGAAGCGCGGCTCGACCTTGCGCCAGCGGGTCAACGGCAAAAACACCAGGCCGGCCAGCAGTACCCGCGCCAGCACCGCGAAGTAGCTGTCGACATGCCCGGCCAGGTATTCGCCGATCAGGCTGAAGGAAAACGCCTGGATCAGCGCGACGATCAATAAGTAGCCCATGTATGCCCCCTGATATGCAGGCGGCGACCTTAGCGGTTGACCAACGGGCCGGCAACCGCTTTTGAAAGGCCTGCACTCAAGGTGCCAGCAGGCTCAACGGGTCTGATCGGCCGTGATGAACTGGAAGCGTGCGGGGGTGGCGCCAGAGGGCAAGGTCACCGCGATGATCGGCACCAGGATGCCCGTCTGGCTGAAGAAGTCCCGCTGATCCGCCTGCGCCCCCGCCCTTCCGCTCGCGCTCCCGCCAATATAGAAGAAGGCTTCCATCGGCAATTGCCGACCGATGTTCTGCGGCCACAGGGCCATGCGCACTTCGTTCTGGATGCCGCCAAGGTTGGCGCCGGGCAGGTTTCTGGCACGCAGGCTCTGATAGAACGCGATGGCGCCTTCTTTGTTGAGTTCATCGCGAACATTGAAGCCGCACTGGCGTGCATTGATCCGGTTGGCGTTGTAATGCGCCAGCCATTGTTCGGCTGTACCGATGCCCTGCGCCCTGCACTCGCGACTCACCGTGGGATAACCGACATTCTGCCCGCACCCCTGCGATTCTCGCCTGTTGGAATCGGCGTCCACAGGAAACGAGCACAACACACGGGGCTTGTATTGATTGTTGGCGTACAAGATAGGCACGAAGATGAAGCCGTTAGTGTACCCATAGGCCAACCGACTGAACGCAGAGTCGGCGCGCAGGTAGGAGAACGACACGCCCGAGGCGGTAGGGTTCGGGTTCCACGAATGAAACGCCGGGCTGTTCTGCGTAGCGCGCATGAGGATGCCGCTGCACAGAAAGGCCGGCGCGCTGGAGGCGTTACAGTTCTGCCGGGTGTCGCGGTAACGTTCCTGCAGGTGGCGTGCAACCGTGGCTCCGGAAACAGCCGCCGTACCTGCACGGGACTGCAACGCAGCGGCCTGGACCGTTGGCGGCACCGAGCTTGCCTGCGCAACCTCGTCATTGGCAGGCTGCACCGGCGCCCGGTTGGCGCAGGCTGTCATCAGGCTGATCAACAGCAACAGTGTGAACGTGTTCAACATGGTGCCTCCCTGCGCTCGCGCCGGCTTTGAACCCTTGCTTGCGGGTCACGCCTTGCTTGGCGGGCGTTTCGCAGGTTTGCCAGGCACTTTCGCAGGTGCCTCTGACGCCTTCGCAGGTTTTTTCACCGGCACTTTCGCAGGGCCCTCAGGCGCCTTCGCAGATGCCGGGGGCACCTCCAGGCTCGGGATATAAAGCAGCCTGGAAAATTGGTAGTCCGAGCCCGTAACCGCTTCAAGCGCATAATTGAGCCACACTTGCTTGCCTCTGTTCTGCTGAAACCAGCTCAGTGGAATTTCAAACTGGGCAGTACCACCCGTCATGGGTTTCCACCCCAGGTCCTCATGCCCTGTCATGGTGAAACCTCTTAGACGAACCTTGTGTGAAGGTTGCCATTGGGGATAGGTAATCTGGACCCAGCGAGAACCGCGCTCAAGTGTTGGCCGGTCCAATGGATCGAAACTTTGGACTTGCACCGTATAGTAACGACTCTGCGAAACCACCCATGCTCCGCCATTCCTGCTCAGCGCGAAATTTACCTGTGCCGTTTGACCGGAACTGCTGTACATCAGCGCTTTTGGACAAGAAGAGTACAGCGCTTGCGGCGGGTTTTTGATGACTTGCACGGGCAAATCGAAGATGATACCGGAAGGTTCGACAATTCTTACCCTGACCCTGTCACCGGCGTACATACCGGCTGATATGAGCGTCCTGACTGACAAAAAATCCGTATTGCTGCCGCAGTTGTAGATCCCCCTTATCAGGAAATACCTTCTCGACGGGTCTTGGGGGTAATCGGGATGTGGAATCGAACAGTCGATCGTCGGGGCATCCCAGGCATATAGCTTGGACTCAATTTTAGCAGGCATAGGTACGCATCCTTATATCCGCGAGGCAAGTTACAAACTTTCACTGCGGAAAGTCTGTCCGTCACCTGTATATAAACAGCTAGGCATTCAAGCGCGCACCTGACAAAACTGTCAGTTCTCTATAAACAATCAACCTGGCAATGACAGGTTTTATAACCACCCACAAAAAAGCCCGGTCAAACCAGTGTCTGACCGGGCAGGTACACCCAAAGGAGCAAAGGTGTCAGGCGGGGGGAAAATCGGTACGGCTCAAGCTACCGCAGCCAGCAGCGCCTTGGCCTGGTTCAGGCCTTTTTCGTGGAAGTCGCCGCCCATGTTCAGGCCCTCGGCGTGAATGAACGTCACCTCGTGAATGCCGATGAAGGCCATCACCTGGCGCAGGTAGGGCTCCTGATGGTCGCTACCGGCCCCGGCGTGGATACCGCCGCGGGCCGTCAGCACATAGGCGCGCTTGCCGGTCAGCAAGCCCTGCGGGCCGGTGGGGGTGTATTTGAAGGTGACGCCGGCACGCAGCACATGGTCGAGCCAGGCCTTCAGCGTACTGGGGATGGTGAAGTTGTACATCGGCGCCGCCAGCACCAGTACATCGGCGGCCAGCACTTCGTCGGTCAGTTCGTTGGAACGTGCCAATGCCTGCACTTCTTCGGCGCTGCGCTGGGCTTCGGGCTTCATCCAGCCACCCAGCAGATGGCTGTCCAGGTGGGGTACCGGGTTCAATGCCAGGTCGCGCACGCTGATCTGGTCGGCCGGGTTGGCCGCCTGCCACTGGCTGATGAAATCACGGGTCAGCTGACGAGACACGGAGTCCTGCAGGCGGGCGCTGCTTTCGATGATCAGTACGCGGGACATGGGTTGCCTCCATCGGCAAGTTCGCTAAGTCGATGGAGGCAAGATTAGAGATTGACCTATCGATAAAAAAGCGTAAAAACTGGGTTAAATCTATCAGTTAACCTGTTTTATTGCGGTTTGCAGTCCAGCGCGATGCGCAGCTTGAGGATTTCGCGGTTGAATTTGGCCGTCACGTCGACGCTCTTTTTCGCCGGTACCTGTATGCGCCGTACCCTGGGGGCCTCCGGGCCGTTGCGGAAGGTGACCTTGCACGTCGCTGCCACATCGCCGTAGTTGTTCAGGCTGATCGAGCCGATGTCACGGTCGGTGTCGTAGGTGGTGTAGTCAAGCTTCACCCCGTCGGTGTTCTTGGTCACGTCGATGGGGTAGGCCAGGGCCGTCAGCGGCAGCAGGGCCAGCAGTGCAACACAGATTTTCTTCATAACGGCGCTCTCCATGAAAGTGCGCCAGCTTAGGACAACAGGAGCCGAAGATGAAAGCGCCGCGCGTTACCCTGGATCAGTGGCGGACTCTGCAGGCGGTGGTCGACCACGGCGGCTTTGCCCAGGCCGCCGAAGCCCTGCACCGCTCCCAATCGTCGGTGAGCTATACCGTGGCCCGCATGCAGGACCAGCTCGGCGTGCCGTTGCTGCGCATCGACGGGCGCAAGGCGGTGCTCACCGATGCCGGCAGCGTGCTGCTGCGCCGCTCGCGCCAGTTGGTCAAGCAGGCCAGCCAGCTCGAAGACCTCGCCCATCACATGGAGCAGGGTTGGGAAGCCGAGGTGCGCCTGGTGGTCGATGCCGCCTACCCCAATGCCCGACTGGTACGTGCCCTGAGTGCGTTCATGCCGCAAAGTCGCGGCTGCCGGGTGCGCCTGCGCGAGGAGGTGCTGTCAGGGGTCGAGGAAGTGCTGCACGAAGGGGTGGCGGACCTTGCCATCAGCGGCTTCAGCATCCCCGGCTACCTGGGCACCGAATTGAGCGCGGTGGAGTTCGTGGCCGTTGCACACCCCGAGCACAGCCTGCACCGCCTGGGCCGCGAGCTCAGTTTCCAGGACCTGGAGAGCCAGTTGCAGGTGGTGATCCGCGACTCTGGCCGGGCACAACCGCGGGATGTGGGCTGGCTGGGCGCCGAACAGCGCTGGACGGTCGGCAGCCTGGCCACCGCCGCCACCTTCGTCAGCAGCGGCCTGGGCTTTGCCTGGCTGCCACGCCACCTGATCGAGCGCGAACTGCGCGAAGGCGTGCTCAAGCCACTGCCGCTGGACCAGGGTGGCAGCCGTCACCCGCTGTTCTACCTTTACTCGAACAAGGACAAACCCCTGGGCCCGGCCACGCAGATCCTCATCGAGTTGCTGCGCAACTTCGACACTGCGCCGCTGGACGTGCCCTTCGCCGCCCCCGCCCAAGCCTGACAGGTAACGCCCATGGCCTATTTCGAACATGAAGGTTGCACCCTGCATTACGAGGAATATGGCCAGGGCGAGCCCCTGGTACTGCTGCACGGCCTGGGCTCGAGCTGCCAGGACTGGGAATACCAGGTACCGGAGCTGGCCCGTCAGTACCGCGTGATCCTGCTCGATGTGCGCGGCCACGGGCGCTCCGACAAGCCTCGCGAGCGCTACAGCATCGCCGGCTTCAGCGCCGACCTGCTGGCCCTGCTGGAGCACCTGAACACCGGCCCGGTACACCTGGCTGGCCTGTCGATGGGCGGCATGATCGGCTTCCAGTTTGCCGTCGACCATCCCCACCGGTTGCGCAGCCTGTGCATCGTCAACAGCGCACCCGAGGTCAAGCTGCGCAGCCGCGACGATTACTGGCAATGGTTCAAGCGCTGGAGCCTGGCCCGCCTGCTGAGCCTGGAGACCATCGGCAAAGGCCTGGCCGCACGCCTGTTTCCCAAGCCGGAGCAGGCCGAGTTGCGACGCAAGATGGCCGAGCGCTGGGCGCGCAACGACAAGCGTGCGTACCTGGCCAGCTTCGATGCCATCGTCGGCTGGGGGGTACAGGAACGCCTGGGCCAGATCCGCTGTCCTACGCTGGTCATCAGCGCCGACCACGATTACACCCCGATACAGCTCAAGCAGCGCTACGTCGCGCTTATTCCTCAAGCACGACTGGCGGTCATCGAAGATTCACGGCACGCTACACCGCTGGATCAACCCCGGCTGTTCAACCAGACCCTGCTGCAGTTTCTGGCAACGGCTTCAACCACTTCTCAAGGATCATTGAGTTCATGCTGAAAAAACTTCTGCTTGGCGCCTGCTCGGTCGTCTTCGCCACCAGCCTGATGGCTGCCGAAAAAGCCCCGCACGTACTGCTCGACACCAGCTTCGGCCAGATCGAAGTGGAACTGGACCCGGTCAAGGCGCCCATCTCGACCAAGAACTTCCTCGAGTATGTCGACAGCGGCTTCTACACCAACACCATCTTCCACCGCGTGATCCCGGGCTTCATGGTCCAGGGCGGCGGCTTCACCGCGCAGATGCAACAGAAGTCGACCAAGGACCCGATCCGCAACGAGGCCAGCAACGGCCTGCACAACACCCGCGGCACCCTGTCGATGGCCCGCACATCCAACCCGAACTCGGCCACCAGCCAGTTCTTCATCAACGTGGCCGACAACGCCTTCCTCGATCCGGGCCGCGATGCCGGCTACGCCGTGTTCGCCAAGGTGGTCAAGGGTATGGACGTGGTCGACCAGATCGTCAACTCGCCGACCACGCGCAAGAACGGCATGGCCGATGTACCGGTCGATCCCGTGCTGATCAAGTCCGCCAAACGCATTGACTGAGCCCGTGTTCACAGGGACGTGAACCACGACCGGCCCGGTCGAGTCAGACAGGAGTTAGAGTTTTGAGGTTGTATCGCTATTTCGAAAAGCTGATCGATATCTTTCGCGAAGCACCGACCGCATCGCCACCGGGCAAGGTCCTGCCGTTCTATTTCTACTACCTGCGCCAGGTGTGGCCCAGCTTTGCCGCACTGCTGGTGGTGGGGCTGGTGGCTTCGCTCATCGAAGTGGCGCTGTTCAGTTACCTGAGCCGTATCATCGACCTGGCCCAGGGCGCGCCAAACCCCGATTTCTTCAGCGATCACGCCAGCGAGCTGATCTGGATGGTGGTGGTCACGCTGCTGCTGCGCCCGCTGTTCTTCGGCCTGCACGACCTGCTGGTGCACCAGACCATCAGCCCGGGCATGACCAGCATGATCCGCTGGCAGAACCACACCCATGTGCTCAAGCAGAGCCTCAATTTCTTCCAGAGCGATTTTGCCGGGCGCATCGCCCAGCGCATCATGCAGACCGGCAACTCGCTGCGCGATTCGGCCGTGCAGGCGGTGGACGCCCTGTGGCACGTGCTGATCTACGCGATCAGCTCGCTGGTACTGTTCGCCGAGGCCGACTGGCGCCTGATGCTGCCCCTGACCGTTTGGATCTTCGCCTACATCGGCGCACTGTGCTATTTCGTGCCCAGGGTCAAGGAACGCTCGGTGGTGTCATCGGATGCGCGCTCCAAGCTGATGGGCCGTATTGTCGATGGCTACACCAACATCGCCACCCTCAAGTTGTTCGCCCACACCGACTTCGAGCGCCAGTACGCCCGCGAAGCGATTCGCGAGCAGACCGAAAAGACCCAGCTGGCCTCGCGGGTGATCACCAGCATGGATGTGGTCATCACCAGCCTCAACGGGCTGCTGATCGTCACCACCACCGGCCTGGCGCTGTGGCTGTGGAGCCAGTCGCTGATCACCGTGGGCGCCATCGCCCTGGCCACCGGCCTGGTGATCCGCATCGTCAACATGTCGGGCTGGATCATGTGGGTGGTCAACGGCATCTTCGAGAACATCGGCATGGTGCAGGATGGCCTCAAGACCATCGCCCAGCCGGTCACCGTCACCGATCCGCCAGATGCTCCGGCGCTGAAGGTCGATCGCGGCGCGGTGCGCTTCGACAACGTCGACTTTCATTACGGTCAGGGCAGCCGGATCATCAGCAACCTGACCCTGGACATTCGCCCCGGCGAGAAGATCGGCCTGATCGGCCCCTCGGGCGCCGGCAAGTCCACCCTGGTCAACCTGCTGCTGCGCCTGTACGACCTGGAAAGTGGCCGTATCCTGATCGACGGCCAGGACATTGCCCAGGTGAGCCAGGCCAGCCTGCGCGCACAGATCGGCATGATCACCCAGGACACCTCGCTGCTGCACCGCTCGATTCGCGACAACCTGCTGTATGGCCGGCCGGATGCGACAGAAGAGGAGTTGTGGGAGGCGGTGCGCCGGGCGCGGGCCGATGAGTTCATCCCTCAGCTGTCCGATGCCCAGGGGCGCACCGGTTTCGATGCGCATGTGGGCGAGCGTGGCGTGAAACTGTCCGGCGGCCAGCGCCAGCGCATCGCGATTGCGCGGGTGCTGCTCAAGAATGCGCCGATCCTGATCATGGACGAAGCCACTTCGGCGCTGGATTCGGAAGTGGAGGCAGCCATCCAGGAGAGCCTGGAGACCCTGATGCAGGGCAAGACGGTGATCGCCATTGCGCACCGCCTGTCGACCATCGCGCGGATGGACCGGCTGGTGGTGCTGGAGCAGGGGCGGATTGCCGAGATGGGCACCCATGCCGAACTGCTGGCGCACCAGGGGCTGTACGCACGGTTGTGGCATCACCAGACGGGAGGGTTTGTCGGGGTCGATTGAACACCGCGGCGACGGTATCGCGGGTCAAGCCCGCTCCCACAGGGATTTCACTGCGCCTGCGGGTGCGGGCTTGGCCCTCAGGCTTGCCTGAAGGGCAGCGCCGTACGCGCCTCCTCGGCATACCCCAGCACCCCCTCCCGCTCCTGCGCCAGAAAGTCCTGCACGGCCGCCTTCAACCCCGGATGCAGCAGGTAATGCCAGGACCGCGTGATCACCGGTTCGAACCCGCGAATCAGCTTGTGCTCGCCCTGCGCCCCGGCATCGAAACGCTTCAACCCTTCGGCAATGGCAACGTCCATGCCCTGATAGAAGCACGTCTCGAAATGCAACCGGTCGAACTCCGCCAGGCAGCCCCAATAGCGCCCATACAGGCTGTCACCACCCACCAGGCTGAACGCCATCGCCACCGCCCGCGCGCCCTGATGCGCCATCACCACGCGGATCGACGCGGGCATGCGTTCGGCCAGCAGGCTGAAAAACGCCCGGGTAAGGTACGGGGCACGGCGGCGCACGGCGTAGGTGTTGGCATAGCATGCGTACACGAAATCCCACTGCGCCTCACTCAGCTCATGGCCGTGGTACCACTGAAACTCGATACCCTGCCCCGCCACCTGCTCGCGTTCCTTGCGCATCTGCTTGCGCTTGCGTGAACTGAGGCTGTCGAGAAAATCCTGGAAGTCCCGATAACCCTGGTTGCGCCAGTGAAACTGACACCCCAGGCGCTCCATCCAGCCCGCACGCCCACGCAATACTTCGTCGCTGGCCGGGTCGGTGAAGTTCACGTGCAGGCCCGACAGCCCCTGTTCGAGCAAAGCATCGCTGACGCCGTCGATCAGCTCACCCGCCGCCTGCGCATCACCCAGCAGGCGCGCGCCGCTGACCGGTGAAAACGGCACCGCACACAGCAGCTTGGGGTAGTAGTCGATACCGGCGCGGTCGCAGGCGTCGGCCCAGCCGTGATCGAACACGTACTCGCCGAACGAATGGGTCTTCACGTAGGCCGGCATGGCCGCCCGTACCTGGCCCTGAGTGTCGGTCAGGACCTGGTGGGCCGGCGCCCAACCGGTGCGCGGGGTGACGCTGGCGCTGTCTTCCAGGCTGCGCAGGAAGGCTTGGCGCAGGAACGGCTGGGCATCCGGCACCAGGGCATCCCAGGTGGCGGCGTCGATATCGGCAAGGTGCGGCAGAATTGAGATGGGCATGCGCGCAGTCTGCCCCCTCGTGCGAGCAAAAAAAAGCCCCGCAGGTGCGGGGCGAAGATCTAACGGATGAAGGAGTGTGTTGCAGGGGTAACGCTTAGAACACGTACTGCGCGCGCATCACGAAACCGTCGCCGCTGTCGTCGCCGGCAGCGTTCTGCGCGTTGTCGGTCTTGGCCTTGACGTACACGCCGCTGAGCTTGATCGACTCGTTGGCGTACCAGTTCACACCCAGGTTGTGCACCTTGGCTTCCACGTCACCGATGTCGGCAAATGCGCCGTTGTTGTCGTCGACGCTCAGGTGGTCGTAGCGGTAGAACACTTCCCACGCGCCAATCTGCTTGTTGGAAGGCTTGATGCTGTCGAACTTGCCGAGTTTGTAGCCACGCGCTTCACCGGTGATGGTGTAGGCCACCTGGCCGTAGTAACCCTTGGCCTTGATGTCGGAGAAGGCCGAGTCGTCTGCCTGAACATCACGCTTGATGTACTCGCCCTGCACCGAGAACGGGCCCAGCGCGTAGGCGGCTTCCAGGCCCCAGGCCTTGTCGGTGTCGTAGGCACCGGCCGGGGTGGTGGCGTTGCCGCCCAGCACCAGGCGGTTGCCGTTGTTGCCGGCGTCCTGGCCACCGTCGGTGCTCACCCCACGCATGCCCAGGCGGCTGCGGATACGGCCGTCGAACGCGGTATCGGAAAGGTCGCGCTGGGCGTAGTTCAGACCAACGTGCAGTACGTTGCCGGCCTCGTGCATCGGTGCGAACACACCGCGCAGGTTGAACTGCTTGGAGCTGTCGCCGTCCTTGTCCTGGTTGGTGGCGTCCTTGGCGAACAGGCCGGCCGAACCGTACAGCGAGTCACCGGCGTTACCCGATGCCTGGATACCGAAGCCGCCGTTGTGCGAGTTGGTCCAGTCCACCAGGTCGTAGGCAGCGGTTCGCTCCTGGGCAGTCACCCACTTGGAGCTGGTGGCTTTTTCCAGGCCGAACTCGGGGTCGAAGCGACCGACCTTGATCGACACCGGCTTGAAGCCGTTGTAGGCCAGCGACGCTTCGTCGAAGTAACCGTCTTCGGAACGGTTGTCGCCACCGGAGTTATGCGAGAAGTCGTAGGCGATCTGGTAGGCCCAGTCGGTGTACATCACACCGCCCAGTTCCAGGTAGGCACGGCGGAAGTAGCCCGCATCGGCGGTATCGCCGTTCTTGGTGTAGAAACCGTCGAAGCGGCTGTAGTCGGCCTGGACCCGGCCACCCAGCTTGAAGCTGAATTCCTTGTCAGCGGTAGCGACCTCCAGGCCACCCTTGGTCTTGACTACGATATCGGCGCCGTCAGTAGTCACGGTGCCCGCGAAAGCCTGGGCGGTAACGGCCATTGCCAAGGCGCTGGCTGCGAAACCTGCGAAGTGCTTACGGATCATCGAAGGAACTCCCCTACGTTCATAACGTTTATGGTCTTGATTACGTTGAAAAAACACGCGGCTCAGGCCACTTGTGCTGGGGACGAATCTTGGCGGGGGGTTATTTCAGATCAGTGGCTGTTAGATAAATATTTAGTGACAGGGGAACTTTTTACTTCGAATGTGAATAAGACAATCAGCCCCGTTGCAGGGCTGATTGCGGGGTTTCAGCGCGTTGCCCGGCGCTCGGCGGCCAGCCGCGCCGCAAGGGCCTCGGCCCCCTCCACAGGCGCCGGCGGCAGCGCCTTGAGGGTTGCCTGGGCCAGGCGCAACTGCTTGATGAAGCGACGACAATTGCGACAGAACAGCAGGTGCTGGCGCGTCATCAGGCGCTCGCCCAGGGTCAGTTGCCCGTCCAGGTAATCACTGGAGCAGGCGACCAGTTGCTTGCAGGTCAGCATTGGCCGGTGTCCTCGAAATGTTCCAGGGTCGCGAAGACCTTGAGGCGTGCACGGTGCAGCAGCACACGTACATTGGAGAGCGACAGGTCGAGCAGATTACAGATTTCCACCAGTTCGAGGCCCTGGCGCTCACGCAACAACAGCACACTGCTCTGCAGCTGCGACAGGCTGAGCAGGGTGTGCTCCAGGCATTCGCGCAACTGCTCCTGGCTGAGCAGGGCCTCGGGGCTGTCTTCGTGCCAAGCCGAAGGCGCCAGCAGCCAGTGACCGTCGCTGGCGAAACGCGCGTCGTCGATGCTGCCATGGGGGGCCGGCAGGTCGTCGAGCAGCACCTCGCGGCGGTTTTGCCGGTAACGGGTCTTGGCCGTATTGGCGGTGATGGTCAGCAACCAGGTCTTGAGGCTGGAGCGGCGCTGGAAGCCCGCCAGACCGCGTACCGCCGCCAGCCAGGCATCCTGCACCACCTCGTCGGCGCCACGTTCGCCGACGATGGCATAGGCCACCGCGCGCATGGCGCCCTGGCAGGTCTGAACCAGTTCGGCGAACGCGCGCTGCTCTCCCGCCAGCAAGCGGTCGAGCAAGCGCTGTTCGTCAGCCGTCACTGGCGTGGGCGATCAACGTTTGCGCAGGATCACGCTGCCGATCGAGTAGCCGGCACCGAACGAACTGAGCACCCCGAGGGCACCCTTGGGCAGGTCGTCCTGGTGCTTGTGCAGCGCGATCACCGAGCCGGCCGAACTGGTGTTGGCGTAGGTATCGAGAATCACCGGGGCCTCCTCGACCAGCGCGTCGCGGCCCAGCAGCTTCTTGACGATCAGGTGGTTCATGCTCAGGTTGGCCTGGTGCAGCCAGAAGCGCTTGACGTCACTGACGTTGAGGTTGTTTTCGCTCAGGTGCTGGCCGATCAGCTCGGCCACCATCGGGCACACCTCGCGGAACACCTTGCGGCCTTCCTGCACGAACAGCTTGTCCGGCGCACCGATACCCTCTTCCGCCGCGCGGTTGAGGAAGCCGAAGTTGTTGCGGATGTTGTTGGAGAACTGGGTCAGCAGCTTGGTGCTGACGATATCGAACTGGTGCGCCGAGGTAGCGAGGTCGGCACGTTCGACCAGCACCGCCGTGGCGGCGTCGCCGAAGATGAAGTGGCTGTCACGGTCACGGAAGTTCAGATGGCCGGTGCAGATCTCGGGGCTGATCACCAGCACCGAACGGGCCTGACCCAGTTGCACGCTGTTGCAGGCGACCTGAATGCCGAAGGTCGCCGACGAACACGCCACGTTCATGTCGAAACCGAAACCGGCGATGCCCAAAGCCTGCTGCACTTCGATGGCGATGGCCGGGTAAGGGCGCTGCAGGTTGGAGCAGGCGACGATGACCGCGTCGACATCGGCTGCGGTGCGCCCGGCACGCGCCAGGGCCTGTTCGGCGGCTGCCACGCCCATCTGGCAGAGGATCGACGGCTCGTCGTTGCTACGCTCCGGCAGGCGCGGCTTCATGCGCTGCGGATCGAGGATGCCGGCCTTGTCCATCACGAAGCGGCTCTTGATGCCCGAGGCCTTCTCGATGAACGCAGCGCTCGACTCGGCCAGTGCCTGCACTTCGCCCCGTTCGATGGCAGCGGCATTGTCGGCGTTGAACTGCTGCACATAGGTGTTGAAAGACTCGACCAGCTCTTCGTTGGAAATGCTGTTGGCCGGGGTGTACAGGCCGGTGCCGCTGATGACGACGTTATGCACGGTCGTTCCTCTGTTCGGGGCCGCTGCCTGCCGGGCAACGGCCTGTTCTGTCGGTCAAATGGCACGAAAGTACCAATTAATACAGGCAATGCACCCGGCAAGCGGGGCAGTACGCTGTGCTGCATTCTGTAGCTACCGTGGCAGGTACCTGACACGGTAGCGAAGTTCGCCAAGTGTGCCACAAGTTCCGGGGATTAGGCTTCCACCAGACTCCATTGCTTGGCCAGGCGCTTGTCGGAAATCGGTACCTTGGTACCCAACTGCTGGGCAAACAGCGACACGCGGTATTCCTCGATCCACCAGCGGTACAGCACCAGTTGCTCGTCGCGCTTGCCCTCCTGGGCATGCTTGTCGGCACGCGCCTTGTACTGTGCCCACAGACCGCTCAGCTCGCCGCTCCACACGCGGTCCTTCTGCACCTGCGAACCGAGTTTTTCCAGACGCAGCTCCACTGCCTTGAGGTAGCGCGGCAGTTCCTTGAGCCAGATGCCCGGGGTTTCCCGCACAAAACCCGGGTACACCAGGTTGGCCAGTTGCTGCTTGATGTCGTTGAGCGCCACGGCCTGGGCCAGGTCGATCTTGCCCTTGAAGCGCTTCTGCAGACCGTGCCAGAGCTTGAGTATCTCGAGGGTCAGGCGGGCCAGGCGCTCGGCGTGATCGGCCCAGTGGCCGCGCTTGCGTTCGGCCAGCGAAGCAAGCCCGGCACCGTCGCGCGGCAGGCTGCTCTCGCCGTCGAGGATGCAGGTGTCCAGGCTGGCCAGCAGGATGTCCTCGACCAGCGCATCGACACGCCCCAGCTCGCGGTACAGCAGGCCCAGTTCGGTCAGCCCCGGCAGCTTGCCGCGCAGGAACTTCGCCGGCTCGGCCAGTTGCTGCAGCAGCAGCCGCTGCAAGGCTCGGCGGTGCTGGAACTCGGCTTCGGCCTGGGTCGAGAAGCGCCCTTCCTTGACCGTACCGCCCTCTTCCACCAGCGCCGGGTACACCGTCATCGACAGCCCGGCGATCTTCTGCTGGGCGGTCTGGGCCACCTCGGCAAACACCTTGGCTTGCACCGGCTGCTGGGCCTTGGCCGATTGCGGCACGGCCAGCGCGGCCTGGCTGGCAGCAACGAAGCGCGCCGTCAGCTCGGTCAGGTCGCGGCCTTCACCCAGGAACTTGCCCTGGGCATCGACCACTTCGATGTTCATGCGCAAGTGGCCTTCCACCTGCGCAGCCGCCTCGGCCCAGGCCTCGTCGCTGACCCGCGCACCGGTCATGCGCAGCAGTTCGCGGCCCAGCGCCTGGGGCAGCGAGCCGTCGGCGAAGGTCATGCGCTGCAAGGCGGCCTTGACGAAGTCGGGCACCGGCACGAAGTTCTTGCGCAAGGCCTTGGGCAGGTTGCGTACCAGCGCAATGCACTTGGCTTCCAGCAACCCCGGCACCAGCCATTCCAGGCGCTCGCCCGGCAGGCTGGGCAGCAGCGGCGCCGGCACCCGCACGGTAACGCCGTCGCGGGGGTGGTTGGGTTCGAAGTGGTAGCTCAGCGCCAGGCTCAGGTCGCCGATGCGCAGGGTATCGGGGTACTGCGTGGCGGTGACTTCACTGGCCTCGCGGGCCAGCACGTCCTCTTCGCGCATGATCAGCAACTGCGGGTCTTTCTGGCTGGTGACGCGGTACCAGCTGTCGAAGGTCGCGGTCTGGTGGATCTCGGCCGGCAGGCGAGCCTCGTAGTAGGCGTACAGGGTCTCTTCATCAGCCAGGATGTCGCGCCGGCGGGCCTTGGCCTCCAGCTCGTCGAGCTGCTCGAGCAGGCGCGTGTTGGCCGCCAGGCACTTGGCCCGCGACTGGATCTCACCGCCCACCAGGGCCTGACGGATAAACAGCTCGCGCGAGGCCTGCGGGTCGATCGGCCCGTAGTGCACCGGGCGCCGGCCGACCACGATCATGCCGTACAGCGTGACCTGCTCGAAGGCCACCACCTGGCCGCGCTTCTTCTCCCAGTGCGGTTCGAAGTGGTTCTTCTTGATCAGGTGCCCGGCCAGCGGCTCGATCCAGTCCGGCTCGATCTTGGCCACCATGCGCGCATACAGCTTGGTCGTCTCGACCAGTTCGGCGGTCATCAGCCATTGCGGGCGTTTCTTGCCCAGGCCCGAGGACGGGTGTACCCAGAACCGCCGCTGGCGTGCGCCCAGGTAGTCGCCGTCCTCGGTCTTCTGGCCGATCTGGCTGAGCAGCCCGGACAGAATCGCCTTGTGCAGGCGCGGGTAGTCGGCCGGCTCCTTGTTGATGCTCAACTGCAGGTCGCGGCAGATCAGGCTCAGTTGCCGGTGTGCATCGCGCCATTCGCGCAGACGCAGGTAATTCAGGAAATTCTTGCGGCACCAGTTGCGCAGCGGGCTGGCCGTCAGGGCCTGGCGCTGTTCTTCGAAGCCGCGCCACAGGTTGACCAGCGCGGCGAAATCCGAGTCGCTGTCCTTCCACTGCGCATGGGCCTGGTCGGCAGCCTGCTGACGCTCGGGCGGACGCTCGCGGGGGTCCTGCACCGACAGTGCACTGGCCACGATCAGCAGTTCCTGCAGGCTGCCCTGCTTGGCGCCTTCGAGCAGCATGCGGCCCAGACGCGGGTCCACCGGCAGGCGCGCCAGCTGGCGGCCCAGCGGGGTCAGCTGGTTCTCGCGATTGACTGCCGAGAGTTCCTGCAGCAGGTTGAAGCCGTCGCTGATGGCCTTGCCATCCGGCGGCTCGATGAACGGGAAGGCGTCGATCTCGCCCAGGCGCAGGTGCAGCATCTGCAGGATCACCGCAGCCAGGTTGGTGCGCAGGATCTCGGGGTCGGTAAAGGCGGGCCGACCATTGAAGTCGTCCTCGCTGTACAGGCGCACGCAGATACCCGGTTCGACCCGCCCGCAACGGCCCTTGCGCTGGTTGGCACTGGCCTGGGACACCGCCTCGATGGGCAGGCGCTGCACCTTGGCACGGTAGCTGTAGCGGCTGATGCGCGCAGTGCCGCTGTCGATCACGTAGCGGATGCCCGGTACGGTCAGCGAGGTTTCAGCAACGTTGGTGGCCAGCACCACGCGCCGCCCCGGATGGGACTGGAAGATCTTCTGCTGCTCGGCCGGCGACAGCCGTGCATACAGCGGCAGGATTTCGGTGTGGCGTAGCTGTGCCTTGCGCAGCATCTCGGCGGCATCGCGAATTTCGCGCTCGCCGGGCAGGAACACCAGCACGTCGCCCGGGCCCTTGCCGATGCTGCGCTCATGGGCGGCAATCTCGTCGAGGGTGGCCAGGATCGCCTGGTCGACGGTCAGGTCGTCCTCGACGCGGTTGCCCTCCTCGTCCTGCTCGCTGGTCAGCGGCCGGTACCAGGTCTCGACCGGGTAGGTACGCCCGGACACCTCGATGATCGGCGCATCGTTGAAGTGCCTGGAAAAGCGCTCCAGGTCGATGGTCGCGGAGGTGATGATGACCTTGAGGTCGGGGCGCCGCGGCAGCAGGGTCTTGAGGTAGCCGAGCAGGAAGTCGATGTTCAGGCTGCGTTCGTGGGCTTCGTCGACGATGATCGTGTCGTACCGTTCCAGAAAGCGGTCGTGCTGGGTTTCGGCCAGCAGGATGCCGTCGGTCATCAGCTTGACCAGGGTGTTGGCATCGCTCTGGTCTTCGAAGCGCACCTGGTAGCCGACCAGCGCGCCCAGCGGCGTACCCAGCTCTTCGGCCACGCGGGTGGCCACGCTGCGCGCGGCAATCCGGCGCGGCTGGGTGTGGGCGATCTGGCCATGCTGGCCGCGGCCCAGTTCCAGGCAGATCTTGGGCAACTGGGTGGTCTTGCCCGAGCCGGTTTCGCCCGCAATGATCAGCACCTGGTGGGCGGCCAGCACCTTCTTGATTTCGTCACGCTTGGCCGCGATCGGCAGGCTGTCGTCGTAGTGGATGCGCGGCACGCTGGCCTTGCGCGCGGCGACCTGATCGCAGGAGGCCTGTACCCGGGCGGCCCACTGGGCCAGCTTGGCCTCGTCGGGGCGCTTGCGCAGGTCATGCAGTTGCCGACGCAGGCGATGACGCTCGGCGATCATGGCGTGGTCAAGGTTTTTCAGCAGTTGCTCGATGGCGGCGTTCTGGTCAGTCATGACGTCTTTTTAATAATGCAGGTGAGCCTGCTTTCACATGATCGGCGTAGTTTGGTCGGGGATTGTCGCAGATTTGCCCTGCCACGGCACGGTTCGCCATGCAGGGCCATTGTTTAGCCATTGATTAACTGAAGGTATACAAAGGCTGATTTAATGAACCTTCCCACGCGTGGGAGTATCCGTGCATGACTTTGCCAGCGTGTACGCCCCGCCCCCTGATGCGCCCTTCGTTCCCGAAGGTGCGGGCGCGCCCCGGTGAAAATCCGCTGTTCAATAGCATCCTCGCGTTCTGGGCCTTGTGGCATTGCCGCCATGCCCGCCCACCAGATACCGCCCTCGCACCCCACTGATACCGCTGGCCCGGTTGCGGCCACCCTGTCGACCGATCGACGTGCCCACTGGCGCGCGATCCTGTACGCCGCCACGGCGTAAGCGAGTGCACCATGCAGTTTGCCCCTGTTTCCGAGGCCGAGGATTTCCTGGCCGCCAACCCCGATATCGACATGATCGAGTTGTTCATCCTCGACGCCAACGGCGTGCCCCGCGGCAAGCTGCTGCACCGCGAGGAGTTGCTGGCCGTGTATGAAAGCGGGCGGCCGCTGCCCAGTACCATCCTCGGCCTGACCCTCAACGGCGACGATGTGGAGAACTCGGGGCTGGTGTGGGACGTGGGCGATATCGACTGCCGCGCATACCCGCTGGCCGGCAGCCTGGTGCGCATGCCGTGGCGGCAGATCCCCACGGCGGCAGTGCAGGTGAGCATGCACCCCAGCGAAGGCCTGCCGGCCACCGTCGCCGATCCACGCCAACTGCTGGCCAAGGTGATCGACGCGCTCAAGGCCGATGGCTATGAGCCGGTAATGGCCTGCGAGCTGGAGTTCTACCTGCTCGACCAGAAGCGCGATCACCTGGGCCACCCGCAACCGGCACTGGATACCGACGGCGGTCGCCCCCGCGCTACCCAGGTATACGGCCTGCGCGAGCTGGAGCAGATCGAACCGTTTCTGGCCGACCTGTACAGCGCCTGCAAGGCCCAGGGCATCCCTGCGCGTACCGCGATTTCCGAATACGCCCCCGGCCAGGTGGAAATCACCCTGGAGCACGGCGACGCCTTGCTGGCCATGGACCAGGCGGTGCGCTACAAGCGCCTGGTCAAGGGCGTGGCACACAAGCACGGCATGCAGGCCTGCTTCATGGCCAAGCCGTTCGAGCACCTGGCCGGCACCGGCATGCACATGCACGTGAGCCTGGCCGACGCCGCCGGCCACAACCTGTACGCCAGCGAAGACAAGGCCGGCACGCCCCTGCTGCGCCAGTCGGTGGGCGGCATGCTGGCCATGCTGCTCGACTCGCTGCTGCTGTTCTGCCCCAACGCCAACTCCTATCGCCGCTTCCAGGCCAACAGCTATGCACCGCTGGCGCCGACCTGGGGTGTGGACAACCGTACCGTGAGCCTGCGCGTGCCCGGCGGGCCGGCCAATACCCGACATATCGAACACCGCATCTGCGGCGCCGATGCCAACCCGTACCTGGCAGCCGCAGCCATTCTGGCCAGCATCCACCATGGCATCCGCCAGCAACTGGACCCCGGCGCCCCGGTGCAGGGCAACGGCTACGCCCAGGCCAAGACGCTGCTGCCCACCGACTGGCTGACCTCGCTGACCGCGCTGGAGCGCTCCAGCTGGGCGCGCGAAGCGTTCGGCGAGGCCTTCCTCGGGGTGTACCT
Organism: Pseudomonas sp. BRM28; assembly: GCF_002939405.1. NCBI lineage: Bacteria > Pseudomonadati > Pseudomonadota > Gammaproteobacteria > Pseudomonadales > Pseudomonadaceae > Pseudomonas > Pseudomonas sp. BRM28. The sequence goes on along the minus strand of NZ_PEFV01000001.1, from coordinate 1,894,001 downwards.
GGCGGTCAAGCGCGCCGAGTTCCGCCAGTTCATGGCCGAGGTCGGCGAGCAGGACTGGCGCTGGTACCTGACCCAGGCCTGAGCCCCCTATTCTTCAAGGAACACACCCATGAATGCAGCCCTCAACCACGGCACCGCCCAGCGCAGCGCCTCCTACTACACCGCCAGCCTGAACGACACCACCCAGTACCCGACCCTGCAGGGCACGGTCGAGGTCGACGTAGTGATCATCGGTGGCGGCTTCACCGGCGTGGCCAGCGCGGTGGAACTGGCCGAGCGCGGCCTGAAGGTGGCCATCGTCGAAACCAACCGTATCGGCTGGGGCGCCAGCGGGCGCAACGGCGGCCAGGTCACCGGCAGCCTGTCGGGTGACGAGGCCATGCGCAAACAGATGCGCAAGCGCCTGGGCGATGACGTGGACGATTTCATCTGGCAACTGCGCTTTCGCGGCCACGACATCATCCAGCAACGGGTCGAACGCTACGCCATCGACTGCGACCTCAAGCACGGCCACCTGCACGCGGCCATGAAGCCTGCGCACATGACCGAACTGCAGGCCTTCGCCGACGAAGCCCAGCGGCGCGGCATGGGCGAGCAGGTGCAAATGCTCGACCGCGAGGCGGTGCGCCAGCACCTGGACAGCCCGTTGTACCTGGGCGCGCTGAAGAACCTGCGCAACCTGCACCTGCACCCGCTCAACCTGTGCCTGGGTGAGGCGCGGGCGGCGCACCAGCTGGGGGCGCTGATCTTCGAGAACTCCGAAGTGCTGGAGATCGTGCATGGCGACAAACCTGCGGTGGTCACGGCCAAGGGCCGGGTCAACGCACGCCAGGTGATGCTGGCCGGCGACGTGTACCACAAGCTGGAAAAGCCCCAGCTCAAGGGCAAGATCTTCCCGGCCATGGGCGGCATCGTGACCACCACGCCACTGGGCGAGCTGGCCCGCAAGCTCAACCCGCAGGACCTGGCGGTGTACGACTGCCGCTTCGTGCTCGACTATTACCGCATGACCGCAGACGGGCGCCTGCTGTTCGGTGGCGGGGCCAATTACTCGGGACGTGATTCGCGGGATATCGCGGGGGAGCTGCGCCCGTGCATCGAGGCGACCTTTCCGGCGCTCAAGGGCGTGCCGATCGAGTTCCAGTGGAGCTGCGCGATGGGCATCGTGGTCAACCGCATTCCGCAGTTGGGCAAGCTGTCGGACAACGTGTGGTACTGCCAGGGGTATTCGGGGCATGGCATTGCCACCAGCCACATCATGGGCGAGATCATGGCCGAAGCGATCACCGGCACATTGAGCCGATTCGATACCTTTGCCGGCTGCAGCCACATCAAGGTGCCGATGGGCGATGTGCTGGGCAACCCATTGCTGGCGGCGGGGATGTGGTACTACCAGATGCTTGAGAAACTGCGTTGAAAACATCGCGGGTCAAGCCCGCTCCCACAGGGATCACTACTGTCCTTGTGGGAGCGGGCTTGACCCGCGATGAGGCCCGAAGGTTAAACCTCAGGCGATCTTCTTGAGGCCCAGCTTCTTCAACTCCTCATCGCGCAACTCGCGCCGCAGGATCTTGCCCACGTTGGTGGTCGGCAAGGCATCGCGGAACTCGATCAGGCGCGGCACCTTGTACGCCGTGACATTGGCGCGCATGTGCTCCATCACCTGGTCCTTGGTCAGGGTCACACCCGGCCGCGCCACGATGAAGATCTTGATCAGTTCGCCCGATTTCTCGTCCGGCACGCCAATGGCGGCGCACTGCAATACGCCCGGCAGGGTCGCCAGCACGTCTTCGAGTTCGTTCGGGTAAACGTTGAAGCCAGACACCAGAATCATGTCCTTCTTGCGGTCGACGATGCGCATGTAGCCATCGGTCTGGATCACCGCGATATCACCGGTCTTGAGCCAGCCGTCGGCATCCAGGATCTCGGTGGTCGCCTCTTCGCGCTGCCAGTAGCCCTTCATCACCTGCGGGCCCTTGATGCACAGCTCGCCGATTTCGCCCAGCGCCAGCTCCTTGCCATTGTCGTCGATCACCTTGCACAGGGTCGACGGCAGCGGAATGCCGATGGTACCGATCTGGTTGTGCTCGGCCGGGTTGACCGCCGCCACCGGGCTGGTCTCGGTCATGCCGTAGCCTTCGCAGATGGAGCAACCGGTGACGCTCTTCCAGCGCTCGGCCACCGCCACCTGCAGGGCCATGCCGCCCGACAGGGTGAGCTTGAGCCCCGAGAAGTCCATCTTGCGGAAGGTCTCGTTGTTGCACAGGGCCACGAACAGAGTATTCAGGCCGACGAAGCCGGTGAACTTCCACTTGGACAGTTCCTTGACCATCGCCGGCAGGTCGCGCGGGTTGCTGATCAGGATGTTGTGGCTGCCGATCAGCATCATCGCCATGCAATGGAAGGTGAAGGCATAGATGTGGTACAGCGGCAGCGGCGTGATCAGGACCTCGCAGCCCTCGCCCAGGTTCGAGCCCATCAGCGCACGGCATTGCAGCATGTTGGCCACCAGGTTGCGGTGGGTCAGCATCGCACCCTTGGCCACACCCGTGGTGCCACCGGTGTACTGCAGCACGGCGACATCGCCGCTGTCGGGGCTGACTTCGTTGACCGCCTTGCCCTGCCCCTTGGCCAGCGCATCGTTGAACTTGACGGCCTTGGGCAGGTGGTAGGCCGGCACCATCTTTTTCACGTACTTGATCACACTATTGATCAGCAGACGCTTGAGCGGTGGCAGCAGGTCGGCCACTTCGGTGACAATGATGTGCTTGACCTGGGTCTTGGGAACGACCTTTTCGGCCAGGTGGGCCATGTTGGCCAGGCACACCAGCGCCTTGGCACCGGAATCGTTGAACTGGTGTTCCAGCTCCCGCGCGGTGTACAGCGGGTTGGTGTTGACCACGATGAGCCCGGCGCGCATCGCACCGAAGACGGCCACGGGGTATTGCAATACGTTTGGCAGTTGTACCGCGATGCGGTCACCGGGCTGCAGGTCGGTATGCTGCTGCAGGTAGGCGGCAAACGCCCCCGACAGCTCATACAGCTCGCCATAGGTGAGGGTCTTGCCCAGGTTGCTGAACGCCGGCTTGTCGGCGAAACGCTGGCAGGACTGCTTCAATACCGCTTGAATGTTCGGATACTCATCAGGATTGATTTGCGAGGCAACCCCGGCTGGGTACTTATCCTTCCAAAAGTGTTCGATCATGGAAGCCCACTCCTCCAGCAACAGCGAAATCTTCTCCGCAGTCGACGCGATTATTATTGATATGTGATGACGGATTGCTACAAACCGAAGCATCAGAAGCGCGCCGAGAGTAGCAGCTTTGCCAGAGGGCGCCTAGAGCCAAAGTGGGCCGCAAAGTCACATAAATGACTAACGAATACCAAGTAGTCATTTTTAGAGTAAAGGGTCTATTAAGCAAAAGCTTCGCCGGCAAGGCCGGCTCCTACACGGCAAAGTAGGAGCCAGCCTGGCCGGCGAATGGCTTTCAGGCGATATCGCGCAATTCCCGGCGCAGGATCTTGCCCACCGGGGTCATCGGCAGCGAATCGCGCAGCACGATCTGCTTGGGCACCTTGTAGCCGGTGAAGTTGGCCTTGCAGTAGGCCTTGAGCTCCTCGACGCTCACGCCGCCATCGCGTGGCACCACGAACAGTTTCACCGCCTCGCCGGAACGCTCGTCCGGCACACCGATGGCCGCGCAGTTGGCCACCTTGGGGTGCGCCATCACCACGTCCTCGATCTCGTTGGGGTACACGTTGAAGCCCGACACGATGATCATGTCCTTCTTGCGGTCGACGATGCGCGTGAAGCCGTCCGGGTCGATCACTGCAATATCGCCGGTCTTGAGCCAGCCCTGCGCATCGAGCACCTCGGCGGTGGCGTCCGGACGCTGCCAGTAGCCCTTCATCACCTGCGGCCCCTTGATGCACAGCTCGCCGCGCTCGCCCAGGGCCAGTTCGTTGCCGTCATCATCGATCACCTTGTACGCGGTATCGGGCAGCGGTATGCCGACCGTACCCAGGCGCGCCTGCTGGCCGTAGGGGTTGGTGCTGGCCACCGGCGAGGTTTCGGTCAGGCCATAGCCTTCGACGATGCGACACCCCGTGATGCTCTCCCAGCGCTCGGCAGTGGCCTTGACCAGCGCCGTGCCGCCGGAGTTGGTGACCTTCAGCGAGGAGAAGTCCAGGTGCTTGAAATCCGGATTTTCCATCAGTGCCACGAACAGCGTGTTCAGGCCCAGCAATGCCGAGAAGCGCCACTTTTTCAGCTCTTTGACAAAGCCCGGTATGTCGCGCGGGTTGGTGATCAGCACGTTGTGATTGCCGGTGACCATCATGCACATGCAGTTCGCGGTGAAGGCATAGATGTGATACAGCGGCAGCGGCGCGATCATCACCTCCTGGCCTTCCTTGATCATCCTCTGCCCGTCCGGCCCCAACTGCGAAAAGCACGCCAGCACCTGCAGCATGTTGGCCACCAGGTTGCCGTGGGTGAGCATCGCGCCCTTGGGCAGGCCGGTGGTGCCGCCGGTGTACTGCAGCACCGCCACGTCATCGAGCGTCACCTGCACCGGCTTGAGCGCATGGCCACGGCCCTGGCGCATCACCTGCCGGAACGGCACCGCCTGGGGCAGGTGATACGCCGGCACCATCTTCTTGACCCGCGCCACCACGGTGTTCACCAGCCAGCCCTTGGCCAGCGGCAGCAGGTCGCCCATCTTCGCCTCGATCAGCACCTCGATGCCGGTATCGGGCAGCACCTCCTGCACCAGCTTGCCGAACATGTTCAGGTACACCAGGGCACGGGCGCCGGAGTCCTTGAACTGGTGGCGCATCTCGCGCGCGGTGTACAGCGGGTTGGTGTTGACCACGATCAGCCCGGCGCGCATCGCGCCGAACACGGCAATCGGGTACTGCAGCACGTTGGGCATCTGCACCGCGATGCGATCACCCGGGACCAGGTCGGTGTGCTGTTGCAGGTAGCCGGCAAAGGCTGCGGACTGGCGATCCAGATCGGCGTAGGTCAGGGTGACGCCCAGGTTGGTGAACGCCGGGCGGTCGGCGAAGCGCTTGCAGGAGCGCTCGAACACCTCCAGCACCGACTTGTAGACAGTCAGGTCGATATGTGAGGGCACGCCCGCGGGGCGCTTGTCATTCCAGAAGTCAGCTTGCATTTATTCTTGTCCTCATTCCTGAGCCTGTGGGCTGCCTGCATGCAGAAAATCGCATCGTGTGCCGACGTTAGCAGTTAAGCCGCAGGGGGCAAACATGCCAAGACCTGTCATTAACATTCTGAATCTTGTTGCCATCATCCGTTCAATTACACAAATGGGCTATACACTTGCAGGATCAGCCACTTGCGCAAGGGAACCGCCATGAACCACGACGTGTTCTGGCTGCCGGCCAGCAACCATTGCAGCCTGCATGTGTATCAATGGCTGCCCGCCGCGCCGATCCGGGCCGTGGTGCTGCTGGCCCATGGCATGGCCGAGCATGCCGGGCGCTACCAGCGCCTCGGGCAGGCCCTGAGCGCTGCCGGCTTCGCGCTGTATGCCCACGACCAGCGCGGCCACGGGCGCACCGCCGAACACGGCACCCTGGGGCTGTTCGCAAGCCACCAGGGCTGGGACAGCGTGGTCAACGACCTGGCCAGCCTGGCCCAGCACATCGGCCAGCAGCACCCGGGCGCCCCGCTGTTCCTGTTCGGCCACAGCATGGGCAGCTACATCGTCCAGGCCTACCTGCTGCACCACAGCGCCAGCCTGCAGGGGGCGGTGCTCAGCGGCTCCAACTTCCAGCCACCGGCGCTGTACCGCGCGGCCTGCGTGATCGCCCGCCTCGAGGCCTGGCGCCAGGGCCCGCTGGGACGCAGCGCCCTGATCGACTGGCTGTCGTTCGGTTCGTTCAACAAGGCGTTCAAGCCCAACCGCACGGCCTTCGACTGGCTCAGCCGCGACAGCGCCGAGGTCGACGCCTACGTGGCCGACCCGCTGTGCGGGTTTCGCTGCACCAACCGCCTGTGGGTCGACCTGCTGATGGGCCTGGAACACATCAGCCAGCCGCGGCACCTGGCACAGATCGATCCCAACCTGCCGATCCTGGTGATGGGCGGCGAATGTGATCCGGTGAGCGCCGGCAAGCGTCTGAAGGATCTGGTCGGCGCCCTGCGCCTTGCCGGCAATCAGCGCGTGCAATTGCAGCTCTACCCGCAGGCACGCCATGAACTGCTCAACGAAACCAACCGTGACGAGGTGACGGCGGCGCTCATCGCCTGGCTCGAGCAGGGGCTGACCCAGGGCCGCCCTGCCCGCAGCGAGTGATACAGTACGCACCTTGTCCGAACCTTGAAGGAAACAGCCTGCATGACCCAGGTCACCAACACGCCTTACGAAGCCCTCGAAGTGGGCCAGACCGCCAGCTTCAGCAAGACGGTCGAAGAACGCGACATCCAGCTGTTCGCCGCGATGTCCGGTGACCACAACCCGGTGCACCTGGATGCCGAATTCGCGGCCAGGAGCATGTTCAAGGAACGCATTGCCCACGGCATGTTCAGCGGCGCGCTGATCAGTGCCGCAGTGGCCTGCGAACTGCCCGGCCCCGGCACCATCTACCTGGGCCAGCAGATGAGCTTCCAGAAGCCGGTGAAGATCGGCGACACCCTGACCGTGCGCCTGGAAATCCTCGAGAAGCTGCCCAAGTTCCGCGTGCGCATTGCCACCCGCGTGTTCAACCAGCACGACGAACTGGTGGTGGACGGCGAAGCCGAGATCCTCGCCCCGCGCAAGCAGCAGAGCGTCGACCTGGTGAGCCCGCCGCCGATCACCATCGGCTGATAGCGGCCCATGGCGCTGGTTACCGAGCACCTGCAGGCGGGCGGCCTGGTCGAGGCCTACTGGGTCAGGGCCAGCGCCGCCAGCTTTCCGCGTCATGCCCATGACGAGTATGTGCTGGGCGTTAACCTGAGCGGTTGCGAGCAGATCTGGCTGGACGGACGTGAGCTGCAGGCGGCGCCGGGTCAGGTGACCCTGTACAACCCGCTGGCGGTGCAGGCCTCCACCTTCGACCCGGCAGGCGTGGAGTACATCAGCCTGCACATGGCGCCCGAGGCGATAGCCCGGTTGGTCAGCCAGAACAACCTGAACAGCCCGCTGTTCGAGCAAGGCGTGTTCGACCAGCCTGCGCTGTGCCAGGCTATCGTGGCCTTCGCCCGTGCGCCGGCACACTCCGGCCATCAGGAGGAAGCCTTGTTGGCCCTGCTGGCGCAATGGCTGGAGCAGTCGCCCGGCAGGCCCGGCGAATACAGCCACGCATTGGCCCAGGCGCTGCAGTTCATGCGCCAGCACCTGGGGCACAAGCTTGAGCTGGACGAGCTTGCGCAGGTGGCCGGGTTGAGCAAGTACCACTTCGTGCGCAGCTTCAAGAAGGCCACAGGGCTGGCACCCCTGCAGTACCACATGCAACTGCGCCTGATCGAGGCACGCCGTTGCCTGCGCGCCGGCCTGCACCCGCTGGACGTGGCCCAGCTTCTGGGCTTCTACGACCAGAGCCATTTCATCAACAGTTTTCGCCGGGTAATGGGCGCCACGCCCCATCATTACTGGCAGGCGTTCAAGCCTTCATAAGCAAAAGAGCTGCTGGCGCAGCCCTGACCGGTCAATGCGGCAAAAAGCCTGCCGTCCCGTCCTTGGAACGTTTTGCCGTGCGTTTTTCCTTGGCGGTTTTGGCGGGTTTCTTCTTGACCGATTTTTTCGCATCCAGACCTTTCATGACAGGCCCTCCGCTGAGCGCGACACCTGCTTGCCGGTGACCGACTGATTATAGACCCGCCCCGGCGACCGGCGCGGCGAGGATGAATTCGCGGTAGCCCGATACGATCACGTACACCGCGAAATAGCAGAAGATGCCCGCCGAGGCCAGGTACGACCAGGTCAGCAGACGGTCGCCCAGCAGGCGCCCGCCGTGGCTGGCCAAGGTGCACAGCGACGCGCACCACAGCAGCCCGGCAATGAAGAACCCGCTGAGAAACAACCCGGCCTCGAGCATGCCGCCTGCGCCGGAGCGCGAGATCAGCACCCCGCCGACCGCGGCAAACCACAGGATCGCGCTGGGCGAAGACATGGCCAGAAAGATGCCGCGCAGAAACTCGCGCCAGGCCGATTCGCGCACCACCTGCTGGCTGGTGTCCATATGCGCATTGCCGCGCCAGGCGGCCAGCAGCATCTTCAGTGCAAACCACACCAGCAAAAGCGAACCGCCCACCCACAACACCCAGCGCACGCTGGTGAACTGCAGCAGCACGGTCATGCCGAGCAATGCCGCCACGGCATAGATCAGATCCCCCACACAGGTGCCCAGCCCCAGCCAGAAGCCCTGCAGAAAGCCGCGCTGCATGGCCAGGGTGATCATGGCGATATTGGCCACGCCGATATCCAGGCACAACGACAGGCTGAGAAGAAATCCGTTGGAAAATGGCATGAACGCTCGACTACCGACGATGAAGGGCAGGCGTCATTAGACTCAGTGAGGGAGGGTGGTGTATTGGAAGAAATTGCCATCAGGCTCATTCGAACCGTTCAACATTCCCAGCCAGCACCTGCGCATACCGCTCCCGGTCGATATTGGCGCCACTGAGCACCACTGCCACCTTGCGCCCCTGCTGGCGCTCGCGCTCCTGCAACAACGCCGCCAGCCCCGCCGCACCGGCGCCTTCGGCGGTGTTGTGCGTGTCTTCGTGGAAGATGCGCATGGCGTTGGCGATTTCAGGGTCGCTGACGCGCACCACCCGCGCCGCGCCCTGGCGGATGATCTCGAACGCCTCGGGCAAGGGCATGCGGCATGCCATGCCGTCGGCGAAGGTGTTGGCGGTTTCGGTGGTGACGATGCGGTTCTGCTCGAAACTCGAGGCAAAGGCATCGGCCTCGGTGGACACCACCCCGACGATCTCGGTGTGCAGCCCCAGCAGGTCACGGGTACGAATCAGCCCGCAGATGCCCGAGCCCATGCCGATCGGCACGTACACGCAGTCCAGCGCCGGTACGGCCTCGAACAGCTCCAGCGCGTAGGTGGCCACGCCGCGGATCAGGTCCGGGTGGAACGGCGGCACGCTTTCATAGCCGTGCACCTGCGCCAGTCGCGCCGCCTCGGCCCGCGCCAGGTCGAAATCGGCGCCATGCTCCACCAGTTGCGCACCCAGCGCGCGCATGGCGGCATTCTTTTCCCGCGAGTTGCCCTCGGGCACCACGATGATGATCGGCAACCCGGCACTGCGCGCCGCCAGCGCCAGGCTCTGCCCGTGGTTGCCACGGGTGGCGGTGACCAGCCCGCGCACCGTGGGTGAGCGCGCCAGCAGCGCCTGCACGTACAGCAGCCCGCCGCGAACCTTGAAGGCACCGGTGGGCGCGTGATTCTCGTGCTTGACCCACACCTGGCAGCCCACGCGTTCGGCCAGGCGCGGCCAGGCGTACTGGGGCGTGGCAGGAACGCGGGTGTGTACCAGGCGGGCAGCGTCGCGCAGGGCGGACAGGTCGAACATGAGGCACCTCGATGGCCAGGGGAATTGACCTGATCCTAGTCGCGCCGCATTGTATGGGTGAACCCTTATATTGCATGGCCAACAATAAATGTGGACCCCCACCCTAGGCGACACCTCCCTGCCCCGCTACCTCGAACTGGTCGAGGCGATTGCGCGGGCGATCGAAAGCGGCGAGCTGAAAGTGGGCGAGCGCCTGCCGCCGCAGCGGCGCCTGGCCTGGAACCTGGGCCTGAACCCCAGCACCACCCAGCAGGCGTACCGCGAGGCAGCGGCCCGGCACCTGGTGTCCGGTGAGGTAGGACGCGGCACCTACGTGCTGGCGGGCAGCAAGGAAGCAACGCTGTTCCGCCTCAAGCAACCCGGCCAGCAAGCGACGCAGATCGACCTGTCGACCAATGTGCCGGTGGCCGACGACAGCAGCCCCGACCTGGCGCATGCCTTGCGCCATCTGCTGGAACAAGGCCCTGCCGGCCAGCTCGAGCATTACCTGGGTGCCGAACAGTTGCTGCGCGGGCGCCTTCAGGGCGCCGCCTGGCTGCGCCGGCGCGGCCTGCAACTGGACGAGCGCCAGGTGCTGCTGTGCGGCGGTGCCCAGCTGGGGTTGTTCAACGTGCTGCTTTCGCTGTGCCAGCCAGGAGACGCCGTGATGGTCGAGGCCTTGACCGCACCCGGCATCAAGGCGGCCTGTCGACAGTTGCGCCTGCCGTTGCACGAGGTTGCGCTGGACGGCCAGGGCATCCAGCCCGACGACCTGGACCGTGTCGCACGTGCCACCGGCGCGCGGGTCGTGGTGCTGACGCCGACCCTGCAGAATCCCACCGGCGCCTGCATGGGCTCTGCGCGCCAGGCCGCCATTGCCGCAGTGATCGAGCGCCATGCCCTGACCTTGATCGAGGATGATGTCTACGGTGCCCTGGCCGATACCCCGGCGCTGCTGGCACAGGCGGGCGGGCGCGGCGTGCTGGTCACCAGCCTGTCGAAGAGCGTCGCGGCCGGTTTGCGCCTGGGCTGGATCGTCGGCAGCGCCGAGTTGCTGGCGCGCATCGACCCGCATGCCCAGGCAACACACTGGCCGGTGTCGCCGCTGGACCTGGAGATCGCCTGCCGCTGGATCGATGACGGCACCGCGGCGCGACGCGTGGCCTGGCAGCGTGAAGAAGTGGGTCAGCGCTGGCGGATGGCCAGGCGGATACTGGGCAAGGCATTGGTGGGGGATGTGCCTTCGCCGCATGTCTGGGTCAACGGTGTGCACGCTGCAGCGTGCCGTGATGCCGGCGTGGCAGTGGTGCCAGCCGAGGTGTTCGCGGTGCGCCAGGGCGACCGGGCAGCGGTGCGCATCAGCCTGTCGGCGGCGCAGAGCCGGGCGCAGTTGAAGCAGGCGCTGGAAAGGGTGGCGGAAGTGGTTTCAGGGTGAGCGGGCCGCCCCTTCGCCGACAAGGCCGGCTCCTGCAGAGAACGCGGTACCGGTGCCGGCGAAGAGGCCCTCCAATTCAATCGCAACATCCGGAGTGAAACCCCAGTCACCTTTTCTACACTGAACCTGCTCCCTTACCCACGGAAACCGGCATGAACCCGCTGTTCTACACCCAGGCCTGCGCCCACCTGGCCAGCCTCGACCCGAAGTGGGCCGCGCATATCGAGCGCATCGGCCCATGCCTGCACCAAACGCTGCCCACCCGCGACCCGTATCAGGCGCTGGTCAGGTCGATTGCCTACCAGCAATTGCACGCCAGGGCCGCCGAAGCGATCCTGCAGCGGTTCCTGGCGCTGTACCCCGGGCAGGCCTTCCCCACCCCCGAGCAACTGCTGGCCACCGCGCCCGAGCAACTGCGTGCCTGCGGGTTTTCCGCGAGCAAGCTGGCCACTATCCAGGGCATCGCCCAGGCTCGCCTCGACGGCCTGGTACCCGACCATGAGCTGGCCCGCCGTCTCGACGAAACCAGCCTGATCGAGCGCCTGACGCAACTGCGCGGGGTTGGACGCTGGACCGTGGAGATGCTGCTGATCTACACCCTTGAACACATGGACACCCTGCCCGCCGATGACTTTGGCGTGCGCGAAGGCTACCGTCGCCTGTTCGCCCTGCCCGCCCAGCCCACGCGCAAACAGATGCTGGAACTGGGCGCCCCGTGGAGCCCGTATCGCACCGTGGCCGCCTGGTACCTGTGGCGCGTTCCCGCCACCGGCTGAAACCCGGGCGAATTCCACCGCAAGACCCGGAGTGCCGCCCCGCACGGCACCACCTACCCTCACCACATCGCCCTCAGCCAAGAGCCATACGCCATGCCCCGCACACCTTCGATCGATGTCAACGACCCACGCTGGCAAGCCGTGCTGGCCCGCGACGCCGCGGCGGATGATGATTTCGTCTATGGGGTTCGCACCACCGGGGTCTACTGCCGCGCCTCCAGCCCGTCACGGTTGCCGCGCCCGGAGAACGTCGAGTTCTTCGACACTGCCGCCCAGGCCGAGGCCGCCGGCTATCGCCCCAGCCGGCACTACGCCGCCGACCCGCGCCAACTGGCCGAGCAGCATGCCACCCAGGTCACCCGGGCCTGCCAGCTGATCGAAACGGCCGAGGTCGAGCCCAGCCTCAAGCAAGTGGCCGCCCATGTCGGCATGAGCCCGTATCACTTCCACCGGGTGTTCAAGGCCGCGACCGGCCTCACCCCCAAGGCCTACGCCAATGCCAGACGCGCGCACAAGGTACGCCGGCAGCTTGAGCAGCCGGGCTCGATCACCGACGCCCTGTACAAGGCTGGCTACAACTCCAACAGCCGTTTCTACGAAGACAGCAACGCCCGGCTGGGCATGACCCCGGCCGCCTATCGCGCGGGCGGCGCCAATGCCTCGATCCGCTTTGCCATTGCCCAGTGCTCACTCGGCGCGCTGTTGGTGGCCCAAAGCGAGCGCGGGGTGTGCGCCATCCTGCTGGGCGATGACCCCGAGGCGTTGCTGCACGACCTGCAGGACAAGTTTCCCAAAGCCGAACTGATTGGCGCCGACGCCGAATTCGAGCAGTGGGTGGCCAAGGTGGTGGGGTTCATAGAAGCGCCCGCCCTGGGCCTGGACCTGCCGCTGGACCTGCGCGGCACGGCCTTCCAGGAGCGGGTGTGGCAGGCGTTGCGCAGCATCCCGGCAGGCAGCACCGCCAGCTACGCCGAGATCGCCCAGCGCATTGGCGCGCCCAGGGCAGTCAGGGCGGTGGCCCAGGCGTGCGCCGCCAACAGCCTGGCGGTGGCAGTGCCCTGTCATCGGGTGGTACGCAGTGATGGCAACCTGTCCGGCTACCGCTGGGGCGTGGAGCGCAAGCAGGCGCTCCTGGCCCGGGAACAACAGCCCAGTGACCTGTGATGATCAGCCCTGGCTGCAGCCGTCGCCCATGGCGCGGTATTCGATGGTGTGGCGCTGGCCCTGATGGTCTTCATAGGTCATGGTGGCCGGCACCACTTCGCAGACATTGGGCAGGGTCGAGAGGCTGATCACCCGGGCGATGTCCAGGTTGGTCGAATAGTCATATTGCTCGACCACCGGCTGCGCAGCAGCGGTCTTGACCTCGTCCGCCAGGGCGAACGAAGAGACACCCACCAATACAAGTGCAAGTAAGGTTTTCATGGTATTAGGCCTGCAAAGCAATCAAACGAAGTGTTTGACTTCATCAGCCAAGTTGGCGCGGAGAAGTTGTCATATCAACGAATGGACATAACACGAAGTACCGATCCCGTTACGCTTCTAGTTGCTGGGATGGGTCAAGTTTATAAGGTTGCGAAGGTGGTTGAAGCCCGAAGCCGGACATTCACTGTTACCGCCTCGGTAACAATAACCGCACGGCAAGCCCTCGACAGCCTACCCAAGCCCGTGTAAAAGCCCGTGCCAGAGCCCTTGCTGGAAACCGCCGTGAGTGAAATACGCTACAGCCTGCTAAGCGCTGCCGAGCGCCCTTTGCTGAACAAATTCTATCGCGCCGAAGGTACGGCCATGCGTGCCAGTGCCAAGGGCGAGGCCTGGGTGGCGCGTGCGGGTGAGCTTGTCGCCGCAGTGAACATGAGCGCGGTACCCGACGGATTCTGGCTGACCGGCTTGCTGGTGGCACCCGCCTGGCGCGGCCGGCACATTGCACGACAACTGATCGAGCATGCCTGCGCCGGCAAGCCGGGCACGGTGTGGCTGTTCTGCCACCCGGACCTGCTGGCCTTCTACCAGCCACTGGGGTTCAGCCCTGCCGGCGCACTGCCGCTGCAGCTCAATGAGCGTCTGGCGCGCTATCAGCGCAGCAAATCGTTGATCGCGTTGGCGCGGGATCAGTCGTCGCTGGCCGGGTCCAGCCCCGGGAACAGCACCTCGGTATAACCGAACTTGCTGAAGTCATGAATGCGCGAGGGGTACAGGCGACCGATCAGGTGATCGCATTCGTGCTGCACCACCCGCGCATGAAAACCCTCTGCCGAGCGCTCGATGGGCTGGCCCTGCGGGTCGACCCCGCTGTAGCGAATGTGCCGGTAGCGGCTGACCACGCCGCGCAGGCCGGGCACCGACAGGCAGCCCTCCCAGCCATCCTCGACCTCGGTGCCCACCGGGGTGATCACCGGGTTGAGCAGAATGGTCTGCGGCACGGGCTCGGCATCCGGGTAACGCTCGCTACGCTCGAAGCCGAAGATCACCAGTTGCAGGTCGACCCCGATCTGCGGCGCCGCCAGCCCCACGCCGCCCACGTGCTGCATGGTGTCGAACATGTCGGCAATCAGCTGCTCCAGCTCGGCAGTGCCGAACAGACGGGCCGGTACGGGCGGTGCAACGCGCAACAGGCGCTCGTCGCCCATCTTCAGGATGTCACGAATCATGCGGGGCTCGGCTCACGGGTTCAGGCGCGGAATCGGACGGGATGGAGTGATCGCGCCCCAACCCGGAAACATGCTTTTTATCATGTTCCGGCGCATCGTCGTCGGGCATTTCCTTCTCGCCAGGGTCCTTGCCTTCGGCCGACATGTGCTCGATCACCGCATTCATCTCCGCCCCCAGCAGCAATACTGCGGCAGAAATATAGAAGTACAGCAACAGCACGATGATCGCACCGATGCTGCCGTACATCGCGTTGTAGTCGGCAAACGTCTTGACGTAGTAGCCAAACCCCAGCGACGCGATGATCCACACCACCACCGCCAGTACCGAGCCGGGGGTGATGAAGCGAAATTCCTGCTCCACATCGGGCATCACGTAATAGATCAATGCCACCGCCACCATCATCAGGATGATGATGGCCGGCCAGCGCAGGATGGTCCACAGCGTGACGATGAACTCCTGCATGCCTACCTGCGAGGCGATCCATTCCATCACCTGCGGGCCCAGCACCATCAAGGCGGCGGCGGCCAGCAGCATGCCGGCGATTCCGACGGTATACAGCACCGAGAGCGGGATGCGCTTCCACACCGGGCGCCCTTCCACCACGTCATAGGCGGCGTTCATCGCGCTCATCATCAGGCGCACGCCCGCCGATGCGGTCCACAGGGCGATCACGATACCTACCGAGAGCAGCCCGCCCTT
This sequence comes from Pseudomonas sp. BRM28, assembly GCF_002939405.1. NCBI lineage: Bacteria > Pseudomonadati > Pseudomonadota > Gammaproteobacteria > Pseudomonadales > Pseudomonadaceae > Pseudomonas > Pseudomonas sp. BRM28. The sequence continues at coordinate 1,878,925 of NZ_PEFV01000001.1, read as the reverse complement.
GGATTGCTGCAACTGGTCGATCACCGGGTTGACCTGCTCCAGCGCCTGGGGCGGCAACACCAGCTCCGACTGCAGGCGCAGCCAGGTGAAGAAGTCGGGCAGATGCAGAAACCCGATCAGGGCGATCAGGAACAGCAGGAAGGGGAACAGCGAAAACAGCATCTGGTAGGCCAGGGCCGACGCATAGGTGGACATCTCGTCATCGAGAAACTCGCTTACCGTGCGCACCAGAACACGATGCAACGGCAGGCCGTGCAAGTTGGGGAAAATCATAGCGTCTCCTTTCGCCGCTCCACTGTCATAGGCAGTAATCCAAGCATTGGGGGGGTGTTTTACCTGACGGTAGTCTAGTAGACCACGTCTGTGAGATTACGATTGATTGCCACAGACAGCAGAACGGCCACCCGAAGATGGCCGTTATCGGCTACACGCGCAGCCGGTCAGGGCTTTTTCACAGCATCCTTGACCGCATCCTTGGCCTTGCCCACTGCCTGCTGGGTTTCGCCCTTGACTTCCTGGGCCTTGCCCTCGGCGCGCAGTTTATCGTTATCGGTCACCTTGCCCACGCCTTGCTTGATGTTGCCTACCGCTTCGTTGGCCAAGCCTTTTGCTTTGTCCGAAGTGCTGCTCATGGCATTTCTCCTGAAGGGGAACAGATAGCTGTCAGTGTCGACAGTCAATGGACCCGCCCGCTTCTGCGAGAGTTTCAAATATTTTTGTGCGGTGTGGATTCCCACAATGGATAAACAGCGGGCGAATATCGCCCCCAATCGTGCCTGGCCTGCGCCAGGGGCTGTCGGCTTTGCCTAGAATCGGGCACCAGCGCCCTGCAGCCCGGGCGCGATAAAAACAACAGACACAGCGATCACTACCCATGCGTATCTCCCCCTTGCTGGCAGCCCTGCTGCTGGCCGTACCTGCCCATGCCCTGCACGCAGCACCTGCCGTACAGCCCGCCGCCCTGACCACCCTGGTGGTCGATCGCTATGCCGACGACGAGCAGCCCGGCAGCCTGCGCTGGGCCATCGAGCGCAACAACCAGGCGCCCGGCACCTACCGGATCGAGATCCGCCCGGTCGGCCAGCCGCCCTACGTGATCAAGCCCGCTTCGGCCCTGCCGCCGATTCTCGGCCCGGTAAGCCTCGAAGGTGCGGCCTGGAAGCGCAACGGCGAGTACATCGCCATCGACGGTTCGGCCTATATCGTCGGCAACGGCACGCGCGCATGCCCTGGCGCCGTGCCCGGACAGTTCGGCACCAATGTGCGCACCACCACCGGCCCGGGGCTGGTGATACGCGATACCCAGGGCGTGGAGATTTCCGGCCTGGATGTGCGTAATTTCTGCATCGGCATCCTGGTCAACCGCGCCAGCCACAACGTCATCCAGGACAACCGCATCACCGCCAACAAGGGTGGCGCCGGCATCATGCTGACCGGCGACGACGGCCAGGGCAATTCGACCGCCACCACCACGGTGAACAACAAGGTGCTGCGCAACCAGCTGGTGGACAACGGCGACGGCCTGGAGCTGACCCGCGGCGCGGCGTTCAACCTGGTGGCCGACAACCTGTTTCGCTCCACCCCGGCCAACGCGGAGCCCTCCCAGGGCATCGAGATCCTGTGGGGCAATGACAACACGGTGGTGCGCAACCGCTTCGAGGACTATTCCGACGGCCTGCAGATCAACTGGGGCCAGCGCAATTACCTGGGGGCCAACACCTTTACCGGCAACTCCATTGGCGTGAGCGTCAGCGGTGCGGGCAACATCCTCGATGGCAACCTGATCCACGGCAACCGCATCGGCGTGGCGCTGCGCCCGGAGCCGACCTCCACCAGCAACCGCCTGACCGCCAACCGCATCTGGAACAACAGCCAGGATATCCGGCGCTGCGAAGCGGGCGGTTCGTGCGTGCCCGATCAGCGCACCGGTGCCATCGTGTTTTCGGTGCCGGCGCTGGAGCATGCGATCTATGTGGGTTCGCGCGGCATCGGTGTCGACCCGTCGGGCACCAACCGGGCGATCATCTGCACCGACAAGGCCGCACCGCAGGGTTGCCAGCCGATACCCAATCACGATCAGGCGGCCCCGCTGCTCAAGGCAGTCAAAGGTGACCGCTTGCTGGGCCAGGTGAGTGGCGAGCCCGACAGCCTGTTGCGGGTGGAGGTGTTCGGCAATGCTGACTCAAAGGCCGGTGAAGCGGAGCAGTATCTGGGCGAAGTGATGGTGGCGACGGATGCCAAGGGTCAGGCGCAGTTCGAGTATGTATTGCCGCAAGCAGATGGGCTGCAGGCGTTTACCGCGACGGTCACCCGGTCCGACGGGGCCACCTCGGAGTTGAGCAAGGCGCTGGCGCGCTGAGGACCGCGGGGCGGCCATTCGTCGGCAGGGATTGTCTGCAAATGGTCGGCCCTGTCAGCAGGCCCCGCTTTAGTTTTCAGCGCAATCCCAGCACAATGGCCGACCTTTCAAGCGTCACCCGTAGGAACCTGCATGAAACTCGACAAACCCACCGCCATCGCCCGTCGCAACCAGGCGCTGGAACGCCCTGTGCTCAACAGCGACAACACCCTGTTTGCCGTGCTCGATACCAAGCGCAGCCTGTGGTGGTTCGATGTGCCGGTGAAGCTGGTGCTGCCCAAGAGCGTGGCCGACTGGGTCAACCTGCTGCTCTACACCCCGGAGACCGACCAGTTGCAGCACCTCAAGGTGCCGGTCAACTTCCTGCGTGCGCACCTGGAGAAGATGGAAGTACGCAAGCCGGGCAAGCGTCGCTCGACCATCAGCCTGGCGCTGAGCGCCGACCGCGACTCGCTGCTGCAGGACTTGCGTCCAGGCGGCGAAAACCTGAGTTTTGCCGCCTTCGTGCAGGTCTGATCAGACCAGTTCGATGCGGTCGGCGTGAATCACGATGCGCCCGTCCTTGTACAGGGCGCCGATCGCTTTCTTGAAGTTGCCCTTGCTCACCCCGAACAGGTCGCTGATCACCTGCGGGTCGCTCTTGTCGCTGACCGGCAGTACGCCGTTGGCGGCCTTGAGCTTGTCGAGGATCTTGTCGTTCAGCGTGCTGGCCAGGGCCTGGCCGACCGGCTGCAGGCTCAGGGCGATCTTGCCGTCGCTGCGCAGCTCCTTGATGTAGCCCTTCTCCTGCTTGCCCGAACGCAAGAACTTGAACACTTCGTTCTTGTGGATCAGGCCCCAGTGCTTGTTGTTGATGATGGCCTTGAACCCCATCGGGGTTTCCTCGACCACCAGCAGGTCGACTTCCTGGCCCACGCTGTAGTTGGCCGGCAGCTTGTCGAGGTAGCGGTCCAGGCGCGCGGTGGCGGTGATGCGCCGGGTGCGCTTGTCGAGGTAGGCATGCACCACGCAGTACTCGCCCGCCTTCATCTGGCGTTTTTCTTCGGAGTACGGCATCAACAGGTCCTTGGGCAGGCCCCAGTCGAGGAAGATGCCGATGCTGTTGATTTCCACCACCTTGAGGCTGGCGAACTCGCCCACCTGCAGTTTGGTCTTCTCGGTGGTGGCGATCAGCTTGTCTTCGCTGTCGAGGTAGACGAAGACGTTGAGCCAGTCCTCGACCTCGGTGGGCGTGTCCTTGGGGATGTAACGGTTGGGCAGCAGGATCTCGCCGTCCGCCCCGCCGTCCAGGTACAGACCGAAATCCGTGTGCTTGACCACTTGCAAAGTGTTGTAACGCCCAACTAAAGCCATTTGCTGAAATCCTCGTTGCGAGGCTGGCATTCTACACGCTACGGGAACCGCCAGGCGCGCCGTTGTTCTATAAACACAAGCACGCCCCTGCAAGGATATGCACCCATGGATGCCTGCCTGTCCACGTTGTTTCGCTGCCTTTCGCTGCTGGTGCTGTCGACGCTGCTGCTGGTCGGCTGCAACCGCATGGACCTCGCCTACCGCAACCTCGATGTACTGGTGCCCTGGTCGCTGAGCGACTACCTGAGCATGAATCGCCAGCAGAAAGGCTGGCTGGACGAACGACTCAAGGCGCACCTGGCATGGCATTGTCGTACACAGCTGCCGGGCTATCTGACATGGCTGGGCGATATTCGACAGATGGTCGCGCACAACGAGGTCACCGACGCGCAGCTAAGGCTGCGCACCGAGCAGGCCAAGCAGGCCATCGCCGAGGTGGCCGACCAGATCATGCCGTCGGCCACGCAGCTGCTGCGCGGCATGGACGACGAACAGGTCAGCGACATGCGCGAGGCGTTTGCCGAAGACATTCGCGAGCGCGAGGCCAAGTACGTGAAGACGCCGCTGGCCAGGCAGATCGAGCAGCGCCAGCAGCGCATGGAAAAACGCCTGACGCCATGGCTGGGCGAACTGAACCCGCAGCAGCGCCTGCGCGTGGCGCAGTGGTCACAGGCGTTGGGCGAACAGAACCGTCAGTGGATCGCCAACCGCGCACACTGGCAGGCGCAGTTCACTGCGGCGATGGAGCAACGGCGCAGCGAGGCATTCGAACCAAGGCTGGAACAACTGCTCAAGCAGCGCGAAAGCCTGTGGACGCCGGAGTACCGCATGGCCTACCAGCGTACCGAACAGGAGGCGCGCAGCCTGCTGGTGGACCTGATGGCGCAGAGCAGCGAGCAGCAACGTCAGCACCTGCAGGGCAGGCTGGCCAAGGTGCAGCAGGACTTCAGCAAGCTCAAGTGCCTGCAATCCTGAACCGATTCGCCGGCAAGGCCGGCTCCTACAGGCGCGACGCGCTTCCCCTTGGCGCCGGCAAGGCCGGCGAAGCTGCTCAGTTCTCCCGGCACTTGCGCCGGTACGGGAACACATCGATCACCTTCCCCTCCCGTATCGCCGCCTGCAGCCCCTTCCAGTAATCGGCGTCATACAACTCGCCATGCAGCTGGCTGAACAGGCGCCGCTGGCCGATATCGGCAAACAGAAACGGCGGGAACTCCTCGGGGAACACGTCCAGCGGCCCGATCGAGTACCACGGCTCGCTGGCCATCTCGTCCTCGGGGAAACGCGGCGGCGGGATACAGCGGAAGTTGGCTTCGGTCAGAAAGCAGATCTCGTCATAGTCATAGAACACCACCCGCCCATGCCGGGTAACGCCAAAGTTCTTCAGCAGCATGTCGCCGGGGAAGATGTTCGCCGCCGCCAGTTGCTTGATCGCCAGCCCGTAGTCCTCCAGCGCCTCGCGCACCTGGGCCTCGTTGGCGTTTTCCAGGTACAGGTTCAGCGGGGTCATGCGCCGCTCGGTCCAGCAGTGGCGGATAAGCACCGTGTCGCCCTCCACCACCACGGTCGACGGCGCCACTTCCAGCAACTCGGCCAGGCACTCGGGCTCGAACTTGCCCAGCGGGAAGCGAAAGTCGGCGAACTCCTGGGTATCGGCCATGCGCCCCACGCGGTCGACGCTCTTTACCAGGCGGTACTTCTCGATGACCGTGGCGCGGTCGACACTCTTGGACGGCGAGAAGCGGTCCTTGATGATCTTGAACACGGTGTTGAAGCCCGGCAGGGTGAACACGCTCATGACCATGCCGCGCACGCCAGGGGCCATGATGAAGCGGTCGTCGGTACTGGCCAGGTGGTTGATCAGCGCCCGGTAGAACTCGGACTTGCCGTGCTTGTAGAAACCGATGGAGGTGTACAGCTCGGCGATGTGCTTGCCCGGCAGGATGCGCTTGAGAAAGCCCACGAACTCGGCCGGCACCGGCACATCGACCATGAAGTACGAGCGAGTGAACGAGAAGATGATCGACACATCGGCTTCATCGGTGATCAGCGCATCGATTTCGATGCCGTGGCCTTCGTGGTGCAGCAGCGGAATCACCAGCGGCCACTGTTCATCGTGGGTGAACAGCCGGCCCACCAGGTAGGCCCCCTTGTTGCGATAGAGCACCGAGGAAAACAGCTCCACCTGCAGTTGCGGGTCCTTGCACACCCAATCGGGCAGGTTCTCGCGCAACTGCGCCTCCAGGCGCGCCAGGTCGCCGGGCAGGTCGGCGAAGGACACCGCGAAGGCGTAGTCGGCGAAGACCTGCGCGAGCATCTCGCCCAGCCCGCCCTGGGGGCGGTAGGTGCGGGTCTGCGCGGCGCGCTCATGGGCGCGCAGTGCCGGGCGCGTGGTATGGATGAACATGCAGCCGTCGCTGATCAGGTCATGGCTGAACAGGCTGCAGAAGATCGAGTTGTACCAGGTTTCGGAAAGTTCATCGTCCAGGCGCGGGTCGATCAGGCTGATGTAGGCGCTCTTGACCAGCGGCCAGAACGTCGCATCCAGCAGAACCTCGGGCTCGAAAGCGCCGGCCAGCCAGCCGCTGACCTCGCTGACCTTTTCCTCGTAGAGATTGATACGTGCCGCCGAGGCCGTCTGGATCTGCTGCCATTGCGCGAGCTCGAAGCGTTGGCGTGCCCCGTCGGTGATCTGGCGAAAGTGCTCACGGTAGCTGTCGAAGCCATCGAGAATCATCCGGGCGATGGCGGCGGCCGGCCATTGTTGGGGCATGGGTAAGACCTCTGCGGGAATTTCAAAGATCTGAGCTTAGCCAGTCACGCAAGGCTGCGATAGCCTACTTAGGAACCGTTTCGCGCCCTTCGCCGGCAAGGCCGGCTGCTACAGATACCGCCCCCACAGCAGGAGCCAGCGGTGCTGGCGAAAGCGCCCGAATTGACACCGCAAGAAAGCGAGAGAGCCCACCCGGGCTTTTACCGTAAACTCCCGCCCCTGCCCCTGTTACCCGGAGAACCCCCGTGAGCCCCATCGCCATCACCCGACTGTTGATTCTCGCTGCCGTGTGGGGGGCCAGTTTTCTGTTCATGCGCATCATTGCGCCGGTGCTGGGCACCCTGCCCACCGCCTTCTTTCGCGTCTCCATCGCCTGCGCCGGGTTGCTGGTGATTCTCGCCCTGCTGCGCGTGCGCTGGGACTTCCAGGGCAAACTCAAGGCCTGCCTGTTTCTGGGCATGATCAACTCGGGAATACCCGCAACGCTCTACTCGGTGGCCGCACAGGTGCTGCCCGCCGGCTACTCGGCGATCTTCAACGCCACCACGCCGCTGATGGGCGTGCTGATCGGCGCGCTGTTCTTTCGCGAGGCCATGACCCTGCCCAAGCTGGGCGGCATCTTCCTGGGCCTGTTCGGGGTCGGGATTCTCAGTGGTGCGGGGCCGGTGGCCTTCGACGCCAGGCTCATGCAGGGCGCCCTCTCGTGTCTGGCGGCCACCACCTGCTATGGCTTCTCGGGGTATCTGGCGCGGCGCTGGCTCGACCAGCAGGGCGGCCTGGACAGTCGCCTGTCGGCGCTGGGCAGCATGATGGGCGCCACCTTGCTGTTGCTGCCGCTGTTCGGCTTCAGCGTGATCACCCAGCCACCTGCCAGCTGGGGCGGCTGGCAGGTGTGGTTGTCGCTGCTGGGGCTGGGCCTGTTGTGCACCGCCTTCGCCTACATCCTGTACTTTCGCCTGATCAGCGAAATCGGCCCGGTAAAATCCACCACCGTAACCTTCATGATCCCGGCCTTCGGCGTGCTGTGGGGCGCGTGGCTGCTGGACGAGCCCCTGTCGATGGCGCACCTGTATGGCGGGCTGCTGATTGCCGTGGCCTTGTGGCTGGTGCTCAAGCCGGCCCGCCAGGCCCGTCAGCTGGCCAGCGACTGATCCACCGTGTCAGGCTTGGTCGCGGGCTTGCGGAACACGAACAGCAGGCCCACCACGATCAAGCCCATGCCCAGCAGGCTCAAGGCCGCCAGGCGATTGCCGAAGATCAGGTAGTCCATCACCGCCGTCACCGCCGGCACCAGGTAGAACAGGCTGGTGACATTGACCAGGTTGCCCTTGGCGATCAGACGGTACAGCAGCAAGGTCGCCAGCAACGACACCACCAACCCCATCCACAGCACCGAGAACACAAAGCTGGTACTGGGGTTGACCGCCAGCGGCTGGAACGGTGCAAACAGCGCGCACATCAGCAGCCCCGCCAGGTACTGCAAGGGCAGCGTGCCCACCGGGTTGCTGGTGATGCGCTTCTGCATGATCGAGCCGAACGTCATGCTGGCCAGCGCCAGCAGCGCGAACAGCATGCCCGCCAGCGAGATGCCGCCCAGGCCGATGCCCTGGTACACCACCATCACCAGCCCGATCAGCCCCAGGCTCAGGCCGAACAGGCGGCTGAACGAACGCTTGCGCTCCATCAGCACCACCGTGAGGATCGGCTGCACGCCCATCACGGTGGCCATGATGCCGGGCGTCACCTTCAGGTCCAGCGCCAGCAGGTAGAAGATCTGGTAGGCACCGAGCAGCACGCAGCCGGTGGCGATGGCTTGCAGCAACGGGCCGCGACCGCGTGGCCAGTGCAGGCGCAGCAACGGGCCGAGCAGCAGCAGGCCGACAAAGGCAATCGCAAAGCGGATCAGCAGAAAGGCAAAGGGCGAGGCCTGCGCCAGGCCGAGCTTGGAGACGATGGCGCCGCTGCTCCAGAGCAGGACGAACAGGCTGGTGGTGGCCGCCGAGGCCACGGATTGTTTCGAGATAACTGACATGAAATGCCACCTGTATTCGGGCAAGTAAGCCGAACGGTCGAGCTGCGCGATGCAGCCGGCCGTATTCAGTAGGGTTCAGGTGTGGTGGGGGCGCAGCCAGTGGCCGCTCAGCCCAGCACTACAACCACGCCGGGTGGTGCGACAACGCACGCCACGGGGCTACTGACAGGTGGTGGGTAGTGACTGATCATGACCGGCTGCTGGGACCCACGCACGACCACGACCGCGTCGGGCGCGGTAGCGAATACGGTGGTGGGGCGGGAAGCTGGCATGTGCAGGTCTTCGGTGAGGTGAACTGTGGGTGAATATAGCCACACTCGCGACACGGTGCAAGGCCCGCCCCGGCAGGGGCCAACCTTGCACCAAGTGTGGTCAGAACAGCCAGCGGTACAGCAGGTAAGCAACCAGCACCGCCAGCACCGGGCGCAGCACGCGGTAGGCCTTGGGGTTGGCGCGCTTGAAGGTCTTGACCCGGCTGCTGATCACGGTACTGAAGCGTTTGCTCCAGGCATACGCCTGGTTGATGCCGCCCACGCGCTCGTCGTCGGTGTTCTGCGGCGCGGTGGCCCGGCCCAGGAAGGCACTGACCTTGCGGTTGATGCGGGTCATCAGCGGGCTGGTCAGCGGTCGCTCGATATCGCAGAACAGGATCACCCGGGTGGTCTCGGTTTCGTTCTTCACCCAGTGCACGTAGGTTTCATCGAACATCACGTCTTCGCCATCGCGCCAGGCGTACACCTGGCCGTCGACATAGATGCGGCAGTCGTCCGAGTTCGGCGTGGACAGCCCCAGGTGATAGCGCAGCGAACCGCCGAACGGGTCGCGGTGCGGGTTCAGGTGGCTGCCGCCCGGCAGCAGGGCGAACATCGCGCCCTTGACGTTGGGGATGCTGTTGACCAGCTCGACGGTGCGGGGGCACAGCGCCTCGGCCGATGGCAGCGCCTTGTCGTACCACTTCAGGTAGAAGCGCTTCCAACCCTTCTTGAAGAACGAACCGAAGCCGGCATCGTTGTCTTTTTCGGCGGCGCGGATGTAGCCCTCGTCGAACAGGTGCATGGCCTCCTCGCGGATTACCTGCCAGTTGTCCTTGAGCACGTCCAGCTCGGGGAAGCGGCTACGGTCCAGGTAGGGCTTGGAAGGCACCCCGGAAAACAGGTACATCAGGGCGTTATAGGGGGCGAACAGCGCCGAATGGTTGACGAACTGGCGCAACACGGGCAAACGCGCCTTGCCGCGCAGGTGCACGTACAGGGTGCTGCCGAAGAACAGCAGCAGTACACCTGCCTTGGCGACAAAGGAAAAGGTCATGCAACACTCCTTGAATTTCGATCAGGCCATCGCTGCCGGATAATCGGACATGATAAACCGATCCGGCCCCGGTAAAAACAACCGGGGCCGGACATTCAGTGTTGGCAATTGTGCAACAACGCAGTGCGCCGAACATTGAGGCGGATCAGCCTCGGTGGAGCCTGGCGGTGGTTACTGCTGGTTTTCCTGCTCGGTGAACAGGTCGCTGAAGAGCATGCTCGACAGGTAGCGCTCGCCCGAGTCGGGCAGGATCACCACGATGGTCTTGCCCTGCATTTCCGGCTTTTCGGCCAGGCGTACCGCCACGGCCATCGCCGCGCCACAGGAGATACCGCACAGGATGCCCTCCTCCTGCATCAGTCGCAGGGCCATGGCCTTGGACTCCTCGTCGCTGGCCAGCTCGACCTGGTCGACCATCGACAGGTCCAGGTTGTTGGGTACGAAACCTGCGCCGATGCCCTGGATCTTGTGCGGGTTGGGCTTGATTTCCTGGCCGGCCAGGGCCTGGGTGATCACCGGAGACACCAGCGGCTCGACCGCCACCGACAGAATCGGCTTGCCCTGGGTGTTCTTGATGTAGCGCGACACACCGGTGATGGTGCCGCCGGTGCCCACGCCGGCAACCAGCACGTCGACCCCGCCGTCGGTGTCGTTCCAGATTTCCGGACCGGTGGTCTTCTCGTGAATGGCCGGGTTGGCCGGGTTGTCGAACTGCGCCGGCATGAAGTAGGTGGCCGGGTCGCTGGCTACGATTTCGGCCGCCTTCTCGATCGCGCCCTTCATGCCCTTGGCAGGCTCGGTCAGCACCAGCTCGGCGCCCAGCGCCTTGAGTACCTTGCGCCGCTCGATGCTCATCGAGGCCGGCATGGTCAGCATCAGCTTGTAGCCGCGCGCAGCGGCCACGAAGGCCAGGCCGATACCGGTGTTGCCCGAGGTCGGCTCGACGATGGTCATGCCCGGCTTGAGCCGGCCGCTGCTTTCGGCGTCCCAGATCATGTTCGCGCCGATCCGGCACTTGACCGAATAGCCGGGGTTGCGCCCCTCGATCTTGGCCAGGATGGTCACGCCCCGCGGGGCGATGCGGTTGATCTGCACCAGCGGCGTGTTGCCGATGGAGTGCGCATTGTCAGCGAAGATACGGCTCATGGCTTGGGTCCTTTTGGCACCGTGCGAAAACTTCAAGGGTATGCCTGCCCCTGCGGTGCGTCCACCCCGACCGAACCGATGCGCCCGTGCGGCGGTCAACCGATCATCCTCAATCACGGAACCCACGCCGATGAAACGCCGCTACCGCTGGCCCCTGTGGGGGCTGCTGGGCATTGCACTGTTGCTGCTGGCCCTGCACCTGACGCTGCCGATCCTGGTACGCAACTACTTGAACGAAAAGCTCGCCGACATGGGCGACTACCGCGGCCAGGTCACTGATGTCGACCTGGCCCTGTGGCGGGGTGCCTACAAGATCAACGGCCTGACCATCGTCAAGACCACGGGCAAGGTGCCGGTGCCGTTTCTGGAGGCGCCGCTGATCGACCTGTCGGTGAGCTGGCATTCACTGTGGTACGACCATGCCGTGGTGGCCGAAGTGACCTTCCTGCGCCCGAAACTGAACTTCGTCGATGGCGGCAACACCCAGGCGTCGCAGACCGGTAAGGGCACCGACTGGCGCGCGCAGCTGAGCAAGCTGCTGCCGATCACCCTCAACGAGCTGCGCATAGACGACGGCACCCTGACCTTTCGCAACTTCAATTCCAAACCGCCGGTCAGCCTTGAAGCGACCCAGCTCAACGCCAGCGTCTACAACCTGACCAACGTGGTGGACGTCGAAGGCAAGCGCGACGCCCGCTTCGAGGGCAAGGCCCGGCTGCTGGGCGACGCGCGGGTGGAAAGCACGGCCACCTTCGACCCGCTGAGCAACTTCGAGGACTTCCAGTTCCGCCTGCGCGCCACCGGCATCCAGCTGCGCCAGATGAACGACTTTGCCAGCGCTTACGGCAAGTTCGACTTCAATGCCGGGCACGGCGACGTGGTGATCGAGGCCGAGGCGAACAAGGGCCAGCTCAAGGGCTACATCAAGCCGTTGTTGCGCGATGTCGAAGTGTTCAACTGGCAGCAGGACGTGGAGAACAAGGACAAGGGGTTTCTGCGCTCGATCTGGGAAGCCCTGGTGGGCGGTACCGAAACGGTGCTCAAGAACCAGCGCAAGAACCAGTTCGCCACGCGCGTGGAGCTCAGCGGCAGCGTGCATCACAGCGATATCAGCGCGTTCGAGGCGTTTTTGCAGATTCTGCGCAACGGCTTCGTGCAGGCATTCAATGCGCGGTATGAACAGGGGCCGCCGAAAGCTGACTGATCCATGGCGGTACTGGCCCTTTCGCTGGCAAGCCAGCGACTAGGCCAGGCCTGCCACCCCGGTTCCATGACCAATCATCCACAGACTGAATACCCCGTCCGCGTTCACAGCCACGCAAGCCCCGCGTTATAGTCGTCGCATGATAGTCACCGCATGACCATTTTTTGAGGATCGGTACATGAAGTTCGAAGGCACCAGCGCATACGTCGCCACAGATGACCTGAAACTGGCCGTCAACGCGGCGATCACCCTGGAGCGCCCGCTGCTGGTCAAGGGCGAACCCGGCACCGGCAAGACCATGCTCGCCGAGCAACTGGCCGAAGCCTTCGGTGCCAAGCTGATCACCTGGCACATCAAGTCCACCACCAAGGCCCACCAGGGCCTCTACGAGTACGATGCGGTCAGCCGCCTGCGCGACTCGCAGCTGGGCGTGGACAAGGTGCACGACGTGCGCAACTACCTGAAAAAGGGCAAGTTGTGGGAGGCCTTCGAAGCCGAGGAGCGGGTCATCCTGCTGATCGACGAAATCGACAAGGCCGACATCGAGTTCCCCAACGACCTGCTGCAGGAACTCGACAAGATGGAGTTCTACGTCTACGAGATCGACGAGACCATCAAGGCCAAACAGCGCCCGATCATCATCATTACCTCCAACAACGAGAAGGAACTGCCCGACGCCTTCCTGCGTCGCTGCTTCTTCCACTACATCGCCTTCCCCGATCGCGCCACGCTGCAGCAGATCGTCGACGTGCACTACCCCAACATCAAGCAGGACCTGGTCAGCGAGGCGCTGGACGTGTTCTTCGACGTGCGCAAGGTGCCGGGCCTGAAGAAAAAACCCTCCACCTCCGAGCTGGTCGACTGGCTCAAGCTGCTGATGGCCGACAACATCGGCGAAGCGGTATTGCGCGAGCGCGACCCGACCAAGGCCATCCCGCCGCTGGCCGGTGCGCTGGTCAAGAACGAGCAGGACGTGCAGTTGCTGGAGCGCCTGGCGTTCATGAGCCGGCGCGGCAACCGCTGAGCCAACGGGGTCATTGCCATGCTGCTGAACCTGTTCAATGAAATGCGCGCGGCCAAGGTGCCGGTGTCGGTACGCGAGTTGCTCGACCTGCTCAATGCCTTGAAGCAGCGGGTGATCTTCGCCGACATGGACGAGTTCTACTATTTGGCGCGCGCCATCCTGGTCAAGGACGAGCGCCACTTCGACAAGTTCGACCGGGCCTTCTCGGCCTACTTCAAGGGCCTTGAAAACCTCGACCACCACCTGGAGGCGCTGATCCCCGAAGACTGGCTGCGCAAGGAATTCGAGCGTTCCCTGACGGATGAAGAGCGTGCGCAGATCCAGTCCCTGGGCGGTCTGGACAAGCTGATCGAAGCGTTCAAGAAACGCCTGGAAGAACAGAAGGAACGCCATGCCGGCGGCAACAAATGGATCGGTACCGGCGGTACCAGCCCGTTCGGCTCGGGCGGCTTCAACCCCGAGGGCATTCGCGTGGGCGATGCCGGCAAGCGCCAGGGCAAGGCGGTCAAGGTATGGGACCAGCGCGAGTACAAGAACCTTGACGACGGGGTGGAACTGGGTACGCGCAACATCAAGCTGGCCTTGCGCCGGCTGCGCAAGTTCGCCCGCCAGGGCGCGGCCGAAGAGCTGGATATCGACGGCACCATCGACCACACCGCGCGCGATGCCGGGCTGCTCAACATCCAGATGCGTCCGGAGCGGCGCAACAGCGTGAAGTTGCTGCTGCTGTTCGACATCGGCGGTTCGATGGACGCCCACGTGAAGATCTGCGAAGAGCTGTTTTCGGCCTGCAAGACCGAGTTCAAGCACCTGGAGTACTACTACTTCCACAACTTCGTGTACGAGTCGGTGTGGAAGAACAACCTGCGCCGCACCTCCGAGCGCACCTCGACCATGGACCTGCTGCACAAGTACGGCGCCGACTACAAGGTGGTGTTCGTGGGCGATGCGGCCATGGCGCCCTACGAGATCACCCAGCCCGGTGGCAGCGTGGAGCACTGGAACGAGGAAGCCGGGTATGTGTGGATGCGCCGCTTCATGGAGAAGTACAAGAAGCTGATCTGGATAAACCCCTACCCCAAGGACACCTGGGGCTATACGGCTTCGACCAACATCGTGCGCGAGCTGGTCGAGGACCGGATGTTCCCGCTGACCTTGCGCGGGCTGGAGGAAGGGATGCGGTTTCTGTCCAAGTAGCGGTGAACCCTTCGCCGGCCTTGCCGGCGAAGAGGCCCTGTCAGTCGGCAAACCTCTGCAGATAAACCTGCTGCTCTCGCCATGCCATCTCCTGCACCACGGCCCGCAACCGCACCACACGCCCCGGCAGCAACTGCGCCAGGCCGGCCAGCGCCAGCGGGGTCAGCGCCCCCAGTCGCGGATAGCCGCCAATCGTCTGCCGATCATTGAGCAACACGATCGGCTGCCCATCCGGCGGTACCTGCACCGCGCCCAGCGGTATCCCCTCCGAGATCATCGGCTGCCCCTGATACTGCAACGCCGGGCCCAGCAGGCGCATGCCCATGCGGTCGGCGCGGGTGTCCAGGGTCCAGTCGCGGTTGAAGGCATCGAACAGGCTCTGCCCGGCAAACTCGCCGATCTGCGCCCCCATCACCAGGTCCAGCACGGTGCAGGTACCAGGCACGGGTCGAAGCCCTTCGGGCACCTCACGCACACCCGGCGCGTTGCCGGCGTAGCTCAGGCACTCGCCTCGGGCCAATGCCCTGCCCAGTCCCGTCAGCCCACCCAGCTCCTCGCGCACCACCGTAGCGCAACTGCCCAGCACATGTGGCGCAGCGAATCCCCCTGGCGCCGCCAGGTAGGCCCGCACACCCTGCAGCGGCTGGGTGAACTGCAGGCGCTGCCCCTTGGCCATCACGAAACTGCGCCACGGCGCCAGCGGCTGGTCGTCGAGCCGTGCGCCCAGATCAGCACCGGCCAGTGCCAGGCAGCACGCCTGCTCGGCCACCAGCGTCAGCCCGCCCAGGGTGATCTCCACCACCGCCGCCTGCGGTGCATTGCCCAGCAGCCAGTTGGCCCAGCGCATCGATACCCAGTCCAGACCACCGCCCTGGGTCACGCCCAGGTGGCGCACGCCAAAGCGCCCGGCATCCTGCAACAGGCACAGCGGCGTGCTGGCCTCGATCAGCAAGCGGCTCACGGCGACACCTGCAGGGGCGTGTCGTCGCCGCCGAGTGCAAGGAATTCGGCACGGTCCACCGCCACGAAGCGCACCCGGTCGCCCGGCTGCAGCAGGCTGTAGCCCTCACGCTGGCGATCGAACAGGCGGCTGGGGGTACGCCCGATCAGGTTCCAGCCCCCGGGCGACACCGCCGGGTAGGCCGCCGTCTGGCGCTCGGCGATGCCCACACTGCCGGCTGCCACGCGCTTGCGCGGGGTGGCCAGGCGCGGCGCGGCCAGCGCCTCCTCGACCAGCCCCATGAACGCGAAACCCGGGGCGAAGCCCAGGGCGAACACCTGGTACTCGCGCGCGCTGTGGCGGCGGATCACCCCCGCCACGGAATCGCCGCTGCGCTGCGCCAGCAAGGCCAGCTCGGGCCCGACGCTGGGGTCGTACCACACCGGAATGTCGTGGCGCTGCCCTGCCCCGCCCTCGTCGGGGCGAAGACCTTCGAGCGCCTGCGCGATACGCTCGCGGGCCTGGGTGGGCGACAGGTCGAAATGCACCATCACGGTGGTGTACGACGGCACCAGATCGATCAGCTGCGCCGCAAAGGCTGCGCGCAGACGCTGGGTGGCAGCGAGCATCCAGGGCATGTTGGGCTCATCGATCGCATCGAACAGGCGCACCATCAGGCAATCGACAGCAACCACCTCGACGCGCCACTTCATGGCGCCGCCTGCGCATCGAGAGCCTGACGAATCTGCCGCACCGCAGCCACCGAGCTGGCATTGTCGCCATGCACACACAGCGTATGGGCCTGCAGGCGCAGTGCGCTGCCATCACTGGCAACCAGCGGCTCGCCCCGTGCCAGGCGCAGGGCCTGCTCGACGATCAGGGCCGTGTCGTGGTGCACGGCACCGGGCAGGCGCCGCGACAGCAGGCGTCCGGCGGGGTCGTAGGCACGGTCGGCAAAGGCCTCGAACCACAACGTGACGCCATATTCGTCACCCAGTGCCTGGGCCGCGCGATTGTCGGCCGTGGCCATCAGCATCAGCGGCAGGCTGCGGTCGTAGGCGGCCACCGCCTCGATCACCGCACGCAGCTTACCCGGCTCGGCCATCATGTCGTTGTACAGCGCGCCGTGGGGTTTGACGTAGGCCACCTGGGTCTTCTGGGTGCGGCAGATACCGTCCAGCGCGCCGATCTGGTAATGCAGCAGGTCGCGAATCTCTTCATTGCTGCAGGCCATCGAGCGGCGCCCGAAACCGGCCAGGTCCTGGTACGCCGGGTGCGCCCCCACCAGCACGCCCCCGGCCACGGCCAGCGCCACGGTGGCGCGCATGATGCCCGGGTCGCCAGCATGAAAACCGCAGGCGATGTTGGCGCAATCGATAAAGGGCATCACTTCGGCATCCAGCCCCATGCTCCAGCTGCCGAAACTTTCACCCATGTCGCAATTGAGTAGCAGGCGGCTCACGCGCGTTGCTCCTGTGTCGGGTGGGGGGCGGCCCGGAGGCCGTCTAGCGCCAGCTCGGCTCCACCGGCTTGCGCCGACCGCCGAGGATCGCCCAGCCGATCAGCATCAGCAGGCTCTCGATCACCAGTGCCAGCAGCATGGCGCTGGCCAGGCCCCAGGCCATCGCCTCGGGCGCCAGCAGGATCTGGTAGCTGTAGCCCTTGAGGGTTTCCTCGCGCAAGGCCGGGTCGGCCGCCACCAGTACGTGCCAGGTGCGCACCAGCCACGGGCGCTGCAGGGTCTGCCACTCTTCTTCGAGCAGGCGATTGCGCGCCACCAGGCTGTCGATGCTGTCGGCATCGCTGTTGAACACCGGGTCGTCGCTGGCACGGTAGTGACGTACCAGCGCCTGCAGGTCGCCATTGAAAAAGCGCTGCGCGGTCTGGTTGAAGCCCTTGAGGCCCTCGCGCGATTCGAGCAGGTGCGCCTCGACCCGCTGGGTGTAATCGTTGATCAGCCCGGGGATCTGCACACCGACCAGCAGGCCGAAGGTAAACAACAGCAAACGCAGGTAACTTCTGAACATGAAGGCTGATCCTTAGCTGGCCTGACCCTGGGCAATGCATTCACCGCGCCGCCACAGGCCCCACTGGCCAGGCTCGTAGCGGTGCCAGATCTCGTCCTCGGTCAAGGCCTCGGTGGCAATGACGGTGACCACGTCGTTGGGCGTGGTCTCGGCCTGGAAGTCGACGATCATGTCCACGTCCTTGAGCCGCGCCGGGCCGAACGGTGCACGCCGGGTGATGTGTACCAGCTTGGTCGAACAGAAGCAGAACAGCCAGTCGCCATCGCTGAGCAGGCAATTGAACACGCCCTTGCCACGGAACTCGGCGCAGGCCTGCACCAGCACCGGGATCAGCTCCTCGACCTCGACCGGCTCGGGGAATGCCTCGCGGATGCGGTTGAGCAGGTCGCAGAAGGCGGCCTCGCTGTCGGTATCGCCCACCGGGCGGTAGAAGGTGCGTTGCCCCTGGAAGTCGCCCAGCTGGCCGTTGTGTGCGAAGCACCAGTTGCGCCCCCACAGTTCGCGCACGAACGGGTGGGTGTTGGACAGGCATACCTTGCCCACGTTGGCCTGGCGAATGTGGCCGATGACCACCTCGCTCTTGATCGGATAACGCTGCACCAGGTTGGCGACTTCCGACTCGCAGCTGGCCGCCGGGTCCTGGAACAGGCGCAGGCCACGGCCTTCATAGAAGCCGATGCCCCAGCCGTCACGGTGCGGCCCGGTACGTCCGCCACGCTGCATCAGCCCGGTGAAGCTGAACACGATATCGGTAGGGACATTGGCGCTCATGCCCAGTAATTCACACATGCAGGGGTCGCTCCAGGGCGGATCTTACAAACGCGGTTCGAGGCGCTCGCGGCTGCCGCCGGCGGGTGCTTCAGGGGGTTCGCTGCGGTAGCGGTCACGGCTGTCGGCGGCGAACGGCTGGTCGTCCAGCGGCTCGTCGGCATCGCGCCTGGCGGCGGCTTCGGCAGCGGCGCGGCGGGCCTTGGCACGGCGCTCCAGCGGCCAGCGCAGCAGCACGAACACGCCATACAGGATGAACGCGATCATGCCGTACATGGCCAGGTCGGAGGCGGCGCGCAGCACGTTGTTGCCGACCTTGAAGGCCAGGTCCAGGGCAGTGATGGCAATGGCCGGGGCAAACTTCTCCTTCACCGGGTCGATGATGGTCGGGGTCAGCAGCAGCACTGCCATGATCACCCGCAGCGGCTCGCGCAACCAGCGCCACATCCACGCGGTCAGGCGAAAGCCCACCAGCAGGCAACCCAGGGCGGCCAGGGCATAGAGTCCCCAGGCGAGCAGATAATCGTTCTCGGTCATGGCGTCCGTGGCAAGCTAGGCAAATAGATGCTTATGATAACGACTTTTCAGCGCGCAGGCGCGCCCCAGCAAAGAGAACCCCGCATGTCCGCAGCTGCCAACGCCCCCCAAGCCCCGATCGCCCGCCAGGATGCCGGCACCGATCCCTATGCCTGGTTGCAGGCCCGGGACACCCCCGAGGTGCTGGCCTACTTGAACGCGGAAAACGCCTATCAGGAGGCGCAACTGGCCGACCAGGCCGGGTTGCGCGAGCAGCTGTTCGAAGAGATCCGTGGCCGCATTCTCGAAACCGACCTGTCGCTGGCCTCGCCCTGGGGCCCCTACCTTTACTACACCCGCACCACCGCCGGCGACGAGTACCCGCGTCATTACCGCTGCCCACGTCCGGCCGACGATTCGCCGACGGTCGATGAAAGCCGCGAAGAGCTGCTGCTGGACCCCAACCTGCTGGCCGCCGGCGGCTTCCTCAGCCTGGGCGCCTTCAACATCAGCCCCGACCACCAGCGCCTGGCCTACAGCCTGGATACCAGCGGCGACGAGGTCTACACCCTGTACGTCAAGGACCTGGCCAGCGGCGCGGTCGAGCAGCTGCCGTTCGAAGACTGCGACGGCAGCATGACCTGGGCTAACGACAGCCAGACGCTGTTCTTCGCCGAACTGGACGACACCCACCGCCCGCACCGGCTGATGCGTCATCGCCTGGGCACCCAAGGGGCGGTGCAGGTGTTCGAGGAGGCCGACGGTCGCTTCTTCCTGCACTGCTACCGCGCCAGCTCCGAGCGCCAGCTGATCCTGCTGCTCAACAGCAAGACCACCAGCGAGGCCTGGGTACTGGATGCGCACACCCCGGAACAGGCGTTCACCTGCCTGGCACCACGGGTCGAAGGCCATGAGTACTACCCTGACCATGGCCAGTTGAACGGCCACTGGCACTGGTTCATCCGCAGCAACCAGCAAGGCATCAATTTCGCCCTGTTCCACGGCCCGGCCGACACCCTGCCAACCCACGAGCAGTGGCAGGTACTGGTGCCGCACCGCGACACCGTGATGCTCGAGGGGCTGACCCTGAACGCCAGCGCCCTGACCCTGAGCCTGCGCGAGGGCGGCCTGCCGATCATCGAGGTGCGCCCCCACGGCCTGCCCACCTACCGCGTCGAGCTGCCGGATGCAGCCTACAGCCTGTACGTGCAGGACAGCCTGGAGTTCGACAGCCCACGCATCCGTCTGCGCTACGAGGCGCTGAACCGCCCTGCGCAGGTACGCCAGCTGACGCTTGCCGATGGTCAGCAGCAGGTGCTCAAGCAAACCCCGGTGCTCGGCCCGTTCGACCCCGACGCCTACGTCAGCCAGCGCCTGTGGGCCACCGCCGGCGACGGCACGCAGGTACCGATCAGCCTGGTTCAGCGCCGTGAGGACCTCGGCAAGCCGGTGCCGCTGTACCTGTACGGCTACGGTGCCTACGGCGAAAGCCTGGACCCGTGGTTTTCCCATGCGCGCCTGAGCCTGCTGGAGCGCGGCGTGGCCTTCGCCATTGCCCACGTGCGCGGCGGCGGCGAACTGGGCGAGGCCTGGTACCGGGCCGGCAAGCAGGAGCACAAGCCCAACACCTTCAGCGACTTCATCGCCTGCGCCGAACACCTGATCGCCACCGGCGTGACCGATGCCGAGCACCTGGCGATCAGTGGCGGCAGTGCCGGCGGGCTGCTGATCGGCGCGGTGCTCAACCAGCGTCCCGAGCTGTTCAAGGCGGCGATTGCCGAGGTGCCGTTCGTCGACGTGCTCAACACCATGCTCGACCCCGATCTGCCGCTGACCGTCACCGAGTATGACGAGTGGGGCAACCCGCAGGAGCCCGAGGTGCACGCGCGCATCAAGGCGTATGCGCCCTACGAGAACGTGAAGGCCCAGGCCTACCCTGCCCTGCTGGTGGTGGCCGGTTACAACGACAGCCGCGTGCAGTACTGGGAGGCGGCCAAGTGGGTGGCCAAGCTGCGCGTGCACAAGAACGATGACAACCTGCTGCTGCTCAAGACCGAGCTGGGCGCCGGACATGGCGGCATGAGCGGGCGCTACCAGGGGCTCAAGGACGTGGCACTGGAGTACGCGTTCGTATTTAAAGTGCTGGGCCTGGTGTAATTCAGGATTTCTGTTGTCTGAATCAGCAATTCGCCGGCAAGGCCGGCTCCTGCAAGCTATGCACTGGCCATTGCAGGAGCCGGCCTTGACGGCGAAAACCAGACACCACAAACCTCCAAGAAAAAGACCAACCGCGATGCCTGACCCGACCTCCCTGAACAACGAAATTCGCGACATGCTCATGGACTGCGGCCTGTTCGACCAACTGCTGCCGCCTGACTTTCAGACCGCTGCCGGCTACTTCAGCATCAGCACCATCGCCCAGGGCGAGGAAATCTTCCACGAAGGCGATGCCGGCACCTTCATGTGCATCATCCACTCAGGCCAGGTATCGGTACGCAAGACCGACCCCGACGAGCATCAGGTGGAGATCGCCACCCTGCGCAAGGGCCGCGCCTTTGGCGAGATGGCCGTGCTGGACGGCGAACGCCGATCGGCCAGCTGCGTGGCCGCCAGTGACTGTCAACTGCTCAACCTGGGCAAGGACTCACTGGAAAAAATGCTCAACGAAACGCCCAAGGTGGCCGCCAAGATCATCCGCGCCCTGGCCGTGGCACTGTCGCGTCGCCTGCGCATGCTCGACGGCCAGCGTCTCTCGCAGCAGGTCTAGCCCTCGCGCGGTTTGTCCTTGCCGGCATCCGGCGCAAGCCCTGGCAGCGGCTGGTCCTTCGGCGGGCTGGGCAAGGGAATCGGCGGCAACAGCGGCGCACCCGACGAGCCTTGCCCGGCACGGGGGATGGTCGACGGGGCCACCTGCGGGTAAGGGGTGGGCGTGGGCGTACCCGGTGCACCCGGTACCGGTGCGAGGGTGCGTGGCTGCAGGTCCGCAGCCTGGGCCTGGCCGAGCAAGGCAATCAACAGCAGGGCAATGCTCGCATGGCGCATGGGGCGGGCTCCTGGAGAGTGCTGCCTACAGGCTACGCGCAAGCGCTGCGGTTTGCCTGTCCGAAATGCCCGTCATGGCGCTAAACTTCACGGCATAACCGTAACAAGCCCGAGAAAGGTACAACCATGAGTTCGGCAACCTCTTCCGCCGCCGCCACCGCGCGGCTGGACCGCATCCTCGCCGATGCCAAGCGCGACAAGGAAATGGGCTACCGCGACAAGGCCCTGCGCATGTACCCCCACGTGTGCGGCCGCTGCGCCCGCGAATTCGCCGGCAAGCGCCTGAGCGAACTGACCGTGCACCACCGTGACCACAACCACGACAACAACCCCCAGGACGGTTCGAACTGGGAACTGCTGTGCCTGTACTGCCACGACAACGAGCACTCGCGCTACACCGACCAGCAGTACTTCAGCGAAGGCTCCACCGCCAGCCCAAGCATCGCCAAGGCCACCCATAACCCGTTCGCCGGGCTGGCCGGGCTGCTCAAGAAAGACTGACCCTGCGCCCCACCCGTGCCGGCAAGCCCGTATAATCGCGTCTTTTTTCTCAAGGGCCCCGGCACGTGGCGAACAAACGGTACAGCTGCATTGGTCTGTTCAACCCCAAATCAGCGGAGAACGTCGGTTCGGTGATGCGTGCGGCGGGTTGCTATGGCGTGAACTCGGTGTTCTACACCGGCAAGCGCTACGAGCGCGCCCGCGACTTCGTCACCGACACCAAGCGGGTGCACTATGACATCCCGCTGATCGGCATCGACGACCTGCAAAAGATCATCCCGCTGGGCTGCACACCGGTTGCCGTCGAACTGGTCGAGGGCGCCCGCCCGCTGCCCGAATACACCCACCCCGACCGCGCGATCTACATCTTCGGCCCTGAAGACGGCTCGCTGGATGCCGACGTACGCGCCTGGTGCGAAGAGACCATCTACATCCCGACCAATGGCTGCATGAACCTCGCTGCCACCGTCAACGTGGTGCTCTACGACCGCATGGCCAAGGGCCTGAACACCCGCTCCGGGCCCAAATTCAAGTAATCCGCGGGAACGTCCTGGCGGCCCTGGCGGTCTGCTGACTATCCATGCCCCCACAGGAGTACGACCATGTCCCAGAACAAGACCCTGACCCTGGCCACACCGTTTCAGAGCAAGACCGAACACAACGTGCAAGGCTGGGAGCGCGCTGGCTCCCTGGCCACGGGTGTGGTGATGGTCGGCAAGGGACTGCGTCGCGGCGGTTTCTTCGGCCTGATCCAGATCGCCATCGGCGGCGTGGCGCTGGCCCGGGGCATCACCGGACACAGTTCGGCCAAGAGCCTGATCGAGCGCGGGCGCCGCGACCTGGATCAGATCCGCAGCAAGATCGAACGCACCGGTGAAGAGCTCAGCGTGCTGAAGGCCAATGCGCAAGCGGCCACCCACAGCGCCACGGTCACCGGCAACGACTCGCTCAAAAGCCCCAAGGCCTAACGCAACAGCTTGGTGTCCAGCACCTCGGAGCCACGCCCCAGCACGTTTTCACTGAGCTGGATGAACTCCGCGGTGCTGACGCTGTTGAGGCGCATCAGGCCCTGGGTCACGTCGTCCAGCGAACGCTGGTTATGCGTGTGCAGGCGGATCTCGCGGTCCAGCGCCTGCAGCAGCAACACCGCACGGGCCACCCCCGCATCGGTGATCTGCTCGCCGCGCAGCGTGGTGACCTTTTCACCTTGCCTGGCCAGCCGGGCCTGCACCGCCTGGTAGCGGTCCTCGGTGATGCCGCCGGCACGGCGCAGCAGTTCGATGCCGTAGTATTCGGCCAGCCCCTCGCCAATCCAGTCACTGCGCTCCTGGTCGTTGACCTGGGCGAACACCCGCACCAGTTCGCGCAACAACGGGCTGCTGCCGTTCTCGTTGACCAACGGGCGATTGCTGTTGAGGTAGATCGAGTGGTAGCCGGCCCGGGTGCCGCGCCACAACTGGTCGCGGGCGCCCACCAGCAGCAGCTTGGGCGGATTGCGCGGGAACACGCTCTGCAGCTGTGGCCACACGAACGTCAGCAGGGTCAGGGTGTCCATGCGCCGCAGGCCCTGGCCCTGGGGCCCGGCGACGGTGACCTCGGTCTCGCCCAGACGGGTGCGCCGGCTGCCCAGGTTGCCGGCGAGCATCCAGCCGGTAGGTCGGTCGAACAACCGCGAAGGGTTGTCGATGCGGAAACGCTGCTTGCCAATCCGCGGCCAGGGCGTTTCGACACTCTTCCAGTCGCCCGGCAACTCGAACACCAGGCGCGCGACCAGCTCGGTGCCGTCCTGCTGGTCGAGGCGCGCGGCAGGCACCAGGTCATCGCCCCGGAACAAGGCCCATTGCGCAGTGATGCGGCTGTCGTAGCCGGCGTTCTTCAGGGCATGGTTAAGCTGTACCCGGTAGCTCAGGCTGGACACTCCCGCCCCCGGCTGCCACAGGCCACGGCGTGCTCCGGCCTGCAACTGCCAGGCGCCATCGGCCTTGAAATCGCTGTAGACGGCTTCCTTGCCCAGGTCGAAATCCAGGCTGCGCACCGCTGCGCCGTCGGCCAGGGTCAGGCGCACCTCGGCCTGCCCGCTCTGGGGCAGCAGGCGCACGTGGTAATCCAGGTCGACCTTCTTCGCCCAGGCGCCATGGCTCGCCAGCAACAGCGCAGCCCCCAGCAAACAGCGACGTATCTCCATTCATATCCCCTTGCGCCGCAGCCTCAGCCGGCGCGGAAAATCAGATAGTCTTCCCAATCGTCTTCGGCCACGCTGTCTTCACTGAGCATGCGGCCAGACCACGAAATGCGTTGCTTGTGCACCTGCTCGCGATCGCCACTGACCAGGTGATGCCAGCTGGGCAGGTCCTTGCCCTCGCTGACCAGCCGATAGCCACAGGTGGGCGGCAGCCACTTGAACTGGTCGGCCTTGCCCGGGGTGAGCTGGATGCAGTCAGGTACCGAGGCAAAGCGGTTGGGGTAATCGCTGCACTGGCAGGTCTTGAGGTCGAGCAGCTTGCAGGCAATGCTGGTGTAGTAGACGCTGTTGTCGTCTTCGTCCTCGAGCTTTTGCAGGCAGCACAGGCCGCACCCATCGCACAGCGACTCCCACTCCTGGCGATCGAGCTGATCGAGGGGTTTGCTGATCCAGAAGGGTTGGGTGGCAGGCATGGTGCGTTTTGTCCTGTTTCAATTCAAGTGCGCGCGCGTGGCGGCGCCAGTCTAGGGCGTGTGGCCGGGCTTTGCCAGACCGCTTGTCAGGGCTGGCGCCACGCAGTAGTTTGACAGGCTGTGTGTTTTCCCACCCCGTCAGGAACCCCTCCATGAGTGCCAACCCTCGCGTTGCCGACTATGCCATTGCCGAGC
The DNA here is from genome assembly GCF_002939405.1 of Pseudomonas sp. BRM28. Lineage (NCBI taxonomy): Bacteria > Pseudomonadati > Pseudomonadota > Gammaproteobacteria > Pseudomonadales > Pseudomonadaceae > Pseudomonas > Pseudomonas sp. BRM28. The sequence continues at coordinate 1,853,885 of NZ_PEFV01000001.1, read as the reverse complement.
AGTTCATCCAGCGCTGGTCGCCCCGGGCGTTTACCGCCGAACCGATTGCCGAAGACACCCTGCTGAGCTTCTTCGAAGCGGCGCGCTGGGCCCCCTCGGCCTACAACTCGCAGCCGTGGCGCTTTCTGTTCGCGCGCCGTGACACGCCGAACTGGGAGCGCTTCCTGGGCCTGCTCAACGAATTCAACCGCAGCTGGGCCCAGCACGCCTCGGCGCTGGTGCTGGTGATTTCCAAGACCACCTTTACCGCCCCTGGCGCCAGCGAAGAAACCCCGGCGCTGTGGCACACCTTCGACACCGGCTCGGCCTGGGGCCACCTGGCGTTGCAGGCCAGCATCAGTGGCTGGCATACCCACGGCATGGCCGGGTTCGACCAGGCGCTGGCGCGCAAGGAGCTGAAGATTCCGGATGGCTATGAACTGCATGCGATGGTCGCCATCGGCAAGCTGGGCGACAAGGCCAGCCTGGCCGAGTACCTGCAGGCCCGTGAAGTGCCAAGCCCGCGCAAGCCGTTGAGCGAGCTGGCGGCCGAGGGTGATTTCAGCCTGTAGGGCTGAAGTTCGCGGCGCCCCTTTCGCCGGCAAGGCCGGCGCCTAAAGGATCCCCTGTAGGCGCCGGCCTTGCCAACGAAGGCTGCGACGCGGTTTCAGTCAGTAGCCCCGCTCGAAATCCACCTCGCCACGCAACGCCTGCCCCGCCTCGTATGCCCGCAGATTCTCCACGAACAAACGCACCATCGCCGTCGGCGAGGTCGGCGCCGAGCTGTGCCCGGTCAGCAGCAGGCCCCAGGCGGTCCAGAACGGATGACGCTGCGGCAGCGGCTCCTGGCGGCAGACATCGATCACCGCGCCTGCCAGGTGCCCCAGCTTCAGCGCCTCGACCAGGTCGGCATCGACCACCGACACCCCACGCCCGGCATTGATGAACAGCGCCTGGGGGTTGAACCTGGCGAACAGCGCGGCGTTGTACAGGTCGTGGGTGGCAGGCGTGTCGGGCAGCAGGTTGACCACATAATCCACCTCGCCCACCAACCGCCCCAGCTCATCCAGGCTGGCCACCTCGACAAACGGCGCCTGTACGCGGGCCTGGCTGGCCACGCCATACAAGGTGACACCGAAGGGCAGCAGGAACTCGGCAACCTGCTGGCCGATGTCACCGGTGCCCACGATCAGCACGCGCCGCCCTTCCAGGCTGCGCCCCAGGCGCCCGTCCCACTTGCGTTCCACCTGGCTGAGCACGCGCGCGAGCACCTCGCGCTCATGGCCGAGCATGTAGGTGAGCACGTACTCGGCCATCACCTGGCCAAAGATGCCCACCGCCCGCGTCAGGCGATAGCCACGCGGCAAGCCGTCGACCAACAGCGGGGTGATGCCGGCCCAGGTCGACTGCACCCAGGCAGGGCCGTGGCCCTGACGCAGCAGGGTGGCCAGCAGATCGGGCTGGCCGAGCCACACCGGGCATTCTGCTGCCAGCTTCGACAGTTCGGCAGAGTCGCCGCTGGTCACTACCTCGAGGCCCGGTGCCATCTCGCGCAGCAGGCGAGCGTAAAGGGCATGATCCTGTTCAACGATCAGAACGCGCATGTTTTGGATAACCTTGGCATAAACCACGGCGCTGGCCCGCTCACTGCGCGGGCCGCGCCATGCAAGACAGAAAAAAGCTCAGACCGGATCGTTGCGCCGCAACAGCTCTTCGGGAAGATGCTCGATGTACTCGTCTTCAAGTGGCGGCATCTGCAGGTGGTAGCCCTGCTTCTCCAGATTGGCCAGCACCTGGGTGATGTCTTCGCGGGCCAGTTGGCGTTCGGGGGTCAACACCAGGTCGAAGGCATGCACCGGCTTGCCAAAGGCCGGCAGCAGCCCCTCGGGCACGCGCTCCAGGCCATCGGCCTTGAGCACGTAGAGGTACATTTCATTCTTGCGCGGGCTCTTGTAGATCGAGCAGATACGTTTCATGGCTGGTCTCCGGTGCCGGCCAGGCAATCGAGCAGCGCCTGGCCCATCCGCTCGCGGCGCCAGCCGCGCAACGAATCAGGCAGTTGATAGGGCCCGTTGGGGTAGCCGCTCTTGAGCAGCGCCTCGAGGGTTTTCTTGCGCAGCATCAGTTCGGGCGCGATGCCCAGGCGCTCGCCTTCGGCCTGGCCGATGGCACGCAGCTGCTTGAGCAGCGCCGAAGCCTCGATCGGCAAGGGCTCGGGCAGGGCCGGCGGCCACTCGCTGGGCGGCACGCTGGCGGCCTTCTTGATCAGCTCGAGCAGGAACTCGCCATCCTGGCGAATGGTGCGCGGGTGCATGTCTTCGATCTTGGCCAGGGCCGACAGATTGTCGGGCTGGGTACGGGCCAGAGGCCACAGCGATTGCTCGCGCAGCACCCGGTTGCGCGGCAGGTTGCGCGCACGCGCCTCGCGTTCGCGCCAGGCGCACAGCTCGCGCAGTACCGCCAGTTGCGCACGCGACAGCTTCCAGGCCAGCTTGGCATCACGGTACAGCTCGTAGGGGTCGATTTCGCGGCGCAGTTGGGCCACCAGCTCGGCGCCGTCTTCCAGCACCCAGGCATTCTTGTCTTCGGACAGCTGCGGGCGCAGGCGCTCGTAGACTTCGGCCAGGTGCACGGCATCTTCCGCGGCGTAGCTGACCTGGGTTTCCGACAGCGGGCGCTGCAGCCAGTCCGAACGGGTCTCGCCCTTGGGCAGCTCGATGCCGAGTACTTCCTGCACCAGTCGCGAGTAGCCCATGGAGAACCCGAGATTCAGGTAGCCGGCGGCCAGTTGGGTGTCGAACAGCGGCGCCGGCAGGCTGCCGGTCAGGCGCATCAGCACTTCGAGATCTTCGCTGCAGGCATGCAGCACCTTGGTCACGGCGCTGTCTTCGAGCAGCTCGGCCAGCGGCTGCCAGTCGCCGATCAGCAACGGATCGATCAGAAAGGCACGCTGCCCGTCGCCGACCTGGATCAAACCGGCGATGGGGTAAAACGTGTCAACCCGCATGAATTCGGTATCAAGCGCTACATAAGGCAACTGCCGCCACTGTCGGCAGTGCTCGGCCAGGCTGCGGTCGTCGCAAATCCAGTGAATATCGATGGCCACAAGGCTCTCCCACGAACAATGGCGCGCAGTATATACGGCGCAGGCCACCGCCGGGAAACCGCTCGACCGCCGTTCCCTCGCCAGCCTGCGCACGCGGTCAGTGTGTAGCGACCACCGGACGGCAACTGGCGAACATGTCCAGTTGCGGGTCGTACACCGAGGTGTGCACCCGCAGCAGGCCGAGCATCGAATGGAACAGGTTGTCCTGGCTCAGCGGCTGGTTGCGCGAGCGCTGCAGGCAGTCGGTATCCACGGCGTAGTCCTTGCGATAGCCATCGGAAAACCACGCCAGCATCGGTATGTGCTTCTGCTGCTCGGGAGCGAGCATGTAGGGCGTGCCGTGCAGGAACAGGTTGTACTCACCCAGCGACTCGCCATGGTCGGACAGGTACAGCATGGCGGTGTCGACCTTGTCCTGGCGACTGCGCAAGACGTCGATCAGCGTGGCCAGCACGTGGTCGGTGTACACCAGGGTGTTGTCGTAGCCATTGATGATGCTCTGGCGGTCGCACTTGTCCAGGGCATTGCTGCGGCACACCGGGGTGAAACGCTCGTAGGCCTTGGGGTAGCGCTTGAAGTACTCCGGCCCGTGGCTGCCCATCTGGTGCAGTACCAGCACGGTGTCCTGCTGCAGGTTGTCGAGCATCGCCTCCAGCCCCTTCAACAGGATTTCGTCGTGGCATTCGCTGTCGGCGCACAGGGCCGGGTCCTTGAGGTTGCTGACATCCTCGAACGCCACGCGATCACAGGTGCCCTTGCAGCCGGACTGGTTGTCGCGCCAGTGCACCGCGATGCCGGCACGCTGCAGCACGTCGAGCAGACCCTCCTGGTTCCTGGCCTTGCTGGCGTCATACTGCTTGCGGGTGAAGGTGGAGAACATGCAGGGTACCGACACCGCCGTTTCGGTGCCGCACGAATGCACGTCGCTGAAGGCCACCAGCCCCGCCTCCTTGCTCAGCTGAGGCGTGGTATCGCGGTCGTAACCGAGCAGGCCGAAGTTCTGTGCGCGGGCGCTCTCGCCCACCACCAGCACGGTCAACGACTTGCGGGCCTGGGGCGTTACCGCCAGCGGGCGCACGGCATCTTCGCCAATGCGGCGCAACGGTACATGCGCGCTGCCTAGCTGCTCGCTGACATAGGCTACTGCGGCGCCGACATAGTTGCTGGGCACGACCATCAGGTGCAGTTCATGGTGATTGCGAAACAACGAGGAAAGCCCCTGGTAATTGAGCAATGCCACCGCGCCCAGTACTGTTGCGCTGGCCGTACCGACCACCAACTTGCTCAACAACTCGCGGGGGAAGGTGCGATAAAGAATCGGCGTTTTATATAAAAGAATACTCGGCACTACGCCCAGTAACAGGATATAGCCGGCCAACGTGAACGAGAGCAGATCACGTACTTCGGTGGCATTGGTTTCCATTGTATTGCGCAACATGCCCACATCAATCAGCACGCCGTAGCGGTTCATGAAGTAGGCCACCCCCGCGCTGACAAGGAACAACCCCGTCAGCACCGGCTTGAGCACGGGGCGGAAGGCCACCAGGGTCAGCACCAGGTTGAACGCGCAGAACACCAGCACGGCAAACGCCAGGCGCAGAACCAGGCCCGGGGCATCCCCCGGCACGATACTGAAAACATGCTGCCACAGCACCGCGTTGAAACCGATCAACAGGTACAGGCTGGCAATCAACGTTACCCATTCGGCACGCAGAGGCTTTAACTTGAACATGGCGCTTCGCTTCTTGAAAGTCCGGGACGATGTCATTGCAACATCAATTAAAAACAAGGCGGACTGTAGGCAGGGTGCCATCAATTTTTTGTGAAAAAGACGCCAACAAATAATTGCACTTTATTGAACGAAGGGCAGAACACTTCTTGTTCAGCCTTTATTCAGGAACAGGGCCTTGTCGCCCTGCTCCCGAACAGCGGTCAGGCGGGCAACAGCACCTTGGCGTAGCTGTCGCGGTCCATGTCGACAAGCTCGACGCTCAACTGAAGCTCGCGACCGCTCACCTCGACCACCGCATCCTTGAGCACCTCGAGCAGGCTGCCCGAGAGCTGCTTCTTGACCTCCGGGGAGCGGCCGCTGAGCAGCGACAGCCGCACACAGACAAATGCCCGCTCGACCGGGGCCACGCCCACACGAAAATGTTCGAAGGCGCGCGCGCGACTCTTGATATCCAGTTCCTGGGCGAACTGACCACTGCCGACCAGCGCGTGATTCAGGCGCAGCAGAACCTTGTCGACTTCAAGCTCGCGCAGGTTGGCGCTGTATTCCAGGTGCAGATGGGGCATGACTCGGGCGTCCGTCGGGGTAAATGATTCGACAGACTACCCCATCTGCGGGGGGCGGCAAACGCGTCTATCCTGAAGGTTCATGCCCACCAACCTATCAGCAGAGGTGAAGAGATGCCGGTCAAACACGATTTGCTTGCAGACCTGAATCTGACCAGGGAAGCCTTCGACGAAAAAAAGAAAACCGATCCGCGGCTCAGTACGTTGCACGAGAAGTACAACGCGATCGACGCCCAAGTGGTCGAGGCAGAAAGCGGCAGCGCCACGGACGATCAGGTGACGGAACTGCGCAAGAAACGGCTGCTGACCAAGGATGAGATCGTCGACCATCTCAAAGCCTAGGCGTTGTACCGCTTGCCGTGCTGGATAAATCTTGGTTGACCACAACAGTTAATATCATTTTGATATCAACTTTTTGCCAGGTAATTGGCAAGCCAAAAAAAACCCCGACACTTGGCGTGCCGGGGTTTCTTGATCAGGCCGCAATGGCCTGATCACGCCAAACTTACTGCTGCTGCGGCAGTTTGTCGATTGGACCGCAGCCACCAATAACCTTGGAGATGGAAACCGAAGGGTGGAACAGGTAATCGTACGAGCAGTTCTTTGGCTGGTTGTACACTTGGCCAGTGCAACCGGACAGCAGGGCAACACCCGAAACAACAGCGATTGCGACCGATGCCTTGATAAACTTTTTCATTCTAAATCCCTTAAATTACGATTCGCCGTCTTACTGATGGCGCGGCGATTGTAGGGAGGTCAGCACAATAAATCAAAAGATTTGTTACACCTTTCAAAGTCTTATGGAACGTTCGTGCTAGTTGCCCGGGCAGGGCCTGCGAATCGACTTCGACGGTCATTCTGATTTTCGGCTCAGATTCTCGAGCTTCACACCAGCGACACTTCGCCTGCTGCCGAGGCTTCGGTGAGCATGGCAAGGCGCAGTGCGCGCCTGATGTCTGCATTGATATCGTCAGTGTCTTCCAGCCCCACAGAGATCCGGACCAACCCGCGAGGTACGCCCATTCGCTCCAGGTCGGTGCCGCCTGCTCGGGCAAAACTACCGTAGTGATAACACAGGGATTCAATGTTCCCGAAGGTGGTACCTGTTCGTATCAATTGCAGTTGACTAACAAAGATTGTGCCCGCTTCCTGCGAAGGCAGCACAATGGCAATAAGACCTGTATGCAATGACGGATCAATGCCGTTGGCCTGTGCGCTCCTGGTCGACCATACGGCACGCCATTGCAACGTGGGAAACTCCTGATTCAACATGGCAATGACCGCAAGTGCATTGTCGGCATGCTTTTTCAATCTGAGCGCAAGTGTTCTCAAACCACGCACCGTGAGCCAGGCCGAAAACGGGTCAAGGATCAGCCCGGCACTTTCCCTGTGAGACTTCAATGCCTTGAACAGATCCGGTTCATTGGTACTTACCATCCCGCCCATTACATCGCCGTGCCCATTGATATGCTTGGTGGTGGAATACAAGGTCACTGCCGCCCCCAGCGACAACGGCTTCTGGCAAAGTGGCGTTAGAAAGGTATTGTCGACAACCAGAAGAACGGCGTTCTTCATGCAAAGTTTCGCCAGTTCCGCAATATTGATGTCCAGAAAAGCCGGGTTGGTGGGTGCCTCGATAAAGATCATTCTGGTGTCGGGCCGCAGGGCCGCCTGAAACGCCGCCGTTTCATACGCTTCAATGACCGACAGCGTCATGCCACGCTGACGTGTTTCATGCTCAAGCTGCTCGATCACTTCATAGAACAGGCCGCGGGGCACGATGACGTGGTCACCTGCGCTCAGCAGCGCGCGAAAGACTAGCAGGCAGGCGGTCATTCCACTGTTGACTGCCAGACTGTAGGCGCAGTGTTCGATGGCACGAAACTTCGCCTCCAGAACGGAAACGGTGGGGTTGGCGTAGCGCTGGTAGGCAAAGTTTTCCCCCTCTGCATTGCCGAGCATGTCCCTCCCCGCTTCAACGGAGTCCAACAGTGCCGCGGAATTGCAGATCAGTGCGGGCACTGGAAACTGATCCAGGCCCGCCTCATGTTGCCCCAGGTGGATCGCGCGGGTAGCAGCGCCGAGTGGCGAAGACAGCAGATAATCACGGCGCTGCCGTTCACGCGGGCTCACGTTTTTGGTTGGGCTCATGAATGGCCTGATTCCGAAAGAGAGGGCTGATCCAGCCCGTTGATGATGACCTGCCCCTGGCGACCTGAGGGTGGTGCCGTTTACTCGTACTTGTAGCAAGGCACCACTTTTCCACCCAGCGAGACGATGGAGAACCTTTCCATTTTCGGCATGACGGCACAGGCCAGGCTCACTTGGGCCGCGCTGCAATGCAGCTCCTTTACCCAGATGGGATGATCCGCCTTGAAGCACTCGTGCTTCAGGTGCAGCAAATGTTGATCCAGTGGCATTCTGTCCGGGTCGCGTGGCATGGGGGCAGATGTCATCCTGGCGCGCTGCGTCGAATCAAACGCCAGGCGCAGGCACCGCAGCAGCCGTGGGTGCCGTGCCAGGTTGTTCCTTGAACCTGTCCATTCCCGGGTGACCTCTTCCAGGCCTTCGGCGACTTTGTATTGCTGCACCAGCTCCTTGATGGCGCGTGCCGCGGCGTGGCTCGGGTACAGCGAACAGCCACCGCCAACCACATGCACATCGGCGATTGTCTTGTCTGAGCAATAGGCAATGAAAACGGGATAGGGTATCTGGCTGGTGGCGTCGAACACTTCGATCGAGGCCCCGATGGCACCTTGCGCATCGCGCAAGGTTTGCAGCAATGCTTGCGGCATCGAGGCGTGAGCGATCTTTCTTATGGGTGTTTTGCACTCGTAAAAGAAGTGCTGTGCAATAAAGCGGCCGATACCGTGGCGCTCTATGACTTCGCTCGCGGCATGTATCGCCGCCTCGGCGAACCCGTAGCCTGCTGCCACACCCGTACCACAGGAATATCGGCGCGCAGCGCCATAGTCGGTATCATCGCCAGCGATGGCTTCATTGGCATACTGATGATTGATCAGGAATGACGGGTAGTGCAGATCAGCGCCGCCTGATGCTTCATGCGCCGCAAAGTGGATGACAGCCATCTGTGCAGTCTTCGAATGACGAAGCATCTGCACCGGCAGTACGTCCTGCAGGGCCGGTTGGGAAACAACCGAATCAAAACACTGCAAGGCGCTATGGGAGCGTAGTTGAAGTGGCCCCATGCTATGTTCATACGCTTCATACTTGGCGCCGATGCGCGCCTCTGCTTCATACCCTTTTCCGCAGCCGACAGACTCCATGTCACGGCTGTCAAAGGGGAATTCAAGCGTGGCCACAGTGCTGGACAGCGGTTACCTGTATTCCTTCGTTGATAAAGTGCTGATCTATCACACTTTCTGCATCTTGCAATGACAACGTTCGTTCGGGAGCAATCATGTTCATCGGCTGGAATTTCCATATACGCTGAAAGAAAAATGAGGCGCAGCAAGCGCCTCATTCATTTTCATCACTCAGCCAGTACAGCAGCTTCTTCTGGCGTGAACTCTTCTTCCAGCTTGACGCTATCCACTTCGTCTTCAGCAGGTTGGTCGACCTTGAACTCGTTGATATACATGCAGCAGTACTTACCCATGGAAATATCCTTTTCATGATGGATTCATGTGCGCACTTGTTTTCAGGTGCAGGTCGAGAGTAATACCGGCCACTTTCACTGCCCATAGGAAAAGTCCTGACTCCAGGCGTGAATACGTGGTTTATGGGGTGTTACTTGAGTGCCAGAATGCGCCGAAACAGGGAACAGTGTTTCCTACGCACAATTGCTGTGCGCACGCGAAAAGCAAAAAGCCCCTGAAACCGTAGGTTTCAGGGGCTCTTGCATGTATGGCGGAGAGATAGGGATTTGAACCCTAGGTACTGTTGCCAGTACAACGGATTTCGAATCCGTTTTCGCCCTCAATTAATTTTACGAGAAAATCGTAAAACCCAATAAAATCAGTAAGTTCAACACATGCTAACGTAGCGGAATTCCACACCATTCGGGGGACTCATTCCCCCAAATTTCCCCCAGCTTTGCGAATAGCTTCCAACGCCATCAAATTGACATCTGCGACCTTGAAACCCCATCCCCTGGTCACCACCTCTCCAATGCCTCAATGTCGGGGCTCCACGCTGAGAAATCCCTATGACTGATTTTTGCATTACTAGAGTTCGGTACAACTCCGACCGAACGCACATCTCTTACGTCGAGGTAAGCGAAAACCTGCCGAAGAAATTTGGGACCAAGAGAACGGTTTCAAGGGGATTCGTGGCTGATCTGATTCGGCTGAAAAAGGCTACATTCTCCACCTGGATCGAGCAAACAGATGGAACTTGGGAGAAGGGCGCCGACGTTCACGAAGTTGAAGGGGTGTACCTGTCCACCGACCGAAACAGTAAAAAGCGCGACAACCTAGGCAACCTGCCGGAGTTCTAATCATCTACAGCCTGATACGGCGGCGGTCAGTTGCCGCTCGTATCCTATCCGCTGCCGGCGCTCCGCCAGGAGCGCCCTCACCTTCACCTCTAGGCTGTCAGTCCTGCGCAGGCCGGCGGCCTCCAGGTTAATGGCGAATTGCCGCCTGTCCTCCAAGCACAGCCTGCTGATACTCACTGACAGCCTGCATCAGCGCTTCGGCCTCAAGTCGCAAGCGGTCGACCTCTTCTGCCGCAGTAGGCGAATCTCGCGCCTCGTGGTAACGCCGTACCGCATCCATCGCTTGCTGCATCAGCGGCTCACCCGCCGCCATTTTCTCCTGCAAGTCGTCCATGCTGCCCTCCGATTTCGGTCAGGGCAGTATAGGCCTGTTCGCAGGTTGCTCCCCTTCCCTGGCTTCGACAAGAGTACTCCGCCAGTTACCCCGGACTGGAGCCAGCGACAAAACACTCTACGCATTACAGGAAAGGCGTAAGCACCTCTTCTTGCTTGAATGCACCTAATGCATTGAAGCGTCTTTGGAAAATTAGAAATAAAACCCTAGTCAAGATACAGTTAAAGCCCCCTAATCCAGCAGCTGTTTAAAATTTTCAGAGCAGCAAAGTTTAACAGCGCTCGTCAAGCTAATTGGCAATCCAGATCTCGACGAGCTAATGCGTCTTTTAGTAATGCTGCGGCAACCGAAAATAGCAAAGCTAAAATAAAACCAGCCAGCAGAACGGAGCGCATATGGCCTCCAAACTTAATCTCCTGAACAGAAGACAGGCCTACACGACTTGTTGACACAGTCGATGAAGCACTATCTAGAATCTTCATATAGTCCAAGCTACCTGCATTACCAGCTGTGCGCAAAAGCTCTAAAAACACATCTCGCTTTTTAGCGTACAGAAGCTTGTGATCATCCACAACCTGACTAACAACTGACTCCAAACGCTGCTTAGCACCATCATAAGTCTTATACTTAACAGAAAATTTAACTATATTTGACTTACCAACCTGCGAAACATCAGCAATATCTTTATACCGATATTTTATCTCATCGACAGATTCTATTAGACTATTATTTCTCGAAAACAAATCCCCACCACCAATCACAACACCGGCAGTAGCCTCATACATGGTTGGCTGAAAAAGCACAAAAGCCACTGGAGGCAATAGAATCAAAAAAAAGCATAGCACTGCAAACCGCAGCTGCCTTTTTATCAATGCAAACACTTCAAATAAATCGACGCGGTCGCCTGAAAACTGCTGAGTCATATTTCCCCCAGAACTGCCTTAGTTAAGAACCAAAGAGACGTACCAAGCAAGCTGACCACTGAGAGAACTAGAAACTGAGCACCCACCGTTAACTTCATGTGACCTCGCAATTAAAAGCACTAATACGGCAGAATAAAAAGCTACGAACCAATAAAAATCAAACACAGATGAGAATCATTGTATTTTGTCGCAGCAGGGTAGTGTCACTTTGACATCTAGAAGCTTAAATGTCTACGCAAGTTCACTAATCTGCAACACTACGCGCCCATGCTTCGCAGGTTAGGCCTGCTATTCTTGATCGGTCATATGCTTTCGCCAGGTCTCCCGCTCTTTCATCAGCGCGCTTGAGCACGTCGGCAAGCACCATGATGGAGCGGGTTGCTGCTTGGCTTGCGGCGGCAGTGCAGGAATGGATGCTGGCTTGGTCTGCAAGACGGCGGGCAAGGCCGTCGATTGTGTCCCGCAGGCTACTAGCGGTAGCGCGAGCAGCGTCAGCATCAGCACTCGCTTGATCAATAAACGTCTGTCCATCTTGAATCACCTTGTTGATCGCTTGTTGGTGGGCCTGCTCTTTTTTACGCTCGGCGACTTCAGCCAGAGCCCAAGCCTGCTTATCCCCGGCATCGCGCGCAGCCCACCTGCTCTGCCACTCGGCGTCCATCGTCGTGCGCCCATGTTCATAGGCGCCCCAGTACGACGCCAGCAACAGCAGCAAGGCTGTCGCGCGCCAGGCCCATCCGCTCACGCCAGCCTCCCGCCGGCGGCGACGTAGTGCGCCAGCAGGTCATCCAGCTTGCGCTCATGCTGCCCGTACCCAGCGCCTGGCAGGCTGGCCCAGATGTTCCGGCACTTCGTGATTGCGGCCTGGATATGGCCGGCGTGCACGTCCGCCAGGGCGCCGCGCTCCTTGATCAGGTGCAGTGCCAGCTTGTCTTGGCTGGTGGGCCCGAAGTCGGGCAGCTTGAGCAGGTCGCGGTAGTGCGGCCAGTAGCGCTGGAGTTGCTGGTACCGGCCTGCGGCCGTGGACTTCAGGCCCTTGTTGTTCACGGTCACCAGCACGCCAGGATGGGTGCTGTAGCTCTTGAAGGTGTTCGGAGTGTCGATGCCGCCAACCACCACGTCATAGCCGTCGTCGCGGGTGTGCTTGCTGATCGACGTGCCTTCGGACCATGCCAGCATGTCGAGGAAAGCGAGAGCGTTCTTGCTGCCCGCCAGTGAGTCGGAAATTCGAGCCATGTGTTTCTCCAGGCAATAAAAAACCCGCTCAAGGCGGGTATCGTTGTTCGGCTGTAGTCAGGCCGGCGGCACGGGCCAGTCGATGTCGACTGGGTATCCTGATTGCTCTGGCAGGCGGTTCAGCGCGACCCGGTATTTCTTCCAGGCCTTCAGCGCAGTGGCTTCAGCCTCGGTTGCGTCGTCGAGGTCGACCGCATCTTGCAGCGGTGCGATTGCCGAGTCGGCAACGCCTCGTCGACCGGCGATTTCTGCTTGCACGCCGGCCAGATGCTGCGCTGCAGCCGCATCCTGCTTCATCTCTGCCGTGACCATCTGGCTCCAGTCGATCGAGACGATGGTATCTGGCCAGGAGACCTCAGGCTGCTCGGGCTTGGGGTCGAAGTCTGTGGGGAGCTGAATGCGGCCATCTGGTGGATTGACAATATCCACCGGGAATCGCGACTGCTCGCTGGACTCTGCGCCGTGAGGGAGCCTGACGGTCAACGTAAGCTCCCCTTCGATCCGCTGGACTGGCCCATACAGCCACGGGCAGCCCGCAGCAGTAGCGGGCAGCATCGCGCCGTCGTGCAGGGCTTCGAAATCGAGCGCCATACCATTGATCGTGATCGATTCGCCGCTCCTGCTGAGCACGAGTTTTTTGTCTGCACCGAACGGTGACAATTTAATGCGCATCAGTACCACCTCCCTTGAACAACAATGTTTATGGTTCTCACCGGTACGCCAGGGGACGAAGTGAAGTAGGCCTTTACACTGATGTTGTTGGGTTCTACCCGGCCCGCAACCAGAAATGAGTTGTTTAAAGCGTCATTGCCGGAAAGGACAGCGCTGCCAGCAATGAACGTAATCGGGGTCGGGGCGCTCATATCATTGGAGACGTGCAGGCCCGCGACAGGAGAAAAAGACGTGGTGGTTACTGTCATCTCGGCGGTGGCGGTGCCGTCCGCGTATTTGACGTACCTGCCATTTGCATTGCTGCCCTTCTCAAATATCGCACCCGTTGGTACGCCGCCCGATTGACTCACTGTGCCGACGATATCAGCCGTTGCGGCAGCCTTTAGGCCCAGGCCTGCCCTGGCGGTCGCTTGTGTGCTGCCGCCTGTACCGCCCTGAGCGACGCTCAGCGCGGTTGTCATGCCGGTCAGTGACGTGATGTCGCTATTCGCCCCGCGCGCCGCGGCGCCGATGTTCTCCCGAAGCTTCGGTGCAGTCGTGGCGACGCCGAGCACCGCCAGAGTCGAGCCGAACTGCTCGACGATCTGCCGAAGGCGGTCGGCTGATTCTTTGACATATCCCTGCATGGGCGCCAGGCCGTAGGTACCCGACGAGATGGTGGCACCTTGATAGGCAGGATAAATTGAAAGCACTGTACCGCTTGCGATGTTCGTTACTTCATACCAACGGCCATCAGGCCCCTGAAAAGCATCGCCGACGCGAGAGTTCGCTGCGAAGTTTGTACCGGTACCGGTTACGGTGGTTTGTCCGGCCGCGATTGCGACCTTGCCTTCTCTGTACCAGGGCATAAATTCTCCAGGCAATAAAAAACCCGCCGCGGCGGGTAATGTTGATTTTCGAATGCGACTGTTATGTCCCTGGCAAGCGGGCAAAAACAGCTCCGGGCTGACCCAGATCACTCCAGCCTGTGGTCCCGACTGAATAGATTTGCAGCCGGTTGATTGAGTAGTTGAATCTTGCACCACACCAATTTGTGAGGGCCTGGTTGGGTGCCATGAGCCCGCGAGAAAACGGGTTGATCATGAAGTACTCGTCCGAAGCCAGCGCCCCCACAGCAGCGCACAAGTAGTAATAGGCATTCCCCAGTGCCAGCTGGACCATGCCCTGATAGCTCCATGAGTTTGTGGCCTTGGTGAATATGATCGGAGTTGACCCGGAGTCGTAGATGATGACTCCGGCCTCGTCCCACATCCTCAACCCCCAACTCGCTGCTGAGCGGCTGGCAAATACAGCTGCAAACCACTTCCCGGTGGGCCGCCAGGTCACATTGCCGCTCTCGAGCCTGAAGCCTGTCCAGTTGCCTGGAGAGCCGGTAATTGTCATTTCCCGATAGAGAATGTCTGGCTGGCTCGGCGAGTTACGAATGAAGATGCAGGGCGGCTCGGTCGTTCTTATCGGGGCCGGGAATGAGACGACTACAGTGCTTGAGCCTGTCGCGGAGTATGTCCCGCTGTACAGCGCGCACAGCCTGGGGTTGTTGGAGTCGATCTGCACGTAGTCATCGTCATTTTTAACGTAAAGTCCAAAGCTCAATTCTTGAACCTCATTACTAGAAGACGGAACTGAATGTGTGAGCCGTAATCTTCAGTGCCAGGTTGGTTTGGATGCTTTGATCGTACGGTCACATTGCCTACAGCCACCCTCATATAGGGCATTGCGCTTTCGTTGAACTCGTTTTTGCGCGCAGTTGTTGGAAGGATCACGGCTGTGCATGTTGCCGGGTTGAACCCTGAAATGGGGACAGAAACGACTGCCCCATTTCCCGTCAGCGTGTAGGTTTGGCTGTGAAGAACTTGATAGGTGAAGCTGTCGGTATCAAGCTCTACAACACCGTCTTCACTGAATGTCCTTAGACCGTAGCTCATGCCGTCAGATCTCCAAGTTGCACGCGCAGCCGGTCATTGCTGTCGAAAACCTTCACGGCACGGTGCGTGATCGTGAGCCGTCCCTGCCCCGCGATAGCGCCGTTGATCTCGAGTGTTCCGTCCTTGTTCAGTCGCCACCCTTGGACGCCCGGCACGTAGTTCGTCGAACTGATGAAGCTCCCGATCTTGGCGTTCGTGATCGTGCCGTCAGCGATGAAGGCTGCCTGGATAAACGTCTGCCCATCCTGGATCGCGAAAAACGATGCGGGAGTGCCGTTGATGTCGTTGACCACGGCGAACCTGTCGGCATTGATGATGAACTGGCTCTGCAGGCCCGCTGGTCCGTTCTCGATGCCCAGGCCGATACCGGCGACAACGTACTTGCCTTGCGAGTTGAGCTGCATCTTAACAGCCCACATCGTCGAGGCCTTCTCATCGGCATTGACCTGGGCCTGGCTGATCGTCTGCACGGCCGCCGTCGTGTCATTCATCGTCGCTTCGAGCGTCTCGGTCTTGCGCACGATGACTTCATCGCGAGAGGCGCTGACCTTCACTTCTTCTGCAAATGCCGCTGTCGCGTCCCACTGGTGGAGCGCGCCGGCCAGATCGCCTTCGGCATCGGCGTCACGAGCAGACGCCCGCAGAGCCTGCAGGCTCTCGGCTGTCGCCGTGACCTTGCCGTCGACGGTCTCGATGTTGGTCTTGTTCGTCTGCACCTGCTGTGCAAGGCCGTTGGCCGCTTGCACAGACTGACCAACATCGATCCAGAGGTTCGCGTTCGGCGGAGAATTTGCACCCGAGGCATCGGCAGGAACAGGGCCTTTTGCCTGGTAGATCCGACCATCGACCACGACCATCTGGTCTTTCACGTATGGCTCACCCGGGTCGTATGCCTTGAGCCCGTCCAGCGCATCGATCTGGTCTTGCAGGCCATCGATCTTGTCGACGACTTCTTTGCCCAGCTGGGTCTCGCCGACCTTGCCGGTAAGAGCTTGTAGCATTGTGGTTACGTCGGTCGAGGTTGAGGCGATGACCTTGAGGAACCCACTCACTCCATACGCGTTTCGAGCGCGGATGAAATAGAAGTAGTTGGTTGAGAAAGCCAGCGCCGTGTGCACCAGACTGAGCCCCTGCCCCAGGTACGCGGCCTGCCCAGCGGTCGCCAACGGGTCCATGCTGAAGAAGTATTCATAGGTTCCACCGTTCAGGCCGTGCTGCACGTTGCTCGGGAACAGCGTGATCGTGTCGATCGTCGCCTGCACCGCGCACGCCTCGGGCACTGCTGGGCCGTTGATGTTGACCGTGATGCTGGCTTCACCCGAGCGCGTCAGCGGCCCCAGAGCCGCAACGCTCATCGTGTAGCTACCAGATGGCAGCCCCGCCAGTTCCAGCTGGACCGCCGTTGCCGGGATCTGGTGTGCCTGCACGGCGCGCGCGCCTTGCCGGACAGTCACGGCATAGCCATTGACGATGCCAAACGGTGGCACCCAACTCAGCACGCCCTGGGAGATCTCTGCGGTTTCGTGGGTGCTCCAGGCCAGGCCGGTAGGTGAACCCAGCCCCCCGGTTGGCAGATTGATGAAGCCGATCGGATCGTAGGGCTTGCCCACGGCATCATCAAAAATAGCAGGTTCGTACTGCGAGACAGTGACGTTGCAGCCATCCTCTGGCGCCATGTTCCAGTCGGTCACAATGAACTCGCCGACGATGTTCAGCGAAGGCAGATTCACTTTCACCACCCGCCCCGGGCGGCAGTTGTAGCCGGCGAAGTTCATCGGGAGCTGCAGTGATCCGCCGGCGCGGGCGCGCCGAAGCTTGATGTTCGCCAGGCGCTGGGCCTGGTAGGCATCACTCACATAGCCTAGCGAGATCGACTCGGGCGCTTCGCCACCATCTTCGACAATCCACTGCTGTACACGCACCTCCGGGAAGTCCGTCTCGGCCCAAGCTTGCGAAGGATCGATGAAGGTGCCCGTGACGATGTTGATCGCAGCGTCATTGGTGACCTCGGTCGAACCCGACACAGTACCGATCACCATGTCCTCGGTGATCTCGAAGTCTGCCGGCCCGTAGTAGGCCCCGGCCTGCAGCATCCACTTACCGCCCACACGGATCAGCTGGCCGGCACACGACTCCTCCAGCTTCTGGATCACCTGGGTGCGCTGCTCGTCCGCGCCGATCACGCAGCCTGTGCGGTAGCGGGTGCCCAGCCTACCATCAGCGTTGACCACCGCTTCGTCGCAGACGTTTGCAGCGCTGGCAAAGGTCTCGAAGATGATCTCGTCATCCGGCACCTTGCAGCGCTCACGCAGGTACCAGAGCAGGTGCAGCGCGGTGTTCTCGCTGTACCTGGTGCGACCGATGCGCGGGTCGTACAGGTCGTTTCGCCCGCGCACAACAAAGCGCGCATCGGGAATGCCAGACGGGAACTTTTCAGGGTCGTGCTTCAGCGATACACGGACAAAGGACAGGCCGCGACCGATCTGCGAGTTCCTCCAGTCCCGGCAGTTGGCCTTGAGGAATGCGTTGACCTGTGTCGGGTTCACAATCAACTGGTACGAGGCGTTCGCGCCGTAGGTGGAGATATCTTCCTCGCCCAGGTAGACCGCCTCCAGCGCGTCAATCGCGCCTTCGCTAAGCACATAAACCAGATGGACCCATTCGCCGGTGCTTTGGCTGCCGGTCTGCTCCTGGGCCCATACCAGAACACCACCGGTGCTGACCCGGCCCAGAATGAACCTTGCGGGCGCCTTGGACGAACGAACGGTCTGTGCGGACGGTTCACTGCTAGTGCCGCCAGCCTTGAGTGCAGCACCCTGCTGAGAGCCAACAAACAGGCCTACCGCGCCGCCGATCAGCGCAAAGCCAATGCCGCCGGTGACGAACCCCAGCGCAGCACCGGCCGCGACGAGGGCGACCTTCTTGACTGCCTTGCTCATTCAACCCTCCAGACGGCCAGAGGGTCGCAGGCAATCCGCCCTACTCCATCCTCGGCCACCGACCAGAACTCGCCCGCCCAAAACACAGCCACGCCCCGGCCGTTCTCGCCGTCGTACATCGCCACATCACCGCGCTGGATGAACGCGGGGTCGATGCGTTGAAAGCACGCATCCCAAGCAGCGTCGAGCGACCCGTGCAGTTTCTTGAGCAGGCGCTTGGCACCTGTCTCGGTGCGGTATTTGCCGCGGTACTGGCCAGCCGGGTCGACCCCGCAAACGGCCAGCGCGCAGTCAGCGGCAAACAGGCAGCAGTCAAATTCGCCCCATGAAAAAGGCCGCTCGGAGGCGGCCTTGATGGTGTTGGCAAGCTGTGTTGTCCAGTCTCGATTGCGCATGGGCTACTCGTACTTGAATGAGGGTGCGTCCTTCTTGGCGCCCCAGTAGATTGGCCAGTCCGCCATCTGCGCGACGGCGAAGAAGAAGCGGTCGTCCTGGTACCGGGCCCGGTGGTTTTCGTCGGTCCAGCGCTCGGTGCCGGTGCGACTCCACTCGGCCATCCGGTCGATGATCGGCACCTTGATTGCGTTGCCGTCACTGCCGTTGCCGGCGTATGAGAACTGGGCCGCATCCATCCGGCCGCTGAAGAGAATGTCGGCTGCATACCCACCGGCCTGGTCGATCACGACGAACATGAGCTTGGCGTTGCGCCCACGGCAGCCTTTTAGGCTGGTCTCGGTGATGATCGTTGTGTCCAGGCCGTTGAGGGTGAGGTCGACGCTCATCGGCGAGCCCGAACTGCTGCTCTCCTGCGCCTCGCCGACTTCGCCAAACGAGCCGACACCCTGGTAGGTGATGCCGTCGAGCACCAGGTCGCCGGTACCGGTGTGGGCGAAGACCATGCCGTCAGGGAAGTCCAGCTGGCAGGCGTACACCGCCATGAAGTTGCCTTGGGCGATGATGTCCACCACCCGCTGGCTGAAAGGAAATGCCCCTGCCATCAGAAAGCCTCCCGGAAATCGAGCGTGCCGTTGGCCACCAGGGGCCGAACGCTCAGTGCGTGGGTGTCGGAGGTCCTGCGCATCTCGGCGTAGGGCGCCCGGTATTCAACCGCGGCGCCGGCCGCGATCGTCTTGCGAATCCGCTTGTTGAGGTTCACCAGTACCTGGCCATTGGCGCCTGAAACGGCGTCATCGATGACCTCGAACATCTCGCCGGCGATCGTGATGTAGTCACCCATGGAGAACACCTGCTTGTTCGCCGTGACGCCGCCCAGGCGCATGAAGGAGGCCTGGGCGGTGGCGGTGACGACGACCGGCGTGCCGATGAAGTCGGTGCGGGTGCGGGTGAACGCCGGGAGGTTGAAGGTGCCGAACATGCCTTGCAGTCGCCCGATAAAGGCCGTCAGAAGGCGCTCCTCATCGCGAGAGAGCGCCGAGAACGTCAACTGGCACTGCCAGTAGGCCCCCGGGTATCCAACGATCTGCTGAGCGTTGGAGAGCGACGACGTGAAGGCGCGGTTGTTGTAGACGACCCCCCACGTCATTTCATTCGGGCACAGGCCATCCGGCCATGCGATTGCCATGTACTTTTCTCCTGGTGGTCGATTAGCCTTTGCGCAGTTGCTGCCGCGCCGGTCCGTTGCTGCGGAAATCCTTCAGGACCATCTGGTACCCGGCCTGGGCCCCCTGCTTGGCCGCCTCCTGAATCCGGGCAAGCGTGGCCTCATCAGCAGACCCCTGAACCGATATGTGCTGCTGGATCGGCGGCATGGCGCTCCACTGGCCCTGGCCGCCGTTGGCCTGAATGTCGCTCAGGGTTCGGTCCAGCTTGGCGCTGGTGCCGGCCGTGGTGACTCGCTCGCCCTTCTGCAACAGCCAGGTGCCTTCACGCGGAATACTATCGATGCCGTCGTGCGCCATACCCACCAGCGACAGGCTGCTGGCCAGCGCGGTGGTGCTGGTGAGTGCTGCAGATGCAGGTGCGGCGTTCGCGCCGAACGATGCCAGCGAGGCCATGGCCGCCGCCGGCGCGTAGGCCGCGGCCATCGACGTACCGGTGACAGCTGCCACCGCAGCCGAGGAAGCTGCGGCCGTGTCGCCGATAGCGGCGTTGACCGCCATCTGCAGGCCGATCTTCACCAGCATGTGCAGCAGGTCGTTTGCAATGCCCTCGGCAAAGGCGCTGAAGTTGAACTTGCCGGTCTTCACGAAGTTGACCAGTTCGTCTTCCAGGCTGCCCAGGGCATTGCTGGTGACGCTGTACATCTGCGACGACATGTCCTTGGCATTGTCGGAATAGTCCTGCCAGGCCGCGCGGGCGCCATCCGCCCAGTTGGATTCGGCAGCGTCAAGCTGGCTGTAGTAGTCCAACTGGATGGCCAGGCGCTCGGCCAGTGCCTCCTCGAGCAGCGCTGTCTCCTTGTCGTAGCGAGACTTGGCATCTGGATCGCCGAGCAGGTCGGCCTCCTTGAACTGCTTGTACAGCTCGCTGCGCTGCTTCGCGAAGTCCTGCTCGATGGCCAGGTTCTCGCGCAGGCGGGAACGGAATTTCTCACCCTGCCCAGCGCCGGCGATCTCAAGCTCGAAGCCCTGGCGCACGATGGTGTTGCTGTCCTTCAGGTTCGCCGCGTAGGTCGCGAGCTTGAGGTCTTCCTGGTTCTGCTTCTGCAGCTTGACCTTGGCATCGAGCTCGGCGGCCAGGTCCTGCAGCACCTTCTTGCGCTCGGCGCTGACACCCTTCAGCTTGCCGGTCTCCAGCTCGAACGCGAGCTTGGCCACCTCGGTAGCCTTGCCCTGCTTGCCGGTGGTCTCGTCGATCAGAGCGATCTGCCGGCGGTAGCCCTCCTCGGCATCGATCCCGCGCTTCTTCAGGGCGTCGGCAGCGGCCTTGGATTTGGACTTGGCATCCTCCTCGGCCTTCTTGGTCGCTGCTGCGGCTTTGATTGCGGCGTCAGCGCGCCGCTGACCAGCCACCAGAAGGTCACCCTCGCCGGCCTTCAGACCCTCGACTAGGCCCGCCTTGATCCGCGCTTCGAGCTTGTCGGCTTCCGTGCGCTTGCCGGCCAGCAAGATCTGCTCCTCGATCTTCTTGGCCATCTCGGTGTAGACCTTTGATGACTCAGCAACTGCGCCGGCAACAACTGGCCTTTCAATGATTCCGTTGAGCTCTGCAATCTTCGACTTCAGGTCATCAACAGCCTCATTTGCATCAACCGCTGCGCCTTTTGCCTGGACAAGATCGGCCTTCCATTTTTCAAGGCTGGGACTTCCTGGAAACCTTCGGATATTTTCGTTCAGCGTGAAAATTCGAGCATTGATAGCGTCCGCTGCCATCGTGGCGTCTTCAAGCTTTTTGGTGTAGTCAGGCAGCGCCGCCGCTGCCTGGTCAGCCTTAAGCGTGCTGAATGATGCGTTCAACTTGGCGATACGCTGGTCGAGTTCCGCCGAAGCCTTGTCCGCCTCGCTGGCTCGCGAAGCGAAGTAAACCAGTGCGCTGCCAGCCAGGAGCGCCACACCAACTGGCCCGCCGAGTAACGCCATAGCTGCTGATGCGGCTCGGGCAGATGCGGTCAGGGTTGCCAAGCCCGCTGCGGCTGATCGTGATACGCCCGCCATTCTTGAGAGGGTTGCCTGATACCGAGCAGTATCGTATTGGACAAGAGCAAACGATGCAGCAGCCTTCACTGCAGCGGAGGCAAGCCTCACAGAAAGAACGCCGGCAAGAACTATGGCGGCCTGTGCCGTCACTTCAATTGCTTGCTTGGCTGCGGGCGATGAAAGCACTTCGTTAAGCGCGTTCACTGCATTCTTCGCGCCCTCAAGGCTGCCATCGCCCGTCAGAAGGCCAGAGATTGTGTTCTGCAGCGCGGTCAGAGAGCCGCCGAAAGTGTCCCTGGCTGCGGCAGCTGCCCCTGAATATGACTCCTCCAGCGCATCTAGGATGATCCCCTGGGCCCCGGCCACATTGCCAGTAGACTCCATCGCCAGAGCCATTTTTTTCTGTTCATCGGTGAAGCGGAACCCCTGCTTGCTGAGGGAGGTGAGGCCCTTCGACGGAACGTCCAGCGCACGCCCGATTGTCTCGGCAGCGTCTTTAACTGTCACCCCAGTTCGGGTCGCCATATCCGCTGCGGACTGCAGCGCACGGTTGAACTGGTTTCCTACCACACCAGTGAAAGCCAGCAGGGTTGTTTGGGCTTGATTGATGTCGCCGCCAGAAAATGTGGTCGCCCGCTCCATAGCGGCGGCCATCCCATTGAGCTGGTCGCGGTTGAATCCCGCTGACTCACCGGTCGACCGAAGGACAGCACTGAGCTGTGCCTGCTCCCGCTCAGCGTTTCTCGTTTCCGAGACAAAGCGCCCGAAGATGCTCGCTACCGACAGGCCTGCTACGACACCCGCCGCAACCTCGCCCAACGCACTCCAGGCAAACTTCGCCTGATTGGCAGCGTCGGCCATCTCTTTGGAGGAGGTTTTGGCCGCCCTTGAAGCCTTTTCCATAGGCCCGGTGAAACCACCAATCCTTGCGATGAGGTCTAAGGTCAGCGTTCCAAGGGACCCTGCCATACATTTCTCCAGGCAAAAAAAAGCCCGCACGAGGCGGGCTATCGAGTTGCGAAAGCTGCTTAAGACTTTTCTTTTGCAGCCACGCTTGCATCTTGAGCGAAGAAGCAGGCATGCCTCGCCGCGCTCATCATTGCAGCGAACAAAACCGCATAAATAGCGGAAGCTACCGATCCAAATATCACAGGCCAGTTGATAACTTGCTTGCCCGCGGACAGGTAATCATTGGCACCTGAAATGCCGACCATGCCGAAGTTATAGATGGATATGAAAGCTCCGATGGTTACCAGTACAGCCATTATCTTGGCGACTGCCACGCACAAATCCAAACCAACCCTGTTCATACGCCCTCCTATTGAAAGGGGCGAATCTACCACTACTCTACACAGGCCCCAAATCAGACCCAGTTGTCCATCGCCTCTTCCAGCGTCTCGACCCGTGGGTCCATGTGCGGAGCAAAGTCCTGGGCATACAGCCGAGGGGCGTCCTTGCCGGTCTTGGCGTTGAAGTACATGGCCTGGAACTGGGCCAGCGTGGCCTCGAGGCGCATGCCTGGGTGGAGCGATCCGCGCTTCTGGCGGAACTTCACCCAGACCAGGAACTCGGGATAGGTCATGTTCTCCTGCGCCTCGGCAATGGTGCGGCCGCCTATCCCATTCATCACCAGCTCGCACCATAGTTCGTCGATCGGCTCTAGCGCTTCTTCTTTCCCGGGGCGGCGCCGTTCTGCACTTCACCGATGGCGATCAGCAGCAGGTTGGTCAGGTCGGGATCGAGAGCCCCCTTCTCCGGATCGGCCTCGCCGGTGATGTCGTTCACGGTGAACACCGGCTTGCCCTCGGCATCGCAGATGCTGGAAGCGATGCGGCAGGCCAGTGGGTCGGCGCCGCGGTGCGCGGCAATGTCGCCCACGGCCGTCTGGTAGGACAGCGGGCGCACGTAGCAAGTGAACTTGCTGCCGGCCCACTCGATCTCCTTGGCCACCGGGCGGGCCGTGAAGGCCTTGGCCTTCTTCAGGTTTGCAATGCTCAGCTCGGTCATGCGGTCACCTTACGAATCCAGGCGGACCCGCCCGAGCGCTGGATCGCGACGGTGGACGCCACCACGGCGTTCAGTGCGAAGTTGAACGGGAAGTCGGCAACGTAGCCGGAGAAAGTGAACCAGGTGCGCGACGACGGCAGAACGAAGTCGGATTCCTCGCTGATCTCTGCTGCTGCAGCTGCCCCGGTCCCGGTGCCGCCTGCGAAGGTGATGTTCGGCGCACTGGTGTAACCGCTGCCTGGGTTGGTGATGTTGATGCTCACCACCTCACCATCATCAACTACGGCTGTTGCCGTCGCACCGGTACCACCACCACCGCTGATACTGACGGTCGGCGCGCTGGTGTAGCCGCTGCCGGCATTGGTCACAGCGATCACCGCCAGGCTGCCGGCCGAAACGGCGGTTGGGGCTGCAGTGCCGTCCGCCCAGCCCACGGCCCAGTGCACCGTGGTGTCGCCATCGGCTTCGGACATCTGGTGCAGGCGGATGTGGCTCGGGTTGTTCGGGTCGGCGTTCAGGCCCAACGAGGCCTGGCCAGGGGTGCGCAGGCCTTTCTTGTAGCTGCGCTCCTTGGCCACCAGGCAGGTGTCCTCGATCTGCTCCGCCGGCGCGCCGCCGGGCTCGAAGCTGGTGGCGCACTCCACCTCCATGACGGTGCGGGGCCCGGTACCGGACACCGGCGGCACCAGGGCGTAGATCTGGGTTCCTTGCGTGAGGATCGACATGTCGTTCTCCAAATGTCGGGCATAAAAAAGCCCGCACAAGGCGGGCGGGGTTTTACGGGTGCAGGTCAGCGCTTGAGAATCCAGGCAGCATCAAAGCCTGCCCGACAGCTCTCGGTCGTAGGGTCGCGCGACTCGGCGCCCCACCGGGTGATATAGGCGTGGAGCTCGATGGCGTCGCGGATTGCATCACGCACCTGGCGGGCGACATCCCCTGTTTTCGCGTACACGTCGACTTGCAGGGTGAGGCCGTCAACGTCTGGGCGACCGGCCAAGTAGTTCTCTGGCGAGCCAGTGACCACCTGCCAGACCGCGTAGGGCTTGGCGACCCCCTCGGGCGCCTCGCCAAACGAGTAGAGCCGCGTGTCCAGGCCGGCGCCCAGCAGCGCGCCGACAGCCGCGTCTGCAGAGCAAAGATCGAAGATCGGTGCACGCATCAGGCAGATACCCCATTCCTGAGTGCCCGCCTGATCGCACGATCAACGGACTTCTCGTATTCAGTGATGAAAGTGTTGGTCGCCTCGCTGATGCTGTCGGCCAGCGCCGGGCGCATGAACGGCACTGCCGCCATGTTCTCGGTGCCGAACTCAAGTAGGCGCCAGTGCGGCGTCGGTGCGTTCTGGCTCAGGTCGCCGCCGTTCTTGAGCACGGCGCCGTGCAGCACGCCGATGCGAAAGCCGAGGTCGCCGGTAGATCGGAACAAGCGGCCATTCCAGCGCAGCGCGATGTTGTCCGAGATTGCCCGGCCAGTTTCCTTGTCGTCGATCCGCTCAGCGCCTTCCTTGGCCTTGGCCATGATGACCTGGGCAGCCCTGCGCAGCGCCGCCCTGCCGCCCTTGCGCTTTACGTCGTAGCTGACGGCCCCCAGCTTGCCCAGCAGGCTATCCAGCCCGATCAGGCTGAACTCGACTGTTTCAGCCATCCTTCACCCCCTTCGAGGTCAAAATGGTCAGGTAGTCCAGCCCAGAGTCAGGGTCGGCGAGCGGAGGCCCGACGATGCTGTAGATCTCGTCGCGGTAGATGATGCGCATGGTCGGCAGTACGCCAGGCCGGTACCGAATGACCATCCGGCTGGTTGCCTCTGCCTGGCCGGCCTTGGCGGCAATGAAGTCCCGTGCGGACAGATCCTCTACGCTCGCCGGGCATCTGCTCCAGCGCGTCACCCAGTCAGGCTCGCCGAACTCACCGCTGGGCTTGCGTACCGGCACCAGCTCCTGGATATCGATGCGGTGCCGCAACCGGCCGGCGCGCATTACACACCCATCCGGATACGGTAAGGCATCAGCAGGTGCTGGGACGCCAGCGGCAGCTCGGTTGCAATAGTGCCGGTGACCACCTCCTCGCGGTTGGCGAACAGGTGGCCGAGCTTCAGCAGGCAAGCAGACTGGATGGCAGCGTTGATCACCATGCCGTAGGCGATGGCGTCGGCCTGGTCGTAGGCGTCGGCCAGCGCTTTGCGGGCGTACTCGAGCAGACGACAACGGGCGACGTGGTCCTGCTCGGCCTCGGCTGCAGCGACCCCCTCAGTGTTGGCCTCGCGCGCTGCCTGCATGTGTGCCGGCAATGCTGCTTTGGCCGCGTCGAGCGCCACCTGGTCCAGGTAGAAGCGGCGATTCAGAAACTGCATCGCCGCCTCCTCCGCCGCATCAAGATAGGCCTGCACCAGCGCCTGGTCTTCCGGCTCGGCCAGCAGGTGGTGCATGGCCAGGTCGATGGGGATCACGGCCATGGGTTACTCCTTGGACTTGGCGTTCGCGCCCTTGCCGCCTTTATTGGCCGGCTCAGGGGCCTTTTTGTTCTCGGGCTCTTCGGCTTTCTTCACGTCGTAGTCCTCGATGAGGCCGTTGCGCAGCAGGTCGCGGGCACGAAATTCGTCCACAGTTATTTCCGTGTTGCGCTTGGCGTAGGTGCCGTTGTTGTTGAAGCCCTTGATGGTCTTGACGGTGACTTCTGGCATGTTGTGTCACGCCCGGTTCCCCGGGCGCGCTCCTGGGCTGATTAAGGGGTGGTGTCGAACTCGCCGTGAACGAACGACTCTTCGCGGTACACCGCCAGCGCCAGACGCTCTTCGGCCCGAATGGTGACCATGTTGGTGCGGAAGTTGTCGCCATCCTCGGTGGAGATCTCGACGGCCGCCTCCTCACGGTCAAACACCTGGGCCGCGATGTTCATCGCACCGACCAGGAACTCGCCTTCAGGTACAGCGTTGCTGTCCACCACCGGCAGCTTCCACAGGCGCTGGACGCCGCCCTCTTGGACGTTGACCCAGATGTAGGAGCCGTTGGCATCCTTGGTCAGCTCGATATCTGCCCAGTCCACCGGGTTCAGCGCGATGGCCGAGGCGCGGTATTCGGCGACGCGGACCTGCAAGATCGCGCGGCGCAGCGTATCGATCTTGGTGTCGCCAGTTTTGCGCAGCGCATCGTTGAAGGCCGTGGCTTGAGGGATCAGGCCGAGCAGGTTCTGGCCGGTACCGTCGCCCGCCAGGATCTGTTCTTCTTCCTTGTATTTCAGGCCGTAGATCGCGCGGCCGTTGATATAGCTTTGCAGCAGCGGGATATCGGACAGCACCTGCTTGGAGGCTCGGAACCAGTGGGCGATGGTGCGCACCGGGGTGTCCTTGAGCTCGAAGGACAGGTCGGACTGTGCCTTGGCGGCACCTTCGCCGGCCTGCGCCGCGGCCATGTTCTGGAAGCCACTTTCACGTACATACTCGACGGAGTTCGAAGAGGTACGGCCAGGCATGATCAGATCGCGGATAGTGAATTCGCGCTCAGGCCCCACCACGATTCCAGGCACCCGGGTAGGCTGGATGCCTGCGCCGACACCACCGGTACCGGTAGTGGCACTGGTGATGTTGGTCACAGCCTTGCGGCCGATACGCGCAATGCCACGACCTCGGGTTTGCAGGGACTGGAAGTCCTCGGACTCGGACAGCTCCTCACCGACCGACTTCGACTCAACCGGGTCATTGGCAGCGAACCGGCGGGCGAGCTTCTGCTCGATCTCCTGCAGGCGGTCCTGCAGGCCCAGGCCGTCTTTTACCAAACCATCCAGCACGGTCTTGGTTTCGGTCAGGATGGTGCCGTGCTCTTTGATCTCAGCAGCCGCCTTGGTGGCGAATACCTTGATTTCCTGGTCGCGCTGGTCGAGCAGTTCATTGACCGCCTTCAGCTGGATCTTGTCGTCGGCGTGTTCCTTGCGCTGGAACTGGCGGTGTTCGGCGCGAGCCTGGTTGCTCATGGCGTTATGCATGGTGAATCCTCAAAACGATGGGAGAGACAGTGCCGGGCGCGACTTCAGCGCCTCGACGATTTCGATTTCTGCCAGGTCGCCCGCGGACTCGCTCCGGAGCAGGTGCTGCAGCCCGCGGTTGGCAATAACCGCCGACTGGGTTTTCGAGAAGCCTGCCTCGCGCAGGAGCAACTCAAACTCGGGCATCGAAGGCAGGCCGCCGTGGGCAAGCTTCGATTTGATGGTGTCGGTTCGTGCTTCATCGTTCGCTGGCACGGTGACGATGGAGATCTCGATCAGGTCCAGCTTGGTCAGCGTGCGAATACGGGTCTTCTCATCGAAGGTGGACTCGCGAACGTAGTAGCCGATGGACAGGCCGGTGATGGAGCGGGTTTGCATACCTCGGTAGGCAATGCGCGCATAGGGCGCGTCTTCCAGCCAGAGCTCGCCAGAGCCGAACAGACCTCGCTCGTCTTCTTTCAGGCTGGCGATATCCCAGCTGCCGATCGGCTCGCCTGTACGGTGCTGCCAGAGCACGGGGAAGGTGCGCCCCTTGGCCTTGGCGTCCTCGATTGACTCCAGGAATGCGCCAGGTGCCACCACTTCGTTGTAGCTGTCGACCACGCCAAACACAGATCCGTAGCCAGAAAAAAGGCCGTCGTCACCGACAGCCTTCACGTCATAGTCGAAGGAGCGGTACTTGACCGCCGCCTGCCGATCCTTGTGCCTCATGGGGTGTTACCTCTTGGCTGGTCGTTGAGCCAGTCGAGCAGCGCCGACTTGGCCTGGTTGGCACCGCCGGGGTCTTCGCCCAACTTGTCGATCGGCAGCATGTTGGATTGCACGGTGAGCTTCGCGGCGTTACCACCTTCAGGCGGCAGGTTCTCTTTGCGCCGGCAGTCGTCCCGGGTGTAGATGCCGTTCTGGGTCATCGAGCTGTAGAAAGCCGCCCGCGCCGCGCTGTCCATGCGCAGCAGGCCTTCCGGGTTGAACTTCACGTAGAAGCGGCGGCGCTCATCTGGGCGCAGCAGGCGCCGGTTGGCGCACATCTCGATGCGCTTGATCCAGGGCAGCAGGGTGAAGGATAGGAAGCCGATCATCTGCTGCTCCATGCCGGTGCCCCAACTGGTGGAGTTCTGCGTGTGCCCGACCATCCATGGCGGCACTCGGAACCAGCGGCAAATCTCCTCGACGTTGAAAGCCCGGGTCTGGAGCATCTGTGCATCTTCCGGCGTCATCGACACCGACTGGTACTTCATGCCCGCCTCGAGCAGCATGGTCTTGCCGGCATTGGTCACGCCCTCGTACTGCTTGACCATGTCGTCGCGCAGCTCGCCGCGCTGTTTCGGGTTGAGGATCTGGTCGGTTGAAAGCACCCCGCCGAGCTTCATCCCATTGGCGAACATCTTGGCCGCCGACTCATCCGCGGCCATCGCCGATCCCAGCACCTGGCGCCCATAGGACAGGGGCGAAAGACCGCACAGCGGGTCGGTTCCGAACGCCCTGACGTGGACCATCTGCTCATCGGTGAGTGTGTGCGGTTTGCCGAAGCTGTCCGTGTATCGGTATTCGATACGGCCATCTGCCAGGCGGCGCGGCGGCGACATGTTCTGCGGGAGCAGGAACTCCAGGCTGGTCAGTGACCTGCCGCTCATGTGCGGCTCGCAGAAAGAATTTCCCTGCAGCAGCAGGCTGGCCATAACGTTTTCCCAGAACTCCACCGGCGTCTGGTCGGCGTTGGGCTGCTGGCTGATCACGAAGTTGACCGGGTGAGAGCTGGCCACTACAGGCGCGCCGTTCTTGTCTTCGTAGAGCGCGATCGGCAGTGTGGCAATTGTCTCGGCGATGAGCCTCACGCAAGCCCACACCGTCGACAGCTGCAGGGCTGTCTGCTGGCTGACAACCTTACCCGACGCCGAGTCGGTGCCGTAGAACTTGCTCCAGAAAGTGGAATCGGTGAGGCCAATTCGCCTGCCGGCCCAGCCTGCCACGCTGGAAGCCATGCCCGGTTCGGCGGATTTGAACAGCGCTTGCCCCAGCACCTGGGTGAGAGATTTAGCCACTGGTCAACCCCTTGCGGACGAATCCGGCAGCGGCGAGGCAGGCGAAGGCTGCAGCCAAAAGGCTATAGCCCAGGCCCGCCAGTACATACACACCCGCGATGCCCAGCAGCAAGCCGCCGGCGGCGAGTGCCAGAAAGATGATGAGGCCAGTTTTCATAGGTTTCCTGTCAGCCAAGCACGATGGGATTGGCGAAGAAGTTGTCGAAGCCGCCGGAGCCCTCGGCCACCAACCGCAGCACCGACCCGATAGCCATGATCAGCGCAACAGCGCCGTCAATCTTGTTGTCTTCGCCCTGCTTAATCGGGCGCACTACGTCGTCGTTACCGGGCAGGTTCTTGCCGATCACGTTGCCGATACACCAGGTCATGATCGGATTGCCGTCGTGGTGGAACCGGCCCGCCTCGATCGCCGCTTCCAGCTCCTTCATGGGGTCGGACATGTTGGTGTAGTTCTGGGTGACGGTGACCGGGTTGAGTCCTTCGTCGTCCAGGTCGTGACTGAGACCCGTCGCCCCGTGTGGGTCAATCGGGCTCTCTGAGATCGGCGCGAGCTTGTTGGCTTCCTTGGTGTCCTCGAGTATTTCCCGGTAATCCACTTCGGCGCCGGGTGTCGTGTGCAGGTGGCCGGTGTTGACCCATGCCTGGAAGCGCTCAGTCATGCGCTTGTTGTCCACATCATTGGCGGTGTCTTCCGGCACCCAGAACGCTGGCCCGACGCTGTAGTAGTGGATCTTCCCGTCGATCTCTCGCCAAAACAGCCTGGCCCGGGAGTTCATGTCCAGCTTGCGCGCCAGGTCGAATCCAGCAATCCACTCCTGCCCTTCGAACTGCTCGAGAGAGAGCGTCTTGTCCTCGCAAGCCTTCCAGCTCTGCATGTTGAAAAAGCCAGATTTCGCGGTCACCCACAGGTTCAGGTGCTTGGTCTTGAAGGTATTGGTGAAGCGCGCCGAGCGGATGCCCCTGGCCAACTGGCTTTCCAGGTACTCCTGGAACACCGACACCCCCATGCAGGGATTGGCCTTGGCCAGGTTCTTCGGGTCAGTCCAGTCGTCGCCCTCGTCGAGCGTCCAGATGTAGCCGAACAGCTCCTCGTCAGGAACGGTGCCGTTCAGCATCTCGATGACCTGGCGGCGCTTGTCGTAGCACGGGCCCTCAATGTCCGCACCGGCGGTGGTGATGATGAACATCAACGGCTGCCTGCGGGCGCCCATGCCGGTGATCATCGTGTCGTACTGAGCAGCAGTGGCGTGCTCGTGGTACTCGTCGACAATCGCACACGAAGGAGAAGCTCCATCACCAGGATTGCCGATCAGCGGCTCGAAGCGGCTTCCGTTGGACGGGATGTTCATATTCGAGGCGTTTACCTCGATTCCCGCAGCCTCAATAAGCATGGGCGAGCGACTGACCATCAGTCGAGCAGGCCGGAATACCTCCCAAGCCTGCACCTCGGTCGTCGCGCCGGAGTAGACCTCAGCACCGAACTCATTGTCGGCAACGAACATGCTAATGCCGACGCCGGCAGCGATCACCGACTTACCGTTCTTGCGCGGCACTTCCCAATAGCTTTCACGGAAGCGCCGATACCCGCCCTTCTTCCGGACCCAGCCGAAGGTGCAGGCCAGTCCGAATAGTTGCCAGGGCTCCAGGGTGATCAGCTGTCGCTTGAACGCCCACTCGCCCTTTGTGTGGGGCAGCAGCTGCATCAGCCGCAGTTTCTTCTCAGCCTTGGCCGGATCGAATTTGTACGGATAGTTCTTCGAACGGCTGGCCGCCACATCCTCGAAGTGCCGCTCGATCGCTTGGTGGATGAAGAGGCAAGCAGGAAACTTTCCTTTGAGGACGGACCTCGCCCACACCATTGCCTTGTCGACGTTCGTGTACTTGGCTCTGGCCATCAGGAACTCAGTAGGGCTGCAAACTCGTTGGTGGATTTCTGCTTATTGCCGCCGATGATCCGCGTGCGGCTGGCGGGGTCCAGGCCCAGCATCGAGCCGAAAGTGACCATCTGGCGCATTGCTTCGTTGGCCGCGGTCAAAGCCGGGTTTTTTATGGGGCTGCCCTGAGCCGACTCTACGACGATGCCGAACTGATCGACAGAATCCTGAGCCAGTCGCCAGTTGCTGTAGGCCGTGCAAAAGGCTTCAACGTTGTGCAGGTCGGTCAGCGCAAGGACGTTTTCGCGCAGTAGCTCCGGCACGAGCATCCGCCACACGACAGCTGCGCGCTCGCTCAGCCACTCCGGCGGATCGACATCAGTGATGCGGGTGAACTCGGGTTCGGCCTTGTTCAGTGCCCGTTTGCCGGGGTTACCGGCGAGCTGTTTCTTGGCCGTCGGCTTGGGTTTGCGACCACGGCCGGCGACCGTGGCGGGGCCTCCCATCGCGCAACTCCTGAATTTTTAATTTCGCGGGTGTGAAAAAAAGACTGAGGGTGCGGTGTCCGAGCGAAAGGGCCTGGACTTTTGACCCTCCCCCTCCCCGTCAACGAGATTTCTTCTCATTTTCGTCGTTTTCGATCATTTTTTGACCGTTTTCGACTCCCGCTGCGTCTTGGTCTTGTGGCAGTCGCGGTTGATCGCCCGAAGGTTGTCGTCATCGTCGGTGCCGCCGTGGGCCAGGGCAATGATGTGATCCACCTCATGCGCTTCGCGGATGCGCCCAAGCTGTGCGCAGTCGTCGCACCGACAGAGGTACTGATCTCGCTTCAGGATTCGCTCACGCTTGCGCCGCCATGGTCGACCACCACGCCCTGACCCCTTGCGAGTCGCCCAGGACTTGGCCTGCTCGGCAGCCAGCTCAGCATGGCCCTCACAGTAGCCGCTGGCATTGCGGTGCAGTGCTCGGCAACCTTGGGCGCGGCAGGGGCGCTGCGGCCTCAGCGGCACGGGGCGCCACTCAGGTAGGTCAGCGGTACCGCATCGGCGCCTGCGGCCTGGTCATCACTCAGCGCCTCGATCAGTGCCAGGTTCTGTGTTGCGATCTGCTCGAGCAGCGCGGTCTGTTTCTTCTGCTCGGTCAGCAAGTCGCTCACGCCAGGCTGCAGTTGAGCGGTGATACCCGCCTCAAGTACAAGCAGTTCACAGTCCAGGCGATCGGTCGTGCCCTTCAGGACCCCTGCCAGCTTCTCGCGTACTTCCGCCTTCAGAGGAAACGGCACGCTGATCACCAGCAGGTCGCCCTTCTTCGGGCTCAGACTCTCGATCTGGTCGGTAATGCTCATGACGCCACCTTCGCATAACAGCGGGTCTTGTCCTTGAGGCTGGAGATATCCACCTCAACCACCTGGGCTTCTGCTGACACCACGGGAATCTCGCGAGGCAAGACGGTGATCACCGCATGCCAAGCACCATTCTCGACTGACGCCTTCAGCTCAACGCTTAGCACGCCGTCCAGCTCGCTACCGTCACTCAGCAGAACCTTGGTCCCCATTACGAGGTGAGGGCTGCCTGGATTGTTCTTTTCTGCCGGCACGATCGTCGCCACCGACAATGATTTGCTTAGCTCGCTCATAAGCCACCTTCTTCCATTTGTTGATCCAGGCGCGCCGGGCGGCGCATCCGCTGCAGGCCATCAGCTTGAGCGCCGTGGCAACTTGAACTCAGCAAACCGATCAGCCAGGTCGGCGATCTTCTTCACACCCAGGAAGCCGATGAATACGCCGGCAGCCGTGGCAAAGTTCTGCGGCAGACCGAAGTACTCGAGCAGCGGGATAAGGCCAATGGTGATCAGCGTGCACAACGAGGCTTCGAGCAGCGCCTGTCGTCGTGTACCGCCGCCGTAGATGATCCGCAGCGCGCCGACGACGAACGACAGCGCACCTGCATAGATTGTTGGGGCGTGCTGGCTCAGCCAGGCGAGCACAAGCAGCCAGGTGTCTGGTTTGTCGGGCATGCTGGACATCCGGGTTCCTCCCTTTCGGGGAGCTGTGAATAAAAAGCCCGCTCAAGGCGGGCAGTGGCCCCGTGCTATCGTCGAGTTTCCACACAGGACGTTTCAAGGAGCGAAAAACGATGAAGGTACACCTCAAGTGCGCCAAGTGCGGCAGTGACAAGTTCGAGGTTCCGGCCAGGCCGAACGACAACTCGAAGATCACCTGCGGCAAATGCGGCGCTGTCGAGACTTACGGAAAGCTCATGAAGGCTGTGGGCGACAAGGTCACGAAAGACCTGCAACGGCAGCTCGGGAAACTTTTCAAGTGACTTGAGTGCTTTTGCCAGAGGGCGCAGGAAGTCAGCGGCGCCCTCAACCTCAACATCGAGCTCTAGCTTCTCCATGCGACCTCCAGATATGAAAAAGCCCCGGCAAATGCCGAGGCTCGAATGGGTGCAGAGGGCCGGTGCTTACCCGGCTTGATGGGCTGGATCGCTGGGTCACGTACCCCAGCCTCTCATCGCGTAACCGATCAGGGAGCGCACGGCTTTGATCGATGCCACTACCGACTTAGCCCAGCTGCCTGGGCGTGTCATCTGCATAAAACGGGACGGCCGACACAGCCAAGATCCCCGGCATTGCCTAGACTCCAGCCCAGGCCGACATATATAGGAATCGTGATGAGATTCAGAATTGACTATTTCCTGAGGGGAAAGGAGCGATGGTGGTGCTGCGAGGCATCAACTGACACCCTATCGCTCGATGATGCTTTGCTCGCACTCATCACGCTCCACATGTCCTATGAGGACCAGGTTTTGCGCGTCGATCTGCCTCGCACCTCAGCTCTGGATCACATTCAGCTGGCGAAAGAGCTCGGCATCTCAGACGTGAGAGTGAGCCCCTCGATAACAAAAAACCCCGACTTGTAGGCTGGGGTTCGTCTATGTCGTGCCGCTTGCGAGCCGCATAATCGAAAAGCCCAGCGCGATGGCTGGGCTTGAAGGCTCAGGAAACTTGCCTGCTGTGATGCCAGTAAAGATAGGCGAGACCAACCGGTGCGACGAAAATTGCAAACGACCAGCACATGGCCATCGTGAAGACTTTCACCATCAGCATAAGAAGGGCATTTACAAAAAACACATTGCCGCCCATGACGTAACCAACCACGCTCTCGTATACGAATCGAGAATATGGGTAGAGCAGCGTGCAAACTATCGCCATCACAATCAACCCCGGCTTGCCCATAAGACCGCTTGGGCTATTGGCAGCGACCGATAGAATCAGAATCGCAAACAACGATCCAAAAATGAGCTGACGTATGTAGTAGCTAGGTGCCAGTCCGCCGAACGTCTTGGCAAAAATCTGGCGCATAAGATCCCTCTCAGGCTTGGAAAAAGGACGCTGACTTTAGCAGCCCTGTTTCGGCATTCAAGGACCAAAAACAAAAACCCCGACACAATGGCCGGGGTTTCTCTGTGTCGCGTTGTTGCAAGCTGGACACGCTGCTATGAAAACAGGTGTTTATCCGCCCGCATAGAACTTTTTACGCTGCCTCTCGAATCTCCTCGAGCGCACAATCGATCCAGGCTACTCCCGCCTTGATGATCTCCCGCGCCTTGCGCTCGGACATCCCCGCGCCGCTGCCTACCCGCATCGCGGGTTGCTTGGCGCCGAAGTAAAACCATACGAAGTCACCCATCTGCTGATTGCGCTTCGTCAGGCGTGCGACGGCACCATCGATGATCAGCGCCAGGTCATCGGTGATCACGTACTGCCTACTGCCTCCCTCGGACGGAACGTTGTCTCGCATCAGGGCGTACAGCGGCGAAACGTATCGCGGCACCCCCATCTCGCTCAGTCGCCACCACCCCCATTGCTCCAGCAAGTACTCGGTATCGCCCAGCGGCTTGTCCACGTAGGTACGTTTCTTCATGCAGCCCTCCGGGGCGTCGGGTCAGTGTCCAGGCCGAACAGCTCGCAGAGGAGCTTGAAGGCATGCTTGTTCTTGGCGCCGCCCTGGATGATCCAGGCCTTGGCGAATTGCTCGAAACCCTGATTGGCGCGAGAGGCGTGCCAGTCAGCGACGATATCCATCAGCGCCGCCGAGGCGATGCGGCCATTGGTTTGGTCCAGCAGCAGGCGATTGCCCTTCTTCAGGAACTCCCGCTCTACCGGGGTCAGGCTCTTGCGCGGCATGGCCGCTGTGACGTTATTCATGGCCATCTCCTGGCTTGTCTTCGTGAATTTGCATCCTCCCTTGGGATGGATGCGTGATTGCGCTATACGCCCCGCCAATCAAGGCTTCGGGTGCGCAGACGTTGTTTTCCTGTCCCAACAATGTCTCGGTATGAATCGCGGCAAATCCCTGCCGATCCAGGTGCTGGTGCCATGCCTCCAGTGCACGGCGTTTCAGCCCCTCGGCGGTGGTGTGGATGTAGGTGGCGTCAAGGTCCTTCATGGCGTGGTTCAACAGCAGTTCGCCGACCATGTAATCCACCCCCAGGTCAGTCCAGGCCGTGCGGGCGACCTTGCGCAGGTCATGGCTCGACCATTCCCCCTTAGCCAGATCGGTGAACAGGGCGCTGGCCTTGCTCGGGCTCAGTGCCGAGCCGGCGCTGCCAGGAAACAGCAGCGGGCCGGTGTACCCCCTTGCCGCCTGGCCAGCCCGGTACCGCCGCAGCAGTCCGCATGCCTGGGCGGTCAGCGGCAGCGTGTGCTCGGCCTTGGTCTTCGTGTCGCCGGCGGGGATGAACCAGTGCCCGCTCTCCAAGTTGATGTTGCGCCAGCGCGCCAGCCGGGTCTCACCCAGCCGAGATCCGTGGCACAGCATCATCAGCGCCAACATGGAGCCAGCGGGCTGCTGGTCAAACCGCTCTCCCAGCACCACCAGCAGCGCGGGCAGGTCGTCGCCACGTAGGCGGGCTGACCGTGGTCTGATCCTGGTGCGTACGAAGTCGGTGAACTTCAGCGCACCCATCGGGTTGGCCGCCAGCATGTCCAGGCGCAGAGCCTGACGAAATGCCACGGCCAGAACGCCATAGACCGACCGCACGAATGACAAGGCATAGCGCTCCTGCAACGGCCACATCAGGCGCTGGTCAATCACCTGCTTGCTGACCTCGCCCAGCACCAGGTCGGCGAGGCGCGGCAGCAGGTGGCGGGACAGCGCCGACTTGGCGCTGGCCTTGCGTTTGGCGGACAGGCCCCGGTCCCGGCTCATGCGGTCCTGATACCACTCAAGCACGTCGCCAACGGTGCTCCAGCTGCTGGTGGTGGACCGCGCCTTCGCATCAGCCGCGCGGCGGGCCAGGATCTCCGGCAGCGTGGCCAGCATGGTCTTGGTGTTGATACCAGGGAAGCTGCCAGCCTTACCCCAGCGCCCGCTCACGACGACATGCCAGGCGCCCCTGGAGCGATCCACGGTCGAGAACCGGAACCGCAGCTCCCGGTGCCGCGGGTCGCGCAGCTGGAACACCTCGCCAGCGGCTTGCCGGCGGATCTCGGCGTCACTGATGGTGACGGTCAGGGTCTTCGCGTCGCTCATGCGTCCCTCCTGGGCCATAGATTCAGCCCCTTCTGGTCGCCGGCGTCGTAGCAGGCCCTGGCCTTCGCGTGGCGGTTGTTCCAGCTCTCCACGGCGATGCGCATCACATCCGCCACCTGCATGTCATACAGATGTTCGAACATGCCCAGGGACAAGGTGTCGATGTTCGGGCCCTGAGCGCCGCAATCGTGGCACCAGACGTGCGCCGAGAAGCACGGACGATCGTCGCCGGCATCGAAGTGGTGGCCTTCGCCAATTTCGTTTCCGTGCTCATCGCGGGCTTCCACGCAGGGCGGGCCCTCGCAGAACGGACAGGGCGCCAGCTTGATTGGCTCGCTCACAGGCCGGCCCCCTTGTAGCGGCTGGCATAGCTGCCCCTGCCCATCTCGACCTCATCGTCACTGGGCATGCTGCGCCCGGCGAAGTTGGCAAATCGGGCGTACTGCCCCTGGCGCTGCACAAGGCAGGACCCTGGTGGTGCCTGCCTGCCCTTGTCGAGGATGATCTCGGTGATGCCCTGCTCGCCGGCCTCCGACTCGGGATCGTGGTGCACCAGCAGCACCGCGTCCGCATCCTGCTCGATCTGGCCGGAGTCGCGCAGGTCGCTGGCCTGGGGTTTCTTGCCGGGCCGGCTGGCCGGGTTGCGGTTCAGCTGCGCCAGCACCAGCAGTGGAATGCCGAGCTCCTTGGCCAGGTTCTTCATGGCGATAGAGATCTTGCCCACGGCCTCGGCGCGCGTGGATGCATGCCCATCACTGGCCACCAGACCAAGATAATCGACCATGAGGATATCCAGTCCGTGGTCCCGCTGAAGCTTGCGGGCAGCAGATCGGATGCCGGAAGCCGTCAACCCAGGGGTATCATTCAGGTACAGGTCGGCCTCTTTTATCTGGCCGGAGGCCACGGTGATCCGACCCCACTCCTCGCCGCTGAGCTCTTTCACTTCCTCCATGCGGCGCAGGTCCACGCCGCCCAACGAGGCAATGGTGCGCACCGTCAGCTCCTCCTCTGACATTTCCAAGCTCACTACCAGCCCCACCCCACGGCCCCGAGTGGCAACGTGCTGGACGATCTGCAGGCCGAGCATCGTCTTGCCGCTGCCAGGGCGGCCAGCGATTACCACCATGCTCTTGGGTCGCAGATAGCCGATCAGCTTGTCGAGATCGACCAGCCCGGTAGAGAGCTTCGGCGGGGCCTTGTCGTCGAGCACATCCTGCATGGCGTCGATGACCTTCGGCAGCACGTCGCGCATGTGCTTGTACTCGACCTCCCCGCCCTGCAGGTCTCTCAGGTCGGCCATGGCCTGCTGCGCCTGACCAATTACTTCGCTGGCGGGTGCGCCGTCCTCGACCATGCCTTGCACCTGGCCGCCGATATCCAAGATCCGGCGAATTACCCCCCATTCCCGGACCATGCGGGCATAGGTGCGCCAGTTGGCCATCGAGGGCACGCTGCTGCTGATCTCGGCGGCGTAGGCCATCGTGTTCTGCCCGCTGGGCAGTGAGCGCTGAATCGACCCCACGGTCACCGCGTCCACGGGCATGCCCTGCCCCAGGCAATCCTGGATCACATCGAACAGGGCGGCATTGTCGGGATGGTAGAAATCGCCAGAGCTCATCTGCCCGGCGATGTCTTCTACCAGCCCGGCGTCCTGATGCAGTGAGGCGATCATGATCGCGCCCAGCACCCCATGCTCGGCCTCGATACTGAACATCTCCCTCATGCGCTGGCCCTCATCGACGACCAGGTGAAGCCAACAGCCTTGCCGCCGCCCTGCCGCAGACGATCAATGGCGCGGTCGCCGATGAAGCTCCTGAGGCCGGCAGTATCCAAGTTGCTGATCAGCACCGTCGGGAGCACGGCCTGATACCGGCGGTCGATGATGCTGTGCAGCAAGCCCAGCTCGTACTCACTGCCCCGCTGGGCTCCGACTTCATCGATCACCAGCAGGTCCAAGCCACCCAGGTGCATCACCACGTCGCGATCGGTGTAACCAGAGCCTGGCACCATCGAGGCGCGGGCAATGCTCACGATATCGCCGGCAGGCATGATCAAGGCACGGGCACCGTCACCCACCGCGGCGCGCACGATGGCACTGCCGAGGTGGGTCTTCCCGCAACCAACGTTGCCGGTCAGGATCAGCGAGCGACCAGCCCGATAGTTTTCAGGGAGCCGGGCGGCATACTCGCGGCAGACCTCCAGCGCCTGGACCTGCGGGCCAGCATCGCCAGTGCGGTACGAATCGAACGTGCTGGCCGCAAAGCGCGAAGTGATCCCGGCACCCATGAGCGCGCTGATGAGGCGTTCGGCCTTGCGCAGGGCCGATGCCTGGGCAAATGCCTCGGATTCGCGGGGAGCGGTGTTCAGCGCCTCCCAGGCGCAGCGCTTGCAGCCACGGGCAAGCATGGAGCCGTCCAGTTGCTCGATCTCGCTCATGTCGACCGCGCCGTGCACTGGGCACTGGCCGGCGAATACGCGCATGGCCGGCTTGCGGTGGAAAAGGTCAGAAATTTGGAACGCCATCAGGCACCTCCGGGTACATGTCGTCGGTGTGTTGCGGGAGATTGGTGTAGGCCGATCCGGCACCAGCAGAGGGCTGGAGCACGTCGTGCCAGCGCTCACCGTTGATCCAGGTCGAAGCCAGAGGGATGTACTGACCGCTGTCCTTGGTCCAGTCACGCGATACGCAGTGCTGACCAAGGGCAGTGATCATGGCGGCCTGTAGTGCAGGCTCGGGGCTGAGCTTATTCCAGGCCTTCAGGGCGTCTTTGCGGCCTTTCTTCTTCGGGTAAAGCTTCCAGAACCGTTCGAATTCAGCGTCAGTTTCCCCGCCCGATGCACGTACGTTGTTAACCCTCTTTGTATTACTCATAGATGTATTACTCCCCTGCGTGTTTTCCGAAGGGGGTTCACCGTCTTTTCCGAAGGGGTTCGCAGCGTTTTCCGAAGGGGTCTTCGGTTTATCGAAGGGGTTAAAGAGACGAATTCGGCGCTCGATTACGCGCTTACCTTCACGGATCTGCTCGACCTTGATCAGGCCTCGCTCAGCGAGCCCGCTGATGATCTCGGACACCCGAGATACCGACAGCCCGAAGAACGCGGCGAAGTGCGCATTGGTGGCGTAGCAGCCACGTACTTCATCTTCAAGGCTGCTGATCTCCACCAGCATCACCTTCTCGTTTGTCGACAGAGAGTGGTCCAGCCAGAGAGAGGCTGGAATCCAAACGCCCTGAAATTTGCGTGGGATACGCTCCTGGCTCACAGCTCAAGCTCCTCTGTGACGCGGCGCACGAAGGCGTCGTAGCTCTCGGCCATTGCCAGGCCCTGCGCCTCCAGCGAGGCGCGGTAGTCCTTGGCAGATCCGTACAGCACCCAGCGCTCGCGCTCCGGCAAGTTTCTGAAGGCGGAATAGCTCGGCCAGGGACCGACAATGATCGGGGCGCCAGCGTTCTGCTGGAGCGCCTGGGGGGGGGTATACGGTTTCATTGCAGAGTCTCCCCGTGTGCCGTGGTTCGGCGGACGGTTCTCAACAGCGGGCGCTGGATCGAGGTCACTTCCGGCACGTCAAAGCTGGAGCCGGTCAGGATCATCAGGCGCCGGACTGCGGCATCCAGCCGTCGCTTGGCGCTATAGCGCGCCCGTTTCGCCTGCAACAGCCGCTCGTAGGCATCGGCCGTATAGGCCACAACGCCCGCATAGCGAGGGTCAAACGGGCGGATACCTCGAAAGCCCGGCTCGATCTCTCCACTCGCATGGAAATAGAAGGCGTACTCAACGTTCAGATCCTGACGACGACGCTTCGCGACCAGGTCCGCCTGGTGGTGCTTGATCGACAGCTCGACGATCAGTGCTTCGAGTTGCTTCTTGGTGGGTTTCTTCATGACTGGTGCCTCGCGCGAATCTTGAACCGACCCTGGGAAATTTCTGGATGGGTCGCGCGCTCCGCAGTCTCGTAGGTGCATTCGGAGGCGAACCGGTCGAAACGCTGGGTGATGGCCGGTTTGGGCCAGATGGCAAACGGCTGCCCGCCCTCGTCAGAGTGCTTGCTGCGCACCATGGCGAACGGGAGCGGCGCACCGGTCACCTCGCGCATGACGGCATTCACCACCCAGGCCGGCAAGCCGTGGCGGCGGTTGATGCGGTCACGGATCGTGGTAATGGTTTCGAAGCCGCTGGGCACAGAATCGAGGTAGCGAATCTGCTCGAGCCTGGCTGTGCGGCTCTCGACACGCTCCAGCGCCACTTGGTGGGCGGCCTGCTGCCGCTCGATGGCCACCAACTGGTTCGCACTTGCCGCGATGAGCTCGGCCTGGGTCATGGGTTGAACTGCCTGGCCCTCCAGCTCCCGCCAGCGCTTGATAACGGCCATGCGCATCGCGGCGCTGTAGCCGGTCAGCAGACAGTCGGTGTGCTCGCGGTCGAGCAGGTACTCGGTCTGCTGGCGGTTCAGGGTATCGAGGTAGATGCGAGCAAA
This sequence comes from Pseudomonas sp. BRM28, assembly GCF_002939405.1. Classification (NCBI taxonomy): domain Bacteria; kingdom Pseudomonadati; phylum Pseudomonadota; class Gammaproteobacteria; order Pseudomonadales; family Pseudomonadaceae; genus Pseudomonas; species Pseudomonas sp. BRM28. Next base: position 1,812,505 of record NZ_PEFV01000001.1, on the reverse strand, counting down.
ACTGCTCGCATCCTCTTTCAGGTCTCGGGCCATGACCTGAATATCCCGCTTCACGTCGGGGTGACGCTTCCCGGTCAGATCGGAGATCTCGCGGGAAGACATGGTCGGGCTGTTGCTGGTGACCAGGTTCATACGGCGCCTCCCGCACCACGCTTTGACGCGGGCGGCTTTTGTGGCGCGGAGCTGACCAAGCGCTCCAGCAAGGCTTCCCGCATGCAGTCGAAGCCATTGGCCTGGTCCATCGCCGCGTAGACGCCAAGATCCAAGAGGCGAGCAGCATCCGTGTGTCGGTCTACCCCGGGGCGCGCAGCCTTTAAAAGCGACTCAAGCTGGTTGATGGTGTCAACCGCTGCGGCGAGCTGGTCAATTGCATCGTGCGCGACAGCCACTGCAACGTTGCGAGAATCAGCGATTTCTGGGCTCATACGGAGCCTCCTTGATCAGGATCGACGCCGGCATGAGCTGCGTAGACGAGCGCCAGCGCATTCTCTACAGCGAACAAAATCAGGGTGGCCTGGTGCGAAATGGAAGATTCCTGCATCAGTCCATGTAGCCCGCCGACCACCGCCTCCAGGTAGTCGGCCGCGGCATCGAGAGATTCATGGACAGGTACTCCGCCGGCGGCCTCCAGCACCGAATGAAGCCCGTGAACACGGAACTCGTGGCTAAGGGTTTCAGGGAGACTTTTCACTGCTCCCCCCCTCGCCCATTGGCAGTAGCAACGCTTTTCTCGGCAGACCAGACAAGAGCGCTGACCGCCTCGCCCAGGAAGCAGAGCGCAGCCATGCCGTCGCAATAGGCCAACTCGCCCATATCCAAGCTGTCACGCATGTGCTGGCAAAGCTGGCTTAGGCCTGAGGAGAGAGTTCTTGCTGCGCGCAATGCATCCTCCGCATTGGCGCCAGCAGTGACACTGAGGAGCTGAATGCCTCGGTTGTCGATCGGAGTGCTGAGAAAATCAACCCTCGTTGTTAGGGGGGCTTGCAGCGTGCTATTGCTGGTGGTATTTTCCGGGTGCATGAAATCGTCTCCAAGTGACGAAGATTCACGAAAGCTCCCTGCAAGGAGCTGGTTAAGAAGCCCGCCTGCGAAGCGGGCTTTTTGTTGCCCGCGATTTAGCTGGGCATCAAAAACTGATGCGGCGAGGCCTTCATGGTGATGGCTCCGAAGCACTGGATGAATCCACAGCAGGATCATCGGACTGCTGGGGCACGCTTCTCGTGGCTAAGCTTTGCATCAAGGTCGCCGGTGGCTCCGGGTACAGGTCAGGCCGAAGCCGATACCGAGAAACACCAGAAGCAGCTTCAATCCGAAGGACGTGCTTGGCTGGAACATGCCCAGTCGCACACATGCGCTGAACGTTTTGAGGTGTGCAACCAAGCTTCTTGGCTAGATTCGTCTGGCTTCCAAGCGCTTCAGCAGCGCAGGCCATGGCTTCGATACTCATTGGGGGTCCCGGCGGACTTATGGCATTGCTGCCGAGACTACAACTGCAAATCCCAATTTACAAACGAAATTTGCAATGCCACCTACAAGGGACGCTTGTACTCTATGGACATGAGCAAAAAAACCATCGCACAAATTATTTCCGAAGAACGCGAGCGCCTTGGGCTGAATCAGTCGGAGCTTGCTCGTCGATTGCTGGTGACTCCTCAGTCGGTGCAGGCATGGGAGTCCGGGCGGTCTACACCGCGCATGAGCAAATTCCGCGACATTGCAAGCGCTCTTGGCATACAGGCGCACGTTTTGCTGAGGGCGAGCGACTTGATGAGCGCAAAGAATTTGTCGGATTTCTTCGGCGCTATCGAAGCCGAACAATCTTCTGGTGAAAACGCTGGCCTAGAAAACATGCGGGTATGGGACGAATCCACCCCACTCGACGATGACGAGGTTTATGTACCGTTGCTGCAGGAGGTTGAACTGTCGGCGGGCTCGGGGCGTTTTGCAATCGAGGAGCGTCCGACCTCGAAGCTTCGATTCTCCAAGCAAGATCTTCGCGCCAATGGGGTGCAGTTCTCCAATGCTAAGTGCGTATCGGTCAGCGGGAACAGTATGTTCCCAGTGCTTCGTGACGGAGCTATCGTCGGTGTAAACGTGGGCAAAAATCAGCTCACCGATATTGTTGATGGAGAGATGTACGCTGTAAGCCATGGCGGGCAGCTCCGCGTCAAACAGGTTTACCGACTGCCGACCGGGCTGCGACTGCGGAGCTTCAACCGCGAAGACCATCCCGACGAGGACTACACCTTCCAACAGCTTCAGGCTGAGCAGATCACCCTCATAGGTCACGTATTCTGGTGGGGGATGTTCGCCTAATCGCTTTGACAGGCTGGCTCACGTCGGCTTTTTTAGCGACCTAAATTACAAATAATGTTTGCAATTACAAATTACGAATTGTAGATTTGGCTCCATCGCACCCCGCATGGAGCTACTGGCATGACCGCATCGACCATAGATTTCGCAGGCTTTACCGGCTTTCTGGGCCGCGGCGCGGCTCCGCGTGAGCTGCAATGCTTGATGGCGATCGCGGCCGGACGCACCTCGAAAGAAGCAGCCCGTGAACTGGGCGTCGCCCCCGACACCATCGACAAGCGCCTCCTAGCACTGACCACGAAACTCGGTGTGACCCGTCGCGCGGCTCTGGTTGCCGAGGCATTCAAGCGCGGCCTGATCTCCCCGGCGATCCTCGCGCTATGCGCCGTCCTTGTCGGCCAGTCAATCACCAGCACCGAAGAATTCACTCGCATCCGCCGACCAGGCGCGCGCAGCTTTGCTGCATCCAGAATCTACCGGCGCGCCGAGTGCGCCTCGGCGGTGGCATGACTCCCGCGCTGACTTAACCCAACCCTGATTTTTGCGAAAGCCAACAACGCGGCGGGCCTTTGCTCGCCCTGGAGAAAGTGATGAAGCAACCCACGATCAGAACCCTTGATCTGTCGATTTCCCTGGTATGCGCCCTGCTCTACCTGGCTGTGTCGCTGGCGGTCCTGCGCTTCATTGCGCCGGCGTTCATCAGCAGTCAGTCCACCGAGCTGGTGCTGATCGGATTCGCCCTTGTCGCTGTCTGGCTGATCGGCTCGGCCGTCGGCGCCTACCACCTTTTCACCAAACGCCGCACTCCTGCGGCAACCACCAAAGAGGAAAACCTATGAAGCGGATCGCCGCTGCTGCAATGCTGTGCCTGCTCGCTATCACCGCAGGCTGCTCCAAGGTCCCTGCTGGCTACACGGGCGTGATAGTTAATCTGATGGGCAGTGATAAGGGCGTGGCGCCCACCGAAACCAGTGTGGGCTACAAGTGGCTGACCTGGAACGAGGAGCTTTTCCTGTTCCCGACGTTCAACCAGAACATCAACATCGGTGCAGTGACGTTCCAGGACAAGGACGGCATGAAGATCAGCACGCCGATCGGCATGACCCTGCGCGCCAAGCCGGGATCAGCACCGCTGCTGTTCCAGACCTACCGCAAATCCATGGACGAGATCGTCCAGGTCAACGTGCCGCAGGTGATCCGCACCGCTTTCAACAACACCGCGTCGAAGCTCACCGCCGAAGAGATCTACGGGCCAAACAAGGAGCGATTCCTGAAGGACGTTGAAGCCCGGGTGCGCGACCACTTCGATAGCCGCGGCATCGTGGTCGAGAGCCTGTACTTGAACGGAGAGATCGGCCTGCCAGAGAAGGTGGTGGCCGCGCTGAACCTGAAGATCGAGGCGACACAGAAGACGGCTCAGCGCCAGAACGAGGTAGCCCAGGTCATCGCCGAGGCTGACAAGGCGCGCGAGGAGGCCAAGGGCCTGAAGGACGCAGCGGTACTGCGCGCACAGGGTGAGGCCGAGTCACTGAACATACGGGGCGAGGCGCTGCGCAAGAACCCTGGTGTGGTTGAGCTCAACGCGATCGAGAAGTGGGACGGGAAGCTGCCGGTATACATGACCAGTGGCACGGCCACCCCATTCATAGGTGTAGGCAAGTAAGCCCCAAAGGGGTGGTTATGTCGACCACCCCACTACTCAGCAGGGAGTTGAACCATGTTGATTTTGAGCCGCCGCACAGGCGAAACCATCCGCATCAATGACGACATCATCGTTACAGTGGTGAGCATCAGTGGCATGCAGGCACGCCTCGGCATCGAGGCGCCAGCAGGTGTTGCCATCCACCGCCAGGAGATCTACGACAAGATCCAAGCCCAGGGCGATGCACGCCCTGCGCGCCCAGCCCGCGACACCGTCAGCATCGATCCGGTTGACCTGTTCATCAAGCTGAATCCCGCTGACCTTCCCGAGGAGTACATGACGAAAGGCCGCGGCAGCTTTGTCGATGTGTCCACTCGTGCGCGCTACGAGATGTTCCTGGCGGGCTACCAGGCCGCTCAAGGGGGACGCCATGCCGACGCATGAGCAAGCAGCCCGGCAGCGTAGTGAGATCGGCGATCTTGGTCAGCGCCTGGTTCGCCTCGGCCAAGCACTGCAGGAAGGCAGCACCACCGTTGGTGACTTGACCCGCCTGGCCACTGCCTGCGGCATCAAGTTACACATGCGAGTGGTGGCCGACACGGAGGGTGCCAGAAATGCGCACGCTCGCTGATATGGCGCTCTGCCGAGCTCGCGGGCGCATTCATTCCGTGCAGTCCAGGGCTTCGGCCAGGCCGCCAGCGAAAACCGCTTCCGCGAGCGCTGTTGGCGCCCGCCCGGAAGTTGTGGCGAGCGGCCCGATCAATCGCTTCATGTTTCTAGAGGGGCGCAGCTGGGCTATCGACCTGGTCGGTTGCCTGAGGGGATCTCCGGTCGGGGTGGTGATTGATCGCCTTTCTGGGGCGACTGTCGGCCGGCCAGGCAGCTATGTGGCCGGGATCAAGTCGGTGATCGCCGATCTACAGGCTGCTGACGCGACAGATTCACGTGACAACCAGAACCTGACGCGTCAGGTCGGGAGGAAAGAGTGAGCGAAGAAACCGAGGTGCTGACGGTAGAAGGTCTGGCCAAGCTGCTGGGCCGCACCGAGGCGTCGATCAGGGAAGGGATTCGCCGCGGTGTGCCATGGCTGCCCAAGAGCTTCAAGATGGGTAACCGGCATTGCTGGCTGAAAGAGGACGTGCGCAAGTTCCTGCGCGAGTTCAGGGATGGAGAGCACCAGAAGACGAAGCCGGGGCGGAAGCGGAAAGAACCGCCGTCTCTCCGGGTTGCCTGACCTCAGCCGAGCTTTTCGGCGAGGTCCTGTGGGCTGAGGTGCGTGTAGCGTTTGAGCATCGCGAGGGTCTTATGGCCGGTGATACTCGCGACTTCCATCATAGTGAAGCCGCGCTCGAAGAAACGACTGGTCGCCTCGTGGCGCAGGTCGTGAAGGCGTAGGCCTTCAATCCCAGCAGCCTCGCAGGCCCTGGGGAAGTAGTTACTGATTGTGTTGAGCGCCAGGCTGAAATATCGACCGCCACCGATTGGCGTGGGCAACCCCTCAAGTAAGGCAATCGCCCGAGAAGACAGTGGCACAGCGCGACGCTCGCCGTTCTTCGTGTCCTCCAGGTAGGCAACCTTGCCGCGCACCTGGTCCCGGCGCAGCAGTAGAAGTTCCGACCGACGCATTGCCGTCTCCACCGCCAGCTCAATGAATACAGGGAGCTGGGCGTTCATCTGGCCTGCAGCCTTGTAGAGAGCCGCGAGCTCCGCCGGCGTAGGCCGCCTATCCCGCTCCTTGCTCCCCTTCGGCATCCGGATCGCCCGGCACGGGTTCGTCAGTCCTTCGATGCCCCATTCCTTGGTGGCCACCGTGTATAGGTGGCTGATCACCGCTAGGTTGAGCCGGACTGTTGCCGAAGACTTCCCTTCCTTCAGCTCAGCATCGCGGTATGCGGCCATGTCGCTGGAGCGGATAGCCGCCAGGCCCTTGGTGGCCAGCTTGTGGTCCTTCCACTTCTTGATACGAACGCTTTCCTGCTTGGCACCCTTCTTGGTCGATGTCACTTCTGACAGATAGCGATCAAGCGCCTCGGCCAGCGTGGTGCTCTCGGCCTCGCGCATGTCGACAAAGCGCGCACGCGACATGTCGCCCTCGACTTCGGCAGCCCAGCGCTGGGCTTCTGCCTTGGTGTCGAAGGTGGCGGAAAGGGTTGGGTATCCTTTGCGGCGGATCTGGGCGCGCCAGGCGTCGCCGCGTTTCTCGTAGTAGGCCATGGCCGCGAATTTATGGGGGAGCACGGGGGAGCGTCAAGCGGTAAAATATGTCGACCACTTCCGCCAAGAGGCTCGAACCATCTTGCTGACCCGAGAAAGATTACGTGAGCAGCTGACATATGACCGCGAAACCGGAGAGTTCAGGTGGGCGGTCCGCAAACAGAAAGTGAAGCTCGGCTCGGTCGCCGGAAAGGTGAAAAAGTCTGGCTATGTGGAAATCCGTATCGACCTGGTCAGCTATCAAGCGCACCGCCTGGCATGGCTGTACGTGACTGGACAGTGGCCCCAGGGCGATATCGATCACATCAATCGGAGTCCTGGCGATAACCGGTTCGTGAATCTGCGCGAGGCCAGTAGGTCGCAGAACCTTTGCAATGTGGGCGCCCTGTCTACATCGGCGACCGGCGTGCGCGGAGTGGATCTCCAAGGCCAGCGGCAAGTACCGAGCGAGGATCAGGGCGAACGGCAAAAGGATCGAGCTAGGCCTGTTTGCGACCCTGGAAGAGGCAAAGGCTGCCTACGCCATAGCTCGTGATATCCATCATGGCGAGTATGCAGAGGCAGTGCTGGGGGACCTTGGGGGAATTTGATTGCACCAAAATTCCCCCAAATGCAAAAAGCCCCGAGTGCTATAAGCGCTCGGGGCCTTGTATTTGGCGGAGAGATAGGGATTTGAACCCTAGGTACTGTTGCCAGTACAACGGATTTCGAATCCGTCCCGTTCGGCCACTCCGGCATCTCTCCAGTGGCGCGCATGATACCAGCAGTTTTCCCAAACGCAAAGCTTCTTGTGAAAAAAATTCGCGTGGTATCAGGCGCTTGCGTCAGTCACGCGCTTACAGCGGCACGCCCAGACGCTTGGCAACTTCTTCGTAGGCTTCGATCACGTCGCCCAGACCCTGACGGAAGCGGTCCTTGTCCATCTTCTTGCGGGTTTCCTTGTCCCACAGGCGGCAACCATCCGGGCTGAACTCGTCACCCAGCACGATCTCGCCATGGAACACGCCGAACTCGAGCTTGAAGTCCACCAGCAGCAGACCAGCGTCGTCGAACAGCTTGCTCAGCACTTCGTTGACCTTCAACGACAGCGCCTTCATTTTCACCAGCTGCTCGGCTGTGCCCCAGCCGAACGCAACCACGTGGGATTCGTTGATGAACGGGTCGCCCTTCTCGTCGTTCTTGAGGAACAGCTCGAACGTCGACGGCTCCAGCTTGATGCCCTCCTCCACGCCCAGACGTTTGACCAGGCTGCCGGCTGCGTAGTTGCGCACCACGCACTCGACCGGAATCATGTCGAGCTTCTTGACCAGGCATTCGTTGTCGCCCAGCAGCTTGTCGAACTGGGTTGGAATGCCGGCTTCTTCAAGCTTCTGCATGATGAAGGCGTTGAACTTGTTGTTCACCATGCCCTTGCGGTCGAGCTGTTCGATACGCTTGCCGTCGAACGCCGAGGTGTCGTTGCGAAACAGCAGGATCAAGCGGTCGGCGTCGTCGGTCTTGTACACCGACTTGGCTTTGCCGCGGTAGAGTTCTTCACGTTTTTCCATGATGGGCTCCGCTTGCTAAATTGAAATGGGCTAGGCGATTTCGCGCCAGTCGAGCCCGTAATCCTGATTCGCCACTTGCAGCCAGTCCGGGTCACACCCGAGGGCGTCGACGAAACATTGCCGGGCCAGCTGTGGCAGGTTGTTCTTGCTGCTGAGGTGGGCCAGCACCAGGTGCTGCAGGTTCTGCCAGCCCAACTCCGACACCAGGCGCGCGGCCTGGTGGTTGTTCAAATGTCCGTAGTCGCCACCCACGCGCTGCTTGAGGAACATCGGGTAATGCCCGCGGCCCAGCATGTCGCGACAATGGTTGGCTTCGATCAGCAAGGCGTCCAGGCCCTGATAGCTGTCGAGCAGGGCCGCGTCGTACGAGCCCAGGTCGGTCAACACGCCAAACCGGCGGCGGCCATCGCTGAACACATACTGCAAGGGCTCCAGCGCATCGTGGCTGACGCCAACGGCGGCAATGCTCAATGCACCCAGCTGCAGGGTATCGCCAGCTGCCAGGAAGCCGCTGGGCTCCACGGGCTTGCGCATCCCGCGCAAGGTGCCACGACTGAGGTACACCGGCACATTGTAGCGCCGCGCCAGCAAACCCACCCCATGCACGTGGTCGGCATGCTCGTGGGTCACCAGCACCGCGCTCAACTGCGCCGCCGACACGCCGAGCAGCGCCAGACGCCGCTCGGTTTCGCGCAGGGAGAACCCGCAATCGACCAGCACGCAGGTACTGCCACTGACAATCAGCGTGCCATTTCCCTGGCTGCCACTTCCGAGTACGGCGAAGCGCACTTAACCCAGGTTGTCCTGGATGACGCTCAGCACGCGACGGGCCACATCGGCCGGGGCCACGGTGTTGATGTTCTTCTCGACCGTCACCTGCACGCTGTCACCCACCTTGCTCAGGCGTACCTGATAGCGCTCGGCGCGGGCTTCACGCTCTTCCTTGCTCGGCGCACTGCCGAACAGGCGGCTGAAGAAACCAGGCTCCTGGTCCTTGGCCTCGGCTTTTTCGGCAAGGTTGATGTAGTACAGGCCCAGGCTGCGGTTGATGTCCTCAACCCGCCATTCGCCCTGTTCCAGGGCACGGCCGACGCTGGACCACGCGCGATCGAGGTCGGCGCCCAGGTTCAGTACCGGGTTGCCGCTACCGTCTTCGCTCAGGCTGACACGGCTCGGGGTATCGAAGTCACGGGCCGCCAGCAGCGATACCGAACCGCCCTTCTCGGCGCTGCGGGTCATGCTGGCAAGCATTTCGTCGACCAGTGCAGCGTCCACACCGGTGTTCTCGGCGCGTGCCGGGAAGTCCTGTTCGGTGGCGCTGCCGGCAGCACGCTCGACGGTCACCACATAGACTTCACTGGTATTGCGCTGTACGCCCGGCTCGATGCGAACCCGGGCACGGATTTCATTGCTGCTGCTGCCTGCAACAACGCCCAGGCGCTGGGCCATGGACGCCGACAACTCGTCGAAACGCTGCCAGGTGGTGCTGAACTCGCCGGTCTGCGGGCGCTCTTCGGCGATGCGGAAGCCGTTGTCCTCGAAGAACTGGTGGGCCACCGGCCACACCTCGGCCGGGGCGCGCTGGGCCAGGACCCAACGCGAAGCGCCGCTCTTCTGCAGGCTGAAATCGCTGATGTCGGCACCTGCCGCCAACGGCTGTGGACGCGGCACTTCGAACTCGCCCTTGACGTTGTCGTCGGCGACGTTGCGCGGAATCGGCAGCAGCGGGTCAAGACGCTTGACGTTGCTGACATCCGGCGGCAGCTGCATCGGCGGCTTTTGAGTGGCCTCCAGATAATCGCTGCCCCGGTCACGGAAGTAACCCTCTTCGCCCCAGAGCCAGCCACAACCACTGGTGCTGGAGATGATCAAGGCAAGGGCGGAAAGACCAGCCAATCGCTTCATGCGGTGTACGTCCTCAATTAAAACTTCAGGCCGCACTGGCGCATGGCCTGGCGTACCGTATCGTGACAGGATTCGCTCAGCCAGGTCAGCGGCAGGCGGATGCCCTTGTGCATCAGCCCCATTTCGACCAAAGCCCACTTCACCGGAATCGGGTTGGCTTCGACGAACAGGTCCTTGTGCAGGGGCATCAGTTTTTCGTTGATGGCGCGGGCCTCGTCGGCCTTGCCTTCGAGTGCGGCGTTGCACAGGTCGGCCATTTCGCGCGGGGCGACGTTGGCGGTCACCGAGATGTTGCCTTTACCGCCCAGCAGGATCAGTTCGACGGCGGTCGGATCATCGCCGGACAGCACGATGAAATCCTTGCTCACGCCATCCAGGATCGCCTTGGCACGCTTGAGGTCGCCGGTGGCTTCCTTGATGCCGATGATGTTGGGCACGCTCGAGAGACGGATCACGGTCTCGGCCTGCATGTCACAGGCGGTACGGCCGGGCACGTTGTAGAGGATCTGCGGGATGTCGACGGCTTCGGCAATGTGCTTGAAGTGCTGGTACAGGCCTTCCTGGGTCGGCTTGTTGTAGTAAGGCACCACCAGCAGGCAGGCGTCGGCACCGGCGTCCTTGGCATTGCGGGTCAGGTGCACCGCTTCGCTGGTGGAGTTGGCACCCGTACCGGCGATCACCGGAATACGGCCGTTGACCTGCTTGACCACGGCCTTGATGACTTCGATGTGCTCATTGACATCCAGGGTCGCCGATTCGCCGGTGGTACCGACCGCAACGATGGCGTGGGTGCCGTTTTCCAGGTGGAAGTCCACGAGTTTGCTGAGGCTGTCCCAGTCAAGACGCCCTTGTGCATCCATGGGTGTGACCAATGCCACCATACTGCCCGCAATCATGAAGCTGCTCCTGCCGGAAAAAGAGAGCGGTAATGGTACTGGCGCCACAGGGCTTGCACAAGCGAAGCAGGCGGCAGGAGCATTCCCCTCGGCGACCATTTTCGCTACCCTTCTCTCTTTGATCGGTACACAGCGGCCCGCCGGGCTGCCGACAACGCGCCCCGACAGTGCCCGAGCCCTCGATCCTGAGCCACGGAACCACGCCGACAAGCCTATTTGCCCCGTCACGTACCGACCGCTCATCGCTTTAGGAATGCTGCATGTCCACCCCCACCGTTCGCGAACAATTCCTTGTCATCAGTGCCCTGGGCGCCAACCCCATGGAACTGACCAACATTCTGTGCCGGGCCAGCAACGACAATCGCTGCTCGGTCGTCACCTCGCGCCTGACCCGCCACGGCGAGTGCAGCGCACTGGTGCTGCAGGTCACCGGTAGCTGGGACGCCCTGGCGCGTTTCGAAGCGGCGCTGCCGACCCTGGCCAAGAAGCACACCTTCACCGTGAATGTGGTGCGTAGCGCCGAACTCGAAGTGCGCCCGCTGTCGCTGCCCTACGTCGCCTATGTCAGTGCCGCGTACCGCCCCGACATCATCAACGAGCTGTGCCAGTTCTTCATCGACCACAACGTCGAGCTGGAGAACCTGACCTGCGACACCTATCAGGCACCACAGACCGGCGGCACCATGCTCAACGCCACGTTCACCGTGACCCTGCCGGCCGGCACCCAGATCAGCTGGCTGCGTGACCAGTTCCTGGACTTCTCCGACGCCCTGAACCTGGATGCGCTGATCGAACCGTGGCGCCCACAGAACCCCATGTAAGGAAACCCGCAATGGCCGTAGCACTCGACCAACCCGTCGCCGATTTCGAGGCGCAAGCCACCGGCGCCAAGACCGTCAGCCTGAGCGGCCTGAAGGGTCGCCAAGTGGTGATCTACTTCTACCCCAAGGACAGCACCCCGGGCTGCACCACCGAAGGCCAGGGCTTTCGCGACCAGTACGCGGCGTTCCAGGCGGCCAACACCGAGGTGTTCGGCGTATCGCGTGACGGGCTCAAGTCCCACGAGAACTTCAAGGCCAAGCAGGGCTTCCCGTTCGAGCTGATCAGCGACAAGGACGAAGCCCTGTGCCAGCTGTTCGACGTGATCAAGCTCAAGAAGCTGTACGGCAAGGAATACATGGGGGTGGACCGCAGCACCTTCCTGATCGACAGCGAGGGTGTGCTACGCAAGGAATGGCGCGGCGTGAAGGTGCCCGGGCATGTGGAAGCGGTGCTGGCGCAGGCGCAAGCATTGAACAAGGGCTGAAGCGCTTCGCCGGCGAAGCGTGCGCCGCGGCTAGAGCAGCGGCGCCACCACCGGCTCACGCCGCGGCCAGGCGTCGAGCACCGCCTTGAACAGCGTAGCCAGCGGGATCGCGAAGAAGATCCCCCAGAAGCCCCACAATCCGCCAAACAGCAGTACTGCGCAGATGATCGCCACCGGGTGCAGGCTGACCGCTTCGGAGAACAGCAGCGGCACCAGCACGTTGCCGTCCAGCGCCTGGATGATCGCGTACACCGCCATCAGGTAGATGAACTGGTCGCCCCAGCCCCACTGGAACAGGGCAATCAGGGTCACCGGTACGGTTACCACCACCGCCCCCACATACGGCACCACCACCGACAACCCCACCAGCAGCGCAAGCAGCGCCGCATAGTTCAGGCCCAGTGCGATGAACGCGATGTAGGTGGCCACGCCGCAGATCAGGATCTCGATGCCCTTGCCGCGAATGTAGTTGGCGATCTGGCGGTTCATCTCCTCGGCCACGCGGGTCATCAGGGCCCGCTCGCGCGGCAGGTAGCCGCTGACCCAGCGCGCGATCTGCTCGCGGTCCTTGAGAAAGAAGAACACCAGGATCGGCACCAGCACCAGGTAGATCATGATGTTGACCAGCAACGGCAGGCTCGACAGCGAGAAGGTCAGCGCCCATTGACCGAACTTGCCGATCTCGCCGCGCATCGCCTCGATGGCCTGCAGCACCTGCTCATCCGAGACCAGATGCGGGTAGCGCTCCGGCAGCAGCAACAGCAGCGACTGCCACTTGCCAAGCATGCCCGGCAGTTCGTTGAACAGGGTGATCAACTGGTGCCAGAGCAACGGCACCAGCACCAGCAGGAACACCGCCAGCGCGCTCAGGAACAGCAGGAACACCAGCCCCACCGCCACCTTGCTGGGCACCCGCAGGCGCTCCAGCGCATTGACCAGGCCCTGCATCAGGAACGCCAGCACCATGCCCGCCAGCACCGGCGCCAGCATGCCGCCCAGGGTCAGTATCGCGGTGAACCCCAGAAACAGCAGGACCGCCAGCACCACCGCTTCTTCATCCGAGAAATAGCGGTGCAGCCAGCCACGAAGCACTTTGAACATCGGTGATCCTTAAAGAGAAAGGTTCAGGCTTTCTTGAGCCAGTAGGTGTAGACCCCGGCGTCGGCCTGCTCATGCAGCAGCGTATGACCGGCCAGGCGGGCAAAAGTGCGGAAGTCGCGCTGCGAGCCGGCATCGGTGGCCACCACCTTGAGTACTGCACCACTGCCCAGGCGGTTGAGCTCCATCTTGGCCTTGAGCAACGGCAAGGGGCAATTCAGGCCGCTGGCATCCAGTTCGGCGTCGCAGGGTACGGCATCGGTCATCGGGCTTCTCCAGGCAGGTGCATGCCCACGGCAGGTAGCGGCATGCACAGACCTCGTAGGATACCGCCACTGGTCGTCAACGTGTGAGCCGGCTACAGTAAGGTTCTTTGTCGACCCGAGCTTCGTGCATGAATTTTCTGCGCCCTACCCTGCTGACGCTGGCTTGCCTGCTGGCTCTACCGAGCCATGCCGACGACCTGCCGTCACTCGGCGACGCCAGCTCGGCCATCGTTTCCCCGCAACAGGAACATCAACTGGGCCGCGCCTGGTTGAGCCTGCTGCGCGGCAACGTGCGCCAGCTGTCCGACCCCCAGCTCAAGGACTACGTCGAAACCAGCGTCTACCGCCTTGCCGAAACCAGCCAGCTGCAGGACCGGCGCCTGGAGTTCATCCTGATCGACAGCAAGGAACTCAACGCCTTCGCCGCCCCTGGCGGGATCGTGGGGGTCAACGGCGGCCTGTTCCTGAACGCCCAGACCGAGGGCGAGTACGCCTCGGTGCTGGCCCACGAACTGGCGCACTTGTCGCAACGCCACTTCGCCCGCGGCGTGGAAGCCCAGCAACGCATGCAACTGCCGATGATGGGCGCCCTGCTGGTGGGCATCATTGCCGCCGCTGCCGGGGCTGGCGATGCCGGCATCGCCGCGATTGCCGGCACCCAGGCCGCCGCGATCCAGGAACAACGGCGCTTCTCGCGCCAGAACGAACAGGAGGCCGACCGCATCGGCATCCTCAACCTGGAAAAGGCCGGCTACGATCCACGCAACATGCCGACCATGTTCGAACGGCTGATGCGCCAGTACCAGTACAGCGCCAAGCCACCGGAGTTTCTGCTGACTCACCCGGTTACCGAGTCGCGGGTCGCCGACACCCGCAACCGTGCCGAACAGGCCCCCAAGGGCGGTGTGGACGACAGCCTGCGCTACCAGTTGATTCGTGCACGCCTGCAACTGACCTACGAAGGCACGCCGGGCCTGGGTGCCAAGCGCTTCCGCGCCCTGCTGGACGAAAACCCCAACCTGGATGCGGCGCGTTACGGCCTGGCACTGGCGCAGATCAAGGGCGGCCAGCTCAACGAGGCCCGCGAGAGCCTCAAGCCCTTGCTCGCCAAGGCACCCAACGACATCACCTACAACCTTGCGCAGATCGACCTGGACGTGACCAACAACCGCCTGGCCGATGCCCAGCAACGGGTGGAGAAGATGCGAGCCCTGTACCCGGGCAACTACCCGCTGCAGCAGTCACGCATCGACCTGCTGCTCAAGCAGAACCGCCCGGCCGAGGCAGAGAAGGCACTGGATGCGCTGCTCAAGAATCGGCCACAAGACCCGGATGTCTGGTATGAGGTGGCGGAGGTTCGCGGCCTGTCGGGCAACACAATCGGCCTGCACCAGGCTCGCGCCGAGTACTTTGCCCTGGTGGGCGACTTCGACCAGGCCTTGCAGCAGCTCGACTACGCCAAGCAGCGGGCGGGCAACAACTTTGTGCTGTCGTCGAAGATCGATGCCCGTCAGCGCGAGCTGATGGAACAGCAGCGGATGGTCAAGGACATGATGCGCTGACACGCATCAAGGCAGCGCGCACACCATATCGCGGGTTAGCCCCGCCCCCTTGTGGGAGCGGGCTCGACCCGCGATGCTGCTTTCAGGCGTTGCCGGAGAGCTTGAGCCGCGCCGCCTGGGTGAAGTCCAGCATGCGCTTGAGTGGCTTGAGTGCCTGCGGGATAAGCGCCGGCTCGACGAAGATCTCGTTGCTACCCTCGCGCAGGCACTGCAAGGTGCGCTCAAGCGTGTTCATCGCCATCCACGGGCAGTGAGCGCAACTGCGGCACGCCGCGCCGTTGCCGGCAGTGGGCGCCTCGACGAAGACCTTGTCCGGGCACAGCTGCTGCATCTTGTAGAAAATGCCGCGGTCGGTGGCCACGATGAAGGTCTTGTTCGGCATGCGCTGCGCAGCCGCAATCAGCTGGCTGGTGGAACCCACCGCATCGGCCAGGTCGATCACCGCCTCTGGCGACTCGGGGTGCACCAGGATCGCCGCGTCCGGGTACAGCGCCTTCATGTCCAGCAACTGACGCGACTTGAACTCCTCGTGAACGATGCAGGCACCGTCCCACAGCAGCATGTCGGCGCCGGTGTTCTTCTGGATGTAACGGCCCAGGTGCTGGTCAGGCCCCCAGATGATGGTCTCGCCATTGTCCATCAGGCTTTCGACGATCTCCAGCGCACAGCTGGAGGTCACCACCCAGTCGGCCCGTGCCTTGACCGCCGCCGACGTGTTGGCATACACCACCACGGTGCGCTCGGGGTGCTTGTCGCAGAACGCCGAAAAGTCCTCCACCGGGCAACCCAGGTCGAGCGAGCAGGTGGCCTCCAGGGTCGGCATCAGCACGCGCTTTTCGGGGTTGAGGATCTTCGCCGTCTCACCCATGAAGCGTACACCGGCCACCACCACGGTCTTGGCCGGATGCTGGTTGCCGAAACGGGCCATCTCCAGCGAGTCGGACACGCAACCGCCGGTCTCCTCGGCCAGGGCCTGGATCACCGGATCACAGTAGAAGTGGGCCACCAGCACGGCGTCCTGAGCCTTGAGCTCGGCGGCGATGGCGGCACGGTAGTCAGCCTCTTGCTCGGGCGTCAGCGGCTTGGGCTGCTTGGCGTCGAGGTGGGCCTGGACCAGAAGGCGTTCGGAAATCTGGGTCATGTTCGCAAGACCTGCAGGCGCTAGTGCGCGTAAGTCGAGTGTATCACCGAGCCCTGGCAAATCGGATAACGGTTCAGCCTGTACGACAGAACCAAAGACCCTCTGCGGCCTCGGGTTTTATGGGTTGCCGAAGGCTACAGTTAATCGAATGAATTCTAAAGGGTTTTTTGCCAAACCAGGCTGGCGGGGCAAGCCCGCCAGCCCAGCGGTCAGTTGCCTGCCGGTTGCAGGCCGCCGAGGCTGGACATCACCAGCGCGGCGAACTCTTCAACGGTCATCTTCTGCCCGTTGAAGGCCACCTGGCCATCGGCATAGTGCAGGTTGGCAATGATGTCATTGCCCTTGAGCGTGGCCAGCTTGGAATACAAGGCCATCTGCCCGACCATCTCGCCGGCCATTGCGGCCTGCTTGACCTGCGCCTCGTCCTGCCCTTCCAGGCTGGCCTGCAAGGCTGCCAGGTCACCGATCATCGGCTTGGACAGCGACAAGCTGCTCTGCAGTTTCTCGATCATCTGGCGCACCAGCTGATCGGAAGGCAGGTCGGCCGACGTCGGCTTGGCCAGGTCCAGGGTGAGGTTGAAGCGACTTTCACCGTTGGCGGTCTTGAAGGAAAGGTCCTCCACGGCCACCTGAGGCTTGCCCGCCAGCAACTGCATCATCTGCACCTGCATCAGCGCCTGCTCTTCGGCATTCAGCTCCAGCTCGGGTGGTTGGCCGGCAGCGGCCGTCTCCTGCAGCTGGGGCATGTGCTTCTCATAGATCGCCATGATCGCCTGCAGCGCAGGGATATCGAAGCGGTTGACCGCCACCACCAGTTGCCCGCCGCCCACGGCCTTGCCGTCATAGGTGATGGCGTCGACCTTGTAGGCGGCCCTGGCATCGACCTTGTCGCCGGTGACCTTGTAGGTGTTGCGTTGCTCCACACCCTTGACGGTCAGCGGTACCTGGCGATCGCCAAAGGTGAAGGCGCTGTCGTCCAGGGTCACGTCGGCCTGGCCTTCATAGAAGTCGTAGGGCGTCAGGGTGAGGTCTGCAACCAGTTTCAGGCCCTTGAGGTCGAACTTGAGCGGCGGCGTCTCGCTATCGACCATCGACACCTGCAAGGTGCCCATGCTGCCGTCGAGCTTGAGGCGCTTGCCTTCGAAGTCGCCGCTCATGCCCAGGTCGAAGCCGGAGAACTTCACCGACGAACCGTCCTT
Source organism: Pseudomonas sp. BRM28 (assembly GCF_002939405.1). Lineage (NCBI taxonomy): Bacteria > Pseudomonadati > Pseudomonadota > Gammaproteobacteria > Pseudomonadales > Pseudomonadaceae > Pseudomonas > Pseudomonas sp. BRM28. The sequence goes on along the minus strand of NZ_PEFV01000001.1, from coordinate 1,795,416 downwards.
GGCGATGTCCAGGGGCATCAGCCTCAACGTGCCGTCATACGACTGGTCATAGCCCAGGCTGAACTCGCCCTGCACCGGCGAGACATCACCGCTGGCCGCATACCACTCGGCTGTGGTGGCATCCTTCTCGATCGAGGTGCTGGATGCCGCCATCACCGGCATCAGCTTGAATGCCTTGACCCGCTGCCAGGGAAACGGCCCGTGCTCGATGCGATCGACCAGGGTCAGTTCCAGGTTGCTCGGCTCATCGCCCAGCTCCAGGTTCTGCACGGTGAACCTGTAACGCGCGACACTGCTGAACAGGTGTTGCTCCAGCGATACCAGCTCAAGCCGCGCCGTGGCACCCAGGCCCTTGAACGACTTTTGCATCTGCAGATTGGACTGTGCGGTAGCGTGCTCCAGCACGCCAGGCAACTGCTTGCCCGTATACCACGCCCCGGCCGTGCATACGGCCGCTACGGCGACGGCAAGCCCGCACACCACTCCCAGTGTTTTCTTCATGAATTGATCCGTTTGCTATCCATATTGAGGTGAAGCGATGTTACTCGTTGACGTCCATGAACTCCCGCGCCCAGACGATGTAGTCGCCGGGTACGGTGTAGGTATGGGTGAGTTCGGTGGCACTGAGGTCCGAGGCGCTGCTGGTGATGCGGCGCTGCTCGCGCAGGCAGTCGTAGGTGGCCTTGATCGCGGCGAAGTAGGCGCCATGGCCATCCACGGCGATACGCACGCCTAGCTCGGCCAGACGCGTGTCGTCGTGCAGCTGCGGGTTGCCGTAGGTCACCAGCATCAGCGGCACGCTGACGTGGCGGGCAATCTCTTCGAGGTGATCGAAATCGCGAATGCCGACCATGCACACGCCGTCGGCGCCAGCATTCTGGTACGCGACCACGCGGGCAATGACTTCTTTGACCGGGATCAGCGCGGCATTGGTGCGCGCGATGATCGACAGCTCCTGGTCGACGCGAGCCTCCAGGGCAGCGCGGATCTTGCCCACGCCTTCGTCGATGCTGATCAGGTCGGTGGACTTGCGCCCGAACTGGGCAGGCAGCAGGGTGTCTTCGATGGTCAGCGCAGCCACGCCGGCGCGCTCGAGCTCGGTGACGGTGCGCATCACGTTCAGCGCGTTGCCGTAGCCGTGGTCGGCGTCGGCGATCACCGGCAGCTGCGCGACACGCCCGATGCGCGTGGCCTGCTCGGCAAATTCACTCAAGGTGATCAGGGCAAAGTCCGGAGCCGCCAGCACCTGTAACGAAGCCACCGAGCCGCCCAGGATGCCGACTTCGAAGCCGAGGTCGGCGGCGATTCGCGCAGACATCGGGTCGAACACGGAAGCCGTGTGATAGCAGACCGGGGAGGCCAGGAGTTTACGAAAGGCACGGCGCAAATCTTGGTGGGAGGCTCTAGGCATGATCATTCCAGTTTCTTCATCTTCATTCTGGAGGAGAACATACCATTCCTGCCCGACACTCCGACAGTCGCCAGACCCGAACCCAAACAAAAATAAGCGAACAGAAAACGAAAACGCCCCCCTCCAGAAGCCCTGCACGCGCTGCCCCCTCCTCATTCTGAGGGAGAGACCTGTCGCGGCTTGCAGGGCTGTCGAGAGTGACCGCCCAAGGGCAATCTCAGACCGAGGCCACGATGAAGGTGCGCTTGAACGGGAACAGCGTGCGCCCGTCGTCTTCACGCGGGTAGTGCGCTTCCAGAAGCCTGAGGTACTTGCGCAGAAAGGCCTCACGGTCCTCGTCATCCAGGGAGCTGAGCACCGGGCGCAGTGCCGAAACCTTGACCCAGTCGAACACCGGCGACTGGCCTTCGACCACCTGCAGATGCTCGGTTTCCCAGATATCCAGCTTGCTGGTAAGCGGCGCCAGCAACCGGTAGTAGCAGTCCAGGGACAGGACATTGCGCGCCGACATGAACTTGCGCAGCTCCAGCGTACCGATCACCCGGCCCGCAGGCCCGCATTCGCTCAGGGCCCTGAGCATCAGGTGGTACCAGGGTGCATCCCGCCAGTTGGGCATGTGCAGCGCCAGGTAGCCGCCAGCGTGCAGATTGCCGAGCAGCCGCGGCAGCAGGTTTTCGTGGTCCTCCATGAAATGGAGCACGGCAGCGGCGAACAGCAGGCTTGCCGGCTGCTTGGGCTCCCACTGGTCTATGTCACTGTTCAGCCATTGGGCATTGACCGGCAGGGCTCGGGCCTCGGCGAGCATTTCCGCCGAGCTGTCGACGCCGAACAACTGTGCCTCTGGCCAGCGTTCGGCCAGCAGCCGGGTGGCGATTCCGGTACCACAGCCCAAATCATAGATGGACGCTGGTGCCTGCAACGGCAGGTGATCGAGCAGCTCGATCACCGGACGCTCCCTCAAACGCGAAAACTGCTGATAGCCTTGCGGGTCCCAGGTCGTACTCCCGCGCAGACCCTGTTGCTGTTTTACAAGCATTGCCACGTTCCTCTCGCTCCATGCGATCAATATTGCCGTCCAAGATTGTTCAACACCCTCAACACCAGCGCGATACCACGTCGCGTTTGCGGCTCGCGCAGCAGTTGCACCAGGCCCAGCAGGCTTGGTGGCTGGGTATCGCTGCTCTGCGCCTGCGCCATGCGCAGCGCGTTGCCCACGGTCCAGGTCAGGGCTGTCACGTCCTCGAACCCATGGGCCAGCTTGTCCACCATCGCGGTGTCGAGCAGGTCGACCAGGTCGGACCCCAGCGACAGCAAGTCGATGATGTTGTCCATGCGACCACTGACCAGCAGCGGTTCGAGTTTTTTCATCAGGGCATCAACGCCCGGGTGAGCAAGGTGTTCCACGGTAGGTTCGAAGGTTTCCATATCGACGTACTCCTGCACCGCTCGACTCAGATCATTCCACGGGCAACCGCCCAGTAGAGGCCCCGGTTGAATCCATTGCGCAACAGGCCGCCCAGCTTGGTCGGCGGGGTGGGCACCACATCCTGCTGGTAGTTGTAGGTCAGTGGCATGCCGGCGTTGAGGCCCATCTGCGCAACGGCCTGGACCTTCCCGTCGTAGACGGCGCAGGGGGTGCCCAGGCGGATCTCGCCGGCGATGTTGTTGGCCACCACCGGTGCCTGGTTATGGCAGGCACCGCCCGCCTTGCTGATGGGCAGGTCCATGGTGTCGCCGATCACGTAGACGTTCTCCAGGCCGTAGACCTGCAGGGTCTCGTGGTTGGTCGGCAGCCAGCCCTCGTTGTTGGGGGCCTGGGACGCACCGCTCTGTATCACCGCGTCCACTGCACGAATGGGTGGGGTCGCCATCAGGATGTCGAACGGCTGCGCCTGGCCTTCGGCCGAATAGGCAATACGTTGATCCGGGTCCACGCGGTCCAGGGTGAAGCCACGCTGAAACCTGATGTTCTTCTGTTCAAAAAGGGTGGGCAACAGTTCTCCGGTTGGCCGCTGCATGAACAGACAGTTTCTGAGCAATTGCGCAGTGGTCGGATAGGTATAAACAATTTCAACGTTATTGCGAACACCGCGACGGCGCAGCAAGTCATCCAGCATCAAGGTAGTTTCCACCGGCGCAATACCGCACTGATGCGGAACATTGGGCGTCTGTGGGAAAGAAACGGATATGAAGATGCGCCCTTTTTCAATCGTCATCAGACGTTGCGCCAATTGTCGCGCCGCCTTGTATTGATAGAAATGATCCCCCGCCTCCTGCAGCCCCTCGATGCGCTCGGGAGCGGGTACGCAGCCCGTCGCGATCACCAGAAAGTCATAGCCCACGCGCCTTCCAGAGCGGGTGTGCAGGGTTTGCCCGGGGAAGTCGAAGCGGGTCACCTCCTCCACCTGGAAGTCGATTTCAGGTCGCAACAGCGAACGCTCGGGCCGTTTCAGGTCTTCCTGGAAATAGCTGTTGAAGGCAACGTACATGAAGGCAGGTTTGTAATAATGATCCGGCGAATTCGACAGCAGTTTGACCGTGACCTGGTGTTTGAGTATTTCCGGGTAAAGTTGTCTGACCAATTGATTGGCGAGCATGGTGCCGCCTACACCTCCCCCCACGATGACAATAGTTTTAGACATAGCCCCACTCCCTGGCTGGTTTTGAATCCATGCCAAGTACCATAGCAATTATAAAAAAATGCCATATACAGAATCGCTATAGCAAAACAGACATTAATTTCTGTTTCAAAAAAATATTATCATCCCACCGGTGAAACTCTGCCCACTTAGCATTATTCCTTGGCACAGGCAGACTCTCCTCAGCCGCTGGCTGCTTTGTGTGAAATTTTATTAACGTTTCAATTTTCACGCCTGATTGCTGTTGACTTCGCTCCCCCTCCTGAGTAAATTGCGCGGGCCGGAAATCCGGCCTTTTTCAACTCACCAAAGAAGCCAATGGACATAGTATCTAGACGCTGTCTGGTCATTGCCGCTGCGCAACGCCAGGCACTTAACCCTGAAAATGACGGGACTCGACTCCGCGGTCGGGTAAGCTGCGCTAGGGCTTGATGCTCCAACGTGGCTTGCCTCCCCGGTTCGTCCGGTCGCGAGGCACACGTTATGTACTTCACTTCTTCTGCAATACCGGGCGTACGCGCCTTCACTTCAGCCCTGCGGGCCAGGCTTCTGCGCGCGCCCAGGCTGCCCGTGCGTGCGCCAAGGCTCCTCTGCGACTCCCCTGCCAGCAGCGCCTTGCGGGCCCGTTGGCGCGTCTGCTCCACAAGCGGCCAACGCCAGCAGCGCTGGAGCCTGGACGACAGCCAGGACCCACCGAGTCGGGGTGCCGCCCTGTTTCTGCAGCACGCCTGATCCAGGTTTGCATGCATTCGGGGTGCGTACTTCCCCTTGAATAAACGGCAACTTTGCGCTTATTAAAAAACGAATTTCCTAGTTGGAAAATTCGCCGGCACTTTATTGCCTTCGCATTAATAAAAATCTGTGGAGCACATTATGGAAGAGGCCAGTAGTCGGTTCGCTGCCTGTGCACGTTCATTCAACAGGCAGCGAACGTCACCGCTAAAGATTCCACTCTTCGAATCGATCGCCTGCCCGCGACTCGACATACTTTCACTCGCCTATGATTAGTTGAGTTGTCGGTGTGTCGTGCCGCGAGCAGGCGGCAGGAGCACAGACCATGACTGTAAAAAACCCAACACCCCGCCACACCCACCCCACCCGTGACAGCAACAAGCTGTCGATGCGCGCCGCGCGCGAGGCCCAGAACGGCCTGGCCGTTACCCTGGCCAACGTCAACTCCAGCCCCGCCGGGCTCACCGAAGAAGAAGCCCAGGGCCGCCTGCAACGGGACGGCCACAACGAAGTCGCCCATGACCGTCCGCCCCATGCACTGGTGCAGTTGCTGCACGCTTTCAACAACCCCTTCATCTATGTGCTGATGACCTTGACGGGTATCAGTTTCTTCACCGACTTCTGGCTGCCGCTGCAGGCCGGCGAAGAAACCGACCTGACCGGCGTAATCATCGTGCTGGTGATGATGTTGGCGAGCGGCGTGATGCGTTTCTGGCAGGAACACCGATCGGCCAAGGCCGCCGAAGCCCTGAAGGCGATGGTGCGCACCACCGCAGCCGTGCTGCGGCGCGAGCAGCTAGGGGCCCAGGCGCGGGTTCGAGAACTACCCATGCGCGAACTGGTGGTGGGCGACATCATCCAGCTGTCTGCCGGCGACATGATCCCCGCAGACATTCGCCTGATCGAGTCCCGCGACCTGTTCATCAGCCAGGCGGTACTGACCGGCGAAGCCTTGCCAGTGGAAAAGTACGACACCCTGGGTGCGGTGCAGGAAAAATCCGCCAAGGCCCAGGCCGCCGACCAACAGGACCTGCTGGACCTTCCCAACATCTGCTTCATGGGCACCAACGTGGTCAGCGGGACCGCCACGGCCGTGGTGGTCGCCACCGGGGCTCGTACCTATTTCGGCTCACTGGCCCGCTCCATCGTCGGCTCCCGCGCGCAGACCGCCTTCGACCGCGGGGTCAACAGCGTGAGCTGGCTGCTGATCCGCTTCATGCTGGTGATGGTACCCATCGTGCTGCTGATCAACGGCTTCACCAAGGGGGACTGGGCCGAAGCCTTCATGTTCGCCCTGGCGGTAGCGGTTGGCCTGACCCCGGAAATGCTGCCGATGATCGTCAGCGCCAACCTGGCCAAGGGTGCGGCCGCCATGGCCAGGCGCAAGGTAGTGGTCAAGCGCCTGAACGCGATCCAGAACTTCGGCGCCATGGACGTACTGTGCACCGACAAGACCGGCACCCTGACCCAGGACCGCATCATCCTCGAACACCATGTCGATGTCGGCGGCAACCGCTGCGACGAGGTGCTGCAACTGGCCTGGCTCAACAGCCACCACCAGAGCGGCATGAAAAACCTCATGGACCGCGCCGTGGTCAGTTTCGCCGAGGACAATCCGCAGTTCACCCCTCCGGCAGCCTGGCGCAAGGTCGATGAACTGCCCTTCGACTTCGTACGTCGGCGCCTGTCGGTGATCCTGGCCGATGCCAGTGGTGGTCACCTGCTGGTGTGCAAGGGCGCCGTGGAAGAGATGCTGGAGACCGCCAGCCGGGTCCGCCAGCAGGGCACTGCCGTAAGCCTGGATGCCGAGCGCCGTTCGGCCCTGCTCAAACTCGCCGAGGCCTATAACCGCGACGGCTTTCGCGTGCTGCTGGTGGGCACCCGCCAAATAGCCGCAGGCGAGACGCAGACCCAGTACAGCGCCAGCGATGAGCGCGAGCTGATCATCGAAGGCTTGCTGACCTTCCTCGACCCGCCCAAGGAAAGCGCCGGCCCGGCCATCGCCGCACTGCGCGACAACGGCGTGACGGTCAAGGTACTCACCGGCGACAACCCCACCGTTACCGCCAAGATCTGCCGGGAAGTGGGCCTGGAGGCAGGCGAGCCGCTGCTGGGCCGCGACATCGAGCACATGGACGATGAGGTGCTCGCGCGCCGGGTGGAAGAGCGCACGGTGTTCGCCAAGCTCACGCCACTGCAGAAGTCCCGCGTACTCAAGGCCCTTCAAGCCAACGGCCACACCGTCGGGTTTCTGGGTGACGGGATCAACGACGCCCCTGCCCTGCGCGACGCCGACGTCGGCATCTCGGTGGACAGCGGCACCGACATTGCCAAGGAGTCGGCAGACATCATCCTGCTGGAAAAGAGCCTGATGGTACTGGAGGAAGGGGTGATCAAGGGTCGCGAGACCTTCGGAAACATCATGAAGTACCTGAACATGACCGCCAGCTCCAACTTCGGCAACGTGTTCTCGGTGCTGGTCGCCAGTGCCTTCATCCCCTTCCTGCCGATGCTGGCGATTCACCTGTTGCTGCAGAACCTGATGTACGACTTCTCCCAGCTGGCGCTGCCATGGGACAAGATGGACAAGGAGTACCTGGCCAAGCCACGCAAATGGGATGCCCGGAACATCGGGCGGTTCATGCTGTGGATAGGGCCAACCTCATCCATTTTCGACATCACCACCTTCGCGCTGATGTGGTACGTGTTCGCCGCCAACAGCGTGGAAATGGCCAGCCTGTTCCAGTCGGGCTGGTTCATCGAAGGGCTGCTGTCCCAGACCCTGGTGGTGCACATGCTGCGCACCCGCAAGATCCCGTTCATCCAGAGCACTGCAGCCTTGCCGGTAATGCTGGCGACGGGGCTGGTGATGGCGCTGGGAATCTACGTGCCCTTCTCGCCGCTGGGCAGCATGGTCGGCCTGGTTCCGCTGCCGTGGGAATACTTCCCTTGGCTGGTGGGCACACTGCTTAGCTACTGCGTGGTCGCCCAGACCATGAAGACCTTGTACATCCGCCGCTTCAAGCAGTGGTTCTGAAGAACGTGGCTCAGGGAGAACGCCTATGCGCGTACTGATTTGCGCCGGCCGCCATTACGCCGACAGCCGGGTGTGCCGGCAGGTTCTGGAAGCTTTCCAGCGCCTGCACCCGGTGCAGGTGGTCATCCACGGTGGCAGTCAGTTCCTCGGTGCGCATATCGAGGACTGGGCCCGGGAAAACGCAGCCCACATCGTGCGCTACCCACCCAACTGGCAGCACCACGGCAAACAGGCCGAACGCCTGCGCAACCGCTTCATGCTGGCCGATAGCCGACCGGACATCGTGCTCGCGCTGCCCGGCGGGGCAGACACCGAAGAACTGCTCGACCAGGCCCGAAGCCAGGGCTTGCAGACACTCTCGGCAGGCAACCCGTAGACCGGTGACCCCCTCCCGCGCCAGCTCGCACCCAGCCGAGCTGGCGCGAACGCAATCTCCAGGTCAACCCGCAGATCACGGTTCAGTTGCTGAACAGAGAGGGAAATTCAACAGACGAAAAAAAACCCGCTTTCTCATGGAAAGCGGGTTTTTCGAAATGGTGGGTCGTGTAGGATTCGAACCTACGACCAATTGGTTAAAAGCCAACTGCTCTACCAACTGAGCTAACGACCCGTTGCGTGGGGCGTATAATACTGATTTCCTTAAGGAAATCAACACCCCACCGTAAAAAAAAATCAAAAATATCGGGTTGGGTCGGCCACGCCGGCTGCCCGGAAGCCATCTGCACGCAGGCGGCAGCTGTCGCACTTGCCACAGGCACGGCCTTGGTCGTCAGCCTGATAACACGACACAGTGAGGCTGTAGTCGACACCACGCGCCATGCCCGCCTGAACGATCTGCGCCTTGCTCAGGTTCTGCAACGGTGCCTGGATGCGAAAGCCCTGCCCCTCGACACCGGCCTTGGTGGCCAGGTTGGCCATGCGCTCGAATGCCTCGACGAACTCGGGACGGCAATCCGGGTAGCCCGAGTAATCCACCGCGTTCACGCCGATGAAGATATCCCGCGCCTGCAACACCTCGGCCCAGCCCAGCGCCAACGACAGGAACACGGTATTGCGCGCTGGTACGTAGGTCACTGGAATGCCTTCACCCGGCGTCTCGGGTACATCGATGCTGCTGTCGGTCAGCGCCGAACCACCAATACCATCCAGGCTCAGGCCGATCACCTTGTGCTCGACTGCACCCAGGTCACGGGCAACTCGCGCAGCGGCGTCCAGTTCGGCGCGATGACGCTGGCCGTAGTCGAAACTCATGGTATAGCAGCTGTAGCCTTCGGCCTTGGCCATCGCGACCACCGTGGCCGAGTCCAGGCCACCAGACAGCAGGATTACCGCACGTTTATCAGTCATGACATCACTCCCCAATCAGCGTCCCGGCTCGTCGTTCCACAATTGCTTGTGCAACTGCAGTTGAAAACGAACCGGCAAATTATCGGCCACGATCCAGTCGGCCAGGTCGCTGGCCTTGACCTGATGGTGGCTCGGCGAAAACAGCACCTCCCCGGCACGCTTCTCCAGACCATACTGGATCAGCTTGGACACCGCCCAGTCATAGTCTTCACGGGAACAGATGACGAACTTGACCTGATCGTTCGGGGTCAGCAGCTCGATATTCTCGTAGAGGTTGCGGTGCATCTCTTCGGAGCCCGGCGTCTTGAGGTCTACCACCCGGCTGACGCGCTGGTCGACCTTCGAGATGTCCAGTGCTCCGCTGGTTTCCAGCGACACCTCATAGCCGGCGTCGCACAATTGCTTGAGCAAGGGGATGGCGTTGGGTTGGGCCAATGGCTCACCGCCAGTGACGCACACGTAACGCGGGCGAAAACCAGCCACCTGCTCGAGAATCGAGTCGAGGCTGCGCACGGTGCCACCACTGAAGGCATAGGCACTGTCGCAATACTGGCAACGCAAAGGGCAGCCGGTGAGACGTACAAATACCGTGGGCAGCCCAGCGGTACGCGTTTCACCCTGCAAAGAGTAAAAAACTTCGGTAATTCGTAATGTGTCTTGCATAGTCGCCACGGGCGTAACAGCTAAACAGGCTGTCCGCCTCCGTCAGGCACTGCAGCGAACCCGGCATCGCGTAGTTCGCAGCAGCGTGTGTCAATAAAAGGGCATCGATTCTAACGAAAAAACCCGCGACTAGCGCGGGTTTCTTCCAGGCGGGCAGTTCAGAGCTTCTGCAGGTCGCGCTGGGCCAACTGTGCGGCGGAGGTACCCGGGTACTGGGTGACCACCTGCTGCAGAATACCCTTGACCCGGTCGGTGTGACCCAGGCGGCGCTCGACATCGGCCAGCTTGTACAGCGAGTCCGGCACCTTGCTGTGCTTCGGATACAGCTGGCTGACCTTGGCAAACGCCTGGCCGGCGCCCTGCAGGTCGCCCTTGGCAAGGTTCACTTCACCCAGCCAGTACTGGGCATTGCCGGCGTACTGACTGTTGGGGTACTTGCGCAGGAAGGCATTGAATGCCTGGCTGGCCTTGTCGAAATCCTTGGCCTTGATCAGGTCGAAAGCAGCGTCGTAATAGAGCTTTTCTTTCGCCGGGTCGCCAGGTTCGCTACTGGCCGCAGGGGCGGTGGCCGCGCCTGCAGCGGCACCGGCGGCTACATCACCACCGGTGGAGGAATTCTCGGGAGTTGCAGCGGGTGCACCGCCGGCTCCGATACGCCGATCCAGGTCCTGGTAACGCTCCAGGCCTTCCTGTTTCAGGCGGGCTATATCGTTTTGCAGTTCTTCGATCACGCCTTGCTGGCGCGAAATCTGATCCTGCATCTGCTGCAATTGCATGAACAGCTGACCCTGCGCCGAGGCAGGGGCCGAAACCCCTCCCCCGGCGTAGGCGCCGCTCGTACCATAACCCGCTGGCGGATAACTGCTTGCGCCGTTATAGCCAGCGTTGTCATCAACAACAGGAACCTCGGCCCAGGCCACGAGTGGCAGGGCGAGAGCCAGGACGGTTACAGCACGGCGGCACGTTCGCATATCGAATTACTTACGCAGTTCGACGCGACGGTTCTGAGCCCAGGATTGCTCGTCGTTACCGGTAGCAACTGGACGCTCTTCGCCGTAGGAAACCAGTTCCAGTTGGGCTGGGGAAACGCCTTGCAGTACCAGGTAGCGCTGTACGGCTTTAGCACGACGCTCGCCCAGGGCCATGTTGTATTCGCGAGTACCACGCTCGTCGGTGTTGCCTTCCAGGACGACGCGAGCGCCATTGCCTTTCAGGTCTTTGGCGTGAACGTCCAGAGCGCGCATGGCTTCTGGCTTCAGGTCCGAGCTGTCGTATTCGAAGTAGAAGGTGGTGATTGCGCGCAGAGCGGCTTCTTCGCTCAGGGAACCGTCAACAGCACCGGTGTTAGCGCCGTAACCAGCGTTTGGATCAACAGCGCCTTCACCAGCGTTGTCGCCGCCCTTGGAGGAGCAACCTACAGCTACAGCCATGGCCAGAGCCAGCGCAGCAAACTTACCAAACTTCAGCATTTCCATCGTGAAACTCCTAATGAACCCCAATGTGTTAAGTGTTACGTAAAGCGCCGCGTCAGTTCAGGTAAGGGGACCAGGACGGTTCTCTGACTTCGCCTTGAGCGGTAGGAAGCGGGAGCCTCACGCGTCCGTTGAGAGAGACGAGCATCAAGACTCCCCGGCCCTGCTGGCGGGTGGCGTAGATTAGCATGGTGCCGTTGGGCGCAACAGTGGGTGACTCATCAAGACTTGTTTCAGAGAGGATTTTTACACTTCCTCGCTGCAAATCCTGCGCGGCCACCTTGAAGTTGGTGAAACCTTGCTGGCGATGAATCATTACCAGGGTCTTTTCATCCGCCGACAGTTTAGGGTTGGCGTTGTAGTTACCCACGAAAGTTACACGCTCGGCACCACCACCCGAAACGTTGGTTTTGTAGATCTGCGGCTTGCCGCCACGATCCGACGTGAAATAGATGGTCGAACCATCCTTGCCCCAGAACGGCTCGGTGTTGATACCCGGGCCGGCCGTGACACGCGACATCTGGCGCGAAGCCATGTTCATCACATAGATGTCAGGGTTGCCGTCCTTGGACAGCACGAACGCCAGGCGCGAACCATCGGGCGACCAGGCTGGTGCACCGTTGAGGCCTTCGAAGTTGGTGATCTGCTCACGACGGCCAGTGTCGATGTGCTGTACGAAGATACGCGGACGACGCTGTTCGAACGACACATAGGCAATGCGCTTGCCGTCTGGCGCGAAGCGAGGCGACAGGATCGGCTCGCGCGACTGCAGCAGGGTCACGGCGCGGGCGCCGTCGTAGTCCGAACGCTGCAACGTGTAACGAGTGTTGTCCTTGGAGAAGCGTTCGGCGGTGACGTACAGCATGCGCGTGGAGAACGCACCCTTGATGCCGGTGAGCTTCTCGAACGACTGGTCGGCAATGTAGTGCGACATGTCACGCAGCTGGTCGGTAGTGCCCGAGACGCTGCCGGTCAGCACTTGCTGCTCGGTGGCGACGTTGAACAGCGCATATTGCACCTGCAGGCGACCGCCCGCTGGCACGATGCTGCCTACCATCACGTACTGGGCGCCCAGGGCCTTCCAGTCGCGGAAGATGACTTCGCTGGCCTGGCTAGGCTGGCTGATCATGTTCTGGCGCGGAATCGGCGCGTAGTAACCGGAGTTGCGCAGGTCATTGCCAATGATATCGGCCATGTCCTCGGGCAGCACACTGCCACCCTGCAGGGCGAACGGCACGACCGCGATCGGCGTGGCACGGTCACTGCCGCTGGTGACCAGGATGTTCTTTTCTTCTGCAACGGCCATCCCTGCTGCGCAGCAGAGAACGACCAGCAGTCCTCTAAGAAGGTTAATCACAAGGCTAGATCCTCAGGTGTGAATGTCATCTTGAATGAACGATAGGGATTGAATTCGCTCGGTTTCAAGCCCTGCATTTCGGTCAGGCGGCCAATGTTCTTGACCGCTGCTACCGCAGAAGCATCGAACGGACCATCACCACTGGAGCGTGCAACGCTCACCGTGGTCACGGTGCCATCGGGCAACATGCCAATCTGCAGGACCACCGTCATGTTCTTGCGTGCAGAAGGTGGGCGCGCCCAGCCTTCGGCTGCGCGGGCACGTATCAGGTCGTCGAAGTCGCCGGCCACCTGGTCACCCTGCTCGTCGGCCAGCGCCTGCTGCCGTTCGGTGGAGTCGGACAACAGCTCGGCCAGGGCCTGGGCTTTCTTGTCTTCCGCCGCCTTGCGCGCCGCTTCTGCTGACTTCTTCTTGGCCGCATCGGCTGCGGCTTTCTTCTTGGCATCCTCGGCGGCCTTTTTCTTGGCCTCTTCGGCTGCCGCTTTTTTCTTCGCATCCTCGGCTGCCTTTTTCTTGGCATCCTCGGCGGCTTTCTTCTTGGCGTCTTCAGCGGCCTGCTTCTTGGCCTCTTCTGCTGCCTGTTTCTTGGCCTCTTCCTCGGCTTTCTTCTTGGCGAGGTCGGCCTGCTGTTTCTCTTCGACCTTCTTGGCTTCCTCGGCTTTCTTGGCCGCGTCCGCTTTTTTGGCCTCGTCGGCTTTCTTGGCCTCGTCGGCCTTCTTGGCTTCGGCCGCCTCGCGGGCTTCTTCGGCCTTTTGAGCCGCCTCTTCTTTCTTTTGTTCCGCAGCCTTCACCGCTTCCTGCTTCTGCTGCTCGACCTTCTTCTGTTCCATCTGCTCGACTTCGGTCTGGCGCGCAGCGGTTTTCTTCGCTTCACCCGCAATCTTCTGATTGGTCTGGGTGGTGGCCTGACTTTTGGACTTCAGCTGGTACAGGGTCGCCTGGACAATAGGCTTGGCCGGCGGCAGTTCCGGGGTCATGGCAAAGCTGACGAACAGCATGCCGAACACCAGAACGTGCAGCGCGATGGCCCAGACGCTGGGCCAGAAATAGCTTTCCGAGGCGGATGGCTCTCGCTGTTGCATCAGGGCGCCTCGGTAATCAGGCCAACGTTACCGACACCGGCCTTCTGCAACCCGCCCATGGCGCCCATCACCGCGCCATAGTCGACGGCCTTGTCGCCACGGATGAACACCTGGGTCTGTTTGCCCTGGTCACGTCCGGCCGCGATGATCTTGGTCACCGCGTCGGTCATTTGCGGCAAGGTCATGGCCTTGTCCATCTGCTTTTCGGTGTCGACTTCGCTGCCAAGGTTCCAGAAATAGGTCTTGTCGGCCTTGATCGAAATGGTAAGGATCTGGACGTTGTTGTCCTGCGGCAAGGCTTCGCTGGAAACCTTGGGCAGGTCGACCTTCACGCCCTGGTTGAGCATCGGTGCGGTCACCATGAAGATGACCAGCAGTACCAACATCACATCGATGTAGGGCACCACGTTCATCTCCGCGACCGGCTTGCGTTTGTGTCGAACTCGAGCCATGGGCTTTTACCTGATCACTCTTCGCTGGTGTGCACTTTACGGTGCAGGATGGCCTGGAACTCGTCGGCGAACGTGTAGTAGCGACCGATCAAGACTTCACTGCGTGCAGCGAAACGGTTGTAGGCAATAACTGCCGGGATTGCGGCGAACAGGCCGATCGCGGTGGCGATCAGTGCCTCGGCGATACCCGGAGCCACAGTGGCCAGGGTCGCCTGCTGGGCCGAAGCCAGGCCGCGGAAGGAGTTCATGATGCCCCATACGGTACCGAACAGACCGATGTACGGGCTGGTGGAACCGACGGTGGCGAGGAACGGCAGGCTCTGTTCGAGCTTCTCTTCTTCACGCGAGATGGCCACGCGCATGGCCCGGCCAACGCCTTCCATCACGGCGTCAGGGTCGACACCCGGTTGCTGGCGCAGGCGCGAGAACTCCTTGAAGCCGGCACGGAAGACCTGCTCCACACCCGAGTCCGGGTCCGGGTTGCTGCCGGCCTGGCGGTACAGCTTGGACAGGTCGATGCCCGACCAGAAGCGCTCCTCGAAGCTTTCCAGCGCACGACGACCGGCACGCAGCATGGTGCTGCGCTGAAAAATCATGATCCACGAGGTCACCGATGCGGCCACCAGAATCAGCATGACCAGCTGCACCACGATGCTGGCATTACTGACCAGGCTCCACATGGAGGTATGGTCGACGACGTTAGCTTCCACGCTTAATCTCCTGCAATTGTTTGGTTACCCGCACCATCCGCCGCCACAAAGGCTGCACGCAGCTCGGAAGGAATGGCCCGGGGTTTGAACGTATCGGCGCGCACACAGGCCACCAGGAACTGCCCCTCGCAGAGCAGCGTTGCATCACGCTCGCGCCAGACCTGCTGCACAAAGCGCAGGCTGGCACGATTCAATTCAAGCACTTGTGCGGTGACCCGCAATTCATCGTCCAGGCGGGCCGGCGCGTGGTAGCGCGCCTCGCTGGAATGAACGACGAACAAGGTGTTCTGTTCTGCCATCGCAGACTGGGCAAAGCCCAGCTCGCGCAACCGCTCTGTGCGGGCACGCTCCATGAATTTCAGATAATTGACGTAATACACCACGCCGCCCGCATCGGTGTCCTCGTAATAGACGCGACAGCGATGTGCGAACGACTCAACCCCATTTTGCGCGCGCATACTCTAGTGCTAACTCCTCAGCTTGCCAATCCGCCCCACCAACTGTTTTTAACGGATTATGTCGTATTGCCAGCGCGACTCATGCGTGTCCGCCGATAGGACCACGAAAACGCCGGATAAGTCTGTCATTCATCGGCCAGGTCGGAAAAACCCTCGCCGTTGACCGACTCGCCCATGCGGCCCGGAATGTTCAGGCCAAAGTGCAGGTAGGCGTGCCGGGTCACCACGCGCCCACGGGGTGTGCGCATGATGTAGCCCTGCTGGATCAGGTAGGGCTCCAGCACGTCCTCGATGGTGTGACGTTCTTCGCTGATAGCCGCCGCCAGGCTGTCAACACCCACCGGGCCACCGTCGAACTTCTCGATCATGGTCAGCAGCAGGCGCCGGTCCTGGTGATCGAAACCACGCTCGTCCACGTCCAGCAGGTTCAGCGCCAGGTCGGCGATGGCCTTGGTGATGTCACCTTTGCCACGCACCTCGGCGTAGTCGCGTACACGACGCAGCAGGCGGTTGGCGATACGCGGGGTGCCACGGGCGCGCCGGGCGATCTCGAAGGCGCCCTCGTCCTCGATCGGCAGGCCCAGAATCCCGCCCGAGCGGCTGACGATGGTGGCCAGGTCTGCGGTGTTGTAGAACTCCAGGCGCTGCACGATACCGAAACGGTCGCGCAGCGGATTGGTCAGCATGCCGGCGCGGGTGGTTGCCCCGACCAGAGTGAACGGCGGCAAATCGAGCTTGATCGAACGTGCGGCCGGCCCCTCGCCGATCATGATGTCCAGCTGGAAGTCTTCCATGGCCGGGTACAGCACTTCCTCGACGATCGGCGAAAGCCGGTGAATCTCGTCGATGAACAGTACATCGTGGGGTTCCAGGTTGGTCAGCAGCGCCGCCAGATCGCCCGGACGCTCGAGGATCGGCCCGGAGGTGCTCTTGATCGAAACGCCCATCTCCTGCGCGATGATGTTGGCCAGGGTGGTCTTGCCCAGGCCCGGCGGGCCGAAGATCAGCGTATGGTCCAGCGACTCGCTGCGCCCACGTGCCGCCTGGATGAACAGCGCCATCTGCTCGCGCACCACTGGCTGCCCGATGTACTCGTCCAGGCGCAATGGCCGGATCGCCCGGTCCTGGACCTCTTCGCGGTCGCGCCCGGTAGCGGCTATGAGTCGGTCGGCTTCGATCACTTAAATCATCCCCTTGAGGCTGCGCCGGATCAGCTCTTCGCTGCTCAGGCCCTTGGCATCGATGGCCGCCACGGCGCGGCTGGCTTCCTGCGGCTTGTAGCCCAGCGAGATCAGCGCGCTGACCGCATCGGTTTCGGCAGTGGAGGCACTTGCCACCGGCTGCGGGCCGTCGGACACCAGGGTAAACAGGCTTGGCGCGGTTTCCCAGGCCTTGAAGCGGTCCTTGAGTTCGACCAGCAGGCGCTCGGCGGTCTTCTTGCCCACCCCCGGCACCTTGACCAGCGCCGAGGTGTCCTGGGCCTGCACGCAGCGTATCAGGTCGTCGACCTCCAGGCCCGACATCAATGCCAGGGCCAGCTTGGGCCCTACGCCGTTGAGGCGGATCAGCTCGCGGAACAGCTCGCGCTCGCGCTTTTCGTGAAAGCCATACAGCAGGTGCGCGTCTTCACGTACCACCAGGTGGGTGTGCAGCGTCACTGCCTCGCCAACCTTGGGTAGGCGATACAGGGTGGTCATCGGCACCTCGAGCTCGTAGCCCAGGCCGTTGACATCGACAATCAGGTGCGGCGGCTGCTTTTCAGCCAGGGTACCGCGCAAACGTCCAATCACGTTCAGGTCCTTTATCCAGGGCGCCGGGGCGATCAAGCCCGCCATCAGCCGCCATGATTGCAAGCCGGCGGTGGCCGGCAAGCGAAATTGTGTTAACCGATGATGCTATCAGAGCCTTAGGCGGCCACTGCGGCTGCGTGCAGCGCCCAGCCCGTGCGGCACCAGGCTGGAACGGGTATGGGCATGGCACAGGGCGATGGCCAGGGCATCGGAGGCGTCTATCTGCGGCTTCTGGGTGAGCTTGAGCAGGTGCATGACCATCATCTGCACCTGTTCCTTGTTGGCCCCGCCCGTACCGGCGACCGCCTGCTTGACCTGGGTGGCACTGTACTCGGCGATCTCCAGGCCCTCTTCGACCCCGGCGACGATGGCGGCGCCGCGCGCCTGGCCGAGCTTGAGCGCCGAGTCGGCGTTGCGCGCCATGAACACCCGCTCGATACCCATGGTCACCGGCCCGTGCAACTGGATGATTTCGCGCACGCTGCGGTATACCACCTGCAGGCGCTCGGGCAGCTCGCCGCTGCCGGTACGGATGCAACCGGAGGCCACGTACTCGCACCCGCGCGCCGTGTGGCGCACCACACCATAGCCGGTAATCCGCGAGCCGGGGTCAATACCAAGAATCAGAGTCATATCGCCTGCGCAACCAGTGGCGCACCGGGGCGCCATTAAAAAGACAGAAGCCGGACCCGTCACGGGCACAAGGTGCCTGCGGACGAATCCGGCCTCGAGTACGCCAGAACTGAACCTTAGCCGAGTTGTTCCATGACTTCGTCAGGAATTTCGGCGTTGGAATACACATTCTGCACATCGTCCAGGTCTTCAAGCATGTCGATCAGCTTGAGCACCTTCTGTGCGCCCTCCAGGTCGAGTTCGGCGCTGGTGGTCGGCTGCATGACGATTTCCGCATCCGCAGCCTTGAAGCCGGCAGCCTCCAGGGCAGTACGCACCGCGTAGAAGCTGGCAAACGAGGTGAACACGTCGAACGAGCCATCTTCGTTGCTGACCACGTCGTCGGCATCGGCCTCCATCGCCGCTTCCATCAGCGCGTCTTCATCGACACCGGCGGCAAAGCTGATCTGCCCCTTGCGCTCGAACAGATAGGCCACCGAGCCATCGGTGCCCAGGTTGCCACCGCACTTGCTGAAGGCATGGCGCACGGCCGCGGCGGTGCGGTTGCGGTTGTCGGTCATGGCCTCGACCATGATCGCCACGCCGCCCGGGCCGTAGCCTTCGTAGCTGAGCTCTTCGACATTGTCGGCTTCGGTTGCGCCTGCACCACGGGCCACGGCGCGATCGATGATGTCGCGGCTCATGTTCGCGCCCAAGGCCTTGTCCAGCGCCAGGCGCAGGCGCGGGTTGGAATTCGGGTCACCACCGCCCTGCTTCGCAGCGACGGTCAGCTCACGAATCCACTTGGTGAAGATCTTGCCTCTCTTGGCATCCTGGCGCTCTTTGCGGTGCTTGATGTTCGCCCACTTGGAATGACCCGCCATAACTGACTCCAGAAATCCTTGAAACAAAACCACGCCCCCGCCCGGAAAAACCTGGCGTGGGCAATCAATTCGGTATGCCGTAACGCAAAGGCGCATCCAAGTGGATGCGCCCCGGGCCCGCTTACTCAGCCTTGGGCTGTTCGCGCAGACGGATGTGCAGCTCACGCAGTGCCTTGGCATCGACCAGGCCTGGGGCCTGGGTCATGACGCACGCAGCGCTCTGGGTTTTCGGGAAGGCGATCACTTCACGAATCGACTGGGCGCCGGTCATCAGCATCACCAGGCGATCCAGACCGAAGGCCAGGCCACCGTGCGGCGGTGCACCGAACTTCAGCGCGTCGAGCAGGAAGCCGAACTTCTCTTCCTGTTCCGCCGCCTCGATGCCCAACAGGCGGAACACGGCCTGCTGCATCTCTTTGCGGTGGATACGGATCGAACCGCCACCCAGTTCGGTGCCGTTGAGCACCATGTCATAGGCACGCGACAGCGCGGTGGCCGGGTTGGCCTCCAGCTCTTCAGGGGAGCATTTTGGCGCGGTGAACGGGTGGTGCAGCGCCGTGAAGCTGCCGTCGTCGTTCTCTTCGAACATCGGGAAGTCAACAACCCACATCGGTGCCCATTCGCAGGTCAGCAGGTTGAAGTCGTTGCCGACCTTGATGCGCAGCGCGCCCAGGGCTTCGCTGACGATCTTGGACTTGTCGGCACCGAAGAACACGATGTCGCCATCGACCGCGCCCACGCGATCGAGGATCACGTTCAGGTTGGCCTCGGGGATGTTCTTGACGATTGGCGACTGCAGGCCCTCGACGCCCTTGGCGCGCTCGTTGACCTTGATGTACGCCAGGCCCTTGGCACCGTAGATGCCGACGAACTTGGTGTACTCGTCGATACGGCTGCGCGGCATGCTCGCCCCGCCCGGTACACGCAGTGCGGCAACGCGGCATTTCGGGTCGTTGGCCGGGCCGCTGAACACCTTGAAGTCGACCGCTTGCAGCTGGTCGGCCACATCCACCAGTTCCAGCGGGTTGCGCAGGTCAGGCTTGTCCGAACCGTAGCGGCGCATGGCCTCTTCGAAGGTCATGTGCGGGAATTCGCCGAACTCCAGGTCCAGGACTTCCTTGAACAGTTTGCGGATCATGCTTTCGGTCAGGCCCATGATCTCGGTCTCGTCCAGGAAGCTGGTCTCGATGTCGATCTGGGTGAATTCCGGCTGGCGGTCGGCGCGCAGGTCTTCGTCGCGGAAGCACTTGGCGATCTGGTAGTAGCGATCGAAACCGGCCACCATCAGCAGTTGCTTGAACAGCTGCGGCGATTGCGGCAGGGCAAAGAAGCTGCCGGCGTGGGTACGGCTTGGCACCAGGTAGTCACGCGCGCCTTCCGGGGTAGCGCGGGTCAGGATCGGCGTCTCGACGTCGAGGAAGCCGTTTTCGTCGAGGAAGCGACGGATGCTGGTGGTGATGCGCGAGCGCAGACGCAGCTTCTCGGCCATCTCCGGACGACGCAGGTCGATGAAGCGATAGCGCAGGCGGGTCTCTTCACCCACGTCGGAGTACTCGTTGAGCGGGAACGGCGGGGTTTCCGCTTCGTTCAGCACTTCGAGCTCGTAGCCCAGCACTTCGATGGCGCCCGAGGCCATGTTGGCGTTGACTGCGCCTGCAGGGCGCGGACGCACCTTGCCGGTGATCTTCACCACGTACTCGCTGCGCACGCGGTCGGCGGCGGCAAAGCTTTCTGCGCGGTCCGGGTCGAACACGACCTGAGCCATGCCTTCGCGATCACGGATGTCGAGGAAAATCACCCCGCCGTGGTCGCGACGACGATGGACCCAGCCGCAAAGGGTAATTTCCTGACCTTCCAGGCTCTCGTTCAGTTGGCCGCAATAGTGGCTGCGCATCATGATGGTGGTTTCGCTTCTCGTCATTCGTGAATTCGGGTGTGGACCTTGCCGGCCCCAGGGGGCCCATAGTGCAAGACCCTGGCAGTACAGTTCAACTCAGTCGGCCTTGTCGGCGCCCGCCAGGTTCTTTTTGGTGCCGGTCTTGAAGTCGGTTTCATACCAGCCGGTGCCGCCCAGGCGGAAGCCCGGGGCAGAAATCAGCTTCTTCAGGGCAGGTGCCTGGCAGGCCGGGCAATCGGTCAGCGGCGCTGCGCTGATCTTCTGCAGAACTTCCATCTGGTGGCTGCAGGAACCGCATTGATAGTCGTACAGGGGCATTGGCGTATCTCGTTGACCACTGCGCGGGCCGCGCCACGCAGCAAAAAGCGGGATTATATATGGTTAACCGGGGCTGTGCAGCCCGCCCGCCGTGCCAGCGCACGAATGGTTCAGGGCTTGGCGCCGCCCCTCAGCACGTAGACCACGCAGATCACCCGCACCAGGCCGCTGAAATTCTTGACGCCGCCGTGGCGAAGGTGGACTTCGCGGTCCACATGGGACAGCACCGCATTGACCGTACACCGGTTGGCGGCGGCAATGCGCTCGAGGATTTTCCAGTAGACCTCTTCCAGGCGCAAGCAGGTGGCGAAGCCGTTGAGTCGCACCGAACGCGACAGCGGGCGCGCCAAGCCCATATTGAAATCTGCCTGAAAAGGATCACCAGGGGCCATACGAAGTTGCTCGGCGGTGCATGCACGTTCATTCACGACTCGCGACATATTCATCCCACGCATTGACTGACAGGAAGTTCATCACCGGGATACTTGCTATCCAGGTACCTGCCTATGAAGCGCTGTTCATCGTATTGCAACCAGCAGACCGCGAGCCTGCGCAGCGTAGGAATAACCTTTTAGTTGAGTTCATGTACCACACCTGCTGAAACTGTTCCACGCCGGCCGCAGCACGCAGGAAGTACCCATTAAAAAAGCCCGATTCCTCTAAAGAAGAATCGGGCTTGCGTCTTTCAACAGACGCCTTTACAGGCGCCGAACACTCACTTGGCCAACAGCGAGCGCAGCATCCAGGCAGTCTTTTCATGGGCCTGCATGCGCTGGGTCAACAGGTCGGCGGTCGGCTCGTCGCTGACCTTGTCCAGCAACGGGAACAGGCTGCGCGCGGTACGCACCACGGCTTCCTGGCCATCGACCAGTTGCTTGATCATTTCTTCAGCCGCCGGCACACCTGGCTCCTCCTTGATCGAGGACAACTTGGCGTAGGTGGAATAAGTACCCGGCGCCGGGAAGCCCAGTGCACGAATTCGCTCGGCGATGGCATCGACTGCCAGGGCCAGTTCGTTGTACTGGCCTTCGAACATCAAGTGCAGTGTATTGAACATCGGCCCGGTCACGTTCCAGTGGAAGTTATGGGTCTTCAAGTACAGTACATATGTATCCGATAACAGATGCGACAAGCCGTCAACAATGGACTTGCGATCTTCTTCACTGATACCAATATCAATTGCCATGTACATTTCCTTCCTGTGATGTCAGTTCAACATGCTGGAAGCACTGTACCAAGAGTTGCGCGTGCCTGCAGCTCCGATTGCCGGTCTGGCGTGCGACACAGGGCTGCAGCCGCGCGGCCCGTTTGGCCCGCTGATTTGAGAAGCACCCGGCTTTGCTGTTAAATAGGCACTGTGCCGTCATTGCGCATTTTTTGTGCAATGGCGCATAGGCTGCAGCCACGCTTTGGCGCCTCATCGGTAACCGCGCACCGTGGGTTCAGCTCTTCCTGTGATATGCCTGAATAAAATGTGAGCCAAACCACCATGTTCAAGATCGTTCACCTGTTGACGGGCGCAGCTGCCTTGCTGCTGTCCCTGATTCCTAGCCTGAGGGGCGAAGCTGTCCCTTTCCTGCAACAACCCGATGCCATCTACCTGGCGCTTTTCGGGCTGCTCAACCTGATCCTGGTGCCTGTGCTGCCAATGCACTACCGCGGCGCGCGCCAGTACCTGCAACACACTGCCAGCGCGCTGCTGGTGCTTGCAGTGGTATTGCAAGCGGTCACTGTGCTGCTGCGCCCGGAGCTGGGCAATGTCGCGGCCATGGTCTGCGCCCTGCTGGCCGTGCTGCTGCATCTGGTGGCGGGCCTGGCCAAGGTTGGCCGTGCGCGCAGCCAGGCACCTGCCTACGACATGAGCAACCGCGACACGGGTACCGTGAAGTGGTTCAACACGTCCAAGGGCTTTGGATTCATTTCGCGGGATTCCGGCGATGACATCTTCGTGCACTTCCGGGCCATTCGTGGCGAGGGTCACCGGGTGCTGGTGGAGGGTCAGCGCGTGGAGTTTTCGGTGATGAACCGGGACAAGGGCCTGCAGGCCGAGGATGTGATTGCGGCACCGCGTCGCTGATCCTAGCGTGAAGAACCGCGACGGCCACTCGGCCGATCGCGGTTTTTTTACGCCTACTCACCCGCCCTGCTCTGCTGTCGATCTGCACTGAGCCTTTAAGCCCGCTGCGCGAGGCGCATGCATCAATAGTGCGGGGGCGGCGCTTCTTCCTCGTTGGACTCGTACTGCCCCACCATCTCCTCATAACGCTTGAGCAGCGCGCCCATCTGCAGCTGCAGCCGTTCAACCACCCGCTGCTGCTCCACCAACACATCGTTCAGCGCCAGCAGCGTATCGTCCTGAAATGCCAGACGACTCTCCAACTCGGTTACCCGTGCTTCCAGGGTCATGATTCAAGCCTCGATCGGTTGAAGATAATCACCAAGCTCACGCTCGACGATGCGGCGCACATGAGCCAGCGCCTCGGCTGTATAAACCAGCGCCGGCACGCGCCCCCACACCGGGCCAGGCCATGCCACATCGCTCTGGCGTCGCACGATCACATGCATGTGCAACTGGCTCACGACGTTGCCCAGGGTCGCGACATTCATCTTGTCGGCATCGAACAGCCCGTCGAGCAACTTGGCCAGCAACGTGGTCTCTTGCCAGAGTTGCTGCTGCGCCTCTTCATCAAGTTCGAATACTTCGCTGACAGCAGGACGCCGCGGCACCAGAATGAACCACGGATAGTTAGCATCCTTACTAAGTAACAAGCGACAAAGAGGTAAGTCCCCCAACGCAATCGTGTCTTGTTGCAAACGTGAATCAAGAGCAAACACAGAACAATCTCCTCGCACCTTTCAATCCCGATACCTGCACCCGGCAGGTGATTGACGCAAGGATACTCCCGATTGGAGTCACAGGCATGAGTACATGGCGCTCCATCCCGGGGCAGGCAGACCACACTGCACGCAGGAGGTCCGCTCACGCCGGTAACAAAACGCTACTTTTCGCACCAAAATAGCGCCTCGCGAACACAATCAGGACCGCCTCCTACCGAAAACTACTCACTTGTCCTACAAGCCGGTAACGTTTTGACTTCAAAGTCGATTTTTTGCTTATTCCGCGACGGCATCGACCCTCAAACCAAAAGATCTGTACACCCCCGGTTTTCGGGCACCACGCGCCCTTTGGCCAACGAAATGTGAAAATTTCATCAACGCACCGCGCAATTGAGCACGCTTGTTGCATTCATCTCTGCCCAACGTCGGCATGGCGCCTGCATAAGCAAGCCAAGTGCGACAAATAACAACAGCTGCAAGGGCAACCAGGGAGTTTTGGCATCAAAGGCTTGGCGTGATTGCGCTGCCTTTGCTGCTCTGCGAAACAGCGCTGTAGTTGAACGCACCGGTCATGCCGGGGCGTAATTTGCGACAGGGATTTAACCGTTTGCGACGGGAACATAAAGTTAATGAAAGGTTCCTTTCGCAAGTATCGCCAACGACAGTCAGCGTGATATACATTTCGCCGACTCAAAAAAGAAAGAGCCGCCCCATAAAAAAACCAGGGGGCAAGGCCGTAATCTTCCAAAACCAAAGGAGCAAATCACGATGCGCGTGATGAAGTGGAGCATAATCGCCCTGGCCGTAGCGGCAGGCACCTCGCAGCTGGCCATGGCGTCTTCTCAGGATGAATCCAAGGGGTTTGTAGAAGACAGCAGCTTGAACGTCAAACTTCGCAACCTGTACTTCAGCCGTGACTACCGCAACGTCCCCAACACCGAGCAGAGCCGCGCTGCAGAGTGGGGCCAAGGCTTCATCGGCACCTTCGAGTCGGGCTTCACCCAAGGCACCATCGGCGTCGGCGTCGACGCAATCGGCATGCTGGGTCTGAAACTGGACGGCGGCAAGGGCACTGCCGGCACCGGCCTGTTCCCGACCGGCTCCGACGAACGCTCGCAGGACGACTACTCCAAAGGCGGCGCAGCCATCAAGTTCCGGATTTCCGACACCGTCCTGAAAGTGGGTGACCAGTTCACCTCACTGCCAGTGCTGGCCACCGACGACAGCCGCCTGCTGCCTGAAATGGCCCAGGGCGCGTTGATCACCAGCAACGAAATCAAGGGGCTGACGCTCAACGCCGGTCGCTTCACCAGCATCACCGCACAAGACCAGACCAACCGTGACGGCGGCATCCACCTGACCAAGGCCGACGTACTGGGCGGCACCTACGCGTTCAGCGACGAGCTCAGCACCAGCCTCTACTACTCCAAGGTCGAAGACTACTGGCGCAAATACTACGCCAACGTGAACTGGAGCCTGCCGATCAACGACGAGCAGGGCCTGGTGTTCGACTTCAACTTCTACAACACCAAGAGCACCGGCGCCGCGCTGGAAAAAGCCTACGACGGCGACAAGATCGACAGCCGTGCATTCAGCCTGTCCGCCGCCTACACCATCGGCGCGCACACCTTCACCCTGGCGCACCAGCGCATCAGCGGCGACGGCGGCTACGCCTACGGCGTCGACGGCGGCGGTACCGTGTTCCTGGCCAACTCGGTGGCACGTTCGGACTTCAACTCCGAAGACGAGAAATCCTGGCAGGCTCGCTACGACATCAACATGGCCACCTTCGGCGTACCGGGCCTGAGCTTCATGACCCGCTACATCCGTGGTACCGATGCCAACGTTTCCTCCGGCAACAACGGCAAAGAGTGGGAACGCGACATCGAAGCCAAGTACGTACTGCAGGAAGGCCCGGCCAAAGACCTGAGCTTCCGCGTTCGCCAGGCCACCTACCGCTCCAGCGATGCGGTGTACAACAACTCGTCGCCTTCGATCGACGAACTGCGCCTGATCGTCGAGTACCCGCTGAGCATCCTGTAAGCCTTCCGGCTCACGGACCCCAGCTCGAAAAAGCCCGGCCCTGCCGGGCTTTTTCTTTTGTGTTGATGCACTTGGCGCAGTTTCCCGCGCCACCATCCTATACGTCACCGAATCGCCCCCGTACAATGCGGGGTCATTTCAGTTAAGCAACCGACAACGGCCTACCATGCGCACCAGTCAATATTTGCTCGCCACACAGAAAGAAACCCCTTCCGACGCGGTCGTCATCAGCCACCAGCTCATGCTGCGTGCCGGCATGATCCGCAAGCTCGCATCCGGCCTTTATACCTGGCTGCCGATGGGCCTTCGCGTGATGCGCAAGGTCGAAGCCGTGGTACGCGAGGAAATGAACGCCGCAGGCGCCCTGGAAGTGCTGATGCCGGCCATTCAGCCCGCTGAACTGTGGCAAGAGTCCGGCCGCTGGGAGCAGTACGGCCCCGAGCTGCTGCGCCTGAAGGACCGTCATGGTCGCGAGTTCTGCGTGGGGCCTACCCACGAAGAGGTCATCACCGACCTCGCGCGCAACGAGCTGAGCAGCTATAAACAGCTGCCACTGAACATGTACCAGATCCAGACCAAGTTCCGCGACGAGATCCGTCCGCGCTTCGGCCTGATGCGCGGTCGCGAGTTCATCATGAAGGATGCCTACTCCTTCCATGCCGACCAGGCGTCCCTGCAGCAAACCTATGACCGCATGCACCAGGCGTACTGCAATGTGTTCACCCGACTGGGCCTGGATTTCCGCCCCGTGCAGGCCGACACCGGCTCGATCGGTGGCAGCTGGTCCCACGAATTCCACGTGCTGGCCGAGTCCGGTGAAGACGACGTGATCTTCAGCGACAGCTCCGACTACGCCGCCAACATCGAGAAGGCCGAAGCAATCCCGCGGGAAACCGTGCGCCCTGCCCCCACCGAGGAGCTGCGCCTGGTCGATACCCCGGACGCGAAAACCATCGCCGCCCTGGTCGAAAACTACGGCGTGCCGATCGAGCGCACCGTCAAGACCCTGATCGTGCATGCCGCCGAAGAAGGCAAGCTGATTGCCCTGATCGTCCGCGGCGACCACGAGCTCAACGAAATCAAGGCTGCCAACCTGCCACAGGTGGCCAGCCCGCTGGTGATGGCCAGCGACGCCGAACTGCGCGACGCCATCGGCGCCGGCGCCGGTTCCCTGGGCCCGCTGAACCTGCCGCTGCCGTGCATCATCGACCGTTCCGTGGCCTTCATGAGCGACTTCGGCATCGGTGCCAACATCGACGACAAGCACTATTTCGGCGTGAACTGGGAGCGCGACCTGCCTGTACCGGAAATCGCCGACCTGCGCAACGTGGTAGCCGGCGACCCGAGCCCGGACGGCAAGGGTACGCTGATGATCAAGCGCGGTATCGAAGTCGGGCACATCTTCCAGCTGGGCACCAAGTACAGCGAAGCACTCAAGTGCCAGGTGCTGGGCGAGAACGGCAAGCCGGTGACCCTGGCCATGGGCTGCTACGGCATTGGTGTTTCGCGCGTGGTCGCCGCTGCCATCGAGCAGAACTACGACGACAAGGGCATCATCTGGAGCGATAGCCTCGCGCCATTCCAGATCGCCCTGGTACCGCTGCGCTACGAAACCGCTGAAGTGCGCGAAGCCACCGACAAGCTCTACGCCGAGCTGACAGCCGCCGGTTTCGAAGTACTGCTGGACGACCGTGACAAGAAAACCAGCCCGGGGATCAAGTTCGCCGACATGGAACTGATCGGCATCCCGCACCGCATCGTGGTCAGCGACCGGGGCCTGGCCGAAGGCAACCTGGAATACAAGTACCGCAAGGACAGCGAGGCCCAGGCCTTGCCCGTGGCCGAGGTGCTGTCGTTCCTGCAAGCCCGTATTCGTCGCTGATAGCCAACACAAGAGTAGCCATGTTCAAGCGAATCACCTTCGGAGGCGCCGCCCTGTGCGGCGCCGTGCTGCTCAGCGGCTGCGCCAACCAGATGTCCCAGCGCAGCGAGCATGAGGAGCGGATCGAGCGCAAGCTGCTCGAGCACAGCCTGCAGATCGATGTCGGAGAGCCCAAGGTACTCGAGCTGCCGCAACGGCGCGTGCGCGTTCACGAACAGAAGAACTTCGAAGTCACCGAATTCGAAGTGACCCGTCGTTATGATCGCTACACGCCCTACCAACCCTGGCGCGAAATCTACGAGATCCCGCTGGGCGCAGTGGCCGTGGTTGCCGGTATCGGCGCCAATGTGGTCAATGTGTTCGCACTGGGCAACCTGCCCGACAGCGTGACCCATGACTGGCTCAGCTATGGCGTGGCCGGGCTCAACCCGTTCATGAACGTGCAGTCCAACGGCCGCGCACAACAGAACCTGGCCAGTATCAGCGAAGTGCAGAAGGACAAACGCCAGGAGTACACCAGCCTGCCGTGGGGCGAACGCCCGGTCGAGGTCAAGGCTGGCAAGCTCACCCACGAGCTGACCACCGACCGCAATGGTGTGTTGCGCCTGAACCTGCTCGACAGCCCGTTCACCGAACAGAACCTGACCCAGGTGGGCACCTTGCACCTGGCCGTGGCCGATGAAGAAAACAACGTGCGTGCCGACGCCAGCCTGCTGCTCAGCCCAACGCTGCGCGGCAAACTGGTCGAAGCCCATGAGCTGATCTACGACGACCTTGAAGACGACGAGGTGAGCGAGTGGGTGCACCGGGTCAAGCGCTTGTCCGAACTCGGCCTGGAAGAGGAAGCCAGCGAGCTGGAACAGAGCCTGATCGAGCTGACCCGCAATGATCCGGAGCTGCAACAGGAGTTTCTCAAGGCGCTGACCAGGGATGCCGGCCGCCTGGTGGCAGACCCCGGCGCGAAGTAGCTCCAGCACCATGAACGCCAGGCATCGACCACGATGCCTGGCGTTTCACTCGGGCGTGAACAGCTCCAGCTGAACATGCGCCCCGCGCAAGTCGTGCAACCGCACGCCAATTCCCAGCAACCTGACCGGCTTGGCGCCACGCGCGAAAGCTTGGCTGAGCAGTTGCCGGTAGCTTTCAAGATCACGCCCCGCCCCCGCCTGCTCCAGGGTGGTCTGGGTGAAGTCATGGAACTTGACCTTGACGAACGGCTTGCCCGGCCGGTAACTGTCGTCGATCCGGGCCATGCGACCGCCCAGCGATTCCAGCAGTTCAGGCAGTTTTTCAAGGCAGCTGGCCAGGTCCGGCAGGTCGCTGTCGTAGGTGTTCTCGACGCTCACCGACTGGCGCCGGCTGTCGTTGTGCACCACCCGCTCGTCAATGCCGCGCGCCAGCCCGTAAAGACGCTCGCCGAAACTGCCGAACTCGCGGACCAGGGCCAGGCGGTCCCACTCGCGCAGATCCTTGCAATCGACAATGCCCAGGCGCCCCAGCTTGTCAGCCGTGACCTTGCCAACTCCATGCAGCTTGGTCACTGGCAAGCAGGCGACGAAGTCTTGCACCTGTGCCGGGGTAATCACGAACAAGCCGTTGGGTTTGCGCCAGTCACTGGCAATCTTGGCCAGGAACTTGTTGGGCGCCACCCCCGCCGATACCGTGATGTGCAGGCGCTGGGACACCCGCCGGCGAATGTCGTCGGCAATGCGCGTGGCACTGCCGGAAAACTTCGGGCTGTCGGATACGTCCAGATAGGCTTCATCCAGCGACAATGGCTCGATCAGCTCGGTGTACTCGCGGAAGATGTTGTGAATCTCCCGCGAGGCTTCCTTATAGGCATCCATGCGCGGCTTGACGATGGTCAGGTCGGGGCACAGCTTCAACGCGTGGTGCGACGACATCGCAGAGCGTACGCCAAAGGCCCGCGCTTCGTAGTTGCAGGTAGCAATCACCCCGCGCCGGTCGGCCGAGCCACCCACGGCCAGAGGCTTGCCGGCCAGCCGCGGGTCGTCGCGCATCTCGATGGCTGCGTAGAAACAGTCGCAATCGATGTGGATGATCTTGCGTTGGGACATGGATGACCGTTAACACCGTTGATTCGTACGCGCAGTATCTCACTCGTCACCACCGGCTGCACCCTGCACCCGTCACCCCGGGCAAATGCCCTGCAGCCCCCGCCTTAGCGCGCCCGCAGCCAGATCACAAACGCTAAGCAATTGAACAAAAAAGGATTTCTGGATTTTAGCGGTTGACACGTTCTGAGATATCTGTAGAATCCACTCCACAGACGCGGGATGGAGCAGTCTGGTAGCTCGTCGGGCTCATAACCCGAAGGTCGTCGGTTCAAATCCGGCTCCCGCAACCAAACATCAGAGAAGGCCACTTGAAAAAGTGGCCTTTTTTGTTGGGCGCTGTTTGGCCCATAGCAGGTTTTTGTTGTAAATCAACAATTAAGCATTGACAGCATCTCCATACGCTGTAGAATCCGCCCCACAGACGCGGGATGGAGCAGTCTGGTAGCTCGTCGGGCTCATAACCCGAAGGTCGTCGGTTCAAATCCGGCTCCCGCAACCAAACAACAGAAAAGGCCACTTTGAAAAAAGTGGCCTTTTTTGCGTCTGGCGAAAAATACCTTCCCCTCCTCTCCATGCCCTTGCGGCAGCATGAAACTTCTTTAACTATCCTGATGGGCGCGGATCGGCATGATCGCGAGTAAGATTCAGACATTATTTTTCCATAGGGATTGGTAACTTGGTCGGATACATCGTCCAGTCGCGCGCAATCCAAAAAGGTGATTGATGCGCCCACAAACGCCCGAAGCAGAAACCCCCGTTAGCGCCGCCCAGCCCATCGCCCCGCATCGCCTGCGCTGGCTGGAACTGCTCAGCCGGTATCGTCAGCCGATCGGCCTGGCGGTCACCCTGCTACTGTTCGGCATCGCCCTGATTGCCTGTCGCCATCTGCTCAGCGAGCTGGATATCTATGCCCTGCACGACTCGCTGCTGAGTGTGCCCAAGCCCGCCCTGGCCGGTGCGCTGCTGGCCACGGTCGCAGGCTTTGTCATCCTGCTGGGCTATGAATGGTCAGCCAGCCGTTATGCCGGGGTCCGGCTGCCTTCAGCCACCCTGGCCATGGGCGGCTTCTGTGCATTCGCCATCGGCAACGCGATCGGGCTGTCGCTGCTTTCCGGAGGCTCGGTGCGTTACCGGTTGTACGCCCGCCACGGCATAGGCGGTGCCGAAGTGGCCCGCATGACGCTGTTTGCCAGCCTGTCGCTGGGCTGCGCGCTGCCGCCGCTGGCAGCGCTGGCCACCCTGAGCAACCTGCCCGCCGCGGCCATGGCGCTGCGCACGCCGGCCCCGGTACTGGCAGCCATCGCCGTCGCAGTACTGGGCCTGAGCATGGCCCTGGCCTACGGGCTGTACCGGCGTCGACTGCCGGAACAGCCGCTGGCCGACAACCTGCTGGTACGCATACACCGACGCACACTGCGCCTGCCGGGCGCGCGCCTGACCTTGCTGCAGCTGCTGATCACCGCACTGGACGTGGCCGCCGCCGCCACGGTGCTGTACCTGCTGCTGCCCGAGGCTCCGCCCTTCGGCGCGTTCCTGCTGGTGTACCTGCTGGCCCTGGCTGCCGGTGTGCTCAGCCATGTGCCCGGCGGGGTCGGGGTCTTCGAGGCCATCCTGCTGGCCGCCTTCGCCGACCAGCTGGGGGCTGCGCCACTTGCCGCTGCGCTGCTGCTGTACCGCCTGATCTATGTCGTGCTGCCGCTGCTGGTGGCCTGCGTGGTCCTGCTGGCCAGCGAAGCCAAGCGCTTTCTGTTCGCGCGCCAGGCCATGAAGGTGGCCTCCGGGCTTGCCGCACCGGTACTGGCGATTCTGGTGTTCCTGTCGGGCGTGGTGCTGTTGTTCTCCGGGGCCACGCCTGAAATCGACACGCGCCTGGAGCACCTGGGTTTCCTGGTGCCGCACCGCTTGATCGATGCCTCGCACTTCGGCGCCAGCCTGATCGGCGTGCTGTGCCTGCTGCTGGCCCAGGGCCTGCGGCGGCGCCTGTCGGCAGCCTGGATACTCACCACCGTGCTGCTGCTGGTCGGCGCCCTGCTGTCGCTGCTAAAGGGCTTCGACTGGGAAGAGGCCAGCCTGCTGACGTTTACCGCCTGCCTGCTGGCAGTGTTCCGCGGTTCGTTCTACCGGCCCAGCCGACTGCTCGAGCTGCCCTTCTCGCCGGTCTACGTGGTGGCCAGTGCCTGCGTGATCGGCGCGTCGGTGTGGCTGCTGCTGTTCGCCTACCAGGACGTGCCCTACAGCCACCAGCTGTGGTGGCAGTTCACCCTGGACGCCGATGCCCCGCGCGGGCTGCGCTCATTGCTCGGTAGCGCGGTACTGCTGGTGATCGTTGCACTGACCTGGCTGCTGCGTACCGCACGCCCGACCATCCACCTGCCTACAGGTGACGAGCTGCAACGGGCCAACCGCATCCTGCAGAGCTCCGACCAGCCCGATGGCGGCCTGGCGCTGACCGGCGACAAGGCGTTGCTGTTCCATCCTCAGGATGACGCCTTCCTGATGTACGCCCGCCGCGGGCGCAGCCTGGTGGCGTTGTACGACCCGATCGGCCCGGCCCAGCGCCGCGCCGAGATGATCTGGCAGTTTCGCGACCTGTGCGATATCCATCACGCTCGACCGGTGTTCTACCAGGTGCGTGCCGAGAACCTGCCCTTCTACATGGACATCGGCCTGACCGCGATCAAGCTGGGCGAAGAGGCCCGCGTGGACCTGCTGCGCTTCGACCTCGACGCCAAGGGCAAGGAGATGAAAGACCTGCGCTATACCTGGAACCGCGGCGGGCGCGACGGCCTGAGCCTGGAGATCCACGAGCCCGGGCAAGCCCCGCTCGAGGAATTGAAGGTGATTTCCGATGCCTGGCTCGAAGGCAAGAACGTGCGCGAAAAAGGCTTTTCGCTGGGCCGCTTCAGCGCAGAGTACCTGCAGCACTTCCGCATCGCGCTGATTCGCTTCCAGGGCCAGCCGGTGGCCTTTGCCAACCTGCTCGAAACCCACAGCCGCGAGCTGGCCAGCCTGGACCTGATGCGCGCGCACCCGCAAGCACCAAAGCTGACCATGGAGTTTCTGATGATCGGCCTGATCCAACACTACAAGACGCATGGATATGCGCGCTTCAGCCTCGGCATGGTGCCGTTGTCCGGGCTGCAGCCGCGTCGCGGCGCACCTCTGACCCAGCGCCTGGGCTCGATGGTGTTCCAGCGCGGCGAGCAACTGTACAACTTCCAGGGCCTGCGCCGCTTCAAAGACAAGTTCCAGCCTGACTGGGAACCCCGTTACATGGCCGTACCCGCCGGGCTCGATCCCCTGGTGGCCCTGGCCGATACCGCCGCCCTGATTGCAGGCGGCCTGACCGGATTGGTGAAACGCTGATGATTCGACGCTACTGGCTTCATGTACTGGCCGCCCTGGTGCTGGCCCTGCTCGCGGCGGCCCTGGGCTTCTGGCTGTGGGCCCGCCCTGCCCCGCAACCGCACCTTGAACATTTGACCCTGGCCGATGGCAGCAGCCTGGTGCGGGTTACCCCAA
This sequence comes from Pseudomonas sp. BRM28, assembly GCF_002939405.1. Classification (NCBI taxonomy): domain Bacteria; kingdom Pseudomonadati; phylum Pseudomonadota; class Gammaproteobacteria; order Pseudomonadales; family Pseudomonadaceae; genus Pseudomonas; species Pseudomonas sp. BRM28. The sequence continues at coordinate 1,762,192 of NZ_PEFV01000001.1, read as the reverse complement.
GCTCGCGAGGCAAGGACCTGGTGGCCGTGGCCGTGCCGCAGGACCAGGCCCTGAGCGACAAGCAACTGATCGACCTGAGCCAGAGTGCCCGCGCCCAGCTGGTACAGGTGATCCTGCCGCCGAGCGACTGCAACCTGCAGCAGCAGGCGCTGCAGCAGGCCTTGCAACAGTTGCAGGGCACGCCGACGCTGGTTGCCGGCATCGGCCCGGGAGCCGGGCTGGCCTGGAGCTGGCTGGCCGGGCAGACCAACGACAAGGCCCAGGCCATCTCCGTGGGGTTCAGCATCGAGCAGCCCGGCTGCAGCGCCGCGCTGCCCAAGTCGGCCGCCCATGGTCACTGGAACGTGGCCTGGAACGACAACCCGGATGACGCCAGCGCCGCCTTCGTGCGCGACCAGGCCAATGCACAGACCAGCATCAGCGATTACGACATCCACCTGCCCCAGGTGCTCAAGGCCCAACTGACCCAGGCCCTGCTGGGCGTGGATGGCAATGCATTGAGCATTCCGGTGGTGGAGGTACCGGCCGGCCAGACCACCGACACCGTGACGCTGTTCCTGTCCGGCGATGGCGGCTGGCGCGACCTTGACCGCGACGTGGCGGGCGAGATGGCCAAGCTGGGCTACCCGGTGGTGGGCATCGATACCCTGCGCTACTACTGGCAGCACAAGACACCGGAGCAGAGCGCAGTCGACCTGTCCGAGCTGATGCAGCACTACCGCCAGAAGTGGGGCACCAAACGCTTCGTACTGACCGGCTATTCATTCGGTGCCGACGTGCTGCCGGCGATCTACAACCGCTTGCCACCCGAAGACCAGAAGCGCATCGATGCGGTGATTCTGCTGGCGTTCGCGCGCAGTGGCAGTTTCGAGATCGAGGTCGAGGGCTGGCTGGGCAATGCCGGCAAAGAGGCGCCAACCGGGCCTGAGATGGCCAGGATGCCGCCGAGCAAGGTGCTGTGCATCTATGGTGAAGAAGAGGCCGATGAAAGCGGCTGCACCGACCATACCGCCGTGGGTGAGCGCGTGAAGCTGCCCGGCGGGCACCACTTCGACGAAAACTACCCGGCCCTGGCCAAACGCCTGATCAGCGAGATCGAAACGCGCCAGGGAAAGTCCAGCGTCGCTGAACAGTAGAAGCCTCGCCGGCAAGGCCGGCTCCTGCAACGGATCGCATCCTGCAGGAGCCGCCTTGGCGGCGAAAGGTCCCGCTAGATCTCCACCTGCGTACCCAGCTCGATCACCCGGTTCAATGGCAGGTTGAAGAACCTCAGGTTGCCGTTGGCATTCTTCAGCAGGAAGGCAAACAGCACCCCACGCCAGCGCGACATGCCCACCAGCTTGGATGCGATCACCGTCTCGCGGCTGAGGAAGTAGGTGGTGCGCATGGGGCTGAAATCCAGCTCGTCCAGGTGACACAGCTTCAACGCCGCCGGCACGTCCGGCTCGTCCATGAAGCCGAAATGCAGGATCACCCGGTAGAACCCCTCGCCATACCCCTCCACCTCGAAACGCCGCTGTGGCGGTACCCGCGGTGAATCCTCGTTGACCACGGTGAGCAACACCACCTGGCGGTGCAGCACCTGGTTGTGCAGCATGTTGTGCAGCAGCGCATGGGGCACCGCGTCCGAACGCGCGGTCAGGAACACCGCCGTACCTTCCACACGGTGCGGCGGCTGCACGCGGATGCTGGCGATGAACACCGGCAATGGCAACGCGCCCTCATCCAGGCGCTCCACCAGGATCTGCTTGCCGCGCTTCCAGGTGGTCATCAGGATGAACAGCGCAATCCCTGCCAGCACCGGGAATGCCCCGCCCTGCAGCACCTTGGGCACGTTGGCGGCAAAGAACAGCCCGTCGACGAACAGAAAGCCCAGCAGTACCGGTACCGCCAGCAGCGGTGGCCACTTCCACAGCAGCAACATCACCGCCGACACCAGGATGGTGGTGATCAGCATGGTCCCGGTTACCGCAACGCCATAGGCCGACGCCAGCGCGCCGGAGGACTCGAAGCCCAGCACCAGCAGGATCACTCCGACCATCAGCGACCAGTTGACCGCCCCGATGTAGATCTGCCCCTGCTCGTCGCTGGAGGTGTGCTGGATCTGCATGCGCGGCACATAACCAAGCTGGATGGCCTGTCGGGTGAGGGAGAAGGCCCCGGAAATCACCGCCTGGGAAGCGATCACGGTGGCCAGGGTGGCCAGCCCGACCAGCGGCACCAGCGCCCAGCCGGGGGCCAGCAGGTAGAACGGGTTGCGTGCCGCTTCGGGGTTCTCCAGCAGCAATGCGCCCTGACCGAAATAGTTGAGCACCAGCGCCGGCAGCACCAGCGCGAACCAGGCTCGCGCGATCGGTTTGCGGCCAAAATGCCCCATGTCGGCGTACAAGGCCTCGGCCCCGGTCAGCGCCAGCACCACGGCGCCCAGAATCGCCACGCCCATGCCGGGGTGGACGATGAAGAAGCGCACGGCCCAGATCGGGTTGAGCGCCTGCAGCACTTCGGGGCGCTGGACGATGCCGTGCACGCCCAGGGCCGCCAGCACCACGAACCAGGCCACCATCACCGGCCCGAACAGAATGCCGATGCGCGCGGTACCGTGCTTCTGGATCAGAAACAGCGCCACCAGCACGACCAGCGCCACCGGTATCACCCAGTGATCGATGCCATCGAACGCCAGTTGCATGCCTTCGACCGCCGACAGCACCGAAATCGCCGGGGTGATCATGCTGTCGCCATAGAACAGCGCCGCACCGAACAAGCCGAACACCACCAGCAGCGCACGCAATCTGGGATAAGGTGCAGCCGCTCGTCGGGCCAGCGCGGTCAGGGCCATGATGCCACCCTCCCCCTGGTTGTCCGCGCGCAGGATGAACAGCACGTACTTGATCGACACCACCCAGATCAGCGACCACAGGATCAACGCCAGGATGCCCAGTACACCATCATGGTTGACCGGCACCCCATAGCCGCCGGAGAAGACTTCCTTGAGGGTATACAAGGGGCTGGTACCGATATCGCCGTATACCACCCCGACTGCCGCCACCAGCAGGCTCAGCGGCTTTGCCGCCGTATGCCCGGCATTGGCCTGACTGCTTGCCTGAACCATCAACCACTCCCGCAACCAAGACCCAGAGGCCGGCGAAATTCGCGCCAGGCGCTATCATTTTTGCAACCCGTCGCAGCGTGCCGAACGCAGCGCTGAACGACGCGGGAGCGATGGCGCGAAGCATAGCGCAGCGTTCGTCGCATTTCTGCTAGTCAAGCGCGTTGTGCCTCGCTAGAATTGCGCACTTTTTGATCAGAGGCGCCCCAAAGCGCCCGTCAGGGCTGCCACCTTCGCGTGCCAAGCAGCCCCTCTACACCGAGGTTAACCATGTCCACCACCGCCACGCCCACCACGCCAAAGGTCGGCTTCGTTTCCCTGGGTTGCCCCAAAGCCCTGGTCGATTCCGAGCGCATCCTGACCCAGCTGCGCATGGAAGGCTATGAAGTCGTGCCCACCTACGAGGATGCCGACGTGGTGGTGGTCAACACCTGTGGCTTCATCGACTCGGCCAAGGCCGAATCGCTGGAAGTGATCGGCGAGGCCATCAAGGAAAACGGCAAGGTCATCGTTACCGGCTGCATGGGTGTCGACGCCAACAACATTCGCGACGTGCACCCCAGCGTGTTGTCGGTGTCCGGGCCGCAGCAGTACGAGCAGGTAGTCAACGCCGTGCACGAAGTGGTACCACCACGTCAGGACCACAATCCGCTGATCGACCTGGTGCCGCCCCAGGGTGTCAAGCTGACCCCGCGTCACTACGCCTACCTGAAGATTTCCGAAGGCTGCAACCACACCTGCAGCTTCTGCATCATTCCGTCGATGCGTGGCAAGCTGGTCAGCCGCCCGGTGGGCGAGGTGCTGAGCGAGGCCGAGCGCCTGGTCAAGGCCGGAGTCAAGGAGCTGCTGGTGATCTCCCAGGACACCAGCGCCTACGGCGTCGACGTCAAGTACAAGACCGACTTCTGGAACGGCCGCCCGGTCAAGACGCGCATGCTCGAGCTGTGCGAAGCGCTCAGCAGCCTGGGCGTGTGGGTGCGCCTGCACTATGTGTACCCGTACCCGAACGTCGATGACGTGATCCCGCTGATGGCCGCCGGCAAGCTGCTGCCGTACCTGGACATCCCGTTCCAGCACGCCAGCCCCAAGGTGCTCAAGTCGATGAAGCGCCCTGCCTTCGAAGACAAGACCCTGGCACGCATCAAGAAATGGCGCGAACAGTGCCCGGAGCTGATCATCCGCTCCACCTTCATCGTCGGCTTCCCCGGCGAGACCGAGGAAGACTTCCAGTACCTGCTCGACTGGCTCACCGAAGCTCAGCTCGACCGCGTCGGCTGCTTCCAGTACTCGCCCGTCGAAGGCGCACCGGCCAACGACCTGGACCTGCCCGTGGTTCCTGATGACGTCAAGCAGGACCGCTGGGATCGCTTCATGGCCCACCAGCAGGCCATCAGCAGCGCACGCCTGCAACTGCGCATCGGCAAGCGCATCGAAGTGCTGATCGACGAAGTGGAGGAGCAGGGCTCGGTGGGCCGCAGCTTCTTCGACGCCCCGGAGATCGACGGCAATGTGTTCATCGACGGCGACCACGGCTTCAAGCCGGGGGACAAGGTCTGGTGCGTCGTCACCGATGCCGACGAATACGACCTGTGGGCCGAGCCTGTCTGACGCTTTGCGGCCTGGAAAAGCCCTGCCATCATGGCGGGGCTTTTTATTGGACTATCGTGTCCAGTACGGACACCCCAGGAGACCCTGCGATGCGCGCGCATTCCACCGTGCAAACCCCTAGCCCCCACGACTACCCTCGCCTGCTGCAGGTATGGGAAGCCTCGGTACGTGCCACCCACGATTTTCTCCCCGACAGCTACATCGTGCTGCTGCGTGAACTGGTGCCCAAGTACCTGGATGCAGTGATGCTGATCTGCTGCAAGGACAGCCAGCAACGCATCACCGGCTTTGCCGGTGTAGCGGCCGGGCGTGTCGAAATGCTGTTCGTCGACCCGCAGTATCGCGGTCAGGGCATCGGCAAGCAGTTACTGCGACATGCCATCAATGAGCTGAACGCCGATGAGCTCGACGTCAACGAGCAGAATCCCCAGGCCATCGGTTTCTATGCCAGCCAAGGCTTCGAAGTCATCGGGCGCTCGGAAAAGGACGGCATGGGCAAACCCTACCCCCTGCTTCACCTCAGGCTAGGTCGTACACAGTCTGCGAGCGCGGGCTGAAGGACGCTGTAAGGCCGATCCGAAAATCATCCCCTCACGGCATTAATAGCCGCCCGGCACGAATGTAGCCGGGCCTTCGCCCGCCCGGGCGGTTACAATGGGCGCCTTTCCCTGTGCCACGGCCGCCGTCATGTCTGAACCCATTCGTCTTTCCAAACGCCTTATCGAACTGGTCGGCTGCTCCCGACGGGAGGCCGAACTCTATATCGAAGGCGGTTGGGTGACCGTTGACGGCAACGTCGTCGACGAGCCACAGCTCAAGGTCGACGGCCAGGTCGTCGCCCTGCTGCCGGGCGCCAAGGCCGAAGCCCTGGAACCGGTAACCCTGCTGCTGCACCAGGCCGCCGACCAGGACAGCGAAAGCGCTCGCCTGAGCATGACCCCGGCCACCTTGTCCGAGGCCCACGCCGAAGGGCATCGCCCGCTCAAGGGCCACTTTGCCCGGCTGACCTGCGTCGCCGAGCTGCAACAGGGCGCCAGCGGCCTGCAGGTGTACAGCCAGGACTGGCGTGCCGTGCGCAAGGTCACCTCGGACCTGGCCAAGCTGGAGCAGGAGTATGTGGTCGAGGTCAGCGGCGAGATGGTTGCCCATGGCCTCGAACGCCTTAACCGCGGTTTCACCTGGAAGGGCCAGGAACTGCCCCGCATCAAGGCCAGCTGGCAGAACGAGACGCGCCTGCGCATGGTGCTGAAAAACCCGGCGCCGGGGCTGATCGAGCTGCTGTGCCGCAGTGTCGGTGTCAGCGTGGTCAGCATGCGCCGTATCCGCCTGGGCGGCGTGGCCATGAGCAAGCTGCCGCTGGGCCAGTGGCGCTACCTGTCCAGCAAAGAAAAATTCTAGGCCTCGCCACTCGGGCGTTGCCACTTGATCAGGATTGTCCAATGATTCACAACGATGTGCTGCGCAGCCTGCGCTACATGCTGGATATCAGCGATGCCAAAATGGCAGAGATCACCCGCATCAACGGTTTTGACGTCAGCGATGCCGACATTGCCAGCTACCTGAAAAAAGACGAGGAAGAAGGCTTTGTGCGCTGCCCGGACGAGGTCATCGCGCATTTTCTCGATGGCCTGGTGGTGTTCAAGCGTGGTCGCGACGAGAGCCGCCCGCCTCTGCCGGTCGAACTGCCGGTCACCAACAACATCATCCTGAAAAAACTGCGGGTGGCCTTCGAGCTCAAGGAAGACGACCTGCATGCCATTCTCAAGGCGGCGGATTTTTCGGTATCCAAGCCTGAACTCAGCGCCCTGTTCCGCAAGGTCGGCAACAGCAACTACCGCCCCTGTGGCGACCAGTTGCTGCGCAACTTCCTCAAGGGCCTGACCCTGCGAGTGCGTGGCTGATTCGATCATGGCCTACAATGTCGAGCCAGTCGGCTACGTGCGCTCCTGCTTCAAGGAGAAGTTCGCCATCCCGCGCCAACCGCAGCTGGCTCCGGCTGCGCGCGGGGTGCTGGAGCTGGTATCGCCTTTCGATCAGGGGGAAGCGGTTGCCGGGCTAGAGCAGGTCAGCCACGTGTGGCTGCTGTTCCTGTTTCATCAGGCCCTGGAAGAGAAGCCGCGCCTGAAGGTGCGCCCGCCGCGCCTGGGCGGCAACACGTCGATGGGCGTGTTCGCCACCCGCGCCACCCACCGGCCAAACGGCATCGGGCAGTCGGTGGTGAAGCTGGAGGGCGTCGAGGCCGGGCGACTGCTGCTGTCGGGCATCGACCTGCTGGACGGCACGCCGGTCATCGATATCAAGCCCTATGTACCCTATGCCGACAGCGTAGCCGGGGCGGTCAATCACATGGCCAGCGCCCCGCCTGCGCCGATCACGGTGCAGTGGAGCGACTCGGCACTGCAGCAGGCCCATGCGCATGCGCTGCGTCTCGCAGAGCCGTTGGTGGAGCTGATAGAACAATGCCTGGCACAGGATCCACGCCCGGCCTATCAGGTGCCCCCGGTCGAGCGCGTGTACGGGGTCAGGTTCTGGGACGTGCAGGTACGCTGGCACTACCCTCAGCTGGATACGATCCGGGTGCTGGAGGTGGTGCGCGAGGCGTAGGGCCGGCGCCCGCGAGGTCGCAGGAACGCCGCGCCGGCGAATGCCACACCACAAATCCCGGGCAAAAAAAAACGCAGACCAAGGTCTGCGTTTTTTATTGGTGCTGTCTGCTTACTTCTCGACGAACGCACGCTCGATCAGATAGTCACCTGGCTCGCGCATGCGCGCGGAGACTTTCAGGCCGAAGCTGTTCAGGACTTCGCTGGTTTCATCCAGCATGCTCGGGCTACCGCAGATCATCGCACGATCGTCCTGCGGGTTGATCGGCGGCAGGCCGATGTCGCTGAACAGTTTGCCGCTGCGCATCAGGTCAGTCAGGCGTCCCTGGTTCTCGAACGGCTCGCGGGTGACGGTGGGGTAGTAGATCAGTTTTTCACGCAGCGCCTCACCGAAGAACTCGTTCTGCGGCAGGTGCTCGGTGATGAACTCGCGATAGGCCACTTCGTTGACGTAGCGCACACCGTGGACCAGGATCACTTTCTCGAAGCGCTCGTAGGTTTCCGGGTCCTGGATGACGCTCATGAACGGTGCCAGGCCAGTGCCGGTGCTCAGCAGGTACAGGTGCTTGCCCGGGTTCAGGTCATCCAGCACCAGGGTGCCGGTAGGCTTCTTGCTGATGATGATCTCGTCGCCTTCCTTCAGGTGCTGCAACTGCGAGGTCAGCGGGCCGTCCGGCACCTTGATGCTGAAGAACTCCAGATGCTCTTCCCAGTTAGGGCTGGCGATCGAATAGGCGCGCATGAGCGGGCGGCCGTTAGGCTGTTGCAGGCCGATCATCACGAACTGACCGTTCTCGAAGCGCAGGCCCGGGTCGCGGGTGCACTTGAAGCTGAACAGGGTGTCGTTCCAGTGATGAACACTGAGGACACGTTCGTGGTTCATGTTGCTCATGTACGGGGGCTCCTGAAAAATAACGCAGCGCTGACCGTGAGCGCGATTGCGCGATAGTTTAGTGCGAGCGACAATATCTGTTAAATGAATTATCAAGATATGTCTTATCGGTTATATAGATATGCGATTTACACTGCGTCAACTTCAGGTCTTCGTGGCCGTCGCGCAACACCAGAGCGTCTCCCGTGCGGCCGGGATACTGGCGCTGTCGCAGTCGGCTGCGAGCACCTCCATCACCGAGCTTGAACGGCAATCCAGCTGTCAGCTGTTCGATCGTGCCGGCAAGCGCCTGAGCCTCAATGCACTGGGGCACCAGCTGCTGCCCCAGGCCGTGGCCCTGCTCGACCAGGCCAAGGAAATCGAGGACCTGCTCAACGGCAAGTCCGGCTTCGGCTCTCTGGCAGTGGGCGCCACACTGACCATCGGCAACTACCTGGCCACCTTGCTGATCGGCAGCTTCATGCAGGTTCACCCGGAGAGCCAGGTCAAACTGCATGTACAGAACACCGCCCATATCGTGCATCAGGTCGCGCACTATGAAATTGATCTGGGTCTTATAGAAGGCGATTGCAACCACCCCGACCTGGAGGTTCAGCCCTGGGTCGAGGACGAACTGGTGGTGTTCTGCGCGCCGCAGCACCCCTTGGCGCTCAAGGGTCGCGCCAGCCTTGAGGAACTGACCCATGAAGCCTGGATTCTGCGCGAGCAGGGTTCAGGCACGCGCCTGACCTTTGACCAGGCGATGCGCCACCATCGCTCGACACTCAACATCCGCCTGGAACTGGAACATACCGAAGCGATCAAGCGCGCGGTGGAATCAGGGCTCGGGATCGGCTGCATTTCACGTCTGGCGCTGCGCGATGCGTTTCGTCGCGGCAGCCTGGTGGCGGTGGAAACCCCCGACCTGGACCTGGCGCGGCAGTTCTACTTCATCTGGCACAAGCAGAAGTACCAGACCTCGGCGATGCGCGAGTTTCTGGAGTTGTGCCGCAACTTTACTGCCGGGGTACGACGCAGCGACGAAATCGTGCTGCCGCACATTGCCTAGAGCAGAATCACCGCCCACACCACCGCCACGATGCTCAACGCCACGAACTGGGCAGCACTGCCCATGTCCTTGGCGTTCTTGGACAACGGGTGGCGGTCCAGGGAAATACGATCGATCGCGGCTTCCACGGCAGAGTTGAGCAGCTCGACGATCAGCCCCAGCAGGCACACCGCGATCAGGATCGCGCGCTCGGCACGGCTTACATCCAGCCAGAAGGCGACCGGGATCAGCATCACGTTGAGCAGCACCAACTGACGAAACGCCGCTTCGCCGGTAAAGGCGGCGCGCAGGCCGTCGAACGAATAGCCGGCGGCGTTGAACACTCGTTTAAGGCCGGTCTGGCCCTTGAAAGGCGACATAGAAAGCCACTTGAACCCAATGAGGAGCGGTGCAGGCTAGTGCACGCCGAGTCAAAAAAGCGTGAAGGCCAGTGGCCTTAATTCGTTGAAACCGATTCCAATTGTTGCAGCAACAACGCGGCCTGGGTGCGCGTACGCACGCCCAGCTTGCGGAAAATCGCGGTGACGTGGGCCTTGATGGTGGCCTCCGACACGCTCAGCTCATAGGCAATCTGCTTGTTCAGCAGGCCTTCGCACACCATGGTCAACACGCGGAATTGCTGTGGGGTAAGGCTGGCCAGGCCCTCGCTGGCGGCCTTGGCTTCAGCGGACACATCGATCTTCTCGAAGGCTTGCGGCGGCCACCAGACATCGCCATCGAGCACTTTCTTGACCGCGTCCTGAATCTGCTCCAGCGGGCTGGATTTTGGGATAAAGCCGCTGGCACCGAATTCTCGGGACTTTACCACCACGGCCGCCTCTTCCTGGGCCGAGACCATCACCACCGGGATTTGCGGATACTGACCGCGCAGCAGCACCAGCCCCGAGAAACCATAGGCACCGGGCATGTTCAGGTCCAGCAGCACCAGGTCCCAGTCGTTTTTCTCGGCCAGGCGGGTTTCCAGTTCGGCGATGCTTGCCACCTCAACCAGTCGAACGTCCGGACCTAGGCCCAGGGTAACGGCCTGGCGCAGCGCACTGCGAAACAGCGGGTGGTCATCGGCAATCAGGATTTCGTATGTGGCCATCGATCTAATGATCCTGTTCTGTGCAGGCGCAGCCAGCGTGGGGGCGCCTGGCGGGGCAGCTCAAGGGCATCGGGCGGCAGTGCCGGAAGCCAAAAAGGCACGTCGGGGCCAGGAAAACAGCATTCAAGCCTTCGTCGTGCCCGAATCGGCGCCAAGGATGCCGAGCCCGGACCGGGTGGTCAAGTTCAAAGCCCGGTGGTTGTCTCGTAGCCCATGGCGCCAGTGCACACATTATGAAGCAAAGTGGCGTACTTGCCCCTTGAACTATAGGAAGGGCCGCAGTTTTTGGTGCACGGCATCGTCTTCATCCAGCACAAGCCTGTTCTTGGCGCCCAGATAATGGGTGCTGAATACGTCCAGATAGGCATCCAGTGCCTGCGAGGCCTGCTGGTCATCGGCCAGCTCCAGACACATGGCTGCCACTTCAGCGGTACAGAAATGGTCGTCGCGCCGCGAGCGGCGCAATGTGTAGCGCGAGATCTGTTCAGGCTGCAGATTGAGCACCGGGAACCGTTCCAGGTACGGGCTTTTGCGAAACATCTTGCGGGCTTCGGGCCACGTGGCATCCAGCAGAATGAACAGCGGGCGCTTGCCCGACGCTGGGGCGACGCTGCTGACCACTCGCTCCGGCGCCACGAATTCACCCGGGAAAACGATGTAGGGCTGCCACTGTGGATCATCGAGCAGCGCCTGCAACTGTGCATCCACCGCCTTGCGTTCCCAGGCAAACGCCGTGGTGTCACCGATCACGTCGGCAATCAGCCAGCCCGTGTTCGTAGGCTTGAGTGGTTCGGTGTCATGCATGAGCAGGCAAATGCCCGAGTGCGCCTGCACCCGCGGGCGCCAGGCACACAGACAGTATTCGGGGATTACCCGGCAGCCGGGACAGCGTGGCGCACGCGAGCCGCGCGCGACGAAGGGTTTGACACTGCGCGCCAGGCGCTCGGCGCGCAGGCGCGAGACGGCATGGCTCATGACAGGGCGCAACGGTGGCAATGGGGATGGCAATAAAGGCAGGGCACGACGCAGGCTCAGCGAGACTAAAACCCCGGCAGTTTACCAGAGCCCGCCTCCACTGGCCGTATTTGCCGTGCAGCCTTGCGCGCTACTCCCTTATAATCTCCAGCCTGTACAGACCTGCCAGTACTGCCATAGCGCCTGTGACGGAACACTGCGCGCAATGACCGGTCAAATCGCCAGTTATCGAACCAGGAGAGATTCATGCTGCGTTTCATTGCCCCATCCTTGAGCCTGTTGCTTGCCCTGCCGTTGGGCGCGCATGCCGTCTCCAAGCAAGAGTACGCCCTGAACCAGAAGCTTCAAGAAGTCGCCAAGGAAAGCAGCGTGGGTACCCCTCGGGCAATCAACGAAGACATCCTCGATCAGGGCTACACTGTCGAAGGCAACCAGTTGATCAACCACCTCAGCGTTCGCGCCGGCCATGCACAAAAAATGCAGCAAAACCCGGAAGTCATGCGCGGCCAACTGGGAGACAGCGTGTGCCGTAACACCGGCTTTCGCCAGTTGATGGACCGCGGTGCTGTGCTGACCTACCGTTTCACCGAGTACAAAACCAACCGCCCGGTGATCGACCAGTCGTTCAACAAGGCCAGTTGCGTTTCCGGGCAGAAGAAGAAGTAACCAGCGTTCTCTGTTGCGCCGCTGCTCGCCATCGGCGCGCAGCTCAGCGATCAAGGCCTGAATGTGACGCGTACTCTACGCACGGTCACTACAGGCCTTGTCACTTCAGGCCCCGGTTGTTGGCCTGTACTGCGCAGTTCGGGCCCGGCTTGTCCGCCCGGCTCCCACCTGAACATCATGTACAGCCCATTGCCTGCCGCGTCCTCGCGAGCCCACGATCGACACCGGCATAACCCTGCGACAAGGTCTAGATTTATAGCCAGGACCTTTCACTTTGCGGACAAGCAGAGGGGCCTGACCGATGTGCGGCCAGGCCGAAGGTTTTGCTGCAAAAGGAGAAGTTGAATGCCGTACCAGACCAACGAATTGCTAGCCAACCATTTCAAGAACAATGCAATCGACCTGACCCACCTCGAACAACAGCTCAACCTGGTCGCCCCCAACAGCCCCAACCTGCCACTGTACCGGGACATGATGCTGACCGTGTTGCGCATGGCGCACGATGACAGCGACCGCTGGAGCGCCAAGATCACCCTGCAGGCACTGCGTGAACTCGACCACGCCTTCCGTGTGCTGCACCAGTACAAGGGGCGACGCAAGGTCACCGTGTTCGGCTCGGCACGCACCCCGGTCGAACACCCCATGTATGCCCTGGCCCGCGAGCTGGGTGCGACCCTGGCGCGCTCGGACCTGATGGTGATCACCGGGGCCGGGGGCGGCATCATGGCTGCGGCTCACGAAGGCGCAGGCGTCGACAACTGCCTGGGCTTCAACATCACCCTGCCCTTCGAGCAGCACGCCAATGCCACGGTGGATGGAACGGACAAGTTGCTGCCGTTCCACTTCTTTTTCATTCGCAAGCTGTTCTTCGTCAAGGAAGCTGACGCGCTGGTATTGTGCCCGGGCGGTTTCGGCACCCTGGACGAGGCCCTGGAAGTGCTGACACTGATCCAGACCGGCAAGAGTCCGCTGGTGCCGGTGGTACTGCTCGACTCACCGGGGGGGACCTTCTGGCAGGATGCACTGGACTTCATTACCCGCCAGCTGGAAGGCAATCGCTACATCCTGCCGAACGATCTGAAGCTGGTGCGCCTGGTGAACAACGCCGACGATGCGGTAGCGGAAATCAACCAGTTCTACAGCAACTACCACTCCAGCCGCTGGCTGAAGAACCAGTTCGTGATTCGCACACACCACCCGCTCAGCGAAGCGGCCCTGCTCGACATCCAGCAGTCCTTCGCCGACCTGCGCCTGAGTGGCGACTTCCATCAGCACGCCTATGCAGGCGAGGAGCATGACGAGGCACAATTCAGCCACTTGTCACGCCTGGCTTTTGCCTTCAATGGACGCGATCAGGGCCGCCTGCGCGAGCTGGTAGACTTCATCAACCGCTCGGAAAACTGGGCAAAGCCTCAGCACAATGAAGCCCCGCAACGGGAACGTGAACCCCTCAAGGTCACCTGAAAAGCCACACCGTGAACATGCCTGGCCTACCCCCTTTCGGGGTCGGCCATCGCTCAATCGTCCAGGCTGCGACCACTCAGCACACGACCGACCATCTCCATGGAAAAACCACGGTAGACCAGAAAACGGGTTTGCTGTGCGCGACTGCGCGGATCGGAGGGCAGTTGCCCGAAAAACTTGCGTTGCCATACATCGATCAGCAGGCTTTGCCAGTCGATGCCGCACTCACGCAAGGCCTGTTCGATATCACTACGCTGCAAACCGCGCTGACTGAGCTCTTCACGGATACGCGCAGGGCCATAGCCCGAACGGGAGCGGTAACTGATGAAACTTTCGAGATAGCGCGCTTCGCTGAGCAGGCCCTCTTCCGTCAGACGGTCGAGTTCCTGGTCGATCAATTCGGGCTCAGCGCCGCGCTGACGCAACTTGCGCGTCAGCTCGACACGACCATGCTCGCGTCGCGCGAGCAGGTCCATAGCTGTCCGCCTTACGGCGACGGGGGTATCGAGTACGACGGACATGGTCTATCTGCAAATCAGAAGTTGGCGTCGGCGTCAGCGTCGACCAGATCATCTTCAGGTTCTGCAGCAGCCGTTTTACCAGCAGCCGCCGCAGCTGCAGCTTCAACACCACCGGTCAGCAGCTTGTCGCGGATCTGCTTCTCGAGGGTCGCGGCGATTTCCGGGTTCTCTGCCAGGAACTTGGCGGAGTTGGCTTTACCCTGACCGATCTTGCTGCCCTGGTAGCTGTACCAGGCACCGGCTTTTTCGAGGAAACCGTGCAGCACGCCCAGGTCGATGATCTCGCCGTTGCGGTAGATGCCCTTGCCATACAGAATCTGGAACTCGGCCTGGCGGAACGGCGGCGCCACCTTGTTCTTGACGATTTTGACGCGGGTTTCGCTGCCGACCACTTCGTCGCCTTCCTTCACCGCGCCGGTACGGCGGATGTCCAGACGTACCGAAGCGTAGAACTTCAGCGCGTTACCACCGGTGGTGGTTTCCGGGCTGCCGAACATCACGCCGATTTTCATGCGGATCTGGTTGATGAAGATCACCAGGCAGTTGGCGTTCTTGATGTTGCCGGTGATCTTGCGCAGTGCCTGGGACATCAGGCGAGCCTGCAGGCCCACGTGCATGTCGCCCATTTCGCCTTCGATCTCGGCCTTGGGTACCAGGGCTGCCACGGAGTCGACGATGATCACGTCGACAGCGTTGGAGCGCACCAGCATGTCGGTGATTTCCAGGGCCTGCTCACCGGTGTCCGGCTGCGAGACCAGCAGGTCGTCGACATTGACGCCCAGCTTGCCGGCGTACTCGGGGTCGAGGGCGTGTTCGGCGTCGACGAATGCGCAGGTGGCGCCGGCTTTTTGTGCCTGGGCGATCACCGACAGGGTCAGCGTGGTCTTACCCGACGACTCAGGACCGTAGATTTCGACGATACGGCCCTTTGGCAGGCCGCCGATGCCCAGAGCAATGTCCAGACCCAGCGAGCCGGTCGAGATTGCCGGAATCGCCTGGCGATCGTGATCGCCCATGCGCATGACCGCGCCTTTACCGAATTGACGTTCGATCTGACCCAGGGCCGCAGCCAAGGCACGCTTCTTGTTGTCGTCCATTGAAGTCCTCACGTAATCATCGATAGGGCCTGACGGCCACAACACCTGTATAAGTAGCCAGTATTATTCCACAGGGTTTTCTTTCCGCCTACCCCCGATTTGCGATTTACTCTGCGCCAAGCTGTAACAAGCCCTCTAGGGCGGCGATTACCGTTTGTCGGCGCACCGCATCGCGGTCGCCATCGAAGTGCCGGCGCTCGCTGGCCACATGCGCACCGTCGCCCCAGGCCAGCCATACAGTGCCCACCGGTTTGGCCGGCGAGCCGCCATCGGGCCCTGCCACACCGCTGACCGCCACGGCAAAGCGTGCCCCGCTGGCAGCCTGGGCGCCGCGCACCATGGCCTCGACCACTTCCTGGCTGACCGCACCGACCTGCGGGAACAGTGCCTGGTCTACCCCCAGCTGGCGAGTCTTCTGGGCGTTGGAGTAGGTCACGTAGCCCGCTTCGAACCAGGCCGAACTGCCAGGAATACGTGTGATGGCCTCGGCGATACCACCGCCGGTGCAGGACTCGGCCGTGGTGACTTGGGCATTGTAACGGCGCAGGTGTTCCCCCAGCCGGGCAGAAAGTGCGGTGATCGGGTCCATGGCAGGCTCCTTGAAGGTCTGGCGCCTACCCTACACCAGCTATCGGCGTGGCTGAACACTCAAGGTGTGAGCGCGCGTATGTAACCCTGGCAGGCGCGCAGGGCGATCAGTCCGGCGTCACCGGCATCGGTGATGGCGATAATTCGTCGAGCATGCGCCGGGTCAAGTCGGGCGCGTGGGGCGCCATGATCCAGGCTGCCGGCGCCGGGGGCGGCAGGCAGGTCGGGGGTGGCGTCGCGGTCGAGAAGGACCGACAACCGCAGATCAGCAGTAGCCAGCCGATCACGCAAGCGTGCCTGAGCCTGTTGTGCATCGAGAAGCTCCTGATAATGGGTGTTGTCGTTCAAATCCAGCTGGCGCTCCAGCACATGACGTTGCTGGCGTTCGCCCTGCAGCTCGGCGGCAGCACGCTCGGCCAGTTGCTGGCGTTCGAATGCCCAGGCCTGTTGTTGCTGCGCCAGCTGGCGGCCCAGGCGCCAGCCCTGGACCTGCCAGGTCAATACGCAGGCCAACAGCGCCAGGCTCAGCAGCACGCCAGCGTGCAAGCGGTTCAACACAGCACCTCGCGGGCGCGGGCCCAGAGTTTGAGGCGATCCTCCAGGCCATTGAGGCCACCGTTGATATGCCGCGTAATGCGGTTGAACTCACCGCGGTCGGCCAGCGCGTTAAGCCCGCGCGAGTGCCAGAACCAGGCAGCCGACTCGGCGGCCCAACGCGGTTGCTCGAGCAACTGCGGCAACTCCAGCAGACGCTCGTCGCCAAACAGCGCCATGCTGCAGGCGCGGTAGTTGTTGCGCCCTGTAACCTGGATCAGCCCCCTGCCGCAGTACCGCTGACCGTCGCCGTCCGCCTCCGGCGTGTTGCCCAGGCGCAGGGCCAGGGCGCCGGTGTCGTAACGGGACAGGTAGCGATCGCTGCCCAGCTCCTTCACGTAACGCAGGTGGCCCGACTCGTGGCCGATCTGCGCGAGGAAGGCGGCAATGCGTCGGGGGTTGTCGATTTCCCAACGGGCCATGGCGGTGTTCAGGGCGGGTGCAAAAATGCCGGCATTGGCGCCGGCACCGGGAAGAATCTGCATCAAGTTCTGCTGAGTGATGACCATCATCATTCTCCAAAATGCATAGGGGTTCAGGCCTGTCCGGCCTTGAGCGAACGACCGGCATTACCCTGCCCGCCCTTGGCCCTGGCCTTGCCTTGCTTGCCGCCATTGCACTCGACCGTGGTGCTCCACCCGGACGCGCTGAACACCTGCTCGATCGACTCGATCAGGTACTCGCCATCGAGGCCAGGCTTGAAGCCCTGGGCGTCGAGGATGCGTTCGACGAACAGGTCGGTGCGGCCCGGCATTTCCAGGCGCAGGCTGGCGGTGCTGCGGTTGAGCGCCGCCAGGCGGGCCTTGGCGGCCTGCTCGGCAGCGCTACGGTTGGGGTACAGGTGGCGGTCGGTGTGCACAGGCGACAGGCCGTCGGGCGCGTCGTCGTTGGGCAGGTCGACCACGCTCTGCTGGCCGGTCTTGCTGTCCAGATGACGGGTTTGCACGGCCTTGTGGGTGCCTTTGTCGGTCATGCGAAACTGCCAGCTGCGCACATCGCCACGGCTGATTCTGACGTTGCCAAGGGCCTTGCCGCTGGCGCTCTTGCCGGCCTGGCGCGGCATCACCAGCAGCGCGCCGTTCGCTACCTTGGCGGTGCAGTCGAACAGGCGCCCCAGACGGGTGATGAAGTTGAAGTCCGACTCGTTGAACTGGTCGATGCGCGGTATGCGCAGCGTCACCGGGCACGCTGGCTGCCAGCCATTGCGCGCGGCGATGTCGCGCACGATCTGCTGGAGGGTGACGTTCTCCCAGCTGCCGCTGCGGGTGGTCTTGCCGCTGCCGCGCATGTCGCTGGCCTTGCCTCGGATCACGATGCTGTCGGGCGGCCCGGACAGCTCCACCTCATCCACGGCGTAGCGCCCCAGGCGGGTCAATGCCTGGCCGGCGTAGCCCAGATGCACCTCGATGAAGGCACCGCGTGCCGGCAATGCCACCTCGCCGTCGCGATCGTCGATACGCAGTTCGAACTCGTCCGAGTCCATGCCCGGCTTGTCGGTGGTACGCAGCGACAGCAGGCGATCATTGATCAGCGCGGTGATGTCCTTGCCATCGGCCACGATGCGAAACACAGGTTGCATGGTTGCTGCTCCAGAAGGGCCTGCCCGCGCACGCAGCGCTGGCAGGCAGGGGGGGCGCGCCAGCTCAGTCCCACAACTGCACCAGGGCCTGGCGGGCGGGCGTCAACGCGGGCAGCCTGATGAGCACCCCGGCACAAAACGGCTGCGCCTGGTCGGCCAGGCCCTGGTTGGCATCGAGTACCGCTTCGACGCTGCCGTTGAGGTGCCCGTAGTAGTGCTGGCAGAGGCTGTCGAGCAGATCGCCGTCAGAGGTTCTGCAGATCGTCGCCATAGCTCACGAACTCCAATGAAAAGCCTTGTTTGCGAGGAATGCCGCCAGCCACCAGGCTGCTCTGGTCCTCCTCGATGCTGGTCAGGCACCAGTTGCCCAGTACCTCGCCGTAGCCGGTGGTCAGGCTCAGTGGCTGCAATTGCCGACCGATGCTGCGCAGCGCCTGCAACTGGCCGAGCCCGCTTTTGGCACCGGGAAAGATCGTGCCCTTGAGGGTGATGCGCTCTTCGCCCAGCCCCACCGCCTGCTGCGCCGGGTGGCGGCTCAGGCGCTCCTGGCCCGCCCAGCGAAAGCCGCTCTGGCGACGCAGTTCATCGAAGGTCGCGGTGTCGAGGTTGAAGTAGTAAGGCTGCGCCTGCGCCTGCAACGACTGCAGAATGAGCAGGTGCGGGAACGGCTTGACCACCTCGGCTGCCGGCGTGACCGACGGCGCGAAACTGCCGGTGGGCAGCAACGTGCCCAGCGACGGGCTGATGCGACCCGCCACCTTGTTGATGGCTGCGGCAGCCTTGGCCGCCTTCTGCTCGAATATGACGATGCGCTCCTGCACCAGCGCGACCTTGGCCACGGCGCGGCTGTAACGGCCCAGCACCTTGTCGACGCCCTGCTGCGCCCGGTTGATGGCGCGCATCGTGCGTTGCAGCCTGGCGCCGATCAGCGGCCCGACGTAGGGGATGTCCTCGAGCGCGGCAGCGGCTTCGGCGATATCGCTGATGGCGCCGGTCATGGGCTCCAGCATCTCGTCGGCACTGCGCCGGCCCGCCTCCCCCGCTGCGATCAGCGCCCGCAGGGCCGAGTGCAACTGGTCCATGTAGGTCATGGCAGCTCCTTATACAAATGTGGGGTCGGCCAGTTGCCGCATCGAAGCCTGACGGGTCAGTTCGAGGAACTGACGTCGAATGATCGGCTCGATGTTCATCGCCAACTGGGCCGGGTCGGTGACACTGCCCTGCACGGTGATGGGCATGTTCGGGGCGAAGGTGATCTGTTGGGCAATCGGCTGCGGCGCAGGGCTGATCGAAGGTGGCGCAGGCGGCAACGACAGAATTGTCATCGGCTCGCCAGCGCCGGGATTCATCGAACGAGCGACATCGCCCAGCGACTTGGAGAAGTGAGTGGGTTCGCCAGCAGGAGGCTTGGCAGCATCGTCGTCTGCAAACCACTTCTTGGCTAACGAGGAGCCCCACTCGCTGAACACAATACCCCCGATCAGCGAACCGATCGCAGGACCGATGACAGGAACGAAAGCGCCCAGCGCAGCCCCGGCCAGTGCGCCACCAAAACCGCCCACTGCCCCACCATATCCCTCAGCCTTCTGCTCGGTGGTTTCTGCAGTGAGGAAGGTCTTGCCGAACTTGTAGATGGCCTCGACGGCTGCGGGCGCTCGAGCGGCCTTGATCGCCGGAACAGCCTTGCCGAGGTAACCTTTGATGCTTTCCCAGCGCCCAACCGGAGCAGATGAAGGTCGGCGCCTGGAGGGGCTGTTCTTTCTTCCCCCTCTACCCCTTCTCGAAGTTATCGCGCCGCAGCAAAAGTCCTGGGCATTGACGACAAACACGCGTTGCGGCGCCCTTGCGCCTTTGGGAGCGTCGCCACCCAGCACGCCAGCCTTCCGTGGCCCTGCCCTGAAATCACTGGCAACAGCGATGATACCTATGGGCTGCGGCCCCTTTGCCGGGGGCCCGGTATCATCGCTCCCCGCCATCCTACTGCTGAGCGGGTCGGATACTCGACCCGCCGCAGGTGTCCCATCGGTTGGCAGAGATGCAGGCGCTGCAGTCTCCAGTGAAGCAGCCGCAGCTGCCCCTGCGGGTGCCTGCGGTGCCGCTTGCGATCTGATGTTTACGGATACCCTGGCGGGCTTCGATTGCGAAAGCCGGCGCGCAACATCGGCGACCTGGAAACTGATCACCTGCAAGTGCCCGTCGATGCTCTTCAACAATGTCAGCCTGTGCCGGGAGCCCTGTGTTTCAGCAGCCTGTACGGCGCCCCCGGTCTTTGCTTGAGTTCTCGCGCCTGGTGGGTCACCAGGAGCGCTGTCGAGCATCCCGTTGCCCAGCGTCTCGAGCCCGAGCGGGTACAGGTCGCCCTTGCCTTCGCTGCTCAATTGCCTGAGTTGCCGGATCCGCGCCTCAAGCAGCTTGAATGATGCGCCGATCGTCGAACTGACCGAGGCGCCGATAACCAGTTTCAACGCTAACGCGTTTGCCATACGGTCCCCCTGTGCGTGCAAAACCGGCTCACTCCGTGAGCCACCAGACCATGTCGTTGAACGACATGGTCATGATCTCGGTGGCAGAAAAATTCAGCTCACGGGCAAGCCGCCTGGCGGCCACCTTCTGAAGGGAGAGGTCAAAGCTCGTCGTCTTGCACCAGGCGAAAATAGCCCGCCTGCAGGCGGCCATAGTCCTTGAGCGCGAGGCCCTCCAGGTCCTTGATGCCCACCTCGGCGAGGGAGGCGAACAGGTTCAGCTCACGCTGCTCGTCGTCGCCGCTGCCGGCCGACTGAGCCGCACGAATGTCGCGTACCGTAGGCGAGCGCAACGACAGGCTGTCGACCTTGATGCCATTGGCTTCGCTCGGCCGGGTCAGCGCCACCACCACGCCGTCGGCGCTCAGCTTCATCCAGCTGGGGATCTTTGCTTGGGTCATGAGAAGTCCTTACAGGCCCAGGGCCGAACGTTGTGCCGCGAGCTGGTCGACGCCGTCGATCACGCGCTTCATGCCGATGGGGTCGATCTCGTAGATCAGGCGTCCGCCGACTTCCAGCTTGTAGTAGGTGACGGCGACGGTGTGCTTGACCTCGGCCTTGTCACCGGCCTTCCAATCGCCCATGTCGACTTCCTTGAGCGCGCCGCGCAGGGTCACGATCACCGGGGTGACAGCGCCCTTGAGGCCCTTGAAGGCACCGCGGAAGGTGCCGTTGAACGCAGAACCATCGGCCAGGCCGAAGAACTTCAGCGACTCACGGCGCACGCCGGTAGTGGTGAAGCCGGCTTCCTGCTTCTCCATGCCCATGTCCATCTCGATGGGCATGTCCATGCCGCCCACCCGGTGCTCTTCCATTTTCAGGGTGAGCTTGGGCAGGGTCAGGCTGGTGACATCGCCCTGGAAGCTGGTGCCATCGACGAACAGGTTCAGGTTCGCCAGGGTTTCGGGAATCATTGCCATTGCTAGTGCTCCTTAAGCTGCGTTATCGAGAACTTCGGTCAGCCACTGGTTGGTGACCTCGACGCGGAAGTTGGGGTTTTCGGCCGGTGGTACGTCGGTGAAGCGGATGTTCCAGTACACCTTGCCCTGCTCCAGCTGGCTGGCACTGTTGAGTTCCGGGTCGGCGAACACTTCGAAGTTGATGATCGCGCCCTGGGCCTTGAGGTCGCGCATGAACGCCTGCAGGCCTTCGGTCACGTCCTTGACGTAGGTGGCGGTGATCGAGCGGTCGACTGCCCATTTGTGCCCGTAGAGAATCGCGTCCATCACGATGTCCATGGTGCGCACGCGGGTAACGAAGGCCCACTTCGGGTCGCTGCTCAGGGTGCGGTTGCCCCACAGGCGATAGCCGTCATCGCGGATGATGGTGGTGATGTTGGCGTTGTTGAGCAGGTTGGCGCGGCAGGTCTCGTCGCCATCGAGGAACTCGATGGGGCGGGTGGTGCCGGTGATGCCGACGAACTCCTTGTTCGAGGGCGAGGCCCAGAAGCCGTACTCGTTGTCGGTCCAGGCGAACAGGCCGGCGACCCAGGCCGAGGCCGCTGCATCGACGGTGGCGCTGGTGGTGGTGTCCCAGTACTGCACGCCCGGGTCGACCAGGAAGGCGCGCTTGGCGCCGAAGTTTTCGGCGTAGGCCAGGGCGGCCTCGTCGGTGGTGGCCGGGCCGTCGATGATGGCCAGGCCGCGCAGCTTGTCGGCCAGGGCCACCAGGGCGGTGGCGACGGCTTGTGTTGCGCTGTGCTTTGGAGTGACCAGCAGGCGCGGCTGGGCGTTGAAACGGCTCTTGCCGTCGAGCAGCGCTTGCAGGCCGGTACGCTTGCCGTCGGCCAGCACGCTGCCGATGATGGCCGAGGTCTGCTCGGCGGCGTCGGCCACCTTGGCCACGCCGCAGGCGACGATGACCGCCTTGGCGCGCTGGTAGATGGCCTGGCAGGCACGGGTGATGGCCGCGTCGGCGCCGAAGGCGGCGATGGCTTCACGCTCGCTGGTGATCAGCACCAGGTCGTTGAACTTGGCGCTGGCGGTCGGGCCTTCGGTGAAGGTGTCCACCAGGCCGATGATCGAGGACGACGGCAACGCGATGGTGCGTGCGCCGGTGTCGACGTTGGTGACGGTGACGCCGTGAAAGAAACCACTCATGGGTAAACTCCGGGTATGAAAAAGGCCCTGCAATGCAGGGCCTTGTAAGGTTGGATCGGCAACTATCGGGGCGAACCGCCCGTTGCAGGTACAGGTGCGGTGGCCAAAATCAGGCGAGGAAGTCCCAGGTCAGCGAGATCGCGGCGACAGAGTTGTTCGAGACGGTCCACAGCCCGTAGCCAGCAGGGATAAGCAGTGGGTAGGGTTGGGTGTACTGCCAGTTGTTGCTACTGGCTACTCCGCCCATGATAGCGTGCACCGTCATGTCACCCAGACGAGCAGGTGCCTTGGGACCGCTGTACAGGTTGATGATGCCGCCGCCGGTGCAAATGGTGGCGGTGCGCAGATAGACGCCTTCCTTGTTTTCTTCCGGGCTGAAGACTTGAGTCACCGTGGTCGGGTGAGCGTTGAAGAAATGCTTGCCTACTTTTACTGGTTCCATGATTTTTCACCTATCGAGTCGAATGCTGGGTAGCGGAACATTCCGCGTTCATGTCGCTCACAGGCGATGGTTCGAGGCTCGTGGCCTTCATATGATTCAACGTTCCGCAGCGGGAACATTTGATCTGGAGTTCTGTGAACTCGCCCATACGGGCAAGCAGTCGTTTGCACCTGCCGCATCTGCATTCTTTCAACATCTGCGATGCCTTGTGATTATCTGCTGGAGGGTCTTGAAGAATGAAAAAGCCCCGACAGTGCGGGGCTTATCAAATCTGCTCGGCGAGCCAGGAAAGCTCTGGCGGGCGATGCTCGGACTTGGGGAAATCCGTTGATTGAGGCCAGTCGCGCAAGCTTTGGCGATACACCAACAGTTCGGCGAACTGTACAGAAGTTAGAGTGGTATTCAGCTTCAGCTCGCGCTCGTCGCGATGACGGGTTACCAGCCACTCTGTCTCGTTCACACTGCGATCACGCCATGATCGTTCGATCGCGGACAGATCTATAGCTGCAGCCACTGGGGCTTCGAGAATATCGCCCTTGAGCTGCCAACCCTGTGTCACCCGAGCGTCACATGCCATCCAAGTCATGGAAGGATGGAAACGCCCGGTCGGGTCAAGATCCGTTACCTCCAGTACTACACCGTCTTCAATTCTTGCCCACATGGTCACCACCTGATCGAAACTTCGCCTGCGGCACCGTTGCCGCCATTGCCGTTCTCGTTGCCACCACCACCGCCACTGCCGGGAAGAACGCCATTCCCCCCTGCGCCCCCGACTATGCCGTAGCCTGAACCAACACCCCCGCCACCTGCTCCGCTGCCGCCTCCGTAAATTGAGCCACCGTTACCCGAGTTGTCGTGACGAGTCTGGTTATGACCATTGCCCATTGAGGCATTGATATCCCCGCCGACCCCGGCGCCTCCCCGTCCACCCAACCAGATGCTAGAGCCGCGGCCTGGGTCGGCACTGAGCAAGGTCCCAAAGGAAGATCCCGAGCCATTATCGCCATCCCCATTAGAGGTCGTACGCCCGGCGCCACCTCTGCCAACGGTTACGGAAACCGATGACAGCCCGGTCAGGTCAACCAAAGCCTCAGCGATTCCACCGCCACCGCCACCGCCACCGCCGTGGGTAAATCGTCCACCGCCACCACCTCCGCCCACTACACGGACCCAGGCCTTCGTGACCCCTTTCGGAACAGTCCAAGTAAAGGTGCCTGCAGTGCTGAACACCTTGATACCGCGATAGGGAAGCTGCTCATTGGTACTCAGCACCTGCCACGACGTCCAGTTTCCGGGGCCAGTCATTACCCGCTTCGCACTGATAGGTGCATCTGCAACTGAGAGCGCAGTCAGCGTCTGGACAAGGTAGTTGGTGGAGTCGTATCCCTCTACTATCAAGCTATAACGTGCAGCAGTGGGCCAGCCAGGCGGTACGTTGGTTAGCGCAGAAAGAGCAGTCAAATAGTTTCCTGGCACCTGATAGCTGTTCAGGTTCGGATCAACGCCAATTACCGCCTTGCCTACACCGAATGAGCCTATCGTCAGCATCGCTCCTGGTGTCACGTCGAGCGGGCTAGATTGCTTCGGCGTATTCACGCTGTTCCACAATTGTGACCATTCTCCCCAGACACCAGTGGCCAGGCGAGTGCGCAGAAATGCCATCGGCGTTCCCGCAGTCAACGTATCCCACAACTGGGTGGACATGTTGGAGCTACCACGCTCCAAGTGAAACAAAGTCCCGTTGGGTACAGTTCCGCTACCAAAACCGGGAGGATAGGGTGGCTTGGCTCCCAAACTAGTGTTGGCGATCAGATAAACACCGGTCTCACGAATATCGTCGATACTGCCTTCAAAACTGGCAGCTTTGGAGCCCAGACCAAAGTTCGCCATGATCGCCCGCACTGACGCGGCGTTGGCCAGCTTTGTACTCGTGTCAGTACCCGCCAACGTGGGTGCTGTCGGGGCGCCAGTCAATGCCGGACTTGCGAGGGGCGCCTTCAACGCCAGCGCAGCATTGACCTGAGTAGTCGTAAGCACATCAATCAGACCATAACCTGCCACAGTGGTAGGGTTGGTAGCGGCCACAATTCGGCCATACTTGTCGACAGAGACACTACGATAAGTACCAGCTACCACCCCGGTAGGCCCGAACGCCATGTCGAAGGCCAACGCCGTAACGCCTAAGGTTATGGGCGCATCCGTCACCAACTGCCACCCACTGTCACCATTGACCGTACCCCGCTCCACCAGCACCAGCAGGCCGGGTGTGACCTTGGCGCTGCTGTCCGCATCCGGGCAACGTGTCCACGCTCCACTGGCAACCAGATACAGGCCGTTGTCCTTGGCAGCGGCCTGGTTCTTCACCAGCACGCGCGCGCCCGACTGTAGCGCAACACCATCCATCGTCTGCAACCCGCTCAAGGTGATCGCGGCGGTGGTCGCAGCCAGCACCGAGTGCTTGAAGTCGCGCTTGGCCAGTTCCTCGGTCACGAACTCGCGGGTCGCCAGCACTACACCCGGATCGATCTTGAGTTGCACATTGCTGGCGCTGCTGACCACCAGGTTCATGCGCACCACCTGGGTACGACCCGAGCCCTGGTTGAGCAGCGGCTTGTAGGTAGGCGCACAGTTGGCCACCGCCACCAGGTCGCCGTCGGCGTCGTACAGCCCCACCTCGCGAATCCAGCGACCGCCGATCTCGGCCGGAATCACCTGCTCGGCGACGATGACCGCACTGTCCTTTTCGTCGACCTTGAGCTGGTTCAGCGGCGCCCGCCGCCACTCGTTGAGCAGGCTGGTCCAGCTCGCGTCGGGCATTGGCAGCGGCGGGTTGTCCAGCCCTGCCGGACTGGCGTCACCGACGGCCATGTGTGTGATTTTCCAAGGAATGCCCAGGGCATCCGCATTGGCCTGTTTCGCGGCCCCCACCTTGGTCAGGATCGCGTAGAACTGGGAGTTCTGATCAACCATTAGTAAATGTCCAGATAGTCAATGGTGTGTTCTCGCCCACCACGCCCGATGGCCCCCATGACCGTGAGGTCGGCCGGCGCAGGCGGGTAGATGTCAAGTTCGTCGCCGTCTTGCAGCGCGGCGCCGAGGTAAAGCGACCCAGCGGTTTCCAGGCTGATGACCAGGCCACTCAGGTGTCGGCTGACGGGCCTGGCGTCGTCGATCAGCCAGGTCAGTTCCTGGTACGTCTGTTCGCTGATCCCCGCCTCGGACACGCCGATCTTCAGCGCGAACGTGCCGGGCACCGCCGGGGGCGTGGCCTTGAACCACTCGATCACTTCGATCAAATAACCAAACGGCTCCACCACGCGGCGCAATGCGCCGATCGTGCCCTTGTGGGCATGCACGTAGAACGAGGAGCGAATCACCGAGCGCTTGATCGCCTCGGGCCAGGTGTCGTCCCAACGGTCCACCGACCAGGCCCAGGCCAGCTGGTACAACAGGTTCGCCGGGCAGGTATCGGGGTTGTACAGGGTGCGCAGGGTGACCTTGAGGTCTTCGCTGGAGGCCGCCTCGACGGCCCGTTCCAGCGGCGTGCTGTTGAGCGGCAGGAGGCTGTGCATGTCAGCCCCCCCGCGTCAGTTCGAACCCGGTGCACCAGGCCGCCTGCGCCTTGCTCGGGCGGATGTCGGTCCAGTTGCGCAGCTCCACCCGGCTCACACCGGCGATGTGCAGTTGCGCATCGATGGCCGAGCGCGAGACCTCCACGCCCAGGCGTCGTCGGGGGTTGACCCAGGCCTGCAGGCGCCGCTGGCACTCGGCCAGGGTCGCTTCGTTCTCCGGCCCCGTCCCGGCCATGTAGAGCACGGCATCGATGCGATAAGGAATCACCTCGGCACTGCGCACTTCCAGGCGGTCCGCCACCGGGCGTACATCGTCGTCGTTGAGGTAGGCGGCCACTTCGGCCAGCAACTGCGCACTGGCGATGCCGTTCTCCTCCAGGCTCAGCACCGTCACCTCCACCACTGCCGGTGACGGGCTTTCTGCAGAGGCATCGGCCACCTGCCCCGAGGCATTGCGTGCATGCAGGATGTAGCTGTTGCGCGGGCCGGCGGTGGTCAGGCCCTCGTACACCAGTTGCACCCGCTCGCGCAGTGCATCGTCTTCCTCAAGCACTTCGAGGGTCGGTGGCACACTGTTCGCGTCTTCGGCCTGTACCACCAGCCGCTTGAGCTGCACGTTGGCTGCCAGCTGGTCCAGGTCGCTGCCCTGGGCATAGGCCAGCAGCAGCGCCTTGGCGGCATCGTTGACCCGCGCCCGATTGAGCAGCTTGCGGTACGCGCCCACCTCCAGCAGTTTGGTCACCGGGTCGCTTTCCAGCAGCGCGTCCCAGTTCTCGCCCATGTGCGACCGAAAGGCCGCCAGGTCATCCTGGAAGATGTCCTCGAAGTCGAGATCTTCCAGCACCTGCGGCGCGGGCAGCGCCGACAGTTCCACGTTGCTCATGCCGTTATCTCCAGCAGTTGGCTGTCACCCAGGTACTGCCCGCTCAGCTGCAGGCTGATCTGCCCGCCCACTACCGCCACCACGCGCACCCGCTGCAATTTCAGGCGTGGTTCCCAGCGGGTCAGGGCGCGGGCGACCTCGGCCTGCACCGCACTCTTCCAGCCCTCGTTGACTGGCAGGTCGACGAAACGGCGCAGCTTGCTGCCGTAGTCGGGGCGCATGCGCCGGCTGCCCAGCGGGGTGGTGAGGATGTCTTCGATGGACTGGCGCAGGTGCCCGATGCCGGACAGCGTCTGCCCGCCGTGGCGGCTCATGCCGATCATCGCGGTACCTCCCTGGCCTGAATGCATTCACTAGCCATGTTGTCTCCAGGCATAAAAAAGCCCGCGTCGGCGGGCGGGGTTCAGTGCTTGTGATTGGCGGTGTTGCCGCCGGTGTCGATGATCTTGCCGGCCCCCAGAATGTCACCGGTCACGCGCAGGCCACCGTTGATGCTCACCTCACCGGTCAGGGCAATGTTGGCGGCGTTCAGGGTGATTGCGTTGTCGGTGACCAGCAGCGAGCTGCCGGCCACCTTGAGGCTGACGGTGCCACCGGGCAGCTCGATGCTGTAGCTGCGGGCCTGCCAGTCGTAGACCAGCGAGCCACCGTCATCGAAGCGCCATACCTCGACGTGCTCGCGGTTGTCGGGTGGCGCGCCGGCATTGCCGTACAGGCCCGGTACGAAGGTGCCCTGCGCCGGCTCACCGCTGGGGCTGAGCAGTGCGCCCTGCTCGTTCAGGCTCGGCGCACGCCAGTGGCGGGCCTTGCCTGCCGCGTGGCTGTGCCAGCGCACCCAGGCGCTGGTCCAGCCGGCGCCATCGGAGACCCGTACCCGCGCTGCTGCCAGGTCGATGCCGACCACCCGACATGGAATGACCAACGCCGCCAGCATGCGGTCATGCATGGAGCTGGCGTAACTCATGCCATGTCCTCCGGTGCCTGGTAGCTGTCCTTGTGCGCGGGCCCTGTGTCCGGGCTGAAGGCGAACAGCAGCGAACCGGGTGGCTGGTCTGGCCAGGGCCACTGCAGGTCGCCAAGATAAACGGGCTGCTGCCATTGCACCCGCCATTCCAGGGTGCCGGGTACTTCGGCAGGTATGGCCGTCTGCGCCTTCACATTGAGGGTCGCCGCGACGAAATCCACGCCCCAGAACTGCTTGTGCAGCACAAGCGTTGATTTCGCCGCCAATGTGGCGGCTTGCAGGGCTGCGTGTTGCTGCTGTGCATCCACCAGGATGCGTGCCTCGAAACGCGCCAGGATGCACAAGCGTCCATCGCCGGGGTCAACGCTTGCCTCCATAGCGGTGATGGTGTGACACAGTGCCGGTTGCGGAGTGTGCTCGTTGACTGCGCTGAACGCTTCAACCGTCGCGAAATCAGGTACACCCGCCTGGAATGTTGCGGTAATGGCCTGGCTCAATAGCTTGAGTTCGTTCACAAGCCCTCCTTTCGTGTCTTCTTCGACAAGCCGCCCACTGCGGTTGCAGCAGGCGTTGCGTTCACTGCGGCGACTACGGCTCGAACCAGCCGGTCGGCGCAATCCGACCCTCGGAGCGCTTGGCTGCCAGCGTGCCGGCATTCTTGAAGTTGAAGGTCTGCGGGTACAGGAACGCCAGCGATACGCCACCGAACACGAAGCTGCGCGAGCCGCTGTTGTCCTTCAGGTCGTAATTGGTACGTACATCGTGGTTTCCGCTGTCGGGCGAGAAGTACTCGGCGTAGTCACCGGTGGCAGAGGTGCTCATGACGCACCTGGAGTCCATTCGAACGCCGGTAGCCAAGGGTGCGATATACCCGGAGCAGTCCATCAAGGTGCCGACAGGGCCTGGACTTGCACCGGGCGTTTCGGGTCGTAGCAGGTAAATGCCTCTGGACACCACCTCGGTCCCGGTGTCGTAGATGTTGCGCACCTCATGGGTGTCCAGATAGAACGACGCCAGGTAGCAGAAATGTGCGAACCCGGGGGGCGCGGGCAACAAAAATGCGCCGAAGGACAGCGCCCCTATATTGTCGAGCGTAAGGGTGGTTGCAGTGTTAGCGACGACGGTCGCTACCCGGCCGGACCACTGCCCGCCCTCACTGATGACCAGGCACTGCACACCGGCAAGATTGTTGTCGGCCATCCAGTCGTAGCTTTTTTCAGCGATATCGTGGGTACCCTCGCCGGCCTTGTTCAGCGTGATCACGTTGCCGCTGATACTGCCCACGCGCAGGAACGGCATGGTTTTCACCACGGCACTGGCGTCACCTTCATTGGCACAGGCAAAGGCGGCGTACCAGCTCTCTTTGCAGTTGCTGCGTTCGGCACCGAGACCGGCTGGCGCCACGCTGGCGACCTTGTCAGCCATCGCGAAGGTCGGAACCATGCCCCGTGTGTATTGGCCGCGAAAGCGAAAACCGCCCATCGCAACAAAACTCCTGCTCAGCCTGACCGACGTGGCAGAGCCGTAGATCACCGCGTCGCGCGGCCCCTGGGCCAGGGTTAGGCCGACGTAGCCGGCATTCTCGTACAAGCGGGTGTTATCAGACATAGGTTTCTCCGGACATGAAAAAGCCGCTGCAAGCGGCTTTCGATAATGTTTGCGACGATCATTGCTCCTGGTCGCGCTCACGCAGGTCGCGATGCAGTGGCGCATCCGATGCCAGGGGCGGCACGCCCTGTGCCACACCCAGCCGCTTCGCAGCCCAGCGCTCGTAAAGCCCGATGGCCACGTCGGCGCCCGCCATGGCGGTCAGGCAACCAAAGGCTGCGGCGCTCCAGATCGACAGCCCGCTGGCATACAGCAGCATCACGGTCGATACGCCGCAGACCATGCAGGCCCCGGAGCGCAGCAGCAGTCGCCTGAACAGGCCCCAGCCGCGGGCGCCCTCCTTGTCTGCGCGCCACATCTCACCAGACAGACCGCCCAGCAATGCCAGGACGATCACCAGCCAGATCGGCATTTCCAGCAACGTCTGTTGCTCGTTTGTCATGCTCGTGCTCCCTTGTTGAACAGCCGATCACTCGGCATTCCAAAAAGCCCGGTCGCCCAGGCTTTTCAGTAATGCGTTGTCGGACCGCCGGCCACTGCTGGTGCGCCGTGCGATCCCGCCTCAAATTGTTCCTCCGACCGCGGCCGCCTGCCCGCCGGATAACTGCTTACGGTGCTTTACGCTGCACACCCGGGTCAGTTGCCAACCCTCTGAACAGTTCAGGCCTGTTCATCGCTGCCTTTGCCACTGCCGGTGTCTGACCGGCTTGAGACAAAGGTTATGCATAAATGCATATGCAGTCAATGCATTTTTGGAAATATCTATGCATCTGATTTTGCAATAACGCATGAAAGCCTTGCCCTGCTTGCGCTGCAGTGCTGTCTTGAGGGGTAGATTTTTTGCAGGAACCGGCCTTGCCGGTGAAGGATTCGGTGGGATTGCCGCAAATATTTGGTGCGATCATTCGCCGGCAAGGCCGTCCCCTGCAGGCATTTGCAGGCACAAAAAAACCCGCCGAGGCGGGTTTGATGTAGCGACAGAACCTAGCGGGCGTACATGCCCCACCAGAACACATGCCCGAGGATGCTGATCTGCTCCTCCTGCATCTGCTGGAAGGTGTAGTCCTCGTCCGGGTGCTCGTCGCGGTTGAAGCTGCGCAGGCGGATACCCGTGGGCAGGCGATACAGCTGTTTCACGCGCAACTGGCCATTGTGGTTGATGGCATACAGGTCGCCGTCGACAATGTCGCCGATGCCGCTCTTGCCCGCATTCACCCCCACCGTGGCGCCATCACGCAGCACCGGCAGCATGCTGTTGCCGCGCACCGTCACGCACTTGGCCTGGTCGAACTGCACGCCGTTGTGACGCAGGCTGCGCTTGCCGAAGCGCAGGCTGGCCTTCTCGCTTTCCTCGATGACGAATCGTCCTGATCCTGCTGCCAACTCGACCTCACGAAGAAACGGAATGGACACCTCGTCGTCCTCGACGGGGGTGTCGTCATCCCACAGGCTGATGTCCTGCAGCTGCACGTCGGCGCGCGGCGCGTTCGCCGGGCGGGTATCGCCCAGGTCGGCACGGCCGCGCAACTGATCGGTGCTCACGCCGAAGTACTCGGCGATCTTCGACACATGCTTGTCGGAAGGATCGACGATCTTCTCGCTGAGAATCCGCGACAGGGTGGATTGGGGCACGCCGGTGCGACGGTGAAGCTCCGTGGGGGAGATCCCGTGGCGGTCGAGCAATGCTCTCAAGACGGTAGCTACGTTGCGTTTTTGCATAACGTGCATAGTACTCATCTCGTGCGCAAATGCAAATTCAAATATGCATTAACACAATGCCAGGGGCAAAAGGTCGCTGCGCAGCGTTAGGCCCGGCAACGGGGAAAAAATCCCTGTACCATTGCCCGCTGCCTTTGGTCTAAACGACACTGCGAGCCAAGTTTCTGTAATGAGCGATCTTTCCGCACACACCCCGATTGTGCTCGGGTATATGGGGAAAGTACGCCGTGAGCCCACCAGAGCATGGCTTAGCCCTGCATATGCGAACGCGCAATGATGCATAGCTGTGCATAGAATGGCATAGATTGGCGCCTGTATTGCCCCATTTCTGCCCCATTCAACTGCATGCGCGACCATACCCTAGGCTGCCTTAAACGCCCGATAATGGCCGAACAAACGATTCTTCAAAGCTGGAAATCTCAGCAGATTTACTCGTACACCTATTTCGTACCGACCCGACAATGATTCAAGTGTTTATTGAATTATCAGCTGTTGCCTAAAGCGATGGCTAATCGCTACCCTCTGGATAACTCACCCGTAGGATGCGCCATGAAATTCGTACCCCCATCTATTGAAGATACCGCGTTCAACTGTCCGCATTGCGGTGCGCTCACCAGCCAGACATGGTTCGAGCTTGCAGGACGACGGCGCAACGTGAAGTATCCACTAAGCCCGATGCTTAGGGCCGGGGACGCGATACCAGACTTTGCCAATATTGAAGACGCCGCCGAAAGAAAGCAGCTTATTGAATGGGCTGAAATGTTATCACGAGGTATCCCGTTTTTTGAAAGAAAAGCTGACACGTCCGCGTGGACGGTCCTAAACAACGTAAACCTCTCCACATGCTTTAACTGTAAAAAGCACTGCGTGTGGATTCACGATAAAATCGCCTACCCGGCCACAGGCGATGCACCACCTGCCAACCCCGACATGTCGGATGATGTTCGTCGCGACTATGACGAGGCCAATGCTATCTTGGACATTTCGCCGCGCGGTGCCGCTGCACTAATCAGGCTGGGTATTCAGAAGCTGTGCAAGGAATTGGGCCAATCAGGTAAAAATATTAATGATGACATCGGTAATCTGGTGGCCCTTGGGTTAGACACGAGAATTCAACAAGCTCTGGATACTGTAAGGGTGATAGGGAATCAGGCCGTACACCCTGGACAAATGGACCTAAAGGATGATCGCAACATAGCAGTGAGCCTTTTCAAACTTCTTAACTTAATAATTGACAGGCTGATTTCTGAGCCAAAGCATATCGAAGAAGTGTACAACACCCTACCGTCAGGCCAGCTCACTGCGATAGAGCGACGGGACCGAGGGAAAGAAAAATAGCACGCCGATTGCGCAGAAATAAAAAAAGGCGCCCCGCCCCCTCGATACGAGGGCTGAACGCCTTTTGGGGATTTGAGAAAAATAAAGAGATAGGGAGTGCTTGACATGGGTGGGCGTAGGTTTGGTGATACTGAATCCTAGTACCCAAACCTGTACCTACCAGTGCTAATTTATTCGTAACCACCTACTCCAGGGAGCCGTATGGAGCGTTATAAATTACTGTACGAACTCTCGAGAAAAGCGTTAGACGAGGAGCTGGACAGGTACAAGAAACTGGATGAAAAAGCCGGGCGCTTTCTCAACATACTTAGCATATCAATAGTTGGATATACGGCCTTAATCAACGCCTCCTCGCAAAGAATTTTTCCATTGGAAGCGGGAAAGATCTCGAGTTGGATTTTTACAGGACTAGCCCTACTAACCTTCTTAGCGCTTTTCTCCTCGTGGATACGTTTATTCAATGCTATAAAATTATCTAAAAGCCCAAGAATCTCAATCGACCAAGAAGTAAACTCACTCATAGAAACAGAAGAACTTATAACAGTTTATTATTCGCTCTCACTTTCCTGCCAAGAAGCATTGTCTGCTGCTAGAGACATACTTAAGACCAAAACAACAATATTGGAAAGCGCATATTCAGAAATCCGTTTTTCGGCATACCTTCTGTGTGCTTCTTTGGCAGTATACTTCTTGATTCTTTTCACTACCCCCGGAGGGCCTATGACTGACACACCGAAAACACCGCCAGTAAAACCAGCAGAGCAGGCAAAACCAAACCCTGCGGCTACCAGACCTAAGGTGGTAATGGTCCTTGATCACGTCATCCCTGTGCAACGAAAAAAATAACAGTCCCCTGTCTAGTCCTGAAATAGGTTTACACCTGTTCAGGTAGGCCGATAGGCCTCAAAACGCCCGATGCACCGCATCGGGCGTTTTGTTTTTCAGGGCCATATGGGGCCGTTCTGTGTTGTAGATCTGCACTGCCTCATCAACCATCTGCCTCGCTTGCTCCAGATCTTCAGGTCTGCTTAACAGCAGCTCCATCTTGAGGATTCCGTTGATTCGCTCAGCCAGCGCGTTCTGGTAGCAGTCATACCCATCAGTCATGGAGCACTGAACGCCGTGCCGTTGGTGCAGTGACTGGTATAGCGCCGAGCAATATTGGATGCCTCGATCCGAATGGTGGACTAATGGCTGGCGACGACGTCGCTTTCGTAAGGCCTGCTTGAAGGCTTGCGCTACTGACTCGGCATGCAGGCTTTCATGGACGTGGTGACCAACAATTTTCCTGGAGTACGCGTCCGTTACCAGGCTCAGGTACAGCGGGCCGTTACGTGCGGGCAGATAAGTAATGTCGGCAACCCAGACGTGCTCCGGCCTTGTCGGAACGACTTGGCTTGGACCGGGCTTGATTAAGTTGGGATGGCGGTAGAAGCGATGAAAGCTCTGTGTTGTCTTGTGGTATGCCCGCTTGGGCAGTACCAGCAAACGGCGCTCTCCCAAGACCTGAAACAGCCTATCTCGGCCGACCTGGAATCGTTTGTCAGGTTGGCAATGCAGCAAATAGTGCAGCTTACGGGTACCCAGACGGGGCTGGCGCAGCCGGACTTGCTGAACAAACTGAACCACCCGATCTGCCTGGCGCTCTTTGCCATCAGCAGCTCGGTTGCGCTTGTAGTAAGCCTGTCGACTGATGCCTAGAAACTGACAAGCCCTGGCAATGCTCAGTCCTGCGACTTGACCTTGCGAGAGGACTTGCCGGATCGCTTTTTTACGACCGAGACACCATAGTCATTTTTCAGAACATCAACGACCGTTTCAAAGAACTGGGCCTTCTGGCTCATCAGCTCAAGCTGCTGCTCAAGCTCTTTGATTCGCTGCTCTGGAGTGAGCATTTTGGGGTCAGACATCGCGCAGCTCCTCTCGTCGCGGATCGAGGCCCCCTGGCTCCAATCCTGCCGACCGTGCTTACGCAACCATACCAGAACCGTCGACCGTCCCTGGATGCCATACCGCACCTGGGCCTGCTTGTAGGTCAGTTCGCCTTTTTCAATCTGATCAACCACCGCCAATTTAAAAGACAGTGAGTAATCACGCTGTGTGCGCTTTACACCTTGCTCCATCTGACTCTCCGGAAATTCGGGATGGGAGGTGTAAACCTTATTCAGGACGGGACA
>NZ_PEFV01000001.1:280766-1726940 GCF_002939405.1 Pseudomonas sp. BRM28 | reverse complement strand
TGCTCGGTCAGGCTCAGAAAATGCCCGCTGACCAGGCTCGGCTGGTCGCTGCGGCCCTCGGCCAGGCGGTAGTCGCTGCGGTGGCGCTCCAGGGCGCGGGTGGCCAGGTGCTTGCCGCGCGCGCGGTCGCTGAAGCGGGCCGGGTAGTCGTAGTCTTCCAGGTCCGGCGCGGCGCCGCTGTCGGCGTCGCTTTCGAGCTGGATGCGCGGTTTGGTGAAGTCGTAGTCGCGCCGCGTGGTGCGGCTGGTGCGCGTGGCCAGGCGCAGGCCGAAGCGCTTGATCACCGGTACGTCGGCCACCAGCCCGGTGTCCTGCTGGTAGGCCACCGGGGCCAGGGTGGGGAATACGGTCTGGTCGTCGCCGAACACCAGCGCATGGCCCTGCGGGCTGTGCTGGAAGTGGTAGTGGATACCCTCCTCCTCGCACAGGCGCTGGATGAAGTGCAGGTCGGACTCGTCGTACTGCACGCAGTACACCCGCTCGGGGTACACCGCGCCGAGCACGAAGCGGTGGTCGCTGGCGAGGATGCCGTGCTCCTCGAGCACCTGGGCGATGATCTGCGGCACCGTCTTGTGCTGGAAGATGCGCTGGTTGATGCGGTGTGCCAGGTACGCCAGCTGCGGGCGCAGCACCAGCCGGTAGCGCGACAGGCGCCGCCCCGCTTCGCCCTGCGCGGCGCTGTAGACCAGCCCGTGAATGCCGCTGCCGCTGGGCGACAGCTGCAGGAAGGCGAGCGTGTGCAGGAGGGATTCGAGGTTCAGCGACGCCCGTTCACTGACCAGCTCCAGTTCGAATTCGAACGGCTGGCTGAGCGCTTCGCGCCCGCTGAACGACAGCACCTGAAAGTCGCTGTCGACCCCGTCCAGGGTCAGGGTGAAATGGGGCTGGTTGGCCGCTGAGAACATCCGATGTTCCTCCCGCTGCAAAAACTGGGGTGACAGGCTGCCCCGGCCGGCCATGCTGGCTGGCTGGCTGGCTGGCCGGGGCAGTGAACTAACGCAGGCTTAGCCGGCGACCGGGGTACGCCAGTCGTCCGAGCCGNTGTTCCTCCCGCTGCAAAAACTGGGGTGACAGGCTGCCCCGGCCGGCCATGCTGGCTGGCCGGGGCAGTGAACTAACGCAGGCTTAGCCGGCGACCGGGGTGCGCCAGTCGTCCGAGCCGGAGGTACCGGACACTTCGTGGGTCCAGGTGATCTTGCGGTAGGTGAAGTGCACGTCTTCGAGGTGGGTGAAGTGCGCGTTGGCCGGGTCCTGGCAGTTGTGCATGTAGTCCTTGATGTCGACGATGATCGCGTCTTCGAGCTTGGTGGTGAAATAGTGCTCCTGGGTGCCGGCCGCCGAGGTGCGGTACCAGTGGATGACGATTTCGGTCAGGCGCTCGCCGGAGGTCAGCGCGGCCAGCAGCAGGGGCGAGGCCTTGTCGAAGACCTTGGTGATGACCACCGGCTTGTGCACGCGCTGGCCGGTCGGCTGACCGGACTGCGGGTCGCGCGGGATGATCACTTCGTGGTTGAAGCCCTGGACCATGACCTGGTCTTCGTGGCCTTCCTGGTAGGTGTTGCCGACCGAATCGGCGGTGAAGGCACCGGCGGTGATCAGGCCTTGTTTGGTGCCGGTGACGGACATGTAGGCAGGTGTTGCCATGGGGGTTTGCTCCTTGCAGAAAGTGAAGCCGAACAGGCGAAAAATGCCGTGCGACTGCAAGGAGACAGTTCAAGACGCGTGCCAACTGAAATTTAATTGTTGTTAATCAGTGGCTTGTGTTTTTGCTGTACGTTTTTTGAGCACTTTTGCGCGAGAAAACCCGAAAAAGTGCGCAACTTCTTGCGCAGTACTGTGCAAGAAGTTGCGCAGTTGGCTGCAGGCCACGTTTATTATGGCCTGCAGCAATATATGCACAGGTTTATCCACATTTTGGTGCGCAAGAAGTTGCGCAGCTGGGTGAAAGATGAAATCCCCCGAGAAGAGCGCTCCTCGAGGGGATTCAACCGGTACAAAGCGGCCCTAGGCCGTGGCAGGCTCGAAGGCATTCGGCCGCATCGCCAACAGCACCAGCCCGAACGCGCCTGCCGCCATCAGCAGCGGCAACGCATGCCCGCTCACCCACTGGCTGCCGGCCCCTGCAGCCAATGGCCCGATCAGGCAGCCGATGCCCCACAGCTGCGCCACGTGGGCGTTGGCGCGCACCAGCGCATCATCGCGATAGCGTTCGCCGATCAGGATCAGCGACAGGGTGAACAGGCCACCGGCACTGGCGCCGAACAGCACCCACAATGGCCAGATCGCCGGCGTGTGCATCAGCACCGGAATGGCCAGGCTCGACACCAGCAGGGTCATGGCGCAGCCGGTGAACAGCGTGCGGCGCGACATGTAGTCGGCCAGCGCCCCGATCGGCAGTTGCAGTACCGCATCGCCCACCACCACGGTACTGACCATGAACAGCGCCAGCTCGGTGGTGAAGCCCTGCTGCAGGCAGTACACCGGCAACAGGGTGAGGATCATCGCCTCGAACGCGGCGAACAGCGCAATGGCCCAGGCGATTACCGGCAAGCGCCGGCAGAAGCCCACCAGGTCACGCAGGCCCACACCACAGGCTTCAGCGCTGGGCGCCCCGCTGCGGCCGATCAGCACCAGCGGTGCCACCACCAGCAACCCGGCCCCGATCCAGAAGCCCAGGTCATCCTCCGAACCCAGCACGCCCAGCAGCAGCGGCCCGGCCAGCTGGCTGAGGGCATAGCTGCTGCCATACAGCGCCACCAGGCGGCCACGCCATTGCTCGACCACCAGCTGGTTGATCCAGCTTTCGCCAAGGATGAACACGATGGTCAGGATCACCCCGATCAGCAGGCGCAACGCCAGCCACACCGGATAGCTGGGCAGCAGCGCCAGCAGGCCGATGGACAACGCACCGGCCAGCAGGCACAGGCGCATCAGCGTGGCGGTGCCGAAATACGCCGCCAGGCGGCTGGACAGGCTGGCGCCAACCAGCACGCCAATTGCCGGCATCGCCGCCAT
This sequence comes from Pseudomonas sp. BRM28, assembly GCF_002939405.1. NCBI lineage: Bacteria > Pseudomonadati > Pseudomonadota > Gammaproteobacteria > Pseudomonadales > Pseudomonadaceae > Pseudomonas > Pseudomonas sp. BRM28. Next base: position 1,723,925 of record NZ_PEFV01000001.1, on the reverse strand, counting down.
CACGCCAATGGCAAAGCTGCCATAACCCCAGCTCTCCAGACGCAGCGATACCAACGGCATGCTCACGCCCAGGGCAAGGCCGACGCTCAGAACCGACGACAGCACGGCGAAGTAGGTAGCCCAACGCATGTGTACTTCCTCGCAGAATGATGGATCGCCACAAGCAACACAGCCGGGCCTGCGCTAACGCAGGGCCCGGCTGTGGCGCGGATCGCTCGGGGCGCGGCACCAGGCCGCACCCATGGCCTTACAGCTTGATCCAGGTGGCCTTGAGCTCGGTGTACTTGTCCAGTGCGTGCAGCGACTTGTCACGGCCGTTGCCCGACTGCTTGAAGCCACCGAACGGCGCAGTCATGTCGCCACCGTCGTACTGGTTGACCCACACGCTGCCGGCACGCAGGGCCTTGGCGGTCTTGTGCGCCTTGCTGATGTCGGCGGTCCATACACCTGCGGCCAGGCCGTAAGGGGTGTCGTTGGCGATCTGGATGGCTTCTTCGACGCTGTCGAAGGTGATCACCGACAGTACCGGGCCGAAGATCTCTTCCTTGGCGATACGCATGGCGTTGCTCACGCCGTCGAAGATGGTCGGTTCGACATAGGTGCCACCGGTTTCTTCGAGGATGCGCTTGCCGCCCACCAGCAGCTTGGCGCCATCGGTGTGGCCAGCCTCGATGTAGGACAGCACGGTGTTCATCTGCTGGGTGTCGACCAGGGCACCAACGGTGGTGGCCGGGTCCAGCGGGTTGCCAGGCTTCCAGGCCTTGAGGGCCTCCAGTACCAGCGGCAGGAACTTGTCCTTGATCGAGCGCTCGACCAGCAGACGCGAACCTGCGGTGCACACTTCGCCCTGGTTGAAGGCGATGGCACTGGCCGCGGCGGCGGCAGCGGCGTTCAGGTCCGGGGCATCGGCGAACACGATGTTCGGGCTCTTGCCGCCGGCTTCCAGCCACACGCGCTTCATGTTCGATTCGCCGGCGTAGATCATCAGCTGCTTGGCGATCTTGGTCGAGCCGGTGAACACCAGGGTATCGACGTCCATGTGCAGGGCCAGAGCCTTGCCGACGGTGTGGCCGTAGCCAGGCAGCACGTTCAGCACGCCGGCCGGGATACCGGCCTCGATGGCCAGCTGGGCGATGCGGATGGCGGTCAGCGGGGACTTCTCGGACGGCTTGAGCACCACCGAGTTACCGGTGGCCAGCGCCGGGCCGAGTTTCCAGCTGGCCATCAGCAGGGGGAAGTTCCACGGCACGATGGCCGCCACCACACCCACAGGCTCGCGGGTTACCAGGCCTAGCTGGTCGTGCGGGGTGGCCGCGACTTCGTCGTAGATCTTGTCGATGGCTTCGCCGTTCCAGCTCAGTGCCTGGGCAGCGCCCGGCACGTCGATGTTCAGCGAGTCGTTGATCGGCTTGCCCATGTCGAGGGTTTCGAGCAGGGCCAGCTCCTCGACGTTCTGCTTGAGCAGCGCGGCGAAACGGATCAGGGTAGCCTTGCGCTTGGCCGGGGCCAGGCGTGACCACACGCCGGACTCGAAGGTGGCGCGGGCGTTTTCCACGGCGCGCTGGGCGTCGGCCTCGTCGCAGCTGGCGACCTGCGCCAGAAGGCGTCCGTCAACCGGGCTCAGGCACTCGAACGTGGCGTTGGAAACGGCGGCGGTGTATTCACCATTGATGAAAGCACGGCCTTCGATCTTGAGTTGCTGGGCACGCTGTTCCCAGTCCGCACGAGTCAGGGTGGTCATACGAAACTCCTCCTGTTGTTGAAATGCAGCGCCGCACGAGGGGCCAGGGCGCTGTCAGAATACGGCCGGAGCGATTGTCGCTCTACGGCACTCGACACCCTAAACTCTGGCACCTGAATTATCAATATATTTGACAATACATGGCCAAATGCCTAGTGATGTGCACTTTATTTAACAATCAGGGGACCCAGACATGAATATCCAGCAGATTGTCGACTTCGCACAGGTACTGACCGAGGCCGAGCGCTACCGCCCGGCTGCCGAAAAAGTGCTCAAGGGCGACCCGGAGCAGGCGGTCTACAACCATTACGCCAGCCCTTGCGGGCAATTCGCCGCTGGCGTGTGGGAGGGAGCGCCCGGGCAATGGACCGTCAATTACACTGAACACGAATACTGCGAGATCGTGCACGGCGTATCGGTGCTGCGCGACGAAGAAGGCAACGCCAAGACCCTGCGCACCGGTGACCGCTTCGTGATCCCGGCCGGCTTCAAGGGCACCTGGGAGGTGCTGGAGACCTGCCGCAAGATCTACGTGATGTTCGAGCCCAAGGCATAGGCCATAGATAGATACCGCCGCGCCAGCCCTCCCTGGCGCGAGCATGGCGGGGTCCTTATCCGGACCCACCTGAACTCAAGGAGCCTCACCATGCAAAAGGATCAACCGGTCGTCTGCCCCATCGAAGCGCTGCAACTGAGCAACGACGAAGTGCTCACCTGCATCGGCCGCCTGGTCGGCACCCGCTACGTGCCGACCGTGAAGGCCTACATCAGCGAACTGACCGGGCGCCAGCGCGTGGTCGGCATCGGCGAGATGTCGACCCGCGAAATGGACCCGCAACGCGTGAACATCAGCGGCAACGAGGCGGGCCTGATCAGCGGTTTCCATTTCGGCTGAACAGAAAATCGCCATAAAAAAAGGCCCGCATCGTGAGATGCGGGCCTTTTTTCGTAAGCCGGGATCAATTACTTGATCTTGGCTTCCTTGTAGATCACGTGCTTGCGAACAACCGGATCGAATTTTTTGATTTCGATTTTGTCCGGAGTGGTGCGCTTGTTCTTGTCGGTGGTGTAGAAGTGGCCGGTATTAGCGGTCGACACCAGACGGATCAATTCACGCATGATTTTCTCCCTTAGACCTTGGCGCCGTTACGGCGAATTTCGACCAGAACGGCATCGATGCCGCGCTTGTCGATGATACGCATGCCTTTGGCAGAAACGCGCAGACGCACGAAACGCTTCTCCGACTCGACCCAGAAGCGGTGATGCTGCAGGTTCGGCAGGAAACGACGACGGGTTTTGTTATTCGCGTGGGAAATGTTATTCCCGGTTACCGGACCCTTACCGGTAACTTGACAGACTCTCGACATGCCTCAGCCCTCTAAAACCACATGCCCAACCCGGCATGGGTTGGCCGCTTAATCTCTCAGTCTTTGGCGCCAGGCGCCGTGTTTCTTCAGGGTCTTATCGGCAAGATCTGCAGATGCGACAAACCGAGCCCCTAGAAAAGAGCGCTGCTTTATACCAGAAAGGCCGGGGTACAACAACATTTGATGTGATCGCACGATGCATGAATCAACCCAGGCCGCCCGGATGCAGGGCTTCCAGCGACAAAACCGCTCGTCGCAATATTCCTTGAAAAAGGAGTTGGCCATTTACGGCCTTGCGCACTAGGGTAGGAGTTTTCCAGACTGCACGGGCAGATGGGCCATTGATCAGCCAAGGAGTCACCATGCGTCGTGCCGCTTTACCCCTGTTGCTCGCAGCGCTGCTAAGCCCCGCACTGGCCCAGGCAGGCGCCTTGAGCGTATGTACCGAGGCCAGCCCCGAAGGCTTTGACGTGGTGCAGTATAACGCGCTGACCACCACCAATGCTTCTGCCGATGTGCTCATGAACCGGCTGGTGGAATTCGACGCCACCAGCGGCAAGGTGGTGCCGAGCCTGGCCGAAAGCTGGACGGTATCGGCCGACGGCCTGGTCTACGACTTCAAGCTGCGCCCGGGGGTAAAGTTTCACAGTACGCCGTACTTCAAGCCCAGCCGCGTGCTGAACGCCGACGACGTGCTGTTCAGCTTCCAGCGCATGCTCTACCCCGCCCACTCCTGGCACAAGATCACCCAGAGCGGCTACCCGCATGCCCAGTCGTTGCAGCTGCCCAGCCTGATCAAGCAGGTGGAGGCACCCGATCCGCTGAGCGTGCGCTTTACCCTCGACCATCCGGACGCAACCTTCCTCGCCACCCTGAGCATGGGCTTCGCCTCGATCTATTCGGCCGAATACGCCGACCAGTTGCTCAAGGCCGGCACCCCGGAGAAGCTCAACAGCCAGCCGATCGGCACCGGCCCGTTCGTGTTCCAGCGTTTCCAGAAGGACGCGGTGATCCGCTACCGCGCCAATGCCGACTATTTTGCCGGCAAGCCGAGCGTCGACCCGCTGATTTTCGCGATCACCCCCGACGCCAACGTGCGCCTGCAGAAACTGCGGCGCAACGAGTGCCAGATCGCCCTGTCGCCCAAGCCGCTGGACGTTGCGGCAGCCGCCGAAGACGCAAACCTGAAGGTCGAGAAGACCGAGGCGTTCATGACCGCGTTCGTCGCGATCAACAGCCAGCACCCGCCGCTGGACAAGGTCGAGGTACGGCAGGCGATCAACCTGGCGTTCGACAAGACCAGCTACCTCAAGGCCGTGTTCGAAGGCACCGCAGTCGCCGCTGAAGGCCCCCTGCCGCCCAACACCTGGAGCTACGCCAAGGACTTGCCGGGTTACCCGACCGACGCGACCAAAGCCAAGGCGCTGCTGGTCAAGGCCGGTTTGCCGGACGGCTTCAGCACCACAATCTGGACGCGCCCTTCGGGAAGCCTGCTCAACCCCAACCCGAGCCTGGGGGCACAACTGCTGCAGGCAGACCTGGCCAAGGTCGGCATCAAGGCCGAGATTCGCGTGATCGAATGGGGCGAGCTGATCCGTCGCGCCAAGGCCGGTGAGCACGATTTGCTGTTCATGGGCTGGGCCGGCGACAACGGCGACCCCGACAACTTCCTCAGCCCGCAGTTTGCCTGCCCGGCAGTCGAGTCGGGGACCAACTTCGCGCGGTACTGCGACAAGCGCCTGGACCAGTTGATCAGTGCCGGCAAGACCACCAACGACCAGAGCGTGCGCAGCCGCCTGTACCAGCAGGCCCAGGGGCTGATCCAGCAGCAGGCGCTGTGGCTGCCACTGGCGCACCCCACGGCAGCGGTGCTGATGCGCAAGGATGTGGAGGGCTACACGGTCAGCCCGTTCGGCCGGCAGGACTTTGCCACGGTGAAGACCGCACGCTGAACGACTCGCGCCTGCAGGCTCCTGACAGCGTCCTCTGGTAGCCCGAAGGACACTGCAGCAGCCTGCACCGCGTGTTCAGGCCGCCAGGCGACTCTCGCCATCGACTTACGATGGTTGCCCAGCGAACCGCACCGTACGGATAGCCGCATTGGATATTGAATACTGGACCGAAGCGGCTATCGCCGGCCTCACCGTGGCACTGATACTCGGCCCGGTGGTCTTCGGCGCACTGCTTCTCTACATTGCTACCCAGCGATTGGCCGAAGCACTCGAGCACCTTCACAACTCGCCGCTGGTTGACACTCATCGGTACAGCCTCAACCTGGGCCTGCGCCAACGATTCAGGGCAGTGGGCGACATTGCCGGCCTGTTGGCCTACCCCGATTGCCCGGTCGAGTTCGGGGGCCTGAGCGCAGAGGACATCAAGCGCTTCCCCGGCAACCTCAGAACGCTGCTGGTTCTTAGCCACCACCTCAGGCTGGCAACGCTGGCTGTTCTGGTGCTGCTGGCCCTTGCCCTGCAGGTGCTCAAAGCCGTTCAGCACCAGGGCGAGCCGACGGAGTTCGGGCTCGGCGGGTATTCACCCTATTGGCTGCCCCTTGCACTGCAACTGCCTTGCATCGCCGGCCTGGGGTGGGTCGCCACCCAGTACGCACAGGCTGGCATGCGCTACATGACCAGTGCATCCCAGTACCTTGCCAACTGCAAGGCGGTGGTGAATCGACAGCGCCCGGTGATGTACAACACGGTGTTTGGCAGAATCGTGTTTACCGTATGCATCGCTGCGCTTCTGGCTCATGCGAAGCTCTTCATCAGAACAGGATCGCTGCAGGCCGCAGACGTGGAGTCCTTTCCAGCCACGATCAGAACCGAGCTTGTGGTGCGTCACTACCTGCTGCTGGCTTCGGTTGTCGGGCTGGCTGCGTCGTTTGTTGCAACAAAGCTGATCGACTAGTACCGCCCACGCACAGCAGCGTCAGGCAGCGAACAAGCCCCGCTCCACCATCGACAATGGCTCCCCATCGCCGATGATGATGTGATCCAGCACCCGCACCTCGATCAGGCCCAGGGCTTTCTGCAAGCGCAGGGTCAGATTGATATCTGCCTGGCTTGGCTCGGAAACACCTGACGGATGATTGTGGCAAAGGATCAATGCTGCGGCATTTCTGGCCAACGCACGCTTGATGACTTCCCGAGGGTAGACGTTGGCACTGCTGATGGACCCGCGGAACAACGCCTCGAACCCTAGAGGACGGTGCTTGTTGTCCAGGTACAGGCAGCCGAACACCTCGCTTTCTTCATGACGCAGCATCGATTTCAGGTAACGCCGGACCGCCCCCGGGCTCTGCAACGCCGGGTCGCGGATGATGGTTTCGGCCAAGTGCCGGCGCCCAATCTCCATCACCGCCTGCAGTTGCGCATACTTCGCCGGGCCCAGCCCCAGCTCACGCTGAAACGTCGGCTGATCGGCCTCCAGCAGTTGCCGCAAGCCGCCAAACTGCTGCAACAGGTGGCGCGCCAGGTCCACCGCGCTCTTGCCTGCCACACCGGTGCGCAGGAACACCGCCAGCAACTCGGCGTCCGACAGGCTCCCGGCCCCTCGCTCCAGCAACTTCTCCCGCGGGCGTTCCGCCGACGGCCAATCCCTGATACCCATAGCTGTCCCTCTGTCTGTGTGTGGCTGCTCCCCATTTCAGCCCTGTGCTATCGTAGCCCCCTCTTTTTACGCGACGATTCGGCCTGGGGAGGCGTCGTCGCCGCGTGCAAACACTGATCAAAGAAAGGCAAGCCTATGCAGCGGCTGTATCGGAAACGCATCGTTCTTGGCGTCGGCGGCGGCATTGCTGCCTACAAGAGCGCCGAGCTGGTTCGCCGACTCCTGGAGCACGGCGCGCAAGTGCGCGTCGTCATGACCCACGGCGGGGCCGAATTCATCACCCCGCTGACCATGCAGGCCCTATCCGGGCACCCCGTGCACATGGACCTGCTCGACCCTGCCGCCGAAGCGGCGATGGGCCATATCGAACTGGCCAAGTGGGCCGACCTGGTGCTGATCGCACCTGCCACCGCCGACCTGATCGCGCGCCTGGCGCAAGGCGTTGCCAACGATCTGCTGACCACCCTGGTACTGGCTACCGACGCCACCGTGGCGCTGGCACCGGCCATGAACCAGGCCATGTGGCGCGACCCGGCCACCCAGGCCAACCTGCAGCTGCTGCAAAGCCGCGATATCCAGGTGTTCGGCCCGGCCTCCGGCAGCCAGGCCTGTGGCGACGTGGGCCTTGGCCGCATGCTCGAAGCCACCGACCTGGCCTGGTGCGCCGCCGAAACCTTCAAGCGCCAGTCGCTGACCGGCAAGCACGTGCTGATTACCGCAGGCCCGACCCAGGAAAACATCGACCCGGTGCGCTACATCACCAATCATAGCTCGGGCAAGATGGGCTTTGCCCTGGCCGAAGCGGCGGTGGAAGCCGGTGCTCGGGTAACCCTGGTGACAGGGCCGGTGCACCTGCCCACACCCGACCGGGTGACCCGTATCGACGTGGTGAGCGCGCGGGACATGCTCGCCGCGTGCGAAGCGGCGATCCCGTGCGATGTGTTCATCGCATCGGCTGCGGTTGCGGACTACCGCCCCGAAGTCGTCGCCCCGCAAAAGCTCAAGAAAGACCCTACGACAGGTGACGGCCTGCTGCTGCAGATGGTGCGCAACCCGGACATTCTGGCCACCATCGCCACCCGCCCCGACCGCCCGTTCAGCGTCGGCTTTGCCGCCGAGACCGAACACCTGCTCGATTACGCCGCGCGCAAGCTCAAGGACAAGAACCTCGACCTGATCGTCGCCAATGACGTGGCCAACCCCAGCATCGGCTTCAACAGCGAGGAGAACGCCTGCAGCGTGATCGATCGCCAACTTCAAGCAACACTCTTTGCACAGACCAGCAAGGGCAAGATCGCCCGTCAGCTGGTAGCCTTCATCGCCGAACGTCTCAACCAGGTTTAACTCTGCATGCACGCCTTACAAGCCAAGATTCTCGATCCGCGCCTTGGCAGCGAATTCCCGCTGCCGCAATACGCCACCCCCGGTTCTGCCGGCCTCGACCTGCGCGCCATGCTCAAGGAAGAGACCGTCCTGGAGCCGGGCCAGACCATACTGATCCCTACCGGCCTGTCGATCTACGTCGGCGACCCGGGCCTGGCCGCGCTGATCCTTCCGCGCTCGGGCCTGGGCCACAAGCACGGCATCGTGCTGGGCAATCTGGTCGGCCTGATCGATTCGGACTACCAGGGCGAGCTGATGGTGTCGTGCTGGAACCGCGGCCAGACCCCTTTCACCATCGCCATCGGCGAGCGCATTGCGCAACTGGTGCTGGTACCGGTGGTACAGGCGCACTTCGACATCGTCGAAACCTTCGACGAAACTCAGCGTGGCGCTGGCGGCTTCGGCCATTCGGGCAGCCATTGAATAACGCGCGAGCCCTGCTGCCAGGCCTGTATTGGGGCCTGGCCGGCATGCTCGTCGCCGGGCTCGCGGTGTGGCTGACGCTGGTAATCCCTCTGCAACGCGAGCAACGTAACCTGCAGACGTATTTTCCGGCCTTTGGGCTGGTCATTGCGCTCGACCAGCAGATCGCCCGTCTGGTGTCCGAGGTCGACACCGTGGCCCGCCATCCAGCCCTGCTTGCCGCCGCCAAGGCGGCTGACGCCCGCCAGGCGCGCCAGGTGCTGGACGACTTCAGCTACCTCGAAGGGTTGGTCAGCAGTCGGTTGCTCACGCCCGGCCAGGCCAGGCGCGAGAGCCTCCACGACCGCTCACTCAGCCCGCCATTGCTGGACATGATCGGGCGAGCCGAACGCGGGGTACCACCGAACCTGGAGGCCCACCCGACCAACGGGCAACTGCATATCCACAGTGTCACGCCCATTCGAGGCAGTGCGACAGGCCCGGTGCAGGCCGTGCTGCTCATGACTTTCGAGCTGCAACGTGTAAGTGCTGCTCTGAAAATAGACATGCCGGAAATCGGCAAGGCCAGCCTCGTGCAAGGCGTGTTCGACGACCCTCAGGCCGTACTGGCCAGCGCAGGCGAAAGTGATAGCCCGGCAATAACCCCGATAGGGACCTTCAACGATGCATGGAGCCTGCACTTTCAGCCCGGGTCGATCTTCCAGAGGTGATCGACGGATGAATCGCCCGGCTCAAGAACTCTATGTCGAAAATGCCGTCAAAGCCGGACATCTTTAGCCGCGCGGCGCGCCGGATGCCTGCAGCGCATGCCGACCGTCGACCCAACATAGCCCCTTCCAATTGGAGTTTCCCCAGGTGAGCAACATGGAACGCATGACCCCGAACCTCCCCGCCAGCATCTTCCGCGCCTACGATATCCGAGGTGTGGTCGGCGAAGGCCTCACCGCCGAAACCGCCTACTGGATCGGCCGCGCCATCGGTGCACAGAGCCTGGCCCAGGGCGAGCCGCACGTATCGGTTGGCCGCGACGGTCGCCTGTCCGGCCCGATGCTGGTCGAGCAACTGATCAAGGGCCTGGTCGAGGCCGGGTGCAAGGTCAGCGATGTCGGCCTGGTCCCCACGCCCGCCCTGTACTACGCCGCCAACGTGCTGGCCGGCAAGTCCGGGGTGATGCTCACCGGCAGCCACAACCCGCCGAACTACAACGGCTTCAAGATCGTCATCGCCGGCGACACCCTGGCCAATGAGCAGATCCAGGCCCTCCTGATTCGCCTGCAGACCAACGACCTCACCCGCGGCGAAGGCAGCGTCGAGAAGGTCGAGATCCTGGACCGCTACTTCACCCAGATCACCGGCGACATCAAGCTGGCGAAGAAGCTCAAGGTGGTGGTGGACTGCGGAAACGGCGCCGCCGGGGTGATCGCCCCGCAGCTGATCGAGGCGCTGGGCTGCGAGATGATCCCGCTGTTCTGCGAGGTCGACGGCAACTTCCCCAACCACCACCCCGACCCGGGCAAGCCGGAAAACCTGGTGGACCTGATCGCCAAGGTCAAGGAAAGCGGCGCCGACCTGGGCCTGGCCTTCGACGGTGACGGCGACCGTGTCGGCGTAGTGACCAACACTGGCAACATCGTCTACCCCGATCGCCTGCTGATGCTGTTCGCCCAGGACGTGCTGGCGCGCAACCCGGGCGCCGAGATCATCTTCGACGTCAAATGCACCCGCCGCCTGACCCCGCTGATCGAACAGTACGGCGGCCGCGCGCTGATGTGGAAGACAGGTCATTCGTTGATCAAGAAGAAGATGAAGCAGACTGGCGCCCTGCTGGCCGGCGAGATGAGCGGGCACATCTTCATCAAGGAGCGCTGGTACGGTTTCGACGACGGCATCTACAGCGCCGCGCGCCTGCTGGAGATCCTGAGCAAGGCCGATAGCGATGCCGAAACGCTGTTCGCGGCGTTCCCGAACGATATTTGTACCCCTGAAATCAACATTGATGTGACGGACGAGGGTAAATTCAGCATCATTGAGGCACTGCAACGCGACGCCGACTGGGGCCAAGACGCCAACCTGACCACCATCGATGGTGTACGGGTCGACTACCCCAACGGCTGGGGCCTGGTTCGCGCCTCCAACACCACGCCGGTGCTGGTACTGCGCTTCGAGGCCGACAGCGAAGCCGAGCTGCAGCGAATCAAGGACGTGTTCCTTGCCCAGCTCAAGCGCGCAGCCCCTGATCTGCAACCAACGTTCTGACCGACCCCTTGTTCCAACTGGAGCCCTGCATGACCCTTGATCGTGATGCCGCCACCCATGTCGCCCAGGTACTGTCCGAAGCGCTGCCCTACATCCGCCGCTTTGTCGGCAAGACGCTGGTGATCAAGTACGGCGGCAACGCGATGGAGAGCGAAGAGCTCAAGACCGGCTTCGCCCGCGACGTGGTGCTGATGAAGGCAGTCGGCATCAACCCGGTGGTGGTGCACGGCGGCGGCCCGCAGATCGGCGACCTGCTCAAGCGCCTGTCCATCGAAAGCCGGTTTGTCGATGGCATGCGCGTCACTGATGCGCAGACCATGGACGTGGTGGAGATGGTGCTCGGCGGCCAGGTGAACAAGGACATCGTCAACCTGATCAACCGTCATGGCGGCAGCGCCATCGGTCTGACCGGCAAGGACGCCGAGCTGATTCGCGCCAGGAAGCTCACCGTCACCCGCCAGACGCCAGAGATGACCAGCCCTGAAATCATCGACATCGGTCATGTGGGCGAAGTGGTCGGGGTGAACACCGACCTGCTGAACATGCTGGTCAAGGGCGACTTCATCCCGGTGATCGCGCCAATCGGCGTGGGCGCCAACGGCGAGTCGTACAACATCAACGCCGACCTGGTGGCAGGCAAGGTGGCCGAAGCGCTCAAGGCCGAGAAGCTGATGCTGCTGACCAACATCGCCGGCCTGATGGACAAGCAGGGCACCGTGCTCACCGGCCTGACCACCGAGCAGGTTGACGAACTGATCGCGGACGGCACCATCTACGGCGGCATGCTGCCCAAGATCCGTTGCGCACTGGAAGCAGTACAGGGCGGCGTGCACAGCTCGCACATCATCGACGGCCGCGTGCCGAATGCGGTGCTGCTGGAAATTTTCACCGACAGTGGCGTGGGTACCCTGATTACCAATCACGAACCGCGCTGAGGCATCCGCCGGCAAGGCCGGCTCCTACAGGAGCGGGCCACCACAGGTACAAAAAAGGCGACCCGCGGGTCGCCTTTTTGTTTGCCTCAGATACCGTACTGGGCCCGGTAGGCCTCGACGGCCGGCAAGTGCTGCTTGAGCGCCGGGTCATCGGCGAGGAACTGCAGCACCTGGGTCAGCGATACGATGCTGACCACCGGAATGCCGAAGTCACGCTCCACTTCCTGGATCGCCGACAGGTCGCCGTTGCCACGCTCCTGGCGATTCATCGCGATCAGTACGCCCGCCGCCCTAGCCTGCTGGCCCTGGATGATCTGCATCACCTCGCGGATGGCCGTGCCGGCAGTGATCACGTCGTCGATGATCAGCACGTCGCCTGCCAGTGGCGAGCCCACCAGGCTGCCACCCTCGCCGTGTGCCTTGGCTTCCTTGCGGTTGAAGCACCACGGCACATCCAGCCCATGGTGCTCGGCCAGTTGCACCGCCGTCGCGGCAGCCAGGGGGATGCCCTTGTAGGCCGGGCCGAACAGCACGTCGAACGGGATCTTGCTGTCGACGATCGCCGCCGCATAGAACCGACCGAGCTGAGCCAGGGCAGCGCCACTGTTGAACAGGCCGGCGTTGAAGAAATACGGGCTGATGCGGCCCGACTTGAGGGTGAACTCACCGAAGCGCAGAACCCCACGATCGATGGCAAAACGAATGAATTCGCGCTGATACGGCTGCATGAAGAGTCCCGGCTACCACAGATTTAGCTAAATGAGTACAGCTCGGGTATCATACACGCACGAGATTTTTGGGGCCATTTATGCGGATCATCAGTGTGAACGTTAATGGCATTCAGGCTGCAGTCGAGCGTGGTTTGCTCAGCTGGCTACAAGCCCAGAATGCCGACGTCATCTGCCTTCAGGATACCCGCGCCTCGGCCTTTGAACTCGACGACCCAGCTTTCCAGCTCGATGGCTACTTCCTTTATGCCTGCGATGCAGAAGTTCCAGCCCAAGGCGGCGTGGCACTCTACTCGCGTTTGCAGCCCAAGGCAGTCATCAGCGGCCTGGGCTTCGAGACAGCCGATCGCTACGGGCGTTACCTGCAGGCCGATTTCGACAAAGTCAGTATTGCCACCTTGCTGTTGCCTTCGGGCATGAACGGTGACGAAGACCTCAACCAGAAATTCAAGTTGATGGACGACTTCGGCAAATACCTGGACAAGCAGCGCCGCAAGCGTCGCGAGTACATCTACTGCGGCTCGCTGTATGTGGCGCAGCAGAAGCTCGACGTGAAGAACTGGCGCGACGGCCAGCAGTCGCCGGGTTTCCTGGCGCCAGAGCGGGCCTGGATGGACGAGATCGTCGGCAACATGGGCTATGTGGATGCGTTGCGCGAAGTCAGCCGTGAGGGCGACCAGTACAGCTGGTGGCCGGACAACGAGCAGGCCGAGATGCTCAACCTGGGCTGGCGTTTCGACTACCAGCTGCTGACCCCGGGCCTGCGCCGCTTCGTACGAAGCGCTCGCCTGCCGCGTCAGCCACGCTTCTCCCAGCATGCGCCACTGATCGTGGACTATGACTGGACGCTGACGATCTGATCGCTCAGCCACAAAAAAGCCGACTGCGTGTCGGCTTTTTCGTATCTGGTGTCCCGTCCTGAATAAGGTTTACACCTCCCATCCCGAATTTCCGGAGAGTCAGATGGAGCAAGGTGTAAAGCGCACACAGCGTGATTACTCACTGTCTTTTAAATTGGCGGTGGTTGATCAGATTGAAAAAGGCGAACTGACCTACAAGCAGGCCCAGGTGCGGTATGGCATCCAGGGACGGTCGACGGTTCTGGTATGGTTGCGTAAGCACGGTCGGCAGGATTGGAGCCAGGGGGCCTCGATCCGCGACGAGAGGAGCTGCGCGATGTCTGACCCCAAAATGCTCACTCCAGAGCAGCGAATCAAAGAGCTTGAGCAGCAGCTTGAGCTGATGAGCCAGAAGGCCCAGTTCTTTGAAACGGTCGTTGATGTTCTGAAAAATGACTATGGTGTCTCGGTCGTAAAAAAGCGATCCGGCAAGTCCTCTCGCAAGGTCAAGTCGCAGGACTGAGCATTGCCAGGGCTTGTCAGTTTCTAGGCATCAGTCGACAGGCTTACTACAAGCGCAACCGAGCTGCTGATGGCAAAGAGCGCCAGGCAGATCGGGTGGTTCAGTTTGTTCAGCAAGTCCGGCTGCGCCAGCCCCGTCTGGGTACCCGTAAGCTGCACTATTTGCTGCATTGCCAACCTGACAAACGATTCCAGGTCGGCCGAGATAGGCTGTTTCAGGTCTTGGGAGAGCGCCGTTTGCTGGTACTGCCCAAGCGGGCATACCACAAGACAACACAGAGCTTTCATCGCTTCTACCGCCATCCCAACTTAATCAAGCCCGGTCCAAGCCAAGTCGTTCCGACAAGGCCGGAGCACGTCTGGGTTGCCGACATTACTTATCTGCCCGCACGTAACGGCCCGCTGTACCTGAGCCTGGTAACGGACGCGTACTCCAGGAAAATTGTTGGTCACCACGTCCATGAAAGCCTGCATGCCGAGTCAGTAGCGCAAGCCTTCAAGCAGGCCTTACGAAAGCGACGTCGTCGCCAGCCATTAGTCCACCATTCGGATCGAGGCATCCAATATTGCTCGGCGCTATACCAGTCACTGCACCAACGGCACGGCGTTCAGTGCTCCATGACTGATGGGTATGACTGCTACCAGAACGCGCTGGCTGAGCGAATCAACGGAATCCTCAAGATGGAGCTGCTGTTAAGCAGACCTGAAGATCTGGAGCAAGCGAGGCAGATGGTTGATGAGGCAGTGCAGATCTACAACACAGAACGGCCCCATATGGCCCTGAAAAACAAAACGCCCGATGCGGTGCATCGGGCGTTTTGAGGCCTATCGGCCTACCTGAACAGGTGTAAACCTATTTCAGGACTAGACAGGCTGCAAGGAGACAGTTCAAGACCCGTGCCAACTTAAATTTAGTTGTTGTTAATCAGTAGCTTGTGTTTTTACTGTACGTTTTTTGAGCACTTTTACGCGAGAAAACCCGAAAAAGTGCGCAACTTCTTGCGCAGTACTGTGCAAGAAGTTGCGCAGTTGGCTGCAGGCCACGTTGAGTATGGCCTGCAGCAATGTATGCACAGGGTTATCCACATTTGAGTGCGCAAGAAGTTGCGCAGTTGGGGAAATCGGCCGCGAGCATTTCAAGAGGCAAAACGAGCGTCGACTGACCGATCGATCGTCGCCGACAGGCACCCACTCACTGACGACTGAATGCGCTCGCCATCGCACCTCATGCGCCATGACCCTGTAAACTGTCGGCCAACTTGTCCCCCCCTCAAACGAGAGCTGCCCATGGCCAACCACGACCTCACCTTCGTTCCCGATCTCGATGCCGACTCCATCTCCTCCGACGTTGTCGGTTTCGGCGGCGTGCTGGTCTCCACCCAGATCCCGACCCGGGCAGACGGCAGCCTGGAACTGGGCGATATCACCCTGCAGAGCGAATGCACCCTGCAAGCCCTGAAGGTGGCACTGGAGCGCGCCGGCAGCTCGATGGACAGGGTCATGCATCTGACCATCTACCTCACCGACATGGCCGACCGCGCCGCCTTCAATGCAGTGTACCAGCGCTTTTTCGCCAAACCATGGCCAGTGCGGGCCGCAGTTGGCGTGGCCGCCCTTGCGGTCGAAGGCATGCGCGTGGAAGTGACGGCCATGGCGGCCAAGGGCTGAGACCAGCCGTAGGCGGTCACCTGGCTCAGGACCGCGGCAGGCAGGCCAGCATCTGACGAATACGCTGCTGGGTATAGCCGGCTCGCGCAGCCGCCTCATCGATCGACTGCCGAGTCACCGTCTGCTCGATCAACCCGCCTTTGCGGGAAAATCCGGCCTGGCCAAGCACGACGAAATCGACTGGCTCGCTGATACCGTTGTAGGCACGGATATCGCTGGCGCTGCTGGCTGCTCGCCCTTTCCGGCAGCCGTCACCCGGCTTGTCCGGGGAGGACCGAAAAGGGGGCGTCAGGCCTGACTCGACAGCGCTGCAGCGCTGCCCCACAGGGATAGGGCCGGATGCCTGTGCGGTGATTGCATTGGTGTGCAACAACTGGTGCAGCGCGATTGAGCCTTCGCCAAAAGCCGGCCCGCTTTCGCCCACAAGCGCGAACGTGCCGTGCAGGCCCTTGCCTGCGACCCAGACGATCGATCCCAGCATGCTCGCCTTGGCGGCCACCGCTATGGGCAGTGACTCGGAGTCCAGAGGCTGCACCTGGCCATCCACCTTGTGGCGCAATGAGGTAGTGGAAACATAGCTCTGCACCGTGGCGCCGCTCACGGTGTCAAGCAGCGGCCCCTTGCGCAGGCGGCCCTTGCCATTTCCGATGAGGTAGCGCCCATTGCCGCAGGATGTTCTGGCCTGCCCTGGCGCAAAGGGCTCGACTTCCATGGCATACACGCAGAACTCGGGCGTGTGCTCGGCAAACCCTTTGAGTTCCGCCTTCAGAAAAGCGTTTCGGCAATCAAGGTCGCATCGATAGCGGACACCTTTGCGCATGATCGAAAGGCCGTTGGCGATATAGGTGAACCCATGATCGCCAACGGTGTAGGCGCCCTTGCCACCATCCGGATTCACTGCCAGCCGCGCACGCACGGCGATCGAGCCATCCTTGAACACTCGCGTCACCAACACTCGGGAATCACCCTTGCTGCTGGTCAGTGTGCCAGGCGTACCGCAATCCTCGGCGCCTGCAGCCATTGACGCGGCGAGCAGAAAGCCCGCAGCAAGCCCGGACAGTACCGTTGCGCCAGACATTCTCGATCCCTCCCAGCTCAAGGACCAGCCGCAGGAGCGGCGGAGATACTGATGTAGAAGTCGATGGTGACTTCGCCCTTCTGGCTATCCGTCAGATAGGCCTTCAGCGGTTTCCGGGTCTGCCTGAGCGCCTTGACCTCCACCCAGTAGCTTCTGTTTTCAGTAATCACTCTGATTTCGGCAGCGCCCTGATCGGATGAGTCCTGGGTTGCGTAGGTGATGCGCAGGTCGCCGGAGGAGTTCAGGATCAGAAAGCGCTCCTGCCCGCCTGCCACCATGTCCAGTGTGGATCCGGATGGCAGCCCTTTGATCGAGGGCACTTGCCCCTGAAACGGGTTGCAACCGGGAGCATCACTGTCAAAGCCCGGTGCAGTGGTGTAGATGCGCGCAATCCATTCATTGGCCTCATCGGCCAGCAAGGCCGCCTGGAGCTGCTGCTGGGCGTTGAAACGTCCATTGATGGAAATAGGCGCCAGGCCGGCTGACCACGCGTTCTTCGTGCCGTCCGGCGGGGGAACCGGCCGTGACCCGATCGCGTCGGAGATGATCCGGTACGTCACCTCAGGGGCAGGCTGCAATGCAGCCAGGTAGTTGTTGAGCGCCGCGACGATTTCGACCAGTTTCTCCTTGTACACCCTGTCGAATGCCTTCGCCCTGGAAATCGCGCCATACAACGAGTAGGCATTGGTAATCGACACGGTTCCAGAACCAGCCTTCAGCTGGGCGATGCGCCTTATCAGCTCGTTACCCTCCTCCAGGCTGGCCCGCTCGTATATCGACTCGACACACATCACCGCTTGCACGCCACGGTGATAAAGCTGCTCTCTGGTGGGTTTGTACTGCGCAGCGGAAAAACCATAGAGCGATGCACTGCCAGCCGCAAGCGCTGCCACCTGGTGACCGTTGCCTGCAGTGACGGCCTTGTAGCCCCCAAGACCCAGCGCACCTGCCAGCGCCAATGACGATCCCGACTGCCAGTAGGCCAATCCGTTGGTCTTGCCCTGGAGCTCCATGCGGATCTTGCTGGCCAGTTGCGAGCCAGTGGCAGTCTTTGTTTCAGGCGCGATACTCTGCACATAAGGGTTGAACAGCGCACAGGATGCGAGCAGCGCGGCCCCGCCCATGACCAGCAGTCTGACCAGCCGTATCGTCATGATGCCAATCCTTTGGAAGGCTGTAACAACGACGATAGATCCGCCATGGCAAATAGCAAGTGCGCCAGTATTTAAGACGCCTGCAGCTGTCCTATGCTTCGACTCAGTGCCCAGTGCGAGCAGGATATGTTTCACCAACCCCCCGTTTCCAGTACCCTCGACGCAACTGCGGACATACATCTGATTCCATGCGAAAACTTCTGCTCGGCGCCCTGGCGCTTGTTCTGACTGCCATGCTCCTGGGCTATGGCCTGTGGACCGAACAACGCCCGGCCGGCCACTACCTGTCCGACCTTCGCGTTGAAGTGGCGCTGAACCAGGGCGTGCCCGCCGACAAGGGCAATCTGCTGGGCATCGAGCCACTGCTGTATCCGGGCGACTACCAGAACCTGGCCCTGCTGCACCGCAAGCTCGCCGCCTACCTTGAACACGCTCGCACCCAGGGCCTGGTCGGCCCGCGCACGATCGTGGTGCTGCCCGAGCATATCGGCACCTGGCTGTGGGCCCGCGGCGAAAAGAAAGAGCTGTACCAGGTCACCCGCCTGCAGGAGGCCTGGCAATGGCTGGAGCTGAGCAACCCGCTGCGCTACGGGCTGGCCATGTTCAACGCCGAGGGCGACGACCGCCGCGCCGATGCGCACCTGCGCATGAAGGCCACGCAGATGGCAGCCGACTACCAGCAACTGTTCGGCGGCCTGGCCAGGGAGTTCGGCGTGACCCTGGTGGCCGGTTCCATCGTGCTGCCCACCCCGTATGCAGAGCAAGGCATCCTTCACAGCGGCAGCGGCGCGCTGTACAACAACGGCGTGGTATTCGCCAGCGACGGCAAGGTGATCGGCCAGCCGCAACGCCAGCAATACCCCGACAGTGAAGTGCGCCGCTTCATCCGCAGCGGCGATGCCTATCCGCTGCAAGTATTCGATACACCCGCAGGCCGCCTCGGCGTATTGGTGGGCAGCGACAGCTGGTACCCGGCCAACTACCAGCAACTGGCCGCGCAGTCGGCACAACTGATCGCGGTACCCGCCTTCATCAGCGGCCGAGACAGCTGGACCGCCCCCTGGCGCGGCAACCGCCACCAGCCGATGGCCGTGAGCCTGCCGCTCAAGGCCGGCCAGGTCGAGGAAGGCCAGGCCTGGCAGCGCCTGATCGGCCACGGCCAAAGCGCCGATACCGCCCTGCTGAGCGTGTTCCTGCGCGGCCAGTTCTGGGAAATTGCCGGCGACGGCCTGGGCTTCACCAGCCGCGACGGGCACTACGTCAGTGCCAGCAGTCATCCCGGCGCGCGCCTGCTCAACCTCTGGCTGTAACCGATGAACCGACCACGGGTACGCCTGGGGGATCTGTCGGTGGGGTTCATCCAGAGCCTTGCGCAGGCGCTGCAGCAACTGGGGCATGATCCGGCCCCCCTTCTGCAACGCTACGGGCTTGTGCCTGCACGGCTGGCCGAAGCCGGTGCGCGCCTGTCGATTCCGCGCTACATGCACCTGGGGCATGCCGCCATTGCACTCAGCAACGAACCGGCGCTGGGCTTACACATGGGCCGCCTGAGCCGCCTGAACCAGGCCGGCCTGGCCGGTGTAGCCGCCGCCCAGGCCCCTACCCTGGGCGAGGCCGCGCGTACGCTGGTGCGGTTCGAGCCGCTGTACGCCGCCAACTACCGTGGCCAGTCCAGCCTCCATGAGGACAATCAGGGCGCCTGGCTGCGCTTCTATTCGATCAGCCCGTACAACGACTACAACCGCTTCGTGGTCGACTCGGTACTGGCCGGCTGGCTGGCACAACTGTCGGGGCTGGTGGGGGTGGCAGTGCAGGCAGAGCGCATGGAGATCGAGTTTTGCGCGCCCGCCTATGCCGACCGTTACCAGGCCCTGTGCAGCAGCCCGGTGCAGTTCGGGGCCACACATAATCAGTTGCGCCTGGACCGCGCCAGCCTGGCGCTGCGCAACCCGGCCCATTGCCCCAGCACCTGGCAGCACCTGTTGCAGCTATGCGAGCAGGAACTGGCGGAGCGCACGCGCATGCGCAGCCTGGCTGAGCGTATCGCCCATCTGCTGGGGCCGTTGCTCAACGGCGGACGTGAACCGGACCTGGGTGAAGTGGCGGCGCAGCTGCAACTGCCCACTTGGACCTTACGGCGCAAGCTGGCCGAGGAAGGCACGCAGTTTCGGGCGATTCTGAACGACACGCGCCGCGATCTGGCTGTGACCTACATCCGCGACACGGAGCTGGCCTTTGGCGAAATAGCCTACCTGCTGGGGTTTGCGTCGGCAGAGGCCTTTCAGCGCGCATTCAAGCGCTGGAACGGCGTGACGCCGGGGGACTTTCGCCGCAGCCAGCGGCGGGGCGCATGAGCCCGATCAGAGCTCGGTAGCGTCTTCGGCCGGCTCTGGCGGGTCGAGTTCGAATGCGCGGTATTCCAGCAGTTCTTCTTGATAGTCGTCCATTGCCTGCTCCTTGGTTTTCTCGATCATGTCATTGAGTCGTGCTTCACCCTAAAGTGCCCAGGTGAAGAAAAAATGACCGTGACGTGACAGGCTGGCGCAAGGTGGCTCGCCCTTCGCTGGCAAGCCAGCGAAAATTACAAGCGCTCAGCCCATTGAGATAAACGTAGCAGGCAATCGATGATTTATCCGATGCGTCACAGCGGCGCAGGCGCGTCGGCCGTCGGGGCCGCTGGAGGCTGCGCCGGTGCGGCGGCAGGCTCGGTGGGCGGTGCAGTCTGTTCGACCGTGATCGGCGCCGCATCCTGGGGCGGCGCCACAGGCTGCGAGCTCTTGCTGTCGTCGACCAGCGGTGCAGCCGGCGCTTGCGCTGCCGGTACCGCCACCACCGGCGCTGCAACCTCGGCAGGTGCCGCAGGGGCCGGAGGCTGCACCGGCGCAGCCTCGACGGCCGGAGCGCTTGGCGCAGCAGGCGCAGGTTCGGGCACTCCCAGGTCGAGAGCCGGCTTGGCGGGTTCGGCCTTGGGCTCGACCTTGGCCTTCTTGCTCGGCTTGGGCAGGAAACTCTCGACCAACGCAAAGTAGCGCTCGTAGAACTTGGGCGAGGTCACCGTTTCGCTGGCCACTTTGACCATGGAGTCGTCCGACGAGCCGATCGGCATCGACACCGACCCCAGCACACCCACCCCGAGGCTGGCCGAAGTGTTAGATTTTTTCAGCGCATAACGGTCCTGCAGGGCATTGGCGAACATGGTCGAGCGCTGACCGGAACCGGTGTCGTTGGCACAGACCACGTTGAAGCTGATCTGCAGGTGCGAGTCGCCCGTCTGCTGGAAGCTCTTGTTGCCATTGACCTGGCCCGGTTCGCTGGTGGTGATGATGTAGCCCTGGCTGAGCAGCGCGCGCCGGGCAGCCTCGCAGGTACCTGCTTCGCTGACCGGAAAGCTGCGCGAGAAGGTGCCCGAGTCGTCGAAGTTCTCGTGTTCGTAGATGGCGGCTTTCTTCGAGGAACAGCCGGCAACGCCCGCCAGCACAAGGGCCAGCCCGAGCGCAGTGAAGACGGTTGACTTTGACATTGAAAATCCTGCGAAAAACGGTCGGCGCCTATTGTGCATCACATCCGCAGATGACTGAAACCGCAACCGGGCGATCCGGCACTAAATTTCACCTGCACAGCGGCTGGCCTGCACTACACAGCCGTCCTGAACCATTGGTCGCGATTTTTTTCGTTCACTATTTAACCAGCTTTCCCACGTCATACCGGGAAATGTCTGACTCCCCGCTACACCTTGAGCCCATCGATACTGGCCCGGCATGCGACAGAAAATGGCAATACGCCACTACGTCAGCCACTGACCATCGACCCAGGAGCATTCAAGGTGAAAAACATATCGGTGAAAGTGAAGCTGGCCCTCGGTTTCGCGAGTATCGTGCTGCTGATGGCGCTCCTCGCCGTGATCGGCATTCGCAGCCTCAACACCCTGACCACCCGTGCCGATCGGCTGGTGTCGGTCAATCACGTGCTCGACCACACCAATGACATTCGCGCCGCGCGCCTGTCGTATGAAAACCACGCCGACGAAAACCTTGCGGCGCAATTGAACACCTCTTACAGCACCCTGGTGGCGCTGATCGAGGAGAACCTCCAGCGCCTGGACGACGCAGTGTCCAGGCAGCAGTTGCAACACGTGCTGGAAAACATGCAGGGCTATATGCAGCAGTTTCGCCAGCTGCAAACCGCCCAGCAGGACATAGGCCGCATCCAGGCCGATTCCGAGCGCCTGGGCAGCAGCCTGCAGAACGATGTACGTACACTGACCCAGGCGCTGTACCAGGACGACGCCAGCAACGTCCGTCGCGACCTTGCCACCCTCAACGACGCCCTGAGCGACCTGCGCCAGAACAGCCTGGCCATGATGCGCGAGGGCAGCACCAAACGCCTGGACACGGTGCGTGAGGCCCACACGCACGCCAATGACAGCGTGAAGCGCCTGGGCAGCCGTCACCCGCAACTGGGTAGATTGCCCTCCGACCTGGACCAGTACCTGCAACTGGCCGAGCGCTTTGCCCGCGATGTCGAGCAACAGGCCCGCAGCCGTAAAGTGCTGGTGAGCAATATCGAAACCAGCCTGGAAGCGATCAATACGCTGATCGCACGCCAGAATCAGCTCAGCGTCGACGAATCCAGCCACAGCCGTGCGTTGATGCTCGGGCTGCTGGTTGGCGCCATGCTGCTGGGCGGTGCGATCGGCTGGGTGATCATCCGCCAGATCACCCAGCCGTTGCAGCAGGCCGTAGTGATCGCACGTCGTATCGGCGCCGGCGACCTGAGGGATAACAGCAGCGAGCTGCGCCGTGACGAGTTTGGCCAGTTGCTCCAAGCCCTCTCCCAAAGCGGCGACAACCTGCGCGGTGTGCTGGGCCAGGTGGGCACCGTTACCGCTCAGTTGTCAGCGGCGGCCGAGCAGCTCTCGGCCATCACCGAACAGACCCGTGCCGGCGTCGACAGCCAGAAACTGGAGACCGACCAGGTCGCCACGGCCATGAGCGAAATGGTAGCCACGGTGCAGGAAGTGGCGCGCAATGCCGAGCAGGCCAGTACCGCCACCCGCCAGGCCAACAGCCAGGCCAGCCAGGGCAATCTGGTGGTACAGCGCGCACTGACCCAGATCGACCAGTTGGCCGACGACATCGGCACCTCCGCCGACGCCGTCGGCAGGTTGTCCGAAGAGAGCGAACGCATCGGCAGTGTGATGACGGTGATCAATGCCATCGCCGAGCAGACCAACCTGCTGGCGCTCAACGCCGCCATCGAGGCGGCACGTGCCGGCGAGGCCGGGCGTGGCTTCGCCGTGGTGGCCGATGAGGTGCGCGGGCTGGCCCAACGCACCCAGCAGTCCACCGCAGAGATCGAGACATTGATCGGGTCATTGCAGCAGGGTGCGCAGAGGGCTGCAGAACGCATGCACACCAGCCAGGGCATGGTCGGTACGACAGTCGGGCTGGCCAATGAGGCAGGCGTGGAGCTGCAGGCCATCACACACACGGTCACGCACATCCAGGCCATGAACGTGCAGATCGCGACCGCCGCCGAACAGCAGAGCGCGGTAGCCGAAGAGATCGGTCGCAGCGTGATCAGTGTGCGTGATGTGGCCGAACAGACGTCCACCGCCTCGGCGCACACTGCCACCTCGGCGGCAGAGCTGGCGCGCCTGGGCACTGAGCTGCAAGGGCTGCTTTCGCGCTTCAAGGTCTGAGGGGCATATTCTTTCGCCAGCAAGGCCGGCACCTGCAGGCAGTACGTCGCCAGCAGGTGCCAGCCTTGGCGGCCAGGCTTTTCTGCAGGCACAAAAAAAGCGACCTTAAGGTCGCTTTTTTTGTTGCTTCGAGGAGTTCAAGGGCCTCGAGGCGGATATGGCGCAGCGGACGGGACTCGAACCCGCGACCCCCGGCGTGACAGGCCGGTATTCTAACCGACTGAACTACCGCTGCGTATCGCACAGGCTTTCACCTGTTTGAAACTGGGATCTGGCCTGAAGCCTTGGCTTCGGACCTCAAACCGGTTGTTGAACCGATCTGGAGAAAAGTGGCGCAGCGGACGGGACTCGAACCCGCGACCCCCGGCGTGACAGGCCGGTATTCTAACCGACTGAACTACCGCTGCGCATAGTGGACTTGCGTCCTGTTCCTCTCTGGTAACACCGTCTTTCGAAAGTGTCGGGCCAGGAACATCTCAGGAAGTGGTGGGTGATGACGGGATCGAACCGCCGACCCTCTGCTTGTAAGGCAGATGCTCTCCCGGCTGAGCTAATCACCCGTGTGCTTCGCTGAGGTGGTGAAATTTACGCAGGTATCGAACCTAAGTCAATACCAGTGTTGAAGTTTTTTTCACTTTCGTAAAAAAACAGCTGCAGGCTTCAAGCAACAAGCTGCAAGTAAAAGCAGAATCAAAAGCCGATTGCACAGGTTCTTGCAGCGTGTCGCGTGAAGCCTGCCGCTTACGTGTAAATCATCTTCTTGGTCATGCCACCGTCCACCACGAACTCCTGGCCGGTGACAAAACCCGCGTTGCGCGACAACAGCCATGCCACCATCGCCGCCACATCTTCCACGGTCCCTACCCTGCCCGCCGGGTGCTGCGCATGGTCGGCCTCGCTCAAGGGCTCGGAACGGCGCAGCGAAGGGTCCCGCGCATCGATCCAGCCAGGGCTGACAGCGTTGACGCGGATCTCCGGGCCCAGGCTCATGGCCAGTGCGTGGGTCAGGGCCAGCAGCCCGCCCTTGCTCGCAGCATAGGCCTCGGTATCGGGTTCGGACTGTGCCGCACGGGTGGACACCAGGTTGACGATGGCGCCGCAATGCGCGCGCAGGTAAGGCGCACAGTGCTTGGCCAGCAGCATCGGGCCACCCAGGTTGACCGCCAGCACGCGGTTCCAGTGGTTCAGGCTGAGGCTTTCGAGGGTGGTATTGTGCGGGTCGGCAATCGCCGCGTTGCACACCAGCGCATCCAGGCGTCCGAACTGCCCCAGCACCTCGGCCACGCCCACCGTCACCTGGGCCTCGTCGGCCACGTCCATGCCGACGAACCAGGCGTTGTCACCGAGCACCTTGGCCACCTTCGCGCCACGGGCCCGATCCAGGTCGGTGAGCACCACTTGCCAGCCCTCGCTGATCAGCCAGGCCGCGATGCCCAGGCCGATCCCGCGTGCAGCGCCGGTTACCAGCGCCACACGCCCGTTGTGGCTGCTCTCGCTCACCGACCAGTCGATCACAGCGCCGCCAGACCGCGCGCCAGGTCGGCCTGCAGGTCGCCCACGTCTTCCAGGCCCACGGCAACCCTGATCAGGCTGTCGCGAATCCCGGCGGCCTCACGCTCCTGCGGCGCCAGACGGCCGTGGGAGGTGGTGGCCGGGTGGGTGATGGTGGTCTTGCTGTCACCCAGGTTGGCGGTGATCGAAATCAGCCGCGTGGCGTCGATGAAGCGCCATGCGCCCTCCTTGCCACCCTTGACCTCGAAGCTCACCACCGCACCGAAGCCGCGCATCTGGCGCTTGGCCAGCTCGTGCTGCGGGTGGCTTGGCAGGCCCGCGTAATGCACCTTCTCGACACCGTCCTGCTGCTCCAGCCACTCGGCCAGGGCCTGGGCATTGGCGCAGTGGGCGCGCATGCGCAGGTTCAGCGTTTCCAGGCCCTTGAGGAACACCCAGGCGTTGAACGGGCTCAGCGTCGGCCCCGCAGTACGCAGAAAGCCCACCACTTCCTTCATGTGCTCGTTGCGTCCGGCGACCACGCCGCCCATGCAGCGGCCCTGGCCGTCGATGAACTTGGTCGCCGAATGCATGACGATGTCCGCGCCCAGCTTCAATGGCTGTTGCAGGGCCGGAGTGCTGAAGCAGTTGTCCACCACCAGCAGCGCGCCCCGGGCATGGGCGATCTCGGCCAGCGCGCCGATGTCCACCAGCTCGGCCAGCGGATTGGACGGCGACTCGACGAACAGCAGCCTGGTATTGGGCTTGATCGCCTGTTCCCAGCCAGCCAGGTTGGCCAGCGGCACGTAGTCGACCTGCACGCCGAAGCGCTTGAAGTACTTCTCGAACAGGCTGATGGTCGAACCGAACACGCTCTGCGAGACCAGCACATGGTCGCCAGCGCTGCACAAGGCCATCACCAGCGACAGGATCGCGGACATGCCGGTGGAGGTGGCGACCGCCTGCTCGGCGCCTTCCAGGGCGGCGATGCGCTCCTCGAAGGCCCTTACGGTCGGGTTGGTGTAGCGCGAATAGACGTTGCCTGGAACCTCGCCGGCGAACCGCGCAGCGGCATCGGCCGCCGTACGGAACACGTAGCTGGAGGTGAAGAACAGCGGGTCGCTGTGCTCACCTTCCGGCGTGCGATGCTGGCCGGCGCGTACCGCCAGCGTATCGAAAGCGACCCCGTCGAGGTCGCTGTCCAGGCGCCCGGCATCCCATTGCTGTGTCATGCCGTTGCTCCCCTTGTCAGTTGTTGTAAAGGTCGATGATCGCGCTGACCGCCTGGTTCTTGACCTTGGAGGCGTCGTTGCGCGCCTGCTCGATCTTGTCCAGGTAGGCGGCGTCGATGTCGCCAGTCACGTACTGGCCATCGAATACCGCGCAATCGAAATGCTCGATCTTGATCTTGCCACCACCTACAGCCTCGATCAGGTCCGGCAGGTCCTGGTAGACCAGCCAGTCGGCGCCGATCAGTTCGGCCACGTCCTGGGTGCTGCGGTTGTGCGCGATCAGTTCATGAGCGCTCGGCATGTCGATGCCGTAGACGTTGGGGAAACGCACCGCTGGCGCGGCGGAGCAGAAGTAGACGTTCTTCGCGCCGGCTTCGCGGGCCATCTGGATGATCTGCTTGCAGGTGGTGCCGCGCACGATCGAGTCGTCGACCAGCATCACGTTCTTGCCGCGGAACTCCAGCTCGATGGCATTGAGCTTCTGGCGTACCGACTTCTTGCGCGCGGCCTGGCCGGGCATGATGAAGGTACGGCCGATGTAGCGGTTCTTGACGAAGCCTTCACGGAACTTCACGCCCAGGTGGTTGGCCAGTTCCAGCGCCGCGGTACGGCTGGTGTCGGGAATCGGGATGACCACGTCGATGTCGTGCTCGGGACGCTCGCGCAGGATCTTCTCGGCAAGCTTCTCGCCCATGCGCAGGCGCGCCTTGTACACCGACACACCGTCGATGATCGAATCCGGGCGGGCCAGGTAAACGTGCTCGAAGATGCAGGGGGAAAGCTTGGGCGCGATGGCGCACTGGCGGGTGTGCAGCTTGCCTTCTTCGGTGATGTACACCGCTTCGCCCGGCGCCAGGTCGCGGATCAGGGTGAAGCCGAGCACGTCCAGCGAGACGCTTTCGGAGGCGATCATGTATTCGACGCCTTCGTCGGTATGACGCTGGCCGAACACGATCGGGCGGATGCCGTTCGGATCGCGGAAGCCGACGATGCCGTAGCCGGTGATCATCGCCACCACCGCGTAGCCACCCACGCAACGGTTGTGCACGTCGGTCACGGCGGCGAACACGTCTTCCTCGGTCGGTTGCAGCTTGCCGCGCACCGCCAGCTCATGGGCGAATACGTTGAGCAGCACTTCGGAGTCGGAGTTGGTGTTGACGTGGCGCAGGTCGGACTCGTAGATCTCCTTGGCCAGTTGCTCCACGTTGGTCAGGTTGCCGTTGTGCGCCAGGGTGATGCCATACGGCGAGTTGACGTAGAACGGCTGGGCCTCGGCCGAGGTCGAGCTGCCCGCGGTCGGGTAGCGCACATGACCGATGCCCATGTGGCCCACCAGACGCTGCATGTGACGCTGCTGGAACACGTCACGTACCAGGCCGTTGTCCTTGCGCAGGAATAGTCGGCCATCATGGCTTGTAACGATACCGGCAGCATCCTGGCCGCGGTGCTGGAGCACGGTTAGCGCGTCATACAGCGCCTGATTGACGTTCGACTTACCGACGATACCGACGATGCCACACATGCGACGCAACCCCTACATTATGAAACTTGACGGATCAGCACTCAGGGCGCTTTGGGCCCAAGCAACTGTTCTTGAAACGGGAGATCAGCCGGTGCGCTGATTCCGCTGGCTAGCCACTGGCTGGTCAGCCCCAGAATGAGGTTTTTCGACCAGTCAGCCACCAATAGAAATTGTGGCAGCAGGCGAGACTCCTGCCACCACGGGTCCTGTTGTACCGGCCCCAGGCTCAGCAGCCCGACCGCCACCACGACGAGCAGGGCCCCGCGAGCGGCGCCGAACGCCATGCCCAGGAAGCGATCGGTCCCGGACAACCCGGTGACGCGAATCAGCTCGCCGATCAGAAAATTGATCATTGCCCCCACCAGCAAGGTGGCGACGAAAAGAATGGCACATCCGGCTATCACCCGCGCCGACGGCGTCTGGATGTAGCCTTCAAGGTACTGCGAGATACCGCCACCGAACATCCAGGCGACCGCACCGGCGATGATCCAGGTAAGCAGCGACAAGGCTTCCTTGACGAAACCGCGCTTGAGACTGATCAGCGAAGAAACGGCGATGATCGCGAGAATCGCCCAGTCGACCCAGGTAAATGCCACAGTGCTGCCTGCAAACGGATAAGGCGGCGCATTTTACCAGAGCGGTGGGCTATCGGTAAGCGGTGATTTGCCGTCCGGCGGCGGCCGGACGGCGGGGGGGGTCAGCTACGTTCGGGCTGGAAGCGCACCACAAAACCCTTGAGGTTCTGCTGGCGGTTGATCACATCGCGCAGGCGCTCGGCTTCGGCACGCTCGATCAGCGGCCCGACGAACACCCGGTTGGTACCTTCGGCCGAGCGGATATAGGCGTTGTAGCCCTGGCTGCGCAGGGTTTTCTGCAGGTTCTCGGCATTGGCGCGGTTGGACAGGCTGGCCAGTTGCACCGACCAGCTCACCGGCAGACCATTGCCATCGACCTTGGCAGGTGCACTGGCAACCGGCTTGGCCGGGGCCGCCGCAGGCTTGCTGACCGGCGCAGGCGTGGCCGGCTTGGCCTCCGCCACCGGCGCGGCGGGCGCTGGGGTGGGTGCAGTCACCACCGGTGCCGGGGCAATGGGCGTGCTCGGTGCGCTGGGTTCCTGGGCGGTGAGCGCCTCATCCTGGATCACCTGCGGCTCGGGCACCTCCACCGGCTCCACCTGCACCTGCGGCAAGGCCGGCACAGCCGGGGCGGCGGGCGCCTCGACATGCACCTGGCGCAGCTCGTCCTCACGGGTGAACAGCATCGGCAGGAAGATCACCGCCAGTGCCACCAGCACCAGCGCGCCCACCATCCGCTGCTTGACGACTTTATCCAGCAACGCCATTTGCCCCGTCCTCCATGGTCTGCCGGCTCAGCCACTGCAGGGCCTCGCCGACACAGAAAAATGATCCGAACAGCAGGATCTGGTCGCCTGCCGTCGCTTGCGCGCACTGCCCGTCAAGGGCGTCGGCGACGCTTGCATACGACTTCACGTCGGCGCCAAGGTTCTGCAACGCGGCCTGCAACTCGCTTGCAGGCCGGCTGCGGGCGGTATCCAGAGGCGCAACCGCCCAGTGGGCCACTTGCGCATGCAGCGGTTCGATCACCCCGGCCAGGTCCTTGTCGGCCAGCAGGCCGAACACCGCCAGGCGCCTGCCGGGCACCGGGCGCGAAGCCAGGCGCTGAGCGAGGTACTGGGCCGCATGTGGATTATGGCCGACGTCGAGCAGAATGCTCAGGTGCTTGCCCTGCCAGATGAACTGGCGACGGTCGAGACGCCCGACGATACGGGTGTCGCGCAGTGCCTGGGCGATCTGCGCGGCATTCCAGGGCAGGCCGGTCAGCAGGTAGGTCTGCAGCGCCAGCGCCGCGTTTTCCATGGGCAGATCGAGCAACGGCAGGTCGTGCAGCTCGACGGCAATGCCGTGCGCATCCACGCCCCGCCACTGCCAGTACTGGTCGGTGCTGGACAGGTCGAAGTCGCGTCCGCGCAGCAGGAACCGGCAGCCTAGTTCGCGTGCCTTGTCCAGCAACGGCTGCGGCGGGTCGAGGTCGCCACACAGCGCCGGCTTGTCGGCACGGAAAATCCCGGCCTTCTCGAAGGCCACCGACTCACGGGTATCGCCAAGGAAATCGCAATGGTCGACACCGATACTGGTGACCACGGCAAGGTCAGCGTCCACCAGGTTGACGGTATCGAGCCGCCCGCCCAGGCCCACTTCAAGCACCACGGCGTCCAGCGCCGACTGCTGGAACAGCCAGAACGCCGCCAGGGTACCGGCCTCGAAGTAGGTCAGGGAGGTCTCGCCACGCGCCGCCTCGACGGCGGCGAATGCCTGGCACAGCTGCGCATCGCTGGCCTGCTGGCCGTCGATCTGCACCCGCTCGTTGTAGCGCAGCAGGTGCGGCGAGCTGTAGACCCCGACCTTCAGGCCCTGGGCCTGCAGCAGGCTGGCCACGAAGGCACAGGTAGAGCCCTTGCCATTGGTGCCGGTAACGGTAATCACCCGAGGCGCGGGCTGGCCCAGCCCGAGGCGCGTTGCGACCTGCCGCGAACGCTCCAGGCCCATGTCGATTGTCGACGGGTGCAACTGCTCGAGGTAGGCGAGCCACTCGCCCAGGGTGCGCTGGGTCATACGTTGGCAGGCACCGGTGGTACCACGATCGGCTCGATCACGGGGGCGACGAACTTCGGCGTCGGCAGGCCCATCATCTGCGCCAGCAGATTGCCCAGGCGCGGGCGCAGTTCGGATCGGGCGATGATCATGTCGATAGCACCGTGCTCCAGCAGGAACTCGCTGCGCTGGAAGCCTTCAGGCAGTTTTTCGCGCACGGTCTGTTCGATAACCCGTGGGCCGGCAAAGCCGATCAGCGCCTTGGGCTCGCCCACGATCACGTCGCCGAGCATTGCCAGGCTGGCCGAAACGCCGCCGTAAACAGGGTCGGTGAGAACCGAGATGAACGGGATGCCTTCTTCGCGCAGGCGCGCCAGCACGGCGGAGGTCTTGGCCATCTGCATCAGCGAGATCAGCGCTTCCTGCATGCGCGCGCCGCCCGAGGCCGAGAAGCAGACCATCGGACAACGGTTTTCCAGGGCATAGTTGGCGGCACGCACGAAACGCTCGCCGACGATGGCACCCATCGAACCGCCCATGAAGGAGAACTCGAACGCACTGACCACCACCGGCATGCCCAGCAGGGTACCGCTCATGGAAACCAGGGCGTCCTTTTCGCCGGTCTGCTTCTGCGCAGCAACCAGGCGGTCCTTGTACTTCTTGCCGTCGCGGAACTTCAGGCGGTCGACCGGCTCCAGGTCGGCACCCAGCTCATTGCGGCCTTCGGCGTCGAGGAAGATGTCGATGCGTGCACGTGCGCCGATGCGCATGTGGTGATTGCACTTGGGGCACACATCCAGGGTCTTTTCCAGCTCCGGACGATACAGCACGGCCTCGCAGGACGGGCATTTGTGCCACAGCCCTTCGGGTACCGAGCTCTTCTTCACCTCGGAACGCATGATCGAAGGGATCAGTTTGTCTACCAACCAGTTGCTCATGCTTTCTTTCTCCAGTAGCGGCGACCGGCAGGCAAAAGTTGCCGGGTCACGCGTATGCCCTTGAGCTCAATTCGTGTATGACGCGATGATGAACCGTGGCCGGCGGTGCGCGTTCAGCGCGGTACCACCCTGCCCCAGCTTCATCGTCAACCTGTAAAGGCGACGCCGGTGGCGCCGCCCGGTAATTTCGATCGGCCCGTGGGCGCGATCCGGCAGCAACGGGCTGCGAAAGCTATGGACGATGGCGCACCGCCAGCCGTCACATCGAGCATTCGCCCGCCCCTCACGCCTGGCGCACCGCGCGCATGAACGCCTCGATGCGGGCCGGGTCCTTGATGCCCTTGGCCTGCTCCACCCCACCACTGACGTCCACTGCATAAGGACGCACCTGGGCGATGGCCGCCCCGACATTGTCGGCCGAGAGGCCGCCAGCCAGGATGATCGGCTTGCTCAGGTGCTCGGGTATCAGGGACCAGTCGAACGCCTCGCCGGTTCCGCCCGGAACGCCGGCCACGAAAGTGTCGAGGAGGATGCCGCTGGCCTTGGCGTACTGCTGGCAGCCGGCCTCCAGGTCATCCCCGGGGCGAACCCGCAGGGCCTTGATCCAGGGACGGTGGTAGCCGTCGCAGTCGGCCGGGGTTTCGTCGCCATGAAACTGCAGCAGGTCCAGCGGCACGGCGTCGAGGATCTCGTTGAGCTCACAGCGGCTGGCGTTGACGAACAGGCCCACGGTGGTGACGAAGGGCGGCAGTGCAGCGATGATCGCCCGCGCCTGCTGCACGTTCACCGCCCGCGGACTTCTGGCGTAGAACACCAGCCCGATGGCGTCGGCGCCCGCCTCGGCCGCGGCCAGCGCATCCTCGATGCGGGTAATCCCGCAGATCTTGCTGCGAACGGCGGACATGGCCTGTGAACCTCAGCTGAACCGGAAAGCTCCGGATGTTAGCAAATGCCTTGCGGGCCGTCAGCCGTCAACGACTCGTAACCCGTAAGGAAATGTGGCCCGATGAAACGCTCGGGCAGTTCGAACTCGTCATGGTATTCCACCTGCACCAGGTACAGCCCGAACGGGTGCGCGGTCACCCCGCCGGTACGACGCACGCGGCTTTCGAGCACTTCCCTGGCCCACTCGGGCGGACGCTCGCCGGCGCCGATGGTCATCAGCACGCCGGCAATGTTGCGCACCATGTGATGCAGGAAGGCGCTGGCACGGATATCCAGCACGATCATGCGCCCATGCCGGCTCACCCGCAGGTGATGGATCTGCTTGATCGGCGACTTGGCCTGGCACTGGCCGGCGCGGTAGGCGCTGAAGTCATGGGTGCCCACCAGGTAGGCTGCGGCTTCGGCCATGCGCCCGGCATCGAGCGGGCGGTGATTCCAGGTGACCTGGTCGCCCAGGTGCGCCGGGCGGATCTGGTCGTTGTAGATCACGTAGCGGTAGCGCCGGGCAATGGCCTTGAAGCGCGCGTGAAAGTGCGCCGGCATCTGCCTGGCCCACGACACGCTGACGTCATGCGGCAGGTTGATGTTGGCGCCCATGGTCCAGGCCTTCATGCTGCGCACCGCCCGCGTGTCGAAATGCACCACCTGGCCGCTGGCATGCACGCCGGCATCGGTACGCCCGGCGCACTGCAGCGACACTGGCGAGTCGGCGACCTTCGACAGCGCCTCCTCGAGGGTCTGCTGCACGCTCGGCACGCCACTGGCCTGGCGTTGCCAGCCACGGTAGCGGGTGCCTTTGTATTCCACGCCCAGCGCGATTCTGAAAAAGCCTTCGGCGGCCATTTCGGCTGCGGCGTTATCGATGATTTCCAAGGGGATACAGCCTGTCGGTTTACGCAATGGCGCGGATTATAACGACAACGGCAGCCACGAGGGCTGCCGTTGGCCTTTCAGGTGGGCGTTCAGCTCATCTGCGAACGCAGTTCGATGGCTTCCTTGCGCTGGGTCTCGGTACCTTCCTTCATCACTTCATCGAGTATCTCGCGGGCGCCGTCGTTGTCGCCCATGTCGATGTAGGCACGTGCCAGATCGAGCTTGGTGGCGGCTTCGTCGGTACCGGAGAGGTAGTCGAACTCCGGCTCGTCGAGCATCAGGTCGGAGGCGTCTTCGGCGGTGAAGTGCGGCGCGATGGAAGGCTGCTCGAGGTTCTGCGAGAGCTTGTCGAGCTCGGCGTTGACGTCGTCCAGCTCGGCGGCAAAGCTGGCGTCCAGCGGGTCCGGCTCGTCGGCCAGGGACAGGTCGAAATCATCAGCCAGGTCCGGGAAGCTGTCATCCAGCCCCAGTGAGTCATCGAACGCGGCCAACTGGGCCTCGATATCCAGTGGCGCTTCAGGCGTAGCGGCGGGTGCAGCTTCAGGCGCCGGTGGCGCAAGGTCGGCGCCCATGTCGAGGTCGAAGTCGGACAGGTCATCCAGGATTGGCTCGGGCTCGACCGGTGCAGGTTCGGGCATCGGCTCGGCAGGCACCTCGGCGGGTGTCTCGGCCGGCACTTCAGTCACTGCCTGCTCCTGCACGTCGGGCACGTGCGGCGCTGGCGTCTCGGCCTGGGCCTGGGCCTGGGCCTGGGTCTGGGTCTGGGTCTGCTCTTGCAGCAGGGTATCGAAATCGAGGTCGTCGAGCGCCGCGATATCGGCAGGCGGCGTGGCCTGCGGGGCCTGAGGATCATCGATCTGCAGGTCTGCCAGGCCCTCGAGACCTTCGAGGTCTTCAAGGCCTTCCAACCCCTCCAGGTCATCCAGGCTCAGGTCGAAGGCGCTGTCCAGGTCGTCTTCGCCCGGCAACTCGATTTCCGGCTCGGGCTGCGGGTCGTCCTGCAGCAGGTCCTGCACATACTGGGCATCCAGCTCGGCGGCCAGGGCCGCAGCGCTGACGCCCGCTGCGGCCACGCCGAGCATGGCCGGGTAACGCTGCTTGAGCGACTCGACATCGGCGTGGTTCTGACCATTGGCAACCAGTTGGCGCTCGTGGCCGACAAAGGCGTCACGGTCACCCTGGCGGGCATAGACTTCCATCAGCTTCAGGCGCAGGTCGGCGCGCTCGGGGGCCTGCTCCACCGCAGGCTCCAGCAGCTCGGCGGCATGGTTCAGACGACCGCGGGCAATGCTCAGGTCGACTTCCGCCAGCAGGGCATCATCATTTGGCGCGGGGGCGTCCTCGGCCGGTGCCTGCACGGCAGCCGCGATGACGGCCGGTGCCACCACCGCAGCCGGGGCCGGAGACGGAACCTCTACCGGCTCGGGCGCGGGCTCGACCACGGGGGCCGGCTTGGGCTCCAATTCCGGCTCCAGTTCCAGCTCGGACTCCGGGTCCAGCCTGTCGTAGGCGGGTGCTACCTCGGCAGCCGCAGCCGCTGCAGCGGAGGCCGCCACCACACCCGGCGCCAGGGTCACGCTCGGCGCGGAGACCTCCAGGCCCTCGAAACTGCTTTGCGGCAGGTCCATGTCCGGCCCCAGGCCCAGGTCGCTTTCCTCGGCCAGGGCTCGCGCCATGCGCATGTGCTTTTCAGCCTCCTGCTGGGCACGACGCTTGCGCGCCAACAGCAGCAGAAGCAACAACAGCACCAGCAAGGCTGAACCTGCGATCAGCGCCAGCAGCCAGCTGTTGCCCAGCAGGTCGTCGAGCATCTTGTCCGAATCGCTCGGGGTAACGGCAGCCGGCGGCGTTTCGGCCACCGGCGCGGTATCCACGGCAGCCGGCGCCGGGGACACCACCGCTTCGCTCGGTACCGCCTGCTGCAACTGGGCATCGATCGCCGGCTGCTCGGGCGCAGGCACGCTCGCCGGCGCTGCGCTCTGGGCTTCCAGGCGCGCCAGCTGGTCGTTCTTCAGTTCGATCAGGCGCTGCAGCTTGTCCAGCTGGCTCTGCAGATCCGCCACACGGCTTTTCAGCTCGGCGTTGTCACGCCGGGTGGTGTCGAGGCTCTCTTCGGCCATCGCCAGCTTGTCGGCCAGGGCCTTGCTGTCGCCAGCCGCACCTTTGCCGCCGGGTGCCACCAGCTTGAGGTTGTCCTGCTGGGCGATACGCGCCGGGGCGGCGCCGGCCGCGTCACGCCGGGTGGCGTCGAGCTGGCGCGCACGCGGGCCCAGACGGCGCCCCTCACGCCAGGCCGCATACTGCTCGGCCACTTCCTTGACAGCCTGACCCTGGGGGATGGCGGCGATCTGCTGCTGGTCGGGCAGGCGCAGTACCTGGCCAACCTTGAGCTGGTTGATGTTGCCGTTGTAGAAGGCATCGGGGTTGAGCGCCTGGATCGCCAGCATGGTCTGCTGCACCGATCCACCCTGGCGCGCCTTGGCGGCAATCTGCCACAAAGTGTCGCGACGCACGGTGGTGTGGCGGGCGGGCGCGGTCACCGCAGGGGTGACGCCCGAAGCCGCCTGGGCCGCTTCGGGAGAGAATTTGGAGGCGTCGATCAGTACGCTGTAGTCGCGCAGCAGGCGGCCCTGGGGCCACATCACCTGCACCAGGAACTTGACCATAGGGGCCGGCAGCGGCTGGCTGGAGGTCACCCGCAGCACGCTCTTGCCACTGGGGTTGATCACCGGGGTGAAGGTCAGGTCGTTGAGGTACGCCTGGCGTTCGACCCCGGCCTTGCTGAACTCTTCGGCCGGCGCCAGGCTGGGCACCACTTCGGCGGGAGTGAGGTCACGCACATCGAGCAATTCGATCTCGGCATCCAGCGGCTGGTTCTGCCCCGACTTGAGGGTCAGCTCGCCCAGCCCCAGCGCATGCGCCATACCCGAGGACAGCGCCGATGCCGCGGCTATTGCTAACACCAGTTTGCGAATTCGAAGCATGACCTCATCCTTTGTATGAACCTTCCCCGGCTACCGAGAAGAAAGTGAAAAACCGCCGTGAGGCATTTGACTGGCATGACCACCGGATCATGTTGGCAAGGTGCCCCGCAAGCGCGTGACGGCCGCTCACTTCCAGTATTTCAGAAACAATGTGCAAATCGTCGCCAAGTATCTTTTACGCAAGGTGTTTTATCAACAACTCCGCCAGCTGTACGGCGTTCAACGCCGCGCCTTTGCGCACGTTGTCGGTGGTCAGCCAGAGATTGAGCTGTTCGGCCTCGTCGACACCGCCACGCACCCGCCCGACATACACCACATCCTGGGCCACCGCATCACCGACCGGGGTCGGATAGTCACCCGCCTCCACCAGCTCGACACTGTCGGCGTGCTCCAGCACGGCGTTCACCGCCGCCAGATCGACCGCCTTGCGACTGTGCACGGCCACAGTGTAGCTATCGCCGAAAAACACCGGGACTTGAACACAGGTCACGGAAATCTTCAGCGAAGGCAGGCCAAGCAACTCACGCAGCTCACTCACCAGGCGACGTTCCAGCGCGCCATGGCCCTCGCTGTCGCTGGTACCCACCTGGGCCAGCAGGTTGAACGCCACCTGGCGATCGAAGAAGCGCGGCTCCAGCGGGCGCGCATTGAGCAACTCCGCAGTTTGCCGGGCCAGTTCGCCCACCGCCTCGCGGCCCTGGGCCGACACCGCCATGCACGCCGTCACGTTGACCCGTTCCAGTTCCAGCAGGTGCTTGAGCGGGGCCAGCACCACCGCCAGGGCAACCGCGGCAGCGCTCGGGCTGACCAGTTGCACGGGCAGGCTCTGACTGTCGATAGCCTGTGGATTGGCCTCGGGCACCACTGCTGCCACCTGTTCGGCCGACAGCGCGCCGGACAGATCGATCACCGCACACCCGGCGGCACGCGCCTTGGCGGCGAAACTGCGGGTAACCGCAGGGCCTGCGGCGAAGAACGCCAGCTTGACCTGGCTGAAGTCGAAGGCATCGACTTCGCGCACGCGCAGGTTCTTGCCACGGTAGTTCACCGAGCTGCCCGCCGACTCGTTGCTGGCCAGCAGGTGCAGGGTGCCCAGGGGAAAATCGCGCTCCTCGAGGATTTGCACCAGGGTCTCGCCGACGGTGCCGGTGGCGCCGATCACGGCGATATCGTAGGTCTGAGTCATGGACAGTGCCTCTGGCAGAACGGGGGGAGCGGCACTTTACTCGGATTGCCGCAGCGAGACCACCCGGTGCCGGCAAAGGCATCAGGCCACCACAAAAAAGCCCCCTGCGTCGCAAGACGAGGGGGCCTGTTCTACCGCGCAGCAGCGATCAACGCTCCAGCAGGATCCGCAGCATGCGACGCAGCGGCTCGGCCGCGCCCCACAGCAGCTGGTCGCCCACGGTGAAGGCGCCCAGGTACTGCGACCCCATGTTCAGCTTGCGCAGACGCCCTACCGGGATGTTCAGCGTGCCGGTGACGTTGGTCGGGCTCAGCTCCTGCATGCTGATCTCGCGCTGGTTCGGCACCAGCTTCACCCAGGGGTTGTGCTGGCTGATCATGCCTTCGATGTCGGCGATCGGCACGTCCTTGTTCAGCTTGATGGTCAGCGCCTGGCTGTGGCAACGCATGGCGCCGATGCGCACGCAGATGCCGTCGACCGGGATCGGGTTCTTGAAACGACCCAGGATCTTGTTGGTCTCGGCCTGGGCCTTCCACTCTTCACGGCTCTGTCCGTTGGGCAGTTCCTTGTCGATCCACGGGATCAGGCTGCCGGCCAGCGGCACGCCGAAGTTCTCGGTCGGGTAGGCGTCGCTGCGCATGGCCTCGGCGACCTTGCGGTCGATGTCGAGGATGGCCGCCGCCGGGTTGGCCAGGTCATCGGCAACCGCCGCATGGGTAGCGCCCATCTGCTTGATCAGCTCGCGCATGTTCTGCGCGCCGGCGCCGGAGGCCGCCTGGTAGGTCATGGCGCTCATCCATTCGACCAGACCGGCTTCGAACAGGCCGCCCAGGCCCATCAGCATCAGGCTGACGGTGCAGTTGCCACCGATGTAGTTCTTGGTGCCGGCGTCCAGCTGCTGGTCGATGACCTTGCGGTTGACCGGGTCCAGCACGATGACCGCGTCATCCTGCATGCGCAGGCTGGAAGCGGCATCGATCCAGTAACCCTGCCAGCCGGCTTCGCGCAGCTTGGGGAACACCTCGTTGGTGTAGTCGCCACCCTGGCAGGTCAGGATCACATCGAGGGTCTTGAGCTCTTCAATGCTGTACGCATCCTTGAGCGGAGCAATGTCCTTGCCCACGGATGGCCCCTGGCCCCCGACATTGGAGGTAGTGAAGAACACCGGCTCGATCAGATCGAAATCCTGCTCTTCGAGCATCCGCTGCATGAGCACGGAACCGACCATACCGCGCCAACCGATCAGACCTACACGTTTCATCGCAACTACACCTTCGCTAAAAGTGGGCCGCCGCCTGGAAGAAACCAGCGGCGGGCCCGAGAGATTACAGATTCCGCAGCGCTGCGACTACTGCGTCGCCCATTTCCTGCGTACCTACCTTGCTGCAGCCCGCCGACCAGATGTCGCCGGTGCGCAGGCCCTGATCCAGCACCAGGCTCACGGCCTGTTCGATGGCCTCGGCCGCCGCCTGCTGGTTGAAGCTGTAACGCAGCATCATCGATACCGACAGGATGGTCGCCAGCGGGTTGGCGATGCCTTGCCCGGCGATGTCCGGGGCCGAACCGTGGCACGGCTCGTACATGCCCTTGTTGTTGGCATCCAGTGACGCCGACGGCAGCATGCCGATGGAACCGGTGAGCATGGAAGCCTCATCCGACAGGATGTCGCCGAACATGTTGTCGGTGACCATCACGTCGAACTGCTTGGGCGCGCGCACCAGTTGCATGGCGGCGTTGTCGACGTACATGTGGCTGAGCTCGACATCCGCGTAGTCCTTGGCCACGTCCTCGACGATTTCACGCCACAGCTGGCTGGAGGCGAGCACGTTGGCCTTGTCCACCGAGCACAGCTTCTTGCCGCGCACGCGGGCCATGTCGAAACCGACACGGGCGATGCGGCGGATTTCGCTCTCGCTGTACGGCAGGGTGTCGTAGGCCTGGCGCTCGCCGCCTTCCAGTTCGCGGGTGCCGCGCGGCGCGCCGAAGTAGATGCCGCCGGTCAGCTCGCGCACGATCAGGATATCCAGGCCGGCGACGATTTCTGGCTTGAGCGAGGACGCATCGGCCAGCTGCGGGTAGAGAATGGCCGGACGCAGGTTGGCGAACAGTCCCAGTTGCGAACGGATTTTCAGCAGGCCGCGCTCAGGGCGGATATCACGCTCGATCTTGTCCCACTTCGGCCCGCCCACCGCGCCCAGCAGCACGGCGTCGGCCTGGCGCGCACGTTCCAGGGTCTCGTCGGCCAGCGGCACGCCGTGCTTGTCGATGGCCGCGCCACCGATCACATCGTGCGCCAGGCTGAAGCCGAGCTGGAACTTGTCGTTGGCCAGTTCCAGCACCTTGACCGCCTCGGCCATGATTTCCGGGCCGATGCCATCACCTGGGAGAATCAGAATCTGCTTGCTCATGGGTTCCTCATCATTCAATTCAAGCGGTGCGCCGCACTGGCGTACCGGGGGAAACTCAGCGTTGGGCCCAGAGCACGATCACGTCGGTGCTGAAGGAGCCATCGGCTTCTATCTGGTAATGCTGGCGAACTTCGTCGCCCATCGCCTGCTGCAACTGGCGAATCGCCGCACGCAT
This sequence comes from Pseudomonas sp. BRM28, assembly GCF_002939405.1. NCBI lineage: Bacteria > Pseudomonadati > Pseudomonadota > Gammaproteobacteria > Pseudomonadales > Pseudomonadaceae > Pseudomonas > Pseudomonas sp. BRM28. Next base: position 1,684,155 of record NZ_PEFV01000001.1, on the reverse strand, counting down.
CGGCTCGGGGGTGCGCATGCGCTCCACCCACGAGGTGTATTCCAGGCGCAGGCGCTGGCGCGTGTGGCTGCGGGTGCACAGGCCGGCTTCGCTGACCTGTTGCAGCCACTCGCCGGCAGAATAATCGCGCACGTGGCTGGTGTCGCGCAGTACTTCGACGCTTTGCAGGTAGGTGTCGAGCAGCGGGCTGCCCGGCGACATGACGTCGACGAACGCCGCCACGCCGCCGGGCTTGAGCACCCGGCGCACCTCGCGCAGGGCCAGGCCCAGGTCGCTCCAGTGGTGCGCCGAGTAGCGGCTGAAGACGAAATCGAACGAGGCGTCGGCGAACGGCAGGCGCTCGGCGGCGCCACGCTCGGTGACGATGTTGTTCAAGCCGCGCTCGATGGCGGCGGCGCCGACCACGTCGAGCATCTGCTGCGACAGGTCATAGGCGACCACTTCGGCCACCAGCGGGGCGACATGGAAGCTCACGTGACCGGCACCGCAGCCAAGGTCCAGCAGGCGGGCGTCGGCGTGCCCGGCAAGCTCGGCCTGCAGCAGGGCGAATTCGCTACCCTGGGCATGCACGGCGCTGCTCAGGTAGGCAGAGGCTTGTTCGCCGAACTGGCGCTGGACGACTTCGGTGTGGGCGGTGCTGCGGGTCATCATGGATCTCCTGGGGCGGCTTGGCCGGCACATCACTGCATCATTCAGGCGTCGCGAAACAACCAGGGCTGGCTAGCACGGTGCCTGGCTTCAAACGCTGCAATCGCATCGCCATCCTGCAAGGTCAGGCCGATGTCATCCAGGCCGTTGAGCAGGCAATGCTTGCGGAACGCGTCGATCTCGAAGTGGAGCACCTTGCCGTCCGGCCGCGTCACGGTCTGCGCCTGCAGGTCGATGGTCAGCTGGTAGCCCGGGTCCGCCTCAACCTGCTTGAACAGCTCGTCGACTTCCTCGTCGCCGAGGATGATCGGCAGCAAGCCGTTCTTGAAGCTGTTGTTGAAGAAGATGTCGGCGTAGCTGGGCGCAATGATGCTGCGAAAGCCGTACTCTTCCAGCGCCCAAGGCGCATGCTCGCGGCTCGAACCGCAACCGAAGTTCTCCCGCGCCAGCAACACGCTGGCCCCCTGGTAACGCGCATGGTTGAGCACGAAATCCTGGTTCAGCGGGCGCTTGCTGTTGTCCTGGTAGGGCTGACCCACGTCCAGGTAACGCCATTCGTCGAACAGGTTCGGGCCGAACCCGGTGCGCTTGATCGACTTCAAGAACTGCTTGGGGATGATCTGATCGGTGTCGACGTTGGCACGGTCCAACGGGGCGACCAGGCCGGTGTGCTGGGTAAAGGCTTTCATGCTGCGCTCCCTTGGATCAACTCGCGTACATCGACAAAACGACCGGTTACTGCGGCAGCCGCCGCCATTGCCGGGCTTACCAGGTGGGTACGCCCACCGGCGCCCTGGCGCCCCTCGAAGTTGCGGTTGGAGGTGGAGGCGCAATGCTCGCCACTTTCGAGGCGGTCCGGGTTCATCGCCAGGCACATCGAGCAGCCCGGCTCACGCCATTCGAAACCGGCCTCGAGGAAGATCTTGTCCAGGCCTTCCTGCTCGGCCTGCGCCTTGACCAGGCCCGAGCCCGGCACCACGATGGCCTGCTTGATGGTCGAGGCCACCTTGCGACCCTTGGCGATCACGGCCGCGGCGCGCAGGTCTTCGATGCGCGAGTTGGTGCACGAACCGATGAACACGCGGTCGAGCTGAATGTCGGTGATCGCCTGGTTGGCGTTCAGGCCCATGTACTTGAGGGCGCGTTCGATGGAACCGCGCTTGACCAGGTCGGCCTCGGCCGCCGGGTCCGGCACGCGCTGGTCGACCGCCAGCACCATCTCGGGCGAGGTGCCCCAGCTGACCTGCGGTTTGATCTGCGCCGCGTCCAGCTCGACCACGGTGTCGAACACCGCGTCGCTGTCGGACACCAGGTCTTTCCAGGCTTCGACGGCCAGGTCCCACTGCTCGCCCTTGGGCGCATACGGACGACCCTTGACGTAGGCAACGGTCTTCTCGTCGGTGGCCACCAGGCCCACCCGCGCACCGGCCTCGATGGACATGTTGCAGATGGTCATGCGGCCTTCGACCGACAACTCGCGAATGGCGCTGCCGGCAAACTCGATGGCATGCCCGTTGCCGCCGGCGGTCCCGATCTTGCCGATCACGGCCAGCACGATGTCCTTGGCAGTGACGCCGAACGGCAATTGCCCTTCGACGCGCACCAGCATGTTCTTCATCTTCTTGGCCACCAGGCACTGGGTAGCGAGCACGTGCTCGACCTCGGAGGTGCCGATGCCGTGGGCCAGGGCGCCGAACGCGCCGTGGGTGGAGGTATGCGAGTCGCCGCAGACCACGGTCATGCCGGGCAAGGTGGCACCCTGCTCCGGGCCGATGACGTGGACGATGCCCTGGCGCACATCGTTCATCTTGAATTCGGTGATGCCGTACTCGTCACAGTTTTCGTCGAGGGTCTGCACCTGCAGGCGCGACACCTGGTCGGCGATGGCCTCGATGCCGCCCTTGCGCTCTGGCGTGGTGGGCACGTTGTGGTCGGGGGTGGCGATGTTGGCATCGATGCGCCAGGGTTTGCGGTTGGCCAGGCGCAGCCCCTCGAAGGCCTGCGGCGACGTCACTTCGTGAATGATGTGACGGTCGATATAGATCAGCGCCGAACCGTCGTCGCGCTGCTTGACCAAGTGCGAATCCCAGAGCTTGTCGTAGAGCGTTTTGCCAGCCATCAGACTTTCCTCATCAGTCTTTCTATGCCAATAACCCCTTGGCTTGTACGGACGATGCTATGGGGTTAGATTGAATAACTCAAATTCATATTTTTTATGCTTTGGATAACTTTCAGGAATCCAAACCCGAGGAACTCATTCCGTGGACCTGGCCAACCTTAGTGCCTTCATCGCCATCGCTGAAACCGGGAGCTTTTCCGGTGCCGGCGAGCGCCTGCACCTGACCCAGCCGGCCATCAGCAAGCGCATTGCCGGGCTGGAGCAGCAGCTGGATGTGCGCCTGTTCGACCGCCTTGGCCGCGAGGTGAGCCTGACCGAAGCCGGCCGTGCCCTGCTGCCACGTGCCTACCAGATCCTCAACGTGCTGGACGACACCCGGCGGGCCCTGACCAACCTCACCGGCGAGGTCAGCGGTCGACTGACCCTGGCCACCAGCCATCACATCGGCCTGCACCGCCTGCCGCCGCTGTTGCGGGCGTTTACCCGTCAGTACCCGGCGGTGGCTCTGGACATCCAGTTTCTGGACTCGGAAGTGGCCTACGAGGAAATTCTGCACGGGCGCGCCGAAATCGCCGTGATCACCCTCGCCCCCGAGCCCCACAGCCTGGTGCGCGCGGTGCCGGTATGGGACGACCCGCTGGATTTCGTGGTTGCCCCCGAGCACCCGCTGGCCTGCAAGGGCGCGGTGGGCCTGGCGGACATTGCCCACCACCCGGCCGTGTTCCCCGGCGGCAACACTTTCACACACCATATTGTGCAGCGTCTGTTCGAGGCCCAGGGCCTGGTCCCCAACATCGCCATGAGCACCAACTACCTGGAAACCATCAAGATGATGGTGTCGATCGGGCTGGCCTGGAGTGTGCTGCCGCGCACAATGTTCGATGAGCAGGTTGCATCCATCGACTTGCCGGGCATACAGCTGTCGCGCCAGCTAGGCTACATTCTGCACACGGAACGAACGTTATCGAATGCGGCCAGAGCCTTCATGGCCCTGCTCGACAGTCACGCAAGCCCGGCGTAGCCCGCCCCTGCCCCGGGCGGCCCGCCACCAAGGACGTATCACCCGCCAAAGGTCTGGTACCGATGCCCAAGTCAGCCAATCGTTTTGCGCGCCTTCCCCGTATCCACGCAGCAGACCCCCAGGAGCTGGAACAGGCCTGGGAGAGTGCGCCGCAGTTGCTCGCGGCGCTCAATGGTGCGCACCTTGGCGCCTGGGTGTGGGATGTGGGCAGCGGGCGCATCAACTGGTCACGAGGCACCCAGGCACTGTTTGGCTTCGATCCGCATCAACCGCTGACCCACGACATCGACTACCTCGACCTGCTGCCGGAAGAGGACCGCGCACGCATGCGCCAGGCCTTTCATGCAGTGCTCAACGGCGAGCCGGTGGACCAGGCCCTGCGCCATCGCATCCGCTGGCCGGACGGCAGCCTGCACTGGCTGGAAGTGAACGGCAGCCTGGCCACCAACCGCGACGGGCGCCTGCAGATGATCGGGGTGGTGCGCGAGATCACCCGCCAGCGCGAACGCGAAACCGCACTGATCAACTCCGAAAAGCGCTTTGCCACGCTTTTTCACCTGAGCCCGAACGTGGTGCTGCTGACCCGGCGCGCCGACGGGCTGATCCATGAGGTCAACCAGCACTTCGAGAACATTCTTGGCTGGCCCGGCGCCCAGGTGATCGGGCGTACCACGCTGGAGCTGGGCCTGTGGGCCAACCCCAGGCAGCGTGACCAGGTGCTGGAGGCCACCAGCGGCAACAACGGCCCGGTGACCCTGGAAGTGCAGTTTCGCGCCAGCAGCGGGCAGGTCCACGATGGCATCCTCAGCACCCAGGCCATCGAACTCGAAGGTGTCACCTACCTGCTCAGTACTTTCGTCGACACCAGCGAGCGCAAACGTGCCGAACAAGCCCTCAAGGACAGCCAGGAGCGCCTGGACCTGGCACTGGACTCTGCCCAGTTGGGTACCTGGGACTGGCACATCCCCAGCGGCATGCTGTACGGCTCGGCCCGCGCGGCACAACTGCACGGCCTGGCGCCGGTGCCGTTCCACGAGTCGTTCGAGGCGTTTTTCGAAGGCGTGCCCGAGCTTGAGCGCAGCGGCATGCGCCAGGCCTATCGCAGCCTGCGCGAAGGCCCCGCGGGCAACTACCAGATCACCTACCGCATCCAGCTGGAAAACGGCGCCTCACGCTACCTGGAGAGTCGTGCACGGCTGTACCGTGACGACCAGGGCAACCCGCTTCGCATGGCCGGCACCCTGCTGGACATCACCGAACAGGTTGAACGCGAACAGCGCCTGACCAGCTCGGAGGAAAAGTTCGCCAGCCTGTTCCAGGTCAGCCCCGACCCCATCTGCGTCACCCGCCAGGACACCGGCCAGTTCATCGAGATCAACCAGGCGTTCACCCAGACCTTCGGCTGGTGCGCCGACCAGGTACTGGGTCGTACCGCCGAACAACTGGGGCTGTGGGCCGAATCGGCCGCCCGCGCACGACGCATCGAGCAGGTGATTCGCGACCAGGCGTTGAACAATGTCGCGGTGGTGGTCAATCACAAGGATGGCCAGCCCCTGACCTGTGTGATTTCCAGCCGCCTGATCAAGGTCGACAACCAGCCCTGCAGCGTCACCACCCTGCGCGACATCACCCAGCAGCAACGCGGCGAAGCCGCACTCAAGGCCAGTGAGGAGAAGTTCGCCAAGGCCTTCCACTCCAGCCCCGACGCCATCACCATCACCGAGCGCGACAGTGGCTGCTACCTGGAGGTGAACGACGGCTTCTGCCGGCTCACCGGCTACAGCGCCGACGAGGTGATCGGCCAGAGCATGGCTCAGATCGGGTTGTGGGCCGACGACAAGCAGCAGACCCTGCTGTTCGGTGAAATGCGTGAGCGCGGGCGGGTGCACCACCGCGAAATGCTGGGGCGCAACAAACGCGGCGAAATCCTCACCGTGGAGGTGTCGATGGAGCCGATCACCCTCAACGAGACAGACTGCCTGCTACTGACTGCCCGCGACGTCAGCCAGCTCAAGAATGCCCAGGCGCAGATCCGTCACCTGGCCTACCACGACCCGCTGACCAACCTGCCCAACCGCGCCCTGCTGATGGATCGCCTGAGCCAGCAGATCGCCCTGCTCAAACGCCAGAACCTGCGCGGCGCCCTGCTGTTCCTCGACCTCGACCACTTCAAGCACATCAACGACTCGCTGGGCCACCCGGTGGGCGATACGGTGCTCAAGATCATCACAGCCCGGCTTGAAGCCAGCGTGCGCCTGGAGGACACCGTGGCGCGCCTGGGGGGTGACGAGTTCGTGGTGCTGCTGAGCGGCCTGGAAGGCAGCCGCGAAGAGGTCACCGACAAGGTTCGCCAACTGGCCGACACCTTGCGCGAGCTGCTGGCCGAGCCGATGTCGCTGGACGGCCAGCGCCTGCAGGTAACCCCCAGCATCGGCGTGGCGCTGATCCCCGACCACGGCACCACGCCGGCCGACCTGCTCAAGCGCGCCGACATTGCGCTGTACCGCGCCAAGGATTCGGGTCGCAACACCACGCAACTGTTCCACACCACCATGCAGAAGGCCGCCAGTGAACGCCTGCGCATGGAGAGCGACCTGCGCATGGCCCTGGCCAGGGGCGAACTGGCGCTGCACTTCCAGCCCCAGGTGGATGCCCGTGACAACCGCATCGTCGGGGCCGAGGTTCTGCTGCGCTGGCACCATCCGCTGTTGGGCCAGCAGCCGCCCAGCCAGTTCATCCAGGTGCTGGAGGAAAGCGGGCTGATCCTGGAGGTGGGCAGCTGGATACTCGACGAAGCCTGCGATGCTTGCTCGCGCATGCTGCAGGACGGGCTGATCGATCCGATGGATTTCAGCCTGTGCGTGAACATCAGCCCGCGCCAGTTCCGCCAGAACGATTTCGTCGAGCGGGTGCGGCGCAGCCTGGACGACTACCGCCTGCCCTACCAGATGCTCAAGCTGGAGATCACCGAGGGCATCGTGATCCAGAACCTGGAGGACACCATCAGCAAGATGCGCGAGCTGAAGGCGTTCGGGGTGAGCTTTGCGATGGATGACTTCGGCACCGGCTACTCGTCGCTCACCTACCTCAAGCGCTTGCCGGTGGATGCGCTGAAGATCGATCAGTCGTTCGTGCGCGATGCACCGCTGGACCCCAATGATGCAGAGATCGTCAAGGCCATCGTGGCCATGGCCAGAAGCCTGGACCTGGCAGTGATTGCCGAAGGGGTGGAGCTGTCGGAGCAACTGGAGTTTCTGGAGCGGCTGGGGTGCCATCTGTACCAGGGGTACCTGCACAGCCGGCCATTGCCGCTGAACGAGTTCAGGGCGATGCTGCTGCAGGCACCGGCGGACTACTGACACACCGCAGTACGGCAGTTGCCAGCAAGGCTGGCCCCTGCAGTGAAGAGCCGCGCGAACCGGGCACAAAAAAGGGCACCCGAAGGTGCCCTCTTTCACTCAGCCCACACTCAGTTCAGCGCAGGTTTCTCGCCGTTGATCGGGATGCGCTTGGCCTTGGCTTCTTCAGGCACAACACGCAGCAGATCGACACTGAGCAGACCGTTGGCCAGGCCCGCCGACTTCACTTCGATGTGATCAGCCAGGCGGAAGGACAACTTGAAGGCCCGCTGGGCGATGCCCTGGTGCAGGTAGGTGACGCTTTCACCACTGCTGTCACGCTTGCCGCCACTGACGGTCAGAACGCCTTTTTCCACTTGCAGGTCGAGGTCCTCTTCCTGGAAGCCAGCTGCAGCAACGACGATTCGGTAGTGGTCTTCGCCATGTTTTTCAACATTGTAGGGTGGGTAGGTGCTACCCGACTCGCTACGTGCCGCGGATTCGAACAGGTCGTTGAAACGATCGAAGCCAACGGATTGACGGAACAGTGGAGCCAGAGAAAATGCGGTAGTCATGGTACATCTCCTGAAATATCAGCGAGTTGGTGATTGCGCGACCCGACTTCGGCATCGCGTACTCCCTAGATAAGGACCCGCCCTAACATTTCAAGCATCGACCACAAAAATTTTTTCAGGCCGCCTCGCTGACCGGAACACCCAGCAGCCGCGCCACGCGATCACAGTCGGTCTCGCGGCGCAGTTCGGTAAACAGTGCCGTGGCTTCGGGGTAGGTACGGGTCAGCATCGCCACCCACTGCTTCAGTCGCCCCGGTGCCTGACGCTCGGTCATCTGTTCCCGGGCCTGCACCCAGAAGTCCTGCAGCAGCGGTTGCAGTGCCTGCCAGTCCAGCGGCACGAACTCGATGCCCTGGCGCTCAGCGGCAATCTGCCGGGCCAGGTCCGGGCGCGACACCAGGCCGCGACCGAGCATGATGTCCTCCACGCCGCTGACCTCGCGGCAGCGGCGCCAGTCTTCCAGCGTCCACACCTCGCCGTTGGCGAACACCGGCACCTTCACCACCTCTTGCACCCGCGCCACGTACTCCCAGTGCGCCGGCGGCTTGTAGCCGTCGACCTTGGTGCGTGCGTGCACCACCAACTGGTCGGCACCGCCTTCGGCCAGGGCGCGGGCGCAGTCCAGCGCACCGTCCGGGCTGTCGAAGCCCAGGCGCATCTTGGCGGTGACCGGGATATGCGCAGGCACCGCCCGGCGCACTTCGCGCAGGATGGCATGCAGCAGCTCGGGCTCCTTGAGCAGCACCGCGCCGCCGCGGGACTTGTTCACAGTCTTGGCCGGGCAACCGAAATTGAGGTCGATGACGGGGGCGCCCAGCTCGCAGGCCAGCACCGCGTTATCGGCCAGGCATGCCGGGTCGGAGCCCAGCAACTGCACACGCAAAGGCACGCCGGCGGCGGTTTGCGCACCGCGGCCAAGCTCCGGGGCCAGCTTCTCGTACACATGCGCCGGCAGCAACCGGTCGCACACGCGAATGAACTCGGTGACACACCAGTCGATGCCGCCCACCTGGGTCAGTACGTCGCGAAGGATGTTGTCGACCAGCCCCTCCATGGGGGCCAGGGCAATTTGCATGGCGTGGGTCTCGCGCGAAAAAGGCCGGCAGTCTAGCAAAAACCGTGGCTTATCGGGCTCCGGCCATCGCGGCGCCGTAGCCCTCGATGAATTCTGCCGGCATGCGCCTGGGCTTGCCGGTGGACAGCTCGATGCACACGAAGGTGGTCTGCGCCCGCAGCAAGGTGGTGCCATCGCTTGGTCGCACCAGCTGGAAGTGACGGGTCATCTTCAGGCGCTGGTCCCAGTCGACGATCCAGGTGGCCAACTGCAGGATGTCGTCCTCATAGGCGCTGGCCAGGTAATCGATCTCGTGACGCACCACGGCCATGGCGCGGTCCAGGCGCCGGTACTCGGCCAGGTCCAGCCCCAGGCGCTGGGAATGACGCCAGGCGCAGCGCTCGAGCCAGGTGACGTACACCGCGTTGTTGGCGTGCCCCAGGCCGTCGATATCCTCGGCACCGACCTGCAGGTCGATGGTAAATGGCGTTGCCCGATCCCAGCTCATGCCCGCTCCCGATCTGTAGTGAACGGGCAGAGTGTAACGGATGCTCAGGCCGATTGGCGCACTGGCCGGGCACTGCGTTGCAGCAGCGCAAGTACGCCGTCGACCAGTTGCGGGTCGGACAGCACACGCATATGCCCGCCCTGGGGCAACAGCAGCAGCTGGCTGTCGAACCACGCCTGATGAATCAGCCGCGCCTCGCTGACGGCGACCAGCGGGTCGTCCTCGGCATGCACGATGAAACCGGGCAGTTCCAGCTGGTAGACGGCCACGTCCAGGCGCGAGATCGGCACCCCGACCTCTCGCTCCACCTGGCGAATGAAGGCTGCCCGCGCCCGCGCCGGCAACCCCAGGTGCCGCGCCATGCCGCGCAGCACCTCGAGCAGGCGCGCCGGCGCGGCGATGCTCACCGCCACCTCGGTACGCAGCCCCCACTGCAGGGCCAGCAGCGTACTGGCACCGCCCATGGAATGACCTATCACCCCGTGCAATGGGCCCAGCTCACCGGCCGCCTCGAGCAAGGCGTGGGCGAACGACACCACGTTGGCCTTGTTTCCACGCGAGCGGCCGTGGGCCGGCCCTTCAAGCGCCACCGCACAATAGCCGGCGGCCACCAGGGCCTCGATCAGATGGGCGAACTGGGTGGGGCGCCCCTCCCAGCCGTGCATCAGCAGCACCGTGGGGCCTTGCCCCCAGCGCAGCGCACTCAGGCCAAAGCGCAGGGTAATGCGCTCGGCACGCGCCAGCAGCGGCAGTTCCCAGTCGCGTGGCGGCAAGGTGCGCGGGCTCATGAAGGCCTGGCGCATCTGCCCGGCCACCCGATTGGGTGCCAGGCGTCCAACAGTGGCGTTGATACCACGAATCCAGCTCAGGCTGTTCATCACGTCGCTCCAGATCAGATCACCGCGGACTTGGCGGCACGCAACACACGGTCGGACAATTCGCTGGTACCCAGCGCACGCGCCAGGGCCAGGCCGCCGACCATCAGGGCCAGGTCGGCCAGCACCTTGTCGGCGTCTTCGGGGGTGTCGGCCAGGTTGGCCATCATCAACTCGATATGCTCGGTCAGCACCGCGCGAAAAGTCGCCGGCAACTGATTGATTTCGCCCAGAGAGCTGGGCAGCGGGCAGCCGCTGTCGACGGCATCGCGGTGTTTGCGCGACAGGTAGAAGGCCGCCACCAGAGCACGACGCGCCTCCCCGTCCAGCGACGCGTCGACCTGTGCCAGCAAGGCCCGGCGCTCGCCAAGCAACTGGCAAAAGGCTTCGAGCATCAGCGCATCCTTGTTCTCGAAATGCGCATAGAACCCACCCACGGTGAGCCCCGCAGCGCCCATCACCTGCTGCACACTGGGGTCGGCCGGGCCGTTAAGGATCAGCGCACTGCGCGCCGCATCCAAAATGCGCTGGCGGGTCTGGGCTTTTTTGTCGTGCATGGCAGGCCTCCAAATATTATGGAGGTAATATTATACTCATAATATTTATTGGCAAGCACTTTCTCCTGCGGCCCAAGGGAGCAAGAAATTTTTTCGAGGGAAAAAACAAAAGGCTCATTCAATAATCGAATGAGCCTTGAAATCCCGCAAAGCGGGTAAAATGGCGTCCCCTAGGGGACTCGAACCCCTGTTACCGCCGTGAAAGGGCGGTGTCCTAGGCCACTAGACGAAGGGGACTTGTAACCTTCGTGCAGGCTCGTTTTCACGAACCCTGGCAAAATTGGTGGAGCTAAGCGGGATCGAACCGCTGACCTCCTGCATGCCATGCAGGCGCTCTCCCAGCTGAGCTATAGCCCCAGATTTCTAGCCTCGCGGCCCAGCGATGCCTTGCAACATCACTTGTGTAAAACTGGCGTCCCCTAGGGGACTCGAACCCCTGTTACCGCCGTGAAAGGGCGGTGTCCTAGGCCACTAGACGAAGGGGACGAACCTTCTTACCACACAACCCGGCTGCTGGAACCCGGTTGAACCCTGAGTTGTATGACCAACTCCGGATAGGGAATTTGGTGGAGCTAAGCGGGATCGAACCGCTGACCTCCTGCATGCCATGCAGGCGCTCTCCCAGCTGAGCTATAGCCCCACAATGTTGCTTTGAACTGAATCGCTTGGCTGGGTGCTTCGCGCTTCGTTTCGTTCATCGCTGTGGACGGGGCGCATATTAAGATCGGATTGAAGACCTGTCAAATAAATTTTCAACAAAATCCAAAAGAAATTTCCGAGATAACAAACACTTACCGGCCTGGGTCAGGAGAGCCCCCGCAAACTCGGGGGTCTCGCCCTTGCAGGAGCCGGCCTTGCCGGCGAAACAGGCGCTGCGCAATACCGGGTACCGCAGCGCTTTGTTCGCCGGCAAGGCCGGCTCCTACGGGAAAAATGCTCAGGCAATGGTGCCCAACAGTTTTTCCCATTCCTTGTTTTCTTTCTTCGACACACCACCCAGCAGGTCCAGCGCCTGGCGCAGGCGGTAGCGGGTCAGGTCCGGCCCGAGGATCTCCATGGCATCGAGCACCGACACCGAGCTGGCCTGGCCGGAAATCGCGGCAAACATCAGCGGCATCGCGTCACGCAGCTTGAGCTCCAGCGCCTCGACCACCGCCTGGATGCAGCCGGTGATGCGATCCTTCTCCCACTGGCGCAGCCCCTCGAGCTTCCACAGGATCAGCTGGATCACCTGGCGTACCTGGTCGGCCGACAGTTTCTTGTGCTCGAACAGCTTGGCGTCGAGCTTGAGCGCACCTTCGAAGAAGAACCCACCCAGCGGCGCAATCTGGCTGAAGGTCTCTACCCTGCCCTGCACGTGCGGCGCGATCTTCATCATGTAGTCGCTGTTGAACGCCCATTTCTGCACGCGCGCGGCAAACTCTGCGACAGGCAGCTCACGCAGCCACTGGCCGTTGAGCCACGACAGCTTCTCGATGTCGAAGATCGGGCCGCCCAGCGACACACGCGACAGGTCGAAGTGCTCGACCATTTCGGCCAGCGAGAACTTCTCGCGCTCGTCCGGCATCGACCAACCCATGCGGCCCAGGTAGTTGAGCATGGCTTCGGGCATGAAGCCCATGCGCTCGTAGAAGGTCACCGAGGTCGGGTTCTTGCGCTTGGACAGCTTGCTCTTGTCGGGGTTGCGCAGCAGCGGCATGTAGCACAGGGTTGGCTGCTCCCAGCCGAAGTACTCGTACAGCTTGATCAGCTTGGGCGCCGAAGGCAGCCACTCTTCGCCACGCAATACGTGGGTGATGCCCATCAGGTGGTCATCGACCACGTTGGCCAGGAAGTAGGTCGGCAGGCCATCTGTCTTCATCAGTACCTGCATGTCCATGCGGTCCCACGGAATCTCGACGTCGCCGCGCAGCATGTCCGGTACCACGCACACGCCTTCGGTCGGCACTTTCATGCGGATCACATGGGGCTCGCCGGCGGCCAGGCGACGCTGCACTTCTTCAGGTGAGAGCAGCAAGGCGCGCCCGTCATAGCGCGGGGTTTCGCCGCGGGCCATCTGCTCGGCACGCATCTGGTCCAGTTCTTCGGCGGTACAGAAGCACGGGAAGGCATGGCCCAGATCGACCAGTTGCTGGGCGTACTGCTTGTAGATCTCGCCGCGTTCGCTCTGGCGGTACGGGCCGTGCGGGCCGCCGACATCCGGGCCTTCGCTCCATTCGATACCCAGCCAGCGCAGGGCATCGAAGATCTGCTGCTCGGACTCGCGGGTGGAGCGCAGCTGATCGGTATCTTCGATACGCAGGATGAATTCGCCACCGTGCTGCTTGGCGAAGCAGTAGTTGAACAGGGCGATGTAGGCGGTGCCGACATGGGGATCGCCAGTCGGCGAAGGCGCGATACGCGTGCGAACGGTGGTCATGAGAGTCTCGAACAAGAGGTGAAACAAAGGCTGGATGTTAACAGCACGGGGCCACCCGGCTCCAGCAATGGGCACGATCGGCGCTTGTGTTTGCCAAGGCAAACCTTGTTAAATTTGCTTACATTTTTGGAACGATCGTACCCATGCCTGCCCAACTCAAGCGTCGCCTGCTGATTTTCCTGACCCTGGTTCTGCTCATCGGCCTGGGCTTTCTGGCCCACTGGTACTTCAAGGGGCGCTTCTACGAGAGCACCGACAACGCCTACGTGCAGGGCGAGATCACCCGGGTTTCCAGCCAGTTGGGCGCGCGCATCGAGCAGGTGCTGGTCGAGGACAACCAGCATGTGGCCAAGGGCGACCTGCTGGTGCGCCTGGAAGGCAACGACTTCCAGTTTGCCGTGGAGCGCGCCCGCGCCACCCTGGCCACCCGCGAGGCCGAGCGCCTGCAAGCCGACAGCCGCCTGACGCAGCAGGCGAGCCTGATCGCCGCCGGCCAGGCACAGGTGTCGGCCAACCAGGCCACGCTTGGGCGTACCCAGCTGGACCTCAACCGTGCACAGGCGCTGCGCAAGCCAGGCTTTGTCTCGGAAGAACGGGTGACCACCCTGTCGGCCGAAAGCAACGTGGCACGCTCCCAGGTGAGCAAGGCCCAGGCCGATCTGCAGGGTCAACGCCAGCAGGTCAACGCACTGGCTGCCGAACTCAAGCGCCTGGACGCCCAGATCGCCACCGCCCGCACCGACCTGGCCCAGGCCGAGCTGAACCTGAGCCGCAGTGAAATTCGCGCGCCGATCAGCGGCATGATCGGCCAGCGCGCGGCACGCAACGGCCAGTACGTGCAGGCCGGCGCCTACCTGCTGTCGATCGTGCCCGATCAGGACATCTGGGTGCAGGCCAACTTCAAGGAAACCCAGATCGGCAAGATGCAGCCCGGCCAGCGTGCCGAGCTGGTGTTCGACAGCTACCCCGACACGCCGATCGAAGGCCGCGTCGACAGCCTGTTCGCCGCTTCCGGCGCGCAGTTCAGCCTGCTGCCACCCGACAACGCCACCGGCAACTTCACCAAGGTCGTGCAGCGCATCCCGGTCAAGCTGACCTTTGCCGCCGACAACCCGCTGCACGGCAAGATCCGCCCGGGCATGTCGGTGACCGCCACCGTCGATATCCGTACCGATGGCCGGTGATCAACTGATCCGTCCCGCCGGCGAACCCAGCCGGCGCGACTGGATCGCGGTGATGAGCGTGATGCTCGGCGCGTTCATGGCAGTGCTCGACATCCAGATCACCAACTCGTCGCTCAAGGACATCCAGGGCGCCCTGTCGGCGACCCTGGAAGAAGGCTCGTGGATCTCTACCTCCTACCTGGTGGCCGAGATCATCATGATCCCGCTGACCGCCTGGCTGGTGCAGCTGCTGTCGGCGCGGCGTCTGGCGGTATGGGTGTCGGCGGGTTTTCTGGTGTCGTCGCTGCTGTGCTCGATGGCCTGGAACCTGGAAAGCATGATCGTGTTCCGCGCCCTGCAGGGTTTTACCGGCGGCGCGCTGATCCCGCTGGCCTTCACCCTGACCCTGATCAAGCTGCCCGAGCATCACCGCGCCAAGGGCATGGCGATGTTCGCCATGACCGCCACCTTCGCCCCGTCCATCGGCCCTACTCTGGGCGGCTGGCTGACCGAGAACTGGGGCTGGGAATACATCTTCTACATCAACATCCCGCCCGGTTTGATCATGATCGGCGGCTTGCTGTACGGCCTGGAGAAGAAGGAAGCACACTGGGAGCTGCTCAAAAGCACCGATTACACCGGCATCCTGACGCTGGGCGTCGGGCTTGGCTGCCTGCAGGTGTTTCTTGAGGAGGGGCATCGCAAGGACTGGCTCGAGTCGGGGCTGATCGTCACCCTGGGCAGCATTGCCCTGGTCAGCCTCATTACCTTCGTGATCGTGCAGTTCTCGAAACCCAACCCGCTGATCAACCTGCGCATCCTGCAGAACCGCAATTTCGGGTTGTCGAGCATTGCCAGCCTGGGCATGGGCGTGGGGTTGTACGGTTCGATCTACCTGCTGCCGCTGTACCTGGCGCAGATCCAGAACTACAACGCCCTGCAGATCGGCGAAGTGATCATGTGGATGGGGGTGCCGCAGCTGTTCCTGATCCCGCTGGTGCCGCAACTGATGAAGGTGATTTCGCCGAAGATCCTCTGCACCATCGGCTTCGGGCTGTTCGGGCTGGCGAGTTTCAGCTCGGGGGTATTGAACCCGGACTTTGCCGGCACCCAGTTCAACCATATCCAGATCATCCGCGCGCTGGGGCAGCCGATGATCATGGTGACCATCTCGCTGATTGCCACGGCCTATATCCAGCCGCAGGACGCAGGCTCGGCGTCGAGCCTGTTCAACATCCTGCGCAACCTGGGCGGGGCCATCGGCATTGCGCTGCTGGCCACGCTGCTGGATGCGCGCACCAAGGTGTATTTCGACTACCTGCGCGAGGCGGTGGTACCGACCAACGCCGCAGTGGCCGAGCGGTTGACCTTGCTGACCGAGAAGCTGGGCAGCGAAGGGGCAGCACTGGCCAGGCTGAGCGAGATCACCCATCAGCAGGCGATGATCATGGCGTACAACGATGCCTTCCATTTTGTCGGCATCGGGCTGGCAATCAGCATGGTGGCGGTGCTGTTGACGAAGAAGCTGCCGCAGGGGTTGAAGGCGGGCGAGGCGCACTAGACCGCGTTGAAGTCTTCGCTGGCAAGCCCGCTCCCGCAGGTACTCCATTGCCCTTGGCGTCAATGTGATCCTGTGGGGGCAGGCTTGACCCGCGAAAGGCCCGTCAGACCGTGAGCAATCGCTCACGCAACTGCGCGATCTCGTCGCGCATCTGCGCTGCAGCCTCGAACTCCAGGTCCCGCGCCAGCTGGTACATCTTTTCTTCCAGCGCCTTGATGCGCTTGGCGATCTCGCCAGGCGAACGCAACTCGGCCTCGTAACGCTCGCGCTCCTCGGCGGCCTTGGCCATGCCCTTGCGCTTCTTGCTGCGCGAGCCGGGCACGTTGGCGCCTTCCATGATGTCGGTGATGTCCTTGACCACGCCCTTGGGCACGATGCCGTTGGCCTCGTTGAAGGCCATCTGCTTGTCGCGGCGACGCTCGGTTTCGCCGATCGCCCGCTCCATCGAACCAGTCATATTGTCGGCGTACAGGATCGCGCGGCCGTTGAGGTTGCGCGCCGCGCGCCCGATGGTCTGGATCAGCGAGCGCTCCGAACGCAGGAAGCCCTCCTTGTCCGCATCCAGAATCGCCACCAGCGAGACCTCGGGCATGTCCAGGCCCTCGCGCAGCAGGTTGATACCCACCAGCACATCGAAGGTGCCCAGGCGCAGGTCGCGGATGATCTCGACTCGCTCAACGGTATCGATGTCCGAGTGCAGGTAGCGCACCCGCACATCGTGATCGGCCAGGTAGTCGCTGAGGTCTTCGGCCATGCGCTTGGTCAGGGTAGTGACCAGCACCCGCTCCTCCACCGCCACACGCTTGCGAATCTCCGACAGCAGGTCATCCACCTGGGTCGTGGCAGGACGCACCTCCACCTGGGGGTCGACCAGACCGGTCGGGCGCACCACCTGCTCCACCACACGGCCAGCATGCTCGGCCTCGTAGTTGCCCGGCGTGGCCGAGACGAAGATGGTCTGCGGGCTGACCGACTCCCATTCGTCAAAGCGCATGGGCCGGTTGTCCAACGCCGAAGGCAGGCGAAAGCCGTACTCCACCAGGGTTTCCTTGCGCGAGCGGTCCCCCTTGTACATGGCCCCCACCTGCGGAACGCTGACGTGGGATTCGTCGATCACCAGCAACGCATCCGGCGGCAGGTAGTCGTACAGGGTCGGCGGCGGCGCGCCGGCCGGACGCCCGGACAGGTAGCGCGAGTAGTTTTCGATGCCGTTGCAGTAGCCCAGCTCCAGGATCATCTCCAGGTCGAACCGGGTGCGCTGCTCCAGTCGCTGGGCCTCGACCAGCTTGTTGTGCTTGTGCAGGTACTCCAGGCGTTCCTTGAGCTCCGCCTTGATCCCGTCCATGGCCTCGAGCAGGGTTTCGCGCGGGGTCACGTAGTGGCTCTTGGGGTAGAAGGTGAAGCGCGGCAGCTTGCGGATCACCTCGCCGGTCAGCGGGTCGAAGGCCGCGATGTTCTCCACCTCGTCATCGAACAGCTCGATGCGGATGGCCTCCAGGTCCGATTCGGCCGGGAAGATGTCGATCACGTCGCCGCGCACACGGAAGGTGGCGCGGGCAAAGTCCATGTCGTTGCGGGTGTACTGCAGGTCGGCCAGACGGCGCAGCAAGGCCCGCTGGTCGAGCTTGTCGCCACGGTCCACGTGCAGCACCATCTTCAGGTAGGTTTCCGGGCTGCCCAGACCATAGATGCACGACACCGTGGTGACGATGATCGCGTCACGCCGCTCCAGCAGCGCCTTGGTCGCCGACAGGCGCATCTGCTCGATATGGTCGTTGATCGAGGCGTCCTTCTCGATGAAGGTGTCGGAGGACGGCACGTAGGCTTCGGGCTGGTAGTAGTCGTAGTAGGAAACGAAATACTCCACCGCGTTGTTCGGGAAGAATGACTTGAACTCGCCATACAACTGGGCGGCCAGGGTCTTGTTCGGCGCCAGTACCAGAGTCGGGCGCTGCACCTGGGCAATCACGTTGGCGATGCTGAAGGTCTTGCCCGAACCCGTCACCCCGAGCAGGGTCTGGTGCGCCAGCCCGGCCTCGATCCCCTCGACCATCAGGCGAATGGCTTCGGGCTGATCACCCGCCGGCTGGAAACGGGTGACGAGTTGAAACTCGGACATGGTGAACCCCTGGAAATGAACGGATACAGGCAACTGTATTTATAGACAGTACTTATACCCAATTGGTGGTGCCCGGCGCCAGTTTCAAGGCAAACCACGGACTGTTTCACAGTATTGACCGGCGCAAGCGACTGACGGTCGAAAAATATTCGCGAAAACAGCAGTAAAAGCTGCGACAGACTGTCGCCGTGACCGATGGGTATCACTATACTGACTCCCCGTTTGTGCACCGCTTCAGTGCATTCGGCTGGAGCGTGCGACCTCTATCACTCTCCATTCAGAGCCAAGGTAAAAATGAGCCTGTTTTCCGCTGTCGAGCTGGCACCCCGCGACCCTATCCTGGGCCTCAACGAAGCGTTCAATGCCGATACCCGCACCCACAAGGTGAACCTGGGCGTTGGTGTTTACTGCAACGAAGAAGGGCGTATCCCACTGCTGCGTGCAGTCATCGAAGCCGAAACCCAACGCGCCGCCCAGCACGCCTCCCGCGGCTACCTGCCGATCGACGGCATCGTGGCCTACGACCAGGCCGTGCAGAAGCTGCTGTTCGGTGCCGATTCGCCCCTGCTGGCCGCCGGCCGTGTGGTCACCACCCAGTCCGTCGGTGGTACCGGCGCCTTGAAGATCGGCGCTGACTTCCTCAAGCAGCTGTCGCCCAATGCCACTGTCGCAATCAGCGACCCGAGCTGGGAAAACCACCGCGCCCTGTTCGAAACCGCCGGTTTCCCGGTCAAGAACTACCGCTACTACGACGCCGCCACCCATGACGTCAACCGTGCCGGCATGCTCGAGGACCTGAACGCGCTGCCGGCCGGCTCGATCGTGGTACTGCACGCCTGCTGCCACAACCCGACCGGCGTCGACCTGACCCCGGCCGACTGGAACAACGTGCTCGAGGTGGTCAAGGCCAAGGGTCACATCCCGTTCCTGGACATGGCCTACCAGGGCTTTGGCCAGGGCATCGCCGAAGACGCCGCTGCCGTGCGCCTGTTCGCCGAATCGGGCCTGGACTTCTTCGTCTCCAGCTCGTTCTCCAAGTCGTTCTCGCTGTACGGCGAGCGCGTCGGCGCCCTGTCGATCGTCACCGAGTCCAAGGAAGAGGCCACTCGCGTGCTGTCGCAGGTCAAGCGCGTGATCCGCACCAACTACTCCAACCCGCCGACCCACGGCGCCACCATTGTCGCCACCGTGCTCAACAGCCCCGAGCTGCGCGCAATGTGGGAAGCGGAACTGGCCGAGATGCGCCAGCGCATCCACGGCATGCGCAAGCAGATGGTCGAGCTGCTGGCCCAGTACGGCGCACAGCAGGACTTCAGCTTCGTCGGGCGTCAGTGCGGCATGTTCTCCTACTCGGGCCTGACCGTCGAGCAGGTGGCACGCCTGAAGGACGAGCATGCGATCTATGCTCTGGATACCGGTCGTATCTGCGTCGCCTCGTTGAACCAGAACAACATTCACGTGGTGACCAAGGCGATCGTCGAGGTCCTGTAACACCTGATTGCTCAGGGGGAGCTTGACTTCCCCTTAGCAATCAGTAAGATACGCTCCAGATTCCGCGATAGCTCAGTCGGTAGAGCAAATGACTGTTAATCATTGGGTCCCAGGTTCGAGTCCTGGTCGCGGAGCCAAACATCATTTCAGAGCGTGCTTGCACAGCCTCTGAAATACTCGAAAAACCCGCCTTTTGGCGGGTTTTTTCGTTTTGGTCTTCAGCCCGGACCAGGGCTGCCGGGCGATACAGGCTGCGACAGGCTATTGCTGCCCGATTGGAAAGAACTGCCCCGCACTCCATACGCCCAGCCATGGCTGCCCATCGATGTCACGCGTTACAGCCAGCTCTACCAGCTGGTAAAACACGCTGCGATGGATCAGCGCCTCGAGGTTGTTGCGCATGTGCACGTAAGGCGAAGGCTCCTGTGTCAGCGGGTCGATCACGAAACGCAGCGGGTGCTCGGGCCCGGCCTCGACCACATCCTCCACATTGCTGGTGAAGCGCAGCACCTGCTGCTCACCACTGCCCTGCACGTCCATGAGCACCGCCACGAACGGCGCATCATCGACCTGGATTCCGACCTTTTCCACAGGCGTGACCAGAAAGTAGTCATCCCCGTCGCGACGGATGATGGTGGAGAACAGACGCACCATCGGCTTGCGACCAATCGGGGTGCCCAGGTAGTACCAGGTACCGTCGCGGGCGATTCGCATGTCGATGTCGCCGCAGAAGTCCGGATTCCACAGGTGGACCGGCGCCGGGCCTTTGCCGACCTTCGGGAGTTGCGCCAACAGGTCATTGGCCTTGCCGGTATCCACCATCATCTGCTCCTCAGCGGCTCATGCCCAACAAACTGCGAGCGTAATCCTCAAGCGGTGCCGCAAGCAAATCCTGCGGCTGATTGTCGTGGAACGTCAGCAAACCGCCACGGCTGCGGATGCTCACGGTATCGATCAGATAGCGGGTACTGGTTTCGATCAGCATCAGCTGAATTCTTCCGGTGTCGACACCCAGGCGGTCCACCGCCTGCTCGTCGTACCACTCGTCACCATTGCCGATACGGTTGTCGGCCTTGGCAAAACGCGCATACAGCAGGTAATGCGCGCCCACGTCGCGCGCCTGGGACAAGGCATCCTCCAGCCCCAGCGGACCCTCGGCACGTCGCACCAGCGGGAAGTACTCGACAAAGGCCTTGAAGGCTTCCTCGGCCACCACGTTGGGCCGCGGATAGGCATTGCCCGGCGGCACGAACACGCCCTGACCGATGAAGACGAACGAGTCGGGCTGCAGGCGCACCGACAACGAACGGCGGGTTTCGCTATGGTCGAGCAGGCCGGCGTCGCTCATGTGGTAGCGCACACCTTCGCCCATATCGCTCACATTCATGCAGCCACCCAGCGCCATCAGCGCCAGCAGCAGAACCAGGCTACGCATCTTTCCTCCAGAAGCCGGTGACGGAAAACCGGCGAACAGCCGCCAGATGCAGGTTTTGCGCCAGCTGGAGGGTATGGCTCAACCGCCGATGATCTTCATCACCGTGGCACCGCCTGAAAAAGCCACGGCCTGCTTGTCGCCCAGGGCCTTCATCAACATGCCCTGCAAGGCCGGCAACGCCTGGTGGCGCGGCTTGTCGAGCAGGTCACCGATGAAATGCCGGTTGCTCGACGACAGGCAGCCATGCAGCCACCCGGTAGAAGACAGACGCAGGCGCGAGCAGGTTCGGCAGAACGGCACGCTTTCGTTGGCGATCACGCCGAAGTGGCCTTGCCCCGGCACCCGGTAGCGCAATGCAGTGGCGTCCACTGGCGCATCGGCCTGGGCGTACTCGTGATGCTCGCCGATCAGTTGCAGCAACTGCTCCAGGCTCACGAACTGCTGCAGGAAAGCGTTGTGGTCGCTGGCCAGGTGCCCCATGCGCATCAGTTCGATAAAGCGCAGTTCATAGCCACGGGCCAGGCAGTAGTCGAGCAGCGGCAGCACCTGATCGAGGTTGCGCCCGCGCAGTGGCACCATGTTCACCTTGATCTTCATGCCGGCGTCGCTGGCCTTGTGCATGCCATCGAGCACGCTGGCCAGATCCCCGCCACGGGAGATCCCGCGGAAGGCATCGGCGTCGAGGGTATCAAGGGAGACGTTCAGGCGCCGGATGCCGGCATCCAGCAGCAATGGCAGCTTGCGCGCGAGCAACTGGCCATTGGTGGTCAGGGCGATGTCATCGAGGCCGAGCACCGACACGCCAGCCAGGAAGGCTTCGAGCTTGGGGCTGACCAGGGGTTCACCACCGGTGATACGCAGGCGCTCGATACCGGCAGCTTCGATCAGCCAGGCCACCCCACGCACCATGGCCTGGGCCGAGAGCTCATCCTGCGCTGCGACCAGACGCTTGCCGTCCGGCACGCAATAGGTGCAGGCATAGTTGCACGCCGCGGTGAGGCTGACGCGCAGGTTGCGAAAACGTCTGCCTTGACGGTCGACGATCATGGAGCACTCCGGCAAGTGTGAATCGGGCCTGCAAAACCTGACTCAGAAATCAGTTTTTTGCAAGCCTCTTACCTGAGTATATGCCTGCACGGCGCCAGCGAGCATTCAGCTGCCAGATGGCTCCGGGTCGCGCTTGCGCTTGTTGCCCATGCGCACGCCAATGTCCATGAGGAACTGGAAGAAGCCTTCCTGGTCCTCCAGCACATTGCTCCAGAACGGCGAGTGATACAGTGCCACCGCGCCATGCACCAGGGCCCAGGCTGCGCAGTAGTGGAAATACGGCGGCACGTCCTCGAGCTTGCCCTCGGTGATGCGACCCTTGATCAGCAGGGTCAGGCGCTCGAAGTTTGAGGCACGGATCTTGTGCAGCTCCTCGACCATTTCCGGCACCTGGTTGCCTTTGACCACCTTCTCTTCGAGGCGGTCGAACAGGCGGTAGCGCTGCGGGTCGCGCATGCGGAATTCGAAGTAGGCACGCGACAGGGCCTCCTTGTCGCGATCCACATCGGCAGAGTGCAGCAGTTCGTTCAAATCGCGCTCGTAGTCGAGCATCAGGCGCAGGTAGATCTCCGCCTTGGACTTGAAGTGCTTGTAGATCGTGCCTTTGCCGATACCCACGGCGTCAGCGATCATCTCGACGGTGACACTGTCTTCACCCTGTTCGAGAAACAGCTTGAGCGCGGTATCGAGAATCTCTTGCTCTCGGCGACGAAACTCACGGACCTTACGAGGTTCTTTCTGCATAAGAAGGACTGGATCAAAATCGAAGCCCGTTATTATGCCTAACTTGCGCAAAAATGCACGGATCATCCGCGCATGCCTATGTTTCTTGATGAGTTTGAGCAGGCCGGCGACCCGGTTGCCCGAAGCGGACCTCCCCTTCTCCCTGCCCCAGACGTGCAATCCAGGCGGTCAGGCGCACGGCAGAGCAATGCGTGCTCAGCAGGGCCGCACGTATTCCAAATCTGTTTAAAAAACGATCAACCCTTGGTGGAATCGCGGCGAACCTGACCAATACTTGAGGTGTTGGCGCGACGCATCCCCCCAAGTGACGCGCCGATAAGGGTGAACACGGACCGCTCGCCTTTGTTTTACTCCTAATGGTCTTAACCCGGATTCCCCCCCAGAACCCGGGTTTTTTTTGCCCGCGCGACCGCCACGGCGACCGCGCAGCGGGGTCAGGCCACCCGCACCCGCGCCAGGGGGAACAGACGCCTGAAGTTCTCGGTGGTCTGTTGCGCCAGCTGCTCGTAACGCTCCCCCCGCACCAACGCGATGAACTCCGCCACGTCACGCACATACTCCGGCAAGTTCGGCTTGCCGCGGTGCGGAATCGGCGCCAGGTACGGTGAGTCGGTCTCTACCAGCAAACGATCTGCCGGCACCTGCCGCGCCACATCACGCAACGCGTCGGCATTGCGGAACGTGACAATCCCCGACAACGAAATGTAATACCCCAGGTCCAGCGCTGCCTTGGCCATCTCCCAGTCTTCGGTGAAGCAGTGCAGCACGCCCGCCTGCGGCAATGCCGCCTCGCGCAGCAGGGTCAGGGTATCGGCGCGCGCCGCACGGGTATGGATGACCACCGGCTTGCCGGTGAGCCTGGCCGCCTCCAGGTGCAGGCGAAACGACGCCTGTTGCAACTGTGCAGCCTCGGGCTCGTAGTGATAGTCCAGCCCGGTCTCACCAATGGCCACCACCTCGGGGTGGTTCAGTTCGCCGAGCAGCCAGTCCAGCGCCGGCGCTTCGCCTGGCGCCAGGTCCAGCGGGTGAATGCCGACCGAGCAGTCCACATCAGGGTAGCGCGCTGCCAGCGCCCTGACCTGGGCCGCATTGTCGGCACTTACGCCGATGCACAGGAAATGCCCGACGCCCCGTGCCCGCGCGGCATCCAGCGCGGCATCCAGGGAGCCACCATGGGCGGCGAGGTCGAGACGGTCGAGGTGGCAATGGGAATCTACAAGCATGGGCGTAATGACAACACTGAAAATGGAGGATCGAAAGGCCAGCTCAACGCTGGCCCGGCAACAGGGCCCAGGAGGCCAGCAACGCTTCGAGCAACAGCACGCGGTTGAGGTTGGCCTTGTTCAGCACCTTCTGGCGCTGCACAAGAATCCAGTCCTGGATATCCAGCACCTTGCCCTGCGGGCTTTTCTGGGCAAGGTACTGCACGACCTTGCGCATGTCGGCCAGCCCCAGGCCCTCTTCGTCCTGGGTCAGCTGATAGCGCAGGATCAGGCTGGACCAGTCGCAGAACCAGTCGAACAGCAACAACAGCGGGATGCTGTTCCAGCCTTCAGCCAATTGGGTCGCGGACTGCTGCTGCTTGAGCAGCTTCTTGACCCCCTCGACCACCTGCGCGCGCTGCTCGCGCACACCCTGGGCCTGCAGGCTGACAGCCAGCAGTGGCGAACCTGCCGCAAGGCTCAGCAGTTCGTGGCGCTCGGCCTCGTCACTGTCGGGTAACGCGGCTGCCAGCCACGCCTCGCTCTGCGCCTGACTTGGCAACGGGCAGGCCTGTTGCTGGCAACGGCTCCTGATGGTCGGCAGCAACCGGCTGGGCTGGTGACTGACCAGCAACAGCACGGTATCGCCCGAAGGCTCTTCGAGGCTCTTGAGCAAGGCGTTGGCAGCGTTGATGTTCATTGCCTCGACCGGCTCGATGAGAATCACCTTGCGTCCACCCATCTGCGCGGTCTGCACCACGAAGCTGACCAGGTCGCGCACCTGGTCGACCTTGATAGGCTTGTCGGCCTCTTCAGGCTCCAGGATGTAGTTGTCCGGGTGACTGCCCGCCTTCAGCAACTGGCACGACTTGCAGTGCCCGCACGCCTCAAGCCCCTCGGGCTGGCGGCACAGCAGAAACGCCATCAGGCGCTCGGCCAGCGCCCGCTTGCCGATGCCTTGCGGGCCGTGCAACAGGTACGCATGGGCATGCTGTGTGCGCCCGGCCAGTTGCTGCCAGAGCGTCGCCTGCCACGGGTAGGCCTCAGCCACGGCAACGCTCCAGGATCTGCGGCAGCAACGCATCCAGGGCGAGTTGAACCCGGGCCAGCGGTTGCGCGGCATCGACCAGGTGATAGCGCGCCGGGTCGGCGGCTGCGCGGGCCAGGTAGGCCTGGCGAACAGCCTGGAAAAACGCCTGGCCTTCCTGCTCGAAGCGATCCAGCCGCCCGCGCGCCGCTGCGCGCGAAAGGCCGACCTCCACCGGTAGGTCGAACACCAGGGTCAGGTCGGGGCGCAGGTCGCCCTGGACGAAGGTTTCAAGGGTGGCAATGCGCTCGACCGACAGCCCGCGGCCACCGCCCTGGTAGGCATAGGTGGCATCGGTGAAACGGTCGCACAGGACGATGGCGCCCCGCGCAAGCGCCGGGCGGATCACCTGGGCCAGGTGCTGGGCGCGCGCGGCGAACACCAGCAACAGCTCGGTGTCGGCATCCATCGTCTCATCGCTGGGGGCCAGCAACAGTTCGCGGATGCGCTCGGCCAGCGGGGTGCCGCCCGGCTCGCGGGTCAGCACCACATCCAGCCCGTGGGCGCGCAGGTGCTCGGCCAGGTACTCGCGATTGGTGCTCTTGCCCGCGCCTTCGGGACCTTCCAGGGTGATAAACAAGCCGCTCACAGGCAGTCCTTAATCAGGGTCATTGCGGGGTAGGTTCGCTGGCCGGGGGAACATCCGGCTGCACCGAGGGCTCGGCAGGCTGCGGTGCAGCCTGGGGCGCCTCGGATGCAGGAACCTCGTTCGGGGTGTCGCCGGCGCTTGGCGCCGGGCTTGAACGGTAGTCGGCACGCCGCTTGATCTGGTACTCGCGCACGGCAGAATTGTGCGCCCCCAGGTCGTCGGAGAACACATGGCTGCCATCGCCCCGCGCGACGAAGTACAGGCTGCTGCCCGGCTCCGGGTTCAAGGCCGCGTGAATGGCTTCACGCCCGACCATGGCAATCGGCGTCGGCGGCAGGCCGGCGATCACGTAGGTGTTGTAGGGCGTGGGCTCACGCAGGTCGGCGCGGGTGATCTTGCCGTTGTAGCGTTCGCCCATGCCATAGATCACGGTAGGGTCGGTCTGCAGCAGCATGCCGATCTGCAGGCGACGCACGAAGACGCCGGCGATCTGACCACGCTCCTGTGGCACGCCGGTTTCCTTCTCGACCAGCGAGGCCATGATCAGCGCCTGGTAAGGGTCGCGATAGGGCGCAGCCGGGGAGCGCTCGTTCCACTCCTTGGCCAGCACCTCCTCCAGGCGCGCGTACGCCTGCTGCAGGAACTCGACATCGCTCATGCCGCGCACGAACCGATAGGTATCAGGGAAGAAGCGCCCCTCGGGGAACACGCCCGGGTGCCCGAGCTTGTCCATGACCTCGCTGTCGCTCAGGCCATCCAGGGTCTGGCGGATCTTTTCATGTCTGGCCAGTGCCGAGCGCACTTGGCGGAAATTCCAGCCCTCGACCAGGGTCAGGCTGTACTGCACCACGTCACCACGCCGCCACGCCTCGAACAGGTCGCGCACGTTCATGCCGGGGGTCATGCGGTACTCGCCGGTATGCAAAGCCACGCTCGGCATGTTGAAGCGCCAGTAAAGGCGCAGCCAGAAGGCGTCGCGAATCACGCCGTCCTGCTGCATGCGGTAGAACATGCGGTTGGGCGTGGTGCCGGTAGGAACATCGAGCAACCGCTCGCCGGTCAGGTGCAGCGGCTGCTCCAGCGCCGAGTGCACCTTCCAGGCCGAGAAGCCCAATAGCAGGCCAGCCAGGATCAACCCGGTCTCCAGCAGCACCAACAATTTACGTCTCACGAATCAGGCATCCAGTAGCGTACGGGCAATGGCCTGCAGTTTACGGGTGAGCGGCCCCGGCGACCAGTTCAGCGATGCAAATGCACGCACCGGCCATACGCCATACACGCTGTTGCACAGCAACACTTCGTCGGCCTGCTCGAGATCGGCCAGCGCCAGGTCGACCACACGGGCCGCGATACCGTGGCGCGGCGCCTCGTCCAGCAAGGCAGCGCGCATTACCCCGGCCACGCCGCAACGCGCCAGGTCGGCGGTGTACAGCACGCCATCGCGCACCACGAACAGGTTGCTGTAGACACCTTCGATCACGCGCCCGGAAACATCACGCATCAAACCTTCAGCGTACTCGGCGCCCTGCCACTCGGCCCGTGCCAGTACCTGCTCCAGGCGATTGAGGTGCTTGAGCCCGGCAAGCAAGGGTTGCTCGGCCAGGCGGGTCTGGCAGGCAAACAGCCTTACCCCCTGCTCGGCGTTCTGCGGCGGGTAGCTGGCGGCGGGGCTGGCCTGAAGAATGCGACGCGGCGGTGCACCGGCAGCCGGGGCATAGCCGCGCTGACTGTCGCCACGGGTGAGAATGAGCTTGAGCACGCCATCACCCAGCAAGCCGGCATAACGGCATACCTCGTCGCGGATGAGTAGGTGATCGGCGTCGATCGCCAGGCGCTGGCAACCCAGCGCCAGGCGGTCGAGGTGATATGCCAGCAGCGAGGGCTGCCCGGCCCGCACGGCGATGGTCTCGAACAGACCATCGCCATAGGCCAGCCCGCGGCTGCTCAACGTCAGGGCGTCAGCCGGCAGGCCATCGACCCAGCTGTGCATCACTCGGCGAACCGGCGGAACACCAGCGAGCCATTGGTACCGCCAAAACCGAAGGAGTTCGACAGCACGACCTCGATCGGCATGTTGCGCGGCTGGTGCGGCACGAAGTCCAGGTCGCAGCCTTCATCCGGCTCATCGAGGTTGATGGTCGGCGGCGCCACTTGCCCATTGATGGACAGCACGCTGAAAATCGCCTCTACCGCGCCGGCAGCCCCCAGCAGGTGACCGGTCATCGACTTGGTCGAGCTCACGGCCAGCTTGTAGGCGTGCTCGCCAAACACCGACTTGATCGCTGCCACTTCGGCCAGGTCGCCGGCAGGCGTCGAGGTACCGTGGGCGTTGATGTAGCCGACTTCGCTGGGGTTCACGCCCGCATCGCGCAAGGCGTTGGCCATGCAGCGGGCCGCACCGGCGCCGTTGTCGGGAGGCGAGGTCATGTGGTAGGCGTCGCCGCTCATGCCAAAACCAACCAGTTCGGCATAGATGGTCGCGCCCCGCGCCTTGGCGTGCTCGAGCTCTTCGAGCACCAGCGCACCGGCACCGTCGGACAGCACGAAACCGTCACGGCCCTTGTCCCACGGCCGGCTGGCACGGGTTGGCTCGTCGTTGCGCGTCGACAGCGCACGCGAAGCGCCAAAACCGCCCATACCCAGGCCACAGGCCGCCATCTCTGCGCCACCGGCGATCATCACGTCGGCTTCGCCGTAGGCGATATTGCGCGCCGCCATGCCGATGCAGTGCGTGCCCGTGGTGCAGGCAGTGGCAATGGCGTAGTTGGGCCCCTGTACACCCAGGTGGATCGACAGGAAACCGGAAATCATGTTGATGATCGAGCCTGGCACGAAGAACGGCGAAATGCGCCGCGGGCCTTGCTCGTGCAAGGTCCGGCTGGTTTCTTCGATATTGGTCAGGCCGCCGATGCCCGAACCCATGGCCACGCCGATACGCTCACGGTTGGCATCGGTGACTTCCAGCCCGGCATTGCGCACCGCCTGGAACCCGGCCGCCAGGCCGTATTGAATGAACAGATCGAGCTTGCGGGCTTCCTTGACCGACAGGTACTGCTCGACTTCAAAGCCCTTTACCGAGCCGCCAAAACGGGTGGAGTAGGCAGACAGGTCAGTATGCTCGATCAGACCTATGCCACTGCGGCCAGCCAGAATGCCTTGCCAACTGCTTGGCACATCCGTGCCCAGTGGCGACAGCATACCCATACCGGTGACCACGACGCGTCTACGCGACACAGCACTCTCCTTATTCTATGGTCTACATCTCATGCAAAGAAAAAACCGCACGCCAGTAACGGCAGTGCGGTTTTTCCATGACAAGAAGCGACGACTACAAAGTCTTAAGCCTGGTGGCTGGTGACGTAGTCGATGGCTGCTTGAACAGTAGTGATCTTCTCGGCTTCTTCGTCAGGGATTTCGGTCTCGAATTCCTCTTCCAGAGCCATCACCAGCTCAACGGTGTCAAGGGAATCGGCACCCAGATCTTCTACGAAGGAAGCGGTGTTGACCACTTCTTCTTCTTTAACGCCCAGTTGCTCGGCGACGATTTTCTTGACGCGTTCTTCGATGGTGCTCATACCTAGTTTTCACTCCTAATGGATATATGTCAGGCAGCTGGCCGGTGTGTAAGTTTATAGAAAGACGCCCGCTTTTCAAGCGTAATGCATCCCTCGAACTTCACACCCACCTGCCGCCTAGAATTTGGTTGCAGCTTTATAACGGATTTTAGACAGCTCGTATGACATTTTTTTGAAGCAATCCGTCACATTTAACTACATGTACATCCCGCCGTTGACCGGGACAGTCGCACCGGTCACGTAAGCTGCGCCGTCAGAGGCCAGGAACGCAACCACTTTCGCGATTTCGTCGACCTGGCCCAGACGACCCAGCGGAATCTGGTTTTGCAGCGCTTCACGCTGCGCCTCTGGCAGTTCGCGGGTCATGTCGGTATCGATGAAACCCGGCGCTACCGAGTTCACGGTGATCGCACGGGAGCCGACTTCACGCGCCAGAGCGCGGCTGAAGCCTTCCAGGCCGGCCTTGGCGGCGGCGTAGTTGACCTGGCCGACGTTACCCATGGCCCCAACGACCGAACCGATGCTGATGATACGACCCCAGCGCGCCTTGGTCATGCCGCGCAGCACGCCCTTGGACAGACGGTAGAGGCTGTTGAGGTTGGTATCGATGACGTCGAACCACTCGTCGTCTTTCATGCGCAGCATCAGGTTGTCGCGGGTGATGCCGGCGTTGTTGACCAGGATGGTCGGCGCACCGAACTGCACCTGGATAGAAGCGAGGGTGGCGGTGACCGACTCGTCGCTGGTCACGTTCAGCTCCAGCCCGGTACCGGCGATGCCGTGCTCCTTGAGGGTCGCGGCAATACGCTCGGCGCCGGAGGCGGACGTGGCGGTACCGATGACGGTGGCGCCCAGACGCCCCAGTTCCAGGGCGATCGCCTGGCCAATGCCACGGCTGGCGCCGGTGACCAGTGCAACTTTACCTTGCAGGCTCATGCAAGTTTCTCCTAAATCAGGCCAGCGCCGCACGGGTGGCGGCGAAAGCATCCGGGGTATTGAGGTTGAAGGTGTTCACGCCGTCGGCGCAGCGCTTGTTCAAGCCGGCCAGCACCTTGCCGGGGCCGCACTCGACCAGTTGCACCGCGCCATTGGCAGCCAGGGTCTGCACGCATTCGACCCAGCGTACCGGCTTGTACAGCTGCTCCAGCAGGTCGCTTTTGAGGGTTTCGAGATCGCCAGCCACGCCCGCACTGACGTTCTGCACCAGCGGGATCTGCGGGGCCTGCCAGTCGATGGCGTTCACCGATTCGGCAAACCGCTCGGCGGCCGGGCGCATCAGCTCGCAGTGCGACGGCACGCTGACCGGCAGCGGCAGCGCACGTTTGGCGCCGGCGGCCTTGCAGGCTTCCATGGCGCGCTCTACAGCAGCCTTGGCACCGGCAATGACAACCTGGCCCGGGGAGTTGAAGTTGACCGCACTGACCACCTCACCCTGCGCAGCCTGAGCACACAGGTCCACGACCACGGCGTCATCCAGGCCCAGAATCGCAGCCATGGCGCCCTGCCCGGCCGGCACGGCCTCCTGCATGAGCTCGCCGCGACGCTTGACCAGCTTGACCGCCTCACCCAGGCTCAGGCTGCCGGCAGCCACCAGCGCACTGTATTCACCCAGGCTGTGCCCGGAAACGAATGCAGGGCGCGCGCCACCTTCGGCCAGCCACAGGCGCCACAGGGCGATCGAGGCGGTCAGGATGGCCGGCTGGGTTTTGTCCGTCTGGTTGAGTTGTTCTTCCGGGCCCTGCTGGGTCAGTGCCCACAGGTCGTAACCGAGAGCCTCGGAGGCCTCACGGAAGGTATCGATGACCAGCGGGTACTGGGCGCCCAGCTCGGCAAGCATGCCGAGCGACTGCGAACCTTGGCCAGGAAAGACGAATGCGAGGGATGCAGACATTGAACAAGCCCCTAATGATCTTGTCGTCGAAAATAGCGCCCAGCCGGGGCTGAGCGCGAGAAAACTGACAATTGGATGGTAACGAGAACCAAGCGGTCACATTTATGCACGTCGTTGTGCCGATGCCTAAGGCAGCAGATCCTCCAGACGGCCGTGCAAGCGCTGCGGCAAGTTCTCCTGGATCTCGATCAGCGCCCGCTGTATCGCGCTCTGGAAACCCTGCACACCCGCCGAGCCATGACTCTTGATGACGATGCCCTGCAGGCCGAGAAAACTCGCGCCATTGTGGCGCGCCGGCGCAAGGTCGGCCTTCAGGCGACTGAGCAGCGGCATCGCCAGGGCCCCCACCGCCCGCGCCATCAGGCCACGCTTGAACAGCGCCTCGATGCGCCCACCGATCATGGTGGCCAAGCCTTCGCTGGACTTGAGCAGGATATTGCCGACAAAGCCGTCGCACACCACCACATCCGCTTCGCCACGGTACAGGCCATCGCCCTCGACAAAGCCGATGTAGTTGAGGCCGCGGGCATTTTGCAGCAGCGTCGCAGCCAGCTTGACCTGCTGGTTGCCCTTGATGTCTTCGGTACCGATGTTGAGCAGCGCCACACGCGGTCGGGAAATGCCCAGCGCTTGCGCCGCCACCGAGCCCATCACGGCGAACTGGAACAGGTGCTCGGCGCTGCAGTCGACGTTGGCCCCCAGGTCAAGCAGCTGGCAATAGCCAGTCTGGGTCGGTATGGCCGCCACCATCGCAGGCCGATCGATGCCGGGCAGGGTCTTGAGCACATAGCGTGACAATGCCATCAGCGCGCCGGTGTTGCCGGCGCTCACGCAGGCCTGCACCTTGCCATCACGCAATAGTTCGAGGGCCACGCGCATCGACGAGTCGGGCTTGCCACGCAGCGCCTGGGACGGCCGCTCGTCCATGCCGATCACTTCGCTGGCCGGCACAATATGCAGGCGCGCGCGATCCGCTGCCGACTGGCCAGCGATCAGATCTTCAAGGAGGGAAGGTTGACCGACGAGGGTCAGGTGCAGCGAGGGAGTAGCCGACAGGCAAGCAATGCTGGCCTGAACAATGCTGCGGGGACCGAAGTCCCCGCCCATTGCGTCAATCGCGATCTGAGCGGACAAGGATTACTCGTCAGCGCCCTTGTCGATCACTTTGCGACCACGGTATACGCCTTCTGGCGATACGTGGTGACGCAGGTGCACTTCACCAGTGGTTTTCTCTACGGACAGAGCGTTTTCCGAGAGAGCGTCGTGCGAACGGCGCATGTCACGGGCAGAGCGGGATTTTTTGTTCTGCTGAACAGCCATAATTGATTAACTCCTAAACGTTTGGGTCACGCTTTAACTGCGCCAATACACTGAACGGGTTGGACCGCGTTACCTCGTCCTTGCTCGGTTCGGGCTCATCGGCGCCCGCCGGCTGCTGGCATTCTTCCGGATGATGAGCAGGCACGATGGGCAAGGCGAGCAGAAGCTCTTCCTCGACCAATGCTTGCAGATCCAAAGGATCTTCGCCCAGTTCCAGCACGTCATAACCTTTCGGTAACGACTGGGTATTCGCACCCTCTTTCACCACAGCATATGTAGATTCGCTGTGGATCGGCAGGGTGACCAGCTCAAGACAACGCTGGCAAACCATCTTGACCTCGACGGTCAGAGCACTGTGGATAACCACGGTTTTCTGTTCGTCTCGCTCAAAATCGAATTTAGCCTGCACCGTACCGACATCGTCGGAAAGCGGGTCGCAGAGTCTCTCCAAATCGGCGAGTAGCAGCGTTCCTTCGAGAGAAACACCACGATCGGCCAATTTGCGCGGGTCAACGTGAGGTGGAATCGGGTCATTCAACATAGGCGCAGCATTCTAGGGATGCCCCCCGCCCCTGTCAAAGGAAATTCGGCCCCGTTCAACATGTTAGAATCGGCGCACCTGCTCAGGAGTTCATCATGCTGCCCTTGTTACTGGCTTCCAGCTCACCCTACCGGCGCGAATTGCTGGCGCGACTGCAACTGCCCTTTGCCTGGGCAGCGCCCGATATCGACGAACAGCGCATCGGCGAAGAGCCCGCCCCAGAGCTGGTCAAGCGCCTGGCCAGGCACAAGGCCGAGGCATTGGCTGCCAGCCATCCGGGGCATCTTATCATCGGCTCCGACCAGGTTGCCGTGCTGGGCGAACAGATTCTGGGCAAGCCACACACCTTCGAAAAGGCCTGCGAGCAATTGCTGGCTGCGAGCGGCAATCACGTCACCTTCCTGACCGGCGTGGCGCTGCTCAATACTCAGAGCGGCCATTGCGAGGTCGATTGCGTGCCATTTACCGTGCACATGCGCGAACTGGACCTGCCACGCATCGAACGCTACCTGCACGCCGAGCAACCCTATGACTGCGCCGGCAGCTTCAAGTGCGAAGGGCTGGGGGTGAGCCTGTTCCAAAGCACCCACGGCTGCGATGCCACCAGCCTGGTGGGACTGCCGCTGATCCGACTCGTCGACATGCTGCTCAAGGAAGGGGTGAGCATACCGTGAGGGCAAGGCAATACCGGCAATAAAAAAACCGGCCATCTGGCCGGTTTTTCATTAATCAGCACTCTCAGCGCAGTGCCGGCCCCTGAAAGCCCATCCACATGGCAAGGTGCTCGGCGACGCTGGCACCCAGGCGCTTGGAGAAGCGATCAAACGGCGACTCTTCGACGGTGAAATCAACCAGGGTCTTCTCTCCCACCACCTCACGCGCCACATAATCGGCATTGCCCAGGGCGTCCACCAGCCCCAGCTGCACGGCCTGCTCACCCGACCAGATCAGCCCGCTGAACAGCTCGGGATGCTCCTTGTCCTTGAGCCGCTCGCCGCGCCCCTGCTTCACACTGGCAATGAACTGCTTGTGGGTGGTGTCCAGCACACCCTGCCAGAAGGCCGTTTCGTCCGGTTTCTGCGGCTGGAATGGATCAAGGAAGGCCTTGTGCTCACCCGCCGTATAGGTACGACGCTCGACACCCAGCTTCTCCATGGTGCCGACAAAGCCGTAGCCAGCTGCCGTCACACCAATCGAGCCCACCAGGCTGGCCTTGTCGGCATAGATCTGGTCAGCCGCACTGGCGATATAGTAGGCACCCGACGCACCCAGGTCGCTGATGACCGCGTACACCTTGACCGACGGCTTGGCGGCCTGCAGACGACGAATCTCGTCATAGATGTAGCCAGACTGCACCGGGCTGCCGCCCGGGCTGTTGATACGCAGCACCACCGCCTTGGTCTTGGCGTCGTCGAAGGCCGCACGCAGGCTGGCTATCACGTTGTCGGCGCTGGCCGGCTCCTTGTCCGCAATGATCCCGCGCACCTCGATCAACGCCGTATGGCTCGCGCCACGGGCGGCGGTCTTGTCGATATCCATCAGCGGCGAAAACAGTGCCAGGATGCCGAACAGGTACACGAACGTCAGCAGCTTGAAAAAAATACCCCAGCGCCGGGCCCGACGCTGCTCCTGCACGCCCGCCAGCAAGGTCTTCTCGAGCAGCTTCCAGCTGGTGCGCTCTTCGTTCTTTTCGGCGTCAGGCGCCTTCCACTCGTCAGTCATGCTCACCTACCCTGGAAATTCGATTGCAGCGGTTCGGCCTAGCCACGCCTGCAATTGTGAAAAGTGCTGTATGGACAACTGCGGCTCGTAAACGCTCAATGCCTCGAGCGAGAGCGCCCCATGCCCCACCGCCACCGAATGCATGCCGGCATTGCGCGCCATCAGCAGGTCGAACGACGAATCGCCCACCATCAACGCACGGCTCGCTGGCACCTGGCAATGGGCCAGGATCTCCTCGAGCATGCGCGGGTGCGGCTTGCCCATGGTTTCGTCGGCAGCCCGGGTAATGTCGAAGAACGTTTCCCAGCCATTGGCCACCAGCACCCGGTCCAGGCCGCGACGCGCCTTGCCGGTAGCGACTGCCAGGCGATAGCCATCGGCCCTGAACGACTCGAGGGCCTCGACCACGCCGGGATACAACGGCGACGGCTGGGTATCCAGGGCCATATAGATGTCGGCGTAATGCTGACGAAACGCCATGACTTCAGGCTGATCCAGATGCGGGTACAGCGTGCTGATCGCCTCGGGCAGCGCCAGGCCGATGATGCCCTTGACCGCCTCGTCCGAGCACAGCGCATAGCCGGCACGCTCGGCCGAGCGATGCATCGCTTCGACGATGCGCCCGATCGAATCGGCCAGCGTGCCGTCCCAATCGAAGATCAGCAGGTCGTAATCACGGCGCACTCAAACGCTCCACGGTCTTGGCCCACATGTCGTCCACCGGCGCCTCCAGCTTCAGCTCGCCGCCATCGGGCAACGGCACGGTCAGCGCATAGGCATGCAGGAACAGGCGCTTGCCGCCCAGCTCGCGGATCTCGCGAGTGAAATCCTCGTCGCCATACTTGCTGTCGCCGGCGATGCAATGCCCGGCATGCAGGGTATGCACGCGAATCTGGTGGGTACGGCCAGTAATCGGGCGTGCCTCGACCATGGTCGCGAAATCGCCGAAACGGCGCAGCACGCGAAACAGGGTGAGCGCCTCCTTGCCTTCGTCGTTGATTTCCACCATCCGCTCGCCGGAACGCAGGTTGCTCTTGAGCAGCGGCGCATTGACCTGCTTCTTGGCCGTGGCCCAGTGACCACGCACCAGCGCCATGTAGCGCTTGTCGACGCCGTCACCGCGCAACGCGGCATGCAGATGGCGCAACATGCTGCGCTTCTTGGCGATCATCAGCAGACCGGAGGTATCGCGATCGAGCCGATGCACCAGCTCAAGCTCCTTGGTATCCGGGCGCAACTGACGAAAGGCTTCGATCACACCGTAGTTCAGCCCGCTGCCGCCGTGCACGGCGATGCCAGCAGGCTTGTTGAGCACGATGAGGGCCTTGTCTTCGTACACGATGGCCGCTTCGAGTCGCTGAAGCAGGCCCTGTGCCAGCGGCACCGGCTCGTCACGCTCAGGCAGACGAACGGGCGGCACGCGCACGATATCGCCGGCCTGCAATTTGTACTCTGGCTTGATCCGTCCCTTGTTCACCCGCACTTCGCCTTTGCGCAAAATGCGATAAATCAAGGTCTTGGGAACGCCCTTGAGTGCAGTGATCAGGAAGTTGTCGATCCGTTGGCCGGCAAGTTCCGGCGCGACCTCGATCAGCTGGACGCCGGAGGTCGGAGGGGTAGTAGTCGTCATTTGCGAATCATAACAATTTTTTATGGATTTGAAGCACTTAATGATTGCTGCTATAGTCGCGAACGCCGCCAAAAGCGGCTGGCCAGCGGACCAATGGCTTTGAGCCGGCCCTGACCTACGCAATTCTCGAGGACGCGAGGCCGTCCGACGGGGCTTTCGCCAGTTTACAGAAGTGCCTGGAATCGCTACCAGCGCCGATGAGAGAAGACCGATAAAAAACAACAAGAGCGGTGTTTGACCCTCCTGCACGTTTTTTTCGATGCCCACTCCTTCAGTGCAGTCGCTTTCACGCAGTCACGGCGAATGCTTCGGAAATACCAGCCTTAGCCATAGAAAGCGCGGGCTCCCGTATGGAGCTGGCGATAACTGCAACCCGTTGCGGATTCAGCGCGCGGCAGCACCCGAATTATCAGGGATACGTGTAGGGTGGAGATGCACAACCGTCGGACCGTGTAGCACTGCGTCCAGTCCACAGGCCCTCTGGCCCGCGACCGGACCCGGTCTTGATCAAGATGCCCCAGGGTGTCCACGGCCGAAGGCTGATTCCTCCTCCTGACTGAGTGCATTTGACACCACAGCTAGCAGGACGCGTCGTCGCGACTTCGGCAGCACTGGGCGACCAGTCCGACCGCAAGCCGCTGGACACGGGATGGTCCGCCACCCCTGACGCACCCTGACACCGACCGTGAGAAGTCGTGTGTGCCGAACGCCGTTTCCGGCAGCCCGGAAACCGACGGTACTACATGAAAAGAATGCTGATTAACGCGACTCAACCCGAAGAGTTGCGTGTTGCTCTGGTAGACGGCCAGCGCCTCTACGATCTGGACATCGAGTCCGGTGCACGCGAGCAGAAAAAAGCCAACATCTACAAGGGCAAGATCACCCGCATCGAGCCCAGCCTTGAAGCCGCCTTCGTCGATTTCGGCTCCGAGCGCCACGGCTTTCTGCCCCTCAAGGAAATCTCCCGCGAATACTTCAAGAAGTCGCCCGAAGGCCGGGTGAACATCAAGGAAGTGCTGAGCGAAGGCCAGGAAGTCATCGTCCAGGTCGAGAAGGAAGAGCGCGGCAACAAGGGCGCCGCCCTGACCACCTTCATCAGCCTGGCCGGTCGTTACCTGGTCCTGATGCCTAACAACCCGCGTGCCGGCGGCATCTCCCGTCGCATCGAAGGCGAAGAGCGCAACGAACTGCGCGAAGCGCTCAACGGCCTGGTTGCCCCTGCCGACATGGGCCTGATCGTTCGCACTGCCGGCCTGGGCCGCAGCAGCGAAGAGATGCAGTGGGACCTGGACTACCTGCTGCAACTGTGGACCGCCATCAAGGAAGCGTCCCTCGACCGCGCAGCGCCGTTCCTGATCTACCAGGAAAGCAACGTCATCATCCGCGCCATCCGCGACTACCTGCGCCAGGACATCGGCGAAGTGCTGATCGACAGCGTCGACGCCCAGGAAGAAGCCCTGACCTTCATCCGCCAGGTGATGCCGCAGTACGCCAGCAAGATCAAGCTGTACGAAGACAGCGTGCCGCTGTTCAACCGCTTCCAGATCGAAAGCCAGATCGAGACCGCCTTCCAGCGCGTCGTCGACCTGCCATCGGGCGGCTCGATCGTGATCGACCCGACCGAAGCCCTGGTGTCCATCGACATCAACTCGGCGCGCGCCACCAAAGGCAGCGACATCGAGGAAACCGCCCTGCAGACCAACCTGGAAGCGGCCGAGGAAATCGCCCGCCAACTGCGTCTGCGTGACATCGGTGGCCTGATCGTCATCGACTTCATCGACATGACCCCGGCCAAGAACCAGCGCGCCGTCGAAGAAAAGGTGCGCGAGTGCCTGGAAGCCGACCGTGCCCGCGTACAGGTCGGCCGCATTTCGCGCTTCGGCCTGCTGGAAATGTCCCGCCAGCGCCTGCGCCCTTCTCTGGGCGAAAGCAGCGGCATCGTCTGCCCGCGCTGCAGCGGCACCGGCATCATCCGTGACGTCGAGTCGCTGTCGCTGGCAATCCTGCGCCTGATCGAGGAAGAAGCCCTGAAGGATCGCACTGCCGAGGTGCGTGCCCAGGTGCCGATCCCGGTCGCCGCGTTCCTGCTCAACGAAAAACGCAACTCGATCACCAAGATCGAACTGCGCACCCGGGCGCGTATCGTCATTCTGCCGAACGACCACCTGGAAACCCCGCATTTCGAAGTGCAGCGCCTGCGCGACGACAGCCCGGAAGCCCTGAACAACCAGTCCAGCTACGAAATCGCTGCGACCGAAACCGAAGAAGTGCAACCGGCTGCCGCCACCCGCACCCTGGTTCGCCAGGAAGCCGCGGTCAAGACTGCACCGGCCCGCGCCAATGCTCCGGTACCGGCTCCGGAAGCCCCTGCTGCCCCAGCCGCCCCGGTACACGCCCTGCCAGAGCCAAGCCTGTTCAAGGGCCTGGTCAAGTCGCTGGTCAGCCTGTTCGCCGGCAAGGAAGAACCTGTGGCCGCCGCACCGGTGGTAACCGAGAAGCCTGCCACCGAGCGTCCTCAGCGCAACGAGGAGCGTCGCAACGGTCGCCAGCAGAGCCGCAACCGCAACGGTCGTCGCGATGAAGAGCGCAAGCCACGCGAAGAGCGTGCCGAGCGCGCGCCACGTGAGCCGCGTGAAGAACGCCAGCCTCGCGAAGCCCGTGAAGAGACCTCGACCCGCGAAGAACGCGCACCACGCGCCCCGCGTGAAGAACGTCAGCCGCGTGCCCCACGCGAAGACCGTCGCCCACGCGAAGATCGCCCGGTACGCGAACTGCGTGAGCCTCTGGATGCCACCCCGGCCCCGGCCGTTCGCGAAGAACGTCCTGAGCGCGCCCCGCGCGAAGAGCGTCAGCCACGTGAAGAGCGTGCACCGCGTGAAGAGCGCGCACCACGTGAAGAACGTGCCCCTCGCGAGGAGCGCGCACCGCGTCCGCCACGCGAAGAGCGTCAGCCACGCCCGGCCGAGCCGGTCGAGGATGCGGCCGAAGAGCAACTGCCAAACGAAGAGCTGCTGCAGGATGACAACCAGGAAG
Organism: Pseudomonas sp. BRM28; assembly: GCF_002939405.1. NCBI lineage: Bacteria > Pseudomonadati > Pseudomonadota > Gammaproteobacteria > Pseudomonadales > Pseudomonadaceae > Pseudomonas > Pseudomonas sp. BRM28. The sequence continues at coordinate 1,644,891 of NZ_PEFV01000001.1, read as the reverse complement.
GCGCCGAAGGCGATCGTCCACGTCGTCGCTCGCGCGGTCAGCGTCGTCGCAGCAACCGTCGTGAGCGTCAGCGTGATGCCAACGGCAATGTGGTCGAAGGCAGCGAAGACGGCACCGAAGAAGGCGCCGAACAAGCTGGCGAACAACCTGCTGCCGCGGAAAAACGCAGCGAAGGCAATGCGCAGCCTTCGGGCGTGGAACTGGCTGCCGGCCTGGCCGTGACTGCCGCCGTTGCCACCAGCAACATCAGTGCCGACGCCGAGGCCCAGGCCAACGCTCAGGCCGAGCGTGCAACTGCTGCTGTCGATGACACCCCAGCCGTCGTGGCCGAAACGCCTTTCGAGGCCGGCACCGTCGAGCCAGTGGTTGTCGAAACCAGCACCGAGTCGAACGAAACCGTTCAACAGCCCGCTGCCGAAGAAGCTGTTGCTGAACAAGCGGCCATCGCCCCTGTGATCGAACAACCGTTCGAAGCACCGGTGCAGGCAGTCGAGTCGAGCATCGAGCCTGTCGTCGAAGTTGCTCCGCAACCAGTCGAGGCCCAGATCGAGGCCGAGGCCAAGGTAGAGGCTCTGGTGGAAGCACCGGCTCAAGCCCCTGAGCAGGCGCCAGCTGTCGAAGCGCCCGTCGAGGCACCTGTAGCTGCCGAGCCGGTCATCGCCCTGCCGAGCGAGCCTGAAGCGCCGGCTGCAGTCGAAGCCGAGCCGGTCATTGCCGCTGAGCCAGCACCGGTCGCCGAGGCACAGGCACCGATCGCCGAGCCTGCCGAGGTTGAGGCACCGGTCGTCACGCTGGCCAACGGCCGTGCACCGAACGACCCGCGTGAAGTGCGTCGCCGCAAGCGCGAAGCTGAAGCCGCAGCGGCCGCTGCTGCTGCCGAGCAGTCGCAGGAAGCTGCAGAAGAGCATAAACCGCTCGTCTGACGGCCATTAAAAAGCCCCGCCAGTGCAAACTGGCGGGGCTTTTTATTGCCTGATGCCTGGTGGTGGATGTGTCACCGACAACGCCGAACCCGCAGGAATCGGCCTTGCCAGCGAACAAGCCGCCCAGTCAATACAAGTTGGGTTCCATCTCCAGCGCCACGCCGAAGCGCGCCAGCACATCAGCCTGAATCCGCTGCGCCAGCGCATGCAACTGCTTGCCACTGGCCTGCCCGTAGTTCACCAGCACCAGCGACTGCAAACGGTGCACCCCGGCATCGCCCTCGCGAAACCCCTTCCAGCCCGCCTGCTCGATCAACCACCCCGCCGCCAGCTTTACCTGACCATCGGCCTGTGGATAACCTACCGCATCCGGATACGCCTCGCGCACGCGCTGCGCCAGCTCGGCGCTCACCACCGGGTTCTTGAAGAAGCTTCCGGCATTGCCCAGCTCGGCCGGGTCTGGCAGTTTTTCGCGACGAATGCTGCAGATGGCATCGCTGACATTCTGTGCGGTCGGCTGACCGATGCCCTGCTCACTCAGCCGCTGGCGTACCGGGCCATAGTCCAGGTGCAGGTGCTCGGCGCGATTGAGCACGAAGCGAACCCGCAGGATCAGCCAGCGCCCGGGATTACGCTTGAACACACTGTCACGGTAGGCAAAATCACACTGTTCCAGCGCGAACTCGTGCAACTGGCCGGTTTCCCGATCCAGTGCCGTAAGCCCGGCAAACACGTCCTTGATCTCCACGCCATAGGCGCCGATGTTCTGCATCGGCGCCGCCCCGACGGTACCGGGGATCAAGCTGAGGTTTTCCAGCCCCGACAGTCCCTGGGCCAGGGTCCACTGCACGAAGGGATGCCAGGGCTCACCCGCCTCTGCCTCGACCACCACGCGTTGGCCATCATCCGACAGTATCCGCACACCGACACTGGCCATGCGCAGCACCAGCGCCTGGATATCGGCAGTCAGCAGCAGGTTGCTGCCGCCACCGATCACCAGCACCGGCAGGTGCTGTTCGGCTGCGTGCGCCAGCAGCTGGCGCACTTCGTCATCGTTGTGTGCCTGGGCGAAATACTGCGCCTTCACCTCGATTCCGAAGGTGTTGTAAGGCTTGAGTGAAACCTGCGATTGCACCTGCACGCTCATAGCCGGCCCTTCAGCTCGACCACCAGCTTGCTACAAGCCAGCTGAATGAGATCAAGCACCTGTTCGAAGCCCTCTTCGCCGCCGTAGTACGGGTCGGGCACTTCATCCAGCTCACCCTCGTAGCGGCGCAGGAACAGGTCCAGTTCGGCGGTACCGGCAGACGGTTGCAGCGCCTTGAGGTGGCCGAGATTGCTGGTGTCCATTGCCAGGATCAGGTCGTACCGGCTGAAGTCCTGCGCGCTCACCTGCTGTGCACGCTGTGCGGACAGGTCGTAGCCGCGCGCCAGCGCAGCGCGGCGGGTTCGGCTGTCGGGCGGCTTGCCCACATGCCAGTCTCCCGTACCCGCCGAGGCCACTTCGACCTGATCCTCGAGGCCTGCCAGCTTCAACTGATGGCGCAACACGCCCTCGGCCGTCGGCGAGCGGCAGATGTTGCCCAGGCATACGAACAGGACGCGCATCAGGCCTCCAGCAAGCGCCGAACGCGCTCCAGGTCTTCAGGTGTGTCGACGCCCACAGGCGGCGCCTGCAAGGCATCGGCCACGTGGATGCGCACGCCATTCCACAGCGCACGCAACTGCTCCAGCGACTCGGTCTGCTCCAGGCCGCACGGGCCCCAGGCGACGAAGTCCTGCAACAGGCCTGCGCGATAGGCGTACATGCCGATATGCCGGCGATAAGGCACACTCGCCGGCAATTGCTCGCGGCTCTGGGCAAACGCATCACGCGCCCACGGCAAGGGCGCACGGCTGAAGGTCAGGGCCAGGCCGTTGCGGTCGGTGCTCACCTTGACCGCATTGGGGTTGAACAGCACTTCGACGTCTTCGATCGGCTCGGCCAGCGTGGCAATGCCCGCTTCAGGATGCGCCGCCAGGTTGGCCGCCACCTGGTCGATGATCGCCGGGGGAATCAACGGCTCGTCACCCTGCACATTGACCACGATCGCATCTGCCGACAGGCCCAGCTGGGTGGCGACTTCGGCCAGGCGGTCGGTGCCCGACTGGTGGTCCTCACGGGTCAGCAGCACCTCGGCGCCAAACCCCTGGCATGCAGCGACGATGCTCGGGTCATCGGTGGCAATCACCACGCGGGTGGCGCTGCTTCTGCGCGCCTGCTCCCAGACGTGCTGCACCATCGGCTTGCCGGCAATCGACAGCAATGGCTTGCCCGGCAGACGGGTGGAGCGCAGGCGCGCTGGAATCACAACGGTGAAATCCAGGCTCATTTGTCCAGGCGCTCGTCATCGGTCAGGGTTCGGGCTTCGCTCTCGAGCATCACCGGGATACCGTCACGAATCGGGTACGCCAGGCCGGCCCCCTTGCTGATCAGCTCGGTCTTGTCGGCGCTGAGCTTGAGCGGGCCTTTGGTGATCGGGCAAGCAAGGATGTCGAGCAATTTGGTGTCCATGGATATTCCTCAGGCCTGTGGCCGGAAAAAGAAAATGTCAGGGCTGGCGAGGCCCGGGCAGCAGACGCGCCAGCTGCGCGTCGAGCCAGGCCACGAAGGCCGGCGAAGGCAGTGCGTCGACCGCAAGATACCACCAGTCATCGGCGGCGAAAGCACGGCATTTCACCGCATCCTTCTCAGTCATGACCAGCGGCAATGACGGGGTGAAGCTCAGGGCCTGGGCGTTGTACGCCGCATGGTCGGCAAACGCATGCGGCACAGGCTGCCAGCCCAGCCCCTGCAGGGTGTTGAAAAATCGCTGAGGGTTGCCAATGCCGGCCACAGCGTGCAATGCCTGGCCCGGCGCAAAATGCTCAAGGCCTCGTCGCTCGCCGCTGCGCAGGTTGACCAGTGCCGTAGGGGCCAGGGTGAAGGCAAAGCCATCATCACGGTCGCTGAGGGCGCCGTTGTAGAGCACGGCGTCCACTTCATCCAGGCGCTCCACCGGCTCACGCAGCGGCCCGGCAGGCAGGCAGCGGCGATTGCCGAGGCCGCGGGCCGCGTCGATCAGCACCAGCTCGAGATCACGCGCCAGGCGGTAGTGCTGCATGCCGTCGTCGCACAGGATCAGGTCCAGCGGCTCGGCGTCGAGCAAGGCCCGCACGGCCTGGCTGCGATCGGGGTCGATCATCAGCGGCACGCCGGTGCGCTGCACGATCAGCAAGGGTTCGTCACCGGCCTGTTCGGCCGGTTGATCGGCACGCACGCGCCACGGCAGTTGCGGCGCAGTGGCCCCATAGCCTCGGCTGACCACCCCCACGCGCAGGCCGCGCTGGCGACAGTGCTCGATCAGAAACAGGATAAGCGGGGTCTTGCCGGTGCCACCCACGGTGATGTTGCCCACCACCAGCACCGGCACCGGTGCGCGATAGATGTCGCCCTGCCCGGCCAGAAAACGCTCGCGCTTGCCCCGCACCACCCGACGGTACAGGGCCTCGAGCGGGCGCAACAATACCAATGCCGGGTGGCCGGCATACCAGGCATGCAACAGGCGATCGGCAAGCGCCATCAAGGTGTCCCCTGGGCGGCCTCGACCGTGGTCATGCGCAACTGGCTGAAGCCGAGCTTGCCAGCGGCATCCATGGCGGTGACCACGGCCTGGTGCGGAGTCTTGCCGTCAGCGCTGATCGACAGCGGCATCTTGGTGTCGCCCTGTGATTCCTTCTGCAGGGCCTCGGTCAGGGTGCCCAGGTCGCTCTTGGGCAACAGGTGGTTGTTGACCGAGTACACGCCTTCGGCGCTGATGGTGATTTCCAGCTGCTTGGCCTCGGTGTCGGGCGCCGGAGCGCCGCTGACCGCCTCGGGCAGTTCGACACGCAACTGGGTTTCACGGGTGAAGGTGGTGGTCACCACGAAAAACAGCAGCAGGATGAACACCACGTCGATCAGCGAAGCGAGGTTGATGTCCACGGTCTCCCGTGGCTTGCGCCGGAATTTCACGCCTTGCCCTCGCTCAGGTCGACATCACGGTCCCCCTGGACCACTTCCACCAGCTTGATGGCCTCCTGCTCCATGCCCACCACCAGCTCATCGATGCGCCGTTGCAGGAAACGATGGAAGAATACTGCCGGGATACCCACCATCAGGCCGGCTGCGGTGGTGATCAACGCCTTGGAGATCCCCCCCGCCAATACCGAGGCATTGGTGGTCATGCCGGACCCGGTGAAGGCACTGAAGATATCGATCATGCCCAGCACGGTGCCCAGCAGGCCCAGCAGCGGCGCCATGGCCGCGATGGTGCCCAGTGCGTTGATGTAGCGCTCCAGCTCGTGGATGACACGGGCGGCGGCTTCCTCGATGCACTCCTTCATGATTTCGCGACCATGGCGGGAGTTGGCCAGGCCTGCGGCCAGGATCTCGCCCAGCGGCGAGTCGGCGCGCAGGGTCTTGAGCTTCTCGCTGGTGAGCTGTTTGTCCTTGATCCAGCGCCACACCTGGCCAAGCAGGTGCGGCGGGGTGACACGACTGGCGCGCAGGGTCCACAGGCGTTCGGCGACGATAGCCATGGCAGCGATGGAACTCAGAATGATCGGCAGCATCATCCAGCCACCGGACTTGACCAATTCCCACACAGTAGCGACCCCCTCGAAAAAGTCCGCCACTTTACCATAGGGGGCCACGGGGCCGAACAGCGTCATGTCGGCTCCCGCCAGAAGCGGCGCTGGCTGCGTTGCCCGACCGCCTGGCCAAAGCTGCCCAGCACCAGGCGCACCGCCCCGTGCAGGGCGCTGTCGTGCACGGTGATACCCAGCGCCTGGTAACGCGCCATCACCTGTGCGTGCGGATGCCCGAATGCATTGTGGCGCCCTCGCGAAATCAGCACGCCCCGGGGCCGGGTTCGCTCGAGAAAGGCCTGGCTCGACGAGGTGCGGCTGCCATGATGGGCCGCCTGCAACCAGTCGACCGGGCCGGCTGTCGACTCGCGCAGCCAGGCGCGCTCGGCCTGGGCATCGATGTCACCGGTCAGCAGCAGGGTTTCCCCGCCGGCATCCACGTGCAACACACAGGAGCGCTGATTGCTGTCGCCGGCCTGCTGCCAGCGCCACAGGCTGAAGAGCACGCCATCCCACTGCCATTGCTCGCCACTGGCGCAGGCCTGGGCCTGCAGTTGCCCGGGCAGCTCATCCGGGTCGCCGCCCACCACGCGCACCAGCGGCACGCTGCGCTGCACCGCCAGGGCGCCGCCGGCATGGTCGGCATGGGCATGGCTGATCAGCGCCAGGTCCAGCTCGCGCACCCCCAGCTTGCGCAGAGTCGGCACGACCACCCGCTCCCCCAGGTCGCTGCCACGGGTGGCCGGGCCTGCGTCATACAGCATCGCATGGTGACGGGTACGCAGCACAAATGCCTGGCCCTGGCCGACATCCAGCTGCCACACCTCCAGTTGCCCATGGGCGATCTCGTTGCGAGGCGCACAGCCGGCCAGCAGCAGCAAGGGCCAGCCCAGCACCCGCATCGGCAGCCCGCCCGGCAACAACAGCAGTACCGTGCCACCGCCCACCATCAACCATGCCCATATCGGCAAGGCGACCGGTGTCCAGGCCGGTTGCCAATGCGCCACCTGTGCCAGTGTCCAGAACAAGGCTGCCAGCGAACCTCCAGCCAGCCACAACAGGGCCTCCCCCAGCAACGGGAGCCCCTGCAGCAGTGTGCCGGCCAGCGCCAGGGGCAACACCGCGATACTGACCCAAGGCACCGCAACCAGATTGGCCAGCGGTGCCGAGAGACTGATCGGCAGCCCCAGCGCCAGCAGCACCGGCAACAGGCCGATCGCGATCAGCCATTGGGCCCGGCACCATGCCAGCCAGGGGTTCCAGGCCCCCAGCCGGCCGCCGAACACATACACCAGCACCGCCACCGCCGCGAACGACAGCCAGAACCCCGGCTGCAGGCTGCCCAATGGCTCCACCAGCAATACACCGTTGAGGGCGAGCAGCAAGGGAATCCAGGCCCCCAGGTGGCGAAAACGCAGGCGCCACAACAGCACCACCGCCAGCATGATGCAGGCGCGTCGTACCGGTACCTGAAAGCCCGCCATCAAGCCGTACGCCAGGGCCGCCGCAAACGCCAGGCCGCACGCCCAGGGTAGCCAGGGCAGCGCCCTGGGCCATGCCCCCACACGTGCCAACCCGGCCACCAGGCCGTACACCAGACCGGCCAGCAAGCCGATGTGCTGACCGGAAATTACCAGCAGGTGCACCGTGCCGGTTGCCTGGAGCACCTGCCAGTCCTCCTGTGCCAGCGCCCCGCCGTCACCCAGCACCAGCGCCGCCAGCGCACCTTCGCGCCCATGGGCCTGAGCCACGAGCAGGCGTTGGCGCACCGAATCACGCCACGCATGGCTGGCCGGGGCCAGTCGTTCACCTGCCCTTACACGGCCGGTGGCACCGATTCGCCGGGCCAGCATGGCGGCTTCCTGGTCAGGCCCATGGGGGTTGAGCAGGCCGGAGGGGCGCTGCAGCTGTACCGCCAGGCGCCAACGCTCGCCACTGTTGACCGGCGGCCCGCCAAACCAGCTCAGGCTCAGCCGCTGCGGCAACTGGGCGCGGCGCGAGGAGGCTTCGGCCAGCTCGAAACGCACCGAATGTGGGCCCTGCTGCGCCAGGCCCACTACCCGACCTTCCAGCCACAGGGTGCGCCCCTCCAGCTCGGGCCGCAGTCGATCGTCCAGCGCCCATTGCGCCGAGCAACAGGCCCAGGCAAAACCAAGCAGGAACAGACCGGGCACTGCCCATCGACACACCAGGCATAACATTCCCGTCATGCCGATGCCCCAGAGCCAGCCGACCGACGGCAAGGCAGGTAGCACGTTGAGCGCCAACAGCCCCAAGGCCAGCGCCAACATCCTTGTGCGCATGGGTAAAGCTCCTGAGCAGATCTCACCCCAGAGGCTTAGATCACCCAGGCCCGCACCTTGCTTATTAATTGTCACAAAGTCTGAATTGGCGCTGTTTACAATCCGTGCATACTGGCCACTTCAGAACGCCGAGAGCCCACATGCCGCGTCGACTTTTCAAACGCTACATGCCAGATCCGACGAGCATTCGGGAACATAAATCCTTACGCTTTCTCGGCCGGCTGCTGCACGACCCCAACCTCTGGCACCTGAATCGCCATTCGGTGGCACGGGCCATGGCCGTAGGCCTTTTCGCAGCCTTCATCCCTATCCCGATGCAGATGCTGCTGGCCGCCAGCCTGGCGGTTCTGGTGCGTGGCAACATGCCCATCGCCGTCAGCCTGGTGTGGCTGACCAACCCCATCACCATGCCGCCGGTGTTCTACTGCACCTACCAGGTGGGGGCATGGCTGATGCAGATACCGCCACGCACGCTGCCTGAGGAACTCACCTTCGAATGGATCACCGACCAGCTGTCGACGCTGTGGCAGCCCTTTCTGCTGGGCTCGGTGGTGTGCGGCGTGCTGCTGGGGGCGCTGGCCTACTGCCTGACCATGCTCTACTGGCGCTGGTGGGTGGGCAGGCAGTGGCGCAGGCGCAAGCAGAAATCAGCTGCGCATTCCTCGCCCGCTGACCAGTAGGCGCACGCAGCCGATGTACAGCACCGCGGTGGCCACCAGCATGAAGGTGATGGCCACGCCGATGCGGATGTCCGAGACGCCCAGGATGCCGTAGCGGAACGAGTTGACCATGTGCAGCACCGGGTTGGCCAGCGACACGGTCTGCCAGAATGGCGGCAGCAGGGTGATGGAGTAGAACACCCCACCCAGGTACGTCAGCGGCGTGAGCACGAAGGTCGGGATGATCGAGATGTCATCGAAGTTGCGCGCAAACACTGCGTTGATGAAGCCCAGCAGCGAGAAGATCGTCGCGGTCAGCACCACCACCAGCACCGTCACGCCCAGGTGATGCACCTGCAGATGGGTGAAGAACAGCGACAGCAGGGTCACGATCACTCCCACCGCCAACCCGCGCAGCACGCCGCCCAGGGTGTAGCCGATGAGGATGGTGTGCGGCGACACCGGCGACACCATCAGCTCCTCGATCGAACGCTGGAACTTGCTGCCGAAGAAACTCGACACCACGTTGCCGTAGGAGTTGGTGATCACCGACATCATGATCAGGCCCGGCACGATGTACTCCATATAGGTGAAGCCACCCATGTCGCCGATCTGCCGGCCGATGAGGTTCCCGAAGATCACGAAGTACAGCACCATGGTGATCGCCGGGGGCAGCAGGGTCTGCGGCCAGATCCGCGTGAACCGCCGCACTTCTCGATAGACGATGGTATTGAGGGCAACCAGGTTGGCGCGCAGTTCCGAACTCATACCGCCACCTTCGCCAGGTTTTTTTCCACCAGGGACACGAACAGCTCCTCGAGACGATTGGTCTTGTTGCGCAGGCTCAGCACCTCGATGTTCTGCAGGGCCAACTGGCCGAACAGCGCGGTGATGCCCACGTCCTTGTCCACCTGCACTTCCAGGGTGTGCGGGGTGATCAGCCGGCACGGGTAGCCGGCCAGTTGCGGCGCCTGGGCCAGGTCATGCTTGAGGTCGAGCAGGAAGGTCTCCACATGCAACGTGCCCAGCAACTGACGCATGCTGGTGTTCTGCACGATGGTGCCGTGGTCGATGATGCCGATGTTGCGGCACAGCTGCTCGGCCTCTTCCAGGTAGTGGGTGGTCAGGATGATGGTGATGCCCTTCTGGTTGAGCTCGGTCAGAAAGCTCCACATCGAACGGCGCAGCTCGATGTCGACGCCAGCGGTAGGCTCGTCGAGGATCAGCAGGCGCGGTTCGTGGATCAGCGCGCGGGCAATCATCAGGCGGCGCTTCATTCCGCCGGACAGCGAGCGCGATGGCACGTCACGCTTGTCCCACAGGCCCAGCTGGGTCAGGTACTGCTCGGCGCGCTCCCTGGCCACCTTCATCGGGATGCCGTAGTAACCCGCCTGGGTCACGACGATATCGAAGGTCTTTTCGAACTGATTGAAGTTGAACTCCTGGGGCACCACGCCGATGCAGCGCTTGAGCGCGGCTGGCTCTCGGTCCAGGTCATGGCCGAACACATTCACCGTGCCGCTGGTCTTGTTGACCAGGGTCGAGAGAATGCCGATGGTGGTGGATTTGCCGGCGCCATTGGGGCCGAGCAAGGCGAAGAAATCACCTTCGGCGACATCCAGGTCGATGCCCTTGAGGGCCTGGAAGCCATTGCCGTAGGTCTTGGTTAGCTGCCGAATGGACAGAGCAGAACTCATAGCAGGTCTACACACCAGGTTGAAGGGTTCACAAGGCAGGCGGTCAGACAGGGCCGACCGCGACGAATGTGGCCATGGTGCTTGCCCAGGCCACGCAAGTACAGTGAAGTGTATCGATATTGACTATCAGGGTAATCGACAGGTTCAGGTCAGCGCGGTCATTACCGCCGCCTGGTAGGCCGGCCGTTGCCTGAGGCGCTCGTACCACGCACGCAGGTGCTTCATTTCCGGACGCTCGATGGGCATCTCGAACCAGGCATACACGAAGCAGCCCAGCGGGATGTCGCCCATGCCGATCGCTTCCCCCGACAGGTAGGGTTGCGTGGCCAGGGCCTGATCGGCGATCGACAGCAGTTCGGCGCATTGCTTGTGCGCGGCGTTGATCTGCACCCAGTCCTGCTGGTCAGACGGGGTACGCAGGATGCCCCAGAACAACGGGCGAAATGGCGTAGCCAGCGATGACGTGGTCCAGTCCATCCACTTGTCTGCGCTGGCCCGGGCCGCCGGGTCGGCGGGGTACCAGTCAGTGTTTGGGGCATACCGGCCACACAGGTAGCGCACGATGGTATTGGATTCCCACAGCACCAGCTCGCCATCCTCGATCATCGGCACCCGGCCGTTGGGGTTGAGGGCACGGTAGTGCGGCTCATCGACCACGCCGAACTCGCCACCGGCATCGATCGACTGGTAATCCAGGCCCAGCTCCTGGGCGCACCACAGCGCCTTCCTGACGTTTGACGAGTTCTTGCGTCCCCAGATCTTCAGCATGACGGCTCCTGACATAGGCGGTGGGCACTCAGTCTACCCGAGCTGGCGAGGCTGACAATCGCTGGCCCGCGGCCCGAAAACGCGAACTTCCACAGGTCACGTCCTGTCACTGTTCTGACGGGTTGTTTGGCACAGGCGGTCTAAGCTCTGTCGGATAGCTATTTCTGGAGCTCACGGAGGAAAGCATATGTTGCTGTTGTGGTTAGTGGTGCTGGTGGTCGGTATTGCCTACCTGGCGCACCGGCGGGTTGCCCCCCTGCCCGCACTGGGCGTGGTTGCCGTCTACCTGGTGGCGATGGGCGCATTCAGCCATGCCCCCGGGTGGCTGTTGACGATCTTCTGGCTGCTGCTGGTGGCCACTGCCGTGCCCCTGGTGCTGCCCGATCTGCGCCGCAAATGGCTGACTGCCCCGCTGTTCGGCTGGTTTCGCAAAACCTTGCCGCCGATGTCGCAGACCGAGCGTGAGGCCATCGATGCCGGTACGGTCTGGTGGGACGGCGAGCTCTTCAGTGGCCGCCCCGACTGGAACACCCTGCTGGCCTATCCCAAGGTGCAACTGAGCGCAGAAGAGCAAGCCTTCATCGACGGGCCCACCGAGGAGCTCTGCGCCATGGTCAGCGACTGGCAGATCGGCCAGGACATGGACCTTCCCGCCGAAGCCTGGGCGCACATCAAGACCCATGGCTTCTTTGCCCTGATCATTCCCAAGGAATACGGTGGCAAGGGCTTTTCCGCCTTCGCTCATTCACAGGTCGCGATGAAACTGGCCACCCGCAGCGGCGACCTGGCCTCCACGGTGATGGTGCCCAACTCGCTCGGCCCGGCCGAACTGCTGCTGCACTACGGCACCGACGAGCAACGCAACCATTACCTGCCCCGCCTGGCCCGCGGTGACGACATCCCGTGCTTCGCCCTCACCGGTCCGCTGGCCGGCTCCGACGCCGGCGCCATGCCCGACACCGGGGTCATCTGCAAGGGCCAGTGGCAGGGCGAGGAAGTACTGGGCCTGCGCCTGAACTGGGAGAAGCGCTATATCACCCTGGGCCCGGTGGCGACGCTGCTGGGTCTAGCGTTCAAGGCCTACGACCCCGATCACCTGCTGGGTGACAGGGAGGAGCTGGGTATCAGCCTGGCTCTCATCCCGACCGACACCCCAGGTGTCGAGATCGGTCAGCGCCATCTGCCGCTGGGCGCCGCGTTCATGAACGGCCCCAACAGCGGCAAGGACGTGTTCGTCCCGCTGAGTTTTCTGATTGGCGGGCAGGAGATGCTCGGCAAGGGCTGGATGATGCTGATGAACTGCCTGTCGGTGGGACGCTCGATCTCCTTGCCGGCAGTCGGTACCGGTGCCGCCAAGTACACCAGCCTGGTAACGGGCCAGTACGCACAGGTGCGCGAGCAGTTCAACGTACCGCTGGCCGCGTTCGAGGGCATTCAGGAGGCTCTGGCCCGCATCGGCGGCAATGCCTGGCTGATGGACAGCGCACGCATGCTCACCGCCAACGCGGTGGACCTGGGTGAAAAACCCTCGGTGCTGTCGGCGATCCTCAAGTACCACCTCACCGAACGGGGGCGCGAATGCATCCAGCACGCCATGGACGTGCACGGGGGCAAGGGCATCATCATGGGCCCGAACAACTACCTGGGTCGCAGCTGGCAGGGGGCACCGATCTTCATCACCGTCGAGGGCGCCAACATCCTCTCGCGCAACCTGATGATCTTTGGCCAGGGGGCGATTCGCTGCCACCCGTTCGTGCTCAAGGAGATGGCCCTGGCAGCACGTGAAGACCACGACCAGGCGCTCAAGGAGTTCGACGCCCTGCTGCTCAGGCATGTGGGCTTCGCGGTGGGTAACGCGGCCAGCACGCTGGTCCTTGGGTTGGGCCTGGGGCGCTTTGAAAAGGCACCCGGCGATGCATTGAGCCAGGGATACTTTCGCGCACTCGATCGCCAGGCGGCGGCCTTCGCCCTGCTGGCCGACCTGTGCATGATGCTGCTCGGTGGCGAGCTGAAACGCCGTGAGCGCCTGTCGGCGCGCCTTGGCGACGTATTGAGCAACCTGTACCTGGGTTCGGCAGCCCTCAAGCGCTACCACGATCTCGATTCGCCCGAGTACCTGCGGCCGCTGTTGCGCTGGGCCATGGAAGAAAGCCTGGGCCAGGCCGAAAAAGCCCTGGACCGCCTGCTCGACAACTTCCCCAATCGGTTCCTCGGTGGCGCGTTGCGCCTGGTGGTGTTCCCGTTCGGGCGCCGTCATACCGGCCCGTCGGACGAACTGGATGCCGAGGTTGCTGCGCTGCTGGGTCGCGCCAAGGGTGATCCGGCACTCGAACAACTGCTGGCTGGCTGCTATCGCCCCACCGATGCAAGCGACCCGGTGGGCGCGTTGCAACAGGCCAGCGACCTGCTAAGGGCCAGCGCCCCGCTGCACAAGAAGCTGCACCAGGCCCACAAGGGCGGCCAGTTGGCGCCGGCTCCCGGCGAATCGCTGATCGACGCAGCCTTGCACGCCAACACCTTGCAGGCCGGCGAAGCTCAAAGCCTGCACGAGGCCGAAGCCGCACGGCGCCGTGTGATCGACGTGGATGCGTTCAGCAAGGACGAGCTGCTGCCCACCGAGGGCAAGGTGCGCTGAGCATCACTCCAACGGGACATCGGGCGCGGGGAGCCTTATACTCCCGCGCCCGATTTTGCTCTAGAGGATCGCCCGCATGGCCAACGCCACTGCTCAACTGGAATACCACCTCGCCCTGCTCACCCACCTGCGCACCATCCTTGCAGCCCTGGGTGAGGCCGAACAGGTACCGGAAGAAAGCCACGCGCTGTTTCTGGAGCGTTTCGACGACCTGATGCAACAGTTGCCGGTCGACCCGGAGAGCACCTACCTGGGTCAGGACCTCATCTGCCAGGTCATCCAGCGCTACCCGCAGATCGCGCACCTTATCCCCCGCGACCTGCTGTGGTTCTTTGGCGGCGATTGCCTGCACTACATGCCGGAAGAAGAACTGGCCATGTACCAGGAGCTGGAAGAACGCCGCTACGAAGCCGAGCAGAACGACGAACCGTTCGACTGGAACCAGGAGAAGCAGTTGTTGAGCATGTCGGGCGACGACAGCAAGCACTGATGCGCAAGCTACCTGTCAGCGCGGCCAGCAGAACTGGCAGGTAGCCCCCATGACCACGTCCCGCACAAAGCGCATTCACATGACTGCGTGTGCTTGAACGGGCTCAGAAGAAAAAGTACACGCCGGTATCGAGCTCGAGTGCGGTTCGCACCTGCGCCTCCACCTTCAGCAGTGCACCTACCTCGGGGCAGGCTTCGATACAGGCCGACACCAACGCACTGAATGCCGCCAACTGCACAGTGCCTAGAATCCTTTCATCTTCGTACTCATCGATGTTCAGCGCCAGCGCTCGATTGGCCTGCGTGAAAAGCCCCGATCGCCACACGGCTTCGAACTCCTCTGCATCCAGCTGAACATCTAGCAGGTCTGCATCCGTACAGGTATCGGTATCCAGCCGCGACATGGCGCCTCGGCTCAACGGCACACAGATTATTTTCATGCTGCCCCCTGCCATCGCGCGGCGTTTTTTACGCAAAAAAAAACGCCGTTCATACGAACGGCGTTTTCTTTGAATTTGGAGCGGGAAACGAGACTCGAACTCGCGACCCCGACCTTGGCAAGGTCGTGCTCTACCAACTGAGCTATTCCCGCAAATGGCGTCCCCTAGGGGACTCGAACCCCTGTTACCGCCGTGAAAGGGCGGTGTCCTAGGCCACTAGACGAAGGGGACACTGCCTGAAACACCATGGTGTAGTGTTTCAGCTCCAGAAATACACCCGAAGATGCTTTCTGGTTTCACTCAGCCCTGCCCTGAAGCAAAGCTGCTTAAAATTGGAGCGGGAAACGAGACTCGAACTCGCGACCCCGACCTTGGCAAGGTCGTGCTCTACCAACTGAGCTATTCCCGCAATGGCGTCCCCTAGGGGACTCGAACCCCTGTTACCGCCGTGAAAGGGCGGTGTCCTAGGCCACTAGACGAAGGGGACACGCTACAACATTCACTCCCTGCCGCGTTTCGCTGTGTGCTTTACGCTGCAAGTGGCGCGCATTCTAGGGGTGGTTTGAGAAGTCGTCAACCCCTAGATATAAATTTATTTAAATCAATGACTTCGCCCTGCTTTACGCTGCCACGGAGGCCGCAGCGCGCCTGAGCCTTGACGATTATTTTCTGACGCACATACGCGACGCGGCCCAGTGCTGGCGGCACCTCAAGGCAAAATGCCAGCAATCCGCCCTGCTCAACTGCCAAACAGCTCTATCCGGGCAAAAGCGAAGCCACTACACTCAAACGGCAAACCTTCCTGTATGAGGCGTTAACGGTGACACCACTTCTGATCACCCTGCTTATAGTAGCGGGTATCGCACTCTTGATCGTGATTGGCTACCTGAACAATGTAGTCGAGAGCAACAAGCTGGAACGAGCCCGCCTCAAGATCGAGCTGGCCGACCGCTTGCGTCGTTGTGGCGAAATCACCGAAACCTTCCCCGGCCAGTTGATGACCCCGGCACTCAAGCTGCTGCTGACCCGCCTCGAACTGAACCTGAACCAGCGCCGCCTGGCCCTGGACAAGCACAACCGTGAAATCCAGGCACGCATCAGCGAGCTCCAGGGCCTGATTGCCCTGGGCGATGGCATACCGGTGAACAACCCTCCCGGCCCGATCCAGACCGAAGCCCGTGCCAAGGATGTACGCTTTCTGCTCGAAGCCCTGCACAGCCAGGTGGTTCGCGCCTCCCAGGAAGGCTTCCTGCCGACCAACGAAGCCAAGTACTGGGTAAAGGAAATTCGCCATATCCTGGTGCTGCTACACATCGAGTTCTTCAACAACCTGGGGCAGCATGCGCTGCAGCAGAACCAGCCGGGGCAGGCCCGCCTGGCGTTCGAACGGGGCGTGCAGTACCTGCGCAAGCAACCTGATCCGGTGCTCTACCGCGAGCAGCTCGACTATATGGACAAACTGCTGGCACGCGCCAACGCCATGGTACTGAGCCAGAACCAGCCAACCGAAGACGAGGTCAACCCACTGACCGAAGGGCTGAAGTCCGACACCGAAGAAGACTGGAAGAAGAAAGTCATCTACGACTGATTGCAACACAACCCATTCGCCAGCAGCCCCCGACAGGAGCCTTGCTGGCGAATGGGCGCAACGCCTCTACCCTCCTCAGCAGTCCGTCGAATCCAGGAAAATCCGCGCCAGACGCTCCAGCCCGGCCTGATCCTGCTCACCAAAGCGTGCAAGTACAGGGCTGTCCAGGTCCAGCACGCCGATCAGCGCACCGTTCTTGACCAGAGGGATCACCAACTCGCTGTTGGAGGCGCTGTCACAGGCAATATGCCCCGGGAAGGCATGCACATCCTCCACACGCTGGGTCTGGCGTGTAGCCGCCGCAGCCCCGCACACCCCGCGCCCGAACGGGATACGTACACACGCAACCTGCCCCTGAAACGGCCCCAGCACCAGCTCTTCACCGCGCGCCAGGTAGAAACCTGCCCAATTCAGGTCTTCGACCTGGCTGTACAGAAAGGCGGAAAGCTGCGCAGCGTTGGCAATGAAATCCCGCTCCCCGTCCAGTAGTGCCTCCAGCTGCGCCGCCAGCAGGTCATAGCCGCACTGGCCGCCCCCCACTGCATTCAAATCGATCATTACTGTTGCTCCAGCAGTTTCAGGCCCACCCAATAGCGGGCAAATTGATAGGCGCAGCGGCCATTGCGATTGCCGCGGCCGGTTGCCCAGCGGATCGCGGCCTTGTCCAGCTCTTCATCCCGCGCCCAGACCAGACCTGGCGCCAGCGCCAACTGGGTGATCCAGTGCTCGACCACATCAAGGAAGTGCTCTTGGGTGAACGGGTAGAACGACAGCCACAGACCGAAGCGGTCCGACAGGGCAATCTTGTCCTCGACGGCCTCGCTGGGGTGCAGCTCGCCGTCGACCATCTTCCAGTTCTCGTTGTCGCTCTGCTTTTCCGGCACCAGGTGCCGACGGTTGGAGGTGGCATACAACAGAACGTTGTCCGGCGCCTGCTCGAGAGAGCCGTCCAGCACGCTCTTGAGCACGCGGTAGTCGCCCTCCCCGGCCTCGAACGACAGGTCATCGCAGAACAGCACGAAACGCTGTGGCAGTTTGTGCAGTTGTTCCACCACCCGCGGCAGGTCCGCCAGGTGGTCACGCTCGATCTCGATCAGGCGCAGCCCCTGTGGGGCGTACTCTGCCAGCAAGGCACGCACCAGCGACGACTTGCCGGTGCCGCGCGAGCCCCACAGCAGCGCGTGGTTGGCCGGCATGCCGTCGATGAACTGGCGGGTATTGCGGCCCAGTTGTTCACGCTGCCTGTCGACACCTATCAGGTCGGTCAGGCGCATGTCCAGGCTGACCTCGAGCGGCAGCAGAAAACCGCTGCGCCCTTCGCGCTGCCAACGGGCAGCCAGGCACTGGGTCCAATCGATGCTGGGGCGCAATGCCGGCAGCAGCGGTTCCAGACGCGCCAATACCGATTCGGCGCGCTCCAGGAAAGCATTCAAGCGAGAGTCCACGTTATGTCCTCGACACAGATTCTTGGGGAAGCCTGAATGTGCGACAGTACCTGCCAGCTACCGGGGGTGATCGGCTATGCTTGCGCAGCGCACGGAAAGTGGAACTGGCTCGGGATACATGGATATCAAGTTCACCAATCGCCTGTCTTACAAGCAAGCCCGGCTGACGGTCCTGGTCGGTTTCATCCTGGGAACATTGCTCAGTCTCATCCAGATCGGCATCGATTATGCCAGCGAAGACGCCTCTATCAATCGCGAGATGCAGGCACTGCTGCAAATCAGCCACAACCCCGCCTCGCGCATTGCCTACAACCTCGATGCGGAACTGGCCAACGAACTGACCCTGGGCCTGCTCAAATCCCCCGCCATCACCCGTGCGCGCCTGATCGACAACACCGACAGCGTGTTGTCCGATGTGCAGCGCCCGCGCGAACAAAGCAGCTATCGGGTAGTGAGTGATTTTCTCTTCGGCCAGAGCCGGCAGTTCCAGGATCGCCTGATGCTCGACCAGATGCCCAGCGAATACCTCGGCACCCTGTATCTTGAAGTCGACACCTTCGCCTTCGGCAGCCGCTTTCTGAAGCGGGCCGAAGTAACGCTGCTCAACGGGTTCGTGCGCAGCCTGGTGCTGACCGGCATCCTGCTGGCACTGTTCTATTTCATGTTGACCAAGCCGCTGGTGCGGGTGATCAGCGCCCTGAGCAACAGCAATGCGCGCGCGCCCAACCAGAACAAGCTGGCCTTCCCGCCCGGTCACGAACAGGACGAGATCGGCGTGCTGGTCAAGGTCGCCAACCAGCAGTTCGTGAGCATGGCCACCGAGATCCAGCAGCGGCGCAACGCCGAAAACCGCCTGACCGACTACCTCAACGAGCTGGAAAACATCGTTTCGGCCCGTACCAACGAACTCAAGTCCAGCAACACCCGCCTGAGCCAGTCCAACGAGGAACTGGAGCAGGCGCGACGCCGAGCACTGGACATGGCCCAGGCCCGTGCCGCATTCCTGGCCAACATGAGCCACGAGATCCGCACCCCGCTCAATGGCCTGCTGGGCATGATCGCGCTGTCGCTGGACAGCCCGCTCAACGCCGAACAACGCCAGCAGCTGTCCATCGCCCACGACTCGGGCAAGGTACTGGTGGAACTGCTCAACGATATTCTCGACCTGTCCAAGTTCGACGCCGGCCAGCTGGAGCTGGAGCGCATCCCCTTCGACCTCGGCGCCCTGGTGGAAGACACCGCCAACCTGCTGTCGCAGAACGCGGCGCCCAGCGTGGAGCTGACCTGCCTGATCGATCCGCAGTTTCCCAGCAGCGTGCTGGGTGACCCCACGCGGGTGCGCCAGATCGTCAGCAACCTGCTGTCCAATGCGCTCAAGTTCACCCGTTTCGGGCGTGTCGACGTTCGCCTGGGCACCTACCCCGGCGGCGTGCGCCTGGAAGTCTGCGACACGGGCATCGGCATCCCGCTGGAAGCCCAGGTCAGGATCTTTCAGCCTTTCACCCAGGCCGGTGCCGGTATTACCCGCCAGTATGGCGGCACCGGCCTGGGCCTGGCGCTGACCCGCAACCTTTGCGAAGCCATGCAGGGGCGCCTGAGCATCAGTTCGGAAGCTGGCTTCGGCAGCCAGTTCAGTGTCGAGCTGCCGCTGGCCTCCCACACCCCGGCGATTGCACCCGCTCCCCTGCGCGGCAAGGTGGTGGCGATCAGCAGCGCCAGCAGCGGCCTTGCCGAACTGCTGCAGAGCCTGCTGCCACGTTGGGGGCTGACGTACTCGCGCCATGACAGCATCGACAGCCTGGTCGACCTGGAGCCCGACCTGCTGGTCACCGACAACCTGGATGGCCTGTTCGGCCTGCGTCCGTCACTCAAGGCGCCAATCCTGCTGGTGACCGCCTATGGCAACTTCCTGCCGGGGGAAGAAGCCGCCCAGCTGGCGCCGCTGCAGCAGCAGGCCCGCCCGCTGGCCCGCAACGCCCTGTACCAGACCTTGCAGCGCATTCTGCAGGGCAGTGACGATGCAGGCCCGGTCGCCCAGGCGGGCACCCAGACCAGCGAGCGACGTGCCCGCATCCTGCTGGTGGAAGACAACCCGGTGAACCAGCTGGTCGCCAAGGGCATGCTGGGCAAGCTGGGCTGCGAGGTGATCGTGGCCGCCCACGGCGGGGAGGCCCTGGAGCAGTTGGAGCAAGCCGCCTTCGACCTGGTGCTGATGGACTGCAACATGCCGGTGATGGACGGCTACGAGGCCAGCCGGCGCATACGCCAGAGCGGACGCTGGCCCGACCTGCCCATCGTGGCACTTACCGCCAACGCCATGCCCGAGGAGCGCGAACGCTGCCGGGCGGCAGGCATGAACGACTACCTGGCCAAACCCTTTCGCCGCGAAGAGTTGCTGGCGCTGATCGATCACTGGGTGCCGCCAACAGCCCCTGAAACCTAGCGCAGCAGCTTTTCGATATCGCCCGCCAGCGCCTCGGGCTTGGTGCTGGGCGCATAACGGCTCACGGCACCCGACTGCGGATCGACCAGGAACTTGGTGAAATTCCACTTGATCGCCTGCGAACCGAACAGGCCGGGAGCCCTCTGCTTGAGCGCGGCGAACAGGGGATGCGCGCCCGCCCCATTGACCTCGACCTTTCTGAACAGGGGAAAGCTCACGCCAAAGTTGGCTTCACAGAACTGCGATATCGCCAGCTCATCGCCCGGCTCCTGCTTGCCGAACTGGTTGCAGGGAAAGCCCAACACCACCAGGCCGCGCTCGCGATAGCGCTGCCATAGCGACTCCAGGCCCTTGTACTGTGGCGTGAACCCGCACTGGCTGGCGGTATTGACCACCAGCACCGCCCTTGCCGGGTAATCCGCCAGGGTTTTCTGCTCGCCCCGCAGGGTGGTGCAGGGAATATTGAGCAAACTGTTGTCGGCCATGACCGCGTCTCCTGCGTTCGGGTGGGTTACTGTCGCGGCACCAGGTCAAGGCACACCGAGTTGATGCAGTAGCGCAGACCGGTGGGCGGCGGGCCGTCGGGAAACACATGGCCCAGATGGGCATCGCAAGTGGCGCAGGTGACTTCGGTGCGAATCATGCCATGTGAGGTATCGCGGATCTCGACCATCGCGTTGTCGGCGATAGGCTCGTAGAAGCTGGGCCAGCCGCAGCCGGAGTCGAACTTGGCTCTGGAATCGAACAGCGGCTTGTTGCAGCAGATGCAATGGTAGACGCCATCGGTGCGGGTGCTGTTGTACTTGCCGCTGAACGGGCGCTCGGTGCCCTTCAGGCGGCACACGTTGTACTGCTCGGGGTCGAGCATCGCACGCCATTCTTCCAGGGTTTTCTCGATCTTTTCCATCACCAGGCCTCGCTGAATTAAAAACCCCGCACTGCGTCTTTTCGACAACGCGGGTGGCACGTATTATTGCGCCTCATCAGACGTCAGTCTGGCACCCGCGTTACACGCATTTCAAACGTTTTCACAGCGCAATGCGCGGCGATCTTTTCTAATCGGGATCACATCATGCAGGTCAGCAAATCGAACAAGCTCGCCAATGTCTGCTACGACATTCGCGGCCCGGTGCTCAAGCACGCCAAACGCCTGGAGGAGGAAGGCCACCGCATCCTCAAGCTGAACATCGGCAACCCGGCGCCCTTTGGTTTCGAGGCGCCCGACGAGATCCTCCAGGATGTGATCCGCAACCTGCCCACCGCCCAGGGCTACAGCGACTCCAAGGGCCTGTTCAGCGCGCGCAAGGCGGTGATGCAGTACTACCAGCAGAAGCAGGTCGAAGGTGTCGGCATCGAGGACATCTACCTGGGCAACGGCGTGTCCGAGCTGATCGTGATGTCGATGCAGGCCCTGCTCAACAACGGCGACGAGGTGCTGATCCCGGCCCCGGACTACCCGCTGTGGACCGCTGCGGTGAGCCTGGCCGGCGGCAACCCGGTGCACTACCTGTGCGACGAGCAGGCCGACTGGTTCCCCGACCTTGCCGACATCAAGGCCAAGATCACCCCCAACACCAAGGCCATGGTGATCATCAACCCGAACAACCCCACTGGCGCGGTGTACTCGCGCGAGCTGCTGCTGGGCATGCTGGAAATCGCCCGCCAACACAACCTGGTGGTGTTCTCCGACGAGATCTACGACAAGATCCTGTACGACGATGCCGTGCACATCTGCACCGCCTCGCTGGCCCCCGACCTGCTCTGCCTGACCTTCAACGGCCTGTCCAAGTCGTACCGGGTGGCGGGCTTCCGCTCCGGCTGGCTGGCGTTGTCCGGGCCCAAGCAGCACGCCCAGAGCTATATCGAAGGCATCGACATGCTGGCCAACATGCGCCTGTGCGCCAACGTGCCGAGCCAGCACGCCATCCAGACCGCACTGGGCGGCTACCAGAGCATCAATGACCTGGTGCTGCCGCCAGGTCGCCTGCTGGAGCAGCGCAACCGCACCTGGGAGCTGCTCAACGACATTCCAGGGGTCAGCTGCGTCAAGCCGATGGGCGCCCTGTATGCCTTCCCGCGCATCGACCCGAAGGTCTGCCCGATCTTCAACGACGAAAAGTTCGCCCTCGACCTGCTGCTGTCGGAAAAACTGCTGATCGTGCAAGGCACCGCCTTCAACTGGCCGTGGCCCGACCACTTCCGCGTCGTGACCCTGCCACGTGTCGATGACCTGGAGCAGGCGATCGGTCGCATCGGCAATTTCCTCAAGACCTACCAGCAGTAAGCCCGAATGCCTGCCTGCGCCAGCCCTGGCGCAGGCCACGGGCCAACCTCAAGCCTGCCGCTCTGGCTCGCGCACCTGGCATTCTCCGCGCCTGCCCGCACAAGTACACAGTTTGAAATAGTCGCCCGGTTGAATACACGGAGCGCGCACCTTATATACCCCGCATACGCAAGCTTTCTATCCGTCAGGAGAACGTAACAACCATGATGCGCATTTTGCTGTTTGTGGCCACCAACCTTGCGGTCGTGCTGATTGCCAGCATCACCCTGAGCCTGTTCGGCTTCAACGGGTTCATGGCGGCAAACGGGGTTGACCTCAAGCTCGACCAGTTGCTGATTTTCTGCGCTGTGTTCGGCTTTGCCGGCTCGCTGATCTCGCTGTTCATCTCCAAGTGGATGGCGAAGATGAGCACCGGTACCCAGATCATCACCCAGCCGCGCACCCACCATGAGCAATGGCTGCTGCAGACCGTCGAAGAGCTTTCCCGCCAGGCAGGCATCAAGATGCCCGAGGTGGGCGTCTTCCCGGCCTACGAGGCCAACGCCTTCGCTACCGGCTGGAATCGCAACGATGCGTTGGTCGCGGTCAGCCAGGGCCTGCTCGAGCGTTTCTCGCGTGATGAAGTACGCGCCGTGCTGGCCCACGAGATCGGCCACGTCGCCAACGGCGACATGGTGACCCTCGCGCTGGTACAGGGTGTGGTCAACACCTTCGTGATGTTCTTCGCACGCATCATCGGCAACTTCGTCGACAAGGTGATCTTCAAGAACGAAGAAGGCCAGGGCATTGCCTACTACATCGCGACCATCGTTGCCGAACTGGTCCTGGGTATCCTGGCCAGCATCATCGTCATGTGGTTCTCGCGCAAACGCGAGTTCCGCGCCGACGAAGCCGGCGCCCGCCTGGCCGGCACCAACGCGATGATCGGCGCGCTGCAGCGCCTGCGTTCTGAACAGGGCGTGCCTGTGCACATGCCTGACACCCTGAATGCCTTCGGCATCAATGGTGGCCTGAAGCAGGGCCTGGCAGGCCTGCTGATGAGCCACCCGCCGCTGGAAGATCGTATCGAAGCCCTGCGTCGTCGCGGCTAAGCGAGCACCAGGCAAACAGGAAGGGCGACCCACGGGTCGCCCTTTTTCATTTCAGCGTTGCAGACGGTACACCCGCTCCAGCAGCCGATCAGCACCCGCCTTGATGAACCTGGGGCTCTGCGCCAACACGTCGTCCTGCGCGGCGATCGCCAACTGCCAATGCTCGCCGAACAGGCGCTCGACCTCTTCATCGGGCACGGCAAAAGGCGGACCGTCAGTAACCGCCTGATCGTAGTCCAGAGTGATCAACAGGCCCTTGCAAGGCGACGGCAGGAGCTGCTGCAGATGCGCCACATACCGCTCGCGCATGGCAGGCGGCAAGGCGATGATCGCGGCACGGTCGTAAAGGCCCGTACAGCCCCGCACGTCACCCGCGGTCAGTGCGAAGAAATCGCCACACCACAACTCGATGCCCTCGCTGCGGTAGACCGTGAAGGCCCCCTGCTGCGAAACCTGCGGCTCCCGCTCATGCTCGGAAAAAAAGTCCTTCACCGCCCGCTCGGACAACTCCACCCCCAGCACGTCGTGGCCTTGCGCGGCCAGCCACGCCATGTCCAGGCTCTTGCCGCACAGCGGCACCAGTACACGGGCACCAGGCGCAATGCCCAGTGCGGGCCAATGCTGCTGCAGATACGGGTTGACCTGCTGCTGGTGAAAGCCGATCAGATCGTTCTCCCAGCGGTTGTGCCAGAACGCGGGCTGCATAACCTTACCTCGATAAATTCGATTAAATACCGCAAAAACTTATATTAGATTTAGATCAATGATCTGCCTGAAGATGGCTGCATATTAACCTTCAGGACCACCCCGATGCTGCCCAGCCTGTTTATCTCCCATGGCTCTCCCATGCTGGCACTGGAACCGGGTGCCAGCGGCCCGGCACTTGCGCGCCTGGCGGCGCAACTGCCGCGCCCCAGAGCGATCGTCGTGATGTCTGCGCACTGGGAAACCACCGAACTGCGCGTGACAAGCAACCCGCACCCACCCACCTGGCACGACTTCGGCGGCTTTCCGGCCGCCTTGTATGCCGTGCAGTACCCAGCCCCCGGCGACCCACAGCTCGCCGAACAGGTAAGGCAACGGCTCAATGAAGCCGGGCTGCCCACAACACTCGACGCCAAGCGGCCTTTCGACCATGGCGCGTGGGTGCCCCTGTCGCTGATGTACCCGGCGGCGGACATACCGGTGGTGCAGGTATCACTGCCCAGCCAGCACGGCCCGGCGTACCAGCAACAGGTAGGCCAGGCACTGGCGGCCCTGCGCGAGGAAGGCGTGCTGCTGATCGGCTCCGGCAGCATTACCCACAACCTGCGCGAACTCGACTGGCATGCCGGCCCCGAGAGCGTAGAGCCCTGGGCACTGGCGTTTCGCGACTGGATGATCGACAAGCTGGCTGCGGGCGACATGTCGGCCCTGCATGACTATCGCCGGCAGGCGCCGTTTGCGGTGCGCAACCACCCGAGCGACGAGCACCTGCTGCCGCTGTACTTTGCCCGCGGCGCGGGCGAGCGGTTCGCGATCGAGCACCAGGGCTTTACCCTGGGAGCACTGGGAATGGATATCTATCGGTTCGACTGAGGCGGCAGCCCTTTCCCCGGCAAGGCCGGCCCCTATAAGCGAAACAGGCCGCCCAGGCAAAAAAAATCCCCGAACCAGTCGGGGATTTTTCATTTCACTCGAAGATCAATCTTCGCGATAACGACGCAGCTTCAGCTGCTTGCCGGCAACGCGAGTGTCCTTGAGCTTGGTCAGCAGCTTCTCGAGGCCATCTTCCGGCAGCTCGACCAGGCTGAAGCTGTCGCGCACCTGGATGCGACCGATCGCTTCGCGGGCCAGGCCGCCTTCGTTGAGGATCGCACCCAGCAGGTTCTTGGCCGCGATACCGTCACGCGCACCCAGCGCGGTACGGCAACGTGCACGACCTTCACCCAGTGGCATCGGCGCGCGACGCTCACGCTCGCCACGCTCGGAGCGCTCACCGGCAGGACGATCACCACGTGGGGCCGAAGTCGGCACCAGCGGCTGCTCTTTCTCGACGGCTTCCAGGGTCAGCGCCTGGCCATTGGTGGCCTTGCGCAGCAGGGCCGCGGCCAGGGCACGCGGGCTGCAACCGATGTCGGCAGTCAGGCGGTCGAGCAGATCACCGTGGGTAGCTTCTGCATCGGCAACCAACGGCGCGAGGCTGTTGGTGAGCTTCTTGATGCGCGCATCCAGTACGGCCTGGGCGTTGGGCAGACGAACTTCGGCAACCTTCTGGCCGGTCACACGCTCGATCACCTGCAGCATGCGGCGCTCACGCGGGGTGACCAGCAGCAGTGCACGACCTTCGCGACCGGCACGGCCGGTACGGCCGATACGGTGAACGTAGGACTCCGGATCGTACGGCATGTCGACGTTGAACACGTGGGTGATGCGCGGTACGTCCAGACCACGGGCAGCGACGTCGGTAGCGACGACGATGTCCAGGCGACCATCCTTGAGCGAGTCGATGACGCGCTCACGCTGGTTCTGGGCGATGTCACCGTTGAGCGCGGCAGCCTTGTAGCCTTTGGCTTCCAGGGCGCTGGCCAGGTCCAGGGTGGCTTGCTTGGTACGTACGAAGGCGATCAGTGCATCGAACTCTTCGACTTCCAGCAGGCGCAGTACCGCCGAGACCTTCTGGTCGGCGTGGACCATCAGGTGTGCCTGCTCGATGGCAGTCACGGTCTGGGTCTTGGTCTGGATCTTGACGTGTTTCGGGTCACGCAGGTGACGCTCGGCGATCGCACGGATCGACTGCGGCAGGGTGGCCGAGAACAGTACGGTCTGGCGGGTTTCCGGCATGGCCTTGAAGATGACTTCCAGGTCGTCCATGAAGCCCAGCTTGAGCATTTCGTCAGCTTCGTCGAGCACCAGGTGATTGACGGTAGCCAGCACCTTCTCGTCGCGACGCAGGTGGTCGCACAGACGGCCAGGGGTAGCGACGACGATCTGCGCGCCGTTACGGATTGCTTTGAGTTGTGGGCCCATCGGGGCACCACCGTATACCGCTACCACGGTAACGCCCGGCATCTGCTTGGCGTAGGTTTCGAATGCGGTAGCTACTTGCAGCGCCAACTCACGGGTTGGCGCCAGGATCAGGGCTTGCGGCTCGCGCTTGCTCGGGTCGATGCGGTGCAGGATTGGCAGAGCGAAGGCAGCGGTTTTACCGGTACCTGTCTGCGCCTGACCGATCATGTCATGACCGGCAAGAATAATCGGGATCGATTGCTGCTGAATGGCCGATGGCTCTTCGTAGCCAGTGGCGATAACGGCGGCAACAATACTTGGATGAAGATCGAGAGCGGCGAAGCCGCCGGTTTCCTGGGTCATGGGTCTGCCTCTAAGTGCATCCGCAAAGACCCATGCTCCAAAGCTGCACATGCCTTGTAAGACCCGAAGGTCACCCTGGCAGCTTTGTCGGCGGGGATTTGCGAAAACGATTGAAGAAAAAAAGGAACGTCAAGGCAGAGTCCGCGGTGCGGACGCGCAGCCGAAGCTGGCTTCGGGGAATTGCACTACCTGAACGAGGTCCGGTAAAAGACCGGCGCGTACTATACCCGATTTCCTGCATCGCGTGAGACTTTTTTACAGGGAAGAGAAGCCCGGAGGCCTCGAATCGACAGCCCTTGCCGATGATCGAGGCCCACGCGTCTGTTGGCGGCGCGGCCGGAGCTGAAACGATTTATTCAAGATGCCGGTCGGATCACCTCGATCAGGCGCTGCAGGGAGTAGCCCAGGCGCGGTTCAAGAGCCCGGGCGCGCGCGGTGAGCGCCTCCCGGTCGAGGGTCTGGTCGAGGTCGGCGGGCACCAGCAGGATGACGTTGCCCTCCTTCACCGGCAGCTCCCAGTAATGGCGGTGATACAGCCCGCGCAATAGCGCGGCGCCCAGCGGCTTGCCGTCATCGGTGGCCCACTGGTTGATGACCAGCCAGCCGCCGGGGTTCAGGCGCTTCTGGCAGTCCTCGAGAAACTTCCAGGCCAGGTGGCCGACGCCGGGCCCGTGGTCGGTGTAGAGGTCGACGAAGATCAGGTCGGCAGGCTCGGCCGTCTCCAGCAGCTCGACCGCATCACCCACGCGGATGTACAGGCGCGGATCATCGTCCAGCCCCAGGTACTCGATGGCCAGGCGCGGCACCTCGGGACGCAGCTCGATGGCCTCCACGTCCTCCAGGGGCAGGAACTTCAGGCAGGCCTGGGTCAGGGTACCGGCACCCAGGCCGAGAAACAGCGCGCTTTCAGGCTCGCAGTGGCACAGCGCGCCCACCAGCATGGCGCGGGTATAGTCGTACTCCAGCCAGCTCGGGTCGGCAGTGAATACGCAGCTCTGCTCGATGGCCTCGCCAAACTCGAGAAAGCGGTAGTCCTCGACTTCCAGCACGCTGATGGTGCCGAACTCGTCGTGCACCTGCGCCAGCAGCCGATCTACCCGTTCCTCTGTCATGCTCTCTCCCGACACCTGCATGTGCCCAAGCAAAAACGACCATTGTCCGTCAATACAGGCGATGCAACAAGGCAGGGTCCAGGTGTTAGCATGTTCACAGCCCTTTTCCGATAGAAACCGAGCCTGTGATGAGCCAACCCTGGAGTCCCGATAGCTGGCGTGCCCTGCCGATCCAGCAGCAACCGCACTACCCCGATGCAGCGCACCTGCTCAAGGTCGAGCAGACCCTGGCCAGCTACCCGCCGCTGGTGTTCGCCGGCGAGGCGCGCGAGCTGCGCCGCCAGTTCGCCGAAGTGACCGAAGGCCGTGCCTTCCTGCTGCAGGGCGGCGATTGCGCCGAAAGCTTTGCCGAGTTCTCGGCAGCGAAAATCCGCGACACCTTCAAGGTGCTGCTGCAGATGGCCATCGTCATGACCTTTGCCGCCGGCTGCCCGGTGGTCAAGGTGGGGCGCATGGCCGGGCAGTTCGCCAAGCCGCGCTCGTCCAATGACGAAACCATCGGCGAGGTGACCCTGCCGGCCTACCGGGGCGACATCGTCAACGGCATCGGCTTCGACCCTGCCAGCCGCGTGCCCGACCCGGAGCGCCTGCTGCAGGCCTATCACCAGTCCACCGCCAGCCTCAACCTGCTGCGCGCCTTCGCCCAGGGTGGTTTCGCCGACCTGCACCAGGTGCACAAGTGGAACCTGGACTTCATCGCCAACTCGGCGCTGGCCGAAAAGTACAGCCAGCTGGCCGACCGCATCGACGAAACCCTGGCCTTCATGCGCGCCTGCGGCATGGACAGCTCGCCGCAACTGCGCGAAACCAGCTTTTTCACCGCGCACGAGGCGTTGCTGCTCAACTACGAGGAAGCCTTCGTGCGGCGCGACAGCCTGACCGGCGACTACTTCGACTGCTCGGCGCACATGCTCTGGATCGGTGATCGCACCCGTCAGCTGGACGGCGCCCACGTGGAGTTCCTGCGCGGGGTGAACAACCCGATCGGGGTCAAGGTGGGCCCGAGCATGAACACCGAGGAGCTGATCCGCCTGATCGACATCCTCAACCCGGCCAACGACCCGGGCCGGCTCAACCTGATCGTGCGCATGGGGGCCAACAAGGTCGGCGAGCACCTGCCGGGGCTTATCCGCAGCGTCGAGCGCGAGGGGCGCAAGGTACTGTGGAGCTCCGACCCGATGCACGGCAATACCATCAAGGCCAGCAGCGGCTACAAGACCCGCGATTTCGCGCAGATCCTGGGCGAGGTCAAGCAGTTCTTCCAGGTGCACCAGGCCGAAGGCAGCCATGCCGGTGGCATTCACATCGAGATGACCGGTCAGAACGTCACCGAATGCATCGGCGGCGCCCGGCCGATCACCGAAGACGCGCTGTCCGACCGTTACCACACCCACTGCGACCCGCGCATGAACGCCGACCAGTCGCTGGAGCTGGCGTTCCTGATCGCCGAAACGCTCAAGCAGGTACGGCGCTGACACCTGCACGGCCCTCGACGGCCGTGCCGGCTCGACCCGCGGCGGGCTTCAGACCCTGAAGCCCAGCATCAACGCGCACACCACCAGAAACACACAGAACAACGAGCGCAGGACCTTTTCCGGCAGCGCATGGGCCAGCTTCACTCCCCAGCTGATACTCAGCAAGCCGCCCAGTGCCAGCGCGATGCCCATGTTCCAGTCCACATGCTGGTGCAGCCCGTAGGTCAGCAGCGTGACCGAGGTACTGGGCGCCGCCAGTGCCAGCGACAGGCCCTGGGCAACCACCTGGGTGGTGCCGAACACACTGGTCAGCACCGGTGTGGCGACCACCGCGCCCCCTACCCCGAACAGCCCGCCGACCACACCGGCACCCCCGCCCAGCACACCCAGCCAGGGCCAGGGCTGGCGCAACTCGGTCGAAGGCGGCGAGTTGCGAGTGAACATGCGCACCAGGTTCCACACCGTCAGCGCCACCAGAAACACCACGAAGCCGACGCGCATGGCCTGTGCATCCAACCCCACCGCCCAGATCGAGCCGAGCCAGGCGAACACGAAGCCGGCCAGCGACAAGGGCAATGCATGACGCAGCTCGATGCGATTGCGCTGGTGATAGCGCCACAGCGCCAGCAACACGTTCGGCACCACCATCACCAGCGCGGTGCCCTGGGCCAGTTGCTGGTCAAGGCCGAACAGCACGCCCAGCACGGGGATCGCGATCAGGCCGCCGCCGATCCCGAACAGCCCGCCCAGGGTACCCAGCCCTGCTCCCAATACGATGTACATCAACCACTCGACCATGCTCGCCTCTCTGCTCTGCAATAGCGCCATGCTACCGATGGCGGGCTAGCGGGGAAACGCACAGCAACGCACAATGGCTGTGCCCAATTCGCACAAGCAATCACCATGACCCCGGACGCCCTCACCCAACACCTGAGCCTGTTTCTCGATGTGCTCGAAAGCGGCAGCTTTTCTGCCGCGGCGCGGCGCCACCCGCTGACCCCTTCGGCGGTGGCCCGACGCATCGATACCCTGGAGGCCGCCGTGGGCAGCCGCCTGTTCGTGCGCAGCACCCATGCGGTACGCCCCACGCCCGCCGGCAATGCATTCGCCGAACGCGCCCGGCGTATCGTCGAAGAGCTGCGTCTGGCCCGTGCCGAGGCCGTGTCGCTGAGCAATGCACCGGAGGGCCTGATCCGCATCGATGCGCCTTCGGCGTTCGGCCGCCGCCACCTGGCACCGGCCATCGCCGATTTTCTGGTGGCGTACCCGGGCCTGGATGTACAACTGCGCCTGATCGACAGCTTCGTCGACCTGCAGGGCGCGCACCTGGGCGAAGTCGACCTGGTGCTGCGTGCAGGCCCTCTGGCCGATACCCGGCTGGTGGCAACACCGCTGGCGTACATGGTGCGCATTGCCTGCGCCAGCCCCGCCTACCTGCAGGCCCGCGGCGTGCCTGCCAGCCCCTGCGACCTGCCAGAGCACGACGGGCTGGACTGGGATGGCCTGGCCCCACCCTTCGCCTGGCGCTTCGCGGTGGACGGGCAGATGCGTCTGCTGCGCCCCTCGCGCATGCGCATGAGCGCCAACAACGCCGAGACCCTGCTGTTCGGCGCCCTGGCGGGCCTGGGCATCGCGCACCTGCCCACCTGGCTGATCAGCGAGTACCTGCTGCGCGGCGACCTGCTGCCGCTGTTCTGCGAGAACGGGCTGCCCCCGGCCGAAACCAGCGGTGTCTATGCATTGCGCCTTGAACATGAAACGAACTCTCGCAGCCGTTTGCTGCTCGAATTCCTCAAGAGCCGCTTCAGCCCCATCCCTCCCTGGGACCTGGCACTGCAGAGCGAGCTGCGCTGGCAATAGCGCGCATAGCATGCGCGCCACCATTTCATGGACCAGATAGAAAGGAGCCGCATGAACGCCACCTCCAAAGCGCCCGTTTACGATGAGCTGCTGCTCGACAATCAGGTGTGCTTCGCCCTGCACTCCACGTCACTGCTCATGACCAAGGTGTACAAGCCACTGCTGCAGGCACTGGGCCTGACCTACCCGCAGTACCTGGCCATGCTGGTGCTATGGGAGCAGGACGGGCTGACCGTCGGCGAAATCAGCCATCGCCTGCTGACCGACCCCGGCTCGCTCACGCCCTTGCTCAAGCGCCTGGAAGCCGAGGGCCTGCTCAAGCGCACCCGCAGCCGCGAGGACGAGCGCGTGGTGATCGTGCAACTGACTGCCCAGGGGCGTGCCCTGCAAGCGCAGGCACGCTCGATACCGCCGTGCATCCTGGGCGCCAGCGGCCACTCGCTGGAGCGCCTGCAACGCTTGCAGGCCGAGCTGCTGGCGCTGCGCGACAACCTGCAGAACAGCCTCTGACGGCGCCGCAGCCGCGCATGCAGGGCATAAAAAAACCCGGCCTTGGCCGGGTTTTCGTGTTCGCGCAGATCGCCAGGCTTAAACCTTGGCGCGGCCCTTGTAGGAGCCACCTTCGCGGGTGTCGATCTCGATCCAGTCACCGATCTCGATGAAGTCGGCAACCGACAGTTCGGTACCGTTCTTCAGTTTGGCAGGCTTCATGACCTTGCCGGAGGTATCGCCACGGGCGGAACCTTCGGTGTAGTCGACCTGACGCACGATGGTGGTCGGCAGCTCTACGGAAACCAGGCGGTCTTCGAAGAATACGGCTTCGCACACATCGGTCATGCCTTCTTCAACGAAAGGCAGAACGCTTTCGATGTCTTCGGCGTTCAGCTCGTACATGGTGTAGTCGGTGGTGTCCATGAACGTGTAGGTGTCGCCGCTGATGAAGGACAGGGTCGCTTCTTTGCGGTCGAGGATCACGTCGTCCAGCTTGTCGTCGGCGCTGTAGACGGTTTCGGTCTTGTAGCCGGTCAGCAGGTTTTTCAGCTTGGTCTTCATGATCGCGCTGTTACGGCCCGATTTGGTGAATTCAGCTTTCTGAACCAGCCAAGGGTCGTTGTCGATACGGATCACGGTACCGGGTTTCAGCTCTTTACCAGTTTTCATTGCGAGATATCCGAATTTGGATGGATTTACAAAAATCGAGGCCGCATATCATAGCGAATTTCGACAAAACTGTACCAGCGCCGTGGCAAGGTCCGGCTGAGCGGCCTGCGCGGCGCACCAGCGCTCGGCGTGGGCGCTCAGTTCCGGCCAGTGCGCCAGCAGCTCGCGCCACGCCTGGCCCATGTCGCGATCCATGTTCCAGGCCCGCCACAGCGCCACCAGCGCGGCGGCTGCCGGGGCCGACAAGCCCTGGGTGTAATGGTCCAGAAAGGCCTCGAGCTTTTCCCAGTGGGCGTACTCTTCCTGCACATAGATGTGCCACAGCAGTGGCCGCCCGGCCCACTGAGCACGCACGAACGAGTCCTCGCCGCGCACCGCATTGAACTCGCAGCACCACAGCAGCCGATCATAGTCATCCTGGCTGACGAAGGGCAGGATCTGCACCGTCAGCGCCCCACGCTGCGTCACACTGCCCACCCCCAGCCCGCTCTCGCCCAGCCAGGCCTGCACATCCCCCAGGATGCGCCCCTCGGGCACCAGCAGGTGACTGGGGCGGGTGTCGGCGGCCAGCACATCGAGCCAACTGGCCAGGCCCGGGTTCTCATAGGCGAACAACGAGATCAGCCGTGCACCCTCATGCACCCTCACGCCCAGGCCGCGCAGGAATGCCTGACGGGCCTGCGGGTCGTCTTCGAACGCCTTGCGCCGCGTCAGCAACGTGGCTTCGCGCAGCAACCCGCCGGTACCGGGCGTGAACCCCGGAAAGAAGAACACCTTGCGCAGGCCATTGGCCTGGGGCGACGGCAGGCCGTGGCAGCCTTCCACCCAGTCCTCGGCGCTCAGGTACTCCAGGTTCAGCCACACTGCCGGCACGGTGCGGTCCTGCATGGCCTGGACATAGGCCGCTGGCAAGTGGCAGCCGAAGGCGCCGATCACCACGTCCGGCACTGCCGTCGGCTGCCAGTCGGCCGGCCACAGGCACACCTCGACGCCTTGCTGCCATTGCTGCCGGGCCTGGGCGTCCGCCTCGGGGCACAGGCGCACGAAGGCCGCCAGTTCATCCACCCACAGGCGCACCGCCACGTCGTGTTCGGCCACCAGTTGCCGGGCCAGGCGCCAGGTGACGCCGATGTCGCCATAGTTGTCGACGACGCAACAGAAGATATCCCAGGTCGGTTTCATGGCAGGCACCTCGCGTTGAGCCGGAAACAAAAAGCGCCGATTGTCCGGGTTAATCATTGCAGACAACAGTAGCGAGGCTGAATAAAACCCGCGCTGCATGCGACAATCGCCGCCATTGTCCTGGCCAGGAGGCTGCCATGTCGTACCGTGCGCGTCGCCGTGAACTGAAAATTTCGCAAAACCCGCTGCAACTGATCCTGTGCGTGGCCATCGGCCTGTGGCTGGGCTTCGTTGCCATCATGCTGACCCTGTGGCTGGGCTGGCAGTACCTGCCCGACCTGCGCCAGCCCCTGCACGAGGTGATCGCCCCGCCCGCGCCGGCCCTGGCGCCGCAGCAGTCGCCGGAGCAGAACCGCATGTTCGAGCAGTACAAGCAGATCCTGCACGATCAGGCGGTGCAGCAGGCCGAGGAGCAGGCCCAGGGCAGCCCGCGCAACCTGTCCAACCCCAGATGCCAGTTCTGGCTGCAACAGAACCGTACCGCCCCCACCGAGAAAAGCCGCGCCAATGTCCTTGAGTTCTGCAACTGAGATGAACAAGACCGACCTGCTGGCGCGCATCATCGAGCGCCTGGGCGTCGACCTCGACGTGGCACAACGTGCTGCGCAGACCGCGTATGAGGCGGCCACTGCCGAGGAGAACATCGCCGAGAACAAGTACGACACCCTCGGCCTGGAAGCCTCGTACCTGGCCACCGGGCAGGCCCGGCGCATGGAGGAGATTCGCCAGGCACGGCTGGCGTACCAGCAACTGACCCTGCGCGACTACGACCCCGAGGCCGGCGTGCAACTGAGCAACCTGGTGCTGCTGGCCGACGAACAGGATCGCCAGCAGCGCGTGTTCCTGGGGCCGGAAGCGGCAGGGCTGAAAATCGGCGAAGGGCAGGCGCTGATCACGGTGATCACCCCGCGCTCACCTTTGGGGCAAAGCCTGATGGGCAAGCTCGAGGGCGACGAGGTGGTGCTGGTACTGGGCAATGGGCGCCAGGTCTACGAACTGGTGGAAGTGCTCTGAAGCACTTCGCTGGCTTGCCAGCAAAGAGGCTGCCACGGCTAATGGCTTGCCCTTGCCGCCAGGTTCTGCTCCAGCAACTGGACGAAGGCCCGCGCCGCTGGCGTCGGGGTGGTCGACCAGATCGCGTACAGGTGGCGCACCGGGGCATCGCACACCGGTACTGCGGCTACGCCCTTGAAGCCTGCGGCGATCCTTGCCGGCACCAGCCCCAGGGCCAGGCCACGCTGCACGAACTTCTCGATCAGGCCGATACTGCCCACCTCGAACTGCACCCGATGACGCACCCCTGCGGCGGCAAATGCCTCGTCGGTCTGTCGACGCGCGCCGCTGCCAGCCTGGAAGTCCACCAGAGGCTGGTCTTCCAGTTGCTCCAGCGCCAGACGCCCGATGCCTGCCAGCGGGTGCTGCAGCGGCAGCACCGCCACCAGCTCCTCGGCCGCCAGCAGGCGCGACGCCACCCCCGCCAGCGGCTCCCCCGGCCAGACGCCGATGAACGCCACATCCAGGCGCCGTTCGCGCACATCGGCAATCAGCAGCTCGCTCTTGCCGATCAGCCAGCGAATGTCCACCTGCGGGTACTGCCCGTGAAAACCGGCCAGCAGGTCCACCAGGTCCAGCTCGGTCAGCGAGCTGATCTCGCCGATGGACAAGCGCCCGCGCACTTCGCCACAGGCTGCGGCCACGTCCTCGGCGATGCGCCGGGTGGCCTCCAGCGCCGTGCGTGCGCTGAGCACGAAGGCTTCGCCGGCAGGTGTAAGGCGCACCCGGCGCGAGCTGCGCTCGAACAGCAAGGTGCCCAGTTGCGACTCCAGGCGCGCCACCTGATGACTCAAAGCCGACTGCACCACATGACAACGTTCGGCCGCACGGGTGAAACTACCGGTATCGGCCACCGCCAGCGCGTATTCGATCTGCTTGAGGTTCATCTTTCCATCTGCACAAGAGATTGATGGGATCTAAACGATTCATTGGCGTCATGCTAGCGCATTTTCGATAATGCACTCCCCTTCCCCCCTGACAACGAGACGGTCCATGGCCCCCGCCACAACTCACCTGAGCCGCGCCCTGATTCTGCTGATGGCAACCGCCACCGGCCTGGCCGTGGCCAGCAACTACTATGCGCAGCCCTTGCTGCACAGCATCGCTCAGCATTTCGGCCTGACCACCGCCACCGCCGGCAGCATCGTGATTGCCGCCCAGCTGAGCTACGGCGCCGGCCTGTTGCTGCTCGCGCCGCTGGGTGACCTGTTCGAACAACGCCGCCTGATCGTCAGCATGATCGCCATCGCCACGGTCGGCCTGCTGATCAGCGCCTTCGCCCCCAGCCTGATGTGGCTGCTGATCGGCACCACCCTGACCGGGCTGTTCTCGGTGGTGGCGCAGGTACTGGTGCCGATGGCCGCCGGCCTGAGCGACCCGTCCGAGCGCGGGCGAGTGGTCGGCACGCTGATGAGCGGCCTGCTGCTGGGCATTCTGCTGGCGCGCACCGCTGCCGGGTTCATGGCGACCCTGGGTGACTGGCGCAGCATCTACCTGCTGGCCGCTGCGCTCATGGCCCTGAGCGCCATCGCCCTGGCCAGGGCCCTGCCCGAGCGCCACCAGCACGCCGGGCTCAAGTACCCCGCACTGATCGGTTCGGTGTTCCGCCTGTTCGTGGATGAGCCGGTGCTGCGCCTGCGCTCGTTGCTGGGGCTGCTGTCGTTCTGCCTGTTCGCGCTGTTCTGGACACCCCTGGCGTTTCTGCTGGCAGCCGAGCCTTACCACTACTCCGATGCGGTGATCGGGCTGTTCGGCCTGGCCGGTGCGGCCGGCGCCCTGGCCGCCAACTGGGCCGGGCGCCTGGCCGACCGCGGCAAGGGCTCGCTGGGCACCACCGTGGGGCTGCTGGCCCTGGTGCTGGCCTGGGTACCGCTGGCCTTCGCCCAGGTGTCGCTCGCCGCCCTGCTGATTGGCGTGCTGGTGCTCGACCTGGCGGTACAGCTGGTGCACGTGAGCAACCAGAACGCGGTGATCGCCCTGCGCCCCGAGGCGCGCAACCGACTCAATGCCGGGTACATCACCTGCTACTTCATCGGTGGCGCACTGGGCTCGCTGCTGGGTACGCAGTTGTTCCAGGCCCACGGCTGGAACGGCATCGTGGTGGCGGGGCTGG
Organism: Pseudomonas sp. BRM28; assembly: GCF_002939405.1. Classification (NCBI taxonomy): domain Bacteria; kingdom Pseudomonadati; phylum Pseudomonadota; class Gammaproteobacteria; order Pseudomonadales; family Pseudomonadaceae; genus Pseudomonas; species Pseudomonas sp. BRM28. The sequence goes on along the minus strand of NZ_PEFV01000001.1, from coordinate 1,608,172 downwards.
TGATCGGCGGCGTGGCGCTGGTGGTGTGGCTGTGGGTGGAGCGCCGCTCGGCTCAGGTGAAGGCCGCGTAACGGCGTTCGCCAGCAAGGCTGGCTCCTACCCGCAGGCCCCCTTCAGGTAACATGGCGCCCCGCCTGCCGGCGCGCCTGTTGCTGGCCCTCAAGGAACCTGCGCATGACCCTGCACCACCCTCGCCTGCCCCTGGGGCTGCTGAGCCTCGGCCTGGCCCTGAGCTCGTCCACCACCCTGGCCGACAGCGGCATCACCCTCGCGCCCCTGAACGTGTCCGATGTGCTCGAGGACGGCTACCAGCCGCGCCAGGCCTCGGTAACCGGCTTTGGCGCGGCGCCGCTGCTCGACACCCCCGCCTCGGTGTCGGTGTTCACCGAACAGTTGCTGCAGGACCGCCAGGTGCGCCTGCTCAGCGAGGTGCTGCAAAGCGATGCCTCGGTCGGCGAGAGCTATGCGCCCATCGGCTACTACGAGAACTTCAACGTGCGCGGCTTCGAACTGGACGCCGCCCACAGCTACACCATCAACGGCCAGACCATCGCCGGCGAGCAGAACGTGGCGCTGGAGAACAAGCAGCAGGTCGAGTTGCTCAAGGGGCTGTCGGGCCTGCAAAGCGGAGTAGCCGAACCCGGCGGGCTGATCAACTATGTGACCAAGCGCCCGCAGGACATCCGTTCGCTCACGGTATCGAGCACGGCCTTGGGCGAGCGCTACATCGCCACCGACCTGGGCGGCTGGTTTGGCAGCGAACGCCAGTTCGGCCTGCGCGCAAACCTGGCCCATGAAGATATCCGCTCCTACGTCGACCATGCCGACGGCCAGCGCGACTTCGCTTCGCTGGCCTTCGACTGGCAAGTGAACCCGGATGCGCTGCTGCAACTGGATGTCGAGTACCAACAGCGCGAGCAGCGCTCGGTGCCCGGCTACCAGTTGCTCGGCGGCAACCGCCTGCCCCACGGCATCGACCCCGATGATCGCCTGGCCTATCAGCACTGGGCCAAGCCGGTGCAGATCGACTCGCTGAACCTGGGCGGTCGCTTCGAATACCGCTTCAGCGACACCTGGACCGGCAGCGTGAGCGCTTCGCGCAGCCGCGTGGTGATCGACGACTACAGCGCGTTCGCCTGGGGCTGCTACGGCGCCGCCAGCTGCGCAGGCTCGAAGGTGCCGAACTACTTCAGCCCCGAGGGCGACTACGACATCTACGACTACCGCAGCCCGGACGATACCCGGCGCACCGACGAGGCACAGGTCACTCTCAACGGCTTGTTTGCCCTGGCGGGCCTGGAGCACGAGCTGACGGTCGGCAGCAGCGCGCAAAGGCGCACTGTCGACCAGCGACCGACGTTCAACGAGTGGATCGGCAGCGGCAACATCTACCAGCCTACGCCGGCACTGGAGCCCTTCGACGGCAGCCCGGGCCACCGCGAACGCCGCCTCGACAGCCGCCAGTACGGCCTGTTCGCCAGCGACCGGATCAGCTTCGACGAACACTGGCAGACGGTACTCGGTGCGCGCGTTGTACGCCTGGACGAGCAGGCCTTTGGTGAAGACGGCAACCTGCGCCGGCATACCCGGCAATATGAACTGCTGCCCAACGCCGCGCTGATCTACAAGCCGCGCGCGGACATTTCGCTGTACGCCAGCTACAGCAAGGGGCTGTCGTCGGGCAATGCCGCGCCGTGGTTCGCGCTCAACAGCCAGGACATCCTGGCCCCCACCACGTCACGCCAGCTCGAACTGGGTATCAAGCGTGAATGGCAGCGCATGAGCCTGAGCGCGGCGCTGTTCCAGCTGCGCCAGGGGTATCAGTATGCCCAGCCGGACGGCAGCGGTGACTTCACCTACGTGCAGCAGGGGCAGCAGAAGAACACTGGCCTGGAGCTGGCGGCCAGCGGCTGGGTAACGTCGAACCTGCAGATCAACGCTAGTGCCGCGGCCATTCGTGCACGGGTCGGCGGCAGCGGCACGCGGGCGTACGACGACCATCAGGCGCTGAACGTGCCGAACCTGCGCGCGGCGCTGCAGGCCGACTACAGCCTCCCGGGTGTACCGGGGTTGGCGCTGCTGGGTGGGGCGCGCTACAGCGCGAGCAAGTATGCCAACCAGGCAGGTACGGTGGCGGTGGGTGGCTATGCGGTGTTCGACATTGGCAGCCGCTATCGCACGCGCATCGGCGGGTATGACACGGTGCTGCGCCTGACAGTGGATAACGTGTTCGATCGGCGCTACTGGAGAGACGCGGGGGAATATCTGGGCGACGGCTACCTGTTTCAGGGCGCGCCGCGAACTGCGCGGGTGTCGGCTGCTGTGAGCTTCTGAGAATGCGTTCGCCGGCAAGGCCGGCTCCTGCACAGGCGTTCGCCTTGCCTGCAGAAGCCAGCCTGGCTGGCGAACAGCGCGCCGCCGATCAGAACGGCTCGCTACCCTCGCGGAACTGCACTTCCAGTATCCCGGCGATTTCGCTCAGGTCGGCCGCCGCGGCCGGGGTGGTGATGAAGCCGCTGTAGCAGTCCTCCAGCGTCGACCAGTTCCACAGCACCAGGCCCTGCTTCTGAAGCTCGGCATGGGCCAGCACCATCAGTTGCGACACGCTGTGGTTTTCCAGGAAGTCTTCATCTTCCGGGTCATCCACGCCAAAGGTCACCTGGGCGTCACGTGCTTCTGCCAGTTGCTGGACGCTTTGCACGAACGACTCGGTGTCCTTCCAGTCGACGTAGAACACCGACTCCCAGTCGGCGATGTCCTTGACCATCCACATCAGTTGCTTGGGATCGTCCTCGAACTCTTCGATGTCATCCTCGTCCAACTCCAGCTCGCGAAACGCCTGAAGATGCTCGGCGGCCATTTCGGGCGTGGGGCTGACAAGAGCAATCAATTGCTCGGCGGCAAGAATCTGCTGTTCGGAAAAGCACTCTGCAAGCATCTGAAACTTCCTTTTCAATGGCCCAACAAAAAGCCCCCGGACTCTTTCAAGTTCGGGGGCTCTTCGCGTATCTGAATATGGCGGTGAAGAAGGGATTCGAACCCTTGATACAGTTTCCTGTATACACACTTTCCAGGCGTGCTCCTTCAGCCACTCGGACACTTCACCGGTTCTCGCCAAGCTGTTCAGCCTGTCGAGGCGCGCTAATGTAGTCGAAAGCACTTTGAATGGCAAAGGTTTTTTTCAGAATATTCATGCGCTTAAGCCAGCAGTGGCAAAGCTGCCAATCTCTGGCGTGGTTCGGCTGTGGTCCATGCACGAAGCCCGTGGTGCCGGGGCCGGCGTGCTGCGCCTGACTCATCGGTCAGCCTTGGTGCTTTACCTGACCGCGGCAGCTGGGTAACGTCAGCCCCACTCCACCTAAAGGAACTCTGTCATGAGTGAGCTGGTTACCTACCAACTGGAAGACGGCATCGCGACGCTGACCCTGAACAACGGCAAGGTCAACGCCATTTCACCGGACGTGATCGCAGCCTTCAACGATGCACTGGACCGTGCCGTGCAGGATCGCGCCGTCGTCATCCTCACCGGCCAGCCGGGCATCCTCTCCGGTGGCTACGACCTCAAGGTGATGACCTCTGGGCCACAGGCCTCCATCGCGCTGGTGACCGCCGGCTCGACGCTCTCCCGGCGCCTGCTGTCGCATCCGTTCCCGGTGATCGTCGCCTGCCCCGGCCACGCCGTGGCCAAGGGTGCATTCCTGCTGCTGTCGGCCGACTACCGCATCGGCGTCGAAGGCCCGTTCCGCATCGGCCTGAATGAAGTGCAGATCGGCATGACCATGCACCACGCCGGCATCGAGCTGGCGCGTGATCGCCTGCGTCGCTCGGCCTTCCACCGCTCGGTCATCAATGCCGAGATGTTCGACCCGGCCAGTGCCGTGGATGCCGGCTTCCTCGACAAGGTGGTGCCGGTGGAGCAGTTGCACGCAACCGCCCTGGCAGCGGCGCAGCAACTCAAGACCATCAACATGAACGCGCACAAGAAGACCAAGCTAAAGGTGCGCAAGGCGCTGCTGGACCTGCTGGACGACGCGATCATTCGCGACCAGGAACACCCGGTCTGATAGCGGGTCGCGCCATTCGCCGGCAAGGCCGGCTCCTGCAGGGGACGCAACCGTTGCAGGAGCCGGCCTTGCCGGCGAAGCTTTAAGTTTGCCCCGGGCTGTGCACAACCGTACACTGCGCCGCGTTTTGTCCGGGGTTAACCACAATGCTGTTTCTGATCCGCATGCCCCTCCTGGGCCTGCATTTTGTTCTGGTAGGCATACTGGGTGTGCTCATCGGCCTGTGTCGGCCTTTCAACCCCGACAACAGCCGCGTGTTCGCGCGCCTGTATGGCTGGCCCGCCACCTGGCTGATGCGCCTGCAGGTACAGGCCGAAGTCGGCCCGCTGTTCGACCAGCCCCCGGGCTGCGTGATCGTGGCCAACCACCAATCCAACCATGACCTGTTCGTGCTCGGTCACGTGGTGCCGCCGCGCACGGTGTGCATCGGCAAGAAGAGCCTCAAATGGATCCCCCTGTTCGGCCAGCTGTTCTGGCTGGGCGGCAATGTGCTGGTCGATCGCAGCAACGCCTACCAGGCCCGACGCGCCATGCAGACCACCACCCGCACCCTGCAGGAACAGGACACCTCGATCTGGGTATTCCCCGAGGGCACGCGCAACGCCGGCGATCGGTTGCTAGCCTTCAAGAAGGGCGCGTTCCACATGGCCATCGAAGCCGGCGTGCCCATCGTGCCGGTGTGCGTGAGCCGCTACGCCAGGCGCCTGAACCTCAACGGCTGGCGCAAGCAGAAGGTGATCATCCGCTCGCTGGCGCCGATCTCCACCACCGGCATGACCCACCAGGATGTTCCCGCCCTGGCCGAGCAGTGCCGCGAACAGATGCAGCGCTGCATCGACCTGATGGAAAAAGAACTGCAGGCCAGCCGCGCAGTTGCCGATTTGTCGTAGTCATACCAAGCTAGGGGCATGATAACGGGGGAAAGGCACAACCATGGGTCGAGTCGTAGCGGCAGCGGTCTACAGCGCCGGTAGAAAAGTCACCAACATCAGCCTCGACGAGGGCGCCGAGTGGGCCAGCAAACCGGGGCACTTCGTGTGGATCGGGCTGGAAGAGCCCTCCGCGCAGGAACTGGCCAATCTGCAGCGCCAGTTCAACCTGCATGAACTGGCAATCGAGGATGCGCTGGAAAAGCACAGCCGGCCCAAGCTTGAAACCTTCGGCGATGCCTTGTTCATCGTGACCTATTCGCCGGTACGCCAGGACGGCAGGCTGGAGTTCATCGAAACGCATATCTTTGCCGGCAACGGCTACATCATCACCTGCCGCAACGGCCACTCCAAATCCTATGCCCTGGTACGCCAGCGCTGCGAGGCCCGGCCGCTGCTGCTCGAGCACGGCGAAGACTTCGTGCTGTACGCACTGCTCGACTTCGTCACTGAAAACTACCAGCCGGTGAGCGAGGCGATTCACAGCGAGATCGAAGAGCTGGAAAACAACGTACTCAGCAGTTCGCTGCAGGAAGACGATATCCGCCGCCTGCACGGCCTGCGTCGCGACATCCTGCGCCTGCGCCGCTATGTGGCACCGATGGTCGAGATCAGCGAAGAGCTGCAGCGCCTGGCCTTCCCCTTCATCGACAAGAACATGCGCCCGTATTTTCGCGACGTGCAGATCCACGTGACGCGGCAGATGGAAGACCTGTCGAGCATCCGCGACATCGCCAGCCAGACCATCGAGATCGGCATGCTGCTGGAGTCGTCACGCCAGAGCATCACCCAGCGCAAGTTCGCCGCGTGGGCGGCGATCCTGGCCTTCCCCACCGCCGTGGCGGGTATCTACGGGATGAACTTTCAGAACATGCCGGAGCTGAGCTGGCACTACGGCTACTTCACCGTGCTGGGGGTCATCGCCCTGGGCTGCACGGCACTGTTCGCCAGCTTCAAGCGCTCCGGCTGGCTGTAGGCCTCAGGCCGCGCTGCCCTGTGGCTTGTGCGCGACAAAGCGCATCATCCACTCGGCCACCGTGGTGCCCTGGTGTTGCTGGTCGAGGCTGGCCACGCCCTTGCTGTAGACCTCAGGGCCCAGGTGCTGCTGGCGCAGCTCGAGCAAGGCACGGGAATAGTCGTGGATGAACTCGGGGTGGCCCTGGAAGCACAGCACCTGGTCGCCAATGTGATAGGCGGCATAGGGGCAGAAGTCGCTGGAGGCGATCACCGTGGCGTTTTCGGGCAACTGGGTAACCTGGTCCTGGTGGCTGATCAGCAGGGTCAGTTCCTCCACCTGCGGGCTCATCCACGGCGCCTTGGCCGCCATCACGTAGCGGTGGGTTCCCACCCCCCAGCCCTGGTGCGCGCGCTCGCTGCGCCCGCCCAGCAACAGGGCCAGCAACTGGTGGCCGAAGCATACGCCCAGCAGCTTGTCGCCGCGCTTGTAGCGGTCCAGCAGAAAGGTCTTGAGCCTGGCGATCCACGGGTCGTCGCCAAACGAGTCGGCCTTGCTGCCGGTCACCAGGTAGGCGTCGAACACCTCGTCGTCGTCGGGGTATTCACCGTTCATCACGTTGTACACGCGAAATTCGGCGGCAATCGGCTGATGGGTGAACAGGTGCTCGAACATCCGTCCGTAGCCCTGATACTGATCGACCAGCTCGGGTCGCAGGACATCGGTTTCCAGGATGCAGATGCGTAACGACATAGATTTAGTCCCGAACGACATGAGGCACAAAGTGTCGCTAGAGCCTGCCGCGAATGGCGCTCGGAGGCAAGTGTTCACTCGGACGAACGGTCACACTGTGCAGGCCACGCCCCGGAGCGCACGCACGTGTCTAGCTGAAGGGATGGTCGCCGGATGGCCCTTGGCCTCATAGCCGTAGTGCCTTAGAACCCACCATTTAATACGAAAGCGTTCTAAAACACGGGTGACGTTGACCCTAAGGTTAGTTGTATATCGAAGCAAAGCAGGTCCGATGCGGGGGCAACGCGGACATTTCGACAGCGCTCGCGGGTTATCACGGACCCTGGCCAAGGACGCCACACGGCATTCAGGAATAACAACAAAAAGGCAGACCGCCATGTTCAAGCACTCCAAAGTACGTCAAGCCGGCCTCATCCTCTTCGCCACGACGCTGCTGCTGATCGTGCCCAACCTCACACGACTGTTCGGCTGAAGCCCACCCGTTCTGTAACCAGGCATCATCGCAACGCTGGTGTATCCTGCCGGCCTGAATGGTTGGAGAGCACCCGATGCGTCATTGCCTTGCCCTGATCCTGCTGTTGAGCCTGCCCCTGCACGCCGCACAGCTGACCCTGAACCTGGGCGGCGCCGAGCGCCAGTGGAGCACCGCTCAACTGCTGGCTCACCCGCAGGCGCGGAATATCCGCATCGACGGTGACGTTTCCTACAAGAAGACCATGCACTACCGCGCCGTGCCCATGGTGGCGCTGCTGGAGGGCGTAGCCCCCGGCGATCATCTGCAGGCCGTGGCGCTGGATGGCTTTGCCGCCGAACTGCCCGCTGCCCCGTTGCTCGGCAACGGCCCGGCACGCGCCTGGCTGGCCATCGAGGACCCCGCCCACCCATGGCCAGCCCTGAGCAAGGGCAAAGGCAGCGCCGGGCCCTTCTACCTGGTGTGGACCCAACCGCAGGCAGGCCGGATCAGCCCCGAACAATGGCCCTTCCAGCTTGCCACCATTCGCCGCCTGGCCCCTGTGGCATCGCGCTTCCCGGCACTGCTGCCAGACCCGCAACTGCGTGAGGACGACCCGATCAACCTGGGCTTTGCCGTGTTTCAGAAAAGCTGCCTGGCCTGCCACCGACTCAACGGTGCCGGCGATGCGCAGTTCGGGCCCGACCTGAACCTGCCCTTCAACCCCACCGAGTACTTCCAGCCGACGTTCTTGCGCCGTTACATCCGCAACCCGCAAAGCCTGCGCCAGTGGCCACAGGCGCGCATGCCCGGCTTTGCCGAAACGGTGATCAGCGACGCAGAACTGGACCAGTTGCTGGGGTACCTGGCGCACATGGCCAGCCGCAAGCGGTCCGGTGTGGAAGTACCCTGAAAATGGATGGGGGCGGCATGGCCGCCCCGCGGATACACAGGCTCAGGCGAGCAGTCGCTCCTGCTTGACGCCCCAGCCCTGTATCTGGCCGCCCAAAGGGGAAACTGCCAGCTCGAAGTCATGCTCGAACTCGCCGATGCCGCCATAGGTGGCGAACATCAGTTTGCTCAACTCCAGCTGCCACCCCTCGTCGCTTTCGCGTACCTGGGTGTTGATCGATTCACCACGAAACTTGCCTGCGGCCCTGCGCGCCCGCTCCTCGTCCGGGAACACCGCATAGAACTCGATGGGATGGATCTGGGCAAAATCGAAACCGCCTTCTTTCATGCGGCGTAGAACCGTGCTGCTGATGTCCTCATACGGGCTGCTCATGAATCGTCCTCCTCGTCGCGATGGATAGACTTTCAGTGCATTACGCACTGACCCACCCTGCCAAACGTGGGTGGGCAACTCGAGCGGATGTAGCGGATGCAGCAATGGTTTAAGGGAAAAGGGCCGGCTGGGTAAATAACCCGTGACCCTGGCTGCAGACTAGCGCCAATCATAAGGGTATGCCAGTAGCGCGAGCGCTCAGGGCTGTTCTTTGATTTCCTTGATCTCCACGCCGCTGTCCTGCTTCAGCCATTCGGCAGTGGGCATCGACACGCGGCCCTCGAAATCATTGAGGTCCGCCTTGTCCACGACAGGATAGAGGTGGGCGCGAATCACCCGAGCCGCCTCTTCGATACTGGGCTGCTGCTCGGCGTCAAACGACAGCGAGGTCCTTTCGCCTTTCTGGTCAACAAAGGTAATTACCCACGCTTTCATTGGATTCTCCTCAGTAACGCGACTCAGGGTGAATCAGCCTTACCTTCCGTTGACCCCGCGCCTGGGCGGTTGTTCAGTCGGCCTGCGGCGCAAAACGATGGCCGCCCGGCAGCGCCCGGATGCTTTTCAGGGTCTGCAGCATATCGACGCGGGTGCGCTCGAACGCAAGCTGCGGCTGGGAATGATCATCGAGCACCGTCAGCCCTACGCCAGGCTGGTATCCAGTGGGCGGAGCGTCGCCGTCGAGCGTGAACGTTTCGTAATCCACCGGCTTGTGGTACGCATCATAGGCCTTGTAGCGCGCACCGCGAAGGTTGCCGTCGAGTGCGCCGACAAGCACGCGCAGCGGGCCGAAGATGTCGGTCTGGACGAGCGTTGGAAACCGCCTGGAGATCACCTGCTCCAACAGCTTCGGCATGAAATCAGCGTCTTTCCTGATCTCGCGCCCCATGCTCAGGCGGTGCAGCAGGTTCGGGTTGCCCACGGGGTTGAAGCCCAGCGTTATCGAATGATGCGGGGCGCCATCGTCGGCAATGAACCCGAACGGCAGGCAAAAGCCGCGCTGCTGCGGGATTTCGTATTGCTCGCGGGTTCGAAAGGCCGCCAGCAAGGCACGTGCCCTGGGCTCGACACGTTCCAGTGAGACCGGTACGCCGGCAGCGTCCGACCCTGCATGAAATACAAAGCGATAGATGCGCTGGTTACGCCAGAGATGGGCCGTCATCTCACCCGGCACCCAGTCGGCGAACGTATCTGCTATCCCCAGGTCCAGAAAGCGCTCTTGCTCGAATAATGCGTCGGTCGGCCACTTGGCCTGTTCCTCGAGATAAGCTGCGCGTTCAGCCTCCAGTTTGACGGTGGGGCGCCCCGTGGCCGAGAACTCGCGGATCATGTCGTTGAGTACGAACAACTCGGTGCTCACCCAGTTGATTCGCGTAATGGTGTCGTCCAGGGCGCGATGCTGTTCAAGCAACGCGGAATAGTCTTCGTCGTCAGCCTTTTTTGCATCGATCTGGGCTTGCAGCGCGTCGATCTGCGCACGTACCACGCGTGTTTGCGCCGAACCGCGATTAGGCCCGTGGATAAGCTGCAGGCGATCGAAGACATTGCGATCCGTCACGGGGCTGACTTCGATCTTCACCAGGTAGGCCTGCTCGGGTGTCACGCCCTCGCCATACATGATCTGCTGGCCACCCGGGGCGATGGTTGGGCGCACGGGGTCGAAGTCCGGCTTTTGCCAGTAGCCCCCGGCAAGGTGCCAGGCAATCTCCTTGGGCACATCGAACTGCACCCGTCCCATGCACTCGGTACGCCAACCCGGCGGCGTCTGGTAATCCGGCTCACCCAGCGCCGACAGGGGCGCTGCCAGCAACGCCAGCCACATCCAGCTCATGTGTAACGACTTCATGTACGTTTCCTTTTCTGTGCCACTTGCGGTGCGTTCGGCAGGGCCTGTACCTGCCCCAGTATCTCGACGGCTTCTGTCTCCAATAGCTTCAGGCTCAGGCCGTCGCGGCTGTGCAACTGGTCCACTTGCAGGATCATCGAAGGAACGGGCGTGGCGCCCAGGTGCGCTGCGCGCAGCTGGAATGTTTCGCGGCGATCCGTTTCGTGTTCGAGGTACCACTTGGTCAGCGTGGTGGTTTGCAGGATGGTCATCTGCCCCAGCCGGAACTGGCGTTCCGGCAGTTGCTCAAGTACGGGGAAATCAGCGCGATCGAGCGACAGGTCGGCGGCCCGCCGGGCCTCGAACTGCTCGCGCAGCGACTGGCTGGCCACCTGAAGGTCGTAGCGGACCGCCTCCTGGTGCCGCCCGAACCACGCGGCGCGCACCACATAGGGGGCTGTGCCGTCATCGGCCAGAAAACCGAACGGCAGGCATATACCCGGTTGCCGAGGCACTTCGAAGGCGGCGCGTGGACGCAAGGCGGCGAGCACACGGCGCACATGCGGGTCCAGCCGCTGCAGCACCTGCTCGTTGCTCACTCCACGTTCGATGTAACCGAAGTTGAGCTTGTAGACGCGCGACTGGCGCCACAGCATCACGGTCAACCCATGCTCGTTGTACACCGCATAGCCATCCTCCAGGGCAAAGTCCGGCAGGACTTGCCACTTGAAGCGATCGGAGACGGGGTACCCCGCGTCTTCACGGTTGAGCCGCTCAAGCCGCGCCTGCAGCGTGTCCACTGGCCAGCCCTTGCCCGCGAAATCGGCGATCATCGCCTCGAGCGACGCCCGCTCACCGGGGATCTTGTCGATGCGCTCGAAGGTGCGCGCTAGTGCCTTGTACCGTTCGTTCAAGGCGTGGTACTCGCTCGGCTTCTGGGCCTTTAGGTACGGGGTCATCAGGTTCCCGATGCGTGTCTGCTCGGCCATGATGTACTCGCCCTGCGCATTGGCCCGGCTCAGGACCAGACGATCCTTGAGGCGGTCGTACAGCTCACGGGTAGTGAGCGGGCTCACATCGATGGTGACCAGGTGCGATTCCCCGGAGAACGCCGGCGCGCCGTAGGCGGCCTGCCACGTATCGCCACCAGGCATGAAGCGGGCGAACGGCTCGCCCAGGCGAAGACCGCTCATTTGCCACTCCAGGCTGGCCGGTACCACAAGGCGCGAGCGCCCTACACATTCCTGAGCCATCTGGGGCGCAGGCGATACGGCATCAGCCACCGCCTGGATCGAATGGCACAGGCAAACCAGCAACACGAACACACGCACGCAAACATCCTTTTTGCGGGACCGCTGTCGGCCCCTCTTGCTGAGGCGCGTGATTTGAGCACCCACGGCCCGAAAAGCCAAGACCCCGGCAAGCCGGGGTCCTGGTCAGTGCAACAGCCCGTGCGTCATTGCGGCGTGCTGTGGGTCACGCCGGCAGTGTTGTCCAGCAGGCTCTTGGTCGCGGTCTGGATGTAGGACTCCAGCTTGCGGCTCAATTGTGCCTGGTCCGGGCTTTCGATCACCTCGGCCTTGAAGTTGGCCCCAAGCTGGTAACGGTACATGCGCGGCGACATGTCCTTGGACTGGATCAGAATGCGATCGCCCTGCACCAGGCCGACGATCTGCTCACTGCCCGATGGCTTGATCATGCCGATGCCTTCATCGCCGGCCGGCAGGTTGAGCAGGTCACGCCCCCAGCACTGATGACGGGTTTCGCCCCCCAGTCGGCCCATGATGGTCGGCACGATGTCTACCTGGGTGCCCACGGTGTGGCTGACCGCACCGAACTTTTCCTGGATGCCCGGAGCAATCAGCAGCAGCGGCACGTTGAAGCGGCCCAGGTCCAGTTCGGTGACCTGCTGGGCATTGCCGAAACCGTGGTCGCCGACGATCACGAACAGGGTCTCCTTGAAGTACGGCTCCTTGCGCGCCTTCTCGAAGAACTGGCCCAGCGCCCAGTCCGAGTAGCGCATGGCGGTCAGGTGCTCGTTCAGGCGGCCCTGGTCGGTCACCGGCTGCACCGGCAGGTCCTTGGGCAACGCATACGGAGTGTGGTTGGACAGGGTCTGCAGCAGGGCATAGAACGGCTTCTTGCCATAGTTGTGCGCAAGCTCCTGTGCGCCGCGGTCGAACATGTCCTGGTCGGACACCCCCCACGTCGGGTCGGAGAACACCGGGTTGACGAAGTCATTGCGGCCGATGAAGGTGGTCATGCCCTGGTTGCCGAAGAACCCGGACTGGTTGTCCCAGGCGAAGTCGCCGTTGTAAACGTACACGTCGTCATAGTCGCGGGCGCTGAGCAGCGCCGGCAGGCCGGACAGCTTGTGGCCGCCTTCCGGCGTCTGCATCAGGTATTCGAAGCCTGGCAGGTTCGGGAAGCAGGCCATGGTGGCGAACATGCCCTGGTGGGTATGGGTGCCGTTGGAGAAGAAACGGTCGAACAGCAGACCTTCCTTGGCCAGCTTGTCGAAGTACGGGGTGATGTTGGTGGTACTGCCCAGCGCGCCCACCGAGTGGCCGGCGAAGCTCTCCATCAGGATTACCACGACGTTCTTGATCGGCAGGCTGTTGGCCGCAGGCGGGGTGAAGTCACGGCGGATCGCCGCGCTGTCGGCATCCACCAGCTGGTCGTGCTCGGTCAGGATCATGTCGCGCACGGTCTGCTGGGCCTGGCTCTGGTCGAGGGTGGCCTTCCAGATGTTGCCGCGGTCTTCGCCAAAACGGCTGTGGGCGGCGTCGATCAGGGTCAGGGTGCCGTTAAGGCCCAGCTGGTTGACGAAATTGGAGTCGGTAGTGAACGCGTCACCCCAACGCATCGGCGGGCCCTGGCGCAAGGTGCCACGGGCGGCGATCACGGCCACCAGCAGGATCACCACGAATACCGCGCCACGCAGGTACCAGGGCGCCACGCTGCGCAGGCCGGCGACGTTGCTGGAGTACTCGCCGCGCGGGCGGGTAAGACGGTCGATGCCCTTGAACAGCAGGCTCAGCACCCAGGTGCCAAAGGCCCAGGCCAGCAGGTAGCGCACCACCGGAAAGCCATACCAGAGCATGCTCAGAACGGTCTTGGGGTCTTCCTTCACATACTGGAACACCAGGCCGTTGAGGCGTTGGTGAAACTCGCGGTAGAAGTCCATCTCCATCAGGCCGAGGAACATCACCACGCTGGAAGCCAGGGTCAGCCATACGCGAAACAGGCCACGGGCGGCCATGGCGCGAGCGCTGAGGATCGCCAGCAGCAGCGGAATGCTCAGGTATACCACCACGCGCAGGTCGAAGCGCAGGCCGTTGAGAAAGCCTTCAGCGACGGTCGAGAGTGGGGTGTCGCCGATCATGTCGCTGTTGTAGAGCAGCAGCGCCAGGCGCACGAGGCTCAGCATCAGCATGATCACCAGGCCGCACAGCAGGGTATAGGCGAGGTGTGATTTGAGCGTTGGTTGCAGCAACGGGCGCGAAGCGGCTCGCTGATGACTCAAGGCATCCGTGTTAGCCATGGACAGGAAGATCCCTAGGGTTCAGATTTTTATGAGGGCCGGGACATTGCGTGGCCCTTGGACGAACGGAAATTCGCGCGCGGATTGTCAGCAATCGAATGTGAAAATTATGTTGAAAACCGCGCCTCGAACAATAGCTCAGTGTTCGGGTATCGTGTGGGCCAGACATGCCCGGAGCCACTCACCATGTACTTTCGCTACCACCCCAGCCCTATCGGCCAGTTGCTGCTGGCCGGTGATGAACAAGGTCTGCACCTGCTGCACATGGACAGCGCCCACCCCTGGCAACTGGCCGAAAGCTGGCAGCCGGCGGGCGCGCAGCTGGATACGGTAGCGCGACAGCTCGATGAGTATTTCGAAGGCCGGCGCCAGCGTTTCGAGCTACCCCTGGCACCACGGGGTACCGAATTCCAACGTGCGGTGTGGTGGGCGCTGCAGCAGATTCCGTATGGCACCACCACCAGCTATGCACAACTGGCGCAGCGCGTCGGGCGGCCGAAGGCGATACGCGCGGTAGGCACGGCCAACGGCGCCAACCCGGTGGCGGTGATCGTGCCGTGCCACCGGGTGATTGGCAGCGACGGCAGCCTGACCGGGTTTTCAGGTGGCCTGGAGCGCAAGCAGCAGTTGTTGCAGCTTGAGGGCGCCTGGTTGATCTGAGCCGCCGCATCGCCGGGAGGCCCACGCCCGAGCCTGGACTGGCGCTACAGCCTAACGTTGCCCCGTGGCCCGGCAATCGCCCAGATGATAAGGCCCAGCACCGGCAGCAGCAGGATCAGCAGGATCCACAGCACCTTGGCCCCGCCACTGGCGCCGCTCTTGATCACGTTGATGATCGCCCAGATATCCAGCGCCAGAATGACCAGCCCCACCAACCCGTTGAACGTCGACCCCATGGTGATACTCCCATGATTGAACCTGCCTTCAGCGTAGCTGGCTATCGGCCCCATAGCGGCGAACCGCTCGTCGCACACGCCGCGCAGTGATTACACTCGATTGATCGACTCCGTACCACAGAGGCCTCCATGCCACCCGCCCAAAGCTCCGCCAACGCCAACCCGACCTCCCTGCGCAGCGCCTGGCTGCACCAGGTTCAGGCCACCCCATGGCTCAGTGCCGGCCTGGCCCTGAGCCTGCTCGCCGTGCTCGGCCTGCTGGTCGCCAGTGCCTGGAACGCGGTGCACGGCGACAACAAGGACAACCTGCACATGGCCCTGCTCGGCGGCCTGGCAGGGTTTGGCGCCACGGCGCTGGGCGCGGTACTGGCGGTGGTGCTGCGCGACGTCAGCGCCCGCTCGCAGGATGTGATGCTCGGCTTCGCCGCCGGCATGATGCTCGCCGCCAGTTCGTTTTCGCTGATTCTGCCGGGCCTGGAGGCTGCGCGTGAAATCACCGGCAACGGGCCTTTCGCGGCCTTGACCGTGGTGGTCGGCATGGGCCTGGGGGTGCTGCTGATGCTGGGCCTGGACCGCTTCACGCCCCATGAGCACGAAAGCACCGGCCCCTGCGGCCCACAGTCGGAACGCATCAACCGGGTGTGGCTGTTCGTGCTGGCGATCACCCTGCACAACCTGCCCGAGGGCATGGCCATCGGCGTGGGCTTTGCCAACGGCGACCTCAACGTGGGCCTGCCGCTGACCACCGCCATCGCCATCCAGGACATTCCCGAAGGCCTGGCCGTGGCACTGGCGTTGCGCGCCACCGGCCTGTCCAACCTCAAGGCTGCGCTGGTGGCGGTCGGCTCGGGGCTGATGGAGCCGATCGGGGCAGTGATCGGCCTGGGCATTTCCACCGGTTTCGCCATCGCCTACCCGGTGAGCATGGGCCTGGCGGCCGGGGCGATGATTTTCGTGGTATCCCACGAGGTGATCCCCGAAACCCACCGCAATGGCCACCAGACCTCGGCCACCCTGGGCCTGATGGGCGGCTTCGCGGTGATGATGTTCCTGGATACCGCGCTGGGCTAGACGTGTACCGCGACCCGCAGCGCCTCCAGGGCAGGCGCCGCGGCGATGCCGACCTCGGCGCACAGCTCCAGCACCCGCGGCACGTCGTTGCCGTACACCAGCACCATCTGCAATTCGTCGTCCAGCAACTGGCTGATGTTGACCAGGGTGTAGCCGCCGTTTTCCTTGTTCATGCTGCCCATCTGCACCTGGATGCGGTTGAGTGCCGTGAGCGGCTCGACCTTGACCAGTTGCTTGGGCTTGATGTTGAAGGCAACGTCCTTGCCGAACGAGTCGGTGATCTGCTGGAACAGGTCACTGTAGGTGTCGGCCTGGAACAGCACGGTATCGGGCAGGCTGCCGATCACCACCCACTCCCCCAGCGGAATCGGGAAGGTGTCGTCGTAGTTGATGTCGGGGTTGGCCGCCAGGAACGCCTGCGGGTCGGCATAGGCCTGCGCCGCTTCGTCGGCGATGCGCTCGATTTCGGCGTCCGGAAGGCAGCCGGAGCTGATTTTGCCGATGAGTTCGACCAGTTGGTTTTTCATGCGGGGGCCCTGCGAGGCAAAAAAAGTCGCCAAGGATAGCCGCAAAAGCCCCATGGCAGTTAGCCGGCCAGCGCCTGCAACTGGGCGACGGTGTCGGGTGCGCCCATGGTTTGCGCGGCAACCAGTGCGGTGGCGCCCTGCGCGTCGCGGTGATTGGGGTTCGCGCCCTTGCCGAGCAGGTAGGTGACGATGGAGGTGCGGTTGAACATCGCGGCCAGCATCAGCGCGGTACGGCCATCGGCAGACGCTCCATCGATCAGCGCGCCCTTCTCCACCAGCAGCTCGATCATCGCCTGGTTGCCCTTGAAAGCGGCACCGGCAATCGGCAACTGGCCCTTGTCATTGGCAATCTGCGGGTCTGCGCCGTGCTCAAGCAGCACCCTCACCGCTTCAAGGTGGCCGTGGTAGCTGGCAAGCATCAGCAGCGTGTCGCCGTTGCCATTGCGAAGGTTGACCGGCAGGCCCTTCTCCAGCAGACGGCCAAGCATGTCGGCGTCCCCCTTGCGCGCCCGATCGAACACTTCTTCGGCAAAGGCTGCGGCTTCATCGTCGTTCATCGGGGTGGGGGTTGGGTGGTCGGTCATCGGGAACCTCCTGGCTGCGGTAGAGCCCAAGTCTTTGTCAGGGAAGGCTTTGGGTCAACCTCGCAAATCCCATGAGGACGACAGAGCAAATCTATTGGCCGCAAGGCACTGCAAAATGCACTGTGCAAATTGCACGACCATGCAGAATGCACGGCACCCATTGCGCACGACAACTTTAAGTCATTGTTTTATAAGCTTTTTTTAATCAAGGAAAACTGGCACGGTCGCTGCACCTATCACTTCATGTCTGCCACACAACAGTCAGGAGCTGATATGGACCTCATCCAGCAAAAATTCGCCTCGGTATTTTCCGCCTACGACGTCACCACCCAGGCTCGCCCTGATGGCGGTGTACTGCTGACGTTGCGCGCCGCCGACGGCAAACAGGTCAAGCGCTCGATTTCGTATGGCCAGCTGCACAGTGCCGAGCAACTGTCGTGGGCGATCAGCGCGATCCGCCGCGACCTGGCCGAGCAGGCCAGCGAGCTGCCGGTGATCTCGATGCTGCAAAGCCAACAGCGGTTCGCACTACCGACCTATCGCTGAATCGCGTAGCGGCCTTTGCTGGCAAGCCAGTGCCCACAGGATCACCTTGGTTCCTGTGAGCGCTGGCTTGCAAGCCAGTGGCCTCGGCGTGATCAATCGTCCAATCGCGCGTAACGCTCGGCCAGCTTCTCCCCCGTGAACTGCGCCACCACCCCTTCAGGCTGATTGAACAGTCGCACCGCCACGAAGTGCGGGTTGTCCCCGCCATCGATCCATACCCGCAACCCCGCCGGCACCACGATCAGATCTCCCTTCTCGCACACCACCGCATGCACGTACTCCCCTGCCCGCACGCTGACCAGGCTGCGCCCGGCTGCGAAGAAACGCACCAGGTCATCCGAATACACATGCTCGTCCAGCAGTTCGCTCATCGGATCGCCACTGGCGCTGATCACGTCGACGGCGCGGTAACCGCCTTCGTGTTGCAGCCGGTCGATCTGCACCTGGTAGGCGGCCAGCACACCGGCCTGGCCAGCATCGGCCTGCACAGGCGACTGCGCCGTCCAGCGCTCGAACCTTATTCCCTGCTCGGCCAGTGTCGCGGCGATGTCTTCAAGGTGGGTCAGCACCTTGTTGGGAATGTCCGGGGTGGACTGGTGAAACACGCTCAGGCTGCTCATGGGGCCTTTTCCTCTGTCATTCGAAACGCAATGATAACGGCTGCGACCAGGGCCGCGACGCTGGCAATACTAAAGGTGATGGTGGCGCCCAGGGCGTTCCAGCTGTAGCCCGAATACAGGGCACCCAGCGCACCGCCAGTACCGGCCAGGGCCGCATACAGCGCCTGCCCCTGGCCCTGCTGGCGAGCGCCGAAGCTGCGCTGCACGAAGGCGATGGCGGCCGCGTGAAAACTGCCGAACGTGGCGGCGTGCAGCAACTGGGCGAACAGCAGCACGCCCGGATACTCGGCAAAGGTCCCCAGCAGCCACCAGCGCAAGGCCGCCAGTAAGAGGCTCGCCAACAGCACCCGACGCAACGAGAACCGCGCCAGGATCCAGCTCATGGCCAGGAACATCAGCACCTCGGCCACCACCCCCAGCGCCCACAACATGCCGATGGTGCCGCGGGCATAGCCCAGGCGCTCCAGGTGCAGGGTGAGAAAGGTGTAATACGGGCCGTGACTCAACTGCATCAATGCCACGCACACGTAGAACGCGGCCACGCCAGGGCTGGCCAGTTGCCTGAGAAAGCCGCCACCATCGCTGCGCTCGTGCTGGCCTGGCGGCTGGGCATTGGGCACCCACAGGCTGGCCAGCACGATGCCGGCCATGATCGCCACCAGCGCCACCGGGTAGATGTCCAGGCTCAACCATTCGAACAATCGCCCCAGGGCCACCACGGTGAGGATGAAACCGATCGACCCCCACAGCCGCACCTGGCTGTAGCGGGCAGTCTGACCTTGCAGGTGGGCCAGGGTGATGACCTCGAACTGCGGCAGTACCGCATGCCAGAAGAACGCATGCAGGGCCATTACCAGCGCCAGCCAGGCGTAGCTCTTGGCCACGAAGATCAACGAGAAGCTGGCCAGGGTGCACAAGGCCCCCAGACGCACGATCAGCAGGCGCTGGCCGCTGCGATCGCCCAACCAGCCCCACAGGTTCGGTGCCACGCAGCGCATCAGCATGGGGATGGCCACCAACTCGCCGATGCGCGCGCTGGAAAACCCCAGGTGATCGAAATACAGCGCCAGAAACGGCGCTGTCGAACCCAGCAAGGCGAAATAGAACAGGTAGAAGCTGGACAGCCGCCAGTAGGGAATCGGCGCCACGGCTCAGCGGGCCGTGGCGTCGACGTCGGGCAGGTGCACTACAGCTGGCCCAGTACCGGGGTGGCTACCCGCACATCGGCGTTCTGGCCGCGGTGGCGCAGCAGGTGATCCATCAGCACGATGGCCATCATCGCCTCGGCGATAGGGGTGGCACGGATGCCGACGCAGGGGTCGTGACGGCCCTTGGTGATGACCTCCACCGGGTTGCCATCCACATCGATGGAACGGCCCGGGGTGGTGATGCTGGAGGTCGGCTTGAGTGCCAGGTGCGCAATGATCGGCTGCCCCGAGGAGATGCCCCCCAGGATGCCGCCGGCATTGTTGCTGAGGAACCCTTCGGGGGTGAGTTCGTCACGGTGTTCGGTGCCGCGCTGGGCCACGCTGTCGAAGCCGGCACCGATCTCCACGCCCTTGACCGCGTTGATGCTCATCAGCGCATGGGCCAGCTCGGCGTCGAGGCGGTCGAAGATCGGCTCGCCCAGGCCGGGCATCACGCCTTCGGCGACCACGGTGATCTTGGCACCCACCGAGTCCTGGTCACGGCGCAGCTGGTCCATGTAGGCCTCCAGCTCCGGCACCTTGTCCGGGTCGGGGCTGAAGAAGGCGTTGTGCTCCACCGACTCCCAGGTCTTGAACGGGATTTCGATAGGGCCCAGCTGGCTCATGTAGCCGCGGATGCGGATGCCCTGGGTGGCCAGGTACTTCTTCGCGATGGCACCGGCAGCCACGCGCATCGCGGTTTCGCGGGCCGAGCTGCGGCCGCCGCCACGATAGTCGCGCTCGCCGTACTTGTGGTGATAGGTGTAGTCGGCGTGGGCCGGGCGGAACAGGTCCTTGATCGCCGAGTAGTCCTTGGACTTCTGGTCGGTGTTGCGAATCAGCAGGCCGATGGCGCAGCCGGTGGTACGGCCCTCGAACACGCCAGATAGAATCTCGACCTCGTCGGGCTCCTGGCGCTGAGTGGTGTGCCGGCTGGTACCGGGCTTGCGCCGGTCCAGGTCGTGCTGAAGATCGGCCAGCGAAAGCTCCAGGCCCGGAGGGCAGCCATCGACAATGGCGACCAGCGCCGGACCATGGCTTTCGCCAGCGGTGGTGACAGTGAACAGCTTGCCGTAGGTATTGCCGGACATGCAGGGCGCTCCGCGTTCAGCCTGATTTTTAACTGGATGGTAACAAGGCCAACCAGTATACGCAGGGTATACCCTTAGATCACCTCCGGGCGCGAACCTAATGCCGCCGGACGAGTCAAAACGCCACCTCCTCGCTAATGGCCTGATGATGCTGCGCACGTTCGCCCTGTTGTTCCTCCTGTTTACCGGCCTGGCCCAGGCCGCGGCCCCCACGGTACTGCAACGACCGATCAGCCTGGTGACCGACGACGGCACCCTGCAGGGCAGCCTGCTGTTGCCGCGCAGCGACACGCCGCCACCGGTGGTGCTGATCATCGCCGGCTCCGGCCCCACGGACCGTGACGGCAACAATCCCGCCGGCGGACGTATCGACAACCTCAAGCGCCTGGCCCTGCTGCTGGCAAACAACCGCATTGCCAGCGTGCGCTACGACAAGCGCGGGGTGGCCGCCAGCCGCGCGGCAACCCCCGACGAACGCAACCTCAGCGTCGAGCGCTATGTGGCCGATGCCGTTGCCTGGGGCCATCTGCTCAAGGCCGACCCGCGCTTTGGCCCGCTGATCGTGCTGGGTCACAGCGAGGGCGCACTGATCGCCAGCCTCGCGGCCGAACAGGCCGGCGCCAGCGCGGTAATTTCAGTGGCAGGCAGCGGGCGCCCGGTCGATCAGGTACTGCGCGAGCAACTGGGTGAACGCCTGCCGGCGACCGAGCGAGCCCAGGCCGTACGCCTGATCGAGCAGCTCAAGGCCGGCCAGCCCAGCACCCAGGTACCGCTGCACCTGCGCGACGTGTTTCGCCCCAGCGTGCAGCCGTACCTGATCTCGCTGTTTCGCCAGGACCCGGCCGCCGCCTTCGCCCGCCTCCACTTGCCGGCGTTGATCGTGCAGGGGCGCAACGACGTCCAGGTCGAGGTCGAGGATGCCGAGCGCCTGCACGCTGCCAAGCCGGACGCCGAACTGGCACTGATTGACGGCATGAACCACATGCTGCGCATCAGCCCGCGTGCCATGAGCCAGCAGCGCGACAGCTACAACAACCCCGAGCTGCCCCTGGCCAGTGCCCTGGGCGAGCGGATCGTCGAGTTCATTCGTCGATTGCCGGCGGCATGAAGCGAATTGGCGCAAATTGTGTCTCCAGTCTTGCGCAAAGCGGCCGATAAGCCGGTGCAGGCGTCGCCCTTGCGACCCGCCTGCTGTGCACAAAAGGACCGCCGTGATGACTGAAGCCACCCCCCAGGACGCCCCAGACGCGACCGACGAATCGCCAGCCCCGGAAGCGGCCCCGCTGCCCTGGGCGGACGTTGTGCCCGAGCATTTCCAGATGCTGCGCCTGTCCCCGCAGCCCACCGACCGCAACACCGGCGCGCGGCCGCTGCGCTTCGTGCAGTACGGTTATGCCGAACGGCACAACAAGACCCACAGCCTGCTGCGCATGGAAGTGCGCCTGCCTGGGCAGAAGGTGCGCAAGGAGCAGAATCGCCTGGATATCTGGGTGGACCATGAGTTGCACCAGATCAAGATCGGCCCCGACAGTGGCTTGCAGATCGAGCCGGTCAGCCGTGGCCTGGGGCGCTTCCTGTTGTCGCAGGCGGTGCACTGGGTACAGCGCAAGTGGTCGCACTACCGGGTCGAGGGCATGGCCCTGGCCAACAAGGACGCACTCAACGAAGACACACGCCTGCGCCGCGACCAGGTGCTGCGCAGCCATGGCCTGGAGGTCGAGTACGCCGATGCGCAGCACCTGAAGGGGCGCTGCGTGGAAGTCCAGGCAGGTCAGCTCAAGGGTGGCTGGAATACCGACAAGGTGCAGAAGGTAGACATCCTGGATGCTGCGGGCATGCTGCAGCAGGCCGAGCAGAACCTGCAGGAGAAGGAAGCACAACTGCGCGAGCGCGATGAGCGGGTCAACAAGTACCGCCGCGAAGACAGCGGGTTGCGCTTCACCATCACCTGCCTGGTGGCCTTTGCGGTGTTCCAGGCCGGGCTGCTGATCTGGATTGCCACCAACCGCTGAAAGCGTTGCGGGTCAAGCCCGCCCCAACACGGCAATGCGGCCCTGTTGGGGCGGGCTTGACCCGCGACAGGCTTGAACCCGGTATCCCTTACACCCGCGAAGCAAACAGCGCCTGATGCTGCCGGCATTGTTCGGCCGTGAGCATGAACACCCCGTGCCCGCCACGTTCGAACTCCAGCCAGGCGAAATCCACCTCCGGGTACAACTGCTCGACATGCACCTGGCTGTTGCCGACCTCGACGATCAGCAGGCCCTTCTCGGTCAGGTGATCCGCCGCCTCGGCCAGCATGCGCCGTACCAGGTCCAGCCCGTCATTGCCGCAGGCCAGGCCCAGCTCCGGCTCGTGGTGGTACTCCTGGGGCATGTCGGCGAAATCCTCGGCATCGACATACGGCGGGTTCGACAGGATCAGGTCGAAACGCTGCCCCGGCAACCCCTCGAACCCATCGCCCTGCACGGTGAACACACGTTCTTCAAGACCATGGCGCTCGATGTTCTGGTTGGCCACTTCCAACGCCTCGAACGACAGGTCGGCCAGCACCACCTCGGCCTCGGGGAACACGTCGGCGCTGACGATGCCGATGCAGCCGGAGCCGGTACACAGGTCGAGAATGCGCGCGGGTTCGGCAGCCAGCCATGGCTCGAAGCGTTTTTCGATCAGTTCGCCGATAGGAGAGCGCGGGATCAGCACGCGCTCGTCGACGATGAACGACATGCCACAGAACCACGCCTCGCCAAGCAGGTACGCGGTCGGCACGCGTTCTTCGATACGTCGCTTGAGCAGGCGCTGCAGCTTGACCAGCTCGTCGTCTTCAAGACGGCAATCGAGATAGGCGTCGGCCACTTCCCATGGCAGATGCACCGAACCCAGCACCAGCAGGCGTGCTTCGTCCCAGGCATTGTCGGCGCCATGCCCGAAAAACAGCCCCTGCTCATGAAAACGGCTGACAGCCCAACGGATGTGGTCGCGCAGGGTGCGCAGGCGGGAAGTGATCACGGGCAGACTCCTTTAAAGACGACCGGCAATTCTAACAGCCTGGAACACAAATGGGCCCGCCAATACGCCTCTGGCCGCAATTGTGCTCATGCCTGCAGGCCGCTATCCACGCCGCATGCACGCTAAGCCATTCACATAAGTCGCCAAGCAGGGGACAATAGGTGAAAAGCCCTATCCAAAGGAGCCCCTGATGTCCGTTCCAACGACGATGTTCCACCTCAGCGGTCGCGGTTATCCGCCGGCCAAGCTGAGCAACGCCAGCCTGGTGATTATCGATGCGCAAAAGGAGTACCTGAGCGGGCCCCTGGCGCTGTCGGGCATGGACGAAGCGGTGGCCAACATCGGCAAACTGCTCGAGGCTGCACGCAAGGCCGGCCGGCCCGTGGTGCATGTGCGCCACCTGGGCACCGTGGGTGGCCTGTTCGACCCACAGGGCTCGCGCGGCGAGTGGATTCCGGGCCTGGAGCCGCAGGGCGATGAAGTCGTCATCGAAAAACGCATGCCCAACGCTTTCAAGAACACCACCCTGCACGAGACGCTGCAGAAGTACGGCCACCTGGACCTGATCGTGTGCGGCTTCATGAGCCACTCCAGCGTCAGCACCACCGTGCGCCGCGCCAAGGACTACGGCTATCGCTGCACCCTGGTCGAAGACGGCTGCGCCACCCGCGACCTGCCGTTCAAGGACGGCGTGATTCCGGCCGCACAGATCCAGCAGAGCGAAATGGCGATCATGGCCGACAACTTTGCCTGTGTCGCACCCGTCAACAGCCTGATCTGACCACCCGACAGGCAAGTGGAACCACTCTGGGGCGTTCGGGTCCAACCCCGGATACCCTTTGAGGAAAGTCGGAATGAAGTTATCCAGTTTCGACGCCAGGCGCCTGCGTCCCCGCGAACAACGCAATTGGGGCGCACGCCTGGCCACGGCGTTCTCGGCACTGCTGGCGATACTCGGCGTGCTCCTGACCATGGCCGGCGTCGCTGGCCTGCTGGGCCATGCCGAGGCGCTGGGCGAGCTCAACAACAACCGTCCCGGCGCTGCCGTGGTGCTGGGCCTGGGCTTGCTGTCGCTGTACCTGGGCGTCTGGTCCTGGCGCCGCAGCCGGCTGCGCCTGCGCCGTGCCAGGGGGCTGAACCTGTCACCGCACCTGATGAAGAAACACGATTGACTGCAACCCTGTGGGGAGTCGCGTAAACTGCGCCGCCCAGGCGGAGGCTTACATGCAAGACGACGATTTTTCCCTGTTCAAGAGCCAGATGCATGGCGTCAAGCCGATCCGGCATGATCGCGCCGACACCGGCAAACCCAAGGCTGACCGCAAGCAGCTGGCCAGCCTGCGCCAGGCCGCGACCGTGCGCAGCGACCAGACGGTGATCGACGGCCTGTCCGATCAGTTCGTCATCGACGTGGGCCCGGAAGACGACCTGCACTGGAGCCGCGATGGCGTGCAGGAAAGCCAGATGCGCAAGCTCAAGCTTGGCCAGATCGGTTTCGAAGGCAGCCTGGACCTGCACGGCATGACCGTGGAGAAAGCCCGCGAGACCCTCTGGGCATTCCTGGCAGAGGCCACGCGCTTCGAGGTGCGCTGCGTGCGAGTCACCCACGGCAAGGCGGTGCGGCTCGATGGCAAACGTCCGATGATCAAGAGCCACGTCAACACCTGGCTGCGCCAGCATGCCCAGGTACTGGGTTTTACCTCGTGCCAGGCGCGTCACGGCGGCACCGGCGCGGTGTATGTCATGCTCAAGCGGACCATGCTTGAAGGGCGTGACGAGTAACGCCGCGCTTGCAGCGCCGTCACAGCCGCCGTACCCTTCGCTTTTGCGATAAATCCCACAGGTAGATCCATGTCCCTGGAACAGCACTACACCGCGATTCTCGGCCAACTCGGCGAGGATGTTTCCCGCGAGGGCCTGCTCGATACGCCCAAGCGGGCTGCGAAGGCCATGAAGTACCTTTGCCGCGGCTACGACCAAACCCTGGAAGAGGTGACCAACGGCGCCTTGTTCAGCTCCGACAACAGCGAAATGGTCCTGGTCAAGGACATCGAGCTGTACTCGCTGTGCGAACACCACATGCTGCCGTTCATTGGCAAGGCGCATGTCGCCTATATCCCGAGCGGCAAGGTGCTGGGCCTGTCCAAGGTGGCGCGCATCGTCGACATGTACGCTCGCCGCCTGCAGATCCAGGAAAACCTCAGCCGCGAGATCGCCGAGGCGGTTCAGCAGGTGACCGGCGCGCTGGGCGTGGCCGTGGTGATCGAAGCCAAGCACATGTGCATGATGATGCGCGGTGTGGAAAAACAGAATTCGTCGATGATCACCTCGGTGATGCTCGGCGCCTTCCGCGACAATGCTGCCACCCGCAGCGAGTTCCTCAGCCTGATCAAGTAATCGGCCGAGGTTCTGCGAGCCGACCTGCCCAGGTCGGCTTTTTTCATTGTGAGGAGTTGCCATGATCGTCAAAGCACTGCGGGTTGGCCTTGGCCAGCTGATCGTCTTCCTCGACTGGGTCAGCCGCCCGAGCAAGCTCAAGCGTGATGCGGCCGCCCAGGCGAATGTCGAGCAGCAGGCCAAGGGGCTGAGCCTGTATCAGTTTCACGCTTGCCCCTTCTGCGTGAAGACCCGCCGTACACTGCACCGCCTGAACGTGCCGGTGGCACTGCGTGACGCGAAGAACAACGAACAGGATCGCCAGGCCCTGCTGGAGCAAGGCGGCAAGATCAAGGTGCCGTGCCTGCGCATCGAGGAAGACGGCAAGACCACCTGGATGTACGAGTCCAAGGTGATCATCGACTACCTGAACCAGCGGTTCTCGGCGGTCTGACAGCGCTTGGCCGGCAGGGCTGCTCCCTGCCGGCAAAACACCATCAATCGATCATGGGCACATGCCGCGGATGCGAGGCCACGCGTTCCAGCCAGGCGCGAATCTTCGGGTAATCATTCAGCAGGAAGCCGGCTTCGTGGGCCACATGGGTGTAGGCATACAACGCCACATCGGCAATCGAGTACTGGTCACCGACCAGGTAAGGTGTTTCCTGCAACTGTTTCTCCATCACCTTCAGCGCCTTGTGCCCGCCCTTCTGCAACGACTTGTATTCATCGACACGATCTTCGGGCATGCCCAGATAGAACTGGATGAAACGTGCCACGGCAATGTAGGGCTCATGGCTGTACTGCTCGAAGAACTGCCACTGCAGCACTTGCGTACGTAAACGCGGCTCACTCGGCAGGAACAGGCTACCTTCGGCGAGGTAGTTCAGAATGGCGTTGGACTCCCACAGATAACTGCCGTCCTCCAACTCCAGCACCGGCACTTTGCCGTTAGGGTTCTTGACCAGAAACTCAGGGCGCTCGGTCTCGCCATTGAGGATGTTCACGGGACACCATGTGTACGGAATATCAAGCAAGTGCAACATCAGCTTGACCTTGTAGCAGTTGCCCGACTGGTAATCCCCGTAGACCTTGTACATTGTTCCCCCCTCTCCAAAGCTGAAACGAAACCGCCGTCCATAGTTGGCGACTGTACGGTTAAATGCAATGGTTGCTGTATGGCAAAACTCGCCCTATCGCAGCGTAGTCTGAAAAACCTGCTTACACCCGCACAAGGATTACTGCATGCCTGACGCCACCTCTGCGCCAATGCGTCCGCTGGCCGACACCTCCCCCTCGGCGGTGGTCGCCGGTTTCATTGCCATGCTCACGGGCTATACCAGCTCGCTGGTGCTGATGTTCCAGGCGGGCCAGGCGGCCGGCCTGACCACCGCGCAGATTTCCTCGTGGATCTGGGCGCTGTCGATCGGCATGGCGGTATGCAGCATTGGCCTTTCACTGCGATATCGCACGCCCATCACGGTCGCCTGGTCGACCCCCGGCGCAGCCTTGCTGATCACCAGCCTGGGCGGCGTGAGCTATGGCGAGGCAATCGGCGCCTACATCACCTGCGCCGTACTGGTGGTGATCTGCGGGCTTACAGGCAGTTTCGAACGCCTGGTACGGCGCATTCCGGCATCGCTGGCCGCGGCCCTGCTGGCCGGCATTCTGTTCAAGATCGGCAGCGAGATCTTTGTTGCAGCCCAGCATCGGACCGCCCTGGTGCTGGGGATGTTCTTCAGCTACCTGCTGATCAAGCGGCTGTCGCCGCGCTATGCGGTACTGACCGCGCTGGTGGTAGGCACCGCGATCGCCGCAGTGATGGGGTTGCTGGACTTCAGCGGCTTCCACCTGGAGGTGGCGACACCGGTATGGACCACGCCGTCGTTCTCGCTGGCCGCGACCATCAGCATCGGCATCCCCCTGTTCGTGGTGGCGATGACTTCACAGAACATGCCGGGTGTGGCGGTGCTGCGTGCGGACGGGTACCAGGTACCTGCCTCGCCGCTGATTTCAGTGACGGGCCTGGCCTCGCTGCTGCTGGCCCCGTTCGGCTCGCACGGCATCAACCTGGCGGCCATCAGCGCCGCGATCTGTACCGGGCCGCATGCCCATGAAGACCCGAGCAAGCGGTACACCGCGGCGGTCTGGTGCGGGATTTTCTATGGCATTGCCGGCGTGTTCGGCGCCACCCTGGCGGCACTGTTCGCCGCGTTGCCCAAGGAGCTGGTGCTGTCGATTGCCGCACTGGCGCTGTTCGGCTCGATCATGAACGGCCTGACGGTCGCGATGAGCGAAGCCAGGGAGCGCGAGGCGGCCTTGATCACATTCATGGTCACGGCCTCGGGCTTTACCCTGTTCTCGATCGGCTCGGCGTTCTGGGGGATTGTGGCGGGGGTACTGACGCTGATGATCCTGAACTGGCGCAAGCCTGCCTGATCGACACGGGAGGGCCTGGCCCTCCCCTGCCCCACCCGCTAGATAGCGGTGGCACCACCATCGATTGCCAGAGCCTGGCCAGTGGTGAATGCCGCACCGTCGCTGCACAGGTACAGGACCGCTGCAGCGACTTCCTCGACCTTGCCCACGCGGCCGACCGGGTGCATGGCGGCGGCGTATTCAGCCTTGCGTGGATCGGCCTCGTAGGCACGGCGGAACATGTCGGTGTCGATCACCGCAGGGCACACCGCATTCACCCGGATCAGTTTCTTGGCGTACTCGATGGCGGCCGACTTGGTGAGCCCGATCACGGCATGCTTGGATGCGCTGTAGATGCTCATCTTGGGCGCAGCCCCCAGGCCGGCGACCGATGCGGTGTTGACGATCGCACCGCCGCCCTGGGCGAGCATCAGCGGCAACTGGTGCTTCATGCACAGCCACACGCCCTTGACGTTGACGCCCATGATCGCATCGAATTCGGCTTCGCTGCCGTCGGCCAGGCGCCCCTGCTCGATTTCTATACCGGCATTGTTGAAGGCGTAGTCCAGACGACCGTATGCCTCGACAGTGCGCGCCATCAACTGCTGCACGTCCTGCTCGCGGGTAACGTTGCAAGGTACGAACAGTGCCTGGCCGCCGGCGGCCTGAATCAACCCGACCGTGTGTTCGCCACCGGCGACGTCCAGGTCTGCCACCACGACCTTAAGGCCTTGTGCGGCGAATGCCAGCGCCGTGGCCCGGCCGATGCCGGCGCCGGCCCCGGTGACCAGGGCAACCTGGCCGGAAAAAGTCATGCTCATCGATAACTCCCGCAACGTAGTGAGGACAATGGCGGGAGTCTAGTCATCGGCGGTGGCTCCTGGGCAGCATCATCAGGCACGCAGTGAACACACCATCGAACCGGGTGATTTTAGCTGCTAGGCTCAATCATCCAGATGGATCAATCACCATTCGCCACAAGGCTGGACCTTGCCGATTTGCCGATGCAGGCCTATCAACAGGGTTTGCCTTCCAGAGAGAACCTTGCCATGACTGACAGGACCAACCGCCGATTCCTGCTTGCCAAGCGCCCCACCGGGGCAGTGACACGTGATGACTTTACCTTTGAAACCGTGCCTGTGAGCGAGCCTGTCGAGGGACAGGTAGTGGTGAAGAACCTGTACCTGTCGCTGGACCCGGCCATGCGCGGGTGGATGAACGAGGGCAAGTCCTACATTGCGCCTGTAGGTATCGGCGAGGTCATGCGAGCACTGGGTGTCGGTGAAGTGGTGGCGTCCAGGCACCCTGACTATGCCGTGGGTGATACGGTGAGCGGAGCCCTTGGTGTACAGGATTACTTCATTGGCGAGCCCAAGGGCCTGCATAAGGTCGACCCTAGGCTGGTACCGTTGCCACGCTATCTCTCCGCCCTGGGCATGACCGGAATGACGGCCTACTTTGCCCTGCTGGAAGTGGGTGAGCCCAAGACGGGCGAAACCGTGGTGATCTCGGGTGCAGCGGGAGCGGTCGGCAGCATTGCCGGGCAGATCGCCAAGCTCAAGGGCTGTCGTGTGGTCGGGATTGCCGGCGGCGAGCAGAAATGCCGCTACCTGGTCGATGAACTGGGCTTTGACGGGGTTATCGACTACAAGGCCGAAGACGTACTGGAGGGACTCAAGCGCGAGTGCCCAAAAGGGGTGGATGTGTACTTCGACAACGTCGGCGGGGACATCCTCGATGCAGTGCTCAGTCGCCTGAATTTCAAGGCGCGGGTGGTGATCTGTGGTGCCATCAGCCAGTACAACAACAAGCAGGCGGTCAAGGGCCCGGCCAACTACCTGTCGCTGCTGGTAAACCGCGCGCGCATGGAAGGTTTCGTGGTGATGGACCATGTGGCCAAGTACGGCACCGCAGGCAACGAAATTGCCGGCTGGCTGGCCAGCGGCAAGCTCAAGAGCAAGGAGGATGTTGTCGAGGGGCTGGAGACCTTTCCCGAAGCGCTGCTGAAGCTGTTCAGCGGGGAAAACTTTGGCAAGCTGGTGTTGAAGGTATAAGAGGAACGACTTCGCCAGCAAGGCCGGCTCCTCCTTGTAGGAGCCAGCCTTGCTGGCGAAAAACCGGGTCGCTTAGCCGCGAATTTCGGCTACCACTGCAGCCAGCGCTTGAGCAGGGTCAGCCGCCTGACTGATCGGGCGACCGATTACCAGGTAGTCGGAGCCGGCGTCCAGCGCCTGGCGCGGGGTAAGGATACGACGCTGATCGTCCAGGGCGCTGCCGGCAGGACGAATGCCCGGAGTCACCAGCTGCAACGACGGGTGCGCGGCCTTCAGGGCCGGGGCTTCCAGGGCGGAGCACACCAGGCCGTCCATGCCGGCCTTCTCGGCCAGGGCGGCCAGTCGCAGCACCTGCTCCTGCGGCTCGATGTCCAGGCCAATACCGGCGAGGTCTTCACGCTCCATGCTGGTCAGCACAGTCACACCGATCAACAGCGGCTGTGGCCCGCTGCGCTGGTCCAGCACGTCGCGACAGGCTGCCATCATGCGCAGGCCGCCAGAGCAGTGCACGTTGACCATCCACACGCCCATTTCGGCTGCGGCCTTCACGGCCATGGCGGTGGTGTTGGGGATATCGTGGAACTTGAGGTCCAGGAACACTTCGAAGCCCTTTTCACACAGGGTTTCAACGATGCCCGACGCACTGCTGGTGAACAGCTCCTTGCCGACCTTGACCCGACACAGCGCGGGGTCCAGCTGATCGGCCAGTTTCAGGGCGGCGTCACGGGTAGGGAAATCCAGGGCGACGATGATAGGCGTCTGACAGGCGGACATGGGCAGGCTCTCTGGGCAAGTCGAAATCGGCGCGCATTGTAGCCGATGCGCAGTGCCAATGGGGGCCGGTGATCGCGAATTCGCCCCCAGGTGGTGGGCCTCTTATACTTGAACCATCGACGCTCGTGTCGAGTCCAACATCACAGAGGCGGCGCCATTCGCCGTCGATAAGGAGAAGCTCATGCCCTGGTATGCCTGGTTGATCTTGCTGGTTGCCATCGGCTCGATTGTCGGTGGCTTGATGATGCTGCGTGATACGGCGAAGAAGCTGCCCTTGACCGAAGAGCAACTCAAGCGCGTGCATGAGCGCAATGCCGAAGCCGATGCCAAGGACGCGCAAGACCGATAAGCGTGGCGCTTCCCCGCCTTCTGCAGGCGCCGGCATTGCCGGCGATGGGCCCATGCCATTTGATGATAAAAACGGATCGAGCATTGCCCGACCCGCCCCTCCTCAGGTCACTTGACCGCCAGTTTGTCCCGGTTGCGCTCGATCAGCGCCTGGCCGATCCCCTTCACCTCCAGCAACTCATCCACTGACTTGAACGCGCCGTTGGCTTCGCGGTAGGCCACGATCGCTTCAGCCTTGGCCTTGCCGATACCTGCGAGCGACGACTGCAGTGTCGCCGCATCGGCAGTGTTCAGGTTGACGGTGGTTGAGGCGAGCGCTGCGCTGACTGTAGTGACTGGCAAGTCGCCCGCGGCCTTGGTGGCCGCCGCAAACGACGGCAGCGAGAACGCGCTGAGCAGCGCGAGCAGCAGAGAAACAAGAAAGGTATTGCGCATAACGGTGGCACTCCTTGGTGTGTGAGCTTGCTAAGGCAGCGATTCCTTGGCTGCCTGTAAAACCTAGCGGCTCAAGAACAACAGATCCACAGTCAAGGTCAAAAAGATTCAAACAAGATGTGAAAGAAATGTAAAAATGCGTAGGAAATGTTACCGTTTTGGCCGTCCAAAAACTCTTACACGGGATGTGCAGCGGTGCGCGAAGGGAAGAACAAGCTGGTTGATGGATTTCCGTTTACATTCAAGCATCAGCGCTCGACAGTTCATCTGAACGCGCCTGTGAGCACTGCGCTGGCGGCAACGCTTACGCTGTTGCTTGGCCAGGAACGCCCGTCAAACCGGACAAGCGCGCCACTATCTACAGGCGATAGCCCATTGTTTGCCAAGCGCCAAGCGATTGAGACCCTCCCAAAGAGGATCCGCTTTACGCGCGGTACCCGCAAAAGCTGTGGCATGTTCGACTGGCCAATCGAAGAGCTGATAAACACTGCGGAAGCGCACCGCCGCGGCGCGAGTGTGCCCGGCGTGGTTGGCTATGGGTATACCAGGTCACGCATGGGGTTGATGAATGACTTCGTCATCATCACAGAACTGTTGCAGAACTACACAGACGGCTATCAGTGGATACTCGCCAAGCCTGAAGAAGTGGAGCGGGTGATCGGTGCGGCGTTCGAGTTGTTGCTTTCGCTGAACAGCAGCGGGATCTATCACATGGATCTATGGGCGGCGAATGTGATGATGTGTAACGACGGGGTGGGGGCAACGCATGCGATCGATTTAGAGAATTGCTTTGCCGCCGCACCACGGTTTTTGAGTGAAACCCTGGGCTTTCAACTGGGGTTCTTCTATCGCAGAGAGGTAGGGGGGCTGGTTGGGGAGTCGGCGTACGACGCTTTAGTAGCGCGAGCCCTGGAAACCTGCGAGGGGATTAATCGGGAACGATTTCATGCTGTGTACCAAATGGCCAAGCACCATCATATTGGTCGCAAGGAACGACGGGATATTTTTTTGAGTGGGCGAGTGGTATTGGGGTGACGACGGGGCGCAGCCCCGCGTGACCATTCTTTTTGCGCGATCAAATCTTTATAGAGCCGGAGAGCGGAGATGGCATAATTCAGGAATACGGTAATAGTCGGTGAGTGGGTGACTTATGAGCAATCTGACGGAATTTAGGCCACTACCCGTCTCGGAGCTATAGCGGTAGCTCGAATATTAATTGAATCAATAAATTCTACCTCCTTACATCACTAATACCCCCAATGGGGATACCCTATACAAACGCCCGTCAAAAGACGGGCATTTGTTTGAGCCATTTGTTACACCATCCTTCTCTACAATTAGGGGTTGTGATTGTGCATCGTCGAGCGCCACGAGACCGCTAACAAAATTGCAATCGGAAGCCAGAATACGGTCCAGTAATCTCCTGGGCGAGTAAAGACTCGTTCGACATCTGTCATCATGGAAATCAGCGCGAAAATCAACGCAGGTGTCGCTAGACGCACCCACTTATCTTTGCGTAACTTCAACGCTTTGTAGGCGACTCCTAACAGTCCGGCAGCCATCAAAGCAAGCGAAATCAGACCACTATCATATACCTGTTGAAAATAAAGACTGTGTGCATGGGGAGAAATCAAATCCCGGTCAGGCCAAACATAATTAAATGGTGTTCCCAAACCATGCCCCACCAACCAATGTCCCGGCATGGTTGAAAAAAAGTAATCCCATATCGGGCCACGGCCAGACAACTGACGTTTAGTGACCTCAAATATTAAATTATCCCACCACATAAACGTCGCTATCGCCGCAAGAATTGCACTTCCCACAAAGAACAACCAGCCACGGCGAGAGTTTTGCAATATTACAACAGCTAGGCAGCTCGCGGCCACGCCGAACCATGCCCCGCGGGTATAGGTCAACAACACATAAATCACAAGTATGCAAAAAGCTAACAGCCAAAAAGCACAGGAAAGTATATTCCTTCTTCTATCTAATGCAAAACCCAATGCCCACGTTGCTGCCGCACCATGAAAAATACCTGCTGCTACGGGCCAGCCATAATTTGCAAAGTCCCGTATCCCCGACCGGTCGATTCGGAATGCCCGATAGGCAAGCGGTTGCTCCAATACCAAAAACTGATAAATTAAACTAACCAATGCTCCAAGCGTGATCATGGCGACACCTGCCATCAATACACGCAGTAACGTCGACTCATCACGGCGCATGAACAGTAGAATCGATACCAAATAAAGGGCAATGAATAAGCCACGCTTCATCAAGGAAAATGCTGGGTCTTCTGAACCCGTTGACCAGAGAACGCTAATCGCTCCCCAGAGCAAAAAGCACATCCAAGGAAGATACTCCCAACTGAAAGCAGAAAACGCCCTTCGAAAAGCAATGTCCAAGAAAAAAATGGCGGCAGGCAACAGCAGCCAGATGTAAACCTGAGTATTTTGAGCACTGTTTGACTCTAGCCAAACCTTTCCGCTCAGCTGAACAAACAAACCAATTGCTAATATCCAAACAACACTTCGCGACCAAAACGAACTGCCTCTATTCTGTTTCAAATCCATGCTGCCGCCTTCCCAAAGTTCCCGATAAACCGCTATCAAAAAGCATTCTTATTGATAAAACCCTTGAGCGCCGTGAGAAATATTATTCTTACGTCCAACGAAAGCGACCAATTGTCAATATACCAGAGGTCAAACTCCACGCGCTTCTGCATTTTCTCCAGCGTATCAGTCTCCCCTCTATATCCGCTTACCTGTGCCCACCCGGTAATGCCTGGCTTGACTTTGTGTCTCTGCATGTAAGACTCAACCAGATCTTTATAATATTCATTGTGCGCCAGCGCATGTGGGCGCGGACCGACAATCGACATGCGCCCCTGCAGGACGTTGAAGAATTGAGGCAGTTCATCAAGGCTGGTACGACGCAAGAACGCACCCACACGGGTCACTCGCGCGTCATTACGCTTAGCTTGGGTCAATGTTCCGCTATTTTCGTCGTGCACAACCATGGAACGAAACTTGTAAACCTTGAATCGTTTACCGTTGATCCCCATCCGCATCTGTTTGAACAGAACGGGACCTGGAGAGGTAACCTTTATTACCAGTCCAATGATCATACATAGCGGCAGAATCATCAGACTGATCAGGCCACCAATCAGGACGTCTTCCAATCTTTTAATAACTCGTGCAGGGCCATCCATCGGGCTGCAACTTAAGTCTAAAGAGTAAACACCTGCAATGCGGCTGACCTTGTGATTCAGCAAGGGTATATCACCCCACTCGGGTATAAATCGCACAGCAACGGTGTAGTGGCGCAGTGCATAGAGAATAGAGCGCACAGCACCGCCTTCGCTCAGCGGCAAGCACAACCAAACTTCATGAACGCCATGCTCATTAACTTTTTCGACTAATGTCTCCAGCCATTGACCGCCAGCATTGTACGTCAAGTTTTTCTCAACTTTGAATCCGTACTCCCCCAGAGCTTGACCTGCATTCAGTTGCCCTGCAGACTCGCCCCCCGAGTCCACCAGCAATACTGACTTGAGATTCATTCCGGATGAACGCAACTGCCTAAGAAGGAAAAAAACAAAGACTCTTAACAAGAGACACAGCGAACCACCAATAACCAATATCGCAGTGAACCAGATACGAGAATAGTTTTCGGACAACTTCAAAAAAAAGGTAAGGGATAAAATAATTCCAGTAGCGGCTAGCCAGCACATTAATAAGACACTAAACTGCCGGGCGAAGGAATACCCCCTTTGCGATCCATACACACCACCAAACGACATACATAACACCACGACAACACTGGTAACCAGGGTCGCCGTACTGTATCGACCGCTCATTTCAAATGAGTTATAACGATACCAATAGGCCAGCACGCCAGCTATTACAACCACACCCAAGTCAAGCAGAGCGACAAATAAGGGTACAGGATAGCGCTCTGCAAATGTTGGATGGTAACGCTGAATGACTTGCATGTTATCTTATAACCCTAAGATATAGATTTTTTATAAAAAAATAAAAAATACAAATTCTATAAATTACAAACGCTCGCTGACTACCTAGCTGTCCAAATGCCCTAAGGATTCAGGCACACCCAGCCTTGTACGGAAACGTCGCGAGTAGATCATGTTCACCATGAATCTAACGACGGTATCCGTTAGGGTTATTTTTTTGCCACCTCCATGCATCTTTCATCATTTCCTCTAAGCCTCGTTCCGCTCGCCAGCCTAGCTCATTTTCCGCCTTCGAGACATCTGCCCAACATTCTGCGATGTCACCGGGGCGGCGAGCCGTCACACTATAGGGTATTACCAGACCACTGGCAGCCTGAAATGCATCGAGCAGCTCAAGGACGCTGTAGCCTTTGCCCGAGCCAAAATTCCAAATATGAAAACCTGCACGCAACTCAATGGCTTGAAGTGCCTTGAGGTGGCCATTCGCAAGGTCTACAACATGCACATAGTCACGCACCCCAGTGCCGTCGCGGGTCGGGTAATCGTTGCCAAATACTTTCAGCTCAGCAAGCTTGCCAATAGCCACTTGGCCAAGGTAGGGCACGAGATTATTGGGAATACCCAAAGGGTCCTCACCAATCAACCCGCTAGTGTGTGCACCGACAGGATTAAAGTAACGAACAGTGGCGATACTCCATCGACTGTCGGCCTTGGCCATATCCGACAATATCTCCTCGACCATCAGTTTTGATCGACCATATGGATTGGTAGGGGTAGCGATGGGAGTAAGCTCACTCAGTGGCATGCGCCCTGAATCCCCATAAACCGTGGCAGATGAACTGAAGACCAGACGAAAAACGCCCGCTTTATACATGGAGTTGAATAAACTCACACTCCCAGAGACATTATTAGAAAAGTACTTAATCGGTGATTTTACGCTTTCACCTACCGATTTTACTCCGGCACAGTGAATCACTGATTCAATCTGATACGTTGCGAAGAGACGATCCAAAACCTTGGCATCACAGATGTCACCTTTTACAAAAAAAGGTGCTGCACCCGTATAGCTCCCCACACGCTCTATTGACTCGACAGAAGCGTTTGAAAGATCATCCAACACCACAACATTCAAACCACTTTCCAGCAGCGACAGGACAATATGAGAGCCTATGTAACCAGCTCCGCCGGTTACTAGAATATATTTCCCCACGCCTGTCTCCCTACCTTTTTTCATAGTTTTATCTTGATGGCTCTCTACGCAGCATGATACGTATATCACTATACGCGACCATACTTGTCTTCAAATCGCACGATGTCATTTTCACCCAAATAAGAGCCCGATTGAACCTCAATCAACTCCAGCGGAATGACGCCTGGATTCTCCAAGGCATGGACCTGGCCAATGGGTATGAAAGTCGATTGATTTTCGGTCACAAGGTACACTTTTTCGCCATTCGTGACTTTAGCTGTGCCACTGACAACAATCCAATGTTCCGCACGGTGATGATGCATCTGAACCGAAAGCTTGGCGCCCGGCTTGACGGTAATCCGCTTGACCTGATACCTGTGGCCTGCGTCAACGGAGTCATACACGCCCCAAGGGCGGTACACCTCACGATGATTGACGTGTTCATTGCGGCCCGACGACTTTAATCTGGAAATCAGGGTTTTAACATCTTGCGCACAAGACTTATCAGCGATCAGTACCGCATCCTTGGTCTCAACGATAACTAAATCCTTGACACCAAGCGTCGCGACTAGCCGATGGTCAGAGTGAATATAGCTGTCGGACGTCGCCTCGCAAATAACGTCACCCTTGCTCACATTCCCCCATTCATCTTTGCTCCCCAACTCCCAAAGTGCGGACCACGACCCGACATCACACCAGCCTGCGTCCAATGTAACCATCACGGCTTGATCAGTATGTTCCATAACAGCGTAGTCAATGGACTCATCAGGGCATTCCAGGAACGCTTCTTTGTCTACCCGTGTAAAATATAGATCCTGCGCACCTTTCGACAGCGATAAACGACAGGCTTCAAGAATATCTGGTCTGAATATTTCGAGCTCTTCCAGGTAACGTTTTGCTCGGAACATGAACATTCCACTGTTCCAATAATGCAAGCCTCCCGCCACATAGGTCTCTGCTGTTGAGATATCTGGTTTCTCTACAAACGCGTCGACAAGGAACCCACTTTCCCCAATGGACTTCCCCTTCTTGATATAACCATATCCCGTTTCCGGCTTGATCGGGACAATTCCAAACGTCACCAACTTTCCCGCCACCGCATGAGCAACAGCAGTGTTCAAAGCACCTTGGAAAGCGTTTATATCTTGAATAAAGTGATCTGCTGCCAACACCAGCAGTATGGGATCTTCTTCCTGATTGCATAAGTTCAAGGCGGCAAGCGCTATAGCGGGAGCTGTATTACGACCTTCTGGCTCAAGAATTATATTTGATTGTTCCAAGCCAATTTGGCGTAACTGTTCTGCCGCCAGAAACCGATGCTGTTCATTGCATATAATTAACGGCGGTGCCATCTCCACGCCTTTCAATCGCTGACACGTATCCTGCAGCATTGAAAGGTTCTCTTTCACCAACGGTATAAACTGTTTTGGGTGAAGCTCACGTGACAATGGCCACAACCTGGACCCGTAACCACCCGCTATAACGACAGCATGTAACATAATAGATTCCTACGCTATGAAATCAAACTAGAAGCATAAACCTCTGTCATCCTACATAGTCATCAGAAACTCATAAAATAGCCCGCGCCTTACAGCGCGAGGACATCGAAAATCCCCTCAACCCCTCACGGAGTCAATATTTTCCACGTACCATCTGTACGCATCACGCAATCCATCTTCCAACGTGATTCGAGCTTTCCACCCCAACGATTGTATTCGTTGAACATCGAGCAACTTTCTGGGCGCACCATCTGGCTTAGAGGTATCAAACACAAGCCTGCCAGAGAAGCCCGTCACTTTGGCAAGTGTCTGCGCAAGCTCACGTATTGTGCAATCGACGCCTGTTCCAACGTTGATATGAGACAGCATATCCTGTGTTGCACCTTGATACTGCTGCCTGTCTAACTCCATCACATGCACACATGCTGCTGCCATGTCATCAACGTGTAAAAATTCCCGCATCGGACTACCACTTCCCCAGATGGAGATTTCGTCGTCCTGTCGCACTACAGCCTCGTGATAACGTCGAAGCAAGGCGGGAATCACGTGGCTATTCAGCGGGTGATAGTTATCATTAGGACCATATAGATTTGTCGGCATGACGCTGCGATAGTTTCTACCGTGTTGACGATTGTAACTTTCGCATAACTTTATTCCCGCAATCTTTGAAATAGCATAAGGCTCATTCGTCGACTCTAACGCACCGGCTAACAATGCCTCTTCGTTCATCGGCTGCGGCGCATGCTTTGGATAGATGCATGAGGAGCCTAAAAACAACAGGTTCTGCACATTATTATTATGCGCCGCACTTATAACATTCGCCTCGATCATTAAATTATCGTATATAAAATCAGCAGGGTATGTATTGTTAGCGTGAATACCGCCAAC
Source organism: Pseudomonas sp. BRM28 (assembly GCF_002939405.1). Taxonomy (NCBI): domain Bacteria; kingdom Pseudomonadati; phylum Pseudomonadota; class Gammaproteobacteria; order Pseudomonadales; family Pseudomonadaceae; genus Pseudomonas; species Pseudomonas sp. BRM28. The sequence continues at coordinate 1,568,887 of NZ_PEFV01000001.1, read as the reverse complement.
TTTAGCTGCTGCAAGATAAACCTGATCAATTTGGTTTTCCGCGAAAAACTGTTGAACTGCGCGCTGGTCAACCAAATTCAGTTCATCTTTCGTTGCAGTCAGTATGTTGACGTAGCCTCGTTCAACCAACTGTCTTACGATCGCTGCGCCCACCATACCCCGATGACCAGCAACAAATATTTTCTGATCGAAATTCTGCATTATTTCTAGTTCTCCACTGCCACAGAAACGTCATATCCGTGCTGTTTCAGCAGCGCGTGCCGTTGGGCAATCTTCAAATCTTCCGAAACCATCTCCGCGCACATCTCTTGCACCGTTATTTCTGGAACCCATCCCAGCTTCTCTTTGGCCTTGGTAGGGTCCCCGAGAAGCGTTTCAACTTCGGTCGGCCGGAAATAACGAGGGTCCACACGCACAATGATATCCCCCACCTTGAGAGCCGGGGAGTGAGTACCATCGATTTTTTCGACAATCGCACGCTCCTCAATGCCTTCCCCTTCAAACCTGAGGGTCACACCGAGCTCTTCTGCCGACCATCGAATGAAATCTCGCACCGAATACTGAACACCGGTAGCAATTACAAAATCATCAGCTACATCCTGTTGCAACATCATCCATTGCATACGCACGTAATCCTTGGCATGCCCCCAATCGCGCAAGGCGTTGAGATTACCGAGGAACAAACATTGCTCCAATCCCAATGCGATATTCGCCAAGGCTCTGGTAATCTTGCGTGTCACGAAAGTTTCACCACGCCGGGGAGACTCATGATTGAACAGGATACCGTTACATGCGTACATACCATAGGCTTCACGATAGTTTACCGTTGCCCAGTAGGCGTACAGTTTGGCCACTGCGTAGGGGGAGCGTGGGTAAAAAGGCGTTGTTTCCTTCTGCGGTGTTTCTTGCACCAGCCCGTACAGCTCAGACGTCGACGCCTGGTAGAAACGTGTCTTCTTTTCGAGCCCCAAAAGTCGGATGGCTTCAAGAATACGCAATGTTCCTATAGCATCGACGTCAGCTGTATACTCTGGAGACTCAAAGCTAACCGCCACATGTGATTGCGCACCGAGATTGTATACTTCGTCAGGCTGAATATCTTGAATGATACGGGTTAGGTTAGACGAATCCGTCAAGTCGCCATAGTGCAGTACAAAGTTTCGGTTATCGACATGCGGATCTTGATAGATATGATCAATACGTTGCGTGTTAAAAGAAGAGGCACGACGCTTCAGGCCATGAACTTCATAGCCTTTTTCGAGCAAGAACTCAGCGAGGTACGATCCATCTTGCCCCGTTACACCGGTAATAAGCGCCTTCTTTTTGTTCATTTTTCCTTCCTGATCAATCATCAAAAATTCTATTAAGAGTGTGCTTTACTTCTTCAATAGCTGACGGACTGCGTAATAGATAAACCAGCTATTTGTCGACAGATAACGCTTAAATAAACGTTTTGGCTCACTACTAAGGCGGTGTAGCCACTCCAACCCCGAATGCTGCATCCACAGCGGCGCGCGCTTTATGACCCCTGCGTGGTAATCAAATGCCGCCCCTACTCCAATCATCACGGCATTGACTCTGTCGCGATGCTCGGCCATCCACAGCTCCTGTTTGGGGCAGCCCAAGCTAACCCAAACAGTTTTCGCACCAGATGTGTTGATAGCCTCGACGATCTGTTCATCCTCCTGCGCTGTCAGCTGACGGAACGGCGGCGAATAAGCGCCCGCGATCACCAAGCCAGGCATACGCTCAGGCAGCACCTTGGTAAGAATGTCCAACGTTGACTGTGCACCGCCGTACAAATAGACCGGTTCACCACACGTAGCCGCTTCAGACAGGTACTTCCACATTAAATCCGGACCATTGATGCGCGCCTGCCCCTCAACGCCTAACCGACGCATCAGCCAAGCCACCGGAGCGCCGTCGGGAGTGGCCAAGTCAGCGTTGCGCACGACGTCGCCAAACTCTCGATCTTGCGTGGCCGTTACCACGGAATGCACGTTGCAAATACAGACGTAATAGCCTTTCCCCGTCTGTGCCATTTCGGCAACACTATCGAGGACGCTGGGCCAGCTCAGTACATCAATAGGCACGCCAATGACAGAGCTTGTAGTACGTTGCCTGCATCCCAATTGTTCACTCATTGCGCGAAACCCTAATTGCCTGCGTATAGATGTCCATCAACATTGAATAGTTGGCGTCTTCAGTATAATTGCTTTCAAATGCCCGCCTGGCGCCTTTACCCAAACGCTCCAATAATGTCGGCGTCGACCAGGCCTCACGTACAACCTGCAGCAGTGACTGGGGGGTCGCGGGGCGGAATACCACGCCATTGTCGCCGTCTTGTACGATAGAAGCCAGCGGTCCTATATCCGATACGGCTGCTGGTGTACCAAACGCAAAGGCCTCTCGGATCACCATCGGGAAACCTTCGAACCACTCCGACGGTAAAATTTGTAGGCACGCATGGGCAATCTGATATTCGGCTTCCTGTGACGATACTTGCCCAAGAAATCGAATGGGCAGGCCACGTGCCATCAGCTCAAGCTCGGGTCTTAGCGCTCCGTCCCCCACAATACGAAGCTCAGGTGCCGAAGCCCCCCATTCCTGCCATGCCCGCAGCAGAGAAACGACCCCTTTTTCAGCCGTCAAGCGACCGACGAATACGACATAAGGCTGGCGCTGCTCCCACGATACAACCTTAGGATTACCCGGGTAAAAGTTGGGTTTCACGTGCACTTTTTCACGTGGCAACCCTGCCGTTATCATCAGCTCTTTTTGAAACTCCGACAGCGCAATGAATGCATCTACCTGATGTGTCCAGGTACCTAAAGCACGATGCAGTTCGACGTTTATTGCCATGGGAATCGTCGCGACACGGCTATTTCGATAGCATCCGTGAAGCAGAGACGGTAACGCCGAGTGCCTATCAATGCACTCTGTACATACACGCCCCTCGCGCATCGGTATCGCAGCCGGACAAAACAATCGATAGTTGTGCAAAGTAAGGACACGAGCAGCGCGTTTGCCTAGCGCATGGAAGACAGCCGGGGACAGCAAAGGAAAGGTATTGTGAACGTGCACAATATCAGGCTTGAAGGAATTAACAGCACTGCAAATGTCACGCTTTATACCAAGGCTCCAAGGTGTACCCAGTGCGGCCTTGACTACGCCAATCTTACCCTGTGCTGTAATTGCATCACTGTGCTTAGTAAAAAGTCGCACATCATCACCCCGACTAGCTAACAACATTTTCTCAGCCTCGAAAACCTGGTTTTCGCCCGAGGGAGTTGCTGAACTGTAGAAGTTATGCGTTAGAAGAACTCGCAACGTGCTGGCCCCTTATTAATTTTTCGCAAATAAAAATGGTGATAGCGATGCCTGACTGCGTAAAAAACACTCAGCAGGCATCGTATACCACCACCTACAGCACAACCTTAACTAAACCTCACCCAGCCATCCGCGAATTGTGGGTTCATCCAACTCGCTCACATTGCTCACGTTGGTGCTGCCAAGGCTGTCAAATAGACCAGCCACCTTTCCGCGTCCACCTACCTGATAGTCAATCCCATAAACATCCAAACCACTCGACAAACCAAATATGCAGGCATGAAACCTCATCGCGAGTAAATGAGTACATTGACCCAGCATATCAAGCATGATCGGAACACCGGGCTCATACTCGACGACATAATAATCGCGACTTGGCAGGACACCCTTGACCACTTGGTAAAAGGAACTAAAGTCAGAAAAACCGTAAGTGTCTGGGTTGAACGGAATGAACACCACCGCCCACTCGGCGCCCAGTTGGTTGATCACAGAAGTCACGTTCCGGGTCATACTGTCCACTATGCGACCCACACTGCCTTCGCTACCTTTTGTAGCGTAAGCACTCCAAATAGGCCGTAAATTGACGAACAATACTTTCTCACGCCCGGCGATATAATCTTTCAGCGAAGAAAGCTCTGTTCTTTCACGAGCACTGTAATTGATCTGGGGAAGCATAAACCTGTAGTAGTGAAGGTAATCAAACGCAGGATCCTGATCAACCTTTAAAACTTCAATTTTATTGTAAAATGGCAAACTTTCAAAATTGCTCTTGCTACGCAATGTAATTTGCTTGGCAAGCAGCAACATCAAAGAAGCAAAATATTTGCTTACTGTTCTTTTGTACGGCCCTAGACCGACCCCCTCGACAACAAAAGGAATCTTTTTCCACGTAGCCAGAAGAGAGGCATAAAGATAGAAACTCAAATTAACAGGTATATCCATGATTGGCCCGCCTGCGTACACCAGACCATCGCTTTGACCCAATGCAGTTCGTAAACTGCTACGCGAAAGCTTTACCACGGAAAAATCCACGCCATCAATTTTCAACGACTGAACCCACTTTTGAGTTCGGTCGGGCCTGAAGCTGAGAATGAAAAACTTTTGAGTCTGAAATTGTTTTTTCAGCCTCAATATCACACCACCAAGAATAGCGGCATCACCAACGTGCTCCCCACCGTAGGCACCCATAATGGTGACTACCGGCATCGCGTCCAGCGCTAAACCTTTAGGTGCTTTGATTTTTCTCAGCAGTGCAAAGGGGGCAATGGCCACAGCATTAAGAAGATTATCCGCCAACCGCAAAACCTTCCTAACAACAACGGTACCTTTCCACTGATTAATTTTATAGGCGAGGATAGAAAAGGGGCTCCAGGCACCGCTTTGATCATGGATACAGCTATCACAGTATTTATTTTTTGTAACTTCTCTAGCGACTTCAATCCCCTTCTCCGAAATACTGAAGTCGGATGCTCGCAGATCCTCAACTATTGCCGTTTTAGCAACCGAACAGGGGTAGAGCGCCAATTTCGATGTTAGCAACATGCCTTGATCTTTAAAGTAGCAGGGCATGGCTCTTGCGCCACCACCGGATGAAAGCCATCGCTGCATCCGACTATAGTAAAGCTTCCTCGACAGCGACCTGGTTTGAGCTAGCAATTCGCCAGAAGAAAAGAAGTCCGCGACAAAGGAGCGCTCTTCATTATCAATGAATACTTCAGAGCGATCAGCATTGTAGAGACGCTCAATATTTGTTGCTAATCTAAAGATTATTTCTATATTTTTATCACGCGCATAATCCAATGCAAGTTGCATCGAATAAACGTTCATTGTTGAGATCGTGTACTGAAGCTGAAGCTTCACATTCAACGCTTGTGCTATCTCGATAGTTTTAGTGGCCTTTGAAAATGCACCACTGATGCCTCTAATCAGGTCATGACGCTCACCGTACCCATCAATGGATATGTTCAAACTAAACGAAATACCTCTGCGCTGAACAATCTCCTTAATCAAGGGAAGAAATCGTCTCCATCGCGAGTTACTGTAGCCGTGCGAAGTAATAGAAAGTGTTTCGAGTAATGGGAGAGCATCTACGATAGCACCGACACACCTGACGAGGTCTTTGCGTAACGTCGGCTCACCGCCTGATATCCCTAGATGCTTAACTTTCGAAAACCTTGAATGAGATAACACTTTTGTTATCTCTTCCGGGCTTATTTCGTCCACAATATTGTTCTTCCAGATGTTACACATCGTGCATCTGGAATTACAGTTGTCCGTGATAGGAAAATTAACGACCCTTACATCCCGATTCAAACCAGCATAATCCTTCAGGTATTCTAAAACCTTCAAAACTTTCAACGGGTCCACCTCGAAATTCTTTTATCGTTAACAAAAAATATATATAGGAAGAGCGCACTCAGCGCATAGGCAGCAGCCATTGAGACCAAACTATCGGTCACACCAACGCCACCCTCACCAAAGCTATAGAAGCCAAACAGAAATGATAATTTCACTGCGACCGCGACCGCCAAAGATGCGATAACACTGGCTTGCTTTCCCAGCACACGTAAATTTGACTGCAGTAAAGAAATCACAATCATTGCGAATACGATTAGCGCGAAAGCAGCCCACATGAAAATCCCCTCAGATGTACCATGCAACAATGTACCATAAAGGATAGCAGCCACCGGGGTGACAATCAGGGTAATGGTCAAAGGCGCAACCCATACTTCGAGATAAGTCACTTTATAGCCCCCCCCCTTTGAAAATACGAAATTAATCATCGCACCAGATATCTGCTGTATTGGCGACAATAGCATTAGCAGTTTTCGTACCTCCACAATCGCAGCAGGGCTTCCCAGGCTTGCAAGAAACAGGTAGATGCCGTTTGATGGAAACCATAGCAACGGCACAAGCATGACTGATTTGGCCAACGCTAGTGGGTCAGCAAATATACTGAGAACATTATCCTTGAACGATTCATTTTTTTTCTTGATCGTGAGTAGTGACAAGTAAATGAGCGCCATGCAGTTAACCAGACAAACCAGCATCAACACGTCAACATAGACATTACACACGTATGCACTTAACGATGCGAGCGTCCCGACCACCAACGTTGCAGCGACGGAATATTTAACGCGCTTACTATCAAGGACACAAACACGCCTAATGACCCATAGCACACTGCTAGTAAACATGACCATGGCAAGCCAAAACCCACCTGCATAGGTGAACCACAATAAAAAATACAGAACCACACTGACTATAAACAGCAACATACAAAGCACAAAAAAATCATTCGCGCTAAATAGGCGATCACTGGAAAACAGCAAGCGCTCCACCTTAATAGCGAAACCGAAATTCAATAAAAACGCTGCCGCTGAGATCATGATCGCGTACTGAGCAACATCATCTACATCAAATTTATAATCAAGAACGACAAATACAATAAAATTGACAGCCGAAAATAAAAATTGATCAACTATATACAGAATCTTTTCTTTCATTTTTTGACCACGAGAACAAAGCAAGAGAAAAGAACCAAAATGTCAGCACCGTATAAACGCCTCCAAATATAGTCATTGTTACACAACCAAGAATCAACGGTAAAGACAGAGCGGCAAGGTAGATATCTGGACTATTCTGCCTGCAGGCGAGATTCCTTAGAATAAGCTTCACTGACTTATAGAAAACAACAGACATCAGCAGAAGTGAAAGCACACCACCGGAAAGAAAGCTTTCGATTAGCGCATTGTGAGTATGCGGGGGTAGCCAGTAACTCTGAGTGAAATTGAGTCTGTAATACTCTTTGACACCCTCAACAAAACCGACACCTAGATACCAATGATCTAACGCGCCTTGCAGACCGACCTCCGCGACAACGCTTCGATTATTAAGCGTCAGAAGGTCATACAGCGGCCGCTCACCCTTCCCAATCAATGGCAATAAACGCTCAACAAAAAACTCATAGAAAAGTAATAATAAAGGGACGACAAATATCATACAAACCGCGCAAAGCAACGCTCTACCCATGAGATTAAAGTTTAATAAAACCCATAGACAAATGGCAATTGCAACGGAAAACTGGGCCGTTCTGCTTCCCGTAAAATACAATGCCACGCAAAAAAACAAGCAACACATTAGAATCAAAAACTTTTTCAGCGTGGTCCGAGCCTTGCCCATCAGGTAGAGACTGGACAACATTCCAGAGGCGAATACCATCCCGATAAAATTTGGGCTGTATGCGTTTCCTCCAAGGCGAAAACGACCTTGCGTTTCCAAGGCATAAAAGTGATTCGGGGAAATGACTAGTCCGATGGCTATCATTATCACGATAGCAACGGCTGCCATTTGCACCCACCCAGCGAAAACTCTAACCGCCGCGTCCCGACCTTCAAGCCTGATTGTTTTATCAACTATATCTAATGCAAACAAAAGCAAAATATATTCGCACAACCGATAGAAACCTGTGATTCCAACGCCGTTCACTACGAGGCTCAACGTCAGAATAATCATGTAACAGAACAAAAGCTTCATGAGAGGAGACGGATGAGCAAACACTCGGTGAAACAATCTAGGCTTCAACAAACATACCGTAAGAATGCAAAATAAAAACCAAGCGACTCTGACCACCTTGTCAAGCGTGTTGTCAATCCCGGTGTCCAGGCCTGTCTTATCAACAACTGATAAATTGAAAGGCGTCAGCGAAATGAGAAGCACTATTAGCGTATCGACTTTCAGCTTCCATCCAGCAGTGCTGCTTTCCAGTTTTTTATCTAGATTTTCATCCACCGCACTGTCACTCACCTAGTAAATAAATCCACTGTCGTTCAACACCACGAAACGGAACAAGCAATCCAGTTTCCTAATGATTAATCGGTGAAAAGTACGCCACACTGCAGGGCGTTCAAATTTTCCCCCCTGCTCCGCACCTTGGCTACTTGAGCACGCCTCTGACACTGCTCCAGAGAGCCAGTGAGCGTCACCCAGCGGCTCATCCGTCCGTTCTCCACTCGCCCATAACAAGAGGAGTCTTAACAACGGCCCAATTCCCTCCCGAGGTATACATGGCAGAACGTACCCTGGTTTACTTGAGCATTTGGTCGTCAAACCTAGCCAGTATGCCAACGAACGAAGCGGAAGGTGATGACTTGCTGGATACGCGGAGGACCACTGCAAAAATTCTACACCAGCTACTCGTGATGCCCTAGCCAAACAGTGTTGCCCAACGCTATCGCCATCATTATGGCATCACCTATAGAGACGGCAGTGCTTGTCTCAGGCATTGAAGCATTACAGACTTGCGCCCTCGTCGCCTCAATGACGTTAATCTCTACAGTGCGGGTAAAGAGGAGCGAGCACCGGCAGCTACACTATGTGGCTTAGCGGCCGACTGCGCCTGACTGCCGCGGCGAGTATGGACGGCATTGCGTAAAATCGCGAGGAATAGACCTATACCCGCCCCAGTATCAGCCCTAATGCTATCCATAAAAGTTTTTGGGAGCGACCGGATTAACCGGTTCGACGGTAAATCGATCAATGCTCACCAAGCGTAACTGGCTCAGGTCCGTGGAAATATTTTCCAGTCGAATACGTTCAGCACGCAGGGGCTCTACCCCTTTCAGAAATATTTCTTCATTTTCACGCTTGCGCAACACTTCAACCTGCCGATTGCTGATCAACAGCGAAAGCTCTCTACGGATTTTTGCGCAATTCGTGGATCAGCAAAGTCATCTGACCGGCGCTTACGTAATACCTGACGCTCCGCTTCAAGCGCATCGGTACCCATGAAGTAAAGCGGTATTTGCTGGTTGTTGACCTCAGTGCGAATTACATTGCCTGATGCTTCACTATCAGCCATAGATGATGGGGTCGACGGCTTCTTCAGTCCGAGCGAGCGCGCAATATTGATGGCTTCGTCAAGCACAGAAATTCGGTCTTCCCGGCGCTGCTTAAGTTGTACACGCAGCGCCTTAAGTTCATCTTGCAACAAGGCACGACTGAGGCTGTCGCTCTCTAGCAGCTCTGCGATATGGCTTTCTTTGGTAGCATCATAATCTGCGCGCGCTGCTACCAACTTGGCATCCACTTTCTTAAGCCGATTACCGATGATAATTTTCAAGTCATCTGACACTTGACGACGCTCGTTTTCGATTGCGTAGTTGACGAATTCGTTCAATACGTCATGCCCGCGCACCCCTTCTGGATATCGCATTTGGAAACCGATATATGCACTGAGCAAGTCTGCTTTCTTTGGATCCGGCTGTACCAACTTTAATGCATTGCGATTAAAGTCTTCAAACGCCTGCTCTGCGGTATATCCTGGTCGGGTGAACGCAGCCTGCAAATCGGGGTTAGATCGAAAATAACCAAGACGTGTTTCGTACGAGTCGAGCGCCGCTCCGACACGAATCAATGCGGTGCTTGGAGGCAAAGAGTAAATTTCAGAACGGTTCAGTGCGTCCAACTCATTCAGCGCAGCGGGACGCAATATAGTACTGACTTCATACTCAGGCGTGACGGTATAAGCGAACAGCGCCCCAATCACGCCAAAGAATAGTGAGCAGATCACAATGAGCTTTCTTTGGCGCCATACCGCGTACAACAGGGTCAGAATATCAAATTCGTCGCTAGTCACTACTGAGGGGATACGAAAAATACTTGCCAAACGAAGGTCCGCCTGAATAAAAAGAGACATTCGCCCAGAAACAGGCACGCAACTCTTCGCTATCGACACCTTCGCCGAACTAAGCACTCGAAATCATCCCTGTCGCTAAACGACGAGAATATTGTGCCAGCTAACTGCGCACGTTGCCATCTGAAAGTCGGAAATCAGGAATGATTTACATTAGCGTTTGATTGTCATTTTTTCGGGTGCTCGACCAGACGCGACGGAAAAGCGCCAATGTGATTCCTAGCCCAGCACCTGCCAACACGCCTAAAAACACGACAATAAATCTTTGGGGTTTGATGGGGCTATCAGGTAAATCGAGTGCGCCGTCCTGGCGGTACACCCCCACTACGCTAGGGTCGACTTCCAGAGATCGATAGAACGATTCCTGAGATTGCTGCTCACGAAGGTTGCTGATAAAAGGGTCATCCGAGCCACGCTTCTGCAGATTCTCAATTTCAGCCTGTAGTGCTTTACTGCCTCGCATGTAAGTCAGGGCCCCATCCATCCCGGCGGAGACCTCAGTTGAGAGGTTGCCAGAAATGATGGGCGGTCGTTCCAGGTTAATCGATTTGGCAATCGTCAACGCTTCCTCCAGTTGCGCAATCTGGTCGTCGCGTAGTCTCTTCGCATTTTCCCTCGCCGTTGTTATCTGGCGCTCAAGGTTGTTCGCTTTGACTGAAGCATCTGCCTTGAGATCCTTTAGGATTTCGAGCTTTGCTCGATACCCTGCCATTTCCCCATATTGCACCGCCCAGCTAACAGCTAGATTAGGGTCTGGCATATTGACAGTAATAGCGAAACGCGTCGGAATTTCCTTGTTCGCAATAGTCACTTTCAGCACTTTGCTCAGATCTTCATACAGCTCATCTTGGGAGCCTAGGCGCTCTTGAGCGCTCAGTGCCGGCAGGTAGACGTCCTGAAAAAACCTACGACGCAACGACTCCGAATGCAAATTACGTACATACACATCATATACATCCTTCACCGTCAGTATTCCCAGCTCGGAATCTCCCCCACGTCCGTAATTCAGATGCGCAATGTCATTCTGCGATGGCGGCTGCACGAACACCTTGGCCTCGTACACCGGCGTCGCCAGCAGCGCATAAGCCACAGCCGCCCCACCGACAACCAATGTCGTCAGAATGATGAGCAGCTTTTGTTGCCAGAGCCCACGGATCAGCTCAATCAAGTCGATCTCGTCATCCCTTACGACACGTTCACGGTGGTTGGACATTTATTATGTAATTCCTTAAACCCAAATTTTCGTTTGAGACCGGTGCAAGCTAAAAAGCAAGACGTGAAATCCTGATATCAATTGTACATCAACTTGGTTTATTTCGTTACCAAACCATAGCTTAGTGCCGTTTATCAAACCTGCACGCCCATCTGACGTATTTTCGTACGCAGCCAGCCCGATGCGGCACATCGAAATACGAGCGCGACATCAGCTAAGAAGTTCCCTTCAACTCCTCGTCAAGCTCTCACCTATTACCACCTCAACCACCCCGCACTCCTGCTATCAAAGCCTTGCAAAAAGCCTGCTCTGCGCGTGTACCCCCTGTAGTGGTCTAATGAAACCGGACACCCATTTAGGCGGGAATGCTCGCCATAGAGAGGGGTCTGATGACCAAGCAACGTCGTACCTTTACCCCTGAGTTCAAGCGCGAGGCTGCGTGCCTGGTGCTCGACCAAGGCTACAGCCATATCGAAGCCGCCCGTTCGCTCGGATTGGTCGAATCGGCGCTTCGTCGATGGGTGAGCCAGCTTCAGCAAGAACGTAGCGGTGTTACTCCCACCAGCAAGGCTCTGACACCTGAGCAGCAAAAAATCCAGGAACTCGAAGCCCGTATCAATCGGCTAGAACGGGAAAAATCGATCTTAAAAAAGGCCACCGCGCTCTTGATGGCCGAGGAACACGAGCGTTCGCGTTAATCGATCAACTGCGGGCTCAAGAGCCTGTTGATCTGTTGTGCTCGGTATTTGATGTCACCCGATCTTGCTACTACGCGTACTGCCGAAAACGTCGGTATCCGGATGCCGAACGAGTAGTCTTGCGTAGCCACGTGAACGAGTTGTTTACGCAAAGCCGAAGCGCTGCGGGCCGCCGGAGCATCATGCTGATGATGAAAGAGGACGGCATGCAGATCGGGCGATTCAAGGTACGTAGGTTGATGCGCGAGCTGAACTTGATCAGCAAACAGCCGGGCTCCCATGCCTACAAAAAGGCTACCGTGGAGCGGCCTGATATCCCGAACGTGCTTGATCGCGGGTTCAGCGTGGCATCCCCGAACACAGTCTGGTGCGGTGACATTACGTACGTCTGGGCTGAAGGCCAATGACACTATCTGGCGGCTGTCATCGACCTTTGTGCCCGGCGTGTTGTAGGTTGGGCGTTCTCAGCCAAGCCTGATGCCGACCTGGTGATCAAGGCATTGGATATGGCCTATGAGCAGCGTGGCCGGCCTCAGAATGTGCTGTTTCACAGCGACCAGGGCAGCCAATACGGCAGCCGGAGTTTCCGCCAGAGACTATGGAGATACCGCTTCACGCAGAGCATGAGTCGGCGCGGCAACTGCCACGACAACGCGCCGATGGAGCGGCTATTTCGCAGCCTGAAGACTGAATGGATACCGACGGTGGGCTACATGAGCGCTGTGCTGGCACAGCAAGATATCAGTCGGTTTTTGATGGAGCGGTACAACTGGGCAGGACGACCTCGATCTCGTACAGCTGCTTCTGGGTGCGCTCTGCACTGAGAGCTGGTATGAGCAAAGTGCCGCGCCCACCATAGCCCGCTCGATCATGCGTTCAAGGCGCTGACTGCGCGCTCCACATCGCGCTTGACCGAGGCAGCACCAAAGACCAACGCATCCTCTGGGACCAACGGCAGCAACTTTGCGGTAGGGTGGTTGAAATTAATCGGGCAACTGAAACCCGCAGACAGCAAATCCGGAGTACGGCCTACATTATCGAGGTGATTGCGAGTAAGCAGCGGCGCCTTAATGCCACCTATAGGAAGATCAATGCGTGCAGCTTCCGCCTGGAACAGGCCACAGTCGATAATATGCTGCAGTTGGCGTTTAGGTGCAGTTGATGGCAAGAGCCTGTGGCACCTTGAGTGGCGCCGTGTTGGGTGGCTATAAGATGTATCATTAGGGCACGTTGTCCGGTGTGTTTTATGGAGGGCCATTACTCCATAAAACACGGGCACTGCCCCGTGGGCAATTCAGTCCGTAGCTGTAGGAGGCTCTACTTTGGATAATAGATGGATGCACGCGGGCCCGATTTACTGACCACTGCGTCGCATGCGACCTCTGGCACGCACTGCAACATATGCCCCCATCACCGGCCCAACCAGCAACCCACCCACCAAGGCAACCAGCACCACAACCGACAACGGCAACGCCGGCGCAGCCCACCCAAACAGCACCAATGCCACCGACTGCTGATTCTCCAGCACAAACAGCAGCACCACCGCCGCAACGGCCAGCACCACCAGCGCCAGCACTACACGCTTGAGGTTACGCATGACTTGCTCCTTGCTCAGCGGCCATCATGCGCCCTCCTCCTCATCGTTGACCCGATCACGCAACTCTTTGCCGGGCTTGAAATGCGGCACGAACTTGCCGTCCAGACTCACCGACTGACCCGTCTTCGGGTTACGGCCCAAGCGCGGCGCCCGGTAATGCAGCGAGAAGCTGCCAAAGCCACGGATCTCGATTCGATCCCCTGTAGCCAGGCACTGGGACATCTGCTCAAGCATGGTCTTGATGGCCAGCTCCACATCCTTCGATGAAAGCAGCCCTTGATGGGTGACAATACGTTCGATCAGCTCCGACTTCGTCATATTTTTCCCTTCTTTATCAAGCAGCTAGATCATTGCTTACTCTGTTTGTAGCACGCCCTAGCTGATTTGAACAGGGTGGTTCTTGACTTAATAAAATTTTCAAGATTTGCGCACAAGGGTGACAACTGAGTGCCGCTGCCCGCAGGTGAGGCGGGGCAAGGGATTGGCGCATTTACTTCGCCCTGACGTGGACGAATCCGCCCTGGCGGAACACAGGAAGGCATGGGACCTCCTGCAGACTCATCGGCAAACAGACATGAATCGCAGGCACAAAAAAGGGCGACCGAAGTCGCCCTTTTTAATGATCAAGCAGAACTCAGTTCTGTTTGGCCATTGCTTCGCGCAGCAGTGCAGCCATGGTGGTATCGGCGGCAGCTTCCGGAGCGGCTTTCAGGCTCTGGATTGCTTCTTTCTCTTCAGCATCGTCTTTCGACTTGATGGAGAGGTTGATTACGCGGCTCTTGCGGTCAACGCTGATGATCTTGGCTTCAACTTCTTCGCCTTCCTTCAGGACGTTACGCGCGTCTTCAACGCGGTCACGGCTGATTTCGGAAGCTTTCAGAGTGGCTTCGATATCGTCGGCCAGGGTGATGATAGCGCCCTTGGCGTCAACTTCTTTAACGATACCTTTTACGATAGCGCCTTTGTCGTTGACAGCAACGTAGTTGGAGAACGGATCGTCTTCCAGCTGCTTGATACCCAGGGAGATACGCTCGCGCTCTGGGTCAACCGACAGGATGACGGTGTCCAGCTCGTCGCCCTTCTTGAAGCGACGTACGGCTTCTTCGCCCACTTCGTTCCAGGAGATGTCGGACAGGTGAACCAGACCGTCGATGCCGCCGTCCAGACCAATGAAGATACCGAAATCGGTGATCGACTTGATGGTGCCGGAGATCTTGTCGCCCTTGTTGAACTGGCCAGAGAAGTCTTCCCATGGGTTCGACTTGCACTGCTTGATGCCCAGGGAGATACGACGACGCTCTTCGTCGATGTCCAGAACCATGACTTCCACTTCGTCGCCGACTTGTACGACTTTCGAAGGGTGGATGTTCTTGTTGGTCCAGTCCATTTCGGAAACGTGTACCAGGCCTTCCACGCCTTCTTCCAGCTCTGCGAAGCAGCCGTAGTCGGTCAGGTTGGTGACGCGCGCCATGACGCGGGTGCTTTCTGGGTAACGTGCCTTGATAGCAACCCATGGGTCTTCGCCCAGTTGCTTCAGGCCCAGCGAAACGCGGTTACGCTCACGATCGTACTTCAGTACCTTGACGTCGATCTCGTCGCCAACGTTGACGATTTCCGACGGGTGCTTGATACGCTTCCAGGCCATGTCGGTGATGTGCAGCAGGCCATCAACGCCGCCCAGGTCAACGAATGCGCCGTAGTCGGTGAGGTTCTTGACGATACCTTTGACTTGCTGGCCTTCCTGCAGCGATTCCAGCAGAGCTTCGCGCTCGGCGCTGTTTTCGGCTTCCAGGACACTGCGACGGGAAACGACAACGTTGTTGCGCTTCTGGTCCAGCTTGATGACCTTGAATTCCAGCTCTTTGCCTTCGAGGTGGGTGGTGTCGCGCACAGGGCGGACATCAACCAGGGAGCCCGGCAGGAACGCACGGATACCGTTAACGTCGACAGTGAAGCCGCCTTTAACCTTACCGTTGATAACGCCCTTGACCACTTCTTCGGCGGCGAAAGCTGCTTCCAGAACAATCCAGCACTCGGCGCGCTTGGCTTTTTCACGGGACAGCTTGGTTTCGCCAAAGCCGTCTTCGACCGCGTCCAGCGCAACGTGAACTTCGTCACCGACCTTGATGGTCAGCTCGCCAGCTTCGTTGTAGAACTGCTCGAGCGGGATGACGCCCTCGGACTTCAGACCGGCGTGGACAGTAACCCAGTCACCGTCGATATCGACAACGATACCGGTGATGATCGCACCTGGTTGAAGGTTGAGGGTTTTCAGGCTTTCTTCAAAGAGTTCTGCAAAGCTTTCGCTCATTTTAATTCCTGTAGATTAGGGCGAGACATACGCCCATCAGCCACATTCCAGACAATGTGGGTTTCGTTCATATAAAGGGAAAGCCTGCAGGACGTTGACTGGTGCCCCTGCATGCCGCCCTGTATCAGGCGATATCGCGAAGTGCGATCTCGCTTCTGATGCGTTGCAACACCTGTTCGATGGACAATTCCGTGGAATCCAGCTGGATTGCATCGGCCGCCGGCTTGAGCGGGGCCACTGCGCGCTGGGTGTCGCGCTCATCACGCGCACGTATCTCATCTAGCAGACTCGACAGACTAACATCATCGCCCTTGCCCTTCAACTGCAAGTAACGACGACGCGCCCGCTCCTCGGCGCTGGCCGTGAGGAAAATCTTCAAGGGCGCGTCTGGAAACACCACCGTCCCCATGTCGCGCCCATCGGCGATCAGGCCGGGAGACTCCTGAAACGCCCGCTGGCGCTGCAGCAGCGCATCACGCACCGCCGGCAGCGAAGCCACCATCGATGCGCCAGCGCCCACGGTTTCGGTACGGATCACATTGCTCACATCATCCCCCTCGAGGATGATCTGCTGCAACTTGCCCGGCTCGGCGGCGATGAACTGCACGTCCAGATGGGCGGCCAGCTTGACCAGCAGCTCTTCATTGGTCAGGTCGACACCGTGGTTGCCGGCGGCGAATGCCAGGAGGCGGTACAGAGCACCGGAATCCAGCAGCTTCCAGCCCAGCTCGCGGGCCAGCATGCCGGCAACGGTACCCTTGCCAGAACCGCTAGGCCCGTCGATGGTGATGACCGGTGCCAGCGCGTTCACGACTTGCCCTCTTCAGCTACGCGGATGCCGACTTCGGCACACAGCGCGAGGAAGTTGGGGAACGAGGTGGCGACGTTGGCACAATCATGGATGCGAATCGGCGCGCAAGCGCGCAGCGAGGCGACGCTGAAGGCCATGGAGATACGGTGGTCGCCATGCCCATGCACTTCGCCGCCACCGATGCTGCCGCCGTCGATGATGATGCCGTCCGGGGTAGGTTCGCACTTCACACCCAGCGCCTGCAGGCCGTCGGCCATGACCTGGATGCGATCCGACTCCTTCACCCGCAGCTCTTCGGCGCCGCGCAGCACGGTACGCCCTTCGGCACAGGCCGCAGCCACGAACAGCACCGGGAACTCGTCGATCGCCAGGGGCACCAGGTGCTCCGGAATCTCGATACCCTTGAGCCTGGCGCCGCGCACTCGCAGGTCGGCTACCGGCTCGCCGCCGACTTCACGCTGGTTTTCCAGGGTGATGTCGCCGCCCATCAGTTGCAGAATGTCGATGACACCGGTGCGGGTCGGGTTGATGCCGACGTGCTCCAGTACCAGCTCCGAACCCTCGGCAATCGAGGCCGCGACCAGGAAGAAGGCCGCCGAGGAGATATCGGCCGGCACCTCGATGTGGGTGGCGGTCAGCTTGCCACCGGACTCCAGCGAGGCGGTAGGGCCATCGACGCTCACGCTGTAGCCAAAACCGCGCAGCATGCGCTCGGTATGGTCACGGGTAGGCGCAGGCTCGGTGACGGTAGTCTTGCCCTGGGCATACAGGCCGGCCAGCAACAGGCAGGATTTGACCTGGGCACTGGCCATCGGCAGTTTGTAATCCAGCGCCTTGAGCGTATGGCCACCGCGGATGGTCATCGGCGGGCGGCCCTCGGCGGCGGTCTCGATGACCGCACCCATTTCGCGCAGCGGGTTGGCCACACGGTTCATCGGGCGCTTGGACAGCGAAGCATCGCCGGTCAGCACGGTGTCGAACGGCTGCGCGGCCAGCAGGCCGGACAGCAGGCGCATCGAGGTACCCGAGTTGCCCAGGTAGATCGGGCCAGGCGGCGGCTTGAGGCCATTGAGCCCCACCCCGTGAATGGTCACGCGACCATGGTGCGGGCCTTCGATGACCACGCCCATGTCGCGGAACGCCTGCAGGGTCGCCAGCGCATCCTCACCCTCGAGGAAGCCTTCCACCTCGGTGGTGCCTTCGGCCAGGGAGCCGAGCATGATCGAGCGGTGGGAAATCGATTTGTCGCCTGGTACGCGAATACGGCCGGACAGGCGGCCACCAGGTTGTGCCAGGAAAATCAGGTCGTTGGAGTTCATAGCGTCCACATAGGCCCGACGGGCCAGGATTTTACTGAAATGCTCGCGGGCAACCCGGGCGCGGGTGAAAACGCCCAGCAGCTGGTGCCCATCCCCTGCATCGACCGCGTCGCGCAAGGCGTCGAGGTCGCTGCGAAATGTATCCAGTGTGCGCAGGACAGCCTCGCGATTGGCGAGGAAGATGTCATGCCACATGACCGGGTCGCTTCCGGCGATTCTTGTGAAATCGCGGAACCCACCGGCAGCGTAACGGAAGATATCGAGGTTTTCATTGCGCTTGGCCAGCGAATCGACCAGGCCGAAAGCCAGCAGATGCGGCAGATGACTGGTTGCCGCCAGCACTTCGTCGTGGCGCTCCACCTGCATGTGCTCGACATCGGCATCCAGTGCACGCCACAGGCGATCGACCAGAGCCAGGGCGGCCGGGTCGGTTTCTGCCAGCGGCGTGAGAATCACCTTGTGACGACGGAACAGGGCGGCATTGGAGGCCTCCACCCCACTCTGCTCGGAACCCGCGATCGGATGGCCAGGTACGAAACGCGGCAGCTTCTCGGCAAAGGCTTCGCGCGCAGCACGCACCACGTTGCCCTTGGCGCTGCCCACATCAGTCAGCACCGCCGCACCCAGGTCAAGCTGCGCCAGGCGCGCCAGGAGCTTTTCCATGGCCAGGATCGGCACCGCCAGCTGGATCACGTCAGCCCCGACACAGGCCGCAGCCAGGTCCTCTTCACAACGGTCGACCACACCCAGCTCGACCGCCAGCTTGCGCGATTGCGGGTCCAGGTCGACACCGACCACCTCGCGGCACAGGCCACTTTCACGCAGGCCCTTGGCGAACGAGCCGCCAATCAGGCCCAGGCCCACCACCACCAGCCGGCCAATGACGGGCCCGCCTTGCTTTACGACTTCAACCACGGAGCAGGACCCTGTTCAGAACATCACGCATTGGCATACCTCAGAGCACCGCCTTCGGATACGAGCCCAGTACCTTCAGGGCCACCGCCTCCTGGCTGATCTGCTCCAGCACCGCCTTGATCAACGGGTCGCGATGGTGGCCGACGAAGTCGATGAAGAACACGTAGGTCCACTTGCCGCTGCGCGACGGACGGGTCTCGATGCGGGTCAGGTCGATGCCGTTCTCGTGGAACGGTACCAGCAGTTCGTGCAGCGCACCCGGCTTGTTGCTCATCGAAACGATGATCGAGGTCTTGTCATCACCGGTCGGCGGCACTTCCTGGTTGCCGATCATCAGGAAGCGCGTGGCATTGTCCGGACGGTCTTCGATTTTCTCCGCCAGGCGTGTCAGACCGTACAGGCCGGCCGCCATGTCACCGGCGATCGCCGCCGAATTCCACTCGCCCTTGACCCGCTTGGCAGCTTCGGCATTGCTCGATACCGCCACCCGCTCGACGTTCGGATAATGAGCATCCAGCCACTTGCGGCACTGGGCCAGCGACTGGGCGTGGGAGTAGATACGACTGATGCTGTCGGTCTTGGTATTCTCGCCCACCAGCAGGTGGTGGTGAATGCGCAGCTCGACTTCGCCGCAGATCACCATGTCGTGCTCGAGGAAGCTGTCCAGGGTGTGGTTGACCGCACCTTCGGTGGAGTTTTCCACAGGCACCACGCCGAAATTGACCGCGCCGGCGACCACTTCGCGGAATACCTCGTCGATGGCCGCCATCGGCTTGCTGATCACGGCATGGCCGAAGTGCTTCATGGCTGCGGCCTGGGTAAAGGTACCCTCAGGCCCCAGGTAGGCGACCTTGAGCGGTTGCTCCAGCGCCAGGCACGACGACATGATTTCACGGAACAGCCGGGCCATTTCCTCGTTGCCCAGCGGGCCCTTGTTGCGCTCCATCACGCGCTTGAGCACCTGCGCCTCGCGCTCGGGCCGGTAGAACACCGGCACCTCGCCTTCTGCCAGGGTCGCAGTCTTGACCCGGGCGACTTCCTGGGCGCAGCGCGCACGGTCGCTGATCAACTCGAGGATCTTCTCGTCGAGGCTGTCGATGCGCACGCGCAGGGCCTTGAGTTCCTGTTCGGACATCAGGCGTGTTCCTTCTCGAATTCACCCATGTAGGCCACCAGTGCCTCCACGGCATCCAGGCCCAGGGCGTTGTAGATCGAGGCACGCATGCCGCCCACCGAACGGTGACCCTTGAGGTTGAGCAGGCCACGCTCGTCGGCGCCCGCCAGGAACGCCTTGTCCAGGCGCTCGTCGGCCAGGCGGAACGGCACGTTCATCCAGGAACGGGCATTGCTGCTGATCGGGTTGGTATAGAAGTCGCTCTTGTCGATGAAGCCGTACAGGCGGTCCTTCTTGGCGCGGTTGCGCTGCTCCATGGCAGCGACACCGCCCTGCTCCTTGAGCCACTCGAACACCAGGCCCGAGAGGTACCAGGAATAGGTTGCCGGGGTGTTGTACATCGAGCCGTTGTCGGCCGCGACCTTGTAGTCGAGCATGGTCGGGCAGCTGCTGCGGGCACGGCCCAGCAGGTCTTCACGCACGATCACCACCACCAGGCCGCTGGGGCCGATGTTCTTCTGCGCACCGGCGTAGATCAAACCGAACTGCGACACGTCGACCGGACGCGAGAGGATGTCCGAGGACATGTCCACCACCAGCGGCACGTCACCGGTCTGCGGCACCCAGTCGAACTCCAGACCACCGATGGTCTCGTTCGAGGCGTAATGCAGGTAGGCGGCGTCCTTGGTCAGGTTCCACTCGTTCTGACCCGGGATGGCCAGGTAATCGTAAGGCTTGGCGCTGGCGGCGACATTGATGTTGCCATAGCGACGCGCTTCCTCGATCGCCTTTTTCGACCAGATGCCGGTCTCGATGTAGTCGGCCGTACCGCCCTCGGGCAGCAGGTTCAACGGGATCTCGGCAAACTGCTGGCTGGCGCCGCCCTGCAGGAACAGCACCTTGTAGTTGGAGGGGATGGACATCAGGTCGCGCAGGTCCTGCTCGGCCTTCTCGGCAATGGCCACGTAGTCGTCGCTACGGTGGCTCATCTCCATGACCGACAGGCCTTTGCCGCGCCAGTTCAGCATTTCTGCCTGGGCACGCTGCAGCACAGCTTCAGGAAGCGCAGCAGGGCCTGCGCAGAAGTTAAAGGCTCGTTTGCTCACATCCACTCTCGCTCTGCTCTTGATGTCTGTGGGAGCAGACACCGCAGTGGCGGGCCTGCCCGCCCCCACAGCCGCTCCCATAGGTTGCGCTACTACAATTTATTCCTGCGGCGTCTCTTCGTCAGCTGCAGCGTCCAGTGACGACCCGTCGCCAGCGTCCACGTCAGCCTCGGCATCCACCACGAAATCTTCGTCGTCTTCCTCGTCGGACGGCTCCTGCACCCGCTCCAGACCCACCAGGGTCTCGTCGCTGGCCAGCTTGATGAGCGTCACGCCCTGGGTATTGCGGCCCAGGCTGGAGACTTCGCCGACACGGGTACGCACCAGGGTGCCCTGGTCGGAAATCAGCATGATCTCCTCGCCTTCCTGCACCTGTACCGCACCGACCAGACGGCCGTTGCGATCGTTGCTGACCATGGCGATGACGCCCTGGCCACCACGCTTGTACTCGGGGAACTCGGCGATGGCGGTACGCTTGCCGAAACCACGCTCGGAAGCTGTGAGGATCTGGCTGCCTTCTTCGGGGATGATCATCGAAATCAGCTTCTGCCCCTCGGCCAGGCGCATGCCGCGCACACCGCGGGCGGTACGCCCCATGGCACGCACGTCGGACTCCTTGAAGCGGGTGACCTTGCCGGCATCGGAGAACAGCATGACCTCGCGCTCACCATCGGTGATGGAGGCGGAAATCAGGATGTCGCCTTCGTCCAGCTCCAGCGCGATCAGGCCGACACTGCGCTGACGACTGAACTGCTCCAGCGGGGTCTTCTTCACGGTGCCGTTGGCGGTGGCCATGAAGATGAAGTGGCCTTCGGTGTATTCCTCCACCGGCAGCATGGTGGTGATGACCTCGCCCTCGCCCAGCGGCAGCAGGTTCACCAGCGGACGGCCACGTGCGGCACGCGACGCCTCGGGGATTTCGTAGGTCTTGAGCCAGTACACCTTGCCCTTGCTGGAGAACAGCAGCAGCGTGGTGTGGCTGTTGGCGACCAGCAGGTGCGAGATGTAGTCCTCGTCCTTGACGCCGGTGGCCGACTTGCCCTTGCCGCCACGGCGCTGGGCCTGGTAGGCCGCCAGCGGCTGGGTCTTGGCGTAGCCGCCGTGGGAGATGGTCACCACGCGGTCTTCTTCCGGGATCATGTCACCCAGGGTCAGGTCCAGGCGTGCATCGAGAATCTCGGTGCGGCGCACGTCGCCATATTCGGCGCGGATCAGCTCCAGCTCTTCGCGGATCACTTCCATCAAGCGCTCGGCGTTGTTCAGGATGCGAATCAGCTCGCCGATCTGCTTGAGAATCTCCTGGTACTCGGCCAGCAGCTTCTCGTGCTCCAGGCCGGTCAGGCGGTGCAGGCGCAGGTCCAGGATGGCCTGGGCCTGTTCGGGCGAAAGGTAGTACTTGCCATCACGCAGACCGTACTGCTCGTCGAGGGTTTCCGGGCGGCAGGAATCGGCGCCGGCGCGCTCGACCATCACCTGCACGGCGCTGGACTCCCACGGCGTGCCGATCAGCGCTTCCTTGGCCTCGGACGGCGTCGGCGAAGCCTTGATCAGGGCGATGACCGGGTCGATGTTGGACAGTGCGACCGCCTGGCCCTCGAGGATATGACCGCGTTCACGGGCCTTGCGCAGCTCGAACACGGTACGGCGGGTGACCACCTCGCGGCGGTGACGCACGAACGCCTCGAGCAGGTCCTTGAGGTTCAGCACCCGCGGACGGCCGTCGATCAGCGCCACGATGTTGATGCCGAACACGGCCTGCAGCTGGGTCTGGGCATAGAGGTTGTTGAGGATCACCTCCGGCACTTCGCCACGGCGCAGCTCGATGACGATGCGCATGCCGTCCTTGTCGGACTCGTCGCGCAGCTCGGTGATGCCCTCGAGTTTCTTTTCCTTGACCAGCTCGGCGATCTTCTCGATCAGCCGCGCCTTGTTCAGCTGGTACGGCAGCTCGGTGATCACGATCTGCTGGCGGCCACCGACCTTGTCGATGTCCTCGACCGTCGAGCGGGCACGCATGTAGATGCGCCCGCGACCGGTGCGGTAGGCCTCGATGATGCCCTGGCGACCGTTGATGATCGCGGCAGTCGGAAAGTCCGGCCCCGGGATGAACTGCATCAGCTCATCGACCGTGATGTCGGCGTTGTCGATCAGCGCCAGGCAACCGTCGATGACTTCACCGAGGTTGTGCGGCGGAATGTTGGTCGCCATGCCCACGGCAATACCGCTGGAACCGTTGACCAGCAGGTTCGGGATCTTGGTCGGCATGACCGCCGGAATCTGCTCGGTGCCGTCGTAGTTGGGCACCCAGTCGACGGTTTCCTTGTGCAGGTCTGCCAGCAGCTCGTGCGCCAGCTTGGTCATGCGCACTTCGGTGTATCGCATGGCCGCGGCATTGTCGCCGTCCACCGAACCGAAGTTGCCCTGGCCGTCCACCAGCAGGTAGCGCAGCGAGAACGGCTGGGCCATACGGACGATGGTGTCGTAGACCGCGGTATCACCGTGGGGGTGATACTTACCGATCACGTCACCGACCACACGGGCGGATTTCTTGTACGGTTTGTTCCAGTCGTTACCCAGTTCACTCATCGCAAACAGAACGCGGCGATGCACGGGCTTCAAGCCATCACGCGCATCGGGCAGTGCACGCCCGACAATGACGCTCATCGCGTAGTCGAGGTAGGACTGTCTCAGTTCGTCTTCGATATTGACCGGTAGGATTTCTTTGGCCAGTTCGCCCATGAGAAGCCTGATTCCTTTTTCTGGTGAAACCTCGTCACATCCATATGGGACGAACGAAGCTCGCCGCTGCAAGCAGATGACCGGCAGCGACTTACGACAAATCAACGAGTTATGCCATGGATCTGCGCAGTAAAGACCGCCTCGGGAGGCGGTCTTGGAAACCGTCGGATGTTACCACAGTCCCGATAGGCTTGGGAGTATGGCAAACCGCCGCCCGATCTGAGGCCGGCTTGCCGGCAAAGGGCGCGGCGCGGACCTCAATGCAACCGCTTGCGGCACATCAACTGCGCCATCTTGGCCGCGTCCGGACGCTCGACGATGCCCTTTTCGGTCACGATCACGTCGATCAGGTCTGCCGGCGTCACATCGAACACCGGATTGAAGGCCTCTACCCCGGCCCCGACCCGTTCGCCGCCCACCTCCAGCAGCTCGCTGACATCCCGCTCCTCGAGTATCACCTCCTCGCCACTGGCCAGGTTGAGGTCGATGCTCGAACTGGGCGCCACTACCATGAAGCGAACCCCATGGTGCATGGCATTGACCGCCAGCTGGTAGGTGCCGATTTTGCTGACCACGTCGCCATTGGCAGTGATGCGGTCGGCGCCGACGATCACCCAGGTGATGCCCTTGGTCTTCATCAGGTGCGCGGCGGCGGAATCGACGCCGATGGTCACCGGCACCCCTTCGCCGGCAAGCTCCCAGGCGGTCAGCCGCGACCCTTGCAGCCAGGGCCGGGTCTCGGCCACGTACACCCGCTCCACCATGCCTTCCAGGTACGCGGCGCGAATCACCCCCAGCGCAGTGCCGAACCCACCCGTGGCCAGCGCGCCGGCATTGCAGTGGGTGAGGATGGCCTGCTCGCTGCCCTGGTGCCTGCGAATCAGCTCGGCGCCCAGCTGGGCCATGGTCAGGTTGGCTTCACGGTCGCTTTCGTGGATGGCCTCGGCTTCGGCCAGCATGATCGCCAGCACGTCATCCCCGGCCTTTATCCGCAACAGCCGCTCGCGCATGCGGTTCAGTGCCCAGAACAGGTTGACGGCGGTGGGACGGGCTTCGCCCAGCAGCTCGAAGTCCTCTTCCAGAGCCATTTCCCAGTCATCGCCATCCGCCAGGCGCTGGCGCAGCGCCAGCACCAGGCCATAGGCCGCACTGATGCCGATGGCCGGGGCGCCGCGCACCACCATGGTGCGGATGGCCTCGGCCACCCCGACGGCATCGTTATACGCCAGCCAGCGCTGCTCGAACGGCAGCGCACGCTGGTCGAGCAGATACAGGGCACCATCCCGCCAATCGATGGCCGTCACCTTCTCCGCAGCCAACAGTCGATCGCGCATGCCTCACCCCGTCATTCGGACATCAAAAGCGCACGATTATAACGAGCCCCAGCCGCGGACGCTCGGGTATACTTCGCCCCCACCTTCCGCGATACCGGGATTTTCGCACATGCCCAAGCCTGCCCCTCCCCTCGACCTGTTGCTCCTGCCCTCGTGGCTGGTGCCCGTCGAACCGGCCGGGGTGGTTCTCAAGGGCCACGGCATCGGTATCCGCGACGGCCTTATCGCCTTCATCGGCCCGCGCGAAGACGCCCTGCGCCTGCAGGCCACCGAGGTGCGCGAGCTGCCCGGCTGCCTGCTCGCCCCCGGCCTGATCAACGCCCACGGCCACGCCGCGATGACGCTGTTTCGCGGCCTGGCCGACGACCTGCCGCTGATGACCTGGCTGCAGGAGCACATCTGGCCCGCCGAAGCCCGCTGGGTCGATGAAGCCTTCGTGCGTGACGGCACCAACCTGGCCATTGCCGAACAGCTCAAGGGTGGCATCACCTGCTTCTCGGACATGTACTTCTTCCCCAAGATCGCCAGCGAATGCGTGCACGACAGCGGCATGCGCGCGCAGATCGCAGTGCCGTTGCTGGACTTCCCGATTCCCGGCGCCCGCACCTTCGACGAAGGCCTGCACCTGGGCGTGGAGCTGTTCGGCGACCTGCGCCACCATCCGCGCATCACCGTGGCCCTGGGCCCGCACGCACCGTACACGGTCAGCGACGCCAACCTGGAAAAGGTCCGGGTGATCGCCGAAGAGCTGGACGCGCTGGTGCACATGCACCTGCACGAGACCGCCTTCGAGGTGCAGCAGTCCATCGACCAGTGCGGCGAGCGGCCATTGGCGCGCCTGGCACGCATCGGCCTGCTGGGCCCGCGCCTGCAGGCCGTGCACATGACCCAGGTCAGCGACGACGACCTGGCCCTGCTGGTAGAAAGCAACACCAGCGTGGTGCACTGCCCTGAATCCAACCTCAAGCTGGCCAGCGGCTTCTGCCCGGTGGAACGCCTGTGGCAGGCTGGCGTCAACGTAGCCATAGGCACCGATGGCGCCGCCAGCAACAACGACCTCGACCTGCTGGGCGAAACCCGTACCGCGGCCCTGCTGGCCAAGGCCGTGTCAGGTTCGGCCAGCGCCCTGGATGCCCATCGCGCCTTGCGCATGGCAACCCTCAACGGCGCCCGCGCGCTGGGCCTGGAGGCCGTAACCGGCTCACTGGAGCTGGGCAAGGCTGCCGACCTGGTGGCATTCGACCTGTCGGGCCTGGCCCAGCAGCCGATCTACGACCCGGTCTCGCAACTGGTGTATGCCAGCGGGCGGGACTGCGCAAGACATGTCTGGGTGGCCGGCCGGCAACTGCTCGATGAGCGCCGCCTCACCCGGCTCGACGAACAGGCCGTGCATGCCAGCGCCTGTGGCTGGGGCCAGCGTATCGGCGGCCAGCACGAATAACCCGTCGGCAGCCACGGCTGCCGACCTGTAGCGAATTATCAAAGTTTCTGAGGACCGTTCCATGAGCAACGTCGACCACGCCGAAATCGCCAAATTCGAAGCCCTGGCCCACCGCTGGTGGGACCGCGAGAGCGAATTCAAGCCACTGCACGACATCAATCCGCTGCGGGTCAACTGGGTCGACGAGCGGGTCAAGCTGGCCGGCAAGAAAGTGCTCGACGTCGGTTGTGGCGGCGGCATTCTCAGCGAGGCCATGGCCCTGCGGGGTGCCACCGTCACCGGCATCGACATGGGTGAAGCGCCGCTGGCCGTCGCCCGCCTGCACCAGCTGGAGTCCGGCGTCGAGGTGGAGTACCGGCAGATCACCGCCGAAGCCCTGGCCGAGGAAATGCCCGAGCAGTTCGACGTGGTCACCTGCCTGGAGATGCTCGAGCACGTACCCGACCCCTCCTCGGTGATCCGCGCCTGCTACCGCATGGTCAAGCCCGGCGGCCAGGTATTCTTCTCCACCATCAACCGCAACCCCAAGGCCTACCTGTTCGCCATCATCGGTGCGGAATACATCATGAAGCTGCTGCCGCGCGGCACCCATGACTTCAAGAAATTCATCCGACCGTCCGAACTGGGCGCCTGGAGCCGCGAAGCGGGCCTGAGCGTCAAGGACATCATCGGCCTGACCTACAACCCGCTGACCAAGCACTACAAACTGGCCAGCGACGTCGACGTCAACTACATGATCCAGACCCTGCGCGAGGAATGAGCATGCGTTTGCGAGCAGTACTTTTCGACATGGACGGCACCCTGCTCGACACGGCGCCGGATTTCATCGCCATCTGCCAGGCCATGCTGGCCGACCGCAGCCTGCCGGCAATCGACGATGAACGGATTCGCGAGGTGATTTCCGGTGGCGCCCGAGCCATGGTCGCCACCGCGTTCGCGATGAGCCCCGAAGCCCCCGAGTTCGAGGCGCTGCGCCTGGAATTCCTCGAGCGCTACCAGAAGGATTGCGCGGTGCACAGCAAGCTGTTCGACGGCATGGCCGAGCTGCTGGCCGACATCGAAAAAGGCAACCTGCTGTGGGGCGTGGTCACCAACAAGCCGGTACGCTTCGCCGAGCCGATCATGCAGCAGCTGGGCCTGGCCGAGCGTTCGTCGCTGCTGATCTGTCCGGATCACGTGAAGAACAGCAAGCCCGACCCCGAGCCGCTGATCCTGGCCTGCAAGACCCTGAACCTGGACCCGGCCAGCGTGCTGTTCGTGGGTGACGACCTGCGCGACATCGAGTCGGGCCGCGACGCCGGCACCCGCACCGCAGCGGTGCGCTACGGCTATATTCATCCAGAGGACAACCCCAACAACTGGGGCGCGGACGTGGTGGTCGATCATCCGCTGGACCTGCGCAAGGTGCTCGACAGCGCCCTGTGCGGCTGCTGATCGCCGACACCCGCCAAAAGCTTCGCCGGCACGGCCGGCTCCTGCAACACCGGATCGATTTGTAGGAGCCGGCCGTGCCGGCGAATGCCTCACCACGATCTCGAGGGAATCCCATGTTCGACTACACCGCCCGCCCCGGCCTGCTCAACGGCCGGGTCATCCTGGTCACCGGCGCCGGTCGCGGCATCGGCGCCGCTGCTGCCAAGGCCTACGCTGCCCATGGCGCCACGGTACTGCTGCTGGGCAAGACCGAAGCCAACCTCAACGAGGTGCACGACCAGATCACCGCAGCCGGCCATCCGGCACCGGTGGTCGTGCCCTTCAACCTCGAAACCGCCCTGCCCCATCAGTACGATGAGCTGGCAGTGATGGTGGAAAACGAATTCGGTCGTCTCGACGGGCTGCTGCACAACGCCTCCATCATCGGCCCGCGTACCCCGCTGGAGCAGTTGTCGGGCGAGAACTTCATGCGCGTCATGCACATCAACGTCAACGCCATGTTCATGCTCACCAGCACCCTGCTGCCGCTGCTCAAGCTGTCGGAGGATGCCTCGGTGGTGTTCACCTCCAGCAGCGTCGGGCGCAAGGGCCGGGCCTACTGGGGTGCCTATGGCGTATCGAAATTCGCCACCGAAGGCCTGATGCAGACCCTCGCCGACGAGCTGGAGAACGTTGCCCCCGTGCGCGCCAACAGCGTCAACCCGGGCGCCACACGCACCAGCATGCGCGCCCAGGCCTACCCTGCCGAGGCACCGGAGAACAACCCGCTGCCCGAGCAGATCATGCCGGTCTACCTCTACCTGATGGGCCCGGACAGCAAGGGCATCAACGGCCAGGCGCTCAACGCACAGTAGCCCTCAGGCGCCGACCAGGGCCGAGCGCGACCGGGCAGTGGAGCCCGGCTCGGCCTGTGGGGACTGCTCCAGCTGCAGACAGCGCTCCAGAAACAGGTACATGTAGTCGTAGCTCTTGCAGATCGCACGACGCAGCTGGGTCTGCAGCGCCTGTGGTGGGTTGTTGCCCGCCAGCGTGCAGATGATCTCCAACGCCTCCCAAGGGTGCTCGTCGTCATACTGCGCGTGCATCCTCAGCCATTTCATGGCGCGCTTGCGCCCGCTTTCGGGAAAGCCGTTGGCGTAGGTATCCGTCGAACACACCAGCGCCGACCATTCCCCCACCGCGCCTTCGATCGCATAGTTGGTCGCGGCCATGGCCACGATCAGCGAATCGGCCGCACAGGTATGCCAGCACCAGTCACTCAGCGCCTGCAACTCGGTCGGCACGTTCTGCTCGTTCAGATCGTCCAGGCTGACCCCGTGCGCCTGGGCCCAGTGCACCCAGTAGTCGGCATGGTTGAGCTCGACACGGATATTGCGCATCAGCCAGCGACGCGCCATGTCTTCCCCCGGGTGGCGGGCAAAACTGGTCTTGGCCAGGTTCTGCGCCATGTACACCGAAAACTGTTCGACTACCGGCCAGCCGCCGATCAGATACTGGCGCAGGGTGCGCTGGCTCAGCTTGCCGTCGCGCAGGCGGTGATAGATTTCATGCTCTACCACCCGCTGCTTGCTCGCACTGCAATCCTCGATCAGTTTCTGAGCCCAGAGTGGGTAACTTTGCGCGTCCATCAATGGACCCACTCGCTCAAATGCATCAATCACTGTCATATCCCTACATCCTTGTGATTTGAAGTGAACGCTCAGCGAAACGTCCCCGGCGTCCTGAACAGCAAGGGTCGCGAACGGATACGCCGGCGTTGCAAGCTTTCACAGGTGAACACCTGCGGCCGCTCGATCAGGTAGCCCTGGGCGTAATCGACACCAATTTCATGCAGCGCCTGCTCGATCAGGGGCGTCTCGACAAACTCGGCAATGGTGCGCTTGCCCATGACGTGGCCAATATGGTTGATCACTTCGACCATAGCCCGGTTAATCGGATCGTCAAGCATGTCCTTGACGAAACTCCCGTCGATTTTCAGGAAGTCCACGGGCAGGTGTTTGAGGTAGGCAAACGACGACATCCCGGCGCAGAAGTCGTCCAGCGAAAAGTGGCAACCCAGCCCTTTCAATTCGTTGATGAAACGAATGGCGCTGCCCAGGTTGGCAATCGCACTGGTTTCGGTGATCTCGAAACAGATCATTTCAGGCGGTATGGCGTACTCGACGAACTGGCGCTGCAGATAATCCAGAAACTTGTCATCGCCGATGCTGCTGCCCGACAGGTTGATGGCGCACATTGCCAATGGCCCCTTTCGCCCCTCGTCCAGCGCCTGGCGAATCACCTTGAACACTCTGTTCACTACCCAGCGATCCAGGGCCGTCATGAGCCCATAGCGTTCGGCGGCCGGGATGAAGCTGTCGGGCAGGATGATGCGCCCGCTCTCATCATGCAGGCGCAGCAGTATTTCCAGATGACCGGCATCCGACTCACCGGCCGCCAGTGGTGCGATTTCCTGGGCATACAGGCAGAAGCGGTCTTCCTCCAGGGCGATGTGCAGGCGCTGGATCCAGGCCATCTCGCCAAAGCGCATGGACAGCTCGGTGTCGTCGGGGTGGTACACCTGCACCCGGTTGCGCCCCTTCTCCTTGGCCATGTAGCACGCCATGTCGGCCGCACGCAGCGAGGCCTCCAGCGTATGGGGTGCCAGTTGCAGGTGGACCAGCCCCACGCTCACGGTGGTCATGAACGGGCGCCCCTTCCACACGAAGTGCAGGCTCTGCACGGTCTGGCGCAGATTCTCGGCAATGCGCTCGGCCTGCTCGGGCAGGCAGTTCTCGAGCAGGATACCGAACTCGTCGCCGCCCAGGCGCGCCAGGGTATCGCCCTCGCGAACGCCCGCCTGCAGCACCGCGCAAATGTGACGCAGCAATTCGTCGCCCGCCGCATGGCCACAGGTGTCGTTGACCAGCTTGAACTGATCCAGGTCCAGAAACAGCAGGGTGTGGCGCGCCGCCTGGCGGCCCAGGTCGCCCAGCGCCAGCTCCAGCCGGTATTCGAATTCGCGCCGGTTGGCCAGCCCGGTGAGGGCATCATGGGTGGCCTGCCACGACAGGTTGGCGATGTACTGGCGCTCCTGGGTCATGTCGTGCAGCACCAGCACGATGCCGCTGACCTGACCGTCACTGATGATCGGCGAGCCCACCAGGGCCACCGACACCGTGCTGCCGTCCAGCCGCTGGATCAGCTTGGCGTGCTCGCTGCCGCCCTTGAGGGTACCGCTCAGAATGCGCTCGGTAAGGGACAGGCTGTCTTTTTCGGCGTTGTCGTCCAGCAGGCTGAACAGCGCCGCCAGCGGCAGGCCCTGGGCCTGTCCGGCGCTCCAGTGGGTCAACTGCTCGGCGGCAGGGTTCATGTAGGCGATACAGCCCTCGACATCGGTGGTGATCACCCCATCGCCAATCGACTGCAAGGTGATCTGCGCCCGATCCTTCTCCACCTGCAGGGCACTGGCAAAGGCCTGGCGCTGCGCCAGCAGCTTGTGCGTGCGCAGGCAGGCCAGCGCAATCAGAAACAGTGCCGTGGCCAGGTTGACCACCAGCAGCAGGCGCAACAGCATGCGCGATCCTTCGCCCAGGGCATCGCTGAACGCCATGGCGGCGGGGGTTACCGCCTCGTTGATCGCGGCGATCTCACCCTTCCAGGCTGCAACCCGCTGCGCAGTGACATTCCCGGTGACGATACCCTGGTGGATCCGGTTGGCCAGCGCATCCAGCTGCTGCAGGTAGTCGTCCCCCACCGACCAGCGTTCGATGGCGCGTTCCATGTAGCTGACATGACGGAAATTCAGGTAGAGCCAGATGACGCTGTCGATGTCATCCGGGTGGTTGCCGCCCCTGAGGATGCCCTGGCGCGCAGCGGCCAGGTCCAGGGGCTTGGCGTCCAGCGCGGTGCGCAGCTGGTGCCCACCCTGGGGGATGGCGATGGCCTGCCGGTACTTCTGGTAGGCCGCCTCGTCGCGGCTGTCGGTATACAGGCTCAGGAAGTAGATGGCGTCCTTCTGCCCCTTGGACCACAGGCTCTCGCCCGCCACATAACCGCGCACGGCCGACAAGGCATAGAGGCTGATGCCCCCCAGCAAGGCCTGGAACAGTACGACCGCCACAAAAGGCCAGATGATGCCCAACAACCTGGGCGCTTCGAGAGTCCGTTTCTGCTTCATGAGGTCCCTTGCAGCAATGCGCAGCCCGATGAGTCTCATCCTGCACAGACACAGCCTAGGCCATTTGCCACCTGCCATCAGGCCCTTTTTCACCTGTACAACAGTTGTACAGTAGAAGGCCCTCAGCTCTGTTGCAAATGCCCATAGAGCTTGGCGTACAACCCGCCCTCGGCGATCAGCTGCTGGTGACCGCCATCCTCGGCGACATGCCCGCCGTCGAACACCAGCACGCGGTCGGCCTGCTTCACTGCCGACAGGCGGTGAGCGATGATCAGGGTGGTACGGGCGCTGAGGAAGCGGCTCAGCGCCTGGTGCAGGTTGTACTCGGTGGCCGCGTCCAGTGCCGAGGTGGCCTCATCGAGAATGACGACCTTGGGCTCGGCCAGCACCATGCGCGCTATCGCCAGACGCTGGCGCTGCCCGCCGGACAGACGCACGCCCGAACGTCCCACCACACTGTCCAGGCCCTGCGGCAGCGCGGCGATGGTGGCGTCGAGCTGGGCAATGCGCAGCGCCTGCCAGCAGGCCTCATCGGTACTCTCGCGGCCCATGGTCAGGTTGGCGCGCACGGTGTCGTTGAACAGCGACGGGTGCTGCAACACCACCGCCACATGCTCGCGCAGGGTTTCCAGGCCGATCTCCTGCAAGGTCGAACCGCCGAAGCGGATGCTGCCGGCCTGGGCGCTGTACAGGCCCAGCAACAGCTGCACCAGGGTGCTCTTGCCGCCGCCGCTGGCGCCGACGATGGCCACCTTCTCGCCGGGTGCGATGGACAGGTTCAACTGGTCCAGCACCGGCTCCTCGCCATAGCCGAAACGCAGCCCGCGCACCTCGATGCCCACGGTGGTCTGCCCCGCGAAAGGGTCGATGCCGCCGGGATACTGCGGCTCGTCGCTGCGCGCCAGCAGCTCGTTGATCCGGCTCAGCGCACCACCTGCCGCGTAGTAGGCGTACTGCAGGTTGAGCAACTGCTCCACCGGGCCGATCATGAACCACAGGTAGCTGAACACCGCCAGCATCTGGCCGATGCTGAGGTCGGAAAACAGCACCGTGAGCATGGCCGCTGCGCGAAAGATGTCGATGCCGAACTGGAACAGCAAGCCACTGGCGCGGCTGCTGGCATCGCTCTTCCATTGCGAGGACACCGCATAGTTGCGCACCTCCTGGGCACGCATGCCCAAGCGCCCGAGAAAGTAGCCCTGGCGGTTGCCGGCACGGATTTCCTGGATCGCATCCAGGGTTTCGGTCAGTGCCTGGGTGAAGCGCGAGGTGCTGTCGTTCTCGAGTTTCTTCAGGTGCTTGACCCGCTTGCCCAACTGCACCGTGGCAAAGATCACCAGCGGGTTGAACAGCAGGATCAACAGCGCCAGCTGCCAGTGCATCCACAACAGGATCGCCGAGGTGCCGGCCAGCGTGAGCATGGCCACCAGAAAGCGGCTGAGGGTTTCACCGACGAACTTGTCCACGGTGTCCAGATCGGTGACCAGGTGCGTGGTAACCGTACCGCTGCCCAGGCTCTCGTACTCGCTCAGCGAGATGCGCTTGAGCCGCTCGATCAGGCGGATGCGCAGCCGGTAGACGATGTCCTTGGCCAGCCCGGCGAACAGCTTGGCCTGCACCACGTTGAAGGCCAGTGCCGCACAGCGCAGCGTCAGGGTGAAGACCAGCATCAGGCCGATGTAGCCGGCCGCCACCTGCCAGCTGGCGGGCAGCAGGTTGTTCATCCACTTGAGCGCCGCATCGCCGTGCCCCAGCAGCACTTCGTCGACCAGCAACGGCAGCAGCAGCGGAATCGGCACACTGCACAGGGCCGCCAGCACGGCCACGCCGTTGGCAGTCCACAGGGCTTTCTTGTGGTGTTGCGCCAGGCGCCGGATCTCGGCCCAGCTCAAGCGATCGACAGGTGCCGGCGTCGGCCCGGGCACCGGGTCGGGGGAGCCAGGCAGGTCAAGCATTGACCGCATGCTCCAGCCAGCGCCCCAGCAGCGGCTGCAGCGCCCCCAGGGCCTGGTAGCCGTTGGTCAGCAGGGCCAGTTGGCCATTGCGCTCGGCGAGCAGGGTCGGGAAGCCCGCGATGCCCAGGTCCTGCACCCAGGTGAAGTCGGCGGCGGTGGCGC
This sequence comes from Pseudomonas sp. BRM28, assembly GCF_002939405.1. Classification (NCBI taxonomy): domain Bacteria; kingdom Pseudomonadati; phylum Pseudomonadota; class Gammaproteobacteria; order Pseudomonadales; family Pseudomonadaceae; genus Pseudomonas; species Pseudomonas sp. BRM28. The sequence continues at coordinate 1,534,555 of NZ_PEFV01000001.1, read as the reverse complement.
TGCGGGTGTCGCCGCTGCTGAAGGCCTCGGCGAAGGCGGCGCGGTCGAAACCGGCCTGCTCGGCCAGCTCCACCAGCTTGACCGGCAGGGTCACGTCTTCGCTGCGCTGGTAGAACGCCTGCTGGATCATCCCCAGCAGCGTCCAGGCCCGCTGCGGGTCCAGGCTGCGTGCAGCCACCAGCGCGCGGCAGGCAGGTTCGGTGTCGTAGACAAAGCCTTCGGGCATCGCGCCCTCGAGCTGGAACGGCTGGCCGGTGGCCTGATTGACCGCCTGCCAGTGTTCAAGAATGTAGCGCCGGGTGGAGGCATCCAGCGCACTGCTGCCCGAGCGCAGGCCGCCGGGCACCAGGTGGGTGTCCACGCCGGCCTCGCGCGCCTGCCGTATCAGGGCCTCGGCCACGGGTGCGAAACCCCAGCACCAGGAGCACATCGGGTCCATTACATACAGCAGGCGAGCGGTCATCCATCACACCTCGGCTTTGCGATAGTTGTGGCCGATCGGGTGCGGCATGTTGCGGGCCTTGGCCAACTCGATCTGCTTCTGCCGATCGATGGCGCTGCGCCGGGTCTTCTCGCTCAGGCTGTCCCAGCAATGCGGGCAGCTGATGCCTGGCGAATAATGCTCGGAGGCCCGTTCTTCCACGCTGATCGGGGTACGACAGGCGTGGCACTGGTCGTAGTCGCCTTCGCTGAGGTCGTGACGCACGGTCACGCGGTTGTCGAAGACAAAGCAGTCGCCCTGCCAGCGCGTTTCTTCCTGGGGGACCTCCTCGAGGTACTTCAGGATGCCACCCTTAAGATGATAGACCGCTTCGAAACCCTCGCCGAGCATATAGCTGGAGGCTTTTTCGCAGCGGATGCCACCGGTGCAGAACATCGCCACCTTCTTGTGCCGGGCAGGGTCGAAGTTGGCCTTGATGTACTCGGGAAACTCGCGAAAGGTGGTGGTCTTGGGGTCGATGGCGCCCTCGAAGGTACCAATCGCCACTTCATAGTCGTTGCGGGTGTCGATCAGCAGCACTTCGGGGTCGCTGATCAGCGCGTTCCAGTCCTTGGGCTCGACATAGGTACCGACCGTCCGGTTCGGGTCCACGCCCGGCACGCCGAGGGTCACGATCTCTTTCTTGAGCTTGACCTTGGTGCGGTAGAACGGCTGTTCGTCGCAGTACGATTCCTTGTGATCGATGTCCACCAGGCGTGCATCGCTGCGCAGCCAGGCCAGCAGGCCATCGATGCCTTCGCGGGTACCCGACACGGTGCCGTTGATACCCTCTTCGGCCAACAGCAGGGTGCCCTTGACCCCGTTGCGCTCCATGGTCTCGAGCAGCGGCTCGCGCAGCTCGACGTAATCTTTCAGGGTGACGAACTTGTACAGCGCCGCCACGACGATAGCTTGGGTCATGCCTTGATTCTCCAGGTGGTCACCCTCGCAAAGGGCGGACCGGGTCGACAATAAAAAACGCGCCGACAGGCGGCGCGTTGCGGATTCTAGCAAAAACCTGAAAGGGATTTCAGTGTTTGCTGCCTCCGGCGCAGGTGGGCGAAGCCGGCGCGCTGCCGACTTTCTGCCATTCCTGCGGGGTGTAGGTGTGCAACGCCAGGGCATGGAACTGCCCCATCAGGTCACCCAGGGTGGCGTAGACCTTCTGGTGGCGCTTGACGCTGTTCAAGCCATCGAACTGTTCGCTGACCAGCACGGCCTTGTAGTGGGTCTGCTGGCCCCGGCTGTGCATGTGGCTCTCGTCCAGCACCTCGAGGTGCTGCGGGGCGAGCGCCGCCAGGCTCTGTTCGATCTTCTGCTGCATCGACATGCTGGGCTCCGCTTAAGGTTTCTTGGCCGGTGCGGCCGCCTTGCCGGCGGACGGGTCCAGCTCGTTGGTCATGTCGGCCAGCAGCTTGTTGACCACCGGCACGGCGCTTTCAAGCTTCTGCTGGGTCAGCTGGGCCGACTGCTGGGTAACGGCAGGCATCTTTTCCAGGACTTTCTTGCCCAGTGGCGACTGGTAGAAGGCGACCAGGTCCTTGAGCTCGGATTCGCTGAAGGTGCTGGTGTACAGCTTGATCATGTCCGGCTTGAGCTTGTTCCAGCCGATGGCCTGGTCCAGGGCGGCGTTGGCCTTGGCCTGGTAGGTTTCAAGCACGGCCTTTTTGGACGCCGGCGCCTTGGTCTGCTCGAAGCGCTGGGCAAACATCTGCTGCACCTGCATGTAGACCGGGGTACCCAGTTTGTCGGCGTGCGCCATCACCAGGAATTTTTCAGCGCTGGCGTTGTGGCTGGCGGTATCGGCGAGTGCCTGGCCGCTGGCGCAGACCAGCGCGACAGCCGTGCAGAGGGCGCGAAGACGGGTCATCGAAATTCCTTAAAATAAAAAGAGGGCGTACCCAGAGTAGAGCATTCTGCGCCGACTGGGGCAGCCTGCTCAAGAGGGACGACAGGCAATGGAACCGCCATGCCGAATCAGGGCCTAAACTGCGCAAACAAGCCATTGAAGGAGTGCGTACCGCATGAGCCGTATCGAAACTGACAGCCTGGGCCCGGTTGAAGTTCCTGACGAGGCCTACTGGGGTGCCCAGACCCAGCGCTCGCTGATCAACTTTGCCATCGGCAAGGAACGCATGCCGCTGGCGGTACTGCACGCGCTGGTGCTGATCAAGAAGGCCGCAGCGCGGGTCAATGACCGCAACGGCGACCTGCCGGCCGACATCGCCCGCCTGATCGAACAGGCCGCCGACGAGGTGCTGGCCGGCGAGCATGACGACCAGTTCCCGCTGGTGGTGTGGCAGACCGGCAGCGGTACCCAGAGCAACATGAACGCCAACGAAGTGCTGGCCGGGCGCGCCAACGAGCTGGCCGGCAAGGGCCGCGGCGGCAAGGTGCCGGTGCACCCCAACGACCACGTCAACCGCTCGCAGAGCTCCAACGACTGTTTCCCGACCGCCATGCACATTGCCGCCGCACAGGCGGTCAACCAGCAACTGCTGCCGGCCATCGCCGAGCTGTCGGGCGGGTTGGCCGAACTGGCCGCACGCCACATGCAACTGGTCAAGACCGGGCGAACCCACATGATGGACGCCACCCCGATCACCTTCGGCCAAGAGGTCTCGGCCTACGTGGCCCAACTGGACTACGCCCAGCGCGCCATCCGCGCGGCGCTGCCGGCGGTGTGCGAACTGGCCCAGGGCGGTACCGCCGTGGGTACCGGGCTGAACGCGCCGCACGGGTTTGCCGAGGCGATCGCCGCTGAGCTTGCCGCTTTGTCGGGGCTGCCGTTCGTCACCGCGCCCAACAAGTTTGCAGCACTGGCCGGGCACGAGCCGCTGATCACCCTGGCCGGTGCGCTGAAAACCCTGGCCGTGGCCCTGATGAAGCTGGCCAACGACCTGCGCCTGCTCGGCTCCGGGCCGCGCGCGGGGCTGGCCGAGGTGCGCCTGCCGGCCAACGAGCCGGGCAGCTCGATCATGCCCGGCAAGGTCAACCCGACCCAGTGCGAGGCACTGTCGATGCTGGCCTGCCAGGTGCTGGGCAACGACACCACCATCGGCTTTGCCGCCAGCCAGGGCCACCTGCAGCTCAACGTGTTCAAGCCGGTGATCATCCACAACCTGCTGCAGTCGATCGAACTGCTGGCCGATGGCTGCCGCAACTTCCAGCAGCACTGCGTGGCGGGCATCGAGCCAGACCCGCAGCAGATGGCCGAGCACCTGGAGCGCGGGCTGATGCTGGTGACGGCGCTCAACCCGCATATCGGTTACGACAAGTCGGCGCAGATCGCCAAGAAGGCCTACGCCGAAGGCACCACCCTGCGCGAGGCAGCGCTGGAACTGGGGTATCTGACCGATGCGCAGTTCGATGAATGGGTAAGGCCGGAGCAGATGCTCGAGGCCGGCGGCAAAGGCTGAAAAAAGCTCTGCTACGCAGCCCGTCGCGGGTCAAGCCGCTCCCACAAGGCTGATGGAGTTCCTGTGGGAGCGGGCTTGCCCCGCGATGCGGCCAATGATCACTTCTTGTCTTTCTTGAACGCCGCCTCCAGCGCCTCGTTGATGGTGCGCAGCACCTTCACTCGCGCCCAACGCTTGTCATTGGCCTCCACCAGCGTCCAGGGCGCCACTTCGGTGCTGGTGCGGTCGACCATGTCGCCCACCGCCTCGGAGTACGCGTCCCACTTGTCGCGGTTGCGCCAGTCTTCCTCGGTGATCTTGAAGCGTTTGAACGGTATCTGCTCGCGCTCCTGAAAACGCTCCAGCTGGGTCTGCTCGTCGATCGACAGCCAGAACTTGACCACCACCACGCCAGCGTCGTGCAGTTGCTCCTCGAAATCGTTGATCTCGCCATAGGCGCGCATCCAGTCGGCCTGGCTGCAGAAGCCCTCGATACGCTCCACCAGCACCCGCCCGTACCACGAGCGGTCGAACACCGTGAACTTGCCGCGCGCCGGAATGTGCCGCCAGAACCGCCACAGGTAGGGCTGCGCCCGCTCCTCCTCGGTAGGGGCGGCAATCGGCACGATGCGGTACTGACGCGGGTCCAGCGCGGCGGCCACGCGCCGAATGGCACCGCCCTTGCCCGCCGCGTCGTTGCCCTCGAACACCGCCACCAGCGCGTGGCGACGCATGCGCTTGTCACGCAACAGGCCCGCCAGACGGGCCTGCTCGACAATCAGCTGCTCCTGGTAGTCGTTCTTGTCCAGACGCAGGGTCATGTCCAGGCTGCCCAGCAGGCTGCGTCCGTCGATGGATTCGCCCAGCGGCGCGATGTTGGTCTGGCGTCCCAGGGCCTTGGCCTTCAAGGCGTTCTGCAGGCCCTCGAGCAGGATCTTGCCCACTGCCAGGCTGCGGTAGTTCGGGTCCACGCCCTCGATGATGTGCCAGGGTGCATAGTCACGGCTGGTGCGGCGCAGCACCCGTTCGCCGAAGCGCACGAACCGGTCATAGGTCTGCGATTGCTGCCAGTCCAGCGGGCTGATCTTCCAGCTGTGCAGCGGGTCATCCTTGAGCGACTTGAGCCGCGCCTTCATCTGCTTCTTGGACAGGTGAAACCAGAACTTGAAGATCAGCGCGCCTTCGTCGCACAGCATCTTTTCCAGCCGTTCGGCACCGTTGATGGCCTGGTCGAGCACCGCGTCCTTGAACTGGCCATGCACCCGCCCCTGCAGCATCTGGCTGTACCAGTTGCCGAAGAAGACGCCCATGCGCCCCTTGCTCGGCAAGGCCCGCCAGTAGCGCCAGGCCGGCGGCCGGGCCAGCTCCTCGTCGGTCTGCTGGTCGAAGGTGCGCACCTCGATCAGGCGCGGGTCCATCCACTCGTTGAGCAGCTTGACGGTTTCGCCCTTGCCGGCCCCCTCGATGCCATTGATCAGCACGATGACCGCAAAGCGAGACTGCTGCTTGAGCTCGAACTGGGCTTCGAGCAAGGCTTCGCGCAACGCCGGCACTTCGGCGTCATAGGTTTCTTTGTCGATGGCGTGACCAATTTCGGCGGATTCGAACATACCAGGCTCCCTTCTTGGATAAGCAAGACTAGCGGATCACGCAGCCCTTTGTCGCAAGGCGATCGGCTAGAATGCACGCTTCGCTGTTGCCGAGCCGAACATGAACGACACCCCCGCCACCCCGACCCAGTACGCCCAGATCGAGTGGGATGAAAAGGGCCGCCCGTATTCACGCCAGTACGACGACATCTATTTCTCCAAGGAGCAGAGCCTGGAGGAAACCCGTCATGTGTTCATCGAGCAGAACGACCTGCGCCAGCGCTTCGCCGCGATGGCCGACGGCAGTTGCCTGGTGATCGGGGAAACCGGCTTCGGCACCGGCCTGAATTTCTTCTGCGCCTGGCAGGTGTTCGCCGACTGTGCACCGGCCGGGGCACGCCTGCATTTCGTCAGCGTCGAAAAATACCCCCTCAGCCATGCCGACCTGGCCAAGGCCCTGGCCCTGTGGCCGGAGCTGACGCCGTTCAGCCAGCCACTGCTGGCGCAGTACGTGGCGGTGCACGAAGGTTTCCAGCAGTTCGTCTTCGACCAGGGTCGGGTGACCCTGACCCTGATGATCGGCGATGCGCGGGAACAGCTGCCGCAGTTGGACGCCCCCATCGACGCCTGGTTTCTCGATGGCTTTGCCCCGGCCAAGAACCCCGACATGTGGACCCCCGAGCTGTTCGCCCAGCTCGGCCGCCTGTCGGCGCCGGGTGCCACCCTTGGCACCTTCACCAGCACCGGCTGGGTGCGTCGCGGGCTGATTGCGGTGGGCTTCAAGATGAAGCGCATTCCGGGTATCGGCAAAAAATGGGAAGTGCTGCGCGGCGCATTCACCGGCTGGCCCGCCGAGCAAGCGCCGCTCGCGCCGGTTGCCCCATGGTTCGCGCGCCCCGCGCCGCTGGCCGGCCCCCGCGAGGCGCTGGTGATCGGCGCCGGCCTGGCCGGTTGCACCACCGCCGCCAGCCTGGCGGCGCGCGGCTGGCAGGTACGCCTGCTGGAGCGCCACGCCGCCCCTGCCGGTGAAGCCTCGGGCAACCCCCAGGGCGTGCTGTACCTGAAGCTGTCGGCCCACGGCACCGCACTGTCGCGGCTGATCGTCGCCGGCTTCGGCTACACCCGCCGCCTGCTCGAACAGTTGCAGCGCGGCACCGACTGGGACGCCTGCGGGGTGCTGCAACTGGCCTTCGACGACAAGGAAGACCAGCGCCAGATCAAGCTCGACCAGGCGTTCAGCGACACCCTGCTGCGGCGCCTCGACCAGCCGCAGGCCGAAGCCGTGGCCGGGGTCGGCCTGCCCAGTGGCGGTCTGTACTACCCCGAGGGCGGCTGGGTGCATCCGCCCGCGCTGTGCCAATGGCAGGCCGGGCAACCGAACATCACCCTGCTGCCCCACCATGACGTGGTACAGCTGCGCAAGGTCGACGGCTTGTGGCAGGCATGGGACGGCGAGCGCCTGCTGGCCAGCGCGCCGCTGGTGGTGCTGGCCAGCGCAGCGGACATCCATCGTTTCGAGCCGTGCGCCGAGCTGCCGCTCAAGCGCATCCGCGGGCAGATCACCCGCCTGCCGGCCACCAACGCCAGCCGCGCGCTGGGCACCGTGGTGTGCGCCGACGGTTACGTCGCGCCGCCGCGCCTGGGCGAACACACCCTGGGGGCGAGCTTCGACTTCCACAGCACCGACCTCGCCCCCACCGCTGCCGAACATGCGAGCAACCTGGAGCTGCTGCGGGAAATCTCCGGCGACCTGGCAGAACGCCTTGGCGCTGCCGAGCTGGAACCGGCCAGCCTGCAGGGCCGCGCGGCGTTTCGCTGCACCAGCCCCGACTACCTGCCGATCGTCGGCCCGCTGGCCGACAAGGCGGCGTTCAACCAGGCGTATGCCGTGCTCGGCAAGGACGCGCGACAGCTGCCGGACACTCCGTGCCCCTGGCTGGAGGGCCTGTATGTGAACAGCGGCCATGGTTCGCGCGGCCTGATCACCGCGCCTCTGGCGGGTGAACTGATCGCCGCCTGGGTCGACAACGCACCCTTGCCGGTGCCGCGCGACGTGGCCGAGGCCTGCCACCCGAATCGTTTCATGTTGCGCGAACTGATACGCGGCAAGGGCAAGCAAGGCTGAAGGCTTATAACAGATTGATCTAAAACTCACAGGATCCGCACCGGTCAGTTCCTATGTGCCCGAATTCAGGGCACCTTCCCCAACGGAAAAACCGGTAAGGACTTATGTGCGGATTAGCTGGAGAGTTTCGTTTCACCCCTGTAGCCAACACACCACGCCCGGCGGACCTGGCCGCGGTCGAACGGATGACCCATCACCTGGCGCCCCGCGGCCCGGATGCCTGGGGCTTCCATAGCCAGGGGCCCATCGCCCTGGGCCATCGGCGCCTGAAGATCATGGACCTGTCCGACGGCTCGGCCCAGCCCATGATCGACAGCCAGCTGGGCCTGTCGCTGGCATTCAACGGCGCCATCTACAACTTCCCCGAACTGCGCGCCGAACTCGAAAGCCTGGGCTATGCCTTCTACTCGGACGGCGACACCGAAGTGCTGCTCAAGGGCTACCACGCCTGGGGCGCCGATCTGCTGCCGCGCCTGAACGGCATGTTCGCCCTGGCGATCTGGGAACGTGACAGCCAGCAGCTGTTCCTCGCCCGCGACCGCCTGGGGGTCAAGCCGCTGTACCTGTCGCGCACCGGCGAACGCCTGCGCTTCGCATCGAGCCTGCCGGCCCTGCTCAAGGGCGGCGACATCAACCCGGTGCTCGACCCGGTGGCACTCAACCACTACCTGAACTTCCACGCCGTGGTACCCGCCCCGCGGACCCTGCTGGCGAACATCGAAAAGCTGCCACCGGCCACCTGGATGCGCATCGACGCCCAGGGCCGCGCCGAGCAGCACGTGTGGTGGAACCTGCACTACGGCCCACGCACCGATGAACAGCACCTGACCCTGGAAGACTGGCGCGACCGCGTGCTCGACAGCACCCGCGAAGCCGTTGCAATCCGTCAGCGCGCGGCCGTGGATGTCGGCGTGCTGCTCTCGGGCGGCGTCGACTCCAGCCTTCTGGTCGGCCTGCTGCGCGAAGTCGGGGTCGAGGACCTGTCGACCTTTTCCATAGGCTTCGAAGATGCCGGCGGCGAACGTGGCGACGAGTTCCAGTATTCGGACCTGATCGCCAAGCACTACGGCACACGCCACCACCAGTTGCGCATCGACGAGCGCGAAATCATCGAGCAACTGCCGGCCGCGTTCCGCGCCATGAGCGAGCCGATGGTCAGCCACGACTGCATCGCCTTCTACCTGCTCTCGCGGGAAGTGGCCAAGCACTGCAAGGTGGTGCAGAGCGGCCAGGGTGCCGACGAGCTGTTCGCCGGCTACCACTGGTACCCGCAGGTGGACGGCGCCAAGGACCCGTACGCGGCCTACCGCGAGGCCTTCTTCGACCGCAGCTACGACGAGTACCGCGACACCGTGCAGCCGGCCTGGCTGCTGGGCAATGACGCCGCCGGCGACTTCGTGCGCCAGCACTTCGCCCAGCCCGGCGCCAGCGCGGCAGTCGACAAGGCCCTGCGCCTGGACAGCACTGTGATGCTGGTCGACGACCCGGTCAAACGGGTCGACAACATGACCATGGCCTGGGGCCTGGAGGCTCGCACGCCGTTCCTCGACTACCGGCTGGTGGAGCTGTCGGCGCGGGTGCCGGCCCAGTTCAAGCTGCCCGATGGCGGCAAGCAGGTGCTCAAGGAAGCCGCGCGACTGGTCATCCCCAGTGAAGTCATCGACCGCAAGAAGGGCTACTTCCCGGTACCGGGCCTCAAGCACCTGCAAGGCGCCACCCTGGACTGGGTACGCGAGCTGCTGCTGGACCCGAGCCAGGACCGCGGCCTGTTCAACCCGGCCATGCTCGACCGCCTGCTCAGCGACCCGCATGGGCAACTGACGCCGCTGCGCGGCTCCAAGCTGTGGCAACTGGCCGCGCTGAACCTGTGGCTCAGCGAACAAGGAATCTGATCGATGAAAGCCCATGCCTCACCCTATGGCCAGCGCCTGCTGCGCGGCCAGGTGCCGTCCTATGAACGCCTGCAGGCGCAACTGGCCGGCGACGGCAGCGACCCGCACGACCAGCCGCGCTGGTTGCATTGCGGTTGGGGCCGGCTGCTGATCGGCCACACCTACCCCGACCCGGCCAGCCTGGCGGCGGCCCTGGCCAAAGAGCAGCCCGGCGAGCGCGATATCGCGCTGTACGTGGCCGCCCCCCAGCAGGTACTGGCCCAGGCGCCGCAACAGCTGTTTCTCGACCCCTCCGACACCTTGCGCCTGTGGTTCAGCGACTACCGCCAGGCGCAGCGGGTGTTTCGCGGCTTTCGTATCCGCCGCGCACAGAGCGACAGCGACTGGGCAGCCATCAACGAGCTGTACGTGGCCCGTGGCATGCTGCCGGTCGACCCGGCGCTGATCACTCCGCGCCACCAGGGCGGCCCGGTGTACTGGCTGGCCGAAGACGAGGACAACAGTGCGGTGATCGGCAGCGTGATGGGCCTGAATCATCAAAAGGCCTTCGACGACCCGGAGCACGGCAGCAGCCTGTGGTGCCTGGCCGTGGACCCCAACTGCACCCGGCCCGGGGTCGGCGAAGTACTGGTACGCCACCTGATCGAACACTTCATGAGCCGCGGGCTGAGCCACCTCGACCTGTCGGTGCTGCACGACAATCGCCAGGCCAAGCGGCTGTACGCCAAGCTGGGCTTTCGCACCCTGCCCACCTTCGCGGTCAAGCGCAAGAACGGCATCAACCAGCCGCTTTTCCTGGGGCCGGGGCCGGAGGCCGGGCTCAACCCCTATGCGCGGATCATCGTCGAGGAAGCCTACAAGCGCGGCATCGATGTGCAGGTGGACGATGCCACCGCCGGGCTGTTCACCCTCAACCACGGCGGACGCCGGGTGCGCTGCCGCGAGTCACTCAGCGACCTGACCACCGCCGTGAGCATGACCCTGTGCCAGGACAAGAGCCTGACCCACAAGGTACTCGAAGCCGCCGGCCTGAGCCTGCCGGCGCAACAGCTGGCGGGCAACGCCGCCGACAACCTGGCCTTTCTGGAAGACCACGGCGCGGTGGTGGTCAAGCCGCTGGATGGCGAACAGGGCAACGGCGTGGCGGTCAACCTGACCTGCCTGCAAGACCTGGACGCCGCCATCGAGCACGCGCGCCAATACGACAGCCGCGTGCTGCTGGAAAGCTTTCATGAAGGGCTGGACCTGCGCATCGTGGTCATCGGCTACGAGGTGGTGGCCGCCGCGATTCGTCACCCGGCCTCGATCGTCGGCGACGGCCAGCACGCCATCGGTGCGCTGATCGAAGCCCAGAGCCGCAGGCGCCAGGCCGCCACCGGTGGCGAAAGCAAGATCCCGCTCGACGCCGAAACCCAGCGCACCCTGCACGCCGCCGGGGTCGACTACGACACCATTCTGCCCGCCGGCCAGCGCCTGGCCGTACGGCGTACCGCCAACCTGCACACCGGCGGCTGCCTGGAAGACGTCACCGCACGCCTGCACCCGACCCTGGTGGATGCCGCCGTGCGGGCCGCCCGCGCCCTGGACATTCCGGTGGTCGGCCTGGACCTGATGGTCAAGGCCGCCGACCAGCCCGACTACGTGTTCATCGAAGCCAATGAACGGGTCGGTCTGGCCAACCACGAACCCCAACCCACTGCCGAACGCTTCGTCGACCTGCTGTTCCCGCACAGCCGGCCGGTGCCGTGACAACGCCCCACGAGGAGTCCGCATGCCTGATCAATTGCCCGAACCGGACCTGACCTATCTGCAGAAGGTCCTGCTGGAAATGCTCGCCATCCCCAGCCCCACCGGCTTCACCGACACCATCGTGCGCTACGTGGCCGAGCGCCTGGAAGAACTGGGTATCCCCTTCGAACTGACCCGGCGCGGCACCATCCGCGCCACCCTCAAGGGCCGCAAGAGCTCGCCCGACCGCGCCGTTTCGGCGCACCTGGACACCATCGGCGCCAGCGTGCGCACCTTGCAGGACAACGGCCGCCTGGGCCTGGCCCCGGTTGGCTGCTGGTCGAGCCGTTTCGCCGAGGGCAGCCGGGTCAGCGTGTTCACCGACACCGGCGTGTTTCGCGGCAGCGTGCTGCCGCTGATGGCCAGCGGGCACGCCTTCAATACCGCGGTCGACCAGATGCCGGTGAGCTGGGAGCACGTCGAGCTGCGCCTGGATGCCTACTGCACCACCCGCGCCGACTGTGAAACCCTGGGCATCGGCATCGGTGACTTCGTGGCCTTCGACCCGTTGCCCGAGTTCACCGAAAGCGGCCATATCAGCGCCCGTCACCTGGACGACAAGGCCGGCGTCGCGGCGCTGCTGGCCTCGCTCAAGGCCATCGTCGAAAGCGGCATCCAGCCACAGATCGACTGCCATCCGCTGTTCACCATCACCGAAGAGACCGGCTCGGGGGCCGCCGCCGCATTGCCGTGGGACGTCAGCGAATTCGTCGGCATCGACATCGCCCCGGTCGCCCCCGGCCAGCACTCCAGCGAACACGCGGTCAGCGTGGCCATGCAGGACTCCGCCGGCCCCTACGACTACCATCTGTCGCGCCACCTGCTGAGCCTGGGCCGCGAGCACAACCTGCCGGTGCGCCGGGACCTGTTCCGCTACTACTTCAGCGACGCGCATTCGGCGATCACCGCCGGGCATGACATCCGCACCGCGCTGCTGGCGTTCGGCTGCGACGCCACCCATGGCTACGAGCGCACCCATATCGACAGCCTGGCTGCCCTCAGCCGCCTGCTCAGCGCCTACCTGCTCAGCCCACCGGTGTTCGCCAGCGATTCCAAGCCCACCGGCAGTTCGCTGGAAAGCTTCAGCCACCAGCTGGAACACGACGCACAAATGGAAAGTGATACCCGCGTACCGGCGGTGGACAGCCTGGTTGGCCAAAAAGGCTAGCCACATGCAGGAAAGGTTTCGCGTAGCATGTGCGAAACCTTTCCTGATTCTGTAGCTTTTTTATGTTGATACCCTACGACCAGCTCGAAGCCGACACCCTCACCCGCCTGATCGAAGACTTCGTCACCCGCGACGGTACCGACAATGGCGACGACACCCCGCTGGAAACCCGTGTACTGCGCGTGCGCCAGGCGCTGGCCAAGGGGCAGGCGGTGATCCTGTTCGACCTGGACAGCCAGCAGTGCCAACTGCTCGCCAGGCATGAAGTGCCCCGCGAGCTGCTCGACGATCAGTGATCAGGCGCCCAGGCCGCCCTTGCCCAGTTGCTCGGCGATACGCCGATAGATTTCTGCACGGTGCACCTCCACATCGCGTGGTGCGCAGATGCCGAAACGCACCGTGTTGCCGTCTACCGACAGCACCTTGATCTTGATGTCGTCATCGATGGTGATGACCTCGCCGACTTCGCGCCCTATGACCAGCATTCTCCAATCCTCCACATCAGGGGAGAGTGAAGACTGAACCGGGTGCTGAAACGGTTCAACGCTCTGACAGGCAAATAGACAATTCCCACAACTTTGCGGGAATTTGCCTACAAGATCCTACCCGCTCAGCTGTTTTGCAGACGTGGTCCGATCACGATGATGGTGGCGCCGATCACGCACAGCAACGCACCGAGCCAGTCGCTGCCCATCGGCCGGGCACGCTCCACCACCGCCAGCCACAGCAGCGAAGTGACGATATAGATGCCGCCATAGGCGGCGTAGGCGCGCCCGGCGTAGGCCGCCTCGACGCGGGTCAGCAGCAGGCCGAACAGGGTCAGGCTGAGCAGCGCGGGGGCGATCCACCAGCCGCTCTTGCCCAGCCGCAGCCACATGTAGAAGGCATAACAGCCGGCGATCTCGAACACCGCCGCCAGAAAGAACCACACATAATTCATCACGTCCGCTGCTACCCGCGCAAAAGCGCCTAGCATACCGTAGCGAACAGCCTACGCCTGCGTCTGACGCCCCTTGGCACGCATTCGCACGGCCATCTCGGCCATTTCGTCATACAGCGCCTGCGGGTCGCGCTGCTTGAGCTGCCAGGCCAGGCGCCCCTGCTCGTGGGGCAGAATCATGAAGTCACCGCGCGCCACCCCCTCGTAGATATAGCCGGCAATGTCGCTGGCGCTGATCGGCGAGCTTTCCAGCAGTTTGCCCACCTGGGCCTTCATTGCCGGGGTGGGGCCGCGGAACGAATCCAGCAGGTTGGTCTGGAAGAACGACGGGCACACCACATGCACCGCCACCTGTTGCTGGCGCAGCTCCACCAGCAGGCTTTCGGACAGCGCCACCACCCCGGCCTTGGCCACGTTGTAGTTGCTCATGGCCGGCCCCTGCATCAGCGCCGCCATGGACGCGATGTTGATGATGCGGCCCTTGCTGCGTTCGAGCAGCGGCAGGAACGCCTTGCAGCCCTTGACCACGCCCATCAGGTTGATCGCGATCTGCCAGTCCCAGTCTTCCAGCGACAGCTCGGCAAAAAAACCGCCCGACGCCACCCCGGCGTTGTTGACGATCACATCGATGCCGCCGAGCTTTTCTTCGCAGGCCTGGGCCAGGGCGGTGAGCTGGCTGTAGTCGCGCACGTCGCAACGCTGGACGAAGCCCTCGCCGCCCGCCTCGCGCACCAGCGTGAGGGTCTGCTGCAGGCCGGCCTCGCCGATGTCGCTCAGGGCCAGTTGCCAACCCTCGCGGGCCCAGCGCAGGGCAATCTCGCGGCCAAGGCCGGACCCGGCGCCAGTGATCATCATGCGGTTTTGCATAGCCGGATGCCTTGTTCCTGAAGTTGAAGGCCAGTGTAGCGAAGGGTGCAGCGACGCCCACGCTGTATCAGGATGCTGAATGGCGCGGGCAAACACATATCGAACTAAACTTTTAGTTGCCTGTGGGAGTCCGAATTAACAGGCGGACATGAACGTCATGACCGAAGAGATGGATCGCAACTGCACACGCTGATTACCGTACTCAACAAAAGGACTCTGCCATGGGCACCATACTTATCATCATCCTGATTTTGCTGTTGATCGGTGGCTTACCCGTTTTCCCGCACTCCAGAAGTTGGGGCTACGGCCCGTCCGGCATCATTGGTACCGTGCTGATCATCCTGTTGATCCTGTTGTTGCTCGGCAAGATATAGAAACCCGGGGGTGCAATGGCCCCCACATAAAAAAAACGGCCCGAAGGCCGTTTTTTTATTGCTCAGGACTCAGTGCGAAACAGCACCGCTTGCCCCCAGGCCGGTTTGCGACCGGACAAACTGCGGGAAGAACAGCGCACGCTCGTCATCCGCTGCCTTGGACTTGTCGGTAACCGAGAAGAACCAGATACCGGCAAAGGCAATCAGCATCGAGAACAGCGCCGGGTACTCATACGGGTAGATGGCTTTCTCGTGACCCAGGATCTGCACCCAGATGGTCGGACCGAGCACCATCAGGCCCACCGCACTTACCAGCCCCATCCAGCCGCCGATCATGGCGCCACGGGTGGTCAGCTTCTTCCAGTACATCGAAAGCAGCAGTACCGGGAAGTTGCAGCTGGCCGCGATCGAGAACGCCAGGCCGACCATGAACGCGATGTTCTGGCTTTCGAACAGGATACCCAGGCCGATGGCCAGCACACCCAGTGCGACGGTGGTGATCTTCGATACGCGGATCTCGTCCTTGTCGTTGACCTTGCCCTTGCGCCATACGCTGGCATACAGGTCATGGGACACCGCCGAGGCACCGGCCAGGGTCAGGCCGGCAACCACTGCCAGGATGGTGGCGAAGGCCACTGCCGAGATGAAGCCCAGGAAGATGCTGCCGCCCACGGCGTCGGCCAGGTGCACCGCAGCCATGTTGTTGCCGCCCAGCAAGGCGCCTGCTGCGTCCTTGAAGTCCGGGTTGGTGCTCACCAGCAGGATCGCGCCGAAGCCGATGATGAAGGTCAGGATGTAGAAGTAGCCGATGAAGCCGGTTGCATACAGCACGCTCTTGCGCGCTTCCTTGGCGTCGCTCACGGTGAAGAAGCGCATCAGGATGTGCGGCAGGCCAGCGGTACCGAACATCAGCGCCAGGCCCAGCGAGAACGCGGAGATCGGGTCTTTGACCAGGCCGCCCGGGCTCATGATCGCCTCACCCTTGGGGTGAACCTTGATCGCTTCGGAGAACAGCGCATTGAAGTCGAAGTTGACGTGCTTCATCACCATCAGCGCCATGAAGCTGGCACCGGACAGCAGCAGCACCGCCTTGATGATCTGTACCCAGGTGGTTGCGAGCATGCCGCCGAACAGCACGTACATGCACATCAGGATACCCACCAGGATGACCGCCACGTGGTAGTCCAGGCCGAACAGCAGCTGGATCAGCTTGCCGGCGCCGACCATCTGCGCGATCAGGTAGAACGCCACCACCACCAGCGAGCCGGAGGCCGACAGGGTGCGGATCTGCTTTTGCCCGAGGCGATACGAGGCCACGTCGGCAAAGGTGTACTTGCCCAGGTTGCGCAGGCGTTCGGCGATCAGGAACAGAATGATCGGCCAGCCCACCAGGAAGCCGATCGAGTAGATCAGGCCATCGTAGCCGGAGGTGTATACCAGTGCGGAAATACCCAGGAAGGAGGCTGCCGACATGTAGTCGCCGGCAATCGCCAGGCCGTTCTGGAAGCCCGTGATTCGCCCGCCTGCGGCGTAGTAGTCAGAGGCCGACTTGTTGCGCTTGGAAGCCCAGTAGGTGATGCACAGGGTGGCACCGACGAAGGCGACGAACATCAGGATCGCCGAGACGTTCAGGGGTTGTTTGTGCACCTCGCCGGTCAGGGCGTCGGCGGCCCAGACGGCAGGCGCGAAAGCGCCAAAGGCCAGTGTTGCCAGTAGACGCCGGATCATTGCTGAGCCTCCTTCAGGATCGCGTTGTTCAGCTCGTCGAACTCACCGTTGGCACGACGTACGTAGATGCCGGTCAGCACGAAAGCCGAAACGATCAGACCCACACCCAGCGGGATACCCCAGGTAATCGAGGAGCCGGGGCTGAGCTTGGCACCCAGAATCTGCGGGCCGTAGGCAATCAACAGGATAAAGGCGGCGTAGAGGCCGAGCATGATCGCCGAGAGAATCCAGGCGAAGCGTTCACGTTTTGAAACCAGCTCCTTGAACCGCGGGCTGTTTTGTATCGAGAGATAAATGCTGTCGTTCATTGTTTTTGTCCTCGCAGCACAGATTGGGTAGTACCACGCCACTTTATGCTGCCTTGGGACGCACTCCAGACGACCTTAGTCTTAGATGTAAAACTCTTTTACCGGCTACGTAACAGCCGCCCATGCAAAGGGCCGCGCGGTGGCAAAACACCGCGCGGCCCTGGAAGGTGCCAGATAGAGGCCTTAGGCCATTATTTTGCGGTCCACTCGGCGACCCGCTCGGGGTGCTTGGCGACCCACTCCTTCGCCGCAGCGTCCGGCTTTGCGCCTTCCTGGATGGCCAGCATGACTTCGCCGATCTCGTCCTTGGATTGCCACGAGAACTTCTTCAGGAACGCTGCGACTTCCGGCGCCTTCGTATCGAGTTCCTTGCTGCCGATGCTGTTGACCGTCTCGGCGGCGCCGTACACGCCTTTGGGGTCTTCGAGAAAACGCAGCTTCCACTTGGCGAACATCCAGTGCGGCACCCAGCCGGTGACCACGATGGGCTGCTGCTTGGCGTAGGCGCGCCCCAGTTCAGAGGTCATGGCAGCGCCGGAGCTGGCCTGCAGCTTGTAGCCGGCAAGGTCGTAATCCTTGATCGCCTGGTCGGTCTTGAGCATCACCCCGGACCCGGCGTCGATGCCGACGATCTTCTTCTTGAAGCCGGCATCGCTTCCGAGGTCGGCGATCGACTGCGCCTTGACGTATTCGGGCACGATCAGGCCAATCCTGGCGTCCTTGAAGTTGGGGCCGTAGTCGACCACGTTGTCCTTGTTCTTGGCCCAGTATTCGCCATGGGTCACCGGCAGCCAGGCCGACAGCATCGCATCGAGCTTTCCGGTGGCCACCCCCTGCCACATGATGCCGGTGGCCACCGGCATCAGCTTGACGTCATAACCGAGCTTCTGCTTGATCACCTCGGCCGCCACATGGGTGGTCGCCACGCTGTCGGACCACCCATCGACGTAGCCGATGCTTACTTCCTTGGCCATGGCCAGGCTGGTGCCCATGGCCAGTATCAGGGCAGTGCCCGCCCCCAGGAGTCGTCGCATTTTCATCAAGGCATCCCCTCGTCACGTCACGGAACCTGCATCATCAACCGCCACTGGCGGCCAACCTGCTCTGTCAGCGACGTCGAAACATCGAGAAACGACATCACAACGCCAGCCAGGCCCGCTACCGGCCGGCATTTGCAGGTAGTATTGGCGGCTTTGTTTCCTGACCGGTCCGCGCCATGCCCTCGACTGCCCGCTTCCCGCTGCTGCCCTACCTGTTTGCCTGCCTGCTTGGCCTGTTCGCGTTGGGCGGGCTCTGGTACGGGCTCGGCAAGCCGGTATCGCTGCCGGACGCCGCCAGCCCCACGCACAAGCTGCAATGTGTCTCCTACACGCCCTTCGACAAGGACCAGTCGCCGTTCGACCAGCCCTTCAGCCTGCGTCCGGAGCGCGTGGAGGCTGACCTCGCCCTGCTTGCACAGCGCTTCGAATGCATCCGCACCTACTCGATGACGGGCCTGGAAGCGATCCCGCAGCTGGCGCGCAAGTACGGCCTGAAGGTGATGTTCGGGGCCTGGGTGAGTGCCGACCCGCTGGTCACGGCCAAGGAGATCAAGGCCCTGATCGCCACCGCCAATGCCAACCCGGACATCACCCGCGCCGTGATCGTGGGCAACGAGGTGCTGCTGCGCAAGGAAGTGACGGGCGATCACCTGGCCGATCTGATCCACCAGGTGAAAAGCCAGGTGCAGGTACCGGTGACCTACGCCGACGTGTGGGAGTTCTGGCTGCAGCACCCACAGATCGCGCCGCAGGTGGACTTCGTGACCATTCACCTGCTGCCCTACTGGGAAGATGATCCCAAGGGCATCGACGATGCGCTGGCCCACGTAGGCGAGATCCGCCAGGTGTTCGGCAACCGCTTCGCGCCCAAGGACGTGATGATCGGCGAAACCGGCTGGCCCAGCGAAGGGCGCCAGCGCGAAACCGCCCTGCCCAGCCGGGTCAACGAAGCGCGCTTCATTCGCGGGTTCGTCGCCATGGCCGAGCAGAATGGCTGGCATTACAACCTGATCGAAGCCTTCGACCAGCCGTGGAAGCGCGCCAGCGAAGGCGCGGTGGGCGGTTACTGGGGGCTGTACGATGCCGACCGGCAGGACAAGGGCATACTCGAAGGCCCGGTGAGTAACCTGCCGTTCTGGCCGCAGTGGCTGGGCATCGGCGTGCTGCTGTTCGCCGCCACCCTGGCCCTGGCCGGGCCGGTGCGCGGCGTGCGTGGCGCCCTGGCGCTGCCCTTGCTGGCCGCACTGGGGGCCGCCAGCCTGGGGTTGTGGGGCGAGCTGGTACGGGTCAACAGCCGCTTCGTTGGCGAGTGGTTGTGGGCCGTGCTGCTGGCGGGGCTCAACCTGGTGGTACTGGCCCATGGCGCGCTGGCGCTGGCACAGCGCAGTGGCTGGCGTGAGCGCCTGTTCGCCTGGCTGCAGGCGCGTGCCGGCTGGTGGGTGATGGCGGCCGGCTTCGCGGCGGCGGTGAGCATGCTGGCGCTGGTGTTCGACCCGCGCTACCGCAGCTTCCCGAGCCCGGCGCTGGTGCTGCCGGCGGTGGTGTACCTGCTGCGACCGGTGCGGGTAGCGCGCGCCGAGGTGGCCTTGCTGACCTTCATCGTGGGCGCCGGGATTGCGCCGCAGCTGTTCATCGAGGGCTTGAGCAGCCAGCAGGCGCTGGTGTGGGCCCTGGTGAGCGCGCTGATGACCGCGGCGCTGTGGCGCTGCCTGCGGATCAGGCAGGGCTGAGCGTCGGCTCTTCGCCGGCAAGGCCGGCTCTGCAGGGAGACGTTGAACCCGGTAGGCGCCGGCCTTGCCGGCGAACGATACAGCGTGAGCCTCAGGCCGTGCGCCGCACCAGCCGCAACCCCGCCAGCACCAGCGCGAACGCCGCCAGGCTCACGGTGTACAGCGCCAGTGCCGGCAGCCCGAACACCAGGGACAGCACCGCCAGCCACCAGCCGGCCCGACGCGGCACCAGCGTCGCCACCACGGCCAACCCCAGGGCGACCCAGCCCAGCACCCGCAAGTGGATCATCAGGCCCAGCGTGGCGCGCAACTGGCACTCCCAGCTCACCTGGGGCGAGCTGCACACACCGACCCACCTGACATCCTCCATGAAGCCGTAACGCACCCCATAGCAGGCCGCAGCCCACAGCGACAGGCACACAAGCAAGGCAATCAGCGGCAAACGGCGGGACATGACAACTCCGGAAACAGGAAAACGGCGCCCAGCATAATCCCCCACCGGGCCTGTGCAAGGCAAAAGCGGCGGCCTGAGCTACTTTTATCAGCAAAGAAACAAAACCCGCTGTTGCCCTGGCACTGGCCCGCACGGCAACATCGGGGACGGTAAATGCCGGGGCACAAGGCAACTTTGCCGATAGCACGAGTGTCCTAGCCTGCAGTACACACTTTGCCTTGCCTTTCCTGGGGATCCGTCATGCTTCGATCACTGCGCCTTGCTGCCCTGCTGGGTGGCCTCTTGATGAGTGCGGCCGCGTCTGCGGTGGATGTCGATGCGGCCACCTATGGCTACCCGCTGACCAATCCCTTCGAGGCGACGATCGCCTCCACACCGCCCGACCTGCGCCCCGAACTGCCGACCGACGATGACATCGATCAGTCCGACTACAGCCTCAACCTGCGCCCCGAACGCGAGTTCACCCTTCCGGACAACTTCTGGGCGGTCAAGAAGCTGCGCTATCGCCTGGCCCGACAGGACCACGAGGCGCCGCTGATCTTCCTGATCGCCGGTACCGGCGCGCCCTACACCAGCAGCCTCAACGAGTACCTCAAGCGCCTCTACTACAAGGCCGGCTACCACGTGGTGCAGCTGTCCTCGCCTACCAGCTTCGACTTCATCAGCGCCGCCTCGCGCTTCGCCACCCCGGGCGTGAGCGCCGAAGACGCCGAAGACCTGTACCGGGTGATGCAGGGCGTGCGCGCCCAGCACCCGCGCCTGCCTGTCAGCGAGTACTACCTCACCGGCTACAGCCTCGGTGCCCTCGACGCAGCCTTCGTCAGCCACCTGGACGAAACCCGGCGCAGCTTCAACTTCAAGCGCGTGCTGCTGCTCAACCCGCCGGTCAACCTCTACACCTCGATCAGCAACCTCGACAAGCTGGTGCAGACCGAGGTCAAGGGCGTGAACAACAGCACCACCTTCTATGAACTGGTGCTGACCAAGCTCACCCGCTACTTCCAGCAAAAAGGCTACATCGACCTCAACGACGCACTGCTCTACGACTTCCAGCAGTCGCGCCAGCACCTGAGCAACGAGCAGATGGCGATGCTGATCGGTACCTCGTTCCGCTTCTCGTCCGCCGATATCGCCTTTACCTCCGACCTGATCAACCGCCGCGGCCTGATCACCCCGCCCAAGTACCCGATCACCGAAGGCAGCAGCCTCACGCCGTTCTTCAAGCGTGCGCTGCAATGCGACTTCGACTGCTACCTGACCGAGCAGGTCATCCCCATGTGGCGCGCGCGCACCGATGGCGGCAGCCTGCTGCAACTGATCGACCAGGTGAGCCTGTATGCCCTCAAGGACTACCTGCAAAACAGCCCGAAAATCGCCGTGATGCACAACGCCGACGATGTGATCCTGGGCCCCGGCGACATCGGCTTTCTGCGCAGCACCTTTGGCGACCGCCTGACCCTGTACCCGCATGGCGGGCACTGCGGCAATATCAATTACCGCGTCAACAGCGACGCGATGCTGGAGTTTTTCCGTGGTTAAAAAACTTCTGATCGTGACGGCGTTGCTCGCCGCAGGCCTGGTACAGGCCGATGAGATCCCGGCGCGAGCCAGCGTGATCGAAGCCGACGGCTTCACCGATCCGCTCAAGGAACTCAAGTTCAACCCCGGCCTGGACCAGCGCGAGTTCGAGCGTTCGACCCTGACCGCGCTGAACGTCTACGACCCGTTCGAGTCGGTGAACCGCCGGCTGTACCACTTCAACTACCGCTTCGACCAGTGGGTGTTCCTGCCGGTGGTCAATGGCTACCGCTACATCACCCCAAGCTTCGTGCGCACCGGGGTCAGCAACTTCTTCAGCAACCTGGGCGATGTGCCCAACCTGCTCAACAGCCTGCTGCAGTTCAAGGGCAAGCGCTCGATGGAGATCACCGCGCGCCTGCTCTTCAACACCACCCTGGGCGTCGCCGGCCTGTGGGACCCGGCGACCAAGATGGGGCTGCCGCACCAGAGCGAAGACTTCGGCCAGACCCTGGGCTTCTATGGCGTGCCGGACGGCCCGTACCTGATGCTGCCGATCCTGGGCCCGTCGAACCTGCGCGACACCGGCGGGCTGGTGGTGGACTACAGCGCCGAGAACTGGATCAACTTCCTCAACATGGCCGAGGTCAGCAGCGACAACCCGGAGGTCTGGGTACTGCGCGCCATCGACAAGCGCTATACCACCAGCTTTCGCTACGGCCAGCTGAACTCGCCGTTCGAGTATGAAAAGGTGCGCTACGTGTACACCGAGGCACGCCGCCTGCAGATCGCCGAGTAGCGCTCAGGGCCGGGGCAGCGGCAGGCCGAGAAAGCGGCACAGCTCGCCCTGCTTGGTCAGCGCGTCGCGCCGGCCCAGTTCGATCAGCTCGCTGCAATAGCCGGCTTCGAACAACAGGTAGCTGAGCACCCCGGCGCCGCTGGTCTTGGTCGCCCCCGGGCCGCGCAGGAACATGCGCAGCGCGGCGGGCAGTTCGCGCCGATGGCGGGCGGCGATCTCGTCCAGCGGCTGGCTGGGCGCAACCACCAGCACCTCCACCGGGGCCAGGCCCAGGCGCCGGGGCTGCACGTCGCTGGGCAGCAGGTGGCTCAGGTGGTTGAGCCGCTGCAACAGCTCCAGGTCGTCTTCCAGGCTGTCGATGAACGTGCTGTTGAGCAGGTGCCCGCCGATCTGCGCCAGGCTCGGCTGCTTGCCGCTGAACACCCGCTCGCGTGGATCACCCGGCGTCGGCCCCTGGGGGTTGCCGCTGACCCCCACCACCAGCACGCGGTTGGCGCCCAGGTGCAGCGCCGGGCTGATCGGCGCCGACTGGCGCACCGCACCGTCACCATAGAATTCGTGGCCCAGCCTGATCGGCGCAAACAGCAACGGGATGGCCGAACTGGCCAGCAGGTGCTCGACGCTCAGGCGGGTCGGCATGCCGATGCGTCGATGGCGCAGCCACGGGTCGATGGCGCCCTTGCCCTGGTAGAAGGTCACCGCCTGGCCCGACTCGTAGCCGAACGCGGTCACCGCCACCGCGCGCAGGTGCTGCTGGTCGATGGCATGACCGATGCCGTCCAGGTCCAGGTGCTGGTTGAGCAGTTTGCGCAGCGGCGAGCTGTCGAGCAGCGCCACCGGTACCTGGGCCCCCAGGCCCAGCAGGCTGTGGCCGACGAAGCGGCTGGCCTGGCGGATCACCCCGGGCCAGTCGCTGCGCAGTACCTGGTGGCTGCGAAAGCCCTGCCAGAAGCCGGTGAGGCGGCGGATGGCGTCGGCAAAATGCATCGCACCGCTGGCCAGGGTCACCGCGTTGATGGCCCCGGCCGAGGTGCCGACGATCACCGGGAACGGGTTGCCGGCGCCGGCGGGCAGCAGGTCGGCGATGCCGGCGAGCACGCCGACCTGGTAGGCGGCACGGGCGCCACCGCCCGAGAGGATCAGGCCGGTGACCGGTTGGGGTGCTGGCATGGGGTACTCCCTGAAGTCTGTGTCGCTGCCTTCGCCGGCAAGGCCGGCTCCTACCGGTACCGCACACCTATGTAGGAGCCGGCATTGCCGGCGAAAGCCACACCGCGATTCGTCCTAGTACAGCTTGGGCGCCCCCGGCGGGCGCGACTTGAAGCGTCGGTGTGCCCACAGGTACTGCTCGGGGCATTCGCGCAGCACCGACTCGATCCACTGGTTGATGCGCAGGCAGTCGGCCTCTTCGCTCTCCCCCGGAAAATCCTGCAGCGGCGCATGGATCACCAGCCGGTAGCCACTGCCGTCCGCCAGGCGCTGCTGGGTGAACGGGATCACCCGCGCCCGCCCCAGGCGGGCGAACTTGGTGGTGGCGGTCACGGTAGCCGCCTCGATCCCGAACAGCGGCACGAACACACTCTGCTTGGCGCCGTAGTCCTGGTCGGGCGCATACCAGATGGCGCGCCCCGAGCGCAGCAACTTGAGCATGCCGCGCACGTCCTCGCGCTCCACGGCCAGCGAGTCGAGGTTGTGCCGCTCGCGCCCGCGGCGCTGCACGAAGTCGAACAACGGGTTCTTGTGCTCGCGGTACATGCCGTCGATGGTGTGTTCCTGGCCCAGCAGCGCCGCACCGATCTCCAGCGTGGTGAAGTGCAGGGCCATCAGGATGGCCCCCTGCCCGTCACGCTGCGCCGCCTGCAGGTGCTCCAGCCCCTCGATGTGCGCCAGGCGCGCCAACCGGGCCTTTGGCCACCACCAGCTCATGGCCATTTCGAAGAAGGCGATGCCGGTGGAGGCGAAGTTTTCCTTGAGCAGACGGGTTCGTTCGACAGACGGTAATTCGGGGAAACACAGTTCCAGGTTGCGCGCAGCAATGCGTCGACGGTCACCGGCAACACGGTACATCAGCGCGCCCAGCAGGCGGCCCAGCACCAGCAAAGCCCGGTAGGGCAGCTGCACGATCAGCCACAGCAGGGCCAGGCCCAGCCACAGCGGCCAGAAGCGTGGATGAAGAAAATAAAGGCGAAAACGCGGGCGATCCATTAAACATTCCGCAAAGACGATGGCCGGGCATTCTACAACGGTTCGCTGCGGGTTGCGGCTAACCGGCGTTCTCGTTATAAGTCTGAGCACTTTTTCGTAACAAGCTGCCTTATGCCAACCATGAGCCAAACCCAGACGCCAGACCAAGCCCCCGTGTTCCAGCTCAAGGGCAGCATGCTCGCCATCACGGTGCTCGAGCTTGCGCAGAACGACCTCGAAGGCCTCGATCGGCAACTGGCGGCCAAAGTCGCCCAGGCCCCCAACTTCTTCAGCAACACCCCGCTGGTGCTGGCGCTGGACAAGCTGCCGGCCGGCGAAGGCGCGGTCGACCTGCCCGGGCTGATGCGCGTATGCCGCCACCATGGCCTGCGCACCCTGGCCATTCGCGCCAGCCGTATCGAGGACATCGCCGCCGCCATTGCCATCGACCTGCCGGTGCTGCCGCCGTCCGGTGCCCGCGAACGTGCGCTGGAGCCTGCGGTGGAGGTGCCACCGGCGCCCAAGCCCGAGCCGGCCCCGGCCCCGCCGCCGGAGCCTGCGGTAAAACCGACAAAAATCATCACCTCGCCGGTGCGTGGCGGCCAACAGATCTATGCTCAGGGCGGCGACCTGGTGGTACTGGCTTCGGTCAGCCCCGGTGCGGAACTTCTGGCCGATGGCAACATCCATGTTTACGGCGCGATGCGCGGTCGCGCCCTCGCCGGTATCAAGGGCAACACCAGGGCACGTATTTTCTGCCAGCAGCTGACCGCCGAAATGGTCTCGATCGCCGGGCAGTACAAGGTGGCCGAAGACCTGCGTCGCGACCCGTTGTGGGGGGCCAACGTGCAGGTCAGCCTGTCCGGTGACGTGTTGAACATCACCCGTCTTTAACGGATACTTGCCGCCATTTTCAGCGCAACTTTTCCATATGTTGCCGGTTTGGATATTTCTGGGACCTCAACGTCCTTTTTCTTTAGGGGTGATACACCTTGGCCAAGATTCTAGTGGTTACATCCGGCAAGGGTGGTGTGGGTAAGACCACCACCAGCGCCGCTATCGGTACCGGCCTCGCACTGCGCGGCCACAAGACGGTCATCGTCGACTTCGACGTCGGCCTGCGTAACCTCGATCTGATCATGGGCTGCGAACGCCGCGTGGTGTACGACTTCGTCAACGTGGTCAACGGCGAAGCCAACCTGCAGCAGGCCCTGATCAAGGACAAGCGCCTCGAGAACCTGTACGTGCTGGCCGCCAGCCAGACCCGTGACAAGGATGCCCTCACGCTCGAAGGCGTGGAGCGGGTCCTGATGGAGCTCAAGGAGCAATTCGAATACGTGGTCTGCGACTCGCCGGCCGGTATCGAGAAAGGCGCCCACCTGGCCATGTACTTCGCCGACGAAGCCATCGTGGTGACCAACCCGGAAGTCTCCTCGGTACGTGACTCGGACCGCATGCTGGGCCTGCTGGCCAGCAAGTCGCGCCGTTCCGAACGCAACGAAGACCCGATCAAGGAACACCTGCTGATCACCCGCTACCATCCAGAGCGCGTGAGCAAGGGCGAAATGCTCGGTGTCGAGGACGTCAAGGAAATCCTCGCCGTCGCGCTGCTGGGCGTGATCCCCGAATCCCAGGCGGTGCTCAAGGCATCCAACCAGGGTGTGCCGGTGATCCTCGACGACCAGAGCGATGCCGGCCAGGCCTACAGCGACACCGTCGACCGCCTGCTGGGCAAAACCGTGGAACACCGGTTCCTCGATGTACAGAAGAAGGGATTCTTCGAGCGCCTGTTTGGAGGCAACTGACCAATGAACCTTTTTGACTTCTTTCGTGCCAACAAAAAAGTAAGCACCGCGTCGGTCGCGAAAGAGCGTCTACAGATCATCGTGGCGCACGAGCGCGGCCAGCGCAGTACTCCGGACTACCTGCCAGCCTTGCAGAAGGAACTGGTCGAGGTGATCCGCAAGTACGTCAACATCGGCTCGGATGATGTGCACGTCGCTCTGGAGAACCAGGGCAGCTGCTCCATCCTGGAACTCAATATCACCCTGCCCGATCGTTGATCGGCGCACAGGGGTAACCTGCCACGGCGGCGGCCGGGCCCGGGCTCATACAGCCCGGGCCCGGCCGCCGCCGTTGGCGTTTGCAGAGAACACGCAATGCCGCTGTCCAACGTTCACATCCTTCACCAGGATGCCGCCATCCTGGTGGTCAACAAGCCGACCCTGCTGCTGTCCGTGCCGGGGCGCGCCGACGACAACAAGGATTGCCTGATCACCCGCCTGCAGGAAAACGGCTACCCCGACGCCCTGATCGTGCACCGTCTGGATTGGGAAACCTCGGGGATCATCCTGCTGGCGCGCGACGCCGACAGCCACCGCGAGCTGTCGCGCCAGTTCCATGACCGTGAAACCGAGAAGGCCTACACCGCGCTGTGCTGGGGCCAGCCTGCGCTGGACAGCGGCAGCATCGACCTGCCGTTGCGCTACGACCCGCCCACCAAGCCACGGCACGTGGTGGACCACGAGCAGGGCAAGCATGCGCTGACCTTCTGGCGCATCGTCGAGCGCTGTGGCGATCATTGCCGGGTGGAGCTCACGCCGATTACCGGGCGTTCACACCAGTTGCGCGTGCACATGCTGTCGATCGGGCATCCGCTGCTGGGGGATCGACTGTACGCCTACCCCGAGGCCCTGGCGGCGCATGAGCGGTTGTGCTTGCATGCCAGCATGCTGAGCTTCACCCACCCGGTGAGCGGCGAGCGACTGCGCTTCGAATGCCCGGCGCCGTTCTGATACACCGCGGCGCGGCTATCGCGGGTCAACCCGCTCCCACAACGATCACCCTGAACGCTGTGGGAGCGGGCTTGCCCCGCGATAGGGCCCACGCAAATCCGTGATCAATACGTTAAACTCGCGCCACTGCTGTCTGGAGTGACCTATGCGCGATGCACTGAACCAAGGCCTGATCGACTTTCTCAAGGCCTCCCCCACGCCGTTCCACGCCACCGCCAGCCTGTCGCAGCGCCTCGAGGCCGCCGGCTACCAG
The DNA here is from genome assembly GCF_002939405.1 of Pseudomonas sp. BRM28. Lineage (NCBI taxonomy): Bacteria > Pseudomonadati > Pseudomonadota > Gammaproteobacteria > Pseudomonadales > Pseudomonadaceae > Pseudomonas > Pseudomonas sp. BRM28. Next base: position 1,507,124 of record NZ_PEFV01000001.1, on the reverse strand, counting down.
CGCCTGGACGAACGTGACAGCTGGGCCACCACGCCCGGCGGACGCTACTACCTGACCCGCAACGACTCCTCGATCATCGCCATCAAGCTCGGCCGCCATTCGCCGCTGCTCGACGGCATTCGCCTGGTCGGCGCCCACACCGACAGCCCCTGCCTGCGCGTCAAGCCACAGCCCGAACTGCAGCGCCAGGGCTTCTGGCAGCTGGGCGTGGAAGTCTACGGTGGCGCCCTGCTGGCCCCCTGGTTCGACCGCGACCTGTCGCTGGCCGGGCGCGTGACCTTCCGCCGTGACGGCAAGGTCGAAAGCCAGTTGATCGACTTCAAGCAGCCCATCGCGGTGATCCCCAACCTGGCGATCCACCTCAACCGCAGCGCCAACGAAGGCTGGGCGATCAACCCGCAGACCGAGCTGCCACCGATCCTGGCCCAGGTGGCCGGTGACGAGCGCGTCGACTTTCGCGCCCTGCTCACCGAGCAACTGGCCCGCGAACATGGCCTGAACGCCGACGTGGTGCTGGACTACGAGCTGAGCTTCTACGACACCCAGGACGCCGCCGTGGTCGGCCTGCATGGCGACTTCATCGCCGGCGCGCGGCTGGACAACCTGCTGTCGTGCTACGCCGGCCTGCAGGCCCTGCTGGCCGCCGACAGCGACGAGACCTGCGTACTGGTGTGCAACGACCACGAAGAGGTCGGCTCCAGCTCCGCCTGTGGCGCCGACGGCCCGATGCTGGAACAGACCCTGCGCCGCCTGCTGCCCGACGGTGACGATTTCGTCCGGGCCATCCAGCGCTCGCTGCTGGTGTCGGCCGACAATGCCCACGGCGTGCACCCCAACTACGCCGACCGGCACGACGGCAACCACGGGCCCAAGCTCAACGCCGGCCCGGTGATCAAGGTCAACAACAACCAGCGCTACGCCACCAACAGCGAAACCGCCGGTTTCTTCCGCCACCTGTGCATGGCCGAGGAAGTGCCTGTGCAGAGCTTCGTGGTGCGCAGCGACATGGGCTGCGGCTCGACCATCGGCCCGATCACCGCCAGCCACCTGGGTGTGCGCACGGTGGACATCGGCCTGCCGACGTTTGCCATGCACTCGATCCGCGAGCTGTGCGGCAGCCAGGACCTGGCGCACCTGGTCAAGGTGCTGACCGCGTTCTACCTGAGCCGCGATCTGCCCTGACCTGACAGGCCTGCGCCCACAGCACTGCGGTGATCGCCAAACAGGCGCCGTACCTGTGGGCGCTGGCTTGCCAGCGAAGAGGCCACGACTGACCCCCATCAACCCGCGCGCAAACATTTGGCGCTATGCTTGCCCATCATTACACCTCCTACAGCATAAGGACCTTGCGCATGTCCGAGTTTCAAACGATGTTCCTCCCGGTGATCGCCGGGTTGATCCTGCTCACCGTCGGCTTCAGCATGCGCGAGCGCAACAGCGGAGTGCTGATGATGTGGATCGGCATGCTGGGCATCCTGGGCATCATGGTGTGGAAGATCCTCGAGAAACTCACCTGACAAATGCTCTACACTCGGGCGATTGAGTGTTCGAGGTTGATCGTCCGGTGCCTGCCTTCCTGCGTTTCCTGTCCCTGCTGCTGATTCTGTTCCTGCCCCTGGGCCACGCACACGCGGCCGGCCTTCCGGGCCTGCTTGGCGGTTCGAGCAAACCCCAGCCCGAGGCGACTGAACCCCTCGCGCAATCGCTCGACGATGTCATCAAGAACCTCGAGAACGACCAGCAACGCAGCAAGCTGCTGGCCGACCTGAAGAAGCTGCGCGACGCCACCAGGCAAGCCCAGCCCAGTGCCGAGCAAGGTGTGCTGGGCCTGATCGGCACCACCTTCAACGAACTGGAAAAGCAGTTCAGCGGCGAGGCCAGCCCGTTCAACCGCTGGAGCCGCGAACTGGAACTGGCCCAGATCGAGCTCAGTGCGCGGGTGGTGCCGGTGCATGAATGGCCGACGATCCTGTTCGGTTTCGCCGCCATCATCGCGCTCTGGAGCCTGCTGGCCTACGCGCTGAACTGGGTCAGCCACCAGGTGCGCCTGCGCTTCGGCCTCACCGAAGAGCTGCCGCAACACCCGCGCACCTGGGACCTGGTGCGCTTCGCCCTGCGCAAGCTCGGGCCTTGGCTGGTGGCGCTGATCATCACCGTGTACCTGAGCTTTGCCCTGCCCTCTTCGCTGGGCAAATCGATGGCCATGGTACTGGCCTACGCCCTGGTGGTCGGCACCTGCTTCTCGGCCATCTGCGTGATCGCCTTCTCGCTGCTCGATGGGCCGCACCGACACCGCGCCCTGTACATCCTGCGCCACCGCGCGTTCCGTCCGCTGTGGCTGATCGGCAGCTTTGCCGCCTTCGGCGAGGCGATGAACGACCCACGCATGGCCGCCGCCCTGGGCGACCACCTGGCGCACACCCTGGCGACCCTGGCCAACATTCTGGCGGCGCTGTCCACCGGGCTGTTCATCCTGCGCTTTCGCCGCCCCATCGCGCACCTCATTCGCAACCAGCCGCTGTCTCGGCGCCTGACGCGCCGCGCCCTGAGCGACACCATCGAGATCCTCGGCACCTTCTGGTACCTGCCGGCCCTGGTGCTGGTGGGCATTTCGCTGTTCGCCACGTTCGTGTCCGCCGGCGACACCAGCACGGCCCTGCGCCAGTCGCTGATGTGCACGGTGCTGGTGGTGATGTGCATGGTGGTCAATGGCCTGGTGCGCCGCCATGCGCTCAAGCCGCAGCGGGCCAACCGGCGCCAGGCGGTCTACGCCGAACGTCTCAAGAGCTTTGGCTACACCCTGGTGCACCTGCTCATCTGGCTGGTGTTCATCGAGCTGGGCCTGCGTGTATGGGGCTTCTCGCTGATCGGTTTCACCGAGGGCGAAGGCCACGAGGTGGCGGTGCGCGTGTTCGGCCTGGCCGGTACGCTGATCGCCGCCTGGCTGGTGTGGATCCTCAGCGACACCGCCGTGCACCACGCACTGACCCGCTCGCGCAAGGGCCTGGCCAATGCCCGTGCGCAAACCATGATGCCGCTGATCCGCAACGTGCTGTTCGTGGCCATCTTCATCATCGCGGTGATCGTGGCCCTGGCCAACATGGGCATGAACGTCACGCCGCTGCTGGCCGGTGCCGGTGTGATCGGCCTGGCCATCGGCTTTGGTGCGCAATCGCTGGTGGCCGACCTGATCACCGGCCTGTTCATCATCATCGAGGACTCCCTGGCCATCGATGATTATGTGGATGTCGGCGGCCACCTGGGAACCGTCGAAGGCCTGACCATCCGTACCGTGCGCCTGCGCGACATCGACGGCATCGTGCACACCATCCCGTTCAGCGAGATCAAGAGCATCAAGAACTACTCGCGCGAATTCGGCTACGCGATCTTCCGCATCGCCATCCCCTACAACATGAGCATCGACAAGGCCATCGGCCTGGTTCGCGACGTGGGCCAGAAGATGCGCAGCGATCCGCTGCAACGGCGCAATATCTGGTCGCCGCTGGAGTTCCAGGGGGTGGAGAGCTTCGAGTCCGGCTCGGCGGTGCTGCGCGCGCGCTTCAAGACCGCGCCGATCAAGCAATGGGAGGTGTCGCGGGCATTCAACCTGGCGCTCAAGCGCCAGCTCGACGAAGCCGGGCTGGACCTGGCTACCCCGCGTCTTTCGGTGCAGGTGGTGACCGCCGGCGGTGGCCCCGCGCAGGACACCGCCCCCGCCGACAGCAACGCCTAGCCCGCCTCGGCCACGATGCGAATCGCATCGTGGCGCCAGTACTCCAGGTCGCAGTCGATCAGCCGCCCGTGCTGGTCGCTGTTGACCCGGGTGATATGCAGGCCGGCACTGCCGGCCGACACCTTCAGTGCCATCGCCGCCGCTACCGGCAACGCGGTGGGCAGCGTCTCGAAACGCACCCGGCCATAGGCGATGCCGTAGTGCAGCGCGTACAGCTCGGTCAGCGACTGGCTCAGGTCGAAATCCAGAATCCCGGCAAAGTACTCGGGGTTGAGGTAATGCTCGGCATAGAGCACCGCGCGCCCATCGATACGCCGCAGGCGGCAGATCTGGATCACGCTGGACAGCGCCGGCAATTGCAGGCGCGCACAGATCGCCGCCGGCGCCGGCTGCAGGCGGGCCGACAACAGTTCGGTAGCCGGCTGTCGACCCTGGTCGCGCACCATGGCATGGAAGTGGCTGCGCTCGATCAGGTCATAGCTCAGGCGCTGGGGCGCCACGAACCAGCCACGGCGTTCCTCGCGGTAGATCAGCCCGCAGGCCTCCAGTTGCACCAGCGCCTCGCGCAGGGTGATGCGCGTGGTATCGAACACCTCGCTGAGCTTGCGTTCGGCCGGCAACTTGCAGCCGGGCGCCAGCAGGCCATGCTCGATCTGCTCTTGCAGGGCATTGCATATGGCTGTTACTGCACGCGTGGGCAGTCGATGCATCAAGGGTTACCTATCTGGACTAGTCCAGCCTGGTGCGTGTGCCAGAACGGCGCAGCGACGATGGCCGGGCGGAGTAACCAAAGCCTAGGCAATCCACATGAACGGCACATGACAGCGCGCCGGATGGTCACGCACAGGCCCGGTCGAGTGCGGTCAAGGCGTTGCGGATCAAGCACTTGAAACTGGTCTACGCTCTATTTTCAGGGCCGCTGCACACACCTGGCGCGGCGCCTTCGACATCAAACTGTCATGCAACCGGCCTACCTTGGCTCGGGTATTGCTGACCTAGACCAACCGAATCGAAACCCTCTCAGCGTTTTGCACGGCACCCATCAAGGAGCTTCGGATGAAACAGCTTTTTCTGGCCTCACTGTTAGGCACCAGTATTGCCCTGTGCACCTCGGCCATGGCCGCGGACACCGACCTCAAGGCCCTCGAGGACGCCGCCCGCAAGGAAGGCGTCGTCAACAGCGTCGGCATGCCCGATGCCTGGGCCAACTGGAAGGGCACCTGGGCGGACCTGGCGAGCAAGTACGGCCTCAAGCACATGGACACCGACATGAGCTCGGCCCAGGAAGTGGCCAAGTTCGATGCCGAGAAAGACAACGCCAGCGCCGATATCGGCGACGTCGGCGCCGCCTTCGGCCCCATTGCGCTGGCCAAGGGCGTGACCCAGCCGTACAAACCCAGCACCTGGGAGCAGATACCGACCTGGGCCAAGGACCAGGACGGACACTGGGCACTGGCCTATACCGGCACCATCGCCTTCATCATCAACAAGCAGCTGGTCAAGGAAGAAGACATTCCCAAGACCTGGCACGACCTGGAAAAGGGCAAGTACAAGGTCGCCATCGGTGACGTCGGCACCGCTGCCCAGGCGGCCAACGGCGTACTGGCTGCAGCCATTGCCTACAAGGGCGACGAGTCCAACATCGAGCCGGGCCTGCAACTGTTCACCAAGCTGGCCCAGCAGAAGCGCCTGTCGCTGGCCAACCCGACCATCCAGACTCTGGAGAAGGGCGAGATCGAGGTCGGCGTGGTGTGGGACTTCAACGGCCTGAGCTACCGCGAGCAGATCGACCCGAAACGCTTCGAGGTACTGATCCCGTCCGACGGCTCGGTGATGTCCGGCTACACCACCATCATCAACAAGTACGCCAAGCACCCGAACGCCGCCAAGCTGACCCGTGAATACATCTTCAGCGATGCCGGGCAGACCAACCTGGCCATCGGCCATGCGCGGCCGATTCGTGCCGAGCACCTGAAGCTGCCGGCGGACGTACAGGCCAAGCTGCTGCCCAACGAGCAGTACGCGCCGGCGCAGCCGATCAAGGATGCAGCGGCATGGGAAGCCACCTCCAAGGCCCTGCCGCAGAAGTGGCAGGAGCAGGTCATCATCGAGATGGAGTGAAACCATCGCGGGTCGGGCCCGCTCCCACAAGGAGCGGGCTTGACCCGCGATGTGGTCATCGCTGTCACCGGAGCCACCCATGAACCACAACGTCATCCTCGTCATCCTCGACGGCCTCAACCACCAGGTGGCCCACCACGCCATGGGCCACCTGCATGCCTATGTAGAAGCAGACCGCGCCGCCCTGTACCGCCTGGAATGCGAACTGCCGGCACTGTCGCGACCACTCTACGAATGCATCCTCACCGGTGTGCCGCCGATCGACAGCGGCATCGTGCACAACAACGTCACGCGCCTGTCCACCCAACGCAGCATTTTCCACTACGCCCGCGACGCCGGGCTGAGCACCGCCGCCGCGGCCTACCACTGGGTCAGCGAGCTGTACAACCGCTCCCCTTTCGAACCGCTGCGTGACCGCCACACCCATGCGCCGAAACTGCCGATCCAGCATGGCCTGTTCTACTACGCCGACCACTACCCCGACTCGCACCTGTTCGCCGACGCCGAGTACCTGCGGCGCAAGCACGCACCGAACTTCCTGCTGGTGCATCCGATGAACATCGACGATGCCGGGCACAAGCATGGCCTGGACAGCAGCCAGTACCGCAACAGCGCACGCAGCGCCGATATCCTGCTGGCCGACTACCTCAGCACCTGGCTGCAGGACGGCTACCAGGTGCTGATCACCGCCGACCACGGCATGAACAACGACCGCTCGCACAACGGCGTGTTGCCCGAGGAGCGCGAAGTGCCGCTGTTCGTGTTCGGCGATGCGTTCAGCCTCGACCCGGCCGCCAAGCCCCTGCAGACCGAATTGTGCGGCACCGTATGCGAACTGCTCGGCATCCCCCACGACAAGCCGGTATGCCGGGAGCTGCTCTCGTGAACTCGATCACCCGTGGCAAATGGCTGGCGCTGTTGTGCCTGCTGCCCTTCGCGGTATTTTTCATCATCTTCCAGATCGCCCCGCTGACCTGGGTGGCCGTGCACAGCCTGCAGGCCGAAAGCGGTTGGGGCCTGGACAATTTCAGCAAGGTGCTGGGCTCGAAGTTCTACCGCCAGGCCATCCAGCACAGCCTGGAGATCAGCTTCTGGTCGAGTCTGTTCGGCATCCTGATCGCCATCCTGGGCAGCTATTCGCTGCGCAAGGTGGACTCGCGCCTGCGCGACTTCGTCAACGCCTTCGCCAACATGACCAGCAACTTCTCCGGCGTGCCGCTGGCCTTCGCCTTCATCATCCTGCTCGGTTTCAACGGCGCGCTGACCCTGCTGCTCAAGCAGGCCGGGATCATCGAGGACTTCAACCTCTACTCCAAGACCGGGCTGATCATCCTCTACACCTACTTCCAGATCCCGCTGGGCGTACTGCTGCTGTACCCGGCGTTCGACGCCCTGCGCGAAGACTGGCGCGAATCGGCCGCCCTGCTGGGCGCCAGCGCCTGGGACTACTGGCGCCTGATCGGCCTGCCGGTGCTGACCCCGGCGCTGCTGGGCACCTTCGTGATCCTGCTGGCCAACGCACTGGGCGCCTACGCCACGGTGTACGCGCTGACCACCGGCAACTTCAACGTGCTGCCGATCCGCATCGCCGCGCTGGTGTCCGGCGACATCTCGCTGAACCCGAACCTGGCCAGCGCGCTGGCGATGATCCTGGTGGGGCTGATGACCCTGGTCACGCTGGTGCACCAGTGGCTGTTGAAGAGGAGCTACCATGTCTCGCGCTGAATCGGGCCCGGCCGGGCTCTACCACCGCGTGGTGGTGTACGTACTGTTCGTGATCCTGCTGCTGCCGCTGGCCGGCACCCTGCTCTACTCGTTGTCCACCAGCTGGTCGGCGAGCCTGCTGCCCAGCGGGCTGACCTTCAAGTGGTACCTTGCGCTGTGGAGCGAGCCGCGTTTTCTGGCCGCCTTCGGCCAGTCGCTGCTGGTGTGCGTGGGCGCGCTGGTACTGTCGGTGCTGCTGATCCTGCCGCTGCTGTTCGTGGTGCACTACCACTTCCCCAGGCTCGACGCACTGATGAACATCCTCATCCTGCTGCCCTTCGCGGTGCCGCCGGTGGTGTCGTCGGTGGGGCTGCTGCAGCTGTATGGCTCGGGGCCGATGGCGATGGTCGGCACGCCGTGGATTTTGATCGGCTGCTATTTCACCGTGGCCCTGCCCTTCATGTACCGCGCCATCACCAACAACCTGCAGGCGATCAACCTGCGCGACCTGATGGATGCCGCCCAGTTGCTGGGGGCCAACACCTGGCAGGCCGCGTTTCTGGTGGTGCTGCCCAACCTGCGCAAGGGCCTGATGGTGGCGCTGCTGCTGTCGTTCTCGTTCCTGTTCGGCGAGTTCGTGTTTGCCAACCTGCTGGTGGGCACCCGCTACGAGACGCTGCAGGTGTACCTGAACAACATGCGCAACAGCAGCGGGCACTTCAACAGCGCGCTGGTGATTTCCTATTTCCTCTTCGTGCTGGTGCTGACCTGGGCAGCCAACCGCCTGAACAAGGACAAGACCTGAAATGAGCTTCGTCAGCATCCAGAACCTGCAAAAAAGCTACGGCGCCAGCGCGGTGTTCAACGACATCAACTGCGAGATCGGCCGCGGTGAGTTCGTCACCCTGCTCGGCCCCTCCGGCTGCGGCAAGTCCACCCTGCTGCGCTGCATCGCCGGCCTGACCGCAGTAGACAGCGGCAGGATCCTGCTCGACGGGCAGGACCTGGTACCGCAGAGCCCGCAAAAGCGCGGCATCGGCATGGTGTTCCAGAGCTACGCGCTGTTCCCCAACATGAGCGTGGAGCAGAACGTCGCCTTCGGCCTGCGCATGCAGAAGATCAAGGGCCAAGACAGCCGCCCTCGGGTACTCGAGGCGCTGCGCATGGTCGAGTTGCAGGACTTTGCCAGCCGCTACCCGCACCAGCTCTCCGGCGGCCAGTGCCAGCGCGTGGCCCTGGCCCGCTCGCTGGTGACCCGCCCGCGCCTGTTGCTGCTGGACGAGCCGCTGTCGGCGCTGGATGCACGCATCCGCAAGCACCTACGCGAACAGATCCGCCAGATCCAGCGCGAGCTGGGCCTGACCACCATCTTCGTCACCCATGACCAGGAAGAGGCGCTGACCATGTCCGACCGCATCTTCCTGATGAACCAGGGCCGCATCGTGCAGAGCGGCGATGCCGAATCGCTGTACACCGCGCCCGTGGATGCCTTCGCGGCCGGCTTCATCGGCAACTACAACCTGCTCGATGCCCAGAGTGCCAGCCGCCTGCTGCAACGTACGGTGAACAGCCGCCTGGCAATCCGCCCCGAAGCCATCGCGCTGAGCCTGGAAGGCGAACGCGAAGGCCTGGTGCGCAGTCACAGCCTGCTGGGCAACGTGATCCGCTACCGCATCGAAGCGCGTGGTGTGGAACTGGTGGTGGATGTGCTCAATCGTTCAGCCGCCGATCTGCATGCGGACGGCGAGCGGGTATCCTTGTCCATCGATCCCACCGCCCTCTGCGAAGTTGCCTGAGGGCCGAACAGGAGTTTTGTTGTTATGGCTTTAGCGATTTTCGATCTGGATGAAACCCTGATCCACGGCGACTGCGCCTCGCTGTGGAGCGAGCAGATGGTGCGCCTGGGCTGGGTGGACGGTGAGTCGTTCCTGCGCAGGGACCGTGAGCTGATGGAGGCCTACGGCAAGGGGCACCTGGCGATGGAAGACTACATGGCGTTCAGCCTGGAGCCGCTGATCGGGCGCACACCAGAGGAAGTCGATCATCTGGTCGAGCCGTGGGTGGAAGACTTCATCGAGCCGATCATCTTCAGTGAGGCCACCCGCACCATTGCCGAGCACCGCAAGGCGGGGGATCGAATTCTGGTGATCTCGGCCTCGGGTGTGCATCTGGTGGGACCGATTGCCTCGCGCCTGGGGATCGACGAGTACCTGGGCATCGAGCTGGAAGTGGAAAAAGGGTTCTACACCGGCAAGACCGTGGGCACCCTGACCTACCGCGAAGGCAAGATCACCCGCTTGCTGGAGTGGCTGGACCAGCAGGAAGAGAACCTGGAAGGCGCAAGCTTCTATTCCGATTCGCGCAATGACCTGCCGTTGCTGCTGAAGGTTGACCACCCGTATGTGGTCAACCCGGACCCGGTGCTGCGCGAGCATGCCGAGAAGAATGGCTGGCCGATTCTGGCCTGGGCCTGAAAAAAGTTCGCCGGCAAGGTCGGCTCCTGCAGGAGTCGGCCTTGCCGGCGAACAGGGCCCTATACCAGGCTGTCGTCGATCACCAGCACCAACTTGCCCGATACCTGGTTGCCCGCCAGTTCGGCATACGCCGCCTCGGCATCCTTCACCGCATAGCTGCCTACCAGTTGCGGCTTCAAGCGCCCTTCGGCGAACAGCGGCCACACCTGTTGGCCCAGGTCACTGAGCAGGTCGGCCTTGAACTGGTCATCGCGATTGCGCAGGGTCGAGCCGGTCACCTGCACCCGCTTGGCCAGTACCTGGGCCAGGTCCAGCTCGGCCTTGCGCCCACCCATCAGGCCGATGATCACCCAGCGCCCGTCACGGGCCAGCAGCTTGAGGTTGAGCGCCGCATAGTTGGCCCCCACCGGGTCCAGGATCACATCGAACGGGGCGAAGTCGTTCAGCGCCTCTATATCGTCACCGCGCACCACGCCACCGCTGGCGCCCAGCGCCTGACAATAGGCCAGCCGCTCGGCCGAGCCCACGCTGACCCAGCTGGGGCTGCCGAACGCCTTGCACAGCTGGATGGCCGCCGACCCCACGCCGCTGGCGCCGGCATGCAACAACACCTTCTCGCCCGGCTTGAGGCCGCCCAGCTGGAACAGGTTGAGCCAGGCCGTGGCGTATACCTCCGGGATCGCAGCCGCCTGCTGCAGGCTCAGGCCCTCGGGCACCAGCAGCACGTGGCGCGCGTCGACCACCACCTCTTCGGCCATGCCGCCACCGGCCAGCAGTGCGCATACCCGGTCGCCCACCTGCCAGGACACCCCGGCTCCCACTTCGCTGATCACCCCGGCACATTCCAGGCCCAGGAACTCACTGGCGCCCGGTGGCGGCGGGTACAATCCGGCACGCTGCAACAGGTCGGCGCGATTGAGCCCGGCCGCTGCCACGCGGATGCGTACTTGACCTACATCGCAAGTTGGACTTGTCGTCTCAACCCACTCCACATGTCCGTCAACGCCTTGCAATGCCTTCACAGTGCCTCCATAGTTGAGTCATGACTGAGCCTGGCTGCCTTGGCACCAGGCTTTTTGCATTATGCGTCCGGCTCCATGGAACCGGCGAATTCAAAGACGGCCTAATATGCGTGATCAATTGCCCCTACGTCGAATCAGCATGAAGCATCTCCTGCCCAGCACTGCCCTCGCCCTGATGATCGGCCTTGGCAGCTTGCCGCTGGCCGGCGCCGCTTCGGCCGCCAACAGTTGGGACAAGTTGCAACCAGACCGCGATGAAGTGGTCGCCAGCCTGAACGTGGTCGAGTTGCTCAAGCGCCACCACTACAGCAAGCCGCCACTCAATGATGCGCGCTCGGTCATCATCTACGACAGTTACATCAAACTGCTCGATCCCTCGCGCAGTTACTTCATGGCCAGCGATATTGCCGAGTTCGACAAGTGGAAGACGCAGTTCGACGACTTCCTCAAGAGCGGCAACCTGGACCCGGGCTTCACCATCTACAAACGTTATCTGGATCGCGTGAAATCGCGCCTGGACTTCGCCCTGGCCGAGCTGAACAAGGGCGTCGACAAGATCGACTTCACCACCCAGGAAACCCTGCTGGTCGACCGCAAGGACGCTCCGTGGCTGCAGAACCAGGCCGAGCTCGACGACCTGTGGCGCAAACGCGTCAAGGACGAGGTGCTGCGCCTGAAGATCGCCGGCAAGGAACCCAAGGCCATCCAGGAACTGCTGACCAAGCGCTACAAGAACCAGCTCGCGCGCCTGGACCAGACCCGCGCCGAAGATATCTTCCAGGCCTACATCAACACCTTCGCCCAGTCGTACGACCCGCACACCAACTACCTGTCGCCCGACAACGCCGAGAACTTCGACATCAACATGAGCCTGTCGCTCGAAGGCATCGGCGCGGTGCTGCAAAGCGACAACGACCAGGTCAAGATCGTGCGCCTGGTGCCGGCCGGCCCTGCCGCCAAGACCAAGCAGGTGGCCCCGGCCGACAAGATCATCGGCGTGGCCCAGGGCGACAAGGAAATGGTCGACGTGATCGGCTGGCGCCTGGACGAAGTGGTCAAGCTGATCCGCGGCCCGAAGGGCTCCGTGGTGCGCCTGGAGGTCATCCCGGCCAGCAACGCGCCTAACGACCAGACCAGCAAGATCGTCTCGATCACCCGCGAAGCGGTCAAGCTCGAAGAACAGGCCGCCAAGAAGTCGGTGCTCAAGCTCAAGCAGGACGGACGCGACTACAAGCTGGGCATCATCGAGATCCCGGCCTTCTACCTCGACTTCAAGGCGTTCCGCGCCGGGGATCCGGAGTACAAGTCCACCACCCGTGACGTGAAGAAACTGCTCACCGAACTGCAGAAGGAAAAGGTCGACGGCGTGGTCATCGACCTGCGCAACAACGGCGGCGGCTCCCTGCAGGAAGCCACCGAGCTGACCAGCCTGTTCATCGACAAGGGCCCCACCGTGCTGGTACGCAACGCCGACGGCCGTGTCGACGTGCTCGAAGACGAAAACACCGGCGCCTTCTACAAGGGCCCGCTGGCGCTGCTGGTCAATCGCCTGTCGGCCTCGGCCTCGGAGATTTTCGCCGGCGCCATGCAGGACTACCACCGTGCCCTGATCATCGGTGGCCAGACCTTCGGCAAAGGCACCGTGCAGACCATCCAGCCGCTCAACCACGGCGAGCTCAAGCTGACCCTGGCCAAGTTCTACCGGGTTTCCGGGCAGAGCACCCAGCACCAGGGCGTGTTGCCGGACATCGACTACCCGTCGATCATCGACACCAAGGAGATCGGCGAGAGCGCCCTGCCTGAAGCCATGCCGTGGGACACCATCCGCCCGGCCATCAAGCCGGCCGTCGACCCGTTCAAGCCGTTCCTTGCGCAACTCAAGGCACGCCACGAAAACCGCAGCGCCAAGGACCCGGAGTTCGTCTACATTCGCGATCGCCTGGCCCTGACCCAGCAGTTGATGAACGAGAAGACCGTCAGCCTCAACGAGGTGGAACGCCGCGCTCGCCATGCCGACATCGAAGGCAAGCAGCTGGCGCTGGAAAACATCCGGCGCAAGGCCAAGGGCGAAGAGCCGCTCAAGGAACTGAAGAAGGAAGACGAAGACGCCCTGCCGGTCGAGCCGGATGACACCAAGCCGGAAGATGACGCGTACCTCGCCGAAACCGGGCGCATCCTGCTGGACTACCTGGGGCTGAATTCCTCGGTGGCCAAGCACTGAAACGATAATGGCAAAATAATGTGACGGTGCCCTTTTCGGGTCATCAAACAGTCATCATTCTGTCGTGAAATAAGGGACTGGGCGCCGACGGCCCCACTCCCTTTTTTTCAAGGTAGCCCTGCCATGACCGTGACCGAACAGCTCAGCGCGTTGAGCTCCATCCTGGCTCAAAGCGGCTTGCACAGCCTGTTCCAACCCATCGTCTGCCTGTCCGAGCGACGCATCCTCGGTTATGAAGCCCTCAGCCGCGGCCCGTCCAACAGCCCGCTGCACTCCCCCATCAACCTGTTCGCCGTGGCCCGCCATGCCGGCCGCCTGACCGAACTGGAGGTGGCCTGCCGCGAAAGCGCGTGCCGACGTTTCAGCCAGCAGCAACTGGAAGGCAAGCTGTTCCTCAACGTGTCGCCCGAGTCGTTGCTCGAGCCGCAATACCAGTCCGGGCGCACGCTCAAGCTGCTGCAGAGCCTGGGCATCCCACCCAGCCGGGTGGTCATCGAGTTGACCGAACAAACCCCCACCGACGACTTCCAGCTGCTGTTCAACGCCCTGCACCACTACCGCGACATGGGCTTTTCGATTGCCCTGGACGACCTGGGCGCCGGCTATTCCAGCCTGCGCCTGTGGTCGGAACTGCGCCCGGACTACGTCAAGATCGACCGGCATTTCATCGACGGCATTCACCAGGATGCGGTCAAGCGCGAGTTCGTCGGCTCGATCCTGCAGATCGCCAAGGCGTCGCGGGCCAAGGTGATTGCCGAGGGCATCGAGCTGGCCGAGGAGCTGGCGGTGCTCACCGAGATGGGGGTCGACCTGGTACAGGGCTACCTGCTGTGCCGGCCGCAGGAGCAACCGCCCCGCGACGCTACCGCCATGCTGCCGTCAGCGACGCACAGTGGCGCGGTGGTGCTGGGTGAGGACGGCCGCGATCTGAGTGCGCTGCTCAACGAGCAACCGGCCGTGAGCGGCGATACGGCGACCCTGGAGGTACTGGCGCTGTTTCGCCGCCAGGCCAACCTTAACTCGCTGGCTGTGCTCGACCATGCACAGCGCCCCTGCGGCATCGTGCACCGCCATTCGCTGTCCGACGCGCTGCTCAAGCCGTTCGCCACCGACCTGTATGCGCGCAAGCCGATCAGCCGGCTGATGAACGAGGATTTTCTGGCGGTGGAGCTCAACCAGTCGCTGCAGAAGGTCAGCCGCCTGCTGACCAGCCGCGCGCGCCAGCGCATCGAGGAAGACTTCATCATTACCCAGAGCGGTCGCTACTTGGGCCTGGGGCGGGTGATCGACGTGCTCAAGCTGATCACCGAACAGAAGCTGCAGCAGGCCCGCTATGCCAACCCGCTGACCCTGTTGCCGGGCAACGTGCCGATCCAGCAATGCCTGACCCGCTTGCTGCAGCAACAGCGCGAGGCAGCGATCTGCTATGTGGACATCGACAGTTTCAAGCCCTTCAACGACATCTATGGCTATGCCAAGGGCGACGAAGTGCTGTTGAGCCTGGCCCAATGCCTGAGCGAACGGGTCGACCCCAGCCGGGACTTCGTCGGCCATATCGGTGGCGACGACTTCATGCTGGTACTGGGTTCGAAGGATTGGGAGCAGCGCCTGAACGTGCTGCTGGACGACTTTCAGAATGCCTGTCGGCGCTTCTACCGCACCGAGCACCTGGAGGCCGGGTGCTTCATCGCGCACAACCGCCTGGGCCAGCGCCAGGAATTCCCGTTGCTGTCACTCTCGATCGGTGTGGTGCAACTGCATGCGCATACCTGCGCGCAACTGGATGCCGGCCAACTGGCCGACCTCGCCTCCCAGGCCAAGCACCATGCCAAGGATGTGCCCGGGCACAGCCTGTACCTGATCGATACGGCGCTGGCGCCTCAGGCCTGTTCGGGATAGCTGTACTCGAATACCCGTACCACTTCCGAGGCATGCCAGGATGCTGCGGCCATGCCGTCCGATGGCCCGGAAAACCGCCCCAGGCGCTCGACGCATTCGAAAAAGCCGGTACGTGGCAAACGGCTGGCCCCCTGGCTGATCACCAGCGAGCTGCGCAGTGGCTGCTCGGCGCGTGCATCGATCACCGCCAGGTACTCAAGCGCGGCGGTCAGGGTCTGCATCGCCGGGCTTGGCAGCTCCAGGCGTTCGAGCAAGGCGCGGTAGGTCAGCAGGTGGCGTTGCCGGCGTGCCACGTCCAGCTCGCCCAGCAGCCCCTCCCATTGCTGACGGCTGATCCGCACGCCGCTCACGACGGCTCGCTCCAGCCTGCCACGCCCAGCTCCCAGGCCAGGCTGCGGCGGATCGCGGCATCCGGCTCGCGCTCACCGCTTTCAATCAGCGCCAGGTACACCGGACTGATGCCCACCTTGCGCGCCAGCTGCTCGGCAGCCAGGCCCTTGGCCTCACGCAAGGCGGCCAGCTCGCCCAACGCGGGCAGGCTGGCCGGCGTGGGTGCAGCGGCGCTGGCGTTGACGCCTGCCGGCTGCGCCGTGGCGGCCGGTTGACCTGCCGCCTTCAACAACGCTTGATAGTGCTCCCAGGGCACGACCGCGTACTCGGGTTGACCGTCTCGGCTGATAACCTGAATACCCATTACAACCCCCTTGTAAGAACCTGCGCATGTAATCGCTCGGTATAGCGCTTATGCCAAATATAGTACCAGCCGGCGCAGTATTGCAGGGTGTAACCGGATTTAGCGCTTTCCCTGCTCCAGGCGCAACGCTTCGGGGGTGTCGGGCAGGCGCTCGACCACGCGCAGTTTCTCGGGAGACTGACGGTTGCGCCAGGCGCGAAAAGCCGCCAGCTCGCTGTCGAACGTCTTCAGCACCCAGGCCAGTACGGCGAGATCGTCGAGCAGGCCGATGCCGGGCAGCCAGTCCGGGATCGCGTCCAGCGGGCTGACAAAGTACAGCAGGCCGGCGACGATGGTCAGTAGTGCCCTTGAGCTGATGGCACGGTACTCGCCACGCCACCACGCCACGCACAGCGCCTGCAGCAGGCGTACGTCATCCTTGAGCTTGCCCAGGCTCGGGCCCTTGCGCGCCACGGCGAAGATCAGCGCTGGCAGGCGCCCCCGGCTCAACAGGCGCTCGGCCAGCGGCAGGAAACGGGCAAAATTCCAGGGTGCTTTCATACCACCTCCAACGGCAGGGCCGGGAAGGTTATCCACAGTATTTGTGGATAACCTTGTGAACAGAGGCCATTTTCAGGCTCGGCGTGCCCGCCATTCAAGGGCCTGGGTCAAATCGGGCGTTTTTTACACACCTGTTTCATTACGCGGTCACTTTGCGAAAGCCGTCACAGTTGCGCACGCCACCAAGGTGTGACGTCAGATCGCTCCCACGGTTCAGCCCGATCCATAAACGACAACGCCCCGTCGAGACGGGGCGTTGTGCACACAGCGGGACGCTTACTTCTCAGCAGCGTCTTCTGCTGCCTTGGCCGGGTCCTTGATGGCGATCAGTTCCAGATCGAACACCAGTACCGAGTTGGCCGGGATCATCGGGCTAGGGCTCTGTGCGCCATAGGCCAGGTCAGCCGGGATGAACAGCTTGACCTTCTCGCCCACGTGCATCAGTTGCAGGCCTTCGACCCAACCCGGAATCACGCCGCTGACCGGCAGGTCGATCGGGCTGCCGCGCTCGACGGAGCTGTCGAACACCTTGCCGTCGATCAGCTTGCCTTCGTAGTGAACAGTGACCACGTCGGTAGGCTTGGGCTGGGCGCCTTCGGCCTTCTTCACGATCTGGTACTGCAGGCCCGACGCGGTGGTGACCACGCCGTCCTTCTTGCCGTTTTCTTCAAGGAACTTCTTGCCGGCGGCGGCCGACTCTTCGCTCATCTTGACCAGGCGTTCTTCAGCACGCTTCTGCAGCGCGGCGAAGGCTTCGACCAGGTCTTCGTCCTTGATCTTCTGTTCCTTCTTGCCGACAGCGTCCTCGATGCCCTGGGCCACGGCCTTGGAGTCGAGATCGTCCATGCCTTCCTGTGCCAGGCTCTTGCCCATGTTCAGGCCGATACCGTAGGAAGCTTTCTGTGCCGGGGTCTTCAGCTCGACGCTGGTCTGCGAATCGCAACCCGCCAGTACCAGGCTAACCAGGGCAACCGCAGCCGCCAACCGATGCTGTTTCATGCTATTTCCTTGTTCATGCGCCAAAAGGGCAATCGAGTAAAGCCGCGAGCTTATCAGGCGGCCACGACCAATGGCTACCGGCATGAGAGCGACAAAAGGTCGAGAAGTTCAGCCAGGTGAAGGCTTCTTCATGCAGCCGATAAGCCAGTGGCCAGTATTGCAGCCAACGCCCCGGATCTGGATGAAATCTACGGGTAGTGTCCTTCGCGGTACTGCCCCGCCACTTCGCGCAGCACCTGGCACAACCACTGGGCCGGCAGGGCCTGTGGCAGCGCGGCATTGCTGCAGATACCCACCGAGCCACCGGGTTCGCGCACGCCCAGGTCGAGCTCGCACAGCTCGCCCCGCTGCAGGTCGACCCGCACCGCATCACGCGGGGCCACCCACACCGCATCGCTGCCCAGCACATAGCGCCGGCTCAGTGCCGGGGAAAGCGTTTCCAGACGTTGCTGCGGTTGTTCGATGGCGCATTGCACGAACAGGCTGTCGGCATGCTTGCGAATGGTGGTGCCGGCCAGGGGCAGTACCAGCGGGTACTGGCCCACCTGGTTGCGCTCGATCGGGCTGCGTGCCAGCAACGGGTGGCCGGGGCGCACCACCAGCGACATCGACTCGCTGTACAGGTGCTCGAACAGCAGGCCCTGGATCTGCGGGCTGTCGGTCATGCGCCCGATCACCAGGTCCAGCTCCCCCACATGCAGCTGCGCCAGCAGGTGCGCACTGGGGCCGGTGGCAACGCTGACCACCAGGGCCGGGTGGCGCTGGTGCAGGCGGCAGATCACTTCGGGAATGAGCAGGCTTTCGACGGTCGAGAGCACACCGATCTTCACCTGCGGCGGCGCGTGTTCCTCGCCGCGCAGGGTACTCACCCCTTCGCGCAGGGCCTGTACGCACGGGCCGGCGTAGCGCATGAAGCGCACCCCGGCCGCAGTCAGCTCGACACCCTGCTTGCCGCGCTCGAACAATCGCGTCTGCAGCAGTTCTTCGAGCTCCTTGAGGGTCTTGGAAATCGCCGGCTGGCTGATGGCCACGGCGTCGGCGGCCTTGGCGAAACTGCCTTGACGGGCGATTTCGAGAAAGCACAGCAGGTGGCGGAACTTGATGCGGGTATCGAGGTTCATGGCCGGAGTTTATCGCAACCGCAGCCCCTTTGCGGCGCCGGCCTCGAACAACACACCAGCTATATGCTATATATACGTTTCGTATACAGAGTGAGTATTAAAATGGGTATCGTCAAGATCGATGACGCGCTGCATGAAGACCTGCGCATTGCCAGCGGCGCGGTGTCGCGCTCGATCAACGCGCAGGCCGAGTACTGGATTCGCATCGGCATGCTGGCCGAGCTCAACCCGCACATGACCTACCAGGAACTGTTGCGCCAGTTGCTGCGCCAGGAGCAGGCCAGCCTCAGGGAGCTGATCGCATGAGCGAGGTGATCCTGAAGAACCCGCAGCAACTGGCCTTGATGCGTACCGCCGGGCAATTGCTGACGCGGGTGTTCGAGCACCTGGACGGCTTTGTCGCGCCAGGGGTCAGCACCTTGCAGATCAACGACCGTGCCGAGGCGTACATCGTCGATGTGCTCAAGGCGCGTCCGGCCAGCAAGGGGCAGTACGGGTTCAAGTATTCGCTCAACACCTCGGTCGACCATGTGGTGTGCCACGGCGTGCCAAGTGCCGACGAGGTGCTGAAGGCGGGGTCGATCATCAATGTGGACATCACCCTGGAACAGGGTGGTTACATTGCCGACTCGTCGAAGATGTATGCGGTGGGCGCCATTGCCGACGAGGCGCGGCAATTGGTCGATACCACCTATGCCGCGTTGTGGGCGGGCATTCGCCAGGTGCGGCCCGGGGCCACGCTGGGTGATGTGGGGCATGCGATACAGCGGCTTGCCGAGGGCGCGGGTTACAACGTGGTGCGTGAGTACTGCGGGCACGGCATCGGCAGGCAGATGCACGAGGCGCCGCAGGTGCTGCACTACGGACACCGCAACAGCGGGCTGGTGCTCAAGCCGGGCATGGTGTTCACCATCGAGCCGATGATCAACCAGGGTGGGCGTGGGGTGCGTACGCTCAAGGACGGGTGGACGGTGATCACCCGGGACCGCAGCCTGTCGGCACAGTGGGAGCATACGGTGGCAGTGACGGCGCAGGGGGTCGAGGTGTTGACCTTGCGTGAGGAAGAGCGGGGCATGGTCGGGTGACTGGCTCACCATCGCACTGCTGATCGTGCTTTTGATGTTCCGGTTCTTCAGGGGGGCTTGTGGGGCGCTTGGATCACCGCCCGTGCCGGATAATCTCTCGGCCCCCTTCCCGGGGAGCGACGGTTGTAAGGTTAGCGAGCTTATCCAGCATGGACAGACACGCCGAAGGCCCCTTCCGCTCTTACAGCGGCTTACTTTTTTCTTGGAAAAAGTAAGCAAAACCGCTCCGTCCAGCATCCGGCCTCCTGAAGGACGGAAAGATCAAAAGCAAAGCAACAGCAAGAGCAAGAGCAAGAAAACCAGCACCGGTAGACACCACTGCCGAAAAAATCTGGATCCAATTGCCCCACCCGCCCCGCCTCTCTACAATCCGCGCCATTACGGTCGACCCCGCCCATTCCCCGTCGACCCCGGAGCCTTCTATTCATGGAAGAGATTGAACAGCACTGGCTGTACGCCCTTTCTGCACCCATGGCCGCCCTCAACGGCGCCAGCCTCACCTCCCCCCGCTATTTCGAAGCCGAAGGGGACCTGGACCTGAAAAAATGGTGGGGCATCAACAACCGCCGCGAGCTGCTCGACATGCTGCGCATGGCCGACACCGGCCACGCCGAAAAACTCAACGATGCCTACTGGCAATACCCTCGCCGCCAACCCAGCCAATGGCAGGCACTGCTTGACGAGCTGGGCCCGCGCGAGCGCGCCAACTATGAATTTGCCGCACGCACCTATGCCGATTGCGGCTTCGGCGGCACCCGCGCCTGGGACCTGGGCCGCATGGGCTACCTGCTGCGCGCCGGGGTGTTCGAGAACCTGATCACCGAGCCCGAAAGCCTCTGGCTGCACAGCCGCCTGGCCCTGCGCGCACGCCACTTCTACAACAGCTGGGACACCTACATCGCCGGCTACATGTTCGGCAAATCGCTATGGAACTGCTCCAGCCATGACGACGACGTCTACCCCTACCGGATCGACCGCCAGGGCGCCGAGCACTGGAACCGCTGCATCATCATGAACATGCTCAAGCGCGGCAAGGCACTGTTCGCCAGCCTGCCCTGGGACCTACCACTGGACTACCCGCCCCGGCCCGATTCGCTCGAGGAGGGCACCTGGTCATGAGTTGCTGGATAAAGCTGGGCATCGAGCCCACCAAGGACCAGGACGTCATCCGCGGCGCCTACCGCGCCCGCCTGCCGGAGTTTCACCCCGAAACCGACCCGCAGGGCTTCCAACTGCTGCGCCAGGCCTACGAGCACGCGCTCAAGCTCGCCACCCGCACGGATGACGAAGACGACGAAGAGGACGAGGACGTCGGCGAAGAACAGGCCTACGCAGAACGCCCGCCGCGCCCGCCTCGCGTGCACCCGGTCATCGCCACCTTCGCCCGCATGCTCGCCGACCCGGCCCGGCGCTACAACGTCGATGCCTGGCAGGACTACTTGCGTGAGCTCGACCAGTTGCCCCTCGAAGAACTCGAGGACGTCAGCTGGGAGCTGCTGTGGCGCCTGGAAGAAGCCGGCCAGCTGTCCAATGCCTGCGTGCAGGTGCTGGCCAAGCGCCTGGCCTGGGACAAGCAGTTGCTGCGCCTGGGCTTCGAAGAGGCGCAGGAAGTCGAGACGCTGCTGGCTCGCTTCGCCGCCCCCGACCCGTTCGACATGCGCCTGATGAACGACTGGTCTACGGCCGCGCAGTTGGAAACCCTGTGGTACCTGCGCAGCCTGGACCACCTCTACAACAACCGCCCGCTGTTCGAACTGGCCGCCTTCGCCCGGGAACACACCGTGGTCGCCCTGCCCCCGGACGCCGCACTGGTCGAACGCCTGCTGCTGCAGATCGGCCAGGCCGGGGTGGCCAGCCCGAGCCTGTACGCGCTGTGCGTCGAACGCCAGGCGCTACAACCCGACGATGTCGACGCGCTGTACCAGCTGGCCTGCCAGGCCAGCCTGCTGGGCAAGGAAGAAGAAGCGCTGTCGTGCTGGAGCCGCCTGTGGCTGGAATTCCGCCACCCGGTGGCCGCCCGCGAGCTGCTGGACCTGTGCACCGCGCACCAGCCGCAACGCCTGCCGCTGATGATCCAGGCCTTCGACCGCCTGGCGCCGGTGCGCACCTGGCCCGACGACCTGAGCGAAGACGAACAGACCCTGGGCAGCCCGGCGCAGCGCCCGGAAACCCTGACGCGCTGGTTCCAGGCCGCGCGCCTGGAACTGGACGGCATCGCGGGGCAGTTCGTCGACTGGCGGGCCACCGATGAGCGTGAGCTGGAACTGCTCGCCAGCCTGATCGACGAACACCCGGACCCGGCCCTGCAGCGTCTGTACCGTCACGCCTGGGCCCTGCACTGCGGTGACGCCGCGCTGTTGCAACAGGTGCTCGACGAACCGAAAAGCAGCCACCTGATCGATGAACTGATCCTCGACGGCTTGCGCTACCAGGCCCAACAGCAACTGGCCTGGCTGCAACAGGCGCCGATCCCCCTGGCGATCCAGGCGTTCCTGAACAGCAACTCGCCGCACCCACAACTGCCCGACGTGCTCAAGGACGGCGCCACCACCCTGTGCCGCGACTGGCTGCGCCGCCTGCGCGCCTACGACGGGCGCACCCTGGCCCGCCTGCACGAGACCTTCAGCCCGCGCGCCATGATGCCGGTACCGTTCGGCCTGGAGATGCAATGCGAGCTGGGCGCCGCAGGCGTGGTGCTGCCTCCCGCACCGGCCGGCGCCGAGTTGTGGCACTGGCACCGCCAGGCACTGTTCATGCTGGCCCTGGCCCAGGCGCCACAACGCTGGCTGGCGCTGGTGACGCCGAGCATGCTCGACACCCTGCAGTGCCCACCCGGCCATCCGTTGGCAAAGGTCCATACCCTGCTGCTGAACCTGCTGCAGGAACAAGGCAACCTCGATGGGCTGCTGGGCTGGCTGGACAGCCGCGACCCGCTGCAAAAAGCCATTGCCGACAGCCTGCCCGCGCCGGACCAGGCCCTGAGCAGTGCGCGCCTGCCCAGCACGCTGGCGTTGCTGGCCAGCTACCAGAAGGACGAAGAGGCCTTCGCCGACGACCTGCTGGGCATGATGCTGTTCTGGGCGGTGCTCTACCACGACCCGGCACTGGATGCCGAACAGCACCGCGTGCTGCTGCGCACCATGGCCGACATCTCCAGTGAAGAGCCGTGGTTCGAAGCCTTTCGCAGCGGCCTGATCAAGGGCGAGCCGAGCCGGCCGCCGCGCGAGAAGCTCGATGCCTACGGCATGGACAGCGCGGTGTTCTACCAGGTCATGGATACGCTCAAGGGCCTGATCCGCTACGGCCGTGTCGGCGTACCGCGCCTCAAGGTGCTCAAGCAGCTGCAAAAGGCCAAGGATGACCCCAGCACCGGTATCGGCCTGCGCTTTGCGCTGACCGCGGTGTTGTCCTGGTGCGAGCGCCTGCTGCTGGCCCAGGCCGATCTTCAGCCAGTATCGCCCTGGGCCTTCTGGCGCTGGAACACGCGCCTGGGCCGTGGCGCATTCGTCGGCCAGCTGATGTTGTGGTTCTTCGTCACCCTGGTGCTTGCCATCACCTCCAGCGATGCGCCCGAGGCCATGGTCAAGATCGGCCTGGGCCTGGCCCTGCTGTTCGGCACCTGCCTGCGCCGGCTGCACGACATTGGCCATGGGATCGTGGTGATGGTGCTGCTGGCTGCACTGTCGGTAGCGCTGCCGTTCCTGCCGCTGGTGCTGGTGGTGATGCCCGGCGACGTGCTGCCCAACCGCTGGGGCGTGTCGCCGGAGCATCATGACCCCGACGCTCTCAGCGGCGGGCTGCAGGCTGTGCTGCGGCGCCTGATCGGCTAGAGGTTGAGTGCGTCCAGCGCCTCGTTCAACTGCTGGCGCTGGCTGGCGATCAGGCTGGACTGCTGGGTGGCCAGCACCTGGCTGAAGTCGCTCAGCCAGGTGCCGATCTGCTCGCGCTCATCGCCCAGGCACTGCATCCAGGCGCGCTCCAGGCGCGCCGTCAGGGTTCGGTTGGGCAATGCATCGCGCGGGTGGATCTTCAGCCCGGCCAGGCGCTGATGGCTGTTCTGGCGCGCCTCTTCATCCAGCCCGGTGGGGCTGCGGTCGATGCTGTGGCTGTGGCGCTTGCCGGTGTCCACCAGGGTCACGTCGACTTCGAGCAGGCCGTTGATGTCGTAACTGAAGCGGATGTCCAGTGACTGGATCTTGTCCATCGGGGTCAGCTCGACGACGAAGCTGTCGATGAAGATGTTGTCACGCACCCACGGCCGCTCACCCTGGTAGACCTCGACGTTGATGGTCTTCTGCTGTTCGTGGGAGGTGTAGAAGCGCTGCACCCGCGAGGTCGGTATCACCGTGTTGCGCTCGATGATCGGCGAGAATACCCCGCTGATGTTGGCGCCGCGGGTGGTCTCGATGCCCAGGGTGTAGGGGCATACGTCGGTCAGGATCAGCTCTTCGATGGCCGAGTCGCGGGCCTTGCAGGCCGCCTGGCTGGCAGCGCCCAGGGCGACGATGGTGTCGGGGTCGAGGTGGCGGTACGGCAGGCGGCCGAACAGCTTGGCCACCATCTGCTGCACCACCGGCATGCGCGTGGCACCGCCCACCAGCACCAGGCTGTCGAGGTCGCGCGGGCTCAGCCGCGCGTCGCGCAGGGCCTGCTCGATGGGCGCGCGCACCCGGCCCAGCAGCGGCTCCCAGATCG
Organism: Pseudomonas sp. BRM28; assembly: GCF_002939405.1. Taxonomy (NCBI): domain Bacteria; kingdom Pseudomonadati; phylum Pseudomonadota; class Gammaproteobacteria; order Pseudomonadales; family Pseudomonadaceae; genus Pseudomonas; species Pseudomonas sp. BRM28. The sequence goes on along the minus strand of NZ_PEFV01000001.1, from coordinate 1,482,816 downwards.
TCTGCGCGCCCAGCTCGTCCAGGGTCCACTCGCGGGGCTCGCCGGCCCCCTTCCAGTAGACCGTCTGCGGGCCTTCGCCCAGCTTGCACTTGAGCAGTTCGATGCTGTCGTACAGGCTCGCCAGCGCCTGCGGTTCGACGCTGGACAGGGTCATGCCCCAGTCCTTCAGGCAGGCCTGCAGCAGCGCTTCGGTGAAGTCTTCGCCGCCAAGAAAGTTGTCGCCGGTGGAAGCATGCACCTCGATCAGCGGCAGGGCGTATTCGAGCACAGTGACGTCGAAGGTACCGCCCCCCAGGTCGAAGATCAGGGTGCGCTCGAATTTCTGCTCGTGCAGGCCGTAGGCCATGGCGGCGGCGGTCGGTTCGTTGATCAGGCGCTGCACCTTGAGGCCCGCCAGCTCGGCGGCGAACACGGTGCGCTTGCGCTGTTCATCGCTGAAATAGGCCGGCACCGAAATCACCGCCTCGTGCACCGCGCAGCCCAGAAAGGCCTCGGCGTCGTGCTTCAGCGAGCCCAGCACCAGGGCCGAGAGCTCTTCGGGGCTGAATGCCTGCCCGCCCAGCTCCAGGCGCTTTTCGCTGCCCATGAAACGCTTGAATGCCGCGACGCTGTGATCGGGGTGGGTGGTCAATCGCGAACGGGCGGCGCGCCCCACCAGGATGCTGCCGTCGTCATCGATACTGACCACCGAGGGGGTAAGCACCTCGCCAAGGGCATTCGGGATCAGTTGGGCACGGCCTTGCTGCCATACGGCGATCAGGCTGTTGGTGGTGCCCAGGTCAATGCCCAGCAAGGGCGCGGCGGCGGGGGTTGCATCCTGCATATGAGGTCTCTGGCAGTGGTCGTCATCGGCCAGCGGCCGGAGCTCGCCCGGCCTGCTGAAAGGCGCCCTACTTTAACTGAACCCCCCACCTCGACAAACAACGAATGCACACACGGCGAAAAAGGCCTGACCTGTAAAAAAACATATCTATGATAGTCATTCTCATTTGAGATAAGCTTGCGCATTACGTCGCACGAGCACAATGGATGTCCACCCCAACCTCCGCCGTCAACCCGCTGGTCAGCGCCTTCCAGGAGCATTACGCCGACCTTCTGGCGTTTCTTGCACGGCGCATGGGCAATGTGGAAAAGGCCGCGGACGTGGCCCAGGACACCTACCTGCGACTGGCCAGCCTGTCCGATACGGCGCAGATTCTCGAACCGCGTGCCTTTGTCTTTCGCGTTGCCAGCAACCTTGCCATCGACCGCCTGCGCCAGGAACAGCGACGCTCGGCGCTGCATGACGACGTCAGTGACAACCTGGACGTCTGCGACCCCCTCGCCTCCCCCGAGAAGCAGTTCCTGGCTGCCGAAGCGATCGAACAACTGGACCGCAGCCTGGCCCAGTTGCCCAGCAAGGCGCGCCTGGCACTGCTGCTCAATCGCCTCGAAGGCTTGACCCATGCACAGATAGCCGTGCGCCTGGACGTGTCCGAAAGCACGGTGGGCAAGTACATTGTGCAAGCCATGCGGCACTGCCGCGATTGGCTACGTCAGTCGGAATCTATTTAGAATGCCCGGTACGCCCCCTCTGAAGGTTTCAGCAGCCCCTCATCATGACTAGACCCAACCCTTCCCAACCATCCCCTGTCGAGCTGGAGGATCAGGCCATCGAGCAGTGGGTGATGCTGATGTCGGGGAATGCCAGCGAGTCGGATCATGCCGCGTTTCGCCAGTGGCGCCAGCGCAGCCCGGCGCACGAAGCAGCGGCGCGGCTGGCCGAGCAGATGTGGCACGGGGTAGCGCAGACGGCCACCGCGCAATCCTTCGTGCCGCCAGCGCCCCAACGCCGTGCAAAACCCTTGCGATGGGCTGCGCTGGCCGCCGGGCTGGCGGTGCTGGCCGTGACCCAGTTGGGGCAGCCAATGAAGGTGTACATGGCCGACCAGTCGACCGCCGTCGGCGAACGCAGGCACCTGGTGCTGGAGGACGGCAGCGAGGTCTGGCTCAACAGCGCCAGCGCACTGTCGGTGCGCTATTCGTCCACGCGTCGCGATATCGACCTGATCAAGGGCGAGGCGCTTTTCCAGGTCAGCAAGAACCCGGCGCGTCCATTCGTGGTGCATGCCGCCGCAGGCACGGCCCAGGCACTGGGCACCCGGTTCGACGTGAACCTGCTCGAACAGCAGGTGCGGGTCGGCGTCAGCGAGGGCGTGGTGCAGGTAACGTCCGGTGGCCAGAGCGCGCGCCTGGAACCGGCCCAGCAACTGGACTATGCCCAGGGCCTGCCACCGTCCTCCACGCGCCCGCTGGACCTGACCAGTGATTCGGCATGGCAGCGCGGCAAGCTGATCTTCAATCGACGCCCACTCGACGAGGTGGTCAGCGAAATCGGGCGCTATGTACCCGGCGCACTGGTGGTGACGGGGCAATTGCCGAGCACGGCGGTGAGCGGGGTGTTCAACCTGGACGACGGTGCCCAGATGTTCAGTACCCTGGCGCGCACCCAACCGCTGCGGGTCGTGCAACTGCCGTGGCTGACCCTGGTGATGAACCGCGAGAGCGTCGAAGAAAAATAAATTCGGATTTTGTTGGCAAGGTTGACGGCAATGAATCGTCGTTGGTTTGAACGCGAATACTTCTCATAAATATCGCTTCTTACCAACATTTGATGACGGACGATTTCAATGCAGGCGCTTTCCAACGCTTTTCCGTTCAGTGGCCGTACCCTGACGCTGGCCATCGCTCTGACCCTGGGTGGCGGGGTGCCGCTGACCCTGCCGCTGGCCCACGCAGCCGAAACCACTACGCGCCTGACCCTGAACCTGGCGCCCCAGGCGCTGGACCGGATGCTCACTCAACTGGCCGACCAGGCCAACGTACGTCTGGTGTTCAACTCCAGCGACCTGGCTGGCCGGTCCGGCCCGGCCCTGCAGGGTGCCTTTACCCTGGCCCAGGCCCTGGACCGGTTGCTGCAGGGCAGCGGCCATACCTGGCAGTTGCTGGACGGTCAGACCCTGGTGCTGGAAAAACTGCCTGCCGCCGATGCATCCGTGGTGCTGGGCGCCACCAACATCGACAGCCGCGCAACCGAATCGGCCTACGGCCCGGTCGACGGGATCGTGGCCAAGCGCAGCGCCACCGGCTCCAAGACCGACACGGCCCTGAGCGAGATCCCGCAGACGATCAACGTCATCACCCAGGACGAAGTGAAGATGCGCGGCGCCCAGTCGGTCACCGAGGCCCTGCGCTACACCGCCGGCATGACCGGTGGCGGCTTCGCCGACCGGGTGAAGGTGTTCGATGAACCCACCTCCCGCGGCTTCTCCCCCACCCCGCTGTACCTGGACGGCCTGCACCTGCCCTACAGCGGCGGCAGCACGGGTGGCTCGCTGCAGATCGACCCCTACACCCTGGAGCGCATCGAAGTGCTCAAGGGCCCGGCGTCGGTGCTGTATGGCCAGAACCAGCCGGGCGGCATCGTCAACATGGTGAGCAAGCGCCCCACCGCCACGCCGCTGCATGAAGTGGTCATCGGTGGCGGCAGCTACGACCGCAAGTACGGGGCCTTCGACCTCGGTGGCCCGATCGACGATCAGGGTCAGTTCCTCTATCGCCTGACCGGCGTGGTCAACGACAGCAACTCGCAGATCGACTATGCCGACCAGAACCGCATGCTGCTGGCGCCCAGCCTGACCTGGCTGGCCAACGAGCGCACCACCGTCACGGTGTTCGGCCAGTACCAGAAAGACCGCGACACCCCGGAAGCCCAGGGCCTGCCGGCCAAGGGCACGGTGTACAGCACCGCCAACGGGCGCATCAGCCGCAGCCTGTTCATCGGCGAGCCGGGCCTGAACAAATATGACCGCGAGCAGTTCGTGGTCGGCTACGAGATCGCCCACGAGCTCAACGACACGTGGACCCTCAAGCAGAACGCACGCTACGCCGACCTCGACGACCGCTACGTCGCGCCACTGCACGGCTATTCATTCGGCCCCAACCCGGTCACCGGCGCCAACGACTTCAGCTACCAGGCAGACCGCTTCGGGGTGGACTGGGCGCAGCACAACCGGGTCTACGGCATCGATAGCACCGCCCAGGCCAAGTTCAAGACCGGCGAGCTGGACCACACCCTGCTGCTGGGGGTGGACTATTACCACTTCAACTCCGAGTTCCTCGGCCGATACGACCGTCGCGGCCCGGGCATCGACCTGTACAAGCCGGTCTACGGCAGCAAGTTCACTTTCACCCAGCCTTACCGCTGGGACAACACCATTACCCAGACCGGCCTGTATGCCCAGGATCAACTGCTGTGGAACAAATGGTTCCTGACCGTGGGCGGCCGCTATGACTTTGCCGAAACCGACAACAAGACGCCGCTCAACGGCGGCCACACCAACCAGAAGGATGAAAAGTTCACCGCGCGTGCGGGGCTGGGCTACTCGTTCGACAACGGTGTGACGCCCTACGTGAGTTACGCCGAGTCGTTTTTGCCGCTGTCCGGTGTCGACGCCAACGGTTCGGGTTTCGACCCCACCAACGGCAAGCAGTATGAAGTGGGCATCAAGTACGAGCCCAGGTCGATCGACGGTTTCATCCAGCTGTCCGCCTACCAGATCGACCAGGACAACATGCTGACCAACGACCGCGACGACCCGAGCCTGAGCGTGCAGAGCGGCTCGGTGCGTTCGCGTGGTGTCGAGCTGGAAGGCAAGGTCAATGTCACCGACAACCTGAGCGTGCTGGCTGCGGTATCACGCAACCAGATCAAGTGGCGCAGCATCAACGACGGCCGCGAAGGCCGTACCCTGGCCATGCAGCCACCGCTGACCGCTTCGGCGTGGGTCAACTACGACTTCGACGTTTCCACAGTACTGGCCGGGTTCGGTGTGGGCCTGGGCGCGCGCTATGTGCGCAGCAGCTACGGTTCGGACTACGTGGGCGACTCTTTCCAGATTCCGTCCTACACCGTGTATGACGCCATGGTGTCCTATGACCTGGAAAAATCGCCGCTGCACGTCAAGGGCGTGAAGCTCAAGGCCAACCTGCAGAACCTCACGGACGAGAAGTACGTGGCGGCCTGCAATGGCGGGCTGGACTGCTATTACGGCGAAGGCCGCACCCTGAGTGCAGACGTGACCTACAACTGGTAAGACGGCGCGAGGCTGTCTGGAAAAGGCGCCCTCAGCGGCGCCTTTTTCGTTGTTGGATGGGGATGCGTGGCAGGCGCGGCCAAACGCCAGGCACAAAAAAAGCGACCCTAAGGTCGCTTCGTTTGTGGCTTCAGGGAGTTCAGTGGGCCCTGAAGCTAATATATGGCGCAGCGGACGGGACTCGAACCCGCGACCCCCGGCGTGACAGGCCGGTATTCTAACCGACTGAACTACCGCTGCGCGATACACTGAGAAGTGGTGGGTGATGACGGGATCGAACCGCCGACCCTCTGCTTGTAAGGCAGATGCTCTCCCGGCTGAGCTAATCACCCTTCGTCTCGGTGTGGCGCGCATTCTACGGAGCACCTCACACTCTGGCAAGCACTTTTTTAAAATTATTTTTCAGGCCTTCCAATGACTTAGCGGGCTTGGCCTGAACACGCCGCTCGGAGAATAATGCCCTCCTTATGTACCGAGGAGAGATGCACCCCATGTGGTTCAAAAACCTGCTGCCCTACCGCCTTACCCAGGACATCCAGTTCGACGCCGAGGCGTTGGAAACCGCACTGGCCAGCAAGCCGGCGCGCCCCTGTGCCAGCCAGGAGTTGACCACCTACGGTTTCGTCGCGCCCTTCGGCAAGGGCGAAGATGCGCCCCTGGTGCATGTCAGTGGCGACTTCATGCTGATCGCGGCACGCAAGGAAGAACGCATCCTGCCCGGCAGCGTGGTGCGTGATGCGGTCAAGGAGAAGATCGACGAGATCGAAGCCGAGCAGATGCGCAAGGTCTACAAGAAGGAGCGCGACCAGATCAAGGACGAGATCATCCAGGCCTTCCTGCCCCGCGCCTTCATCCGTCGTTCGATGATCTTCGCCGCCATCGCGCCCAAGCAGGGCCTGATCCTGGTCAACTCGGCCAGCGCCAAGCGTGCCGAGGACCTGCTGTCGACCCTGCGTGAAGTGATGGGCTCGTTGCCGGTGCGCCCGGTGACCGTGAAGATCGCCCCAAGCGCGACCCTGACCGACTGGGTCAAGTCGCAGAAGGCTGCGCCCGACTTCTATGTGCTGGACGAGTGCGAGCTGCGCGACACCCACGAAGACGGCGGCATCGTACGCTGCAAGCGCCAGGACCTGACCAGCGACGAGATCCAGCTGCACCTGGGTACCGGCAAGGTGGTGACGCAGCTGTCGCTGGCCTGGCAGGACAAGCTGTCGTTCGTGCTGGACGACAAGATGGTGATCAAGCGCCTGAAGTTCGAAGAGCTGCTGCAGGACCAGGCCGAGGAAGACGGCGGCGAAGAGGCCCTTGGCCAGCTCGATGCCAGCTTCACCCTGATGATGCTGACCTTCGGCGACTTCCTGCCGGCGCTGTTCGAAGCGCTGGGTGGAGAGGAGATCCCGCAGGGGGTCTGATCGGCTTCTCTCTACATAGCTATATAGAGGCCTTGCGGGCCTCATCGCGGGTCAAGCCCGCTCCTACAGGGTCGCTGCAATCCTTGTGGGAGCGGGCTTGACCCGCGATGGGGCCGCCGATAATAAAAAAGGAGTCCCCCATGCGCGCCCTCGCCGCCCTCAGCCGCTTCGTCGGCAATACATTCGCCTGGTGGGTGCTGCTGTTTGCCCTCCTGGCCTTCTTCCAACCCGCCTGGTTCATCGGCCTGAAGGTCGCCATCGTGCCGCTGCTGGGCGTGGTGATGTTCGGCATGGGCCTGACCCTCAAGGTCGAAGACTTCGCAGCCGTGTTCCGCCAGCCCTGGCGCGTGGCCCTGGGCGTGGTCGCCCACTTCGTGATCATGCCGGGCGTGGCCTGGCTGCTGTGCCAGCTGTTCCACCTGCCCGCCGAAATCGCCGTGGGCGTGATCCTGGTCGGCTGCTGCCCAAGCGGTACTTCCTCCAATGTGATGGCGTGGCTGGCCAAGGGCGACCTGGCCCTGGCTGTGGCGATAGCCGCCGTCACCACCCTGCTCGCCCCGCTGCTGACCCCCGCGCTGATCTGGCTGCTGGCCTCGGCGTGGCTGCCGGTCTCGTTCATGGAGATGTTCTGGTCGATCCTGCAACTGGTGATGCTGCCGATCGTGCTCGGCGTGCTCGCCCAGCGCCTGCTCGGCCCGCGCGTACAGCTGGCGGTGCAGGTGCTGCCGCTGGTGTCGGTGGTGAGCATCGTGCTGATCGTGTGCGCGGTGGTGGCGGCCAGCCAGGCCAAGATCGCCGAATCGGGCCTGCTGATCATGGCGGTGGTGATCCTGCACAACACCTTCGGGTTCGCCCTGGGCTACGTCACCGGCAAGCTGTTCAAGCTGCCGCTGGCCCAGCGCAAATCCCTGGCGCTGGAAGTCGGCATGCAGAACTCCGGGCTGGGCGCGGCACTGGCCAGTGCGCACTTCTCGCCCCTGGCGGCGGTGCCCAGCGCGCTGTTCAGCGTGTGGCACAACATCTCCGGTGCGCTACTCTCGACCTGGTTCCGGCGCATGGAAGAACCCGTCGCCGAAACGGCAGCGGTCGACGCCACGCGTTGACCGCCACTTGCCCCCCGGCAAGGAAATGTGCACTATAGTGCGCACTGTGAGGACGACCTCACGACGCACCGCGTGACCGATCCGGGGACGGCCCCATCAACAGATGGAGTACTGCGCATGTCCTGGATCATCCTGTTTTTCGCAGGCCTGTTCGAAGTCGGCTGGGCCATCGGCCTCAAATACACCGACGGCTTCACCCGCCCCCTGCCCACTGTGCTCACGGTTGCCGCCATGGCGGTCAGCCTCGGCCTGCTCGGCCTTGCCATGAAGGAACTGCCGCTGGGCACCGCCTATGCGATCTGGACCGGTGTGGGCGCAGTGGGTACGGTGATCGCCGGGATCATCCTGTTTGGCGAATCCATGGCGTTGATGCGCCTGGCCAGCGTGGCACTGATCATCATCGGCCTGGTGGGGCTCAAGGTCAGCGCCAGCTGACCCTGGCCCCCGCGCCTAGCGCCAGGTGCCGCGTAGTTCGCTGACCCGCTCGCGCAACAGCGCCGGTTGCGCCGTTTCCACCGGTACGGCGCTACCGGCCACCAGGGTCACCCGCGACCACAGGCGCCGGAAAAACCCCTTGGCCGGGTCACGGCTGAAGAAACTCCCCCACAGGCCTTGCAGCGCCAACGGAATCACCGGCACCGGGGTGCGCTCCAGAATCAGGCTCAATCCGCCCTTGAATGCATCGATCTCGCCATCGGAGGTCAGCTTGCCTTCCGGGAAGATGCACACCAGCTCGCCGTCGGCCAGGTAGGCGGCAATTTTCTCGAACGCACGCTCGTAGGTCGGCAGGTCTTCGTTGCGCCCGGCAATCGGGATCGCCCCCGCAGTACGGAAGATGAAATTGAGCACCGGCAGGCGGTAGATCTTGTAGTACATGACAAAGCGGATCGGCCGGCGCACGGCCCCGGCAATCAGCAGCGCATCGACGAACGACACGTGGTTGCACACCAGCAGCGCCGCGCCTTCATCCGGGATCTTGTCCAGGTCGCGGTGTTCGACGCGGTACATGGAATGGCTGAGCAGCCAGATCATGAAGCGCATGCTGAACTCGGGCACGATGCGGAAGATGTAGGTGTTGACTGCGATGTTGAGCAGCGACACCACCAGAAACAGCTGCGGGATACTCAGCTTGGCCAGCCCCAGCAACAGCATGGTGACCACGGCCGAGACCACCATGAACAGTGCATTGAGGATGTTGTTGGCCGCGATCACCCGGGCACGCTCGTCTTCGGGGGTGCGCGACTGGATCAGCGCGTACAGCGGCACGATGTAGAAACCGCCGAAAACACCCAGGCCCATGATCGACAGCAGGATCCACCAGGCCTTGCTCATGCCCAGCAGGGCGAGCCAGTCATACGGCGCGCCGGCGGCCGGGATATCCCCCGAATGCCACCACCACAGCAGGCCGAACACCGTCAGGCCGAACGATCCGAACGGCACCAGGCCGATCTCCACCTTGCGCCCGCTGAGGCGCTCGCACAGCAGCGACCCCACCGCGATGCCCACCGAGAACAGCGTGAGAATCAGCGTGACCACGGTTTCGTCGCCGTGCATCCACTCCTGGGCATAGGCCGGGATCTGCGTGAGGTAGATGGCACCGACAAACCAGAACCACGAGTTGCCCACGATCGAGCGCGATACCGCCGGGGTCTGTTTCAGGCCCATGCGCAGGGTCGCGACGGTCTGGCTGAAGATGTTCCATTGCAGCTTGAGTTGCGGCGACGAGGCCGCGGCACGGGGGATTGCGCGGCTGGCCAGGTAGCCCAGCACCGCCACCAGCACCACCGCGCTGGCCACGATGGGCGCGTAGTGGGTGCTGGACATCATCACCCCGGCGCCGATGGTGCCGGCCAGGATCGCCAGGAAGGTACCCATCTCCACCAGGCCGTTGCCGCCCACCAGCTCCTCTTCGCGCAGGGCCTGGGGCAGGATCGAGTACTTGACCGGGCCGAACAGTGCCGAATGGGTCCCCATGGCGAACAGCGCCACCAGCATCATCCACAGGTGGTTATAGATAAAGCCCGCGGCGCCCACGCCCATGATGACAATCTCGGCCAGCTTGATGGTGCGGATCAGCGCATCCTTGGCGAACTTTTCGCCGAACTGGCCGGCCAGGGCCGAGAACAGGAAGAACGGCAGGATGAACAGCAGCGCGCAGAGGTTGACCAGCATCGTGCCGTCGCCGCCCAGGCTGAGCTTGTAGAGAATGGCCAGGATCAGCGATTGCTTGAACAGGTTGTCGTTGAACGCCCCCAGCGACTGGGTGACGAAAAACGGCAGAAAGCGCCGTTTTTGCAGCAGGGCAAACTGTGAGGGGTGACTCATCGTCCAGGGTCCTGAGTGGGGCTTTGTTATTGGAGGAAGCCAGCCCGCAAAAAGCCACAGATGCACGGGTAAATGCAAGCCACCGCATGAACCGCTTCGCCGACAAGGCCTTCTAGCGCCAGCAAAACCCTGCCGGAGCCGGCCTTGCCGGCGAAACTGCCACCCTTGTCACTTGCCCGTGCACCCCGCAATGCAAGGCGACACGAACAGCTCGCCACGCCAGGCCCCCGCCAGGGTACGGCTGGCCACCACCAGCCACAGCCCTGCCAGCGCCACCACCAGCACGTGGCCCATCACCGTGAAGAACCCCAACTGCAGCCACGCCGCCAGCTTCAACGTGGCCAGGGCATACACCCCCAGCGGAAAGGTGAAGCCCCACCAGCCCAGGTTGAACGGCATGCCATCGCGCAGATGGCGCAGCGTGATCAACACGGCAGTGAGCAACCACCACAGCCCCGCACCCCACAGCACGATACCGGCCACCAGCCCCAGCCCGCGGGCAATCTCGCCCAGGCTGCCCAGGCCATTGGCAGCGAAGATCGCCGGTGCATCACTGCCCAGCAGCATCATGCCCAGGGCACCGGTGCCGATCGGCCCGAGTGCCAGCCAGCTCGAAGCGGCCATGCTCGCCTGGGGCAGCTTGTGCAGCGCCATGCGCAGGGTGAGGATGGTCAGGATGCTGAACGCCACCGGCAACGACACCGCCCACAGCACATAGCTGGTGATCAGTACCTGGAACTGGCGATGGACGTCCGTCAGGTGCGGGGCCAGCAGGCCGCCGCTGGCCGCCGCCACTTCGGCCGCCACCACCGGCAGCAGCCATACCGCGGTCATCTGGTCGATGCTGTGCTCCTGGCGGGTGAACATCAGGTAAGGGATCGCCACCCCGCACAGCAGCGCCAGGGCCACGTCCAACCACCACAACGCCTCGACCCACGGCAGCACCCCCGTGCCCCAGCGCTCGACTCCGAATACCAGCGCCCCATTGAGAATGGTCGCCAGGCCCATGGGTATGGTGCCGAAGAACATCGAGACCGTGGAATGCGCGAAAATCCGCCGCGCCTCATCGAAGAACATCACCCAGCGCGCGGTGTAGAGCACGCTGAACAGCACGAACAGGCCAATGGTCAGCAGCCACAGCGCCTCGGCCATACCCGACAACCCCGGCACCGCCTGCCGCAGCGCCAGCGCCAGCACGCCGGTGCCCATGGTCGCGGCGAACCAGTTGGGGGTGAACTGTCGGATCACCTCGCGCGGGTGAGCCAGGCGGCTCAGCGGGCGCAAGGGGTGGGCTATCTTGGTGCAGGTCATGGTGTCGGTCTCCTGTCCTCCGGTGAGGTGAAATCGATGTTACAACCCTATGGAATATCGATATAACGGGTAATTTCTCTAACTGTTATCTGTTTTACCTATATATAAGCCGTTCGCGAGCCTTTCAAGGCTGACGTATGCTGGCGGCTGACCTCACCGGACAAGGACGTGAACATGCTCGAAAGCCTGCGGGGCTATGGCGCCGAGGTTCGCCTGCTGCTGTGCACCACCTTCGTGCTGACCCTGGCGCGGGCCATCACCCTGCCGTACCTGGTGGTTTACCTGTCGGAGCACTTCGCCCTGGGCATCAGCGCCATCGGCCTGATGATCGGCGGTGCACTGATCGTCGGCTCGCTGCTGAGCCTGTATGGCGGCTACCTGATCGACACCCTGCGCAGCTACACGGTGATCGTGTTCTCCACCCTGGCCTTCGCCCTGGCGTTCTTCGTGGCCGTGGCCAGCCGGCAACTGGGGATGCTGGTTGCCTGCCTGGTGGTGATCAACCTCACCCTGGCAGTGGTGGACATTGCCGCCAAGGCCGGCTTCTGCGCGCTGTTGCCAGTGCAGGCACGCGGCGAGGTGTTCTCGATCAAGTACACCCTGAGCAACGTCGCCTATGCCGTCGGGCCTTTTGTTGGGGTGGCGCTGGTGCTATTGGATGACCGGCTGCCGTTCGTGCTGTCGGCATTGCTGGGGCTGGGCATGTGCCTGAGCTATCAACGCCGGGGCGAGCGTGCTGCACGCGCCGGGCTCGGCGGGCCGACGCTGGGCCTGCTGGCGGTCGGCAGGCACCTGCTCGGCGATCGGCGCCTGGTGTACTTCACCCTGGGCGGCGCGCTCAGTGCGGTGGTGTTCGGCCAGTTCACGGCCTACCTGTCGCAGTACCTGGTGACCACCACATCGGCCATCCAGGCCAACCAGACCGTCAGCTACCTGGTGGCGACCAACGCCATCACGGTGATCGCCCTGCAATACGCCATCGGCCGGCGCATCGGCAGTCGCCAGCTGATGCCCTGGCTGCTGGCCGGGATGCTGCTGTTCGTGATCGGGTTGCTGGGGTTCTCGCTGGCGCAGACATTGTGGGTGTGGTGCCTGGCGATGCTGGTGTTCACATTGGGCGAGATCATCGTGATCCCGGCCGAATACATGTTCATCGACAGCATTGCCCCGGAGCACCTGCGCGGGGTGTATTACGGCGCACAGAACCTGTCCAACCTGGGGGCGGCGCTGGGGCCGGTGCTGTGCGGGTTTGCGCTGGCACACCTGATGCCGACAGCGATGTTCTACCTGATGATGCTGTCGGTGGGGCTTGCGGGGCTGTTCTATTGCCTGGGGGCACGGCGCCAGGCCTGAAGGCCGGCGCCGACAAAGATCCACGCTGCTCTTGCCGGAAAACGCAGCACCATCGAGATCAGATAGATCGCGCTCCGCGCATCGCCGGCAGGTTCAACACCCCCGCCACCGCGCACAACCCGACCAGCACCAGCGCATACACCTCGCTGGTGGCCACCAGCCCGAACTGGCGCACCATCAACCCGGCCGCCAGCGCGGGCACACAGAACGCCAGGTAGCTCAGCACGTAGAACGTGGCCATCAACCCCGCCCGTTCATGGGCCTCGGCCAGTGGCAGGGTGCTGCGCAACGCACCCAGAAACCCCGCACCAAAGCCGCTGCCCGCCACCAGCGTGGCGGCGAAGAACAGCACCAGGCTGGCGTTGTGCAGCGCCAGCAGAATCAGCCCCACCCCGCCGGCCAGCAGCCCGGTGCCCAGCGCCAGCACCTGCTGTGCCGGGCGCAGGCGCAGCCGATAGATCGCCAGCGCACCACTGAGGGTCAGGGTCGCCACCAGCGCGCCACCGACCAGGCTTGAGCCCAGGCCGCTCACCTCCCGCACCAGCGACGGCCCCAGTGAGAGGAAGAACCCGCCAAGCGCCCACACCGCAATGTTCACCGGCAGCATGCGCCACACCGCGCCACGCGCCTGGGGCGGCACCAGCAGGCTCGGACGCAGGGCGCGCAGCGCGCCCGGCTGGCGGCTGACGCTCTCCGGCAAACGCCACACCAGCAGCGCCAGCACCACGAACAGCGCCAGCAGCACCCCATACACAAGGCGCAACGGCCACGGCGCGAACTCCACCAGCACGCTGGTGCCCAGCGCCCCGCAGGCCATGCCCAGCAGCGGCGCCAGGCTGTTGACCAACGGCCCCTGTTCGCGGTCGGTATCGAGCAGCGCGGCGCCCAGCACACTGGTGGCCATGCCGGTGGCAAAGCCTTGCAGCAACCGCGCCGCAAGCAGCCAGGGCACCGACTCGGCCTGGATGAACAGCAGCATCGCCACGCTCTCGAGCAGCAACGCCACGAAGATCACCGGCCGGCGCCCCAGGTAATCGGACAGCGACCCCACCGTCAGCAACGCCGCCAGCAGGCTCAAGGCATACACCGCAAACACCAGGGTCAGGGTTGCCGGCGAAAACTGCCACGCATGCTGATACAGCTGGTACAACGGCGTCGGCGCACTCGAGGCCGCCAGAAACCCGAGCAGCGCGACGGCCAGGTACACCAGCCGCAAACGCGCCGACGCCGGACGGCTGAACAATCCGATCATGTGCTTTCTCCACTAAAGCTAACCGTTAGCTTTTGTGCAGTCTGCGCGCCCTGAATCCTTAACGCAAACCCTTTGTGTTAAGGTCGCGCCATGGCGATCAAAGAAGGTATTCGCACGGGCGGTCGCAGCGCCCGTGTCCAGCAATCGGTGCACAGCGCCGTGCGGGCCCTGCTCCAGGAGCAGGACCGCGCGAGCCTGACCGTGCCCATGGTGGCCGCACGTGCCGGCGTCACCCCCTCGACCATCTACCGGCGCTGGGGTGAACTGGCGGCGCTGCTGGCCGACGTGGCGGTGGAGCGCCTGCACCCCGACAGTGAACCCCTCGACACCGGCACCTTGCGCGGCGACCTGCTGGCCTGGGCCGAGCAGTATCTGGACGAGATGAGCTCCGAGCCCGGCCGACACATGATGCGCGACGTGCTCAGCAGCGCCTGCCCCGGCTACTGCACCACCCTGCTGCGCGGCCAGTTGCAGACCTTGCTGGACCGCGCGCAGCAGCGTGGCGAAGCCGGCCCCGGGGTGGAACGGCTGCTCGACCTGCTGGTGGCTCCCACGGTGTTTCGCATTCTGTTCGCCGAAGCGCCCCCGAGCCTGCAGCAGCTGCATGAACTGGTCGAACTGGCCCTGCGCGACTGAGCACTGCGACGCTCTGCCACTGCGACCTTCGTCGGCGCTGACGAAGTGATAACGGCGTGCCAGACTGATTGATCGTGGTTGGCCGTTACCGTTTTTTCGTTCGGAGTTTTCATGTCGCTGTCCAGCGGGCTGATCGCCCTGGTCGCCCTGGCCTATATGGCCATCATGTTCGCCATCGCCTTCTACGGCGACCGGCGCAGCACCCCGCTGCCGCCACGCCTGCGCGCGTGGGTGTACAGCCTGTCGCTGGCGGTGTACTGCACCAGCTGGACCTTCTTCGGCGCGGTCGGCCAGGCCGCCGAACAACTCTGGGCCTTTCTGCCCATCTACCTGGGGCCGGTACTGCTGATGCTGTTTGCACCCTGGGTGCTGCAGAAGATGGTGCTGATCAGCAAGCAGGAGAACATCACCTCCATCGCCGACTTCATTGCCGCGCGCTACGGCAAGTCCCAGACCCTGGCGGTGGTGGTGGCGCTGATCTGTCTGGTGGGCGTGCTGCCGTACATCGCCTTGCAGCTCAAGGGCATCGTGCTGGGGGTCAACCTGCTGATCGGTGCCGGGGCCGATGCCACCGGCAGCCGCGTGCAGGACACCGCGCTGGTGGTGTCGCTGGTGCTGGCGCTGTTCAGCATCGTGTTCGGTACCCGCAGCCTGGATGTGACCGAGCACCACCGCGGCATGGTGCTGGCCATCGCCTTCGAATCGCTGGTCAAGCTGCTGGCGTTTCTCGCCGTGGGCGCGTTCATCACCTTCAGTCTTTATGACGGCTTCGACGACCTGTTCAGCCAGGCCCGCCTGGCGCCCGCCCTTGACGGCTACTGGCAGGAAACCATCAACTGGCCGTCGATGATCGTGCAGACCGGCGTGGCGATGATGGCGATCATCTGCCTGCCGCGCCAGTTCCATGTCACCGTGGTGGAGAACATCGAACCGCAGGACATGCGCCTGGCACGCTGGGTGTTTCCGGCCTACCTGATCCTCGCCGCGCTGTTCGTGGTGCCGATTGCCCTGGCCGGGCAGATGCTGCTGCCCAACTCGGTGCTGCCGGACTCGTTCGTGATCAGCCTGCCGCTGGCCGAAGCACACCCGGCGCTGGCCTTGCTGGCTTTCATCGGCGGCGCCTCGGCCGCCACCGGCATGGTCATCGTCGAGGCCGTGGCGCTGTCGACCATGGTCTCCAACGACATGCTGCTGCCCTGGCTGCTGCGGCGCAACAACGCCGAGCGCCCGTTCGAGGTGTTCCGCCACTGGATGCTCACGGTACGCCGGGTGACCATCGTGGTGATCCTGCTGCTGGCCTACGTCAGCTACCGCCTGCTGGGCTCCACCGCCAGCCTGGCCACCATCGGCCAGGTCGCCTTTGCCGCCGTCACCCAACTGGCCCCGGCCATGCTCGGTGCGCTGTACTGGAAGCAGGCCAACCGCCGCGGCGTGTTCGCCGGCCTGGCCACCGGCACCTTCCTGTGGTTCTACACCCTGGTACTGCCGATTGCCGCCCACAGCGTGGGCTGGTCGCTGGACTTGTTCCCGGGCCTGGCCTGGCTGCACGGCAACCCGCTCAACCTGCCGATCACCCCGCTGACCCAGGGCGTGGTGCTGTCGCTGGCAGGCAACTTCACGGTGTTCGCCTGGGTTTCGATCCTGTCGCGCACGCGGGTATCGGAGCACTGGCAGGCCGGGCGCTTCATTGGCCAGGAAACCAGCGCGCGGCCCAGCAGCCGTTCGCTGCTGGCGGTACAGATCGACGACCTGCTGCACCTGGCCGCGCGCTTCGTCGGCGAAGAGCGTGCGCGCCAGAGCTTCATCCGCTTCGCCTATCGCCAGGGCAAGGGCTTCAACCCCAACCAGAACGCCGACGGCGAATGGATCGAGCACACCGAGCGCCTGCTGTCCGGCGTGCTCGGCACCTCCTCGACCCGCGCCGTGGTCAAGGCGGCCATCGAAGGCCGCGACATGCAGCTGGAGGACGTGGTACGCATCGCCGACGAAGCTTCCGAGGTGCTGCAGTTCAACCGCGCCCTGCTGCAAGGGGCCATCGAGAACATCAGCCAGGGCATCAGCGTGGTCGACCAGTCGCTGCGCCTGGTGGCCTGGAACCGTCGCTACCTGGAACTGTTCAACTACCCCGACGGGCTGATCAGTGTCGGCCGGCCGATTGCCGACATCATCCGCTACAACGCCGAACGCGGCCTGTGCGGCCCGGGCGAGGCCCAGGTGCATGTGGCGCGGCGCCTGCACTGGATGCGTCAGGGGCGCGCGCACACCTCCGAGCGGCTGTTCCCCAATGGCCGGGTGATCGAGCTGATCGGCAACCCCATGCCCGGCGGCGGGTTCGTGATGAGCTTTACCGACATCACCCCCTTCCGCGAGGCCGAGCAGGCCCTCAAGGACGCCAACGAAGGCCTGGAGCAGCGCGTGGCCGAACGAACCCACGAGCTGTCGCAACTGAACCTGGCGCTGACCGAGGCCAAGAGCCATGCCGAAGCGGCCAACAAGTCCAAGACCCGCTTCCTGGCGGCCGTGAGCCACGACCTGATGCAGCCGCTGAACGCCGCACGGCTGTTCTCCGCCGCGTTGTCGCACCAGGAAGAGGGCCTGTCGGGCGACGCCCAGCAACTGGTGCAGCACATGGACAGCGCCCTGCGTTCGGCCGAAGAGCTGATCAGCGACCTGCTGGACATCTCGCGCCTGGAGAACGGCAAGATCAACCCGGACGCCAAGCCGTTCGCCCTCAGCGAACTGTTCGACGCCCTGGGTGCCGAGTTCAAGGTACTGGCCCAGCAGCAGGGCCTGGATTTTCGCGTGCGTGGCAGCAAGCTGCGGGTGCACAGCGACGTCAAGCTGCTGCGGCGTATCCTGCAGAACTTCCTCACCAACGCCTTCCGCTATGGCAAGAGCCCGATCCTGCTGGGCGTGCGCCGCGCCGGGGACCGCCTGTGGCTGGAAGTGTGGGACCGCGGCCCGGGCATTGCCGACGACAAGCTGCAGGTGATCTTCGAGGAATTCAAGCGCCTGGACAGCCACCAGACCCGCGCCGAAAAAGGCCTGGGTCTGGGCCTGGCGATCGCCGACGGCCTGTGCAAGGTGCTCGGCCACCCGCTGGAGGTGCGCTCATCGCCCGGCAAGGGCAGCGTGTTCCGCGTCAGCGTACCGCTGGCCAGCGCCGCGAGCCCGGCCCAGGCCAAGCCAGCCGAACAGGCCGGCCAGCCGCTGGCGGGGTTGCAGGTGCTGTGCGTGGACAACGAAGACAGCATCCTGATCGGCATGAACAGCCTGCTCAGCCGCTGGGGCTGCCTGGTGTCGACGGCGCGCAACCGCGAGGAATGCGCCGCCCTGCTCGACAAGGGCCTGCGCCCGCATCTGGCGCTGGTGGACTACCACCTGGACAACGGCGAAATCGGTACCGAACTGATGGCCTGGCTACGCACGCGCCTGGGCGAGCCGGTGCCGGGGGTGGTGATCAGTGCCGACGGCCACGGCGAGACCGTGGCGCGGGTACATGCCGCCGGCCTCGACTACCTGAGCAAGCCGGTCAAGCCGGCGGCCCTGCGCGCCCTGCTCAATCGTCATCTGAGCCTGGTGCAGTAAGGCCTTCGGCAAGGTTGTCGGTGCCGCCCATGGCGCGTTCCAGCAGGTCGGCCGGCAGGCTCTTGCTGGCCCGCGCGCCGAGCAGCTTGAGCTGCTCGCTGCGACTGATCAGGTTGCCGCGCCCCTCGCAGAGCTTGTTGCGCGCCGCGGCATAGGCCTTGTCGACCTGTTGCAGGCGGTTGCCCAGCTCGTCCAGGTCCTGGATGAACAACACGAACTTGTCGTACAGCCAGCCGGCGCGCTCGGCGATCTCGCGGGCGTTCTGGCTCTGGCGCTCCTGTTTCCACAGGCTGTCGATGACCCGCAGGGTGGCGAGCAACGTGGTCGGGCTGACGATCACGATCTGGCGGTCGAAGGCCTCCTGGAACAGGTTGGGCTCGGCCTGCAGCGCCGCCGAAAACGCCGCCTCGATGGGCACGAACAACAGCACGAAATCCAGGCTGTGCAGGCCCTCGAGGCGATTGTAGTCCTTGCCCGAGAGGCCTTTGACATGGTTGCGCAGCGACAGCACATGCTGCTTGAGCGCGGCCTGGGCCACGTCGGTTTCACTGGCGTTTACATATTGCTGGTAAGCCGTGAGGCTGACCTTGGAGTCGACCACCACCTGCTTGTCGCCGGGCAGCATGATCAGCACGTCAGGCTGGAAACGCTCGCCATCGGCGCTCTTGAGGCTGACCTGGGTCTGGTATTCGCGGCCCTTTTCGAGCCCCGCATGTTCCAGCACCCGCTCCAGAATCAACTCGCCCCAGTTGCCCTGGGTCTTCTGGCCCTTGAGTGCCTGGGTCAGGTTGGTGGCCTCGTCGCTCAGGCGCTGGTTCAACTGCTGCAGGCGCTCGAGTTCCTTGCCCAGCGAAAAGCGCTCGCGGGCTTCCTGCTGGTAGCTTTCCTCGACGCGCTTCTCGAACGACTGGATACGCTCCTTGAGCGGGTCGAGCAGTTGCCCCAGGTGCTGCTGGCTGGTCTGGGCGAAACGCTGCTCGCGCTCGTCGAAAATCTTCGTCGCCATTTCGGCAAACTGTGCACGCAGCTCGTCGCGCGAGCCCTGCAGATCGTTCAGGCGCTGCTGGTGGCTGTCCTGCTGCTCGCGCAGTTCGGCGGCAAGGCCGGCGCAGCGCGCTTCGAGGCGGCGCAGCTCGGCTTCACGGGCGTTGCGTTCAAGGTTCCAGGCATGGGCGGCATCGCGTGCGTTGTCGCGCTCGATCTGCAGCAACTCCAGCTCGCGGCCCTGAGCGGCCAGGCTGGCCTGCTTGGCGGCATTGGCCTGGCCCAGGTCGCTGATTTCGTCACGGCTGGCGTCGAGTTGCGCGCTCAGGCCCTCCTGCGCCAGCAGCGCACTGCTCAGGCGCTCCTCGGCCAGTGCGGCGGCGGCCTGCCTGTCAGCCAGCTGACGTTGCAGACGCACCAGCACCACCACAGCGGGCAAAGCCGCCACCACCATTCCCAGCACGATGCTGGTCAGATCCATTGCAGCCATAGACAGCATGCTCACCCCCAGGGAAATCCCCCAGAGCTTAACAGCCCCGGGCGGTCGATCAGTGGCTCGTGAGTTGCCCGAGCAGCCGCACGGCTTCTTTGGAGCCCTGCGCGGCAGCTTGTTCCAGCCAGTAACGTGCCTGCTCCGGCTCGTTGACCTGGGGCTGGGTGCACAGACGGCCGTATTCGAGCTGTGCCCTGCGGTCACCGGCCCGGGCAGCCTGGCGCAGCAGCTCGTGGCCGATGCGCCGGTCACGGGCATTGCCGCAATCGCGGCACAGCATCTGCCCCAGCCGGCTCTGCGCCACCACCACACCCTGGCGTGCCGGTTGCTTGAGCAGGCGCCCGGCGAAGTGCTTGACGTTGGGGTTGTCGCCCAGGCGCGGGCTGTCGAGCAGCCACAGGGCCACCTTCAACGAAAAACGTCGGGGCTCGGCAACGGGGGGTTGGGCAGTAGGGCTTGGGGTTTTGCTGCGAAACTTCATAAAAAACGGCGAAGGCAACTCGAGAGGCGCGCCACTCTACCGGATTTTCTCGTGCATGGCCCGAGGGAATTCGAGGCTTTTTTTCCGTCAGACGATGTTTTTTTTTGACACGTCAGTAGACATTTCGCGCGAGCCGAAATGCGCCGCGAAAATTGTCAGACACTTCCTGCATTGCTGGCACCCGCGTCCTAGAGCAGACCCGCATGACAATCCACAGAAGCTGTGGATAACTCGGTGGACAACCCCCTCCTACACCCCGCAAACCCCGGTAGAATGGGGCCCGCGCTCAAACTGACGATTTTTTCACCAGCTAAAAAAAGTGTTTTTTTTCATTGACTTGTACTTTCGAACTGGTCATCGCCAGGGCCCTGCCGCGGTGTAGCGCCACATTGACAAGAGGTGTTACAGGTGTGGACAGGTGCCCCAAAGCGAGGCACGGGATTGCACGAAAATGCTCCGCACGCGCGGTGGTGCCTCCTGGGGCCCTCTTCACAGAACAGCCTGAAATCGAGATAATGGCCGGCTTGGCGCACGAAAAGCACAAAGGGTTGCCACAACCTGGAAACTGCTGTAGTGTTGCCAGCGTTAGTACCAAGCTGAAACTCAATTCTGGCCAAAGCAGTCCTTGCAGCGTCCTGATCCGACAACGGAACAGCACCTGTTGAAACCAGGACCGGCCCACTTGATGACTCCCAGGTAACCATTACCTACTCTTGGCGAGTCACCCTGCAGATTGAACAGGATCTTCACACAGCGGCGCAGAACCTTAGCCCTGACGTGTTGCCTGTCTTCCTAGTACCTACCAGTCAGCCCTGGCGCCACCTAATCAATGCGCTTACCTCTGGCTGCCCTGTTCCAGTCAGGTTCTTCGCTCTAGCCCTAAAGCTTTGCGTTACTGGAACGTTTTATATGAACACGGCTCTTATGCTGTGTCTTTTGCAGGAACATCTAATAACTATGAATACATCCATCCATACTCAGGCTGCCATTCGCACCCTTAGCCAGGCATTTGCCCCGTTGAACTGCATGATCCATGCGGCGCGCAAGGGCAGCTTCAGCTTTACCCTGGTCAATGAACACGGCATTGCTCGTCACAGCGAGCGTCTGTATCCGGAGCAGTACGAGAGTGCTGAGCCGCTGCAAGCGGTGATTGACCGGACTCGCCAGGCACTGGTTGCCTGATGGTCGTCTGAGACGCAAGAAGCCCTGCCGGTTGGCGGGGCTTTTTTATGCCTGAAATTCAGTGACCGCCGCGCTCGACCTGCACTCTGCAAGGCCCGGATTCATTGGCCAAACCCCAACCACCGAAAGCGCTTTAACCCCCACGGCCTAATACCCAAGCGTCATATGGGTTATGCCAAGCCACCACAATCGATTTAAAAACAGTCCTTTACAGCATAGATATGACACTACACTTCAACTCAAGCGGCCTTGCCCGCTTCCGGCGGGCCTGACCCCGACCCACCTGCTGCCAAGCACCAGCGTCCCGCCGGCCATTTACGAAGTTCGAGGGCATTATGGCTATCGCCGCGAGCGAGTTGAGTGAATTCGTCATCCGCCCCACCCTGTTGTACCTGGGCCGCTACTGCCCCAGCGCCGAAGCCCTGCTGCTGGGCATTGCAGCCAGCCAGTCGGGCATGGGTTCGGCCCTGCACGACCGTCGTGGCCACGGCCTGTACCGCATCGGCGAACTGCGCCACCAATCGATCTGGGACCAGTTCCTGGCCCA
Source organism: Pseudomonas sp. BRM28 (assembly GCF_002939405.1). Classification (NCBI taxonomy): domain Bacteria; kingdom Pseudomonadati; phylum Pseudomonadota; class Gammaproteobacteria; order Pseudomonadales; family Pseudomonadaceae; genus Pseudomonas; species Pseudomonas sp. BRM28. The sequence continues at coordinate 1,461,014 of NZ_PEFV01000001.1, read as the reverse complement.
CGACCCCGAACTGGCCAGCCTGGTCCGCGGCCTCGCCAGCCAGCACGCGTTCCTCAGCGGCCCGCACCTGGAACTGACCGTCAACCTGCGCTACGCCACCGCCATCGCCTGGATGCTGGTCGAAGAAAAGGCGCTGCCGCTACCAGAATCCGACGACCTGCTAGGTCTCGCAAGAATCTGGCGTCAAACATTCCAGCCCCACGCCCGTTTACGCGACTTCACCCAGGCCTGGCAGGCATGCGTCGGCAAACCGGCACTCCAGGCCTGCTGAGAACCATTTTCAAACAACCGGATAAAATCAGCGAATCTGGTCGGATTGTCCTACAAAAACGCGGTATCTCCTGATTTAGAGCCTATAGCGCACGTCCAAAATTATTGATACTTTGCGCTCCGGTGATCCCATGGAGTTCTAATAATGAAAAAAGTAATACTCAAATCCTCACTCGGCCTCGCTGTCGCTTTCGCATCAACTCAACTCTTCGCCAGCGGTTTTGCCCTCAACGAGCAAAGCATCAGCGGCATGGGCACAGGTTTCGCGGGTCGTTCTTCTTCTGCCGATGACGCCAGCACCGTGTTTGGCAACCCTGCCGGCATGTCCCGCCTCAAACGCGAACAAGTGACCGTCGGCGGCGCGGCCATCATTGCCAAGTCCGACATCAAGGGCAGCGGCACCTTCGGCGGCAGCAACGACGGCGACATGGTCCCCGTGGTTGGCGTACCGATGGGCTACTACGTCAAGCCGATCGATGACCACTGGGCATTCGGCTTCGGGGTCTACGTGCCTTTCGGCCTGATCACCGACTACGAGCACGGCTTTGCCGGCCGCTACTTCGGCAGCAAGAGCGAAGTTCAGGTCGTGACCCTGCAACCGACCATCAGCTACGCCTTCAACGACAAGGTCTCGATCGGTTTCGGCCCGACCATCAACCGTATCGACGGCACCCTGGAGTCCGCCGCGCTGAACCGCGCCACCCCAGGCAGCAACGACGGCAAGGTCAAGATCACCGGTGACGACACCGCCGTCGGCTACAACATCGGCGTGATGGTGCAGGCCACCGACAGAACCCGCGTCGGCCTGACCTACCACTCGATGGTCGACTACAAGCTCAAGGGCGACACCAAGATCAGCGGCCCGGGCTTCGGCCCGTTCAGCGGCAGCAAGTTCGACGCCTCGCTGAAGATCAAGACCCCCGAGTCGGTCGACTTCTCGGTCACCCACGAACTGGATGACAACTGGACCCTGTACGCGGGCAGCACCTGGACCCGCTGGAGCCGCCTGGAGTCCATCGTGGTCAACAACGAGGGCACCGGGCCACTGGCACCGGCACTGGGCCAGATCGCCGAAGAACAGAACTGGCACGACACCTGGGCCCACGCCATCGGCGCTGCCTACAAGCTGAACAAGGAATGGACCCTGCGCGCCGGCTTCTCCGTCGACCAGTCGCCAGCCAACAACCAGAACCGTTCGCCACGCATCCCAACCGGCGACCGCAAGGTGTTCAGCCTGGGGGCAGGCTGGAACCCGAGCGACGACATGACCATCGACGTGGCCTACTCGTACCTGATGGAAGAAGACGTCAAGATTCACCAGAGCACCGCCATCACCGACCCTTCGTTCAAGGGCTCGTACAACGCCAAGTACGAAAACAGTGCACACGGCCTGGGTGCTTCGCTGACCTACCGCTTCTGATCGCTGTTGCATGAAAAAACCGCCTTCCAAAGGCGGTTTTTTTATGCCCGCGCGCGCACGCGCCAGGCCTGCGCCAGGCAGTCCTCCACATACGCCATGAAGGCCCGCACCTTGGGCGTCAGCGCCGAGCGGTCGGCCACGCACAGGTAGATGTCCATGGGCGAGGTCTGTGCATAGGCCTGGTGGGGTTGGGCATATTCGAACAGCGGCACCAGTTGCCCGTTCTCCAGGTAAGGCCGCGCCACGAACTCGGCCAGGCGCACGATCCCACCCCCCATCACCGCCATCTGCGCCAGCACGTCGATGTCATCGCTGATCGACACATCCCCGAACTCGGCATCGAAACGCAGGCCGTCACGCACAAAGCCCCACCGCAGAAAGCGGCCGTCCACCGGGTAACGGAACACTAGGCAGCGATGCCCCTTCAAGGCTTCCGGGGTGCCGGGCCGGCCGGCACGCTCCAGGTAGGCAGGCGCTGCGCAACAGATGAACGGGATCTGGGCAACGTGCCGCGCCAGCAGGCCGTCTTCCAGCTGGGGGGTGATGCGCACACTCACGTCAATCGACTCGCGCGCGTGGTCCACACGCCGGTCGCTCGTAAGCAATTCAATTGAAAGCTGCGGATAGCGCAGGTTGAATGCCGGCATCAGGGGCGCCAGCACATAGCGCGCGAAGGCCGAAGAAGAGGAGATGCACAACCGGCCCTGGGGTTCGCCGTCATCGGCCGTGACGGCCAGCTGCGCCAGCTCCAGATCACGCTCCACATGCCTGACCTTGTCGTAATAGGCGCGACCATTGGGCGTCAACGCCATGCTGCGGGTGGTGCGGGCCAGCAGGCGCACTTGCAGATGGGCTTCCAGGCGCGCGATGTTCTGGCTCACTGCGGCGGCGCTCAAGCCCAGGGTGCGGGCCCCACCGGCGATGCTGCCAGCCTCGACCACCTTGATGAAACTGCGTATCGAGCCCAACAGGTTCACGGCCAAACTCCAGGATTCGTAAGGTTCTCTTTATAAAGACCTAAGCTGGCGTCGTCTACCTCGTACCCTGGCAGCCTGCTAGTCTGGCGCCTCCCCTACCCTCAGGAGCCTGCATGACCAGCCAGACCCGCCCTCGCCCACGCCTGAAACTCGGCGTACGCGCCACCCCCTACGTATTCGCGTTCTACATGTCGTCGATCATGGCGCTGCTGATGTGCTTCGTGATCACCGCCGCCAACAGCGGCGTCGGCGAGCATTACCTGGCCAATGTGCTCAAGGCCTACCAGCTGGCCATGCCGGTGGCCTTCGCCTGCGTGCTGGTGGTACGGCCGATCGTGCTCAAGCTGGTGGCCTGGACCGTCCACCCGGGCAAGGCCTGAGCCCGCCTCAGGGCTGCGAGGCGATGGCCTTCTCGATGGCAGTTCTGAACGCCGGGTCGTCCGGCTTGGTCAGGCTGGAGAAGCTGGCCACCACCTTGCCCTGACGATCGACCACATACTTGTAGAAATTCCACCTGGGCGCATTGCTCTGCCTGGCCAGCTCGCGAAACAGCGGCGTGGCGTCGTCGCCGCGCACCTTCTGTGGCTCAGTCATGGTGAAGGTCACGCCATAGTTGGCATAGCACACCTTGGCGGTCTTCTCGCTGTCGGCGTCTTCCTGCTTGAAGTCGTTGGATGGCACCCCGAGCATTTCCAGGCCCTGCCCGTGATAAGCCTTGTAGGTGCTCTCGAGCCCTTCGAATTGCGGCGCGAAGCCGCAATAGCTGGCGGTGTTGATCACCACCAGCGGCTTGCCGGCGAAGCGCTCGCACAGGTTCACCTGTTCCTTGGCGCGCAGCTTGGGCAACTCGCCCTGCAGCAAGGCCGGGCAGTCGGCGGCCAGCACGGCCCCCGAACCAGCCAGTATCAATAGCGGTACCAACAGCCAGCGTGCGTACATGGTGCGTCTCCCTTGCCTGAGTGCAGGGGTTCAGCTTACGCCTAGCACACGCCCATGCCCAACTGCATCAGCGCCAGACCGCCCTGGTGCCAGCCCCACCACACCAGCGCCAGCACCAGGCCAGCCAGCACCAACGCTACCAGGCGCGCGGTCATGCCGCCTCCGGCCGCGCCTGCAGCCGCGCCACCGGGCGCTCGCGCACCGGCCAGTTGAGCGCGGCAGCCAGCAGGCTGAGCAGGATCGAGATCTGCCACACCAGGTCATAGTTGCCGGTACGGTCGTACACCACACCGCCCAGCCAGCCGCCCAGGAATGCGCCCAACTGATGGAACAGAAAGACGATGCCGCCCAGCATGGACAAGTTGCGCACCCCGAACAGGGTGGCGACGGTGCCGTTGGTCAGCGGCACCGTCGACAGCCACAGCAGGCCCATGGCGATACCGAACAGGTAGGCGCTGAACTGGGTCACCGGCGCCCACAGGAACAGCACGATCACCACCGCCCGCAGCAGGTACAGGGTGGTCAACAGGCGCGGCTTGGACATGCGCCCGCCCAGCCAGCCGGCGGTGTAGGTGCCGACGATATTGAACAGCCCGACCAGTGCCAGCACCGTGGTGCCGATGGTGGCCGGCAGGTGCTGGTCGACCAGGTAGGCCGGCAGGTGCACGCCGATGAACACCACCTGGAAACCGCACACGAAAAAGCCCAGCGCCAGCAACCAGAAGCCCGAGTGCGAACAGGCTTCGCGCAGCGCCTGCATCAGGGTCTGTTCGTGCCCCTGGCTGGGCAGCGGGTTATCGCGCAGCATGCCCACCAGCGGCACGATGAAGGCCACCAGCAGGCCCAGCACCAGCAATGCCGCCGACCAGCCCAGCCAGCCGATCAGGCCCAGGGTGCCCGGCAGCATCGCGAACTGGCCGAAGGAGCCTGCGGCGCTGGCGATGCCCATGGCCATGCTGCGCTTGTCTGCCGGCACGGCACGCCCTACCACACCCAGGATCACCGAGAACGAGGTGCCCGACAGGCCGATGCCGATCAGCAGCCCGGCACTGAGCGACAGTGACCACGCCGAGTCCGCCATGCCCATCATCACCAGCCCCACGGCGTAGAGAATGCCGCCGATGATCACCACCTTGGCCGCGCCCAGGCGATCGGCCAGGGCACCGGCAAACGGCTGGGCCAGGCCCCAGATCAGGTTCTGCAAGGCGATGGCGAAGGCGAACACTTCGCGCCCCCAGCCGAATTCGGCGCTCATCGGCGCCAGGAACAGGCCGAAGCCATGCCGCACCCCCAGCGACAATGCCAGGATCAGCGCCGCCCCCAACAGCACCCAACCGCTCGTGCGCCATACCGATGTCATTCTTGTTCTCCCAGACCGCCGCAAGGTTACACGGGTATATACCCGCTTATTGGTGTAATACGCTCAAGCCAACTGTTCCAACAGGCGCACCAGTTCATCGCGCTGCCCTTCGCCCAGGTTGCTCACCAGGGCATCCTGGGCCTGCTCCCAGGCAGGCGTGGCGGCCACCAGGCGCGCCAGGCCCTTCTCCGTCAGCAGTACGATGCGGTTGCGCAAGTCGACACCTTCGGCCAACGCCACCAGGCCGTCGGCTTCCAGCACCCGCACGTTGCGACCCAGCGTGCTGCGATCCAGGCCCATGGACTCGGCCAGCACCGAGATGCTGGGCTGATCGAGACGCTGCAGATGCCGCAGCAGGGAAAACTGGGCGACATTGATGCCGAAGCCCACAAGGGCTTCGTCATAGTGCCGGCTGACCCCGCGGGCGGCCCGGCGCAGATGAGTACAGATGCAATGGCTCTTCAACATAGATGCGTGTATATACCCGGAGTTATCAGGATGCAAGCGTTCAGTGGGGTGCGCCATTGAGGGCAAGGCGTTTTCGAATCGGTTCCAACAGGCTGGAGGGTGTGCGCTTGAGCGGGTCCGGCAGGCCCTTTTCGATCGCCTGCCAATAAGCCCACGGCACTTTGGCGCTGCCCAGCTCGTAGTCCATCCCGTCCCAGCTGTCTTCGCGAAAGCTGTAGAAGGCCCAGTGCACCTGCTGGCGATCTAGGGTGCCCAGTACATCCTCCAGATAGGTGGTACAGCCCGCCCAGCGGCGCATGCAGCCGAACTCGCCGGCCACCAGGCGATTGGCCGGCACCGCGTGCCTGCCGGCCCAGTCCAGCGGGCGCTGCAGATACTGCTGCACCCGGGCCTTGTTCCATTGCGCAACGCTGCCGCCAAAGGGCGCGGGCCCAGGGTAGGCATAGGGCGTGGCGCGCTCCAGGTTGGGCGCGCTGGTGGCCGCGTAGGGTTCGTACATGTGAAAGCTGTAGAGCAGGCGCTGGTCGTCGAGCGCGCCAGGCCAGTACTCGAAGGCATCGGCCGCGGCGTACCAGCCGGCATCGAGCATGATCGGGGTGAGTGGATCGACTTCGCGTATCGCCGCCACCAACTGGCGATACAGCGCCGGCAGGTCGCGGGTGCTGCCCTGCTGCTGTCGGTACCAGGCGTGCATCTGCTCGGCGCTGGCGTGCTCGGCCAGGCCGCCGAGTTTCTCGGGCGCCGGTTCGTTGATCAGGTTGTAGGCCGCCACCGCCGGATGGTCCTTGAGCGCCCGCGCCAGGTCACGCCAGAAGTCGGCGGCCTGGGCCCAGTAGGCCTTGTCCTGCCAGAGCCGGTCATCGAACTGGCCGGCGTTGTTCTGTGCCCAGCGCATGCCGGGCAGTGAGAGGGGCGTGATAACGACCTTGAGGCCAGCGGCGTGCGCGCGGTTCAGGGTGGCCTTGAGCGTGGCAAGGTCGGCGGCCGGCAGCCCTTGGTAGGTATCGGCATTACCGAGCAGAAAATCACGCTGCGCCGCTTGCCACTTGTCATAGGACAACCGCACCCAGCTCGCCCCGTAGCCGTGCAGCGCCTCGAAATAGGCCTGGTCGGGCGGCAGGCGGTTGAAGCTGTTGCCGCCATGGCGCGGCGTGTTCCAGAAGTCGATCAGGTCGGCGGCGTGGGCCGGCAGGGACGAACAGGCGATAAGGCAGGCCAGCAGCTGGTTGCGCATCGGGGCACCCCGCAAAGACAGAGGAACGTAAGGCTAGCGCTTGCGAAGGCTGACAACGCGCTGCATTCAGTTGCAAAACACTACAGATTCATGACCGCAGCGAAGAGCTCCTGACAGCCCCTTCAGAGTGCCAGGCTTACCACCACCGCCAGCTCCAGCAGCTCCAGCAACGCCCCTGCTGTATCCCCGGTGGTGCCCCCCAGGCGCTTGAGCATCACCTGGCGCAGCAGCGCGAACACCAGCAGCGCCACGCCCACGGCCAGGATACCGTTCCATCCCGCCAGCACCAGGCACCCCAAACCGGTCGCCAGCAACACGGCCTTGGCTTCGCCACGCGGCAGATGCTCGGCCAGCGCCTGTCCCAGGCCGCCTGCGCGCACATACGGCGTGCACAGGAACAACCCCAGCATCGCCGCCCGCCCCAGTACCGGTGCCAGTAGCAGGCCCACCGCCTGCCCGCTGTCGACCAGCGCGAGCAACGCGCAGAACTTGAGCAGCAGCACCAGTACCAGCGTCACCACCGCAATCGGCCCGCTGCGCGGGTCCTTCATGATCGTCAGGGTGCGTTCGCGATCGCCGAACCCGCCCAGCCAGGCATCGGCGCTGTCGGCCAGGCCATCCAGGTGCAACGCACCGCTCAACCACACCCAGATGCACAGCAGCAGGGCCGCCTGCAGCATCGGCGGGCTGCCCGCCAGCAGCGTGCTGGCGGCCCACAACACCCCGCCGAACAACAGCCCCACCAGCGGGTAGCACAGCAGGGAGCGCCCCATTTGCTCGGGCGCGGGCATGCCCGCCAGGCGCACCGGCAGGCTGCTGAGAAACTGCAGGGCAATCCAGAACGCCTGCATCAGGCGGCTTCCGCGAAACGACCGTCGGCCGCGCAATGCAGACGGTGCACCGCGCCGTGCCCGACCACCACCTGCAGCAGCTGCTCGCGCGGCAGGCCGCGGGCACGGGCCAGCAGCAGGCGCATCACGCCGCCGTGGGTCACCAGCAGCACGCGCTCGCCGGCGTGGGCCTGATACGCCCGCGCCATGGCCGCCAGCACCCGCTCGGCAAACGCCGTGACCGGCTCGCCACCCGGCGGCGTGAAGGCATAAGGGTCGGCCCAGAACAGCCCCAGGCCCTGTTCGTCGGTAAGCATGAGATCGGCGGTGCTGCGCCCCTCCCAGTCGCCGAAGTGCAGCTCCTGCAGGCCGGTCTCCAGTTGCATGGGCACGCCCACCTGATCGGCAAGTTCTTCGGCGAATCGCGCGCAGCGCTGCAGCGGCGAGCTGATGATCCGCGTCCACGGCCCGCCCTCGACCACAGCCGCACGCATCTGCGCCCAGCCAAGTTCGGTCAGCGCGTCGTCCAGGCTGCCGCGCAGCCCACCGCCCAGTTCGGTTTCACCATGACGCAGCAGGTCGACGATCATGTATCGCGGTCCGCCACCGCCGCCTCGGCGAAGGTCGCCATCTGCCCGTGCAGGTCGCAGGCCATGCGCAGCAGCGGTACCGCCAGCGCCGCCCCGCTGCCCTCGCCCAGGCGCAGGCCCAGCTCCAGCAGCGGTTGCGCCTGCAACGCTTCGAGCACCCGCTGGTGCCCGGGCTCGGCGCCGCGATGACCGAACAGCAGCCAGGCCCGGCAACCGGGGTTGATGCGCGTTGCAACCAGCGCCGCCACGGTGCAGATAAAACCGTCCACCAGCACCACGATGCCTTGCTGCGCGCACGCCAGGTACGCCCCCACCAGCGCGGCAATCTCGAAGCCGCCAAAGCACAACAGCTGCTCCAATGGGTCGTCGGCCAGCGCCGCGTGGGTGAGCAGCGCGCGTTCGATCACGCGGGTCTTGTGTTCGACACCGGCAGCATTCAGGCCAGTGCCGGGGCCGGTCAGCTCGCCAGGGGTGCATTTGAGCAATGCACTGGCCACCGCACTGGCAGAGGCCGTGTTGCCGATGCCCATTTCGCCGCCGATGAACAGTTGCGCCCCGGCATCACGCGCACGCAAGGCGCTCTCGCGCCCGGCCTGCAGCGCCAGGCGCCCCTGCTCGGTGGTCATTGCCGGCACCTGGGCGAAGTTGGCGGTGCCCGCCCCGATGCGCAGATGGCGTACACCGGCAAGTTCCAGGGTCAGGTCGACCGTCCCCAGGTCGACCACCTCCAGCTGCGCACCCAACTGGCGGGCCAGCACGCTGATGGCTGCGCCGCCGCCGACGAAGTTCTGCAGCATCTGCCGCGTGACCACCTGCGGATAGGCCGAAACCCCCTCGGCCACCACGCCGTGATCGCCCGCGAAAATCGCGATCCATACCTGCCGCACGCCAGGCTTGAGCTTGCCCTGCAAGCCGGCCAGCTCCACCGCAACCTGCTCCAGCCGGCCCAGTGAGCCGGCTGGCTTGGTCAGCTCGCGCTGGCGCTCCAGCGCCTGTTCGCGCACAGCCAGGTTGATCGGCTGACACGCGTTCTGCCACCAGTTTTGACTCATGTTCAGGCTCCCTTGAGCGTAAGTGGCAGGCCGGCAACGGTCAGCACCACGTGCTGGCAACGTTCGGCAATGGCCTGATGCAGCCAGCCGGCTTCATCGACGTAACGACGGGTCAGCTCGCCCATGGGCACCACGCCCAGGCCGGTCTCGTTGCTGACCAGGATGATTTCACCCGGCAACTGCGCCAGGCAGTCCAGCAGTGCATCGCGCTCGGCGGCCAGGCGCTCGGGGTCTTCGAGCATCAGCAGGTTGGTCAGCCACAGGGTCAGGCAGTCCACCAGCAGGCAACGCTCGGGCGCGGCGGTTTCGCGCAGCACCTGCGCCAGCGCCAGCGGCTCCTCGATCAGCGCCCACTCGGCAGGGCGACGCGCACGGTGCAGTTGCACGCGGGCATTCATTTCACCGTCCAGCGGCTCGCTGGTGGCGATATAGGTCACCGCCAGCGCGCTGTCGACGGCATATTGTTCGGCCAGGCGGCTCTTGCCCGAACGGGCGCCGCCAAGAATCAGCTTGAGCATGTCAGTCCAGCCCGCAGAGTTGACGAAGCCGGGCGCCGTCCAGGTGCGTGTCCACCAGGTCGGCCAGGCGTTCGATGTCCAGTTCACGCAGAGCATGGTAGTCCACCTGCTGCACATCGTTCAGGCCAGCCCAGCGCAGCAGCGCCGTGCACGAATGCGGCGACTCGAACAGGCCGTGCAGGTAGGTGGCCAGGATCTGCCCGTCGGCGCTGACCGCGCCATCGCTGCGACCGTCGGCCAACTGTACGGCGGGCTGCGCCAGCGCCGGCCCGCGGGTGACCCCGGCATGGATCTCGTAGCCACTGACGGGCGCCTGCTCCAGGTTCAGCGTGCCGCTGACATTGCGCAGCTGCTTCTCGGCCTCCAGTTGCGTGCTGTAGTCCAGCCAGCCCAGGCCCGCGCTGCTGCCGGCGGCGCCTTCAAGGCCCAGTGGGTCATGCACGTAGGTCCCGAGCATCTGCAGGCCACCACAGATGCCCAGCAGTTTGCCGCCGTAGCGCAGGTGGCGGGTTATCGCCTCTTCCCAGCCGCGCTCGCGCAGGTGCGCCAGGTCGCTGCGCACGCTCTTGGAGCCCGGCAGGATGATCAGGTCGGCCGGCGGTATCGCGTCGCCCGGCCCGATGAACTGCAGATCCACCTGCGGATGCAGGCGCAGCGGGTCGAAGTCGGTATGGTTGCTGATGCGCGGCAGCACCGGCACGATCACCTTGAGCACCTGCGCGGCTTTCTGGCCCTGGCGCCGGTCCAGGCCATCCTCGGCCTCCAGATGCAGGTCCAGCACATACGGCAGCACGCCCAGCACCGGCTTGCCGGTACGCGCCTCGAGCCAGTCCAGGCCGGGCTGCAGCAGGGCGATGTCGCCACGAAAGCGGTTGATCACGAAGCCCTTGACCCGCGCCTGCTCGCTGGGCGACAGCAGCTCCAGTGTGCCGACCAGGTGTGCGAACACCCCGCCGCGGTTGATATCGGCGATCAGGATCACCGGGCAGTCGACCGCCTCGGCAAACCCCATGTTGGCGATGTCCCCGGCCCGCAGGTTGATTTCGGCCGGCGAGCCCGCGCCCTCCACCATCACCACCGGGTAGGCGTCGCTCAGGCGCTGGTGCGAGGCCAGTACCGCCTGCATGGCGATGGCCTTGTAGTCGTGATAGGCCACCGCGTTCATGCTGGTGACCGCGCGGCCATGCACGATCACCTGGGCTCCGGTCTCGCTGTTGGGCTTGAGCAGTACCGGGTTCATGTCGGTATGCGGCGCCAGCCCGGCGGCCTGGGCCTGCACCGCCTGGGCACGGCCGATTTCGCCGCCGTCGGCCGTCACCGCACTGTTGAGTGCCATGTTCTGCGGCTTGAACGGCACGACACCCACGCCCTGGCGCGCCAGCCAGCGGCACAGCGCGGTCACCAGGGTGCTCTTGCCGGCATCGGAGGTGGTGCCTTGCACCATCAGGGTGGTCATGGGTGTTCCTTGCGGTAGTCGTCCAGCGCCTGGATCAGGCGCTGCCAATCGGTGTCGGTGGCCGGCAGGCCGAAACGCAGGCTGCCCAGGTGCTCGAACAGGCGCAGCAGGATGCCGCGCCGCGCCATGAACTGGTGCAACTGCGCGGCGTGGGCAAGCTCCAGGTACTGGAACAGGTCGCAGCCGCCGGCCGGCGTGAAGCCGGCAGCATCGAGTACCTGCGCCAGGCGTGTGCTGGCCTCGGCGCAGCGGGTGATCTGGCGCTGCTGGGCGCCATGGTCGAGCAGGCAGGCCTGGCCCAGCACCCGCGTGGGCCCGGCGATCGACCAGGGCCCCAGTTGTTCGGCCAGCAGCTGCAGCAGTTGGCGTTCGGCCAGCACGAAGCCCAGGCGTACACCGGCCAGGCCGAAGAACTTGCCGAACGAGCGCAGCACGATCAGCCCGTTGCGCCAGGTTTCGGCGGCGATGCTGTGTTGCGGGGTGTTGTCCATGAACGCTTCATCCACCACCAGCCAGCCACCGCGCTGGGCCAGGCGGGCGTGCCAGCCCAGCAGGCGCTCGGCGCTCAACAGGCGCCCGGTGGGGTTGTTGGGGTTGACCACCACCAGCACATCGAGGCTGTCGAGAAAGAACTCCACCTCGGCCTCGCCGACTTCACGCACGCGGTGCCCGGCGCGCCGCCAGCCCTCGGCATGTTCGGCGTAGCACGGCGACAGCACACCGACCTTGCCACTGCGACGCAAGCGCGGCAGGGCCTGGATGGCGGCCTGGGACCCGGCCACCGGCAGCAGTTGCGGCACGCCGTAGTACTCGCGGGCCGCCTGCTCCAGGCCATCGTCGGTTTCGGGCAGGCGTGCCCAGGCGCGCAACGGGATCTCGGGGATCGCGAAGGGCCACGGCGCGATGCCGCTGGACAGGTCGACCCAGTCCTGCACTGCGATGCCGTACTCCAGCACCGCCCGTTGCAAACGACCACCGTGTTCAAGCATAGAATTGCGCCCCCACGCACAACAGCAGCAACCACAACCACACGCCCTTGCACACCAGTTGCCAACCACGCTCGATGGCGTCGGCATCGGCCGGCGGGCCTTCGCCCAGTTGCGGGCGCTGGTGCAGCTCGCCGTGGTACACCGCCGCGCCGCCCAGCTCGACACCCAGCGCACCGGCGCCAGCTGCCATCACCGGGCCGGCGTTGGGGCTGTCCCACAACGGCGCCTGACGGCGCCAGCAGCTCAGTGCCAGGCGCGTCCTGCCCAGCACCGCGTAGGTCAGGGCCACCAGCCGCGCCGGAATATAGTTGAGCAGATCGTCGATGCGCGCTGCGGCCCAGCCAAAGCGCTCGAAGCGCTCGTTGCGATAGCCCCACATGGCATCCAGGGTATTGCTCAGGCGATACAGCACCACACCTGGCGCCCCCGCCACCACGAACCAGAACAGGGCGGCGAACACTGCATCACTACCGTTCTCCAGCACCGATTCGGTGGCGGCACGCGCCACGGCGGTGTCATCCAGTTCGTCGGTTTCACGGCTGACCAGGTAGCCCACGCGGCGGCGCGCTTCGTCCAGGTCGCCGCCACGCAGCGCCTCGGCCACGGGCCGTACATGTTCGCCAAGGCTACGCAGGCCCAGCGCGCAGTACAGCGCCAGTATCTCCACCAGCCAGCCGATGTAGGGCAGCCACGACAGCACAGTCACCAGCAAAGTCAGGGGCACCACCGCCAGAAACCACGCGGTGACGCCATGGCTGCGCCAGCCACGACCGCCGGCATTGAAGCGTTGTTCCAGGCGTCCGGCATAACGGCCGAACGCGACCAGCGGGTGCGCACGCCGGGGCTCGCCCAGCAAGGCATCCAGCGCCACCCCGGCCACACTCAGCAAGGCCACACTCATCAACGCTCTCCCCAATGGTTTTCGTAGAGCATCTCGCTCAATGGCCGCTCGCGGGCCCAGCCTTCGAGCACCAGCATGGGCGCCTCGTAGAACGCCTCGACCGGGCCCAGGCACAGTACCGCCAGCGGTTTGGCACCGGCCGGCATGCCCAGCAGGTCGGCCAGTGCCTGCGGTTCGAACAGCGACACCCAGCCCATGCCCAGGCCCTCGGCACGGGCCGCCAGCCACAGGTTCTGGATGGCGCACGACAGCGAGGCCAGGTCCATTTCCGGCAAGGTGCGACGGCCGAAGATGTGCGCCTCGCGCCCGTCCATCAGCGCCGCCACCAGCACCTCGGCGCAATCGTTGATGCCCTCGACCTTGAGCCGCATGAAATCGTCAGAACGCTGCCCCAGTGCCTCGGCGGTGCGCACCCGCTCCTGCTCCACCAGCGCCTGGATCTGCTGGCGCAGCTCGCGACGGGTGATGCGGATGAAACGCCAGGGCTGCATCAGACCCACGCTCGGGGCCTGGTGCGCCGCCTGCAGCAGGCGTGCCAGCAGCTCGGGGGCCACCTCGCCGCCGCTGAAATGGCGCATGTCGCGGCGCTCGCCGATGGCGCGGTAGACCGCCGCGCGCTCGGCGTCGTTGAAGGCCTGGTCGCTCATGGTGCCAGCAGCGCCGCCAGCGCAGACGGGTTGGACGGGAAGTAGAAATGCACATACGAGGCCGTCAGCCGGCCGCAACGGTACACCGCCTCGGCGCCGCGCCCGCCGTTGGGGCTTTGCCCGCGGGCGATGGGTTCGAGCGCGGTGCTGGTCAGCGAATGGTGATAGGTATGCCCGCGCAGGGTGCCCTCGGGCAGCTCTACCGCTTGCAGGGCCAGGGCCGCCAGGCGCTTCTGCATCACCGCCTCGCCCGGCAGCAGGCCGGCCAGTTCGGCCCGTTCGCCGGCCACATCGGTCAGTGCATCGAGCAGGTAGAGCATGCCGCCGCATTCGGCCAGCAAGGGCTTGCCGGCCTGGTGATGGGCCCGGATCGCCGCCAGCATCGGCGTGTTGGCGGCCAACGCATGGTGGTGCAGCTCAGGGTAGCCGCCGGGCAGGTACAGGCTGTCGCAGTCTGGCAGCAGGCGGTCGTGGATCGGCGAGAAGAAGCTCAGCTGTGCGCCCATCTCGCGCAACAGGTCCAGGCTGGCGCCATAGGTGAATGCGAAGGCTTCGTCGCGCGCCACGCCGATCCGCACGCCGGCCAGCAGTGGCTCGATGCTGCGCGGCTGCGGCGCATCGAAGGCCACCGCCGGCGGCAGGGCCGACTCGCAGCTGTCGCCCAGGGCGTTGGCGGCGGCGTCCAGGCGCAGGTCCAGGTCGGTCAGTTCGCTGGCCTGCACCAGGCCCAGGTGACGGCTGGGCAGTTCGATGCCGGTTTCCCGCGACAGCCCGCCGTACCAGCGCAGGCCTTCGGTCAGGCTGCCTTCGAGCAGTTGCGCGTGACGCAGCGAGCCCACCCGGTTGGCCAGCACGCCGGCAAACGGCAGGTCGGGCTGGTAGCGCGCCAGGCCCAGGGCCAGCGCGCCGAAGGTCTGGGCCATGGCCGTGCCGTCGATCACCGCCAGCACCGGCACGCCGAAATGCCGCGCCAGGTCGGCGCTGGACGGCGTACCGTCGAACAGCCCCATCACCCCTTCGATCAGGATCAGGTCGGCGTCGGCGGCGGCTTCCCACAGCAGGCGCCGGCTTTCCTCGGCACCGACCATCCACAGGTCCAGCTGGTACACCGGTGCGCCACTGGCGCGCTCCAGAATCATCGGGTCGAGAAAGTCCGGGCCACACTTGAACACCCGGACCTTGCGCCCCTGGTTGCGGTGCAGGCGCGCCAGTGCGGCCGTCACCGTGGTCTTGCCCTGGCCAGATGCAGGTGCCGCGATCAGCACCGCCGGGCAATGACGGGTTTGCCTCATAGTTCCACGCCCTTCTGGGCGCGAATGCCAGCCTGGAAGGCGTGCTTGACCATGCCCATCTCGGTCACGGTGTCGGCCAGCTCGATCATCTCGGGCTTGGCGCCGCGGCCGGTGACGATCACATGCTGCATCGGCGGTCGAGCCTGCAGGTCGCCGAGCACCTGATCGAGGTCGAGGTAGCCGTGCTTGAGGGCGATGTTGAGCTCATCGAGCACTACAAAACCGATGGCCGGGTCCTGCAGCAACTGGCGCGAAACCGCCCAGGCAGCCTCGGCGGCGGCGATGTCGCGCTGGCGGTCCTGGGTTTCCCAGGTAAAGCCCTCGCCCATCACGTGGTAGCGCACCTGTTCGGGGAAGCGGCGGAAGAACAGCTCCTCGCCGGTACTGTTGCGGCCCTTGATGAACTGCACCACGCCACATTGCATGCCGTGGCCCAGGGCCCGCGCCAGCATGCCGAAGGCCGAGCTGCTCTTGCCCTTGCCGTTGCCGCTGAGTACCAGCAGCAGGCCGCATTCGTTGGGCGAGTTGGCAATGCGTTCGTCGATTACCGCTTTTTTGCGCAGCATGCGCGCCAGATGGCGTTCGTCGCGATCGGTGGTGTCGGTCATCGGAGGCTCCGTGGGCAACTGGCGCGCACAGGGACCGGGGGGATCGAGTCGGCGCGACAGCAGGTTGGCGATGGCACACGGAAAACGCGCAGGCCCTGCCACTGGCCGGGAGAACCGCGCATCACCCTCCGTGATGCCGTTGATCTGTGACAGGCCGGTCTCCGGGCTCATGGGCGGGTCTGATCGACCCGGATCGCGCGCCTTCCCGGGCTGTTGCACCCAGTGGCCCTGCGCGATCCCGACTCATTTACCGTTGCGGGGGCAGCGCCGGAATCGCACGTTGCACGTGCCCACCGGCTTCCCTGTTTCACCCTGCCGGCACCTTGGCCGCAGAGCACCTGAAACAAGTCGCGAAGGTTAGAGGGTTGGGCCATGAGCGTCAATCAAAGGCGCTGCGAAGCGGTCTGGATCAATGGCATTTATGTCATCTTGTGTCACACTCACTGCAGTGATATCACATAGCCATTATCCGCACCTCTCCGATCCACAATAACAATGGAGCACGGCATGCAAGGTCTGATCATCAACAACCCGCGTCTGGAGTTCCTGCGCCCCGCCCTGGAACGTTGGGCCGAGTGCCTGGAGCGCTACAACCAGACCCTGGGCGACAGCGACGCCCCCTACTGGCAAGGCGTGCAAAGCAACCTTGGCGTACTGGGCGCGGCGGCCTGGCAGGCGGAGCTGGTGACCTTGCAGGGTGCGCAGACCAAGAAGCAGCGCGACGAAGGCGAGCGTGCGGCGCACTGCGACCTGGTGATCGCCAGCAAGGAAGAGACCGCCTACCTGCAGGCCACCCAGCGCTGGCCACGGGTCGGCAAGCTCGACCTCACCGATGCCCTGCAGGAGAGCGTCGCCCAGGCTCGCCTGGTGGGCTATGCCAGCCAGCTCAAGGTCGCCGCGCTGTTCGTCAGCCCGTACAAGGCCGGGCAACACGCCAGCCCCGAAGAGCTTCAGGACCTGGTCGACGACCTGCAAAAGCACAATGCATGCGCCATCGCCTGGGTGTTCCCCTATGGCTACCGCAAGCTGCACGACGACGTGGGCCGCTACCACCCCGGCATCGCGCTGCTGCTCAAGCAGGCCTGAGCCCCTGTCGAGGGAACCTCGCCGACGTGCCCGCCTCTACCTTACTGGACACGGCCAACTTCGCGAGGGACACCGATCATGGGCAACATGCGCATTGCTGTACTGCTGGCACTCACCAGCGGGCTGGTGGCCTGCGGCGAGAACGCCCGCCTGGACGTCACCGATGGCACCGGCCCGTCGCCGCGCCTGCCCGAACCGAACAAGACCCTCATCCCCACGGTAAACATCGCGCCGGCCATCGGCTGGCCAGAGGGCGGCAAACCCAAGGCTGCGGCAGGCACCCAGGTGGTGGCCTTCGCCGACAAGCTCGACCACCCGCGCTGGCTGTACGTGCTGCCCAACGGCGACGTGCTGGTGGCCGAGACCAACGCGCCGCCCAAGCCCGATGACGGCAAGGGCATCAAGGGCTGGGTGATGGGCAAGGTGATGGGCCGCGCCGGCGCCGGAGTGCCCAGCCCCAACCGCATCACCCTGCTGCGTGACAGCGACAAGGACGGCGTGGCCGACACCCGCACCACCTTCATCGAGGGGCTGAACTCGCCGTTCGGCATGGCCCTGGTGGGCAACGACTTCTATGTGGCCGACACCGATCGGCTGTTGCGCTTCACCTACGAGCCAGGCGCCACCCGCCTGCAGGGCAGCGGCACCAAGGTGGTCGACCTGCCGGGCGGCACGCTCAACCACCACTGGACCAAGAACGTGATCGCCAGCCCCGACGGCAAGAAGCTGTACGTGACCGTGGGCTCCAACAGCAACGTGGCCGAAAACGGCATGGAGCAGGAGAAAGGCCGCGCCGCGATCTGGGAGGTCGACCCGGCCACCGGCAGCCAGCGCCTGTTCGCCACCGGCCTGCGCAACCCCAACGGCCTGGCCTGGGAACCCCATAGCCAGCAGCTGTGGACGGCGGTGAACGAACGTGACGAGATCGGCAGCGACCTGGTGCCGGACTACATCACGTCGGTGAAGGACGGCGCCTTCTATGGCTGGCCCTACAGCTATTACGGGCAGCATGTGGATGAACGCGTACAACCGCAGGATGCAAAACTGGTGGCCAGCGCGATAGCGCCGGACTATGCGGTGGGGCCGCACACCGCCTCGCTGGGGCTGGCGTTTACCGTGCCGAACGCCTTGCCGGCGCCATTCGACCAGGGCGCGTTCATCGGCCAGCACGGCTCATGGAACCGCAAGCCGCACAGTGGCTACAAGGTGATCTTCGTGCCGTTCAGCACGGCAGGCAAACCGTCGGGCAAGCCCATTGATCTGCTGACCGGGTTTCTCGACGAGGACGGCAAGGCCATGGGGCGCCCAGTCGGTGTGGTGAACGATCAGCGTGGCGGGGTGCTGGTGGCCGACGATGTGGGCAATGTGATCTGGCGGGTAAGCAAGGCGCAGTAGCACTGCGCTGACGTGTTCGCCGGCAAGGTCGGCTCCTGCTGGAGCCGGCTTTGCAGGCCACGCTGTCAGGGATTGCGCGCCAGGTGCGCCGGCTGCAGCACGCGCTTGGCGTTGAGGTAGGTCTTCTGCCAGTAGCTGTTGGACAGGTAGTCCAGGCGCACCGTACCGCCCGTTGACGGTGCATGCACGAAACGCCCCTCGCCCACGTAGATACCGGCATGGCTCACCTGGGTGCCGCCATTGGTGGCGAAGAACACCAGGTCGCCCGACTGCAACGCACCCTTGTCGATGTCCGGGGCACGAATGCCGATCATCTCGCGGGTTGAGCGCGGCAGGGCGATACCCGCCGCGTCCCGGTACACGTAGCCAATCAGCCCGCTGCAATCGAACCCCGAGTCCGGGGTATTGCCGCCCCAGCGGTAAGGCGTGCCCACCAGGCCCAGGGCCCGGAACAGCACATCCTCGGCCACTGGCGAGAAATACACCTGGGGCGCCATCACCTTCGGCTCGACCACCTGAGGTTTCTGCGGGGCATGGCTGGAGCAGGCACCCAGCAGGGCCGCCAGGGAAAGTACAGCAACGCGCGCGAGTATCGACATAGTCAGAACATCCTGTCTGAAGCCGCCCGACCCCAAGTCGGAAATAGGTGAGAATTTAGATTAGACGTTTTCTGTAAACACGCACGGCGGCGAGCTTTTCAGCTACGCCGCCGTGCGGGACATCACGCGCAGACTCAGTTACGCGACAGGGTAGTCGGTGCCATGGCCAGCGCGCGCTTGGCTTCGATGAAGGTCTTGCTCCAGTAGCGGTCACCGAGATTGTCGATGCGCACGCCACCGCTGCGGCGGCTGCTGGAGTGGATGAACTGATCGTCGCCCAGATAGATGCCGGCGTGGCTGACGCGGCCGCGACCATTGGTGCTGAAGAACAGCAGGTCGCCTGGCTTGAGCTTGTTGCGCGCAACCAGCGGGGCTTTCACGTTGATCATTTCGCGGGTGGAGCGCGGCAGGTTCATGCCGGCCTCTTCGCGGAACAGGTAGCCGATGAAGCCGCTGCAGTCGAAGCCGGACTTCTCCGAGGTGCCGCCGAAACGGTAGCGGGTACCGATCAGGGACATGCCACGTTCGAGAATGTTGTCGGCCAGGGCTGGCAGTTCGTAGGGCTTGGTGCTGGAGGAGAACGCTTCCAGGTCCTGCTCGGTGGCCAGCTCTTCTTCGAACACCGACGCGGCGGTGGAAGGCTTGGCGGCAGCCTGGGCAGCAACTGGAGCGGGAGCCTGCTGGTGGGTGACGGGACCGGTGGTCGCGCAGCCGAACAGCAAGGTCACAAGTGCGAGGGGCACGAGGGGTGCGAAGCGATTTAGCATGGGCACGACCGTGGCTTGAATTTGATGAAGCCGAGACTATGCCTTCTATCGGATCGATTTGCAAATTCAATCGAAAAAAATGTGACTTTTATGTGCCGAGGCTCTGGGCCGGCCCTACCAGCCCAATGTCTCTTTCAAAAACGGGATGGTCAGCTTGCGCTGCGCCTGCAGTGAAGCCTGGTCGAGGCGTTCGAGCAGGTCGAACAGTGCGCTCATGCTGCGCGTGCCTCGGGTCAGGATGAAATGCCCGACTTCGTCGGTGAGGTGCAGGCCCCGGCGCGAGGCGCGCAATTGCAGGGCACGCAGCTTGTCTTCATCCGACAGGGCGCGCATCTGGAAGATCAGCGCCAGGGTCAGGCGCGACTTCAGGTCGGCCAGCTTGATCGGCAATTCCCGTGGGGAGCTGGACGCTGCCAGCAGCAAGCGGCGGCCGCTGTCGCGCAGGCGGTTGAACAGGTGGAACATGGCCTCTTCCCAGTCCGGCTTGCCGGCAATCACATGCAGGTCGTCCAGGCACACCAGTTCGTACTGTTCCAGGTTGTCGAGCAGTTCCACGCCGCGATCGAGCAGTTGCGCCAGAGGCAGGTACACCGCAGGCTCGCCCAGTTGCTCGAAGCGCAGGCACGCGGCCTGCAGCAGGTGGGTACGCCCTACGCCCTGCTTGCCCCACAGGTAGATCAGGCTTTCGGTCCAGCCGGCGTCGGCTTCGCAGAGTCGCTCGACGTAGCCCAATGCGGCGGCGTTGGCACCCGGATAGTAGTTGATGAAGGTGGCGTCATCACGCAGACGCACACCCAGGGGCAACTGGATCGGTTTCATGCTGGCTGGGCAGTCCCGAGGAACCGCAAGGGGCCTTTGGTGAAAAGTCCGCAAAGTCTATACCCGTGACGCCAACCGCACAATGCGTTAGCAAAATCAAAGGCTTGCGCGGCATATGGGGCAGGCATGGGTCAATCCTCCAGCAGTTCCTCTGCACTCAGGCGAAACAGCTCCACGGTGTTGATGCTCGCCCCTTCGAGCGAGCCTTCCTTATCCAGTACCTGGTTGGCCGCGTTCATCTCCGAACTGCGCCCGGCAACGCGCTGGAAAGTGCTGCGCGGTAGTGCGGCGCTCCAGCCATTCTCGAAGGTGTTGTAGGCCAGGGTCAGCGCCGCGGTGAAGTAGTGCTGATTGGCGACCGGGATCCGCACCGCATTGTCGTCCTGGTCATAGGCCGTGAAATGACTGGGCAGCGCCTTGAGCCCCAGACGCTTGAGCACCACCCAGGAAAATGCCGAGGGTACGAACATCGTGAGCTTCTCGGCCGCGTGCCGCGAGTAGCCCTGCTGCTGCAGGGCCGCTGCCACCTCATCCTCGTCGAGGTCATCGGCCAGCAGCGGCAATGCATCCATCACGCCTGCCAATGCACAGGCGTGGTCGGTTTCATGTTCCATCACTCAGGGTGTCCTTCAAAGGTCCGGGTCGATTTCACCAGCATACATGTCCGACTCTTTATAGAGGTCGTGCATGTGCCGCAGCAACACCATGATCACCGCCGCCACCGGCAGCGCCAGCAGCACCCCGGTGAACCCGAACAGCTCGCCGCCGGCCAGGATCGCGAAGATCACCGCCACCGGGTGCAGACCGATGCGGTCGCCCACCAGCAACGGCGTGAGCACCATGCCTTCAAGGGCCTGGCCCACCATGAACACCGCGACGATGCCCAGCATCGGGTACAGGTCGCCGCCGAACTGGAACATGCCGGCGA
Source organism: Pseudomonas sp. BRM28 (assembly GCF_002939405.1). Lineage (NCBI taxonomy): Bacteria > Pseudomonadati > Pseudomonadota > Gammaproteobacteria > Pseudomonadales > Pseudomonadaceae > Pseudomonas > Pseudomonas sp. BRM28. The sequence continues at coordinate 1,439,869 of NZ_PEFV01000001.1, read as the reverse complement.
TCAATGCCGCGCCGATGCCGATGATGAAACCCATGTACGGCACGATGGCCGCAAGCCCGGCCATGATACCGATCAACAGGCCCAGTTCGAGGCCCACCAGCATCAACCCGGCGGCGTAGATCACCCCCAGCGCCAGCATCACCAGCAACTGCCCGCGCACGAACGCACCGAGCACCTCGTGGCATTCCAGGGCCAGCGACACCACCTGCTCTTCGCGCTGGCGCGGCAACAGGCGGCGCAGCTTGGCCATCATCAGGTCCCAGTCGCGCAGCAGGTAGAAGCCCACCACCGGGATCAGCACCATGTTGGCCAGCCAGCCGATCAGCGCCAGCCCTGACGCGGTAGCCTGGCTGAGCACGATGCCGACGATGTCGGTGGTCTGGCCCATGTGCTCGCTGATCGCCGACTTGATCTTGTCGAACTTCCAGAAGCCATCGGCCAGCCCCAGGCGCGTCTGCACCCACGGCAGCGCCACGTGCTGCAACCAGTCGAGCATCTGTGGTGCCAGCTCGTACAGGCGCACCAACTGCTTGGCCAGCATCGGGATCAGCACCAGCAGCATCGCCATGAACACCAGGGTGAACAGGGCGAACACCACCACCACGCCCCAGGTGCGTGACAGCCCGGCGCGCTCCAGCCGGTCGACCAGCGGGTCGGCCAGGTACGCCAGGCCGATACCTATAAGGAAGGGCGAGAGGATCCCGTGCAAGAAGTACAGCAGCGTGCCGATTACCAGCACCCCCAACACCCATACCCAACGGCGTGTATCCATCATTCAGTCACGCTCCCTGCCAACGAAACCGCAAACCGGTGAACGGTGCGGGCGCAGCCACCTGGGCCTCGCCTGGGGCTGCGGGTGCGACCGGCGCTGGGGCGGCGGCCTCTGCCGGCACCTCCTGCAGCCTGGCCAGGCCCAGTTGCGCACGCACCTGTTCGGGGGTGCCGCTGACGGTGTAGGTCAGGGTATCGCCGTCCACATAGGTCAGGCGCCCGCCCAGCGGCTCAAGGGTCTGCAAAAGCTGCGCATAGCGCTCCAGGGTCATGCCCTGCACCTGTATCTGGTTTTCGCCACCGGTGCCCGGCCGCGCGACAAAGCGCGGCGCCAGGCGCGTGCTGACGGCCAGCATCACCGCATCGGCCAGGGCGGCCTGATCGGCGCCTTCGACCTTGCCCTGCTCGCGCTGGTCGCCCAGCCACAGGCGCCAGGTACCCTGCCATTTGCCCTCGCCCTCGGTGGCATGCACCGCCAGCAACGCATCGGCCGCGTAGCGTTCGGAGGCCTCGCGCAGGGGCGCGGGGTCGGTGCCTTCGAGGTTCTTGGCAGTGGCCACCAGTTGCTCGTTCAGGTCGCCCATGGGCAGGCGCAGCGGCAAGCCACGGTGTTGCGCGGCGCGGCGCAGCGGTTCGGCGCTGCTCTGGCCATCGCCCACCAGGCTCGAACCGCCCACGCTGTCGTTCAACCACCAGCCGAGGATGGCCGGCCGGTTGCTGCCCCACAGGGCCAGCCCGGCCTGGCGCAAAGCCCGGTCGGTGCTGCCGGGGTCGAAATCCACCAGCACGGTTTCCGGCGGGCCGGCCTCGAAACCGAACTGGCTGATGATTTGCTGCGGGTCCTTGCGTAGCCCTGCCAGGCCCGCACTCTGCGGCGCCTTGGGGTCGCCCGTGAGGCGCACCACCAGGGTGCTCAGGGCGTTCTGGGTGGCCTGGGCGCGGGCTTCGGTGCCCTCGCCGCTGACCGGCTCGCGCACCTGATAAAGGCCAGTGAGGGTTTCGGCCTGAACGCTCAGGCCAAACAGGGCAAGGCAGCCAACGGCCAGGTATGAACGCAAACGCATGGAGGATTCCTGTCCAGGTAAATAGAAAGCGCGGTCAGTGAAAAGTGAAGCTCTGACCACCCCCGCGGGTAAAACATTCAGCCCTGCGGTCAAATTTCATTACCTATACCTTATACAGCCCATGGCGCGGCAACCAGCGGCCATACCGAATCAATGTTTTTATGTCGAATGAGGCCCTGCCCGTCGGCCTGAGGATGGCCGCTACCGGGTAACCCTGATAAAATCGCGCGCCTTCGCAGACCGGCGACGCTCAGGCAGCAGGAAAACCCTCGCAATGCCTGGCAGGTGCCGGTCGATTCCCCCGAATCCCTCCCCCTAAAGGCCTGGATCATGAGCAAGCAACCCTCCCTGAGCTACAAGGACGCCGGTGTAGACATCGACGCCGGTGAAGCATTGGTCGAACGCATCAAAGGCGTCGCCAAGCGCACGGCGCGCCCGGAAGTCATGGGCGGCCTGGGGGGCTTCGGCGCCCTCTGCGAAATTCCGGCCGGCTACAAGCAGCCGGTGCTGGTTTCGGGCACCGACGGCGTGGGCACCAAGCTGCGCCTGGCACTGAACCTGAACAAGCACGACACCATCGGCCAGGACCTGGTCGCCATGTGCGTCAACGACCTGGTGGTGTGCGGCGCCGAGCCGCTGTTCTTCCTCGACTACTACGCCACCGGCAAGCTCAACGTCGACACCGCGGCTGACGTGGTCACCGGCATCGGCGCCGGCTGCGAACTGGCAGGCTGCTCGCTGGTAGGCGGCGAAACCGCTGAAATGCCGGGCATGTACGAAGGCGAAGACTACGACCTGGCCGGCTTCTGCGTCGGCGTGGTGGAAAAGGCCGAGATCATCGACGGCTCCAAGGTGGCTGCCGGTGACGCCCTGATCGCCCTGCCATCGTCGGGCCCGCACTCCAACGGTTACTCGCTGATCCGCAAGATCATCGAAGTGGCCGGCGCCGACATCCAGAACGTCCAGCTCGACGGCAAGCCGCTGACCGAACTGCTGATGGCCCCGACCCGCATCTACGTCAAGCCGCTGCTCAAGCTGATCAAGGACACCGGCGCGGTCAAGGCCATGGCCCACATCACCGGTGGCGGCCTGCTCGACAACATCCCGCGCGTGCTGCCAAAAGGCGCCCAGGCCGTGGTCGACGTGGCCAGCTGGCAGCGCCCGGCGGTATTCGACTGGCTGCAGCAGCAGGGCAACGTCGACGAGACCGAAATGCACCGCGTACTCAACTGCGGCGTGGGCATGGTGATCTGCGTGGGTCAGGATCAGGTCGACAACGCCCTGAACGTGCTGCGCGAAGCCGGCGAGCAGCCTTGGGTGATCGGCCAGATCGCCACCGCTGCCGAAGGCGCCGCCCAGGTCGAGCTGAAGAACCTCAAGGCGCACTGATGCCGAGCACGTCTTGTGATGTAGTGGTGCTGCTGTCCGGCACCGGCAGCAACCTGCAGGCCCTGATCGACAGTACCCGCACCGGCGACAGCCCGGTGCGGATCCGCGCGGTGATCTCCAACCGCGCCGATGCCTACGGCCTGCAGCGCGCCCGCGATGCGGGCATCGACACCGCCGTGCTCGACCACAAGGCCTTCGACGGCCGCGAGGCCTTCGACGCGGCGCTGGTCGAGCTGATCGACGGCTTTGCCCCGCAGCTGGTGGTGCTGGCCGGCTTCATGCGTATCCTCAGTGCCGGTTTCGTGCGCCATTACCACGGCCGCCTGCTCAATATCCACCCTTCCCTGCTGCCCAAGTACAAGGGCCTGCATACCCACCAGCGGGCGCTGGAAGCCGGGGATGCCGAGCATGGCTGCAGTGTGCACTTCGTCACCGAGGAACTCGATGGCGGGCCACTGGTCGTACAGGCTGTGATACCGGTAGTCTCGGATGACACGCCGGCGCAACTGGCCCAGAGGGTTCACAGCCAGGAACACCTGATTTATCCGCTGGCGGTGCGCTGGTTCGCCGAAGGCCGTTTGCGCCTTGGCGAGCACGGTGCTCTACTGGATGGCCAGCCCTTGGCGGCCAGCGGCCACTTGATTCGACCCTAGGAGATTTTATGCGTCGTGCCCTGCTCTTCGCACTTGCCGTGCTTGCACTGCCGCTTCAGGCAGCCGATCTGAAGCCTTTTTCGGCCAGCTACACCGCCGACTGGAAGCAACTGCCCATGAGCGGCACCGCCGAGCGCAGCCTGGCCAAGAACGCCAACGGGACCTGGAGCCTCAACTTCAAGGCCTCGATGATGATTGCCAGCCTGACCGAGCAAAGTACCCTGCGCCTGGACAAGGACACCCTGCTCCCGCAGACCTACCACTTCGAACGTGGCGGCCTGGGCAAGGCCAAGAAGGTCGACCTGGACTTCGACTGGTCGAGCAAGAAGATCACCGGCTCCGACCGTGGCGACGCGGTCAACCTGCCGCTCAACCGCGGCGTGCTGGACAAATCGTCCTACCAGCTGGCCCTGCAGCATGACGTGGCAGCCGGCAAGAAGAGCATGACCTACCAGGTGGTGGATGGCGACGAGATCGACACCTACGACTTCCGCGTGCTGGGTACCGAGAAGGTCAGCACCAAGACCGGCCAGGTCGATGCGATCAAGGTCGAGCGCGTGCGCGACCCGAGCCAGAGCAAGCGCGTCACCGAGCTGTGGTTCGCCAAGGACTGGGACTACCTGCTGGTGCAACTGCGCCAGGTCGAGACCGACGGCAAGGAGTACGTGATCGTGCTGCAGGACGGCACGGTCGACGGCAAGTCGGTCAAGGGCAGTTGACAGGCCGCTAGCGTGCATTACCCGAAACCCCGCCTTGTGCGGGGTTTTGTTTTTGTGGCGTGGCCCTCCCTGCAGGCGCCGGCCTTGCTGGCGAAGGAGTCGCCTCGACCGTGCGGCATGAAAGATGTTTCATGCGCCAAGCATTTACTTAGGCTGCTAACAAATTCTATAAAAGAGGCCTGCGACACGGTGCCGCAGTTAACTGGATTTGGAGTTAGCAGATGACTGTCAAAGTAACTGAGCGCGATGAATCGAAACTGTCCCACGAAGGCCTGGCCGCAGGCGTGCGTATCTGGGATGTGCATCAGCAGGACCAGCTGGTCGGCATGTTCCACAACGAACAGGAAGCCCACAGCTACCGGATCGAACTGGAGTACCTCGAAGCCAAGCGCCAACCCCAGTAATTCCCCGTCTTCAGAAACAGCAAACCCCGCCGAGGCGGGGTTTGTCGTGTCTAGCCCAGCAGGCTTACCACATCAGGTCATCCGGGATGACGTAGGCGGCGTACGGGTCGTCCGCATCCGGCGCTTCGACCTGGGTGTTGAGCAGCACGATGCGCTGCGGGTCGCGCTCCTGGATCTTCAGCGCGGCCTCGCGCGGGATCACCTCGTAGCCACCGCCATGCTGCACGATCGCCAGCGAGCCGCTGCTCAGCTTGCTGCGCATCAACGCGTTGACCGACAGGCGCTTGACCTTCTTGTCGTCGACGAAGTTGTAGTAGTCCTCGGTGGTCAGCTTGGGCAGGCGCGACACCTCGATCAACTGCTTGACCTGGGCGGCACGGGCCTTCTGCTCGGCCTTTTCCTGCTGCTGGCGGTTGAGCTCCTGGTCACGCTTGGCCTTCTCGGCCATGGCTTCCTTGGCCAGGCGCTGCTGGGTGTCGTCGACTTCGACCTGGCCTTTGTGCTCCAGGCGTTTCTGTTTCTTCTGTTCTTTGCTGACCTGCTTGACCTGCTTCTGGTTGACCAGGCCGGCTTTGAGCAGTTGGTCACGAAGGGAAAGGCTCATCGGTGTTCACTCACTTATGCAACAGCTCAGCCGCAGCTGGGCAGGTTCTTTTCCTGACGTTTGGCTTCGCCCCAGAGCGCGTCCAAGTCTTCGAGGGTGCAATCTTCAATCGGACGCCCCATGTCGCGCAATGCCTGTTCGATAAAACGGAAACGTCGTTCGAACTTGCGATTGGCGCCACGCAGGGCGTTTTCCGGGTCCAGCTTGAGGTGACGGGCCAGGTTGACGGTGGCGAACAGCAAATCGCCCACCTCGTCGGCCAGCGCCGCCGGGTCGTTGTCGGCCATGGCCTGGAGTACTTCGTCGAGCTCCTCGCGCACCTTGTCCAGCACCGGCAACGGGTCGTCCCAGTCGAATCCGACCTGGGCCGCACGCTTTTGCAGTTTGGCCGCACGCGACAGGGCCGGCAAGGCCGCCGGCACGTCGTCGAGCAGCGACAGTTGTTCGGGCTCGCCCTTTTCGGCGCGCTCCTGGGCCTTGATCTCTTCCCAGCGCTGCTTGACCTGTTCTTCATCGAGCCGTGGCAGGTCCAGCGGCGCATGGAGCTCGCCGGTGGGGAACACGTGCGGGTGGCGACGGATCAGCTTGCGGGTGATGGTGTCGATCACCCCGGCGAATTCGAAACGGCCCTCTTCACGGGCCAGCTGGGCGTAATACACCACCTGGAACAGCAGGTCGCCCAGTTCGCCCTGCAAGTGTTCGAAGTCGCTGCGCTCGATGGCGTCGGCCACCTCGTAGGCTTCTTCGAGGGTGTGCGGGATGATCGTGGCGTAGGTCTGCCTGAGGTCCCACGGGCAGCCGTACTGCGGGTCGCGCAGGCGGGCCATGAGGTGGAGCAGGTCGTCTAGGGTGTACATCGTGTGCTCTCTGTTCGGCAGGTCTGGCCTCAACGCGGGTCAAGCCCGCTCCCACAAGGATCCTGCAGGAGCGGGCCTGCCCCGCAATGGCGCCCTCAAGGCGTACGGTTGCGCCGCGTCTCGATGATGTTGGGCAACTGCGAAATGCGCCCCAGCAAGCGCCCCAGGGCGTCCAGGCCCGGGATCTCGATGGTCAGCGACATCAGCGCAGTGTTGTCCTCCTTATTCGAACGGGTGTTCACCGCCAGCACGTTGATGCGCTCGTTGAGCAGCACCTGCGACACGTCGCGCAGCAGGCCCGGGCGGTCATACGCACGCACGATGATGTCCACCGGGTAGGTCTGCACCGGCACCGGGCCCCAGCTGACCTGGATGATGCGCTCCGGCTCGCGACCGGCCAGTTGCAGCACCGAGGCGCAGTCCTGGCGGTGAATGGTCACCCCACGGCCCACGGTGATGTAGCCGACGATGGCATCGCCCGGCAGCGGCTGGCAGCACCCGGCCATCTGCGTCAGCAGGTTGCCCACGCCCTGGATCTGGATATCCCCGCGCTTGCCCGGCTTGTAGCCGGTGGCCTTGCGCGGCACCAGCTCGATGTGGTCGATGCGGTCCGGCTCCACCAGTTGCTGCGCGGCGTTGACCAGGTGCGCCAGGCGCAGGTCGCCGGCGCCCAGCGAGGCGAACATGTCTTCGGCAGTCTTGAGGTTGGCCTTTTCGGCCAGGCGCTCGAAGTCCACCTGCGGCAGGCCCAGGCGGTTGAGTTCGCGCTCGAGCAGGGTCTTGCCGGCGGCGACGTTCTGGTCGCGGGCCTGCAGCTTGAACCAGTGCACGATCTTGGCCCGCGCCCGCGAGGTGGTGACGTAGCCCAGGTTCGAGTTGAGCCAGTCCCGGCTCGGGTTGCCGTGCTTGCTGGTGATGATCTCCACCTGCTCGCCGGTCTGCAGGCTGTAGTTGAGCGGCACGATGCGCCCGTTGATCTTGGCGCCCCGGCAGTTGTGGCCGATCTCGGTGTGCACGCGGTAGGCGAAGTCCAGCGGCGTGGCGCCCTTGGGCAGGTCGATGGCGTGGCCGTCGGGGGTGAACACGTACACCCGGTCCGGCTCGATATCCACGCGCAGCTGTTCGGCCAGGCCGCCGATGTCCCCCAGTTCCTCGTGCCATTCCAGAACCTGGCGCAGCCACGAGATCTTCTCCTCGTAGTGGTTGGAGCTGGGCTTGACGTCGGTGCCCTTGTAGCGCCAGTGCGCGCAAACGCCCAGTTCGGCCTCCTCGTGCATGGCATGGGTGCGGATCTGCACCTCCAGCACCTTGCCCTCGGGGCCGATCACCGCGGTGTGCAGCGAGCGGTAGCCGTTCTCCTTGGGGTTGGCGATGTAGTCGTCGAACTCCTTGGGGATGTGCCGCCACAGGGTATGCACGATGCCCAGCGCGGTGTAGCAGTCGCGCATCTCGGGCACCAGCACGCGCACGGCGCGCACGTCGTAGATCTGGCTGAACTCCAGGCCCTTGCGCTGCATCTTGCGCCAGATCGAATAGATATGTTTGGCCCGGCCGCTGATGTCGGCCTTGACGCCCGTGGCCAGCAGCTCGTTCTGCAGCTGGTTCATCACGTCGCTGATGAAGCGCTCGCGGTCGAGCCGGCGCTCGTGCAGCAGCTTGGCGATCTGTTTGTACTGGTCGGGTTCCAGGTAACGGAACGAGAGGTCTTCGAGCTCCCATTTGATGTGGCCGATGCCCAGGCGGTGGGCCAGCGGCGCGTAGATGTCGAACACCTCGCGGGCCACGCGGTTGCGCTTCTCGTCGTCGGCGCCCTTCACCGCACGAATGGCGCAGGTTCGTTCGGCCAGCTTGATCAGCGCCACGCGCACGTCGTCGACCATCGCCACGAGCATCTTGCGCAGGTTCTCGACCTGCGCCTGCGAGCCCAGCACCAGCGAATGGCGCGGGCTGAGGCTGGCACTGATGGCCGCCATGCGCAGCACGCCGTCGATCAGCTTGGACACCACCGGGCCGAAACGCTGGCCCACCTCGGCCAGGGTCACCTTGCCTTCACGCACCGCACGGTAGATGACCGCCGCCACGAGGGAGTCCTGGTCGAGCTTGAGGTCGGCGAGAATCTCGGCGATCTCCAGGCCCGCCTGGAAGCTCGAGGTACCGTCGGCCCAGGAATGCTTGGCCGGGTTACCTTTTTTCTCTATGTCCTGAGCGAACTCGCAGGCCGCCTTGAGGGCTTCCCGGTCCAGCGCCAGGTCGACGCTGACCACATGATCCAGCCATGCTTCGAGATTGATACTGCCGTCGGTGTTGACCGGCTGGTGCACTCTCACCTGTACCATCTTTGTTTACCTTTCCCTACAGCGCATGCTCATGCGCTTGAAAACACGGGTGTCGCCCCTGCCAGATCGAAGGGGCTACACCGGGCGGGCCAGCGTCGCTAACCCACCTCGAATAACGCCATGGCCTCGACATGCGCAGTCTGCGGAAACATGTCGAGGATCCCGGCACATTTTAACCGGTACCCCTGCTTGACCAGCTCGACGGTGTCGCGGGCCAGCGTCGCCGGGTTGCACGACACGTAGACCAGACGTCGGGCGCCAAGTGCGGCGATGTTGCGCACCACCTCGAAGGCACCGTCGCGCGGTGGGTCCAAGAGTACCGCACAAAAGCCTCCTGCCGCCCAGCCTGAAGTCGCCAGAGGCTGGGATAAATCGGCCTGAAAAAACTGCGTGTTATGCAGTTTGTTGCGTTGGGCATTGGCCGCAGCCCGATCGACCATGGCCTGCACCCCTTCCACCGCCACCACTTCGCGGGCCTGCCGGGCCAGTGGCAGGGCAAAGTTGCCAAGGCCGCAGAACAGGTCCAGCACACGCTCGTCGGCCTGTGGCGCAAGCCATGCCAGGGCCTGCTCGATCATCGCGGTGTTGACCTGGGCATTGACCTGCACGAAGTCACCTGGCCTGTAGGCCAATTCCAGGTTCCACGGTTCCAGGGTAAACCCTAGCGTGTCCGCTGGATTGGCCGGGGCCGGTTGCCCCTCACCTTGTAACCAGAGTTGTACACCCGCCTCGCTGCAGAACGCCTGCAAACGTGCCAGGTCGGCCTCGACCAGTGGCGCGGTATGGCGCAGCAGCAGTGCCAGGGCGGTGCCGCTGAACAGCTCCACGTGCCCCACCACCTGTGGCTTGCTCAGGCTCTGCAACAGCAGCGGCAGGTGACGCAGTATCGACTGCAAGGGTTGTACCAGCACCGGGCAGCCGTCGATGGCGACGATGTCCTGGCTGGCTTCGGCGCGAAAGCCCACGTCGAGCTTCCGGGCCTTGGCGTCCCAGCGCGCCGCCACGCGGGCGCGCCGGCGGTAACCGAATTCGGGGCCGGACAACGGCGCGGCCCACTGCTCGGGCACCACGCCGGCCACCCGCTGCAACTGCTCGGCCAGCAGGCGCTGCTTGAGTTCGAGCTGAGCGGCATGGGGCAGGTGCTGCAGGTTGCAGCCGCCACAGCGATCGAAGTGCTTGCACGGCGCCGGGCGCCGCGCCTCGCTGGCGCTGAACACACGCTCCAGGCGTGCCTCGACCACCTTGCCGTGGGCATTGAGCACCCGTGCCTCGACCTCTTCACCGGCCAGGGCGCCGCTGACGAACCAGGTGCGCCCTTCGAAGAAGGCGATGCCGCGGCCGTCACCGGCCAGGCGCTCGATGCTCAGGCGCTGCTTCTTGCCCGTTGGCACCTGGGGCGCACGGGTACCACCGGTCGGCTGGAAGCGCAGACCGCCATTGCGTTTGGCCTTGGACATCAGTTGGCCGCGTCGAAGATGCCGGTCGACAGGTAACGGTCGCCACGGTCACAGATGATCGCCACCATTACCGCGTTTTCCAGCTCGCGCGACAGGCGCAGCATGGCCGCCACCGCACCACCGGAGGACACGCCACAGAAAATGCCCTCTTCGCGGGCCAGCCGGCGGGTGGTTTCTTCGGCTTCGCTCTGGGCCATGTCGACCACACGGTCGACGCGGCTGGCGTCGAAGATCTTCGGCAGGTACTCGTGGGGCCAGCGGCGGATCCCGGGGATCGCCGAGCCTTCCATCGGTTGCAGGCCGACGATCTGCACGTTGGGGTTCTGCTCCTTGAGGTAGCGCGAGCAGCCCATGATGGTGCCCGTGGTGCCCATGGAGCTGACGAAATGGGTGATGCTGCCGCCGGTCTGCTGCCAGATTTCCGGGCCGGTGCTGACGTAGTGGGCTTCGGGGTTGTCACCGTTGCCGAACTGGTCGAGCACCTGGCCACGGCCTTCGGCCTGCAGGCGCTCGGCGAGGTCGCGGGCGCCCTCCATGCCTTCTTCCTTGCTGACCAGGATCAGCTCGGCGCCGTAGGCGGTCATGGCGGCCTTGCGTTCGGCGCTGGAGTTGTCGGGCATGATCAGGATCATCTTGTAGCCCTTGATCGCCGCTGCCATCGCCAGGGCGATACCGGTGTTGCCGGAGGTCGCCTCGATCAGCGTGGCGCCTGGCTTGATCTGCCCGCGCAGTTCGGCACGGGTGATCATCGACAACGCCGGCCGGTCCTTGACCGAGCCTGCCGGATTGTTGCCTTCGAGCTTGAGCAGGAGGGTATTGCTGGTCTCGCCGGCCATGCGCTGCAGGCGAACCAGGGGCGTGTTGCCGACGCAATCGGCGATGGTAGGGTACTGCAAGGTCATGGCGTATTTCGCAATCCAGACTGCGGGGGCGCCTATCATACCGGCAAACGGCTTTGGCCCATATCACGCAATGGTTGAGAGTTATAGCCGAGGGATATAAGCAGCCCGCGCGCAGCAACTTGAAACGGTGGTGGTGCATTGGCCGGCAAGGCCGGCACCTACAGCCGCAGCGGTGTTAGATCACCGCCGGCAGCTGCATGTTCACCCGCAAGCCCTTGGCGTTGTTCTGCGCCCACAGCTGCCCGCTCTGACGCTGCAGGGCATTGCGCGCAATGCTCAGGCCCAGGCCGAAGCCGCCGTTCCCCGGCCGCGAGTCGTCCAGGCGGGTGAACGGCGCGAAGATGTGTTCCAGCTGCGCCTCGTCCACGCCTCCGCCTTCGTCCTCCAGCCACAGCAGCCACTGGCCCCCCTGGCGGCTTCCCGCCAGGCGTATCACCCCGCCCGGCGGAGAGTGGCGAATGGCATTGCGCAGAATGTTCTCCAACGCCTGGGCCAGGCTGTTGAGGTTGCCCTGCACCCAGCAGTCGGCCCCCAGCGTGCACACCAGTTGCTCCCGCGGCCAGCCACTTTCGAAGCAGGCATCCTCCGCCAGCATCTCCCACAGCGCCTGCACCTGGATCGGTTCGCTGACCAACTGCGTGCGCTCGGCGTCCAGCCAGGCCAGTTGCAGGGCGTCTTCCACCAGGCGCTGCATGTTGTCCACTTCCCGGCCGAGGCGTTCGCGCAGCGCCTCCAGGTCGGTCTCGCCCTCGCTGGCCACCCGCAGGCGGCTCAGCGGCGTGCGCATTTCATGGGACAGGTCGCGCAGCAACTGCTGCTGCAGGGCCACCGTGCCCTGCAGGCGCTCGGCCATGTCGTCGAAGGCGCGCCCCAGCTCGCCGAACTCGTCCTTGCGGCTGGTGGTGTCGCTGGCCACCCGCGCGGTGAGCCGGTCGGCGCGCCAGGCATTGGCCTGCTCGCGCAACTGGCTCAGCGGGCGAATCAGCATGCGATACAGGCCCACGCAGAACACCAGGGTCAGCAAGCCGGGGATCAGGCCGTTGGTGACCATGCGCCAGAACAGCATGTTCAGGCGCCCCGGCATCAGCCGCTGCGGCAGTTCGATCACCAGGCTGCCCAGGCTGGAGTCGTCCGGGAACGGCACGAGCATCCATGGCGAGCGCGCCGAATGCCGGCTTACCGGCCAGTCGGTGCCGCGCAGAAACGTCAGGCGCTGGCTCTGGGCGTCGGTCAGCGGCACGCTGCCCAGCGATTGCAGGTCGCTGCCGATCACGCCCACGAAACCGCGCTCGCGCTCGTGCATCTGCGTCAGCCACGCATCCACGCCGGCCTGCCCGCCGCGGCGCACGGCGTTTTCGGCCTCGCGGGCGTAGTCTTCGAGGGTGGCGCGCGCCTTGGGCGACAGGTAGGCGTTGCGGATCTCCATGTGCCGGCCCCACTGCCAGCTCAGGGCAATCATCAGCAGGCAGAACACCACCAGCAGCAAGGCCAGCTTCCAGAACAGGGAATGACGGCTGAGCACCTACAGGTCCTCGCTGGCGCTGAGCACATAGCCCTTGCCCCACACCGTGCGCACCTGGCGCTCCAGGTAACCGATGGCCTTGAGCTTGCGGCGGATCTGGCTCACGTGCATGTCCAGGCTGCGGTCATGCCGGGCATAGCCGCGCTGCAATACGTGCTGATAAAGGAATGCCTTGCTCAACACCTCTTCATGGCTGCGGTGCAGGGTGTCGAGCAGGCGGTACTCGCTTAAGGTCAGGCCGGCCCGCTGCTGCCCGTGGAGCACATCGCAGGCCAGTTCATCGAACACCAGTTCGCCCGCGGGCGTGCCCTCCCCCGGCTGGTGCCGGCGCTCCAGCGCCACCCGCCGCAGGATCGCCTCGATGCGCACGCGCAGCTCGACCATGCTGAACGGTTTGGGCAGGTAGTCGTCGGCGCCGCGCTGGAAGCCGGTGATGCGATCGCCTTCGGCGCCCAGCGCCGACATCAGGATCACCGGTATCGAGCTCTTCTCGCGCAGCCGCGCCAGGGCATCCAGCCCGTTCAGGCCGGGCAGCAGGATATCCATCAGCACCACATCGAAGCTGCGCTGGCGAGCCATCTGCAGCCCTTCGCGGCCATCGCGGCACCAGGTCACCAGAAACCCGCTGCGCTCGAGCTGCTCGTGCAGGTGGGCACCCAGGACCGGATCATCCTCGATGGCAAGTATGTTTGAGGCGTTAATGGCGACGGGATTCATTGGCGGGTGCTAGCAATTCTCAATCGCTCGATTATTGAGCATTCCCCCCATGCAAGCAACACGCGCCGACAAAAGCACCTGCGCCTCCTACAATCGACAAAAACAGATACAAATGAGTGCATTAGATACACAGTCGCGGTAATTTTCAGAGTTGGGTCGTCGGAACATGCCGACGAAGGTCCTACAGCGCTAACCGAGCACAGGAGAGTGGGCGTGCTGAATCGATTGGGAATCAGAAGCCGCGTACTGCTGCTCGCCCTGCTCCCGGCCAGCATGATGGCGCTGGTGCTGGGTGGTTACTTCACCTGGTTGCAGCAAAGCGAACTGCAGGCCCAGCTGCTGCAACGCGGTCGCATGATCGCCGAGCAACTGGCGCCCCTGGTGGCCCCGGTGCTGGCCCGCAACGATTCGGCGCAGCTCGAGCGCATCGCCGCCGAGGCGCTGGAGCAGGCCGACGTGCGCGCCGTGTCGTTTCTGCACCCCGACCGCAGCCACCTGGCCCACGCCGGCCCGAGCATGCTCAACCAGCAGCCCAGCGGTGGCGGCACCCAGTTGCTGCAACGCAGCGGCAACGATGCCACGCGCTACCTGTTGCCGGTGTTCGGCCGCCATCGCGAGCTGGCCGGCGAACGGGTTCCCGGTGAAGCCGACCGCCTGCTGGGCTGGGTCGAGATCGAGCTGTCCCACGATGGCACGCTGCTGCGCGGCTACCGCAGCCTGTTCGCCAGCCTGCTGCTGATTCTGGTGGGCCTGGGCGCGACCGCCCTGCTGGCGCTGCGCATGAGCCGCACCATCAACGGCCCCATCGGGCAGATCAAGTTCGCGGTCAACCAGCTCAAGGACGGCAACCTCGAACAACGCCTGCCGAGCCTGGGCAGCCATGAGCTGGATGAACTGGCCAATGGCATCAACCGCATGGCCGAAACCCTGCACAACGCCCATGAAGAGCTGCAGCACAGCATCGACCAGGCCACCGAGGACGTGCGCCAGAACCTTGAGACCATCGAGATCCAGAACATCGAGCTGGACATGGCGCGCAAGGAAGCCCTGGAAGCCAGCCGCATCAAGTCCGAATTCCTGGCCAACATGAGCCACGAGATCCGCACGCCGCTCAACGGTATCCTGGGCTTTACCCACCTGCTGCAGAAAAGCGAACTGACCCCGCGCCAGCTCGACTACCTGGGTACCATCGAAAAATCCGCCGACAGCCTGCTGGGAATCATCAACGAGATCCTCGACTTCTCCAAGATCGAGGCCGGCAAGCTGGTGCTCGACAGCATCCCGTTCAACCTGCGCGACCTGATCCAGGACACCCTGACCATCCTCGCCCCGGCGGCCCACGCCAAGCAGCTCGAACTGGTCAGCCTGGTGTACCGCGACACCCCGCTGTCGCTGGTGGGCGACCCGCTGCGGCTCAAGCAGATCCTCACCAACCTGGTGAGCAACGCGATCAAGTTCACCCGCGAAGGCACCATCGTTGCCCGCGCCATGCTCGATGACGAAACCGAAGACAGCGTGCAATTGCGCATCTGCGTGCAGGACACCGGCATCGGCCTGTCCAGCCAGGATGTGCGTGCCCTGTTCCAGGCCTTCAGTCAGGCCGACAACTCGCTGTCGCGCCAGCCCGGCGGCACCGGCCTGGGGCTGGTGATCTCCAAGCGCCTGATCGAACAGATGGGCGGTGAGATCGGCGTCGACAGTACCCCGGGCGAGGGGTCGCAGTTCTGGATCAGCCTCAACCTGCCCAAGGCCCGCGACGACGCCGAGGACCTGCCACCCCAGGCGCTGCAAGGCCGGCGCATGGCAATCGTGGACGACCACGAACTGGCCCGCCAGGCATTGGCGCACCAGATGCAGGACTGCGGCCTGGACGTGACCACCTTCACCACCAGCGAGCAGCTGCTCAAGGGCATCGAGGCCGCCTTCCTTGCCGGCCAGCCGTTCGAGCTGGCGATCATGGGGGTCAACCTGCAATCGCTGGCGCCCGAGCGCCTGGGCCAGTACATCCAGCGCCTGGAGCACTTTGCCTGTCAGGCCCTGGTGCTGTGCCCCACCACCGAACAGGCGCTGTACCACCCGCACCTGCCCAATGCCCACGGCCAGTTGCACGCCAAGCCTGCGTGTACGCGCAAGGTGCGCCGGGCCCTGCTCGAGCTGGTGCAGCCCAGGCGTACCAGCGGCGAATACAAGGTGCCCAGCGGCCAGCGCCAGCCCCGCGTGCTGTGCGTGGACGACAACCCGGCCAACCTGCTGCTGGTGCAGACCCTGCTCGAAGACCTCGGCGCCGATGTGCTGGCGGTGGACAGCGGCCATGCGGCGATCAGCGCAGTGCAGGACGAGCACTTCGACCTGGTGCTGATGGACGTACAGATGCCGGTGATGGACGGGCGCGAATGCACCGAACAGATCCGCCAGTGGGAGGCCACGCGCAGCGCCCCGGCCTTGCCGATCGTGGCCTTGACCGCGCATGCCATGGCCAACGAGAAGCGCGCCCTGCTGCACAGCGGCATGGACGACTACCTGACCAAGCCGATCAGTGAGCGCCAGCTGGCCCAGGTGGTGCTGAAGTGGACCGGCCTGCAACTGGGCAGCCCGACCAACGAGCGCGGCGCCGAACTGCCGGTCGACGGCAACGACCTGAAGGTGCTGGACCCTGAGGAAGGCCTGCGCCTGGCGGCAGGCAAGCCGGACCTGGCCGCCGACATGCTGGCCATGCTGCTGGCTTCGCTGGATGCCGACCGCGACGCGATCCGCTGCGCCCGCGAGGCCGACGACCGCCACGCCACCATCGAGCGCGTGCACCGCCTCAATGGCGCCACGCGCTATTGCGGCGTACCGCAGCTGCGCGCCGCCTGCCAGCGCAGCGAAACCCTGCTCAAGCAGGACGACCCCGAGGCCCAGCGTGCCCTCGACGAACTGGACCAGGCCATCAACCGCCTGACGACCGTGGCCCGCCAGAGCGCCTGATCTCTGGCAAGGCCCGGGCCTTGCCGGTTGGTTACACTGACGGCATCCGACCCTTGGGAACCATGCCATGCAAGCCTTGCTCTTCAGCAGCCAACACTATGACCAGGACAGCTTCAGCAGCGCGCCAGGGGCCACGCAACTGGCGCTGCACTTTCAAGGCGCGCGCCTGACCGAAGACACTGCGGCACTGGCCGAAGGCTACGAGGTAGTGTGCGCGTTCATCAACGACGACCTCTCGGCGCCGGTGCTGAGCCGCCTCAAGGCCGGCGGCACGCGCCTGATCGCGCTGCGCTCGGCCGGCTACAACCATGTCGACCTGGCCGCCGCCAAGCGCCTTGGGCTGACGGTGGTGCGGGTGCCGGCCTACTCGCCGCATGCGGTGGCCGAACACGCCGTGGCCCTGATTCTTGCCCTCAATCGCCGCCTGCACCGTGCCTACAACCGCACTCGCGAGGGCGATTTCAGCCTGCACGGGCTGACCGGTTTCGACCTGCACGGCAAGACCGTCGGCGTGGTCGGCACCGGCCAGATCGGCCTGGCGTTTGCGCGGATCATGGCAGGCTTCGGCTGCCAGCTGCTGGCGTACGACCCTTACCCCAACCCCGAGGTGGAGGCGCTGGGTGCACGTTACCTGGACCTGCCGGAGCTGCTGCGCGAATCGCGCATCATCAGCCTGCACTGCCCGCTCACGCCGCAGACCCGGCACCTGATCAACCCGCAGAGCCTGGCCAGCCTGCAGCCGGGCGCCATGCTGATCAATACCGGGCGCGGCGCGCTGGTCGACACACCGGCGCTGATCGACGCGCTCAAGAGCGGCCAGCTCGGCTACCTGGGGCTGGACGTGTACGAGGAGGAGGCGCAGATCTTTTTCGAGGACCGCTCCGACCTGCCGTTGCAGGACGACGTGCTGGCGCGGCTGCTGACCTTCCCCAACGTGATCGTGACCGCGCACCAGGCCTTCCTGACCCGCGAGGCACTGGCGGCGATCGCCGCCACCACGCTGGAGAACATTGCCCGCTGGGCGGCAGGCAATCCGCAGAATCTGGTCGAGGGATGATGCTAGGATACGCGCCATATTTGGAGGACCCATGGTCGAACACGATTTCCGCTACACCCTGTTCAATCCGCAACACACCCTGATCGAATGCCGCTCGCTGGTACCCGGTCGCTATCAGGTCACCGGCAACGGTGGCTCGATCCAGAAAGGCGACGTACTGCTGGTGACCCTCAAGGGCAGCAAGACCCTGTCGATGCGCCTGACGGTCGAGACCGTGCGCCACCTGATCAACCCCACCGGCCAGTGGGTGGCGGTAGCGGCGGGCCCGGTGTTCGGCGAGCTGGCGATTCATGCATGGCAGGTCAACTGC
This sequence comes from Pseudomonas sp. BRM28, assembly GCF_002939405.1. Taxonomy (NCBI): domain Bacteria; kingdom Pseudomonadati; phylum Pseudomonadota; class Gammaproteobacteria; order Pseudomonadales; family Pseudomonadaceae; genus Pseudomonas; species Pseudomonas sp. BRM28. The sequence continues at coordinate 1,422,140 of NZ_PEFV01000001.1, read as the reverse complement.
GATGGCTGCCAGGCCACCCTGGACTTCGAATTCGCCGTGGATGCCAAACTGGGCACCAAGGCGCAGAAGCCGGCGGCCGTGGCGCGCATCGCCGAATTGGGTTGGCGCACACAGGGCGACAAGCACCTGTGCTCGAAATGCCAGGAGGCTGCAAAGTGAAACCCGTGATGGTCTGTGCAGCGGTGGTCGCGACCCTGGCCGGTTGCGCAGCCGAGCCGATGAAGCTGCAACAGGAACAGAGCTACGTGCTGGAGTGGATTGGCGAACGTCCGCTGATCGACTACAGCCACCTGACCCTGACGCTGGCCGAGGATGGCCGGGCGTATGGCAATGCCGGCTGCAACCACTGGTTTGCGCCGTATACGCTGGACGGCGAGAAACTCAGCTTTGGCCCGGTGGGCAGCACGCGCAAGCAGTGCGCGCCGGCGCTGATGGAGCAGGAAAAGCGCTTTCTGAAGGCGCTGGAGACCGTGCAGCGCTGGGACATTTCGCCGATCGAGCAGGTGCGCTTCTGGCCCGAACAGGGCAAGCCGCTGCGCTTCTGGCCTGAGGAAGGCTGACAGCCCGCATCGCCTGCATCGCGGCCCAGGCCCGCCCCCACAACGCTGTGGGAGCGGGCTTGACCCGCGATGGGCGCACCGCCGATCAGGCGCCCTTTAGCACCTTGATCTTCTCGGCCAGCCCCTCGGCCGTCTGCTCGCCCATCAACTGCTCACGCACCTTGCCCTTGTCGTCGATGATGTAGGTCACCGGCAGCGCCTCGCTGCGCGGCAGGTCGTAGCGCTCGGCCGGGTCGTCGGCCAGCACGGTGAAGTCGATGCCCAGCGCCTGGCTGGCCTTTTTCAGCTCATCGCCGCGCAAGCCGTCGAAATTCACCCCCAGTACGGTGATCCCCTGCGCCTGCCAGTCCTTGGCGGCTGCGTTCAGTTCGGGGATCTCGGTGCGGCACGGCCCGCACCATTCGGCCCAGTAGTTGAGCACCACCCAGCGCCCTTCGATCTGCTCGGCTTTCACCGCATTGCCGTTCTGGTCGAGGCCGTAGTCCACACCGCATCCGCCGAGCAACAGGCTCGCGGTGATGGCCAGGGCTGCTGCCAATCGCCTTGTCATGGGTCAATCCTTCTTCAAGATTCAGGCAAAATGCCAATTCGCTGCGGTTAGAATAGCCGCCACCCCCTGCCGGATGCGACCCCGAACATGACCGAACTGACCCTGTATCACAACCCGCGCTGCTCCAAGTCCCGTGGCGCGCTGGAATTGCTCGAAGCCCGTGGCCTGACCCCGGAGGTGGTGCGCTACCTGGAAACCCCACCCGACGCCGCCACCCTCAAGGCCCTGCTCGGCAAGCTGGGCATCGGCGCGCGCCAGCTGCTGCGCAGTGGCGAAGACGAATACAAGACCCTGGGCCTGGCCGACCCGGCCCTGAGCGACGACCAGTTGATCGACGCCATGGCCCGGCACCCCAAGCTGATCGAACGCCCGATCCTGGTGGCGGGCAACAAGGCCGTGATTGGCCGGCCGCCCGAGAAGGTGCTGGAGATTCTGCCGTGAGCGCGCCCTATATCCTGATCCTGTTCTACAGCCGCCACGGCTCCACCAGCGAAATGGCCCGGCAGATTGCCCGTGGCGTCGAACTGGGTGGGCTGGAGGCGCGCCTGCGCACGGTGCCGGCGATTTCCACCGAGTGTGAAGCGGTGGCCCCCGACATCCCCGAGAACGGCGCGCTGTATGCCACCCTCGACGACCTGCGCCATTGCTCGGGCCTGGCCCTGGGCAGCCCGACGCGCTTCGGCAACATGGCCGCGCCGCTCAAGTATTTCATCGACGGCACCAGCAGCCTGTGGCTGAGTGGCGGGCTGGTGGGCAAGCCAGCGGCGGCGTTCACCTCCACGGCCAGCCTGCATGGCGGCCAGGAGTCGACCCTGCTGTCGATGCTGCTGCCGCTGATGCACCACGGCATGCTGATCATGGGGCTGCCCTACAGCGAATCGGCGTTGCTCGACACCCGGGGCGGCGGCACGCCGTATGGCGCCAGCCACCATGCCGGGGCCGATGGCAAGCGCGACCTGGACGCCGACGAGATCGCCCTGTGCCGTGCCCTGGGCCAGCGCCTGGCGAGCACTGCCAAACTGCTGGAGAACGGCCGTGGCTAAGAAGCCCAAGGTGCTGCCGCCGCTGGAGTGGCTGGAGCCACGTGTGCGCGCTACCCGGGTGCTGAGCCTGGTGGCGTTTTTCAGCCTGATGGCGTTGCTGACGGTGAACAACCTGTGGTTCGCCAACCTGCACGGCGCGCGCGTGGGGGTGATCCTGGCCATCGAGCTGGTGCCGTTGCTGCTGGTGCTACCGGGCATGCTGATGGGCAGTGCACGGGCCCATGCGTGGACGTGCTTTGTAGTGAACCTGTACTTCATCAAGGGCGTGCTGGCCGCGTTCGACCCGGCGCGGGCGCTGCTGGGGTGGCTGGAAGTGGGGATCAGCCTGGTGCTGTTCGTGAGTGCGCTGCTGTTTGTGCGCTGGCGCTTTCAGTATGAGCGGCGGGTGGCAATGTAGGAGCCGGCATTGCCGGCGAAGGGCTGCAACGCAGCCCTGTAGCATCAGACAGAATCGCGTTGCGGCCTTCGCTGGCAAGGCCAGCTCCTACAGGCGATTGCGACACCGTCGTTCTCAATGGTTGACGGTATACGCCAGCATCATCGACAACTGGCACATCGGCCGACCGCTCTGGGCATGCCACTGGTTGAACGCCTGCTGCACGGTGGCCAGGTCGCGCTGGCTGGTCGGCTGCCGGTCGATCACATCCTGCGCCACCAGCGCCGCCACCACGTCATTGCTCGGCACGAAGGTGTCCTTGCCGACCATGCGCAGAAAACGCGGCGCCGACAGCCCGCCCATCTGGTTGCCCTGCTTGGCCAGGTACTTCCACAGGCCGACGATGTCGGTCACCGGCCAGTCGGCGATCAACGCACCGAAACTGCCCTTCTCCCTGGCCACGTCGAGCATGAACTGCGCATTGCGCGGCACGCTCTTGAGCTTGCCCAGGTGGCGGATGATGCGGGTGTCCTGCATCAGCCGCTCCAGGTGCTCGGCGCCCATCAGCACCACCTTCTCTGGGTCGAAGCCAAAGAACACCTGCTCGAACGCCGGCCACTTGGCGTCCACCAGGCTGTGCTTGAGCCCGGCGCGAAACACCCGCAGGGCCATGGTCGAGAGGTAGCGGTCGTCGCTGATCTGGCGCAGCTGCGCCGGGCTCAACGGCTCGGGCAGGTGCGCCTCGAGCGCTGCCGCCGAACCGAAGCGGTTCAGGCAGAATTCATGCAGCCACTGATAATCGCGCATGCCGGTCAGAGGTTCAGCACATCGACGAACCGCGGGGTGGCGGTCTCATCGATGCGCAGGTTGGTGAAGTCGAACAGGTTGCGGTCCGCCAGCTGCGACGGCACCACGTTCTGCAGGCCGCGGAAGATGCTCTCGGTGCGTCCCGGGGTCTTGCGCTCCCACTCCACCAGCATGTCCTTGACCACCTGGCGCTGCAGGTTTTCCTGCGAGCCGCACAGGTTGCACGGGATGATCGGGAATTGCTTCATGTCCGAGTAGGCCTGGATGTCCTTCTCGGCGCAGTAGGCCAGCGGACGGATCACCACGTTGCGACCGTCGTCGGCGCGCAGCTTGGGCGGCATGGCCTTGAGCGTGCCGTTGAAGAACATGTTGAGAAAGAAGGTCTCGACGATATCGTCGCGGTGATGCCCCAGGGCCATCTTGGTCGCACCGATCTCGTCGGCGAAGGTGTACAGCGTGCCGCGACGCAGGCGCGAGCACAGCGAGCAGGTGGTCTTGCCTTCCGGGATCAGTTCCTTGACCACCGAATAGGTGTCTTTCTCGACGATGTGGTACTCGATGCCCAGGGTCGCGAGGTAGGCCGGCAGGATGTGCTCGGGGAAGCCTGGCTGCTTCTGGTCCATGTTGACCGCGACGATGTCGAACTTGATCGGCGCCACTTTCTGCAGGTGCAGCAGAACATCGAGCATGGTGTAGCTGTCTTTGCCGCCCGACAGGCAGACCATGACCTTGTCGCCCTCTTCGATCATGTTGAAGTCGGCGACGGCTTCGCCGGCAAGGCGACGCAGGCGTTTTTGCAGTTTGTTCTGGTTGACCGAAAGGGTGCCCATGGCGATTGAATCCGCAAGGTGTGACAAAAGCGGCACATTTTACGCACAAACCTGACGCTCGCGTAGCCCATCCGATAAAGACTGCAAGGAAATGAAGCGCCGCGCTTACAGCGCAATTTGCTCTAAAAAAGCGGATTTGTGCAGCGAACCCCTTCCTATACTGCGTCATAAGGCCACAGCAAGCGTGACCTGATCCCGTCAGGCCCAGCCACTGGGCCGCGCAAGCGCTCCGCTGGGGGGGCGATGGCAACAACGAGGGAGTGACTGGCATGATCCATCACGTTCTGGGGCTGTTCACCCATCCTGACCAGGAATGGAAAGAAATCCGTGGCGAAGACGAAACCATCAGCCACATGTACCTGACCCACACCTTGATACTGGCGGCGATACCCGCCGTTTCCGCGTTCATCGGCACCACCCAGGTGGGCTGGGTGATCGGCAACCGCGCACCGGTCATGCTCACCGTCGACAGCGCGATCTGGATGACCGTGATGTCCTACCTGGCCATGCTGGGCGGCGTCGCGGTGATGGGCGCCTTCATCCACTGGATGGCGCGCACCTACGACGCCACCCCGAGCATGGCCCAATGCATCGCGTTCGCCACCTACACCGCCACCCCGCTGTTCATCGGCGGCCTGGCGGCGCTGTACCCGCACCTGTGGCTGGGAATGATCGTCGGCACGGCAGCCATCTGCTACACGGTGTACCTGCTGTACGTGGGCCTGCCGACCTTCATGAACATCCCGTCCGACGAGGGCTTTCTGTTCTCGAGTTCGGTGCTGGCGGTGGGGCTGGTGGTGCTGGTTGCCATCATGGCCTTCACCGTGATCGTCTGGGGACTGGGCGTGGGGCCCGTCTATACCAGCTAGACAATACGCCAACCTAGGGGCTGTACCCATCAGGCCGCCGCAAGGCGGCTTGATGCTGTGCGGACCAGCGGTCTCGGCAGCGCCGCCCGGGTTGCGGCATAATTGCCGGCCAGGAGTGTCCAACCGATATGCCAGAGCTGCTCAATTCCCGCGTCGAAAGCTGTTACCAGCAAGCCGAAAGTTTTTTCAAGCGCCCCTTCCTGCGTCCCGAGGTGAGCTTCAAGCTGCGCGGGCAGAAGGCCGGTGTCGCGCACCTGCACGAAAACCTGCTGCGCTTCAACCTGCAGCTGTACCGCGAGAACAGTGAAGACTTCCTGCGCCAGACCGTGCCACACGAAGTCGCGCACCTGGTGGCGCATCAACTGTTCGGCGACCGCATCCAGCCCCATGGCGAGGAGTGGCAGCTGATCATGCGCGGGGTGTACGAGCTGCCACCCAACCGCTGCCACAACTATGCAGTCAAGCGCCGCAGCGTGACCCGCTACATCTACAAGTGCCCATGTGCGGGCAGTGACTTTCCGTTCTCGGCGCAGCGCCACGGGCTGGTGCGCCAGGGGCGGCGGTATCTGTGCCGGCGGTGTCGGCAGACGCTGGTGTTCACCGGCGAGACGCGGGTGGAGTAGACGCTTCGCCGGCAAGCCAGCGCCCTGCAGGAGCCGGCCTTGCGGCGAAGACGCCTGCACAGGCACAAAAAAAAGCCCATCCGAAGATGGGCTTTTTGCGTTTGGCTAACCTCAGCCCTGGCGTACCGCACCTTCGGCGACACCCAGGTCGTCGGTAGGACGGGTGTCGACCAGCGGCGAACCACCCGAAGCCAGCTCGGCTTGCAGCTTGTCTTCGTCCAGCTCGTTGACCCACTTGGCCACCACCACGGTTGCCACCGCGTTGCCGATCAGGTTGGTCAGGGCACGGGCTTCGGACATGAAGCGGTCGATACCCAGGATCAGCGCCAGGCCGGCAACCGGCAGGTGGCCGACCGCCGACAGGGTCGCGGCCAGCACGATGAAGCCGCTGCCGGTAACGCCTGCAGCACCCTTGGAGGCCACCAGCAGCACCAGCAGCAGGGTGATCTGGTGGGTGATGTCCATGGTGGTGTCGGTGGCCTGGGCGATGAACACCGCAGCCATGGTCAGGTAGATCGAGGTGCCGTCCAGGTTGAACGAGTAGCCGGTCGGGATCACCAGGCCAACCACCGATTTCTTCGCGCCCAGACGCTCCATCTTGGCCAGCATGCGTGGCAGGGCCGACTCGGACGACGAGGTGCCGAGCACGATCATCAGCTCTTCACGGATGTAGCGGATCAGCTTGAGTACGCTGAAGCCGTGGGCACGGGCGATACCGCCCAGAATCACCAGGATGAACAGCAGGCAGGTGATGTAGAAGCAGGCCATCAGGTAGCCCAGCTGCACCAGCGAACCCACGCCGTACTGGCCGATGGTGAAGGCCATGGCACCGAAGGCACCGATCGGAGCCAGCTTCATGATCATGTTGATGATGTTGAACATGACGTGGGCGAAGCGGTCGATCAGGTCCAGCAGCGGCTTGCCGTAGGCACCCAGGCGGTGCAGGGCGAAACCGAAGATCACCGAGAACATCAGCACCTGCAGGATGTCGCCGTTGGCGAAGGCACCGACCACGGTGTTGGGGATGATGTTGAGCAGGAAGCCGACGGTGGTCTGCTGTGCACCGGCGGCGGCATAGGCAGCCACGCTGCTGGCGTTGAGGGTGGTCACGTCGATGTGCATGCCGGCACCCGGCTTGACCACGTTGACCACGACCAGGCCGATGATCAGCGCGATGGTCGAGACGATTTCGAAGTAGAGCAGCGCGTAGCCGCCGGTCTTGCCGACCGATTTCATGCTCTGCATGCCGGCGATGCCGCTGACCACGGTGCAGAAGATGATGGGGGCGATGACCATCTTGATCAGTTTGACGAAACCGTCACCCAGCGGCTTGAGCGCCACACCGGTGTCGGGATAGAAGTGACCCAGCAAGATACCGATGGTGATGGCGATGATCACCTGGATATACAGCGATTTGTACAGCGGCTGACGCGTCGTCATGGCTATTTTCCTCAATGTGCCGGCCCATCCTTCCCAGGAGGCGATCGGCACCTAAAGCGCGAACCCTCCTGCATTGGAGGGATTTGTTGTGTCGAGCTGCGTGGCAATGCTCTGCGGAGTCAATAGCAAGGCTGATGCCAGGATGTGCCAAGGCGGTGCAAACACCCTGTTTCAGGGCATTTCGTGCACCGCAAGGCAGCAAGGCAGGACGCGCCAGTTGGCGGATTTCCGCCCGGCACTCAAAGAATAGACCCGATGATGGCGGTAATCCGCCCACTGGGCGGAATGTGGCAGGCGCTCAGTCGAGCGGAAAGCGGATACGGAAGGCAGCGCCGCCCAGGGGCGAATCGTCGAGAGTGAGGGTGGCGTCGTAGCTCTCGATGATGTCCTTGACCACCGCCAGGCCGATGCCCTGCCCCGGGTACTGGCGATCGAGGCGCTCGCCCCGCTGCAGGATACGTTCGCGCTGGTGCACCGGTACGCCGGGGCCGTCGTCCTCGACACACAGCTCCAGCGCCGTGTCGCTGACCCGCAGGCTGATGCGGATTTGCCCCAGGCACAGACGGTAGGCGTTTTCCAGCAGGTTGCCGAGCAGTTCGAGCAATGCGCCCTGCTCCATGGGTACCAGTGCCTGGTCGGGCACTGCGTAGGTGATGTGCACCTGTTTGTCGCGGTAGACCTTGGCCAGGGTGCTGCACAGGCTGTCGAGCAGCGGGTGCAAGGCCACCTGGTGGCGCACCAGGCCGCTCTTGCGCAGGCTGGCGCGCTGCAACTGGTAGTCGATCTGCTGGCTCATGCGCTCGATCTGGCTCTGCAGCACCCGCGCCTGCTCGCGCTCGCCTTCGCGCTGGGCCATGCTTTCGCTGACCCCTTGCAGCACCGCCAGCGGGGTCTTGAGGCTGTGCGCCAGGTCATCCAGCGAGTCGCGGTAGCGCCCGCGCTGCTCGCGCTCGCTGCGCAGCAGGCGGTTGAGCGAGCCGGTCAGGCGCAACAGCTCGCGCGGGTGTTCGGCACTGAGGCCCTCGCGGGCGCCGGACTCCACGTCGTCCAGCTCCACGCTCATGCGCCGCAGCGAGCGCAGGCCCCAGGTCAGCCCGGCCCAGAGCAGCAGCATCAGGGCCAGCAGCGCCGCGCCAAAGCCCAGGTAGAGCTTCTCTTGCAGGCCGTTGAGGGTTTGCTGGTACTCGCGCACCGGTTGCAGGGCAACGATGCTGAAGGCCGCGCTCTTGCCACCCAGCAGCTTGACCTCCACGTCATAGACGAAGAACTCCTCGCCGTGGTCCTGGCGGATGCGCGCGAACTCGTTGCCGCGCCCGTCGTAGCGGGGTGTGTAGTTGATGTTCTCGTCGTTGGTGGCACGCGAACGCCACACCAGGTTGCCCTGGCGGTCGTAGATGTAGCCGAGCAGGCGGCTGTCGGGCAGGTTGAATTTCTCGTCCGGCAGCAGATCGGGCATCTGCAGCTTGCCGCCGTCTATGCGCGCCGCCGAGATCAGCGTGGTCACGTCCGAGGCCAGGCGCTGCTCGATGGACTCCTGCAGGGCCAGGCTGAAGGCCTTCTGCAGGGCCGGCAACAGGGCCAGCATGAACAGCAGCGCCAGCACCGCTGCGGCCAGCATCAGACGCAGGCGCAGCGAACGAATCACAGGCAGCGCTCGGTGAACAGGTAGCCCAGGCCACGTACCGTGTCGATGGGCTTGAAGCCGTTGTCGCCCTCGAGCTTGCGGCGCAGGCGGCCGATCAGCACTTCTATCACGTTGGGGTCACGCTCGCCGTCGTCGGGGTACAGCTGCTCCATCAGACGGTCCTTGGCCACCACCTGCTGGTGATGGCGCATCAGGTATTCGAGGATGCGGTATTCGTAGGCGGTCAATGCCAGGGGCTGGTCATCGAGCAGCGCCTGCTTGCGGTTGAGGTCCAGGCGCAGGGGGCCTGCGATGATGGTCGACTGGGTGAAGCCGCTGGAGCGGCGCAGCAGCGCATTCAGGCGCGCCTCCAGCTCTTCGAACTGGAACGGCTTGACCACGTAGTCGTCGGCACCGGCGGCCAGGCCTTCGACCTTGTCCTGCCAGTTGCCACGGGCGGTGAGAATCAGGATAGGAAATGTCTTGCCCTGACTGCGCAGTTGGCGGATCAGGTCCAGCCCGCTCATGCCCGGCAGGCCCAGGTCGACGATGGCCAGGTCGTGATTGAACTGTTCGGCCTGGTACAGCGCCTCCTCGGCATTGGCCACCGCTTCGACCACATGCCCGCTTTCGCTCAGACGGCTGAACAGGTGATGCCGCAACAGGGCTTCATCCTCGACCACCAGCAGTTTCATACGCTCCTCCATAACCAGGCCCGGCCTGCTTGGCCGGGCATCTCGCTACATAACGGCAGAATAACAGCGAACCGGCCAGAGTGAAGGCCGGTTCGGGTATTGCGCGGGGGTTCAGAACAGGTAGTTGGCCGACAGGTAGGTTTGCGCGCTGCTTTTCAGGCGCAGGGCACCGAGCTTGTCGCCGTCGTGCTCGGACAGTTCGGTGGTGGCGTTGCTGCGCAGGTAGCGGTAGCCCAGCTCGACCGAAGCATTGCTGCTGACCTGTTGCAGTACGCCGGCCTGCAGGCCGTAGGCGTAGCCGGTGTCGGTGTCGCGGCTGTAGCCGGAGGATTCCTGGCTGAGCTTGGTCACGCCCAGGCTCGCACCGCCGAATGCCTTGGTGCTGCTACCCAGCGGATAGAACACGTCGTAGCTGCCCAGCAGGTTTTCCTGGCGCATTTTCAGGCCGCTGTGGTTGTTGGAGACGTTGTCATAGGTGAGGTAGTAGCGGCCCTGGTCGTTCTGCTGACCAATGCGCGCACCCCAGGTGCCGTCCTTGCTGATGATGCCGTCGGTGTTGAGGTGGTCGGTGTTGCTGCTGAGCAGGCCGGACTTCTTGATCTTGTCGCTGGTCTGGCCGTAGGTGAGGCCGGCGAAGGTGGTGTCGGCAGCCTGTACCAGGGAGCTGGCACCCAGCATGGTGATGGCGATCAGTACGGTATTGAGGCTTTTCATGAGTGTGTACTCCAGAGTGATGCGCGGTGTTTGTGTGGGAGCTAGAGTAAGCAGGGCGCCCTGAACCGCCGCTGAATGCTGGCTGAACCCCGGCTGAACGAGCGGGCATCAACGGAAAAAAGGAGACTGACCATGCGTTACCTGCTCGCACTTGCCCTGATCGGCGCCACTGGCCTGGCCCAGGCTGCGGTGCAAACCCGCCAGATCGACTACCAGGACGCCGACGGCAAGCGCCTGGTGGGCTACTACGCCTATGACGACGCCGTGAAGGGCGAACGTCCCGGGGTGGTGGTGGTGCACGAATGGTGGGGGCTGAACGACTATGCCAAGCGCCGTGCCCGCGACCTGGCCGGGCTGGGCTACAGCGCGCTGGCCATCGACATGTATGGCGACGGCAAGAACACCGAGCACCCGGCCGATGCGCAGGCGTTCATGGCGGCGGCCCTGAAAGACCCGAAGACGGCGGCAACACGCTTCGATGCCGGGGTCGAGTTGCTGAAGATCCAGCCGCAGACCAACCCCGACAAGATCGCCGCCATCGGCTACTGCTTCGGCGGCAAGGTGGTGCTGGACGCTGCGCGGCGCAGTGAGCCGCTGGCGGGGGTGGCGAGCTTTCACGGAGCGCTGGTGACGGCCACGCCGGCAACCAGCGGCAGTGTGAAGGCGCCGTTGCTGGTGGAGCATGGCGCCAGCGACAGCATGGTCACGCCCGAGCAGGTGGCTGCGTTCAGGAAGGAGATGGAGGCAGCCGGCGCCGACCTGAAGTTCGTGAGCATCCCGGGGGCCAAGCATGGCTTCACCAACCCGGATGCCGACCGCCTGAGCCACGGCGAGCACGGCGGGCCGGATATCGGCTATGACAAGGCCGCCGATGAAAGCTCGTGGGCAGACCTGCAGGTGTTCTTGAAGAAGGTGTTTGACTGAAGCCCGCCTGGCGGCAACGCTGGCTCCTGCGGCAGGCCGCGTGAACCTGTAGGCGCCAGCGTTGCTGGCGAAGGCTCGTGGGCCACGGCACAATAGCGCCCATGAATCGACTCCCGCACTGCTGCGCCCCGCTCCAGCACCACTGGCCCCTGCCCCACCCGGTCCCCGGTGCGGTGCTGGTCAGCTGCGCCTTCGACCCGGCCAACCTCGCCGCCGATGACTTCCGGCGCGCCGCCATCGAACCCACCCCCAGCCTGCAACGCTCGGTGGCCAAGCGTCAGGCCGAGTACCTGGCCGGCCGCGTGTGCGCCCGCGCCGCCCTGCAGCGCCTGGACGGGCGCGACTACCTGCCCGCCACCGGCGACGACCGCGCCCCCCTATGGCCGGCCGGCATCAGCGGCTCGATCACCCACGGCAAGGGCTGGGCGGCCGCCGTGGTGGCCCGCAGCAGCGACTGCCAGGGCCTGGGCCTGGACCAGGAAAACCTGCTGGAGACCGAACGCGCCGAACGCCTGATGGGCGAAATCCTCACTGCCGATGAGCTGCAGCGCATGGACCGCAGCCAGCTGAGCCTGACCACCACGCTGACCTTCTCCCTCAAGGAAAGCCTGTTCAAGGCGCTGTACCCCATAGTGCGCAAGCGCTTCTATTTCGAGCACGCCGAACTGCTGGAGTGGTCCGCCGATGGCCACGCCCGCCTGCGCCTGCTCACCGACCTGTCGCCGCTGTGGTGCCACGGCCGGGAAATCCAGGGGCAGTTCAGCCTGCAGGGCGATCAGTTGCTGAGCCTGGTCAGCGTGTGAGCCGCAGGCTTACAGCGGGCACTGCGCGCAGCGCCCAACCCACTCGACCTTGTAGCTCAGGCAACAGGTGCGCCTGACCCGCCGCCCGTCAGGGGTGTAGCGCACCGCGCCGTACAGCGGGTTGCCGGGCGTATCCAGCAACCGCTGGACCTCGGGCCGCTCACCTGCAATCTGCTCCAGGCAGTCACCGGCATTGCCCCACAACACCGCCGCCGGCACGCTGCCCAGCACGGCCAGTTGATCGACGATGGCTGGCAGGTGCCGTTCCAGTACCGCCACCACACCGCCCACCGCCGAGGACGTCGACAGGTCGGTTGGCAGGCCGCGCCCATCCAGCGTCACCGCCAGCGCCTGAACCTGCAACGGGGCGCACCCGACCAGGGCCGCACGCCACAGCACGGCGAAGTAGTACTTGGACCATTGCGACACCAGCACCGGCCGTTGCGCCGGCATCAGCTCGGGGCCGTACAGCCCCAGCAGCAGGGCATCGAAGGCGTCGGGGCGCAACAGCTCAGCGAGCCTCAAGGCCGTCCTCCTGCGCCTGCTCCGCGTCATGCGCGCGTGGCCAGCTCAGGCTGAAGCAGGCACCACCCAGGCGCTCGCTCTTGCCGATCAGGGCGCGCCCGGCATGCCAGTAGATGATCCGCCGCACGATCGACAAGCCCAGCCCGTGCCCGCCAGAGGCGCGGGTACGGCTGTCGTCCAGGCGGGTAAAGGGCGTGAAGATGCGCGACCAGGCGCTTTGCGGCACCCCCGGCCCATCGTCCTCGACGTCGATGCGACAGCGCTGGGCGCCCAGTTGATAGCTCAGGCTGACCTGCGACTCGGCGTGGCGCATCGCATTGCTCACCAGGTTCTGCAGGGCGCGGTGCAGGTAGCGCGGCTCGGCCTCGACCCACGCCCCCTGCTCGCCGCCCTGGCACGGCCCGCGCAGCACCCGCACCTCGCGGCGCAGCGGCGCCAGTTCGGCAATCACCTGGTCGAGCAAGGCGTCCAGGTCGATACGCTGGAAGTTCAGGGCCGGCGCCCCTTGCTCAAGACGTGCGTAGGTGAGCATCTCGTCGACCAGCCGGTCGAGGTCCTGAATGTCGTTGTCCATGCCCAGCAGGTATTTCTCGCGGGCGTGCTCGCTGCTGGCGTTCTCGACCATCTCCAGGCCAAAGCGCAGGCGCGCCACCGGGGTGCGCAGCTCATGGGACACCGCCCGCACCAGTTCGCGCTGCATGTTCAGCGATTGCTGCAGGTGCCCGGCCATATGGTTGAACGCCGCGGCCAGGCGCCCCACCGAGTCGGCGTCGTCCGCTGCCACCCGCACGTCCAGGCTACCCTGGGCAATCTGCGTGGCCGCCGCCTCCAGGCCCGACAGACGCCGCTCCAGCTGGCGCACCAGCAGGTACACGATCAGGCCGATCAGGCACAGCCCCAGCGCCGCGATCACCAGCAGCATCTGCGGTGGATACGGGTTCATCTGATACAGCGGCCCGATCTCCAGCACCCAGGGCGTGGCCACCATGCCGGCGAACACGCGGATCGAGTTGCCGTCCTTGCCCAGCGCCATCACGGTGTCGCCTTCGTCGACGCGACGGCGCTGGTCGCCGTCCATGTCGGTCTGGTCGAGGCTGAGCAGGCGCAGGTCGAAGCCGAACCCCTTGCTCTGCTTGAGTTCGGCCAGGCGCTGCGGCTGCTCGCCCACCGGGTAGCGCACCAGTTCGTCGGCCAGCAGGTAGATGGTGGCGCGGGCCAGTTGCTCGCTGATCTGCTGCACCTCGCCGGTCAGCAACAGGTTCTGCCCGCGCACCTGGCGCAGCACCCGCGCCGCATGGGGGCCGGTGCGCTGCACCAGCACATGCCCGCGTTGCAGGCGGGTGCGCTGGCTACCGTCGAGGGCGGCCTGATCGATCGAGGCGAGGGCCAGCGGAATGCCCAGCAGGCGCCCCCATATCGCCAGCGCCCGGGTACGCTCCACATCGCTCATGGGGGCCAGGTTGTCGGCCATCAGGGTAAAGGTGCCGTGGGCCAGGCGCTCGCGGTACTGCTCGGCACGCACCTCGTTGAGCAGGTGCAGGCTGAGCGCGCCCAGCAACGCCACCAGCACCAGGGCGGCCAGCATGCCGCCGTAGATGCGCAGGAAGATCGAGTTCATTCAACCAGGCCCAGCGCCTGGGCAGCCTCGCCCACGAACAGGTAGCCTTTGCTGCGCACCGTCTTGATCATGCGCGGGTGGTCGGGGTCGTCGCCTATCTTGGGGCGGATGCGCGAAATGCGCACATCGATGGAGCGGTCCTGGCCGTCATAGCCCACCCCGCGCAGGGAGGTAAAGATCTCTTCGCGGGACAGGATGCGCCCCGCGTTGCTCACCAGCAGCCACAGCAGGTCGAACTCGGCAGCGGTCAGCTCGATGCCGTTGTCGCCGAGCCAGGCTTCGCGCAGGGTGTTGTCCACCCGCAGCGGGCCGAACTGCAGGCTCTGGCGCTCGCCCGTGGTGGCCGGCACCTCGGTGCGGCGCAGCAAGGCGTTGATCCGCGCCAGCAACAGGCGCGGGCGCACCGGCTTGCACACGTAATCGTCGGCGCCCAGGTCCAGACCCTGCACCTGGTCCAGGTCCTCGCTGCGCGCGGTGAGCATCAGGATGACCCCGTTGTACTGCGTGCGCACCTTGCGGCAGATGCTCAGGCCGTCCTCGCCGGGCAGCATCAGGTCGAGGATCACCAGGTCTGGCTGCTCGGCCACGATGCGCGCCGCCGCCTTCGCCCCATCGCCCTCCACCGCCACGTCGAAGCCATTGGCTTGCAGGTAGTCACGGGTCAGCTCGGCTAGACGCTCGTCATCCTCGACGATCAACACCTGACTGTTGGGCTGCTGCACGGATCACCTCGGCTGGGCTTTTTATTGTTGGAGTGAAGCCCTTCAATAAAGGGCAACATTGGCCCGCGATACTACCACTGCCGGGCGCCGGAAAAAGCCGCGCCAAAGTCGCTGGACAAGTGTGTTTTTTGTGATAGGGTTCGCGCCCTCAAAAATGCCCCTGCGACGCTTTGCCCGGGCAAAAAAAGAGTGACGAGCGGTGGAATGGCGGTGGGACGCGGCCTACAAGGCTTTGCCCATAATCACGCACAATCTACCCACACGTTATCCACAGGCCACTGCCTTGCAATACCCCCGATACCGCATTATCTTGTATCCCCAGCGCGACAAAACACTACATGTTGGGTTTTGAACAAAAATCCAAGCACAAGTGGAGCAGAGAACTCAAGCCTTCAGAGGCGCTTTTTTTGCTTGAACTTTGATTGAAATTCGCAGCCAAACCGCTCCTGCGGAAGGCGACCGGTGCAAGCCCGCGACGGGCCTTGTTTCGGGTACGGGTGTTGCAAGTGCAACCCCGTCAGCAACAGTTTTTGGGCCGTGGCCCAGAACCTTTGACTTCGGCCAGGGAGCGGCAAGCGATTGCCCCTTTTTTTCCTGATCTGTCCCGAAGTCGGTAGACCCTGCCCGGCCAGGCGCGCATGCGCCGGTGGGCAAGTTGGCGAGCTTTCGGACGGAACGGTAGGTGCCCAAAAGGCATCTGAACAAACATAGAGAACGTGGAGACACCCATGCAAACCGACACAACTCGCGAGAACCCGCAGGCGCTGGCGCCGCAGGCCGCTGATTCGAACCAGGATCTGGCTGCCACCGCCCCCGGCCAACTGCGCGTGATCAAGCGTAACGGCACTGTCGTCGCCTACACCGACGACAAGATCACCGTGGCCATCACCAAAGCGTTCCTCGCAGTTGAAGGCGGCACCGCTGCCGCCTCGTCGCGCATCCACGACACCGTCGCCCGCCTGACCGAGCAGGTCACCGCCACCTTCAAGCGTCGCATGCCTTCGGGCGGCACCATCCATATCGAAGAGATCCAGGACCAGGTCGAACTGGCCCTGATGCGCGCCGGCGAGCAGAAAGTCGCCCGTGACTACGTGATCTACCGTGACCAGCGTGCCAAGGAGCGTGCCACCCGCACTCCGGCCGACGCCTCGGTACAGCCGCACCCGAGCATCCGCATCAGCCTGGCCGACGGCAGCTTCGCGCCGCTGGACATGAACCGCCTGAACACCATCATCACCGAGGCCTGCGAAGGCCTGGCCGAAGTCGATGGCGAGCTGATCCAGCGCGAAACCCTGAAGAACCTGTACGACGGCGTGGCCATCAAGGACGTCAACACCGCCCTGGTGATGACCGCCCGTACCCTGGTAGAGCGCGAGCCGAACTACTCGTTCGTCACCGCCCGCCTGCTGATGGACACCCTGCGTGCCGAAGGCCTGAGCTTCCTCGAAGTGGCCGACAGCGCCACCCACCACGAAATGGCCGAGCTGTACGCCAAGGCGCTGCCTGCCTACGTGGCCAAGGGCGTGCAGTTCGAACTGCTCAACCCTGCCCTGGCCGACTTCGACCTGGAGCGTCTGGGTAAGGCCATCAACCACGAGCGCGACCAGCAGTTCACCTACCTGGGCCTGCAGACCCTCTACGACCGCTACTTCATCCACAAGGATGGCGTGCGCTTCGAGCTGCCACAGGTGTTCTTCATGCGCGTGGCCATGGGCCTGGCGCTGGAAGAGAAAGACAAGGAAGCCCGTGCGATCGAGTTCTACAACCTGTTGTCGTCGTTCGACTACATGGCCTCGACCCCGACCCTGTTCAACGCCGGCACCCTGCGTCCGCAGCTGTCGAGCTGCTACCTGACCACCGTGCCGGACGACCTGTCGGGCATCTACCACGCGATCCACGACAACGCCATGCTGTCGAAATTCGCCGGTGGCCTGGGCAACGACTGGACCCCTGTGCGTGCACTGGGCTCCTACATCAAGGGCACCAACGGCAAGTCCCAGGGCGTCGTGCCCTTCCTCAAGGTGGTCAACGACACCGCTGTTGCGGTCAACCAGGGCGGCAAGCGCAAGGGCGCGGTCTGTGCCTACCTGGAAACCTGGCACCTGGATATCGAAGAATTCATCGAGCTGCGCAAGAACACCGGTGATGACCGTCGTCGTACCCACGACATGAACACCGCCAACTGGATCCCCGACCTGTTCATGAAGCGTGTCTTCGATGACGGCAAGTGGACCCTGTTCTCGCCAAGCGAAGTACCAGACCTGCACGACCTGACCGGCAAGGCCTTCGAAGAGCGCTACGAGTACTACGAAGCCCTGACCGAGTACAACAAGATCAAGGTGTTCAAGACCGTCCAGGCCAAAGACCTGTGGCGCAAGATGCTGTCGATGCTGTTCGAGACCGGCCACCCGTGGCTGACCTTCAAGGACCCGTGCAACCTGCGTTCGCCGCAGCAGCACGTGGGCGTGGTCCACAGCTCGAACCTGTGCACCGAGATCACCCTGAACACCAACAAGGACGAGATCGCGGTCTGCAACCTGGGCTCGATCAACCTGCCGAACCACATCGTCGACGGCAAGCTGGACACCGCCAAGCTGCAACGCACCGTGAACACTGCCGTGCGCATGCTCGACAACGTGATCGACATCAACTACTACTCCGTGCCGCAGGCGCGCAACTCGAACCTCAAGCACCGCCCTGTGGGCCTGGGCATCATGGGCTTCCAGGACGCGCTGTACCTGCAGCACATCCCGTACGGTTCGGACGCTGCGGTCGAGTTCGCCGACAAGTCGATGGAAGCGGTCAGCTACTACGCGATCCAGGCCTCCTGCGACCTGGCCGATGAGCGTGGCGCCTACGAGACGTTCCAGGGCTCGCTGTGGTCCAAGGGCATCCTGCCGCTGGACTCGCAACAGATCCTGATCGAGCAACGTGGCCAGCAGTACATCGATGTCGACCTGAACGAGAGCCTGGACTGGGCACCGGTACGTGCCCGCGTGCAGAAAGGCATTCGCAACTCGAACATCATGGCCATCGCACCGACCGCGACCATCGCCAACATCACCGGCGTTTCGCAGTCGATCGAGCCGACCTACCAGAACCTGTACGTGAAATCGAACCTGTCGGGCGAGTTCACCGTGATCAACCCGTACCTGGTCCACGACCTGAAGGCCCGCGGCCTGTGGGACTCGGTCATGATCAACGACCTGAAGTACTACGATGGTTCGGTGCAGCAGATCGAGCGTATTCCGCAGGAGCTCAAGGACCTGTACGCCACCGCGTTCGAAGTCGAGACCAAATGGATCGTCGATGCAGCCAGCCGTCGCCAGAAGTGGATCGACCAGGCCCAGTCGCTGAACCTGTACATTGCCGGCGCTTCGGGCAAGAAGCTGGACGTGACCTACCGCATGGCCTGGTACCGTGGCCTGAAAACCACCTACTACCTCCGTGCCCTGGCCGCCACCAGCACCGAGAAGTCGACCATCAGCACCGGCAAGCTCAACGCCGTGTCCAGCGGTGGCGACAGCGCCCCGGTCCAGGCAGCAGCGCCAGCCGGCCCTGCCCCAGTGCCAAAAGCCTGCGCGATCGACGAGCCGGACTGCGAAGCCTGCCAGTAAGGCCTGAAGGCGCCGCTTGCAAGCGGCGCCTTGCGCCTACCCTGTAGGCGCTGGCCTTGCCAGCGAAGAGGTCGGCACAACCACCGGCCTCTATCGCCGAACACCCAGGTGCGGGTCACCCCGCCCTCCCCGAGGGGCTGCGCCCCCGGAAGCATTCCAAGATTTTGCGTGCACACCTTAACCGCGAGCAGCGCAACCCTAGATCCAACCGGCCATACTCTTTCATGGCCCTCAAGCAGGAGACCCATCATGCTGAGCTGGGACGAATTCGAAAACGAAGACGGCGAAGTCGCCGCCAAAGGTCAAACCGCCTCTCAGGTGGCTGAAGCGGGCATCGACAAGCTCGACAGCGCTGGCGGTGTGGCCGCGCAGGAAGCCCGTGCAGTGACCGCCGCCGACTCCGACGCGGTCAAGCGCGCCAAGGCGGCCCTGGACGATCTCGACATCGCCGAAGGCCTGGCCGAGCTGGAAGGCTCTGCTGCCCGTGTAGCGGTCGACGAGAAGCGCATGATCAACTGCCGCGCCGACCTCAACCAGCTGGTACCGTTCAAGTACGACTGGGCCTGGCAGAAGTACCTGGATGGCTGTGCCAACCACTGGATGCCGCAAGAGGTCAACATGACCGCGGACATCGCCCTGTGGAAGACCCCCGAAGGCCTGACCGACGACGAGCGTCGCATCGTCATGCGCAACCTGGGCTTCTTCTCCACCGCCGACTCGCTGGTTGCCAACAACCTGGCACTGGCCGTGTACCGCTTGATCACCAACCCCGAGTGCCGCCAGTACATCCTGCGCCAGGCGTTCGAAGAGGCGATCCACACCCACGCGTACCAGTACTGCATCGAATCGCTGGGCATGGATGAAGGCGAGATCTTCAACATGTACCACGAGATCCCTTCGGTCGCGAAAAAGGCCGCCTGGGGCCTGCGCTACACCCGTGCCATCTCGGACCCGGAGTTTGACACCGGCACCGTCGAGACCGACAAGGAACTGCTGCGCAACCTGATCGCCTACTACTGCGTACTCGAAGGCATCTTCTTCTACTGCGGCTTCACCCAGATCCTGTCGATGGGTCGTCGCAACAAGATGACCGGCGTTGCCGAGCAGTTCCAGTACATCCTGCGTGACGAGTCGATGCACCTGAACTTCGGTATCGACGTGATCAACCAGATCAAGATCGAAAACCCGCACCTGTGGGATGCCGAGATGAAGGAAGAGGCCTCGCAGATGATCCTGCAGGGTACTCAGCTGGAAATCGAATACGCACGCGACACCATGCCACGCGGCGTGCTGGGCATGAACGCGGCGATGATGGAGGACTACCTCAAGTTCATCGCCAACCGTCGCCTGTCGCAGATCGGCCTGAAGGAAGAGTACCCAGGTACCACCAACCCGTTCCCATGGATGAGCGAAATCATGGACTTGAAGAAAGAGAAGAACTTCTTCGAGACGCGGGTTATCGAGTATCAGACTGGCGGCGCGTTGAGCTGGGATTGATTTCCCGCGCGTGGATGCTGCAAAAAGAGGCTGCCGCAAGGCGGCCTTTTTTGTGCCTGGCTTTTTTCAGAGGTTTTCGCATGCTGTTGGTCGCTGCGCCTGCTAGCGTCTGTCAGCCAGGGTCACGCTGGAACCCGGTAGGAGCCAGCCTTGCTGGCGAAGAGGCCAGCAGACCTTGCGCACTATTACAGTTGATCCGGCAAAAACTGCGGCACCCTGGCCTTCAACAGTTCAACCAACTCCGGCGCCATGAACCCATAGTCGTCCGGGATGCCCAGGCAAACGATACGCTTGTCGCCCAGCACCGAGCGGAATCGCGCCGACAGTTTCTTGCGGTGCGCCTGCTCCATCACGATCACCAGGTCTGCCCACGCCAGCAACTCGTTGCCCACCGGCACGTCCGCATCATTGCCCACACCGGCAGAGGCCGTCTCCACCCCCGGCCAGTCGGCAAACACCTGTTCAGCCGTGGGGCTGCGCAAGCGGTTCTGAGTACACACGAACAGTACATGCAGTGTCATTGATTACCTGGAATTACAACAAGATTAGGGTTGGCAGACAGCCCATCGCGGGGCAAGCCCGCTCCCACAGGAGGGCGCAAACACTTTGTGGGAGCGGGCTTGACCCGCGATGGCGTCGGCAAATCAGAGGGTCGCGCGATGGCTACCCCCGCTGCGAATCGAAAAACCGATACAACGCCCGCAAACCGATCACGACGGCCTCGACCGAAGCCGCATGCTCCTGCGGCTGCAACGCCTCGACTTTTTCGATGTTCTCGTCCAGCCCATGCAGCGCAATCGCCTCCAGGTGCCGTACCTGCACCGGCGGCAGCGCCGGCCAGCGCGCTACCTGCACACCCCGCAAGTAGCCGAAGCACCACTCCTCGACCACCAGCTGCGGATCAGGCTCGGACTCGTCTTCGAGAAACAACGGTTCGAAGGCATCACACGCCTCACTGAGCTCGCCCGCCACGTTGTTCATGTAGCGCATCAACAACGCCGAAAACGCCTCGGCCTCGGCCGGCTTCTTGAACCGCGGCGCTCTGCCGCCGGTCACTTCGGGCAGCCATTCGTTGGGCGTCAACAACACGGGCGAACTGGCCAGCGCCACCAGAAAGCCATCCAGCTCCGAGAGCGTGAGGATGGCTTCATCGTTACCGTACTTGAGCAGAAAACCATCAAGACGGGTCATTTCCTTATCGTTCAAAGGCTGTACAAAAGCTGTCATGGCATAGCCTCAAGGCGGGATCCTGCCGTAACACTACATCACCCCGCCCTTCAGCGCTTACCCGGCGCCCGTCAGCCACCCCACAAATGGCAGGATCATCAGCGTGCAGGCAGCCATCGACAGCACGTTGCCAATGTACCCATGCAGATGGCTGGGCAGGCGCTGGCTGATTGCGACCGCCAATGGCGGTGCCATCACCGCGCCCAGGCCGGCACTGAGCACCACCACCTCCCACGTGCCACCCAATGTCAGCACCGCCGCCGGCACCACGGAAACGATCGGGATGTAGGTCGGGTACCACCCCCTCTGCATCCATTGCCTGCGCCACAACAGCACGCCGATCAGCGACGCCAGCGCCTGCCCGCCCACCATCTCCAGCACCAGCTGCGAGCCGTAGGCCGGCCCGGCCGGCGACAGCAGGTAGGCCGCCAGCACGCCGAGCAACAAGCCCAGGCTGGCCAGCTCATTGCCGAAGAACGGCGCCTCGCTGAAGTCGGCCAGCACCCGTCGCAGCGTCCAGCCAACGCCGTAGTGCGGTGTCGCTCTCTCGACGACCGGTGCCGGTGGCGGCGCATCGACAGGCGGCGTCGAGCGCACCAGGCCTGCAAACCGCCGGCACAGCATGAACGCCAGCACGCTCGCAACGGCCATGCCGCCAACATTGCCGATCACCACCGGCAAGCCGAATGGGTAGCACAGGTAATTGACCAGCAGCAGGCTTGCTGGCGTCACCAGCAGTGCCCCCAGCAACGCGCCATTGATCGCGACCTTCCAGCCGCCGCCGAACAGCAGCACCATCGCCGCCGGCAGCGAGACGAACGCGACGAAGGTGGGTTGCCAGGTGCTGGCGCTGAGCGTCCAGCCCCACAGCACATGGCTGAACACCAGCCCCAGCAGCGAACTAGTCACCAGCCAGGGCCACAACCCGGTGCCATAGCAGATCGCAAAGCCCTGCCATGCCCGGCCCGTGCGGTGCGCCCAATGGGCCAGCGCGGCGCCCAGCAGCAACCCGATCGCCGGCAGCTCATGCTTGTAGAACGCTACCTCGCTGATATCGCCGACGATCCAGCGCAACCGCGCCAGCGGCTCGTGCAGGTTGGCGACCATGTGCGCGTAGTCGGGCCATACCCCGACCCAGGATGCCGCACGCCCGCTGATGACCTCGATGAACACCCCGGTGCCCAGCGACACGCACACGCACATCAGCAGCAAAGGCAGAAAGCCTGCCTCCACCTTGTCGATTGACTTGTCCATGGCGACTCCTCAGCGCGGCAGCGCTGGATGCTGGTCATAACCCAGCATCGCGCCATAGCAATCGGTGCGACGGTCCCGTGGCAGGTCATTCAGGCTGTTCCAGACCGGCGCGCTGCGTGCAGTGCTGAGGTCGACATCGGCATACAGGATGCACTCGTCCTCGGCGCCCCCCACCTTGCCCAACGGCCAGCCATTGGTGCCCGCGATCAGCGAACACCCCAGAAAACGCCCGCCACGCTCGCTGCCGATGCGGTTGGCGGCGGCAATGTAGACATTGTTGACGTGGGCCGCAGTGATGGTGAGGTACGAGGCCATGCACCTGCCGCTGGCATCGAACAACGGGGGCGGTGTCCACACCCAGTTGTTCAGGCTGCAGATGATGTCTGCACCCTGCAACGCAAGCAGGCGTGGCACCTCGGGAAACCATACGTCCCAGCAGATCATCAGGCCGATCCGGCCGATCGGGGTTTCAAACACCGGAAAGCCCAGATCACCGGGGCTGAACCAGAGCTTTTCCTGGTTCCACAGGTGTGCCTTGCGGTAATGGCCCAGCAGGCCGTCGGGGCCGAACAGCACCGCGCTGTCATACAGCTTGAGGCCATCGCGCTCGGCAAATCCTGCCACCAGGTACACCTGATGCTCCCGGGCGAAGGCGCGCCAGGTCTTGATGCTGGGACCTTCATCGAGGGTTTCGGCATGCGCATAGGCTTCTGCTCGGGTCTCGAAGGTGTAGCCGGTGTTGGCAAGCTCGGGCAGCACGATCAGGTTGGCGCCGTCATGCACCGCCTCTTCGGCGAGCTGCAGACCTTTGCACAAGTTGTTGTCGCACTGGTCCAGCCCGACCTGAGGGTCGAACTGGATCACGGCAATACGCACGGGGCTGACCGGGACAGAGGGTGCAGGCATGGAAGTGTCCTTTTTGTTGTTCGAGTTGTCGTTTGGAGGCTTTCCAGTGGACAAAACAACCCTCAAGAGGGACAAGTCGGCCCCTTCCGACAATGCTGCAAGGCCGCTCTGCGCCTGTAGGAAAGGCCTACCGGGACGCCTGGGGCTGAATGCGATAGTGCGGATAGACCGACATGCTGAAACCGCCGTTGAACAGCGCCCCGGTGTCGTTGCACAGGTTGATCACGGCATCGATCGCGGTACGCAGGCAGGGCTCGGTCCAGCCTGCATCCACCGAGAACGACTCGCCTGCCAGGTACAACCCGCTGTGACGGGCATGCTCACGGCTGTATCGCATCAGGCTCAACGCATCGTAGTAGGTGCCGGCCCGGTAGAGCCTGGCGCAGCCCAGAGCATTGCGGTCGGTGACCCAACGCTGCACCCGCGCATTGCGGGTATCGACATACGGCGATAGCGGTGCCTGCACATTGCTGCACCGCAACAGGATCCGGTCCAGCTCCTGCACGCACTTTTCCACCAGTTGCTCATCGCTGAACGCGGCCAGCTTGGTCGCGTCGTCCTCCCAGGTGTAGCTGAGCAGGATGCAGTCGCTGGCATAGCGGTCGTTGTAGCGATAGGCATAAACATCGTGGATAAAGCTGTCAGTAACGAGAATTTGCGGGATGGCCTGATTACGTTGCAAAAAACTTTTCTGCAATGGCGCATACACCTTGCAGCTGGTTTCCCAGTGCGCCGTCTTGTATGCATCGATGATCTGCTGAGGCAGCATTGCTGCAGTGAAGCCTTCAAGACGCACCGATGTCTCGATCAGCCAGGAAGGCAAGGTGACGATCACTGCGTCGAAGTCTTCGCTCTGCAACGTGCTCGACTGCAGGTCGCTGGCATGCCACTGGTACTGCACGCGAATCTGCTGGTTCGCCAGCTTGCGCAGGCCAGTAACCGGGCTGTCGGTAAGCAGCCCGTTGGGCAGGGCACTGAGGTGCTGGTAGGGAGATGCACCGGTTGGCGCTACCGGCATGAACAACAGGCATTCATCCAGAGCGGCCAGCCCCAGGTAGGTAGGTGACGCGAACGGCAGACCTCTGCTGTCGTATACAGGCCCATTGGCAACCAGCGGCGCGTCCAGCGGGTCACCCTGCTCGTCCACGCGGCCATGCACCAGTTGCAGGTGGCTGCTGAAGCCGAAGATCGCCGTTCGCAGCGGATACAGGCTGCAGACATCATAGAAAGCCCCCCAACTGCCGTCGCCGATACCGATGGCATAGAACAACGCGGACTCTGCCGCGCTCATGCCCAGGCCGCCGAAGTCGCCGGGCGTTTCGGGGTTCCACACATCAATTGCCGGCAACCTGACCAGGTCCCGAAACGACATTGCCTGATAGCGTTCAACAATGGCGGCCCACAGGTCTTCCCACTGCTCGCCGCCATAGGCTTGCGCCACGGTTTCGGTCATCCGGTCGGCAAACACCCGCCACTTTTCATGTACCTGTTGCAAGGTGGCCGTAGGTGGCGGTGTCCGGCCGTCAGCGTTGTCCCAGATCAACAGCGTCGGCTCGCCCTCGCCGTCCAGCAGACCTTCACGCAGGTAGATGCCTGTCGAGCGTACGGCAGGCGTACCCGGGTTGGGAAAGTCGGACAAGCGCAGATCGAACTGACTAGCGTAGTACGCCATCAACGAGCGCCCCTCTTTCGGCGCTTCGCCACTGCGATTGAACAACGGCATGCGCATGGCGCCCATTTCGAACGGCGTCGAAGGCTCCCTGTCGCCTGGGCCAGGGTCGACGATGGTCATGTGCCGACCGCCGATCCGTTGCGACTTTTCGATCAGGGTGATGTGCTGGAAGCCGCAACGCAGCAGCTCGCGGGCGGCAGTCAAACCGGTAACGCCGGCACCGATGATGCAAATGCGGTGCTCGGCGCGACGGGCTTGGGCGATACCACCGACCTGCTCGAGCAACCTGCGGTAGTCAAAACACAGATCGGGCGGGTTGGGGAACCGCGCCGACCAGCCTTCGGCATTACCCGCCAAGGGGGTCGCAACATCAGCGGGATGGTTGTAGGTGGAACCGATAGTCATGGGCTGCTCTCTGCTTGAAGTGGCGGAGCAGAGAGCTTGAAGTCGCTGCCGGCTGCAGCGGTGCTACATAGTTGAACGCCCTCACTCCGGCAGTTCGAGCTCCACCCCACCTGCATGCTGCCTCACTATCCGATACGGCAGCACCGCCCAGCCCACCCCACGGCAATGGCGCTGCACGCTGTCGAACACCGGGTCGAACTGGATGCCTTCGGGGGTAAAGCGCCATGTGGGCATCTGCCACACCTGCGCCTTTGCGTAATCGCAGCCGTCCTCGCCCACCTCGCCCAACATGTGCTGCGGATAAAGCTGCTTGAGCTGCGCCAGCAACCACGGCGCAAAGGTGCGCGAACGGTAGTCCACATAGGCACCGAAACTCACGGTGGCGAACTGCTCGGGGTTGGGGCCAGGCTGGTACTCGTAGTGAAACGGCTTGCCCTCGCCCACCCACAGCACATCGTCCAGGGTCAGCTCCTTGCCCGACTCCACCGCCAGGTTGAGCGGCGCATCGGTGGGCAGCATCGGCGTGCCGTCGCAGCTGTAGTCCTGCACGATGCTGACACTGAGCAGCGCATTGCTCATGAACCGCGGCGTCACCGTCTGCCGGTAGTACCCGCCAGGGCGCCCCAGCAGCATGCACTGGTGGTAGGCCACCACATCACTGGACAGGCGCGCGCGCAGCAACTGGTTGAGGCGTGTGAGCTGCTGCGCAGGGTAACCGTCCTCGATCACGAACAGGCTTATCCCCGAGGACGGCTCGCTCAGCCAGCGCAGCGGGTAGCCTTGAAAGTGTTCAAGCTCGCCCGGCTTCAACGGCAGTTGCATCAGCCTCAGGTATTCATAGGGTGAGTCGGTGTACTGGCGGGCCAGGAACGGATCGGCACCCGACGGTACCTGCGGCAGTCGTGCCGGCAGCAGCGTGATCGGCAGGCGTTTGCCCTGGGGGCTTTGCCACTCACCTTGCAGGCCGCCCTGGGCAGCCGGCCACAGCGCGAGTGTTGGCAGCGAGTCGATGCCTGCCTCCGGGGCCGG
This sequence comes from Pseudomonas sp. BRM28, assembly GCF_002939405.1. Lineage (NCBI taxonomy): Bacteria > Pseudomonadati > Pseudomonadota > Gammaproteobacteria > Pseudomonadales > Pseudomonadaceae > Pseudomonas > Pseudomonas sp. BRM28. The sequence goes on along the minus strand of NZ_PEFV01000001.1, from coordinate 1,395,810 downwards.
CTCATGCCCCTCCACCAGTTGAATCCGCGTGCCCTGGATGCTGCCGGTGAGCTGCAGGTCGTGGTGATGCTTCACGTAGAAGTAACGCCCGCTGACATCCTCGGGCACGGCGCGGTCGAGCTCCAGCACGATCGACTGGGTACCCAAGGTACCGGTGAACACGTCGCTGCCCAAGCCCGCCTGGGCGGGCATGGCTGCGGTCAAGGCCTGCGCGGCCAGCAGTGCGACGCAACATCCATGTTTCATGGGAAAAACGTCCGCTATTCAAGAGGGGTGAATTATGCCGACAAAGCCTGCGGCACAAGGCAACTAATTGAACGGCGGCGGATCTTTACTCAGAGCCCCCCACGGAAACCTCCCCCATGAACGAGCAGAAAAGCGGCAAGACCCCGGGCCTGTCAGCGGACGAAGAGCAGGAGGTCAGCCACAACCAGCCGCCACGTGCCGCTGTGCTCCACGAGATCATCCGCGCCCAGGGCGACAAGGAACTGCAGCGCACCATCGCGGCGCTGTGGTGGTCGGCACTGGCGGCCGGCTTGAGCATGGGCCTGTCGCTGATGGCGATGGGGCTGTTCTATTCCCGCCTGCCCGAGGGCGACAGCAGCCAGGTGATCGCCAGCCTGGGCTATTCGGCGGGCTTTCTGGCGGTGATTCTCGCGCGCCAGCAACTGTTTACCGAAAATACCCTGACCGCCGTGCTGCCGGTGATGACCAAACCCACGTTCAACAATGTGGGGCGCCTGTTGCGCCTGTGGGGCGTGGTGCTGTTCGGCAACCTGGTGGGCACCGTGCTGGTGTCATACGTGATGCTGCACCTGCCGATCTTCGACACCAAGACCGATCTCGCCTTTCTTGAAGTGGGGCGCAAGGTCATGGAAAACGAGGTGGGCCAGATGTTTGCCAAGGGCATCATCTCGGGCTGGATGATCGCGACCATGGTGTGGATGATCCCGTCGATGGAGAACGCCAAGATCTGGATCATCCTGCTGATCACCTATCTCATGGCGCTGGGTGACTTCACCCATATCGTGGTTGGCTCGGTCGAGGTGTCGTACCTGGTGTGGGCCGGGGAAGTGAGCTGGCAGCAGTTCTGGCTGCACTTTGCCGCGCCGACCCTGGCGGGCAACATCGTGGGCGGCAGCTTCATCTTCGCGCTGATCAGCCATGCGCAGATTCGCAGCGACGCCGGCCTGCCCGATGAAACCCTGAGCAAGGGCCGCGAGCGCCCCTTGCCCGGCCGGCGCGACCCTAGCGACGCACCTTAACGCTGCCCGGAGGCCAACACGGCCGCCTGGGCCTGCTGTTGCTCCAGTGGAAGCCACCACGCGGTACCCCGCTGCGGTTGCACCAGGCTGACCCGCTCCCCCATCTGCGGGGTGCTCAGCGGTACCCGTGCGTTGGCCGCCAGGGCCATGATGCGGTCGAAGGGTTCATGCCAGGCGTGGGTGGACAGGTCGAAGGTGCCGTTGTGGATCGGCAGCAACCAGCGCCCGCGCAGGTCTAGGTGCGCCTGCAGGCTCTGCTCGGGCTGCATGTGCACATTGGGCCAGTTGACGTTGTAGGCGCCGGTTTCCATCAGGGTCACGTCGAATGGCCCATAGCGTTCGCCGATCTGCCTGAAGCCCTCGAAATAGCCTGTATCGCCGCTGAAGAACAGGCGCAGGTCCTCATCGAGCACCACCCATGACGCCCACAGGGTGCGGTTGCTGTCGAACAGCCCGCGCCCGGAGAAGTGCTGCGCCGGGGTGGCGACGAACTGGATGCCCGCAACCTCCGTGGCCTGCCACCAGTCGAGCTGGCGCACCTTGGCCGCAGGCACGCCCCACCCGACCAGGGTGTCGCCCACCCCAAGCGGGGCAAGGAATACCTCGGTGCGCTCGGCCAGGGCCAGCACCGCCCGTTCATCCAGATGGTCGTAATGGTCGTGGGACAGTATCACCGCCGTGATCGGCGGCAGTTGCTCCAGCGCCAGCGGCGGCTGGTGAAAGCGCTGCGGGCCGGCCCACTGCACCGGCGAGGCGCGCTCGGCGAACACCGGGTCGGTGATGAAGAAACGATCGCGCAGCTTGAGCAGCACCGTGGAATGGCCCAGGCGCCACAGGCTGCGGTTCGGCGCGGCCAGCACCTGGGCCTGGCTCAGGGGGTGCACCGGTATCGGCAGGGTTGGCCGGGTGTCGGCCGGCTTGCTCAGAAACAGGAACTTGAAACCGATGCGCAGTTTTTTCAGCACCCCGTCGCGGGGCAACTGGGCCTGGTTGCGGTACCGCCCGTCCTGCTGCAGCGAAGGCTGCACGGGGGTTTCGGTGGCTTGTGCTGCAAGGGAAGCCATGAATGCAAATACTCCGACTAACCGTTTCAGGTGCATGCCCATTGCCCGTACCAACTGTGAAATGGCCTGCAAGGCCATTCTTGAACAGCCCGGCTTTGTTCAACAATATTCACGCAAATTATGCGATGAACGGCGTCAGGCAGATCGGCAAATCATGACTCAAATCAGCAACGGCAAGGGATTATCATTTGTCAGAAGAATTTACCTGCCGCGTATCATCGGCTCGGGTATCGGCCTGTTCAGCGTGCTCTCCGGCGTGCTGCCCCTGCAGCTGCCGTACTGGGTCGTAGCGCTGCTGGTATTCAACGGCCTGGGCTGGCCGCACCTGGCCTACCAGCTCGGCCTGCGCTCGCAAGCCCCCTATCGCGCCGAACAGCGCAACCTGATGGTCGACTCGCTGATGGGCGGCTTCTGGGCCGGCACCGTGCAGTTCAACCCGCTGATCAGCGTCACCATCCTGGCCATGATGGGCATGAACAACGTCGCCGCCGGTGGTCAGCGCCTGTTTGTGCAAGGGCTGCTGGCCATGGGGCTGGGCATGGTGGCGGCGGTGGCGCTGTTCGGGCCGAGCCTGCAACTGGAGGTCAGCACCGTGCAGGTGTACGCCTGCCTGCCGATGCTGACCCTCTATCCGCTGGCGCTGGGCTGGGTGTGCTACCGCCTGGCGATCAAGCTGGCCGAGCACAAGCGCAGCCTCAGTGCGCTGAGCCGCACCGACAGCCTCACCGGCCTGTTCAACCACGGCTCATGGAAAGACCTGCTGCAACTGCGCTTTCAGCTGTGCCAGCAGGCCCCGGCCCAGGCCGTGATCGCGATCATCGACATCGACCACTTCAAGACCATCAACGATGTGTATGGCCATGTGGTGGGTGACTGCGTGCTGCGCCAGCTGAGCGTCGAGCTCAAGCGCAACCTGCGCGAGGACGACGTGCCGGGGCGCTACGGCGGGGATGAATTCGGCGTGATCCTGCCCGGGTGCAGCCTGGAGCATGCCAGCCAGGTCATGGAGCGCCTGCGCCAGCGGGTCAACGAGTACCGCAACGAGCAGCTCCCGCAATTGCGCATCAGCCTGAGCATCGGCCTGGCCAGCTTCCAGCCAGGCTTCGCAGACTCCATGGTGTGGCTGAACGAGGCGGACAAGGCGCTGTATGCGGCCAAGCAGAGTGGCCGCAACAAGGTCAATGTGGCCCGCGGCGAGGTGGTGCCGCTGCGCCTGGCCTACCCGGACTGAAATGCAGGCACCACGTTCCGGCGCCTTCGCCGGCATGGCCGGCTCCTGCAGCTAGGGCTTGCGGCCCTGTGTCACGCCCGCAAGCGGCGCTGGGCCGCGATCTCCGGCAGGTCGTTGCGACGCAGGTACACCCGCAACGGCTCGGTGATGTTCAACCGCTCGTCGACATTCTGCGCCAGCAGCACCTCGATCAGTTCGCGGCGCAAGGTCATCACCTCGCCGCCGCTCGCCTGCCACACGAATTCATGGCTGGGGATGATGCTGTCGTCGGCCACGTCCATGCCGAACGAGTCTTCGCTGAAGCGCACGATATGCCGGCCCAGCTTGTGGTTGAAGCCTACGAAGCCCTTGAGCTGGTCGGCCGCGGCGCAGATATCCTGGGAAGTGATGTGCATGTCAAACCTCACTGGAGCATCGTCGAAGATGCGGGGTGAATGGAATTGGCACGCGGGGCGGGTCGTCTGCGGCCCTCTCTGACGGAGAAGCTCGACAGGCAGAGGTTACTAAAAACCCGCCTGCGCCTGACACCCTTTTTTTCGCTAAACTGCCAGACATCCTCACCTTGCCGCCAGCCACGTGGACGTTCCATGAGTACTGCCATCACCGCCGACCTTGCCACGATTGCGCGGATCAACGCCGTGCCGGCCATCCTCCAGGTGATCTGCGAAACCACCGGCATGCGCTTTGCGGCCGTGGCCCGTGTCACCGAGAACAACTGGACCGCCTGCGCCGTGCTCGACAACCTGGGCTTTGGCCTGGGAGTGGGCGGCGAGCTGGACGTGGCCACCACGCTATGCCACGAGATTCGCGGCAGCCACCAGACCATCGTGATCGACAAGGCCAGCGAGGACGCCCGCTACTGCCACCACCCCACCCCGCGCCTGTACCGCTTCGAAAGCTATATCTCGGTGCCGGTGTTCCGTACCAACGGCAGCTTTTTCGGCACCATCTGCGCGCTCGATCCGGCCCCGGCCGCCCTCACCGGCAGTGCCATCCAGCCGATGATGGAGTCCTTCGCGCGGCTGTTGACGATCCAGATCGAGAGCGAGGAAGCCGCCCAGCAGACCGAGGCGGCGCTGAAGAAGGAGCTGGCCATCGCCGAGCTGCGCGAACAGTTCATCGCGGTGCTCGGCCACGACCTGCGCAACCCGCTGTTCGCCATCACCGCCGGCGCCGAGCTGCTGGTCAAGCGCCTGGGCGATGCACGCTCGCGAACCATCGCCGAGCACATCCTCGCCTCCGGACGCCGTGCCACCGAACTGGTGCGCGATGTGCTGGACTTCGCCCGCGGGCGCCTGGGCAACGGCATCATGGTGAACATCCAGCCCTGCCCCGACCTGGACACCGCCCTGCGTCAGGTGGCCTCCGAGCTGCAACGGGTCTACCCGCAGCGGGTGATACGCCTGCATATCGATGACCTCAGCGGCATGTGCTGCGACCGCGAGCGGATCACCCAGCTGCTCTCCAACCTGCTGGCCAACGCCCTGAACCATGGCGACGCCAACAGCCCGGTAGATGTATCGGCGCGTATCGAGCAGCAGGTGTTCACCCTGGGCGTGCACAACCAGGGCGCGCCGATTGCCCCGGCGGTGATGGCGCAACTGTTCCAGCCGTTTTCGCGCCCGCTCGACGGCACCCCGCAAAGCGGCCTGGGGCTGGGCCTGTACATCGCCAACCAGATTGCCCTGGCCCATGGCGGGCGCATGGAAGTGGTGTCCAGCCGCGAGGCCGGCACGCTGTTCAGCCTGCGCCTGCCACTGGATCGAGTTGCCCCGCCAGAACCTGCTCCAGCCACCCCATGAACGCCGCCACCCGCAACGGCAGGTGCACCTGCCGAGCGAACAGCAATGACACCGGCATCGGCTCGGGCACCTGCTGGTCCAGCACGCTGACCAGTTGCCCGCTCTCCAGGTACTCGCGCACACCGGCAAAGGGCGCCTGGATGATGCCCAACCCGGCCAGGCAGGCGCTTTCGTAGGCATCGGTATTGTTCACCGTGACTGCACCGCCCATGGCCTGATACCGCGTCGTGGCGCCCTGTCGGTACTCGAACCCCGGGCAGCGCGCCCCCAGGTTCTGTACGTAGTGGATCAACTGGTGGTCGCGCAGGGCCTCCAGCCGTGTCGGCACCCCCATGCGCTGCAGGTAGGCAGGGCTGGCGCAGTTGACCATGCGCAGGCTGCCCAGGGGCCGGGCGACCAGCGCAAGGTCGCTGAGCGCACCGATGCGCAGCACGCAGTCGAACCCCTCGCGCACCAGGTCGACCTGGCGATCGGTGCAACTGATCTCCAGCGCCAGCCCCGGGTGCTGCTGCATGAACGCCGGCAAGGCCGGCAGGATGATGCGCCGTGCCATCAGCGTCGGCAGGTCGATGCGCAGGCGACCGTGCAACTGGGCCGGGTCGGGCCGAAACAGCCCTTCGAGCTCGTCCATTCGCGACAGCAGGTCTTTGCTACGCTCGTACAGTTGCAGGCCATCCTGGGTGGCCTGTACACGCCGCGTGGTGCGGTTGAGCAGGCGCGTGCCCAGGTGCCTCTCAAGCAGGCGCACCTGTTCCGAGACGGTAGAACGCGGCAGCCCCAGGCTCTCCCCGGCCAGGGTGAAGCTCGACAGTTCGGCAACCCGCACAAAGGTGCGCAACAGCTCCAGCGTGTTCATCCAGCCCCTCCATTGTTCGACCCTGCCGAACAGTATTTCCGAATCCAGCGGATTTATCAGTACCGGAGCGACCAATAGACTGTGCTCGACTTCAGCCACCCCGAGGAACCGACCATGACCCGCAAGATCGCACTGATTACCGGCGCCAGCCGTGGCCTGGGCAGGAACACCGCGTTGCACCTGGCAGCCCAGGGCATCGACATCATCGGCACCTACCACAGCAAGGCCGACGAGGCCCACGCGCTGGTGGCCGAGCTTGAGCAAAAAGGCGTGCGCGCCACCATGTTGCAACTGGACGTGAGCAACAGCGCCAGCTTCGAGGCGTTCGCCGCCACCCTCGATGACACCTTGCAGCGTACCTTCGGCCGTCGACAGTTCGACTTTCTGGTGAACAACGCCGGCATCGGCATCAACGTAAGCTTCAGCGAAACCACCGAAGCGCAGTTCGATACCCTGCTCAACATCCAGCTCAAGGGCCCGTTCTTTCTCACCCAGCGGCTGCTGCCGCTGCTTGCCGACCAGGGCCGCATCGTCAATATCTCCACCGGGCTGACCCGCTTCGCCCTGCCCGGCTTTGCCGCCTACGCGGCGATGAAGGGGGCAATGGAGGTGCTGACCCGCTACCAGGCCAAGGAGCTCGGTGCGCGTGGCATTCGCGTGAACATCCTGGCCCCCGGTGCCATCGAGACCGACTTTGGTGGCGGTGTGGTGCGCGACAATGACCAGGTGAACGGCTTTATCGCCAGCAACACTGCCCTGGGCCGCGTGGGCCTGCCGGATGATATCGGCGCGGCGGTGGCTGTGCTGCTCGGCGACGGTGGCAGCTGGATCAACGGCCAGCGGGTGGAGGTGTCGGGCGGGATGTTCCTGTGAAACCTCAGAGGTGCCTGTACAGCTCGGTGAGGCGGTCCAGCGCGGCCTGCACGAAGTCCTCGGGCAGGTCCTGGATCAATCGCGACGGGGCCTCGAACAGGTCCTCGCCGTGCGCTGCCTCAAGCGCCTCGAGCACCTCCATGCGCGCGTCACGACGCTCGGGATAGTGCGGGCCGAACAGCGCCAGGGCATCACCGAACGCCTTGGCAGTGACCGGCATGTGCAGGGCATGCAGGCCGCGCAAGGCGATCAGGGCCTGGTCGCCGGCACTGTTCCAGAAATACTGGTCCAGCCGCCCGTTCATGGTTTCGGCCTCCAGCCACCACAGCGCGATGGCTTCCTGCTCCTGCGCCAGCAAGGTGTCGAAACCGTGACCCCAGCGTGCTTCGAGTTGCGCCCAGGTGGGGCTGTTGGTGATGCTCATGTACTTCCCTCGCCCACGTGCCGAATCGATGGGCGCGATTATAGGCGCGGCCTCAGTCCTCGCGCACCTGCACGCTGGCGGTCATGCCTGCACTGAGGTTGACCCCCGCCGGCACCTCGTCGAGCCGGATGCGCACCGGAATGCGCTGGGCCAGGCGCACCCAGTTGAAGGTCGGCTCCACTTCGGCCAGCAACTGGCTGTCGGGGGTGGCGTTGCGATCGGTGATGCCGCGGCTGATGCTCTGCACATGGCCCTGCATCGGCTCGCCGGCGCTCATCAGCCACACCTTGACCGGCGCACCGACCTTGATGCGCGGCAGCTTGGTTTCTTCGAAATAGGCCTGCACATAGAAGGTCGAGTCGTCCACCAGCGCCATCACCGGCTGCCCGGCATTCACATAATTGCCCTCGGCCAGGCGCAGGTTGGTGATGTGCCCGTCCCGCGGTGCCTTGACCTGGCTGCGCGCCAGGTTGAGCGCGGCCACCTTGACCTCGGCCAGGGCCTGGCGCAGCTCGCCACGGGCCACGGCGGCGTTGATCTGGGCGTTTTCGCGCAGCTCGGCGCTGATCGCCTGCGGGCCCAGTGCAGCGCGGCGCGAGGCCTCGTGTTCGCGCAAGCGCAGTTGCTGCTGGCGGGTCTCGGCCACGGCATTGGCTTTATCCAGCGCGGCCTCGAAGCGGTCCTTGTCGATGGACATCAGCAAGTCCCGCGCCTTGACCTCCTGGTTGTCGTGGACCTTGAGCTCGCGCACCCAGCCCGACACATCCGGGGCGACGATCACCACGTCGGCGCGGATCTTCGCGTCGCGGGTCCAGGGGGTGAGCATGTAGTAGCGCCACAGTTCGAGGCCGGCGAACACCGCCACCACCACCAGGCACAGGGTTACGGCAACACGCACATAGGTACGCATGGTCAAACTCCTTACAGGGGCCCCAGCACGCGGGTGACCAGGGCCAGAATACAAACGAACAGTGCAGTGTCGAACAGGGCTTCATGCCACACCCAGCGCCCCAGCGGAGTCAGACGCAGCAGCAGCCGCACCGCGAAGGTCAAAAGCAGCGCCAGCACCGCATAGATCAGAAACGGGCTGAGCAGTACCCCGCCCATTGCCCACTCACGCAACCCCATGGAGTTCCTCCTGTCGCCGGCACCACTTGGCCCAGCTGTGTCGAAGTTGCAGTACCGCGCCCACGGCAAGACGTAGCGGGTCGCTGTCGGGGCGTTGCTGCAACGCCGCGATGAAGGCTTCGCTGGCAGCATCCAGGCGCTGCCCGCGCCCGGCACCCGGGCCCTGTGCCAGCACGTTTTCCAGCTGCTGGAAATACGCGCGCTGCGCCGCGTCCGGTGGCACCCGGGCCACCGCCAGGCACATGCGCAGGTGCAGCAGTTCGTCGCCGATGTCCAGCCCGTGCAGGCCATCGTCCCAGTGGCCGCGCTCCTGCTCGGGCAGCGCGGTGTAATGGCGCGCCAGCTGCAGCAGGCGGTCGGCCATGCGCCCGCCAAACCAGGTTTCGGCGCCGCGCAGGTCGCGCCGGGTCAGGCGTACCAGGTCGTTCTGGGTGGCGGCGCGCAGGCGCCGGCCGTGCCATGCCGGGTTGCGCAACACCAGCAGCTTGAACGCCAGCACCGCTGCGCCCACCCCCAGCAGCATGGCCTGGGCACTGTTGAGAAAGTTGGCCACATCGAACGTCATGGTATTGAGCGGTGCCACCAGCACGATGAAGTGCAGGCAGTACGAAGTGGCTGTGGCGCCGATTTTCGGGTTGGCCATGCCCAGCGCGCCCAGGAACAGCGGCACCCCCATGCCCATGCACAGCAAGGCAAAACCGCTCCACTGCGGCAGCAGGATCTGCCCGACGAAGAACGCCACGGGCACCGCCAGCAGGATGCCGCGCAAAAAACTCATGCCGATCTGCGCGCCGTTCTCGCGACTGGCGAACAGGCTGCACACCACGCAGGTGAGCACCAGGCCGCCGGGCGCCGCCGACCAGGCGGTGGCCAGCCAGAAGCTGGCCATGGCCAGGAACGCCAGCGCACTGCGCGAGCCGAACAGCAGTGCCAGCGGCACGTCGCGGTGCACCGCCAGGCTGTCGGGCAGGTCGGCCGGTGCCTTGCCCTCCTCCACCGCGCGCAGGGCCAGGGTCGCCGCCATGGCGTTGTCCAGCAGCAGGGTAAGCCGCGCCAGGCAGTAATGCTGCGCGGGGCTGTTGTGCTCGTCATGGGCGGCATCCCACACGCGCTGGCGCAGCACCAGCAGTGCGGCCTGATCGGGCTCGGCCAGGGCGGCCTGCACCTCGCTCAGCCACGGGGCCATGTGCTGCGCCTGTTCGTCGTCGAGCTGGCGCCACTGACGGCGTACAGAACGGGCGATGCGCAACAGGATCAGCAGCTTCTGGCTGAGCCCGCGAATCGCCCGGGCACGCTGGCGACCCAGGCTGCCTTCGAACCAGGCGTGTTCACGCTGGGCATCCACCGCGACGATGCGCCCCAGAATCTCCAGAAGGCCCTTGCGCCCCTGCTCCTCGCCGGTCAGGGTCGCACTGGCCGCCTGCAGGCCGCTTTGCCAGGCCTGGCGAGCCTGCCCGCTGAGCTGCTGCTCGACCCGCATCGGCCAGAGCAAGGCGCTGACCAAGGTGGCGCAGATGATGCCCAGGCTGATCTCGGTGCAGCGTGCCACCGCCTGGTCGAACACCAGCAGCGGGTGATTGATGGCCGGCAAGGCGATGATCGCCACGGTGTAGCCGGCCAGCACGAAGGAATACGCCCAGGCGCTGCGCAGCAGGGTCGAGCAGGCCGTGCACAGCGCCAGCCACAGGGCCAGCGCCAGCAGAAACAGCCACGGCGTCTGGGCGAACAGGCCCATGAACACCACTGACATGATCGTGCCGACCAGCGTGCCGAACAGCCGTGCCAGGCCCTTCTGCAGCACCATGCCCGACAGCGGCTGGGCCACGATGAAAGCCGTCATCAACGCCCAGGCCGGTTGCTCCAGCCCCCAACGCAACGCCAGCCACAGCGCCAACCCGCCGCCAAGCAGGGTTTTCACGGCAAATTGCACAGCGAGTCGGTTGGGCGCCAGCAGGGCCTGCAGAGTGATGGGCACGGATCGAACCTTGGGAAGCGATGAAGTAAAGATAGACACAGATACGCGGGAAAGGTCAGATGCGAATTATTAGCTAGCTAACTACTTATAGTCCAGAATTTTTCTGCCTTCCCGCGCCGGCAAGGCCGGTGCCTACAGGGCCCATCCCGGCAGGCCCCGGTACTGCCACCCTAAATTCCAGGCAAAAAAAATGGGCAACCGAAGTTGCCCTAAATGCCTTGCGTGCTCGTGTATCGGAAAGGATCAGCCCTGCTTGCGCTTGTTCGAGTCCTTCCAGATGAAAATACCCAGGCCTGCGAAAAACAGCAGCATCAGGCCGACTGTCACAACGCCAGCGATAACCACATTATCGAAGAACATATCGGCCTCCATTCGCCTGCACCTGTCTGATGGGGTAACAGTAGCGAATGGGGCGGGAGAGGAAATTGACCGAGGTCAATGGCGCCCATCAACGGACGCGCGAGGCGGGTGCAGGGTTGACCTGCATCAAGAATCAGCGCTTCTTCGGCTTGCCCTTGGGCTTTTTCTTGCCCTTGCCCAGGGGCATTGCCTGCTCGAACGCCTGACGCACTTCGTTCAGGCGCTTTTCCTTGAGGTCGTGCACGCGACGGGCGCGCTCGGCGCCGAAATCGATCAGGTTGTCGTCTTGGCTCATGTTCAGGCTCGTGGAACGGACTGCGGAAGTCGCCATGATGAGGGCTCGCGCCCGCACTGAACAGCCCCGCTCAGACTTCGATGTCCACCAGCAGGCCCTGGCGCGGCTGTTCGCCCATCAACGGCGCCACCGGCACGGTGTTGTCGGCGTTGACCTCGTCGCCCGGCAGGGCCTGGTACAGCTCTTCGTCCGGGGCCTTGCGGCGTTTGCCCTGGCGGCGGCGCTGCTCGTCACGCAGCAGTACCCCCGACTCCTGCGGGTCGCGCTTCTTGAAATCGATATTGCTGTCGGTGGCGCTGGGCTGGGCCGGCACCACGGGGGCGATGGTCGGCGGCTGCTTGACCGGGTCGTGTTGCGTGGTGACCGGGGCGGCACTGAGGGGAATGATGGGCGGCAGCATGGTTGTTGTTCTCCTGTCGCCAATGTGTCGGCTGCCAAACGGCAGCCTTGAGCGCCGATGGCAAAAGTGTGGCACCCGTCACAGCCAGGGGTGTGCCTGAGTATAGTACGCTGCGCTTCCCGTTTTTCGCCCTATAAGGCAGGAGCCTACGATGCGCATCCCCTATCGCCTCCTGGCGAGTATCGGCCTGGCCACGGCCGGCCTTGCGGCCATGGCCGACCCGGCTCCGGTGTTGTTCGGTGGCTGGCGCAACCTCGCCACGGCGGCCGATGCCGGGTATGTCGAAGAGAACATGGCATTCGCCATGCTGCCGGCAGTGGTTGCCCGCGGCACGCGCATGGCCGTGCTGGACGAGCAGCGCAAGCAGACCGTGTGTTGCCTGGAGGTGGTCAGCGTGCCGCTTGAAGACAGCCTGCTGCGCCACCGTTTCGACCTGCCGGGCGTCTGGGTGAGCGACCTGCGCAATGACTGGAACATCGACCACCGGCCCTACCTGCCCGAGGTGTTCGCCCTGCAACGACGCGACGCCCTGGTCGACTATCACTTCGATGAAAATGGCTACGGCCACCTGGGGGGCCTGCTCGTCCCGGCCGATGCACGAATCACGCCCCAGGGCACGCTGCACACCGGTGGCCAGACGTTCATCGTCGACATCGATACCCAGCCGATGGCCAACGACAACGGCTCGATGAGCCGGTACACCCTGACTGACACACGCAACCCGCAGCACCGCTATACGGTGGAAGTCCCCGTCGCCACCTACTGACGTGCCCTACTGATCGGGGTCGTCATCGTCCGGTTCGGGCGCCGCTTCGCTCCACGGGCGCTTGAGCACGCTGTTCCAGACCTTCTCCAGGTGTTCGCGCAGCACCGGCGGTGCGTCCTTGAGGGTGGGGCCGTCTTCGCGTTCACCGCCAAAGGCATCCTCGCCTTCCGGGGCGATCAGCGACTGGCCGTTGATCACGTAGCTGGCGGCCCCTTCGCGCAGTTCCACATGCAGGTCCTGCGGGTCGACACCGCCACCGCAAAAGGAATGGCTGGCAACGGTCAGTTCGGCCACACCATCGTTGTTCAGGTCGCTGGCGCCGCTGACGTCGGTATAGAAGCCCACGTCCAGGTCCAGCCCCGGGCAGGTGGTTTCATTCTCGATGGTCCAGCGCGCCTTGTAGGTTTGGGCGTCGTGGCTGCGGCCATACAGGGTGGCGGTGAGCACCACCCGGTCGACCTCCTGCTGGGTTTCCTCGTCGCTGACCTGGTCGTCCAGACGGCTGAGCACCAGCACCGCCTCGCCGTCGCGGTCGCGAAAGTGCACGTTCTGCACCGGCACCTGCACGCCCAGCGCCGCCAGCGCCGGGGGCTCCAGTGGTGGCAGCAGTTCGAAACCCTGCTGGTCGCAGGCGCCGAGCGAGGCCAGGCTGGCCAGTACGATGCAGTGGCGTAACGGGAGGGACAGCAGAGGGTGTCGGAGCATGGGTCGAGGCCTGTGGTGGCAAAGACGGCTTTCGTCGATGAAATCGCCAGACGCTTTGGTCTGTGCAGCCCTATCCGTTAAGATAGTCGCCTTTTGAATGGCGGGAGTCAGGCAGTATGGCGCAGCAGTATCAACCGGGGCAACGCTGGATCAGCGACAGCGAAGCCGAGCTGGGTCTAGGGACCGTTCTGGCACAGGACGGCCGCTTGTTGACCGTGCTCTACCCGGCCACTGGCGACACCCGCCAGTACTCCCTGCGCAATGCGCCCCTGACCCGCGTGCGTTTCTCGCCGGGCGACCAGATCACCCACTTCGAAGGCTGGAAGCTGACCGTGCGCGAAGTCGAGGTCATCGACGGCCTGATGGTCTACCACGGCCTCGATGCCCAGAACCAGGCCTGCACCCTGCCTGAAACCCAGCTGTCGAACTTCATCCAGTTCCGCCTGGCCAGCGACCGCCTGTTCGCCGGGCAGATCGACCCGCTGGCGTGGTTCTCGCTGCGCTACAACACCCTGGAACACACCAGCCGCCAGTTGCAGTCGTCGCTGTGGGGCCTGGGCGGCACCCGTGCCCAGCCGATCGCCCACCAGTTGCACATTGCCCGCGAAGTGGCCGACCGTATCGCCCCGCGCGTACTGCTGGCCGACGAAGTGGGCCTGGGCAAGACCATCGAAGCCGGCCTGGTGATCCATCGCCAGCTGCTCACGGGTCGCGCCAGCCGCGTGCTGATCCTGGTGCCGGAGAACCTGCAGCACCAGTGGCTGGTGGAAATGCGCCGCCGTTTCAACCTGCAGGTGGCTCTGTTCGACGCCGAGCGCTTCATCGAAAGCGATGCCAGCAACCCGTTCGAGGATGCGCAACTGGCGCTGGTGGCGCTGGAGTGGCTGACCGAGGATGAAAAGGCCCAGGACGCGCTGTTCGCCGCCGGCTGGGACCTGCTGGTGGTCGACGAGGCGCACCACCTGGTGTGGCACGAAGACCAGGTCAGCCCGGAGTACGCGCTGGTCGAGCAACTGGCCGAGGTCATCCCCGGCGTACTGCTGCTGACCGCCACCCCCGAGCAACTGGGCCAGGACAGCCACTTCGCACGCCTGCGCCTGCTCGACCCCAACCGTTTCCACGACCTGGCCGCGTTCCGCGCCGAGAGCGACAACTATCGCCCGGTGGCCGAGGCGGTGCAGGAGCTGCTCGATGAAGGCCGCCTGTCGCCCAAGGCGCACGCCACCATCCAGGGCTTCCTGGGTGCCGAAGGCGAGGCGCTGCTGGCCGCAGTCAACGATGGCGACACCCAGGCCAGCGCACGCCTGATCCGCGAGCTGCTGGACCGCCACGGCACCGGCCGCGTGCTGTTTCGCAACACCCGCGCTGCGGTGCAGGGCTTCCCGCAGCGCCAGCTGCACCCCTACCCGCTGCCGTGCCCCGACGAGTACATGGAACTGCCGGTGGGCGAGCATGCCGACCTGTACCCGGAAGTCAGCTTCCAGGCCCAGGGCGACAACGACGAAGAGAGCCGCTGGTGGCGCTTCGACCCACGGGTCGAATGGCTGATCGACACCCTCAAGATGCTCAAGCGGGTCAAGGTGCTGGTGATCTGCGCCCACGCCGAAACCGCGATGGACCTGGAAGACGCCCTGCGCGTGCGCTCGGGCATTCCGGCCACGGTGTTCCATGAAGGCATGAGCATCCTGGAGCGCGACCGCGCCGCCGCCTACTTTGCCGACGAAGAGTTCGGCGCGCAGGTGCTGATCTGCTCGGAAATCGGCAGCGAAGGCCGCAACTTCCAGTTCGCCCACCACCTGGTGCTGTTCGACCTGCCGGCCCACCCCGACCTGCTGGAACAGCGCATCGGCCGCCTGGACCGTATCGGCCAGAAGCACACCATCGAGCTGCATGTGCCGCACCTGCAGAACAGCCCGCAGGAGCGCCTGTTCCAGTGGTACCACCAGGCACTCAATGCCTTCCTCAATACCTGCCCTACCGGCAACGCCCTGCAGCACCAGTTCGGCCCGCGCCTGCTGCCGCTGCTGGAAAGCGGCGACGACGGCGAGTGGGAAGCGCTGGTCAACGAAGCCTGCGCCGAGCGCCAGCGCCTGGAGTCTGAGCTGCACAGCGGCCGCGACCGCCTGCTGGAGCTCAACTCCGGTGGTGCCGGCGAAGGCCAGGCGCTGGTGGAGGCGATCCTCGAGCAGGACGACCAGTTCGCCCTGCCGATCTACATGGAAACCCTGTTCGACGCCTTCGGTATCGACAGCGAGGACCACTCGGAAAACGCCCTGATCCTCAAGCCGAGCGAGAAGATGCTCGACGCCAGCTTCCCGCTGGGCGACGACGAAGGCGTGACCATCACCTACGACCGCAACCAGGCGCTGTCGCGCGAGGACATGCAGTTCATCACCTGGGAACACCCCATGGTGCAGGGCGGCATGGACCTGGTGCTCAGCGGCTCGATGGGCAATACCGCGGTGGCGCTGATCAAGAACAAGGCGCTCAAGCCGGGCACCGTGCTGCTCGAACTGTTGTACGTCAGCGAAGTGGTCGCCCCGCGCGCCCTGCAACTGGGCCGCTACCTGCCACCGGCAGCGCTGCGCTGCCTGCTCGACACCAACGGCAACGACCTGGCGGCGCGGGTGTCGTTCGAGACCCTCAACGACCAGCTCGAAAGCGTGCCCAAGGCCAGCGCCAACAAGTTCATCCAGGCCCAGCGCGATGTCCTGACCCCGCGCATCAATGCCGGCGAGGCCAAGATCATGCCGCGCCACGCCGAGCGTGTGGCCGAGGCGCAGCGCCGCCTGGCAGCCGAAACCGATGAAGAACTGGCGCGCCTGACCGCGTTGCAGGCGGTCAACCCGACCGTGCGCGACACCGAAATCCAGGCCTTGCGTGCGCAACGCGAGCAGGGCCTGGCGATGCTGGAGAAGGCCGCACTGCGCCTTGAGGCAATTCGGGTACTGGTCGCCGGCTGACCCACTGGCCGGCTCCTGCATGAGCGATGCAGGAGCCGGCTTGCCGGCGAAGGGCGCGACCCGGTTTTAGAACCAAACGCTATCGCCCCAATCTCCAATCCATACAAGTCAATCTGCCATTAATCCCGATGGGTTAATGCTCTCTTCCTATACTCAGCCAAAACCGTCTCCACTCCGCTGGAGGCCGCGTGCACACCGGACCAAGAGGCATGCTATGGAGTGGCAGGGGCTGCATGTACTCGCCGAACTTCCCGCAACCGGACAATTGCTCCTCGATTGCCGGCACAACCCTTACCTGGTGGCACTTGCCTACCTGGTCGCCTGCGCGGGCAGTTTCGCCACCCTCGACATCATCGAACGCGTGGGCAATGCCGAGCACAGCGCCGCCCAACGTCAATGGCGCCTGCTCGGCACCTTCTGCCTGGCCTGCAGCGTGTGGGGCATGCACTTCATCGGCATGCTCGCCTTCCAGGCCCCCCTCGAGGTGCACTACGACCTGGCCCTGACGGCCGTATCGCTGCTGCTGATGCTGCTCGCCGCCTGGAGTGCGATGAACCTGCTCGGCACACCCCAGCCGCGCCTGCACCAGCATGTGCTGGCGGCCATCGCCATCGGCCTGGGCATCGGCGCCATGCATTACACCGGCATGGCAGCCATGCGCTCCAACGCCTCGCAGTTCTACCGCGCCGACCTGCTGGCGAGTTCGGTGGTGGTCGCCTTCGGCGTCAGCCTGCTGGCGTTGCTGCTGACCCGCTACCGCCCGGCCCAGAGCAACTGGCCCAGGTACGTCGCCAGCCTGGTGATGGCCACCGGCATCATCGCCACCCATTTCACCGGCATGTGGGCCCTGACCCTGGTGCTGCCCGTGGACGCGCCGCTGCAGTTGCCGATCACCGACAACAGCCTGCACCTGAGCCTGGCCATCGCTTTCGTCGCCCTGCTGATCAGCGCCAGTTGCATCAGCGCCGCCCTGTCGGACAAGAAGCTGCAGAGCAAGGAGCACGACCTGCGCCGGGTCAACATGCTGCTCAGCCAGCTGGACCAGGCACGGGTCTCGCTGCAACAGGCGGCGCACTACGATGCACTGACCAACCTGGTCAACCGTCGCGGTTTCAACCAGCTGTTCGCCGAGCGCCTGGCCGAACAGGCGGCCAGCGGCGGCATGCTGGCGGTGATGTTCCTGGACATCGACCACTTCAAGCGCATCAATGACAGCCTGGGCCATGACGCGGGGGACCAGTTGCTGCAGGTGATCGCCGCGCAGATCAAGAGCGCCACCCGCAGCCACGACGTGGTGGCCCGCTTCGGCGGCGACGAGTTCTGCATTCTGATCGGCCTGCACAACCGCGACGAGGCCCGCCACCTGGCGCAGCGCATCATGCACAAGGTCAAGGAACCGATCGACCTGAGCGGCCGGCGCATGGTGATGACCACCAGCATCGGCATCAGCGTGTTCCCCGACGATGGCGAAAGCTGCGACGAGCTGCTCAAGCACGCGGACCTGGCGCTGTATCAGTCCAAGGGCTGCGGGCGCAACAACCTGAACTTCTTCAGCAGCAACCTGAAAACCCGCGCCACCCTGGAGCTGCAACTGGAGGAGGAGCTGCGCGTGGCCCTGCTCGAAGAACGCGGGCTGCGCATCCACTACCAGCCGATCTTCGACCTGGCCAGCGGCCAGGTGGCCAAGCTCGAAGCGCTGATCCGCTGGCAGCACCCGCAGCACGGCCTGCTCAGCCCCGACCGCTTCATCGGCATTGCCGAAGCCAACGGCCTGATCGGCGAGCTCGACCTGTGGGTGTTGCGCCGCGCCTGCCAGGACCTGGCGCAGCTGAGCCGCCATGGCTTCGACCAGCTCAAGGTCACCGTCAACTGCTCGGCGCTGACCCTGGGCCGCGAAGAACTCGTCAGCGAAGTGGAAGATGCGCTGTTCAGCGCGGGGCTGCCGGCCTGGCGCCTGGAAATGGAGGTGACCGAAAACGCGCTGATGGGCAACATCCACAACACCATCGCCCTGCTCAAGCGTATCCGGGCCAAGGGCGTTTCACTCTCGATCGACGACTTCGGCACCGGCTACTCATCGCTGGCCTATCTCAAGCGCCTGCCGCTGGACACGCTGAAGATCGACCGCTCGTTCATCCAGGACATCCCCCACTCCGAGCAGGACATGGACATCGTGCAGGCCATCATCATCATGGCCCACACCCTGCACCTGAAGGTGGTGACCGAGGGAGTGGAAACCGTCGAGCAGTACCAGTTCCTGCGCCAGCAGGGCTGCGACTTTCTGCAGGGCTACCTGTTCAGCCGCCCGGTACCGATGGGCGAGCTGCACGCGGTGCTCGGCAGCCTCAACCAGTGCAGCGACCTGCCTATGGCTTGCGGCGAAACAGCTCGACCAGGGTTGCGGGATCCTTTTCCAGGTAACCCTGGCTGCCGTGCAAGCGCATCAGCTGCGCCGCCAGGCCGCTGATCGGGGTGGCCGAGCCCTGCTCGCGGGAAAACTTGACCGCCGTATCCAGGTCCTTGAGCAAGGTGCGCACGTGCCACTTCACCGGCTCGTAACGCTGCTCGGCCATTTGCGGAGCCAGGATCTGCAGCGGCCTGGAGTCGGCGAAACCGCCCGCCAGGGCTTCGGCGATCAGGCTGGCATCCACCCCTGACTGTTCGGCCAGGGCCACCACCTCGGCAATCACCAGTGCGTTGCAGGCCACGATCATCTGGTTGCAGGCCTTGGTCACCTGCCCTGCCCCCACTGCACCCATGTGCGTGACCCGCTGCCCCAGCACCTGGAGCACCGGGCGCACCCGCTCAAGATCGGCCGCCTCGCCGCCGACCATGATCGCCAGGCTGCCGGCCTCGGCGCCCGGGGTGCCGCCCGACACCGGTGCATCCAGCCAGTGCATGCCGCAGGCCTGCCTCAGCTGTGCGGCCATTTGCCGCGTGGCGCCGGGCTCCAGGCTGGAAAAATCCACCAGCAGCTGCCCGGCCGCGCCGCCTGCGGCGATACCGTCGTCACCGAACACCACCTCGTGCACCACCTGGGTGTCGGCCAGGCACAGCATCACCACGTCCGCCGCCGCGCAGAGCTCTGCCGGGCTGTTCGCCTGGCTCGCCCCGGCGGCCACCAGTGGCGCGCACTTGTCCGATGAACGGTTCCACACGGTCAACGGAAAACCGGCCGCCAGCAGGCGCCGACACATGGGCAATCCCATCAGACCGATACCGGCGAACCCCAGCGAAGGTAGTGCAATGCTCATGACAGCTCCTGGCAAATTAAAGAAGTTGGCGATGCGGACGATTCAGTTCTCAGACGTGACAGGAAAACCCTTAGAGGGTTATAGGGCAGGACCCTATCGCTCACGCCAAAGGCGCACTGATACAGTCGCGAAACTTATCCCGTGATGGCTCGATGATATCGACTTTTACCAGCCGTCCACCCAGGCAAATGGCGCAAAATGACCTCAAAGAATACTTCTGCCACCGCGGTTTCCGAGCTGATGTCATCCTCCACCGCGCTCACCGCCCCGGCGCCTCGAGAATACTACAGCCCGCGCGCGGCTACGCCGCAGCAGTACCTGTATTACACCGAGACCGATATCCAGCGCATCCTGGACAACCTCGACGGCCTGCGCGACCTGGTGTTCCCGCCCAGTGTGCATGTCGAAGATGACACCCAGTTGCGCCTGGACCAGCAGTTCCCTTCGGTGTGCCTGATCGGCCTGGGTCGTTGCGGTTCGAACATTGCCCTGGATGTGGCGGAGCTGGTGTACAACGCCCGCACCTTCTACCTCAACGAATTCAACAACGAAGACCGCCACGCCGGCGAGCAGCCCTACAGCCCGGGCCGCTGGATCCGCAACAACCTGCGCCTGGTGCAGAACAAGGGCGCCAAGCCGGTGTTCCTGGTGGAACCGCTGGTGATGCTGGGCGACCTGGACAAGGATATCGCCGGGCGCATCCGTTTTTCGCGCAAGGGCGAGAAGAGCGGCTTTCTGCGCGACTACAGCAAGATGAAGATCATGGACCTGTCCGAGGTGCATGCGGGCGGCGCCGGCAACGCGCCGATCCTGGGCCAGTACCTGGCCAAGATCATCCTCAACAAGGAAACCCAGCGCTTCTCCAGTGCCGACTGGAAGCTGATCCACTCGTACCTGATCGACTCGTGCGGCATCAAGGCCAACCAGTCGCGCCTGTACTTCTACATCTTCAGCGCCGGTGGCGGTACCGGCTCGGGCATGGCTTCGGAGTTCGGCCTGGCCCAGCAGTTCTCGTACATGAACAAGACGTTCGACACCAAGCCGGCCGACGAGAACGACACCAAGAGCGGGCACTCCTTCGTCTTCGAGCCGATCTTCACCAGCGGCATCTGCGTGCTGCCGAACATCTCCGACCACCGCAGCGAGATGTCCGAGGCACTGCACATCAACGCCGGCCGCCTGCTGTGCAAGTACCTGTCGGAGGAATGGGACTTCTCGTACAACTTCGACAACGAGGACAGCAGCGAAGCCAGCGTGATGGGGCGTATCCGTCCGTGGAACGCGATGATGCTGATCTCCAACGACATCATGCGCTATGCCGAGGAGAACGATGACGGCAACATCCAGGACATTGACGTCAATGCCATGGAGAAGCACGCCAACCAGTACATCTCGCAGCAGATCTTCAACATCCTCACCGCCCAGGCGGTGACCACCGACTACGACCAGAACTACTTCCGGCGCGCCGGCATCGACATCGGCGAGACCATCCGCCTGGATGCCAACGACCTGTTCATGAGCCTGGCCGGCCCGGTGGCCATCGCCTACGCCGAATCGGTAGTGCCCGAGCAGCCGACGCCAGGCAACGACAAGTTCAAGGTGTTCGAGAAAGAGAAGCCGCAGCTCAACATCGACGACCTGTTCTTCCGCTCCATCGACCTGCCGCACTTCAACAAGGTGACCCAGGCGATCGAGGGCATCAGCCTGCTGCCGATCGAGTCCAAGCGCTATCGCGCGGCCCTGGAGCAGTACAAGACCTCCGGCTACGACGCCGCGGCGCTGCATGACCTGCACTTCTTCAAGAACTGCTCGTCGGTGGTGTCGATCGTGTCCCTGCCCAAGGACTACAAGCTCTCGTACATGGACCTGAACCGGCTCAAGACCCACCTCAACAGCCTGTTCCCCAACACCACGCTCAAGCGCTACGCGCTGGTGATCGGCGCCTCGGCCAACCTGTCGCTGACCACCCTGATCGCCAAGAGCCCGTGCCTGTCGGACGACTTCCTGACCCTGATCGTGGCGTTCATCAAGCGCTGTTTCGCGCGCACCCCGTACCGTTTCGACGACACGCTGGACAACGCCATCCTCGACTTCATCACCCGTGAGGAGTTCGACGAGGACCGTATCGACGACCTGCTCAACGAGTTCGAGAACCCGGCCAAGATCCTCGATACCAACTGGTACGCGATCAAGCCGATGTACGAGAAGAAGTACCGCGAGCTGATCAACGACAAGAGCAAGTTCGTGTCGATCAACGATATCCGCCTGTCACGCGAGTGCGTGAAGAAGGCGGTGAAGTACCTGCGCGAGATCTACCGTCACCGCATCGGCAAGACGCGGGTGATTTCGCTCAACAGCCATACGGGCAAGACAGACTACGAGTAATCTGCGCGGCGCCTTTGCGGCCATCGCGGGTCAAGCCCGCTCCCACCAAGGTCTCCACCAACCTGTGGGAGCGGGCTTGACCCGCGATGAGGCAAGAACTGTTACCGCGTTTTTTGAACCCCTGCCCCACTGTTACCAACAACCACCCCGCCTGAACGCCCTCGCGCACCAAAATCTTCCGGCTGTTCGTTTTTGCGCACCAGATCAGGGCGCGGGCTTTTTCTGAATCACGATAAACGGCGAAACCACCACTGCCCAGATCGGCGCAATCGTGTGCGAAAGGTCTAGCGCCTGCTCGGCAGTCACCGGCACGACCGTGCCATCATTTCGCCATTTTTCCACGGTTTCACTGCGGTTTTCGGCCATTGCCGACGCCACCTCGATCAGGTCCAGCGACGGGTCGACCCAAATCAGGTCACCCTTGGCCCAAAAACGCTCCAGCGCTTTCCACTCGATGATTGCAGTCTCGCCGAGCAATTTGGCATAGAGGGTGCTTGGTTGATCTGTCATGGGTTCCTACCAGAAATAATTCGACCACTGAAAGGTCGCTATTTTTGCAGAAAAACCCAGTTTCAAATAAGTAATTGATCGACAAGGCCATGAAGATCACGCCCCGCCGCAGCATGCTGGCAAATTGGCGGCGCCTTTATGTAACTTTCTGTCGATTAGGCGACACCCCCGGATTTTGCCTCGAAAAGCCCGCTTTTCAATCGATCAAGCGGCGCTCTACACTGTACCGGTACAGTTGCCAGGGCATTTTGCGGGGGAACACGGGAAAGGCGGGACGGCGTGGCCGTCACGGTATCCCGGTCCGTAGCCCTGGGCACCAGGACTATAAAAATTACAACAGAATGAGTGGAGCACTATGAGTAAGCAGATTTCCAAGCTGTTCGCCGCAATGGTTCTGGCCGGGGTTGCCAGCCATGCAGTTGCCGCCGATACCATCAAGATCGGCATCGCCGGCCCGAAGACCGGTCCGGTTACTCAATACGGTGACATGCAGTTCATCGGTGCAAAACAGGCCATCAAGGACATCAACGCCAAGGGCGGCGTTGACGGCAAGATGCTCGAAGCCAAGGAATACGACGACGCCTGCGACCCTAAACAGGCCGTGGCAGTCGCCAACAAAGTGGTCAACGATGGCGTCAAGTTCGTGGTCGGCCACCTGTGCTCCAGCTCCACTCAACCAGCGTCCGACATCTATGAAGATGAAGGCGTCATCATGATCACCCCGGCTGCCACCAGCCCGGAAATCACCTCCCGTGGCTACAAGCTGATCTTCCGTACCATCGGCCTGGACAGCGCCCAGGGCCCGGCCGCCGGCAACTACATCGCCGACCACGTCAAGCCCAAGGTGGTTGCGGTACTGCACGACAAGCAGCAGTACGGTGAAGGCATCGCCACCGCGGTCAAGCAGACCCTGGAAGGCAAAGGCACCAAGGTTGCCGTGTTCGAAGGCCTGAACGCCGGCGACAAGGACTTCTCCTCGATCATCCAGAAGCTCAAGCAAGCCAACGTCGACTTCGTGTACTACGGCGGCTACCACCCAGAGCTGGGCCTGATCCTGCGCCAGGCTCAGGAAAAAGGCCTGAAGGCCAAGTTCATGGGCCCAGAGGGCGTTGGCAACGACTCGATCTCGCAGATCGCCCAGGGCGCTTCCGAAGGCCTGCTGGTAACCCTGCCCAAGTCGTTCGACGCCGACCCTGCGAACAAGGCCATCGTCGACGCCATCAAGGCTGACGGCAAGGACCCGAGCGGTCCGTTCGTGTTCCCGGCCTACTCGGCGGTGGAACTGATCGCCGAAGGCATCAAGGCGGCCAAGAGCGAAGACACCGACAAGGTCGCACAGGCCCTGCACACCGGCACCTTCAAGACCCCCACCGGCGACTTGTCCTATGACAAGAACGGCGACCTGAAGGACTTCAAGTTCGTCGTCTACGAATGGCATTTCGGCAAACCTAAAACCGAAGTTTCCCCTCAGTAATCCCGTCACTCCATGACTACAAGCCCACTGTGCGAGCAGTGGGCTTTGTTTTACGAGGTTCATGGGCCTGATTCCCGCGATCCGGGAGCAGGTTCACCTGAAAATCTTAAAACCGTCACCAGCGGTTCGCTGGCAGTGCCTGTGCGAAGTGGCCTCAGACCACAAGCCGGGACGGGCGCAAGCCCACCAGTGAAATGCGTATCGGGTTTTTAGGAGCGCTGTAATGCCTGAGATCTATCACTTCTTCCAACAGCTGGTTAATGGCCTGACCATTGGCAGCACCTATGCCTTGATAGCCATTGGCTACACAATGGTTTACGGCATCATTGGAATGATCAACTTCGCCCACGGCGAGGTGTACATGATCGGTTCCTACGTGGCCTTCATCGCCCTTGCCGGGCTGGCCATGATGGGCATCGACTCACTGCCGATACTGATGACCGCCGCGTTCATCGCGACCATCGTGGTCACCAGCGCCTATGGCTACAGCATCGAACGGGTCGCCTACCGCCCCTTGCGCAACAGCAACCGGCTGATCCCGCTGATCTCTGCCATCGGCATGTCGATTTTCCTGCAGAACACTGTCTTGCTTGCCCAGGATTCCAAGGACAAGTCGATCCCCAACCTGATTCCGGGGAGCATCTCCTTCGGGCCGGGCGGCGCCGAGGAAGTCCTGATTTCCTACATGCAGATCCTGGTCTTCGTCGTCACCCTGGTGGCCATGACCGGGCTGACCCTGTTCATCTCGCGTTCACGCCTGGGCCGCGCCTGTCGCGCCTGTGCCGAAGACATCAAGATGGCCAACCTGCTGGGTATCAACACCAACAACATCATCGCCCTGACCTTCGTGATCGGTGCGGCCCTGGCGGCCGTGGCAGCGGTACTGCTGAGCATGCAGTACGGCGTGATCAACCCCAACGCCGGCTTCCTGGTGGGCCTGAAGGCCTTTACCGCGGCGGTACTGGGCGGCATCGGCAGCATTCCGGGCGCCATGCTCGGCGGGCTGGTGCTGGGCGTGGCCGAGGCCTTTGGCGCCGATATCTTCGGTGACCAGTACAAGGACGTGGTGGCATTCGGTCTTCTGGTTCTGGTGTTGTTGTTCCGTCCGACCGGCATCCTGGGCCGTCCGGAGGTCGAGAAAGTATGAGCAGAAATCTCAAATCGGCGTTTTTCAGCGCCTTGCTGGTCTGGGCCGTGGCATTCCCGGTACTGGGCCTGAAACTCAGCATCGTTGGTATCAGCCTGCAGGTGCATGGCCAGGGGCCCCTGGCCCTTAGCGTGATTGTGGTGTGCTCGGTGCTGATGTTCCTGCGCGTGCTGTTCGACAAGCAATGGAGCGCGATGATGCGGTCCGCCCCCCGGGGTGCACTGATATCGCCCAAGGTCAGCAACTTCCTGACCCTGCCGCGTACCCAGCGCTACATCATCCTGGGCCTGATCGCGGTTGCCCTGGTGTGGCCGTTCTTCGGTTCGCGCGGTGCGGTCGACATCGCCACGCTCATCCTGATCTACGTGATGCTGGGCCTTGGCCTGAACATCGTGGTCGGCCTGGCGGGCCTGCTCGACCTGGGCTACGTGGGCTTCTACGCCGTGGGCGCCTACAGCTATGCGCTGCTGTCGCACTACTTCGGCCTGAGCTTCTGGGTGTGCCTGCCCATCGCGGGGATGATGGCGGCCACGTTCGGCTTCCTGCTGGGCTTCCCGGTGCTGCGCCTGCGCGGTGACTACCTGGCCATCGTGACCCTGGGTTTCGGCGAAATCATCCGGCTGTTCCTGCGTAACCTGACCGACCTTACCGGCGGACCGAACGGCATCAGCAACATTCCCAAGCCGTCGTTCTTCGGCCTGAGCTTCGAGCGCAGGGCGGCTGAAGGCATGCAGACCTTCCACGAGTTCTTCGGGGTGGAATACAACTCGATCAACAAGGTGATCTTCCTGTACCTGGTGGCACTGCTGCTGGCCCTGCTCGCGTTGTTCGTGATCAACCGCCTGCTGCGCATGCCGATCGGGCGCGCCTGGGAAGCGCTGCGCGAAGACGAGATCGCCTGCCGTGCGCTGGGCCTGAACCCGACCATCATCAAGCTCTCGGCCTTCACCCTCGGTGCCTGCTTCGCCGGTTTTGCCGGCAGTTTCTTCGCCGCGCGCCAGGGCCTGGTGACGCCGGAGTCGTTCACCTTCATCGAGTCGGCGATCATCCTCGCCATTGTCGTGCTCGGCGGCATGGGCTCTCAGCTGGGCGTGATCCTCGCGGCCATCGTGATGATCCTGCTGCCCGAACTGATGCGCGACTTCAGTGAATACCGGATGCTGATGTTCGGTGCACTGATGGTATTGATGATGATCTGGCGTCCGCAGGGCCTGCTGCCTATGCAACGTCCACACATGGAGCTGCGTCGATGAGCCGCGAAATTCTGCAAGTGAGCGGCCTGAGCATGCGCTTCGGCGGCCTGTTGGCGGTCAACGGCGTGGCCCTGTCCGTCAAGGAAAAACAAGTGGTGGCACTGATCGGCCCCAACGGCGCCGGCAAGACCACCGTGTTCAACTGCCTGACCGGCTTCTACAAGCCCAGTGGTGGCAGCATCCTGCTTGACGGCCAGCCCATCCAGGGCCTGGCCGGCCACGAGATCGCCCGCAAGGGCGTGGTGCGTACCTTCCAGAACGTGCGCCTGTTCAAGGAAATGACCGCGCTGGAAAACCTGCTGATCGCCCAGCACCGTCACCTGAACACCAACTTCTTCGCCGGCCTGTTCAAGACCCCGGGCTTTCGTCGCAGCGAGCACGAGGCGATGGAGTACGCGCAGTACTGGCTGGAAAAGGTCGACCTGGTCGAGTTCGCCAACCGTAACGCCGGCACCCTGGCCTATGGTCAGCAACGCCGGTTGGAAATCGCCCGCTGCATGATGACCCGCCCGCGGATCCTCATGCTCGACGAGCCGGCGGCAGGCCTGAACCCGAAAGAGACCGAGGACCTCAAGGCGTTGATCGGCACCTTGCGTGAGGAACACGGGGTGACCGTGCTGCTGATCGAGCACGACATGAAGCTGGTCATGAGCATTTCCGACCATATCGTGGTGATCAACCAGGGCACGCCGCTGGCCGATGGCACCCCGCAACAGATCCGGGACAACCCTGAAGTGATCAAAGCCTACCTGGGGGAAGCGTAAATGCTGCAGTTCGAAAACGTTTCCACCTTCTACGGCAAGATCCAGGCGCTGCACAGCGTCAACGTGGAGATTCGCCAGGGCGAGATCGTCACCCTGATCGGCGCCAACGGCGCGGGCAAGTCGACCCTGCTGATGACCCTGTGCGGGTCGCCCCAGGCCCACAGCGGCAGCATCCGCTACATGGGCGAGGAGCTGGTGGGGCAAAGTTCGGCGCAGATCATGCGCAAGAGCATTGCCGTGGTGCCCGAGGGTCGGCGCGTGTTCGCACGCCTGACCGTGGAGGAGAACCTGGCCATGGGCGGGTTCTTCACCGACAAGGGCGACTACCAAGAGCAGATGGACAAGGTGCTGCACCTGTTCCCGCGGCTCAAGGAGCGCTTCAGCCAGCGTGGCGGCACCATGTCCGGGGGCGAGCAGCAGATGCTCGCCATCGGGCGTGCGCTGATGAGCAAGCCCAAGCTGTTGCTGCTCGACGAACCGTCACTGGGGCTGGCGCCGATCATCATCCAGCAGATCTTCGACATCATCGAACAGCTGCGCAAGGATGGTGTAACGGTGTTCCTGGTGGAGCAGAACGCCAACCAGGCCCTGAAGATCGCCGACCGTGCCTATGTGCTGGAGAACGGCCGGGTGGTGATGCAGGGCACCGGTGAAGCGCTGCTGACCGACCCGAAAGTACGCGACGCGTACCTGGGGGGCTGAACCAGACGGCCCCTTCGCCGGCAACGCCGGCTCCTACAGTGCAGGAGCCGGCGTTGTCGGTGAAGGGGCCGGTACCGGCAACGCACCCAGCGCCTGGCTGCCACGCTTGAACCAGCGCACCAGGTAATCGGCCACCACCTGCACGCGTTTGGGCATCCCGCCCTGATACGGGTGCACCAGGAACAACGGCGTACTGCGTGTCTGGTAATCGCGCAGCAACCAGCACAAGCGTCCGTCCGCCAGCTCGGCATGCAACATGTAGGACGGCAGCCGCGCCACCCCCGCCCCCACCAGCACCGCCTTCTTCAACAGGCTGTAGTGATTGCTGGCAAAATTCCCCGCCACCTGCACCCGCAGCAATTCATGCTGCTGGTGGTACAGCCATTCCTCGCGTCCGCTGTAATGACTGTTGAGCAGGCAGCGATGCTCGGCCAGCGCCTGCGGCGTGGTCGGCGTGCCGTGGCGCTCCAGGTACGCCGGGCTGGCGCAGGTCAGCTCCTGCATGGCCAGCAGCGGCCGCGCCACCAGGCGCTCGTCATTGCCCGGGATCTGTCGGATGGCCAGGTCGAAGCCGTCGCGCAGAAGGTCGCGGTAGGCATTGTCCAGTTCCAGTTCGATCTGCAACTGCGGGTACTGGTTGCCCAGCTCCAGCAGCAGGCCTTCGAAGAAGGTTTCACCCAGCGACACCGGCACCGTCACCCGCACCGGGCCCGACAGGTCATCCTTGAGCCGCGACAGCGCCTGGCGCGCCTGGGTCACCTGGCGCACCAGCGCCTGGGCCTGGGGCAGCAGCGCTGCGCCCGCGGCGGTCAGGCTCAGGCGCCGCGTGGTGCGGTGCAGCAGCTTGACCGAATGGCTGCTCTCCAGCTGGCTGATGCGCTTGGACAACTGCCCCTTGCTCCAGCCCAGCTGCTCCGCGGCCAGGGTAAAACTGCCCGCATCCATCAACACCGCAAAGGCCGCCAGATCGTCCAGCTCGCTCATGGATTGTTTCCGCATGAAAACCAAAGGTTGCCTATTAGCAGGCTTATTCACGCAAAAATCCACCCTAGACTGAAACCTCACCCCACACGCGAGGAACAGCCCCATGAAAATCATTCTGATCGGCGCCGGCGGTACCATCGGTTCGGCCGTGGCCCGTGAACTGGAACAGCGCCACGAGGTGATCCAGGTCGGTCGCAACAGCGGCGACCTGCAGGCCGATATCAGCGACAGTGCCTCGATTCGCCGCCTGTTCGAGCAGACCGGGCGCTTCGATGCCCTGGTGTGCGCCGCCGGCAACGTGGTGTTCGCGCCCCTGGACGAACTGGACGAACAGGGGTTTGCCCTGGGCCTGAACGACAAGCTGATGGGCCAGGTCAACCTGCTGCTGATCGGTCGCGAGTTCATCAATGACGGCGGCTCGTTCACCTTCACCACCGGCGTCACCAGCCACGACCCGATCCGTACCGGCACCTCGGCCAGCCTGGTCAACGGTGCCATCGACGCCTTCGTGCGCGCCGCCGCCATCGAGCTGCCACGCGGGCTGCGGGTCAACGCCATCAGTCCGACCGTGCTGCTCGAGGCCATGCCCGACTATGCCCCCTACTTTCGCGGCTTCAAGCCGGTACCGGCGGCCGACGTGGCGCTGGCCTACGCCAAGAGCGTGGAGGGGCTGCAGACCGGGCAGACCTATCACGTGGGCTAGGGCCTTGTGATTGCGCCCCAGGCTGCGTAACGTGACGGCACTTTTCTGGACCCGATGCTGGAGCCCCCCGATGCGTGCCGCCCCTTCGCTGCTGTTAGCCGCCCTGCTGCCCCTGTTCGCCGGTTGCCAGATGCTGGCAGACAAACCCGAGACGGTGTCCACCGTCGGCATGACTCGCCTGCAGGGCGAGCTGTCCGCCGCTGGCGGCCAGTTGCTGTTCAAGCCGTGCGAGGAGAGCCGCCGCTTCGTGGTCCGCGACACCGGCAACACCGGCCTGCTGCAGGAAGCTTCGGCACTGGCGGCAACCCCCGGCACCCTGTTCGCCGACGTGCGCGGCAAGCTGGCCGGCAGCCAGCAGGCCGGCAACGATGGCCAGCTCGACGTGCAACAGCTGTACCGCGTCGAGCACTCCTCCAGCGCCTGCAGCGACCCGAACTTCAAGCGCCTGATCCTGCGCGCCAGCGGCCATGAGCCAGACTGGAACATCAAGGCCAGCGGCCAGGGCATGGTGCTCGACCGCCCAGGCCAGCCCTCGTTGGCGGTGCCGTACCTGGAAGAACAGATGCCCGACGGGCGCCTGTCACTGAGCACCGAAGCCAATGGCCAGCGCATCGACCTGTGGGTCGCCCCGCAGCGCTGCGTGGACATCGCCACCGGCGCGGTCAGCCACCTGAGCGCCGAACTGCGCATCGATGGCCAGACCCTGCGTGGCTGCGGCTACTACGGCGGCTCGCGCAACGACTGACCGGCCGCACGCGTTTAAGCTGCCTTAAGCGCCTGCGAACAGCTTATACTTGGCGGTTTGTGCAAAGCCGCCGGCCCTTTGATGGCCGGGATACTGGACCCTGTCATGCTACGAATCACTGAACTGAAGTTGCCGCTGGATCACCCGGACGAAGCCCTGCGCGAAGCCATCGTGCAGCGCCTGGGGATCAGCGACGACCAGCTGCTGGACTTCACGCTGTTCAAGCGCAGCTACGATGCGCGCAAGAAGAACACCGAACTGCTGTTCATCTACACCATCGACCTGACAGCCAGCAACGAAGCTGAGCTGCTGCAGAAGTTCGCCGACGATCACAACATCACCCCGGCCCCGGACGTCAGCTACAAGCCGGTCGGCCAGGCGCCGGCCGAGCTTGCCGAACGCCCGATCGTGGTCGGCTTCGGCCCGTGCGGGATCTTCGCCGGCCTGCTGCTGGCACAGATGGGCTTCAAGCCGATCATCCTCGAACGCGGCAAGGAGGTGCGCCAACGCACCAAGGACACCTGGGGCCTGTGGCGCAAGAGCGTGCTCAACCCCGAGTCCAACGTGCAGTTTGGCGAAGGCGGTGCCGGCACCTTCTCCGACGGCAAGCTGTACAGCCAGATCAAGGACCCGAAGCATCACGGCCGCAAGGTGCTGCACGAGTTCGTCAAGGCCGGTGCGCCGGACGAGATCCTGTACGTCAACAAGCCGCACATCGGTACCTTCCGCCTGACCGGCATGGTCGAGAACATGCGCCAGCAGATCGAAGCCATGGGCGGCGAGGTGCGTTTCGAGCAGAAGGTCACCGACCTGATCAGCGAGGGCGAGCAACTGACCGGCGTGGTACTCGAAAGTGGCGAACAGCTGCATTCGCGGCACGTGATCCTGGCCCTGGGGCACAGCGCCCGCGACACCTTCCGCATGCTGCATGCGCGGGGCGTGTTCATGGAAGCCAAGCCGTTCTCCATCGGCTTTCGCATCGAGCACCCGCAGACCCTGATCGACAAGGCCCGCCTGGGCAAGTATGCCGGCCACCCGAAACTCGGCGCGGCCGACTACAAGCTGGTGTACCACGCCAAGAACGGACGTTCGGTATACAGCTTCTGCATGTGCCCGGGCGGCACGGTGGTAGCTGCCACCAGCGAACCGGGCCGCGTGGTGACCAACGGCATGAGCCAGTACTCGCGCAACGAGCGCAATGCCAACTCTGGCATCGTGGTCGGCATCACCCCCGAGCAGGACTACCCGGGCGGCCCGCTGGCCGGCATCGAACTGCAGGAACGTCTGGAGAGCCTGGCCTATGAGCTGGGTGGCAGCAACTACCAGGCACCGGCGCAACTGGTGGGCGACTTTGTCGCCGGCAAGCCATCCACCGCCCTGGGCAGCGTGGAACCCTCGTACAAGCCGGGCGTGAGCCTGGGCGACCTGGCGCTGAGCCTGCCGGCCTTTGCCATCGAGGCGATCCGTGAGGCACTGCCGGCGTTCGACCGGCAGATCAAGGGTTACAACCTGCCCGATGCGGTGTTGACCGGCATCGAGACGCGTACCTCCTCGCCGCTGCGCATCACCCGTGATGCCAGCCTGCAGAGCCTGAACCTGAAGGGGTTGTTCCCCGCTGGTGAGGGGGCTGGGTATGCAGGCGGGATTCTGTCGGCGGGCGTGGACGGAATTCGTGTGGCCGAGGCAGTAGCGCGCAGCATGCTGGGGCTGGACCTGGAAGCGTGAGGTAGGGCTTGCGGGCCGTTTCGCCGGCAAGATCGGCCCCTGCAGGGGTTGGCCTTGCTGGCGGAAAAGCCGCAACAGCATATAACAAAAAAGAATATAGTTTTTGTTCTAAAGCATATCCCCACAGGGTAGGGTGTTCCTCTTCGAATTTCAGGATGGAGGAGCACCCTTGCCTCTACGCAGCACATTCACGCGTTTCTTCCAGCTCGAATCAGCCAGCGGCCTGCTGCTGATTGCCGCGGCTGCCCTTGCGCTGATCATCAACAACTCCCCCCTCTCCTACCTCTACAACGGCCTGCTCGACGTGCCCGTGGTGGCCCAGGTGGGCGCGCTGCAAATCGCCAAGCCCCTGCTGCTGTGGATCAACGACGGCCTGATGGCACTGTTCTTTCTGCTCATCGGCCTGGAGGTCAAGCGCGAGATCATCGACGGCCACCTGTCCAGGCCCTCGCAGATCGTGCTGCCCGGCGCAGCCGCCATCGGCGGCATGGTGGTGCCGGCACTGATCTACTACTTCCTCAACAAGGACAACCCCGCCGCCGTGGCCGGCTGGGCGATCCCCACCGCCACCGATATCGCCTTCGCCCTCGGCGTGCTGGCCCTGCTCGGCAAGCGTGTACCGGTGTCGCTCAAGCTGTTCCTGATGACCCTGGCGATCATCGACGACCTGGGCGCGATCATCGTCATCGCCCTGTTCTACTCCGGCGCCCTGTCCAGCCTGTCGCTGATGCTGGCCGCCGCCTGCCTGGTAGCACTGGTGGCGATGAACCGGATGGGTGTGGTGAAGCTGGGGCCGTACATGGTGATCGGGTTGATCCTGTGGGTGTGCGTACTCAAGAGCGGCGTGCATGCCACGCTGGCCGGTGTCACCCTGGCGCTGACCATCCCGCTGCGCACTCGCAACGCCGAGCCGTCGCCCCTGCTGGCGCTGGAGCACGCCCTTCACCCCTGGGTGGCGTTCGGTATCCTGCCTCTGTTCGCCTTCGCCAATGCCGGCGTGTCGCTGGCCGGCGTCACCGCCGAGAGCTTTACCCACCATGTGCCGATGGGCATCGCGGTCGGCCTGCTGCTGGGCAAGACCGTCGGGGTGTTCGGCCTGACCTGGCTGGCGATCAAGCTGGGCCTGGCCGCCCTGCCCAGTGGCGCCAACTGGGGCCAGGTGCTGGGGGTGGCGATCCTGTGCGGCATCGGCTTCACCATGAGCCTGTTCGTCGGCTCGCTGGCCTTCGTGCCGGGCAGCAGCGAGTACGCCGGCATGGACCGCATGGGCATTCTCACCGGTTCCATCCTGGCAGCGGTGATCGGCTACGCGGTAACCGCCATGGCCAGCCGCAAGGCCGTCGGCAGTTGATGCCGAACCGGCAATGAAAAACCCCGACCGGCGGTGCCGAGTCGGGGTTTTGTTTGCACGCCCTCATAGCCAGAGGGCTGCAGGACAAGGTTCAGTGAGAAACCCGGCTGGTGCCATCCACGGTCATGATGCGAACGCGCTCGCCCACCCGGAAGATTTCGTTCTGCTGAACCTGCTGGACATAGGCGCGCATGCTGCCATCGTCTTCACGCACGGTGATTTCCACACCCTGGGTGCGGGTCAGGCCTTCCTCGGCTGCAGAACCTGCCAGGCCGCCGGCTACCGCACCGATGACTGCCGCGACGATACTGCCACGACCGCCGCCTACCGCGCTGCCGGCCACGCCACCCACGATGGCACCGGCGCCGCCGCCGATCGGGGTCTTGGTGCCTTCGATCTTGACCGGACGCAGCGATTCGATGGTACCCATGCGCACTTGCTGCACGCGACGGGCTTCATCGCGGGAATAGGAATCGCCGGTCAGGTTGGAGGTACAGCCGCCAAGCAGCAGCGACATCGTGGTGAACGACGCCACCAACAAAACTGATTTACGCATAGGATCATCTCCAGAAGACAGGTAGTCATTAGACTCCGCGCGTTGACCACTGTCACGACACACGGTGTATAAAATTGCTTCCATTCAGCGTCGGTACAGGCACTTGATCCCCGCCATGACCCCAACACTCAACAGGCAAGGATAGACATGGATTACTTCATCATCGCCGTAACCACCCTGGCGGGTCTGTATTTTCACGGGTGGCTGTATGTACGCATCAAGCGCTGGATGGACCGCGACCTGGCCCTGTCGCTGGCCGGGGACGACGAGCACAAACGCGTCTTCATGCTACAACGTCTGGACAGCGCCAGGGCGCAAAAGGTCAAACGCAAGGAATTGGCGGCCTGGCTGGAACGCGCGGCCGCCGAATACCGCGCCGGTTAAGGGGCCAGGCGCTCGCGCAGCCACAGGCCCTGTTTGAGCCGGTAGTTGAGACGATCATGCAGGCGGCTCGGGCGGCCCTGCCAGAACTCGATGCGTTCCGGCAGCAGGCGGTAGCCACCCCAGTGCTCGGGGCAGTGCGGCTGGGTATCGCTGAAGCGCTGCTCGGTGGCCTTGACCAGATCCTGCAACTCTTCACGGTTGGCGATCACCCGGCTCTGCGGCGATGCCCAGGCGCCCAGGCGGCTACCCAGCGGGCGTACCTGGTAATACGCATCGGATTCCTGCGCCGTGACCTTCACCACCTTGCCTTCGATGCGCACCTGGCGTTCCAGGGTGGGCCAGAAGAAGGTCATGGCGGCGAACGGGTTGGCGCGCAGGTGATGGCCCTTGGCACTTTCGTAGTTGGTGAAGAAGGTGAAGCCCTGCTCATCCAGCCCCTTGAGCAGCAGGATACGGCAATGCGGACGCCCCTCGCCGTCCACCGTTGCCAACGTCATGGCGTTGGCTTCGACGGGCGGCTGCTCGGTCTTGACGGCATCCTCGAACCATTGGTGAAACAACGCGAACGGCTCTGCCGGCGCCTGGGTTTCGGTCAGGCCGTCGCGAGTGTAGTCGCGGCGCATATCGGCCAGGGTCTGGGTCATGCTGCGTTTCCTTGACGATCAGTTGGTCTTCGCAGGGCTGGTGCTGCTGGCAACGACTTTCTTCGCGGCCGGGGCAGCTTTCTTGGCGGCCGGCTTGGCAGCGGCTGCAGCCGGCTTCTTCTTGGCCACCGGCTTGGCGGCCGGGGCTTTTTTCGCAGTGGCTTTCGCCGCTGGTTTGGTGGCGGGCTTGGCAGCGGCCTTGACCGGTGCCTTGACGTCCTGCACGGCAACCAGTTCGGCCGGGCTAGGGGTCGGCTGCTGGTACTTGGCCACCAGCGCCAGCATGGTGTTCTGTGGCGTCAACAGCAGCTCGACGCGGCGGTTCAAGGCGCGGCCCTGCACACTGTCGTTGGCGGCGCGCGGCGCCACCGACCCCATGCCACGCAGCATCAGGCGATCACGCTGCAGGCCGCTGAGGCGGAAAATCGCCGATACCGACTGGGCGCGCTCCTGGCTCAGCTTCTGGTTGGCAGCAGCTGCGCCGCTGCTGTCGGCATGGCCGAGTACCAGCACGGCGGTCTTGGAGTCGGTCTCGATCACCTTGGCCACGCGCGTGATCGGGCCGAGGGTGGCCGGCAACAGCATGGCGGGGCGGTCAGGGTTGTACGAAGAGTCGACCGGCACGGTCACCACCAGCACGTCTTCGCGGCGCTCGAGCTCGAACTTGCTGTCCTTGATCGCTTCGCGCAGCTTGGGCTCGTAGTCGTCGAGCCAGGCCTGGGTGGCCTTGACGTCGATCTTGGGTACCGCCTGGGCCTGGCTCTGGGCCTTGTCGCTGTTTCCGAACGGCCACCACCAGCGGCTGCTGCTTTCAGACTTGGCATCAGCCTGGGCGACCTTCTCGGTGACCACATCCTTCACGTCCTTTTCGGCCACCTTGTCGGAGCCGAAGGGCCACCAGCCATGGCCGCCATCGGCCGAGCCGTTCTGAGGGTGCTGTGCGCAACCGGTCACGGCCAGGCACAGGGCGAGAGCTAAGGTTTTATGTGAAGACATCAGCGATACACCATGAAAATGAAAGAAATTTGACCCGACAGCGCAGGCTGTTGGAATCCAGAATAGACAATGGGTTCCGGTTGCAGGGACTTACCCGATCAAAGGCAGCCGGCCAGCACCCGAACCAGTTTCTGTGCCCGCGGGTCCATCAGGACATACGGGCCCAGGGTATTGGTGACAAAGCCAAAGGCCACGTCGTGTTCCGGATCGGCAAAACCGACCGAGCCGCCGGCCCCCGGGTGCCCGAAAGCCTTGGCGCCCAGCCCGAACGTGGCGTTGGGCACCTGTGGCTGATCAAGCATGCAGCCCAGGCCGAAGCGGGTCTGGGTCAGCAGGGTCATGTCCTGGCCCAGGCTGTGTTCGCGGGTCAGTTCGTCGAGCAGTTCCGATTCCAGCAGGCTGCCGTCCAGCAGCCCGGCATAGAACCCGGCCAGGCTGCGTGCGTTGCCGTGGCCGTTGGCCGCCGGTTGCTGCATGCGTCGCCACTCAGGCTTGTTGGTACTGGTCAGGATGGCTGGCGGGTTGGTGAAGGCGCGGGTGGACAACGCCTCGGGCTCACGCATCGTCACCTGCAGCAGCCGCTTGGCTGCCTCGTCACCCGGGTTGCCTTTGCCCCGGGCGATGTGCGCGACACGGTAGAACTCTTCATCGTCCAGTCCCACATGGAAATCCAGCCCCAGGGGCCTGGCGGTGCGCGCCACGATCGACTCGCCCGGGCCGCGGCCGTCGGCGCGGCGAATCAGCTCGCCCAGCAGCCAGCCGTAGGTGATCGCGGCGTAGCCGTGGGCGGTGCCGGGGGTCCACCAGGGGGATTCGGCGGCCAGGGTGTCGACCATGGTCTGCCAGTCGTACAGGGCTTCGGCGGGCAGCAACTGGCGGATCGCCGGCAGGCCGGCCTGGTGGCACAGCAGTTGGCGCAGGGTTACCGAGCTCTTGCCGGCCTGGGCAAATTCTGGCCAGTAGCGAGCGACCGGTGCATCCAGCGCCAGCTTGCCTTCGGCCACCAGTTGCAGGGCGGTGACGGCGGTGAAGGTTTTTGTGCAGGAGAACAGGTTGGCGATGGTATCGCTGTGCCAGGCTTGCTGGCCGTCCTTGTCGGCGGTGCCGGCCCACAGGTCGAGGACCGTTTCGCCACCGACCTGGATGCACAGTGCGGCGCCGCGTTCCTGGGGATCATCGAAAAGTGCTGCGAAGGCTTCGCGTACCGCCTCGAACTGGAGTTCGTAATGACCTTGAATCTGCACCCGTAATTACCCCGCCGTACTGCGCCACAAAATGGCTGGCATTGTTCCAGCACTGGAGGTTTTTGGGAACACCGCAAAGCCAGGCGGTCCCCTTGCGCTCTCAGGTGCCTACCGTGCCGGCATCACCAGCAGCTTGTTCAGTTGCTCCACCACCCCAAGATTGCTCTTGCGCACACTCTCCACAAACCCCTGAAACGGCACGTCGGTAATCCCCACCAAGCCGAAATGCCCATTCTCGCCATCGAGCAAACGCCCGCTGGCCGGCTGATCCAGGTACTGGAACCAGTGCACCCCCACAATCGAAGGCTCCTTCAAGGCCGCCTTGACGAAGTTCGCATAGGCCGGCCCACGGTCCTCCTCACGCGCCACTTCCATCGGCCCCGGCCCGAACGGCCCACGATCACGCGAGCCAAACTGGAACTCCGACACCAGCACCGGCTTGTCCAGCGCATTGAGCTGGGCAAAGTCGTAGCCATCCTGCGGCGTGGGTGCATACACATTGAAGCTCACCACATCACAGTACTTGGCACACGCCGCCACCGCTTCAGGCGTACTGACCGCAAACCGCCCACCCAGCAGCAGGTGATTGGGCGCATGCCATTTCAGCGAGTCGGAGATGGTCTTGAAGTAGGTCTCGGCAAACACCCGCTGGAAATACTTGAAGTCGGCCTCGATTTCCGGGTGCGCGGGGTCGGGCAGCGGCGGCTCGAAACCCGGGTCCTCCATCAGTTCCCACGCCGTCAGTTCGATGCCCCACGCCTTGGACAGGCCTTCCTGGTTGCGGTACTTGTCGCGCAGCTGCTTGAGAAAGGCACGCTTGGCCGGCGAGTCGGTGGTCAGGCGCAAGGTGCCATAGGCCAGCGCATAACGCTGCTTCGGTTCATTACCCGGCACCGCCCAGGCCAGCTCGTTGTCGGCGAAATAGCCAATCAGCCACGGATCGTCGCGATGGTCGCGCGCGGCAATCGCCACAGCACGTTCGGTGGCCATGGCAAAGCGCGGGTCGAACGGGTCGGGCATCGCACCCCACCAGTCCACCCCCGTGCTGATGCTGGTGTAGTCGCCGCCGATGGACAACGGCAGGGTGTAGGCCAGGCGTTCGCTCTGCAGGCCGTTGTCGCTCCAGTTGCCCAGGGTGTTGAAACCCCAGGCCTGCAGGCGATCCAGGCTCTGGCCCTGCCAGCGCGCCTGGTCGAACGTCGGCGTGGCGTGGCCACGGCCCAGGTTGGCGGCGTAGAAGTCGAACCAGCGCCCCTTGCCGAAACCGCGCCCCTGGGAAGAACCGTTGCCGTCCAGGTTGTCGCCCTGGCCGTAGTACTGCGCCAGCGGGGTCTGCGCCTCGGGCAAGGCGGTGAACATCGACTCGCGCCCTTCCACGTAGGTGCGCCCGCCATCGGCCGCCACGGCATTGACCCCCAGCGAGTAGAACGGATGCCCCAGCGGCGTGACCAGAAACCAGCGACCCTCACGCTTTTCGGTGCGAAAGAACCCCTTGGCCTCGAATGCCTCAGCGCCAAGCAGGCCGCCGAACGTGTCCAGCTTGAGCTTGCTGCGCTCGTCCAGCCAGCCCTTGAGCTGCTGCTGCTCGCGCTGGGCAGCCGCCTTGAGCTGGTCGTCACTGCTGATCTTTTCGGGCCAGCGACCACGGGTGGACTGCCCATAACCGTCGATGAGGCCGGCATAGGCGGCCTTTTGCAGCACGTCGTCGTCCTGCACGCCAAAGCGCTCGATCAGCAGGCTCTGCGCCACCTTGGGCCTGGGCATCGACAGCGTGACCGATACCACCTGCTTGAGGTCGGCCTTGCCCTCGCTGCTGGTCAGCAGCACCCGCTGGCCCTGATGACGGAAGGGCATCGGCGGGCCGACACGCATGCCCTGGGTCAGCGGCGAGCTGGCGGTCAGCGGTACCATCACGGTCTGTGCCGGGCCGGCCGGCAGGTCGATGCGGCTGGTGAGGGTACTGCCGTCGCTGCTGAGCACCGTCACGTCGACGCTCAGCGCCCAGTCCATGGCGCTCTGCATGCGCAAGGTCAGCGCGGTAGCGCCCGTCCAGTCCCACACCCCGGTCTGCGGGCTAAGGCGCAGGCTCGGGCGCTCCACGGGGTTGAACACCACGCGCCGCAGTACCTCGCCCTCGGCTGTCTGCTCCGCGTTGTACTGCGGCAGGCTGGCATCTTCGGTCACCACATTGACCACCGCGGCCGGGCGAACGAAGTTGAACAGCGTCTGTTGCCCGGCCAGCAGCGGCGAGCTGAACAACAGTGCAATCACGGCAGGCAGGGTACGGCGCAACATAGGGCTGGAGTTCTCCTTGATGGCCCTTGCGGGCCTTGATCTGTGCAATAGACAACGGGGCACTGCAAAGCGCTGTGCCGCTCAGGAAATTTCCCGGCGAAACGGCGGCAGCG
This sequence comes from Pseudomonas sp. BRM28, assembly GCF_002939405.1. Lineage (NCBI taxonomy): Bacteria > Pseudomonadati > Pseudomonadota > Gammaproteobacteria > Pseudomonadales > Pseudomonadaceae > Pseudomonas > Pseudomonas sp. BRM28. The sequence goes on along the minus strand of NZ_PEFV01000001.1, from coordinate 1,356,474 downwards.
CATTGAGGATAGCCTTGCCGTAGCGCTGGGTGACCACGCGCCGGTCAAGCAGGGTGATGGTGCCGCGGTCCTGTTCGGTACGCAGCAGGCGCCCGCAGGCCTGGATCAGGCGCAGCGAGGCATCCGGCACGGCGATCTCCATGAACGGGTTGCCGCCACGGGCCTCGATCCACTCGGCCAGGGCCGCCTCGACCGGGTCGTCCGGCACCGCGAAGGGAATCTTGGCAATGACCACGTGCTCGCAATACGCACCCGGCAGGTCGACCCCTTCGGCAAAGCTGGCCAGACCGAACAGCACGCTGGAGTCCCCGCCGTCGACGCGCGCCTTGTGCTTGTTGAGGGTTTCCTGCTTGGACAGGTTGCCCTGGATGAACACCTGCTTGCGCCAGTCGCGATCCAGGCCGTCGAACACGTCCTGCATCTGCTTGCGCGACGAGAACAGCACCAGCGAGCCACGCGAGCCTTCCACCAGCTCGGGCAGGTCGCGGATGATCGCGGCGGTATGCGCCGGAGCATCGCGCGGGTCGGCGCGCAGGTCCGGCACGCGCAGCACGCCCGCATCCACGTGGTGGAACGGGCTGGGCACCACCGCCGTGACGGCCAGCTTGGGCAGCCCGGCGCGCATGCGAAAGCGATCGAACTTGCCCAGCGCGGTCAGGGTGGCCGAGGTCACCAGGGCGCCATGGGCGACGTTCCACAGGTTGCGGCGCAGCATCTCGGCCGCCAGGATCGGGCTGGCGTTGACCTCGATATCGAACAGCGCACCGCTTTCGGCCAGGGTCAGCCAGCGCGCCATCGGCGGGCTGTCTTCCGGGTCTTCGGCGGTAAAGGCGGTCCACAGCTCCCAGTTGCCCTGGGCACGGGTCTGCAGGCTGCCGAACAACGGGTACCACTCCTCGGCCTGGTGGCTGGGGATGCCGATGCTGACTTCGGCGTCCATGCCTTCCTTGAGCAGGTCGGTGAGTCGGGTGAACAGGTCGGTCAGGCGCGAAAAGCCCTTTTTCAGTTCGATGCCCATCTCGCGCATGTGCTCGGGCACCACGCCGCCGACGAAGCGATAGCGCGGGCGTTCGCGGCCTTCCATGTCTTCGCCCGGGCGAAACTCCGCCACCTGCTCGCAGGCGCTGAACATGAACTGCTGCTGGGCCTTGATCTCGCGGGCCAGTTCCGGCACCTGCTCGATGTACTTGCCCAGGTCGCCCGGCAGCGGGTTCTGCGCCAGCAGCTTGGCCAGGTTCTTGGCGGTCTGCTCGAGCCAGTCGGCGGTCGAGCGCAGGCGGGTGTAATGGGCGAAATGGCCGATGGCCTTGTCCGGCAGGTGATGGCCTTCGTCGAACACGTAGATGGTGTCGCGCGGGTCGGGCAGCACGGCGCCGCCGCCCAGGGCCAGGTCGGCCAGCACCATGTCGTGGTTGGTGACGATCACGTCGACCTTGCCCATGCCCTCGCGGGCCTTGTAGAAGGTGCACTGCCCGAAGTTGGGGCAGTGGCGGCCGGTGCACTGGCTGTGGTCGGTGGTCAGGCGCGACCAGTCCTGGTCTTCCAGGGCCTGTGGCCAGCTGTCGCGGTCGCCGTCCCATTTGTTGCCGGCCAGCTTCTCGATCATGCTGGTGAACAGCTTCTGACTGGCCTCGTCCACCTCGATGCGAAAGCCCTCCTCCTCGAACAGCTGCGCGGTGGCGGTCTGGGCGTGGCCTTCCTGCAGCAGCAGGTCGAGCTTGGACAGGCACAGGTAGCGACCACGCCCCTTGGCCAGGGCGAAGCTGAAGTTCAGGCCGCTGTTGCGCATCAGGTCCGGCAGGTCCTTGAACACGATCTGTTCCTGCAGGGCCACGGTGGCGGTGGCGATCACCAGGCGCTTGCCAGCAGCCTTGGCCGCGGGAATCGAGGCCAGGCTGTAGGCCACCGTCTTGCCGGTACCGGTGCCGGCCTCGACCGCGACCACGGCGGGCTCGCCGCTGCGGCGGCCTTCGTCGTCCACGGCGATGTCGCCCAGCACCTTGGCCACTTCGGCGATCATCAGACGCTGGCCGTAGCGGGGCTTGAGGCTCTTGGCTTCGAGAAAACGCGAATAGGCGCCCTGAATCTGGGATTTGAGTTCGTTGCTGATCATGGTGTCGGGGCGCCCGGAGGGCTGGATAAATTTTCAGTGTTTCGAATGGGTCGCTATCATACCCCGCTATTGCCCCTTGCGCCGAATGGAGTTCCCGATGACCGCCTTTGCCATCCCCTACAGCCTGCATTTGCTGGCCGCCCTGATCTGGGTGGGCGGCATGTTCTTCGCCTGGCTGATCCTGCGCCCGGCCATGGTGGCCGCGCTTGACGGCCCTTCACGGCTGACGCTGTGGGTAGAAGTGTTTCAACGTTTTTTCGTGTGGGTCTGGGTGGCGGTCGCGGTGCTGGCGATCACCGGCGTTGGCATGATGCACATGCGCTTCTCGGGGTTCGAGACTGCGCCACGTTATGTGCAGGTGATGATTGGCGCAGGGATTGCGATGTTTGCGCTGTTTCTGAGAATCCAGGCGCTGCTGCTGCCAGAGTTGCGCAAGGCGGTGAAGGCGCAGGACTGGCCCGCCGGGGCCGCAGTGCTCGGGCGCATTCGGCGCCTGGTGGGGATCAATCTGCTGCTGGGTATTGCGGTGGTGCTGGTGGCATCGAGCCGGCTGCTGGTGTGAGGTGACCGCTTCGCCAGCAAGGCGGGCTCCTGCAAAGGCCACGTTTGCCTGCAGGAGCCGACCTGGCCGGCGAAGCGGCCCTGAAGATCAGAGGCGCTGAAGAATCAGCTCCCCGTCAGCCCCGGCCGCCCCCGGTTGCCCGGGCTGCCCGGGTCTTCCCGTCGCCCCTGCATCGGTGCGGTACACCAGGCAACCCTTGCTGGCCCCGCCTGCGCCCGGCTTGCCCGGCGCACCTGCCAGCCCCGGCGCACCGCCGTCGAGCCTGACCTTGATCTGCTCGGCCGGGAAGCTGGCCGGCAGTGCCAGGCGCACCCGGCCTCCGGGCGCCCCGTCATGGCCATCGCCACCGTTGTCGCCATTGGCGCCACGGCTGGCCTGGCCCCAGGTGCAACCACCCGCCTTGCCGTTGCCACCATCGAGCCCCACATACCCCGGTGCCCCCGCGCCGCCACGGGCGTCGATGGCCAGTTCTGAAGCCTCCAGCGCCTGAATGCGCAAGCTCAGGTCACGTCCGGGCCTGGCGACCCGCTCATAGGTACCCGGCGCACCGTGGGCAGCAATCTCACTGCCCTGGCCCAACTGCGCCTGGGCCACTTCCATGCTCAGCGCATGCTCGGCCGGCACGATGGCAATGCGCGCCTGGTTGCCCAGGTGCAGCTCATCCACCTTCAATTCCACCAGGCTCGCCGGCAGCACCAGGGTGGCCGAATCCGCCACCTCCAGGCGCTGCAGGTGCACCACGCTGGCCTTGTTCGGCAGGCGCAGCACCGAGTGCGCCGCCACGCTGATTGCATCGGCCAGGGCCAACGGGCTGAACAGTGCTGCCAACAACACGACCTTACGCATGACCAGCCTCCTGGCGCGGGGCCGGTATCGATTGGATATGAAAGATGCCGACCAGCAGAATCTGCAAACGGTCGAACCAGCGATGGCTGCGCTCACGCAACCGTCCGTTGAACATCAGCACCTCGAGCACGTGCAGCACCAGCAGCATGGCCCCCGCGAGGTTGATCAGCTGGTGGAACGGCTTGTCTGCCGGCATCAGCAGATTCACCAGTACCACCCACCAGAACACTACCGTCAGGGCCTTGCCCAGCCCCCACAACGCCTTCATACCCGCGCCCCTTGTTGTTGCGTTTTCTTGTTTGGCGGCCCGCTTACGCGACACAGGCACTGCACGCCACATTACCGGCTGGCACCCTCCGGATGCCAGCCCCGCTGTCGATCAATTGAGGTGCAATTCGACCCGGCGATTCTGCGCGCGGCCCGCGTCGGTTTCGTTGTCGGCAATCGGCTCGCGCTCGCCACGCCCCTGGCTGGTGATTTTCTGCGGTGCCAGGCCCTGGCTGATCAGGTACTCGGCCACGCTGCTGGCACGCCGCTCGGACAACGCCTGGTTGTAGGCATCGCTGCCACGGCTGTCGGTGTGTCCGATCACCTTGATGCTGGCCACGCTCGGGTCATTGAGCTTGCCGGTCAGGGTACGCAACTGCTGCTGGGCGGCCGGGGTGAGTTCGGCCGAGTCGTAGGCGAACATCACGCTGCCCTGGTCGTTGAGGGTGATCACCTCGGGCTCAGGCGCCGGGGCCTTCTCGCTCGGCGGGTATTGGGGCAACGGGCAACCGTTGTGGCTCACCGGGGTGTTGGGCGGGGTATCGGGGCAGCGGTCGCGGCGGTCGAACACGCCATCGCCGTCTTCGTCACCGTCCTGGGCAAAGCAGATCAGGCCACCGGCGATGGCACCCAGCGCCGCGCCGCCACCGGCCCAGGCAGAGCTTTCGATGGCGCCCAGGCCGCCACCCACGGCGCCGCCCAGCAGGCTGCATAGGGGCCAGGTTCTTTGGTTCAACGGGGCGCTGCCATCGCTGTGGGTGGCGCAACCGGACAGCAGGCTGGCGACCACGAGCACGGGCAGCGCAGCCTTGGTGATTACATTCATGGGGAATGCTCCTGTGTCACCGGCCAGTACCGGTCACACAGGAGTAAAGACGCGCCCGCGACACTTCACAAGCCGCGGGGCGCAAGGGCTTCAGCGATCGATGCGAATTTCCACGCGGCGGTTCATCGCGCGTCCGTCGGCGGTGTTATTGTCTGCCACCGGCTGGGTTTCACCGGCACCCTGCACCGAAACGCAACTGCTGCGCGCAATGCCGCTCTCGACCAGGTAGTCGGTCACCGAATGGGCGCGGCGCTCCGAGAGTTTCTGGTTGTAGGCATCGCTGCCGCGGCTGTCGGTGTGCCCGGTGACGCTCAGGCGTGCGCTCGGGGCTTCGGCCTTGAGGCGCGTGGCGATCTTGTCCAGGCGCAGTTTGTCGGCCGTGGTGAGCCTGGCCGAGTCGAACTCGAACAGCACATCGCGGATCACGATGACCTCTTCCTTGACCACCACGACTTCCTCGACCACCGCGACCGGCTCCGGCGGGCAGCCGTTGGCATCGACCTGAACGCCACGCGGGGTGCCCGGGCACTTGTCACGGCTGTCCGGTACGCCATCACCGTCTTCGTCGCCGTCGCCATGGGCCCAGCAGTAACCGGCCGCCAGACCGCCGCCGAGCAGCGCGCCCCAGCCGGCCCAGCTGGAGCTTTCGATGGCGCCCAGGGCGGCACCGCCAACGCCCCCGACGGCGGCACACTTCGGCCAGTCGGTTTTTTGCAAACCTGCACAACCAGTCAATACGCTGGTTAGCAGAACCAGAGGCAATGCTGTGCGAACTATGCTCATTTTGTCGCGTCTCCTAGGGGGAATCGGTGCAAAACCGATGCTCTGGGAGTAAAGACCGGTGATTCCATCTGCGCCAGCAATAAGCCATGGCGCTTTGCGCGTGCCTCTATGCCTTGCGTCCCGGGCCGGCTAGTCTTGACGCATTACCGAGGAGCTTCGATGACTGACCGTTTTTCTTCGCGCACGCCCCAGCAGGCCCTCGCCGCCCTGCTGGAGCACCATGCCCCGCAACGCCTGTTGCTGGTGGGCACGTCGTTTCCGGCACTGGAGGCCTTCGCCGCCGCGCACCCGCAGGCGCAGATCGCCGTGGCCCGCCCCGGCGCGCTGCCGGCCGAGCTTGCCGCGCAGCGTTTCGACCTGGCGGTGCTGGTGGACTGCCTGGAACACCTGAGCAACCAGCAGGGCCTGCAACTGCTCGGCGGCATTCGCAACCTCAACGCCAGCCGCGTGGCGGTGCTGGTCGACCTTGCGGCCAGCGGCTGGCGCGACACCGACTTCTACGCACTGGCGCTGCAGGACAGCGAGCGTTTTCAACGTGACGAGCAGGTATTGAACCTGTTCACCTATGATCTACGTGACTACAAACAGGTACCCGACTGGCTCAACGCCAAGTTCTGGGCCAACCCGCAAAATTTTGGAAAGTACTGGTGGTGATGCAATGAGTGTCTCGGTTTGCCCGTGCGGCAGCGGTAACCTGCTCGATGCCTGCTGCGGGCATTATCATGCCGGCCACCCGGCGCCCGATGCACAGACGCTGATGCGCTCGCGCTACAGCGCCTATGTGCTGGGGCTGGTGGATTACCTGATCAAGACCACCCTGCCGGTGCAGCAGGCCGGGCTGGATCGCGCCGGCATTGCCGCCTGGAGCGCGCAAAGCACCTGGCTGGGCCTGGAGGTCGAGAGCGCCGAGGTGTTCGGCGGCCAGCCCGATCACGCGTTCGTCACCTTCACGGCGCGCTGGCACGACAACGACGGCGAGCACAGCCACCGCGAGCGCTCGGCCTTCGTGCACAACGGCGGGCACTGGTACTTCATCGACCCCACGGTGGGCCTCAAGGCCGGGCGCAACGACGCCTGCCCATGCGCCAGCGGGCAGAAGTTCAAGAAGTGCTGCGCCAGCTACATGAGCCATTAGTCATGACCACCTGCGCCCGTCGGCTGCTCATCGGCCTGCTGCTGATGAATCTGGCGGGCTGCGCCAGCTGGTGGGGCGGCAGCTACCAGGACCCCGGCGTGCACCTGGTGCGGGTCGAGACAGTAAAGGCGCGGCTGATGCAGCAGGAGTTCATCCTGCACTTTCGCATCGACAATCCCAACGACAGCACCCTGCAGGTGCGCAACCTGCATTACGCGGTGTACCTGGCCGACCTGTTGCTGGTCGAAGGCGACCACGGCCAGTGGTTTCGGGTGGACGCGCACAGTCGGCGCACCATCCAGGTACCGGTGCGTACCAACCTGTGGCGCCAGCTCAAGCCCATCGCCAAGCTGCTCAAGCGCCCCGATCAGGCCATCCCCTATCGCCTGGAGGGTGAGCTGAGCACCGGATTATTCTTTGCCCACGACCTGCACTTGTTGCGCAAGGGTGAGATAATTCCCGCCGATCTCATTCCGGAGTAACCCTCGATGACCCAGCAACCCCACGTTCATGGCCCCGACTGCAATCACGATCATGACCATCACGCGCATGATCATGACCACGGCCATGTGCATGGCCCGCACTGCAACCATGCCCCTCAGGAACCTGCGCGCAATGCCCTGAAGGACGTTGGCCGCAACGACCCTTGCCCATGCGGCAACGGCAAGAAGTTCAAGAAGTGCCACGGGGCCTGATGCCTCCCCTGTGGGAGCGGGCCTGACCCGCTCCCACACACGCTGCGCCTCGACATCAAGCACAGTTCCAGCAGACGACCATCAAACGGAGCGTGACCATGATCGACCTGTATTACTGGACCACCCCCAACGGCCACAAGATCACCCTGTTTCTCGAAGAGACCGGCCTGCCCTACACCCTTCACCCGATCAACATCGGCAAGGGCGAGCAATTTGCCGAAGACTTTCTGAAAATCGCCCCCAACAACCGCATCCCGGCCATCGTCGACCACGACACCGCCGACGGCCAGCCGCTGTCGCTGTTCGAGTCCGGGGCCATCCTGCTCTACCTCGCCGAAAAAACCGGGCAGTTCATTCCCAAGGACCTGCGCGGCCGCCAGGAAGCCCTGCAATGGCTGTTCTGGCAAATGGGCGGCCTGGGCCCGATGGCCGGGCAGAACCACCACTTCAACCGCTTCGCCCCCGAAAAGATCCCCTACGCCATCAAGCGCTACGTGGACGAAACCGCGCGCCTGTACGGGGTACTGAACAAGCGCCTGGCCGACCGACCATTCGTCGCCGGCAACGACTACAGCATCGCCGACATGGCGATCTACCCGTGGATCGTTTCGCACACCTGGCAGCAGCAGAACCTGGACGACTTCCCGGCCCTCAAAGGCTGGTTCCAGCGCATCCAGGCACGCCCCGCCACACAGCGCGCCTACGCCCTGGTCAAGCAGATCAACCCGCCGCCAGCCTGAACCACGACAAGGCCGCGCGGTACTTTGAAAATAAAGCCCGCGCCCCCGCTTGCATGGCGTGATCGCGCTCACTAACGTAGCGCCTTTTAGCGCCATCCCCTGCAGGAGCCTTGCCCATGGCCTCGCCAGCCCTTTCCCCCGTTCTACCCCGGTTCGGCGTCGCCGCGACCCTGCTCGGGCTGCTCAGCCTGGGCGGTTGCCAACTGGGCAACCATCAGGACAGCGTCATCCCCACCAGCGGCGTGCAACCGCTCAAGGGGCTGGCACAGAACGTCTCGGTGCGGCGCAACGCCCTGGGCATGCCGCTGATCGAGAGCAGCAGCTTCCACGATGCGCTGTTCACCCTGGGCTATGTGCACGCCGGCGATCGCATCGGGCAGATGGTCGGCATGCGTCTGCTGGCCCAGGGGCGCCTGGCCGAGATGGCCGGCCCGGATGCGCTGGAGGTCGACCGCTTCATGCGCGCGGTCAACCTGAAAAAGAACGCCAACGACCTCTACGCCGACGCCTCGCCGCGCCTCAAGCGCTTCTTCGAGGTGTACGCACGCGGGGTCAACGCCTACCTGTTCCGCTACCGCGACCGCCTGCCGGCCCCGCTGGCCCAGAGCGGCTACCGCCCCGAGTACTGGAAGCCTGAAGATTCGGCGCTGATCTTCAGCCTGTACAGCTTCAGCCAGTCGGTGAACCTGCAGGAAGAAATCGCCGCACTGACCCTGGCGCAGAAAGTCGGTGCCGACACACTGCCGTGGCTGCTGCCCAGCTACCCGGACGAACCGCTGGCCATGGCCGAAGCCGACAAGCTCAAGGGCTTGAACCCGGGCAGCCAGCTGCCGGGCCTGGCCACACTGAACAAGGTCAGCGAGCAACTGGCCGCGCTCAACCTGCTGGGCACCCCGGCGTCGAGCAACTGGGCCATCGCCCCGCAGCGCAGCCGCAGCGGCCGCAGCCTGCTGGCCAGCGACAGCCAGGGCGCCTGGGCCTTGAGCCCGGTGCAGGTACGTACCACCAAATACCAGGCCGCCGGCTTCAGCCTGGCCGGCCTGCCGTTCGTGCTGTCCGGCTTCAACGGCAAGCTGGCCTGGAGCAGCAGCGCGGCAATGGGCGACAACCAGGACCTGTACCTGGAAAAACTCAAGCGCGAAGGCAACCGCGTGCTCTATGAAGTCGACGGCCGCTGGCAGCCGGTGCAGGCGCGCAACGAGACCTACTTCGTCAAGGGCCAGCGCCCGCAACGCGAAACCCTGTACGAAACCCGCCACGGCGCCCTGCTGACCGGCACCCAGGGCAGCCTCGGCCTGGCCCTGAAGATGCCCGAACTCAAGGGCGACAAGAGCCTTGATGCGTTCTTCGACCTGTCGCGGGCACAGAGCGTCGAACGTGCCTTCGACGCCAGCCGCGAAATCGGCGCCGCCGCGCTGAACCTGGTGTTCGCCGACGCCGCCAACGTGGGCTGGCAGGTTACCGGCCGCTACCCCAACCGCCGCGAAGGCCAGGGCCTGCTGCCCTCCCCAGGTGCCGACGGGCGCTATGACTGGGATGGCTACGCCGACGCCATGCTCCACCCCTACGACCAGGACCCGCCGCAAGGCTGGCTGGGCAATGCCAACCAGCGCAGCATTCCCAAGGGCTATGGCCTGCAACTGTCCAACAGCTGGTACTACCCCGAGCGTGCCGAACGCCTGGCGCATCTGGCCGGCAACGGCAAGCACGACAGCCGCAGCCTGATCGCCATGCAGTACGACCAGACCACCCTGTTCGCCGCCAAGCTCAAGGCCATGTTCGAAGCACCCGGCATGGCCCAGCCGCTCAAGCAGGCCATCGACGCCCTGCCCGCCGAGCAGAAGGCCCGCGCCCGCGAGGCCTACACCCGGCTGATGGCGTTCGACGGGCGCCTGAGCCCGCAATCGGCGGATGCCGCGGTGTACGAGCTGTTCCTGCAGCAAAGCGCCCGGCAGATCTTCCTCGATGAACTGGGGCCTGAAACCAGCCCGAGCTGGCAAGCCTTCGTCGCCAATGCGCGGCTGTCGTACTCGGCCCAGGCCGATCACCTGCTGGGCCGCGACGACAGCCCGTTCTGGGACGACCGCAACAGCCCGGACAAGCAGGACAAGCCGACGATCCTGGCCCGCAGCCTGGCCGCGGCCATCAGCGCCGGCGAAGCGCAGATGGGCACCGACCGCCGGGCCTGGCAATGGGGCAAGCTGCACCAGTACCACTGGCCCGTCAGCGCACCCTATGGCCTGGGCGACACGCTCAAGCGCGGCCCGCTGGCCACCGGCGGCGACCACACCACACTCAACGCCTCGGCCTATGCCTGGGGCCAGGACTTCAACGCCCGCCTGATGCCATCGATGCGCATGGTGGTCGACTTCGGCCTGGCCGAGCCGCTGCAGGGGGTGAGCAGCAGCGGGCAGTCGGGCAACCCGGCCAGCGCGCATTTCGCCGACGGCCTGGATGCCTGGTTCAAGGGCAGCTACGTGACCTTCCCGATGCAGCCGCAGAACTTCGAACGCGCCTACGGCAGCAAGCGCCTGACCCTGGTGCCCGGCAAGTAACCCCTTCGGCTCGCCGTCGCCCTGGCGGCGAGCCCCCTTCTCACCCCGCGCTGATCCATATCAAAGTGCCACCCTCGTCCATCGGCTATAACCGGGTTTGTCTGATGACCCTATAAAAACGATTGCGGATACGTGCCTACAGGACCACCTGCGGCCGCATCCAAAGGACGATTGCGATGGCTTCTCTTGTATCGCGTCTGGCCATGCTTGGCTCGACGCTGCTGTTTGCGTACCCCGCCTCTGCCAGTGAGCCGCCCCCGGCAACGGCAGTCGAACGCGGCGCCTACATTGCCCGTCTGGGCGACTGCGTGGCCTGCCACACTGCCAAGGGCGGCGAGTTGATGGCCGGCGGCCTCGAACTGACCACGCCGATGGGCACCATCTACTCCAGCAACATCACCCCCGACAAGGTCACCGGCATCGGCCGCTATACCTTCGAGCAGTTCGACCGTGCCATGCGCGAAGGGGTGAACGCGGCCGGCACCAACCTGTACCCGGCCATGCCCTACCCCTCCTACGCGAAAATGACCGAAGGCGACATGCGCGACCTGTACGCCTACCTGATGGAGGACGTGAAGCCGGTCAACCAGCCCAACCTGGAAGCGGACATGAAGTTTCCGTTCAGCCAGCGCTGGGGCCTGTCGCTGTGGAACCTGGTGTTTCTCGACAAGCAACCCTTCGTGGCCGACCCGGCCCGCAGCGACGAGCTCAACCGCGGCGCCTACCTGGTACAGGGCCTGGGCCACTGCGGCGCCTGCCATACCCCGCGCGGCGTGGCCTTCCAGGAAAAGGCCATGGACGACGCCGGCAGCGCCGGCCAGCACTTCCTGGCCGGCGAGACCGTGGAGCACTGGCGCGCCCTGAGCCTGCGCAACCTGTGGACGGTGGACGACACCGTGCAGTTGCTCAAGACCGGGCAGAACCGCTTTGCCACGGTGTCGGGCAACATGGCCGAGGTGATCTCCCACAGTACCCAGCACTTCACCGACGCCGACCTCACCGCCATCGCGCGCTACCTCAAGTCGTTGCCACCGGGCAAGGACGACCTGCCGATGCCGATGGTGGAACGAACCCCTGCCCCAGCGCCGGACAACCTGTTCACCAGCCGCGGCGGGCTGGGCTACACGCAGTTCTGCAGCGACTGCCACCGCCCGGACGGCGCCGGCGTGGCGGGCATGTTCCCGCCACTGGCGCACAACCCCAGCGTGGCCTCGGCCAACCCGACCTCGCTGCTGCACATCACGCTGACCGGCTGGCAGACCGCCGAAACCGTCGCCCACCCGCGGGTGTACACCATGCCCGGGTTCTCGCGCCTGACCGACACCGAGATCGCCGAGATCCTCACGTTCGTGCGCAGCAGCTGGGGCAACGACGGCTCGGCGATCAGCGCAGCGCAGGTGGCCAAGCTGCGCCAGCAGCTCAAGCCCCAGGATCGCGACGCCTCGACCTTCGAGACCCCGCGCCTGGCCGACCTGCTGGCGGCCAGCAATGCCGATCAGGTGGTGCGCGGCATGCGCCTGCACCTGCAGACCCGTGACCTGCTGCCCGACAACGTCGGCAACGCGCTCAACTGCACCAGTTGCCACCTGAACGCCGGCACCGTGGCCGACGGTTCGCCGTTCGTCGGGGTATCGGCCTTCTTCCCCGGCTATGCGCCACGGGCGGGCAAGGTGATCACCCTGGAGGAGCGCATCAACGGCTGCTTCCGGCGCTCGATGAGCGGCTCGCCGCTGCCACCGCAAGGGGCCGACATGCAGGCGATGGTGGCGTACTTCGAGTGGATGAAGAACAACACCAAGCCCGAGGACAAGGTGCCAGGGCGCGGCGTAGGCAAGGTCGACCCGTCGATCAAGCCCGACCTGGACAACGGCAAGCAGGTGTATGCCCAGCAGTGCGCGGTGTGCCATGGCAACGACGGCGAAGGCCTGACCCGCGCCGACGGCACCTGGATCTTCCCGCCGCTGTGGGGCGAGCAGTCGTTCAACATCGGTGCCGGCATGGCGCGCACCTACACCGCGGCCGCCTTCGTCAAACGCAACATGCCGATCGGCATGCACGAGAAGTTCCCGCTCGGCCAGGGCGGCCTGTCCGACCAGGACGCGGTGGACGTGGCGGCCTGGTTCTCCAGCCAGCCACGCCCGGACTTCCCCGACAAGGTCAAGGACTGGCCCAACGGCGGGCGCCCGGTAGACGCGCGCTACTGAAGCAGCCCCCCTGCAGCGTCGCCGGCAGCACGCCGGCGACGCTTTCGGATCGAACTTCACCGGCCCGGCCGCGCTCCTAGGTTAAACCCCCAGCGCAGCGGCCTTGGCATGGAACTGGTGATTGCACGACCCGAAGGATTGTATTGCCCACCCGGGGATTTCTACATCGACCCGTGGCGCCCCGTTGAACGTGCGGTGATCACCCACGGCCATGGCGACCACGCCCGCAACGGCAACCGCCACTACCTCACCGCCAGCCCCGGCGCGGGCATCCTGCGCAGCCGCCTGGGCGCCGACATCAACCTGCAGACCCTCGACTACGGCCAGCGCCTGGACCACGGCGGGGTGACCCTGAGCTTGCACCCGGCCGGCCATGTGCTGGGCTCGGCCCAGGTGCGCCTGGAGTATCGCGGCGAGGTGTGGGTGGCGTCCGGCGACTACAAGGTCGAACCCGATGGCACCTGCGCACCGTTCGAACCGGTGCGCTGCCACACCTTCATCACCGAGTCGACCTTCGGCCTGCCGATCTACCGCTGGGAGCCCCAGCAGCAGATCTTCGACCAGATCAATGCGTGGTGGCGCGAGAACATCACACTGGGCAAGGCCAGCGTGCTGTTCTGCTATTCGTTCGGCAAGGCGCAGCGCATCCTGCATGGCCTGGACCCGAGCCTGGGGCCGATCCTGGTGCATGGCGCGGTCGAGCCGCTGAACCGGGTATACCGCGAAGCGGGTGTCGCCCTGCCCGCCACGCTGCATGCCAGCGAGATGGACAAGCACGACCCACGCATGCGTCAGGCGCTGATCCTGGCCCCGCCCTCGGCGGCCGGCAGCAGCTGGATGCGCCGCTTCGGCGACTACAGCGACGCCTTCGCCAGCGGCTGGATGCGCCTGCGCGGCACCCGGCGCCGGCGCGGGGTGGACCGCGGCTTCGTGCTCTCCGACCACGCCGACTGGCCCGGCCTGCTGTGGGCCATCGAACAGACCGGGGCGCAGCGGGTGATGGTGACCCACGGCTCGGTGGCCGTGCTGGTGCGCTACCTGTGCGAGCGCGGGCTGGATGCCCAGGCGTTCGTCACCGAATACGGTGACGAGGATGAAGGCGCCCCGACCGAGGCCAGCGCATGAAGGCCTTCGCCGAACTCTACGGCCAGCTCGACGCCACCACCTCGAGCAACGCCAAGCGCGATGCACTGGTGCGCTACTTCGCCAGCGCCAGCCCCGCAGACGCCGCCTGGGCGGTGTACTTCCTGGCCGGCGGGCGGCCGCGCCAGCTGGTACCCACACGGCTGCTGCGCGAGCTGGCAATCAGCCTGTCGGGTTTGCCCGACTGGTTGTTCGAGGAGAGCTACCAGGCCGTGGGCGACCTGGCCGAGACCTTTTCGCTGCTGCTGCCCGAAGCCGCCCACAGCAGCGACGCGGGCCTGGCCTACTGGGTCGAGGATTGCCTGCTGCCGCTGCGCGGACTGCCGCCCGAAACCCTGGCGCAGCGCCTGCCGCCCCTGTGGGCACAGCTCGACCGGCAGAGCCTGCTGGTGTGCCTGAAGCTGGTCACCGGCAGCTTTCGCGTCGGCGTGTCGAAGCTGCTGGTCACCCGCGCCCTGGCGCAACTGGCCGACATCGACAGCAAGCGCGTGGCTCAGCGCCTGGTGGGCTACACCGACCTGTCGCACCGCCCCACGGCCCAGGGCTACCTCAAGCTGATCGCGGCCGAGTCCGAAGACGAACATGCCCAGCGCGGCGGCCAGCCGTACCCGTTCTTTCTGGCCCATGCGCTGCAACAGCCGGTGGACCAGTTCGACGCCCTGCTCGGCCCGCCCCAGGCCTGGCAGGCGGAATGGAAGTGGGACGGCATCCGTGCGCAGGCGGTCAAGCGCGAGGGCCAGTTGTGGGTGTGGTCACGCGGCGAGGAGCTGCTGACCGAGCGCTTCCCCGAACTGCAGGCGCTGGCCGCCGTGCTGCCCGATGGCTGCGTGGTGGACGGCGAGATCGTGGTGTGGCGCGACGGCGTGCAACCCTTCGCCCTGCTGCAGCAGCGCATCGGGCGCAAGACCCTGGGCAAGAAGATCCTGGCCGATGCGCCAGTGGTGCTGTTGGGCTACGACCTGCTCGAATGGCAGGGCGCCGACTGGCGCAGCCGCCCGCAGGCCGAGCGCCGGGCGCAGCTGGAGGCGCTGGTTCAGACCACTGCGCACCCGGCGCTGCGCCTGTCGCCGGTGCTGCAGGGCGACACCTGGGCCGAGCTTGCCGCCCAGCGCGAGGCATCGCGCAGCCTGGGGGTCGAGGGCCTGATGCTCAAGGCCCGCGACGCCCTGTACGGGGTGGGCCGCACCAAGGACATGGGGGTGTGGTGGAAGTGGAAAATCGACCCGTTCAGCGTGGACGCGGTGCTGATCTATGCCCAGCGCGGACATGGCCGGCGCGCCAGCCTGTACAGCGACTACACCTTTGCGGTGTGGGACGCCCCCGCCGGCAGCCCGCAGCGCAGCCTTGTGCCCTTTGCCAAGGCGTACTCGGGGCTCAGCGACGAAGAGATGCGCAAGGTTGATGCAATCATCCGCAAGACCACCGTGGAAACCTTCGGGCCGGTACGCAGCGTGACCCCGACGCTGGTGTTCGAACTCGGCTTCGAGGGCATCGCACTGTCCAAGCGCCACAAGAGCGGGATTGCCGTGCGCTTCCCGCGGATGCTGCGCTGGCGCCTGGACAAACCGGTGGACGAAGCGGACGACCTGGCCACGTTGCAGTCGCTGCTGGGGTAAGCGAAACGCAGCAATTGGGACTATGGTGCGGAAATTGCTGTGAGCTTGATGTCGAGCGGCCAGCGGTAACGCTGCGCAGCCACCCATCATTTGCGCTTGAAGGACCACACCATGAAAAAAGCTCTGCTGACGCTGTCTGCTCTGGCGCTGTGCCTGGCTGCGGGCAACACCCTGGCCAAGGACTACAAGGAACTGCGCTTCGGCGTCGATCCCTCCTACGCCCCTTTCGAGTCCAAGGCCGCCGACGGCAGCCTGGTGGGCTTCGACATCGACCTGGGCAACGCGATCTGCGCCGAGCTCAAGGTCAAGTGCAGGTGGGTCGAGAGCGACTTCGACGGCATGGTTCCGGGCCTCAAGGCCAACAAGTTCGACGGCGTGATCTCGTCCATGACGGTGACCCCGGCGCGGGAGAAGGTCATCGACTTCTCCGACGAGCTGTTCTCCGGGCCTACCGCGCTGGTGTTCAAAAAAGGTGCAGGCATGAGCGCCGACCCGGCCTCGCTCAAGGGCAAGACCGTCGGCTACGAGCAGGGCACCATCCAGGAAGCCTATGCCAAGGCCGTACTGGACAAGGCCGGGGTCAAGACCCAGGCCTACCAGAACCAGGACCAGGTGTATGCCGACCTGATTTCGGGACGCCTGGACGCCTCGATCCAGGACATGCTGCAGGCCGAACTGGGCTTTCTGAAATCGCCACAGGGCGCGGGCTACGAAGTGAGCCAACCGGTGGACAGCGAATTGCTGCCGTCGAAGACGGCGGTGGGCATTAAGAAAGGTAACAGCGAGCTGAAGGCCCTGCTGAACAAAGGTATCAAAGCGTTACACGATGATGGCACCTATGCCGACATCCAGAAGAAGCACTTTGGTGATCTGAACCTGTACAGCGGCAAGTAGGGCCGGCCTCTTCGCCGGCAAGGCCGGCTCCTACACGGGTTCGCGGTGCGTGCAAGAGCTGACGCACCGCGTACCCAAGGTCCCACCCGCACAGGCTCGCTCCATGCTTGACGACCTCCTGCAACACCTGGGCCTTGGCGCCTTCAGCCTCAGGGGCTTCGGCCCGCTGCTGCTGCAAGGCACCTGGATGACCCTGCAACTGTCCTTCATGTCGCTGCTGGTCAGCGTCGGCCTGGGCCTGCTCGGCGCCAGCGCCAAGCTCTCCGCGCTGGCGCTGCTACGCATCCCCGCGCAGCTCTACACCACGCTGATCCGCGGGGTGCCCGACCTGGTGCTGATGCTGTTGATCTTCTACAGCCTGCAGACCGGGCTCACCAGCCTGACCGACGCCATGGAGTGGGACTACATCGAGATCAACCCCTTCGCTGCCGGGGTCATCACCCTGGGCTTCATCTACGGTGCCTATTTCACCGAGACCTTTCGCGGCGCGATCCTCGCGGTGCCGCGCGGCCAGGTCGAAGCGGCCACCGCCTATGGCCTCAAGCGCTTTCAGCGGTTTCGCTTCGTGGTGTTCCCGCAGATGATGCGCTTCGCCCTGCCGGGCATCGGCAACAACTGGATGGTGATGCTCAAGGCCACCGCGCTGGTGTCGATCATCGGCCTGGCCGACCTGGTCAAGGCCGCCCAGGATGCCGGCAAGAGCAGCTACCAGCTGTTCTACTTTCTGGTGGTGGCGGCCTTCATCTACCTGCTCATCACCAGCGCCTCGAACGTGGCCCTGCGCTGGCTCGAACGGCGCTACAACGTCGGCACCCGGGAGGCACTGCGATGATCGAGCTGCTGCAGGAATACTGGCGCGCGTTCCTCTATACCGACGGCACCCACATCACCGGGCTGGCGATGACGATGTGGCTGCTCAGCGCCTCGCTGCTGATCGGCTTCGTGGTGTCGATCCCGCTGTCGATCGCACGGGTGTCACGGCGCCTGTGGGTGCGCTGGCCAGTGCAGTTCTACACCTACCTGTTTCGCGGCACGCCGCTGTATATCCAGCTGCTGATCTGCTACACCGGCATCTACAGCCTGGAGGTGGTGCGCGGGCAACCGCTGCTCGACAGCTTCTTTCGCGACGCCATGAACTGCACCATCCTGGCCTTTGCCCTGAACACCTGCGCCTACACCACCGAGATCTTCGCCGGCGCCATCCGCAGCATGCACCACGGTGAAGTCGAGGCAGCCAGGGCCTACGGCCTGCGCGGCTGGAAACTTTATGCTTATATCATCATGCCGTCCGCGTTGCGCCGCTCGCTGCCGTACTACAGCAATGAGGTGATCCTGATGCTGCACTCGACCACCGTGGCCTTCACCGCCACCGTGCCGGACATCCTCAAGGTCGCCCGCGACGCCAACTCGGCCACCTTTCTGACCTTTCAGTCGTTCGGTACGGCCGCCATCATCTACCTGTGCGTGACCTTCGCACTGGTGGGCCTGTTCCGCCTGGCCGAACGACGCTGGCTGGCCTTCCTCGGCCCCGCACACTAGGACCGTTCATGCACCACAAGACCCACGACATCCTGGCCCCGGTGCCGGGGATTTGCCGCCAGATCCACAGCTTCCACTTCGGCCCGCGCGGTGCCGGCAAGGTCTATATCCAGGCTTCGCTGCATGCCGACGAGCTGCCCGGCATGCTGGTGGCCTGGCACCTCAAGCAACGCCTGGGCGAATTGCAGAGCCAGGGCCGCCTGCGCCACGAGATCGTGCTGGTGCCCATCGCCAACCCGGTGGGCCTGGAACAGGTGCTGATGGACGTGCCCCTGGGGCGTTTCGAGCTGCAGAGCGGCGAGAACTTCAACCGCCACTTCGTCGACCTGAGCGACACCATCGGTGACCAGATCGAGGCGCACCTGACCCAGGACCCGCGGCACAACGTCGAGCTGATTCGCGAGTGCATGCGCCGGGCGCTGGACGCGCAGCCCGCCGCCACCCCGCTGCAATCCCAGCGCCTGGTACTGCAACGCCTGGCCTGCGATGCCGACATGGTGCTGGACCTGCACTGCGACTTCGAGGCCGTCGCGCACCTGTACACCACCCCGGAAGCCTGGCCCCGGGTCGAGGCGCTGTCGCGCTATCTCGGGGCCCAGGCCAGCCTGCTGGCCACCGATTCGGGCGGGCAGTCGTTCGATGAGTGTTTCACCCTGGTGTGGTGGCAGCTGCAGCAACGCTTTGCCAAGCAGTTCCCCATCCCCCAGGGCAGCTTTTCGGTGACGGTGGAGCTGCGCGGTCAGGGCGATGTGAGCCACCCGCTGGCCAGCACCGACTGCGAGGCGATCCTGAACTACCTGACCCGTTTCGGTGCCATCGAAGGCGAAGCCGCCCCCTTGCCGCCCCTGCCCTACCCGGCCACACCGCTGGCGGCGGTCGAACCGGTGGCCACGCCGCTGGGCGGCCTGCTGGTGTTTCATGTCACCCCGGGCCAGCCGGTGCAGGCCGGGCAACTGATCGCCGAGGTGATCGACCCGCTCAGCGACCGCGTGACCCCGGTATACAACCAGCAGGCCGGGCTGCTGTATGCCCGCTCGCTGCGACGCATGGCCACCGCTGGCATGGTGATTGCGCATGTGGCGGGCAACCAGCCGTACCGCAGCGGCTACCTGTTATCGCCATGAGGGGCCGTGCATGTACAAACTGACCATCGAAGGCCTGCACAAGCGCTACGGCGAGCACCATGTGCTCAAGGGCGTTTCACTGCAGGCCAGCACCGGCGACGTGATCAGCCTGATCGGCGCCAGTGGCTCGGGCAAGAGCACCTTTCTGCGCTGCATCAATTTTCTCGAACAGCCCGACGAGGGCAGCATGACCCTGGACGGCCAGCCGGTGCGCATGGTGCACGACCGCCACGGCCTGCGCGTGGCCGATGCCGACGAGCTGCAGCGTATCCGCACGCGCCTGGCCATGGTGTTCCAGCATTTCAACCTGTGGAGCCACCTGAGCGTGCTGGAGAACATCAGCATGGCGCCGCGCCGGGTGCTGGGGGTAAGCCGGCACGAGGCCGAGGAACGGGCACGTGCCTACCTGGACAAGGTAGGCCTGGCGCCCCGGGTGGCAGACCAGTACCCGGCGTTCCTGTCCGGTGGCCAGCAGCAGCGGGTGGCGATCGCGCGGGCGCTGGCAATGGAGCCGGAGGTGATGCTGTTCGACGAGCCGACTTCGGCGCTGGACCCGGAGCTGGTGGGGGAAGTGCTGCGGGTGATCCAGGGGCTGGCCGAGGAAGGCCGCACCATGATCATGGTGACCCACGAAATGAGCTTTGCACGGCAGGTATCGAGCCAGGTGCTGTTCCTGCATCAGGGGCTGGTGGAGGAACAGGGCGCACCGGCCGATGTGCTGGGCAACCCCAGGAGCGAGCGGCTGCGCCAGTTCCTGAGTGGCAACCTCAAATAACCCGACGATTGTCACCCGCTAAAACTAATGCCGGGCATTGATGGTCTGTGAAGACACACCCACTGCCCACAAGCGGCCCCGGCATGCGTAAACCGTCCGACCTTGCTGGCCCCTGGTTTGCCACCCGTGGCTGGAGGCCCTTCGCCTTTCAGAAGCGCGTGTGGGCCGCCGTCGCCCGCGGCGAATCCGGGTTGCTGCATGCCAGCACCGGCGCCGGCAAAACCTACGCCCTGTGGCTGGCCGCGCTGCAACACCTCCATGCCCAGGACACGCCACGCGCCAAGCACCCGGCACCGCTGCAAGTGCTGTGGATCACCCCCATGCGCGCCCTGGCCGCCGATACCGCGCGGGCCTTGCAGGCGCCACTGGACGCGTTGCAGATTCACTGGAGCCTGGGCGTGCGCAGCGGCGACACCTCCAGCGCCGAGCGTGCCCGCCAGAGCCGGCGCCTGCCCAGTGCCCTGATCACCACCCCCGAAAGCCTGACCCTGCTGCTGACCCGCGATGCGGCGCAGAGCGAGTTCGCCAGCCTGCGCCTGGTGGTGGTGGACGAATGGCACGAGCTGCTCGGCAACAAGCGCGGTGTACAACTGCAACTGGCCCTGGCGCGCCTGCGCCGCTGGCACCCGGGCCTGATCGTATGGGGCATCTCGGCCACCCTGGGCAACCTGGAGCATGCCCGCGACGTGCTGCTGCCCGAGGGCGGTTGCCTGGTGCAAGGCCGCCAGGACAAGCGCATCGAGGTCGATACCCTGCTGCCCGAAGCCATCGAGCGCTTCCCCTGGGCCGGGCACATGGGGCTCAAGATGCTCGCGCAGGTGCGCGATGAGGTGGCGCGCAGCAGCAGTTGCCTGGTGTTCACCAACACCCGCGCCCAGGCCGAGCTGTGGTATCAGGCGCTGCTGGAGGCGCGCCCCGACTGGGCCGGCATCATTGCCCTGCATCACGCCTCGCTGGCCCGCGAAACCCGCAACTGGGTCGAGCAGAGCCTGAAACAGGGCCAGCTCAAGGCAGTGGTATGTACCTCAAGCCTAGACCTGGGGGTGGATTTTCTGCCCGTCGAACGGGTGTTGCAGATCGGCTCGGCCAAGGGCGTGGCGCGTCTGATGCAGCGCGCCGGACGCTCGGGGCACGCGCCGGGCCGCCCTTCGCGGGTGACCCTGGTACCGACCCACAGCCTGGAGCTGGTGGAGGCCGCCGCCGCCCGCGAGGCCGTGGCAGCACGCCAGATAGAGGCAAGGCGCTCTCCGGCGCTGTGCATGGATGTGCTGGTGCAGCACCTGGTGAGCATGGCCCTGGGTGCCGGGTTTCGCCCCGCGCAACTGCTCGAGGAAGTGCGCAGCACCTGGGCCTATCGGCACCTGCACGACGAACAGTGGCAATGGGCGCTGGAATTCGTGCGCAACGGCGGTGCCTCGCTGGGCGCCTACCCTGACTATCACCGGGTCATCGAAGCGCCGGACGGGGTATGGCGCGTGGCCAACGCGCGCCTGGCGCGCCGCCACCGCATGGGCATCGGCACCATCGTCAGCGATGCGAGCATCCAGCTGAAGTTCTGGAGCAAGGGAGGCGGCGGGCGCAACCTAGGCAGTGTCGAGGAAGCCTTCGTTGCCCGCCTGCGCCCGGGCGATGCCTTCCTGTTCGCCGGGCGCACGCTGGAGCTGGTGCGCATCGACAACATGACCGCCTATGTGCGTCGCAGCACCGCACGCAAACCTGCCGTACCACGCTGGAACGGCGGGCGCATGCCGCTTTCCAGCGAGCTGGCCAGGGCCGTGGTCGAGCAGCTCGACGGCGCCGCGCACGGTCGCTACCACGGGCCGGCCATGCAGGCGGTCAAGCCATTGCTGGAGCTGCAGCGGCGCTGGTCGGTGATCCCCACCCACGACATGCTGCTGGCCGAGACCTGGACCTCGCGTCAGGGCTGCCATCTGTTTCTCTATCCATTTGCCGGGCGCACCACCCACCTTGGGCTGGCCAGCCTGCTGGCGTGGCGCTACAGCCGCAGCCAGCCGGCGAGTTTCTCGATTGCGGTGAACGACTATGGCCTGGAACTGCTGTGCCCTGGCGAAGTGCCGTGGGCGGCCATGCTGCCGGACCTGCTGAGCCCCGATGAACTGCTCGAGGACGTGCTGGCCAGCCTGAATGCCGGCGAAATGGCCATGCGCCGTTTTCGCGAAATTGCGCAGATCTCCGGGCTGGTGTTCGGCGGTTATCCCGGCTCGCACAAGAGCACCCGGCAGATCCAGGCGTCCAGCGGCCTGTTCTTCGAGGTGTTCCGCCAGCACGACGCGGGCAACCTGCTGCTGGGCCAGGCCCGTGACGAGGTGCTGAACGCAGAGCTTGAGATCGACCGCCTGGCGCAGGTACTGAGCCGGCTGGGCGGTTTGCGCCTGCATCTGCAGCCGCTTGCGCGCCCGGGCCCGCTGGCCTTTCCGCTGCTGGTGGAAGGCATGCGCGAAACCCTGAGCACGGAAAAGCTCGCCGACCGCATCGCCCGCATGGTCGCCGACCTGGAAAAGGCCGCGAGCCGGGAGCGCTGAATGAGTCACTGCCTGAACATCGACGTACAGGGCGAGCAGCTCTGGCTGCTGGGGGACAAGGCGCTGTACTGGCCGGCGCGCAGGGTGATGCTGGTGGCCGATGTGCATATCGGCAAGGCGGCGGCATTTCGCGCCCAGCACCTGCCCGTGCCCCGCGGCACCACGCAATCGACCCTGCAACGCCTGGACCGGCTGCTGACCAGCTACCCATGCGAAGAGCTGATCGTGCTGGGCGACTTTCTGCACGCACGCACCGGTCGCGCCGCGGCCACGCTGGAACGCGTGCGGCAATGGCGGGAACGGCACGCCCGGCTGAAGATCACGCTGATACGCGGCAACCACGACCTGCATGCCGGCGACCCGCCCGAGGGGCTGCGCATCGATGTGCTGGACGGCCCGCTGCTGCTGGGGCCGTTCGCCTTGCAGCACGAGCCCGAGCCCCATCCCACGCACCTGGTGCTGGCCGGCCACGTACACCCGGTGTATGTGCTGCGGGGGCGCGCGCGGCAACGCCTGCGCCTGCCCTGCTTCGTGATCGGCGAACGGCTCGGCCTGCTGCCGGCCTTCGGGGACTTCACCGGCGGCTGGGCAGTGCAGCCTCAGCCGGGTGAGCGCGTGTACCTGACGGCAGACGCGCAGGTATGGCCGGTCGAGCCCTAGGCTCAGGCAACCGGTGCCGGTGGCGGTTCATCAGGGAGTGTGGGTTCACCCGGTTCCATCGGCGGGTTATCGCCTGGCTGCGCCGGCGACGGGGTGTCCGGGCCAGGCTGGCCGGGGACGCCACCGGCCTGCATCAGTGGCGGCTGCGCAAGCAATGACCAGGCCACCAGCCCGATCTGATTGGGCTGCAGCACGGCAAGTTTGGCGCTGATTGAAGGGTCGAGTTTCATAGGCGGCTCCTGAGCGAAGTCCGACACGCCTCCTGGCGTGCCGGGACGGTTCATCTGCTTGGAGTGCCTTGCCGGCGAGTAATTCCCTCGCTTCGTCGGCTCAGGTGCGCGGCAGGGTCACACCGCGCTGGCCCTGGTACTTGCCGCCGCGGTCCTTATAGGACACTTCGCACTCTTCGTCGGACTCCAGGAACAGCATCTGCGCCACGCCTTCGTTGGCGTAGATCTTGGCCGGCAGGGTGGTGGTGTTGGAGAACTCCAGGGTCACGTGGCCTTCCCACTCCGGCTCGAGCGGGGTGACGTTGACGATGATGCCGCAACGGGCATAGGTGCTCTTGCCCAGGCAGATGGTGAGCACGTTGCGCGGGATGCGGAAGTACTCGACGGTGCGCGCCAGGGCGAAGGAGTTGGGCGGGATGATGCACACGTCGCTCTTGACGTCGACGAAGCTGCCGGCGTCGAAGTTTTTCGGATCGACGGTGGCCGAATTGATGTTGGTGAACACCTTGAACTCGTCGGCGCAGCGCACGTCGTAGCCGTAGCTGGAGACGCCGAAGGAGATCAGCCGGTTGTCGCTTTCGCCGCGTACCTGACGCTCGACGAAGGGCTCGATCATGCCGTGTTCCTGCGCCATGCGGCGAATCCACTTGTCCGATTTGATGCTCATGGCGGGTGTCCTGAAATAGCGTGGTGAAGAAATTCTGTGGGGCATCTTACCGGGCCCGGCGCCGGGTTCAAAGTTCCGTGCGGTGTTGGCGGCAAGATCCGCGTCATACGGGGCCTGCGCGGGGTATCGCGGCGCCGTCAGTCTTGAATTGCACGAAAGCTGAACAAGACCATTGGCACGTTCTGGAAAAAGGGTTATGGTGACGCCACTGTGCTGCACGTGTCACTGAGAATCTCTACCTGATGCAAGATCTCGATCAACCCATCTTCATGAATTTTCTGCCTCTTTGCACTCAGTCTCGGCCAGGGCGTTTCCTGAGCCGTAATTAACTTTGTCCAAGGAGACAGACCATGTCCAATCGCCAAACCGGTACCGTTAAGTGGTTCAACGATGAAAAAGGCTTCGGCTTCATCACCCCACAATCCGGTGACGACCTGTTCGTACACTTCAAAGCCATTCAAGCTGACGGCTTCAAAAGCCTGAAAGAAGGCCAGCAGGTCTCTTTCGTCGCTACCCGCGGCCAGAAAGGCATGCAAGCTGAAGAAGTACAAGTTATCTAACTTGCGCTTCACTGCTTGAAAAAAGCCCTGCCCTCACCGGCGGGGCTTTTTTTTGCCTTGCCGGTGGGGCTGCCCGTAGGAGCCGGCGTTGCCGGCGAAGGCAACACCGCAGTACCTGCCTGGTGATGCAGTGGGCCCTTCGCCGGCAACGCCGGCTCCTACACAGGCGAGGGTATCGACTCAGTCTTCGCTGATGGTGATATTGGGCATCGCCGGCGCCGCCGCTTCCTGCAGCACGATGCGCGCCCCCACCTGCCGTGCCAGTTCCTGGTACACCATGGCAATCTGACTTTCAGGCTCGGCAATCGCAGTCGGCTTGCCGCTGTCGGCCTGCTCGCGAATCAGCATCGACAGGGGCAGCGAAGCCAGCAGCTCCACACCGTACTGCGCCGCCAGCTTCTCGCCACCACCTTCACCGAACAGGTGCTCGGCATGCCCGCAGTTCGAGCAGATATGCACGGCCATGTTCTCGACCACGCCCAGCACCGGGATATTCACCTTGCGGAACATCTCCACACCCTTTTTCGCGTCCAGCAGCGCAAGGTCCTGCGGCGTGGTCACGATCACCGAACCGGCCACCGGCACCTTCTGCGCCAGGGTCAGCTGGATGTCGCCGGTGCCCGGCGGCATGTCGATCACCAGGTAGTCGAGGTTGTCCCAGGCGGTCTGGGTCACCAGTTGCAGCAACGCACCGGAGACCATCGGGCCACGCCATACCATCGGCGTGTTGTCGTCGGTAAGAAACGCCATCGACATGACTTCCACGCCATGCGCACGCAACGGCACGAACCACTTCTGGTCGCGGATCTGCGGCCGGGTCCCTTCGGCGATACCGAACATCACGCCCTGGCTGGGGCCATAGATGTCGGCATCCAGGATACCCACCCGCGCCCCTTCACGGGCCAGGGCCAGGGCCAGGTTGGCGGCGGTGGTGGACTTGCCCACACCGCCCTTGCCCGAGGCAACGGCCACGATGTTCTTGACGTTGGCCAGGCCCGGAATCTGCGCCTGGGCCTTGTGTGCGGCGATCACACAGGTGATCTCGACCTGTGCCGAGGCCACGCCCTCGATCCCCTCGACGGCGGTCTGCAGCACCTGGGCCCAGCCGTTCTTGAACAGGCCGGCGGCATAGCCCAGCTCCAGGGCCACGCTGACCCGGTCGCCCTGGATATCGATGCTGCGCACACACCCGGCGCTGACCGGGTCCTGGTTCAGGTAAGGGTCGGTATATTGGCGAAGGACGGTTTCAACCGCTGCGCGAGTGACGGCGCTCATGGAGACTCCCGATAAAAGACTGAATGAAACAGGTCGCTATGCTAACCCGTGAAACAACGGCAGATACGTCCATGGGGTGAAATATATTTCCCATCGTTTTATAGTGGCCGATCACCGTTCATACCCTGTAGCCGAAAGTAGCCGAGCCCCCATGTCCGAGCCACGCCAGATTCTCGTCACCAGCGCCCTGCCCTATGCCAACGGGTCGATCCACCTTGGCCACATGCTCGAGTACGTTCAGACAGACATGTGGGTGCGCTTCCAGAAGTACCGCGGCAACCAGTGCACCTACGTGTGCGCCGACGACGCGCACGGTTCGGCGATCATGCTGCGCGCCGAGAAAGAAGGCATTACCCCCGAGCAACTGATCGCGAACGTGCAGGCCGAGCACTGCGGCGACTTTGCCGACTTTCTGGTGGAGTTCGACAACTACCATTCGACCCACGCCGACGAAAACCGCGAGCTGTCGAGCCAGATCTACCTGAAACTGCGTGACGCCGGGCATATCGCCACGCGCTCGGTCACCCAGTATTTCGACCCCGACAAGCAGATGTTCCTGGCCGACCGCTTCATCAAGGGCACCTGCCCCAAATGCGCGGCCGACGACCAGTATGGCGACAACTGCGAAAAATGCGGCGCCACCTACGCGCCGACCGAACTGAAGAACCCCAAGTCGGCGATCTCCGGCGCCACCCCGGTGCTCAGGGACTCCCAGCACTTCTTCTTCAAGCTGCCCGACTTCCAGGCCATGCTGCAGCAGTGGACCCGCAGCGGCACACTGCAGGACGCCGTGGCCAACAAGTTGGCCGAATGGCTGGATTCCGGCCTGCAGGAATGGGACATCTCCCGTGATGCGCCGTACTTCGGCTTCGAGATCCCGGGCGAGCCGGGCAAGTACTTCTATGTGTGGCTGGACGCGCCGATCGGCTACATGGCCAGCTTCAAGAACCTGTGCGACCGCACGCCGGAACTGGACTTCGACGCCTACTGGAAAAAAGACTCCAGCGCCGAGCTGTACCACTTCATCGGCAAGGACATCGTCAACTTCCACGCGCTGTTCTGGCCGGCCATGCTCGAAGGCGCCGGCTACCGCAAGCCGACCGCAATCAACGTGCACGGCTACCTGACGGTCAACGGCCAGAAGATGTCCAAGTCCCGTGGCACCTTCATCAAGGCGCGCACCTACCTCGACCACCTGTCGCCGGAATACCTGCGCTACTACTACGCGGCCAAGCTGGGCCGTGGCGTGGATGACCTGGACCTGAACCTGGAAGACTTCGTGCAGAAGGTCAACTCGGACCTGATCGGCAAGGTGGTCAACATCGCCAGCCGCTGCGCAGGGTTCATCCACAAGGGTAACGGCGGCGTGATGGTGGCCGGCGACGCCGCACCGGAGCTGACCGAGGCCTTCCTGGCTGCGGCACCGGGTATCGCCGACGCCTACGAAGGCCGCGACTTCGCCCGTGCGATGCGCGAAATCATGGGCCTGGCCGACCGCGCCAACGCCTGGATCGCCGACAAGGCCCCGTGGTCGCTGGCCAAGCAGGAAGGCAAGCAGGACGAAGTGCAGGCCGTGTGCGCCCAGGGCATCAACCTGTTCCGCCAGCTGGTGATCTTCCTCAAGCCGGTGCTGCCGCAACTGGCCAGCGATGCCGAGGCGTTCCTGAACGTCGCGCCGCTGACCTGGAACGACCACCAGAGCCGTCTCGAGAACCACCAGCTGAACCCGTTCAAGGCATTGATGACCCGCATCGACCCGGTCAAGGTGCAAGCCATGGTCGACGCTTCCAAGCAGGACCTGGCCGCCAGCCAGACCAGCGTGGTCACCGGCAACGGCGAGCTGACCAAGGACCCGCTGTCGGCCGAGATCGACTTCGACACCTTTGCCGCCGTCGACCTGCGGGTAGCGCTGATTCTCAAGGCCGAAGCCGTGGAAGGGGCCGACAAGCTGCTGCGACTGACCCTGGACATCGGTGACGAGCAGCGCAACGTGTTCTCCGGCATCAAGTCCGCCTACCCGGACCCGAGCAAGCTGGAAGGTCGTCTGACCATGATGATCGCCAACCTCAAGCCACGCAAAATGCGCTTTGGCGTGAGCGAGGGGATGGTCATGGCCGCAGGCCCTGGCGGCGAGGAGATCTACCTGCTCAGCCCTGACAGCGGCGCCAAGCCGGGTCAGCGCATCAAGTAAGTGCCACGCCCCGACCCTGACCGGCCGGGGCGTTCTCATTGCACCGTGATTGCCGGATAATGGCGCACAGCCTCTTGCCTGTGGCGCGCCCATGACCGAACTGCTCCTTACCCTTATCAGCGCTGCGCTGGTCAACAACCTCGTGTTGCACCAGGCCCTCGCGCTCGACCCGCTGCTGCAGCCCGTCGAGCCGGCGTCACGTCGCCGGGTGCACGCACTGGGGTTGGCGACGCTGGTGCTGATGGTGCTGGCGGTCGTACCGGGGCAGTTGCTTTACCGCTACGGGTTGCGCCCGCTGCAACTGGAGTACCTGCGCCTGTTCGTGTTCCTGCCGCTGTGCGTTCTGCTGGCAGCGCCGGTGCTGAACCGGTTGCAACGCCAACTGCCACACTGGCCGTTCACCGGCCTCAAACCCTTGCTGCTGGGCAATGCCGCCGTCCTGGGCCTTGCCCTGCAAGCCAGCGATGCCACGCTCGACCCGTTCGCCACCCTGGCCCTGAGCCTGGGCGGCGGCCTGGGCTTCTGGCTGGCGCTGTGCCTGTTCGACGACCTGCGCCAACGCAGCGACGCGGCCCCCGTGGCCTTGCGCGGCCTGCCCATCGAGCTGATCGGCGCAGGGATCATGGCCCTGGCCTTTCTCGGTTTCAACGGACTGTTCACCTCATGAGCCTGATTCAACGCATCGACGCCCTGCTGCCCCAGACCCAATGCGGCAAGTGCGGTCATGCCGGCTGCCAGCCTTACGCCCAGGGGCTGGCGGCGGGCGAGGCGATCAACAAGTGCCCACCCGGCGGCAGCGAGACCATTGCCGCACTGGCAGCACTGCTGCAGGTGCCGGTGATTGCCCTGGATACCGACCGCGGCAGTGCGCCCGCCCAGGTCGCCTTCATTCGCGAGGCCGAATGTATCGGTTGCACCAAATGCATCCAGGCCTGCCCGGTGGACGCCATCGTCGGCGCCGCCAAGCTGATGCACACGGTCATCAGCGCCGAATGCACCGGCTGCGACCTGTGCGTGGCGCCTTGCCCGGTCGACTGCATCGACCTGCTGCCACTGCCTGCCGACAGCCCTATCGTGCCGATCGTCGGCGGCCTGGCGCACACCCGGCCACAGCAGCTCGCCCGCGCCGCCCGGCGCAGCCATGCACGCCACCGCTTCGAGCAGCGTGCCCAGCGCCTGCAACGCGAAGAGGCGCGCAAGCAGGCCGAACGCATCGCGCGCAGCCAGCGGCCCGCCCCGAACGCGGCGGCTGCGGTGCCGGCCGACGACCCGATCAAGGCCGCGATTGCGCGGGTGCAGGCGCAAAAGGCTGCAGCCGCCGATGCGGCGCTGAAAAAGGCCAAGATTGCCGCGGCCATGAGTCGCGCCCAGCTGACCAAGGCGCGCACAGCCTTTGGCGACTCGCCAAGCCCGGCGCAGCAAGCGCAACTGGCTGAGCTGCAGCAAGCGCAGCAACAGGCCCAGGCTCACCTGGAATCACTGCTGGCGGTAAGCGATGCTGCCCGCGCCTGACCCGGGCGAACGCCTGCGCGCCAGCCTGCGCCTGGTGCTGCTGGCGTGCCTGCCCGGCTTGCTGGCACTGACCTGGCTGCACGGTTGGGGCACCCTGCTCAACCTGCTGCTGACCACCACCGCGGCGCTGGCGACCGAAGCGGTGTTGCTGCGCGCCCAGCGCCGCCCGGTACGTGCTGCACTGGGCGATGGCAGCGCCCTGGTCAGCGCCACACTGCTGGCCATCGCCCTGCCCGCCTACCTCGCCTGGTGGGTGCCGGTGATTGCCAGCGCAAGCGCCCTGGCCCTGGGCAAGCATGTGTACGGCGGGCTTGGCAAGAATCCGTTCAACCCGGCCATGCTCGGCTATGCCGTGGCCCTGGTCAGCTTTCCGGCCCAGATGACCCAGTGGCCCGGGCCGCAACCGCTGGACCTGGGCACCAGCCTCGAAGCGGTGTTCGGCTTGGCCGTCCGACCCGACGCCTGGGCCCAGGCGACGGTGCTGGATGTGGTGCGCCACAACCAGAGCCTGACCATCGACGAACTGTTCGGCCAGCACCCGGCCTTCGGCCGGTTCGCCGGCGCGGGCAGCGAGTGGGTCGCCCTGGCCTTCCTGGCCGGTGGCCTGTTGTTGCTGCAGCGCAAGGTGTTCAGCTGGCATGCCCCGGTGGCCATGCTGGGCAGCCTGTTCATCATGAGCCTGCTGGGCTGGAACGGCTCGGGCTCCGACTCCAATGGCTCGCCGCTGTTTCACCTGCTGGCCGGCTCCAGCCTGTTCGTCGCGTTCTTCATCGTCACCGAACCGGTCAGCGGCCCCAGGGCGGCCAGCGCACGCCTGCTGTTCGGCGCCGGGGTGGGCGTGCTGGTCTATGTAATCCGTACCTGGGGTAGCTACCCCGACGGCAGCGCGTTCGCCGTGCTGCTGATGAACCTGTGCGTGCCGGCGCTCGAACGCTGGGCCGCGCGGCGCCAAGGGCAGCCGGCATGACCCCCCGGGCGCGTGCAGTGCTGCTGGTGGCGGCCGTGGCGTGCCTGGCCATCGGCTGCGCCATTGGCTGGGCGCAGTTGAACGCCGCGCGTATCAGCCAGGCTGAAGTGCAGCTCAAGGCCAGGAGCCTGCTGAGCGTGCTGCCGGCAGAGCGCTACGACAACCAGCCGCTGCAATGCCCCCTCGCACTGCCAGCACCGACCCTGGCCCATAGCACCCTGCTGGCCGGCTACCGCGCGACCCTGCTCGGCCAGCCCAGCGCCGTGGTGCTGCACAGCCGGGTTCAGGGCTATGCGGGGCCATTGGACCTGCTGATCGCCATCGACAGCCACGGCCGCCTGCTGGCCACCCGGGTGCTGCAGCACCAGGAAACGCCAGGGCTTGGCGGCAAGCTGAGTGAACCGGGCAACACCTGGCTACGCGGGTTCGAGGGCCGCACGCTGGCGGACACCCCCGATCCGGCCTGGGCCCTCAAGCGCGATGCCGGCCAGTTCGACCAGCTGGCCGGCGCCAGCGTGACCTCCCGCGCAGTGATCCGGGCGGTGCACGATGCCCTGCGCTACTTCGACGAACACTCCCTCTATCTGCTGGGTACCGGTGAACATGAATAGCCGCAGCCTGCTCATCCTCAGCCTGGCCCCGATGCTGGGCGCCAGCCAGACCCTGGCCCAGGCCGCAGCGCTGGCGTTGTTCAGCCTGTTGAGCCTGTGCCTGCACCGGTTGTGCATGACGCCCTTGCGCCCGCTGCTGCAAGGGCTGCAGGCCACGCTGGTCAGCGTGCTGCTGGCGGCGATGCTGGTGACCTGCCTGGAGCTGAGCCTGCGCGCCTGGGCCCTGGAGGTTCACGCGCAACTGGGCATCTACCCGGCGCTGATCGCACTGCAATGCGTGCTGCTGGAGCAGTGCTTCGAGCGCCATCGCGGCGTCGCGCAAGGCCTGCTGGTGGTCATCGGCTTGTGTACAGTGCACCTGCTGCTGGGCCTGTGCCGCGAACTGCTGGGCTCTGCCGGGCTGCGCCTGGCCCAACTGACCCCGGGCGCACTGATCCTGCTGGGCCTGCTACTGGCCATTTTCAACCGGGTGCGGCGCAAGCCGGCCCCCTCTAGCCGTCAAGGAAGCCTCTGAGCCCATGAATGCTGCCAAACGCCTGGAAATCTTTCGCAGGCTGCACGAAGACAATCCGGACCCGAAGACCGAGCTGGCCTACACCACCCCCTTCGAACTGCTGATCGCGGTCATCCTCTCGGCGCAATCCACCGACGTGGGGGTCAACAAGGCCACTGCACGCCTGTACCCGGTGGCCAACACGCCCCAGGCCATCTACGACCTGGGCGTTGAAGGGTTGTCCAGCTACATCAAGACCATCGGCCTGTACAACAGCAAGGCCAAGAACGTCATCGAAACCTGTCGCCTGCTGATCGAGCGCCACGGCGGCGAAGTGCCGCAAACCCGCGAAGCCCTCGAAGCGTTGCCCGGGGTGGGCAGAAAGACGGCCAACGTGGTGCTCAACACCGCATTTCGCCAGCCGACCATGGCGGTGGACACGCATATCTTCCGGGTCAGCAACCGCACCCGTATCGCCCCCGGCAAGACGGTGCTGGAGGTGGAAAAGGCATTGATGAAGTTTGTGCCCAAGGACTATCTGCTGGATGCGCACCACTGGCTGATACTGCATGGGCGCTATGTATGCCAGGCGCGCAAGCCACGCTGTGGAAGCTGCCGTATCGAGGACCTTTGCGAGTACCCGCAAAAAACCTCCGACGATTGAACAAATAGTTGAATCGGTTGCGCACGATTGAAAAAATCTTTTTTACCGGCTCTGAAAATATCGCTATAAGGTGCGCCAATAGCCCTCTTGGCATGGAGTGACTTATGAGCACCGATAACGAAGAGCTGGATATCGACGTCGAGCCTGACACGGCAGACGAACAGGAAACGGAAAGCCCGCCCGAAACGGCGAAGACCAACCTCAGCAAGCGTCGCACCATCGACAACATGCTGGAAGAACGCCGCCTGCAAAAGCAGTTGGCCGATTACGACTTCGATCTTTGACGGCCCACTTCAGGTCGCGGGCGGGCCGTCTCTAGCGCATGCAGGGGCCAGGCAGTCGCCCTGGCAAGGTCTGGTTCACACCAGGCCGTTACGCTGGGCCAGTTCGATAAGGTCCACCAGGGAGCGCGCATTGAGCTTGAGCAACAGGCGCGTCTTGTAGGTACTCACCGTCTTGTTGCTCAGAAACATGCCGTCGGCAATCTCCTTGTTGGTCTTGCCGCGTGCCAGTTGCTGCAGCACCATCATCTCCCGCCCCGACAGACGTTCGACCATATCCGCTTCGCTGGAACCGCCAAGGTTCGAACGCACCGAGTGCAGGGCCTGGTTGGGGAAGTAGCTGTAACCGGAGAGGACCGCCTTGATGGCGCTGAGCAGCTCGGTAAGGTCCTGCTGCTTGCAGACATAACCCGCGGCGCCCGCCTGCATGCACCGCATCGAAAAATGCCCAGGTGCCTGTGAGGTCAGCACCAGTACCTTTATGTTCACGTCATTGGAGGTCAACCTTGCGATGACCTCCAGCCCATCGAGCTTGGGCATGCCGATATCCAGTATCACGATATCGGGCAGGTGTTTCTTGACCAGCTGCAGCGCGTCCACTCCGTTGTCGGTCTCTGCGACAACTTCATAGCCATGCCGCTCCATCAGCATGCGTACAGCCAGGCGAATGACCGGATGATCATCCACGATCAGCACTTTATTCATGGGCAAAATCCAATTTTCGCTGTTCGATTTTTTGAGCCCGCACAATAGCCTAGTCAACCGGCATAGTGCATTGCAGCTTCCTTGACAGTTGCACGACAAGACCAGACCTACCTAAATAGAAGATTATTCCTACAAAACTTCCTGATAGCAGGCGTTAAGCAGAAACAATCATTGCGTCGTTCGAGGCGTGCATGCAGTGCGAACAAACACTAACACCGCACTCTCGCCACGTTCCATATGACAACGCTCGCCCGCACGCAGGAAATATCCGTGATATTTGCCAAACCCGGGTATCAATCCCGTCACGGCGTTTTATCGCGTCGAAGTTGCACCGAAGTATTTCCTGAGGACGATCCATAACCCCCTGAACACCGAAGTACCCAGGCCGCATAGTGGTTCCAAAAACAATGCGAACCCTGACCCTTGCGCCCACGAAACAGCGCTCACGCCGAGCAGCAGGCACGTACATGAGCAACGTCGAACCGAAAAGCCCACTGACGATCATTGCTATTTTCGCGGGTATCATCGAAGCCTCTGCGTTGGCCTCACTGCCCTTTCTTGGCGAAGACAGCCAGGGTATCTACACGTGGTTTCTGGTGGGCTTTCCACCCTTTCTGACAATCCTGTTTTTCCTGACGCTCAACTTCAACAGCAAGACGCTGTATTGCCCGGAGTACAACGAGGACACGCCTGAAGTTCAGGATGAACCCAAAGACTGGCCAACTTCAGAACAACGTGAAAGTCACCTGCCGCCTGCCCGTTCTGCCTTTGCACAATTGACCACACAAGCCCCACCCCTGGGTTGCGACGCCATGGCACCCGCTATCTCGACCATCGTCATTTCCGGTGCACACAGCACATCGCTGATCGAATACCTTGTCACTCAGGCCATCACGCAACAGCCCAGGCTGGGCACGCTGGTCATCCACAACCTTGAAACCGGCACGCAGACCACACTGACCACCCATGCCCTGGGCGCCGAGCTACCGTAATGAAGGCATAAAAAACCCGGCCTCAGGCCGGGTTCCTTTCGTTCAAGCGCCCCTCACACCAGTGAGCGGCCCTTGTTCGCGGCAATGCGCAGGCGCAGTGCGTTGAGCTTGATGAAGCCCGCCGCGTCGGCCTGGTTGTAGGCGCCGCCGTCTTCTTCGAAGGTGGCGATGTTGGCATCGAACAGCGAATCGTCAGACTTGCGACCGGTGACGATCACGTTGCCCTTGTACAGCTTCAGGCGAACCACACCGTTCACGTTCAACTGCGAAGCATCGATCATCTGTTGCAGCATCAGACGCTCAGGGCTCCACCAGTAGCCGGTGTAGATCAGGCTGGCGTACTTGGCCATCAGCTCATCCTTGAGGTGAGCCACTTCGCGGTCCAGGGTGATGGACTCGATCGCACGGTGCGCGCGCAGCATGATGGTGCCGCCCGGGGTTTCGTAGCAGCCACGGGACTTCATGCCCACATAGCGGTTCTCGACGATGTCCAGGCGACCGATGCCGTTCTCGCCGCCGATGCGGTTCAGGGTGGCCAGGACGGTGGCCGGAGTCATCTCGACGCCGTCCAGCGCCACGACGTCGCCGTTGCGGTAGGTCAGTTCCAGGTAGGTCGGAACGTCAGGGGCGTTTTCTGGCGACTTGGTCCAGCGCCACATGTCTTCTTCGTGCTCGGTCCAGGTATCCTCCAGCACGCCGCCCTCGTAGGAGATGTGCAGCAGGTTGGCGTCCATCGAGTACGGCGACTTCTTCTTGCCGTGACGCTCGATCGGGATACCGTGCTTCTCGGCGTAGTCCATCAGCTTCTCGCGCGAGAGCAGGTCCCACTCGCGCCATGGGGCGATGACCTTGACGCCTGGCTTGAGCGCGTAGGCACCCAGCTCGAAACGCACCTGGTCGTTGCCCTTGCCGGTGGCGCCATGGGAAATGGCGTCGGCGCCGGTTTCGTTGGCGATCTCGATCAGACGCTTGGCGATCAGCGGACGTGCGATGGAAGTACCCAGCAGGTACTCGCCTTCGTAGACGGTGTTGGCGCGGAACATCGGGAACACGAAATCGCGGACGAATTCTTCTCGCAGGTCATC
Organism: Pseudomonas sp. BRM28; assembly: GCF_002939405.1. Lineage (NCBI taxonomy): Bacteria > Pseudomonadati > Pseudomonadota > Gammaproteobacteria > Pseudomonadales > Pseudomonadaceae > Pseudomonas > Pseudomonas sp. BRM28. Next base: position 1,321,221 of record NZ_PEFV01000001.1, on the reverse strand, counting down.
GATGTAGATCTCTTTGACACCCATGGCCTGAGCCTTGGCGCGGGCCGGTTCGACCTCCTCGCCCTGCCCCAGATCGGCGGTGAACGTCACCACTTCACAGTTGTAGGTATCTTGCAGCCACTTGAGAATCACCGAAGTATCAAGGCCGCCGGAATACGCCAGTACGACCTTTTTTACGTCCGCCATGCCATCACTCCACGGGTTGTACGGAAAGCCGGTGATTCTACCGGCCTTACCGCAGAATTTACAGTGGGGCGACAGCTTGTGACGACAAAGCGACAGAAATTGTCGTCGGCGCGACCGGCGGTCGCACCGTCGGATCAGGCGGCGGGTTTGCCTGCCTGGGCGGCCGGCGTCTGCGTGGGTGCCGGCGCAGGCGGGGTCGCTGCCGGTTCGGCAGGCTTGTGCGGGGCAACCTCTGCGGGCTTCTCGACCGGGGTGACGCGGTCGAGCTGGATGTTCACCCGGCGGTTGCGTGCCCGATTGGCGGCATTGGTATTGGCCGCCAGCGGATAGCGCTCGCCATGAAAGCGCACGGTGATCTGCTCTTCGGGGATGCCATGGGCCTTGAGGTAGTCCTGCACCGCCAGGGCGCGGCGACGCGAGAGGTCACGGTTGGTCAGGCGGTTGCCGCTGTTGTCGGAGTGGCCATCGAGCTCGATGTGGTTGACCGTGGGGTCGGCCTTGAGGAAGTCGATGATCACGTCCAGGCGGGCACGTGCATCGGCATCCAGATCGATACCTCCGCCCGGAAAGCCCACGCGTGCCTGGCGCACCTGGTCATAGTTCATCGGCAGCAGCTTGGCCGCACAGGCCTGGTAGTCACCGTAGGCACGGTTGAACTTCACCGGCAGCACGCGCACTTCCATGCTGCGCCCGGCTTCGCCGGTGTAGTTGCGCACCACGGTGCTGCGCCCGTCCAGCAGGCCATTGATGAGCCGGCTGGCCTGGCCCTGGGAGCTGTTGAACAGCACGCCGCTGCGCGCCATGCGCACCGCGCCCAGGTTGATGTCGCCACGCCCGGGCTGCCACGGTGCGGCGGCGGCCAGCAGGGTCGCGGAGCCGGCGCCCAGCACATTGCTGGTGGAGCGCAGCTGGAAGGTGGCCTGCTCGCCCGCGCGGCGCACGAACTCGCCGCTGCCGAAATCGGCGATCGGCTGGATCAGCCGGCATTCGAACTGATCGCCCTCGACCTTCCACTCGACGTTCTCCACGCGAGTCTGGAAGGTGAGTGCCACGGCCGGCAGGCTGGCAAACATACTGAGCAGGGCTAGGTAACGCTGGCGCACGGGCGGCTCCACAAATTTCTTACGGCATACCTGCAAGCTATCGGACGCCCTGCGCAAAACTTGATAGCGAGTGCTCGGATCGGGCTTTTCCGGTAGCATTCACCGGGAGTTCGAACCGCCTGGAATCCCCAATGTCCGACCGCCTGACCCTCCTGCGTCCCGACGACTGGCACATCCATCTTCGCGATGGCGCTGTATTGCCCCATACCGTCGGCGACGTGGCGCGCACCTTTGCCCGCGCCATCATCATGCCCAACCTGGTACCGCCGGTACGCAACACTGCCGAAGCCGACGCCTATCGCCAGCGCATCCTGGCCGCCCGCCCTGCCGGCAGCCGCTTCGAACCGCTGATGGTGCTGTACCTCACCGACCGCACCCAGCCCGAGGACATTCGCGCGGCCAAGGCCAGCGGATTCGTGCATGCCGCCAAGATGTACCCGGCCGGCGCGACCACCAACTCGGACTCCGGCGTGACCAGCGTCGACAAGATTTTCCCGGTGCTCGAAGCCATGGCCGAGGTGGGCATGCCGCTTCTGGTGCACGGCGAAGTGACCCGCCCCGAGATCGACGTGTTCGATCGCGAGAAGCTGTTCATCGACGAGCATCTGCGCCGTGTGGTCGAACGCTTCCCCACGCTCAAAGTGGTGTTCGAGCACATCACCACTGCCGAAGCCGTGCAGTTCGTCAACGAGGCCCCGGCCAACGTCGGCGCGACCATCACCGCCCAGCACCTGCTGTACAACCGCAACCACATGCTGGTGGGCGGTATTCGCCCGCACTTCTACTGCCTGCCGATCCTCAAGCGCAACACCCACCAGGTGGCTCTGCTCGACGCAGCCACCAGCGGCAGCAGCAAGTTCTTCCTCGGCACCGATTCGGCGCCCCACGCCCAGCATGCCAAGGAAGCCGCCTGCGGCTGTGCCGGCTGCTACACCGCGTTCGCCGCCATCGAGCTGTACGCCGAGGCGTTCGAACAGCGCAACGCGCTGGACAAGCTGGAAGGTTTCGCCAGCCTGCATGGCCCGGCGTTCTACGGCCTGCCGGCGAACACCGACCACATTACCCTGGTCCGCGAAAGCTGGACCGCCCCAGGCAGCCTGCCGTTCGGCGAGCAGACTGTCATCCCGCTGCGCGCCGGTGAGCAACTGCGCTGGCGCCTGCTGGAGGAGACTGTGTGAGCGACGATTACGAAGACGACCAGGAAGGTCAAGGCGGCGGTTCGCGCCATCCGATGGCAGAGCGCTTTCGCGGCTACCTGCCGGTGGTGGTGGATGTTGAAACCGGTGGTTTCAACTGCGCCACCGATGCACTGCTGGAAATAGCCGCAGTCACCATCGGCATGGACGAAAAGGGCTTCCTGTTCCCGGAGCACACCTATTTCTTCCGCGTCGAACCCTTCGAGGGCGCCAATATCGAACAGGCGGCCCTGGACTTCACCGGCATCAAGCTCGATCACCCGCTGCGCATGGCGGTCAGCGAAGAGTCGGCGCTGACCGACATCTTCCGCGGCGTGCGCAAGGCCCTCAAGGCCAATGGCTGCAAGCGCGCGATCCTGGTAGGGCACAACAGCAGTTTCGACCTGGGCTTCCTCAACGCGGCCGTGGCGCGCCACGACATGAAGCGCAACCCCTTCCACCCGTTCTCCAGCTTCGACACCGCCACCCTGGCTGGCCTGGCCTATGGTCAGACCGTGCTGGCGCGGGCCTGCCAGAGCGCCGACATCGACTTTGACGGGCGTGAGGCACACTCGGCGCGCTACGACACCGAGAAGACGGCCGAGCTGTTCTGCGGCATCGTCAATCGCTGGAAGGAAATGGGCGGCTGGCAGGACTTTCGCGACTGACCGCTTCGCCGCCAACGCTGGCTCCTGCAGACGCCACGCGACGCAGGAGCCAGCCTTGCTGGCGAACAGGCATAAAAAAACCGGCCACCAGGGCCGGTTTTTTCATGCGTGGCGCTTACAGCTTGCCAGCATTCTCGCTCAGGTAGGCAGCAACGCCTTCTGGCGAAGCGGTCATGCCCTTGTCGCCTTTTTTCCAGTTGGCAGGGCAGACTTCGCCGTGCTCTTCGTGGAATTGCAGCGCGTCGACCAGACGGATCAGCTCTTCCATGTTGCGGCCCAGCGGCAGGTCGTTGACGATCTGCGAACGGACAACACCCTTGTCATCGATCAGGAACGCGCCACGGAAGGCCACGCCGCCTTCGGACTCGACGTCGTAGGCCTGGGCGATTTCGTGCTTGAGGTCGGCAGCCATGATGTATTTGACCGGGCCGATACCGCCGGCGTTGATCGGGGTGTTGCGCCAGGCGTTGTGGGTGAAGTGCGAGTCGATCGAAACGGCGATCACTTCAACGTTGCGCGCCTTGAAGTCGTCCATGCGGTGATCCAGGGCGATCAGCTCGGACGGGCAGACGAAGGTGAAGTCCAGTGGGTAGAAGAACACCAGGCCGTACTTGCCCTTGATAGCCGAAGCCAGGTTGAAGCTGTCGACGATCTCGCCGTTGCCCAGTACTGCAGGTACGGTGAAGTCCGGGGCGTTTTTGCCTACGAGCACGCTCATTCGATATCTCCTGATGGTATTGAATGGTTTGCGCAGCCGACCCGCAGGTCCGCTGGCATGACACAAGAACTGCCCATCATACACCGACCGACGCCGTGCGCCGAGCGAATGCCAGCCCACTGCCAGACTGACCGCCGGTCGCTCTGGAACGGGCCTCTGCACAAGGTACTTTGACAAGCATTCTCATTAGCATTAAGCTCCCCGACATCAAGCCTTTACCAGCGATGGTCTCCCTTATGTATGTGTGTCTTTGTGTTGGTGTTACCGACGGACAGATCCGCGATGCGATTTACGAAGGATGCTGCAGCTACAAGGAAGTCCGTGCCGCCACCAACGTGGGCACCCAGTGCGGCAAATGTGCCTGCCTGGCCAAGGAAGTGGTACGTGAAACCCTGACCAAACTGCAGGTCAGCCAGGCCGCCCTGCCTTATCCGGTAGAATTTACCGCAGCCTGAAAACAGCGAATTTGAAGAACCGGACCTCGTGTCCGGTTTTTTTATGCCTGCAATTCAAGTAGTTAGGCTTAAAACGCGGAACACAAACATTCTTATTCCGATTAATTTTCATTTATTATTCAATAACTTAGGTTTGACACTGGAAGTTGTCGGGCTCAGACTCGTGCTTATCGACACACTTACGCAGGGCAGGACCCCATCATGAAAGGCGACGTTAGCGTCATCCAGCATCTCAACAAGATCCTCGGAAACGAGCTGGTCGCAATCAACCAATACTTCCTGCATGCGCGCATGTACGAAGACTGGGGTCTGGAAAAGCTCGGCAAGCACGAATACAAAGAATCCATCGACGAGATGAAACACGCTGACAAACTGATCAAGCGCATTCTGTTTCTCGAAGGTATTCCCAACGTCCAGGACCTGGGCAAGCTGCTGATTGGCGAACACACCAAGGAAATGCTCGAGTGCGACCTGCGCCTGGAGCAGAAAGGCCTGATCGACCTGAAGGCGGCGATTGCGCATTGCGAGACCGTGGGCGACTTCGGCAGCCGCGAACTGCTCGAAGACATCCTCGAGGCCGAGGAAGAGCATATCGACTGGCTGGAAACCCAGTTGAGCCTGATCGACAAGGTCAGCCTGGAAAACTACCTGCAGTCGCAGATGGGCGAGTAATCACGCCCAACCGGCTGTAACCAAAGCCCCGCCTGTGCGGGGCTTTTTTTCGCCTGGGGTAACCGGCCTTGCCGGCCACCGGGCCCAGGCAGGCACAAAAAAGCCCCGCAGATGCGGGGCTCTTCAGTGCAGAACCGGATTCAGGCCTTGGCCGCCTCGGCCTTGGCAGCGGCGTCCTTGATCAGGGTCTGCAGCTCGCCGTTGGCAAACATCTCGGCCATGATATCGCTGCCGCCGACCAGCTCACCGCCCACCCACAGTTGCGGGAAGGTCGGCCAGTTGGCGTACTTGGGCAGGTTGGCGCGGATTTCCGGGTTCTGCAGGATATCCACGTAAGCGAACTTCTCGCCACAACCCATCACGGCTTGCGCCGCCTTGGCCGAAAAGCCGCACTGCGGGGCATTCGGCGAGCCTTTCATGTAAAGCAGAATGGTGTTGTTGGCAATCTGCTCTTTGATTGTTTCGATAATATCCATGAAGCACCTCGCGGCTGAACTTTCCGACCTGGTTGTCGGCACGGTGACGCATTGTATCGGAAAGCCGAGCGTGACGCTCGGCCTTGCCGATATCAGGCCGCAACCACCTCTACCACCACCCCGTTGAGCGCCGCATTGCCCGATACCGCGTCGCGCTGACGCTCGTCGGTCAGATCGTTGGCACTGGCCCCTGCTTGCGCCTGAGCGATGCCCAGGCGCATGCCTGGCCGCCCATGGCCGAAGCCGTGTGGCAGGCTGACCACGCCGGGCATCATATCGGTGCTGGCGAACACCTCCACCTCGATGCTGCCCACGCGCGAGCTGACACGCACCCGCTGGCCGTCCTGCAACTGCCGGCCGGCCAGGTCGTCGGGATGCATCAGCAGCTGGTGGCGCGGCTTGCCCTTCACCAGGCGATGGTAGTTGTGCATCCAGGAGTTGTTGCTGCGCACATGCCGACGCCCGATCAGCACCAGTTGCGTGGCGTGGGGCAAAGCTTGCGCGGCGAAGCGCTGAAGGTCGGCCAGGATCACCGCGGGCGCGGCCTCGACACACTGGCTGGCAGTTTTCAGCCGTGCACCGAGGTTGGGCTGCAACGGCCCCAGGTCGATACCGTGGGGATAGCGCTCGAGGGTGTGCAGCGACAGGTCGAACGCGCTGCCCTGGCCATGGGGCCCGCCGCGCAAGCCCAGGTCGATCATCTGCGCGGGTGTCAGGGTCGGTTTGAGCGGCTTGTCGGCCAGTGCCGCGAAGGCCTTGGCCAGGCCGACGAAGATCTCCCAGTCGTGCAGCGCGCCTTCGGGCTTGGGCAGGATCGCCCGGTTGAAGCGGCTGACGTTGCGCACCGCCAGCAGGTTGAAGGTGGTGTCGTAGTGATCGTTCTCCAGCGCCGAGGTGGACGGCAGGATCAGGTCGGCATGGCGCGTGGTCTCGTTGATGTACAGGTCGATGCTGAGCATGAACTCCAGCCCTTGCAGCGCCTGCTCCAGCTGCCGCCCATTGGGCGTGGAGAGCACCGGGTTGCCGGCCACGGTGACGAGTGCGCGCACCTGCCCTTCGCCCTCGCACAGCATCTCTTCGGCCAGTGCCGCCACCGGCAGCTCGCCTGCGTACTCGGGCAGGCCCGACACCCGGCTCTGCCAGGCGTTGAAATGCCCGCCGCTGGTACTGGCCACCAGGTCCACTGCCGGCTGGGTGCACAAGGCGCCGCCGACCCGGTCCAGATTGCCACTGACCAGGTTGATCATCTGCACCAGCCAATGGCACAGGGTGCCGAAAGCCTGGGTCGAGATGCCCATGCGCCCATAGCACACGGCCTTGTCGGCGGCGGCGAAGTCGCGGGCCAACTGGCGGATCTGCTCGGCCTCGATACCACAGCGCGGGCCCATGGCTTCGGCTGTGAACGGCGCGATTGCCTCGCGCACCGCGTCCAGCCCGGCCACCGGCAGGTGCGTGGTACGGCTCAGGCCTTCCTCGAACAGGGTGTTGAGCAGCCCGCACAGCAGCGCCGCATCAGCGCCTGGGCGCACGAACAGGTGTTGGTCGGCCATGGCCGCGGTCTCGCTGCGCCGCGGGTCGACCACCACCAGCTTGCCGCCCCGTGCCTGCAGGGCCTTGAGGCGCTTTTCGACATCGGGCACGGTCATGATGCTGCCGTTGGAAGCCAAGGGGTTGCCGCCCAGAATCAGCATGAAGTCGGTATGGTCGATGTCCGCAATCGGTAACAGCAGGCCATGGCCGTACATCAGGTAGCTGGTCAGGTGCTGCGGCAACTGGTCGACCGAGGTCGCGGAAAAGCGGTTGCGCGTCTTGAGCAGGCCCAGGAAATAGTTGCTGTGGGTCATCAGGCCGTAGTTGTGCACGCTGGGGTTGCCCTGGTACACCGCCACCGCGTTCTGACCATGGCGCTGCTGCAGGGCCCAGAGCTTCCGGGCGGCCAGCGCGAACGCCTCGTCCCAGCCGATGGCCTGCCATTGCTCGCCGATGCGGCGCATGGGAGTACGCAGGCGGTCCGGATCGTTCTGGATGTCCTGCAACGCAACGGCCTTGGGACAGATATGGCCACGGCTGAAGGTGTCCAGCGCATCGCCCTTGATCGACGTGATGCGCGGCGCCTGCCCAGGCTCATGGGCCACTTCCAGGGTCAGGCCGCAGATGGCTTCGCACAGATGACAGGCACGGTGATGCACGCTTTTGCTCATGGCCGCCTCTTGTTGTAGGTCTGATTAGCGACCTCGACTATGGCCCTGCCCCGCCCCCCTCGCCAGTGACGTTCGTGGCGTGAATCGCCCGGCATCAGGCAAGGCGATGGTCGCGGCGCGCTGGCACCTGTACCGCGCATGCGTTGCAAAGGCCTCGGCGGGCAGTGTACAAAGCCTGTCCGGCCCAATAAAAAGCGTCACCCAACGGCTTGCAACACATTCGGCAACGTCGAGTTCGCAGCCCCCACTTGGTAAGACGCGACATTTAATTATAGTATTGCGCCTTTCCCTATTTCGTCGCCCCGTGCGGCTTTCGCCGCAGGTCACTTCCGTTGTTTTCGAAAACCGGCTTTTGATGATCTGCGGTCTGTTGCAAAAAGGTAGTCAATGATGAGCGCTAGGCACTTTCTCTCCCTGATGGATTTCACCGCCGAAGAACTGGTCAGTGTGATCCGCCGAGGGATCGAGCTGAAGGACCTGCGTAACCGCGGCGTACTCTTCGAACCCCTGAAAAACCGCGTGCTGGGCATGATTTTCGAAAAGTCGTCCACGCGTACCCGGCTGTCGTTCGAAGCCGGCATGATCCAGCTCGGTGGCCAGGCCATCTTCCTGTCGCCACGCGACACCCAGCTGGGCCGTGGCGAGCCGATCGGTGACTGCGCCATCGTCATGTCGCGCATGCTCGACGCGGTGATGATCCGTACATTTGCCCACAGCACGCTCACCGAGTTCGCCGCCAATTCGCGGGTACCGGTGATCAACGGCCTGTCCGACGACCTGCACCCGTGCCAGCTGCTGGCCGACATGCAGACCTTCCTCGAACACCGCGGCTCGATCCAGGGCAAGACCGTGGCCTGGGTGGGCGATGGCAACAACATGTGCAACAGCTATATAGAAGCGGCCATCCAGTTCGACTTCCAGCTGCGCATCGCCTGCCCTGAGGGCTATGAGCCCAACCCGGCGTTCGTGGCCCAGGCCGGCGAGCGCGTGCAGATCGTGCGCGACCCCAAGGACGCCGTGCGCGGTGCACACCTGGTGAGCACCGATGTCTGGACTTCCATGGGCCAGGAGGAGGAAACTGCACGGCGCCTGGCGCTGTTTGCGCCTTACCAGGTCAACCGCGAACTGCTCGACCTGGCGGCTGCGGATGCCCTGTTCATGCACTGCCTGCCCGCCCACCGTGGCGAGGAAATCAGCCTGGACCTGCTCGACGACCCCCGTTCGGTCGCCTGGGACCAGGCCGAAAACCGCTTGCATGCACAGAAGGCGCTTCTCGAATATCTTGTCGAACCGGCCTATCACCACGCATGAGTCAACCTCTACTGCTTAACCTGCGCGACCTCGCCTGCGGCTATGGCGAGCAGCGCATCGTCCAGAACCTCAACCTGCACCTCAACGCCGGCGACATCGGTTGCCTGCTGGGTTCCTCGGGGTGCGGCAAGACCACCACGCTGCGCGCCATCGCCGGTTTCGAGCCGGTGCACGAGGGCGAGATCAGCCTGGCGGGCGAAGTCATCTCCAAGGCCGGCTTCACCCTGGCCCCGGAGAAGCGCCGCATCGGCATGGTGTTTCAGGACTACGCGCTGTTCCCGCACCTGACCGTGGCCGAGAACATCGCGTTCGGCATCGGCAAGCACCCGCGCCAGCGCCAGGTGGTCGATGAAATGCTCGAGCTGGTGAAGCTGGACAAGCTTGGCGGGCGCTACCCGCACGAGCTGTCCGGCGGCCAGCAACAGCGTGTGGCCCTGGCCCGTGCCCTGGCACCCGAGCCGCAACTGCTGCTGCTGGACGAGCCGTTCTCCAACCTCGACGTGGAACTGCGCCGACGCCTCAGTCATGAGGTGCGTGACATCCTCAAGAGTCGCGGCACCAGCGCGATCCTGGTCACCCATGACCAGGAAGAGGCCTTTGCCGTCAGCGACCATGTGGGCGTGTTCAAGGAAGGCCGCCTGGAGCAGTGGGACACCCCGTACAACCTCTACCACGAACCGTTCACGCCGTTCGTGGCCAGCTTTATCGGCCAGGGCTACTTCATCCGTGGCCAGCTGACCAGCCCCGAATCGGTGCAGACCGAACTGGGCGAGCTGCGCGGCAATCGGGCCTACACCCTGCCCCAGGGCAGCGCGGTGGATGTGCTGCTGCGCCCGGACGATATCGTGCATGCGCCCCACAGTGCCTTGAAGGCAAGCATCGTCGGCAAGAGCTTCCTCGGTGCGTCCACCCTGTACCGCCTGCAACTGGGTACCGGCAGCCAGCTCGAAGCGATCTTCCCGAGCCATATCGACCATCAGGTCGGCGGCGAGGTGGGCATTGAAGTGGCGGCGGACCACCTGGTGCTGTTCCCGGTGGCCGGCACGGTGCCGGCACAACTGCCGGTGGCGGAGAACGGCGTGCGACGCTACAGCGCGGCGCTCTGATAACGCTTCGCCAGCAAGGCTGGCTCCTACAGGAAATTGCCTGGCCTACTGTAGGAGCCAGCCTTGCTGGCGAAAAGGGCCGCTAGAGGAACAACGTCCCGCTCGCCACCCGCGTCGCATACCCGCCAATCTTCACCCGCGCCCCCTCCAGGCGGCAGAAGAGCTCCCCGCCCCGCGCGGAACACTGCACCGCGTGCAGCTCATCCTTGCCCAGGCGCTGCGCCCAGTAAGGGATCAGCGAGCAGTGCGTGGAGCCGGTCACCGGGTCTTCAGGGATACCGATCCCCGGCGCAAAATAGCGCGACACAAAATCATGCTCGCGCCCTGGCGCCGTGACAATCACGCCCAGCCCCGGCAACGGCACCAGCGCCGCCATGTCAGGGCGACAATCCCGCACCGCCTGTTCGCTTTCGAGCACCACGAACAGTTCATTGGTCTGCCACACCTCGACCACCGGGCACCCCAGCGCCTGCGCCACCGGCGGCAGCTCGGCCAGCGGCTGCGGGTCGTAGCGCGGGAAGTCCAGCACCAGGCGCCCCGCCTCGCGGCTCACGGTCAGCGGCCCCGAACGGCTGTCGAACGCCAGGCACTCGGCATCTTCCCCATACACCTCGAACAGCACATGCGCGCTGGCCAGGGTCGCATGCCCGCACAGCGGCACTTCGGTGGAGGGCGTGAACCAGCGGATGCGCCAGCGCTGCGCCTCGCGCACGACGAATGCGGTTTCGGCCAGGTTGTGCTCGGCCGCAATCTTTTGCATCAGTTCATCGGGCAGCCATTGCTCCAGGCGATACACCATCGCCGGGTTGCCGCTGAAGGGTTGGGAACTGAAGGCATCGACCTGGTGAAATTCAAGCTGCATGGGTTGGCTCCTGCATGGGAAGGCAGCGAGCATGCCTGCCCGGGCGCTCGCGCTTCCATATACAGAATGGCCGGATTTGGAGGATACAGATGCTACTCGCGGCCGATCGCCGCAAAGCTGCCCCGGGTGTGCTCGGCCAGCACCGCCGCCGCCAGTTCCACCTCCAGCCCGCGCCGCCCGGCGCTGACATGAATGGTTTCGAACTGCTGCGCCGAAGCATCGATGAAGGTGCGCAGGCGCTTCTTCTGCCCCAGCGGGCTGATCCCGCCCACCAGGTACCCGGTGGAACGCTGTGCGGCCACCGGGTCGGCCATTTCGCACTTCTTTGCACCCGCCGCATGGGCCAGGGCCTTGAGGTCCAGGCTGCCCACCACCGGCACCACCGCCACCAGCAACTCGCCCTTCTCGGTGCTGGCCAGCAGCGTCTTGAACACCCGCGCTGGCTCCAGGTTGAGCTTCTCGGCGGCTTCCAGGCCGTAGGAAGCCGCCTTGGGGTCGTGTTCATAACTGTGGATGCGGTGTTCGGCGCGGGCTTTCTTGAGCAAATCCAGGGCGGGGGTCATGCAGGGCTCCAGGCAGGGTGATCGGTCTCCAGTCGCTGGCTACTTTAGGGCAAAACGCCGGAGCCAACCATTACCCGCCCGGTTGCCACCGACACCACCTGAGCCACCGGCAGTCAGAATATGAATGGCAGTTCACTTTCGACCTTTGACATCAGCGTTTCTTGTCTATATTTTTTCGATTCTGAATATCGAACTGCCCCAATACCGTGCAGTTCTGCCGTCAACCCGACCAGAATGGGGATCCTGCTCGGGTTTTTGTCGAGCGCACACGCGCCTCACAACAACAAGAACCGAGGTCACGAATGACGACTGCTCTACGACAACCAACGCTGTCTGCCCAATGCATGGCCGAATTCCTCGGCACCGCATTGCTCATCTTTTTCGGTACCGGCTGCGTCGCGGCACTCAAGGTCGCGGGCGCCAGCTTCGGCCTGTGGGAAATCAGCATCATCTGGGGCGTGGGGGTCAGCATGGCGATCTACTTCACCGCCGGGGTGTCGGGTGCACACCTGAACCCGGCCGTGAGCATCGCCCTGAGCCTGTTCAGCGGCTTCGAAAAGCGCAAGCTGCCGTTCTACATCGTCGCCCAGGTGGCCGGTGCCTTCTGCGGCGCGGCGCTGGTATACACCCTGTACAGCAACCTGTTCTTCGATTACGAACAGACCCACGCCATGGTGCGCGGCAGCACCGCCAGCCTGGAGCTGGCCTCGGTGTTCTCCACCTATCCGCACCCGTTGCTGTCCACCGGCCAGGCATTTCTGGTGGAGGCCGTGATCACGGCCATCCTGATGGCGGTGATCATGGCCCTTGCCGACGACAGCAACGGCCTGCCCCGCGGCGCACTGGCACCACTGCTGATCGGCCTGCTGATCGCGGTGATCGGCAGTGCCATGGGCCCGCTGACCGGCTTTGCGATGAACCCGGCGCGCGACTTCGGCCCCAAGCTCATGACCTTCCTGGCCGGCTGGGGCAACGTGGCCTTTACTGGCGCACGTGACATTCCCTATTTCCTGGTTCCCATCATTGCGCCGATCATAGGTGCAAGCGTGGGTGCCGCCCTGTATCGCGGCGTGATCGCGCGCAACTTGCCCACGGCAGACGGCGCGAACGCCCAGACCGACGACAACGCTCGGGGCAAGACCCAGGCCTCCTGATGCCGAACCGGCGAGCCAGGCTCGCCCTGCCCCGACTTCCACCTTTTCGAGTGCAAGGCCCACACCATGACCGACACCCCGAACAAGCACTACATCATTGCCCTGGACCAGGGCACGACCAGTTCACGCGCGATCATCTTCGACCGTGACGCCAACGTGGTCGGCACCTCGCAGCGCGAGTTCGCCCAGCATTACCCCCAGGCCGGCTGGGTCGAGCACGACCCGATGGAGATCTTCGCCACCCAGAGCGCGACCATGGTCGAAGCACTGGCCCAGGCGGGCCTGAGCCACGACCAGGTGGCGGCCATCGGCATCACCAACCAGCGCGAGACCACCGTGGTGTGGGACCGCGAAACCGGTCGCCCGGTGTACAACGCCATCGTCTGGCAGTGCCGACGCAGCACCGAGATCTGCGAGCAGCTCAAGCGTGACGGCCACGCGGACTACATTCGCGAAACCACCGGCCTGGTCACCGACCCGTACTTCTCGGGCACCAAGCTCAAGTGGATCCTGGACAACGTCGACGGCGTGCGTGAACGCGCCGAACGCGGCGAGCTGCTGTTCGGCACCGTGGATACCTGGCTGATCTGGAAGTTCTCCGGCGGCAAGGTGCATGTCACCGACTACACCAACGCCTCGCGCACCCTGATGTTCAACATCCACACCCTGGAATGGGACGAGAAGATGCTGCAGGTGCTGGGCATCCCGAAGCAGATGCTGCCCCAGGTACGCTCGTCGTCAGAGGTGTACGGCCACACCAAGAGCGGCATCGCCATTGCCGGCATCGCCGGCGACCAGCAGGCTGCGCTGTTCGGCCAGATGTGCGTGGAGCCGGGCCAGGCCAAGAACACCTATGGCACCGGCTGCTTCCTGCTGATGAACACCGGCGACAAGGCCGTGCAGTCGTCCCATGGCCTGCTCACCACCATTGCCTGCGGCCCGCGCGGCGAAGTGGCCTATGCCCTGGAAGGCGCGGTGTTCAACGGCGGCTCGACCGTGCAGTGGCTGCGTGACGAGCTGAAGATCGTCAACGACGCCCACGACACCGAGTACTTCGCCAGCAAGGTCAAGGACAGCAACGGCGTGTACCTGGTGCCGGCATTCACCGGCCTGGGTGCGCCGTACTGGGACCCGTACGCGCGCGGCGCCCTGTTCGGCCTGACCCGCGGGGTCAAGGTCGACCACATCATCCGCGCCGCGCTGGAGTCGATCGCCTATCAGACCCGCGACGTGCTCGACGCCATGCAGCAGGATTGCGGCGAGCGCCTGAGCGCACTGCGGGTGGACGGTGGCGCGGTGGCCAACAACTTCCTGATGCAGTTCCAGGCCGACATTCTCGGCACCTGCGTGGAACGCCCGCAGATGCGCGAAACCACTGCGCTCGGCGCCGCCTACCTGGCCGGCCTGGCATGTGGCTTCTGGAGCGGGCTGGACGAGCTGCGCGGCAAGGCCATCATCGAGCGCGAGTTCACTCCGCAGTTGGAGGAGGCGCAGAAAGAGAAGCTGTACGCCGGCTGGCTGAAGGCAGTGGACCGTACCCGCGACTGGGAACCGCACGAGGAATAAAACCTGCGCAGGCCTCTTCGCCAGCAAGGCTGACTCCTACACTGTAGGCACCAGCCTTGCTGGCGAGGCGCCCACAGGATCGTTTCAGCTAGCCCCGCGCTGGCCCCCGCCCCCATCCTGCGGCATCATGCAGATTTGCCCGGCAGCCCAAAAGGACCGCCCATGAATCTGCCCCCTCGCCAACAACAAATTCTCGAGCTGGTCCGCGAACGCGGCTATGTCAGTATCGAGGAAATGGCGCAGCTGTTCGTTGTAACCCCGCAAACCATCCGCCGTGACATCAACCAGCTGGCCGAAGTGAACCTGCTGCGCCGCTATCACGGTGGCGCGGCCTATGACTCGAGCATCGAGAACACCGCCTACGCCATGCGTGCCGACCAGATGCGCGACGAAAAGCAGCGTATCGCCGAAGCCATCGCCGCGCAGATCCCCGATCACGCCTCGCTGTTCATCAACATCGGCACCACCACCGAGTCCATCGCCCGCGCCCTGCTCAACCACAACCACCTGAAGATCATCACCAACAACCTGCATGTGGCCTCCATCCTCAGCGCCAAGGACGATTTCGAAGTACTGCTGGCCGGCGGCAACGTGCGCCGCGATGGCGGTGTGGTCGGCCAGGCCAGCGTCGACTTCATCAACCAGTTCAAGGTCGACTTCGCCCTGGTCGGCATCAGCGGCATCGATGAGGACGGCAGCCTGCTCGACTTCGATTACCAGGAAGTGCGCGTGTCCCAGGCCATCATCGCCAATGCGCGCCAGGTGATCCTCGCCGCCGACTCCAGCAAGTTCGGGCGCAACGCCATGGTGCGCCTGGGCTCGATCAGCCTGATCGACTGCCTGGTGACCGACCAGCCCCCCGTCGCCGCCCTCGCCCAGTTGCTCAACCAGCACAAGATCCGCCTGGACGTGGTGTAGCGCCATCGCGGCCCTCGCAACGGGGCCGCTCGAATGTTCATAATTTTTCATTTATTTGTCATCCGATCAGTATTTTCTATTGAAAGCGACTGGCGGGCGCCATTTTGTTGCGCTACCATTTTCGCAAACGAACATTAATGTTCATATTCGATAGAAACCAGAGGCCGCCTCGTGTCCCAGTCCAGCTCGCCATCGCCCGCCCTTGCCGAAATCTACGACGTTGCCGTGATCGGTGGCGGCATCAACGGCGTCGGTATCGCCACCGATGCGGCCGGACGCGGCCTGTCGGTACTGCTCTGCGAAAAGGACGACCTGGCCAGCCATACGTCCTCGGCCAGCAGCAAGCTGATCCACGGTGGCCTGCGCTATCTGGAGCACTACGAGTTCCGCCTGGTGCGCGAAGCGCTGGCAGAACGCGAAGTGCTGCTGGCCAAGGCGCCGCATATCGTCAAGCCGATGCGCTTCGTGCTGCCGCACCAGCCGCACCTGCGTCCGGCCTGGATGATCCGCGCCGGCCTGTTCCTGTATGACCATCTGGGCAAGCGCAAGCAGCTGGGCGCCTCGCGCAGCCTGCGCTTCGGCCCGGGCAACCCGCTCAAGCCGGCCATCACCCGCGGTTTCGAATACGCCGACTGCGCAGTGGACGACGCCCGTCTGGTGGTGCTCAACGCCATGGCCGCGCGTGAACTGGGTGCGCACATCCTCACCCGTACCCGCTGCGTCAGCGCACGGCGCGTGGGCAAGCTGTGGAACGTGCAGCTCGAACGCGCCGACGGCAGCCAGCAGACCATCCAGGCCCGCGCCCTGGTGAACGCGGCCGGCCCGTGGGTGGCCAGGTTCATCAAGGACGACCTCAAGCTGGAGGCGCCCTACGGCATTCGCCTGATTCAGGGCAGCCACCTGATCGTGCCCCGGCTGTACGAGGGCGAGCATGCCTACATCCTGCAGAACGAAGACCAGCGCATCGTGTTCGCCATCCCGTACCTGGAGCGCTTCACCCTGATCGGCACCACCGACCGCGAGTACAGCGGCGACCCGGCCCAGGTGAGCATCACCGAGGCCGAGACCGACTACCTGCTCAAGGTTGTGAACGCGCACTTCAACCACCAGCTGGGCCGCGCCGACATCCTCAGCACCTATTCCGGTGTGCGCCCGTTGTGCAACGACGAGTCGGACAACCCCTCGGCGGTCACCCGCGACTACACCCTGGCCCTGTCGGCGTCTGCCGGCGAGGCGCCGCTGCTGTCGGTGTTCGGCGGCAAGCTGACCACCTACCGCAAGCTGGCCGAGTCGGCCATGGCCGAGCTGGCGCCGTACTTCACCCAGATGACCGGTAGCTGGACCGCCACCTCCAGCCTGCCGGGCGGTGAACAGATGACCACGCCGCAGGCGCTGTGCGACGAGATTCTCGCGCGCTTCGGCTGGCTGCCAGCGGATATCGCCAAGCGCTGGGCGCTGACCTACGGCAGCCGCGTATGGCGCCTGCTCGAGGGCGTCCAGGGCCCGGATGACCTGGGCGATGCGATTGGTGGCGGGTTGTTCACCCGCGAGGTGGATTACCTGTGCAGCGAGGAATGGGCGGTCAGCGCCGACGATATCCTGCTGCGGCGCACCAAGCTGGGGCTTTTCACCAGCCCGGCCGAACAACAGGCTCTGCGGGTTTACCTGCAACGGGTAGAACTGAGCCGCGGGCGTATTCAGGCGGCCTGACACCGCCAAATCGCATCGTGGGTCAAGCCCGCTCCCACAAGGTCACCAAACCTGTGGGAGCGGGCTTGACCCGCGATGAGGCCACCAAAGGACTATCTGTTCGGTTTCCCGAACGAGCCATTGGCCCTTAATCGGAAACCCGGACATCCCTCCCCCGCCATACCCCGGCAAAAAATGCCCGCCGCCGCTATTTGCATGGGGTTATGATCAAAATCAGAGTTTGGCATGAGTCATGCTCTACACTCAGTACCCGAATGCGCAACCGCTTCATTGCTGTGTTCGCTGAACGAAAGAGCCCGCCAACGGCTCAATAAGAAAAACAACGTCGAGGAAAATTTGATGCGTATCGTTCCCCATCTGTTGGGCGCCGCCATGGCGACCGCTTTGATCAGCACGCCGGCCCTTGCCGCCGAACTGACCGGCACCCTGAAGAAAATCAACGACTCGGGCACCATTACCCTGGGGCACCGCGACGCTTCCATCCCGTTCTCCTACATCGCCGACGCTTCGGGCAAACCCGTCGGTTACTCCCACGACATCCAGCTGGCTATCGTCGAGGCCCTGAAAAAGGACCTGAACAAGCCGGACCTGAAGGTCAAATACAACCTGGTCACCTCGCAGACCCGCATCCCGCTGGTGCAGAACGGCACCGTTGACGTCGAGTGCGGTTCCACTACCAACAACCTCGAGCGCCAGCAACAGGTCGACTTCTCGGTCGGCATCTTCGAGATCGGTACCCGCCTGCTGTCCAAAAAGGATTCCTCCTACAAGGACTTCCCGGACCTGGCCGGCAAGAACGTGGTGACCACCGCCGGTACCACATCCGAGCGCATCCTCAAGTCGATGAACGCCGACAAGCAGATGAAGATGAACGTCATCTCCGCCAAGGACCACGGCGAGTCGTTCCAGATGCTCGAGTCCGGCCGCGCCGTGGCCTTCATGATGGACGACGCCCTGCTCGCCGGCGAAATGGCCAAGGCCAAGAAGCCGACCGACTGGGCCGTGACCGGAACCCCGCAGTCCTATGAAATCTACGGCTGCATGGTGCGCAAGGGCGATGCCCCGTTCAAGAAAGCGGTCGATGACGCCATCGTCGCCCTGTACAAGTCGGGTGAGATCAACAAGATCTACGACAAGTGGTTCAACCAGCCAATCCCGCCTAAAGGCCTGAACCTGATGTTCCCCATGAGCGACGAGCTCAAGGCGCTGATCGCCAATCCTACCGACAAAGCTGCAGACGAAAAGAAGTCCTGACCCCCAGCTAGTTAGTGTCTAACCTTTCATCCGAGGGCGCCCAGCGCCCCCGGATGCTTGAAGGTGCCCGTGAAACAACCGATCTGAGGGGAGACCCCGATGAATTACAACTGGGACTGGGGCGTTTTTTTCAAGTCCACCGGCGTTGGCAGCGAGACCTACCTGGACTGGTATATCACCGGCCTGGGCTGGACCATCCTGATCGCCGTTGCCGCCTGGATCATTGCGCTGCTGCTGGGCTCGGTGCTCGGCGTCATGCGTACCGTACCGAACCGTCTGGTGTCGGGTATCGCCACGTGCTACGTGGAACTGTTTCGCAATGTGCCGCTGCTGGTGCAGCTGTTCATCTGGTACTTCCTGGTACCCGACCTGCTGCCCGAAGGCCTGCAGGAGTGGTACAAGCAGGACCTCAACCCGACCACCTCGGCGCTGATCAGCGTGGTCATCTGCCTGGGGCTGTTCACCGCTGCACGGGTGTGCGAGCAGGTGCGCACCGGCATCCAGGCGCTGCCCCGTGGCCAGGAAGCCGCTGCCCGCGCCATGGGCTTCAGCCTGCCGCAGATCTACAACAACGTGCTGCTGCCGCAAGCCTACCGGATCATCATTCCGCCGCTTACCTCCGAATTCCTGAACGTGTTCAAGAACTCCTCGGTGGCGTCGCTGATCGGCCTGATGGAGCTGCTGGCACAGACCAAGCAGACCGCCGAGTTCTCGGCCAACCTGTTCGAGGCCTTCACCCTGGCCACGCTGATCTACTTCACCCTGAACATGGGGCTGATGCTGCTGATGCGCCTGGTCGAGAAGAAAGTCGCGGTGCCGGGCCTGATCTCCGTGGGGGGTAAATAATGGACATGGATTTCAGTGGAATCGTGCCAGCCCTGCCGGGCCTGTGGAACGGCATGAAGATGACCCTGCAGCTGATGCTCATGGGCATCATTGGCGGCATCGCGCTGGGTACCGTGCTGGCACTGATGCGGTTGTCGTCGAGCAAGCTGCTGTCGCGCCTGGCCGGCGCCTACGTGAACTACTTTCGCTCCATCCCGCTGCTGCTGGTGATCACCTGGTTCTACCTGGCGGTACCGTTCGTGCTGCGCTGGATCACCGGCGAAGACACCCCGGTGGGTGCGTTCACCTCCTGCGTCGTGGCATTCATGATGTTCGAGGCGGCGTACTTCTGCGAAATCGTGCGGGCCGGCGTGCAGTCGATCTCCAAGGGCCAGATGGCGGCTGCCCAGGCACTGGGCATGAACTACGCGCAGACCATGCGCCTGATCATCCTGCCCCAGGCATTTCGCAAGATGACCCCGCTGCTGCTGCAGCAGAGCATCATCCTGTTCCAGGACACCTCGCTGGTCTACACCGTGGGCCTGGTGGACTTCCTCAACTCGGCACGGGCCAGTGGCGACATCATCGGGCGCTCCAACGAGTTCCTGCTGTTTGCCGGCGCCGTGTACTTTGTCATCAGCTTCTCCGCTTCCTTCCTGGTCAAGCGTCTGCAGAAAAGGATAACCGTATGATTTCCATCAAGAACGTCAACAAGTGGTACGGCGATTTCCAGGTTCTGACCGACTGCAGCACCGAGGTCAAGAAAGGCGAAGTGGTGGTGGTGTGCGGGCCGTCTGGCTCGGGCAAGTCCACCCTGATCAAGTGCGTCAACGCGCTGGAACCGTTCCAGAAGGGCGACATCGTGGTCGACGGCACCTCGATCGCCGACCCCAAGACCAACCTGCCCAAGCTGCGCTCGCGGGTCGGCATGGTGTTCCAGCACTTCGAACTGTTCCCGCACCTGACCATCACCGAGAACCTGACCATCGCGCAGATCAAGGTGCTGGGCCGCAGCAAGGAAGAAGCCACCAAGAAGGGCCTGCAACTGCTCGAGCGCGTCGGCCTGTCGGCCCATGCGCACAAGCACCCCGGCCAGCTCTCCGGCGGCCAGCAGCAGCGCGTGGCCATCGCCCGCGCCCTGGCCATGGACCCGATCGTGATGCTGTTCGACGAACCCACCTCGGCCCTGGACCCGGAAATGGTCAGCGAGGTACTCGACGTGATGGTGCAACTGGCCCACGAAGGCATGACCATGATGTGCGTGACCCACGAAATGGGCTTTGCGCGCAAAGTGGCCAACCGGGTGATCTTCATGGACAAGGGCAACATCATCGAAGACTGCACCAAGGAAGAGTTCTTCGGTGACCAGAGCGTGCGCGACGAGCGTACCCAGCACTTCCTCAGCAAGATCCTGCAGCACTGATGCCGCCCGGTGCCCCTGCCCGGCCCACGCCGGGCAGAGGGCGCTGGTCGTGACAAGGCCACTGTGATGAAATGCGATCCCACGCTCTTTCGCCCAGCCAAGCCTGACCTTGCCGTGAAACCTCGCCTGATCCGCCACCTGTTCCTGCCCCCACTGGTCCTGCTGCTGATGATCGGCCTGGGTGTGATCGGCTACCTGATCAGCGAGCACAACGGCATCCGCACCCTGAGCGAGACCGGCGAGCGTCAGCTTGAACTGCATGCCCGCGCGGTCGAGAGCGAGATCAGCAAGTACACCTACCTGCCCAGCCTGCTGGAACTCGAAGACAGCGTCTCCAGCCTGCTGAACTCCACCGATGGCGACCAGCGCCAGGCGGTCAACGAATACCTCGAAGGGCTCAACCGGCGCAGCCGCAGCCGCGCCATCTATGTGCTTGACACCACCGGCCGGGTGCAGGCCACCAGCAACTGGCGCGACGTCGACAGCTACCTGGGCGAAGACCTCTCGTTCCGTGCCTATTTCCAGAATGCCGTGCGCGGCCAGCCCGGGCGCTTCTACGGCATCGGCAGCACCACCGGCGAACCTGGCTACTACCTGGCCCATGGCCTGGAAGAACACGGCAAGATCATCGGCGTGGCGGTGATCAAGGTGCGCCTGGAAGCCCTCGAAGAGCGCTGGCAGCGAGCCCGCCTGGAGGCCTTCGTCAGCGACGAGAACGGCATCATCATCCTCTCCAGCGACCCGGCGCGGCGGCTGAAGTCGGTGCGCCCGCTGACCCCGGAAATCAAGGAGCGCCTGGCGCGCAGCCTGCAGTACTACTGGTTCCCGCTCAACGAACTGCAGCCGCTGGCGCGCGAGAAGCTCGCCGACGGGGTCGAGAAGCTGACCTTTCCGGCCAATGCCGAACTGGGCGACAGCAACCGCAAGGTCACCTACCTGGCCCAGACCCGGCGCCTGAGCGACACGCCCTGGCACTTCACCCTGCTGACCCCGCTGCAGGACCTGCGCCACGAATCGATGATCCAGGGCGTGCTGGTGGCCGTGGCCTTCGCCCTGCTGGCGATCCTGCTGATAGCCTGGAACGAGCGGCGCAAGGTGATCGCCACCCGCCTGGCCGCCCGCGAGGCGCTGGAAGAAGCCAACAACCAGCTCGAACGCAAGATTGCCGAGCGCACCGCCGACCTGCGTGCCAGCAACGAACGCCTCAAGGGCCAGATCCGCGAACGCCGGCACGCCGAGCAGACCCTGCGCCATGCCCAGGACGAACTGGTGCAGGCCGGCAAGCTGGCGGCCATCGGGCAGATGTCGACCAGCATCGCCCATGAGCTGAACCAGCCGCTGGCGGCGCTGCGCACCCTGTCGGGCAACACCGTGCGCTTTCTGCAGCGCGGTGCGCTGGAAACCGCCAGCGCCAATCTGCTGACCATGAACGAACTGATCGACCGCATGGGCCGTATCACCGCCAGCCTGCGCTCGTTCGCCCGGCGCGGCGACGACCGTGGCCAGGCCTCGCTGGAAAAGGCCGTGACCGCCGCCCTGCAACTGCTCAATGCGCGCATCGAGGGCTGCCACCTGAAACTGCACCTCGAGTACGCCGACCAGCAACTGACAATCGACCAGACCCGCCTGGAGCAGATCCTGGTCAACCTGATCGGCAACGCCCTGGATGCCATGGCCGCGGTGCCGCTGCCGCAACTCTGGCTCGAAGGCGAGCTGGTGGGCGACAAGTACCGCCTGCGCGTGCGCGACAACGGTCATGGCATCGACGATGAAGCGCGCAAGCACCTGTTCGAACCGTTTTTCACCACCAAACCGGGCGAGCACGGCCTGGGCCTGGGCCTGACCCTGTCGGCCAGCCTCGCCGCTGCAGCCGGCGGTACCCTGAACGTCGAACACCCCGCCAGCGGCGGTACCGCGTTCGTGCTCAGCCTGCCGCTGGTCGATGCCCCCACTGAACCTGCCGAGTCCCTATGACCCCATCGCCCCTTACCGTCCTGATCGTCGAAGACGATCCGCATGTGTTGCTCGGGTGCCAGCAGGCGCTGGCCCTGGAAGATATCGCCTGCGAAGGCGTCGGCAGTGCCGAACAGGCACTGGAGCGCATCGGCGATGATTTCGCCGGCATCGTGGTCAGCGATATCCGCCTGCCGGGCATCGATGGCCTGGAACTGCTCAGCCGCCTCAAGGCCCGCGACAAGAGCCTGCCGGTGGTGCTGATCACCGGCCACGGCGACATCGACATGGCCGTGGGCGCCATGCGCAACGGCGCCTACGACTTCATGGAAAAGCCCTTCTCGCCGGAGCGCCTGGTGGATGTGGTGCGCCGGGCGCTGGAACAGCGCGGCCTGGCCCGCGAAGTGTTCTCGCTGCGCCGCCAGCTGGCCGAGCGCAGCACCCTGGAGGGGCGCATCATCGGCCGCTCGCCGGCCATGCAGAACCTGCGCGAGCTGATCGCCAACGTCGCCGATACCTCGGCCAACGTGCTGATCGAGGGCGAGACCGGCACCGGCAAGGAGCTGGTCGCGCGCTGCCTGCACGACTTCAGCCGGCGCCAGAGCCAGCCCTTCGTGGCGTTGAACTGCGGCGGCCTGCCGGAGAACCTGTTCGAGACCGAAATCTTCGGCCACGAGGCCAACGCCTTCACGGGTGCCGGCAAGCGCCGCATCGGCAAGATCGAGCACGCCAACGGCGGCACGCTGTTTCTCGACGAAGTCGAGAGCATGCCGCTCAACCTGCAGATCAAGCTGCTGCGCGTGTTGCAGGAGCGCACCCTGGAACGCCTGGGTTCGAACCAGAGCATTGCGGTGGATTGCCGGGTGATCGCCGCCACCAAATCGGACCTGGATGCCCTCGGCCAGACCGGCCAGTTTCGCAGCGACCTGTACTACCGCCTCAACGTGGTGACCCTGGAACTGCCGCCGCTGCGCGAGCGCCGCGAAGACATCCTGCAACTGTTCGAGCACTTCCTGCAGCAGTCGGCCCTGCGCTTCGACCGCGAGGCACCGCCGCTGGACAGCCAGACCCTGTCGCGCCTGATGGCCCATGACTGGCCGGGCAACGTGCGCGAGCTGCGCAACGTGGCCGAGCGCCACGCCCTGGGCCTGCCGGCGTTCAAGAAGGCCGGCGCCAATGTGGCGCAGAGCCTGGGCTTTGCCGAGGCGGTCGAGGCCTTCGAGCGCAACCTGCTCAGCGACGCCCTGCAGCGCACCGGCGGCAACCTCAGCCAGGCCAGCCAGGAGCTGGGCATGGCCAAGACCACCCTGTTCGACAAAGTCAAAAAATACGGCCTGGCCTGAGCGAGCGTTTCGATGGACATGATTCTCAAGGCCTGCCTGGGCGCCGTGGTGGTGCTGATCATCGCGGCCCTGGCCAAGACCCGCAATTACTACGTGGCCGGGCTGGTGCCGCTGTTTCCCACCTTTGCCCTGATTGCCCACTACATCATCGGCAAGGGCCGCTCGCTGGAGGACCTGAAGGCCACCATCGTGTTCGGCATGTGGTCGATCATCCCCTACTTCGTGTACCTGGCCGCGCTGTACGTGCTGGTCGACCGCCTACGCCTGGAGCTGTCACTGGCGCTGGCGGCAGTGGCCTGGCTGATCGCCGCCACCGTGCTGGTCAGCGTATGGGTGCGCCTGCACTAGCGTTGGGCCAGATGGCCCAGCTCTTCGCGGTGCGCCTTCAGATAAGGCAGTACCGCCGCCAGCAGCGGGGCCTTGAACGGCTCCTGGAAGCGGTGCGCCAGGCCCGGTATCAGGCGTAGCTGGCTGCCCTGGATGTGCGCGGCCAGGTGCACGCCGTGCATCACCGGCAACAGCGGGTCGGCCGTGCCGTGCACCACCAGGGCCGGGACTCGCAGGTTGTCGAGCAGCTCGACACGGCTGGGCTCGGCAAGTATGGCCATGACCTGGCGCTGCACGCCTTCGGGGTTGAAGGCCCGGTCGTAGGCAGTGGCGGCCTGCTGCAACAGGGCCTGGCGATCATCCTGCACCTGCGGGCTGCCCAGCGCGGCCAGCAAGTCGGCCTGCTGCTCCAGGGCCACCTGGCGATTCGGCGCACCGCGCCGGGCCAACTGCCGAACCAGCGCCGGCGCAGGCGCCGGCAGCCCCTGCGCCCCCGAACTGGACATGATCAGGGTCAGGCTCTCGACCCGCTCGGGCGCCATCGCCGCCAGGTGCTGGGCAATCATTCCACCCATGCTCACCCCCAGCACATGAAAGCGCTGCGCGTGCAGCGCATCCATCAGCGCCAGACCATCAGCGGCCATGTCGCTCAGGCTGTAGGGCGCCGCCACCGGCAGGCCGAGCCGGTAGCGCAGCGCCTCGACCGTCAGGTTGGCCTGGGCGGGTGGCTGGTTCCAGCGCGACAGGCCGACGTCGCGGTTGTCGTAGCGGATCACCCTGAAGCCCTGCTGGCACAGCGCAAGTACCACCTCGTCGGGCCAGTGGATCAACTGGCCGCCCAGGCCCATGACCAGCAGCAGGGCCGGGTCGCTGTCACGCCCGATGCTCTGATAGGCCAGGCTGACCGGCCCCGCCTCGGCGTATCGGATAGCTGAAGTGATGTCGCAGCGAGGCGCCGCGAACGAAGAAAAGGCGCTGCACAGCGCCACCAGAAACAGGATTGCCCGCATGAAAGAAACACCAGAGTGCAGTTCGCCAGTAAAGCGCGAGTCTGATGAAGTTCATGCCGGCGCGCTGCCACAGATCGGTGACCGTTTGATGACAACTGCCGGGCGGTCGACAGCATCGTCAACATGAGACAAACTCAACGAATTGTCTCATCCATCAAATTCTGTTCATGGAGCACCCTGGTGCTGGAAATTCGCCACCTCAAGACCCTGCACGCCCTGCGCGAAGCCGACAGCCTGGTGGAGGCCGCCGAGCGCCTGCACCTGACCCAGTCGGCGTTGTCCCACCAGTTCAAGGAACTCGAAGAACGCCTGGGCATGCAGCTGTTCACCCGCAAGACCAAGCCGATCCGCTTCACCAGCGCCGGCCTGCGCCTGCTGCAACTGGCCGACGCCACCCTGCCGCTGCTGCGCGGCGCCGAACGGGACATTGCGCGCCTGGCCGGCGGCACTGCCGGGCGCCTGCACATGGCCATCGAGTGCCACAGCTGCTTCCAGTGGCTGATGCCCACCATCGACCAGTTCCGCGATGCCTGGCCAGAGGTGGAGCTGGACCTGGCCTCGGGCTTCGCCTTCGCCCCGCTGCCGGCCCTGGCCCGTGGCGACCTGGACCTGGTGGTGACCTCCGACCCGCTGGAGCTGACCGGTATCACCTACGTGCCGCTGTTCACCTACGAGGCGATGCTGGCGGTGGCCAACCAGCACGTACTGGCCTCCAGGCCCTACGTGGTGCCGCAGGACCTGGCCACGGAAACCCTGATCACCTACCCGGTGGAACGCGACCGCCTGGACATCTTCACGCGCTTTCTGGAGCCTGCCGACATCGAGCCCGGGCAGGTGCGCACCGCCGAGCTGACGGTGATGATGATGCAGTTGGTGGCCAGCGGACGCGGGGTATGCGGCATGCCGCACTGGGCCCTGCACGAGTACAGCTCGCGCGGCTACGTGAAGGGCAAGCGCCTGGGTGAAAAGGGCCTGTTCGCCACGCTGTACGCCGCAGTGCGCAGCGACATGCTCGATGCACCGTACATGCGCGACTTTCTGCTGACCGCCAAGGACACCTCGTTCTCGACCCTGGATGGGGTCAGTGCAGTGCGCTGAAGGTTCAAGCGGCAAGCATCAAGCCAGTTTGCGTTGTTCCTGCACCAGGCGCAGCGCAAGGGCCGCCAGCACAAAGCCCATCACGTAGCGCTGCAACATCAGCCACAGCGGGTAGCGCGCGAACCAGGCCGACAGGCCGGCGGCGAACAGTGCGATCAGCAGGTTCACGGTGAAGCTCACGCCGATCTGGGTCAGGCCCAGGGTCAGGCTCTGCGCCAGCACCGAGCCGTGCTCGGGCGAAATGAACTGCGGCAGCACCGACAGGTAGAACACCGCCACCTTGGGGTTCAGCACGCTGGTCAGAAACCCCATCGTCACCAGCCGCGCCGGTGAATCAGGGGCCAGCTCACGGGGCTCGAACGGCGAGCGCGCACCCGGCTTGACCGCCTGCCAGGCCATCCACAGCAGGTAGCCGGCACCGGCCCAGCGCAGCAGGTCGTAACCCAGCGGCACGGCCATGAACAACGCGGTGAGGCCCACAGCTGCGGCCGTCATGTGCACCAGAAACCCGCCCACCACACCGATCAGCGACGTCACGCCGGCCATGCGGCCCTGGCAGATCGAGCGCGAGATCAGGTAGATCATGTTCGGCCCGGGGGTCAGTACCATCAGCAGCGCGGCGCCGCTGAACAGCAGCCATTCGTGCAGCGGGATCATTGCGCGGCCCGTTGCAGGTGCAGCGGCAGGATCAGGTCGCGGGTCAGCGGCGCCAGTTCGAGGTGATCCACCTGGTGGGCGTCGACCCAGCAGGCTTCCTCGATTTCCGCTGCGGGTTCAAGCGTCAGGTCGGTGTGCAACTGAAACAGCTCGGCCTGCACTTCGAAACCCGGCTCGTTGGCCGCCGGTGCGCTGAACTGGCCCAGGTACTGCGCCTGCTGCGGGTCGATGCGCAGGCCCAGTTCTTCGAACAGCTCGCGGGCCAGGGCATCCACGGGTTGCTCGTGGGGTTCGATCTTGCCGCCAGGCTGCATGAAGGCCAGGGTGCCGCGCTTGCGTACCAACAGGGTACGGCCCTGAGCATCGAGCAACAGGGCAGCGGCGATACGGATGGTTTTGCTCATGGTAGGCGGCTCGTGGCGGGGAAGGCGCGCTAGGATCACATGCTGGCGCAGGGCTTTCAATCTTGCTGAGCGCTTCGCCGGCAAGGCCGGCTCCCACAGGTTCGGCGCATTCCTTGTAGGAGCCGGCCTTGCCGGCGAAGCGGCCGCAGCAGCCTGACGAAAGCCCCTTGCAACCAGGGCGCAACGGCCGCATAAACACCCCATGAACCTGCCCGCCCGCAATCACCCGGTACTCGACGCCTTCCACCCCGCCGTCCGTGCCTGGTTCCAGCACCGTTTCGCCACGGTGACCGCCGCCCAGGCCCAGGCGTGGCCGCTGATCCGCAGCGGGCAATCGCTGCTGGTGGCGGCCCCCACCGGCTCCGGCAAGACCCTCACCGCGTTCCTCGCGGTCCTCGACGAACTCTTCACCCAGGCCCTGCACGCCGGCGGCGAGCTGCCCGAACAGACGCTGGTGGTGTACGTCTCGCCGCTCAAGGCGCTGTCCAACGACATCCAGCTCAACCTGCAGGCCCCCCTGGCCGGTATCAGCGCCGAACTGGCCGCCCTCGGGCTGCCCACCCCTACCCTGCGCACCGCAGTGCGCAGCGGCGATACCCCGCAGAAGGAACGCGCGGCCATGCGCCGCCAGCCCCCGCATATCCTGGTGACCACCCCCGAGTCGCTGTACGTGCTGCTCGGCTCGACGTCCGGGCGCCAGGGCCTGGCCTCGGTGCACACGGTAATCGTCGACGAGATCCACGCCGTGGCCGGCAACAAGCGCGGCAGCCACCTGGCGTTGAGCCTGGAACGCCTGCAGGCGCTGTGCCAGCGCCCGCTGCGGCGCATCGGCCTGTCGGCCACCCAGCGTCCGATCGAGCGGGTGGCGCAGTACCTGGTGGGCCACCAGCGCCCCTGCGCCCTGGTGGATATCGGCCATGCGCGCCAGCGCGACCTGGCCATCGAGGTACCGCGCGCGCCACTGGGCGCGGTGATGGCCAACGATGTGTGGGAGCTGGTCTACGATCGCCTCGCGCAACTGGCCCGCGAGCATCGCACCACCCTGGTGTTCGTCAACACCCGGCGCCTGGCCGAGCGCCTGGCGCGCCACCTGAGCGAGCGCCTGGGGCGCGAGGCGGTGGCCGCGCACCATGGCAGCCTGGCCAAGGAATTTCGCCTCGACGCCGAGCAGCGTCTCAAGCGCGGCGAGCTGCAGGTGCTGGTGGCCACCGCCTCGCTGGAGCTGGGCATCGACATCGGCGAGGTCGACCTGGTGTGCCAGATCGGCTCGCCTGGCTCGATTGCCGCGCTGCTGCAGAGGGTTGGCCGCTCCGGCCACCAGGTGGACGGCACCCCCAAGGGTCGTGTGTTCGCCACCACCCGCGACGAGCTGATCGAGTGCGTGGCCCTGCTCGACTGCGTGCGCCGTGGCGAGCTGGACGAGCTGCATATCCCCAACGCACCGCTGGACGTGCTGGCCCAGCAGATCGTCGCCGAGGTCAGTTGCCAGCCCTGGGACGAACAGGCGCTGTTTGCGTGCCTCACCCGTGCGATGCCCTACGCCAATCTCGACCAGGCGCATTACCAGGCCCTGCTGCGCATGCTCGCCGAAGGTTACAGCGGGCGCCAGGGCGTGCGCGGCGCGTACCTGCACCGCGATGCGGTCAGTGCCCAGTTGCGTGGAAGGCGCGGCAGCCAGCTGGCTGCCCTGACCAGTGGCGGGGCGATACCGGACAACGCCGACTACCGCGTGCTGCTCGAACCCCAGGCCTTGAACATCGGCAGCGTGAACGAAGACTTCGCGGTGGAGAGCATCGCCGGCGACATCTTCCAGCTGGGCAACGCGTCGTACCGCATCCTGCGCGTGGAGGCCGGCAAGGTACGGGTAGAGGATGCCCACGGGCAACCGCCGACCATCCCCTTCTGGCTGGGCGAGGCGCCGGGGCGCAGCGACGAGCTGTCCTTCGCGGTGGCACGCCTGCAAGCCGAAATCGACCAGCGCCTGGATGCCAGTGGCGGCCAGCTGCAACCGCTGCTGACCTGGCTGCACGCCACGCTCGGGCTGAACGCGGACAGCGCCGAGCAACTGCTCGACTACCTGGCCCGCACCCGCCAGGCCCTCGGCGCCCTGCCCTCGCAGGACACGCTGATCATGGAGCGCTTTTTCGATGAGTCCGGCGGTACCCAGCTGATCATCCACTCGCCCTTCGGCAGCCGCATCAACCGCGCCTGGGGGCTGGCACTGCGCAAGCGCTTCTGTCGCACCTTCAACTTCGAGTTGCAGGCGGCAGCCAGCGAGGATGCGCTGATCCTGTCGCTGTCGGCCGGCCACAGTTTTGCCCTGGAAGAGGTGTGGCGCTACATTTCCAGCGCCAGTGCCGAGCACCTGCTGACCCAGGCCGTGCTCGATGCGCCGCTGTTCGGCGTGCGCTGGCGCTGGAACGCCGGGGTGTCGCTGGCACTGCCGCGCTATGCCGGCGGGCGCAAGGTCGCCCCGCAGATCCAGCGCATGAAAAGCGAAGACCTCACCGCTGCCGTGTTCCCCGACCAGCTGGCGTGCCTGGAAAACATCGTCGGCGAGCGCGAGATTCCCGACCACCCGCTGGTGGAGCAGACCCTCGACGACTGCCTGCACGAGGCGATGGATTGCGAGGGCTGGCTGAACCTGCTGCGGCGCATCGAAGACAAGCGCATCCGCCTGATCTGCCGCGACCTGCCGGCGCCTTCGCCCCTGGCGGCGGCGATCCTGAATGCACGTCCATACGCCTTTCTCGATGACGCACCGCTGGAAGAGCGGCGCACCCAGGCCGTGCTCAACCGGCGCTGGAGCGACCCGCAAAGTGCCGACGACCTGGGCGCACTGGATCCGCAGGCGATTGCCGCAGTGCGTGCCGAGGCCTGGCCGCTGCCCGGCAGCACCGACGAAATGCACGAGGCACTGATGAGCCTGGCGGCCGTGTGCGATGCCGAGGTGCAGGCCAACCCGGGTTGGCTGGCATGGCTGCAGCAACTGGCCGCCGGCGCACGCGCCTGCCACCTGAGGCTGCCGCACGGTGGCGGCCTATGGCTGGCCCGCGAACGCCTGCCGTGGCTGCTAGCGCTGTACCCGCAAGCGGCGCCCACCCCATTGCCCGGGTTCGATCAGCCCATCGATGCCGACAGCGCTGCCGTGGAACTGCTGCGCGCGCGCCTGAGCGGCTTCGGCCCGCTGACCAGCAGCGAGATCGGCGCGCCGCTGTGCCTGAGCCCCTCACAGGTCGAGCAGGCCATGCTGCGCCTGGAAGCGGAGGGCTATGTGATGCGCGGGCACTTCAGCCCGGGCCACCCCCCTGAACAATGGTGCGAACGCCACCTGCTGGCGCGCATCCACCGCTACACGCTCAAGCGCCTGCGCCGCGAAATCGAGCCGGTCAGCCTGCAGGACTTCATGCGCTTTCTGTTCGACTGGCAGCACCTCTCGCCCGGCACCCGGCTGGAGGGCCCGGCGGCGCTGGGCGAGGCGCTGACCCAACTGGAAGGCTTCGCCGCAGCGGCCTCGGCCTGGGAAAGCGACCTGCTGCCGAGCCGGCTGCGCGACTACAGTGGGCAGTGGCTGGACGATGCCTGCCGGGCCGGCAAGTTCGTGTGGGCTCGCCTGGCCCCTTCGGGCAAGGCTGCGGCCAGTACCCTGCGCAGCACCCCTGTCGTGCTGCTGCCACGGGCGCGGCTGGGGTTGTGGCGAGCACTGGCCGCCACCGACGACGCCCCGGCACCGTCGCCCCGCGCGCAACGTGTACTGGCCGCGCTCAGCGAGCACGGCGCACTGTTTTTCGATGAGCTGCGCGACGAGGCACGCCTGTTGCCCAGCGAGCTGGAGACAGCCCTGCAGGAACTGGTGGCGGCCGGGCAGATCAGTGCCGACAGCTTTGCCGGCCTGCGTGCACTGATCACCCCAGCCAGCAAGCGCCAGGCACGCAGCCATCGGCGCGGTCGCGGGGCATTCAGTGGCGGCATGGAGGACGCCGGGCGCTGGGCATTGCTGCGCCGCGCCGGCACGCCGGCCGAGGACGCCCTGGAACAGGTGGCCCTGACCCTGCTGCGCCGCTATGGCGTGGTGTGCTGGCGGCTACTCGAACGCGAGGCCGACTGGCTGCCGAGCTGGCGGGACCTGCTGCGCACGTTGCACCGCCTGGAGGCGCGTGGCGAGATCCGTGGCGGTCGCTTCATCAGCGGGCTGGCCGGCGAACAGTTCGCCTTGCCCGAGGCCATCGGCGTATTGCGCGAAGTACGCAGGCGCCCGCTGGATGGCAGCCTGGTGGCGGTGAGTGCCAGCGACCCGCTGAACCTGGTGGGCACCTTGCTGCCCGGCAGCAAGGTGGCAGCGGTGAGCGGCAACCGGGTGGTGTACCGCGACGGCGTGGCGGTGGCGGCGCGGGTGGCGGGCAAGGCGCAGTACTGGGTGCAGGAGGATGCGGCGCTGCGTGAGCGGGTGGTGCGCGATGTCCATCACTGATCCCGAAGCTTTGCGGTGTGTGCAGGAGCCGGCATTGCCGGCGAAGGCCGCAACGCTGTCTTGATGGGTTCACTGGCATCCAATCCCCCATTCGATATAAGGTCTTGGATTGCCTGCAAAAGGAACCCGCATGAGCCTCTCCCTCCTCAGCCGTTATGCCTTCTTCGCCGCGTGTGTCGTGTTCACCCTCGCCAGCCTGCCGTTCCTGCACCACGACTGGCTGTGGCCCTTCACCCTGGTCACCGGCCTGCTCAGCCTGCTGGGCCTGTTCGACCTGCTGCAGAGCCGCCATGCGGTGCGGCGCAACTACCCGATCCTGGGCAATATCCGCTACCTGGTGGAGGGCATCCGCCCGGAAATCCGCCAGTACCTGCTCGAATCCGACAGCGATGCGCTGCCCTTCTCCCGCGCCCAGCGCTCGCTGGTGTACTCGCGGGCCAAGAACGAAACCGCCGACAAGCCGTTCGGCACCCTGATCGACGTCTACCAGTCGGGCTTCGAGTTCATCGGCCACTCCATGCGCCCGGCACCGCTCAGCGACCCCGAGAGCTTTCGGGTGATCGTCGGCGGCCCGCAGTGCACCCAGCCCTATTCGGCCTCGGTGTTCAACATCTCGGCCATGAGCTTCGGCTCGCTCAGCGCCAACGCCATTCGCGCCCTCAACCAGGGCGCCAAGCTCGGCAACTTCGCACATGACACCGGCGAGGGCAGCATCAGCCCCTACCACCGCGAACATGGCGGCGACCTGACCTGGGAACTGGGCAGCGGCTACTTCGGCTGCCGCACCTCGGACGGTCGCTTCGACCCCGAGCGCTTCGCGCAGCAGGCCAGCAGCCCGCAGGTGCGCATGATCGAAATCAAGATGAGCCAGGGCGCCAAGCCCGGCCACGGCGGCATCCTGCCCAAGCACAAGGTGACCCAGGAAATCGCCGACACCCGCGGCATCATGATGGGCGAAGACTGCATCTCGCCGTCGCGCCACAGCGCGTTCTCCACCCCCATCGAGCTGATGCAGTTCATTGCCCAGCTGCGCGAGCTGTCCGGCGGCAAGCCGGTCGGCTTCAAGTTCTGCCTGGGCCACCCGTGGGAGTTCATGGGCATTGCCAAGGCCATGCTCGAGACCGGCATCCTGCCCGACTTCATCGTGGTCGACGGCAAGGAAGGCGGCACCGGCGCCGCGCCGGTGGAGTTCACCGACCACATCGGCGTGCCGCTGCGCGAAGGGCTGCTGTTCGTGCACAACACCCTGGTGGGGCTGAACCTGCGCGACAAGATCAAGCTGGGCGCCAGCGGCAAGATCGTCAGTGCGTTCGATATCGCCAGCGTGCTGGCCATCGGTGCCGACTGGGCCAACTCGGCGCGCGGCTTCATGTTCGCCATCGGCTGCATCCAGTCGCAAAGCTGCCATACCAACAAGTGCCCGACCGGCGTGGCCACCCAGGACGGCCTGCGCCAGCGGGCGCTGGTGGTGCCGGACAAGGCGCAGCGGGTGTTCAGCTTCCACCGCAACACGCTCAAGGCGCTGGCCGAGATGCTCGCCGCCGCCGGGCTGGATCACCCCTCGCAGCTGGAGGCCAAGCACCTGGTGCGGCGCATGTCGGCCACCGAGATCAAGCTGTTCTCGCAGCTGCACGTGTTCCTCAAGCCGGGTGAACTGCTTACCGGCGAGGTGAACGGCGAGTTCTACTCGCGGATGTGGCAGATGGCGCGGGCAGACAGTTTCGAGCCCAACGCCGAAGTGGCGTAACGGCGTCGCCGACTCCTCACCTGCAGGAGCCGGCATTGCCGGCGAAGGGGCAGTACAGCCACACAAAAACCCCGGCCTGGGCCGGGGTTGTGTACATCAGGATGCGCTGGATGCCGCCACTGCTTCACTGTCGCCCTTGGGCGCCAGCTTGAACACGTGGTACAGCACCGTCAGCATTACCAGGAACGCCGGGCCGATGAACAGCGCCACGCGGGTTTCCTCGAAGTAGGCCATCAGGCCGACCACCAGGATCAGGAACGCCAGGGCCAGGTAGGAACTCAGCGGCCACAGCCACATGCGGTACTTGAGCGCGGCCCGTTCGGCCTGGCTCAGCCCGGCGCGAAAGCGCAGTTGCGCCAGCAGGATCATCACCCAGGTCCAGATCGCGCCGAAGGTGGCGATCGAGGTCACCCACACGAAGACCTTTTCAGGTACCAGGTAGTTGGCCAGCACGCCCAGCAGCAGCGCGCCGATCGACAGCAGCAGTGCATTGCGCGGCACGCCGTTGCGCGAGGTGCGCGCAAAGCTGGCCGGGGCCTGGCCGTTCTGCGCCAGGCTGTAGAGCATGCGCCCGGTACTGAAGATACCGCCGTTGCACGACGACAGCGCCGCGGTGATCACCACGAAGTTGATGATGCCGGCTGCGGTCTTGATGCCCAGGCGCTCGAAGGTCATCACGAACGGGCTGCCCTGGCTGCCGATCTCGTTCCACGGGTACAGCGACAGGATCACGAACAGCGCGCCGACGTAGAACAGCAGGATGCGCCAGAACACCGAGCCGATGGCCTGCGGGATGGTCT
Source organism: Pseudomonas sp. BRM28 (assembly GCF_002939405.1). Taxonomy (NCBI): domain Bacteria; kingdom Pseudomonadati; phylum Pseudomonadota; class Gammaproteobacteria; order Pseudomonadales; family Pseudomonadaceae; genus Pseudomonas; species Pseudomonas sp. BRM28. The sequence continues at coordinate 1,287,065 of NZ_PEFV01000001.1, read as the reverse complement.
TTTGCGGGTTGCGCGCTTCACCGGCGGTAAGGCCGATCATCTCCACGCCCAGGTAGGCGAACATCACCATCTGCAGCGACATCAGCACGCCGGTCACGCCGTTGGGCATGAAGCCGCCGTGACTCCACAGGTTGGAGATGCCCAGCGCCACACCGTCGTTGCCGAAGCCGAAGGCGATCACGCCGATGCCGCCCAGCACCATGGCGATGATGGTCACGATCTTGATCAGGGCGAACCAGAACTCGAACTCGCCGAAGGCCTTCACCGCCACCAGGTTGATCGCGCCCATGCTGCCCAGCGCCGCCAGCGCCCAGATCCAGCGCGGTACGTCCGGGAACCAGATGCCCATGTAGATGGCCACCGCGGTGATCTCGGCGACACAGGTCACCAGCCACAGGAACCAGTAGTTCCAGCCGGTCAGAAAGCCCGCCAGCGGGCCCAGGTAGTCTTGTGCGTAGCGGCTGAAGGACCCGGCCACCGGGTTGTGCACGGCCATCTCGCCCAGCGCGCGCATGATCACCAGGATCGCCAGGCCGCCGATGATGTAGGACAGCATGATCGCCGGCCCGGCCATTTCGATGGCCTTGGCCGAACCGAGGAACAGCCCGACACCGATACAGGCGCCCAGCGCCATCAGGCGAATGTGACGTTCGCCGAGTTCCCGCTTGAGTGGGCCGCCCTGGGCGGTCTCACCATGAGAAGGGTGGTTGCCGACTGGCATAGGAATACAACCTCATTTTGTTATTGGATATAACCCTTCGTGCAGGCTGTACAGCGCCGATAGGCTGCTGTTTCGCCGCGCCGGGCTCACCTTGTGGGCAAGCACGTCGACCGGTGCGCGGAGCACCGGCCGAGCGAAAGGGGCGAGCAGTATAGGAAGGCCGCTACAGGGCTTTTCACTATATAAACCCCGATATTTGGCGAGAACTCTCGGCAATTACCGCTTATTCGGAGTGGCATTACCCGCGCTTGGCCGTGCGGGTGTCAACCGGGCGGCTAACATAGCACCAAAACGGGGCAACACAACCTTGCACCAAAGGCGCATGTTCGCGCCGTGATTGGCGAACCTGCCGCTGGCAACCCACAAATTTTTCATCAATTGCGACCAGCGTCTAAGCTTCAGGCAAGCGAGACGAACATACGCAGCCGGGCTGAACACTATGGGCGCACAGTGGCAAACGGAACCAGACAAGACGCAGGCTGCCGCAGAACAACCGGATACTCCCGCATTGCCCAAACGTCCCCGCCGGCGCTATGGCTGGTGGCTGTTCGGCCTGCTGGTGCTGGGGGCCCTGGTACTGCTGGGCCTGGCGATCGCCCGTGAAATGCACACCTCGCGCCTGCAGGCGCGCGAGTTCAGCCAGTTCGCCGCCACCCTGAGCTATTCGATGCACAAGGGCCCCAGCGATGCCGTCATCTACCCGGGCGAAGGCCCGTTCGACAAGCGCCTGGGCTACAGCGCGCTGGGCGAGTTCCTGCCGCGGCTGTTCAAGCGCGATTACGTGATCGTCGAGCAGGCGCGTTTTTCGCCGGCGCTGATGAACTATGTGCAGCACGGGTTCTTCGTGCCCTATGCCGAGAAGATCCAGGCCGGCCTGTCGATCACCGACTGCAAGGGCGACGCGTTGTACCAGTTCCATTACCCGCAGCACCTGTACCCGGATTTCGCCTCGATCCCGCCGGTGATCGTGCACAGCCTGCTGTTCATCGAGAACCGCGACCTGCTCGACCCCGCCGATCCGCGCAGCAACCCGGCGGTGGACTGGCCGCGCTTCGCCATGGCCGCCTACAGTCAGGTCGCCAAGCACCTGGCCCTGCCCGGCCAGTCGGCCGGCGGCAGCACGCTGGCCACGCAGCTGGAAAAATACCGCCACTCCCCCGATGGCCTCACGGTGTCGGGCAGCGAGAAACTGCGCCAGATGATTTCGGCCAGCGTGCGCGCCTACCAGGACGGGCCGCAGACCCTGGGCGCACGCCAGCGCATCGTGCGCGACTACCTCAACAGCGTGCCGCTGTCGGCGGTGCCCGGCCACGGCGAAGTGCACGGCATGGCCGAGGGCCTGCGGGTGTGGTACGGCGCCGACTTTGCCGAGGTCAACAAGACCCTGGCCAGTACCGACAGCGACCCGGCCAGCCTGGCCGCACGTGGCCTGGCGCTGCGCCAGGTGCTGTCGCTGATGATCGCCCAGCGTCGCCCGTCGCACTTTCTGTCCAAGGGTCGCAACGAACTGGCCACCCTCACCGACAGCCACGTGCGCCTGCTGGCCGCCAACAACATCATCGACCGCCCGCTGGCCGATGCCGCGCTGGCAAGCAAGGTGGTGTTTCGCGACTGGGTGGCGCAGCCGACCATCGTGCCCATCGTCACCAACAAGGGCATCAGCGTGGCCCGCAGCCGCTTGTCGTCGGCGCTGGGGCGCCCGCTGTACGACCTGGACCGCCTCGACCTGTCGGCCACCAGCACGCTGCAGGCCGACCTGCAGGGGCAGGTCAGCGAGTACCTCAAGAGCCTCGCCGACCCGGCCTTTGCGGCGCAGATGGGGCTGATTGGCGAACGCCTGCTGACCCCCACCAGCACCACCCAGGTGCGCTACAGCTTCACCCTGCTGGAACGCACCGCCGACGGCTCGCGGGTACGGGTACAGACCGACAGCACCGACCAGCCGTTCGACATCAACGAGGGCAGCAAGCTTGAGCTGGGCTCCACCGCCAAGTTGCGGGTGCTGACCCAGTACCTGGAAATCATCGCCGAGCTGCACGACAAGTACGTCGACATGACCCCGGCCCAGTTGAGCAAGGTGGAGGTGGCCGACACCGACTTCATCAGCCGCTGGGCCCTGGATTACCTGGCCCGCAACAAGGACCGCAACATCACCGCGATGCTCGACGCGGCGCTGGAGCGCAAGTATTCGGCCAGCCCCGGCGAAGCCTTTTTCACCGGCGGCGGCATGCATGTGTTCAACAACTTTCGCCGCGAGGACAACGGCCGCATGCCGACCCTCAAGGATGCCCTGCGCGAGTCGATCAACCTGCCCTTCATTCGCCTGATGCGCGACCTGGTGCGCTACAGCACCTATTCGGCACCGGGCAACAGCGGCAAGTTGCTCAAGGACGATGCCGAGCCGCGGCGCCAGGAGTACCTTGCCCGCTTCGCCGACCGCGAGGGCACCGACTTCATGCGCCGGTTCTGGAAGAAGTACCAGCGCAAGACCTCCCAGGAACGCCTGGACACCTTTCTCGACAGCCTGCGGGTCACGCCGATCCGCCTGGCCGCCGTGCACCGCTACCTGTTCCCCGAGGCCGACCAGGCCACCTTCAACGCCTTCGTGCGCGCGCACATGAAGGCCGAGCCAGGGGCGGCCAAGCGGCCACCGCTGAAAAAGGACCAACTGACCGACCAGCGTCTGGAAGGCCTGTATGCCGCCTACGGCCCGGGCACCTACGACCTGCCCGACCAGGGCTACATCGCCCGGGTGCACCCGCTGGACCTGTGGCTGCTGGGCTACCTGCTGAAGAACCCCACCGCAAGCTTTCAGGACGCGGTGCTGGCCAGCCATTTCGAACGCCAGGAAGTCTACAGCTGGCTGTTCAAGAGCCGGCACAAGGGCGCCCGTGACAGCCGTATCCGTACCATGGTCGAGATCGAGGCGTTCCTCGACATTCACCAGCGCTGGAAGCGCGTGGGCTACCCGTTCGATCACCTGGTGCCATCGCTGGCCACCGCCATCGGCAGCTCGGGCGACCGCCCGGCGGCGCTGGCCGAGCTGGTGGGCATCATCCAGAACGACGGCGTGCGCCTGCCGGTGCTGCGTATCGACACCCTGCACTTTGCCGCCGACACGCCCTATGAACTGCGCCTGGCCGGCGACCCGGACCGGGGCCAGCGGGTGCTGTCGGTGGAAGTGGCGCGGGCCCTGCGCGGGGCCATGTCGCAGGTGGTGGACGCCGGTACGGCACGACGGGTGTCGGGGAGCTTCAAGCTGCCCGATGGCACCCTGCTGACCATGGGCGGCAAGACCGGCACCGGGGACAACCGCATCGAGAGCTTCGGTGCTGGCGGGCGGCTGATCGGTTCGCGTTCGTTGAACCGCACCGCGACGTTCGTGTTCTTTCTGGGCGACAACCATTTCGGCACCTTGACGGCGTTCGTGCCGGGGCGCGCGGCCGAGGCATTCAAGTTCACCTCGGCGTTGCCGGTGCAGGTGCTCAAGGGCATGGCGCCGATACTGCTGCCATACCTGCAGCCGGGGGGCAACACGTTGTGCACGCCGCCGCTGGTGGCAACGCAAGACCTTTCGAAGCCCTGAAGCCATTCGCTCGCCTGCACCAACCACACGCTTGCGTGCAGGAGCCGGCCTTGCCGGTGAAACAGATCAGCGCCAAATGCGAAAAATAATCATCTCCACGTCTTGCGTTAAGATATATCTTGAGTAATATCTTTAGATACATCGAAACGCAGACAGGAGACAGTCCATGCGTGACCATCACCCACCCCACCGCGACAGCGGCGAGCGCCATGACGGCTTCGAGCGCCGGCACGGCCGTGAACGCGGCGACCGTGGCCCCCGCGTGTTCGCCCCCGGCGATCTCAAGTTGCTGCTGCTGGCCATGCTTTCGGAAAAGCCCGGCCACGGCTACGACCTGATCCGCCAGATCGAGGCCGAGTTCGACGGCGGCTACAGCCCCAGCCCCGGCGTGATCTACCCGACCCTGACCTTTCTCGAAGAGAGCGAGCTGATCAGCGGCGAAGTCCACGGCAGCAAGAAGCTCTACAGCGTCACCGACGCCGGGCGCCAGTCGCTGGTCGACCAGGCCATCGCCCTGGACGGCGTGCGCACGCGCATCGAGGTGAGCAAGCGCTCGATGCGCGTGCACGACCGTCCGCCGGAAATCCATGAAGCCGTACACAACCTGCGCCATGCCCTGCAGATCCATGCCGGGCGCTGGAACCCCGCAGAGATCGAGCGGGTACGCACCCTGCTCAACGACACCGCAAAAGCCATCGTTGCCGGCCCGGCAACCCCCACCCAGGAGACTTCCGAATGACGGACAGCCCCAACCTTTCGATCCATCGCGTCAACCACGAGATCAAGCGCCGCCGCCTGCAGGTACTGCGCGTGACCGAGCTGACCCCGCGCATGCGCCGCATCACCCTCGGCGGCGCCGAGCTGCAGGGCTTTCTCAGCGTCGGCAGCGACGACCACGTCAAACTCATGTTCGCCTGCTCCCCCGAAGAACAGGTGGCCCTGGACAACCCCGGCGCCACCGACGTGCGACCGACCATGCGCGAGTACACCCCGCGGCGCATCGACCTGGCCGCCGGCGAGCTGGACCTGGACTTCGTACTGCACGGCGACGGCCCCGCCTCCACCTGGGCGGCCCAGGCCGAACCCGGCCATTACCTGCATATCGCCGGGCCACGCGCCTCGCTGGTGGTGCCGGACATCTTCGACAGCTACCTGCTGGTGGGCGATGAAACCGCCATCCCGGCCATCGGCCGCCGGCTCGAAGAGTTGCCAGCCGGACGCAAGGTGCTGGCGGTGATCGAAATCGAGGACGACCAGGAACGCCAGCCACTGCCCAGCGCGGCGCAGGTCGAGGTGATCTGGGTACGGCGCCACCAGCAGGACGTGCTGCAGGTGTTGCGTGACCTGAGCCTGCCGTCGGGCACGCTGTACGCCTGGGTTGCCCTGGAAAAGGCGCTGACGCGCAAGGCCAAGAGCCTGCTGCTGGAAGAGAAAGGCGTGAACGAGGCGTACCTCAAGGCGGCCGCCTACTGGCGACTGGACCCCAACGACGAGGAATAAGCGTCGACCTTCAGGGTTGCGCCTGGGCCCGTGCCAGGCGCCTGCCCTGCCAGCGGTCGAGGAGAATCAGCAGCACGCCGACCAGAATGAAGCCCCCCAGCATGGCCAGCGCATTGAGCAGCACCTGCGCATAGCCCAGGCTCGCCACATCGACGAACGGGTACGGATAGAAACCGATACCGTGACCGCGCGCCAGCACATACCCAAAGTACCCCAGCGGATACACCAGCCAGCCCAGCAGGTGGGTGAAACGCAACTGCCCCTTGGGCACGCACCACCACCAGTACAGCGCATAGGCCGCCGGCATCACGTCGTGCAGCAGCTCATCGGCCAGCCACTGCCAGCCCTGCGGTTGCCACAGGTGACGCAGCAACAGGCTGTAGGCCAGCGCCACGAACACGATGCTCACCGCCACCCCGGAACTCACCCAGGGCGACAGCCACCAGCGCCGCGCCGCCGATTCACGGCCAAAGGCCGCCTGGGTCAGCACCGTGGCCACCAGGGTATTGCTCAACACCGTGAAATAACCGAACAGATTCACCAACCCGCCCAGCAGGCTGGCCTGATCCTGCCAGCGCGCCAGCAGCACCAGATACAGCTGGATGGTCAGCGCCGCCCAGCCAAGGCCCGCCAGCAGGCCGATGCCCATGCGACGGTCAGCCACCGGCATCGGCTCAGCGACCGCGTTGCAGCTTCAGGTACAGGCGCTCGACCTTCTCCCGCGCCCAGGGCGTCTTGCGCAGGAAGGTCAGGCTCGACTTGATGCTCGGGTCACTCTTGAAGCAGCGGATATCGATGCGCTGCGCCAGCCCTTCCCATTGGTAGTGCGCCACCAGCGCGGTGAGGATCTGTTCCAGTGTCACGCCATGCAGCGGGTTGTTGTCAGCGGCAGTCATGCCTGTGCTCCAGCCAAACGAAGGTGCGCACCTTAGCCCAGGTGCGGCGGCGCGTCAGCACCTGGTGCGGCCTTTCTCGATCAAGGGCACCTGAGGTGATTCTAGTGACCGCGAAGGCTCTGGACAGCACCTTGGCATTTATTGTTTTACGGTAATGTTATATTGTAACCAAAACGATAACTGCCAAGGACCCCACCATGCGTCACCTGCCGCTCCACCTCTCCCCCCTTGCCGCCGCACTGTGGCTGGCCTCGCTGCCCAGCCACGCGGTTGAACTGCAACCCCAGGTCATCACCGCCAACCCGTTGGGCACCCCGCTGGCAGCCCCCAGCAGCGTGCTCGAAGGCGACACATTGACCCTGCAGCAAAAGGGCAGCCTGGGCGAAACCCTGAACACCCAGCCCGGCGTCGCCTCCACCTGGTTCGGCCCGGGCGCCAGCCGCCCGGTGATCCGCGGCCTGGACGGCGACCGGATCCGTATCCTGCGCAACGGCGTGGGTGCACTGGATGCCTCTTCGCTGTCGTACGACCACGCCGTGCCACTGGACCCGGTGAACGTCGAGCGCGTCGAGATCGTGCGCGGCCCGGCCGCCCTGCTCTACGGTGGCAATGCCATCGGCGGGGTGGTCAACACCTTCGACAACCGCATCCCCGACGCGCCGGTGCAAGGCATTCATGGTGCCGGCGAGCTGCGCTACGGGGGCGCCGACACCACCCGCAGCAGTGCGGGCAAGCTGGAAGCCGGCGATGGCCGCTTCGCCCTGCACCTGGACGCCAACAGCCGCCAGTTCAACGATTTGCGCATCCCCGGCTACGCCCGCAGTTCGAAGGTGCGCGATGCCGACGAACCCGGCGGCAAGCATCGCCTGGAAAACAGCGACGGGCGCCAGGACGGTGGTGCCGTCGGCGGTTCGTACAACTGGGAACACGGTTACGCGGGCCTGTCCTACAGCCGCTACGATGCCAACTACGGTTCGGTGGCCGAGCCCGGCGTGCGTCTGGCCATGGAACAGGACCACTACGCCTTTGCCTCCGAACTGCGCGACCTCGACGGCCCGTTCAGCTCGCTCAAGTTCGACGCCGGCTACACCGACTACAAGCATCAGGAGCTGGAAGGCGGCGAGGTGCATACCACCTTCAAGAACAAGGGCTACGAGGCCCGCGTCGAGGCTCGGCACCAGCCGCTGGGGCCGGTGGAAGGCGTGATCGGCGCCCAGGTCACCCGCAACGAGTTCTCGGCGCTGGGCGAAGAAGCCTTCGTGCCGCAGACCGATACCGACAGCCTGGCGCTGTTCGTGCTCGAACAGTGGAAGGCCACCGACCGCCTCGACCTGAGCCTGGGCGCACGCCTGGAGCACACCCGGGTCGACCCCGACAGCCAGGGCAGCGAACGTTTCGCCCAGGCCGACAGCGCCAGCAGCTTCACCGCCGCCAGCCTGTCCTCGGGTGCGGTGTACCAGTTGACCCCGGTGTGGTCGCTGGCCGCCAGCCTGGGGTACACCGAACGTGCACCGACCTTCTACGAGCTGTATGCCAATGGCGCTCACGTCGCCACCGGCACCTACGAGGTGGGCGACCCGGGGCTTTCGAAGGAGAAGGCGATCTCCAGCGACCTGGCCCTGCGCTTCGACAACGGCACGCACAAGGGCAGCGTGGGCGTGTTCTACAGCCATTTCCGCAACTACATCGGCCTGCTGGCCAGCGGCAACCTGCGCGAAGGGCATGATCACGATCACGGGGATGACGATCACGATCACGACCATGATCACGAGCATGGCGACGTGCCCGAATACCTCTATCACGGCGTGCGCGCCCGCTTCTACGGCATCGAAGCCCAGGACCGCTGGCAACTGCTGGAAAACGCCTACGGCAGCTTCGCCCTGGAACTGTCTGGCGACTACACCCGCGCCAAGAACCTGGATACCGGCGAAGACCTGCCACGCATTGCCCCGCTGCGCCTGAACAGCGGCCTGACCTGGAACCTTGAACGCTGGCAGGCACGGGTCGACGTGCAGCATGCCAGCAGCCAGCATCGCAAGCCGGCCAATGAAACCAGCACCGACGGCTACACCACCCTGGGGGCCAGCGTGGGCTATCGCTTCGAGATCGGCCAGAGTGAATGGCTGGCCTTCGTGCGCGGCGAAAACCTCACCGATCAGACCGTACGCTATGCCAGTTCGATCCTGCGCGACATCGCCCCAGCGCCGGGTCGCAGCGTCCAGGTAGGCCTGCGAACCACCTTCTGAACCCACACCGTTGCCGGATTGTTACCCATCCGGCAACGGTCACTCTTGCTGATCCGGCTTTTTTTCCGGCACGTTCGCCTATATCCTCCCCGCCTCAAGCTGAACCGCTTCACCTATTCCTGATACTGCCTTGCCCTCGACGATGCCTGCATCTCGGGCAATTTGCCGTTCTTCCAACAATCAAAAGACAGCGCTATCTCATGCATCAGTTCCATCATCTGCCCCCCGCCGCCGCGACCTTGCTGGCAGGCCTGGCCGCCAGCACGCTGGCCTGCAGCCTGCAGGCCGCCCCCCTCTTCGACGGCGACTCGCCCTGGATGCTCGGCGACTGGGGCGGCACACGCTCGGCGCTGGCCGAGCGCGGCTACGACTTCACTCTGGGCTACACCGGGGAGATGGGCAGCAACCTGCACGGTGGCCACGACCACAGCAACACCGCCCGCTACAGCGACCAGTTCAGCCTGGGCAGCCACCTGGACCTGCAGAAGATCCTCGGCTGGCAGGGCGCCGAATTCCAGTTGACCGTGACCGAGCGCCACGGCAACAACATCAGCAACGATCGCATCAACGATCCGCGGGTGGGCGGCTTCACCTCGGCCCAGGAAGTCTGGGGCCGTGGCCAGACCTGGCGGCTGACCCAGATGTGGTTCAAGCAGACGTACCTGGACGGCGACCTCGACGTGAAGGTCGGGCGCTTCGGCCAGGGCGAGGACTTCAACAGCTTCCCCTGCGACTTCCAGAACCTGGCCTTCTGCGGCTCGCAGGTGGGCAACTGGGCCGGCAGCATCTGGTACAACTGGCCGGTGAGCCAGTGGGCCCTGCGCGTCAAGTACCACCTAACGCCGGAACTCTACGCCCAGGTCGGTGCCTACGAACAGAACCCCTCCAACCTCGAGCGCCAGAACGGCTTCAAGCTCAGCGGCAGCGGCACCCAGGGCGCGGTACTGCCGGTGGAACTGGTGTGGACGCCGGCCATCGACGGCCTCAAAGGGGAATATCGCGCCGGTTACTACTACAGTAGTGCCAAGGCACAAGATGTTTACAAGGAAGGCAACGGCCAACCGGCAGCCCTCAGTGGCCAGGACTATCGTAGCAGCTCGAGCAAGCACGGGTTCTGGCTGGGGGCACAGCAGCAGGTGACGTCGTTGGCCAGCGATCACTCACGTGGCCTGAGCGTTTTTGCCAATGCCACGCTGCACGACAAGAAGACCAATGCCATCGACAACTATGTTCAGGCAGGTGTGGTTTACAAAGGGCTGTTCGATGCCCGCGCCAAGGACGACATCGGCTTCGCCCTCGCTCGCGTGCACGTCAACCCGGCCTATCGCAGGAACGCCGAGGCCCGCAACCGCGCCAATGCCCTCTTCGACTACGACAACCCCGCCTTCCTGCCCGTCCAGGACACCGAGTACAGCGCCGAGCTGTATTACGGCATCCACCTGGCCCAGTGGCTGACCGTGCGCCCGAACCTGCAGTACATCCGCCACCCGGGCGGGGTCGGGCACGTGGACGACGCGCTGATCGGCGGCCTCAAGATCCAGAGCAGCTTCTGAACGGGCCCTGCGGCTCGAACCTTTTCACCTTGATGGAGAACACACGATGAGCACTGATGGTGCCTTGAGTAGAACCCGCTGGCTGCCGAGACTGCTCGGCGTGCTGCTGTTGCTGATGGGGCTGGCGCTGCTGGCCGGCGGTATCAAGCTGAGCCAGCTCGGCGGCTCGCTGTATTACCTGATCGCCGGTATCGGCTTTGCCCTGTCGGGCGTGCTGCTGCTGGCACTGCGCCGCACCGCGCTGGGCCTGTACGGCCTGGTGCTGCTGGGTAGCACCCTGTGGGCATTGTGGGAGGTCGGCCTGGACTGGTGGCAACTGGTACCGCGCCTGTCGCTGTGGTTCGCCCTGGGCGTGGTGTTGCTGCTGCCGTGGGCACGCCGCCCGCTGCTGGGCCAGCCCGGCAAGCTCAACACCGGGCTGCTGAGCCTGGCGGTGGTGCTGTCGGGCGCCACCGCAGTGGCGAGCCAGTTCACCTTCCCGGGTGAAATCAAGGGCGAGCTGGGCCGCGACAGCACCGAGCTGAGCAGCACCGCGCCGGCCATGCCCGATGGCGACTGGCAGGCCTACGGGCGCACCGAATTCGGTGACCGCTACTCGCCGCTGCGCCAGATCACCCCGAACAACGTGCACAAGCTCGAAGAGGCCTGGCGCATTCGTACCGGCGACCTGCCGACCAGCGATGACCCGGTCGAGCTGACCAACGAGAACACCCCGCTCAAGGTCAATGGCAAGCTGTATGCCTGCACCGCGCACAGCAAGGTGCTGGCCCTGGACCCGGATACCGGTGCCGAGATCTGGCGCTTCGATCCGCAGATCAAGAGCCCGGTGGGCTTCAAGGGCTTTGCCCACATGACCTGCCGTGGCGTGTCGTACTACGACGAAAACAACTACGTGAACATGGACGGCGCCCCTGCGCCGAAAATCTCCGAAGCCGGCCAGGCCGTGGTGCGCAGCTGCCCGCGTCGCCTGTACCTGCCCACCGCCGATGCGCGCCTGATCGCGATCAACGCCGACACCGGCAAGGTCTGCGAAGGCTTCGGCAACCAGGGCGTGGTCGACCTGACCCAGGGCATCGGCCCGTTCACCGCCGGTGGCTACTACTCCACCTCGCCTGCCGCGATCACTCGCGAGCTGGTGATCATCGGTGGCCACGTCACCGACAACGAGTCCACCAACGAGCCCTCGGGCGTGATCCGTGCCTACGACGTGCATGACGGTCGTCTGGTCTGGAACTGGGACAGCGACAACCCGGACGAGACCGCGCCGCTGGCACCGGGCAAGACCTACAGCCGCAACTCGGCCAACATGTGGTCGCTGGCCAGCGTCGACGAGAAGCTGGGCATGGTGTACCTGCCACTGGGCAACCAGACCCCTGACCAGTGGGGCGCCGACCGCACCCCAGGTGCCGAGAAGTTCAGTGCCGGCATCGTCGCCCTGGACCTGGCCACCGGCAAGGTACGCTGGAACTACCAGTTCACCCATCACGACCTGTGGGACATGGACGTCGGCAGCCAGCCGACCCTGCTCGACCTGAAGACCGCCGACGGCGTCAAACCTGCGCTGATCGCCCCGACCAAGCAGGGCAGCCTGTACGTGCTCGACCGTCGTGACGGCAGCGCCATCGTGCCGATCCGCGAGATCCCGGCGCCCCAGGGCGCGGTCAAGGGCGACCACACCGCACCAACCCAGGCCCGCTCGGACCTGAACCTGCTGGGCCCGGACCTGACCGAGGCGGCCATGTGGGGCGCCAGCCCGTTCGATCAGATGCTGTGCCGTATCCAGTTCCGCGAACTGCGCTACGAGGGCCAGTACACCCCGCCGTCGGAGCAGGGCAGCCTGATCTACCCGGGCAACGTGGGCGTGTTCAACTGGGGCGGCGTGTCGGTCGACCCCGTGCGTCAGCTGCTGTTCACCAGCCCCAACTACATGGCCTTCGTGTCGAAGATGGTGCCGCGTGCCGAAGTGGCCGAGGGCAGCAAGCGCGAAAGCGAGACGAGCGGCGTGCAGCCCAACACCGGCGCACCTTACGCGGTGATCATGCACCCGTTCATGTCGCCCCTGGGCGTACCGTGCCAGGCCCCGGCCTGGGGCTATGTGGCCGGTATCGACCTGACCACCAACAAGGTGGTGTGGAAGCACAAGAACGGCACCAGCCGCGACAGCTCGCCGATTCCGATCGGCCTGCCGGTGGGTGTACCGAGCATGGGCGGCTCGATGGTGACGGCCGGCGGCCTGGGCTTTTTGAGCGGCACCCTGGACCAGTACCTGCGTGCGTATGACGTGAACACCGGCAAGGAGCTGTGGAAATCGCGCCTGCCGGCTGGCGGCCAGGCCACGCCGATGACCTACACCGGCAAGGATGGCCAGCAGTACGTGCTGGTGATGGCTGGCGGGCACGGTTCGCTGGGCACCAAGATGGGCGATTACGTGATCGCCTACAAACTGGCGCAGTGATCGACCGCTGAACCTGGGCTGCCTTGCAGCCCTTCGCCGGCAAGGCCGGCGCCTGCAGGACCATGTGACAGCATGGCCCGGCAGGCGCCGGCCTTGTCGCTGAAGGGGCCGCCTGGCACTGCACATACCTGTCCGCCCATTGAAACCTCCCCCCTCCCGCCCCATCTAAGCACCATAGTCATTCACGCAGGTGCCCCATGAGCGACCAGCAGGATCTCCCCGAACATCCCGACCAAGACGCTGAAGTCGAGCATCTCGACGCCTCCGACCACACCGGTCGCACCCTCGCCATCCCCGGCCAGCAACTGCCGGACAAGGTCTACGTGATCCCGATCCACAACCGCCCGTTCTTCCCCGCGCAGGTACTGCCGGTGATCGTCAACGAAGAACCCTGGGCCGAGACCCTGGACCTGGTGGCCAAGACCCCGCATCACAACCTGGCGCTGTTCTTCATGGACACCCCGCCCGAAGACCATCGCCACTTCGATACCTCGGCCCTGCCGCTGTACGGCACCCTGGTCAAGGTGCACCACGCCAGCCGCGAGAACGGCAAGCTGCAGTTCGTCGCCCAGGGCCTGACCCGCGTGCGGATCCGCACCTGGCTCAAGCACCACCGCCCGCCCTACCTGGTGGAAGTCGAATACCCGCACCAGCCCAGCCAGCCGACCGACGAGGTCAAGGCCTACGGCATGGCCCTGATCAACGCGATCAAGGAGCTGCTGCCGCTCAATCCGCTGTACAGCGAGGAGCTGAAGAACTACCTCAACCGCTTCAGCCCCAACGACCCTTCGCCGCTCACCGACTTTGCCGCCGCCCTGACCTCCGCCACCGGCAACCAGCTGCAGGAAGTACTCGACTGCGTGCCCATGCTCAAGCGCATGGAAAAGGTGCTGCCGATGCTGCGCAAGGAAGTCGAGGTGGCACGCCTGCAGAACGAGATCTCTGCCGAGGTGAACCGCCAGATCGGCGAGCACCAGCGCGAGTTCTTCCTCAAGGAACAGCTCAAGGTCATCCAGCAGGAGCTGGGCCTGACCAAGGACGATCGCAGCGCCGACCTGGAGCAGTTCCAGCAGCGCCTGGCAGGCAAGACCCTGCCCGCTGCGGCGCAAAAGCGCATCGACGAAGAAATGGGCAAGCTGTCGATCCTGGAGACCGGCTCGCCCGAGTACGCCGTCACCCGCAACTACCTGGAATGGGCCACCGCCCTGCCCTGGGGCGTGTACGGCAAGGACAAGCTCGACCTCAGGCATGCACGCAAGGTGCTCGACCAGCACCACGCCGGCCTGGATGACATCAAGGACCGCATCATCGAGTTCCTTGCCGTGGGCGCCTACAAGGGCGAGATCAGCGGTTCGATCGTGCTGCTGGTAGGCCCGCCGGGCGTGGGCAAGACCAGCATCGGCAAGTCCATCGCCGAGTCACTGGGGCGGCCGTTCTACCGCTTCAGCGTCGGCGGCATGCGCGACGAAGCCGAGATCAAGGGCCACCGGCGCACCTACATCGGTGCCCAGCCAGGCAAGCTGGTGCAGGCGCTCAAGGACGTCGAGGTGATGAACCCGGTGATCATGCTCGACGAGATCGACAAGATGGGCCAGAGCTACCAGGGCGACCCGGCCTCGGCCCTGCTCGAAACCCTGGACCCGGAACAGAACGTCGACTTCCTCGACCATTACCTGGACCTGCGCCTGGACCTGTCCAAGGTGCTGTTCGTGTGCACCGCCAACACCCTCGATGCCATCCCCGGGCCGCTGCTCGACCGCATGGAGGTGATCCGCCTGTCCGGTTACATCACCGAGGAAAAGGTCGCCATCGCCAAGCGTCACCTGTGGCCCAAGCAACTGGCCAAGGCCGGCGTGGCCAAGGCCAGCCTGGGTATCAGCGACAGCGCATTGCGCACGGTTATCGAAGGCTATGCCCGTGAAGCCGGGGTGCGCCAGCTGGAGAAGCAACTGGGCAAGCTGGTGCGCAAGGCCGTGGTGCAGTTGATCGACACACCCGATGCAGTGATAAAGATCGGCCCCAAGGACCTCGAAGCTTCACTCGGCATGCCGGTGTTTCGCAGCGAGCAGGTGCTGTCGGGCAAGGGCGTGATCACCGGCCTGGCCTGGACCAGCATGGGCGGCGCCACGCTGCCGATCGAGGCGACCCGCATTCACACCCTCAACCGCGGCTTCAAGCTCACCGGCCAGCTGGGCGAGGTGATGAAGGAATCCGCCGAGATCGCCTACAGCTACGTCAGCGCCAACCTCAAGCAGTACGGTGGTGAGGTGGGCTACTTCAATGAGTCGTTCATTCACCTGCACGTGCCCGAAGGGGCCACGCCCAAGGACGGCCCGAGTGCCGGGGTGACCATGGCCAGCGCCCTGCTGTCCCTGGCACGCGACCAGGCACCGAAGAAAGGCGTGGCCATGACCGGCGAGCTGACCCTGACCGGGCAGGTATTGCCGATTGGCGGGGTACGCGAGAAGGTGATTGCGGCGCGCCGGCAGAAGATCCACGAGCTGATTCTGCCGGAAGCCAACCGCGGCGACTTCGAAGAACTGCCCGGCTACCTGAAGGCCGGCCTGCAGGTGCATTTTGCCAGGCGCTTCAGCGACGTGGCCAAGGTGCTGTTCTGAAACAGCGGTAACAGAAACAGCGCGGGCTGCAGGCAGCCCGCGCGGGCACCCGGCAGCGAAGCGTGAGAATCTTCCCAACGCAGCACACTTTCCCTATTATCGGCTGCCCGGACCCTCCCCGAGCCAGGAGTCATGATGACCGCATCCCGTGTGTTACTGAGTTCGAGCCTGATACTCCTGGCCAGCTGTGCCAGCCAGCCCACACCTCCACAGCCGCTGCTGGTGGAAAAACAGAGCCAGTGCCCGGTCACGCTCGATGTCGGCCAGGCCATCACCCTGGCGTTGCCCAGCAACCCCAGTACCGGTTATCGCTGGCTGCTGCAGAATCCGGCCAACGGCGTACTTGCGGCGCTGGGCCCCGAGGTCCACAGCAACCCCGAAGACACCGGCCTGGTGGGCAGTGCCGGCCGATCGCTGTGGCGCTTCAAGGCCAGCGCCAGCGGCAGCGGCCACCTGCTGCTGGTGTATCAGCAACCCTGGGCACCGGAGGTCAAGCCGGCGATGAGCTTCGACTGCGACATCCAGGTACGCTGAGGCTGCGCCGCGGAGCATTTACTCGAGGCGTTTCTGAAGACGCCTGGCGCACTCTTCGATGAATGACCACTGCGCCAGGAAATTCTTGAAGTGAATGACGAATCTGGCCAGTTGCTGACTGTCCTGCATGCTGTGCAACTTGCCGATCGAGGCGTCCAGATAGGTCTCGATGAACTGCCAGGCGGTCTGCAGGTGCGACGCAGCAGTGGTGACGTCTTCCAGGCGTACCACCAGATTTCGCATGCGCTGCGCCAGTAGCCCCAGGTTCCCTTCCTTGGTGCCGGATGCCACCAGGCGCTCGATCTTGCGCCCCAGTGCCGGCCTCAATTCGAACCGGGCGTCATCACGAAACCTGTCGGTCTCCTTGCGTACTTCGCCGACCTGGAACTGGAAGACGCCCGCCGAGTTCTTGAGGTTGGCCACCCACCGTGCCATCTCCAGCACAAGGGTTCGGTCTGGTGCATCCAGTTGCACGGGCACCTCGAACTGCACGCCTTGCCAAGCCTCCCTGCGCCCGCCCAACGCCTTGGTACGTTCACAGGCCAGCAGCGCACGCTCGCCTGACAGGCTGATGGAGCTTGCACAGTTGATCAGCGCGATGGGCAACTGAGTGCTTTTCTGCTTCAACCGCCCCCATGAGTCGGCGTGGAGATTGATGCGATGGAACAACACCTGCATCGGGTAGAAGTCGAGCTCGGGGTCCGGGTGACGGTAGTATCCCAACCACTGCAGAAAGGCCTCCCGTCGGGTCGGTATCGCCATCACATGGTCCATGTAGGCATCCAGCACGGCAACGTGTTCGCGGGTGAACGTCAGGTCGATCCGCCCCTCCTCCTCCAGATCCTGCACCAATTGCAGCGGAATCAGGGCTATCTGGGTATCCAGCTCATCCTGAGGCAGTGGATGCCTCAGTCTTTGAATAATATTGTTCATTGTGGGTCATCACCAGAGCAATCCAGAAGCCGCAAGGCGCTGCTGGCCAGCACAGCCTGCAGCGCCTTGCGCCCTTCACTCAAAGGCCGGCAACATACTCGGCCTTGATCTTTTTCTTGTAGGCTTTCAACGCCTCGACCAGCTCGCTGACCGCTCTCAACGCCTGCACATCGTCGATGCTGCAGGCGATGAGCCGATCCCACACCGGTTTCAGTTGCACGGCGATGCGCCTGATGCCGGCCAGCCATTGCTCGCGTGACGTGACCAGCTCGGCATAAGCCTCAAGGTGCTGGCACTGGGCCTGGAGGCGCGTCTTGTCCCGTGCCATCGCGGTCAGTTGCAGTTGCAGTTCATCGTGCTGCTTCTGCATCCCTCGGCGCTGCTCGAGCATCGTTGCATAGCGCATGCCTTCCATTGCCGCACCGATGATTTCGCCAATTTTCTTCAGCGCGCCTTGCACTGCCTCGACCGACAGTCCGCCCGTGGCGATGACATCCGCCGCCGCCTTGAGCTGCTCGGTGGTCGGCAACAGGCCGCCGAAGGTGGATTCCACCTTGGCCGCCTCAAGTACCTTGATCGCCTCGTCAAGACTGGCCAGGGCCTCGCGCCGCACGGCCAGTTCGTCTTCGCAGGCCTTGCGATTGGCCGCCAGCCTGTCGAGCTCGCCCTGATAGCGAGCCTTGTCGGCACTGGAGTCATAGACCGGGATGGCCGTGATCTGAGCCGTGGCCGTGCGCAACTGCCCCAACTGATCGTTGAGCTTGACGGCAATCTCGCCGATGGCGTCCTGTGCCACCTCCAGATACTGCGCAATGTCCTCGGGATCATCGTTCGGGTCGATGTCCTTTTCGAGGCCGCCCAGGTCATTGCTCTTGATCGCGACGATGATGCGATCGGCATGGCGCATCAGTTGCTGGAGGTTGTCGTCAAGACAGCGTGCATTGCGCTCCACACGCTCGTGCAACAGTGGCAGGAAGGCATAGCGGCTGTCCTGGGCGGCCTTCAGGTAGGCGGCACCGGCACGCAGGACCCTGTCGAACTGCGGATCATCCCAGCCCAGCGGAAATTGAAGAATGTTGCTCATGGGTAGCTCCTTATTGGGCCCACAGCGTGTCGTCGAAGACCCGGCTCATGGTGATGGAGCAGGCTTCGATAAACGCCCACTGCGAGAGAAAGTTTCTGAAATGGATGATGAAAATGCCCAGCTGCCGGCTGTCGTTCATCTTTTCGAGCTTTTCGATGGACGCTTCGATGTAGGTGCCGATGGTCTGCCAGGCCGTCTGCAGGTGCGAGGAAGCGGTCACCACCTCCTGCAGGCGGGTGGCCAGTTCATCCATATGGGTCGTGAGTACCTGCAGGCGTCCCTCCAGGTTGACCGCCGCCGTCAGGCGTGCCCCCACAGCCTTGCGTTCCTTCTGCACCCGGTTGCGGGTCTTGCGCACCTTTTCGGCCTTGGAGCCGTAGATCGAGCCTGAGATGACCGCCCCCAGCGGGCCGGCCGCCAGCCCGGACAGGGCCGCCTTGACGTATTCGTCGTACTGCTTGTTGAGGTTGTCGATTTCCTTGTCCAGCGCCGCCAACTCATCGCGCAGGGCCTGGGTGGCACCGCTGGCCTGGTGACGCTCGATGGCGTCGGTCTTGAGGGCGACCTCGTTCATCAGCTCGAAACGCGCGGTGTCGCGAAAGGTTTCGGTGTGGCTGCGCACGCTGCTTACGCGCGCGTGAAAATGCTCGACTTCATCCTTGAGCACCTCCATGTAGTCCACCAGCGACGAGACGATCTCCCGGTCGCCGAAGCTCAACGCAACCGGCGCTGCGAACTGCACGGACTCCCACGTATCACGCCGCCCGCCAAGGGCCTTGGTCTTCTCGCATTCCTGCATCACCCCCTCGCCGGTGGTGTTGATGCCACGGGCACACACCCCCAGCTCGGCGGACAGCTTCTTGCACTCGTCGGACAGCGTGCCCCAGGCGCGGGCATGCTTGTGCAGGTTGAGAAAGGTCGTGCGCATGGCACTGACCGACAGTACCGGCTCCTTGATGTCGGTGTAGCCAAGCCAGGGCACCAGCGACGCGGTTTCGGTCGGCAGGCCGGTGACATACTTCACATACTGATTGAGCGTGACGATATGTTCGCGGGAAAGCGTCAGCCCTCCCTCGTTTTCGCCATCACGCTGGTTCATGCCTTCGATCAGGTTTCTGGGCAGCAGGGCCGCTTCCTTTTCCAGTTCACCGGTATCGTACGAGCGCGCGCCAGGTTCGAGTTTCATTTCACATTCCTTGTGAGTGAGCCAATAGGGTCAAGCCACTTCACTCTAAGGACCCGCCGGCAAGACAAATAGCCGGCAGGCTTTCCTCGAAGCCGGCATTGGAATGCAGCGGCCAGCCGCGCCGGTCAGTCGGCCATGCATCCTGTTGCAACATTGGCTAAAATGCCGGCCCTTTACCGCCGAACGCCTGGATTGCCCGTGAGCAAAGAGCCCGATCGCCTGTTCGCCACCCCGCTGGCGCAGGTCCCCGATTTCACCTTCAACGAAGATGTCGTGCGGGTTTTCCCCGACATGATCAAGCGCTCGGTGCCCGGCTACCCGACGATCGTCGAGAACATCGGCGTGCTGGCTGCCCAGTTCGCCCAGCCCGATACCCTGCTGTACGACCTGGGCAGCTCGCTCGGTGCGGTGACCCAGGCGATGCGCCGACATGTACGCAGCGAGGGCTGCAAGGTGCTGGCGGTAGACAACTCCCCGGCCATGGTCGAGCGCTGCCGCGAATACCTCAGCCACCAGGACGCGATGCACCAGGAGTTGCTGCCGGTGCAGGTGATCGAGGCCGACATCACCGCGCTGGATCTGCAGCCGGCGTCGGTGGTGGCGCTGAACTTCACCCTGCAGTTCATCGAGCCGCAGGCACGCCTGGCCCTGCTTGGCCGCATTCGCCAGTGCCTGGTGCCTGGCGGCGCACTGATCCTGTCGGAGAAGCTGCGCTTTGCCGACCCGCAGCAACAGGCCCTGCTCACCGATCTGCACGTGGCCTTCAAACGCGCCAACGGCTACAGCGAACTGGAAATTGCCCAGAAGCGCAGTGCCATCGAAAACGTGATGAAACCCGACAGCCTCGAGGAACACCGTCAGCGCCTGCTGGCAGCCGGTTTCTCGCAGGTGGTGCCGTGGTTCCAGTGCCTGAACTTCGCCTCGCTGATTGCCCTGCCATGATCGATCTGACTCCCCTGGTCCGCCGCATGGCGGGCACCCCATTGGCGCACTGGGCCCAAGGCCTGCAGGCGCAACTCGATGCCAAGCTGGAAAAGGGCCATGGCGACCTGGAGCGCTGGCAAAGCGCACTGGATGCGCTGCCGGCCCTGGAGCCCAGCCAGGTCGACCTGCTGCACGGCCTGCGCCTGGACAGCGACTGCGACGACGCCACCCGCGCACAGGTGCGCACCGCGCTGATGGGCCTGTCGCCCTGGCGCAAGGGCCCGTTCGACCTGTTCGGCGTGCACGTGGACACCGAATGGCGTTCGGACTGGAAGTGGTCACGGGTCGCGCCGCACCTGGACCTGCGCGGCAAACGCGTGCTGGATGTGGGCTGTGGCAACGGCTACTACCAATGGCGCATGCTCGGCGCCGGCGCCGACAGCGTGATCGGCGTAGACCCCAACTGGTTGTTCTTCTGCCAGTTCCAGGCCGTGCAGCGTTACCTGCCGGACCTTCCCGCCTGGCACTTGCCGTTCGCCCTGGAAGACCTGCCGGCCAACCTGGAAGGTTTCGACACGGTGTTCTCGATGGGGGTGTTCTACCACCGCCGCTCGCCGATCGAGCATTTGCTGGCGCTCAAGGACTGCCTGGTCAAGGGGGGCGAACTGGTGTTGGAAACCCTGGTGGTCGAGGGTGACGAGCATCAGGTGCTGGTGCCTGAAGACCGCTATGCGCAGATGCGCAATGTATGGTTCCTGCCCTCGGTGCCGGCACTGGAGCGCTGGTTGCGTCGCGCCGGCTTCAGCGATGTGCGCTGCGTGGATGTGAGCGTGACCAGCGTCGAGGAACAACGCAGCACCGACTGGATGCGCTACCAGTCGCTGAGCGACTTCCTCGACCCTACCGACCCGACCCGAACCGTCGAAGGCCTGCCGGCACCCAGGCGGGCGGTGCTGTTGGCGCGCAAGTAATCAGAAGGGGGCCTCTTCGCCTGCAGGAGCCGGCCTTGCCGGCGCAGAGGCCCTTGCGAACACGGTGTGCGTCAGTCCTTCACCACCTGCTGCTGCACCTGCTCCTTCTTCTGCGCTACCTCCTTCCTGCCCTCCCCATGCACCCGCTCCTGGCTCTTGCGAAACTCGGCCCAGAACGCCTTGGTGCGCTCGGCGCCGCCTTCGGCCATTGCCGCGCTGCTGCCCAGCAGCAACGCGGCGATCAGTGCGTACTTGCTCAGGTTCATCGACCTTCCCTCATGATTGGATTCGAACCGATCATAAGCAGCCCAAGCTAACGCCAAGGTGAGCCGCACATTACAGTGCTGCAAGATTGTGCTCCTCCTCCTTGCGGTGCGCCCAGTGGTACAGCGCCGGCAGCACCAGCAGGGTCAATGCGGTGGACGAGAGGATGCCGCCGATCACCACGGTGGCCAGTGGGCGCTGCACCTCGGCACCGGTGCCAGTGGCCAGGGCCATCGGAATGAACCCCAGCGACGCCACCAACGCGGTCATCAACACCGGCCGCAGACGCGTCAGCGCACCTTCGTCGATGGCCACGCGCAGCGGCCGGCCCTGCTCGCGCAGGCTGCGGATGAAGGCGATCATCACCAGCCCGTTGAGCACCGCCACCCCCGACAGGGCGATGAAGCCCACCCCCGCCGAAATCGACAATGGAATGTCGCGCAGCCACAGCGCCACCACCCCGCCGGTCAGCGCGAACGGGATGCCGGTGAACACCAGCAGGCCGTCCCTGACGCTGTTGAACATCATGAACAGCAGCCCGAACACCAGCAGCAATGCCACCGGCACCACCACCTGCAGGCGCTTGGCCGCCGATTGCAGCTGCTCGAACTGACCGCCCCAACGCGTCCAGTAGCCAGGCGGCACCTCCACCTGCGTATCGATGCGCTCGCCGGCCTCGGCCACGAACGAACCGATGTCGCGGCCACGCACGTTGGCGCTGACCACCACCAGGCGCTTGCCGTCTTCGCGGCTCACCTGGTTGGGCCCCTGCACCAGCGCCAGGCTGGCCACCTCGGCCAGGCTGATGAAGCCGATACCGCCGTCGCTGCCCGCACTGGCCGGTACCGGAATCAGCAGCTGCGACAAGCCTTCGATGTCGGTACGCACGTCGTCCGAGAGGCGCACCACCATGTCGAAACGCCGGTCGCCCTCGTACAGCGTGCCGGCCTGGCGGCCGCCCACGGCCACGGCGATGGTGTCCTGCACATCGCCGACGTTGAGCCCGTAGCGTGCAGCCTTGTCGCGGTCGACCTCGATGGTCAGCACCGGCAGGCCCGAGGTCTGCTCGACCTTGACCTCCGATGCCCCCGGCACCGCCTGCAAGGTTGCGGCAATCTGTGCTGCCGTGCGGTTGAGCACCGTCATGTCGTCGCCGAAGACCTTGACCGCCACATCGCTGCGCACCCCGGAAATCAGCTCGTTGAAGCGCAGTTGAATCGGCTGCGACAGCTCGTAGTTGCTACCCGGCACCCGCGCCGCCGCGCGCTGGATATCGGCGATCAGTTGCTCGCGCGACTTGCCGGGGTCGGGCCACTGCGCCTGCGGTTTGAGCATCACGTAACTGTCGGAGATGTTCGGCGGCATCGGGTCGGCGGCGATCTCGGCGGTGCCGGTGCGCGCAAATACGCGCTGCACCTCTGGCACCTGGCTGACCACACTCTCCTCCAGGCGCTGCTGCAATTGCACCGACTGGCTCAGGCTGGTGCCCGGCACCCGCAGCGCCTGCAGGGCGAAATCGCCTTCGCTGAGGCTGGGCACGAACTCGCTGCCCATGCGCCCGGCCAGCACCGCGCACAGCAGCACCGACGCTCCGGCCAGGGTAAACGCCAGCCCACGGTGCCCCATCACCCAGCGCAATAGCGGCGCATAGCCGGCCTTGGCGCTGCGCATCAGCAGGTTTTCCTCTTCCTTGACCTTGCCGGTGACGAACAGCGCGATGGCCGCCGGCACGAAGGTTACCGAGAGCAGCATCGCTCCCAGCAGGGCGATCACCACGGTGAAGGCCATGGGGTGGAACATCTTGCCCTCCACCCCGCTCAGGGCAAAGATCGGCAGGTACACCACCATGATGATCAACTGGCCGAAGATCAGCGGGCGGCGCGCCTCGCGGGCGGCATTGAACACTTCGTGCAGGCGCTCGGAGCGGGTCAACAGGCGGCCATGGTGCTGCTGGGCGTGGGCCAGACGGCGGATCGCGTTCTCCACGATCACCACCGCGCCATCGACGATGATGCCGAAGTCCAGCGCACCCAGGCTCATCAGGTTGGCACTGACCTTGTTGCCGAACATGCCGGTGAAGGTGAACAGCATCGACAGCGGAATCACCATGGCGGTGATCAGCGCGGCGCGGATGTTGCCCAGAAACAGGAACAGCACCGCGATCACCAGGATTGCACCTTCCACCAGGTTCTTCTTCACCGTGGCGATGGCCTTGTCGACCAGGTCGGTGCGGTCGTACACCGTGACCGCGCTGACACCCGCCGGCAGCGTGCGGTTGATCTGCGCCAGCTTGTCGGCCACTGCCCGCGACACGGTGCGGCTGTTCTCGCCGACCAGCATGAACACGGTGCCCAGCACCACCTCACGGCCATTTTCGGTAGCCGCGCCGCTGCGCAGTTCGCGGCCGATGCCCACCTGGGCGACATCGCGCACGCGAATCGAGGTGCCGTCGACAGTGGCCAGCACGATGTTGGCAATGTCGTCGATGCCTGCCAGTTGCCCCGGCGCACGAATCAGCAGTTGCTCGCCACGGCGCTCGATGTAGCCGGCACCGACGTTGGCGTTGTTGCGCTCCAGGGCCGTCAGCAGGTCGCCCAGGGTCAGCTTGTAGGCGGCCAGGCGCCTGAGGTCGGGGGCAATCTGGTACTCCTTGGCGTAGCCGCCGATGCTGTTGATCTCGGCCACACCGCGCACGTTGCGCAACTGCGGCTTGATGATCCAGTCCTGGATCTCGCGCAGGTCGGTGGGCGTGTACTCGCTGCCGTCGGCCTTGCGCGCATCCGGCGCGGCTTCCACGGTCCACAGGAAGATCTCGCCCAGGCCGGTGGAGATCGGCCCCATGGCCGCCTCGACGCCGTCGGGCAACTGCCCGCGCGCCTGTTGCAGGCGCTCGTTGACCAGTTGCCGGGCGAAGAACAGGTCGGTGCCCTCGTCGAAGATCACCGTCACCTGCGACAGCCCCGAGCGCGACAGCGAACGGGTCTGCTCCAGGCCCGGCAGGCCGGCCATGGCGGTCTCGATGGCGAAAGTGATCCGCTGCTCGGTTTCCAGCGGTGAAAAGCCCGCCGCCGAGGTGTTGATCTGCACCTGCACGTTGGTGATGTCGGGCACCGCATCGATCGGCAGCTTCTGGTAGCTGGCCAGCCCCAGCCCGGCCATCAGCAGCACCGCGAGCATCACGATCAGGCGCTGCTCGATGGCAAATTGAATGATCCGTTCGAACATGAGGAGTACTCGTGGGGGCTCAGTGGGAATGCTCGGCGCTGGCTTTGCCCAGCTCCGACTTGAGGATGAAGCTGCCCTGTGCCGCCACCTGCTGGCCGGCCTGCAGGCCCGCCTTGATCTGCACGAAGCCGTCGGCCACCACACCCGGGGTCACCACCTGGGCGGTGAAGCCCTCTGCACTGCGCACGAACACGGTGGGCTGCTCTTCGAGGGTCTGCAGCGCGGCCTCCGGTACCGCCAGCGCCTCGTCCAGGCGTTCGGTAGGCACCCGCACCGCCACGAACAGGCCGGGGCGCCAGGCGCCGCGAGGGTTGTCCAGGGTGACCCGCACGGTGGCGGTGCGGGTCTGCTCGCCGAGCAGGCTGCCCACATGGCTGACCGTGCCGCTGGCCTGCTCGCCCAGTTCACTGGCCAGCACCGTCACCGGCATGCCGACGCGCAGCCTGGCCAGGTCACGCGGGGCCACGCCAAAGGTTGCCCACACCCGCGACAGGTCGGACAAGGTGAAGGCCGCACTGCTCTCGCTGACCACTTCGCCCGGCACCAGGTGCTTTTCCACCACCTGCCCGTCAAACGGTGCACGCAGCTCATAGCGGTTGCCGCCGGCCAGCACCACGCTGCCACTCAGCGCGCTGATCTTCTGCCGGGCATTGGTGGCGGCGATCTCGGCTTCCTGCAGGGCCTGGCGCGCCTGCAGGTAGTCCTGTTCGGCAGAGATGCCCTCCTGCCACAGGTCTTTCTCGCGGGCGAAGGTGCCGCGCGCCAGTTCCAGTCGCCGCTGGCTGGCCGCCAGCTCGCTGCGCTGCTCGGAGATCTGCGGGCTGGCGATCACCGCCAGCAGTTGCCCGGCCTTGACCTGCTGGCCGAGCACCACGGCCACCGATTCCACCACCCCGGCCGCACGCGGCACCAGGTGCGCGGTACGGTCCTCGTCGAAGCGGATCTCGCCCGGCAGGCCGAGGCTGCGGCTCAAGGTGCGCGGGGCCACGGTGGCCAGCTCGATACCGGCCACCTGGATCTGCTCGTCGCTCAGAGTCAGGTGGCCCTCCTGCTGTTCTTCGCCATGGCCTTCCTCGCCATGGGCGTCGTCGCCATGGCCCTTTTCCTCATCGCCATGGCCCGCCTCGGCATGCGCCGCGTGGGAGGCCTGCGGCGCATTCATCTGGTGACCCAGCACAACCCCCAGGCCAACGCCCAGGGTCAGGGTGACGGCCACCAGCGTGATGGTTTTGCTGTTCATGCACATTCCTCGGCAAATCGTCGGGGGTCAGCGGCTGGCGGTGGCCAGGTCGCCGAAAAGTCGTTCCAGGCGGACTCGCGCATCGCTGCCCTGGGCCTGCGCCGCCAGGTATTGGGTGCGCGCCGCCACCAGCGTGCGCTGGGCGTCGAGCACCTCGAGAAAGCTGAACTTGCCGCGCTCGAAACCCCGCGTGGCGGCGTCCACCGCCTGCTGCGCCGCCGGCAGTATCGAGCGGTCGAAGGCCTGTACCTCGCCCGCAGCCACCTGCCACTGCGCCAGCGCCTGCACCACTTCGCTGCGCACCCGCAGTTCGGCGCCGTTGCGCAGGTCGCGGGCCTGATCGGCACGCCGCGCCGCCGCCAGCACATTGCCCTGGTTGCGATCGAACAAGGGCAGCGGTATCGACACCCCGACCACATTGATGCGCTCGCGGTCGGCCTCGCTGTACTGGCTACCCAGGCTGACGGTGAGGTCGGGGATGCGCTGGCTGCGAGCCAGCCCCAGGTCAGCCTCGCGCTGCTCGATCTGCAGGCGGGCCAGGCGCAGCTCGGCCGTGCGCTCGAGGCGGGCAAGCAGCGTGTCGCCCTCGGCTGGGGTCAGGGCGTCGGACGGCATGCCTGCCACCCGCTCGAACCCCGCCTGCGGCGCCCCCGTCACGCTGGCCAGTTGCTGATAGGCCACGGCCACGGCCTGCTGGGCACGGCCTCGTTCCAGGCGCATCTCGGACACCTGCACCTGCGCGCGGGTGGTTTCGATGGGGGAAGCGCTGCCGGCCCGCACCCGCCCCTGCACCACCTGCAGGCCACGCTCGGTCAGGCGCAGCGACTGCTCGGCCAGTTGCAGCCGTTCCTGGGCCTGCACGGCAGCATGAAACGCAGCCAGCACCTCGGCGCGCAAGGCATTGCCCTGGCGTTCCAGTTCCAGCGCCGCCAGGGCCTGCTCGCGCTGGGCCACCTCCACCCGCGCACCGCGCTTGCCGCCCAGTTCCAGGCGCTGGCTGAGGCTGACGGTGGTGGTCTGCGAGCCGCGGCGGGTATCTTCCTGCTCCCAGCTCAACTCCGGGTTGGGCAGCAGGCCGGCCTGGTTGCGTTCGCCCAGGGCGATCTCGGTGCCCCAGCGCGCCGCGGCAAGCTCGGGGTTGTTGTCCTGCGCGGTGCGCAAGGCGGCATCAAGCGTCAGCACGCTCGCCTGCAGCGCTGTCGAAAGCCCCAGCAGCACCCCGGCCAGCGCCGCCAGCCGCGCCACGCGCTGTGGATGAAGCCTGTGCCTGCACGTCATGCGTGAATCCCCCGCGCCCATTTCGAAGCGGGCACTTTAGGGAGCGGGCTTTATCGTCAACATGACCCCAGGATTACAAATCTGTTATCCAGCGCCGCTCAGGACCGGCTTGGCTTACCATGCGCGACACGCCTTGACCCTGAAGTGACTCAAGGGTTGAGAATTGCCGTTTTGCACGCCGCGAGTACCCCATGCGCCTATTGATCATCGAAGACGAAGTCCGTACCGCCGAGTACCTGCAGCAGGGCCTGAGCGAGAACGGCTACATCGTCGACTGCGCCGCCACCGGCATTGACGGCCTGCACCTGGCCCGCCAGCACGCCTACGACCTGGTCATCCTCGACGTCAACCTGCCGCAGCTCGACGGCTGGAGCGTGCTGCAACGCCTGCGGGCGGAGTCCTCGACCCGTATCATGATGCTGACCGCCCACGGCCGGCTCTCGGATCGGGTCAAGGGCCTGGACCTGGGCGCCGACGATTACCTGCTCAAGCCGTTCGAATTTCCCGAACTGCTGGCACGCATTCGCAGCCTGTTGCGGCGCAGCGAGCAGAACCTGGCGCCGGCCACGCTCAGGGTCGCCGACCTTGAGCTGGACCCCAGCCGCCACCGCGCCTACCGGCGCAACCAGCGTATCGACCTGACGGCCAAGGAGTTCGCCCTGCTGCACCTGCTGATGCGCCAGAGCGGCGAGGTGCTGTCGCGCACGCAGATCATCTCGCTGGTGTGGGACATGAACTTCGATTGCGACACCAACGTGGTGGAGGTGTCGATCCGGCGCCTGCGGGCCAAGATCGACGACCCCTTCGAGGACAAGCTGATCCACACCCTGCGCGGCGTGGGCTATGTGCTGGAAGCGCGCGAATGAAACCGGCACGACTGTCGTTGCGCCTGGGCCTGAGCGTCAGCCTGATGGGCGCGGCGCTGGTGCTGCTGCTGGCGAGTCTGGCGGTACTGGCGCTGGACCACGAACTGGACAACCGCGCCCGCAAGGTGCTGGCACGCAAGATGGAGCAGATCGAGCACAGCCTGGGGGTGGACCTGAAGGCCAGCGACCTGGGCTCGCGCGCCCACCCCCTGCTCGACCTGGTGATGGGCCACGACGATCTGAGCCTGAACATCATCGCCCAGACCGGACGCCACCCGGCCCTGTTGAGCCTGGGGCCTGCAGTGGAGGCCGAGCCGCTGCGGCGTATCGCGGCCGGGACAGCGCTGGGCTACAGCGAATGGCAGGACAGCGCCGAGGCCCGCCTGATGACCGCCGCGCGCCTGATGACCCTGCGTGACGGCACCCCGGTGCGGGTACTGCTGACGCTGAACCGGGCCGACGACCTCGGCCTGCTGCAGGCCTACCTGCGGTCGACGTTGCTGGCGTTGCCACTGCTGTTGCTGCTGATCGGCATTGCCGCCTGGAAGCTGGTGCAGCGTGGTCTGCTGCCGCTGCGCAGGTTTCGACGGATTGCCGCCCAGGTGTCGGCGCAGGAGCTGAGCCACCGCCTGCCCGAGGACAAGCTGCCCCAGGAACTGAGTGCCCTGGCACGCGGCATCAACGTGATGCTCGACCGGCTGGATGGCGGCGTGCAGCGTCTGTCGCAGTTTTCCGATGACCTGGCGCACGAACTGCGCACGCCGATCAGCAACCTGATGGGCAGGGCCCAGGTGACCTTGTCACGGGTGCGCTCGGCCGAGGATTACCGGGTGGCGCTGGAGGACAGCATCGAGGAGCTGACGCGCCTGAACCGGATCATCACCGACATGCTGTTCCTGGCCCAGGTGGACGCGCCGCGTCAGCAACTGGCGTTGAAGCCGGTGGCGCTGGCCGACGAGGCGCAACGGGTGGTGGAGCTGTTCGCGCTGAGCGCCGAATGCAAGGCGATCACCCTGAAGGTCAGCGGCTGGGGCACGGTGCAGGGCGACCGGCTGATGCTGCAGCGGGCGCTGTCGAACCTGTTGAGCAATGCAATTCGCCACAGCCCCGAGGGCCGCCTGGTGGAAATCGGCATCGAGCAGAGCGCACGGGGCGTGCAATGCTGGGTGCGCAACGAGGGGCCGGGGATCGAGGCGGTGCACTGGCCGCACCTGTTCGAGCGGTTCTACCGGGTGGGCTGCGGGCGCTCGCGGGTAGAGGGCGGCACGGGGCTGGGGCTGGCCATCGTGCAGTCGATCATGCAGGTACATGGTGGGCAGGTGGAGGTGACCAGCGCGGCGCAGGGGCCTACGCGCTTCAGTCTGATATTTGGCTAGGCGGCTTCGCCGGCAAGGCCGGCTCCTACAGGAATCGCAGCGCCTGTAGGAGCCGGCCTTGCCGGCGAAGGTCACGACGCATTCAGCGGTTGCTGGCTGCCAGAATCAGCTGTTTCATCTCGCTGACCGCACCCTTGAAGCCCACGAACAACGCATGGGCCACCAGTGCATGGCCGATGTTCAGTTCGTTGATGCCCTTGATCGCCGCCACCGGCTCGACGTTGTGGTAGTGCAGGCCATGCCCGGCATTCACGATCAGCCCCTGGGCCAGGCCGAAGGCCACGCCATCGGCCACGCGCTGGAGCTCTTCGGCCACCTCGGCCGGGGTCTGCGCATCGGCGTAACGCCCGGTGTGCAGTTCGATCGCCGGCGCGCCGACGCGGCGCGAGGCCTCGATCTGGCGCTCGTCGGCATCGATGAACAACGACACCTCCGACCCCAGGCGCGACAGGCGCTCCACCGCCGCCTTGATCCGCGCCTCCTGTCCCGCCACGTCCAGGCCACCTTCGGTGGTCAGTTCCTGGCGTGTCTCGGGCACCAGGCAGATGTGCGCCGGGCGAATGCGCTCGGCAAACTGCATCATCTCTTCGGTGACGCCCATCTCGAAGTTCATGCGCGTCTGCAGCACCTCGCTCAGTACCAGCACGTCACGGTCCTGGATATGCCGACGGTCTTCGCGCAAGTGCACGGTGATGCCGTCGGCACCCGCCTCTTCGGCGTCCAGCGCGGCCTTGACCGGGTCCGGATATCGCGTGCCACGGGCCTGGCGCAGGGTCGCCACGTGGTCGATGTTCACGCCAAGGAGGATGCGGTTGCTGGTGGTCACGAAGAGACTCTCCTGAAAATTGAGCCTCACAGCATACGTCGTGATCAAGGCTTGCGAAACAGTTCCCGGCTGACCAGCGGGCGCCCGCCCAGGTGCACCGCCAGCGCCTGGCGCATCAGGCGCTTGGCCGCGCCCAGCGCGCCCGGCATCGACCACTCGGCCTCGGCCATGGCCAGCAGGTGCGCGCCACTGAACAAGCCTGGCTGCACCAGGTACACCCGCTCCAGGCCCGCGTCCACCTGCAGGCGGTACAGGCCATCGGCCACCAGAGGATCGCCATTGATGTCGTGCTCAAGCGCAAAGCCATACCCCAGCTCGTCCAGCAGGCGCCATTCGAAGGCACGCAGCAACGGCTCCAGCGGGCGCCCCGCGCCCAGTGCCTGCAAGGTGGCAGCGTACTGCTCGAACATCACCGGGTGCGGGTCTTCGGCCTGAAGCAGGCGAATCAGCAGCTCATTGAGGTACAGCCCGCTGAACAGCGCGTCGCCGTTGAGCCAGACCGCCACGCCTGCGCTGTCCATGCGACCGACATTCTTGAGCTCGCCGCGCCCATGGAACTGCACCTCCAGCGGCACGAACGGACGCGCAAGGCTGCCGGCCTTGCCGCGCGCACGACGCAGCACGGCGCGCAGGCGCCCCTGGGGGGTAAGGAAGTCGACCAGCGCACTGGTTTCACGGTACGCCCGGCTGTGCAGCACGAAGGCCGGTTGGCCGTCTGGCATGTCCATGATTCAGCGCTTCACGAAGAGGTGGGCCCGACACCGGCCGGTGTCGGGCCAGGGCATTCAGAGGTCGCCGTAGCCCAGCGAACGCAGGGCGCGCTCGTCGTCGGACCAGCCACCCTTGACCTTGACCCACAGGTTCAGCATGACCTTGGCGTCGAACAGCAGCTCCATGTCCTTGCGCGCCTCGGTGCCGATGCGCTTGATGCGCTCGCCCTTGTCGCCAATGATGATCTTCTTCTGGCCGTCACGCTCGACCAGGATCAGTGCATGGATATGCAGCACGTTGCCCTGCTGCTTGAATTCCTCGATCTCGACGGTGATCTGGTACGGCAGCTCGGCGCCGAGCTGGCGCATGATCTTCTCGCGTACCAGTTCGGCAGCCAGGAAGCGGCTGCTGCGGTCGGTGATCTGGTCTTCGGGGAAGAAGTGCTCGTTTTCCGGCAGGTGCTTGGCAATCAGTGCTTCGAGGGCATCGAGGTTGTGCCCGTGCTGCGCCGAGACCGGCACGATCTCGGCGTTGGGCAGTTGCTCCTGCAGCCATTGCAGGTGCGGCATCAGCTCGGCCTTGTCCTCGATGCGGTCGGTCTTGTTGATGGCCAGGATCACCGGGCCCTGCACGTACTGCACGCGCTCGAGCACCAGTTGGTCCTCGTCGGTCCACTTGGTGCGATCGACCACGAAGATCACCACGTCGACGTCTTTCAACGCCGCCGAGGCGGTACGGTTCATGTAGCGGTTGAGCGCCTTCTCGTTGCCCTTGTGCATGCCGGGGGTATCGACGTACACCGCCTGCACATCACCTTCGGTCTTGATACCGAGCATGTTGTGGCGGGTGGTCTGCGGCTTGCGCGAGGTGATCGCGAGCTTCTGCCCGAGGATGTGGTTGAGCAGCGTCGACTTGCCCACGTTGGGGCGGCCGACGATGGCGACGTAGCCGCAACGGGTAGTGTTCTGTTCAGTCATTGCCATTCTCCACGCCCAGGGCGATCAGTGCTGCGGCGGCCGCGACCTGCTCGGCGATACGCCGGCTCACGCCCTGCCCTCGGCTTTTTTCAGTCAACAGGGTCACTTCGCATTCGACGAAAAACGTCCGGCAATGGGGTTCACCCTGGATATCCACCACTTCGTAGCGGGGCAGTTCGCAGGCCCGCGACTGCAGAAACTCCTGCAGGCGGGTTTTCGGGTCCTTGTTGGTGTCGACCAGGGTCAGGCTCTCGAACTCACCGGCCAGCCATGCCAGCACGCGATCGCGAGCGGTGTGCATGTCCGAGTCCAGGTAGATCGCACCGATCAGCGCCTCGAGGGCATCGGCCAGGATCGACTCGCGCCGGAACCCGCCGCTTTTCAGCTCGCCCGAGCCCAGGCGCAGGTACTCGCCCAGATCGAAACCGCGGGCCAGCACGGCCAGGGTTTCACCCTTGACCAGGCGGGCGCGCAGGCGCGACAGCTGGCCTTCGCGTGCCTGGGGGAAGCGCTCGAACAGGGCCTCGCCGGCGACGAAGTTGAGGATCGCATCACCGAGGAACTCCAGCCGTTCGTTGTTGCGGCCGGCAAAGCTGCGATGCGTGAGGGCCAGCAGCATCAGCTCCTGGTTCTTGAAGGTGTAGCCGAGCTGGCGCTCGAGGCGGCTCAAGGAAACGCTCACAGTGTACCCACGCGCTGTTCGTGGTCGATTTTCAGCAGCGGCGCCAGGGCGCCGGGCTCACACAGTTCTGTCCGGCTCGAAGCCGACGGGGTTAACGCGTTGTTCAAATGCAAATCCTGAAAGACGGTTTTGTTCATGCCTGACGTCCGGCCGGGGCGCGTCTTGTGGACGCCCTTGTACAGCCTATGCCAGAAAAGCATTCGGCGCTGTCGAAGGACAGCGCCGTTAGGGTGTTACTTGATCAGGCCAACCCGCGAAAGGCTCGGGAAGTGGCTGAGCTTGGGCTCTGGCCAGCTCATCCAGATGGCGAAGGCCTTGCCGACGATGTTCTTGTCGGGAACCATGCCCAGCAGCTCCTTGGGAATGTTGGGGTCATCCCAGTAGCGACTGTCGTTGGAGTTGTCGCGGTTGTCGCCCATCATGAAGTAGTGCCCGGCAGGCACCACCCACTGCTGGTCCGGCGGCATGCGATAGCGGCTCATCTCCTTGCGGATCAGGTGCTCGGCCTCGCCCAGCTTCTCCTTGTACAACTCGGCGCTGCCCAGGGTGCCCGGCTCGCTGCCGACCAGTTGCTCGGCAATCGGCTGGCCGTTGACGAACAGACGCTTGTCGCTGGTGTAGCGAACCTGGTCGCCCGGCAGGCCGACCACACGCTTGATGTAGTTGACGTTCGGGTCGCTCGGGTAGCGGAACACCATCACATCGCCGCGCTGCGGGTCACCGACCTCGATGACCTTCTTGTCGATCACCGGCAGGCGGATGCCGTAGGAGAACTTGTTCACCAGGATGAAGTCGCCCACTTCCAGGGTCGGCTTCATCGACCCCGAAGGGATCTGGAACGGCTCGACCAGGAACGAACGCAGCACCAGCACGATGAACAGCACCGGGAAGAACGATTTGCCGTACTCGACCAGCAACGGCTCCTTGTTCAACTGCTCGACCACCGCCATCTCGGGCTGGCTGACGCTGCCCTGATAGGTGTTGATCGCCGTGCGCCGGCGCGGGGCCAGGAACAGCAGATCGATCAGGGCCAGCAGTCCACACACGGCAACGGCGATGACTAGCAACAGCGGGAAATTTAGTGACATAGGACCTAGCTATCCAACCTGAGCACGGCGAGGAAGGCTTCCTGTGGAATTTCCACGTTGCCCACCTGTTTCATGCGTTTCTTACCGGCTTTCTGCTTTTCCAACAGCTTGCGC
This sequence comes from Pseudomonas sp. BRM28, assembly GCF_002939405.1. NCBI lineage: Bacteria > Pseudomonadati > Pseudomonadota > Gammaproteobacteria > Pseudomonadales > Pseudomonadaceae > Pseudomonas > Pseudomonas sp. BRM28. The sequence goes on along the minus strand of NZ_PEFV01000001.1, from coordinate 1,253,211 downwards.
TTACGGCTAACGTCGCCACCGTAGCATTTGGCCAGTACGTTCTTTCTGAGCGCCTTGACAGTGGTACGCGCCACAATCTGCCCGCCAATGGCGGCCTGGATTGCCACATCGAACATCTGCCGCGGGATCAGTTCCTTCATCTTCTCGGTCAACGCGCGGCCTTTGTAGTGCGCATTGTCACGGTGCACGATCAATGCCAGGGCATCGACCTTGTCGCCGTTGATCAGTACATCGAGCTTGACCAGGTTGGCCGACTGATACCGGTCGAAATGGTAGTCCAGCGAAGCATAGCCGCGGCTGGTGGATTTGAGGCGGTCGAAGAAGTCCAGTACCACTTCGTTCATCGGCAGGTCGTAGCGCACCTGCACCTGGGAACCGAGGAACTGCATGTCGCGCTGTACGCCACGCTTCTCGATGCACAGGGTGATGACGTTGCCCAGGTGCTCCTGCGGCACGAGGATGGTGGCGGCCACGATCGGCTCGCGGAAGTCTTCCACCGACGACACGTCCGGCAGCTTGGACGGGTTGTCGACGTAGATGGTTTCACCGGTCTTGAGCTTGACCTCGAAGATCACGCTCGGCGCAGTGGTGATCAGGTCCAGGTCGTACTCGCGCTCCAGGCGCTCCTGGATGATCTCCATGTGCAGCATGCCGAGGAAGCCGCAACGGAAGCCGAAGCCCAGTGCGTCGGAGCTCTCAGGCAGGTACTGCAGCGACGAGTCGTTCAGGGTCAGCTTCTGCAGCGCGTCACGAAAATCTTCGAAATCTTCGGAACTGACCGGGAACAGGCCGGCATATACCTGGGGCTGGATACGTTTGAAGCCTGGCAGCACTTCCACGTCGGGCGTGGAGCTGAGGGTCAGGGTGTCACCGACCGGTGCACCGTGAATGTCCTTGATGCTGGCGATGATGAAGCCCACTTCGCCGGCCTTGAGGTCGGCGGTGGCGGTGTGCTTGGGGTTGAACACGCCCACGCTGTCGACCAGGTGCACCTTGCCGGTGGACTTGACCAGAATCTTGTCGCCCTTCTTGACCCGGCCATGGCGCACGCGCACCAGGGACACGACGCCCAGGTAGTTGTCGAACCAGGAGTCGATGATCAGCGCCTGCAGCGGTGCATCGATGTCGCCGGTAGGGGCCGGAATGGTCTGCACCAGGCGCTCGAGCACCTCGTCCACGCCCATGCCGCTCTTGGCACTGCAGGCCACGGCGTCGGTGGCGTCGATGCCGATGATCTTCTCGATCTCGTCCTTGACGCGGTCCGGATCGGCCTGGGGCAGGTCCATCTTGTTCAGTACCGGCATGACCTCCAGGCCCTGCTCGATGGCGGTGTAGCAGTTGGCGACCGACTGGGCCTCCACGCCCTGGCCGGCATCGACCACCAGCAGCGCGCCTTCGCAGGCGGCCAGCGAACGGCTGACTTCATAGGTGAAGTCGACGTGGCCGGGGGTGTCGATGAAGTTCAGCTGGTAGGTGATGCCGTCGTTCGCCTTGTAATACAGGGTAACGCTATGGGCTTTGATGGTGATCCCGCGCTCGCGCTCGAGGTCCATGGAGTCAAGTACCTGCGCTTCCATCTCGCGCGCGGTGAGGCCACCGCACATCTGGATGAAACGGTCGGCCAGGGTCGACTTGCCATGGTCAATGTGGGCGATGATGGAGAAATTGCGGATATGACTCAAATCACTCACGGGTCAACACTCAAAAAGGCTGCGGGGCGAACGCCCGCCGAAAAATAGCCGGGAATTGTACCTTATGAAGGGGCCAGCCGCCACGCCCGCCCCTCCAGTTTCATGGTGCCTGATATTTCTGTCAGTAGATGGCCGCTCGCGCAGACCCGAATATAGGGCACCAGACGGAGAAATGGCCATGGCACATGTTCAACCAGCAGTCCCCGGAAGCCCCGATACGAGCTTTGGTGACAACGGCGAGCGCTCCCTACCGCAAATTGCGGACACCGATCGTTTCATCACTGATGTGGCAATACACGATGACACAATCACCGTGTGTGGCCTGACCGGGGACCACGAGCAGTCCCGCTATACCTTGCTTCGCTTCGATGATAAAGGTGATCTGGACCCGACGTTCGGCAACAAAGGGATAGTGTTCGGAACATTCGACCCGGTGGCCGAATCGGGCGCGGAAGCCATCGTCGTCGATGCCAACGCGAAGATATGGATGCTGGGATGGGTGAACAGCGCCGGCAAGCCCCACAGACTGGTGATGGCACGTTTCGACGCGCAGGGCGCGCTGGACACCAGCTATGCCTCCCCCCACGGTTACCTTGCCCTGGATCAGGACAACAGCCTTCATCTGAAGCTGCACTCCACGTCACTCCAGCTGCGGGCCGGACACCTGCTCGCCAGTGCTACGCTGGAGTCGGATTGGCTGGCTACCCATGCTTGCGTCTATCGACTGGATCTTGCCGGCAATGCCGGTTTCCCGAGCGGTCAGTTCATCGAGATCACACACCCTTCCGGGACGGTGCAGATCGCCAATGTCATTGCGCAGGAAAGTACATTTCTCGTTGCCGGAACCTTGCGCAACGGGCCTGAGACCCGAGGCTTCATCGCACGCTTCAGAAACGACGGCACACCCGACCCGTCCTTTGGCGACCGATACGGTTTCAAGCTGTATGAATCCCCGCTGTCGCGCTGGCTGCGCTGGTTGCCGCGCTGGCTCCGCTGGCTTGCTCCGCGTCGAAACGCCAACATCCGCTTCAACACACTGATTCAACGCCCCGATGGCCACCTGATCGTCGCGGGGAACCTGCCCGGCGAGCGCCCCGAAGACACCAACGCCATGACTTGGCAATTCGATGCCGAAGGTGTGAGGGACGCGACCTATAACCACGGCAACCCGACGGTGCTGACCTTCAACACGCACACCGAAGACGAATGGGAAGCCGCAGCGCTGCACCAGGACGGCAAGCTGGTGGTGTTTGGCCTGGGCGGTCAGCGCATCTACCGTGCCCGCTATACAGTCCATGGCCGACTGGATACTGCCTTTGGCAACCAAGGTATCGCCTTCCAGGACTACCCCAAGGACAGAAAGATGATCGCCGTCGCAATGACGCCCGCCGCCACACTGCTTGGCTTGAACAGCCAGCACGCATGGGGTTTCTCCGGTCTTCTGGCACGCTTTCGCAATTGACTGCGCGCCCATGAAAAAGCCCGACGCATCGGCGTCGGGCTTTTTCTTACCGCGACCTTCTCGGTCAGGCCTTACTCGGCCAGCTTGAAGGTGATGAAACTGGCACGGCCCTGACGCAGCACGCGCATCGACACCGAACGGTTCTTCGGCAGTTCCTTGGCGATTTCGGTGAAGTTCTTCGCCGAAAGGATGGCCTGGTTGTTCAGGTGGCTGATGACGTCACCGGGACGCAGGCCGATCATCGCGGCCGGACCATCCTGCACTTCCTTGATGACCACGCCGCCCTTGAGCTCCAGAGTCTTTTTCTGCTCTGCAGTCAGGTCGGCTACCGATACGCCCAGGCGGTTGCTGCTGCGCTCGACGCCGCCATTGGCACCGGTGGTCACGTCCTGATCTTCATCGGGCAGTGCACCGATGGTCACGTCCAGGTTCTGGCGCTTGCCGTTGCGGATGATCTCCAGCTTGGCCTTGGCGCCATCTTTCAGGCCACCGACCAGGTGCGGCAGGTCAGCCGACATGACGATCGGCTGACCGTTCATGCTCAGGATCACGTCGCCCACCTGCAGGCCGCCCTTGGCTGCCGGACCATCTTCCAGCACCTGGGCCACCAGCGCGCCGGCCGGTTTGTCCAGGCCGAAGGATTCGGCCAGGTCCTTGTTGACCTCCTGGATCACCACGCCCAGCCAGCCACGGCTGACCTTGCCGTCCTTTTTCAGCTGGTTGGAAACATCCAGTGCAACATCGATCGGGATAGCGAACGACAGGCCCATGAAGCCACCCGAGCGGGTGAAGATCTGCGAGTTGATGCCGACCACTTCGCCATTCATGTTGAACAGCGGGCCACCGGAGTTACCCGGGTTGATCGCAACGTCGGTCTGGATGAACGGCACGTAGGTGTCGTTGGGCAGGGTGCGGCCCTTGGCGCTGACGATACCCTTGGTCACCGAGTGATCGAAGCCGAACGGCGAACCGATGGCCAGTACCCACTCGCCCACCTTGAGTTTCTCGGAGTCGCCCAGCTTGACCGTGGGCAGGTTCTTGCCATCGACCTTCAGCAATGCCACGTCGGTACGCGGGTCGGTGCCGACCAGCTTGGCCTGCAGTTCGCTGCGGTCGGACAGGCGCACGATGATTTCATCGGCATCGGCCACCACGTGGTTGTTGGTGAGGATGTAGCCGTCGGCCGAAATGATGAAGCCCGAACCCAGCGACTGGGCCTCGCGCTGACGATCGCCACGGGGTGAGCGCGGGGCTTGCGGCATGTTGCGCTCGAAGAACTCGCGGAACATCGGCGGCAGGCCTTCGAGGTCTGGCATCTGACCCGCAGCATACTTGCGATCAGGCAGCTTCTGCTTGGTACTGATGTTGACCACCGCCGGCGAGGCCTGCTCGACCAGGGTGGTGAAATCAGGCAGGGCTTCGGCCTGGGCGTTGAGCACCTGCCCGAGCATGAGCACGGCGGCGAACAGCGACAGATAGGATTTCAAGCGAGGTATTGACATACGGCTCCCGTCACAACGAGCGTGGTTAAGCAGTAGGGACCAGCCAACGCACAAAGCCCGGCAACATCCTCGAAAGGCTGCGACCAGGCTCGGTGGATCGGCATTGTTGATGCTGCAACAGCAGTAAAGGCCAGCCCCCGAAAGAACTGACCTATAGATAAATCTGGAGAATTTTGCAAATTCGAAGGCTTACGAATCATGTCAACGCCTTGGCGGCCCATCGATCATCAACGCATTACCTGTGGCTCGTCATTGGCTGGCGTGGGCGTCTTGGGCACGCATCGACAAGGCGACCCGCTCGGCGGTACCGATGGGGATCTCCCCTACCACGGTGACCACCACATCCCCCTTGGGCGTGGTCAGCCGGCGCGAAACCGCGACCGTCGGGCCAAGCTGGGTACGGGCGTCGATGCCCGAATTGCCTGCAACCGGCTCCAGAAACACCGAGAAGCGTGCCAGGCCATCATCGTACATCAGGCTGCTGACGATGCTCTTGTGCTCCGGATCCTTGCGTACCGCGCTGTTGACCAACTCGAAGCCGGGTGGCAACCAGTCGGAACGCCATCCCGATGCGGCCTCGGCAACCTGCTGAGTGGCCTGGGCCACCGGCTTGCAGTTGCTGCTTGGCTGCAGTTGGGCATCGTCCGGCGCCTTGTCGGTCTCCAACCGGGTGAACTGGAAGCGCTCCAGCAGTTGCTCCTTGTCGTTGAGCAGCAACGACTTGAGGGGCAAACCCGACTGTCGATCCAGGTGCAGCTCGAAGGCATAACGATGCTGATCGCGCGGCCTGAGGGTGATGATCTCGACCTCGCGACCGGCCACCCGGGAGCGCCCTGCCACACTCAGGTCGTACCAGTTCATCAGCTTCAAGGGGTCCAGTACACGAGGCGAAGACTGCGCCGCATTGCCCACTCCGCGGGCCAGGGCGCCGCTCACGCACTGGGTACGTCCATCTACCCGCACAACCTCAAGGGCTGGGCCATCGAGTTGCAACAAGCGTTCACGAACCTTGCCCTCCTGCACCCGATGCCAGATGTCATGGGTGGAAAAGCTGCCGTTACGCTCGTAGACGAAAGTACCCTGATAACTCTGCTGCTGCTCGGCCTTGGCCAGACGGTTGAGCCAGTCTGCGGCATCAGTGGAGGAGTTGGCGGCCAGGGCCGGCACCGACAGACATCCTCCGAGCAAGAGCGGTAGTAGAGTTGGCGCGCGCATGATCCTCCTTACTCAGCGATTTTCCAGGCTGGCCGCACGGGCATAAGGCAGAGCACTTTCAGTCCCTTCCACGGCGGCTTCCTGAGCATGCTGGCGCAGGTAGCCCGGCAGACGTTCGTCCTGCCAGCCGCTTTGACCTTGCAGCACGCCATTTGCCATTGGGCCGGTCGGCTGTTCGGCACTCTCGGTGTAGCCTGCCAGTACTGCCGGGCCTTGCACCTGAGGTACGGTCACGCCTTGCTGCACAGGCTGCTGGGCAGCCAGTTGGGCACCGCTGATGTCGTCCTGGTTGTACAGGCGCACACCTGCCAGTACTGCAACGGTCACCGAAGCTGCAACAGCCAGACGACCCAGGCTGCGCCATGGACCACGGGCAACCTTGACCGGCGTGGCTTCGTCAGCCAGTGCGGCACTGACCGCGGCGGCGATATCCAGTTTTGGCAGCAGCAGTTCCTTGTGCATCGCTGCTCGGGCAACCTGGTAACGCGACCAGGTGGCACGGGTTTCATTGTCGTCGACGGCATTCAATACCCGACGCAACTCCAGTTCGTCCGCTTCGTTATCCATCACCGCGGACAGCGATTCCTGCAAAGCTTCACGACTCATGGCGGTTCCTCTCTTGGCTGTCGCCGCTGTCTCAGGTTTCCTGCAACAACGGCTGCAGGGCTTTATCTATGGCCTCCCGAGCGCGGAAAATTCGAGAGCGCACGGTACCCACCGGACACTGCATGACGCTCGCAATGTCCTCGTAACTCAGACCATCGAATTCACGTAAAGTTAACGCCGTACGCAAATCTTCTGGCAGCTGCTGGATGGTTCGGTGGACGGTGCCCTCGATTTCATCTCGTAACAGCGCGCGCTCTGGTGACTCGAGATCCTTGAGGCCATGATCGCCATCGTAAAATTCCGCATCCTCGGAACTGACATCACTGTCTGGCGGCCGTCGACCGCGGGATACCAGATAGTTTTTCGCCGTGTTGATCGCAATGCGGTACAGCCAGGTATAAAACGCACTGTCGCCACGGAAATTGCCAAGCGCACGGTAAGCCTTGATGAACGCTTCCTGTGCCACATCCTGGGCTTCATGGGTGTCGTGCACAAAACGCACGATCAACCCGAGAATCTTGTGCTGATACTTCAGCACCAACAGATCAAACGCTCGCCTGTCGCCACGCTGCACGCGCTCGACAAGCTGCTGATCCTCTTCCTGGGTTAGCATGAACACTCCTCGGTGGACCTGGAGGAGTGCTGCAGCGGCCATCGTTCAGGCTTGCAACCATAGACTCGGGCTTTTCGCAAAAGTTCTCCCCTCCAAGCAAGTTTCCTGCGGCCCTTGAACGGCTCGCACGAAAAACGCAGCACGGTCACGGCCGGCTGCGTCAATATTCTGGTCTCGTGTACGCAGGCAGAGCCGATATCAGCCCCAGGCCTCCCGTCGCCGCCGCGTCCTGGCATGCAGGCAACCTTCTATGGATAGGCAGGGTTCCAGGAAAGTTCCCACATGCAAGCATCAGGTCGCACCGCACGTCATGGAAATCAGGCCCTCGAGGCTGTTATAAAGGCAACCCAGCCCGTTTCACGATAGTTTCACAATGCCATAAACACCTGACTATTGTGCCGATACCCCCGTCCTTATACTAGTGGTCGCCTCGCTCGGATATCCCTGACATGAGCCAACAATTCCAACATGACGTTCTGGTGATCGGCAGCGGTGCCGCCGGCCTGAGCCTGGCCCTGAACCTGCCGGCGCACCTGCGCATCGCCGTACTGAGCAAAGGCGAGCTGGCCAACGGCTCGACCTTCTGGGCACAGGGCGGTGTTGCCGCCGTGCTCGACGACACCGACACGGTACAGTCCCACGTGGAGGATACGCTCAATGCCGGCGGCGGGCTGTGTCATGAAGACGCGGTGCGCTATACGGTCGAGCACAGTCGCGAGGCGATCCAGTGGCTGATCGACCAGGGCGTGCCGTTTACCCGTGACGAACAGGCCGGCGTCGATGAACGCGGCTTCGAGTTCCACCTGACCCGCGAGGGCGGCCACAGCCACCGGCGCATCATCCACGCGGCCGACGCCACTGGCGCGGCGATTTTCACCACGTTGCTGGAGCAGGCCCGCCAGCGCCCGAACATCGAGCTTCTGGAACAGCGCGTGGCGGTCGACCTGATCACCGAACGGCGCCTGGGCCAGGCCGGCGAGCGCTGCCTGGGAGCCTATGTGCTCAACCGTGCCAGCGGCGAGGTCGACACCTTTGGCGCCCGCTTCACCGCGCTAGCCACCGGCGGGGCGGCCAAGGTCTACCTCTATACCAGCAACCCGGACGGCGCCTGCGGCGACGGGATCGCCATGGCCTGGCGCGCCGGCTGCCGGGTGGCGAACCTGGAGTTCAACCAGTTCCACCCCACCTGCCTGTACCACCCGCAGGCCAAGAGCTTCCTGATCACAGAAGCACTGCGCGGTGAAGGCGCCCTGCTCAAGCTGCCCAACGGCGAGCGCTTCATGCCGCGCTTCGACCCGCGCGCCGAACTCGCCCCGCGCGACATCGTGGCCCGCGCCATCGACCATGAGATGAAGCGCCTGGGCGTCGACTGCGTGTACCTGGACATCAGCCACAAGCCTGCGGAGTTCGTCAAAAGCCACTTCCCGACCGTGTACGAACGCTGCCTCACCTTCGGTATCGACATCACCACCCAGCCGATCCCGGTGGTACCGGCGGCGCACTACACCTGTGGCGGCGTGATGGTCGACGACCACGGCCAGACCGACGTACCGGGGCTCTATGCCATTGGCGAAACCAGCTTCACCGGCCTGCACGGTGCCAACCGCATGGCCAGCAACTCGCTGCTCGAATGTTTCGTCTACGGCCGCTCGGCGGCAGCCGACATCCTCGCCAGGCTCGACAGCGTGGCCATGCCCCAGGCCCTGCCCTGCTGGGATGCCAGCCAGGTCACCGATTCGGACGAAGATGTGATCATTGCGCACAACTGGGACGAGCTGCGCCGGTTCATGTGGGACTACGTCGGCATCGTGCGCACCAGCAAGCGCCTGCAGCGCGCCCAGCACCGGGTACGTCTGCTGCTGGACGAAATCGACGAGTTCTACAGCAACTACAAGGTCAGCCGCGACCTGATCGAGCTGAGGAACCTTGCCCAGGTAGCGGAGCTGATGATCCGCTCGGCCATGCAGCGCAAGGAAAGCCGGGGCCTGCACTACACCCTGGACTACCCGGACATGCTGCCCGAAGCTCTGGACACTATTCTACGGCCGCCCACCTACGCCGACTGAACTTCAACCGCAAGCGCAGGCGCCGGTGCAGCACCGGTTCCAGGGCATCGGGGGCGATGCACTGGCTCTGGCTGAACAGCCGCCCCGGCCGGCGATAACGCAGCACTACCAGGGCGGGCAAGGCGAGGCTGTCGCGGCGCAGTTGCACCTGCTGCCAGCCCGTGGCCGCGCTGAACAAGTGCCAGCCAGAAGGATCACGGCGCAGGCCGGTGACGGCACGCGGGTGGGTAAGCAGGATATGCCGGGGCACGACCCAGGCTGCGTGTGCCAGGCAAAGCGCCAGGCCAAGCAGGGTCATGTATAGCGAAATGGCCAGCAGGCACAGCGCGATCAGCGCCAGCGACTGGCATGCGAGGTAGGCCGCCAGCAGGGCCCGCGAGCCCTGCCAGCGACACTCGAAGCGGTCACTTGGGCTGGACACGGTCCAGGATCATGCGCACCATGCGCTGCAGCTCAGGATCGTCGGACTCGCTGCGTTCCATGAACCAGCCGAACATGTCCTGGTCTTCACAGGTCAGCAGCCGGACATAGAGCGCGCGGTCGACGTCGTTCAAGGTGCTGTAGACCTCCTGGGTAAACGGCACCAGCAGCACGTCCAGCTCCAGCATGCCGCGGCGGCTATGCCAGAAGAGCCGGTTGAGTTCAGATTGTTCGACGACCATGGAGCCCTCCTCAAATTGGCCGCCAGTATACAGGCCGAGCCTGTGAACGGCACAAGGCGTTGGTCTAGGTCGGCTACCTATTTTGCCGACAGCACTCTATGATGACCCCCAGTCCTGATTACCTGCGAAGACCCATGGCCGACTCCGCTTTTTTCTGCCCCCTGTCCCACGAGGGCGTCCTCGCCGTCCGCGGCTCTGACGCCGGCAAGTTTCTGCAAGGTCAACTGACCTGCAACATCAATTACCTCGACGAGCACACCTCCAGCCTCGGCGCGCGCTGCATGGTCAAAGGGCGCATGCAGTCGAGCTTTCGCATCGTGCCCCACGCCGACGGCTTCGTGCTGGCAATGACCCACGAACTGCTCGAGCCGCAACTGGCCGACCTGAAGAAGTACGCCGTGTTCTCCAAGGCCAAGCTCACCGACGAGAGCAGTGCCTGGGCGCGCTTCGGCCTGCAGCATGGCGACAAGGCGTTGCAGGCGCTGGGCATCGAGCCGCCGACGCAAGATGGCGCCATCAGCCGGCACGCCCCCCTGTTCGCAATTGCCGTATCGCCGGGCCGCACCGAACTGTGGGTACCGGCCGAACAGGCCGCAGCCGTACGCGAGCAACTGGCCGAGCACCTCGACGAAGGCCCGCTGGATGCCTGGCTGCTGGGGCAGATCCGCGCCGGTATCGGCCAGGTGATGGCCCAGACCCGCGAGCTGTTCATCCCGCAGATGATCAACCTGCAGGCCGTGGGTGGCGTCAGCTTCAAGAAGGGTTGCTATACCGGGCAGGAAATCGTCGCGCGCATGCAGTACCTGGGCAAGCTCAAGCGTCGCCTGTATCGCCTGGCCCTGGCCGAGGGTACTGCTCCGGCCCCTGGCACCGAGGTGTTCTCCCCTACCCATGCCTCATCGGTGGGTGAGGTGGTGCTGGCCGCCACGAGCGCGCAGGGCAGCGAGCTGCTGGCGGTGCTGACTGCCGATGCGGTAGCAGACGACAACCTGCACCTGGGCAGCCCCGAGGGCCCGCGCCTGGAACTGCTGAGCCTGCCTTACGAACTGGACCGCGATCGCGAAATCCAGCGCTGAGCCCACCTGCCCCGCCGCGTGTGGCGGTGGGGCCCCTGAATGCGCTAGAGAATCCACGATGAACACGCTGGCCCAGATCGTTGAAGCACAATTGCTCAGCGCCATCGACAACGATGACCTGGTGCTGCCGACCTTGCCGGAAGTGGCCCTGAGCATCCGCGAAGCGGCTGAAGACAGCGAGATCAGCGTCAGCACCCTGAGCAAGGTGATCGGCCGCGACGCCGCGTTGTCGGCACGCCTGATCAAGGTGGTCAACAGCCCCCTGTTGCGTGCGGCCACCGAAGTCACCGACCTGCAGACCGCCATCACCCGCATGGGTATCAACTACAGCTGCAACCTGGCCATCGGCCTGGTGATCGAGCAGATCTTCCATGCGCGCTCACCAGTGGTCGAACAGAAAATGCGTGAAATATGGGCCAAGAGCCTGGAAGTGGCCGGCATCAGCTATGAGCTGTGCCTGCGCTTCACCCAGCTCAAGCCCGACCAGGGCGCCCTCGCCGGGCTGGTCCACCAGATCGGCGCATTGCCGATCCTGACCTATGCCGAAGAACACAACGAACTGCTCTCCGACCCGGTCTGCCTGAACCATGTGATCGACCTGATCCACCCGGTACTGGGCGACAAGATCCTCAGCGTGTGGGAATTTCCCGAGCAACTGGCCGGGCTGCCGAGCCTGTCGCAGAACCTGGAGCGCAGCACCGACAAGCTCGACTATGTCGACATCGTGCAGATCGCGCGCACCCTCAGCGATGGCAACGAACATGCCCTGGCGCGCCTGCCGGCGATGCGTCACCTGAAGCTGCCACCCAACAGCCACCTGCAGGTCAGCGAGCTGATCGGCGCCAAGCACATGTTTCGCGCCTGATCAGTCGCCCGGGTTGAAGCTGACCCGAACCTTGAGCCCGCCGCGCTCGCCATCGTGCAGGCTGATCTGCGCCAGGTGCGCGCGGCAGATCTCACCGACGATGGCCAGCCCCAGGCCGGTGCCCTGCGCACTGCGCCGATAGAAGCGTTCGAACACCCGCTCGCGCTCCTGCGGGGGAATCCCCGGCCCGTCGTCCTCCACCTCCAGTACCGCCGGGGCCGTCACCCGCAGAATCACGTTGCCATTGGCCGGGGTGTGCGCCAGGGCGTTGTCCACCAGGTTGCTCAGCAATTCGTTGAGCAGCGTCGGCTCGCCGCGTATCCACACCGGCGCCTGTGCTTCCAGTGCCAATGCCACACCCCGTGCATGCGCCAGCGGCGCCATGGCCATGCCCAGCTCGCGGGCCAGCTGGCTGAGGTCGAGCAACTGTGCACCGCCCTCGGCAATGGCGCGCGCACCGTTCTCCACCCGTGCCAGCGACAGCAGCTGGTTGGCCAGGTGGGTCAGCTTGTCGGTGCCCTGGGCCGCCAGTTCGAGCGTGGTGCGCCATTCCTGCGGGTCCTTGGCGCGCAGGCCCAGTTCCACCCGCGCCTTGAGCGCCGCCAGGGGGGTGCGCAACTCGTGCGCGGCGTCGGCGATGAACTGCGCCTGGCGCTCGAACTGGCCCCGCAGGCGCTCGGTGAAGTGATTCAGTGCACGCACCAGAGGCCCCAGTTCGCGCTGAACCTGAACCACCGGCAGGGCGCGCAGGTCGTCGGGCTGGCGTTCTTCCACGGCGCTGCGCAGGCGCTCCAGCGGGCGCAATGCGGCGCTGACCGCAAACCACACCAGCAGCAACGCCCCCATCGCCAGCATGCCCAGGCGCAGCAGGGTATCGGCCATCAGGCTGCGGGCCATGCTCACGCGCGCCTCTTCGGTTTCGGCCACGCGGATCTCCGCCATGCCGTTCATGTTCGGCTCGCTCACCGCCTTGAGCAGGCTGACCACCCGCACGTCCTGGCCCAGGTAGCGCGCATCGTAGAAGCGCGCCAGGGCCGGATAGTCATCGGTACGCGGGGTATCGGGCGGCGGTGCGGGCAGGTTTTCGTAGCCGGAAATCAGGCGTTGATGGATGTCGTTGACCTGGTAGTAGATCCGCCCCGCGCTGTCGTAGGCAAAGGTGTCCAATGCCACGTAGGGCACATCGGCGCTGAGGGTGCCGTCGCGTTGCGAGAGCCCTGCGGCGATGGTGCGCGCCGAGGCCAGCAGGGTACGGTCATAGGCAGTGTCGGCGGCCTCGCGACCGTTCCAGTAGGCACTCAGCCCGCTGGCCACCATCAGCACCACCAGCAGCAGGGCGAGGTTCCACAGCAGGCGCCCGCGCAGGCTGCCGGCGTCACGCATCACGGTGCTCGAGCAGATAGCCCAGCCCACGGAAGGTGACGATCGCCACGGCATGCCCGTCGAGCTTCTTGCGCAGGCGGTGCACGTAGATCTCGATGGCGTCGGGGCTGGCCTCCTCGTCCAGGCCGAACACCTGCGCCGCCAGTTGCTCCTTGCTCATCACCCTGCCAGGGCGGGCGATCAGCGCCTCGAGCACGGCCTGTTCGCGGGAGGTCAGAGCCAACAGCTCGCCCCCCAGGGTGAAGCGCCGGGTATCCAGGTCGTACACCAGCGGGCCGCAGGTCTGTTGGCGCTCGCCACCGAGCACGCTGCGGCGCAGCAGGGCCTTGACCCGCGCCTCCAGCTCGGTCAGTTCGAACGGCTTGGCCAGGTAGTCGTCAGCCCCCAGGTTCAGGCCGTGCACGCGGTCCTTGACGTCGCTGCGGGCGGTCAGCATCAGCACCGGCACGGTCTTGCCGCGGGCCCGCAGGCGCGCCAGCACCTCGAAGCCGTCCATGCGCGGCAGGCCCACATCGAGCACCGCCACGGCATATTCCTCGCTGGCCAGGGCCAGGTCGGCAGCAACTCCATCGTGCAGCACATCCACCGTCAGGCCTGTGCTCTTGAGGGCCTGGGCCACGCTCTCAGCCAGTTGCAGATGGTCTTCGACGAGCAGTACACGCATCGATTTCTCCTGGTCGTGTCGCGTTCAATGGCGCGGAGTTTACAGCGCGGCGGGCGCCTGTGAAGCCATCGAAACATTGAAAGGCCACTGAAAGGTTAGCGAAAGGTTGAGCCCCTAGCATCGCCTGACGGCCCGTTGTACAGGCCGTAGATCGAACCGAAGCGTTCGACCCGAATAAGAACAATAACGGAGTCACCCCACGATGCTGTCCACCCAGCCTCAGGCGCCTGCGCCTGCCCGTCGCCTGCACCCTCGTCCCTCTGCCATCGCCAGTGCCCTCGCCTTTGTCGGCGTCGCCCCGCTGAGCCAGGCCGCGTTCGTCGAAGACAGCACCGCCACCTTCGAAACACGCACCATGTACTTCAACCGCGATTTCCACAACGAGCCCAGCACCACACAATCCAAGCGCGAGGAATGGGCCCAGGGCTTCATGCTCAACCTGGAATCGGGCTACACCGAAGGCACCGTCGGCTTCGGCGTCGACGCCCTGGGCATGCTCGGGGTCAAGCTCGACTCCGGCAAGGGCCGCACCGGCACCGGCCTGCTGCCGACCCATGACGACGGGCGCGCCGCCGACGAGTACTCCAAGCTCGGCCTGACCGGCAAGGTCAAGGTGTCGGCCACCGAGCTGAAGGTCGGTACGCTGATCCCGCAAACGCCCACCCTGCGCCCCAACGACGGGCGCATCCTGCCGCAGACCTTCGAGGGCGGGCTGCTGACCTCCCAGGAAATCAGGCACCTGACCTTCACCGGTGGCCGCCTTGAAAAGGTCAAGGACCGCAACGACACCAACAAGGAAGACATCGCCCTCAACAACAAGAACGGTCGCTTCCTGGGCACGGCCGAAGGCAACCATTTCGACATGGCCGGAGTGGACTACAAGCTCACCGACCGCATCACCGGCAGCTATCACTTCGCCCAGCTCGACGACGTGTACCGCCAGCACTTCGTCGGCCTGCTCGCGACCCAGCCGTTCGGCCCGGGCACCTTCGGCGCCGATGTGCGTGTGGCGTTCAGCGGCGACCAGGGCCAGGCCCGCGGCGGCAGGATCGACAACACCGCCTTCGGCAGCCTGTTCAGCTATGCCCTCGGCGGCCACAAGCTGAGCACCGGCTACCAGCGCCTGTCGGGCGACAGCGCCTTCCCCTACGTCGATGGCGCCGACCCCTACCTGGTCAACTTCGTGCAGATCAACGACTTCGCCCAGGCCGACGAGCGCTCCTGGCAAGTGCGCTACGACTACGACTTCGCCAAGCTCGGCGTACCCGGCCTGAGCTTCATGAGCCGCTACCTCAGTGGCGACAACGTCAGCCGCGCCGGCGGTGGCGAAGGCAAGGAGTGGGAGCGCAATACCGAATTCAAGTACGTGGTACAGAGCGGCGCCCTGAAGAACGTCGCCGTGCGCCTGCGTAACGCCACCTTCCGTTCCAACTTCTCCCGCGACGCCGACGAAGTGCGGCTGCTGGTGAGCTACAGCGTGGCGCTTTGGTAATCCGCCCATAACAACAATGTTCACGGAGACTGACGATGACTTTTTCACTGCGCAAGATCGCCCTGGCCACCGGCTGCCTGCTGCTGGCCGGCAACGTGCTGGCCGCCGAACCCAAACGCCCCGAGTGCATTGCCCCGGCCTCGCCCGGCGGCGGCTTTGACCTGACCTGCAAGCTGGTGCAGAGCGCGCTGCTCAACGAGAAGATCCTGAGCAAGCCGATGCGCGTCACCTACATGCCCGGCGGAGTCGGCGCGGTGGCCTACAACGCTGTGGTGGCCCAGCGCCCGGCCGACGCCGGCACGCTGGTGGCGTGGTCCAGCGGTTCGCTGCTGAACCTGGCCCAGGGCAAGTTCGGCCGCTTCGACGAGAACGCAGTGCGCTGGCTGGCAGCGGTAGGCACCAGCTACGGCGCCATCGCGGTGAAAAAGGACTCGCCCTACAAGACCCTCGATGACCTGGTGGCGGCACTGAAAAAAGACCCTGGCAAGGTGGTGATCGGCTCGGGCGGCACCGTTGGCAGCCAGGACTGGATGCAGACCGCACTGATTGCCAAGGCCGCCGGCATCAACCCGCGCGACCTGCGCTATGTGGCACTGGAAGGCGGTGGCGAGATTGCCACCGCATTGCTGGGCGGGCACATCCAGGTGGGCAGCACGGACATCTCCGACTCGATGCCGCACATCCAGAGCGGCGACATGCGCCTGCTGGCGGTGTTCTCCCCCGAACGCCTGGACGAGCCCGAGATGAAGGACATCCCTACCGCCAAGGAACAGGGCTACGACATCGTCTGGCCAGTAGTACGCGGGTTCTACCTGGGGCCGAAGGTGAGCGACGAGGACTACGCCTGGTGGAAGGCATCGTTCGACACGCTGCTGGCCTCGGATGAATTCGACAAGCTGCGTGACCAGCGCGAGCTGTTCCCGTTCGCCATGACCGGTGAAGCGCTGGACGTGTATGTGAAGCAGCAGGTAGCGGACTACAAGGCACTGGCCCAGGAATTCGGACTGATCCAGTAACCCATCGCTTCACCTGTAGGAGCCGGCCTTGCCGGCGAATCACCGCGGTCCCGCCAGGTCGGTGGCGCGTCATTCGCCGGCAAGGCCGGCTCCTACGGGTGCAGGTTTGCCCTTCGAGGATTCCCCCATGATCCTGCAACGCCTTTTCGCCCTGACCCTACTGGCCGCCTGCGCCGCACTGGCCGTCATGGCCTGGCCCTACCAGGCCGCCTTCTCCTACGAACCGGTCGGCCCGCGCGCCTATCCGTTGCTGATGCTCGGCCTGATGGCCATCGCCCTGCTCTACCTGGCGATCCGTCCCACGCCCATCGTGCGCAAGGACGACGAACCAGAGCTGGACCGCGCCAGCCTGATCAAGATCGGCCTGTGCACCGGCCTGCTGCTGGTGTTCGCCGCCACCTTCGAATCCCTGGGCTTCATCCTCAGCAGCACGCTGATCGGCATCCCCATGGCGCGCCTGTACGGCGGACGCTGGCTGCCCAGTGCGGTCATCGTCGGATTGATGAGCATCGCCCTGTACCTGCTGTTCGACCGCGCCATGGATGTGCCCCTGCCCCTGGGCCTGCTCGACGTTCTGGAGAATTGACATGGATACTTTCAGCTACCTCGGTCAGGGCTTCGGCGTCGCCCTGAGCCCCTACAACCTGGTGACTGCACTGTGCGGCACCCTGATCGGTACGGTGGTCGGCCTGCTGCCGGGCCTGGGCCCGATCAACGGCGTGGCGCTGCTGATCCCCATCGCGTTCGCCCTGGGCCTGCCGCCGGAATCGGCGCTGATCCTGCTGGCCGCGGTGTACCTGGGCTGCGAATACGGCGGGCGCATCAGCTCGATCCTGCTCAACATCCCCGGTGAAGCCTCCACCGTGATGACCACCCTGGACGGCTACCCCATGGCTCGCCAGGGCCTGGCCGGGGTGGCGCTGTCGCTGTCGGCCTGGAGCTCGTTCATCGGTGCGTTCATCGCCACCTGCGGCATGGTGCTGTTCGCCCCGCTGCTGGCCAAGTGGGCGATCGCCTTCGGCCCGGCGGAGTATTTCGTGCTGATGGTGTTCGCCATCGTGGCGCTGGGCGGCATGGCCGGCGACAAGCCGCTCAAGACCTTCATCGCCGCCCTGATCGGGCTGTTCCTTTCGGCCGTGGGCATCGACGCCAACAGCGGTGTGTACCGCTTCACCGGCGACAGCATCCACCTCACCGACGGCATCCAGTTCGTGGTGCTGGTGCTGGGCCTGTTCTCCATCAGCGAGATCCTGTTGCTGCTGGAAAAGACTCACCACGGGCACAAGGCCGTGGAAGCCACCGGACGCATGCTGTTCAACCTCAAGGAAGCCGCTTCGGTGTTCGTGGTGAACATCCGCTGCGGCCTGCTCGGCTTCTTCATGGGCGTGCTGCCCGGGGCCGGTGCGACCCTGGCCAGTGCCGTGGCGTACATGACCGAAAAACGCCTGGCCGGTGCCAGCGGCACCTTCGGCAAGGGTGACAAGCGCGGCCTGGCCGCTCCGGAAACCGCCATCGGCGCCTCCTGCTGCGGCGCCCTGGTGCCGATGCTGACCCTGGGCGTACCGGGCTCGGGTACCACGGCGGTGATGATCGGTGCCTTGAGCCTGTACAACATCACCCCCGGCCCGCTGCTGTTCGAACAGCAGCCGGACATCGTCTGGGGCCTGATCGCCTCGCTGTTCATCGCCAACATCATGCTGGTGATCCTCAATATCCCCATGGTGCGCCTGTTCACCCGCATCCTGTCGGTGCCCAACTGGGCGCTGGTGCCGGTTATCGCGATCATCACCGCGATCGGCGTGTATGCGGTGCATGCCACCACCTTCGACCTGTTCCTGATGATCGGCATCGGCATCTTCGGCTACATCCTGCGCAAGCTGGACTTCCCGCTGTCGCCGCTGCTGCTGGGCTTCATTCTCGGCGGGCTGATGGAGCAGAACCTGCGCCGGGCGCTGTCGATCTCCAACGGTGAACTGGAGATTCTGTGGGCCAGCCCGATCAGCCTGGGGGTATGGGCGATGGTCGCGTTGATGCTGACCCTGCCGCTGCTGCGTATATGGCGCCGCCGCAGCGCCCAGCGTCGTGCCCTGGCCGATGTCTGAATCCACCTTGCGCACCTGGTGGGCCACTCCACTGGTCGGCCTGGCCGGCGGATATCTCGCCAGCCTGGTCGGCTGGCCGCTGCCATGGATGGTCGGCTCGCTGCTGGCGGTGATTCTGGTGCGCTGCCTGACGCCCTGGCAGATCGGTGAAATACCCAACGGGCGCAAGTGCGGCCAGTGGATCATCGGCGTCGGCATCGGCCTGCACTTCACCCCCCAGGTGGTCGAACAGGTGGCCAGCCATTTCGGCTTGATCTTCTTCGGCGCGCTGATCACCAGCGTATCCAGCCTGATCGGCGTATGGCTGTTGCTGCGCACCGGTGAAGACCGGGCCACGGCGTTCTTTTCCAGCATGCCGGGCGGCTCGGGCGAGATGGTCAACCTGGGTGCACGCAACGGCGCAGTGCTCAGCCGCGTCGCCGCCGGGCAGAGCCTGCGGGTACTGGCGGTCGTGCTGTGCGTGCCCGCAGCGTTCAAGTTCCTGCTCGGCGACGGCGTACCGTTGAGCCATGCCGGTACGGTGGATGGTTACTGGCTGGCGTTGATCGCGCCGCTCGGGGTGCTGGCCGCACTGCTCTGGCAGCGCCTGCGCCAGCCCAACCCGTGGCTGTTCGGCCCGCTGCTGGTGGCCTCGAGCATCAGCATCGGCGCCAACCTGCACACCGGCCTGCCCGACGGCGCCAGCCAGCTCGGCCAGTGGCTGATCGGCAGCGGCCTGGGCTGTCACTTCAACCGCGCGTTCTTTCGTCGCGCGCCGTCGTTTCTGGGCCGTACCCTGGTCGCCACGGCGCTGACCATGCTGCTGGCGGGCCTCGCGGCCTGGGCCTTGAGCGCGTTGACGGCGCTGGACCTGCGCTCGCTGACCCTGGGCATGATGCCCGGCGGTATCGCCGAAATGAGCCTGACCGCCGAAACCCTGCAACTGTCGGTACCGCTGGTGACCGCGCTGCAGGTGATGCGCCTGCTGTTCGTGCTGTTTCTGGCCGAGCCGTTGTTCCGGCACTGGGCGGGCGAACGAACATCCGCCAACCCCTGAAACGAGAAAAGGAAGCCGAGGCTTCCTTTTCTTTTCTACTTCTCGCCTGATCAGAAGCGATAGCTTGCGCCGAGGCTGAAGCTGTACGGCATCTCGATGTTCTTGCCGTTCATGTAGCCAGCCTCGCCGTACACCTGGAAGTCCTTGGCGACGGTCCAGGCAACCCCTGCGCCCAGCTCGGCGCGCGAACCGGACAGGTCGTTGTTGAACACGTTGTTGTTCACCTGCACCTGGTTGCGCTGTGCGAACTCATGGGCAAACGCGGCCTTCACATAGGGCTGGATCATGCTGTCGCCGCCCAGCGAGATGGTCTTGCCGAGCGTGGTACCGACCTTGCCCAGCAGCGAGCGGCTGACATCGCCATTGGCGTCGAAGCCGTTGTCCAGGGTGAAGTCCTTGCCGGCCACCGCCGCAGCGGCCACCTGGGCGAAGGGTTCGATGAAGTAGCCATCGTCGAGCTTGATGTGCTTGCCGACTTCGACCGAGGCGCTCATGCCGTGGGTGTCGTAGTCGCCCTTGGTGCGGGTGCCATCGCTCAGGCCGACCTTGGCGTCATTCTGGTAGCGGTTGTACTTGAGCACGCTGTCGACGTAATAGCCGCTCTCAGGGTCCATCCAGGTGGCGTAGCCGCCCACATAGTAGCTGTCGATGCTGCCCGAACTGCCGTAGCTCAGGTTCAGGTCCGAGCGGCTGTGGCCGGCCAGCAGGCCCAGGGTCCAGTTGCTTTCGCCCAGTTGCGCATCGGCCCCGAAGGTCAGCCCGCGCTGGTTCTGCTGGTACCCTACGCCCGACGAGGCGTCGGCAATGTTGTGCTGGTTGCCGTAGGCACGCATCCACACCCCGGCGTTCTTGCCCTGGTTGTAACGCAGTTCCCCCATGCGGCTGCGCAGCGAGGTCATTTCGCCGTAGGCGATGGTGATCGGGGTGTTGAACAGGGCCATGACCGTGCGGGTCATCGGGCTGATGGTGCGGGTTTCCCTGTCCAGGTACCAATCCTGGCCGTCCTTCACCAGCTTGTAGGAGTAGGCACCCAAGTCTACTTCCTGGCGATCGTTGAGCAGGCTGAACTGCGCATCGCCCGAGCCCGTATGAACCAGCTGCAGGCGTTCCACGCTGGCGGGGTCGGTACCGCTGGTGCCGACCATCAGCCCATGGGTGCCGCTGGCGTTGCCGGTGACGTTCAGGAAATCGGTGGCGCCGCTGGCGAAGTTGGACGCCATGTAGAACTCGCCATTGCCCGACAGGCTCTGCACATTCAGTTCATAGAACGAGTTTTCGTCGCCGAAGGTGATGCGGCCCCCGGTCATGGCCAGGTCGCCGATGGTGTTGTTGGCGTTCAGGGTCCAGTTGGAGTTGCTGTTGATGTTTACCTGCTGCACACCGTTCAAGTTGCCGGTGAGTTGCGAGCGGTTGTCAAGCGCCAACGACGCGTTGGCACCAGGTGTAACAACTACATCCCCCACCAGAGACGCCTGATCAAGTTTCAGGTTAGCGGTGGCGGTATCAGCAATTTGCACATTGCCGCGCAACGAAGAAGCTGCCACGTTCAGGTTGGCCGTGGCAGGGCCCTGGACCTCAAGAATGACGCCGTTACCACCGTTCAAGGTCGAACCATTTCTAACATTGATTTCAGCGACTGTATCAGTGCGCACCAGAACTGCAGGGCCCGTACCGCCAGTGGCACTGGAGTTATCCAAGGTGAGTGTCGGCGCTTGCGAATTGATGGCTGACTCGCGCCCGATGCGAACTCCGGCCGCTGTACCGTTGAATTGCGTACCGGAAGTAGCGGTGACAGTGCCGCCAAGGATCGCTAGGCCGATGCCGTCGGCATTGCTGCCAGTGACCGTGGTCCCGCTGATGTTCAATGTGCTCCTGGCGGACACCTGGGCCCCCAGCCTAGCGCCGGTAATAGTGCTGTTGCTGACAGTGGCGGTGGACGGTGCGGCCCCTACCCGTGCTATGGCCATCCCGACAGCGCCCGTTGAGGAAACAACTGCCCCATTCACGGTCGCGTTGCTGCCAAACAGGTGCAAGCCGTTGGAACTGCCGCCCGAGATAGTGCCGCCATTGAGCTGCACGGTCGACGCGGTAACACGAATGGCCAACGTGGAAGCATCCTGGGTAGTCAGCACTGCACCATTGACGAGATCATAAGTATCCGGTGCATCTGCAGCGGTAAGTGTCAGCGTCTGGTTATCAACTAGAATGGCCAATGCCTGCTCACTTGCAAGCGCCCATGGCAATAGCATCAACATATTCATAAATACAAACAGCGGCTTTTTTGCGCTTGTTTTATCGATTGTAGTTCGCATGCATGGACCCCTTGAAAAATAATCAGTTGAATTGAGGCGACTGCCTCGACTCGTAACTTCAAAGGTACATAGCCTAGGGGTATTGAATAGTGAGATATGTAGGAAATTTCCTAGGTAGCTTGCATTTAATTCCTCACCAACGCAGCGTGCTGGGGTTTCCCCCAGCACGCGACTGTCAGCTCTGAGGCAGACACAAACCGCCACCTGGCTTACGCAGGGCATAACGCACGGCCGATGCCTGAGAGCTACCCGGAATATTACCGGCCTTTACGATCCGCCAACTGGCGCGGAACGACCCCAATTCATAGTACTTGCCAGGCTGGTCAGCGATTTCGAAGTAAGACTTGAGCAGTGGCAACACACGCTCGATTCGATTTGAAGTAGCCTCTTGATCACTGACAACCACCGGTATTTCCCGCGTCCTGTCAGTGACAACTATTGAACCGGCCTTATCGCTGCACACGCTGAGTGTAATAAATACAAGATCATCTTTGGATAACACTCCCGCACGCTCTGCGATCGCCAACCTGATACCGTCTGGCAAAGGACGAGGACGTTCACAATTCAATATACCCAAAGCGGTCACTGGCGTTGTACCCGGTACATCGCTGCTACCGCCAATGCGATCCGGGAATGTCACTTTTGCAGTTACCGTCACGGTGGCAATACTGACCTCTACGCTGCCATCGACCGCCTGTTGCGGGTTGCCGGTGGTTTCGGTTTCCTGGATTTCGTAACCGATCGCGATGGTGCCATTGCCCAGGCTCTCGACGAAATTCCAGGGAATCGGGATAGAGATGACAGTCCCCGGTGTTTCGCCTGCGGCGATGGTGTGTGTAACTGCATTGTCTTTTCGACCATAGAACAACCGGACGAACTCACCCACTTTCGCATTCTCGTACACGGTAAAGAGCAGAACCGCACCTGAGCCGACATCCGCTGGGCGAATAAAACCAGGTTGTTTCGAACTGTTGCCTTGAGCGCGAACCGGTACCAGCGTGGCGTTGATCGGTCCAGGCCCGACAGGGTCGGGGCCTATGGTGGTCAAGTCAACCGCCACCTCGGTGTCGGGCGATGTCCAGGTGTTCTTGCCACGAATGACGTCATACCATACCCGTACCGCTGGGTCTTTCACCTGGTCATTGGACAAAGCAATCTCATCCCAGTTAAAGGTGACCCGATCATTCGGCCAGATAATGACTT
The DNA here is from genome assembly GCF_002939405.1 of Pseudomonas sp. BRM28. Taxonomy (NCBI): domain Bacteria; kingdom Pseudomonadati; phylum Pseudomonadota; class Gammaproteobacteria; order Pseudomonadales; family Pseudomonadaceae; genus Pseudomonas; species Pseudomonas sp. BRM28. The sequence goes on along the minus strand of NZ_PEFV01000001.1, from coordinate 1,230,245 downwards.
TTACAGTGTCCTCATCACGGTAATACACCCGAATTTCATCGCCTGCCTGAGCGTTTTTAAAAGCCGGCACGATAGCTTCCACGCCAGTGCGGGCGTCCTCCCGACTAATCGGTGCAGCGGGTACCAGCGGCTTCAGCAGGTCCTCGGGTTCGGGGGTCAGACGCACCGTCAGGTGAACCGGGATGGAAAAGTCCGAGCGATTCCCAGCCCGGTCCTCAAGCTTGTACTGGAGCACCGAAACACCTTCGCCAATCGCTTTGATAGTGTCCTCATCGAGTTCGATGTCGAAGCCATCGTCCTCTGCCTCTGGGGGAACGTCGCCACTGCGAACAGGTACCGGGTTACCAGCGATGTACAACTGATATTTGTCGCCCGGGTAATAATCAAAATAAGGAGGAACATGAAGCGTCAATGTACCGCTGTGCTCAGCAAGGTATTTCAGGGTAACGACGCCATCAGTCACGTCGGCAGGGTACTCGATTGGCGCGGGGTTATCGTTCAACGCGGGGTCCAGCAAATCCAGTGTCAGCAGTTGAATTTCAGATTCTTCTTTGTTGCCCGTCTCATTACTATACACCGAGTAACCAATCAATTTGATACCATCCCCGCCCACTTTCAAACTGTTGAAAGGGATGACAAAACGACCAGGAAGATCGGTGGCAGCAACAGGCACTTCAAACTTGTAGGTATACTGCACACCGTCTTCTACGCCGTTGACAACCGGAACACCATTTACATGCAGAGTTACATAATCGAAACTGCCATCATCCCCCCCCGAAGGCACCCACAATGGAATCTCCAACATTAGCCCCGACTTGAACTGGTCTCGGTGAAAAAGATTGACCTTACCATCGTCTGCAGCAGGCAATATATTATCCATCACAAAATCTTCAACTGCATTCACCCCGCCGACGCTCATCACCCCGAACCCCGTGGGCGCCTTGGCGGCTTTAAGTTCATTACTGTGCGTAACAACTGCTTGAAGACCCTCTTCCAATGCAGTTTTATTATCCTGATCACGCTTGGCCCGGTACTCTGCAATCGCGGGATTTTTTGCCTTGGCGGCTTCACCGGTATTTGCCTTTTCTAAAATAGTCATCTTGACTCTCCATTTCAGGTAGATTTGCTAAACACACAACAGGCACGTGACGCTTCCTCAATCAGCCTGTGCGCCGCTGATTGCTTCATACGTTCGATACTTGCTAATGCCGCTACCACGTTCCTACGTCAGGTGCGAAGTACCTGGCCGATTTAACCGCGGCTAAACGTTGCTACCATCACATACCGAGCCATTCGGAAGTTGTAGCGATATGAAAGTCATCTCCCGATCGGATTCACCACCCTGTCCATCCGCTCTGGCCACTCTGTAATTCACTACTGCAACCCCCTCGACATCCTTGCCATCTGCCTCATTGGCACGCTTAAGGGGTTGTAGGACCAAATCGGCAAAGCGTGTCATCGTAAACATAAAGCCGTTATTAACCTGCGCCGGGGTAGACAGCTTGATGGGATCGAAGTAAACAACATCAGTCAGTGATCCCGTGGGGGGCGTTGATGAAGCCCCCTCAAGGGTGCGAAACAGTTGCCAGGACACTTCGACGTTGTCCCCTACGCCCCACAATCCAGGGTTGCCTGGCACGCTGATACGTATACCGTTCCAGGGTTTTTTCTGGCAGTTGATCCACCCCCAGAGCGTGACATCAGGAAATTTTACCGGTTTGAAGCCAACGATTGGCTGGACAGCAACCCGCACATGCGTATCACGGGCACGATGGCGGTTGACGCCATTGAACGTCCAGTAGAACACCGCAATCGCGGGCCCATCTCCCGCAGCCAGCACTGCGGCATAGGGCACGGGGGAAAACCTGACGACGCTGCCTGCGGTATCGCCTGCCTTCACGGTGTAGGTAGCGACCACGTCGGCGTTATTACCCCAATACAATTCAAGTATTTCGCCTGGCTCAGGCACTGCATACAGCGTCACCTCGACAGTGACTGGCAGGTTCATGTCCTGGCGGGTCAGGATGTTGTCACCTGTTCTGCCTTTCACCACTACCGGCTTTAGCAATCGGTGAATAGGATCGGGGCCTTCAGGGTCGGGGCCTGCGACACTCAGGTCTATCTCGAATGCAACTGTTGAGGAGGTTGAGGTGATTTCCCGAGTCAGCGTGTAGTACACCTTGCAAGCAGTGCGCCCCGAAAAGCCATCGGCGGCCAGGATTTCCCACGCCACAGGCAACCTAACGGGCCAGGTGGCGGTGGACGGTACGGTGTAAGGTGCCAATGTGCGTCCATTCCAATAGGCTTGCAGGGTGTCCCCAGTACGCGCGTCTACGATACGTGGAATATGCACCTGCACACCGCGACGGGCGTCCTCAAGGTCGACCAAACCATCTTCAGCCAGCGGCACCTGAGGCGCAGGCAGCACAATTGGCTGCGCCACATTCACGGTCAGGGGCAAGGACAAGGAGATGGCTCCCCGATTGCTAGCGCGATCCATCAGCCAGTAGTAGAGCACTCGCGAACCGTTGGCTTTCCTGCGAACATCGTCGCCCCTGATCGTCAACTCGACAAAGCCCTGATCCTTGTGCGACTGCTGGATCTGCAGCCTCGCCAGGGGGTCGAACAGGGGGCCTTTCGACGGTTCAAGGAAGACTTCGATCACATCCTCCAACCGCACGTCCGGCCACAGCTCGACCCTGACGATAACCCTGTCGTTGTTGCGTACCAGGTAAGCTTGATCGATGGTGCGCGTGTTTTCATTCAATGCGGGGGGATTACCGGCCTGGCCGTTGTTGGGGGCGGTCTTGTCAAGAAACACTGCGGCGGGCTGGGAGGTCTCCGGGTTGAGTACCTCTGTGATCCATACCCGGTAGGAAACGTAGAAGATTCCTTGAGTGCGCAGGTAGGGCTCAGGTATAGCCGCATCCAGCGGAAAAAGGTCTGCGGGATCGGCCGTCATTGGCACTTCCCAGCTTCCAACCACTACACCGTTTTCAGCCCCACTCGATACGGCGCTGCCCCATATCAGATCAAAATGCAGTATTGCGCCATCAAAATAGTCTTGTTCGTAACCTGGCCAGGCACTCTCGATGAGAACTGCCAGCGGCCGGGTCTGATTGGCCAGTGGAATTGTATACACCCCTGCCTCGTCGGCCAGCAGAGGCAGTGCAGCAGGAACCCGCAATGTAGGCAGAATCAAAATACCGATCGATTGGCCGCTGCGGCCTGACCCCATCATGCTCAGTTTGGTCATCTGCGTATTCCTCGGGCCTGGTGGTCAAAACCATTTCAGGGCGCTGCTCGACTCTCGCCTCTCACAGCCATGGCGCAAATGTAATGGCGGAATACGCTTCGCGAAACTGACAGAAATACCAGGTAGGTGCGCTTACAACGCCGGTAGCGCCCACTGCACCGGCGCCAGCCCGTGCTGTTCCAGAAACTTGTTGGCCCGGCTGAAATGCCCGCAGCCGATGAAGCCACGGTAGGCCGACAACGGTGAAGGATGCACCGACTTGAGCACCAGATGCTTGGTACCGTCGATCAGCGCAGACTTGCTCTGGGCATGCTTGCCCCACAACAGGAACACGGTGGCGGGCTGGCGCTCACTGACCAGCTGGATGATGCGGTCGGTGAACGACTCCCAGCCTTTTTTGGCATGCGACGCGGCAATCGAGCGCTCCACGGTCATGGTGGTATTGAGCAGCAGCACGCCCTGTTCGGCCCAGCTCTGCAGGTAGCCGTGGTTCGGGATCGGGATGTTCAGGTCGCGCTGCAACTCCTTGTAGATGTTCACCAGCGACGGCGGCGCGGGCACCCCAGGCTGCACCGAGAAGCACAGGCCGTGTGCCTGGCCCGGGCCGTGGTAGGGGTCCTGCCCCAGAATCACCACTTTGACCTGGTCCAGCGGTGTGGAGTTGAGCGCATTGAAGATCAGCGGCCCCGGGGGATAGATCTCCTTGCCGGCCGCATATTCCTGACGCAGGAACTCACGCAGTTGCTGCATGTAGGGCTGTTCGAATTCGCCGCGCAGAGCGTCTTTCCAGCTCGGTTCGAGTTTGATGCGGTCATCGTTGGTCATGGGCACTCCCGTAGGCAATGGGGGCGGACACTAGGAAAGCTGCCAGCGCTTGTCAATCGATCCGACCGGCGACCGGCATGATCGCTGACAGTAGCCATACTTGTCGGGATAACCGCAGTGAGGTGGCCCATGGCCGTAGCGTTCGAAGTACTCACCGGCGTCGATGGCGCCCGCATCGGCGTTGCCAGCCTGGATGCGCCCCAGTCGCTCAACGCCCTGTCGTTGCCGATGATCGAGCAGTTGAGCACCCACCTGCAAAGCTGGGCCAAGGATGACGGCATCGTCTGCGTGCTGCTGCGCGGGCTGGGTGACCGGGCGTTCTGCGCGGGGGGCGATGTGCGCAGTCTTGTGGAGGCGTGCCGCGCACAGCCTGGTGAAGTGCCGCCGCTGGCGGCGCGTTTCTTCGCCGCCGAGTACCGGCTCGACTATGACCTGCACCATTACCCCAAGCCTCTGCTGTGCTGGGGGCACGGGCATGTGCTGGGCGGCGGCATGGGCCTGCTACAGGCCAGCACGGTACGCATCGTGACCCCGAGCAGCCGCCTGGCGATGCCGGAAATCAGTATCGGCCTGTACCCGGACGTGGGCGCCAGCTGGTTTCTGAACCGGCTGCCAGGGCGTCTTGGCCTGTTCCTTGGGCTGACTGGCGCGCCGATCAATGCACGCGATGCACTGGACCTGGGCCTGGCGGACCGCTTCATGGGCGAAAACCAGCAGGACGAGTTGATTGAAGGGCTGTTGCAACTGAACTGGCAGGAGCAGACCGCGATGCAGCTCAACAGCCTGCTCAAGGCGTTGCAGCAGCAGGCGCTGGCCGAGTTGCCGCCGGCCCGATGGCTGCCACGCCGGGCGCAGATCGACGCGCGGCTCGACGTCAGCGACCCGGCCTGTGCCTGGCGGGCGATCGCACAGTGGCGCATGCACGACGACGAGGTCCTGGCCAAGGCGGCACGCACCCTCACCGAAGGCTGCCCGCTGACCGCGCACCTGGTGTGGCAGCAGATCGCGCGGGCGCGCTACCTGTCGCTGGGGCAGGTGCTGCAGATGGAATATGCGATGAGCCTGAACTGCTGCCGGCATCCGGAGTTCAGCGAAGGGGTACGCGCGCGCCTGGTGGACAAGGACCAGACGCCGCATTGGCATTGGCAGGAAGTTGCTCAGGTCCCCCAGGCAGTGGTACAGGCGCACTTCAGCAAGGCATGGGAGGGGCGGCATCCGCTGGCTGACCTTGTGTGAAGCCAGCGAATGCGATGTTCACCGGTGCGAGTTGCGATCGCCCCAGCCGTTGTCGCTGCGGCCCCGGTCACGCCCATGATCGCGCCCATGGTCATTGTCCCGCCCCTGATGCCACTGCTGCCCCTGACCATAGCGCGGGTTCTGGTAGTAACGCCCTGGGGCGGGGGGCACATTGTAGTAGCCATGACCCGGTACCGGTCGGTACTGAGGCACGGGCGCCGGGCGGTAGTAACGCGGCGCGGGGGCGTAATAGCGAGGCTGCGGCACCACGTAGTACCCCCTGTTATAGGGATAACCACGGTCGTAACCACGGTATTCATAGCGGTCCACGGTGTACACATCACTGCGGTAGTAGCCCTGGCCACCGTAATACGGAGCACAGGCGGTGGTCAGCACACCCAGCACAACAATCAGCAAAAGTCGGCGATACATGGCGGCCTCCCGGACCGCTGAACTGCACATCCCAGCGGCGCTGGTCGGCGTCGATCGGCAAGCGTTCATCGACATAGGCTAAGACCACCGAATCGACGTGCCGTGCGTTTTTCGAAATAAATTGTGACAAGGCCGATACCCCTGAAAATCGTCCAGTTATTTTCTGCGCGCCCCTCTAGAATAAGACGCATCGGTACCCGCCACGGATCTGCCATGCCGCTTCGTTACGCCCTGTTCTCGCAACGCTCGTTGATGCTGGCATTGCTTTTGTTGCTTGGCTGCGGCTTTCTGGCCACGTCGCTGCTCAGCTACTTTGCCTCGCGCAGCGAGATCCGCGACAACATCATCAACACCGAGCTGCCGCTGACCTCCGATACCGTCTACTCCGAAATCCAGCGGGACCTGGTGCGCCCGGTGGTGATCGCCTCGATGATGGCCCAGAACACCTTCCTGCGTGACTGGGCCCTGGCCGGCGAACAGGACCCGATGCCCATCACCCGCTACCTCAATGAAGTGATGGCGCATCAGAATGCCTACACGGCGTTTTTTGTCTCCGAGGCCAGCGGCATCTACTACCAGGCCAAGGGCGTACTCAAGCATGTCGACCCGCGCACCGAGCGTGACCGCTGGTACGCGCGCGTCAAGGCGATGGACACGCCCTACGAGATCAACGTCGACCTGGACATGGCCAACCAGGACAAGCCCACCGTCTTCATCAACTACAAGGTGTTCGACTACCAGGGCAGGTTCATCGGCGCGGCTGGCGTCGGGTTGACGGTCGAAGCGGTGATCAGGCGCCTGAGCGACTACCAGTTGCGCTATCAGCGTACGGTGTATTTCGTCGATGCCAGCGGTCGCATCGTGCTCACCGGGTCTGCCGGCGGCCCCGAAGGCGTACACAGCGGGCTCACGCTGCGCGAGGTGCCAGCGCTGGCCGACCTGCAGCAGAAAATGCCCGTGCCGGTGGAGGGCAACCGCGAATACAACCATGATGGGCACAGCCACTTTCTCAATGTGCGCCTGATCCCCGAGCTCGACTGGTACCTGTTCGTCGACAAGCGCGACGGCACGGCCCTGGACAGTGCACGCCAGTCGCTGTACATGAACCTGGTGATCTGCGCGATGATCACCCTGGTGGTGCTGTCGCTGCTCAATGCGATGATCCGTCGCCATCAGGACAACATCCAGACCCTGGCAACAATCGACAGCCTGACCGGCCTGCCCAACCGACGCGCCTTCGACCTGCTGGCGGCACAGGCCCTGCTCGACACCGAGCGCGAGCCCATGCCGCTGGTGGCACTGCTGCTCGACCTGGACCACTTCAAGGTCCTCAACGATACCCACGGCCATCTGGCCGGCGACGAAGTGCTGCGTCAGTTCGCGCGCATCCTGGAAAGCTGCCTGCGCCATACCGACATCATCTGTCGTTGGGGCGGCGAGGAGTTTCTCGTGCTGCTCAAGAACACCGACGCCGACGCCGCACGGGCGGTTGCCGAAAAGATTCGCCTGCGCACCGAGCAACTGGCCTTCGGCTATGCCGACAAGGTGCTCGACCTGACCGTGAGCATCGGCTTGAGCGCCCATCGGTCCGACGATACCTTGCACACCCTGATCGCCCGCGCCGATGATGCGCTGTACCGCGCCAAACAGGGTGGACGCAATCGCGTCTGCTCGGAACTGTAACGTCGCCCCCGGTAGCCACCACCATGCACGATACCCGCCTGTGCCCCGCCTGCGGCGCCAGCAACCAGTGCAGCCTCGCCGACCCGCGCAGCGCCACCCAGGCCTGCTGGTGCTACAGCGTGCAGATCGATCCCCGCGTGCTCGAAGCGCTGCCGGCGCATTTGCGCAACAGTGCCTGCCTGTGCCCGCGATGCGCCCAGGTCGATGCCCGATTGCAGGCAGCCAAGCCTGCGCCGAACCGTTAGACTGCGCGCCCACCTCTGTACGCCCAACCGCCATGCGCCTCGACCGTTTTCTCAGCAACCTGCCATGTTTCAACCGCCAGCAGGTGCGCCTGCTGCTGGTGCAACGACGGGTGCGGGTGGATGGCGTGGCCATCGCCGACCCGCACCATGAGGTACGCGAGTTCAGCCGCGTCGAGGTCGACCAGCAGGTGCTGCAAGCCGGGCGTGCACCGCGCTACCTGATGCTGCACAAGCCGATGGGTTGCGTCAGCGCCACCGTCGACCCGCAGCACCGCACCGTGCTCGACCTGCTCGACGAACCCGACCGGAACGACCTGCACATCGCCGGGCGCCTGGACTTCAACACCACCGGGTTGCTGCTGCTGACCAACGATGGCCAGTGGTCACGTCGCCTGACCCAGCCCAAGACAGGGCTGGCGAAAACCTACTACGTCGAGACCGAGCAGCCGATCACCGACGCCTATGCGCCAACCTTTGGCCAGGGCATCTACTTCGCCTTCGAAAACCTCACCACCCTCCCCGCCGAGCTCACCCTGCTGGGCAGCCACAGCGCGCGCCTGAGCATCGTCGAGGGGCGCTATCACCAGGTCAAACGCATGTTCGGCTTCTTCGACAACAAGGTCACGCGCCTGCACCGCGAGCGCATGGGCCCGCTGCACCTGGACCCGCAGCTGGCCCCGGGGCAATACCGTGCGCTGAGCCAGGATGAAATCCTGGCCATCTGACGCCACGACCGCTCGGCAAAAAAATCATCGATTGCGCCAACGGCACTTGCGGGTTGGCCGGGCGCCTGCTTGAATCCAACCGTCAGTCTGCATGTGACCAATCGGTCACGAACGCAGTCCAAGGCACCTTTCTGCAGGTGACCGGCGCCCCGAAGCGCTGGCGTCCGGCAGATTGCCCACCTAACAACAATACCCGTCGACCAGCCGGCAACGGATCGACACAGGGCCCCTCGTTTCATTTCAAGGCGTATGCCTACCTGTCATGAAGACCGGGCAAGCTTGCTTGCACGGATACCCTTTTTGCGCCAGGAGTCGATGACATGAGGCCAGAAATTGCTGTGCTGGATATACAGGGTCAGTACCGGGTTTACACGGAGTTCTATCGCGCGGACGCCGCAGAGAAGACGATCATCCTGATCAACGGCTCGCTCGCCACCACAGCGTCTTTCGCCCAGACGGTGCGCAACCTGCATCCGCAGTTCAACGTCGTGCTGTACGACCAGCCCTACTCGGGCAAGTCCCGGGCACACAACCGCAACGACCACCTGCTGACCAAGGAAACCGAAGGCCGGATCCTGCTGGAGCTGATCGACCACTTCGCCGCCGACCACCTGATGTCGTTTTCATGGGGCGGTGCCTGCACCCTGCTGGCACTGGCCAGCAAGCCGCGGCGCATTCGCAAGGCCGTGGTCAGCTCGTTCTCGCCGGTGATCAACGAACCGATGCGCGACTACCTGGAGCGCGGCTCGCACTACCTGCGCACCTGCGACCGCCAGCAGATGGGCAAACTGGTCAACGACACCATCGGCAAGCACCTGCCCTCGCTGTTCAAGCGTTTCAATCATCGCCACGTCAGCAGCCTGGCCGAGCATGAGTATGCGCAGATGCACTTCCACATCCATCAGGTGCTGGATCACGACCTTGGGCGGGCCCTGCGGGCCGCACAGGCCATCGACATTCCGGTGCTGTTCATGAACGGTGAATGGGACGAATACACCACTGCCCACGACGCCCGGCAATTTTCCCGGCACGTGCGCCACAGCCACTTCAGGCCGATTCGCAGCGCCGGCCATTTCCTGGACATGGAACACAAGGCGGCCTGCCGCGACACCCGCGAGGTGCTGCTGGAGTTTCTAGGCCCGCAACCGCGTGAAACGCGCTCCCCGTATCACTTCGTGCACGGCCAGCATGCGCAGGCCATCTGAGTGGTCGCGGCCAGTGTAGCGCCGGTCTGCGGCAGACCGGCGCTACGGCTCGCGAGCCGCCGATTGCAATAAGGGCTTCAAATCGTCTCGCAGTTCTGGTACAAAGTGCGCCTGAAAGCGGGTGTCGTATAATGGCATTACTCCAGCTTCCCAAGCTGATAACGAGGGTTCGATTCCCTTCACCCGCTCCAGTCACTTCCCCCTCCCCGTTACAAGCCCCCTCAGCACTCGAACCATCCAACTGAATATGCTCGCAGCCTCACATGACAGTGGCTTGCTTACAGGCAGTTCTGGATAATGCCCTTAATCGATACCCCGCATCCAAGACGGATAGCAAGAGGGTGAAAATTTCAGTTGGGTAAATCCATGGGGGATGAGTTGTCCAAGCAAAAGGATCTTAGCCAGTTGCAGATCGACGGAGTTTTCTGCATCAGCCTGCGGGAGCGGACTGACCGTCGAGACCTTTTGACCCGGGAGTTCGAAGGCAGCGGGTTGAACATCGAATTTCTCATCGTGGACCGCGATAGCGAGAATCCCGAGCGGGGCTGCTTCGACTCCCACGTGACCTGCGCAAAAATGGCTCTGGAGCGTAAATATCGGCGGGTACTGGTGCTCGAGGATGACGCCACCCTGCTGACCTTCGACCCACGCCAGGTGCACCAGATCAACACCTTCCTGAACGGGAAGGAACCCGAACTGTTTTATCTTGGAGCGAATCTGGGGAGGGTATGGCTCACCTGGCACAGGGGAATAGCCCGTGTACGGGCCAAAGGTACCCATGCTTACATTCTGTCCAGCAAAGGCTGCGAGCGCCTGGTCAGCCATTCACCCTATACGGGTACGGCGATCGACAAGGTCTATTCAAAGCGATTCCGGGCGTACATGGCCTTCCCCATGCTGAGCCAGCAACAACCCGAGGAGGTCGTTGCAAGCGACGTGCTGGCCGCTCGCTCCACGGACGGCACCTTCCCTGACGCCGCGTACTGGCGCGCAAACTGGCGCAGGCAATATGCAGAGGCGCTCAGAAACATCGGTAAGACGATGCTGTGCAGAGACCTCTGACAGCCGGTCCTGCGCCTCACCCTAAACCCGCCATATGGCGGGTTTTTTGTGGTCACGCCAGCCCCGGCAAGCAATTTGCTGCCCATGCACTCGGTAGGCGGGCAACGCAGGGCACGGTATTCTGCGATAAACCTGCGCCCGCCTGATTCAGATCAACACCGCCCCCAAAGACCTTGGTAAAACCCACCGCTGCTCCGAAACATCACAAGGATCGGTCCATGTTTCTCTCCCGCTGGCTCCCCGGCCTCGCCAACCTGCTGCGTTACCGTGCCGAATGGTTTCGCCCTGACCTCCAGGCCGGCCTGTCGGTTGCCGCCATCCAGATCCCCATCGCCATCGCTTACGCGCAGATCGTCGGCCTGCCGCCGCAGGTCGGGCTGTACGCGTGCATCCTGCCCATGATGGTGTACGCCCTGGTGGGCAGCTCGCGCCAGTTGATGGTCGGGCCCGACGCTGCCACCTGCGCCATGGTCGCCGGTGCCGTGGCGCCGCTGGCCATGGGCGACCCGGCGCGCGTGGCACAGTTGTCGGTGATCGTCACGGTGCTGGTGGGGCTGATGCTGATCGCCGCAGGCCTGGCACGGGCCGGCTTCATTGCCAGTTTCTTCTCCCGACCGATTCTGATCGGCTACCTCAACGGTATCGGCCTGAGCCTGCTGGCCGGCCAGCTGGGCAAGGTGCTGGGGTTCAAGATCGAGGGCAACGGCTTCGTGCTCAGCCTGATCAACCTGCTCGAACGCCTGAACGAAATCCATTGGCTGACGCTGTTCATCGGCCTGGCCGGCCTGGCTCTGCTGATCTGGCTGCCCCGGCGCTACCCCAAGCTGCCGGCAGCGCTGGTGACCGTGGCCATCGCCACCCTGGTGGCCGGCCTGTTCGGCCTGGACCGCTTCGGCGTGGCAGTCCTCGGTCACGTGCCCTCGGGCATGCCCACCCTCGCCTGGCCGCAGACCAACCTCGAAGAGATGAAAAGCCTGCTGCGTGACGCCCTGGGTATCGCTACGGTCAGTTTCTGCAGCGCCATGCTGACCGCACGCAGCTTTGCCGCACGCCATGGCTATGCGATCAACGCCAACCATGAATTCCTCGCCCTGGGCGTGTCGAACCTGGCCGCCGGCGCCTCGCAGGGGTTTGCCATCAGCGGCGCCGACTCGCGTACCGCAGTCAACGACATGGTGGGTGGCAAGAGCCAGCTGGTGGGCATCATCGCGGCGCTGGTGATCGCGCTGTGCCTGCTGCTGTTCACCGTGCCCATGGCGTGGATCCCGCAGGCAGCCCTGGGCGCCGTGCTGCTGATGGCCGGCTGGGGCCTGATCGACGTCAAGTCGCTGAGCAAGATCTACACCCTCAGCCGCTTCGAGTTCTGGCTGTGCATCCTGACCACGGTCGGCGTGCTGGGCGTGGGCGTGCTGCCGGGCATCATCATCGCGGTGACCCTGGCGATCCTGCGCCTGCTCTACACCATCTACCAGCCCACCGATGCAGTGCTGGGCTGGGCGCCCGGCATCGAGGGCCAGGTGGACATCCGCCGCCACAAGGACGCGCGCACGGTGCCAGGGCTGGTGGTGTACCGCTTCGACGACGCGATCCTGTTCTTCAACGCCGACTACTTCAAGATGCGCCTGCTCGACGCGGTGCAGAAGGAGGTGGAAGCCCGTGCCGTGCTGTTCGACGCCGAGGCGGTCAGCTCGATCGACGTGAGCGGCATCGCGGCGCTGCGCGAAGTGCGTGAAACCCTGATGGCCCAGGGCATCGTGATGGGCATCGCCCGGGCCCGCGGCAGCTTCCTGCGGATGCTGGTGCGCTCGGGGCTGGCGCGGGAGATGGGCAGCGAGCTGCTGTACGGCTCGGTGCGGGCAGGCATTCGCGCCTACCGACTGTGGCGCAACAAGGTCAGGCGCGAGGCGGCTGTCGCACAGTAAACCTTTCGCCGGCAAGGCCGGCTCCTGGCGATGTTGCAGGAGCCCGCCTTGCCGGCGAAGCGGCCAGCAGGGTCAACGCGGCTCACAGGCCTGCGGCGTCCCCTGCCCGCTACCGATCAGGGCGATCAACCCACACGGCAATGACCCACGCCATTGCAGGTAGTCATGCCCGGCCGGGTATTCCACCTGCACCACCGGATACCCCTTGGCCTGCAGCACGTCGCGCAACTGGCGATTGGTGTCGAGAATCTTCGGCCCCTCGAACAACCCCGACTGCAGGTAGAAGCGCAGCGGCGCACGCGGTGCACGCACGTACTCGCGGGTCAGCCAGCCAGGCTCCATTCCTTCCGGCGCCCACCAGTACGACCCCGACAGGCTCAGCACATTGCCGAACAGCTCCGGATGCTGCAGCCCCAGGTAGGCCGAGGCCAGCCCGCCGTAGCTGGAACCTGCTACCACCGTGCGGTCGGCCGGGGCCGACAGCCCGCGCGCCTTCGCCCAGGGCATCAGTTCCTCGGCCATGAACCGCGCAAACTGCGGGTTGGGTGGCAACTCGACCTGGCGCGACAGGTCGGTCGGGTTGGCGATGATCAGCGCAGCAGTGGGGCCGATCAGGCCATCGGCGAGCAGGTTGTCGAGCAGCGTCGGGGTGGGCACCTGCCGGGTGTAGGCATGCGCATCGAACAGCACCAGCAGCCCCTGCCCCGCCGCCCCCGGTGTCCAGCCCGGCGGCCGGTACAGGTACACGTCACGCTGGTTGCCCAGCACCTTGCTGGTCAGCACCTGGCGCTCCAGCGTGCCCCGGGCTGCCCCGGGGCGCTGCGCCACCCAGGGCTGCGCAGGCGCGTCGGCAAGCTCCAGGCGCGAGCGCGACAGCCAGCGATCGCCACTGCCATCGGCAAAGCCGTTGGGGTTGAGCGGGTCTTGCCGGGAGCTGGCCAGAATCACCCGGCGGTCAGTGGAGGGCGGTACGTCCGGTGCCATCTGGTAGCTCATCCGGGTGCTGGAAGGCACCACATAGCTGCGAAACCACACATCGCTGTCGCCCAGGCGCTGCAGCTCATCATGGTTGCCCGACGGCGCGCCGAACACCCGAACGTTGTGCCGGGCACCTCGCCACAGGAAGGTCACCAGCGATTGCCCGGGCTGCTCTGCCAGCGCTTCGACCAGGGGCGTACCCTGCTGCTCGCGGGCCTTCCAGAAGGCCTGGGTATCGCCCCCCTTGGCCACATGCGCCGCCAGCTCGCGCATCACCGGGCTTTGCAGGCGCGTCTGCTGGGCCTGCTGCTCGGCCACGCTGGTGACACCGGTCAGCTTGAGCGAATAGGCAGCCTGCGGGCGGGTGGCGATGGCTTCTGCGCGCACGCCATACAGGCCGTCGTGGGGGGCGATGAACATGAAGTCGCGCACCATGTCCAGCCCGTCCACCAGCAACCGCACCGGCTGGCCGTCGGCATCGAGCAGGCGCACGCTGACGTCGCCCTCCACGCGCCCCTGCACGAAGTCACCGGCCTTGAGCGGCACGGTCCATACCGGCTGCCGGCCCTGGCCGATGGCGCCGCTGACGCTGTGCCCGGGCACCAGCGAGGCCGCCATTGCGGCGCCTCCGGTCAGGCTGGCCAGCGCAAGGCCGGCGCAAAATGTCTTGAGTCGTTGCATGTACACCTCAGAAGTCGATGCTGGCCGAAAGTTTCAGCGTGCGCGGCTCGCTGACCGTGGCGTAGCCGTCGTTGAACACACCGGCCCAGTAGGCACGGTTCTCGACGTTCTCCAGGCTGGCGCGCAGCACCACGTCCTTGCTCAGGATGCGCGTGCTGTAGCGACCGCCCAGGTCATAACGGGTCCACTGCGGAATCTTCAGTTCGTTGGCCGAATCCAGGTACTGCGAGCTGCTGTGGATGGCCAGCGCGGTCAGGGTCAGGCCCTCGACCCAGGGCGTGTCCCACTCGCCGCCCAGGTTGGCCGACCACTGCGGCACCCCGCGCGCGGCGTTGCCATCGAGCTTGCCGCCAGCGGTCTTGGTCAGCTCGGCACGGGTATAGGTCACTCCACCCAGCAGGCGTACGCTCGGCGTCAGCGAACCGAACAGGTTCCACTCCACCCCGCGATTGCGCTGCTGACCATCGTCGGTGTAACGGTTGCTGGCGGTGTCGAGCATCATGCTCGGCTTCTCGATCTGGAACACGCTGACGGTGTGGGTGAAGTCGCCCAGGTCCCACTTGACCCCGGCTTCCACCTGCTTGGACTTGTACGGGGCGAACTGCTCGCCATAGTTGGCAGCCGACAGGTCGCTGACCATGCCGCCCTGGGTCAGGCCCTCGATGTAGTTGGCGTACAGCGAGACATCCGCCTCCCACGGCCTGAGCACCACGCCCAGTGCCGGGGTCAGCGCATGCTCGTCATACGAAGGCGAACTCATCTTCTGGCGCACCCGCTGCGAGCGCACGCCCAGGGTCAGCAACAGCTTGTCGTCGACGAAGCCCAGGGTATCGGCCACGGCAAAGCTCGACAGGGTGTTGTCGCCGGTCTTGTCGCTGGAGCCGATGTTGCCGGCAATGATCGGTTTGCCGGGGTGATAGATGTTGGTCGTGTACTTTGCCCCGGTTACGGTGGCGGCGCGACCGATGTCCTGGTGCAGCAGGGTGGTGCTGAGCACCAGCTGGTGGGTCACCGGACCGGTACTGAAGTTGCCGCGCACACCCGCTTCGGTGGACAGGCTATGGGTATAGCCGCCCTGGTTGTAGGTTTCGGCGGTGGCGTCGCCGTTGCCGGAGGTGATGATCGAGCGCGTGCCGTTGAGGAAGCCCTTGTAGCGGGTACGCGCACCGCCGACGCTGGCGTAGGCCGTCCAGTCGTCCGACAGTTCGTATTCGCCGCGCAGGATCACCGCCTTGCTGATCTGCTTGGCCGAAATACCGTCGAGGATGTTGGAATCCGGCTTGGGCGCCTTGGTCACGTAGCCCAGTTTGCTGAAGCCGGCCATCATCGGGCTGCCGTTCTGCATCTTTTCGTGGCTTTCGTAGGCATCGAGTTCCAGCTTCCAGCCATCGCCACGGTAATCCATGCCCAGGGACGCCAGGGTGCGGTCCTTGGACTGGTCGTCGACCCCGGTGTCACCGCTGCCGTACACGCCGTTGAAGCGGATGCCCAGGCGGTTCTCCTCGCCCAGGCGCCGGCTCAGGTCCAGGTGCTCGGCCCAGTAGCCGTCGGATACGTAGCTGGTGGTCAGGCGTGTCAGTGGCGCATCCCCGGCCCGCTTGGGCACCAGGTTGATCACCCCGCCCACACCGCCGTTGGGGGCCATGCCGGTGAGCAGTGCGCCAGGGCCCTTGAGCACCTCGACGCGCTCCAGGAACTCGGTGGGCACATGCCCATCGGGCGCCAGGCCATACAGACCGTTGACCGCAAGCTCGGTGGAGTCGATGGAGTAGCCGCGGATCATGAAGTTTTCGTAAGTGTGGCCTTCACCGGTGCTGAAGCGCACCGACGGGTCGTTGCGCAGCACCGCGCCCACCGTGCCGCTCTGCTGGTTTTCCATGTGCTGGGCGGTGTAGGCGGTGATGTTGAAAGGGGTTTCCATGATGTCGCGATTGCCCAGCATGCCCACCTTCGCACCGCGTGCCACCTGGCCACCGCTGTAGAGCTCGGGCGGGTTGCTGCTGTTGCCCACCTGCGCATTGACCGTGGTGGCACCCAGGGTCAGCGCGCCGTCGCTCTCGGGGCGACGCAGGATGATCACGCCGTTTTCTTCGCTGGCCACCAGGCCGCTGTTGTCCAGCAGGCGTTGCAGCGCCTGTTGCAGGGTGAAGCGGCCCTGCAGCGCCGGGGCATTGCGCCCGGCCAGCCACTGGCTGTCGGCGGCAATCGCCACCCCCGCCTCGCGGGACAGCGCCTGCACCGCGCTATCCAGCGGCTGGCTGGGCAGGTCGAGCGCCAGCACGCGGGTGCCTGCGCTCAGCTCGGCCGACACGGCCGACAGGCTGGCCGCGCCAAGAGCACAGGCCAGCACCAGGTGGCGAAGGGTGCTGGGGATAACCGAAGAAGGCGACGAACGCGTGGTCCGGGCGAGGAAAAACGACATGATCTGTCCTTTGAGCTAGGGAGTTGCCAGGAAGACGCGCTAGCTGGCCACTACCCCTCAAAAAAATTTCAACGTAGCTGCAGCCAGGTGTACTCACCCTTCTGCATCAGGCTCAGCGGCAGCACCCTGGGCAAGGCGTTCAGCAATATGTCGGGGCGGTCGCTGGGGAAGCTGCCGGTCAGGCGCAGCCCGGCTGCTCCCTCGCCAAGCCGCACCTGACGGTTGCTGTAGGCATTGAATTCGTCGATCACCTCGGCCAGCGGTGCATCGGTGAACGACCACCAGCCCTGGCGCCAGTGCTCGGCGTTCGGGGCCGCCTGCGGGTGATGCTCCACCGGCCCCGCCACACCGGGTTCGCCCAGGCGCACCCGGTCGCCGGCCAGCAGTTCGCGGGTCTCGCCATCCAGGCCGCGCACCTTCACATGACCGCGGGTCACCGCCACCTGGATATCGCCGCCACGGTCGCTGACGCTGAAGGCGGTGCCCAGCACCTGCACCTGCCCCAGCCGGGTGCTGACCAGGAAGCTGCGCAGGCGCTCGTGGGCCACGTCGAAAAACACATTGCCGTGGGCCAGCATGACCTCGCGCTGGCCGTTGCTGTACTTCACCTGCACGTTGCTTTCGGCCGCCAGCACCATCTGGCTGCCGTCGGGCAGCAGTACATTGCGTGCGGGCGCTGCATGTTCGGTCAGCAGCACCTGGTCGAACTGTGGCCGGCGCTGCCACAGCCAACCCAGCCATGCACTGCACCCGACCACCGCCAGCAGGCCGGCACCCTGGCGCAGCAGGCGACGCCGGCCGAGGTTGACCGGCTCGGGGGCCAGCGAGCCGCGTAACTGCGGGGTCAGTCGATGGATCATCTGCCAACGCTGCTCGGCCTCCAGCCAGGCACGCTCATGCTCGCTGCTTTTGTTGCGCCAGCGCTGCAACTGCCCGCTCACCTCGCGCACACGGGAGGGGTCGTCACTGTGCAGCCCCGCCAGGTAGCCCAGCGCCTGCTGTACCTTGCGGGGCGAAACCGGCCGCGCCTCAGACATGACGGCAGGCCTGGCTCAGTTCGGACAGGTCGAACACCGCGCGGCCGATGTGCAGCTCCACGGCCTTGGCCGACAGCTGCAGCTCGTCACACACCTGGCGATGGCTCTGGCCATGCAGGCGCACGCGCACGAACACCTCACGGCGCAGGCGCGGCATGCGCTCGATACGCGCAATCAGTTGCTGCAACTGCTCGCGGGCAATCAGGATCTCTTCCACGCTGGGGGTGAGCCCATCGGCCCGTGTCAGCCAGTCCTCCAGCGCCGCCAGCTCGCGACTGCGCCGACGAAACTGGTCGATGCACAGGTTGCGCGCCGCCTGGAACAGCAGCGCACGGGCATTGATCACCGGGGCATTGAGGGCATGCGCGTAGGCCTGGGCAAAGCTCGACTGGGCAATATCGGCCGCATCATCGGGGTTGCGCAGTCGGCTGCCGAGGTAGCGACGCAGGTCGGTGTAGTGCGCGAGCAGCTCGTCGGCGACAGCCGCAAACGACGGCGCGCCGGCCGTCCAGGGGGTTGAAAGCGAGGTCATGGGCGTCCGGCGCGTGATAAGGCAGACAAAACATTAATGGGAATTCGTATCATTCTCACACACTCCCTCTGCCTTCGGCCAGCCCTCAGTACCCGGTGGCAGACACCGCAGGTTCCGGAGCGCTGATGACAACGCGCCGGCGTGCTACAGTCGCGCCCTGCCAACGTGCAACAAATCCCTACGAGATCCACATGCCCCTCGCCGACGTCGACGCAACCCTGGCGGCCTGGCCGCACCTCAATACCGCCCACCCGTGCACCAGCCTGCTGCTGGGCAACGGTGCCAGCCGCGCCATCTGGCGCCCGTTCGCCTACTTTTCGTTGTTCGAGCTGGCCCAGCGCGTGCGCCACAAGCCCCTCGGCCTCACCGACCAGGCACTGTTCAAATCGATGAACAGCGAGCTGTTCGCGCCCGTGCTCAGTGCCCTGAACACCACCGTGCAGGTCAATGCCGCGCTGGCGATCAGTTCGTCGGCACCGCTCAACCGCTACTACGCGATCAAGGAGGCGCTGATCCACGCGGTGCGCAGCGTGCACATTCCCTGGAAGCTAGTGCCCACTGCCCACCTGGCCGCGATCAACGCCGAGCTGCGCACCTACCAGCGCGTGTTTTCCAGCAACTACGACCTGCTCTGTCACTGGGCCGTGAACCAGGCGCCGCACGGCTTTGCCGAGCTGTTCGGCGAGGAAGGCGATTTCGACGTCAGCCGGGCTCAGGGGCCGGGCACGCGGATGCACTACCTGCATGGCGGCCTGCACCTGCTGCGCACCCAGCACGGCACCACGCGCCAGCGGGCGGCCAGCGGCAGCCAGTTGCTCGACGGCTTTGCCATCAACACCCCGGGCGATGTGCCGCTGTTCGTCAATGAAGACAGCAGCGACAACAAGCTGCGGGCGATTCGCGGGTCCGATTACCTGACCTGGTGCTACGCCGCGCTGGCGACGCAGCGCGAGGGGCTGTGCGTGTTCGGGCATCACCTGGACCGTGCCGACCGGCACCTGGTGGAGGCGATCAGCCAGGCGCAGCCGACACACCTGGCCATTTCGATCCTGCCGGTGAACGAGGCGGCCATCGTGAGCCAGAAGCAGCATTACGCGCGGGTGTTCGAAGCGTACCCGGGCATCGAACTGCATTTTTTCGATGCCACCACGCACCCGCTGGGCGCGCTGGCGAATGTGCCCGCGCCGCCGCCCAAGGCAGTGGGGCGGCGTCGGCGCTAGGCCGGCCCCCACAGGAGGGCGCGAAGCCTGTAGGAGCCGGCCTTGCAGGCGAAAAGGCCGGCGCGACGCCCAACTGTACGGACACCTTTGTTGCCAACTGTAACCAGATTCCCCACACCACCTGTGGCTCAATGAGCGGCCCCTCCAGCCCTCAGGCGCGCTCATGTCTACCCGCGAAAACACCGGCCTGGCCCTCGGCCTGCTCGGCGTCATCATCTTCAGCCTGACCCTGCCCATGACCCGCATCGTGGTGCAGGAGATGCACCCGCTGCTCAACGGCCTGGGCCGGGCCCTGGTGGCCGCGATCCCGGCAGCGGCGCTGTTGCTGTGGCGCAGTGAAAAGTGGCCCACCTGGCAGCAGGTCAAGGGCCTGAGCCTGGTGGCGCTGGGGGTGATTCTCGGTTTCCCGGTGCTGTCGGCCTGGGCCATGCAGAGCGTGCCGGCCTCCCACGGCGCACTGGTCAACGGCCTGCAACCCTTGTGCGTGGTGGTGTATGCGGCGTGGCTGTCCCACGAGCGACCTTCCACGGCGTTCTGGGCATGGGCGGCGCTGGGCAGCGCACTGGTGGTGGCCTACGCGATGATCATGGGCGCCGGACACATCCAGGCCGGTGACCTGCTGATGCTGGCGGCGATTGCTGTGGGCGGGCTGGGCTATGCCGAAGGCGGCCGCCTGGCGCGGGAGATGGGCGGTTGGCAGGTGATCTGCTGGGCGCTGGTGCTGTCCAGCCCGCTGCTGCTGGGGCCGGTGGTGTACCTGGCGCTGCAGCATGAAGGCGCGATCAGCCCGCGGGCCTGGTGGGCGTTCGGCTATGTGTCGCTGTTTTCGCAGTTCATCGGTTTTTTTGCCTGGTACGCCGGGCTGGCGCTGGGCGGAATCTCACGGGTGAGCCAGGTGCAACTGCTGCAGATCTTCTTCACCATCGCGCTGTCGGCGCTGTTCTTTGGCGAGCAGGTGGCGCCGATCACCTGGGTGTTTGCCGGCGGGGTGATTCTGACGGTAGTGCTGGGGCGCAAGGCGCGGGTGCATCCGGCACCGGTCAAGGTCTGAGGTGCCGCCATCGCGGGTCAAGCCCGCTCCCACAGGTAAGGGTGATCCTTGTGGGAGCGGGCTTGACTCGCGATGACGGTGGTGAGGTTCAGACAGGAATCAAGCCATCGGCCCGCAGCAGCGTCTCCAGACAATGCTCCTTGACCCCATAGAACGCCTTGAGCGCCTGGATCTTCTCCAGCAACGCCTGCGCCGCCACCGGCTCGCGCCGCCGGGTGGCCAGGATCATCTTGTTCTTGTTGGTGTGCTCCAGCGAGATGAACTCGAACACCTTGGTCTCGTAGCCACAGGCCTCCAGGTACAACGCACGCAGGCTGTCGGTGAGCATCTCGGCCTGCTGCCCCAGGTGCAGGCCGTACTGCAGCATCGGCTTGAGCAACCCCGGGCTGTGCATCTGCGGGCGAATCTGCTTGTGGCAGCACGGCGAGCACATGATGATCGCCGCGCCACAGCGAATACCGGTATGAATCGCGTAGTCGGTGGCAATGTCACAGGCATGCAGGGCGATCATCACCTCGATGGCGCTGGGCACCACGCTGCGCACATCGCCACACTCGAACTTCAGCCCCGGATGCTCCAGGCGCGCGGCGGCGGCATTGCACAGCTCGACCATGTCCGGGCGCAACTCCACGCCCGTCACCTGCGCCTCGCGCTGCAGGGTATTGCGCAGGTAGTCATGGATCGCGAAGGTCAGGTAGCCCTTGCCCGAGCCGAAGTCCGCCACCCGCACCGGCTGATCTGCCGCCAGTGGCGCGCTGCTCAGCGCATGGGAGAACACCTCGATGAACTTGTTGATCTGCTTCCATTTGCGCGACATCGCCGGAATCAGCGCCTGCTGCTTGTCGGTCACGCCCAGGTCGTGCAGAAACGGCCGGCTCAGCTCCAGGTAGCGCTTCTTCTCGCGATCATGCTCGCCGGTCACCGCCTCGCGCGCCTGCTGCACGGCGTTGCGATGCAGCATCGGCTTGCCCTTCTTGGTGAACTCCAGCTGCACCTCGTCGTTCAGGCTGAGCAGGTGCGCGTTGCGAAACGAAGCCGGCAACAGCTCACCGATCAACGTCAGCGCCTCGTCCAGCGCCAGGTTGCGGGTGATGTCGCGGGTCTTGTAGCGGTACACGAACGACAGGCTGGCCTGCCCCTTGATCGTCAGCGGCTTGGCCGTTACCCGCTGCAGGTCGACCTCGGCGCCGACATGGCGCGCCAGCACCAGTTTGATGAAGGTGTGCTGGTGCAGGCTGGTGGCGAGCAGCGCCAGAAACTGCGCACGCGCATCCGGCGCGGCCTGGACGGTGGGGGTTGCGGACATGGGGAGTGGGTGCCTCGGGTTGCGGGGGGCGCCCGCAGGCGCGCAATGGCGCGCATTTTACGTGGATGACCGCCCCAGGCACAGCATTTGTCGATCAGCGCGCATGCCTCAGCCCAGCAGCACCAGCCGGTTGGGCAGCTCGTTGCGCGCCTGGGTCACCGGCACATGGGCCGCCAGCAGCTCGCCACAGGCCTCGATGCAGGTGACAAAGCCCTGCAGGGTCTGGCCCTGCTGCACCTGGGCGGTGAAGGTGCGCACGATGGCGTCCCAGGCCTGGTTGTCGAGGCGACTGGAGATGCCCTCGTCCACCAGGATCTCCACATACCGCTCGGCCTCGCTGACGAAGATCAGCACCCCGGTGCGGCCCACGGTGTGATGCAGGTTCTGCTCCAGAAACTGGCGCCGCGCCAGGTTCGACGCGCGCCAGTGGCGTACCCTGCGCGGCACCAGCCAACTGGTCAGGCGCGGCAGGCGGAACACCAGGCACAGCACGATGAAGGTCAGCCACTGCGCCAGCAGCAGGCCATGCACGCTCAGCCAGCCGCTCAGGTAATAGAGGACGCCCGGCACCACCAGCGCCAGCAGGCTGGCCCACAGCAACGGGATATAGGCATAGTCGTCGGCACGCGCCGCCAGCACCGTCACCAGCTCGGCATCGGTACGCTGTTCTACCTGGGCGATGGCCTGGGCCACCTGACGCTGTTCGTATTCACTGAGCAATGCCATGTACGTGTGTGTCTCTTGTCGTGTAGTTACCAGCCGCCGGAGGACCCGCCCCCGCCGAAACTGCCGCCGCCGCCACTGAAGCCACCGCCGCCACCGCCCAGGCCGCCCCCGAAACCGCCGCCAAGACCACCGCCAAAGCCCCCGCGCCCACCGCGGCCACCCCCGCCAAGGCCCTGCAGGGCGAACACGATGATGATCATCAGGATGAACAGGCCCACCGCCCAGACCGGCGCACCTTGTTGCTGCGCCTCGTCTGCCAGAGGTCGCGCCGGCTCGTCCAGCGGTGCGCCGCCCAGCACCTGAAGGATGGCCGCCGTGCCAAGCACGATGCCCTGGCTGAAGTCGCCACGGCGAAACGCCGGGGTGATCACGCTGTTGATGATGACCGAGGCCTGGGCATCGGTCAGGCGGCCCTCCAGGCCATAGCCGACTTCGATGCGCAGCTTGCGCTCCTGGGGGGCGACGATCAACAGCGCACCGTTGTCCTTGCCCTGCTGGCCGATGCCCCAGTGGCGCCCCAGCTGGTAGCCATAGTCCTCGATGGCCTGCCCGTGCAGGCTGGCCAGGGTCACCACCACGACCTGCTCGCCGGTGGCCTGCTCGTGGGCCTTGAGCATCTGCTCAAGCTGGCTGCGGGTGGCGCCGTCTAGCAGCCCGGCCTGGTCCACCACCCGTGCACTGAGCGCCGGGAACTGGGGCGCGGCCCACAGCCAGCCGCTCGCCGCCAGCAGCACCAGCAGCAGCGCCGCCTTGAGCACACGCATCAGAATTTCACTTCAGGCGCTTTGTCGGCATCGGCGCTGGTGGCCTCGAAGTTCTCGCGCAGCGGCATGTCGCTGTACATCACGCTGTGCCACAGGCGCCCGGGGAAGGTACGGATCTCGGTGTTGTAGCGCTGCACGGCGGCGATGAAGTCCTTGCGCGCCACCGCGATACGGTTTTCCGTACCCTCGAGCTGGGACTGCAGGGCCAGGAAGTTCTGGTTCGACTTCAGGTCCGGGTAACGCTCCGAGACCACCATCAGGCGCCCCAGCGCACCGCCCAGCTGGGCCTGTGCGGCCTGGAACTGGCGCAGTTTTTCAGGATCGTCCAGGGTGCTGGCATCGACCTTGATCGAGGTGGCCTTGGCCCGCGCTTCGATGACCGCGGTCAAGGTGGCCTGCTCCTGCCTGGCGTAGCCTTTGACCGTTTCGACCAGGTTGGGAATCAGGTCGGCACGGCGCTGGTACTGGTTCTGCACCTGGGCCCAGGCCGCCTTGACCTGTTCGTCGTATTGGGGAATGTTGTTGATGCCGCAACCGGCCAGCAGGCTGGCCAGTGCCAGCACCAGCCACAACCGTGCTCTGTTCGATACCTGCATTGTCGCTACGCTCCGTGAGTGCTCGAAATGCGCCGGACTTGAGGCATAATCCGACGCCGCCGCTGGATCGTGATGGCCCAATCGGCTAAAAGATGCCCCAGCAAACTACAACAATAGCCGCTTCCCCAACTTCGGCTTGCCAGTCTGCACCGTGACGACTGCCGCAGCCTTGAGAACAGAATTCATGAACAAGCTGTGTTTGCTGGGCCTGCTCGTCAGCCTGGCCAGCCAGTCGGCCTTCGCTGACTCGCCTGCCGCCGCGCCATTGCAAGACAAACAGGCGTTCATCGCCAACCTGCTCAAGCAGATGAGCGTCGAGGAAAAGATCGGCCAGTTGCGCCTGATCAGCATCGGCCCGGAAATGCCGCGCGAGAAAATCCGCGAGGAAATCGCCGCCGGGCGCATCGGCGGTACCTTCAACTCGATCACCCGTGACGAGAACCGGCCCATGCAGGACGCCGCCATGCGCGGGCGCCTGAAGATCCCGATGTTCTTCGCCTATGACGTGATCCACGGCCACCGCACCATCTTCCCGATCAGCCTGGGCCTGGCCGCCAGCTGGGACATGCAGGCCATCGCCCAGGTCGGCCGTACCTCGGCCCTGGAAGCCGCCGCCGACGGCATCGACATGACCTTCGCGCCCATGGTCGACATTGCCCGCGACCCGCGCTGGGGCCGTACCAGCGAAGGCTTTGGCGAAGACACCTACCTGGTGTCGCGTATCTCCAGGGTGATGGTCGAATCGTTCCAGGGCCACAGCCCGGCCAACGCCGACAGCATCATGGCCAGCGTCAAGCACTTTGCCCTGTACGGCGCGGTGGAAGGCGGGCGCGACTACAACACGGTCGATATGAGCCCCACGCGCATGTACAACGAGTACCTGCCGCCCTACCGCGCCGCCATCGATGCCGGTGCCGGCGGCGTGATGGTGGCGCTGAACTCGATCAACGGCGTGCCAGCCACCTCCAACACCTGGCTGATGAACGACCTGCTGCGCCGCGACTGGGGCTTCAAGGGCGTGACCGTCAGCGACCATGGGGCGATCACCGAGCTGGTGCGCCACGGCGTGGCCGCCGATGGCAAGCAGGCGGCGCAGCTGGCGATCAAGGCCGGCATCGACATGAGCATGAACGACACGCTGTATGGCCAGGAACTGCCGGGGCTGCTCAAGTCCGGCGCGGTCAGCCCGGCCGAGCTGGACAACGCGGTGCGTGAGATTCTCGGCGCCAAGTACGACATGGGCCTGTTCGCCGACCCGTACCGGCGCATCGGCCAGGCCAAGGACGACCCGGCCGACGCCTATGCCGACAGCCGCCTGCACCGCGACATCGCACGGGACGTGGCTCGTCGCAGCCTGGTGCTGCTGGAGAACCGCCAGCAGACCCTGCCGCTGAAAAAGTCCGGCACCATCGCCCTGGTCGGCCCGCTGGCCGATGCCCCGATCGACATGATGGGCAGCTGGGCCGCCGCCGGTCGCCCGCACCAGTCGGTGACCGTGCGCGAGGGCCTGCGCCGTGCCCTGGGCGACAAGGCCAGGGTGCTCTACGCCAAAGGCTCGAACGTGACCGGCGACAAGGCCGTGCTCGACTACCTCAACTTCCTCAACTTCGACGCCCCGGAAATCGTCGATGACCCGCGCCCGGCTGCCGTGCTGATCGACGAAGCGGTCAAGGCCGCCAGGCAGTCGGACGTGGTGGTGGCCGTGGTCGGCGAATCGCGGGGCATGTCCCACGAATCGTCCAGCCGCACCACCCTGGAGATCCCGGCGGTGCAGCGCGAGCTGATCAAGGCCCTCAAGGCCACCGGCAAACCGCTGGTGCTGGTGCTGATGAACGGTCGCCCGCTGTCGCTGGCGTGGGAGCGCGAGCAGGCCGACGCCATCCTGGAAACCTGGTTCAGCGGCACCGAGGGCGGCAACGCCATCGCCGACGTGCTGCTGGGCGACTACAACCCCTCGGGCAAGCTGGCCATCACCTTCCCGCGCTCGGTGGGGCAGATCCCGATGTACTACAACCACCTGCGCATCGGCCGCCCGTTCACCCCCGGCAAGCCCGGCAACTACACCTCGCAGTACTTCGAGGAGCCCAACGGCCCGCTGTACCCCTTCGGCTACGGCCTGAGCTACAGCACCTTCAGTGTGTCGGCGCCGAGCCTGTCGAGCACAACACTGAAACAGGGCCAGAGCCTGGAGGTCAGTGTGCGCGTGAAGAACACCGGCCAGCGTGACGGCGAAACCGTGGTGCAACTGTACCTGCAGGATGTGGCCGCCTCGATGAGCCGCCCGGTCAAGGAACTGAAGAACTTCCAGAAGCTCATGCTCAAGGCCGGCGAGGAGCGCACCCTGCACTTCACCGTGCAGCCGGACGACCTGAAGTTCTACAACAGCCAGTTGCAGTGGGTTGCCGAACCTGGCGAGTTCAACGTCCAGGTCGGCCTGGACTCCGAAACCGTGCAACAGCAACGCTTCGAGCTGCTGTAAGTCGCTGTGACGTTCACGGGGAAGTGCCTGGCAGCCTTCCCCCCTGCCAGGGTACTGCTTGCCATGCCGTTCACTTACCGCGCCGTGCGACTGGGCCTGATTCTGCTGCTGATCACCGCCGGCACCCTGCTGGCCGCTGGCTGGGCGATGAATCAGGCCAAGCGTCAGGCCATGCTCGACGATACCCAGCGGGCCAGCCAGCAACTGGCGCTGTACGCCAACTCGCTGCACACCCTGATCGAACGCTACCGCGCCCTGCCCGCTGTGCTGGCGCTGGACTCCGAACTCATCGCAGCCCTCGGTGGCCCGGTGGGCGAAGCGACCCAGGACGCGTTGAACCGCAAGCTCGAACGCATCAACGGCGCCGCCAGGTCGTC
Source organism: Pseudomonas sp. BRM28 (assembly GCF_002939405.1). Taxonomy (NCBI): domain Bacteria; kingdom Pseudomonadati; phylum Pseudomonadota; class Gammaproteobacteria; order Pseudomonadales; family Pseudomonadaceae; genus Pseudomonas; species Pseudomonas sp. BRM28. The sequence continues at coordinate 1,203,485 of NZ_PEFV01000001.1, read as the reverse complement.
CACCCTCGAACTGCTCGACCACACCGGCCTGGCCGTGGCGGCCAGCAACTGGCGCCTGCCTACCACCTACGTGGGGCAGAACTACGGCTTTCGACCGTACTTCAAGCAGACCCGCACCCAGGGCAGCGGGCGCTTCTATGCAGTGGGGGTGACCAGCGGCATTCCCGGCTACTTTCTGTCCAGCGCGGTGCTGGGCGACCAGGGGCGGTTTCTCGGGGCCATGGTGGTCAAGCTGGAGTTTCCCGAGCTTGAGCGCGAATGGCGCCAGGGCAGCGACGTGCTGCTGGTCAGCGACGCCCGAGGGATCATCTTCCTGGCCAACCAGGATGGCTGGCGCTACCGCGAGCTGAACCCGCTATCGGCGGCCGATTTCAATGAGCTGGACGCCACCCGCCAGTACGACAAGAAGTCGCTCTTGCCCCTGCAGCGCCAGGTGCTGACCCGCTTTGACGACAACAGCCACCTGGTGCGCGTTCAGCGCCCCGAAGGCGACACCGACTACCTGTGGGAAAGCCTGCCGCTGGAAGCCGAGGGCTGGACCCTGCACCTGCTGCGCACACCGCGCACCGGGGATGACGAGCGCAACGCCGGGCTGACGGCCGCCGCCGTCTGGCTGACCCTGGTGTTCGCGGTGCTGTTCATCAGCCAGCGCCTGCGCCTGGCCCGCCTGCGCCAGCGCAGCCGCGACGAGCTCAAGCGCCTGGTGGAGGAACGCACCCATGAACTGCGCATGGCTCAGGAGGGCCTGGTGCAGTCGACCAAGCTGGCGGCGCTGGGGCAGATGTCCGCCGCGCTGGCCCACGAGCTCAACCAGCCGCTGACCACCCAGCGCATGCAACTGGCCACCCTGCGCCTGCTGCTCGACAGCGAGCGCCTGGACGAAGCACGCCAGGCCCTGCAGCCGCTGGACCAGATGCTCACGCGCATGGCGGCCCTTACCGGACACCTGAAAACCTTTGCCCGCAACAGCCCCAGCGGCCTGCGCGAACGTCTGGACCTGGCCACCGTGGTCGACCAGGCGCTACAGTTGCTCGACCCGCGCATCCGCGCCGAGGGCGTCAGCACCGCGCTGTACCTGGCGCGTCCGGCCTGGGTACGCGGCGACGCCATCCGCCTGGAACAGGTGCTGATCAACCTGTTGCGCAACGCCCTGGACGCCATGGCCGACAAAACCTGGAAACACCTGGAGATCCGTATCGAAAAGCAGCATGACCACTGGCACCTGAGCGTGCTCGACAGCGGCGGCGGCATCAAGCAGGAGCACCTGGGCTGCGTGTTCGACCCATTCTTCACCACCAAGCCGGTGGGCGAAGGGCTGGGCCTTGGGCTGGCGATTTCCTACGGCATCATCCATGAAGCCGGCGGACGCCTGCAGGTCGACAACCAGCCCGGCGGTGCGCGTTTCAGCCTGACCCTGCCCTGCGACCCGGAGCCTGCATGCTGAATGCGGTGATTGTCGTCGACGACGAGGCCAGCATCCGTACCGCGGTGCAGCAGTGGCTGAGCCTGGCCGGCTTCGAGGTGCAGCTGTTCGAACGTGCCGAGGCGTGTCTGGCACAGCTGCCCGAGCATTTTCCCGGGGTGATCCTGAGCGATGTGCGCATGCCCGGCATGGGTGGCCTGCAACTGCTGGAGCAACTGCAGGGGCGTGATGCCGACCTGCCGGTGATTCTGCTTACCGGGCATGGCGACGTGCCGATGGCGGTCGAAGCCATGCGCAATGGCGCCTACGATTTTCTGGAAAAGCCCTTCAGCCCCGACAGCCTGCTCGGCAGCCTGCGCCGCGCCCTGGAGAAACGCCAGCTGGTGCTGGAGAACCGCCGACTGCATGAACAGGCCGACCTCAAGGTGCGCCTGGAAAACACCCTGCTGGGCATGTCGCCTGGCCTGCAGCAACTGCGTCGCCAGGTGCTGGACCTGGCCGGGCTGCCGGTCAATGTGCTGATACGCGGCGAAACCGGTAGCGGCAAGGAGCGCGTCGCGCGGTGCCTGCATGATTTCGGCCCGCGGGCCGACAAGCCGTTCGTGGCGCTCAACTGTGCGGCGATCCCTGAGCAATTGTTCGAGGCCGAGCTGTTCGGACACGAGAGCGGCGCCTTCACCGGCGCCCAGGGCAAGCGCATCGGCAAGCTCGAATATGCCAACGGTGGCACGCTGTTCCTCGACGAGATCGAGAGCATGCCGCTGGCCCAGCAGGCCAAGCTGCTGCGGGTGATCCAGGAGCACAAGCTCGAGCGCCTGGGCGCCAACCAGAGCATCAGCGTGGACCTGCGCATCATTGCCGCCACCAAGCCCGACCTGCTGCTCGAAGCCCGCGCCGGGCGCTTTCGCGAAGACCTGGCGTACCGTCTGAACGTGGCCGAACTGCGCCTGGCGCCGTTGCGCGAGCGGCGCGAAGACATCCCCCTGCTGTTTGCCCATTTTGCCCGCGCCGCCGCCGAGCGCCTGGGCCGCAGCGCCGCCGACCCCAGTGGCGCACAACTGGGCCGGCTACTCAGCCACGACTGGCCGGGCAACGTGCGCGAACTGGCCAACGCCGCCGAGCGCCACGCCCTGGGGCTGGACGATGCGCAATCGGCGGCAGTGGCGCATACCGGGCAATCGCTGGCTGCCCAGCAGGAAGCCTTCGAGGCCCAGTGCCTGCGCGCCGCCCTGAGCCGTCATCAGGGCGACATCAAGGCGGTGCTCGAGGAGCTGCAACTGCCCCGACGCACCCTGAACGAGAAGATGCAACGCCACGCACTGGTGCGCGAAGACTTCCTCGAACGCCCCGGCTCATAGGCGGATTCTTGCCTATCACTGCGCCGCCAATGAGCGGATTTCCGCTCATTCGACCTGCCAAACCCTTCTAAACCGGGCCTTCGCTGGCTGGCACGGGTCCTGCTATGGCCCTGTCAGGCCGCGTTTACACGCGCACCACAAAAACAACTAGAAGGTTGCTTCAATGGATAACTCCACCTCTCTGCCTGCTGGGGCAGCGGCCGCACCCGCTGAAAAAACCACCTCCAGCCGCCTCAAGTCGATTTTCTCCGGCTCCATCGGCAACATGGTCGAATGGTACGACTGGTACGTCTACGCGGCGTTCTCGCTGTATTTCGCCAAGGCCTTCTTCCCGGCCGGCAACACCACCACCCAACTGCTCAACACCGCCGCGATCTTCGCCGTGGGCTTCCTGATGCGCCCGATCGGTGGCTGGCTGATGGGTATCTATGCCGACCGCAAGGGCCGCAAGGCCGCGCTGATGGCCTCGGTACTGCTGATGTGCGCCGGCTCCCTGGTCATCGCCCTGACACCCAGCTACGAAACCATCGGCGTCGCCGCGCCGGTGCTGCTGGTGATCGCACGCCTGATGCAGGGCCTGTCGGTGGGGGGTGAATACGGCACCTCGGCCACCTACCTCAGCGAGATGGCAACCAAGGAGCGTCGCGGTTTCTTCTCCAGCTTCCAGTACGTCACGCTGATCTCCGGCCAGCTCATCGCGCTGGCGGTGCTGATCATCCTGCAGCAGACCCTGACCACCGAGCAGCTGTACTCGTGGGGCTGGCGCGTACCCTTCGTGATCGGCGCGCTGTGCGCGGTGGTGGCGTTGTACCTGCGTCGCGGCATGGAAGAGACGGCCTCGTTCACCAAGAAGGAAAAGGCCAAGGAAAGCTCGATGCGCACCCTGCTGCGCCACCCCAAGGAACTGGCGACCGTGGTCGGCCTGACCATGGGCGGCACCCTGGCGTTCTACACCTACACCACCTACATGCAGAAGTACCTGGTGAACACGGTGGGCATGAGCATCAGTGACTCGACCATGATCTCGGCGGCCACCCTGTTCCTGTTCATGTGCCTGCAGCCGGTGATCGGCGGCCTGTCGGACAAGATCGGCCGTCGCCCGATCCTGATCGCCTTCGGTGTGTTGGGCACCCTTTTCACCGTGCCGATCCTGACCACACTGCACACCATCGAGACCTGGTGGGGTGCGTTCTTCCTGATCATGGCAGCACTGATCATCGTCAGCGGCTACACCTCGATCAATGCGGTGGTCAAGGCAGAGCTGTTCCCCACCGAGATCCGTGCGCTGGGCGTGGGCCTGCCGTATGCGCTGACCGTGTCGATCTTCGGTGGCACGGCCGAGTACGTGGCACTGTGGTTCAAGAGCATCAACATGGAGACCGGCTACTACTGGTACGTCACGGCGTGCATTGCCGTCTCGCTGCTGGTGTATGTGTTCATGAAGGACACCCGCAACAACTCGCGGATCGAGACCGACTGATCAGCTTGCTGCGGTAGACAAGGGGCCTCCAGCGATGGAGGCCCCTTTTTTGTGGGCTTAATTCGGCATTAATGCGGGTGCGCGATGCTGGGCCCACTCAGAACCGAGTCGTCCTCCTGGCTGGCAAGCCAGCGCCCCTGGGTGCTTCGGCGCTCGCAAAACACTGTGGGCACTGGCTTGCCAGCAGAGGCCAACCGCTTTCTGACGCATCGATTTAATAGATTCATATAGGCAATATTTTGCGCTTTTTAATCAAATTAACGGGCGTAAAATCAAACCCATAGCAACAGACACCCCCTCACCACCGGAGTTACCCCCATGAAAACCAAACTGATGCTGGCCCTCACCTTCTCTGTCCTGGCCGCCAACGCTTTCGCCGAAGACGGCTTCGACCGCACCAACGCGCACAACTTTGCCGTGGAACACGCCCAGCCCGCCACCGTGGCAGAAGACGGTTTCGATCACACCAACGCGCATCGCTTCGTCGAAGATGGCTTCGACCGCACCCAGGCCCACCGCATCAGCTGACAGCCGATGCAGCGCCACAGCCCGGCTTCGGCCGGGCTTAGTCATTTTCAGGGCCGGCAACTGTTGGCACACTAGCGCACCCTCCGCCCACAAGGCCCGATGATGTACTACTACGAACCCGCAAAAGGCCACGGCCTGCCCCACGACCCGTTCAACGCCATCGTCGGCCCGCGCCCGATCGGCTGGATCTCCTCCCAGGACCGCGACGGCCGCCTGAACCTTGCGCCCTACAGTTTTTTCAACGCCTTCAACTACATTCCGCCGATCATCGGGTTCTGCAGCGTCGGGCGCAAAGACAGCCTGAACAACATCGAACAGACCGGCGAGTTCGCCTGGAACCTGGCCACACGCCCGCTGGCCGACGCCATGAACCAGAGCTGCGCCGCCGTGGCGCCAGAGGTCGACGAGTTCGCCCTGAGCCAGCTGACCCCGGCAGCCTCCAGGGTGATTGCGGTACCCCGGGTGCAGGAAAGCCCGGTGTCGTTCGAATGCAAGGTGACCCAGATCGTGCAACTGCAACGTGCCGACCAGGCGCTGGTGCCAAGCTGGCTGATTCTGGGCGAAGTGGTAGCGGTGCACATTGCCGAGCACCTGCTCAAGGAAGGGATCTACGACACCGCGGCCGCCGAGCCGATTCTGCGCGGCGGCGGCCCGGCGGATTACTTCGAGCTGGGCAACCTGTTCAAGATGGCCCGCCCGCAGGCCTGATCACCAGATCAGTTCGGCGTCGTCACTGACGCCGTTCAGGCGCTGCAGTTCGACCACTGCAGCGTCATCGGCCTCCAGTGCGGTCTTGAATACCTGCCCTGGCAGCACCTTGTGAAAACGCGGTGCGCCGCCAGCGCCCAGGGCCTTGACCGCGATCGCGGCGCTGTAGCCACCCTCGCCCGGCACCACCGCCGAAACAGCCTCGAATACGTCGAATTCTTTACGTGCCATTGCCTCTCACATCCACATCGGTTGCCGGAAAGGCGCCATTCTAACTCGCCGGCTGCTCGGTGAACGTCTGCAGGTCGAGGCTGTGCACCACCCGCGCCTGCACCAGTTCACCAAACAGCTGCAGGCTGGGCGAGGCAAAGTAGTCGTGCAGCGCCGAAGTATCGGCCCACACTCCGTTGAGCAACCACAGGTCGGCATCGCAGGTGGAACGCTGCACGCTGAAATGCAGACACCCCGGGGTTTGCCGCGACGGTTCGAGCAGTTGCTGCAGGCGCACGCCCAGCTCGGCCGAACGGCCGACGCTGGCGCGCACGAAGGAAAGATGGCTGACCGGTTGTGATGACGTCATGTGCGGTGCTCCTTGAAGCGGCCAGGGAAGAAAACCCAGGCTGCCAAGGCTACGGCCCAGGCCACGCGCGGCGTTAGGCGATTCCTGTCGACGGCTTGCCTGATTCTGCACCCGTCGCAGGATCAGGCAAGAACCGCGCAGCATTCGGCTAGCGCCCCGGCGTGCGCGAACCTATGCTGCGCCCATCGGCAGAGGAACCCGCACATGTCAGCCCCAGACCCCACCCCACCGTTGCTGGACCCGGCCCTGGAGCTTCTGCGCCAGGAACTGGCCGGGCTGGTCGTTCGCCACTGCCCCAGCGGCACGGTGCCTTCGGCCATCGCCGACCTGCACCTGAGCCGCTACGAGCAGAGCACCCGCTCGATGCCGACCCTGGCGCAGCCGGCGCTGTGCATCCTGGCCCAGGGCCGCAAGGAGATCTGCCTGGGCGACGAGACCTATGTGTACGACCCGCTGCACTACATGGTGGTGTCGGTGGCGATGCCGATCAGCGGTGCCCTGCTGGAGGCCAGCCCGCAGAACCCCAGCCTGGGCATTCGCCTGGACATCGACCCGGCCGAGATCAACAGCCTGATCGCCGAGGCCGGGCCGATGGGCGTGCCGTCGCAGCCGTCGTCGCGGGGGGTGTTCATCGAACGCCTGGACACCCAGATGCTCGATGCATTGCTGCGCCTGATCCGCCTGCTGGATACGCCCAAGGACATTGCCGTGCTGGCGCCGCTGATCCGTCGCGAGATTCTCTATCGGCTGCTGCGCGGACAGCAGGGTGCGCGGCTGTACGAGATCGCCATGGCCAACACCCAGACCCACCGCGTGTGCCAGGCCATCCAGTGGCTCAATGATCATTTTCAGCGCCCGCTGCGCATCGACGACCTGGCACGGGAGGTAAACCTGAGTGCCTCGACCCTGCACCACCGGTTCAAGGCGGTGACCTCGATGAGCCCGTTGCAGTATCAGAAGCAACTGCGCTTGCAGGAAGCCCGGCGGCTGATGCTCAACGATGGGTTGGAGGCGTCGGTGGCGGGGTATCGGGTAGGCTATGAGAGCCCGTCGCAGTTCAGCCGCGAGTACAGCCGGCTGTATGGCGCGCCACCGCTGCGGGACATGGCAAGGTTGCGTAGCGCGCTCTAGATCGCTTTCGCCGGCAAGGCCGGCTCCTACAGGCAGTACGCGGTCGCCTGTAGGAGCCGGCCTTGCCGGCGAAGAACGCTACACCGCCCTCACCACATGCTTGATCTCCTGAAACGCCGCCAGCCCCCAGGGCCCCAGCTCGCGCCCCAGGCTGCTCTGCTTGTAGCCACCCCACGCTGCCTGCGGGAAGATCACCTGCGGTGCGTTGATCCACACCAGCCCGGCCTGCAGCTGGTCGGCCACCCGTTCGGCGGCCGCCGGGTCTGCACCTACCACGCTGGCCACCAGCCCGAACTCGCTGTCGTTGGCCAACGCCACCGCTTCGGCTTCGCTGGCCACCCGACGCACGCACAGCACCGGGCCGAAGATTTCCTCGCGCCACAGCGCACTGTCCAGCGGTACCTCGGCAAACACCGTGGGCTCGATGAAGTACCCAGCGGCGTGTTCGAGCGGCTTGCCACCGCACAGCAAGCGCGCGCCGCTGTGCATGCCACGCTCGATGTGCCCCAGCACGCGCTGGTACTGGGCCTGGTTGACCAGCGGCCCCATGTCGCTGTCGCCGGCAAACGGGTCACCCACCCGGATCGCCGCAGCCCGTGCCTTCACCCCGTCGACAAAGGCGTCGTACAGCGCATCGGCCACCAGCACGCGGCTGGTGGCCGAGCACATCTGCCCGGCATTGAAGAAGCCGCCGGCGCAGGCCAGCTCGAGCGCAAGCTCCAGCTCGGCCGACTCCAGCACCAGCAATGACGACTTGCCGCCCAGCTCCAGGCTCACCCCCTTGACCGTCTCGGCCGCGCGCTGCATCACCTGCACGCCGACCGCATTGCTGCCGGTGAATGACACCTTGGCGATACGCGGGTCGCTCGTCAGCGGCGCCCCCACCGCCAGCCCGGTGCCGCACACCAGATTGAACACCCCATCCGGCAGGCCGCATTCGGCGATGATCCGGGCCAGTTCCAGCTCGGCCAGGGGCGTGACCTCCGACGGCTTGAGCACCACGCAGCACCCTGCCGCCAACGCCGGGGCCAGCTTCCAGGCGGTGGTCACCATCGGGAAGTTCCACGGCACGATCAGGCCGACCACACCGCACGGCTCGCGACGCAGGCGGGCGCTGAAATCCTCGCTGGGCAAGGCCAGCGGCTGGTCCTGCTGCCTGTCAAGCGCCTGCGCCAGGCCCGCGTAGTACTCGAACGTCGCCACCACATCGTCGACGTCCATCGCCGACTCGGCCAGGGGCTTGCCGTTGTTGCGCGATTGCAGTTCGATCAGTCGCTCGCGGCGGGCCTCCACACCCCGCGCGATCCTGTGCAGCAGCTCGCCACGGTGCGCCCCGGTGGTACGCGACCAGCCGGCAAAAGCGGCCTGCGCCGCCGTAGCGGCACAGGCGACTGCATCGCCATCGCCCCCGGCCACCTCGGCCAGGGACTGCCCGGTGCTCGGGTTGATTACCGTGAGCGGCTGCGCGCCGTGATGCCACGCGCCCTCGATGTAGATACCGGGCAGGTTCAGCATGGTTGCACCGCCTGCATCCACGCTGCCTGGTCGACCTCGATCAGGCTCGGGCCACTGCGTTGGCGGGCACGCAACAACGCCTCGCGCAGTTGCGCCACCCCGCTCGCCGCTTCGGCGGCGCAACCGAGGGCCTTGGCCACGCCAATGAAATCGGGGGTGTGGATATCCACGCCCACCGGTTCGATGGCGCGGTTGACCATGTACTTCTTGATCTCCTCGTACCCCTGATTGTTCCACAGCAACACGATCAGCGGCACTTGCGCCTCCACCGCACTGGCCAGCTCCGGCAGGGTGAACTGCAAGCCGCCGTCGCCGATCAGGCACACCGCAGGCAAGCGTCGATCCGCCTGCTCCGCACTGCCCAGCCACGCGCCCATGGCCGCCGGCAAGGCGTAGCCGAGGGTGCCGTAGCCGGTCGAGGCGTTGAACCAGCGGCGCGGCTGGTCGAGGTCCAGGGTCAGGTTGCCGGTGTACACCGGCTGGGTCGAATCACCGACCAGCACGGCATCGGGCAACGTCTGCAGCACGCTGTCGAGGAACAGCGTCTGCGCCCGCGTGGCCGCATCCCATTCGCTGGCCAGGGTATCGCGCAGGCGCGCTGCCCGCGCCGCGCCCCACTCGCCTTCGCGCGGTGGCGCCGGCTGCTCGGCCAGAGCCAGCAACAGGGCCTGCGCCGCCTGCTCTGCATCGGCCACCAGTGCCACCCTGGGCGGGTAGTTACGCACGCACTGGTCCGGGTCGATGTCGATGCGCAGCAGGGCGCCGGGGATCTCGAAGCCGCCCTTGAAGGTGACGTCATAGTCGGTTTCGGCCAGCTCGGTGCCGATCGCCAGCACCACGTCGGCCTCGCGCACCAGTGCACGGGTCGCCACCAGCGACTGGGTGGAGCCGATCAGCAGCGGGTGCCCGGAGGCCAGCACGCCCTTGGCATTGATGGTGAGTGCAACGGGCGCCTGCAGGTGCTCGGCCAACCGGGCGAGTGCGGGGCCTGCGTCGATGGCACCGCCACCGGCCAGGATCAACGGGCGGCGGGCAGCGGCCAGCAGCGCCGCCATGCTCGCCACCGGCCCTGGCGCGGCACCGGCGCGGGCGATGTGTACCGGCTCGCAGCCAAGCAGGTGATCGGCGTCTTCGACCAGCACGTCCAGCGGGATCTCGATATGCACCGGGCGCGGGCGCGCGCCCTCGAATACCGCAAAGGCACGGGCCAGTACGGCCGGCAGGTCATCGGCGCTCATCAGTGTGTGCGAGAACGCCGCCACACCGCTGACCAGCGCGCCCTGGTTGGGCAGCTCGTGCAGCTTGCCGCGACCGCCGCCCAGGGCATTGCGCGACTGCACGCTGGAGATCACCAGCATCGGGATCGAGTCGGCATAGGCCTGGCCCATGGCGGTGGTGATGTTGGTCATGCCCGGGCCGGTGATGATGAAGCACACCCCAGGCTTGCCACGGGTACGGGCAAAGCCGTCAGCCATGAAGCCTGCGCCTTGCTCGTGGCGCGGGGTGATATGACGGATGGTCGAGCCGGCAAGGCCGCGGTACAGCTCGACCGTGTGCACGCCGGGAATGCCGAAAACATGGTCCACGCCATAGTTTTCGAGGAGTTTTACCAATACTTCGCCGCAAGTCGCCATGGTGGTCTGCCTGGAATCATTCTGGAACAAGGCCTGATTGGACCCGCCAGGCGCTACCGGCACAATGCAAAAATCCTCATACTAGCCATGTCTACAGCTCATGGCTTACCCCAATGAAACGCCTGCCTCCCTTGCCTGCCCTGCACACCTTCCTGATCACTGCGCAATGCTGCAACTTCACCCGTGCGGCGCAGCAACTGCACCTGACCCAGGGCGCGGTGAGCCGCCAGATCGCCGGCCTGGAAGCACACCTGGGCTACGCGCTGTTCGTGCGCCAGGCACGCGGCCTGAGCCTGACCCGCGAGGGCCAGGACTGGCTGCCGCGGGTGCAGCAGGTATTCGGGCTGATCGAGGAAGGCGTGCAGCAGGTGGGCGCGCAGCGCACCACCTTGCAACTGAAGGCGCCGACCTGCGTGATGCGCTGGTTGCTGCCGCGCCTGATGGAATGGCAGGCGCTGCACCCGGAAGTGCCGGTGGAGCTGACCACCACGGTGCAGCACGGGGTGGATTTTCGCCGGGAAGCGTTCGATGCGGCGGTGGTGTATGGCGCCGAGCCTGATCCGGCCCTGCAGGTGCTGAAGCTGTTCGATGAACAACTGACACCGGTGTGCGCGCCGCAGTTGCCGTTGCGCACGCTGGATGATCTGCAGCAGCACATGCTGCTGCACCCGGCGCGGGACGAGAAGGACTGGGCGACCTGGCTTGGCGCAGCCGGCGTGCAACTGCCCAGGCAAGGCCGGCGCCAGCATTTCGAAACGTTGGACATGGCCATGTCGATGGCGTCCCAGGGCACCGGGGTGGCGATAGGGGATTGGGCGTTGATCGGCGATGACCTGGCCAGCGGACGGCTGGTGATGCCGTTCGACCTGCGGGTCAAGACCGGCAAGGGCTATTACCTGGTGCGGCCCGCGCAGGTGGCGGCGCCGGGGTTGATGGCCTTGCTGGAGTGGTTGGGCGGGCAGGCAGGGGCACCGCGTTGATGCAGTCGCCGGCAAGGCCGGCTCCTATACCTGTAGGAGCCGGCCTTGCCGGCGAATGCTTTCTAGGCTCTGTACGAAAAGCCTTGATACTCGGTGATGCTGCGTTGAAAACAGCCTCGGAATGCTCATTTACAACCCGTAAACTCCGCTTCCTCGGCTGTTTTCGCCTTGCCTGACCTTCGTCTCAAGACTTTTCATACAGCCCCTAGTACCCCACAGTAAAGCGCTGACGCGAATGCGCTGGCTTCTCTACCTCATCGAGCAACGCAATCGCATAGTCGGCAAAGGTGATCCAGCTCCTGCCCTTCGCGTCGACCAGCAGGTGATCCTTGCCCACCCTGTAGCTACCGGTGCGCTCGCCTTCGACGAACTCCGCCGACGGCGACAGGAAGGTCCAGTCCAGTTGCTGCTCCTGGCGCAAGGCCTGCAGAAAATCGCCACCTGCGCTCGCCTCGGCCTTGTAGGCCTCGGGGAAGTCCGGCGCGTCGATCACGCGCTCCCCCTGACGGCAGCAGCAGGCTGCCCGCCCCGCCCACCACCAGCAGGCGCTTGACCCCGGCCTTCTTGACCGGCCCGATGATCGCCTGCGCCGGCACCGTGGCAAAGTGCGCGGCGCTGAGCACCACGTCATGCCCGGCAACGGCCTGCTCCAGCCCCTCGCCCCGGGTCACGTCCAGGGCTACCGTGCTCACCCCTTCGCGCCCCTGCAGGCGCGACGGGTCGCGGGCTATGGCGGTGACGCTGTGGCCACGGCGCAGGGCCTCTTCCAGCAACTGGCTGCCGGCACGTCCGGTAGCACCGATGATTGCGATCTTGCTCATGGAAACCTCCGATCAGGATTGAACGACACTTACCACTTCATTTCGCCCTTGGCGACCTTGGCGCCGAGCTCCAGCGAGCTCTCCTCGCCCAGGCCGGGGTAACGTTTTTTCATTGCAGCGATCAGCTCGGCCGAGTTGGCCGCCCTGGCGGTTTCGGCATCGAAGGCGCGGATGTAATCGGCGGTGAAGCGCACCGCCTCGAGCGACCCCTTGCTCTGCCCCAGGTAATGCCCCGGTACCACCGTCTGCGGCGCCAGTTGCTCGATGCGCGCCAGGGTCGCGAGCCAGTCCTTGTGCGACTGCGCCGACTGTGTGTCGGCCATCCACACGTGCAGGTTCTCGGCCACCACTACCCCGCCGACCACCGCCTTGATCGACGGGACCCATACAAAGCTGCGGTCGGGCTGCGGGCCGTCCAGGCCGATCACTTCAAGACGCTGCCCTTCAAGGGTGAGCACGTTGCCGGGCAGCACGTCAGGCACGACGAGCCGGGCGGGCTTGTCGGCCCCCATCTGCGGGCCCCAGTAGGCAAGCTTGGCAGCCATGGTCTGCTTGATGTGCGCGACCGTCGCCTGCGACGCCAGCACCTTGGCCTTGGGGTAGGCACGGGTCAGGGTGTCGAGGCCGAAGTAATAGTCCGGGTCGCCATGGCTGATGTAGATGGTGGTGAGTTGCTTGCCGCTATCGCGAAGCTTCTTCAGCACCTGCTCGGCCTGGCCCTTGCCGAACTGTGCATCCACCAGAATCGCCTCGTGCTGGCCACTGACGATCACCGAGCTGACCGGAAACAGCGCCTCGCTGCCGGGGTTGTACACGTCCAGTTTCAGCGGTGCGTCGCCGGCAACGGCCTGGGTGATCGCACCGAAAGCGGCACACGCCAGCAGCAGGCGACGCAGGGAAAAGAAAGCAGCCATCAAGCAATACCTGTTCAAGTCATCGATGAGGCACAGCTTAGTTGCACGAACCATCACAAAAAATGCGATGCTCCAACATAGTTTGTTTCTGAAATCGGGCAGATCATGGACCGTCTCACCGCAATGAAGGTGTTCGTCAGCGTAGTCGACCTGGGCAGCCAGTCGGCCGCCGCCGACCACCTGGACCTGTCGCGCCCTGTGGTTTCGCGTTACCTGGCCGAACTTGAAGACTGGGTGGGCGCGCGCCTGATGCAGCGCACCACGCGCAAGCTGAGCCTGACTGCCGCCGGCCTGGAAACCCTGCCGCGCTGCCGGCAGATGCTGGAACTGGTGGGCGACCTGCACGCTGCAGTGGGCGCCCCGGATGACGCGCCGCGGGGTGAACTGCGCATCAGCGTCAGTACCTCGTTCGGGCATGCGCAACTGGTGGAAGCGGTAGCGGACTACGTCAAGCGCTACCCGCTGGTGAAGGTCGACCTGCAGATGCTCGACCGCACGGTCAACCTGGTGGACGAACGCATCGACCTGGCCATCCGCGTCAGCAACGACCTGGACCCAAACCTCATCGCCCGCCGCCTGAGTGTGTGCCGCTCGGTGGTGTGCGCCTCGCCAGCCTACCTGCGCGAGCACCCCGTACCGCGCCAGGTGCAGGACCTGAGCCAGCACAACTGCCTGACCCATTCGTACTTCGGCCACAGCCTCTGGCATTTCGAGGTCGACGGCGAACAGGTGTCGGTGCCGGTGCAAGGCAATATCAGCGCCAACGAGGCCCTGACCCTGGAGCGCGCCACCCTGGCCGGCACCGGTATCGCCATGCTGCCCACCTACCTGGTGTGGCAAGCCCTGCGCAGCGGCACGCTGGTACGCCTGCTGCCCGAGGCCAGGCCCCGCGAACTGGGCCTGAACGCGGTGTACACCTCGCGCAAGCACATGCCCGCAACCCTGCGCAGCATGCTCGACTTTCTGGCGGCACGCTTCACCGACCCGCCCCACTGGGACCACGGCCTGGACTGACCGGCAGGCACCTGGCGCAATGCTGGCCTATGCTTGTAGAAGCATCTGTGTGCGGGATACAGGAGGTTGGTGCCATGACCCTGAAATCCAGAAAGTGCGCTGCCCTGTTGGCCATCACTGCCGTGCTCGGGGTGTACGGGGCAGCGGCGTATCGGGTCGAGCTGCTGCGCCAGCAACCCTATGCGGCGTCCAGCTGCAGCTCCGCCCACTGCCTGCCCCATGCCGGCACACTGAGCGTGGTCAGGTAGCCAGCGAAGGTTCACGACGACGAAAGTCGCGGGGCGAAAGGCCGGTCATGCGCCGGAAGAAGCGCGAGAAGTATGCCGGGTCGGCAAAACCCAGGCTGTCAGCCAACTGGTTGATCGTGAGGCTGGTGTAGATCAGGTCGCGCTTGGCTTCCAGCACGATGCGCTGGTGCACGATCTGCAGCGCCGACTGCCCGGCCAATGCCCGGCACAAGGTATTGAGCGTTGCCACCGACACCCCCACCTGATGCGCCAGCTGCTCCACGCTCGGCTGCTGGCGAAACTGCTGCTCCACCAGTCCGTTGAAACGCTGCAGATACTCGCGCCCACGTTCCGGCACCTGGGCACCGGCACTGCGGCGCAACTGTTGGCGGCTGATCCACACCACCATCAGGTTGATCAGCGAATGCAGCTGCAACTCGCGCCCGGGCAGGTCCTGCTGGTACTCGGCCTGCAGGGTGCTGAACAGGCTGTTGAGGTAATCGGCGTCGGCCCCGGCCAGGTAACTGGCGCCGCGCTGCAGGGCGGCTGGCACGCCCGTCAGTTGCCGCTGCAGCACCTCCACCAGCGGCGCCGCCAGGGTCACCACATAACCGTCGACGTCTTCGGAAAAACGAAAGCCGTGCACGCACAGCGCCGGCACCACCTGGATCGCCGCCTGCTCCAGGCGACACACCTGCCCCTCCAGCTCGATCTCGGCCTGGCCCCTGTACAGAAACAGCAGCTGCCACAGGTCGGCATGCCGGTGCGGCTCGATCTCCCACTGGTGCAGGCGGCTGCGCGCCGGGATCGACTCGCTGTGCAGCAGGTCGGGCGTCGGCCAGCCCAGCGTCTCGCCGTACAGCTTGAATACCGGAATCGACACCCTGCTCATCACACCCTCGCTTCCCGACCACTGTCCGATAAACGCACCTATTAGCGAAAAGTACCGCTTTGTGCTCGGTTTGTCCCTTCAGAAGGCCAGCCGGCAAGCGAAAAATGCAGGTACTCCAATCATAAAAAGTCCAACAATCATGAAAACCCAAGTCGCGATCATCGGTGCGGGCCCGTCCGGCCTGCTGCTCGGCCAGTTGCTGCACAACGCCGGCATCTCCAACGTCATCCTCGAACGCCAGGGCCCCGACTATGTACTGGGGCGTATCCGCGCCGGCGTGCTCGAACAGGGCATGGTCGAGCTGCTGCGCGAAGCCGGGGTCGGTCAGCGCATGGACGCCGAAGGGCTGCCCCATGCAGGCTTCGAGCTGGCCTTCGACGGGCGCCGCGAGCACATCGACCTCAAGGGCCTGACCGGCGGCCAGGGCGTGATGATCTACGGCCAGACCGAAGTCACCCGCGACCTGATGGCCGCGCGCGCCGACAGCGGTGCGACCACGGTCTACCACGCCGAGAACGTGCGCCCGCACGACATGAAGACTGGGCAGCCCTACGTCACCTATGAAAAGGACGGCCAGCAGCATCGCCTGGACTGCGACTACATTGCCGGCTGCGACGGTTATCACGGGGTGGCACGCCAGTCGATTCCAAGCGAGGCGCTGCAGGTGTTCGAGCGGGTCTACCCGTTCGGCTGGCTGGGCATCCTGGCCGACACCCCGCCGGTCAGCGACGAGCTGGTGTACGCGCGCCACGAACGCGGCTTCGCCCTGTGCAGCATGCGCTCGCCCACCCGCACCCGCTATTACGTGCAGGTGCCGGCCGAAGAGAAGGTCGAGGACTGGTCGGATGAGCGCTTCTGGGAGGAACTCAAGTCGCGCCTGCCCGACGAGTTGGCCGAGCGCCTGGTCACCGGCCCGTCGATCGAGAAAAGCATCGCCCCGCTGCGCAGCTTCGTGGTGGAGCCGATGCAGTACGGGCGCCTGTTCCTGGTCGGCGACGCCGCGCACATCGTGCCGCCCACCGGGGCCAAGGGCCTGAACCTGGCCGCCAGCGACGTCAGCACGCTGTACAACATCCTGCGCAAGGTCTACGCCGAAGGCCGCACCGACCTGCTGGAACGCTACTCGGCGATCTGCCTGCGGCGCATCTGGAAGGCCGAACGCTTCTCATGGTGGATGACCTCGATGCTGCACCGCTTCCCCGACAGCGACGCCTTCAGCCAGCGTATCCAGCACACCGAGCTGGACTACTTCGTGGGCTCCGAGGCCGGGCGCAGGACCCTGGCAGAAAACTACGTGGGCCTGCCCTACGAGCCCATCGAAGACGCTTAGCAGGCTATCGAGTACACTGGGCAGCACCCGGTCCCACTTGCCCAGAGCTACCTCGTGACGCAATTGAACACTCCGCAACCCGCCCTGCGCAGCGTGCTCGTCGCGCTGATGCTGGCGATCTTCCTCGGCGCGCTGGACCAGACCATCGTCGCGGTCTCGATGCCGGCGATCTCCGCGCAATTCAACGACGTGACCCTGCTGGCCTGGGTGATTTCCGGCTACATGGTGGCCATGACCGTGGCGGTGCCGATCTACGGCAAGCTCGGCGACCTGTACGGCCGACGGCGCATGATCCTGACCGGTACCGGGCTTTTCACCCTGGCCTCGCTGTTCTGCGCGCTGGCACAGAACATGGAGCAACTGGTGCTGGCGCGGGTACTGCAGGGCATCGGCGCGGGCGGCATGGTGTCGGTCAGCCAGGCGATCATCGGCGACTTCGTGCCGCCCCGCGAGCGCGGTCGCTACCAGGGTTATTTCAGCAGCATGTATGCCCTGGCCAGCGTCGCCGGCCCGGTGCTGGGCGGGCTGCTGACCGAGTACCTGTCGTGGCGCTGGGTGTTCTGGCTGAACCTGCCGCTGGGGCTGACCGCCTGGTGGGTCACCGAGCGTACCCTGCGCGGGCTGGCCACGCCGCAACGCAAGGCGCAGGTGGACTACCCCGGCGCGGTGCTGTTGATCTTGGGCCTGACGGCCCTGCTGCTGGGCATCACCCTGATCGGCCAGGGCCAGCCCATCGGGTCCGGCCCGGTTGCCGGCCTGCTGCTGGCAGCCCTGTTCGGGCTGGGCGTATTCGTGCTGCACGAACGCCGCGCCGTCGAGCCACTGCTGCCGTTGCAGCTGTTCGGCAACCGGGTGGCAGTGCTGTGCTGGTGCACGATCTTCTTCACCAGTTTCCAGGCCATCTCGCTGACCATGCTGATGCCGCTGCGCTTTCAGAGCATCACCGGGGCGGGCGCCGACAGCGCCGCCCTGCACCTGCTGCCCCTGGCCATGGGCCTGCCGATCGGCGCCTATTGCGGCGGCCGCCTGACCAGCCTGACCGGGCGCTACAAGCCGCAGATTCTGGGCGGTGCACTGTTGATGCCGGTGGCGATCATCGGCATGGCCCTGAGCCCGATCGACGGCGTGCTGCTCAGTGGCGCGTTCATGCTGCTGACCGGCATCGCCTCGGGCCTGCAGTTCCCCACCTCGCTGGTGGCAACCCAGAGCGCAGTGGAGCCGCGGGACATCGGTGTGGCGACCAGCACCACCAACCTGTTCCGCTCGCTGGGCGGGGCGATGGGCGTGGCCTGCATGTCGGCACTGCTGCTCAGCCTGCTGCACGACAGCGGCTTCAGCCTGGCCGGCGAGGCGTTGATCGGCAGCCTCAAGGACGGCCAGGCCAGTGCGGCGGTGCAGGCGCAGTTGCTGCAGACCTTTCGCAACCTGTTGCTGGGTAGCGCCGCCGTCTCCCTGCTGGGATTGTCGGCGGCGCTGGCATTGCCCAACCGCGAGCTGCGCGGCCGGCAGTAGTCAGTTGCGCCGCTGCGCCCAGGCCACCGCCAGGCCGCTCAGGCAAATGACCGCAATGCCGACCACGCCGTAGGCGTCCGGGGTGTGATTGAAAATGAGGTAGCCGTACAGGCCGGCGAACAGGATCTGCCCGTAGCTGAAGGGCGCCAGCATGGCCGGCGCGGCATGCCGGAAGGCCTGGGTCAGCAGCATGTGCCCGAGCATCCCGCAGGTGCCCAGGCCGATCATGAACAGGCCATGCCCCAGGGTCGGCATGCTCCAGAAGAATGGCACCAGCGCGGTCATGATCAGGCTGTTGAAGATGCCGGTGAGAAAGTTGCTGGTGGTCGGGCTGTCGATGCCGCTGAGCTTGCGCGTGAGCAACTGGTAGCAGCCGAAGCAGAAGGCCGAACACAACGGCAGCAGGATTGCGGGGGTGAACAGCGCCCCGCCCGGGCGCACCACGATCAGCACGCCGACAAACCCGGCCAGCACCGCCAGCCACTGGGCGCGGCTGACCCGTTCACCCAGCAGCGGTACCGACAATGCGGTTACCAGCAGGGGCGCGAGGAAGTTCACGGCGGTGGCTTCGGCCAGGGGGATGTAACGCAGGCCGGTGGTGAAGAACAGGCTGGTGCCGATCAGGCACAGCGCCCTGGCCAGTTGCAGGCCGGGGCGGCGTGTACGCACCACCGCCGAGAAGCCGCTGCGCGGCACGAACACCACCAGCATCAGCAGGGTGTGCACCACATAGCGTGCCCACACCACCATGACGATGGCATAGAAGCCGGAAAGGTATTTGGACAGGGCATCGTGGCTGGCGAACAACAGCACCGCCATGCACATCAGGGCGATTGCCTTGAGCGGCTGCTCGGCACCTTTGAGGGTCGGGTTGTGCGCACTCATGCCAGGGCTCTACGAAAAGTTGATGGTCCTTGGGGGCAGACTACCCGGTCACCGACTACCGTTCCAAGCAGCGCGGGTGTTTTTTGTTGACCGGGCACGGGGCACGACAGGGAAACGTCCTATGCCAACCTTCACAAATGCTCACAAATGCTCAATTGCGCAGCGACGGGCTCAAGCGCAGCATATCCAGCCCGGTATCCATCCACCGCTCGGCATCCCCGGCAATATCGAAACTGTCCGGCAGCAGCAGCCAGCTGCCAATGATGCCGTCGATGTAAGCGAATATTGCAATAGCGGCACGCTGCGGGTCCATGTCCGCAGGCAATTGCCCACGCCTGACTGCATTGGTCAACGTCAGCGCTATACGCTCGTAGCAGTCGCGGGTCGTGGCCTGGCGCTGCTGACGGATCTCACACATGTCATCGGTGAATTCACACTTATGATGCAGGATCTCATTGATGCGCCGGGTACGCGGCTCGTGCAGCATCTGCTGCATCAGTTGAATCAGCAACTTGCGCATGCAGCCCAGCGGGTCCGGCTCGTCTTCGCTCTCGCCGGCCTGGGCCAGCGCCTCGATCGGCTCACGCAGGCTGTCGAGCAGGGCCTGCACCAGTTCGCCCTTGTCCTGAAAGTGCCAGTAGATGGCACCCCGGGTCACCCCGGCCAGCTTGGCGATATCCGCCAGGGTGGTACGCGCCACCCCACGGGCATGGAAAGCTTTTTCGGCGGCCTCGAGTATCTGTTGGCGGGTTTCCTGAGCTTCCTCTTTGGTGCGACGGACCATGGCAGTACAACCTCATCAAGGAGCCGGACGCGCGCTGCGGGCGTCCGGGTTCTGAGCCGGTATGGCCACTGTCGGGCCCTCTACCGGGTGTCTTAATCAAGCCTGTGGTCACCTCGACAAGGTGCGCCACGGGTATTTACAAACAAGCATGAATGTAAGTATATTCCTTAGCATCCTACTTATCCACCCGGAATTAATTTTCCCTTCATCCCGTTTCCATTACTCTTGAGCGTCTTCAGCTCTTTCGACCCGAGGATCTTCATGCAATTCAAGCCAGCTGTTTCCGCTCTGGTTTCCGCCGTCGCCCTGGCAACACTGCTCAGCGGCTGTAAAAAGGAAGAAGCGGCGCCTGCGGCGCAAGCTCCTCAGGTCGGCGTCGTGACCCTCCAATCCCAGGCCTATACCCTGACTTCCGACCTGCCGGGGCGCACCATCGCCTACCGCGTGGCCGAAGTGCGTCCACAGGTCAACGGCATCATTCTCAAGCGTCTGTTCAAGGAAGGCAGCGAGGTCAAGGAAGGCCAGCAGCTGTACCAGATCGACCCGTCGGTGTACGAGGCGACCCTGGCCAGCGCCCAGGCCAACCTGCAATCGACCCGCTCGCTGTCGGACCGCTACAAGCAACTGGTGGCCGAGCAGGCGGTGAGCCGTCAGGAATACGACGACGCACAAGCCAAACGTTTGCAGGCTGAAGCCTCGCTGCGCAGCGCACAGATCGACCTGCGCTACACCAAGGTGCTGGCGCCACTGAGCGGCCGTATCGGACGCTCGATGTTCACCGAAGGTGCGCTGGTCAACAACGGCCAGGCCGATGCCATGGCGGTGATCCAGCAGCTGGACCCGATCTACGTCGACGTCACCCAGTCTTCGGCCGAGCTGCTCAAGCTGCGCCGCGAGCTCGAAAGCGGGCAACTGCAGAAGGCCGGGGCCAACGCCGCCAAGGTCTCGCTGAACCTGGAAGACGGCACCACCTACACCCACGAAGGCCGCCTGGAGTTCTCCGAAGTCTCGGTCGACCAGACCACCGGCTCGGTAACCCTGCGCGCCGTGTTCCCCAACCCCGAGCACAACTTGCTGCCAGGGATGTTCGTGCATGCACGCCTGGCCGCCGGCGTGAATGCCAACGCGATCCTCGCCCCGCAACAAGGCGTGACCCGTGACCTCAAGGGCCAGCCCACCGCGTTGATCGTGGACAAGGACAACAAGGTCGAACTGCGCCAGCTCAAGGCCAGCCGTACCGTTGGCAGCGACTGGCTGATCGAGGAAGGCCTGAAGCCGGGCGACCGCCTGATCACCGAAGGCCTGCAGTTCGTCAAGCCGGGTATCGAGGTCAAGGTCAGCGAAGCCACCAACGTCAAGCCTGCCCAACCGTCCCAGGCCAATGCAGCGTCAGCAGGGGCCAAAGGGGAATAAACCATGTCGAGATTCTTTATCGATCGCCCCATCTTTGCCTGGGTAATCGCCCTGGTGATCATGCTGGTCGGGGCCTTGTCGATCGTCAAGTTGCCGATCAACCAGTACCCGAGCATCGCGCCGCCGGCCATCGCCATCGCCGTGACCTACCCGGGCGCCTCGGCGCAGACCGTGCAGGACACCGTGGTCCAGGTGATCGAGCAGCAGCTCAACGGTATCGACAACCTGCGTTATGTGCAGTCCGAGAGCAACTCGGACGGCAGCATGACCATTACCGCCACCTTCGAGCAGGGTACCAACCCTGATACCGCGCAGGTCCAGGTGCAGAACAAGCTGAACCTGGCCACCCCGCTGTTGCCGCAAGAAGTGCAGCAGCAGGGTATCCGCGTGACCAAGGCAGTGAAGAACTTCCTGCTGGTGATCGGCCTGGTGTCCGAAGACGGCAGCATGACCAAGGACGACCTGTCGAACTACATCGTCTCCAACATGCAGGACCCGATCTCGCGTACCGCCGGTGTGGGTGACTTCCAGGTGTTCGGTGCCCAGTACGCCATGCGTATCTGGCTCGATCCGGCCAAGCTGAACAAGTTCCAGCTGACCCCGGTGGACGTCAAGACCGCCGTGGCCGCGCAGAACGTGCAGGTGTCCTCCGGTCAGCTGGGCGGCCTGCCTGCCCTGCCCGGCACGCAGCTCAACGCCACCATCATCGGCAAGACCCGCCTGCAGACCGCCGAGCAGTTCGAGAAGATCCTGCTCAAGGTCAACCGCGACGGCTCCCAGGTCCGCCTGGGCGATGTCGCCGACGTCAGCCTGGGGGGCGAGAACTACAGCGTCAGCGCACAGTTCAATGGCAAGCCGGCCTCCGGCCTTGCGATCAAGCTGGCAACCGGGGCCAACGCCCTGGACACCGCCAAGGCACTGCGCAACACCATCGCCGAGCTGGAGCCGTTCTTCCCGCCTGGCATGAAGGCGGTGTTCCCGTATGACACCACGCCTGTGGTCACCGAATCGATCAGTGGGGTGATCCACACCCTGATCGAGGCGATCGTGCTGGTGTTCCTGGTGATGTACCTGTTCCTGCAGAACTTCCGCGCCACCGTGATCACCACCATGACCGTACCGGTGGTATTGCTCGGCACCTTCGGCATCCTTGCCGCGGCAGGCTTCAGCATCAACACCCTGACCATGTTCGCCATGGTCCTGGCCATCGGCCTGCTGGTGGACGACGCCATCGTGGTGGTGGAAAACGTCGAGCGGGTGATGTCCGAAGAGGGGTTGTCACCCAAGGAGGCGACCAAGAAGTCCATGGGCCAGATCCAGGGCGCCCTGGTCGGTATCGCCCTGGTACTGTCGGCGGTACTGCTGCCGATGGCGTTCTTCGGCGGCTCCACGGGCGTGATCTACCGGCAGTTCTCGATCACCATCGTGTCGGCCATGGGCCTGTCGGTGCTGGTCGCGCTGATCTTCACCCCGGCGCTGTGCGCCACCATGCTCAAGCCGGTCAAGAAAGGCGAGCACCATACCGCCAAGCGTGGCTTCTTCGGCTGGTTCAACCGCAACTTCGACCGCAGCGTGCAGAGCTACGAGCGCGGCGTGGGCAACATCCTGCGTCACAAGGCCCCGTACTTCCTGGCCTACATCCTGATCGTGGTGGGCATGGTGTGGCTGTTCATGCGTATCCCTACCGCGTTCCTGCCCGAGGAAGACCAGGGCGTACTGTTCGCCCAGGTGCAGACCCCGGCCGGTTCCAGTGCCGAGCGCACCCAGGCGGTGGTCGACGAAATGCGCGCCTACCTGCTGGACAAGGAGTCCGACACAGTGGCCTCGGTGTTCACCGTGAACGGCTTCAACTTCGCCGGCCGCGGCCAGAGTTCGGGCATGGCCTTCATCATGCTCAAGCCGTGGGGTGAACGTTCTGCCGAAAACAGCGTGTTCAACCTGGCAACCCGTGCCCAACAGCACTTCTTCAGCTTCCGCGACGCGATGGTGTTCGCCTTCGCCCCGCCGGCCGTACTGGAGCTGGGTAACGCCACCGGTTTCGACGTGTTCCTGCAGGACCGCGCCGGCGTCGGCCACGACAAGCTGATGGAAGCGCGCAACCAGTTCCTGGGCATGGCCGCGCAGAGCAAGATCCTCACCCAGGTACGTCCGAACGGCCTGAACGATGAGCCGCAATACCAGCTGACCATCGACGACGAACGCGCCAGTGCCCTGGGCGTGACCATCGCCGATATCAACAACACCCTGTCGATCGCCCTGGGTGCCAGCTATGTGAACGACTTCATCGACCGTGGTCGGGTCAAGAAGGTCTACCTGCAAGGCACTGCCGATTCGCGCATGAGCCCTGAAGACCTGCAGAAGTGGTACGTGCGCAACGCCGCCGGCGAGATGGTGCCGTTCTCTTCCTTCGCCAGCGGCGAGTGGAGCTACGGTGCACCCAAGCTGTCGCGTTACAACGGTGTCGAGGCAATGGAAGTACTCGGTGCGCCAGCCCCTGGCTACAGTACCGGTGAGGCCATGGCCGAGGTCGAGCGCCTGGCTGCACAACTGCCAGCCGGTGTCGGCTTCGCCTGGACCGGCATGTCGTACGAAGAGAAGCTGTCGGGCTCGCAGATGCCGGCACTGTTCGCGCTGTCGCTGCTGATGGTGTTCCTGTGTCTGGCGGCACTGTACGAGAGCTGGTCGATCCCGATCGCGGTGGTGCTGGTGGTGCCGCTGGGTATCATCGGTGCGCTGATGGCGGCCAGCATGCGCGGGCTGTCCAACGACGTGTACTTCCTGGTGGGGCTGCTGACCACCATCGGCCTGGCGGCGAAGAACGCGATCCTGATCGTCGAGTTCGCCAAGGAACTGCACGAGCAGGGCCGCAGCCTGGTCGATGCGGCGATCGAGGCGTGCCGCATGCGTCTGCGTCCGATCATCATGACCTCGCTGGCGTTCATCCTGGGCGTGGTGCCGCTGACCATCGCCACGGGTGCAGGCTCCGGCAGCCAGCACGCCATCGGTACCGGTGTGATCGGCGGCATGATCACCGCAACGGTACTGGCGATCTTCTGGGTACCACTGTTCTTCGTAAGCGTGTCGTCGCTGTTCGGTAGCAAGAAGCCCGAAGAAGAGGACGCCAAACCTGAAACCCCACGCTATGAGGCCGGGCAATGAGTAAGTCCCTGTTGTCCCTGGCAGTCACCGCCTTCATTCTCGGTGGCTGCTCGCTGATCCCTGATTACCAGACCCCCGAGTCGCCGGTGGCGGCCCAGTGGCCGCAAGGGCCGGCCTACTCGCCGACCCAGTCGGCCGACGTGGCTGCGGCCGAACAGGGCTGGCGCCAGTTCTTCCATGACCCGGCGCTGCAGCAACTGATCCAGACCTCGCTGGTCAACAACCGCGACCTGCGGGTCGCCGCGCTGAACATCGATGCCTACCGGGCGCAGTACCGCATCCAGCGGGCCGACCTGTTCCCGGCGGTCTCGGCCACCGGCAGCGGCAGCCGCCAGCGGGTGCCGGCCAACGTTTCGCAGACCGGCGAGTCGAGCATCAACAGCCAGTACTCGGCCACCCTGGGCGTGAGTGCCTACGAACTCGACCTGTTCGGTCGGGTGCGCAGCCTCAGCGAGCAGGCCCTGGAAACCTACCTGTCGAGTGAACAGGCGCGTCGTTCCACGCAGATCAGCCTGGTGGCCAGCGTGGCCAACGCCTACTTCACCTGGCAGGCCGACAAGGAGCTGCTGACGCTCACCGAAGACACGCTCAAGACCTACGAGCAGAGCTATGCCCTGACCCGTCGCAGCAGCGAAGTCGGCGTGGCCTCGGCCCTGGACCTGAGCCAGGCGCGTACCTCGGTCGAGGGCGCACGGGTCAAGCTGGCCCAGTACCAGCGCCTGGTGGCGCAGGACCTGAACAGCCTGGCCGTGCTGGTCGGCACCGGCGTGCCGGCGAACCTGCCCAACGGCATGAAACTCGACAGCGACCTGCTGGCCGACGTGCCGGCCGGCCTGCCGTCGGATGTGCTGCAGCGTCGTCCCGACATCCAGGAGGCCGAGCACCTGCTCAAGGCCGCCAACGCCAACATCGGCGCGGCGCGCGCAGCGTTCTTCCCGAGCATCAGCCTGACCGCCAACGCCGGGACCCTGAGCCCCGACATGGGCGGGCTGTTCAAGGGCGGCTCGGGCACCTGGCTGTTCCAGCCGCAGATCAACCTGCCGATCTTCAACGCCGGCAGCCTGCGTGCAAGCCTGGACTACTCGAAGATCCAGAAGGACATCAACGTCGCCAAGTACGAAAAGACCATCCAGACTGCCTTCCAGGAAGTCTCCGATGGGCTGGCGGCGCGCCAGACCTTCAACGAGCAGTTGCAGGCCCAGCGTGATCTGGTCGAAGCCAACCAGGACTACTACCGCCTCGCCGAGCGTCGCTACCGTATCGGTATCGACAGCAACCTGACGTTCCTGGATGCCCAGCGCAACCTGTTCAGTGCCCAACAGGCCCTGATCAGCGACCGGCTGTCGCAGCTGGTCAGCGAGGTCAACCTGTACAAGGCCCTGGGTGGCGGCTGGTACGAGCGCACCGGTGATGCCCGCCAGCAAGCGTCGATCGAGTCGCCCAAGGGTTGATTCGATAGCGTGGCGACACAACAGCCCACCCTTCGCGGTGGGCTTTTTTGTGCCTGCAAGCCTGCCCCCACCAAAAGTAACCAGACAGTTAGTGTTCGGTTATCGCCCAATTCCGCCTGTAACGAATTGATTCCCTCCTGCCTGCCACAGCACCATCCATCCGCCATCGCCCCAACATAAAAACAAGAGACGCCCTAACGATGAACACTTTCCAGCCCGCACGTCACCTGTTCCCCGGCCTGCTTGCCATGAGCTGCGCCCTGCCCGCCCTGGCCGACGAAGGGGGCTTTGTCGAAGACGCCAAGGTTGGCCTCAACCTGCGCAACTTCTACATCAACCGCAACTTCGTCGACCCGGCCAACCCCCAGGGCAAGGGCGAGGAATGGACCCAGAGTTTCATCCTCGACGCCAAGTCCGGCTTCACCCAGGGCACCGTCGGCTTCGGCGTCGACGTGCTGGGCCTGTACTCGGTCAAGCTCGACGGCGGCAAGGGTACCGCCGGCACGCACCTGTTGCCGGTACACGATGACGGCCGCCCGGCCGATGACTTCGGACGCCTGGGCGTGGCGCTCAAGGCCAAGGTCTCCAAGACCGAGCTGAAGGTCGGCGAATGGATGCCGGTACTGCCGATCCTGCGTTCGGACGACGGCCGCTCGCTGCCGCAGACCTTTCGCGGCGGCCAGCTGACCTCCCAGGAAATCGACGGCCTGACCCTGTATGCCGGGCAATTTCGCGGCAACAGCCCGCGCAACGACGCGAGCATGGACGACATGTCCATGAACGGCCGCGCCGGTATCACCTCCGACCGCTTCAACTTTGCCGGTGGCGAGTACACCTTCAACAACAAGCGCACCCTGGTCGGGGTGTGGAACGCCCAGCTCAAGGACATCTACAACCAGCAATACATCAACCTGGTGCACAGCCAGCCGCTGGGCGACTGGACCCTGGGCGCCAACCTGGGCTACTTCATCGGCAAGGAAGACGGCGCCGAGCGTGCCGGCAAGCTCGACAACCGCACCGCCTCGGCGCTGCTTTCGGCACGCTATGGCAGCAACACCTTCTACGTGGGGCTGCAGAAAGTCAGCGGCGACGACCTGTGGATGCGGGTCAACGGCACCAGTGGCGGCACCCTGGCCAACGACAGCTACAACGCCAGCTTCGACAATGCCAAGGAGCGCTCCTGGCAGCTGCGTCACGACTTCAACTTCGCCGGGCTTGGCGTGCCGGGGCTGACCCTGATGAACCGCTACATCAAGGGCGACAACGTGCACACCGCCGTGGTCAGCGACGGCAAGGAATGGGCGCGGGAATCGGAGCTGGCGTACGTGATCCAGTCCGGCAGCCTGAAGAACCTGTCGTTCAAATGGCGCAACTCGACCATGCGCCGCGACTTCAGCACCAATGCATTCGACGAGAACCGCCTGATCGTCAGCTACCCGATCAGCTTTCTCTGAACCCCTTCGCCGGCAAGGCCGGCTCCTACAGGCCCGCGCTACCCTTGTAGGAGCCGGCCTTGCCGGCGAATAGGTATGTTCAGACACTACAAACTCATTACCCCTTCAGCGTGCGGCTACGCTGCCCCTGCACCCCCACCGGCACATCCCCCTGCAGCGTCACCCGGCGCACCACGCGCCCCTGGGTACCGTAGTCATCCACCGCATAATGCTGGGTCGCGCGGTTGTCCCAGATCGCCACGTCCCCGGCCTGCCAGCGCCAGCGCACGGTGTTCTCCAGGCGCGTCACATGGCTCTGCAGCAGGTTGAACAGGTGATCCGAATCGGCCTTCGAATAGCCCTTGATGCGCTTCACGAAATGCCCCAGCAGCAGGTGCTTCTCACCGCTCACCGGGTGCACTCGCACCACCGGATGCTCGGTCTCGTACACCGTCGAAGTGAACACCTTGCGGTAGTTCTCCAACTGCTCCAGGCTCACGTTCGGCTTGGTCGCGGCATAGTCGTACTCGTTGCTGTGCACCGCCCACAACTGCTCGGCCAGCGCCTGCAAGGCCGGTGACAGGTCATCGTACGCGCTGGCGGTATTGGCCCACACCGTATCGCCCCCCGACGCCGGCGCCACCACCGAACGCAGGATCGACGCCTTGGGGTACGCTTCGACGAAGGTCACGTCGGTGTGCCAGGAGTTGGCCCGACGCCCTTGCCCGCCATCGAGTTCCAGCAGGTAGCGGGTGCCGTCGCGCACCGGCACAGTCGGGTGCGCGATGGGCTCGCCCAGCAGGTGCGCGAAGGCTTCCTGGGTCTGGTCGTCCAGCTGCGTCTGGCCCCTGAAGAAGATCACCTTGTGCTGCACCAGCGCGGCCTGGATCGCCTCCACCACCGCCTGGGCCAGGTCGGCGCCCAGTGTCACCCCACTAATTTCGGCACCGATGCGCCCGGCCACCGGATGAATCTCCAGCGCATGGCTGACAGGTGCTGCGGCAAATGCGGTGTTGCTCATGGTTCGTCCCTCATCGGTTGCGTCACGGTAAGTGCCGATGAAACTCTGGCGCTATCTATATGCAAATAAGCTCTAACAGATATACAAGTGCTTCATTGACGGAATAAGAGCTTGCATTTAAAACCCAGACTCCCGGGGCGGCAAATACCTTCGCCCTATTTTTGGAATGCCGGAAAAGCATATGGATCTTCGCCAACTGCGCTACTTCATCGCCCTCACCGAACACCGCAGTTTCGTGCGCGCCGCCGACGCCATGGGCATCACCCAGCCCGCCTTCAGCCGCAGTATCCAGGGCCTGGAGCAGGAGTTCGGCTGTGTGCTGGTGGACCGCGCCAACAAGGATCTGCGCCCCACGCCCGAAGGCCAGGTGGTGCTGCAGCACGCCCTGCGCCTGGTGCAGGGCGCGGCGCAGTTGAGCAGCGAGGTGCAGCAGATGACCAAGCTCGATGCCGGCGAGCTGCGCTTTGGCTGCGGCCCCGCGCCAGCGGTGAACCTGGTGCCGCAGGCGGTGGCGCAGTTCATCAACGCCCACCCCAAGGTGCGCACGCATTTCGAGGTCTCAAACTGGGAAAAGCTCAGCCGGGCGCTGAGCCGCGAAGAGATCGAGTTCTTCGTCGCCGACATCCGCCACTTCGAAGCCGACCCCAACTTCCAGACCCTGGCCCTGACCCCGCGCCGCGGCCTGTTCTTCTGCCGCCCCGGGCACCCGCTGCTGGCCAAGGACAGCCTGTCGACCAACGACATGTTCGACTACCCGCTGGCCTGTTCGCTGATTCCGCCGGGGGTGCGCAAACTGCTGGCCAACCTCAGCGGCAAGACCGACTTTTCGCCGCAGATCCAGAGCGAGCACCAACCCACCCTGCTCAAGATCGTGCTCGGCACCAATGCCATCGGCATCGGCAGCGAAGAGGCCTACGGCGCGGCGGTGCAGGCCGGCGAACTGGTGCGCCTGCACTGGCGCAACCTGCCGGCCAACCTCGACAGCTTCAATGCCCGCTGCGGCATCGTCAGCCGCAGCGGCTACCGCCTGTCCCCTGCGGCGCGGGCGATGATCGAGACCCTGATCAACCTTGACCGCCAGCCTGCGCCACAGGCGCTGGTCGGGTAGCCTGCGGCGCCAGCCACTGGTCGACCTTGAACGGTTTGCGAATCAGGCGCTGCTGCGCGGCGAGGTCCACCGAGGCTTGCAGGCGGGCGAGAAAGTCGGGGTCCAGGGTCGAGTCGAACACCGCGCTCAGGCGCTCCTGGCTGAGGTCACGCTGCAGGATCGCCGGCGGGTAGCTGGCACGCTCCGACACCAGCTGGATATAGGCGTCCTTGTTGGCATCGTCGGTCAGCCATTGCACCGCCGGCTGCTGCGCGGCGACGAACTTCTCGACCACTGCCGGGTACGCATCGACGAAGGCACCGGCGGCCACCAGCACCGCCTGCACATTGCCCGCCCCGCCCAGATCGCGGGTATTGAGCGGCAGTTCGGCCAGGCCGCGATCGGCCAGCGCACTGATGCCGGTGGAGCCCCAGGTGGCGTCGATCTGCCTGGCCGCCAGGGCGGCGATAGCCGCGCTGAAATCCAGGTTGATGACCTTGAGGTCCTTCTCGCTCAGGCCCTGGCTGGCCAGCGCGGCATCGAACGAAAGCTGCGTGGCGGTGCCACGGAACACCGCCACGCGCTTGCCCTTGAGGTCCTGCAGGGTCTTGATGCCGCTGCCCGGCACCACCCCAAGGTAGTGTTTGACCCCGCGCGCGGTGGCGGCCACCAGGCGGGTGTCGACGCCATTGGCCTTGCCGATGATCGCCGCCAGGTCGCCCAGGTAGGCGAAGTCCACCTGGCCATTGGCGAACGCCTCGTTGATGACCGGCCCCGCACCCTTGAAGTAGTTCCACTGGATGCTGATGCCGTCGGCGGCGAAGGCTTTCTCCAGCAGCTGTTGCTGTTGCAGCACGTCGGTGATGCCACCGCCCGAATGCTGGGTGCCGGCACTCAGGTCGGGCACCGCGATGCGGATCTGCTTGAGCTCGGCGCCCTGCGCCAGTGTCGGCATCCAGCCGATCACGGCGGCCAGTGCGGGGGTGGCGAACAGGCTGAAAACACGATTGATCGACAGGTTCATGGCACACAGCTCCTTGTAATGGTGCGGCCACGCTACCCATAGCGGATGCCAATCTTTAAATACTATTAAATTACATTTTAATAACCAGATTACATATAAGCCCTGTCAGGCCCGGCCCTGCGGGGTATGCATTGCACACAACCAAAATATGCTTCGAATGCATTGGCTGCGCGGCGAGTCAGCGGCTTTAAATGCAGTTCTTATCGCTCAATCGAATGTAATTTCTTCTGCATATACCCATAAGAAATATACAAATAGCGAGGCCTGCATGACCCGTACCGCCCTTTCCTCACTGGCCCCCGCCCCTGGCCTGCCGCGTCTGCGCAGCCTGCCCTGGCAGCGCCTGCAAGCCTGGTATCTGCCCCTGCTGCTGGCGGCGGTGTGGTGGCTGGCCAGCCGCAACCACTGGATGAGCGAGCAGATACTGCCACCGCCTGCGCTGGTATGGGACAGCGCCGTGGAACTGGGTCGCGGCGAGATGTGGGCGCACCTGGCCATCAGCCTGCAACGCCTGCTGCTGGGGCTGGTGGTCGGGGTCGGGGCCGGTGCGGTGCTCGGCGCCTGGCTGGGCTTCAGCCAGCGCGCCGAACGCCTGGTACTGCCGACTTTCAACGCCCTGGCGCAGATCCCCACGCTGGCCTGGGTGCCACTGTTCATGGTGCTGTTCGGCATCGGCGAAGTGCTCAAGCTGGTGGTGCTGGTCAAGGCGGTGATCGTGCCGGTGACCCTGCACACCCTGGTGGGCGTGCGCGATGCCCAACCGCGCCTGCGCGAAGCGGCGGCGGTACTGCGCCTGCCCACGCACCTGCTGGTTCGCCGGCTGATCCTTCCCGCTGCGCTGCCGGCGTTTCTGGCCGGTGTGCGCCTGGCACTGGCGGCCGGCTGGACCTCGCTGCTGGCGGTCGAGCTGCTGGCCTCCAGCGAAGGCCTGGGCTACCTGATGGTGTGGGCACGGCAACTGTTCATGCTCGACATCGTGTTCGTGTGCATCGCCGTGATCGGCGTGCTCGGGCTGCTGATGGACCGCGGCCTGGGCTGGCTCGACCGGCGCCTGCTGCACTGGCCGCACCCGGCCACCGCACAACTGCGGGTGCGCCCGCTGCGTGGCTGGCAGCGCCTGCATGCCCTGGGCCTGCCGCTGGCGCTGCTGGTGCTGTGGCAACTGGCAAGCCAGTACGGTTGGGTCGATGCGAACATCCTGGTGGCGCCGCTGGAGGTGGTGCACAGCACCTGGGCCGGCGTGCTCGACGGCACCTTGAGCGGCGCGCTGGCCGTCAGCGTCGGGCGAGCGCTGGGCGGCCTGCTGCTGGGCGGCAGCCTGGGCTTTGCCTTCGGCCTGATGCTGGGCCTGTCGCGCCGCGCCGAGCGCCTGCTGGGCCCGAGCCTGGCCGGACTGCGCCAGATCGCGATCTTCGCCTGGGTACCGCTGCTGACCGCCTGGTTCGGCCTGGGCGAACTGGCCAAATGGGTATTCGTCGGCCTGGCGGCATTCTTCCCGCTGTTCATCGCCACCCAGCGCGCGGTTGCCAGCCTGCCTGCGCAGCTCGACGAAGCCGCCCGCGTGCTGCGCCTGAGCGGTGCCCAGCGCCTGCGCAGGCTGGTGCTGCCGGGCGCCGCGCCGGGCATCTTCGCCGGGTTGCGGGTCGGCCTGATCTACGCCTGGCTGGGCACCATCGGCGCCGAGTACTTCATGCCGTCCGGCGGCGGCATCGGCAGCCTGATGATCGGCGCCCAGCAACTGCTGCGCATGGACCTGATCATGGCCGGCATGCTGCTGGTCGGCCTCACCGGCGCCCTGCTCGGCGCCGTCGGACAACACATCGAACTGCGCGCCACGCGCTGGAGACGGGCATGAACGCACTCGCTCACCCACGGGTCAGCTTCAACCAGGTCGGCAAGCGCTTCAGCGTGGCCGACGGCGAACTGGAAGCGATCCGCGATTTCAACCTGCAGATCGCCGACGGCGAATTCGTCGCCATCGTCGGCGCCAGCGGCTGCGGCAAGTCCACCCTGCTGCGCCTGCTGGTGGGCCTGGACGCCGAGTACCAGGGGCAGATTCTGATCGACGGCCAGCCGGTGCACGGCATCGGCAGCGAGCGCGGCATCGTGTTTCAGGAGCACCGCCTGTTCCCCTGGCTGACGGTGGCCGAGAACATCGACCTGGGCCTGGTCAACGAGGGCCTGGAGCGCACCCGGCGCGCCCGGCGGGTGGCCGACTTCATCAGCCTGGTGGGCCTCGAAGACTTTGCCCAGGCCTACCCGCACCAGCTCTCGGGCGGCATGGCCCAGCGCGTGGCGATTGCCCGCGGGCTGGTGGCCAGCCCGCGCATCCTGCTGCTGGACGAACCCTTCGGCGCCCTCGACGCCCTTACCCGCCAGCAGATGCAGGACGAACTGCTGGCCATTCGCGAACGGGCGCGCATCACCACCCTGCTGGTGACCCACGATGTCGAGGAAGCGATATTCCTGGCCGACCGCGTGGTGGTGCTCGAACCGCGCCCGGGGCGGATCAAGCGCATCGTCGAGGTCGACCTGCCGCACCCACGCCAGCGCGCCAGCCTGGCGTTCCACCGCCTGCGCGAAACCCTGCTGCACGAACTGACCCACGACGAGCGCTACCTGCCGCCCGCCGTGGAGCAGATCCGCGACCTGCCCCTGACCTACCTTGCCTGCTGAGTGCCGACCATGAGCCAACGCCCCAACTTCCTGATCATCGTTGCCGACGACCTGGGCTTTTCCGACCTGGGTGCCTTCGGCGGCGAAATCGCCACGCCGCACCTGGACGCCCTGGCCACTGCCGGCCTGCGCCTGACCGACTTCCACACCGCGCCCACCTGCTCGCCGACCCGCTCGATGCTGCTGACCGGCACCGACCACCACATCGCCGGCATCGGCACCATGGCCGAGGCGCTGACCCCGGAGCTGATCGGCAAGCCGGGCTACGAGGGTTACCTCAATGACCGCGTGGTGGCGCTGCCCGAGCTGCTGCGCGAGGCCGGCTACCAGACACTGATGAGCGGCAAGTGGCACCTGGGCCTGAAGGCCGAGCTGGCGCCACATGCGCGAGGCTTCGAACGTTCGTTCGCGCTGCTGCCGGGCGCGGCCAACCACTATGGCTTCGAACCCACCTACGACGAACACACCCCCGGCCTGCTCAAATCGACCCCGGCGCTGTACATCGAGGACGACACCTTCGTCGAAGCGCTACCCGAAGGCTTCTATTCCTCCGACGCCTTCGGCGACAAGTTGCTGCAGTACCTCAAGGAGCGCGACCAGAGCCGGCCGTTCTTCGCCTACCTGCCGTTCTCCGCGCCGCACTGGCCGTTGCAGGCGCCGGCCGAGGTGGTGGCGCGCTACAAGGGGCGCTACGACGCCGGGCCCGAGGTGCTGCGCCAGGAGCGCCTGGAAAAACTGCGCGCCCTGGGCCTGATCGGCGCCGAGGTGCAGGCGCACCCGGTGGATGAACAATGGCAGGCGCTGAGCGACGAACAGCGCCAGCGCTCGGCACGCGCCATGGAGGTGTACGCGGCGATGGTCGAGCGCATGGACTGGAACATCGGCCGGGTGCTCGGCTACCTGCGCAACCAGGGCCTGCTGGACAACACCCTGGTGCTGTTCATGTCCGACAACGGTGCCGAGGGCGCGCTGCTCGAAGCCTTCCCCAAGTTCGGCCCGCACCTGGCCAGCTACCTGGACCAGCACTACGACAACAGCCTGGACAACATCGGCCGCGCCAACTCCTACGTGTGGTACGGCCCGCACTGGGCCCAGGCGGCCACCGCACCGTCGCGGCTGTTCAAGGCCTTCACCACCGAAGGCGGCATTCGCGTGCCGGCCCTGCTGCACTACCCGGCACTGGCGCGCCAGGGGCAGGTCAGCCATCAGTTCAGCACCGTGATGGACATCACCCCGACCCTGCTGGACCTGGCCGGCATCCGCCACCCGGGCAAACGCTGGCGCGGGCGCGACGTGGCGCCGCTGCGCGGCAAGTCGTGGCTGGGCTACCTGTCGGGCGAGACCGAGCAGGTACACGACGAGCACACCGTCACCGGCTGGGAGCTGTTCGGGCGCCGGGCTATTCGCCAGGGGCACTGGAAGGCGGTGTACATTCCGGGCCCGGTGGGGCCGGCCACCTGGCAACTGTACGACCTGAGCATCGACCCCGGCGAGGTCCACGACCTGGCGCAGGCGCAGCCGGCAAAACTGCAGGCCCTGCTCGGCGAATGGCAGAAGTACGTCGAGGAAACCGGGGTGATCCTCAGCCAGTCGCCGTTCCAGCCGGATTAGCCATCAGTGCCAGGCGCGCGGGGTCGAGAATCTCGATCTCGCCGTAGCTCAGGCGCAGCACGCCATCCTGCTCCAGCGCCTTGAGAATCTGGTTGGTGGTCTGGCGCGACAGCGCGAGCATCAGCGCCAGTTGCTCCTGGGACAATTGCAACACCCTCCTGGCCCCCTCCACTTCGCCGTAACCGGCGGCGATCTGCAGCAGCCGGTAGGCCACCCGCGGCGCGGCACTCATCAGGCTCTGCTGCTCCAGCGCGACAAAGGCCAGGCGCAGCTTGTGGCTCATCAGCAAGGCGAATTCACGCCAGTAATGCGGTTGCGCATCCAGCAATTTCACCAGCGCGCCCTGGGGCACCCGCAGCAGGTGGGTGGCACCTTCTGCATAGGCGTCGTGGGTACGTGGCTGGTCGTCGAACAGGCAGATCTCGCCGAACCAGTGCGGGGCCTCGATCAGGGTCAGCACCGCCTCCTTGCCCTGGGCGCTGACCGCACCGATGCGGATGGCGCCATCGAGCACCGCGTACAGTCCGCAAGGCGGGTCGCCGCGCTGGAACAGGCAGGCGCCGGCCTCCAGGCTCACGGGCCGGGCCAGGTGCAGCAGGCTATCCTGCAGGGTAACGGGCAACTGTTTGAACCAGTGACCCTGGCGCAAGGTTGAAGCGTTCATCGGGGGCCTCGTGGTGACACTGTCGGCTAGCCGACAGACGACGGTGCCTGCGCAGGGCAAGCTCGGGCAATCCTACAGGAGGAACAACAATGAAAAGCCTCGTCGAGCACCTGAGTCAATACGCGGCCTACCACCGCGACCCACGCAACATCGCCACGCACTTCGTGGGTATCCCGCTGATCGTGGTGGCGGTCACGGTGCTGCTGTCGCGTCCGGGCATGGCATTGGGCGGGGTGTGGCTGTCGCCTGCATTGCTGGTGGCGCTGTGGTCGGCGTGGTTCTACCTGCGCCTGGACACCCGCTTCGGGTTGCTGATGAGCGTGTTGCTGGGCTTGTGCCTGTGGGCCGGGCAGGTACTGGCGGTTCAGAGCACGCTGGTGTGGCTGAGTGCGGGGCTGGGGCTGTTCGTGGTGGGATGGGTGATCCAGTTCGTCGGCCACTATTACGAGGGGCGCAAGCCGGCGTTTGTGGACGACATCAGCGGGCTGATCGTGGGGCCGTTGTTCGTGGTGGCGGAGATGGCGTTCGTGCTGGGGTTGCGCGGGGAGTTGAAGCGGTCGATCGAGGCGAATGCGGGGCCGGTGGGTAGTCGCTCGAAAAAGGCGGCAATCTGAAGGCCCATTCGCCGGCAAGGCCGGCTCCTACAACGGCACGCACACACTGTAGGAGCCAGCCTTGCTGGCGAAGAGGCCCTGAAGATCAGGCGCGGGATTCGACGCCCAGTTCATCCCACACCGACTCCGCCAGGTGGAACGTGGCATTGGCCGCCGGGATCCCGCAATAGATCGCGCTCTGCATCAGCACTTCCTTGATCTCTTCGCGGGTCACGCCATTGTTCGCCGCCGCCCGCAAGTGCAGCTTCAGCTCTTCATTGCGGTTCATGCCGATCAGCATCGCGATGGTGATCAGGCTGCGGGTATGGCGTGGCAACCCCGGCCGCGTCCAGATATCGCCCCACGCGTGCCGGGTGATCATTTCCTGGAACTCGCCGTTGAACTCGGTGAGGTTGCTCAGGCTGCGGTCCACATGGGCATCGCCCAGTACCGCACGCCGCACCTGCATGCCGGCCTCGTAACGTTGTTTTTCGTCCACAACCTACTCCTCAGCGGGCCAGCAGAAAATCGATCACGCGGCGGCTGAACGGCGCGCCGACTTCAACGTTGGACAGGTGCGCCGCCTGGAACTCGGCATACTCGGCACCCACCACATGTTCCTGGATGAAGCGCCCGCCAGCCGGCGGCGTGACCGCATCGGCACTGCCGGAAATCACCAGCAGCGGCACCTTGATCTCACCCAGCTGGTCCCGGAAGTCCGCATCGCGCACCGCGCCGCAGTTGGCCGCATAGCCATCGGGCGAAGTGCCCGCCAGCATGTCGGTGATGCGCTTGGCCTGGTCCGGGTTGGCCTGCGCATAGGCCTTGGTGAACCAGCGCTCGATGGAGGCGTCGCGCAGCCCCACCATCGCCGCCTCGCGGTCGCGCAGCACCATGTCGATGCGCGGGTTCCACACCTCGTCGTTGCCGATCTTGGCTGCGGTGTTGCACACGATCAGGCGGTTCAGGCGCTCGCCGGCATGGATGCCCAGCCACTGCCCGATCAGCCCGCCCATGGACAGGCCGCAGAAATGCGCCCGCTCGATCTTCAGCGCGTCCAGCAGTGCCAGCACGTCACGCCCCAGTTGCTCGATGCTGTACGGCCCCTCGGTCACCAGCGACTGGCCATGCCCGCGGGTGTCGTAGCGCAGTACCCGAAAATGCGCGGCAAATGCCGGCAGTTGCGGGTCCCACATGGTGTGGTCGGTGCCCAGCGAGTTGGACAGCACCAGCACCGGTGCGCCCTCGGGCCCGTCGAGCCGGTAGTTCAGTACGCCATCAGCGAGTTGTACGCTAGCCACAACGGCCTCCTTCAACGCTTGAATTGTTGGTGTTCAGCCACCGCCCGCGCCACCCACACGCGGGCCTGGCCCAGGTAATGAGCAGGGTCGAGCAGGCGGTCGAGTTCGTCCGCCGACAGCTCGGCAGTTACCTGCGGATTGTCGCCCAGCACGTCGCGCAGCTGACGCTGTTCGGCCACCGCACGCTTGCAGCAGGTTTCCAGCAGGTGGTGTGCGGTGTCCCGGCCCAGTCGCTGGGCCAGCACGATGCTGACCGCCTCGGCCAGCACCAGGCCCTGGGTCAGGTCGAGGTTGCGGCGCATGCGCGCAGCATCCACCTCCAGGCCCTCGGCAATCACCTGGGCCTGGCGCAGGGCGCCGGACACCAGGCAGCAGATCTCGGGCAGGGTTTCCCATTCGGCATGCCACAGGCCCAGGCTGCGCTCGTGCTCCTGGGGCATGGCCGCGAACAGCGTGGACACCAGCCCCGGTACACGGGTAGCGGCGCCGATCAGCACCGCCGCGCCCACCGGGTTGCGCTTGTGCGGCATGGTCGACGAGCCGCCCTTGCCCGGCGCAGCAGGCTCGAACACCTCCGCCGCCTCGGTCTGCATCAGCAGGCTCACATCGCGTCCCAGCTTGCCCAGGCTGCCGGCGATCATGCCCAGCACCGAGGCGAACTCCACCAGGCGGTCACGCTGGGTATGCCAGGGCTGCTCGGGCAGGCTCAGCCTGAGCTGCCCGGCCAGCGCCTCGGCCACCGGCAATGCCTTGTTGCCCAGCGCCGCCAGGGTGCCGGAGGCGCCGCCGAACTGCAGGCTCAGCAGGCGCGGCTTGAGCTCCTGCAGGCGCTGACGGTGACGGGTGAGTGCACCGAGCCAGCCGGCGATCTTCATGCCCAGGGTCACGGGCGTTGCATGTTGCAGCCAGGTGCGCCCGGCCAGCGGCGTGTCGGCATGCTGCAGCGCCTGGTGCGCCAGGCTGTCGGCCAGGCGCGCCAGGTCGGCTTCGATCAGGCCCAGGGCATCGCGCAATTGCAGCACCAGCCCGGTGTCCATCGCATCCTGGCTGGTAGCGCCCAGGTGCACGAAGCGCTCGGCTTCGGGCACGCCGCTGGCAATCACCTTGCCCAGCGCCTTGACCAGCGGGATGGCCGAGTTGCCGGCCACCGCGATGGCCTCGGCCAGGGCCGCGTAGTCATAGCGCTCGGCCTGGCAGGCCGCTTCGATCGGTGCCACCGCCACCTGCGGGATCAGCCCCACCGCCGCTTCGGCGCGGGCCAACGCGGCTTCGAAATCGAGCATGCCCTGCACCCGGCCACGGTCGGAAAACACGGCGCGCATGGCCGGCGCGGTGAAGTAGGCATCGAACAGCTGATTGCCCGGACGTTGGTTCATCGGTGGTCCTTCTCAATGATCGTGGTGCAGGTACGCCGCCTGCTTGGGCAGGCGCAGGCTGAACAGGAAGGCAATCGCCATCATCACCGTAACGTACCAGTAAAAGGCGTTTTCCATGTTCAGCGACTTGAGCCCCAGTGCCACATATTCGGCCGAGCCGCCGAAGATCGCGTTGGCCACCGCGTAGGCCAGGCCCACGCCCAGCGCACGTACCTGCGGCGGGAACATCTCGGCTTTGACCAGCCCGCTGATCGAGGTGTAGAAGCTCACGATGGCCAGCGCCAGGGTGATCAGCACAAAGGCCAGGAACGGGCTGGTGACGGTTTTCAGGGTAAGCAGGATCGGCACCGTGCACAGGGTGCCCAGGGCGCCGAACCAGAGCATCGAATTGCGCCGGCCGATGCGGTCCGAGAGCATGCCGAACAGCGGCTGCATGCACATGTACAGGAACAGTGCACCGGTCATGATGAAGCTGGCGGTCTTGGCGCTCATGCCCGCAGTGTTCACCAGGTACTTCTGCATGTAGGTGGTGAAGGTGTAGAAGATCAGCGAGCCGCCGGCGGTGTAGCCAAGCACGGTGATGAACGCCGCCTTGTGGTTGCGGAACAGGCCGCCGAGGCTGCCGGCATCCTTGTCGTTGCGGGTTTCGGCGCTGCTGGTCTCTTCCAGCGAGCGACGCAGGAACAGCGAGATCACCGCCGCGATGGCACCCACCACGAACGGGATGCGCCAGCCCCAGGCGCGCAGCTCATCTTCGGTGAGCAGTTGCTGCAGGATCACCACCACCAGCACCGCCAGCAGTTGCCCGCCGATCAGGGTCACGTACTGGAACGAAGCAAAGAAACCGCGCTGGCCGCGCAGGGCCACCTCGCTCATGTAGGTGGCGGTGGTGCCGTATTCGCCGCCCACCGACAGGCCCTGGAACAGCCGCGCCAGCAACAGCAGCGCCGGTGCCCAGGCACCGATGCTGGCGTAGGTCGGCAGGCAGGCAATCACCAGCGAGCCGGCGCACATCATCAGCACCGAGATCATCATCGAATTCTTGCGCCCGTGGCGGTCGGCCACACGGCCGAACAGCCAGCCGCCGATGGGCCGCATCAGGAACCCGGCGGCGAACACGCCGGCGGTGTTGAGCAGCTGCACCGTCGGGTCGTCAGAGGGGAAGAAAGCCGGGGCAAAGTAGATCGCGCAGAAGGCATAGACGTAGAAGTCGAACCATTCCACGAGGTTGCCCGAGGAGGCACCGACGATGGCGAAAATGCGTTTGCTGCGTTCTTCGCCGGTGTAATGGATTGAAGTCATGGCAATTCACTCTGGGAGGATGTCTGAAGTCTAGACACACTCGGTAACACTCACGTTCCACAGAACAATCACCCCGCTGCCCCGACCTTGCGTGGAGGTCGCAGCAGCGGGATCATTGATTACACGCGCTCGATGGCCAGGGCCAGGCCCTGCCCGACACCCACGCACATGGTCGCCAGGCCTTTGCGCCCGCCGGATTTCTCCAGCTGGTGCAGCGCTGTCAGCACCAGGCGTGCGCCGCTCATGCCCAACGGGTGACCCAGGGCAATGGCGCCGCCGTTGGGGTTGACCTGCGGCGCGTCGTCGGCAATGCCGAGTTCGCGCAGCACGGCCAGGCCTTGGCTGGCGAAGGCTTCGTTGAGCTCGATCACGTCGAAATCGGTGACCGCCACGCCCAGGCGCTCGATCAGCTTGCGCACCGCCGGCACCGGGCCGATGCCCATTACCCGGGGGGCAACGCCGGCACTGGCCATGCCGAGCACGCGCGCGCGCGGGGTCAGGCCATGCTTTTGCACCGCCTCGGCCGACGCCAGTATCAGCGCCGCGGCGCCGTCGTTGACGCCCGAGGCGTTGCCGGCGGTGACCGTCTTGTCCGCGCCGTTGACCGGCTTGAGCCTGGCCAGGGCTTCGAGGGTGGTGTCGGCGCGTGGGTGTTCGTCGTGCTCGACCACGGTCTCGCCCTTCTTGTGCGCGATGCGCACCGGCACGATCTCTTCGGCGAAGTAGCCGGCGGCCTGGGCCTTGGCGGTGCGCTGCTGGCTGCGCAGGGCGAAGGCATCCTGGTCGGCGCGCGATACCTGATAGTCGTCGGCCACGTTGTCGGCGGTCTGCGGCATCGCGTCCACGCCGTACTGGGCCTTCATCAGCGGGTTGATGAAGCGCCAGCCGATGGTGGTGTCTTCCAGCTTCATGTTGCGCGAGTAGGCGCTTTCGGCCTTGCCCATCACGAACGGTGCACGGGACATCGACTCGACGCCGCCGGCAATCGCCAGCTCCATCTCGCCGCTGGCAATGGCGCGAAACGCCGTGCCGATGGCGTCCATGCCCGAGGCGCACAGGCGGTTGAGGGTCACACCCGGCACGCTGTCGGGCAGCCCGGCCAGCAGCAGGGCCATGCGCGCCACGTTGCGGTTGTCTTCACCGGCCTGGTTGGCGCAGCCGAAGAACACTTCGTCGAGCTGGTCCCATTGCACGGTGGGGTTGCGCTCGATCAGGGCCTTGAGCGGTACCGCCGCCAGGTCGTCGGCGCGCACGCCGGCCAGGGCGCCGCCGAAGCGGCCGATGGGGGTGCGAATCGCGTCGCAGATGAATACGTCACGCATCAGGCTTCTCCCGGCGCTTGGCCGTGGGCGGCCGCCGTGCGCGCTTCGAGGTCGCGCAGGGCAGTCAGCTCGACTTCGCTCGGCGCCACAGTGGTTTCGACGCTGTCGGCAAAGCGGATCGCCCAGCCGGTGGCGGCGACGATCTGCTCGCGGGTCACACCCGGGTGAATCGAGGTGACCACGAATTCGTTGCTGCCGGCTTCAGGTTCCATGATGCACAGGTCGGTGATGATGCCCACCGGGCCGGCACCGGGCAGGCCCAGGCGTTTGCGCGAGTCACCGCCTTCGCCGTGGCCGACCGAGGTGATGAAGTCGAGCTTGTCGACGAAGGCGCGCGAGGACTGCTTGAGGATGATCAGCACGGTCTTGGCGGAGCCGGCGATTTCCGGTGCGCCACCGGCACCCGGCAGGCGTACCTTGGGCTGGTGGTAGTCGCCGACCACGGTGGTGTTGATGTTGCCGAAACGGTCGACCTGGGCCGCGCCCAGAAAGCCCACGTCGATGCGCCCGCCCTGCAGCCAGTAGCGGAAGATCTCGCCGGTGGGCACCACGGTATCGGCGGTTTCGGCCAGCTCGCCGTCACCGATGGACAGCGGCAGTACCGTCGGCTTGGCGCCGATAGGGCCCGATTCGTAGATCAATACCACGTCGGGCGAAGAGGTCAGGCGTGCCAGGTTGGCGGCCTTGGACGGCAGGCCGATGCCGACGAAGCACACGGCGCCGTTGCGCAGGCGGCGGGCAGCGGCAACGGTCATCATTTCATTGGTGGAGTAGCTCATTGTGCAGCCTCCGAAGCGCTGGCCAGTTTTGCCTTGAAGGCAGGGAAGTCGGCGGTGCCGCGAATGTATTCGTCGATCCAGGCGGTGAAGGTCTCACGGCTGCGGGCAATCGGGTCCCAGGCCTGGTAGAAGCGGTTGTCACGCTCGGAGTAGCCGTGCGCGTAGGACGGGTGCGCCCCGCCCGGTACCAGGCACACGGCCGACAGTGCCCAGGTGGGCAGCACGCAGGCATTCATTGGTGCGTTGAGGTCGTCGACGATCTCTTCCACGGTGACGATGCAGCGCTTGGCGGCCAGGGCGGCCTCCTTCTGCACACCCAGGATGCCCCACAGCAGCACGTTGCCCTTGCGGTCGGCCTTCTGCGCGTGGATCACGGTGACATCCGGGCGAACCGACGGCACGGCGGCCAGCACCTCACCGGTGAACGGGCAGCTCACGCTCTTGATCAGCGGGTTGACCTTGGGCAGGTCGGAGCCGGCGTAGGCGCGCAGCACCGCGAACGGCAGGCCCGAGGCACCGGCAACGTAGGCGTTGGCGAGGTCGGCGTGGCTGTGTTCTTCGATTTCCATGGCGTGCGGCCACTGCTTCTCGACCGCGTCACGCAGGCGGTGCAGCGACCCGACACCCGGGTTGCCGCCCCACGAGAAGATCAGCTTGCGGGCGCAGCCGGCGCCGATCAGCTGGTCGTAGATCAGGTCGGGGGTCATGCGCACCAGGGTCAGATCCTTCTTGCCCTGACGAATGATTTCGTGCCCGGCGGCGGTCGGGATCAAATGCGTGAAGCCTTCGAGGGCGACGCTGTCGCCGTCGTTGACGAACTGCTTCACGGCGTCGTGGAGCGAGAGGATTTCAGCCATTGCAGACTCCTGGAGAGCGGTTTCAGAGGTGCCTCTGGGCGGCACCGGCATGAGCTCAGATTAAGGCGGCGCATTGGGCCGTACAATCCGATAATCGCCATAGCGTTCGATTATCGAACGTATTGTTGTTGTGCTAAGGATCCACAAACCATCGCGGGTCAAGCCCGCTCCCACAGGTACGGTGGAGATCCATGTGGGAGCGGGCTTGACCCGCGATGGGGGCGCTACTGCCAGCCGGTCAGGTCGCGTCAGCGTGGCTCACCACACCCTTGATCACCACCGCCACCGTCGCGATCGCGGCCGGGATCACCAGGGCCGTCAGCACCTGTTCGAAGTTCCAGCCCAGGCCCAGCAACGTGGCGCCCATCCAGGCCCCGAGAATCGCGCCAAACCGGCCGATGCCCAGCATCCACGACACGCCGGTGGCGCGGCCCTGGGTGGGGTAGAAGCGCGCCGCCAGCGACGGCATCGCCGACTGCGCCCCGTTCACACACATGCCGGCAATCAGCACCAGGGTCGCCAGCAGCGTGATGTTGCCCAGGCTCTGGCCCACCGCGTAGGCGAACACCCCGGCCAGCAGGTAGAAGGTGCCGATCACCTTGTGCGGGTTGTAGCGGTCCATCGCCCAGCCTACCGCCACAGCGCTGAGCACGCCGCCGAACTGGAACAGCGCACCGATGAACGCCGCCTGCTCCATGCTCGCGCCGCTGTCACGCATCAGCGTGGGCAGCCAGCTGGTCAGCAGGTAGACGATCACCAGGCCCATGAAATAGGTCAGCCACAACAGCAGCGTGCCGACGCTGTAGGTGCCCGAGAAGATCACCGCGAACACGTTGCGCGCCTTGACCGTCTTCTGTTCCGGCACGCTGAAGCTCGCAGCCTGGTTGACGATGCCCGGCTCGATCGGCGCCAATGTGCGGCGTACCCGGTCGGTGCCCTTGTTGCGCACCACCAGGTAACGCGCCGACTCCGGCAGCCACACCATCAGTACCACCACCAGCAGCAGCGGCAGGATGCCGCCGATCAGCAGCAGGCTGTGCCAGCCGAACATCGGGATCAGCTTGGCGGAAATGAACCCGCCACCGGCCATGCCCAGGTTGAAGCCGCAGAACATGCTGGTGACCAGCAACGACTTGTGCCGCTCGGGGGTGTATTCGGACAGCAGCGTGGTGGCGTTCGGCATGCCGGCGCCCAGGCCCAGGCCGGTCAGAAAGCGCAGCACCAGCAACTGGTCGACGTTGGTGGCATAGGCCGAGGCCAGGCTGAACGCGCCGAACAGCAACACCGCGCCCACCAGCACCACCTTGCGCCCGAAACGGTCGGCCAGCGGCCCCGAGCCCAGCGCACCGAACACCATGCCGATCAGCGCGGCGCTCATCACCGGGCCCAGGCTGGCGCGGTCGATGCCCCAGTCCTGGGACAGTGCCGGGGCAATGAAGCCCATTGCGGCGGTGTCCAGGCCGTCGAGGAACACGATCAGAAAGCACAGGATGACCACCCGCCATTGGTAACGCGACAACGGCTGGGCATTGATGAACGACTGCACATCCAGGCAGTTTCCAACAGCAGCTTGGGGACTATTCATTGTTTTTATCCAGAAGATGCGCGCGAGTGTGCGGGTGCGCGCGTGAACGGCACAGACGGTCGGGTACGGGTCTTTTGGAAAGGGTCAGCTACCGTGCAGCCGGCAGGCGGGCAGGTACAGGCTGAAGCAGGACAGGGTGCAGGTCATGGGGTGTTCTCTCGCTCATTATTATTGGAGGCCGTCAGGGGCCACTTGATGCGAGGGACATTAATAAGGCGCGCGACGCGGCGCAATTCGATAAACGCAAGACTGTGCGTTTATCGAACAGGAACCGCTCGACGCATTCAACTGAACAGCTGGGTACTCAGGTCGCGGCTGGCCGCCACCATGATCGGCAGGAACTTCT
This sequence comes from Pseudomonas sp. BRM28, assembly GCF_002939405.1. Lineage (NCBI taxonomy): Bacteria > Pseudomonadati > Pseudomonadota > Gammaproteobacteria > Pseudomonadales > Pseudomonadaceae > Pseudomonas > Pseudomonas sp. BRM28. The sequence continues at coordinate 1,158,769 of NZ_PEFV01000001.1, read as the reverse complement.
GCTCCAGCTCGCTGCGACTCACCCGCCCGGCGTGGGTGCTGATGTTCAGCGCCGCCAGCACCTGGCCGGAGGCGTCGTACACCGGCACCGCGATCGAACGCAGGCCCTGCTCCAGCTCCTGGTCGACCACGCACCAGCCCTGCTCGCGCACCTGCTGGAGGATTTCCAGCAAGGCTGCCGGGTCGTGCACGGTACGGCTGGTCTTGGCCTGCAGGTCGGCGTGCTCCAGGTATTCGTGCAGGGTGGCGTCGTCCAGCGCCGCCAGCAGGATGCGCCCCATCGAGGTGCAATAGGCCGGCAGGCGCCCGCCCACCGACAGGTCCACCGAAATAAGGCGCTGCACCGTCGCCGAGCGGGCGATGTAGAGAATGTCGTCACCTTCGAGGGTGGCCATGTTGCAGGCCTCGTGCAACTGGTCGCTCATGCGGTCCAGGTACGGCTGCGCCGATACCGCCAATGGCGTCGAGGACAGGTAGGCATGACCCAGGGTCAGCACCTTGGGCAGCAATGAATAGGTGCGCCCGTCGGTGGTGGCATAGCCGAGCTTGATCAGCGTGTGCAGGCAACGGCGAACCGCCGCGCGCGGGATCTCGGTGCGGTGGCTGATCTGGGCGATGGTCAGGTGCCGCTTGCGCTCCTGGAACGCCTGCACCACCGCCAGGCCCCGCGCCAGCGACGTCATGAAATCCGGGTCGCCGGTGAACGCCTGGATGCGCTTGGCCGGCGAGGCCACGATGGGCGGCGCCAACGAAGCGAAAGAGCTGCGCACGTTGTCGTTCAGGCCTGGGCCCTTGCCCCCTGTTTCTTCACTCATGACTCACCTCGGCAAACTTCACTTGGGCGATTATCGAACCATCGGCCGATAATCGCAATTGACCGATGCCTACAATTGCTTATACCTTTCGCCTGCCACATGTGGCTTCTTGGAGAGACTGGTCAGGTACCCACCGTAGAAGTCCCAGGCACGGCCTTGCCCACCAGCAAGGCCGTTTTTGCTTCTGCCTGGCTGACAGGCCCTGACAGAAGGTGTAAAACAGCCATTCAACTGCAATCACCCTCGTCTTATATAGACGCTCGACACAATGGCCTGCGCCGCTGTCGTCGGGTTAAACGTGCTTGTGTTGAAATCGGCATCAACTCCAACTTCAGGAAAGACTGTGACGAAAGATGAACTGCGCGCTGAACTCGAGCGCCAGGAACAACGTTACAAGGACGTTTATGGCGGAGAAGTCACCACATACGCCGCCCAACCAGACCCCGAACGCAAACCCTGGCGCAAACGTGCCAGCCTGCTGGACCAGGCATTTGCCGTGGAACTGCAAAAGATCGAAAAGGAGCTCAGCCCACAGGAGCCCTGACCCTCGGACAAAGCGCCCGCCCCTGGGCACGGCACCGGCACGAAGACGGTGCCTTGGGCGACCCTTGCGGCGTCGAAGATGAAACCGTTACGTAATCTCACAAATTTAATACGGTCGTTTGAATTATTCAGCCGTGGAAAACATCGGTTTTTTCTTGACCGTTCGCGTTATTTTTTCTGATTTTTGCCGATCTTTCTTGATTACCCTCCCCTCCTGCAGTGCCCTGCCCCCCCGCAAAAGCGCCCCGACCGGTCAGCACCTAGTGCATCGATTACCTAGGATTTCTGGCATAATCGCGCCCCCTTATGACCGGGTCAGAATTCCTTCATGATCGATTTATTCAGCGGACTTGATGCCTGGGTACTGGTGAGCCTGTTGCTCGCCTTGACCTTCGTGCTCGCCTTCGAGTTCATCAATGGCTTTCATGACACCGCCAATGCGGTAGCGACTGTCATCTATACCAAAGCCATGCCGCCGCACCTGGCCGTGTTCTTTTCCGGCGTGTTCAATTTCCTTGGCGTCCTGCTGGGCGGAGTCGGGGTGGCGTATGCCATCGTGCACCTGCTGCCGGTGGAGCTGCTGATCAATGTGAACACCGGGCATGGCCTGGCCATGGTCTTCTCGCTGCTGGCCGCGGCCATCGCGTGGAACCTGGGTACCTGGTACTTCGGCATCCCGGCGTCCAGCTCGCACACCCTGATCGGCTCGATCCTGGGCGTGGGCCTGGCCAACGCGCTGCTCAACGACATTCCACTGGGTGACGGGGTCAACTGGCAGAAGGCAATCGACATCGGCATGTCGCTGGTGCTCTCGCCCATGGCCGGCTTTGCCGTGGCCGCGCTGGTGCTGATCGGCCTGAAGTGGTGGCGTCCGCTGTCGAAGATGCACAAGACGCCTGAACAGCGCCGCAAGCTCGACGACAAGAAGCACCCGCCGTTCTGGAACCGCCTGGTACTGGTCATTTCGGCCATGGCCGTCAGCTTCGTACACGGTTCCAACGATGGTCAGAAAGGTATCGGCCTGATCATGCTGGTGCTGATCGGCATCGTACCGGCGCAGTTCGTGCTGGACCTGAACAGCACTACCTACCAGATCGAACGTACCCGTGACGCGACCCTGCACCTGAGCCAGTTCTACCAGCGCAACAGCGAAACCCTGGGCGAATTCCTGGCACTGGGCAAGGCCAAGGCCGGTGACCTGCCGGAGCAGTTCAGCTGCAATCCGCAACAGACCGAGCCGACCATCACCGCGCTGCAGCAGTCGCTCAACGGCGTGGCGGACTACCATTCGCTGACTGCCGAGAAGCGCGTGGAAGTGCGGCGTTACCTGCTGTGCCTGGATGACACGGCGAAAAAGGTCAGCAAGTTGCCAGGCCTGGAAGCACGTGAAAAGGCCGACCTGGACAAACTGCGTCGTGACCTGACCGCGACCACCGAGTACGCGCCGTTCTGGGTGATCCTGGCGGTGGCCCTGGCCCTGGGCCTGGGGACCATGGTGGGCTGGAAGCGTGTGGTACTGACCATTGGCGAGAAGATCGGCAAGCAGGGCATGACCTATGCCCAGGGCATGTCGGCGCAGATCACCGCAGCCTGCGCGATTGGCGCGGCCAACATCTTCAGCCTGCCGGTGTCGACCACCCACGTGCTGTCGTCGGGTGTGGCCGGGACCATGGTGGCGAACAAGAGCGGCCTGCAAGGCGGCACCGTGCGCACCATTCTGCTGGCCTGGGTGCTGACCCTGCCGGCGACCATCGCCTTGTCGGCGGGGTTGTTCTGGTTGGCGTCCAAAGCCATCGGTTGAAATAACGCTGCACCGCAGAAGGGTCAGCCATTTATTTGGCTGGCCCTTTTTTCATGGCCCTGCGCAAACGCACTGTCATTTATGTCAGTAGACGATGGGCCACCTGCAGCGCACCCTCCTTTTCACGCCGACAAGGAGAATGCACATGTCGAAGGACGGCCATATCCACGCTTGCGCTGGCGCCATGCACATCGCCCGGGCCCTGCACAGCGCCATGCGTTTGCCCAATGGCGATGTGCTGGTTGCCGGCGGCATCACCAATGGCGGGCATGCCACCGACAGCGTGGAACGCTTCAGCCTTGACAAGCGCGAATGGAAGCAACAACCCCCCAAGCAGAAGGCGGCATTCTCGCAACTCACGGTCATTCTCGACGACGGGTCCTTTCTGCTGGTGGGCGGCTCGCAAACCGGAGAAGCCAGCGACCACGTCGAGCGCTTCGACCCCATCCGCTCATGCTGGACAACGCTGCGCAGCCTCCAGGTTGCCCGCTTCAGCCACACCGCTACGTCATTGTGGGGCGGCACGAACAAGGTGCTTGTCATCGGCGGCAACCACCTCAACGGCGATACCGGGAAAGTGCTCGACATCGTCGAGCTGTACGACGTCGCCAGCGACGAGTGGCATCAGCTCGGTGAGCGCAGTCAGGCACGCATGAACCACAGCGCCACGTTGCTCGATTCCGGCAAGGTGCTGATTATCGGCGGCTATGCCCCCGACCAGGCACTGGCCAATTGCGAACTCTTCGACCCGCAGACCGGGCGGTTCGAGCCGATCACGCCACTGCCTGCCCCCCGCATGCAACACACGGCCACGCTGCTGAACAATGGCCAGGTGATGGTTGCGGGTGGCACCTGCATGCCGTTTGGTGAAAATGCACTGGAATCGTTTTTGTACGATCCGCTAACCAATACCTGGCGAAGTGGCCCGCCCATGCAGCGTGGACACCAGGGGCATACCGCCACGCTGCTGCCCGATGGTCGGCTGCTGCTGGCCGGCCATACCAGACTGCCCTACCGCCCCAGCACCGAGCTGTACGACCCGCGCCAGGATGCATGGGTGCTGGGCAGCGAGCTGAACGAACCGCGTTTCTCCCACAGCGCCACGTTGCTGCCCGACGGTCAGGGCGTGCTGCTGTGCGCAGGCCAACTGCTCACAGCCGACACGGCCTATACACGAAGCTGCGAGCTCTGCTGCGGCCCCTTGGCACAACCTGCCGAGCCTGCGCAGGGCACCGGCTCGATGCCTTCGGGCCCGCTTGAGAACCTGCCGGCGAACCGGCAACTTCAGTGCCTCGACGCCTTGTCAGCGGCGCTTGCTGCCCCCCAGCAGTGAGCCCATCAAGCCCCGCACCAGTTGCCGTCCGAACTGATTGGCCGCCTGGCGCACCGCCGACTTGATCGCCTGCCCCGCCGCGCTCTGCAAGAACTCCCCGGCCTTGTCGGCCAGGCTTTCCTCGGCCGGCGCCTGCTGCGCCGATGGCACCTGCCCCTTGCGCGCCATCAATATCTCGTACGCCGACTCCCGATCGATCGGCTTGTCATAGCGCCCCTGCAACGGCGACGCCGCAATCAGCGCCGCCCGCTCGGCCTCGCTCAACGGCCCGATGCGCGATTGCGGCGGCGCGATCAGTACCCGCTCGACCATGCCCGGCGTGCCCTTGTCCTGCAGGGTGCCCACCAACGCCTCGCCAATGCCAAGCTCGGTCAGCACCGCCAGGGTGTCGAACGCCGGGTTCGGCCGAAACCCATCGGCCACCGCCCGCAGCGACTTCTGCTCCTTGGCCGTGAACGCACGCAAGCCATGCTGGATGCGCAGGCCGAGCTGGGCGAGCACATCGTCCGGCAGGTCGCCCGGCGACTGAGTCACGAAATACACCCCCACCCCCTTGGAACGAATCAACCGCACCACCTGTTCCAGACGATCCTGCAAGGCCTTGGGCGTGCCGCTGAACAACAGGTGAGCCTCATCGAAAAACAGCGCCAGCAGAGGCTTGTCCGCATCGCCACGCTCGGGCAACTGCTCGAACAGCTCCGCCAGCAACCACAGCAGGAAGGTCGCATACACCTTCGGCGCCTCGTGCACCAGGCGGCTGGCATCGAGCAGGTGGATGCGCCCGCGCCCGTCGGCAGCAGGCTGCAGCAGGTCTGGCAACTGCAACGCCGGCTCACCGAACAGAGCCTCGGCCCCTTGCTGCTCCAGGGTCGCCAGGCGCCGCAACAGGGCCTGGCTGGAACCGCTGGTCATCAGCGCACTGTCTTCGCCGAGCACCTGCGGGTTGTCCTTGAGGTGGCCGAGCAGCGCCTTGAGGTCCTTGATGTCCAGCAGCAACAGGCCCTCGCGATCGGCCACCTTGAACGCCGCATACAGCGCCGCCTGCTGGCTGTCGTTGAGTTCGAGCAGGTTGCCCAGCAGCAACGGGCCCATTTCGCTCAAGGTCGTGCGCAACGGGTGCCCGGACTTGCCGTGCACATCCCACAGGGTCACCGGATACGCCTGCGGCCGATGCTCGAGCCAGGGCATGCCGGCAATCCGCTCGGCCACCTTGCCCTGCGGGCTGCCCACCGCACCCAGGCCGCACAGGTCGCCTTTGACGTCCGCAGCGAACACCGCCACGCCGGCATCGCTGAAGGCCTCGGCCAGGTGCTGCAAGGTCACGGTCTTGCCGGTGCCGGTGGCCCCGGCAACCAGTCCGTGACGGTTGGCCAGGCGCATGGCCTGGCACACCGGCTGCCCCGCCAGGTCCGCACCGAGAATGAACTGCGAAGAGTCAGGCATGTTTTTTCACCCTCTGTTCAAGCTTTAGTAGTACTCGGCCGATACCAAGTGTTGATGTTTCACCCAGAAAGTCAGGAAAAGCCCGACAAGGACATGGGAACTGCACTGCTTTCAAGATGCCTTTGTGCGAATGACCCGGATATAAAGACCTTAGCGGACCCAATACGCCATGAATAAAAGCTTCCGTTTCAGCCATAAGATCTTGCTGGCTGCTTCCCTGATCGTCCTTGTGGCCTTCACCCTCTTTACTCTCTACAACGATTACCTGCAGCGTAATGCGATTCACGAAGATCTGGAAAACTATGTCGGCGAAATGGGCGATGCCGCCTCGACCAACATCAAGAACCTCTTCGAAGGACGCCTGCTGCTGGTAGAGAACCTGGCACAGAACATCGCGGCAGCTCCCGGCAACCTCGATTCGCTGCTGGACCAGAAGGTGCTGGCGTCGAGCTTCATCACGGTGTACATGGGCAAGACCGACGGCGGCTTCACCGTGCGCCCGGTGATCCAGATGCCTGACGGCTACGATCCGCGCATCCGCGACTGGTACAAGGACAGCATGGCGGCCAACGGCCCGACCCTGACCGAACCCTACCTGGACATCAGTACCGGCAAGATGGTGATCGGCATGAACGCCACAGTGTCGCGCGAACTGGGCGTGGTCGGTGGCGACATGGAGCTGGACGCCCTGGTCAAGATCATCAACTCCCTGAATTTCGGCGGCATGGGCTACGCGTTCCTGGTGAACGACCAAGGCAAGATCCTGGTGCACCCGGACAAGGACCTGGTGATGAAGTCGCTGTCGGACCTGTACCCGAACAACACCCCGCGCCTGACCAAGGAACTGACCGAGGTCGAGAACAACGGCCAGACCCGTATCCTCAGTTTCGCACCGGTCAAAGGCCTGCCATCGGCCAACTGGCACATCGGTCTCTCGATCGATAAAGAAAAAGCCTACGCGATGCTGAGCAAGTTCCGCACCTCGGCGGTGATCGTCACCGTGATTGCGGTGGCCATCATCATCGCCCTGCTCGGCATGCTCATCCGCGTGCTGCTGCAACCGCTGCACATCATGACCCGCGCCATGGAAGACATCGCCCAGGGCGAAGGCGACCTGACCAAGCGTCTGAGCATCCACAGCAACGACGAATTCGGCACCCTGGGCCGCGCCTTCAACCACTTCGTCGAGCGTATCCACAGCTCGATCCGCGAAGTGTCCTCGGCCACCCAGCAGGTCAACGAAGTGGCACTGCGCGTGGTCAGCGCCTCCAACTCCTCGATGGTCAACTCCGACGAGCAGGCCAACCGCACCAACAGCGTGGCCGCCGCCATCAACGAGCTGGGCGCCGCTGCCCAGGAAATCGCCCATAACGCCGCGCAAGCCTCGCAGCAGGCCAGCTCTGCACGCCACCTGGCCGAAGAGGGCCAGCAGGTGGTAGACCGCAGCATCCAGGCGATGAACCGTCTGTCGGACCTTATCTCCACCTCCAGCTCGCACATCGAGACGCTCAACAGCAAGACCGTGAACATCGGTCAGATCCTCGAAGTGATCACCAGCATCTCGCAACAGACCAACCTGCTGGCCCTCAACGCGGCCATCGAGGCGGCCCGTGCCGGTGAAGCCGGGCGCGGGTTTGCCGTGGTGGCCGATGAAGTGCGCAACCTGGCCCACCGTACCCAGGAGTCGGCACAACAGGTGCAGAGCATGATCGAAGAGCTGCAGGTCGGCGCCCGCGAGTCGGTCGACACCATGAGCCAGAGCCAGCGCCACAGCCAGGACAGCGTCTCGATCGCCAACCAGGCCGGCGAGCGCCTGGGCAGCGTGACCCTGCGTATCGGCGAGATCGACGGCATGAACCAGTCGGTGGCCACCGCCACCGAAGAGCAGACCTCGGTGGTCGAGTCGATCAACATGGACATCAACGAAATCAACATGCTCAACCAGGAAGGCGTGGAGAACCTGCAGGCCACCCTGCGTGCCTGTTCCGACCTGGAACAGCAGGCCGGCCGCCTCAAGCACCTGGTCGGTACCTTCCGCATCTGACCGCGCGCGCCCGGCGGCTTGCTCGCCGGGCGCGCAACATGATCGAACAAACTATCCTTCACTGAGGTCCACCCTAGGGCGCGTCATCCACCGCATATCCATGCGCGATGACAACCTGAAGACGGTCTCGGAGGGATGCTGATCGTGCACATCGCTGACATCACCATGTTCTACGCCCCCGCCAGTGGCGGTGTGCGTACCTATCTTGATGCCAAACACCGCCGCCTGGGCCTGAACCCCGGCGTTCGCCACAGCCTGCTGATCCCCGGCGCCAGCGCCAGCCATGCCAATGGCATCTATCAGGTGCCTGCCCCCGCCCTGCCCTTCGGCAACGGCTACCGCTTCCCGCTGCGTCTGGCGCCCTGGCGCAACGTACTGCATGACCTGCAACCGGACCTGATCGAAGTGGGCGACCCCTACCTCACCGCCTGGGCCGCGCTCGATGCACGGCGCCAGCTCGATGTGCCGGTGATCGGGTTCTATCATTCCGACCTGCCGCTGCTGGTCGGCAACCGCATGGGCCACTGGTTCACGCCCAATGTCGAAGCCTATGTCAGCAAGCTGTACGGCAACTTCGACCGGGTGCTGGCGCCCAGCCAGGTGATGGCCGACAAGCTGCGCGGGCTGGGCATCGGCAATGTGCATGTACAGCGCCTCGGGGTGGACCTGCAGACCTTCCACCCCGATCATCGCGACCCCGGCCTGCGCGCCGATCTGGGGCTGGCCGACACCACGCGCCTGCTGGTGTTCGCCGGGCGCGGCTCCCGGGAGAAAAACCTGCCCGTGCTGCTGGACTGCATGAAACGCCTGGGCAAGCACTATCACCTGCTGCTGGTGGGTTCGCACATGCCCAGCAACGTGCCGGCCAACGTCACCATCATCAACCACTTCTGCCCGGCCACCCAGGTCGCCCGCCTGCTGGCCAGTGCCGATGCGCTGCTGCACGCCGGCGACCAGGAGACCTTCGGGCTGGTGATACTCGAGGCCATGGCCAGCGGCATCCCGGTGGTGGCGGTAGCGGCCGGGGCCTTTACCGAAATCGTCGAACCGAGCTACGGCCGGCTGTGCACGCCCAACGACGGCCAGGCGATGGCCGCCGCCGTGCGCGAGCTGTTCGAGGCCGGCGCACCGCAACTGGGGCAGCAGGCACGCCGGCATGCCGAACAGCACTACGCCTGGGACACAGTGGTCGGCGGCCTGCTCGAACACTATCGGGCCGTGCTGGGCCATCACGAGCAACCGGTGCGCGCCCATGCCTGAACAGCCTGACCTGCACAACCAGCACCCCAGCGTACTGCTGGTGCTGCACGACGTGGCCCCGGAAACCTGGCCCGACTACCAGCCCTTCGTCGAAGCCGTCGACGCCCTGGGCGACATCCCCATGACCCTGCTGGTGGTACCCGACTTCCACCGGCGCAACCCTGTGCAGCAGGCCCCGGCCTTTCGCCAGGTGCTGGAGCGGCGACTGAGCCGGGGCGACGAACTGGCCCTGCATGGCTACTACCATGCCGACGACGGTCCGCCGCCACGTTCGCCGCGCGAGTACTTCATGCGCCGCATCTATACCTGGGAGGGTGAGTTCTACGCCCTGGGCCAGGCCCAGGCGCTGCATCGCCTGAATGCCGGGATCGAGCTGTTCCAGGCCTGCGATTGGCCGCTGACCGGCTTCGTTGCCCCGGCCTGGCTGATGAGCGAAGGCACTCGCCAGGCCCTGCGCGAAACCCCGCTGCACTACACCAGCGACCCGCAGCACCTGTTCCGCCTGCCCGACTTCAGCCGCATCGACGCCCCGGGGCTGGTGTGGAGCGCCCGCAGTGCCTGGCGCCGCGGGCTGTCGAAAGTACTCAGCGAGGCGCGCCGGGCACGCCTGCAGCAGGCGGCCACGATCCGCCTCGGGCTGCACCCGGTGGACATGCGCCATGCCTATTCGCGCCGCTACTGGCTCGACACCCTGCAGCAACTGCTGCAGCAGGGCCGTACCCCCATGACCAAGATGGCTTGGCTGGCCAGCAGGCCCGGCGCATGACTCGCCTGGGCTGGCTCACGCTGGCCCTGCTGCTGGCGCTGCTGGTACCGACGCTGCTGGGCGGCAGCGACCTGCTGCCGCGCCTGCAGCGGTTCCCGCTGGCGCTGCTGATGGGGTTGTTCGGCATGATCGTGCTGTGCTGGTGCATCAACGCCCTGCGCCTGCGTCTGCTGCTCGGCACCCAGGGGGCGGCGCTGGGGCGGGTGCGCAGCCTGGGGGTGATCATGGCCACCGAGTTCGCCATCTGCTCCACCCCCGGCGGCAGCGGCGGGCCACTGGCGCTGGTGGCCCTGCTGGCCAGGCACCGGGTGCGACCGGCCCAGAGCAGCGCGGTGTTCGCCATGGACCAGCTCAATGACCTGGTGTTCTTCCTGTGCGCGATGTTCGGGATTGTCATCTACATGCTGTTCCACCGCTTCAGCGCAAGCATGCAGGGCATGCTGCTGGCCAGTGCGCTGATGATGTTCGCCGCCCTGCTGGCGGGGCTGGCGATACTGCGCTGGCGCCGCGGGTTGATGCGTGCGATGGGCCGGCTGCTGCGGCGGTTGAAGGTGCGTGACGCCACGTGCCGACGCTGGGCGCGCAAGGTGCTGCACTTCTTTCGCGCGTTTGCCGCCACCTGGCGCCTGCCCAAGCGGGTACTGGCGCTGGTGTTCGGGCTCACCTGCCTGCACTGGGCGCTGCGCTACAGCGTGCTGTACCTGGTGTTGCGCGGGCTGGGGACAGACCTGCAGTGGGTGTCGAGCTTTCTGGTGCAGATGCTCGCCCTGAGTGCCGGCCAGTTCAGCCTGTTGCCCGGCGGGGCTGGCGCGGCGGAGTTGACCTCGGCGACGCTGCTGACGCCCATGGTGGGCAAGTCGACCGCGGCAGCGGCGATTCTGATATGGCGGGTGGTGACGTACTACTTCTATCTGGTGGTGGGCGGCCCGGTGTTCGTCTGCCTGCTGGGCAAGCCGCTGCTGGAGCGGTTGCGCCTGGCACGGCGGTAGACACGCGTTGTGCCCTTCGCCAGCAAGGCTGGCGAAGGGCCGGTGCGGTCCTAGAACACCACCGTCTTGTTGCCGTGCACCAGCACGCGGTCTTCCAGGTGATAGCGCAGGCCGCGGGCCAGCACCATCTTCTCGACGTCGCGACCGAAACGCACCATGTCCTCGATGCTGTCGCTGTGGCTCACACGCACCACGTCCTGCTCGATGATCGGGCCGGCATCCAGCTCTTCGGTCACGTAGTGGCAGGTGGCGCCGATCAGCTTCACGCCTCGCATCGACGCCTGGTGATACGGCTTGGCCCCCACGAACGACGGCAGGAAGCTGTGGTGAATGTTGATCACCTGCTGGGCGTATTCCTGGCACAGCTGTGGCGGCAGGATCTGCATGTAGCGCGCCAGCACCACCACGTCGGCGGCATGCTCCTTGACCAGGCGCGACACCTCGGCAAATGCCGGCTGCTTGTTCTGCGGGTCGACCGGTACGTGGTAGAACGGAATGCCGTGCCACTCGACCATGCTACGCAGGTCGTTGTGGTTGGAGATCACGCACGGGATATCGCAGTCCAGCTCGTTGCTGTGCCAGCGGTGCAGCAGGTCGGCCAGGCAATGGGACTCGCGGCTGGCCATCAGCACCACGCGTTTCTTCTGGTCGGTGTCGGTAATGCGCCACACCATCGAAAACTCTTCGGCAATCGGCGCGAACGCTTCGCGCAGCGCCTCGATGCCGAAAGGCAGGGTATCGGCACGGATTTCGTGACGCATGAAGAACCAGCCGCTCAGGTCATCGGAATGATGGCTCGCTTCGGTGATCCAGCCGTTATGGGACGCCAGAAAATTACTGACTTTGGCGACGATGCCGACACGGTCGGGGCAAGCGATCACCAGCCGATAGGTGCGCATGAGAGGGGCTCCAGAGTTCGCAAAGGCGCGTATTCTAACGACTGCCCGGAAAAACTGCAGTAGTGATTGCATACCGTGTATCACAACCTCACACCGCAGCCAGCCTGGGCTTGCACCTCGTCAAGGGCACATTAAAGTTATTTAACAATTGAAGCGGATAATTGGGAGTATCTCGTCACAATACCCTTTCAATTATGAAGGTATTCCGCAATGACGGCGGTTTAATGTTTACTTGTATTAAGTGTCTGACTATTATTGCTGCACCGCTGTCCTGCGTCCCTTCCCTCCAAGGAATACCTCATGTCCCTGATCAACGAATACCGCGCTACCGAAGAAGCCATCAAAGAACTGCAAGCCCGCCTGAAGAACCTGTCCGAAGACAACAAGCTGAAAACCGAGCTGGAGTTTGAAGCCAAACTGCGCGAGCTGATGGGCGAGTACTCCAAGTCGCTGCGCGACATTATTGCTCTGCTGGACCCTGAGGCCAAACTGAACAAGGCCCCTCGCGGCCCGGTTAAAACCACCGGCACCAAGCGTGCACGCAAGGTCAAGCAATACAAGAACCCGCACAATGGCGAAGTCATCGAAACCAAAGGTGGCAACCACAAGACACTCAAAGAGTGGAAAGCCAAGTGGGGTGGTGACGTAGTAGAAGGCTGGGCGACCCTGCTCGGTTAATCGCTGGACACTGTAACCCGGTTACAGGTCAGCCCAAAACGCCAGCATGCTGGCGTTTTTTATTGCCTGCAATTACTGCAGGGCAAACCGTTCGCGCAAGTTCATGGCATGGGCTCGCCATTGCGCCAGCAACTCGCGCTGCGTGGCATCGGCATCCAGCCAGGCGCTCTGCAATGCCTGCTCGAAGCCTTCAAGGGTATTCGGAGCGCCCATTGCCGGGTCGCTCAGGCGCTGCTGGCAGAACCCGAGCCAACGCTGGCGCTCCTGTGCATCCAAGGTCTGCGGAAAATTGCGCGCACGGTAGCGAAACAGCAACTCCGGCAATCGTGCATCGTCGAACATCCACTGACCCGTGGCTAATTGCTCGGGCTCCACGGTTCTTACTTGTTCACACAGGCGTCGGTCGCGATCACCGATAAATCCGTCATACAGCTGTTGCTCGGGGTCTTCGCTCGGGGCGAATTCCTGACTGTCATAAATAGCGCTCAACTTGTTCTGCCACACGGCCTGGGCGGCACTCAACTGCTCGGCGCGCTGTTGATACAACGTCATATCCAGGCCAAGGCGTTGCTGATCTTCACCGCGCAATACACTCAAGGGCGCGACCACCGGGCAGCGATTGATCTGAATTAATTTCAACGGTACCGGCAATTGTCCCTCGGACATTTCCTCGCGTCGGGTGTACAGACGCTGACGCAACACTTCGGCATCTTCCGTCAGCAATGGTGCGATATCCTGATGCAAGTCGCACACAATCAGCGCATTGCGATTGCGTGGATGCCAGGCCAGGGGCAGCACCACGCCAAGATAATTACGTGCCGCAGAAAAGCGTCCGGAAATATGCACAAGCGGTTGCAACAAACGCACTTGATCGAGGACTTTCTGCTTGCTGCGCAACTGGAACAACCATGCATACAGCCTGGGTTGCTTCTCGCGGATCAAGCGCGCCATTGCCAACGTGGCACGCACATCCGCAAGCGCCTCGTGCGCCTGCCCGTGATCGATGCCATTGGCCGCCGTCAGCAACTCCAGCTTCAGGCTCACCTGGCCGTCGCGCTGCGGCCACTGGATGCCATCGGGGCGCAGGGCGTAGGCAGTGCGCACCACATCGATAAGGTCCCAGCGGCTGTTGCCGCCCTGCCACTCGCGGGCATAGGGGTCGAAAAAGTTGCGATACAGGCTGTAACGCGTCACTTCGTCGTCGAAACGCAGCGAGTTGTAGCCGGCCCCGCAAGTACCCGGGCGCGCCAGCTCGGCGTGCACCCGGGTCATGAACTCGGCTTCGCACAGGCCCTGGGTGGCCAGCTGCGCCGGGGTAATGCCGGTTATCAGGCACGCCGCAGGGTGCGGCAGAATATCGTCGGCGGGTTGGCAGAAGAGGTTGACCGGCGGCTCGATCTCGTTGAGGTCCAGATCGGTGCGCACCCCTGCCACCTGCAGGGGCCGGTCGCTGCGCGGGTTGATACCGGTGGTTTCATAGTCGTGCCAGAAAATGCTGGAGCTCACGGCGTCGTCCTGAACAGAAAATCTGCCGGGAGTCTACCTCAGGCCGACGCACTCAACGGGTGGAAGCTGAAATAGTTGCGCAGCGACGACACCAGTTCGTCGTATTCGCGAGGGGCCTGCAGCAGCATGAAGCCGGAATCGTAGTGCCCCGGGTTCTCGTCTTCGTGGCACCACAGGCAGCTGGCGGTGAGGTTGATCACGTGCAGCGCACCGGCGCGCCCGGGCACCTTGAGCTGCAGTTCGAAATCGGGGCCCACCAGCAGTGGCAGGTCGCTGATCAGCATCAGGCCGTCTTCGGACACATTGCCCAGATAACCGATGGGCAACCCGGTAAACCGGTTGAAGACCTTGAGGTAATACGGGAGCAGGTGACGCTCGATTCGACGTTCGGTAAACATGATAGGAGTCGCTGTCGAAGACCCTTGAGCAGGGTCGCGCTGGATCGTTCTGGTGTACCGCATGTACCTCACAAGCCTAGCGCAACCTGACTGCCCCGTCACATTCGGACCCGCGCACTTTAGTATTAACGTCAGTATCGACGTCGTTGCGCGGCCATCAACGCCAGGGGGTGCTGCTGGCCGGACGGGCGATGGCCGGCTCGCCATTGGGGCGATAGTGGCCAAGCTGCTCGAGGGTCTGCAGGCGGGCGCGGGCACGGTAGGCGTACTCGTTGCGCGGGTACTGGGTGATGATGTACTGGTAGGTCTGCGCCGCATCCACATAGAGCTTCTGGCGCTCCAGGCACTGACCGCGCAGCATCGACGCCTCGGGGTGGATGAACGGGCGCGCACGGCTGGTGCGGTCGACCTGCGACAGCTCGAGCATGACCTGCTCGCAGTTGCCGCGATCATAGGCGCGGTAGGCATTGTTCAGGTGATGGTCCATCGACCAGCGGGTGCAACCGACGACACTGGTCGCCAGGGCTAAAACGATCAAGGCTCGCATGGGGGGTCTCCTCTACTGAGCAGTGTATCGGCGCTTTCCTTGAAAGCTATAGGAGGAACAGCGGCAAGCGGACTGCATTGCGCTTGCCGCTTGCCACTCGTTCAACCGCCCCTCCTCCTCCCACCAAGGTAGTGCAAAGGAACAATGACTACAGCGATTTTCCGGAGTAGCCTTTCGCTGCGCTTCACTACAGGAGTCTGTGCATGACCATCCGCCGCACCAAAATTGTCGCCACCCTTGGCCCCGCCAGCAACTCGCCGGAAGTTATCGAGCAACTGATCCTTGCGGGTCTGGACGTCGCTCGCTTGAACTTCTCGCACGGCACCCCGGACGAGCACAAGGCTCGCGCCCGCATGATCCGTGACATCGCCGCCAAGCATGGCCGCCACGTCGCGCTGCTGGGCGACCTGCAAGGGCCGAAGATCCGCATTGCCAAGTTTGCCAACAAGCGAATCGAACTCAAGGTCGGCGACCGCTTCACCTTCTCCACGGCTCACCCGCTCACCGAAGGCACCCAGGATATCGTCGGCATCGACTACCCGGACCTGGTCAAGGACTGCGGCGTGGGTGACGAACTGCTGCTCGACGACGGCCGCGTGGTCATGCGCGTCGAAACCGCCAGCGCTGACGCCCTGCACTGCGTGGTGCTGATCGGCGGCCCGCTGTCGGACCACAAGGGCATCAACCGTCGCGGCGGCGGCCTGACCGCCCCGGCCCTGACCGAGAAAGACAAGGCCGATATCAAGCTGGCGGCCGAGATGGACCTGGACTACCTGGCCGTGTCGTTCCCGCGTGATGCCAGCGACATGGAATACGCCCGTCGCCTGCGTGACGAGTCTGGTGGTACGGCCTGGCTGGTGGCCAAGATCGAACGTGCCGAAGCCGTGGCCGACGACGAGACCCTCGACGGCCTGATTCGCGCCAGTGATGCAGTGATGGTGGCCCGTGGTGACCTGGGTGTGGAAATCGGCGACGCCGAGCTGGTGGGCATCCAGAAGAAGATCATTCTGCATGCACGCCGCCACAACAAGGCGGTGATCACCGCGACCCAGATGATGGAGTCGATGATCCAGAACCCGATGCCGACCCGTGCCGAAGTGTCCGACGTGGCCAACGCCGTGCTCGACTACACCGACGCGGTAATGCTGTCGGCCGAGAGTGCTGCCGGTGCCTACCCGCTCGAGGCGGTACAGGCCATGGCGCGGATCTGCCTGGGCGCCGAGAAGCACCCTACCAGCAAGACCTCCAGCCACCGCATGGGCACGCAGTTCAGCCGTTGCGACGAGAGCATCGCGCTGGCGGCCATGTACACCGCCAACCACTTCCCGGGTGTGAAGGCGATCATTGCCTTGACCGAGAGTGGCTACACCCCGCTGATCATGTCGCGTATTCGTTCGTCGATCCCGATCTTCGCCTTCTCGCCGCACCGCGAGACCCAGGCGCGGGTTGCGATGTTCCGTGGCGTGTACACCGTACCGTTCGACCCTGCGGCGCTGGCGCCGGAGCAAGTCAGCCAGGCGGCGGTGGACGAGCTGCTCAAGCGTGGCGTGGTCGAGCAAGGTGACTGGGTCATCCTGACCAAGGGTGACAGCTACCACACCATCGGTGGCACCAATGGCATGAAGATTCTGCATGTCGGTGATCCGTTGGTCTGAAGCTGACCGGTTGTCACTAGAGCCCCGCCTTGATGGCGGGGCTTTTTTATGGGTGCGATACGCCGGTGCCGGTGATCTTGAGCTGGCTTTGATCTGCCGGCCCTTCAGAAGGCCGAGTGGAGTCGCCATCCAGGCTGGATAATCTCTCAACTCTGGATCAGTGGTTCCAATGACAGCGAGCATATCCAACATGAATACAGACGCCGAGGGCCCCTTCCGCTCTTACAGCGGCTTACTTTTTTCTTGGAAAAAGTAAGCAAAACCGCTCCGTCCATCATCAGGCCCTACGCTTCGCTACGGGTCCCCTCCCTCCGGCGCCGCTCCGGGGGCACGCGACCCGAGTTGCAAGCAACTCTAACAGTCGCTCGCTTCGGCTAACGCCGAAGGGGCTTCGCCCCGCCCCCTGCACGACACCTCCACTCGGCCTTCTGGGGGACGGAAGATCAAAATCAAAAGCAGATCAAGATCAAGATCAAGAGCCAGAGCCAGAGCCAAGGCCAGCGCAAACGCCGCAGGAGCCTGCAGTACCTCCTTATGGGAATAGGAGCTCAGGCATGCCCCACGAATACATCCGCAAACAGCTGATTACGCGGCAACCCCGCCAGAAACATCCCACGCGCAAACCGCTCCACACTCGACGCAGAGCCACAAGCCAGCGCAATCGTCTGACGCGATGCCAGACGCATCGGCCCCAACTCCTCCGGTATCAGCAACTGCACCTCCACCTGCGGATACCGCCGCGCCAGGTCATCCAGCTCCCGCTGCAGGTAATGCCCACCCGCCTCGCTCGCCACATGCACCACCCTGATCGCCCCCTGATGCTCCTGACGCAGCGCCTCGCGCACAATCCCCCACAGTGGCGCCAGCCCGGAACCCGCCGCCAGCAGCCACAACGGCCGGGCCTGCCAGTCCGGATCGTAATGCAGCGCGCCACCGCGCAACTCCCCCAGGCGCACCAGGTCGCCCACCTGCAACCCCCGCGCCGCGCTGCAGAACGCCCCGGCATGCCGGCAATCCAGGTGAAATTCGAGCCATTCATCCTCGCCCGGCACGCTGGCCAGCGAATACGGTCGCGCAACACCCTGCGCGCTCCACAGCACCAGATGCTGCCCCGCCTGATAACGCAACGGCCTGTCCGGTTGCAGGCGCAGGCGCAGCACCTGCGCGCCCAGCCAGTCCAGCGCAACGACCCGCGCCGGCGCCCCATCGCGCACCGGGTCGAACACCGCCACCTGCAGGTCACTCTCGACCCGGCACTGGCAGGCCAGCCGCCAGCCCTCCAGGCGCTTGCCTTCGCTCAGCGCATCGGGCCTGGCATCGCCCGGCACACCCGCCAGACAACGCACCAGGCAAGCATGGCAGCTCCCCGCCCGGCAGCTGTAGGGCACGCCCACGCCAGCCTCGTTCAGCGCATCCAGCAGGTTGCTGCCCTCGGCCACCTGCCAACTGCGCTCACCTACGCACAACTCAGGCATCCACCACCTCCCAGGCCGGCACACAGCGATTTCGGCCGCTGCGCTTGGCGCGGTACAGCGCCTGATCGGCACGGTGCAATGCATTGTCCAGGTCATCCTCGGCTGTCAGCAGGGTCATGCCGACCGACAGGCTCAAGGGCCCCACCTGCCCCTGCATCGCCGCCGAGGGCAACGCACCAAAGGCCTGACGCAGACGCTCGCAGCAATGTTCCAGGGCCTGGGCCGTGCAATCGGGCAACAACAGCACGAACTCCTCGCCGCCATAGCGGGCCAGCACCGCGGCGTCGCACAGGTGCTCGCTGGCAACCTGGGCAAAGGCCTGCAGTACCCGGTCGCCGACCGCATGCCCGTGGGCGTCGTTGATGCGCTTGAAATGGTCCAGGTCGATCAGCGCCAGACCATGCCGGCTCCCCATGGGCATGCTGGCCAGGGCATCGCTGGCCAGGCGCAGAAAATGCCGGCGGTTGAACAGGCCGGTCAACTCGTCGGTGGCCACCAGTTCCTCCAGTTGCCCCATCATGCCGCGCAGGGTGTCCTGGTGCGCCTGCAGGGCGATGCGGCGCTGGCGCATGCGCTGGCGCGAGGCCTGCACGTAGCGGGCATACAGGCACAACCAGCACAGCACCACGAACAGCGTGCATACCTGCAACGCCGCCAGCGCCGGGTCCGACAGGCGCCCGTTGCCCCACTCCCACAGGTTCAGGCCGAGAAAGCTGCACAGCACCACCAGCGCGCAGCGGGTGAACGAACGGCCGTTGAGGTGGAACAGGCCGAACATCAGGATCAACGGGTACAGCACCAGGAAGGTGCCACGGGCCTGGTCCAGGTTGGCCAGCAGCCAGGTTTGCCAGGCCGCTGCCAGCAGCACCTGGAACTCCGTGAGGCTGGGGTCGCGCCAGCGCAGGTTGACGCCACTGGCAAACACCCAGCCCAGCCACGCCAGGTTGAGCAACAGCAGCACACTGCTCGCGCCGATGACCGGCACCGGCGCCTGCACATGCCCGCCCAGCACGGCGACCCAGGCCAGCAGCAGCACCAGCAGGTAACTGCCGGCAGCCAGCAGGAAACGCTTGAGAAGAAGCTTTTGCAGAGCGGTTTCGGTCACGGGTGACTCACCAGGCAGCCGAGCGGCAGCGGTTGTGACGGGGGGCAGTCGGTACTGTAGGACGTGTTCGAAATAATTGCCACGCAAAAACAGTGCCTGGCAGCAGGCGACCATGGTTGGCCGCACTGGCGCGTGTACCGGCAGGCGATGCGCGCTATACTGCCGCGCCTTTTTGCGTCGGCCACTGCGTGTCGGCGCGCCTTGAAAGGTCATTGCGACGCCTCGGCCCGTGAACGTCGCGATACCTTAATGAATGTTCCCGTCTTTAAGAGGAGCGCGCTGCATGACCGTGATCAAGCAAGACGACCTGATTCAGAGCGTTGCCGACGCCCTGCAGTTCATTTCGTACTACCACCCCGTCGATTTCATCCAGGCCATGCACGAGGCCTACCTGCGTGAAGAGTCGCCGGCTGCGCGCGACTCCATCGCGCAGATCCTGATCAACTCGCGCATGTGCGCCACCGGCCACCGGCCGATCTGCCAGGACACCGGTATCGTCACCGTGTTCGTGCGCGTCGGCATGGACGTGCGCTGGGATGGCGCGACCATGAGCCTGGACGACATGATCAACGAAGGCGTGCGTCGCGCCTACAACCTGCCCGAGAACGTGCTGCGCGCCTCGATCCTGGCCGACCCGGCAGGTGCCCGCAAGAACACCAAGGACAACACCCCGGCCGTGATCCACTACTCGATCGTCCCTGGCGACAAGGTCGAGGTGGATGTCGCGGCCAAGGGCGGCGGTTCGGAAAACAAGTCGAAGATGGCCATGCTCAACCCGTCCGACTCGATCGTCGACTGGGTGCTCAAGACCGTTCCGACCATGGGCGCCGGCTGGTGCCCGCCGGGCATGCTCGGCATCGGTATCGGCGGTACTGCCGAGAAGGCCGCGGTGATGGCCAAGGAAGTGTTGATGGAGTCCATCGACATCCACGAGCTCAAGGCCCGGGGCCCGCAGAACCGCATCGAAGAGATCCGCCTGGAACTGTTCGAGAAGGTCAACCAGCTGGGCATCGGCGCCCAGGGCCTGGGCGGCCTGACCACCGTGCTCGACGTCAAGATCATGGACTACCCGACCCACGCGGCCTCGTTGCCGGTGTGCATGATCCCCAACTGCGCAGCCACCCGTCACGCGCACTTCGTGCTCGATGGTTCCGGCCCTGCAGAGCTGGAAGCACCGTCGCTGGACGCCTACCCGGAAATCGTCTGGGAAGCCGGCCCGTCGGCCCGTCGCGTCAACCTCGACACCCTGACCCCGGAAGACGTGCAGAGCTGGAAGCCGGGCGAGACCATCCTGCTCAACGGCAAGATGCTGACCGGCCGCGACGCCGCGCACAAGCGCATGGTCGAGATGCTCAACCGTGGCGAAGAGCTGCCGGTGGACCTCAAGGGCCGCTTCATCTACTACGTCGGCCCGGTTGATCCGGTGCGCGAAGAAGTGGTTGGCCCGGCAGGCCCGACCACCGCAACGCGGATGGACAAGTTCACCCGTCAGATCCTGGAGCAGACCGGCCTGCTGGGCATGATCGGCAAGTCAGAGCGCGGCCCGACCGCCATCGACGCAATCAAGGACAACAAAGCCGTGTACCTGATGGCCGTGGGTGGCGCTGCCTACCTGGTGGCTCAGGCGATCAAGAAATCCAAGGTGCTGGCATTTGCCGAACTGGGAATGGAAGCGATCTACGAGTTCGACGTGAAAGACATGCCGGTGACCGTTGCGGTCGACAGCAATGGCGAGTCGGTGCACATCACCGGGCCTGCACTGTGGCAGAGCAAGATCGCGCAAAGCCTGGCAGTGGAAGTGAAGTAAGCGCCAGCGCTACAAGCTGAAAGCTGAAAGCTGAAAGCTGAAAGCGGCAAGGGAGTGATCCCTTGCCGCTTTTTTGTTGCCTGTACCGGCCTCTTCGCCGGCACGCCAGCGAAGGCTTTCAGAGGGTAATGCGCGTCCCCAGCAACCCCAGGAACCCCGCCAGCCACGCCGGGTGCGCAGGCCAGGCCGGCGCACTGGCCAGGTTGCCCTGCACATGCGCCGCCGTCACCTCGATCTCGACGTAACGCCCACCCGCCAGGCGCACCTCCGGCGCACACGCCGGGTACGCACTGCACTCGCGCCCCTCCAGCACCCCGGCCGCCGCCAGCAGTTGCGCCCCATGGCACACCGCCGCAATCGGCTTGCCCGCCTGGTCGATGGCGCGCACCAGTTGCAGCACCTCTTCATTCAGGCGCAGGTACTCCGGCGCACGCCCGCCCGGGATCACCAGCGCGTCGTAGTCTTCGGCACGCACCTGGGCGAAATCGAAGTTCAGGCCAAAGTTGTGCCCCGGCTTCTCGCTGTAGGTCTGGTCGCCCTCGAAGTCATGGATGGCGGTACGTACCGACTGCCCGGCCGACTTGCCAGGGCACACCGCATGCACCGTGTGGCCAACCATCTGCAGCGCCTGGAACGGCACCATCACTTCATAGTCTTCGACGTAATCGCCGACCAGCATGAGAATCTTTTTCGCTGCCATTTCGTCAACTCCTTCTGATGCGGGGGAAAATCGAAAAACCTCAGTCGCGCCGGTCCAGCAGGTTGACCACCACCCGGTCCAGCCAGCCCCAGATACGCTGTTTCACACGCCGCCACAGCGGCCGCGCCTGCCAGTCGTCCAGGTCGACCTGGCGGCTCAGGGCAAAGTCGCGCTCGAAGCTCGCCACCACGTCGGCGGTCAGTTGCGGGTCGATGGCCTCGACGTTGGCCTCAAGGTTGAAACGCAGGTTCCAGTGGTCGAAATTGCATGAGCCAATGCTCACCCAGTCGTCCACCAGCACCATCTTCAGGTGCAGGAAGCATGGCTGGTATTCGAATATCTTCACCCCTGCCCGCAGCAGGCGCGGGTAATAGCGATGACCGGCATAGCGTACCGAAGGATGGTCGGTACGCGGGCCGGTCAGCAGCAGGCGCACATCGATGCCCAGCGCGGCCGCGCGGCGCAAAGCCCGGCGCACCTTCCAGGTGGGCAGAAAATAAGGCGTGGCCAGCCAGATACGACGCTTGCCGCTGATCAGCGCGCGCACCAGCGACTGCAGGATGTCGCGGTGCTGGCGGGCGTCGGCATAGGCCACCCGGCCCAGGCCCGGGCCTGCAACCGGCACCCGCGGCAGGTGCGCCAGGCCGAAATGGGTGGGTGGGCGCCACGCGGTGCGGCGCAGGTTGGAACGCCACTGGCGATCGAACAGCATCTGCCAGTCGGCCACCAGCGGCCCCTGCATCTGCACCATCACCTCGTGCCATTCGCTGACCGGCTCGCCCGGTGTCCAGAACTGGTCGGTGACCCCGGTGCCGCCGACCACCGCCCAGGCCTGGTCCACCAGCAGCAGCTTGCGGTGGTCGCGGTACAGGTTGCGCAGCCCCCGGCGCCAACGCAGGCGGTTGTACCAGCGCAACTCAACGCCGGCGCCCAGCAGGCGCTGACGCAGGCTCAAGGTAAAAGCCAGCGAGCCGTAGTCATCGAACAGGCAGCGTACCCGCACGCCGCGCTCGGCGGCCTGCACCAGCGCCTGCACCATGGCCTCGGCACACGCCCCGGCCTCGACCAGGTACAGCTCCAGGTCGACCTGGTGCTCGGCACCCATGATCGTCTGCAGCATGCGCGGGAAGAACTGCGGGCCGTCGATCAGCAGTTCGAACTGGTTGCCGGCACGCCATGGAAACACCGGCCCGGCCATTTCAGCGCGCCGTGAAGATCAGTACCGCACCCACCGGCACCGACAGGTTGATCGACTGCAGCCCGGCGAGCTTCTGCAACGTCTTGAGGCCGGGCAGCAGGTCGAAGTGATCGGCGCTCAGTACCAGCGGCTCCAGGGTCACCACCTGGAAGCGCCGCTCGTCGAGCCGGGTGGCGAGCAGCTGCGCGTTGTAGCTGTGGGTCTTGCCGTGCAGGTTGACGGTCACCGGCAGGCGCAGTTCGACCTGGGCACCGTTGGCCAGGTCGTTGATCGGACGCAGGTCGATCTGCGCCTGGATGGTCGCGTCGGGGTATTTGGCCACCTCGAACAGGTCGTTGCGCATGCGCTCGTCACGCAGCGGGATGCCGCTGCTGACCGAGTCCATCTCGATCTGCAGCTCGGCCGCACCCTTGCGATCGACCTTGCCATGCAGCACCAGAAAGCGATGCACCTCGGACACGTTGCCGTTCTTGCTGGTGATGAACGACAGGCGCGACGATTCGCCGTCCAGGTGCCAGTTGGCCTGGGCAGGCAGGCTCGCCAGGGCCAGCAGGGCGAGAGCGATTCGGGGCAGGCTGAACATGCAGGTTCCTGAAAGCGTAAAGCCACCAACATTACCCGCCTGCCCGCACGGCAGCAAGCGACAGCCTGTGGCCATGCGGGCAGCCCGGCAACCTCAGGCCAGCCCGCTGCCGGCCCATGCCTTGGCCAGGCGCCTGACCCGCGCCGCGCTGGCGATCTGCAGGATGCCCTGGTCGCGCTGCCACAGCTCGGCCCAGGGCCCCGGCGTGCTCGTCAGCGCCTGGTCGAGCTCGCCGCTCAGTTGCGAGAACTGCGCGAACAGGCCGCCCAGCAACAGGTGGAACGCCGCCGAATCGGCGCATTGCCGGCTGCCTTCGGCACACCCGGCCAGCAGCCCGATCAGGCGCAGCAAAAGCCCCTGCGGCCAGGCATTGGCGCGGCCTACCCCGTACAGCCAGGCGCTCAGGGCGCTGAGCACGTACAGGTCTTCCAGCGAGCGGAACGGCTTGACGTAGGCGTCCCAGCCGTCACCGGCCAGGCGTTCGCACAGGGCCTGTTCAAGGTGCAGGCGGGCATGCCCGACCTCAGGCATCAACGGCAGGCTCGGCAAGGGCTCCACGCGCACACCGGGCTCCCCCGGGTACACCACCGCCAGGCTCAGCCGAGGCGCCTGGCCCGGTGCTTCGCAGCGCGCCGCCACCAGCAGCCAGTCGGCGTCCGGCCCGGCGGTGACGAAGTCCTTGCTGCCGCTCAGGCGCAGCGTGTCGAGCGCCAGGCGCATGCTCATGTCGGCGGCGCGCACGCTGCGCCGCTCACTCGCACACAGGGCGCCGAGGCCCGCCGGGGCGCTGGGCCACAGCACGCGCAAGGCGGCCTGGTAGCCCACCAGAAACGCCAGCCCTGGGGTCGGCATGGCTTGCCCGCCCAGCACTGCCAGCTCGAACGGGCTGACCGTGCCCAGCTGCTCCAGCAGGCTGGCGTAGGTGTCGCCCAGGTTACCGGTTGCCAAGGGCGGAATGGGGTCGTTGAGTCGCTGCAGCCAGGCCATCGGCGTGCTCCTTGAGGGCTGTCATACAAGCATCACCAAAGCTTCATGGGGGTGACACCGCGTCTACCTAGGCTGAGCTTGCACAACATAGTCGACCGGCCGCAACCCCATGGCTGGCTTATGGAGACTCGCAATGACCCTGACTGCATGCCCTGGCGACACCCGTAACGAACGCCGTCTGCAGGCCGAGCGCCTGGTCGGCCCCGCCGCGCTGCACGAAGCCCAGGCATTGCGCTTTCGCGTGTTCAGCAGCGAATTCAAGGCCAGGCTCAAAGGCGCCGAACACGGGCTGGACATGGACGACTACGACATCCACTGCCAGCACATCGGCGTACGCGACCTCAACAGCGGGCACCTGGTGGCCACCACCCGCCTGCTCGACCACCAGGCCGCCAGCAGCCTGGGGCGCTTCTACAGCGAAGAGGAGTTCAGCCTGCATGGCCTGGGCCATCTGCAGGGCCCCATCCTTGAACTGGGGCGCACCTGCGTCGACCCGGCCTACCGCAACGGCGGCACCATCGCGGTGCTGTGGGGCGAGCTTGCCGAGGTACTCAACGAGGGCCGCTACAGCTACCTGATGGGTTGCGCCAGCATCCCCATGCAGGACGGCGGCGTGCAGGCCCACGCGATCATGCAACGCCTGCGCGAGCGCTACCTGTGCACCGAGCACCTGCGCGCCGAACCGAAGAACCCGCTGCCCAGCCTGGCACTGCCCGGCAACGTCATCGCCGAGATGCCGCCGCTGCTCAAGGCCTACATGCGCCTGGGAGCCAAGATCTGCGGCGAGCCGTGCTGGGACGAAGACTTCCAGGTGGCCGACGTGTTCATCCTGCTCAAGCGCGACGAGCTGTGCCCACGCTACGCCCGCCACTTCAAGGCGGCGGTGTGATGCAACGCCTGCGCGTGTATGCGCGAATCGTCCGGGTGCTGCTGGTGGTGCTGTTCGGGCTGGGCATGGCCAGCCTGTTCAGCCTGTACGAGCGCCTGCACCTGAGTACTCCCGACGACCGCCGCCAGCGCTGGTCGCAATTGTTCATGGCCCGGCTTGCCCGGGCCTTGCCGTTCAAGGTCACGGTGATCGGCAACCGCCCGCAGCAACCGATGCTGTGGGTCAGCAACCACGTGTCGTGGACCGACATCCCGCTGCTGGGCATGCTCGCGCCGATGTCGTTCCTGTCCAAGGCAGAGGTGCGCCAGTGGCCGGTAGCCGGCTGGCTCGCGCTCAAGGCCGGCACCCTGTTCATCCGCCGCGGCGGCGGCGACAGCCAGCTGCTGCGCCAGCAGATCGCGCGGCACCTGCAACAGGCCTGCCCGGTGCTGATCTTCCCCGAAGGCACCACCACCGACGGGCGCAGCCTGCGCACCTTCCACGGGCGCCTGCTGGCCAGCGCGATCGACACCGCCACGCCCGTGCAACCGGTGGCCGTGCGCTACCTGCGGGGCGGCAAACCCGACCCCATCGCGCCGTTCGAGGGCGATGACGACCTGCTCTCGCACCTGCTGCGCCTGTTTGCCCACGACTGTGGCGAGGTGCAGATCCACCTGCTGGCGCCCATCCAGAGCGCCGGCCAGGAACGTGCGGCACTGGCGTTCAATGCCCAGCTGGCGATCCACACGGCGTTGTTCGGCGCCCAGCCGGTGGCCCAGCCTCAGCGCCGCGCCAAGGCGGCCTGAGCGTCGGCCGCAAAACCCTGCAGTTCGGGGTAGAAGTGGCGAAAGTCTTCCATCAGCGGGCCGTACAGCGCCTGTACCTCCTGCATCGCGCCTGCCATACCCTCGGGGCGTGACAGGCGCCGGGCGATACCGTTGAACACCTGTTCGAGCACCGCGAACTCGCGGTAAGACCCCAACCAGTCGTCCGCCGCCATGTACGGCGCAATCTGCGCCAGGCGCCCGGGCAGCTCGGGCTCGGCCGCCAGCACCTGG
Source organism: Pseudomonas sp. BRM28 (assembly GCF_002939405.1). NCBI lineage: Bacteria > Pseudomonadati > Pseudomonadota > Gammaproteobacteria > Pseudomonadales > Pseudomonadaceae > Pseudomonas > Pseudomonas sp. BRM28. The sequence goes on along the minus strand of NZ_PEFV01000001.1, from coordinate 1,132,312 downwards.
TACACGCGCCCGGTGAACTGGCTCAGCGGCTGCCGGGCATAGTCGTGCCAGTGCAACGCCAGGCAGTGGTCGAAAAACACATCGAGGATGATCCCGGCATAACGGCGCCGCTCGCGCGGAAAACGCGCCAGCGCCGCCAGTACCCGCGGGTGGCTGTCGGTGTACACGTCGATCTGGCGGTGCAGGCGGATGGCGGCTTCCAGCGGCTGGGCAAAGCGCCCCTGCAACGGCCCCTTGACGAAGTCGCCGTAAAGGCTGCCGAGCAGTTGTTCGGGCTGCTGGCCGCCCAGGTGAAGGTGTGCGAGGTAGTTCATAGGCCGCAGTCTAGCACCGCTTGCCCGCTTGAATATCGTTATAACCCGATATAGCGATTCATGCGCACGCCAGAACCAAATCATATTTGTATATCGCGAAATACCGATTTATATTTCGCCCCATCGCGATATAACGCTATACCCACCACGAGCCCACCCATGCCTCTTGATCTCGACGAAATAATAAAAGCCCTGGCCCACCCAGTACGGCGAGAAATCCTGAACTGGTTGAAAGACCCGCAAGCCTGCTTCCCTGACCAGCACCACAGCACCGAACACGGTGTGTGCGCCGGGCAGATCGACCAACGCTGCGGCCTGTCGCAGTCCACGGTCTCGGCCCACCTGGCCACCTTGCAGCGCGCGGGGCTGATCAGCAGCCAGAAGATAGGCCAGTGGCACTTCTTCAAACGCAACGAGGAAACCATCCAGGCCTTCCTCCAGCAGATGAGCCAAGAGCTCTGACAAGGACCTTGCAATGCCCCTTTCGCTGTTGATCCTGGCGCTGAGCGCCTTCGCCATCGGTACCACCGAGTTCGTCATCATGGGCCTGCTACCGGATGTGGCAAGCGACCTGGGTGTGTCGATCCCCGGTGCCGGCTGGCTGGTGACCGGCTACGCGCTGGGCGTGGCCATCGGCGCGCCGTTCATGGCCCTGGCCACCGCCCGGCTGCCGCGCAAGGCCGCACTGGTGGCGCTGATGGGGGTGTTCATCATCGGCAACCTGCTGTGCGCCCTGGCCACCGACTACAACGTGCTGATGTTTGCCCGCGTGGTCACCGCGCTGTGCCACGGCGCCTTCTTCGGCATCGGTTCGGTGGTGGCGGCCAACCTGGTTCCGGCCAACCGCCGCGCCTCGGCCGTGGCGCTGATGTTCACCGGCCTGACCCTGGCCAACGTGCTGGGCGTGCCACTGGGTACCGCGCTGGGCCAGGTGTACGGCTGGCGCTCGACGTTCTGGGCAGTGACCGTGATCGGCGTGATCGCGCTGATCGGCCTGATCCGCTTCCTGCCGATCAAGCGCGACGAAGAGAAACTCGACATGCGTGCCGAGCTGGCTGCGCTCAAGGGCGCCGGCATCTGGCTGTCGCTGTCGATGACCGTGCTGTTCTCGGCCTCGATGTTCGCCCTGTTCACCTATGTGGCGCCGTTGCTGGGTGATGTCACCGGCGTGTCGCCGCGCGGCGTGACCTGGACCCTGCTGCTGATCGGCCTGGGCCTGACCCTGGGCAACATCCTGGGCGGCAAGCTGGCCGATCGTCGGCTGGCTGCCACCCTGATGGGCGTGTTCGCCGCCATGGCGCTCATCTCCACCGCGCTGAGCTGGACCAGTACCGCGCTGATTCCGGCCGAGATCACCCTGTTCCTCTGGGCCACCGCCGCATTCGCCGCCGTGCCGGCCCTGCAGGTCAACGTGGTGAGCTTCGGCAGAGCGGCACCAAACCTGGTGTCGACCCTGAACATCGGTGCCTTCAACCTGGGCAATGCGCTGGGCGCCTGGGTCGGCGGCACCGTGATCGACCAGGGCCTGGGCCTGACCCGCGTGCCCCTGGCGGCAGCGGCGCTGGCCGTGCTGGCCCTGATCGTCACCCTTATCACATTCAGCCAGGGCGGCAACAACGCCGACCTGGCACCTGCCACTCACTGATTGCCACGAGGTTCACGCACATGACAACGCTATTCGACCCGATCACCCTTGGCGACCTCGAGTTGCCCAACCGCATCATCATGGCCCCGCTGACCCGCTGCCGGGCCGACGAAGGCCGCGTACCCAACGCGCTGATGGCCGAGTACTACGTACAGCGCGCCAGCGCCGGGCTGATTCTCAGCGAGGCCACCTCGGTGACCCCGCTGGGCGTGGGCTACCCCGACACACCGGGCATCTGGAGCAACGACCAGGTGCGTGGCTGGACCAACGTGACCAAGGCGCTGCACGGTGCTGGCGGGCGCATCTTCCTGCAACTGTGGCACGTGGGACGCATCTCGCACCCGCTGTACCTGAACGGCGAAACGCCGGTTGCGCCGAGCGCGGTGCAGCCCAAGGGGCATGTGAGCCTGGTGCGCCCGATCACCGAATTCGTCACCCCGCGCGCGCTGGAAACCGAGGAAATCGCCGACATCATCGAGGCCTACCGCGTCGGTGCCGAGAACGCCAAGGCGGCCGGCTTCGACGGTGTGGAGCTGCATGCGGCCAACGGCTACCTGATCGACCAGTTCCTGCAGAGCAGCACCAACCAGCGCACCGACGAATACGGCGGCTCGCTGGAGAACCGTGCACGGCTGCTGCTGGAAGCGACCGATGCGCTCATCGACGTGTGGGGCGCGCAGCGCGTGGGCGTGCACCTGTCGCCACGGGCCGACCTGCACGACATGGGCGATGCCAACCTGACCGAGACGTTCACCTACGTGGCGCGGGAGCTCGGCAAACGTGGCATCGCCTTCATCTGTGCGCGTGAGCGAGTGGCCGAAGACAGCATCGGGCCGTTGCTCAAAGAGGCGTTTGGCGGGCCGTACATCGCCAACGAACGCTTCGACAAGGCCAGTGCGAATGCTGCCATTGCCAACGGCACGGCCGATGCGGTGGCCTTCGGCGTGCCGTTCATTGCCAACCCCGACCTGCCGGCACGGCTGCAAGCGGATGCACCGCTGAACGAGCCACGGCCTGACACGTTCTACTCCAAGGGCCCGGTCGGGTACATCGATTACCCGGTGATGTAAGCGTCGGCTCTTTCGCGGGTCAAGCCCGCTCCCACAAGGGTATCGGTGGTGTGCAGACAGCCACTGTACCGGTGGGAGCGGGCTTGACCCGCGATAGCTTCACAGCGGATCAGGGCTTGGCGTTGATCTGCCGTTGCAGGTTCTGCACCTGGCTCTGCAAGGTGGTGATGTTGCGGGTCACCTGCCCGCGAAACGCATCGAACTCCGCCGTCGAGGCACCCGCCCCGGCAGCCGCCGCCGGGCGATTCTCCTGCTCGCTCTTGAGCACGATCAGGTCCTGTTCCAGGCGCTGGATCGCCGCCCCCGGATCCCCCTGCTTCTTCAATGCGGCAATCTCCGTCGACAGGCTCTTGAGCTGCGCATCGACCTTGCCGGTATCAGCCTGCGCCGCCTTCACCGCCGCCAGCTCCGTGGCCACGGCCTTGAGTTGCGCCTGCAACTGGGCATTGGTCGCCTGCTGCTCGCCAACCTGCGCCAGGGCCTGCTCCAGCCGCTTGCCCAGGTCACCCTGCTGCCCGGCTACGCCCTGCTGCTGCTTGCTCTGCTCGGCGAGGCTGGCCTGCAACTGCTTTATCTGCAGCTTCAGTGCCTCGCTGCCGGTGCTGACGCTCGACTCGCTGGCCGCCACCTTGCCGCTGATGTCCTGCAGGCGCCCGGCAGCTTCTTCACTGATGCGCGCAAAGCTTTCCTGGGTGGCCACCAGTTGCTGCTCCATCAGCGAAATCTGCTGGAAGCTCCACCAGCCAAGCCCGGCCAGGGCGATGAACGAAGCGCCCACCAGCGCCCACAACGGCCCGGTGGCCGCCGGCTTGCGCGGTTTGCCGCGCACGGCGGCCACCCGTGCACCTGGCGCCGGGGCAAAGTCGTCATCATCGCGACCGCCGGCCTTGAGGCTGGGTACATCATCGAAATCGTCGTGAGCATCGTTGCGCATGGATCAACCGCCGTGAGTGCAAATGAGCGCCAGTATAAGTCAGTGGCCGCCGTGCTGGGCCTTCCACCAGCCGCAGAATTCATCCAGCGCCGCCCACAGGCTGACCTGCGGGCGGTAGTCCAGTTGCTGGCGGGCGCGGCTGATGTCCAGGGTGAAATCCTTGTTCATCACCTGCACCGCCAGGCGCGACAGGGTCGGTTGCGGACGGCCCGGCCACAGCAGGCAGGCCCCCTCGTTCAGCGCGCCCAGGCTGTAGGCCAGGCCACTGGAGCGGTAGCGCGTGACCCGGGGCAGGTCCATGCGCCGCATCACGTAATTGATCACGTCCCACAGCGGCAGCGGGTGGCCGTTGCTGATGTTGTAGGCCTGCCCGAGCGCGTCGTTGCCGGCCAGCACCGCGTTGATCAGCGCCTCGTTGAGGTTCTGCACGCTGGTGAAGTCGACCTTGTTCAAGCCGTTGCCGATGATCGCCAGACGGCGTTTCTGCTGCATCTTGAGCAGGCGCGGGAAGATGCTCACATCCCCTGCCCCGGTGACGAAGCGCGGGCGCAGGGCCAGCACTTCCAGGCCGAACTCCTGGGCACCGAAAACCTTCTGCTCGGCCAGGTACTTGGTGGTCGCGTAGGCATCGTGCAGGCGCCGCGGCACCTGCTCTTCGGTCACCCCCAGGCGCGAGCGCCCGTTCCAGTAGATCGACGGCGAGGACAGGTGCACCAGGCGACGAACGTGTTCCTTCAGGCACGCCTCCACCACGTTCTCGGTGACCACCACGTTGCCCTGGTGAAAGTCCTGGTAGCGTCCCCAGTTGCCCACCGCACCGGCGCAGTGCACCACGGTTTCGACGCCTTGGCAGACCCGCCGGGCCAACTCCGGGTCGCCCAGGTCCCCCGGAATGAACTGGGCGCCGCGGCGCACCAGGTGCTCGACGCCTTCGGCCCGCCGGCCATTGACCCGTACCTCCATGCCCTGCTCCAGGGCAAAGCGCGCAAAGCGCCCGCCAATGAAGCCGCTTGCGCCGGTGACCAGAATTCGCATGAAGCACTCCGCCTACTTGTTTGCAGATGATGCAGACGCCGGCAAACCCGACCACGGCACCAACCAACTGCTGGCGCTGCGCCGCAGGTGGTCGGTGAGTTGGCCGAGCAATTGCCCGCCATTGCGCCAATGATGCCAGTACAGCGGCACATCGATCGGCTTATCCGCCAGAATTTCCACCAGCTGCCCGCTGGCCAGTTGCGCCTGGGCCTGCAATTCGGGCACCAGGCCCCAACCCACGCCGGCTTCGGTCATGCGCAGAAAGCCCTCCGAAGACGGGCACAGGTGATGCAGGAATGCACCATCGATACCCAGCGACACCAGGTAGCGGTGCTGCAGAAAATCGTCCGGGCCGAACACCACGGCCGGGGTGCGGGCCAGACGCGCCACCTCTACCCCCTGGGGAAAGTGGCGCGCCATGAAGTCGGGGCTGGCCAGCGCACGGTAGCGCATGGCGCCGAGCAGCTCGCTGCGCGCCCCGGCAACCGGTCGCTCGCTGGCGCACAGGCAGGCCGCCACTTCGCCAGCGCGCATGCGCTTGAGGCCCACCTCCTGGTCTTCCACCACCAGCTCCAGCAGCACCCGCTCCTGTGCACAGAACGCCCCGACCGCCGCCGCCCACCAGGTGGCCAGGCTGTCGGCGTTGAGCGCTACCCGCAGACGCTCGGGCTGGCCGCCATCGTCCAGCGCCGGCACCTGATGCTGCAGGTCGCGCTCGAGCAGGCGCACCTGCTGTACATGGTTGAGCAGGCGCTTGCCGATCTCGGTGGGCGCTGGCGGCGCGGCGCGTACCAGCACCGGCTGGCCAACGCGCGCCTCCAGCAGCTTGATGCGTTGCGAAATGGCCGATTGCGACAGCCCGAGCAACTGTGCGCCCCGCTCAAAACCGCCCTGCTCGATCACCGCCGCCAGGGCGGAAAGCAACTTGTAGTCGAACATCAGTTTCCCTAATGCCGGATGAGGTTTATTGGTTTTTCTTATACGCCCACTGTCCGCACAATAGCCAGCGATCCCCCCTGTATTTTCGGCAGCCCGTGTGGCTGCTTCGCGGAGCACCTCCCATGTGGCAAAGCTACCTCAACGGCCTGCTGGTCGCCTTCGGGCTGATCATGGCCATCGGCACCCAGAACGCTTTCGTGCTGGCGCAGAGCCTGCGCCGTGAGCACCACCTGCCGGTGGCGGCGCTGTGCGTGTTCTGTGATGCGGTGCTGGTGGCGCTTGGCGTGTTCGGTCTGGCCACGGTGCTGGCGCAGAACCCGACCCTGCTGGCGGTCGCGCGCTGGGGTGGGGTGGTGTTTCTGCTGTGGTATGGCAGCAAGGCGCTGATACGCGCCTGCTCCAGCCAGAGCCTGGAGCAGGGCGAGGGCCTGGGTCAGCGTTCGCGTCGCGCGGTGTTGCTCAGTGCCCTGGCGGTGACCCTGCTCAACCCCCACGTGTACCTGGATACCGTGTTGCTGATCGGCTCGCTGGGTGCGCAGCAAAGCGTGCCAGGTGCCTACGTGGCGGGTGCAGCCAGTGCCTCGCTGCTGTGGTTCTTCACCCTGGCGCTGGGTGCGGCCTGGTTGGCGCCGTGGCTGGCCCGGCCTGGCACCTGGCGCCTGCTGGACCTGATGGTGGCGGTGATGATGTTTGCGGTGGCGTTGCAACTGGCGCTGGGCTGACCCGTTCGTCAGGTGTCGGCAAAGGCTCTGGAACCTCTATTCCATACACTTGTTGCGTGGTTTAGGTCAGGGCCCGGTGCTATGATCCCGAATCTGCGTCGCAAAGAGTAAAAACTCGCCGATGCATTCCGGCCGCCCGTGATCGGCCTTGCGCTCACCGCAACAGACCTGATTAGGAGAATCACCATGGCTTTTGAATTGCCGCCGCTGCCTTACGCACACGATGCCCTGCAGCCGCACATTTCCAAGGAAACCCTGGAATACCACCACGACAAGCACCACAACACCTACGTCGTGAACCTGAACAACCTGGTGCCAGGCACCGAGTTCGAAGGCAAGACCCTGGAAGAGATCGTCAAGACTTCTTCGGGCGGTATCTTCAACAACGCCGCTCAGGTCTGGAACCACACCTTCTACTGGAACTGCCTGGCGCCAAACGCTGGTGGCCAGCCTACCGGTTCGCTGGCTGAAGCCATCAACGCCGCGTTCGGTTCGTTCGACAAGTTCAAGGAAGAGTTCACCAAGACGTCGGTTGGCACCTTCGGTTCCGGTTGGGGCTGGCTGGTCAAGAAAGCTGACGGCTCCCTGGCGCTGGCTAGCACCATCGGTGCCGGCAACCCGCTGACCAGCGGTGACACCCCGCTGCTGACCTGCGACGTGTGGGAGCATGCCTACTACATCGACTACCGTAACGTGCGTCCGAAGTATGTCGAGGCGTTCTGGAACCTGGTCAACTGGAAGTTCGTGGCTGAGCAGTTCGAAGGCAAGACCTTCACTGCATAAGTGCTGCTTCTGAAAAAACCCGGCTCAGGCCGGGTTTTTTTATGCCGAAAAAGCGGCAAAGAGCAAAACCCCACCCACCAACCTTTTTTAACCAATTTCACCAACACCCTCTCTTGCTGCCCCCCCATACCGCGCTAACATCAATCGTTGGGAAACTTGTCGTACATCGCTCAAGTCGCAAGGCCGGGCAACCGATACAGTGACCGCTGGATCATGAATCCTGCCAACGGCCGATAGTGGATTGCCACAGATGATGGCAAAATGATGCCATGCGCATGGATTAAGGAAACCCCATTGAAGCTGGAACTCAAAAACAGCTTGTCGGTCAAGTTGCTCAGAGTGGTCCTGCTCTCGGCACTGGCCGTGGGCGTGGTACTCAGCTGTGCGCAGATCGTCTTCGATGCCTACAAGACCCGCCAGGCTGTCGCCAACGACGCCCAGCGAATCCTCGACATGTTCCGCGACCCTTCCACCCAGGCCGTATACAGCCTGGACCGCGAAATGGGCATGCAGGTCATCGAGGGGCTGTTCCAGGATGAGTCCGTGCGCATGGCCTCCATCGGCCACCCCAACGAAACCATGCTGGCAGAAAAGTCGCGCCCTCTGCAGGAACTGCCGACCCGCTGGCTCACCGACCTGATCCTCGGCCAGGAACGCACCTACACCACCCAGCTCGTCGGCCGCGCGCCCTACAGCGAATACTACGGCGACCTGAGCATCACCCTCGATACCGGCGCCTACGGCCAGGGCTTCGTGGTCAATTCGGTGATCATCTTCATTGCCGGCGTGCTCCGCGCCCTGGCCATGGGGCTGGTGCTTTACCTGGTCTACCACTGGCTGCTGACCAAGCCACTGTCCAAGCTCATCGAGAACCTCACCCAGATCAACCCCGACCGCCCCAGCCAGCATCAGCTGCCGCTGCTCAAGGGCCACGAGAAGAACGAACTGGGCCTGTGGGTGAACACCGCCAACCAACTGTTGGCGTCCATCGAACGCAATACCCACCTGCGCCACGAGGCCGAGAACAGCCTGCTGCGCATGGCCCAGTACGACTTTCTCACCGGCCTGCCCAACCGCCAGCAACTGCAACAGCAACTGGACAAGATCCTGGTCGATGCCGGGCGCCTCCAGCGCCGGGTTGCGGTGCTGTGCGTAGGCCTGGACGACTTCAAGGGCATCAACGAACAATTCAGCTACCAGGCCGGCGACCAGTTGCTGCTGGCCCTGGCCGACCGCCTGCGTGCCCACAGCGGTCGCCTGGGTGCCCTCGCCCGCCTGGGCGGCGACCAGTTCGCGCTGGTGCAGGCCGACATCGAACAACCCTACGAGGCCGCCGAGCTGGCCCAGAGCATTCTCGATGACCTGGAAGCGCCGTTCGCCCTGGACCATCAGGAGATCCGCCTGCGCGCCACCATCGGCATCACCCTGTTCCCCGAAGACGGCGACAGCACCGAGAAGCTGCTGCAAAAGGCCGAACAGACCATGACCCTGGCCAAGAGCCGTTCGCGCAACCGCTATCAGTTCTACATCGCCAGCGTCGACAGCGAGATGCGCCGGCGCCGCGAGCTGGAAAAGGACCTGCGCGAAGCCCTGCCGCGCAATCAGCTGTACCTGGTTTACCAACCGCAGATCAGCTACCGCGACCACCGCGTGGTGGGCGTCGAGGCGCTGCTGCGCTGGCAGCACCCGGAGCTGGGCATGGTTCCGCCCGATCAGTTCATACCGCTGGCCGAACAGAACGGCAACATCATCGTGATCGGCGAATGGGTGCTCGACCAGGCCTGCCGGCAACTGCGCGAATGGCACGACCAGGGCTTCAGCGACCTGCGCATGGCAGTCAACCTGTCGACCGTGCAACTGCACCACAGCGAGCTGCCCCGGGTGGTCAACAACCTGCTGCAGATCTACCGCCTGCCGCCGCGCAGCCTGGAACTGGAAGTGACCGAGACCGGCCTGATGGAAGACATCAGCACTGCCGCCCAGCACCTGCTGAGCCTGCGCCGCTCCGGCGCGCTGATTGCGATCGACGACTTCGGCACCGGCTACTCCTCGCTCAGCTACCTCAAGTCGCTGCCGCTGGACAAGATCAAGATCGACAAGAGCTTCGTGCAGGACCTGCTCGACGATGACGACGACGCCACCATCGTTCGCGCGATAATCCAGCTGGGCAAGAGCCTGGGCATGCAGGTGATCGCCGAGGGCGTGGAAACCGCCGAGCAGGAAGCCTACATCATTGCCCAGGGCTGTCATGAAGGTCAGGGCTACCACTACAGCAAACCGCTGCCGGCACGCGAGCTGACCGCCTTCCTCAAAGCGGCGCAACGCAACCAGGTATCGATTCTGTGAGTGACGCTGCCGCCAAGGGCAGCGTGAACAGCATTTGAATTTTTACGTGGCAACCTCTTTACAGAAAATGCATATCTTTCGCATTATGTTGCACCTTTGCGTGCGGCTGCACGCCTGTTCAACCTCTCGACGCAGGAATAGCCCATGATTCGTATGCCTCTGGCCACCGCCAGTCTGCTGGCCATTGCCATCTCCCTCGCCGGCTGCGGCGATGACAAGGACAAGGCCGCCGCACCACAGGCCGCCGCACCTGCTGCCGCCAGCACCACCCAGGCGTCCGGGGCCGTCGACGAAGCCGCCGCCCAGGCGGTGGTCAAGCACTACGCCGAGATGGTGTATGCCGTGTACAGCGACTCGCTGAGCACCGCCAAGACCCTGCAGACCGCAGTCGATGCCTTCCTTGCCAAGCCCGACGCCGACACCCTGGCCGCCGCCAGGACTGCCTGGGTAGCCGCCCGTGTACCGTACCTGCAGAGCGAAGTGTTCCGCTTCGGCAACACCATCATCGACGACTGGGAAGGTCAGGTGAACGCCTGGCCGCTGGACGAAGGCCTGATCGACTACGTCGACAAGAGCTATGAACACGCCCTGGGCAACCCGGCCGCCACCGCCAACATCATCGCCAACACCGAGATCCAGGTGGGCGAAGACAAGGTCGACGTCAAGGACCTGACCCCCGAGAAGCTGGCCAGCCTGAACGAGCTGGGCGGTTCGGAAGCCAACGTCGCCACCGGCTACCACGCCATCGAATTCCTGCTGTGGGGCCAGGACCTCAACGGCACCGGCCCGGGCGCCGGCAACCGCCCTGCCTCGGACTACCTGCAAGGCGAAGGCGCCACCGGCGGTCACAACGAGCGTCGTCGTGCCTACCTCAAGGCCGTGACCCAGCTGCTGGTCAACGACCTGGAAGAAATGGTCGGCAACTGGAAGCCGGCAGTGGCCGACAACTATCGCGCCACCCTGGAGGCAGAACCTGTCGCCAACGGCCTGCGCAAGATGCTGTTCGGCATGGGCAGCCTGTCGCTGGGCGAACTCGCGGGCGAGCGCATGAAGGTCTCGCTGGAAGCCAACTCGCCTGAGGACGAGCAGGACTGCTTCAGCGACAACACCCACTACTCGCACTTCTACGACGCCAAGGGTATCCGCAACGTCTACCTGGGCGAGTACACCCGCACCGACGGCACCAAGCTGAGCGGCCCGAGCCTGTCGTCGCTGGTGGCCAAGGTCGATCCGGCCACCGACAACACCCTGAAGGCCGATCTGGAAGCCACCGAGGCGAAGATCCAGGTGATGGTCGACCACGCCCTCAAGGGTGAGCACTACGACCAGTTGATCGCTGCCGACAACGCTGCGGGCAACCAGATCGTGCGTGACGCCATCGCCGCGCTGGTCAAGCAGACCGGTGCCATCGAACAGGCTGCGGGCAAACTGGGCATCACCGACCTGAACCCGGACACCGCTGACCACGAGTTCTGAGTGGTAGCGTGCTGAAACAGAGGCGGCCTTCGGGTCGCCTTTTTTTGTGGGACCTCTTCGCTGGAAGCTGAAGCAGATTTCATCCAGCAAACGCAAATCCCTCTTATTCATATCCCCCGCGCCTGCTAAGCTTGCACGCCGGTTTTACGCTAGCCATTCAGGATTCTCGATGCCCGCTCCGCTTCACCGCGCCCTTCCCCTGCTATTGGCCCTGGCCCTGAGCGCCTGTGACGACGCCCCGCGTTTCACCAAGGCCGAACCTGGCGAGGCGCGTGCCGGTGGCAGCACCACCGTGAACAAGCGCGACCGCAACGCCTACTCCATGCCCTCGGCCAACCTCACCCCGAGCCAGCGCCTGGACTTCAGCGTGGGCAACAGCTTCTTCCGCAGCCCGTGGGTGATCGCCCCGTCCACCACCACCGCACGCGATGGCCTGGGCCCGCTGTTCAACACCAACGCCTGCCAGAACTGCCATATTCGCGACGGGCGCGGGCACCCGCCCGCAGAGGGCGCCAAAAACGCGGTATCGATGCTGGTGCGCCTGTCGATCCCCGACCAGCCCGAATACGCCAAGGTCATCGAGCAACTGGGCATCGTGCCCGAGCCGGTCTATGGCGGGCAGTTGCAGGACATGGCCGTGCCCGGCGTGGCCCCCGAGGGCAAGGTGCGGGTCAGCTACACCCCGGTGAACGTCACCTTCAAGGACGGCACCCAGGTCGAACTGCGCAAGCCGCAGCTGCAGATCACCCAGCTTGGCTACGGCCCGATGCACCCCGACACACGCTTCTCGGCACGCGTCGCGCCGCCGATGATCGGCCTGGGCCTGCTCGAGGCCATCCCTGATGAGGCCATCCTGGCCAACGCCGACCCCGAGGGGCGCAACGGCACCGGCATTCGTGGCCGGCCCAACCTGGTATGGGACGACGCCCAGGGCAAGCAGGTACTTGGCCGCTTCGGCTGGAAGGCCGGGCAACCCAACCTCAACCAGCAGAACGCCCATGCGTTCTCCAGCGACATGGGCCTGACCAGCAGCCTGGTGCCGCGCGACGACTGCACCCCGGCGCAGCTCGATTGCCTGGCCCAGCCCAATGGCAACGGCGCCGATGGCGAGCAGGAGGTCAGCGACAACATCCTGCGCCTGGTGCTGTTCTACACCCGCAACCTGGCGGTGCCGGTACGCAAGGACGTCGATTCGCCCCAGGTGCTGGCTGGCAAGAACCTGTTCTTCCAGGCCGGCTGCCAGGGCTGCCACACCCCCACATTCACCACCTCGGCCAATGCCGCCGAGCCGGAGCTGGCCAACCAGACCATCCGCCCCTACAGCGACCTGTTGCTGCACGACATGGGCCCGGGGCTGGCCGACAACCGCAGCGAATTCGCCGCCGGTGGCCAGGACTGGCGCACCGCGCCGCTGTGGGGCATCGGCCTGAATCAGACCGTCAGTGGTCATACCCAGTTTCTGCATGACGGGCGCGCCCGCAACCTGCTCGAGGCCGTGCTCTGGCACGGCGGCGAAGCCGAGCCTGCGCGCCAGCACGTCTTGACCTTCAATGCCGAGCAACGCGCCGCGTTGCTGGCGTTCCTGAACTCACTCTAGAGAAGGAGCCGGACATGTTCCGTCCCAAGCTGTTGTTCACCAGCCTCGCCGCCATCGCCCTGGGCGCCTGCTCGCCGCAGGACCCGCAGGCCGTGACCTCTGCCGCGATCGCCAAGCAGGTGATCCTGCCGACCTACAGCCGCTGGGTCGAAGCCGACCGCCAGCTGGCCGTCAGCGCCCTGGCCTTCTGCGAAGGCAAGGCCGACCTGGCCACCGCACGCGCCGACTTCCTGCACGCACAAAAAGCCTGGGCCGAGTTGCAACCGCTGCTGATCGGCCCGCTGGCCGAGGGCAACCGCGCCTGGCAGGTGCAGTTCTGGCCCGACAAGAAGAACCTGGTGGGCCGTCAGGTCGAGCAACTGGTCAACGGCGACAAGCCGGTGGATGCCGAGACCGTGGCCAAGTCCAGCGTCGTGGTCCGCGGCCTGTCGGCCTACGAGTACATCCTGTTCGACAGCAAGCCGGACGTCGCCACCGCCGAACAGAAGGCCCGTTATTGCCCGCTGCTGGTGGCCATTGGCGAACACCAGAAGAACCTCGCCGAAGAGATCCTCAAGGGCTGGAACAGCACCGACGGCATGCTGGCGCAGATGACCAAGTTCCCCAACCAGCGCTACGCCGACTCCCATGAGGCGATCGCCGACCTGCTGCGCGCCCAGGTCACCGCGCTGGACACCCTGAAGAAGAAGCTCGGCACGCCGATGGGTCGCCTGAGCAAGGGCATCCCGCAGCCGCTGCAGGCTGAAGCCTGGCGCAGCCACTCCTCGCTCAAGAGCCTGGAAGCCAGCCTGATCGCCGCCCAGACCGTGTGGGTCGGGGTCGACAACCAGGGCCTGCGCGGCCTGCTGGGCAAGGACCAGAAGGCCCTGGCCGACAAGATCGACGCGGCCTATGCTGATGCCCTCAAGCAACTGAAGGCGATCGACCGGCCCCTGGGCGAAATGCTCCAGGACGATGCCGGCCGCGAGCAACTGAACGCCTTCTACGACAGCCTGAACGTGGTTCACCGCCTGCATGAAGGTGAACTGGCCAAGGCGCTGAACATCCAGCTGGGCTTCAATGCCAACGACGGTGACTGATCATGTTGCGACGCCAGGCCCTCAAACTCGGTAGCGTGCTGCTCAGCGCCCTGACCCTGGGTGGCTGGACCCTGTGGCGCAGCAAGGGCCAGCAGCCGCTGCTGCTGTCGGCCCGTGACGATGCCGACGGCAAGCACTATGCCGTGGGCTATCGCCTGGACGGCACCCAGGTGTTCGCCACCCAGGTCGGCCTGCGCTGCCACGACATCATCAACCACCCCGAGCGGCCGATCGCGCTGTTCGTGGCGCGCCGCCCCGGGACCGAGAGCTACCTGATCGACCTGCGCGACGGGCGCCTGCTGCAGACCCTGGCCTCGCAGCCGAACCGGCACTTCTATGGCCACGCGGTGATCCACAAGGGCGGCGAATGGCTGTACGCCACCGAGAACGACACTACCGACCCGGGCCGTGGCGTGCTGGGTGTGTACCGCTTCGAAGGCGAACGCCTGGCCCATCATTCGGAAATCCCGACCCACGGCATCGGCCCGCACCAGGTGTCGTGGCTGCCTGACGGCGAGACCCTGGTGGTGGCCAATGGCGGTATCCGCACCGAAGCCGAGAGCCGGGTGGAGATGAACCTGGATGCGATGCAGCCCAGCCTGGTGCTGATGCAGCGCGACGGCACCCTGCTGAGCAAGGAAACCCTGAGCCAGCAGATGAACAGCGTGCGCCACCTGGCGATTGCCGACGACGGCACCGTGCTGGCGTGCCAGCAGTTCATGGGCGGCTCGGACGAAACCGCCGAATTGCTGGCGATCAAGCGTCCGGGGCAGCCGTTCGTGGCCTTCCCGGTGCCGGAGCACCAGTTGCAGTCCATGGCCCAGTACACCGCCAGCGTGGCGGTGCACAGCGAGCTGCGACTGGTGGCGATGACCGCGCCACGGGCCAACCGCCTGTTCATCTGGGACCTGGACAGCGCCGAGGTGAAGCTGGATGCGCCGATGCCGGACTGCGCGGGCGTGGGCGCAGTGGCCGATGGCTTTGTGGTGACCTCCGGGCAAGGGCGTTGCCGGCTGTACGACTGCCGCAAGGCAGCGCTGGTGGGGCAACCGCTGCAACTGCCTTCGGGGTTGTGGGACAACCATCTGCACCTGATCTGATATCCGGTCGCCCCTTTCGCCGGCAAGGCCGGCTCCTACGGGTTGGGCGCCGTCTGTAGGAGCCGGCCTTGCCGGCGAAGCAGCAAATATCCCCAAGCAACACCCGGCCCCCTGCGCCGCGACCGACTAGACTTGCGCAACAACGCTTCCAGGGAGCTGGTCCATGCTGCGCCGTCGCATGCTCATCATGCTGGGTATCGTCCTGCTGCTGGTGCTGGCCCTGGGCGGCTACAAGGGCTTGTCCATCTACCGCCAGATCCAGCAGTTCTCCGCGCCCAAGCCGCCGGTCAGCGTTGCCGCCGCCGAGGCGCGCGAGCAGCCCTGGCAAAGCCGCCTGCCCGCCGTGGGCAGCCTCAAGGCCCTGCAAGGGGTGGACCTGAGCCTGGAGATCGCCGGCACGGTCAAGGCCCTGCACTTCGAATCCGGCCAGCAGGTCAAGGCCGGGCAACTGCTGCTGCAGCTGGACAGCGACGTGGAGACTGCCCTGCTCGGCACCGCCCAGGCCGACCTCGGGCTGGCCCAGGTGGATTATCAGCGAGGCAGCCAGCTGGTCGGCAGCCAGGCCATCTCCAAGGGCGAATTCGACCGCCTGCGCGCCCAACTGCTGCGCAACCAGGCGGTAGTGGCGCAACTCAAGGCATCCCTGGCGAAAAAGAGCATCAACGCGCCGTTCACCGGCACCATCGGTATCCGCCAGGTCGACCTGGGCAGCTACCTGGCCAGCGGCACGGTGATCGCCACCCTGCAGGACCTGAGCAGCCTGTATGTCGACTTCTTCGTGCCGGAACAGGCGCTGCCCAACCTCAGCCTCGGCCAGCAGGCGCTGGTCTCGGTGGCCGCCTACCCGCACCGCAGCTTCACCGCCACCCTCAGCGCGATCAACCCCAAGGTCGACGACACCACCCGCAACCTGCAGGTGCGCGCCACCCTGGCCAACCCCGACGGCACGTTGCTGCCGGGCATGTTCGCCAGCCTGCAGGTGTTGCTGCCCAACCCGCGCAACGCGGTGGTGGTGCCGCAGAGCGCCGTCACCTACACCCTCTATGGCAACTCGGTGTATGTCGCCGTGCCGAAAAAGTCCGAAGACGGCAAGGTGCAGACCACGGCCGATGGCCAGCCGCAACTGATCGCCGAGCGGCGCTTCGTCGAGACCGGCGAGCGCCGCGACGGCCTGGTGGTGATCGCCAAGGGCCTCACGCCCGGCGAAACGGTGGTCACCGCCGGCCAGTTGAAGCTGACCCAGGGCGCTGCCGTCACCCTGAGCGCCGACAAGACCCTGCAAGCCGAACCGACCAGCCAGCCCGGCGCCGACTGACCAAGGAACCGCCATGGCCTTTACCGACCCGTTCATCCGTCGCCCGGTGCTGGCCAGCGTGGTCAGCCTGCTGATCGTGCTGCTGGGGTTTCAGGCCTGGAGCAAACTGCCGATCCGCCAGTACCCGCAGATGGAAAACGCCCTGATCACGGTGACCACCGCCTACCCAGGGGCCAACGCCGAAACCATCCAGGGCTACATCACCCAGCCCCTGCAGCAGAGCCTGGCCAGTGCCGAAGGCATTGACTACATGACCTCGGTGAGCCGGCAGAATTTTTCGGTGATCTCGATCTACGCGCGCATCGGCTCCGACAGCGACCGGCTGTTCACCGAGCTGCTGGCCAAGGCCAACGAGGTCAAGAACAAGCTGCCCCAGGACGCCGAGGACCCGGTGCTGAGCAAGGAGGCCGCCGATGCCTCGGCGCTGATGTACATCAGCTTCTACAGCAAGGAGCTGAGCAACCCGCAGATCACCGACTACCTGTCGCGGGTGATCCAGCCCAAGCTCGCTACCCTGCCCGGCATGGCCGAAGCCGAGATTCTCGGCAACCAGGTGTTCGCCATGCGCCTGTGGATCGACCCGGTGAAGCTGGCCGGCTACGGCCTGAGCGCCGGCGATGTGACTGCCGCGGTGCGCCGCTACAACTTCCTGTCCGCCGCCGGCGAGGTCAAGGGCCAGTACGTGGTCACCAGCATCAACGCCACCACCGAACTCAAGTCGGCCGAAGCCTTCGCCGCCATCCCGCTCAAGACCAAGGGCGACAGCCGCGTGCTGCTGGGCGATGTGGCACGGGTGGAGATGGGCGCGGAGAACTACGACACGGTCAGCTCGTTCGACGGCACGCCGTCGGTGTACATCGGCATCAAGGCCACCCCGGCCGCCAACCCGCTGGACGTGATCAAGGAGGTGCGCAAGCTGATGCCGGAGCTGGAAGCGCAGTTGCCGCCCAACCTCAAGGCCTCCATCGCCTATGACGCCACGCTGTTCATCCAGGCCTCCATCGACGAGGTGGTCAAGACCCTGGTCGAGGCGGTGCTGATCGTGATCGTGGTGGTGTTCCTGTTTCTCGGCGCGCTGCGCTCGGTGCTGATCCCGGTGATCACCATCCCGCTGTCGATGATCGGCGTGCTGTTCTTCATGCAATTGATGGGCTACTCGCTGAACCTGTTGACGCTGCTGGCGATGGTGTTGGCCATCGGCCTGGTGGTGGACGATGCGATCGTGGTGGTGGAGAACATCCACCGCCATATCGAGGAGGGCAAGACGCCGTTCGACGCCGCGCTGGAAGGCGCCCGGGAGATCGCCATGCCGGTGGTCTCGATGACCATCACCCTGGCGGCGGTGTACGCCCCCATCGGTTTCCTGGAGGGCCTCACCGGGGCCCTGTTCAAGGAGTTCGCCCTGACCCTGGCAGGGGCCGTGGTGATTTCCGGCATCGTCGCGCTGACCCTGTCGCCGATGATGTGTGCCCTGCTGCTGCGCCCGGAGCAGAACCCCAGCGGCCTGGCCCATCGCCTCGACCAGCTGTTCGAGCGGCTCAAGCGCCGCTACCAGACGCTTTTGCACGGCACCCTCGAGACCCGGCCGGTGGTGATCGTGTTCGCCCTGATCGTGCTGTGCCTGATCCCGGTGTTTCTGATGTTCAGCAAGAACGAGCTGGCCCCGGACGAAGACCAGGGCATCATCTTCATGATGGCCACCGCCCCGCAACCGGCCAACCTCGATTACCTGAACGCCTACACCGACGAGTTCATCACGATCTTCAAGTCATTCCCCGAGTACTACTCCTCGTTCCAGATCAACGGCTTCAACGGCGTGCAATCGGGCATCGGCGGCTTTCTGCTCAAGCCGTGGAACCAGCGCAGCCGCACCCAGATGGAGTTGCTGCCCGAGGTGCAGGCCAAGCTGGCGACCATCAGCGGCCTGCAGATCTTCGGCTTCAACCTGCCCTCCCTGCCGGGCACCGGCGAAGGCCTGCCATTCGCCTTCGTGATCAACACGCCGAATGACTACGTGTCGTTGCTGGAAGTGGCGCAACGGGTCAAGGACCGCGCCCAGGCCTCGGGCAAGTTCGCCTTCCTGGACATCGACCTGGCATTCGACAAGCCGGAGGTGGTGGTGGATATCGACCGGGCCAAGGCGGCGCAGATGGGGGTGTCGATGGATGCCCTGGGCGGCACCCTGGCCACGCTGCTGGGCGAGGCCGAGATCAACCGCTTCACCATCGAGGGGCGCAGCTACAAGGTGATCGCCCAGGTCGAGCAGGCCTACCGCGACAACCCCGGCTGGCTGAACAACTACTACGTGAAGAACGAGCAGGGCCGGATGCTGCCGCTGTCGACCCTGATCAGCGTCAGCGACCGCGCGCGGCCGCGCCAGCTCAACCAGTTCCAGCAGCTGAACTCGGCGATCATCCAGGGCTTCCCGCTGGTGAGCATGGGCGAGGCCCTGGAGACGGTGCGCAGCATCGCCCAGCAGGAGGCACCGGCAGGCTTCGCCTTCGACTACAGCGGGCAGGCACGTCAGTTCGTGCAGGAAGGCAGTGCGCTGTGGGTGACCTTCGGCCTGGCGCTGGCGATCATCTTTCTGGTGCTGGCGGCGCAGTTCGAGAGTTTCCGCGACCCGCTGGTGATCCTGGTGACGGTGCCCCTGTCGATCTGTGGAGCATTGATCCCGCTGTTTCTGGGGTGGTCGAGCATGAACATCTACACCCAAGTGGGGCTGGTGACGCTGATCGGGCTGATCAGCAAGCACGGCATCCTGATCGTCGAGTTCGCCAACCAGTTGCGCCTGCACAAGGGGCTGACTGCGCGGGATGCCGTAGAGGAAGCGGCAGCGATACGCCTGCGGCCGGTGCTGATGACCACGGCGGCGATGGTATTCGGCATGGTGCCGCTGATACTGGCGACGGGCGCCGGGGCGGTGAGTCGGTTCGACATCGGCATGGTGATCGCCACCGGGATGTCGGTGGGCACGCTGTTCACGTTGTTCGTGTTGCCGTGCGTGTATACGTTGCTGGCCAGGAAGGAAATGCCAAGTACGGCGCTGGAATCGAGTTGAACGCATCGCGGGTCAAGCCCGCTCCCGCAAGGATCACTGCAACCCTGTGGGAGCGGGCTTGACCCGCGTCGATACACTTCATCACCCGTTGGAGCGCAGCCCCCGGCTCATGCCGAACAGGAACAACAGCAGGTCATGGTCCGGTTGCGCCGTGACGACCGGCTTGGCCGTCCGTGGCAGCGGACACTGCGCGCCCAGGTCGATGGAACTGAGCACCTGCGGACGCGGCTCCTCCCACGCGGCGAAAGCCACCGAAGCCACCGCCAACGCCACAAGCAGAAACAAACCTCGTGCTATTTCTAGTTTCATTGCTCTAAACCTTTGACAGCGCTGCCAAACGCCACTTCGTAAAAGTAGAGCAACTTCTTCCAGTCCGCATCGTTCCACGACGAATGGCGGCGCAGTTGCTTCAGGTCATTGGCGGCCGCACGCTGGCAGCTGATGCGCCGGCGGCACTTCTCCAGGTCCAGCAAGGCGACCTCGGCACGCGCATCCGCGCCCTCGCCGGTCACCTTCACGAAAATATGCTTGCTGTACAGGCAGCCATGCTGCCAGTGCCCGCGGTGCATGCGCGCCAGGTTGCCGGCCAGGTCCTCGAGCACCCGGTCGTGCAGCGCCTCGCCGTGCTGCTCGCGCCCGCCGCCGGCGTACCACAGGTCGATCTCCTCGAAACCGTCCAGCGCCTCGCTGACCAGCAGCGCCCGCCACTGGTGCTGGGCATCGCGCTCCACGCCGCAATAGACGATATGCGGCACCCGCACGCCCAACTGCTCGAAACTGCTCAGGGCAGCGAACTCACGCAATACCGTGGGGCGACCGAAGGGGTGCAGCAGGCTGCGGTAGATATGCCCGACCTGGCGCTTGGCATAAAGCAGATGGCCCGTCTCGTCGCTCAGGCGCTGCACGCCGCTTTCGCCGCCACGCCGCTGGTTGGGTGCCTCCACCCATTCGCCCTGGCGCTGCCAGAAGTAATCGAATTGATCCGAGACCGCCGTACCGCCCGTTCCTTCCACAGCCATTCCTTCACCCCTTGCGCAATACGTAAACTCGCCACATCGCATAGAACGGCAAAAAGTCCATTCGTTCCTGAATACGGAAACCTGCGGCCTCGAACTCCTGTTCAACCGTAGCAGCTGGTAACACAAAACGGTTCTGGTAACTGCCATCGGCCTGCCCGTTGTTACGGCGTGCTTCCAGGCGTTTACGCCGCCAGGCCTTGATGTTGCCGTCCACCCACAACGAGATGATCACGCTGTCGCGGCTAACCCGTTGAAACTCCGAAAGAATCGCCTTGCGATGGGCCGCTTCGCCAATGTGGTGGAACAGCCGCATGCAGAAAATGCTGTCTACCGCGTTGTCCGGCAGATCGATGGCGAAGGCTGATGTCTGCAAGGGCCGTACCCGTTTGACCACTTCTGCCGGTTGCGACCCGCAGGCGATCTGCAGCATGGCGGCGGAATTGTCGGCGCCGATGATCACGCGGTTGGCCTTTTCGGCCAGCAGCGGCCAGAAACGGCCGGCACCGCTGGGCAGGTCCAGCACCAGGCCAGGCTCGCCGGCCAGCGCCAGGGCACGCCGGGCCAATTGCTCGTCACGCTGGTGGGACAAGCGGCGGGCAATGCCGTCCTGGTGCTTGTGCAGGTACTGTTGAGCGTGCTGCTCGTCGTACTTTTCGGAAAACTTGAGCTTGATGGGACTGCGCATGGTGCATCTCCTGACTCCAATGCCGCCTACCTTAAGCAGGGCGACGTTGGCGTCAGGTCATGCGAACGTGAAAAAAATGTCAGGTTGCGTCGCTAAGTTACAAGGTGTTTCCGGAGGCCTGCGACCCGGCCGTGCCCAATTTCACATGGAACCGGCAACCATGGGGTTCGGCGGCGCTCAGGCTGACGCTCCAGCCCTGGTCCTCGCAGATCCGCTGCACCAGCGACAGGCCCAGCCCGAGCCCTTCCCCGCGTTTTTCGCCGCCGCGCACGAACGGCTGGAACATGGCCTCGCGATGCTCCTCGGGAATTCCCACGCCGCTGTCCTCGACGGTGAAGCCATCGGGCTCCAGGGTGAGGCGGATGTACCCCTGGTCGGTGTAGTGCGCCGCATTGCGCAGCAGGTTGCCCATCACCGATTGCAGGAACGTGGCGTTGTACAGGGTCGGCAGCGCGCCGGTGTCGTGGTAGGTGAGGGTAAGCCCCTTCTGCTCGATGGTGTCGCGCCAGACGCCGATCAGTTCGTTGCCCACCTCGCGCAGGCTTGCCCGCGAAGCGACGGCACCCTCGTCGCGCTGGGCGCGGGCGAGCATGAGGAAGGTCTGCACCAGCTCGCGCATTTCTTCGGTGGCCCGCGAAATGCGCTCGACCTGGGCGCGGGCGCGATTGTCGATGGCCGGGTTCTCCAGCAGTAGCTCGCACGAGCTGGCCAGCACCATCAGGGGCGTGCGCAGTTCATGGCTGACATCGCTGGTGAACAGCCGCTCGCGGGTCAGTGCATCGCGCAGGCGCCCCAGGGTGGCGTCGAAGGCCACCGCCAGTTGCCCCACTTCGTCGGCCGCGTAGTCCGGCGCCAGGGGCGGCGCCAGGCCCAGCAACTGGTCGCGGTGGCGCACCTGGCGCGCCAGCCGGATCACCGGGGCCATGACCCGCCGTGCCAGCACCCAGCCGAGGAACACCGCCAGTGCCAGGCTGAGCACGAAGCCCACCACCACCACGGCGAACAGCACACGCTCGCGTTCTTCGAAATCGCTCTGGTCCTGCAGCAGCACGTAGTGCCGCCCGTCCACCACCTCGACCATGGCGTGGTACGACAGGTGCTCGCGAAACACTTCGTGAAACCCCGGGGTGAGGTGGCGCAGGTCCTTGGGCAGGTCGAAGTCGTCGCGCCCGCCACTGTAGTAGAACAACTGGTCGGGCCGCGGGCGGTGGCTCCACTCCGATACGCTGTCCATCAGCAGCATGCGCTTGAGGTCGCCCCCCAGTACCGAGGAGATCAGGCGCTCTTCCACCAGGTGCACGGTGGCCACGATGCCGAAGGCGAAGGCCCCGGCCACCAGCGCGCTCATCAGCGCGAAGGCGATGATGATGCGCTGGGCAAGGCTTTGCTTAAACTCCATCACGACCCTCGGCCAGTCGATAGCCAACACCGTGCACGGTATGCAGCAGGGGCTTGTCGAATGGCTTGTCGATCACCTGGCGCAACTGGTGGACGTGGCTGCGCAGGCTGTCGCTGTCGGGGCAGTCGTCGCCCCACAGGGCTTCTTCCAGTACCTCGCGGCGCAGCACGTGGGGGCTCTTCTGCATCAGCACTGCAAGCAGCTTGAGGCCGACCGGGTTGAGCTTGAGGAACTTGCCCTGGCGGGTGACCTCCAGGGTGTCGAGGTCGTAGCTCAGGTCGCCGACGTTCAGGCTGCGCCGGCCACCGCCCTGGGCCCGGCGCAGCACAGCTTCGATGCGCGCGGCCAGTTCCGACAGGGCGAACGGCTTGAGCAGGTAGTCGTCGGCGCCGGAGCGAAAGCCCTGCAGGCGGTCGTCGAGCTGGTCGCGGGCGGTCAGCATGATCACCGGGGTATCGCGCCGGGCATCCTCGCGCAGGCGCTTGCACAGCGTGTAGCCGTCGATGCCGGGCAGCATGATGTCGAGCACGATCAGGTCGTAGTGCTCGGTGGCAGCCAGGTGCAGGCCCGACAGGCCGTCCTGGGCGCAGTCGACGGTGTAGCCCTTGAGGCCCAGGTAATCGGCCAGGTTGGCCAGGATATCGCGGTTGTCTTCAACCAGTAGAATTCGCATCGGTACCTCTCCCCGTCCTCGTTTGCCTGCTTGGCAGGCGCAGCTTAAGGCCATCGCCCAGGCCCCGCCAGCGCCGCATGGATTTAATCGCAACTGACATTTTTTTCACCCCAGCTTCACACATAGCGTAGGCGCGCCGGCACACAATCGGCAGTTTCCATTGCCTGCCTGGACCCTGCCATGCCTGCCACTCCCCCTTTGCCCGCGTCCCGCCCGCTGAACCTGTGGATTGCCCTGGGCATTCCGCTGCTGACCGCCGTGTGCCTGATCCTGCTGGAGCTGACCGACCTGGACATGGCCCTGGCCAACCTCGCGTTCGACCCGCAGGCGGGCCAGTTCATCGGTCGTCACAGCTATTTTCTCGAAGACATCCTGCATGACCGCGCCAAGGAGCTGGTGATCCTGTTCGCGGTGCTGGCCATCGTCGGCTTTGCCGCCAGCTTTGTGCTGCAGCCCCTCAAGAGCTGGCGCCGGGAACTGGGTTGCCTGGTGCTGGCGATGGGCCTGTCGACCGGCTTCGTGACGCCGCTCAAGGCCGCGACGGCGGTGCAGTGCCCCTGGAGCCTGAGCGAATTCGGCGGCCAGGAAACCTACAGCAAGCTGTTAGAGGCCCGCCCCGCCACCGACAAGCCAGGGCGCTGCTGGCCGGGCGGGCATGCGGCCACGGGGTTTACCCTGTTTGCGCTGTTTTTTGTCCTGCGTGATCGCAAGCCACGCCTGGCCAAGGCCGCGCTGGTGTTCGCCTTTGGCCTGGGGGTGGTGTTTTCGGTGGGCAGGATGCTGCAGGGCGCCCACTTCTTTTCGCACAATGTGTGGACAGCGGTGTTCTGCTGGCTGATCGGGTTGGGGTGCTACTGGCTGGTGTTGTATCGCAAGCCGTCACTGGCCGCTTCGCCAGCCAGGCTGGCACCTACAGGATTCGCCGAACGTCTGTAGGAGCCAGCTTTGCTGGCGAAGGGTTTCTGCCAGACATAAAAAAGCCCCGCACAAGGCGGGGCTCTTCTTCAAGCGGGTAAGGCTGGCTTACATCATGCCGCCCATGCCGCCCATGCCACCCATGCCGCCCATGTCAGGCATGCCACCGGCAGCCTTGTCTTCAGGCGCATCGGCAACCATGGCTTCGGTAGTGATCATCAGACCACCGATCGAGGCCGCGGCCTGCAGAGCCGAACGGGTCACCTTGGCAGGGTCCAGGATGCCCATTTCGATCATGTCGCCGTACTCGCCGGTAGCAGCGTTGTAACCGAAGTTGCCCGAACCTTGCTTGACCTTGTCGACTACCACGCTTGGCTCGTCGCCGGCGTTGGCAACGATCTGGCGCAGTGGGGACTCGACGGCGCGACGCAGCAACTGGATACCCACGTTCTGGTCTTCGTTGTCGCCCTTGAGCTCGGCAATGGCCTGCAGCGAGCGAACCAGCGCCACGCCACCGCCAGGTACCACGCCTTCTTCGACGGCTGCGCGGGTAGCGTGCAGGGCGTCTTCAACGCGGGCTTTCTTCTCTTTCATTTCAACTTCGGTGCCGGCACCGACCTTGATCACGGCAACACCGCCAGCCAGCTTGGCCAGACGCTCTTGCAGTTTTTCACGGTCGTAGTCCGAGGAAGTCTCTTCGATCTGGGCACGGATCTGCTTGACGCGTGCTTCGATGTCGGCTTCAACGCCAGCACCGTCGATGATGGTGGTGTTTTCCTTGGACAGGGTCACGCGCTTGGCGTTGCCCAGGTGCTCCAGGGTGGTCGACTCCAGGCTCAGGCCGATTTCTTCGGAGATCACGGTACCGCCGGTCAGAACGGCGATGTCCTGCAGCATGGCCTTGCGGCGGTCGCCGAAGCCAGGTGCCTTGACCGCAGCCACTTTCACGATGCCGCGCATGTTGTTGACCACCAGGGTAGCCAGCGCTTCGCCTTCGACGTCTTCAGCCACGATCAGCAGCGGACGACCGGCCTTGGCAACGGCTTCCAGTACTGGCAGCAGTTCGCGGATGTTGGAGATCTTCTTGTCGACCAGCAGCAGCAGCGGGCCGTCGAGCTCGGCAACCATGGTGTCCGGCTTGTTGACGAAGTAAGGGGACAGGTAGCCACGGTCGAACTGCATGCCTTCTACAACCGACAGTTCGTTTTCCAGGCCCGAGCCTTCTTCGACGGTGATCACGCCTTCTTTACCGACTTTTTCCATGGCTTCGGCAATGATTTCACCGATGGAGGTGTCGGAGTTGGCCGAGATGGTACCGACCTGAGCGATGGCCTTGGAATCGGCGCATGGCTTGGACAGGTTCTTCAGCTCTTTGACGATGGCGATGGTGGCCTTGTCGATACCGCGCTTGAGGTCCATCGGGTTCATGCCGGCAGCAACGGCCTTGAGGCCTTCGCTGACGATGGCCTGAGCCAGAACGGTAGCGGTGGTGGTGCCGTCGCCCGCTTCGTCGTTAGCCTTGGAGGCCACGTCTTTCAGCAGTTGGGCGCCCATGTTCTCGAAGGCGTCCTTGAGTTCGATTTCCTTGGCAACCGAAACACCGTCTTTGGTGATGGTTGGCGCGCCGAAGCTCTTGGCCAGAACCACGTTGCGGCCTTTCGGGCCCAGGGTCGCTTTTACCGCGTCAGCCAGAACGTTGACGCCAACCAGCATTTTCTTACGGGCGGAATCGCCGAATTTTACGTCTTTAGCAGCCATGATCGTTTAATCCTTGAATACTTTGGAGTAACGGGAAACCAGCGGATCAGCCTTCGATAACGGCGAGAATCTCGTTCTCAGCCATTACCAGCAGGTCTTCGCCGTCAACTTTCACAGTGTTGCTGCCCGAGTACGGGCCGAAAACCACCTTGTCACCCACTTTCACGGCCAGCGCGCGCACTTCGCCGTTGTCCAGGATGCGGCCGGTACCCACGGCGACGATTTCGCCACGGTTGGGTTTTTCAGCGGCCGAGCCTGGCAGAACGATACCGCCAGCGGTTTTCGATTCTTCTTCGCTGCGACGGATGACGACGCGGTCATGCAGAGGACGAAGCTTCATTGTCGATCTCTCCTGATAGTGGTTTTCATCGGCCGGTATCGTTACCGGCGTGTTGATGCTTTCGGCGTAGCCGATCGTGGACCGCGGGGCGGGCCACGCATGTATTGTCTGGGGCAAATGCCCAGAAACCTTGCGGTGACCCATACATGAGGTCGGCCAAGGCGATTACAAGGCTTGCCGATGAAAATTTTTGCAGCCCGGCGCGCCAAATGAAAAACGGCCCCGAAGGGCCGTTTCATGCTACGCGGGCGAGCGCTCGCGTCACGGGTCACGCTTTTCGTATTCGCCTTCGATCACATTGGGCTGACGCGGTGCGCCGGGCGGCGCATTGAACGGGTCGTCGCCGAAGGCGCGCTGACGCATGGCCTGGGCTTCGGCGCGCTGGCGCAGCTTGTTGGCCAGCAACCGGCGGCTGAACGGCAACAGCACGATCAGGCCGATCACGTCGCTGATGAAGCCGGGGAGCAACAGCAGACCGCCACCCAGGGCCAGCATCAGGCCGTGGAACATGTCTTCGGCCGGCAATTCGCCGCGCTGCAGGCTCGCCCGCGCACGCAGCGCGGTGGCAAGGCCCGCGACCCGCACCACCAGCACACCGAGGGCCGAGCCCGCGATGATCAGCAGCAGCGCCGGGAAAAATCCGATCGCGGTGCTGACCTTGAAAAACACATACAGCTCGAGCACCGGGAAAAGCAGAAACAGCAGTAGAAAAGCACGCATCAAGGGTTCCTCTACGCAAGATGTCCTTGCAGGTACGACCTTAAATGGTTGCTGGCCGTTGCAATTTCAACCCTCGACCGCCTCGCGATCAGGCCACTGTTCGGCGCGGGCCAGCAAAACCAGGGCTTCGCGTACTTGTATCGGTGTATTGCAAGACCTTGGAAACGCCAGCCAGTGCAGGCCCTGGCCGATGCGCAGGTGCATGCCCTCGGTATCGATCCCTACCAGCGAGGCCGGTGCGCTGGCAGGCAGGCCGCTGAGCTCGACGTAGTGCACGATGGCGTTGGCATGGTCGTCGTTCATGTGCTCGACCATGCTCACCTCGGCCTTGCCGGCGAACGGGTTGGCCAGGGTCACGTCGTCCAGCCAGTGAATCGCGCCGAAGCCGCCGATATAGCGATGGCGCACCGGCCTGAGCACCCAGAAGTCGAAGTCGTGGGCGCTGTGGTACTGGCTCGATTCGGGGAAGTAGCGGTAATAGCGCCCGGCGGCGGCCTCGATGGCCTCGGGGTCGGCCAGCTTGTGGGCCTCGGCCATCACGGTAAGACGACCCACCGCCTGCACGTCCTCGGCATCGCGCTCGCCTACCAGCAGCGAACACTTGGGGTCTTTTTGCAGGTTGTGGGTGTGCTGGGCAATGCGACTGATCAGGATCAGCGGGTTACCGTCGGCGTCCAGGCAGTACGGCACCACGGAACCGAAGGGGAAGCCGGGCATCGATTTGGAATGGGTCGAGAGTACGCCACGGTACTCCTTGAGCAGCAGCTCTCTTGCCTGCCTTGCAGCCTTCGCGCTCACGGGGGTGCTCCTGGGAAAGGTGTGATCGCGACAAGCTAATCATTATCAGTGGCGATTGCCAAGGGGCCTGCAGGCGCCGGCCCCTGAATGCGAAAGCGGTTTACCAGGCCACGCCGAAGCCGACGGTGTAGCGCGTCTTGTCCAGGTCGCTGTCGCTGGTGCCGCTGATGATGTCCTTCTCGGCCTTCAGGTTCAGCGATGCCCATTCGGTGACCTTGTAACGCAGGCCCACCTCGGCATCCAGGCTGTAGTCCGCCACGCCGCCCAGCGGCTTGCCAACCTCGCCGTTGGTGAACAGCTCGACCGACTTGCCGATCAGGTAGCGGTTGTAGTCCCACTTCACGCCCAGCGAATAGAAGTTGTCCTTGCCGCCGTCGCTGTACTCGTAGTCGGTGCGGTTGAGCAGCGAACCCAGCGAGAACGCGCCCAGCTCGTCGTCCCAGAACTGGTAGCCCGGGCCGGTACCGACCGTGCGCTGGCGGGTCAGGTCTTCGATGTGGTCGCGCTTGTAGTTCAGACGCCCCTGCCAGAACCACTGCTCGGTAATGAAGCGGTCCAGCGCGTATTCGGCGCTCCAGTTGTTGGTGGTGGTCGTGTCGTTCTTGGTCTCGCGGTTGTACTCGCCCTCGGCGTTATGCCGCCAGCGACCGTGACGGGCAGTGGTCTTGAAGTCGACGTCGTAGTCGTCACTGTCGGTTTCGGCGCGCTTGTAGTCCAGTGCCAGGTCGATGTTGCCCTTCCACAGCATGTCTTCGACCAGCGGCTTGGGCTTCATGATCTGCTGGATGCTGGCCAGTTCAACCGCCTTGGGCGCCTCGCCATTGGCCAGGATCACCTGGCCGTCTTCACCGGCCTGCAGCGACTTGGCCTTCTCGCCGGTGTAGGCGTCCTGCTTGACCAGCAGTTCCTGGTCGCTCTCCAGGGTCTTGACCTTCTTCCAGTCCAGCGCGATGGAGCCACCGTATTCGGTCTGCAGCACCAGCTTGCCACCGTCGAAGACCTTGATCTTGCCGCTGAGCCGGTCGCCGTTCTTCATCCATACGGTATCGGCCACCGCAGGGGCGCAGACACCGGTCATCACAAGGCACAACAAGGCTCTAGAATACATAGGCAGTACAGAAACTCGGGTTCGCAGAAAAATCGGGCATTATCCAGATACCCGCCAGCAGAACAAGGACTGACCCAGCCAATGCCGATGAGTTCAATTCGTATTTGTGCGCCCTGCCCCCTTCACTGCCCCGCAACGCCCCGATGAGCGCGGCCTTGACCGACGCGCAGCAGCGCGCAGAAGACCGACGGACGGCGCTCTACCTGGTGCTGGGCCAACTGCCGCCAGGCAAGGTGGTCAGCTATGGTGAACTGGCGGCCATCGCCGGCCTGGGCCGCGCGGCGCGCTGGGTGGGGCGCACCCTCAGCCAGTTGCCGAGCGACACTCGCCTGCCCTGGCACCGCGTGCTGGGCGCCGGCGGACGCCTGAGCCTGGCCCTTGGCACGCCCTCCGGGGATGAGCAGCGGGCCCGCCTGCGGGCCGAAGGGGTGACCGTCCGGAACAATCGTGTGGATATGTTGCGCCATGGCTGGCGCCCGATGGAGCACAGCGGTTAGAGTGCGCGCTTTGTTTTCGCAAACTTGAGGCAGATGTTGGCCCATGCCCCGTAAAACCTGGCGCGCTGCGCTCGCTGCCTATGCCAGCCCGTCGACCCTGGTGCTGTTGCTGCTCGGCTTTGCCGCCGGCCTGCCCTATATGTTGGTGTTCTCGACCCTGTCGGTATGGCTGCGCGAAGCCGGGGTTGCCCGTGAAACCATCGGTTATGCCAGCCTGATCGGCCTGGCCTACGCCTTCAAGTGGGTATGGTCGCCACTGCTGGACCAATGGCGCCTGCCATTGCTGGGCAAGCTTGGCCGACGCCGTTCCTGGCTGGTGCTGTCACAGATCCTGGTGGTCATCGGCCTGGTCGGCATGGGCTTTTGCGACCCGCAGAAGCACCTGTCGTGGCTGATCGCGCTGGCGGTGCTGGTGGCCTTCGCCTCGGCCACCCAGGACATCGCCGTGGATGCCTACCGCCTCGAGATCGCCGGCGACCAGCGCCAGGCCGCCCTGGCCGCCAGCTACATGGCCGGCTACCGGGTCGCCGCCCTGCTGGCCACTGCGGGCGCGCTGTTCTTTGCCGAAGGGTTCGGCTCCACCGGCTTCAGCTACAAGCACAGCGCCTGGACCGGCACCTATGTGCTGTTCGGCGTGCTGATGGTGCCCGCCCTGATCACCAGCCTGCTGATGCGCGAGCCGCCCGTACCACTGCGTACCCAGCTGTCGGCGGCGCGCTACGGCTTCGGCCACCAGCTGGCCTCGGTCTTCGTGCTGATCATTCTGCTGGTGTCGGTACCTGCGATGTTCACCCAGCTGTACAACACCGATTTCGCCAGCGTGCTGTTCGAAGGCGCCAGCCTGCTCGACCTGCTGCTTGAAGACCGCGCCTTCCTGCGCGCGATCCTCTACATCACCCTCACCACGCTGTGCCTGTCGTCCATGGGGCGACGCGGGCTGGCCCCGGTGCTGACCCCGGTCAACGACTTCATCGTGCGCTACCGCTGGCAGGCGTTGCTGCTGCTGGGGCTGATCGCCACCTACCGCATGTCGGACACGGTGATGGGCGTGATGGCCAACGTGTTCTATATCGACCAGGGCTTCACCAAGGACCAGATCGCCAGCGTCAGCAAGATCTTCGGCCTGTTCATGACCCTGTTCGGGGCCGGCATGGGCGGCCTGCTGATCGTGCGCTTCGGCATCCTGCCGATCCTGTTCATCGGCGGTGTGACCTCGGCGGCGACCAACCTGCTGTTCCTGATGCTCGCCGACATGGGGCCGAACCTGCAGATGCTGGTGGTGACCATCTCGCTCGACAACTTCAGCTCGGGTCTGGCGACCTCGGCCTTCGTGGCCTACCTGTCGAGCCTGACCAACCTGAAGTTCTCGGCCACCCAGTACGCCCTGCTCAGCTCGATCATGCTGCTGTTGCCGCGCCTGATCGGTGGCTACTCAGGCGTGATGGTCGAGAAGTACGGCTATCACGACTTCTTCCTGATCACCGCGATGCTCGGGGTGCCAACGCTGATCCTGATCGCCTTGCACTGGCACCAGGAACTGCGGCGCGGCAAGCTGGCCCCCGTGGAGCCCGAGACCACCGAGCGCCCCGGAGCCTAGACCAGCGACGCCAGTTCGGCGTCGTCCTGCAGCACCGTGCGCAACGGCCACAGCGCCAGCAACCCGGCGCAACCTGCCGCCAGGGCGAAGCTCAACAGGCTCGCCCCTGCCTCCAGCATCGCCAGCAAGGCGCCGCCCAGGCCCAGCAAGGCGATGGTGATCATGCCCAGCATCGCCGACACCAGGCCCTTGCTCTGCTCGCTGGAGAACAGCGTCATGCGGTACAGCACCGCGTTGGCGATGCCCAGGCCCAGTGCGTACAGCGACATGCCCGCCACCAGGCTGAACACCGAGGGGTACAGCCAGGTGCCCAGCATGGCCGCGCCCAGGCCGATCAGATACGGCCACAGGGCCTTGCGGATCAGCACGCGCAGGCTGTAGCGCTCGGCAATGCGGTTGATGATCAGGTTGCCCGCAATCAGGCCGCCGAACACCGGCAATTGCCACAGTGCATAGTCCAGGGTGCTCAAGCCCTCGTCATGAATCAGCAGCACCGGCGACAGACCGATCCAGCCGATCAGCGGCAGGCCCACCAGGCCCAGGGCAGCGCTGCCGGCAACGAAGCGGCGGTTGCCCAGCAGTTGCCCGTAACCGGCCAGCAAGGGCAGCAGGTGGATGGGCTGGAAGGCCAGGCGCGTACCGTCGCGTCGCTCCACCCCCAGGGTTTCAGGCATGAAGCGGTACAGCGCGCACCAGGTCAGCACGGCGAACCCTGCGAACAGTACGAACAGCCAGCGCCACGACACCCATTCCAGCAGCACGGTGCCTACCAGTGGGCCGAGCAGCGGCGAAAGCAGCGCGATGTTGGCCAGCAGGGCCATCATGCGCACCGCATCCGCCTCGCTGAAGGCTTCGTTCAGGGCCGGGTAGCTGACCGTGACCACAAAGCCCAGGCCAATGCCCTGCAACAGGCGCAGCAGGTTGAACAGCTCGATGCCCTCGACCCAGTAGGTGGCCAGGCAGGCCAGGCAGAAGATGGCGCACCCCCACAGCAGCAGCGGACGCCGCCCGTAGCGGTCGGCCAGCGGGCCGATCAGCCACTGCAGCAGCACACCGCCAAGCAGGTAGAGGTTCAGCGCATGGGGGATGAATTCGGGGCTGGCATTCAGGTCGCCCACCACCGTGGGCATGGCAGGCATCACCACGTCGCTGGCCAGGTAGGTCAGCAATTCGAACAACGCCAGGGTCATGGCGAAACAGAATGCCCGGAACGGGGTGATGTTTATCAGCGGGGTAAGCATGGCAAGGCCTGGCAGGGAAAATCAGCCAGCCTGTATGCCAGAAAAGGCAAAGGTCGGACAGTAACAAGAAGTGAACAAGTGTAATCGGTGCACCCGAATCGCGGGGCAAGCCGCGCTCCCACGCGGTCATCACTGTCTCCAGACACATGATGTACCTGTGGGATCGGGCTTGACCCGCGATGAGCTCGAGGCGTGTTACTGCACGGCCGCTTCCTGCACCACACGGATTACCCGCTGCGGAAACGGGATGTCGATGCCCTCGGCCTTCAACCGGTCGCGCGCATGCTCGTTGAGCATGAACATCACGTCCCAGTAGTCAGCCGTCTTCACCCAGGCTCGCAGCGACACGGTGATCGAGCTGTCGCCCAGTGCCGAAATCACCGCCTGGGGCGCGCCCGGCTCCTGCAGCACCCGTGGGTCATTGGCCAGGTCCAGCAGCACCTTGCGCGCTACCTGCAGATCGGCCTCGTAGTCCACGCCCACATCGAACACCACCTTGCGGGTCGGCTGGCGGTTGGTGTTGGTGATGATGCCGTTGGACAGGCTGCCGTTGGGCAGGATCACCGTCTTGTTGTCACCGGTACGCAGCACCGTGTGGAAGATCTGGATGCTGTCCACGGTACCGCTGACCCCCTGGGCCTCGATCCAGTCGCCCAGGCGGAACGGACGGAACAGCAGGATCAGCACCCCACCGGCGAAGTTCGCCAGGCTGCCCTGCAAGGCCAGGCCGATGGCCAGGCCGGCGGCACCGATGGCGGCCACGAACGAGGTGGTCTCGATGCCGATCATCGAGGCCACGCTGACCACCAGCAGGATCTTCAGAATGATGTTCGCCAGGCTGCTGATGAAGCCTTGCAGCGCCAGGTCGGCGTTGCGCAGGGCCAGCAGCTTGCCCAGGCGGTAGGTGACCTTGTTGATCACCCACCAGCCGATGGCCAGGGTCAGCAGCGCCAGCAACAGGCGACTGCCATATTCCATGATCATCGGGATCCAGGTCTGCGAAGTCCTGACCAGCTGATCCACTTCAGCGTTCAAATCCATAGGTTGTCTCCTGATGCCGGGCGGCAAAAAACGGGGAAAGCGTGGCGCCGCAATCGTTTCAGCGGCCGCAGAAACCTCGGACGCCGAAACGGCGCCAAGGTTCCGGGTACACGGGGATCAGTCGCGGAAGTTGTTGAACTGCAGCGGCATGCCGAACTCCTTGGCACGCAGGGCCGCGATGGCCTCCTGCAGGTCGTCGCGTTTCTTGCCGGTGACACGTACCTGCTCGCCCTGGATGGCGGCCTGGACCTTGAGCTTGGCGTCCTTGATGTGGGCGACGATCTTCTTGGCCAGTTCCTTGTCGATGCCTTCCTTCAGCGTCGCTTCCTGCTTCATCACCTTGCCCGATGCGAAGGCATCCTTGACCTCCAGGCACTGCACGTCGATCTTGCGCTTGACCAGCGCCAGCTTGAGGATGTCGATCATCGCCTCGAGCTGGAACTCGGCCTCGGCGGTGAGGTTGACGGTCAGTTCCTTTTCCTTGAACTCGAAGCTGCCCTTGCCCTTGAGGTCGTAGCGGCGGTCGAGCTCCTTGACCGCGTTTTCCACGGCGTTGGTGACTTCGTGCTTGTCCAGTTCCGATACCACGTCGAACGACGGCATATCCATTCTCCAAAAAAATAAACGCACGCTCATGGGCCCCTGGTCGCAGAGCATGATGGAGCGTGCCGGGTTTGACGGTTAAAATGCGGGTTCATTATAACGGTTGCGAAACGCAGATGAGCAGCACCTGGCATATTCTCGGCGCCGGCAGCCTGGGCAGCCTCTGGGCCTGCCGCCTGGCACAGGCCGGCAAGGCGGTCCGCCTGATCCTGCGCGACCCTGCGCGCCTGCACGCCTACGAGGCGGCGGGCGGCCTGAGCCTGGTACACAACGGCCAGGCGCAGCGCCACGCGATCCCCGCCGAAACCGCCGATGCAGGCACGCCTATCCACCGGCTGCTGGTGGCCTGCAAGGCCTACGACGCGCCCGCGGCAGTGGCGCAGCTGGCGCCGCGACTGGCGCGCAATGCCGAGCTGGTGCTGCTGCAGAACGGCCTGGGCAGCCAGGACGAAGTCGCCAGCCAGGTCCCCCACGCACGCTGCATCTTCGCCTCCAGCACCGAGGGCGCGTTTCGCGAAGCCGACTGGCAGGTGAACTTTGCCGGGCATGGCTTCAACTGGCTGGGCGACCCGGCCAACCCGCTGCCGCCCGATTGGCTCGACGACCTGACCGACGCCGGCATCCCGCACCAGTGGACCCCGGACATCCTCACCCGGCTATGGCGCAAGCTGGCGCTCAACTGCGCCATCAACCCACTGACCGTGCTGCATGCGTGCCGCAACGGCGGCCTGGCCGAGCATCACTGCGAGGTGGCCACGCTGTGCGCGGAGCTGGCCGAGCTGCTGCAGCACTGCGGCCAGCCCGAAGCCGCCACCGACCTGCAGGTCGAGGTCGAACGGGTCATCCAGGCCACGGCGGCGAACTACTCTTCCATGTACCAGGACGTGCGCCAGGGCCGACGCACCGAGATCCACTACCTGCTCGGCCACGCCTGCCGCGTTGCCGCCCGCCACGGCCGCCATCTGGCGCACCTTGAACGGCTGCACCGGCGCCTGGTCGAACACCTGAACGCACGCGGGTTGCCCAGCGACTGAGGGCAACGCTACCCTGCCTCTCCACCCACAGGATCACGCCGTCACCATGCCCTTGCGCGAACGCCTGGAAAACCTGCCGGTCGGCCAGAAGCTGCTGGCCGCCCTGCTGGTGCTGCTGATCACCATTCTGCTGGTGGCCAACCTGACCTTCATCAGCGCCGCCTACTGGATCTCCCAGGAGGCCATGGCGCCCCAGGCCCTGCAGACCATCGGCCGCCTGGTATCGCACCCGGAGCTGGCACAGCGCGCCGCCGACTCGCCAGAGGCGGCCAACGACCTGCTCAAGGAACTGGACAGCTACACCCCGCTGCGCGCCGCCGCGCTGTATGGCAGCGACGGCAAGCTGCTGGCGCAGTTGCAGCACGGCGAACCCCTGGCTGTGCCCAAGCGCTACCGCAACATCGAGAGCTGGCGCCTGACCGAGTTTCGCAGCACCCAGCTGGTAACCCTGCCGCGCCCCGGCAACCCGCCCGGGCATCTGCTGCTGGTGGCCAGCAGCGAGCTGCCGATGGCCTTCTATACCGGCACACTGACCGCCAGCCTGGGCATCCTGGTGTTCAGCATCCTGCTATGGATGCTGATTGCGCGGCAGATCAAGCGCCTGATCACCCAGCCGATCTACCAGCTCGAACAGCTCTCGCGCCAGGTGACCCGCGAAGAGAACTATGCCCTGCGCGCGCGCCCCGGCAACCGCGACGAAATCGGCAGCCTGGCCGAGGCGTTCAACACCATGCTGTCGCGCATCGAAGCCCGCGAACAGCAGCTCAAGCGCGCCCGCGATGAATTCCAGACCGCCTATGACCAGGCCCAGGGCCTGGCCGAGGAAACCCGTCACACCAACCGCAAGCTGGAACTCGAAGTACAGGTGCGCAGCAAGATCGAGCGCAAGCTCACCGGCTTTCAGAACTACCTCAACAGCATCATCGACTCCATGCCCTCGGCACTGATCGCCCTGGACGAACAGCTCTACGTGACCCAGTGGAACCAGGAGGCCAGCGCGCTTTCCGGCACGCCGCTGGACGAGGCGCTGAACCAGCCGATCTTCCTCGCGTTCGAGCCGCTCAAGCCGTTCCTGCCGCAGCTCAAGGAAAGCGTCGAGAAGCACCGCGTGGCCAAGATCGAGCGGGTCACCTGGACCAGGGGCGACGATGCGCGCCACTACGCCCTGACCTTCTACCCGCTGATGGGCGGTGGCGGGCGCGGCGTGGTGATTCGCATCGACGACATCACCCAGCGCCTGTCGCTCGAAGAGATGATGGTGCAGTCGGAGAAGATGCTCTCGGTCGGTGGCCTGGCTGCTGGCATGGCCCACGAGATCAACAACCCGCTGGGGGCGATCCTGCACAACGTGCAGAACATCCGTCGACGCCTGTCCCCCGACCTGCCGAAGAACCTGGAGCAGGCCAGCGAAACCGGCATCGACCTGGGTACGGTCAACCAGTACCTGGAAAACCGCCAGGTACCCCAGCTGCTCGATGGCATCCAGCAGGCCGGCGCACGGGCGGCCAAGATCGTCACCCACATGCTCAGCTTCAGCCGCCGCAGCAACCGCCAGATGGCACCGTGCGACCTGCCGGCATTGATCGACCAGGCGGTGGAGATCGCCGGCAACGACTTCGACCTGACCGAAGGCTTCGACTTCAAGGGCCAGGCCATCGTGCGCCAGTTCGACCCGGCCCTGGGCCCGGTGCCCGGCACCGCCAACGAGCTGGAACAGGTGCTGCTCAACCTGCTCAAGAACGCCGCCCAGGCGATTCACCAGCGCGAAGACGACAGCGAACCGGGGCGTATCATCCTGCGTACCCGGCTCAACCCGCCGTGGGCCGAGATCCAGGTCGAAGACAACGGCGTGGGCATGCCCGAGGCGGTGCGCAAGCGCACCTTCGAGCCGTTCTTCACCACCAAGGAAATCGGCCAGGGCACTGGCCTGGGCCTGTCGGTGTCGTATTTCATCATCACCAACAACCACAAGGGCCAGATGGAGGTGCAGTCGGCGCCAGGTCAGGGCACGTGCTTCACCTTGCGCCTGCCGTTGAGCAACCTGCCGATGCCACCCCCCGGCCCGCCAACGATGGAGTCATGAGCATGGGTTTTCGCTTGTCGAAGATTTACACCCGCACCGGCGACAAGGGCGAAACCGGCCTGGGCGACGGCCGTCGCGTCGCCAAGGACCATCCGCGCATCGAGGCCATCGGCGAGGTGGACACGCTCAACAGCCAGCTGGGCGTGTTGCTGGCAGGCCTGGCCGAGCAACACCTGGACGAGGTGGTCGAAGTGCTGGCGCCGTGTCAGCATCGGCTGTTCGACCTGGGTGGTGAGCTGGCGATGCCCAGTTACCAGGCCTTGAACGAGGCCGAGGTGCAGCGCCTGGAAGCGGCGATCGACCACTGGAACGAAGAGCTGGGGCCTCTGGAGAACTTCATTCTGCCGGGCGGTTCAGCGCTGATTGCCCAGGCGCATGTATGCCGCAGCCTGGCCCGCAGTGCGGAGCGGCGGTGTCAGCAGTTGAATGCGGCAGAGCCGCTGGCGGGGGTGGGGCTGGCGTACATCAATCGGCTGTCGGACTTGCTGTTCGTGGCGGCGCGGGTGATTGCGCGGCGCCAGGGGGTGGCGGAGGTGTTGTGGCAGGCTGCGGCCAGGCCATGACGCCGCTTCGCCGGCAAGGCCGGCTCCTACAAAGGTCAGCGCCGTCTGTAGGAGCCGGCCTTGCCGGCGAGGCTTCACTCAGGCCTCAGGCCAGAACGCCCGAATCCCGGCCACGCCTTGGGCGCCGAACTGCCAGGCCCGCTCGCAATCAGCCGGCCCCACGCCACCCAGCACATACACCGGCCGGTTGAAGCCTTCGATCAGCTCGCTGGCCTGCTCCCAGCCCAACGGTACCGCCTCGGGATGTGTCTGGGTCGCCTGCACCGGCGACAGGGTGACGAAATCCACCCCCATCTGCTCGGCCAGCGCCAGTTCTTCGGCGTTGTGACACGACGCGGCCAGCCAGCGCTCCCTGGGGAACGGTCGGCCCTTGGGCGCATATTTGCGCAACTGCTCGGCCGTAAGGTGCCACCCTGCCGCCGGGAAATCGCCCAGCCACTCCAGCGGCCCCTTGAGCATCAACTGCGCCTTGCCGGCACACAGCCCCACCGCATCCACCGCCACATCGCGGTACTTGGGGTCGTAGCCGTTGGGCGCACGCAACTGCACCAGCTTGATCCCGCCGGCAATCGCCTTCTGGATGCCGCGCAGCAACTGCGGGGCTTCCAGTTCGCCCGGGGTGATCAGGTAGTGGCCAGGCAACCGCGCGGCCGCCACGATGGGCTGGTTGGCTTCAGGGAAGTCGTATTGCGGCAGTTCGCGTGGCGACACCCAGGCCAGTGGCTGGCCTTCGGCGCCATGGGGCTCGCCGGTAAAGCCGTCGACCTCCCACACGTCCAGCAGCACCTGCTTGTCGGGGTAGTCGTGACGCACCTTGATCAAAGGCCGTGCACGGGTCACGACGATGCCCAGTTCCTCGTGCAGCTCGCGGGCCAGGGCGATCTCGACCGCCTCCCCCGCCTCCACCTTGCCGCCGGGAAACTCCCACAGGCCGCCCTGGTGCTGGCTGTCGGCACGGCGCGCAATCAGGATGCGCCCGTCGGTGCCACGGATCACCGCAGCGGCAACATGCACCCGCTTCACGACGCACGCTCCGCCAGCGCAGCCTGCTGCCAGGCCTGGAAGGCCGGCCACTGGTAGATGGCCTCGACGTAGGCGGCGGCTGCCGCTGGCAGTTCGACACGGTAGCTGCGCAGGCGCACCGCCACCGGGGCGAAGAAGGCGTCGGCCAGGCTCAGTTCGCCGAACAGGTACGGGCCCGGGGTCTTGGCCACCAGGCGGCACTCGGACCACAGGGCGACGATGCGGTCGATGTCGATCTGCACCTCGAGTGGAATGCTCTCAAGGGCCTGATCGTGGTCCAGATTCATCGGCATGGTGCTGCGCAGGGCGAAGAAGCCACTGTGCATCTGCGCACAGGCCGAACGCGCCTGGGCCCGGGCAGCGATGTCGCTGGGCCACAGGTTGGCTTCAGGGTGGCGCTCGGCCAGGTACTCGGCGATTGCCAGCGAATCGGCGATGGTGCCGTGTTCGGACTTGAGCAGGGGCACCTTGCCGGTGGCGGAGTGCGCCAGGATGCGCTGGCGGGTATCGGGCTGGTTGAGGGTGATCAGCAGTTCGGTGTAGGGCACCCTGGCCAGTTCGAGGGCCAGGGCGGCGCGCAGCGACCAGGAGGAATACAGCTTGTCGCCGATGATCAGTTGGTAGCTCATGGGTGGGCTCCATCGGGATGTGCGGGGGCCTATTGCGGGTCAAGCCCGCTCCCACAGGGTTACTGCAATCCTTGAGGGAGCGGGCTTGACCCGCAATACGGTCAGGTACGGTATTCGGCGTTGATCTTCACATACTCATGGGACAGGTCGGTGGTCCAGATCGTCTCGCTGCAGTCGCCACGCCCCAGGTCGATGCGGATGGTGATCTCTTCCTGGGCCATCACGGCCGAGCCCTGGGCCTCGGTGTAGGTGGCGTTGCGGCCGCCTTTGCTGGCGATGCACACATCGTCCAGGTACACGTCGATCAGGCTCACGTCCAGGTTCGGCACGCCAGCACGGCCCACAGCTGCCAGGATCCGGCCCCAGTTCGGGTCGGAGGCGAACAGCGCGGTCTTGATCAGCGGCGAATGCGCCACGGCATAGCCGACGTCCAGGCATTCCTGATGATTGCCACCACCGTTGACCTGAACGGTCACGAACTTGGTCGCGCCTTCACCGTCACGCACGATGGCCTGGGCCACTTCCATGCACACCTCGAACACCGCCTTTTTCAGCGCGTCGAACAGCGGGCCGCGGGCTTCGGTCACTTCAGCCACGTCGGCCTTGCCGGTGGCGATCAGCATGCAGCAATCGTTGGTCGAGGTATCGCCGTCGATGGTGATGCGGTTGAACGACTTGTTGGCGCCGTCCAGCAGCAGGTCCTTGAGCACGGCCGGCGCCACCTTGGCGTCGGTGGCGATGTAGCCGAGCATGGTCGCCATGTTCGGGCGGATCATCCCGGCGCCCTTGCTGATGCCGGTCACGGTGATGGTCACGCCGTCATGCTGGAACTGGCGGCTGGCCCCCTTGGGCAGGGTGTCGGTGGTCATGATGCCGGTGGCGGCCTCGGCCCAGTTGTTTTCCGACAGGTCGTCCAGGGCGGCCTGCAGCGCGCCTTCGATCTTCTCGACCGGCAGTGGCTCACCGATCACACCGGTGGAGAACGGCAGCACCGCATCGGCGTCGACACCCGCAAGCTCGGCCAGCCTGGCGCAGGTGCGCTCGGCAGCGGCCAGGCCGGGGGCGCCGGTACCGGCGTTGGCGTTGCCGGTGTTGGTCAGCAGGTAACGCACACTGCCCTGCACGCGCTGCTTGGCCAGGATCACCGGGGCAGCGCAGAACGCATTGAGGGTGAACACGCCGGCAACGCTGGAGCCTTCGGCGCAGCGCATTACCACAACGTCCTTGCGCCCGGGGCGCTTGATGCCCGCAGAGGCAATACCGAGTTCAAAACCTGGAACCGGGTGCAACGTTGGCAAAGGACCAAGACCGACAGCCATGAAAGCGCTCCTAGAAAAAAGGCGCCGGCTCGAGATACCGGCGCTTGAGATGGAACAACGCCGCGACGGTTGGGCCCGTCGCGGCGCGGTGTTCAGATATCAGCAGGGGGCAACGGCGGTGCGATCAGTCGATCTTGCCGTGGCACTGCTTGAACTTCTTGCCCGAACCGCACCAGCAGGGTTCGTTGCGGCCCAGCTTCTGCTCGTTGCGCACCGGCGCTGCGGCCACGGCGACGTCGGCGCCCTCCTCAAGCAGCTCGCCCGCTTCCAGGCCAGGGGCCTCGGCGTGCTGGAACTGCATGCGCTGGGCCAGCTCTTCGGCTTCGCGGCGCAGGCGTGCTTCCTCTTCGATCGGGTCTTCGCGGCGAACCTGAACGTGCGAGAGCACGCGGATGGTGTCGCGCTTGATCGAGTCCAGCAGTTCCTGGAACAGGGCAAACGACTCGCGCTTGTATTCCTGCTTCGGGTTCTTCTGGGCGTAGCCACGCAGGTGGATACCGTGGCGCAGGTGATCCATGGTCGACAGGTGGTCTTTCCACAGGTCGTCGATCACACGCAGCAGGATCTGCTTCTCGAAGGTACGCAGGGCATCGGCGCTGGCCTGCTCTTCCTTCTCGTTGTAGGCCGCCATCAGCTCGGCCATCAACTTCTCGCGCAGGGTCTCTTCGTACAGGTGGTCGTCTTCGTCCAGCCACTGCTGGATCGGCAGCTTGACCCCGAAATCGCTGGCCAGTGCCGCTTCCAGGCCCGGCACGTCCCACTGCTCGGGCAGCGACTGTGGCGGGATGTGCTGGGCCACGGTGGCATCGAGCACTTCCTGGCGGAACTCGGCGATGGTGTCGCCGATGTTGGTCGCCGCCAGCAGGCTGTTGCGCATGTGGTAGATGACCTTACGCTGCTCGTTGGCCACGTCGTCGAATTCGAGCAGTTGCTTGCGGATGTCGAAGTTGCGACCTTCGACCTTGCGCTGGGCCTTCTCGATGGCGTTGGTGACCATGCGGTGCTCGATGGCCTCGCCGGACTGCATGCCCAGGGCCTTCATGAAGTTCTTGACCCGGTCGGAGGCGAAGATGCGCATCAGGCTGTCTTCCAGCGACAGGTAGAAGCGGCTCGAGCCCGGGTCGCCCTGACGGCCGGAACGGCCACGCAGCTGGTTGTCGATACGGCGCGATTCGTGGCGCTCGGAGGCGATCACGTGCAGACCACCGGACTCGATCACCTGCTGGTGACGCTTCTGCCAGTCGGCCTTGACCTGGGCAACCTGCTCGGGCGTCGGGTTGTCCATGGCAGCCACTTCGACTTCCCAGTTGCCGCCCAGCAGGATGTCGGTACCACGACCGGCCATGTTGGTGGCGATGGTCAGTGCACCCGGGCGACCGGCCTGGGCGATGATCTCGGCTTCCTTCTCGTGGAACTTGGCGTTCAGGACCTTGTGATCGATGCCTTCCTTGATCAGCAGGTTGGACATGTGCTCGGAGGTTTCGATGGTGGCGGTACCCACCAGCACCGGACGCCCGGAAGCCATGCTCTCCTTGATGTCGGCGATGATCGCGGTGTACTTCTCTTCGGCGGTCAGGTAGACCAGGTCGTTGAAGTCCTTGCGCGCCAGCGGCTTGTTCGGCGGGATCACCATCACGTTGAGCTGGTAGATCTGGGCGAATTCGAACGCTTCGGTGTCAGCGGTACCGGTCATGCCGGACAGCTTGTTGTACAGGCGGAAGTAGTTCTGGAACGTGGTCGAGGCCAGGGTCTGGCTCTCGGGCTGGATGTTCAGGTTTTCCTTGGCCTCGATGGCCTGGTGCAGGCCCTCGGACAGGCGACGGCCCGGCATGGTGCGGCCGGTGTGCTCGTCGATCAGCAGGATCTGGCCGTCCTGCACGATGTACTCGACGTTGCGGTGGAACAGCTTGTGGGCACGCAGGCCGGCATACACGTGGGTCAGCAGGCCCAGGTTGTGCGCCGAGTAGAGGCTCTCGCCCTCGGCCAGCATGCCGACCTGGGTGAGCATCTCTTCGATGTACTGGTGGCCGGCTTCGTTGAGTTCGACCTGGCGGGTCTTCTCGTCGATGCTGTAGTGGCCTTCCTGGGTGACCTGGCCTTCGACCTCTTCGATGTGCTGCTTGAGCTGCGGGATCAGCTTGTTGATCTCGATGTACAGCTTGGAGCTGTCTTCGGCCTGGCCGGAGATGATCAGCGGGGTACGGGCTTCGTCGATCAGGATGGAGTCGACTTCGTCGATCACGGCGAAATTCAGCTCGCGCTGGAATTTCTCTTCCATGCTGAACGCCATGTTGTCGCGCAGGTAGTCGAAACCGAATTCGTTGTTGGTGCCGTAGGTGATGTCGGCGGCATAGGCGATGCGCTTTTCTTCCGGCGGCTGGAACGGGGTGACCACACCCACGGTGAGGCCCAGGTATTCATACAGAGGGCGCATCCAGTTGGCGTCGCGGCGGGCCAGGTAGTCGTTGACCGTGACCACGTGCACGCCCTTGCCGGACAGCGCGTTGAGGTACACGCCCAGGGTCGCCACCAGGGTCTTGCCTTCACCGGTACGCATCTCTGCGATCATGCCCTCGTGCAAGGTCATGCCACCGATCAGCTGTACATCGAAGTGACGCATGCCCATGACCCGCTTGCCGGCCTCGCGCGCAACGGCGAAGGCTTCGGGCAACAGTTGGTCAAGGGTCTCGCCTTTGGCCAGGCGCTCTTTGAACGCTGCGGTCTTGGCCCGCAACTGCTCGTCCGTCAGGGCGACCATCTGCTCTTCGAAGGCATTGACGATCTGTACCGTCTTGAGCATGCGTTTGACTTCACGCTCGTTCTTGCTTCCAAAAAGTTTTTTTAACAAAGGCGCAAACATATTGGCAGGATCTTCCACACGTAGGGATGGAGGGCGGCCCCGTGAGTCGCCCGTGCAGCCCTTATGGCCGCATGCGAACGAGCATTCTACCCGGAAACGATGGTGAGGAAAGTGGCGGATTTCCACGATGCTGGCACAGCGCTTTTTGACGGGGCTTTTTTACAATAAGGCCTTTTTCGCCAACTTCAACCCATCGTCACATGAAGAATTACCGGCGGGGCGATCTGTTAAGATGGCGCCACTGTACTTTTCGGACCCTGCCCATGGCTTTTCGCCCCCTGCCCGCCCGTGCACCCGCCGTGCTTTTGCGTGAAGCGCGACCGCTCAAGGCCCTGTTCAGCCAGGCCCAGCGCCTGGCCCAGCTGCAGCGCCTGGTGGAGAGCCAGTTGCAGCCGGCAGCGCGTGAGCATTGCCATGTGGCCTCGTGGCGCGAGGGTACGCTGCTGCTGATCGTCACCGACGGGCACTGGGCCACGCGCCTGCGTTACCAGCAGAAACGCCTGCTGCGCCAGTTGCAGATGATGGAGGCCTTCAGCAGCCTGACCCGCATCAATTTCAGGGTGCAGCCGGTGGCCGGTGTGGCACCCGCGGCGGGGCACCCGATGGACATCTCGACACGTTCGGCGCAGAACATCCACGCTACGGCCGAAGGGATCACCGACCCCAAGCTCAAGGCGGCGCTGGAGCGCCTGGCCAGGCACGGCAAGGGATAGACGAGCGCACAGCGCTCGCAAACCTGCGACTGCGCTGCAATAAAAAAGGGCCACCCGAAGGCAGCCCCAAAAAATAACTAAAGAAGAGAGAGTTCGTACTTACACTGCCGCAACCGGACGCATGTAAGAGATCGGTGCCGTGCTGGCATCTTCGAACGTCACCACTTCCCACGCATCGGTTTCCTCGATCAGCTTGCGCAGCAGCTGATTGTTCAGCGCGTGTCCGGACTTGTAGCCCTTGAACTCGCCGATCAGGCTGTTGCCCAGCAGGTAGAGGTCGCCAATCGCATCGAGGATCTTGTG
This sequence comes from Pseudomonas sp. BRM28, assembly GCF_002939405.1. NCBI lineage: Bacteria > Pseudomonadati > Pseudomonadota > Gammaproteobacteria > Pseudomonadales > Pseudomonadaceae > Pseudomonas > Pseudomonas sp. BRM28. The sequence continues at coordinate 1,087,975 of NZ_PEFV01000001.1, read as the reverse complement.
CTTGACGAATTCGTCTTCGTAGCGAAGGCCGTCTTCGTTGAGCACGCCATCCTTGTCCACGACGATGGCGTTTTCCACGCTGCCGCCGAGGGCGAGGTTGTGCTTGCGCAGGTACTCGATGTCACTCATGAACCCGAAGGTACGGGCGCGGCTGACTTCCTTCACGAACGAGGTGCTGGAAAAGTCCACGCTGGCACTCTGGGTCCGGTTGTGGAACACCGGGTGGTCGAAATCGATCTCGAAACTCACCTTGAACCCTTCGAAAGGCAGGAAAGTGGCGCGCTTGTCGCCGTCTTCCACTGTCACTTCACGCAGGATGCGGATGAACTTCTTGGCTGCGTCCTGTTCTTCCAGGCCGGCAGATTGAATCAGGAATACAAAGGGCCCGGCGCTGCCGTCCATAATTGGCACTTCGGACGCGGAGAGCTCGACGTAGGCGTTATCGATGCCCAGGCCAGCCATGGCCGAGAGCAGGTGCTCTACCGTGTCTACCTTGGTATCGCCATTGACCAGTGTCGTGGACATGGTCGTCTCGCCGACATTTTCCGCACGGGCAGGGATCTGCACCACAGGGTCGAGGTCGGCACGGCAAAATACGATGCCGGTATCCACAGGGGCGGGCTTGAGGGTCAGGTAAACCTTTTCCCCGGAGTGCAGGCCGACACCTGTGGCACGGATGATATTTTTCAGGGTGCGTTGTTTAATCATGGCATTGGCCGCTTCAGCGCAAATTGCGAACTGGTATCAACAAAGGCTGAGGATAATAGCAGACCCGGCCTTTGCTGAACACCAATCACCTTCATAGCCCTGATAAATTCCATTAATCGGCCTGACGACGCAGGAAAGCCGGGATATCCAGATAATCCAGGTCGTCCTGCGGGTTCAGCTTCTGTGCCGCAGCGGCCCCGGCGTGAGCCTGGTTGCGCATGACGGTCGGACGCTCCAGATCGCGGTAGTTGACCGAAGGTTGCTCCGGACGGGCCGGTGCAGGGGCTGGGGTCTGTACAGCGGACGCTTGCAGGGTGTTGTCGATGACCTTGACCGGTTTCTCGATCTTGGCACCCAGGCCGGTGGCTACCACGGTGACGTGCAGCTCGTCGCGCATGTCCGGGTCGATGACGGTACCGACCTTGACCATGGCGTGGTCGGAGGCGAATGCCTCGATGATGCTGCCCACATCGGAGTATTCACCCAGCGACAGGTCAGGACCTGCGGTGATGTTCACCAGGATGCCGCGGGCGCCCTGCAGGTTGACGTCTTCGAGCAGCGGGTTGCGGATGGCCGCCTCGGTCGCTTCACGCGCACGGTTCGGACCGCTGGCGCAGCCGGTACCCATCATGGCCATGCCCATCTCGCTCATCACGGTACGCACGTCGGCGAAGTCGACGTTGATCATGCCCGGACGCTTGATGATGTCGGAGATACCGCGAACGGCACCGGCGAGCACGTCGTCAGCCTTGGCGAAGGCCGACAGCAGGCTGGCATCCTTGCCCAGGATGGTCAGCAGCTTCTCGTTCGGAATGGTGATCAGCGAATCGACGCTATCGGCCAGGGCACGGATGCCCTCGTCGGCGATCTGCATGCGCTTGCGACCTTCGAACGGGAACGGACGGGTCACCACCGCAACGGTGAGGATGCCCATTTCCTTGGCCACTTCGGCGATGATCGGAGCAGCACCGGTACCGGTACCGCCGCCCATGCCGGTGGTGATGAACACCATGTTGGTGCCTTGCAGCACTTCGGCGATGCGCTCACGGTCTTCCAGCGCGGCCTGACGACCGACTTCCGGATTGGCACCTGCACCCAGGCCCTTGGTCACGCCGGTACCCAGTTGCAGGATGGTGCGCGCGCCGATGTTTTTCAGCGCTTGAGCATCGGTGTTGGCGCAGATGAATTCGACGCCTTCGATGTTGCTCTTGACCATGTGATTGACGGCGTTGCCACCGCCGCCACCGACGCCGATCACTTTGATGACCGGGCTTTGCGGGACGTTGTCTACGAGCTCGAACATTTTCCCTCTCCTTTCAGTTCTCTAGTTTTTTGCGCCTACTACTACTGCTTTGAAACTTAAAAGTTGCCCTGGACCCAGCGCTTGAGTCGCTCAAGCACCGGGGCCTTCGGTTCATCGCCATAGCTGTTGCTGCTGATACCGGTCAGGGTCACGCCTTCGGACTGCTTCTGCAGGCCATAGGTCAGAAGGCCCACGCCGGTGGAATAGATGGGGTTGCGCACCACGTCGCTCAGGCCCCGCACGGTGTAAGGCACGCCCAGGCGTACCGGCATGTGGAAAATCTCTTCGGCCAGTTCCACCGCGCCTTCCATCTTGGCGGTACCGCCAGTGAGCACGATGCCGGCCGGCACCAGGTCTTCGTAGCCACTGCGACGCAGTTCGGCCTGGATCAGGGTGAACAGTTCGTCGTAGCGTGGCTCGACCACTTCGGCCAGGGCCTGGCGCGACAGTTCGCGCGGCGGACGATCACCCACGCTCGGCACCTTGATGGTTTCGCCGGCACCGGCCAGTTTGGCCAGGGCACAGGCGTAGCGGATCTTGATCTCTTCGGCGTACTGGGTGGGGGTACGCAGCGCCATGGCGATGTCGTTGGTCACCTGGTCGCCGGCAATCGGAATCACCGCCGTGTGGCGGATGGCGCCCTCGGTGAAGATCGCGATGTCGGTGGTACCGCCACCGATGTCCACCAGGCACACGCCCAGCTCTTTTTCGTCATCGGTCAGCACCGAGTAGGCCGAGGCCAGTTGCTCGAGGATGATGTCGTCGATTTCAAGGCCGCAGCGGCGCACGCATTTTTCGATGTTCTGTGCTGCATTGACCGCACAGGTGACCACGTGCACCTTGGCTTCCAGGCGCACGCCGGACATGCCCAGCGGCTCGCGCACGCCTTCCTGGTTGTCGATCACGTAGTCCTGCGGCAGGGTGTGCAGCACCCGCTGGTCGGCCGGGATGGCCACGGCCTGGGCCGCGTCCAGCACCCGCTCCAGGTCCGCCGCGCTGACTTCGCGATCGCGGATGGCGACGATACCGTGGGAGTTCAGGCTGCGGATGTGATTGCCCGCCACGCCAACGAACGCCGAGTGAATCCGGCAGCCAGCCATCAGCTGGGCCTCTTCGACGGCGCGCTGGATCGACTGCACGGTGGATTCGATATTGACCACCACGCCCTTCTTCAGCCCGCGCGATGGATGGGTGCCGATACCGACGATTTCCAGGGTGCCATCGGCGGCCACTTCGCCCACCAGTGCAACCACCTTGGACGTACCGATATCCAGCCCGACGATCATTTTGCCGCTATGCGCATTTGCCATGGGTCCTGCCTCTCTCTAATTCTTCGCAACAGCGGGTTGGGCTGTCGTCGGTGCATTCGGTTCCCGCCAGCCAACGGCCAGGCCATTGGCGTAACGCAGATCGATGCGGGCGATGTTCGTGATCTGTTCTTTGAGCGTCTTGTCGTAAATGGCAATGAAGCGGCGCATCTTTTCCACCAGATGGTCGCGCCCCAGCAGCAACTCGATACCCGGCCCGGCGCTGCCGGCACCGGTGGTCAGGAACCAGCTGCCCCGCTCGCGCAGTTCCAGCCGGGCGATCGAGAAGCCCATGGGCCGCAACATCTGGCTCAGTACCTGATATTGCTGCATCACTTGCTGCTGCGCCCGCTGCGGCCCGAACAGCTGCGGCAGGTGCTCGTAGTTGGCCAGCTCGCGCGGGGTGAAGGCCTGGCCCTGGTTGTTGAGCAGGGCCTCGTCGCCCCAGCGCGCCACCGGCAGCTGTTCCTCGAGGCGGATCACCACTTCGTCCGGCCACACGCGGCGCACTTCGGCATGCGCGATCCACGGCATCTGCTCGAGCTCGGTGCGCATGCTGGCCAGGTCGACGGTGAAGAAGCTGGCGGCCACATAGGGCGCGATACGCTGCTGCACGGCCTGCTGGCTGATGTAGCTCAGGTCGCCCTGCACGGCGATCTTGGTGATCGGCCGGTCGGCATACGGCATCAGGCGCTGTGCGCCCTCGTAGGCACCGAACCCGGCCACTACCAGCAGAACCGGCCACAGCAGACGCTTGAACACGCTGAAATTGGCCTTGGGCAGGCGCGCCGACAGTGGCTCCTTGGCCACCATCCGGCTGGCACCGCGCGGCACCGGCTTGCGGCCGGTGGCGGGTTGCTGATGACGTACCATCGCGCCTTGCATGGGCTTAACCTCGCGCCTCGACGCTGGCCGCCAGGATCGCCAGCACCAACTGCTGGAAGTCCAGGCCGGCCGCGCGTGCCGCCATTGGGACCAGGCTGTGATCGGTCATGCCTGGTGCGGTGTTGACTTCCAGAGGCCAGAAGTTGCCCTGCTCGTCCTGCATCACGTCCAGACGACCCCAGCCGGCAATGCCGATGGCGTCGCACGCACGTGCGGTCAGTTCGATCAGTTCCTGTTCCTTGGCAGCGTCCAGGCCGCACGGAATGCGGTACTGGGTATCGTTGGCGACGTACTTGGCGTCGTAGTCGTAGAACGTGTGCGGGGTGCCCAGCGCAATCGGCGGCAGCACCTGGCCGCGCAGCACGGCAATGGTGAACTCCGGACCGTGAATCCATTGTTCAACCAATACTTGCGAGTCGTAGGTGGCGGCGTCCTTCCAGGCAACGATCAATTCTTCGACGCTGCTCACTTTCGCCATACCGATACTGGAGCCTTCATGGGCCGGTTTGACGATCAAAGGGAAGCCCAGTTCCGCGCCCGCAGAAATACAGTCTTGCTCGCTGGCCAGCACCGCGTGGTGCGGGGTTGGAATACCCAGGCTTTTCCACACCTGTTTGGTGCGCAACTTGTCCATCGCCAGGGCCGACGCCAGGATGCCGCTGCCGGTGTAGGGGATACCCAGGCACTCGAGCAGGCCCTGCATGCTGCCGTCTTCACCGCCACGGCCGTGGAGAATGATGAAGGCGCGGTCGAGCTTCTCGCGCTGCAGACGGTCGAGCAGATCGTCACCCACATCGATGGCGATCACCTCGACGCCGGCGCTGGTGAGCGCCTCGATCACTGCGGCGCCGGACTTGAGCGACACCTCGCGCTCGGCGCTCTTGCCGCCGTACAGCACGCCGACACGGCCGAAGGCCTTCGGGTCGATGGTCGAGTGCAGCTTGGAGTATTGAGCAGTCATTTGGCCTTCCCTGCGGTGGCAACCGCGCCCGCGAACAATGGGCTTTTCAACAATTGCGGGGCCAGGCCACCGATGTCGCCGGCACCCTGGCACAGCAGGATGTCACCGGCACGCAGCAGCGGCTTGACCAATGGCGCCAGCTCGATGCCGCGCTCGATGTAGATCGGGTCCAACTGGCCACGCTGACGGATGCTGTGGCACAGCTGGCGGCTGTCAGCCCCCGGGATCGGCTCTTCGCCGGCCGGGTAGACCTCCATCAGCAGCAGCACGTTGGCATCGGCCAGCACCTGCACGAAGTCGTCGTACAGGTCGCGGGTACGGCTGTAGCGGTGCGGCTGGTAAACCATCACCAGGCGGCGCTCCGGCCAGCCACCGCGCACGGCCTTGATCACGGCCGCCACTTCGGTGGGGTGGTGACCGTAGTCGTCCACCAGCATCACGCTGCCACCGTCGACCGGCAGTTCGCCGTACACCTGGAAACGTCGGCCCACGCCCTGGAAGCCCGAAAGCCCCTGCACGATGGCCTCGTCGCTGATGCCCTCGTCGGTGGCGATGGCAATGGTGGCCAGTGCATTGAGCACATTGTGGTTGCCCGGCATGTTCACCGACACGTCCAGCGGCTCGCGGTCACGGCGCAGCACGGTGAAGTGGGTCTGCATGCCCGACTGGCGCACATTGATCGCGCGCACGTCGGCTTCCTCGGCAAAGCCGTAGGTCACTGCCGGGCGCTTGACCAGCGGCAGGATCTCGCGCACCACCGGATCATCCAGGCACACCACGGCCAGGCCGTAGAACGGCAGGTTGTGGAGGAACTCGACGAAGGTCTTCTTCAGCTTGTTGAAGTCGCCCTCATAGGTCGCCATGTGGTCGGCGTCGATGTTGGTGACCACGGCCACCAGCGGCTGCAGGTGCAGGAAGCTGGCGTCGCTTTCGTCGGCTTCGGCAATCAGGTAGCGGCTGGTACCCAGTTGTGCATTGGTACCTGCTGCGTTCAGCCGGCCACCGATCACGAAGGTCGGGTCCAGGCCGCCGGCGGCGAACACCGAGGCCAGCAGGCTGGTGGTGGTGGTCTTGCCGTGGGTACCGGCTACCGCGATGCCGTGACGATAGCGCATCAGTTCGGCGAGCATCTCGGCACGCGGTACCACGGGGATACGCCGCTCAAGGGCCGTCGCCACTTCCGGGTTGGCCGTATTGATGGCACTGGACACCACCAGTACATCGGCACTGGCGGCGTTCTCGGCGCGGTGGCCAAGGAAGATTTCGGCACCAAAGGACTCCAGGCGCTCGGTGACCGGCGAGGCCTTGAGGTCCGAGCCGGAAACCTGGTAACCCAGGTTGAGCAATACCTCGGCAATACCGCACATGCCCACGCCGCCGATACCGACGAAGTGGATGCGGCGGATACGGCGCATTTCAGGTTGCGGGATGGCTTTCTGGCTTTCAACCATGGGCCACCTCCAGGCAGATATCGACCACGGTGCTGGTAGCCGCGGGTTTGGCCAGGCGTCGTGCGGTGCTGGCCATGGTGTCGAGTTTTTGCGGTTGCATCAGTACCTCGTTCAGGCGTTCAGCGAGCTGCGCTGCGCCAGTTGTCGCTTGCGGCATCAGGAAGGCGGCGCCTTCACGTGCCAGATAGTGGGCGTTGTGGGTCTGGTGATCGTCGATGGCATGGGGCAGCGGCACCAGCATCGAGGGCAGACCGGCCGCAGCCAGTTCGCTGACGGTCAGCGCACCGGCCCGGCAGATCACCAGGTCGGCCCAGCCATAGGCGTGGGCCATGTCTTTGATGAACGGCTCTACCTGAGCCTCGATCCCGGCCTCGCGATAGCGCTCGGCGGTAATCTGGTCATGCTGCTTGCCGGCCTGGTGGAACACCTCGGGGCGCAGGGCCTCGGGTACCAGGGCCAGGGCCTGCGGCAACAGTTTGTTCAACGGCTCCGCGCCCAGGCTGCCGCCCAGCACCAGCAGGCGCGCGCGGCGCCCGGCCAGTGGCTCGCGCACAGGCTCCAGGAACAGCTCGCCGCGCACCGGGTTGCCGGTGGTGCGCAGTTTGTCGCTGGCCTCGAAGGTGTTCGGGAAAGCTTCGCAGACTCGGCCTGCCAGCGGCACCAGCAGCCGATTGGCGGTACCGGCCTTGGCGTTCTGCTCGTGGATCACCACGGGCACGCCAGCCAGCTTCGCCGCCACACCGCCCGGGCCGGTCACATAGCCGCCAAAGCCGACCACACACACCGGCTTGAGCCGACGGATGATGCGCCGCGCCTGCAGCACCGCCTTGAACAGGGTGAACGGCGCCTTGAGCAGCGACAGCTTGCCCTTGCCACGCAAGCCGGTGACCTGGATCAGGTGCAGTTGCAACCCGGCCTGGGGCACCAGCTCGTTTTCGATACCGCGTGGGGTGCCCAGCCAGTGCACGGTGTAACCGCGTGCCTGGAACTCACGGGCGCAGGCCAGGGCCGGGAACACGTGGCCCCCGGTGCCGCCTGCCATGATCAATACGTTTTTGCCTTCAACGGCCATGTCTTGGCTCCTCGGCAAAATCGCTCTCATCGAATTCATGCTCTTCGCTGCCCAGGTGCGTGCGGCTCTCCCACTCGATGCGCAGCAGCAGGCCCATGCACACGCAGCAGATCACCAACGAGCTGCCGCCGTAGCTGAGGAACGGCAGGGTCAGGCCCTTGGTCGGCAGCAGGCCGACGTTCACCCCGATGTTGATCAGGAACTGGCCGATCCACAGGAAGGCCAGGCCGTAGGCCATGTAGGCGGCAAAGAACTGCTTGGCTTTCTCGGCCCACAGACCGATGTACATCGCGCGCAGGCTGACGAACACGAACAGCGCAACGGTCAGCAGCGAACCGACCACGCCCAGCTCTTCGGCCAGTACCGAGAACACGAAGTCGGTGTGTGCTTCGGGCAGGTAGAACTGCTTCTGCACGCTGTTGCCCAGGCCCACGCCCAGCCACTCACCGCGACCGAACGCAATCAGGGCCTGGGTCAGCTGATAGCCGGAACCGAACTGATCCGACCAGGGGTCGGTGAAGGTGATCAGGCGCGCCATCCGGTAGGGCTGCGCCTGTACCAGAATGAACACCGCCGCCACCGCCAGCACCACCATCAGGCTGAAGCGGAACAGCCCCACCCCGCCCAGGAACAGCATCGCCGCGGCGGCGCCCATCATCACCACCGTGGCGCCGAAGTCCGGCTCCATCAGCAGCAGGCCGGCCATCGGCAGCAGCACGATGAACGGCTTGAAGAAGCCCATCCAGCTCTCGCGCACCTCGGTCTGGCGGCGCACCAGGTAGCCCGCCAGGTAGATCACCACGAACACCTTGGCGATTTCGGAAGGCTGCACGTTGAAGAAGCTGAAGCCGATCCAGCGCATCGAGCCGTTCACTTCGCGGCCGATGCCCGGCACCAGTACCAGCACCAGCAACCCGAAGGCACCGACCAGCATCATGAAGCCCATGCGCTGCCAGGTGGCGATCGGCACCATCATGGTGACGACGCAGGCGACCAGGCCGATGGCCACGTACACCAGGTGACGGATCATGTGGTAAAGCGGGTTGCCCGACTGCAACGCGGCCACTTCCGAGGAGGCCGAGGTGATCATCACCAGGCCAAGGCCCAGCAGCGCCAGGCAGCCAGCGAGCATGGCGAAATCGAGGTCGATGCCGCGACCGGTGACCAGGGGGGACGGATAAGGCTTGATGATGCCGAAGATCATGCCAGCCCCTCCACGGCCTGGGCGAACAGGCGCCCACGCTCTTCGAAGTTCTTGAACATGTCCAGGCTTGCGCAGGCAGGCGACAGCAGCACGGCGTCGCCTGGCTGGGCCAGCGCGGCGCCCTGCTGCACGGCCTCGTCGAGGCTGCTGACGCGAATCAGCGGCACGCTGTCGCCCAACGCCTGGGCCAGGCGCTCGGCATCACGGCCCAGCAGCACCACGGCGCGGCAGTGCGCCGCCACCGGGGCACGCAGCGCCGAGAAATCCGCGCCCTTGCCGTCGCCGCCGGCCACCAGCACCAGCTTGCCGTCGATATCCGCACCCAGGCCTTCGATGGCCGCCAGCGCGGCACCGACGTTGGTGGCCTTGGAGTCGTCGTACCAGCTCACGCCGTCACGCTCGCGCAGCCACTGGCAACGGTGGGCCAGGCCGGCAAAGGTGCGCAGGCTGGCCAGCATGGCGTCGAACGGCAGGCCTGCAGCATGCCCCAGGGCCAGCGCCGCGAGGGCGTTGGACTGGTTGTGCGCACCACGGATCTTCAGCTCGCGCACCGGCATCAGGGTCTGGAACTCGAACGCCAGGTACTTCTCGCCGTTCTCTTCGCGCAGCCCGAAGCCCTTGAAGTCGGGCACATTCAGGCCGAACGTCCAGCACGGCACGTTTTCCATCGGCAGCGGACGGCTCAGGGCATCCTGGCGGTTGACCACCACCTGCCGTGCGCCACGGAAGATCCGGTGCTTGGCCAGGTGATAGGCCGGCAGGCCGCTGTAGCGGTCCATGTGGTCTTCGCTGACGTTGAGCACGGTGGCCACTTCGGCATTCAGCTGATCGGTGGTCTCCAGCTGGAAGCTCGACAGCTCCATCACGTACAGCTCGATGGCGTCGTCCAGCAGGTCCAGTGCCGGGGTACCGAGGTTACCGCCCACTGCCACACGTTTGCCTGCCGCAACGGCCATCTCCCCGACCAGGGTGGTGACGGTGCTCTTGGCATTGGAACCGCTGATGGCAATGATCGGCGCCTTGGCATTGCGCGCGAACAACTCGATGTCGCCCGACAGCTTCACGCCGCGGGCGGCCGCCTGCTGCAGGGCCGGGGTCGCAAGGGCCAGGCCGGGGCTGACGTACAGCTCGTCGGCACGGCACAGGAACTCCACATCCAGTTCGCCACAACGCACTTCCACCTGCGGGTAGTCGCGACGCAAGGTCGCCAGCTCCGGCGGGTTCTCGCGGGTATCGGCCACCGCAAACGCAATGCCCCGGTTCGCCAGGAAGCGAACCAGGGACATGCCGCTCTTGCCGAGGCCGACAACGATGCGGAAGTGGTCAGACGCGATCAGGGACACTCGTTTCTACCTCAGTTTCAGGGTGGCAAGGCCGAACAGCACGAGAATCACGGTGATGATCCAGAAGCGGACGATCACCCGAGGCTCGGGCCAACCCTTGAGTTCAAAGTGGTGGTGGATCGGTGCCATGCGAAACACGCGCTTGCCGGTCAGCTTGAAGGAAGCCACCTGGATCACCACCGACAGGGTCTCCATCACGAACACGCCGCCCATGATGAACAGCACGATCTCCTGACGCACGATCACGGCAATGGTGCCCAACGCGGCACCCAGTGCCAGGGCACCGACGTCACCCATGAACACCTGCGCCGGGTAGGTGTTGAACCACAGAAAGCCCAGGCCCGCGCCGATCAGCGCGCCGCAGAACACGATAAGCTCGCCGGCGCCCGGCACGTAGGGGATCAGCAGGTATTCGGCGAACTTCACGTTGCCCGACAGGTAGCAGAAGATACCCAGCGCACCACCGACCATCACCGTCGGCATGATCGCCAGGCCGTCCAGGCCGTCGGTCAGGTTGACCGCGTTGCTCGAGCCCACGATGACGAAATAGGTCAGCACCACGAAGCCGATGCCCAGCGGGATGGTGACATCCTTGAGCATCGGCACGATCAGGGTGGTTTCCACGCTGGTGGGCGCGGTCATGTACAGGAAGATCGCCGCGCCCAGGCCGAACACCGATTGCCAGAAGTACTTCCAGCGGCTTGGCAGGCCACGCGAGTTCTTCTCGATCACCTTGCGGTAGTCGTCGACCCAGCCGATGGCGCCGAACAGCAGGGTGACGATCAGCACCACCCACACATAACGGTTGGTCAGGTCGGCCCACAGCAGCGTGCTCACGCCAATGGCAGACAGAATCAGCGCACCGCCCATGGTCGGGGTGCCGGACTTGGAGAGGTGCGATTGCGGGCCGTCATTGCGCACGGCTTGACCGATCTGGCGAATCTGCAGGGTACGAATCATCCAGGGGCCCAACCACAGGGCCAGCGACAACGCGGTCAGTACACCCAGAATCCCGCGCAGGGTCAGGTACTGAAAGACCGCGAAGCCTTTGTAGAACTGTTGCAGATACTCAGCCAGCAGCAGCAGCATTAATGTTTCTCCCCGCTGGAACCGCACAAGGCCGCCACGACGTTTTCCATCGCAGCGCTGCGCGAACCCTTGATCAAAATGGTGGTGTTGTTGGCCTGCTCGACGCGAACGGCGTCGATCAAGTCAGCTTGAGTGGCGAAATGATGGGCCCCGGTGCCAAATGCCTTGACCGCTTCGGCCATCATCGGGCCCACGGCATAAAGTGCTGCAACCTTGCCCCTGGCGTATGCGCCGACCTGCCGATGCCCTTCCTCGGCCCACTGGCCCAATTCGCCAATATCCCCGAGCACCAGGACGGTACGCCCGGAAAAGCCGGCGAGTATATCAACGGCAGCGCACATGGAGGTGGGGTTTGCGTTGTAACTGTCGTCGATCACGCGCACACCGGTGGGCGCCATGTGCACCACGGTGCGGCCCTTGACCGGCTGCACCGCGTCAAGACCCTCGACGATGCCTTCCAGTGTCACGCCGAAAGCCTGTGCGGCAGCCGCGGCGGCCAGGGCGTTGCTGACATTGTGAGTGCCCAGCAGGTTGAGCTGGACGCGGGCGTTGCCCAGCGGGCTGCGCAATTCGAAACCGGGGCAGCCGCGTTCGTCGTGGCGAATGTCGGTGGCATGAAAATCTGCGTCGGCATTGGCCAGGGCAAAAGTGATCACAGGGTGATGGCCGGCGCGCTGCTTCCAGATGCCGAACGCCTTGTCATCCAGGTTCAATACCGCCACGCCATCCTGGCCCAGGCCTTCGAGGATCTCGCCCTTGGCTTCGACGATTTTCTCCGGCCCGCCGAACTCACCCACATGAGCGGTACCGGCGTTGTTGATGATCACCACCTGCGGCCGGGTCAGGCCGACGGTGTAGGCGATTTCGCCGATGCGCGAGGCGCCCAGCTCGATGACCGCCGCCGTATGGTGCGGGGCCAGCTCCAGCAGGGTAAGCGGTGCGCCGAAGTCGTTGTTGAGGTTGCCACGGGTGGCCAGTACCGGCCCGCGGGTGCGCAGGATGCTGGCCAGCATCTCCTTGACCGTGGTCTTGCCACTGGAGCCGGTGATTGCGGCAACCGGCTTGTCGAAGGCGGCGCGATTGAGCGCCCCCAACTGGCCCAGGCCCAGGCGGGTATCGGCAACCACCAGTTGCGGCAGGCTGCTGCCCGGCACTTCGTGCTGCACCAGCGCCGCAACGGCGCCCTTGGCTGCCACTTCGTCCAGGTAATCGTGACCGTCGAAACGCGGCCCGGCCAGGGCGACGAACAACTGGCCAGGGGTGATCGCGCGGCTGTCGATGCTGACGCCATCGAAGGTTGCATCCTGGCCATGCAGGCGGCCCTGCAGCGGCGCTACCAACTGGCTGAGGGACATTGACTCAAGCATTCGGGGCCTCCCAGGCTGCCAGGGCTCTCTCGGCCTCGACCAGGTCGGAGAAGTCATGGCGCTCGCCGTTGATCTCCTGGTAATCCTCGTGCCCCTTGCCCGCCAGCACGATGACGTCGTCGGCAGCGGCGGTGGCAATCAGGTGCGCAATCGCCGGGCCACGGCCGGCGATGAACTCGACGCTTTCACCCCGGGCGAAGCCTGGGCGGATATCGTCGAAAATCTGCTGGGGCGCCTCGCTGCGCGGGTTGTCGTCGGTGACCAGCACGCGGTCGGCCAGGCGCTCGGCCACTTCGGCCATCAGCGGGCGCTTGCCGCGATCGCGGTCGCCGCCGCAGCCGAACAGGCACAGCAGCTTGCCTTGCGCATGGGGACGCAGGGCTTCGAGGACCTTTTCCAGGGCATCGGGGGTGTGAGCGTAATCGACCACCACCAACGGCTTGCTGCCACCGCCCAGGCGCTGCATGCGCCCTACAGGGCCTTCGAGCTGCGGCGTGACCTTGAGAATTTCGTCCAGCGGATGATCCATCGCCATCAGCGTGCCGACCGCGGCCAGCATGTTGCTGAGGTTGAAGCGCCCGAGCAGGCGGCTGCGCAGCATATGCTCGCCCTGTGCCGTTACCAGCACCGCACGCACGCCATCGTCGTCGAACTTCGCTTCGCGGCAGTACAGCGAGGCGGCAGCGTCGACGAGGCTATAGCTGATCAGGCGCGAATCACCCTTCTGCGCCGCCAGCTCACGCCCGAAGGCATCGTCCAGATTGACCACCCGCGAGCGCAGGTCGGGCCAGGCGAACAGGCGCGCCTTGGCGGCCTGGTAGGCCTCCATGCTGCCGTGGTAGTCCAGGTGATCGCGTGACAGGTTGGTCATTACCACGATGTCGAAGGCCAGTGCCGCTACCCGGCCCTGTTCCAGCGCATGGGAGGACACTTCCATGGCCACGGCCTTGGCGCCAGCCTTCTTCAGGTCGCCCAGAGTCGACTGCACGGCAATCGGATCTGGCGTGGTCAGCCGGCCACTTTGCAGCTGGCCGTAGAAACCGGTACCCAGGGTGCCGATCAGGCCGCAGTGCTGGCCCAGCAGGTCGAGCGCCTGGGCCACCAGCTGGGTGACGCTGGTCTTGCCGTTGGTGCCGGTCACGCCGATCAGCTCGAGCTGGCGGCTCGGCTCGCCATAGAAGCGCCCCGCGATATCCGACAGCTGGGCAATCAGGCCCTTGACCGGAATCATCGGCACATCGGTGATCGGCAGCACGGTGGTGTTCTGCACTTCATAGGCCACGGCTGCCGCGCCGCGCTTGAGCGCATCGGCAATATGCTCACGGCCGTCGACACGCGCACCCGGCACCGCCAGGAACAAGTCCCCGGCGCGGACCTTGCGGCTGTCCAGGGTCAGTTCGCGGATCAACGGGTCGTTGTTGCCGCTCAGGGCAAACAGCTTACTCAATGGCATCGACATCAACCGCGCCCTCCCTTGGCGGGCGCAGCACCGGCCTGCTGCTGTGGAGTAGGAGCCGGCAGGTTGTCTGGCGGCACGTTCATCAGTCGCAGGGTGCCGGACATGACCTTGCTGAATACCGGCGCCGATACCAGGCCGCCGAAGTAGCCACCCTTGCTCGGCTCGTCGATCACCACCACGATGGCATAGCGCGGATCGCTCATCGGGCCGAAGCCGGTGAACAGCGAGCGGTAGGCGTTCTCGGTGTAGCCCTTGGAACCGACGGTGGCCTTACGGGCCGTACCCGACTTGCCGCCCACGTGATAGGAAGGCACCTGCGCACGGAACACGCCACGTGGCGCTTCGATGACCTGCTGCAGCATGCCCTGAATAGTCTTGGCGGTATCCTCGGGCACCACCTGGGTGGCTTCCGGGGTCTTGTCCACCTTGAGAATACTCAGCGGTACCATCTTGCCGTTGTTGGCCAGCGCGGCGTAGGCATGCACCAGCTGCAACGCGGTCACCGACAGGCCGTAGCCGTAGGACAGGGTCGCGGTCTCGGCCTTGCGCCACTCGCGGTGGTTGGGCAGGTTGCCGACACGCTCGCCCGGGAAGCCCAGGCCGGTGTACTGGCCCAGGCCCAGTTGCGACATCACGCGGTAGATGGATTCGCCACCGATATCGAAGGCGATCTTGCTCATGCCCACGTTACTGGAGTTGATCAGGATGCCGGTCAGGTCGAGGATCGGGCCTTCGCTCCTGGACACGTCACGAATGGTGTAGCGGCCCAGCTGCAGGGTGCCCGGATAGACCTCGACTTTGTCCGTCGGCTTCCAGCGCCCACTTTGCAGGGCGGCGCTCATGGAGAAAGGCTTGACCGTGGAGCCCGGCTCGAACACGTCGATGATGGCACGGTTGCGCATCGCCGCCGGGAACATGCTGCGGCGGTTGTTGGGGTTGTAGGTGGGCTGGTTGACCATGGCCAGCACTTCGCCGGTCTTCACATCCATGATCACCAGGCTACCGGCCTTGGCTTCCTGTTCGGCAATCGCGTTACGCAATTCGCGGGTGGCCAGGTACTGCAGACGCAGGTCGATGGACAACGCCAAGGTCTTGCCGGCCTTGGCGTTCTTGGTGACCTGTACGTCCTTGATCAGCCGGCCGCGCCGGTCCTTGATCACCTGCCGCTTGCCGGGCACCCCGGCCAGCCACTCGTCGTAGGCGAGCTCCACCCCCTCGCGACCGTGATCGTCGAGGTCGGTGAACCCGACCATGTGCGCAGCGACATCGCCGGCGGGATAGAAGCGGCGGAACTCCTCGATGCCGTACACGCCGGGCACCTTGAGGTCGAGCACCACCTGGCCCTGCTCCGGGGTAAGGCCGCGGACCAGGTAGATGAATTCCTTGTTGGCCTGCTGTTCGAGGCGCTCGGCCAGTTGCTGCGGGTTCTGCTTGAGCGCGGCGGCAAGCGCCGGCCAGCGGTCCTTGGCAGCCTGCATTTCCTTGGGGTTGGCCCACAGGGTGGTGACCGGCGTACTCACGGCCAGCGGCTCGCCGTTGCGGTCGGTGATCAGCCCGCGGTGCGCAGGAATCGGAATGTGACGCAGGCTGCGGGCATCGCCCTGCCCCTTGAGGAAGTCGCGGTCGACCACCTGCAGGTCGACGATACGCCAGGCAATGGCCCCCACCATGATCACCAGCAGGCCGACCACAACGCGGAACCGCCACGGGTAGAGTGCGCCTTCAAGTTTCATCATGGCGCCACCATCCGTACTTCGTCAGCGGCGGGAATGCGCATGTGCAGCTGTTCGCTGGCCAGGTTCTCGATGCGGCTGTGGGCGGTCCAGGTGCTCTGCTCCAGAATCAACCGGCCCCACTCGGCCTGCGCCTTGTCGCGTTCGTTCAGCTCGCCGTACAGGGTATTGAGCAACTGGCGGTTCCAGTGCGCACTGTAGGACACCGCCACCGACGAAACGAGCACGCCAATGAACAGCAGCAGCATCAGGAAGCTGCCGCCTGGCAAAGGCTTGGCAAAAAGCCTGCTCAACGCAGCTTCTCCGCCACACGCATGACCGCACTACGCGAGCGCGGGTTGGCCTTGAGCTCGGCCTCGGAGGCGAACTGCGCCTTGCCATGGACCTTGATCTTGGGCTCGAAGGGCTTGTGTTGTACCGGCAGGTTGCGCGGCAGGTTGTCGGCCTCTCCCTTGGCCAGCTTGCGCATGAACAGCTTGACGATGCGGTCTTCCAGCGAATGGAAGCTGATGACCACCAGACGGCCACCGATCTCGAGCGTGTCGAGGGCAGCCTCGAGCCCGGCTTCGAGGTCGCCCAGCTCGTTGTTGACGTGAATGCGCAGCCCCTGGAAAGCACGGGTGGCGGGGTTCTTGCCCTTTTCCCACGCGGGGTTTGCGACCTTGAGCACTTCGGCGAGGTCGGCGGTACGGGTAAAGGGTTGCTGCTCGCGACGGGCGACCACGGCGTTGGCCATGCGCTTGGCGAAACGCTCTTCGCCGTACTCCTTGAACACGCGGGCGATTTCTTCGGCCGGCGCGGTGGCGATGAATTCGGCGGCGCTGACGCCACGACTCGGGTCCATGCGCATGTCCAGCGGGCCGTCGTTCATGAAACTGAAGCCGCGCTCGGGGTCATCGAGCTGCGGCGAGGACACGCCCAGGTCGAGCAAGATGCCATTGACCTTGCCGGACAGGCCCCGCTCGGCGACTTCGGCGCCCAGCTCGGCGAAACTGCGCTGCACAATGACAAAGCGGCCGTCTTCGGCCGCCAGCGCTTGCCCGGTGGCAATCGCTTGTGGGTCCTTGTCGAACCCCAGCAGCCGGCCCTGCGGCCCCAGGTGCTGGAGAATCAGCCGGCTGTGCCCGCCACGCCCGAAGGTGCCATCCAGATAGCAGCCATCGGCGCGTACGGCGAGAGCCTCGACGGCTTCGTCAAGCAGTACGGTGATGTGTTTGAAGCCACTATCTATAGTCACAGGATCAGATCACGCAGTTCATCAGGCATCGCGCCCGGTTGTTGAATGGCCACCAGGTCAGCTGCAGCAACAGCGTTCCAGGCGTCCTCGTCCCACAGTTGGAATTTGTTCAGTTGCCCCACCAGCATCGCCCGCTTGTCCAGCTTGGCGTACTCGCGCAGACGCGGTGGCACCAGGAAACGCCCACTGCCGTCGAGCTCCAGATCCACCGCATTGCCGATCAGCAGACGCTGCAGGCGACGGTTCTCTTCGCGTAACGACGGCAAGGCACGCAGCTTGGCTTCGATCAGTTCCCACTCATCCAGCGGATACACGCACAAGCAGGGATCAACCGCGTCGATCGTCACGATCAACTGCCCGGAACTGCGCGAATCGAGCTCGTCACGGTACCGGCTCGGCATTGCGAGACGGCCTTTTGCGTCGAGGTTGATTGCGTTGGCTCCGCGAAACACGGCTGCACTTCCCTAAATGTTAGCTTTTTTGTGTCTGAAAACCCACTTCATGCCACTTTCCGCCACTTGCGCACACTATAGGAATCCGCCCACCACACCGTCAAGGCGCGCTTATAAGGAAAACCCTTACAGATCGGCGATTTAGAGCAACAAGGCGATACAAAGAGGAGAAACGAGAGGGGTTTTGACGGGGAAAGGCAAATTCACTCAAACGGATAGAGTGCAAAGTTAAAGTGATTTATGAAGAGTAAGATTTTTTTGGTATTACCAGAACACATCTGCTATCGAATCAAGCAGGAAGGGAAAAGGTGGAGAGTCGATCTGTAAGCCGGGTTCTGTCGAGGACAGTCATTCCTCTACGACGGCCATCACTGGACGCCTTTAGCAACCTACCCGGTTCCAACGCGGGCCGCGCCATATGGAACCCTATTTGGTCTTGCTCCGAGTGGGGTTTACCTAGCCACGGACTGTTGCCAGCCGTGCGGTGCGCTCTTACCGCACCTTTTCACCCTTACCGGCACCGAAGTGCTTAGGCGGTTATTTTCTGTGGCACTTTCCGTAGGCTCACGCCCCCCAGGCATTACCTGGCACTCCGCCCTATGGAGCCCGGACTTTCCTCCCCCCTCTTTTGCGGAACAAAAGAAGGCAGCGACTGTCCAATCGACTCTCCGCCGCAAAGGTTAACGGCAGCGGGCCCCGAGAACAAGCGATAAAACAAATAATATCACTATGACATTAGTGGTCTTTCTGTTTTTCCAACGCTATTTGATACAAAACATTCTTCCGCACCCCGGTAATTTCCGCCGCCAGGGCTGCTGCACGCTTGAGCGGCATCTCTGCCAGCAGAAGATCAAGCACGCGCATCACTTCGCTGCTCACGGCCTCTTCGTTCTCCGGGGCGGTCCAGCCCGCCACCAGCACCACGCACTCCCCACGCTGCTGATTGCTGTCGTTTTCGACAAACGCGCGCAGCTCGGCCAGGGGCAGCCCCTTCAGGGTCTCGAAGGTCTTGGTCAGCTCACGAGCCAGCAACGCCGGCCGTTCGCCGCCAAACACCGCCTCCATGTCCTGCAGACACTCCAGAATGCGGTGCGGCGCCTCATAGAAAATCAGCGTACGGGGTTCTTCCTTGACCTGGCTCAGGCGTGCGCGGCGACCTACCGCCTTGGCCGGCAGAAAACCCTCGAAGATGAACCGGTCGGACGGCAGGCCCGCCGCCGACAACGCCGCTATCAGTGCGCAGGCGCCCGGTACCGGCACCACATCGATGCCCGCCGCTCGCGCCTGGCGCACCAGGTGGTAGCCCGGGTCAGAGATCAGCGGCGTACCGGCATCGGAGATCAACGCCACATCGTCGCCGGCCAGCAGGCGCGTGATGAAGCGGCTGCCCTCGTCGCGCTCGTTGTGCTCGTGACAGGCGGCCAGCGGCGTGTTGATGCCGAAGTGCTGCAGCAGGCGAACCGAGTGGCGCGTGTCCTCGGCCGCGATCAGCGCCGCCTCGCGCAGCACCTTCAAGGCCCGGGCGCTCATGTCATCCAGGTTGCCAATGGGCGTAGCCACCACGAAAAGCTTGCCGGCAGTGGAATTGGAAGCACCTGGAGCATCGGTCACAGCACACACCTGTAAATAGAGAACAAAGCGCCATTGTAGCCTGTAAGGCGGCAACAATGCGTTACCCACAGCGGCGGCACGCCTGCGCAGGGCAACCTATATTGAAGGATTAACGCCAGCAAGATCGCGCCCCGGCCAGCGCTTGGGTACAATTGCAGGTTAATTTGATCGAGTAACAGGATTTTTACATGATCGCTTGCCTGCGGCTGCTCTCAGCCCTCTGCCTCGCTGCCCTGCTGGCAGCCTGCGCCAGTTCGCCCTCGTCCAGCCTGGGTGAGCTGCCGCGCACTCCGGATGCCAGCATCGAGCAACTGCTCGACCAGGCCGCCACCAGCAAGACGCTTGAAAAGGCCGCATTGTTGCGCCTGAGCGCCGCTGACCTGGCCTACCACCAGAAAGACTTCGCACGGGCCTCGCGGATCCTCGAGCAGGTGCCGCTAGATACCCTCAAGCCGGCCCAGCAAGTGTTCGCCAGCACCCTTGGCGCCGAGCTGGCGATGAGCCGCAACCAGCCCAAGGCCGCCCTCACCGCCCTGAGCCACCCGAGCCTGGCCCGGTTGGACGAACTGCCGCCCGAGCTTCAGGTGCGCACCCGCAGCGTGCACGCCGCCGCCCTGGAAGCCGATGGCCAGACCCTGGCTGCCGCGCAACAGCGCGTCGCCATGGCTCCCCTGCTCAGCGGCGCCGCCGCCAGTGCCAACCACGAGGCCATCTGGAACCTGGTTGCCGCCCTGCCCACCGAACAACTGCAAGGCACCGGCACCGACGTGATGGCCGGCTGGACCAGCCTGGCCCTGGCCGTCAAGAGCGCCGGCACCCTCGAACAGCAGCAGGCCGCCATCGAAAGCTGGCGCAACCAGCACGCCGGCCACCCTGCCGCCGTGCAACTGCCACAGCCCCTGCTCAAACTCAAGGAACTGGCCAGCCAACCGCTGACCAAGATCGCCCTGCTGCTGCCCCAGGAAGGCCCGCTGGCAGGTGTCGCCCGCGCCCTGCGCGACGGCTTCATGGCGGCGCACTTCCAGGCCCAGCAGGCCGGCCAGAAGCCGCCTTCGGTCGAAGTCTTCGACAGCTCGCGCCTGACCTCCCTCGATGACTTCTACCGCAAGGCCCAGGCCAGCGGCGTCCAGCTGGTGGTAGGCCCGCTCGAGAAGAACCTGGTCAAGCAGTTGAGCGCCTACCCGCAACTGCCGATCACCACCCTGGCACTGAACTACAGCGACGCCGGCCAGACCGGCCCGGCGCAACTGTTCCAGTTCGGCCTGGCCGCCGAAGACGAAGCCCGCGAAGTCTCGCGCCGCGCCCAGGCCGACGGCATGCGTCGTGCCGTGGCCCTGGTGCCGAGCGGCGAATGGGGCGATCGCGTACTCAAGGCCTTCCGCCAGGACTGGGAAGCCAAGGGCGGCACCCTGATTGCCGCTGCCCACGTGTCGCAGCCGGTAGCCCTGGCCCAGCAGATCGCCGACCTGTTCCAGCTGCGCCAGAGCGAAGGCCGCGCCAAGAGCCTGCAGAGCACCGTGGGCGGCAGTGTCTCGGCACAGCCATCGCGTCGCCAGGACATCGATTTCATCTTCCTGGCCGCAACCCCGACCCAGGCCCAGCAGATCAAGCCGACACTGAACTTCCAGTACGCCGGTGACGTACCGGTGTACGCCACCTCCAACGTGTACAGCGCCAGCGGCAACGTCAACGAGTACAACGACATGAACGGCATTCGCTTCTGCGAAACGCCGTGGCTGCTCGACACCGGCAACAGCCTGCGCCAGCAGGTGGTACGCAAGTGGCCGCAAGCGGCCGGCAGCATCGGTCGCCTGTACGCGATGGGTGCCGATGCCTACAGCCTCGCGCCGCGCCTGGGCCAGCTCAAGGCACTGCCGGACAACCGTATCGAAGGCCTGTCCGGCAGCCTGAGCATGAGCGCCAACCAGCGCATCGAGCGCCAGTTGCCATGGGCCGAGTTCACCGGCGGTCAGGTCAAGCGCCTGCCGGACACCCCGCGCTGATGCCCGACGGTTCTCGCCAGGCCGCGGGTATCGCGGCCGAACAGCAGGCCCTGCATTACCTTCAGGCGCAGGGCCTGCAGTTGCTGGCGCAGAACTGGCGATGCAAACGCGGCGAGCTTGATCTGGTCATGCTTGACGGCGATACAGTAGTATTCGTCGAAGTCCGCTACCGGCTGCACGCGGGCTTTGGCGGAGCACTGGCCAGCGTCGATACCCGCAAACAGCAAAAACTGGTGCTAGCGGCCCAGTATTTTCTGCAGCAGGAGGCGCGCTGGGCCAACCAGCCCTGTCGTTTCGACGTGATTGCCCTGCAGGGCCGCGGCCACTCGGGCACACCGCTCGACTGGCTGAAGAACGCTTTCGACAGTTGAACCCGCCCCGCTTGATGCATCCGTTACCCACTCAACTTTTTTGCTCTTTGTTTCGCGGGCTGCACAGTCATGTGCCGCAGGATCTTCAAGACGTTGCGACACGCCCGACCAGCCGCCCCACTTAAGGTCACACAGATGGACATGCAATCCCGAATTCGCCAGCTATTCCAGGCCAGCATCAACACCAAGCAACAGGCGATGGAAGTCCTTGCACCACACATCGAGCAAGCCAGTCAGGTGATGGTCAACGCGCTGCTCAACGAGGGCAAGATGCTCGCCTGCGGCAACGGCGGCTCGGCGGGCGATGCCCAGCACTTCTCGTCCGAACTGCTCAACCGCTTCGAGCGCGAGCGCCCGAGCCTGCCGGCCATCGCGCTGACCACCGACAGCTCGACCATTACCTCGATCGCCAACGACTACAGCTACAACGAGATCTTCTCCAAGCAGATCCGCGCCCTGGGCCAACCGGGCGACGTGCTGCTGGCGATTTCCACCAGCGGCAACTCGGCGAACATCATTCAGGCGATCCAGGCCGCACATGATCGCGAAATGATTGTCGTAGCTCTGACCGGACGCGATGGCGGCGGCATGGCCTCGCTGCTGCTGCCCGAAGATGTGGAGATTCGCGTACCGGCCACCGTCACCGCACGCATCCAGGAAGTCCACCTGCTGGCGATCCACTGCCTTTGCGACTTGATCGACAGCCAATTGTTCGGGAGTGAAGAATGACCCCTAATCGCCTTGGCCTGATGGCCCTGACCCTGTGCCTGAGCATCACCGGCTGCAGTTCGGTGATTACTGCCAGCCGCGAAAACCCGATCGAGGACGATCGCGGCACCCGCACCTTCGGCAGCAAGATCGACGACTCGCTGATCGAAACCAAGGTAGCGGTAAACGTGGCCAAGGCCAGCCCGGACCTGGACAAGAACTCGCACATCGTCGTCACCAGCTTCAACGGCATCGTGCTGCTGGCCGGGCAGACCCCGCGCGCCGACCTCAAGAGCCTGGCCGAGCAGACCGCCGGTCAGGTGCAGCGGGTCAAGAAGGTGCACAACGAACTTCAGGTGCTGCCGCCCTCCTCACTGCTGGCGCGCAACAATGACGCCTGGCTGACCACCAAGATCAAGGCCCAGATGCTGACCGACAGCAACATCCCCGGCTCGCGCATCAAGGTGGTGACCGAGAACGGCATCGTCTACCTGCTGGGCCTGCTGACCCAGCAGGAAGCCAATCAGGCCACCAACCTGGTGCAAGGCGTGTCGGGTGTGCAGAAGATCGTCAAGCTGTTCGAATACATCGACTGACCGCGGCTTCACGCCCTTCGCCGGCCTCGCCGGTGAAGGGCGTGAAGCCGCCGGCGCACCGCAACCCCCACCGACACCCCACAGGAATACCCATGAAGAACGGCCTGTTCGCCACCCTGCTGATCGCTACCTTCGCCACCCTGGCCGGCTGCTCCACCCCAAGCCTGATCACCCTCAATGACGGCCGTGAGTTCCAGGCGGTCGACGCGCCGAAACTCGAACGCAGCTCCGGCTTCTACGAGTTCCAGCAGCTCGACGGCAAACGCACCCGTGTGAACAAGGATCAGGTGCGCACCATCACCGACCTGTAAGCACACAGGCCCAAAAAAAAGGCGACCCCGCAAGGTCGCCTTTTTTCATTTCACCACTTTCAGGCTCGGACGCCCACTTGGCCGCGGCGGCTGCCCGCCACTCGGCGGACCGTCATCATCCGGCTCGACGCCCTCGTCCTCGAGGTCGTCATCCTCCATCAGGGGCGGCTCGAGTTCGAACACCATGCCCTGGCCATTCTCACGGGCATAGATACCCAGGATGGCGCCGGCAGGCACGTACAGCGTGTGGGCAACCCCACCGAAACGCCCCTCGAAGCTCACGGCTTCGTTATCCATGTGCAAGTGACGCACGGCATTGGGCGACACGTTCAAAACGATCTGGCCATCGCTGGCGAAGCCCTGAGGCACCTGCACCGCAGGGTACTCGGCATTGACCAGCATGTGCGGCGTGCAATCGTTGTCCACGATCCACTCATACAAGGCTCGCACCAGATACGGACGACTGGAGTTCATCAACGGCTCCTTAAAACCTAACGCATATCGCGTTCAGCGGCGGACAGGCTGGCCTTGAAGGCTTCCCGCGCAAACTGACGCTCCATGTAATCGAGCAGCGGCTTGGCTGGCCGCGGCAGTTCGATACCCAATACCGGCAAACGCCACAGTATGGGCAATAGACAACAATCCACCAGGCTTTGCTCCTCACTCAGGAAACAAGGCTTGTCGGCGAACAACGGCGAAACGCCGGTAAGGCTCTCGCGCAGCTCCTTGCGCGCCTGCACGCGGGCAGGCTCCTTGCTGCGCGGGTCGAGAATCAGGTCCACCAGCGAACACCAGTCACGCTGGATACGGTGGATCAGCAGGCGGCTGTTGGCACGCGCCACCGGGTAGACCGGCAACAGCGGCGGGTGCGGGTAGCGCTCGTCGAGGTATTCCATCACCACGGTCGACTCATACAACGCCAGGTCACGATCAACCAGGGTCGGTACGCTGCCATACGGGTTGGCTTCCAGCAGCTTGGGCGGCTGGCGCCCGGCTTCGACACTGATGATCTCGACGCCGACACCTTTCTCGGCGAGAACGATGCGCACCCGATGAGAATAATGATCAGCGGGGTCGGAGTAGCAGGCTAACCGATTGGTCACGCCCATGGGGGTCCTCCTCGCGTGTTGAACTTATGAAATTACAAATGCAAACGCGCCCTGGGGGCCCTCCATACTGCAGAGGGACCCCAGGGCGCGCGTTAAACTAACAGATTTTACCCTGTGATCAGTGCACGTCCTTCCAGTATTCGCGCTTGAGCAGGTAGGCGAACACGAAGAAGAAGGCCAGGTACAGCAGCACGTAGGTGCCGATGCGCTGGCTCTGCAGCTTGACCGGGTTGGCCGAGTAGGCCAGGAAGGTCACCAGGTTCTTGACCTTCTCGTCGAACTGCTCGTCGGTCAGGGTACCGGATTTCGGCACGATGGTCAGCTGATCGCACGCTTCGTGGGTCAGCGGGGCACCGGTGAGCGGGTCAAACTGCTTCTTGCCCTCGACCACGGTCTGGATCTGCTTGCAACCGACCACCTGACGCCCCTGCAGGCCCACCAGCACGTTTGGCATGCCAACGTTGGGGAAGACCTTGTTGTTCACACCCCAAGGGCGTGACGGGTCCTCGTAGAAGGCCCGCAGGTAGCTGTACAGCCAATCGGTGCCGCGTACCCGCGCCACCAGGGTCAGGTCGGGCGGCGCCGCACCGAACCAGGCCTTGGCGTCGGCCGGCTGCATGCCGATGTTCATGTGGTCGCCGATCTTGGCGCCGGTGAACACCAGCTTCTCGAGCATCAGCTCGTGCGGGATGCCCAGGTCATCGGCGACACGCTCGTAACGCTGGAACTTGGCGCTGTGGCAACCCATGCAATAGTTCGCAAAGGTCCGTGCGCCGTCCTGCATGGCGGCCTTGTCGGTCAGGTCGATGTCGACCTTGTCCAGTTCCACGCCGTGTTCGGCGGCGAAGGTCAGCGAAGGCATCACTGCCAGGAGCAATACTGCAAATAGCTTTTTCATCAGCCAGTCACCCTTTCCGGAACCGGTTTGGTCTTCTCGAGCCTGGTGTAGAACGGCATCAGAATGAAGTAGGCGAAATACAGGAAGGTACATACCTGCGACAGCAAGGTGCGACCCGGGGTTGGCGCCAGCACGCCGAGCACGCCCAGGATCACGAAGGAGATGCAGAACACCCACAGCCAGGCCTTGCTCATCCAGCCCTTGTAGCGCATCGACTTGACCGGGCTACGGTCCAGCCATGGCAGCACGAACAGCACCGCGATCGCAGCACCCATGGCGATCACGCCCAGCAGCTTGTCGGGTACCGCACGCAGGATCGCGTAGAACGGCGTGAAGTACCACACAGGGGCGATGTGCTCCGGGGTCTTGAACGCGTTGGCCTGTTCGAAGTTGGGTTTCTCCAGGAAGTAGCCGCCCATTTCCGGGAAGAAGAACACGATCATGCAGAAGACGAACAGGAACACCACCACGCCGACGATATCCTTGACGGTGTAGTACGGGTGGAACGGGATGCCGTCCAGCGGAATGCCGTTCTCGTCCTTTTTCTTCTTGATGTCCACGCCATCCGGGTTGTTCGAACCCACTTCGTGCAGCGCCAGGATGTGCAGCACCACCAGGCCGAGAATCACGATCGGCAGGGCCACCACGTGCAGGGCGAAGAAGCGGTTCAGGGTAATGCCGGAGATCAGGTAGTCGCCACGGATCCACTGGGTCAGGTCGCCGCCGATGACCGGGATGGCGCCGAACAGCGAGATGATCACCTGGGCACCCCAGTACGACATCTGGCCCCAGGGCAGCAGGTAGCCCATGAAGGCCTCTGCCATCAGCGCCAGGTAGATCAGCATGCCGAACAGCCATACCAGCTCGCGTGGCTTCTGGTACGAGCCGTAGAGCAGGCCACGGAACATGTGCAGGTAGACCACGATGAAGAACGCCGACGCACCCGTGGAGTGCAGGTAGCGCAGGATCCAGCCGTATTCGACGTCACGCATGATGTATTCGACCGAGGCGAACGCCTCTTCGGCCGAAGGGGTGAAGCTCATGGTCAGCCACACGCCGGTCACGATCTGGTTGACCAGGACCAGCAGGGCCAGGGAGCCGAAGAAATAGAAGAAGTTGAAGTTCTTCGGTGCGTAGTACTTGCTCAGGTGATCTTCCCACATCTTGGTGGCGGGGAAGCGGGCGTCAACCCAGTCCATGAACTTACTCATCACGCGTTCTCCTGATCGACGCCGACGACGATGATGTCATCCGACTCGTACGAGTGCGGTGGCACTGGCAGATTGAGCGGCGCTGGCTGGGACTTGTAGACGCGGCCGGCGAGGTCGTAGTGGGAGCCGTGGCATGGGCAGAAGTAGCCACCCACCCACTTGGGACCCAGGTCGACAGGCGCCACTTCGGGACGGAAGGTCGGCGAGCAGCCCAGGTGGGTGCACAGGCCGACGAGCACGAGGATTTCCGGCTTGATCGAGCGGTTCGACGGGTCGACGTAGGCCGGCTGCTCCGACGCCTTGGACTCGGGGTCGGAGAGCTCACCGGTGATCTTCTTCAGGTTGCCCAGGATCTCCTCGGTGCGGCGGACGATGAACACGGGCTGGCCGCGCCATTCAGCAATCATCTGCTGGCCGGGCTCCACCTTGGCGATGTTGACCTTGACCGGTGCACCGGCAGCTTTCGCCTTGGCACTGGGAAACCATGACCCTACGAACGGGACCGCAGCCCCCACCGCTCCTGCAGCACCCACCACGGACGTGGCTGCTACCAGGAAGCGACGCCGGCCTGCATTGACGCCGTCATTGCTCATTCAGTCCTCTCCCATCAGCTTTGTGGCCTGTTGCAACAGGCATCTACTAAGTAAATTTCGAACTGCTAAAAATAAATTTCGAACTGCTAAAAATTTGCCGCATGGTAATGAAAAGACCCATCGAAGACAAGGTTATTACCCGGCATAAAGGCTGTATCCCTTATAGCACTTGACCTGCGTCTATGCGGCAAGTTGTCACACAGGGTCGGCAGCCCCTTTTATTCAAGACATAAAAAAAGCCCGGTTCCACCAGGAACCGGGCTTTTTTTGAACGTCGAAGCGAATTAACGCTTGGAGTACTGAGGACGCTTACGTGCTTTACGCAGACCCACTTTCTTACGCTCGACTTCACGAGCGTCACGGGTAACGAAGCCAGCTTTGCGCAGAGCGCCACGCAGGGTTTCGTCGTAGTCCATCAGTGCACGGGTGATACCGTGACGGATAGCGCCCGCTTGACCGCTGACACCACCACCGATGACGGTGACGTAGATGTCGAACTTCTCGGTGGTTTCGGTGAGTTCCAGCGGCTGGCGAACTACCATGCGCGCGGTTTCACGACCGAAGAAGGTCTCGAGGGAGCGGTTGTTGATGGAGATGCTGCCAGTACCCGGACGCAGGAAAACGCGTGCGGTTGCAGTCTTGCGACGGCCAGTGCCGTAATTTTGAGTCGCCGACATAATGAACTATTCCGTTAAATCTTCAGTTCTTGGGGCTGCTGAGCAGTATGAGGGTGTACAGCGCCCGCATAGACTTTCAGCTTACGGTACATGTCGCGACCCAGCGGGTTTTTAGGCAGCATGCCCTTTACCGCGGTCTCGATCACGCGCTCAGGCGCTTTGGCGATCAACTTTTCGAAGTTGATTTCCTTGATGCCGCCCGGGAAACCGGAGTGGGAGTAGTACATTTTGTCCGAAGTCTTGGCACCAGTAACACGTACCTGCTCGGCATTGATCACGACGATGTAGTCGCCGGTGTCAACGTGAGGGGTGTATTCTGGCTTGTGCTTGCCACGCAGACGGCTCGCGATCTCAGTGGCCAGACGACCCAGGGTCTTGCCAGCAGCGTCAACGACGAACCAGTCGCGTTTTACTGTTTCCGGTTTAGCAGTAAAAGTTTTCATTCTTTATAGCCTCAGGGGCCGTCCCGCAATTTTAAGACGGCAGATCTTACTGAATAGTGCGTACTTTGACAAGGTCAAAGGCAGCCGGATACGGACGCTATCGGGGGCTCGGGTCAGCACGTCCAATACTCGGCAAGATTCTTCGGCGGCGGGGCATCACTTCCACTGCTGAGAGAGGTGCAGAATTATCCAGATTGCAGAAAAAATATCAACCTGCTTTTATGCTTCTTTTGCCGTGGAGATCGTCATGGAGTATCGCCAGCTGGGTCGCACCGACCTCAACGTGAGTGCATTGTGCCTGGGCAGCATGACCTGGGGCGAGCAGAACGACCAGGCCGAGGGCTTCGCCCAGATCGAACGGGCCAAGGCGGCCGGGATCAATTTCATCGATACCGCGGAGATGTACCCGGTGCCGCCGCGCCCGGAAACCTACTCGGCCACCGAGCAGATCATCGGCAACTGGTTCAGCCAGCGCGGCGATCGCGCCGGCTGGATCCTGGCCAGCAAGGTGGCCGGCCCCGGCAACGGCATCAGCCACATTCGCGACGGCCAGCTCAAGCACAACCGCCAGCACATCGTGGCAGCCCTGGACGCCAGCCTCAAGCGCCTGCAGACCGACTGGATCGACCTGTACCAGCTGCACTGGCCCGAGCGCAGCACCAACTTCTTCGGCAAGCTGGGCTACCAGCACCTGCCCCAGGACCACTTCACGCCGCTGGAAGAAACCCTCGAAGTGCTCGACGAACAGGTCAAGGCAGGCAAGATCCGCCACATCGGCCTGTCCAACGAAACCCCGTGGGGCACCATGAAGTTCCTGCAACTGGCCGAAAGCCGCGGCTGGCCCCGTGCGGTCTCGATCCAGAACCCGTACAACCTGCTCAACCGCAGCTTCGAAGTGGGCCTGGCGGAAATCGCCATCCGCGAGCAGTGCGGCCTGCTGGCCTACTCGCCGCTGGCCTTCGGCATGCTGTCGGGCAAGTACGAGAACGGCGCGCGCCCGGAAAACGGCCGCCTGACCCTGTTCAACCGCTTCTCGCGCTATTCCAACCCGCAGACCGTCGCCGCGTGCAGCCGTTATGTGGCCCTGGCCCGCGAGCACGGCCTGGACCCGGCACAGATGGCCCTGGCCTTCGTGACCCAGCAGCCGTTCGTGACCAGCAACATCATCGGCGCCACCTCGCTGGCGCAACTGGACAGCAACCTGGCAAGCGCCAGCCTGAAGCTCGGTGACGAGCTGCTGGCCGCCATCGATGCGATCCACCAGGATCAGCCCAACCCCGCCCCGTAAAGCGCTGCAACGGTTCCCGCAGCCCGCTGCGGGAACCGAGGGTAGACACAATCGCCAAAAAATAAGACGATCCAGCCGGTGATTGACCACTCTACCCTATAAGAATAACGACAATGATGTTTACCCAACCTACCGCATCGCTGCGGCGCGTCAGCATCCTGGCCATCGACAAGGTATTCGCATCGACCCTGATGCAGGCCAAGGATTTCTTCCACCTGGCCAGCCTGCGCTATGGCAAGCAACTGGGCCTGGGCCTGCAACCGATGTTCGAAACCCGCCTCGTGAGCCCCGACGGGCTGCCCGTGCAGAGCTTCAGCGGCGTGCAGCTACCGGTGGACAGCGGCCTCGAGCAGGCCGACGTGATCATCCTGCCGGCGTTCTGGGACGACTTCGATGCCCTGTGCCAGCGCTACCCCCAGGTACTGCCCTGGCTGCGCGAGCAGCATGCCCGAGGCGCTGTGCTGTGCGGCGAGGCCAGCGGCGTGTTCTGGCTGGCCGAGGCCGGCCTGCTCGATGGCAAGGAGGCCACCACCTACTGGCGCTTCTTCGGCCAGTTCGCCGAACGCTTCCCGAAGGTGTCGCTGAACCAGGACAAACACCTCACCGATGCCGACAACCTCTATTGCGCCGGCGGCGCCACCTCGGCCTGCGACCTGTACATCTACCTGATCGAGCGCTTCTGCGGGGCCAACGTGGCCCAGGCCGTGGCCCGCGACATCCTCTACGAGGTGCAACGCAACTACACCCCGGGGCGCATGGGCTTTGGCGGACAGAAGCTGCACCAGGACCTGATCATCCTGCAGATCCAGCAGTGGCTGGAGGAACACTTCGCCGACAAGTTCCGTTTCGAGGACGTGGCACGCAACCATGGCATGAGCATCCGCAACTTCATGCGCAGGTTCCAGAGTGCGACGGGGGACAAGCCGCTGCATTATCTGCAACGGCTGCGGATCGAGACGGCGAAGGGCTTGCTGTCGGGTACGCGCAAGAGCATCAAGACCATCAGCTACGAGGTGGGCTATGACGACGCCAGCTTTTTTGCGCGATTGTTCAGGCAGCACACGGAGCTGTCGCCTAACCAGTATCGGCAGCAATTCATGCAGGAGGCCTGAGGGCCTATCGCGGGTCACGCCCGCCCCACAGGTTCGCTGCAAACCTCTGTGGGAGCGGGCTGAGCCGCGACAGCAGTGACGCGACTTAAGGCTTGTGTGCCCGCGACAGGAACTCGTGGGACTGCATCTCCAGCAAGCGGCTCAGGGTACGCTGGAACTCGAAGCTCAGGCGCCCGCCGGTGTACAGGTCCTTGAGCTCCACTTCAGCCGAGATGATCAGCTTGACGTTGCGGTCGTAGAACTCGTCGACCATGTTGATGAAGCGACGCGCCAGATCGTCGGTGGCCACGCCCATCTGCTCCACGCCACTGAGCAGCACCGCATGGAAGATCTTGCCCAGTTCGATGTAGTCGTTCTGGCTGCGCGGGCCGTCGCACAGTTCGCGGAAGTCGAACCAGGCCACGTCGTCGCAGGTACGCAGCGCACGGATCTCGCGGTTCTCGATCATCAGCACGTCGTTTTCCACCGCCTGGGTGCATTCCGGCGTCAATGCGCGAAAGCTCTTGCGCAGGCTTTCGTGGGCCGCTTCATTCAGCGGGAAGTGGAACAGCTCGGCCTGCTCCAGGTGACGCAGGCGATAGTCCACGCCGCTGTCGACGTTGACGATGTCGGTGTTCTGCTTGATCAGGGCAATTGCCGGCAGGAAGCGCGCACGCTGCAGGCCGTCCTTGTACAGGCCGTCCGGCACGATGTTGGAGGTGGCCACCAGGGTCACGCCGTTCTTGAACAGCTCCTCCATCAGGGTGCCAAGGATCATCGCGTCGGTGATATCGGACACGAAGAACTCGTCGAAGCAGATCACCCGCGCCTCGTCGGAGAACCGCTTGGCAATGATGGTCAGCGGGTTCTTCTCGCCCTTGAGGGTCTTCATTTCCTCATGCACGCGCTTCATGAAGCGGTGGAAGTGCGTACGCACCTTCTGCGGGAAAGGCAGCGCCTCATAGAACGTATCGACCAGGTAGGTCTTGCCGCGCCCTACCCCACCCCAGAAATACAGGCCCTTGACGGGCGCCTGCTCTTTCCTGCCGAACAGCTTGCCGAACACACCCGGCTTGCTGTTGTGCGCCGCGACCAGGTCGTCGTACAGGCGCTGCAAGTGACGCACCGCTGTTTCCTGCGCCGCGTCATGGAAGAATTCGGGACGTTTCAGATCTGCTTGATATCGTTCTAGGGGCGTCATAATTCGTTAGCAAGGCAACAAAAGCGGGCCGTCACTGTAGCGACGGCCCCGGGTAATGGCAATCAGACTTGCGATTGACGGTCAGTCCTGCTGGGGCTGCAAGGCAGCGCGCAGGCTCTCGATGGCGGCATCGCGCGCCGTGGCATCGGCGAACTGCGGGCCGTCGGCCACGCACTCGCCTTCCAGCCACAGGCTGAAGCCCAGGCCTTCGTCACGTACATCCAGCGGCTGGCCCAGTTGCAACTGCTTGCTCACCGCGCCGGCCGCCTTGCCGTCGGCAAAGCTGCGCGACAGCAGCAACTGCTCGCCGTCGGCTGCCAGCAGACGGAAGCGGAAGCTGCCGTCCTCTTCACGGAAGCTCACGAAGCGTGCCGCCTTGACCGCCTTCTTCCTGGTTTCACCGCTGACCTGAACCGTGCTGCGGAACGAGCGCAGGCCCACTGCTTCGCGCAGTTGCTCAAGAAACGGCGTGGCGATCCTGCGGGCCTTCTGCGCGCCGGCCAGAAGAATATCCTCCAGGTCCGCCGGGCGGGAAATCAGCTGGTGGTAATGCTCGCGCGGCGCGCTCAACTGGCCGTCGACCAGCTGGAACAGGCGCTGCTTGGCTTCGCCCCAACCCAGCCCCTGCAGCAGCTCGCTGCGGAAGGCTTCGGCTTGCTCGGCGGTGGCAAAGGCCTGGAACAGGGTGAACAGGTGCGAGTTGTCCGGGTCCTTGGCCTCGCCCGGCGCGCGCGAGTCGGTGACGATGCGCGAGATCGCGTCCTTCATCTCCTTGGCACTGGTGAACAGCGGGATGGTGTTGTCGTAGCTCTTGGACATCTTGCGACCGTCCAGGCCCGGCAAGGTGGCCACGCTTTCCTCGATCAGCGCCTCGGGCATGGCGAAGAAGTCCTTGCCCTGGCCGAACAGGTGGTTGAAGCGCTGCCCGATATCACGAGCCATTTCCACGTGCTGGATCTGGTCGCGCCCCACCGGCACCTTGTTGGCATTGAACATCAGGATGTCCGCCGCCATCAGCACCGGATAGCTGTACAGGCCCATGCTCACGCCCGCATCCGGGTCTTCGCCGCTTTCCAGGTTCTTGTCCACCGAGGCCTTGTAGGCATGCGCGCGATTGAGCAGGCCCTTGGCCGCCACGCAGGTCAGCAGCCAGGTCAGCTCGGGGATCTCGGGAATGTCGGACTGGCGGTAGAAGGTCACGCGTTCCGGGTCCAGGCCGCCGGCCAGCCAGGTGGCGGCGATTTCCAGACGCGAGCGCTGGATGCGCTGCGGGTCGTCGCACTTGATCAGCGCATGGTAGTCGGCCAGGAAGTAGAACGAGTCGACGCCCGGCTGCTGGCTGGCGAGGACCGCCGGGCGGATGGCACCGGCATAGTTGCCAAGGTGCGGCGTGCCCGTGGTGGTGATACCGGTAAGGATACGAGTGGTCATGGGTAATCGCTTATCAGGCTTGTATCAGTTCGAAAGGCGTGGCAGCACCAGATCCTTGAGGTCGGTCAGCTTGCCGTGAAAAAAGTGACCGCATTCTGCCACTTTCAGCAGCTCATGGGGGCGCGCCAGTGCATCGGACCAGGCGTAGACGATCTGCGGATCGATCACCTCGTCGGTTTCGGGCTGGATCACGCTCAAGGCACCTGCCTGCGGCAGGCCGTCGGTACCGCCAAGGCGCATCACTGCCGGGGCTACCATGAACAGGTGCTTGAGCGTGACGCCCTGGGCTTCGAGCCGGCCGCCGAGGCTGGCCGCGACGAAGCCGCCGAAGGAGAAGCCCATCAGCGTCAAAGGTAATTCGGGATGTTTTTCGCGCAGCCAGGCTGCAGCGGCCTGTGCATCGTCGACTTCGCCGCTGCCCATGTCATGGCTGCCAGCGCTCTGGCCTACACCGCGGTAGTTGAAGCGCAGGGTGATGTAGCCGGCATCGCGTGCGGTGCGCTGCAGCATCGACACCACCTTGTTGGTCATGGTGCCGCCCTGCACGGGGTTGGGGTGGCACAGCAGGACGATGCCGCGAGGGTCTGCCACGTCCAGGTACAGGGCTTCCAGCTGGCCAACCGGGCCATCGATGAATACGGGGGTTTCGCGGATAAGCAAGGGTGAACTCCGTGACCTCTGGAGGGGTCGACTCGTCTAGCTGATGATTCTGTCTGAGATATTTGCGATCGCTCGCGGTATACAGCGCAGGTCCGAGCCGTTAACGTAAAGCAAAGCCGTTTATAGAGGAAGGACTCGTGGAACTCTCGCTCTTAGTTTGGTTGTTGCCGACCCTGGCCCTGGTAGTGGGTGTAGTCGTTGGTTTCCTGGTCGCCCGCCTCTTGCCCAATGCCGCCCCGAGCAGCACCCAGCGGCAGCTGGACGATATCCAGGAACGTTTTGACAGTTATCAGAGTGAAGTGGTGACCCATTTCAACAGCACCGCGGCGCTGGTCAAGAAGCTGACCCAGAGCTACCAGGAAGTGCAGGACCACCTGGCCGAAGGCGCCAACCGTCTGGCCCTGGACGAACAGACCCGTCAGCGCCTGCTGGCCGCACTGCACTCCGAAGCGCAGGGCCCGCGTGACCGTCTGACCCCGCCCAAGGACACCGAAGTGCCACGCGACTACGCGCCCAAGGCACCGAACACCCCGGGCATGCTGGATGAGCATTACGGGCTCAAGCGCTGATCGCAGCGGCCCCGTCACTGGCATGGCGCGCTCCTGCTGGAGCCGGCCTTGCCGGCGAATGCCACACCCAACCATCTGACACAAAGAAAAAAGGGGCCGATCACCGGCCCCTTTTTTCATCCCCTCACATCAACGATACCAGGGGCCCGCCGCATCCAGCGCCGGATACCTGGCCCGTGCCTGCGCCATCACATCGACCTCCAGCAGCCCGTCATCCACCAGCGCCTGCAAGCTGGCCAGCACCACACTGAAGCGGTCCACCTCGAAGAACTGGCGCAACCGCTGGCGCGTATCGCTGCGCCCGAAGCCGTCGGTGCCCAGCGTCACGTACGGCGCCGGCACGTACTCGGCAATCAGTTGTGGCCAGGCACGAACATAATCGGTCGCGGCAATCACCGGCGCATCCCCCACCAGGCACTGCGCCAGATGGCTGCTGCCGCCCAGCCCCAGACGCTGCCCGCGCTGCACATCCCGTGCATCACGCGCCAGTTCGCTGAAGCTGGTCACACTGAACACCTCGCTGGCGATGCCCCAGTCCGCCGCCAGCAGCTCGCTCGCGGCGATCACCTCGCGCAGGATCGCCCCGGAGCCCAGCAGGCGAACCCGCCCCAGGGCATGCTCCACCGGCTGTTCGGCAAACCGGTACATCCCGCGCAACACTGCCGCATGTGCTTCAGGTGGCAGGGAGGGGTGTGGATAACTTTCATTCATCACCGCCACATAGTGAAACTCGTCGCACTGCTCCATCAGCATGCGCCGCGCCGCGTGTTCCAGAATCACCACCAGTTCGCCGGCAAAGCACGGCTCCCAGGCGCGGCAGTTGGGCACCATGGCCGCCATCACCAGGCTCGAGCCATCCTGGTGCTGCAAGCCTTCGCCGCCCAGGGTGGTGCGCCCTGCCGTAGCCCCCAGCAGCAGGCCCCGTGCACGCTGGTCGGCCGCCGCCCATATCAGGTCGCCGACCCGCTGGAAGCCGAACATCGAGTAATAGATGTACACCGGCAACATCGGCTCGCCATGCACCGCATAGGAGGTGGCCGCCGCTACCCAGGACGACAGGGCCCCGGCCTCGGTGATGCCCTCCTCCAGCAACTGACCATCGCGCGACTCCCTGTAGGAGAGCAGCGAACTGGCATCTTCGGGTTCGTAGCGCTGCCCATGGGGCGAGTAGATGCCGATCTGCCGGAACAGGCTGGCCATGCCGAAGGTGCGCGCTTCATCGGCGACAATCGGCACCACCCGCGGCCCCAGCTCCGGGGCCTTGAGCCAGGCACCGAGCATGCGCACCGCAGCCATGGTGGTGGACATTTCCTTGCCCTCGGCGTGCAGCGCAAAACCGCCCATCACCTCCAGCGCCGGTACCGGCAGCGTGCGCGCCTGGGGCCGCCGCGACGGCAGGCTGCCGCCCAGGGCATTGCGCCGCTCGCGCAGGTAGCGCATCTCCCGGCTGTTTTCGTCCGGCCGGTAGAACTGCAACTGCTCCACCTGCGCATCGCTCAAGGGCAGGTGGAAGCGGTCACGGAAGGCCAGCAGCGCCTGCACGTCGAGCTTCTTGGCCTGGTGCGCGGTCATGCGCGACTCGCCGGCCGCACTCATGCCGTAGCCCTTCTTGGTCTTGGCCAGGATCACCGTCGGCCGGCCCTTGCACGCCTTGGCGGCGGCAAAGGCGGCATACAGCTTGCGAAAATCATGGCCACCGCGCTTGAGCGCGTTGATCTCGGCCGAGCTCATGTGCTCGACCAGGCGCTGCAAGGCCGGGTGCTGGTTGAAGAAGTGTTCCAGGTTGTAGGCGCCGTCATTGGCCCCCAGGGTCTGGAACTGGCCGTCGGGGGTTGCCGCCAGCTGGCGCAGCAGCACGTGCTCGCTGTCGCGGGCAAACAGCGCATCCCATTCCGAGCCCCACAACACCTTGATCACGTTCCAGCCGGCGCCGCTGAACAGCGACTCCAGCTCCTGGATGATCTGGCCATTGCCACGCACCGGACCATCCAGGCGCTGCAGGTTGCAGTTGACGATGAAGGTCAGGTTGTCGAGTTGCTCACGGGCCGCCAGCGTCAGCCCGGCGATGGATTCGGGCTCGTCCATCTCGCCATCGCCGAACACGCCCCACACATGGCGCTGCGCGGTATCGGCCAGGCCGCGGTGCTGCAGGTAGCGCATGAAGCGCGCCTGGTACACGGCGTTTAGCGGGCCGATGCCCATCGACCCGGTGGGAAACTGCCAGAAGTCGGGCATCAGCCACGGGTGCGGGTAGGAGCACAGGCCATCGCCTGCGACCTCCTGCCGATAGCTGGCCAGCTGAGCCTCGCTCAGGCGCCCTTCAAGAAAGGCCCGGGCATAGATGCCGGGCGCCGAGTGTGGCTGGAAGAACACCAGGTCGGCCGTGCGCTGCTCGCCGCCCTCCTCGCCGCGAAAAAAATGCTGAAACCCCACCTCGAAGATCTCTGCGGCCGAAGCGTAACTGGCGATGTGCCCGCCCAGGTCACCGTAGGCATGGTTGGCACGCACCACCATCGCCAGGGCATTCCAGCGCAGGATGCTGGTGATGCGCTCGTCCAGTTCCAGGTCGCCCGGGTAGGCGCCCTGATGTTCGAGCGACAGGGTGTTGCGGTACGCCGAGTACGGCTGGGCACCACGCTCCAGGCCCAGTTCGCGGGCATGCGCCTCCAATTGTTCGAGCAGAAACCGCGCGCGGGCCGGGCCGCAGTGCGCCAGGGTCGACTCCAGCGCCTCCAGCCACTCTGCGGTTTCGCCAGGGTCGCTGTCACCGGGCACGCCGTCGCCAGGCACAAGGTTCATCATTGCCACCATTGCATTGACCTCATCCGTGACGGGTTCAGGCACTCGCCTTGAGTGCCTGTTGCACATCGGCCAGCAGGTCGTCGATGTCTTCCAGCCCCACCGACAACCGCACCAGCCCCTCGGAGATGCCGTAATGCGCACGCTCCTCTGGGGTATAGCTGGAATGAGTCATGCTTGCCGGGTGCTGCGCCAGCGACTCGGCATCGCCCAGGCTCACCGCCCGGCTGAACAGTTGCAGGGCGTTCATGAACCGCCGCCCTGCACCGATGCCGCCCTTGAGTTCGAAGGCGATCATGCCGCCCGGCTGGCTCATCTGCTGGCGGGCCAGGGTGTACTGCGGGAAGCTCGCCAGGCCCGGGTAATGGATCAGCTCCACCTGCGGCTGCCCGGCGAGGAACTCGGCCAGCACCTGAGCGTTGGCGCAGTGGCGGTCCATGCGCAGGTTGAGGGTCTTGATGCCGCGCATCAGCAGTGCGGCGTCATGGGGCGAGAGCACCGCACCGGTCATGTCCTTGAGGCCCTGCAGACGTATACGGTCCACCAGTGCCTGGCTGCCCACCACAATGCCAGCAGTGATGTCGCCATGGCCGCTCAGGTACTTGGTGGCCGAATGCACCACCAGGTCGGCGCCCAGCTCCAGTGGCCGTTGCAGGTACGGCGTGCAGTAGGTGTTGTCGACCACCACGGTCGCGCCGTGCTTGCGTGCAATCTTCGCCACGCCGGCGATATCGGCCATGTGCATGTTGGGGTTGGCCGGCGACTCGAAATAGATCACCCGGGTGGCCGGCGTCATGGCCGCCTCCAATGCCTGCAGGTCGGCCATGTCCACATGGCGCAGCTTGACCCCGAACTCGCCGATGCCGTGGTGCAGGAAGGCAAAGGTGCAGCCGTACAGGGTGTTGCCCAGCAGCACCTCGTCACCGGGGCGCAGCAGCGTCCATAGCGTGGACGTGATCGCCCCCATGCCCGAGGCCAGCGCCAGCCCGGCCTCGCCGCCTTCCAGCGAGGCCATGCGTGCTTCCAGCAGGTTGAGGGTGGGGTTGGAGATGCGGCTGTAGAAATGCCCGGCCTGCTCGCCGGCAAAGCACGCAGCGCCGTATTCCACGGTGGGGAAGGTGAACGTCGCGGTCTGGTAGACCGGTGGCACCAGTGCGCCGCCGTGGTCCTGGGGGTCGTAGCCATGGTGAATGGCGCGGGTGGCAAATCCTGGGAGCTTGTTGGAGCCGTGCATGGCAACCGCCTCTTGTGGTTTATTATAAGCTTATTCCACAGACCGGCTTAAATTTTTCCAAATACGCCTACGAAAAGCGCCGCTCACTGACATAAAAACAACAAGAACAGGCTATGGAGGGCAAGACATGCCTAGCGCCATCGACCGTACCGACCGCGCACTGCTGGCCGCGCTGCAAGACAACGCCCGACTGACCGTGGCCGAGCTCGCCGACAGCGTCGCCCTGACCACCTCGCCGTGCTGGCGGCGGGTCAAGCTGCTGGAGGAGTCGGGCTACATCACCGGCTATCAGGCCATCCTGTCACCCAAGGCCCTGGGCTTCGGAGTGACCGCCTTCGTCAGCATCATGATGGATTCGCACAGCAAGGAGATGGCCCGGGCATTCGAGCAGCGGCTGATGGATATCCCCGAAATCGTGGCGTGTCACAACATCTCCGGGCGCTATGACTTCCTGCTGGAGATTCTGGCACGGGATCTGGAGTCGTTCGGCGAGTTCACCCGCGAGGTACTGCAGCGGCTGCCGGGGGTGAAGGAGATCTATTCGAGCTTCTCGTTCAAGGCGGTGAAGGAGAAGCGGGTGATTCCGGTGGCACAGAAGCATATTTGAAGCGGCGTGTCCGCTGGGCACTTCCCCGGCAAGGCCTGCTCCTGCATGGCCTTGCGCTCACCGTAGGAGCCGGCCTTGCCGGCGAAGCGGCCAGCCGCCACAAAAAAGCCCGCGATGGCCTTCACCATCGCGGGCTTTTCATTCAGCAGCAGCGCTTAGATCGCGCCACGCTTGCGCAGCAGTTCCAGTACCTGCTTGACGCCCTCTTCCACGCCAACGCTCTGGGTGTCGATCACCAGGTCCGCATCCTGCGGCACGTCATACGGGAAGCTCTCGCCCGGGATGTTGTCGCCACCGGCCGCGTACAGCCCCTGCGGATCACGCTCACGGCACACCAACGGCGAAGCCTGGACGTAAACGGTCAGCAAGCGCTCCTTGCCGATCAGCGCCTTGGCCTGTTCACGGCCTTCGGCATCCGGTGCCACGAACGCGGCCAGGGTCAGCAAGCCCGCTTCGTTGAACTGACGCGCCACATGCGCAGCACGACGCCAGTTCTCGGTACGCCCGGCACGGTCCTGCGGCAGGCCTTTGTTCAGGTCATGGCGCAGGTTCTGCCCGTCGAGCACGTACACCGCACGGCCCATGTCGAACAGCTTGCGCTCAACGGCATACGCCAGGGTGCTCTTGCCCGCGCCCGACAGGCCGCTGAACAGCACGGTGGCCGGCTGCTGGCCGAAGCGCAAGGCACGCTCCTCGGTGGTCACGTGGGCCTGCCTGCCATGCTGGCCGGTGCTGCCGTGAGGCAGTACCGGTGGCGCGATGATCATGCCCGCGCCCACGGTGCCGTTGGTCAGGCGGTCGATGATGATGAACGCGCCGGTGGTGCGGTTGCTGTCGTAGCCGTCCAGCGCGATCGGAGCATCCAGGCTCACCTTGACCTTGCCGATCTCGTTGAGCTGCAACGCACTCGCAGCGCCCTGTTCCAGGGTGTTCACATCGACCTTGTGGGCGATGCTGGCAATCGAGCCCGGCACGTAGCTGGTGGCGCGCTTGATGTCGTATTTCTTGCCCGGCAGCATCGGCTCTTCGGCCATCCACACCAGCATGGCGTCGAACTGGTCGGTCACCGGCGGGACGTTGTCGGCATGCACCAGCAGGTCGCCACGGGAGATGTCGATCTCGTCTTCCATGGTCAGGGTCACGGCCTGGCCCGGGCCGGCCTGCTCCAGCTCACCTTCGTAGGTGACGATGGACTTCACGCGGCTGCTCTTGCCCGACGGCAGCACCACGATTTCGTCGCCCTTGTGTACCACGCCGCTGGCCAGGGTGCCGGCAAAGCCACGGAAGT
Source organism: Pseudomonas sp. BRM28 (assembly GCF_002939405.1). NCBI lineage: Bacteria > Pseudomonadati > Pseudomonadota > Gammaproteobacteria > Pseudomonadales > Pseudomonadaceae > Pseudomonas > Pseudomonas sp. BRM28. The sequence continues at coordinate 1,047,705 of NZ_PEFV01000001.1, read as the reverse complement.
TCAGGTTGGGACGGTTGACGTACTGCACCGGAAAACGCAGGTCGGTGAAGTTGCGGTCGGCCGCCACTTCCACGGTTTCGAGGATTTCCATCAGCGCAGGGCCGGTGTACCACGGCGAACGCTCGCTGCGGTTGACCACGTTGTCGCCCTTGAGCGCCGACATCGGCACGAAGTGCAGGCTGCTGGGGGTCATGTTGATGGCTTCGGCAAACTTCAGGTAGTCGGCCTTGATGCCTTCGAACACGTCCTGGTCGAAGCCCTTGAGGTCCATCTTGTTCACGGCCACGACGATGTGCTTGATGCCCAGCAGCGAAGCGATGTAGCTGTGCCGGCGGGTCTGGGTCTGCACGCCGTAGCGCGCGTCCACCAGGATGATCGCCAGGTCGCAGGTGGACGCACCGGTGGCCATGTTGCGGGTGTACTGCTCGTGGCCCGGGGTGTCGGCGATGATGAACTTGCGCTTGGCCGTGGAGAAATAGCGGTAGGCCACATCGATGGTGATGCCCTGCTCGCGCTCGGCCTGCAGGCCGTCGACCAGCAATGCCAGGTCGATGTCGTCACCGGTGGTGCCGACTTTCTTCGAATCGCGGGTAATGGCTTCCAGATGGTCTTCGTAGATCATCTTGGAATCGTGCAGCAGGCGCCCGATCAGGGTGCTCTTGCCGTCGTCGACGTTACCGCAGGTCAAGAAGCGCAGCAGTTCCTTGCGTTCGTGCTGGGCCAGGTAGGCGAGGATGTCCTCGCTGATCAATTCGGATTGGTGCGACATGGTCTGACCCTAACTTAGAAATAGCCCTGACGTTTCTTGTCTTCCATGGAACCTGCGCCATCGTGGTCGATGACGCGGCCCTGGCGCTCGGAAGTGCGCGTCAGGAGCATTTCCTGAATGATGTCGGTCAGGCTCTCGGCCTCCGACTCCACCGCGCCCGTCAACGGGTAGCAGCCAAGGGTACGGAAACGCACTTTCTTCTTGACGATGCGAGCCTTCTCTTCATCCGAGAGGTGCTCCAGGATGCGCTCGTCATCGATCATGATCAGGGTGCCGTTCTTCTCGATCACTTCGCGCTCGGCTGCAAAGTACAGCGGCACGATCGGGATGCCTTCGAGGTAGATGTACTGCCAGATATCCAGCTCGGTCCAGTTCGACAGCGGGAACACGCGAATCGACTCGCCCTTGTTGACCTTGCCGTTGTACACGTTCCACAGCTCTGGGCGCTGGTTCTTCGGGTCCCAGCGGTGCTTGCTGTCACGGAACGAGTACACGCGCTCCTTGGCCCGCGACTTCTCTTCGTCGCGCCGCGCGCCACCGAAGGCGGCGTCGAAGCCGTGCTTGTCGAGCGCCTGCTTGAGGCCCTCGGTCTTCATGATGTCGGTGTGCTTGGCACTGCCGTGGGTGAACGGATTGATGCCCTGGGCAACGCCATCGGGGTTGACGTGGGTGATCAGCTCCAGGCCCATTTCCTCGACCATCTTGTCGCGGAAGCTGTACATCTCCTGGAATTTCCACTGGGTGTCGACGTGCATCACCGGAAACGGCAGCTTGCCCGGGAAGAAGGCCTTGCGCGCCAGGTGCAGCATCACGGCCGAATCCTTGCCGATCGAGTACAGCATCACCGGGTTGTCGAACTCGGCGGCCACCTCACGAATGATGTGGATGCTCTCCGCCTCCAACTGTTTCAAATGCGTCAGCTTGTCGACCATGGCTACTCACGGAAAATCAATCTTATGGACGGCCAGCGGGCCGTGTTCGAGCGGGCCACTTTATCACAGCACCCGATTCTATTTAGGCAGGCTACTAGAACGAAACAGTATAAGAATATGCCTTGGCGTTTTAGCCTCAGATCGGGTTCGGGCAGTCGATGAACAGGTGTTCCAGAGCGAATCGACGTGCCAGGTAATCGCCCAGCGCCTGCACCCCGTAACGCTCGGTGGCGTGGTGGCCGGCGGCGATGAAGCTGATGCCGTTCTCGCGAGCACTGTGGAAAGTCTGCTCCGACGCCTCGCCGCTCAGGTACAGGTCGACCCCTGCGGCAATCGCTTGGTCGATGTAGCCCTGGCCGCCGCCGGTGCACCAGCCCACCCGGCGAATGACCTCGTCGCCTTCGATCAGCAGCGGTTCGCGGCCCATCACGTCGCTGACCTTGCGCGCGAAATCCCGCGCCGACATCGGTTCGGCCAGCGAGCCCACCAGGCCCACCACCCGCGGGTTGGTCGGGTCCAGCGGGCCCTCGACGGTGATGTCCAGCTGGCGCGCCAGCTGCACGTTGTTGCCCACCTCGGGGTGCAGGTCCAGCGGCAGGTGGTAGGCCAGCAGGCTCAGGTCGTGTTTGAGCAGGGTCTTGAGGCGGCGCTGCTTCATGCCGGTGATGCAGGGGTTCTCACCCTTCCAGAAGTAGCCGTGGTGCACCAGCACCAGGTCGGCGCCCGCCTCGACCGCAGCGTCCAGCAATGCCTGGCTGGCGGTGACGCCGGTGACGATGCGCGACACCTGCGGGTTGCCCTCGACCTGCAGGCCGTTGGGGCAGTAGTCCTGGATTTTTGCGCTGCCAAGGTAGCGATCGGCTTCCTCGACCAGGGTGCTCAGGGCAACAGCCATGCAAAGACTCCTCAATTCAGCGGTTCAGCGTGGCACAAGGCCTCGTATAATGGCCGCCATTATGAGCCGTCGACCGTTTTTGGGGAAACCGACGGCAACTGCCCGGGGGCGCGGCGCCATGACCGTCATGGCTCGACGTGATTTAGCAGTTCCTGCACGGGCCTTGCCGCAGTATGATCGCGCGCGTTCATCTACTCCCCACTGCGGCATCGGCTCTGGCCACCTCCCAGGATCCATCTCATGTTCAAGGCTCTGCGTTACTTTGCCTGGCCACTGGTCACCGGCGTACTGATCGCCCTGCTGGTCATCCAGCAATTTCCCCAATGGGTCGGCCTGCCCAGCCAGGACGTCAACCTGCAGCAGGCGCCGCAGACCACGCGGCTGATGCAGGGCCCCGTGTCGTATGCCGATGCGGTGAGCAATGCGGCCCCCGCAGTGGCCAACCTGTACACCACCAAGGTGGTCAACAAGACCGCGCACCCGCTGTTCGAAGACCCGCAGTTCCGCCGCTTCTTCGGTGACAACCTGCCCAAGCAGCGGCGCTGGGAATCGAGCCTGGGCTCGGCGGTGATCATGAGCCCGGAGGGCTACCTGCTGACCAACAACCACGTGACCTCCGGCGCCGACCAGATCGTGGTGGCGCTCAAGGACGGCCGCGAGACCCTGGCACGGGTGATCGGCAGCGACCCGGAAACCGACCTGGCCGTGCTCAAGATCGACCTCAAGAACCTGCCCTCGATCACCATCGGGCGCTCGGACAACATCCACATCGGTGATGTGGCGCTGGCCATCGGCAACCCGTTCGGCGTCGGCCAGACCGTGACCATGGGCATCATCAGCGCCACCGGGCGCAACCAGCTGGGCCTGAACAACTACGAAGACTTCATCCAGACCGACGCGGCCATCAACCCGGGCAACTCCGGTGGCGCGCTGGTGGATGCCAATGGCAACCTGACCGGCATCAACACCGCGATCTTCTCCAAGTCCGGCGGCTCGCAGGGCATCGGCTTCGCCATCCCCACCAAGCTGGCGCTGGAGGTGATGAAGTCGATCATCGAGCATGGTCAGGTGATTCGCGGCTGGCTGGGCATCGAGGTGCAACCGCTGAGCCAGGAGCTGGCCGAGTCGTTCGGCATGCAGGGCCGGCCAGGCATCGTGGTGGCGGGCATCTTCCGCGACGGGCCGGCGCAGAAGGCCGGCCTGCAGCTGGGTGACGTGATTCTGAGCATCAATGGCGAACCGGCCGGCGATGGTCGGCGCTCGATGAACCAGGTGGCGCGGATCAAGCCCAACGACAAGGTGGCCATTGAAGTGGTGCGCAACGGCAAGCCGCTGAAGCTGATCGCCGAGATCGGCCTGCGTCCACCGCCTGCACCCGCGCCCAAGGAAGAGGACTGACCCCTGGCCGCGCCGGCCTGACGCCGCATCGGCGCAGCACCGGGGTGCGGCGGGTGATTGGCACAACCGACTGTTCTGTGACAGCCTTGCACGCAACGCCAGCGATGCCTTTTTTCAAGCACGCACCCCGGCCTGCGTGCACTTTTTCGGAGCAGTCATGACCAATCCCCTGATTCTCGAACCCCAGAAAACCGCCGACGCCTGTGTCATCTGGCTGCATGGCCTGGGCGCCGACCGCTACGACTTCATGCCGGTGGCCGAAGCCCTGCAGGAAGTGCTGCTGAGCACTCGCTTCGTGATGCCGCAGGCACCCACCCAGCCGGTCACCATCAACAATGGCTACGCCATGCCCAGCTGGTACGACATCAAGGCGCTGACGCCGGGTGCACGCGCCATCGACGAAGCGCAACTCGACGCCTCGGCACAGGCGGTCATCGACCTGATCAAGCAGGAACAGGCCAAGGGCGTCGCCCTGTCGCGCATCATCCTGGCCGGCTTCTCCCAGGGCGGTGCAGTGGTTCTGCACACCGCCTATGTAAAGTGGCAGGAGACGCTGGGCGGGGTAATGGCCCTTTCCACCTACGCCCCGACCTTCACCGACAGCACCGTGCTCAGCGCCAGCCAGCAGCGCATTCCGGCGCTGTGCCTGCACGGCGTGTACGACCCGGTGGTCATCCCGTCCATGGGGCGTGCCGCCTTCGAGTACCTGAACAGCTGGGGCGTCACCGTGCAGTGGAAGGAATACCCGATGGAACACGCCGTGCTGCCCGAGGAAATCCAGGACATCGGCGCCTGGCTGATCGAGCGTCTGCGCTAAAAAACGCCTTGTCTGTAGTTGTCGGAGCAATCCACTACGCCGCGCCCGAATCTTGCATTACACTGGCCGGCGTACATTCCTTAACCAATTGATGAGATGACCGTGCTCAAAGCACTCAAGAAGATGTTCGGAAAGAGCGAGGTTGAGCAACTCGCCACCGAAAGCGTTGCTACCGTGCAGCCGCCCGCAGCACCCAAGGCCCCGGCTCCCGCCGCGCCGCTCAAGGCTCAGACCGAAGCCGCCGCGCCAGCGCGCGCCGAAAAGCCGGCGGAAAAACCCCTGGAGCAACCGGCGAGCAAACCGGCCGAGGCCAAGCCGCGCCGCGAGCGCAAGCCAAAACCCCAGGCCAGCACCTGGAAACTGGAAGACTTTGTGGTGGAACCGCAAGAGGGCAAGACCCGCTTCCACGACTTCAAGCTCTCGCCCGAGCTGATGCATGCCATCCACGACCTGGGCTTCCCGTACTGCACGCCGATCCAGGCCGAAGTACTGGGCTTCACCCTGCGTGGCAAGGATGCGATCGGCCGGGCCCAGACCGGCACCGGCAAGACCGCCGCGTTCCTGATCTCGATCATCAGCCAGCTGCAACAGACCCCGCCGCCCAAAGAGCGCTACATGGGCGAGCCGCGGGCGCTGATCATTGCCCCTACCCGCGAACTGGTGGTGCAGATCGCCAAGGACGCCGCCGAGCTGACCAGGTACACCGGCCTGAACGTGATGACGTTTGTCGGTGGCATGGACTTCGACAAGCAGCTCAAGGCCCTTGAGGCACGCCACTGCGACATCCTGGTGGCCACCCCGGGTCGCCTGCTGGACTTCAACCAGCGCGGTGAAGCGCACCTGGACATGGTCGAGGTGCTGGTGCTGGACGAAGCCGACCGCATGCTCGACATGGGCTTCATCCCGCAGGTTCGCCAGATCATCCGCCAGACCCCGCCCAAGAGCGAGCGCCAGACGCTGCTGTTCTCGGCCACCTTCACCGAAGACGTGATGAACCTGGCGCAGCAGTGGACCACCGACCCGGCCATCGTCGAGATCGAGCCGGAGAACGTTGCCAGCGAAACCGTCGAGCAGCATGTGTATGCGGTAGCCGGTGCCGACAAGTACAAGCTGCTGTACAACCTGGTGACCGAGAACAAGTGGGAGCGGGTCATCGTGTTCGCCAACCGCAAGGACGAGGTGCGCCGTATCGAAGAGCGCCTGGTGCGTGACGGCGTGAATGCCGCGCAATTGTCGGGCGATGTGCCGCAGCACAAGCGCATCAAGACCCTGGAGAATTTCCGCGAAGGCCGGGTCACCGTGCTGGTGGCCACCGATGTGGCCGGTCGCGGGATCCACATCGACGGCATCAGCCACGTGATCAACTTCACCCTGCCCGAAGACCCGGACGACTACGTGCACCGTATCGGTCGTACCGGCCGTGCGGGTACCAGTGGCGTGTCGATCAGCTTCGCCGGTGAGGATGATTCGTACCAGTTGCCGGGTATCGAGGCATTGCTGGGGCGCAAGATCAGTTGCGAGACCCCGCCGACCGAGCTGCTCAAGCCGGTGGCGCGCAAGCATCACTGAGTCGATTGATGGACAGAAAACGCAGCCCTCGCCGGCTGCGTTTTTTTTTGCGCTGACCGGGCTGGCTCATCGCGGGTCAAGCCCGCTCCCACAGAGACAACAGTAATGATTGTGGGGGCGGGCTCGACCCGCGATAGGGTTGGCGCAATTAAACTATTTGTCCATAATAGACAAAATAGTTCAAACGGAGCGCCGCATGTCTACCCCACGCGTGATCGACCAGCCCCTGGCCCGCCAACTGCTCGCGCAGGTGGACGTGCCGCAGATCCTGCGCAAGCTGTTCCGTGACCTGGCCGCCGGCCAGGCCGTGCAGCCGCCGCAACAGCTGGTGGAGTTCCCGGCCGGCAGGGGCGACTTCATCAACTACGGCGGGGTACTCGCCGAAGACCGCGTCTACGGCGTCAAGACCTCGCCCTACATCGTGCGCGAAGGCGCGCCGCTGATCACCGCCTGGACATTGCTGATGTCCATGGACAGCGGCCAGCCACTGCTATTGTGCGACGCCGGCGAACTGACCACCGCACGCACCGCTGCCACCACCGCCGTCGCGGTCGACGCCCTGGCCCCCACCAGCGCCAGGCGCCTGACCGTGATCGGCAGCGGCCCCATCGCCCAGGCCCACCTGCACTATGTACGCGGCGTGCGCGACTGGCAGGACATCCGCCTGCACTCGCCAGGCCTCAAGGATAAAAGCGCCGAGCAGCGCGAAGCCCTCGGTGCACTCGACCCGCGCCTGAGCCTGGTGGACGACCTGCAATCAGCACTGCACGACGCCGACGTGATCATGCTGTGCACCTCGTCGGCAAAGCCTGTGATCGACCCGCGCCAGCTGAGCAAGCCGGCCCTGATCACCTCGATCAGCACCAACGCGGTACGCGCCCACGAAGTGCCGCCCGAGTGCCTGACCGACATGGACGTGTACTGCGACTACCGCCTGACCACCCCCGGCTCGGCCGGCGAGATGCGCATCGCCAGCGAGCAGCACGGCTGGCAGGCCGACGTCATCATCGGCGACCTGGCCCAGTTGCTCAGCGAGCAGGCGCCGCGCCCGACCTACCAGCGCCATGCCTTCTTCCGCTCCATCGGCCTGGGCCTGGAAGACATCGCCCTGGCCAACGCCCTGTACCGCCTGCACGGGTGACGCCCGCCCGCGTTTGCGGCACACTCCCAGCGCCCTTCGCCTAGGGCGCTGACACCGCCTGGAGCCCGCCTGCATGCCGATACCGCCCCACGACCCCGCCCTGAGCAACTTTCGCGCGATTGCCGACGCCATCGCCACGCTGTTCTTCCCCCACGCCGAGGTGGTGCTGCACGACCTGCGCAGCCAGAAGATCGACTACATCGCCAACAACCTGTCCAAGCGCGAGATCGGCGACGATGCGGCCCTGGAAGACATGTTCGAGGCAGGTACCGACGAAACCAACATCGGCCCCTATGAAAAGCTCAATTGGGACGGGCAGAAGATCCGCTCGCTCAGCACCGTGCTGCGCGACGCCCAGGGCAAGCCGCAGGCCGTGCTGTGCATCAACCTGAACATCTCGATGTTCGAAAACGCCAAGGCGGCGCTGGACCTGTTTCTCTCGCCCACCCGGCTGATCGCCCAGCCCGACGCGCTGTTTCGCGATGACTGGCAGGAGCGCATCAACACGTTTCTCAACAGCTGGCTGCGCGAGCGCCAGCTGGCACTGAGCAACCTGAATCGCGACCACAAGCGCGAACTGGTGCTGGCCTTGCATGCCGAGGGTGCGTTTCGCGGCAAGAGCGCCGCCAACTACGTGGCCAACGTGCTGAACATGGGCCGGGCCACGGTGTACAAGCACCTCAAGGAGCTCAAGGCCTGAACGAACTCAGGCCTCGGGCAGGCGACGGTCAGTCGCCGTAGATGTCGGACTTGAAGTACTTGGCCTGGATCTTCTGGTACTCGCCATTGGCGCGAATGGCGTCGATGGCCGCGTTCAGCTGGGCGACCAGTTCGGCGTTGCCCTTGCGCACCGCGATCCCGGCGCCCTCACCCACGTACTTGGGGTCTTTCAGCTCTGGCCCGACAAACCCGTAACCCTTGCCCTTGGGCGTCTCCAGGAAGCCCTGTTCAAGCGGGATGGTGTCGGCGAACACACCGTCCAGGCGACCGGCCACCAGGTCCATGAAGATTTCCTCGTTGCTGGTGTAGCGCACGATCTCGATGCCCTTGGGCACCAGTTCCGCAGTCACATAGCGGTCGGTGGTGGTCGCGCGCTGCACGCCGATGCGCTTGCCCTTGAGGTTGGCGAAGTCGTCATCGACCTGGCTGCCGGCCTTCATGGCCAGGCGTGCGGAGGTGAAGTAGTACTTGTGGGTGAAGTCCACCGACTTCTTGCGGTCTTCGGTGATGGTGATCGACGACAGGGCGGCGTCGATCTTCTTGACCTTGAGCGACGGGATCAGGCCGTCGTATTCCTGTTCGGTCCACTGGCACTTGACCTGCATCTGCGCGCACAGGGCGTTGCCGATGTCGTAGTCGAAGCCACTGATAGCGCCGTCGGCGGTCTTGAACGCGAACGGTGGGTAGGCGGCTTCGATACCGATGCGCAGGGTCTTTTCAGCGGCGAACGACGGGGCGGCGGCAAACAGGCTCAACGCCAGCGCGGCCAACAGGGATGGGGTTTTCATCAGCGGTCTCTCTCGCTCGTTGTTGGGGTGTGTTGCAAGACAGAGGAAAAAGCGGCGGGCACAAGGCAGCCTGGAACTATTTTGTACTTATAATTCCATACTGGACTTTTGTGTATTAATTTTCAACCGATTCGCGGCACCGTACCGTTGCAGGAGCCAGCCTTGCCGGCGGGGCGTCTACCAACGCCCCGCAGCGTCCGCATCACTCTGGCGCCCCTCGACCCAGCGCGGCCCCTCGCCGGTCTGCTCCTTCTTCCAGAACGGCGCGCGGGTCTTGAGATAGTCCATCACGAAGTCGCACGCCTGGAACGCCGCCTGCCGGTGCGCACTGGCTACACCCACGAACACGATCGGCTCGCCCGGCTGCAATGCGCCGATACGGTGCAGCACTTCGACCTTGAGCAACGGCCAGCGCTGCTCGGCCTCCAGCACGATCTTGGCCAGGGCCTTTTCGGTCATGCCCGGGTAATGCTCCAGGAACATCCCCGCCACCTCGCGACCGTCGTTGAAGTCGCGCACATAGCCGACAAACGACACCACCGCGCCCACCCCGACGTTGGCCGCGTGCATCGCATTGGTCTCGGCGCCGGGGTCGAACGCGCCGGCCTGCACTCGAACGCCCACCTCAGCCCCCGGTCACGGGCGGAAAGAACGCCACTTCGTCGCCGTCGGCCACCGGCTCGTCGAGCCTGCACAACTCCTGGTTGCGCGCGCACATCAGGTTCTGCTCGCCCAGCATCGCGTACCCCTCCCCGCGTGCCAGCAGGGCCTTGCGCACATCGTCGACGCTGTCGAACGGCCCGTCGAGGCGTTCGCCGTCGCTGTCCAGCGCCTCGCGATACCGCGCGAAATACACCACGTCGATGTTCATGGCGCCTCCACCTGGTAGTGCCCGCTCTTGCCGCCCAGTTTTTCCAGCACACGCACGCTGTGGATGGTCATGCCCCGGTCCACCGCCTTGCACATGTCGTAGATCGTCAGCGCCGCCACACTGGCGGCCGTCAGGGCCTCCATCTCGACGCCGGTCTGCCCGGCCAGCTTGCAGCGCGCCACGATATGCACCGTGTCGTCGCCTTCGCCAGTCAGCTCGAGCTTGACGCTGGTGAGCATCAACGGGTGGCACAGCGGGATCAGATCGCTGGTCTTCTTTGCCGCCTGGATGCCGGCAATGCGCGCCACGGCAAACACGTCGCCCTTGGGGTGGCCGCCAGCCACGATCATCTGCAAGGTTTGCGGGAGCATGCGCACCCGCGCTTCGGCCACCGCCTCGCGCGAGGTGACGGCTTTGTCGGTGACGTCGACCATGTTGGCCCGACCTTGGGAATCGAGATGAGTCAGCACAGGGTTACTCCTGATCAGGAGCACCGATTGTAAACCCAGGGGTCAACATTAGGCAGCGGAAAAAACCGGGCGGCACAAGGCCGCCCGGTGGCAGGGGTTACAGGTGGGATTCGGCGTATTCGGCCAGGACCGAACGGGGCACGCCCTGCAGGGTGATGTGCACGCCGTTGGGGAAGTCCTTGAAGCGCTCGGTCAGGTAGGTCAGGCCCGAGCTGGTGGCGGACAGGTAAGGGGTGTCGATCTGCGCCAGGTTGCCCAGGCAGATCACCTTGGAACCGGCCCCGGCACGGGTGATGATGGTCTTCATCTGGTGCGGGGTGAGGTTCTGGCATTCGTCGATCAGGATCAGGCTCTGCTGGAAGCTGCGACCGCGAATGTAGTTGAGCGACTTGAACTGCAACGGCACGCGCTCGAGGATGTACTCGACGCTGCCATGGGTGTTTTCGTCGTCCATGTGCAAGGCTTCGAGGTTGTCGGTGATCGCCCCCAGCCAGGGCTCCATTTTTTCCGCTTCGGTGCCCGGCAGGAAGCCGATTTCCTGGTCCAGTCCCTGCACGCTGCGGGTGGCGATGATGCGCCGGTAGCGCTTGCTGACCATGGTCTGCTCGATGGCTGCGGCCAGTGCCAGGATGGTCTTGCCCGAACCTGCGGCACCGGTGAGGTTGACCAGGTGGATGTCGGGGTCGAGCAGGGCGAACAGCGCCAGGCCCTGATGGATGTCACGCGGTTTCAGGCCCCAGGCTTCCTGGTGCAGCAGTGGCTCCTGATGCAGGTCGAGCAGCAGCAACTCGCTGTCACGGATGCCCTTGACCCAGCCGACGAAGCCCTGCTCGTCGATGATGAACTCGTTGATGTGAACCGCCGGCAGGTTGTCGGCCAGCTGCACGCGGTGCCAGGTGCGCCCGCGCTCCTGGCGGGTCTCGACCTTGTTGACGCGGTCCCAGAACGAGCCGCTGACCGAATGGTAGCCCTTGGGCAGCAACGAAACGTCGTCGACCAGCTGATCGGTACTGTAGTCCTCGGCGGCGATACCGCAGGCGCGGGCCTTGAGGCGCATGTTGATGTCTTTGGTCACCAGCACCACGTCCAGTTCCTTGCGCCGGCTACGCAGCTCGAGCAACTGGTTGATGATGATGTTGTCGTTGAGGTGTTCTGGCAGCAGCCGGTTGGGTTCGGCGCGTGGGGTCATCAGGATCGACAGGAAGCCCTTGGGGCCGCTCTTGCCGCGCTGGATCGGTACGCCCTGCTCGACATCCTCGGGCGTGGCATCGCCCAGGGTCTGGTCGATCAGACGAATGGCCTGGCGGCATTCGGCGGCGATCGTGTGTTTTCCGGTCTTGAGTTTGTCGAGCTCCTCGAGCACGGTCATCGGCAGCGCGACGTGGTGTTCCTCGAAATTCAGCAAGGCGTTCGGATCGTGAATCAGAACATTGGTATCGAGCACGTAAAGGATTGGCTGGTTGGAAGAAACGTTACGTCCTTGATCATCCATACTCGGTCACCTTTGTAGGGGCCAGACGACGCAATACCTGGGCGGTGCTGCGCCGCGAAGTGACCGCCGGTCTCCCCCTGGCCGCGTCGTTACGGTAGGGAAGCTGCGAACAAAGGAGGGGCCATTAGTACGCCACCTGTGCTGCAGGGTTCGGCGGTCTGACTTCTTGATACCGCAAAACCCGTGACGATAAAAAGCGTTTTTACGTTTTTTTGAAGTTTATTTTTCGTTGTGCGGTCAAGCCCTTGGCGTGAGCCGCAAGCACCACTACAGTTAATGATCAAACCCCGATGAACGCCTGGCGATTTTTTCCGCCGGGTGCCGCCGCGCCCAGCGATTACGGGGTTTCGGCAAATTCCCGGCAGTTGCCCCAGCCAATCCCGCTCTGGGCCGTGTGCCGCAGCAACCAGTCGATCGCCGCCTGGGCCCTGGGCTGGCCGTCATGAAACTGGATCACCCCGCGGCGCCACAGCAGCATCAGGCTCAGCACCCGCTGCGCCGACTGCTCGGCATTCAACCCGGCCTGGTCCTGGGCGTCGATATCCCACAACATCACCTGCAGCTGCTGGCCGGCAAAAAACGCCGCACTGTCGGCGCGGCGCTGCCCGTAGGGCGGGCGAAACAGCGGCACGAATGCCTCGGGCAGGCTGCTCTGTACCAATGCCCGGCTGGAGACAACCGAGTCCTGCCAGCCGGTCCACTGCGCATGCGAGCTGTACTGCCAGCCCTGCAGCCCCACGCACTGCCCGGCATACAGTTGCTGCAGCGCCGCGGCCGAGGTCTGGTCGCGGCGCGCCTGCAGGTTCTTGCCCACCACGAAGAACAGCCCGCCAAGCTTCTGCCGGCGCAGGTAGTCGGTCAGCGCCTCGGTAGCCGGCCCCGGGCCGCCATCGAAGCTGAGCACGAACAGCCGGTCGTTGAGTGCCTGGCCATCGCGCTCCTGGTCGGAAAACCGCTCCACCTCGCTGGAGGTCTGGGTGAACAGCGCCGCCTTGCGCAACTGCTCGTTCAGGTAGTACTCGTGAAAACGCCGGCTTGGCTGCGCCCAACCGGCGTAGAACGAATCGTCTGCAACACTGAACTTGCCCGCCTGCTGGCGCAGGTCCGGCAAGCTGTCGATGGCGTAGCAGAACGAGGCGTCCTGCTCGCAGCTCTGCTGGGCCAGGTCATAGTTGCGCCACAGCCGCTGCCACAGGCGCTGACGCAACGCATTCAGCGTCACCAGGTTGACCTGGCGAAGGTTCAGGCGCTCGGCCAGCTGCGCCTCGCTCAGGGCCTCGCTGTCATACAGCACGCGGGCAAAGCTGAGGATTTCGGCACGCGAGGCCACATCGAACAGGGCCGGGCTGTCGAGTTGTTCGGGCCACACGCTGCGGTCGAACCGGGCCAGCTCGACCGGGGCAGCGTGCACCAGCGTGCTCAGCAGGCCGGCCAGTAAAAGAAGGGCTATGCGCACGATCACACTCTCCATTTTCTCGCCGCGCACTATAGCGCCAAGCGCCGCCAGGGTCTTCGCTATTGGCGCGATAGCTGGAGATCGGCGCCCCCCGCCCGTAGAATCGACGCCACGATTCAAGGAGCCGACCTCATGCTGACGGTGATCTCACCCGCCAAGACCCTCGATTACGACACCCCGCCCGTTACCCAGCGGCACACCCTGCCGCAATACCTGGACGACTCCCAGGAACTGATCCTGCAACTGCGCGAACTTTCGCCGCAGCAGATCAGCGACCTGATGCACCTCTCGGACAAGCTGGCCGGCCTCAATGCCGCGCGCTTCGGCAGCTGGACCCCGAACTTCACCCCGGCCAACGCCAAGCAGGCGCTGCTGGCGTTCAAGGGCGACGTGTACACCGGCCTGGATGCACAGAGCCTGAGCGAAGACGACTTCACCTATGCCCAGCAGCACCTGCGCATGCTGTCGGGGCTGTACGGCCTGCTGCGTCCGCTGGACCTGATGCAGCCCTACCGGCTGGAGATGGGCACCAAGCTGGCCAACGCCCGCGGCAAGGACCTCTACGCCTTCTGGGGCACGCGCATCAGCGAGTGGCTGAACCAGGCGCTGGCCGAACAAGGCGACGACCTGCTGCTGAACCTGGCCAGCAACGAGTACTTCTCGGCGGTCAAGCGCAGCGCGTTGAAGGCGCGGGTGATCAACACCGAGTTTCGCGACTTCAAGAATGGCCAGTACAAGATCATCAGCTTCTATGCCAAGAAGGCGCGGGGCATGATGACCCGGTTCGTGACCCAGGAGCGCATCGACGACCCCGAGCGGCTCAAGCAGTTCGACGTGCAGGGCTACTACTACAGTGCCGAGCAGTCCAAACCGGACAACCTGGTGTTCCTGCGCGACCACCCGGCCGAGTAGAAAGCATCGCGGGTCCCCCCGCTCCCCCCGGGATCACCTGAATCCTTGCGGGCGCGGGCTTGACTCGCGATGGCGTCCTCACAGCCCGCCAGGCGCCAATCCCGTGGCGCCAAAAAACCACCCCCTCTAGCCCTATCGCCAAACGTCATAAGACCGTTCGTAGTTTTCTGACGAAATATCCTGAAATTTTTTTTCATGCTGGCATAAAAACATCCCCTTGCAAGTTTGCCCTACAGACACGGGACGAAACTGCCGTGTGCTATCAAAGTGAAAGTATCGTCAACTGTTGAAATATTAAAAAATCCTTCACGGCGACTCGGGCGAGCCTGGAACTTATCCCCTTGAGGCTCGCTCATACCACCGGTACGGATTATCTCGTGATGGATGTGAGAGATGACGTACATGACAAATGGACAGTATCAGGAAGTTTTGAAAGCACTTTTTTGTCCGCGCAATTGTTCGACAAGATTACGCGTCCAAGCCAGGAGAGAGCACCCTTAAAAATCGTCCTAGTGGTTGATTTCAAAGGATTTAATCCACTTGAAATAACAAGCACAGCAGTACACGCAGTGGGTACTGCAATAAAGACGGATACCGTCCAGGGCTCACCCCCTAATGTAAATGGCCATTAGCCGCCAACTTGAGTGCCGTTTATTTTTCGCACTCCAATTTAATTTGCCTGCCGGCAGTTAGCGGTTTAACCGTGACACTTCCGTGCACCCTGAATTTGCTGGTCAACCAACCCGGTCTGGCGCTTAGTTGTGCGCCGACATGATAAACACATGAGGTGAATGCGATGCGTATCAGCATCTTTGGTTTGGGTTATGTAGGTGCGGTCTGTGCGGGCTGCCTGTCCGCCCGGGGCCATGAAGTGATCGGCGTTGATGTATCGGCGACCAAGATCGACCTGATCAACCAGGGCAAATCCCCCATCGTGGAACCGGGCCTCGAAGCCCTGTTGCAGCAAGGCATTGCCAACCAGCGCCTGCGGGGCACCACCGATTTTGCCCAGGCCATTCGCGACAGCGACGTGTCGATGATCTGCGTCGGTACGCCGAGCAAGAAGAACGGCGACCTGGGCCTGGAATACATCGAGTCGGTGTGCCGCGAAATCGGTCTGGTACTGCGCGACAAGAGCAGCCGCCACACCATCGTGGTGCGCAGCACCGTACTGCCGGGCACCGTCAAGAACGTGGTGATCCCGATTCTCGAAGACTGCTCGGGCAAGAAGGCCGGCGTCGATTTCGGCGTGGCGGTCAACCCCGAGTTCCTGCGCGAAAGCACCGCGATCAAGGACTACGACCAGCCGCCGATGACTGTCATCGGCGAACTCGACCGCGCCAGCGGCGACGTGCTGCAGGCCCTCTACGAAGAGCTCGACGCCCCGATCATCCGCAAGGACATCGAAGTGGCCGAGATGATCAAGTACACCTGCAACGTGTGGCACGCCACCAAGGTCACCTTCGCCAACGAGATCGGCAACATCGCCAAGGCCTGCGGCGTCGATGGCCGCGAAGTGATGGAAGTGGTGTGCCAGGACAAGGCCCTGAACCTGTCGCAGTACTACATGCGCCCAGGCTTCGCCTTCGGCGGCTCGTGCCTGCCCAAGGACGTGCGCGCCCTCACCTACCGCGCCGGCAGCCTGGACGTGAAGGCGCCGCTGCTCAACTCGCTGATGACCAGCAACGAGTCCCAGGTGCAGAACGCCTTCGACATCATCGAAAGCCACGACAAGCGCAAGGTTGCCCTGCTGGGCCTGAGCTTCAAGGCCGGCACCGACGACCTGCGCGAGAGCCCGCTGGTGGAACTGGCCGAACGCCTGATCGGCAAGGGCTACGAGCTCAACATCTACGACAGCAACGTCGAGTACGCCCGCGTGCACGGCGCCAACAAGGACTACATCGAGTCGAAGATCCCCCACGTCTCGTCCCTGCTCAACGCCGACTTCGAGCAGGTGGTCAACCACGCCGACGTGATCGTGCTGGGTAACCGCGACGAGAAGTTCCGTGCGCTGGCGCAACAGGCCCCGGCCGGCAAGCAGGTCATCGACCTGGTCGGCTTCATGGGCAAGCCGACCTGCCCCACCAGCCGCACCGAAGGCATCTGCTGGTAACAGCAGCCACTGCACGGGGTCGCCCCAGCCCCGTGCAGTTCCTTCCCATTCATTCGCTACGGATGCACACCATGCAAAGGCTCAAGCACGGCCTGCTACAGGTCGCCGGATGGCTGTTCTACGTGAGCCTGCTCATGCTGATCGCCCTGGCCTTGCCCAAGACCGTTTTCGACCCCGACTCCAAGGACTTCATCTTCCTCATCGGCGCTGTCGGAATCTGGCGTTATTCCATGGGTGCCACGCACTTCGTGCGGGGCATGCTGTTCCTCTACATCGTCTACCCGATGCTGCGACGCAAGGTGCGCAAACTGGGCAGCGCGGCCGACCCGTCGCACGTGTACCTGATGGTCACCAGCTTTCGCATCGACGCATTGACCACCGCGCAGGTGTACAGCTCGGTGATCCGCGAGGCAATCGACTGCGGCTATCCCACCACCGTGGTCTGCTCGCTGGTGGAAATGAGCGACGAACTGCTGGTGAAAAGCCTGTGGGCCAAGTTCAACCCGCCCGACCGCGTGGCCCTGGACTTCGTGCGCATCGCCGGCACCGGCAAGCGTGACGGCCTGGCCTACGGCTTTCGCGCCATCTCGCGCCACCTGCCCGACGAGAACGCAGTGGTCGCGGTGATCGACGGCGACACCGTGCTCGGCGAAGGCGTGGTGGCCAAGACCGTGCCCTGGTTCAAGCTCTACCCCAATGTCGGTGGCCTGACCACCAACGAATTCTGCGAAGTGCGCGGCGGCTACATCATGAGCGAGTGGCACAAGCTGCGCTTTGCCCAGCGCCACATCAACATGTGCTCGATGGCCCTGTCCAAGCGCGTGCTGACCATGACCGGGCGCATGTCGGTGTTCCGCGCCGCCGTGGTGACCAACCCCGAGTTCATCAAGGACGTCGAGAACGACTCGCTGCAGCACTGGCGCCTGGGCCGCTTCAAGTTCCTCACCGGCGACGACAAGTCCAGCTGGTTCAGCCTCATGCGCCTGGGCTACGACACGTTCTACGTGCCGGATGCGGCGATCAACACGGTCGAGCACCCGCCGGAAAAGAGCTTCATCAAGGCCAGCCGCAAGCTCATGTACCGCTGGTACGGCAACAACCTGCGCCAGAACTCCCGCGCCCTGGGCCTGGGCGTTCGCCGCCTCGGCCTGTTCACCAGCGTGGTGCTGTTCGACCAGCGCGTGTCGATGTGGACCAGCCTGCTCGGGCTCACCGTGGCGCTGATCGCCAGCCTCAAGTTCGGCCCTGCCTTCCTGCTGGTGTACCTGCTGTGGATCGGCATCACCCGGCTGATCCTGACCCTGATGCTGATGTGCTCGGGGCATGCCATCGGCCCGGCCTACCCGCTGATTCTCTATTACAACCAGATCGTCGGCGCAATCATGAAGATCTACGTGTTCTTCCGCCTCGACAAGCAGTCCTGGACCCGCCAGCCCACTGCGCTCAAACGCGACCTCGCGAGCTTTCAACAATGGTTCAACACCTGGTCTTCGCGGACCATGACCTTCTCGGCAGCCAGCATCTTCGTCGCTGTGCTGTTCATGGTCGTGTGAGCCGCCGCCCTACGGAATAAACAGGAACATATCGCCATGAATACCGCCGTGAATGCCAATGTCGTGCATGAGTCCGAAGCCCAGCGTCAGCACGCCCGGGTAAAGATCCCCGCCAAGCTGCGCTACCTGGGGGCCAACCGCGAGACCCTCGAAGTCAAGGTCGAGGACCTCTCGGCCGGTGGCCTGAGCTTCTACACCCGCCACCCGCTGAAGGTCGGCGAAGTGGTGCGCGGCCGCCTGCAGTTCGTGGTCGACAACCTGGGCCTGGCCATCGACATCGAGTTCCAGGTGCGCTCGCACAACGTCGCCGACGGTCGTACCGGCGTGCAGTTCCAGAACCTGGAACAGCGCGACATCGCCACCCTGCGCCACATCATCACCTCGCACCTGTCGGGCGAGCTGATCAGCATCGGCGACGTGCTCAGCACCCTGCAACGCGACAACTTCACCAAGGCACGCAAGCAGAAGGACACCGGCGGCGGCCTGAGCGCTTTCGGCCGCCTGCGTGCGGTCACCTTCAGCCTCGGCGTGTTCGTGGTCGGCGTGGCCGCGTTCGGCTTCATCGCCAAGTCGGTGTACGGCCTGTACTTCGTCAGCCATGCCGAGGCCGGGGTGGTCAGCGTCCCCACCACCAACGTCACCATGCCGCGCGACGGCACCGTGCAGAGCCTGGTGAAGGCGGACGGCCCGGTGGTCAAGGGCGCGCCGCTGGCCTCGTTCAACACCAGCATGCTCGACCTGCTCAAGGGCCACCTGGACGACCAGCAACTGGAGCCGGCGCGGGTCGAGGAACTGTTCGGCAAGCAGCTCAGCGGCACCCTCACCAGCCCGTGCGACTGCGTGGTGGCCAGGCAGCTGGTGGATGACGGGCAATACGCGAGCAAGGGCGCAGTGATCTTCCAACTGATCCCGCGCACCACCAACCCGATCATCGAGGCCCGTTTCAGCTACCGCCAGTTCGACGAAGTGCAGCCCGGCACCCGCGTCAACTTCCAGGTGGCCGGCGAAGACGACGTGCGCCAGGGTCGCATCGTCAGCAGCACCAGCCAGAACAGCGACGACCTGTCTTCGGACATTCGCGTGCAGATCAAGCCGGATGCGCCGATGCCCAGCGAGCTGGCCGGGCGCCCGGTGTCGGTCAACAGCGACCGGGGTCCGTCGATGGACTGGCTGATCGACAAGGCCGTGGCCCGTGGGCTTTGAAGAGGACATGCCGGTGACTACCCAACACACCGCGATCCCTGTAGGAGCCGGCCTTGCCGGCGAATCGTGCAGCCCCCTTCGCCGGCAAGGCCGGCTCCTACCGATGGGTGCACTGGCCCTGGCCATCAGCCTGGCCGGTTGCGCCGGCCTGCCCGACCAGCGCCTGGCCAACGAAGCCCTCAAGCGCGGCGACACCGCCCTGGCCGAGCGCAACTACCAGCAACTCGCCGACCTGGGCTACAGCGAGGCCCAGGTAGGCCTGGCCGATATCCAGGTCGAGACCGGTGACCCGGCCAAGCTCAGGCAGGCCGAGGCCACCTACCGCGCCGCCGCCCGCACCTCGCCCCGCGCCCAGGCCCGCCTCGGCCGTCTGCTGGTGGCCAAGCCCGACAGCAGCGAGGCCGAGCGCCACGAGGCCCAGGGCCTGCTCAAGCAGGCCTTCGCCGCCGGCGAAAGCAACACCCTGATCCCGCTGGCCATGCTCTACCTGCAATACCCGCAGAGTTTCCCCGACCTCGATGCCCAGCAGCAGATCGACCAATGGCGCGCCGCCGGCTACCCCGAGGCGGGCCTGGCCCAGGTGCTGCTGTACCGTACCCAGAACACCTACGACCAGCACCTGGACGAGGTGGAGCGTATCTGCAAGGCCGCACTGGCCAGCACCGACATCTGCTATGTGGAACTGGCCAGCGTGTACCAGAAGCGTGCCCAGCCCGAACAACAGGCCGCGCTGATCGACCAGCTCAAGGCCGCCTATGCCCGCGGTGCGGTACCGGCCAGCCGGGTCGACAGCGTGGCCCGCGTACTGGCCGACCCCAGCCTGGGCCAGACCGACGAGAAAACCACCCAGGCCCTGCTCGAACAGGTCGCACCGAGCAACCCCGCGTCCTGGGTCAGCCTGGCGCAACTGCTCTACAGCTTCCCCGAGCTGGGCGACAGCGACCAACTGCTGGCCTACATCGACAAGGGCCGCGAGGCCGCACAACCGCGCGCCGAGCTGCTGCTGGGCCGCCTCTACTACGAAGGCAAGGCCGTGCCGGCCGACGCGAAAAAAGCCCAGACGCACCTGCAGTCCGCCGCCGATGCCGGCGAAATCAGCGCCCACTACTACCTCGGCCAGCTCTACCGCCGTGGCTATCTGGGCCAGGTCGAACCGCAGAAAGCCGTCGATCACCTGCTGCGCGCCGCCCGTGGTGGCCAGCTCAGCGCCGACTACGCGCTGGCCCAACTGTTCAGCGAAGGTCGCGGCATTCGCCAGGACCTGGTCAACGCCTGGGTGTTCGCGCAACTGGCGCAGGCCAACCCCAGCGAGCAATCGACGGCGATGGCCGGCGAGCTCGACCAGCAGCTATCCGCCCCGCAGAAGGCCCAGGCCCAGCGCCTGTTGCAACAGGAGCGCCAGGCCCGTGGCGCCATGGGTCAGGGCCCCGGCGCCCAGGCCATGCAGGCCCTGCAGGACACCACCGAACAAGACGGCGAGGAATCCCTATGACACTCAACCCGTGGATGAAGGCCGGCCTGGGCCTGGGCTGTGCCC
Source organism: Pseudomonas sp. BRM28 (assembly GCF_002939405.1). NCBI lineage: Bacteria > Pseudomonadati > Pseudomonadota > Gammaproteobacteria > Pseudomonadales > Pseudomonadaceae > Pseudomonas > Pseudomonas sp. BRM28. The sequence goes on along the minus strand of NZ_PEFV01000001.1, from coordinate 1,027,069 downwards.
TGCTCTGGTCGTGCCCGACCCTGGCCGCGATGACCGCCGAGAAGAACTTCGGCCTGGAAGTGAAAGTCACCGGCCAGTCCGAGGATGACCGCGACCTGGGCACCCGCTCCGGCGGCGACGTCAACGGCCTGGGCCTGGACCTGCGCCCCTGGGTGTATGGCGAGCGCGGCAACTGGAGCGCCTACGCCATGGGCCAGGCGGTCACCGCCACCGACACCATCGACACCGACACCCTGCGCCAGGCCGACGACGACAGCCAGGTCGAAACCCGCCGCGCCAGCGGCCGCGAGCAGGACAAGAGCTACCTGGCCATGCGCGAGTTCTGGGTCGGCTACAGCGGCCTGACCGCCTACCCCGGCGAGCAACTGCGCCTGGGCCGCCAGCGCCTGCGCAGCGACGACGGCATGTGGCGCGACACCAACATCGAGGCGCTGAACTGGACCTTCGACACCACCCTGCTGCGCGCCAACGCCGGCGTGGCCCAGCGTTTCAGCGAGTACCGCACCGACCTCACCGACCTGGCCCCCGAAGACAAGGACCGCCTGCACGTCTACGGCGACGTGGCCGCGCAATGGACCCCCGGCCACTGGGTCGGCCTGCGCGCGCACCACACCCACGACGACGGCAAGCTGAAGAACCCGGGCGAGACCCTCGACCCGCTGGACAAGACCCGCAACGGCGACCTCACCTGGCTGGGCCTTGAGGCCAACAGCGACGCCTACAACTGGCGCAACCAGAACACCGTCAACTACTGGGGCAGCGTCACCTGGCTCACCGGCGACCGTGATCGCCTGAGCGCCACCACCCTGGCCAACGGCGACCAGCTGGCCACGCAAAAGCAGAGCGGCGATGTCAACGCCTGGGCCACCGACCTGGGCATCCGCCTGCGCCTGGACCCCAACTGGCAGGTCGGCGCGGCCTATGCCCGCGGCAGCGGCGGCGGTGGCAGCGACGGCTCGGGCAACTTCGAACAGACGGGCCTTGAGAGCAACCGCTCCAACTTCACCGGCACCCGCTCGCGTGTACACCGCTTCGGCGAGGCCTTCCGTGGCGAGCTGGGCAACCTGCAGACCGCCACCCTGTTCACCTCCTGGCAACTGCGCGACGACTACGACGCAAGCCTGGTGTACCACAAGTTCTGGCGCGTCGACGGCAAGCAGAACATCGGCAGCAGCGGCATCAACGCAGTGGTCGATGATGACGGCATCAACCGCCCGCTGATCCAGGGCGAAAAAGACCTCGGCCAGGAGATGGACCTGGTGGTCACCAAGTACTTCAAGCAGGGCCTGCTGCCGGCCGCGCTGAGCCAGTCGATCGACGAACCGTCGGCACTGGTGCGCTTTCGCGGTGGGGTGTTCAAGCCAGGCGACGCCTATGGCAAGGAAGCGGACTCGTACATGCACCGCGCCTTCATCGACGTGATCTGGCGTTTCTGATGCCTGGAGTGCATTGACATGAACCTTTACCCGCTCAACACGCTGATCGCCGGCAGCCTGCTGCTGGCCAGCAGCATCGCCCTGGCCAACGGCCTGCCCGTGGCCAGCCCGGCCAAAGAGCTGCAGCACGCCAAGACCTACACCGTCAGCAGCGCGCCGATCGAGCCGTTGCAGATCCCGGCGCCGACCCTGCCCGACCTCAGCGGCTACACCGCCGAAGCGGTGCAGGCCAAGATCCAGCGTGCACGCAAGGGCAAGGTCACGGTACGCCGCATGCTGCAGGAAGACGCCCTCAAGGAGTTCATCGGCGGCGACAACAAGATGGCCGAATGGGTAGCCCGCCAGCACGGCATCCCGCAGGCGATCTTCGTCGATGACGGGCATGTCGACTTCACCGAGCTGAGCAAGCACGTGCCGGCCCAGTACCTGCGTGAAACCGCGCCGGGGGTGTACCTGTCGCGCCTGCCGATCGTGGTGGGGCAAAAGGGCGTGCTCGAGATCGATGCCAAGGTCAAGGAACTGCGCCTGTCCCAGGAAGGCGGTGCGTTCATCGTCAACGACGGCAAGCTGTTCGTCAGCGACACCCGCGTCACCGGCTGGCGCGAAAAGGACAACGGCCCGGCGACCTTCCGCACACCCAAGGAATTTCGCCCGTTCCTGCTCTCGTGGGGCGGCACCGAGACCTACATCGTCAACACCCGCATGGCCAGCTTCGGCTATGCCCAGAGCAAGTCCTACGGCGTGAGCATTTCGCAGTACACGCCCAACATGGCCAAGCAGATGGGCCGCCCCGAACCCACCGGCTGGATCATCGGCTCCGAGTTCAGCGACATGTGGTACGGCTTCTACTGCTACGAGACCAGCGACTTCGTGGTCAAGGACAACACCTACCGCGACAACATCGTGTACGGCATCGACCCCCACGACCGTTCGCACCGCCTGATCATCGCCGGCAACACCGTGCATGGCACCAAGAAGAAGCACGGCATCATCGTCTCGCGCGAGGTCAACGACAGCTGGATCATCAACAACAAGAGCTACGACAACAAGCTCTCGGGCGTGGTGATCGACCGCAACAGCGTCAACAACCTGATCGCCTACAACGAGATCTACCGCAACCACACCGACGGCATCACCCTGTACGAAAGCGGCGACAACCTGATCTGGGGCAACAAGGTCATCAGCAACCGTCGCCACGGCATCCGCGTGCGCAACAGCGTGAACATCCGCCTGTACGAAAACCTCGCCATGGCCAACGGCCTGGTGGGTGTGTACGGGCACATCAAGGACCTGTCCGATACCGACCGCGACATCGACCTGGACCCATTCGACACCAAGGTGTCGCTGATCGTGGTGGGCGGTGAACTGGCGGCCAACGGCAGCGGCCCGCTGTCGATCGACTCGCCCCTGAGCGTGGAGCTGTACCGGGTGTCGATGCTGGCCCCGAGCAAGTCCAGCGGCATCAGTTTCTCCGGGGTGCTGGGCGATCGCCAGGACGAGATTCTCGACCTGATGGTGCGCCAGGGCAAAGCCGTACTGATCGACCCGGTCGAACGCCAGACCGACATGGCGGATTGAGGAAACCTGACATGACCCCACATCTGATGAAACTGCTTGGCCTGAGTGCGGCGCTGCTGGCGATCAGCAACGGCGTGCGTGCCGACGAGGTGCAGGCGCCCAGCTTCACCGCCCAGCCGTGCTGCCAACTGTGCCCCGAAGCCCACGATGCCAGCCGCTACACCACCCGCTACCAGCAGAACTTCACCACCCTGGTGCAAGCCCAGGGCGACTGGCTGTTCCGTACCCGCGAAGACCTGCGCACCGAGTTCACCACCACCCCGGCCGGCTACAAACGCCTGCAGCAGGTGCACGATGCGTTCAAGGCGCGCGGCGTGGAACTGGTGGTGGTGTACCAGCCCACCCGTGGCCTGGTGAACCGCAACATGCTCAACCCGGCCGACAAGGCCGCGTTCAACTACGAGAAGGCCCTGCGCAACTACCAGGCCATGCTCAAGCGCTTCGCCCAAATGGGCTACAACGTGCCCGACCTGTCGCCGCTGACCAACGAACAGTTGCCGGCCGCGCAGCAGGGCAAGGACTTCTACTTCCGCGGCGACCAGCACTGGACGCCCTATGGCGCCGAGCGTGCGGCAAAAATCGTGGCCGACACCGTGCACAGCATGCCGGCCTTCGCCGACATCCCGCGGCGTGAATTCGAAAGCCACCCGTCCGGCCGCATGGGCAAGACCGGCACCCTGCACAACGTCGCCGGCCAACTGTGCGGCACCAGCTACGCGGTGCAGTACATGGACCAGTTCGTCACCGAGCCCAAGGGCGAGAGTGGCGGCGACGACCTGTTCGGCGACTCGGGCAACCCGCAGATCACCCTGGTGGGCACCAGCCACAGCGGCAAGAACTACAACTTCTCGGGTTTTCTGCAGCAGTACATCGGCGCCGACGTGCTCAACGTCGCGTTCCCCGGTGGCGGCCTGGAAGGTTCGATGATCCAGTACCTGGGCAGCGAAGAGTTCCAGAACAACCCGCCCAAGATCCTGGTGTGGGAGTTCTCGCCGCTGTACCGCCTGGACCAGGAAACCATCTGGCGCCAGATGCTCGCCCTGCTCGACAACGGCTGCGAAGGCAAGCCTGCGCAGATGAGCGTCAGCACCTCGCTCAAGCCGGGCACCAACGAGCTGCTGGTCAATGGCAAGAACGGCGTGATCAAGAACCTGGTCAACGGCCGTCATCAACTGGACATCCAGTTCGAAGACAAGTCGGTCAAGACCTTGCAGGCCACCCTGTGGTACCTCAATGGTCGTCACGAGGACCTGAAGATCGAAAAACCCGAAACCTCCGACACCGACGGACGCTTCGCCTTCCAACTGCGCGAGGACGAGGACTGGGCCAACCAGACCTTGCTCGCGGTGGAAGTGCAGGGTCCCGAAAGCGGCAGCCAGAAGGTCCAGGCCAGGCTGTGTACACGCAACCCGATCGCCGGCGCCGGGCAGCATGCTGCCCAGGCCGGCCTGTGAGGCGCACATGACATCCATCCGCACCCTTGCCACCCCCGCCCTGCTCGCCCTGGCCCTGTTCGGCCCGGCGGTGCAGGCCGGCGGGCTGGTCCCGCCGCAGGGCTACTACGCCGGCATCGAGAAACCCAAGACCAGCCCCAACGACTTCACCTGTGAGGCCGTGCCCAAGCCCTACACCGGCGCGCTGCAGTTTCGCAGCAAGTACGAAGGCTCGGACAAGGCCCGCGCGACGCTGAACAAGGCATCCGAACAGGCCTTTCGCGACTCCACCGCCAGCATCACCACGCTGGAGCGCGGGGTCAGCAAGCAGGTGATGCAGTACATGCGCGACGGCCGCCCGCAGCAGCTGGACTGCACCCTGCAGTGGCTGGGCACCTGGGCGCAGGCCGATGCGCTGATGTCCACCGACTACAACCACACCGGCAAGTCGATGCGCAAATGGGCGCTGGGCAGCCTGAGCTCGGCATACCTGCGCCTGAAGTTTTCCAACGCACAGCCACTGGCGGCGCACCAGGCCCAGGCCGAACAGATCGAGAAATGGTTCGCGCGCCTGGCCGAGCAGACGGTCAAGGACTGGAGCGACCTGCCGCTGGAAAAGATCAACAACCACTCGTACTGGGCCGCCTGGTCGGTGATGGCCACGGCGGTGGCGACCGATCGCCGCGACCTGTTCGACTGGGCCGTGAAGGAGTACCGCGTGGGTGCCAACCAGGTCGATGCGCAGGGCTTTCTGCCCAACGAGATGAAGCGCAAGCAGCGCGCCCTGGCGTACCACAACTACGCACTGCCGCCGCTGTCGATGATCGCCAGCTTCGCCCAGGCCAACGGCGTGGACCTGCGCCCGGAAAACAACGGCGCGCTCAAGCGCCTGGGCGAGCGGGTGTTGTCCGGGGCCAGAGACCCGAGTGCGTTCAAGGCGCGCAATGGCCAGAAGCAGGACATGGACGATCTGAAGATCGACAGCAAATACGCCTGGCTTGAGCCGTGGTGCAGCCTGTACCAGTGCGACGCCGATGCGCTCAAGCGCAAGCACGCGATGCAGCCGTTCAAGAGTTTCCGCCTGGGCGGCGACCTGACGCGCGTCTACGACCCGCAGGCAGAACAGAAGAAGTAGCAACGACCGCAATCCCTGTGGGAGCGGGCTTGACCCGCGATGCGTTTGATCTGGTTCCCCCGCAATTTCAGCGGGGGGTTTGGGGGGCTGCTGCCCCGATTGTGGATAACGACAAGGAGAGATCGGGATGGTGTTCTCGTCCAATGTGTTCCTGTTCCTGTTCCTGCCGATCTTTCTCGGCCTGTACTACCTGAGCGGGCAACGCTACCGCAACGCCCTGCTGCTGCTGGCCAGCTACGTGTTCTACGCCTGGTGGCGGGTGGACTTCCTGGCGCTGTTCGCTGCGGTCACCCTGTGGAACTACTGGATCGGCCTCAAGGTGGGCGCCGCCGGCGTGCGCACCAAGCCGGCCCAGCGCTGGCTGCTGCTGGGGGTGGTGGTCGACCTGGGTATCCTGGGCTACTTCAAGTACGCCAACTTCGGCGTCGACAGCATCAACGCGATCATGACCTCGTACGGCCTGGAGCCGTTCATCCTCACCCACATCCTGTTGCCCATCGGCATCTCGTTCTACATCTTCGAGTCGATCAGCTACATCATCGACGTGTACCGCGGCGACACCCCGGCCACCCGCAACCTGATCGACTTCGCCGCGTTCGTGGCGATCTTCCCGCACCTGATCGCCGGCCCCGTGCTGCGCTTTCGCGACCTGGCCGACCAGTTCAACCACCGCACCCACACCCTGGACAAGTTCTCCGAAGGCTGCACGCGGTTCATGCAGGGCTTCATCAAGAAGGTGTTCATCGCCGACACCCTGGCGGTGGTCGCCGACCACTGCTTCGCCCTGCAGAACCCGACCACCGGCGACGCCTGGCTGGGCGCACTGGCCTACACCGCGCAGCTGTACTTCGACTTCTCCGGCTACAGCGACATGGCCATCGGCCTGGGCCTGATGATGGGCTTTCGCTTCATGGAGAACTTCAAGCAGCCCTACATCAGCCAGTCGATCACCGAGTTCTGGCGGCGCTGGCACATCAGCCTGTCCACCTGGCTGCGCGACTACCTGTACATCACCCTGGGCGGCAACCGCGGCGGCACCTTCGCCACCTACCGCAACCTGTTCCTGACCATGCTGCTGGGCGGCCTGTGGCACGGCGCCAACTTCACCTACATCATCTGGGGCGCCTGGCACGGCATGTGGCTGGCGATCGAGCGCGCACTGGGCCTGGACACCAACCCGCAGCGCTTCAACCCGGTCAAGTGGGCCTTCACCTTCCTGCTGGTGGTGATGGGCTGGGTGATCTTCCGCGCCGAAAACCTGCACGTGGCCGGGCGCATGTACGGCGCCATGTTCAGCTTCGGTGAATGGCAGCTGTCGGAGCTCAACCGCGCCAGCCTCACCGGCCTGCAAGTGGCCACCCTGGTGATCGCCTACCTGAGCCTGGCGTTCTTCGGCCTGCGCGACTTCTACCGCAACGCCAAGCCCACGGCCAAGGCCAGCCCGGTGGCCGTGCATGGCGACGGCAGCGTGAGCCTGGACTGGGGCCTGTACATGACCCGCGCGCTGGTGCTGCTGCTGTTCGTGGCCTCGATCCTCAAACTCTCGGCGCAAAGCTACTCGCCGTTCCTCTACTTCCAGTTCTGAGCGAGCCGACCATGACCCGATCATTACGCAAACTCTACGCCGTGCTGTTCATGGCCCTGCTGCTGGGCCTGGGCATCTGGTCGCTGGGGGGCCTGGGCAGTTTCCAGCGCACCGCGCAGATGTCCCTGCTCGACGGCAAGCTGGCCAAGGCCGCCGAAACCCACTACGACGCGCAGTTCCCGATCAAGCGCCTGGGCACCAACCTCTGGGCGGCGCTGGACTTCAAACTGTTCAACGAAGGCCGCCCGGGTGTGGTGCTGGGCCGCGAGCAATGGCTGTTCAGCGATGAAGAGTTCAAGCCGGTGGCCGGCAGCGAACAGTTCGAGGCCGAGAACCTCGCACTGATCCGCGGCGTGCGCGACACCCTCAAGCAGCACGGTGTGCAACTGGTGCTGGCGATCATTCCGGCCAAGGCCCGCCTGTACCCGGAGTACATCGGTGAGCAGACGCCCGCCAGCCTGCATGCCGACCTGTACAACCAGTTCCATGCCAAGGCGCGCCAGGCCGGCGTGTTCGCCCCGGACCTGCTCGGCCCGCTGCAGGCGGCCAAGGCCCAGGGCCAGGTGTTCCTGCGCACCGACACCCACTGGACACCACTGGGCGCCGAGGTGGTGGCACGCCACCTGGCCGAAGCCGTGGCCCGCCAGACCCTGCTCAGCGGCACGCCGCAGCAGTTCGTCACCGAAGCCAAAGCCGCCACACCGTACAAGGGCGACCTCACCAACTTCCTGCCGCTGGACCCGTTGTTCAGCCACCTGCTGCCGGCCCCGGACAGCCTGCAGCAACGCACCACCCGCCCTGCCCGGGCCCAGGACCAGGCCGACAGCGACGACGCGCTGTTTGCCGACAACGAGATCCCCGTGGCGCTGATCGGCACCAGCTACAGCGCCAACCCGCACTGGAACTTCCTCGGTGCGTTGCAGCAGGCGCTGCGCAGCGACGTGGTCAATTACGCCGAGGACGGCCATGGCCCGCTGCTGCCGATGCTCAAGTACCTGCAGACCGACGCCTTCAAGACCAGCGCCCCACAGGTGCTGGTATGGGAGTTCCCGGAACGTTATCTGCCAATGAAAAACGACCTCAGCGCCTTCGATCCGCAGTGGATCGCCCAGCTGAAGCAAACCCGTACCGCCAATCAAGACATGGCCCTGTCGTCCAATCGGACGCAACACTGAGAGGAACTGCACATGACCACCAAGCACCGCATTGCCAAAGCATTCGCCCTGACCGCCGGCATGAGCCTGCTCTCGCTGCAGGCCTGGGCCGGCGCCGACGCCGCACTGTATGGCCCCAGCGCGCCCAAGGGCTCGACCTTCGTGCGCCTGTACAACGCCGGCAACCAGCCGGTGGCCGCCAGTGTCGGCAACACCCAGATCAGCGAAGTGGCCGCCCAGGGCAGCAGCGATTTCAGCTTCATGCCCCAGGGCGACTACAGCGCCAAGGTCGGCAGCCAGACCGTACCGGTCAAGCTGGCGGGCGATCACTACTACACCCTGGTCAACCACGGCAGCGGCCAGCCGCAACTGGTCGAGGAACCGCCGTTCAAGAACAAGCAGAAATCCCTGGTACGCGTGCAGAACCTGAGCGACCAGGCCCTGACCCTGAAGACCGCCGATGGCAAGACCGAAGTGGTCAAGCCGGTGGCGGCCAAGGCGCGCGGCGAGCGCGAGATCAACCCGGTCAAGGTCAGCCTGGCGCTGTATGAAGGCGACAAGAAAGTCAGCGACCTCAAGCCCGTTGCGCTCGAACGTGGCGAAGCGGCCGTGCTGTATGTGACCGGCAGTGGCAGCAACCTGTCGCCGGTCTGGGTCAAGCGCCCTGTGTCCACCCGTTAATCAACTGCCCCTTTCAACGTTCGGAGATTACCCATGATTCCAGTCATCCTGTCCGGTGGTAGCGGCTCGCGTCTGTGGCCCCTGTCGCGCAAGCAATTCCCCAAGCAGTTCCTGGCCCTGACCGGTGAACACACGCTGTTCCAGCAAACCCTGTCGCGCCTGGTGTTCGACGGCATGGACGCGCCCATCGTGGTGTGCAACAAGGACCACCGTTTCATCGTCAACGAGCAGTTGGCCAACCTGAACCTGGACACCCAGGCGATCCTGATGGAGCCGTTCGGGCGCAACACCGCGCCGGCCGTGGCGCTCACGGCCATGAAACTGGTCAACGAAGGCCGCGACGAGCTGATGCTGGTGCTGCCGGCCGACCACGTGCTGGACGACCAGAAGGCCCTGCAACGCGCCCTGGCCCTGGCCACGGTGGCCGCCGAACGCGGCGAAATGGTGCTGTTCGGGGTGCCGGCGACCAAGCCGGAAACCGGCTACGGCTACATCAAGTCGAGCCAGGACGCCCTGCTGCCCGAAGGCATCAGCCGCGTGGCACAGTTCGTTGAAAAACCTGACGAAAAACGCGCCACCGAGTTCGTCAAAAGTGGCGGCTACTACTGGAACAGCGGCATGTTCCTGTTCCGCGCCAGCCGCTTCCTCGAAGAGCTGAAAAAGCACGACCCCGACATCTACGACACCTGCCTGCTGACCCTGGAGCGCAGCCTGGAAGACGGCGACAGCATCAGCATCGACGAGGCCACCTTCGCCTGCTGCCCGGACAACTCCATCGACTACGCGGTGATGGAAAAGACCCAGCGCGCCTGCGTGGTGCCGCTGAGTGCGGGCTGGAGCGACGTGGGCTGCTGGTCGTCGCTGTGGGACGTGCACGAGAAGGACACCAACGGCAACGTGACCAAGGGCGACGTGGTGGTGCAGGACAGCCACAACTGCATGATCCACGGCAACGGCAAGCTGGTATCGGTGATCGGCCTGGAGAACATCGTGGTGGTCGAGACCAAGGACGCCATGATGATCGCGCACAAGGACAAGGTTCAGGGGGTCAAGCAGATGGTCAACACCCTGGACGCCCAGGGCCGCAACGAAACCCAGAACCACTGCGAGGTGTACCGCCCGTGGGGCTCGTATGACTCGGTGGACATGGGCGGGCGCTTCCAGGTCAAGCACATCACGGTAAAACCCGGCGCCAGCCTGTCGCTGCAGATGCACCACCACCGTGCCGAGCACTGGATCGTGGTGTCGGGCACGGCCGAGGTGACGTGCGACGAGAACGTGTTCCTGCTGTGCGAGAACCAGTCCACGTACATCCCGATCGCCTCGGTGCACCGCCTGCGCAACCCGGGCAAGATCCCTCTGGAGATCATCGAGGTGCAGTCGGGCAGCTACCTGGGCGAGGACGACATCGAGCGTTTCGAAGACATCTACGGGCGCTCCACGCCAGTGGAGCGCGGGGTGTCGATCAAGACCATCGCGCAGTGATCTGAAGCCCGGAAGGCCCTTTCGCGGGTCAAGCCCGCTCCCACAACGGTCGCCATCGAACCTGTGGGAGCGGGCTTGACCCGCGATGCTTTTATCAGGGTAGGATGATCCTTCATCCGCACCCAAGGCGCCCTCCATGTTCATCGGTATCCTGCTCATCCTCACCTGGCTGGTCCTGCTGCTGCGCTACCCGGCCAAGGCCTTGCCGATCTCCATGGCCGCGCTGCTCGGCCTGGGCCTGGTGGGCCTGTGGGTGGTGTGGCTGGACAACCGCGAGGCCAGCCAGCTGGCCCGCCTGGAACTGCGCCTGGACTACGCCCCCGACGCCTGCCCGGCCGACCGGCCGCTGCGCGTACAGATAAAGAACGCCAACCGCGTGCCGCTGGTCGAGCTGCGCTGGCGCGTGGCCGCCTACGCCCCCGGCGACACCGTCAACCTGGCCGAGAACACCTACGCCGCACCGCGCTACCGCGGCCCCGGCGACCTGCAGCCCGAGGCCAGCTGGCACGACTGCCTGCCCCTGCCCCCCCTGCGCTCAGGCTACCGCCCGCAAACCCTGGAATTTCGTGCCGAGCACCTGCAGGGTGGCTTTGCCAACTAGTATTTTTGCCAGTTACCTGAGACACGCCAGCCGGGGTTGAATGGAGCGCACCGCAATTCTTGCAGGAGGCACCACCATGTCACTCAGGCCCGTGACCCGCCTCGACCAGCTCCAGGCGCTGCTCGACGATTGCACACGCCAACGCCCGGCCATGGTCATGGTGGGCTCGGCCAGTTGCCCGCCTTGCCGCACGATGCATCCCGATGTTGCACGGCTTGGCAGTCAACATCCTCAGGTCGACTTCCACTATTTCAACGTCGACCTGTTCGAGGATCACCCGCAAGAACCGGCCCTGACCTGCCTGTTCCAGAGCCTGTCGCTGCACTACCTGCCTTCACATATCCTGTTGCCCGTCGCCGGCCCCAACCTCGTGGTGTGCGCCACGAGCATCACCCGGCTGATCGACGCCCTGACCGAACACCACATTCTGAGGAGAGCCCCCTTCCATGCCCGTCGTCCTGATCACCGGTTGCTCCAGCGGCATCGGCCGCGCCCTCGCCGACAGCTTCAAGTCCGCCGGCTACGACGTGTGGGCGACTGCGCGCAAGGCCGATGACGTCGCCACGCTGATCAAGGCCGGCTTCAGCAGCCGCCAGCTGGACGTCAACGACGAGGACGCCCTGGTGCGCCTGGCCGACGCCATCGAAACGGCCCATGGCGGCCTCGACATCCTGATCAACAACGCCGGCTACGGCGCGATGGGGCCGCTGCTGGACGGCGGTGTCGAGGCCATGCAGCGCCAGTTCGAGACCAACGTGTTCGCACTGATCGGTGTGACCCGTGCACTGTTCCCCTTGCTGCGACGCAATCGCGGCCTGGTGGTGAACATCGGCAGCGTGTCGGGTGTGCTGGTCACCCCGTTCGCCGGCGCCTATTGCGCATCCAAGGCGGCGGTGCATGCGCTCAGCGATGCGCTGCGCCTGGAACTGGCGCCGTTCGGCATCGGCGTGATGGAAGTGCAGCCCGGCGCCATCGCCTCAAGCTTCGCCAGCAATGCCGGGCGCGAGGCCGAGCAGGTGCTGGCGCAAGACTCGCCGTGGTGGCCATTGCGCGAGCAGGTGCGCGCCCGCGCCCGCGCCTCGCAGGACAGACCGACCCCCGCCAGCGCGTTCGCCCAGGGCCTGCTCAAGGCCGTACAGCAGCGTACCCCGCCCGACCTGCTGCGCCTGGGCAACGGCAGCCGCGCCTTGCCGCTGCTGGCCGGCGTGCTGCCCAAACGGCTGCTGGAAAAGGTGCTGAAGAAACGTTTCGGCCTCGACCGCAGCCTGTGATCTGCCCGGTTTGCGGGGGCCTGCGCCGGCGATAGCTGACCCTATCGCTAACTATAAAGTGCACACCAGAGCATTTTCCAAAGCGTCTCCAAGGCCAAGAATCGCCCTCGTACTGGATCGGCTGCATTGCCACAGCGGCGGCGCGCTCCAGGCAATCAGGGAGAAATCTCCAAGGTCGGAGCACCGCTGCCTGCTGGCAGCCTTTCTCACAAATGCAATCAGGCCCTTTCTGGAGACATTCGTGAAACACCTTAACCTTCCGCGCAAGATCCCCACCCAGGCCCGCTCGCGGATGATGGTCGAAACCATCCTCACCTCCACCGCCAAGGTGGTGGTCAAGCATGGCTACCAGGGCACCAACACCAACCTGGTGGCCCAGCGCGCCGGGGTCAGCGTGGGCTCGGTCTATCAGTACTTCCCGAACAAGGATGCATTGATCGCGGCGTTGCATGAGCGCCATGCGCAGGCCATGAACCGGGTGATTCTGGAGGTCGCCGGCGCCCACGAGGTGGCCGACCTGCCGGCCCACCTCAGGCTGCTGGTGCAAGCCCTGCTGCACCTGCACCAGCAGGAACCGGAGCTGCACCGGCTGCTCGACACCGACCTGGCCAACCTGAGCCGCAGCGTCGACGACCTGCAGCACAAGGCCCGCATCACCCTGTCCATCGAGCGCCTGCTGGACCGCTGGCGGGCCACGCTGGCTCACAGCAACCTGCACCTGGCCGCCTGGCTGGCGGCGCAGGTGATCACCTCGATGGTCAAGGCCTACATCCTCGACTCGCCGCAGATGAGCCAGGCGCAGATCGAGGATGCGATCAGCAGCTCGCTGATCGGGCTGTTGTGCCTCCCGCCGGCCATGCCGCTGGCCACCGCCCGCGCCCGCGCGCAGCCGCACAGCTCAGCGGCGTAGCGCCTGGCGCGCCTGCAACTGCTCGTAACGCTCCAGCAAGCGCAGCGCCTGCAGGTAGCTGGGCACTTCCACCACCAGGCCATCGACTTCGGCACGCACGTTGCCGCCCTGGGCAGCCGCCTCGAACGCCGCCACCTGCCGGCGCGCCAGTTCGGCGTCCGCGTCAGCGGGGGTGAGGTAGCGATTGGCGACCGCCACGTGCGCCGGGTTGACCACACCCTTGGCCTGGTAGCCGATGGAGCGGGCGAACTGCATGTCGGCTTCGGCACCCTGCGCGTCGGCAAAGGTGTAGGGCGAGTCGATGGCCAGCACCCCCGCCGCCGCGCATTCGAGCAGAAAGCGCGAGCGCGGGTAATACAGCTCGGTGCCGGCGCGGCTGCGCCCGGCGCCCAGGTCGGCCACCATGTCCTCGGTGGCCACCAGCATCGCCTTGATACGCGGGCTGGCGGCGGCGATCTCGATGGCGCGCACCACGCCCAGCGCGGTCTCGATGTTCGGCACGATCAACGTGCTGCCGGCAGCGATGCCATGGCGCCCCTCAAGCTCGGTGATCAACTGGTCCAGCTCGATCATCTGTTCGCGGCGCTCGACCTTGGACATCATCACCACCTGCGGGCGGCCAGCCATCACTGCCGCCAGGTCCTCGTGGCCACAGGTTTCAAACGGGTTGATGCGCACCGCACTGACCCGCCCGCAGGCGCGCCAGCGCTGCAGGATATCCACCGCCAGTGCACGCGCCTCGGGGCGTCGCGCCGGTGGGGTGAAGTCCTCCAGCTCCTGCACCAGCACGTCGCCATCGCCGTCGAGTGCCGCCAGCAACGCGCGCTCGTCGGCGCCGGGAATGAAGAAAAAGGTGCGGCAAAGCGCCAGTGGGTTGTCCTTGGAAACTGCCATGGTTGACGTCCTGTACAGAGAAGAAAAGGAAGAAAAGAAAGCGCCTCAGAGCATCGCCAGGCCGCCGTCCACGGCGATGGTGGTGCCGCTGACGAACGAGGCCTTGCCCGACAGCAGCCAGGCGATCACCTCGGCGGCTTCCTCGGCACGGCCCTCGCGGCGCAAGGCGGTCATGCCGTGCAGCTGTTCGAGCTTGCCGGCGACGCGCGTGGTGTCATCGAGCATCGGCGTGCGGATCACCGCCGGGGCGACGCAATTGACCGTCAGCCCGCGCGGGCCCAGTTCGCGCGCCAGGCCCTTGCTCAGGGTGATTACCGCGCCCTTGCTGGTGGCGTAGCCGAGCGTGCCGGCCAGGCCGCCGCCGCGAATGCCGGCGACGCTGGCCACGGTGCAGATATGCCCGCCGGCGCGCATCAAGGGCACGCTGTGCTGCACCACGCTGAAGGTGGCAAGCAGGTTGACCTCCAGCAACTGGCGCAGGCGCGCCACGCTCAGGTCGTCGAATGCCGTGGTGTCGACCACCCCGGCGCAGGTGGCCAGGCCATCGATGCGCCCGCGCCACCGGGCGATTTCGGCGAACACCGCGGCCACTGCCTGTTCATCGCACAGGTCCAGGGCGAACGGCCGATGGCCTGGGCCCAGCGCATGCAGGGTGCGATCCAGGCCGCCTTCGTCACGGTCCAGGCACGCCACCTGAAAACCCTCCCGTGCCAGCTGCAGGGCGGTCGCCGCGCCAATACCGCTGGCCGCACCGGTGACCACCGCCACCTTGTGTTGATTGGTCATGAACACTGCACTCCCTGAATGGCGATACAGGGCCGCTACAACAACGGCGCCTGAGTGGCGGCCATGCTAAAAGAATGCCTGCCGAACAACTACTCGCATTAAAAACCCCACACACAAGAGCCGTGCCCGTGTACCCGCCGTGGATTGCTCGCATTGCCAGGAATATTAAATATTCATGACCAAAGTTCGTTGTCGGCGGCGAAATGCGAGCAATTCAACGCCACCCTCAAGGCCGCCCCCACAAACGAACCATGGCGTACAACCAGCAGCCAGCAACCCCACGGCAGACAAGCGTTGCAGCGCGAAATCGAGTTTTACGCAAACAAACGCGAGTAGCCTTGCAAGTTCAACTTGCCTAGCATTTGAAACAACTTGAAACCCACTTTCAAGGGACCGAAAAAGTTGCCGAGAAGTTTCAAGAACATTTCGCCAACTTCAAACAGAACAAACAAAAGGAAGTGCACCATGAGCCAGAAAGGCTTTGAGACCGTCATTGAAATCAAATACCGCGACACCGACTCGATGGGCCATGTAAGCAGCCCCATCTATTATGACTACATGCAACATGCCTACCTCTGCTACATGCACCACCTGCTGCAACTGCCAAAGAGCGAAAAACTGCCGCACATCATGGTGCGCAGCGAGTGCGACTACCTCAAGCAGGCCATGTACGGCGAAACCCTGGTGGTCAGCAGCGCCGTGGTGAAATTCGGCACCAAGAGCTTCGAGATCGAGCACACCATGCGCCGCCAGGACGATACCCACGAGGTGGTGGCCAGGGCCAAGTCGTACCACGTGATGTTCGACTACGACAAACAGGCCACCGTGCCTGTGCCCCAGGCATTCAAGGATCAGGTCCTGGCTTTCCAGGAAGGCTGAGCCGGCGCTCAGGGACGAACCGTTCGCCGACGCTCAGGCGCCCCGGCGAACCGACTGCAAAGGTACGCTCAATGAAACTCTCCTGGACTCCACAGCAGCTCGCGCTGCTGTCGACCTACCGCGCCATCGGCGTGGAACTGGCCGAGGCGCGGCGCAGCGCCGCCCCCGGTTTCGATCACTACGGCTGGCAGCGCCTGTGCGACGCGGGCCTGTGGAAGCTGGTCATCCCGCTCGAATACGGCGGCCTGGGTGAAGACTGGTGGGGCTTCAGTGCCGCGCTGGAAGGCCTGGCCTCGTCGATCCGCACGCCCGAGCTGCTGCTGTCGGTGATTGCCCAGGCCGGCATGGTCCGTGCCCTGATGCTCTACGGCAGCGACGCCCAGAAGGACCGCTACCTGAGCGCGATCCTGGCCGGCGCGCTGAGCGCCACCGGCATCGCCGAACCGGGCACCGGCACCGACGTGCGCAGTATCCACAGCCTGCTGACCCCGTGCGCGGACGGCTACCGGCTGACCGGCAGCAAGTTCAACATCGCCCATGCACCGGTGGCCGACTTCCTGCTGATCGTGACCCGCCTGGCCACCGACTCCAAGCACAACATCGCCCTGGTGATCATCGACAAGGACACCCCCGGCCTGACCCGTGGCGAGCCGGACGACAAGCTGGGCAACAAGCACCTGCCCACCGGCCCGCTGCACTTCGACAACCTGCCGGTGCCGGCCGAACAGGTACTGGGCGAGCCGGGCCGCGGCCTGCAGCAACTGATCAGGATCATCTCGCTGGGGCGTGCGTACTACGGCCTGGTAGCGGCCAACCTGCCCACGCCGTTCCTGGCCGAGGCCATGCACTACGCGGCCAACCGCCAGAGCTTCAACAGCGCCATCGACACCCACCAGTACGTGCAGAAGCGCCTGGTGGACATCGCCATGGGCATGGAGCGCAACCGCTGGATGGTGTACGCCGCGCTCGACCAGCTGCTGGGCAACGACCCCCAGGCGCTGATGAGCTGCTCGATCGCCAAGCTCGGCGCCGCGCAGGACTTCATCCACAGCGCCATCAGCCTGCTCAAGCTGTATGGCAGCCTGGGCTACCACGAAGGCGACATCGCCACCCTGGTCAAGGACGCGCTGGGCTTTGCCAGCGTGGGCGGCACCGAAGAGATGCACCAGAAGAACATCTTCAACCAGCTGCTGCGCCTGACCCAGGCCGACTGATCCCGCAGCGCCCGCCCCTGCCACCTGCGCGCCCGGCCCCACCCGGCGCGCGGGCATGGCAGCGCGAGCGTGGGCGCCCTTGACCACTCCCCTTCCTGGTAGAGAACAGACCCGATGCCGATCGAATCGACTTTACTGCACGCAAGCCCTGTCGCCGCCCTGGCCCCGGTGCCCTTCGCCCAACCGTTCGATGACCACCTGGAACAGGCCGGCCTCGACGAGTTGCGCCAGCACCAGTTGCTGCGCCTGCGCCAGACCCTGCTGCATGCCTATACCCATGTGGCCTGGTACCGCGAGCAGTTCCATGCACTGGACGTGCACCCCTACGACCTCAAGCACCTCGACGACCTGGCGCACTTCCCGCTGACCAGCAAGGCACAGTTGCGCGACCACTACCCCTTTGGCCTGTTTGCCGTGCCGATGGACCAGGTGCTGCGCCTGCATGCCTCCAGCGGCACCACCGGCCAGCCCACCGTGGTCGGCTACACGCGCAACGATATCGACGTGTGGGCCTCGCTGGTGGCGCGCTCGATCCGCGCTGCGGGCGGGCGGCGCGGCGACCGCATCCATATCGCCTATGGCTACGGCCTGTTCACCGGCGGCCTGGGCGCACACTACGGCGCCGAGAAACTCGGCTGCACGGTGATCCCGATGTCGGGCGGGCAGACCGCACGCCAGGTGCAGCTGCTCAAGGACTTCCAGCCGGACATCATCATGGTGACGCCGTCCTACATGCTCAACATCGCCGAAGAGATCGAACGCCAGGGCATCGACCCGCAGTCGCTGTCGCTGCGCGCCGGGATCTTCGGCGCCGAGCCGTGGGGCGGACAGATGCGCGGCGAGCTGGAACAGCGCCTGGGCATCAAGGCCCTGGACATCTACGGCCTGTCGGAAGTGATGGGCCCGGGGGTGGCCATGGAGCACCTCGACACCCAGGACGGCTCGACACTCTGGGAAGACCACTTCTACCCCGAGATCATCGACCCGGTCACCGGCGCGGTGCTGCCCGACGGGCAGTTCGGCGAACTGGTGCTGACCACCCTGAGCAAGGAAGCGCTACCGATGGTGCGCTACCGCACCCGCGACCTCACCCGCCTGTTGCCCGGCAACGGTCGCGCCATGCGCCGCATCGACCGCATCACCGGGCGCAGCGACGACATGCTGATCATCCGCGGGGTCAACGTGTTCCCCAGCCAGATCGAGGAGCAACTGCTCAAGCTGCTGATGTTCAGCCCGGTGTACCAGCTGCATGTCAGCCGCCAGGGCAACCTCGACGTGCTGGCCGTCCACGTCGAGCTGCGCCCGGAACACAGCGGCCTGAGCGCCCAGCAGCAACAGGCCGCCTGCCAGCAGCTGAGCCACCAGATCAAGGTGCACGTGGGCATCAGCACCCACATCCAGCTGCACCCGTGCCACACCCTCAAGCGTTCCGAAGGCAAGGCCGGCAACGTCATCGACCTGCGCCGCCAGCCCTAGCGGCGCACCCTCTCTCAAGGATCACGAGGCTCCCCTACTCATGGACATGACCATTGGCGATTTTCTGCTGCGCCGCCTTCAGGAATTCGGCATCCGCCACCTGTTCGGCGTGCCCGGCGACTACAACCTGACCCTGCTCGAACAGGTCGAGGCGCTGCCCACGCTCGACTTCATCGGCAACTGCAACGAACTCAACGCGGCCTACGCGGCCGACGGCTACGCCCGCACCCAGGGCTTCGGCGCGGTGCTGACCACCTACGGGGTGGGCGACCTCAGTGCACTCAACGGCATCGCCGGCGCCTATGCCGAGCGGGTGCCGGTGATCATGGTGTCGGGCATGCCGCCGCTGCACGCGATCATCGACCGGGCCCTGATGCACCACACCCTGGGCGACGGCAACTACGACAACATCATGGTGACCCTGCGCCAGTTCACTGTGGCCCAGGCGCGCATCACCGTGGAAAACGCCGCCATGGAAATCGACCGCGTATTGCAGACCTGCTACCGCGAACGCCGCCCGGTGTACCTGCAACTGCCCAGCGACCTGGCCACCCTGCCGATCGAGGTGCCCGACACGCCGCTGCAACTGAGCGAGCCGCGCAGCGAGCCGGGGCAACTGCAGGCGGTGGTACGGGCGCTGGTGGCACGCCTGGATGCCGCCAGCTCGCCGGTGCTGCTGGTGGACATGGACGTGGCGCGCTTTGGCCTGGTGCCCCAGGTGCTCGAGCTGATCGAGCGCTTCGACCTGCCCTTCGCCTGCCTGCCGCCGGCCAAGGCCATGCTGCCCGAGTCGCACCCGCTGTTCCTCGGCACCTACGCCGGTGCCGGCTCCGCGCCCGGCGTGCGTGCGGCACTGGAGCAATCCGACTGCGTGATCAGCCTTGGCGCACGCTTCACCGACACCAGCACCGCGCTGTTCTCCCACAGTTTCATGGACGGCGCGCTGATCCAGTTGCACGCCTACGCGGCCTCGATCGCCAGGCAGCACTACACCGCCGTGAGCCTGGGCCAGGTGCTCCAGGCGCTGGGCCAACAGGCGCTGGCACGCGAGCGCCGCGCCCAGCGCATCCCGCCGTTCAGTGCCAGCCCGGCGTTCGCCGCGCTGTCGGGCAAGCCGCTGAGCCAGCTGCGCTTCTGGCAGCGCATCGGCCACCTGATCGAAGCCGACGACCTGGTCATCGCCGAAAGCGGTACCTCGTCGGCGGGCATCAGCGGCCTGCGCCTGCCGACCGGGGCAACCTGCATCACCCAGCCGATCTGGGGTTCGATCGGCTACACCCTGCCCGCGCTGCTGGGCAGCCTGCTGGCCGCACCGACACGCCGCCAACTGCTGTTCATCGGCGACGGCTCGTTGCAGATGACCGTGCAGGAGCTGTCGACGATTCTGGCGCACAACCTCAAGCCGGTGATCTTCCTGATCAACAACGATGGCTACACCATCGAACGGCTGATCCTGGGCGAGCATGCCAGCTACAACGACGTGAACCCCTGGCGCTATGCGCAACTGGCCAGCGTGCTGGACACCCGCGAGCGCTCGCGCAGCTTCACCGTGCACACCGAGGACCAGCTCGAAGATGCGCTGGCCCAGGCCGCACAGGCCGACACGCTGGTGTTCATCGAAGTGGTGATGGAACGCATGGACGCGCCCGAATCGCTCAAGCGCTTTGCCCGGCTGTTCGCCGAGTTCGACTACGGGCTGCAACCGGCCAGCCTGCCGGCGATTGCCGGCTGAAGGCCGCGCCCGGGCGAGTCGCTCGCCCGGGCGCGGCAGGGTGCATCAGGCGATGGAACGAACCACGCCGCCATCCACGCGCAGGGCTGCGCCGGTGGTGGCGCTGGCCTGGCGCGAGGCCAGGTAGACCACCATGTTGGCGACCTCCTCGACCGTGGCCAGGCGCTTGATGACCGAGCTGGGGCGGTGCTCGGCAATGAACCGGGCCTCCAGCGTCTCGCTGTCCACCCCCTGCTCCCTGGCCATCTGGCTGAAGTAGCCGCCCACGCCTTCGGAGCGGGTCGGGCCCGGCAGCACCGCATTGACGGTCACGCCGGTACCGGCCAGGGTCTCGGCCAGCCCGCGGGAAATCGCCAGCAGGGCGGTCTTGGTGGTGCCGTAATGCACCATCTCGGTCGGGATCTGCAGCGCCGATTCACTCGACAGGAACAGCACCCGGCCCCACTCGCGCGTGGCCATGCCCTTGGCGTAATGGCGCGACAGGCGCACCGCGCTCATCACGTTGACCTCGAAGAAGCGCTGCCAGTCCTCGTCGCTGATCTCGAAGAAGCCCTTGGGCTCGAAGATGCCCAGGTTGTTGACCAGGATGTCGGTTTCCGGCTCCTTGGCAAACAGGATGTCCGCCCCCTCGGCCGTGCCCAGGTCGGCCGCAATGCCCTTGACCTTGGCCCCCGGCAACTTGCGCTGGATCTGTTCGACGGCGCGCGTGACACGGGCCTTGGTGCGCCCGTTGACCACCACCTCGGCACCGGCCTCGGCCAGCCCGTGGGCAATGGCAAAGCCGATACCGGCGGTGGAGCCGCTGACGATCGCACGCTTGCCGTGCAAGGAAATATTCATACCTGCGTCCTTTTCTGGATGACATGTGAACCCCGGCGCGGCGCCGGCCGTGCCGGGGCACGGCCGGCGCAGGCCTCATGGGTGCTTTGACCGCTGCCCTCGATCGAGTTCAGCGCTGGCCTGGGCCGGTGGGGCAAATGACTGCCAGCCCCCGCCCAGGGATTTGTACAGGCCGACCATGGCCAGCGACACCGCCGCCGAGCTTTCGACCCACTGCTCCTGGTTGGCCAGCAAGGCGCTCTGCACGGTCAGCACGTTGAGGAAGTCGACCGCGCCCTCCACGTACTGGTTGCGCGCGGTGTCCAGCGCCACCCGGCTCTGGCGCACCGCTTCGTCGAGCAGGTCGCGGCGCAGCTGGCTGGCGTTGTACAGGCGCAGCACATCGTCGATCTCGTGCCAGGCGCGCAGCACCACCTGCTGGTACTGCACAGCCGCTTCCTGCTGCTGCGCCTCGCGCAGCTTGAGCACGCCGGTCAGGCGCCCGCCCTCGAAGATCGGCAGGCTCAACTGCGGGCCGATGGCAAACCGGCGCGAACTCCAGTTGCCGAAGTCCGACAGTTGCAGCGACTGGAACCCCGCGCTGCCCGACAGGCGGATGCTCGGGTAGAAGTTTGCCTTGGCCACCCCGATGCTGGCCGTGGCGGCGTGCAGTTGCGCCTGCGCCTGGCGGATGTCGGGGCGCCGCTCGGCCAGTTCCGAGGGCAGGCCCATGGCAAAGCGCTGCGCGGTCTGCGGCATCGGTGCCGGTTGCAGCAGTTCGTTCTGCAGGCTGCGTGGCGGTTCGGCCAGCAGCAGGCTCAGGGCGTTGATCAGTTGCGCCTGGCGGTCTTCCAGGGTGGGCAGGCGCGCCTCGATGGACGCCACCTGCGCCTTGGCCTGGGCCACGTCGAGGTTGGTCGCCACGCCATCGTTCAGGCGCATCTGCGACAGGCGCAGGCTGTGGCGCGACACGTCGAGGTTCTCGCGGATCACCGCCAGGGTGCTCTGCACCGCACGCAGCTGGATATAGTCGTGGGCGGTCTCGGCCAGCAACGACAGCAGCACGCCCTGGCGGTCGTTTTCGGCCACCTCGACGCTGGCGTCGGCGGCCTCCACCTCACGCCGCACCCGGCCCCACAGGTCCAGTTCCCAGGCAGCGGTGAAGTCGCCCTGCCACAGGTTGAAGGCCGACTTGCCGTTCTTGCCGGACGGGTCGTTGAGGCCGTCCTCGCTGTTGCGGGCGCGGCTGTAGTTGCCGTTCAGGTCGACCGACGGGTACTGCTCGGAGGCAATGCTGCTGCGCACCGCGCGGCTCTGCATCAGCCGGGCGGTGGCCACCTGCAGGTCCAGGTTGCGTTCGACCGCGCGCTGTACCAGTGACGACAGCTGCGCATCGTTGAACTGCTCCCACCAGCGCGCCTGCAGCGGTGTCGCCTCGGGCTGGCTGGGGCCGGCCTTGTCCTGCAGGGTCGGCCAGGCCGACGGCGCGGTGGAACGCGGCGCTTCGAAATCGGGGCCCAGGCTGCAGGCGCCGAGGGTCAGCGTGGCGCCCAGCAGCAAGGGCGAAGTAGCCTGTGCGAAGTTCATCGAGCGCTGACCTCGTTGCCGGCCTGGGCCCTGGCCGGGCTCTGGGTATCAATTTTGGCGATCACCGACATGCCCACGCGCAGGCGGCTGAGCAATGGCTGGTCGGCGTCGAGCACGATCTTCACCGGGATGCGCTGCACAACCTTGGTGAAGTTGCCGGTGGCGTTGTCCGGCTTGACTGCGGCAAAGGTCAGGCCGGTGGCCGGGGCCACGCTCTGTACATGGCCGCGCAGCTGTTCACCGGCAAAGGTATCCACGCTCACCAGCACTGCCTGGCCTGGCTGCACGTGGGTCAGCTGGGTTTCCTGGAAGTTGCCGACCACGTAGGCCTGTGCCAGCGGCACCACCGAGAGCAGCCGTGCGCCCGGGTTGACGTAGGCGCCCACGCGCACGGCGCGCTCGCCGACCATGCCGTCGATGGGTGCGACGATCTGCGTGTAGGACAGGTCCAGGCGGGCACGGTCCAGCGCGGCCTCGGCATGCTTGAGGCCGCCCTGGGCCGCCTCCACCTGCGCGGTGAGAATGTCCACCTGTTTGCGTGCCGCGGCCAGCGCCGCACGGGTGTTGGCCAGGCGTGCCTGGGCCTGGTCGACCCGGCTGCGCGCCTGCTGGGCGTTCTGCACGGTGCCGGCGCCCTGCTCGGCCAGGCGGGTGTGACGGGTCAGTTCATGGTTGGCAAACGCCAGCGCCGCCTCGTCGGCAGCCACCGTGGCCTGGGCCTGGGCAATCAGCGAAGCCTGGCGTTCGAGGGTGGCGCGGGCGTTCTGGTACTGCGCGCGGGACATCAGCAACTGCGCGTCGGCGGCGGCCAGCGCCGCCTGGAAGTCGCGGTCGTCGATCTGCGCCAGCACCTGGCCGGCCTTGACCTGCTGGTTGTCCTCGACGTGGACCGCCTTGATGAAGCCCGACACCTTGGGCGCCACCACGGTGTAGTCGGCCGTGACGTACGCATCGTTGGTGGACTGCGTGCCGCCGCTGCCGAACAGCGCGGGCAGCGCCACATAGGCCAGGCCGGCGACGACGATCACCGCCACGGCGATCAGGGTGAGTCTGGAAGTTTTACTTGAGGTCATGTCTTTCTCTCTCGACGGGACTAGGCCACTGCACGCGGCGGGTAGATCCGGGTAGGCACAAAGGGAATCAGCACGATCAGCGCCAGTGCCAGCAGCGCCATGCACAGGTAAAGGTCGGCCGAGGTCAGCACCACGGCCTGCTCATGGATGCGCCTGGCCAACCCCGGCGCATCGCTGGCGGCCAGCGGCGAGTTGCCCAGGTTGTCCACCAGCATGTTGGAGTGGAAGTGCCGGCGCACCGTGGTCAGGGCCTCCAGCACCCCGGCAGCCACCACCGAAGCCAGGCCCTTGATGGTGTTGAACCAGGCCGAGGCGAACGGGCCGTCCTGCGGGGTCATGCCGCCGGTGGCGAGCATCAGCAGCGGGATCACCGCCATCGGCTGGCCGAAGATCTGGAACAGTTGCAGCACATAGAAGTTTTCGCGCACCCACTGCGAGGTGATCTGCGTGCCGCCCAGGCACGACATGGCGAGCATGCCCAGGCCGATGGCCAGCACCCAGCGGCAGTCCACCGCGCGGATGTTGCACAGCGCCGCGGTCAGCGGCAGCGCCAGCAGTTGCGGCAGCGCCACCAGCAGCATCACAGGGCCGCTGTGCACGGGCCGATAGCCCTGGACCTGGGCCAGGTAGTTGGTGGGGATGATGATCACGGCCGACAGCACCACCAGCACCCCGCCCAGGGTGATCAGGGCGTGGGTCAGGTTGCGGTTGCGCAGCATCTGCAGCTTGAAGAACGGCAGCGGGTGCGACCATTCGTTGATCATGAACAGCACCAGCAGCACCACCCCGCCGCCCAGCAGCCAGCAGATCAGCGGCGAGTTGAACCAGCCCATGCGGTCGCCCTGGGACAGGCCGATCACGATCGAGCAGATGGCCGGCAGCCCCAGCAACAGGCCGCGCCAGTCGAACTGCTTGAAGCGCTCCAGGCGCAACGGGTCCTGCGGCAGGCCCCAGGCCACGCAGCCCATGGCCACCAGCGAGGGCAGGATGATCTGCCAGAACGCCCACTGCCAGCCGACATACTCGGTCCACATGCCCGCCAGCGGGAGGCCCAGGCTCGGCCCGAAGGTTGCGGTCAGGGCGTAGCCGGCCAGGCCGTAGAGCTTGATGCCGGGAGGCAGAAAGCGCAGCGCCACGCTCATCAGCATCGGCGGCAGCGCGCCCCCGGCAAGGCCTTGCAGGGTGCGCAGCAGCATCAGGCTTTCGAGGTTGGGTGCAAACGGGCAGAGCAACCCCAATACGGCAAAGGCGCCGATGGCACACAGGGTGAAGCGGCGCAGCGAGAAGGTCACCGAGCACCAGGGCGCAAAGGCCATGGCCGACACCGAGGTGGCCGAGTACAGCGCCACCAGCCAGGCCCCTTCGTCGGCGCCGATGTGCATCCCGCCACGGATGTCGGCCAGGGCCATCTTGGTGACCATCTCGTTGAGGCCGGCGCACAGCACCGCCAGCAGCACGCCGACCAGGCCCACCACGATACGCAGGCCGAAAGCAGCCGGGGCGGCCGGTTTGGCAGGCGCCGCGGCGGGCGCCGGGGTGGCCCCCAAGGGCGCCTGGGCCGCCAGCGACGTCATGGCCGGCCCCCGCCCACAGGCGCTGAAGCACGGCAGAAAAAAGGCACACACATGGCAGGAGGACTCCGGGTAGTTAAGTACCCGGCAAGTCTATGGAGGCCAATAGATGACGAAAACTGACATATTCGCAGTTTATTGCTGCGTCAAACGCAATCCACAAAAGTCGCGCTAACGCGTGCCTGCCCCGGGCTCAGGCGTAGTGCCTGGAGCAGCATTCCTTGAGGGTCTGGCGCAACCAGCGGTGGGCGGGGTCGTTGTCGAAGCGCGGGTGCCAGGCCTGCATGATGGTCACCGCCTCCAGCGCCATCGGGATGCGGAACGAGCGCAGCGGCAGGCCGAGCCGGGCCACGCTCATCAGCACGTGCTCGGGCAGCGCCAGCAGCAACTCGGAGTCGGGCAGCGAGAACATCGCCGAATGAAAGCTCGGGGTGATCAGCGCCACGCGCCGCTGCAGGCCCATGCCGGCCAGCGCCGCATCGATCGGGCCGGCGGCGCGGCCACGGCGCGACACGCTGATCTGCTCGTAGCCGGCGAAGCGCTCGGGGGTGATCTCGTCATCGAAGATCGGGTGATCGACCCGCGCCAGGCCGACGAAGGTGGTGGAGAACAGGCTCTGCACCTTGATCTCGGGGCCGAGGTTGCGCGTGGCACTGATGTACAGGTCCAGGCGCCCGTCGCGCAGTGCGGCGTCCTCGTCGCCGCCCTCGCCTTCGGGCACGAAGCGCAGCACCGTGTGCGGCGCCTGTTCGCGCATGGTTTCCAGCAGGGGCGCGGCAAAGGGCGCGATGAATACATCGTTGGCGCGCAGGTTGAAGGCCCGTTCCAGGCTCTGCAGGTCGACCTCGTCACTGGAACTGAACACCTGGTTGGCCTGCTCCACCACACTGCGCACCTGACTGCGCAGGGCCATGGCCTTGGGCGTGGGCACCAGGCCGCGGCCGGCGCGCACCAGAATCGGGTCACCCACCGCATGGCGAATGCGCGTCAGGGTACGGCTCATGGCCGCGGGGCTCAGGTTCATCCGCCGCGCCGCGCCGACCACACTGCCTTCATCGAGCAGCGCATCCAGCGCGACCAGCAAATTCATATCTGGAAAGTGCATGGCAAGCATCCATTCATTGCTTCGTTGAGTCCGGGGCAAAGCTTAACAGTTTCCGCCGCGCTCACAGCCCCTGCATGTGGCGCAACTAGTCATTGCACGCTGCACCATTTACCGCGCCGCATGCTTTTTTCAAGAATGCTGCTCTTTGCACAGTGAGTGGACCCTGCCCCATGTACAGCGTCGTTTTGATCGCCATCGATGGCTCGCCACGCAGCCACGGCATCCTGGAAACCGTCAGCACGTTCTGCGAGCAGACCCGTCATCGCCTGCATGTGCTGCTGGCGGTCGACCGTGCCTACGCGCTGCCCGAACAGGACGGCCACATCAGCCCGCAGGACGAAACCGAATACCCGGCGGCCAGCCATGAACAGCAGGTGGCCGACATGAGCATGCTGCAGGCGGTGACCCACCTGCGCGAACGCGGCTTCCAGACCGAAGGCAACCTGGTCAATGGCGACCCGGTGTCGAGCATCGTCGCCGAGGCCAAGCGCCTGGGCAGCGACCTGATCGTGATGGGCCACCGCCACCTGTCGCGGCTGGACCGCATGTTCGACCCCTCGATCAGCAGCAAAGTCATCGACAAGGCCGGTTGCCCGGTACTGGTCGATGCGCGTCATCTCTGACGCCCCCTTGCCCTCACCCCTTGAACGAGACTACACGGATGAAACTCGATTACCTGCTGCTGGAACAGATTGACGCGGTGGCGCTGATTCGCCTCAACCGGCCGCTGTCGCTCAATGCCCTGTGCGCCGAACTGGCGGCGGAGCTGGCCGGCGTGCTCGACCGTCTGGAACAGGACCGCAGCGTGCGCGCCGTGGTGCTGACCGGCACCGACACGGTGTTCGCCGCCGGGGCCGACATCATGGCCATGCGCAACCGCAACTACATCGACGTGTACACCAGCGACTTCGTGACCGTGGACTGGGAGCGCCTGGCCAGCTTTCGCAAACCGGTGATCGCCGCGGTGGCCGGCTACGCACTGGGCGGTGGCTGCGAGATGGCGCTGATGTGCGACTTCATCATCGCCGCCGAGAGCGCGCGCTTCGGCCAGCCGGAAATCAAGCTGGGGACCATCCCCGGTGCCGGCGGCAGCCAGCGCCTGGCACACTTCATCGGCAAGGCCAAGGCCATGGACATGGTGCTCACCGGGCGCACCCTGGACGCCTACGAAGCCGAGCGCTGCGGCCTGGTGAGCCGGGTGGTGAGCGATGCGGCGCTGCTCAACGAAGCCTTGCGTGTCGCGGCGCGGATCGCCGGCTACTCCGGGCCGGTAGCAATGATGGCCAAGGAGGCGGTGAACGGCGCCTTCGAAACCACCTTGAGCGAAGGCGTACGCCAGGAGCGCCGGCTGTTTCATTCCACCTTCGCCATCGAAGACCAGAAGGAAGGCATGGCCGCCTTCGCCGAGAAGCGCGAGCCGCAGTTCATGCACCGCTGAACGTTCGCCATGGCAGCGGCACGCGCTCAATCGCGCGGCTTGACCACCACCGTGCAGGTGGTGCCCGCTGCCAGCAGGAAGCCTTCGGGCACCTCGTCGATGTGGATGCGCACCGGTACCCGCTGGGCCAGGCGCACCCAGTTGAAGGTGGGGTTTACATCGGCGATCAGCTCGCGGCTTTCAGGGTTGTCGCGGTCATAGATGCCGCGCGAGATGCTCTCCACATGCCCCTTGAGCACCTCGCCGCTCATCATCTGCAGGTCGGCCTGATCGCCCACCTTCACATGCGGCAGCTTGGTCTCCTCGAAGAAGCCGTAGACCCAGAACGAGTCCTTGTCGACCACCGCCATCTTCGGCTCACCGGTGCGCGCATAGTCGCCGCGGTGCACGTTGAGGTTGGTCACGTAGCCGTCCACCGTGGCCAGTATGCGTGTGCGCTTGAGGTCCAGCTCTGCCGCCGCCAGCTGCGCCTGGGCCTGCTGGTAGTCGGCCAGGGCCGAGTTGGCGATGTTGCTGGCGTCGTCGCGGTTCTCTCGCGAGATCACCAGGTTGTCCATGTCGGCACGCCGGTGCGCATTGACCTTGCGCATCTCCCAGGTGGCCTTGCGCGAGGCTACCAGCGCCTGCGCCTGCCTGACCGCCACCTCGTAGTGCTCGGGGTCGATCTGGATCAGCAGGTCGCCCTTCTTCACCAGCTGGTTGTCGCGCACCGGCACGTCCACCACATAGCCGGGCACGTCGGCGGCCACGTTGATGATGTCGGCGCGTACCCGCCCGTCGCGGGTCCAGGGCGTGTTCATGTACTGCACCCACAATTGCCGGCCGATCGCCACGGCAGCTGCCAGTACCAGCAAGGTGGCGATCAGGCTGAAAAACTTTTTCATCGACTAGGGTCTCAACGGTAGACGGTCAGCGCCATGGCGCCAAAGAGGCAAATGAACAGGCACAGGCGCAGCAGCGCCGGGTGCCAGAAAAAACGGTAGCCGTCATGCCCGGCAATGAACCGGTCCAGCCCCCAGGCAAGCCCTGCGGCGAACAGGAACATCAAGGTCATGGTCGGCATGTACAGGCCGTGGAAGGCGATTTCACGGGGCATCGGGCAGTCCTTGCGTCGCGGGCAGGTGGGCCAGCGGCGATTGTGGGTCGAGCAGCGAGGTACGGATGAAGTGCAGGTAGCTCTGCACCCGGCGCAGAGCCGAGGTGTCGAAGTGCCGGGCAAAAGGTTCGTCGGTGGCCTGCACGCGGCTGATCGCATGGTCCACTGCCACCAGCGCACGCTCGTGGTTGCTGGCGGTGGGCTGCAGGAACAGCCGCGCCAGCGCCCGGCCCATCACGCGGATCGCCTGGCGCCAGGGCTGGGACTCGGCATAGCACGGGTGCACCGGGAGTATCGCCTGTTCCTTGCGCAGCTCGATGATCGCGTGGCCCACCTCCAGCACCACGAACATCCAGCGCAGCAGCTTGCTCTGCACCTGGGGCTGGCCCACGGCCAGGCCATAGGCCTGGTGCAGCAGGTCACGGGTACGGCTCTCGAACGCCGAGCCCAGCCCGCGCAGGCGCCCGCTGATGGCGAACAGCACCTGGCCGCGCAGGTCCTGCTCCAGGCGGCTCCACAGCCAGCGGCTGTTGGGCGGCAGGATGATCGCCCCGGCCGCCGCGCACACCAGCATGCCGATGACCATGGCGATGTAGTCGTTGACGAAGGTGTAGGGGTTGTACACGGTGAGGTTGTCGGGCACCGAGCCGGTCGAGAAGAAGATCAACAGGCCCAGGCCATAACCGGCGTAGGCCGGGCGCGAGGCCAGGAACGCGCCCACCACGAACACCGGCGCCAGCACCATGCACAGCAGCGGGAAGCCGTCGATCCAGGGGAACACGAAGAAGGTTTCGAAGAACCCCACCAGCGCGCCGAACAGGGTGCCGCAGGCCATCTGGAACGACATGCGCTTGGGGTTGGGGGTGGCCGCCGACAGGCCCACGGTGGCCGCCGCGATCAGGGTCATCATGGCCCCGCTGGGCCACGCCGTGGCCAGCCAGAAGCTGCCCAGCACCAGCAGGATGAACGCGGCCCGCACGCCGGCGGCCAGCGACACCAGCCAGTTGGTCTGGGCCACGTAGGGTTCGTCCCATTGCTCACGGGCGTGGCTGTGCTCGGCCAGCGAGGCGTGGGTCTGGGCATAGCTGTGCAGGTCGTCGACGAAGCGGTACAGCAGTTCGTAGGCGGTGTGAAAGTCGAGCAGGTCGGCGTCGCTGGGCGCGGTGTCGAGGTAGGCGGCGCGCAGGCTGCGTACCCGCTCGGGCAGGTCGTCCTTGTAGGCGGCCAGTTGCTCGGCCAGGCGCGCGGCATCGGCGTGGGTCAGCGAGCGCCCGGCATAGCCGTCGAGCAGGTTGGCCAGGGCGTCGAGGCCCGGCTCGATGGCCGTGACGATCTGCAGCGGGCCGCGCTGGCGCAGGCGCTCGAGCAGTTGGTGCAGGGCGTTGAAGCGCGTGGTGATGGCCATGAACTCGCTGTTCATGCGGCCCAGGCGGCCGTTGCGCCGGCGCATGTGCGGGTCTTCGAAGGCGGTCACGCTGCGCAGGCTTTCCAGGCCCACTGCCTCGGCGATGAAGCGCACGTTGCTGCTTTCGAAACGGTCGCGCTGGCTGTCGCCGCGCAGGCCTTCGGCGACGAAGCCGGCGAACACGCCAAAGCGCTGGTACAGGGCGTTGCGCATCGAGGCACTGGCCGACTGCGGCAGGATCGCGGCGCTGACCAGGGTCGACACCAGGATGCCCAGGGAGATCTCCAGCACCCGCCACACTGCCGCCATGAATGCACCGTCGGGGTGCTGCAGGGCCGGCAGGCCGACCATGGCCGCGGTGTAGCCGGCCAGCACGAAGCCATAGGCGCGAAAGTTGCGGTAGCGCATCGCCCCCGCCGAGCAGATGCCCACCCAGATCGCCAGGCTGGGCAGGAACAGCTCGGTGTTCTGCGGGAAGATCGCGATCAGCGCGACCATCACCGACGAACCGGCCAGAGTGCCGAGCAGGCGGTAGAAGCTCTTGGCGAACACGTGGCCGCTCTGCAGCTGCATCACGATGAACACGGTGATCATCGCGGTGCGCGGCTGCGGCAGCTCCAGGCGCATGGCCAGCCACAGGGTGAGAAACGCCGCGCTCAGCACCTTGAAGATGTACACCCAGGTGACGCCGTCGCTACGCGCCCATTCGAAGAAGCCGCGACGCCATTCAAGTGATGCCAGCCAGCGAAACGGCAGGGTCATGGCGCTCATTTGTCGAACACCGCCAGGGTGCGCGGGGTGGCCGGTGCGGCCTGCTTATCCGGCGTCGGCACATCGTTGCCGGCGCCCAGCCCACCGCCCAGGGCGGTGACCAGTTCGGCATGCGCGGTCAGGCGCGCGGCCTGCACCTGCTGCTGGATCTGCTGCTGGCGAAACAGCAGGGTCTGCGCATTGAGCACGTTGAGGTAGTCGGTGAGGCCGCGCTGGAACGCGATCATGGCGATGTCGTAGGTCTTCTGCGCCGAGGCCACCGACTCGGCGGCAAAGTGCTGCTGTTCGTCCATCGAGTGGCGGCGGATCAACTGGTCGGACACCCCCTTGAGGGCCTCGACCACGGTCTGGTTGTAGCGCGCCACGGCGATGTCGTAGCCGGCCGAGGCCACGCCCAGTTGCGAGCGCAGGCGGCCACCGTCGAACACCGGCAGGCTGATGGCCGGGCCGACGTTGTAGTTGAACTTGCGCCCGGTGAGAAACTCCAGCGCACCGCCGCCGGTGGCCATGAAGCCGAGCCCGCCGACCAGGTCGACGTTGGGGAAGAAGCCGGCATGCGCCACATCGATACCGCGCGCCTGGGCCGCCACCTGCCAGCGGCTGGCAACCACGTCGGGACGCTGCCCCACCAGCTCGGCAGGCAGCGCCGACGGCAGCTTGAGTGCGGTGGCCAACGAGAGATTCGGCCGCTGCAACTGCGCGCCCTCGCCCGGGCCCTTGCCGGCCAGCGCGGCCAGCTGGTTGCGCGCCAGGGCGATTTCTTCATCGAGGCTGTCGAGCTGGCGATGGGTTTCGGGCAGCGGCGTCTGCGCCTGGCTGACCTCGAAATGGGTGCCGATGCCGCCGGCCAGGCGCCGTTCGGCCAGGGCCAGGATCTGCTCCTGCTGGGCCAGCTCGGCCTTGACGATGTCGCGCTGGGCAAAGTGCAGCGACAGCTGGATGTACACCTTGACGATGTTGTTCTGCAGTTCGAGCTGCGCCTGTCGCGCCTGGGCCACGCTCATGTGGGCCATGTCCACGGCCTGCTCGCTGGCATTGCGCTCGCGGCCCCACAGGTCCAGCGCATAGCTCAGGCCCAGGGTGGCATTGTTGTCCCAGGTGTTGGCACCGGACAGCGCGCCGGGGCCATAGAACTGGTCTTCGGGCCAGTTGTGGCGCTTGAGGCTGGACTGGCCGTTGACCTGCAGTTTTTCGTCGGCCTCGATCACCCCGGCCATGGCCCTGGCTTCACGCACGCGAGCAGCGGCCATGGCCATGGTCGGGCTGCCCTGGAGCGCCAGGGTGATCCAGCGCGCCAGTTGCGGATCGCCATAGGCTTGCCACCATTGCTGGTCGGGCCAGTGGGCATCCTGCGCGGCTGCTCGGATGGCCGCGTCGGTGGTCAGGGTATTGGCTTGCAGCGTCTTGCTTTGCGGGGCGATGCCCCAGGTTCCGATACAGCCGCTCAAGGTCAAGCTAAAGGCACAGACACTGAGCGCATTCAGCGCTCTGATGATGCGACGCGGCACAGCTGCGAGTTCCCGACTAGAAGGTGGATGACGCTAGGTGACGCAATTCTAGGGGGCCGCCGCACTGGCGATAAGCGTGCTTTACTGCGAATCTTTGTTACGAAAACCGCGATAATCCGGCTTTAGTCTGAAGACTGCTTTGGTTACTTCATGTCACAATTCTGTCGTCTTCCTTGAGAGCGCCCCATGGACACCCTGCAAAACATGCGTGCTTTCAGTTGCGTCGCGCAAGTCGGCAGTTTCACCGCCGCTGCCGTGCAACTGGATACGACCACCGCGAACGTGTCGCGGGCGGTTTCCAATCTTGAAGCGCACCTGCAAACCCGCCTGCTCAATCGCACCACCCGGCGCATCGCACTGACCGAAGCGGGCAAGCGCTACCTGATGCGCTGCGAGCAGATCCTCACCTACGTGGAGGAAGCCGAGGCCGAGGCCAGCGACGCGCATGCGCGCCCGGCCGGGCAATTGAAGGTGCACTCGATGACCGGCGTGGGCCAGCATTTCGTCATCGACGCCATCGCCCGCTACCGCGAAACCCACCCCGACGTGACTTTCGACCTGACCATGGCCAACCGCGTGCCCGACCTGCTGGACGAGGGCTACGACGTGTCCATCGTGCTCGCCAGCGAGCTGCCGGACTCGGGTTTCGTGTCGCAGCGCCTGGGCATCACCTACAGCATCGTGTGCGCCTCGCCCGAATACGTGAAGCGCCACGGCGTGGCGCACAAGCCGGCCGACCTGCTCAAGCACGCCTGCCTGCGCATGGTGAGCCCGGTGATCCCGCTGGAAAAATGGCTGTTCGACGGCCCCGAGGGCCAGGAGGTGGTGAACATCACCCAGGCGCCCTTCCAGGTGAACTCGGCCGATGCCATGAAGGCGGCGATCCGCAGCGGCATGGGCGTGGGCGTGCTGCCGATCTACTCGGCCATCGACGGCCTGCGCGACGGCAGCCTGGTACGGGTGATGCCCGAGTACCGCCTGCAGGAGCTGAACCTGTACGCGATCTACCCCTCGCGCCAGTACCTGGATGCGAAGATCAAGACCTGGGTCGAGTACCTGCGCAACTCGCTGCCGGAGATCCTCGCGGCCCACGAGGCCGACCTCAAGACCCACGAGCTGCTTATCGCCACCTGAAATCTTGCTGCACAGGGGCGGCGGAGAATGATAGCGTGCTACCCATTCTCCCCTGCCCGCAGCGAGTTCGCCGATGAAAAAGACCGTACTGGCCTTCAGCCGCATCACCGCCCCGATGGTCGAGCGTCTGCAGCAAGACTTCAACGTGATCGTGCCCAACCCCAAGCTGGGCGACATCAATGCCCAGTTCAACGAAGCGCTGCCCCAGGCCCACGGCCTGATCGGAGTGGGGCGCAAGCTGGGCGAAGCGCAGTTGCACAACGCTGAGCAGTTGCAGGTGGTGTCGAGCGTGTCGGTGGGTTACGACAACTACGACCTGGCCTACTTCAACCAGCGCGGCATCGCCCTGACCAACACCCCTGACGTCCTCACCGAAAGCACCGCCGACCTCGGCTTTGCGCTGATCATGAGCGCGGCGCGGCGGGTGGCCGAGCTGGACGCCTGGACCAAGGCCGGCGAATGGAAAGCCACCGTGGGCCCGGCACACTTTGGCAGCGACGTGCATGGCAAGACGCTGGGCATCGTCGGGCTGGGCAACATTGGCGCGGCGATTGCGCGGCGTGGCCGGTTCGGCTTCAACATGCCGGTGATCTACAGCGGCAACAGCCGCAAGACCGCGCTGGAGCAGGAACTGGGCGCGCAGTACCGCAGCCTGGATCAACTGCTGGCCGAAGCCGACTTCGTGTGCCTGGTGGTGCCGTTGGGGGCCAACACCAGGCACCTGATTGGCGAGCGCGAACTGAAGCTGATGAAGCCCAGTGCGTTTCTGGTCAACGTGTCGCGCGGGCCGGTGGTGGATGAGGCGGCGCTGGTGGCGGCGTTGCAGCAGGGCACGATTCGCGGTGCAGGGCTGGATGTGTACGAGAAAGAGCCGCTGAGCGATTCGCCGCTGTTCCAGCTGGCCAATGCGGTGACCTTGCCGCATGTGGGCTCGGCCACGGCCGAAACCCGCGAGGCGATGGCCAACCGTGCCATCGACAACCTGCGCGCGGCACTGCTGGGCGAGCGCCCGCGCGACCTGGTGAACCCGCAGGTGTGGAAGTAAGGCTGCCATTCGCCAGCAAGGCGGGCTCCTGCAAGGGTTACGCGGCCCTGGTAGGCGCCGGCCTTGCCGGCGAAGGCGTCACCATCCGCCCCTTCCTGAACACCAGCACATTGCCCAGCATCACCAGCACCAGCCCGCCCAGCGCCGGCGCTGTCCACTGGTACCCCTCGTAGAACGCCGACACGTTCAGCGCCACCAGCGGGAACAGCACCGTGCAGTACGCCGCACGCTCCGGCCCCATGCGCCCCACCAGCGTCAGGTACGCGGTAAAGCCGATCACCGACCCCGGGATCACCAGGTACAGCAGCGACCCCACATACCGCACATTCCATTCCATCGCGAACGGAATACCGCTGACCACGCAGTACAGCGCCAGCATTCCGGCCCCGTAGAGCATGCCCCAGGCATTGGTGGCCATCGGCCGCAAGCCGGCCTTCTGCTGCAGGCTCGAGAGCATGTTGCCCGCCGAGAAACACAGCGTACCCAGCAACGCCAGGCCCAGGCCGATCAGGGTTTCGCGGCTGGCCGCATGCCCGGCCAGCTCCGGCCAGAACAGCAGCCCCAACCCGCCCAGCCCCAGCGCCCCACCCGCCAGCACGTTGGTCGCCACCTGCTGCCCGAAGAACACCCGCGCATTGAGTGCGTTCCACAGCGTGGCGGTGGAGAACACCACCGCGATCAGGCCGCTGGGGATCCACTGGCTGGCCGTCAGAAAGCACATGAAGTTCACGCAGAACAGGCACAGCCCCTGGGCCAGGCAGATCAGGTGCCCGCGCCGGTTCATCACCTGCAAGCGCCGCCCGATCAACAGCACGGCAAACAGCACCAGCGCCGCCAGGGCAAAGCGATAGACGATGGACACCGGGATGGCCACCACCCCCAGTTGCAGTTTCAGGGCGATCCAGGTGGTGCCCCAGATCAGCACGGTCAGCAGGTACAACGACAGGTTCATGGCATGCACTCCTCACGACAGCCTGCAGTGTCCGGCGCGGGCCGCCCGTGCGCTTGCACAAACTTGCGGTTTTTTGCTGGGCGGGGCTGTCAGGCCCGGTGGCCGCGAGTAGGATGGCCGACAGAGGTAGACCCCATGACGCCGCTGGACCAGTTGCAAGTCTTTCAAGCCATGCACGCCTCGCCCAATGCCCGCCTGGAACACAGTGCGCAGCTCGGCGACGAGCTGGTCGCAGCCCTGTGGAACAACCGCCACGACGCCCGCGACTACGAAGCGCCCAGCCACCACACGCTGTCGTGCTATATCGCCGGCGGCACCGGCACCTTTCGCCGGGATCGCCCCGCCGCCAAGGGCGGGCCCGGCAAGCTGTGCATCCTGCCGGCCGAGCACGCCTCGAACTGGGTGATCAATGGCAGCATCCGCCTGGCGCACCTGTACATCAGCCAGTCGCAGTTCGCCCTGGCCTGTACCCGCCTGCTGGACCGCGAACCGCGCGAGGTGCAACTGCACGAAGCGACCTTCATAGACGACCCGGAGCAGGCGCTGCGCTTTGGCCGGCTGATCGAGCTGAACTGGGACGAGCCCGGCGAGCGCCTGCTGACCAGCAGCCTGGCCCACGAGATTCTCGACCATGCCGTGCTCAACCAGGTGGGGCTGCGTCGGGGGCTGCGCCTGAAGGGCGGGTTGGCGACGCATCAGCGCCGGCACCTGGCCGACTACATCGAGGCGCACCTGGAGCAGGCGATCAGCCTGGGTGAGCTGGCGTTGCTGTGCAACCTGTCGCACTACCACTTTGCACGGATGTTCCGCGCAAGCTTCGGCCTGCCGCCGCACCAATACCTGCTGGCGCGGCGCCTGGCCCGGGCACGCCAGTTGCTGCGCTGTGGCGACGGGGCGTTGGGCGAGGTGGCATTGGCGTGCGGGTTTGCCAGTGCCAGCCATTTCAGCAATCGCTTCAGGCAGGTGGTGGGGGCCACGCCGGGGGATTACCGGTTGGCCATGCGCCGCTGATCGCGGGTCAAGCCCGATCCCACAGGGCCCCCACCGCCCTCACGGCGGGTGTTCTTCCTGTGCTCTCAGAACTCCAGGGTGCTCGACAGGCTCACCTGCCGCGCATCCCCCACTGCCACGAAGTAGCGGTTCACCGCCGAGCTGTAGTAGGTCTTGTCGAACAGGTTCTTCACGTTCAGCTGAAAGCGCACCTTGTGCTCATCCAGCCGGGTTTCATAACTGGCGAACGCATCCGCCACGGTGTACGCCGGCAGGTCGAAATCGTTCTCCGCGTTGCCGGCCCGCTCGCCCACATAGCGCGCCCCGGCGCCGACCCGCAGGCGATCACCACCGAACAGGCTGCCCACGTCATACACCGCCGACAGCGACCCGGTATGCCGCGCCACGTTCTGCAGGCGGTTGCCCTTGAGCTTGGGGTCCTGGGACACTTGGGCGTCGGTGAAGGCATAGCTGCCGATCAGGCTCCAGCGCTCGCTCACCTGCCCGGTGAGGTCCATCTCCAGGCCGCGCGACTTCACTTCGCCGGCGCTGCTGTACAGGGTATCGCCGGTGGCCGTGTCGAAATTGGCCACCAGCACGTTCTGCTTGGTGATGTCGAACAACGCCACGCTGCCGGTGATCGCCCCCGGCAGGTCGAGCTTGGCGCCCAGCTCCCACGACTTGCCCTCTTCGGGGGCAATCGAGGAATCCAGCACCAGGCCACCGGTCATCGGCGCGATGCTGGAGTTGGGCTTGAACGACTCGGTGTAGCTGCCATAGAACGACAGCGTGTCGTCGACCTTGTACACCAGCCCCGCACGCGGCACCCAGGCCTGGCCGCTGTTGTCGGTGTTGGCCTTGAACGGCCGGCCGCGACCGGCGTACTGGTCGAACTGCTGATAGCGCGCACCGGCCACCAGAATCCAGTGCTCGTCGAGGTGGATCGAGTCCTGGAAGAACAACGAGTTGCTGCGCAGCTTGTCGGTCTGGTCGCTGTCGCTGTCGCGCACGGCGGTGCCGGGCTGGACCTGGCCGTACACCGGGTTCAGGTAATCGAAGGTGTTGCGGGCGCCGCGAATCAGGTCGGCACGAAACACCTTGCGGTACTCGTCATCCACCCCCACCAGCACGTCGTGCTGCATGCCTGCCAGTTGCAGCTTGCCGTCCAGGCTGACGGTGGCGAAGCGGTCGCTGCTCAGGGCGCCACGGGTGCCGTCCAGGTTGCGCGTGAGGGTGCCCTTGGCAGGGTCAACCGCAGTGACGCGCACCTGGCTGGCATCGTAGGTTTCGCGGTTGAAGCTGTAGCCGAAGTGGAGTTTCCAGTCATCGGCAAGCTGATGGTCGACCTCCAGGCGGTACAGGTCCGAGCGCCCTTCCATGTTGTTGAAGGGCTCGTCCAGCCGACGTGTGCTGGGGATGTTCAGCGGGTGGTTGGTGCGCGGGTCGATGGCCGTGCCGCGGTCGAACGGGTACAGGAACTCGCGGTGCTCATAGGCCAGTTGCACCTGGGTGTCTTCGCCGAACCAGGCCAGCGACGGCGCCACCAGCGTCTCGCGGTGGGTGCCGAAGTTGCGCCAGTAGTCTTCGTCCTCGTGGTCGAGCACCAGGCGGTAGGCGAAGTTGCTGTCGCCCAGCGCGCCGGTACTGTCGAGCCCGCCGCCGCTGCCGTTCTTGCCGCTGCCATAGCTGGAGCCGCGCAGGTTCACGGCGTTGTAGCGCTGCAGTTGCGGGCGCTTGCTGACCACGTTGATC
Organism: Pseudomonas sp. BRM28; assembly: GCF_002939405.1. Classification (NCBI taxonomy): domain Bacteria; kingdom Pseudomonadati; phylum Pseudomonadota; class Gammaproteobacteria; order Pseudomonadales; family Pseudomonadaceae; genus Pseudomonas; species Pseudomonas sp. BRM28. The sequence continues at coordinate 988,573 of NZ_PEFV01000001.1, read as the reverse complement.
ACCCCGCCCGGGTCCTGGATGCCGTACAGCAGCGAGGCCGGGCCCTTGAGCACTTCGACCCGCTCGGTGCTGGCATTGAGGCTGCGCCCCTGCACCAGCGGCATGCCGTCACGCATGATCGAGCCGTCGCGGTTGTCGCCGAAGCCGCGCTTCATCACGGTGTCGGCGGTGGCGCCGAAGTTGTTGCCCTGGGTGATGCCGCTGACGTTGCTCAGCGCATCGTCGAGGTTGCGCGGCGCCTGGTCGGCGAGCACCTGGGCCGGCACCACGTTGATGGCCTGGGGGATCTCCAGGTTCGGCACCTGGCTGCGCATGATCGCGCTGGTGGCCGGCGGCTGGTAGCTGCCGACGCTGTCCTGCTGGGACGAGACCGTGGTGGGCTCGAGGTTGAGTGCACCGGCCTGGGCCAGCGGTTCGACGGTGAGGGTGCGCGCATTCACGCGGCGGTAGGTGAAGCCGCTGTTGCCCAGCAGGCGCTGCAGGGCCTGCTCGGCACTGAACGTGCCCGTCAGGGCCGGCGCGGCAAGGCCGGGCAGCTCGACGGTGTAGACCACGCTCAACCCGGTGACCCGGCTGAAGTCGTTGAGCGCCTGGGGCAAGGGTTTGCTGGGCTGGGCAAAGCGGTACACCTGCTCGACCTGCTGCGCCGCCACCGCCTGGCTCACGCCCGCCCCCAGCGGCAGCCACGCTGCCGCCCCAAGCCCGATTGAAACGCAACGCACCAACGATGATTTTGCCCTGAACTTCATGCCGTCGACCTGTGAGTGAACCTGTTTCATGCGAATGAATCGCACTTTCAATCACTACACGGTTGCCGCACGTACTTACCTCACCGGGCCGTGAAAATATTTTTCAGCGCAGCAGCGTGACCCGCCCGAGCAGGGTCTTGCGCTGGAAGCCGGCCACCGCCCCCAGGGCGTCCAGCGCCGCCAGCGGGTCGGCGGCGGGGAAGCTGCCGCTGACCTTGCGCGCCGCCAGGGCGTCGTCCAGCAGCACGATGCGCCCGGGGTAATGCCGCGCCAGGTCGTCGACCACCTGCGCCAGCGGCGCCTGGTAGTAGTTGAGCCAGCCCTGGCGCCAGGCCAGGCGGTTCTCGCTGTCCACGCCCTGCACTGCACCGGCCAGGCCCTGGGCGTACTCCACCTGCTGGCCGGCCGTGAGCACCTGCTGCGCCTGCCCCGGCGCCGGCGTGACCCCGACCTTGCCCGACAGCACGGTAACGGTGGTGCCCTGGGGCTGGCGACGCACCTCGAACCGGGTACCCATCACCCGCACCTCGCCGCCATCGGCCTGTACGGTGAACGGCGCACCGGTATGCGTCACCTCGAAGAACACCGCGCCGCGCCGCACCTGCACGCGACGCTGCCCACCGCTGAAGTCCACGTCGATGGCGCTGTCGGCATCCAGCAGCAGGTGCGACTGGTCGGCCAGGGTCACGGCCTTGAGCTCGCCCACCGCGGCCACGTAATCGGCGCCCAGGTCATCGACCCAGTTGGCCGGGTGCCAGCCCGCCCCCATCGCCACGCCCAGCACCACGCTGGCAGCCAGTGCCAACCCGGCCACACGGGCCGGCCAACGGCGCCGAGGCCGGTCCATCGCGCGCAGGTAGGCCTCCAGTGCCGGGGCGTCTTCGGCGGCCAGGCGTGCTGCAGGCGCGGCGGTCTGCTGCCACAGCGCCTGGGCCTGGCGCCAGGCCTGCGGGTGCGCAGGGTCGGCCAGCAACCAGCGCTTGAACGCGGCGCCCTCGGCACGCGCGGGCTGCTGGTTGATCTGGCCGAGCCAGGCGAGCGCGGCCTGCTGCTGTTCGGCGGTAGGTGGGGCTGGAGCGTTCATCGCGGGGCATTCCCTGGCTTGCGGGGCACGGCAGGCTCGGCGGCGATACTCGCCTTGCAGGCCTCGAGGGCACGCATCATATGTTTTTCCACGGCGCTTTGGGACAGGCCCATGGCCCGCGCAATGTCGGCATAGGTGCGGCCATGGATACGGTTGAGCAGGAAGATCTGGCGGGTGCGCTCGGGCAGCTCGCGCAGGGCAGCCTCGATCCGACGCAGGTCGCTGTCGGCCTCCAGCGCGGCCTCGGGCTCGCTGGCATGGTTGTCTTGATGCGGCGCCAGCAGGCTGTCGTTGACCCGCTCGCGGGCGCCTTGGCTGCGCAGGTGGTCGATGGCGATATTGCCGGCGCAGCGCAGCAGGTAGGTGTCCAGCGCCTCGACCTCGACCTGCGGGCGACGCCAGAAGCGCAGGAACAGTTCCTGCACCAGGTCGGCGGCGGTGGCCCGACAGCCCACGCGGCGGCTGACCAGGCGCTCCATGCGCGCACGCTGGGCCACGAACACCTGCACGAAACGTGCGCGGCCCGGGGCGTCGTCGTGGCTGTCGAGCGGCTCGCTCATCGTTTCAGTACGGCGCCAGCAGTGCCAGCGGCGCCAGCACCAGGCTGGCCGCGGCCAGGCCCAGCAGCAGGCGCGGGGCGTAGGGAAGGACGAACACCCACGCGCACAAGCCGCCCATCACTACCGCGCTCAGCTCCACCAGGCCCATGGCCCAGCCGCTGTGACGCACCGCCAGCCCCAGTGCCACGGCGATCAGCAACCAGCCGCCCATGCGCAGGCCACGCAGGCGGCGGGGCGTGGGCTTGTGCCCCAGCAGGTCGGTGTAATGGCGCTCCATGGCCAGGCACAACGCCGCCACTGCGGCAAAACCGAACAATGCGATGGCCAGCATCACTGCACCTCGCTTTCGATCAGCGGTGCGGCCCTGGGCGTGCGTGCCGCGCGCTTGGGCGCCAACACCTGCGGGCGCAGCATCTTGCGCGCCATCCAGGCCAGCAGCAGGCCACAGCCCAGCGCCGTGAAGTCGAACCCGGCAATCATCCAGTCGCCCTGGGCGATCGCAGGCAGCAGGCCGGTGCCGGTGGTCAGGGCGTTGAGCACCGGTAAGGCGGCGAACAGTACCGCGCCCAGCAGCAGTTGCTCGCCCCAGGCGCGGCGCCCGGAGCGCAACAGTGCGTGCAGCAGGGCCAGGCCCCAGACGGCAAAGAAGCTGTCGACCTCAAGATCGGCACGTCCTTCAAGGGCCACCGGCAACAGGCGGTTGGCCCAGAAGAACGCCGCCACGGCGAGGATCAGCCCGCTCATGCTGGCGATGTTGAGCACCTCGACCAGACGCAGCTCGAAGGGCTGGGTGCCGCTCTTGGCGTGCTTGAGCTGGCGCTTGCCCAGCCACATCACCAGCCCCGTGCCGATCACGGCAGTGCCGGCCAGGCCGAACACGAAGTACAGCCAGCGCAGCGTCGGGCCGGCGAAGTGGCCCATGTGCAGGCCGTACATACCGGCGGCAATCACCAACGGTGTGCTCTGCTCGCCCGGGGCCTTGAGCGGGGTGCCCTGCACGCCGTCGAACAGCCAGCCGGCGCCGCGGTTCTGGGCGATGCCCTCGTTGCTGGCACGCACCAGGCGCACCCGTGCGTTGAGGTCGCCGGGGTTCTGCACCTCGACCCAGCTGATCTCGCTGCCGGGCGCCTGCTGGCGCGCCTGGGCATACAGCTGCGCCAACGGCACCAGCGGTGCCGGGGTGCCCGCCGGCTTGACCGGCTCGTCGCGCGAAAACAGCTCGTTGTAATAGGCCTGGAGGTTGTCGCCATACATCGTGCTGATGCTGGCCGGCATCACCATGGCCATGAAGATCACCAGGCTGCTGTAGCTGATCATCAGGTGGAACGGCAGCACCAGCACGCCGATCGCGTTGTGGCCGTCGAGCCAGGAACGCTGGCCCTTGCCGGGGCGGAAGGTGAAGAACTCCTTGAAGATCTTCTTGTGGGTGATGATGCCGGTGACCAGCCCCACCAGCATCATCAGCGCGCAGAAGGTCGACAGCCAGCGGCCCCACGGGTAGGGCATCTGCAACTGGAAGTGGAAGCGGTAGAAGAACTCGCCGCCGCTGCTGTCGCGCGGGTGCAGTTGATTGCCGGTGGCGGGGTCGAGGATCTTTTCGTTGAAATCGCGCCGGCCGGCGCCGGGTGCACGCCAGCCCACGCGCAGGGTCGGGTCGCGTGCTTCGGGCAACTGGATGAACCAGCTGCCGGCATCGGCGGCGTTGGTTTGCAGGTAGCGCTGCGCCAGGCTCAGGCTGGCGGTGGTGTCGAGGGTGCGGTACGGGATCTCCGGCTGGGTCCAGTGGCTGATTTCGCTCTTGAAGTACGACAGCGTGCCGGTGAGGAAGATCGCGAACAGCAGCCAGCCGAAGATCAGCCCGGCCCAGGTGTGCAGCCAGGCCATGGCCTGGCGAAAGCCTTCTTTCATGGGGTTTGCATCCAGTAGGCCAGGCCGTTGATGGCGGCCAGCGCGGCGCCGGGCAGCAGCACCCCGAGCCAGGCATGCCAGGCGCTGCGACAGGCGAAGCACCAGAGGATCGCCACCAGGTAGAACAGAAACGACAGCATCATGCCGGTGACGACCGCGTCGGCCTTGGGCATGGGCAGCAACAGGGTGATGCACACGCTGGCCATGGCCGCCAGCAGGTAACCGCCGAGCAGCGCCGCGAGGCTGCGCGAGGTCACGGCCAGGCGATAACTGAAGGGCAGCCCGGCGGCTTTGCTTTTCATGACAGCGGGTCCAGTGTGAGGAGGGGCGTAATATTAATGATTAATATTCGCAGATGCAAAGACACCGCTTCAAACGGCCCTGAAGAAGCAGATCGGTGGTATGGCCGCTTGCAGCGGGTGGCTTGAAGCCTGTGGCGTCAAATCCTACAATGCGAACAATTCTTATTCTTTTGCGCATCCCCCGGCGCCGGAGTTGTCACGGTGCCCAGTGCCCAGCCCGCCCCTGCTTCGCTCGAAGGCCTCTACAGCGCCCATCACAACTGGCTCACCGGCTGGCTGCGACAGCGCCTGGGCTGCCCGCACAGCGCCGCCGACCTGGCCCAGGACACCTTCATGCGCCTGCTGCAGGCGCGCGAAACACCAACGCTCAACGAACCTCGCGCCTTCCTCACCACGGTGGCCAAGCGCGTGCTGTTCAACCACTACCGCCGCCAGGACCTGGAACGCGCCTACTACCAGGCACTGGCCCAGCTACCCGAAGCGGTGGCGCCTTGCGAAGAACATCGCGCGATCATTCTGGAAACCCTGATCGAACTCGACCGGCTGCTCGACGGCCTGCCCGTGGTGGTCAAGCGCGCCTTCCTGATGGCTCAGGTCGACGGCCTGGGCTACGCCGACATCGCCCGGCAGCTGGGCATTTCGCTGGCCACCGTGAAGCGCCATCTGAACAAGGCGGCCATGCGCTGCTACTTCGCCCTGTGAACGCCCAGGAATTCTCGCCAAAGGTGGCAGAACAGGCGGTGCACTGGCTGATCGAACTGCAGGGCGGTGCCCTCGACAGCCGCCAGCAACTGGCCATGGAGCGCTGGCTGCAGGCCAGCGAAGAACACCGCCGCGCCTGGGAACACATACAGCGGGTCAATCAGCGCCTGCGCGGGCTGTCTTCGCCACTGGCGCACGCCGCCCTGCAGGCGCCACGCTCGGCCAGCCGGCGGCGCGCGCTCAAGGCGCTGTTGCTGCTCGGGGTGGGCGGCGCCTGCGGGCTGGCCCTGCAGCAGCACAACCCGCTGCCGCCCCTGCTGGCCGACTACCGCAGCCCGCTGGGCCAGCGCCGCCAGATGCGCCTGGACGACGGCACGCACCTGCACCTGAACACCGCCAGCGCCGCCGACGTGCGCCTGGACCGCGAACAGCGGCTGATCCACCTGCTCGAAGGCGAACTGCTGCTCAATGTGGCCGACGACCCCCGCCCCCTGCGCGTGGTGACCGGCAACGGCCTGCTGCAGTTGTCGAGCGGGCGCTTCAACGTGCGACAGTGGGCCGACCACAGCCAGGTGGCGGTGCTGCAGGGCCGGGCGATGCTTGCCGGGCATGCGCTTGAAGCCGGGCAGCAGGCGCGTTTCGACGGGCCACGCTGGGGCGCCACCCATGCGGTGGATGCCAACACCGGCGCCTGGGTCGACGGCATGCTGGTGGCTGCGCATACGCGCCTGGGGGACTTCATCGACGATCTGGCCCGCTACCGTCGCGGCCAGCTCACGTGCGATCCGGCGGTGGCCGACCTGCTGCTGTCGGGCAGCTACCCGCTGGCCGACAGCGAACGCATCCTGGACCTGCTGGAGGTGTCGCTGCCGGTGCGCGTGCGGCGCTTCACCCGCTACTGGGTCACGGTAGAAGCCCGCGCCTGAGATTATTTTCAGAACCTTGAGCCGTTTTTTCATCTCGCGTGACAGAGAAGGCAGAACCCTTTGCCCCGACCTTCTCAAGGACCCTTTGCATGCCGCTTCGCCTAAGCCCCCTCGCCCATGCCCTGCTGCTGGGCGCCAGCCTCACCTTCGGCGCCGTTGCGCCCCTGCACGCCGCCCAGGCACGCACCTACCACATCGCCCCGATGTCGCTGGAAGACGCCCTGAACCAGTTCGGGCGTGAAAGCGGCGTGCTGATCTCGTTCGGCTCGCAGGTGACCCAGGGCGTGAAAAGCCGTGGCCTGGAAGGCGAGTATTCCACTGCACAGGGCCTGGCCGCGCTGCTTGAAGGCACCGGCCTGCAGGCCCGCGCCGAAGGCGACAACGCCTACAGCCTGCAACCGCTGGCCCCGGCCGCCGGCGCGCCGCTGGAGCTGGGCAGCTCCAGCGTGGTCGGCGACTGGCTGGGTGAAGCCACCCAGGACAACGTGTTCGAACACCCCGGCGCACGGGACGTGATCCGCCGTGAAGAGTTCGAACGCACCGGCGCCAGCAGCGCACGGGAAGTGCTCAACCGCATACCCGGGGTGAATGCGCCGGAAAACAACGGCACCGGCAGCCACGACATGGCGCTGAACTTCGGCATTCGCGGGCTCAACCCGCGCCTGGCCTCGCGCTCAACGGTGCTGATGGACGGCATTCCGGTGCCGTTTGCGCCCTATGGCCAGCCACAGCTGTCGTTCGCGCCGATCAGCCTGGGCAACATGGACGCGGTGGACGTGGTACGCGGCGGCGGCGCCGTGCGCTACGGGCCGCAGAACGTGGGCGGCATCGTCAACTTCGTGACCCGCGCGATCCCCGACGAACCCACGCTGAAGGCCGGCCTGCAGACCCAGACCAGCCCCTCCTCCAGCCACGACGGTTTCAAGAGCAGCGCCAACCTGCTGGCCGGCGGCACCGCCGACAACGGCCTGGGCGGCGCGATCCTGTATTCGGGCACCCGCGGTGGCGACTGGCGCGAGCACAGCGACACGCAGATCGACGACCTGATCCTCAAGGGCAAGCTGCAACTGGACGAGGCCAACAGCCTGCATGCAATGGCGCAGTACTACGAGGGCGAGGCGCAGATGCCCGGCGGCCTCAACGTGGCCGACTACGACGCCGACCCGTACCAGTCGACCCGCCTGCAGGACAAGTTCTGGGGCCGGCGCACGATGTTCAACGCCGGTTACGACTACAAGGAAGGTGAGCGCCAGTTCAGCGTCAACAGCTTCTTCACCAAGACCCTGCGCAGTGGCTACCTGGTGCAGAACAGGTCGATCTCGCTGTCGCCGCGCGAGTACTGGGTGCGCGGCATCGAAACCCGTTTCACCCAGGGCTTTGCGCTGGGCGACAGCCACCACGAGGTGGGCCTTGGCTACCGCTACATCAACGAGGCCGGGCACGAGCTGCGCTACATGGAGAGCGTCAGCGCTGGCCAGTTGCCGACCACCTCCAGCCCCAACGACCGCGACACCCGTGGCGGCACCGATGCCCATGCGCTGTTTCTGGATGACCGCATCGACATCGGCCAGTGGACCATCACCCCGGGTATCCGCTACGAGATGATCAAGTCGCAGCAGAGCAACAAGCTCAAGGGCCTGGAATACAAGGGCGACTACAACACCGCGTTGCCGGCGCTGAACGTGATGTACCACCTGAGCGACAGCTGGAACCTCTACGCCAACACCGAGGGTTCGTTCGGCAGCGTGCAGTACAGCCAGATGCCCAACCGCGTGAACCAGGGTGAAGTGAAGCCCGAGAAGGCCCGCACCTGGGAGCTGGGCACGCGCTACGACAACGGCAACCTGCAGGCCGAGGCCGGGCTGTTCCTGATCAATTTCGACAACCAGTACGAAAGCAACCAGACCACCGACGACGTGATCGCCCGTGGTGAAACCCGCCACCAGGGCCTGGAAACGAGCGTGAAGTACGCGCTGGACGGCCTCACGCCGGCGCTGGCCGGGTTCGATGTGTACGCCAGCTATGCCTTCGTTGACGCGACCATCCGCGAAGATGGGCCGAACAAGGGCAATCGTGTGCCGTTCTCCTCCAGGCACAAGGGTACGCTGGGGCTGGGTTACACCGATGGGCCGTGGAAGCTGAACCTGGACAGCACCTACCAGAGCAGCCAGTTCGCCGACAACGCCAACACCTCGGCCCAAAGCGCAGACGGCGCGGCCGGGCGCATCCCGGGCTACATGCTGTTCAGCAGCCGCGCCGGCTATGACTTCGGGCCGCAGCTGTCGAACCTGAACGTGGCGGTGGGGGTGAAGAACATCTTCAACCACCAGTACTTCACGCGCTCGTTCGACGACAACAACAAGGGCAAGTATGTGGGTGAGCCACGGACGGTCTATCTGCAGACATCGGTCGCTTTCTGATCGGTAGCGCCTGCTTCGCCGGCAAGGCCGGCTCCTACAGGAGCGCACCTTGCCGGAGGGCCGCGCATTGACTCAGGACACCCCCAGACAACCTTTCACCTGTTTAATTGCCACAAAATATTTTTCTTCTTCAAGCACTTGAAAAGTTCTGCCAACTGCCTGACCTTGTAGTCAAGAGGCGATGATTTCCACAGGCCGCAATGGCCCGCATCGTTCTCTTGCGAGCTAGCTGAATAAGGGATTGAACTATGCAAATCCAAGTCAACAGCGACAACCATATCCAAAGCAGTGCCCGTCTCGAAGAGTGGGTACGCACTACGGTAGAAAGCACGCTCGAACGCTACGAAGAAGACCTCACCCGCATCGAAGTCCACCTGCGCGATGAGAACGGCGACAAGCCAGGCCCCCACGACATGCGCTGCCAGATGGAGGCACGCCCCAAAGGCCATCAACCGATTTCCGTCAGCCACAAGGCCGATAGCCTGGAGCAGGCCATCGAAGGCGCCGCGACCAAACTCGAGCATTCCCTCGAGCACCTGTTCGGCAAACTGCGCGGCAAACGTGGCGTGACCCAGAAGGTCGCAACCGCCCCGGCAGCCGATGCCCTGCTGCAGGAAGAATTCCTGGAGAACGAGCAAGCCCTGCAGGCCCGTCAGGCCTGACAGCCAAGGCAATGAAAGAAGGCGAGCCACGGCTCGCCTTTTTTATTGACCACTCGGCACCTGCCCCGCAACGCCACCTGAACCAACCTGGCCAGGGCCCGGTCAATCAGAACATGTCTTTGCCAGGTACAGCCCCATGGTCAACCCCTTCCAACAGATCAACGCTGCATTTGCCGACACCTACCGGGTCAACCTGAGTATCGAGCGGCTCGATGGCAGCATCATGCTGACCCTGTCCGACGATCAGGGCGTGGTGGCCAAGCGCCTGATCAGCCCGGCCCAGCGCAATGACCCCAAGCGCCTGGCGCGCCTGATCGAGAGCGTGCGCTTTGGCATTGCCATCGAGCAGGGACACAGCGCCATGGAAATTCTGGCCAGCATGACCCGCGACGGTGCACGCACCCCGAGCCTGCGCGCCGCCAGCGAGCGCTGCGCGGGGGCGTGAGCCAAGGCTACTTGGCCTCTTCGATTTCCTTGCCGCTGGCGTCGATGGCCTTGGTGGAGGGGTAGCGCGACGAGGCGTAGCGCACCACCAGGATCGAGAACGACAGCAGCAGGATCCCGCCGCACACATACAGCAGGCCCACGTCGGGGGCCTTGTGGTGCGACACATCGCCGATCAGCAGGCGCGTAAGCGCGGTGATCGCCACGTACAGCAGGAAGCGGATGGGCATGTGGTTGGTCTTGAAGTAGATCCCCACCATCGCCCCCAGCTCCAGGTAGATGAACAGCAGCAGGATGTCATCGACGCTCACCCCACCCTTGCCGATCATCTCGATGAATGCCGACACCGCCGCATAGGCGGTGATGGCACCGATGCCGAACAGTGCCAGGTAATGAAAGGCCTCCACGCACAGGTTGCCCAGCGAATCCGCCGAGCCATGCAGGCCCTTGCGCACTTTTTCAGCCCATTTGATGTTCACGATGCGAATTCCTTGGAAACGACGAAGGGAGGATGCGCCACCCAGGTGACGCTTTGCCTGCATGCAGTAAAAAGGCCAGCGGCACAGCTTGAGAAGGCGACCGATTGCCGCAAGACACCCGCCACCCCACCATTGCGAGCAAATTGAGCTATAAAAATGCCACTACCCAAACGTGGTGGTTTGCCTTATGCTTTTACCTGTATAAAAACACAGTACTCGTACACATCAATTATCGAAAGGCATGTGAGGTGATGAATGGCCGTCGAAGTGGTATACCGCAGCAGCCGCGATCTGGAGCGCTTGTTCATGGATAAAGCTGAAGCAGACCGTCACGACAAGATGCTCGAGCTGGCCGAACTGCTCGCCGAGGTGCTGCAGAAGGCCGTGCCGTCGCTGAGCGAACAGCAGGTCGAGGAAGCGGGTATCTACATGGCGAAGAACCGCGATGTGTTCGCCAAGGCCTTCAAGAGCCAGCCCGACGCGTTGTCCGAGCTGCTTGCCGAGCAGCCCGCCGAGTAGGCATCAGGCGTTGTACACCAGCTTCTCGGCCAGTTGCTGGGCCACGCGGGCCGGCGAACTCTTCTCGGCCTGGGCGTGGGCGAAGACCTCGGTCAGCCGCGTGGGGATGCGCGCCAGGTGCGCGGTGATGGTGCCAAGGTCCTGGCCCTGGTGGGTCAGCGCCACGTAGATCAGCCCGCCGGAATTGATGATGTAGTCCGGGGCATACAGAATGCCGCGGGTTTCGAGCTGGTCGGCGACCTGAAGGTGGGTCAGCTGGTTGTTAGCCGAGCCGGCCACCGCGGCACAGCGCAGCTGCATGACGCTCTGGCTGTTGAGCACCGGGCCCAGCCCGCACGGCGCGAAGATGTCGCAAGGCGTGCTGACCAGCGCTTCGCTGGCCACCGGCAGCGCATTCAACTGCTCCATGGCCAGTTGCACCCGCCCCGGGTCATGGTCGCTGACCAGCAGTACCGCCCCCGCCGCATGCAACTGCTCGGCCAGGGCAAACCCGACATTCCCCAACCCCTGCACAGCCACGCGCAACCCTTCCAGGTTGTCGGTGCCCAGGCGCGCCATCGCCGTGGCGCGGATGCCGGCGAACACGCCCATGGCCGAATGCGGCGAAGGGTCGCCGGCGGTGGTGGTACTGGTGACGTGCCGGGTGCTCTGGGCGATGCAGTCCATGTCCAGGGTCGAGGTGCCGCTATCGGTCGCGGTGATGTAGCGCCCCTCCAGGCTGTCGACGAAGCGCCCGAAGGCCTCGAACAGCGCAGCGCGGTTTTCCACATGGGGGTTGCGGATGATCACCGCCTTGCCACCGCCCAGCGGCAGGCCCGCCAGGGCAGCCTTGTAGCTCATGCCCTGGGCCAGGCGAATGGCATCGGTCATTGCGGTTTCGTCGTCCGGGTAAGGCAGATAGCGACAACCGCCCATGGCCGGGCCCAGCCGCTGGTTGTGAATGGCGATCACCGCCTTGAGGCCCGTGGCCGGGTCGACGCACAGGTGCAGTGAGTGGGTGCGCGTGCTTTGCATGAGAGCGAACATTGCCCAGCCCTCGTGAGTCAGTGCTCCCACCAGTATAGGCGGCGCGAAGGCACACGTTGCGGCACTGGACGAACGCCCCTGCCGGCGCTACAACAGAAGCTTGAGCGGAGACTGCCATGACCCCACGCCAAGCCTGCCTGGCCTGCCTGGAACGCAACCCCGCCGCCCTGTTCGAGGCGGCGCTGTGGATCGCTGCCGAACACGATGCCAGCGTGCAGCCGGCCCAGGTGCTGGGCGAATTGCAGCTCGTGCAGCAGCAGGTCAGCCAGAGCCTGCCCATGCTGCCGGTGAGCGAACTGGCGCAGCCGTTGCTGCGGGCGCTCAGCGCGGCGGGCTTCCAGCAGGACGAATATCACCCATTGCGCCCGCAGGCGGCGCTGCTGAACAAGGTGCTGCAACGTCGTCGCGGACAACCACTGGCACTGGCGATCCTCACGCTGGAGCTGGCCCGCGGGCTGTCGATACCACTGGAGGGGGTGAATTTTCCGGGGCATTTCCTGTTGCGCGTGCCGGGGGCCGATCACCTGCTGGACCCCTGCGGCGGGCGCCGGTTGTACCCGGCCGATTGTCGCGAGTTGCTCAGCCGCCAGTTCGGCCCGCAGTTGCCGTTGAGCGCCGAGCATCTGGTGACGGCCAGCGCACAGCAGATGCTGCAACGACTGTCGCGCAACCTGCGTCAGTTGCATGCGAGCAATGATGATGACCTTGCGGCGCTGAAGGATGCCGAGCGGGTGTTGTTGCTGGGCTCGGCCAGCGCCAGCGACTACCTGGCGCGGGCGACACTGTATCAGCGGCTGGATTGCCCGCAGGCAGAGCGGTTTGACCTGGAGCATGCGCTGATGCTGACGGATGACCCGATCCAGCGGTTGCGCCTGACCGAGCGGCTGAGCCACCTGCCGCCGCCGACGCCTTCGGTGCACTGAAAGCTTCGCCGGCCAGGCCGGCTCCTACACGGGCCGCGCAGCGCCTGCAGGAGCCGGCCTGGCCGGCGAATGGGCCATCAGGGGGTATCCGGCTGACGCGAAGGATGCGCCTGCACGAACGCATCATGCTCACCGGCCAGCGCCACCACCCGGCGAATCCGTGGCCAGCCCGACAGGTCCACATTGAACCGCTCGGCCGCATACACCTGCGGGATCAGGTACACATCCGCCAGCCCCGGCTCATCGCCGAAACAGAACCCCGCCTCGCCGATCATCTGCTCCACCGCCGCCAGCCCCTGGGTGATCCAGTGGCCGATCCAGGCGTTCACCTGGGTGTCGTCATGCCCCAGCTCACGCAGCTGGTTGAGCACGCTGACATTGTGCAGCGGGTGGATGTCGCAACCGATCAACGCCGCCACGGCGCGCGCCTGCGCCCGCGCCACCGGCGACTGCGGCAACAGCGCAGGCTGTGGATAAACCTCCTCCAAGTACTCGATGATGGCCGGCGACTGCACCAGCAGCTCGCCCGAGTCGATACGCAGCGCCGGGATGCGCCCCTGGGGGTTCAGCCCCAGGAACTCGGCCTCGCGCTGCGCGCCCTTGAGCAGATTGACCGGCAGCGACTGGTAATCCAGCTGCTTGAGCGCCAGCGCAATGCGCACGCGGTACGACGAGGTAGAACGGTAGTAGGTATACAGTTCCATGCTCGTACCCTCTCAATGTGCCGGCAGGATCTTGCCGCGGCACTCGCCAAAACCGATCGACGCCACGCCATCACGCTTGCAGCGCGCGCGCAGGATGATCTCGTCGCCGTCTTCGAGGAACCTGCGCACCTCGCCACTGGCCAGTTCGATCGGCACCTTGCCGCCCTCGGTAATCTCCAGCAGGCTGCCGAACTGGCCAGGCTTGGCGCCCGACAGGGTGCCCGAACCGAACAGGTCGCCTGGCTGCAACTGGCAGCCGTTGACACTGTGGTGCGCAACCATCTGCGCCACGGTCCAGTACATGCTCAGGGTGTTGCTCAGGGTCAGGCGATGCGCCGGCAGGTTCTGCTCGCGCATGCGCTCGGTCAGCAGCAGCACTTCCAGCTCGATGTCGAACGCGCCACCCGCCTGGTCACGCGGGTCGAGCAGGTACGCCAGCGGCTGCGGATCGCCTTCGGGGCGTGCCGGCTGGGCGCAGCGGAACGGCTCCAGCGCTTCGGCGGTGACCACCCAGGGCGACACGGTGGAGATGAAGCTCTTGGACAGGAACGGGCCCAGCGGCTGGTATTCCCAGGCCTGGATGTCGCGGGCCGACCAGTCGTTGAGCAGGCAGTAGCCGGCAACGTGTTCGCCTGCCTGCGCTACCGGGATGGCATCGCCCATGGCATTGCCCTGGCCGATCCAGATGCCCAGCTCCAGTTCGTAGTCCAGCCGCGCGCACGGGCCGAAGCTCGGCTCGGTTTGCCCGGCGGGCAGGGTCTGGCCGTTGGGCCGACGGACATCGGTACCCGACGGGCGAATGGTCGAGGCTCGGCCGTGGTAGCCGATCGGCACGTACTTGTAGTTGGGCAGCAGCGGGTTGTCGGGGCGAAACAGCTTGCCGACGTTCTTGGCGTGCTCGATGCCTACGTAGAAGTCGGTGTAGTCGCCGATGCGCGCCGGCAGGTGCAACTGGCACTCGGCGGCCGGGTACAGGGCCGGCTTCAGCGCAGCCTGGTGCGGGCTGTCGGCACCCAGCAGTTCGAGCAGGCGCTCGCGCAGGGCCACGCGGGCCTCACGGCCCAGGGCGAAATAGGCGTTCAGCGCACCACCGCGGGTGGCCTGCACCGCATTGCGGGCCTGGCCGTCGAACAGCCCGGCGGCCAGGCCCGCGTCGAGGTCCAGAATCGCGTCACCGATGGCCACACCGCAGCGACGCTCGTCGCTGCCACGGCTGAAGATACCCAGCGGCAGGTTCTGCAGCGGGAAATCGCTATGCCCGTTGGCGTGCTCGACCCAACTGCGGGCAATGGCGGACTGGTTCATGGTTATCTCCGATTCGGGGTGAAGGTGCTCGGCAAGGTGGCCCAGCACGTGTCGTAGTCGGCCTGCAGTTGCGGGCATTCAAGCGCATGGCGGGTCGGGCGCAGCACCTGGCTGGTCTCGAACATGAACGCCATGGTGTTGTCGATCTTGCTCGGTGCAAGGTCGGCGGCAATCGCCCTGGCGCAGGTTTCGGCATCCGGGCCGTGGGCGCTCATGCAGCTGTGCAGCGAGGCGCCGCCGGGCAGGAAGCCTTCGGCCTTGGCGTCGTACTCGCCCTTGATCAACCCCATGAACTCGTTCATCAGGTTGCGGTGGAACCACGGTGGACGGAAGGTGTTCTCGGCCACCATCCAGCGCGGCGGGAAAATCACGAAATCGATGTTGGCCATGCCCGGTACGCTGGTGGGCGAAGTGAGCACGGTGAAGATCGACGGGTCGGGATGGTCGAAGCTGACCGTGCCGATGGTGTTGAAACGGCGCAGGTCGTATTTGTACGGCACGTTGTTGCCGTGCCAGGCCACCACGTCCAGCGGCGAGTGCTGCAGTTCGCAGCCCCACAGCTCGCCGAGGAACTTCTGTACCAGCGGCACCGGGCCCTGCTGCTCTTCGTAGTGGGCCACCGGCGCGAGGAAGTCGCGCGGGTTGGCCAGGCCGTTGCTGCCCAGCGGGCCCAGGTCCGGAATGCGCAGCGGCGCGCCGTGGTTCTCGGCAATGTAGCCACGCGCCTGACTGTCGAGCAGCTCGACGCGAAACTTCAGGCCACGGGGCAGCACGGCGATTTCCAGCGGCTCCACGTCCAGCACGCCCAGCTCGGTGACGAGGCGCAGGCGACCCTGCTCGGGTACCAGCAGCAGTTCGCCATCGGCGTTGAAGAACACCCGCTCCATGGAACGGTTGGCGCGGTAGTTGTAGATGCTGATGCCGGCCGGCTTTTGCGCCGCCGAGTTGGCCGCCATGGCCACCCAGCCGTCGATGAAGTCGGTGGGCTCGGCCGGGATGTCCAGCGGGCTCCAGCGCAGCCGGTTGGGAGTTACCGGGCCCAGCGGGCCGCCGCTCAACTGGCGCTCGAGGCGTTCGAATGCCGGGTGCAGTGCCGATGGCCGGATACGGTACAGCCAGGTACGCCGCTGCTCGCTGCGCGCCATGGTGAATGCGGTGCCGGAAAACAGCTCGGCATACAGGCCATACGGGGCTTTTTGCGGGGAGTTCTGGCCAACCGGCAGGGCGCCGGGCAATGCCTCGCTGGCAAATTCGTTGCCGAAGCCGCTCTGGTAAGCGAGGGCGGGAGTGGAATCGACGTTCATCGAGCCTCCAGTCAGGTAGCGTTATTATTATCGTAAACTGATTACGCATAACGTAATTTGATACCTGTAACCCGTCAAGCTATAAAGACGCCCACCTGTCAACACGGACCCCTTTCCCATGAGCAAAACCAGCACCGCCGACAGCAACGGCAAACAGAAGGTCCGCTCGGCGGAGGTCGGTACCGACATTCTCAAGGCGCTGGCCCAGCTCTCGCCGGCCACCTCGCTGTCGCGCCTGGCCGAGCATGTGCAGATGCCCGCGAGCAAGGTGCATCGCTACCTGCAGGCCCTGATCGCCAGCGGCTTTGCCGAGCAGAACCCGGCCACCAACCACTACGGGCTGGGCCGTGAAGCCCTGCGCGTGGGCCTGGCCGCGCTGGGCGGGATGGACGTGCTCAAAGTGGCGGCCATGCCGTTGTCACAGCTGCGTGACGCGCTCAATGAAAGCTGCTTTATCGCGGTGTGGGGCAACCAGGGCGCAACGGTGGTGAACATCGAACCTGCGGTGCGCGCCGTGACGGTGGTGACGCAGATCGGTTCGGTGCTGCCGTTGCTCAGTTCGTCCACCGGGCTGGTGTTCGGGGCCTACCTGCCCCAGCGCGAGACCATCGAGTTGCGCGACCAGGAACTGCTTGCCCTGGGCCAGGACGCCGCAGACTACGAAGCGCTGTTTGCGCAGATCCGCGCACGCGGCCTGCACCATGTGCATGGCCTGCTGATGCCGGGGGTGGATGCGCTGTCGGCACCGGTGTTCAACGCCATGGGCAACATCGCTGCCGTGCTGACCGTGGTGGGCCCTACCTCGATTTTCCATGCCGATGAACAGGGCCCGGCGGCGCAGCAGCTGCAGGCGGCGGCTCAGGCAATCAGCTGGCGCATGGGCTATGAACCACAGTGACCTGTTTTGGTGCACTGTTACCCACTTTGCAACAGTGAATGTCCGAAACGTCTATTTTTTTCGGTAGGGGGGCTGGCTATGCTGGCCGTGCTTGCAGCGAAACGCGGTTTCGCCAGGCGCTGGGCCGATGGTTTGGCGGTTAATGTCAGGTTAATCCTCTCCCCCTAGAGTAACCACCTGACACGTTGAACCCTCCCCCTTCAGGTTCACCGACGTTGATTTTGAAGCTCCTTGATCTACGTCTTGCTTGGCCGCTGCTTTTGCAGCGGCCTTTTTTATTTGTGCGGGCCGGTTCAGCCTGCGTGCCTGTGCAGATTGGCCATCATCTGCTGCAACGCCTCGAGGCTGTCCCGCGGGTGCACTGCGCCCTCGAAATCGCCGATGGCATCCCAACTTGCGGCGATGTCTTCCACGCTCATGCCCTGGCGCGGGTCGAAGCCCACCCCCAGGCTGCGTTCCCAGCGCACCTTGCCCACCCAGCCGCCACCGACCTCGTAGAGCCCGCCGGTGTCCTGGCAGCGATCACTGCCCAGGTACACCACCAGCGGGCTGATCAGCTCGGGCTTGAGCTGTTCGAACACCTGCGGCGGAATCAGCCCCTCGGTCATGCGCGTGCCACCGGTGGGGGCGATGGCATTGACCAGGATGCCGTGCTTGCGCCCCTCGAGCGCCAGGGTGCGGGTCAGCCCGTACAGGCCCAGCTTGGCCATGCCGTAGTTGGCCTGGCCGAAATTGCCATAGATGCCCGAGGTGGACGAGGTGAAGATCACCCGCCCCGCGTTCTGCTCGCGCAGGTGCGGCCAGGCGGCGCGGGTGAGCTTGTAGGCACCCTCCACATGCACGCGGTACACCTGGTCCCAGTCGCTGTCCTCCATCTTGTGAAAGGTCTTGTCCCGCAGGATGCCGGCGTTGTTGACCAGCACATCCACGCGACCGAAGGTGTCCAGCGCCTGCTGGACGATACGCTCGCCATCGGTGACCGAGTCATGGCTGGCCACCGCCGTGCCGCCCGCTTCGCGAATCTCGGCCACCACACGGTCGGCCGCCGATGCGCTGGCGCCTTCACCATGGGTGGAGCCTCCCAGGTCGTTGACCACCACGTGGGCACCATGACGGGCGAACAGCAGCGCATGGGCACGCCCGAGGCCCCCGCCAGCGCCGGTCACAATCACTACTTTTTCATCCAGGCGAATCGACTCGGTCATCTCGGCACTCCGTTAACTGCAAGGAATATGGCAGCCAGTGTCAGCCAGCGCCCGGCCCCGGACAATCAACCGGGCGGACGCTGAATGGCAGGCAATAAGGCAGCGGGATGATCAGGACCAGGCGACCTTGTGCGCCAGGCTTGGCAGGGGTTGCTGCCGAAATGCCAGGTAGTGGCGCAGCACCTGTACCGGTGCCTCGGTGTGCGGATAATGGCCGATGCCCTGCAGGGTCACGGTGTCGGGTTGGGGCACCAGTTCGCAGTAACGCGCCACCACATGCGCGCCCGATACCGGGTCGGCGGCTCCATTGATAAGGCGCAGCGGTACGCCTGACTGCTGCAAGGCCGCCACCCAGCGCTCGCGCCAGGTGACGCGCTCGGGTACATAGGCTGCCAGCTTGTGCAGGATGCGATTGCCACGGTTGGAGGCGATCAGGCTCCAGCAGTCATCCAGCACGCTTTCACTGGGGCGTGTGCTGCGGCCATAGAGGTGGGTGACATTCTTGACCAGGTCGTCGCGCCCGAACGAGCGCGCCACCAGCCAGCCAAGCCGGCTGAGCAGGAGCTTGTGCACCAGCAACGCACGGTGGCACTCCGGGAACAGGCCGGCGTTGAGAAACGCGCAACTGGCCACCTGGGCCGCCCCCTCGTGGTGACGGGCCAGCAGTTCCTGGGCCACCGTGGCGCCATAGTCATGGGCCAGCAGGTGCACCGGCTCCTGAACCTGCAGGTGTTCGAGCAGGGCCTGCTGTACGTCTGCCTGTTCCAGCAGGCTGTAGGTGTGGTGCAACGGCTTGGACGAGTCACCGAAGCCGAGCATGTCGCAGGCGATCACGCGAAAGCGCTGGGCCAGGGGTTGCCACAGGTAGTGCCAGTCCCAGCTGGCGGTGGGGAAGCCGTGCAGCAGAAGCAGGGGCTCGCCCTGCCCTGCGCTCCAGTAGCGAATCGATTGCTGGCGAAACGTGAAACTGCGACCACGGGTACGCCAGACACTCAAGGGAATCTCGGCGAGGGGCATCACGCAGGTCCTGGTTCGGGGCTGCAACTTCCTGGGGGCAGCGCGTTGTCGGGCAAAGGGTTGGCGGCGGTCATTGCAATCACCTCGGCACATGGGTGTGCTCTGCTGCCGGTCAGTCTAGAGGCGCGACTCGATAGCGGGTGTTGCATTGCCAGCCAGCTTATTGGCCCACCGGGTCAGGGCAGTAAATAGTTACAGCAGGTGACGTAACAGTGGCGCCATGAATAGGTTGAAAATGCCCGTCAGCACCATTACCAGCCCCGCCACAGAGCCCTCTTCGCCGCCCACCTCATGCGCTCGGCTGACCCCGGCACCATGCGCCCCCACCCCGAACAGCGCCCCGCGTGCCAGCGGCGTGCGCAAGGGCAGGTACTTGAGCAGTACCCCGCCCATCAGGGCACCGAGCACCCCGGTGAACATCACGAACACCGCGGTGAGTTCCGGCACACCGCCCAGGTCGTGGGCCAGCGGCATGGCAAAGGGTGTGGTGATCGAGCGTGGCAGCAGCGACAGGCTCACCTGATTGTCCAGCGACAACGCATGGGCCAGGGCCCACGAACTGCCAATGGACGCCGCGCTGCCCACCAGCATGCCCAGCGACAGGGCCGGCCAGTGGCGTGCCAGCAGCGCCCGCTGCTGCCAGATAGGCACCGCAAAGGCCACGGTGACCGGGCCCAGCACCGACATCAGCCAGTGGGTGTTGCGCGCATACTCGGCGTAACCGGTGTGCAATGGCACCGCCACCGCCAGCAGCACCACCGGGACCAGGATCAGCGGCGACAGCAGGTAGCGCCCGGTACGTCGGTACAGCCAGCGGCTGCCCAGGTAGGCCAGCAGAGTCAGCGCCAGCCAGAACAGCGACATCGGCTCAAGCGTCATGGCGCAGCCTCCAGCGGCACGCCCACTCCACCGTGAAGGCAGTGGCGAGCATCACCAGCAGCGTGCTTGCACCGATCACCAGCAGAATGCGCCAGCCTTCGCTGCGCAGCAGCGGGCCGTAGTCGAGCAGGCTCATCAGCGCCGGAATGAAGAACAGCAGCATCTCTGCCATCAGCAGGGTGGCGCCGGTCTGCAGGGTGGCCGGCTTGACCCGCCCGGTGGCGAACACCAGCAGCAACAGCGCCATGCCCACCACACCGCCCGGGATCGGCCAGTGCAGCCAGGCCGACAGCTGGCAACCGAGCAGGTACAGCACCAGCAGCACGCCCAGTTCAGCGAGCAAGCGCGAAAATTTCTTGAATGAAACGGCAGTCATCGAAGGGGTCCTCTGAGGCCTGCAGTTTAAAATCCCGCTGCCCATGCAAAAAGCGAATTGTTAGACTGGCCTCCATTCCATAATGGAATTCAGGCAATGGAATTCAAGCAACTACGCAGTTTTGTCGAAGTGGTTCATCGCGGCGGCTTCACCCAGGCCGCGCAGACCCTGCATATCAGCCAGTCGGCCGTAAGCAAGCAGGTGGCGCAGCTGGAGCACGACCTGGGCATGGCCCTGCTCGATCGCCACGGCTCGCAGTTGCACCTGACCGACGCCGGCAAGATCGTGCTGGCCCGCGGCGAGGCCATGCTGCGGCTGCGCCAGGAACTGCACAACGAACTCGACGACCTTGGCCAGCTGGCGCGGGGCGAGTTGCGCCTGGGGCTGCCGCTGCTGGGCAGCGACGCGCTGTTTGCCGGGTTGTTCGCCGAGTACCGGCGGCGCTACCCGAACATCACCGTGCAACTGCTCGAAGGCGGCAGCCTGAACGTGGAGCACGCCGTGCGCAGCGGCGAGCTGGAGCTGGGCGGCAGCCTCACGCCCACCACGCCGGGCTTCGAGTGCCAGCCCTTCTGCAACGAACCGCTGGATGCACTGCTGCCGGTAGCCCACCCACTGGCCACTGCCGGCAGCATCAACCTGGGGCAACTGGCCGACACGCCGTTTCTGCTGTACCAGCGCAGCTTCGTGCTCAATGATCGCCTGCTGGCGGCCTGCCAGGCCTATGGCTTTACCCCCGAAGGAAGGCGGACGCAGCGGCCAGGCGGATTTTCTGGCGGCACTGGTGGCGGCAGGCCAGGGCGTGGTGTTGCTGCCACGGGTGGTGGCGCGGGGCCTGGAACGGCCGGGGGTGGTGCGTGTGACCTTGAGCGAGCCCAGCGACCTGCGCTGGGACATCGCCTTCATCTGGCGCCAGGGCGCCTACCTGTCACGGGCGGCGCAGGCCTGGCTGGCGCTGCTGCGCGAGCGCCCGCAACCGCTGTGATCAGCCGCGCAACCTGGCGATGAACTCGGCCAGCCAGGGCTCGGCGTCGGTTTCGGGGGTGACGGTTTCACTGGCGTCCAGACGCAGCATCGGCTGCACTTCGTCGAGGCCCAGTTCGGCGAACAGCTCGCGCAATTGCTCGCCGCCGCCGCAGTAGGTGTCGCCATAGCAGGAGTCGCCCAGGCCGATCACCGCACCGGGCAAGCCGCGCCAGGCACCTGGCAGCACATCGCGGATCTCACTGTAGAGCGGCACCAGGTTGTCGGGCAGCTCGCCCATGCCGGTGGTGGACGTGATCGCCAGAAAGGCCTGCGGGGCAAAGCCCTGAACGTCCTGCAGGTTGGCACGGTTGGCCAGCAGGGTCTCGAAACCCGCCGCCTGGAGCAGCGAGGCGGCATGGCGTGCAACTTCCTCGGCAGTGCCGTAGACCGAGCCGGAAAGAATGGCAACTTTCATAACTAATCCCGAAGCTGAGTAAAAGCGTAGGATACTACCACCTGATGCGGGTACCGGACGCTGGCAATTGGCCCGCATGCAGATGCCGACCGCTCGGCAATCCACTAGAATCCTTCGCCTGGGTGCCCCTTTCACATTCGGTTCGACACGATGATCAACGCCAAGCTGCTGCAACGCATGATTGATGCCTCCAACGACGGGATCGTGGTAGCCGAACAGGAAGGCGACGACGACACCATCCTGATCTATGTGAACCCGGCCTTCGAACGCCTGACCGGCTACGCGGCCAACGACATTCTGTACCGCGACTGCCGCTTCCTGCAGGGCGAGCCGCGCGACGATGCGGCCCGGGCACGCATCCGCGACGCCATCCGCAGCGGCCAGCCATGCCGGGAAGTGCTGCTCAACTACCGCAAGGACGGCACGCCGTTCTGGAACGAGCTGTCGATCACCCCGGTGTTCAACGAGGCCGACCAGCTCAAGTACTTCATCGGTATCCAGAAGGACGTGAGCCGCCAGGTGGCCGCCGAGCAGCGGGTGCTGGAACTGGAGCAGGAACTGGCCCGGGCGTACGCCAAGCTCCACGCGCAGAAACCCGACGGACGGTCTTAACAAAGCCAGCGAATCGTTGTCCATCACCCACGAAGAAATGATTCCCGATTGAAATTGCCGAGTTCGCCCATGCAATCAGATGCCCTCCTGACCCAGGATGAGCTGGATTTCATTCAGACCATGCACCGTTCGCCACAGCTGAACCTGACGGACGTCACCTCCAGCCTGCGCCTTGATGGCGGCAGCGAGGTGCAGCAACTGTTGACCCGGCTGGTGGCCCAGGAGCAGGTGACCCTGCAGGCGAATTTCGAGAACCAGCAGATGAGCTTTCCACTGCAGCTGGTGGAAGACGAGTTCCATGCGGTGAGCCTGCAACTGGGCGCACCGAGCATCTATGAAGACGGGCCGATGATGCGCCCCTGGCGCCTCACGCTGGAGCCGCCGGTTGCGCTGGACGACGAGCTGGGCCTGAGCACCGACCTCAAGGTGTGCGAGATGTCGTTTCGCGGTGTGCTGGTGCAGGTACCGCGCAATCGCAAGCCGCCCAAGACCTTCAACCTGTGGTTCAGCCCTGAGGCCGACGCGCCGATCAACCTGCAGGGCACCTTGCAGCGCAAGACGGCCGACGGGCTGGCGGCGTATCGGCTGAGCCAGCACCAACCCCAAGAGATCGAGCGGTTGCGCCAGTACATCCTGCGCCAGCACCGGTTGGCGCATCCCGAATTGCATCCGGATTAACACCGCAGCGCGGCCTTCGCCGGCAAGGCCGGCCCCTGCAGGGTTGCAACTGCCTGTAGGAGCCGGCCTTGCCGGCGAAGGGGTTTCAGGTATCCAGGTGCTCTGCCAGGTACTGCTGCAGGCGCCGACGCATCAAGCGCCCCTCACTGCCCAGGCACGCCACCTGCGAGCGCATCAGCGCATCCTGGGCCAGCTCCGCCGCCTCCCCCGCGAACAGCAACGGGCAATCCAGGCCCTGGGCCAGGCGCATCAAGCGCTTGGGCAGCTCGGCCGTCGGTGAATGGTTGGAGAACAGCACCAGTGCCTGCGGCGCCATGCGCTCGCACACCAGGCTCAGTTCCTCCAGCGGCTGCCCCACGGCCAACACCCTGATCACCACCTCGCTGCTGCCCAGCATCAGGGCCGCCACCAGCAACTCAAGCTCGCGGCAGTGCCCCGGCATCGCCGCCAGCACCACGCTTACCTCCTGCTGCTCGCGGGCCAGCTGCAGGCGCTGCAAGGCCCGGGCACGCAGGAAGCCGTCGAGAAACAGCCACTCGCTCTGCGCACCGAATGCCTCGCCGGCCGCGCACAGGTCGTGCCATACCGGCATCAGGATGTCCTGGAACACCACCACCAGCGGATAGCTGGCGAAGACCTGCCCGTACACCTGCTCCAGGCGCCTCTCGTCGAATGCCTTGACGGCCTGGCGCAGCTGCACCTGCCACTGCTTCCAGTCCGCCTGGGTGCCGGGCGCCTGGGCCGAGGGGGCCTGCTGCTGGGTCGCCTGGTTGCGCGCAAGGATCTTGCCGACCTTGCTCACCGCCACGCCGCGCTCGATCCAGCCCAGAATGCTGCGCACGTCATCGATGTCGGCCTGGGAATACAGGCGGTGCCCACTTTCGGTGCGTACCGGCTGGATCAGCCCATAACGGCGCTCCCAGGCACGCAGGGTGACCGGGTTGATGCCGGTCAGGCGCGCCACTTCACGGATGGGGAAAAGCTCCTCCTGGCGGTGGGGAGCATCAGGGAGGGAAGCCGAATCAGGCTCGATCATCGCCGTAAAGACCGTGATTGCGTAGTGAAAGGCAATTCTACTCCCCTTGTACCAGCCCGCCGCAAGCACCATGCGCCGGGCAGCCGACACATCAGCACTGACGAGTCAGCTTATTTGCGGAATAATCCTTGCTTGTTCCCACACGAACACTCGAACGCCACCCACCACCCCGGGCAGCGTTGCATGGCCGTGGCTACCCGCCGCGCCGGTTTTTACCAGGAGATACACGATGTCTACCCCTCCGGTTACCTTGATGGTGGCGCGCCGCGTTGCCGAGGGTCGCTACGAAGACCTGATCGCCTGGCTGCGCGAAGGCGAACAGCTGGCTACCGACTTTCCCGGCTACCTGGGTTCCGGCGTACTGGCCCCGCCGCCCAACGACGACGAATTCCAGATCATCTTCCGCTTCGCCGACGAGAAAACCCTGCATGCCTGGGAGTTTTCTGCCTCGCGCAGCGCCTGGCTGGCCCGCGGCAACGGCCTGTTCCAGCAGCCCCACGAGCACCGGGTCAGCGGCATCGACGGCTGGTTCGGCCCGGCCCTGGCACAACGTCCACCGCGCTGGAAACAGGCCGTGGCCATCTGGCTGGCGTTCTTTCCGGTGTCGCTGGCCTTCAACCTGCTGTTTGGCCACTGGCTGGGCGAGCTCGGCCTGGTGCCACGGGTACTGCTGAGCACCCTGGCCCTGACACCGCTGATGGTCTACCTGTTCATCCCGCTGTCGACCCACCTGCTGGCCAGCTGGCTGCACCCCAAGCCTGCCCCGCAGAGCGTTGCCGCGCCGCCCGTGGGCACCCGCTGACGCAGCGCCCCGGGGCGTGCAACGGCGGCGAGTTCGGGTATGCTGGGGCCTACCCAAGCGAATATCTGAAGTTGACCGCCCATTACATGAACAGCCCAATTCTTGTTACCGGGGCCAGCCAGCGAGTCGGGCTCGCGCTGGCCATCAAACTGGCGCAGGCCGGCCACACGGTCGTCAGCGCCAGCCGCAGCATCAGCGCGCAGGCGCCCCACCCGAACATCGTGCAGTTCCAGGCCGACCTGTGCCTGGAGCAGGACCGCCTGGCCCTGATCGACCACCTGCGCAGCCGCTATGACGGCCTGCGGGCGATCATCCACAACGCCTCGCTGTGGCTCGACGATGACCTGGCCAACCTGAACACCATGTTCAAGTTGCACGTGGAAGCGCCGTACCACCTGAACCTGGCACTGGGTGAGCAACTGCTCAAGCTGGACAAGTCGGACATCATCCACATCTGCGACGAAACCTCCTCGCGCGGCAGCAAGAGCCATATCGGCTATGCCGCCACCAAGGCGGCGTTGCAGAACATGGTGCTGTCGTTCGCCGAGAAGTACGCCCCCAGCGTGCGCGTCAACGCCATCCTGCCCGGCCTGCTGATCTTCAAGGAAGACGGCGACGAGCAGTACCGCCAGCAGGCGCTGAAGAAGGCCCTGCTTGAATTCGAACCCGGTGCCCAGCCGCTGATCGAGGCCGTGATGTTCCTGCTCGACAGCCAGTACAGCACCGGCAGCAACGTGGTCATCAACGGTGGCCGCCATTTGAAGAACCGCATCGCGGCCGGATGAGCCGCTGCACCGTGAAGGGAACCCCCATGGACCCGCAACAGCAACTCGAACTTGAAGCGGCGGCCTTCCGCCGCCTGGTAGCGCACCTACGCGAGCGCACCGATGTGCAGAACATCGACCTGATGAACCTGTCCGGCTTCTGCCGCAACTGCCTGTCCAAGTGGTACAAGGCCGCCGCCGACGAGCGCCAGATCGACCTGAGCCTGGATGACGCCCGCGAAGTGGTCTACGGCATGCCCTACGCCGAGTGGAAAACCCAATACCAGAAAGAAGCCAGCGCCGAACAGCAAGCGGCGTTCGCCAAAGGAAAAACCCATGACTGATCTGAACACCCTGCGCAGCCAACTCGACAGTGGCGAACACGTATTCGCCGACACGCTGGCGTTCATCGCCCAGGGCTACACCTACCAGCCACAGGCCTTCACCAATGGCGGTGTGGAAAACGCCGCCGGGCAGAACGAAGGGTCGTGCAAGACCCTGGGCCTGGCACTGCTCGAAGGCCTGAGCGACCAGCACGCGCTGCTGGCGTTCGGCGAGCACTACCGCTCGGTGCTGGCCACCCCCGAGGGCAGCGACCACGCCAATATCCGTGCGCTGATGCAGCACGGCCTGGCCGGCGTGACGTTCGCCGGCGCGCCGCTGCAACGCAAGGGCTGACGCCACACCGCTGCACAAGAACGGCCCGCCTGGGCCGTTTTTTCATGCCTGGGGTTCGACCACCTGCCCGGGCACCTGCGCCGGCAGTTGTGCACTGCGCAGCCAGCCCAGGGCTATGGGCCACAGCTGCGCCTGAAAGCGGCTGTGAAAGAACGCGAAATGACCGACCCCCTTGGCATCGACCTGCTGTGCGGCGATACGCAGGTGCGTGCACGCGCTGGCGGTAAAGTAGCCCAGCAGGCGCTCGATGGCCGGCACCGTACCGAACGGGTCGTCGGTCAGGCTGATCGCCAGGATACTGGCCTGCACCTGGCCAAAGCCCAACGCCCCCAGCGTGCGACCGCTGGGCCGCTGTTCATAGGTAGCGGCGGGTGTCACCCAGTCGCGCACCACGCCGGCCGGGGTGTCCTCCATCCAGCCCAGGCGCTTGCCGGGAAAGTAGCCGAACACGCGGGTCAGCAGCGGCATTGCCAGGTGCCATTTGCACAGCAGCTGCCAACGGCTGCCCGGGGCATAGTCACGCCAGTAGGCGAACTGCGCGCCCACCGTGACCACCCGCCGGATGCTCGCCGCCGACGCCGCCAGGCCCAGCGCGCAACCGCCGAAACTGTGCCCGACCACGTCGATGGGCTGCCCGGGAAACTCGCGCCGGGCGCGCTGGAGCATCGCCTCGAAATCCAGCCGGCCCCAGTCCGACCAGCTGGCCTGAAAACCCCGCAAGGCGGCAGGGCGCGATTCGCCGATGCCGCGGTAGTCGTAGGTGATCACGTCGGCGCCATGGGCGAACAGGTAGTCGGCAAAACGCGAATAGAAACGGCAGCGCACCGAGGTGGCGGCGTTGATGATGACCACCGCCCGCGTGGGGTCCGCCGCGCCGTGGCGCCAGGTGAAGCCGCCCAGGCTGAAGCCGTCTGCCGCCTCTTCGCGAAACGGCTGGGCAACGCTGGGCGCCTGGGTGGTGAGGGGTTGATTCATCGGTGCCGGCTCCTTCAGGGCCCTTCGCAGCGCAGCATCGGCCAGCGGGTGGGCCAGCCCTTGTGGGTGATGCGCGAGGCGTAGACCGTCTGTTTCTGGCTAACGTAACGCGCGGTGCGGCGCAGTACCAGCCCGAACAGGTCATCCAGCCCCAGGGGCGCAGCGACTTATCATTGTGGGTTCGCCCACCGGCAGGTTGCGCGGGCGCTGGCCGCCGATCACCGGCGCGCCGGCCCGCGCCCGCCTCAGGCAAGCTCGGTATAGCGCGCCGCCACCTCGGCCTGGCGGATGTCCGAGATCAGCGTGTGACGGGCCGCCTGGAAGGCCGTCCAGCGGGCGTCGTCATGCAACGGCGGGATGGTCACGCCCTCGCGGCGATCGAACCCCACCAGCGCCGCATCCACCAGGTGGTCCACCTCCATCACCTGCGTCAGGGTGTTGATGTCGATGCCCGAGCGCTCCCAGATCTCGGTACGCGTGGCCGCAGGCAGCACCGCCTGCACGTATACGCCGCTGGGCGAGAGCTCCAGGCTCAGCCCCTGCGACAGGAACTGCACGAACGCCTTGGTGGCGCCGTACACCGTCATGCCCAGCTCCGGTGCCAGCCCTACCACCGAGCCGATATTGACGATGGCCCCCTCCCCGGCCTGCGCCAACCGTGGCGCGATGGCATGGGCCAGGCGCGCCAGCGCGAGGGTGTTGAGCGTGATGATGCGCGTGACGCTGTCGGCGCTCTGCTCGACGAAGGCCCCCGACTGCGCCGCCCCGGCGTTGTTGATGAGGACGCCGATGCGGACATCTTCGCGCAGGCGGGTTTCGACCCTGGCAAGGTCTTCGGCCAGGGTCAGGTCGGCCTGCAACACCTCGACGGCCACGCCATGAGCCTGGGCCAGGCGGCTGGCCAGCACGTCGAGGCGAGGCCTGTCGCGGGCTACCAGCACCAGGTCATGGCCACGACGGGCAAAACGCTCGGCGTAGGTAGCGCCGATACCGGAAGAAGCACCAGTGATGAGAACAGTGGCAAGGGTAGTCATGGGGTTGCGCTCTCGATGGGTGGGTAACGAGCCGCTATGATGATGACCATAATCTTAATCGTCAACGGTTTTGATGATGGTTGACATCAATGTATAGTGGGCCCCTGATTGACGGCACACGCAGCGAGGAATCTGCACATGAGGGTCACCAAGGCACAGGCGCAAGCCAATCGCACGCACATCGTCGAAACCGCGTCCGAACTGTTTCGCGAGCGCGGCTATGACGGGGTGGGCGTGGCAGACCTGATGGCGGCGGCAGGGTTTACCCACGGCGGCTTCTACAAGCACTTCGGCTCCAAGGCCGACCTGATGGCCGAGGCTGCTGCCTGCGGGCTGGCCAAGACTGCCAGCGCCGAAGAAGCGCTGGACGTGGCGCAATTTTTCCAGCGTTACCTGTCGCGCGAACACCGCGATGCACGCAGCACCGGCTGCACCATGGCCGCCCTGTGTGGCGACGCGGCGCGCCAGCCGGCCGCAATCAAGGCGACCTTTGCCGACGGCCTGGAGGGCCTGCTCAAGCGGGCCGAGCACGCAGGTGTCGAAAACGGCGATCAAGACCCGCACACCGCACGCGCCAGGATGATCGAGCGCTTTGCCCAGGCGGTGGGCGCGATCATGCTGTCGCGCGCCTGCCCGGACGATGCGCCATTGGCCGACGAAATCATCGAGGTGTGCCGCAAGGCCATCGTTGCCCCGCTCGCCGACTGAGGTGCCCGCCCCGCAGTTGTCTTAAAACTGCAACTTTTTGGTCATAGTATGGAAGCTGTTCCCGCTGCAGCCCTGTTGCAGCGGGCCTTTGACAAGGACTCGAAACTCAATGCGCCGTGTCGTATTCAATCAGAAAGGGGGCGTGGGCAAGACCA
This sequence comes from Pseudomonas sp. BRM28, assembly GCF_002939405.1. NCBI lineage: Bacteria > Pseudomonadati > Pseudomonadota > Gammaproteobacteria > Pseudomonadales > Pseudomonadaceae > Pseudomonas > Pseudomonas sp. BRM28. The sequence goes on along the minus strand of NZ_PEFV01000001.1, from coordinate 959,298 downwards.
GCATCGCCTGCAACCTTGCCGCCGTCAGCGCCACCGAAGGGTATCGGACGCTGCTGGTGGACCTCGACCCCCAGGCCAACACCACCCACTACCTCACCGGCCTGCTCGGCGACGCCATCCCGGCCGGCATCAGCGACTTCTTCAAGCAGACCCTCTCCAGCGCACCGGGCAGCAAGCGCGGGCGCGTGTGCATCACCCCCACCCGCTACGACAACCTCGACCTGGTGACCGCCAGCCCCGACCTGGCCGACCTGCAGCCCAAGCTGGAGAGCAAGTTCAAGATCAACAAGCTGCGCAAGCTGCTGGTTGAACTGTCCGAAGACTACGAGCGCATCTACATCGACACCCCGCCGTCGCTGAACTTCTACACCTTCAGCGCGCTGGTGGCCGCCGACCGCCTGCTGATTCCGTTCGATTGCGACAGCTTTTCGCGCCAGGCGCTGTACAGCGTGATCGAACAGGTGGAAGAACTGCGCCAGGACCACAACGAGTCACTGCAGGTGGAAGGCGTGGTGGCCAACCAGTTCGTCGCGCGCACCGCGCTGCACCAGAGCCTGGTTGATGAACTGCTGGCCGAGGGCCTGCCGGTGCTGCCGGTGTACCTGAGCAGCTCGGTGAAGATGCGCGAATCCCACGAGCTGTCGGTACCGCTGGTGCACATGGCACCGCGGCACAAGCTGTCGCGCGAATTCGTCGACCTGCTGGGGGCGCTGGAGCGGGCTGCCTGAGGGCTGCCCGCCGGTTGCGCCCTGGCGTCAGATCGACGCCTGGCGCATGCGATCGGACAACGCCCGCGCCGTTTCCTTGCGCTCGGAGTAGCGGTCCACCAGGTGCGCCTGGCTGTCGCGCAGCAGCAGCGTGAACTTGACCAGTTCTTCCATCACATCCACCACCCGGTCGTAATACGGCGAGGGCTTCATGCGGCCCTGCTCGTCGAACTCCATGTACGCCTTGGGCACGGACGACTGGTTGGGGATGGTGAACATGCGCATCCAGCGCCCCAGCACGCGCAGCTGATTGACCACGTTGAACGACTGCGAACCGCCACACACCTGCATCACGGCCAGGGTCTTGCCCTGGGTGGGGCGAATGGCGCCGAGGGCCAGCGGCACCCAGTCGATCTGCGCCTTGAACACCGCCGACATCGCGCCGTGCCGTTCAGGCGAACACCACACCTGGCCTTCGGACCACAGCACCAGCTCGCGCAGTTCCTGAACCTTGGGGTGCTCCACCGGTACGTCGTCCGGCAGTGGCAGGCCGCTGGGGTCGAAGATGCGCGTCTGGGCGCCAAAATGCTGGAGCAGGCGCGCGGCCTCCTCGGTCAGCAACCGGCTGAAGGAACGCTCGCGGGTGGAGCCGTACAGCAACAGAATGCGCGGCTTTCGCTCGCCGGCCTGCAGGGCGGTAGGCAGGCCTTCGAACAGGCTCGGGTCGAGGTTGGGCAGGTCGTGGTGCATGGGGCCTCCGGGTCAGAGCGTGGCAATGCGGTCGAGTTCACGCTTGAGCGCGTGGGCATCGAGCTGGCTGAATGGCAGCGCGAAAAACGCCCGGCAGCGACGCTCGATACGCGCCAGCGCATGGTGAAAGTTCGCCTCCACCTCGTCGTCGGTGCCGGGTTGTTCGGAAGGGTCGGCCAGGCCCCAGTGGGCCTTGAGCGCCGGGCCGAAAAACACCGGGCACGCCTCGCCTGCGGCCTTGTCGCACACGGTGATGACGATATCCGGCGGGTTGGCCGCGAAGGCCTCGTTGCCCTTGCTGCTCAGGCCCGCGGTGCTGATGCCGGCCTGCTGCAGGGTCAGCAGACTGCGCGGCAACACCTGCCCCCTGGGGAAGCTGCCGGCGCTCAACGCCTCGAAGCCCGCCGGGGCGAGGTGATTGAACATCGCTTCGCAGAGGATGCTGCGACAGCTGTTGGCCGTGCACATGAACAGAACTCGCATGGTGGTGTACTCCCTTTGGCAGGCAGAATGGTCAAAGGCTCAGGCGCAGGGCCAGGGCCGAAAGCGTGATCAACAGCACCGGCACGGTCAGCAGCAGGCCGACCTTGAAGTAGTAGCCCCAGGTGATGCGCGTACCCTTGCGCGCCAGCACATGCAGCCAGAGCAATGTGGCCAGGCTGCCGATGGGGGTGATCTTGGGGCCCAGGTCGCAGCCGATGACATTGGCGTAGACCATCGCCTCGCGCACCACACCCTGGGCTTCGCTGGCGTGAATCGAAAGCGCGCCGATCAGCACGCTGGGCAGGTTGTTCATCACCGAGGACAGCACTGCGGCAAGCAGCCCGGTGCCCAGCGACGCGCCCCATACGCCGTAGGCGGCAAGACGGTCCAGCAACTGGGTGAGCAGGTCGGTAAGGCCGGCGTTTTTCAGGCCGTACACCACCAGGTACATGCCCAGCGAGAACACCACGATCTGCCAGGGCGCATCGCGCAGCACGCGCCGGGTAGAGATCACATGCCCGCGCGCAGCGACAATGAACAGCACCACTGCACAGGCCGCCGCCACGGCGCTGATAGGAATGCCCAGCGGCTCGAGCAGGAACAGGCCCACCAGCAGCGCCACCAGCACGCCCCCGCCCACGCGGAAGGTGGCGCGGTCGCGGATCGCCAGCACCGGCGCCTTCAGTGCCTGTACCTCGTACACCACCGGTATGTCGCGGCGAAAGTACAGAAACAGCACCAGCAAGGTGGCCGCCACACTCACCAGGTTCACCGGCACCATCACCGCTGCGTATTCGCCAAAGCCCAGGCCGAAGTAATCGGCCGAGACGATGTTCACCAGGTTGGAGACCACCAGCGGCAGGCTGGCGGTGTCGGCAATGAAGCCTGCGGCCATGACGAACGCCAGGGTCGCAGCCGGGGAGAAACGCAGCGCCAGCAGCATCGACATGACGATAGGGGTAAGGATCAGCGCCGCGCCATCGTTGGCGAATAGCGCCGACACCGCAGCGCCCAGCAGCACGATGAAGGCAAACAGCCGGCGCCCGTTGCCGCGCGCCCAGCGGGCCACGTGCAGGGCTGCCCATTCGAAGAAGCCGGCCTCGTCGAGCAGCAGGCTGATGACGATGATCGCGATGAAGGTGGCGGTGGCGTTCCACACAATCGCCCACACCGTGGGGATGTCGTGCAGCGACACCGCGCCCAGCGCCAGGGCCAGCAGTGCGCCGAGGCTGGCGCTCCAGCCGACGCCCAGGCCGCGGGGTTGCCAGATGACCAGGGTCAGGGTGAGCAGGAAAACAGCGATGGCAGTCAGCATCGGGGCGCTCCTGGCTCAGCAGCAGGCAGCAGCACGAACGGGGCGACCGTCCATGTTGTGCAAGCGTGTGGTGTTGTCCTTGAGCCAGTCGGCATTGGCGCGCAGCGTCACCTGCAGCAGGTCGTGCACCCAGCCGGGCAGTTGCGGGTTGAGACGGTAGTACACCCACTGCCCCTGGCGACGGTCGAGCAGCAGGCCGCTGGTACGCAGCTGCGCCAGGTGACGGCTGATCTTGGGCTGGCTGTCGCCCAGGGCGCACATCAGCTCGCACACGCACAACTCGCCCTGCTCTGCGATCAGCAGCGCAGCGCGAGCGCGGGTTTCGTCGGCCAGGCTCTTGAACAGCTCGGGTGGGGTAATCATTGTGGGCGGCCCTTACATATGGATAACCGAATATACGGATATCCATATGTTATCTGCAACCGGATTTTTCAGCGCCTGCCATCAACCTCCCCAGCGCGTCACCCGCCGTTGGGGGCCGGTTTTTCGCGCAAGGCTACGTGGTAGATCTGCGCCGAATCGAGCACGGGCTGGGTGGCACCATGGCGGGCGATCGACAGCATTGCCTGGCCGATGACCTCGGTGCTCAGCACCTTTTCGGGCAACAGCGCACGCGCCAGGCTCAGCAGCGGGCCGGTGAACCGGTAGAACACACGGTACGCGCGGGTTCTGGAGGTGGCCCCATGCAACGGTTGAATCACCGCCGGGCGCAGGATGTGCACGCGCCTGAACGGCAGGCGCAGCAGGCTGTTCTCCGTCATGCCGCGCACCCGCGCCCACATCGTCGAGCTGGTTTCGCTGCTGTCGGCGCCCGCCCCGGAGACGTAGATGAAGGTGGCATGCGGGTTGAGCTCGCACACGCGCTGGGCCACCGCCAGGGTCAGGCGGTAGGTCATGTGGGTGTACTGCGCCTGGGTCATGCCCGCCGCCGAAACGCCCAGGCAGAAGAAACACGCATCCACATCGCGCAGGTCGTCGTCGAGCAGCGTGGACGGGTTATCGGCGAAGGCCGGCCTGACCACCTGCCGGAGCTTGGGGTGCTGGGCGTTCAGGCGTGAGCGCCCGATCAAGCGAACGGACTCCACATCCTGCGCCGCCAGGCATTCGCGCAGCACCCCGCTGCCGATCATGCCGGATGCACCAAAGATCACTATGTTCATGGCGTAGGCTGGCCTCGCTCAGTCTGAAGGGTGCGCCGGCTTCATGCCGACGGCCATTGCGGCGGTGCCGTGCCGAAATCGGCCGCGAGGCTGACCGGCTTCCAGCGCTGCATCGCTTCGCTGCGGGCGGCCTCTTCCACCTCGACCACATACAAGGCGTCCGACCCCAACAGTAGACGCGACGGCAGCCCTTCACGAGCGGCCAGCGCCACGATCAGCTGTGCAATGCGCTCGGGGTCGCCCACTTCGTTGCCCACGTAGGACTCGATCAAGGCCTTGAACGCGGCCATCGACGCCATGTAGTCCGGGGCCAGCTCGGTGAGCGTGCTGCGGGCCTGGTGGCCCCAGTCGGTACGCATGCCGCCGGGCTCCAGGGTGCACACCTGGATGCCGAACGGCGCGACCTCCTTGCCGACCACGTCGCTGAACCCGCCCACGGCCCATTTGGCCGCCTGATAGGCCGACAGGCCCGGGCTTGCGATGCGACCGCCGGCCGATGACACCTGAAAGATATGGCCGCGGCCCTGGGCGCGCATCACCGGGATGGCCGCACGGGTGAGGTTGACCACGCCGAACAGATTGGTCTCGACCTCGGCGCGAAAATCATCGGTGGGGATGTGCTCGAACGGCTGGATATGGCCGAAGCCCGCGTTGTTGACCAGCACATCCAGCCGGCCAAAACGGCGCACGGCCTCGGCCACGGCGTGCCTGGCCTGCCGTTCGTCGGTCACGTCCAGTTCGAACGTGGCCAGGTTGGCGCCGTACTGCGCCTGCAGCTCGACGAAGCGTGTGATGTCGCGTGCAGTGGCCAGCACCTTGGCGCCGCTGTGCAGCGCCGCCTCCAGAATGGCGCGCCCCAGGCCTCGGGACGCACCGGTAATCAACCAGACTTCAGACATGATCATTCAACCTTTTCAAAGCGCCGACGCGGCGCATGGGCAACGAAAAAGAGGGGGCTGCTCACTCGGGCCGAAAGCCGGCCTTGCCTTCCAGCATCACCGACTCGGCAAGCGCCTTCTGTGCCTGAATGTCCGCCAGGCTGCGGGCATAGCCGGCCTCCAGCGCCGCATAGGCATCCCCGCCGAGCACGGTGCGCAGCGGCGGCTTCTGCAACTGGCTGAGGGTGTAGATGGCGTCGGCCATTTTCAGCGGGTCGCCCGAGGCGGTGTCTTCGCCATGCTGTTCGATCCACCCGCGCAGGTTGCCGACCGCACTGCCCTTGTAGGCGTCGAGCTGCTCGGTCCAGCGGATGTTGGCCACGAAGCCGGTCTTGATCGAACCTGGCTCGATGATCAGGGTGTTGATGCCGAACTCGGCCAGCTCTTGCGCCACCGCTTCGGCGAAGCCTTCCAGACCGTACTTGGCCGCGTGATACAGCGAGCCGCCCGGGTAGGCGGTACGGCCGCCGACACTGCTGACATGGATGAAGGTACCGCGCTGCTGTGCGCGCATCGCCGCCATGAAGGCGCGGGTGACCTGTATCGGCGCCATCAGGTTGAGCGCGATCTGCTGCTCGACTTCGGCGTCGGTCATCTCTTCCATCGCACCGATCACCGCCCCGCCCGCGTTGTTGACCACCACCTCCACATCGGGATGGCGGGCAGCAACGGCGCGTACCTGTTCGCGGTCGGTCACGTCGAGCGCTTCCACATGAAGGCGCTTTGGATACGCCTGTTGCAACGCCTGCATCGCCTCCACACGACGCACGGCGGCGACCACGGTATGCCCCTGGGCCAGCGCCTTTTCGGTAAGGGCCAGGCCCAGGCCACCCGAAGCACCGGTAATGAACCACTTTTGAACAGCCATGAAGATACTCCTGTTACAAATTGTGAGTGATTAATCACTCAGTTAAAAGGCAAGGCTTTTACGCCGTAATGGCGCGCCACAGCATATGGAAGCCCAGCTGGCGGTGGCCGTCGGCCTCCTCCGGGGACTTCTCGATGTGTTCGATGGTGGTGGTGGCGATACTCTCGATCACGGAAGAAATGAAGCTGATCGGGGCGTCGATCAGCACACCGTCCTCTACCCCGCCCTCCATCGTCCTGGACACGGCCTGGAACGGCTGCGCGCCCAGTGCGCGGGTGTCTGCGGTCACCTGCCCCGACGCCGACAGCCGTGCCAGCACCACGCGCTCCAGGGCATTGTTCAGGCCCCAGCTGACATAGCGATTGAAGATGTACTCCATGCGCCGGCGGTAGTCGGCCTGGGCCGGGAAGTCCGACATCATGGCCGTCACCAGGCTTTGCTTGAGGTGCAGGTAGAGCTCCTGGAACAGCACCTCCTTGCTGCTGAAGTAGGTGAACAAGGTGCCGTCGGCAACCCCGGCGCGCCGCGCAATGCTCGACGTGCTGGCCATCACGCCCAGCTCGGCGACCGCCTGCATTGCAGACAACAGCAAGGCTTCACGTTTTTCGGGGCTGAGGGGACGTGCCATGGAGGGAGGTTCGCTTAAGAAGACTGAGTAATCAGTCAACTATATTCCTGACCCTTGGCCCAATGCAAGGGGTGGATGGCGCGACGGTGCCGAACGGCAAGCCCCCGGCATCGCGCCGGGGGGTTGATAGCCGTTATCCGGCGCTACTCGAACAGGTTCACGATGGCATCCGACAACGTACTCCGCTGCCGCGACCACGAGCTTGTGAAGTGATAGATATCGTTGGCCTGAACGTAGTGCTTCACGAACTGGAAGTGATAGTCGGCGGCAATCTGGAACAGGTACAGATCGCTTTGGATATTCACGTAGTTGGTGCCGAAGCGATGGATCTCGGTACTGATCTGGACCATGCCCTCCAGAACCGCATGGGTGTCGGGCTCCAGGTCCACATTGATTTCAGAACTTGGCTTTTCGGTAAGAATGCGCTTCCAGGCGAGCTCCGAACTCTTTCTTCCCGAGGTGCCCTTGGTAAGGTCGCAGGGGGCCTCGATGGCCTGGCGGGCTTTGCTCATTTCGTCTTTGATGCGGTCATCCAACTGCAACTTCCTGCCTGTTTTTACCTGGCAAAACAAACTGGTCAACTCGAGCCAGGCGGATTCATATTCCTTGGGGTTATCGCGCTCGACCATCTGCTTGGGGTTGGACCAGCAAGGCTTGTACCTGAACTTGGCGAAACTGTAGTCGGGGAAGTGCCCGAGCCAGCCGTGCCCCAGGTAACTGGTACCGCTGGGGGCCGCTTCGAAGTTGGGGTTCGCGAACGGCACGCCCTTGGTGTCGGATGACTTCAGGACTTTCCTGTTCCAGTTTTTCGACGAGCCGTCCATGTAGTAGATGGCCTGTGGGCCGTAGCCCATCTTGGACCATTCCCAGGAGTCCGGGTCGTAGTCCGCATCCCAGTAGGTGTTCATCACGTTGTCGAGGCCGCAGTGGTCCTGGTGGGCCCAGGTGTCGGCGATCACATGCGCCCTGACCCCCAGCAGGATCAGCCTGAACCTGCGCAGCACGTCTGCACGATTGTCCTTCAGCACCTCCGCCCCGCCGATGGCCAGGCTGATGATCTTCTCCAGCCGATCGTCATCGGTGGCGCAGAGCACGGCATCTTGAACAAGCCTGCGCGAGAGTGCGCTTTGCGGCCGGTTGAGCATCTTGCCGTATTGCAGATCCTTCACCTTGCTGGCGTTGTACTTTCTCAGTATCTGCTCGCCGCCGAAGGTGTCGCGCTTGATGAACTTGGGCAGGTAGTTGGCCACTTCAGCGCCATGGGTTTCTTCTCGGCTGGGCGTGCCGGCCGGGTCGTTGTAGTTGCCGGGGATGAAGTGGTACGAGCACCACAGGCCATCTTCAGGCTCCCCCATCGTACCCAGCAGCCCGCCCTGGTAGGTGTAGCGAGGGTTGTCCATCTTGGCCACGACGTTGTACTTGGCAGATTTTTGGGTGTCGCTGACCAGGCTCCAGTAAGAGGCATAGGTGCTCTCGCTGAAGAAGTCGATGAAGTTGGCTGCCTTGGCAATAAGGGTTGCATCGTCCTTGTTGAAGCCGCCGCACAGTGCTGAGTGGTAAGTACCGTAGAAGTGAAAATCCTGATCCATGCCGCTTTCCCCTAAACAGTTTTTGTTTAACAAAAAAAGACCGCAAGGGTTTATAGGCAGGGATACGGATAGTGTCAAATAGCCATCAGCAAGTGATAATTGTTATTTATATTAATTGCCATTGAATTGCAGGAACAGACTTAAGTGTGCTTTTTAGGAATTGATTAAAGTTTCGTTTAATAGGACTTTGATAAGCCGCGGCTAATCTGTGGCGCGGCATACCCAACGCTTTACAACCCTAATTTTCTCAGCCGCCCTCACCCGCCATTGAATCTTCAAGTTCAAGCAACTTGCCACACTGCTCACTGGCAAGCCGGCTGATGATCCGGATGGCCTGATGAATACCTGCTGTGTTGCGGAAGCTCAGTTGCGGGTTGTGTTCACACTCCAGCACTTCGTCATGTTGAACGAGCGCTTCACCGAGCAATTCGAGGGTCCAGGCGTAGCGCTGGAGGATAGACAGGCGCTCAAGGTCAATCATGAGAATTTCCGCCCTGTGACTTGTAGCTGGCCTGCGTGAAGATCGAGTAGAAATGGTGCGTGGAATACGCCGCCGGCGTACCGAGGCGGAGAGCGGATGCGAGGATCCTGCTCAGAATGCGGATAGGCATGCATGAGACTCCAAGTTTGATTTTGGAGCTACCACGATCCTTCCTACGGGATTGGGTGGCAGCTGTGCATGGGGTAGGAATACCGGGAAACTTGGAACCCGGCCAGGCCGAAGCCTGCCCACGCACAGCCGCCATGACACGTCACAGCAAGCGAAAAAAAACGCCAGCCGTTGTGATGGGGGCGCCTAGTGCATGCGCCAAGTTTACCAGCAGGTTCCTACACCTGATCGCAGATTTTTCTGCGACTGGAGGAATTTATGCCTCGTGGGATCGATTCGCAAGCGCTGAGGCTGGTGGAAATTTCCTAGAGTTTTGAAGGAAGGGGGATCAAAAAACTGATTTCCTACAACCTGGATGTACGGTGTCTTCTTACGGCCAACTTATTTTCCGAACTACAGCATTAAAGAGACAAAACGAGACAGGCAGAACAAGAAAGCCCGCACCAGGCGGGCTTTTTGGAGTGTTTCGTAGACAGTCATAGACTTCTGGAAACCGATCTCTGATGCGGAGAGAGGAGTCGAATCAGGCACCTCCAGACCAGTAAATCTGGGCTATTACCTTTTGACATCCATAAACCGTATACCTAAATCAGAAGGTGCCCTACTACTCCGACACGATTCTTTGTGCCGCTACTAGCTGATTTCCTTCCCGTCAATCTCCCCTTTGGGAGACAGGGCGATTTCAAATTGCTTAAAGCAGCCAAAGAAATCCTCAAGAGATACATCAATATTTGCCTTACGCAGAGAGAGCGGCTCATCACTTTCCGCCAGGCTTTCAGACCGTCATAATCAGTGGTCTTAGCGAGTAGGGCATGAACAGTTACCATTTTCACCGCCCCTTTAGGAGCCCCCACAGAACACTTTCACTCCTGCAAGGAACTCACCTGGCTGGACCAAACCCTTCTTCTCAAGAAACTGGCTGATCGAATGCAGATCGAAATCGTCGGCTGCCGCAGTTCCCTTGAAATGGCCATAGTGGGTGTGTGCACTGAAATTGTCGTTTGGCATGAAGTGTCCTCCTTGGAATGATCCAGAAGCATGTCCAAGGAGTGCGAGAAGACAAACTGTCGTCCCATCTACCTGATGATCCTGCGCGGTTCCACCCGCAGAGCCATGCTGGCACCACTGGCTATCTGGTGGAGCGCCTTGCTCTCGAATGTCTCGGCCATGGCGGCAGCCTTCCTGAAGATCAGGAGCGCCTGTTCAGGCGGATACTTTCTCGCCAGACGTGCGTGCCCACCCAAGCCTGACGCCATCAGGCTTTGAAGTAATGCGAGTCTACTTCATAAATTTCCTTTCTTGGCGTCCGGGCCATCCCAGTGCGCTTCTAGTGGCTCAGTCCCACGTTTGACGGCGGGGCTTGCGCGTACCTGGGCGGGTTTTGTAGCTTGCGTGACTACTGGTCGTCATCGGGATCAGTGCCATAAAGCGCCTCGCGCACGGCTTCGACCAAATCGAATTGCTTGTCGTCGCGTTCATCGATAGCCACTCTCAACGACTCCACGCACTGCAGACGAGCTGGCTCCTTGTCAGGGTAGCGGGTGGCCAAGTTCGCGGCGGCTTCCAGTTTGTCTACGGCATCTGAAACCGCCTGGTCGGCGGCATCGACCTCAGCTAGGTGTAAAACCAATCGACCTACGGCAGCGGGTTTAATCGTCAGCATGGTGCAGTGCTTTCCTGTTGTGCTGTTTTTGGAGTACCTAGTGCGGAAGATTAGCGTCTCTTTCCTATCAATGAGAGATACGGGCAATGACCGCTTCCCAACCTGGCCAATCGCTGGTCCCAAATTCACCGGTACCAGTTACGTGCTTTTTTTCCCATTCGGCCAGCGCGGTTTTCTCCGCCTCAGTCATGACCATGGTGGCTTTAATGATTCGCTCGAAGCGAGCAATTTGTGCTTCGACTTTTTCGTTATTCATAAAGGTTTTCCCTAAAACTTGAGCTTGTTGGAAACAGAAGAATTTGCGCAGGTTTAGTTTCGATTCCAGGACCGGTAGACAAAAAAGGCGCTTATAAGCGCAGCGGCTCCGTAGCCTAATGTCACAGGTTCGAAAGCGTAGCCTTCCCAAGCCTCTGCAATGAGAAAAACACCGAAACCTACAAGGCAGATCACGACAAATGGCAAAATCACTTTTTTCATATACTGGCCTCTAGAGTTAGTATTCGTTGAGTTACTCATGTTTCTTTCATCTACCACCACATGTTGTGCTGGATCTGGACTACCCCGTTCCCGTAGACATTTTCCAGCCTCAAAGTGAGGCGCTTTCAAAGGCCTCAGGGCTGACGCCGCCCAGGTGACTGTGACGACGCGTTCGGTTGTAAAAACTTCAATGTAATCGAACACATCAGCTCGTGCCATGTCTCGGGTTTTGTAGATCCTTTTGCGGATGCATTCTTTTTTCAGACTGCTGAAAAAAGACTCCACCACGGCATTGTCCCAGCAGTTTCCCCGACGACTCATACTAGGCTCTAGGTGGTTGGCCAGACAGAAACGCTTCCAGTCATCGCTGCCATATTGGCTACCCTGATCCGGATGCACGATAACTCTGGTTTTGGGTTTACGGCGCCACACCGCCATTAGCAATGCATCCAACGCCAACTCCTTGGCTTCATAGACCAGCCGACCACATTGCGAGCATAGAGATCCAGCACGACGGCCAAATATAACCATCCCTGCCACGTTCGGATGTAAGTGATGTCAGTCACCCAAGCCTTATTAGGGGTATCGACCGTGAACACCCGGTTGAGTCGATTAGGGGCAATGATCGATGGCCGCTCTTTGATTGCGCGCGGAGCTTTGTAGCCTCTGAGCGCCCTGATTTTGTAGGTGCGCATCAATCCGGCGACACGGTGCTTTACCGCAGCTTTCTCCAGCCTCACGCAAGTCAGCAAACACCCGCCGTGCGCCATACACACCTCGGCTGGCTGCATAGGAGTCGCGGATCAGTCCTAACAGTCGACCATTCTCTCTTTCACGATCAGATACAGGCTTATGTAGCCATTGATAGAACCTGGCACGAGCAACTTGCAAAACCCGGCACAGCGTAGCGATCGCGTATTGATGCCGATGCTCGTTAATAAAGCGGTATTTCACTCGGGTTCCCTGGCGAAGTACCGCGCTGCTTTTTTAATATGTCGCGCTCTTCTTCCAAGCGCCGCATTTGGGCTCGCAGCCTAAAATCTCGCTTTTGGCTTCGAGCAGTTCGCTGGCCTGTTTCTCGGTTTTTTCAGGCGTCACGGATTTAACCCACTTGTAGAGGCAGTGGGTCGACACGCCGAGGCGCTCGGCTGTTTCCGCAACGGAGTATCCGCGTTCAATGACTTGCCTGACTGCTTCGGCCTTGAATTCCGGCGTGAATCGTTGGGTACTCATAGACTTTCTCCTATGCTCAAAGCATAGGCTGGAGATGTCTACGATGCTGGGGGCAGTCCAGTTCACTTAAAGCCGCAGCGCTGCGGGCAGCCGAAGCACCATGTTCATGATGCGTGAGGACGGCATAGCGATTGTGCGATTCAAGGTGCGCTAGCTGATGAGCGAGATGAAGTTGATCAGCAAGCAACCCTGCTCACATGCCTACAAAAAGGCGACGGTGGCGCGGCAGGATATCGGCTGGCAGCTATCGGAATACGCTGGAACGCCATAACGAAAAAACCCACCAGAAGGCGGGTTTTACGGGGGTTCCAGAGATGTTGTTAGCCTTCGCTGGAACCTGAACTGGTGCCGGAGACAGGAATCGAACCTGCGACCTTCGCGTTACGAGTGCGCTGCTCTACCGACTGAGCTACACCGGCGTGGCGACAACGCTACCATTGCCGCCACGCTTTCGCAAATCACTGTTTATCAACAGCTATTGCCCACCACTCGCCTGCACCGCGGTGCACCCGGCCGGGGCCAAGTCGGCCTCGATATCGGTGCTGCACGCCCAGCCCGTGGCCGAACGGGCCCAGGTCAGGTGCTTGCCCGCCACCGGCGCCGGCGCATCCACCAGCACGCATGCAAGGGTGCCCACACCAGTCGCCGCCACGCCCTGCGCACTCAAGGTGCAGTTGGCCGTGGTCGGCTGGCCGCCAAGGGCGGCGACATCGGCCACGTCCTTGCCCTGGTTGATCTGCACTTCGAAGGCGGTCTTCAATGCCGACACCTCGGCCAGCGCCGCCGTGGCCTTGGCCCGCGCCTGGTGGTTGGTGTACATGGGCATGGCAATGGTCGCCAGAATGCCGATGATCGCCACCACGATCATCAACTCGATCAATGTAATACCGCGCTGTCCCTTCATGGGCACTCCCCTCGCAAAAACTCACAAATCCCGCCACGGGCACCGCCGCAGACCAGCGCGCCAGTAGGCCCGAACAGACACCTTTTGTCACCCTGCGGGTGCTTAACCCAGCACCGCGCTCGACTACTCTAGTGGCCACCGGGCGGGATTGCCCGGGCCTATCACCCTGAAGCTGTTACAGGGTTTGTGACTGTCCACCGCTGCAGGGAGGTAGCGATGAACCACAAGACAAAAACCTATGCCTGGCAAGGCATCGACCGCTCCGGCACCCATGTGAGCGGGCACAGCAGCGGGCAGAACAGTGCGCTGGTGAAGGCGCTGCTGCGCGGTCGCGGCATACGCCCTACCCAGGTGAGCCCGGCACGCCGATTTACCCTGCAACTGCCCGCTTCGCTCGGCGCCCAGGACATCACCCGCTTCAGCCGCCAGCTGGCAACGTTGTTCAAGGCCGGCGTGCCGCTGCTGCAAGGGCTGGGCATGATCGCCGAAGGCATCAACAACCCACCGCTGCGCCGCCTGCTGGGCACCCTCAAAAACGATATCGCCGCCGGCTGCGGCCTGGCCGATGCGCTGCGCAGGCACCCGCGCCAGTTCGACAGCCTGTATTGCAACCTGGTGGCCGTGGGCGAGCAAACCGGCTGCCTGGACAGCCTGCTCGACCAGCTGGCAACGCTGCAGGAGAAACGCCAGGCGCTGCGGGCCCGGCTGAAAAAGGCCATGGCCTACCCCGCGCTGGTGCTGCTGGTGGGGTTGGGGGTGGCGGCGCTGCTGTTGCTCAAGGTGGTGCCGCAGTTTCAGGCCATGTTTGCAGGCTTCGGCGCGCCATTGCCGGCCTTCACCCAGGGTGTCATCAACCTGGCCGACTGGCTGGGGCAGTATCTGCTGTGGGTGCTTGGGGTAATGCTGGCCACGGGATTTGCCCTGCGCCGCGCCTTCGAGCGTCAGCAGGCGGTGCGTTTGTGGATGTTGCGCCAGGCGCTGCGCATGCCGGTTCTGGGGCCGGTGATGCAGCATGCGGCGCTGGCTCGTTTTGCGCGCACCCTGGCCACGTCGTTCAGTGCCGGGGTACCGCTCACCGAAGCCCTGGGGCCGGTGGCCGCCGCGTGCGGCAATACGCTGTACGAGCAGGCCGTGCTGCGCCTGCGCCAGGCCATCGGCAACGGCCTGTCGATGAGCGCGGCGATGCGCAACGAGCCGCTGTTCCCGTGCCTGGCGGTACAGATGTGCGCCATTGGCGAGACATCCGGCACGCTCGACGATATGCTCGACCGGATGGCCAGCCACCACGAAACGGCCGTCGACGAATGGCTCGACAAACTGGCCAGCCTGCTGGAGCCGATGATCGTGCTGATTCTCGGGCTGGTGGTGGGCAGCCTGGTGGTCGCCATGTACCTGCCGATCTTCCAGCTGGGCGATGTGATCTGACTATGGACCTGTTCGAAACCCTGGCCCGCCAGCCGCTGGCCTACCAATGCGTCGCCCTGTTGCTTGGCCTGATTGTGGGCAGCTTCATCAATGTACTGGTGCATCGCCTGCCGATGATGCTGGAGCGCCAATGGCGCAGCGAGGCCCGTGAAGTGCTGGAGCTGCCCAGCCCGGCCGAGCCACGTTTCGACCTGATGCTGCCCCACTCCCACTGCCCGCACTGCCAGCACCGCATCCGCGCGTGGGAGAACATCCCGGTGCTGAGTTACCTGTGCCTGCGCGGGCGCTGTTCGGCCTGCAAGGCATCGATCAGCCCGCGCTACCCGCTGGTGGAGCTGGCCTGCGCAGGGCTTGGCCTGTTCGCGGCCTGGCATTTCGGCTTCAGCGCCAGCGCGGCGGCGTTCATGCTGTTGAGCTGGGGCTTGCTGGCAATGAGCCTGATCGATATCGAGCATCAGTTGCTGCCCGATGTGCTGGTGCTGCCGCTGCTGTGGCTGGGGCTGATACTCAATGCCTTCGAGGTGTTCGTGCCGCTGGACCAGGCGCTGTGGGGCGCCGTGGCCGGCTACCTGAGCCTGTGGACGGTGTACTGGCTGTTCAAGCTGGTTACCGGCAAGGAGGGCATGGGCTATGGCGATTTCAAGCTGCTGGCCATGCTCGGTGCCTGGGGCGGCTGGCAGATCCTGCCGCTGACGCTGCTGCTGGCCTCGTTGGTGGGCGCGCTGCTGGGCCTGGTACTGCTGCGCCTGCGCAACCAGCAGGCGAGCACGCCGATTCCGTTTGGGCCCTATCTGGCCATTGCGGGCTGGATCGCGCTGCTCTGGGGTGGTCAAATGACCACTTCCTATCTGCAATTTGCCGGACTGCAATGACCACACCCGCCTTCACACCCTGGATTCTCGGCCTCACCGGTGGCATCGGCAGTGGCAAGAGCGCCGCGGCGCAACGCTTCATCGAGCTGGGCGTGCACCTGGTGGATGCCGACCAGGCCGCACGCTGGGTGGTCGAGCCCGGGCGCCCGGCGCTGGCCAGCCTGGTGGAGCATTTCGGCCCCGGCGTGCTGCAAAGCGACGGGCAACTGGACCGCGCCGCGCTGCGCCAGCTGATCTTCAGCGACCCGGCGCAACGCCGCTGGGTGGAAGCCCTGCTGCACCCGCTGATCGGCCAGGAGATCTTCAGCTACCTGGCCAAGGCCGAGTCGCCCTATGCGGTGTTCGTTTCACCGCTGATGGTGGAGTCGGGCCAGTATCAGCGCACCCAGCGCCTGCTGGTGATCGACGCGCCGCAGGCCTTGCAGATCGAACGTACACTGCAGCGCGACCAGACCAGCCCCGAACAGGTGCAGGCCATTCTCAAGGCGCAGACCAGCCGCGAAGAGCGCCTGCGCCATGCCCACGACGTGATCGTCAACGACCGCGACCTGGCCTGGCTGCATTCGGAGGTCGACCGCCTGCATCACTTTTACCTGACTTTGCGTGGAGGCCAAGCATGAGCCAACCCCTGACCGTAGACTGCCCGACCTGTGGCGCCCCTGTTGAATGGAGTGCCACAAATACCTACCGGCCGTTCTGCTCCGACCGCTGCAAGCTGATCGACCTGGGTGCCTGGGCCGCTGAAGAGCACAAGATTCCGGTTGCACCGGATGCCGAAGACGAGCTGTTCTCCGGCGACTTCAACCCGCGCGAACACTAGCCGCGCGGTTCGTCGTCCTTCCACGGGGCCTGCAGGTAGCGGGTCCGGTTGAAGGTTTCCAGCCACTCGGGGCAGAACACCACCAGCGCACTGATTACCATGCCGTTGATGAAGGCCTCGGGGAAGATGATCAGCCACAGGTAGCCGATGAAGTCCGACAGCCATTCGGGCATCACGAAGATACCGTCCAGCCACAGCCAGCCAAGGCTGGCCAGCAGGCACAGCAAGGTCGCCAGCGCGGCGGCGAAAAACCCCGAACAGAAGATGTACACGAACAGGTTTTTCGGCTGTGCACGCTCCACCAGTATGGCCACCCCCTCCGTCACCAGCACCGGCAGGCCAATCAGCAGCAGGCCGTTGACGCCCATCGCCGCCAGGTCCTGACGCCCCAGCGCCACCAGCCCCACCTGCGCCACCAGGCCACCGACGATTGCCAGCGGCCAGTCCAGCAGCAGGGTCACGGCGGTCATGCCGATGAAGTGGTACGACACGCCGGTGTCGAAGTCGCGGCGTACCAGCCACAACGCGAACAGTGCGAAGATGGTGCCGAACAGCAGGTGCTGGCGCCGCCGGTCGGTGAACAGCTCGACCCACGGCGCGCGCCACACCGCCCACAGCAGCAGCGGCATGTAGCACAGCCAGCCCAGCAGCAGGCTTTGTTCCGATAACACTTGTGCGCCAATCACGGCTGTCTGCCCCTTGTGTGCATTGCGCCCGACGATGGCTCATTCTACACACCGTTCCATGGCCTGTTGCCGCCATCCACCGGGCCTGGAATGCAGCGTTGTCATGATTTGGGCGCTAAGCTTGTGCCCATGGATGACTCAGACTACCTGCGCCTGCTAACCATTCAGGCCGAACAAGCCAATGCGTTCCTGTCCAATGCCCGCAAATGGGAGCGCGAGCGTTGGGTATGCCAGCGCCTGCTGCAAGGCCTGAACATCCCCTACCGCAGCGAGGACTTCACCGCCGCCGGTCAGGAACCACCCGACGTGCTGTTTCGCGATGCCGCCTTCGAGGTGTTCTTCGTGCTCGACGAAGGGCGCCGGCTCAACGACGAATGGCGCGAAGAACTGCAGCGCCGGCGCAGCGCGTTCTCCCTCGCGCAGCTGGTAAGGCGCGAGGCACGGCCGCGACGCATCAGTGCGCAGGAGCTGCTGCAGCGCCTGGCCCCCACCCTGCGCAAGAAGTCGCACAACTACCGCGAACGCAACCTGGACCTGGGCGAACTGGACATCATTGCCTTCGCCAGCCTCAAGCGCGAAGTGCTCGACCTCAACAGCCACTTCCCGCCGCCTACCGAATACCTGCGCCAGGGCTGGCGCTCGCTGTCGCTGGTGGGCCCTACCTTTGCCCGGGTGCTGTTCGCCCACCCCGATGCGCCGGATTTTCTGCGCGCCAACCTGGGGCGCAGCATCGTCTTCGATGTGGGGATCAGCCTGTGATCGCTGCCCCCTGCCAAAGCGGGATGGCATAAATGCGGCGCGGGTGATACAAAGCGCAATCATTCGCTGTCACGAGCGCTTCGATCCCCCAGGTAAGCCTTTGGCGACGGACTACAGTGAACACTGTAGCGTTCCCACAGTCACATGCGTCTACCTGACGAGGCCTCCATGACCAGCCGCCTGAACCCCGAAGACCAGCGACGAGTCGATGAATACCTGCGTGCCCCCCAACACCAAGTCGAGCGCAAGCCTTTCAGGCCATGGCTGCTCCTTGCTCTGGTGGTGGGCGTGACGATCAGCCTTGGCCTGTTGAGCCGCCTCCTGAGCCACCTGGTGCTATGAGCTGCCTTGCGCTCGCCCAAACCGCCCGCCCTGCGCGGCCGGCCACTCAGGACCCAACCCAGAATTCCGCAAACCTTATGAGATATCCCCATGACTCACCGTATCGTGATTGTCGGCGGCGGCGCCGGCGGCCTGGAACTGGCGACCCGCCTGGGTAAGACCCTGGGCAAGCGCGGCACCGCCGCGATTACCCTGGTCGATGCCAACCTGACCCACATCTGGAAGCCGCTGCTGCACGAAGTGGCGGCCGGTTCGCTCAATTCCTCCGAAGACGAGCTCAACTACGTGGCCCAGGCCAAGTGGAACCACTTCCAGTTCCAGCTGGGGCGCATGAGCGGCCTGGAGCGTTCGAGCAAGCAGATCCAGCTGGCCGCCACCCTCGACGAGGACGGCCGCGAGCTGCTGCCGGCGCGCACCCTGGCGTATGACACGCTGGTGATCGCGGTGGGAAGCAACACCAACGACTTCGGCACCCTGGGTGCGGCGCAGCATTGCCTGTTCCTCGACACCCGCAAGCAGGCCGAGCGCTTCCACCAGCAGTTGCTCAACCACTACCTGCGCGCCCACGCCGGCGACCTTGCCAGCGAGAAGATCAGCGTGGCGATCGTGGGTGCCGGTGCCACCGGCGTGGAGCTGGCGGCGGAGCTGCACCATGCCGCCCACGAACTGGCCGCCTATGGCCTGGACCGCATCCAGCCCAAGGACATGCAGATCACCCTGATCGAAGCCGGCCCACGGGTGTTGCCGGCGCTGCCCGAGCGCATCAGCGTGCCGGTGCACAAAACCCTGGAAAAACTCGGCGTGACGGTGCTGACCAACGCGTCGGTGAGCGAGGTCACCGCAGACTCGCTCAAGACCGCCAACGGCGAGGTGATCCACGCCAGCCTCAAGGTGTGGGCGGCCGGTATCCGCGCACCGGCGTTTCTCAAAGACATCGACGGGCTGGAAACCAACCGCATCAACCAACTGGTGGTGCGCCCTACCCTGCAGACCACCCTGGACGATGACATCTTCGCGTTCGGCGACTGCGCCGCCTGCCCGCAGCCGGGCAGCGACCGCAATGTGCCGCCGCGCGCCCAGGCCGCCCACCAGCAGGCCTCGCTGCTGGCCAAAGGGCTCAAGGCGCGCCTGGAGGGCAAGGCTTTGCCCACCTACGCGTACCGCGACTACGGCTCGCTGGTTTCGCTGTCGCGCTTCTCGGCAGTGGGCAACCTGATGGGCAACCTCACCGGCAGTGTGATGCTCGAAGGCTGGCTGGCGCGGATGTTCTATGTGTCGCTGTACCGCATGCACCAGATGGCGCTGTATGGCACCTTCCGCACGCTGATGCTGATGCTCGGCAGCCGTATCGGCCGCGGTACCGAACCCCGCCTCAAGCTGCACTGACGGCTACCCCCGTCCGCCCCGGCGCCCTGCCGGGGCCGGATGGGCGCCAGGCCACTGGCGATACTTATCTACCCTCCCCGAACTGCCCTGCTGGGCCAGGCTCGAGCTTCATCGACCTGGAGCATCGGCATGCCTACGCAACCCGTGAACGTCAACGCCAGCACCCTGGCACGCAAGGCCCGCGAATGGGTGGAGCACTTCCCCGACCTGCATGAGCTGGCCATCACCCAGGCCCGCGCCATCATCTTCAAGCATACCGGCCGCCAGCTCGACCCCGAGAAGGTCTGGTGGCACCGCTTCGACCGCGCCGTCAGCACCCCGGCGAGCTTTTCGGGGTGGGAGCACCGCGGCCCGCCGCTGCGTTCGCTGACCTTTGTGCAATTGATGCTGCAGCGCTTCGCCGCCAGCGATCAGGATGACCTGGACACCCTGCAGGTGATGGGCGGCTTCTACACCGATGGCGCCGAGCACAGCTGGTTCGACCAGCGCAATGAAGTCAGGATGCTGGCGGCGCCGGTTTCACGGGACTTCTGGGCCATCGACTTTGCAGCCACCTATACCCACGCCTTGCGTACCTTCTGGGACTCCCGCGGCGACGATTTCATCCTGCTGGCCAAGACCCACTTTCTGGCGCAGGTGGCCCGGCAGGCCGCCAGCGGCAGGCTGGGCCGCGAGGAGCTGCGCATGCTGCGCCACGGCCTCGGGGCACGCGTCAGCCAGCCGCTGACCCTGGACGGGCTGCTGATGCCGGCCCCCGCCCAGGCCGATACCCGTCTGTACAGCTTCGACATTGCCGGCCTGCGCGTGCCGCAGGCACTGCGCGTGGTCAACGGCCAGGGCCGCCAGGTGCTCTACCTGCCGGGCGGCAGCCCCAGCCTGCTGGCGTTCGCCAACCGCCAGGCGCTGTACGACTGGGTACGCGAACAGGCCGCGAGCCCCACGGGCCGTCAGCGTCTGCTGCGCCATCTGGGCGCGTTCGCCCCGTTGCAGCAAAGCGAGCAGGACAAGGCCAACCGCGCGCTGGATACTTTTGCCAGCGATGCGCAGGGCGCCCATATCGACCTGCTCAACCAGGCCGAGCAGCATATTCAGGGCGACGGCTTCCAGGCGCTGCGCAGCCTGGCGATCACGCAGATGTCGCAGCAGGCCCAGCGCCTGCTGATGAGCAATGCCCACCTCACCAGCCAGCTGTGGACCCGCTACCTGGGCGCCTTCATCGGCCTGGCCGGGGTTGCCGCCCCGGTCGCCTGGCCGCTGGCGCTTGTGGTGGTCGGTGCGGGGGTGGCCAACGTGATCCTCAACAGCATCGAGGCGGTCCATGCCGCCGATTCCCAGCAACGACGCCAGGCGATCATCAACGCCATTTCCAGTGCGATCACCGCCGCCTTCAGCCTGCCGTTCGTGTTCGCCGACGAAGCCCTTGCCGCCGAAGGCCCGTTGAACAGCCCGGTACCCCGGCCCGCGCCCATTGAAGTGCCGGACAGCGGCGAAAGCCTGGCGCTGATCCAGTTGCATCAGGACAACATCGTGCTGCAGGCGGGCGAGCGCTGGAACAGCCTGGGGCTGATCGAGCATATCGATGTGCCGCACGTGTACCTGGTGCACGCGCTGGCGCGAGGCGAAACCGGCTCGCCCGCAGGCTCGCTGGTACCACGCGAAACCCTGCGCTTCGACTTCAGTGCGCGCCTGCGGCCCGGCAAGGTGGTGCGCACCTTCGCCAGCGTGCCGGGTGCGCTGGAGTACGCCAAGGCCGAGCTGGATGGCCCGTTTGTGGTGTATGAAGTCGACAGCCAGGGGCTGGCCTGCGCGTCCCTGCGCCACAACCTGCAGTACAACTGGCGCTTCACCCTGAGTCGACAGGGGCTGGCGCCATCGTTCATGCAGGAGTGGGCAGAGGGCGCGCGCACTGGAGGACTTCGGCGACGGGGCCTGGCTGTTCGACGAGGTACACCTGCAACTGGAGGGTCTGGAGCCCTCGCGTAGCCGCTTGATGGCGATGAGCGAACTCGAGGCGTCACTGCCCTCGCTCAATGACGCTGGGGTCATCCACCAGGCGCCCACCCTACTGCAGGGGGTGAGGGTGCTCGAACCCTCGGCTGGCGAAATGCGCTGGCTCTACAGCATCGAGGCCGGTGGCACACGCCAATACGTACGCTATGACCTGTTCAGCGCTAGCTGGCGCACCGCGCAAGGCACCGCCTACCGCTACAACAGCGCCACCGGCGGTTTCGATCTGCTGACGGCACTGCCCACCGAACCCGAATCACCCAGCAGCATGCAGCAGGCGCTGGACACCCTGAACATTGCGGCGCGTATCCCCTTGGAAATCGAGATACCGGACGCCGAAGGCAGCCTGCCGCTACCGCGCAAGATTCACAGCATATGGCTCGGCGGCCCGTTGCCACGCAGGCTGGCCAGCCTGGTGCTGGACAATGCCCGGGTGGCCGCACGGGGCGCCAACCCGTTCGAATGCCACCTGTACCTGTCGATCGGCGACCCCCAGGCCTTGCGCGATACCTTGAAGTTGCTGGAACAGCGCCCGGCCAACCTCCACCTGCATACCCTGGAACAAACGCCGTTTTTCGAGCAGTTTCGCCAGAGCCCGTTCTACCCGCAGTACCGCAGCGCCAGCAGCGGCCCGGCCATCAACTACGCCAGCGCGGTCGATACCCTGCGCTATCAGTTGTTGCGCATGGAGGGCGGCTTGTACATGGATGTGGACGACTGGGTGCATGGCCCCAGCGACACCCGTCGCGCCCTGGGCGATGTACAAATGAAGGTGAAGCCGGGCGAGCTGATGCTCAACGGGCTGGCAAGCCATCCACGCCTGGGGATGATCATCGAATTCAACAACAGCAACTTCGGCTCGCTGCCCGACAACCCGCTGCTCGATCGCATCAGCGAGGAAAGCCTGCAGCGTTACCTGCGCAACCGCGACCTGTTCCGCAGCCGCCCTTACGACTACAAGGACAGCCAGGCGACCATGGACGCCTATGCGCGTCGCATCAGCCACGTGAGTGGGCCGCAGATGTTCAATGCGGTGATCGATCGGGAGTTGCCTGCGTTTCGCCAGTACCGCGGCGTGGTGCGGTTGACCCGGGGCGAGCTGTATTTCGACGAGGCGCGGATGCGCGCGCTGCGCCTGCAGCAACGCCTGGCCACCCCGCACTACAGCCCCCTGCAGGATGTGCTGGGCATAGGCAGTACCGCCAGCTGGCTGCACACGCGCTAAACCCCGCGCAAACGAAAAAGGGCACCTTTTGCAAGGTGCCCTTTTTCTGAAGATGGTCGGGGTAAGGGGATTCGAACTCCTGACATCCTGCTCCCAAAGCAGGCGCGCTACCGGACTGCGCTATACCCCGGTAAAAAAAAGACACCGATTAAGGTGCCTTTTTTAATGGCTGGACGCTAATGGCGTACCAACCTTTTAAGATTCAAACCCAGCGAACCGGATTCAAAAATGGTGGGTCGTGTAGGATTCGAACCTACGACCAATTGGTTAAAAGCCAACTGCTCTACCAACTGAGCTAACGACCCAAATATGGTCGGGGTAAGGGGATTCGAACTCCTGACATCCTGCTCCCAAAGCAGGCGCGCTACCGGACCGATCTTTCGATCGAAGCACCTCCAGCCTGACCTGAAACGTCCAACTCATTGATATTCAAGGAGTTTTTCGTTCCGACTGCGCCGGAAGTGGGGCGAATTATAGAGAGATTAAATCGTGCGTCAAGGGCTAATTTGAAACTTTCGTCACCGATACACGCTTGCGTCCTCCCACACGGGGAATGCGCCTCTCTATAGAAGGCACTCTCAGCAGCATCAACAACCCACCGATGACCGCGTACACCGTCCATTCCTTGAGGTCTGCCCGCACTATCCACAGAAAATGCAGCAGCCCCAGACCCAGGATCACGTAAACAAGCCGGTGCAGCTTCTTCCACCGCGCGCCCAAGCGGCGCTGGCTGTAGCGGTTGGAGGTCACCGCCAGTGCCAGCAGCCCGACAAGCGCCAAACTCCCAACAATGATGTAAGGGCGCTTGCGCAACTCGACGCCCAACTGCCCCCAGTCCAACCCGAGGATAAAGAACAGGTAGGCACACAAGTGCATCAGCACATAGGCAAAGCACCACAGGCCGAGCTGCCGGCGCACCACGATCCAGCCAGACCAGCCTGTCAGCTTCTGCAACGGCGTCATGCAAAGCGTTACCAGCAGCATGACCAGAGCACCCTGCCCCATCCTGTCCACCAGCACCTTGCCCGGATCGGGGCCCAGCGCATCGAGCACAGCCTGGGCCAGCCAGTACAGCGGCCAGACACAAGCCAACAGAAAGGCCGCGAAACGAAACAGTGGATAGCGCATCAGTAGTTCTTCCGCAGGTCCAGGCCGCTATATAAAGAAGCCACTTCGTCCGCATAGCCGTTGAACATCTGCGTATCGCGAACGTTGGGGCTGAACAGGCCGCTGGGCAGCCTGCGCTCACGGGCCTGGGTCCAGCGTGGGTGGTCCACCGTGGGGTTCACGTTGGCATAGAACCCGTACTCTTCAGGCGCGATGTTCTGCCAGGTGGTGCGCGGCTGCTGCTCGACCAGGCTGATACGCACGATGGACTTGATGCTCTTGAACCCATACTTCCACGGCACCACCAGGCGCAGCGGCGCACCGTTCTGGTTGGGCAGTTCGCGGCCATACATGCCCACCGCCAGGATGGCCAGCGGGTTCATCGCCTCATCCAGTCGCAGCCCTTCCACATAGGGCCAGTCGATCAGGGCGAAGCCCGAACGCTGCCCGGGCATGTGCTTTGGATCCTGCAGGGTTTCGAAGCGGATGTACCGGGCCTTGGAGGTCGGTTCCACCTGCTTGAGCAATGCCGAAATCGGAAACCCCAACCAGGGGATCACCATCGACCAGGCCTCCACACAACGCAGCCGGTAGATGCGCTCTTGCAACTGATAAGGCTTCATGAAGTCTTCGAGCGCATAGCGGCCCGGCTTACCGACCTCGCCATCCACCACCACCGTCCATGGCGAAGTCGGCAGCGCACCCGCGTTGGCAGCAGGGTCGCCCTTGTCGGTACCGAACTCGTAGAAGTTGTTGTAGTGCGTCGCATCCTTGAACGGCGTGATCGCTTCACCCTTGACCGTTACCGCCTGCCA
This sequence comes from Pseudomonas sp. BRM28, assembly GCF_002939405.1. Lineage (NCBI taxonomy): Bacteria > Pseudomonadati > Pseudomonadota > Gammaproteobacteria > Pseudomonadales > Pseudomonadaceae > Pseudomonas > Pseudomonas sp. BRM28. The sequence continues at coordinate 934,529 of NZ_PEFV01000001.1, read as the reverse complement.
TTGGGTGCCCGGCAGTTTTTCGGCAAACCAGTTGGGGGCAGCACCGGCGTCGACGTCCGCATACTGCGAAACCTCGGCGGCAGCGGCCCAGCGCGGCAAGCTGCCGACCGCCAATGCAGCCGCAGTGCCACCCAGCAGAGCGCGTCGGGAGAGATAGAGGGACTCAGGCGTGATATCCGATTCTTTGCAGTCGGAAGGCCGGGACAGCTTGATAAGCATAAAGACTCCGTAGAACCGGTGAGCTGATGCACCAGTAGACTACGGAGCCTTGGGGAAATTACATCACTGCTCGGTGGTTTTCTTGCGACGCGAACGCAACAGGTACTGGATAGGACCCGACGCGGCATACGCGAGGAAAATCAGCAGCAGAATGCGTGGCGGATCGCTGAACACCACCGCGAACACCAGCACCACCACAAGGATCGCCACAAACGGCACCCGCCCCTTGAGGTCCAGCTCCTTGAAGCTGTTGTACTTGATGTTGCTGACCATCAGCATGCCGGCAGCCGCCACCAGCAGCGCCACCAGGAACGAGAGCTTGGAACCCTGGATGCCATAGTCGCTGAACGCCCAGACCGTACCCGCAACCACGCCGGCTGCCGCCGGGCTGGCCAGGCCGATGAAGTAGCGCTTGTCGGCCTTGCCGACCTGGGTATTGAAGCGTGCCAGGCGCAATGCCGCACCCGCCACATAGATGAAGGCAACCATCCAGCCGACCTTGCCCATGTCACCCAGCGCCCAGCCGAAGGCCAGCAACGCCGGGGCCACGCCAAAGGCGACCATGTCGGACAACGAGTCGTACTCGGCGCCGAAGGCGCTCTGGGTGTTGGTCATGCGGGCAACACGCCCGTCCAGACCATCGAGCACCATGGCGACGAAGATCGCGATGGCAGCGAAAGCGAAGTACTTGCTCGCTTCGCGCGGATCACCGGCACTCAGGGCGCTCTGCGCACTCATGGAGTTGATGATCGAATAGAAACCGGCGAACAGGTTCGCAGTGGTGAACAGGTTGGGCAGCAGATAGATGCCGCGATGCCGTACCTTGCGTCCTTCGGCGTCATGCCCTTCTTCAACATGCTCATCGATCGGTAGCAGGCTTTCGGCGTCAGAGGCCTTGTTCGGCTCTTCGGGACGTTCGCTCATGGACATTACCTTGCAACGGTTTGGAAAGTTTCGACAGACGTCTGCGACGAGGGTTCGCCGGCAAACGATGAAGCTTTATACCAGAAGCTGACTGCCTAAACGAAAAAACGCGGCCGAAGCCGCGTTTTCATCGCATCAGATCAAGATCAGTTCTTGGCCTTGTCGACGATTTTGTTCGCTGCGATCCAAGGCATCATCGAGCGCAGTTGCTCGCCGATGACTTCGATACCGTGGGCAGCGTTGTTGCGACGCTTGGCGGTCATCGAAGGATAGCCGGTAGCGCCTTCGCTGATGAACATCTTGGCGTATTCGCCGTCCTGAATGCGTTTCAGGGCATTGCGCATGGCCTGACGGGATTCGGCGTTGATGACTTCAGGGCCGGTCACGTACTCGCCGTATTCGGCGTTGTTGGAGATCGAGTAGTTCATGTTGGCGATACCGCCTTCGTACATGAGGTCAACGATCAGCTTCAGTTCGTGCAGGCACTCGAAGTAGGCCATTTCTGGCGCGTAGCCCGCTTCAACCAGGGTTTCGAAGCCGGCCTTGACCAGCTCGACGGTACCGCCGCACAGAACGGCCTGCTCGCCGAACAGGTCGGTTTCGGTCTCGTCCTTGAAGGTGGTTTCGATGATGCCGGTACGGCCGCCACCAACGCCTGCGGCGTAGGACAGGGCAACGTTCTTGGCATTGCCGGAAGCGTCCTGGTAGATAGCGATCAGGTCAGGGATACCGCCGCCTTTCACGAACTCGGAACGCACGGTGTGACCAGGCGCTTTTGGCGCGATCATGATCACGTCCAGGTCAGCACGTGGAACGACCTGGTTGTAGTGGATAGCGAAACCGTGGGAGAAGGCCAGGGTGGCGCCCTTCTTGATGTTCGGCTCGACTTCGTTCTTGTACAGCTGCGACTGGAACTCGTCCGGGGTCAGGATCATGACCAGGTCGGCACCGGCAACAGCGCTTGCCACGTCAGCCACTTTCAGGCCGTGGGCTTCGGCTTTGGCAACGGTGGCCGAACCTTTACGCAGACCGACAGTGACATCCACACCGGAGTCTTTCAGGTTGCACGCTTGAGCGTGGCCCTGGGAACCGTAACCGATGATGGCAACTTTCTTGCCCTGGATGATCGAAAGGTCGCAGTCTTTGTCGTAGAAAACTTTCATGAAAATACCCCTGGTTATCTCGGCCCTTTCAGGCCATTCGCTAATTTTTTGAGTTAGATGCTGAGCACTTTGTCGCCACGGGCAATGCCGGTGACACCACTGCGTACTGTTTCGAGAATGGACGCGGTACCAATCGACTGGATGAAGCTGTCCAGCTTGTCGCTGGTGCCCGACAGCTGCACGGTATAGACCGTGCTGCTGACGTCGACGATCTGCCCACGATAGATATCGGTGGTGCGCTTGATCTCGGCACGCTGCGCACCCGTGGCCTTGATCTTGACCAGCATCAGTTCACGCTCGATGTGCGCGCTTTCCGACAGGTCGACCAGCTTGACCACTTCAACCAGCTTGTTCAGGTTCTTGGTGATCTGCTCGATCACCTCGTCATGACCAACCGTGGTCAACGTCAGGCGCGACAGGGTCGGGTCTTCGGTCGGGGCGACGGTCAGGCTTTCGATGTTGTAGTTGCGCTGCGAGAACAGGCCGACCACACGGGACAAGGCACCTGGTTCGTTTTCCAACAGCAGGGAAATAATGTGCCGCATGATTAGGTCCGCTCCGTCTTGCTCAGCCACATATCGCGCATCGAGCCGTCTTTGATCTGCATCGGGTAGACGTGCTCGCTGTTGTCGACCTGGATATCGATGAACACCAACCGGTCTTTCATGGCGAAGGCTTCCTCGAGCTTGGGCTTGAGGTCCTTCAGGTCGGTGATGCGGATACCCACGTGACCATAGGCTTCGGCCAGCTTGACGAAGTCAGGCAGCGATTCCATGTAGGAGTGCGAGTGACGGCTGTTGTAGGCCATGTCCTGCCATTGGCGAACCATGCCCAACACGCCATTGTTCAGGTTGACGATCTTTACCGGCAGGTCGTACTGCAGGCAGGTAGAGAGCTCCTGAATGTTCATCTGGATGCTGCCCTCGCCGGTGACACAGGCAACGTCCTGGTCCGGGAAGTTCAGCTTGACGCCCATGGCCGCCGGGAAACCGAAGCCCATGGTGCCCAGGCCACCGGAGTTGATCCAGCGGTTCGGCTTGTTGAAGCGGTAGTACTGCGCCGCGAACATCTGGTGCTGACCCACGTCGGAGGTGACGAACGCATCCCCCTTGGTGACTTCGCACAGGGTTTCGATCACGGTCTGCGGCTTGATGACGCTGCCATCGCCCTTGTTGTACGGGAACATGATGCCGTCGCCACGCCATTCGGCAATCTGCTTCCACCAGGCATCCATCGCCGCCTGATCAGGCTTCTCGCCGATTTCGCGCAAGGTGGCGAGCATTTCGCTCAACACGCTCTCGACCGGGCCGACGATAGGCACATCGGCCTTGATGGTCTTGGAGATCGATGCCGGGTCGATGTCGATGTGGATGACCTTGGCATTCGGGCAGAACCGCGCCGGGCCGTTGACCACACGGTCGTCGAAACGCGCACCGACGGCAAGGATCACGTCGGCATGGTGCATCGCCAGGTTGGCCGTGTAGCTGCCGTGCATGCCGAGCATGCCCAGGAACTGACGGTCGGTGCCCGGATAGCCACCCAGCCCCATGAGGGTATTGGTGACCGGCAGGTTGAGCAGTTGCGCGACCTCGGTCAACGCAGCCGAGCCACCACCGAGGATCACGCCACCGCCGGAGTAGACGATCGGACGCTTGGCGGCCAGCAGCATCTCGGCGGCCTTGCGGATCTGACCCGAGTGCCCGCGAACGGCCGGGCTGTAGGAGCGCAGCTTGACCTTTTTCGGGTAGACGTACTCGAACTTCTCGGCCGGGTTGGTCATGTCTTTCGGAATATCGACGACAACCGGGCCAGGACGACCGGATTCAGCCAGGTAGAAGGCTTTTTTCAGGATTTCAGGAATTTCCGAGGCATGTTTGATCATGAAGCTGTGCTTCACGATCGGCCGCGAGATACCGATCATGTCGGTTTCCTGGAAGGCATCGGTACCGACCATGGTGCTGGGCACCTGACCGGAGAGGATGACCATCGGGATGGAGTCCATGTACGCCGTGGCAATACCGGTGATGGCATTGGTGGCACCCGGACCGGAAGTCACCAGTACCACGCCGGCCTTGCCGGTGGCACGGGCATAGCCGTCGGCCATGTGGGTTGCCGCCTGCTCGTGGCGAACCAGGATGTGGCTTACTTCCGGTTCCTTGAACAGGGCATCGTATACATGCAGGAGAGCACCGCCAGGGTACCCGTAGATGTGCTTAACGCCTTCGTCACGCAAAAAGCGGACGACCATTTCAGCGCCAGATAAAAGCTCCACGTTGTTCACCTCTAAAACGCCAGAATACCGTCCAGGCAGGACGGGTCTTAATAGGTTTACTGCCAAGCAGAGCATGAGCGACGAAATCGCCGACTACGTCAGCACTGACTGAGCAAGTATTGGGAGCGCCCCAAAGTGTTGCGGGGTTTTCCCACCCAGCGCGAGGTAACGCGTTGCGGGGTGTAACAGGTCGGCGCGGGTGTGCGCCTCATGATCTGCTTAGCGGGTCTGCTTCTGGCAGTCCCTCTACAGCGGAAACTGGATTCTTCTGATTCTGCGCCTGCAAGTCAAGAAAAATTATTGCCAATTTTTCCAAATGACGATCCGCAGCCACCACGAATTACAAAGACAGCAGCAGAAAAACAAACTTCAGAAACAAAAAGAGCCACAATCTGCGGCTCTTAGGGTGAAAATAGGGAAATTCAGGCAGAAGCACTGATCAATTGGTCAAACTCTGCTAATAGACGACGCAACTCGCGACTTTCTTGCGGCCGATCCACGTACACCGTTTCAGCCATCACCAGGATGCCCGAGGCACTGGGCAGCGGCGCACCGCTTTCGAGTATCTGTTTCATCTTCGGCAGAAAGATCCACTGCAGCCACTGATCGAAGTTCATGGCGTCGACGGCGAACGGCGTGGTGCTGGCCAGGGCTTGCGCACTGGGCGCCTCGGCGGACCACCAGCCCTGCCTGTGCAGCTCGTGCTCTATCAGCAGCAGGTGGTCTGCAATCGCCAGAATGCGCGCCTCCATTACAGGCTGACCTTGGCTTTCTGGCGAGCCAGCGCGGCGCCGGCGGCGTCACCCTGCTTGTCGCGCGCCTGGGCGATGATGTCCCACAGGCCGGCCTGCAGATCGGGGCGACCGTTGGCGTAGGTCAGGGCACGGCGCGCCAGCTGTTCGGACTGCGCCGCATCGCCCTGGGCCAGTCGCACCTGGGCCAGACGGTAGAGTACCTGCGGTTCACGCGGGGCAATGCGCTGGGCACGCTCAAGGCTGGACGAGGCGCCGTTGAGATCGCCGCCGGTCTGCTGCGTCTGCGCCGTGGTCAACAGCGCCAGCACCGGGCCATCGAGCTGTTCGTCAGCCGAGAGGCCGCCGCTGCCGGTGTTCGAACTGGGGATGCCGGTGGGTGCGCTCGGTGCGCTGTAGCCACCGCTGCTGGTGCTCGGGAACGGCGCCGAATTCTGCGGGCCTGGGGTAATCGGCCCGGTGTCGATCGACGCGGGCCCGGTAGGCGCCGCAAAGGTCTGGATCGGCTCGGAGCCGGCGCCCTGGGGCACCATCACCGTCACCCCGGAATCCTGCGGCATCGCCTGCGCCTGGCGAGTACCGGTGTTCACGGCAGCGCCGGCACGGTTGGCCGATACCCGCTCGCTGTTGGAAACCCGCGTCCCTGAATCCACTACGGGGATCGAGCCACGCTGCACGCTGGCGCAACCTGTAAGCAAAGCCAGTGCCGTCAAGGCAGGAAACAACCACTTGTTCACGTCACACCCTCTTTGCTGTGCTTTGGCTTAATTCATCCAGCCCTTGACCCAGTCCATCACGGACTCGGCAGGTGCCTGCTCGCCGCCACAGGCGGCGCCGGCCACTGGCTCACTGCCGCGAATATACGGCATCTGTACCGCGCCCGGGCAGCTGGCATCGGAACCTTGGCCGGTATGCGGATCGACCCAGGCCTGCACCACGTTGTCAGGCTGTGGCATGTCCAGCGGCAGCGGGTCGGCCTTGCGCATGAAGCTGGTCCAGACCTGCAACGCGCCGGTGGCGCCGGTGAACGGTGTCTTGCCGTTGTCATCGCGACCCAGCCACACCACTGCCAGCAGGTCCTGGCTGAACCCTGCGAACCAGCTGTCACGCGAATCGTTGCTGGTACCGGTCTTGCCGGCCAGGTTCAACGAACTGGGCAATACACTGTAAACCGAGCGCCCGGTACCTTCACGCATCACCCGCTGCATGGCGTTCTGCACCAGATAGATGGAGCCCGGGTCGAAGGTCTGCTGGATCTGGAACGGGTAGCGCTTGAGCGGCTCGCCCTCGGCGGTCAGCACGCTGCGGATGCCTCGCATCGGCGTGTTGAAGCCGCCATTGGCCAGGGTCTGGTACATGGTCGCAACCTGCACCGGCGACATGCCCCCGGCACCCAGCAGCATCGACGGGAAGGCCGGCCAGTCGACGTTGACACCCAGGCGGCCAATGGTCTTGAGCACGTTGGGCACGCCCACTTCCAGGCCAAGCTTGGCGGTCGACAGATTGTAGGAATTGGCCAGCCCCTGGTACAGGAAGATCGTGCCATGGGCGCGCCGGTCGTAGTTCTGCGGCTTCCACACCTGGCCGTCGGCGCCCTTCACCGAGAAGGGTTCATCCTGCACCCAGCTGGTGAGGGTGAACTGGCTCGGTTTTTCCAGCGCGGTCAGGTACACCGCCGGCTTGACCAGCGAGCCGATGGGACGCACGGCGTCGATGGCACGGTTGAATCCGGCAAACCCGGCCTGGCGGCTGCCGATCAGTGCCTGCACCTCCCCGGTTTCCGGGTTGGTCACCACCATCGCCGCCTCGACTTCGTCCGCCCCCTTGCGCCCGCTGAGGCGCTTGAAGGTTTCGTTCATCGCCGCTTCGGACTTCATCTGCAGGATCGGGTCGAAGCTGGTGAAGATACGCAGCCCCTCCTCGGTCAAGTCTTCGTCACGGTAGTCCTGGCGCAACTGGCGCTTGACCAGATCGAGGAAGCCGGGGAACGAGCTGTCCGCCAGGCTGCCGCGCTTGGTCACACCCAGTGGCATTTTCTTCGCGGCCTCGACCGCTTCGGGGGTCGCCACGCCCTGCTCGGCCAGCAGGTCGAGCACCAGGTTGCGACGCGTCAGCGCGCGTTCCGGGGAACGACGCGGGTTGTAGTAGGACGGCCCCTTGACCATGCCCACCAGCAGCGCCACCTGGTGCAGCTTGAGCTCGGACAGCGGCTGGCTGAAGAAGAACTGGCTGGCCAGGCCGAAACCGTGCACCGCACGCTGGCCATCCTGGCCCACGAACACCTCGTTGAGGTACGCCTCGAGGATGTCGCGCTTGCTGTAGTGGGCTTCGAGCAGCAGCGCCATAATCGCTTCGTTGAGCTTGCGGCTGAGGCTGCGCTCGTTGGTCAGGTAGAAGTTCTTGACCAACTGCTGGGTCAGGGTACTGCCGCCCTGGCGCATGGCGCCGGACGAGGTGTTGACCCAGATGGCCCGCGCAATCGACTTGGGCGACACTCCGAAGTGGTGGTAGAAGTCACGGTCTTCCACCGCCACCAGGGTTTCGAGCAGATAGGGCGGCGCCTGATCGAGCTTGATCAGGATGCGGTCTTCGAGGTTCTTCGGGTAGATGCCGCCGATCAGCAGCGGCTCCAGGCGCACCACGTCGAGCTTCGAGCCATTGGTACCGCTCAGGCCGGCAACGTAGTCGCCAGAGAAGCGCACGCGCACGCCCTGGGCTTTTTCCATGCCTTCATAGAACTGGAAGCCGCGGGTATTGAGGTCGATGGTGTTGCCGTTGACCGAGGCCGCGCCCGGGCCGTTGGCCACGCTTTCGCGGCGATAGCCCAGGGCATCGAGCTCGATCAGGAAGTCGTTCTTGCTCAGCTTCTGCCCGACGAACAGCTCGAGCGGGCGCGCGTAGACCTTGGCCGGGATGGTCCAGCGTTTGCCGGAGAATTTCTCCTGGACCACGGCATCGAGATAAACCGCAAAGCCGGCCAGCACCACAAGGCCGACCAGGCTGAGCTTGAGGGCCCAGCCCAACCAGGCGCGCGCGCGGCCAGAAGGGCGTTTTTTAGAGGTACGGGAAGATCGGGTACGAGTCATGGCGGCGGATTATACGCACTTTATGGCTTGTCGACAGACGCCCTCCGGCGGTTTGCAGCGGCCCCGCTTGCCGCCATAATGGTCGATTCGAATCTCCCACGACCCAGAAGGATCGACCGTGAGCCAAGCCTTGATCGCCGCCCTGCAAAACCCGGCCCTGTTTGCGCACCCTGTAAAGGAATTCCAGGTCATCGAGACGCACATTTCCTGGGTGCTGCTCACGGGCGAATACGCCTACAAGATCAAGAAACCGATGAACTTCGGCTTCCTGGACTTCACCGAGCTGTCGGGTCGCGCGCATTTCTGCGCCGAAGAACTGCGCCTCAACCAGCGCCTGACCGACGACCTGTACCTGGAAGTACTGCCCATCACCGGCAGCGTCGAGGCCCCGCAGCTGGGAGGTGACGGCGCGCCGATCGAGTACGCGCTGAAAATGCGCCAGTTCCCCCAGAACCAGATGCTCAGCACGCTGCAGGCCAATGGCGAACTGACCGCTGCGCATATCGACCAGATGGCCCGCCAGATCGCCCAGTTCCACCTGGCCGCACCGAAAGTGGCTGTCGAACACCCGCTGGGCACGCCCGACAGCGTGATGGCTCCGGTTGAACAGAACTTCGAACAGATTCGCCCGTTCCTCAGCGACAAGGCCGACCTGGTGCAGCTCGATGCGCTGCAGGCCTGGGCGCGCAGCAGCTTCGATCGACTGCACGGCCTGTTCGAAACGCGCAAGGCCGAAGGTTTCATACGCGAGTGCCATGGCGATATCCACCTGGGCAACGCCACACTGATCGACGGCAAGGTGGTGATTTTCGACTGCATCGAATTCAACGAACCCTTCCGCCTGACCGATGTGTACGCCGATACGGCGTTCCTGGCCATGGACCTGGAAGACCGCGGCCTCAAGTCGCTGGCGCGGCGCTTCATCAGCCAGTACCTGGAAATCACCGGCGATTACGCCGGCCTCGAACTGCTGAACTTCTACAAGGCCTACCGTGCTCTGGTGCGGGCCAAGGTCGCGCTGTTCAGCATGCCGGCCGACGCCGATGGCGTACAACGGGCCACCACCCTGCGTCAGTACCGCAACTACGCCAACCTGGCCGAAAGCTACAGCGCTATCCCGTCGCGCCTGCTGGCCATCACCCACGGTGTGTCGGCCGTTGGCAAAAGCCATGTCGCCATGCGCATGGTCGAAGCACTGGGTGCCATTCGCCTGCGCTCGGACGTTGAACGCAAGCGCCTGTTCGGCGAGCAGGCCGAGCAGGCCGCCGGTCAGCTGCAACAAGGCATCTACGCCGATGACGCCAGCCAGAAGACCTACCAGCACCTGCATCAGCTGGCCGGGACAATCCTGCGCGCGGGGTTCCCGGTGGTGATCGATGCCACCTACCTCAAGCAGGCACAGCGCCAGGCCGCCGCCGACGTTGCCAGCGAAACCGGCGTTCCCTTCCTGATCCTCGACTGCAATGCACCGGACGCCGTGATCGCCAGCTGGCTGGCACAGCGCCAGGCCGACCAGAACGACCCGTCCGACGCCACTCTGGAAGTGGTCGCCGCCCAGCAAGCCAGTCGCGACCCGCTGACAGGCGAAGAGCTGCTCAAGGCCAAGCGCGTGGAAACCAACGAAAGCGGCAGCCTGGATGAACTGGTCAAGCAGATTCGCCAGCGCCTGCCCGGCCTTTAAAACGGCGAGGGCGTGAAGCAGTCCACACTTCACGCCTCTATCTCGGGCGCCTCCGCACAGTGGCACTATAATGCCATCATCAGGCCACACAAGGAGGCGCCCTCATGAACCAGCCACGCCAGCTCGACAGCGCGCTATACGCTCTGGTGCACAAGGAACACATCGCGGAATTCAATCGTGAAAAGCCCAGGAACGCCATTGTCGACTTCAAGGACGGTGACTTTCGAGGGCTGGACCTGCGCAAGCTGGACACCGAGGGCATCGATTTCAGTGGCGCCTACTTTCGCGCCTCCGACCTGCGTGGGCTGGACCTGCGCGAGAACTGCCTCGAAGGTGCCAGCCTGGCCCATGCGCAGATCTCCGGCACCTACTTCCCCGCAGAACTGAGTGCCGACGAGATTCTGATGTCGGTCAATTTCGGCACCCGCCTGCGTTACCGCACCCGCTGAAAGCATCTGCCTACAGCCACCACCTGCCAATGCCGGCGGTGGCTGCAGGCCCCGCCGTGCACCGCCCATGGCAAAACGCCGCGTATTTTCCAACTGCCGCTACACTCCTTCTTGACCTGCCCACGAATCAATCTCCAGGACCCGTTCAGCCGTCGCAAGGAGGCTTGATGAACGATGAACTTCAGCATCTGAAAAATCTTGGCAAGACGTCGGCGCAGTGGCTGCATGCGGTGGGCATCCACAGTCTCTCGGACCTTCGTCGGCTGGGCGCGGTGAACGCCTACCACGCGGTACGCAGCCGCGGCTTTCGTGCCTCGAAGGTGCTGCTCTACGCGATAGAAGGCGCGCTGCTGGATGTGCACTGGAACGACATCCCCGTTGAACGCAAGGATGCGCTGAACAAACAGCTGGATGCCAAGGCGCCCTGCAAAAATAATTGAAATAAGCAGAATGAAAGGATTGACTTCGAAATGAGAATCGTTATGATTATCACAACTGGTCGCGAGACTGGTTGGATATTCTGAAAGACCTTGGTTCGGACTCTCAGATTATCTCCTCATCAGGCTAATCACGGTTATTGACCCGGCACTTTGCCGGGTCTTTTTTTGCCTGGGATTTGAGTTGCCTGTCATGGCCTATGCACTGGCAAGCCAGCGAAAAAGGGCCACCACACATTCACAGCCTGTATCACCCGCCCTTGCGCAGGCTCGCGCAGTAATCCTGCTCGGCCACGCCAGCGGTAAACCACACGTAATCGGCCATGCCTGCGTCCACCTTTTCCCCCACCTGCGCCAGCATCAGCACGCTGGTGCCCTGCTCTACCCCCAGGTCCAGCAGATGCAAGGGCACGCCCAGGTCGTTGCGCACGTGATAGGCCCCCGCCAACAGCAGGGCCGGCGTCGGCGCCTGTATCAGGCGCTGGGCGATTCGCCGGTCACGCTGCTGCTGTACCGCCAGCATGGCCGGCATCTGCGATTCAGGCAGCAGCCCGCAATGCCCTTCACGTACCTGGTCGAGCAAGGCCTGGGTAACCCTAGCTGTCGTAGCGTGCTGCCCCTCCAACTTCGGTACCTGGCGGTAGATATCCCGCACCTCGGCGCGATCAAGGTTCGCCGCCAGCAACGGATAGGGCTGCCCCAGCGCATGGCGCACGATCGGGCCATACAGGGCCCAATCCCAACCTGATTGCCAGTGCAGCGCCGACACCAGGTCGACCGGCAGCGTGGGCTGCTGCTTGAGTGCATCCACCCGCGCCTGCTGCGCCGGCTCCAGCATCTCCAACAGCAGGCTGCCCTGCGGCCGTTGCTGCTCCAGCGCGCGTAACAACCACAACTGCAAGGCATGGTGATCGGGGTTGTCGTGCTGCTCCCCCACCAGCACCCGCGGTGCCGCAGCCAGGCGCCGGACCAGTTGCTCCGGTGTCAGTAACCGGCCTGTGCTCAACTCGCGGATCTGCCCCAGCTCGGCATGCTCGCGCCCCTGCGGGCCTTGCCACTGCGGCAGTGGCGCCAACGCTGCGCCGGACTGGCAAGCGCTCAGTCCCAACGCCAGCAGCAACAGGGTGCCAAACAGCAACGTGCGAGGCATGGGCGAGCTCCTAGCGGGCGATGATGAGCGGGTGCCCCCGCTCGGGGTGAGGTTGAACCAGTACTTCAAGGCCGAACACGGCGCGCAGCGCTTCGGGCCGAAGCACCTGTTCAGGGGTATCCAGCGCATGCGGGCAGCCACGTTCGAGCAGCAGGATGCGGTCACAATAGCGCGCCGCCAGGTTCAGGTCATGCAGGATCACCAGTACCGCCGCACCACGGTCGGCAAAGGCTCTGACCGCCTGCAACGTGGTGTGCTGATGCAAGGGGTCGAGCATGGACGTCGGCTCGTCGAGCAACAGCGTGCAGCCGTCGCCCCCTGGCCAGAGCTGCGCCAGCACCCGCGCCAGGTGCACTCGCTGACGCTCGCCCCCCGACAGCGCCAGGTAGCTGCGCCCCACCAGGTGCCCGGCATCCGCCGCCTCCAGCGCCTCGACCACAATTGCCTGGTCGCGCACCTGACCAGTGCGGTGGGGCAGTCGCCCCATGGCCACCACCTCCTCGACACGAAACGCAAAGCCCAGGCTTGAAGTCTGCGGCAGTACCGCCAGGCGTTGTGCCCGCTCATGACCGCTCCAGTCGCCCAACGCACGCTCATCCAGCAGCACACGGCCATGATGGGCAGGCAATTCGCCGCACAACGCTGCGAGCAAGGTGCTCTTGCCAGCACCATTGGGGCCCAGCACACCCAGCACCTGCCCCGGCTCGATGCCCAGGGTGATGCCATCGAGCACCCGGGTCTGCCCGCGCACCACCTGCAGGTTCTCCACCCGTAGCATCAGGCACGCCCCCGTAGCAGCAGAAAAAGGAAGAAGGGGGCACCGATAAATGCAGTGACGATGCCAATCGGCAGTTCTGCCGGCGCCAGTGCCAGCCGCGCGATCAGGTCGGCGAACAGCAGCAGCGACGCTCCGGCCAGCAGCGACGCCGGCAGCAACACGCGATGGTCGGGGCCGGACAACAGTCGCACCATGTGCGGCACCACCAGCCCGACAAAACCGATCAACCCCGCCGCCGCTACCGCCGCCCCCACGCCCAGCGCGGTGCAGAACACCAGTTCGCGCTTGAGTGTTTCGACCTCGATACCCAGGTGGCGCGCCTCCGACTCACCCAGCAGCAGGGCATTGAGCGCCTCGGCCCGGCGTGGCAGCCACCAGGTCACCACCACCGCCACCAGCAACAACGGCCACAGGCGCGTGTAGCTTGCGCCATTGAGACTGCCCAGGTTCCAGAACGTCAGCGTACGCAGCGTGGCGTCATCGGCAAGATAAGTGAACAGCCCCACCACCGAGGCGGCCAGGGCGGTCAGGGCGATGCCCGCCAGCAGCATGGTGGCAACACTGGTCTGACCGTCACGCCGGCCCAACCGGTAGACCAGCGCGGTCACGCCCAGCCCGCCGAGAAAGGCGAAGATCGACAACAGATAGGGCGCGAACACCTCGGGCACGCCCCCCAGCCAGTTGCCGCCCACAATCGCCACCGCCGCCCCGAGTGCAGCACCGCTGGACACCCCGACCAGGCCGGGGTCGGCCAGCGGGTTGCGAAACAGGCCCTGCATCGCCACCCCGGAAATCGCCAGCACCGCGCCGACCACCAGCCCGAGCAAGGTGCGCGGCAGACGAATCTGGCCCAGGATCAGTTCGGCCTGCTCCAGCCCCTGGGCCTGAATCGGCACGCCTATCAGGCGCAGCCCGGCTCGCAGGGTGTCGAGCAACGGCAGGCTGACCGGCCCCAGGGCCAATGACAGCCACACCGCCAAAAGGCACAGCAGGCTCAGGCCGATGAACAGAGCACGCGGTGGTACCAGTCGATTCATGGGGCCAGTTGCGCCTTGGCCGCCGGGTAGAAGGCTTGCGCCAGCGCTTGCAGGCTGGCCGGCTGACGCGGCCCGAGGCCGCCCACCAGCAAGGTCGGGTCAAGTTCGACCAGACGCTTGTCCCGTGCTGCGCGAGAGGCCGCCAGCGCCGGGTTTTCCTTGAGCAGGGCCTGCAGCGCCGCCTCGCCCGACAGGCTGCGATCGGCAAACACCAGCACCTGGGGGTTCAGCGCCGCCAGCGCCTCGACCGAGAAGTTCTTGTAGCCGTCATTGTCGGCCAGGTTGCGCCCGCCGGCCTGGCGAATCATCCAGTCGCCTGCGGTCCCCTTGCCCGCGATCATCGGCTTGGCACCGCCATGCCCCACCAGCAGAATCACGCCAGGGGCCGCCTGACTGCCCTGCACTGCCTTGATTCGTGCCGCCAGCCCGTCAAGCTGCTGCCGGTACTCGCCGAACAGGCGCTCTGCCTGCGCCTCGTCGCCCATCAGGCGGCCCAGTTGCCGGAGGTTGCCATGTACGGCCTGCAGCTCGGGCGTGCTCGAAAACAACTCCACCTTCACCCCGGCCCCCCGGAGCTGCTTGAGCACCTCTGGCGGGCCCATTTCCTCGGTGCCCACCAGCAGGTCCGGGCGCAAGCTGAGCACCCCTTCGGCCGACAGCTGACGCTGATAGCCGATGCTGGGCAGCGCCTTGAGGCTCGCCGGGTGCTGGCTGGTGGTGTCGACGCCCACCAGCCGCGACTCGCCGCCCAGCGCCACCACCCACTCGCTCAGCGCACCGCCGGCACTGACCCAGCGGGTGGCCAGGGGTTCGGCCTGGGCCGCCGAGTTGAAAACAAGCCCGATACACAGGGCGATCAGGCTGGCACGTCGGCGCATAGCAAGGCTTCCTTAGATGAAGGCGGACCGTTGTCCAGGTGGATAACGGTTGGGCAGTGCCCGTACTCGCGGTATAAAGACGCCGGGCACGGCTATTGCGGGCAATTTGATAATTATTTGCATTTGGACGTCAAGCCGACTCTCGTTTCTTCAAGTGAACCTACCCATGCACCTTCTTTGCCGCCCGTCCGAGCTGGGCGAGGGCCAGAGCCGCGGCTTCAAGGCCGCAGGCATCGACCTGTTCGGCGTACGTCGCCAGGGCCGCGTCTACCTGTACCGCAACCGCTGCCCGCATCGTGGCATCGGCCTGAACTGGGAGGCAGACCAATTCCTGGACCCCAGCGCCCAACTGATCGCCTGCGTTCATCACGGCGCACTGTTCGTGCCGGAGTCCGGTGAATGCGTGGCCGGCCCCTGTACCGGGGATGCATTGCAGGCCCTGGACTGCCGGGAAGACAGCCAGGGCATCTGGCTCATTACGTGAGCATCACCGGCAATGCGCGGTCGATGCTGATCTGCTCGCCGTCCAGGTGCACGCCGTAGGCCAGCACCTCGACACCTTCGGCTGCCGCTGCACGCAAGGCCGCGGCATAGGCGCTGTCGATTTCCTCGGCCGGGCGCACCGCATCGATGCCGCTCAGGTTCACGCAATACAGTTGTACCGCCCGCACACCCTGGCGCACCAGTGCCGACAGTTCGCGCAGGTGCTTGGCGCCACGTTGGGTCACCGCGTCGGGAAACGCCGCTATCCGCGAGCCGTCGAAGCCCAGGGTCACGCTCTTGACCTCGACATAGGCCGGCCCTGTGGGGTACTCCAGGCGAAAATCGATGCGGCTGCGTTCCTCGCCATAGGCCACCTCCCGCCGGAGCGCCGTGAAGCCGGCCAGCTCGGTGATGCGCCCGGCGTGCAGCGCCTCTTCGACGATGGCATTGGCCCGCCCGGTGTTCACACAGGCCAGCCGGCCTTGCGGGGTCTCGGCGATTTCCCAGGTGCCCGGCAATTTGCGCTTGGGGTCGCTGGACCGACTGAACCAGACCTTGCCGCCCTCCAGCATGCAGTTGAGCATCGACCCGGTGTTGGGGCAGTGGATGGTCATCTGTTCGCCGTTGGCCAGTTCGATGTCGGCCAGAAAACGTTTGTAGCGACGCAGCAGGCGCGCCTGCTCAAGTTCGGGGAAAAAACGCATCAGCCTTGCCAACTCCGCAAACCGCGGGCGATCCGCTCGACCGCCTGCTGCAGGCGCGGCAGGCTCTGGGTGTAGGCAAACCGCACATGGTGCCCGGCCTGGTGACGACCGAAGTCCAGGCCCGGGGTGAAGGCTACGTGCTCGGTTTCGAGGAAGTGCTGGCAGAACGCGAAGGCATCACCGCCGAACGCGCTGATATCGGCGTACAGGTAGAACGCCCCTTGCGGTTCCACCGCGATACCGAAGCCCAGCTCGCGCAGGGCCGGCAACAGGAAGTCGCGACGCCGCGCGAACTCGGCGCGACGCTCCTCGAAAATCGCCAGCGTGCGGGGTTCGAAACAGGCCAGCGCAGCATGTTGGGCCATGCTCGGCGCACTGATGTAGAGGTTTTGCGCCAGCTTCTCCAGGTCGGCGACCGCTGCAGGCGGCGCTACCAGCCAGCCGAGGCGCCAGCCGGTCATGCCGAAATATTTTGAGAAACTATTCAGCACGAAGGCGTCGTCATCGACTTCCAGCACGCTGGGGGCGTCGATGCCGTAGGTCAGGCCGTGGTAGATCTCGTCGACCACCAGGTGGCCATTGTGCGCACGGGTGGCCTGCGACAGGCTGGCCAGTTGCTCACGGTCGAGCACCGTGCCGGTGGGGTTGGCGGGCGAGGCCACCAGTGCACCGACGGTCTCGTTGTCCCAGTAACGCTCGACCAGGTCGGCATTGAGCTGGTAGTTGGCCTCGGGGCCGACCGGCACCAGTTGCGCACCGCCCTCGACCAGGCGCAGAAAGTGCCGGTTGCACGGGTAGCCCGGGTCGGCCAGCAGCCAGTGCTTGCCTGGGTCGACCAGCAGGCTGGCCGCCAGCAGCAATGCGCCCGAGCCGCCCGGGGTGATCAGGATGCGTTGCGGGTCGATGTTCACCCCGTAACGCTGGGCATAGAACCCGGCAATCGCCTCGCGCAGCGCAGGCAGGCCGCGTGCCGCGGTGTAGCGCGTGTGGCCAGCGGCCAGGGCAGCCTGGCCGGCTTCGACGATGGGCGCGGCAGTGGTGAAGTCCGGCTCGCCGATCTCCAGGTGGATCACGTCATGCCCGGCTGCCTGCAGTTCGTTGGCCCGCGCCAGCAGCGCCATGACATGAAAGGGTTCGATGGCGCGACTGCGCGCACTGTAGGGCTGGGCCATGGCCTTCTCTCAAATGGGTCTAAAATGATGATTCTACCCATGCATGGGAACGAACGTGTGGGTAAAGCCGTGGTCAACCGGGGAGACAACCGGGAGTAGCGCGCCCCGATTCGATCTGGTAAGTTCGGCGGCTCGCAGTCGCAGGGCCGGCGGGCGCCGGAGATGGAGAAGCCTGCGCAATGGATTAGAAGAGTGAGAGGCGGTCTATTCATGTCCACCCAAGAAAAGAAACAAACCGTTCAAGCCGTTGGCGACTTCACCCCCTATGAAGCTGGTAAGGGTGAGGAGTACATGAGCGATGACATGCGGGCCCACTTTGTCTCCATCCTGAACAAGTGGAAGCAGGACCTGATGAAGGAAGTGGATCGGACTGTAGACCACATGAAGGAAGAGGCAGCCAACTTTGCCGACCCGGCAGACCGTGCCAGCCAGGAAGAAGAGTTTGCGCTGGAACTGCGCAATCGTGACCGCGAGCGCAAGTTGATCAAGAAGATCGACAAGACGCTGCAACTGATCCAGGACAAGGACTACGGCTGGTGCGAAGACTGCGGTGTTGAAATCGGTGTGCGCCGCCTGGAGGCCCGCCCTACTGCCGACAAGTGCTTCGACTGCAAGAACCTTGCGGAAATCAAGGAAAAACAGGTCGGCAAGGCCTGACCTGAACAGAACGGGGCGCTCAAGGCGCCCCGTTTCATTTCTGGCTGTCGGATCTACCCGCCTGTGATGAACACCCCGCGCTACATCGGGCGCTTCGCCCCCACCCCCAGTGGTTTTCTGCATTTCGGCTCGCTGGTCGCCGCCCTCGCCTCGTGGCTGGACGCACGCGCGGTGGGCGGGCAATGGCTGCTGCGCATGGAAGACATCGACCCGCCGCGCGAAGCCCCCGGCGCCCAGGCCGCCATCCTGCACACCCTGGAAAACTACGGCCTGCACTGGGACGGCGCAGTGGTGTACCAGAGCCAGCGTCACGACGCCTATGCCGCCATGGTGCAGCGCCTGTTCCAGCAGGGCCTGGCGTACGCCTGTACCTGTTCGCGCAAGCAGCTGGAAGGGTACAACGGTATCTATCCGGGCCTGTGTCGCAACCTGGGCCACGCCCAGGAGGACGCGGCCATTCGCCTGCGCGTGCCCGAGCTGAGCTATCACTTCACCGACCGTCTGCAGGGCCGCTTCGAGCAGCACCTGGGACGCGAGGTGGGCGACTTCGTGATCCGGCGCCGCGATGGCCTGTACGCTTACCAGCTGGCAGTGGTGCTGGACGATGCCTGGCAAGGCGTGACCGATATCGTGCGCGGCGCCGACCTGCTCGACAACACTCCGCGCCAGCTGTACCTGCAGGAGCTGCTGGGCCTGTCGCAGCCGCGCTACCTGCATGTGCCGCTGATCACCCAGCCCGACGGGCACAAACTGGGCAAGTCGTATCGCTCGGCACCGTTGCCGGCGGACCAGGCCACACCCTTGCTGTTGCGGGCCTTGCGTGCTCTCGGCCAACCGGTCGAGGCGGGCATGGCGCTGGGTACGCCGAGCGAGGTACTCGCGCACGCCGCCCAGCACTGGAATACCGACGCCCTGCCCCGGCGCCTGAGCGTGCCGGAAGCCGACCTTCATTGATCGCTGCCCACTGCTGACACAGGCGCTGAGCCCTTCGCTGGCAGGCCAGCGCCCATCGGTGCACCGTTGCCCTCCAGGCCAGTACAGAACCTGGACAGCGAAGAGGCCGAAACAGCTTGCACAAAGCCCAACAAATTCAATTCGTTGGGCATTCTGGCGAAGGTCGTTTGCAGGCACCGGCCCTTCCGTTACCATCGACGCCGATTTGCGCCAATAATAAGCCCAGGCACGCAGCGTCCACAGCCAACGAGGCCCGCATGTACATCTATCGCTTGGTCCTGCTTCTGGTAGTGGGGATCTACCTGTTCTCCCCGGCCATCATGGACTGGTGGATCGAACCCACCGGCGCCTGGTATCGCCCCTACCTGCTGTGGCTGATCCTGATCGTCGTGACCTTTATCCTGCAGAGCCAACGTGATGCCGATGAGCTTTAGCCTGACCCAGATGATCCTGATCAGCGCCGCCTACCTGCTGGTGCTGTTCGGCGTGGCCTGGATCAGCGAGCGCGGCATGATCCCGCGCTCGATCATCCGCCACCCACTGACCTACACCCTGTCGCTGGGCGTGTACGCCAGCGCATGGGCCTTCTACGGTACAGTCGGCCTGGCCTACCAGTACGGCTACGGTTTCCTGGCCTGCTACCTGGGAGTATCCGGTGCATTCCTGCTCGCCCCGGTGCTGCTCTATCCGATCCTGAAGATCACCCGCACCTACCAGCTCTCGTCGCTGGCCGACCTCATCGCGTTCCGCTTTCGCAGTACCTGGGCCGGCGCCCTCACCACGATCTTCATGCTGATCGGCGTGCTGCCGCTGCTGGCCCTGCAGATCCAGGCCGTGGCCGACTCCATCAGCATCCTCACCGGCGAGCCGGTCAAGAGTCGCGTGGCCCTGGCCTTCTGCGCCATGATCACGCTGTTCACCATCTTCTTTGGCTCACGCCATATCGCCACCCGCGAGAAACACGAGGGGCTGGTGTTCGCCATCGCCTTCGAGTCGGTGGTCAAGCTGCTGGCGTTGGGCGGCATCGGCCTGTATGCGCTGTACGGGGTGTTCGGCGGCCCGCACGAGCTGGAGGTGTGGCTGCTGCAGAACCAGACCGCCCTCGCCGCGCTGCACACACCCTTGCAGGAAGGCCCGTGGCGCACCCTGCTGCTGGTGTTCTTCGCCTCGGCCATCGTGATGCCGCACATGTACCACATGGCCTTTACCGAGAACCTCAACCCGCGCTCGCTGGTCAGCGCCAGCTGGGGCCTGCCGCTGTTCCTGCTGCTGATGAGCCTGGCGGTACCGCTTATCCTGTGGGCCGGGCTCAAGCTGGGCGCCAGCACCAGCCCGGAATACTTCACCCTGGGCCTGGGCATCGCCGCCAACAATCAGGCTCTGGCGCTACTGGCCTACATCGGCGGGCTATCTGCCGCCAGCGGACTGATCATCGTCACCACCCTGGCGCTGTCGGGCATGGCGCTGAACCACCTGGTGCTGCCGCTGTACCAGCCGCCGGCCGAAGGCAACATCTATCGCTGGCTGAAATGGACGCGCCGCGCGCTGATCGTGGCGATCATCGCCGCCGGTTTCGGCTTCTATCTGCTGCTCGGCGCCCAGCAGGACCTGGCCAACCTGGGCATCGTCGCCTTCGTTGCCACCCTGCAGTTCCTGCCCGGCGTGCTGTCGGTGCTGTACTGGCCCACCGCCAACCGGCGCGGCTTCATCGCCGGCCTGCTGGCGGGGATCCTGGTGTGGATGGTGACCATGCTGCTGCCGCTGGTGGGCAACCTGCAGGGCTTCTACATTCCGCTGCTGAACATGATCTATGTGCTCGACGACACCAGCTGGCACATGGCGGCGATCGCCTCGCTGGCGGCCAACGTGCTGCTGTTCACCCTGATCTCGCTGTTCAGCAACGCCAGCGCCGAGGAAGTCGCCGCCGCCGAGGCCTGCGCCGTGGATAACGTGCGCCGTCCGCAACGGCGCGAACTGCACGCCGCCTCGCCGCAGGAATTCGCCACCCAGCTGGCCAAGCCGCTGGGCGCCAAGGCCGCGCAGAAAGAAGTCGAGCAAGCCCTGCGCGACCTGTACCTGCCCTTCGACGAACGCCGCCCGTACGCCCTGCGACGTCTGCGCGACCGCATCGAGGCCAACCTGTCGGGCCTGATGGGCCCCAGCGTGGCACAGGACATGGTCGAGACCTTCCTGCCGTACAAGTCGGGCAGCGAGAACTACGTGACCGAAGACATCCATTTCATCGAGAGCCGCCTGGAAGACTATCACTCGCGCCTCACCGGCCTGGCCGCCGAGCTCGATGCCCTGCGCCGCTACCACCGCCAGACCCTGCAGGAGCTGCCCATGGGCGTCTGCTCGCTGGCCAAGGATCAGGAGATCCTGATGTGGAACAGGGCCATGGAAGAGCTGACCGGCATCCCCGCCAAGCGTGTGGTCGGCTCGCGCCTGACCACCATCGGCGAACCCTGGCGCGGCCTGTTGCTGGGGTTCATCAACGTGCCCGACGAGCACCTGCACAAACAGCGCCTGGGCCTGGACGGGCAGACCCGCTGGCTCAACCTGCACAAGGCGGCCATCGACGAGCCCCTGGCACCGGGCAACAGCGGCCTGGTGCTGTTGGTGGAAGACCTCACCGAAACCCAGATGCTCGAAGACAAGCTGGTGCACTCCGAGCGCCTGGCCAGCATCGGCCGCCTGGCCGCCGGGGTCGCCCACGAAATCGGCAACCCGGTCACCGGCATCGCCTGCCTGGCGCAGAACCTGCGTGAAGAGCGCGAGGACGACGGCGAGATCACCGAGCTGAGCAGCCAGATCCTGGAGCAGACCAAGCGCATCTCGCGCATCGTCCAGTCGCTGATGAGCTTCGCCCACGCCGGCAGCCACCAGCACAGTGACGAACCGGTGTGCCTGGCCGAAGTGGCGCAGGATGCCATCGGTCTGCTGGCCTTGAACCGGCGCAATTTCGAAGTACAGTTCTTCAACCTGTGCGACCCCGAGCACTGGGTCGATGGCGATCCGCAGCGCCTGGCGCAGGTACTCATCAACCTGCTGTCCAACGCCCGCGATGCATCGCCGGCCGGCACGGCGGTACGGGTCAAGAGCGAATCCAGCGAGCACACCGTCGACCTGATCGTCGAGGACGAAGGCAGCGGCATTCCGAAGAGCATCATGGACCGGCTGTTCGAACCCTTCTTCACCACCAAGGATCCGGGCGAAGGCACCGGGCTGGGGCTCGCTCTGGTCTATTCCATCGTGGAAGAGCATTATGGACAAATCACCATCGACAGCCCGGCCGATACTCAAAGCCAGCGTGGCACCCGGATCCGTGTGACCCTGCCGCGTCATGTCGTAGCGACGTCCGCTGTGAACTGAGACCGTCGAGAGAATTGAATCAATGCCGCATATTCTGATCGTCGAAGACGAAACCATCATCCGCTCGGCCTTGCGTCGCCTGCTCGAACGCAACCAGTACCAGGTCAGCGAAGCCGGCTCGGTACAGGAGGCCCAGGAACGCTTCAGCATTCCGAGCTTCGACCTGATTGTCAGCGACCTGCGCCTGCCCGGCGCACCGGGTACCGAGCTGATCAAGCTGGGCGAAGGCAAGCCGGTGCTGATCATGACCAGCTACGCCAGTCTGCGCTCGGCCGTCGACTCGATGAAGATGGGCGCAGTGGACTACATCGCCAAGCCCTTCGATCACGACGAGATGCTCCAGGCCGTCGCCCGCATCCTGCGCGACCGCCAGAACGCCCCCGCCGCCCCTGCCGAGCGCAGCAGCGCCGGCGCCAAGGCGGCCCCGGCGGACAAGCCGGGCAATGCCAATGGCGAAATCGGCATCATCGGCTCGTGCCCGCCGATGCAGGACCTGTACGGCAAGATCCGCAAGGTCGCG
This sequence comes from Pseudomonas sp. BRM28, assembly GCF_002939405.1. Taxonomy (NCBI): domain Bacteria; kingdom Pseudomonadati; phylum Pseudomonadota; class Gammaproteobacteria; order Pseudomonadales; family Pseudomonadaceae; genus Pseudomonas; species Pseudomonas sp. BRM28. The sequence continues at coordinate 911,841 of NZ_PEFV01000001.1, read as the reverse complement.
CCCACCGACTCCAATGTACTGATCCAGGGTGAATCGGGTACCGGCAAGGAGCTGGTGGCGCGCGCGCTGCACAACCTGTCACGTCGGGCCAAGGCGCCGATGATTTCGGTCAACTGCGCGGCGATTCCCGAAAGCCTGATCGAGTCCGAGCTGTTCGGTCACGAAAAGGGCGCGTTCACCGGCGCCAGCGCCGGCCGTGCCGGCCTGGTCGAAGCGGCCGACGGGGGCACGCTGTTTCTCGACGAGATCGGCGAACTGCCGCTCGAAGCCCAGGCCCGCCTGCTGCGCGTACTGCAGGAAGGCGAGATCCGACGGGTGGGCTCGGTGCAATCGCAAAAGGTCGATGTGCGCCTGATTGCCGCCACCCACCGCGACCTGAAGAACCTGGCCAAGGTCGGCCAGTTCCGCGAAGACCTTTACTATCGCCTGCACGTGATCGCCCTCAAGCTGCCCGCCCTGCGCGAGCGTGGCGCCGACGTCAACGAGATCGCCAATGCGTTCCTCGCCCGCCAGAGCGCACGCATCGGGCGCAACGACCTGAAGTTCGCCCATGACGCCGAACAGGCCATTCGTCATTACTCCTGGCCGGGCAACGTGCGAGAGCTGGAAAACGCCGTGGAGCGCGCGGTGATCCTGTGCGAAAGTCCGGAAATCTCTGCCGACCTGCTGGGCATCGACATCGAGCTGGCCGACCTGGAAGACGATGACGTGTTCGCCGGCCTGCCGTCTGCCGGTGGCGCCGCCAGCAACACCAGCCACGAACCGACCGAAGACCTGTCACTGGAAGACTACTTCCAGCACTTTGTACTCGAACACCAGGACCACATGACCGAGACCGAGCTGGCCCGCAAGCTCGGTGTCAGCCGCAAATGCCTGTGGGAACGTCGTCAGCGCCTGGGTATCCCGCGGCGCAAGAGCGGGGCCACCAGCGAAAGCTGAACCAGCACGCGCACCGGTGTTACCGGCAGGTAACACCAGGGCGTGTGAAAAAAATGTTACCTCACGCTGATCACGTAACAGAAACCGGGGCATACGGTAACGAATCCCCGGTTTTTTTATGCCCGCCAGACGCCCCCAAAACCGCCTAACCCCTTGTTTTACTGGGGTTTGCAAAAGTTGGCACGGCACCTGCTATATGTTCGGTACAAGAACAATAACAAGCACTGCAAAAGACAATAAAAATAAGACGAATCGGCTCACGCACAATAAGAACAAGACGGCGGAGGCGCAGCTAACTGATTCTTTTGGAGAGGAGTTGTATTTGGGGCTTGCCCCACAACCAGGCAGAGAACAACAAAAACTGCACTCAAGCAGGGCCTGAACTGGTTGGATCGCATGATCACTGCAACCTCAGCGACCAAAGCAATCCGTTTGCTCTTGACTCCCGGTTAGGGAGAACACCCACAAGCCTTGCGGTTTTGTGGGTAGGGCACTCAACAAAAACAAGAAGCCCGGCAAAAGAACAATAAGAGCATGCAACTACTTCTTGGGGAGCTTCGGCTCCCCTTGTAGTTTCCGGCTTTCAGCCCGCCCGATGCACCCGCCTACACCATCCTTCGAGTAAATGCTAGAATCCCCGCCCATCATGCGGCCATTCTTCGTTTTTGGCCGAACATTCCTTCAAACAGTGCATCCCATGCTGAAGAAGTTGTTCCAGTCATTCCGTCCTACCGTGCGTGGCCAGCACCACATTCGCACCACGCCCGAAGTGATCAATAGCGGCCAGCATTCACTGCAACGTGGCCAGTTCAGCCGCCACGCGGTGAACATCGTCGAGCGCCTGCAGAACGCAGGCTACCAGGCCTACCTGGTCGGCGGTTGCGTTCGCGATCAACTCCTGGGCATTACCCCCAAGGACTTCGACGTCGCCACCAGTGCCACCCCCGAACAGGTCCGTGCAGAGTTTCGCAACGCCCGGATCATCGGCCGGCGGTTCAAGCTGGTGCATATCCATTTCGGTCGCGAAATCATCGAAGTCGCCACCTTCCGCGCCAACCATCCCGAGGTCGAGGAAGAGAACAGCCACACCTCTTCACGCAACGAGAGCGGGCGCATCCTGCGTGACAATGTATACGGCACCCTGGAAGAAGACGCGCAGCGCCGCGACTTCACCATCAATGCCCTGTACTACGATCCGGTCAGCGAGCGCATTCTCGATTACGCCAACGGCGTGCACGATATCCGCAACCGTCTGATCCGCCTGATCGGCGACCCTGTGCAGCGCTACCAGGAAGACCCGGTACGCATGCTGCGGGCGGTGCGCTTCGCGGCCAAGCTCAACTTCGGTATCGAAAAGCACACCGTGCAGCCGATCCGCGAGCTGGCCCCGATGCTGCGCGAAATCCCTGCCGCACGCCTGTTCGAAGAAACCCTGAAGCTGTTCCTGTCCGGCTATGCGGCCGACACCTTCGAGATGCTGGTCGACCTGCAACTGTTCGACCCGCTGTTCCCGGCCAGTGCCCAGGCGCTGGAAGACCAGCCGACCTACACCCACACCCTGATCAGCCAGGCGCTGATCAACACCGACCTGCGCATCAAGCAAGGCAAGCCGGTCACCCCGGCCTTCCTGTTCGCCGCCATGCTCTGGCCGGCGCTGCCAGGGCGTGCCCTGCGCCTGCAGAGCCGCGGCATGCCGCCGATCCCGGCCCTGCAGGAAGCCGCCCACGAGCTGATCGCCGAACAGTGCCAGCGCATTGCGATCCCCAAGCGCTTCACGATGCCGATCCGCGAGATCTGGGACATGCAGGAGCGCCTGCCACGGCGCAGCGGCAAACGTGCCGACCTGCTACTGGACAACCCGCGTTTTCGCGCCGGCTACGACTTCCTGCTGCTGCGCGAGAGCGCGGGCGAGGAAACCGACGGCCTGGGCCAATGGTGGACCGACTACCAGGACTGCAACGACAGCGAGCGCCGCGACATGATCCGTGACCTGGGCAGCCGCGACGACGGCGCAGGCGCGGGCCCGCGCAAACGCAAGCGCAGCCCGAGCAAGCGCAAGCGCGCCGACGGCGCAGGCGAGTAACGCCGCATGGTGCGTGCCTACATCGGCCTGGGCAGCAACCTGGCCGACCCGCAACAGCAACTGCGCAGCGCCCTCGAGGCGCTGGGCCGGTTGCCGGGTTCGCAACTGGCCGGTGTGTCGTCGTTCTACGCCAGCGACTCGCTGTCGCCTGGCCAGCCGCGCTACACCAACGCGGTTGCGGCGCTCGATACTTCGCTGGCGCCGCTGGCGCTGCTCGATGCCCTGCAGGCCATCGAGGCCGACCAGGGCCGCGAACGCAAGGAACGCTGGGGCCCACGCACCCTGGACCTGGATATCCTGCTGTATGCCGATCAGGTGCTCGACGAGCCGCGCCTGAAGGTTCCCCACTATCACATGCACGCACGCCCGTTCGTGCTGTACCCCCTGGCAGAGCTGGTGCCCGGCGACTTCTGCCTGCCCGACCAGCGCCCCCTCGCGCGATTGCTGGCAGAATGCCCGTTCGTTGGCCTCGAGCGCCTGTAACCGGGCGCTCCCCCACGCGGTAACGCCCGTAACAGCGCCTTCGTAACAATGCGGTAACAGGGTAATTGACTTCAGTCTTCGTGCTCACGACTATAGGCGTCCCGCAGCGCCCCGGCGCCGCATAAGGCGTATATAGGCCTGGAACAGGGTTGTACTCCAAACACCACAATCGATGATGTGCTGTTCCAGTAGATGAATACACGCGTTGTACGCAGTCGTTTTTCACAGCGCCTGAACGAGGATTCCTTTCATGCCAGAAGTAACCCTGACCACCCTGCAAGGCCTCAAGGCCAAGGGCGAGAAAATAACCATGCTGACCTGCTATGACGCGACCTTTGCCAAGGTGGCGAGTCAGGCCGGCGTGGAAATATTGCTGGTGGGTGACTCCCTGGGCATGGTCCTGCAGGGCCATGACAGCACCTTGCCGGTGACCAACGCCGAAATGGCCTACCACACCGCCTGCGTCAAGCGCGGCAACCAGGGTGCGCTGATTCTGGCCGACCTGCCCTTCATGGCCTGCGCCACCACCGAGCAGGCCTTCGCCAATGCCGGCGCACTGATGCAGGCCGGCGCGCACATGGTCAAGGTCGAGGGCGCCGCCTGGCTGGCCGAGACCATTCGCCTGCTGGCCGAACGCGGCGTGCCGGTGTGTGCGCACATGGGCCTCACGCCGCAGACCGTGAACATCCTGGGCGGCTACAAGGTCCAGGGCCGCCAGGAGAACCAGGCACGGCAGATGCGCGCCGACGCCATCGCCCTGGAGCAGGCCGGCGCAGCCATGCTGCTGCTCGAATGTGTGCCCAGCGAGCTGGCGGCGGAAATCACCCAGGCCGTGACCATCCCGGTCATCGGCATCGGTGCCGGCAGCGCCACCGATGGCCAGGTACTGGTGATGCACGACATGCTCGGCCTGTCGCTCAGCGGCCGCGTGCCCAAGTTCGTGAAGAACTTCATGCTCGGCCAGCCCGACATTGCCGGTGCTTTCGGTGCCTACGTGCAAGCCGTCAAGGGCGTGACCTTCCCCGGCACCGAACATGGGTTCAGCGCATGAATACCGTCAAGACCATCCTTGAACTGCGCGCTGCGGTCGCCCGCGCACGCAGCGAGGGCAAGCGCATCGGCTTCGTGCCCACCATGGGCAACCTGCACAGCGGGCATGCCGCGCTGGTGACCAAGGCCGCGCAGCGGGCAGATTTCGTGGTGGCGAGCATCTTCGTCAACCCGCTGCAGTTCGGCGCCAACGAAGACCTCGACAAGTACCCGCGCACCCTCGCCGCCGACCAGGAAAAACTCCTGCAGGCCGGCTGCCACCTGCTGTTCACCCCCAACGTCGAAGAAATGTACCCCGACGGCATGGCGGCCCAGACCCTGGTCAGCGTGCCGCACCTGTCCGAAGGGCTGTGTGGCGCCAGCCGTCCCGGGCACTTCGAGGGTGTTGCCACGGTGGTCAGCAAGCTGTTCAACATGGTCCAGCCCGACCTGGCCGTGTTCGGCCAGAAGGACTTCCAGCAACTGGCGGTGATCCGCGCGCTGGTGCGCGACCTCAACCTGCCCATCCAGATCATCGGCGAGCCGACCGTGCGCGCCGAGGACGGCCTGGCCCTGTCGTCGCGCAACGGTTACCTGACCGACGCACAACGTGCCACTGCGCCCACGATCTACCGCACCCTGAGCCGGATCGCCCAGGCAATCGGCCAGGGCCGCCGTGACTTCGAGGTGCTGATCGCCGAAGGTCGGCAACAACTGGTGGAGGCCGGCTTCAAGCCCGACTACCTGGAAATCCGTCAGGCGCTGAACCTGCGCCCGGCAGCGGCGCACGACCGCGACCTGGTGATTCTGGTAGCAGCGGTACTGGGCGCCACGCGCCTGATCGACAACCTGCACCTGAACCTCGACGAACAGTGACAACGCACCCGGCCGGGCTGCCGGGCAATTAACCTGCCACACTGGAAACGGGCCCGTCTTTCCAGTGTCAAAGGCAGTTCACGTACCAAGGAAACCTGCAGCGATGGCGTACTACCGCACCCCCCACGATGTCACTACGCTGCCCGCCTGGCAGGCGCTCCAGCAACACCGCAGCGCCATGCAGGGCTTCAGCATGCGCGATGCGTTCAACGCCAACCCGCAGCGCTTCGAGCAGTTCAGCCTGAGCAGCTGCGGGCTGTTTCTGGACTATTCGAAAAACCTCATCGACCACCAGACCCGCGACCTGCTGGTGGGGCTGGCCAACGAAGTGGGCCTGCAGGACGCGATCAAGTCGCTGTTCGCCGGCGAAATCGTCAACGCCTCCGAAGGCCGCCCGGCACTGCATACCGCACTGCGGCGCCCGGTGGGCGACAAGCTGAGCGTCAATGGCGTGAACATCATGCCCGACGTGCACAAGGTGCTGAATCAGGTCACCGAGCTGGTGGGGCGCATCCACGACGGCCTGTGGCGCGGCTATAGCGAAAAGCCGATCACCGACGTGGTCAACATCGGCATCGGCGGCTCGTTCCTCGGCCCGGAGCTGGTCTCCGAGGCCCTGCTGCCCTACGCCCAGCGCGGCGTGCGCTGCCACTACCTGGCCAATATCGACGGCAGCGAATTCCACGAGCTGTCGGCCAAGCTGCGTGCCGAGACCACGCTGTTCATCGTGTCGTCCAAATCCTTCAATACCCTGGAAACCCTAAAGAACGCCCAGGCGGCTCGGGTCTGGTACCTGGCCCAGGGTGGTTCGGAAGCCGAGCTGTACAAGCACTTCATCGCCGTATCGAGCAACAAGGCCGCTGCGGTGGCCTTCGGTATCCGTGAAGAGAACATCTTCCCGATGTGGGACTGGGTAGGCGGACGCTATTCGCTGTGGTCGGCCATCGGCCTGCCGATCGCCCTGGCCATCGGCACCGCCAACTTCAAGGAGCTGCTGTCGGGTGCCCACACCATGGACCAGCACTTCCAGACCGCACCTTTCGAGCAGAACATGCCGGTGCTGCTGGCCTTGCTGGGCGTGTGGTATGGCAACTTCTGGGGCGCCCAGAGCCACGCGATCCTGCCGTACGACCATTACCTGCGCAACATCACCAAGCACCTGCAGCAACTGGACATGGAGTCCAACGGCAAGAGCGTGCGCCAGGACGGCACCCCGGTCGACCACGACACCGGGCCGGTGATCTGGGGCGGCGTGGGCTGCAACGGCCAGCATGCCTATCACCAGTTGCTGCACCAGGGCACCCAGCTGATCCCGGCCGACTTCATCGTGCCGGTGGTGAGCTTCAACCCGGTGGCCGACCACCACCAGTGGCTGTACGCCAACTGCCTGTCCCAGAGCCAGGCGTTGATGCTCGGCAAGACCCGCGCCGAGGCCGAGGCCGAGCTGCGCGACAAGGGCATGGCCGAAGCCGAGGTACAGCGCCTGGCGCCGCACAAGGTGATCCCGGGCAACCGTCCGAGCAACACCCTGGTGGTGGAGCGTATCAGCCCGCGGCGCCTGGGAGCGCTGGTGGCGATGTACGAGCACAAGGTGTTCGTGCAGAGCGTGGTGTGGGGCATCAATGCCTTCGACCAGTGGGGTGTGGAGCTGGGCAAGGAACTGGGCAAGGGCGTGTACCAGCGCCTGACCGGCGGTATCGAAGAGCCGGCCGAAGATGCCTCGACCCAGGGCCTGATCAACTACTTCCGCGGGCGTCACCGGGGCTAAGGGCTACACTGTCGGGATGTTGTTATCCCCATCGCGGGCCAAGCCCGCTCCCACAGGTACGATGTACACCGCGTGGGAGCGGGCTTGGTCCGCGATGGGAGCGACACCTATCCAACAGGAAAGGGCCCCCCAATGTTCGATATCAGCGACTACCCCGAAGCCGATGCCGTCAGCAAGGCGGCACAACTCTCCCAGGCCGACTACCAGCGCCTGTATCGCCAGTCCGTAGACGATCCCGACACCTTCTGGGCGGAACAAGCCAGGCGCCTGGACTGGATCAGCCCCTGGTCGGCTGTTCAGCAGAGCGATCTGCGCACGGGCCAGGCAACCTGGTTCAAGGATGCCAAGCTCAACGTCAGCTACAACTGCCTGGACCGCCACCTGGCTCAGCGCGGCGACCAGCCGGCGATCATCTGGGAAGGCGACGACCCGCAGCAGTCCACCACCCTCACCTACCGCCAGGTTCATCAGCAGGTGTGCCGCCTGGCCAACGTGCTCAAGCAGCGCGGGGTGAAAAAGGGCGACCGGGTGTGCATCTACATGCCGATGATTCCCGAAGCTGCCTTCGCCATGCTGGCCTGTACCCGCATCGGCGCGATTCACTCGGTGGTGTTCGGCGGCTTTTCCCCCGACGCCCTGCGCGACCGCATCCTCGACGCCGACTGCCGCACGGTGATTACCGCCGACGAAGGCGTGCGCGGCGCCAAGAGCATTGGCCTGAAGAACAACGTCGACAAGGCCCTGCAAAGCTGCCCGGACGTCAGCAGCGTGGTGGTGGTACGCCGCACCGGCGGCCCAGTGGACTGGAACGAAGGCCGCGACCTCTGGTACCACGAGGCAATCAGCCAGGTGGGCGACGACTGCCCGCCCGAGCCGATGGATGCGGAAGACCCGCTGTTCATCCTCTACACCTCCGGCAGCACCGGCAAGCCCAAGGGCGTACTGCACACCACCGCCGGCTACCTGCTACAGGCCGCCCTGACCTTCAAGGTGGTGTTCGACTACCGCGACGGCGAGGTGTTCTGGTGCACCGCCGATGTCGGCTGGGTAACCGGCCACAGCTACATCGTCTACGGCCCGCTCGCCAACGGCGCCACCACCCTGATGTTCGAAGGCGTGCCCAACTACCCCAATGCCTCGCGCTTCTGGCAGGTGGTCGACAAGCACCAGGTGAACATCTTCTATACCGCCCCCACCGCTCTGCGGGCACTGATGCGCGAAGGTTCGGCGCCGCTCGACGGTACCTCGCGCAAGAGCCTGCGCCTGCTGGGCAGCGTGGGCGAGCCGATCAACCCGGAAGCCTGGGAATGGTACTTCGAGAAGGTCGGTGAGAAGCGCTGCCCGATCGTCGACACCTGGTGGCAGACCGAGACCGGCGGCATCATGCTCAGCCCGCTGGTCAGCGCCCGCCACATCAAGCCCGGTTGTGCCACCCGTCCGCTGTTCGGCGTGCAGCCGGTGCTGCTGGACGACAAGGGCGCGCTGATCGAGGGCACCGGCAGCGGGCTGCTGGCGATCAAGGCCAGTTGGCCGGGGCAGATCCGCAGCGTATACGGCGATCATCAGCGCATGATCGACACCTACTTCAAACCCCTGCCAGGCTATTACTTCACCGGCGACGGCGCGCGCCGCGATGCCGATGGCGACCTGTGGATAACCGGGCGCATCGACGACGTGATCAACGTGTCCGGGCACCGTATCGGCACTGCCGAGGTGGAAAGTGCCCTGGTGCTGCACGACAGCATCGCCGAAGCCGCCGTGGTCGGGTACCCTCACGACCTGAAGGGCCAGGGCATCTATGCCTTCGTCACGCCCATGAACGGCGTGACCCCGGACGACCACCTCAAGCAGGCACTGCTGGCGCTGGTCAGCAAGGAGATCGGCAGCTTTGCCAAACCCGAGCTGATCCAGTGGGCGCCAGCACTGCCCAAGACCCGCTCGGGCAAGATCATGCGCCGCATCCTGCGCAAGATCGCCTGCAACGAGCTGGACAACCTGGGCGACACCTCGACCCTGGCCGACCCGAGCGTGGTCCAAGGCCTGATCGACAAACGCCTGAACCAATGAGCGGCACCGCGGCGACGGTGCCTCAAGGTACCCATGGAAGCGCTACGCCGCCGTATCGAAACACAGTTGCTGAGCCTCACGGGCCTGGCCCTGGGCCAACTCGACCTCGAACAGCCCAAGGGCGACCCCGGGCTGTTCGGTCCGCGCAGCATCAGCTGGCAGGTGCACGGGGATTTCCCCAGCATGCTCATCGGCGGTATCAGCGCCTTGCTGCTGCAGGTGCTGCACCCGCTGGCCCTGGCCGGGGTGTGGGACCATTCCAGCTTTCGCCAGGACATCATCGGCCGCCTGCGCCGCACCAGCCAGTTCATCTCCGGCACCACCTTCGGCTCCACCCGCGACGCCGAATGGCTGATCGACAAGGTACGCACCATTCACCTGCAGGTGGTGGGGACCGCGGCCGATGGCCGCCCGTATGCCGCCAGTGACCCGGACCTGCTGACCTGGGTGCACGTGGCCGAAGTCAGCAGCTTCATGGCCGCGCACCTGCGCTACCGCAACCCGCACCTCTCGCTGGCCGACCAGGACGCCTACTACGCCGAGATCGCCCTGGTGGCCGAACGCCTGGGGGCTCGCAACGTGCCGCGTTCGCGCCAGGCGGTGGCGCACTACCTGCAAGCCATGCGCCCGCAACTGGTATGCGACGAGCGCAGCCGCGAAGTGGTGCGTGTGTTGCTGGAGGCCCCGGCGCCGAGCCGCCTGGCCAAACCGGTGGCCAACCTGATGATGCAGGCGGGGATCAACCTGCTGCCCGATTGGGCCGGCGAACTGCTCGAGCGCACGCCGCACCCGCTCAAGCGGCGGCTGGTAGGCCTGGGCATCGACAGCACGGCGCCGGTGCTGCGCTGGGCCATGCGCGACAGTTCGCTGCACCGGGCCAGGCGGCGAGTGGGCTGCGCCTGAACAGGTGCAAGGCACCCGCCTGCTGTTAAACTGCACGCCCGCAAACCAAGGCTACGTGCATGTCCTCCTTGAATCAGGCGCTGCGCGCCGCCCTCGACGCCCGCCAGCAGCTTCTAAGTGAGCTGCACTCCCAGGGCACCGACTGTTACCGGCTGTTCCACGGCAGCCAGGAAGGCGCGGGCGGACTGACCGTCGACCGCTATGGCCCGCAGTTGCTGGTACAGAGCTTTCACCACACCCTCGAGCGTGATGCCCTGCTGGACCTGCATGGGCACATCGAGCGCGAACTGGGCCTGCCACTGCTGCTGGTGTACAACGACCGCTCCCAGGGCAACAGCCGCATCGACCGGCGCGACCCGGTCTACCAGCCCAGCGAGGCCGCGCTGGCCGACCTGGTCGGTCACGAGTGGGGCCTGAACTACCGCGTGCGCGGTCGCCATGCCGGCCAGGACCCGCTGTTGTTTCTGGACCTGCGCAATGCCCGTGGCTGGGTCAAGCAACACAGTGCCGGCAAACGCGTGCTCAACCTGTTCGCCTATACCTGCGGGGTAGGCCTGAGCGCTGCCGCCGGAGGTGCCAGCGCGGTGTGCAATCTGGATTTCGCCGAAGGCAACCTGGCCGTTGGCCGCGAGAACGGCGCACTCAACCCGCAACTGGCGCCCATGGAGTTCATCCAGTCCGACTACTTTCCGGCCATTCGCCAGCTGGCAGGCCTGCCGGTCAGCCAGCGTCGCGGGCACAAGCTGCCGGCCTACCCGCGCCTGGAGCCGCGCGAGTTCGACCTGGTACTGCTCGACCCGCCTGCCTGGGCCAAGAGCGCGTTCGGCACCGTCGACCTGCTGCGTGATTACCAGAGCCTGCTCAAGCCCGCCCTGCTGAGCACGGCCGAAGGCGGCGTGCTGATCTGCTGCAACAACCTGGCCAAGGTCGGCCTCGACGACTGGCGCGAGCAGGTGCTGCGTTGCGCACAGAAGATCGGCCGCCCGGTGCGGGAATGGCAGGTGCTCAAGCCGGCAGACGACTTCCCGTCACTGGACGGACAGCCGCCGCTGAAGTGCTTGATCCTGCAGCTGTAAGTGGAAAAAACCGCAGGTAGTCCGGTATTTCGGACTACCTTCGGAACCGAATTAACGTGCCATACTCCAAGCACTCCCGCTCTAGACAGACGACGCCGCACATGCCCAAAGGATTGAAACGCGCCCTCGGCGCCTTGTTGGCCGGCCTGGCCCTGTACAGCCTCCTCGGTTTCCTGATCCTGCCTGGCGTAGCCTTGCGCATCGCCAATCAGCAGTTGGCCAGTTACGCCACCGTGCCGGCGCACATCCAGCGTATCGAGCTCAATCCGTTCAGCCTCGAGCTGACGCTATGGGGCTTGCAGATCGGCGAGACCGGCAAGGAGCAGGTCGGCTTCGAACGCCTCTACGCCAACCTGCAGCTCGACAGCCTGTGGTCCGGTGCCCTGCACCTGGCAGCCGTCGAGCTGGACAAGCCGCGCACCGAGCTGCTGTTCGCCAAGGACGGCAGCCTGAACCTGACCCAGCTGTTCAAGCTGCCGCCCAGCGAGCCCAAGCCCGAGACGCCGGCAAGCGAACCGTTCCCGCTGCGCATCGGCAGCATCAAGCTGAGCGAGGGCTACCTGCACTTCCAGGACCTGCGCCCGAGCGAGCCGATCGAGTTCCTCTACGACTCGATGAACCTGGAGCTGAAGAACCTCAGCACCCTGCCCGACGACAATGCCGACATGACCCTGGTGGCCGCCGGGCCAGAGGGCGGGCGCATCGACTGGGCCGGCACCATCAGCCTGGTACCGATCGCCTCCGAAGGCACCCTCAAGGTCACCGACGGCAAGATGAAGGTGTGGTGGCCGTACGTGCGCGACGCCCTGCCGCTGGTGCTGGAAGACGGCGTGCTCAACCTGGACACCCATTACAAGCTCAACCTGTCGAAGGAAACCGAGCTGCTGCTGGACAACGCCTCGCTCAGCATCGCCCCCTTCGCGATCAAGGCCCCGGACGGTCGCCCGTTGGCCCGCCTGGCCCGACTGGACGTGAGTGAAACCACGGTCGACCTGGCCAAACAGCTGGTCACGGTCGGCAAGATCCGCAGTGAAAAGCTGGAAACCTGGGCTGCCCTGGAAGCCGACGGCCAGCTCGACTGGCAAAAACTCTTCGCCAGCCAGCCTGCCAAGGCCACCCCCAAGGAAAAGGCCGAACCGGCCACTGCCGGGCCCACGCCGCAGGAAGCCAGCGCCAAGGCCGCGCCCGGCAAGCCGTGGCAGGTGCTGCTGCGCGACGTGCAACTGCGCAACTACCAGGTTCATCTGGCCGATCGCTCGCAGAAAGAAGCGGTGGCGCTGGATGTCGGCCCGCTCAACCTCGACCTGCAGAACTTCGACAGCCTCAACAAGAGCCCCTTCACCCTCAAGCTCGACAGCGGCGTCGGCCGCCAGGGCAAGCTGCAGGCATCGGGTGAGGTCAACCTGGCACCGGTCAGCGCCCGGCTCAAGGTCAGCACACAGGACATCGACCTGCGGGTAGCCCAGGCCTACATCAGCCCGTTCATTCGCCTGGAGCTGCGCAGCGGCATGCTCGGCAGCGACCTGAACGTGGACCTGAAGAACACCGCCCCGCTGGCGTTCAGCGTCACCGGCAAGGCGCAGGTCAATCAGTTGCATACCCTGGACACCATCAAGGGCCGTGACTTCGTCAAATGGCAGCAACTGAACGTGGACGGCCTGGACTATCGCCACGGCGATGCGCTGAGCATTGCCAAGGTGACCCTGCAGCAGCCCTATGCCCGCTTCATGATCAACGAAGACCGCACCACCAGCGTGGATGACCTGCTGATTCCGCAGCCGGCCAACGGCGCCGCCAAGCCCCAGGGCAAGCGCACGGCCAGCAATGAAAAGCCCCTGGGTATCCGTATCGGTGGCATCGACATCAACGATGGCTCGGCCAACTTCGCCGACTTCAGCCTGACGCCCAACTTCGCCACCGCCATCCAGCAGCTGAACGGCCAGATCGGCACCATCGACAACCGCCAGCCACACCCGGCCAAGGTCGATATCAAGGGCAAGGTGGACCGTTATGCGCCCGTCACCATCAAGGGCGCGCTCAACCCGTTCGACCCGATGGCCAGCCTGGACATCGCCACCAGCTTCAAGCGTGTCGAGCTGACGACCCTGACGCCGTACTCGGGCAAGTTCGCCGGCTACCGGATTCGCAAGGGCCGCCTGAACCTGGACCTGCACTACCTGATCACCAAGGGCCAGCTCAAGGCCGAGAACAAGGTGGTGGTCGAGCAGTTGCAACTGGGTGAGAAGGTCGACAGCCCCGACGCCGTCAACCTGCCGATTCGCCTGGCGATCGCGCTGCTCAAGGACACCGAGGGCAAGATCTCCATCGAGTTGCCGGTGTCGGGCGACCTCAACAACCCGCAGTTCAGCGTAATGCCGATCGTGTGGCAGACCCTGCGCAACCTGGTGCTGCGCGCCGCCCAGGCGCCGTTCAAGTTCATCGGCGGGCTGGTCAGTGGTGGCGGTTCCGAAGACCTGGGCACCGTGTCCTTCGCCCCCGGCTCAAGCGAGCTGAGCAGCGATGCCCAGGGCTCGCTGGACAAGCTGGCGGCAGCACTCAAGGAACGCCCTGCCCTGCGCCTGGAAATCGAAGGCACCAGCGCCCAGAGCAGCGACGGGCCACTGATTGCCGCACAGCGTCTGGATCGTGAGTACCAGAGCACCTACTACAAGATCCTTCAGCGTCGCGGCGACAAGGTGCCGGCACAGGCCTCGCAACTGCAGGTGCCCGATGGCGACAAGCCGGCCATGCTCGAGGGCATCTACCGTACCCGTCTCAAGCAGCAGCCACCGGCCGAGTGGGAGCAGCTGGACCGTGCACAGCGTACTGCCAAGCTGCAGGAAGCGGTGATCAAGTCGTGGGCCGAGAGCACCGTGCTGCTGCGTCAGCTCGGTCAGGCACGCGCCAGCAGCATCAAGGACTACCTGGTCGACAAGGGTCAGTTGCAAGACGACCGGGTGTACTTCATCGACGCCACGCTGGGCCAGGCCGAAGCGGATGGCCGGGTGATCTCGCCCCTGCACCTGGACGCCGAGTAGGGCTGGCGGGGAGCACTGACGCCAGGCCAGTGTTCCAGCGCACAAAGAAAAGCCCCGGCTGACTGCGCCGGGGCTTTAGAGTTGGCCACCTCCGTGTGGCCTTTCGCATGAACCGTCAGGATCAGCGAGCGAAACGCTTACTCAGCTTTCAGGCCATCAGCCGAAACGGCTTTCACGCCCTTGATTTTCTTGGCGATGTTCACCGCAGTGGTTTTCTGCGCTTCGGTGATCGCGGTGGTCGAGGACAGGGAAACCACACCTTTGTTGGTTTCGACCTTGATGTCGGTACCCGGGATGCCTTTCTCGGTGACCAGGTCGGCTTTGACCTTGGTGGTGATCCAGGTATCGGAAGTTTCTTCTTTGGCCTTGGTCATTTCACCAGCAGCCAGCATCATCGGTGCTTGCGATGCAGGTTGGGCTGCAAAGGCGGCGTTAGCCATGGTCAGGGTCAGCGCGGTGGCAGTAGCAGCAGCAATAGCGAACTTCTTCATACGAGACACTCCTGTTTTTCGAAAGGTCTGCGCCGTCATTCCTGGCAGCAGGTAACAGGGATAGTGCAGAAGCTGTGCCAACCCGAATAAAAAATAAAACCTTTAAAAATCAACAGCTTAAAAATCACCAAAAAATAGCCCATCGTGCACATTGCATGCTTTGCGATGGATGCGCGTGCAAGTTGCATGTTCACAAAATACCGCCGCACCCATGCCCGGGAATCCAACGGGCGTTGCAATATGTACCACTGCCTGCAACAGGGCACCCTCTAACGTGGCAGGCGTCGTGAGCCGGATGAACCGGGTCCCCCGCTGCAGGAAACGCCATGATCGTGATGCCCTACTTTGAGCCCGGCACCTTGCGCGCAGGCTTCATCACCGCGCTGGAGACCGCACAGCGCGACCTGAGCCTGAGCATCATCGAAGCGCGGTGGCTGCGTCGCCTGGCCGATCAAACGACCCTGCCGGCGAGCATGCGGGTGGAGGTGACAGGCAACCTGCAACCACTGTCTGCCAATTGCCTGGTCATTCATCAGCGAGACCCACTGCTTGAGGCGACCTACCTGTACAGCCCATTGCATGGCGTACAGGGCTTCAACACGCTGCAACAACTTGAAAGTGCCCTGCAGGCCCAGCTGACTCACCTGGGCGTGCCGAGCGAACCGCTGCAGTTCGTGAACCTGAGCGATGCCGTGTTCACCCGGTGGTCACACCACCTGATGCAACAGCAAATCGATCTGCTGCGGGGGCAATCCGGCGGGCTGGCCAAACTGCCCACCCTGACCGGTGTTCTCGACAGTTGCTTGAGCACAGCCTTCTCGACGCTGCTGGAGGGCGTCGACGACATCGCGCAACAACGGGTCCAGGTCATTGCCAGTAACGCCAGCGTGGTGCGCACGCAGGCCCTGGCCGATGTTGCACTGGACGCGTTCAGCGGCCAGCCGCTGGGCATCGACCTGAAGCGCCGTTTCGTACGCGATGGCACCGCAACGCACGACACGCCCGACCCGCTCGCCTGCGAGCAGGCCCTTGCCAGCACTGCCAAGGCCGTTCCGGGGGCCTTTGCACAGGCCCTGCGAAGCTATTGGAGCAGTGTCGACAACGACGTGGGCAGCGATAACCGCGAAGCCCTGGCACTTGGCCTTGCCGACAACTACTGTCGTACGCTGTTGCGAGCGGCCAATGAACAACGCATCGACACCCCTCAGCTGCAATGGCTGCGTGAAGCGCTGATCCCCGACCTGGGCGCCTTGCGGGTGTGTAGCCTGGCGTTGGTGCCAGCGGCTCAGGACATGGGTAGGACGGTGCTGCTGGCCGACAGCCTGGCCCTGCAGCAACCGACCGATACCAGCAAGGGGGTGTTCCTGTTCAGCACACGGACCGGGTTCCAACACTTCGCCGATCAGGCCGCCCTTGAACGGCATTGCCAGGCCCTGCTCACACAACCTGCTTGCCCCGCCTCGATCAGCCGCGATGACTGGGAGCAGTTGCAAGCCAGCGCGACACCTGTGGTCAGGCTGGTCGAGGTCGGCCAACCGATGTTCCTCGCACTTGCTGATGCGCTGATCGCACTGGTCAACCGGCGTCTTGCCCACGCACTACGCTTCCCCGGTGCCCAGAGCAGCACGGCCATGGCCGGGGTCGAAGATGCACTGGACATGCGCGCACTGGTGGACAGGCGCCTGACCCACCTGGGGGTCAACGGTCGATGGCTGCCCGATGCACAGCCAGCAGTCGCCATGAGGCTGCCCGTGCCACCCAGCCAGAGCGTTACGCTGGTAGAGCGCCTCACCCGTGCCAGGGCACTGCATCAGCTGTTTCAATCCCTGGCCACCGCCCAGCCGAAGGTGCAGTCCTGTGTTCTGGACATGCTTGCCCCCAGCCTCGACGCCATCAGCGACGGCCAGTTGCACCCCTTGGACATCCAGCTCAAATGGGCAGAAAAGACTGGCACGGTGGTCGACAGGTTTCTCGAACAGCTGGGCGAAACAGGCAACCAGCACGCGCCGCAGGATCAGGATCAGGTGCAGGTGCAGGACCGGCAAGGCTTGCCACTGTCGTGGCCGTCGGCACCCGTGATCCGGCAACAGATCGACACCCTTAAAGCGGGCTTTGCCTCGACCTACCTTGAACAACTCGAGGCGTTCGACACGGGTCGGTTGCGCCTGAAGGACAGTGTGGTGTCCCCGCTCACGAGCATGCGCAGCTTGTACGAAGCGCTGCTGCGCATCGAACTGGAGCAAGCCCGCGAGAACGGCGTGATCGATGGCGCGCTGCTCGACCTGCTGCAGCAAGCATTGGACCGGCCGGGGCACAGTACCATTCGCCTGCACAGCCTGAGCTTGTCGGTACCCGGCAAGGCCGGGCTGCTGCCACTGGCCGATGCATTCGTGCTGCAGCGGGCAACGGCCGACAATGACAGCCTGTTGCTCTGGTCACCGCTGGAGCCACTGAGTCAATTCAGCAGCGAAGCAGCCTTGCGCTCGGAAATGACCGGCGCATTCGACGACCCGGAGAAGCTTCATCAGTGGCTGAGCCTGGTGAACGCCGAAGACCTGCGCAACTGGCACACCCTGGCGCAGCTTCCAGGTGCCAGTCAGCCCAGCGTACGCCTCATCGAACAAAGCGAGCTGTTCGCGTTTGTTGAACACAGTGCGGCACGCTTTCGTGCTGCAACCCGGCGTTACTACCTGGGTTATGCCCTGCGCAGCAGGCTCGGCACATCATTGCTGCAACGCTTCATCGATAACCAGGCCGCCAGGCACCCGTTCGAAGGGGCCTTGCAGCGGGTACGCGACAGCCTCGAGGGTCAGTATTTGCGCACCCTTCTACCGGCATGGCTATGCAACGCGACACCGCAGCAAATGAAAAACTACGCGCAACTGGTGCAGGCCTGCGCCCGTGTCAGCAACCCCAAGTTCAACTACCTGTTCTCGATCCCAACGCTCAACGACTTCGCCAATCAGCAGCTCAAGGCAGGGCTCGCCCAGGATTACCCGAGCGCACCGGACGATCCCGACCTGATTACCGTCACCTTCACGCACTTCACCCCCAACCTGGTAATGCCCGGCCAGACGCCCTCGCCGATTTCCTCGGACCTGGCCACCACCACCAAGACACTGAGCGAGTATGCCCTGACCCACAGCCGGTTGACCGGCACAGCGACAAGCATGAAGGTCAGCGTCACGCGACCAGGCATGGCACCTGAAGCGCTGGAAGCAGCCACAATCCGCAACATGATCGACCGCCTCGACGTGGCCAGTGCATACCGTGCCCTGCTCGAGAAGAAGTTCACCCCGCAGGATCCCGACTACCTCGAACGCCGTCATCGCTACACGCTGGTAGCCACCGCCTACCTGATGGAAGAGGGGTATCAGCATTTTCTGGACAACAAACTATCGGCCAAGGCGCTTTACTACTTTTCCCATGTGCTGGCCAAGCCGGATGCCCTCGCCCGCGACCTGGTCGAGGGCAGGAAGATCACCCTGTGCCAGTTGCAGCTACGAGCCGAGCAAGGGTTCGCCCCCGATACCGTGAGGGGCATGTATGTGATCGGACCGCAGGGCGAACAGGACGGGCCCCTGGTGTTGTACTGCGCCTACCGGCCACACAAGATGTTGCTCGAATTCAAGGACCAGGGCGCACTGCGCAGTGCCATCCTCTCGGACCCAGAGCTGCAACGAGATATTCTGAACCGGCTTCCCGACACGGTGCAGTCGCGATACGACCACAACGGCTTTCTTCACCCCCATCTGTTCTGGTCCTCATCGGACCTGTTCGATTTCTCGCCCACCCCCGGTGCGGTTCAACTGGTGCGCAGCGAGATCGAAGGCAATGCCCTTGACTACCTGTTCACCGAGAACGTGGCATTCCTGCGGGCACTGACCAAGGCACGCACGGTAACTACCGCCGAGGAATACTGGAATGTGCTGCGCTATGTAATGGGCCTTGCCATCGAGCAGAGTTCGTTTTTCCTGCCTGGAAAGCTGGCAGCCATGCTCAGCTCGCTACAGAGTGTCCAGTGGTTGCAGGCATCCGGTAACGCCGCTTTGCAGCACAACTGGGGCGAATCGCTTGCGGAGTTCGTCACCGCCCTGAGTGGCCTGGTCATGATGCGGCCAGGTGGCTCGAGCGTGAGCAGGAAGACACCTAACGAGCCTTCACCCGTCACGCCTGCACTGGAACTGGACCCTGCCTGGAACGAGGTACTGCTCAACCCCCTGGTACCCAACCGGCTGAGTGACCTGCAGGCGCAGAACGTGCAACTCAAGGACATGGTCCGCAACACCACCCTGGGGCTTTATTTCGCCCCGGGTACCGAGCGTTTCTATTGCGTGATCGCGGGCCACGTCTATGAAGTGGCCAAGCCAGCACAGCAGTGGCAGATCATCAAGCAGGGCCGACTCGGGCCCACGCTGCAAAGAACGGGAAATCAGTGGCAGGTTGATCTGCAGGAAGGCTTGCGCGGCGGCGGCGCGGCCTACAGCAGTTTCGAAACGGCCCTGGCCGACGAAGACATATCCCTGCGCTACACCACGCTGGCTTCGGGAATGAAGAACATTGCCGCGCTCCAGCCGACCAAGTACCAGATGCTACTGCGTGCCCATGCCTTGAGCCGCCACTATCTGGACACCTGCCTGAAGAACCTCAACCTGTCTTCGCCCCAGGCGCCCCTGCCGCCCGAGACACTGAGCATCTTGCAAAACGTGTTCGACCACCCTCCCTCCGACCAGACAGTACGCCTGCTGCGTGACTATACCCAGCGGATACTGGACGAGCTGTTGTCGGCCTCGATGGACACGGTCACCTCCAAACGCCTCGTGGTGGGCATGAACATGCCCGATCAGCGCGATACCTACGGTTTCACCTACCACAACGACCCCGGCAAGCGGATCTTTCTCACCGAGCGCGTGTTCACCCTGCCATGGGACGTTTCGATTTACGCAACGCCACCGGCCATCGAGCTGCTCGCCCACCAGCAAGCAACGACGCTGATACACGAGCTGTCACACCAGGTACTTCGAACCGTGGATATCGCCTACGTGGAAGCCGCGGCCCCCTTCCCGGACCAGATCAGCCAGCACACGCGGGGCGGGCGTATCGCCTATCAGACGATCCTTGGCTACAAACAGAACGGGCTGTCGATCAACACCCCCGCCCAGGCGCTGTTCAGAACCTTCGACACCTCGAGCCAGACCTGGAGAGATATCAGGAAAAAGGATGGACGAGCCCTGCCCGCGATCTTTCGGCTAAGCAAGACAAACACCCTGGCAGCTGCACGCACTGCGTTCTACAGCGATCCGCAGGTACGCACCGACCTGATCCTGGCCAACGCCGACTCGCTGAGCCTGATCATCACCAACCTGGGGCGCAGGCGCTTTGCCGGCGCTGCCGGCTGAAAGCAAAAAAAATGCCCCGTATCCTGCGATACGGGGCATTGGCACTACCGGGCAGTTACCTGCCCTGCTGCATCATCAGACGCCCGACGCCTTGGCGGCGGCAACGTCCTTGATCGACAGCTTGATACGGCCGCGGTTGTCCACGTCCAGTACCAGTACTTCGACTTCCTGGCCTTCTTTCAGGATGTCGGTCACTTTCTCGACGCGAGCATCGCTCAGCATGGAGATGTGAACCAGACCGTCCTTGCCCGGCAGGATGTTGACGAATGCACCGAAGTCGACGATGCGCTCGACCTTGCCGACGTAGATCTTGCCGATCTCGGCTTCGGCAGTGATGCTCAGAACGCGCTGGCGCGCAGCTTCTGCAGCATCCTTGGTTTCGCCGAAGATCTTGATCGAACCGTCGTCTTCGATATCGATCGACGCCTTGGTTTCTTCGCAGATGGCACGGATGGTTGCGCCGCCCTTGCCGATGACGTCGCGAATCTTGTCGGTGTCGATCTTCATCGCGATCATGGTCGGTGCGTTTTCCGACAGCTCGGTACGCGACTGGCCAATGATCTGGTTCATCTGGCCGAGGATGTTCAGGCGCGCTTCCAGGGCCTGACCCAGGGCGATTTCCATGATCTCTTCGGTGATGCCGTTGATCTTGATGTCCATCTGCAGCGCGGTCACACCCTTGGCGGTACCGGCTACCTTGAAGTCCATGTCGCCCAGGTGGTCTTCATCACCCAGGATGTCGGTCAGGATGGCGAACTTCTCGCCCTCTTTGACCAGACCCATGGCGATACCGGCTACCGGCGCCTTCATCGGTACACCAGCGTCCATCAGGGCCAGGGAAGCGCCACAGACCGAAGCCATCGAGCTCGAACCGTTGGATTCGGTGATCTCCGACACCACGCGGATGGTGTACGGGAACACGTCGGCGGCCGGCAGCATGGCCTGGACCGAACGACGGGCCAGACGGCCGTGACCGATTTCGCGACGACCAGCACCGCCCATGCGACCACACTCGCCCACCGAGAACGGCGGGAAGTTGTAGTGCAGCATGAAGGGGTCTTTGCGCTCGCCTTCCAGGGTGTCCAGCAGCTGTGCGTCACGCGCAGTACCCAGGGTCGCAACGACCAGGGCCTGGGTTTCGCCACGGGTGAACAGGGCCGAACCGTGGGTTTTCGGCAGCACGCCGACTTCGATGTTCAGCGGGCGCACGGTCTTGGTGTCGCGACCATCGATACGTGGCTTGCCGTTGACGATGTTTTCGCGAACGGTGCGGTATTCGATTTCACCGAAGATCTCTTTGACTTCAGCGGCAGTCGGCTGGCCTTCTTCGCCGGAGAACTTGGCGATGACCTGCTCGCGCAGCTCGCCCAGGCGAGCGTAACGGTCGGCCTTGACGGTGATGGTGTAGGCATCGGACACCGCGGCACCGAATTCGCCACGAATGGCGCTCAGCAGCGGGGTGTTCTCGGCCTTGGCAGTCCAGTCCCAGGTAGGCTTGGCGGCTTCGGCAGCCAGCTCCTTGACGGCCTGGATCACGGCCTGGAATTCGTCGTGGGCGAACAGCACGGCGCCCAGCATCTGGTCTTCGGTCAGCTCCTTGGCTTCCGATTCGACCATCAGCACGGCGTCGGAGGTACCGGCAACGACCATGTCCAGGCTCGAGGCAGCCAGTTGCTCGTAGGTCGGGTTCAGCAGGTAGCCGGTGCTTTCGTGGAAAGCGACACGGGCGGCGCCGATAGGGCCTTCGAACGGAATGCCGGAGATGGCCAGCGCAGCCGAGGTACCGATCATGGCAGCGATGTCCGGATCGGTTTTCTTGCTGGTGGAAACGACGGTGCAGACAACCTGCACTTCGTTCATGAAGCCTTCAGGGAACAGCGGACGGATCGGACGGTCGATCAGACGCGAGGTCAGGGTCTCTTTCTCGGAAGGACGGCCTTCACGCTTGAAGAAACCACCAGGGATCTTGCCGGCGGCGTAGGTCTTTTCCTGATAGTGAACGGACAGGGGGAAGAAGCCTTTGCCTGGATCGGCCTGTTTGGCACCGACCACGGTCACCAGCACGGTGACATCGTTGTCGACGGTGACCAATACGGCGCCGGACGCTTGACGAGCAATACGGCCCGTCTCGAGGGTAACGGTCGATTGACCGAACTGGAATTTCTTGATTACCGGGTTCACGGTTTCCTACCTTCTTCAGTGGCTCTGGGGGAACTGGTTCTTGCGAATTCTTGGGCAGCACAGGGAATCGGCCCTGTTGGCAGTCCAGATAAAACTAGAGGTTGGGAGCCTGCCCTGCCCTTGCGGTAAACCGCGCGGGCGAGGCAGACAGCCAACCTCATAGATACGCGCGGCGTGCTCACCCGCGCGGGGGCCGAAGCCCTCGGCGGATGACAGCAGCACGCCGTGCACACCACTGACCAGGCCGCTATTAGCGACGCAGGCCCAGACGACCGATCAGGGCGCTGTAACGAGTGGTGTCTTTACCTTTCAGGTAGTCCAGCAGCTTGCGACGCTGGTTTACCATGCGGATCAGACCACGACGGGAGTGGTGGTCTTTACCGTTGGCCTTGAAGTGGCCTTGCAGCTTGTTGATGTTGGCGGTCAGCAGGGCAACCTGCACTTCCGGGCTACCGGTGTCACCGGCTGCTTGCTGGTATTCGCCAACGATCTTTGCTTTTTCTTCAACGCTGAGTGCCATCTGGCTTCTCCAATATCAAGGGAAACCGTACACACGGTTTCCAATAGGCCAGGGACAGATCCCTGTATTTAAAAGTGAGGCGTGACCGTGCCTATTGACAGCCATCCTCTTGCCCGCCAGTGCCGGGCCTGAACCCGACACTGAAGGTTTCGATCATTCCGACCGAATCAGTCGACGTGGCGCAATGCGCCCGTCTTCGCTCACTTCACCGATACCGATGAAACGACCGTTGTGATCCTGCACGCGGACCATGCCGAACTTCGGCGCATCCGGTGCACGCACCGGCTGACCATGCAGCCAGTAGAACGCGCTGTGCTCGGAGAAGTGCAGCAACGGCCAGTCCTGCAACCCGCTGTCCGATGGCATCAGGAAGCGGTCGACCGCTTCGTTGCCACCTTCGGCGTGCACCTGCTCGAGCTCTTCGAGGGTGACGGTCTGGGCCAGTTCGAAGGGGCCTGCATGCGTACGGCGCAGTTCTGCAACATAGGCGCCGCAGCCCAGCTGCTCACCGATGTCCTCTACCAGCGTACGGATGTAGGTGCCCTTGCTGCAGCCTACCGAGAGGCGTACCCGGGTGCCTTCGCACTCGAGCAGCTCCAAGCGGTTAATAGTAACAGAACGCGCTTCACGCTCCACTACTTCGCCTGCACGTGCCAGCTTGTACAGCGGCTGGCCATCGCGCTTGAGCGCCGAGTACATCGGCGGTATCTGGCTGATTGGACCACGAAACTGTGGCAGTACGGCTTCAACGTCGCTGCGACCAACGGTCACTTCGCGGGTTTGCAGAATTTCGCCTTCGGCGTCGCCCGTGTTGGTGGTCTGCCCCAGTTGCATCACCGTCTCGTAGCCCTTGTCGGACTCGAGCAGGTATTGCGAGAACTTTGTCGCCTCGCCGAAGCACAGCGGCAGCACGCCACTGGCCAGCGGGTCGAGGCTGCCGGTATGTCCGGCCTTCTCGGCGTTGAGCAGCCAGCGCACCTTCTGCAGGGCAGCATTGGAGGTGAACCCCAACGGCTTGTCGAGCAGGATGATGCCGCTGACGTTACGACGGATACGCTTGACCTGAGCCACCGCTTACTCCTTGGTGTCCAGGGGGGTATCGTCGGACTTGTGCTGGCTGTCCTCGGCGACCGCGCGCTCGATCAGTGCCGACAGATGGGCACCGCGGGTCACGCTCTCGTCGTAGTGGAAGTGCAGTTGCGGCACACTGCGCAGCTTCATTTCCTTGCCCAGTTGCATGCGCAGGAAACCGGCGGCGCTGTTGAGTACCTTGAGGCTTTGCTTGATGTCTTCTGCGCTGTCCTCGCCCATCACGGTGATGAACACCTTGGCGTGGCCGACATCGCGGCTGACGTCGACGGCAGTGATGGTCACCAGGCCGACGCGCGGATCTTTGACTTCGCGACGGATCAGTTGCGCCAGCTCGCGCTGCATCTGATCGCCGATACGTTGGGTACGGCTGTATTCTTTTGCCATGTTTTGCTACCTGTAACTAAAGCGGCAAACGCCCGGCCAGGCTTGGGCCTGACCGGGCGTTGCGTTCAGAGCCGCCGACCTGCGCCTTGCGGCGGGCGATCTGCGGCTCCCAAGCTCGCGGCTTAGAGCGTGCGAGCCACTTGGACTTTCTCGAAGACTTCGATCTTGTCGCCGACCTTGACGTCGTTGTAGCTCTTGACGCCAATACCGCACTCCATGCCGGCACGTACTTCGGACGCATCGTCCTTGAAGCGACGCAGCGACTCCAGTTCGCCTTCGAAGATCACCACGTCGTCGCGCAGTACGCGAATCGGACGGTTGCGGTAAACCACACCCTCGGTGACCATGCAGCCGGCGATGGCGCCGAACTTCGGCGAACGGAACACGTCACGCACTTCGGCGATACCCAGGATGTTCTCGCGAACATCGCTGCCGAGCATGCCGGTCAGGGCTTTCTTGACGTCTTCAATGATGTCGTAGATCACGTTGTAGTAACGCATATCCAGACCTTCCTGCTCGACGATCTTGCGCGCGCCAGCATCGGCACGCACGTTGAAGCCGAACAGTACTGCATTGGAAGCCAGGGCCAGGTTGGCGTCGCTCTCGGTGATACCACCGACACCGCCGCCGATCACGCGAACCTGTACTTCGTCGTTGCCAAGACCGCTGAGGGAGCCCTGCAGGGCCTCCAGAGAACCACGCACATCGGACTTGAGTACGATGTTGAGGGTCTTCTTCTCTTCCTGGCCCATGTTCTCGAAGATGTTCTCGAGCTTGCCAGCGTGGGCACGTGCCAGTTTGACTTCGCGGAACTTGCCTTGACGGAACAGAGCCACTTCACGGGCTTTCTTCTCGTCGGCAACCACGCTCAGTTCGTCACCGGCATCCGGGGTGCCATCCAGGCCAAGAATCTCGACCGGGATCGACGGGCCGGCTTCCTTAACAGGCTTGCCGTTCTCGTCGAGCATGGCCCGTACACGGCCGTAGTTCGAACCGCACAGCACCATGTCGCCCTGACGCAGGGTACCGTCCTGAACCAGCACGGTAGCCACCGGGCCACGGCCCTTGTCCAGACGCGACTCGACCACGACACCACGGCCAGGTGCCGATGGGGTGGCCTTGAGCTCGAGGATCTCGGCTTGCAGCAGAACGGCTTCGAGCAGTTCGTCGACGCCGGTACCCATCTTGGCCGAAACCTTGACGAATGGCGTGTCGCCACCCCAGTCCTCGGAGGTCACGCCTTCGACGGCCAGTTCGTTGCGGATGCGGTCCAGGTCTGCACCTGGCTTGTCGATCTTGTTCACTGCAACGACCAGTGGAACACCTGCCGCCTTGGCGTGCTGTACCGCTTCACGGGTTTGCGGCATCACGCCGTCGTCCGCCGCGACCACCAGGATCACGATGTCGGTCGCCTTGGCACCACGGGCACGCATTGCGGTAAACGCGGCGTGACCCGGGGTGTCGAGGAAGGTGACCATGCCGCGGTCGGTTTCCACGTGGTACGCACCGATGTGCTGGGTGATACCACCGGCTTCGCCGGCAGCTACCTTGGCACGACGGATGTAGTCGAGCAGGGAAGTCTTACCGTGGTCAACGTGGCCCATTACGGTCACGACCGGCGCACGGGAGAACGACTCGCCTTCGAACTTCAGGGACTCGGCCAGGGAATCTTCCAGCGCGTTGTCGCTGACCAGCGTGACCTTGTGGCCCAGCTCTTCGGCGATCAGCTGAGCAGTTTCCTGATCGAGCACCTGGTTGATGGTGACCGGAGTACCCATCTTGAACATGAACTTGACGACTTCAGCGGCCTTGACCGACATCTGCTGTGCCAGCTCGGAAACGGTGATGGTCTCGCCAATGGCCACGTCGCGGATAACCGGACCGGTCGGGCTCTGGAAGCCGTGGGCATTGCGCTTCTTCATCTTGCCCTTGCCACGGCCACCACGGCGGAAGCTGTCGCTTTCCTCTTCGGTGGTACGTGGGGCGGCACGTGGAGCTGGCGCCTTTTCCTTTTCCTTGACCTTGACCGATACGCGCGGGGCCTCGTTGCGGCGCTCGCCACCACGGCGGTCGTCGTCACGCGACTTGTCGTTGCGACGGGCGTCTTCGGCTTTCTTGCGCTCGACACCCGGGGCCGGAGCTGCAACCGGCTCGGCAGCTGCAGGCGCAGCCGTCACGGCTGGTGCTGCAGCGGCTGGCGCAGGTGCGCTGGCCGGCTGACGGCTGGCGGATTCTTCGGCACGTTTACGCGCTTCAGCTTCAGACTTGTCGCGTGCTGCGTTTTCAGCGGCACGACGTTCTTCCAGCTCGCGATTCTGCTCAGCCTGGATTTCTTCGGGGCTGCGCTGTACGAAAACTTTCTTCTTGCGTACTTCTACGCTGATGCTCTTGCTACCAGCAACACGCAGGGTGCTGGTGGTCTTGCGCTGCAAGGTAATCTTGCGCGGCTCTTCCACCTTCGCCTTGTGGCTGCTTTTCAAGTGGGTCAGCAGAGCCTGCTTCTCACTGTCGGTCACTACCTGACCGGCGTCGGTGTGCGGCAGACCTGCCTCACGCATCTGCTGCAGCAGGCGCTCTACCGGTGCAGCGACCTCTTGGGCCAATTCTTTCACCGTGACTTGCGTCATGCACTTCTCTCCTCAGGCCAGCCTACTTACTCGAACCAGTGGGCTCGGGCGGCCATGATCAACTTGCCGGCACGTTCTTCGTCGATGCCGTCGATGTCGAGCAGGTCATCAATCGACTGCTCGGCCAGGTCTTCGCGGGTAACCACGCCGCGCACCGCCAGTTCCGCCGCCAGATCCTTGTCCATACCCTCAAGCGAGAGCAGGTCTTCGGCCGGATGGGCGTCTGCCAGTTTTTCCTCAGTAGCGATGGCTTTGGTCAACAGGCGGTCCTTGGCACGCGCGCGGAGTTCGTTGACGATCTCCTCGTCGAAGCCATCGATGTTGAGCATTTCTTCCAGCGGTACGTAGGCAATTTCTTCCAGGCTGGTGAAACCTTCGTCAACGAGAACCTGCGCCAGCTCTTCGTCGACTTCCAGCTCTTCGATGAAGTTACGCAGAATGTCGCCGGTTTCAGCTTGTTGCTTGGCCTGGATGTCCGACTCGGTCATCACGTTCAGGGTCCAGCCGGTCAACTGGCTGGCCAGACGTACGTTCTGACCACCACGGCCAATGGCTTGCGCCAGATTGTCCGCGGCTACAGCGATGTCCATCGCGTGGGCATCTTCATCAACGATGATCGCCGCGACTTCTGCCGGCGACATGGCGTTGATGACAAACTGGGCCGGGTTGTCGTCCCACAGGACGATATCCACTCGCTCGCCGCCCAACTCGCCAGACACTGCCTGTACGCGCGAACCGCGCATACCGATGCAGGCGCCTTGCGGGTCGATGCGCTTGTCCTTGGAGCGGACAGCGATCTTGGCGCGAGAACCCGGGTCACGGGAAGCCGCCATGACCTCGATAAGGCCCTCGGCGATTTCCGGCACTTCGATGCGGAACAGTTCGATCAGCATCTGGGGCGCGGTACGCGACAGGATCAGCTGCGGGCCGCGGTTTTCGGTGCGGATTTCCTTGAGCAGCGCACGTACACGCACACCGACACGGAAAGTCTCGCGGGAGATGATGTCTTCACGGGCCAGCAGCGCTTCGGCGTTGTTGCCCAGGTCGACGATCACGTTGTCACGGGTAACCTTCTTGACGGTACCCGAGATGATTTCGCCCAGACGCTCGCGATAGGCATCGACCACCTGTGCGCGCTCGGCTTCGCGGACCTTCTGCACGATGACCTGCTTGGCGGTCTGTGCAGCGATGCGGCCGAACTCGATGGACTCGATCTTCTCTTCGATGACATCGCCAACCTTGGCTTCAGGATGGGTTTCCTGAATCTTGCTTGGCCAGGTTTCGATCGCAGGATCGTCAAGATCCTCTTCCTCGACCACCGTCCAGCGACGGAAGGTCTCGTAGTTACCGGTGTGGCGGTTGATCTCCACACGCAGGTCGACTTCATCTTCGAAGCGCTTCTTGGTAGCAGTGGCCAGGGCCACTTCCAATGCTTCGAAAATCACGTCTGCCGGTACACCCTTTTCATTGGATACCGACTCAACAACCAGCAGTACTTCTTTGCTCATCGTACGCCTCGCCTTTCGCAAGCCATTGGGTCCGCACGAACTATCGGACCCGGCATGTCTCAGTCAAAACTGGGAATAATGTTGGCCTTGTCGATCATGTCGATCGGCAGAAGGAATTCGTGTTCATCTACCTGCACCACGACATCCTGCTCTTCCACACCGCGCAGAAGGCCCTGAAAATTACGTCGACCTTCGAAAGGCGAGCGCAGTTTAATCTTCACCTGCTCACCGACATACTTTGCAAACTGTTCAAGTGTGAACAGCGGGCGTTCCATGCCAGGAGAGGAAACTTCAAGGGTGTATTCAACGGAAATGGGATCTTCGACATCCAGAATGCCGCTGATCTGACGGCTGACGATGGCGCAGTCATCCACCAGCACACCGCCTTCTTTGTCGATATAAACGCGCAACATTGAGTGGCGGCCTTGAGCCGAAAACTCGATACCCCAGCATTCATAGCCTAGGGCCACGACCACCGGGGCCAACAAGGCCTGCAACTCTTCTAGCTTGCTCGACACCTGAACCCCCTTGTGCATGCTATGCAAATAAAAAATGGGCGAAGCGCCCATCCCTGATACGCCGGGTGAATACCGGCGCTGAGAACTGATCAGCTAACAAAAAGCCCCTGAAAAGGGGCTCTGCTGAAACTGGTTGCGGGGGCTGGATTTGAACCAACGACCTTCGGGTTATGAGCCCGACGAGCTACCAGACTGCTCCACCCCGCGTCAAAGCTGGGGCGAAAGTATACGACCGAACCCCGCGAGGGGTCAATCTAACCTCCACCTACAAGAAAGCCCGCTGTAGCGGGCTGTCTTGTTTCAATTGGTACCGAGAAGGGGACTCGAACCCCTACACCCTATGGGCACAACCACCTCAAGGTTGCGTGTCTACCAATTCCACCACCTCGGCAATACTACTTTGAAACCCGTTACTTCTGCTCTTGAGCTGGAGGTACATCGCCGGTGTTGCTGGCGGGTGCCTGTTGCTCCTGGAGCACCGGTACATCATCTGTTGCCGGTTTTTGCTGCTTCACTTCAAGTACCGCTGGATCTGGAAGCCCTACCTGAGTCAGCTGATGAGCTTTCTCTTTAGCAAAGTAACCTAACCCTAGGGCAGTTATGAAGAAACTGGCGGCAAGTATAGCAGTAAACTTACTAAGAAAGGTAGCAGAACCTTGGCTTCCGAACACAGTATTTGAAGCCCCTGCGCCGAAAGATGCACCTGCTTCCGCACCTTTACCCTGTTGCAGCAACACCAGCACTACCAAACCCAGTGCGCCCAACAGATGAAAAACTACTACGACTGTTTCCAGCATTTTTCAGTTTCCTGCGGCGCGACAAATTGCACCGAATTCGTCTGCGTTCAGGGAAGCTCCACCAATGAGCCCCCCATCGATATCCGGCATGCCGAACAGCTCAGCCGCATTGGCCGCCTTCACGCTGCCGCCGTATAGAAGCCGCACATTCATCGCGACCTCTGAATTCTTTGCCGCCAGTTGCTCACGAATGGCCTTGTGCACATCCTGAGCCTGTTGCGGGCTGGCCGTGAGGCCGGTGCCGATGGCCCATACAGGCTCATAGGCAATGATTGCACTGGCGAAGGCCTCAACACCGAATGCGTCGATGATGCTGCTCAACTGACGCCCTACAACCTCAAGCGTCTTGCCAGCTTCGCGCTCCTCCAGGGTTTCCCCTACACAGAGCACAGGCTTCAACCCGCAAGCCTGAGCCGCAGCGAACTTGCGATTCAGCACTTCGTCGCTTTCGCCCAGTATCTGGCGACGCTCCGAGTGCCCGATCAGCACCAGCTCACATCCCGCATCGACCAGCTGACTCGGAGCAACCTCACCGGTCAGCGCGCCTTGCTGGGGCTCTACCGCAGAATCCTGAGCACCCACGGCTATCGACTTGCCCTGCAACCCTTCAATCGCTTGATTGATGTACAGGCAGGGCGGGAACACCGCGACTTCAACACCGCTCGGCAGGGCTAGATTGCTCAAGCCCTTGATCAGCTCAGCGACGCTGGCGCGGGTACCGTGCATCTTCCAGTTACCAGCTACCATAGGGCGACGCATGCTGTACCTCGTCGGTCAAAGTGGGCGCAGATGTTACCCAACCCGATCACCACTGGCAAGCGCTAATCAGGCGCAAACTTCAGTTACCAGCTTTGCCAGTTCCTCGGCATAGCCGCGCACCTGACTTTCGTCATCACCTTCGACCATCACACGCACCAGTGGCTCTGTGCCGGACTTGCGCAGCAGCACGCGACCACGACCCGCCATGGCCTCGGTGACCCGCTCGCAGGCCTGCTTGACCGCCGGGTGCTCGACAGGGTCTACCTTGCTCTCGCCAAAGCGAACATTGATCAGCACCTGCGGGCATTTGCGCAGCGCCTGACGGGCCTGAGCCAGGGTTTCACCGCGACGCTTGAGCGCCATCAGCACCTGCAGGGCAGCGATGATCGCATCCCCTGTGGTGGTATGACTGAAGCACACCACGTGCCCGGAGTTCTCGCCGCCGATGTTCCAGTCGCGCTCCAGCAGTTCGGCCATCACATAGCGGTCACCCACCTTGGCACGCACAAACGGTATCGAGAGCTCCTGCAAGGCCAGTTCGAGGCCCAGGTTGCTCATCAGCGTACCCACAACGCCACCATTGAGCTTGCCACGCTCCTGGAGGTCACGGGCAATGATGAACAGCAATTCGTCACCATCGACGATCGCGCCGGTATGGTCGACCATCAGCACCCGGTCACCGTCACCGTCGAACGCGATCCCCAGGTCGGCATGCCCTACCAGCACCGCCGCCTGAAGCGACTCGATATGGGTCGAACCGCAGTTCTCGTTGATGTTGAGGCCATCCGGCTGCGCGGCCAGCACCGTGACATCGGCGCCGAGCTCGCGAAACACGCTGGGGGCCACCTTGTACGTGGCGCCGTGGGCGCAGTCGACCACCAGCTTGAGGCCGGCGAAATCGGTACTGGTCGGCACGCTGCTCTTGCAGAACTCGATGTAGCGGCCGGCCGCGTCGTTGATGCGCGACACCTTGCCCAGCTTGCTCGACTCGACCACTGTCATGGGCTTGTCGAGCAACTCCTCGATCATCTGCTCCACATCGTCGGGCAGCTTGGTGCCCTGACCGGAGAAGAACTTGATGCCGTTGTCGTCATGCGGATTGTGCGACGCACTGATGACGATCCCGGCTTCGGCATGAAAGGTGCGGGTCAGGTAGGCGATGGCCGGCGTCGGCATCGGGCCGAGCAGCAGCACATCTGCGCCCGCCGCAGACAGACCGGCCTCAAGGGCCGACTCGAACATGTAGCCGGAGATACGCGTGTCCTTGCCTACGAGCACCCGGCAGGCGCCGAGCTTGCGAAAGGCCATGCCTGCGGCCCAACCGAGCTTGAGCATGAAATCCGGCGTGATCGGGTATTCGCCGACACGGCCACGAATGCCGTCGGTACCAAAATATTTTCTGCTCATAGTGAAATGCTCCGTCACTCTTATTCGGCGGCTTCAACCGCTGCAATCATCCGTACCACGTCGACGGTCTCGGCAACATCGTGAACCCGCAGGATGCTCGCACCCCGGGTCATCGCCAGCGCAGCAAGCGCCAGGCTGCCATAAAGCCGCTCACCGACCGGACGCTCCAGCGCCAGGCCGATCATGCTCTTGCGCGAAACGCCCACCAGGAGGGGACGGCCCAGGCGATAAAGGTCCTGCATATGCTTGAACAGGCTGAGGTTGTGCGCAAGCGTCTTGGCAAAACCAAAGCCCGGATCGAGCACAATCTTTTCGGCGCCGATACCCACCGAAGCACAGGCTGCCATGCGCTGCTCGAGAAACATCGCCACCTCGACGGTCACATCGTCGTAGTGCGGGTTGTTCTGCATGTCGCCGGGCTCGCCGCGCATGTGCATAAGGCAGACCGGCAAACCGGTGGCTGCAGCGGCATCCAGGGCGCCATCGCGGGTCAGCGAGCGCACATCGTTGATCAGCCCCGCGCCCAGGCGGGCAGTCTCGCGGATCACAGCCGGCGTCGAGGTATCTACCGAGATGATGACATCCAGCTCGCGACTGATCGCTTCGACAATGGGTGCAACCCGCTCGAGCTCTTCGAGAGCAGTAACCACGCGTGCACCTGGCCGGGTGGACTCCCCACCGACATCGACAAGCGTAGCACCGGCCGCCACCATCGCTTCGGCATGGCGCAAGGCCGCATCACGCTGGGTGAAACGACCGCCGTCCGAGAAGGAATCAGGGGTTATGTTGAGAATACCCATCACATGGGTACGGGAAAGGTCGAGAACCCGGTTGCCGCAAGGCAACCGGGTTGGGTACTGCTGTGAAGTCATGTCAACCCTTAGAGCTGCGCCGCCGGACCACCGATCGGGGACTCGGGGCGATCACCTTGCGTGGCAGAGGTGCCCGAAGTGCCCGAACCACCTTCCCAGTCACGTGGCTCACGCGGCTCGCGACCGGCCATGATGTCGTCGATCTGGTCAGCATCGATGGTCTCGTACTTCATCAGTGCATCGGCCATTGCATCGAGCTTGTCACGGTTTTCGGTGAGGATCTGCTTGGCAGTGGCATAGCACTGGTCGATGATGCTGCGCACCTCGGAGTCGATCAACTTGGCCGTCTCGCCCGAAACGCTGGCGTGCTGGGAACCGGCACTGCGGCCCAGGAACACTTCGCCTTCTTCTTCGGCGTACATCAGCGGGCCGAGTTTTTCCGACAAGCCCCACTTGGTGACCATGTTGCGAGCGATCTGGCTGGCTCGCATGATGTCGTTGGAGGCACCCGTGGTAACGCCATCGAAGCCAAGGGTCATTTCCTCGGCGATACGACCACCGTACAACGAGCAGATCTGACTGATCAGCGCACGCTTGGACAGGCTGTAGCGGTCCTCTTCCGGCAGGAACATCGTGACGCCCAGGGCGCGACCGCGCGGAATGATCGAGACCTTGTACACAGGGTCGTGCTCGGGCACCACGCGACCGACGATGGCGTGACCCGCCTCGTGGTAAGCGGTGTTCTGCTTCTCTTTCTCGGACATGACCATCGACTTGCGCTCGGCGCCCATCATGATCTTGTCCTTGGCCAGCTCGAACTCCTTCATCTCGACCACACGCTTGCCGCCGCGCGCAGCGAACAGCGACGCCTCGTTGACCAGGTTGGCCAGGTCGGCACCGGAGAAGCCGGGCGTACCACGAGCGATTACGGCAGGGTTCACGTTGTCGCCGATCGGCGTCTTGCGCATGTGCACCTTGAGAATCTGCTCGCGACCACGGATGTCGGGCAGGCCAACGACCACTTGGCGGTCGAAACGGCCTGGACGCAGCAACGCAGGATCAAGCACGTCCGGACGGTTGGTAGCGGCGATCACGATGATGCCGTCGTTCATTTCGAAGCCGTCCATCTCCACCAGCAACTGGTTGAGGGTCTGCTCGCGCTCGTCATGACCACCGCCCATGCCGGCGCCACGGTGGCGACCGACGGCGTCGATTTCGTCGATGAAGATGATGCACGGTGCGTGCTTCTTGGCCTGCTCGAACATGTCACGTACACGGCTGGCACCGACACCCACGAACATTTCAACGAAGTCGGAACCGGAAATGGTGAAGAACGGCACCTTGGCCTCACCCGCAATGGCCTTGGCCAGCAGGGTCTTACCGGTACCGGGCGGGCCGACCATCAGCACGCCGCGCGGAATACGACCGCCCAGGCGCTGGAACTTGCCTGGATCACGCAGGAACTCGACCAGCTCGCCAACCTCTTCCTTGGCTTCATCGCAACCTGCGACGTCGGCCAGGGTGGTCTTGACCTGGTCTTCGGAGAGCAGGCGCGCCTTGCTCTTGCCGAAACTCATCGGCCCACCCTTGCCACCGGCACCGCCCTGCATCTGGCGCATGAAGAACATGAACACGGCGATGATGACCAGGATCGGGAAGCTGGCGACCAGCAACTGGGTCCAGATGCTTTGTTGTTCAGGCTGCTTGCCTTCGACCACGACGTGGTTGTCGACCAGGTCGCCGATCAGGCCGTTGTCGGCGATCGCGGGACGCACGGTCTTGAAGCTGTCGCCGTCGGTACGCTTACCAATGATGACTGCACCGTCGACCGTCACACGCTCGACCTTGCCATCCTTGACCTGCTGAATGAAGTCGGAATAGTTGAGGGTCTGCGGCTCGTTCGGGCTGGAGAAGTTGTTCATCACGGTCACCAGGACCGCGGCGATGATCAACCACAGGATCAGATTCTTTGCCATGTCGTTCAATTAGCTACCCTCTGAGGCAGGCCTTAGGCGCAGCCGTGCCTCGCATGATAATCACCGGCTTAACTTACTACATTACCTACATGTCTGCAGGCGCCGTCTGTAACCCTTTGTGAAACCTAGACTACACGATGTTCATCCAGGTCAGGCAGGACATCCGATTGGAAATAGCTATCGGATACCCTGGAAGCTGCCGGCCTGAAGCCCTACTCGCCCTTGTAGCCACGCCCCAGCATGTACTGCTCGCGGGAGCGATCGCGTGAAGAATCGGGCTTGAGCATCTGCACCTTGTCGAATTTCTTGCGGGCGT
The DNA here is from genome assembly GCF_002939405.1 of Pseudomonas sp. BRM28. Classification (NCBI taxonomy): domain Bacteria; kingdom Pseudomonadati; phylum Pseudomonadota; class Gammaproteobacteria; order Pseudomonadales; family Pseudomonadaceae; genus Pseudomonas; species Pseudomonas sp. BRM28. Next base: position 876,792 of record NZ_PEFV01000001.1, on the reverse strand, counting down.
CCTTGAGGTAGACGTCAAACCCCTCGCCCTGAAAGATCTTGATCAGAAAATCGCCACCCGGCTTGAGTACCCGGGTCGCCAGATCAAGGGCCAGCTCGCACAGGAACATGGCCTTGGGCATATCCACAGCGGGCGTACCACTCATATTGGGGGCCATATCGGAAATCACAAGGTCTACGTGCGAATTACCGACCGCCTCGAGAATCTGCGCCAGCACTTCATCCTGGGTAAAGTCGCCCTGGATGAAGGTAACGTCGGGAATACTGTCCATTTCGAGGATGTCCGAGGCAATCAGACGCCCCTGACCGCCAATCAGACGACTGGTCACCTGCGACCAGCCACCGGGCGCCGCGCCCAGATCGATCACGCTCATGCCCGGGCGGATCAAACGGTACTTTTCCTGGATTTCGAGCAATTTGTAGCTCGCGCGCGAGCGATATCCGTCCTTTTGCGCCTTTTTGACGTAAGGATCGTTGAAGTGTTCTTTCAGCCAGCCAAGGCTTGTCTTGGAACGCGCCACTGGGCACCTCGATGATAAGGGTCGTGATTAACTGGGCGGATCCACGGGCCCTCGGGTAAAATGGCCGCCATTTTTACAGAATCTAGACAAAGGGTCAGATTATGCCGCTCAATAACGAGCAGAAGAAACAGTACAAATCCATTGGCCACGATCTGAAACCAGTTCTGATTGTGGCAGGCAACGGCCTGACTGAAGGGGTTATCGCCGAACTCGAGCGCGCCCTGGCCGATCACGAACTGATCAAGGTAGAGATCCGCTCGGAAGACCGCGAAGAACGTGCCGCCGCCATTGCCGCACTGTGCAAGGCCGGTCGCGCCGAACTGGTGCAGACCATCGGCAAGAAGGCACTGATCTATCGCCGCAACCCGCAGCCCAACAAGCAACTGTCGAACATCCACCGCTACAAGTGATGTTCGCGCCGTTCAGTGGCGCGCCTTGCGCGCCCTGCCCGGTGGCGGCTGCAGCACCAGCAGCAAACCGCTGAGGCCCAGCACCAGGTAGCAGAACAGCTGCCAACGCAACTGCCCCGCCCCGCCAACCCGCAAGACGAAATACATCACGCACGCCGCCACTGCCATCAGCAGCAGTTGCCCACGCATGTCTCGCCACAGGCTGGCCATCCCTTCGGCCTGAATCAGCACCAGCACCTGCACGCCGCAGCCCGCCGCCGCAAAGGCGACCAGCAGCGACGCGGCCAGCACGCCAAAATCTTCGATCAACAGCGGCGCCAGGCCAATCTGGCCCAGCACCGGCAGTACCGCAAAATGCAGCATCCACACGCCGCCGACCCAGAGCACCTGGGCCAGCTGCCAGATCACTGCCGACGCGGCAAAGCCGCGTGGGCGATCAAATGTGACGGACTTCGACAATCTCGTACTCGACTGTGCCGCTCGGCGTCTTGATCACCACAGTGTCACCCTCTTCCTTGCCGATGATGGCGCGGGCGATCGGAGCACCGACCGAGAGCTTGCCGTTCTTGACGTCCGCCTCGTCCTCACCAACGATCTGGTAGGTCACCTGATCGCCGGTTTCGGTGTTTTCAAGGTTCACGGTGGTACCGAAGATCACCTTGCCCGTGTGGGCAATGGTGGTAACGTCGATCACTACCGCATTCTGCAGGCGGCCTTCGATATCGCGGATACGCGCCTCGACCATGCCCTGTTCTTCACGGGCAGCGTGGTACTCGGCGTTTTCCTTGAGGTCGCCCAGCTCGCGGGCTTCGCCAATCGCCTGGCTCAGGCGCGGGCGCTCGGTCTTGCTCAAAAAGAGATGCTCTTCCTCCAGGGCGCGAGCGCCCTGAACGGTCATCGGGTATTTGGTAATACTCATGCTTTGAGTCCTGCATGCAGATCCTGCAAGCGACGTACGGTTTTTTCCGGACCGAACTTCAGCGCTTCGCAGATGGCTTCACCGGCCGCAATAGTCGTGGTGCAGTAGATCTTGTGCTGCAACGCATTGCGACGAATCGAGTAGGAGTCGGCAATCGACTGGCGACCTTCGGTGGTGTTGATGATCAGCGACACTTCGTCGTTCTTGATCATGTCGACCACGTGCGGACGACCTTCGGTCACCTTGTTCACGCGACGCACTTTCAAGCCTGCCGCCTCGATGATCTTGGCGGTACCGGCCGTGGCAACCACTTCGAAGCCCAGGTTGATCAGGTCGCGGGCAACGCCAGCCACCTGCGGCTTGTCGTCGTCACGCACGCTGATGAACGCGGTGCCGCCGGTCGGCAGCACTTCGCTGGCGCCCATCTGGGCCTTGGCGAAGGCTTCGCCGAAGGTGTCGCCGACACCCATGACTTCACCGGTGGACTTCATTTCAGGGCCGAGGATCGGATCGACGCCCGGGAACTTCGCGAACGGGAACACCGCTTCCTTCACGCTGTAGAAGTTCGGAATGATTTCCTGGGTGAAACCGATCTCCTTCAGGGTCTTGCCGGCCATGACGCGAGCCGCAATCATCGCCAGCGAGGTGCCGATGCACTTGGACACGAACGGTACGGTACGCGAAGCACGCGGGTTGACCTCGATCACGTAGATCTTGTCGCCCTGCAGCGCCAGCTGCACGTTCATCAGGCCGACAACGCCCAGTTCCAGTGCCATCTTCTTGACCTGGTCGCGCACTTCGTCCTGCACGTGGGCAGGCAGCGAGTACGGCGGCAGCGAGCATGCCGAGTCACCGGAGTGAACACCGGCCTGCTCGATGTGCTGCATGATCGCGCCGATCACCACGTCGGTGCCGTCGCAGACCGCATCCACGTCCATCTCGATGGCGCAGTTGAGGAAGTGGTCCAGCAGCACAGGGCTGTCGTTGGACACCTGCACCGCTTCACGCAGGTAGCGCTTGAGTTCGTCCAGTTCGTAGACAATCTCCATCGCACGGCCGCCCAGTACGTAGGACGGGCGCACCACCAGCGGGTAACCGATGACGCCGGCAGCACGAATCGCTTCGTCTTCGCTGCGCACGGTGGCGTTTGGCGGCTGCAGCAGGTTCAGGCGCTGAACCATCTGCTGGAAGCGCTCACGGTCTTCGGCACGGTCGATGGAGTCCGGGCTGGTACCGATGATCGGTACGCCGGCTTCTTCCAGGGCACGGGCCAGTTTCAGCGGAGTCTGGCCGCCGTAGTGCACGATGACGCCTTTCGGCTTCTCGACACGCACCACTTCCAGCACGTCTTCCAGGGTCAGCGGCTCGAAGTACAGGCGGTCGGAGGTATCGTAATCGGTGGAGACGGTCTCCGGGTTGCAGTTGACCATGATGGTCTCGTAGCCGTCTTCACGCAGTGCCAGTGCCGCATGGACGCAGCAGTAGTCGAACTCGATGCCCTGGCCGATACGGTTGGGGCCGCCACCCAGGATCATGATCTTGTCGCGGGTCGACGGGTTGGCCTCGCACTCTTCCTCGTAGGTGGAGTACAGATAGGCGGTGTCGGTGGCGAACTCGGCAGCGCAGGTATCGACGCGCTTGTAGACCGGGAAGATCTCGAGCTTGTGACGGTGACGACGCAGGTTCTTGTCGGTGATGCCCAGCAGCTTGGCCAGGCGCTGGTCAGAGAAGCCCTTGCGCTTGAGGCGCAGCATCAGTGCCTTGTCGATATCGGCCAGGCCCAGGGTCTTGACCTTCTCTTCTTCCTTGATCAGGTCTTCCATCTGCACCAGGAACCAGCGGTCGATCATGGTCAGGGCGAAGATTTCATCCACGCTCATGCCCGAACGCATGGCGTCGGCCACGTACCAGATACGCTCGGCGCCCGGCACGGTCAGCTCGCGCTTGAGGATGCTGGCAGCTTCCGGGCTGGCCAGGTCGACTTTCGGGTCCAGCCCGCATACACCGACTTCCAGGCCGCGCAGGGCTTTCTGCAGCGACTCCTGGAAGGTGCGGCCGATGGCCATGACTTCACCCACGGATTTCATCTGGGTGGTCAGGCGGGCATCGGCTTTCGGGAATTTTTCGAAGGCAAAGCGCGGCAGCTTGGTGACGACGTAGTCGATCGACGGCTCGAACGAGGCCGGCGTGCGACCACCGGTGATGTCGTTCTGCAGTTCATCGAGGGTGTAGCCAACAGCCAGCTTGGCGGCGATCTTGGCGATCGGGAAGCCGGTGGCTTTCGAGGCCAGGGCCGAGGAACGCGAAACCCGCGGGTTCATCTCGATCACGACCATGCGGCCAGTGTCCGGGCAGATACCGAACTGCACGTTGGAGCCGCCGGTTTCGACACCGATTTCACGCAGCACCGCCAGCGAGGCGTTGCGCATGATCTGGTATTCCTTGTCGGTCAGGGTCTGTGCCGGTGCGACGGTGATCGAGTCACCGGTGTGCACGCCCATCGGGTCGAAGTTCTCGATGGAGCAGACGATGATGCAGTTGTCCTTTTTGTCGCGGACCACTTCCATCTCGTACTCTTTCCAGCCGATCAGCGATTCGTCGATCAGCAGTTCCTTGGTTGGCGACAGGTCCAGACCACGGGCGCAGATTTCTTCGAATTCTTCACGGTTGTAGGCGATGCCGCCACCGGTGCCGCCCATGGTGAAGGACGGGCGGATGATGCACGGGAAGCCCAGCTTCTCGAGCACCGCATTGGCCTCTTCCATGCTGTGGGCGATACCCGAGCGCGGGCATTCCAGGCCGATGGCCTTCATGGCCTTGTCGAAACGCGAGCGGTCTTCGGCCTTGTCGATGGTGTCGGCGTTGGCACCGATCATTTCCACGCCGAATTTTTCCAGGACGCCTTCGCGCTCCAGGTCCAGTGCGCAGTTCAGCGCGGTCTGGCCGCCCATGGTCGGCAGCAGCGCGTCAGGGCGCTCCTTCTCGATGATCTTGGCCACCGACTGCCACTTGATCGGCTCGATGTAGGTGGCGTCGGCCATGGCCGGGTCGGTCATGATGGTGGCCGGGTTGGAGTTCACCAGGATGACGCGAAAACCCTCCTCGCGCAGGGCCTTGCAGGCCTGGGCGCCGGAGTAGTCGAATTCGCAGGCCTGGCCGATCACGATCGGGCCGGCGCCGAGAATCAGGATGCTTTTGATGTCTGTACGTTTTGGCATGGGTTGTCACTCAAATCCGCGGGTCAGTGGGCAAGCTGTGTCGAACAATCCACTCGAGGAGCGCCTGAACGCGGCCTGTGCCGGTTCAGGGCTGCCTCCGGGGGGTGCTCAGCGGCGCTTGGCCATGGCATCGATGAAACGATCAAACAGTGGCGCGACGTCGGTCGGGCCCGGGCTCGCCTCAGGGTGACCCTGGAAGCTGAAGGCGCTCTTGTCGGTGCGCTCGATGCCCTGCAGGGTACCGTCGAACAGCGACTTGTGGATGGCGCGCACGTTGCCTGGCAGGGTCGCTTCATCTACCGCGAAACCGTGGTTCTGGCTGGTGATCATCACCACGCCGGTGTCCAGGTCCTGGACCGGGTGGTTGGCACCGTGGTGACCATGACCCATCTTGACGGTCTTGGCACCGGAGGCCAGGGCCAGCAGCTGGTGGCCCAGGCAGATACCGAACACCGGCACTTCGGTTTCGAGGATTTCGCGGATCGCCTGGATCGCGTAGTCGCAAGGCTCGGGGTCGCCCGGGCCGTTGGACAGGAACACGCCATCGGGGTTGAGCGCGAGCACTTCGCTGGCCGGGGTTTGCGCCGGCACCACGGTGACGCGGCAGCCGCGCTCGACCAGCATGCGCAGGATGTTCAGCTTGACGCCATAGTCGTAGGCCACGACGTGGTACGGCAGCTCGGCGGCGTCGATGGTCGGGTGGCTGTCGGTCTTCAGGTTCCACACGCTGGAGCGCCACTCGTAGCGGCTCTTGGTGCTGACGACCTTGGCCAGGTCCATGCCCTTCAGGCCCGGGAAGCCGCGCGCGGCTGCGATGGCCGCCTCTTCAGAAATGTTGTCGCCAGCCAGGATGCAGCCGTTCTGCGCGCCCTTCTCACGCAGGATGCGGGTCAGGCGACGGGTGTCGATACCGGCAATGGCCACCACATTGTTGGCCTTGAGGTAATCGGACAGCGACATCGTGTTGCGCCAGTTGCTGGCGATCAGCGGCAGGTCACGGATGACCAGGCCGGCCGACCAGACCCGATCGGACTCGGCGTCTTCCGGCGTGGTGCCGGTGTTGCCGATGTGCGGGTAGGTCAGGGTAACGATCTGCTGCGAGTAAGAAGGGTCAGTCAGGATTTCCTGATAGCCGGTCATTGCGGTGTTGAACACCACCTCACCAACGGTCTGACCGTCGGCTCCAATGGCCTCACCGCGAAAAATGCTGCCATCGGCAAGGGCGAGTATGGCTGGCTTAGTCAAGAAGACCTCCCAAAAATAAAGCCTGAAGGGGCGATCGCAGGTTGCAAAAAAGCGGAATGACGTATAGACACGTCACCCCGCTTTCTTCGTCGAATTATCTGCGCGCTTTTAGTGGACACACTAAAGCTGTAGCTTACAGAAAAAGGCTTTTTCGGTCTACCACTGATGTGCCTGAAAGGCATGGGAATGCGACAGAAAGTCGCTTGTTTCAAACGCTCGGCCAGGGAGGCCGGCGAAGGGGCCGCATGGCAGCCCCTGGTGCAGCGATCAACGCAGGTCGAGCACGTCCTGCATGTCGTACAGGCCCGGCGCACGCCCATCCAGCCACAGCGCGGCACGTACCGCACCCTTGGCGAAGGTCATGCGGCTGGAGGCCTTGTGGGTGATCTCCAGGCGCTCGCCGTCAGCGGCGAACAGCACGGTATGGTCACCTACCACGTCACCGGCACGCACGGTGGCAAAGCCGATGGTCTTGCGGTCCCGCGCGCCAGTCTGGCCTTCCCGGCCATACACGGCCACTTCCTGCAGGTCACGGCCAAGTGCATTGGCCACCACCTCGCCCATGCGCAGCGCGGTACCCGACGGCGCATCCACCTTGTGACGGTGATGGGCCTCGATGATCTCGATGTCCACATCGTCGCCCAGCACACGCGCCGCCATGTCCAGCAGCTTCAGGCTGAGGTTGACGCCAACGCTGAAGTTGGCGGCAAACACGATAGGGATGTCCTTGCCCGCCTCGGCCAGCAGTTGCTTCTCTTCAACACTGAAACCGGTGGTGCCGATGACCATCGCCTTGCCCGCCTTGCGGCAGAACGCCAGGTTCTTCAAGGTCACCGAAGGATGGGTGAAGTCGATCAGCACATCGAACTCGTCGACCACCCGATCCAGATCACCCGACAGCGGCACACCAATACGCCCCAGCGCCGCCAGCTCGCCGGCGTCGGCCCCGACCAGCGTACTGTCCGGACGATGCACGGCGGCGGTCAGGCCCGCCCCCGGCGTCTGCTGCACTGCCTCGATCAGGGTCTTGCCCATCCGCCCTGCCGCGCCCATTACCGCTATACGTCGCATGCCCTGTTCCTTCTTACAGATCGCCGAAGAAGCGCTTCACGCCTTCGAACCAGCCATTGGCCTTGGGAGAATGGCAGCTGTCGCCATCCAGCGAAACACGCAACTCTTCGAGCAACTCACGCTGACGACGACTCAGGTTGACCGGCGTTTCTACCGCCACCCGGCACATCAGGTCGCCCGCGCCACCGCCACGCACCGGCGCAACGCCCTTGCCGCGCAGACGGAACTGCTTGCCGGTCTGGGTCCCCTCGGGGATCTTCAGCTTGACCCGGCCATCGAGGGTCGGCACTTCCAGCTCGCCACCCAGCGCCGCATCGGTGTAGCTGATCGGCACTTCACAGTACAGGTGCTTGCCGTCGCGCTGGAAGATCGGGTGCTCGCGCACATTGATCACCACGTACAGGTCGCCGGTCGGGCCACCCTGGGAACCTGCCTCGCCTTCGCCCGACAGGCGAATGCGGTCACCGGTATCGACGCCGGCCGGCACCTTGACCGAGAGGGTCTTGTACTCTTCGACACGGCCTTCGCCATGGCACGAATCGCACGGATCAGTGATGATCTTGCCCTGGCCGTGACAGCGCGGGCAGGTCTGCTGCACCGAGAAGAAGCCCTGCTGCATGCGCACCTGGCCAATACCGCCGCAGGTCGGGCAGGTCGAAGGCGACGAGCCCTTCTTGGCACCCGAGCCATCGCACGGTGCGCAGTTGACCAGCGTCGGCACACGGATGTTGACCGTGGTGCCGCGCACGGCCTCCTCCAGGTTCAGCTCGAGGGTGTAGCGCAGGTCGCTGCCACGCTGAGCGCCACCGCGACCACCGCCCCGGCCACCGCCGAAAAAGTCGCTGAACACATCACCGAAGATGTCGGAGAAGTTGGCGCCACCGAAACCGGCACCGCCGCCACCCATGCTCGGGTCGACACCGGCATGGCCATACTGATCATACGCAGCACGCTTGCTGGCATCGGAGAGCACTTCGTAAGCCTCGTTGGCTTCCTTGAACAGCTCTTCCGAGGCCTTGTCATCAGGATTACGGTCCGGGTGGTGCTTCATCGCCAGGCGACGATAGGCCTTCTTCAGGTCGGCCTCGCTCGAGCCGCGCTCGACTCCCAGAACCTCGTAATAGTCACGCTTTGCCATAATTCTTTGCACTCTTGAGGACGTTCGGCATACCTCGGCGCATACCGCGCTGTGCCGCCAGCATTCAAGCACGCTCGAATGCTGTAAAAATTCGGGTATTCCAGACACGCCAACGCGGGAGCAAGCCCCCGCGCGGCGACATCCTACCAGTCACTGCCGAACAGCAGTCAACCGGGCGACAACCTGTAGCTATTACTTGTTGTCTTTTACTTCTTCGAACTCAGCGTCGACCACGTCGTCGTGCTTGGGCTCTTCAGCTTCTGGCTGAGCACCGCCCTGAGGCTGTTCGGCCTGCTCGGCGTACATCTTCTGAGCCACTGGCGCGGAGACCTTCGACAGCTCTTCGACCTTGGCTTCGATGGCAGCCTTGTCGTCGCCTTTGACAGCGGCTTCCAGGGCGACAACGGCAGCTTCGATAGCAGCCTTCTCGTCCGCGGTTACCTTGTCACCGGCGTCGGCGACCATCTTGCGGGTCGAGTGAACCAGCGCGTCACCCTGGTTGCGGGCAGCGGCCAGTTCTTCGAACTTGCGGTCTTCCTCGGCGTTGACTTCAGCGTCACGCACCATCTGCTGAATCTCTTCCTCGGAAAGACCCGAGTTGGCCTTGATCACGATCGACTGCTGCTTGCCGGTCGCCTTGTCCTTGGCACCTACGTGCAGGATGCCGTTGGCGTCGATATCGAAGGTCACTTCGATTTGCGGTACGCCACGTGGCGCTGGCGGAATCTCGGCCAGGTCGAATTTACCCAGCGACTTGTTCTGCGCGGCTTGCTTGCGCTCGCCCTGCAGCACGTGAATGGTCACGGCGCCCTGGTTGTCGTCGGCCGTCGAGAACACCTGCGACTTCTTGGTCGGGATGGTGGTGTTCTTCTCGATCAGCGCAGTCATCACGCCACCCATGGTTTCGATACCCAGGGTCAGCGGGCTGACGTCCAGCAGCAGCACGTCTTTCACGTCACCAGCCAGTACGGCGCCCTGAATGGCAGCACCCATGGCGACAGCTTCGTCAGGGTTCACGTCCTTGCGTGCTTCCTTGCCGAAGAAGTCGGTCACCAGCTTCTGCACCAGTGGCATGCGGGTCTGACCGCCGACCAGGATCACGTCGTTGATCTTGCTCACGTCGATACCGGCGTCTTTCAGCGCGATGCGGCATGGCTCGATGGTGCGCTGAACCAGGTCTTCGACCAGCGATTCCAGCTTGGCGCGGGAAATCTTCACGTTCAGGTGCTTAGGACCGGTGGCGTCTGCAGTGATGTACGGCAGGTTCACGTCGGTCTGCTGGCTCGAGGACAGCTCGATCTTGGCTTTTTCGGCAGCTTCTTTCAGGCGCTGCATGGCCAGCGGGTCACCCTTGAGGTTCATGCCGCTTTCTTTCTTGAATTCGTCGACGAGGTAGTCGATCAGACGAATGTCGAAGTCTTCACCACCCAGGAAGGTGTCGCCGTTGGTAGCCAGTACTTCGAACTGGTGCTCGCCGTCGACTTCAGCGATCTCGATCACCGACACGTCGAAGGTACCGCCACCCAGGTCGTAGACGATCACGGTGTGATCACCCTTGGCCTTGTCCATACCGTAGGCCAGTGCGGCTGCGGTCGGTTCGTTGATGATGCGCTTGACGTCCAGACCGGCAATGCGACCGGCGTCCTTGGTAGCCTGACGCTGGCTGTCGTTGAAGTAGGCAGGTACGGTGATGACCGCTTCGGTCACTGCCTCGCCGAGATAGTCTTCGGCGGTTTTCTTCATCTTTTTCAGAATTTCAGCCGAGATCTGAGGCGGAGCCATCTTCTGGCCGTTCACTTCCACCCAGGCGTCGTTGTTGTCAGCCTTGACGATCTTGTAAGGGACCATCTGGATGTCTTTCTGAACGACTTCTTCGTCAAAACGACGGCCGATCAGACGCTTTACCGCGTACAGGGTGTTGTGCGGGTTGGTCACCGCCTGACGCTTGGCCGACTGGCCGACCAGGATCTCGCCGTCATTGGCGTAGGCAATGATCGAAGGGGTGGTACGAGCGCCTTCGGCGTTCTCGATGACCTTGACGTTGCCGTTTTCCAGAATGGAGACACAGGAGTTGGTGGTCCCCAGGTCGATACCGATAATTTTGCCCATGTTAACTCTCCCGAAACTTTGGATTTGGTTGCCGCAGCGGTGGTTGCCAACTGCGGTAGCACTTAAACGCTTGACACTTAAATGGGGGCCGCCAGGCTAATTTCAAGCCTTCTCGTCAATCGAGGGCGAAACCGGAGCCGGAGCCTTGCTGACCACGACCATGGCCGGGCGCAGCAGACGCCCATTGAGCTGGTAGCCCTTCTGGAACACCTTGAGCACGCTGTTGGGCTCGACGTCCGCACTCTCCTGCATGGCCATGGCCTGGTGCAGTTCGGCGTTGAACGGTTCGCCGTGCGGGTCGATCGCCTCGAGGTTGTAGCGCTTGAGGGTGTCGTGGAACATCTTCAGGGTCAGCTCGATGCCTTCACGCATCGGGCGGATGCTCTCGTCTTCGGCGCTGGACAGCTCCAGGCCGCGCTCAAGGCTGTCGATCACCGGTAACAGGTCACCAGCGAATTTCTCAAGGGCGAACTTATGCGCCTTCTCGACATCCTGCTCGGCGCGACGGCGCACGTTCTGAAGGTCTGCGGCGGTGCGCAGGGATTGATCCTGGGCCGCCGCCAGTTGCTCTTCGAGCACCTGCACGCGCGTGCTCAGCTCATCGCCGGCCGCCTCGGCGTTCAGATTCTGTTCATCCAGCGTCTGTTCGTCAGCCATAAAATCTCTCCTTTGCAATTTCGTCAGCGAACTTACTCGCACGTCTGCCGGCTATATGGGGTCTGAAAATGCAGCTTCAAGGGCTGATGAACAGTCAGCAGCATTACCCTCATAACCCCTTGCGATCAAAACCCTTACCGAGCAACCGAATCAAACTAAGCACAAGCATTGTCAGGCGATTTCAAAACACTGTATAAATAACCAGACCTTACGCCTGGGAGCCGCCCCAATGCTGGTGCATCTTTCCGTACACAACTACGCCATCGTCGAACACCTGGACCTCGAACTCGCCCGCGGGATGAGCGTCATCACCGGTGAAACCGGGGCCGGCAAATCGATCATGCTCGATGCCCTCGGCCTCCCCCTGGGTGATCGCGCCGACAGCGGCGTGGTGCGCCCCGGGGCAGACAAGGCCGACATCCTGGCCACCTTCGACCTGGGCGAAATTCCCGAGGCCCGCGCCTGGCTGGCCGAGCGCGACCTGGACACCGACGGCCCGTGCATACTACGCCGGGTGATCACCGCCGAAGGCCGCAGCCGCGGCTATATAAACGGCACGCCTTGCCCGCTGGGCGACCTCAAGGCCCTGGGCGAGCTGCTGATCGACATCCACAGCCAGCACGAACACCAGTCGCTGCTGAAGACCGACACCCATCGTCGCCTGCTCGACGAATACGCCGGCGCCACCGACCTTGCACGCCAGGTGCAGCTGGCGGCGCAGCGCTGGCGGCAGACCCGCCAGGAGCTCGAGCGGCTGAGCAACTCCGGGGACGAACAGCGCGCGCAGCACCAGTTGCTCAGCTATCAACTCGAAGAGCTGGAAAACCTCAACCTGGGCGAAAACGAACTTGAGCTGCTGGAACAGGAACACAAGAACCTGACCAATGCAGAGGCCCTGTTCGGTATCTGCCGCCAGGTCATCGACCATTGCAGCGAGAGCGACTCGGGCAATGTGCTCAGTGCGCTGACCGTCAGCCTCAATCGCCTGACCGCCGTACAGAATGCCCCCAAGGCGCTGGCCGAGGCGGCCAACATGATCGCCAGTGCGCAGATTCAGGTGGAAGAAGCAGTGGGCGAGCTCAACCGCTTTCTCGACCATTTCGACGCCGACCCCGCGCGGCTGCAGCAGCTGGAAGAACGTCTCGACGCCCTGTACACCCTGGCGCGCAAACACCGCGTGCACCCCAGCGAGCTGGCCGACCTGCAGCAACGACTGATGGAGGAGCTCGAAGGCCTCAACGCCAACGACGAGTCCATTGCCCGACTGGGTGACGAACTTGCCGCCTATGCCCGCCACTACCAGGAAAAGGCCTCGGAGCTGAGCCGCCTGCGCCAGCAGGCCGCGACCCAGCTGGCTGGCGCGGTGGAGCTTGAGATTCAGCGCCTGGGCATGCCTGGCGGACGCTTCAGCATCGAACTTCGCCCCAACAGTGGCGAAGACTTGTTGCCCCAGGGCCTGGAGCAGGTCGAACTGCTGGTCAGCGCCAACCCCGGCCAGCCGCTCAAGGCACTGGCCAAGGTGGCTTCCGGGGGTGAATTGTCACGGATCAGCCTGGCAATCCAGGTCATTACCGCTCAGACCTCGCGCATTCCGACCCTGGTGTTCGACGAAGTCGACGTGGGTATCGGCGGCCCGACTGCGGAAATCGTGGGGCAGCTGTTGCGTCGCCTGGGCGAGCGTGGGCAGGTATTGACGGTCACCCACCTGCCGCAGGTAGCCGCGCAGGGCCACCATCACCTGTTCGTGCACAAGGTGCGCAACAGCGATGCGACCCATACGGCGGTGGCGAGCCTGGGCAAACGTGAGCGGGTCGAAGAAGTGGCGCGCATGCTGGGCGGCATCGACCTGACCAAGGAATCGCTGGCGCATGCCAGAAAGATGGTCGTCACCAGCAAAGCCTGAGTGCCCCCGCAGGAGCCGGCCTTGCCGGCGTACAACATTACAGCCCCCACAAAGCACGAAGGCGACCCCAGGGTCGCCTTCAATGCCGTGCAATTCAAAGCAAAGTGCTTACTTTTTCTTGCGCACGTACAGCACGAGATTGTGATCTACCAACTCGTAGCCGTGCTCCAGCACGATTTCCTTCTGGCGCTTTTCAATTTCGGCATCGAAGAACTCGATGACTTCGCCAGACTCCACGTTGACCATATGGTCGTGGTGGCCGCCGTCGGCCAGTTCAAACACTGCATGACCGCCGTCGAAGTTGTGACGAACGACAAGACCTGCCGCCTCGAACTGGGTCAGAACACGGTAAACCGTGGCCAGACCGACGTCCTCGCCTGCCTCCATCAACGCCTTGTAGACGTCTTCAGCACTCATGTGGCGCTGCTCGGTGGAGTCGAGCATCTGTAGAATCTTGACTCGAGGCAGGGTCACCTTGAGACCGGCTTTGCGTAATTCGCTATTTTCAACCATGGTCAGCTTTCTCGCCGATGCTGCTTCGCAGCTTCTCTGAATACGGGTATGATCGGGGTTTACGTTGTCCAGCCAAGATAGTGGAAGTCGCCCACCGATGCAAAACACCAAGCTCTTGCTAACCAGCCTCACCTTTGTGGGACTGCTCGCACTCGCCGGTTGCTCGTTCCCCGGGGTTTACAAAATCGACATCCAGCAGGGCAATGTCGTCACGCAGGACATGATAGACCAATTGCGGCCGGGAATGACCCGCCGGCAAGTACGGTTTATCATGGGCAACCCTCTGATCCAGGACACCTTCCACACCAACCGTTGGGACTACCTGTACAGTCTGCAACCAGGTGGGGGCGAGCGCCAGCAGGAACGGATGAGCGTGTTCTTCAACGAGAACGACCAGCTCGCCAGCCTGTCGGGTGACTTCATGCCGGGTGTGAGCCGCGATCAGGAAATCCTTGGCGGCGCAGCGGGCACCACTGTCAGCCCTGCCGAAGGCGAGACACCTGCCAAGCAGGAAGCCCCCGCCAAGCCTGGCTCGCTGGAAGACACGATCCAGCGCGACGTCGATACCATCGAAGTCATCCCGGTTCCAGTGCCGGAACCGCTGGACACCTCGCCGCAGTAAGCAAGGCGCAGGCAATAAAAAGCCCGGATCATTCCGGGCTTTTTCATGCGCGGCGTTTCACCGCTTGGCCTTCTTGAACACCCTGGCTACCTTGGCCGCGCGCTGTTTGCGCACCTCCTTGGGGTCGATCAGCAGCGGCCGATAGAGCTCGATCCGATCACCCGCCTCGACCGGATGCTGCGACGCAACCACCTTGCCAAAGATACCCATCGGGCAATCCCCGATCGACACGCCCGGCAACTGCCCGGCGATGCCCGACAAGCGAACCGCCTCGCTCACCGACGTACCCGCTGGCACCTCCAGCGCCAGCAACAGCTGCTGCTCGGCGGTGGCGTAGACCACTTCGATGGGCAGCATCGGCTCAGCCATTGAGTTGCTTGGCCCGCTGGCAGAACGCATCCACCAGGGTGTTGGCCGCCTGGTTGAAGATCGGCCCCAGGGTGGCGCGCACCAGCGGCCCGGCGTAATCGAACGACAGGTCCAGGCTGATCTTGCAGGCCTTGTCGCCGAGTGCCTTGAACGTCCACAGCCCGTGCAGCTGATTGAACGGCCCCTCCTCAAGGTTCATCTCGATGGACTGCCCTGGCACCAACTCATTTCGCGTTACAAAACTCTGGCTCATGCCGCCCTTGGCCGCCTCGACTCGCGCTCGCATCAGGGTCTCGCTCTGCTCCAGCACCGTGCTGGAGGAGCACCACGGCAGAAACTCCGAATAGCGGGCGACGTCATTCACCAGGTCATACAGCGCCTGAGCGGGGTACGGCAACAGTGCCGAACGTTGAATATGGGTAGTCATCCAGGCGTCACTTCCAAAGCTGAGCGGTAAACACGATGCGAATGCCGAGGGGCGCCACATAGCGCATCAAGAGGAAAAACAGCGCGTATTGTCCGGGATTCACTCCAACGGCTCAAGCGTACCGCTACCCCGTAGCCGACAGCGCGACGACTGCCTATAATGCCGCCCCTATGGCTAAACAAAAGAAGCATCCGACAGGGACCATCGCGCAGAATAAAAAAGCGCGTCACGATTACTTCATCGAGCACAAGTTCGAGGCCGGATTGGTCCTGTCCGGTTGGGAAGTAAAAAGTCTGCGTGCCGGCAAGGCGCATCTTGTGGACAGCTACGTGCTGCTCAAGGACGGTGAAGCATGGCTGATGGGTTGCCATATCACCCCCCTGACCGCAGCCAGCACCCACGTGATCGCCGACCCGACCCGTACCCGTAAACTGCTGCTCAATCGCCGCGAGCTGGAGCGCCTGTTCGTGGGCGTACAGCAGAAGGGCTATACCTGCGTGGCCTTGTCGATGTACTGGAGCAAGCACTTGATCAAGTGCGAGATTGCCCTGGGCAAGGGCAAGAAGGAATACGACAAGCGCGATACCCAGCGCGAGCGTGATTCCGATCGCGAGTTGCAGCGCGCCGTGCGCAGCAAGGGCCGCGACGAGTAGGCACGCCTGCTCTAGCCACTTTGCCGGCAAGGCCGGCTCCTACAGGCCAAGCGAAACCCTGTAGGAGCCGGCCTTGCCGGCGAAAGCCGCAACGCTTGTCTAGCGCCCGTTGCGCCGCTCTGCCCGCGCGACCCGCTGCACTTCCTGACGCACCTCTTCGAGCACCTCCTGCACATACAGAATGTGCTGGCTCGACACCTCCCGTGCATCCTGCGCACGCCCTTCGACAATCGCCAGGTACAGGTCCCGGTGCTGCGCAATCAGCATGTCGCGGGTCTCGCTGCGTTGCTTGTACATACCGCCGATGTTGGTCACCACGTTGCGCTTGAGCAGGTCGAACAACCCGCGAATGGTATGCAGCAGCACCGCGTTATGGCTGGCCTCGGCAATCGCCAGGTGGAACGACGCATCCGCCGCCCCTTCCTCGGCGCGGCTCACCTCATCGGCACGCGCATAACAGTCCTGCAGCGCATCGAACGCCACCTTCAACCGCTCGCGATCCACCGCGGTGGCACGCAATGCGGCGTAATAGGCACACGACGCCTCCAGCGTATGACGAAACTCCAGCAGGTCGCGTTCGACCTCCGGATTGTTCTCCAGCAATTGCAACAAGGGGTCGCTGAACGTCGAACCCATCGACTGGGCAACATAATTGCCGCCGCCCTGTCGGCTCACCAGCATGCCCTTGGCTACCAGCTTCTGGATCGCCTCGCGCAACGACGGGCGTGACACCCCGAACTGCTCGGCCAGTTGTCGCTCGGCCGGCAACCGCTCACCGGCGGTCAAGGTGCCTTCAAGAATCATCCCCTCAAGCCGCTCGACGATATCGTCGGACAAACGGCGTTGGCGGACCTGGTTGAAAACCATCACATGCTCTCCACAATCCCGAGTTCGTTCGGGGCCGCCTATTTTGGCCTATCGGTGCCCACGCCACACCCACCAGTTGGCGAATTTCGAAGCCGCTCAGCCGACCTTTTTTCAACCGTCCGACGAAAGTTTTAGCGGGGCAAATTGACACACCCACCACAGGGCTCTTAACCTAGCGGCTCGACATTGTAAATTGGTATGACCAATTAGCCAATGCCACTGCATGACCAACAACAATTAGGGGCCACCCCATATGCAAACCTGGCAACAACTCTATAGTCCGCTTGGTAGTCTCGGCCTGTCCGCCCTGGCGGCAGTCATCCCTATCGTGTTCTTCTTCCTGGCGCTGGCCGTGTTCCGCCTCAAGGGTCATGTGGCAGGCAGCATCACGCTGGCGCTGTCGATCCTGGTCGCCATCTTCGCCTTCCAGATGCCCGCCGACATGGCCCTGGCTGCTGCCGGGTACGGTTTTGCCTATGGCCTGTGGCCCATCGCCTGGATCATCGTCGCGGCGGTGTTCCTGTACAAACTGACGGTCAAGAGTGGCCAGTTCGAAGTGATCCGCAGCTCGGTGCTGTCGATCACCGACGACCAGCGTCTGCAGGTTCTGCTGATCGGCTTCTGCTTCGGTGCCTTCCTGGAAGGCGCGGCAGGCTTCGGCGCACCCGTGGCCATTACCGCTGCACTGCTGGTGGGCCTGGGCTTCAACCCGCTGTACGCCGCCGGCCTGTGCCTGATCGCCAACACTGCCCCGGTGGCCTTCGGCGCCCTGGGTATCCCGATCATCGTGGCCGGCCAGGTCACCGGTATCGACGCCTTCAAGATCGGCGCCATGACCGGTCGTCAATTGCCGCTGCTGTCGCTGTTCGTGCCGTTCTGGCTGGTGTTCATGATGGACGGCCTGCGCGGCGTCAAGGAGACCTGGCCTGCAGCCCTGGTGGCCGGCCTGAGCTTCGCCGTCACCCAGTACTTCACCTCCAACTTCATCGGCCCGGAACTGCCGGACATCACCTCGGCACTGGCCAGCCTGATCTCCCTGACCCTGTTCCTCAAGGTCTGGCAGCCCAAGCGCTCGATGACCACCGCTACAGGCAGCGTCGGTGCAGCCGTGGTCAACGGTGGCGGCAGCCAGCCTTCGCCTTACAGCTTTGGCGAGATCTTCAAGGCCTGGTCGCCGTTCCTGATCCTCACCGTGCTGGTCACCATCTGGACCCTAAAGCCATTCAAGGCGGCCTTTGCCGCCGGTGGTTCGATGTACAGCTGGGTGTTCAACTTCGCCATCCCGCACCTTGACCAGCTGGTGATCAAGACCGCGCCGATCGTCGCCGCCCCGACCGCCATGCCGGCGGTGTTCAAGCTCGACCCGATCTCGGCCACCGGTACCGCGATCTTCTTCTCCGCGCTGCTGTCGATGCTGGTGCTGAAGATCAACTTCAAGACCGGCCTGACCACGCTGAAGGAAACCTTCTTCGAACTGCGCTGGCCGATCCTGTCGATCGGCATGGTGCTGGCCTTTGCCTTCGTCACCAACTACTCGGGCATGTCGTCGACCATGGCCCTGGTACTGGCCGGCACCGGCGCAGCGTTCCCGTTCTTCTCGCCGTTCCTTGGCTGGCTGGGCGTGTTCCTGACCGGTTCGGACACTTCGTCCAACGCGCTGTTCAGCTCGCTGCAGGCCACCACCGCGCACCAGATCGGGGTCAACGACACCCTGCTGGTGGCCGCCAACACCAGCGGCGGCGTTACCGGCAAGATGATCTCGCCACAGTCCATCGCCGTGGCATGCGCGGCCACCGGGCTGGTTGGCAAAGAGTCGGACCTGTTCCGCTTCACCCTCAAGCACAGCTTGTTCTTCGCCACCATCGTCGGCCTGATCACCTTGATCCAGGCGTACTGGCTGACCGGCATGCTGGTTCACTAAAGTGAAAGAGGCCGGGCGCCCCAAGGGCGCCCGGCAGCTGCCCCTTTCAACCGACGCTGCGAGACACCATGATCATTTCAGCCTCTACCGACTACCGCGCCGCAGCCCAACGCAAGCTGCCGCCCTTCCTGTTCCACTACGCCGACGGCGGCGCCTACGCCGAGTACACCCTGCGCCACAACGTCGAAGACCTGGCCAGCATCGCCCTGCGCCAGCGCGTTCTGAAGAACATGTCCGAGCTCAGCCTCGAGACCCGCCTGTTCGATGAAACCCTGAGCATGCCCGTGGCCCTGGCACCGGTCGGCCTGACCGGCATGTACGCCCGGCGCGGCGAGGTGCAGGCGGCACGTGCCGCGGCGGCCAAGGGCATCCCCTTCACCCTGTCGACCGTGTCGGTGTGCCCGATCGAGGAAGTGGCCCCGGCCATCGACCGGCCCATGTGGTTCCAGCTCTATGTGCTCAAGGACCGCGGCTTCATGCGCAATGCCCTGGAGCGTGCCAAGGCCGCCGGCGTGACCACCCTGGTGTTCACCGTGGACATGCCCGTACCCGGCGCACGCTACCGTGACGCCCACTCCGGCATGAGCGGCCCTAACGCACCGCTGCGGCGCATGTGGCAGGCCATGACCCACCCCCAGTGGGCGCTGGATGTAGGCCTGCTGGGCAAGCCCCACGACCTGGGCAACATCTCCAAATACCGCGGCAGCCCCACCGGCCTGGCCGACTACATCGGCTGGCTGGGCGCCAACTTCGATCCGTCGATTTCCTGGAAGGACCTGGAATGGATCCGCGAGTTCTGGGATGGCCCGATGGTGATCAAGGGTATTCTCGACCCGGACGACGCGCGCGACGCCGTGAAGTTCGGTGCCGACGGCATCGTGGTGTCCAACCACGGCGGTCGCCAGCTCGACGGCGTGCTGTCCAGCGCCCGTGCCCTGCCGGCCATCGCCGATGCGGTCAAGGGCGACCTGAAGATCCTTGCCGATTCCGGTATCCGCAGCGGCCTGGACGTGGTGCGCATGATCGCCCTGGGCGCAGACACCGTACTGATCGGCCGTGCCTTCCTCTATGCCCTCGCCACCGCAGGCGAAGCCGGCGTGAAGAACCTGCTCGACCTGTTCGAAAAGGAAATGCGCGTGGCCATGGTGCTGACCGGCGCCAAGTCCATCAGCGAGATCACTCGCGATTCGCTGGTACGCGAATTCGGCGCCTGACCGCCTGCCCCATCACCGCCTGATTGTCCGGGGCACGCGGCGCGATAGACGCCGTGGCCCCGCGAGGAGTTTGCATGAGCCTGCCCACCGCGTTTCTCGACTCGGTTGAACGCCTGATCCCCCGTGAGCGCCGCTTCGACGACCCCACGTCTACCCTGGCCTTCGGTACCGACGCCAGCTTCTACCGGCTGATCCCCAAGCTGGTGGTGCGCGTGGAAAGCGAAGACGAAGTGGTGGGCCTGCTCCAGCTGGCCCAGCGCGACCGCGTGCCGGTGACCTTCCGCGCCGCCGGCACCAGCCTGTCGGGCCAGGCCATCAGCGACTCGGTGCTGATCGTACTGGGCGACAACTGGAACGGTCGCGAGATTCGCGAGCAAGGCCGGCAGATCCGCCTGCAACCCGGCGTGATCGGCGCCCAGGCCAACGCCTGGCTGGCGCCGTTCGGACGCAAGATCGGCCCCGACCCGGCGTCCATCAACGCCTGCAAGATCGGCGGCATCGTTGCCAACAACGCCAGTGGCATGTGCTGCGGCACCGCCCAGAACACCTACCACACCCTGGCCGGCCTGCGCCTGGTGCTGGCCGACGGCACCCGCCTGGACAGCGAAGACCCGGCCAGCGTCGCGGCCTTCCAGAGCAGCCATGCCGACCTGCTCGAATCGCTCGCGCGCCTGGGCCGCGAGACCCGCGCCAACACCGAACTGGCCGCGAAAATCCGCCACAAGTACCGGCTCAAGAACACCACCGGCCTGTCGCTAAACGCCCTGGTCGACTACGACCAGCCACTGGACATCCTCAACCACCTGCTGGTGGGCTCCGAGGGCACCCTGGGCTTCATCAGCGCGGTTACCTACGACACCGTGATCGATCACCCGCACAAGGCGTCGGCGCTGATCGTGTTCCCGGACGTGGAAACCTGTTGCACCGCCGTCACCGTGCTGAAAAGCCAGCCGGTATCGGCCGTGGAACTGCTCGACCGGCGCAGCCTGCGCTCGGTGCAGGACAAGCCCGGCATGCCGGCCTTCGTGCAGCAGCTGTCCGAGGGTGCGTGCGCCCTGTTGATCGAGTCCCGCGCTGCCACCCAGACACTGCTGCACGAGCAGCTGGGCCTGATCATGGCCTCGCTGGCGCAATTTCCGGTCGAGAAACAGGTCGACTTCACCGAAGACGCCAAGGAAAACGCCAAGCTCTGGGCCATCCGCAAGGACACCTTCCCGGCCGTCGGCGCCGTGCGCAAGACCGGCACCACGGTCATCATCGAAGACGTGACCTTCCCGGTCGAGCAACTGGCCATCGGCGTCAACCGCCTGATCGAGCTGTTCGAGCGGCACCACTATGACGAAGCCATCCTGTTCGGCCATGCGCTGGAGGGCAACCTGCACTTCGTGTTCACCCAGGGTTTCAACAGTGCCGAAGAGGTCGCCCGCTACCAGGCGTTCATGGACGACGTGGCACACCTGGTGGCGGTCGAATTCGGCGGTTCACTCAAGGCCGAGCATGGCACCGGGCGCAACATGGCGCCGTTCGTCGAACTGGAATGGGGCCACGATGCCTACCAGCTGATGTGGACGCTCAAGCGCCTGCTCGACCCCAACGGTATCCTCAACCCGGATGTGGTGCTCAGCGACGACCCGCAGATCCACCTTAAAAACCTCAAGCCGTTGCCCGCCGCCGACGAGATCGTCGACAAGTGCATCGAGTGCGGCTTCTGCGAACCGGTGTGCCCGTCCAAGGGGCTGACCCTGAGCCCGCGCCAGCGCATCGTGATGTGGCGCGACATCCAGGCCAAGAAGCGCGCCGGGGTCGATACCACCACGCTTGAACGCGACTACCAGTACCAGGGCATCGACACCTGCGCCGCCACCGGCTTGTGCGCCCAGCGCTGCCCGGTAGGCATCAACACCGGCGAACTGGTGAAGAAATTGCGCGCCCAGGCTGCCAGCCACGTGAAGACAGCCGACTGGCTGGCGGAGCATTTCCACACCGCGCTAAGCGGCGCCCGCCTCACCCTGCGCGCAGCCAACGGTGCCCGCCGCCTGTTGGGCGCGCCACGTCTGGCCCGCATCAGCCAATCGCTGAGCAAAGCCAGCAACGGCCGCCTGCCGCTCTGGACGCCGGCCATGCCGCAGCCCCTGCAGCCCATCCAATTCAGCCCGGCGAGCAACGATGCGCGGCCCCGCGTGGTGTACCTGGCGGCCTGCGTATCGCGCGTCATGGGCCCGGCCGCTGGCGATCGCGAACAGACCTCGCTGCTGGACAAGACCCGCGGCCTGCTGGAAAAGGCCGGCTACCAGGTGGTGTTCCCCGAGAACCAGGACAGCCTGTGCTGCGGTCAGCCGTTCGCTTCCAAGGGCTATGCCGAACAGGCCGAGCACAAGCGCCAGGAACTGATCGGCGCGCTGCTGCATGCGAGCCGCGGCGGGCTCGACCCGATCTACTGCGACACCAGCCCGTGCACCTTGCGCCTGGTGCAAGACCTCAAGGACTCGCGCCTGGACCTGTATGACCCGGTGCGCTTCATCCGCACCCACCTGGTGGACAAGCTGGAGTTCACCCCGCAGGACGCACCCATTGCCGTGCACGTGACCTGCAGCACCCAGCACCTGGGCGAGAGCCAGGCCCTGATCGACCTGGCGCGGCGTTGCAGCAAAGAGGTAGTGATACCCGAGGGCATCCACTGCTGCGGGTTCGCCGGCGACAAGGGCTTCACCACCCCCGAACTGAACGCACATTCACTGCGCAGCCTAAAGGACGCCGTGCAGTACTGCAGCGAAGGCATCTCCACCAGCCGCACCTGTGAAATCGGCCTGAGCGAGCATGGCGGCATCGACTATCACGGCCTGGTGTACCTGGTGGACCGGGTGACCAGAGCCAGGGCGCTGTGAGCCAAGGCGGCTCCTGCACACCGGCAGGAGCTGGCCTTGCCGGCGAACAGGCCATCTGCCACAACATCCGTCTGAACCCCTGGCATCGGCCGCAGTCCATGCAAATAGGCCCCTTATCCTGAGGCCTTCCCAGCCAAGGAGATTCACATGAAGCGTACTGCGATTACCGGACTGTTCCTCAGCGCCGCACTGCTAGCCTCGCCTGTGTTCGCGGCGGATAAAGACCTGTGTACCAGCAACCTGCAGAAGATCGACGACCAGATGGCAACCATGGGCGCGACCTCCGAAGGGCTGGACGATGCGCTGAAGCAGCATGTGGCTGACGCCAAGGCCGCGCAGGCGGCGGGCAACGACAAGGATTGCATCACCATCAGCGCCAAGGTGCTGTCGCGCCTCGAGAAGACCGACAAGGGCGGCAACGGTCAGTAACCTCGGTGGGCGACCGGACCGGTAGTCGACGTCGCCCGACCGATGGCGTATACTCCGTCACATGCACCCGAAACGGTGCTAGCGCTAGAGCAGTAAAAAATGGGGCCGATTAGGATTCGACGCCGGTGATGAAACTCTAGGTGCATGCCGAGTTGGTAACAGAACTCGTAAATCCACTGTTGCAACTTTCTATAGTTGCCAATGACGAAAACTACGAGGGTTACGCTCTCGCTGCGTAAGCAGCCGAGCCCGCTCTCCTGGTAGCTTCGGCTCCAGCAATCACTAGGGGATGCCTGTAAACCCGAAGTGATTGTCATACAGAACAGGATCGTCGTGTAGCACGTTGGGGGCAAAGCGACTAAAACTTACCCAACTCGTCCAAAGCACCCTGCCCGTCGGGCGGCTGCGGATTAACTCAATAGACACGGCTAAGCATGTAGTACCGACAGCGGAGTACTGGCGGACGGGGGTTCAAATCCCCCCGGCTCCACCAAATGATCAAAAAAAGACGTCCACGGACGTCTTTTTTTGTGCCTGCGATCCAGTAAATACGCGGCTTCCAGCGCTTTTGCGGTCTTTTCAGAGTTTTTGAGTTCCAGTCATTCGGGTATTCCAGACGGTATTCCACCTCACCCGGCGCTAATCTTTGGAATACCGAATCAGTGCTTGAGGACAATCTCATGCCTGCTCAAAACCACCGCCTCTCCGATCGACAGCTCAAGGGAGTCAAACCCGCGCCCAAGGATTACGTCCTCACAGACGGTGACGGTTTGCAGCTCCGAGTACGCAGCAACGGCTCGTTGCTGTGGAATTTCAACTACCGCGAACCGGTGACCAAGAAGCGTATCAACATCGGCTTCGGGACCTACCCGCACTGTCACTGGCGAACGCACGAAAGAAGGCAGTCGAAGCCCGCGAGCTGCTCGCCCAAGGCATCGATCCGAAGGTGCAGCGCAATACGTTGAATGAAGCCAAGCGCGCAGAAACGGAACACACCTTCGAGAACGTGGCCACCGCCTGGTTCGAGCTCAAGAAAGACTCAGTCACCCCGGCCTACGCCGAGGACATCTGGCGGTCGCTCACACTGCACGTGTTCCCCGATTTGAAGACGACGCCACTGACGAAGATCACCGCTCCGATGGTGATCGCATTGCTTCGCCCAATCGAAGCGAAACGCAGCCTGGAGACTGTCAAACGTCTTAGCCAGCGGCTAAACGAGATCATGACCTACGGCGTGAACTCAGGCCTGATCTTCGCCAACCCACTCAGCGGCATCAGGGCGGTATTCAAGAAGCCCAAAAAAGAGAACATGGCTGCGCTTCCGCCCGAAGAACTCCCCGAGCTCATGTTGGAGATCGCGAACGCCAGCATCAAACGCACCACCCGCTGCCTGATCGAATGGCAGTTACACACAATGACTCGCCCCGCCGAGGCGGCAACTACTCGCTGGGCAGACATCGACTTTGAAAGGCGTGTCTGGACTATTTCACCGGAGCGGATGAAGAAGCGCCGCCCTCACAGCATCCCGTTGAGTGATCACACCGTCGCATTGTTGGAGTCACTGAAGACTCACAGCGGCCATCGCGAATACGTCTTCCCGGCAGACAGAAATCCGCGCACCCACGCTAATAGCCAAACCGCCAACATGGCGTTGAAGCGCATGGGCTTCCAAGATCGCTTGGTCAGCCACGGCATGCGCTCGATGGCCAGTACCATCTTGAATGAGCATGGGTGGGACCCGGAGCTCATCGAAGTGGCACTGGCGCACGTCGACAAGGATGAGGTGCGCAGCGCCTACAACCGAGCCGACTATATTGAGCGCCGGCGCCCGATGATGGCCTGGCGGAGTGAGTACATCCAGAAAGCCGCCACCGGCAGCCTGCTTGCCTCAGCCTACGGCCAAGTCAGAGACAAGAATGTGGTGCCGATTCGCTAGCGCTGTACAGGCGCAATAACGGCGGCGACAGCAACTGAGCGCTCAAGATTCAGGGCGAGCAGCCTCGCTCATCCGCGTCTCAGCGCGGGTCCATCCAAACAGGGCTGCAAAGCCGCCCTGTTTGGATGGACCTCACTTTGAAGAGCTAAAAGCCACGACGTTGTCCGGGATTTACCACAGAATTCCACCAATGGATAACCGCTTTTCATGTCCCCAAGAGCGCCTAATGTAGGCCCTTGACCGGGTTTATCCACAGGCGTAGAACTGGCCGTGCAAGCTGTCGATGACAGCACCCCAGGTGACCCGAACCTTAAAGGTCACGCCGCTCCCGCGGTGGTTCTCCCCAAGGGCGATTCGCATCCGGCAGCTCGCCCGGTCACCTTCCCGGTGATGGATGCCTACTTCAGATCATGGCCCTCGTGCGCCAGACGACACTTCCTTTGCGCTGCCCTGCAGCAACCTATCCGCTTGGCCGAATCCTGCGCCAACCTGTGCCCGTCTCTTTCTCTGGAAAGAGACGGGCACTTCTACCACTGCTGCAGCCCTGATCGCACATGGCTTTGCGGCAATTCCCCTCGTGACAATCGGCGTGACAAACGCCGATGTCGCCAGCAACAGCGCTGTAGATGATGGTACCGCAGACCAGGGAATGGACTGCACCTGACTGACAGTCAGGCATGCCCGG
The DNA here is from genome assembly GCF_002939405.1 of Pseudomonas sp. BRM28. NCBI lineage: Bacteria > Pseudomonadati > Pseudomonadota > Gammaproteobacteria > Pseudomonadales > Pseudomonadaceae > Pseudomonas > Pseudomonas sp. BRM28. The sequence continues at coordinate 851,081 of NZ_PEFV01000001.1, read as the reverse complement.
TCATCGCACCGCTGCGTTCACCCGACTCAGGATTTCGCGGCGCTGGTCTCGTCAACCAACGCAGCCTCCACCCGCCCACCGGTAACGGTGATCAGGAGGCCAGATCATGAGATGCCCTTGCTCCCGGTCGTAAGGAGCCGCCAGTCCCGCGTTAGAGGACATCCCCACAGGTCGCAGGGGACTTGATCCCTGATAACACTCAGCATTCTTGGCGGGATGACGTGGGGCGAGGATCGGAGAACGGTAGATGAGGTGACCGACATGGCATTGGTAGGTAGACGCGATGGCCGTATTTTCGGCTATGGCAGGCAATTGAGCTACGCAGGGCCGCAAGCGCTGAAAGACATGTTCGGCGGCGGCCACTACGGCACGGTCAAGGCGCACAGTGATCGATGGTTGGCATTCGTGAGGTGGTGCCGCTCCGAACAGGGGCCCGGCATCAATGATGCGCGGCAGATTGATCGCAAAGTGTTGGCCGGCTATGCGGCGTATCTGCGCGACCTGGTTCGGCGTGGAGGACTCGCCGTCAGCACCGCACAAAACCGGCTATCCAGCGTTAACAGGACCATGGCGGCGCTTCGCGGTGATCAGTATGTGAAATTGCCCAGTCCGAGTAAGGCGTTGGGTAAGCAGCGCACCTGGGTACGAGACTCAGTGCCGCAGGGCCAAGACCGCGAACAGGTTAAGCAGATCGTCGATGCGCTTTGCCGCCACGATCTGCTAAGGGCTGCAGCGATCGTTCTGTTGGCACGAGCAACCGGCATGCGCTTGCGTGAGGCTATTTTGGCAGACCTGCCACGGTTGAGCCGTAAGGTTAGAGAGATAGGCAGGATTAACATTCAGGATGGCACCAAAGGCGGCCGCGCCGGAGCCTCTGCCCCCCGTTGGATTACGGTGGATGAGCATATACGTGACGCACTTAGGTTTGCACAGAAGGTGTCACCTCCGGGTAGCCGCAACCTGATTGCGCCACACGAAAGCTACCTGAATGTTCTGCGAGAAATCATTCGCCCTGCGCGGGCCGTCCTGCATGCACACAACCTTAAGGGATTCCATGAACTGCGAGCGGCGTACGCATGTGAACGCTATGAGCAAATCACCCAGCTCTGCGCACCTATCAACGGCGGCCAATGTTTCCAGGTCGATAGGCACCTAGATCGTGAGGCCCGAAGGCAAATCAGCCATGAACTTGGCCATGGACGGATTGACGTGGTCGCTGCCTACATCGGTGGGCGGAGATGAGTAAGCAATTCGACATGCAACTGTTCTTGGCTGGAGTGCTGACCGGCTCGCACGCAACCCGACAGCGTCATGTGCGCCAAGCGAATATCATCCAGGCTGACATCGCAAAGCGCTGGCAGCGAGAAACACCTTGGGGTTGGCAGAGAAAGCATGTGGCTTGGTTTCTTGAGCATCGCTTAAGCCACCGCAGCGACGCTACGCGATACTACTACTTGCTGACTGTCAGGCTACTCGCTCGTCGTCTAGACAAGTCATGGGTTTTCAACCCCTGACTGAAACCGTCTGCTGTCACCACCTGGGCTGCCCTTCATGGAGGACATCCTGCGACCATAGATAGGTGAGGACGCACCTAAAAAACCAGCGGCATCTCACAATTAATTCTATAGACGGAGCAAATCCTGATTAATTTTTTTAATATTTGAAGGTCTATCCCGCTGGTAACGTCCTGCTAATGAAACTTTCAGGGCTCTCAAGCTGGGCTTTGAGACAGAATCCAATCATTTGCTGACCTAAAGGGACTGCTATGAAGCTAGAATCATGGGATCCGCTGACCAGCGGTCAAGATGTGGATGCAGAGATCCTATTCGCTGCGAAGAAGCGTGAAATCAAGAATATTTTAAAGTCCTACGTTGGTATGTATGACTCATTCTCCGAGCTCATTCAAAATGCGATGGATGCCGTGGACCGCCGCGCAACTGAGCTTGAGGAGCCAGGCTACATCCCCAAGCTTTGGCTGACCATAAATCTTGAGGAAAATTCTTTTTCCATAACTGACAATGGCATTGGATTCAACGAAAAAGAATTTAAATCATTCCTTGCTCCAAATATTTCATTTAAAAATGGGGGGCAAACAAGGGGTAATAAAGGAGTTGGAGCTACCTACATAGGCTATGGCTTCGACTACCTACAGTTTGGCACAAAAGTTTCCGGCCATACGTTCCATGGAGAGCTTTTGAAGGGTCGGGACTGGGTAGAGGACTTTCACGGCACGGTTACGCGCCCAATGGTTACATCCTCGGAGATTACTGACCCAGCGTTCGCAGAAGTAACAAGGGGATCTACGTTCAAAATAAAATTTGGAGGATCCAGCACTCGACCGAAAGATCTATCCTGGTACTCAGCCACTACTGCCGAACAATGGTTGTACCTACTGCTTATTAAAACCCCACTCGGCGCAATAACATTTGCATCAGAAAGCTCAAAGATTAAATTCCAGCTCACAGTCAAAAACAAGCAGGGCGAAGTCTCAGTTCTACCCGAGCAAAGCTGCAGTTATATATATCCACATACAAAATTAAGCGCCAGCGTCAATCTAAAAGACGTACTGGAAGTTCAGAAAAAGCTTCAAGCCCAGGGAAAAGATTCATCCAACCTTCCTATGAAATATCTGAAGGCGAATGGAATTTATGAATTCTTTAGCCCTGACGATTTGCTTTCCCTGTTATCACCCAGCGATAAGTTTAACTCTCTAATCAATCAATATCAGATTTCAGCATACGGCTACTTTGCTTATTCTACGTCTATTTGGGATCAATTCAATGACGAGCTTGCAAAGCTAAGAAAACAGTACAGAGTCTTGAAAGGTGGCCTACAGCTTGCTAACAATCAGATGATACAGGGTGAATTGATCACAATCCCACTGACCTCTAACATTGGCCACCAGAACCAGTGCCATGTCATTGTTCACTTTGTAGATGCAGATCCAGATTTAGGACGGAAAGGTTTTCAACCTGAACTGAAAGAGGCTGCAGAACATATTTCAGTTGAGATAGTGAAACGTTTCCAGAAATGGCGTCGCCTCCTAAGAATAGATACAGGCGCCAAGAACGATATAACTAGGGAAGGGTCCCTTCACGACTGGGTCCGAGCGCAAGAAGCCCATGAAATAGAACGACCATTGAGCCTCACAAACAAGAATTTCTTTGCACCCACAAATGAAATCTCAATAACATCCGAGCCTGTATCAGAGCAAGACGTGATTGTACTATTCAATCAGTTAGTTGCTGGCGGAGTTATTCGAGGGATCAAATTATTGGCCACCAGCCAGACCCAGCAGTACGATGGAGTTTTTAAGTTTATTATTAGAGACCCTTTACCCAACCATGAGTATGACAAAGAAAACAACCCACTGGGAGTTCAACAGCTTCAGTACAACAAAGAGTACACTAGCCCTCCAAAAATCCTTGAGTACAAATTCAATATTGATGCGCTAATTCGCGAATTTGAGTCCGAATACAAAAGCGAAAAAGAAATCCATCTCGCTATCGCCTGGGAGTTAGGCTCGGAATGTCACCGTAATTATGATGTCGTTTCGTTATTAGACTTGGACAACTTGCACCTGCGAGACTACCATGGAATTACTCACATTTTAAACTCCACAACAACTAAATTCTATGTCATCGCTCTAAAAGAGCTAATCGACTATCTGAACTCGGTAGACGGAGTTCAGGAATATCACCGTAAGACCTACAGCGGCGAGCTGTTCGACTAATCTGCCACATTGAATAGCTTGGGATTGCTGCCAGAATACTAGCTCTGCATGGCTGTCATGCATCCCAAGATGAAACAAGGATTTGGTTCCATTCATTCCCCACCACATGCTTGGTTGCGGCAACGGTGACAGTTGCCTGCTGCCCTCGCGCCCATCAGGCGGTTAGAAGAACCTCCTGAACTTCCAATACGTCGAGGGACGGCAGGCTGCCGACATTGATGCTGTACTTAATGCCGGTCACACCGAGTGGCGGCACGTAGTCATCGGGGAGCCTGGGGAAGTTTCCGGCAACTTCAAAGACATGGACATCGCGGAATGTGAACCGGAGAAGAGCACCTGTCTGTCGTAGGCCCTCGTGCCAGCCGAGTTGTGCCAAGCGTGAGTCGAAAACATCTAGAGCATGCCCATCGGACACCAGCTTCTTCCGAATTTCATCGACGCGGTCTGCAAGCGTTTCATCGCCACCCAGACTGCGCTCTAGCATAACGCTGACAAACAGGAGGCGCTTGCTGGTGGGCGCTTTCAGCTGATCGAGACGGGATATTTCGTGCTTCGGTTCTGATCGCGTGGTGGTTTTCACTTCAACGTGAACTCCCTGGCCGATGAAATCATGACGTTCGCCTTCAGGCCCGCTCCAAAGGTGACTGACGCGCGGCCCGATGGTCGGGAGCAGCACATTGGACAGCACCCAGAGCTCGCCGAAAAGACCGATCTGCTCTGCCGCACTCAGGTCAAGTGCAAGCGGGCGCAAAGCCGCACGCATATCGTCGATGATACGTTCAACCGAGATAGCAGGATCGCGGCCTTCAATGCAAATAGCGTGGATGACCTTATTGGCTACCAGCGTAAGTAGCTCTTCGTGGTGGCTGCGTGCGGAAACGTCCAACCAAATCTGTCCGCCCTCCAGGATGCGCACCTGAAGGCTCTGCAGATCCGGCGGTAGTTTCTGCGGGGCAATATCGATGGCCAGCATCAGGTGCAGACGTCCGTCGTCTGACACTCCTATCAGGGCCGCCTCCAGGTCTTCAGCGGCCTGCTCGTAAATATCCTCGTGTGGAAGGCGCTGCTCGCGCAGACTTGCCCAGCGGTCCTGTGTGATCTCAAACATTGCGTACCCCACGGTTTACAACAAACCGTTGTTCACCGTCCGTAGTGCGTGGCAGCGACAGTGCGAGGCCCAGCACTGTCTGCGTTGGCGCGCGGAGCGGTTCGGGATCGAGGGGGTAGAGCAGAAGCAGGCCCTGTTGTACGGGTCGGTCCTCGCGCATTGCTCGTGCATTGAACCCTGAACCAACGCGGTAGTTCTCCGGTCCGCCATGCAGGTCGACACCTTCATGGCGTGGATCGATCAGGATGCCGATCGACTCGTTGGCCTGCAACGAACGCCGAACAAGGCCGAAAGGCCTTCCACCCAGGAGTACCTGTCGTTCCCGATCCGGGTTGGCTACGAACACGGTCCAGTTCGTGAGCTCTCCCTTTTCAGCTCGCTCCAGGATCCAGTCGGCAATCTCCGCGCCCTGAAATGCAATGCTGTTCGGGTGCCCTTCATAACGCCTCAGGAACAGTGCGATGTGCTCGGCCGGTACATCGTGTGCTATGGCGCCGCCGTATGCATCCTGTGTCGGGGGATGCTGTCGCAGCAGGGCAGACGCAAGGTCCACGTTCCGCTCCAGCATTTCCCGATCTTGCATGGGAAACAGGATCGTCTGCGGGTTCTCGCCAGACCATGACCGCGCATCGTCCATCTGCATCCTGCTCTTGTTCTTACTCGTGAGCAGTAGCTTTGAATGGGCGCGCATCCGGATGGCCATCTGGTCAGGTCTGCGGCCGGCCTTGTTGAGTGCTGTAATGGAGTCCCGCAGGGATTCTTCGACCAGCGCCAGCTCCACGAACCACTGAGCGATGCCTTCGGTGGTCCAGATACGGATCAGGTCTTCATAGCCAGCCCTGAAACCATACCAGCGGGCCATCTGCAGCAGAGCATCTGCCAGCGTTGTAGTCCGCAGGAAGTATGCAATCGTTAGTCCCTCAAGCGTCAATCCGCGCGACAGCCTATTGCCACCTACCGCAACGAGCTGCCGTCCAGGCTTGGCTTCGTAATCAAGTTCGTCGCCCGTCGTGCTATTGAGCACAACCACCACTAACCGGGCTAAGTTAGTCACTGCCTCTTCCAGTAGAACCTCTACGCTGCAAGGCAGATCTACCTGCCCCAGCCCTGCGAGCGTTGATCGGAACATCTGTTTGAGCACACCGGGCTCGGCGTTCTCATGCTGGAACCAGTTACGAATCTGCTCCTCGATCGCCTCCCCAACACTCAACTGGTCCTGCTGGAGCCGTGATACGTGCACCAGCATAGTATTCGGCTTACCCACCTGGCCGCGCTGCAGTCTGATGGCGCCAGCAAGCGCGAAGGTCAGGAGGGCATCGGCAAGCGACTGTGGAAGATCCAGCGGGCCGCGAGCAACAATTGCTTCGCTCCTTTTGCGTTGCTTCGGCTTCAAAGCTTTCACATCCGCAGCGTCTACGGGGCGCATTACATCGCGCCCCTGCGAGCTGACGCCGAAAAGCTCTTCCGTGCCCGTGTAGCCGTCAGGCCTCGGAAGCTGCACGACGAAGTCCTTGGGAAACAGGTCTTCGCCTACTTGGCTATCACTAGCGTCTGGGTCGATGAGAATGTTGGCGAATGGTGTAGCCGTGTAGGCGATGTATGTGGCCCGCGGAATTTTTCTGAGGATGTCGCGAATCAGGGCGTTGGTCAGTGACGGGGCCGTGTCGTCATCAGGTTCGGTGTCGGTGTCGATACTGGGGTCGCGCCGATTTCCGCGTGTATTGATGGAGGCCTGATCGGCTTCGTCATCAATGAGAAGAACCGGTACATCAGCGAGCCGGCCTTCGAGTTTACCGAACCACTGGTTGAGCCGTTTAAGGATGGGGGTGATCTTCTTCGCAACGATCAGAACGGTACCGGTAGATGCGAATCCGTCGGCCACCTCCGGCTCACGAAAGTCTGATGCCTCATCGGTTAGCGAGATCCAATCTACTCCGGTCCCGGTCAGCTCCAGATCCAGGCGTTTCTGCGTCTGGTTCCGCAGTGAATCGTGAATGCCTGAAAGAACAATGATCAGACGGTAGCCGACATCGGCTGCACGCGCTGCGACGGCCGTGAAGTTGGCGGTCTTGCCGGACTGTACGTAGCCGACGACCAGACCGCGGCACTGAAACTCCGGGCGATCTACCGGTGTGGTCTTCGAGATGATCCGCAGTGACTCTTCTGCGACCGACGCAATCTGGTGCGGCTTCCATTTGGGCTGGGCGCGCAGATAGGATTCATGCCGAGACCAATTGGTCCAGGTGGTTGCATCAGTCCACAGTGCCAGCCTGGGCTTCAGTGTAAGGGGAAGCGGAAGCCGGACGTTCATCAGACCTTGTCCGTCAGCTGGTCCGGAACTCCGGCCGACTCCAATGCGCGAAGGAATTCAGACAGAGCCGTTTTGACCTCGGCATCCTTGTCGATGAGCTGCACGAGCGTGACCAGCGTCGGCATCAGTGGGGTGACCTCAACTTCCTCCCCCTTGAACCCGGTCTTGCGTTGCCATGGTTTGTCGCCGCTGCTGACAAGGCGGATTGAAGCTCTGTCCTTCTTTGTTGCCGAGGCCAGAACAGGTGCGGCCACGGGAGTGCCTCCCGCTGTTGTCGTTGGAGGCATGAAGCCGCCTGGCGCTGGTGTGTCGGCGGGCAAGACAGTCTTTCCGACACCTTTCGGAGCCGGCGCAGTTTTTTCCTTCTTGTTGTAACGGGCGCGGGCTGCTGCACGAGGGGCCTTCAGCAGATCTCCGAGGGGCTTGGTGATCGCATAGGGCAGGCGAATGAGCTGCTTGCTGATATCTACCTGCAGTTGCTCATCTGCCAGCCTGTCAAAGTCGACTGCGACACGAATCAGCTTGGTGTGCTCATCCTTGGCGAAGAGATCTTCCCAGCCGCCCCATTTGATGAGGCGGTCAAGTCGATAGAAGTATAGGCCCTGAGCATCGTTTGCGCGGCCATTGAGGGAGTGGCGGTCTCGTTCGACGCGCTGTACCAACGGAGACAGGTCCCTGGTGTACTCGTCAAGCTCTGCCTCGTTTGGAGTGACGTACGCACGAACATAGAGGACAGGCGTCTTGTCCGGAGAAGCGCCGGGAAGCTCGATGCGATGCTGGTCGAACTCTTTCGTCAGCGGGTGCCCCATAGGGTTATTGCCACGCAGAACGTCATCGTTCATCCGGATGACTACCTTCTCGCGCCCGCGCGCCTTGCCTTCAAGATACCGGTGGAAGACCAGTTCGAGGTGCGACTTGATGGCAGCGAGCTCCTGCGCATAGAGAGAATCTGCTTTGCCTCTCACAGGCTCCATCGAGGGGCGCATCTGCGTAAGCAGCACGGCCGTGCCCGAGTCGCCGATGTCCACTGCCGAGGCATGCTCGGGAGCTACAGGATCGCTCAGAAGCTCCCAGCGGCGTGTCTTAGCAAGATGCTCCTTGTCCCACGTGAGTGTCGTGCTCTCGCTTCCGGAAGCTTTAGAGACGACCGTCAGTCGATCAGCCTGGGACCAAGCTGCCCCCTTAAGCCCATAGCCGAACTTGCCCAGATCGCCGTCGTCATACTCACGCTGGTGCCCGATCTTCATGGCGTCGCGCAGACCCGATGGAGTCATGCCCGTGCCGTCGTCACGAATGCACATCCACCGGCCGCCCGTATTGGGATTCGGGAAGGTGATGTCGATTTCCCGAGCACCATGCGACAGGCTGTTGTCCACCAGATCGGCCACGGCGCTTGGCAGGCTGTGTCCGGCACGAGCCAGGATCTTGAAGAGACCGAGCGGGTCCGGTGCGGCGTCGTCATCGTTGCGGATGTTGTCGTTTTCATTTTGTGACGTCTCGGACACTTTTTCTGCCTCCTTGAATAGCTCCGGGAATTGATCCGAGAGCACTGCTTGGCAGTGCTGGCCTTCCTCGCCGTACAACGCAATCATTGCGGATTTACCAAGCTGGGCGCTCTCTCCATGGTTCAGGATCGAAGAGCGAGCTGGGTGATCTGCCGGGATGACAACCCAAGATGCCTTGGCTGGGGTGCTCGAGGCGTCAACTACCATCGCGAACAGGACGCCTGGGTCAACGAAACTGTAGAAGGAGCTCTTCGGGCAATCGCCTTCGAATCTCCAATTTTTGTGCTGCCTCTTGAGCCATGAATCGATCTCAACCACCGTGCCTTCGTCTTCGAGACGACGGCAGGTGATTGGAATGGTGTCCGGGCTTTCTGCTGAAGGAAAAACCTTGCCGACGACGTCCCAGTCGAAATTGATGGAACGCTGTTTGGCGCGTTCTTTCCCCTGGCGGCGGTACTCATGAAACATGCCGAGTTCAGAATGAGTAAGCAGTCGGAGAATGGTGAACTTCACTTCCTACCCTCTGTCGTCTTGATCTGTGATTGCTCCAAATCGAACAATGCCACCCGCATATCCTGAGTCTCCGGTGCCCCCAAGCACTCCCTCATTCCACGAGCGATTGCATAGGCAAACAGTGGTGGTACGGCGTTGCCAATCTGCTTGAATGCCGGGTTCATCGATCCTTTGAAAACAAAGCCGTCCGGGAATGACTGGAGCCGCGCAGCCTCACGGACGGTGATGGTGCGTGCCTGTTCCGAGTCGAAGTGGATGTGGGAATAAGAGTCCTTGCCGAGGTGCGCCATTAGCGTACGTACCGGAGCATCGGCCCGAAGCTTCCACCACTTGTTGGGAAACTTTCCCGGGTCATAAGGGATGCGCCAAGAAGAGATGTATGTGCTGACGTCTGCGTGTCTCGGGTCGGTGGGCAAACCGAGTTTCCTGCGGTCGGCAAGCCAGCTCGCAATTTTCTGCTCTACATAAGCATGCACCTGTGGGTACTCCCAGCCAGGCTGAATCTCGGCGAAGATCTTGTAGTCGCGCGGCAGATACCGGAATACATGGCCAGTCGTGGACTTGGTCGTAAATCCGTGCCACTCCCGCATCAGGCGCGAATAGGCAGTCGACGGATTTTTCGCTGTGTATTCGACAGGTTCTGACGGGTCTTTCGCCCCGCGACGAATGGCACCCGAGCGAAGCATTTCTTCCGCGTACAAGTGCGGCAGATCTGCCAGCGCATCAGAAGCCGATGTGGCCGCGGGAGAGTCGGGAGCTGGATCGGGAATCCAGCGGTGGTGCTCCGAGCCTTCGGCTTTGATAACCCGCCTCGCAGCATTCTTGGAGCTGGTGTAGCCGGATGGCAGAACCAAATGGTGCGTTGGCACCGGGAATCTTGGTTTGATACCGGTCGAACGATGGAAGCCGACCAGTATCATGCGCTCCCGCATCTGCGGAACGCCATACCAGACGGAATTCAGCAGTGTGTAGGATACGTCGTAGCCTTCTTCGGCAAGGCTTTTGGAGACGAGCTCGGCAACATTGGTGCCGCCATGGTTGAGGATGTCTGGCACGTTCTCCATCAGAAGCGCAACAGGCTTCGTCGCCCGGATGAATGCGACGTACCGCTCCCACAAACTGACCCGCCCATCCACCAGGAAGGCCTGATCTGCGGTCACCTCTTCGCGGAGGCGCGCTTGCTCGCGGAGCTTCGCCCGACCTACACGGGCGAACGCCTGACACGGTGGCCCGCCGACGAGGACATCGATCTGACGGTCCGTGGCGCCCTGAAGCCCGAGATCGCCGAAGACGGAGTCAGCAGTCTCGGTTACCGCGTCGCGCGGGGTGTGGTGCGCTTCCTTGTCACCCCCAACTGAGCGCGAGCCGAAGTTGGCTCCGTGCGACTTCGCAGCCCACGGGTCCATTTCGATCGATGCGACCGGTGTGAATCCTGCGGTCAGGAAGCCAAGAGATATGCCGCCACAGCCTGCGAACATGTCCATGTAGCGGATTTCGCCGCCTTCTTGGATACGCTGCAGCTTGCTGCGGATAAGCTCGTCGTCTGAAGTGGAGGCACAGGAATTCTTGCCAGTCGAGGGGGACAGGGCCTCAGCTGGGGTAATGGGCTCTTCATAGGTACTGCTGGGCTGCGATTTGCGCAGCTCGGTTTGGATGGACATCCAGTATCTCTCATAGGGAACATGCGCCAAGACCAGCTGCACGGAGCGCAGTAGGACGGCGGCTCAGGCCTGTTCAGGCCACGCGGCGCAGCCCGATAGACGAATCGTCAACCGGGCGCCAAATGTTACATCGTGTCAGAGTGTAATGAAAATGCCGCGAGGTGTCGCCTGCGCAGGCTGGGGGAATCTTCATAGCCTGCCAGCCCCAACCAGCGAAGAATGCCCTTAACCTCAAGGTTCACGGGCAACGGGGTCCGTCTCGACCTAAGCGACGATCTCTAGTCGTTTACCATTGCCTGATGAGACAACTCCTTCACGGAGCCCTACAGACCTGCGAAGAAATCCAAGATTCAAATTGGCTCACGAAGCGGAAAAGTTTTTCCAGGGAGGTATCCTGAGACAGGGACAAGATGATTTTTTTGGGGGGGGCATGGACATAGTCAGCAGAGAAGTCAGGTCTCGAATGATGGCGGGCATCCGCGGTAGCGATACATCGCCGGAAATGAAGGTCAGGAAGCTGCTTCATCGACAAGGCTTCAGGTATCGCTTGCATCAGCGAAATCTTCCCGGCAGACCCGATCTCGTACTCGCTCGTCATCGTGTCTGCATCTTTGTTCATGGCTGCTTCTGGCACAGGCATCCGAGCTGCAGATACGCCACGAAACCAAAGACCCGTGAGGACTTTTGGCAGACGAAATTCGATCAAAATGTGAAGCGTGATATCAGAAACCGAGATGAACTGCTGAGGTCAGGCTGGCGAGTGATCGAGCTCTGGGAGTGCGGAATACGCGGACCAGAAGCGGGGATGAACTGGCTTCTTGAAACGATCCCGGACTGCACTCAAAAGTACGTCTCTTGGCCCAATTACTCCGACCCGTTCGGTCCCATGGATCAGCCTACAGCAAGCTGAGCTTAGTCACCTTGCAGCAGTCAATTTCCAAACCCTCCAAAAGATTATGCGAATCAGTCTGGCGGGGGTGGCGCGTTACGATCAAAAGCAACTTTTCAACAGCCATGTCTAATTTTTTCACGACCATTTTCTTGATGAATTCGATCCCGAATCATTGATGGGGCGGAGCTCAAAATACACCGTCCATCAGAATCCAGAGCACCCAGCGTTCCAACTGGTATTCCAAGTAAACTGACCAAACAATTTTTTACTAACCAAAACAGATAGATACCAACCAGTTTCAGATTACCCCGGCCCACCAAATGATCAAAAAAAGACGTCCACGGACGTCTTTTTTTGTGCCTGCGATTCAGTAAGTACGCCAGCAATTTTGCAGAGCTCTGAGATTTTTGAGCTACAGCTTCGCCGGAACTGACAAGCAAACAATGCGGCCGGCAAAGAATGTGTGAGAAGAAAAACAAAAAGCTGTGCAAGCGGCGAAAACTCTTACAATCTTCAGCCAGATTTCATACACATTTTTTGCCCTCCCGATACTCAAGAGATAGCCCCGTGCGTGACTCAGACAGCTCATCCGCGCCACTGGTTGACGTAGTGCAGCTTGCCGCATCCCTCCAGCGTTTCGCAGATGATCGCGACTGGCAGCAGTTCCACTCCCCAAAAAATCTCATCTTGGCGCTCACTGGCGAGGTAGGAGAGCTGTGCGAGATTTTCCAATGGATGAGTGATACCGATTCGCTCTCTGTAGCCAAGGACCCCGAAATCGGATCAGCCGTAAAAGACGAATTGGCGGACGTACTGATGTATCTGGTCCGTTTGAGTAGCGTGCTCGGCATCGACCTCAACGAGGCGGTGACAAGGAAACTCGCCTCGAACGGCCAGAAGTATCCCGTGGATAAAGCCAGAAGCAGCAGCAAAAAGTACGACCGACTCTGAACAACTCGAATCTAAGGACACCCCGTGATCGTTTACGCTGCGACCAAACAGCAATTTCTAAAAGACAACGATAACGATGATATCGAGGAGGTGATCCTCAGACACTACAAGGAAGCTACCGGCAAGAACGTTGGCAGTTCGGAAATCAGGTCGTGGCAAGGATCGCTTACGTACATGGCCAAGGTCCTTAGAGATGAAGGCTTGCCTAACGACGCAGGCTTGGCCATCGAATTGCACATTCCGCAGTCGTCGAAACGGATCGATTTTCTACTCACCGGGCGCGACGAAAACCAAGCAAAAAAAGCTGTATTGATCGAGTTGAAGCAATGGAGCAAAGCCAACGCCACGACCAAGGACGCCATCGTCAAAACGGCGCTTGGTGCGCGGCCTCGTTGAAACTATTCACCCGTCCTATCAAGTATGGTCATATGCAGCGCTGCACGAAGGCTTCAACGAGGCTGTGTACGACAAAAGCATCGAGACCCGTCCCTGTGCCTACCTTCATAACTACGTCAGCGACGGCATCATAGACTCAGCGCACTACGAGCCTCATATCAGCAAAGCTCCACTGTTTCTGAAAGGCCCTGAAGAGCTCAGCAAGCTGCGAAGCTTTCTGAAAGCTCACATTGCTCACGGCGACAACAAAGAGGTCCTTTACGAACTGTCCGATGGAAAAATACGCCCGTCAAAAGCGCTAGCCGAAGCCCTGAGCGGACTGATGAAAGGCAATCCTGAGTTCGTATTGATTGATGATCAGAAGGCAGTTTTCGAGTCGGTGCTCGCAGCGGCAAGCGAGGCATCGGGGGAGACGCCAAAGGTGCTGATCATCGAAGGGGGACCCGGCACTGGGAAAACTGTGCTAGCTATCAATCTGCTGGTGAGGCTGACCGGATTGAAGCTGTTGAGCAAATACGTCTCCAAGAATGCTGCCCCCCGCAAGGTCTATGAAAGCAAACTGGTTGGCACCATCAAGCGCAGCCATTTCTCGAATTTCTTTTCAGGCTCTGGGGCATTCATCGACACTGAACCCAACACATTCGATGCGCTTATCGTGGACGAAGCTCACCGGCTGAATGAGAAAAGCGGGCTTTACGGAAACCTTGGGGAGAACCAGATCAAAGAGCTGATTGATTCAGCGAAATGCTCAATTTTCTTCATTGATGAAGACCAGCGTGTAACCTTGAACGATATCGGCAGCAAGCAGGCGATACGCTCCTTTGCAAAAGCCAAGGGCGCTGTGGTCGAAGAACACGTGCTGTCTTCGCAGTTTCGCTGCAGTGGTTCTGACGGTTACCTGGCATGGTTGGATGACACGCTAGGCATTCGCTCGACGGCAAATCCGACGCTTGAGACTCAAGAGTACGAGTTTAAGGTGTTCGACTCACCCCAGGCGATGCATGAAGCAATCAACGAGAAAAATCACGGAAACAAAGCTCGTGTGGTCGCGGGATATTGTTGGCCCTGGCTGAGCAAGAAAGACTCCACCGCTGCCGATATCGTTATTGGTGACTACAAACGCCAATGGAACCTGGACCAGGATGGCAGTCTATGGATCATCGCTGAAAACTCCATCGAACAGGTTGGCTGCATCCATACCTGCCAAGGTTTGGAGGTCGACTACATTGGGGTGATCATCGGGCCAGATCTTGTCGTACGTGACGGTAAGGTAGTGACATCTCCGGATGAGCGCGACAAGCACGATAAATCGATTCGCGGCTGGAAAAAAATGATGAAAGAGCGACCTATCCTAGCGAAAAATGAAACAGATCTGATCATCAAGAATACATACCGAACGTTGATGACCCGCGGGATGAAGGGTTGCTACCTTTACTGCACCGACAAAGAGACTGCGCGGTACTTCGAGAGTCGGCTTTGCCAGCACAGTAATCATTGAAGGTATCGATTGCTAGGAGCCCCTGTACCTGCGAGTCTTTTTTCAAACTTTTGCGGCCCACAAAAGATAGAAAAAAGACGTCTGCAGGCTTTCTTGGATGCCTGAAGTTCAGTAAATACAGAAGCGCCATCGCTGAAAAACCGAAGACAAACTACACCCCCTCCTCCCCCATAGTTTAGTAAACCCCAATCCAAGAATCGAAAAAGTCAGCTTTTACCCTCCTTACCCTCATGAAACCTTAGGGCACCACAAAACCACCTTAGGAGAACACTGCGCTGCGTGGCGAGCCTTGCTGTTGGCTGTGCGGTTTGCCCTGCAGCGCATGGAACGAGAACCGGATGTCTCTCGTCTGGGAGGACCGATTGATCCCGGTGTCTCGAGTGATGTGCAATCACCCTTGAACAGTAGGAGATAACAATAATGATCAAAGCTCTGAAATTCGCAGCACTCGCAACGGGGATAGTCACTGCCAGCCACGGCCTCGCGGCCGACCTCACCATCGTCTCCTTCGGTGGCGCCAACAAGGAGGCCCAGGTAAAGGCCTTCTACAAGCCCTGGCAACAAGCCCGGGGCAGCAAGATCATTTCCGGCGAGTACAACGGCGAAATGGCCAAGGTCAAGGCCATGGTCGATACCCGCAGCGTGTCCTGGGATGCTGTGGAGGTGGAGTCCGCCGAGCTTGCCCGGGGCTGTGAAGAGGGCATGTTCGAGACGCTGGACCCAGCTCAGATCGGCCTCGATACCAAGCATTTCGTTCCCGGCGCCATCCAGCCCTGCGGCATAGGGTTCCTGGTGTACTCGACGGTGCTGGCCTACAACACCAGCAAGCTGAAGCAAGCCCCCACCGGCTGGAAGGATTTCTGGGATGTGGAGAAATTCCCGGGCAAGCGCGGCTTGCGCAAGCTGGCCAAGTCGACTCTGGAGTTCGCCCTGATCGCCGACGGGGTAGCGCACGCTGACGTCTACACGCTGCTGGCCACCAAGGCAGGCCAGGACCGCGCCTTCGCCAAGCTGGATGAGATCAAGCCGCATATCCAGTGGTGGGAAGCCGGTGCCCAGCCACCTCAGTATCTCGCCGCGGGGGATGTGGTGATGAGCTCGGTGTACAACGGCCGCCTCTCGGCCAAGCAGAAGAAAAAGTACGACCTGGACATCGTCTGGTCCGGCGGCCTCTACGAGTTCGATTCCTGGGCTATCCCGCGGGGCGCTTCACGCCAGGAGAAAACCCGCGAGTTCATTGCCTTCACGCTCGACCCCGCGCAACAGAAAAGCTTCGCCGAACATATCGACTACGGCGCCGCCAACCTGCAGGCCATGCAACTGCTCGACAAGGACCGCATCGCCGAACTGCCCACCGCGCCAGCGAACCTTTCCCAGCAGGTGCCGGTAGACCCCCTGTTCTGGGCCGACCATGGCGAACAACTGGAGCAACGCTTCAACGCCTGGGCGTCGCGCTAACCCCCTGAACGGCCAGCCATGGGGCACTCACCCCATGGCTTTCGGAATCTGCCGAGCACAAGGTCAGACCTCCGTCATTACCACCATCACCTCGGCGTCACTCCCCGCCTCGCCTTCAGCCAGGTAGATGTGCCCGATCGCGCTGTTGAAATACACCGTCTCCCGGCAACCAACGCTGACGGATTCACCCGTTTCGAACTGAATGCGCACACGGCCCGAAAGCACCACGGCAAACTCCTGCCCGGGGTGGCGAATGTAGTCTTCGAACTGGCTCATCTCACGCGCGCAGATACGGGCATACATCGGCGTCATGTTGCGCCCGGGAAAATCCCCCGCCATCGGGTGGTACTCGTAGTTGCCCGTGCTGTAACCCGCCGCCGTATCGATGGCCGTGCTCACCACCGTGGGCTGTACCGCCCCCACGCTCACCTTGGCCGGGCTGAACAGCTGGGCGATGTCCACACCCAATGCCCGCGCTGCCGCCGCCAGCTTCTCGTAACTCACCGATACCTGCGCCAGCTCCATCTTCGACAGGGTCGACAACGCCACGCCTGAACGCTCGGACAATTGCTTGAGCGTGAGCTTCTGGTTCTTGCGTATGACACGAAGACGGGCACCCACCTGGGTGCGATCTATCAAGGGGTGGGCCGGGGAACGCGAGACTGGATCGGAGCTCATGCAAACTTCTCTGCCATACGGAAACAATGCCTTGGGCCAAGCCGGGCAAGGGCCAAAAATAATACCTCAAGGTAATAGGTTGACTGGAAAATTCTCATATCTTACATTTCTCGTATCTGAGAATTACAAGAACAGCGGCGAAGACATTGCTTCTCCCACTCGGAACAGGAGGCACCTCGGTATGCACGACAGCGAATGTTTCGATTTCGCCATCATTGGCGGCGGTATAGCGGGGGCCTCTCTGGCCTATCGCCTGGCTGGGCAAGCCAGGGTCGTGGTGCTCGAGCGCGAGAGCCAGCCGGGCTATCACGCCACCGGCCGCTCCGCAGCCATGTTCATGGAAAGTTACGGAACACCGCAGATCCAGGCCTTGACCCGCGCCAGCCGCACTTTCTATGAGCAACCGCCCGCTGATTTCACCGAGCATGCGCTGCTGGAGACTCGCGGTTGCCTGTATGTCGCAGGCCAGGGGCAACAGGCTCTGCTGGAACAGACCTTCGCTGTCGGTGCAGCACAGGCTGGCAATGTGTCGTTGATCGATACCGAGCATGCGCTCGCGTTGGTGCCGTGCCTGAACCCGGAAGCAATGGTTGGCGCGATGCTCGAAACCGACGCCCGCGATCTGGACGTGCATGCACTGCACCAGGGCTTCTTGCGCGCCATGCGCCGTGCCGGTGGTGTGCTGCAATGCGATGCGCAACTGAGCGTCGCCACACGCGAAGGCGGTCACTGGCACCTGACCCTGGCCGACGGTCGCCAGTTGCGCGCGCGCACGCTGGTGAATGCCGCAGGCGCCTGGGCTGATGAGGTTGCGCAGCAGTGCGGCGTGAAGCCCATCGGCTTGCAGCCCTGCCGACGCACAGCCTTTACCTTCGACGGCCCCCAGGGCATGGATTTCTCGCGCTGGCCCACGGTGATCGGCATCGACGAAAGCTTCTACTTCAAGCCCGATGCCGGCCAGTTGCTGGGCTCCCCGGCCAACGCCGACCCCGTGCCGCCTCATGACGTGATGCCTGAAGAGCTGGACATCGCCACCGGCATCTACCACATCGAGGCCGCCACCTCCCTGACCATCCGCCGCCCGCGTCACAGTTGGGCCGGCCTGCGCTCGTTCGTCGCCGATGGCGACCTGGTGGTCGGCTGGGACAATCACCGCGAAGGCTTCTTCTGGCTCGCGGCACAGGGCGGCTATGGCATCCAGTCTGCGGCCGGCGTGTCGCAACTGGCCTGCGCACAGTTGCTCGATCAGCCGCTGCCCCAAACACTGCTTCATCAAGGTGTCGAGCCACAGCGCCTGGCACCTGCCCGCTTGCGTTAATCACTCATCACCCACGAGGTTCAATGCCATGTCCGAACAACTGCAGCGTTACCCCAGCCATCTGCCCTACCCGTTCTCCAAGGCCATCCGTGTCGGCGATTTCCTGTTTCTCTCGGGGCAGGTACCAATGGACCCACAGGGCAACGTGGTGCTCGGGGATATCCGCGAGCAAACCGAGGCGGTCATGAGCCGTATCGGCGAAACCCTGACCGAGTGCGGTGCGGGGTTCGATCAGGTGGTCAAGGCCACGGTCTGGCTGACCGACATGCAACATTTCGCCGGTTTCAACGAGGTGTACAAGCGCTATTTCGACAATGGCTTTCCGGTGCGCTCCACGGTCGGCGGCAGCCAGCTGGCACTGGGGGTCGACGTAGAGATCGAAGTCCAGGCCTGGGTCGGCGCCCGCTAGCACACCCTTCCCGCCTGCCACTGCGATGCCCCGGCATGGCCACGGAAAGTGGCCCGCCCCATAAGCCCTAACAACAATAATTCGAGGGAAATCGTCATGAAAGAGAGCCTGAAAATAGCCGGCGCGTTCGTCGGTGTGATTGTCGGCGCCGGGTTCGCTTCCGGTCGGGAACTGCTGCTGATGTTCGTCGATTTCGGCGTATGGGGATTGCTAGGGGCAGTGGTCAGCGCCTCACTGTTCATCTTTCTCGGCATGGCATTGGCAGGCATGGGCAGCCGCCTGCGGGCTAGCTCCCATAAAGACGTGGTGAACGCCCTGTGCGGACGCTACCTGGGCGCCTTCGTCGACCTGATGATCACCTTTTTCATGTTTGCGGTGACCGTGGTCATGCTGGCCGGTGGCGGTGCCCTGCTGGAGCAGCAGTTCGGCATCCCGGCCCTGTTCGGCAGCCTGGCGGTAACCGTGATCGTGGTCGCCATCGTGTGCCTGGATGTGCAGAAGGTGATTGGCATGATCGGCGCCGCCACCCCGCTGTTGATTCTCACGGCAGTAGCGGTGGCCCTGTATGGTGTGGCCACCCGAGGCCTGAGTTTCGGCGAGCTCGATCAACTGGCCAGCCAGCAGGACGCCGGCGCCAGCCATTGGCTGCTGGGGGCACTGTTGTACGTGTCCTACAACATCGTGGCCGGGGTGCCCTTTCTGTCGATCATGGGCGGCACCGCAAAGACCGAGAAGCACGCCATCTGGGGTGGCATCTTCGGCGGCGCGTTGCTGGGGGTGCTGATGCTGGTGATGAGCCTGGGGCTGTTGTCGCGCCTGGACAGCGTGGCCGACCTGCCCATGCCCATGCTGTCCATCGCCACCGAGATTTCACCGGTGCTTGGCCTGGTGATGGCCGTGGTCATTTTCCTGATGATCCTCAACACCGCCGTTGGCACCCTGTACTCCTTTTCGGCGCGATTGCTGCCAGCGGGCACCCGCACGTTCCGCATCGGCTCGGCGGCCGCCGGCGCCCTGGCGTTCGTTGGCAGCCTGGTCGGGTTCGTCAGCCTGGTGGGTCAGGTCTACCCGCTGTTCGGCTACCTGGGCTTCCTTCTGATTGGCGCGGTCGTGCTTGGCTGGCTACGCGTCGGCCGCCTGGCCCAGGCTTGAGCAATGCACAGTGACGCGCTGATCGGGCGCGTCACAAATTGCATCGAACCTGCCCTCTCGAAATCCAATGCCAGGCCGATATGCTTGGCAAGCGAACTAGCAGCCCGCACCAGCTGATCTCTGCCGCCAAAGTCGTTTACGGCCAGCAGCGCATCAACATCAGCTTCGCCTGATTGCGGTTGCAAGACGTCCTGGCCTTCGCCAGGACGACACCGGTCGACCCCACACGATCGATTAAATTCCCGCCAATCTGCCTGTTTTCCCTACAGATGCAGGCTGATTCACATTTTTTCCGTGAAAAGCAGCCTAACCGGCTTTTGCTGCTGAATTGTCCTACAACCATCCTGTACAGTACCCAGCGCTTGATTCAGCACTCACTGACAAGCCGGCAGGGATGGCCGATACAGACGCAGCATGCGCTGGTTGTCCCGCGTCGGTTTCCGACCCTGGAAGGGACACCCTCTTGAATACTGCATCGCTGCGCCGCTCACTGCTGGCGCTTTCCATTGCCGCTGCTACAGCCACGGCCAATGCCTCTCCCGCTATCGACTTGAATCACGACCTCAGCTCCGGTGCCTACAGCAATAACGGCGATACCTTCAGCAGCGCTACCTTCAGCGGCACATCGCAGAACGCCGGCGTCGAGCTGATCGATGTCACCGTGCTGGGCAACCTGACCAACAGCGGCGCGATCAACCTCAGCGCGGCGAGTGCCACCGATATTCCCTCGGCCATTTCCCTCACCCTTGATTCCAGCATCGGCGGCAACCTGGTCAACCAGGGCAGCATCAACGTGACCGGCGAAGGCGCCATGGGCCTGGACCTGTACCTGGCCAAGATTGCCGGTGATGTGATCAACAGCGGCAGCATTGCCGTGACGGGCCAGAACGCCAACGGCATGATGATCACCTCCACCCAGTCGAGCATCATCAACAGCGGCACCATCACCGCGCGTGGCGCCGACTCGGCCGGTATCGAAGTCGAGAATGCCGTCTTCAGCGGGTCCATCACCCCGCCCTACAAAAGCAACATCAACAACAGCGGCACCATTTCGGCAGATGGCATCGGCATCCATCTGGTCAACCTGAGCGGCAGCAACCTCTTTTCCATCACCCAGACCGCCGGCCTGCTCGAAGGCGGCATTGCGGCGATTCTGGCCGAAGACAGCAACGCGCAGTCGTACTTCTACTGGTCCGGCGGCCAGGTAAAAGGTGATCTGCTGGGGCTGAGTGGCGTGCTGGTCAAAGGCGACGTGGCTTTCGACGGTTCGACCATCCGTGCCGGCTACGTGGACATCGACGGTGGCACCCTGACCCTGCTGGCACCGCACACCACGCTGGACGGCGATCTCGACCTCGACAGCGACACCGCACGCCTGCGTCTGCTGCTGGATAACACGACCCTGCCCGATTCACCGATTCTCAAGGTGACCGGCAACACCTACTTCTCCGCAGGTAGCCAGATCGAGCTGCAAGCCCGCTCCGACGACTTCCGCACCCCGGCCCAGGGCACCCGCTACACCCTGCTGAACTCCGGCACCTGGGAAGAGGCGCAGAACCTGTCGGTGGTCTCGTCCTCGGCGCTGCTCGAAGTGAAAAACTTCGGCATCGAGGGCCAGGATGTGAAGGCGCTGGTCGCAACCCGCAGCGATGAAGCGATCGAGCAGACCCTGCTCGGCGCCCGTGCCTCGCGCAATGCGGTCAATGCAATACAACCGTTCAAGAACGCCGTGATGGGCCAGCTCAGCGAAAGCGATCCGGTATTCCAGGCCTTCGCCAACGCCAGCAGCGATGCGCAACTGGCCAGTCTCGCCGAAACCCTGACCCCGGATGTCAGCCGCGGCGTGATCAATGCCGCCACCAGCAGTCAGACCCTGGTGGGCAACGCCGTCACCCGCCGCTCCAGCAATGCCCGCAACGGCCTGTCGTCCGGTGAAGGCCTGTCGGGCACTGGCGTATGGGTACAGGCACTGTCCAGCGATGCCGATCAGGATCGTCGCCACGGTATCGACGGTTACGATGCCAACACCAACGGCATCGCCGTGGGCGCCGACGGCAAGCTCGACCCCGATACCACCGTGGGCCTGGCGTACAGCTACCTGACCAGCGACGTCAAATCCGACAGGGGCAACAAGACCGATGTCAGCGGCCATGCCCTGACCCTGTACGGCAACTGGACCCACGACAACTACTTCGTCGACGCTTCGGTGATGTACGGCTGGAACGACAACGAGTCCAAACGCTACATCGCCGGCAGCCGCGCCAAGGCCGACTACGACAGCGAGATCTTCGGCGTCAACGCGCTGGCCGGCTACACCTTCCAGCTCGACCGCCAGGTAGTGCTCGAGCCGCAGATCGGCGCGCGCTACGCCAATGTCTCGATCGACTCGTACCGTGAAAAAGGCAGCTCGGCGGCGCTCAACGTCGGCAGCCAGCGTTACGAAATCGGCGAGATGGGCCTGGGCGCACGCCTGGCAGCCGCCTTCGACCTGGGCGTGGGTAGCCTGGAGCCGGAAGCCAAGCTGATGGCCTGGCATGACTTCATCGGCGACAAGGCCGGCACCACCTCCACCTTCGTGCTGGGTGGCACGCCATTCACCACCCGCGGCGCCACCCCGGCCCGCGACAGCTACGAGCTGGGCCTGGGCGCAACCTACCGCGTCGGTGCCTGGAGCGTGGGCGGGTCGTACAACTACCTGACCAGCAGCGGCTTCGATGCCGACACCTTCACCGCCAACGTGCGCTACGACTTCTGACCTCAACCGCCAGACACGACAAAGCCCGCCAGAAGCGGGCTTTGTCGTGGCGCGTATTCAGGCGCGCTGCAAGCGTATCGTACTACTCATGGTGACTCAGGTAGGCGGTCAATGCCCGGCGCGTCAGGTCGTTGAGCGAAATACTCTGCTGGTTGGCAACCACACTGGCGGCCAAATGCAGGTCATGGCCAACCCTCACATTGAATGAGCCTTTACATGGGGTTTCGGGAGCCTGATGCAAGGTTGCACATGTGTGTAGATAGTCATCCACGGCCTCGCGAAATGCCGCGTCCAACTGTGCCACAGTCTCTCCTTCATAGCTCACCAGAGCCCTGATGAACTGCACCTTGCCGTATAGACAGTTGTCTTCTGGGCTGGCTTCAATGGAGCCGTGATACCCCCTGTAATGCAACAGTGTGCCCATCAAATCAACCCTCCGGCTTTCAAATGTTCAATCCTGGCATCTGATGTAAGCCTTCAGCTCGTTGCCGGGATGTGGCTTATGCAAGTTGATCATCGCCAGCGGATTCCCGTTATCGAACTTCACTCGGCTTCCGTTACCGTTGATCACTCAGGCGCGCCAGGAAACCCCAGATGAACCGCTGTGAACAGCAGCCTCACAGTGGTCAAGACACCTCTCATCCCAATTGAGGAAACTGCCTACCCGCCTTACCTGATTTCCTCGAGTCAGACACGACAAAGCCCGCCAGAAGCGGGCTTTGTCGTGTCGGGGCGTGCCTCAGATATCCAGCACGATCTTGCCGAAATGCTGGTTGGTTTCCTGATAGCGGAACGCATCGGCGATCTGCTCCAGGCCAAAGTGCTTGTCGATCACCGGGCGAAGGCCGTTGGCGTCGATGGCGCGCACCATGGCCTGCTGCTGGGCACGGCTACCTACCAGTACCCCCTGCAGGCGCAACTGGCGCACCAGCGCCTGCACCAGCGGCAACTGCCCCGCCACGCCGGTGAGGATACCGATCAACGAGATGTGCCCGCCAATGCGCGCGGCAATCATCGATTGCTCCAGCGTGGCCGGGCCGCCCACTTCGATCACATGGTCCACACCACGATTGTGGGTCAGGCTGCGCACCTGCTCGCCCCAGGCCGGGGTGGTGCGGTAGTTGATCAGGTGGTCGGCGCCCAGGGCCTTGAGGCGTTCGAGCTTGGCGTCGCTGGAGGAGGTGGCGATCACCGTGGCACCCGCCAGCTTGGCGAACTGCAAGGCGAAGATCGATACCCCACCGGTGCCCTGCACCAGCACCGTGTCGCCTGGCTTGAGTGCGTCGTCGGCCATCAGTGCACGCCAGGCGGTCAAGCCCGCAGTGGTCAGCGTGGCCGCTTCGGCGTGGCTCCAACCTTTGGGCGCATGGGTAAACGAAGTGGCACGGCCCGTCACCTGCTCGCGGGCATAGCCGTCGATGCCATCGCCCGGCACCGTGGCAAAGCCTTCGATCAGCGGCGCGCCATCCAGCCAGTCGGGGAAGAAGGTGCTGACCACCGCATCACCGACAGCGAACTCGCTGACCCCGGCGCCCACGGCCACCACTTCACCGGCACCATCGGCCATCGGAATGCGCGGTTCGGCAGGCCCCCACATGCCGCTGACCACGGCAAAGTCGTGGTAGTTGAGCGAGTTGGCACGCAGGCGCACGGTGATCTCGCCCGCCTGCGGCGCCGGCGCTTCGCACGTGCCCACCTGCACCTTGTCATATCCGCCGCCGGGTTGAACGTAAATGGCCTTGTGGCTCATGGGAAGCGCCTCGCTCGTGTCTGTAAAGGGTCAACCAGTCTTCGCCCGTGCCTGACGCAGGTCAAGCACCAGCACTTGCACAATCCGCCGGCAAACCACAATAATGCGACTAATTATCAATTACTCAGTATCCTCCGCGCCATGCCCGCACCCGATCACGCTGCCCTGCACGCGCTCTACAGCGAACACAACGGTTGGTTGAAAAGCTGGCTGCGCGCGCGCCTGGGCAACGCCAGCGATGCCGCAGACCTTGCCCAGGACACCTTCATCCGGGTGCTGACCGCACGCAATGCCCAGACCATTCGTGAACCGCGCAGCTACCTGGGCGCCATCGCCCATGCGCTGATGGTCGACAAGTTTCGCCGCAAGGCCCTGGAACAGGCCTACCTCGCCGAACTGGCCACCCGCCCGGAGCGCGTCGTCGAGTCGCCCGAAACGCGCCTGCTGATTCTCGAAACCCTGGTGGCCGTCGATACCCTGCTCGACGGCATGGGCGAACGCACCCGGCAGATCTTCCTGGCGGTGCAGCTCGAGGGCCTGAGCTACGTGGCCACCGCCGAGCGCATGGGCGTGTCGGTGACCACGGTGAAAAAACACATGATCCGCGCCCTGACCCACTGCCTGCTGCTGACGGACGACTGACATGGCCCAGCCCCTGGACTACTCAACCCTGGAGGCGGCGGCCAGCTGGTACGTCAAGCTCAATGCCGCGCCGCCCAGCGAGGCCCAGGTGCAGGCCTGGCAGGACTGGCTGGGCAAGAGCCAGGCCCATGCCCAGGCCTGGGCGCGGGTGGAAAAACTGCAGCGCCAGCTTGGCCGCCTGCCCGCCGACGTGGCCCTGCCGACCCTGGCCGGTGTACGCGCACGACGCCGCGCCGTGCTCAAGACCCTGGCCCTGCTGATGGGCGTGGGCATCACCGGCTGGGCCGTGCGCGAAAGCAACACGGGCCGCGAGCTGATGGCCGGGCTGCGTACCGGCAAGGGCCAGCGCCGCCACGTGACACTGGCCGATGGCAGTCAACTGGAACTCAACACCGACACCGCGCTGGATATCGAATTCGACGGCCAGCAGCGCCTGCTGCGCCTGTACAGCGGCGAAATCATGGTGCAAACCGCCGCCGACGCCGCTGGCCGGCCCTTCCTGGTGCAAACCCCGGAAGGCCGCATCCGCGCCCTGGGCACCCGTTTCAGCGTGCACAGCGAGGGCGGCCTGAGCCGGGTCAGCGTACTGGAGCACGCCGTGGAGATCCGCCCCGCCGATCAGCCCGGGCAAGTGCTGCGCCTGGACAGCGGGCAAAGCGTGAGCTTCGACGCGCATCAGCTCGGAGCGGTCGGTAGCGCGGCCCCCGGCACAGGTGCCTGGACCGACGGCATGCTGACCGTGATCGAGTGGCGCCTGGCCGACTTCATCAGCGAGCTGCGCCGCTACCGTCCCGGCCTGCTGCGCTGCGATGAGCGTATTGCCGACCTGCGCCTGTCCGGCGCCTTTCGCATTGACGATACCGACACCGTCCTGCAGAACCTGGGCACCTCGCTGCCGGTCAAGGTGCGCTACCTCACGCGGTACTGGGTGAGCGTCGAGCCGGTCTGAAAAAACATCGAAAACCGGGTTGCCGATTTTCATTCTCATTCGGCTACGCAGTTAAAGCGGAAAAAAAGCCGCGCCCCTGCCCAGCCAATCGAAGGAAAACCTGCATGTCCGCCCCTTGCCCGCGAGCGCCTCGCCCTCTGCTACGCGCCGTCCACCTGGCCCTGTTCAGCCTGCCGCTGGCACCGTTGCCGTTGCTGGCGGTGCTGCCGTCAAACGCCCTGGCACAAAGCGCAAGCACCCACTTCCAGATCGCCGCAGGCCCGCTGGGCACCGCGCTGAGCCTGTTCGCCACCCGCGCCAGCATCACCCTGTCGTTCGATGCGCGGCAAACCCAGGGCCTGCAATCGGCGGGCCTGCAGGGCAGCTACAGCATCGATGAAGGCCTGGCGCGACTGCTGGCGGGCAGCGGCCTGCAGGCCCAGCGCCAGTCCAATGGCGGCTACGTGCTGGTGCCAGCCGGCAACGGCGGCGCCGTCGAGCTGGGGGCCACCAGCATCGAAAGCAATACCCTTGGCGAGACCACCGAAAACACCGGCGCCTACACCACCGCCGCCACCCGCACCGCCACCAAGCTGCCGCTGTCGATCCGCGAAACCCCGCAATCGGTCACCGTGGTCACCCGCCAGCAGATGGATGACCAGGGCGCGCAGAGCATCACCGACGTGCTGCGCAACACCCCCGGCGTCTCCGCCCAGGCCTACGACAGCGACCGTACCGAATTCTCCAGCCGTGGCCTGGCCATCACCAACTTCCAGTACGACGGCGTCAACACCATCTACGACGGCGTGTACGATGAAGGCACCGCGCATGTCGACATGGCGATCTACGACCACGTCGAAGTGCTCAAGGGGGCCACCGGCCTGATGACCGGCTCCGGCGACCCTTCGGCCACCGTCAACCTGATCCGCAAGAAACCCACCGCGCAGTTCCAGGCCTCGCTGTCGGGCAGCGCCGGCAGCTGGGACGACTATCGTGGCGAAGGCGATGTTTCCGGCCCGTTGAACGACAGCGGCAGCGTGCGCGGGCGCTTCGTCGGCGCGCAGCAGGACAGGAAGGGCTACCAGGACCACTACCAGCAGAAGAAAGAGGTGTACTACGGCATCCTCGAAGTCGACGTCACCCCCGACACCCTGCTGACCGTGGGTATCGACCAGCAGACCACCACCCCGCGCGGCACCTCCTGGACCGGCAACCCGGTGTACTTCGCCGATGGCGGACGCACCGACTTTTCGCGCCGGTTCAACCCGGGGGCCGACTGGAGCCGTCGCGACTTCCAGAACCGCACCTACTTCGCCTCGCTGGAGCAGGCGCTGGCCAACGACTGGAGCCTGAAGCTCAGCGTCAACCAGCTGCAGAGCGACCACGACACGCGCCTGGCCTCGGCCAGCGGCGGCAATCCCGACCGTGCCACGGGCGAAGGCATGTTCATGTTCTGGGGCCGCTGGGAAGGTCACCGGGTGCAGAACACCGCCGACATCAACCTGTCCGGCCCCTTCACCCTGCTGGGCCGCCAGCACGACCTGGTGATGGGTTTCAACGCGGCCAACTCGCGCCAGACCGGCGCCACCTGGGACACCAGCCTGGGCGGCACACCGGGTAACATCTACGAATGGAACGGCAAGATCGGCGTGCCGGACTTCCCGAAAAACGGCAAGTACGAGCAGACCAAGCGCCAGAACGGCGCGTACATCGCCACCCGCCTGCGCCCCACCGACGACCTGTCGCTGATCCTCGGCACCCGCGTCAGCACCTTCAAGTACAACGACAACTACGATTACGACGGCCTCAACCCGGTGTACTTCAGCGACAACCAGGCCGGCTACAAGCAGCATGGTGTGGTGACCCCGTATGCCGGCGTGGTGTATGACCTGGACGACACCTACTCGGTGTATGCCAGCTACACCTCGATCTACCAGCCACAGACCTACAAGGACGCAAACCGCACCCCGCTGGATCCGGTGGAGGGCGACAGCTACGAGACAGGGCTGAAGGCGGCCTACTTCGAGGGTCGGCTCAATGCCAGCCTGGCGCTGTTCCGTATCGAGCAAGACAACGTGGCGGTGCAGACCGGCACCACCAACACCAACGAGGGGATCTACAAGGCTACCCGCGGCGCAACCACCGAGGGCGTGGAGCTGGAGATTGCCGGCGAACTGCAGGAGGGCTGGAACCTGTCGGCCGGCTATACCTATGCGCGTTCTCGCGACAAGGACCACCAGCGCATCTTCGGCTCGCCGATGAGCACCACCAAGCCTGAGCAACTGCTGCGGCTGTTCACCACCTACCGCCTGCCGGGGGCGCTGGACAAGGTCACGGTGGGTGGCGGGGTGAACTGGCAGAGCGCGTTCTACGGCCAGATCTACAGCCCTACGGTGAAGGATTACACCTTCATCAAGCAGGGTGGCTACACCCTGGTCGACCTGATGGGCCGCTACCAGTACAACGACCACCTGAGCTTCACGCTCAACGCCAACAACGTGTTCGACAAACGCTACCTGGCCGGGCTGGGCAACTTCGACACCACCTACTATGGCGAAGCGCGCAACCTGATGCTGACTACGCGCTGGGCGTTCTGATCGAGGGCCTGGGTTGATGATCCGGGCTTCTTCGCCGGCAAGGCCGGCGAAGAGGCCAGCACGGACCTACTCCAGCATCCCGTGCAACACCCCACAATCAGCCGCATGCCAATCCACCAGCTGCGGCCACGGGTTCTGCGGCACGTTCACCAGCACCGTGCGCGCACCCGCCGCACGCCCGCAGTCCAGATCGAAGCGATAGTCACCGACCATCACCATCTGCGCCGGTGCCACGTCCCACGCCTGGGCCAGTTGCAGCAGCCCGCCCGGGTGCGGCTTGGGCGGAGCCTCGTCGCGGCCGATGATGTCCTGCACCGGGAAGCAGTCGGCCAGGCCGATCGCCTCCAGCGTCACATGCGCCAGCTCGCGCGCATTGCGCGTCAGGATCCCCAGCCGGCAGCCCCGCGCCGCCAGCTCGCGCACCAGCGCCACCGCCCCCGGCGCCGCCTGCGAGGCCACTGCCAGTTCGCGCTCGTGCTCCAGCAGCCAGGCATGCTTGGCCGCCGCCTCTGCCGCAGGCAGGGCCGCCAGATGGGTAAGAATGTCGTCCTGCGCCGGGATGTCCAGCGCCACGCGAATGGCCGCAAAGTCATGCACGGCAACGGTCAGGGTGCCGTCCATGTCGAACACCCAGTGGCGAATCGAGCGCAGGCTCATGCCCAGTCCTTGCGATGGCGAATCAGGCCTTCCTGGCACGACGAGGCCACCAGCTGCCCGGCGCGATTGAAGATGCTGCCACGGGCAAAGCCGCGCGCATTGCCCGCCCACGGGCTGTCCATGGCGTACAGCAGCCAGTCATCGGCGCGCAGGTTGCCGTGAAACCACAGCGCATGGTCGAGGCTGGCCAGCTGCATGTCGCGGTGCCACACCGACTTGCCGTGGGGCATCAGCGAAGTGGTCAGCAGGCCGAAGTCCGAGGCGTATGCCAGCATGTACTTGTGCAGCGCCTGGGAGTCGGGCAGGTTGCCGTCGGCACGAAACCACGCGTACTTCACCGGGTCGCCGGGCTTGGGGTTGAAGGGGTCCTTCTCGGTCACCGGGCGCACTTCGATGGGCTTGGCGCACAGCAGCTTGTCGCGAATATGCTCGGGCAACTGATCGGCCATGCGCTCGGCCAGTTCCACTTCCGACGGCAGGTTCTCGGGGCCGACCACCTGGGGCATCTGGCCCTGGTGCTCGAAGCCTTCCTCGTCGTACTGGAACGAGGCGCTGCAGGTGAAGATCGGCTGGCCCTTCTGGATCGCCGTCACCCGGCGGGTGCTGAAGCTGCCGCCGTCACGCACGCGGTCCACCGAATACACCACCGGCATCGACGCATCGCCCGGACGCAGAAAATAGCCGTGCAACGAATGCACGTGGCGCGCCTCTTCGACCGTCTGGCTGGCCGCCGACAGCGACTGGCCCAGTACCTGGCCCCCGTACAGCTGACGAAAGCCCAGGTCCTGGCTGCGTCCGCGGAACAGGTTTTCCTCGATCGCCTCCAGACTCAA
The DNA here is from genome assembly GCF_002939405.1 of Pseudomonas sp. BRM28. Lineage (NCBI taxonomy): Bacteria > Pseudomonadati > Pseudomonadota > Gammaproteobacteria > Pseudomonadales > Pseudomonadaceae > Pseudomonas > Pseudomonas sp. BRM28. The sequence goes on along the minus strand of NZ_PEFV01000001.1, from coordinate 821,336 downwards.
CAGGTCGACCAGATCGTCCAACACGTGGCTCATTCGAGATTCTCCAAAGCAAGGCCCAGGGCGCAAATAATACAGGGTTTGTCATTGGCGACCTGTATGTTCTGCGATTCAGCCATGCAAGGTGGCCTGCCACTGGGCGCGGTTGATCCGGTACAGCACATGGGGGCGCAAGGGGTGGCCAGGCTCGAGGCGCGGGTGCTCGAAATCGCCCAGCGGATCGGGCTGCATGCCGATGGCCTGCATCACCTTCTGCGACGGCAGATTGCCCTGGGTAGTGAACGACACCACTTCGTCCAGGCCCAGCTGGGCGAACGCACAGCGCAGGCAGGTCCAGGCCGCCTCGCTGGCGAAGCCCTGGCCCCAGTGGCGCCGCGCCAGCCGCCAGCCGATCTCCACCGCCGGGGTGAACGGCGCATCGAAGCTCACATTGAGCAAGCCGGTCATGCCGATGAACGCCCCGCTGTCCTGGCGCTCCAGGGCCCACAGGCCGAACCCGTACTCGGCAAAATGGCCGCGGATGCGGCCAATCAGTGCGGCGCTTTCGACCCGGCTCAGCGGCGCCGGGAAGTACTGCATCACCAGTGGGTCGGCACACAGGGCGGCGAACTCGGCGAGGTCGTCGTCCTGCCACTGGCGCAGCCGCAGCCGCGCGCTCTCCAGTTCAAGTATCGGGGTCATTGCCTGCTCCGTGATCACTGCCTTGCAGTGTACAGCGTAGGCAGGCAATGCCCGAGCGCCCAGCCTCAGAAACGGAAGTTGGCAGTCAACTCGGCTGAACGCCCCGGGGCCACCGTGGCAAACAGGCCCACGTGCGAGGCGTCGTAGATGGTTTCGTCGGTCAGGTTGAGCAGGTTGAGCTGCAGGTCGAGGTTCTTGTTGACCTTGTAGCCGACCATCGCGTCGTAGCGCCAGTAGTCGTCGACGGTGATGGTATTGGCGTCGTTCATGTAGCGCTCGTCCATGTAGTTGGCGCCAGCGCCGACTGTCCAGCGTGCATCGATGTCGTACGAGGTCCACAGGCTGAAGCTGTTGGACGCGATGAACTTGGACTGGTTGCCGTCGTTGGCGCCGTTGCCACCGGCCTTCACCACTTCGGCATCCAGGTAGGTATAGCCGGCCCACACCGCCCAGGCATCGGTGATGCGTCCGGTGGCGCCCAGCTCCAGGCCGGTGACACGCTGGTCGCCATCCAGTGCCACCAGGCCCGAGACTGGATCGGTCACGCGTGCATTGGTCTTCTCGGTACGGAACACCGCTGCGGTCAGCGACAGCTGCTCGTTGAACACGTCCCACTTGGTGCCCAGCTCCAGGCTGCGCGAGCGTTCGGGGTCGAGGTTGGCCTTGTTGCCGTTGAGGTTGCCGGCACCGGCACCATCGGCACCACCGGACTGGGTGTTTTCGCCCGACGGGTTGGACGAGGTGCCGTAGGACAGGTAGATGCTGCCGTTGGGCAATGGCTTGAAGACGATACCCACCTGGTAGTTCCACAGCTCGCTGGACGACTCGGCGCCACCGGCGACGCGGTTCTTCACGTCGTAGTCGTCGTAGCGCAGGCCCAGGTTCAGGTCCCACTGCTCATGCAGGCCGAGCGTGTCGAACACATACAGCGAGCGGGTGTCGGTCTGGTACTTGCTGGTGACCTGGCCGGTGCCCGGCAGCAGGGTCCAGCCCCCGTCGTGCGGGTTGGGGTCGTAAAGGTCGCCCGGGCGTCCGTTGTTGCCCTGGTACTTGTCCTTGTCGGTGATGGTTTCGCGGCTGACTTCGATACCGGCTGCGTAAGTGTGCTTGATGGTGCCGGTGTCGAAGGTACCGAACAGGTCGGTCTGGTTGATCAGCGACGTGTTGACCACATTGCGCGGGCGAAAGCCCCGGGACACCAGCCCGCTCTCTTCCTGGCCCACATTGGCGAACACCGGACGGCTCATGACATAGTTCTGCATGGTGCGGCCACCGCGCAGGGTATTGCGCAGGCTCAGGTGTTCATTGAAGTCATGTTCAATGCTGAAGGTGGCAAGGTCGGCGGAAGTTTTCCGGAAGTCTCGATCCACCAGCCCGTAGAAGTTGTCGCGGTCGACCTTCACCGGCTTGTTGGTAATCAACGAAACCGGGTGGCCCTGATCGGGAATGTCGTCGGTTTGCAGGTGGTAGTAACTGGCGGTGACCCGGGTCGGGCCCTGCAGGCCCCAGGTGATCGTCGGCGCAATGCCCCAGCGGCTGACCTCGACATGGTCGCGCCCGGGGGTGTCGGCCTCGTGCTTCATCGCGTTGAGACGAAACGCCAGGTCCTGCTCGCCCAGGTACTGGTTGACATCGAGGGTGGTGCGACGCAGCTGGTCGGTACCCAGGGTAAAGCTGCCGCCAATGAAGTCCTCGGCCTTGGCCGCCTTGCTCACCAGGTTGATCGAGCCACCGGTGGAACCCCGGCCGCTGTAGGCCGAGCCCGGCCCCTTGACGATTTCCACGGTCTCGATGTTGAACGCCTCGTGGGAGGCGCGGCCCAGGTCGCGCAGGCCGTCGATCTGGATATCGGTACTGGCTTCGAAGCCGCGAATGAACGGGCGGTCGCCCAGTGGCGTGCCACCCTCGCCCGCGCCCAGGGTGATGCCGGGAGTGGTGCGCAGTACATCGGTCAGGGACGTGGCGCCACGCTCCTTGATCAGCGCTTCATTGATGATGGTCACGGACTTTGGCGTGTCGCGCAGCGGGGCGGTGAACTTGGGCGAGGAGGCGTTATCGACCTTGAACGTTTCATGGTGCACGCCCTTCACATCGGTGGCATCGAGTTCCACCGACGATGCGGTGGACGATGCAGCCGGTGTGGAAGTTTGCGCAATACTGGCTGTCGACCAGGAGGCTACCGCCAACCCCAGTGCAGTACACAGATGACCGGATTCAGAACGACGGCTTTTTATTGAAAGTTGTGCCATTGGTAATGCCCACCATCAGAAAATGATGCGCAATACTATTTACGAGCAATTATCACTCAAAGCCGATTTACATTATTTACGCCGCGTTTCAGTTTATGTCCGAGAGTAACAACTTATTACTTCATTGAATTGAAACTGCAACGTGCTGTTGCCCCTTGCCCCACAAGGCTTTCACATCGCCTTCACCGATTCACCACAGGCCGTTGCTTACCGTGCACACATTCTCGCGGTAGCCGGAGCGGCCCCATGTTGCACGATGCAGTACTCGACCAGACCTTGATTCCAGCCCGTCCGGGGCGACGACGACGCCTGCCTTCGGCGACGTTCCTGCTGGGCCTGTGCACCTTGCTTGCACTGGCCGTTTCAAGCCTGTGGCTGGTCAGAGGGTTGGCGATCGTGGACCTGGGTAGCGAAAGACAGATGCGCAACAGCGGTGTGTATGCCGACTGGGCCAAAGGTGAAGTCATCGTGCTGGTGCGGCATGCCGAGCGTTGCGACCGCTCGCGCAACCCGTGCCTGGATGATCCGCAAGGTATCACCCAGGCGGGCAGCCAGGCTGCGGCGCAGGTGGGCGAAGGGCTGCAGCGCCTGGGCCTGGAGCATGCCGACATACTGACCAGCCCCCTGACCCGCACCCAGCAAACCGCGCACTTCATGTTCGGCAAGCTGGCAGCCAGTGAGGACTGGCTGCAGCAATGCAACAAGGGTTTCGCCGACAACGCCCTGGCGCGCAAGGCCGCCGAGCGCAACCTGGTGCTGGTGACCCACAGCGGCTGCATAGACCAGCTCGAACGCCAGTTGAACGTGCCCGGTGGCGAACGCTCCAGCGCCTACGCCGAAGCCGTATTCGTCTCGGTGGGCGCCAGCGGCAAACCGAGAATCCTCGGCCGCATGAACGCCCCCGAATGGCGCAAGCTGCTGGCCAGGGCGGAGCAATGAGCATGTCGCCACGCCAGTCGTTCTACCTCACCCACCTGGGCCTGCCCCTGCTGCTGGCACTGGTCGTGTTCGTGGCCTTCGACCTCACCGGCCTCGACCGCTGGTTCAGCCAGTTGTTCATCGACCCGGCCAGCGGCCAGTTCACCCTGCTGCACGACGCCTGGTTCGAGAAAGTGACCCACAAGTGGCCCCGCATCCTGCCCAACTGGACAGGCGAAGCCGCACTGATCGGCGCCCTGCTGTCCTTCGTGTGGCCGCTTTTCGCCCGCCATCCGCAGGCCGCCGCCACCCGGCTGCTGCAACGCAGCCGCATTGCCGGCGTGCTGCGCTTCACCACCCGGCACCGGCGCGACCTGCTGTTCGTGGTGGTGGCATTCGCACTGTGCACTGCCATCATTCACTACCTCAAGAGTCACACCGGGGTGTACTGCCCGGTAGAGACCACATTCTACGGCGGTACCCATCCGCGCCTGGAGTGGTACCAACAGTTCGACCTGCTGCGCAAGGCCGGTGACGGGCGCTGCTGGCCCGGCGGGCATGCCTCCAGCGGCTTCACCCTGATGGCGCTGTACTTCGTGGCCCGCCGCTGGCGCTGGGCGCACGCACGCAAGCTGCTGGGGTTCATCGTGCTGCTGGGCATGGTGTACGGCACCACCCGCGTGATGCAGGGCTGGCACTACATGTCGCACACCTTCTGGGCGGGGATCTTCGTCTGGCTGACCTGCCTGCCGACCGCGCTGTGCTTCTATGGCCGCACCGCGCTGCAGGCACCGCTGAAGGCACCGCTGGAGTTACCGGCAACACCTCTGCGCGCTAACGCCATGCCAGCATCACTACGCCCAGAGTGATCAGGCTGATGCCGCCCCACTGGCGCAGGTCGAGTCGCTCGCCCAGCAGGGTAACGCCGAGCACCGCCACCAGCACCACGCTGAGTTTGTCCACAGGCGCTACCTGCGAGGCTTGCCCCAGCTGCAGGGCGCGGAAGTAGCAGATCCACGAGGCGCCGGTGGCCAGCCCCGACAGCAGCAGGAACAGGTAGCTGCGCGGCGAGATCGACCCCAGTGACTGGTACTGGCCGGTGGCGAACAGAATCAGCGCCAGGCTCACCAGCACCACCACCGTGCGCAGCAGGGTGGCGAAGTCCGAATTGATGCCGGTCACGCCAACCTTGGCAAATATGGCGGTCAAGGCGGCGAATATCGCCGACAGAATCGCCCAGAACGTCCAGGAAGCCAGCATGGGTGCACCCCTGTCGAGAACCTGCGCGCAGTGTAGATCGCTGGCGCTGGCTGTACAGCAACTGGCAAGATCGAGGCCTGCCCCGGTTAGAAGCTGCCATGCCCCTGCCCCTGATCTACCACGACGACTACAGCCCGGAGTTTCCTGCCGGGCACCGCTTCCCGATGGACAAGTTCCGCCTGTTGCGCGACCACCTGGTCGACAGCGGCCTGACCACCGATGCGGCCTTGCTGCGCCCCGAGCTCTGCCCCAGCGACATCCTCGCCCTGGCCCACGAGCGGGGCTACATCGAGCGCTACATGAATGGCGACCTGAGCCGCGAAGACCAGCGTCGCCTGGGCCTGCCCTGGAGCGAAGCGCTGGCACGGCGCACCGTGCGCGCGGTCGGCGGCTCGCTGCTGGCCGCCGAACAGGCCCTGCAGCATGGCATCGCCTGCCACCTGGCCGGCGGCACGCACCACGCCCACTACGATCACCCGGCCGGCTTCTGCATCTTCAACGACCTGGCGGTGATCAGCCGCTACCTGCTCGAAGCCGGGCGCGTGCACCGGGTGCTGATCTTCGACTGCGACGTGCACCAGGGCGATGGCACCGCGCGCATCCTGCACGACACCCCGGACGCGATCACCGTGTCGCTGCACTGCGAACAGAACTTTCCGGCACGCAAGGCCCAGAGCGACTGGGACATCCCGTTGCCGCGCGGCATGGGCGACGCCGACTACCTGAAGGTGGTGCACGACGCGCTGAACTACTTGTTGCCGCTGTACCAGCCCGACCTGGTGCTGTACGACGCCGGCGTGGACGTGCACAAGGACGATGCGCTGGGCTACCTGCAACTGACCGACGCAGGCGTCGCTGCCCGCGACGAAGCCGTGCTGCGCCACTGCCTGGGGCGCGATATCCCGGTGGTTGGCCTGATCGGCGGCGGCTACAGCAAGGACCGCCACGCCCTGGCCCGACGCCACGGCATCCTGCACCACAGCGCACAACGGGTACTCGATTACCCACAATGACTGTGGAGCTGCCTGTGGATAACCTGAGCGCAAGCCCATCCGGCCCTTGTGGCACGGGGCCTGCACCGTACTGATCGTTTTTTGTACAGTGCCTGGGCGGGGCCGTGTCGGGTAGAATGCCCGCTCTTTTATCCCCAGCCTGCAGCCGCCCATGACCGATACCCCCCCAACCACCGCCCCCCACGTTGCCGTTATCGGAGGCGGGCCGGCCGGGCTGATGGCCGCCGAAGTCCTCAGCCAGGCTGGTGTGCGGGTAGACCTGTACGACGCCATGCCCTCGGTGGGGCGCAAGTTCCTGCTGGCGGGCGTGGGCGGCATGAACATCACCCATTCCGAAGCCTACCCCGCGTTCATCTCGCGCTATGCAGAACGCGAACACGACATCGCGCGCCTGCTCGACGGCTTCGATGCCGACGCACTGCGGGCATGGATACACGGCCTGGGCATCGACACTTTCGTCGGGACATCCGGCCGGGTGTTTCCGCGCGACATGAAGGCCGCCCCGCTGCTGCGCGCCTGGCTCAAGCGCCTGCGCGATGCCGGGGTGGTTATCCACACCCGGCATCGCTGGCACGGCTGGGAAGCCGACGGCGCCCTGCGGATCACTTGTCCACAGGGCGAGGTGAGTGTGCAGGCCGATGCCGTGGTGCTGGCGCTGGGCGGCGGCAGCTGGGCGCGGCTGGGCTCGGACGCTGCCTGGCTGCCCTGGCTGCAGGCGCGGGGTGTGGATATCTCGCCGCTGCAGGCAGCCAACAGCGGCTTCGAGGTAACGGGTTGGAGCGACGTGCTCAAGGGCAGGTTCGCCGGTGCACCGCTGAAGAACATCGCCCTGAGCCTGGCCGGCCAGGCGCCGCGCCTGGGCGAGTTCGTGCTGACCGAGGGCGGCGTCGAGGGCAGCCTGGTGTATGCCTGGTCGGCGCAGATTCGTGAAGCGATCAACCGCGAAGGTAGCGCGACGGTGCTGCTCGACCTGCTGCCGAACCGGCCTGTGGACAAGATCGAGGCGGCGCTGCGCAAACCCCGTGGTTCGCGCTCGATGGCCAGGCACCTGCACGGTCAGCTGGGCCTGGACGGGGTGAAGGCGGCGCTGCTGCGCGAGCTGACCGGGCCCGAGGTGTTTGCCGACCCGGCGCGCCTGGCGGCAGCGCTCAAGGCGTTGCCGATCACGCTGGTACGACCGCGCCCGCTGGACGAGGCGATCAGCAGCGCCGGCGGCGTGAAGTTCGAGGCGATGGATCGGCACCTGATGCTGACCCGGTTGCCGGGGGTGTTCTGTGCGGGCGAGATGCTCGACTGGGAGGCACCGACCGGCGGCTACCTGCTGACGGCGTGCTTTGCCAGTGGGCGAAGGGCGGGGTTGGGGGTGCTGGAGTGGCTGCGCCGGTGAGGCCGGCGCCTATAGGGTACGCACAGCCCTTGTAGGAGCCGGCCTTGCCGGCGAAAGGGCTGCAGCGCAGCCCGTGCCCAATCAAGGCTTGCGCTTGCGCGGCCCGGTATTGAACGTCGGCACCTTGCGCACCGGCTTGACCTGCGGCGCGGCTGCGGGGGTATCCCCGCTGTCGGTCCAGCGCCCCAGGCTGCCCTTGCCGCTGCCCTGCTTGGGCTTCTTCGGTTTCTTCGGCTTCTTCACCACCTGCCCGCTGGCGTCGGTTTCCGGCACCCGGTGCTCCGGCACGAAATCCGGCTCTTCATGGCGCGGCAAGGTCTTGCGCGTGAGCATCTCGATGGCCGACAGCATGTTCACCTCGTCGGCACACACCAGCGAAATGGCTTCGCCGGTATTGCCCGCACGCCCGGTACGCCCGATACGGTGAATGTAGTCCTCGGCCACGATCGGCAAATCGAAGTTGACCACCAGCGGCAAGTCGTCGATATCCAGCCCGCGCGCCGCCACATCGGTGGCCACCAGGATCTGGATCTCGCGCGCCTTGAAGCTGTCCAGCGCACGCTGGCGCGTGGCCTGCGGGCGATCGCCATGGATGCCGTCGGCGTTCACGCCCTGCGCCTGCAGGCGCTCCACCAGCGCATCCACACCGTTGCGGGTCTTGGCGAACACCAGCACCTGCTTCCAGCGCTGCTTGCGCAGCAGGTGCATGAACAGCTCGGGCTTGCGCTTCTTGTCCACAGGCACGACCCACTGCTTGACGCTGCTGGCCGCCACGTTGCGCGGGCTGACCTCGACGCTGAGCGGGTCATCGAGCATCTGCCCGGCCATCAGGCGGATCTCGTCGGAGAAGGTTGCGGAAAACAGCAGCGTCTGGCGCTTGACCGGCAACGCCGCGTAGATCGAGCGCAGCTCTTCGGCAAAGCCCAGGTCGAGCATGCGGTCGGCCTCGTCGAGCACCAGCGCCTGCAACTGGTTGAACTTGACCGCGTTCTGGCGGAACAGGTCGAGCAGGCGCCCGGGCGTGGCCACCAGCAGGTCGATGCCCTTGCGCAGTTTCATCATCTGCGGGTTGATGCTCACCCCGCCGTACACCGCGTAGGTGCGCAGCGGCAGGTGTTCGGCGTACTCGACGATATTGGCGTGCACCTGTTCGGCCAGCTCGCGGGTCGGCACCAGCACCAGCGCACGTACCGAGTTGCTGGCGACCTTCTCGCCTTCCATCACCAGGCGCTGCAGCAGTGGCAGGGCGAAGCCGGCAGTCTTGCCGGTGCCGGTCTGCGCCGCCGCCATCAGGTCGCGGCCGGCCAGCACGGCCGGGATGGCCGCCGCCTGCACCGGTGTCGGGGTGGTGTACTTGAGGTGCTCGAGCGCGCGCAGCAAGGGTTCAATCAGGCCAAGTTTGGCGAATGTCATGGCAATACCGTCTGGGGAATTCAGCAATGGCGCAAGTTTACCCTGTTCGCGCGGGTTCACCGAGCTTCAATCCACAGGCGGCAGGTACACGTACGTCAGGCGATCCAGGCCATTGCCGACAAACAGCGACAGCGGCCTGCCCAGCTGGCTGGCGCGCGAACGGCACAGGCCGTAGATCTCGTTCAGACTCGAATCGCGCGCCGACATCGGCGTCCAGCTGTGCATGCCCAGCGACCCCAGTTCGAAAATCATGTGGTCGCGGTCCTTCTCGCGGCTGAAGCTGACGGCTACCTGGCCGCGCGCTACCTGACTACGCAACCCGCCATCAGCGAACTCCAGGCGCACCGGCGTGCGCCTGAGCTTCTGGTCCGGGGTGCGCAGCGTCATCACGCCCTGACTGTAGTCGAGCACCTCGAAGGGCAGGTTGGCCCTGAGCCTCACCGGGACCCGGCAATCGACCTCGCCACGCGCCGTGTTCTCGATCAGCGAGCGCATCGCTTCGCTGAGCGTAGGATGGCTCTTGATCGCGACATCGTTGGGGAAGGCCAACCGCAACGCGATCGGCTGGTCAGGTTGATCCGCGAGGGTCAGGGTGACGTTGCCGGTGACTGCCTGGCGCGCAGCCAGCACGGCGTCGACCGTTGCCTGCAGAGCCTCACGCCGCGCCGGGGTCAATACGTCGCCTGGCATGCGCAGGTTCACCACCCAAGGGGTCTCGTCATCGGCCCACATTTCCACTCGGGCCAGGTCGATCTGCTGTTCGGCCAGCAGGTTACGGACCGCTTCGGCGTAATACCGGTCTGCATGGCCGTGGGCGTAATTGTCGATAACCGATACCTGAAACTCCAGGCCGACTTCCTGTTCATCACAACCGGACAGCATCCCAACCAACAAGCCTGCCATGGCAATACGACGCTTCACTTGGACAACTCACCCCTCAAGGCGTCAGCCGGGGTGGCCACGCTGGCCGGCACCTTGCGCCATTGCGGAACGCCGATCAACACCACCGCGCCGATGATCACCGCCATCGCCACGCACTCCTCCACGCCGATCTGCTCGCCAGCGAACAGGATGCCCAGCAGCACCGCCACCGCCGGGTTGACGTAGGCATAGCTGGTGGCCGCCGCCGGGCGCACATGCTTGAGCAGGTACATGTAGGCACTGAAGGCCAGGATCGAACCGAAGAACACCAGGTAGAGCAACGCCCCCCAGCCGGCAGCGGTCGGCATCTGGGTCATGCGTTCACCGCTGAGCGCGCTGCCCAGCAGCAGCGCCGCGCCGCCCACCAGCATTTCGGCGGCACTGGCCATCGGCCCGGCCGGCAGCGGCAGGCTCTTGCTCCACACCGAACCGAAGGCCCAGGACGCTGCAGCAAACAGGATCAGCGCCGCGCCCAGCGGGCTGGCCTGCAGGTTGGAGCCCAGGTCGAGCAGGCCGATGCCGGCCAGGCCAAGGCCGATACCGGCCCATTCCAGACGCGTGTTGCGGTGCCCGAAAAATCGCCCGAACACCAGGGTGAACAGCGGCACGGTCGCCACCGCCAGGGCTGCGACCCCGGACGCCACGCCCGCATGTTCGGCCAGGGTCACGCCGCCGTTGCCGCAACTGAGCAGCAATATGCCGATGGCCCCGGCGGCCTTCCATTGCGCCCAGCTGGGCGCCGGCACCCCGCGCCAGCGCAGAAAGCCATACAGCAGGCTGCCGGCAATCAGAAAGCGCACCCCGGCCATCAGCAGCGGTGGCCACGACTCGATACCGATGCGGATCACCAGATAGGTCGACCCCCACACCAGGTACAAGGCCAGGAAGGCACCGATCAGCACCAGCGGAAAGCGACGGGAGGCAGGCATGGGAGGCTCGAAATCAGGGTTTGGGAGCTGTAGTTTAGAAAGCCAAACGGGTATTTTTAAGTTACAAACCCTGTTTATACGGCCACCAGACTTTCGAAAAAACGGATGTTTGCCCGATTCGCCATCGTTTCAACACCTGGTACCCACGCCCCATGGACAAGTACGATCGCATGCTCCTCGCCGCCTTGCTCGACAACGGCCGCGCCTCCTTCGCCGAACTGGCGCGCAAGGTCAACCTGTCGGCCCCGGCGGTGGCCGAGCGGGTGGCCAAGCTCGAGGCCAGCGGGGTCATCACCGGCTACCAGGCCAAGGTCGACATGAGCCGGATCGGCTTGCCGATCCAGTGCGTGATCGAGCTGCGCCTGGCCAGCCACGGCAACCAGCAGACCTATGAGGACCTGGCGCGTATCCCGCAGATCACCGAGTGCCACCGGGTCACCGGCGATCCGTGCGTGATCATGCAGGCGGCGGTCGGCTCGATGCCGGAACTCGAAGAGCTGATCAACCACGTGGCGCAGTTCGGGTTCAGCAAGACCTCGATCATCCTGTCCAGCGCGGTAGAGCGACGGGTGCCGCTCGGCCAGCTCGACAGCAACGGCAAGAAAGCCTAGCGGTAGCGCTTGAGGGTTTCGGCAACCTTGGCTGCCGGGACCTTCTGCAGGCTGCAGAACAGCGGGTGCGACACCTCGCTGATACCGTGGCGCTGGCGCAGTTCGCCGGCCAGGTGCTGGGCCAGGTTGGCGGCCATCTCGGCATCGGCCATGGCCCGGTGAGCGGTGCCGGTGTCGGGCAGCCCGGCCCAGCGCGTCAGGGTGCCGAGCTTGTGGTTCGGCGCAGCCGGCAGCAGGCGCCGCGAGAGCAGCATCGAACAGGCGAACGACTGCACCCGCGAGCGTCCGATCAGGCTCAGTTCGTAGTCCCAGAACTTCTGGTCGAACGAGGCGTTGTGCGCCAGCAAGGGCGTGCTGCCGACGAACTCGGCCACCTCGTTCATCACCTGCGCATTGGCCGGCGCACTGCGCAGCATGGCGGTAGTGATGCCGGTCAGCCCGGCGACAAAGGCCGGTACCGGCACGCCGGCATTCATCAGGCTCTGGTAGCGATCGACGATGCGCCCGCGTTCGAGCATCACCACCGCCACTTCGGTGGCGCGGCAGTAGGCACCCGGCGAGATGCCGGTGGTTTCAAAGTCGATGACCGCAATACGTTCCACAAAAACCTCGGGTAGCTCTCAGTGCTTGAGCAGGAGTGCGCCTTCGATGGGCACATAGCGGGTGGCGGCGCGAATCAGCGAGTTGGCGGTGAGCCCCGGTACGCCATAGGCCACCGCTTCGGCGCCATGACGGTTGATCACCCGTTCCAGCAGCAGGTCGAAATCGCCATCGCCGGAGGCCAGCACCACTTCGTCGACCCGCGAGGCGGCGTCGATCACGTCCAGGGTGATGCCCACGTCCCAGTCGCCCTTGGCCGAGCCGTCGCTGCGCTGGATATAGGGTTTGAGTTTGACCGTGAAACCGAGGTTGCGCAGGATCTGCTGAAACTGCTGCTGCTTGCTGTCGCCGCGGTCGATGGCATAGGCCACCGCCTCGACGATCTCGCCGTCCTGGCTGACGTGCGCCCAGAAGGCGGCGTAGTTGAAATGACAACCATAGGCCTGGCGCACGGTGTAGTAGAGGTTCTGGACATCGGCGAACACCGCAATCTTCTTCACCGCACTTCCTCGTCACGCCAGGGGCCGGCCCCGCATACCGGGGCCGTTTCGGCGCCCAGTATGCCAGCCTGACGGCAGTACGGGTATGTGCGCGGCTCAGACGAAGGAATCGTCGTCCGAAAAAAAGCCGCCGCCATCGTCACCGTAGTCGGTGTCCATGAAGCCGCCCTGATCATTGCCGTAGCCACCGTTGTCGGCGGTCAGGCGCTGCTCGTCGTTGCCGCCCCAGCCGCTGTCGCTGGCCGGTGCCGGGGCTTCGTTGATGATCTCGGTGACTTCCTGGGGCTGCGACGAATGATGGCCGAACAGGCTGCTGATGCCCTGCGCCAGCATCACCCCGCCTGCCACGCCGGCGGCGGTCTGCAGTGCACCGCCCAGAAAGCTGCTGGCGCCGCCGCGGGCCGGTGCGGCCTGGGGCGCGGCGTTGAAACCCTGCTGCTGAGGGGCCACGCCGGGCCCGCCAAAGCCGCTGGCCGGTTCACGCCAGCCGCCACCACTGGTGGCAGGTGCCGGGGCCGGCTGGGCCGCGCGCTGCGGCTGCGGCTCGGGTTGCCGTGCCCCCCCGCCGAAGATGCTCGACAGGAAGCCGCCGCTGCTCGGCGCAGTGGCCGCCACCTGTGCGCGGGCCTGGTTCAGATCGGCCTGCAATTGCCTGTTCTGTTCATCGAGGCGCTTGAGCGCGGCCTCCTGCACCAGAATCGCCTGGGCCATGTAGTAAGGGGCCGACGGCTGTTGCTGCAGGTGCTCGGCAATGCGCGCCTGGGCCTGGGCATCACGCGGTGCGCCTTCGCTCTCGGCTTGCTTGAGGCGGCCGAACAGGCCGTCGATCAAGGTTTGTTCTTCGTGGTTCATGGGGCGACCTCACTGGATAGCCGGGGGATTACAGGTGAGCACTAGATGGGGTTCCAGCATGGGCGATTCAATCGGCCCGCGGCATGAAACTTTGTTCAGGTTCGACCGCTGGGCTAAAGTAGCGGCCTGCTCTGTCACTGCGATATCGACTGATGAATCCGCTTAGCGTTCTGCAAGACTCCTTGTATTTCTTCCGCCGCCACCTGCTGAGCATCGCCAAGCTGTGCCTGCCGCTGATCGTCATCGAAACGCTGCTGGCCCAGGCGATCTATGCACAGTTCGGTAGCCAGACCCGTACCCTGGCCTACGGCATGCTGCTGGGCCTGGTGTTCTACCCGCTCTACAGCGGCGCACTGATCCTCTACCTGGACGCCCGCAGCCAGGGTGAAGAGCCGCGCAAGCGCGACCTGCTGGCCATGTCGCTGCGCCTGTGGCCCTCGTTCGCGCTGCTGATGATCGTCTGCCTGCTGCTGATCGTGGCCGGCTGCGCGCTGTTCATCCTTCCGGGCATCTGGGTGATGGTCAACCTGGTGTTCGCCGAGTACCTGCTTGTGCTGCGCGGCCTGCAACCGCTGCCGGCCATGCGTCAGAGCTTCGAGCTGTGCAAGGGCCACTTCTGGCAGATCCTGGTGTGCATGATCGTGGCCATGATCCCGTTATGGCTGATCGATGCGCTGACCCGCAGCCTGATCGGCGAAGAGCCCGAGCTGTGGCTGGAACTGCTGGTGGGCAGCTTCAACGGCTTCCTCACCCTGTTCAGCACCCTGGTGAGCTTTCGCATGTTCATGCTGGTCACCGAGCCGCCGCTGGCCCGCGACCCGAGCTGAACCAAGCAGGCGACGAACGGCTCGGGTATGCTGCGGGTTCACCTGCGACGCCAAGCCGAGCCGATGATCCGACTACTGCGCAATGCCCTGCTGACCCTGCTGCTGATACTTGCCCTGCTGTGGCTGCTGGCCAGTCACCTGAGCTGGCAACCCGAGCCGCGCGAGGCCCTGCCGGTGGCCTGCCGTGGCACGGCCACGCCGCTGGTGCCGGGCCAGATGCTCAAGGTCATGAGCTGGAACATCCAGTACCTGGCCGGCAAGGGCTACGTGTTCTGGTATGACGAAGGCCGGGGCAGTGACACCCTCCCTACCGAACAGGACCTGGCGTTCAACCTCGACGAGGTGGCGCGGGTGATCCGCGCCGACAACCCCGACATCGTGCTGTTGCAGGAACTGGACACCAACGCCAAGGCCAGCGCCTACCAGGACCAGCTGGCCCTGCTGCGCGAGCGCCTGGCCGACCTCTACCCCTGTGCGGTGCAGGCCTACGACTGGAAGGCGGACTTCGTGCCCGACCGGCATGTGTTCGGCAGCGTCGGCCGCGGCCTGGCGACCCTGAGCCGCTACCCCATCCAGCAGGCCGAACGCCTGGCCCTGCCCTCGGCCCCCGACAACGCCCTGAGCCGCCTGCTGCAGCCGCAACAGGCGGTGCTGGCCAGCTACCTGCCGCTGCGTGATGGCGGCTCGCTGGCGGTGCTCAACACGCACCTGGCGCCCTTCGTTCCCGGCAGCGATATCCAGCGCCAGCAGGTGCGCCAGCTCGGCGCGCTGCTCGACAAGCTGGAAAGCCAGGGCACGCCGTGGCTTATCGGTGGCGACTTCAACCTGCTGCCGCTGGGCCAGTACCGCCGGCTCACCCCCGAGCAGCGCCAGCACTATGGCGCCGACAGCGACCTGCACTTGCTGTGGGACAAGTATCCGATGATCCCCAGCAACGCCGAAGCCGGTGGTGCCGAGCGCAGCGCCTGGCTGACCCACTACCCCAACGACCCGCGCCTGAACGGCCCGGACCGCACCCTGGACTACCTGTTCCACAGCCACAAGCTGCAGCGCCTGAGCGCCGGGGTGCTGCAGCAGGACACCCTGCAGATTTCCGATCACCTGCCGCTGAGCGCGCGCCTGCTGTTGCCGACGCCGCCCTAGCGGCTACTTGCGCGGTTTGGCCCGCGCGGTGGCTTCGGCCACCAGCGGGTCGTCCGGCCAGTAGTGCTTGGGGTAGCGGCCCTTGAGGTCCTTCTTCACTTCGGCGTAGGTGCTGTGCCAGAAATTGGCCAGGTCCTGGGTAACCTGCACCGGGCGCCGTGCCGGTGACAGCAGGTGCAGCAACACCTGCTGGCGGCCCTGGGCGATGCGCGGGGTTTCGGCCAGGCCGAACAGTTCCTGCAAGCGCACCGCCAGAATCGGCGGCGTCTCGCTGTAGTCCAGGCGGATGTTGGAACCCGAGGGCACGCCGATGTGCACCGGCGCCCATTCGTCCAGGCGCTGCGGCAGCGGCCAGGGCAGCAGGTTGCGCAGGATGGACGACAGGTCGAGCTGGGCAAAATGACTGAGCCGGGTGACCTTGCCCAGGAAGGGTTGCAGCCAGTGCTCAAGGCTGGACAGCAAGGCCGCGTCGCTCAGGTCCGGCCATTCGCTCTGGCCTGCCGCCGCAACATCCAGCCCGCGCAACAGTGCCACCCGCGCCTGCCACTGGCGCAGCTCCGGGGTCCAGGGCAGCAGCTCCAGGCCCTTGCGCCGCACCAGGTCAAGCAGCGCCCGCGCACGCGCATCCTCGCCCAGCCCGGTCAGCGGCTCGCGGCTGAGCACCAGTTCGCCGACCTTGCGCTGGCGCTCGGCACGCAGCACGTTCTCACGCTCGTCCCAATCCAGTTGATCCACGTGGCGCACCTGCTCGGCGAGCACGTCGTCGAACAGCGCCGGGTCAAATTCGGCCGCCAGGTAGATGCGCTCTTCGCGCTGCCCCTGGCGGCTGCCGAGGTCGGCGATCACCAGCCAGGGTTGCTTCATCAGCGCGTCGGCCTCACCGAACAGCGCCGCACGCCCGTTGGCCAACCGGTACTCGGCGCCGCCGGCACGGCGCTGCTGAGCGACCCGGTCGGGATAGGCCAGCGCCAGCAGGGCACCGAGCCAGCGGGAATGTTCGGGGTCGGCCACGGCCGCGCCGGCCTTGCCGCGCAGGTAGCTGCGGTACTGACGGGACAGTTGTCGCGCCCGCTGCACCCCGCCCTGCCCTCCTCGGGCTGCACGGGTTTCGCCACTGAGCAGGGCCAGTCGGCTGTGCAGGTCGGCACCCGCCCCGCGCAGAATGTCGCGCTCGCCCAGCAGTGCCGCCACATCGCAGGCCATCTGTGCCAGGCCAAGGTCCTGGCCGCGCAAAAGCAGGTGTGCGATGCGCGGATGTGCCGGCAACTCGGCCATGGCCTGACCATGCTCGGTCAGCGCCAGCAACTGCCCCGGCCTGAGCGCCCCCAGGCGCACCAGCAGGCCCTGGGCCTGGGCATAGGCCGCCGCCGGTGGCAGGTCGAGCCAGCACAGCTGCGCCGGGGCCACGCCCCAGCGGGTCAATTGCAGGGCCAGCCCGGCAAGGTCGGCCTGCAGGATCTCGGCGCTGCCGTAGGCAGCCAGTTGGTCATGCTGGGCCTCGGACCACAGCCGATAGCACACGCCCGGTTCCAGGCGTCCGGCGCGCCCGGCCCGCTGGGTGGCGCTGGCGCGCGAGATGCGCTGGGTATCGAGGCGGGTCATGCCGCTGCCGGGGTCAAAACGCGGCACCCGCGCCAGCCCGGCGTCGATCACCACCCGCACGCCGTCGATGGTCAGGCTGGTTTCGGCGATGTTGGTCGCCAGCACCACCTTGCGCAGGCCCGCGGCCGGCGCCTCGATGGCGGCGCGCTGGGCCGCGAGATCGAGTTCACCGTGCAGCGGGCACAGCAGGATCTCGCGTCGCTCACCCAGGGCCTCCTGCAAGGCCTGGTGCACACGGCGGATCTCGGCCTGGCCAGGCAGGAACACCAGCAGGCTGCCCGGCTCGTCGGCCAGCGCCTGCAACACCGTGTCGACCACCCGCGGCTCGACGAACTCGCCGGGCTGGAACGGCCGCCCCCAGCGCATCTGCACCGGGTACATGCGCCCCTCGCTGCTGATTACCGGGGCGTCGTCGAGCAACGCGGACAGGCGCTGCCCTTCCAGCGTGGCGGACATCAGCAGGATCTTCAGCGGCGGCTCATCACGCAGCAGCTCGCGGCCGTTGAGGCTCAGGGCCAGGGCCAGGTCGGCATCCAGGCTGCGCTCGTGAAATTCGTCGAAGATCAACAGGCCCACCCCGTCCAGCGCCGGGTCGTCCTGCAGGCGCCGGGTGAGGATGCCTTCGGTGACCACTTCGATGCGGGTACGCGGGCCGACCTTGCTGTCCAGGCGAATGCGGTAACCGACGGTTTCGCCCACCGCCTCGCCCAGTTCGCTGGCCAGCCGTTCGGCTGCCGCGCGGGCAGCCAGCCGGCGCGGTTCGAGCATCAGGATGCGCTGGCCGGCCAGCCACGGCTCATCGAGCAGGGCCAGTGGCACGCGGGTGGTCTTGCCGGCGCCCGGCGGTGCCTCGAGCACGGCTTCGTGGCGCTGCTGTAAAGCGGTGCGCAAGGCCGGCAGCACGGCATCGATCGGTAATGAATTCATGGTAGCCCTCGAACAATCGGCCGAGTATAACGGCGAACCGAGCCTGCCTTATCATGGTCTTAGCTGCACCCTCCGGCATTTCGCCGGTAGCGGTGCGGCCTACTTTGCGGAGATTCACATGCGTATTCCTTCACGCCTTATCGGCGGTGCCGTGGTTGCTGCCCTGCTGACCCAGCTGACGGCTTGCGGCACCCTGTTCTTCCCCGACCGTCGCGGCCAGATCGAAGGCAAGGTCGACCCGGTGATCGTGGCGCTGGATGCCATCGGTATCCTGTTCTACGTGATCCCCGGGCTGATCGCCTTCGGCGTCGACTTTGCCACCGGTGCCATCTACCTGCCCGGCGGCAAGACCGCCCAGGTCGACCCGCACACGCTGAACAAGGCCATCGCTGCCGATGGCAAGGTCGACAAGGTGCGCCTGCAGGCCATCCTGGAGAGCGAGCTGGGCCAGCGCCTGCCGCTGAACGACCCGCGCCTGATCCAGCACAAGGGCAGCGTTGAACAACTGGCGATGTACGGCCTCAAGCCCGCCGCCTGACCGCCCGCACAAGGACGACCGATGAACACCAGCGCCGAACACGCCCGCCTGCTGCGCCTGGCGACCAATGCCTCGCTCGGGGTCGCCAGCATCCTGATCGTGAGCAAGGCGGTGGCCTGGTGGCTCAGCGGCTCGGTCAGCCTGCTGGCCGGCCTGACCGACTCGATGCTCGACGGCGTGGCCTCGTTCCTCAACCTGCTGGCGGTGCGCTATGCCCTGCGCCCGGCCGATGACGATCATCGCTACGGGCACGGCAAGGCCGAGGCACTGGCCGGCATGGCCCAGGCACTGTTCATCGGGGGGAGTGCGGTACTGATCGGCGTACAGGCGGTCGAACGCCTGAAAAATCCCACGCCGCTGGGTGATGCCACGGTGGGCATTGTCGTGATGCTGCTGTCGCTGGGGCTGACCGTCGCCTTGCTGATGGTGCAGGCCAGGGTGGTGCGCCTCACCGGCTCGACCGCCGTGCGCGCCGACTCGCTGCACTACCGCTCCGACCTGCTGCTCAATGCCAGCATCCTGGTCGCGCTGGTGCTGGCGCGGTTCGGCTGGCCACAGGTGGATGCGTACTTTGGCCTGGGCATCGCGCTGTACATTCTATGGAGTGCCTTGCAGATCGCCCGTGAAAGCTCGGCGATCCTGATGGACAAGGAGCTGCCCGGCGAGGTGAGCGAGCAGATGATGACACTGGTGTGCGCGGTGCCTGGCGTGCAGGGCGCGCATGACCTGCGCACCCGGGTGTCGGGCAACCACTGGTTCGTTCAGGTGGACCTGGAGCTGCCGGGCACCTTGACGCTGACCGAGGCCCACGTGCTGTGCGATGCGGCAGCGGCGGCGATCCGCCGGGAGTACCCCAAGGCCGAAGTGCTGGTGCATGCCGACCCGGTGGAGTGACACAGCAGCCCCCTTCGCCGGCAAGGCCGGCGCCTACAGGATTCACGCTGTATGTGTAGGAGCCGGCCTTGCCGGCGAAGCTTTTGCGCTTCAGTTGACGCTGTAACCGCGCCCGCTCAAACACGCCCCCAGCGCCCGCCGATAGGTGTCCGCCACCTGCGCCGCAGGCGCGTAGGTCGCCGATGCCGGGTCGAACCCGGTCTGCTGCACAGCCCAGCGGTAACACTGGTAGCGGTCCTGATCGACCTGCTGTGGCGACTGCCCGTTGGCCGGGTAGGCAATCACGTCATAGCCATTGCCCGGTTGCGCCGGCGCCGCAGCCATCGGCGGGCTTACCACCACATAGTCGCGGCTGTCGTCCAGGTACTGGTAATAGGTGCCTGCAGCCAGAAAGAACAGCGCACTGCCCACCCACACCTGCCGCGCATAGTCGGGCAGGTAGTTCACCCGTACCCCGTAAGGCGGCGCCACCACCACGTAATGCGGCCCCTGCGGGCGATACCAGTAGCCACCGGAATAGTAGTAGTCACTGCCACGATACGGCACGCGCCGGTACGGTTCCGGAAAGCGGTCTATGGTGTGCCCCGGCCGATACTGAGGCCCGGGGCCCCAGCCATTGCCGTGCCCTTCGCCAGGACGCTGCCCCGGCCCGCCGGCCTGCCAGTGCTGATTGGCGTCATTGCGCCGCGGCACGTCCTGATAGTACCCCTGGCGTGGCGGCTGGGTCTGGCGGACCTCGTCCGGGCGCGCGTTGAGCGGCGAGGACGCAGGCGGGCGCTCGCCGCCATTGGGGTCCTGCTGTGGTCCGCGACGCTCGTCCTGGGCCTGTACGCCCAGGCTCAGGCAAAGCAGACCAACACCTGCCAACTGCCAGATGCGCGACTTCATGCTGTTTCTCTCCCGCTGGCATTCATGGCCTACTCTATCAGGCCGCCTGCCACGCGCCAGCAGGCGCCGGATGAAATTGCGGACATTAAAAAAGGGTGACCCTGAGGCCACCCTTCGAGATTTTCGTCCGTGCTCGGCGCTTGTGACGCCGGCTCACCTCACGCTGTCTTGTGAACAGTGTGCAGCCCGGGGGCCGAGCACAACCCGGTGGGGTTGCTGGCCGCAGCGCCCCTGATTGGGGCCGCCGCTGTGGACATGTGTCCGGGCAGTGATTCTGTTGACCATCATAGGCAAGCGCTGCGACAGAGGATTGCTAAAATTGCTCAACAAAACATTACTTGCGCAATTTTTAACTAAGGATTGATAATCCGCAGCAATCGAAACAGAAAAGGCTTCATTCATGAGCAAGCTCGACCGATACGACCTGAGCATTCTTGCCGAACTGCAGCGCGATGCGCGCATCTCCAACCAGGAACTGGCCGAACGGATCGGCCTGTCGCCCTCGCCCTGCTCGCGGCGGGTAAAGCAACTGGAGGACGATGGCTACATCTCGCGCCAGGTCGCCCTGCTCGACCGCAAGAAGCTGGGCCTGAGCCTCACCGCCTACGTGCTGATCGGCATGGACCGACACACCCCCGAGCGCTTCGAAACCTTCGAGGCCGCCATCCGCAGCCTGCCCCAGGTGCTGGAGTGCAGCCTGGTCACGGGCATGGATGCCGACTACCAGCTCAAGGTAGTGGTGCCAGACATGGACCACTACCAGAAGCTGCTGCTCGGCCACCTGACCCGCATCGAAGGCGTCACCAGCGTGCGTTCGAGCTTCGTGCTCAACCAGGTGCTGGCCAGCACCGAGCTGCCCCTTACGCACCTGCGTTAGTCAGCGCTGCGGGCCGGGCGTATAATCGCGCGCTTCAACCTGGCGGAGAAGATCGATGGATCCTGCGTTGTTCGAAGAATGGATGATGACCATCCTGGTCACCATTCTGATTGGTTTCATGGGTTTCATCGTCTGGGACCTGGCGAAAAAATCCAAGGCTGGCAAGTTCGGCACCTTCATCCTGTTTTTCGTGCTGGGCCTGGGCATTCTCGCCTTCGTCATCAAGAGCGTGGTCATCGGCTTCATCGAAGGCGTCTAGCGCCGCGCCGGCACCTCGCGCCAGCAGCCCTGGTCCAGCCCATCCAGGCTCCAGTCGCCGATCCGCACGCGCACCAGGCGCAGGGTCGGCAAGCCTACCGCCGCGGTCATGCGTCGCACCTGGCGGTTGCGCCCTTCCTTGATCACCAACTCCAGCCAGGCGGTCGGCACGCTCTTGCGAAAGCGTACCGGCGGGTTGCGCGGCCACAGTTGCGGCTCTTCCAGATGACGCGCCTGGGCCGGCAAGGTCATGCCGTCATTCAGTTGCACACCCTCGCGCAAGCGCTGCAGCTGCTCCTCGGTCGGCTCGCCCTCCACCTGTACCCAGTACGTCTTGGGCAACTTGTGCCTGGGGTCGGCAATGCGCGCCTGCAACTGGCCGTCATTGGTCAGCAGCAACAACCCTTCGCTGTCGCGATCCAGGCGCCCGGCCGGGTATACGCCCGGTACATCGATGAAGTCCTTGAGGGTGGCGCGGCCCTCGCCGTCGCTGAACTGGGTCAGCACGTCGAAGGGCTTGTTGAACAGGAGCAGGCGCGGCGCGGCCGGCGGCGCCTTGGCCTGGCGACGCGGGCCGGCGGGTTTGGCCGCGGCAGGCCGCGGCTTGGAACGGGGGGGTAACGGCATGGGGCCTCAGCGGAACGGCGGCTCGTCGAAACTGCGCAGTTTACGCGAGTGCAGCGAGTTCAGTTCGGTGCGTAGCAGGTCGAGCGCCGCAATACCTATCTTCAGGTGCTGGCTGACCGCCCGGTTGTAGAAGGCGTTGGCCGCCCCCGGCAGCTTGATCTCGCTGTGCAGCGGCTTGTCGGACACGCACAGCAAGGTGCCGTAGGGCACGCGCAGGCGGTAGCCCTGGGCGGCGATGGTGCCGCTTTCCATGTCCACTGCCACAGCCCGCGACAGGTTGATCAATGGGCGCTCCTGGGCCCAGCGCAGCTCCCAGTTGCGGTCGTCGTAGGTCAGCACGGTGCCGGTGCGCAGGCGCTTTTTCAGCTCGTCGCCACGTTCGCCGGTCACCTGCGCCGCCGCTTCCTGCAACGCCAACTGCACCTCGGCCAGGGCCGGGATCGGGATGTTGGGCGGCAGCACACGGTCCAGGATGCCGTCGCGGCGCATGTAGGCGTGGGCCAGCACGTAGTCGCCGATGGTCTGGGATTGGCGCAGGCCGCCGCAGTGGCCGATCATCAGCCAGCAGTGCGGGCGCAGCACCGCCAGATGGTCGGTGATGTTCTTGGCGTTGGACGGGCCCACGCCGATATTGACCAGGGTGATGCCATGGCCGTCGGCAGCAATCAGGTGATACGCCGGCATCTGGTAGCGGTGCCACACCACCCCGGCCACCAGCGCCTGTGCCTCGCCATTGTCCATGGCCTTTTCGATCACCACGTTGCCCGGCAGCACCATGCGCACGAAGCGCGGGTCTTGGCGCAGTTGCTCCAGGCCGTGGGTGATGAACTGGTCGACATAGCGGTGGTAGTTGGTGAGCAGGATCCATGGCTGCACATGCCGCCAGTCGCTGCCGGTGTAATGCACCAGCCGGCGCAGCGAGAAATCGACCCGCGCCGCGTCGAACAGCGCCAGCGGCAGCGGGTCGACGTTGGCCCAGTCGTACAGCCCGTCGGCGATGCCGTCGGTGGCCGCCGACAGGTCGGTGCTGGGGAACACCCGCGCCAGCGCCGCAGCGGTGATGCCGGTGCCGGCCAGTTCATCGCCCTGCTCGACCACATAGGGGTAGGGAATGTTCTGCTCGCTCAGCCCCACTTCGACCGTCACGGTAAAGTCGCGCATCAAGGGCCCGAGCTGCTCCAGCAGGTAGCCGCGAAACGCGGCCGGCTGGGTCACGGTGATGCTGTAGGTGCCCGGCAACTGAACCTTGGCGTAGGCCCGGGTGATCACCGGTACGTCACCCTGATACTGGTAGGTCAGGCGCAGTTCGGGGTAACGAAACTGTGCGCGCTCGGCCGCATTGGGCTCGGTGCGGTCCTTGAGGTAGCGCTTGAGCGCCTGGCTCAGTGCGGCGGTGGCGGATTCGTGCAAGGCGGCCAACTGGTCGACGGCTTGCTCGGCGGTTTCCACGACAACGAAGGTTTCATCGGTACGGCTCACAATGTACTTCCTGTCTGTCTGACATGCATGGGCCCATCTTGCCTATATCCGCCGGCAAAGGCACGCACGTTAGAGCGGCCAGTTCGGTGTGGCCCGCTGCACCAGCGCCGCCACGTCCGCCCCGCGCGGCAACGTGCCGTAGACCCGGCCGCTGCCGGACAGCCGGCTGCCGATGAAGGCGTCACTGACCGCCGCATTGCCGGCCTCCAGCAACAGCTTGGCCTGCACCGCCAGGGCGATGTCCTCGGTGAGCTGGCGGGCGCGGTACTGGATGTCGCCGGTATCGGCGAAGGCCGCCTTGAGGTTGCCGATGTGTGCGGCCAGACGCGGGTCGCCATGGCCATCGCCCAGCTCCGCAAACAGCGTGTCCAGTACACCGGGCTCCTTGGACAGGGCACGCAACACGTCCAGGCACTGCACGTTGCCCGAGCCTTCCCAGGTCGAGTTGACCGGGGCCTCGCGGTACAGCCGGGGCAGGATGCTCTCTTCCACGTAACCGGCGCCGCCCATGCATTCGGCGGCCTCGTTGATCATGGCCGGCGCGCGCTTGCAGATCCAGTACTTGCCCACCGCCGTCATCAGCCGCGCAAAGCGCGCCTGGTGCGGGTCGTCGGGCTGGTCCAGCGCATGCCCCATGCGCAGGCTCAGGGCCAGCGCCGCCTCGCTTTCCAGGGCCAGGTCGGCGAGCACGTTCTGCATCAATGGCTGCTCGGCCAGCACCCGGCCCCCGACCGTGCGGTGGGCGCAGTGGTGCGCGGCCTGGGTCAGGGCCTGGCGCATCAGCGCGCTGGAGCCGACCATGCAGTCGAAACGGGTCATGGCCACCATCTCGATGATGGTCGGCACGCCACGGCCTTCCTCGCCGATCATCCAGGCCAGGGCGCCGCGAAACTCCACCTCGCTGGACGCGTTCGAACAGTTGCCCAGCTTGTTCTTCAGGCGCTGGATATAGAACTGGTTGCGCGTGTCGTCCGGGCGATGGCGCGGCAGCAAAAAGCAGCTCAGGCCCTTGTCGGTCTGTGCCAGGGTCAGGAACGCGTCGCACATCGGTGCCGAACAGAACCACTTGTGGCCCACCAGCTCGTAGGCCTGGCCCGGCCCCGGCGCGCCCACCGGGTAGGCCCGGGTGGTATTGGCACGCACATCGGTACCGCCCTGCTTCTCGGTCATGGCCATGCCCAGCGTAACCCCCACCTTGTGCCGGTCGCCGACATTGCGCGGGTCGTAGGCGGTGGCCAGCACCTTGCGTACCCAGTACTCGGCCAGGTCCGGTTGCAGCCTGAGCGCCGGCACCGCGGCAAAGGTCATGGTCAGCGGGCAGCCGCTACCGGCTTCGGCCTGGCTGTGTAGGTAGGTCATCGAGGCACGGGCCACATGCGCGCCGGCACGCGGCTCGGCCCAAGGCAGCGAGGGCAGGCCATGCTCGATGGCAGTCCGCATCAGCTCATGGTAGGCCGGGTGAAACTCCACCAGATCGATCCGATGCCCATAACGGTCATGGCTGCTGAACTGCGGCTTGTTCTGGTTGGCCAGAAAGCCTGCGGCCATCAGCGGCCCACCGGCCAGCGCGCCGTAGGCATCGATACGTGCCTCGGCCCAGCCTGCGCCGTAATGGCGCGACCATTGCTGCAGCGGCAGGTCGAGGCGATACAGATTGGCGCCGTCGAGGCTGGGCGGCTGGTTGGTGACTTCGTGGGTTTCGGCGTACTGGTGCAGGTTCATCGGGGGCTCCTGGCAGATCCGGACGTGACCCCAGTGAATCACGCCCCGCCCCCGGCTCAAAGTGACAAAAACGCCTAATCAGCCGCGATTTGCCCCGATCTGGGCGCCCCGGAAAACCCGCTGGGCACCCGGGCCGTCAAGGTCAGTTCGAAGCAACTGCCCTCGCCCGGGCTCGACTGATGGCTCAGCTGTGCGTCGATCAACAGCGCCAACTTGCGACAGATCGACAGGCCAATGCCCAGGCCGCCGTACTCGCGGGTCATCGACCCATCGACCTGGAAGAAACGCTGGTAGGGCGCTGCCTCGTCCAGGCAGTGAAAGCCGATACCGCTGTCGCGCACACTGAAGGTCAGGCTCGCCTGATCGACGCCCATGGGCGTGGCCCGCACCTTGAGCAGCACGCCGCCGCGATGGGTGAACTTGAGCCCGTTGTCGAGCAGGTAGCTCAGGCACATGGCCAGCTTGCGCCGGTCGCCGTGGATCACGTCCGGCAGATCCATGCCCGGGTCCAGGTTGAAGAACAGGCCCTTTTCCTGGGCCTTGGGCAGAAAGCGCACGCGCAGTTCGTGAAGCAATCCATGCACGCTGAACAGCTCGGTCTGCACCTGCAGGCGACCGGCCTTGAGCTCGGTGAGAATCAGGATGTCGTCGACCATGCGCATCATGTTCTGCGCGGCAGCGTTGGCGGTGTGCTGGTAGGGGGTACGCTCCTGCTCGCTGGTGGCCATCTGCATCAGTTCCAGCGAGCCGATCACACCGTTCATGGGGGTGCGCAGCTCATGGGTAACGGTGGCCAGGAACTCGTCCTTGAGGCGATTGCTGCGCGCCAGCTGCAGGTTGGCCTGCTCCAGGGTCAGCCCGGCCTCACGCAGCGTGCGCGCCTGTTCTTCGCGCATGCTGTTGATGCGGTCGGCCAGGGCCAGCGACAGCAGCCCCACCTCCAGCGCCGAACCGATCTGGCTGGCATACATGGTCAGGAACACATTGGGCAGGTAGCCCAGCACCATCAGGGTGTTGACCAGCCCGCCGAGCAAAAAGGCCGACCAGGCGATGATGAAGTAGCGTGCCACGCGCATGCCGCGCCACCAGGCAAACAGCCCGGCGGCGAAGATGCTCACCGTGAACAGCAGCGCCAGCGCGGTAGCCAGGCGCAGGGCGATCCCGTAGTCCTGCGCCAGCGACATCACCATCACCAGCACCGAACAGGCCATCAGCCCCTGCAGGAAGCGGTCGAAGGCGCGGCTGTGGCTGGCCATCTGCAGAAAACTGCGCGCGAACTGGCAAGCGAACAGGCCCGCGGCGCCGATGAACAACGGGGTGGCGGCGTTGGCCCACCACGGGTGGTCCGGCCAGAAGTACGCCACCCCGGCGCCATTGACCGAGACCTGGTACAGGCCGAACGAGGCGATGTAGAGGATGTAGTAGAGGTAGCTCCTGTCGCGCACACTGATGAAGATGAACAGGTTGTACACCAGCATCCCCAGCAGCACGCCGTAGATCAGCCCCAGCACATACAGCCGCGTGGGCTGCGCCTCCAGGTACGCATCGCTCGACCACAACGTCAGCGGCGCCTGTACCGAACCCTCGCTGTGCAGGCGCAGGTACAAAGTGGTCGCCTGGCCGGGGGCGAACGGCAGATTGAACAGGTAGTTGTTCTGGCGGATCTGGCGGCTGGCGTAGGGCAAGGCATCCCCGGTGCGCTGCGCCAGGTAGTAGTGCCCGGCGGCATCGGGCAGGTAGAGTTCCAGGTAATCGAGTGGCGGGTAGGCCAGCTCCAGCAGCCAGTGACGTGGCGCCGCCTGGGCCGTGGCGGTGTAGCGCAGGTCGAGCCTGATCCAGAAGACCGAGGTCGAATAGCCGGCGTTGAGCACGTCGGCCTGGTGCGGCTCGAACCGGCTGGCGAAGTCCGGCGAGCTCACCTGGGCGATGCTGGCGCTGCCATCGGGGTCTTCATACACCTGCATCAGGCGGCCCAGCGGCAACTGCCGGGTGGTGTCGTCGAAATCGGCAGCGCTGGCCAACAGTGGCAAACAGCACAGCAAGAAAGTCAGCAAATTACGCATACAGCCCCGGCGTGGCATGTGCAGTCGCGTCGCGTTGGCCTCCTGTCCGTTTGAGGCGACGAAATCCGACAGTACCTGTTATCGATTGGCGAGCACTCTAGCATAGGTTCCCGGCGCTTCCAGCGGTGTTGTTTCAATTCAATTCAGAGGCTCTATCTCGCGGCTTTCAGCCTATATCAGAGAAGCAATCTGACCTGTCGATCAAAAACACCGCCTGCCTGGAAGACCCGCCAAAAGCGTTTGGTGGTAAGCTCGCGCACCATGAATACCTACAGCTCCCGCCCCGTTGTCCTCTGTCTCTCCGGCCACGACCCCAGTGGCGGCGCCGGCTTGCAGGCAGATATCGAAGCCCTGATCGCTCAAGGTTGTCACGCCGCCCCGGCCGTCACCGCCCTGACCGTGCAGAATACCGTCAATGTCAGTGACTTCCGCGTGCTCGACCGCGAGTGGGTGCTGGCCCAGGCCAATGCCGTGCTGACCGACTCGACCGTCGCGGCGGTGAAGCTTGGCATGCTTGGCTCGCTGGCCATGGTCGACACCATCGTCGAACTGCTCAGCGCCCACCCGCACCTGCCGCTGGTGTGCGACCCGGTGCTGCGCGCCGGTGGCGGTGGTCGCCTGGGCAAGGACGAGGTCGGCTACGCCATGCGCGAACGCCTGCTGCCGCTGGCCACCATTGCCACGCCCAACCTGCCCGAGGCCCGCATCCTGGCCGAACTGCCCGAAGGCAGTGCCGATGAATGCGCCGAAAAACTGCTGCCATTCGTCAAGCACCTGCTGATCACCGGCGGCCACGGCGACGAACACGAAATTCACAACCGCCTGTACAGCCGCGACGGCGAGCACCACACCTGGACCTGCCAGCGCCTGCCGGGCGACTACCATGGCTCGGGCTGCACCCTGGCCAGCGCCCTGGCCGGACGCCTGGCCCTGGGCGAGCAGTTGCACAGCGCGGTACGCTCGGCGCTGGACTACACCTGGCGCACCCTGCGTGACGCCGAAAAACTCGGCCAGGGCCAGTACGTGCCACGCCGCCTGCCCCTGGATTTCTGTTCCTGACCGACCGCCCCGAGGCCTGCACGATGAAGTTACGTGGTTTGTATGCCATCACCGACAGCCAACTGTTGGCTGGCCGCTTTCTTGCCTACGTCGAAGCGGCCCTCGAAGGTGGCGTGACCCTGCTGCAATACCGCGACAAGAGCCAGGACCACGCACGTCGCCTGGGCGAGGCCGAAGCGCTCAAGGCCCTGTGCGAGCGCTACAACACCCGCCTGATCATCAATGACGATGCCGAGCTGGCCGCGCGCCTGGACGTCGGCGTGCACCTGGGCCAGACCGACGGCCCGCTGACCCCGGCGCGCACCCTGCTGGGGCGCAGCGCGATCATCGGCGCCACCTGTCACGCCCAGCTCAACCTGGCCGAGCAGGCGGCCCGCGAAGGCGCCGACTATGTCGCCTTCGGCCGCTTCTTCAACTCGGTCACCAAACCCGGCGCCCCGGCCTGCAACGTGCAACTGCTGGACGACGCCCGTGGCCGCATCAAATTGCCGATTGCCGTGATCGGCGGCATCACCCTGGACAACGCCGCACCGCTGGTCGCCCATGGCGCCGACCTGCTGGCGGTGATTCACGGCCTGTTCGGCGCCGACAGCACGGCCGAGGTCACTCGCCGCGCCCGCGCCTTCAACGCCCTGTTCGCATCTGCCTGAGAGAGCCCGACATGTCTCGTTCCGAAACCCTGTTTGCCAATGCCCAGAAGCACATCCCCGGTGGCGTGAACTCGCCCGTGCGTGCGTTCAAGAGCGTGGGCGGCACGCCGCTGTTCTTCAAGCACGCCGAAGGCGCCTATGTCACTGACGAAGACGACAAGCGCTATGTCGACTACGTCGGCTCGTGGGGCCCGATGATCCTCGGCCACAGCCACCCGGACGTGCTGGAGTCGGTGCGCAAGCAACTGGCCCACGGCCTGTCCTATGGCGCCCCGACCGCGATGGAAACCGAGATGGCCAATCTGGTCTGCTCGATCGTGCCGTCGATGGAAATGGTGCGCATGGTCAGCTCCGGCACCGAAGCGACCATGAGCGCGATCCGCCTGGCCCGTGGCTTCACCGGTCGCGACAGCATCATCAAGTTCGAAGGCTGCTACCACGGCCACTCCGACAGCCTGCTGGTCAAGGCCGGCTCCGGCCTGCTGACCCAGGGTGTGCCGAGCTCGGCCGGCGTGCCGGCGGCGTTCGCCAAGCACACCCTGACCCTGCCGTTCAACGATATCGACGCGGTAGCGAAGATGCTCGGTGAAGTCGGCCAGGACGTGGCGTGCATCATCGTCGAGCCGGTGGCCGGCAACATGAACTGCGTGCCACCGGCGCCGGGCTTCCTTGAAGGCCTGCGCAGCCTGTGCGACCAGCACGGCGTGGTGCTGATCTTCGACGAAGTGATGACCGGTTTCCGCGTGGCCCTGGGCGGCGCCCAGGCGCACTACGGGGTGACCCCGGATCTGTCGACCTTCGGCAAGATCGTCGGTGGCGGCATGCCGGTGGGCTGCTTCGGCGGCAAGCGCCACATCATGGAGCAGATCGCGCCGCTGGGCCCGGTGTACCAGGCCGGCACCCTGTCGGGCAACCCGCTGGCCATGGCCGCGGGCCTGACCACCCTCAAGCTGATCAGCCGTCCGGGCTTCCATGACGAGCTGAGCGCCTTCACCAGCCGCCTGCTCGATGGCCTGCAGCAGCGCGCCGATGCAGCCAGCGTGCCGTTCGTCACCACCCAGGCCGGTGGCATGTTCGGCCTGTACTTCAGCGGCGCCGACGACATCGTCACCTTCGACGACGTGATGGCCAGCGATGCCGAGCGCTTCAAGCGCTTCTTCCACCTGATGCTCGAAGGCGGCGTGTACCTGGCGCCGAGCGCATTCGAAGCCGGCTTCACCTCCATCGCCCACGGCGAGACCGAGCTGAAGATCACCCTGGATGCCGCCGAGCGGGCCTTCGCCAAGCTGTGAAACCGCTTCGCCGGCCTGGCCGGCAAAGACGCCAGAACAGCCACCGCAAGCCTCCCCGCCTTCCTCCCTCGGCAGAAAATCGAGTAAAGACTTTGTAAGGTGGGCGCTGCTTATCCCATAATGTGCCACCAGACACATTGGCCGCAGCTTTGCAGAGGTAAGTCGATCACCATGAACCGCGCCGGCCGCGCCCTCGCACTGGGCTGCCTGTTGCTACTTCAGCCCCTGCTGGCCACCGCAGGCGGTAACTCGTTGCTGATCCCGGCAGCAGGCCGCTGCACCCTCAATACGCCTGCCGACGAACTGCAACAGGCCCTGGCCAGCTGCCAGCAGGCCGCGCAGTCCGGCGATGCACAGGCGCAGTACGAGCTGGGCGAGTTCTATTACGACGGCAAGAACGCCCCGCAAGACCTGAACAAGGCACTCAACTATTTCGAGCAGGCCTCGCTGCAAGGCCACGCCGAAGCGCAATATCGCCTGGGCAGCATGTTCTTTCGCGGCGAAGGCGTCGCCGCCAACAACGTGCAGGCCTATATCGTGCTGAAGATGGCCGCGGTGAACGGCGCTGAAGACGCGCTGGACATGGCCGACGAAGTGTCGGCAAAAATGCAGCGCGACGAACTGGAGATGGCCACCCAGGTACTCGGCCAGATCTTTCGCAAGTACCTGCTGGAGCTGCAGACCGTCGACGGTCGCACCCCCTTCGCACCCCTTCCGTAACGCAGCTGTTACTTCTCGGGCATCGGCATCGGGAACGGCATCACGTTGCTGACGCCACGGGCTTCACTGACCTTCGGCGTGCCCAGGCGCTCGACCTCGTCGATGCGCACGATCGAATGCATGGGCACGAAGCTGCGCACCACACCCTCGAACTGAGCCTTGAGCTTCTCCTCGCTCGGGTCGACCACGACCTGAGTGCGCTCGCCGAACACGAATTCCTCGATCTCCAGAAAACCCCACAGGTCACTCTGGTAGATCTGTTTGGCGTACATCTCGAACACCTGGCCCTGGTTGAGAAAGATGACTTTGTAGATGGGAGCTTCGCGTTTGGTCATTGGGGGCTGGAACAGTCACAGGGGGAAATAAGCCGCAAACTATAACATAGCCGCCCGAACGACAGCGCTAGGAACCCTCGACCACGCGCCCTATAATGCGCGGTTCTTTGAATCACCTGATGATCACGCATGGCCAAGAAGCTCTATATCGAAACCCATGGCTGCCAGATGAACGAGTATGACAGCTCGCGCATGGTCGACCTGCTGGGTGAACATCAAGCGCTGGAGGTGACCGAGCGGGCCGAAGACGCCGACGTCATCCTGCTCAACACCTGCTCGATCCGCGAACGGGCCCAGGACCGCGTCTACTCCCAGCTCGGCCGCTGGCGCGAGCTCAAGGACGCCAAGCCCGACATGGTGATCGCCGTGGGCGGTTGCGTGGCCAGCCAGGAAGGTGATTCGATCCGCAAGCGCGCGCCCTATGTCGACGTGGTGTTCGGCCCGCAGACCCTGCACCGCCTGCCCGAGATGATCGACGCGGCGCGCACCACGCGCCTGCCGCAAGTCGACGTGTCGTTCCCCGAGATCGAGAAGTTCGACCACCTGCCCGAACCGCGTATCGACGGCCCCACCGCCTACGTGTCGGTGATGGAAGGCTGCAGCAAGTACTGCACCTTCTGCGTGGTGCCCTATACCCGCGGCGAAGAGGTCAGCCGCCCGTTCGACGACGTGCTGGCCGAGATCATCCACCTGGCCGAGAACGGCGTGCGTGAAGTCACCCTGCTGGGCCAGAACGTCAACGGCTACCGGGGCCAGACCCACGACGGTCGCGTGGCCGATCTCGCCGAGCTGATCCGGGTGGTGGCGGCCGTCGACGGCATCGACCGCATCCGCTACACCACCTCGCACCCGCTGGAGTTCTCCGACAGCCTGATCCAGGCACACGCCGAGGTGCCGGAGCTGGTCAAGCACCTGCACCTGCCGGTGCAGTCGGGCTCGGACCGCGTGCTGGCGGCGATGAAGCGCGGGCACACGGTGCTGGAGTACAAGTCCAAGCTGCGCAAGCTCAAGGCGGCGGTACCGGGCATCTGCATCAGTTCCGACTTCATCATCGGCTTCCCCGGCGAAACCGAGAAAGACTTCGAGAACACCATGAAGCTGGTGGCCGAGGTCGGCTTCGACTTCTCCTACTCGTTCATCTACAGCCCGCGTCCGGGCACCCCGGCCTCCGACCTGCCGGACGACACCCCCGAGGCGCTGAAGAAGGAACGCCTGGCTGCACTGCAGCACCGCCTGGACCACCAGGGCTTCGAGATCAGCCGACAGATGGTCGGCACCCTGCAGCGCATCCTGGTAACCGACTATTCGCGACGCGACCCGGGGCAGTTGCAGGGGCGCACGGAGAATAACCGTATCGTCAACTTCCGCTGCGACAATCCCACGCTGATCGGCCAGTTCGTCGACATCCACATCGACGATGCACGGCCACATTCGCTGTTCGGTTCGCTGGTGCAGTAAGGGCCTGCGCCGGGCCCGACGAGCGGCCCGGCGACCCTTGATCGTTTCAGCGCTTTCACCGTAGCGCGGGTGGGGTTATCCTTGAATTCATCCAAATTGCCGTAGGGCGGCTAAAAACGACCTTGAACGCACCCATAGAACCTCATCGCTTCATCCTCGAGCCCTTCGAGGCTCATCGCTTCGCCAACCTGTGCGGGCAGTTCGACGAGCACCTGCGCCTGATCGAACAGCGCCTGGCCATCGAGATCCGCAACCGCGGCAATCAGTTCGAACTGATCGGCGAACCCAAACTGACCTCCTCTGCCGAACAGCTGCTGCGCCGTCTCTATCGCGAGACCAAGGCCACCGAGCTGTCCCCGGAAATGGTCCACCTGTTCCTGCAGGAATCGGCCGTTGAAGCGCTGGAGAACCCGGCGGTCAACGAAGTCAGCGTTTCGCTGCGCACGCGCAAGGGCATGATTCGCCCACGCGGGCTCAATCAGCAGCGCTACGTGAAGGAAATCCTCGGCAACGACATCAACTTCGG
Organism: Pseudomonas sp. BRM28; assembly: GCF_002939405.1. NCBI lineage: Bacteria > Pseudomonadati > Pseudomonadota > Gammaproteobacteria > Pseudomonadales > Pseudomonadaceae > Pseudomonas > Pseudomonas sp. BRM28. The sequence goes on along the minus strand of NZ_PEFV01000001.1, from coordinate 788,120 downwards.
TATCGGCCCTGCCGGTACCGGCAAGACCTACCTGGCCGTGGCCTGCGCGGTCGACGCGCTGGAGCGTGAACAGGTGCGTCGCATCCTGCTGGTACGCCCGGCAGTCGAGGCCGGCGAGAAGCTCGGCTTCCTGCCCGGCGACCTGGCCCAGAAGATCGACCCGTACCTGCGCCCGCTGTACGACGCCCTGTACGAGATGCTCGGCTTCGAACACGTGGCCAAACTGATCGAACGCCAGGTGATCGAGATCGCCCCGCTGGCCTACATGCGCGGCCGCACCCTGAACAACAGCTTCATCATCCTCGACGAGAGCCAGAACACCACCGTCGAGCAGATGAAGATGTTCCTCACCCGTATCGGCTTCGGTTCCACTGCCGTGATCACCGGTGACATCACCCAGGTCGACCTGCCGCGCGGCACCAAGTCGGGCCTGGCCCACGTCATCAGCGTGCTCAAGGACGTGCCGGGCATCAGCTTCACCCATTTCCAGCCCAAGGACGTCGTGCGCCACCCGTTGGTCCAGCGCATCGTCGAAGCCTACGAGCGCTTCGAGAATGCACAGGCGGGCCCGACCGAAGGCAAACCGCACGATGCTTGAGCTCGATCTGCAACTGGCCACCCAGGCAAGCGCCCCGAGTGAAGAACAGTTCCGCCAATGGTGCGCCCTGGCCCTGCGCCAGCGCAGTGCCGATTCTGAACTGACCATCCGCCTGGTCGACGAAGCCGAAGGTCGCGAGCTGAACCACACCTGGCGGCACAAGGACTACGCCACCAACGTGCTGTCCTTCCCGGCCGATGTGCCCGACGACCTGCTCGACATCCCGCTGCTGGGCGACCTGGTGATCTGCGTGGCGGTGGTGGAGCGCGAGGCCGCCGAGCAGGGCAAGGCCCTCGAAGCCCACTGGGCCCACCTGGTCATCCACGGTTGCCTGCACCTGCTGGGCTACGACCACATCGACGACGATGAGGCCGAGGAAATGGAAGCACTGGAACGAACGTTGCTTGCCGAACTGGGTCACCCCGACCCGTACGCCGACGACGAACACGACGCACCCCACACTGATATCTGCAAGGATCACGAGTAACCGCCATGAGCGAAGATCGATCGAGCAACGGGCAAAAGTCCTGGCTGGGCAAACTGACCCAGGCTTTTGCCCATGAGCCGAAAAACCGCCAGGAGCTCCTCGAGCTGCTGCGCGAAGCGCACCAGAACAAGCTGCTCGACAGCGAGGCCCTGACCATCGTCGAAGGTGCGATCCAGGTCGCCGACCTGCAGGTGCGCGACATCATGGTGCCGCGCTCGCAGATGATCAGCATCAAGGCGTCGCAGACCCCGCGCGAGTTCCTGCCGGCAGTGATCGACGCCGCGCATTCGCGCTACCCGGTGGTCGGCGAGAGCCACGACGACGTGCTTGGCGTATTGCTGGCCAAGGACCTGTTGCCATTGATCCTCAAGGAGAACGGCGACAGCTTCAACATCAAGGACCTGCTGCGCCCGGCCACCTTCGTGCCCGAGTCCAAGCGCCTGAACGTGCTGCTGCGCGAGTTTCGCGCCAACCACAACCACATGGCCATCGTCATCGACGAATACGGCGGCGTGGCGGGCCTGGTGACCATCGAGGACGTGCTGGAGCAGATCGTCGGCGACATCGAGGACGAGCATGACGTCGAGGAAGACAGCTACATCAAGCCGCTGCCCAGCGGCGACTTCCTGATCAAGGCCCTGACGCCGATCGAGAACTTCAATGCATTCTTCGACAGCGAGTTCTCCGACGACGAGTTCGACACCGTCGGCGGCCTGGTCATGAGCGCCTTCGGCCACCTGCCCAAGCGCAACGAAACCACCGAGATCGGCCCGTACCGCTTTCGCATCCTCAATGCCGACAGCCGCCGGATTCACCTGCTGCGCCTGACCCCCATCACCCGTTAAGGACAACCATGCGCTGGATCACCCGCCCCGGCTGGCCCGGTAACCTGCTGGCCGTGGCGGCCGGCGCCCTCACCCCGCTGAGCCTGGCCCCATTCGACATCTGGTCGCTATCGCTGCTGTCGCTGGCGCTGTTCTACCTGGGCCTGCGCGAGCTGAGCCCGCGCCAGGCGCTGTGGCGCGGCTGGTGCTACGGCTTCGGCCTGTTCGGTGCTGGCACCTGGTGGATCTACGTCAGCATCCACGACTACGGCGGCGCCTCGGCGCTGCTGGCCGGCGGCCTGATGCTGCTGTTCTTCGCCGCCATCGCGTGGTTTTTCGCCCTGCCGGCCTGGCTGTGGGCGCGCTGGCTGCGCCGCCCTGAAGCACCGCTGGCCGACGCGCTGTGCTTTGCCGCCCTGTGGGTGGGCCAGGAGGCGTTCCGCGGCTGGTTTCTCACCGGTTTCCCGTGGCTCTATGCCGGCTACAGTCAGCTGGACGGTCCGCTGGCGGGCCTGGCCCCGCTGGGCGGCATGTGGCTGGTGTCCTTCACCCTGGCCCTGACCGCCGCCCTGCTGTGCAACCTGCACCGCCTGCGCGAGCGCAAGGGCTTCATGGCCATCGGCGCGCTACTGCTGTTCGCCCCGTGGATCATCGGCCTGGCACTCAAGGGCCATGCCTGGACCGTGCCTTCGGGCGAGCCGCTGAAGGTCGCGGCAATCCAGGGCAACATCGAGCAGGAACTGAAGTGGGACCCCGAGCAGCTCAACCGGCAACTGGCGCTGTACCGCGACATGAGCTTCAGTTCCCGGCCCGTGGACCTGATCGTGTGGCCCGAAACCGCAGTGCCGGTGCTCAAGGAGCAGGCCCAGGGCTACCTGGACATGATGGGCAGCTTCGCCACTGACCGGCATTCGGCGCTGATCACGGGTGTGCCGGTACGTGAGGTGGTGCACCAGCAGCGGCGCTACTACAACGGCATCACCGTGGTCGGCGAGGGTGACGGCACCTACCTCAAGCAGAAGCTGGTGCCCTTTGGCGAGTACGTGCCCCTGCAGGACATGCTGCGTGGCCTGATCGCCTTCTTCGACCTGCCGATGTCGGACTTCGCCCGCGGCCCCGAAGACCAGGCCATGCTGCAGGCCAAGGGCTACCACCTGGCGCCGATGATCTGCTACGAAGTGGTCTACCCGGAACTGGCCGCCAGCCTTGCCGCCAAGAGCGACATCCTGCTGACCATCAGCAACGACACCTGGTTCGGCAAGTCGATCGGCCCCATCCAGCACCTGCAGATGGCGCAGATGCGCGCCCTGGAAGCCGGGCGCTGGATGATCCGCGCCACCAACAACGGTGTCACCGGCCTGATCGACCCGTTCGGCAAGATCACCGCGCAGATTCCGCAGTTCGAACGCGGCATCCTCTACGGTGAAGTGGTGCCGATGCAGAAACTCACGCCCTACCTGCACTGGCGCTCCTGGCCGCTGACCCTCCTGTGCCTGGGCCTGTTCGGCTGGGCCCTGCTGGCCAGCCGCATTGCCAAGACGGTCTAGTAGAACAGGCGATAACCCAGCAGGCCGACTGCTTCGTTGAGCAGTTGGCCGCTCTGCCACATGGCGCGGCTCTCGGGCATCCAGCCGCCGAACGGGCGTGCATAGGCATGCCCCAGATAGCCAACCGGCGCCGCCACCACGTCGAACCCCGCCTGTTCGAAACTCCACACCGAACGCGGCATGTGCCAGGCCTGGGTGACCACCACCACACGCTTCACGCCCTGCGGCAACAGCAGCGCGGCGCTCATCTGGGCGTTCTCCCAGGTGGTACGGCTCTGCTCTTCGAGCCAGCGTACCGGCACATCGAAATCGCGCTGCAACGAATCGGCCATCAATCGCGCCTCGCTCGGCGGCGTACCGTAGTGCAGCCCACCGCTGGTCAACAGCGGCAGGCCGCTGGCCTTGGCCAGTTGCGCCGCGTAGCGCATACGCTCCAGTGCCACGCCGGTGGGCTGGTCGGCGCCACCCCAGGCCGGATCACCGCGCTCGCGCCCGGCGCCCAGCACCACGATCACGTCGGCCTGGCCGGCCAGCGCCTGCCACTGCTGCGTCGCAAGCGGCGGCACACGCTCCAGCTGGCGCGCCGCGAACTCCACCACCACCGGCAGGCTCATCAGCCACAGCCCGCCCAGGCCGGCGATGAAACACAACAGCGAGGTACGCGGCCAGGACCGGCGCAGCCACCACGCTGCCAGCAGCAGCAACAGCAGCACGCCGGGCGGCAGAATCAGTTGTTTGATGAAATAGCGAAATGGCATCAGGCACCTCCATGGATGCCCAAGGCTACAGACAAACGGCGCCTGGCAACAATGCCGCCAGGCGCCGATCAATGGGAATCATGGTGCCAGTGACGCACTCCGCCTGCGCCTGATTGTGCCCGGCAACTGCCTATCTATTTGCAGTGCAGCTTTCCGGGCTTTGCCGTGTGGGTGGAACGCGCCGTCTGCTTGAGCCAGACGACCTTGGCCCTGGACGGCGGCTGCGCTTGCTGCATCGCTTCGGCACGACCCGGCGCACCCTCCGGCAACGACGCCAGATAGGCCCTGATCACGTCGAATTCGGCGCGGCTCAGGCCACGCAGTTCCAGTTCGGCAGGCATTTCATCACGCAATCGAGCGGCCGTACGGGCGACATCCAGGGCAAGCCCCAGGCGATCGAGCAACCGCTCGTAAATCTCCGGCTTCAGTGGTTCCAGCTGCGACTCTCCCATCCGTTCACCTCATTGAAGATAAGATTCATCTCCCCCCACACGTCAGCTTAGCGGCACTCCCAAAACCAGCCCGTTGCCGCGACCAACGGAACGCCAGCCGATCCGGTGCAATCAGGGTTTCCCACGATGGACGGGGGTCATGTATGCTACGGCGTTCACTCTTGACACCGGATTGCCGGGCACAACGGTTTTGAACCAGCCTGGATAAGGTCTCCCATTTCTCAGCGCAAAGTAGCCATGCACGAACTCTATCAGCCCCGCGAAATCGAAGCCGCCGCCCAGTCTTACTGGAACGAGCATCACTCTTTTGACGTCAGTGAACAGCCAGGCAAGGACACCTACTACTGCCTGTCGATGTTCCCTTACCCAAGCGGCAAGCTACACATGGGGCACGTGCGCAACTACACCATCGGCGACGTGATCGCGCGCTACCAGCGCATGCTCGGCAAGAACGTCCTGCAGCCAATGGGCTGGGACGCCTTCGGCATGCCGGCGGAAAACGCCGCGATGAAGAACAACGTGGCACCGGCCAAGTGGACCTACGAAAACATCGATTACATGAAGACCCAGCTCAAGAGCCTGGGCCTGGCGATCGACTGGACCCGCGAGATCACCACCTGCAAGCCGGACTACTACCGCTGGGAGCAGTGGCTGTTCACCCGCCTGTTCGAAAAGGGCGTGATCTACCGCAAGAACGGCACCGTGAACTGGGACCCGGCTGACCAGACCGTACTGGCCAACGAGCAGGTCATCGACGGCCGTGGCTGGCGTTCCGGCGCGCTGATCGAAAAGCGCGAAATCCCGATGTACTACTTCAAGATCACCGCCTACGCCGACGAGCTGCTGGAAAGCCTCGACGAGCTGCCGGGCTGGCCTGAACAGGTCAAGACCATGCAGCGCAACTGGATCGGCAAGTCGCGCGGCATGGAAGTGCAGTTCCCCTACGACCAGGCCAGCATCGGCGAAGCGGGCACGCTGAAAGTCTTCACCACCCGCCCCGACACCCTGATGGGCGCCACCTATGTGGCAGTGGCCGCAGAGCACCCGCTGGCGACCCTCGCAGCCAAGGGCAACCCTGAGCTGCAGGCGTTCATCGACGAGTGCAAGAGCGGCAGCGTTGCCGAAGCCGACGTCGCCACCCAGGAGAAGAAGGGCCTGGCCACTTCGCTGCTGGTCGAGCACCCGCTGACCGGCGAGAAGCTCCCGGTGTGGGTCGCCAACTACGTGCTGATGCACTACGGCGACGGCGCAGTCATGGCCGTACCGGCCCACGACGAACGCGACTTCGAGTTCGCCACCAAGTACAAGCTGCCGATCAAGACCGTGGTGCGCACCAGTGCCGGCGATCAAGTGGGCAGCGAATGGCAGGCCGCCTACAACGAGCACGGCCAGCTGATCAACTCCGGCGCGTTCGACGGCCTGGACTTCCCCGGCGCCTTCGATGCCATCGAAGCCGCCCTGATCACCAAGGGTCTGGGCCAATCCCGCACCCAGTTCCGCCTGCGCGACTGGGGCATCAGCCGCCAGCGCTACTGGGGCTGCCCGATCCCGATCATCCATTGCGACGCCTGTGGCGACGTACCGGTGCCGGAAGACCAACTGCCGGTCATCCTGCCGGAGAACGTGGTTCCGGACGGCGCCGGCTCGCCGCTGGCGCGCCTGCCTGAATTCTACGAATGCAGCTGCCCGAAATGCGGCCAGCCGGCCAAGCGCGAAACCGACACCATGGACACCTTCGTCGAGTCGTCCTGGTACTTCGCCCGTTATGCCTCGCCCAACTACGACCAGGGCCTGGTCGACCCCAAAGCGGCCAACCACTGGCTGCCGGTCGATCAATACATCGGCGGTATCGAGCACGCGATCCTGCACCTGCTGTACGCACGCTTCTTCCACAAGCTGATGCGCGACGAAGGGCTGGTCACCTCCAACGAGCCGTTCAAGAACCTGCTGACCCAGGGCATGGTCGTGGCCGACACCTACTACCGTGTCGCCAGCAACGGCGGCCAGGACTGGTTCAACCCGGCCGACGTCGAAGTCGAGCTGGATGCCAAGGGCAAGGCCATCAGTGCGCGCCTGAAGACCGACGGCCTGCCGGTGATCATCGGTGGCACCGAGAAGATGTCCAAGTCCAAGAACAACGGCGTCGACCCGCAATCGATGATCGAAGCCTACGGTGCCGACACCTGCCGCCTGTTCATGATGTTCGCTTCGCCGCCCGACATGAGCCTGGAATGGTCCGACTCCGGCGTCGAGGGTGCCAACCGCTTCCTGCGCCGCGTCTGGCGCCTGGCCCAGGCCCACGTTGGCCAGGGCCTGCCGGGCAAGCTGGAGCTGGGCAACCTGAACGACGCACAGAAGCTGGTACGCCGTGCCACCCATTCGGCGATCCGCCAGGCCAGCATCGACGTGGGCCAGCACAACAAGTTCAACACCGCCATCGCCCAGGTGATGACCCTGATGAACGTGCTGGAAAAGGCCTCGCAAGCCACCGACCTGGACCGCGCACTGATCCAGGAAGGCCTGGAGACCGTGGCCCTGATACTGGCGCCGATCACCCCGCACATCAGCCACGAGTTGTGGCAGCGCCTGGGCCACACCCAGGCCATCATCGATGCCGGCTGGCCGGCGGTCGACGAAAGCGCGCTGGTGCAGGACACCCTCGAACTGGTCATCCAGGTCAACGGCAAGCTGCGCGGGCACATCGAAATGCCGGCCGGCGCCAGCCGTGAAGAAATCGAGGCCGCTGCGCGCAGCAACGAGAACGTGCTGCGTTTCACCGAAGGCCTGAGCATCCGCAAGGTCATCGTGGTACCCGGCAAGCTGGTCAATATCGTCGCCAACTGAGAGCAACGGGCGCCTTGATGGCGCCCGCACCGCCTACAAGGTTCAAGGGAGCAACAAGATGATCAAACGCAATCTGCTGGTGATGGGCCTGGCGGTCCTGCTCAGCGCCTGCGGTTTCCAGCTGCGCGGCACCGGTGTCACCGAGCTGAGCCTCAAGGAAATCGACCTGAGCGCGCGCAATGCCTATGGCGAAACCGTGACCCAGCTGCGCCAGGTACTGCAAACCAGCGGCGTCAACGTGCACACAGGTGCGCCGTACAAGCTGATCCTGACCAACGAACAGGAAAACCAGCGCGCGGCCAGCTATGCCGGCGCCGGCCGTTCGGTGGAGTACGAGCTGACCACCGAGCTTAGCTACGAAATCAAGGGCCTGGACAACCTGAGCCTGCTGAACGACAAGATCGAAGTGCAGAAGGTCTACGTGCACGACAGCAACAACCTGACCGGTTCCGATCAGGAAGCCGGCCAGATCCGTGACGAGATTCGTCGCGAGCTGGTACAGCGCATGGTGCTGCGCCTGCAGCAACTGACCCCCGAGCAGCTCGAAAGCCTGCAACAGCAGGCCGATGAGCGGGCCAAGGCCGAAGCCCAGGCGCTTGAAGCTGCACGCCGTGCCCAGGATGCAACCCCCCAGCAATCGCCGCTGGAACTGCCGGCCAACTGAGCCTGAACGGGGCGCTTCGGCGCCCCGTCTATCTGTCCTATGAAGCTCACACCTGCCCAACTGCCCAAACACCTGCAAGGCAACCTCGCACCGGTCTACGTGATCAGTGGCGACGACCCGTTGCTGTGCCAGGAAGCCGCAGATGCGGTGCGCCTGGCGGCTCGCCAGCAAGGGTTCGACGAACGCCAGGTGTTCAGCGCCGATGCCAACTTCGACTGGGGCACCCTGCTGCAGGCCGGTGCCAGCCTGTCGCTGTTCGCGCAAAAGCGTGTGCTGGAGCTGCGCCTGCCATCGGGCAAGCCCGGCGACAAGGGCGCGGCGGCACTGATCGAGTACTGTGCGCGCCCAGCCGACGACACCCTGCTGCTGGTCAGCCTGCCCAAGCTTGATGGCAGCGCGCAGAAGACCAAGTGGGGCAAGGCCCTGATCGAAGGCCAGCAGGTGCAGTTCGTGCAGATCTGGCCGGTCGACACCCAGCAGCTGCCGCAATGGATCAACCAGCGCCTGGCCCAGGCCGGGCTCTCGGCCCAGCGTGATGCGGTGGAGCTGATCGCCGCACGGGTCGAAGGCAACCTGCTGGCCGCAGCGCAGGAGATCGAAAAGCTCAAGCTGCTGGCCGACGGCAACACGATCACCGTGGAAACCGTGCAGGCAGCAGTGGCCGACAGTGCACGTTTCGACGTGTTTGGCCTGGTCGATGCGATCCTCAACGGCGAGGCCGCGCATGCGCTGCGCATGCTCGAGGGGCTGCGCGGCGAAGGGGTCGAGCCACCGGTGATCCTCTGGGCACTGGCGCGCGAGCTGCGTGTACTGGCCGGCCTGGCCCAGCAGTTCGCCCAGGGCGTGCCGCTGGACAAGGCGTTCAGCCAGGCTCGCCCGCCAGTGTGGGACAAGCGCAAGCCGTTGATGAGCAAGGCCCTGCAGCGTTACTCGGCGCAACGCTGGGCGCAGCTGCTGCAGGATGCCCAGCGCATCGATGCGCAGATAAAGGGCCAGGCCCAGGGCTCGCCCTGGGTGAGCCTGTCGCGGCTGTCGCTGTTGATGGCGGGGCAGCGGCTGGCATTGCCTGCCGAGTAACCCCCAACTGACGGTCAGCACCGCCGAAGCTTCTGGGGGGCCGCTGCGCAGCCCATCGCCGGCAATGCCGGCTCTGCCCTTGCCTGCGAGGGGTTCAGCGCCTATATTGCGCCCACACCCATCTGAGCAGGACCTCTGCCATGAGCAAAAAGCCCGCAAAGCACCGGCCCAACAAGGCCAAATCGATCATCGCCCAGCCCTTGTTCCGCAGCCGTCAGGAACCCGCCGGCAAAGGCAAAGGCAGCTACCACCGCGAAGCCTTCCAATCGAGAGATTGGGAGGCTTCTCACTTTTTGGCCGCATGAAAGCAAGAAACCCACAGGCATGATATGGTCGTCACCTGACCTGAAATACCTGGACCCATGCATGCCCTTATGCCCCTCCCGTCGCCGGCAACTTCGCCAGCTGACCGCAGCTTCCAGCCTTATCCTGCTCGTCGCCTGTGCCGAGCAACCTACCGTCGCCGACACCCTGCCCCTGGCTCCCGCGCAACCTGCCCCGGTGGTCACCCTGCCCACCCCGAACACCGACGCCAGCCCGGAAATCCAGCCCCTGCAGACCTTTGCCCAATGGCAAGCCGGCTTTCGTCAGCAGGCCCTGCAGGCCGGCATCACCCCGGCCACCTTCGACCGCGCGTTCATCGGCATCACCCCCGACATGGACGTGATCAAGGCCGACCGCAGCCAACCCGAATTCACCCGGCCGGTGTGGGAATACCTCGAGGGCGCGCTGTCGCCCCTGCGCGTTCGCAACGGCAAGAAGCTGCTCGACCAGCATGCCGTCCTGCTCAGCCAGCTGGAGCAACGCTATGGCGTGGACCGCAGCGTACTGGTGTCGGTATGGGGCATGGAGAGCAACTTCGGCCAGTTCCAGGGCAGCAAGTCGGTGATCCGCTCCCTGGCCACCCTGGCCTATGAAGGACGCCGCCCGGCATTTGCCCAGGCGCAGCTGATCGCGGCCCTGCAGATCCTGCAGAACGGCGATATCCAGCCCAAGGCCATGCTGGGTTCGTGGGCCGGCGCAATGGGCCAGACCCAGTTCATTCCGACCACCTACAACACCCACGCCGTGGACTTCGACGGCGACGGTCGCCGCGACATCTGGAAGAGCTCGGCCGATGCGCTGGCCTCCACCGCGCACTACCTGCAAAGCTCCGGCTGGAAACGTGGCGAGCCCTGGGGCTTCGAAGTCCAGGTGCCAGGCAGCTTCGACTACTGGCTGGCCGATGGCAGCCTGCGCAAGAGCGTGGCCGAGTGGCAGCAACTGGGTGTGACCCTGCCAGCCGGTGCCCGTGCCCCGGCCGGTACCGAACAGCTCTCGGCCGCCCTGCTGCTGCCGGCGGGCGCCCGTGGCCCGGCATTTCTGGTGCTGGACAACTTCCGCGCGATCCTCAAGTACAATAACTCGTCGTCCTATGCGCTGGCCGTAAGCCTGCTGGCGGAACGCTTCGACAACTCGGGCTTCATTCGCGGGTCGTGGCCCAAGGATGACCTGCCGCTGAGCCGCAGCGAGCGGATCGAGCTGCAGCAACTGCTCAGCGCCAACAATTATGACGCGGGCACCGCAGACGGGATCATCGGCGCCAACACGCGCAAGGCCATCCGCAGTGCGCAGCAGGCGCAGGGCTGGCCGGCCGATGGCTACCCGACGCACAAGTTGCTGGAAAGCCTGCGCAAGCGCTGACAGCGCGACGGCAGGGCCGGCTCCCACAGCCTGTAGGAGCCGGCCCTGCCGGCGAAGAAGCCAGTGAAGCCATCAACAAAAAGGCCCCCGTACCATCGCTGGTACGGGGGCCTTTTTTCAGCCAGTCACACGCCGGTCACAGCTTGATCTTGGCCTCGTGCGCCTGTTGGTCGGCATGGTACGACGAACGCACCAGCGGGCCCGAGGCGACGTTCTTGAAGCCCATCTTGTAGCCTTCCTCGGCGAACCAGGCGAAGGTGTCCGGGTGCACGAAACGCTGCACCGGCAAGTGGCTGCGCGATGGCTGCAGGTACTGGCCCAGGGTCAGCATGTCGATGTTGTGCTCGCGCATGCGATGCATCACCTCGATCACTTCCTCGTCGGTCTCGCCCAGGCCCAGCATCAGGCCGGACTTGGTCGGTACGTGCGGCACCAGCTCCTTGAACTTCTGCAGCAGGGTCAGCGACCACTGGTAGTCCGAACCCGGACGCGCGGCCTTGTACAGGCGCGGCACGGTTTCCAGGTTGTGGTTGAACACATCCGGCGGCTCTTGCGCCGTGATCGCCAGTGCCACGTCCATGCGTCCGCGGTAGTCCGGCACCAGGGTTTCCAGCTGCACGCCCGGCGACAGCTTGCGGATCTCGCGCAGGCAGTCGGCAAAGTGCTGGGCACCGCCGTCACGCAGGTCGTCGCGGTCCACCGAGGTGATCACCACGTACTTCAGGCGCAGGTCGGCGATGGCCACGGCCAGGTTCATCGGCTCGTCGACATCCAGCGCTTTGGGCCGGCCGTGGCCGACGTCGCAGAACGGGCAGCGACGGGTGCAGATGTCACCCATGATCATGAAGGTGGCGGTGCCGCCCGAGAAGCACTCGCCCAGGTTCGGGCAGGAAGCCTCTTCGCACACGCTGTGCAGCTTGTGCTTGCGCAGCAATTGCTTGATGCGGTCGACTTCCGGCGACACCGGGATGCGCACGCGGATCCAGTCAGGTTTTTTCGGCAGTTCCTCGGTCGGGATGATCTTGACCGGGATACGTGCAACCTTTTCGGCGCCACGCAGCTTGACGCCAGCTTCGACCTTGGGCCGTGGGGCCGGGCGCGCGCTGACGTCCTGAGTGGGAATAAGGGTTTGCTGCGGTTCTTGCACAACAGTATTCATATTCAGTCGATTCCGCCCGCAAGGGTCGTCTGCTCAGCATAGTCGAGGTGCTTGACCAGCTGCCCGCGCAGCCTTGCCCTTACCTCGGTGAGTTCGATCGGGCCTGCCTGATCGCGCAGCTGGGTCATGGCCAGCCCCGCATACCCGCAGGGGTTAATCCGGCGGAATGGCGCAAGGTCCATGTCCACGTTCAAGGCAAGGCCATGGAAAGAACAGCCATTGCGAATGCGCAAGCCGAGGGAGGCGATCTTCGCCCCGTCGACGTAGACGCCAGGCGCGTCGGGCTTGGCCGCCGCCTCGACGCCATAACTGCCCAGCAGCTCGATCAGGCAGCGCTCCATGCGGCTGACCAGGTCACGCACGCCAAAGCCCAGGCGGCGTACATCGAGCAACAGGTAGGCCACCAGCTGACCCGGTCCATGGTAGGTCACCTGGCCACCGCGGTCGGTCTGCACCACCGGGATATCTCCCGGCAGCAGCAGGTGCTCGGCCTTGCCGGCCTGGCCCTGGGTGAACACCGGCGGGTGTTCAACCAGCCACACTTCATCGGCCGTGCCCGGGCCACGCTGGTCGGTGAACCGACGCATGGCCTCGAGCACGGCCGTGTAAGGTAGCAGGCCGAGGTCGCGAAAGCCGAGGCTGGCCGACATCAGAGCACCATTTTCACGATTCCGGTCGCGCGCAGGGCACTGTTGATGTTCTGCAACTGGTCTTCACTGGTGGCAATGATGTGCAGCTGCACCGTGGTGTACTTGCCTTCCTTGCTCTGGCGCTCGGCCAGGGTCTTGAGGTCGACCTCGGCGTATTTCTTGAGAATCTCGATCACCGTGTCCCTGAAATGGACCACGGTGTCGCCGATTATCTTGATCGGGTAATCGGCGCAGGGGAATTCGATCTTGTGCGACTTGACGTCTGGTTCGGTCATGGCAGTAACGGCCTCGTAAGCCGTGGCAACAACAATGCCCCCGCGTGAGTGTGCGGGGGCATGGCAGGTCACGATATCAGTTGAACAGCCCGTAGAAGAATAGCCGAATGCTATCCCACGCACGACGCAGGAAACCACCTTCCTCCACGTCGTCCAGCGCGATCAGGTCGGCGCTGTGTACCACATTGTCATCCAGTTTGACTTCCACTTTACCGATCACGTCACCTTTGGCGATGGGCGCGGTCAGCTGCGGGTTCATGGTCATGCTTGCAGCCAGCTTCTTCAATTGGCCTTTAGGCAAAGTCATGCTCAGGTCTTCGGCAAGACCTGCCTTGACCTGGGCTGTCTTGCCCTTCCACACCGGCGCCTGGGCCAGTTCGGTGCCCTTCTGGTAGAAGGTCTGGGTCTCGAAGAAGCGGAAACCGTAGGTCAGCAGCTTCTGGGTTTCGGCAGCGCGCGATTGCTCGCTGTTGGTACCGAACACCACGGCGATCAGGCGCATGCCGTCACGTACTGCCGAGGACACCATGCAGTAGCCCGCCTCGTCGGTGTGGCCGGTCTTCAGGCCGTCGACGGTCTTGTCGCGCCACAGCAGCAGGTTGCGGTTGGGCTGCTTGATGTTGTTCCAGAAGAATTCCTTCTGCGAGTAGATCGCGTAGTGCGCCGGATCCTCGTGGATGATCGCCCGTGCCAGCACCGCCATGTCGTGCGCCGAGGAGTAGTGCTCGGGGTTCGGCAGGCCGGTGGGGTTCATGAAGTGGCTGTTGCTCATGCCCAGGTCGGTGGCAGTCTTGTTCATCATGTCGGCGAAGGCGTCTTCACTGCCGGCAATGTGCTCGGCCAGGGCGACGCTGGCGTCGTTGCCCGACTGGATGATGATGCCGTGCAGCAGGTCGCTGACGCTGACCTGGGTGCCGACCTTGATGAACATGCGCGAACCGCCGGTACGCCAGGCGTTTTCGCTGACGGTGACCGGATCGTTCTCGCCGATCTGCCCGCGACGGATGTCCAGGGTGGCGATGTAGGCGGTCATCAGCTTGGTCAGGCTCGCCGGAGGCAGGCGCTGGTCGCCATTGTTCTCGACCAGGATGTTGCCGCTGGAGGCTTCCATGAGCACGTAGGACTTGGCTGCCAGTTGCGGCGGCGACGGCATCATCTGCTCTGCCGCGAAAGCGGCAGGAGCGATCATCAGCGGTACAAGCAGGCAAAGGCGTTTGGCAAAGCTGGTTATGTTCATCCGTCTCTCGAAATGGCTATTGGGCTCATGCCCTCGCGGGCAAAACGTATTCCAGGCGCTGGGCCTGGCGAGCAAAACGGCCATTGTACATGGCTGCTCTGCCCGACTGCATGACAAACCGATCAGTCCCCCCGATCAGTCTGCCGTGACGACTTTGGGTTGCCCCAGGTTGGCCAGGCGCACGCTGTCCTGCATCTGCTGGGCCTCGCCCTGGCTGTTGATCGGCCCCAGGCGCACGCGGTGCAGGGTCTGCTGGTTGCGCACGATGGAACTGATGAACACCGGCGCGCTGACCATGCCGCTGAGCTTGGAGCGCAGCAGTTCGGCCGCATCCGGGTTGGCGAACGCGCCGACCTGCAAGTAAAGACCATTGCTCGCCGGCCCGCTGCCGTTGTTGGCAACCTGCACCGGCACCACGGCCGCCGCGTGCTGCTGCGGCGGCGGGGTCCATTGCTCGACGGTGCCGGTACTGGCCGGCAGCGGCTGGGTCTGGGCCACCTGGGGCTGGTTGAGCACCATCGGCGCCTGCTGACCACGCTGGGCCCACCATTGCTGCGGGTCGATGCCCTCGACGCGCACCCGGGCGGTACCGGTTTCGGCGTAGCCGAGCTTCTTGGCCGCGGCGTAGGACAGGTCGATGATGCGGTCCGAATAGAATGGGCCACGGTCGTTGACCCGCAGGATCACGCTGCGCTGGTTGTCCAGGTTGGTCACCTTGACGTAGGCCGGCAGTGGCAGGGTCTTGTGCGCCGCACTCATGCCGTACAGGTCGTACACCTCGCCATTGGCGGTGTTCTGCCCATGGAACTTGGTGCCGTACCACGACGCCGTGCCCTCGGCGCGGTAGTTGCGCGAGTCCTGGATCGGGAAGTAGGTCTTGCCCAGCACCGTGTAGGGGTTGGCCTTGTAGTTGCCGGTGTGCACCGTTGGGGTGGCGTCGGGGATCTTCGAGACATCCACGTCCCACCACGGCGCGCCGTCCTTGTGGGCCCGGTTGATGTCCAGGCCCGGCTTGGCGCGAACCACGTTGCTGCCACCTTGCGGCGTCGGGCGGCTGGAGGAGCAGCTGACCAGCAACAGACCCAGGGCCGCGCAACCGATCAGTTTGAGAGATGTGTCAGTAAACAGTACGCGCATTACCTGGCGCCCCTTGCCTGGACCAGCTGATCCGAGAGTTGATGTACCGCCATGGCGTACATCACGCTGCGGTTGTAGCGAGTGATCGCGTAGAAATTCTTCAGGCCCAGCCAGTATTCCGGGCCGTTGTCGCCTTCGAGCCGGAAGGCGGTGACCGGCAGATCATCGCGCAGCGCATCATGACTCGACCAGCCCAGTGCCCGCAACTGCGCGACGGTCTTGACCGCCTCGATACCCGGGCTCAGGCCCTCGTCGACACGTTCGCCACGCACCTGGGCGCGGCTGACCACGCCCTCGCCGGCCACCCAGCCATGGCGCTTGAAGTAGCTGGCCACGCTGCCGATGGCATCGTCCGGGTTGGTCCAGATATTGATGTGGCCGTCGCCGTCGAAGTCCACGGCATAGGCGCGAAAGCTGCTGGGCATGAACTGCGGCAGGCCCATGGCGCCGGCGTACGAGCCCTTGAGGGTCAGCGGGTCGACCTGCTCTTCGCGGGCCAGCAGCAGGAACTCGCGCAGCTCCTTGCGGAAGAACTCGGCCCGCGGCGGGTAATCGAAGCCCAGGGTCGACAGCGCGTCGATCACCCGGTAATTGCCGGTGTTGCGGCCAAAGAAGGTCTCCACGCCGATGATCGCCACGATCACCTGGGCAGGCACGCCGTATTCCTTTTCGGCGCGCGCCAGGGTGGCCTCGTGCTGGCGCCAGAAGTCCACACCGCGGGCGATGCGCGCGTCGGTGATGAACATCGGCCGGTATTCCTTCCACGGCTTGACCCGCTCGGCCGGGCGCGAGATCGCATCCAGGATCGACTGCTTGCGCTGCGCCTCGCGAAACACCGCCATCAGTTGCTCGCCGGCAAAACCGTAGTCGCGGGTCATCTCGCCGACGAACTCGGCCACCTGGGGCGAGCCGTCATAATCGGCGGCACTCGCCTGCTGACCTGGGGCCAGCAGCCCCAACAGCCCGACCCAGGGGGCACAGCGAGCCACCCAGCCACGCATTGCTTGCATTGAATTGTTCACCTTATTCAAACCTGCGCGATCCATTTGCGGTGCGTGTGGATCGACATCAAAACCCCAAACGCTGACAGCAGCGTCACGAGCGAAGTTCCGCCATAGCTGATGAAGGGCAGCGGCACGCCCACCACGGGCAACAGGCCGCTCACCATACCGATATTGACGAACACGTATACGAAGAAGGTCATGGTCAGGCTGCCGGCCAGCAGCTTGCCGTACAGCGTCTGCGCCTGGGCCGTGATCACCAGGCCGCGACCGATCAGCAGCAGGTAGATCAGCAGCAGCGCGCAGATGCCCACCAGGCCGAATTCCTCGCCGAGCACGGCGATGATGAAGTCGGTGTGGCTCTCGGGCAGAAAGTCCAGGTGCGACTGGGTGCCGAGCAGCCAACCCTTGCCGAATACCCCACCCGAGCCGATCGCCGCCTTGGACTGGATGATGTTCCAGCCGGTGCCCAACGGGTCGCTTTCCGGGTCGAGGAAGGTCAGCACGCGCTGCTTCTGGTAGTCGTGCATGACGAAGAACCACATCGCCACCGCCACCGGCACTGCCGCCGCCAGCACGCTGAGGATCCAGCGCCAGCGCAGCCCGCCCATGAACAGCACGAACGCGCCCGAGGCCAGAATCAGCAACGCGGTGCCCAGGTCGGGCTGGCGCACGATGAGAATGAACGGCACACCGATCAAGATCAGGCTGATCATCACGTGCTTGAGGTGCGGCGGCAGGGTGCGCTTGGCCAGGTACCAGGCGATGGTCGCCGGCATGATGATCTTCATGAACTCCGACGGCTGGAAGCGGATCACCCCGGGGATGTTGATCCAGCGCGTGGCGCCCATGGCGTTGTGGCCCATCACGTCCACCACCACCAGCAGGATCACCCCGCCGACGTACGCCAGTGGCACCCAGCGCGCCATGAAGCGTGGCTCCAGCTGGGCGATGACGAACATCGACACTAGGCCCAGGCCGAACGAGGACGCCTGCTTGAGCAGCATGTCCCAGTTCTTGCCGCTGGCCGAATACAGCACGAACAGGCTGCCGGCGGCCAGGGTCAGCAGCAGCACCAGCAGCGGGCCGTCGACGTGGATGCGCTGCAGGAAGCTGGCGCGGCGGCGCATCACGTCCTCGCTGGAGAGCATGCGATCGAAATTACTCTTCACGGGCCGTTTCCTGCGCGGTTGTAGGGTTGGCTGGCGGGGCGGCCGGGGTGGTCACCGACACATTGGTCGGGGCGCCCGCGGGGTTGGCGTATTCAGGCTTGAGGCGACCGTTCTGGTCGAGCAGCCAGGCGTCCATCACCTGGCGCACTACGGGGGCGGCCACGCCGGAGCCGGACTCGCCGTTCTCGACCATCACCGACACCACGATCTTCGGGTTTTCGGCCGGGGCGAAGGACACGAACAGGGCGTGGTCGCGGTGACGCTCCTGCACCTTGTTGCGGTCATACTTCTCGCCCTGCTTGATCGCGACCACCTGCGCAGTACCACTCTTGCCGGCGATGCGGTACTGCGCGCCGATGGCGGCCTTGCGCGCGGTACCACGGGCACCGTGCATCACCATCTCCATGCCGTGGGTGACCCTGTTCCAGTCGGCCTTGTCACGCAGCACGATGTCTTCCATCGGGTTCTCGTCCACCGGGCGCACGCCCTCGACGGTCTTGGCCAGGTGCGGGCGGTTCCACTTGCCCTTGCTGGCGATCAGCGCGGTGGCCTGGGCCAGTTGCAGCGGCGTGGCCTGCATGTAGCCCTGGCCGATGCCGAGGATCAGTGTTTCGCCGGGGAACCAGGCCTGGCGCCGGGTCGCGCGCTTCCAGTCACGCGACGGCATCAGCCCGGAGGATTCCTCGAACATGTCCAGCGCGACCTTCTGGCCGATGCCGAAGCGGTTCATGTAGGCCGAAAGCCGGTCGATGCCGACCTTATGCGCCAGGTCGTAGAAATAGGTGTCGTTGGAACGCATGATCGCCGTGTCGAGGTCGACCCAGCCATCGCCGGTGCGGTTCCAGTTGCGGTACTTGTGGTCATAGTTGGGCAGTTGGTAGTAGCCCGGGTCGAACACTCGCGAGGTGGCCGTGACCGCGCCGGTGTCCAGGCCGACGATGGCCACTGCCGGCTTGATCGTCGACCCCGGCGGATACAGGCCGCGCAGTACGCGGTTGAACAGCGGGCGGTCGATCGAGTCGCGCAGCTCGGCATAGGCCTTGAAGCTGATGCCGGTGACGAAGGGGTTGGGGTCGAAGCTCGGCTGACTGACCATCGCCAGCACTTCACCTGTGTTCGGGTCGAGCGCCACGATCGCGCCACGACGACCGCCCAGCGCCGCTTCGGCGGCTTCCTGCAGCTTGATGTCCAGGCTCAGGACGATGTCCTTGCCGGGGATCGGATCGGTACGCTTGAGCACCCGCAGCACCCGGCCACGGGCGTTGGTCTCGACCTCTTCGTAGCCGACCTGGCCATGCAGCTCGGCTTCGTAGAAGCGCTCGATACCGGTCTTGCCGATATGGTGGGTGCCACTGTAGTTGACCGGGTCGAGGGACTTGAGCTCTTTTTCGTTGATGCGCCCCACATAGCCGACCGAATGCGCAAAGTGCGCACCCTGCGGGTAATGGCGTACCAGCTGCGCCGCCACCTCCACACCCGGCAGACGGAACTGGTTCACCGCTATCCGGGCGATCTGCTCTTCGGTCAGCTCGAACAGGATCGGTACCGGCTCGAAGGGCCGACGCCCCTGGCGCATGCGTTTTTCGAACAGTGCCCGGTCGTCCTCGGTCAGCTCCAGCACCTCGACAATGGAATCGAGTACCTGCTGCCAGTCACCGGAACGCTCGCGGGTCATGGTCAGGCTGAAGCTTGGCCGGTTGTCGGCGACGATCACCCCGTTGCGGTCGAAGATCAGCCCGCGTGTCGGCGGGATCGGCTGCACATGCACCCGGTTGTTCTCCGACAGCGTGGAGTGGTAGTCGTACTGAATGACCTGCAGGTAGTACAGCCGGGCGATCAACACGCAAATCAGCAGCACGATCGCGACTGCGCCGACCACGACGCGGCTACGCACCAGGCGGGCGTCTTTCTCGTGGTCCTTGAGGCGAATCGGCTGCGACATTGAAAAGGCTTACGACTATTTGTGGTAAGGGTGCCCGGACAACACGGTCCAGGCGCGGTACAGCTGTTCGCCGATCAGTATCCTTACCAACGGGTGCGGCAAGGTCAGCGGCGACAGCGACCAGCGCTGCTCGGCCCGCGCACAGACTTCCGGCGCCAGCCCTTCGGGGCCGCCGACCATGAAGTTGACGGTACGCGAGTCGAGGCGCCAGCGGTCCAGTTCGACCGCCAGCTGTTCGGTGCTCCACGGCTTGCCGTGCACCTCGAGGGTGACGATACGCTCGCCCGGCTGGACCTTGGCCAGCATGGCCTCGCCCTCCTGACGGATCAGGCGGGCAACGTCGGCATTCTTGCCGCGCGTGTTGAGCGGTATCTCCACCAGCTCCAGGGACAGCTCCGAAGGCAGGCGCTTGGCATATTCATGCCAGCCGTCCTCGACCCATTTGGGCATGCGCGAGCCGACCGCGATCAGACGCAGACGCACGGGGCTACCTTATTCCTGGTCTTTGTTGAGCTTGGCGAAGTGCTCGTGGGTGTGCTCCGGGCTGTGGTGCTTGCCATCGGCGGCACGGCTCTGCTCGGCACCTTTCCACAGGCGCTCCAGGTCGTAGAACTGACGGGCCGAGGCGGTCATCATGTGCACGATGACGTCGTCCAGGTCCAGCAGCACCCAGTCGCTGTCGCCCTTGCCTTCTTCGCCCAGCGGACGAACGCCCTTCTCCTTGACCATCTGGCGGACCTTGTCCAGCATCGCGCTGATCTGGCGGTTGGAGGTACCGGTGGCGATGATCATGTAGTCGGTGATGCTCTGCTTGTCGCGAACGTCGATGACCAGGACGTCCTGGGCCTTGACGTCTTCAAGGGCAGCTACCGCGACCTTGACCAGCTCTTCGCCTTTAATCATTTCTTGCTTGCTCATATAAAACTCATTCAACTCGTAGGTATGAGGCGCCGTTGGCGCACTCAGTTCGGCACACGGTACAGGCCGTGCGCATCGATATAGGCCAGTACTGCGTCCGGCACCAGAAACCGCACCGACTTGCCGCTGGCCAGCAGCTGTCGGATCTGCGTGGCCGACACCGACAAGGGTGTCTGCCAGACGAATGCTATGTGCCCGGCCGGCCCCTGCAGGGCTTGCGGGTCACTCACCGAACGTGCGGCCAGCAGGTTGCGCAGGGCATCCGGCGACTCGACGTCGGCATCCGGGCGCTGAAGCACCAGGATATGACAGTGTTGCAACAACTCTTCCCAGCGATGCCAGCTCGGCAGGCCGCAGAATGCGTCCCAGCCCAGCAGCAGGAACAACTGGTCGTCAGCGGCCATTTCGGCGCGCATCAGCTCCAGCGTATCGATGGTGTAGGACGGCTTGTCCCGGGCCAGCTCACGCGCATCGACGCTCAGCAGGGGCACGCCCTCGACCGCGCGCTCGACCATGGCCAGGCGATCCTGCGCCGACACCTGCGGCATGTCGCGGTGCGGCGGGCGCGCATTGGGCATCAGGCGCAGTTCGTCCAGCGTCAGCACCTCGGCCACCTCCAGCGCACTGCGCAGGTGACCGATGTGCACCGGATCGAACGTGCCGCCGAGCACGCCGATGCGCCGGGCGGGCGACGGCGTGGCAGCAACGGCGAGCGGGCTGTGCTCGGCCAAGGTCAGAACGACTCCTGACCGCGCAGCTGGCCGTCACCGATCACCACGTACTTCTCGCAGGTCAGCCCTTCCAGGCCGACCGGGCCGCGTGCGTGCAGCTTGTCGGTGGAAATGCCGATCTCGGCCCCCAGGCCGTACTCGAAGCCGTCGGCAAAGCAGGTCGGGGTGTTGATCATCACGGACGAGGAGTCGACCTCGGCGGTAAAGCGCCGGGCCTGACCCTGGTGTTCGGTGACGATCGAATCGGTATGGTGCGAACCATAGTGGTTGATGTGCTCGATGGCCGCATCCAGGCCATCGACCACGCGAATCGACAGAATCGCCGCCAGGTACTCGGTGCTCCAGTCGTCTTCGCTGGCCGGCAGTGCCTCGATGATCTGCCGGGTGCGCTCGCAGCCCCGCAGCTCCACGCCCTTGTCGCGAAACTGGCTGGCCATCGCCGGCAGGAACGCCGCGGCGACCGACTGGTCGACCAGCAGGGTTTCCATGGCGCCGCAGATGCCGTAGCGATAGGTCTTGGCGTTGAAGGCGATGCGTTGGGCCTTGTCCAGCTCGGCGTGCTCGGCCACGTACACGTGGCAGATGCCGTCCAGGTGCTTGATCACCGGCACCCGTGCGTCGCGGCTGACCCGTTCGATCAGGCCCTTGCCGCCACGGGGCACGATCACGTCGACGTACTCGGGCATGCTGATCAGCGCGCCCACCGCCTCGCGGTCGGTAACCTCGACCACCTGCACCACCGCCGCGGGCAGGTCGGCCTCGGCCAGGCCGCGCTGGATGCAGGCGGCAATGGCACGGTTGGAATGAATGGCTTCGGAGCCGCCACGCAGGATGGTGGCGTTGCCCGACTTCAGGCACAGGCTGGCAGCGTCGATGGTCACGTTGGGGCGCGACTCGTAGATGATGCCGATGACGCCCAGCGGTACGCGCATCTTGCCGACCTGGATGCCGGAGGGGCGATAGCTCATGTCGCGGATGGCACCGACCGGGTCCGGCAGGCTGGCCACCTGGCGCAGGCCGACGATCATGCCGTCGATGCGGGCCGGGGTCAGCGCCAGGCGCTCGAGCATGGCCGGCTCCAGACCATTGGCGCGGCCGGCAGCCAGGTCCAGTTCGTTGGCGGCGCCCAGCTCGGCGCGGGCGGCGTCCAGGGCATTGGCAGCAGCGTGCAGGGCGCGGTTCTTCTGCGCGGTGCTGGCGCGGGCAATCACGCGCGCGGCCTCACGGGCGGCGCGACCCAGGCGGGTCATGTAGTCAAGAACGGACTCAGTCATGGGCTCAGTGTCTTGGCGGAGGGGAAAATCGGCTGATTATAACTGTCATGCAGGTATACGCCCAGCGGTGTCAGGCGGATGGTCGAAAACAGTGTATGAAGATGTACCGTAGCGCGTCCCTTCGCCGGCAAGGCCGGCTCCAGCAAAGCCCCGCCGCCGACCCGGACCATAAATTGCTATTATCGCGCCCATGACCGAATTCGCCCCCTGCCCGCCCCGGGCCCTCCCCGACAGCTTCTTCGACCGCGACGCCCAGACCCTGGCCAAGGCCCTGCTCGGCAAGGTAATCCGCCATCGTCAGGGCGAGCTGTGGCTGTCGGCGCGCATCATCGAGACCGAAGCCTATTACGTCACCGACAAGGGCAGCCACGCCTCGCTGGGCTACACCGAAAAACGCAAGGCCCTGTTCCTCGATGGCGGCCACATCTACATGTACTACGCCCGTGGCGGCGATTCGCTCAACTTCAGCGCCCACGGCCCCGGCAACGCGGTGCTGATCAAGTCGGCCTACCCCTGGGTGGATGCCGTCAGCGACCACAACAGCCTGGCGCAGATGCAGCTGAACAACCCCGACGCCAGCGGCCAGCCGCGCGCCGATCAGCGCCTGTGTGCCGGCCAGACCCTGCTGTGCAAGGCCCTGGGGCTGAAAGTCCCGCACTGGGACGCCCAGCGTTTCGACCCCGAGCGGCTGTTCGTCGAAGACTGCGGCATAACCGTGAAACACATTATTCAGACCACACGCCTGGGCATTCCCCAAGGGCGCGACGAACATCTGCCCTACCGTTTCGTCGACGCCGACTTCGCCGCGCACTGCACCCGGAACCCACTGCGCCGTGGGCAAGTCGAAGGCCGCGACTATTTCTTACTGACACAAGGAAACTGACACCATGGGCCCATGGCTCGACAGCCTGACCGGCTGGCTGACCGCGAACCCGCAATGGCTCGGCCTGGCAATCTTCATCGTGGCCTGCGTCGAATGCCTGGCCATCGCCGGGCTCATCGTGCCCGGCACCATCCTGCTGTTCGCCGTGGCGGTTCTCGCCGGCAGCGGCGCACTGGGCCTGAGCGAAACCCTGCTGCTGGGCTTTCTGGGCGGGCTGCTGGGCGATGCGATTTCCTACACCCTGGGCCGGCGCTTCCACCAGAACATCCGGCGCCTGCCGCTGCTGCGCCACCACCCCGAATGGATCGGCAGCGCCGAGAGCTACTTCCAGCGCTATGGCATCGCCAGCCTGCTGGTGGGGCGCTTCATCGGCCCGCTGCGGCCGATGCTGCCGATGGTGGCGGGCATGTTCGACATGCCCTTGCCACGCTTCATCGCCGTCAGCCTGTTGGCAGGTGCCGGCTGGGCGGTGGCCTACCTGCTGCCCGGCTGGGCCACCGGCGCGGCCATGCGCCTGCCGCTGCCCGAAGGGTTCTGGACCGAAGCAGGCATCATCGCCGCCGGCCTCGCACTATTGATCGGCCTGAGCATCAGCACCAGCCTGCGCAGCAAGCGCTACGGCACACGGCTGATCGCCGGCCTGAGCCTGGTAATGCTGGCTGCGGTGTTCATCGGCTGGCCGTACCTGAACGATTTCGACCAGGGCCTGATGACCCTGGTGCAGGAACACCGCCGCGCCACGCTGGACGGCACCATCGTACTGATCACCCGCCTGGGCGACTTCCGTACGCAGTTCGTGGTGGGCGGTGTGCTC
The DNA here is from genome assembly GCF_002939405.1 of Pseudomonas sp. BRM28. Taxonomy (NCBI): domain Bacteria; kingdom Pseudomonadati; phylum Pseudomonadota; class Gammaproteobacteria; order Pseudomonadales; family Pseudomonadaceae; genus Pseudomonas; species Pseudomonas sp. BRM28. The sequence continues at coordinate 763,993 of NZ_PEFV01000001.1, read as the reverse complement.
ACCGGCCTGCTGCTGCTGAGCCGGCAGTGGCGCCCGGCGATCTTCGCCGCCTGCACGCTGATGGGCACGGCGCTGGCCAACGGCACACTCAAGTGGCTGTTCGCCCGCGCGCGCCCCGAAGTGCTCAGCGACCCGCTGACCTCCTACAGCATGCCCAGTGGCCACAGTTCGGCGTCATTCGCGTTCTTTCTGACGCTGGCGGTGCTGGCCGGTCGTGGCCAGCCGCCACGCATGCGCCTGACCTGGATTCTGCTGGGGTGCCTGCCGGCGATGTCGATTGCCCTGTCCAGGGTCTACCTGGGTGCACACTGGCCCACCGACATCCTCGCCGGCTCGCTGCTGGCCTGCTGCGTGTGCGCCGCCAGCCTGAGCCTGGTGCAGCACCGCGAACCGCTCGGCGCCATGCCGCTCAAGGTGTGGTGGCTGATCCTGCCGGCCTGCGCCGGCACCCTGGCGTTCTTCGCCCTGCATGCCTTGCCCCATGCCCTGCTGCGCTACCAGTACTGAGACCTAGGCGAACAACTCGCCCTGCAGCCGCTCGAGCAGCGCCTGGATCGCGTCCAGGCGCTGGCGGGGCGAATCGATGGCCAGCAGGTCGAGCTTGTCTTCATCCTCGAAGGGCAGCAGGTAGGCCAGCTGGTTGGCCAGTGCCTGCTGGCCGATGACTTCGACCGGCATATCCAGTGCCGCCACCATCGGGTGCTCGCCCAGCGCGCCGAGCAATGCCAGCAGGTCGTGATCGTCCTCCTCCAGGGGGGCGTCGGGCTGTTCGCTGCGCCAGTTCACGTCGGCCAGCAGCAGTTGGTCCTTCTGCACCTCGTAGGGGCCGACATCGAAGCGCCGCACACCTTCGACGCGAATGCCCAGCAGGCCGTTGTCCTGCTGCTGGAAGTCGCGTATCAACGCCTCGCAGCCGATTGTCGCGAACCCCGACGGGGCATTGCCCACCTGCTCGCCTTCGAGGATGCACACCACGCCGAACCCGCCGCCCTGCTTCATGCAGCGGCCGATCATGTCCAGGTAGCGCGCCTCGAAGATCTGCAGGTCGAGCTTGCAGCCGGGGAACAGCACGGTATTGAGTGGAAACAGGGGCAATGTCATCGAATATCCTCAGGCAACCAGGCTGACCGCCAACGGCAGGAACACCGCCGTGACCACTCCCATCAGGCTCATGCCCAGGGCCGCGAAGGCCCCGGTTTCCTCGCTTTCTTCCAACGCCACCGCCGTGCCCACCGCGTGCGCACTGATGCCCAGTGCCATGCCGCGGGCTTCCGGGCTGCTCACCCCGCAGGCCGACAGCAGGGCCGGGCCGAAGATCGCCCCGATCACCCCGGTGATCAGCACGAACACTGCCGCCAGCGCCGCCACCCCGCCGATCTGCTCGGCCACCAGCATCGCAATCGGCGAAGTCACCGACTTGGGCGCCATGGTCATCAGGATCATGTGTTCGGCACCGAACCACCAGCCCAGCAACAGGCAGGCACAGGTCGCGACCAGGCCGCCGATTACCAGCGTAGTCAAGGTCGGCCACAACAGCTGGCGAATACGCCGCAGGTTCAGGTAGAGCGGGACCGCCAGGGCCACGGTGGCCGGGCCCAGCAGGATGTTCATGATTTCGGTGCTCTTGCGGTACTCGGCGTAGGACACGCCGCACGTCACCAGTACACCGATCACCACCAGCATCGATACCAGTACCGGCTGCAGGAAGATCCAGCGGGTCTTGTCATAGGCCGCCAACACCAGCTGATAGGCCCCCAGGGTGATACCGATGCCGAACAGCGGGTGGTGGATGACCGCATCGAGGGCGCCGTGCCAGTCCAGGCTCATGGCTTTTCCTCACGACGGGCCTGACGGGCAATCATCTTCTGCATGAGCACGCCACAGAACGCCAGGGCGATCAGCACCGACAGCACCAGCGAACCGACGATGGCCCAGAAGTCGGCAGCAATGTCGGCGGCGTACACCATCACACCCACTGCCGGCGGCACCAGCAGCAACGGCAGGTAGCGCAGCAGGCTGCTGGCCGCCTCGCTCAACGGCGCACTGACCTCGCCGCGCAGCATCAGGTACGCCAGCAACAGCACCAGCCCGATGATCGGCCCCGGCAGCATCGACAGAAACAGGTGATTGATCGCCGTCCCCAGCAACTGGAACAGCACGAGCCACGTCAAACCACGCAACAACATTGCACTTCTCCCTCAGGCCTGGCGGCCATTATAAGCACGCTAACGACTGGTCTATACCCCGATATTCGCTGAAACAACGGTGACTTGACCGCATCCGGTCGGCGTGCTGATCTTAAGCAGTCGAACCTGTAGCAGTCACAACAAAATCAAAGACAACCAGGAGAGTCGCAATGCCCTATGTACCCGTTGCAGAGCTGGCGCAGTACGTTGGAAAGGAACTGGGACGTTCCGAGTGGCTGACCATCGACCAGGAGCGCATCAACCTGTTCGCCGAGGCTACCGGCGACTTCCAGTTCATTCATGTGGACCCGGTGAAGGCGGCAAAAACGCCATTTGGCAGCACCATTGCCCACGGTTTTCTCACCCTTTCGCTGATTCCCAAGCTGATGGAAGACATCCTCGTGCTGCCCGAGGGGCTGAAGATGGTCGTCAACTATGGCCTGGACAGCGTGCGCTTCATCCAGCCGGTGAAGGTCGGTTCGCGGGTTCGTCTCAAGGTCGACCTGAGCGAGGCCATCGAGAAGAAACCGGGCCAGTGGTTGCTCAAGGCCACCACCACCCTGGAAATCGAAGGCCAGGACAAACCCGCCTATATCGCCGAGCCACTGTCGCTCTGCTTCGTCTGACCCGCCCAAGGTGAAACAGCTGCCAGCGGCTGTTTCACCCGCGACAAACTGCGGCATACTCGGGGCCTGACTTGCCCGGACCCCGCCATGCGCCCATTCGTACCCCTTGCCCTGACCCTGCTGCTCGCCGCCTGTGGCGACGGTGAACCGCTGTCACCGCCCGATGCACGCCTGCCCGATGGCGGCCGCTACCGTGGCGACGTGGTCAATGGCCTGCTGCAGGGCCCGGGGCGCATCGACTACCCCAATGGCAGCTGGTATGCCGGCAACTTCCAGCAGGGCCAGTGGCAGGGCCGCGGCGAATGGCACGGCAGCAATGGCGAGGTGTACCGCGGCGAGTTCCAGCAGGGTCTGTTTCACGGCCAGGGCGAGCTGACCACCCCGGGCAGCCACTACAGCGGCGGCTTCAAGCTTGGCCGGCGTGACGGCGAAGGCACCCTCAGGGAAGGCCAGGTACAGTATCGCGGGCAGTTCAAGGACGACCAGTACAACGGCGCCGGCGAACTGACCCTGGCCGACGGCAGCCAGTACCAGGGCCTGTTCGCCAAGGGCAAACCCCACGGCGAAGGCATCCGCAGCGATGCCAGTGGCAACCAGTTCAGCGGGCGCTTCGTCGACGGCCAGTTGCAGGGCAGCGGCACCTTCAACAGCGCCGAAGGCGACCAGTACATCGGCGAATTCAAGGACAACCACCTGCAAGGTCGCGGCCGTTACGAAAACGCCGATGGCGACGTTTGGATCGGCCAGTTCCGCGACGGCTCGCTGACCGGCAAGGGCGAGCTGTTCGGCAGCGACGGCAGCCACTACAAGGGCGAGTTTCGCGACTGGCGCTTCGCCGGCCAGGGCCGTCTGCAATTGCCCGACGGCAGCCTGTACGTCGGCGGTTTCGAAAACGACACCTACCAGGGCAAAGGCCGGCTGACGCAGGTCGACGGCAGCGTCGAAAGCGGCCACTGGGTAAACGGCCTGCGCGTGCGCGACGAACACGGGCGCCTGTTGCCCGACCCCCTGGAGCTGGCCCTGCTCAAGCAGGGCACCCTGCTCGACAAGGCGCTGGCCCAGGTACCGGCCTCTACCCCGGCAATCGAGCTGTACAGCCTGGCCCTGGCCGGCGATGGCAACCAGAGCGTGTTCATGCGCGAGGCCGACTACGTCAGCGACATGCTCAAGACCCGTTTCGGCGCCACTGGCCAGGTCGCCCTGGTCAACCACCGCGACCACATGGCCGACCGCCCCCTGGCCACCCGCGAGAACCTGGCGCGGGCCGCACGCACCCTGGCCGAGCGCAGCGGCCCCGAAGACCTGGTGTTCATCTACCTGACCAGCCACGGCAGCCACGAACATGAACTGGTGCTGGATCTGCCGCGCCTGCAACTGGCCGACCTGCCCGCCGATGAACTCTCGGCCGCGCTTGCCCCACTAAAGGAACGTGACAAGATAATCGTGATCTCTGCGTGCTACTCGGGGGGTTACATCGATTCACTCAAGGACGACAAGACCTTGATCATGACCGCATCGCGTGCCGACCGGGTGTCATTCGGCTGCTCCGAAGAGGCCGACTTCACCTATTTCGGCGAAGCACTGTTCGCCCGGGCACTGAACCAGACCGACGACCTGCAGCAGGCCTTCGAACTGGCCAAGACCACGGTGCAGCAGCGCGAGCAGGCCGATGGCTTCGAGGCTTCCGAACCTCAGCTGTGGGCGCCGCAACGGGTGCTGCAGCACTGGCAGAAGCTGCGCCAGCAACAGGCACGAAAAGCACTGCAAAGTGCCGATGCGGTACAAGCAGAAAATACAAGCAGCCACTAAGCTGACTGTATCAAGGGAGAGACATCATGTACCTGACGCCTCAGCACATCCTGATTGCCGGAGCCACCGGGCTGACTGGTGAGCATTTGCTGGATCGGCTGCTCAACGAGCCGACCGTGAGCCGTGTGCTGGCCCCCACGCGCCGGCCGCTGGCCGAACACCCGCACCTGGAGAACCCGGTCGGCGACCCGGCGGTGTTCCTGCCGCAGTTGAGCGGCCGGGTGGACATCGCCTTCTGCTGCCTGGGCACCACCATCAAACAGGCAGGTTCAGAAACGGCGTTTCGCGCCGTCGACCTGGACATGGTGGTGGCGTTCAGCAAGCGGGCGCGGGAAATGGGTGCACGGCACCTGCTGGTGGTCAGCGCGATTGGCGCCGACCCCAAGTCGTCGGTGTTCTACAACCGGGTCAAGGGCGAGATGGAACAGGCACTCATGGCGCAGGACTGGCCGCAATTGACAATCGCGCGGCCGTCGGTGCTGCTGGGCGAGCGTATCGAGCCTCGGCTCGGTGAGCAGTTTGCCGGGCCGTTGTCGCGGCTGCTGCCGGGCAAGTACCGCGGCATCGAAGCCTGCCAACTGGCGCGGGCGCTGTGGCGCCTGGCGCTGGAAGAGCAGGACGGGGTCCGGACCGTGGAGTCCGATGAACTGCGTAGATTGGGTAAGTAATTCAAAGGCCTCATCGCGGGTCGAGCCCGCTCCCACAAGGACAGCTCAGCCCCTTGTGGGAGCGGGCTCGACCCGCGATGAGGCCGCTGGCTACAACCCGCCGGTAGCCTGAAACCCCACCCCCAGCACCGTCAGCACCGACAACGGCAGCAACACCGTATCGAGCAGTGCACTGCCCGGCAGGTCCAGCCCCGGGTACGCCGGTGCCGGCGCGCCAAAACGGTCTTCAGGGCAGCAACCGCCCCGCAGCGCATACAGATCCAGCCGCGTACCCGAATACACCACCGGTGCCCCCGGCTTGGCCGCATCCAGCGTGCGCACCGTGGCGCAGCCGCTGCTCAGTGCCAGCACCGCCAGGCCTGCCACCAGCAGCGCCTTCACTCCTCGCCGCCAACATGGTGCTCGCCCCAGCGCGGCAGCATGTCCTGCGGAACATCCAGCAGGTTGAGAATCCGCGCCACCACAAAATCCACCAGGTCGTCGATGGTCTGCGGCTGGTGATAGAAGCCCGGCGAGGCCGGCAATATCACCGCGCCCATCTGCGACAGCTTGAGCATGTTCTCCAGGTGGATAGTCGAGAAAGGCGCCTCGCGCGGCACCAGAATCAACTGCCGACGCTCCTTCAAGGTCACGTCCGCGGCCCGCTCGATCAGGTTGTTGCAGGCCCCGGTGGCGATTGCCGACAGCGTGCCGGTGGAACAGGGCACCACCACCATCGCTGCCGGCGCCCCGGAGCCCGAGGCCACCGGCGACATCCAGTCCTCGCGCCCGTATACCCGGATCTGCCCGGCCGCAGCGCCGGTGTACTCGGTCAGAAACGCCTGGATCGACTGCGGCTTGGCCGGCAACACCACGTCGGTCTCGGTCGACATCACCAGTTGCGCAGCCTTGGAGATCAGAAAATGCACCTCGCGGTCTTCACGCACCAGGCAATCGAGCAGACGCAACCCGTACTGCGCCCCGGAGGCACCGGTCATGGCCAGCGTGATGCGCTCCGGGCCGCTCATCGCAGTGCCTCGGCCAGCTTGCCGTGCAGCCCGCCAAAGCCGCCGTTGCTCATGATGACCACTTGGGTGCCCGGCGCGGCCTGGCTTTTGACCCGCTCGATGATCGCCTCGAGACTGTCGGCGACAACCGACGGCACCGTGCACTCGGCGGCGGTGGCGGCCAGGTCCCAGCCCAGATTGGGCGGTGCATACCAGATCACCTGGTCGGCATCGCACACGCTCTGGGGCAGGCCATCACGGTGGGCGCCCAGCTTCATGGAGTTGGAGCGCGGCTCGATCACCGCGATCAACGGGGCGTCGCCGATGCGCTTGCGCAGCCCGTCGAGGGTGGTGGCAATGGCGGTCGGATGGTGGGCAAAGTCATCATAGATGGTCACACCCTGGACTTCAGCGACCTTTTCCATGCGCCGCTTGACGCTCTTGAACGCGCTCAAGGCGGCAATCCCGATGGCCGGCACCACGCCCACATGGCGGGCAGCGGCCAGGGTGGCCAGGGCGTTGGCCACGTTGTGCTGGCCGGTCAGCTCCCACTCCACCACGCCCTGGGCTTGGCCTTCGAAACTGACTTCGAAGCGCGAACCGTCGGCGCTGAGCAGTTTCACCTGCCACTGGCCACCGGCGCCGGTAGTCTGCACCGGGGTCCAGCAGCCCATCTCGATCACCTTCTGCAGGGCCGGCTCGGTGGTGGGGTGAATGACCAGGCCTTCGCTCGGAATGGTGCGCACCAGATGGTGGAACTGGCGCTCGATGGCAGGCAGATCAGGGAAGATGTCTGCGTGATCGAACTCGAGGTTGTTCAAAATGGCGGTGCGCGGACGGTAGTGCACGAACTTGGAACGCTTGTCGAAGAACGCGCTGTCGTACTCATCGGCCTCGACCACGAAGAACGGCGTGGCGCCCAGGCGCGCCGACACCGAGAAGTTCTGCGGCACACCGCCGATCAGAAAGCCCGGGCTCATCCCGGCATGCTCCAGCACCCAGGCCAGCATGCTGCTGGTGGTGGTCTTGCCGTGGGTGCCGGCCACGGCCAATACCCAGCGGCCCTGCAGCACGTGGTCAGCCAGCCACTGCGGGCCCGACACGTAGGGCAGGCCCTTGTTCAGCACGTACTCCACCGCCGGGTTGCCCCGCGACAGTGCGTTGCCGATCACCACCAGGTCGGGGGCCGGCTCCAGCTGGGCGGCGTCATAGCCTTGATGCAGCTCGATGCCCTGGGCCTGGAGCTGGGTGCTCATGGGGGGATAGACGTTGGCGTCGGAGCCGGTGACGCGGTGGCCAAGCTCCTTGGCCAGCACCGCCAGCGAGCCCATGAAAGTACCGCAGATACCGAGAATATGAATGTGCATGGTCGACCTCACGAAACGTGGAGGCAGGGTAGCTTAGGGTGGGAAAAATCGCATCCTGAGTTTGCCTAGGCGCCCCGTGCAATCCCGTGCTTGCGCAGCTTGCGGTACAGCGTATTGCGGCTGACCCCCAGTTGCGCCGCCACCTGGGTCATGTGCCAGCGCTTGTGCTCCAGCGCCTGCAGCAGCGCGGCCCGCTCGGCGTCGTCCAGCGGGTGTTCGGCCTGCGGCCTGGCCACCGTGGGCTCGAGCGCTGCCGGGGGCTGGCGCACTACCGGCGGCAGGTCGTCGAATGCGATGCGGCCATCCTCGCACAGGGCCACCAGGGTACGCAGCACATTGCGCAACTGGCGCACGTTGCCGGGCCAGGCAAACTCCAGCAGCGCCCGGCGTGCCGACGGCTCGAGCCGCACAGGTTGGCCCGCGGCCTCCTCGGCCAGGACAAAGTCGAGCAACTGCGCCTTGTCGCTGCGCTCACGCAATGCCGGCAGGGCGACCTCCAGGCCATTGAGGCGGTAATACAGGTCTTCGCGAAAGCTGCCGGCCTCGACCCGGCCCAGCAGGTCACGGTGGGTGGCACTGATGATGCGCACATCCACCGCCTGCGGCTCGCCGCCGATCGGTACCACCTGGCGCTCCTCGAGCACCCGCAGCAGGCGCGTCTGCAGGGCCAGCGGCATGTCGCCGATCTCGTCCAGCAGCAAGGTGCCGCCGTCGGCCTGTTGCAGCTTGCCGCGCATGCCCTCCTTGCGCGCCCCGGTAAAGCTGCCGCCGCGATAGCCGAACAGCTCGCTCTCGATCAGGCTCTCCGGGATCGACGCACAGTTGAGCGCGACGAACGGTTTGCCCGCGCGCTGGCTGGCCTGGTGCACGGCCTTGGCGAAGGCCTCCTTGCCGCACCCGGTTTCGCCGTTGAGCAGCAGCGGCACGTCGCGCTCGAACACCCGTAGCGCACGCCGAAAATCCTGTTGCAGTGCCGGGTCGACCAGGCAGATGCGTTGTGCCGGCATTGGCGTGCTGGTGGCCGACGGTGCAAGCGGTGGCGCCACCGCACGGGCCTGGCCGCGCAGGCTGGCGAACAGCACACGGCCATCGCGGGTACGCAGCGGCCAGCTGGTGCTGGCGGCCGCCGTGGCACGCCCGAGCAGTTCATCCAGCGCGCAGTCGAAAAACGCCTCCACTGGCTGGCCGAGCAGCCCACCGCGTGCCGTTGCCAGCAGGTTCAGCGCACTCTGGTTGACCGCACAGATACGCCCCTCGCCATCGAACGCCAGCAGCCCCTCGCTGAACAGCCCGACCGATTCGGCCTGCAGGTGAAAGCGCAACAGCCAGTGGTTTTCGAAATGGCGCAGGAAGTAGCAGCTCTCGATCATCTTGGCCGAGAGGTTGACCAGCGCCATGGTGTGGAACTGGCTCTGGCGCGACATGTCGGGGCGCGCCGACGACACGTCGAGCACTGCCAGCAGCTCGCCCTGCGGATCGAACACCGGGCTGGCCGAGCACGTCAGCCCGGTATGGCGCCCGCGAAAGTGTTCATCCTGGTGAATGGTCAGGGCCTGGCGCTCGACCAGGCAGGTGCCGATACCGTTGGTGCCTTCGCAGGCCTCACTCCAGTCGGCGCCCAGCCAGAGCCCGGCGCGCTCGAAGATGCGCCGCTCGGTGGGTGCGGTGACGCAGTTGAGGATCACACCGCGCGCATCGGTCAGCAGAACCGCGTGCCCGGCGCCGCAGAGTTGCTGGTGCAGGCTGTTCATCTCGTTGCCGGCGATCTGCAGCACCTGCTGCAGGCGCTCACGGCTCTCCAGCAGCCGCCCGTGCTCGAGCACGGTGGGCGCAACGCTCTGGGCCGGGTCGAGGTGGTAGTCCTCCAGGCAGCGCAGCCAGGAACGGGCGATCGACGGGTCGCTGCCCGGCCCCTGCAACAGCGCCTTGCCCTGGGTGACGGTGAGCACTTGCCGGGCGTGCCGGCTCAGATGATTGCTCTGCACTTTTTATTGTTCTCCGCACACGAGATGAACCCAGCATCCTCCTGCCGCCAGTGCATTGCAATGGTGGCGGGACCGTCGGGTCACGTTGTGTGCCACAACGGGTACAGAGTGTCACCCAGGCTGTGCCGGGGCTGGCACACAGCGCCTGCGGGGCGCCCTCCGCGCGGCGCCAAGCCCTTGATTTCACTAGGCCACCGGGCAGTGGCCCGTGCCTTGCACTACGCTTTACATCCTCCCTACAAGCACAATAGCCAGGAGACACACCATGCGTTACGCACATCCCGGTACCGACGGCGCGATCGTTTCCTTCAAGAGCCGCTACGGCAACTACATCAACGGCGAGTTCGTGCCACCGGTCAAAGGCGAGTACTTCACCAACACCTCGCCGGTCAACGGCCAGCCGATTGCCGAGTTCCCACGCTCCAGTGCCGAAGACATCGACAAGGCGCTGGACGCCGCCCATGCGGCCGCCGATGCCTGGGGCACCACCTCGGTGCAGGCGCGCTCGCTGATCCTGCTGAAAATCGCCGACCGCATCGAGCAGAACCTCGAACTGCTGGCCATCACCGAAACCTGGGACAACGGCAAGGCGGTACGCGAAACCCTCAACGCCGACATCCCGCTGGCCGCCGATCACTTTCGCTACTTCGCCGGCTGCCTGCGCGCCCAGGAAGGCAGCGCCGCTGAAATCGACGGCAACACCGTGGCCTATCACATCCACGAACCGCTGGGCGTGGTCGGGCAGATCATCCCGTGGAACTTCCCGATCCTGATGGCCGCCTGGAAGCTAGCCCCGGCCCTGGCCGCCGGCAACTGCGTGGTGCTCAAGCCGGCCGAACAGACCCCGCTGGGCATCAGCGTGCTGCTCGAAGTGATCGGCGACCTGCTGCCACCGGGCGTGCTCAACGTGGTGCAGGGCTATGGCCGTGAAGCCGGCGAAGCGCTGGCCACCAGCAAGCGCATCGCCAAGATCGCCTTCACCGGCTCCACCCCGGTGGGTTCGCACATCATGAAATGCGCCGCCGAGAACATCATCCCCAGCACCGTGGAGCTGGGCGGCAAGTCGCCGAACATCTTCTTCGAAGACATCATGCAGGCCGAGCAGAGCTTCATCGAGAAGGCCGCCGAAGGCCTGGTGCTGGCGTTCTTCAACCAGGGCGAGGTGTGCACCTGCCCGTCGCGCGCACTGGTGCAGGAATCGATCTACCCGGCGTTCATGCAGGAGGTGATGAAGAAGATCAAGCAGATCAAGCGTGGCGACCCGCTGGACACCGACACCATGGTCGGCGCCCAGGCCTCCGAGCAGCAGTTCGACAAGATTCTCTCGTACCTGGAAATCGCCGAGAAGGAAGGCGCCGAACTGCTCACGGGCGGCAAGGTGGAAAAACTCGAGGGCAACCTGTCGACCGGTTACTACATCCAGCCGACCCTGCTCAAGGGCACCAACAAGATGCGCGTGTTCCAGGAAGAGATCTTCGGCCCGGTGGTCAGCATCACCACCTTCAAGGACGAAGCCGAGGCCCTGGCCATTGCCAACGACACCGAATTTGGCCTGGGCGCCGGTGTATGGACCCGCGACATCAACCGCGCCTATCGCATGGGCCGCGGCATCAAGGCTGGCCGCGTATGGACCAACTGCTACCACCTGTACCCGGCGCACGCCGCGTTCGGCGGGTACAAGAAGTCCGGCGTGGGTCGTGAAACCCACAAGATGATGCTCGACCACTACCAGCAGACCAAGAACCTGCTGGTGAGCTACGACATCAATCCACTGGGCTTCTTCTAGGAAGCCCGGCTGCAAGCGGCAAGCTTCAAGCAGCAAGAAATAGCAGACCCCATGCGATTTGCCTTCTCTTGCGGCTTGCGGCTTGAAGCTTGCAGCTGTTCTGGCCCCTTTCGTGCAAGACCATCACCACAGACCGGCACCCGCCGGTGACTAAAAAAAGAACAGGTGAATCCCCATGCCAAGCGATCATTCCGGCAACGCGCCGGCTTCCGTCGATTTCGAAAAGGTCGGTTCCGAGTATTTCCAGCAACGTGAACTGAAAAAAGGTGCCGCAGGCTGGGTCCTGCTGGTGGGTCTGGGCGTCGCCTACGTGATCTCCGGCGACTACGCCGGGTGGAACTTCGGCCTGGCCCAGGGCGGCTGGGGCGGCATGTTCCTGGCCACGCTGCTGATGGCCACGATGTACCTGTGCATGTGCTTTTCGCTGGCCGAACTGTCCTCGATGATCCCCACCGCCGGCGGTGGCTACGGCTTCGCCCGCAGCGCCTTCGGGCCCTGGGGCGGGTTTCTGACCGGCACCGCGATCCTCATCGAATACGCCATCGCCCCCGCCGCCATCGCGGTGTTCATCGGTGCGTACTGCGAATCGCTGTTCGGCATCGGCGGCTGGGTGATCTACCTGGCGTTCTACATCATCTTCATCGGCATCCACATTTTCGGCGTAGGCGAAGCGCTCAAGCTGATGTTCATCATCACCGCCGTGGCCGCGATTGCCCTGGCGGTGTTCCTGATCGCGATGGTGCCGCACTTCGATTCGAACAACCTGTTCGACATCGCCAAGACCGACGCAGCCGGCGCCAGCAGCTTCCTGCCGTTCGGCTACGTCGGCGTGTGGGCGGCAATCCCCTACGCCATCTGGTTCTTCCTGGCGGTCGAAGGCGTGCCACTGGCCGCCGAAGAAACCAAGAATCCCAAGCGCGACCTGCCCCGCGGCCTGATCGGTGCGATGCTGGTGCTGCTCAGCTTCGCGCTGCTGATCCTGGTGATCGGCCCGGGCGGCGCCGGCGCCGAAGCGCTGAAAAGCTCGGGCAACCCGCTGGTGGAGGCGCTGGCCAAGGCCTACGGCGGCTCGACCTGGATGGGCGGCTTCGTCAACCTGGTGGGCCTGGCTGGCCTGATCGCCAGCTTCTTCTCGATCATCTACGCCTATTCACGGCAGATCTTCGCCCTGTCGCGCGCCGGCTACCTGCCGCGCAAGCTGTCGCAGACCAACCGCAGCAAGGCCCCGGTACTGGCGCTGATCATCCCCGGCATCATCGGCTTTGCGCTGTCGCTGACCGGCCAGGGCGACCTGCTGATTCTGGTGGCGGTATTCGGCGCTACGCTGTCCTATGTACTGATGATGGCCGCGCACATCACCCTGCGCATAAAACGCCCCAAAATGGAGCGTCCGTACCGGACCCCGGGCGGCATCTTCACCTCGGGCGTGGCGCTGGTGCTGGCCTGCCTGGCGGTGGTCGCAGGTTTCCTGGTCGACCCACGGGTGGTGATTGGCGCTGCGATCATCTATGGCGTGCTGATTGCGTACTTTGCCTTCTACAGCCGACACCACCTGGTGGCCGGCACGCCGGAGGAAGAGTTTGCCGCGATCCAGAAGGCCGAAGAGGCCTTGCACTGACCGCCCCGCGCCGCAGGCCTGGCCTGCGGCGCCATGGAGATTGCGTATGAGCAGTTTTGTACACACGGTGGGCACCCAGACCTACCGCTTCGACAGCCTCAAGGACGTCATGGCCAAGGCCAGCCCGGCCCGCTCCGGCGACTTTCTCGCCGGGGTGGCGGCCGGCAACGACGCCGAACGGGTGGCCGCGCAGATGGCGCTGGCCGATATCCCGCTCAGTCACTTCCTCAGCGAGGCGCTGATCCCTTACGAAGACGACGAAGTCACCCGCCTGATCATCGACACCCACGACAAACAAGCCTTTGCCGCCGTCAGCCACCTGACCGTGGGCGGGCTGCGCGACTGGCTGCTGAGCGAGCAGGCCGACGAAGACAGCCTGCGCGCCCTGGCACCGGGGCTGACCCCGGAAATGGCCGCTGCGGTCTCGAAGATCATGCGCGTGCAGGACCTGGTGCTGGTGGCGCAGAAGATCCGCGTGGTCACGCGCTTTCGCGGCACCCTGGGCCTGCGCGGGCGCCTGTCCACCCGCCTGCAGCCCAACCACCCCACGGATGAGCCGGCCGGCATCGCCGCGAGCATTCTCGACGGCCTGCTGTACGGCAACGGCGACGCAATGATCGGCATCAACCCGGCCACCGACAGTATCGCCTCGATCTGTGCCCTGCTGGAGATGCTCGACGCGATCATCCAGCGCTACGACATCCCCACCCAGGCCTGTGTGCTGACCCACGTCACCACCTCGATCGAGGCCGTCAACCGCGGCGTACCGCTGGACCTGGTGTTCCAGTCCATTGCCGGCACCGAGGCGGCCAACGCCAGTTTCGGCATCAACCTCAACCTGTTGCAGGAAGGCTACGACGCCGGCCTGAGCCTGAACCGCGGTACCCTCGGGCAGAACCTGATGTACTTCGAGACCGGCCAGGGCAGCGCGCTATCGGCCAACGCGCACCATGGCGTCGACCAGCAGACCTGCGAAACCCGGGCCTATGCCGTGGCACGGCATTTCAAGCCGTTTCTGGTCAACACCGTGGTCGGCTTCATCGGCCCGGAGTACCTGTACAACGGCAAGCAGATCATCCGCGCCGGCCTGGAAGACCACTTCTGCGGCAAGCTGCTGGGCGTGCCGATGGGCTGCGATATCTGCTACACCAACCATGCCGAGGCCGACCAGGACGACATGGACACGCTGCTGACGCTGCTGGGGGTGGCCGGGATCAACTTCATCATGGGCATCCCCGGCTCCGACGACATCATGCTCAACTACCAGACCACCTCGTTCCACGACGCGCTGTACGCACGCCAGACCCTGGGCCTGAAACCGGCCCCGGAGTTCGAGGCGTGGCTGGCGCGCATGGGCATCTTCACCCAGGCCGATGGCCGGGTGCGGTTTGGCGACAACCTGCCACCGGCCTTCCGCCAGGCGCTGGCGCAACTGGGATAAGCGAGCCATGGACAAGCAACCCACGCAGCACGACAACAGCGACAACCCCTGGCTCGACCTGCGCCGCCTGACCCCGGCGCGCATCGCCCTGGGGCGCACCGGTACCAGCCTGCCGACCCGCGCACAGCTGGACTTCCAGTGCGCCCACGCCCAGGCCCGCGATGCCGTGCACCTGGCATTCGACCATGCGGGCCTGCGCGAACAGCTGAGCGAACGCGGGCGCGACAGCATCCTCTTGCACAGCGCCGCCAGCGACCGCCACAGCTACCTGCAACGCCCGGACCTGGGGCGGCGCCTGCATGAGGAATCGGCCCGGCAACTGCGCGAGCACGCCCAGGCCAACCCGGGCGGGGTCGACCTGGCGATCATCGTGGCCGACGGCCTCTCGGCCCTGGCGGTGCACCGGCACACGCTGCCGTTTCTCAACCGTCTGCAGGAGCACATCGATGCCGAGGGATGGTCCACCGCCCCGGTGGTGCTGGTGGAGCAGGGCCGGGTGGCGGTGGCCGATGAAGTCGGCGAATTGCTGGGCGCGAAAATGACCGTGATCCTGATCGGCGAACGTCCGGGCCTGAGCTCCCCCGACAGCCTGGGCCTGTATTTCACCTACAGCCCCAGGGTCGGCCTCACCGACGCCTACCGCAACTGCATTTCCAACGTACGCCTGGAGGGGCTGAGCTACGGCATGGCCGCCCACCGCCTGCTGTACCTGATGCGCGAGGCCTGCCGTCGGCAGCTCTCGGGGGTCAACCTGAAGGATGAAGCCCAGGTCCAGACCCTGGAATCAGACGCCGACACCCCTAAAAATGGAAACTTCTTACTCGGCAATGATTGAGAACTGACCACTTTTTAGCGGATTGCGCTTTTTTCGCGCTTTAGGCAGCATCTGGGGTGACGGCTGCCCGAGGTTCGCCGCCACTCCCCATGGACCCGAGGCCTGCTTATGCGAATTATCAAAGCAACTCTTGAGCATCTGGATCTGCTCGCCCCTCTGTTCGTCAAATACCGCGAGTTCTATGGGCAATTGCCCTATCCGGACTCTTCGCGCTCGTTTCTGGAAAAACGCCTGGAGCGCGACGAGTCGATCATCTACCTGGCGCTGCCGGACGACGATGACAACAAGCTGATGGGTTTCTGCCAGCTGTATCCGAGCTTTTCGTCGCTGTCGCTCAAGCGCGTATGGATACTCAACGACATCTATGTGGCCGAAGACTCGCGGCGCATGCTGGTGGCCGACAACCTGATGCGCGAGGCGAAGAAACTGGCCAAGGACACCAACGCCGTGCGCCTGCGTGCCTCGACCAGCAGCGACAACGAGGTGGCAATGAAGACCTACGAGTCGATGGGGTTCAAGGCAGATACCGAGTTCAAGAGCTATATCCTCCCGATCCATTCCGACTGACGGGCATCCTTCGTCAGCAAAGCCGGCTTCCACAGGTCTGCGCACTGGCCATGTAGGCGCCAGCCTTGCTGGCGATGGGCTGCATGGCAGCCCCGCTGCGCCGGGGCCCAGAAATCCGCCGCTACAAACTGCTCCGCCATAATCACGCCATGCCCGTATAATGCGGCCTTTCAATTTGTGTGAAATTTTACCCTTACCCCGGGTAACGGCTACACACTTCGCACTGCCAGTCCTCGCATGCCCGTAGAGCCGGGTCTTGAACAAGGTGCCGTACATGGATTTCAACCCGCTGGACCTCATTCTGCATCTCGATACCTACCTCGATTTGCTGGTCAACAATTACGGTCCGTGGATCTACGCCATCCTGTTCCTGGTGATCTTCTGCGAGACCGGCCTGGTCGTCATGCCGTTCCTGCCGGGCGATTCGCTGCTGTTCATCGCCGGTGCCGTGGCCGCCGGCGGCGGCATGGACCCGGTACTGCTGTGCGGTCTGCTGATGGCGGCAGCCATCCTGGGCGACAGCACCAACTACGTGATCGGGCGAACGGCCGGGGAACGCCTGTTCCGCAACCCCGACTCGAAGATCTTCCGCCGCGACTACCTGCAGCAGACCCACGACTTCTACGAACGCCATGGCGGCAAGACCGTCACCCTGGCGCGCTTCCTGCCGATCCTGCGCACCTTCGCGCCTTTCGTCGCGGGCCTGGCAAAAATGGTCTATCCGCGTTTTCTGATGTTCAGCGTCGCCGGCACCATCCTGTGGGTGTGCGGCCTGGTGACGCTGGGCTACTTCTTCGGCAACGTGCCGTTCATCAAGTCCAACCTGTCGCTGATGATCGTGGCGATCATCCTGCTGTCGCTGGTGCCGATGATCATCGGCCTGGTGCGCAGCCGCATGGGCCGTGGCCAGGCCAAGGCCCAGTAACCCGCGCACATGTGGAGCCTGAGCGCCTGGCGGCGCCGTCGTACCCTGGCCCGCTACCCGATCGAGCCGCAGCAGTGGCAGCGGGTACGCGAGGGCCTGCCGATGCTCGACGGCATCAGCGACGAAGAAGATCACTGGTTGCGTGAAGCCTGCATCCTGTTCCTGCAGCAAAAGCACCTCACCACCCTGCCCGGCGTCGACGCCGGTGCCGAGCAGCGCCTGCACCTGGCGGCCCAGGCGCAACTGCCGCTGCTGCACCTGGGCGATCTGAACTGGTACCAGGGCTTCCATGAAATCGTGCTGTACCCCGATGACTTCGTCAGCCCCCAGCGCCACCGTGATGCCAGCGGTGTGGAGCATGAATGGGATGGCGAACACAGTGGCGAGGCCTGGCAGCAGGGCCCGGTGATCCTGGCCTGGCCCGGGGTGCTGGCCAGCGGTGGCTGGGAAGGCTACAACCTGGTGATTCACGAGCTGGCGCACAAGCTCGACATGCTCAACGGCGATGCCAATGGCCTGCCGCCGCTGCATGACAGCATGCGCGTGGCGGACTGGGCGCAGGCCATGCAGCAGGCCTACGACGATCTCAACCGCCAGCTTGACCGCAACCCCGATGCCGAAACGGCCATCGACCCCTACGCAGCGGAAAACCCGGCCGAATTCTTCGCCGTGACCAGCGAGTACTTCTTCAGTGCCCCGGACCTGCTGATGCAGGCCTACCCCGCGGTTTACGCGCAACTGAGCGCGTTCTACCGCCAGGATCCGCTGGCCCGCCTGCAACAGCTGCAACGTAGCCATCCGCACTACCAGCACACGACTAATTGACCAGGCCGGGCATCTGGCCGGGCGTGGCAAGCGTTACGGAATGTGCCTATAATCGCGACCAATTTTTGGCCAAACATGGGGGCAATGCCCAATGAGCTACAGCAAGATTCCGGCTGGCAAAGACCTGCCGAACGACATCTACGTCGCCATCGAGATTCCAGCCAACCACGCACCGATCAAGTACGAGATCGACAAGGACAGCGATTGCCTGTTCGTGGACCGCTTCATGGCCACCCCGATGTTCTACCCGGCCAACTACGGCTTCATCCCCAACACCCTGGCTGACGACGGTGATCCGCTGGACGTGCTGGTGGTGACCCCGTACCCGGTAGCCCCAGGTTCGGTGATCCGTGCTCGCCCGGTCGGCATCCTGCACATGACCGACGACGGCGGCGGCGACGCCAAGGTCATCGCCGTACCGCACGACAAGCTGTCGCAGCTGTACGTCGACGTCAAAGAGTACACCGACCTGCCGGCACTGCTGCTGGAGCAGATCAAGCACTTCTTCGAGAACTACAAGGATCTGGAGAAAGGCAAGTGGGTCAAGATCGACGGCTGGGGTGACGCAGAAGCGGCCCGTGCCGAGATCACCAAGTCGGTGGCAGCCTACAAGGGCTAAGCACTGCGCTTGAGGAAAAGCCCCGCGATTGCGGGGCTTTTTTGCATCTGCGGCTCGCTGCTTGAACCAACAGCGTCCGATTATTCCTACAACACCAACAGAACCCCCTGTAATACCCCCGCTTTTGCCCGCGAAACACTTCAACCCAATGTTTATATAAACCCTTCTTTTCCCTCACTAAACTCAATCACCATGAATACATCTGGTGATCGTTTGAAAGCGCTCCTGCGCGAGTGCAACCTGACCGCTTCCGACTTTGCCGCCCAGCGCGGGGTGACGCCGCAGCATGTGAACAACTGGTTCCAGCGCGGCGTGCCCATGGCGCGTCTGGACGAGATTGCCGAGCTGCTGTGCGTACGCCCTCGCTGGCTGCGCACCGGCGAGGGCCCCAAGCACCACAACCCGCTGCCGCGGGTCAGCCGCAACCGTGGCGAGCAGGAGCAGCAGGCCCCGGACCACAGCCTGTTCGCTGCGCATGGCGAGCAGGACGTGCTGCTGCCCTTCTACCATGCGCAGCCCCGGCAGTTTGCCGAAATCCCTGGCCGCCACCTGCGTTTGCCGCGCTGTGCGCTGGACAACCTCGGGGTCGATGCTGCGCAGGCGCTTTGCGTGAGCATGCCCGACTACAACATGAACCCCTTGCTGCAGTACGGCGCGACCTTGGCGATAGACCGCAGCCTGACCCGCGTGATCGAGGGCGAGATATACGCGCTGCTGCACAACGGGCGCTTGCGGGTGCACACCTTGAGCGAACGGGCCAATGGCGCGTTGCGTCTGCACAGCCATGACGGTGACGAATTTCCGAGCGAAACCTACAGCCTGTCGCAAATCCGCAACCAGGGTCTGGAGGTGCTGGGGTGGGTGTTCTGGTGGGCTCACCTGCGGGATGATCGCCCGCGCTAAAGCGGTTGCAGCGGTTTTTTTGCTGGGCATTGCGATCCATTCCCAGTATGCTGTGCCGCACTCAAGCCCCGGTTGCAGCCTTGCATCCTGAGGGCGTGGCGCGGCACACACTGCCCCCGCCACCCCCGGCCCCAGCGCCGGATCACGATTTGAAGGCGGTTGCGGCTTACCAAAAGTCAGCCAAGACTGTCCCCGAGAAGCCGGTCACAAGCCGGCTTTTTAATGCCTGAAAGGTACGTAATACGCGGCCTTACTCAAAACCATCAATTTATTCCCCCACTTATTCCCCCATTCTGTCGCTACGTGATCGTTCCTCCTCATTTTTATATCGAGGGGCGGCGGCTACGTCAGGAGGAGGTGTTGGCCGGACGGATCTTCGCTTTTGCATCACAATCCGATTCACTCAAGCCACCTCGTGTGTAGGCCGTTTCGCCAAGGAACGTAGGACGTCTTGAGGTACACTGGATTTTTTTCGCTCGTGGAATCAGGATGGCGACGGAATGGCGAGCATCCGCTTGGGGGCGGTTGCTAACAAAAACTGAGCAGTGGCGTCTATACGTCGAGGGCGACCAGCTTTTTTTGAGAGTTGGCGACAATGTTGTCGAGGTTCAGCCTGAAAATCTTCCTACGGTAGAGATAACCCGTGGACTGCTGTGGACAGATATTACTATCCGCCAAGGTCGCACACTCCGCGTGGACGGCTTACCTAACTCAAAGGAATCTCTACTACGTGACGAAATAGGTCGGCTCCTCACAGTCACTCGCCGGCAGCGCTTTCAAGAGTACTACTCGTCCATTCGAATCTGGCTGAACACTGTCGCCGAGTATGTGCAAAAGGTTGATTCGAAATACTTGTGGTTGACTCATGAGATGCAGCAAGAGTTGCTAGCAGCTAAGCCGGATCTAAATATTGACGATAAAGCGTTAAACGAGCTATTCCAGACCTCAGAGATTCAGTCTTCGTTGCCGGATGCCGACACGACCGTTGAGCGCGATCTGGAGAGCTGGATGTGTGACTGGCCTGCGGCCTGGGCGCGGCGAAACGACACTCACATGCTTCAGGAGCTTGAGGCCTGCAAGGCTCTGTTGGCAGGGGTGGAAAACAAACCTCTTACCGACGAACAGTCGCGGGCAGTGATCTGCTTTGATAACCGCGTTCAAGTCATCGCCTCCGCAGGCTCGGGAAAAACCTCGACGATGGTGGCCAAGGCAGTTTATGCCCTGCACCGAAAATTGGTCTTCCCCAGTTCTATCGTGATGCTGGCTTTCAACAAATCTGCTGCAGAAGAGCTTCAGGCGCGAGTTGCACTATCGCTGAAGCGTGTTGATATCGAAGAAGTACAGATCGAGGCCAAGACCTTCCACTCTCTGGGGCTATCAATCATTGCCGAAGCGACAGGGCGCAAGCCCCATGTGCCTGAATGGGCCGTGGAGAATGTCCTAGGCCTTCAGAAGCTCGTAACCATTATCGATGACCTCAAGGATCAGTCAGAAGAATTCAGAGCTGAGTGGGATCTGTTCAGACTGGTATTGGGGCGAGACATCCCGGCAGCCGGAGAGGATCAATTATTCGAGGCCTGGGACAAGGCAGGACAAGGTCGTCTTGTTTCTCTGAACGGAGACCATGTGGCGAGCCAAGAGGAGCGTATCATCGCTAACTGGCTCTTCTACAACGGTGTCAAGTATCAGTACGAACGCTCTTACGAGCATGACACCGCCACCGTCACACACCGTCAATATTTTCCAGACTTCTTCTACCCTGAAGTCAACCTCTACCACGAGCACTTTGCCTTAGACGCATCCGGCAAAGCACCAGAGCATTTCAAAGGCTATGTTGAGGGTGTGGAATGGAAGCGTGAGACCCATCAAAAAATGGGCACATCACTCATGGAAACGACCTCCTATCAGTTGTACAGCGGCGAGATATTCAAGCACCTGTCCAATGAGCTGACCGCTCGAGGCTTGGTTCTTGATCCAAATCCAGATCGTCCGATCCCTGCTAGGGGGCTTGTGCCAATGGAGCACGCCGACCTAGCCAAACTGATCAGAACGTTCATCACTCATTTCAAGAGCAATAGCCTTACCTTAGATACACTTTATGAGCGCCTCGAAGACCTGCCGACTGACGCCTTCAGATATAGATACGAGGCTTTTCTGAAGTTAGCAATTCCAGTGCTTAACGGCTGGAACATGGCCTTGTCCTCAGAGAGGGGAATCGACTTTGAGGACATGATCAATATGGCTGCTGACGTGTTAGAGCGAGGTCATCCTTCTCACTACAACTTGGTAATGGCGGACGAGTACCAGGATGCATCTCGAGCTCGTGCGCGCCTGTGTCGGGCATTGGTAAACGAGCCAGGCCGGCATCTTTTTGCAGTTGGTGACGACTGGCAGTCTATTAACCGCTTTGCAGGTGCAGACATATCTGTAATGACCGGCTTCCGGGAGTGGTTCGGGCACGGTCAGATCTACCGACTTGAGACCACATTTCGCTGCCCTCAAGAGATCTGTGACGTCTCGAGCCGGTTCGTCTCCAAAAACCCGTCGCAGTTGTCCAAACGAGTCACCTCAGTGACGCCCGCTTTGGATGTTCCGATTCAGGCGTTTCAAGTCCCTAACAGGAACGAGATTCAAGGGGGCATCAATCACTACCTTTCAGACCTACATGCACGCTTGACTGAGGGTACAGTACCACTAGGTAAAGGTGGAAAAGTTACTGTATTCATCCTAGGCCGCTACAGAAATGACAGGCAGTACATTCCTGAATACTGGCAACATGATTTCGGAAATCTTCTGGATGTTAAGTTTAAGACTGTCCACACCTCCAAAGGTGATGAGGCTGAATATGTTGTCCTACCTGGCATAGTATCCAGAGGTTTTCCTAGCACCAAGAGTGATGACTCCCTACTTGGGCTTGTCATGCCAGCAGGGGACACGTACCAGCACAGTGAAGAGCGGCGGTTATTTTACGTAGCTCTAACTCGCGCCCGTCGTTCCGTAGCAATGTTTACCGTCATGGGTAAAAACTCACCTTTTCTCGATGAAATAGTCAAGGAGGGTGCTATCAAAGTTTCGAGCATTCGGGGCGAGCCGATAAAAGAAGATCGGTGCCCGGTCTGCAAGGTTGGCGTCATTGTCCCCCGACAAGGGCCATATGGAGAGTTTCGCTCATGCTCGAGTTACCCCATGTGCCGTCACAAGCCTAAGCAACCAAGAAATAATTCAGATCAGCGGGGTGGCTCTACATATCGAGGCCCTTGGTGAGCAACGATCTAAGGAAATTCTGAGAAAGACCTCCTGACTTGGCAAAATTTCCGAATACCAGCCGACGAAATCTTCGATGATGAAAAAGATTATGAAGTGGTCAAGTCATTCCCGAGCATTGAATCTAACCAGCACGATGGGTGCACCTTGACCAGCAGAAATCTGGCTAAAATGGGGCGTACGTCTCGACAGTTAGTAGCCAAAGTTCTGAAATCAGCCAAACCAGACGTACGCACATGATTCCATTCAGGGGCGTGGCGATCTTTAGAACTCTTTAATTTAACTAAAATACATTTAACATAGGAATTTTGACATGTTTGGTTTTTTAAAAAAAAAGAAGGCCAAGGATGCGTCGTTACCATTCGACACAAGACCAGCACCAGTCTCTGCGTTGGTTTCGAAACCACTACACGCTTTAAATAAAATGACCGGAGCCGAGCTTGCAGAGGAAGGTTTGCGGCAGATTGCCGTAGCGATCAAGAACAACGCTATCAAGATTGAGCCGGGGCGAGTCTATCCAGACGTCTACGCCCATGGCGACAAACCTGAAGGCGTTGCGCGGTTCACCTACGTTATGTTCAGCCCTACCGTTCAGAATGAGGTGATGGCTCGTTGCACCATCATTTTTGACTCTGTACGAGAAGGTGTCACTACCTGGCAGATCGACTGGGCCGTTGCTCAAAATTATCGTAACAACAATTGGGGCAAGACTATTGCACTTAAAGCTCTGACCGAGTTTTGTAATGGGATGCAAGGCAAGCTTTCTGGTGGGTTTGCCATCGAAGCAGTGGTAGATGAAGGCAATGAAGCGTCTATCAAAATCGCAGACGGCTTGATTGGCAATGAAGAAGTTATTTTTAACAAAGACACTGGAAAGAATGTTCATACATTCTTACGCCATTTCGAGCTGTAAGGCGCATCCATTGCAATGGTCAGATTCGATGCTGCGGATTCCACGACACTTGGACACCCAGCCCACGATCATTTGGACGCTCATTCCACACTTACTTGGACACCTGATCCACACCCACTTGGCCAGGCAGTCGGAGCGCAGCGACGCAGGTTTGCATTGTTAGTCTGAAGCCCCTGTCGTCGTCAATTTCGTTGCGCGCCTACGCATCGATTCACCCTTCAGTTCGATCCGATAGGCGTTGTGCACCAGCCGGTCGAGGATCGCATAGCGAAGGGTCGGGTCGCCGATCAGTGCATGCCATTTGTCCACCGGCATCTGGCTGGTCACCAGTGTCGAGCGGTTGCCGTAGCGGTCGTCCAGCAGCTCGAGCATGTCGCGCCGTTGCGCAGCGGTAAACGGCGCCAGGCCCCAGTCGTCCAGGTCGAACAAGGCGGCATGCGAATTACCGAATGCCAACGGCAGGCAATCCAAGCCCTTATGGAGAGTAGTTGAAGAACCGGACAGTGAGTAGCGAGACAGAAAGGGGCAGAATTCCTAATGTTTCCTTACGGCTATGAACAGGCGCACGGTGCCAGTGATACGCCGACAGCCGGTATGCGCAGCCAGCGATGCGCTCAACATCAGGCCGAGCCGGCTTAGGTGGTCTAGGACGGTCATTATCCGAAATACTCAAGGTCAGATACTGCGACATTTGCGATAACTGCTACAGCCCTAAATTTGCTGGTAGGAAACGGTGCAACAGGCCTGCGACCCACGCGCTGGCCACATCCGATGCAAGACGCTGGACAAGTCGAATGCAAGCAGGTGGTCAAGTGGGATGCAAACGCTTGGTCAAGTCAGGTGCAATTTTCCAGCAAGACTCGTGACCGGCCAGCGATGCTCTCAGCAGTAGGCCGGACTGCCGTAGGTAATCCAGGGCGGACATCGTCCTAAGCTCTCAAAGTCAGGCGCTGCGACATTTTCGACAGCTGCGGCAGCCATTTGCTAGCGTGCGACGTCGCGACAAATGCCTGCGGGCGGTCTATTTGTAGCAGCCTGTCGCAACGGCTCAGTACCAGTTTTGCTGACGTGTAGCAATTGTCGCAGCCGGATTAATTCTGAAACACTTACTGTCCCCCCCAGCAGTTGGTGATGCTCACACGGGCAGCTAGCAGTACATCACGCACTCTTTGACCATTCCCAAGAATCATCAGGTACCTCTGAACCTATGAGAACCGCAGCTCGCAGCCTCTGCATTGGCGGAGCCATAACGGCAGCGGCGTCTTGGTCTTGAGCAGAGAAGCCCACGTTAAAAGCATAAAAATCTTAAAAATATAGTTTATTTATCGTATTTATTGCGTATAAAAGGCGCTCACTCACTGGAGCATCACCACATGGGCCGACCCGCTGGCGTTAAGAACAAGACCCCTCAAGAACTGAAGATTGAAGCTGAATTGCTTAAGAGAAAGGCTGAAATGAAGGAGCTTGAGCGCAAGCGTAAAGAGCTACAGAAGCAGCGCCGCTCATAACACACTTGGATGAGTAGCAGATCGATGACAGCAAAACACAGCGGTGAATGCCCCTACTGCCAAAATACGGTGAAACCGGACATTCTTGAAAAGAACTCGATCCGGCGTGACCTCTGCGTATGCCCTGACTGCCAGGAAAAAATTCTTATATGCCGAACGCCAGGGTGCAGTAGCTACGCAAAGGGCGGTGAGAACTACGACGATGAGTTATGCCCACGCTGCACGGAGAGTCTCACCAATGGCGCTGGTGAGGTCGTTAAATGGGGTCTTATGGCAGCGGCAGGGGTATTAGCCACAGCAGTTGCCGCCAAAGTCAGCGGGGAACAGAGTTAGTACCCTTTGAGGGTACGGCACTGGCTGTTTTCGCCCTGATGCCGATATCGGCACAGGGCCGCTTACTGGGGCAGCACACGATCAGGTTAAATTTCCCGCCCCTGGCTTTCGCATTGGCGCACGGCCAGAAATTTCGCCCTAAGTCAGAACCAACAGGATCGACACTGCTACCACCATCAGCAGCACGCAGCTAGTAGCCGTCCAAATACCTGCCCAGCTTCAAATGATCGAACTGACTGCATTACGCAAATCATCAGCAGCCTATTCAGCACGCCCTGTAGCGAGGTCTAGGGCATGAACAGCAGGGCCGACCAATTTCTGCGAACATTCGTCCAGTGCGCTCTGCTCGACCATTGAGCGCAGATCAACGCGAACATAAACCTTGCATGCTCCAGAGCCTGATTGGCGCGATTCTCGATCATGCCCCTGATCCACTCGACTGCCCTACCGGGCTACTTGCAACGACGAGTTGAGCTAGATCGCCACCACAAGGCTTTCCGTTGACCCTCTGTGGTCATGAAATGAAAGATACGGGGAGATTGAGGATTCGTCAGGCCTCGTCCTGTGACTGCCCCAGCAGCTTCAAGAACTCGATAGCGAGCCTGCGATTTTTTGGACTGAGCACCTGGAAATTTCGGCGCACCAAGATCACTTCATTGCTCTGATCAGATGCAACCTCTTCGCCACCTTCCGACTCAGATTCCGCGACAGCGTACAGCTCAGACATTTTCGTGCCTAGCGCGTGGCTGAGCTTGTGTAGCAGCTCCAGAGATGGCAACTGCTGCGACCTTTCGATCTTCGACAGATTACCCGCGTAGGTCCCCGCTTCTAGAGCAACCGCCTCCAGAGTGAGCCCCTTTTCCAGTCGAACCTTGCGTATAGCCGCGCCGATATTCATCACGCAATTCTGTGGATGGCTTTCCAGCAGGGCAAAGTTATAGAGGAAAAAATTTCGCAAGTAACTTTTCCTTGTGAGAACATTTGATGGGAAATGGATTGCTTCATGAGCAACTCCGCTAGCAAAAATGATCTCCAAGGGTGGAAACGAATGGACACCCAGCAGGGAAATGGTCAGCAGGCGGGATCTGGACGGCACACAGAAAGTGATTTTGGGATCAGCCGTTCGCGCCTGGGCTGGCTCAGCGTTCGGTTCGACGGCGGCCCGTCCTACCCAGAGATGGTCGCTACGCTCAAAGAAATGATTGACCGGTATGGGCACTGCGTTAAACGCGGGGAGGGTCTCTCTGGATCCGAATGGCTCAGCCGTATCGAACAAGGCGGCATGCGAATCACCGAGTGCCAAAAGCAGGCAATCCAAACCCTTATGGAGTGCAGTTGAAGAACCGGACCGGACAGTGAGTAGCGAGACAGAAAGGGGCAGAATTCCTAATGTTTCCCACGGCTATGAACAGGCGCACGGGGCCAGTGGTACGCCCAACTTGCGAGACGCGTAGCCATCCAGCGATGCGTTCAAAAGTCAGGCCTGAGCAGCGTAGGTAATCCAGGACGGTCACTATCCGAGACTTCCAAAAGTCAGGTGCTGCGACATTTGCGATAAGTGCTACAGCCCGACATTTGCTGGTTTGCAACTGCGCGACAGGCTTGCGACAGGTTGCGACAAATGCCTGAGGACGGAGGGTTTGTCGCATGTTGTCGCAGACCGGTCGCAACGGCTCATCCTCAACTTTGCTGACCTGTAGCAGTTGTCGCAGTTGTTGCAGCCGGATTGATTCTGAAACGCTTGCCGTCCTCCATCAGCAGTTGGTGATGCTTCACCAAGACCGCTAACAGTGCGTCACGTTGCTTTGCGCTTTTACGCGCTACGGGTGGTCCCTTCTGCTGTAATGTTCGGGCGTCGAAGGCATGCCAACCATTTCTGATCAGCCATTCCAGCAACTGTTGCGCCTTGAGCAACTGAGGATCGGCGCTCACTGGGTTGGTCATTCGAAGCGCTTCACCTAGATACCAATTCACCAACGTGGCGGCGCGCTCGATGATAGGTTTACTCAGGTCTTCAACCTTCTCCACGATGGCGAGTACACCAGCGATTCTCAAGATGCTCTCCCCGCCTTTGGCTGCTGTCGGCTTGATCTCTTGCAAACTGCCGTCGCGCCCTAGGCTCACCTCGATGGCGTCGTGCGCTTTGACCCATACAGCTTTGGCGTCGGGGTCCATCACCAAAGCATTTGGCTCCAAGTCACCTTGTTCATTAGTAGGTGGCGCCAAGGCAAGAAGCTGCGCCATGCGTTCCCAGTAGCGCGTTAGCCGCAGGTCGCGGTTCGGGTCGGCGTCTCTGTAGAGACGAGTTCCGGCTAAAGATTGCGGCCAAGCGATCAGGAAGCGCGCCAGAAAACCTTGTCCTTGCATGAGCGGGTTGCTCAGCACCCCACTGGCAACAATGGGCTGAATCATCAGATGGACACTCAACCGGCAGCCACTACGTGATGCACTTTCACCTTCGGCTGCGCGGGTGCGGATGATTGGTGCCCCATCCCAAAGTTTCGACAGCCCCGCAACGCTCTTGAGCATGTTTTCGGGTCTACTCGCATACCCTCCAAAGAATTGCCCGCCCTCATCGCTGAACAACCCTTGCGACGGATAGCCGCGCAGCAGCGACTTTTGCAGCCCTTCTAACGTGGGCTCGTCGGCCAGAATGAAAGGCGAAGGCGGCGCTGGGGGCTCTTTCAGCTTCCCTAACTCACCAGCAGCGAGTTCAGGATCGCTTTTCTCCTTCTCCAGGATGGCACTGCGGACACATTGGTAGGCGTCACGATGGTCCCGATACTGCTTTTGCTCAGTGTCATAAGCGGCCAGCAGTGCGTTTTGCCGTTCATGGTGGGCACGTAAAGCCAGGCGGTCGGCAGCAGACTTGCGGTCGCCTGACTCCGCCACGGTTAGCGCGAAGAGTGATAGCGGTATCAGTTGTCCGTCTCGCTGCGCGTTGCCGTGTGGCTGTGCCGCCATCGCAGCGGCAGCCAAGATCGATTGCGCAGCAAGTGCGCCAGGAACCTGACATGCCTCAACAATCCCAGCGGCAGCGCCTCCAAGCAGCTCACCCAATGCTTCCAAGGGATAAGGTACTGCGGCCTCCATATCAGGCAACAGCGGCAGCGGCTCTGGATAGTCAGGGTCGGGAATTAAGCTAACTGCGGTCATTGGTTCGCCTCCCGCCATTGATGCAGGTCGTTGAAGTCTGACAAGCTCAGAGGCTCGGCCCCGCACCAAGGGGGAAACACCACACCGCAGCCCAGCACAGCAGCAGCGCGGTTAGCCGCCGTGCGCCCAGGGTTGCCGTCGGTCTGACGATCATCATCGCCAGCGATAATCAGAGGGCTCTGCGGGTAGGCGTGGCGCAGACGCTGAGCAGCGGGCAGTAGATTGCCGGCGTTCATAGCACAAGCCACGGCAGCCCCGTTTTGCTCGTGGATAGTCGCGCCGGTTGCCCACCCTTCGCAGACGTACAAAGGAGCGCCAAGCTCCAGCCGGCCAATTGGGCTATAGGCGCCAACGACTTGCCCGCCATACATGAAGCGCTTGCTGCCGTCTGGGCTGATGCGTTGCAGGTTCACCAGTACGCGCCCGACATACAGCGGGATCAGCAGCACGCCGCCAGCCTGACGTAGATGGTGTGACTTGCAGCCCTTGGCGACCAAATACTCGTGATACGGGTCAGCCCGCACCGCATAGCGCCACACACTACGGGATCGAACGGCGGCGACCTGCTGGCGCTGACGCTGCTCGACTTCACGCTGGTGGCGAGCCTGCTCAATGCGTCGGATGATGATGCCAACCTCTAACGGATTGCCAGGTTTGCGGATACTCCAATTGCTGGAGCATCCGGTCTTCCAACTGCCAAACGCCCCAGAGGCGATGCCATCCGGGAAGAGGACGTACCAACCGTTGAGGGTTCCGGGATTGTCATCTGGCACCCGGAAACGGTGAATAGTACCGTCACATTCAGGCAACCAACCCAGCGGCCCGAACCTGGCTTGCATGGCGTCACGAAAAGCGAATTCGGGCTTCCGCTGGCATAGGAGCTGGCTCTTTTCCATTTAGGCCAGCTCGCCAAGCTGCTCGGCAATCCACGCCTCGATTTCGAGCGAATCCCAACCCACCGCATGGGCGCCAGCAATACGGCGGGACTTAGGGAAACGGCCTTCCTTCATCAGATCGTAAATGGTGGTGCGCCCCAGCCCGGTGCGGGCCTTCACGGTGGGTAGGCGATAGATACAGCGGGCACGTTGAACAGTTGCGGTCATCGTCGTTACCTCTAGGCTTGCCCCGTTGTGGGGCGGACGATGTGCAAGGTATGCGGCAGGCGGGGTCGAAAATAGCCAGATGGGCTTCAGAAAACCCACCCCCCTGAAAGCAGTAAGGGGGGGGGTGAGTTCAGCATGCGCCAGAGTAAAACCCTTTGCTGGCGCGGCTTTCGGGGGTGGGAGGGGGTTACCTTCAAAGGGTCTTGCTGGCACCTCCTTCCGGCTTCCAGTTCGCCATCTTGGCAGCCTCCTCTACACCCGTCGAGTTTGGCGTTCCGTCATCTTTCGTCAAGCGACAGGCAGCGGCGTTTTCATTGAGCCACTTAGTCAAAGCCTTCTTCGGCGTCTTTCCGCGCAGTAGTTCCGGGTTGCTGGTAACGGCTTCCCATGCTCGGATGGCTGCGGCCAGTTTGGGCGCGTAATGGGGGTGTGACTCCTTCAAATAGCCAGGCTGATTCTCATCTACGTCTTGAAAAAAAAAGCCTGTTACTACTCCTCTACTTACTAACCATGCTTTCAGATCAGCAGTGGCAACAGTCGTATACTGCCAGTCAGGGAGTGGGCGGTAAGCAGAGCCCTCAACAGATAGATTTCCGCCATCATTGGCTGTTGTCCCACTCCCAAGGGGCAGCCCTGTGGATACATGTCCAGTGTCGGCTGGCATATCAACAATACCGTGCTCCTCTGTAGATATTCGAAGAGCCGCTTTAAGTGTTCCTCCCAGCACTGCGTTTTTTATAGCACTGAAAACTGCCTGAAACGCTCTGTCCGAGGATCGGTCATTGAAGTCAGGGCCTGAAGCCGGAAAATGTGTATGCTCTCCATTTCTAAACAGCCTTGATGGTCGCTCTCCGACAGTGAGTACCGCAGCGTCTTGTACGCTCAGATGATCAGACAGCCTCCAGTAATCCAACTCGCCCACTACATACCCTCCCATTCCCATTTTCTTAAATAGATCTGCCACCCGAACGGATGGGTAGTCCGCTTTTCACGCCGTCGGGTCAGGCTGGCATTTGCTCAGTCAGGCGCGTTTAAATTCACCCTGAATGACGTTCGTCGTTGGTGCACTAGTAATGAAACTCGCCCAATCGACCATAAGGGCACGACGCTTGTCGATAAAGTCCGACCGAGAATAAGCGGCCTCGGTCTGGTCACGCTCATCATGGGCCAGAGCCAGTTCGCAAACTTCACGCGGATAATGGGTGCGCTCGTTTGCCCAATCGCGGAAGCTCGAACGGAAACCATGTCGAGTCACATCGTCATGCCCCAGGCCATGCAGGAGATTGCGAACGGCGTTGGCGTGCATAACGCCGCTCTTGCCTTGGCCGGGGAAGAGGTACGGGCTACCTTCGATACGGGGGAACTCTTGTAGCATCTCAACGACTTCGGGTGCCAATGGCACATCGAAGGCTTTGCGCATTTTCATCCGTTCAGCTGGCAGCGACCAAACACCCGCCGCCAGATCGAACTCCGACCACTCAGCAAAGCGCACCATATGCGAACGGGCGCCAGTCAGTATCAGCAGTCGGGCGGCCACAGCGGAGCGCACGTCGCTCTGCATCAGCTTGACCATAAGCGCCGGCACGTCTTGCCACTTCATCGCGGAGAAGTGCTGACGCTTACGGGCCTTCTTTTTCTCCGCATTACTCAGCAGGTTCTCCAGATGGCCGCGCCAG
This sequence comes from Pseudomonas sp. BRM28, assembly GCF_002939405.1. Taxonomy (NCBI): domain Bacteria; kingdom Pseudomonadati; phylum Pseudomonadota; class Gammaproteobacteria; order Pseudomonadales; family Pseudomonadaceae; genus Pseudomonas; species Pseudomonas sp. BRM28. Next base: position 732,894 of record NZ_PEFV01000001.1, on the reverse strand, counting down.
CGAGCCGGGTTGTCACCGTCACGCAGGCGGCGAGCCTTTGCGGCATCTAACACCTGCTCAATCTGGCCGCGTACTTCGTCGGCGGTGCGGGTCTTCTCCAGCCAGATAGGGCGCAATACTCGAAGGACGTGCTCCGTTTCAATCTCATTTGTCGCCAGCCTGCCAATAACAGGTAAGGCGTACAGCTCCAGCTTTCGCAGCCAGCCGGCTCGCCACTTATCAGACCAGTCCGAGCCATGCACCTCCATGTGCTCAATCGCCAGCTTCTCGAAAGTAACTTTACGCGCCTCTGTGACACGCTGCGCTTCCCGTTGCCGCTCCCGCTCAGCATCGCGGGTTGCCATCGGATCAGCCCCCGTAGCCAATACCTTGCGTTGTTCCCCGGCAGCAAGACGGGCGGCCTTCAAGCCTACTTTGGGGTAGCCGCCTAACCCCATCTCCCGGCGCCGTCCCGCAATTTGATAACGCAGCACCCATGATTTACGTCCAGTGGCTTGTACGATAAGACGCAAGCCGTCGCCGTCTTCATAAGTACCCGGCTCCGTCAGGTTTTCGACTTGCTTGGGGTTCAGTTTGCCCATGCCTTGCTCCGCAGGTGAGTATGGGGAAAAACCCTACCCCCATTTATTCCCCCACTTTTTCCCGGTAACAGGCAACATGGGGCGAACATTTGCGGACGGATACTATCCTCAAAGCCCCGTATCTACTAGCCATTCCGGATGGGCACGAAAATCTGCGAACTGATAAAGCGCCGGCCACAAGCCGGCTTTTTAATGCCCGGAAAAACCCGTCCCAACCCCTGAAGCCATTCCCAAACCTTGCATGGGGAGACGGGTAAAGGCCGCCTGGACATGGCCACGCCATCGGGACTCTCCGAAAAGCCACGCCCAGGCCTTGCATCAGTATTGGTAGCGCAGCGTCACCGCAAAATTGCGCGGATCACCGTAGTACAGGCCGCCGAAGTTGTTCGAAGTGGGCAAGGACTGGTAGTAGACCTTGTCCAGAACGTTGTTGAGGTTGTACTGCACGCTGAACTGTTGGTTGATCTGATAGTGCGCATGCAGGTTGAGCAAGGTGTAGCCACCCTGCTTGATGTCGTACCCGGTCACGTCGGCGGCAGTGCGGCTCTGTGCATAGACATCGCCGCCCACACGCCAGTGGTCGAGGACACCGGGCAAGCGGTAGTCGGTCGCCACCTTGAGCAGGCGGCGCGGGATCTTGCGGTAGTAGTCCGAACCCTTGCTGGCGCCCGCCACATATTCGGGATCGCTATAGGTATAGCCAGCGCTGACATTCCAGTTCTCCAACGGCTCGCCGGAAACTTCCAGTTCGAAGCCACGGTTACGCACTTTTGCGCCTGTTTCATAGCACTTGCTCGTCCCCGTCACACCACAGGTGGGCGACACCGGCAACGCCTCGGGCATGTTCTCCAAGCTCGTTTGGAAGATTGCCAGCGAGGTGTTCAGCCGACCATCGAAGTATTCACCCTTGATGCCGGTTTCGTAATTCTCGCCTTCGATCGGGTCAAGCAAGGTATTGCCGACACCGTAGTAACTCTGTGTCTTGTAGATCTCGGTGTAGCTGGCATACCAGGTGTGGTGCTTGTCCAGGTCCAGCACCAGCCCGGCATAGGGCACCAGCCGGCCATTCTCCCGGTATTGGTCATTGGTGTAGGGGCTGGCCACCTTGTAGTCCGACCAGCTCACCCGCGTACCGACGATCAGGCTCAGGTCATCGGTCAGGCTGAAGCGCGAGGCACCATACAGGCCGCGCTCCTTGCGGGTGTAGTTGTAGTCTGCGCCGATAGCATTGAGGATCGGGCTGGGCAGGGCACTGTAGTCGAAGTCGGTGATGTCGATCGTCGGGTTGTTGGTGGCGCTCTTGATCACCGCGTCGAACTCGTCCTTGCGCGTGTTGGCCCCGAGCATCAACTGATGCTTGCGCCCGAACAGCTCGAAGGGCCCGGTAGCATAGAGGTCCAGGGCGAACTGGGTGTCTTCGTAATCGGCCTGGGAGACGGTCATGCGATAGTTGTCGCCCGCTACCCGGTTCGGGTACGCGGAGAGAAAGTCGGCGTTCGACCAGATCGCATTCATGGCCAGGGTCAACTTCCACTCGTTGTCGAAGGTGTGCGTGAGGTCGCTGAACAGCGTGTAGTTGTTGCGATCCAGATGGGCCCACTTGCCGTTGAGGTTGGTGGAACGCGAAAGCGGATAGAAGGAGCCGTCACGACGAGTGTTCAAGCCGCCCCAGTCATAGCCGTTCTGGTTGTCTTTCTGGAGAGTGGCGCCCACCGTCAGTACGGTGGAATCGTTCAGATCCGCCTCCCCCACCAGGTACAGCAACTGGTTGTCACGCTCGGAGCCGTCGCGATAGCTGTTGGCGTTGTTGTAGTAGGCCACTGCACGGCCGCGAACATTGCCCGTAGGGGTCAGTGGCCCGGAAACATCCACCTGGCCACGGTAGTTGTCCCAGGAGCCTGCCCCCAGCTCCGCGCCCAGACGAAAGTCCTGGGTCGGCCGTTTGCGTACCAGGTTGATCGCCGCCGACGGGTTGCCCGTGCCCTGCATCAGGCCATTGGCGCCGCGTACGACCTCGACGCGGTCATAGATGGCCATGTTCGAGGTGGACATGACGTCCATGGAGTAGTTTTCCGAGATGTTGGTCGGAATGCCGTCATATTGCAGGTCGCTGATCTCGAAGCCGCGCGAGTAATAGGTGGAGCGATCAGTGCCGATCTTGGTGAGGGTGATACCGGTCGCCGTGCGCGCGATGTCGTCCAGGCTCTGGATGTTCTGGTCGTCCATCCTCTTGCGGGTGATCACCGTCACCGACTGCGGTGTTTCCCGCAGGCTCAGGGCGAGCTTGGTTGCCGTGTTGGTCGAACCCGTGGTGTACGAACCGGTGCCCTCGGTCGTGGCGCCCAGGCCCTGCCCGTTGACGGTGGTGGCGCCGAGCACGACCGCGTCCGAGGAACCGTCCTGGACCAGCAGATACCCACCATTGGCCTGGCGCTGAGCGCGCAAGCCGCTATTGGACAGCAGCAGCGCCAGCCCCTCATCGACCCCATAGGCACCATCAAGGCCCGGGGTGGTCAGCGCGTGGATCTGCCGCGGATCGAAGGAAATCGTCACACCCGCCTGCACGCCGAACTGGGTCAGCGCGCTACCCAGCGGGCCTGCGCCGATGTGGTAGGCGATACGGCTCTGGGCGTGAGCCGCAGCAGGCATCAGCACCACCCCCGGCACACTCGCCATCGTCAGGCCGAACATCGCCAGGCGCACTGCGCGGGGCAATGAAATCGAGGGGGAGAAGCAAAGCTGGGGCATGAAATGATCCTTCTGTTGTCTTGGCAGAAATCCGCTGTCATCGCGGCTCCTGTCATTGACGGATGAGAATCATAATCAGCAAGGTGCTCCGCGTATTTTCTGTCAGTGACGGTTCAGACAGCCTCGACACTGACCCAGTAGCGGGTCAGGTAACGCAGCTTCACCGGCAAGGTCCGGGTCAGGTTTTCCAGGACCGCATCTGTATCGTCGATACGGAACGCTCCGGAAATGCTCAGGTCGCGAACCGCCCCGGCGCAGCGCAGCACGCCCGGGCGATAGCGCCCCAGCTCGTCGATGAACTCCCCGAGGCGCCACTCGTTGACACTCAGCATGCCCTGCACCCACGCGGTCGAACCCTGTGCCAAGACACCGGCAGGATCGGCGCGATCAGGATCGAACGCCGCCTGCTGACCGGCCTCCAGACGCACTGCCCGCTCCGGGTGACGGCGAGGACGGAGCTCGACTGCCGACTGCAGCACACCCACGCGGGTCCGGTCCGTCATCTGGCGCACGCTGAAGCGCGTCCCGAGCGCGTGGATGCGCCCGTCCTGGGTCTCGACGATAAACGGCCGCTGCCCAGGATCCTTGGCGGTTTGCACGAGGATCTCCCCGCGGTAAAGACGGATAAGCCGAAGTTGCCCGTCGAAGCTCGCATCCAGCGCGGTGTTGGCATTGAGTTCCAGCTGCGATCCGTCGTCCAGCCGCAGCGAGCGACGCTCGCGCGCGCCCGTGCTCTGCTGAGCGAACAGGCCATGGTTCGCCAGCGGTTTGCCGATCATCCAGCTGCTGCCCCCGACGGCCAGCAACACGCCGAGGATCTTCAATACCTCGCGGCGTTGCGCCTGGGCCGCATCCAGCCCTGACCGGGCGGCATGTGCGGGTACCGTTGCCCATTGCCGCTGGAACGCCTCGACCCGCGCCCATGCCTCGGCGTGCAAAGGATCTGCCCCCAACCATTGCTGCCAGGCCCGGGTGCAGGCCTCGTCCACCCCTGCATCGTTGAGCTGCACGTACCAGGTCGCAGCAGCTTCGAGGGTCCGACGATCGAGCGCCGCGCTCATCAGTTGTCCGCCAGCAGCAGGCACTCGGTCATGGCTCGCACCAGATGGTTCTTCACCGTGGTGACCGAGACCCCGAGGCGTTCGGCCACCGCCACATAGGTCTGCCCTTCCAGCTGCACCGACAGAAAGATCTCCCGGGTACGCTTGCCCAACCCGTCCAGCAGGCTGTCGACCGCCACCAGCATCTCGAGAATGGACAAGCGCACCTCAGGTGATACCTCGACCGGTTCAGGCTTCTGCGCCAGGGCCACCAGATACGCCTGTTCGATCGCCCGTCGCCTCGACTTGTCGATCAACAGCGAGCGCGCAATTGCAGTCAGGTAACCCCGCGGCTCTCGGATCGGCGCGGCGTTGCGTGCCGTCATGACCCGCACGAAGGTGTCCTGGGCCAGATCCGCCGCATCGGCCGAATTGCCCAGGCGCATGCGCAACCAGCCTTTCAGCCAACCGTTGTGTTCGGAATAAAGCTGGTGAAGTGCCAAAGGCTCGAGTGCGGACATAAGGTGGCCACTAAATATGCAAATGGTAATTGATCGCATTATTTAGGGCGAGCGCCGTTCGTGCAAGGGGCAATCCGCCCGCCAGGTGTGCATCTGGCCTGATGATGCCCAGGGCAAACTACGCACCTGCCCCCTCTCCCTGCCCGCGAAAACCCAACCTCCAGCACTTTCCCTGATGACACCCCACCCATTAAGTTGCACTCTGCACCAAACTGATTCAGCCGGAACCGATTTTGATGGAAAGCACACCCCCGACCGTTGCCGCCGAGCGCCTGCTGGAAAGCGCGCGACGGCTGTTCTGCCGTGAAGGCATTCATGCAACGGGCGTTTCGCGCCTGCTCAGCGATGCCAAGGTCGCGCGGCGCACGCTGTACGAGACCTATGGCTCCAAGGAGAACCTGCTGCGTGCCGTGTTCGATCGCGAGGCAGCGATGTGGTTTGGCTGGTTTGACCAGGCACTGCCTCAGCGTACCGACGACCCGGAGCAACGCCTGATCTTTCTGTTCGACCTGCTCGAGGAATGGTTCGCCAGCGGGCGCTTCTTCGGCTGCCTGTTCACCAACGCCGTCGCCGAACACGACAAGTCTTCCAGCTGGGTACGTGACCTGGCCCAGGCGCACTTCGATCGGGTGCATGACCGCATCGAGCAACTGGCCGCGGCCTGCGGGCTGCCGGAACCGGCCTGGGTCGCGCAGCAGATCTCGCTGCTGATCGACGGTGCCATCGCCACCGCGATGGTTTCGCGCAACGCCAGAAGCGCACAGGTTGCGCGCTCGATCCTGCTGACCCTGCTGCGCGAAGCGAAAGCCGCCTAGCCCGCCCCCTGCACCGCTGCCGGTGCAGGCCTCGGCGCCTATATGCTAATGGGGCATAAGCTAAGCTTAAAATATTAGTTCTGCTTATATCGCAGATCTCACATACTTCACGCGCCTACCGAGAACGATCGGTCTACCTGTTTTGGGATGCGTGTGATGAGAGATTTTTTCCAGCGATTGTTCTCCACCAGTGGCGCGCAAGCGACGCCCGCACTCCAGTCCAACCTGAGCCGCCGCTCGTTCATGTGCGCCTGTGGCTGCGGCATGCTGGCGCTGAGCGCCGCCGGCACCGCGCTGCTGGCAGCGGCCAGCAAGGTCGAAGCTGCCACCGGCGGGCCGCTGCTGCGTGTGGGGCACATGCCCGCCGGCTGCGTGTCGCACCTGCTGCTGGCAAAGCTGCGCGGTGATTTTGCGGCGGCGGGCCTGCAGGTGGAGCTGACGCAATTCAACAGCCCAAGCGATGCCCTGCAGGCCTTGTTGGCAGGTCGCCTGGAACTGATGCACGGGCCCTGGACCATGACCGCAGCCGCCTACGCCAAGGGCACCCAGGAGCTGCGCATCATCGGTGGCTCGGGGCAAGGCGGCATCGAACTGGTGGCGCGCAACGGCTCGGTGGCCAGCCTGGATGAATTCATCGCCGCCGCAGGCAGCGGGCTGCGCGTCGGCACCCTGCGTCTGGATACCCTGGAACTGGTGGGCTACGGCTCGATGGCGCGCCACGGCAAATCCTACAACGACTATCAGATGACCTTCTTCCCGAGCATGGCCGGGATGGGCGAAGCCATCGCCAACGGCCGCCTCGACGTGTGCACCCTGGCACAGCCCTATGCCCAGAACGTGGTCAGCACCACCGGCGCACGCTACCTGAGCGACTCCAACGCGGTGTGGGGCCCGGAGGCCGCCGACTGCGTGATCACCACGCAGGTGCGTACCAGCCAGGAACAGGGGCCGCTGCTCAAACGCTACCTGGAACTGCTGCAGGCATCGGCCACTGCGATGAAAGCCGACTTCGACAACGCCATCCAGCAATTGCAGCCGATCTACGGGGTATCCAACGAGGTGCTCAAGGTGGCCCTGGCACGCCAGGCGCCCAACCCGGTCATCAGCCCGGTAGGCGTGGCCGGCCTCAAGCGCGGCGCCGGCTACCTGGTCGAACTCGGCTACTTCACCGACAACCCGATCGATGCGGTTCTCGACCTGCGCCATCAACCTGCTGCCCAGGTGACGGGATGAACCAGGCCGTTCTGACCCTGAGCCGGCAGCCCGACGCACGCCGTGCCCCGCGTTATCTGGGCGCGCTGCGCGACACGCTGTGGTTCCTGCTGGCGTGGGCATTGCTGATCGGCGCATGGGAGCTGGCGGTGCAGTCTGGCTGGCTGGATGGCCGCGTGCTCCCGCCGCCTAGCGTGACCCTGCCGTATGCGTTTTCCGGCGAAGCGGTGGTGGGTTTCGGGCAGCAGCGCAGCGGCTTGCTGGAGGCCTTGCTGGTGACCCTGCTGCGGGTCAGCGGCGGGTTGCTGGCTGGCAGCCTGGTGGCGCTGCTGCTGGCGGTGATCACCACCGAGGTGAAGCTGCTGCGCCGCCTGATCCTGCCGCTGGTGCAGACCCTGGCGCCGATCTCACCGGTGGCCTGGGTCCCCTTCACCATCGCGGTGATCGGCATCGGCGGACAGGCCGCAGTGTTCGTGGTGTTCCTGGCCGTGCTGGGCACCATGACGCTGTCGCTGGTCGCCGCGCTGGATGCCATCGACCCGCAGTACCTGAACATCGCCCGCAACCTGAGGTGCACGCGCCAACAGATCTGGCTGCGCGTGCGACTGCCGGCAATCGCCCCCAGTGCGATGACCAGCCTGCGCATGGCGTTCTTCGGCGCATGGATGGCGGTGCTGGCCGGGGAGATGGCGGGAATCAATTCCGGGTTGGGCTACATGATCATCATGGCCCAGCAGATGTACAACATGCCGTTGGTGATGGTGGGTGTGATGACCATTGGTGTCGTGGGTTTCGTGGTGGATCGCCTGATGCTGTTGCTCGGACGCCGCCTCACCGGGTGGGCGTCATGAGCCGGGGCGCCACGCTGAGTTTTCGTGGCCTGAGCAAGCAGTTCGAAGGCGGCACACGGGTCGAGGTGGGTGACCTGGATATCAAGGCCGCCAGTTTCACCGTGCTGCTGGGGCGCAGCGGGTGCGGCAAGAGCACCCTGCTCAACATCGCCGCGGGCCTGCAGCAACCCAGCACCGGGCACCTGCTGTACGACGGCCAGGCAGTGAGCGGCAACCAGCCCGACAGTGCGCTGATCTTCCAGCAGAACAACCTGTTCCCCTGGATGAGTGCGGTGGAAAACATTGCCATCGCCCTGCTCAACCGCGGGCTGGACCGTGAAGCGGCCACCCGGCGCGCCGAGCAGTTGCTTGCCGACGTGGGCCTGGCCGAATTCGCCCGGCACCGGCCGGCGGCATTGTCTGGCGGCATGTGCCAGCGCATCGCCCTGGCCAGGGCACTGGCCCTGGAGCCACGCCTGCTGCTGCTCGACGAGCCGTTTTCGGCACTGGACGCACAGACCCGGCGCCTGATGCAGGACCAGTTGCTGCGCGCCTGGAACACCAGCGGCGCCACGGTGCTGATGGTGACCCACGACCTGCAGGAGGCGCTGCTGCTGGCCGACCGTATCGTGCTGATGGCCAGCACGCCCCACGGCCGCATCGCCCAGATCCTGGAAATCGACCTGCCGCGCCCGCGCCAGGTGCGCTCGGCGCAACTGCTTGACCTGCAAGAACGGCTGGACGCGTTTCTGACCCACGAAACCCGGCTGGCCGAGCATTTCTAGTCGACACGGGACCTCCCGATTAACTGATTGGCACACGGTCATTCGACCGCCATGCCGCCCCTTGAAGAGCACAGACCATGAGTGAAACCACCCACCGCGTCACCATCAACGGCCTCCAGGCCAACGCCGGCCGAGCAGTTCGCGAACGCATCCGGGCCGATGGCGAGGGTGACATCGCACGCCCGCTCTACCACACCAGTGTGCAGTGGACCGAGGGCTACCAGACCCTCACCAAGGTCAAGTCCGGTGCCGTGCTGCACGGCGACGAGCCCTGCGCCTACGGTGGCGCCGGCCTGGGCGCCACGCCCCAGGAACTGTTGCTGGCGGGTATCGGCAACTGCCTGGCGGCCACCTACATCGGCGGCCTGTCGGCATCCGGAGTCAAGGTCAACAGCCTGGTGCTGGACGTGAGCGGCCGCGTGGATTTCCGCGCCGCATTTGGCGTGACCAGCGGCAACCCGGGCTTTGAAAGCATCCAGGTGCAGGTGTCGATCGATACCGAGGAATCACCCGAGCGCGTGGACGCATTGCTGGCCAAGCTGCTGCCGACCGCGCCGATCCCCGACACCATCATGCGTCCCGTGCCCCTGACGGTGGAGGTGCAACACACCGGCGGCGCCACCCATGGCTGACAACGCGCACAGGGTGCTGGTGGTGGGTGGCGGGCCGGCGGGGCTGTCCTGCGCCTACGAGCTGGTACGCGCCGGCCTGCGCCCGCTGGTGCTGGAGCGCACGCAGGCCGTGGGCGACGTGTGGCGCAACCACTATGACGGCCTGCGCCTGAACACCGGGCGCTGGTTTTCCGGGTTGCCGGGCGGGCGCTTTCCATGGGCGGCAGGCCGCTGGCCGAGCCGCGATGACCTGGCCCGGGTGCTGGCGTCACTGCCGGCCCGGGGCGGCTTCGAGGTGCTGACCGGGTGCGACGTGGAATCGGTCGGCTACCTTCAGGCGCAATCGATGTGGCAGGTGCGCTGCCGTGACGGCCGCGAGTGGCGCGCACCGGCGCTGGTGGTCGCCACCGGTACCTCGTGCGTACCGTCGATCCCGCAGTGGCCGGGGGCACAGCGCTTTGCCGGGCAGATCGTGCATGCCGCGCACTTCGGCAATGCACGTGCCTACGCCGGCAAGCACGTGGTGGTGGTCGGCAGCGGCAATTCGTCCTGCGAGATAGCCAGCCGCCTGGTGCCCCATGCCGCGTCGGTCACGCTGTCGGTGCGGCGCGCGCCGCACTTTCTGCCCAAGAGCCTGTTCGGCGTGCCGCTGGCGGCACTGGGTACGTTGATCCGTCGGCTACCGCCCCGCGCGAGCGACGCGGTGCTGAGCTGGTTGTCGCGGCGCTGGGTCGGCGACCTGTCGGCCTACGGCCTGCCACCACCGGCACAGGGCGTGTCCGGGCTGGGCAGTGTCACGCCGACGCTGTTCATGCCGGTGATCGACGACCTGAAACAGCGCCGCATCAAGGTGGTCGGCCCGCTGCTGGAACTGAACGAGCAAGGCGCCGTGGCCCACACCGGCATCGACCGCACCGAGCGCTGCACGCTGCGCATGGACGTGATCGTTGCGGGCACCGGCTACACCACCGGCCTGGAGGCGCTGATCCAGTACCCCGAGGCGCTCACGGCGGACGGCAAGCCGACCGTGGATGACGACGGCCAGTCGAGCGTTGCGCGGGGCCTGTTCTTCATCGGCTACCGCAACCCCCTGAGCGGGCAGCTGCGCGAAATCGGCCTGCAGGCGCCTGGCGTGGCAAGGGCGGTCAAGGGCTATCTCGACGCCACGCAACTGGCGCCTTGCACCGGCTCGGCGAAGGTTTCCCTGTAGGCGTAAAGCCCCGGGGTGCCACCGGTCATGATGAACAGCACGTTATCGCCGCGGCGATAGCGGCCCTGTCGCAGGTCGGCCAGCAGCCCGGCGAAGGCCTTGCCCGAGTACACCGGGTCCACCAGCACACCTTCGCAGCGCGCCATCAGGCGCACCGCTTCGAGCATGGCCTGGGTCGGCAGCCCGTAGCCTTCGCCCAACTGGCTGCCATCGATGTTGATCGCACTCGCATCGAGGCTTGCAGCATGGCCCAGCAAGGCCAGCGCCTGGCGAGTCAACTGCAGGGTCGTGGCCGCCGCGGCCTGCTGGTCGGCCAGCACCGACCAGGACCTGACGCTCGCCGCACCCCGCCCCAGTACCTCGAACCCCGCCGCAAGCCCGGCATGGGTGCCGGCGCTGCCATTGGGAACCACGACCTCGTCGAATCGCACGCCCATCGCGATTTCCTGCTGCACGATCTCTTCGGCGCAACGGGCGTAGCCCAGGCTGCCAAGCGGCGTGGAACCGCCGGTGGGAATGACCAGCACCTTGCGACCTGCCGCACGCAACTGCTGCGCGCGCGCCTCGGCCGCTGCCAGTGCATCGGCGCCCCTGTCCAGCACCTGCACCCTGGCCCCGAACAGCTGGTCGAGCAGCACATTGCCATTGAGCTCGTAATCGCGATCGGCCCTGGGCACCGCACGGCTGAGGATCAGTTCGCATTCAAGCCCCAGCCGGGCGCACACGGCGGCCGTCAACCGCGCATGGTTGGACTGGATGCCGCCCACGGTGATCAGGGTGTCGACGCCGTTCTTCAGCGCCTCGCCCAGGTGGAACTCCAGTTTGCGCAGCTTGTTGCCGCCACCGCCGACAAGCATGTGGTCATCGCGCTTGAGGTACAGGCCGACACCCATGGCCGGCAGGCCCAGATGGTGCTCGATACGCTCGGCGCGTTGTATGCCGGTGGCGCCCTGCAGCAGATCGGCGCGCGCGAATGCGCCCAGCGCCTGGCTCAGTACATGTCGCATGGGATGACACCTCGTGCTCTGGTTCAATGCCACGGACTATAGGGATAAACTAAAGCGCAATAAACGCACGCCAGGTTAGCAATTGGCTCACTCAACGTTAGTAATCATCACCTCTCGGATCACTCGATGAGCAAGCTCAGGCAGATGGAAGTATTTGTTGCCGTGGTCGAAGCCGGCAGCTTTGCCGGGGCGGCTGCCGCGCTGGGGATGTCGGCGGTGATGGTGGGGCGGCATGTCCAGAGCCTTGAGAAAACCCTGAACACCCGGCTGGTTCAACGCACCACACGCCGGCAGACCATAACCGGCGAAGGCCGCATCTTCTATGCCGAGGCCAGGACCGCCCTGGAGCAGGTCGCCTACGCCTACAACCGGGTAGAAGCCTCCAGCGACGCACCCAGTGGCCTGCTGCGGGTGACCGCGCCGATGACACTGGGGGTATCGCTGGTCGGCCCGCTGGTGACCGAGTTCATGCAGCGCTACCCGCAGGTTCAGGTCGAGCTGATCCTGAGCAACGAGGTGGTGGACCTCTACGAGAGTGCATTCGACCTGGGCTTCAGGATCGCCGAGCTGGTTGACGCCAACCTGGTCTCGCAGCCCCTGCCGCCCTATCAGATGGTGATCTGCGCCGCCCCGAAATACCTCGAGAAGGCCGGCGAGCCGACAACACCGGAGGCGCTCCACGCCCACCGAATCCTCACCCACACCTCCTGGAACAACCGCTTTGCCTGGCCACTCAAGCAGGCTGGCAAAGAGGTGTTCTGGCCCGAGCAGGCGGTGCTTCGCAGCAACGATGGCCAGGTACTGCTGCAGGCCGCCATTGCCGGCAGCGGGATCCTGATGCAGCCGGACTTTCTGGTGGCCGCCGCGCTGGCGAACAAGGAGCTGGTGAGCATTCTGGGGGCGTATGTACCGGCCCACAAACCGGTGCAGATGGTGTATCCACGCTCGAAGAAGTCACTGCCCAAGCTCACTGCCTTCGTCGCGTTCATCCAGGCGCGGCTCGGCTTGCCGAGCCAGCCCTGATCGCAGGGCCGGCGGGCCGTCAGGCCTGCGCCGCGTCGCGCACCTGCATCAGCGCGAAGCCCAGCAGGTTCAGGCCGCGCCAGCGGTCCGGCCGGTGGGCGTTCTGGTCATCCTGCGCCAGGCCGATTCCCCACACCCGGTCCACCGGGCTGGCCTCCACGATCACCCGCGTGCCGGTGCCCTGCAGGAAGGCCCCCAGTTCCGCGTTCTGGGAAAACTTGGCCTGGTTGGCCCGCACCACGATCGCGAAGCGCTCCTGTGCCCACCGCGCCTGGTCGAACCCGCGCACCTGGCGTCCGAGTGCCTTGGCCGCATTGGGATCGGTCGCCTCGATGATCCGTGCCCGCGTCTGTTCATCACCAAACAGCGCCGCCTTCTCGGCCATCATGTAGTGCTCGGCCGACTGGTACGACTGCCCGTCTACCTCGAACGGCGCCACGTACCACTGGCTGAAACACGAGGCGGTGACACCCTTGCGGCTCACCTGATGGCCCCAGAAGAATACGAACTCGGGCCTTTCGCCGGCCAGGTAGCGGGACACCAGGTCCTCGAGCATCTGTGAATCGTTCACGCTGATTGCCTCTCCAATAACACCATTGCAATGGTCATCCGGCCGCAGCACCGAACGGTGCCTGCCGGCCAGGACGGTGATACTACCGCGTAATGCAGTACCCGCTCACAGCGCCTCCAGAAATGCCTTCAACGCCTTCAACTCCACCCGGTCCAGCCCCAGCGCCTCGAACTGTGCCGAGGTGACAGGAAACAGCGGATCGCCCTGCTGCCCAGCCTTCGGCACCGGCCGCGGCATGCCCACGTTATAGAACGCCAGCACCTGATCGAGGCTGCTGGCGAAACCGTTGTGGAACCACGGGCCGGTGCGGCTCACCAGGCGCAGCGAAGGGGTGCGAAAACGCCCCACGTCCGCGGCCAGGCCGGTGACTTCATGGCGACCAAGGTCCTCGCGGCTGCGCCCGTAGAACGTCAGGCCGGCATTGTGAAAACGCTGGTCGCTCATTCCCGGCCCGAAGTGGCAGTTCATGCAGCGCGCCTTGGTGCGAAACAGGTGCAGCCCGTGTAGCTGCTGGTCACTCAGCGCAGCAGTGCGACCGCGCAGGAATCGCTCGAACGGCGTGCGCTGCGCGACCCGCAACAGATCGCGCTGGTACGTCGCCAGGGCTGCGGCAATCTGCTCGGCACCCAGCGCCTGCCCGGGAAACGCCACGGCAAACAGTGCCGGGTAATCGGCGCTGGCACGCAACCGGGCCACCAGTTCGTCGACGCTGAAGGCCATTTCCGCCGGATCGACGACCGGCATCAGCGCCTGGGTTTCCAGGCTGTCGGCGCGGCCATCCCAGAACAGCTGTGGGGCCAGGCCACTGGTGACCACGCTCGGCGCATTGCGCCGGCCTGGCGCACGCCCATGCCCGAACGACACCCGGCGCCCATCGGCGAACGCCAGGTCCGGCTCGTGGCACGAGGCACAGGCGATCTGCCCCGACCGCGACAGGCGCGGGTCGAAGAACAGCGTGCGCCCCAGCGCTGCCTTCTGTTCGGTGTAGGGGTTGTGCGCAGGCGAGGGTGCACGCTCGGGCAGTGGCCCCAGCTCCTGCCAGGCCACGCCGGCGTCCACCTGCGGCGCCGGCCAGTGTGCCGGCGGGCGGCTGTAGGCCTCGCGCAGGCAGGCCGCATCAGCCGATGCACACAGGGGTGCGTGGTGCTGCGCCCACAGGGCCGGGCTGGCCAGCATGAGTGCGATGCCAATCAGGAACAGGCGCATCTCAGAAGGTGTACCCCACTTCCAGCCAGTACTGGCGACCCACTTCATAGGTCGACACCGAATTGCTGTTGACCGTGGCGTTGGCATTGACCGACTTCTTGTCGAGCACGTTGAACACGTCGACGTTGACGAAGATGGCCTGGTCCCGTGCGGTGGGGATACGCCAGCCCAGACGCGTGTCCCAGGTCAGCGCCGCGTCGAATTTCTGCTCTTCCCACACATCCACCGAGGTGCCCCTGTAATCGACGTTGCGCCCGGTGTCGCCGATGCGCTTGTAGCCGGCCCGGTAGCGCCAGAAGTTGCTCCACTGCAGGTTGGCCTGGGGGATGTCGGTGATGGTGGTCAGGCGCGCCGTCCACGGTCGGTTGTAGTTGGTCGCCGGGCGGTCCTGGTAGTTGATGAAGCTGCCCTGGTACTGGATCACGTCATTCTGGTAGTAGGTGTCGTCGGCCTGCACGTAGCTGGGCGAGGAAGCCTTGCTGTCGGTCCAGTTCAGTGCCAGCTGGCCGCCGGTCTGCGTGCCCAGCAGCGTCCAGCGCTGCATCGGCGTCACGGTCAGGGTGTAGGTGTCGGTCTCGCTCTTGCCGTCGTTGGTGTAGGTGGTGTAGTTGCTGGCCAGGTCAGGGTCGGTGGACGGCTGCCCCAGGGTGCGCCCGGACACCTGTACCACCTGGTCACGGCCCTTGCGGTTGACGTACTTGAGGCCGTACTCGATGCCGGCCCACTGCTGCACCACGCCCAGCATCAGCTCGTCGTCATAGGGGATGTCGAGCTGATTGAACAGCGTCTGGTTGCTGCCGTTGGACTTGGTCACCCAGGGTTTGTCGAGGCTCGCGCGGGTTTCGTTGAAGCGCAGGCGGTTGCGCCCGTCCTGCAACTGCCAGCTGGTGACGCTGCGGCCGTAGTAGCGGTTGGCACCGGCACTGAGCAAGGTGGTGCGGTCACCGAACACGTCGTACTCCAGGGAGAAGCGCGGTGCCCAGGTGGTCTTGTCCATGTAGTCGTCACTGTCCACGCGCACGCCGGGGCGCAGGGTCAGCTTGCCCAGGGTGATCTCGTCCTGCACCCAGCTGCCCCAGGTGGTGGTGGTGAAATCGAATTCGCCGGGGGCATAGCGGGTGCGGCTCTTCATGTACTGGCCGGCCCAGCCACTGACGGTCTCGCCCATGTTGCAGGCAACGGTATCGGTCACCCCCGCGCTGTTGGTACAGCTGTTGGTGGCGGCCGGGGCCACATAGGTACTGCTGTCGGTGAGGCGCTCGTAGCGCACGTACTGGCGGGAGAACTCCAGGCCGGTCTGCGGGCGGTGAATGGCGCCCAGCCAGTCGAAGCTGCGCCAGTCGGCATTGAGCTTGTACTGCCAGGTACGCTGCTGCTGTTCGATATCGCCCCAGCCCCCCTCCAGGGTGTTGGCGGTGGTCTTGCTGCCGATGCCCCAGTCCTTGGTGGTCGACTTGCGCCAGGTCCAGTAGTCGGCCGAGTCCGAGGTGCGGCTCTGTTCCTGGCGGCTCCAGGCCAGGGTCTGTTCGACGCGGGCCAGGTCGCCGTCCCACACGGTGCGCAGGTTCAACTGGGTACCGCCAACCTTGTTGTCATAGCCGGAGTTGGCGACGTTGGCCCGGAAGTAATGGCTCTCTTCGGGCGCGTGGGTCACGCTGGTCTCGACGGTGAGCCGGTCGCTGGCCTGCCACACCGACTTGAGGAAGTAGTTGTCGATGCGCCGCTCCTGCTTCTCCTTGTGATAGCCCATCTCTTCGACGTTGTTGTAGGAGTAGAGGCTCAGCGGAATGGTCGAGCGCTTCTGGCTGAAGTTGCCGATCAGGCCGAAGGTGTCAGTCAGGTGGCCTTGCAAGGTACCGCGCACGATGACCTTGTCGAACTCGGGCTGCTCGTCGGGCGAGCCGGAGTTCTCCATGCGCTGCTCTTCCGTCTCGTCGATGTGGTATTTGGTCCAGGCCGAGCGCGTGGTCTGTACCGAGAACTTGCCGTGCAGGGCCTTGGTCGGGGCGCGGGTCTGGGCGTCGATCACCCCACCGTTGAAGCCGCCATAGGCGGCCGGCACGTTGCTGTCCAGAACCGTGATGTTCTCCAGCAGGTCGGTGTCCAGCGCCAGGCCCTGGCTGCGCCCCGGCACCCTGTCCAGCAACTGCACGCGGTCTTCGGCCGGGTCGATGTCGTTGTTCATGTTGATACCGTCGACCAGGAAGGCGTTCTGGTAGAACGCCGCGCCGTTGATGCTGATGTTGGCCGGGGCGATTTCTCCGGGTGTCTTGCTGCTGAGCTGGTTGTCGTCGAACTGAACGTTGGGATGGCTGCGCAGCAGGCTGGTGATGTCGCCGTTGCCGGCCGGCATTGCCTCGATAAGCTCGCGATCGATATGGGTTTCACCCTGTGGCAGCAGCGCCCGTTCGCGGACCTTGGTGTTTTCCAGCTGGATCTGGTCGGCACGCGGACGCACCACCCGTTGCAGCAGCAGCGCGTCGTCGCCGATATGCACCCATTCCAGGTCGCTGCCCTTGAGCAGGATCGCCAGCGCCTGATCGGCGCTCAGCTCGCCACGCACCGGCGGGGCACTGAGGTTGCCCAGCAACTGGCTTTCGACGCTGATCTGCAGGCCGGTCTGCTGCCCCAGCGCCATCAGCGCAGAGCCCAGCGGCTGGCGCGCGATATCGATGCTGTGGCGCGCCGGCTCGTCATCGGCCAGCACCGGCAACGACACTGCCAGCCCCACTGACAGCAACAGCAGGCGCGCACTGCGCCGACGACCCTGCAACGACTCTTGGGTGCGAATGGACATGCTCTGGTGAACTCCCCGTGCGGCGCGAACGATACGCGCCTGTAAATGAGAATCTGTACGATTAACTCAGCGGGGCAATAAACGAACGGCGATGGGGAATTTCCAGAACTTCGTGAATTTATTTTTTCCCAGGCGGCGAAGCGCGCTCACGGATGACCGTGATGTACGGCCCCCATTGCGTCAGCTGCCCGCCCAGCGGGGCGATGGCCAGTTGCAGCGCGCTACCTGGCGACCGCAGGTTCAGCGACGCGGTGATGCGCCGCTGGCCCAGGGCACGGTCCTGCAGCAGCAACACGCCGGGGTAATACGCACGCAGTTGCTCGATGACTTCGGCCAATGGACGGTCGTTGACCAGCAACTGCCATTGGCGCCATGCCGCAACCTGCTCCAGCTGCACCCGGCTGCGCTGCGCCGGGCCCTGGTTCAGCCCCACGCGCAGGCTGTCGCCCGCACCCAGCGCCGGCACTGCCAGTTCGCCGCGCCTGTCACGCACCTGCACCGAGCCGCTCTGCACTGCTACCGACACCGCGCTGCGGCTCAGGTCCACATCGAACGCCGTGCCGGTGACGGTCACCTTCACGTCTTCGGCCTGCACCGTGAATGGCCGCGCGGCGTCATGGCTGACCTCGAAGAATGCCTGGCCCTTGAGCAGCGTGACCGCACGCGCACCCGGCTCGAACGCCACGCGGATGGCGCTGTCGCTGCCCAGTTCGATGTGACTGCCGTCGCTCAGGCGCACCTGCCGGTGCTCGCCCGCCGTGCTGCTGTAGTCGGCCGGCGGTGCACGCCCCACCAGCAACAGCACACAGGCCGCCAGCGCGCTCGCCGCCAGCGCCCGGCGTGGCCAACTGCGCCGGCGGGCTGCCATGCGCGGTGCGGCGGGCACCTGGTGCGCCGTTGGTGGCTCCAGCGGGTCGATGCCGGCGCTCAGCATCCAGACCTTTTGCACCTTGCGCCAGGCCGCCGCATGGCGTTCGTCAGCGGCCAGCCAGCGCGCATGGGCCTGGTGCAGCAGCACGTTGTCCGGTTCGGCATTGCATTGCAGCAGCCAGTCCATGGCGGCCTGCCACACCGGGTCGTCCTTCAGCGAGCCGGGCGTTCGGCAAGACGGGGTGGTATCAGTCATCGGCCAGATGCTCCGCACAGTGGGTCAGTGCGTCACGCACCAGTTGGTGCGCCAGACTAGTCGAAATATTCAAGCGGGCGGCAATTTCCTGAAAAGTCATGTGCTGCAAGCGGTGCATGTGAAAGGCCTGCCGCGCCCGCTCCGGCAGCAGCGCCAGGGCGTCCTGCAGCACACGCAACTGATCGCGGTGCAGGGCCTGATGCTCCGGCGACGGTGCGCTCGACGGCAGCTCATCGAGCCGTTCGCCGCCATCGGGCTGGCGGTTTTCCAGGGTCGTGCGGCGCAGCAGGTCGAACGACAGGTTGCGCACGATGCGGTACAGGTACCCCACCGGGTTGCCCAACTGCGCACCGGCGTCGGCCTGCCCGCAGAAACGCAGCCAGGCCTCCTGCACCACGTCCTCGGCCTGCGCACGGCAGCCGACGATGGGTGCCGAATAGTCGACCAGCGCAGCACGGTGGGAAAGGTACAACTGGAGTTTATCGCTGGGGCAGGACACGGCGACGACCATTGAAGGCAGGAGCGGGTTGGGAGGGCCGCTATTCTGCATTCAATTGCGAATGATTATCAACTGAAATATCAGACCTGCTACTGCGCCTTGAGGTGAGCTAGCCCGCCACCACCGCGGGTTCATGCACTGTCACCCGGTTGCGCCCGCCGTGCTTGGACAGGTACAGCGCATGGTCGGCCCAGGCAATCAGTTCGGCGTGGCTGCTGGAGGGCTGGCTCAGATCGGCCACGCCCAGGCTGATGGTGAAACGGATGTCCTGCCCCTCATGGCTGACGCTCAGGCGTTCGACCGCCTTGCGCAGGCGCTCGGCAAAGATCAGCGCGCCGGCCTTGTCGGTGTCCGTCAGCACCACGCCGAACTCTTCGCCACCGTAACGGCCGGCCACGTCGCTGTCGCGGATCTGCTCGCGAACCACCCTGGCCACCTGGCGAATGACGGCATCGCCCGCCGGGTGACCATAGGTGTCGTTGACCCGCTTGAAATGGTCGATGTCGAACATCACCAGGCTGGTGGCATTGCCATAGCGCTGATTGCGCGCATGCGCCAGTTGCAGGCACTCCTCCCAATGCCCGCGGTTGTACAGGCCGGTCAGGCAATCGGTGCTGGACAGCTTCTGCAACTGCGCGTTGGCGGCCTGCAACTGGTGGCGGTTGGTGGCCACATCGGTCACGTCGTAGATCACCAGGCAGATCTGGCGGATCTCGCTGTCGGTGGAGCGCAACGGCAGCAGCGTGGTGTTCTGGTACATGAAATCCACCTGGCCGGTGATCGGCTGGTAGTTCTTGAACCGCACCAGGTACGGGCGCTGCTCCCAGATGGTGAAAGCCGGGGTGCCCAGGGTCGCGACGCTGTCCACCTTGTGGCTGAACCATTGCCGGTCGACCTCGGGGAACAGGCTGAAGAAGCACTGGTTGTAGGCATCCCTGGGCTGCACCCCCGAGCGGTTTTCCATGAAGGTGTTCCACACCTGCACCCGATGTTCGCGGTCGAGCACCACCACGCCCACATCGATGCTCTGCACGATGCTCAGCAGCCAGTGAAATTCCTTCAGGTCGATAGGATCGCGCATGGGCTCAGTTCATCAGGTAGGCAAGTTTATGGGTCAAGCGCTCGATGGAGTCTTCGGTGAACAGCAACAGCAGGTCGAAACGGATATCGTGCCCTTCCAGGCTGTAGCTGATCTCGACCGCCAGGGTTTTCTGCCAGCGTTGGCCGTTGACCTGGATAAGCTCGTCGATGGTGCCGTGCTGCCCGAGGATCTGCGGGTGGCCCTGGGAGAACACCACGTCGATCTGCTCGGCAATGCTGCTCAGGCACGCACCGATCAATACGCTGGAGAAGTCCAGCAACAGCTCCATGTCGGAATACTCGATGCTCTGGTGGCGCATCAGCTTGGCCATGTCGGCGATTTCCGAATCGTGGAACATCAGCAGGGCCTCGCCGGCGATGCCGCTGCCGATGAAGCCCTGGCAGATTGCCGTGAGCCGCTGGCTGCTGCCCGCGTCGGCCAGCGCCATGTGCAACTCGCCCACCTCGAAGAGGTTGACGCTGGGCACAGGCAACTGCACGAACACGCCCAGCACCTTGGCGATCAGGGCCGCGGCGCGGCCGATGGCGACGTTGACCGTTTCGCTGAACACCTCGCGAAAGCCGATGACGGCAGTCGCCGCACCGGCCAGCGGTGTCGCCGAGCGCTCACCCAGCAGCCCCAGCTGGGCCAGCAGGCGGCGCAGCTCGTCCTGGTCGAAGGGTTTTTTCAGAAACGCCAGCGCGCCCAGGTCCAGCACCCGGCGCACGGCCTCTTCCTGCACATCGCCCGAGATCACGATGACCTTGGGGCTCAGGCCTTCGTCACGCAGCGCAGCCAGCACCTGGTAGCCATCCATGGTGGGCATGGTCAGGTCCAGCAGCACCACCTGGCCCAGGCCGCGGCGTATGGCGTCCATGGCCTGGCGCCCGTCGCTGGCCTCGGTAACCGTCACCGGCCAGTTGGCGGGCAACGCGCGCAGGACCTGCTTGCGGGCCACCATGGAGTCATCGCACACCAGCAAGGACATCGTTGACACAGACGGGGCGCTCATCGAGTGAATATCAATATAAAAAGTAATGGCATCATGCCATGATCCGACGCCAGGTTCTACGTACCTGCGGCGTCAGCGGTGCTGAGCGAATCCACTTGCACATTCCCTGCCAGGCCATCGCGCAGCATCTGCACGAATGCCTCCCGCGCCGGATGTCGCCCCGCCCCCTCGTGCCAGTAGAACAGGTTGTCGACCGCCTTCAGGTCGGCGAACTCGTGCCCGATCCACCCTGCGCCCTGGCGGTACTGCTCGTAGATGCCGCGCGGCACCAGTGACACCCCGGTGCCGGCGCTGACGCAGCTGACTATCGCACCGTAGCTGCCGATGCCCACGATGGGCAGCTTGTGCCCCTGGGCCTGCAGCCAGTGCTCCAGTGCCGCCCGATACGGACAGCCTTCAGGCCACATGAACACGGCCTTGCCCACCAGGTCCGCGGCGCTGCGCAGCGGCCCCAGTGACGGTGCGCCGATCAGCAGCAGGTCTTCCTGGTACATCAGGGTGCGACGCAGGTGCGGGCGCTCGACATCCACCGCCACGATCGCACCATCGAGACGGTGGTTGAGCACATCGTCGAGCATCTGCGACCAGGTGCCGGTGCTCAGCTCCAGCGTCACCTCGGGATAGCGCGCATGGTACTGCGCCAGAAACCGCGGCAGACG
Source organism: Pseudomonas sp. BRM28 (assembly GCF_002939405.1). Classification (NCBI taxonomy): domain Bacteria; kingdom Pseudomonadati; phylum Pseudomonadota; class Gammaproteobacteria; order Pseudomonadales; family Pseudomonadaceae; genus Pseudomonas; species Pseudomonas sp. BRM28. Next base: position 711,560 of record NZ_PEFV01000001.1, on the reverse strand, counting down.
CCCGCTGGCCGAGGACTCGATGGCGCCGATGCGCAAGCGTCCGGATGGTTTGGCGGACGGCGCCAGCGCCTGCCTGGAGGCCTCGGCCAGGGCCAGCATCTGCGTGGCATAGGGCAAGAAGGTTTCTCCCGCCGGACTGATCACCAGCCCGCGCCCGCGGCGATGGAACAACGGCACGCCCAGCTCGGCCTCCAGCGCCTTGATCCGCGCCGTGATGTTGGACGGCACGTAGTGCAGCACCTCGGCCGCACGGGCAATGCTGCCGGTGTCGTGGACGGTCTTGAACATGCGGATCTGCATCAGCTCCATACATCACCCAAAGTGAACGATTGGCTCAGTATAAGTCGATTGTAGTGAGCAGTAGGTGTTCCGATACTGAGCGCACCCGCCCTTCGGAAGCCCACCCCATGACCCGCCCCAGCTCACTGAAAATTGCCTGCGCCGTACTCTTCGTGCTGCTGTGCTGGGCCTACTCGCCCACCGGCATCCGCCTGGGCTTGCAGGGCTATGCGCCCACGCACCTGGCGCTGGCGCGCTTTATCGTGGCGTCGCTGTTCATGGCGGTCATCGCGCTGCTGCGCGGCATCACCCTGCCCCGGCTCAGGGACGTGCCCACCCTGCTGTTGCTTGGCCTGTTCGCGGTCAGCCTGCACCATGTGGCCATCAACTACGGCCAGCGTGGGGTCAGCGCCGGGGCGGCCAGTGTGCTGGCGCAGTCCACGCCGCTGTTCAGCCTGCTGATCGCGCACTGGGTGTTCAAACAGGTGGCCGGGGCCTGGCATTGGGGCTGCCTGCTGCTGGGCATGGCCGGCGCGGCGATCGTGGTGGCCGGCGATCGCGGGCTCGGCCAGTTCGACCCGCACGGGTTGCTGATTCTGGTGGCGGCATTGTCGTGGAGCATCTATTTCGCCCTGCAGAAACACCACGGCCACCGCTACGACGCGCTGACCATCACCTGCTACACCGTATGGTCGGGCACTGCATTGCTGATGGTGTACCTGCCGGGGCTGCTCGACGACCTGGGCCACGCGCCGTCCCAGGCCAACACTGCGGTGCTGGTGCTGGGGGTATTCCCCAGCGCGCTGGCCTACCTGGCCTGGGCCTGGGTACTGCGCCACTGCGAGGTCACCCGGGTGACCCTGGCGCTGTACCTGATACCCGCCTTCGCCATGCTGATCGCCGCAGCGCTGCTGGGCGAGCGGCCCTCGGCTTCGGTGATGCTGGGCGGGCCGTTGGTGCTGATCAGCGTGCTGGCGCTGAACCTGAGGCCGCCTCGGCTGCCGGTTCAGCCGGGTCGCCAAACTTCACATTGAAGTAGTCGAGCAGGGTCTGGCCACGACGCAAGGTACTGCGCACCTCTTCGCTCTGCGCCAGCAGTTCGGCGCTGGGCCTGGCATGCTGTTCAGCCGGCAGCGGCGTCGACCACGCCTTCACTTCAGGAGGTATGCCCGCCTTGGGCCGGTTGTTGACCCAGTGCGAGATATGGCACGGCAAGGTCCAGCCGCCGAAGGCCTGCACAAACAGAAAGCCAAACCAGTGCTGCCACCACGGGAAGTTGTCGCGATAGCCCTGGCGGGCCATGTGGAAGAACGCCACGGTGCCCTCCTCGAACTCTTCATCGGGCGCTGGCGGCAGGCTCGCCGGGCCCTCTTCCATGTACACCCGGATCGCTTCCCATTCGGCAATCGCCGCGCCCAGGTGGCCGCTGGGCACGTTGATCCACAGCACATTGCCGGTGTCGGCCTGACGCAGGCAGAACATCAGGTTGAAGGCGGGCAGCACGGCGTACTCGGTGACGGTGCGCCCCGCGCTGACGCAGGCGATCACCGACTCCCACGGCACGAAGATCGGCGCCGCGCCCCGAGTGGGCACGAACGCCACCTCGCGGCGCTGGCGGTTGAAGCGTATCGGCGGGTGAATCGTCACCTCGCGCATCACCCGCCAGAACATCCCCGCATACAGCAACGACAGGCAGGCGATGAAGCCCCAGATGAACCCGTTGGCCATGAAGTCGGCGAAGGTGCTCCAGAACGGCTCCACATGGCGGCGTGCCCAGGAGCCGAGCAAGGCAGTGAGCATGAAGCAGGTAACCACGCCCATCACCGAGGCGATGCCGCAGCGCGCCATGAACTCGAAGTTGCCCTGGCCGATGGCAAAGTCCAGGTACACCTCGTTGGATTCGCGGTGCAGGTTGCGGCTGCTGTAGGCCGGCATGCCGGTGGGGATCGGCAGGGGCGAGAGGTAGACGATCTCGGTGCCGGCCACCCGCTCGAAGTCACCGGCGTGGGGCAGGCGTTCGTATTTGCTGTCGGTCATCGAGCTATTCCTCTTCCAGCGTCAATGGCCGCGCCATGTCTTTGATCCAGTGCCACAGGATGTAGAAGATGGGGCTTGCGCAGCAGACACCGATCAACAGCAGCCCGACAGCATTGTTGAGCAGCTGGCGCGGGTTGCACTCCAGGGGGCCGCTGTTGCCCTTGCCCATGCGCACACAGCCATGCTCCGGATAGGCCATGACATAGGCGCCCCAGGCAAACAGCGCGGCCAGCAGGGCGAACAGCAGCATCAGGCCCACCTCGGTATCGCGATTGCCCAGGCGCTCCCAGCGTTGCGCCAGCCGCAGGTTCAGCATGCGTCGACATCCTTGTTCATACAGGCTCCTATGAAAAACGGCGCACAGTATCACGCAAATAGTCGTCGAGCAGTTTTACATCGCCGTGGGGCCTGGGCAGTGCCGGGGCGGCTCCCCCTCGTGCCAGCTCGCTCTCGATGAACTGGTGCAGCAGTACGCGGCGAGGCCCGTAATCGGCTTCGCTGGCGATGCGTTTGACGCGAAGCAGCTCGTCCAGGTCGGCCAGCAGCAGCGGGTCGTGCAGGGTCGCCTCCACCAGTTGGGCGAACGCGGTGGGCGGCATGCCCAGGCCCTGTTCGATCCAGCGCACCGCCAGCAACGGGCGCAATACGTAGAGGTACTTCTTCAGGCGCACCTCTTCGCCCTGCAGGTAGATGCGAAAGTTCTTGGTAGCCATCGACAGGTAGTGGTGAAACGCCGCCTGCGGCGAATGGAACTGTCTGGCCAGGCCGCGCAAGGCTTGCAGCGCCCCCGGCTCGGCGCGGTACACCAGCGGCGAGTCGAGCCATTCGAGCAGGGTCGGGTTGGCATTGCGCAGCAGGCGCAGGGTCTTGCGCAGCTCCCAGCCACTGATGTCGAGTTCGTCGGTGAGCGGGCGCTCGATCACGTCGCGTGGCTCGTCGATGCGCAGGTACCAGTCCTGGCGGTGCACGTAGATGAAGCGCACGTCGAAGTCGCTGTCGGTGGAGGCAAAACCCCAGGCGCGGCTGCCGGATTCGCAGGCGTAGAGCACGCGCACGTCATGCTCGCGCTCGATGCGTTGCAGTTCTTCGAGTACCCAGCTGCGCATCGCACTGGGCAGGGGGTGACGGTCTTCCATGTTCATGTTCGAATCCTCGTTGTACCCCTTCGCCGGCACGGCCGGCGAAGAGGCCATCAGCCTTTCACACACACCACCTGACGCAACGTGTGCACCACTTCCACCAGCTCGCGCTGCGCCGCCATCACCGCATCGATGTCCTTGTAGGCCATCGGGATCTCGTCGATCACGTCCTTGTCCTTGCGGCACTCCACATGCGCGGTGGCGCGCACCTGGTCCTCAAGGGTGAAGGCCTGTTTGGCCCGGGTACGGCTCATGACCCGCCCGGCACCGTGGCTGCAGGAGCAGAACGATTCCTCGTTGCCCAGGCCGCGCACGATGAAACTCTTGGCGCCCATCGAGCCCGGAATGATCCCCAACTGGCCCTTCTGTGCCGACACCGCGCCCTTGCGCGTCACCAGGATCTCCTGGCCGAAGTGCTGCTCTTTCTGCACGTAGTTGTGGTGGCAGTTGACCCCCTGCAGGTTGGCCTCGAACGGCTTGCGGATGAGCTGGCGCGTTGCCTCGATCACCGCGTGCATCATCAGCGCACGGTTCTGCCGGGCAAAGTCCTGGGCCCACTCCACCGCCTGGACGTAGTCGTCGAAATGTCGGCTGCCTTCCTCGAAATACGCCAGTTCCTTGTCCGGCAGGTTGGCGATGTGCTGGCGCATGTCGGCCTTGGCCATCTCGATGAACAGGTTGCCGATGGCATTGCCCACGCCCCGCGAGCCGCTGTGCAGCATGAACCACACGCGGTCGGCCTCATCCAGGCACACCTCGATGAAGTGGTTGCCGCCGCCCAGGGTGCCCAGGTGCTGGCGATTATTGGTCTTCTGCAGTTGCGGGTACTTGTCGGTGATCGCCTTGAAACGCCCGGCCAGGGCCGACCACGCCTGATCGGCGACGGTCGGTACGTGGTTCCACGCGCCCTGGTCGCGCCGGCCGAAGGTCTTGCCGTGGGGCACTGCCTTCTCGATGGCGCTGCGCAGCCCTTGCAGGTTGTCGGGCAGGTCGGCCGCCACCAGCGAGGTGCGCGCCGCGATCATGCCGCAGCCGATGTCCACGCCCACCGCCGCCGGGATGATCGCGCCCAGGGTCGGGATCACGCTGCCAATGGTCGAGCCCTTGCCCACGTGCACATCGGGCATCACGGCCAGGTGCTTGAAGATGAACGGCAGGCGCGCGGTGTTCATCAGTTGCTGGCGTGCGTCCTCGTCCACCGGCACGCCCTGTGTCCAGAGCTTGATCGGTTTGCCGTTGGCCACTTCGAGGATGTTCATGTGTTTCATCTCAATTGTCCTTGTAGCCCGCCAGGCCCGAAGGCCTGGCAGGTGTCATGCGGTTTTCAGGCTGACCAGCCCATTCAACACCTGATCCAGCCCGCCGAATACCGAAATCCGGTCGATGCGCTCGGCCACCCGCTCCAGGGTTTCCAGCTCCTTCAGGCGCAGGGCCGTCGGGTTGTCTTCCATGACCTTGGCGGTGTTGAGCAGCGAACGGGTCGCCGAGGTTTCCTCGCGGCGCCGGATCACGTTGGCCTGGGCCGCCTTCTCCGCCTCCACCACTTGCGCCAGCAGGGTCTTCATTTCACCCGGCAGAATGATGTCGCGCACGCCCAGGCCGCTGACCTCGATGCCGCTGCCCACCAGTTTCTCGGCCAGGTACTGGCTGACGGTGTCGTCGATCAGTTGCTTGTTCTCCAGCAGCTCGTCGAGGGTACGCGTGCCCACGGCCGCACGCAGGCCGAACTGCACCTCGCGGTACAGGTGTTCCAGCGGTTTGCTGAGGCTGGCGAAAGCCATCAGCACGTCGCTGTAGCGCCAGTTGGCCGCCAGGTTCAGGCGCAGGCTGACCTTGTCGCGGGTGAGGATCTCCTGGCCGCTGACCTCCAGCGACTGGATGCGCATGTCCACCATGTCGACGCTCACCTGGCGGTTGAAGCGCCAGAAGCCGTACTGACCGGCCGGCAGCAGCTCGACCACCGCGCCATCGACCTTGAGCACGCCCACATGGAAGGCCGGCACCGGCGCCAGCAGCACCGCATCCAGCCCGGCCAGGGTGCGACCGCGCAGCTTGGGCTGGCCGAGCTGGCCGAGCAGGGTCGGCTCCAGGCGATAGCTGTGGGTCAGGTCGATGCGCTGCAGGGTCTGCGCGCTCTGGCCCTTCCAGTACAACTGGCGGCTGCCCGGTGGCAGCAGTTCCGCCAGTGCGCCATCCTCGAAACGCAGGCCCACTTCGTGTTCGGCCAGGTCCATGCGCTCGAAGTACTGATCCACCACCGCCGGCTCGCTCTGGCGCAGGTAGCCGGCCAGGCGGTGCTCGAAGCGCGGGGTGTTGAGGCTGAAGGTTTCCACCGTCAGCCGGTTATGCAGGTCAAGGCGCTGATGCACGCCCGGTTCCAGGATCGACACGAAGTCGCCCTCGCAGAACAGCAGGCCGCGTTCGTTCTTTTTCACGATGAAGCGCTTGAGCAGTTTCATTCTGTATTTCCCTTTCAATGAATTCCGTGGTGCCGGTGCGGCCGGTACGCCGAGCGCTGCAGGTGGGGCCCGGGGGGAGGTGCACGCGTCGGGACATCAGAGTCCTTTGCCGACCGAGTCCTTCGGTCCGACGTTGCGCCTTGCCCCGGGCCCGGCCAGCAGGCCGGGCGTACCAGCGGTGGCGGGGGCGTCCTTCGCGACAGTCAGCCATCCTGGCTGCAAGTGCGTTGCCCTCGCCTCACCGGCGGGTGTTACGGGTACAGCTACCGTGGAGGGTATGTAACGAGTTCTAGGCTCGTTGGCGGCCCCATCCGGGGTTGCGCCAGCGACCGGTCGTTGCGGCGGCGGCATGCACGACACCAACACCAGGGGTGGGCTCGTGCACCGGTGGGGTTGTGAACCCCGACCCGTTGGCCTGCTTGGCGATGCGGTCGAAAGCGTTAGTGCGAGGGGCGTGCCAGGTTTCGTCAAAGCGCTAGAATTTATTTTCAACTAATTGATTTATAAGTGTTTTATTTTAATCTTCGCTAAATCAATCTGCGCACTTGGCAAATGCTTGAGGGCTTTTATGTATACTTTTATCTCTTCATTTATCCAAAAAGATAAACAGCATGCACAAGCGCAGCGTTGCCATCGGCTTCATCGGCACCACCCTCGACCGCAACGGAAAGGGTGCCGCGCGCTGGAACAAGTGGCGGCCCACCGTCGCGCTGTGCCAGCAGCCGGATCTTTCGATCGACCGCCTGGAGCTGATTCACGGCAAGAGCGAACGTGATCTGGGCCTGGCCGAGCGCCTGCGCGAGGATGTACTCAGCGTGTCGCCCCACACCGAGGTGCGCCTGCACCGCTTGGCACTGCACAACCCGTGGGATTTCGAAGAGATGTACGGCGCGTTGCATGACTTCGCCAGCAGCTACCACTTCGACACCGAGCACGAGGACTACCTGGTGCACATCACCACCGGCACCCACGTTGCGCAGATCTGCTGGTTTCTGCTGACCGAGGCGCGCTACCTGCCGGCGCGACTGGTACAGACCTCGCCGGCGCGCGGCAAGGAAGAAGAGCGTTACCCGGCCGGCACCAGCACGCTGATCGACCTCGACCTGTCGCGCTATGACCACATCGCTTCGCGCTTTCAGCGCGAGCAGGCGCACAGCCTGGCGTTTCTCAAGGCCGGCATCGCCACGCGCAACGTGGCGTTCAACCACTCCATCGAGCAGATCGAGCGCGTCGCCCTGCGCTCAACCGCCCCGATGCTGCTGGTGGGGCCGACCGGTGCCGGCAAGTCGTTCCTGGCCCGGCGCATCCATGAACTCAAGCGCACGCGCCACCAGCTGGAGGGCCGCTTCGTCGAAGTGAACTGCGCCACGCTGCGCGGCGACGGCGCCATGTCGAGCCTGTTCGGGCATATCAAGGGCGCCTTCACGGGTGCACAGAACGCCCGCGACGGCCTGCTGCGCGCCGCCGACGGCGGCATGCTGTTTCTCGACGAAATCGGCGAACTGGGCGCCGACGAACAGGCCATGCTGCTCAAGGCCATCGAAGAGAAGCGCTTCTTCCCGATGGGCGCAGACAACGAGGTGCAAAGCGACTTCCAACTGATCGCCGGCACCCACCGTGACCTGCGCAAGCAGGTGGCCGAAGGGCTGTTTCGCGAAGACCTGTATGCGCGCATCAACCTGTGGACCTTCGAACTGCCGGGGCTGGCCGGGCGGCGCGAAGACATCGAGCCGAACATCGATTTCGAACTGCAGCGCCACGCCCGCGAACAGGGCCGCAACGTGCGCTTCAACCTTGAAGCCAAGCGCCAGTACCTGGCGTTCGCCCATTCACCGCAAGCACGCTGGGCCGGCAACTTTCGCGAGCTGTCGGCCTCGATCACGCGCATGGCGACCCTGGCCGACAGCGGACGCATCGACGAGCCCCTGGTCAGCGAAGAGATCACCCGGCTGCAACGGGCCTGGGGGGTTGCGGCGCCCACCGAGCCGTTGCTTGAAGGGCGTGAGCTGGACCTGTTCGACCGCCTGCAACTGGAGGCCGTGCTGCGGGTGTGTCGCGATGCCCGCTCGCTGTCCGACGCAGGGCGCCAGCTGTTTGCGGTATCGCGCCAGGACAAGGAAAAACCCAACGATGCCGACCGCCTGCGCAAATACCTGGCGCGCTTCGAACTGGACTGGAACCAGCTGCGCAGCTGAGCTGCCATGCTAGAATCCGCGCCCCGGCCGTATTGGCCGGCACACTTTCCCTTCCACCGAAAAAGGACTCTCGGTCTTGTCGTTCATGACATCTCCTCGTCTGCACTTTGCCACCCTCAGCCTGTTCACCGCCCTGAGCCTTACCGCCACCGCCAGCTTCGCCGACGAAGACGAGGCCGTTGCCAAGGGCCGCTGGCAGGGCCTGGCCGGCATGGCCAACCTCTACCTGAACGATGCCGACGCACAGGAATTCATCGATGCCGGCGACAAGGAGAAAAGCGAGCACGACAACATGGCTGGCGCCCTGGCCTATTACCTGACGGCCGCACGCCTGGACCCGAAGAACGCCTATGCGTCCTACCAGGCCGGCGCCGCCCTGGCCTCGATGGAGAAGTTCGATCTGGCTGGCGACCTGCTCGACCAGGCCCGCGAGCGCGGTTTCTGGCAGGCCGTGATCCTGCGTGACGACGACGAGCTGGAGGGCATGAAGGACGCACCGGCCTACAAGAAACTGCTGCAGAGCGCCGAGGCCAACTACGCCAAACAGGCCAAGGATGCCGGTGCGGCGGCGTTCAGCATCCCCGAAGGCAAGGCCCCGGCCGGCGGCTGGCCGGTGGTGGTGTGGTTGTCCGGCTACGGCACCGAAGGCAGCAAGGGCATTCGCATGCGTGAAGAGCTGGTGGGCGAACGCGCCGTACTGGTGGGCGTGAACGGCACGCTCAAGCGCGACGAGGGCCAGTTCATGTGGCAGCAACACTCGGTCGAGCCGACCGAGAAAGCCGTGGCGGCCGCGCTCAAGGCCCTGGAAAAGCAGACCCGCATCGACCGCTCGAACGTGGCGCTGATCGGCTTTTCTCAGGGCGCCGAACATGCGGCGCACCTGATCGCCGAATACCCGCAGCATTACAGCGGCGCGGTACTGCTGTCGCCGGGCGGCTTTCGCATTCCATTCGCCGTGCAGAAGGCCAAGGACAAGCGCATCGTGATCGTGCACGGCGCCAAGGAGCATTCGAGCAACCTGGAACTGACCGCAACCACGCAAAAGGCGTTCGAAGGCAGCAACCCGGTGCAAAGCCACGAACACCCGGCCGGGCACACCTTCCAGGATGACTGGGAAACGGCGTATCGCGGGTACCTCGATTACGCGTTGGGGCTGACCCCGGCGGGCTGACTACAGCGCGGCTTTCGCCAGCAAGGCTGGCTCCTGCAGGGTTGGGATAAACGGCAGGAGTCAGCCATGCTGACGAAGAACCCTTCGAGATCTGTCCAAAAGTCCTACAGCAGGCCCCAAAAAACCATTCTATGCTTGCACCTGAGTTCGACGCCCCTGTGGCTCGAAGCTGGGGGGCTGTTATCGATGCACCGGGGCGCCGCAAGCCAATCCCGACACCGATACAGCCCCTCTTTTTTTTGCCTCAACGCAGCCCCAACTGCCCCCGCAGGTAGTCATACAGCCCCGACGCACTCTTGCGATAGCCATCAGCTGTCAGGTGCACCAGGTCGCCTCGCGCCAGCCCCTCTGCCTGCCACCGCGCAATCGAGCACTCCCCGCCCATGTAGGCCTGCCAGTCCCAGAACAGCACGTTGGCCTGGCGTGCCACCTGGCGCTGGATCTGCACCACCTGCGGCAACGACTGCGGGCGCCGCGTCGCGCAGGTGCGCGCGCCACGCTGCTTGATCGAGTCCGAAGGCCCCACCAGCAGGATCACCGCCCGTGGCTGCACCCGCTTGAGCTGGGCCACGGTACGGCGCAACTGGTCACGGTACTTGGCCATGTCCAGGGTGTTGTCGAACGCCTCGTTGGTGCCATAGGCCAGAATGATCAGGTCCGGGCGCAGGGCCTTGAGGTTTTCCTGCCAGCCAGCCTGCCATTTGTCCTGCACCTCCAGCCGCGCACCATTGATGCCCAGGGCCGAATAGGTCACCCCGGCGTTCTTCTGGCCCTGGATGTACCAGCCACCCAGCACCGTGCCCGGGTGGGCATTCAGGCTCATGTCCACCGGCAGGCTGATGCTGTTGAGCGGCGGGCTGAAGCGCCACTGCCCGTTGCTTGCGGCCAGCATCACGCGGCGCGCCGCGTTCTGCCCGCCACGGGCGGTAAGGCTGCTGTTCTCCCGCGCCTGGTACAGGGCCGAGATACGGTAGCGCTGGGCACTGGGTTCGCGCGCCTCCAGGCGCACGCTCGGGTTTGCTGCCAGCGGTACCGACAGGTAGCCCCCCAGCGGGAACTGGGTGCTTTGCTGGTTGCGCGCCGACACCAGCTCCCACTGGCGCCTGGCCGTCTTGAGGATCAGGTTGTCGTAGCGCGTGCCAGGTACCGGTGTCGCCGCCACAAAGCCTATGCCGCCATCGCCGTACTGCGACTGCAGCAAGCGACGCATCTCGCCGCTGAACAGGTCGGCGGCAGTGTGCGAATCTCCGAATTGCACGATATTGACCGGTGTGCGACTGGAGGTGCGCAGCTTGCCGGCCAGCACCGCAAGGTTGCCGTCACGGCTGCCGGTCGCCTTCTGCTGCACGGCGAGGGGGCGCGCGGCCGGCGCGTTGACCGCCGCCACCGGGCTGCAGCCCGGCAGCGCGCAGATAAGCGCCGCCAGCACCAGGATGTTGTGCGCTCGGCGCATGCTCAGTGTCCCGTTACGGTCAGGCCCGGGAAGGCGATCATCGACAGTACCTGCTCGGCGATCAGCTTCTGGCCCGTGGTGGTGAAGTGGATGCCGTCGTCGACACGGGTCTTGACCCGTTTGCCCTGGCTGTTCTGCAGGGTATAGGAGAACTCGTCGGCCTGGTAACCGAGCACGCCGTTGGCCGACACGTAATGCTGCTGGTACAACTGCGCCTGGCTTTCATACAGCCCGCTGAGATAGGCCATGGCCGTCGACAACTTGGGCTTTTGCATGTTGGGCGGGCCGACCCAGATCACCTGCACATTGTGAGCGCGGGCCTCGTCCAGGATCCGGTCGATGCGCTTGCGGTACAGCGCCTCCCACTCAGGCGATTTGAAACGCAGGAACGGCTTGCCCTTGGACTCGGGCATGTCCCACGGGTCGTTCGGGCCCAGGAACACCACCATCAGGCGGATGTTGGGGTGATTCTGCAGCGTGTCGGACACCGTCTGCGGCCAGTTGAAAAAACCGGGGTACGCCAGGCCCGTGCTCTGGCGGCTGAGGTTGACGCTCTTGATCTGGTAGCGCTTGAGCAAGGTGTTGGCCAGGTGCGGCGCCACGCCCTGCATCAGCGAGTCGCCCACCAGGAACACTTCGTCGCCAGCCGCCAGGCTCACGGCCTTGGGCGGCTGCCCCGGCACCAGCGGTTGCGCCGCCACCTTGACCGGTTGCGCGGCGGGCGCCTGCGCCACAACCGGCGGCACTGTCGCTGGCTGCACTGCAGGGGGCCTGGCCGCAGGTGTCGGCGCCACCACCGGTACCTTGGCAGGCGCCGGCGCCTTGGCATGGGGCTGCGCCAGGTCGACCAGCACCACCGGCATACTGGGCGGCAGCTCGACCGTCGGCACGCCCTCGGCCTGGGCCAGCAGGGTCTGGCGCTCCAGGCTGTCGATGAAGCTGCTGCGCGCATCCCCCAGGGCCTGGGTCAGGTTGCCGCCCAGGCGCCACGCCTGGCTCTGCCCTACCCAGGGCAGCTCGCAGCTCTGGTGGTACTTCTGCTGGCAGTACAGGCTGATGGAGTTCTGGTTCAGCCAGAACAGCAGCAAGGTGGTGACCAGGATCGCGTACAGCACCTTGGCCGCGCCCATTTGCGTCTTGAACAGCTGACCGGTACTAGAAGCTTGCATAGATGAACCCCGGCACGCCCGATTGCGAAGCGAAGATGACCAACGACACGAACAACCCCAGCGGGATCGGGTAGAGCTGCCAGGGCAGCCGGCTGCTGGCGGCAAAACCCTGGCGCAGCAGCGCCAGCACCTGCGGGTACACCGCGATGTACAGCACGCAGCCCAGCAACAGCAGGCCGGTGGGGCTCAACAGCCCGCCCAGGCTCAGGCCGGCGATGCCGCCGAGCATGTCCAGCGCATCATCCAGGCTCGCGCAGCGAAAGAAGATCCAGGCGAAGGCGACGTAGTGGAAGGTGAGCAGGCGCGCCAGCACATCCGCGCCCGGCCAGCGCATCGGTTGTGGCAGCACGTAGGTGGAGGCCTTGTACAGCGCCAGCCCCACGCCGTGCAGCGCCCCCCAGATGATGAAGTTGAGGCTCGCGCCGTGCCACAGGCCGGAAACCAGCATCGCCAGCAGCATGTTCAGGTTGCCGCGCCATACGCCCTGGCGGTTGCCGCCCAGCGGGATGTACACGTAGTCGCGAATGAAGGTCGACAGGCTGATGTGCCAGCGCCCCCAGAACTCCTTGAGGTTGCGGGCCGCGTAGGGCGCATTGAAGTTGGCCGGCAGGCGAAAGCCCAGCAGCAGCGCCACACCGGTCACCAGGTTGGTGTAGCCGCTGAAGTTCAGGTAGATCAGCAGGCTGTAGCCGTACACGCTCAGCAGCAGTTGCTCGGCGCTGAAGCCGCTTGGTGTCTCGAACACCGGGTCGACCCACTCGCTGCCCAGCCAGGCACTGAAGAAGAACAGCTTGACCACCGCCAGCGCAATCAGCCCCAGCGCCCGTTGCGGCTCCAGCACCTGGCGGATCTGCGCCGGGCGAATCTGCGGCAGCATGTGCGCGGCGCGGTTGACCGGGCCGGCCACCAGGCTGGGGAAGAAGGCCAGGTACAGGGCCAGGTCCAGCGGCGCGGCCGGGGCCATTTCACCGCGGTTGATCGACACCAGGTAGCTGACCGAATGGAAGGTGTAGAACGACAGCCCGATCGGCAGCAGCACCTCCAGCACCGGCAGCGAGACGTCCAGGCCCAGGTCGGCCAGCGCGGCCTGCACGCCCCCCACGAAGAATTCCTGGTACTTGAAGACATAGAAGCAGCCCAGCACCAGCAGCAACACCATCAGGTAGGTGAAGCGCCGTCCGGGATATCGCGCGCTGAACAGCCCCAGCAGGTAGACCAGCAGGGTGTAGCCGAGCAGGATGTACAGCGAATCGAGGCTGAAGCTTGCGACCAGCGCATAGCTGCCCGCCAGCAGCAGGACGTTCTGCAGGCGAACGCTCCAGCAAAGGCTCCAGTAGACCGCGAAAAACAGAGTGAAGCAGAGGCCGAACTCGATCGAAAGAAAGCTCACAACGTAGTCCATTACGCGACATGGAAGGGGGGACCCTGACCCGGATACAACCCGCGGCGCAGAGCGGGCGCGATTATGGCAGACAGCAGTGAGCCCCCACAATGCAAGCAGTGCAGGAAAATCAAGCCTGTTCCCACGGCATTTATGCAACAGAATGCGACGAAAGATCACAGGCGCTGATTTGCTCCCCCTGCCCTGCTCTGCTAGTGTCGCGCCGTTCAAACCGCCACCAGAGACAGCCGCCATGGCCCGAAAAAAAGCTGCCATTGACTTCGAGCAATCCCTTGCCGACCTGCAAGCGCTGGTCGAACGCCTGGAGAACGGCGAACTGTCGCTGGAAGATTCGCTGACCGCCTTCGAGCAAGGCATCGGCCTGACCCGCGATTGCCAGAGCGCCCTGACCCAGGCCGAGCAGAAGGTCCAGGTGCTGCTGGAGCGCGACGGCGAGTTGCGCGCCGAGCCGTTCGACGCGGAACAGCCAGAATGATTGCCGCCTACCAGGCCCGTTGCCAGGCCCAGGTGGATGCCGCGCTGGAAACCCTGTTCCACGCCCCCTCGAGCGAACTCGAGCGCCTGTATGCCGCCATGCGCTACAGCGTGATGAACGGCGGCAAGCGGGTACGCCCGCTGCTGGCCTATGCCGCCTGCGAGGCGCTGGGTGGCGCCAGCAGCGATGCCGACGGCGCCGCCTGCGCGGTCGAGCTGATCCACGCCTATTCGCTGGTGCATGACGACCTGCCGGCAATGGACGACGACGACCTGCGTCGCGGCCAGCCCACCACCCACAAGAAATTCGACGAGGCCTGCGCGATCCTGGCCGGCGACGGCTTGCAGAGCCTGGCCTTCAGCGCCCTGCTCGACCCGCGCCTGAGCCCGCAGAGCGATGCCATTCGCCTGGCCATGGTGCAGGCCGTGGCCCAGGGCGCCGGCCCCGCCGGCATGGTTGGTGGCCAGGCCATCGACCTGGGCTCGGTGGGGCTCAAGCTCGATCAGACCGCGCTGGAATACATGCACCGGCACAAGACCGGCGCGCTGATCGAAACCAGCGTCAAGGTCGGTGCCCTGGCCAGCGCGCGGGCCGATACCCAGACGCTTGCAGCCTTGCAGCAGTATGCCCAGGCCATCGGCCTGGCGTTCCAGGTGCAGGACGACATCCTGGATGTCGAGAGCGATACCGCGACCCTGGGCAAGCGCCAGGGCGCAGATATCGCCCGCGACAAGCCGACCTACCCGGCATTGCTGGGGCTCGAAGCCGCCAAGGCCTACGCGCTGGAACTGCGCGACCAGGCACTGGCAGCGCTGGCTGGGTTCGATGACAAGGCCGAGCCGCTGCGGGCGTTGGCGCGGTACATCGTCGAACGCCGCAGTTGACCGCAGCGGCCCTTCGCCGGCAATGCCGGCTCCTGCATCGAACCCTGTAGGAGCCGGCATTGCCGGCGAAACGCGCACCACATACCTCAATGGGCAGCCTTCACCGCAATAAGGTAAACTGCCGCCTCATCACACCTATAACGATTCGCCTGATGCCCACGACGTTTCAAGAGATCCCCCGCGAACGCCCGGTCACGCCGCTGCTTGACCGTGCCGATACGCCAGCCGGCCTGCGTCGTCTGGCCGAAGCCGACCTGGAGAAACTGGCCGACGAACTGCGCCAGGAGCTGCTCTATAGCGTCGGCCAGACCGGCGGGCACTTCGGTGCCGGCCTGGGCGTCATCGAACTGACGATCGCCCTGCACTACGTCTTCGACACTCCGGACGACCGGCTGGTGTGGGATGTGGGCCACCAGGCGTATCCGCACAAGATCCTCACGGGTCGGCGCGAACGCATGCACAGCCTGCGTCAGAAGGACGGCCTGGCCGCCTTCCCGCGCCGCGTCGAGAGCGAGTACGACACCTTTGGCGTCGGGCACTCCAGCACCTCGATCAGCGCCGCGCTGGGCATGGCCATCGCCGCCCGCCTGCAGAACCAGGCACGCAAGTCGATTGCAGTGATCGGTGACGGCGCGCTCACCGCCGGCATGGCCTTCGAGGCGTTGAACCACGCCCAGGAAGTCAACGCCGACATGCTGGTGATCCTCAACGACAACGACATGTCGATTTCGCGCAATGTCGGCGGCCTGTCCAACTACCTGGCCAAGATCCTCTCCAGCCGCACCTATGCAAGCATGCGCGAGGGCAGCAAGAAGGTGCTGTCGCGCCTGCCCGGCGCCTGGGAGATCGCCCGCCGCACCGAAGAGTATGCCAAGGGCATGCTGGTGCCCGGCACCCTGTTCGAAGAGCTGGGCTGGAACTACATCGGCCCCATCGACGGCCACGACCTGCCCACCCTGATCGCCACCCTGCGCAACATGCGCGACCTCAAGGGGCCGCAGTTCCTGCACGTGGTGACCAAGAAGGGCAAGGGTTTCGCCCCGGCCGAGGTCGACCCGATCGGCTACCACGCGATCACCAAGCTCGAACCGCTGGACGCCCCGGCCACCGCGCCGAAAAAGGCCGCCGGGCCGAAGTACTCGGCGGTGTTCGGCCAGTGGCTGTGCGACATGGCCGCCGCCGACCAGCGCCTGGTGGGCATCACCCCCGCCATGAAGGAAGGCTCGGACCTGGTGGCGTTCAGCGAACGCTACCCCGAGCGCTACTTCGACGTGGCGATTGCCGAGCAGCACGCGGTGACGCTGGCGGCGGGCATGGCCTGCGAGGGCGCCAAGCCGGTGGTGGCGATCTATTCGACCTTCCTGCAGCGCGCCTACGACCAGCTGATCCATGACGTGGCGGTGCAGAACCTCGACGTGCTGTTCGCCATCGACCGCGCCGGCCTGGTGGGCGAAGACGGCCCGACCCACGCCGGCAGCTTCGACCTGTCGTTCCTGCGCTGCATCCCCGGCATGCTGGTGATGACCCCCAGCGACGAGAACGAGCTGCGCAAGATGCTCAGCACCGGGCACCTGTACAACGGCCCTGCCGCCGTGCGCTACCCGCGTGGAAGCGGGCCGAACGCGACGATCGACGGCGACCTTGAGCCGCTGGAGATCGGCAAGGGCGTGATTCGCCGCCAGGGCAGCAAGGTCGCCCTGCTGGTGTTCGGTGTGCAACTGGCAGAAGCGCTGAAGGTGGCCGAAAACCTGGATGCAACCGTGGTCGACATGCGTTTCGTCAAGCCGCTGGATGAAGCGCTGGTGCGCGAGCTGGCTGGCAGCCATGACCTGCTGGTGACCATCGAAGAGAACGCCATCATGGGCGGCGCCGGCTCTGCGGTCAGCGAGTTCCTGAGCGCTGAAGGCGTGCTCAAGCCGATGCTGCACCTGGGCTTGCCGGATGTGTACGTCGAGCATGCCAAGCCGGCGCAGATGCTGGCCGAATGCGGGCTGGATGCTGCCGGGATCGAGGCTTCGGTGCGTCAGCGGAGCCAACTGCTGGGCCTTTAGACCCTTTCGCCAGCCAGGCTGGCTCCTGCCTGCAGGAGCCAGCCTGGCTGGCGAAGGGCGCATCAGCCCAGCTGACGCGGTACCCGGTACAGGTAAAGGATCACCACGCTGGCGATTGCCAGCAGAATCTGCGGCACTCCCTCCAGGCCCACGAACACCGACAGTGCGGCCACCCACGCCGGCAGGCAGGCAAACAGCATCGACACACGGCGAACCCGCGCCAGCTCTATCCAGGCCGCCGGCTCCTCAGCGCTGTTCAGCGCCTTTTCAGTGGCAATCAATGCACGCTTGTAGGCGCTGAAACGCGGCAGGCTGAAGAACATCGAGGCCAGCCCGGCCAGAAACACCGGCATCACCAGCAGCGGGACACGCGCCACACTGCCTCCGAACGCCCAGCCGAACACCAGCAGCGGCGCCAGGGCAATCGCGAAGAACTGCCACCAGGCGAACGCCAGCCGCCGCTTGACCTGGCCGCGGGTCACGCCCGACCGGCCTCGCCCTGGTGCTCGTTGCCCATCATGTGGCCGAGCTTGCCGGCCTTGGTGGCCAGGTAGTGCTTGTTGTGCGGATTGTGCCCGGTGTGCAGCGGCACGCGCTCGGCTACCGCAATGCCCATGGCGGTGAGGGCTTTTACCTTGCGCGGGTTGTTGGTCATCAGGCGCAATGACGTGACACCCAGGTGCTCGAGCATCGGCTGGCACATGGCGTAGTCACGCTGGTCGGCGGCAAAGCCCAGGCGCTCGTTGGCCTCGACGGTGTCGGCGCCGCCGTCCTGCAGTTCGTAGGCGCGAATCTTGTTCAGCAGGCCGATGCCACGACCCTCCTGACGCAGATACAGCAGCACGCCACGGCCTTCGCGGGCGATGGCCTGCAGAGCGGCCTCCAGCTGCGAACCACAGTCGCAGCGCTGGCTGAACAGCGCATCGCCGGTCAGGCATTCGGAATGCAGGCGCCCCAGTACCGGCTCGCCATCGGCTACATCACCCAGGCTGAGCACAACGTGCTCGCGGCCGGTGGCTTCGTCGAGAAAACCATGCATGGTGAACGTGGCAAAGGGGGTGGGCAGCTTGGAAGCGGCAACAAAGACGACGGGCACCTTGTGCTCCTGATCAATAACGTGAAATTTGATGTGCGCCGATTGTAACAGCAGCGTAAGGCAGGTGCTTAGGCTGAATTCTTGGGCAAACAGATCGAGAAGTTAGATGCTGGCACGTGCGCACTGCCCGGAATCGGGAACGGATACGGCTGCTGCCAGCGCTCGAAGATCTCGCGCAATTCGCCGCTGGCGATCAGTTCGTCCATGCGCCGATCGAACAGCGCCCGGAGCGCACAGGCCTGCTCGGTCCTGGCAAAGGCCAGGTACAACGGTAACTCGGCGATGTGGGTGCGGCGGAACCGGGCCTTGTCACGGGCCTGGTTGTACACGTAGTCCACCTCGGTCTGGGCATCGATGTAGAAGTCCACGCGCTTGAGTTCGAGCATCGGCAGGATGCCGTCGCGCCGCTGCACCTCGCGAAACTCCTTCACATCGGGCAGGTAGCGCTGGTACTCGTAGCCACGCACCCAGGAGAGCTTGTAGCGGCCGATGGTGGCGGCGCTCGGCACCGGCAGGCTGGCCAGGCCCAGGGCGTAGATATGGTCCTGGTCGAAGGCGTTGCGCGGGTAGAGGTAGTCGTTGCTTTCCTGCTCGTAGGAGCCGACCCAGGCATCGGCCTCGGCGCGCTTGACCAGGCCCACGGCGCGGCTGTAGGGCACGCTGATGGCGAGCACCTTGACCCCCGCCGGCTCGAACACCTTGCGCAGCACGTCCCAGGCCATGCCGCGCCCTTCGACGTCGGTGTAGTCCGGCCAGATCTCGCTGGCCAGGCGCACCTCCTGCGGCAACGCGGTCGGCTCGCCAGCCCAGGCGATGCCGCCACCCAGCGCCAACACCAGCAGCAACACTCGCCATGCGCGCATCAGGCCACTCCCTTCAGGTGAAACTCCACACCAGCGCCTGCATGCCCAACCAGGCGAACACGCCGGCCAGCACGTCATCGAACATGATGCCGAAACCGCCATGCACATGCCGGTCGATCCAGCGGATCGGCCACGGCTTGAGTATGTCGAAGAAGCGGAACATCAGAAAGCCTGCCAACAACCATAGCCAACCTTCCGGTACCAGCCAGAGGGTTATCCACATGCCGACCATCTCGTCCCAGACGATGCCCTCGTGGTCATGCACGCCCAGGTCGTCGGCGACCTTGCCGCACAACCATACGCCGAACAGCATGGTCAGCCCCAGCATCAGCCAGTAGCCCCAGTCGGGCAGCATCTGCCACAGCGGGATGAACGGCACGGCCACCAGCGAACCCCAGGTGCCCGGCGCCTTGGGCAGGGTGCCGGAGCCGAAGCCGAAGGCCAGAAAATGCCAGGGGTTGCGCCAGACTGAAGGCGGCACGTTTTCTGCCGGCACCTGATTGGGGTGATCGGTCACGGTGTCTCCCTAAAAATGTTGATAACCCCGCGTGCGCGGGGTGATGTCCGCCCCGGCGTGGTCACGCAGGCTGACGCCGCTGCCCGCCTCCACCCGACCGACCACGTGCACCGGCCAGCCGGCAGCCTGCAGGCCGGCCAGGTGCGAGGGGGGCAAGGTGAAGGCAATCACGTAGTCGTCGCCACCGGTGAGCGCGGCCTGTCGCGCACCTTCCAGGCCCAGCAGGCCCTGCAGCGCCGCACCCAGCGGCAGCTGTTCGAGCGACAGCACAATCGACACGCCCGAGGCCGTGGCAATGTGTCCGCAATCGGCCAGCAGGCCATCGGAGATATCCAGCGCCGCGCTGGCCTTGCCTCGCAGCGCCTGACCCAGCGCCAGTTGCGGTGGCGGCGACCAGTAGTGCGCCAGCAGCGGCTCGGCCAGCGCCACCGCCGCCTCGCGTTCGCCAAGCACCAGCGGCAAGGCCCCGGCAGCGTTGCCCAGCTCACCACCGACACACACCAGGTCACCAGGCTGCGCACCGCTGCGCGTCAGGGCCTGGCCGGCAGGCACGCGGCCGAACACGGTCATGGTCAGGCTCAGCGGCCCATGGGTGGTGTCCCCGCCTACCAGGCTCAGGCCGCATTGTCGGGCCATCAGGTTCAGACCCTGGGCATAGGCCTTCAACCAATCGGCGTGAACCGTCGGCAGGGTCAGGGCAAGGGTAAAGGCCACGGGGGTGGCGCCCATGGCTGCCAGGTCACTGGCAGCCACCGCCAGCGAGCGCTGGCCGAGCAGGAACGGTTCGCACACAGCCGGGAAATGCACCCCGGCCACCAGCGTGTCGGTGGACACGGCCAGTTGCTCGCCGGCCGGCAGCGCCAGCAGGGCGCAATCGTCGCCGATCCCCAGGGCGACCCCGTCGCCGGCCTGCGCACAGGGCGCGGCGGCGAAGTAGTGGCGGATCAGCTCGAATTCACCCATGGGCAGGCAGCGCCGCAATCAGCGCTTGAACGCCTTCACTTCGGCTTCGCGCAGCCGCGGTGCGAGCTTGTCGAGCACACCGTTGACGAACTTGTGCCCGTCAGTGGCGCCGTACACCTTGGCCAGCTCGATACCTTCGTTGATGACCACGCGGTAAGGCACGTCGACCCGCTTGATCAGCTCCCAGGTGGACAGGCGCAGCACCGACAGCTCGACCGGATCGAGCTCTTCGAGCACGGTGTCCAGGCAAGGCGCGAGGGCCTTGTCGATTTCTTCCTTGATCGCCGGCACGCCGTGCAGGATCTCGCGGAAGTAGGCACCGTCGACATCGGTGAAATCGTTATCGACCCGGAACTGCGCTTCGATCTCGTTCAGCGAGTGCTTGGCCATGTGCCACTGGTACAGCGCCTGGGTCGCGAGCTTGCGGGCTTCGCGACGCTTGGCGCTCTTGGAGGGCTTGCCAGCATCCGCAGGTTTTGGATCGCGCGGGTTGAAACGATCGCTTTCGTCGCTAATCACTTGGCCTCCAACTGCGCCAGCAGGCTGACCATTTCCAGGGCGGACAGGGCCGCTTCGGCGCCCTTGTTGCCGGCCTTGGTGCCGGAACGCTCGATGGCCTGTTCGATCGAATCGACGGTTAGGACACCGAAGGCAACCGGCACGCCGAACTCCATGGACACCTGGGCCAGGCCCTTGGTGCATTCGCCCGCCACGTATTCGAAGTGCGGGGTGCCACCACGGATCACGGCGCCCAGGGCGATGATCGCGGCGTATTCGCTCTGCTGGGCGACCTTCTGTGCCACCAGCGGAATCTCGAACGCACCCGGTGCACGGATGATGGTGATGTCGCTTTCGCTCACGCCGTGGCGAACCAGGGCATCAACGGCACCGCTTACCAGGCTTTCGACGACGAAGCTGTTGAAGCGGCCAACCACCAAAGCATAGCGACCTTTGGGGGCAATGAAGGTACCTTCGATGGTCTTCAGGGACATTGCGGGGTTCTCATCTTAAAGAGCCAGGCCGCAACGGTGCGGCCTGTGGGAGTTTTGTTCCGGATCAACAGCGGGAAACCAGCCCCTGCTTTATTCGGAGGGCACGTATTCTACAACTTCCAGATCGAATCCGGATATCGCATTGAACTTCATTGGCGAACTCATCAGGCGCATCTTGCGTACGCCCAGGTCGCGCAGAATCTGCGAACCGGCACCCACGGTGCTGTAGGTGGTGGGTGTCTTGACCTGGCTGCTGTCGGCGCTTTCGCGGATATGCGCCAGCAGCACGTCGCCGTCCAGCGGGTGGCCGAGCAGCAGCACCACGCCGCTGCCGGCCTCTGCCACGGCGCTCATCGCGGCGCGCAGGCTCCAGCGGCCGGGCTGCTTGACCAGCAGCAGGTCGCGCAGCGGGTCCATGTTGTGCACCCGCACCAGGGTCGGTTCCTCGGCGCAGATCTTGCCCAGGGTCAGGGCCATGTGCACGTCGCCTTCGACCGAATCGCGGTAGGTCACCAGGTTGAACTGACCCAGTTCGCTGTCCAGCGGCTGCTCGGAAATCCGCTGAATGGTACGTTCGTGGATCATGCGGTAGTGGATCAGGTCGGCGATGGTGCCGATCTTGATGTTGTGCTCGGCGGCGAACACTTCCAGCTCGGCGCGACGCGACATGGTGCCGTCGTCGTTCATCACCTCGCAGATCACCCCGCTCGGCTCGAAACCGGCCATGCGCGCCAGGTCGCAGGCCGCCTCGGTGTGGCCGGCACGGGCCAGGGTACCGCCGGGCTGGGCCATCAGCGGGAAGATGTGGCCCGGGCTGACGATGTCTTCGGCCTTGGCGTCCCGGGCGGCGGCGGCCTGCACGGTGCGCGCGCGGTCGGCGGCGGAGATACCGGTGGTGACGCCTTCGGCAGCTTCGATCGAAACGGTGAACTTGGTGCCGAAGCCCGAGCCGTTGCGCGGGGCCATCAGCGGCAGCTTGAGCAGCTCGCAGCGCTCGCGCGACATCGGCATGCAGATCAGGCCACGGGCGTACTTGGCCATGAAGTTGATGTGTTCGGCCTTGCAGCACTCGGCGGCCATGATCAGGTCGCCTTCGTTCTCGCGGTCTTCGTCATCCATCAGGATGACCATTTTGCCCTGGCGAATGTCTTCGACCAGTTCTTCGATGCTGTTGAGCGCCACGCGGCACCCCCTTCTAAATCAGGATTTCAGGTAGCCGTTGGCGGCCAGGAAACTTTCGGTGATGCCACCCTTGCCCGGCTCGGCGGCCTTGTCGCCCAGCAGCAGACGCTCCAGGTAACGGGCCAGCAGGTCGACCTCAAGGTTAACCCGACGCCCGGTGCGATAGTCGGCCATGATGGTTTCAGCGAGGGTGTGCGGCACGATGGTCAGCTCGAACTCGGCGCCATCGACCTGGTTGACCGTGAGGCTGGTGCCATCGACGGTGATCGAGCCCTTGTGGGCGATGTACTTGGCCAGTTCGGCCGGCGCGCGCAGGCGGAACTGGATGGCGCGGGCGTTATCGCTGCGCGAGATGACCTCGCCGACACCGTCGACGTGGCCGCTGACCAGGTGGCCGCCCAGACGGCTGCTGGGGGTCAGGGCCTTTTCCAGGTTGACCCGGCTGCCTACCTTGAAGTCGGCAAAGGCGGTGCAGTCGAGGGTTTCGCGGCTGACGTCAGCCCAGAAACCGTCGCCAGGCAGTTCGACGGCGGTCAGGCACACGCCGTTGACGGCGATACTGTCGCCCAGTTTCACGTCGCCCAGGTCGAGCTTGCCGGTTTCGACATACACGCGCACGTCGCCGCCTTTGGGGGTGAGTGAACGGATGCTGCCGATGGATTCGATGATGCCGGTGAACATGAGTCCTCCTTCAGAACGGGTCGCGCAAGGCGCAGGCCGCGAATTATACGCCGGGCGCAGGCACAGGAATGGCAGTGACTCGCCAGTCATCGCCTACGGCGCGCATGTCGGTGATTTTGAGGGCCTGCGCTTCGCTCATTCTGGCCAGGGGCCAATCGAGCAATGGGCGGGCACTGGAGCCGAGAAACTTGGCAGCGATGAAGAGCTGGTATTCGTCCACCAGGCCCTGTTGCGCGAAGGCACCGGCCAGGCCCGGGCCGGCCTCCACCAGGACCTCGCTGGCACCACGCCGGGCCAGTTCGCGCAGCAGCGCGGGCAGGTCGACGTGCCCGTCGGTGCCGGGCAGGCTCAGCAGGTCATGGCCGGCCTGGGCGTACTGCGCAACTGGCGCGGCGGCCGTCACCACCAGCACCGGGCCGGCCTGGAAGAACGGCGCCGTCAGCGGCAGGCGCAGGCGCCCGTCGATGAGCACGCGCAACGGTGGGCGGGCCATCGCCAGGGCGGTGCTGTCGGCGTCCAGCCCAAGCTCGTCGGCGCGCACGGTCATGCGCGCGTTGTCGGCCAGCACGCTCTGGGCGCTGGTCAGCACCACGCTGGAGCGCGCGCGCAGACGCTGCACCGCCGAGCGTGCGGCCGGGCCGGTGATCCACTGGCTCTCGCCACTGGCCATGGCGGTGCGCCCGTCCAGGCTCATCGCCAGTTTGACCCGCACAAAGGGCAGGCCGTGTTCCATGCGTTTCAGAAAGCCCGGGTTGAGTGCGCGGGCCTCGGCCTCCAGCACACCGCTGGCAACTTCGATACCGACGTCGGCCAGGCGCTTGAGCCCCTGCCCCGCCACTTGCGGGTTGGGGTCCTGCATGGCCGCCACCACCCGCGCCACACCGGCCTTGACCAGCGCCTCGGCACACGGCGGCGTGCGCCCGTGGTGGCTGCACGGCTCCAGGGTCACATAGGCACAGGCGCCACGGGCCAGCTCGCCGGCCTGGCGCAGCGCGTGCACCTCGGCATGCGGTTCGCCGGCGCGTACGTGCCAGCCTTCGCCGACCACCTGACCGTCACGCACGATCACGCAACCGACCCGCGGGTTGGGGTGGGTGGAATAGAGACCCTTGCGCGCCAGTTCCAGCGCACGGGCCATGTAGTGGGCGTCGAGCACGTCGCGTTCGCTGGGCAGGCTCATTGCTTGGAAGGCTCGCGCGCCAGGCGGTCGATTTCTTCACGAAATTCGTCCAGGTCCTGGAAGCGGCGGTACACCGAGGCGAAGCGGATGTAGGCCACTTCGTCGAGCTTTTGCAGCTCGGCCATCACCAGTTCGCCGACGACCAGCGACTTGACCTCGCGCTCGCCGGTGGCGCGCAGCTTGTGCTTGATGTGGGCCAGCGCCGCTTCGAGGCGCTCGACGCTCACCGGGCGCTTTTCCAGCGCCCGCTGCATGCCGGCGCGCAGTTTTTCTTCGTCGAAGGGCTGGCGGCTGCCGTCGGTCTTGATCAGGCGCGGCAGCACCAGTTCGGCGGTTTCGAAGGTGGTGAAGCGCTCACCGCAGGCCACGCATTCGCGGCGACGGCGCACTTGTTCGCCCTCGGCAACCAGTCGCGAGTCGATGACCTTGGTGTCGTTGGCACCGCAGAAGGGACAGTGCATGGTGGCAGGCAACAAAAAAAGGGAGGGTCATGGTAGCGCATCCCACTGGCAAGACAAGCCAAAGCAGTTACCATCCAGTGAGGAAATATCCCCCCGAAGGAATTGATCATGCCCTTTAGAGCGCTCGTTGTGCTCAGTTTTGCCGCCCTGCTGGCCGCCTGCAGCAGCGATGAACCCAAGCCGGTGCTGGCCCCCAAGGCCCCGGTAGCGGCCAAGCAACCTGTGGCCCTGGGCCCGCTGCCGGCCTACCAGCGTGAAATCAGCGGCACCCTGCTTGGCATCCCGTCGGGCGCCGAGGTCGAGCTGGCGCTGCTGGTGGTCGACCCGCGCGGCCGCCCGCAACGCCTGCTGGCCAGCAGCAACCTGGACGCCAACGGCCAGGACCTGCCGTTCCAGCTGCGTTTCAACCCCGAGGCGTTCCCTGCCGGTGCGCGGGTGGAGCTGCGCGGGCGTGCCAGCCAGTCCGGGCAGCTGATCCTGCACCTGCAACCTGTGGCGGTCAGCAGCCCGCAAACCCAGGCCACCGGCCCGCTGCGCCTCGAAAAAGCGCCGTGACCGCGCCGATCCACCTGCAACAGGCGTTGAGCGGGCTGCTGGGGGACGCACGGCTGGTGGTCAGCGAGCTGCCGGCCTGCGACCTCAAGCTGTGGCTGATCGATGCGCACAACATGGACCGCGCGTTCAGCCCCGAGGAAACCCGGCGCATCCTGCACGAGCCGCCCTACTGGGCCTTCTGCTGGGCCAGCGGCCTGGCCATGGCGCGCTACCTGGCCGCCCGCCCCGAGTGGGTGGCCGGCAAACGCGTGCTGGACTTCGGCGCAGGCTCGGGCATTGCCGGCATCGCCGCCGCCCGCGCCGGAGCGCTTGAAGTGGTGGCCTGCGACCTCGACCCGCTGGCGCTGCAGGCAAGCCGCGCGAATGCCGCGCTCAACCAGGTGCAGTTGGGCTACTCCAGCGATTTCTTCGCCGAGGCCGACCGCTTCGACCTGGTGCTGGTGGCCGATGTGCTCTACGACCGCGCCAACCTGCCGCTGCTCGATGCGTTTCTCAGCCGCGGGCACCAGGCGCTGGTGGCCGACTCGCGGGTGCGCGACTTCCGTCACCCCCTGTACCGCCAGCTCGACACCCTGCACGCCCTGACCCTGCCAGACCTGGCCGAACCCCACGAATTCCGCCAGGTGAGCCTGTACCACGCCAGCCGCAGCGCTTTATAGTGTTGCCATTCAAGGATTTGCGAGAGTCGCGATGAGCCAGGAAACCCCGTACATCTTCAATGCCACCAGCGCCGACTTCGACCAGTCGGTGATCCAGAACTCCTACGTCAAACCCGTGCTCGTCGACTTCTGGGCCGACTGGTGCGCGCCGTGCAAGGTGCTGATGCCGCTGCTGGAGAAAATCACCGCCGAATACCGGGGTGAGCTGCTGCTGGCCAAGGTCAACTGCGATGTGGAACAGGACATTGTCGCGCGCTTCGGTATCCGCAGCCTGCCGACGGTGGTGCTGTTCAAGGATGGCCAGCCGGTCGACGGCTTTGCCGAGGCACGCCCGGAGTCGGAAATCCGCGCAATGCTCGAACCGCATGTGCAACTGCCGCCACCGGCGGCGGCCGACCCGCTGGTAGTGGCCCAGGGGCTGTTTGCCGAGGGACGCTTCAGCGAGGCCGAGGCGCTGCTCCAGGCCCTGCTGACCGAAGACAACAGCAATGCCGCGGCACTGATCTTGTATGCCCGTTGCCTGGCCGAGCGTGGCGAGCTGGGCGAAGCGCAGACCGTGCTCGATGCGGTCAAGAGCGATGAGCACAAGGCTGCACTGGCCGGTGCCAAGGCGCAGCTGACGTTCCTCAAGCAGGCCGCCAGCCTGCCGGACGTGGCCGACCTGAAGTCACGCCTGGCACAGAACGCCGAGGATGACGAGGCGGCGTATCAGCTGGCAGTGCAGCAGCTGTCGCGCCAGCAGTACGAGGCGGCGCTGGACGGGCTGCTGAAACTGTTCAAGCGCAACCGCGGGTATGAAGGCGGCCTGCCGCACAAGACCCTGCTGCAGGTGTTCGACCTGCTGGGCAACGAGCACCCGCTGGTGCTGGATTACCGCCGCAAGCTGTTTGCTGCGTTGTACTGAGGTCAACCGCCCGCTCCCACAAGGTTACCTACCCGCGCTGTGGGCGCGGGCTTGACCCGCGATGGGATCAACGCGGTGTTCAGCCGACCCAGTGATAGACCGGCGCATCCGCCCCGCTTTCCACCCTCACCTCGCTGCTATGGCGCAAACGCACCAGCAGGCGCTTGCCGGCCGCCGTATTGCCCGCCAACCCCTCCAGCGCCTCCAGCAACTGGGGCCCGTTCAACTGACCGGCCTTGCGCAACACCTCGCGCGCCGCCTGCCACACTGCATCGTCCGGGCGAACCGGCGCCGTCGGTACAGCAGCGGCAACCGCCGGCGCCCCGGCCGCCTGCAACTGCCCGCCCAGCTGCGCCCACTCATGGGGCTCCAGCTCCACGCTCAAATCCACCGGCCATTCGCCGATGTGTCCACGAATACGCACGTTCGCACCCTCCACTCGATCAGGCGCCCATGCTCCCACGAAGTTTCATCCAGCGACACTGGTACGCAGCCGACAAGTTGTTATAACATTTCGAAACTCTTTCAGCGCCTTCCGGAGTTCCGCCCATGCGTCGTCTGCTGCTTGCCTTGCCGTTTGCCCTGCTGCCCCTGAGTCTGGTTTACGCCCATGACGACCATGACCATGAGCATGGCAGCCTGGGTGCCCATGAACATGGCGTGGCGCACCTGAACGTCGCACTCGACGGCAATGCCCTGGAGCTGGAATTCGACAGCCCGGCGATGAACCTGGTGGGCTTCGAACATGCCGCCACTTCTGCCACCGACAAGGCCAAGGTCGCGGCCGTGCGCGCCCAGCTCGAAACACCCCTGGCGCTGTTCGGCCTGAACAAGGCAGCCGGTTGCAGCGAAACCGACCAGGACCTGCAAAGCCCGCTGTTCGGCGACAAGCCGGTGCATGACGAGGATGGCGACGCCCACGATCACGAACACAGCGACATCAACGCCCATTACAAACTCGAATGCACCA
Organism: Pseudomonas sp. BRM28; assembly: GCF_002939405.1. Lineage (NCBI taxonomy): Bacteria > Pseudomonadati > Pseudomonadota > Gammaproteobacteria > Pseudomonadales > Pseudomonadaceae > Pseudomonas > Pseudomonas sp. BRM28. The sequence goes on along the minus strand of NZ_PEFV01000001.1, from coordinate 683,823 downwards.
CCCCGGCCCAGCTCACCCGCCTGGACCTGGCGCCACTGTTCAAGGCCTTCCCCGCCACCCAGAAGATCCAGCTGCAACTGGTGGGCCCCAATGGCCAGAAGGGCGTGGACCTGACCCCGACCCGCAGCGCGATCGACTTCTGACATGGGCCAGGCACTGATCGAACTGTCCCGGCTGGGTTTCGCCTGGCCCGGCCAGCCTGAGCTGCTGGACATCCCGGCGTTGCGCCTGCAGGCCGGCGAGTCGCTGTTCCTCAAGGGCCCCAGCGGCAGTGGCAAGACCACCCTGCTGGGCCTGCTGGGCGGGGTGCAGAAGGCCGACCGCGGCAGCATCCGCCTGCTCGGCCAGGAGCTGGGCGCGCTCAGCCAGGGCCAGCGCGACCGTTTTCGCGTCGATCATACCGGCTACATCTTCCAGCAGTTCAACCTGCTGCCGTTTCTGTCGGTACGCGAAAACGTCGAGCTGCCGTGCCGTTTCTCGCGCAGCCGGGCGCAACGCGCCGGCCAGCGCTACGGCAGTGTGGACAAGGCCGCCGCCAGCCTGCTCGCCCATCTGGGCCTGAAGGACCCGGCACTGCTGGCACGGCGCGCCGACAGCCTGTCGATCGGTCAGCAGCAACGGGTGGCCGCCGCCCGCGCGCTGATCGGCCAACCCGAGCTGGTGATTGCCGACGAGCCGACTTCGGCGCTCGATGCCGACACCCGTGAAGCCTTCATCCGCCTGCTGTTCGCTGAATGCCGCGCAGCCGGCTCCAGCCTGTTGTTCGTCAGCCACGACCAGAGCCTGGCACCGCTGTTCGATCGCCAGCTGTCGCTTGCCGAACTCAACCGCGCCGCGCGCCCTGCCAGCGACCTGGAGGCCTGATGTACCTGCTCCGCCTTGCCCTGGCGAGTCTCGCCAACCGCCGCTTCACTGCCCTGCTCACCGCCTTCGCCATCGCCCTGTCGGTGTGCCTGCTGCTGGCGGTGGAGCGGGTACGCACCGAGGCCCGCGCCAGTTTTGCCAGCACCATCAGTGGCACCGACCTGATTGTCGGTGCGCGCTCGGGCTCGGTGAACCTGCTGCTGTACTCGGTGTTTCGCATCGGCAACGCCACCAACAACATCCGCTGGGACAGCTTCGAGCACTACGCCAGCAACCCGCGGGTGAAGTGGGCCATCCCGATCTCGCTGGGCGACTCGCACCGCGGTTACCGGGTGATGGGCACCACCGAAGCCTACTTCGAGCATTACCAGTACGGGCGCAAGCAGCACCTGCAGCTGGCCAGCGGGCGTGCCTTCGCCAGCGACCCGTTCGAGGTGGTGCTGGGCGCCGAGGTGGCCGACGCGCTGCATTACAAACTCGGCGACAAGCTGGTGCTGGCCCATGGCGTGGCCGCCATCAGCCTGGTCAAGCATGACGACAAGCCGTTCACCGTGGTGGGCGTGCTGCAACGCACCGGCACCCCGGTGGACCGCACCCTGCACATCAGCCTTGGCGGCATGGAGGCGATCCACGTCGACTGGCACAACGGCGTGCCCGCCCGCGGCGCCGGCCGCGTCAGCGCCGAACAGGCCCGAGGCATGGACCTCACACCCAAGGCCATCACCGCGTTCATGCTGGGCCTGAACAACAAGATCAGCACCTTCACCCTGCAACGCGAGATCAACGAGTTCCGCGGCGAGCCGCTGTTGGCGATTCTGCCCGGCGTGGCCCTGCAGGAGCTGTGGAGCCTGATGGGCACCGCCGAACAGGCGCTGTTCGTGGTGTCGCTGTTCGTGGTGCTGACCGGCCTGATCGGCATGCTCACGGCGATCCTCACCAGCCTCAACGAGCGCCGCCGCGAAATGGCCATCCTGCGCTCGGTGGGTGCACGCCCCTGGCATATTGCAGGGCTGCTGGTGATGGAGGCGTTCACCCTGGCGCTGGCGGGGATTGCCGCCGGGCTTGGCCTGCTCTACCTTGGCATCGCCCTGGCCCAGGGCACGGTGCAGGCCAACTACGGCCTGTACCTGCCGCTGGCGCTGCCCAGCGCCCACGAGTGGAGCCTGCTGGGGATCATCCTCGGCGCCGCCGTGCTGATGGGCAGCATTCCGGCCTGGCGGGCCTACCGCCAGTCGCTGGCCGACGGTTTGTCCATTCACCTGTGAGAACGCCCGTGATACGTCGTGCCCTGCTGTTGTTGCTGTTGATTGCCCCGCCCCTGTGGGCGGGTGAGCCGCGCACGCTGGAATGGCCGCAATTGATCCCCGAGGGCGCACCGGTGATCGTGCCGCAGATGACCCCACTGCACGACCTTTCGCAGTTGAGCAACGCGCTGGCCGGCGAAAGCGGCCCGGCGGCGCAGCAGCAGGCGCCCGACGCGCCGGTGGTGAAGGCACTGGATGGCCAGCAGGTGAAGCTGCCGGGCTACATCGTGCCACTGGAAGTCAGCGAGGAAGGCCGTACCACCGAGTTCCTGCTGGTGCCGTACTACGGCGCGTGCATTCACGTGCCGCCCCCACCGTCGAACCAGATCGTGCACGTGTTCAGCGAAATCGGCATCAAGGTCGAGGAGCTGTACCAGCCCTACTGGATCGAGGGGCCGATGCAGGTCAAGGCTTCCAGCAGCGAGCTGGCCGAGGCCGGCTACCAGATGGAAGCCGAGAAGATCTACGCCTATGAACTACAATAGAAGCCCCGCGCCAGGGCGTTTGCGGTTTCATTGAGCTGCGTCAAGAATCACCGCCTGTCAGCTCCTTACCATTGGACACATTAAATTCTAAACGTCCTTTGGGAGCTTCCATGAACAAGTCCTTGCTCAGCGCCTCGCTCATTGCCCTCGCGCTTGCAGCCCCTGTTGCCCACGCCCACCAGGCGGGCGATTTCATTCTGCGTGCCGGTGCGATCACCACCGCACCGAACGAGGACAGCGGCGATATCAAGCTCGACGGCACCAAGGTTGGCGGCACCAAGGCCACCCTGGACAGCGACACCCAGCTGGGCCTGGCCTTTGCCTACATGCTGACCGACCACATCGGCCTGGAACTGCTGGCAGCCACCCCGTTCCAGCACGAAGTGGGCGTAAAGGGCCTGGGCGCGGGCCTGGACGGCAAGCTGGCGAACATCAAGCAACTGCCACCGACCCTGTCGCTGCAGTACTACCCGATGGAGCCGACCTCCAAGTTCCAGCCTTACGCCGGTATCGGTCTTAACTACACCCTGTTCTTCGATGAAGACCTGAGCAGCAGCCGCAAGGCCCAGGGCTTCAGCAACATGAAGCTCAAGGACTCGGTCGGCCTGGCCGGCCAACTGGGCATGGACTACATGCTGACCGACAACCTGCTGGTCAACGCCGCGGTCTGGTACGTGGACATCGACACCAAGGCCACCATCGACGGCCCAAGCGCGCTGGGCGTGGGCAAGACCAAGGTGAGCGTGGATGTGGACCCATGGGTCTACATGGTGGGTGTGGGTTACAAGTTCTGACCATGAAAAAGCCCCGATCATTCGGGGCTTTTTTTTGGCTGCGATTCCCGTCAGGGAGATACCGCCTGCAGGAGCCGGCGTTGCCGGCGAAGCTTTTTACGTTCAGCGCCCCAGCAGGTGCGCCAGCCCATCGGCCAGTGGCGTCGGCTCGGGCAGGTCGAAGCGCGCCAGCAGCCGCGCATTGTCGGCCCGCGAATGACGGATATCACCCGCGCGCGCCGGCCCGTGATTGACCTCGGGCAACGGCCCTACCACCTTGCGCAGTGCGTCGAGCAACTGGTTCAGCGTGGTGGCGCGGTTCAGCCCCACGTTCACCGCGCCCTCCTGCACCTGCGCCTGTTCCAGCGCCTGCACCAGCACCGCCACCAGGTCGGCCACATACAGGAAGTCACGGGTCTGCTCGCCATCGCCAAACAGGTTGATCGGCGTGCCGTTGAGGGCGCGCTCGCAGAAGATGCTGATCACTCCCGAATACGGCGACGACGGGTCCTGGCGTGGCCCGAAGATATTGAAGAAGCGAAACACCACCGGCTCCAGCCCATGCTGGCGACGATAGAAGTCCAGGTACTGCTCGCTGGCCAGCTTGTCCACCGCATAGGGGGTCAGCGGCGCCTTGGGCGTGTCCTCGTCGATGGCCTGGCCTTCACCGTTGTTGCCGTACACCGCAGCGCTGGAGGCAAACAGCACGCGCTTGATGCCGGCCACACGCATCGCCTCGCACACGTTCAGCGTGCCGATGAAGTTGCTCTGGTGGGTCCTGACCGGGTCTTCCACAGAGGCCTGCACCGAGGCCACCGCCGCCAGGTGCACCACGGCCTGGCAGCCCTCGGCGGCCCGGGCCACCAGGGCGGCATCGGCCACGTCGCCCTCGATCAGTTGCAGGCGCGGGTTGTCCAGCTGCAGGTTCAGGCGCCGGCCGGTAGACAGGTCGTCGAGCACGCGCACCGCGTACCCCTTGGCCAGCAGCGCGTCGCTCAGGTGGGAGCCGATGAAGCCGGCCCCCCCGGTAATCAGGATAGGAGCATCAGCCATGACGATAGAACCGGTCCAGTAGGGTCGGCAGGCCGGCGCGCCAGGCACGCGGCTTGATGCCGAAGGTGTGGAGGATTTTCTTGCAGGCCAGCACTGCGTGCTGGGGTTCTTCGGCAGCATCCGGGCGGGCGGCGTGGGCCTGCGCAGTGGGCGCTTCGACGGCCAGCTGACGCAGTTGCCCGGCTTCGCTGAGGATCGCCTGACCCAGCGCCAGCGGCGTGGTCGCCTCGTTGCCGGCGTAATGGTAGGTGCCCCATAGTGGCGCGCCACAGTCCAGTTGCTTGAGCACCGCCAGGATCACCCGCGCTGCATCGTCGACCGGGGTCGGGTTGCCACGCCGGTCGTCGGCCAGCAGCAGTTCCTGCGAGTGCTCGGCGCGGGTCAGAAAACGCCCCAGCACGCCGTCGACGCTGTCGTCGAGCACCCAGCCAAAGCGCAGCAGCACGTGCTGCGGGCAGGTCGCGCGCACGCTCTGTTCGATGCGCCACAACGCCTGGCCACGTTGACCGAGCGGTACCGGCTCGTCCTTTTCGCTGTAGGCCGTGGCCCGCGAACCGTCGAATACCCGGTAGCTGGAGGGTTGCAGCAAGATGATGTTGTGGTGCTGGCACAGTTCGGCCAGGCGCTCGACCGCACGCTCCTGCGAAGCCAGGCGCTGCTCGCTCACCGATTCGGCCTGGAACCAGTCGAAGTAGTAGGCCAGATTGATCAGCGCATCGGGGCGGGTGTCATCGAGCAGCTGGGTCAGGCTCGCGGCATCCCAGCCCTGGTCAGGTGGGCGCGGCGCCAGAAAGCCGATATCTTCCTCGGCCCCGAGGCGAATCAGCGCTTGCCCAAGGGCATTTCCACCACCCAACAGCATCAGGCGCATTCGCATAGAGTCAGCAGGTCCGGTCAGATAAATTGAGGGAAAGCGGATATTTTGCGGCTTCCAGCAGGCGAAGTCCAACGCGGGGCCGACTGACGCCAAAGTCTAGAGTGTGTCAGCGCAAAGTGTGACGGGTTCAACGTAGTTCAAGAAATAACCTGCGCGCCCACCAGAAATGCCCGACTGCATCTACTGTAAAAGCGTCAGCCTCGCTGGTTCATGTCGACTTGTCGACCCTTCACCCCGGGCAAGAGGACCGCTTCATGCCGATCAAGACGGCCGCACACGGACGTGAGCGTTGGCAATTCGACGAACCCAGCCCGGGCCGCGAGTGCCTGGTGGTCGAAACGTTCGACGGCTACAGCCAGGAAGGTCGCCTGCTGATCCCCGATATCGAGCACGCGCCGCCGCTGTTCATGCTCGGCGGCGCACGCAGCGACTTCACCCACCTCAATCCGCTGCTGTACCGCCTGCAGGCCCTGGGCATCGGCTCGCTGACCGGCAACCTGTCGGGGCACAGCCTGGCCAGCCTGCCGGGGGCCCGGGCGCCGTCGCTGCACACCAACCTGGCCGAGGCGCTGCGCTTCTTTCGCCACGTCGAGCATCGCTGCAACACCGTGATCGGCCACAGCCTGGGCGCAGCGCTGGCGCTGAAAGTGGCAGCGCACCATGCACGCCAGGTGAACAAGCTGGTGCTGCTGTGCCCGGCGGTCTATGCCGACAGCGCCTACGATGCCCCGTTCGGCCCGGCCTTCACCCGCGCCATCAGCACCCCGCACGGGTTTCTCGACAGCGACAGCTACAAATTCCTGCGCAGCTATCGCGGCCAGGTGCTGCTGGTGCTGGGACAGTACGATGGCCTGCTGGCCGCCCATCATGGGCGAACCCCGGGCACGTCGGCAGGCCATGTGGAAATCGACGGCATGCTGCGCTACAGCCCGATCCCGGCCGAAGTCATCCAGGCGCTGAGCGACACCCTACCCCCCGGGCATTTCGAACAGCTGACCCTGCCCGACTGCGACCACGGCATCGCCGCCCACCTGCGCGCCCATCCCCCACAGGCCGGGGCCCTGGCGCAGCAGGTGGCGGCATTCATTCGCCGCTGAGCACGGCACCCTTCACTCGATCTCGAACAGGCCGTTGCGAATCGGCCCGACGTTGAGCCGTGCGCGCACATCGTCATCGATGCGCGGGTCATCCGGGCGGTACAGCCGGACCTGGCGGTAGGCATTGATGCGGTTGATTTCCGGGCCCAGGTATTCCCACACCACGCGGGTACACGCCGGAGTGCGCCGGTCACCGCTGGAGACGCCGGTCTTGAGGCCGTTGAGCCGGGTGATGCGGCTCTTGAAGCTGGGAATCAGGATGGTCTGGCTCATCTCGTTGACCGTCAGCGATTCGTAGTCGATCAGAAACACCCGGTCCTGCAACTGAAAGGCCGCGCCCAGGTAGCGGCAGCGCACCCAGTCTTCGGCCTGCACGTCGGTGCTGCTGGAGCGCTCCTGGCGTTCCTGGCGCTCGAACAGGAACGTGCCGCGTTCTTCGCGCAGGTGCACCAGCGACAGCAGGATGCTGCCCGGCACCGACATGCAGTTGGAATATTCGAAGTAGTAACCGCAGTAGCGCGACAGATTGCCCTCGTGCTCGCGCAGCGGGCGCAGCAGTTCCAGCAACGGGTCGGCCTGTGCCGGGCTGGCAAGCGCCGAGCTGCGCGCACCGATCAGGCGCGCGAACTGTTCCGGCGGCAGGCCCAGTTCGTAGTCCTCGACGCCGAAGAAGTCGCCGATGCGCTTGAGGTTGTACGCCGTCGGCTGGCTCTGCCCGCTCAGGTACTTGTTGAACTGTGCCCGGTTGATCGACAGCTGCCGGCAAACCTCGGAAATAGAGCGGTAATGGCTGCACGCCAGCTTGAGGTTGGGGCCCAGGTGTTGACTCATTGATCAGGTACCGATTGATGCGATAGGCGCCAGTTTAGCATCAGGTCGCATCAATTCATAGCAACCCGCGAAATTGTAACGACGTTTGTCATGACCAACCATGCGCCCCCAGGCAAACGGCGCACGCCGTCAGCCACTGTCATTCAGAACAAGAACCGAGGTCACGCCATGCTCGAAGTGCTCAACGATTTCCTTTCGGGGAAGCTCCTTATCGTGCTTATCGTCGGACTGGGAAGCTATTTCACCCTGCGCTCGCGATTTGTGCAGTTTCGCCATTTCATCCATATGTTCGGCGTATTCAAGGAATCGTTGCGCGGCCAGGCGGGCCAGTTGAGTTCGTTCCAGGCACTGATGCTGAGCCTGGCCGGGCGCGTGGGTGCCGGCAACATCGCCGGCGTCGGTATCGCCGTGACCCTGGGCGGCCCGGGCGCGGTGTTCTGGATGTGGGTGACGGCGCTGGTGGGCATGTCCAGCAGCTTCTTCGAATGCACCCTGGCGCAGGTCTACAAGCGCGCCGACGGTGACGGCCTGTACCGCGGCGGCCCGGCCTACTACATCCTGCACGGCCTCAACCTGCGCACCATGGCAGTGGTGTTCTCGGTGTTGCTGCTGGTGACCTACGGCTTCGCCTTCAACGGCCTGCAGTCGTACACCGTGACCCACTCGCTGCAGAACGCCTTCGGCTTCGCCCCGGAGCACACCGGGATTGCCCTGGCCGTGCTGCTGGCCATCGTGTTCCTGGGCGGGATCAAGCGCATCGCCTCGGTGTCCGACCTGCTGGTGCCGGTCAAGACCCTGGCCTACATCGGCGTTACCCTGTACGTGATCGGCAGCCAGATCGAACACGTGCCGGCCATGCTCGAAACCATCTTCAAGAGCGCCTTCGGCCTGGACCCTGCCTTCGGTGGCCTGCTGGGCAGTGCCATCGTGATGGGCGTCAAGCGTGGCGTGTTCGCCAACGAAGCGGGCCTTGGCAGTGCGCCCAACGTGGCCGCCGTGGCGGCAGTGAAACACCCGGGCGCCCAGGGCGTGGTGCAGGCATTCAGCGTGTTCCTCGATACCTTCGTGATCTGCACCTGCACCGCGCTGCTGATTCTGCTGTCGGGCTTCTACACCCCGGGCTTCGAAGGTGACGGCATCGTGCTGACCCAGAACTCGCTGGCTGCCGTGGTCGGTGACTGGGGTCGCCTGTTCGTCAGCGTGGCGCTGTCGCTGTTCGTGTTCACCTGCATCCTCTACAACTACTACCTGGGCGAAAACAGCCTGCAGTTTCTGACCCGCAACCGTGCGGTGCTGATGGTCTACCGTGCCCTGGTGCTGGCGCTGATCGTGTGGGGCTCGGTGCAGAACCTGTCGACCGTGTTCGCCTTCGCCGACATCACCATGACGTGCCTGGCCTTCGTCAACCTGATCGCCCTGGCGCTGCTGTTCAAGATCGGCCTGCGCGTGATGCGCGACTACGACGACCAGCGCAAGGCAGGCATCAAGCAGCCGGTATTCGACTCGGCCAGGTTCCCCGACCTGGACCTGGACACCCAAGCCTGGCCTGCTGTCCAGCCCGCTGAAAGCGCACGCCCTGCCAGCGTGGGCGAAGCTCAAGCTCAAGCGCAACGCTGAGCAACCCTGTGCCGCCGCCCCGTTCGCGGGCGGCAGCCGATTCGCGATGCCCCTTTCTCACCTGCCTGGAATGCTCACCATGCGCGCGGTCAAGAACCTTCTCGTCCTCTACACCGGCGGCACCATCGGCATGCTGCAAACGCCCCATGGCCTGGCGCCGGCCGGTGGCTTCGAGGCACGCATGCGCGCCTGGCTGGACACGCACCCGACGCCACCCCGGGTGCACTGGCGCCTGCAGGAGATGTCACCGCTGCTCGACAGCGCCAACATGCAGCAGGCCAACTGGCTGGCCATGCAGGCGGCCATCGTCACGGCGGTGACGCGTGATGGCCACGACGGCATCCTGCTGCTGCACGGCACCGACACCCTGGCCTACAGCGCAGCAGCGTTGTCGTTCCTGCTGCTGGGGCTGGATGTGCCGGTAGTGCTCACCGGCTCGATGCTGCCGGCCGGCGCACCGCACAGCGACGCCTGGGACAACCTGCACGGCGCCCTGGCCCTGTTCGAAAGCGGCCTGCAAAGCGGCGTGCAGCTGTATTTCGCAGGCCAGTTGCTGCACGGCGCACGGGCCAGCAAACTGCGCAGCGAGGCCTTCGATGCGTTTGCCGCGCCGGCGCGCCACCGCGAAGGCAGCCGCGCCAGCGCGTTGCCCGCGGTACTCGGCTATGCCCAGCCGCGGGTGCCGGTGAAACTGGCGGTGCTGCCGGTGTACCCCGGCTTGCAGGCCGAGCAGGTGCAGGCACTGGTGGTGAGCGGCGTGCGCGGCCTGCTGCTTGAATGCTATGGCAGCGGCACCGGCCCATCGGAAGATGCAGCACTGATGCAGGCGTTGCAGAAGGCGCGCCAGGGTGGCGTGCTGATTGCCGCCATCAGCCAGTGCATCGAGGGCAGTGTGCTGTTCGATACCTACGCCGCCGGCAGCCGCCTGCGCGAGACCGGCCTGGTATCGGGCGGTGGCATGACCCGCGAGGCGGCGCTGGGCAAGCTGTTCGCCCTGCTGGGCGCGGGGCTGGACATCGACACCGCCGAGCACTGGTTCGCCCTGGACCTGTGCGGTGAACGGGTGGCCTGAGGCCCCGCGAAAAATGGCGGAAGGCAGCCGGAGTCGAACCTGCCCGGGAACGGCTGCCGTCCCCAACCGGGTTTGAAGCCCGGCCGCGCCACCGGGCGCGATTGCCTTCCTTGAATTCAGTTGTCGCCCGGTTGAGCCAGGGCATTGTCGCGGCGAATGCGGCGCTGGTCGCCCAGGCGCCGGGTCAGGCCGATGCGATCGAAGTATTCCAGCACCTGGATGCTGCGCTTGCGCCCGATACCCAGCGCATCACGAAAAACCGTCACCTGCACCTCATCACCCGCCATGCGCAACAGCATAGCCGCCATTTGCCGCACTGTGGCCTCGGGATAGAACAGATCGCGCACCACCTGGTGCACCTGGCCCAGACGCGCCATCTTGCGCAGCAGCAGCCGTACCTCGGCTTCTTCGCTGCCGGTGGCGCGGGCCAGGTCGCGCACCCAGGGCGGATCGAAACGCGCCGCCAGCAGCAACGGTTGCACCTGTTGCCAGAGCGCCGTGTCGGCCTCGTTCAGGCGCGCCTGGTGCGTGGGCAGGTGCAGCCACGGGCCGCTGCTGGCAATCGCCTGCTCGCCCAGCAACTCGTCCACCAGGCTGATGAACGCCGGCCGCTCCAGTGCCAGGCTGGCGAAACGGCGCAGGCGGTCGCGGTCAGGGCCGAGCTGGTCGGGTTCGAGCTCGTGAAAGCGCGCCAGTTGCGCCAGCACCCGAGCCTTGAGCGCCTGCCATTGCGTCGTGTCGAACAGCAGCGGCCCCTGCCGCGTGGCCACCACCTGCACCTGCGCATCCAGCCGCCAGTGGCTGCGCAAGCGATTGAACTGGCGCTCCAGGCGCTGCGGGTCGAGCCCGCCCGTGCCTTGCGCAAGCAGCGCCGGCAAGGCCTGTTCCAGGCTGTCGGCCGCCGCCAGTGCCTGCAGCTGCGCCAGCCGCTGCGGGCTACGGCGCTGGCGGGCCGGGGCGAATGGATCGAGTATGCGCCCGCCGCCAAGGGTGCGCTGGGCACTCTGGTCGCGCAGCACCACGGGGTCGCCATGCACCGCCTGCACCGGCGCGTTGACCAGCAACTGCGCGAACATGCGCGCCCCGGGCGCCAGCCGCTCGCCCTCCAGCAATGCGACGCGGGCGGTGACATCCTGGGTGCCCAGGTGCAGGTGCACCGGGCTGAAATGCTCGAGTGCACGAGCTTCCCCGGCCAGCAGGTGCAGTTCGATATCCAGCCGCTGAGTGGGCGCATGCAGCCACTCGGCCAGCAGCCAGTCACCGCGGTGGATATGCTCCAGCGCCAGCCGCTCGGCGCTGATGTTCAGGGCCACGCGCTGCCCGGCGAAGGCCTGGGTCGCGACCTGGTTCTGCGCGTGCAGGCCGCGCACCCGCACCGGTTTGCCCGCCTTGCCCAGCACCAGGCTGTCGCCCACCTGAACCTGCCCGGACAACGCGGTGCCCGTGACCACGATACCGGCCCCGGCCACGCTGAAGGCCCGGTCGATGGCCAGGCGAAAAGCGCCACCCTGGCTACGCGGCTGCAGGGCGTGCTGCGCGGCGAGCAATGCCTGACGCAGTGCCTCGATACCCTGGCCGCTGACACTCGACACCGCGAACTGCGCCGCCCCGGCATACGGTCCCGGCGCAAGCAGTCCGCGCACCTGGGCCTGCACCGCCTGCACCCGCGCCGGCTCGACCCGGTCGCATTTGGTGATGGCCACCAGCGCCTGCGCGATGCCCAGCAGTTCGACGATGGCCAGGTGCTCGCGGGTCTGGGGCATCACCCCGTCGTCGGCCGCCACCACCAGCAGCACCAGGTCGATACCCTGGGCGCCGGCCAGCATGTTGTGGATAAACCGCTCGTGGCCCGGCACGTCGACAAAGCCGGTCAAAGGCGCATCCGCCGCCAGCGCTGCATAACGGTAGCCAAGGTCGATGGTGATGCCGCGTTCACGTTCTTCGCGCCGATGGTCGCCAGCCTGGCCGGTGAGGGCTTCGAGCAGCGCGGTCTTGCCATGGTCGATGTGCCCGGCGGTGCCGACGATCACGTGGGCAGTACCGCCAGTTGCGCCAGCTGCGCCAGCCACGCGGGTTCGTCATCCAGCTGGCGCAGGTCGAGCCACAGCGCGTCGTCGTCCAGGCGCCCGAGCACCGGGATGGGCAACGCGCGCAAGGCCGCTTCCAGCGCCAGCAGGCTGCGCCCGCGCAGGCGCTTGGACACCTGTGGGCGCATGCACAGCGCAGCACTGGGCAGGCGTGCCACCGGCTGGCTGCCGCTGCCGATCATGCCCAGTGCAGGCAGCGCGGCAACGCTCCACGACGCGCCCAACGCCTGTGCCATGCGCGGCGCCAGGCGTTCGGCCTGGGCCAGGATCTCGGCTTGCGGCCGGGTCAGCAGGCGCAGGCTGGGCAGGCGCTCGGCCAGGCGGTCGGGGTCGCGGTACAGGCCCAGCACCGCTTCCAGCGCGGCGAGAGTCAACTTGTCGACCCGCAGGGCACGCTTGAGCGGGTTCTTCTTGATGCGCGCGATCAGCGCCTTGCTGCCCACGATGATCCCGGCCTGCGGACCGCCGAGCAGCTTGTCGCCGCTGAAGGTGACGATATCGGCGCCATCGGCCAGGGCCTGACGCACCGTGGGTTCGGCGGGCAGGCCCCAGCGGGTCAGGTCGATCAGGCTGCCGCTGCCCAGGTCTTCGAGCAGCGGCAGGCCGTGCTGGTGGGCCAGTTGCGCCAGCTCGGCGGTGGGCACATGGCTGGTGAAGCCTTCAATGCTGTAATTGCTGCAATGCACGCGCATCAGCAGGCCGCTGCGCGGGTTGATTGCCGCTTCGTAGTCGCGGGCGTGGGTGCGATTGGTGGTGCCAACCTCGTGCAGCCTGACCCCGGCGCGGGCCATGATGTCGGGGATGCGGAATGCACCACCGATCTCGATCAGTTCGCCGCGCGAAATGATGCCCTCCTTGCGCGCGCCCAGGCTGTTGAGCGCCAGCAGCACGGCGGCGGCATTGTTGTTGACCACGGTCACGGCCTCGGCGCCGGTGAGCTCGCGGATCAGGCCTTCGATCAGGTCGTCACGGTCGCCGCGCTTGCCGCTGTCCAGGTCGAACTCGAGGTTGAGGGGGTGGCGCGCGGCAAGCTGGACGGCCTCGATGGCGGCTTCGGGCAGCAGCGCGCGGCCCAGGTTGGTGTGCAGCACGGTGCCGGTGAGGTTGAACACCCGGCGGATGTGGCTGCGGTGCCGGGCGGCGAGGCGTTCGTTGGTGCGGCCGGCGAGCACCTCGGGCGCCAGTTCGGCAGCGCCGAGCTGGCCGTGGCGGGCGGGCTCGCGCAGGTCATCGAGCAGTTGGCGCAAGGTGGCGAGCACGGCGTCGCGGCCGTAGCGGTCCACCAGGGGAACGCAGGCAGGGCTGCGCAGGAGGGTGTCGATGGAGGGTAGACGGTGGGTGCACTGAGTGACGTTGGAGGACATGCAAAAACGCTCCGGCCTATGTAGGAGCCGGCCTTGCCGGCGAATGGAACACCGCGCAGGGTCGGATCCCACAGTGTAGTGCGCCCTTCGCGCAAGGCCGCCCTACAGGCCCGGGGCCAGCAACAGGTTCGGCGCCAGGCGCTGGTAGCCCTCCTGATCCAGGCGCATGTCCAGTGCCAGGCTGGCCAGGTCTGCCGACAGGGCCTCCGATTGCGCATCGCTTTCAAGGTAGACCAGCTTCAGGTAACTGTGGCATTCGAAGCAGCATTCGGCCCGCAACGGCGCCTGCCCGGCGACATGGCGGTCATCCTCCAGGCTGAAGTACTGCAAGCCCTTGCTTTGCTCGCAATACACGCACTTGACCCGCACCGCATGCCATTCACAGGCACACAACGCACACACCAGGTAGCGCAGGCCGTTGTACTTGCCGCGGTGGCGGATTACCCCCGCCATCGCCGGCGAACCACATGCCGGGCACTGCCCCAGGCTGTCGCCGGGCTTGAGTTCGACGCCGGGCATGGCCAGCAGCCAATGGCTCCACGCCGCCTGCAGCGCGGCCCCCAGAAACGGCACCAGCGCCGCCGGCACCGCGCTGTACTGCCCGCCCAGCAGTGCCAGCGCCCACACCATGCGCTGCCCTGCCCCGGCCTCGCGCAATTGCGTCTGGGCCTGATGCGCCAGCGGCGAAGACGCCTCGTAGCGTTGCAACAGGACATCCAGCCAGCCCTGCCAGGCGTCCTCGCGCACCAGGCTGTCGGCGGCCAGTGGCGCCAGGCCGTGGGTCACGCACAGCTGCAGGCGCTGCGGGTCGGGCATGGCCGCTGCCGGCGGGCTGTCCAGCAACCCCTGCTGTACGCGGCACAACCCGGCCACGAAGCGCAGGTAGTCGCCCAGCGCATGCCCCTCGGCCAGCAGGTCGAGGCGTTCGGCACGCAGCGCAAACAGCTGGGGCGGTGGCGGGTGCAGAAACGGCGGCGAACTGGCCGACGCCTGGATCTGATCGGGTTCCATCACGGTACTCAAGGCTTGGCTCCTTTGTGCGTGTCGGGCCGCTCGTCCCGAGTGACCTCCCGGTACCATAGCGCATGGTGCTTGCGCGCCCACGCGCGGCTGACCCAGCCATGCAGCATGGCGCTGACCGAGCCCTTGATCCAGATGCCGGCATAGATGTGCACGATGATGCTCAGCACCAGCACGAAGCCGGCCAGGGCATGCAGCAGGGTGGCCAGGCGAATGGTGTCGATACCGAAGTACGCGCTGAAGTAGGCACGCCAGATCACCACACCACTCACCAGCAGCACCAGCATGCACGCCAGCAGGGTCCAGAACAGCAGCTTCTGCCCGGCGTTGTACTTGCCCACCGGTGGTACGCCCTCCTCCTCGTTGCGGATCACCCGGTCGACCCGGCGCAGCCACTGCCGGTCGGTGGCGGTGATGAAGTTGGCCCGCCAGAAGCGCAGCACCAGCCCCAGGAACAGCACGAACATCAGCACGCCCATGAACGGGTGCAGGATGCGTGTCCACGGCCCGCCGCCGAACAGGTGGCTGAGCCAGAACAGCGCCGGGTGAAACAGCGCCAGCCCCGACAGTGCCGCCATGAAGAACAGGATCGCCACCAGCCAGTGGTTGGTGCGCTCGTTGGCGGTGTAACGCAGTATCGGCTTGTGCTTCATGGCCGTTGCTCCCCTGGTGCGGTGGGCTTGCCCGGGTCATACACATGCACCGACGGGTCGACCTGATGCACGCTGGTGTCAGGATGCTCGTCATCCTCTTCCTCGACCCGCTGCGGGCCGATGCGTACGTAGTGGAAGAACCCGGCCAGCACCGCCGCACCCATGGCCAGCAGCGCCAGCGGTTTGCTCACGCCCTTCCATAGCCCGACCAGCGGGCTGATCACCGGGTTGTCGGGCAGCCCCGCGTACACGCGCGGCGTGTCGGCGTGGTGCAGCACGTACATCACATGGGTGCCACCCACGCCGTCCGGGTCGTACAGACCGGCATGCTCGAAGCCCCGCGACTTGAGGTCGACGATGCGTTCGGCGGCGTGCTCCTGCATGTCGGTCTTGCTGCCGAACACGATGGCGCCGGTGGGACAGGTCTTCACGCAGGCCGGCTCCAGCCCCACGGCCACGCGGTCGGAACACAGGGTGCACTTGTAGGCCTTGTGATCCTTCTGCGAGATG
Organism: Pseudomonas sp. BRM28; assembly: GCF_002939405.1. NCBI lineage: Bacteria > Pseudomonadati > Pseudomonadota > Gammaproteobacteria > Pseudomonadales > Pseudomonadaceae > Pseudomonas > Pseudomonas sp. BRM28. The sequence continues at coordinate 668,216 of NZ_PEFV01000001.1, read as the reverse complement.
CGCGGGATGTTGAACGGGCAGCCGGTGATGCAGTAGCCGCAGCCGATGCAGTGGTCCTGGTTGAAGTCGACGATGCCGTTGGCGTGCTTGATGATCGCCCCCGGGCTGGGACAGGCCTTGAGGCACCCGGGGTCGGCGCAGTGCATGCAGCCATCCTTGCGGATCAGCCACTCCAGGTTGCCGTCGGCGGTCTCGTGCTCGGTGAAGCGCATCAGCGTCCAGCTTTCAGCACTGAGGTCCTGCGGGTTGTCATAGGTGCCGTGGTTGTGACCCACCTCGTCGCGCAGCTCGTTCCATTCCGAACACGCCACCTGGCAGGCCTTGCAGCCGATGCACTTGGTGGTGTCGATCAGCTTGGCGACCTGCTCCTGCTGGCGCACCGAGGGGGGCAGCGTGGTGGTGGCCGAACGGGCAATGATGTCTTGGCTGGCCATCAGATTTTCTCCACGTTGACCAGGAACGACTTCGATTCCGGGGTCTGTGTATTGCCATCGCCGAGGAACGGCACCAGGGTGTTGGTCAGGTAGCCATGCCGCGTCAGCCCGGTGAAGCCCCAGTGCAGCGGGATACCGACCTGGTGCACGGTCTGGTTGTTGACCTGCAGCGGACGAATCCGCTTGGTGACGACCGCCACCGCCTCGATATGCCCACGCTTGCAACTCACCCGCACCCGGTCGCCGGCCTGGATACCCTTCTGCTGCGCCAGCACTTCACCGATCTCGACGAACTGCTCGGGCTGGGCGATGGCGTTCAGGCGCGCATGCTTGCTCCAGAAGTGAAAGTGCTCGGTCAGCCGGTAGGTGGTGGCCGCGTAGGGGTAGTCCTTGGCCTGGCCGAGGGTGTCCCACACCGAGTCGAAGATGCGTCCGGCCGGGTTGCTGGTGGCCTTCTTGTTGGTGGGGTGCAGCGGGTTGATCCCGATCGGCGTCTCGAAGGGTTCGTAGTGCTCGGGGAACGGGCCTTCGGCCATCTTGTCGACGGCGAAGAACCGGGCCACCCCTTCGGGGTTCATGATGAACGGGTTCATGCCCGCCTCGGGGGGCACGTCGGCCTTGTAGTCCGGGGTGTCGGTGCCGGTCCAGGCCTTGCCGTTCCACCATACCAGGCGTTTTTTCGGGTCCCAGGGCTGGCCTTGCGGGGTGGCCGAGGCACGGTTGTAGAGGATTCGCCGGTTCATCGGCCAGGCCCAGGCCCAGCCCAGGTTCTGCTTCATGCCATACGGGTCGCTGTTGTCGCGCCGAGCCATCTGGTTGCCCTGCTCGGTCCAGCTGCCGCAGAAGATCCAGCAGCCGGACGCGGTACTGCCATCGTCCTTGAGCTGGGCGAACCCCGACAGTTGCTGGCCACCCTTGAGCGCAGCGCCGGTGGCATCGACCTGATCGGTCACGGCCACGCCGTTGAGCTCCCTGGCCAGCTCTTCGGGGGAGGGTTCGTCGGCGACCTTGTACGGCCAGCTGAGGTTGAGCAGCGGTTCGGCAAACGCGCCACCCTCGGCGCGGTAGCGTTCACGCAGGCGCAGGAACAGGTCGCTCATGATGCGCACGTCGGTACGGGTTTCGCCCGGGCCGTCGGCGCCCTTCCAGTGCCACTGCAGCCAGCGGCTGCTGTTGACCAGCGAACCGTCCTCCTCGGCGAAGCAGGTGGTGGGCAGGCGGATGACCTCGGTGGCGATGTCGGCCGTGCTGACGTCGTTGTACGGCCCTGCGTTGCGCCAGAACTCCGAGGTTTCGGTGGCCAGCGGGTCCATCACCACCAGCCACTTGAGCTTGCTGAGCGCGGCAGTGACGCGGTTCTTGTCGGGCAGCGCAGCAATCGGGTTGAAGCCCTGGCACATATAGCCGTGCACCTCGCCCCTGCCCATCATGTCGAACATCTTGAGCACGTCGTAGCCTGGGATGTCGAGCTTGGGCAGCCAGTCGTAGCCCCAGTGGTTCTCGGCAGTGGCGTTGGCGCCATACCAGGCCTTCATCAGGCTGACATGGAACTTGCCGTAGTTCTGCCAGTACGACAGCTGCCCAGGGCGCAGCGGCTTGAGGGCGCGCTTGGCGATGTAGCCGTCGTAGTCCTGCTCGGCATCACCGGGCAGGGTCAGGTAGCCCGGCAAGGAGTTGGACAGCAGGCCCAGGTCGGTCAGGCCCTGGATGTTGGAGTGCCCGCGCAGGGCGTTGACCCCGCCACCCGGCATGCCGACGTTGCCCAGCAGCAGTTGCACCATCGCCGCGCTGCGGATGATCTGCGCGCCGATCGAATGCTGGGTCCAGCCCAGGGCATAGAGGATGGTCATGGTCTTGCCGGGTGTGGAGCAGGTGGCGATCTCTTCCCAGATCTTCTGCATGCTGGCCTGGGGCATGCCGCAGGTCATGCTGGCGAGCTCCGGGGTGTAGCGGCTGTAGTGCTGCTTCATCAGCTGGTAGACGCAGCGCGGGTCCTGCAGGGTCGGGTCGACCTTGGCGAAACCGTCTTCACCCAGTTCGTAGCCCCAGCCTGACTTGTCGGCATAGGTACGCTTGGCCGCATCGTAGCCACTGAACAGCCCGTCCTCGAAGCCGAAGCCGGCTTTGACGATGAACGACACGTCGGTGTAGTTGCGCACGTACTCGTGCTGGATCTGGTCAGTGCTGAGCAGATAGTTGATCAGGCCGCCCATGAAGGCGATGTCGCTGCCGGTGCGAATCGGCGCGTAGTAATCGGCCACCGAGGCGGTACGGGTAAACCGTGGGTCGACCACGATCAGCCGCGCCTGGTTGTGCGCCTTGGCTTCGGTCACCCATTTGAAACCGCACGGGTGCGCTTCTGCTGCGTTGCCGCCCATCACCAGGATCAGGTTCGCGTTGGCGATATCGGTCCAGTGATTGGTCATGGCACCACGGCCGTACGTCGGGGCAAGACTTGCCACCGTCGGGCCGTGTCAGACACGCGCCTGGTTGTCGAACCCCAGCATGCCCAAACTGCGAATGACCTTGTGGGTCAGGTAGCCGGCTTCGCTGGAAGCCGCCGAGGCCGCGAGGAACCCGGTGCTGAGCCAGCGGTTGACGGTCTGGCCCTGGGCGTTCTTCTCGATGAAGTTGGCGTCGCGGTCGGCCTTGACCAGCTCGGCCACGCGGTCCATGGCCTCATCCCAGCTGACGCGCGTCCACTCGTTGCTGCCCGGCTTGCGCACCTGCGGGTACTGCAGGCGACTGGGGCTGTGGATGAAGTCCAGCAGGCCTGCACCTTTGGGGCACAGGGTGCCGCGGTTGACCGGGTGATCGGCGTCGCCTTCGACGTGGATGATGCTCTGCGCCACGTTCTTGCCCGCATCGCCCTGGCTGTACAGGATCAGGCCGCAGCCGACCGAGCAGTAAGGGCAGGTGTTGCGGGTTTCCTTGGTGCGGGCCAGCTTGAAGTGGCGTATCTGTTCGGCGAAGGCCGGCGTGGGGGCCATGCCCAGCGCCGCCAGGCTCGAACCTCCAAGGCCGATGGCGGCGACCTTGAAAAATTGCCGACGGTTGAGATCCATCGTGCACTCCTGATCAGGTGGTGGACGCGCGGAGCATTGCCGGCGTCTCGTGAACAGTCACGGTGGCGGCCACTGGGTGGTCGTCAATATTCACTCTAGCCAAGATCGGGCCAAGCACCATTAAAACGGATTATCGATGCGCGCAACGGGTGCATAATCGCCAGCCTGACCACCATCGCCAAGGGACTGCATGATGCAATTGGACAAGAACGGGTTGCCGCTGCTGGAGCAGTTTGGCGAAGAAGGTTTTGTGGACTGCGTGTTTCAGGTGCAGCACCTGATGCAGGATGACGTGCACTACCACTTTGACCTGCGTGCCGCGTTCGCCGGGTACTCGGTGGGTGTGCGGGCGCGGCTGCGGCGCGACGTGCAGCCGGGGTTCGATGGCGAGATGAACGTGATACAGGCGCACTTCTACAGCGACGGGCTCGAGATCTCGTCGCTGGGCCTGGAGACCGAGCGGTTCATCGAGGCGCTGGCACAGCTGTATGAAATCGAGCTGGTCGATGGCCCCGGGGCGGTCGGCGAGCGCTTCAGCGTGATTGCGCTGCACCAGGCGGACACCGGGCTTGAAGCGGGTGCGGTGCGCCTGAAGGTGTTCGGCAACGACCGTTCGGATTCGGCGCCAGACAGCTACTACGAAAGTTTCTTCAATGTCGACCTGCCAGCCGGTCATGTGTACTGGAACGAGAAGGACGTGGAGTATCGCGCACCGATGCTCAATGCACTGGCGGGGCTGGTGGGCCAAGGCGTGGCCGCGGCGTGAGTGCTCACGGGCCACTTCACCTCCTGGCGGCCCGCTAGAGGTACCGCGAGGCCCGCACGTGCGCTGAACATCGCAAGCGTGTCAGGGCCACCGCCCACCGAGGTTTCCCCAGAACGCAAAACGCCCGATGCTGCGCATCGGGCGTTTGTCTTGAAGCGCGGCGTTGGCCAGGGCTCAGAACGGGATGTCGTCATCGAAGCTGTCGAAGTCGGCAGCCGGCTGCGGCGCAGGCTGTTGCGGCGCAGGGCGCTGCTGAGGGGCCTGCTGTGGACGCTGCTGAGGCGCCTGCTGACGCGGGGCCTGGTTGTAGTTGTTGCCACCCTGCTGCGAACCGTCCTGGTTCTGCGGACGACCACCCAGCAGCTGCATGGTGCCCTGCATGTCGACGATGATCTCGGTGGTGTAACGCTTGATGCCGTCCTTTTCCCACTCGCGGGTCTGCAGCTTGCCCTCGATGTACACCTGCGAACCCTTGCGCAGGTACTCGCCGGCAATCTCGGCAACCTTGCCGAACATCGAAACACGGTGCCACTCGGTACGCTCGACCTTCTGGCCGGTCTGCTTGTCGGTCCACTGCTCGCTGGTGGCCAGGCTGAGGTTGGTCACCGCGTTGCCGTTGGGCAGGTGGCGAACTTCAGGGTCCTGGCCGCAAGTGCCGACCAAAATGACTTTGTTAACCCCACGGGCCATAACGTTCTCCTAGGCTTGGCACGCCGCGGGCGCCGGGTTTACCAGCAGCTCCAGGGCCGTACGATCCAAAATTTGTGTATCCAGTTTGATATAGATGGCGGCTTCCTCTGCCACCACCACTGCGTCGGTCACACCCGGCACGGCCTTGAGGCGCTCGGTCAAGCCCGCTTCGCGCATCGCTTCTGGCGACAACGGCAAGCGCAGGCTCGTCACGTAAGGTGGTTCGCGCATAGTAACAGCTATGGCCAACCAAAGGGCACAGAGGCCTGCGCACCCCAGGAAAACCACGCTCAAGCCGCCATGCTGGAACAACCAGCCACCCATGATCCCGCCCAGCGCCGCCCCCAGGAACTGGCTGGTGGAATACACCCCCATCGCCGTGCCCTTGCCACCGGCCGGCGACACCTTGCTGATCAGCGAAGGCAACGAGGCTTCGAGCAGGTTGAAGGCGGTGAAGAAGATCACCGTGCCGATCACCAGTGACTGCAGGCTGTTGCCCAGCTCCCAGAAAAACAGCTCTGTGAGCATGAGCACACTGACCGCGCCCAGCAGGACACGTTTCATCTTGCGCTTTTTTTCACCGTAGATGATGAACGGAATCATTGCGAAGAATGAAACCAGCAAGGCGGTGAGGTAGACCCACCAGTGCTCCTCTTTCGGCAACCCGCCACGCTCCACGAACGCCAGCGGCAAGGCGACGAAGCTGGCCATGAGGATGGCGTGCAGCACGAAGATGCCGACGTCCAGGCGCAGCAGGTCGGGGTGACGCAGGGTCGGCCCCAGGGCCTGCTTGGCCACGCCCGACTCGCGATGCGCCAGCGGGCCGTTGGAGGCCGGCACCACGAAGGCGATCAGGCCGATGCCCACCACCGCCATCGCCGCGGTGGCCAGGAACAACCCCGACAGGCCGAAGGCCCGCGTTACCAGTGGCCCCACGACCATCGCCACGGCGAACGACAGGCCGATGCTCATGCCGATCATGGCCATGGCCTTGGTGCGGTGCTGTTCGCGGGTGAGGTCCGAGAGCAACGCCATGACTGCCGCGGAGATGGCGCCCGCACCCTGCAGGATGCGCCCGGCGATCACGCCCCAGATCGAGTCGGCCTGCGCTGCCAGCACGCTGCCCAGGGCAAAGATCACCAGCCCCAGGTAGATCACCGGCCGACGGCCGATGCGGTCGGAAATGACCCCGAACGGAATCTGCAGTACGGCCTGGGTCAGGCCATAGGCACCGATGGCCAGGCCGATGAGCGCCGGCGTGGCGCCCGCCAGGTCCATGCCATAGGTGGCCAGTACCGGCAGCACCATGAACATGCCCAGCATACGGAAGGCGAACACCAGGGCCAGGCCGCCTGCGGCACGGGTCTCGCTGCCGCTCATGCGTTCGCTGTGGGGATCGTGCATGGATAAACCTCGTGTGAACCGGCGGCGATTCTACCAGTCGGATCGGTTAACGGCATATACGCGACGCTTTGCCGCGTGGTGGCAGCGCGCCGTATACTCCTCCGTTTATGCCCGCCAAGCGAGGCCGCAGTGGACAAGATCCTGATACGTGGGGCACGTACCCACAACCTTAAGAACATCGACCTGACCCTGCCCCGGGACAAACTGATCGTCATCACCGGTCTGTCCGGGTCCGGCAAGTCATCGCTGGCGTTCGACACCCTGTACGCCGAAGGCCAGCGTCGCTACGTGGAATCGCTGTCGGCGTATGCCCGCCAGTTCCTGTCGATGATGGAAAAGCCAGACGTCGACACCATCGAGGGGCTGTCGCCGGCCATCTCGATCGAGCAGAAGTCGACCTCGCACAACCCGCGCTCGACCGTGGGCACCATCACCGAGATCTACGATTACCTGCGCCTGCTGTATGCCCGTGTGGGCACCCCACGCTGCCCCGACCACGACATCCCGCTCGAAGCCCAGACTGTCAGCCAGATGGTCGACCTGGTGCTGGCCCAGCCCGAGGGCAGCAAGCTGATGCTGCTGGCTCCGGTGATTCGCGAGCGCAAGGGCGAGCACCTGGCGGTGTTCGAAGAGCTGCGTGCCCAGGGCTTCGTGCGCGCACGGGTCAACGGCAAGCTGTACGAGCTGGACGAGTTGCCCAAGCTCGACAAGCAGAAGAAGCACAGCATCGATGTGGTGGTCGACCGCTTCAAGGTGCGCGACGACCTGCAGCAGCGCCTGGCCGAATCGTTCGAGACGGCCCTTAAGCTGGCCGATGGCATCGCCCTGGTGGCGCCGATGGACGACGAGCCGGGTGAAGAGATGATCTTCTCGGCGCGCTTCGCCTGCCCGATCTGCGGCCACGCGATCAGCGAGCTGGAGCCCAAGCTGTTCTCCTTCAACAACCCGGCCGGCGCCTGCCCGACCTGCGACGGCCTGGGCGTGAAGCAGTTCTTCGACATCAAGCGCCTGGTCAACGGCGAGCTGACCCTGGCCGAGGGCGCGATTCGCGGCTGGGACCGGCGCAATGTGTATTACTTCCAGATGCTCGGCTCGCTGGCCGCGCATTACGGGTTCAGCCTGGAGGTGCCGTTCAACGAGCTGCCGGCCGACCAGCAGAAGGTGATCCTGAACGGCAGTGGCAAGCACAACGTCGACTTCAAGTACCTCAACGACCGGGGCGATATCGTCAAGCGCTCGCACCCCTTCGAGGGCATCGTGCCGAACCTGGAGCGGCGCTACCGCGAGACCGAATCGGCCACCGTGCGTGAAGAGCTGGCCAAGTTCCTCAGCACCCAGCCCTGCCCCGACTGCCGCGGCACCCGCCTGCGCCGCGAGGCGCGCCATGTGTGGGTGGGCGAGAAGACCCTGCCGGCGGTTACCAACCTGCCGATCGGCGATGCCAGCGACTACTTCGGCGGCCTCAAGCTGACCGGTCGCCGTGGCGAGATCGCCGACAAGATCCTCAAGGAAATCTGCGAACGCCTGCAGTTTCTGGTGAACGTGGGCCTGGACTACCTGACGCTGGATCGCAGCGCCGATACCCTGTCGGGCGGCGAGGCCCAGCGTATCCGCCTGGCCAGCCAGATCGGCGCCGGCCTGGTGGGGGTGATGTACATTCTCGACGAGCCATCCATCGGCCTGCACCAGCGCGACAACGATCGCCTGCTGGGCACCCTCAACCACCTGCGCGACATCGGCAACACGGTGATCGTGGTGGAGCACGACGAGGACGCCATCCGCATGGCCGACTACGTGGTGGATATCGGCCCGGGCGCGGGCGTGCATGGCGGCCAGATCGTGGCCGAGGGCACCCCGGCCGAGGTGATGGCGCACCCGGACTCGCTGACCGGCAAGTACCTGTCGGGCCGCGTGAAGATCGCCGTGCCGGCCAAGCGCACCCCGCGCAACAAGAAGCTGTCGCTCAAGCTCAAGGGCGCACGCGGCAACAACCTGCAGAACGTCGACCTGGAGATCCCGATCGGCCTGCTGACCTGCGTGACCGGCGTGTCCGGTTCGGGCAAGTCGACGCTGATCAACAACACCCTGTTCCCGCTGGCGGCAACCGCGCTCAACGGTGCCAGCACGCTGGAAGCTGCGGCCCACGACAACTGCGATGGCCTGCAGCACCTGGACAAGGTGGTGGATATCGACCAGAGCCCGATCGGGCGTACACCGCGCTCCAACCCGGCGACCTACACCGGGCTGTTCACGCCGATCCGCGAGCTGTTCAGCGGCGTGCCGGAGTCGCGCTCGCGCGGCTACGGGCCGGGGCGTTTCTCGTTCAACGTCAAGGGCGGGCGCTGCGAGGCGTGCCAGGGCGATGGCCTGATCAAGGTCGAGATGCACTTCCTGCCCGACATCTACGTGCCGTGCGACGTGTGCAAGAGCAAGCGCTACAACCGCGAAACGCTGGAAATCAAGTACAAGGGCAAGAACATCCACGAGGTGCTGGAAATGACCATCGAGGAAGCCCGCGAGTTCTTCGATGCGGTGCCGGCACTGGCGCGCAAACTGCAGACGCTGATGGACGTGGGCCTGTCGTACATCAAGCTGGGCCAGTCGGCGACCACGCTGTCCGGTGGTGAGGCGCAGCGGGTCAAGCTGTCACGCGAGCTGTCCAAGCGCGATACCGGCAAGACGCTGTACATCCTCGATGAGCCGACCACTGGCCTGCACTTTGCCGATATCCAGCAACTGCTGGACGTGCTGCATCGCCTGCGTGACCACGGCAACACCGTGGTGGTGATCGAGCACAACCTGGACGTGATCAAGACTGCCGACTGGCTGGTGGACCTTGGGCCGGAAGGCGGCTCCAAGGGCGGACAGATCATCGCCTGCGGCACGCCGGAGGAGCTGGCCGAGATGAAGCAGTCGCACACGGGGTATTACCTCAAGCCGCTGCTGGCGCGCGACCGGGCCTGAACTGCAGGAGCCGGCCTTGCCGGCTCCTGCGCAGCGGCATGCGGGCACAAAAAAAAGGCCATCGGGTACGCCCCGATGGCCTTTTTCGTTGCGCGGTGGATTACATCTGCGATTGCAGGTAGTTCTCCAGGCCCAGCGACTTGATCAGACCCTGCTGCTTCTCCAGCCAGTAGGTGTGATCTTCTTCGGTGTCGGCCAACTGCACGCGCAGGATGTCACGGCTGACGTAGTCCTTGTGCAGCTCGCACAGCTCGATGCCTTTGCACAGCGCAGCGCGCACCTTGTACTCAAGGCGCAGGTCGGCGGCGATCATCTCGGGCACGGTGGTACCGATGTCCAGGTCGTCCGGGCGCATGCGCGGGGTGCCTTCGAGCATGAGAATGCGGCGCATCAGGGCGTCGGCGTGTTGTGCCTCTTCTTCCATCTCGTGGTTGATACGCTCGTAGAGCTTGCTGAAGCCCCAGTCTTCATACATGCGCGAGTGGATGAAGTATTGGTCACGTGCCGCCAGTTCGCCCGTCAGCAACGTGTTGAGATAATCGATTACGTCCGGGTGACCTTGCATTGCCCTGACTCTCCCTGTGTGAAAGCCATAGTTTGAACCAGGATGACTGTAAGGTCACTGCAAATTGCGCTAAAACCGCTAAAAAAGTGGGTAAACAGTAGTCAATTGCATTGAAAAACCGCCCAGATGAGGGCGGTTCTTCTTATCACTTCGACTTAGGCCAGATTGAGACCCAATGCCTTTGCGATTCCCCCTCCGTAGGCCGGATCGGCCTTGAAGAAGTGCTGCAGCTGACGCTCCACGACATCGCGCGAGACGCTGGCCATGGTGCCGGCGATATTGGCGATCAGCAGGGCCTTCTGCTCATCGTTCATCAGGCGGAACAGCGCACCGGCGTGGCTGTAGTAGTCGGTGTCTTCACGATGATCGTAACGGTCTGCTGCGCCACCGAGGGCCAGTGCAGGCTCAGCGTACTGCGGGGCCTGCTTGGGTGCGTCGGCGTAGCTGTTGGGCTCGTAGTTGGGCGCCGCACCGCCGTTGCTGCCAAAAGCCATCGAACCATCGCGCTGGTAGCTGTTCACCGGGCTGCGTGGGGCGTTTACCGGCAGTTGCTGGTGGTTGGTACCCACACGGTAACGGTGAGCATCTGCGTAGGCGAATACGCGGCCCTGCAGCATGCGGTCTGGCGACAGCCCCACACCGGGGATCATGTTGCTGGGGCCGAACGCGGCCTGCTCGACTTCGGCAAAGTAGTTGAGCGGGTTGCGGTTGAGCTCCAGTTCGCCCACCTCGATCAGCGGATAGTCCTTCTGCGACCAGGTCTTGGTCACGTCGAACGGGTTCTCGGCACGGCTGGCGGCCTCGGCTTCGCTCATGACCTGGATGCACACGCTCCATTTCGGGAAGTCACCGCGCTCGATTGCTTCGAACAGGTCGCGCTGGGCGTAATCCGGGTCGGTACCGGCCAGGCGGGCCGCCTCGGCAGGCGCCAGGTTCTTGATGCCCTGCTTGGTCTTGAAGTGCCACTTGACCCAGGTACGCTGGCCCTGTGCGTTGATCAGGCTGTAGGTGTGGCTGCCGAAACCGTGCATGTGACGGTAACCGTCCGGGATGCCGCGGTCGGAAAACAGGATGGTGACCTGGTGCAGCGATTCGGGCGAATGCGACCAGAAGTCCCACATCATCTGCGGGCTTTTCAGGTTGCTTTGAGGCAGGCGCTTCTGGGTGTGGATGAAGTCCGGGAACTTCAACGGATCACGGATGAAGAACACCGGCGTGTTGTTGCCCACGATGTCCCAGTTGCCTTCCTCGGTGTAGAACTTGAGTGCAAAACCCCGAGGGTCACGCTCGGTATCGGCCGAACCCCGCTCGCCACCCACGGTGGAGAAACGCAGGAAGGTCTCGGTCTGCTTGCCGACGCTGCTGAACAGCTTGGCGCAGGTGTACTGGGTGATATCGCGGCTGACGGTAAACGTGCCATAGGCACCCGACCCCTTGGCGTGTACACGGCGCTCAGGGATGTTCTCGCGGTTGAAGTGCGCAAGCTTTTCAATCAGGTGGAAGTCTTCCAGCAACAACGGACCCCGCGGGCCTGCCGAACGCGAGTTCTGGTTGTCGGCGACCGGCGCGCCACTGGCGGTGGTCAGCGTTTTGTTCTGGCTCATGCACTCTCTCCTTAATCAGACTTTTGCGGCCGGCTAATCGGCGTAGGCAGAAGTATCGACCAGGAACATGACACCATCAAATTCATTACATGACTGAGATCAATAGATTATTTCAATTCATGCAGAAACAAAAAACCGGGCACTGGGCCCGGTTCCTTGTTACAGACTGTTCGCCTTACTCAGCAGCTTCAACCGAGCCACCAACAGGACGATCAACCAGCTCGACGTACGCCATAGGTGCGTTATCGCCAGCGCGGAAACCGCACTTGAGGATACGCAGGTAGCCGCCCTGACGGGTGGCATAGCGCTTGCCCAGATCGTTGAACAGCTTACCGACGATTTCTTTCGAACGGGTACGGTCGAAAGCCAGACGACGGTTAGCAACGCTGTCTTCCTTGGCCAGGGTGATCAGCGGCTCGGCAACGCGGCGCAGTTCCTTGGCTTTTGGCAGAGTAGTTTTGATCAGCTCGTGCTCGAACAGCGACACCGCCATGTTCTGGAACATGGCCTTACGGTGAGAGCTGGTACGGCTCAGGTGACGTCCACTTTTACGATGACGCATGGGTTCATTCCTTACCAAACACTACGTTCGGTGATTACGACGATCAGGCAGTCGCCTTGTCGTCCTTCTTAAGACTTGCAGGCGGCCAGTTGTCGAGGCGCATGCCGAGGGACAGACCACGGGAGGCCAGAACGTCCTTGATTTCGGTCAAGGATTTCTTGCCCAGGTTCGGAGTCTTCAACAGTTCTACTTCGGTACGCTGAATCAGGTCGCCGATGTAGTAAATGTTCTCCGCCTTAAGGCAGTTGGCCGAACGCACGGTCAATTCCAGATCGTCAACCGGACGAAGCAGGATCGGATCGATCTCGTCTTCCTGTTCGACTACCACTGGTTCGCTGTCACCCTTGAGGTCGACGAATGCAGCCAACTGCTGTTGCAGGATGGTTGCAGCACGACGGATTGCCTCTTCAGGATCCAGAGTACCGTTGGTTTCCAGATCAATAACCAGCTTGTCCAGGTTAGTACGCTGCTCGACACGGGCGTTTTCCACCACGTATGCGATACGGCGAACCGGGCTGAACGAAGAGTCGAGCTGCAAGCGACCAATGCTGCGGCTTTCGTCTTCATCGCTCTGACGCGAATCGGCCGGTTCATAACCACGACCACGAGCTACGGTGAGCTTCATGTTCAAGGCGCCATTGGACGCCAGGTTAGCGATTACGTGATCGGGGTTAACGATCTCGACATCATGATCCAGCTGAATATCGGCAGCGGTAACCACCCCCGAACCCTTCTTCGACAAGGTCAGCGTAACTTCGTCACGACCGTGCAGTTTGATAGCCAGGCCTTTCAGGTTCAACAGGATTTCAATGACGTCTTCCTGAACACCTTCGATGGCGGAGTACTCGTGGAGTACACCGTCGATCTCGGCCTCGACTACTGCACAGCCAGGCATGGAGGACAACAGGATGCGGCGCAGCGCGTTGCCCAGGGTATGGCCAAAACCACGCTCGAGAGGCTCGAGAGTGATTTTAGCGCGGGTTGGACTGACGACCTGCACATCGATGTGGCGGGGCGTCAGGAACTCATTTACCGAAATCTGCATGGATGCACCTATTTTCTAGCCCTTACTTGGAGTAGAGCTCGACAATCAGGCTTTCGTTGATGTCGGCAGACAGATCACTGCGAGCAGGAACGTTCTTGAAAACGCCCGACTTCTTCGCGGTGTCTACATCTACCCACTCAACGCGGCCACGCTGGGCGCACAGTTCAAGGGCTTGAACAATGCGCAGCTGGTTCAGCGACTTCTCGCGAACCGCGACCACGTCACCCGGACGAACTTGGTAGGACGGAACGTTTACAGTCTTGCCGTTAACGCTGATCGCTTTGTGCGAAACCAGCTGACGGGATTCGGCACGAGTAGCGCCAAAGCCCATACGATAAACGACGTTATCCAGACGGCATTCGAGCAGTTGCAGCAGGTTCTCACCAGTAGCGCCCTTCGAGGAGGCCGCTTGCTTGTAGTAACCGCTGAACTGACGCTCGAGCACGCCGTAGATACGACGGACTTTTTGCTTTTCACGCAGCTGGGTGCCGTAGTCGGACTGACGACCGCGGCGCTGACCGTGAATACCTGGGGCTGCTTCGATGTTGCACTTCGATTCCAGAGCGCGAACGCCGCTCTTCAGGAACAGATCGGTGCCTTCACGACGAGACAGTTTGCATTTTGGACCAATGTAACGTGCCATTTATCTGTCTCCTGATTACACGCGGCGCTTCTTCGGCGGACGGCACCCGTTATGCGGGATTGGCGTCACGTCGGTGATGCTGGCGATCTTGTAGCCACAGCCGTTCAGAGCACGAACAGCGGACTCACGACCTGGACCTGGACCCTTGACGTTGACGTCGAGGTTCTTCAGACCATATTCCAGCGCAGCTTGACCAGCACGCTCAGCAGCTACTTGAGCAGCGAACGGGGTGGACTTGCGGGAACCGCGGAAACCCGAACCGCCGGAGGTAGCCCAGGACAGGGCGTTACCTTGACGATCGGTAATGGTCACGATGGTGTTGTTAAAGGACGCATGGATGTGGGCGATGCCATCAACCACTGTCTTTTTAACTTTTTTACGAGGACGAGCAGCAGGTTTTGCCATGTCTATATTCCTGTCGATTCGCTGGTGCGATTACTTGCGGATCGGCTTACGCGGACCTTTACGGGTACGCGCGTTGGTCTTGGTACGCTGACCGCGTACTGGCAGACCCCGACGATGACGCAGGCCGCGGTAGCAACCCAGGTCCATCAACCGCTTGATTTTCATGTTGATGTCGCGACGCAGGTCACCTTCAGTGGTGAACTTCGCAACTTCGCTACGCAGCTGTTCAATCTGCTCGTCGCTCAGATCTTTGATCTTCACGGCTGGGTTGACCCCAGTGTCTGCACAGATTTTCTGTGCAGTTGTGCGACCGACACCATAGATGTAGGTCAGCGAGATAACAGTGTGCTTGTTATCTGGAATGTTAACGCCTGCAATACGGGCCATTCAGTGGGACTCCAATTGACAGCTACCTACGCCCCGGAAGCCAAGAAATAGGGCGCGAGATAATATCGCTGTAGAAACAAATAATCAACCCAGCAGCGCACTAGCTGCTGGGTTTGAAGCACAGATCACACTCAGCCTTGGCGCTGCTTGTGACGTGGTTCCGCGCTGCAAATCACTCGCACAACACCTTCGCGGCGAATAATTTTGCAGTTACGGCACAGCTTTTTCACCGATGCACGAACTTTCATCACCAACTCCTCGAACCTTAAGGGTCTCTCAGCGCAGCATTCCGCTGCCACCGTAGCCTTTCAGGTTGGCTTTCTTCATCAGGGATTCGTACTGGTGCGAAACGAGGTGCGATTGTACTTGGGACATGAAGTCCATCACAACCACTACCACAATCAGCAACGAGGTCCCGCCAAGGTAGAACGGAACGTTTGCCGCTACCACCAGGAACTGGGGCAACAGACACACGGCCGTCATATAAAGAGCACCGAACATGGTCAAGCGGGTCAGAACGCCATCAATGTAGCGCGCCGACTGCTCGCCTGGACGGATGCCCGGAATAAAGGCACCGGACTTCTTCAGGTTTTCCGCTACGTCTTTCGGATTGAACATCAACGCCGTATAGAAGAAGCAGAAGAAAATAATCCCTGCACTAAACAGCAGAATATTCAACGGCTGACCAGGAGCGATCGACTGCGAGATGTCCTGCAGCCAGCCCATACCTTCAGACTGACCAAACCAGGCACCCAGCGAAGCCGGGAACAGCAAAATGCTGCTTGCGAAGATGGCTGGGATGACCCCGGCCATGTTCACCTTCAGCGGCAAGTGGCTAGTCTGCGCAGCGAAGACCTTGCGGCCCTGCTGACGCTTGGCGTAGTGAACGGCGATTCGACGCTGACCACGCTCAATGAACACCACAAAACCGATAATCGCTACTGCCAGCAAACCGATAGCGACCAGAGCGAAAATGTTGATATCGCCCGTACGTGCAGACTCGAAAGACTGCCCGATTGCTCTCGGAAGACCGGCGACGATACCTGCGAAAATCAACATCGAGATACCGTTGCCTACACCGCGCTCCGTGATTTGCTCACCCAGCCACATCATGAACATCGCACCCGCCACAAATGTGGAGACCGCGACGAAATGGAAGCCAAAGTCAGCAGAAAACGCTACACCCTGACCGGCCAGGCCGATGGACATGCCAACAGCCTGGACCAGCGCCAGGATAACGGTGCCGTAGCGGGTGTACTGGCTGATCTTGCGACGGCCAGCTTCACCTTCCTTCTTCAACTGCTCCAGCTGCGGGCTGACGGCGGTCATCAGCTGCATGATGATCGATGCCGAAATGTACGGCATGATCCCCAGTGCAAAGATGCTCATCCGTTCCAGCGCGCCGCCGGAAAACATGTTGAACAAGCTAAGAATGGTCCCCTCATTCTGTCGAAACAGTTCCGCCAGCCGGTCCGGATTGATGCCTGGAACTGGGATGTGTGCGCCTATCCGATAGACGATGATCGCCAGAAACAGAAAACGCAGACGAGCCCAAAGTTCAGACATCCCGCCTTTACCGAGCGAAGAGAGAGCACCTTGCTTAGCCATTTATTCCTCGAACTTGCCGCCAGCTGCTTCGATAGCCGCACGCGCACCTTTGGTGGCTGCGATACCCTTGATGGTGACCGCGCGAGTAACTTCGCCGGACAGCATGATTTTCACACGCTGTACGTTTTGGTTAATCACGTTGGCATCCTTCAAGGATTGCACGGTGACAACGTCGCCTTCCACTTTGGCCAGCTCGGACAGACGCACTTCTGCGCGGTCCATGGCTTTCAGGGAAACGAAGCCGAATTTCGGCAGACGACGGTGCAGCGGCTGTTGACCGCCTTCAAAGCCTGGAGCGATGGTGCCACCGGAGCGGGAGGTCTGACCTTTGTGGCCACGGCCACCGGTCTTGCCCAAACCACTACCGATACCACGACCCGGACGATGCTTCTCGCGACGGGAACCCGGCGCTGGACTCAGATCATTGAGTTTCATCGATTAACCCTCGACGCGCAGCATGTAGTAAGCCTTGTTGATCATCCCGCGATTCTCGGGAGTATCCAGGACTTCTACAGTGTGACCGATGCGGCGCAGACCCAGACCCTTAACACACAGTTTGTGGTTAGGGAGACGGCCGGCGGTGCTTTTGATCAGCGTTACTTTGACGGTAGCCATGATCAGCGGATCTCCTCGACGCTCTTGCCGCGCTTGGCAGCAATGGATTCAGGAGATTGCATAGCCTTCAGACCCTTGAAAGTGGCATGAACCACGTTCACTGGGTTGGTCGAGCCGTAGCACTTGGCCAGGACGTTCTGAACGCCAGCAACTTCCAGGACAGCACGCATCGCGCCACCGGCGATGATACCGGTACCGTCGGAAGCAGGCTGCATGTACACCTTCGAAGCGCCGTGGGCGGACTTGGTGGCGTACTGCAAAGTGGTGCCGTTCAGGTCTACCTGAATCATGTTGCGACGGGCAGCTTCCATGGCTTTCTGGATCGCAGCAGGTACTTCGCGCGATTTGCCACGGCCGAAACCAACGCGACCCTTGCCATCACCTACCACGGTCAACGCGGTGAAGGTGAAGATACGGCCGCCTTTTACGGTTTTGGCTACGCGGTTAACTTGAACCAGCTTCTCGATGTAGCCTTCGTCGCGCTTTTGATCGTTATTTGACATAACTTAGAACTCCAGTCCGCCTTCACGAGCACCATCTGCCAGCGCTTTAACGCGGCCGTGGTACTTGAAGCCAGAACGGTCAAAGGCAACTTGAGATACACCGGCGGCTTTCGCGCGCTCAGCTACCAGCTTGCCAACCTTAGTGGCCGCGTCGATGTTGCCAGTGGCGCCATCACGCAGGTCTTTGTCCAAAGTCGAGGCGCTGGCCAGGACTTTGCTGCCGTCGGCCGAAATGACCTGGGCATAGATGTGCTGCGAGGAGCGGAACACGCAGAGACGCACGACTTCGAGTTCGTGCATTTTCAGGCGTGCTTTGCGAGCGCGACGCAGTCGAGTAACTTTTTTGTCGGTCATTTGCTATGCCCTACTTCTTCTTGGCTTCTTTACGACGGACGACTTCGTCCGCGTAACGCACACCCTTGCCTTTGTACGGCTCTGGTGGACGGAAGTCGCGGATTTCAGCGGCCACCTGACCTACCAGCTGCTTGTCGATACCCTTGATCAGGATGTCGGTCTGGCTAGGGGTCTCAGCGGTGATGCCCTCAGGCAGTTCATAATCCACTGGGTGCGAGAAGCCGAGCGCCAGGTTCAGCACGGTGCCCTTGGCTTGCGCCTTGTAACCAACACCGACCAGCTGGAGCTTGCGCTCGAAGCCTTGGCTTACGCCCTGGACCATGTTGTTCACGAGTGCACGGGTAGTGCCGGCCATTGCGCGAGTTTGTTGGTCGCCGTTGCGAGCAGCGAAACGCAGCTCACCAGCTTCTTCAACAACTTCAACGGACGAGTGAACGTTCAGTTCGAGAGTGCCCTTGGCACCCTTCACCGAAAGCTGTTGGCCGACGAATTTGACTTCGACACCGGCTGGCAGCTTAACGGGGTTCTTAGCGACGCGAGACATGCTTATCCCCCCTTAGAACACTGTGCAGAGTACTTCGCCGCCGACACCGGCAGCGCGCGCAGCACGATCAGTCATCACACCTTTGTTGGTGGAGACGATAGACACGCCCAGACCGCCACGTACTTTCGGCAGTTCTTCGACGGACTTGTACTGACGCAGGCCTGGACGACTTACGCGCTTGACTTCCTCGATGACCGGACGGCCTTCGAAGTATTTCAGCTCGATGGACAGCGAAGGTTTGACTTCACTGCTGACCTGATAACCCGCGATGTAACCTTCGTCTTTCAGAACTTTGGCTACAGCCACCTTCAGGGTCGAGGACGGCATGCTTACGACGGACTTTTCAGCCATCTGGGCATTACGGATTCGAGTTAGCATGTCCGCTAACGGGTCCTGCATACTCATGGGCTAGACGCTCCTGATACAAGAAAAATTAGCCTTTCGGCTACTACAGTCACCTGAACACAACGGGCAAAAAACCCGGGCTCAGGTGAGCCGGTCATTCTAGACACATCCCAGAAACGAAACAAGCCCCATAAGGGGCTTGTTTCGTTGCAAGATCACCGGCGGTCGGAAGATCACTCCCCCGCCGCCAGGGCCCTGCCGGTACGTCTTACCAGCTGGCTTTGACCAGACCTGGAACATCACCGCGCATTGCTGCTTCACGCAGCTTGTTACGGCCGAGGCCGAACTTGCGGTAAACGCCGTGTGGACGACCGGTGATGCGGCAGCGGTTACGCATGCGCGAGGCGCTTGCGTCACGTGGCTGCTTCTGCAGAGCGATCGAGGCTGCCCAACGTTCTTCTGGAGTTGCATTCAGATTAACGATGGTAGCTTTGAGCTCAGCACGCTTCTTGGCGTATTTAGCAACCGTGAGCTGACGCTTCAGCTCGCGGTTTTTCATGCTCTTCTTGGCCATTTTCCTACTCCAATCAGTTGCGGAACGGGAATTTGAAAGCACGCAGCAGAGCGCGACCTTCGTCATCCGTACGAGCAGTGGTGGTCAGGGTAATGTCCAGACCGCGCAGAGCATCGATCTTGTCGTAGTCGATTTCCGGGAAGATGATCTGCTCTTTCACGCCCATGCTGTAGTTGCCACGACCGTCGAAGGACTTGGCATTCAGGCCGCGGAAGTCGCGAACCCGAGGCAGGGAGATCGCCAGCAGGCGGTCCAGGAATTCGTACATACGATCACGGCGCAGAGTGACTTTGACGCCGATCGGCCAGCCCTCACGGACTTTGAAGCCCGCGATGGATTTCCGAGCGAAAGTCACAACGGCTTTTTGACCGGTGATCTTCTCGAGGTCAGCTACAGCGTGCTCGATGACTTTCTTGTCGCCGACAGCTTCGCCCAGACCCATGTTCAGGGTGATCTTGGTAACGCGCGGAACTTCCATCACGTTCGCCAGCTTAAGTTCTTCCTTAAGCTTGGGAGCAATTTCCTTCCGGTAAATCTCTTTCAGTCGTGCCATGGTCTTCTACCTAGCAGTGTTCAAGCATCAACCGCTTTTTGGGTCGACTTGAAGACACGAATTTTTTTGCCTTCTTCTACTTTGAAACCAACGCGGTCAGCCTTGTTGGTTTCGCCGTTGAAGATGGCGACGTTGGAAGCGTGCAGTGGCGCTTCTTTCTCGACGATACCGCCTTGTACGCCCGACATAGGGTTAGGCTTGGTATGACGCTTCACCAGGTTGATCCCACCAACGACCAGACGGTCGTCAGCGAGAACCTTGAGCACCTTACCGCGCTTACCTTTGTCTTTGCCGGCGATCACGATGATCTCGTCGTCACGACGAATCTTTTGCATGTCGGATCTCCTTACAGCACTTCTGGGGCGAGCGAGACGATCTTCATGAACTTCTCAGTACGAAGTTCACGGGTCACTGGCCCAAAGATACGGGTGCCGATCGGCTCTTGCTTGTTGTTCAGCAGAACAGCAGCATTGCCATCAAAGCGGATGATGGAGCCGTCAGCACGACGGACACCGTGGCGAGTGCGGACTACAACAGCAGTCATCACCTGGCCTTTCTTCACTTTACCGCGAGGAATTGCTTCCTTGACGGTTACCTTGATGATGTCACCGATACCGGCGTAGCGACGGTGCGAACCGCCGAGCACCTTGATGCACATGACGCGACGAGCGCCGCTGTTATCGGCCACATCGAGCATGGATTGAGTCTGAATCATAAAATTTCTCCGACCCCTAGCCCTTAGACTTCAACAGCGCGTTCGAGAACTTCAACCAGTGCCCAGGACTTGGTCTTGGCCAGCGGACGAGTCTCGCGGATGGAGACCTTGTCGCCGATGTGGCACTGGTTGGTTTCGTCGTGCGCGTGCAGCTTAGTCGAACGCTTAACGTATTTACCGTAGATCGGGTGCTTTACGCGACGCTCGATCAGTACGGTGATGGTTTTGTCCATCTTGTCGCTGACGACACGGCCAGTCAGCGTACGGACGGTTTTTTCAGCTTCAGCCATGATCACTTACCTGCCTGCTGGTTGAGCACAGTTTTCACGCGAGCGATGTCACGCTTAACTTGCGAGAGCAGGTGCGACTGCCCCAACTGGCCAGTTGCCTTCTGCATACGCAGATTGAACTGGTCGCGCAGCAAGCCGAGCAGTTGCTCGTTCAGCTGCTGTGCTGATTTTTCACGAAGTTCATTCGCTTTCATCACATCACCGTCCGCTTAACAAAGGAGGTGGCGAGAGGCAGCTTTGCAGCCGCCAAGGCGAATGCCTCACGCGCCAGCTCTTCAGAAACACCCTCGATCTCGTACAGGACCTTGCCTGGCTGGATCTGGGCAACCCAGTACTCCACGGAACCCTTACCTTTACCCATCCGCACTTCGAGAGGCTTCTTGGAGATCGGCTTGTCCGGGAATACACGGATCCAGATCTTGCCGCCACGTTTTACGTGACGGGTCAGGGCACGACGTGCCGATTCGATCTGGCGAGCGGTGAGACGACCGCGAGCAACAGCTTTCAGAGCAAACTCGCCGAAGCTGACTTTGCTACCGCGCAGTGCCAGACCACGGTTGTGGCCAGTCATCTGCTTGCGGAATTTTGTACGCTTTGGTTGCAACATTTGGCGTACCCCTTACTTAGCAGCTTTTTTACGAGGCGCTGGTGCTTGTGGTTTCAGTTCTTCTTGGCGACCACCAATAACTTCGCCTTTGAAAATCCAAACCTTCACACCGATCACACCGTAAGTGGTGTGAGCTTCGTAAGTGGCATAGTCGATGTCGGCACGCAGGGTGTGCAGTGGCACACGACCTTCGCGATACCATTCAGTACGTGCGATTTCAGCACCGCCGAGACGACCGCTCACCTGGATCTTGATGCCCTTGGCACCAATACGCATGGCGTTCTGTACGGCGCGCTTCATGGCGCGACGGAACATCACACGACGCTCCAGCTGCTGAGCTACGCTCTGAGCTACCAGCATACCGTCGAGTTCCGGCTTGCGGATCTCTTCGATATTGATGTGCACAGGCACACCCATTTGCTTGGTCAGGTCCTGACGCAGTTTCTCAACATCTTCACCTTTCTTCCCGATAACGATACCTGGACGAGCGGTGTGGATGGTGATGCGTGCAGTTTGAGCCGGACGATGGATATCGATACGGCTAACGGACGCGCTTTTTAGTTTGTCTTGGAGGTACTCACGCACATTCAGATCTGCGAGCAAATAGTCCGCATAAGTCCGACCGTCTGCGTACCAGACGGAGGTGTGCTCCTTGACGATTCCCAGGCGAATGCCAGTGGGATGTACTTTCTGACCCATCTGATCGACTCCGTTACTTGTCCGCAACCTTGACAGTGATATGGCAAGACCGCTTGACGATGCGATCAGCGCGGCCTTTGGCACGCGGCATGATGCGCTTCAGCGAACGCCCTTCGTTGACGAAAACGGTGGAGACCTTCAGGTCATCAACGTCTGCGCCTTCGTTATGCTCGGCGTTGGCTACGGCCGACTCGAGGACTTTCTTCATGATTTCAGCGGCTTTTTTGCTGCTGAAGGCCAACAGGTTGAGCGCTTCGCCCACCTTCTTCCCGCGGATCTGGTCGGCGACCAAGCGGGCTTTCTGGGCGGAGATGCGAGCGCCCGACAACTTAGCGGCTACTTCCATTTCCTTACCCCTTAACGCTTGGCTTTCTTGTCAGCCACGTGCCCGCGGTAGGTGCGGGTACCGGCGAACTCGCCCAGTTTATGGCCGACCATGTCTTCGTTCACGAGAACTGGGACGTGTTGGCGACCGTTGTGTACCGCGATGGTCAGACCGACCATTTGTGGCAGGATCATCGAACGGCGCGACCAGGTCTTAACTGGTTTGCGATCGTTCTTTTCCGCCGCCACTTCGATCTTCTTCAGTAGGTGAAGATCGATAAAAGGACCTTTTTTCAGAGAACGTGGCACTGTCGTATCCCTCTATTTACTTGCGACGACGGACGATCATTTTGTCGGTACGCTTATTACCACGAGTCTTCGCGCCCTTAGTCGGGAAGCCCCATGGCGATACCGGATGACGACCACCGGAGGTACGACCTTCACCACCACCATGTGGGTGGTCAACCGGGTTCATGGCAACACCACGAACGGTTGGGCGAACGCCACGCCAGCGTTTGGCACCAGCTTTACCCAGCGAACGCAGGCTGTGCTCGGAGTTCGAGACTTCGCCCAGGGTCGCACGGCACTCAGCCAGGACTTTACGCATTTCACCAGAGCGCAGACGCAGGGTCACATAGACACCTTCGCGAGCGATCAGCTGAGCCGAAGCACCAGCGGAACGAGCGATCTGTGCACCTTTGCCCGGCTTCAGTTCGATGCCGTGAATGGTGCTACCCACTGGAATGTTGCGCAGTTGCAGGGAGTTGCCTGGCTTGATTGGAGCCAGAGCACCTGCGATCAGCTGGTCGCCAGCACTCACGCCTTTAGGGGCGATGATGTAGCGGCGCTCGCCGTCTGCGTAGCAGAGCAGTGCGATGTGAGCAGTACGGTTCGGGTCGTATTCGATACGCTCGACAGTGGCGACGATGCCGTCCTTGTCGTTGCGACGGAAGTCGACCATACGGTAATGCTGCTTATGACCACCACCTACGTGACGCGTAGTGATGCGGCCATTGTTGTTACGACCACCAGACTTCGATTTCTTCTCGAGCAGCGGTGCGTGAGGAGCGCCTTTATGCAGCTCCTTGTTGACCACCTTGACCACGAAACGGCGGCCAGGGGAAGTCGGTTTGCATTTAACGATTGCCATGATGCACCCCTTCCTTACTCAGCACTGCTGCTGAAATCGAGATCTTGGCCGGGTTGAAGGGAGATGATCGCCTTCTTCCAGTCATTACGCTTGCCCAGACCGCGAGCGGTACGCTTGGTCTTACCCAGAACGTTCAGGGTAGTCACGCTTTCCACTTTCACGCTGAACAGGCTTTCGACGGCCTTCTTGATTTCCAGCTTGGTTGCGTCGGTAGCAACCTTGAAAACGAACTGGCCTTTCTTGTCAGCCAGAACCGTGGCCTTCTCGGAAACGTGCGGGCCAAGTAGAACTTTAAATACGCGTTCCTGGTTCATCCCAGCAGCTCCTCGAATTTCTTCACGGCCGACACGGTGATCAACACCTTGTCGTATGCGATCAGACTGACCGGATCGGAACCCTGTACGTCACGTACGTCGACGTGCGGCAGGTTGCGAGCAGCCAGGTACAGATTCTGATCAACAGCATCAGAAACGATCAGTACGTCGCTCAGACCCATGCCGTTCAGTTTGTTCAGCAGGTCTTTGGTTTTCGGTGCTTCAACAGCGAAGTCCTGAACCACGACCAGACGGTCGGTACGCACCAGCTCGGCGAGGATGGAACGCATTGCTGCGCGGTACATCTTCTTGTTGAGCTTCTGCGAGTGGTCTTGAGGACGAGCTGCGAAAGTGGTACCGCCGCCACGCCAGATTGGGCTACGGATAGTACCGGCACGAGCGCGGCCAGTGCCTTTCTGACGCCATGGGCGCTTGCCGCCACCAGCAACGTCGGAACGGGTTTTCTGCTGCTTGGTGCCCTGACGGCCGCCGGCCATGTAGGCCACGACTGCTTGGTGTACCAGCGTCTCGTTGAATTCGCCGCCGAAAGTCAGTTCGGAAACTTCGATCGCTTGAGCGTCATTTACATTTAGTTGCATGTCAGCTTCCCCTTAACCGCGAGCCTTGGCAGCCGGACGCACAACCAGATTGCCGCCAGTAGCGCCAGGAACGGCACCCTTGACCAGCAACAGATTGCGTTCAGCGTCGACGCGCACTACTTCGAGGGACTGAACGGTCACGCGCTCGGCGCCCATGTGACCGGACATTTTTTTGCCCTTGAATACACGACCAGGAGTCTGGCACTGGCCGATAGAGCCCGGGACGCGGTGGGAAACGGAGTTACCGTGGGTATTGTCTTGACCGCGGAAATTCCAACGCTTGATGGTACCGGCAAAGCCTTTACCTTTCGACTGACCGGTAACGTCTACCATTTGGCCAGCAGCGAAGATTTCTGCATTGATCAAGTCGCCAGCCTGGTACTCGCCTTCTTCAAGACGGAATTCCCAGACACCGCGACCAGCGGCAACGTTCGCTTTAGCGAAGTGACCTGCTTGAGCAGCAGTCACACGCGAAGCGCGACGCTCGCCAACAGTGACTTGCACTGCGCGATAGCCATCAGTTTCTTCGGTTTTGAACTGGGTGACGCGATTCGGCTCGATCTCAATGACCGTGACCGGAATGGAGACACCTTCTTCGGTGAAAATACGGGTCATACCGCATTTACGACCGACTACACCAATAGTCATGTTGTAAACCTCATGAGTGTACGGGGCTTTCACCCGCTATGGCCGCCCATTTCAGAGCGTTACACGACTAAGACCCGAGTCTTAGCCGAGGCTGATCTGCACTTCCACGCCTGCCGCAAGATCGAGCTTCATAAGAGCATCAACGGTTTTATCCGTTGGCTGGACGATGTCCAGTACGCGCTTATGAGTACGGATCTCGTACTGGTCACGCGCGTCTTTGTTGACGTGCGGGGAGACCAGAACGGTGAACCGCTCTTTACGGGTAGGCAGTGGAATTGGACCACGCACTTGAGCACCAGTACGTTTCGCGGTTTCCACGATTTCCTGGGTGGATTGGTCGATCAGGCGATGGTCAAAAGCCTTCAACCTGATACGGATTTGCTGATTTTGCATTGGATTTCAGACTCCAGGCTGCTATTCCCACCGGGCGCACTACGCCCGTTAAAAGGAGGCGTGATTCTATAGACACCCCCACTGAGTGTCAACCCAATAAAAAAGCCCCCGCAAAAGCGGGGGCCTTTCTAAACGATCAACGATTACTCGATGATTTTGGCTACGACGCCGGCGCCGACGGTACGACCGCCTTCACGGATAGCGAAGCGCAGACCGTCTTCCATCGCGATGGTCTTGATCAGAGTGACAGTCATCTGGATGTTGTCACCTGGCATTACCATTTCAACGCCTTCTGGCAGCTCGCAGTTACCAGTCACGTCAGTAGTACGGAAGTAGAACTGTGGACGGTAGCCTTTGAAGAACGGAGTGTGACGGCCGCCTTCTTCCTTGCTCAGAACATAGACTTCTGCGGTGAACTTGGTGTGCGGTTTGACCGAACCCGGCTTGACCAGAACCTGGCCACGCTCAACGTCGTCACGCTTGGTGCCGCGCAGCAGCACGCCGCAGTTCTCGCCAGCACGACCTTCGTCCAGCAGCTTGCGGAACATCTCAACACCGGTGCAGGTGGTGGTGGTGGTGTCACGCAGACCAACGATTTCCAGGGCGTCTTGAACGCGGACGATGCCACGCTCGATACGACCGGTAACAACGGTACCACGACCCGAGATCGAGAATACGTCTTCGATTGGCATCAGGAACGGCTTGTCGATAGCGCGCTCAGGCTCTGGAATGTAGCTATCCAGGGTTTCGACCAGACGCTTGACAGCGGTGGTGCCCATTTCGTTATCGTCTTTGCCTTCCAGCGCCATACGAGCCGAACCAATGATGATCGGGGTATCGTCGCCTGGGAAATCATAGGTGGACAGCAGGTCGCGAACTTCCATCTCGACCAGCTCCAGCAGCTCAGCGTCGTCTACCAGGTCAGCCTTGTTCAGGAAGACCACGATGTACGGAACGCCAACCTGACGGGACAGCAGGATGTGCTCACGGGTTTGGGTGCTGGAAAAACTGCCTGCCGCCGATGCATCCGTGGTGCTGGGCGCCACCAACATCGACAGTCACCAGCCCCGTAGGCGCCGGCCTTGCCAGCGAAGAGTGACGCTCAATACACATCCCGCCGGTACCGCCCCAGCTCGATCAACTGCTCAAGCTCTTCAGCCCCCAGCACCTCGGCCAGCACCGCATCCACACCCGCCGCCATGCCTTCAAGGCTGCCACAGATATAGATCGACGCTCCCTCCGCCAGCCATCGACGCAGCTCATCAGCCTGTTCGCGCAGCCGATCCTGCACATACACCTTCTGCGCCTGGTCCCGCGAGAACGCCAGGTCCAGCCGCGCCAGTTCACCACTCGCCAGCCAGCCCTGCAGTTCCTCCTCGCACAGGAAGTCATGCGCCCGGTTACGTTCGCCAAACAGCAGCCAGTTGCGTTGCTCGCCGTCCACGATTCGCGCCCTCAGCAGGCTGCGCAACCCGGCCAGCCCGGTACCGTTGCCGATCAGGATCATCGGTGCCGGAGCCGTCGGCAGATGGAAACCGCTGTTGCGGCGCAACCGCACGCTCACGCTCGCGCCCAGCGCCAGGTGTTCGGTCAACCAGCCCGAGCCCAGGCCCAGCGTGCCGTCCGGATGACGCTCCTGGCGCACGATCAGCTCCAGCACACCGTCACTGGCAATCGAGGCGATGGAGTATTCGCGCGCTGCCACCGGGATCAACGCATCCACCAGCGCCTGCGCGTGCAGGCCGATCAGGTGGCCGCGGCTGGCCGGCAACAGCCGCCCGCCCAGTGCATGGTCCAGGCGCTCCTCCAGGCCGTCCACTCGCACAGGCGTGTGAGGCTCAAGACCAAGCCCGTCGAGCAACGCCTTGACCGTCGAACCGGCATTGCGCGGCAGTACATCGACCAGGTCCCCGGCATCCCAGCGCTCTGGCTGCGACGGTTGCAGGCCGAGCAGGTACACCGGTGCGCCCTGGCTGCCGGGGTTGAGCAGCTCGCGCCGGGTCAAGGTCCAGGCGCTGAACTGCGGCGGCTGCCAGGCAGACAGCGGCGCTGCGCCGGTCAATGCCGCCAACTGCTGCTGCCATTGCTGCAAGGCAGCAGGATCTGCACTGTCGACTTCCACGGCAGAGAAACTGGCGGTGGCACCGCGAGCCTCCAGCCAGTGCTGCAAGCTGCGCGCAAACCCGCAGAAATGCGGGTACTGGCGGTCTCCCAGTGCGAGCAGGGCGTAGTTCAGGTTACCCAGCGTCCACGGCTGGCCAAGCACCTTGCGCTCGAAGCCGCGGGCGCTGTCCGGCGCCTCGCCGTCGCCAAAGGTGCTGACCACGAACAGCGCGCGTTGCGCCTGCTGCAGATCGGTTTCGGTCAGCGTCGCCAGGGGCTGCACGCGCACCGCCAGGCCCGCCGCCTGCAGTTGTCCGGCGCTCTGCCAGGCCAGTTGTTCGGCGAAGCCGCTCTGGCTGGCAAACCCCACCAGCCATCCGTTGCCTGTGTCGCCGGCCGGGTTCAGGCCCTTGCGCGCCTCGCGTACCTGGCGCTTCTTGCGCCTGCGGTCCAGGTACAGCAGCCAGCCGGTGATGAAGAACAGCGGCATGCTCAGGCTGGCGAGGGTCACCAGGATGCGCCCGGTGAGCCCGAAGTAGCTGCCCACATGCAGGGCATACACGCTGGCCAGCAACTGAGCCTTGAACGACTTGTCGGTGTAGCGATCGTGCTGGCGTACCACGCCGGTGGCCGGCTCCACGCTCAGGGTGTTGAGCGCGCGCTCGTGCTCGGCGTTGTCGAGCAGGTAGAACAGGGTGGCGGGCTGGCCGCCGGCCGGTGGCAGGCGCAGGTTGTAGGTGCGAAGGCCTGGGCCGGCCGCTGCCTGCAGGCTGGTCCAGATGGCGTCGTAGTCCACCACCAGCGGCGCCGCATCCTTGCCGGGTGCGGGCGGGCGGCCACGGCCTTCGCCGCGCTTGCGCTGTTCGCCAGCGGCCGGTGCATCGCCCAGCAACCGGTTCAGCCCCTCGCGGTACCACTCGTAGGACCAGAACAACCCGGTCAGGGCAAACAGCAGGTAGAACAGCAGGCACCAGGTACCGGCCACCGCGTGCAGGTCCCAGTTGAAGGCACGACCTTTCTTCGCCCAGTCCAGGGTCAGCCAGGTTCGCCAGTTCAGCGCCTGACGCGGCCAGCGCAGGTACAGCCCCGACAGGCAGAAGAAGATCAGCATCAGGGTACAGGCGCCGGTGATCTGCCGGCCGGTGTCGCCCATGGCGAGGAAGCGGTGCAACTGCAGCATCAGGTCGAAGAACCCCTGGCCACTGACCGGGGGCTGCAGCTTGCCGGTGTAGGGGTCGGCATAGCGCAGGGTGCCGCGGCGCTCGCCCGGCGGTGGGGTGAAGAAGATGCGCGCAGCTTCGTCGCTGCGCACGTTCACCCACAGCATCGACACCTTGTCGCCCTGTTCGGCCTCGACGCGGCGCACCAGTTCGGCCGGCGGCAGCACGCCTTCGTCGCGCACCTGCACCTTGAGCACCTGTGGGTTGAACAGGCGCAGCAATTCGTCCTGGAACGACCAGGTTGCCCCGGTCACTCCCATCAGCGCCAGCACCAGCCCGGCGGTGATGCCGAAGAACCAGTGCAGTTGAAACAGGCTTTTCTTCACCACATCGACCACCTTGTGTTGCGGGTTGCGTGAATGCGCCGCGCATTATGCCTTGATACACAAAGGCCCCGATCACCGAAGTGAACGGGGCCGGGCCTGCCAGCTGCCGTCAGAAGTGGAAGCTGGTGGTCAGCAGCGCCGTGCGACCGGCCGCCTGGTTGGCGTAGTGCGCCGCGTAGGCCTTGTCGTAGTAGACCTCGTTGGTGAGGTTCTGCACGTTCAGCTGCAGGTCGACATTCTTGGTCAGCTTGTAGCTGGCCATGGCGTCGTAGCGCCAGTACGAATCGACCATCACGCTGTTGGTCACGTTGCCGAACACGTCGTCGACGTAGAAGGCACCACCGCCGAGGGTGAGTTTTGGCGTGACGTTGTAGGTGGTCCACAGGGTCAGGCTGTTGTTCGGCGTGTTGGGCATCTGGTTGCCGTCGTTGTAGCCGTCCACCAGCACACCGCCGACCGACTGCGCGCCACCGTCGACCAGCTTGGCGTCCATGTAGGTGTAGCCGGCGAACACCTGCCAGTCATTGGTCAGCTTGCCGGTGGCGGTCAGCTCCAGGCCATCGACGCGGCTCTTGCCGGCGTTCTGGTAGGTGTTGGCATCGACCAGTACGCGGGCGTTTTCCTTCTCGGTGCGGAAGATCGCGGCGGTCAGGTTCAGACGCTGATCGAGAAGGTCCCACTTGGTGCCGATTTCGTAGTTGGTGGTCTCTTCGGCCTTCAGGTCGCTGGTGGTGGTCGGCGTCAGCAGCGGGTTGCCGTCGCTGCCTTCACCCAGCGAAGCGCCGGCCGGGGTGGCCGAGGTCGCATACGAGATGTACACGCTGCCGTTGTCGGTCGGCTTCCAGGTCAGGCCCAGCTGGCCGGTCACGAACTCGCTGGTGTCTTCGGTCTTGAAGCTGGTCGCACCGCCCGCCACCTTGGTCTTGGCCTTGGTGTCGAAGTGGTCGTAGCGCAGGCCCATGGTCAGCAGCCAGGCCGGGTTCAGCTCCAGGGTATCGGTCAGGTAGATGGCGCGGGTGCTGCTGGTGGTGTCGGCGCCGGCATCGGTACGGGTCACGTCGCCGCCCCAGGCCTCGTTCGGGTTGGGATTGGGGAACGAGGTGCACACACCCGGGATCTGGCCGGTGGCCGAAGAGCAGTTGCCGGAACGGAAGCCGGTGATGTCGTAGCCTTCCTTGGTGGAGGCCTCGCGGCTCAGCTCGATACCGGTGGAGAAGGTGTTCTTGAACCCGCCGATGTACACCTCGCCGAACAGGTCGGTCTGGTTGGTGGTGGTGCGGGTGTTGGCCACGCGGTTGTTCGGGCGGCGCCAGACTTCACCGTTGAGGATGTTGCCCTTGCTGTCGTCGGGCTGGCTGTAGATGAAGTCTTGCAGGGTGTTGCCGTGGCGCAGGGTGTTCTTGAGGGTCAGCGCATCGTTCAGGTCGTGCTCGACGGCGATGGTCGCGATATCGGCACGGGTCTTGTAGAAGTCGCGATCGACCAGGCCGTAGTAGTTGCTGCTGCGGCCGCCATCGTCAGGCTTGTCCGGGTTGGCCGAGGTGCGCCCGGCGGTGCTGCCCGAGCGCAGGCCGTAGGGGATGCCCGAGTCCGGCAGGTCGTCGCTCTCCACGTGGTAGTAGTCCAGGCTCACGCGGGTCGGGGTACCCAGGCCGAATACCAGGGACGGGGCCACGCCCCAGCGGTCGTAGTTGACCTCGTCGCGACCGGCCACGTTGCTTTCGTGGCTCATCAGGTTCAGGCGAAACGCTGCGGTGTCGAGGAACTGGTAGTTGCCATCGAAGGTGTAGCGCTTGGTCTGGTCCGAGCCCCAGGTGAAGGCACCGTCGGTGCTGTTGCCCAGGTGGGCCTTCTTGGTCACCAGGTTGATGGTGCCACCGGCTGCACCGCGCCCGCCGATGGTCGAGTTGGGGCCCTTGGCCACTTCAACCGATTCGATGGCGAAGATCTCGCGGGTCTGCGAGCCCACGTCACGCACGCCGTCCAGGTACATCGAGCCTTGCGAGTCGAAGCCGCGAATGAACGGGCGATCACCCGACGGGTTGCCGCCTTCGCCGGCGCCCATGGTGATGCCCGGCACGGTACGCAGGGCATCCTGCAGGGTCAGGGCGTTGGTGTCCTTGATGACCTGTTGCGGCACCACGGTCACGCTGCGCGGGATGTCCACCAGCGGCGCCGTGTACTTCTGCGATGAGGACTTCTCGACCTTGTAGTCGGTGCTGGCGGTATCGGCCTGGCCATTGATGCTGGTGGCATCCAGCGCGATCGAGCCGCTTGTGGCCGGGGCTGCGTCGGCCGCATAGGCCAGGTGGCCGGCGGACGTGGCGCTCAACGCGACCCCGATGGCAGAAGCAAGCAGGCGTGGTGAACTGACAGCGGTAGGCACGTAATGGCGCGACATCGGAAGGTCCCCAAGGTGTGAAGGCGCCGAAATATAATGTAAACAAATATGAGTAACAATTGAGATCAATTGCTATTCGTACTGAATTTACATTCTTTACACCTTTGTGTGGCGGTTTATGCCTGCTGAAACGTCCCGCCCCTCGCAAGGGGCTTGTACTGGTTCAATAAGAATCAATACCATTGACGCCCTTTAGCCGACCCCTGGTGCCTGCGCCATGCTTTTACACATTCCCGGCCTGTTCACCCGCGAAGAAGTGCAGCGTATTCGCCAGGCGCTGGAGCAGGCCAATTGGGCCGACGGCAAGATCACCGCGGGCTACCAGTCGGCCAAGGCCAAGCACAACCTGCAGCTGCCCGAGGCGCACCCGCTGGCCAAGGAAATCGGCAGCGCGATGATCGAGCGCCTGTGGAGCAACCCGCGGTTCATGTCGGCGGCGCTGCCGTTCAAGGTGTTCCCACCTTTGGTCAACTGCTACCGCGAAGGGGGCAGCTTCGGCTTTCACATCGACAACGCCATCCGCCAGCCGCGTGGCAGCCATGAGCGGGTACGTACCGACCTGTCGTCGACGCTGTTCTTCAGCGACCCCGACGAATACGACGGTGGCGAGCTGGAGATCCAGGACACCTATGGCCTGCAGCAGGTCAAGCTGGCGGCAGGCGACATGGTGCTGTACCCAGGCACCAGCCTGCACAAGGTCAACCCGGTAACCCGCGGGGCGCGCTATGCGGCGTTTTTCTGGACCCAGAGCATGGTGCGCGAGGACAGCCAGCGGGCCTTGCTGTTCGAGATGGACAACGCCATCCAGCAGCTCACGGTGGATGTGCCCGACCACCCGTCGCTGATTCAGCTCACCGGCACCTACCACAACCTGCTGCGCCGCTGGGCAGAGGTCTGAGCCGTGACCTTCAGCCTGCGTCGCGAAGAACAGGTCGATATCGACCAGTTGCATCAACTCATCGAACACAGTCCGGGCAAAGCGGCCCAGGCCCTGCTGGCGGCTGCCGCGCAGAACGTTGTCGAGGCCCAGCTGCTGCTGGGGCAGATCCTGCTCGACGGGCGTGGCATCGAGCAGGACCCGGCACTGGCGCGGACCTGGTTCGGCATTGCCGCCCGCCAGGGCAGTGCGATGGGGCACAACATGCTCGGGCGCTGCCTGGAGCATGGGTGGGGAGGGCAGGCCGACCTGGCGGCGGCGGCCGGTCACTACCGTGCGGCCGCTGCCGCAGGGCTGGACTGGGGGCAGTACAACCTGGCCAACCTGCTGGCCACGGGGCGGGGGGTGGGCCAGGACCATGCTGCGGCCCTGCACCTGTATCAGCAGGCCGCCCACGCCGGCCACGCCAAGTCGATGAACCTGCTGGGACGTTACCTGGAACAGGGGCTGGCCTGCGCGGCCGACCGGCACGCCGCCATGCACTGGTACCGTCTTTCTGCCGAGGCCGGCGATTTTCGCGGGCAGTTCAGCCATGCGGCGATCCTCGCCGAGCAAGGCCACATGGAGCAGTCGCTGGTGTGGCTGCAAAAGGCCCTGGAGCAGGGTAACGGCAACTTCCTGCGTGCTGCAGTGGCCAGCCTGGAGCAGGCCGAGCAGCCGCAGATCCAGGCGATGGCGGGGGCCTATCGGCAGCGTCTGGAGCAGGTGTCGCGGCAGGCCACGGAAAGCCTTCACTCTCGGGTTTAGCCTGCCGCCTTTCTATGCTCGATCACTCCCATGCTTCTCAAGGAAGATCGACCATGAACAGCAACCACCGTCTTGCCAGTCACCCGGGCCTTGCCTGCGCAGGGGGTCCCCATGAGTGACACCTGGAATTTCTCGTTCATCGCCAGCCTCTACTCGGTGACGCCGGGCCACAAGGGCCGTATCGGTATCAGCCTGGTCGAAGGCGGCATCGACAACGATGGCTGGTTGCAGGTGATGACCGACACCCGGCTCATCAAGCCGGTCAATTTTCGTTTCGACTACGTCTCCCACACCGACCGGCGCATTACCTACAACATCTCCAGCTCTTCGGATACCGGGTTCTATCGGGGCGCGGCGGTGGGCAAGAACTTCAATCACTATGTGGGCCTGTTCCCGGGGGGTACCAGCGAGCCCTGGCTGGTCAAGCCCTTGGGGGAGTGGGGCGACCATGACGTGCTGCGACTGAAGCTCTATGACACCTACGAGTGCAGCATCGGCAACTACCGTCACTCCGACGGCATGGATTACCTGAATGTGATCAGCGGGGAGAACCTCGAGTTCGAGGCACATGTACTGCGTGTGCTGAGCTGACCGCGCGGGCCCATGAAAAAAGGCGACGGTAGCAACCGTCGCCTTTCGTGTGCAGCTGACCCGTGGTTACAGGTAGTACGCCTTCAGCGGCGGGAAGCCGTTGAACTCCACCGCGCTGTAGCTGGTGGTGTAGGCGCCGGTCGACAGCCAGTACAGGCGGTCACCGATGGCCAGGTTCAGCGGCAGGCCGTACTTGTAGTGTTCGTACATGATGTCGGCGCTGTCGCAGGTCGGGCCGGCGATCACCACCTCTTCCATCTCGCCTTTCTTCTCGGTCCAGATCGGGAACTTGATCGACTCGTCCATGGTTTCGATCAGGCCGGAGAACTTGCCCACGTCGGTGTATACCCAGCGCTCCACGGCGGTACGCGACTTGCGCGCCACCAGCACCACTTCGCTGACCAGGATGCCGGCGTTGGCAATCAGCGAGCGGCCAGGCTCCAGGATGATTTCCGGCAGGTCGTCGCCGAAGTCTTCCTTGAGAAAGCGAATGATCTCTTCGGCGTAGGTTTCCAGGCTGTTGGTACGGGTGATGTAGTTGGCCGGAAAGCCGCCACCCATGTTGATCAGCTTGAGCACGATGCCGTCTTCTTCCTTCAGGCGCTCGAAGATCACCTTGACCTTGGCGATGGCCGCATCCCACACGCTGATGTCGCGCTGCTGCGAACCCACGTGGAAGGAAATGCCGTAAGGCACCAGGCCCAGGTCGCGGGCCAGGATCAGCAGGTCCATGGCCATGTCGGTCTGGCAGCCGAACTTGCGCGACAGCGGCCAGTCGGCGGTGGTGGAGCCTTCGGTAAGGATGCGTACATACACTTTCGAGCCCGGTGCGGCCTTGGCGATATTGCGCAGGTCGGCTTCGGAGTCGGTGGCGTACAGGCGCACGCCCTTCTCGTAGAAGTAGCGGATGTCCTTGGATTTCTTGATGGTGTTGCCGTAGCTGATGCGCTCCGGGCCGATGCCGCGGGCCATCACCTTGTCCAGCTCGTAGATCGAGGCGATGTCGAAGTTCGAGCCCTTGTCCTTGAGCAGGTCGATGATTTCGACCGCAGGGTTGGCCTTGACCGCGTAGTACACCTTGGCGAATTCGAAACCGGCGCGCAGGTCGTCATAGGCCTTGCTGATCATGGCCGTGTCGATGAGCACGAACGGGGTTTCTTGCTTGTCGGCGAACGCCTTCATTTTGTTGAAGGTATCGCGTGCGAAGTAGTCTTCGACCTGGATCGACATGCTGGGGGACTCCATGGGCAAACTGAATGAATAAGTGGCTGCAACTGAGCGCCCTCCGTATCCCCACTTTGGTTCGCCTACTTCCCAAGGCATGTCGCCGAAAGCAAAAAGGTCAACCGGGTCGCAGAAGCTGCGCAGCGGGTGACCTTGCTGTCTCGTCGTCAGTACTTGAGCCGGATGGATCGTTTCCAGCATGGACGCTCGGCGCGAACTTTAGGACCTGAAGGATTCAAGATCAACAAAAAATCTCGCGTTTTTTCGCTACGCTGACGCACGTTGCAGACACCCCTCGTTTTAACCGACCCGGATGACAGGCAGATGTTCCCGAAGTTTTGCGAAGCGTTAAAAATACCCGCACGTTCGCAGCTTTTGCAGGCCAACTCAGCTAAAACAACGATGGCGTCAACTTCGGCGACGATGGCCCCAAAAGGTTGGGCAAGCGCACGCAAACAGCTTGAACGGGCAGGGCACGGGCACCGTTCGCAGCGGGGCGTGTGTGCATATTTTTAGCCGCTCGCATGGGCGCTGTTGCAGGGCAATCGCCCGGCGGTGATTGCCGGGTTTAATAAGAAACATTACTATTCGCAACCTCCCTCCCGCCTAGCGACGACCCCCGCACCGTGTCTCGACACAAAGGCTTCCTCGACCACTACCATGAGCTGATCGGCACCTGGACCCGCAAGCTGCGCAGTCGTCAGCAGGCCGAGGACCTCGCGCACGATGCCTTTGTGCGGGTGCTGGAAAACCCCGCCCTGCCAGTCGAGCAGCCGCGCGCCTATCTGCACCAGACGGCACGCAACATTGCCGTGGACGGCTACCGGCGCGAAGACCGGCGCCAGGCCCTGGAGCAGGAAGGGCTGGACCTGTCGCCCACCCCGGGCGATGACCCCGAGGCCTATGTGCATGCACTGGAGCTGGCCGACAGCGTGGAGCGCGCCCTGGCCGAGCTGCCGCTCAACTGCCGCAAGGTGTTCATCTGGCAGAAGCTCGAAGGCCTGACCCAGGCCGAGATCGCCGAGCGCATGGGCTTGACCAAGAACATGGTCGAAAAGTATATGATCCGCACGCTCCGGCATCTGCGTGAGCACCTGGATGTGTCAACGAGATGAGTCAGGCAAATGTTTTCATGAATCAGGGCACATGCCCCTGCGGCGATGACGCCGTGCGCGACCAGGCCGCCGAATGGTTCGCCCGTGGCCGCGATGCGCCCCTGACGCCCCAGCAGCAGGCGCAACTGCATGCCTGGCTGGCGCAGCACCCCCAGCATAAATATGAGTACGACCTGCTCGGGCGCCTGTGGGGCGCGGCCGACCTGCTGCCGCGCGAGCGCCTGCAGGCCTTGTGCGCGCCCGATCCGGTGCGCCAGCTGCCGCGTCGACGCCTGTTGCGCCAGGCCCTGGCAGCCAGTGTGGTGGCGGTCGCGGCAGGGCTTGGCTGGTTCGGCTGGCAGCAGCACCAGCTCAATTACCAGGGCCAGATGCAGACCGGCCTGGGCGAGCGTCGCCAGCTCGACCTGCCCGATGGCTCGCGCCTGGAGCTCAACGGCCGCACGCGGGTGCAGGTGAGTTTCAGTGCCGGGCAGCGGGACATTCGCCTGGAGCAGGGCGAGGTGATGTTCAGCGTTGCCCATGATACGGCCCGTCCCTTCGTGGTCAGCACCGGCCATGGCAAGGTCACGGTCACCGGTACGCGCTTCGATGTGCGCCGCGACAGCGAGCAGACCCGTGTGGCGGTCGAGCAGGGTTCGGTGCGCGTGCAGGGCGACGGCCAGGGGCAGGCGCTGCTGAGCGCCGGCCTCGGTTCGCACATCGATGCCCATGGCGCGGTGGCAGCGCCCTATACGGTGGACGCCGCCGCGTTGACCGCCTGGCGCGGCGGCAAACTGGTGTTCAACGATGTGCCGCTGGGCGAGGTGGTGCGCGAGGTGTCGCGCTACCGCGAACACCCGCTGCGCGTGGCTCCCGGCAAAACGGCGGCGCTGCGCCTCAGCAGCAGCTTCAGCACCGATGACACCGACGCCCTGCTGCGCGCCTTGCCCAGCATCCTGCCGGTGGCCATCAAGGCCCATGCCGATGGCTCGCAAGAAATAATCGCAAAATAGATTCAGGTTTTTTTCCCGTTGTTCGTCTTCCTGCCCAACTGCAACTGCCAAGCATTTTCATTCGCAGGCGGTGGCCGATTTTCTGACCCTCAGGACTTCTCGACGACGTGAACAACAACAAGGTTTCCAAACGCTGGCTGCCGCTGGCACTGGCATTGGCCGTCAGCGGCGGCATCGCCAACAGCTACGCCGATTCGGCACCCACCAGCATCCAGATCCAGGCCCAGCCGCTGGCCGCGGCGCTGGGCCAGCTGGGCCGGCAGACATCGCTGCAACTGTTCTTCAGCCCCGACCTGGTGGCCGGCAAGCAGGCCCCGGCGGTGTCCGGCAACCTGGCCCCCGAACAGGCACTGCAGGCCCTGCTGCAGGGCAGCGGGCTGACCTACGAGATTTCCCAGGGCACCGTGGTGCTGCACGCGGCGCAGCCAGTGAGCACGGCGCCCGGCACCCTGGAGCTGGCGCCTACCGACATCAGCATGGTCGGCGACTGGCTGGGCGACGCCCAGGAAAGCGTGGTGCAGAACCACCCCGGTGCGCGCACCGTGGTACGCCGTGAAGCCATGGTCGAGCAGGGCGCGCTGAGCGTGCGCGACGTGCTGCGCGGGGTGCCGGGTGTGCAGGTGCAGGACTCCAACGGCACCGGCGGCAGCGACATCGCGCTGAACGTAGGCGTGCGCGGGCTTACCTCGCGCCTGTCGCCGCGTTCCACGGTGCTGATCGACGGCATTCCCGCCGCATTTGCCCCGTATGGGCAGCCGCAGTTGTCGATGGCGCCGATTTCCTCGGGCAACCTGGACAGCATCGACGTGGTGCGCGGCGCAGGCTCGGTGCGCTATGGGCCGCAGAACGTCGGCGGGGTGATCAACTTCGTCACCCGAGCCATCCCCGAGAAGGCCACCGGCGAGCTGGGCACCACGATCCAGACCTCGCGTCATGGCGGCTGGAAGCACATCGAGTCGGCCTTCCTTGGCGGCACCGCCGACAATGGCCTGGGTGCGGCGTTGCTGTACTCCGGGGTCAAGGGCAATGGCTACCGCAGCAGCAACAACAGCAACGACATCGACGACGTGCTGTTCAAGACCCACTGGGCGCTGACCGACCGTGACGAGCTGTCGCTGAACTTCCATTACTACGATGGCAAGGCCGACATGCCCGGCGGCCTGACCCAGGCCCAGTTCGACAAGAACCCCTACCAGTCCGACCGCGACCACGACAACTTCACCGGTCGGCGCAAGGATGTCTCGCTCAAGTACCTGCGCCAGATCGACGACGTGACCCAGTTCGAGGTGCAGACCTACTACACCGACAGCTTCCGTGGCAGCAGCATTGCCGCGCGCGACCAGCAGACGCTGTCGTCGTACCCGCGCAGCTACCACACCTTTGCCGTCGAGCCGCGCCTGTCGCGGGTGTTCGTCACCGGCCCGGCCACCCAGGAGGTCAGCGTCGGTTATCGCTACCTCAAGGAAGCCATGCACGAGCAGGCCACGCGCCTGGCGCTGATCGACAACGTGCCCACCGTAACCCCGGAATCCGACGGCCACGTGTACCAGGACCGTACCGGCGGCACCGAGGCCAGCGCCTACTACATCGACAACAAGATCGACGTGGGCAACTGGACCATCACCCCCGGCGTGCGTTTCGAGCACATCAACACCGACTGGAACGATCGCCCGGTCATGGGCCTGGGCAACAAGCCGGTGGTGGCCAAGAGCCGCAGCGTGACCAGCAACGAACCGCTGCCGGCATTGAGCGTGATGTATCACCTGTCCGATGCGTGGAAGCTGTTCGCCAACTACGAGACCTCGTTCGGCAGCCTGCAGTACTTCCAGCTGGGCCAGGGCGGGCAGGGCGACCAGACCGCCAACGGCCTGCAGGCCGAGAAGGCCAAGACCTACGAGATCGGCACGCGCTATGACAACGGCAACTGGGGCGGCGAGCTGACCGCGTTCTACATCGACTTCGATGACGAGCTGCAGTACATCAGCAACGACGTGGGCTGGACCAACCTGGGTGCGACCAAGCACCAGGGCATCGAGGCCTCGATGCACTACGACCTGGCAGGGCTGGACCCGCGTCTGCAGGGCTTGAGTGCGAACGCCGGCTTCACCTACACCCGCGCCACCTATGAAGGGGCGATCCCGGGCTTCGAAGGGCGCGACCTGCCGTTCTACTCACGCCAGATCGCCAATGCCGGGCTGCGTTACCAGGTGGACCGCTGGACCTGGAATGTGGACGCCTATGCGCAATCCAAACAGCGTGCTCCGGGTACCGGCATGACCAGCAAAGGTGCCTTCACCGGCGACTACATCACCGAACCGACGGCTGATGGGCAGTATGGCGACATTCCGGGGTATGTGACCTGGAGTGCGCGGGGCGGGTATGACTTTGGTGCGCAGCTGTCGAACCTGAAGCTGGCGGCGGGGGTGAAGAACATCTTCGACAAGCAGTTCTTCACCCGTTCCAGCGACAACAATTCGGGGATCTACCTGGGCGAGCCGCGCACGTTCTATGTGCAGGCCAGTGTAGGGTTCTGACAACGCCTTCGCTACGCCGATCGCACAGGCCATGGCCTGCCGGACCGGCGTTGTCAGCCTTGTCTGTTCGGCAGTAGATCGCGGTGGAGCTATTCAGGCCACCGCCTCAGCCGGCGACACGATGCTGGTCTTCATGCCCCGCGAACGCCCCGAACTCAGGTACGCGGCAATCGATTCCTGGGTGACCTCGCCCAGGAACACGTTCTCGGCGTCCAGCACCGGCAACCACGAACGGTTGAACTCGTACATGCGCGACAGCAGGATGCGCAGGTGCTCGTCATGCGCGGCGGTGGCGTTGAACGTGCGCAGGAAGTCCGCGCAGGTGCCCTGCTGACGGTGCAGGTCGCGCCGGCGCACATAGCCCATCGCCTTGTTCTGGCCATCGGTGACCACCACGTAGCGACGGTCATGTTCGTCCATCAGCTCCAGCGCATCGGCCACCGACGTCTCGGGGCTCACCGATGGCGCGTTGTCCGCCGCATCCTCGGCACGCACCAGCAGCAGGCGCTTGAGGGTGCTGTCCTGGCCCACGAAGTTGCTCACGAAGTCATCTGCCGGGTGCGCCAGCAAGGTGTCGGGGTGGTCGATCTGGATCAGCTTGCCGGCGCGGAAGATGGCGATCTTGTCGCCCAGCTTGATCGCCTCGTCGATGTCGTGGCTGACCATGATCACGGTCTTGTTCAATGCACGCTGCATCTCGAAGAACTCGTTCTGGATCATCTCGCGGTTGATCGGGTCGACCGCACCGAACGGCTCGTCCATCAGCAGCAGCGGCGCATCCGCCGCCAGCGCGCGGATCACGCCGATACGCTGCTGCTGGCCACCGGACAGTTCACGCGGGTAGCGGTGCAGGTACTGCTTTGGCTCGAGCTTGATCATGCTCATCAGCTCGCGGGCCCGCTCGTGGCACTTGTGCTTGTCCCAACCGAGCAGGCGCGGCACCACGGTTATGTT
The DNA here is from genome assembly GCF_002939405.1 of Pseudomonas sp. BRM28. Classification (NCBI taxonomy): domain Bacteria; kingdom Pseudomonadati; phylum Pseudomonadota; class Gammaproteobacteria; order Pseudomonadales; family Pseudomonadaceae; genus Pseudomonas; species Pseudomonas sp. BRM28. Next base: position 627,703 of record NZ_PEFV01000001.1, on the reverse strand, counting down.
CTCCTCGATGGTCATGTTGGGGAACAGGCCGATCTGCTGGATCACATAGCCGATGGTGCGACGCAGCGTCACCGCGTCCAGGTCGGTGGTGTCTTCGCCATTGATCAGCACCTTGCCCGAGGTGGGCGCGATCAGGCGGTTGATCATCTTGAGGGTGGTGCTCTTGCCGCACCCGGACGGGCCGAGGAACACGCAGATCTCGCCTTCGTTGACCGTCAGGCTTACCGAGTCGACGGCCTTTACGTCCTTGCCGTTGCTGTGGAAGGTCTTGCACAGGTTCTGAAGTTCGATCATTTGAGCAGTCCTTTTGGAGTCAGCGAGCGTTGCAGGGCTTGCAGCAGCAGGTCGGCGAAGATGGCCAGCAGGCTCACCAGCACGGCGCCGACCAGCAGCATCGACATGTCGCTGCGGCTGATGGAGGTCAGGATAAGTACGCCAAGGCCACCGGCACCGATGGTCGCGGCAATGGTCATCACGCCGATGTTCATCACCACGGCGGTGCGTACACCGGCCAGAATCACCGGCACCGCAATCGGCAGCTCGACCATGCGCAGGCGCTGGCCGAAGGTCATGCCGATGCCGCGGGCGGCTTCGCGTATGCCGGGCTCGACGTTGGTCAGCGCCAGGTAGGTGTTGCGCAGAATCGGCAGCAGTGAATACAGAAACACCGCGGTGATCGCCGGCAGCGGGCCCAGGCCCTGGCCGAACTTGGAATAGAACGGCAGCAGCAGGCCGAACAGGGCGATCGACGGCACGGTCAGCAGCACCGTGGCGCTGGCCTGCAGAGGCCCGGCAAGCACCGGAAAGCGGGTCATCAGGATGCCCAGCGGTACGCCGATCAGAATGGCCAGGGTGACCGCGATGCCGACCAGGGTGATGTGCTCCCAGGTCAGTTGCAGCACCTGGGCCCAGTCCAGGTGGGCGAAGGTATCAAGCAGACTCATGGTTGCTCCTCGGCAGGTGGATGCTGGCGCAGGTAGGCGGCGGCGACTTTGCTCGGGCTCTGGTGCTCGACGTCCACCTTGGCATTGAGCTGGCGCATGGTCTCGTCATCCAGTTGCTCGGCCAGCGGCTTGAGCAGCCCGGCCAGTTGCGGATGGGCGTCGAGCACGGCCTGGCGCACCACCGGGGCGGCGGTGTAGTCGGGGAAGTAATGCAGGTCGTCGTCCAGCAGCTTGAGGTCGAAGGCGCTCAGGCGCCCGTCGGTGGTGTACACCAGCCCGCTGAACACCTGGCCGTTGCGCAGCGCGGTGTACACCAGCCCGGCGTCCATCTGGCGGATGTCGCGGCGGGTGAACTGCAGGTCGTAGGTCTGGGTCAGGCCCACCAGGCCGTCGGGGCGGTTGGCGAACTCGGTGTCCAGCGCCAGTACATGGCTGCGGTCGGGCTCGTCGCGCAGCACCTGATTGAGCTGGCTGATGGTGTTGACCTGCGGGTACTGCTCGGCGATGTTGCGCGGCAGCGCCAGGGCATAGGTGTTGCTGAACTTCGAGGGTGCCAGCCACACCAGGCCCTTCTTCGCGTCCAACTGCTTGACCCGGGCGTAGGTGGCCTCGGCGCTGTCCATGCGTTCGTCGATATGGTTGTAGGACACCAGCGACACGCCGGTGTATTCCCACACCATGTCCAGCTGGCCGCTTTCCTGCGCGCTGCGCGCCAGGGTGCTGCCCAGGCCGCCGGTGATGCGCACGTCGAAGCCGTGGCTGCGCAGGTACTGCGCGGTGATTTCGGCCAGCACGGTCTGTTCGGTGAACACCCGCGCGCCGAGGCGGATCATGGGTTTGTCGGCGGCCTGGGCGAATCCTGCGAACAGCAGGGCCGCGCCCAGCAACAAGGCGATTCTTTTCATGGGGGTTCCTTCGCTTAGTTGGCCAGGCCGCGTTCGAGCCAGCGGCGACTGCATTGGCTGACCAGCGCATCGAGCAGCAGGGCGAGCAAGGCCGTGGTGGCGGCGCCCAGCAACAGTTGCGGCTGGTTGTTAAGGGCGATGCCGGGGAAGATCAGGCTGCCCAGGCTGTTGGCGCCGATCAGGAACGACAGCGGCGCGGTACCCACGTTGATTGCCAGTGCCACTCGAACGCCGCCGACGATGATGGGTACCGCATTGGGCAGCTCGACCCGCCACAGCGTCTGACGCGGGGTCATGCCGATGCCGGTGGCGGCTTCCTTGAGCGAGGCGGGGACGTTTTTCAGGCCTTCGTAGGTGTTGCGCACGATGGGCAGCAGGGAGGCGAGGAACAGCGCGAAGATTGCCGGGCCTGCGCCGATGCCCAGAAAGCTCAGGGCGATGGCCAGAACGGCCAGGGGGGGAACGGTGTTGCCAATGTTGAAGATCTGCATGAAGCGTTCGGCGCGGTCGACCCGGTGCGGTCGACTCAAGGCAATGCCGGCGGGGATACCCACGGCCAGCGCCGCCACCATCGAGCACGCCACCAGCATCAGGTGCGCTTGCAGGTAGAACCACAGATCGGCGCGGTAGTGCGCGATCGTATCGATGCCGATCCAGTGGATCAGCAGGGCCAGGATGACGAGCGCGGCGGCCCATCCCATCAGCCCCTTGCCATAGCGTTTAGCCACAGGCGGACTCCTTTTTTTTGTCGGCGGGCACACTCCCGTGGCGGCTGCCGGTCCAGGCAGCAGGCAGTGTGATCGCGATAAGCAGCGGGTCGCTTCGGTAGAGCGGAACACGCCATGAGCGCAGCCTCGTCAGGCGCATGTTGCCGATGAAACCCACCCTGACGAACGGTTGAAAACCGTATACGTAACATCTCGTAACAGGGCAGTGGACGTCTCCGCAGTCGCAAAGGTTCCCATCCGAAGCGGCATTTGGCCAGCGCAGATCGACCCAGTGGTTCAGTTAGGGGGTGAGTTTGGGCTATAATCGCCGCCCTTTTTTGAATCTCCAGTCAGGCGATTTCCCATGACCAACCAGGCCGCCGAAGTCGCGAAACGCCGCACCTTCGCCATTATTTCCCACCCCGATGCGGGTAAGACCACCATCACCGAGAAGCTGCTGCTGATGGGCAAGGCGATTGCCGTCGCCGGTACGGTGAAATCGCGAAAGTCCGACCGCCATGCCACCTCCGACTGGATGGAAATGGAAAAGCAGCGTGGCATCTCCATCACCACCTCGGTGATGCAGTTCCCGTATCGCGACCATATGGTCAACCTGCTCGATACCCCCGGCCACGAAGACTTCTCCGAAGACACCTACCGCACCCTGACCGCAGTGGACTCGGCGCTGATGGTGCTCGACGGCGGCAAGGGCGTAGAGCCACGTACCATCGCCCTGATGGACGTGTGCCGTCTGCGTGACACGCCCATCGTCAGCTTCATCAACAAACTCGACCGCGATATCCGCGACCCGATCGAGCTGCTCGACGAGATCGAGGCGGTTCTCAAGATCAAGGCCGCGCCGATCACCTGGCCGATCGGCTGCTACCGCGACTTCAAGGGCGTGTACCACCTGGCCGGTGACTACATCATCGTTTACACCCCGGGCCACGGCCACGAGCGTACCGAGGTGAAGATCATCGAGAAGCTCGACTCGGACGAAGCCCGCGCCCACCTGGGTGACGAGTACGAGCGCTTCATCGAGCAACTGGAACTGGTGCAGGGCGCCTGCCATGAGTTCGACCAGGACGAGTTCATCAACGGCCAGCTGACCCCGGTGTTCTTCGGTACCGCGCTGGGCAACTTCGGTGTCGACCATGTGCTCGACGCGGTGGTCGACTGGGCGCCACGTCCGCTGCCACGTGTGGCCCATGAGCGCACCGTGGAGCCGACCGAAGAGAAGTTCAGCGGCTTCGTGTTCAAGATCCAGGCGAACATGGACCCCAAGCACCGCGACCGCATCGCGTTCATGCGCATCTGCTCGGGCAAGTACGAGAAGGGCATGAAGATGCGCCACGTGCGCACCGGCAAGGACCTGCGCATCGGCGACGCACTGACGTTCTTCTCGTCCGAGCGCGAGCAGCTCGAAGAGGCGTTCGCCGGCGACATCATCGGCCTGCACAACCACGGCACCATCCAGATCGGCGACACCTTCACCGAGGGCGAGAGCCTGGGCTTCACCGGTATCCCGCACTTCGCCCCTGAGCTGTTCCGCCGCGTGCGCCTGAAAGACCCGCTCAAGTCCAAGCAGCTGCGCCAGGGCCTGCAGCAACTGGCCGAAGAGGGCGCCACCCAGGTGTTCTTCCCCGAGCGCAGCAACGACATCATCCTCGGCGCCGTGGGTGTGCTGCAGTTCGACGTGGTCGCCAGCCGCCTGAAGGAAGAGTACAAGGTCGAGTGCGGCTACGAGCCGATCACCGTGTGGTCGGCGCGCTGGATCAGCTGCGACGACAAGAAGAAACTCGAGGAATTCAGCAACAAGGCCGTGGAAAACCTGGCCATCGACGGTGGCGGTCACCTGACCTACCTGGCGCCGACCCGGGTCAACCTGGCGCTGATGGAAGAACGCTGGCCGGACGTGAAATTCCGCGCCACCCGCGAACACCACTGAGTTTTCGCACGCCCCCACGCCCGCGCAGCCCCCTGGCTGCGCGGGCGTTTTCGTTTCAGCCCCCCGCCGCCGGTGGGCGATGGCTTGCCTGGCCCAGGCGGTAGACCAGCAGGGTCAGCGAGTCGGCGTTCTTGAGCATGATTCGCGAGCGCACCACCGCATCGTCCAGAAAGCGCTGGCGCGCGACCGCCAGATCACGGGTGTCGGCGATCTTGAGGATCAGGCTCAGGCCCTTGTTGTCGTCACGGGTGATGTCGCGTCGGGTACCGTCGCGTGAGCGCACCACGAACAGGCGCCGGGCCGGTGAACGGTGAGAGAACGCCTCGTCGTGCTGGCGCCTGAGCCAATCCTGCTGCTCGCCGGGCATGAGCAGGTCGGCAAATGCCAGCGAGGCATCCAGGTAGCGCATGTCGCGTGTGTCATAGGCGATATGCGAGAACTCGTGCAGCAGGCAGTTGGCACGCGCAATGGCATCGGCTTCCTGCCAGGACAGCTCGGGCCTGAGCTGGAGCCTGCCCAGGTAGCTGACGTCGAAATAGGCGTCCAGCAGAAACAGTTGCCGGAGCGGGTCATGGGGCGAGGTGAAGGCGATGCCGGTGTAGTTGCCGATATTGCTGGCCAGGATGTAGCGCCTGGACGTGGCGACCGAATAGTCCTGCGAGGTCATCAGTTCGAAGAGTTTTTCCACCGGTTCACGTACGCGCTGCAGCAGCGCTTCGTCGGGTTCGACGCCGAAGAAATCGCTGAGGATCGTGCGGGTCTGTGCCGGCATGCGTTGCACCGGGCTGGCCTGCTGCAGGTTGTCCAGGCAGATGCCCAGGTAGTCGAGCGCCGTGCGGTGTGCCTGGCGCAGCATGCGCGCACGGGCCGGCATGAGTCGCTGGATCTGGCGCATGCCCACGGCCCGGATGACGATATCGTTGCCGGCCATCACCTGACGCGAGGCCCACCCGCCCAGCCTGCCGATGATGCCACCACTTAGCACGGGTATGGCCTGCTGCGGGTCGATCTGCCAGCGGCCGTTGCCTTCGCTGCGCAGGCGTGGCCCTGGTTCGTCGATGTCCGGCGCACTCAGGTGCCAGCGCTGGTCCAGCTGGCGAACGCCGTACACCTTGCCCTCCAGGCAGGCGAACTGCGTCTGGCCATCGACGTCGGTATAGATCTGCTCGCGGCTGGCCAGGCCATCGAGGGACTGCTGCGGCACTTCGTAAGCGGACAGCCGCTGGTGCGACGCCTGCCCCAGGCGCCGCCAGAATTCGCCTTCGTCGGCCGGCAGCGCGCCAGGGCCCTGTTCGCGCACGCCATGCCCGGCCAGCAGGCCCTGCACCAGGGTGCAGGTCAGTTCCGACAAGGCCTGCGCCCAGTCGCCCGAGGGGCGCTCGGCCAATTGCAGCAGCGACAGTTCGCCCTGCCACGCGGCCAGCAGCAGGCCGATGCGGCCGGGGATGAACAGGGTCAGTTGGCTCCAGAGCAGCCCGAGTACCTCTTTCAGGGTGGCCCAGCGGGCTTCGGCGGTACTCACCAGTTGCGTATGGGCCATGCCCTGCAGCAACGCTGCATTGGTCTCGAACAGGTACTGCAGGGCGTTGCCATGCACCGGGCGCCAGGCCAGGGTCACCGGCTGCTGGGCATACAGGGGCAGCTCGAAATCGAATTCGGCGCTGTAGGGCAGGTGGGCCTCGGTGAACCCACCGTGGTCGTAGCGCGGGCGCATCGTGTCGGGCATGCAGGCCAGTATCCGGGCCTGCAGGGCCGGCACGCTGCGAAGCTGCTGCAGCAGGTCGGCCGAACTGCTGAAGGCCTGGAACAGACCGCCGGCCTGGTACGGCGTGTACATCACAACGGGGCCGGGCGCGGGGCTGGCGTACATGAACAGGTACACCCCGGGCACGGTATCGGGGGGCAGGCCGCTGTCGGCGATCAGTTCCAGGGGCACCAGTTGTGCGGCGGGGGCTGGCAGCTGGTCACGGGCGGTGGCGTCGGGCTGCTCGACGACGGCGCGGATGCACTCGACGTCGGCTGCGCCCAGTTGCCCCTGGAGTCGGGCGCGCCACGCTGCCTCCAGCAGTTGCCCCGGCAACTGCCGGCAGAACAGCCGCAGGCGCCTGGGGTAGCTCGCATGGTCGCGGTCCAGTTGCTCGGCCAGCAGCTGGCGATAGCCTTGACCCAGGTCCAGTTCGCGCACCAGCGCCCGCAGGTAGGCGGCATCGATGCGCGCAGGCACGGTCATGTCGCCCTCGAGCGTGATTGCGGTGATGGCGTGGTCCCAGTCGCGGTAATGGTTGAGCGCGTAGTCGACCAGCGTCTGGCGATGCTGGATGCTGGCGGCCGCTTCGCCTGTGGGGACCTCGCCGGTGGGCGGCAACGCGGTGACCCAGCGCGTGGTGGTGATCAACAGCTGGTCGGCAGGGTAGCGGCCGGCCGCGAAGTCCTGGTCCAGGCGGGCCTGGACCCGTTGGCGGGCATAGTCGGTCACCGCCGGGATGTCGAACAGGTAGTCCTGTGATGACGGGCTTTGCAGCAGGTTGCGCCCCAGAACCTGCAGGTAGCCGTACTGTTCGGTGGGGGCGGCCTGCGCCAGCCAGTCAGGCAGATGGGCACGCAGGCGCCGGGCACTGGCCAGGCGCTGCAGACGCTGCAGGTAGCGCAGCGTGCCAGGCGTGTCGAGCGTGCTGCGCAGCAGGTCGGGCAGGTGCGCGGCAGGCAGGCCGCGCCGGGTGAGCCGGTCGAAGGCGCGCCGCGTTGCGGCCACGTCGTGTTCGGCCTGCCAGCTCTGCAGGTGGTGCGCAGGCGCGCCTGCCAGCGCCAGCCATTGAAAGCGTTGCGCGGCGGGGTAGCGCGCTGCGACGGCCTGCTCCAGCGCAAGGCGCGAGGTGAATGCGGCAAAGCCCTGGTCGAGGGTCCACAGCAGCCACAGATCGGGCTGTGCCTCGAGCGGCTGGCGGGTCAGCAGCAGGGCCTCGCTGCTGGGCGCCTGGTCCAGGGCCAGTTGCCAGGCCCAGGCCGGCGCTGCCGGCGAGGGCGCCGGAAACAGGGCGGCGTGAATCAGCGCACGTGCCGGGGCTGGCAGCAGGCTGTCGTGGTCGAGCAGGCGGTATTCGAGGGTCAGGGCCAGTTGCCACAGGTGCTTGAGGTACGTGCGTCGCTGCGCTTGATACTGCGTCAGGGCGCTCGTCAGTTGGCTGCCGGTGGCATCGGCGACCTGTGCGACAGCCTGTCGGGCCAGCGCCAGGTCGAGCGCAGGCAAGGCCACAGGCTGTTCGGCCACCACCGGGCCGCTGACCAGCCAGCGTTCATCCAGCGAGGTGCCGATACTGCCGAGCCGGTGCCACACCAGTTCGGCCAGGCTCAGCCACGTGCGCCCGGCGCCGGGCTGGCCCAGGCGTACCTGGGTCACTGGCGGGCCCTTGTCCAGCACTGCGGCTAGGGCCTGGTCGAGCCCTGCCGCAGTCAACGTCTCCAGGCCTGGTACCTCTTCGAACAGTGCCTGCGCGTGGCCGGTCAGTGCGCTCACCAGCCGGTTCAGTTCCTCCAGGCCAGCGCCGGCTGCCTGTGCCGACGCTTGCAGCCGGGCCAGGGTGGCCGGGCTGTTGTGGGCGTGGGGCGAGGTGCCCAGGCGCGCGAGTTCGCCGGCCAGTCGGCTGTCGAGGTCCAGCGCCTGGCGGCATGCCTGATAACCGTCCTGGCCGCTGTCAGGGCGCAGTTGTGTTTCGATGTCCTGTTGCTGGGCGCTCAGCACCTGGCCAACCCAGCTGTCCAGTGCAGGGGCGGCCAGCGGTTGCAGGTGCAGGGCGCTGATGCGCAAGGCGCCCAGTTGGCTCTGCCGCGATGGGCTGACCACCGGGCGCCAGCTGTCGCGCAACCGGGGGTCGGTCAGCGACGATAACAACGCCCGCTTGCTGGCATGGCGCTCCAGCCCGCGTGCAGCACACCAGGTGAACACCGGGCCGGCACGGGTGCCGAGCGTGAGCACGCCCTCCAGCAGTTGGCTGTGGCCTTGCGCGGTAGTGACGTTGAGGCTGAACGCCTGCAGGGGCGAGAGGGCCTCGGTGTCCAGCCATTGCAGCAGCGCTGCATGGTCGGTTTCGGCAAGGGCGCCGGCCCAGGCCTGGCGCGTGATCGCCTCGCGCACGCGCGCGCCCATCAGGCGGGCCAGTTGCCGGGCCGGCGTTTCGCTGCCGGCCTTGGCGGTATGCCAGTACCGGTGCAGTTGCCGTTGGCAGTCGCGTGCCGCCGCCAGGCGCTGCGGCGCCGCTGCAGCGGTAGCGGTGGTGGTGGCCAGGGCCTGCTCCCATAACGAGTCTGCTGGCGGCTGGCCCAGTACCTGCTGCTGCAGCTCGCCCAGCGCCTGGCCCTGGCGAGCGGCGATGGCCAGCATCAGGTACTCGAACACCTCGTCCTCCAGCCGTTCGACCTGAACATCCACGATGCCGCCCTGGCCTGCCAGCAGGCGATCCCTGGGGGCGATGTAGTGCAGCAGTACGTGCGGGTGGCCGCTGCTCAGCAGTTCAACAAGGTGGTGCTTGAGCTGGGTACGGTCTTCGAAGCGCAGCAGCCCCAGCAACGGGTGGTAGAAAAAAACACGGGGGTGCGTGCTGCGGCTCAGCAGCAGGCTGGCGGTCAGTTCGCTGGCGTGGGCGCTGGCGGTGATCGCGCTCAGGCGGTCGATTCGCGGCGCGTCGGGCCCTGGCGCCTGCAGCCAGCCTTGCAGCCAGCGATGCTCCTCGTCATCGAGGCTGTCTCGGGCCTGTGCCAGGTGATCGGCAAAGCGCTGGCGCAGCGCAACGCGGTGAAAGTACGGCAGGGTCTTCAAGGGCATGGTGTGTGCTCGGCAGTGGGTGGGCGCCGGGCAACGGGCGGGCTGCGCTGTTGCCCCGGCAAGGGCTTCAGGCTGCCGGGGCACACAGGCCGAGGGTGGTATCTATTGCAGGGTGGTTCAGTTGCCGGCCTTGATGCTGGTCCAGATGCGGGTGCGCAGGCGGTCGATCTTGGCCGGCATGGCCTGCAGGGCGAACAGCTTGCCGAGCATGGCATCGGTCGGGTAGATCATGCTGTTGGCCTTGAGCGCCGGGTCCACCAGGCGGTCGGCTGCCTGGTTGCCGTTGGCGTACTGCACATGGTTGCTGATGTCGGCCATCACCTCGGGCTGCAACAGGTAGTTCATGTAGGCATAGCCGGCCTTTTCGTCCGGGGCATCGGCGGGCATGGCGACCATGTCGAACCACATCGGCGCGCCTTCCCTGGGAATCTCATAGCCCACCTTCACCCCGTTTCTGGCCTCTTCTGCACGGTTTCTGGCCTGCAGCACGTCGCCGGAGAAGCCCACCACCACGCAGATATCGCCGTTGGCCAGGTCGCCGGTGTATTTGGAGGAGTGGAAGTAGCTGATGTACGGGCGCACCTTCATCAGCAGGGCCTTGGCCTTCTCGTAGTCGGCCGGGTCCTGGCTGTGGTGCGGCAGGCCCAGGTAGTTGAGCGCGATCGGCAGCAGTTCGGGGCCGTTGTCGAGGATCGCCACGCCGCAGCTCTTGAGCTTGCTGATGTTCTCTGGCTTGAAGATCAGGTCCCAGGAGTCCACCGGGGCATTCTCGCCCAGCGCCGCCTTGACCTTGTCGATGTTGTAGCCGATGCCGGTGCTGCCCCACAGGTAGGGGAAGCCGTAGCGGTTGCCCGGGTCGTTGACTTCCAGCGCCTTGAGCAGCACCGGGTTGAGGTTCTTCCAGTTGGGCAACTGGCGCTTGTCCAGCGCCTTGAGCGCCTTGCCCTGGATCTGCCGGGCCATGAAGTGGTTGGAGGGGAACACCACGTCGTAGCCCGAATTGCCGGTCATCAGCTTGCCGTCGAGGGTCTCGTTGCTGTCGAACACGTCATAGGTGGGCACGATGCCGCTGGCGGCCTGGAAGTTCTTCAGGGTGTCGGGGGCGATGTAGCTGGACCAGTTGTAGATTTTTACCGAGTCGGCCGCCTGGGCGATGGAGGCGGCCAGCAACAGCGGGGCGAAGAGCAATGGGCGCATGTCCGGATTCCTTGCTTGGTCTGTTTTTGTCGAAGGAGGCAGGCGATCAAAGGATCAGAAAATCAATACGTAGGTCTTGCGCACGGTCTCGTGGATATCCCAGATACCGGTGCTGTTGGCCGGCAACATCAGTGCGTCGCCGGCTTCTATGGTCAGCGGCTCGCCGCCATCGGGGGTGAAGGTGCAGCGGCCCTTGATGAAGTGGCAGAACTCCTGCTGCTCGATCTGGCGCCGCCAGCGGCCCGGGGTACATTCCCAGATGCCGGTTTCGACGCCGTCGTTGCGCTCCACGCAGGTCACCGAGGTGACCGCCACCGGCTCGCCCAGGGGCACGGCCACCGGGTTTGACTGTTCGAGAGCGACGCTATGGGTGTGCTTGAACTGGGTAATGCGCATGCCGGTGGTCCTGTGCAGGGGGAAGTCAGTGCATCAGGCTTTCCATGAAGTCCGCCACACCGCTGGCCAGGCGCCGGCGCCAGGGGGCGCTGGCCGGGTTGGCAAGGGTCTGGTCTTCGTGGACGAAGCTCTTGATGATCGCGTTGTAGCCGAGCCAGCGGCATGGCTCGGGCTCCCAGCGCGCCAGGCTGTTCAGGCGCGCCGCGGGGTGTACCCAGGGCTGGGCGGTGAGTGCGTTGCGTTGGCCCAGGATCAGCGCCGCCACGGTGCGCCCGCCCAGGTTGCTGGCGCCCACGCCTTCGCCGCCATAGCCACCGGCCAGGGCGATTCCCTGCTCGGCATCGCACAGCATGTGCGGGCGAAAGCGCCGCGCCATGCCCAGGTTGCCGCCCCAGGCGTGGGTGATGTCGACGTTCTTGAGCTGCGGAAACAGCTCGCCGAACAGGTAGCGGCGCAGGCCGATTTCGCTGTCGCTGAGGGTGAAGTCTTCGCGCAGGCGCCCGGCGAAGCGATAGCCGCCGCGGGCGCCGAACACCAGGCGGTTGTCGGCACTGCGCTGGCCGTAGGTGACCTGGCGGCTGTTTTCGCTGAAGGCCTGACCGGCGTTCAGCCCGATCTGCTCCCACACCTGCTCAGGCAGCGGCTCGGTGGCCACCAGCAGGCTCTGTACCGGCAACTGATAGCGACCCAGCGGCGGCAGCCCGACGGCATAGCCTTCCACCGCCGGCACCACCCACTGGCAGCGCACCTGTGCCTGGGCGGTGCGTACCTGCCCCTTGTGCCAGTCGATGACCGGGCTGTTCTCGTAGAGCTTCACCCCCAGACGCTCGACGGCCCGGGCCAGGCCGCGCACCAGTTTGGCCGGGTGCACGGTGGCCACGTTCGGCGTGTAGATCGCCCCATAGGGCTTGGCGATGCGCAGCTGCGCGGCCAGCTCGACCGGGCTCAGCCAGCGATACTCGGCCTCGTTCAGGCCCTGCCGGTAGAGCTTTTGCAGGTAACTGCGCAGGCTCGCTTCCTGCTCGGGGTAGCGCGCCGCGCAATAAAGGGCGCCGCCCTTGCGGTAGTCGCAGTGGATGCCTTCGCGCTCGAGTACCGTTTCCACTTCGTCGGGGATGCCGTGCAGCAGGTCATAGGCGTCGCGGCGCTGTTCGGGGGAGCAATCGGCCAGCAGGCGGTCTTCGCCCAGCAGGTTGCCCATCAGCCAGCCGCCGTTACGCCCCGAGGCGCCGAAGCCTGCGATGTTGGCCTCGACGATGGCGATGTTCAGGTGCGGTGCCTGGCGCTTGAGGTAGTAGGCGCTCCACAGGCCCGTGTAGCCGGCGCCGATGATGCATACATCCACGTCCAGGTCCTGGCGCAACGCCGGGCGCGCGATCAGCGGCTCGTCAAGCTGGTCCATCCAAAGGCTGATACTGCGCCATGCCTGCATTGTGTTCGGCTCCACATCCGTAACGGTGTGGGCCGATGCTAGGGCTGGGCGGGCGGATTGTCTTGCGTGCGTGTCCGCAGAGAAATCTGTTGCACGTAGGCCTTGGGCGACAGGCCGGTGTGCTGGCGAAAGCACTTGTAGAACGCCGACAGTGAATTGAAGCCGGCGGCGAAGGCCAGGTCATCGACCTTGGGCGCCGGGCCTGCGCGTTCCAGTTCAGCCAGCAGATGCTGCAGGCGGGCCTGGTTGACGTAGCGGTAGAAGCTCTGGCCCAGCACCTGGTTGAGCAGGTAGGAGATCTGGTTGCGGCTGTAGCCGCACTCGCGGGCGACCTGTTGCAGGTCCAGTTGCGGGTCCAGATAGGGCTGGCGACGGGTGAAGTAGTGCTGCAGGTCCTGGGCCATGAAGCTCAGCTGGCGCGGTGACAGGCCCAGGCGGCTGGTGGCCGGGCGCAGGCTGGGGTGGCCGGTGTGGCGTGAAGGCTCGCGCACCAGCGAGGCGTATTCGTTGACCTGCCAGATCAGGCCGTCGCGCACGGTGATGGCCTCGCTGGCACGAAACGCGGTGATGCCGTCGCCGCCGCGCAGCGTTACCTGGTACTGGATGAAGGCGGTGCAGCCGTCGGTGCGGATGCGGTCGCTGTGCACGATGTCCTCGCCGTCCTGGCGCGGCATGCTGGCGGCCACGTATTCGCGCAGCTCGGCCAGGTGCAGTACGCGGTTCTGGAAGAAGTCGTTGTACTGGATGTCGGGGTGATAGAGCGCCATCACGCCGTCGAGGTCGCGGTGTTTCCAGCACAGGTGGTAGCGCAGCACGGTGGCGGCGGTTTCGGCGGTGTGTTCGGGGCCGTCGGGGATCGGGTGTGCGGCCATGGGGCTGGCTCATTGGAGGTAGGAAAGCAGAATACCTGCAGGGCCCTATCGCGGGTCAAGCCCGCTCCCACAAGGACAGCAGTGATCCGTGTGGGAGCGGGCTTGACCCTCGATTGCTGGCGCAGCGGTTCTAGAGAAACTGCTCCGCATAGTGGCACGCCACCTGCCGTGTACCCACTGGCCGGAACGCCGGTTCTTCACTGGCACAGCGCTCGGTGGCATACGGGCAACGCTTGTGGAACGCGCACCCCGGCGGTGGGTTCAGCGGGTTGGGCAGCTCGCCCACGATCCTGATCTTTGGCTTGAGCGGGTCGGGGTGAATGGTCGGGGTCGCCGACAGCAGGGCCTGGGTGTAAGGGTGCAAAGGCCTGGCATAGATATCCTCCTTGGGCCCCATTTCCGCCGGGCGCCCCAGGTACATCACCAGCACCTGGTCGGCCACATGCCGTACCACCGCCAGGTTGTGCGAGATGAACACGTAGGCGGTGTTGAACTCCTTCTGCAAATCCATGAACAGATTCAGCACCTGCGCCTGGATCGACACGTCCAGCGCCGAGGTCGGCTCGTCCGCCACCAGCACCTTGGGTTGCAGCATCATGGCCCGCGCCAGGGCGATGCGCTGGCGCTGGCCACCGGAGAACATGTGCGGGTAGCGCTGGTAGTGCTCGGGCCGCAGGCCCACCTGCTGCATCATCGCCTGCACCTTCTCGCGGCGTTCGGCCCTGGACAGCCGGGTGTTGATCAGCAGCGGCTCGGCCAGTTGGTCACCGACCTTCTGGCGCGGGTTGAGCGAGGCATAGGGGCTCTGGAACACCATCTGCACATCGCGGCGCAGTTGCCGGCGCTGCTGCTTGCTGGCACCGGCCACCTCCTGCCCGGCGATCTGCAACGAGCCCGACGACGGTTCCTCGATCAGGGTCAGGGCGCGGGCCAGGGTCGACTTGCCGCAGCCGGATTCGCCGACCACGGCCAGGGTCTTGCCGGCCTCCAGTTCGAACGACACCCCATTGAGGGCGCGTACCAGGGCATGGCCTTTGAACAGGCCCAGGGACACTTCGTAATGACGGGTGAGGTCACGGGCGGTCAGTACGACGCTCATCACGCCACCTCCTGGTTGAGCGGGTAGAAGCAGCGGGCCAGGCTGTGGGCCTTGGGGTCCAGGCTCGGACGCTGCTGGCGGCAGTGGTCCTGCACGTAGGGGCAGCGCGGCGACAGCAGGCAGCCGTGGGGCCGGTCGTAGCGTCCGGGCACGATGCCGGGCAGGGTCGCCAGGCGCTCGGCGCCTTCGCTGTGCTCGGGGATCGCTGCCAGCAGGGCTTCGCTGTAGGGGTGCGCAGGCACCTCGAACAGCTCGGGCACCTGGCCGACTTCCACTGCCTGGCCGGCATACATCACGCACACGCGGCGGGCGGTTTCGGCCACCACGGCAAGGTCGTGGGTAATCAGGATCAGCGCCATGTCCTGCTCTTTCTGCAGGTTGAGCAGCAGCTCCATGATCTGCGCCTGAATGGTCACGTCCAGCGCCGTGGTGGGCTCGTCGGCGATCAGCAGCTTGGGTTCGCCGGCAATCGCCATGGCGATTGCCACGCGCTGGCTCATGCCGCCGGAGAGTTGATGGGGGTAGGCATCCAGGCGGCTTTCCGGGGCCGGGATCTCGACCTTCTTCAGCAGCTCCAGCGCACGCTGGCGCGCCGCCTTGCCGCGCAGCCCCAGGTGCTGGCGCAGCACCTCCTCGATCTGGAAACCCACGGTGTAGCTGGGGTTGAGTGCGGTCATGGGGTCCTGGAAGACCATCGCCATGTCCTTGCCGACCACCTTGCGCCGCTGCCGGCCGCTCAGGGTGAGCATGTCGCTGCCGTTGAAGGTCAAGGCGTCAGCGGTGATGCGCCCGGGGGCGTCGATCAGGCCCATCAGCGCCATCATGGTCACCGACTTGCCCGAGCCGGACTCGCCCACAATCGCCAGCACCTCGCCCTTTTCCACGTTCAGGTCGAGGCCGTCGACCACCGGTACCGCCGAGGCGTCGCCGAAGCGCACGCTCAGGTTCTTGATGTGTAGAAGTGACATGGGCTTCTCCTCAGGCGGCATTCTTGAGTTTCGGGTCCAGCGCATCGCGCAGCCCGTCGCCCATCAGGTTGATTGCCAGCACGCTGAGCAGGATGGTCAGGCCCGGCAGGCTGACCACCCACCAGGCGCGTTCGATGTAGTCGCGGGCCGAGGCCAGCATGGTGCCCCACTCCGGGGTCGGCGGTTGCACGCCCAGGCCCAGGAAGCCCAGCGCGGCGGCATCGAGAATCGCCGAACTGAAACTCAGGGTGGCCTGCACGATCAGCGGCGCCATGCAGTTGGGCAGCACGGTGACGAACATCAGGCGCGGCAGGCGTGCCCCGGCCAGGCGTGCGGCGGTGACGTAGTCGCGGTTCAGCTCGCCCATCACCGCGGCGCGGGTCAGGCGCACGTAGGCCGGCAGCGAGACGATGGCGATGGCGATCACGGTGTTGATCAGGCCAGGGCCCAGGATCGCCACGATGGCCACCGCCAGCAGCAGCGAGGGCAGCGCCAGCATCACGTCCATCAGGCGCATGATGGACGGGCCAAGCAGACGCGGGAAAAACCCGGCCAGCAGGCCCAGCAGCACGCCGGGGATCAGCGAGATCAGTACCGACGACAGGCCGATCAGCAGCGACAGGCGCGAACCCTGGATCAGCCGCGAGAGCAGGTCGCGGCCCAGCTCGTCGGTACCCAGCAGAAACTGCCACTGGCCGCCTTCGAGCCATACCGGCGGGGTCAGCAGGAAGTCGCGGTACTGCTCGCTGGGGTTGTGCGGCGCCACCCACGGGGCGAACAGCGCGCAGAACACGATCAGGCACATGAACAGCAGGCCGGCCACCGCGCCCTTGTTGCGTGAGAAGGCGTGCCAGAATTCCTTGTAGGGGGAGGGGTAGAGCAGGCTCTGGTCGAGCGGCGCGGCGTCGACGGCAGCGGTTTTTGCAAGCGGATTGGTCATGAGCGAAGGCCTCAGCGCTGATGTCGGATGCGTGGGTTGGCCAGGCCGTAGAGGATGTCCACGACGAAGTTGACCAGGATCACCAGGCAGGCAATCAACAGGATGCCGTTCTGTACCACGGGGTAGTCACGGGCGCCGATGGCTTCGATCAGCCATTTGCCGATGCCCGGCCAGGAAAAGATGGTTTCGGTAAGCACCGCGCCACCGAGCAACGTGCCGACCTGCAGGCCGACCACCGTAAGCACCGGGATCAGCGCGTTGCGCAGGCCGTGCACGAACACCACCCGTGCCGGCGACAGGCCCTTGGCCCGTGCGGTGCGGATGTAGTCCTCGCGCAGCACTTCGAGCATCGAGGAGCGGGTCATGCGTGCGATCACCGCCAGCGGGATGGTGCCGAGCACGATGGCCGGCAGGATCAGGTGCATCAACGCGTCCTTGAACGCGCCTTCCTCGTCGCTGAGCAGGGTGTCGATGAGCATGAAGCCGGTGGTCGGCTCGATGTCGTAGAGCAGGTCGATGCGCCCGGACACCGGCGTCCAGCCCAACCCGACCGAGAAGAACATGATCAGGATCAGGCCCCACCAGAAGATCGGCATCGAGTAGCCGGCCAGGGAGATGCCCATGACCCCGTGATCGAACAGCGAGCCGCGCTTGAGCGCGGCGATCACCCCGGCCAGCAGCCCGACGATGCCGGCGAACAGCAGCGCGGCCATGGCCAGTTCGAGGGTGGCGGGGAACAGCGCGAGAAACTCGTGCCACACGCTTTCGCGGGTACGCAGCGACTCGCCCAGGTCGCCCTGGGCCAGCTTGCCGACGTAGTCCAGGTACTGCTGCGCCAGCGGCTTGTTCAGGCCGAGCCGTTCCATGGCCTGGGCGTGCATCTCGGGGTCGACCCTGCGTTCGCCCATCATCACCTCCACCGGGTCACCGGGGATCAGGCGTATGAGCGCGAACGTGAGCAGGGTGATGCCGAAGAACGACGGGATCAACAGGCCCAGACGCCGTGCAATAAAACTAAACATCGTGTGGTGTACCTCATCAGCCTAAGGCATGCCTGCGAGCGCCCGGGGGCGGGCGCTGCAAGCGTTATCGTTCTACTTCACCCGCGTGTTGGCGAAGTTGTTGTTGGTCATCGGGTTGATGACGTAGCCCTCGACGTTCTCGCGCAGGGCGGTGAACACCTTCGGGTGGGCCATGTTGATCCACGGTTTGGCCTCATCGTACACCGCCAGTGCCTGGACATAGAGTGCGGCGCGTTGATCGGGGTCGGCGGTTTCGCGGGCGTGGTCGATCAGCACCTGGAATCGCGGGTTGCACCAGCGTGCGTAGTTTTCCCCATTCTTCGCTGCGGCGCAGCTGAGCAGCGGGGGCAGGAAGTTGTCCGGGTCGCCGTTGTCGCCCGCCCAGCCGGCCGACACCATGTCGGCTTCGCCGGCCTTGGCGCGGCGCAGCATCTCGGCCCATTCCATCACGCGGATGTCGACCTTCAGGCCGACCTGGGCGAGGTCGGCCTGAAGCATCTCGGCGCTCAGGCGCGGGTTGGGGTTGGTGGGCCCGCCGCCGTTGCGGGTGAACAGGGTGAGCACGGTGCCTTCGGGTACGCCGGCCTCCTTGAGCAGCGCGCGGGCCTGGTCCAGGTCGCGGGGCGGGTTGCGGTTCTGGCTGTTGTAGCCCATCAGGGTCGGCGGGTAGGGGTTCACCGCCAGCAGGGCGTTGCCCTTGCCGAACAGTTGCTCGACATGGTGTTCGCGGTCGAAGGCCAGGTTGATGGCGCGCCGTACGCGCACGTCGCTCAGGTACCTGTGCTCGGTGTTGAGCGAGATGTAGCCGGTGGTCAGGGCCTCCATTTCGGCCACCTTCAGGCGCGCGTCGGCCTTGATGCCGGGTATGTCGTCGGGCTTGGGGTACAGCGCCACCTGGCATTCGTTGGCGCGCAGCTTCTGCAGGCGCACGTTGTTGTCGGGGGTGATGGCGAAGATCAGCGCATCGCTCGGCGGCTTGCCGCGAAAGTAGTCCGGGTTGGGCCTGTAGCGCACCTGCGCGTCCTTGTTGTAGCGCTGGAAGATGAACGGGCCGGTGCCGACCGGCTTGCTGTTGAGTTCGGCGGTGGTGCCGGCCTTGAGCAACTGGTCGGCGTATTCGGCGGAATAGATCGAGGTGAAGGCCATGGCCAGGTCGCGCAGAAACGGTGCCTCGGGGCGGGTCAGGTGAAACGCCACGGTGTGCGGGTCGAGCTTTTCCACCGACTTGAGCAGGTGCTGGAAACCCATGCTCTCGAAATAGGGGAAGCCGATGCTGGTCTTGTCGTGCCAGGGGTGGGCGGGGTCGAGCTGGCGCTGGAAGCTCCACAGCACGTCGTCGGCGTTCAGGTCGCGGGTGGGGGTGAAGTAGTCGGTGGTGTGGAACCTGACCCCGCTGCGCAGGTGAAAGGTGTAGGTCAGGCCGTCGGGGCTGACCTCCCAGCGTTCGGCCAGGGCCGGATGCACCTCGGTGGTGCCGGGCTTGAAGTCCACCAGGCGGTTGAACAGGGTTTCTGCGGCGGCATCGGCGGTGACGGCCGTGGTGTACTGCACGATGTCGAAGCCCTCGGGGCTGGCCTCGGTGCACACCACCAGGGGCTTGGCCATCAGCGGGGCTGCGGCGCTCAACAGGATGGCTGCAAGGGCAGCCTGTAGGGTTGATTGTTTCATGACACTTCCCTGCATTCGATTAAACCAGCGTAGCCATCGCGGCCGATTCGGCGAATCGGCCGCGACCTGCCGCCCTAGAGGATGTTGAACGGAATGGTTGTGACCACGCGCACCTCGTTCAGGCTCCCGTCACCCTGCAATTTGCTGGCGCGGTGGGTGGTGTAGGTGGCGCGCACGGTGGTGTCCTTGAACGCGCCGCCTTGTACGGCATAGCTGGTGCCGATGCCCCATTCGTCGTGGTGCTCGCCGTCGAGGTTCTTCACGTCGTAGCCACCGCCCTTGTAATGGGTGCCGTCGATGCCCCAGCCGCGGGCGTTGTACAGGTTGAACTTGAGGCCGGGCACGGCGAAGGGGGCCATGTTCAGCACGTAGCCGATCTGCAGTGATTTCTCGTTGGGGCCGTTGAAATCCGACAGCAGCGAGTTGGCCAGGAAGATCGCGTTGGTGTCGTGCAGGTAGTCGAAGTACTCGTTGCCGTTGACCTGCTGGTAGGCGACCGACACGGTGTGCGCCTGGTGGGTCAGGGCCAGCGACAGGCTGAAGGTGTCGTTGTCGATGGCGCCCAGCTTGCTCTGGCCGGCGTCGCGGGTCTTGTAGTAGTTGAGCCCGGTGTTCAGGCCCAGCACCGCGTTGTCGCCCAGCAGGTGGTTGGCGCCGAAGTAGTACTGGTTCCACAGGTCCTCGACCTTGGACACGTAGAGGCTGGTGCTCAGGCTCTGCAGCGGCTGGTAGTTGACCCCGGCCATGCTGACCCGGTCGGTGAACTGGCGGGAATCGCCATACTCGGAGCGAAACTTGCTCTGGCCCTGTTCGGTACGCATCGACACGCGGTCGAAGGTGCCCAGGTCGAAGCTCAGGTTGTCGAACTCGGCGCTGTGCAGGCTCACGCCCTGGAAGCTGGAGGGCAGTGCGCGGTTGCCGATGTAGGCGATCACCGGGGTGTCGATGGACTGGCGGCCGGCGGTGAGGGTGGTGTTGGACACCCGGGCCTTGAGGTTGGCCAGGCCGACCTTGCTCCACTGGTCGAGCACCTCGCCGTCGCCGTGGGTGAGGGTGCGGTTGTTCGGCCCGGCCACGCTGGCGCGGCCGCGCTGCAGGGCCACCGCGTTGTACAGCGCCACTTCGGTGCTCAGGCCCACGGTGCCCTCGGTGAAGCCGGAGGTGTAGTTGAGGAGGGTGCCCTGGACCCAGTTGTCGCGGCTGCTGGTGGGGTGGCGGCTGCCGTCGCGCTTGCTGTACGACCACAGTGGCCCGCGGGTGGCGTGCTCGTGGGCGTACCAGTTGCGGGTCGAGCCGGACAGGCGCTGGCCGTCGATAAAGCCGCTGGCCTGGGCCTGGTCGGAGGTGGTGCGCAGGGTAAGCGCAACGAAATCCTGGCTGACGGGCTCGGCCTGGGCCAGCGCGCTCAGGCCGCCAAGGGCCAGGGCAAGTGCTGCGTGTCGGGTAGGTCTCAAGGTGATGCTCCTTTGCATGTTTTTATTAGCCGCCGGGCCTCGTGAGCCCGGCGGGTGCGGCGGTGAACCTTGGGAGGGGGCGGGCAGAGGTCAGTCGACGCTGACGCCCGAAAAACTGTTGCGCCCGAACGGGCTGACCTTGAAGTCCTGTACCCGGACGCTCAGCGGTTGATGCACGGTGGAGTGGGCGACCGGGGTGATCGGCACCTGCTGCTTCATGCGCTGCTGGGCCTGCTGGTACAGCGCGGTGCGCGCGGCGGGGTCGGTGATGCGCTTGGCCTGCTGCACCAGGGCGTCGTATTCGGGGTCGCACCACATCGACACGTTGTTGCTGCCGATGGCACCGCAGCTGTAGAGGGTGCCCATCCAGTTGTCGGGGTCGCCGTTGTCACCGGTCCAGCCCAGCAGCATCACGTCGTGCTCGCCGTTCTTGGTGCGCTTGATGTACTCGCCCCATTCGTAGCTGACGATCTTCACGTCCAGGCCGACCTTGCCCCAGTCGGCCTGGAGCATCTCGGCCATCAGCTTGGCGTTGGGGTTGTAGGGGCGTTGCACCGGCATGGCCCACAGGGTGATGGGCGTGCCGGGCTTGACCCCGGCGGCCGCCAGCAGGGCGCGGGCCTTGTCGGGGTCGTAGCCGGCATCGCGGATGCTCGGGTCGTAGGACCACTGGGTGGGCGGCATGAAGTTCACGGCCAGTTGGCCGGCATCCTGGTACACCGCCTTGACGATGGCCGCCTTGTTCACCGCCATGTCCATGGCCTGGCGCACCTGCAGCTGGTCGAACGGCGGGTGCTGCACGTTGTAGGCGATGTAGCCCAGGTTGAAGCCGGGCTGGTCGAGCATGTTGATCTTCGGGTCGGCGGCCAGGGCCTTGAGGTCGGCGGGGCGCGGGTTGACGGTGACCTGGCATTCCCCCTTGCGCAGCTTCTGCACCCGCACCGAGGCGTCGGTGTTGATCGAGAAGATCAGCTGGTCGAGCCTGACCTGTTGCGGGTCCCAGTAGTCGGGGTTGGCCCGGTAGCGGATCTGCGCATCCTTCTGGTAGCGCTGGAACACGAAGGGGCCGGTGCCGATCGGCTTCTGGTCGAAGTCGCTGAGGCGCCCGCTGGCCATCAGCTGGGTGGCGTATTCGGCAGAGACGATCGAGGCAAAGCCCATGGCCAGGTTCTGGATGAAGGCGGCGTCGACGCTGTTGAGGGTGAAGACCACCGTGTAGGGGTCACGCTTTTCGACCCGGGCGATGTTCTTGTCCAGGTCCATGCTGACGAAGTAGGGGAACTCGGCCGGGTAGGCCACGCGAAACGGGTGCTGCGGGTCGAGCATGCGCTGGAAGGTGAGCAGCACGTCGTCGGCGTTGAAGTCGCGGGTGGGGGTGAAGTCCTTGTTGGCGTGGAACTTCACGCCCTGGCGCAGGCGGAAGGTATAGGTCAGGCCGTCATCGGAAACGTCCCAGCCGGTCGCCAGCGAGGGGATGACGCGGGTGGCGCCGCGTTCGAATTCCACCAGGCCGTTGTACAGCGGCTCGGCGGCGTCGTTTTCGATGGAGGTGGTGTACTGGGCGATATCGAAGCCGCCCGGGCTGCCCTCGGAGCAGAACACCAGGTTGCCCTTGGCCAGGGCTGTCGGGCCATAGGCCAGTGCCCCCAGGCCCAGCAGTGCGGCGAAAACCGGAGAAATACGCATGCGGTCCCATTCCTTTGTTGTTGTACGAGGCGTGGGGGGCGCGGCGACAGCAGGGTGCCAGCACCACCACGCGCTCCACGGTAGGGACGCAGGCGGCGGGCGTGCAGGTAAGGAAGTGGGTGTGAGGCGTGGGAAAAATCTTGGTGTGGTGTCGTAATTTTCAAGCAGGTATCAGTGCCCCGCGTGCACCGATGAGCTCGGCGCCCGCAGGGACAGGCTAAACATCGCGTTGGGTGTCTATTGGCTGACGCTTACGCCGTAGAAGGCATTCAGGCCGAAGGGGCTGATCTTGAAGTCCTGCACGGTCTTGCGCATCGGCTGGTACACCGTGGAATGGGCGATCGGGGTGATCGGCACCTGCGCCTTGATGATGTGCTGCGCCTGCTTGTACAGCTCGGTGCGTCGGGCCTGGTCGGGGGTGGCCTTGGCCTGCTTGATCAGCGCGTCGTAGGCGGGGTCGCACCATTTGGAGAAGTTGTTGCCGTTCACCGCGTCGCAGCCGTAGAGGGTGCCCAGCCAGTTGTCCGGGTCGCCGTTGTCGCCGCTCCAGCCGATCAGCATGGCGCCGTTCTCACCGGCCTTGGCGCGCTTCATGTATTCGCCCCACTCGTAGCTGACGATGCTGGCCTTGATGCCGATCTTCGCCCAGTCGGCCTGGATCATCTCGGCCATGAGCCGGGCGTTGGGGTTGTAGGGGCGTTGCACCGGCATGGCCCACAGGGTGATCTCGGTGCCCTCCCTGACCCCGGCCTCCTGCACCAGCGCCTTGGCTTTGGCCGGGTCGTAGGGCACGTCCTTGATGGTGTCGTCGTAGCTCCACTGGGTGGGCGGCATGGCATTGACCGCCAGCTGCCCCGCGCCCTGGTACACCGCGTCGATGATCTGCTGCTTGTTCACCGCCATGTCCAGGGCCTGGCGCACTTTGAGCTGGGCCATGGGGTTGGGCGCGGTGGTGCCCTTGATCGGGTCGGTCACGTTGTAGGCGATGTAGCCCAGGTTGAAGCCGGCCTGGTGCGGCAGGTTCAGGTTGGGGGCCGCTTCCAGCGACTTGAGGTCGGCCGGGCGCGGGAACAGCGTGATCTGGCATTCGTTCTTCTTGAGCTTCTGCATGCGCACCGACGGGTCGGTGGTGATGGCGAAGATCAGGTTGTCGATCTTCACGTCCTGCGGTTGCCAGTAGGCCTTGTTGCCCTTGAAGCGGATCTGCGCGTCTTTCTGGTACTTGGCGAACACGAAGGGGCCGGTGCCGATCGGCTTCTGGTTGATGTCGGCAGGCTTGCCCTGCTTGAGCAGTTGCTCGGCGTATTCGGCGGACTGGATCGAGGCGAAGCTCATGGCCATGTTCTGGATGAACGCGGCGTCCACGCTGGCCAGGGTGAACCTGACCGTGTGTTCGTCGAGCTTTTCGAGCTTGACGATGTTCTTGTCCATGCCCATGTCGGTGAAGTAGGGGAACTCGGTGGGGTAGGCCTTGCGAAACGGCAGGTTCCTGTCGAGCATGCGGTTGAAGGTGAACAGCACGTCATCGGCGTTGAAGGGGCGGCTGGGCTTGAAGTAGTCGGTGCTGTGGAACTGCACGCCTTCGCGCAGGTGGAAGGTGTAGCTCAGGCCGTCGTCGCTGATGTCCCAGCGTGTGGCAAGCCCGGGGATCACCGCCGTACCGCCGCGTTCGAACTGGCTGAGGCGGTTGAAGACGGTCTCGGCCGAGGCGTCGAAGTCGGTACTGGTGGTGTACTGGCCCGGGTCGAAGCCCGCCGGGCTGCCCTCGGAGCAGAACACCAGGTTGCTGGCGGCATGGGCCAGCGGTGCGCCGGCCAGCAGGCCTGCGCCGAGCAGGTAGGGAAGGACCGCGTGTTTGAGCATTGTTGGCCTCATCGATGTCATTGGTGCGCCGGGCGGCCAGTGGGGCCGCTCGGCGGGCAGGGAGGCTGGCCTGTTGACCAGCGCGACCCTCAAACCATAGCTGACAGCGATGCAGGCGTTGCCCGCAGGTGAATCAGGGCATCAGCACTTCGATGGTGCCGTCTGCGCTGAGGCTGACCTGGCTGGTACCGGCTTCGATTTCCGGGCTTGGCGCGGCTTCGGCGTCCATGCTGGCCTTCATCATCATGGCCCCGCGGGCGTAGGGGTGCGGGTAGCCGCTGCTGTTGAGGTTCAGGTTGACCACCTTGTAGCCCTTGCCGCCGAGGGCTTCGGTGGTCAGCTGGGCGCGGGCCTTGAAGGCGTCGATGGCATCCTTGAGCAGGGCGTCTTCGCTGCTCTTGCGGGTGGCCGGGGCGATGGCGAAATCCATCCCGCCCATCTTCAGGTCCTGCAGCAGCTCGCCGGTGAGCTTGGACAGCGCCGGGAAGTTCGCGCTTTCCAGGCGCAGCTCGGCACGTTCGCGCCAGCCGGTGATCTTCTGGTTCTTGTTGTCGTAGATCGGGTAGCTGTTGCGGCTGTCCTGGCTGAGCTTGACGTCCTTGACCGCACGGGCCTTTTCCAGCGCCTTGTTCATGCTGGTGGTGATCTCGTTGGCCAGCTTGGCCGGGTCGGTGTTCTGCGCCTCGGTGTACAGGGTCACGACCATCAGGTCGCGGGCGACTTCCTTGCTGGCTTCGGCGCGCAGTGAAACCTGGTTGTAGCGAGGCTCGTCGGCCAGTGCCGCAAAGCTGGCAAACAGGCCGGTCGCGAGGACGAGGGTGGTACTGGCGCGAGACACAGTGTGCATGGGCAACTCCTTGAAATTGAGGCGTGGCGGCGGTCGATCCCGACCACGCAGACCCCATCAGACTCGCACAAACCGACGAGGTTCAAAAAGCCATCATCGAAGCCGGTGTGCCTGTGGCGCTTTGCCGCATTGCTGCAGCGCGGGGTGCAGCTTGGGTATACTCGCCACGATTCACCTGGAGCACTCATCAGGAGAGCTCATGCTCGCCCCCGTACTCATGCTGTCTGCCACACGTCAGAACCTCTGGCGCCTGACCTTCATCCGCACCCTGGTGCTGGCCGCCCAGGCCGGTTCGGTGGCGGTCGCCTACTGGACCGAACTGCTGCCACTGCCGTGGCTGGCGCTGAGCATCACCCTGGGGTTCTCCATGGTGCTGTGCGTGCTCACGGCCATCCGGCTGCGCACCTCGCTGCCGGTCACCGAGCTGGAGTATGCGGTGCAGCTGGCCTGCGACCTGCTGATCCACAGTGCGCTGCTGTATTTTTCCGGGGGCTCGACCAACCCCTTCGTGTCCTATTACCTGGTGCCCCTGGCGATTGCCGCGGTGACGCTGCCATGGCTGTATTCGCTGATTCTGTCGGGCATTGCGCTGGTGGCCTACACCCTGCTGCTGGTGCAGTACTTCCCGCTCGAAACTTTCCCCATGGCCCGCGAGAAGATGCAGATCTACGGCATGTGGCTGAGTTTTGCCCTGGCCGCCGGGGTGATCACCTTCTTTGCCGCCAAGATGGCCGAAGAGCTGCGTCGCCAGCAGCAGTTCCAGGCCCAGCGCCGCGAGGAAGGCCTGCGCGACCAGCAACTGCTGGCCGTGGCCACCCAGGCCGCCGGTGCCGCCCATGAGCTGGGCACGCCGCTGGCGACCATGAGCGTGCTGATCAACGAGATGCGCCAGGACCACACCGACCCGCTGCTGCAGGAAGACCTGGAGACGCTGCAGGAGCAGGTCAAGCAGTGCAAGCACACCTTGCAGAACCTGGTGCGCGCCGCCGAGGCCAACCGGCGCATGGCGGTGCAAGAGCAGGAGGCGAGCTTCTGGCTGGACGAGGCGCTCAACCGCTGGCACCTGATGCGCCCCGAGGCCAGCTATCGCTTCCAGCGCCTGGGCCAGGGTACGGTGCCGCGCCTGGCGCCGCCGCCGGACCTGACCCAGGCCCTGCTGAACCTGTTGAACAATGCAGCCGATGCCTGCCCCAATGACCTGGAGGTGTACCTGGACTGGGACGCCGAGGACATCGTGATCAGCATTCGCGACCATGGCCCCGGCGTGCCGGTGGCGATCGCCGAGCAGATCGGCAAACCCTTCTTTACCACCAAGGGCAAGGGCTTCGGCCTGGGCCTGTTCTTGAGCAAGGCCAGCGTGACCCGTGCTGGCGGCTCGGTAAAACTCTATAGTCATGAGGAAGGCGGTACGCTCACCGAGCTGCGCCTGCCGCGTGACGCGCGAGGAGACGTGTGATGAGTGATGAAATTCAGGCTGAAGGCGAAGAGCTGCCGCACCTGCTGCTGGTGGATGACGACGCCACGTTTACCCGGGTGATGGCCCGGGCCATGAGCCGGCGCGGGTTTCGCGTGAGCACGGCGGGTTCTGCCGAAGAGGGCCTGCAGATTGCCCAGCAGGACGTGCCGGACTACGCCACGCTGGACCTGAAGATGGAGGGCGACTCCGGGCTGGTGCTGCTGCCCAAGCTGCTGGAACTGGACCCGGAGATGCGCGTGGTGATCCTCACCGGCTATTCGAGCATTGCCACCGCGGTGGAGGCGATCAAGCGCGGCGCCTGCAATTACCTGTGCAAGCCGGCCGATGCCGACGACGTGCTGGCGGCGCTGGCGTCCGAGCACGCCGACCTGGACACGCTGGTACCGGAAAACCCGATGTCGGTGGACCGCCTGCAGTGGGAGCACATCCAGCGTGTGCTGACCGAGCATGAGGGCAATATCTCGGCCACGGCGCGGGCGCTGGGCATGCACCGGCGTACCCTGCAGCGCAAATTGCAGAAGCGCCCGGTTCGGCGCTGAACCTCAGGGCCTCTTCGCCGGCAAGGCCGGCTCCTACGTGGTCGGTGTGAACCTGATGGCGCCGGCACTGGCGCCGAAGGGGCTGCATGGCAGCCCCAAGGTTGACGTATGATTAGCTCCCTAACGACGCCGACGGGACCACCTGCATGCTCGCCCTTTTTCTCCAGACCCTGAACATCACCGCGCCGGTGTTCGCGATGATGTTCATGGGCGTGCTGCTGCGCCGTATCAACGCCATCAACGACAGCTTCATCCAGACCGCCTCGGCCCTGGTGTTCAACGTGAGCATGCCGGCGCTGCTGTTTCTGGGCATCTACCACGCCGATCTCGAGGCGGCGGTCCAACCCTCGCTGCTGCTCTACTTCACTGTCGCCACCCTGGGCAGCTTCGGCCTGGCCTGGCTGATCGCGATCTGGCGCTGCCCCCGTGAAGATCGCGGCATCTACGCCCAGGGCGGCTTTCGCGGCAACAATGCGGTCATCGGCCTGGCGCTGGCCGGGAGCATGTACGGCGATCATGGCATCTCCATCGGCGCGGTGCTGGCCGGGCTGGTGATCCTGCTCTACAACTCGCTGTCGGCCGTGGTGCTGGCGGTGTACAGCCCGACCATCAAGTCCGACCCCTGGAGCATCCTCAAGAGCATCCTGCGCAACCCGCTGATCATCAGTGTGCTGGTGGCCGGCGTGCTGGCGTATGCCAAGGTGGGGCTGCCCAACTGGCTGCTGACCTCCGGTGACTACCTGGCGCAGATGACCCTGCCGCTGGCGCTGATCTGCATCGGCGGCACGCTGTCGATGGCCTCGTTGCACGCCAGCGGGCGCATGGCGCTGAGTGCCAGCCTGGTAAAGATGGTGTGGCTGCCGCTGCTGGCCACCTTCGGCGCCTGGCTGTGCGGCTTTCGCGGCGCGGAGCTGGGGGTGCTGTTCCTGTACATCGCCAGCCCCACCGCCGCGTCCAGCTACGTGATGGCGCGCGCGGCCAACGGCAATCACCAGCTGGCCGCCTCGATCATCGTGATTACCACGCTGATGGCCGCAGTTACGACGAATATCGGCATATTTATCTTGCAGTGGGGCGGCTGGATCTAGATCCTGTCGCCCACACTCAAAATAACGGCCTCCCTGCCTGAGGACACTTCATGCAAGACCAGATCACGCCCGAGCGTTTGCATCGCGGCCTGAAGAACCGTCACATCCAGTTGATCGCGCTGGGCGGCGCCATCGGCACCGGGTTGTTCCTGGGCATCGCCCAGACCATCCAGATGGCAGGCCCTGCCGTGCTGCTGGGCTACGCCATCGCCGGCCTGATGGCCTTTTTCATCATGCGCCAGCTGGGTGAGATGGTGGTCGAGGAACCGGTGGCGGGCAGCTTCAGCCACTTTGCGCACCGCTACTGGAACGAGTTCGCCGGCTTCGTCTCGGGCTGGAACTACTGGGTGGTCTATGTGCTGGTGGGCATGGCCGAACTGACGGCGGTGGGTATCTACGTGCAGTACTGGTGGCCGGACTTCCCCACCTGGGCCACTGCAGCGATCTTCTTCGTGGCGATCAACCTGATCAACCTCACCCAGGTCAAGGTGTACGGCGAGCTGGAATTCTGGTTCGCGCTGGTCAAGGTGATCGCCATCGTCAGCATGATCGGCTTCGGCGCCTGGCTGCTGGCCAGCGGCAGCGGCGGGCCGGATGCCAGCGTGGCCAACCTGTGGCAGTACGGCGGGTTCTTCCCCAATGGCATCACCGGGCTGGTGATGGCGATGGCGGTGATCATGTTCTCCTTCGGCGGGCTGGAGCTGGTCGGCATCACCGCGGCCGAGGCGGACAACCCGCGCTACAGCATTCCACGCGCGACCAACCAGGTGGTGTACCGCATCCTGATCTTCTACATCGGCGCACTGGCGGTGCTGCTGTCGCTGTACCCCTGGCAGAAGGTGGTGCAGGGCGGCAGCCCGTTCGTGATGATCTTCCACAACCTGGACAGCAACCTGGTGGCCACCATTCTCAACGTGGTGGTGCTGACTGCCGCGCTGTCGGTGTACAACAGCTGCGTGTACTGCAATAGCCGCATGCTGTTCGGCCTGGCCAGCCAGGGTGATGCGCCGCGCGCACTGCTCAAGATCAACCGTCGTGGCGTGCCGCTGGCGGCGCTGGGCGTATCGGCGGTGGCCACCGGCCTGTGCGTGCTGATCAACTACCTGATGCCGGGCGAAGCCTTCGGCCTGCTGATGGCGCTGGCGGTGTCGGCACTGGTGATCAACTGGGCGAGCATCAGCATCACCCACCTGAAGTTTCGCAAGGCCAAGATCGCTGCCGGCGAGTCGACTTTCTACAAGAGCTGGGGGCACCCGGTCACCAACTACCTGTGCCTGGCGTTCATCGTGCTGATTCTGGTGGTGATGTACCTGACCCCGCCGATCCGCATCTCGGTACTGCTGATTCCGGCCTGGATCGCCACCCTGGGCGTGGCGTTCTGGCTCAAGAAGAAGGGGCAGAAGGCCGCCGCCGTCGCCGGCTGACGGCCCTGCGGGGTGATCGGTCAGCCCTGCTGGTAGCTGTCGATCACTTCCTGGGCGGCGCGAAACGCATCGATCGCCGCCGGTACGCCGGCGTACACGGCGCAATGCAGCAACGCCTCGCGAATCTCTTCCACCGTACAGCCGTTGTTCAGGGCGCCACGCACGTGGCCCTTGAGCTCCTGCGGGCACTTGAGCGCGGTCAGCGCCGCCAGGGTGATCAGGCTGCGGGTTTTCAGCGGCAGGCCTTCGCGGCTCCACACGCTGCCCCAGGCGTGCTCGTTGACGAACGCCTGCAGCGGCTCGGTGAACTCGGTGGCATTGCCCAGTGCACGGTCCACGAATGCATCGCCCATGACCTGGCGGCGAACCTGTTCGCCGGTTTTGTTGCTCTCGCCCATGTTGTTTTCCTTAGTGTTGGCGGCGCCAGGCGCGCACGGTGGTGTACATCAGCACCACCGCCAGCGTCGGCAGGACATAAAGCAGCATCAGCTGCTCCAGACGGTTGGCCAGCGGCATGCCGGTGGTGAAGGCCACCACGTGCAGACCATAGGCCAGGTAAAGACACAGGAACACCAGACCTTCGGCGCGGGTGACGCGGTAGCCGGAATAGAACACCGGCAGGGTCAGCACGGCCACGCCGAGCATCACCGGCAGGTCGAAGGCCAGCGCGTTGGGCGAGATCGACAGCGGCACCGGGGCCACCAGCGCGGTCAGCCCGAGCACCGCCAGCAGGTTGAACAGGTTGCTGCCGATCACGTTGCCCACGGCGATTTCACGCTCGCCGCGCAAGGCGGCGATCAGCGAGGTGGCCAGCTCCGGCAGCGAGGTGCATACCGCCACCACGGTCAGGCCGATCACCCGCTCCGACAGGCCCAGGTCGACGGCCACTTCCACTGCTGCCTCCAGCAACAGGTGCCCGGCCAGGCTCAGCAGGCCCAGGCCGGTGAGCATCAGTGCCAGGGTGCCGAACCAGAAGCCGACGCCACGCTGCGGCCGCGGGCCGGGGGCGGGGTAGGTGCGTGCGTGGTGGCGTGACTGGTGCCACAGGATGGCCAGGTAGGCAACCAGCCCGAGCAGCAGCAGGGCGCCTTCGAGGCGGCCGATGCGCTCGTCCAGGGCCAGCAGGTACACCAGCAGGCTGGCGCCGATCATCAGCGGGATGTCCAGGCGTACCAGTTGCCGCGAAACGCGCAGGGGGATGATCAGAGCGGCCAGGCCCAGGGTGACCAGCACGTTGAAGATGTTGCTGCCGATCACGCTGCCCACCGCCACGTCGGGTGCGCCGGTGTAGGCCGCCTGCAGGCTCACGGTCAGTTGCGGGGCGCTGCTGCCGAAGGCCACCAGGCTCAGGCCGATGATCAGCGGACGCACCTGCAGGCTGGCGGCCAGGCGCAGGGCGGCGCGCACCAGCAGTTCGGCGCCGGTGATCAGCAGCAGCAGGCCCAGGGCCAGTTGCAGCAGGCTGAAGGTGGGTAAAGCGGCCAGGTCGAAAATGGTCGTGCTCCGAAGCAGGGTCAGTTGCTGAGACTTTGTACCCGTACCCGCGCGGTTCCGCTACGGAGCATGCCCAGTTGGTCGGCGGCGGCGCGTGACAGGTCGATGAGTCGACCCCGGGTATGCGGGCCGCGGTCGTTGATGCGTACCACGACGCGGCGGTCGTTGGCGAGGTTGGTGACCTGCACGCGGGTGCCGAAGGGCAGGCTGCGATGGGCGGCGGTCAGGCCGTGCTGGTCGAAGGGTTCGCCACTGGCGGTGCGTTTGCCGTGATGGCGGGAACCGTAATAGGAGGCGGTGCCGGTCTGGTCGTAACCGCGGGGGTCGAGGGTGTGGCTGGCACAGCCGGCGAGCAGGGTGAAAAGCGCGAGCAGTGCGCTGAGGGGACGCCACATGTATCCGGTTACTCCGTGGTGTGGCCTTCGCCGGCAACGCCGGCTCCTGCAGGGATTGGTGCGTCCTTGTAGGAGCCGGCGTTGCCGGCGAATGCAGGCGACGCGGTTCAGCCTTCGAGCTTGCTCTTGAGCAATTGGTTCACCTGTTGCGGGTTGGCCTTGCCCTTGGACGCCTTCATCGCCTGGCCGACGAAGAAGCCGAACATCTTGCCGCGCTTGGCCTCGTCCGCCGCGCGGTACTGCTCGACCTGCTCGGCGTTGGCCGCCAGCACTTCGTCCAGCACCTTCTCGATCGCGCCGGTGTCGGTCACCTGTTTCAGGCCTTCGGCCTCGATGATCTGGTCGGCATCGCCTTCACCGGCGGCCATCTTCTCGAACACCACCTTGGCGATCTTGCCGCTGATGGTGTTGTCCAGAATGCGCTGCAGCATGCCGCCCAGTTGCGCGGCGCTGACCGGCGCCTGGTCGATCTCCAGGCCCAGCTTGTTCAGCAGGCTGCCCAGCTCGACCATGACCCAGTTGGCCGCCAGCTTGGCATCGCCGCACACACCGACCACCTGCTCGAAGTAGTCGGCCTGCTCGCGGCTGGAGGCCAGCACGTTGGCGTCGTAGGCCGACAGGCCGAACTGGCTCTGGAAGCGCTCGCGCTTCTGCGGCGGCAGTTCGGGCAGGGTGGCGCGGATGGCGTCGAGGAACGCCGGTTCGATGACCACCGGCAGCAGGTCCGGGTCGGGGAAGTAACGGTAGTCGTTGGCCTCCTCCTTGCTGCGCATGGAGCGGGTCTCGTCCTTGTTCGGGTCGTACAGGCGGGTTTCCTGGATCACCCGGCCGCCATCCTCGATCAGTTCGATCTGGCGCTGCACCTCGGTGTTGATCGCCTTCTCGATGAAGCGGAACGAGTTGACGTTCTTGATCTCGCAGCGGGTGCCGAACTCGACCTGGCCCTTGGGCCGGATCGACACGTTGCAGTCGCAGCGCAGCGAGCCCTCGGCCATGTTGCCGTCGCAGATGCCCAGGTAGCGCACCAGTGCGTGGATCGCCTTGACGTAGGCCACGGCTTCCTTGGCGCTGCGCATTTCCGGCTCGGAGACGATTTCCAGCAGCGGCGTGCCGGCGCGGTTCAGGTCGATGCCGGTGGCGCCGCTGAAGTCTTCGTGCAGGCTCTTGCCGGCGTCTTCCTCCAGGTGTGCGCGGGTGATGCCGATGCGCTTGACGGTGCCGTCTTCAAGGGCGATGTCCAGGTAGCCCTTGCCGACGATCGGCAGCTCCATCTGGCTGATCTGGTAGCCCTTGGGCAGGTCGGGGTAGAAGTAGTTCTTGCGCGCGAACACGTTGTGCTCGCCGATTTCGGCGTCGATCGCCAGGCCGAACATGCAGGCCATGCGCACGGCTTCTTCGTTGAGCACCGGCAGTACGCCGGGCATGCCCAGGTCGATCAGGCTGGCCTGGGTGTTCGGCTCGGAGCCGAACGTGGTGGCGCTGCCGGAGAAAATCTTCGACTGGGTGGCGAGCTGGGTATGAATTTCCAGCCCGATCACAACTTCCCATTGCATGTGTCTGTCCCTCAGAAGCCGGTAGGTGCGCGGGTGTGCCAATCAGTCACTTGCTGATAGCGGTGCGCGACGTTGAGCAGGCGGCCTTCCTGGAAATACGGGGCCAGCAGTTGCACGCCGACCGGCAGGCCGTCGACAAAACCGGCCGGCATCGACAGGCCTGGCAGGCCGGCGAGGTTGGCGGTGATGGTGTAGACGTCTTCCAGGTAGGCGGCGACCGGGTCGCTGTTCTTGGCGCCAAGCTTCCAGGCCGGGTTGGGCGTGGTCGGGCCGAGAATCACGTCGACCTCTTCGAAGGCGGCCATGAAGTCGTTCTTGATCAGGCGGCGGATCTTCTGCGCCTGCAGGTAGTAGGCATCGTAGTAGCCGGCCGACAGCGCGTAGGCGCCGACCATGATGCGCCGCTGCACCTCGGGGCCGAAGCCTTCACCGCGCGAACGCTTGTACAGGTCGGTGAGGTCCTTGGGGTCTTCGCAGCGGTAGCCGAAGCGCACGCCGTCGAAACGCGAGAGGTTGGACGAGGCTTCGGCCGGGGCGATGACGTAGTACGCAGGGATCGCGTGCTGCATGTTCGGCAGGCTGATCTGCTTGACCACCGCGCCGAGCTTTTCCAGCTCCTTGACGCTGGCCTGGATCAGGTCGGCGATGCGCGGGTCCAGGCCGGCACCGAAGTATTCCTTCGGCAGGCCGATGCGCAGGCCCTGCAGCGAGGCGTTGAGCGGGGCGCTGTAGTCGGGCACCGGCTCGTCGATGCTGGTGGAGTCCTTGGCGTCGAAACCGGCCATGGCCTGCAGCAGCAGCGCGCAGTCTTCGGCGGTACGCGCCAGCGGGCCACCCTGGTCGAGGCTGGAGGCGTAGGCAATCATGCCCCAGCGCGACACGCGACCGTAGGTCGGCTTGAGGCCGGTGAGGTTGGTCAGCGCCGCCGGCTGGCGGATCGAACCGCCGGTGTCGGTGCCGGTGGTGGCCGGCAGCAGGCGCGCGGCCACGGCAGCGGCCGAACCGCCGGACGAACCGCCCGGCACGTGTTCGAGGTTCCACGGGTTCTTCACCGCGCCGTAGTGGCTGGATTCGTTGGCCGAACCCATGGCGAACTCGTCCATGTTGGTCTTGCCCAGGGTGACCATGCCGGCCTCGGCCAGCTTGCTGACCACGGTGGCGTCATACGGCGAGACGAAGTTGTCGAGCATCTTCGAGCCGCAGCTGGTGCGCACGCCCTGGGTGCAGAACAGGTCCTTGTGGGCGATGGGGGCGCCCAGCAGGGCGCCGGTTTCACCGCCAGCACGGCGGGCGTCGGCGGCACGCGCCTGGTCCAGGGCCAGGTCTTCGGTGACGCTGATGAAACTGTTGATTTGCGGGTCGAGCTGCTGGATGCGCGCCAGCAGCGTGCGGGTCAGCTCTTCGGCAGAAAAGGCTTTGTCGGCGAGTCCGCGGGCGATCTCGGCCAGGGTCAGTTGATGCATGGCAGGCTCTATTCCCTTACTCGATGACTTTAGGAACCAGGTACAGGCCGCTTTCGGTCGCCGGGGCGATGGCCTGGTAGCTGTCTCTCTGGTTACTTTCTGTTACCACGTCGGCACGCAGGCGCTGACGGGCTTCAAGGGGGTGGGCCAATGGCTCGATGCCAGTGGTGTCGACCGCTTGCATCTGGTCGACCAAACCCAGAATACTGTTCAAGGCATCGGTAGTGCGCGGAAGATCGGCTTCATTGAGGCCCAGGCGGGCCAGGTGAGCGATCTTTTCCACGTCGCAGCGTTCAAGCGCCATGGGGATCTCCAGGGGAAAACAAAAAACGGAATTGGTCCGCGAATGAGGAACATGCTGGCAGATTTACGGTCATAAGGCCGCGATTGTGTGCTGGCTTGCTCGGAAAAACTGCCAATTTAACATATTGGCGCCTTGCCCAAAATCCCCGCCGTTGTTAGAGTTTGCCGCACTTTTTTACCCACGCGTTGCCTAGGGTCACTTTCCCATGTTCAAGAAACTGCGTGGCATGTTTTCCAGCGATCTTTCCATCGACCTGGGCACTGCCAACACCCTTATTTACGTGCGTGAGCGCGGTATCGTCCTGAATGAGCCTTCGGTTGTGGCCATTCGTACTCACGGCAACCAGAAAAGTGTCGTCGCTGTCGGCACCGAGGCCAAGCGCATGCTCGGCCGTACGCCCGGCAACATCGCTGCCATTCGTCCGATGAAGGACGGTGTGATCGCCGATTTCAGCGTCTGCGAAAAGATGCTGCAGTACTTCATCAACAAGGTTCACGAAAACAGTTTTCTGCAGCCCAGCCCTCGCGTGCTGATCTGCGTTCCGTGCAAGTCGACCCAGGTAGAGCGCCGCGCCATTCGCGAGTCGGCCCTCGGTGCCGGTGCCCGTGAAGTGTTCCTGATCGAAGAGCCAATGGCCGCCGCCATCGGTGCCGGCCTGCCGGTCGAGGAAGCCCGTGGTTCGATGGTCGTCGATATTGGTGGTGGTACCACCGAAATCGCACTGATCTCCCTCAATGGTGTGGTGTACGCCGAATCCGTGCGTGTGGGTGGCGACCGTTTCGACGAGGCCATCGTTACCTACGTGCGCCGCAACTACGGCAGCCTGATCGGCGAGTCCACTGCCGAGCGTATCAAGCAGGAAATCGGTACTGCCTACCCGGGCGGCGAAGTGCGTGAAGTCGACGTACGCGGCCGCAACCTGGCCGAAGGCGTGCCACGTGCCTTCACCCTGAACTCCAACGAAGTGCTCGAAGCCCTTCAGGAATCGCTGGCGACCATCGTGCAGGCGGTCAAGAGCGCCCTGGAGCAATCGCCACCGGAGCTGGCTTCGGACATCGCCGAGCGCGGCCTGGTGCTGACCGGTGGTGGTGCGCTGCTGCGCGACCTGGACAAGCTGCTGGCCCAGGAAACCGGCCTGCCGGTGATCGTCGCCGAAGACCCGCTGACCTGTGTCGCCCGTGGCGGCGGTCGCGCGCTGGAGATGATGGACAAACACACCATGGACCTGCTCTCCAGCGAGTGATTTGCTGACCGCCCACCCCGTCCCCCGGTTTACAGGTAGCGCCCACAGTGCTACCTGTATGTGCTGGTGGCGCGTGTGGGCGTCGTTTCCATCCATCCTGCAAGCAGGCCGGTGCGTTGCCGTATGAATGACCCCCTGAATCTTCGAGGAGCGGCCTATTAAACCGCTTTTCGCCAAAGGCCCTTCGCTGGGCGTGCACCTGCTTGTGCTGGTTGTGCTGTCTATCGCCCTGATGGTGGTGGACGCCCGCTTTACCTTGCTCAAGCCGCTGCGCAGCCAGATGGCGCTGGTGCTGATGCCTTCCTATACCATCAGCGACTTCCCGCAACGCATGTGGCAGGGCGTGGCCAGCCAGTTCGGCAGCCGCACCGAGCTGATCGCCGAGAACGAGAAACTCAAGACCGAAGCCTTGCTGCTGCAAGGTCGCCTGCAGAAGCTGGCGGCCCTGACCGAGCAGAACGTGCGCCTGCGCGAGTTGCTCAACTCCTCGGCACTGGTCAACGAGAAGGTCGAGGTGGCCGAGCTGATCGGCGTCGACCCCAACCCCTTTACCCACCGCATCCTGATCAACAAGGGCGAACGCGACGGCGTGGTGCTGGGCCAGCCGGTGCTCGACGCCCGTGGCCTGATGGGCCAGGTGGTCGAGCTGATGCCGTACACCTCGCGGGTGCTGCTGCTCACCGACACCACCCACAGCATTCCGGTGCAGGTCAACCGCAACGGCCTGCGCGCGATTGCCAGCGGCACCGGCAATCCCGAACGCCTGGAACTGCGCCACGTGGCCGATACCGCCGACATCAAGGAAGGCGACCTGCTGGTCAGTTCCGGCCTGGGCCAGCGCTTCCCGGCCGGCTACCCGGTGGCCACGGTGCGCGAGGTGATCCACGACTCCGGGCAGCCGTTCGCCATCGTGCGGGCGGTGCCGACCGCGGCGCTCAACCGCAGCCGCTACATGCTGCTGGTGTTTTCCGACAGCCGTACCCCCGAACAGCGCGCCGCCGATGCCGCGCAGGCTCAGGAAGCGGCTGATCGCCAGGCGCAGAGCCCGATCGATGGCAGCATGCCGGCTGCCGCGCCGGGCACACCTGCCGCACCCGCTGCGCCGGGCACGCCTGCGCCAACCCCTGCACCTGCTCCTGCCGCCGCGCCCGCTGCCCCTGCAGCCGCCCCGGCCACTTCTCGGGAGAGACACTGATGAGCAGTACCCGTAGCCGCAACGGTTGGGTGGTCTGGTTGACCTTCCTGATCGGCCTGCTGCTGAGCGTGTGGCCCACGCTGCCGTTCATGGAGATTTTCCGTCCGCTGTGGCTGGCCCTGCTGCTGGCCTTCTGGACGCTGCACCTGCCGCACAAGGTCGGCATGACCACCGCATTCGTGCTGGGGCTTGCCGAGGACGTGCTGTACGGCACGCTGCTGGGGCAGAACGCTCTGGTGCTGGTGCTTATCACCTTCCTGGTGCTGTCGCTGCAGCAGCGCCTGCGCATGTTCCCCATGTGGCAGCAGAGCCTGGTGATTCTGGTGATCTTCGGCCTGGCCCAGCTGGTTCAGCTGTGGCTCAGCGCCCTGACCGGCAACCGCCAGCCGACCCTGGCGCTGGTGTGGCCGGCGGTGATCAGTGCGCTGCTGTGGCCCTGGATCAGCTTCGCCTTGCGCGGCCTGCGCCGACGCCTGAGTATCAACTGATTCGCGTTGCCCACCGACGCTGACACGGAGACGTCACATGACCCCGCTGTACCTGGCCTCTGGTTCGCCACGCCGACGTGAGCTGCTCTCCCAGATCGGCGTGCCGTTCACCCCGGTGGCCGCCAGCATCGATGAAACCCCTCTGGATGCCGAACCGGCTGACGCCTATGTCGAGCGCCTGGCGCGCGAGAAGGCGGCTGCCGGCCTGGCGGTGTTGCGCGCCAGCGGGGTGGAAGGGCACCTGGCGGTACTGGGCGCCGACACTGCGGTGGTGCTCGACGGGCAGATCCTCGGCAAGCCGCAGGGGCAGGCCGACGCCCTGGCCATGCTGGCCGCATTGTCCGGACGCGAGCACGACGTGCTGACGGCAGTGGCGGTGACCGATGGCGAGCGCTGCCTGAGCGTGAACGTTGCCAGCCGCGTCAGCCTGCGCCCCATCAGCCCCGAACAGGCCCTGGCCTACTGGGCCAGCGGCGAGCCGCAGGACAAGGCCGGCAGCTACGCGATCCAGGGCCTGGCGGCAATTTTCGTCAAGGCGCTGCAGGGCAGCTACTCGGCGGTGGTCGGCTTGCCGCTGAGCGAAACCGCCGAGCTGCTGGAGCAATTTGCCATTCCCTGCTGGCAAGGCCTGCCGCCCCGTTGAGCGAGGAACTGTCCGTACCCCTTTAATTGCTCGCCAGCGACCGCCGGGCGATCCATCATTAGCTGAAGACCTTTGACGAGAGCCTGCCATGAGTGAAGAGATTCTGATCAATATCACGCCGATGGAATCACGCGTGGCGGTGGTGGAGAACGGTGTTCTTCAAGAGGTGCACGTCGAGCGCACCCAGCGGCGGGGCATCGTCGGCAACATCTACAAGGGCAAGGTGGTGCGGGTGCTGCCCGGCATGCAGGCGGCGTTCGTCGACATCGGCCTGGAGCGCGCGGCGTTCATCCACGCCTCGGAAATCTCCCAGCGCGAAGGCGCCAGTGTCGAGACCATCAGTGCCCTGGTGCACGAAGGCCAGAGCCTGGTGGTGCAGGTGACCAAGGACCCGATCGGCTCCAAGGGCGCACGCCTGACTACCCAGCTGTCGATCCCGTCGCGCTATCTGGTGTACATGCCGCGTACCAGCCATGTGGGCATCTCGCTGAAGATCGAGGACGAAGGCGAACGCGAGCGGCTCAAGCAGGTGGTCACCGACTGCATCGCCCAGGAAAACATCCAGGACGCCGGCGGGTTCATCCTGCGCACCGCGGCCGAGGGCGCCGGCGCCGACGAGATCGTCATGGACATCCGCTACCTGCGTCGCTTGTGGGACCAGATCGGGGCCCAGATCAAGACCGTTGGCGCACCCACCGAAATCTACGAAGACCTGGGCCTGGCCCTGCGTACCCTGCGCGACCTGGTCAACCCCAAGATCGAGAAGATCCGCATCGATTCGCGGGAAACCTTCCAGAAGACCACGCAGTTCGTCGCCGAGCTGATGCCGGAAATCGCCGACCGCCTGGAGCACTACCCGGGGGAGCGGCCGATCTTCGACCTGTATGGCGTCGAGGACGAGATCCAGCGCGCCCTGGAGCGCAAGGTGCCGCTCAAGTCCGGCGGCTACCTGGTGGTCGACCCGGCCGAGGCGATGACCACCATCGACGTCAACACCGGGGCCTTCGTCGGCCACCGCAACCTCGAAGAGACCATCTTCAAGACCAACCTGGAGGCTGCCACGGCGATTGCCCGCCAGCTGCGCCTGCGCAACATCGGCGGCATCATCATCATCGACTTCATCGACATGGAAGACGAAGAGCACCAGCGCCAGGTGCTGCGTACCCTGGAAAAACAGCTGGAACGTGATCACGCCAAGACCAACATCATCGGCATCACCGAGCTGGGGCTGGTGCAGATGACCCGCAAGCGCACCCGCGAAAGCCTTGAACAGGTGCTGTGCGAACCATGCGCCAGTTGCCAGGGCCGCGGGAAGCTGAAGACCCCTGAGACCATCTGTTACGAAATTTTCCGCGAGATCCTGCGCGAGGCCCGCGCCTACCAGGCCGAAGGCTACCGGGTGCTGGCCAACCAGAAGGTGGTGGACCGCCTGCTCGACGAGGAATCGGGCAACGTGGCGGAGCTGGAGGCATTCATCGGGCGAACCATCCGCTTCCAGGTGGAGTCCATGTATTCCCAGGAACAATACGATGTGGTGCTGCTCTGACTCGCGTTGAAACCTACCCTGCGCTGGAAAACTGCGCGTACCGGGCCATAGTTAACGGACCACACGGGGAGCCCTTGCCATGGAGCGTCTGATCCGCGTTCTGGGCATCTTGACCCGTTGGGGGCTTGGCCTGTGCGCCTTGCTTGCCGTGCTGGTGGCGTTGTACGTCAGCCTTGGCCGCGAGCTGGTGCCACTGGTTGCCGAGTACCGCGCCGAGGTGGAGCAGAAGGCCGAGGTCGCACTGGGCATGCCGGTGCATATCGGTGCCCTGGAAGGCCGCTGGAGCGGCCTTGCGCCGGTGTTGCGCGTGCGCGACGTGCAGCTGGGCGAAGGCGCCGGCGCCTTGCGCCTGGACGAGGTCAAGGTGGTGCCCGACCTGTGGGCCAGCCTGATGCAGCGCCAGGTCCGCCTGGCCCAGGTCGAACTGGGCGGCCTGCAACTGAACCTGCACGAAGATGAAAACGGTCACTGGAGCCTCAAGGGTCTGCCGGTGCAGGACGATCAGCCACTGGATGTACAGCAGTTGCTCGAACGCAGCCAGGTGGTGGCGAAGGTGTCGGTGCTCGACAGCCAGGTGACCCTGGAGCCGTTCGCGCATGAGCCGATGACCCTGACCTATGTGAGCCTCGGGCTGCAGACCGGCAGCGTGCGCCAGCGCCTGGATGCGCGCCTGACCCTGCCCGACGGCCAGCCGATGAGCCTGAGCCTGCGCAGCCGCGTGCGCGCCGACCAGTGGCGCGACGGTGCGGTGGATGCCTACCTCAGCCTGCCACAGAGCGACTGGGCCAAATGGGTGCCGGCGCGGCTGCTGGGCCCGTACACGGCCAGCGAACTGCGTGCCGGTGGCGAGGCCTGGGTAGGGTGGGGCAAAGGCCAGTTGCAGACCGCGACGCTGCGCCTCAACGCGCCCCAGCTCAAGGGTGCGCATGCCGGTCGCAAGGCGGTAAAGGTCGAGAACCTGGCGCTCAATGCCTGGTTCAGGCGTAGCGACAAGGGCTTTGACGTGGTGCTCGATTCCCTGGCCATGAGCCTGGGCGACACCCGCTGGGAATCCCACGTTCAACTCAGGCAGAGCGCCGCCACCGAGCCGGCCGATGAAGTGTGGGCGATCCAGGCCGACCGCCTCGATTTGACCCCGCTGACCCCACTGATCCAGGCGCTCGCGCCGCTGCCGGAGGCGGGCATGGCCGTGGTCGAGGGCCTCAAGGTCACCGGCGGCCTGCGCAATGTGCGCCTGGACGTGCGGCCCAGGGCCGAAGGCGATCAGCGCCTGAGCTTTGCAGCCAACCTGGACCGCGTCGGCTTCAATGCCTACCACGGCGCCCCCGCTGCCGGGAATGTCAGCGGCAGCATCAGCGGCGACCTGGGCCAGGGCGAGCTGCGCCTGGACACCGACAAGTTCATGCTGCACCTGACGCCGATCTTCGCCGACCCCTGGCATTACCTGAAGGCCAATGCACGCCTGACCTGGCGACTGGACTCCGAGGGTTTCACCCTGGTTGCGCCGTACCTTAAGGTGCTGGGTGACGAGGGCAGGATTGCCGGCGACTTCCTGATCCGGCTGCTGTTCGACGATGCACGCGAAGACTACATGGACCTGCGTGTGGGCCTGGTCGACGGCGATGGCCGCTACACCGCCAAGTACCTGCCCGAAGTGCTCAGCCCTGCGCTGGACCACTGGTTGCGCACCGCAATCCTCAAGGGCGCGGTGGATGAAGGCTACTTCCAGTACCAGGGCTCGCTGCACCACGGCGCGACCCCCGAGTCGCGCAGCATCAGCCTGTTCTTCAAGGTGCATGACGCCGAGCTGGACTTCCAGCCCGGCTGGCCCCACGTGAGCAAGGTCGATGGCGACGTGTTCATCGAGGACACCGGTGTGCGGGTCAAGGCGCGCAGCGGCCAGTTGCTCGGCACCCGGGTGCGCAATGTGGACGTGAACATTCCCCATGTGAACGAAGGCGAGCATACCCACCTGTACCTGGACGGAGAGTTCGACGGGCGCCTGGCCGACGGGGTGAAGATCCTGCAGGACGCGCCGATCGGTACCGGCCCGACCTTCGCCGGCTGGGAAGGCGAGGGCCCGCTGCAGGGCAAGCTCAAGCTCGATATCCCCCTGGAGCACGGCCAGCAGCCCAAGGTGCTGGTGGATTTCAGCACCGAACAGGCGCGCCTGAAGCTGAGTGAACCGCCGCTGGAGCTGAGCCAGTTGAACGGCACTTTCCGCTTCGACTTCGACAAGGGGCTCAGCGGCCAGAACATCACCGCGCGCGCCTTCGACAAGCCCATCAGCGCACAGATCTTTGCCGAGGGGCAGCCTGGGCAACTGCAGACCCGTATCGCCGCCAAGGGCCAGATCGCCTTGAAGGCGCTGACCGACTGGCTGAAATTCACCCAGCCCTTGCCAGCCTCCGGAGAAATCCCCTACCAGTTGCAGGTCAGTGTCGGTAGCCGCGAAAACCAGCTGAGCATCGACTCTACCCTCAAGGGCCTGAAAGTGGACCTGCCGGCGCCGTTCGGCAAGGCGGTCAGCGAAACCCGGGCCACGCAGTTCAAGATGAACCTGCAAGGGCCGCAACAGCGCTTCGATGTGGCCTACGCCGACGTCGCCAGGCTGGCCTATGCCGCGCCTGCCGGCAAGCTCGGCCAGGGGCGCGGTGAGCTGCTGCTGGGCAACGGCACGGCGCAACTGCCGGCCGGTCAGGGCCTGCGGGTGCGTGGCCGGCTCGCCCAGCTGGACATTGAGCCCTGGCAGAAGCAGTTCGAGCAGATGGCCGGTGACGATCCGGGCGGCAATGCCCGGCAGGTGCTCAACAGCGTGGACGTGAGCATCGGCCAGCTCAAGGGCTTTGGCCAGACCCTCAACCAGGCAGTGGTACGCCTGGACCGCGGGAGCAACTTCTGGGACCTGCGCCTGGACAGCAAGGAGGTCATCGGCACGGCCCGCCTGCCCGATGCCAAGGGCGCCCCGATCGTGATCAACCTGCCGACCCTCCACCTGCCGCCGTCCGACCCGGCCGACGCCAGCGCAGTGGACGGACCGGACCCGCTGGCCGATGTCGACCCGCGCAAGATCCCGGCGATCGACCTGAGCATCGGCAGGCTGTTCCTTGGCGATGATCTGCTCGGCAGCGTCGCGCTGAAAACCCGTCCCACCTCCAAGGGCGTGGCCCTGAACGACCTGGACCTGAACCTCAAGGGCCTGGCGATCGATGGCACCGCCACCTGGGAAGGCACGCCGGGGCGCAGCGACAGCTGGTACAAGGGGCGCCTGGAAGGCAAGAACCTGGCCGATGTGCTGACCGCCTGGGGCTTCGCGCCGACGGTGACCAGCCGCGACTTCCGCCTGGACGTGGACGGACGCTGGCAGGGGTCGCCGGCCTGGGTCAGCCTCAAGCACTTCTCCGGCAACCTCGATGCCTTGCTGCGCAAGGGGCAGTTCGTCGAAGTGGAAGGCGGGGCGCAGGCCTTGCGCGTGTTCGGCCTGCTCAATTTCAACTCGATCGGCCGACGCCTGCGCCTGGACTTCTCCGACCTGCTCGACAAGGGCCTGAGCTACGACCGGGTCAAGGGCCTGCTGGTGGCAAGCGAGGGCGTGTATGTGACGCGCGAGCCGATCACCCTGACCGGCCCGTCCAGCAACCTCGAGCTCGATGGCACCCTGGACATGGTTCGGGACCGGGTCGATGCGACCTTGCAGGTGACCTTGCCGGTGACCAACAACCTGCCCCTGGCGGCGCTGATCGTGGGCGCGCCAGCGGTGGGCGGGGCGCTGTTCCTGGTGGACCGGCTGCTGGGGGATCGGGTGGCGCGCTATGCCAGTGTGCATTACCGCGTCGAGGGCCCGTGGAAAGAGCCTAAGATTAGCTTTATCAAACCTTTCGAGAAGTCGCGCTAGAACATGGACATGACGTCAGCGGTTATTCAGATGGTCAGCCAGGACGATGTGCCGGGCAACCTGGCGCGGGCCCGTGCCCTGCTGGAGCGGGCTGCCGAAGGGGGCGCGCGGCTGGCGGTGCTGCCGGAAAACTTCGCTGCCATGGGCCGGCGCGACAGCGCCGCCATCGGCCGGGCCGAGGCGCTGGGGGAGGGGCCGATCCTGCCATGGTTGAAACAGGCGGCCCGCGACCTCAGGTTATGGATTGTAGCGGGCACCTTGCCGCTGCCGCCGCTCGACCGGCCCGAGGCCAAAGCCCATGCCTGCTCCCTGCTGGTCGACGAGCACGGCGAGCAGGTGGCCCGCTACG
This sequence comes from Pseudomonas sp. BRM28, assembly GCF_002939405.1. Classification (NCBI taxonomy): domain Bacteria; kingdom Pseudomonadati; phylum Pseudomonadota; class Gammaproteobacteria; order Pseudomonadales; family Pseudomonadaceae; genus Pseudomonas; species Pseudomonas sp. BRM28. Next base: position 583,840 of record NZ_PEFV01000001.1, on the reverse strand, counting down.
ACAAATTGCATCTGTTCGATGTGGATGTGGCCGACAACCGTGGCCGCTACCGCGAGTCGGACGATTATGCCCACGGCGCGCGGGTGGTGGTGGCCGATACCCCGGTGGGGCGCTTGGGCCTGAGCGTGTGCTACGACCTGCGCTTTCCCGAGCTGTACAGCGCGCTGCGTGCGGCCGGAGCCGAACTGATCAGTGCACCGGCAGCCTTTACTGCAGTAACCGGTGCGGCCCATTGGGACGTGCTGATTCGCGCCAGGGCCATAGAGACACAGTGTTACGTATTGGCGGCCGCCCAGGGCGGCACGCACCCGGGGCCACGGGAAACCCATGGCCATGCCGCCATCGTCGACCCCTGGGGGCGTATCGTTGCCCAGCAGGCCAGCGGTGAAGCGGTGCTGCTGGCGCCCCGCGACAGCAGCGAACAGGCGTCCATTCGGGCGCGGATGCCGGTGGCCTCGCACCGGCGCTTTTTTTCGCAGGACGCATTGCGGCCTGCGCACACCTCGGAGTGACTATGAGCGAGTTGTTATCCACTGTCAGCGATCACCTGCTGGCGCCGGGCGGCCTGACCCTCGACAGCCTGCAATCGGTGCTGGGCGAGTTGACCGGGCCGGGAATCGACGCCGCCGACCTGTACTTCCAGGGCCAGATTTCAGAGTCCTGGGCGCTTGAAGACGGCATCGTCAAGGAAGGCAGCTTCAACCTCGACCAGGGGGTCGGGGTACGCGCCCAGTCTGGTGAAAAGACCGGCTTTGCCTACAGCAACGCGATCAACCTCGAAGCCCTGACTTCCGCTGCACGCGCCGCGCGCTCCATTTCCCGCGCCGGCCAGAATGGCAGCGTGCAGGCCTTCAAGAGCCAGGACGTGACCGCGCTGTATGCGCCGGGCAACCCGCTGGATGTGCTCAGCCGCGCCGAGAAGGTCGAGCTGCTCAAGCGTGTCGACGTGGCCACGCGTGCCCTGGACCCGCGCATCCAGCAGGTCAGCGTGAGCATGGCCGGGGTGTGGGAGCGCATTCTGGTGGCCGCTGCCGATGGCAGCCTGGCGGCCGACGTGCGGCCGCTGGTGCGCTTCAACGTCAGTGTGATCGTCGAGCAGAATGGCCGTCGCGAACGTGGCGGGCATGGCGGCGGCGGGCGCACCGACTACCGCTACTTCACCGACGAGCGGGTGATGGGTTTTGCCCGCGAGGCGCTGCGCCAGGCACTGGTCAACCTCGAGGCCATTCCGGCACCGGCCGGCACCTTGCCGGTGGTGATGGGCGCCGGGTGGTCCGGTGTGCTGCTGCACGAGGCGGTCGGGCATGGCCTGGAGGGCGATTTCAACCGCAAGGGCAGCTCGGCCTACAGTGGCCACCTGGGCGAGAAGGTCGCGTCCAGCCTGTGCACCATCGTCGACGACGGCACCCTCGAAGGGCGCCGCGGTTCGTTGAGCGTGGATGACGAAGGCACCCCGACCGAATGCACCACACTGATCGAGAACGGCATTCTCAAGGGCTACATGCAGGACAAGCTCAATGCCCGCCTGATGGGCATGGCAGTCACCGGCAACGGGCGGCGCGAGTCGTATGCGCACCTGCCGATGCCACGCATGACCAACACCTACATGCGCGCCGGCGAAAGCGACCCGGCGGAGATCATCGCCTCGGTCAAGCGTGGCATCTACTGCGCCAACCTCGGCGGTGGCCAGGTGGACATCACCAGCGGCAAGTTCGTGTTCTCCACCAGCGAGGCTTACCTGATCGAAGACGGCAAGATCACCGCGCCGGTCAAGGGTGCGACGCTGATCGGCAACGGCCCCGAGGCCATGAGCCGGGTGTCGATGGTCGGCAACGACCTGTCGCTGGACAGTGGTGTGGGCACCTGTGGCAAGGATGGGCAGTCGGTGCCGGTGGGCGTTGGCCAGCCGACCCTGAAGATCGATGCGATCACCGTGGGTGGCACGGGCGCATGAGCATGAAACCGGGCGGGCAGGGTGCCTGCCCGGTGGCGAGAATCAGCGCAGGCCGCGCTGGATTTCGTCGAGGTCGCGGATGTACTTGAAGATCTTGCGGCTGGCGGTGGGCGCCTTGTTGCGCGCCAGCTCGTGCTGGGCCTGGCGGATCAGCGAGCGCAGCTGCTGGCGATCGGCGTCCGGGTATTCCTGGACGAACTTCTCCAGTACGTCGTCGGTGCCGCCGATCAGCCGGTCGCGCCAGCGTTCGAGGTTGTGGAAGCGTTCGTTGTACTGGCGCGAAGAGGCGTCGAGCTGGTCGAGCAGCGCGAGGATCGCGTCGATGTCCTGGTCGCGCATCAGCTTGCCGATGAACGACTTGTGACGGCGCTTGGCTTCGTTCGCGGTGTGCCGCTTGTGCTCTTCCAGGGCCGCGCGCAGTTCGTCGGTCAAGGGCAGTTTGGCCAGGATATCGGGCTTGAGCGTGGTAAGGCGCTCGCCCATATCAACCAGCGCCTGCATCTCGCGCTTGATTTGGGTTTTGCTTTTTTCGCCGTCGAAGGCGGTGTCGTAAGAATCAACCATGGGGGCAGTCCGCTGAGAATCGCCGCCATGATAACCAGTCGGGGGCCGCTTGTCCGGTCCGGTCGTAGATTGACCCGAGCCGAACGCAGAATTTGAGTGGAGAAAACCATGAGTGCAGTCCAGAGCGTAGGTCCGCAGGCCCTGCCGGCGTTGCAGGAACAGGTCGAACAGATCATCGCCGAAGCCCGGCGCCAGGGCGCCAGCGCCTGCGAAGTGGCCGTATCGCTGGAGCAGGGGTTGTCGACCTCGGTGCGCCAGCGCGAGGTGGAGACGGTGGAGTTCAACCGCGACCAGGGCTTCGGCATCACCCTGTATGTGGGCCAGCGCAAGGGCTCGGCAAGCACCTCGGCCAGTGGCAGCGATGCCATTCGCGAGACCGTGGCGGCGGCCCTGGCCATTGCCAAGCACACCTCCGAGGACGAATGCTCGGGCCTGGCCGACCCGGCCCTGATGGCCCGTGACCTGCAGGATTTCGACCTCTATCACGCCTGGGACATCACCCCCGAGCAGGCCATCGAAAAGGCCCTGGCCTGCGAAGCCGCGGCGTTCGACACCGATGCCCGCATCAAGAACGCCGATGGCACCACACTCAGCACCCACCAGGGATGCCGGGTGTACGGCAACAGCCACGGCTTCATCGGTGGCTACGCCTCCACCCGCCACAGCCTGAGCTGCGTGATGATCGCCGAAGGTGATGGGCAGATGCAGCGTGACTACTGGTATGACGTGAACCGCCAGGGCGAGCTGCTGGCCGATCCGCAGAGTATCGGGCGTCGCGCTGCGCAGCGTGCGGCGGCGCGCCTGGGCGCACGTCCGGTGCCGACCTGCGAGGTACCGGTGCTGTTCTCGGCGGAGCTGGCCGGCGGGTTGTTCGGCAGTTTCCTGTCGGCGATTTCCGGCGGCAACCTGTACCGCAAGTCGTCGTTTCTGGAAGGCTGCATGGGCCAGCGCCTGTTCCCCAGCTGGCTGACTCTGGATGAGCGGCCGCACCTGCAGCGTGCCCTGGGCAGTGCCTCGTTCGATGGGGACGGCCTGGCGACCTATGCCAAGCCGTTCGTCGAAAATGGCGAGCTGGTGTCGTATGTGCTGAGCACCTATTCCGGACGCAAGCTGGGGCTGCCAAGCACCGCCAACGCCGGTGGCGTGCACAACCTGTTCGTCACGCATGGGGTCGAAGATCAGGCTGCATTGCTGCGCCGCATGGGGCGCGGGTTACTGGTGACCGAGCTGATGGGGCATGGCTTGAACATGGTGACCGGTGACTATTCGCGCGGGGCAGCGGGGTACTGGGTGGAGAACGGCGAGATCCAGTTTGCGGTTCAGGAAGTCACGATTGCCGGCAACATGAAGGACATGTTCCAGCAGATTGTCGCTATCGGCAACGATCTTGAAACCCGTAGCAATATTCACACAGGCTCGGTGCTGATCGAGCGCATGACGGTCGCCGGCAGCTGACACCGCCGGCCTGTGCGCGGTCCCCGTAGGCGACGGCGTTGCCGGCGAAGGGGCCACCTCAGGTTACACATCGAAGCCCGGCCCCGTGCCGGGCTTTTTGCTTTTCGCCTTTGGTCGCACTTGAACTGATTCTGATTATCACTTAATAATGACTATCATTATCTAGGCGATGATGTTCATGAGACCTGTCCTTCACGAATTGCCCTACCTCGAAAACTGGCGCTGGCTGAGCCGGCGAATTCGCTGTGCCCTCGAGCCCGACGAGCCGCGCCTGATCGAACACTACCTGGCCGAAGGTCGCTACCTGGTCTGCTGCACCGAGACCTCGGCCTGGACCGTCGCCTTGACTTCCTTCCGCCTGCTGCTCGACACCGCGTGCGACCGCATGCTGCCGTGGCATTGGCGTTGCTTGTGCCTGGACCAGGCCTGGAAGCCGCTGCTGCAGCTGCGCAAGCTCGACGGCGGCGAGCACGGCCAGCGCTGGCAGCCCTTCGCCTTGCAACTGGCGAACTGCACGCTGCTGCCTTCGATTTCTTTCGCTGAACTGATGCAAGGACTTGATGATGAGTAATACCCGTATCGAGCGTGACAGCATGGGTGAGCTGCAGGTGCCGGCCGAGGCCCTGTATGGCGCCCAGACCCAGCGCGCGGTGAACAACTTCCCGATCAGCCAGCAGCGCATGCCGACCCAGTTCATCCGGGCCCTGCTGCTGGCCAAGGCCGCCGCCGCCAAGGCCAACGTCGAGCTGGAGCAGATCAGCCAGGCACAGGGCGCTGCCATCGTCACCGCCGTGGAACAGTTGCTGGCTGGCGATTTCATGCAGCACTTCCCGGTCGACGTGTACCAGACCGGCTCCGGCACCAGCTCCAACATGAATGCCAACGAGGTGATCGCGACCCTGGCCAGCCGTGTGCTGGGCGACACGGTAAACCCCAATGACCATGTCAACTGCGGCCAGAGCAGCAACGACATCATCCCCACCACCATCCACGTGAGCGCCGCGCTGGCCCTGCACGAACAACTGCTGCCGGCGCTCAAGCACCTGGTGCAGGTGATCGAGCACAAGGCCGAGCAAGTGCACCCGTTCATCAAGACCGGTCGCACCCACCTGATGGACGCCATGCCCGTGCGCATGAGCCAGGTGCTGGGCGGCTGGGCGGCACAGGTCAAGGCGGGCATCGGTCACTTGAACGACACCCTGCCAAGCCTGCAGGCCCTGGCCCAGGGCGGCACTGCGGTGGGCACCGGGATCAACGCCCACCCCGCGTTCGCCGCGCGCTTCAGCCAGCAACTGAGCGGCCTGACCGGGGTGCAGTTCGTGCCGGGGGAAAACCTGTTTGCCCTGATCGGCTCGCAGGACACCGCCGTGGCTGTTTCCGGTCAGCTCAAGGCCACCGCCGTGGCCCTGATGAAGATCGCCAACGACCTGCGCTGGATGAACTCCGGCCCGCTTGCCGGGCTGGGCGAGATCGAGCTTGAAGGGCTGCAGCCCGGCTCCTCGATCATGCCGGGCAAGGTCAACCCGGTGATTCCGGAAGCCACCGCCATGGTGGCCGCGCAGGTCATCGGCAACGATGCGGCCATCGCCGTGGCGGGCCAGTCGGGCAACTTCGAACTGAACGTGATGCTGCCGATCATTGCGCAGAACCTGCTTGGCAGCATCGAGCTGATGGCCAATGTGAGCCGTCTGCTGGCCGACAAGGCTATCGCCACCTTCAAGGTCAACGAACCCAAGCTCAAGGAAGCCCTGGCGCGCAACCCGATCCTGGTGACCGCGCTGAACCCGATCATCGGCTACCAGAAGGCTGCCGAAATCGCCAAGACCGCCTACAAGCAGGGGCGCCCGATCATCGAGGTTGCGCTGGAACACACCGACCTGCCGCGCAGCCAGCTGGAAGTCCTGCTCGACCCTGAAAAACTCACGGCCGGCGGTATCTGACACCGCCCACCGCTTCGGAGGTTTCTGTCATGCAGCATTGGAAACGCACCACTGAAATAGCCAACCGCCTGTTCCAACAGGGCGATCTGGTGGATGCCCGCGAGTTGTACTTGCAGGCCCTGGCCTTGGCCCAGGTGTTGTTCGAGCGCTGGCAGGACGCCGACGAGGCGGTGGCCGCCTGTGTGATTTCGCACCACAACCTGGCCGACCTGCATTTGCGCCTCAAGCAGCCGCAGGAGAGCGCCGAGTACCTGTGCGCCATCCACCAGCGCCTGTTGCAGGCCAGCCAGGATCAGCGCCTTTCGCCGTTGCTGCGCGATGCGGCGCTGCGCCAGAGCAGCAAGACCTACACCGAACTGCTCAATTTCATCAGCGAGTATGGCCAGTACCCCCGTACCGAACGCCTGCTCTACCGCCAGGGGGCGCAGCCGGCGCTGTTTGCCGGCCAGGAACAACTACAGCCCCCAGCCCTTCATTATGGAACCCACTGATATGCCGCATACCTTGCCTGCATTGCCATACGCCTACGATGCGCTGGAACCGCACATCGATACCCAGACCATGCAGATTCACCACAGCAAGCACCACCAGACCTACATCAACAACCTCAATGCCGCCATCGAGGGCACCGAATACGCCGAGTGGCCGATCGAGCAACTGGTCGCCAGCGTCAAGAGCCTGCCGCAGAATCTGCAGGCCGCAGTGATCAACCAGGGCGGCGGGCACGCCAACCACAGTCTGTTCTGGACGGTGATGGCGCCCGGCGGCGGCGGTCAGCCCCACGGCGCGGTGGGCGAGGCGATCGATGACCAGCTGGGCGGTTTCGAGGCATTCAAGGATGCGTTCACCAAGGCTGCGCTGACCCGCTTCGGCAGTGGCTGGGCGTGGCTGAGCGTAACGCCGCAGAAAACCCTGGTGGTAGAGAGCAGCGGCAACCAGGACAGCCCGCTGATGAATGGCAATACGCCCATTCTTGGCCTGGACGTGTGGGAGCATGCCTACTACCTGCTGTACCAGAACCGTCGCCCCGAATACATCGGCGCCTTCTACAACGTGATCAACTGGTCCGAAGTAGAGCGTCGCTATGTTGCTGCCCTGGTGTGAGTCCTAGCGGCATGCGCTCGGAGGTGATGGCCATTGGCGGTGTGCGCCTGTTCAGGTTGGCGCTGGGCACACTGCTGCTGTTGGTGGGGACGGCGTTGCTGCTGGTACAGGGCTTCTCCTGGCTGGACCTGGAACCGCGGATGTTGCGTGCGCTTGAGGGTGGGGCCATGTGTGCGCTGGGCACTGCCCTGGGCGCAGTGCCGGTGTTGGTGATTCGCAGCATGCCGGTGGCCGTGGCCGATACCCTGATGGGGTTCGGTGCAGGCGTGATGCTGGCCGCCACGGCGTTCTCGTTGATCATCCCGGGGCTGGACGCCGCACAGGCGGTCGGCTTCGGCAAATGGGGGGCAGGTGGCCTGATCAGCTTCGGCCTGCTGTTCGGTGCGTTTTGCATCTACCTGGTGGACCGCAGGGTCTCGGGCGCAACACCGGACGACCTGGTCGCCGTGCCCGGCAGGCCGGTGATTCCGGCGCGCATCTGGGTGTTCGTGATTGCCATCATTGCCCACAACATCCCCGAAGGCATGGCCATCGGGGTGTCGGCCGGTGGCGGCATGCCGGATGCCGACAGCCTGGCCATGGGTATCGCCCTGCAGGATGTGCCAGAGGGGCTGGTGATCGCGCTGGTGCTGGCTGGAGCGGGGATGGGCCGTTTCAAGGCGTTTGTGATCGGCGCGGCATCCGGGCTGGTGGAGCCACTGGCGGCGGTACTGTGCGCGTGGGTGGTGAGCGTCGCCGAACTGATGCTGCCGCTGGGCCTGGCTTTCGCTGCCGGGGCCATGTTGCTGGTGGTGACCCAGGAGATCATTCCCGAGTCACGCAGCAACGGCAATCATCGCCTGGCCAGCCTGGGGCTGTGCATCGGGTTCTGCCTGATGATGGTGATGGATACCGCGTTGTCCTGAAGCGAGAAGGCGAGGTTACTCGCCTTCGTCGAAATAGTTGTTGATCAGTTCGACCAGGCCTTGCAGCGCTTCGGCTTCCTGTTCGCCTTCGGTCTTGAGGTGGATGCTCGTGCCCTTGCCGGCGGCGAGCATCATCACGGCCATGATGCTCTTGCCATCGACCATCGACTCCGGGGTACGGCCTACACGCACCGAACACGGGTACTTGCCCGCCACGCCAACGAACTTGGCCGCTGCCCGGGCGTGCAGCCCCAGCTTGTTGATAATCTCGATTTCAATTGCGGGCATCGCGGGCGGGATCCTGAGGGCTAGAGGTCGCGGTGGCGAACCTGGACGTTCTTCAATGTTTGTTGCAGCACCTGGCCCAGGCGTTCGGTGATGTACACCGAGCGATGATGACCGCCGGTGCAGCCGATGGCGATGGTGACATAGGCCCGGTTGCTGGCGGCGAACCGTGGCAGCCACTTGAGCAGGTACGACGAAATGTCCTGGAACATCTCCTCGACGTCCGGTTGCGCGGCCAGGTAGTCGATGACCGGTTGCTCCAACCCCGAATGATCCCGCAGCTCGGGCTTCCAATAGGGGTTGGGTAGGCAGCGCACATCGAACACCAGGTCGGCGTCGACCGGCATGCCACGCTTGAAGCCGAACGACTCCACCAGAAACGCCGTGCCCGGCTCGGGCTGGTTGAGCAGGCGCAGCTTGATCGAGTCGCGCAGCTGGTACAGGTTGAGGTTGGTGGTGTCGATCTTGAGGTCGGCCAGGTCGGCGATCGGCCCCAGCAGGTCGCTCTCTACCCGGATGGCTTCGGCCAGGGAGCGTTGCGTGTTGGTCAGCGGGTGGCGTCGGCGCGTCTCCGAGAAGCGCTTGAGCAGGGTTTCCTCGTCGGCGTCCAGGTACACCACATCGCAATGGATGTGCTTGCTGCGGGCATCCTCCAGCAGCTCGGGGAAGCGGCTCAGGTGGCTGGGCAGGTTGCGCGCGTCGATGGAAACGGCCACCAGCGGCTGCAGCAGCTCGGTATTGATCAGTGCGTTTTCGGCCAGTTGCGGCAACAGCCCGGCAGGCAGGTTGTCGATGCAGTAGTAGCCGTTGTCCTCAAGTACCGCGAGCGCGGTGCTCTTGCCGGAGCCGGAGCGACCGCTGACGATGATCAAGCGCATGTTCGGTGCCCGTTTTGCACGTCCAGTACGACCTGGTACAGGGATTGGCTATCGGTGGCCGCGCGCAGTTTGTCGCGCACGTCCTTGCGGTCGAGCATGCTGGCGATCTGGCGAAGCAGCTCAAGGTGCGCATCGGTGGCGGCTTCCGGGACCAGCAGCAGAAACAGCAGGTCGACGGGAGCGCCATCGATGGCGTCGAAGTCGATGGGAGCGTCCAGGTGCAGCAGGGCGCTTACCGGTTTTTCACAACCTTTCAAGCGGCAGTGCGGGATGGCGATACCATTGCCGAAGCCGGTCGAGCCCAGTTTTTCACGGGCGATCAGGCTCTCGAACACGGTTTGGGTGTCCAGCTCGGGTACTTCCTTGCCGATCAGATTGGCAATCTGTTCGAGCGCACGCTTTTTACTGCCGCCCGGCACGTTCACGAGGGAACGGCCGGGGGTCAGGATATCTTCTAGTCGGATCATGGGTGGGGGGGATCAGCGGGCCGCTGCACCTTGCAGGAGGCTTTGCTGTTTTTCCTTGTGTTTTTTCAGTTGACGGTCGAGCTTGTCGGTAAGGGCGTCGATCGCTGCATACATGTCTTGATGTTCGGCGTTGGCAACCACTTCGCCGCCCGGGATCTGCAAGGTAGCCTCAATTTTCTGCTGAAGCTTTTCGACCTTCATGATCACCGTCACGTTGGTGATCTTGTCGAAGTGACCCTCCAGTCGTTTCAGCTTCTGCTCGACATACTCGCGCAGTGGCGGAGTGACTTCTACATGCTGTCCACTGATATTGACTTGCATACAGCTTCTCCTTTTGTTGCCGGTGCATAAGAGGCAGGTGTTGCGCCTGCCACTGAATTGCGGTGGCACATCTCAGGGGATGTCACATCAATCGCTTGCGTTCGCTCGACGGTGCAATGCCAAGGGACTCGCGGTACTTGGCGACGGTGCGACGGGCTACCTGGATGCCTTGTGCCTCCAGTAAACCAGCGATCTTGCTGTCACTCAATGGCTTTTTCTGATTTTCAGCCGCGACCAGTTTCTTGATGATCGCGCGGATCGCCGTGGACGAGCATTCGCCGCCCTCGGAGGTGCTCACGTGGCTCGAGAAAAAGTATTTCAGTTCGTAGATGCCGCGCGGGGTGTGCATGTATTTCTGCGTGGTCACCCGCGAAATGGTCGACTCGTGCATGCCCACCGCCTCGGCGATATCGTGCAGTACCAGCGGTTTCATCGCCTCGTCGCCGTGGTCGAGAAAGCCGCGCTGGTGCTCGACGATCTGCGTGGCCACCTTCATCAGCGTCTCGTTGCGGCTCTGCAGGCTCTTGATGAACCAGCGCGCCTCCTGCAACTGGTTGCGCATGAAGGTGTTGTCGGCGCTGGTGTCGGCGCGACGCACGAAACCGGCGTATTGCGGGTTGACCCGCAGGCGCGGCACGGCTTCCTGGTTCAGCTCGACCAGCCAGCGGTCGGAATCCTTGCGCACGATGACATCGGGCACCACGTATTCGGCTTCGCTGGACTCGATCTGCGAGCCGGGGCGCGGGTTGAGGCTCTGTACCAGTTCGATGACCTGGCGCAGTTCGTCTTCCTTGAGCTTCATGCGACGCATCAGCTGGCTGTAGTCGCGGCTGCCGAGCAGGTCGATGTAGTCGCTGACCAGGCGCTGCGCCTCGGCCATCCACGGCGTACGCGGCGGCAGCTGGCGCAGTTGCAGCAGCAGGCATTCGCTGAGGTTGCGGGCACCGATGCCGGCGGGCTCGAACTGCTGGATGCGGTGCAGCACGGCCTCGACTTCGTCGAGTTCGATGTCCAGTTCCGGGTCGAACGACTCGCACACCTCTTCGAGGGTTTCTTCGAGATACCCCTGGTTGTTGATGCAGTCGATCAGCGTCACGGCAATCAGCCGGTCGGTGTCGGACATCGGTGCCAGGTTGAGCTGCCACAGCAGGTGGCTCTGCAGGCTCTCGCCGGCAGAGGTGCGGGTGGTGAAGTCCCACTCGTCATCGTCATTGCTGGGCAGGCTGCTGGCGCTGGTCTGGTAGATGTCTTCCCAGGCCGTGTCGACCGGCAGTTCGTTGGGGATGCGCTCGTTCCATTCGCCTTCTTCGAGGTTGTCCACCGTGGGGGCGGACTCCTGGAAGCTGCTCTCCTGAGGTTCGGCAACCGGCTTGGTCTCGGCGTTGTCGGCCATCGGGTCGCTGTTGTCGAAATCCTCGCCTTCTTCCTGGCGTTCGAGCATCGGGTTGGACTCCAGCGCCTCCTGGATTTCCTGTTGCAGGTCCAGGGTGGAGAGCTGGAGCAGTCGGATAGCCTGTTGCAACTGAGGAGTCATCGTCAGTTGCTGGCCCATTCTTAGGACGAGCGATGGTTTCATGGCTGGGGCTTAACACCTTATTCGCCGGCGCACAGGCGCCATCTACTACAAGGGCGCGAGAGGCGCCAACTTTAAGCAAATTATATGCCTGAAATCAAAGCGTTTGCCTAGAGCGCTGGAACAATTAACCCCGGGTGGAGCCATTTGCCAGCGCCCAGGCAGCGCCATGTTCAGCCATGTGCCGCAGCTTACAGGCGGAACTCGTGGCCGAGGTACACCTCTTTCACCAGGTCGTTGGCCAGGATGGTCTGTGCATCGCCTTCGGCGATCAACTGGCCATCGTTGACGATGTAGGCGGTTTCGCAGATATCCAGGGTTTCACGGACGTTGTGGTCGGTGATCAGCACGCCGATGCCCTTGGCCTTGAGGTGGTGGATGATCTGCTTGATGTCGCCCACGGAGATCGGGTCGACACCGGCGAAAGGTTCGTCGAGCAGGATGAACTTGGGCGCGGTGGCCAGTGCCCGGGCAATCTCCACCCTGCGCCGCTCACCACCGGACAGGCTCATGCCCAGGTTGTCGCGGATGTGGCTGATGTGAAATTCCTGCAGCAGGCTTTCAAGCTCCTTGCGGCGACCATCGCGGTCGAGCTCCTTGCGGGTCTCGAGGATCGCCATGATGTTGTCGGCCACCGACAGCTTGCGAAAGATCGAGGCTTCCTGCGGCAGGTAGCCGATGCCGGCACGTGCGCGACCATGCATGGGCTGGTGGCTGACGTCCAGGTCGTCGATCAGCACGCGGCCCTGGTCGGCCTGTACCAGGCCGACGATCATGTAGAAGCAGGTGGTCTTGCCGGCGCCGTTGGGGCCGAGCAGGCCGACGATCTGGCCGCTGTCGATGGACAGGCTGACATCACGCACGACTTGCCGGCTTTTGTAGGCCTTGGCCAGGTGCTGGGCTTTGAGGGTTGCCATCTACTCGGCCTTCTTCTTCGGCTGGATCACCATGTCGATGCGCGGACGCGACTCGGTGACTTTGCCACCGCGACCAGCGGTAGCGATCTGCTTCACCGTGTCGTAGACGATTTTCTCGCCTTCGGTGGTGTTGCCTTCATTGATGACCTTGGCGCGGTCGATCAGCACGATGCGGTTCTGTGGCGCATTGTACTGAATGGTCTTGCCGTAGCCCTGCATCTTGTCCGGCTTGGCTGCGCTCTGCTGCTGCTCGAAGTAGGCCAGGTTGCCCACCGAGGTCACGACGTCGATATCGCCGGAGGCAGTGCGGGTGATGGTCACGGTGTTGCCTTTGATCATCATCGAGCCCTGGGTGATGATCACGTCACCGGTATAGGTGGCAACGCCTTTCTTGTCATCCAGTTGAGCCTGGTCAGCCTGGATACGGATAGGCTGATCACGGTCGTTCGGCAGGGCCCAGGCGCTCGCGCTTCCCAGTGCTGCGCTCAGGCTGAGCAAAAAGGGGAGGGTTTTAACGAGCCTCATACTGTCCTCTTACGTTGGACAGCAGGTTCATCCTGCCGTCTTTCAGATACGCTTTCATTCCCTTGCCCGTAGTTGTGCCACCGGCGCCGTCGATTCTAACGGCTTGCTCGGTCTGCGCATATTGCTTCTGCGGGAAGACTGTCATGCGGGTGGTGGTAATGATGGTTTCGCGGTTCTGGTCGTCGGTGCGGGCAACCCGCACGTTGTCGATCAGTTCCACTTCGGTGCCGTCCGGGTTGACCTCGCCGCGGGTGCTCTGCACGTGCCACGGGTAGGCGGTACCGCGGTACATGTTGAGGTCCGGCGTGGTCAGCAGCGTCACTTCGCTGGCCTTGAGGTGTTCGACCTTGTCGGCGGTCATCTCGTACTGCAGCTTGCCATCGGGCAGAAACTGCACGCTGTGGGCATTGATGGCGTAGTAGTCGATGGCGCTTTCGTCGACCTGCGCTGCGGGCTCGTCGAGGAACGTCTCGGGGCTGATGTTCCAGTAGCCGACCGCTGCAAACAAGGCAGCGATCACACTGAACAGCGCGATATTGCGGATCTTTTTACTGAACATGGATCGCTCTACAGGTAGTTGGCATTCGCCGCGTCCAGGTTGCCCTGGGCTTGCAGGATCAGTTCGCAGAACTCGCGGGCTGCGCCTTCGCCTCCGCGCGCAAGGGTCACGCCATGGGCGTGCTGGCGCACGAACGGAGCGGCACTGGCTACGGCCATGCCCAGGCCGACCCGGCGAATCACCGGCAGGTCTGGCAGGTCGTCGCCCAGGTAGGCAACCTGTTCATAGCTTAGGCCCAGTTGACCAAGAAGGTCGTCGAGCACCACCAGTTTATCTTCCCGGCCCTGGTACAGGTGCGGGATGCCGAGGTTCTTCGCACGACGTTCGACCACCGGCGTCTTGCGCCCGCTGATGATCGCGGTGGTCACGCCCGAGTTCATGAGCATCTTGATGCCCTGGCCGTCGAGGGTGTTGAAGGTCTTGAATTCGCTGCCGTCCTCGAGAAAGTACAGGCGACCGTCGGTCAGCACGCCGTCCACATCGAATACCGCCAGCTTGATGGCCTTGCCGCGTTGCAGCAGATCGTCGTTCATTTACATCACTCCGGCGCGCAGCAGGTCGTGCATGTTCAGGGCGCCGACCGGCTGGTCGAGCGTGTCCACCACCACCAGCGCGCTGATCTTGTGGTCTTCCATGATCTTCAGGGCCTCGGCCGCGAGCATCTCGGCGCGGGCGGTCTTGCCGTGTACGGTCATCACTTCGTCGATCAGCGTGGTGTGCACGTCGATGTTGCGATCCAGGCTGCGGCGCAGGTCGCCGTCGGTGAACACCCCGGCCAGGCGGCCGTCGCTTTCGCGCACCACGGTCATGCCCAAACCTTTGCGAGACATTTCAAGCAGGGCGTCCTTGAGCAGCGTGCCGCGCTGAACCTGGGGCAACTCGTCACCGCCGTGCATCACGTTCTCGACCTTGAGCAGCAGGCGTCGGCCCAAGGCACCGCCCGGGTGCGAGAAGGCGAAGTCTTCGGCAGTGAAGCCGCGTGCCTCGAGCAGGGCGATGGCCAGGGCGTCGCCGAGTACCAGCGCGGCGGTGGTGGAGGACGTCGGGGCCAGGTTCAGCGGGCAGGCCTCCTGACCCACGCGGGCATCCAGGTTGACCTCGGCGGCCTTGGCCAGCGGCGAGTCGGGGTTGCCGGTGAGGCTGATGAGCTTGATGCCCAGGCGCTTGATCAGCGGCAGCAGGGTCACGATTTCGTTGGTGGTGCCCGAGTTGGACAGTGCCAGGATGATGTCGTCCCGGGTGATCATGCCCATGTCGCCGTGGCTGGCCTCGGCGGGGTGAACGAAGAACGACGTGGTGCCGGTGCTGGCCAGGGTGGCGGCAATCTTGTTGCCGATGTGCCCGGATTTGCCCATGCCCACCACCACGACCCGGCCCTTGCTGGCCAGGATCAGCTCGCAGGCCTTGACGAAATCGGCGTCGATATGGGCCAGCAGGCCCTCTACCGCTTCGATCTCGAGACGGATGGTGCGCTGTGCGGATTGGATCAGGTCGGTGGATTGGCTCATGTCGTAGATCGGATTGCCTGATGAAAAGGCGGGGATTATAGCGGTAATGCGCCAAAGCCTCACCTGTGATTGCAAGGATGCTCTGCCAGAAACCTTAAGTGAGCCTTAACTTGAGCTGAACAGCCTCGGTGATGGCCTTGGGGTGGCTCTATCAGCGGTGCTATAGTTCGCCGCCTGTTCGGCCCGCTCGGAGCGTGCGTGCCTCCATGAAGGAGGTTGGCGTCTGAGTGAAAAGGCTGCATCGCAAGGAGTTTAGATGAGCGTTGATAACGCCTACGCGGTCGAATTGAAGGGCGTGACCTTCAAGCGCGGCGCGCGCAGCATCTTCAATAATGTCGACATACGCATTCCCCGCGGCAAGGTTACCGGCATCATGGGGCCTTCCGGGTGCGGCAAGACCACGCTGCTGCGTCTGATGGGCGCGCAACTGCGCCCTGCCAGCGGCGAGGTGTGGGTGGCCGGGCAAAACCTGCCGACCCTGTCGCGCAGCGACCTGTTCGACGCGCGCAAGCACATGGGCGTGCTGTTCCAGAGCGGTGCACTGTTCACCGACCTCGACGTGTTCGAGAACGTCGCCTTCCCGCTGCGGGTGCATACCCAGCTGCCCGAGGAAATGATCCGCGACATCGTGCTGATGAAGCTGCAGGCCGTGGGCTTGCGCGGTGCCATCGAACTGATGCCCGACGAACTGTCCGGCGGCATGAAGCGCCGTGTGGCGCTGGCCCGGGCGATTGCCCTGGACCCGCAGATCCTCATGTACGACGAACCTTTCGTCGGCCAGGACCCGATCGCCATGGGCGTGCTGGTACGCCTGATCCGCCTGCTCAACGATGCGCTGGGCATCACCAGCATCGTGGTTTCGCACGATCTTGCAGAAACCGCGAGCATTGCCGACTACCTGTATGTGGTGGGGGACGGCCAGGTACTGGGTCAGGGTACGCCGCAGGAGCTGATGGAGTCGGACAACCCGCGTATCCGCCAATTCATGAAAGGCGATCCGGATGGCCCGGTGCCCTTTCATTTTCCTGCGCCTGATTACCGCGCCGATCTGTTGGGGAAGCGTTGATGCGCAGAAAGTCATTGCTCGAACGTATTCGTCTGTTTGGTCGCTCCGCGATCGACGTGGTGGCCGTGCTGGGGCGCTCCTGCCTGTTCCTGCTGCATGCCCTGGTGGGGCGCGGCGGGATTGGCGGCGGGTTCCAGTTGCTGGTCAAGCAGCTGTACTCGGTCGGCGTGATGTCGCTGGCCATCATCGTCGTGTCCGGCGTGTTCATCGGCATGGTGCTGGCCCTGCAGGGCTTCAGCATCCTCACCAAGTACGGTTCGGAACAGGCGGTGGGGCAGATGGTTGCCCTGACCCTGCTGCGTGAACTGGGCCCGGTGGTGACCGCGCTGCTGTTCGCCGGGCGGGCCGGGTCGGCGCTGACGGCCGAAATCGGCAACATGAAATCCACCGAGCAGCTGTCGAGCCTGGAGATGATCGGCGTCGACCCGCTCAAGTACATCGTTGCACCGCGCCTGTGGGCCGGCTTCATCTCGCTGCCGCTGCTGGCGATGATCTTCAGCGTGGTCGGCATCTGGGGCGGGTCCTGGGTGGCGGTGGACTGGCTGGGAGTCTATGAAGGTTCCTTCTGGTCGAACATGCAGAACAGCGTTTCGTTCGTCGACGATGTACTCAACGGGGTGCTCAAGAGCCTCGTGTTTGCCTTCGTCGTCACCTGGATTGCCGTATTCCAAGGCTATGACTGTGAGCCCACTTCAGAGGGGATCAGCCGTGCCACTACCAAGACCGTGGTCTATGCCTCGCTGGCAGTCCTGGGTCTGGACTTTATTCTGACCGCCTTGATGTTTGGAGATTTCTGATGCAAAACCGCACCCTGGAAATCGGTGTCGGCCTGTTCCTCCTGGCCGGGATCCTGGCACTGCTTCTGCTGGCCCTGCGCGTCAGCGGCCTGTCCGCCAGCCCGAGCAGCGATACCTATAAACTTTACGCCTACTTCGACAATATCGCCGGTTTGACTGTCAGAGCTAAAGTGACCATGGCCGGTGTAACCATCGGCAAGGTCACGGCCATCGATCTGGACCGCGATACCTATACCGGTCGGGTGACGTTGCAGCTGGAAAAACGCGTCGACAACCTGCCGACCGATTCCACCGCCTCGATCCTGACCGCCGGGTTGCTCGGCGAGAAGTACATCGGCATCAGCGTGGGCGGTGAGGAAGCGGTGCTCAAGGAAGGTGGAACCATCCATGACACCCAGTCGGCGCTGGTACTGGAAGATCTGATTGGCAAGTTTTTGCTCAATACCGTTGGCAAAGAAGCTAAATAAGGAGTTTCCATGATTTCCATCCTGCGACGCGGCCTGTTGGTATTGCTGGCGAGCCTGCCGTTGATGGCCGTTGCGGCCACGCAATCGCCCAAAGAAGTGATCCAGACCACCACCACGCAACTGCTGTCCGACCTCAAGGCGAACAAGGAGCAGTACAAGGCCAACCCCAGCGCGTTCTACGATGCGCTCAACGCCAACCTGGGACCGGTGGTGGATGCCGATGGCATCTCCCGCAGCATCATGACGGTCAAGTACTCGCGCAAGGCTACCCCGGCCCAGATGCAGCGCTTCCAGGAAAACTTCAAGCGCAGCCTGATGCAGTTCTATGGCAACGCCCTGCTGGAATACAACAACCAGGGCATCACCGTGGGCGCCGAGAAGAAGGACGGCGACGACCGTGCCAGCGTCGACATGACGGTCAAGGGCAACAACGGCGCCGTCTACCCGGTTTCCTACACCCTGACCAAGCTCAATGGCGAGTGGAAGGTGCGTAACGTCATCGTCAACGGCATCAACATCGGCAAGCTGTTCCGTGACCAGTTCGCCGACGCCATGCAGCGCAACGGCAACGACCTGGACAAGACCATCGACGGCTGGGCCGGCGAAGTGGCCAAGGCCAAGGAAACCACCGAGCAAGCGGCCGAGAAGCAGGCCCAATGAGTGCGGCAGTCACCCTTGCCGCACCCGGCGTGCTGAGCCTGTCCGGTGTACTGGATTACCGCACCGGCCCGGTGCTGCGCAAGCAGGGCAGGGCCCTGATTGCTGCCAGTCGCGAACCTTCGCTGGTGCTGGACTGTTCGGCGGTGGAGCTTTCCAGCAGCGTGGGTCTGTCCCTGCTGCTGGCCTTCACCCGTGACGGGCAGGCGGCGGGCAAGACCATCGAGGTGCGTGGCATGCCCCATGGCATGCACGAAATCGCTCAGGTGTACGGGCTCGGCGAGCTGCTGGCCGGTCAATAAATACGGGTGCGCGACGGGCCCCTCTGTCAGAGTCCTCGTTTACGGGGTTCGCAGGCGAGGGGCTTTTTTGTATGATGGCCGACCCGCGCGCACAGGGCGCCGATTGAGGTTGAGCATGCAGGCCGTAGAAGTTAAGAACTTCCTTGAAGAAAAGTTGCCGGGAACCCGGGTCGAAGTTGAAGGCGAAGGCTGCAACTTCCAGCTGAACGTAATCAGTGACGAATTGGCGGCCCTGAGCCCGGTCAAGCGTCAGCAGCAGATCTATGCTCACCTGAACCCGTGGATCACCGATGGCAGCATCCATGCGGTAACCATGAAATTTTTCAGCAGCGCAGCCTGGGCTGAGCGCACCTGAGCCAACTTGGCGGCGAGATTCCAATGGACAAACTGATTATCACTGGCGGCGTTCGTCTCGATGGCGAAATCCGCATTTCCGGCGCAAAGAACGCAGCGCTGCCGATTCTGGCGGCCACCCTGCTGTGCGACGGCCCGGTCACCGTCGGCAACCTGCCGCACCTGCACGACATCACCACCATGATCGAGCTGTTCGGTCGCATGGGCATCGAGCCTGTGATCGACGAGAAGCTCGCGGTGGAGATCGACCCACGCACCATCAAGACCCTGGTCGCGCCGTATGAGCTGGTGAAGACCATGCGCGCCTCGATCCTGGTGCTGGGCCCGATGGTCGCCCGTTTCGGCGAGGCCGAAGTGGCCCTGCCTGGCGGTTGCGCCATTGGCTCGCGTCCGGTCGACCTGCACATCCGCGGCCTCGAGGCGATGGGCGCGAAGATCGAAGTCGAAGGCGGCTACATCAAGGCCAAGGCGCCTGAAGGCGGCCTGCGCGGTGCGCACTTCTTCTTCGACACCGTCAGCGTGACCGGTACCGAGAACATCATGATGGCCGCTGCCCTGGCCAAGGGCCGCAGCGTGCTGCAGAACGCCGCGCGCGAGCCGGAAGTGGTCGACCTGGCCAACTTCCTCAACGCCATGGGCGCCAAGGTGCAGGGTGCCGGTACCGACACCATCACCATCGACGGCGTCGAGCGCCTGGGTTCGGCGGTATACCGCGTGATGCCCGACCGTATCGAGACCGGTACCTACCTGGTGGCCGCTGCCGTGACCGGCGGTCGCGTCAAGGTCAAGGACACCGATCCGACCATCCTTGAGGCGGTACTGGAGAAGCTCAAGGAAGCCGGTGCCGAAATCACCACCGGTGAAGACTGGATCGAGCTGGACATGCACGGCAAGCGGCCGAAAGCCGTGAACCTGCGCACCGCCCCGTACCCGGCGTTCCCTACCGACATGCAGGCGCAGTTCATCTCCCTCAACGCCATTGCCGAAGGCACCGGCGCGGTGATCGAGACGATCTTCGAAAACCGCTTCATGCACGTGTACGAGATGCACCGCATGGGCGCGCAGATCCAGGTCGAAGGCAACACTGCCATCGTCACCGGCACCAAGACCCTCAAGGGTGCTCCGGTCATGGCCACCGACCTGCGGGCTTCGGCCAGCCTGGTCATTTCGGCGCTGGTCGCCGAGGGCGACACCCTGATCGATCGCATCTACCACATAGACCGTGGCTACGAGTGCATCGAAGAGAAACTGCAGATGCTGGGCGCGAAGATCCGTCGCGTACCGGGCTAGCCCTGCACTCGGCGCAGGGACGCGCCACACGAATCGATTGCCGTCGGGCGCCTGCACGGGTCCGGCGGCTAAAGCCGCTTAAGGATTGACGTTTCCCATGTTGACCATCGCGCTGTCCAAGGGCCGCATTCTCGACGACACCCTGCCATTGCTGGCAGAGGCGGGCATCGTGCCTACCGAGAATCCGGACAAAAGCCGCAAGCTGATCATCCCGACCACCCAGGACGATGTGCGCCTGCTGATCGTGCGTGCCACCGACGTGCCGACCTACGTCGAGCATGGCGCCGCCGACCTGGGCGTGGCCGGCAAGGACGTGCTGATGGAGTACGGCGGCCAGGGCCTGTACGAGCCGCTGGACCTGCAGATTGCCCAATGCAAGCTGATGACCGCCGGTGCCATCGGCGCTGCCGAACCCAAGGGGCGCCTGCGCGTGGCCACCAAGTTCGTCAACGTCGCCAAGCGCTACTACGCCGAGCAGGGCCGTCAGGTCGACATCATCAAGCTGTACGGCTCGATGGAGCTGGCACCGCTGATCAACCTGGCCGACAAGATCATCGACGTGGTCGACACCGGCAACACCCTGCGTGCCAACGGCCTGGAACCCCAGGAACTGATCGCCACCATCAGCTCCCGGCTGGTGGTCAACAAGGCCTCGATGAAGATGCAGCACGCACGCATCCAGAGCCTGATCGACGCCTTGCGTCTGGCCGTGGAATCGCGACACCGCGGCTGACCCCTGCGCGCGACCTTCGCTGTCGCGCCCGTCTATCCGCGTCATAGCCAATTTTCTCGGGTGCCCGCGCGGATGGACTGGTAGCTTAGGGCGCCTGAGCATCCGCCATTTACCGAGGCCTTAGCCATGACCACGTCCACTGCAATTCGCCGACTCAACGCTGCTGACCCGGATTTCGCCCGACATCTGGATCATCTGCTGAGCTGGGAAAGCGTGTCTGACGATGCGGTCAACCAGCGGGTGCTGGACATCATCAAGGCCGTGCGCGAGCGCGGCGACGCGGCGCTGGTGGAATTCACCCAGCGTTTCGACGGCGTCCAGGCCACCTCCATCGATGACCTGATCCTGGGGCGCGAGCGCCTGGAGCTGGCCCTGAGTCGCATCACCCCGGCGCAGCGCGAGGCGCTGGAAACCGCCGCCCGCCGGGTGCGCAGCTACCACGAAAGGCAGAAGCAGGACTCCTGGACCTACACCGAGGCCGACGGCACCGTGCTGGGCCAGAAGGTCACGCCGCTGGACCGCGCCGGGCTGTACGTACCGGGTGGCAAGGCGTCGTACCCTTCGTCGGTACTGATGAACGCGATTCCGGCCAAGGTTGCCGGGGTGTCCGAAGTGGTCATGGTGGTACCCACCCCGCGTGGTGAAATCAACGAGCTGGTGCTGGCTGCGGCGTGCATCGCCGGGGTCGACCGGGTGTTCACCATCGGTGGCGCCCAGGCGGTTGCCGCACTGGCCTACGGCACCGAGAGCGTGCCGCAGGTAGACAAGGTGGTCGGCCCGGGCAACATCTACGTGGCCACCGCCAAGCGCCATGTGTTTGGCCAGGTGGGCATCGACATGATTGCCGGCCCGTCGGAGATCCTTGTGGTGTGCGACGGCCAGACCGACCCGGACTGGATCGCCATGGACCTGTTCTCCCAGGCCGAGCATGACGAAGACGCCCAGGCGATTCTGGTCAGCCCCGATGCCGAGTTCCTCGACCGCGTGGCCGCAAGCATCGACAAGCTGCTGCCGGGCATGGACCGCGCCGAGATCATCCAGACCTCCATCAATGGCCGTGGCGCACTGATCCACGTGCGCGACATGCAGCAGGCCATCGAGGTGGCCAACCGCATCGCCCCCGAGCACCTGGAGTTGTCGGTGGCCGACCCGCAGGCCTGGTTGCCGCAGATCCGCCATGCCGGTGCTATCTTCATGGGCCGCCACACCAGCGAAGCGCTGGGCGACTACTGCGCTGGCCCCAACCACGTGCTGCCTACCTCCGGCACCGCACGGTTCTCCTCGCCGCTGGGGGTGTACGACTTCCAGAAGCGTTCCTCGATCATCTTCTGTTCCGAGCAGGGCGCTTCGGACCTGGGTCGCACCGCGTCGGTGCTGGCCCGTGGCGAATCCCTGAGCGCGCACGCACGCAGCGCCGAATACCGCATCCTTGGCGATCACACCCCTGTCGATAAAGAGGGCAACTGAGCATGAGCAAATTCTGGAGCCCCTTCGTCAAGGACCTGGTGCCTTACGTGCCGGGCGAGCAGCCCAAGCTGAGCAAGCTGGTCAAGCTCAACACCAACGAAAACCCCTATGGCCCTTCGCCAAAGGCGCTGGAGGCCATGCGCGGCGAGCTCAACGACAACCTGCGCCTGTACCCGGACCCCAATGGCGACCGGCTCAAGCAGGCGGTGGCCAGCTACTACGGCGTGCAGGCCAGCCAGGTGTTCCTGGGCAACGGTTCGGACGAAGTGCTCGCGCACATTTTCCACGGCCTGTTCCAGCACGATGCGCCGCTGCTGTTCCCCGACATCAGCTACAGCTTCTACCCGGTGTACTGCGGCCTGTACGGCATCCCGTATGAGGCGGTAGCGCTGGACGAGCAGTTCCAGATTCGTGTCGAGGATTACCAGCGCGCCAACGGCGGCATCATCTTCCCCAACCCGAACGCACCCACTGGCTGCCTGCTGGCGCTGGAGGCAGTCGAGCAGATGCTGCAGGCCAACCCTGATTCGGTGGTGGTGGTCGACGAAGCCTACATCGACTTCGGCGGCCAGACCGCCATCAGCCTGGTGGACCGCTACCCGAACCTGCTGGTGACCCAGACCTTGTCCAAGTCGCGTTCCCTGGCCGGCCTGCGGGTCGGGCTGGCGGTCGGCCACCCGGACCTGATCGAGGCGCTGGAGCGCATCAAGAACAGCTTCAACTCCTATCCGCTGGATCGCCTGGCCATCGTCGGCGCGGCGGCGGCGTTCGAGGACCAGGCGTATTTCGAACAGACCTGCCGTCAGGTGATCGACAGCCGGGAGCAGTTGGTGGCGCAGTTGACCGACCGCGGTTTCCAGGTGCTGCCGTCGGCGGCCAACTTCATCTTTGCCCGTCACCCCGAGCAGGATGCCGCTGCGCTGGCGGCCAAGTTGCGCGAGCAGGGCGTGATCGTGCGCCACTTCAAGCAGCAGCGCATCGCGCAGTTCCTGCGTATCAGCATCGGTACGCCCGAGCAGAACCAGGCGCTGCTCGACGCCTTGAACTGATCGCGCCTTGTCTTTCGCCAGCTAGGCGGGCTCCTGCGGGAGCCGGCCTAGCTGCCGATTGCATCGACGTGGCCCGACAGGCTATTCTCCGCTCCTCAGATTCGTCCGATGATTGGATGTAAGCACGTCAATGACTCAACTCATCAAACGCTCCCTTGTCGAGCAGGCCGTCGAACAACTGCGCCAGCGCGTCGCCGATGGCGCCTGGGCCGTCGGCCAGCGCCTGCCCACCGAGCCCGAACTGGCCCTGGAACTGGGCATCAGTCGCAATACCGTGCGTGAAGCGATGCGCGTGCTCGCCTTCAGCGGCCTGGTCGAAGTGCGCCAGGGCGACGGTACCTACCTGCGCGCCAATGTCGACCCGCTGGCCACCGTGCAGGTGCTGTCGCGTTGCAGCCTCGAGCAGGCCCGCGAAACCCGGCACATCCTCGAAGCCGAGGCCATCGGGCTGGCGGCGCTGCGCCGCACCGACGACGACCTCAAGGGGCTGCATGAAGCCCTGCAGCACAGCGCCGAGCACTTTCACGACGACCTCGACAGCTACGTGGCCTGCGACCTGGTGTTTCACCAGCGCCTGGTGGACGCCGCACACAACCCGGCATTGAGCGAGCTGTACCGCTACTTCTCCGCCGTGGTGGCGTGCGCCGTGCACCACAACATGCGCGAATCGCGTTGCCAGGGCGTGTTCGACCTGCACCGCGACATCCTGCAGGCGGTCGAGCAACGCGACCCGGAACGGGCCAAGGCCCTGAGCAGAACCCTTATCAATGAAGCCTGACGCAGAGACAGCCATGCCCAAACCCAACCCGCCGCTCGAAGAACTCCTGATCGACGCCGAAGCCGACGACGCCCAGCTGCAACCGCCCGCCGTGCTGCAGCGCCCGTGGCTGTTGCTGCTGGGGCTGGTACTGGTGGCACTGAACCTGCGCCCGGCGCTGTCGAGCATGGCGCCGTTGCTCGGGCAGGTGTCCGACAGCCTGGGGCTGAGTGCTTCGCAGGCCGGCCTGCTGACCACGCTGCCGGTACTGTGCCTGGGCCTGTTCGCGCCGCTGGCACCGATCCTGGCGCGTCGCTTCGGCAGCGAGCGGGTGGTGCTGGGCATTCTGCTCACGCTGGCGTGCGGCATCTTGCTGCGCAGCTCGCTGGGCAGTGTGGGGCTGTTTGCCGGCAGCATCCTGGCCGGGGCCAGCATCGGCGTGATTGGCGTGCTGCTGCCGGGCATCGTCAAGCGCGACTTCCCCAAGCATGCCGGCGCCCTGACCGGCGTGTACACCATGGCCCTGTGCCTGGGCGCGGCCCTGGCGGCCGGCGCCACCGTGCCGTTGAGCCAGCACTTCGACGACAGCTGGGCGCTGGGCCTGGGTGTCTGGCTGATTCCGGCGGTGGTGGCGGCGCTGTTCTGGCTGCCCCAGGCGCGCCACGGGCATGGCAAGCATGCGGTGGCTTATCGGGTGAGGGGGCTGCTGCGCGATCCGCTGGCCTGGCAGGTGACCCTGTACATGGGCCTGCAGTCGTCGCTGGCGTACATCGTGTTCGGCTGGCTGCCCTCGATTCTGATCGGCCGTGGCCTGAGCCCGACCGAGGCCGGGCTGGTGCTGTCCGGTTCGGTGATCGTGCAACTGGCCAGTGCCCTGACCGCGCCGTGGCTGGCCACCCGTGGCAAGGACCAGCGCCTGGCCATCGTGCTGGTGATGCTGCTGACCCTGGCCGGCCTGTTCGGCTGCCTGTATGCCCCGTTAGGCGGGCTGTGGGGCTGGGCGGTGGTACTGGGTATCGGGCAGGGCGGCACCTTTGCCCTGGCGCTGACCCTGATCGTGTTGCGGTCGAAGGACTCGCATGTGGCTGCCAACCTGTCGAGCATGGCCCAGGGCATCGGCTATACCCTGGCCTCGATGGGGCCGTTCGCGGTGGGCCTGGTGCATGACGTGACCGGTGGCTGGGACGCAGTGGGCTGGATCTTCGCGGTGCTGGGCGTGGGTGCGATCGGTTTCGGGCTCAAGGCGGGGCGGGCGTTGCAGGTGGGTGTGGTCAGCGAACGGGTCTGACTTCGCGTGGCTGCCATTGCGGGTCTGCACTGCACCTGTGGGAGCGGGCCTGACCCGCGATGGGGCACATCATTCGCACCGTATATACCCGTAGCTTTCAGCCATCACTCGGCCTATCGTTCACGTCCGTTCCCCTGTAATGGACCGCGCCCATGAGCGACGCCAACATCGCGCTGATCACACGTTTCTACCAGGCCTTCCAGCGCCTCGACGCCGAGGCCATGGTCGCCTGCTACAGCCCCGAGGTGGTGTTCAGCGACCCGGCCTTCGGTACCCTGCGTGGCAAGGACGCCGCCGACATGTGGCGCATGCTCGCCAGTCGCGCCAAGGATTTCTCCCTGACCTTCGACAGCGTGCGCGCCGACGAGCGCAGCGCCACTGCGCACTGGGTGGCCACCTACCTGTTCAGCCAGACCGGTCGCGTAGTGGTCAACGACATCCAGGCACGTTTCGTGATCCGCGACGGGTTGATCGTCGAGCATCACGATCATTTCGACCTGTGGCGCTGGGCCCGCCAGGCGCTGGGTACCAAGGGCCTGCTGCTGGGCTGGACACCGCTGGTACAGGGCAAGATTCGCCAACAGGCGGCAAAAGGCCTGCGCGCATTTCAGGCCGGGCGTTGACGGGGTAAGCTGTCGCCTTCACCCCTGTACGCAGATGCCCGTGACCGAAACCCCCACCTCTCGCAAACCCTGGTATGTCTATCTGGTACGCACCGCCAACGGTTCGTTGTACTGCGGCATCAGTGACAACCCCGAGCGCCGTTTCAATGCGCATCAGAGCGGCCGCGGTGCGCGTTACTTCAGCACCAGCCCGGCAGTGGCGCTGGTGTATGTGGAAGCCTGGCCGGACAAGGCCGAGGCGCTGCGCCAGGAACGCCTGGTGAAGAAGCTGCGCAAGTCGGCCAAGGAGGCACTGGTGGCCTCCTGGACGGGGCTCAGTCCTTGCGACGCTTGAGCTGATCGGTGAGCTGGGTGGGCAGGCCCTTGATGATCAGGGTGCCGGCCTCTTCGTCGTACTCGATCTTCGAGCCCAGCAGGTGTGCCTCGAAGCTGATCGACAGGCCCTCGGCGCGGCCGGTGAAGCGGCGGAACTGGTTCAGGGTGCGCTTGTCGGCCGGGATCTCCGGCGACAGGCCGTAGTCCTTGTTGCGGATATGGTCATAGAAGGCCCGTGGGCGGTCCTCGTCGATCAGTTCCGACAGCTCGCTCAGGGTCACTGGCTCGCCTGCCTTGGTCTGGCTGGTGGCGTACTCGACCAGGGTCTGGGTCTTTTCGCGGGCGGCTTCCTCGGGCAGGTCCTCGCTCTCGACGAAGTCGCTGAAGGCCTTGAGCAGGGTGCGGGTCTCTCCCGGGCCGTCGACGCCTTCCTGGCAGCCGATGAAGTCGCGGAAGTACTCCGAGACCTTCTTGCCGTTCTTGCCCTTGATGAACGAGATGTACTGCTTGGACTGCTTGTTGTTCTGCCACTCGGAGATGTTGATGCGAGCAGCCAGGTGCAGCTGGCCCAGGTCCAGGTGGCGCGAGGGGGTCACGTCCAGGTCGGCGTTCACCGCCACACCTTCGCTGTGGTGCAGCAGGGCGATGGCCAGGTAGTCGGTCATGCCTTGCTGGTAGTGGGCGAACAGTACGTGGCCACCGGTGGACAGGTTCGACTCTTCCATCAGTTTCTGCAGGTGCTCGACGGCCACGCGGCTGAAGGCGGTGAAGGTCTTGCCTTCATCCAGGTATTCCTTCAACCAGCCGCTGAACGGATGGGCGCCGGACTCGGCGTGGAACAGGCCCCAGGCTTTGCCCTGTTTGGCGTTGTAGCTGTCGTTGAGGTCGGCCAGCAGGTTCTCGATGGCGGTCGACTCGGCCAGTTCCGAGTCGCGTGCGTGCAGCACGGCAGGGCTGCCATCGGGTTTCTTGTCGATCAGGTGGACGATGCAATGACGGATCGGCATGGGATTCTCGGCTGAAAATAGGGCGCGACATACGGCGCTGCAAAGCGGCCAAGTGTAACCCAGCCGGGGGCTTGAGCAGGGTATGGATGTGTGTCGACGCAAGGGTTGTTCATTTTTTGTGCGATTTTTTGCGAAATTTGCTGCAAACCCCCGAAAAACCAGAACATTTGGCCTGTGGGAGGCGGATATTTATCGCTTCGTGTGGTAGTTTTGCCCGGTCTTGCGCACCGCGTGTGGCGCATTGCTGGCAGACCGCTGATGTCACGTCGAACCAAACGCATTTTTGTGTATCTACATACGCGATTGGCAATGGATATACCCCGGACCGCCGAAGACTCGCGGGTCTGGGCCGATGGCTGACGCTGCACTCTGCAAACCAACTGAATTTGATAGGGAAGGAACACCACCATGGCATTGACCAAAGACCAACTGATCGCCGATATCGCCGAAGCTATCGACGCGCCGAAAACCACCGCGCGTAACGCTCTGGAGCAACTGGGCCAGATCGTTGCTGATCAACTGGAAAATGGCAGCGAAATCACCCTGCCGGGTATCGGCAAGCTGAAGATCACCGAGCGTCCTGCCCGTACCGGTCGTAACCCTTCGACTGGCGCTGCCATCGAAATCGCTGCCAAGAAAGTCGTCAAGTTCGTTCCAGCCAAAGTGCTGACCGACGCTGTAAACAAGTAATTGTAAACAGCTTCTGAAAACCGCGTCCGGTGCGAGCCAGGCGCGGTTTTTTTGTGGGTGCTGCGCATGCCCCTAGGGGGCGGGTTTCGTCCAGCGCAGCTGGCGCCACGCTGCGCGCGCCTGAGGTGTCTGGAAGGTCCAGGCCACCAGGCGGCTCTGTTTCTGCCCCTGGCCCATCTCCAGCACGCGGTGCTCTACTGCGCCGGCCTTGTTCAGGGCCGCCTCGATACCCGGCAGGTTCGATGCCTTCGACACCAGGCTGCTAAACCACAGCACCTGTTGGCCCAGGGCCACGCTTTCATTCACCAGCTGGCTGACAAAGCGGATTTCACCGCCCTCGCACCACAGCTCGTTGTTCTGCCCCCCAAAGTTCAGTACCGGCAGCTTGCGCTTGGGGTCGGCCTTGCCCAGCGCCCGCCATTTGCGCTGGCTGCCACGGGTGGCTTCGTCACGCGAGGCGTGGAAGGGCGGGTTGCACAGGGTGACGTCGAAGCGTTCGTCGCTCTTGAGCAGGCCGGCGAGGATCTGCCGCGCATTGCCCTGCTGGCGCAGGCTGATGACCTTGCCCAGCCCGTTGGCCTGCACGATGGCCTTGGCGGCGCCCAGGGCCACCGGGTCGATGTCCGAGCCCAGGAAGCGCCAGCGGTAGTCGACGTGACCCAGCAGCGGATAGATGCAGTTGGCCCCGACCCCCACATCCAGTGCCTGGATCATCGCACCCCGCGGAATCTCGCCACCGTTGTCGGTGGCCAGCAGGTCGGCCAGGCCATGCAGGTAGTCGGCGCGGCCGGGTATGGGCGGGCACAGGTAGTCGGCCGGGATGTCCCAGTGCTGGATGCCGTACTGGGCCTTGAGCAGGGCGCGGTTGAACACGCGCACTGCCTCGGGGTCGGCGAAATCGATGCTCGGCTTGCCGTGGGGGTTGGTGATCATGAAGCGGCCCAGCTCCGGGCTGCTCTTGATCAGTTGCGGGAAGTCGTAGCGACCCTGGTGGCGGTTGCGCGGGTGCAGGGTGGGTTTGTTGGGTGTGGTCATGAAAGTCCCATAAAAAACGCCGGCAAGACGGGCCCCCTGTAGGAGCCGGCCTTGCCGGCGATGCAAGGCGCAGCCTTGCCAGTGCAGGTAGCAGGGCAGTGTCGCCTGCTTCGCCGGCAAGGCCGGCTCCTACAGTCAGTGAGTATTACAAGGCGGCAATCCGCGCATGCTGCTCGGTGAAGTTGGCCAGGGCCTGTTCGGCCTCGGCCAGCTTGGCGCGCTCCTTGTCGATCACCGCAGGCGGCGCCTTGTCGACGAACGCCGGGTTGGACAGCTTGCCGCCCACCCGCTGCACTTCGCCTTGCAGGCGCTGGATTTCCTTGTTCAGACGCGCCAGCTCGGCATCCTTGTCGATCAGCCCGGCCATCGGCACCAGCACCTGCAGGTCACCGACCAGGGCGGTGGCGCTCAGCGGCGCCTCGTCCTGCTCGCCCAGCACGGTGAAGGATTCGATCTTGGCCAGCTTCTTGAGCAGTGCCTCGTTTTCCTGCAGGCGACGCACGTCTTCGGCACTGGCGTTCTTGAGGAACAGCTGCAATGGCTTGCCCGGGCCGATGTTCATTTCGCCACGGATGTTGCGCACGCCCAGCATCAGTTCCTTGAGCCACTCGATATCGCCTTCGGCCGCTTCATCGATGCGGCTTTCGTTGGCCACCGGCCACGGCTGCAGCATGATGGTCTTGCCTTCGATACCGGCCAGCGGCGCCAGGCGCTGCCAGATTTCCTCAGTGATGAACGGCATGAACGGGTGCGCCAGGCGCAGCGCCACTTCCAGCACGCGGACCAGGGTGCGACGGGTGCCGCGCTGGCGTTCGACCGGTGCGTTCTCGTCCCACAGTACCGGCTTGGACAGCTCCAGGTACCAGTCGCAGTACTGGTTCCAGATGAACTCGTACAGCGCCTGGGCGGCCAGGTCGAAGCGGAACTGGTCCAGCTGTCGGGTCACTTCGGCTTCGGTGCGCTGCAGCTGCGAGATGATCCAGCGGTCGGCCAGCGACAGCTCGTAGGCCTCGCCGTTCTGGCCGCAGTCCTCGCCCTTGTCCAGCACGTAGCGCGCGGCGTTCCAGATCTTGTTGCAGAAGTTGCGATAGCCTTCGACGCGGCCCATGTCGAACTTGATGTCGCGACCGGTGGACGCCAGCGAGCAGAAGGTGAAGCGCAGGGCATCGGTGCCGTAGCTGGCGATGCCTTCGGGGAACTCGGCCTTGGTCTGCTTGGCGATCTTGTCGGCCAGCTTGGGCTGCATCAGGCCGCTGGTGCGTTTCTCCAGCAGCGCGTCCAGGGTGATGCCGTCGACGATGTCCAGCGGGTCGAGCACGTTGCCCTTGGACTTGGACATCTTCTGCCCCTGGCCATCACGAACCAGACCATGCACGTACACGGTCTTGAACGGCACCTGCGGGGTACCGTCCTCGTTCTTCACCAGGTGCATGGTCAACATGATCATCCGGGCAACCCAGAAGAAGATGATGTCGAAACCGGTCACCAGCACGTCGGTGGAGTGGAAGGTCTTGAGGAATTCGGTCTGCTGCGGCCAGCCCAAGGTGGAGAAGGTCCACAGGCCCGAGCTGAACCAGGTGTCGAGCACGTCGTTGTCCTGGTTCAGGACCACGTCGTCGCCCAGCTGGTGCTTGGCGCGCACTTCTTCTTCGCTGCGCCCCACATAGACCTTGCCCGACACGTCGTACCAGGCCGGAATGCGGTGGCCCCACCACAGCTGGCGGCTGATGCACCAGTCCTGGATGTCGCGCATCCAGGAGAAGTACATGTTCTCGTACTGCTTGGGCACGAACTGGATGCGGCCGTCTTCGACAGCGGCGATCGCAGGCTCGGCCAGCGGCTTGGTCGACACGTACCACTGGTCGGTCAGCCATGGCTCGATGATGGTGCCGGAGCGGTCGCCCTTGGGCACTTTCAAGGCGTGGTCGTCGACGCTGACCAGCAGGCCTGCGGCATCCAGGTCGGCAACGATCTGCTTGCGCGCCACGAAGCGGTCGAGGCCGGCGTAGGCGGCAGGCA
Organism: Pseudomonas sp. BRM28; assembly: GCF_002939405.1. Classification (NCBI taxonomy): domain Bacteria; kingdom Pseudomonadati; phylum Pseudomonadota; class Gammaproteobacteria; order Pseudomonadales; family Pseudomonadaceae; genus Pseudomonas; species Pseudomonas sp. BRM28. The sequence continues at coordinate 552,969 of NZ_PEFV01000001.1, read as the reverse complement.
GGCTGGCGTCCAGGCTTTCGTTCAGGCTGCCGTCGAGGTTGAACACCTGGGCTGCCGGCAGCACCGCAGCGTTCTTGTCGAAGATGTTGAGCAGCGGCAGGTTGTGGCGCTTGCCGACTTCGTAGTCGTTGAAGTCGTGGGCCGGGGTGATCTTCACGCAGCCGGTGCCGAATTCGGGGTCGCAGTAGTCATCGGCGATGATCGGGATCAGGCGACCGACCAGCGGCAGCTTGACGAACTTGCCGATCAGCGCCTGGTAGCGCTCGTCGTTCGGGTTGACGGCCACGGCGGCGTCGCCGAGCAGGGTTTCCGGACGGGTGGTGGCGACCACCAGGTGGTCCTTGCCGTCGGCCGTGGTGGCACCGTCGGCCAGCGGGTAGCGCAGGTTCCACAGATGGCCTTTCTCGTCGTGGCTTTCCACTTCGAGGTCGGAGATCGCCGTGTGCAGCTTGGTGTCCCAGTTGACCAGGCGCTTGCCGCGGTAGATCAGGCCGTCTTCATGCAGGCGCACGAAGGCTTCCTTGACCGCTTCGGACAGGCCGTCGTCCATGGTGAAGCGCTCGCGGCTCCAGTCTACCGACGAGCCCAGGCGGCGGATCTGGCGGCTGATGTTGCCACCGGACTGATCCTTCCATTCCCAGACTTTCTCGAGGAATTTGTCGCGGCCCAGGTCGTGACGGTTCTGGCCCTTGGCCTCCAGTTGACGCTCCACCAGCATCTGCGTGGCGATGCCGGCGTGGTCGGTGCCTGGTTGCCACAGGGTGTTGCGACCCTGCATGCGGCGAAAACGGATCAGGGCGTCCATGATCGCGTTGTTGAAGCCGTGACCCATGTGCAGGCTGCCGGTCACGTTCGGCGGCGGGATCATGATGGTGTACGAATCGCCCGCGCCTTGCGGGGCGAAATAATTCTCTGACTCCCAGGTGTTGTACCAGGAAGTTTCAATGGCGTGCGGCTGGTAGGTCTTATCCATGCGCGGCGGGACCCTATGGCATTTATTCAGGAAAGCCGAGAAGTATAGCGGGGATAAGGGCCGGGGCGTAGCGTGAGGTGCGGGAGTGGGGCAAAAAACTGTGGGGAATTCTTCGCGTAGGAGCCGGCCTTGCCGGCGAAGCGAGCCAAAGGCTCGCCCCCCGTTTTTGATTACGAGCGTGAGTTCAACAACCGCTCCAGGCGGGCATCCAGGCGCCGCTTGATCTCGTTCTCGATATGCGGGGTAAAGTCCTTGATCACATCCTGCATGATCAACTGCGCCGCCGCGCGCAGTTCGCTGTCCAGGTGCAGCAGGGTGTCCTGGCGGCGCGCCTGCGGGTCGGGCTCGGCAGCCGGCTCGGCAGCCACCGGGGCCCGCGCTGCCGGTTCGGCCGGCTCGAGCAGCAACGGTATCTGCTCCTCGACGGTCTCGGTCAGCAGTGGCGGTTCCAGGGCATCGTCACCCAGCAACTGGCGAATCGACTCCAGATCGTCCAGCAAATGCGCAGGTTTTGGCATGGGGGCAGGTTTGTCCATCATCAGAGTCGCTGTAAACGGTGGTCTTGCAGAGCATAGCCCTGTTCACGGTAGAAACGGAAACTCTCCCGCGCCGCCGCACGAATGGCCGGCTCCTCCACCACGATCTCGGCAATGCGGGCAAAGCGTGCGGCAAAACCGGGTACCTTCAGGTCGAGATTGACCAGCAGGTCCTGATGATCGCCCGGGTCGTCACCGACCCCCAGCGCCACCGCGCCGTGCGGGTCGTCCTCGAGCGCGCTGTGGGGCACGAAGGCCTCGCCCTTGAACGCCCACAGCCGCGCATCCAGCTCGTCGCGCTGGGCCGCATCGCTGCAGTTGAGGTACACGCGGTGCCCAAGGCGCCAGGCCTTTTCGCACAGCTTGCAGGCGAAATCCAGCCGCGCGGCAGGCGCGGGGCTGGGCAGGATATAGAAGTCGACTTTGCTCATGGTGGGGTGGCCCACCGGCTACGCCTTGCAGTGCGGCCGGTGGACGGCGCCTCAGGCGTTGGCGCGATCGAGCAGGTATTGGGTCAGCAGCGGTACCGGGCGGCCAGTGGCGCCCTTGTCCTTGCCGCCGCTGGTCCAGGCCGTGCCGGCGATGTCCAGGTGGGCCCAGTGGTAGGCCTTGGCAAAGCGCGACAGGAAGCAGCCGGCGGTAATGCTGCCCGCCTTCGGGCCGCCGATGTTGGCGATGTCGGCGAACGGGCTGTCGAGCTGCTCCTGGTATTCGTCGAACAGCGGCAGTTGCCAGGCGCGGTCGTCGGCACGCTTGCCGGCGTCCAGCAGTTGGCCGATCAGTTCGTCGTCGTTGCCCATCAGGCCCGAGGTATGGCTGCCCAGGGCGACGATGCAGGCGCCGGTCAGGGTGGCGATGTCGATCACTGCCTGCGGCTTGAAGCGCTCCACGTAGGTCAGTGCGTCGCACAGCACCAGGCGGCCTTCGGCGTCGGTGTTGAGGATTTCGACGGTCTGCCCGCTCATGGTGGTGACGATGTCGCCCGGACGGCTGGCGCCACCGCTGGGCATGTTCTCGGCACAGGCCAGTACACACACCAGGTTGATCGGCAGCTTGAGTTCGAGCACGGCACGCAGGGTGCCGAACACGCTGGCTGCACCGCCCATGTCGTACTTCATTTCATCCATGCCGGCACCGGGCTTGAGGCTGATGCCGCCGGTGTCGAAGGTGATGCCCTTGCCCACCAGTACGTAAGGCTTCTCGCTCTTCTTGGCGGCGCCCTGGTAGCTGAGCACGATCAGGCGTGGCGGCTGATCGCTGCCCTGGCCCACGGCGTAGAACGCGCCCATGCCCAGGTCCTTGATCTTCTTCTCGTCCAGCACCTCGACCTTGAGGCCCTTGAACTCCTTGCCCAGCGCCTTGGCCTGTTCGGCCAGGTAGCTTGGGTGGCAGATGTTCGGCGGCAGGTTGCCCAGGTCGCGGGTGAAGCCCATGCCGTTGGCGATCGCGGTGGCGTGCTTGACGGCGCGCTCCACCTCGGCCAGGCCGGCCTTGTCGCTGAGCAGGGTGATCTTCTTCAGGGCGATCGGCTCGGCCTTCTTGCTCTTGTAATGATCGAATACATATTGACCATCGAGCAGGCTCTCGGCCAGCAGGCGTACCTTGCCGTAGTTGGCATCGCGGCCGGTCACGGCAACGTCGTCCAGTGCCAGCACCGCATCGCTGCCAGCCAGGCCCTTGAGCACGTTGAGCACGCTGCCCGCCAGCTTGCGCCAGGCGCGGTCGGCAAGGGCGTCCTTGCCGGTCCCCACCAGCAATACGCGCTCGGCCTTGACCCCGGCCAGGCCTTGCAGCAGCAGGGTCTGGCCGACCTTGCCGGCCAGGTCGCCGCGCTTGAGCACTGCGCTCAGGGCGCCGTTGCTGGCGTCGTCCACGGCCTTGGCGGTAGCGCCCAGTGTGCGGCCTTCACCCACGCTCAGTACCAGGGTGGCGGTTTTCAAGGATGCTGCGGCTACGCTTTTTACAACCAATTCCATGTCAGGGTCCCCGAATGAACTGTCAGTGCGCGCTGGCGGTGCAGGCGCTCGAAGCGGCCTGGCGCGCCGTGGCGGGCCAGTCAGAAAGCGCCCAGTTTGAGCCTGCGGCGGGCGCGCTGACAACCCCGAGATGAAGCTTTGCACGGCGCCAAGTGACAGGCACGGCCATTCACAGGATAATGCGCGCACTTTTGTCCGGGTTCGCCTTTGGCGGGCGGGCGACTATCTTGGTTGCAACGTTTTCCCTTGTTCGGCTGTCCGAGCCTGACAACCCAGGAGTGTCTGGTTTGATCGTCTTCCGTTATCTGTCCCGCGAGGTCCTGGTGACCTTGAGTGCCGTCAGCGCTGTGCTGCTGGTCATCATCATGAGCGGGCGCTTCATCAAATACCTGGCCCAGGCGGCCCAGGGCATGCTCGATCCGGGCGTACTGTTCCTGATCATGGGCTACCGCCTGCCGGGCTTTCTGCAACTGATCCTGCCGCTGGGCCTGTTTCTGGGCATCCTGCTGGCCTACGGCCGGCTGTACCTGGAAAGCGAGATGACCGTGCTCTCGGCAACCGGCATGAGCCAGCAGCGCCTGCTGGGCATGACCCTGATGCCGGCTGCACTGATCGCGGTGCTGGTAGCCTGGCTGAGCCTGAGCCTGGCGCCCCAGGGCGTGACCCAGGTATCGCAGATCATCAACCAGCAGGATGCGCTGACCGAGTTCGACACCCTGGTGCCGGGCCGCTTCCAGAACCTGCGCGACGGTTCGCGGGTCACCTACACCGAGCAGCTGTCGGATGACCGTTCAAAGCTGGCCGGCGTGTTCATTTCCGAGAAGCGACTGTCCCAGGACAAGAGCAAGGACCGTGGCATCTCCGTGCTGGTGGCCGAAAAGGGCCGTCAGGAAGTGCAGGCCGACGGCAACCGCTACCTGATCCTTGAAAACGGCTACCGCTACGACGGCAACCCGGGCCAGGCCGATTACCGCGCCATCAAGTACGACACCTACGGTGTGCTGCTGCCCAAGCCGGAGGTCAGCCAGGAAGTCACCGAGCGCGAGGCCATCCCGACGTCCGAACTGATCGGCAGTACCGGGCTGCGCGAGCGTGCCGAACTGCAGTGGCGCCTGTCGCTGCCGCTGCTGGTGTTCATCGTGACCCTGATGGCGGTGCCGCTGTCGCGGGTCAACCCGCGCCAGGGCCGTTTCCTCAAGCTGCTGCCGGCGATCCTTCTGTATATGGCTTACCTGACGATTCTGATTGCCGCCCGCGGCGCCCTGGAGAAAGGCAAGTTGCCGATCGGCCTGGGCCTGTGGCCGGTGCATGGGCTGTTCCTGCTGATCGGCCTGGGCCTGATGTTCTGGGAACCGCTGCGCCTCAAGCGCGCCAGCCGTCGTGCGGAGGTGGCCCGTGGCTAAACTCGATCGCTACATCGGCCAGAGCGTGTTCATGGCCATCATCGCCGTGCTGGGGATCATCCTCGGCCTGGCGTCGCTGTTCGCCTTCATCGACGAGATGGGCGACATCAGCGATACCTACACCTTGTGGGACGCGGGCAACTACGTGCTGCTGACCGCGCCACGGCGCCTGTACGACATGCTGCCGATGGCCGCGCTGATCGGCTGCCTGATCGGCCTGGGCAGCCTGGCCAGCAGCAGCGAACTGACCATCATGCGCGCTGCCGGCGTGTCCATCGGGCGCATCGTGTGGGCGGTCATGAAGCCGATGCTGGTACTGATGCTGATCGGCGTGCTGATGGGCGAGTACCTGGCACCCGTGACCGAGAACAAGGCCCAGGCCGACCGTTCGCTGGCGCAGGGTGGCGGTGAGGCGCAAAGCTCCAAGCGCGGCCTGTGGCACCGCCAGGGCGAAGAGTTCGTGCACATCAACACCGTGCAGCCCAATGGGCTGTTGCTGGGCGTGACGCGTTATCGCTTCGACAACGAGCGTCACATGCAGACCTCCAGCTTTGCGCGCAGGGCGCAATACACCCAGGGCCACTGGGAACTGACCGACGTGACCACCACGCACTTCCGTGGGGACCACACCGAAGTCATCCACAATGCCGAGGAGCGCTGGGACGTCGCCCTGACCCCCGAGCTGCTCAGCACCGTGGTACTGGCGCCCGAGTCGCTGTCGATCAGCGGGCTGTGGGACTACATTCACTACCTCTCCGACCAGGGCCTGAACAACGCGCGCTACTGGCTGGCGTTCTGGACCAAGGTGCTGCAACCGGTGGTCACGGCGGCGCTGGTACTGATGGCGGTGTCGTTCATCTTCGGCCCGCTGCGTTCGGTGACGCTGGGCCAGCGGGTGTTCACCGGGGTGCTGGTGGGCTTCGTGTTCCGCATCGCCCAGGACCTGCTGGGCCCTTCGAGCCAGGTGTTCGGCTTCCCGCCGCTGCTGGCGGTGGTGATCCCGGCGGCAATCTGTGCGCTGGCGGGGGTGTGGTTGCTACGCAGGGCGGGGTAGCGATTACCCTGGCCAACAAAAAGCCGACCTCAGGGTCGGCTTTTTCATTGGTTGCCTGTGCCGGCGAACGGTGCGCTGCGGTTCTACTTCTTGCGCTTGGGAATTCGCACCAGCTGGGTTTCCGAGTACATGTCATGCCAGGCGCGTTTTTTCTTGTCCACCAGCGACCACAGAAACCCCAGGCCCAGGCACAGCCACGACGCAATCGACACCACAAAGCGCAGCAGTGCCTGCCACAGGCTGATGGCACTGCCGTCGGCATTCTGCACGCGGATGCCCCATACCTGCATGCCAAGGGTCTGGCCGCCGTGGGTCCAGAACTTGGCGAAGAAGCCGAACAGCATGAACAGCAGAACGGTCGACAGCAACGGATCGCCATCCAGCGCCCCCGCCTCGGTCAGGGCGCGCATGCGCGTCTCGCCGATGATCGCCATCTGCACCATCTTGTACACCAGCGTGGTTACCATCAGCAGGGCGGTGCACAACAGGAAGTCATAGAACATCGCGGCCAGGCGACGGCCCAGGCCGACCACGGGGAACTCGCCCTGTGGTTGAAGAAGTTGCTTGGGCATGCGCTCAGGCTCCGGGTGACAAAGCGCCCATTCTACGGAATTGCGCGCACAAAAAAGCCCCTGCTGTTGCCAGCAGGGGCTCTTTCGTTGATGAAGATCAGGCTTCGGCTTGAACTTCGTCGGCTTGCATGCCTTTTTGGCCCTGCACAGCAACGAAGGTCACTTTCTGGCCTTCTTTCAGGCTCTTGAAGCCGTTGCCCTGAATAGCGCGGAAGTGTACGAACAGATCCGGACCGCTTTCTGGAGTGATGAAACCAAAACCTTTCTCGTCGTTAAACCACTTGACGGTACCGCTCTGACGTTGGGACATTGTCTTATTTCCTTTGAAACTTAGAATTAGTAACAGTTTCTTTCATTGAAAGAGTACTGGGCTGGGTTGCAGGAAAGTAAGAGACGTCGAACGGGTTGTAGCAAAACTCGGCGCTACTGCCCAGGTCACGAACCATAGCGACCCATGCAAACACAGTGCAGTGAATCTACACTCATTTCGATTGCAAAAACAAGTCCCGCAGAGCGCCGCACCACGGGGCCTGGCGGGAGATTTCCGGGGCTGTTTGCGGGCCGCTGTCGGGCGTGTTCGAAAGTTATAAAACGCGTTCGAAAACGAATATCCCGAACGCGCCATGACACCTTGTTTCAATTGCTCTGTTTCAGCCGCGATAGTAGCGCTGGGCAACGAACGGCATCTTGCTGACCTTCATCGCCACCCGTTTGCCGCGCACGATGGCCCACAGCGGTGTATCGAGCGCTGCATGGGCCTGGTCCACATATCCCATCGCCACTGGCGCGCCCAGCGTGGGCCCGAAGCCTCCGCTGCAGATGCTGCCGACCACCGTGCCGGCCTCATCCACGATCTCGGCCCCTTCGCGCACCGGGGTGCGCTCCTGCGGCAGCAGGCCGACGCGCTTGCGCGCCACGCCGCTGTGCTGCTGGGCGAAGATCGCAGCAGCGCCGGGGAAGCCTCCCGCCCGCGAGCCATCGGCGCGGCGTACCTTGGAGATGGCCCACAGCAGGCTCGCCTCGATCGGCGTGGTGTCGGCATTCATGTCATGCCCGTACAGGCACAGGCCGGCTTCCAGGCGCAGCGAGTCGCGCGCGCCCAGGCCGATGGCGGCCACTTCCGGCTCGGCCAGCAGGTGGCGGGCCAGGGCCTCGGCGCTGGCGCTGGGCACACTGATCTCGAAGCCGTCTTCGCCGGTGTAGCCCGAACGGCTCACGTAGCAGTCCACGCCCAGCAACACCACGGGCTTGAACTGCATGAAGGTCATGTCCGCCACCTCGGGGGCCAGGCGCTGCAGCACCTTGACCGCCGCCGGGCCCTGCAGGGCCAGCAAGGCGCGCTCTTCGAACAGCGGCTGCACCTGGCACAGCGTGCCGATGTGCTGGCGCAGGTGGGCCAGGTCCTGGTCCTTGCAGGCGGCGTTGACCACCAGGAACAGTTCGTCGTTGCCCAGGTTGGCCACCATCAGGTCGTCGAGGATGCCGCCCTGTTCGTTGGTGAACATCGCGTAACGCTGCATGCCCACCGGCAAATCGATGATGTCGACCGGCACCAGGGTTTCCAGGGCCTTGGCGGCATCGGCGCCCACCAGGCGGATCTGGCCCATGTGCGACACGTCGAACAGGCCGGCCTGTTCGCGGGTGTGCAGGTGCTCCTTGAGCACCCCCAGCGGGTACTGCACGGGCATGTCGTAGCCGGCGAACGGCACCATGCGCGCGCCCAGTTCCAGATGCAGGGCATGAAGCGGTGTTTGCAGCAGTGTGTCGGTGGACATTGATGACTCCTTCTAGAGGCTTGAGGTTGTCAGCACTCGATGATGTTGACGGCCAGACCGCCGCGGGCGGTCTCCTTGTATTTGCTTTTCATGTCGGCGCCGGTCTGGCGCATGGTGCGGATCACCTTGTCGAGCGAGACGAAGTGCTGCCCGTCGCCGCGCAAGGCCATGCGCACCGCGTTGATCGCCTTGACCGAGCCCATGGCATTGCGTTCGATGCAGGGCACCTGGACCAGCCCGCCAATCGGGTCGCAGGTCAGGCCCAGGTTGTGTTCCATGCCGATTTCGGCGGCGTTCTCGACCTGTTGCACGCTGCCGCCCAGCACCTCGCACAGGGCCCCGGCTGCCATCGAACAGGCCACCCCGACCTCACCCTGGCAGCCCACTTCGGCCCCCGAGATCGAGGCGTTTTCCTTGTACAGGATGCCGATGGCAGCGGCGGTGAGCAGAAAGCGCACCACGCCGTCTTCGCTGGCACCCCCGATGAAGCGCATGTAGTAGTGCAGCACCGCCGGCACGATGCCGGCAGCGCCATTGGTGGGTGCGGTGACCACGCGACCGCCGGAGGCATTCTCTTCGTTGACCGCCAGGGCATAGAGGTTGACCCAGTCGAGTACCGACAGCGCATCGCGCAGGCTCGCCTCGGGGTTGGCGCACAGCTGGCGGTGCAGGGCCGCAGCGCGGCGCTTGACCTTGAGCCCGCCGGGCAGAATGCCCTCGTTGCGACAGCCGGCAGCCACGCAGTCCTGCATCACTTGCCAGATGTGCAGCAGGCCGCTGCGAGTCTCGGCCTCGGGGCGCCAGGCCGATTCGTTGGCCAGCATCACCTGGCTGATGCTCAGGTGATGCGTGGTGCAGTGGCCAAGCAGTTCCCGGGCCGTCTTGAACGGGTAGGGCAGTGTGGTGCTGTCCTCGACGATACGATCGGCCCCGGCGGCGCCTTCGTCGACCACGAAACCGCCGCCCACCGAGTAGTACTCGCGGCTGCGTACCTGCAGGCCGGCGGCGTCGAAGGCACGAAAGATCATGCCGTTGGGGTGAAAGGCCAGCGGCTTGCGGATCATCGCCAGGTGCTGTTTTTCGTTGAACTCGATGGCGTGCTCGCCCAGCAGGTAGAGCTGCCCGCTGCTGCGGATCGCCTGCAGGCGCGCTGCGATGGTGTCGGTGTCGACGCTGTCGGGGTGTTCGCCCTCAAGCCCCAGCAGCACCGCCTTGTCGCTGCCGTGGCCCTTGCCGGTGGCGCCGAGCGAGCCGTACAGCTCGACCTTGACGCTGGCGGTACTGGCCAGCAGGTCGTCGCGGCGCAGGCCCTCGGCAAAACGCGCGGCTGCGCGCATCGGCCCGACGGTATGGGAGCTGGAGGGGCCGATGCCGATCTTGAACAGGTCGAAGACGCTGAGTGACATGGTCGTACCCTCGTGCAGGTTGAAAAGCTTCGCCAGCAAGGCCGGCCCCTACAGATGCGCGCGGGCTCTGCAGGAGCCGGCCTTGCCGGCGAAGAGGCCCTCAGGCGTCCTGATAGCTTTCGATCGACGGGCAGGCGCAGATCAGGTTGCGGTCGCCGAACACGTTGTCGACACGCCCCACGGGTGGCCAGTACTTGGCCTCCACCAGCGATGGCAGCGGGTACACCGCCTGCTGGCGGCTATAGCCGTGGGGCCATTCGCCGGCCAGTTCGGCCGCGGTGTGCGGGGCGTTCTTCAGCGGGTTGTCGTCCTTGTCCAGGCTGCCGTTCTCCACTGCGCGAATCTCTTCGCGAATACAGATCATGGCGTTGCAGAAGCGGTCCAGTTCCTCCTTGGCCTCGCTCTCGGTCGGCTCGATCATCAACGTGCCGGCCACCGGGAACGACATGGTCGGGGCATGGAAGCCGAAGTCGATCAGGCGCTTGGCCACGTCGTCGACGCTGATGCCGCTGCTGTCCTTGAGCGGGCGCAGGTCCAGGATGCACTCGTGCGCCACCAGGCCATTGCCGCCGGTGTACAACACAGGATAGTGCTCTTCCAGGCGGCGGGCGATGTAGTTGGCATTCAGGATCGCCATCTGCGACGCACGCTTGAGCCCGGCGCCGCCCATCATGCGGATGTACATCCAGGTGATCGGCAGGATGCTGGCACTGCCGAACGGCGCCGCGCATACCGCGCCCTGGGGGTTGTGCAGGTGCGCATGGCCCGGCAGGAACGGCGCCAGGTGCGCCTTGACACCGATCGGGCCGACGCCCGGGCCGCCACCGCCGTGGGGGATGCAGAAGGTCTTGTGCAGGTTCAGGTGGGACACGTCGCCGCCGAACTTGCCCGGGGCGCACAGGCCGACCATCGCGTTCATGTTGGCGCCGTCGATGTACACCTGGCCGCCGTTGTCGTGGATGATCGCGCAGATCTCGCCGATGGCCTCCTCGAACACACCGTGGGTGGACGGGTAGGTGATCATCAGCGCGGCCAACTGGTCGCGGTGCTCGATGGCCTTGGCGCGCAGGTCGTCGATGTCGACGTTGCCACGGGCATCGCACGCAGTGACCACCACGCGCATGCCGGCCATGTGTGCGGTGGCCGGGTTGGTGCCGTGGGCCGACGAGGGAATCAGGCAGATATCGCGGCGGGCATCGCCCCGGCTCTGGTGGTAGGCGCGGATCGCCAGCAGGCCGGCGTACTCGCCCTGCGAACCGGCGTTGGGCTGCAACGACACGGCGTCATAGCCAGTGGCGGCGCACAGCATGGCCTCCAGCTCGTCGGTCAGTTGCTGGTAGCCCTGGCTCTGCTCGGCGGGGGCAAAGGGGTGCAGGTTGCCGAACTCGGCCCAGGTCACCGGGATCATTTCGCTGGCGGCGTTGAGCTTCATGGTGCACGAGCCCAGCGGGATCATGGTGCGGTCCAGCGCCAGGTCCTTGTCGGCCAGCTTGCGCAGGTAGCGCATCAGTTCGGTTTCGCTGTGGTAGCGGTTGAACACCGGGTGTTCGAGGATGGCCGACTGGCGCAGCAGGGCGGCCGGCAGTCGTGCTGGCGTGGCAGCGGCCAGCGCGGCGAAGTTCGGTACGGCCTGGCCATTGGCGAACAGCTGCCACAGGGCCTCGACATCGGCCTGGGTGCTGGTTTCGTCCAGCGACAGGCCCAGGTGGTCGGCATCGATCTGGCGCAGGTTGAGCTGGCGGGCGCGCGCCTGTTCATGCAGCGCGGCAGTCGCGCCGCCGGTGGCCAGGGTCAGGGTGTCGAAGAACGCGGCGTTCTGCACGTTCACGCCCAGTGCCTTGAGGCCGCTGGCCAGGATCGCGGTCAGCTGGTGGGTGCGCTGGGCGATCTGCTTGAGGCCCTGCGGGCCGTGGTACACGGCGTACATGCTGGCGATGTTGGCCAGCAGTACCTGGGCGGTGCAGATGTTGCTGGTGGCCTTCTCGCGGCGGATGTGCTGCTCGCGGGTCTGCATGGCCAGGCGCAGGGCGGTCTTGCCGAAGCGGTCGATGGACACGCCGACCAGGCGCCCGGGCATGTCGCGTTTGAACGCATCGCGGGTGGAGAAGTACGCCGCATGCGGGCCGCCGAAGCCCAGCGGCACGCCGAAGCGCTGGGCGCTGCCGATGGCCACGTCGGCGCCGAACTCACCCGGCGGGGTCAGCAGGGTCAGCGCCAGCAGGTCGGCGGCTACCGCCACCAGCGCGTTGGCGGCGTGCAGGCGCTCCACCAGTTCGCGGTAGTCGAACACCTCGCCGTTGCTGGCCGGGTACTGCAGCAGGGCGCCGAAGAAGGCGCTCACCTCGCCCAGCTCGCGCTCGTCGCCCACCACCACCTCGATGCCCAGCGGCTCGGCACGGGTGCGCAGCACGTCGAGGGTCTGCGGGTGGCAATGCACCGAGGCGAAGAAGGCGTGGCTGCCCTTGTTCTTGCTCAGGCGCTTGCAGAAGGTCATGGCTTCGGCGGCGGCCGTGGCTTCGTCGAGCAGGGAGGCGTTGGCGATCGGCAAGCCGGTGAGGTCGCTGATCAGGGTCTGGAAGTTCAGCAGCGCTTCCAGGCGGCCCTGGGAAATCTCGGGCTGATAGGGGGTGTAGGCGGTGTACCAGGCCGGGTTTTCCAGCAGGTTGCGCAGGATCGGTGCCGGGGTGTGGGTGTTGTAGTAGCCCTGGCCGATGAAGCTCTTGAACAGCTGGTTCTTGCCGGCGATGGCCTTGAGCGAAGCCAGGGCATCGGCTTCGCTCTGCCCGTCACCGAGCTCGAGCACGCTGGTGCCCTTGATGCTGTCGGGGATCACGGCGGCGCTCATGGCCTCCAGCGAGTCGAAGCCCAGGGTGGCGAGCATGGCCTGCTCGTCGGTGTCGCGCGGGCCGATATGACGGGCGATGAACTGATTGGCGGTGCCGAGGTTGATGGTCATGGTGATTTCCTCAGGCGTCGGCGTTGGCTTTGATCAGACGGTCGTAGGCGTCCTGGTCGAGCAGTTGCGCGACGGCGCCGGCATCGGCCGGGATGAAGCGGAAGAACCAGCCTTCGCCCAGCGGGTCTTCGTTGACCAGCTCGGGGCTGTCCTGCAGCTGTTCGTTGACTGCCACCACTTCACCGGTCAGCGGCATGTACACGCCGCTGGCGGCTTTGACCGATTCGACGGTGGAGGCTTCGGCCCCGGCTTCGTAGGTTTGCAGTTCCGGCAGTTGCACATAGACCACGTCACCCAGTGCGTTCTGGGCAAAGGCGGTGATCCCGACCGTGACGCTGCCGTCGGCTTCGGCGCGCAGCCATTCGTGATCTTCGGTAAAACGCAACTCGCTCATGGGAACTCCTCAGGGGGGCGGTAGGGCTCACCATCAGGCCAGCCCGGAACTGACATCTCCTTAGCAAGTTCGTGGCCATTTATAAAAAATGCTTACAAATCAATTAGTTATGCATTTGTCGGCGCTGCTCGTTATGCAGGTCGTAGCGAAATCGCTACACCTGTCGAGTATTGAAAAAGCGCAGAGGGATCAAAACCTTGCATTACAGTGGCAAACGGGCGATGTAGCGAATTCGATACGGTGTATCGAATTCGCTACGGAAGGGTTTCCTTTCCGGGAATGCCATACTTGCGCAGCCGATGCGCAATAGCTGTGTGCGAAGTCTGCAAGCGACTGGCCAACTGGCGGGTGGAGGGGTAGGTGACGTAGAGCTTTTCCAGCAGGCCACGCTCGAAGTTCTCCACGGCCTGCTCCAGGCTGGCCACTTCACCATCGCTTTGGCGCGCCACCGAGGTGCCGGCAATGTCCAGGTCACCAATATCCACCAGGCTGCTCTCGCAGATGGCCGCAGCGCGAAAGATCACGTTCTGCAACTGGCGCACGTTGCCCGGCCAGCGGTTGCCCAGCAACGCCGGGTAGGTGCCCGGCGCCAGCCGGCACAGCGGACGCTGGATCTGCGTGCAGGCCTGGCGCATGAAGGCACGCGCCAGCATCAGGATGTCCTGGCCACGCTCGCGCAGCGGCGGCACTTCCAGATTGAGCACGTTCAGGCGGTAGAACAGGTCTTCGCGAAAACTGCCTTCGGCAACCATCTTTTCCAGGTCGCGGTGGGTGGCGCTGAGGATGCGCACGTTGACCTTGACCTCGCGATCACCGCCCACGCGGCGAAAGCTGCCATCGCTCAGAAACCGCAGCAGCTTGGCCTGAAGGTAAGGCGACATCTCGCCGATTTCATCGAGAAACACGGTGCCCTGGTTGGCCAGCTCCATCAGCCCCGGCTTGCCGCCGCGTTGCGCGCCGGTGAAGGCACCGGGGGCGTAGCCGAACAGCTCGCTCTCGGCCAGGTTCTCCGGCAGCGCCGCACAGTTCAGTGCCAGGAAGGGTGCGTTGTGGCGGCTGCTGATGGCGTGGCAGGCACGGGCTACAAGTTCCTTGCCGGTGCCGGTCTCGCCGTGGATCAGCAGCGGCGCATCCAGCGCCGCCACACGCAGGGCGCGGGCCTTGAGGGTACGGATGGGCGGCGAGTCGCCGAGCAGCGCGTCGAAGCCTTCGGCATGGTCGTGGTGCAGGGCCGACAGGCGTTCGCCGATGCGGTTGGCCTGGTACAGCGTCAGCAGGGCGCCGGCGTTGGTGATCGGGGTGGCGTCGAGCAGCAGGGTCTGGCCGTTGAGGGTGACTTCGCGCAGGGGCAGGTGGAAACCCTGTTCGATCAGCGCATCGAGCAGTTGCGGGTCGCCGAACAGCTCACCCACCGAGCGGCCCTCCGGGTCCTGGCCGCACAGGGCGATCAATGCGGGGTTGGCCAGCAGCACATGGCCGGCGCTGTCCAGGGCCAGGACCGGGTCGCTCATGGCGGCGAGCAGGGCATCGAGTTGCAGGTGGCGGCGCTGGCCGGGGAGGATGTCGACCACTTTCACGCTTTGCACGCCGTGCACGTTGAACAGCGCGTCATGCAGCTCTTCGAGCACGTCGGGGCTCAGGGTCGGGGCGTCGATGTAGACGTTGGGCGGCACCATCTCCACGGCGTCCAGGTTGAGGTGGCGGGCACCGAGCAGGGCCAGCACTTCCTGGGTGATGCCGACGCGGTCGATGAAGCTGACGTGGATACGCATGGGGGATGTTCTGGCTTGCCGGGATGGCAAGTATGCCCTGCGACCGCTGCGCGGTCGAATCGCGGGTCAAGCCCGCTCCCACAGGCGCAGGTGATTTTTGTGGGAGCGGGCTTGACCCGCGATGAGGTCGTGGTGGGCTAGCCCAGGTGCTCGGGCTTGACCGGGTCGCCCGATTTCACATCGAGCTGTGCGCGCACATCCTCGAACATCATGTCGTAGATCTTGTGCAGCGAGCTGATGCTGGCGGTTTTGGGCATGCCGTACTTCTGCGCGATGATTGAGGCCTGCCGCGCGAAGTCGAAGGCCTGGTCCTTGGGCATGAAGAAGGTTTCGTCCATCGGCTTGTCCTCGATGGTGCCATGCATGCGAAAACTCATGCCTTTGCCTTCCTTGGGATCCTGCTCAACCTTGTAGTCGATGCACAGGTTGTAGCTGTAATCGGCCTTGTTCAGCGCATGGCGCTCGATGTGCAGATGACCGGGTTCGAATATGGCCATGGCGGCTCCTCTGGAAGGTTGAAACGGGCGGACCTGCAGATCCGCCCAACTGCATCAACGGTAGTCGATACCCGGCTTGGACGTACTCACCCGAGTGCCGGCAGTGCCCTTGACGATGTCTTCGATATCGGCCAGCGAGCCGATAACCGCTACTTTGCCGGTGTGCCGGGCAAAGTCGCAAGCGGCCTGCACCTTCGGCCCCATGGAGCCTGCGGCAAAGCCCAGGCGCTCCAGTTCGTCCGGGTGGGCCTGAGCGATGGCTTTCTGGGTCGGCTTGTTGAAGTCGACATACGCCGCGTTCACGTCCGTGGCAATCACCAGCAGGTCGGCGTCCAGCTGTTCGGCCAGCAGCGACGAGCACAGGTCCTTGTCGATCACCGCCTCGATGCCCTGCAGTTTGCCGTTCTCACCATACATGGTGGGGATGCCGCCACCCCCGGCACAGATCACGATACTGCTCTTTTCCAGCAGCCACTTGATCGGGCGGATCTCGAAGATGCGCTTGGGTTTGGGGCTGGCCACCACGCGGCGGAACTTGTCGCCGTCGGCCTTGACCACCCAGCCTTTTTCCTTGGCCAGGCGCTCGGCTTCTTCCTTGCCGTAGACCGGGCCGATGAACTTGGTCGGGTCCTTGAAGGCAGGGTCGTTGGCGTCCACTTCCACCTGGGTCAGCAGGGTGGCGAAGGGCACCTCGAAGTCCAGCAGGTTGCCCAGCTCCTGTTCGATGATGTAGCCGATCATGCCTTCGGTTTCGGCACCGAGCACGTCCAGCGGGTAGGCTTCGTCGGGTTTGTAGGATTGCGCCTGCAGCGACAGCAGGCCGACCTGCGGGCCGTTGCCGTGGGCGATGACCAGTTCGTTGCCGGGGTGGATCTTGGCGATCTGTTCGGCGGCGATACGGATGTTGGCGCGCTGATTGTCGGCGGTAAGGGGCTCGCCGCGGCGCAGCAGGGCGTTGCCGCCCAATGCAACAACGATACGCATGATGATGTCCTTTCTAGGGTGCAGGAGCCGGCAGCGCCGGCTCCCGGCGGGGTTACAGGTCGGCCAGGGTCGACACCAGGATCGCCTTGATCGTGTGCATGCGGTTTTCCGCCTGCTCGAAGGCGATGCAGGCCGGCGACTCGAACACGTCATCGGTCACTTCGATGCCGTTGGCCAGGTGCGGGTACTGCTCGGCGATCTGCTTGCCGACCTTGGTGTCGGAGTTGTGGAACGCCGGCAGGCAGTGCATGAACTTGGTGCGTGGGTTGCCGGTGGCCTTCATCAGCTCGGCGTTGACCTGGTATGGCAGCAGTTGCTTGATGCGTTCGCCCCAGGCTTCGACCGGCTCGCCCATCGATACCCACACGTCGGTGTGGATGAAGTCCACGCCCTTGACCGCAGCTTTCGGGTCTTCGGTGAGGGTGATGCGGGCACCGCTTTCCTCTGCGTACTGTTTGCAGCGTGCCACCAGGTCGTCATGCGGCCACAGGGCCTTGGGCGCACAGATACGCACGTCCATGCCCAGCTTGGAGCCGACCAGCAGCAGCGAGTTGCCCATGTTGTTGCGCGCATCGCCCAGGTAGGCGTAGCTGATGTCGTGGATCGGCTTGTCGGCATGCTCGCGCATGGTCAGCACGTCGGCGATCATCTGGGTGGGGTGGTATTCGTCGGTGAGGCCGTTGAACACCGGTACGCCGGCGAACTTGGCCAGCTCCTCGACCACTTCCTGCTTGAAGCCACGGTACTCGATGGCATCGTACATGCGCCCGAGCACGCGGGCGGTGTCCTTCATGCTCTCCTTGTGGCCGATCTGCGAGGAGTTGGGGTCGATGTAGGTGACGTTGGCGCCCTGGTCATAGGCGGCCACTTCGAAGGCGCAACGGGTGCGGGTCGAGGTCTTCTCGAAAATCAGCGCAATGTTGTTGCCCTTGAGGTGCTGCTGCTCGGTGCCGGTGTACTTGGCACGCTTGAGGTCACGGGACAGGTCCAGCAGGTAGCGCAGCTCGCGCGGGGTGTGGTGTTCCAGGCTCAGCAGGCTGCGGTTGTGGATGTTGAACGCCATGATGTTGCTCCTGTTCTTTTAGAACGCAAAGGGCTGATCGGCCCGGCCGGCGCCTTGTGGGCACGGCCGGACGATGGTCGTTTTAGTAGTCGATTGGGTCGCGCACGATCGGGCAGGTCATGCAGTGGCCGCCCCCACGTCCGCGGCCCAGTTCGCCGGCACTGATGGTGATGACCTCGACACCGGCCTTGCGCAGCAGGGTGTTGGTGTAGGTGTTGCGGTCGTAGCCGATGACCACGCCCGGCTCCACGGCCACCACGTTGTTGCCGTCGTCCCACTGCTCGCGTTCGGCGGCGAAGCTGTTGCCACCGGTTTCAACCACGCGCAGCTTGGGCAGCTTGAGGGCCTTGGCCACCACATCGAGGAAGCTGGCTTCTTCGCGGCGGATGTCGATGCCGCCCTGCTTGCTTTCGTCGGGTTGCAGGGTGAAGGCGACGATCTGGTTCACCACTTCGGGGAAGATCGTGACCAGGTCGCGGTCGCAGAAGCTGAACACGGTGTCCAGGTGCATCGCAGCGCGGGACTTCGGCAGCCCGGCCACGATCACGCGTTCCACGGCCTTGTTCTTGAACAGGTTCAGCGCCAGTTGGCCGATGGCCTGACGCGACGTGCGTTCGCCCATGCCGATCAGTACCACGCCGTTGCCGATAGGCATCACGTCGCCGCCTTCGAGGGTGGAGTTGCCGTGGTCCTTGTCCGGGTCGCCGTACCAGATCTCGAAATCGGCATTGGTGAACTGCGGGTGGAACTTGTAGATGGCGGTGGTCAGCAGGGTCTCCTGGCGACGCGCCGGCCAGTACATCGGGTTCAGCGTCACGCCGCCGTAGATCCAGCAGGTGGTGTCGCGGGTGAACTGGGTGTTGGGCAGCGGCGGCAGGATGAAGCTGGAGTGGCCCAGGAAGTCGCGGAACATCTGGATGGTCTTGCCACCGAAGCTGTCGGGCAGGTCATCGGCCGAGACGCCGCCGATCAGGTACTCGGCGATGTGTCGCGGCTCCAGGCTGCGCAGCCAGGATTTCACTTCGTTGATCAGGCCCAGGCCCACCGAGTCGGCGGTGACCTTGCGCTCCAGAATCCAGTCCAGTGCTTCGGGCATCGCGACGATGTCGGTCAGCAGGTTGTGCATTTCCAGCACTTCGATGCCGCGCTCGCGCATCTTGGTCACGAAGTCGAAGTGGTCGCGCTTGGCCTGGGCGACCCAGAGTACGTCGTCGAACAGCAGTTCGTCGCAGTTGTTCGGGGTCAGGCGCTGGTGAGCCAGGCCTGGGGAGCAAACCATCACTTTGCGCAGTTTGCCGGCTTCGGAATGTACGCCGTACTTAGCTTTTTCCGTGGACATGGTTCATTTCCTCCAAGTTGCGAATACGGGGGGTTACAGAGTCAGGAAGCCGTCGTACAGGCCATAGGCCGCCACCAGGGCGCCGATGACTACGGCGGCGAAGATCAGCTTCTCCACGTTGGTAAAGATCGGTTGGCCCACCTCGCGCTTGGCCTTGGCGAACAGCACCACGCCAGGGGCATACAGCAGGGCCGAGAGCAGCAGGTACTTGACGCCACCGGCGTACAGCAGCCAGATGGCATAGAGCAGTGCGATACCGCCGATGATCAGGTCTTTCTTGCGTTCGGCCAGGGCCTGTTCATAGGTTTCGCTGCGCAGTGCCAGCAGGAACGCATAGGCCGCCGACCACAGGTAGGGCACCAGGATCATCGAGGTGGCGAGGTAGATCAGCGACAGGTAGGTACTGGCCGAGAACAGCGTGATGACCAGGAAGATCTGCACCATGGCGTTGGTCAGCCACAGGGCGTTGGCCGGCACGTGGTTGGCGTTCTCGCGGCGCAGGAACTCCGGCATGGTGTGGTCCTTGGCTGCGGCGAACATGATTTCGGCGCACAGCAGTACCCACGACAGCAGGGCCCCCAGCAGCGAGACGATCAGGCCGACGCTGATCAGCACCGCGCCCCAGTGACCGACCACGTGCTCCAGCACGGCGGCCATCGACGGGTTCTGCAGCTTGGCCAGTTCCGGTTGGGTCATGATGCCCAGCGACAGCACGTTCACCAGTACCAGGAACAGCAGCACGGTGATGAAGCCGATCACGGTGGCCTTGCCCACGTCGGAGCGTTTTTCGGCGCGGGCCGAGAAGATGCTGGCGCCCTCGATGCCGATGAACACCCACACGGTGACCAGCATCATGTTGCGCACCTGGTTCATCACGCTGCCCAGGTCCGGGTTCATCGTGCCCCAGATGTCGGCGGTGAAGATGTCCAGCTTGAACGCGAACAGGGCAATCAGGATGAACAGCGCCAGTGGCACGACCTTGGCCACGGTGGTGACCAGGTTGATGAACGCTGCTTCCTTGATGCCGCGCAGCACCAGAAAGTGCACTGCCCACAGCAGGATCGAGGCACCGATGATCGCCGCCGGGGTGTTGCCTTCGCCGAAGATCGGGAAGAAGTAGCCCAGGGTGCTGAACAGCAGTACGAAGTAGCCCACGTTGCCCAGCCAGGCACTGATCCAGTAGCCCCAGGCGGACGAAAAGCCCATGTAGTCGCCAAAACCGGCCTTGGCGTAGGCGTATACGCCGCCGTCCAGGTCAGGTTTGCGATTGGCCAGGGTCTGGAACACGAAGGCCAGGGTCAGCATGCCGATGGCGGTGATGCCCCAGCCGATCAGCACGGCGCCGACATCGGCGCTGGCGGCCATGTTCTGCGGCAGCGAGAAGATACCGCCGCCGATCATGGAACCCACTACAAGTGCGACTAACGCACCCAGTCGTAGTTTTCCGGGAGTGTCTGACATTGGATAACTCCATTCCAGGAGAAGAGAGATGCCAGAATAAATCCAGCAAGCGTGACGAGAGCTGATTCAGGTCAGTTCATTGATACATTCCATTGTTGTTGAAGGACTTGAAGCGCTGCAGCCGGCGCCTCGCCGACACCCCGCAAGCCTTGTGCAATGGCACCTCCAGCCTTTTTCTAGAGCATTCGCTCTGAATGGCTGCGAGATTTGAAGCTAGTCGCTTTTACGGGTTTAGCAAATTTTTGACGAGAAAAGATCTTGTTTGCTTGATGAAGTAGATGGGGTACGCAAAACTCACTGTTTAGTTCGCCTCGGCATAGACGTACTAGTTATGAAGGTTATAGTTTTGAAGACAATCCACTATAAACGTCAGGGCTGTGCTTATATTTAGGCCTAGTGTGTAACAGCACCATGACAACGCGGGACGAAAAGGGGAACTGCATGTCCGAACCAGGACAGAAACTGCGCTTGGGTGCGCTCGTCGCGCTGGTGGTGGGCTCGATGATCGGTGGCGGTATCTTCTCGCTGCCGCAGAACATGGCCGCGCGGGCCGACGTCGGCGCCGTGCTGATCGGCTGGGGCATCACCGCCGTGGGCATGCTGGCGCTGGCGTTCGTGTTCCAGACCCTGGCCAACCGCAAGCCCGAGCTCGATTCGGGTGTATATGCCTATGCCAAGGCCGGGTTTGGCGAGTACATGGGCTTTTCGTCGGCCTGGGGTTACTGGATCAGCGCCTGGCTGGGCAATGTGGGCTACTTCGTGCTGCTGTTCAGCACCCTGGGCTTCTACTTTCCGGTGTTCGGGGAGGGCAACACGCCGATCGCCATCGCCTGCGCTTCGCTATTGCTGTGGGCGGTGCACTTTCTGGTACTGCGCGGCATCAAGGAGGCGGCGTTCATCAACCTGGTGACCACCGTGGCCAAGGTGGTGCCGCTGGTGATGTTCATCGTGATCGCGGCGGTGGCGTTTCGTGCCGATATCTTCACCCGCGACATCTGGGGGCTGAGCAACCCCAAGTTCGGCGGGGTGCTGGACCAGGTGCGCAACATGATGCTGGTGACCGTGTTCGTGTTCATCGGCATCGAGGGCGCCAGCGTGTATTCGGCCCGTGCCGAAAGGCGTTCGGACGTGGGCAAGGCCACGGTGATCGGCTTTCTCGGGGTGCTGGCGCTGCTGGTGCTGGTCAACGTGCTTTCGCTGGGGGTGATGACCCAGCCGGAGCTTGCCGGCTTGCAGAACCCGTCGCTGGCCTCGGTGATGGAGCATATCGTCGGGCCCTGGGGCGGGCTGCTGATCAGCCTGGGGCTGGCGGTGTCGCTGCTGGGGGCGCTGCTGTCGTGGGCGTTGCTGTGTGCCGAGATCCTGTTCGCCACCGCCCGCGACAAGACCATGCCGCGGTTTCTGACCCGCGAGAATGCCAATCATGTGCCGGTCAATGCGCTGTGGATGACCAACTGCATGATCCAGCTGTTCCTGCTGATCACGCTGTTCTCGGCGGGCACCTACACCAGCCTGATCTACCTGGCGTCGTCGATGATCCTGGTGCCGTACCTGTGGTCGGCGGCCTATGCGTTTCTGCTGGCCCTGCGCGGGGAAACCTATGAGCGCCACCCCGGGGCGCGGCGCAAGGACCTGCTGGTGGCCGGGGTGGCGCTGGTGTATGCGATCTGGCTGCTTTACGCCGGGGGGCTGAAGTACCTGCTGCTGTCGGCGCTGCTGTACGCGCCGGGGGTGATCCTGTTCTACCGCGCCAAGCACGAGCAGGGGCAGCCGCTGTTCACCGGGTGGGAGAAGCTGATTTTCGCGGCGGTGCTGGTGGGGGCGGGGGTGGCGGCGTATGCGTTGTATGCGGGGTGGTTGACGCTTTAGAGCGGTGTCGAGGTGTTCGCCGGCAAGGCCGGCTCCTACAGGTTGGTGCGACCTTCTGTAGGAGCCGGCCTTGCCGGCGAAGAGCCTCTGGCGGTCACCAGCGAGGCTCGGCCGACCCCAGCTCGCAAGCCCCCCGCGCCCATACCAGCGGCGCGCCTTGCACCTGCAACGGCGCCTGCAGGCGCCTGGCCGGCCCCCACGGCGTCTGCTCCACGGCCGGGGCCAGGTCTGCCTCGGTTTCGCCGGCCAACGGCAAGTCCTCGATCACCGTGCCCTGGTCCACCAGCAGCTTGGCCGTGCGCGCCAGCGACAGACGCGCCGAGCCGCCACAGCCGCTGCGCAGCCGCTCATCCAGTGCACGGATCGCGGCAGCCGCCATCAGGTAGCCGGTGGCATGGTCCAGGGCCTGCACCGGCAACGGCACCGGCCGCTCGCCCTGACGCCAGCGCATGCCCTCGCGAGCGATCCCGCTGCTCATCTGCACCAGGCTGTCGAAGCCGCGACGATGCTGCCACGGGCCGCTCCAGCCATAGGCATTGAGGCTGACATCGATCAGCCCGGGGTTGAGCCTGCGCCGTTGTTCGGCGCCATAGCCGAGGCGCTCCAGCGCGTCGGCGCGGTAGCCGTGCAGGAGGATATCGGCACCTGCCAGCAGGCCTTCGAACACCGCGCGGTCCTCTGCAGCATGCAGGTCCAGGCGCGCGCAGCGCTTGCCCAAGGTCACCTCGGCCACCACCGAGGGCTCCTCCCAGCCCGGCGGATCGATGCGCAACACGTCGGCACCGAACCCCGCCAGCAGGCGGCTGGCAACGGGCCCGGCAAGAATGCGCGTCAGGTCCAGCACGCGTACGTCCTTGAGCGGCTGCGCCGCGGTGCCGGTCCAGCCCTTGAGTTCGCCAGCCGGCCCAACCTTGCGATCGATCAGCGGCTCGGCATTGACCGCCATGCCCTGCGGGTGCGCCGACCATTGCTGCCAGCTGCGCATCTGCGCGGCACATCCGCCCGCAGCCACCACGGCAGTTTCCAGCGCCTCTGCCTCCCACCCGGCAACCCGCCGGGCCATCTGATCGCGGTCGTGTACCGCTCCCAGCACCCGTTCGGCAGCGGCGCGGTGATGCGCGGCGTTGGTGTGCAGCCGGATCCAGCCATCGCGGGTCGGGTAATCGCCTGCCACGGCGTCCCACAGCGGCGGCAGGCTCCAGCCCTGGGGGCGAATGCTGGTGGCGAACCACAGGGAACTCAGACGTCGGTCCACCTGCACCCCGGGGCGCGTGCCGGTCTGGCCGGCGAGCAGGTCGGCAATGGCCAGGCCCGTGGCGGCAATGCTGGCACTGGCCAGTTCGGTGACTTCGAAGGTCGATGGCAGGGCTCCTGCAGTGTGCAGGTGCAGGTGCTCAAGCGCATCCTGGGCAAGCCCCAGGGCGCTGACGATGCTGTTGAGAACATGACTCATGGTTGGCCCTCCCGTTGGTGGGCCATTGCAGACCATCAGGGCTGATTGGTCAAATGCGGGGCGGCAGGCACGCGCTCGGGGCGCGACCAGATCCACAGGTTGCCCAGGGCCATGCCGCCGATGGCGAGCCCTACCGGCCAGCGCAGGCCGATGAACACCAGCATCAGGCCGGCGCACAGCAGCATGCTGAGCGTGGCGCTGACCTTGGCCCGGCGCTGAATCACCTTGCCGTTGCGCCAGTTGTGCAGGATCGGCCCGAACAACCGGTGGTTTTCCAACCAGGCGCTCAGGCGCGGCGAGCTGCGCGTGGCAGCCCAGGCCGCGAGCAGGATGAACTCGGTGGTCGGCAGGCCGGGGATCACGATGGCCACCAGGCCGATGCCCAGGCTTACATAGGCAAGCAGGCCGAACAGCACGCGGGACAGCTTGGAGGTGGATGGGCGGGTCATGGGGTCCATTGACTGCACAGGTGAGGGCCGGCTGCCAGCGCGGCTGGCCGGCCCGGCACGCATCAGGCCAGCTCGGCCTTGGGCGCGGTGGCGTAGGCGTGTTTGAGCAACTCGGTAAAACGTTCGAACGCAGCCACGGCGCCTTGTTCAGCGGCCGCTTCTTCTTCGGCGCTGAGCTCCAGACCGTCGAGGATGCGGGTGAACTGCTTCCAGCCCTCGGCGCGACCACCGGCCGGCTCGCCCAGGTGACGGGCACCGAAGCTGTCCGACAGGCCCAGGCCGACGGCGCGCTTGATCAGGAACGCGGCGCCGAGTTTGGAGCCTTCGGAGACGAATATCCAGCCCATGGCGGCGCCCAGGCTCGGCTTGTGCACGGCGCCGGGGAAGGCGGCCGGTACTGCGGTGTCGAGGTCGGCGAGGTCGAGGCGGGCCTGTTCGGCGCGGCAGCGCTCGGCCAGGTCGGGCACGATGGCGATCAGTTGCGGGTCGTTGTACAGCGCCTGGAGTTCGGACTGGAACAGGTACTGGGCGACCACGAAACGGGCGAAGCTTTCGCGGGTGTCGAAGGGGGCATGGGACTTGACCAGCGCATCGAGCTCGCTGTGCGGCGCATGGGTGAGCTGGTTGAGGCGCTGCGAGCGCAGGGCAGGGCGTTCGGCGGTTGCGGTCATGGGGCATCCTTGGGAAATGGTGAGCGGGTGACTAGACGTTAGTAACTAGACGAATGAGGGGCGTGGAAATAGTAAAAAAGGTTGCGCGCCATTCGCCGGCAGGCCAGCTCCCTGTGGGAGCCGGCCTTGCCGGCGTAGCGTCTAGATATCCCACACCAGGTTGATGGCGAAGTTGCGCCCCGGTGTGGTCAGGCGGTCCAGATTGGCCGGCTGGGTAACCGCCGCTTCACCCAGGCCATCCTTGCCCACGGTGGCGTAGCTGCGCACGTCATCCCATTGCCAGTACTTCTTGTCGGCAAGGTTGTACACCCCGGCATTGATGGTGATGTCGTCTGTAACCTTGTAGAACCCGCTCAGATCCAGCGTGCCGTAGCCCGGGGTGCGGAAGCGGCCGCTGCTGCCGTCGGGGGCGAAGAAGTTGGTGTCATCGACGCGGTTCTTGCGCTTGACCACGGTCCAACTGAGCAGGGTGCCGTAGTCGCGTTGTTCGTAGCCCAGGCCGAACACCCCGGTCAGCGGGTTGACGCTGTTGAGCGGTTGGCCGGTGTCGTCGTTGCGGCCATTGGCATAGGCCAGGGAGGTCTGAGCATACAGGCCCTCTGGCGCGCCAAAAGGCGCCAGGCTCAGGCGGCCCTTGAACTCGACGCCCTTGATGGTCGCGTGCTTGATGTTGTTGGCGGCGAAGGTGTTGCCCAGGTCGGACGACTGCACGGCGTCTTCGTTGATGAAGTCGCGGTACTTGTTATAGAACACCGCCACATCGAAGTGCCCCGCATCGAAGTTGCCGCGCAGGCCGGTTTCGTAGCTTTTGCTCTTTTCCGGCTCCAGGTTCGGGTTCGGCTCCACGGTATACCCGCCTGCCAGGTTCACGAAGCGACCATACAGCGACTTGGCCGTCGGCGTGCGGAAGCCTTCAGCGTATTGCCCGTACCAGGTGTAGTTGTCGTTGAAGGCGTAGGTCACACCCAGCTTGGGCGAGACGCGGTGCCATTTCTTCTCGGCGTCATTGACGCTGTTGGCGCTGCCCAGTGCACCGAGGTACTCGTCGGTCATGTCGGGCTTGAGGCGGGTGTAGTCATAGCGTGCACCCGGCAGGAAAGTCCAGTCGTTCCAGCGGATCTCGTCCTGGGCGAACAGGCTGTATGTGTTGATGGTCGGGTCCGGGAAGTCGCTGACCTTGACCTGGGCGTCCCCAGGGCTGGCATCGCCAACGGCGCGGCAGGTACCGCCCACATTCAGACAGGTTGCCGTGCCGCTGCGCGAACCGGTGACCTTCTGCTGCTTGAGCGTGGTGCCGTAGGTCAGCAGGTGTTCGGTATCGCCAAGGCTGAAGGCTTTGTCGAGCTGGGCGTCGAGTACCCACTGACGGTCCTGGTAGAGGGTCTGGCGATCACGGAACACCTCGCGCCCTCTGGCCGCATACACCTCTTCGGTGCGCTGGTCGGTCTTGCCGATCTGGTAGTTCAGGCTCCACTTCATGTTGTCGGCCAGTAGGCTGCCCAGGGCAAATTCGTGGTTGATGGCAAATCGCTCGCGGGTGACGGTGTCGTTGCCGGTACGTACGCGGTAGGAGTTGGAGGCACCAAAGCCGGGAATGAACGGCCCACCCACTGCGCTCAGTTGGTTGGTATCGCGATCATCCTTGTAGCGCTCGTAGGTCAGGCCCAGCCGCGCGTCGTCGGCGTAGTTCCAGCCCAGCTTGGCCAGCACGTTTGTGGTGCGCGCATCCTGCGGGTTGGCCTCGGTGCGCGCCAGGCCATCGCCGCTGTGGCTGCCGTAGGACTCGGTCTCGTGGCCGTTGCGCTGGCTCAGGTGCAGCAGGCCGTCGAAGTCGCCCTCGCGCCCGGCCACGGTGGCCGAGGTCAGCCAGCTCTCGTCGGCCGAGCTGTAGCCGGCCTTGAGGCGTGCGCCCACGTCCTTGCCCGGCTTGATGATGTCGTCCGGGTCGAGGGTGAAGTAGCTGACCGCGCCGCCGATGGCGTTGCTGCCGTACAGCACCGAGGCCGGGCCGCGCAGGATCTCCACGCGCTTGACGATCTCGGGGTCGACGTAGTTGCGCTGGGTCTGGGCGTAGGGGCCGTAGAAGTAGCTGTCGGGGATCGACACGCCATCGATCTGGGTCAGTACGCGCTCGCCATCGATGCCGCGGATGTTGTAGCCGTTGAGGCCGCTGCGCTGGCCGACGCCGCTGACCGAGACGCCTGGCTCGTAGCGCACCAGGTCCTTGATGGTGTTGACGTTGCTGCGGTCCAGCTGCTCGCGGGTCTGCACGCTCACCGTGCTTGGCACCTGGTTCACGTCCTGCGCGGTACGGGTGGCGCTGACGGTCACCTGCTGCAGGGTGATGGCATTGGAGGCGGCGCGCTCGATCACCACATTGCCGGCACTGAGCTTGCGGTAGTTCAGCTGGGTGCCGGCGAGCATCTGGCGCAGGGCCTGCTCGGGCGGCATCGAGCCGCGCACGCCTGGCGAGGCGACACCTTCGGCCAGCTCGGCGGACAACCCCACCTGCCAGCCGGTGACGGCGGTAAACGCGTTGAGCGCCGACACCAGCGGCTGCTGGGCAATGGCGAAGCGGTAGTCACCCATGCGCGGGTTGGCTGCCTGGGCGGGCTCGGCGGCCAGCGCCGGCAGGCTGCAGACGCCGCCGGCCAGCATGGCCAGGGTCAGCAGCGACAGCGTGCAACGTTGCAGGCCCGCTGTGCGGGTGGAGACGGTAGACCGGCGAGTGAAACCTCTGGACATCGAAAGCGCTCCCTGTCGCGCGAATGTTATAGGTGCGGCCGATTCAAAAATAAGAATCAGTTGCATTGGCTATAACGAGACGTGTGACCACGGGGCATCGCGTAAAAAAAGATTCCGATTCAGTTCAGAATCACCAGCGCCGGGTACTCCTGCAGGCGTGCGGAGGTGATGTGGGCCAGCGAGCGCACCGCTTCGAGGGGTTGGTCGAGGCGGTAGTTGCCGGTGACGGCGACGTTCTGCAGGCGCTCGCTGGTATTGATGATCCAGCCCGGGTAGTAGCGCCCCAACTCGGCCAGCACCTGGCTCAGGGGGCAGTTCTCGAACACCAGCCGGCCCTCGATCCAGGCCAGATCCTTTTGCCCGTCCAGGCGCTCGCGCTGGCTGAAACCGTTGGGGCCGAGGCTGATGCTGTCGCCGGCCGACAGGCGGATGCGCTGGTCGCTGTTGCCCAGCAGGTCGACGTCGCCGCGCTGCACCCGCACCTGTGCCTGGCCGTCGAGGTAGCGCACGGCGAAATCGGTGTCGCGCACGCTGGCGCGCAACGGCCCGGCGCGCAGCTCGAAGGGCTGCTGCCCGCCGGGGACCTGGAAGTAGGCTTCGCCCTGGTACAGCCGGGCGATGCGCTGGCGGTCGTTGATGTTGCTGGAGAACGCCGAATTGGTATTGAGCAGTACCTTGGAGCCGTCCTGCAGTTCCAGGCGCTGGCGCTCGCCGACCACGGTCAGGTGATCGGCCTGCAGGCGCATGGGCAGGTTGCCGACCGTGAACACACCCACCAGCAGCACCGCGGCGGTGGCCAGCGGCTTCCAGTGCGGGCGCAGGCGGGCCAGGCGTGAGGGGCGCTGACGTTGCTGCAGCTGCAGCGCGGCGGCGCGCACGCTGTCGCCGTGCCACAGGGCTTCGGCCTGCACGTAGGCCGGGGCATTGGCCGGGTCGGCCTCGAGCCAGGCCTCGAAGGCCCGGGTGTCTTCGGGCGTGGCGCATTGCAGGCGTATCAGCCAGTCCAGCGCCTGGTCCATGGCGCTGTCGCAGGCAGCCGGGTCTGGCGGCGCAGGGCGGTCAGGGGCACTGTCGGTCACGGAGGGTCCTTGGCATGCTTGTGTATCAGGTAATGATCAAGTGTATCGGCATGTGAGGCAAGCAGGCTCAATCGCGATTGAGACGATCGGCTACGCCTACACAGATGGCCATGATCAGTTTCAGTTCCTTCTGAACCGTGCTGGCGGACACCTTCAGTTGTTCGGCGATTTCCAGATAGCTGGCGCCGTGCAATCGGCTGAGGATGAAGATGCGCTGCTGGCGGGCGCTGAGCTCGCCCAGCGAGGTGCTCAGGCGGCGCAGCAACTGCTCCGCGTGGGTGGCGTCCTCGGCGCTGCCGTGGCTGGCGGCCACGTTGTGCAGCACCGCCTCGGGCACATCGTCGAGCAGGGTGCGGGCTTGCACGCGGCGGGCGCGCAGGTGGTCCAGGGCGAGGTTGCGGGCGGTCTGGAACACGAAGGGTTCGAGGTGCTCGATGGGGCGTTCGCCCAGGGCGCGGGTGACGCGCAGGTAGGTTTCCTGAAGCAGGTCTTCGGCGGTGCTGGGGTTGTCGACCATGCGCTGCAGGGTGCGTAGCAGGGTGACCCGCTGGGCGAGGAAGACGGCGTTGAAGTGGGACTGACTCACAGCGATACCTGACCGGGATTTCAGCGAATGATAATGCTTATCATCAATGCTGTTGGTCAAGGGGGAAAAGCAGCGGCAAGCTTTTAGTGCCAGGCGGCAGGAGGAAAAGCAGGCTTACCCCCTGCTTGCCTGCCGCCTGAAGCTTGCGGCTTGAGACTATCGCGCCTCCCATAGCGCCAGGCAGTTGTCCAGCATGCGGTTGGAAAAGCCCCATTCGTTGTCGTACCAGGCCATCACCTTGAGCATCTTGCCGGCCACCTTGGTGTGATTGGCGTCGAAGATCGACGAAAGCGGGTTGTGGTTGAAGTCGCACGACACCAGCGGCAGGGTGTTGTAACCGAGGATCTTCGAGTGCTGGCTGGCCTCTTTCATCAGCGCATTGACCTCTTCCACGCTGGCCTCGCGTGTCACGTTCAGGGTCAGGTCCACCAGCGACACGTTGATCACCGGCACCCGCACGGCCATGCCGGTCAGCTTGCCGGCCAGTTCCGGCAACACCAGGCCCACGGCCTCGGCTGCGCCGGTCTTGCTCGGGATCATCGACTGGGTGGCCGCCCGCGCCCGGTACGGGTCGCTGTGGTACACGTCGGTCAGGCTCTGGTCGTTGGTGTAGGCATGGATGGTGGTCATCAGGCCCTGTTCGATGCCCAGTTCGCGGTGCAGTACCTGCGCCACCGGCGCCAGGCAGTTGGTGGTGCACGAAGCACTGGAGATGATCTGGTGCGAGGGGCGCAGGATGTCGTGGTTGACCCCGTACACCACCGTTGCGTCCACGCCCTTGCCGGGGGCCGAGATGATGACTTTGCGTGCCCCGGCAGTAAGATGGGCCGCGGCCCGGGTGCGCTCGGTGAACAGGCCCGTGCATTCGAACACCACGTCCACACCCAGCGCCTGCCACGGCAGCTCGGCGGGGTTGCGAATCGCGCTGACGGCAATTCGGTCGCCGTTGACCGTGATGCTCTCGCCATCGCTGTGAACCTGTGCATCGAATGCCCCGTGCACGCTGTCGTACTTGAGCAGGTGCGCATTGATCGAGCTGTCGCCCAGGTCGTTGATGGCGACGACCTGCAGGTCCTGACGGTAGCCTTGGGTATACAGTGCGCGAAGAATGTTGCGGCCGATGCGGCCAAAACCATTGATTGCGATACGTAATGTCATAGAGCTACCTCTGGCAGACTGTCTGAGCCCCGGAAAGAGCCTGAATCTGATTTTGTTGTTGGAATTACAAGATTATTCGTAAAAAAATAGAAAACAAGCCTTTTTGCTGGCAGTATTTTGTTCAATCTACAACGAGTGACCGGCCAAGCCGTTACCCACCGACATTCGCGCCCCTGCCTTGAGCCTAGGTCGCAATCGTTTGTAAGGGAAACCGCCGCAGAGGTTGCTGCCCCTTAGCCTGGAGTCCAGTACATGCATCCGCGCATTCTTGAGGTCACCGAACGGCTGATCGCCCGTAGCCGTCCTACCCGCGAGCGCTACCTTCAGTTGATTCGCGGGGCGGCCAGCGACGGCCCGATGCGCGCCAAGCTGCAATGCGCCAACTTCGCCCATGGCGTGGCCGGCTGCGGCAGCGACGACAAGCACAGCCTGCGCATGATGAACGCGGCCAACGTCGCCATCGTCTCGGCCTACAACGACATGCTCTCGGCGCACCAGCCCTACGAGCACTTCCCCCAGCAGATCAAGCAGGCGCTGCGCGAAATCGGCTCGGTGGGCCAGTTTGCCGGCGGGGTGCCGGCCATGTGCGACGGCGTCACCCAGGGTGAACCGGGCATGGAGCTGGGCATCGCCAGCCGTGAAGTGATCGCCATGTCTACCGCGATTGCGCTGTCGCACAACATGTTCGACGCGGCGCTGCTGCTGGGTATCTGCGACAAGATCGTGCCGGGCCTGTTGATGGGGGCGCTGCGCTTTGGCCATCTGCCCCAGCTGTTCGTGCCGGGCGGGCCGATGCCCTCGGGTATCTCCAACAAGGAAAAGGCCGACGTGCGCCAGCGCTACGCCGAGGGCAAGGCCAGTCGCGAAGAGCTGCTGGAGTCGGAAATGAAGTCCTACCACAGCCCCGGCACCTGCACTTTCTACGGCACGGCCAATACCAACCAGTTGCTGATGGAAGTGATGGGCCTGCACCTGCCCGGTGCCTCGTTCGTCAACCCGTACACGCCGCTGCGCGATGCGCTCACCGTCGAGGCCGCGCAGCAGGTCACGCGCCTGACCAGGGCCAGTGGCAACTTCATGCCGCTGGGCGAGATCGTCGACGAGAAGTCGCTGGTCAACTCCATCGTCGCGCTGCACGCCACCGGCGGCTCCACCAACCATACCCTGCACATGCCGGCGATTGCCCAGGCGGCCGGCATCCAGCTGACCTGGCAGGACATGGCCGACCTGTCCGAGGTGGTGCCAACGCTGTCGCACGTGTACCCCAACGGCAAGGCCGACATCAACCACTTCCAGGCGGCGGGCGGCATGGCCTTCCTGATCCGCGAGCTGCTCGATGCCGGGTTGCTGCACGAAGACGTGAACACCGTGGCTGGCCCCGGCCTGCGCCGTTATACCCAGGAGCCGTTCCTGGACAACGGCAGGCTGGTGTGGCGCGAAGGCCCCGAGGCCAGCCTTGACGAAAGCATCCTGCGTCCGGTGGCCAAACCGTTCTCCGCCGAGGGCGGCCTGCGGGTGATGCAAGGCAACCTTGGCCGTGGGGTGATGAAGGTGTCTGCGGTGGCGGCCGAGCACCAGGTGGTCGAAGCCCCGGCGCGGGTGTTCCACGATCAGCAGGAACTGGCCGATGCGTTCAAGGCCGGCGAGCTGGAGCGCGATTTCGTCGCCGTGGTGCGCTTCCAGGGCCCGCGCTGCAACGGCATGCCCGAACTGCACAAGATGACCCCGTTCCTGGGTGTGCTGCAGGACCGCGGCTTCAAGGTCGCGTTGGTGACCGACGGGCGCATGTCGGGAGCTTCGGGCAAGATTCCGGCGGCCATTCATGTGTGCCCGGAAGCGTTCGATGGCGGCCCGCTGGCGCGGGTGCGCGATGGCGACATCGTGCGCGTGGACGGCGTGGCCGGCACCTTGCAGGTGCGCGTCGAGCCGGCCGAACTGGCCGCTCGCGAGCTGCCGGCAGCGCCGCTGGGCAATGACCTGGGCTGCGGGCGCGAGCTGTTCGGCTTCCTGCGCGTGGCGCTGAGCTCGGCCGAGCAGGGCGCCAGCGCCTTCACCTCGGCCCTGGAGAACTTCAAATGAAGGTCGCACTGGTCGGTGACATAGGCGGCACCAATGCCCGCTTCGCGTTGTGGCGCGACAACGCGCTGCACGCGGTGCAGGTGTTCCCCACGGCTGACTACACCAGCCCCGAGCAGGCCATCGGCGTGTACCTGGCCGCGCAGGGCCTGGCCAAGGGCGAGGTGGCGGCGGTGTGCCTGGCGGTGGCCGGGCCGGTCAGCGGCGATGAATTTCGTTTCACCAACAGCCATTGGCGCCTGAGCCGCAAGGCATTCTGCGCCAACCTGCAGGTCGAGCACCTGCTGCTGATCAACGACTTCACCGCCATGGCGCTGGGCATGACCCGCCTGCAGCCGGATGAAGTGCGCAATGTGTGCGCCGGCACGCCGGACACCACCCGTCCGGCGGTGGTGATCGGGCCGGGTACCGGCCTGGGTGTCGGGACCTTGCTTGGCCTGGGCGAGCAGCGCTGGCTGGCGCTGCCGGGTGAGGGCGGGCATGTCGACCTGCCGGTGGGCAGTGCGCGCGAGGCGGCGATTCGCCAGGCGATCGCGCTGGACACCGGCCACGTCAGCGCCGAAACCGTGCTCAGTGGCGGCGGGCTGCTGCGCCTGTACCACGCCATCTGTGCACTGGACGGGCATGCCCCCACGCTGGGCACGCCGGCCCAGATCACCGACGCGGCGTTGCACGGCGACCCGGTGGCGCTGGAGGTGATCGAGCAGTTCTGCCGTTTTCTGGGGCGGGTGGCCGGCAACAATGTGCTGACCCTGGGCGGGCGTGGCGGGGTGTTCATCGTGGGCGGGGTGATTCCGCGCTTTGCCGAGCTGTTCCTGCGCAGCGGCTTTGCCGCGAGTTTTGCCGACAAGGGCTGCATGAGCGCCTACCTTGAAGGGGTGCCGGTGTGGCTGGTGACGGCGGAGTATTCCGGGTTGGAAGGGGCGGGAGTGGCGTTGCAGCAGGCACTGGCCCAGCACGCCTGAGTTGGAGTGACTGGCCGGTCCCTGTCGCGGGTCAAGCCCGCTCCCACCAGGTTCGATGCCGTACCTGTGGGAGCGGGCTTGACCCGCGATGGGGCCGCCAAGGAATGCACTGACAAGGACAACAACCGTGACCAAGTCGATTCTGCTGGTCGATGACGACCAGGACATCCGTGAACTGCTGCAGGCCTACCTGAGCAAATGCGGCTTCCAGGTGCAGGCCCAGGCCGATGGCCAG
Organism: Pseudomonas sp. BRM28; assembly: GCF_002939405.1. NCBI lineage: Bacteria > Pseudomonadati > Pseudomonadota > Gammaproteobacteria > Pseudomonadales > Pseudomonadaceae > Pseudomonas > Pseudomonas sp. BRM28. The sequence continues at coordinate 519,522 of NZ_PEFV01000001.1, read as the reverse complement.
GGTTTTCGCCAGGCTCTGGACACACACGGCGCCGACCTTGTGATCCTCGATGTGATGCTGCCCGACGAAGACGGTTTCAGCCTGTGCCGCTGGGTGCGACAGCATCCGCGTCAGGCGCGGGTGCCGATCATCATGCTCACCGCCAGTTCCGACGAAACCGATCGCGTCATCGGCCTGGAACTGGGCGCCGACGATTACCTGGGCAAACCCTTCAGCCCCCGCGAGCTGCAAGCCCGCATCAAGGCCCTGCTGCGCCGCGCCGGCTTCATGCATGAACGCCCCGGCGGTGACGTGCTGACCTTCGACGAGTGGCGCCTGGATACGGTCAGCCACCGCCTGTTCCACCGCGACGGCGAAGAGGTGATCCTGTCTGGCGCCGATTTCGCCCTGCTCAAGCTGTTCCTCGACCACCCGCAACAGATCCTCGACCGCGACACCATCGGCAATGCCACCCGTGGTCGCGAGCCGATGCCGCTTGACCGTATCGTCGACATGGCGGTCAGCCGCCTGCGCCAGCGTCTGCGCGATACCGAAAAACCTCCGCGACTGATCCGCACCGTACGCGGCAGCGGCTACCTGCTGGCGGCCAGTGTTGCGCCCGCTCACTGAGCGGCGCTGGCGCCTGCCGCTGCCACGCTCGCTGCTGGGGCGCATGCTGCTGCTGACCCTGCTGGTGGTGACGGCGGCCCAGGGGTTGTCCAGCGTGATCTGGGTGTCGCAGTTGCGTGCCAGCCAGCTCGAAGGGCTGCTGGCCAGCGCGCGCAGCCTGGCGCATTCGATGACCGCCAGTGTCAGTTACTTTCGTTCGCTGCCGCTGGCCTACCGGCCGCTGGTGCTGGACCAGCTGCGCAGCATGGGGGGCACGCGCTTCGTGGTGTCGCTCAACGACCGGCCGCTGGACATGCAGGTGCTGCCGGTGACCCCGCGCAAGCAGGCGGTGATCGAGGCGTTCGAGCAGGTACTGCACGAGCGCCTGGGCGAGCAGATGGAAATCTTGGTGGAGTTCGTCGGCCCCGAGCAACTGCGTCTGTTCAACAGCGGGCTCAAGCTCGATGAACTGCCGCGCTCCTGGGCGCACTACTCGCTGACCCTGGAGCCGGTCAACCCGCCGGTGCTGGTGACCCAGATCCGCCTGGGCGAGGGCGAGTGGCTGTACATCGCCTCGCTGCTGCCCGAGCCCTACACCAGCCTCGAGGCCGAGGGCCTGCCGCGCCAGCAGGTGGGGTTCATCGCACTGACCAGTTTCTTTCTGCTGCTGTTCATCGGCCTGCTGGTGCATTGGCAGACCCGTCCGCTCAAGCGCCTGGCACGCGCGGCGCGGGAGCTGTCGCTGGGCGCCGACGCGCCGCCGGAGGTGGAGGGCGGCGGCAGCGAAGTGGTGGAGGTGGGGCGCGCCTTCAATGCCATGCGCGAACGCATCAGCCGCTACCTGATCGAGCGCAGCCAACTGTTCAGCGCGATCTCCCACGACCTGCGCACGCCGATCACGCGCCTGCGCCTGCGCGTCGAGCTGCTGGAGGATGAACAGCTGCAACACAAGTTCGGCCGTGACCTGGACGAGCTGGAGCTGCTGGTCAAGGGCGCGCTGCAGTGCGTGAAGGACACCGACATCCACGAGAACATCGAACCCATCGACCTCAACCAGGTGCTCGACTGCCTGGTGGAGCCCTACCTGGCCAGTGCGCGCGTCACCGTGCAGGGCAGGGCGCTGGCGGCGTATCCGGGCAAGCCGCTGGCGCTCAAGCGCTGCATCGGCAACCTGATCGACAACGCGCTCAAGTACGGCGAGCGTGCGCACCTGCGCATCATCGACAGTGCTACCGGCTTCGTGCTGCAGGTGGACGACGAGGGCCCCGGCGTGCCGGAGCAGCGCCAGGAACAGGTGTTCGAGCCACATGTGCGCCTGGCCGGCCAGCAGCAGGGCTACGGGCTGGGGCTGGGCATCGCGCGCAACATCGCCCACAGCCACGGCGGCGAGGTGAGCCTGCGCAACCTGCGCGAAGGCGGCCTGCGGGTCACCCTGAGCCTGCCGCGCAGTGCGGGCCAGCGGGTGAATGTCACAGGTCGGTGACATTCGCGCATCCCTTCGTTACTTCTGCCGCCCCAGGGGGTGGCTAGACTTCGATTCACGCGCAAGCAGCATGACTTGCACCGGCATAACAACAAGAAAGGTTTCCCTTGATGAATGCGATCAATCGCCTCGCCGCCGTTGTTTCCCTTGCTTCCCTGTTGCCATTGAGCGCCCTGGCTGCCGAGCCCGGCACGGTCGAGGTGACCCACTGGTGGACGTCCGGTGGCGAGAAGGCGGCCGTGGACACGCTGCGCAAGCAGATCGAACAGGACGGCTTTGTGTGGAAGGACAACGCTGTGGCCGGGGGCGGCGGCGCGGCCGCCATGACCGTGCTCAAGAGCCGCGCGGTGGCCGGCAACCCGCCAGCCGCTGCCCAGGTCAAGGGCCCGGACATCCAGGACTGGGGCGCGCTGGGCCTGCTGACCAACCTGGACGATGTGGCCAAGGCCAACGACTGGGACGCGCTGCTGCCCAGAAAGGTTGCCGACATCATGAAATACGACGGTCATTACGTGGCCGTGCCGGTGAACATCCACCGGGTCAACTGGCTGTGGATCAACCCGCAGGTGTTCGCCAAGGCCGGGGCCAAGGTGCCGACCACCCTGGACGAACTGTTCGCCGCCGCCGACAAGCTCAAGGCTGCCGGCTTCGTGCCCCTGGCCCACGGCGGCCAGCCGTGGCAGGACAGTACCGTGTTCGAGGACGTGGTGCTGAGCATTCTCGGGCCCAAGGGCTACCACGCCGCCTTTGTCGAGCTGGATGAAAAGACCCTGACCGGTGCGCAGATGATCAAGGCGTTCAGCACCTTGCAGCGCCTGGGCACCTACATGGACCCCAACCGTGCCGGGCGTGACTGGAACGTTGCGGCCGCCGAGGTCATCAACGGCAAGGCCGGCATGCAGATCATGGGCGACTGGGCCAAGAGCGAATGGACCGCTGCGGGCAAGATCGCCGGCAAGGACTACGAGTGCGTAGCGTTCCCCGGTACCCAGGGCAGCTTCGCCTACAACATCGACTCGCTGGTGATGTTCAGGCTCAAGGACGAGAACGACATCAAGGCCCAGAACGACCTGGCCAAGGTGGCGCTGGAGCCGGCGTTCCAGACTGTGTTCAACCAGAACAAGGGGTCGCTGCCGGTACGCCAGGACATGGACATGGGCCCGTTCGATGCCTGCACGCAAAAGTCCGCCGCGGACTTCAAGGCGGCCGAGCAGGGCGATGGCCTGCAACCGAGCATGGCGCACAACATGGCCACCAGCCTGGCGGTGCAGGGCGCCATCTTCGATGTGGTGACCAACTTCCTCAACGACCCGAAGGCCGACCCGGCCAAGGCGGTCAAGCAGCTGGATTCGGCGATCAAGTCGGCTAAATGATCCGCTGAATCTTTCGGGCCTCATCGCGGGTCAAGCCCGCTCCCACAGGTACTGCGATGACTTTGTGGGAGCGGGCTTGTCCCGCGATGCGGCGCAACGCGCCGCCTTTCCAACCGAGAACCTTCCGATGAGCACTATCGCCGTCCTCAACAAGGCCTCACCCCTCGACGCATTGCAGCGCTGGCTGCCCCGACTGGTACTGGCGCCGAGCATGCTGATCGTGCTGGTGGGCTTCTACGGCTACATCCTGTGGACCTTCGTCCTGTCATTCACCAATTCAAGCTTCATGCCCAGCTACAAGTGGGTGGGCCTGGCCCAGTACGCCCGCCTGATGGACAACGACCGCTGGTGGGTCGCCAGCAAGAACCTGCTGCTGTTCGGCGGCATGTTCATCGGCATCAGCCTGGTGGTCGGCGTGCTGCTGGCGGTGCTGCTCGACCAGCGTATCCGCCGCGAAGGCTTTATCCGCACCGTATACCTGTACCCCATGGCACTGTCGATGATCGTCACCGGCACCGCCTGGAAATGGCTGCTCAACCCCGGCCTTGGCCTGGACAAGATGCTGCGCGACTGGGGCTGGGAAGGCTTTCGCCTGGACTGGCTGGTCGACCCCGATCGCGTGGTGTACTGCCTGGTGATTGCTGCCGTGTGGCAGGCCTCGGGGTTCGTCATGGCGCTGTTTCTGGCCGGGCTGCGCGGGGTCGACCCGTCGATCATCCGCGCCGCCCAGGTCGATGGCGCGAGCCTGCCGACCATCTACCTGCGCATCGTGCTGCCCAGCCTGCGCCCGGTGTTCTTCAGTGCATTGATGATCCTGGCGCACATCGCGATCAAGAGCTTCGACCTGGTGGCGGCAATGACCGCCGGTGGCCCGGGCTACGCTTCGGACCTGCCGGCGATGTTCATGTATTCGTTCACCTTCAGCCGCGGCCAGATGGGCATGGGCTCGGCCAGCGCGATCCTGATGCTGGGTGCGATCCTGGCGATCCTGGTGCCGTACCTGTATTCGGAACTCAGGAGCAAGCGCCATGAGTAATTCACTTGCTGCTCGTCGACCGAGCCTGAGCCGCCTGGCGGTCTACGCCACCCTGATCGCGGCCTGCCTGGTGTACCTGGTGCCGCTGATCGTGATGCTGCTGACCAGCTTCAAGAGCCCCGACGACATCCGCACCGGCAACCTGCTGAGCTGGCCCGAGGTGATCACCGGCATCGGCTGGGTGAAGGCCTGGGACGCGGTGGGCGGTTATTTCTGGAACTCGGTGAAGATCACCGTGCCGGCGGTGCTGATCTCCACCCTGGTGGGAGCGCTCAACGGCTACGTGCTGTCGATGTGGCGCTTTCGCGGCTCGCAGCTGTTCTTCGGGCTGCTGCTGTTCGGCTGCTTCCTGCCGTTCCAGACGGTGCTGCTGCCGGCCTCGTTCACCCTCGGCAAGCTGGGCCTGGCCAGTACCACCACCGGCCTGGTGCTGGTGCACATCGTGTACGGCCTGGCCTTCACCACGCTGTTTTTCCGCAACTACTACACCAGCGTGCCCCAGGCCCTGGTGCAGGCGGCGCGGCTGGATGGCGCGGGGTTCTTCACCATCTTCGGGCGCATCCTGCTGCCCATGTCGATCCCGATCATCATGGTGTGCCTGATCTGGCAGTTCACCCAGATCTGGAACGACTTTCTGTTCGGCGTGGTGTTCGCCAGTGGCGACGCGCAACCGATCACCGTGGCCCTCAACAACCTGGTCAACACCAGCACCGGGGCCAAGGAATACAACGTCGACATGGCGGCGGCGATGATCGCCGGGTTACCGACCCTGTTGGTCTATGTGCTGGCTGGCAAGTATTTCCTGCGTGGGCTCACCGCCGGCGCGGTCAAGGGGTAGAACATGGCAACGCTTGAATTGCGCAACGTCAACAAGACCTACGGCAGCGGCCTGCCGGACACGCTGAAGAACATCGAGCTGAAGATCGGCTCGGGCGAGTTCCTGATCCTGGTGGGCCCTTCGGGCTGCGGCAAATCCACCCTCATGAACTGCATTGCGGGGCTGGAGCAGATCAGCGGCGGGGCGATTCTGGTGGACGACGCCGACATCAGTGGCATGAGCCCCAAGGATCGCGACATCGCCATGGTGTTCCAGTCGTATGCGCTGTACCCGACCATGAACGTGCGCGACAACATCGCCTTCGGCCTGAAGATTCGCAAGATGACCCCGGCGGCCATCGACGAGGAGGTGGCGCGGGTGGCCAAGCTGCTGCAGATCGAGCACCTGCTGGGGCGCAAGCCCGGCCAGCTGTCCGGTGGGCAGCAGCAGCGCGTGGCCATGGGCCGGGCGCTGGCGCGTCGGCCCAGGATCTACCTGTTCGACGAACCGCTGTCCAACCTCGACGCCAAGCTGCGGGTGGAGATGCGCACCGAGATCAAGCTGATGCACCAGCGCCTGAAGACCACCACGGTGTACGTGACCCACGACCAGATCGAGGCCATGACCCTGGGCGACAAGGTGGCGGTGATGAAGGATGGGCTGATCCAGCAGTTCGGCACCCCGCAGCAGATCTACAACGACCCGGCCAACCTGTTCGTGGCGAGTTTCATCGGCTCGCCGCCGATGAACTTCATACCCTTGCGCCTGCAACGCCAGGAGGGTCGCCTGCTGGCCCTGCTCGACAGCGGCCAGGGGCGCTGCGAGCTACCACTGGGCATCGGCGAGGCGGGGCTGGAGGCGCGCGAGGTAATCCTGGGCATTCGCCCGGAGCAGATCAGCCTGGCGGCGGTCGAAGGCAATGGCCTGCCGAGCATTCGCGCCCAGGTGCAGGTCACCGAGCCGACCGGGCCGGACACCCTGGTGTTCGTGACCCTCAACCAGACCAAGGTGTGCTGCCGACTGGCACCGGAGTTCGCGCCGCAGGTCGGCGAAAGCCTGAGCTTGCAGTTCGATCCTGCGCGGGTGCTGCTGTTCGATGCAGAAACGGGCGAACGGCTGGGGCGCGGGCGTGCACCGCTCGATACGGTCGGCACCGACAACATTGCCCAATTCAGGGGCCGCTGAATTCGTTGTAAAGCATGGACACCATCGAAAACAATAAGACGAGGACACAGGGGATGGATCATTTCAAACGTGTTTTGCCGCGGGGCTGCATGACCCTGCTGGCGGCCTTCGGGGTCAGTTGCGGGGCGCACGCTGCCGGCGCCTTCGACCCGGAGTCGAAGTGGATGAGTGGCGACTGGGGCGGCACGCGCACCGAGTTGCTGGACAAGGGCTACGATTTTTCGCTGGATTACGTGGGCGAGGTTGCCGGCAACCTGAAGGGTGGCTACAACAACGACAAGACGGCGCGCTACAGCGACCAGTTCGCCCTGGGCGTGAAGATGGACCTGGAGAAGATCCTGGGTTGGCACGACGCCGAGTTCAAGCTGGCGATCACCGAGCGCAGCGGGCGCAACCTGTCCAACGACCGCATCAGCGACCCTCGGGCCGGGCAGTTCAGCTCGGTGCAGGAGGTGTGGGGCCGCGGGCAGACCTGGCGCCTGACCCAGATGTGGGTCAAGCAGACCTACTTCGACGGCAAGCTCGACCTCAAGGCGGGGCGCTTCGGCCCGGGCGAGGAGTTCAACAGCTTCCCCTGCGATTTCCAGAACCTGGCCTTCTGCGGCTCGCAGGTGGGCAACTGGGTGGGCAGCATCTGGTACAACTGGCCGGTCAGCCAGTGGGCGTTGCGCGCCAAGTACAACCTCACGCCGGAGTTCTTCGCCCAGGTCGGGGTGTTCGAGCAGAACCCTTCGAACCTTGAGACGGGCAATGGCTTCAAGCTCAGCGGCAGCGGCACCAAGGGCATGATCCTGCCGGTGGAGCTGGTGTGGGCCCCCAGGGTCAACGGCCTGCCCGGCGAGTACCGCCTGGGTTACTACTACAGCACTGCCAAGGCCGATGACATCTACGAGGACGTCAATGGCCAACCCCAGGGCCTGACTGGCGCAGACCCCAAGTCGCATTCGAGCAAGCATGGCTGGTGGGTGGTGGCGCAGCAGCAGGTTACTGCGCACAACGGCGATGCCAATCGCGGCCTGAGCCTGTTCGCCAACTTTACCGTGCACGACAAGGCCACCAACGTGGTCGACAACTACCAGCAGGTGGGCATGGTGTACAAGGGCGCCTTCGATTCGCGGCCCAAGGACGACATCGGCTTCGGCGTGGCGCGCATTCATGTCAACGATGACGTGAAGAAGCGTGCGCAGCAGCTCAATGGGGTCAGCGGTATCGATGACTACAACGACATGGGCTTCGTGCCGATCCAGCGTACCGAGTACAACGCCGAGCTGTACTACGGCGTGCACGTGACCAACTGGCTGACCGTGCGCCCCAACCTTCAGTACATCCGTCACCCGGGCGGGGTGAGCGAGGTGGACAACGCGGTCGTCGCCGGGCTGAAGATTCAGTCGTCGTTCTGAGGGGATATGTTGTAAATTTACGCCAATTCGGCGTTTTGCCGGCAAGGTCGACTTCTGTAGGAGCCGGCGTTGCCGGCGAACAGGCCCCCCTAACAACAAGAGTCCCGAAACATGTCCGAGCACCCGCTTCAACGCTTCTTCACCTCGCAGCGGCCGCGACCGACCTTCGAGTGGGAGCGTTACCAGCAGCGCGACGTGCTGATCATCGATCACCCCCAGTGCCAGGCGGTGTTCAGTCGCCAGGGCGCGCAACTGCTGCACTTCCAGCCCCGTGGCGAACGCCCGTGGCTGTGGTGCGCGGCGCAGTGGCCGCAGGTCGGCGCCATTCGTGGCGGTGTGCCGGTGTGCTGGCCCTGGTACGGCCGTCACCCCAGTGAAGACATGTGGCCGGCCCACGGCTGGGCGCGCCTGCTCGACTGGAAACTGATCGACAGCAGCGAAAGCGACGAGGGTGTGACCCTCACGTGGCGCCTGCAACTGTGCGACTGGCAGGTCGACCTGGTGGCCAACCTGGGCCAGCGCATGCAGTTGCAACTGAGCACCGAGCACCAGGACAGCCTGCCATGCCAGTTGAGTCATGCTCTGCTGGCCTACTGGCGTATTAGTGACGTTTCCGAGATAGCGCTATCTGGGCTCGAGAATGCGAGGGGGTACGATCATCTGAGGCGTCAGGCATGCCAGCAGAAGGGCGCCTTGAAAGTGCAGGGCGGCTGTCAGCGGGTGTTCCAGAATGCTGCGACCCTGCAGGTCAACGACCCGGCCTGGCAGCGTCAGCTGTGCATCGATACCGGCGACAGCGACGACACCGTGGTGTGGCATCCGGGCAGCCGGCCGCTGATGGGCGTGAGCGGCAGCGAGACCCAGGGCTTCATCTGCGTCGAGGCCGCCAGTGGCAGCAGCGACAGCCTCAGCCTGGCGCCGGGGGAGCGGGCGCATCTGCAGTTGCAGGCGCATTCGCTCAATTGAGTTCGTCGTCGATCGGGTAGCGGCTGGCGTTGAGGCTTTCCTTGATCTTGCGCAGGTGCGGCTGGAAGTCCACGCCACGGCGCAGGGTCATGCCGGTGGCCAGCACGTCGAGCACGGTCAGCTGGATGATGCGCGAGGTCATCGGCATGTAGATGTCGGTGTCTTCAGGCAGCGGGATGTTCAGGCTCAGGCTGCTGGCCTTGGCCAGTGGCGAGTCGGCAGCGGTGAGGCCGAGCACCGAAGCGCCGTTTTCCCGCGCCAGGCGCGCCACTTCGACCAGTTCGCGGGTGCGCCCGGTGTAGGAGATGATCACGAACAGCTCGCCGGTATGGGCCACCGAGGCCAGCATGCGCTGCATCAGCACGTCGGCATGCGCCGACACGGCGAGGTTGAAGCGGAAGAACTTGTGCTGTGCGTCCAGTGCCACCGGGGCCGAGGCGCCCAGGCCGAAGAAGTGGATCTGACGCGCCTGGATCAGCATGTCGACGGCGCGGCTGACCAGTTGCGGGTCGAGCTGCTGGCAGGCACTGTCGAGCGAGGCGATGGCGCTGCCGAAGATCTTCTGGGTATAGGATGCAGGGTCGTCGTCGGCTTCTACCGCACGGCTGACATAGGCGGCGCCGCTGGCCAGGCTCTGCGCCAGTTGCAGCTTGAGCTCGGGGTAGCCGCTGACGCCGAACGAACGGCAGAAGCGGTTGACGGTGGGTTCGCTGACCTTGGCTGCCTGGGCCAGCGCCGCGATGCTGAAGCGCGTGGCTTGCTGCGGGTTGGCCAGGATGACTTCGGCGACTTTGCGCTCAGCCTTGTTCAGCTCGTCGAGGCGGCCCTGGATCTGCTCCAGGAGGTTTCGCACGCGGTCCATGGGGGTATGTCCTTGGGTCGGGGAGGCCGCCGGCTGCCACGGGCAGACGGCTTTTTACGCGGTGGCCTATCGTACTGATGGCACGGTTGGCGCACCACTTGATTCTGTATACACGGCAATATGTTGTTAGTTTTACTACATTAGTCCTTGAAAACTGCGATTGAAACCGGTATTTCTACGTCAACTTGATAAAAGAACCAACATCATGGCTTCGATCACCGTTGAACCCTGCACCTTTGCCCTGTTCGGCGCCCTCGGCGACCTGGCGTTGCGCAAGCTGTTCCCGGCGCTGTACCAGCTCGATCGCGCGGGCCTGCTGAATGAGCAGACCCGCGTGCTGGCACTGGCCCGCGAAGCCGGCAGCCCCCAGGAGCACCTGGCGACGATCGAGGCGCACCTGCACAAGCATGTGGGCAGCGATATCGAGGCCCTGGCCCTGCAGCGCTTCATGGCGCGCCTGAGCTACCTGCATGTGGATTTTCTTCAGGCTCAGGACTACCCGGCGCTGCTCGAACAGGTACAACCCGACGCGCCACTGATCGCCTATTTCGCCACCGCCGCGGCGGTGTACGGCGGCATCTGCGAGAACCTCGACAAGGTCGGCCTGAGCGAGCGCACCCGCGTGGTGCTGGAGAAGCCCATCGGCCATGACCTGGAGTCGTCGCGCAGGGTCAATGACGCGGTGGCGCAGTACTTCCCCGAAAACCGCGTGTATCGCATCGACCATTACCTGGGCAAGGAGACGGTGCAGAACCTCATTGCCCTGCGCTTTGCCAACAGCCTGTTCGAAACCCAGTGGAACCAGAACTCCATCTCCCATGTGGAAATCACCGTGGCCGAGAAGGTCGGCATCGAGGGCCGCTGGGGCTACTTCGACAAGGCCGGGCAACTGCGCGACATGATCCAGAACCACCTGCTGCAGTTGCTGTGCCTGATCGCCATGGACCCGCCCAGCGACCTCTCGGCCGACAGCATTCGCGACGAGAAGGTCAAGGTGCTCAAGGCACTGGCACCGATCAGCGGCGAGGGCCTGAGCACCCAGGTGGTGCGTGGCCAGTACATAGCGGGCTACAGCGAGGGGCGGGCTGTGCCCGGCTACCTCGAGGAAGACAACTCCAATACCCAGAGCGACACCGAAACCTTCGTCGCGCTGCGGGCCGATATCCGCAACTGGCGCTGGGCCGGGGTGCCGTTCTACCTGCGCACCGGCAAGCGCATGCCGCAGAAACTGTCGCAGATCGTCATCCATTTCAAGGAGCCGCAGCACTACATCTTCGCGGCGGAACAACGTTTGCAGATCGGCAACAAGCTGATCATCCGCCTGCAGCCGGACGAAGGCATTTCGTTGCGGGTGATGACCAAGGAGCAGGGCCTGGACAAGGGCATGCAACTGCGCAGCGGCCCGTTGCAGCTGAATTTTTCCGATACCTGGCACAGCGCACGCATTCCGGATGCCTACGAGCGCCTGCTGCTGGAAGTGATGCGCGGCAACCAGAACCTGTTTGTACGCAAGGACGAAATCGAATATGCGTGGAAATGGTGCGACCAGTTGATCGCCGGCTGGAAACACGCCGGTGATGCGCCCAAGCCGTATGCGGCGGGCACCTGGGGGCCGATGAGCTCGATAGCACTGATTACCCGCGATGGGAGGGCATGGTATGGCGATATCTGAACTGCAACTGCCGGCGAGCGTGACGGCACATGAGTTTGCCGATGCGGCGCGCCTGGCCGAGGGCCTGGCTGTGGATGTGGCGCAGCGGTTGCGCACGGCGATGGACGAAAACGGCCAGGCCACCCTGGTGGTGTCGGGCGGGCGCAGCCCGGTGGCGTTCTTCCAGCGCCTGGCCAGGCAGCCGCTGGACTGGTCCAGGGTGGTGGTCAGCCTGGCGGACGAGCGCTGGGTGCCGGTGGAACATGCCGACAGCAATGCCGGCCTGGTGGCGCAGCACCTGTTGCAGGGCGAGGCCGCCAAGGCGCGGTTCGTCGGCCTGTACCGTCCCGCCGCGAGCCTCGAAGCCGCTGCCGAGCAGGCGGACCAGGCGCTTGCCCAGCTGCCGCCGATCGATGTGCTGGTGCTGGGCATGGGCGATGACGGTCACACCGCCTCGCTGTTTCCGGGCAGCCCCAACCTGGCCGAGGGCCTGCAGGCCCAGAGCCAGCGCCGGGTACTGCCGATGCTGGCGCCGAGCGTGCCGCATCAGCGCCTGACCCTGACCCGGCGTGTGCTGGCCGGTGCAGGTGCGACACTGTTGTCGGTGCAAGGGCCAGGCAAACTCGCTACCCTGCGCGCCGCGCTGGGCGGTGACGACCCGGCGCAGATGCCGATTCGCGCCTTTCTTCAAGACCCCCTGGAAATCTACTGGTGCCCATGAACCAAGGACACGCCGTTATGACAACCCTTGAACCTTCACAGCCGGGCATTTCCATGGCCGACAAGATTGCCCTGATCGACCGCATCTGCGGCCAGGCGCGCATTCTGCCGGTGATCACCATCGCCCGCGAGCAGGACATCCTGCCGCTGGCCGATGCGCTGGCGGCCGGGGGGCTGAAGACGCTCGAGGTGACGCTGCGTTCCGAACACGGCCTGACCGCCATCCGCCTGCTGCGCGAACAGCGCCCGGAGCTGTGCGTCGGAGCCGGTACGGTGCTCGACCGCAGCATGCTGGCGGCGGTGGAACAGGCCGGTGCGCAGTTCGTGGTCACGCCGGGGTGCACCCAGGACATCCTGGAGGCGGGGGTCGAGAGCCCGTTGCCACTGTTGCCGGGCATCAGCAGCGCCTCGGAGATCATGATGGGCTACGCGCTGGGCTATCGGCGCTTCAAGCTGTTCCCGGCCGAGATCAGCGGCGGGGCGGCGGCGATCAAGGCATTCGGCGGGCCGTTCGGCGAGGTGCGTTTCTGCCCCACCGGCGGGGTCAACCCGGGCAACGTCAAGCAGTACATGGCCCTGGCCAATGTGATGTGCGTGGGCGGAACCTGGATGCTCGACAGCAGCTGGATCAAGAACGGCGAGTGGGCACGCGTGCAGGCGTGCAGTGCCCAGGCGCTGGCGTTGCTGGACTAGAGAATTCGTTGTGTGCTGTACGGCTTTGAGGTGCGCTTGGTCGGCGCACCTTTTTTTTTGCCGGCGCCATTGACCGGCAAGGCCGCTGCCCATCCAGGAAGCACGTCCCGCTGCCGAGCCTGTCGCGGCCTCCCTAGTATCGAAAACTCATGGGTTTTCTGCAGGGAGTGCATACCTTGGACGACGAAATCGAACACGCTACAAATCCGCGACTCAGCGGCTACGCGGTCAAGACCGGGTCCTATTCGCTCGAGCGCCACCTGATCGGCGGCAAGCGCCTGGCACCCGGCTGCTGGGTCAACGGCAAGACCGTCTACGGCGATATCCGCATTGGCTCCAGTGCCTGGGCCACCTACACCCGACCGGTGTTCGCCTACCTGTCAGCGGTGGATACCCTGCGGCTCAACGGCCTGAGCAACCAGCGCCATGCCATCACCTTTGCCCAGGGCCACAGCAAGCAGTTCATCCGTGAAGTGGACGCGCCCTATTCGGTGTCGTCGGCCATCGAGCGGGTCAATATCCTCTCCAGCCTGCACACCGGCTTTGTCGACGACATCGCCTGGGGGGCGCCGAACGACAACCGCCTGACGCTGCTGCTGCCCGGCAGCGGAGTGTTCGCCATCTACCAGATGAACCTGGTGTATGCCCATTGCGCGACCTCGGCCGGACAGCTGAGCAAGGCGTTTCGCACCAGCAAGACGCTGGCCACGCAGGGGCGTACCGACCTGTACTTCCTGTCGGCCATCAGCACGGCCGTGTATGTGGCGGTGGCCGATGCCGCGGCCACCCCTCCGATTGCCTGGGATGCCCTGCAGCGCAAGGTGCTGACCGAAGGTTACGAGGTTGAATGCAATGCCGGCGCCTGGTCGTTCGATTTTTCCGCAAGCCAGAAGATTCACTACAAGTACTGAGGGAACCGTCATGAGTGAAGACAACGTGTTTGGCGCCGACTCCCCCGCACAGCGCGGGAGCTACCACATCGACAAGTACCTCTTTGGCGGTGACAAGGTACGCCAGGCCTGCTGGATAAAGGATGCCACCGAGTTCGGCCAGATGTACGACGGCAAGCGGTGGTGGGACATGTATTCGGTGCCGGTTGCCGCTTACGTGGAGCATGTCGGCACCGTTCAGGTGCCGAGCAACGGCGAGGATGAACGCACCTTCGAGGTCACCCATGGCTTTACCCGAAGCTTCAGCCGTACCACCGAAGTGTCTGGTGGCGTGCAGCTGGAATTCAAGGGCGTGGGGGTGAGTTCAGAGGTCCGGGTATCGTTCCAGGCTGCGCAAAGCTGGAACGACTCCACCACCCAGAAGCACACCCGCAAGCTGGTCGGCCCCGGGGTGTTCTATGCCTATCAGGTGCACATCCTGTATGCGCACTGTGTGATGGGCGCGTCGGAGATCGATTACTACTTCGAGCACAACAAGGTGCTGCCGATTCTCGATGCCAACGCGCAGGTGATGCGCGAAGACCTGATCTACCTGTCGTCGGTTGCCACCGACACGCTGGTCACGGTGCTGGAGGAGGCCTCGGTGGACCCGCTCGGCTGGGACGAACTGCAGAAAAAGGTGTTGTTCGAGCACTACAGTTCCCGGAAGAACGCGGGCTGCTGGCGCTTCGATTTCAGCGTGAACGAGCGCTACCCGCGCGGGTGATGCGCCGCGCTGGCCTGCGTCGGCAGGCCAGCGGGCATGCCATCAGAAGCTGTCCGAGGTCCTGAAGCCGCCGCCCCCGCTGCTGTCGGAGCTGGAGAAGCCGCCACTGCTGCTGGAGCTGCTGCTCGAACTGCTGGAACTGGAGCTGCTCCAGCTCGACCCCGAGCTGCTACTGCTGTACGAGCTGCGCTCGACGGCGACGCGCGGCACCAGTTCGCGGTGTTCGCGGATGGTCCCGACCAGATAGCCCAGGGTGACATCGCGGGTCATGTAGTCCGACAGCAGACGTTCGATGCCCAGCGTTGCCTTGTACTGATAGCCGTCGTCTCGGAAGAAGTCGGTGCGCAGCGCGCGCTCCAGCTCCTTGGCCCGGTCATAGGACTGCTGGGCCAGGCCATGGGTCTGGCGCGCCTCGGCCAGTGCCCGTTCCACACCGTCGACCTGCGGGTACAGCCGCTGCAGCTGCAAGGCGATCTGGTCGTCTGCGGTATCGGGGGTCTTCTTCACCTGCTCGAGCAGTTGCTCGATGCTCTTGGCCTGCAACTGGTCGGTGAGCCACTGGCGGGCACGCAGGTAGTGCGGGTCCTGGTTGTGGGTGAATGCGGTCAGTTGCGCGTGAATGTCGTTGGCCTGCTGCTTGCTGGCCACGGTCTGCTTGTACAGCGCCTTGTGCGCTTCGCGCAGCGGCTCCATGCCTGCCTGCTGCTGGGCGTCGGCCAGTTGCTGGCCGGTGCTTTGCTCCAGCGCGGCAATGTGCGCGTCGCGTTCGAGCTGCAGTGCCTCGTTGCGCTGCTGCATGTTGAGCAGGTTCAGCTCGTTGCTGCGGTTGCCGCTGTAGTCGACCTGCCTGGCCAGCCAGCCATCGAGCCAGCGGCTGATGCGGCCCAACCGATACTGTTCGGTACCGAAATCACGATCACGCAGGAAGTGGTAGATCGGGTTGCGGCCGAACATCGGCAGCTTGTCGGCACACTCCTGGCGAATGTCGGCATACCCGGTGACGGTTTCGAGGTTGGCGGCGATGGCCTGTTCCAGCTGGTGCATCTGCGCCGTGTAGGTCGGGTCCTGGGCCAGTTGGTCGCGGGCCTGGCGGTCGAGGTCGTCGAGGCGCTCCTGTACCTGCGCGGTCGCCTCCAGCGACTGGGCGATCCGCTGCTCGACCTCCAGCAGCTGCTGGCGCAACTGCCCCTGGGCCAGCTGGCGTTCGTGCAGGGCCTGAACCACCTCGTCCTGCAGCGACGGGGCGTGCTCCAGCTGCAGGGTCGCGATGCTGCGCAGGCGGGTCAGGATGTCCTGTTCGAGCGCCATCTGGCGCTCGGTGGCACTGGCCAGTTGTTGTTCTGCGTCGCGCAGCACGTGCTCGAAACTGCGTGCATTGTCGGCGACGATACCGATGAGCTTGCTGGGTCTCATGTCATCACCAGTCCAGGATCATGTCGGGTTTGGCGACACGTTGGTTGAATTTCAGGCTCAGCATGTTGGCAGGCTTGCTGCCCATGGCGAGGTCGTCGATGTGGCCGTCGCTGAGTTTGTCTTCCTTGACCTTGAGGTACTCGGCCTGGCTGACCCGTACACCAAAGTAGGACGCCCAGCGCGATTCGCCGGTTTCCGAACTGGTGACCGGCACGCTGATCGGGTTGCCGGCGGCGTCCACGGCCTCGACCACCAGGTACCAGCTCTTGCCCTGCAGGGAGTCACCGCCCTGGTTGCACAGCGCCTGGTCATAGCAGCGCTCGACCCCCGACTTGACGCCGTAGCGGTCCACCACCCGCAGCTCCAGTGCCTGACGGGCGAACACCAGCAGGCTGTCAAGCGTCGACAGGTGGCCGCTGGCCTGGCGTGCCTGCAGGGCGTCGATGGCCTTGTCGACCTGGGCGGCCTGGGCACGCACCACCCGCAGGTCGTTCGGCGGCAGGCGCAGGGCGGGCAACTGCTGCTCGATTTCGTCCAGGCGCCGGATCAGCGGCTGGACCTGCTGAATGCGATCGAGCTGGCTTTCGAGCTCACCGACTTCACGGTCGACCACCTCGATGCCCTGGGTGTCGGCGTTGCCGATGGCCTGGTCGGCCACCCGGGCCTGCTGCGCCATCACCCCGAAACGCTTGGCGCCTGCGGTGAACGCCGGGTTGTGCAGTACGGCCTGCAGGCGGCTGCGGGCATCGATAATGGCCTGGACGTCGTTCAGGCCCTTGTCGGCCTGCCTCAGTTGCGCGCGCGCCGACTGGGTGTTGCGTTCGTAGGTATCGAGGTCCTGCTGCACGCTGTCGCGGTTGTCGCTGTCGATCAGTTGCGGCCACGGTCGGTGCGTCAGCAGTGTCTGAACCTGCGTCAGCCGCTCGGCAAGCGGCACCAGCAGGCGCGTGACCGCGGGCTCGGGCTGTTGCGCGACGGCTTGCTGCAGCGCATCGAAGCGCGACTGGTGCTGCGCAAGGTCGGCGCTCAGATCGCTGCTGCGATACTCGGCCGTACGGACGTTGTCCTGCACCTTGGAGGTCTTGGCGGTGTCGTTCACCACCCGGGTGCACTGTACGGCCAGCAGCGCGACGACGATCAGTTGCAGGATGCGCATGAGCTTCCTGCGGTTGAGCAGCAGGCGCGTGGTCAGGCGTTGCAGTGCGGTCTGTTCGGGCGCCTCGAAGGCCAGGCGCCGGGCGAAGAACGCCCGCACACCCTGTTCGATCAGCGCATCGTCATAGGCGATGCCCTGGGCCTGGTAGTAGGTGCGGATACGCTCGGCGACTTCAGCGCGGCGCTGCGGCAGGTTCAGGTGCTCCTGCACCTGCATCTGCTGATGGCGCAGCTGGTCGACCACCGCCATCGCGCCCAGCTGTTCGGACAGAGGAACACTGCTCATCAGGCGGCCTTGGTCAGCAGGGCGGCGAACTTGCGCTTGGCCTCTTCGACGGCTTCGGCGATATCCCGGGCGGCGTTGCTCGACTCTGCGCGGTAGGTGTCGGCCATCTGCTTCATGTCGGTCTGGAACGACAGCGTGGCGTCAGCCAGGGCGCGCACCGAGTCGACCTTGATGGTCGAGCCGTAGCTGGCCTTGACCGCGGCTTCGAGCTGCTGGTTGCCGGTGCTGCCCAGCGACTCCAGGCCCTGGCTGATGCCGTCGGTGGTGGCATTGAGGGTGTGGGTGGCTTCGGCCAGGCCGCTGTTGGCGGTGAACGACACGGCAAGCCCGGTGAGTACCACTTCGTTGGTGGAAAAGAACGACACCATGCGCTGGTATTGACGCTCCTTGATCACGTGCACCTGATTGATACGTGCAAAGACCATTTCGGCGGTGTTGTAGCCGACCTTCAGGTCATCGGCGATGTCCTTGATGATCTGGTAGCGCTTGTCTTCGTCCTGCAGGGCGCGCACGGCTTCATCGCGGCCCAGTTCCAGCGCGGCGCGTGCGGCGGGCTCGGCGCTTTCGGCGTCGGCGACCCGGGCGTTGGCCTCGTTCAGGGCCAGGGTGCGCTGCTGCAGGGCCTCGCCAGCGATGGCCAGCACCTGCTGGGCTTCCACCTCGGCGGCTTTCATGGCCATGCGAAAGTCCATGTACGACTCCAGGATCACGCTCTCGCGGGCGATCTGGTTGTTGGCCGACTTGCACACCTTCAGGTAGTTTTCGCGGATATCGGCAAAGCGGCTGGGGATGGAGCCGCGACGCACGTTCATCCAGGTCAGCTTGATCTTTTCCATCGCGTCCAGGCGCCCGTCATCCATCCAGCCGGCCATGGCGGCGGCGTCCTCGCGGATGGAGGTGAAGCTCTGCGTGATGTCCATGAAGCGCGTGGAGATGTCCATGCCTTCGATCTGCTCGCGCACCATGCTGTTGAAGCTGGTGGCCTGCTGCAGCACGGTGGCGATGGAGGTGACCTTGGTGGTGTCGTAGTGGGCCACGCGGTCCAGCAGTACCAGAACCGGGGCATCCTGAACGGGCTGGATGAAGTTGATGCCGATGGTGCGCAGGCTGGTGAGTGCCCGTTCCAGGTAGTGGCTCATTGAGTGTCCTTACAGGTGTGGCAAAAATAATGAGGCCGGCAGTATACCGAGCACGCCAGCGCCCCGCAGGCTTTCGCACAACCAAAAAAATGCCCGCCTCCGTATCAGAGGCGGGCATTGCATGCAGCAGCGGGTCAGTTGGCGTTTACGCCGCCTTAGCAGCCTGCTGGCTCAGCGAGCGGTTCAGTGCGCTGAACAGCGCCTTGAAGCTGGCGGTGGTGATGTTTTCATCGATACCCACGCCGTGCACCGGACGACCGCCAGCCACGCGCAGTTCGATGTAGGCCGCCGCCTTGGCGTGGGTGCCGGCACCGATGGCGTGCTCGTTGTAGTCCATGATTTCCACGGCTACCGGCAGGCCGGCCACCAGGGCCTCGAGGGCGCCGTTGCCCTTGCCGCGCCAGTGCAGGGTGGTTTCGCCTTCACCGGCCACTTCCACTTCCACGGCGCTGTGGCCGTTCTCTTCCTGCAGGCGATGGCTGACCAGCGCATACGGGGCGTTGGCTTGCAGGTACTCGCTCTGCAACAGCTTGTAGATCTGCTGGGCGGTCATTTCCAGGCCCAGGCGGTCGGTCTCGCCCTGTACCACCTGGCTGAACTCGATCTGCATGCGGCGTGGCAGGCTGATGCCGTATTCCTGTTCGAGCAGGTAGGTGATGCCACCCTTGCCCGACTGGCTGTTGACGCGGATCACCGCCTCGTAGCTGCGGCCGATGTCGGCCGGGTCGATCGGCAGGTACGGTACTTCCCACAGGGTGTCTTCTTTCTGCTGGGTGAAGCCCTTGCGGATCGCATCCTGGTGCGAGCCGGAGAACGCGGTGTGCACCAGGTCGCCCACATACGGATGACGCGGGTGTACCGGGATCTGGTTGCACTCTTCGACCACCTTGCGCACGCCGTCGATGTCGGAGAAGTCCAGCTCCGGGTCCACGCCCTGGGTGTAGAGGTTCAGCGCCAGAGTCACCAGGTCGACGTTGCCGGTACGCTCGCCGTTGCCGAACAGGCAGCCTTCGACACGGTCGGCGCCGGCCATCAGGCCCAGCTCGGTGGCAGCCACGCCGGTGCCACGGTCGTTGTGGGTGTGCAGGCTGATGATCACGCTGTCACGGCGCGACACGTTGCGCCCGAACCACTCGATCTGGTCGGCATAGATGTTCGGGGTGGAAACTTCCACGGTGGCTGGCAGGTTGAGGATCACCTTGTGTTCGGGGGTCGGGTTCCACACCTCGATCACCGCGTCGCAGACTTCCTTGGCGAACTCCAGTTCGGTAGCGCTGAAGGTCTCTGGCGAGTACTGGAACGTCCAGTGGGTTTCCGGCTGCTGGGCGGCGTACTTGACGAACAGCTTGGCCGCGTTCACCGCGATGTCCTTGACGCCCTGCTTGTCCTGGTTGAAGACAATGCGGCGGAATGCCGGGCAGGTGGCGTTGTACAGGTGCACGATGGCCTTCTTGGCCCCGCGCAGCGATTCGAAGGTACGTGCGATCAGGTCTTCACGGGCCTGGGTCAGCACCTGGATGGTGGTGTCGTCCGGGATGTGGCCGTCTTCGATCAGGGTGCGCACGAAGTCGAAGTCGGTTTGCGAGGCCGATGGGAAGGAGGCCTCGATTTCTTTCACGCCCACGCTGACCAGGGTCTTCCAGAAGCGCAGCTTCTTGACCGCATCCATCGGCTCGATCAGCGACTGGTTGCCGTCGCGAAGGTCCGAGCTGCACCAGATCGGCGCGGCCGTGATGGTCTTCGAGGGCCAGGTGCGGTCAGGCAGGTTTACCTGAGCGAAGGCACGGTATTTTTTCGAAGGGTCTTTGAGCATGGTCATGAAAGCAATCCTTATTGTGCGGCCTTGAAAGGGGCCCGCCGAACGTACAAGTGATGAATGGGCGAGGCGACGCGATTCAGCTTGGTAGTCGGGCACTGACCAGGCAAAGGCTGCGATGTTGGCGAAGCAGGATGAGGGTGTGCGTGGTTTTCATGGGTTCAACCCTAACCAGTGGGCTGAACGATGGCAAGCACTGCAAAAAAATTGAGAGGAATGCTTAAAAACTGAAGAATGTCGTGATTTTATAGCGCCTACCAATCAAAAAGACCGCGCCAGTTGCGCGGTCTTTTTGATTGGCGCAAGACGCTGATCAGGGCTGGAAGGCCCCGATGAAGATCGCCGGATCGACCCGTGCGTCGTTCAGGCTGACGTTCCAGTGCATGTGCGGCCCGGTGGCGCGGCCGGTGGAGCCCACCCGTCCGACGATGGCGCCACGGCTCAGTTGCTGGCCGGGTTTCACGTCGATCTTCGACATATGGCAGAACATGCTGATGAAGCCCTGGCCGTGGTCGACGAACACGGTGTTGCCGTTGAAGAAGTAGTTGCCGATCAGGATCACCTTGCCGTTGGCCGGGGTCTTGATCGGGGTGCCGGCGGGCACGGCGAAGTCCAGGCCGGCATGCGGGTTGCGTTCCTCGCCGTTGAAGAAGCGGCGCACGCCGAACTTGCTCGACAGCGGTCCGTTGACCGGCTTGTCGAGGAGCAGGTTGCTCGGCAGGTTGGGGCTGAAGCTGCGGTAGGCCTTGAGCTGCTCGGCCAGCTCGGCGTCGATGCGCTTGAGGTCGGCCGGGTTGGGGTTGACCTGGCGCTGGTTCTTCAGGGTGATGCGCTGCTCGGGGTACTTCTTGCTGGCGACCGTGAAGCTCAGGGTGCGCTCGCCCTGGGTCAGGCTGGCGGTGCCGGGCTTCTGGGTCAGCGGCAGGCCGACAATGGCCAGCCAGGTGTCCTGCTCGCGTACCACCAGCACCGGCTTGCCGTCGAAGCGTGCCTGAGGGGCCTGGGCGGCGGGGCCGAGGTCGACCACCGCGACGCCGCCGGGCACCGGCTTGTTCAACTGGCGGGTGATGTAGCTGGCCTGGGCGGTGCCGGCGAAGGCCAGGCAGAGGGCGAGCAGCGGGGCAAACAGTCGGGGCATGAGTCAGTCCAGTAGAGAGAGCGTGACCGGAGTCAGGTGGTTGTCTTCGACCCGCACCTGCAGCTCGCCTTCGCCCAGGCGGGCGGTCAGGCGCTGGCCGTTGCGGGTCTGCGCGGCGCTGCGGATGGCCTGGCCGCGCTCGTCGAGCAGGATGCTGTAGCCACGGCTGAGGGTGGCCAGCGGGCTGACCACCTGCAGTGTCTGCACCTGCACCTGCAGGTGCTGGCGGCGGGTGGCGAGGGTCTGGCGCATGGCTCGCGGCAGGCGCTCGGCGAGGTTGTCCAGGCGTTGCTTGAGCAGCGCCAGGGCACGCCCGGGGTGCTGCGCGGCCAAGCGGGTCTCCAGGCGTGCCAGGCGTTCGCGGCGCTGGTTCAGGCGCTGCTCGAAGGCGCGGCGCAGGCGCATGTCCAGGTCGTCGAGGCGCTGGGCCTGCTGGCGCAGGCGTTCGCCGGGGTGGCGCAGACGCCGCGCCAGGCTGTCCAGGCGCAGCCGGTCATGGGCCAGGCGGTTCTGGATGCGCAGCAGCAGGCGGCGTTGCAGGCTTTCCAGGCGTCGGCCCAGGTCGCTGCTGTCGGGGGCCAGCAGTTCGGCGGCGGCCGAAGGGGTGGGGGCGCGTACGTCGGCGACGAAGTCGCTGATCGACACGTCGGTTTCATGCCCCACGGCGCTGACGATGGGCGTGACGCAGGCGGCGATGGCACGGGCGATGGCTTCTTCGTTGAAGCACCAGAGGTCTTCCAGCGAGCCGCCGCCACGGGCCAGGATCAGCGCGTCGAAGCCTTGCGCATCGGCGCGTTGCAGGGCCCGTACGATCTGGTTGATGGCTTCGCGGCCCTGCACGGCGGTGGGTATCAGGGTCAGCTCCACCTGCGGGGCGCGGCGGCGGAACACGCTGATGATGTCGCGGATCACCGCGCCAGTGGGCGAGCTGACGATGCCGATACGCTGCGGGTGGGCGGGCAGGGCGCGCTTGCGTTCACTGCTGAACAGGCCCTCGTTGCCGAGCTTTTCCTTGAGCGCGTCGAAGGCCAGGCGCAGGGCGCCGTCACCGGCCGGTTCGACGGTGTCGAGGATCAGCTGATAGTCGCCGCGCCCCTCGAACAGCGAGACCTTGCCACGCACCTTGACCGCCAGGCCGTCGCGCAATGCCTGGCGCACGCGGGCGGCGTTGTTGCGAAACAGTGCACAGCGCACCTGGGCGCCGCTGTCCTTGAGGGTGAAGTAGACGTGGCCGGAGGCGGGCCGGGCGAGGTTGGAGATTTCGCCCTCGACCCAGATGTTGCTGAACACGTCCTCGAGCAGCACGCGGGCGCGGCCGTTGAGCTGGCTGACGGTAAGGACCTCGCGGTCCAGGCCGAGTCTTTCGAAAGGGTCTCTGATCATGCGGGGCATCATAAAGGGAATCGTGCGGTCTTTGCAGTCCCGGCAGGCGGCGGCGCTGCTTGCCGGCTCCTACAGGTCATGCGCGGTCTCTTGCAGGAGCCGACGTTGCCGGCTCAGCCCTGCATGTGCTCCACAAACTGATGCACCAACGGCCCGGCATCGCGTCGATAGGCCAGCGCCACCGTACTCACGCACCCCGCGTCGGCCAGCGGCACGAAGCGCAGCGCCGCCGGCGCGATATCGCGCATGCACCGTGGCAGCAAGGCCACCCCGAACCCGGCCTGGATCAACTGCAACTGCGTGGTCTTGCGCGACACCACCCGCGCAGCCCGAGGGAAGAACCCTTCACGCATGCACAGCTCGGCCGACAGGTAGCTCAAGCCACCGCGCTGGCGGTGCGGGATGGAAATGAACGCCTCGTCGCGTAACTGCGCCAGGTACACGCTGGGCTCATCGGCCAGCGGGTGGTCTGCGGCCACCGCCAGCAGCAGCGGCTCGTCGAACAGCGGCTGCACGCACAGCCCTTCGTGCTGGCGCAGCACCGGCAGGCGCAGCAGGCCGAACTCCAGGCGACCTTCGGCCAGTTCCTCCAGTTGCGCCTCGGAAGATAGCTGCGCGATGTCCATCGACACGCCGGGGTTGTGCTGCAGGTAGCCCGTGAGCCGATCCAGCAACGCGCCGGTCAGCGGCACCGTGCTCGAATGGCTCAGGCGCAGGCTGCCGCGCAGGCCCTGACCGATTTCGGTGGCCAGGCGGCAGGCCTTTTCCAGCTCGCCCAGCAGGTTGCGGGCCCGCGGCAGAAACGCCAGGCCCGCTGCGGTCAGGCGCGGCTGGCGGGCGGTGCGTTCGAACAGCGGGGTGGCCAGCTGACTCTCCAGCTCCTTTATCTGCCGGCTCAGCGCCGACTGCGCGACGAACAGGCGCTCGGCGGCAGCACTGAAACTGCCGGACTCGGCAATCTCGACGAAGTAGCGCAATTGTCGGGTGGAGATCATGAGGGATGCCTTTTCGAGATGGCTGATGGCGCAATTGCATATTAGTCGGCATGGCTGGCCAATGGCTAAAGTTCGTCTGAACGCTGCCTCACTCACGACTCAGGCATACACCATGCTCTCCACACTGCTCGACTCGCTCCCTTTCACTGCGCTCCAATGGCTGCCGATACTGCTTGGCATCGGCGTCGCCTACATCGTGTTCGGCATCGCCGGCTTCGGCACCGCGCTGGTCGCCGGGCCGGTCCTGATCAACTTCATGCCGCTGTCGCGCATCATCCCGTTGCTGGTGCTGCTGGACTTCGTCGCTGCCTTCGGCAACTGGCTGCCGGCGCGCAAGGCCGTGGTGCGCGGCGAACTGCTGCGACTGCTGCCGTGCATGGCCATCGGCTGCACCCTGGGCGTGGTGTTCCTGCTCAACCTCAAGTCCGACCTGCTGCTGTTGCTGATGGGCCTGTTCATCAGCGCCTATGCGCTCTACAGCCTGGCGGTGAAGGTCAAGCCGGCGCGCCTGAATGCCGGCTGGTCGGTGCCGATGGGCATCACCGGCGGCCTGTTCGGTGCGCTGTTCGGCAGCGGCGGCTTCCTCTATGCCATCTACCTCAATGCCCGGCTCGACGCCAAGGAGCAGGTGCGCGCGACCCAGAGCGCGCTGATCAGTTGCAGCACCGTGGTGCGCCTGAGCCTGTTCCTGATTGCCGGGGTATACGCCGACCTGCCGTTGCTGCTGCTTGCCCTGTGCCTGCTGCCGATGATGTTCGCCGGCCTGTGGGTGGGGCGCCGGCTGACCCTGAAGATGTCCCGAGAAACCTTCGTGCGGCTGGTCACCTGGCTGGTGCTGGCCAGCGGCATCGCGCTGATCGCGCGCTACCTGAGTGAGGTAAACTGGCACCTTTAACCTGTTCGGCCGCCTTCATGACATTCCAGAGCATCATCGTCCCCAAGATCTCCACCGTGCCGGTGCACGAGCCGCGCGCCCGCGCGATCCTGCGCTGGCTGGTACGCGAAAAGGTGATCGAGGAACAGCTCAGCACCTGCGGACGCACCGGCAACCGCATGGGCTATGCCATCGCCGAGGGTGCGCGCAAGGTGGTCGAGCGGCCGCAGTTGCTACCGTACGGCCAGCCCGTCAATGGCCTGGAAGTCATCTACAAGCGCTGCATCTATACACCTACCGAAGGCTTTCTCGAAGAAGCCGGCTGCGCCGAGTGCCGCCGGGAAGTGGGGGTGGAGCTGTTCGCCAGCCTGGAAGAGTGGATGCCCGGCATCAGCGACAACTTCACCTGCCCGCGCTGCGGCCATGAAGACGACATCAACGGCTTCCTTTACCTGCAGCCCTGTGCCTTTTCCAACCTGGGGTTCATCTTCAACAACTGGGGCGAGGCCGGTTTCAAGCCGTCTTTCATCGATGCCTTTGCCGACTGGCTCGACCAGCCGGTGGCAGTGGTGCAGGTAAAGCTGCAAGACAACTGACCGAAGGCCCATCTTTACATTGAGTCACACGGCGCGCATGAGTATAATGGCGCGCTTCCATTTTCCCGCCCGGGAGCCCCCGCGATGCTGCGTATCAGCCAAGAAGCCCTGACCTTCGACGACATTCTCCTAGTACCCGGTTACTCCGAGGTGCTACCTAACGAAGTCAGTCTCAAGACCCGTTTGACCCGTGGCATCGAGCTGAACATTCCACTGGTTTCCGCCGCCATGGACACCGTGACCGAAGCCCGTCTGGCCATTGCCATGGCCCAGGAAGGCGGCATCGGCATCATCCACAAGAACATGACCATCGAGCAGCAGGCTGCCGAAGTGCGCAAGGTCAAGAAGTTCGAGGCCGGCGTGGTCAAGGACCCGATCACCATCGAGGCCGACGCCACCGTACGCGACCTGTTCGAACTGACCCGCCTGCACAACATCTCCGGCGTGCCGGTGCTGCACAACGGCGACCTGGTCGGCATCGTCACCTCCCGTGACGTGCGCTTCGAAAACCGCCTCGACGCCACCGTGCGTGAAGTGATGACGCCCAAAGAGCGTCTGGTCACGGTCAGCGAAGGCGCCGACAAGAACGAGGCCCGCGAGCTGCTGCACAAGCACCGCATCGAGCGCGTACTGATCGTCGACGACAAGTTCGCCCTCAAGGGCATGATGACCGTCAACGACATCGAGAAAGCCAAGGCCTACCCGCTGGCCAGCAAGGACGACCAGGGTCGCCTGCGCGTCGGTGCTGCAGTGGGTACCGGCAAGGACACCGGCGACCGCGTGACCGCACTGGTTGCTGCCGGCGTCGACGTGGTGGTGGTCGACACCGCCCACGGCCACTCCAAGGGCGTTATCGACCGCGTGCGCTGGGTCAAGCAGAACTTCCCCGACGTGCAGGTGATCGGCGGCAACATCGCCACCGGCGCAGCCGCCAAGGCCCTGGCCGAAGCCGGCGCCGACGCGGTCAAGGTCGGTATCGGCCCTGGCTCGATCTGCACCACCCGTATCGTCGCCGGCGTCGGCGTGCCGCAGATCAGCGCCATCGCCAATGTGGCTGCCGCGCTGGAAGGCACCGGCGTACCGCTGATCGCCGACGGTGGCATCCGCTTCTCCGGTGACCTGTCCAAGGCCATCGTCGCCGGCGCCAGCGCCGTGATGATGGGTTCGATGTTCGCCGGTACCGAAGAGGCCCCGGGCGAGATCGAGCTGTTCCAGGGTCGTTCCTACAAGGCCTACCGCGGCATGGGTTCGCTGGGTGCGATGTCCCAGGCCCAGGGTTCCTCGGACCGCTACTTCCAGGACTCCTCGGCCGGTGCCGAGAAGCTGGTACCGGAAGGTATCGAAGGTCGCGTGCCGTACAAGGGCACCCTGACCGCGATCATCCACCAGCTGATGGGCGGCCTGCGTTCCTCGATGGGTTACACCGGCAGCGCCAACATCGAAGAAATGCGTACCAAGCCCGAGTTCGTGCGCATCACCGGTGCCGGCATGGCCGAGTCCCACGTGCATGACGTGCAGATCACCAAGGAAGCGCCAAACTACCGCGTAGGTTGATGCTCCTGGCAATACCTGTAAGCGGGGCTGTTCACGACAGCCCCGCGTCGTTTCCGATTACCACTGACGAGATTGAGTCATGGCCCTCGACATTCACGCTCACCGTATCCTGATCCTCGACTTCGGTTCCCAGTACACCCAGCTGATCGCCCGCCGCGTGCGCGAAATCGGCGTGTACTGCGAACTGCACCCGTTCGACATGGACGACGAGGCGATTCGCGAATTCGCCCCCCGCGGGATCATCCTCGCCGGCGGCCCCGAGTCGGTGCACGAAGCCGACAGCCCGCGCGCGCCACAGGCCGTATGGGACCTGGGCGTACCGGTATTCGGTATCTGCTACGGCATGCAGACCATGGCCGAGCAACTGGGCGGCAAGGTTGAAGGTTCCGAGCTGCGCGAGTTCGGCTACGCCCGTGTCGATGTGGTCGGCAAGAGCCGCCTGCTCGACGGCATCGAAGACCACGTCGACGCTGACGGCGTATTCGGCCTGGACGTGTGGATGAGCCACGGTGACAAGGTCACCCGCATCCCGGAAGACTTCCACATCCTGGCCAGCACCCCAAGCTGCCCGATCGCCGGCATGTTCAACGATGATCGCGGCTACTACGGCGTGCAGTTCCACCCGGAAGTGACCCACACCAAGCAGGGCGGTCGCATCCTGTCGCGCTTCATCCTCGACATCTGCGGCTGCGAAGCACTGTGGACCCCGTCGAAGATCGCCGAAGACGCAATCGCCCAGGTGCGCGCCCAGGTCGGCACCGACAACGTGCTGCTGGGCCTGTCCGGCGGCGTGGACTCCTCGGTGGTTGCGGCGCTGCTGCACAAGGCCATCGGTGACCAACTGACCTGCGTGTTCGTCGACAACGGCCTGCTGCGCCTGCACGAAGGCGAGCAGGTGATGGCCATGTTCGCCGAGAACATGGGCGTCAAGGTGATCCGTGCCAACGCCGAGGACCAGTTCCTGAACAACCTGGCCGGCGAAGCGGACCCCGAGAAGAAGCGCAAGATCATTGGTCGTACCTTCATCGACGTGTTCGATGCCGAGTCGAACAAGCTGCACAACATCAAGTACCTGGCCCAGGGCACCATCTACCCCGACGTGATCGAGTCGGCCGGTGCCAAGAGCGGCAAGGCCCACGTGATCAAGTCGCACCACAACGTCGGTGGCCTGCCGGAGGAAATGAACCTCAAGCTGGTCGAGCCGCTGCGCGAACTGTTCAAGGACGAAGTCCGTCGTCTGGGCCTGGAGCTGGGCCTGCCGTACGACATGGTCTACCGTCACCCGTTCCCGGGCCCGGGCCTGGGTGTGCGCATCCTGGGTGAAGTGAAGAAGGAATACGCCGACCTGCTGCGTCGTGCCGACCACATCTTCATCGAAGAGCTGCGCAAGGCCGACTGGTACCACAAGGTCAGCCAGGCCTTCGTGGTATTCCAGCCGGTGAAATCGGTGGGCGTGGTCGGTGACGGCCGTCGTTACGCCTGGGTGGTGGCGCTGCGTGCGGTCGAGACCATCGACTTCATGACCGCGCGTTGGGCGCACCTGCCATACGAACTGCTGGAAACCGTCAGCGGCCGCATCATCAACGAGATCGAAGGCATCTCGCGCGTCACCTACGACGTATCGAGCAAGCCGCCTGCGACGATCGAGTGGGAATGATGCACGCCCTGAACTGACCGGCACCCGCCAGCCAGAAAGCCAAAAGCCCGCCTAATAGCGGGCTTTTGGCTTTCTGGCTGGCGGCATCTGCACCATGCGCTTCATTCACGGCTTGTCATAAGGAACATCCCGCACCTTGCCATAGCCGATCTGGAACGGCTCCATCGCACGGAAGGTAGGCGGCGTCGTGGAGATCATCCTGGCGGTGTGGATCAGCTTCGGCACAAGCTCCGCAACCGCTCGCTCGAAGCTCCAGTAGGCCGTCGACACCGACAGGTTCACCGCCGCCACCGCCTCGCCACGAATGTTGTACACCGGCACGGCAAAGGCCAGGTCGCTGAGGTAGAACTCCTCGATGCTGTAGGCGAAGCCAGTCTCCCGAACCTTGGCGATGATGCTCGTTAGCGTTTCGACGTCGGTAATCGTGTGCGGTGTGAATCTGGGCCGATCCACACCGGTGAGAATGTGCCTGATCTGCTCATCGGGCAGCGCCGAGAGAAAGGCGCGGCCTGCCGACGAGCAGAAGATCGGCAGTCGCCTACCGACGGGCATGTGCACGACGGCGCGATGCGGGCTGGGGAATCGCCCGATGTACACCATCTCGTGCCCATCGCGTTCGGCCAGGTTGACCGTCTCGCCGGTCTGGCGGTTCAGGTCCAGCAGGTAAGGGTTGGCTCGCTCCAGCAGCACGTGCGCCTGTAGGTAGCGGTAGCCGGTATCCAGGGTGCGAGGCGACAGCGAGTAGCGCTTGGATGCTGCGTCCTTTCGTAACAGGCCCAATGTGACCAGGGTATGAGTGAAGCGCTGAGCCGCACTTTTGGTAACACCCGCAGCTTCTGAAATTTCTTTCAGGTTCATCGTCGGCCGTTCGGCCGTGAATGCATCGAGGACGCCGAGGCCGGTGGCCAGGGCCTGGACAAACAGGGGGGACTCGTTTGGCTCCATGAAACTCTCCAGACCAACGTGGTGCAGCAGTGGCGTGCCGAGCACTGAATTGGGGCGTAACGGTGAAAAATGGCCCGCCGAGGGGGCTGCCTGACGAAGCAAGTCTAACCGCTCATACCGTTGTGAAATATCACACTCGAGTTTGCTCGTATTGCTGTGCGATACATTGATATCAGATTCGGTACAGGCTCTGCATCCTCTCGGGGACTCATCCATCAAGAGCCCTGTACAAGATGCCCACTACTCAAGCTCGCAAACCCGAAGCGATCGTCATCGGCGCCGGAATAGTCGGCCTGTGTACCGCCTACCATCTGCTTGCGACGGGCGTTTCGGTAACCGTCATCGATCCCGGTGCTCCGGGGGCGGAGTGCTCGTCCGGCAACGCCGGCTCGATTGCCTCCGGTGCCGTGGCCCCCCTGGCCATGCCCGGCGTGTTGAAGCAGGCGCCGCGCATGCTGCTCGACCCCACGGGGCCGTTGTACCTTCCCGCCAGTTACCTGCTCACGGTGGCGCCGTGGATGGCGCGCTTTGTTGCCGCCTCGCGACCGGCCAGGGTTGCGCAGATTGCCCAGGCCCTGCATGCATTGCTGGGGGATGCGACAACCCAGCACAAGGCCATCGCCGCCAAGGCTGGCTGCCGTGAACTGATCGCGGAAACGGGTCAACTGCACCTTTACCCCGATCAGGCCAGCCTGGAGAAAGACAACGCCGGCTGGGCCCTGAAAAAACAGCATGGGCTCGACGCCCGGCATGTCACGGGCGAAGAGATCCGAGCGCTGGAGCCTGCGCTCGGGCCGATCTATCAAACCGGCTACTACCTGCCCGATCAGCTGTGGGTCCGGGAGCCGCAGCGCTACGCCACAGTCATTGCAGAGCATCTGAAGACGCGCGGCGTGAGGTTCATCCGCGATCGAGTGCAACGCCTGGCACGGGATACCAGCGGCTGGCGCGTTGGCGCCCAGTCCGGGGACTACTGTGCGGTGCAGGTGGTTGTCGCTGCAGGTGCCTGGTCTGCTCAACTGCTGCGCCCGCTGGGGGTGAAGGTTCCGCTGGAAACACAACGCGGCTACCACCTGCGTTTTCCCCACGGCGGCGTGGAGCTTCAGCGCATCGTGGTTCTCGCAGACCGCAAGGTGTTCATGACGCCCATGCAGCAAGGGCTGCGGGTTGCCGGCACCGTCGAGTTCGGCGGCCTGCAGCGAGCGCCAAGCAGCCCTCGCGCGCAGTTGCTCGCCGCTCACGCCAAGGCAGGGCTTCCAGGCCTGGACATTCGTGCTGCCACCGAGTGGATGGGCCACCGTCCGTGTCTCCCCGATTCGCTTCCGGTGATTGGCGAGCTTCCCGGGCACACGGGCCTGTGGTGCGCGTTCGGCCACGGCCACCTCGGGTTGACCGGATCGGCGGGCACGGGACGCTTGCTGGCTCTGGCCATGTCAGGGTCTGTCGATGCCCAACGCGACTTGTTGCCCTTTTCGATCAGCCGTTTCTGACCTACTCACACCCCAGGAGATGACCATGAACAACGCCATCACGCGCCACCAGACCAACGCCCGCATGAGCCGCATTGTCGTGCATGCGGGCACCGCCTACTTTGCCGGGGTTGTCGCCGCCGAGCGAAGTGGCGATATCAAGGCCCAGACGACCGAGGTTCTCAAGCGCATCGACGCGTTGCTCGCTTCTGTCGGCAGTGACAGCACCCGACTGCTCACTGCGCAGATCTGGCTCAAGGACATCGCCACCGACTTCCAGGGCATGAACGAGGCCTGGGATGCGTGGGTACCGCATGGCTGCGCGCCCACCCGCGCCACTTGCCAGGCCCTGCTGGGTGCCCCCGACATGCTCGTGGAAATCATCGTTACCGCAGCTGTGTGACCTTCACTCTGCGAACAACAGGAGACGTCCCATGCTCACCCGATTGATCAAACTGACCACCTGTGCGGCACTGACTCTTCCCGTACTGCTGGGCACTGCCCAGGCCCAGGACACACTGCGCGTCGGCGCCACACCCACTGCGGTGCCCTTCAACTTCCTGGACACCAGGACCAACACGCTTCGGGGCGTGATGATCGATATCACCCAGGCGCTGGGCAAGGAGCTTGGTTTCACGCCCGAGCTGCGTCCGATCCCCTTCGGTGGCCTGGTGCCGTCGTTGCAGACGGACAAGATAGACATGATCAGCTCTGCTTTCGCCATGAATGCCCAGCGCGCCCAGGTGGTCGACTTCTCCGACGAACTGTTCGCCTACAGCGAGGAGGTGATTGCCAACAGCCAGGACACGACGGCGTACCACAGCAGCGCCGACTTCGCCGGCAAGAAGGTCGGCGTGCAGACTGGCACCGTGTCGGTGGAACCGATGAAAGCCCAGCAGGGCATCAAGGAGCTGCGGATGTACGACAGCATGTCCGACATGATTCGCGAGGTGGCCCTGGGGCGTATCGATGTTGCCGTAGGCGATGGCCCGGTGATGCTCTACACCGTGCAGCAGTCCGGCTCCAGCAAGCTGCGCGTTGCCGATGACTACCAGAAGCAGATCCGTATCGCGATCGGCGTGGCGGTGCGCAAAGGCAACAGCGAGCTGCTCGCCCGAATCAATGGCGGTGTAGCCAAGCTCAAGGCCGACGGTACGCTCGACGCGATCCTCACCAAATGGAACGTCAAGAAACTCTGATTCGTGATCACGGCCACCGCCCGACGGTGCCCGCATGTGAGGATGCAATCCTATGTTCGAAGGTTTTTTCAGCCAGGCAGTCGAGTACTTTCCGATACTGATGGAAGGTGCCTGGACAACGATCGGCATCACCCTGTGCGCGCTGCTCATCAGTACCTTGCTGGGGTTGTTCTGGGCGCTGTTGCGGGTCAGCAGCGTGCGCTGGCTGGCCGAAGGCTCGCGCTACCTGACCAATGCCATTCGCGGCATCCCGATCATCGTCATTCTGTTCTACCTGTACTTCGTGTTGCCGGAAATGGGCGTGGACATGAGTGCGTTCCAGGCCGGTGCCATGGGGCTCGGGCTTGCCTATTCCGCCTACATGGCCGAGGTGTTTCGCTCGGGTATCCAGGCCATCGACCCCGGTCAGAACGAGGCGGCGCACTCCATCGGCATGAGCCGCGCAATGACCATGCGCCGGGTGATCCTGCCCCAGGCGTTGAAGATCGCGCTGCCGCCATACAGCAACAACATGATCATGCTGCTCAAGGACTCCTCCCAGGCCTCGATCATCACCGTGGTCGAGCTGTCGATGCAGGGCAAGCTGATCGCGGCAGCATCGTTCAACAACGCCAACATCTTCACCCTGGTTGCCCTGATGTACCTGTGCCTGAGCCTGCCTCTGATGGGGTTGGCCGGCTGGCTCGAACGCAAATACAAAAGGAGTGCCCGATGATCCGCATCGACAACATCACCAAGTCGTTTGGTCCGCACCAGGTGCTCCATGGCATCAGTGCAGAGATCCGTCAGGGCGAAGTGGTTTGCCTGATCGGCCCTTCGGGCTCGGGCAAGTCCACGGTGCTGCGTTGCATCAATGGCCTGGAGCGCTACGACGGCGGCGTGATCAGCATTGACGGCGTCACGGTCGACGCCAGCTCCGGGAACATCCGCCAGATCTGTCGCTCGGTGGGTATGGTGTTTCAGCGGTTCAACCTTTTCCCCCATCGCACCGTCCTGGAAAACGTGATCGAGGGCCCGGTGTACGTAAAGGGTGAACCCGTCGACAAGGCCCGCAAGCGTGGCAAGGAACTGCTCGACCGTGTCGGCCTGGCCGCGAAGTACAACGCCTATCCGCCGCAGCTTTCCGGCGGCCAGCAGCAGCGCGTGGCGATTGCCAGGGCACTTGCCATGGAACCCAGGGCCATGCTGTTCGATGAGCCCACCTCGGCGCTCGACCCCGAGCTGGTCGGTGAGGTCCTGGCCGTCATGAAGAGCCTGGCCCAGGAAGGCATGACCATGGTGGTGGTGACCCACGAGATGGGCTTCGCACGCGCCGTGTCGACCCGCACGCTGTTCCTTGAAGGCGGCTCGATCGTCGCCGAAGGGCCATCGGCGCAGATCCTGAGCAACCCGACCAACGAGCGCATGAAGGACTTCCTGCGCCGGGTATCCCATTCCTGATCGCGGGCGTAGCTCAAGCATTTTCGGGCATCGCGCATCAGGTGCGTGGCTGCCTCAACATGACCAGACGAGAATCCAGACATGCAGCACAAAGCCGTACTGAGCCACACAGATGTTCGCCGGATCCTGGACGCCGCCTGCGCGCAGGCTCGACAGAACGATTGGGAGGTCGCCATCGCGGTCGTCGATGACGGTGGCCATCCGCTCGCGCTTGCGCGCCTTGACGGGTGCGCTCCGATCGGTGCCTACATCGCATCGGAAAAGGCCCGGAGCGCGGCGCTGGGGCGGCGCGAGACCAAAGGCTACGAAGACATGGTCAACGGTGGGCGCACGGCGTTTGTTGGTGCCCCGTTGATCACGCCGCTCGAAGGCGGTGTGCCGATCATCGTCGACGGCCAGGTGGTCGGTGCAGTGGGGGTGTCCGGAGTCAAGGCGCAGCAGGATGCGCAGGTCGCCAAGGCGGGCGTCGCAGCGCTGTGATCCGTTGGCGGTGTATCCAGGCGTCGATTAGCCTCAAGTTGCCCCGGCCGCAGGTGCGCTTGCTATCCTGCACGCCTTTGCGCCCCAGCCAGGAGAAACCGGTCATGGTCAACCGCGTGTTCAACTTTCCCATCGACGCTACCATCGAGGCCATCGGCGGGCGCTGGAAGTGCTCCATCCTGTGCCACCTGATGGAAGGCCCCAAGCGCACAGGCGAGCTGCTGCGCCTGATGCGCCCCTTGTCGTCGAAGGTGCTCACCGAGCAACTCAAGGAGTTGCAGGGCGATCTGCTGGTCGAGCGCGAAGCCTTCCCTGGCAAGGTGCCCAAGGTGCTGTATCGGGTGACCGAGCACGGCCGCACCTTGCAGCCGATCATCGATGCGATGTGCCAGTGGGGTGCCCTGCATTCAGGTAATGCGCTGGCCACCGAGACACCGCCGGCGCCCGCCGAAGGCTGAACTCAGGCTGCCTGGGCAAATTGGCGCAGGTAATCCAGGTAACCTTCGGCGTTGGCCTCCAGCTCCGCCGGGTCGATGGCGTACTCGGCGCCATAGAACACCCACGGGCGTACCGGCAGTGCTTCGATGTAGCGGAGGGTGACTTCCAGCGGGCGCAGCAGTTCGTCCAGGCTGTAGCTGTAACGCCCGCCGGCCCTGTAATCGTCTTGCCTGATGCCGGCAGAAATCGCCATGCCAACACGTTTGCCCGCCAGCTGGCGCTGCCCTTCGCCGTGGCCGTAGGCAAAGTCGTGGGTGAGCACTTCGTCCTGCCATTGCTTGAGCAGCGGCGGGGTGCTGAACCAGTAGAACGGGAACTGCCACACGATGCTGTCATGGGCGCGAACCAGTGCCTGCTCGGCTTCCACGTCCAGCGCGCCGCCCAGGGGATACACCTCGTACAGGCGGTGCAGGGTGACGTTCATGTCGCTGGCTTCAAGGGCTTTCAACCAGGCCTGGTTGACCACGGATTTTTCCAGGTTGGGGTGGGCGAGAATGATCAGGGTGCGCATGGCTCGGGACTCCATTGATTGAGGCGGGCAATCTAGGGCGGGCGCCAGATCCCCACAAGTACGCACCTTTTTGTAACCACCCGGGGCCGCCCACGCGGTTTCACGTTGAACCGCAGGCGCGGCGGTTTTCAGCAAGCCATCGATAAAAAAGATATACACTCGCCTGCATCTATAAAAACAACGTACCGGGTAATGCCCATGATGACTCTGCGTCAGATCCGCCACTTCATTGCCGTGGCCGAGACCGGTTCGATCTCGGCTGCGGCCCAGGCGGTGTACATCTCCCAGTCCACCCTGACCCTGGCCATCCAGCAGCTGGAACAGGAAATCGGCGTGAGCCTGTTCAATCGCCACGCCAAGGGCATGCACCTGACCCACCAGGGCCATCAGTTCCTGCGCCAGGCGCACCTGATCCTGGCCACGGTGGACAACGCCAAGCGCAGCCTGCAGCAGAGCACCGACCAGGTCGCCGGCCAGCTGGTGGTGGGGGTGACCAGCCTGGTGGCGGGTTACTACCTGGCCGACCTGCTCACGCGCTTCCAGCGTGCCTACCCCAACGTCGAAATCCGCGTGATGGAAGACGAGCGACCGTACATCGAGCACCTGCTGGTCAGCGGCGAAATCGATGTGGGCGTGCTGATACTCTCCAACCTTGAAGACCGTCACGCCCTGCAATCGGAGGTGCTGACCCACTCGCCCTACCGGCTGTGGCTGCCGGCCCAGCACCCGTTGCTCGAACACGACAGCATCAACCTGGGCGACGTGGCCCGGGAGTCGCTGATCCAGCTGAACGTCGATGAGATGGACCACACCGCCCAGCGCCAGTGGGCGCAGGCCGGGCTGCAGCCGCGCATCACCCTGCGCACGGCCTCGACCGAGGCGGTGCGCAGCCTGGTGGCAGCGGGCCTGGGGGTGTCGATACAGCCTGACATGACCTACCGCCCGTGGTCGCTGGAAGGCGACATCATCGAGGCCCGCCCGATTGCCGACCTGACCCAGACCCTCGACGTGGGCCTGGCCTGGCGCCGCGGCACGGCGCGCCCGGCGCTGGTCGACCCGTTTCTGACGGTCGCCCGCGAGCAGCCCCACGGCGGGCGCAAGTCATCCCTTTAGCCGCATGGCCACACCACAAGAAGGAACCCTGCACATGCCAGTCGCGCAGACCCCGTTGTCCACCGCACTCCTGATCGATGGCGAACTAGTCGCAGGCGAGGGCGTCGTCGAGCCGATCCTCAACCCGGCCACCGGCCAGGTGCTGACCCCTATCGCCGAAGCCAGCGCCGAGCAGACCGAGGCCGCGATCCTGGCCGCCCACCGCGCGTTCGCCGGTTGGGCCCGCACCACGCCGCAGCAGCGCTCCAACCTGCTGCTGGAGATCGCCAGTACCATCGAGCAGCACGCCGACGCCTTCGCCCGGCTCGAAGCGCTGAACTGCGGCAAGCCGCTGCACCTGGCGCGCAAGGATGATCTGAGCGCCACCGTCGATGTGTTCCGCTTCTTCGCCGGCGCGGTGCGCTGCCAGACCGGTCAGCTCAGTGGCGAATACGTACCCGGCTACACCAGCATGGTGCGCCGCGACCCGATCGGGGTGGTGGCATCGATCGCGCCGTGGAACTACCCGATCATGATGGCCGCCTGGAAGATCGCGCCGGCCCTGGCCGCAGGCAACACCCTGGTGTTCAAGCCGTCCGAACACACCCCGCTGTCGATCCTGGCCCTGGCGCCGGCGCTGGCGCGGATCCTGCCGCGCGGGGTGATCAACATCATCTGCGGCGGTGGCGAGAACGTCGGCGCTCACCTGGTCGGCCACCCCAAGGTCCGCATGGTCTCGCTGACCGGCGATATCGTCACCGGGCAGAAGATCCTCTCCACAGCGGCCAAAACCCTCAAGCGCACCCACCTGGAACTGGGCGGCAAGGCCCCGGTGATCGTCTGCGACGATGCCGACCTGCAGGCGGTGGTCGAGGGCGTGCGTGCCTATGGCTACTATAACGCCGGGCAGGACTGTACCTCGGCGTGCCGGGTCTACGCCCAGGCCGGCATCCACGACCGGCTGGTGGCCGAACTCGGGGCTGCGGTCAGCAGCATTCGCTATGCCGGCACGCACGATGCCGACAACGAGATCGGCCCGCTGATCAGCACGCGCCAGCGCGACCGGGTGTCCAGCTTCGTCGAGCGCGCCCTCAGCCAGCCGCACGTGGAGTGCGTCACGGGTGCGGCGATGCATGCCGGGCCCGGGTTCTACTACCAGCCGACACTGCTGGCAGGCTGCCGGCAAACCGACGAGATCGTCCAGCGCGAGGTGTTCGGCCCGGTCGTCACCGTGACCCGTTTCGACGAGCTGGCCCAGGCCGTGGACTGGGCCAACGACTCCGAATACGGCCTGGCCTCGTCGGTGTGGACCCAGAACCTGGACAAGGCCATGCAGGTGGCGGCGCGCCTGCAGTACGGCTGCACCTGGATCAACAGCCATTTCATGCTGGTCAGCGAAATGCCCCACGGCGGGCTCAAGCGCTCGGGCTACGGCAAGGACCTGTCCAGCGACTCGCTGCAGGACTACAGCGTGGTGCGGCACATCATGGCGCGCCACGGGCAGCACCTGTAGGCCGCTACCCCCGGTGCACGGGGAGCATTCGATTTAATCGAATGCTCCCTTGAGTTTTTAGTAATTGTCGATCCGCTACCCGTGTCTTAGTGTCTGGCCCCATACCGGCCTGTGCCCACCGTGCAGCGCCTGGACAAGCGGTCCATCGGCTTCGGCGATCGGCTACCGCCACAACAATAACCAGACACCCACCGCCCAGGCGGCCCCTCTGACTCGTCTGCCATAACTACAACATTGCAAGTGCGCCCCAGTGCGAGAGGAACCTACCGATGCAATTCCAGTTTCTGTTACCTACCAAGATCGTCATGGAACCTGGCCTGCGCCAGCGTACCGGCGAGCACCTGACCGACCTGGGCCTGCGCCACGTGCTGCTGGTCACCGACCCGGGCGTGAAGAACGCCGGCCTGCTCGACAGCATCTATACCAGCCTGGACAAGGCCGGCGTGCGTTATGACGAGATCGTCGACGTCAAGCCCAACCCGCGCAGCGAAGACGTCAACCGCGCCGCCGAGCTGTATCGCGGCAAGGGCATCGACGGCGTGCTGGCAGTGGGTGGCGGCAGTGCGATGGACGCGGCCAAGGCGATCAGCGTACTGCTGACCCACGACGGCAAGGTCGAGGACTACGAAGGTGCCTTCACCCTCAAGGGCCCGGTGCTACCAATCGTGGCGATCCCGACCACCGCAGGCACCGGCAGCGAGGTCACGTTCTTCTCGGTGATCACCGACACCCGCCGCCAGTTCAAGATGAGCATCCTGGACTACCGCATCGGCCCGGTTCTGGCGCTGCTCGACTCGGACATCACCGCCACGCTGCCGCCGCACATCGCCGCCGCCACCGGCATGGACGCGCTGACCCACGCCATCGAGGCCTACACCGGCAAGCCGGCCAACCCGATCAGCGACGGCCTGGCCCTGCATGCCATTCGCCTGATCGCGCAGTACCTCAAGCCCGCCGTGCAGGAGCCGGACAACCGCGAGGCCCGCGAACAGATGCTGATCGCCAGCCTGATTGCCGGCATGGCCTTCGGCAATGCCGACATCGCCAGCGTGCACTGCATCTCCGAAGCCATCGGCGGCATGTACGACACCCCGCACGGGGTGGGCAACGCGATCTTCCTGCCGTTCGTGTTCAGCCATAACCGCGACGCCGACCTGCGCCGCCATGCCGATGTCGCCTATGCCCTGGGCATCGACCCCAATCTTGGCGCCAGCGCTGCCGCCGAAGCGGGCGTGGAGCAGTTGTTCCGCATGAACCGCGAGCTGGGTATTCCGCGTTTCGCCGATGTGGCCGGGGTGCGCGAGGAGGACTTCCTGGCCATCGCAGAGAAGTCCAAGAGCAACATTTCCGATGCGAGCAACGCCAAGGAGATGTCAGTCGAGAGCTACCTCGACGTGATCCGCGCCGCCTACACCTACGCAGCCTGAGGCCCTAACCATGAGCGCATCGACTTCCTCCGCGCACCTGCGCCGGACCCTCGGGCCGGTGTCCGTGCTGTTGTTCGGCCTGGCCTTCATCGCCCCGCTGATCGTGTTCGGCACCTATGGCGTGATCGCCCAGGCCAGCCAGAACACCGTGGCGCTGTCCTATGTGGTGGCCTCCATCGGCGTGATCTTCACCGCCCTGAGCTACGGGCGCCTGGTGCGGATCTTCCCGGCGGCCGGTTCCGCCTACACCTACACCCGCAAGGTGTTCAACCCTGGCATCGGCTTCATGGTCGGCTGGGCCGCGCTGCTGGACTACTTCTTCATCCCGATGCTGATCTGGCTGCTGGGGGCCAGCTACCTGAGCCTGGCGTTCCCGGATGTACCGCAGTGGTGCTGGATCACCGGCTTCATCGTTTCCACCACCTTGCTCAACATCCTCGGCATCCAGGTCGCCAACCGCTTCAACATCATCCTGATG
This sequence comes from Pseudomonas sp. BRM28, assembly GCF_002939405.1. NCBI lineage: Bacteria > Pseudomonadati > Pseudomonadota > Gammaproteobacteria > Pseudomonadales > Pseudomonadaceae > Pseudomonas > Pseudomonas sp. BRM28. The sequence continues at coordinate 480,034 of NZ_PEFV01000001.1, read as the reverse complement.
CTGATCCAGCTGACCATCATCGCGGTGTTCATCGCGCTGTGCTGGCACTACGTGTCGGCCATCAACGGCCCGGGCGGTCTGCTCTCGGTCAAGCCGTTCTTCAATGCCGACGTGCCGTTCTCGGCCACCATGGCCGGGGCCGCGATCGCCGCCTATTCGTTCCTGGGCTTCGACGCGCTGTCGACCCTGAGCGAAGAAACCGTCGAGCCCGAGCGCACCATCCCGCGTGCCATCCTGCTGGTGGCCCTGATCGGCGGCAGCCTGTACGTGGGCTCCTCGTACTTCATGTACCTGGCGCACCCGGCGGGCCTGTTCGAGAACATCGACGGCGCGGCCTTCGAAATCGCCAAGACCATCGGTGGCGACTTGTTCTTCGGCGTGGTACTCACCGGCATCATCATTGCCCACTTCGCCGCCGGCCTGTCGTTCCAGGCCAGCGTGGGGCGTCTGCTGTATGCCCTGGGCCGCGACAACCAGCTGCCGCAGAAGCTGTTCGGCGTGCTGCACCCGCGCTACAGGACCCCGGTATTCAACATCGCCCTGTGCGGGGCCTTCGGTTTCGTCGGGTTCGGCCTGACCATCGCCACGGCTACTTCGCTGGTCAACTTCGGCGCCTTCCTGGCCTTCACCTCGGTCAACCTGTGCGCACTGAAACTGACCTTCGACCGCAGCATCGGCGACAAGGCCGGCGTGGTCCGCGGGGTGATCTTCCCCCTGGCCGGCGCCTTCACCTCGGGCTGGATGTTGATCAGCCTGGATGCCGACGCGCTGATTCTCGGCTGTTGCTGGGTGCTGCTGGGGCTGGTGTACCTGGCCTGGCGCACCCGGCTGTTCAGCACGGCAGTGCCTGAAGCCGCACTCTGAACCTGCGGGCGCCCGGCGCCTGCCCCCCCTGTAATGCTCCCCCTGTGCGCAGCCCGGCTGCGGGCACGGGGCGCTTGCGACTTTTTTATGGCGGCGGCCAACCTCGCCGCACAGGAGAACCCATGCAAACCTGCCTGCTGATCAATGGACAACTCATCGCCGGTGAAGGCGAAACCCTGGCGGTGCTCAACCCGTCCCTGGGGGCCACGCTGGTGGAGATCCCCGAGGCCAGCCTGGCCCAGGTCGATGCCGCGGTGTGCGCTGCGGATGCGGCGTTCGACAGCTGGTCGCAGACCACCCCCAAGGACCGTTCGCTGCTGCTGCTCAAACTGGCCGATGCGATCGACGCTCACGCCCCGGAGCTGGCGCGCCTGGAAGCGGACAACTGCGGCAAGCCCTACGCGGCGGCGCTCAACGACGAGCTGCCGGGCGTGGCCGACGTGTTCCGCTTCTTTGCCGGTGCCAGCCGCTGCCTGCAAGGCAGTGCCGCCGGCGAGTACCTGGAAGGGCACACCTCGATGATCCGCCGCGACCCGGTGGGCGTGGTGGCCTCCATCGCACCGTGGAACTACCCGCTGATGATGGCCGCCTGGAAGCTCGGGCCGGCCCTGGCCGCAGGCAATACCGTGGTGCTCAAACCGTCCGAGCAGACGCCGCTGACCACCCTCAAGCTGGCGCAACTGATGGCGGAGATTTTCCCGGCAGGCGTGGTGAACGTGGTCTTCGGCCGCGGCCCGAGTGTCGGCAAGCCCCTGACCGCGCACCCCAAGGTGCGCATGGTGTCGTTGACCGGCTCGGTGGCCACGGGCAGCCGCATCATCGCCGGCACCGCCGACAGCGTGAAACGCATGCACATGGAGCTGGGCGGCAAGGCCCCGGTGATCGTGTTCGATGATGCCGATATCGATGCCGTGGTCGAAGGCGTGCGCAGCTTCGGCTTCTACAATGCCGGCCAGGACTGCACCGCCGCCTGCCGCCTGTATGTGCAGAAGGGCGTGTACGCGGCGTTCGTGAAGAAGCTCGGCGAGGCGGTGGCCAGCATCCGCTACGGCCTGCAGGACGACCCTGACACCGAGCTCGGGCCGCTGATCACCCAGCAGCATCTGGAGCGCGTGGAAGGCTTTGTGCAGCGCGCCCGCGAGCAGTCGCACATCGAGGTGGTGACCGGTGGCCAGCGTGTCGCCGGGCCAGGGTTCTTCTTCGAGCCGACCGTACTTGCCGGCGCCCGGCAGGACGACGAGGTGGTGCGCCATGAGATCTTCGGCCCGGTAGTCACGGTTACCGCCTTCGACGACGAGGCTCAGGCCCTGGCGTGGGCCAACGATTCGGACTACGGCCTGGCCTCCTCGGTGTGGACCCGCGACGTGGGCCGCGCCCACCGTTTGGCCGCACGCCTGCAATACGGCTGCACCTGGGTCAACACGCACTTCATGCTGGTCAGCGAAATGCCCCACGGCGGCGCCAAGCTCTCCGGCTATGGCAAGGACATGTCGATGTATGGCCTGGAGGACTACACCACCGTGCGCCATGTGATGTTCAAGCACTAGTTGACGCACCAGGCCTAGCGACCCGGTTGCCGCGAGGCGAAAGCAAGGGCAGGGCCAGGCGGCCTTGCCCTTTTTTCATCGCCGCCTGCCTGGCGTCACAGCGGCACGTACTTCAAGCCGTACCGGGACAGCTGGAAGGCCATTTCCGACAGGTCCGGCAGGCGTCGCTTGTCCAGCCATGGCCAGCTGGCGCGTTCGATGTAGATGAACTCACCGTCCCTTGCGATGGGCGTGTAGTGCAGCGCCAGGTCCTTGCTGCGGTGTATCAGGGTCATCTTGCCGTCGATGCCCTTGAAGCCGAACGCCCCCGGTTTGGCCAGCCGGCTTTCCAGCGTGCCCGAGGCCGAGGGCGGCTGGGCAATCGGCACCTGCAGGCGCAGGTCGCCCTGCACGCGGGTTTCGCGGATACCGTCGTCCACTGCGTAAAGCCCCGGGTCGCGGCCGACGCTTGCGCTGCTGCCGATTTCGATGTCCTCGACGCGCACACCGATCACACCTTGCAGTTCGCTGACCCCGGGCACGCTCTCGAAGGTGTTGGCGTGGGTGTTGCCCATCAGTGCAACCCATTTGCCGGCGCCATGGGCAGCCTGGTCGGCAGCGATCACGCGGTGGGCGAAGAAGTTCATCATCTTCTGGCGAATCGCGGGTGGTCGGGGGCCCATCCATGCCTGGCGGTAACTGGCCATGCAATCGATGGCCTGTATCCGGATGCCCTGTTTCTGCGCGCTCCTGAGCACCTGCATGAAGGTGTAGCGCTGGGCGGGGTCGGTGTGCCAGCCGCGGTCCAGATCGGTCACGTAGGTCTTGAGTGCCTGGGGCATCTGCCCGGTCTGGTTGAACAGGTCCAGGTCGGCCTGCTGGAAGTCGGTCATCAGGTGCTCCATGTACAGCACCCGCACCTTCTGCTGCTTGAGCAGGGCCATGTTCTCGATCAGAAACTGCTTGCTGCCCAGTTGTGAATGGGCTTCGCCGACCACCAGGCCCTCGCTGTTTTCGTACACGCTGCGAATGATCTGCCTGGCGCTGGCATCGGCAGCCAATGTTGGCAGCGGTGGCCGCTGCGGCAGGCTTGCGGTGCTGAAAAACGCTTCGGCGTCGTCGACCAGCAGGTCGCGCAAGGTGCGAAATTGCGCGTAGGCCTGTTCGCGGGCGGGGTTGTTGGGGGAGAACGTGCGCCCGCTCAGGTTCGACTCCTCGCCACCGTTGGAGGCCTTGAGCAATTCGGGCTGCAGCGCCTTGTCGACTTCATAGGGGGTGGGCACGCGTTCCGGGCCGGGCGCGGGTACCTGGGCCTGGCCCCAGAGCTTGAGGCGAAAGCGTGGCGCCCCGCCTTTCAGACCCTGCTCCAGCGGTTGCCATACGCCTTCGTCGTTCAGGCCAATGGGCACGTTGCGGTAGAACGAGTAGGGGTTCTGCGGGTCGACCACCGCCCATGAACGCAGCTCGCCGATGTAGCGCACGTGGTAGGGGAACCCGTCTATCTGGGCATAGAAGCCGTCGTCCAGGGTGTAGATACCCTGGAATTTGCCGCTGCCGGTGGCGTGCCCGTCCAGCAGCACGTTGGTTTCGAACGGGGCCAGCAGTTGCGAGCGCTCGGCCGGTATCAGCGGCGCAGGCGCCCACTCGGCGAGTTCCGCCGGGGTGGCCATTGGCGTGTGTTCGGGCTCGACGGGTGCAGTGTGCGTGCCCGCGTCCAGGCTGGGTTCGATCTCGGCGATTTCACCGGTGACGGCCGGGCCCGCGAGCAGGGTGGCATTGAACAGCGTGTTGATGGCCGCCAGCACGGCGCCGATCACGCCGGCCTTGCGTTGGGCAGTGGTGTGCCCGTTGACCGCCTGATCGATGTTCAGGCCGGTTTCGGCCAGCCCGGCGCCCACGGCAGCCAGCGCTACCGGCCAGTCGACCGCGGCCATGGCACTGGCGAAGGTGCCGAAGGCCTTGAGGTAGCCGATCCACAGTTGCTTGCGCAGGTCGGCGTTGGAGCGCAGCGAGAAGTGCGCATCGTCGATCATGCGCTGACGCGCTGCATCGCGCAGGTGGGTGAACCCGTCGCCATGCACGGTCGCGTTCGACTGGTTGAGTGCGTCGTGACCGTTGCCGCCCCAGTTGTTGAACAGCACGTCGATCAGGTGCTCGAGCCCCACCGCGCTGGCTTTTTCGCCGCGGTCCGCAAGGGCGAAGTGGGTCATGAAGCGTGCGCGGTTCTGCGCCGCATTGGTGTTGTGCAGCACCCACCAGTACAGCTCGCTGTGGTTGGCGAACAGGTGCAGGGCGTCGACCTCGCCCGGGATGTAGAGCAACTGGTAACCGTCGTCGAGTTCCACCCGCAGGATATCGGTGGCCACATGGCCGCCGATGTCGAAGGTGCACAGGCGCACCCCCGCCACCGGCCTGGCCTGTTGTTGCAACTGGCTCAGCGAGGGCGGCCAGCTGGCGTCACCGGCCAGGGCAGTGGCCACCCGCCGCAAGCGTGCCAGGCGGGCGGGGTCGGTCTGGTGCGCGCAGGTTTCGAGCACCTTGCTCAGGAAGTTGGCCTTGGCCAGGGTGCGGAAGTTGTCCGAATGACGGGCCCAGAAGCGGGTCAGGTCCTGGTGGAAGGCGCTGCAGAAGTCGACCTTCCACAGCTCGTCGAGTACCTCGCGCGGGGCCATCGGCACTTCATCGCGCTCATCGAACAGGCCTGTACCCGGCCCGCGGCTGTAGAAGCCGGTGCGGTAGCCGAGCAGGTCGGCGTTGTCCTGGTCGTTGACATCGAACCGCTGCATCACCAGTTGCGGCAGTGTCAGCGATTCGCTGGGCGGGCCGAGGTGTTCCCAGCCGCTGAAGGTGCGCGGGCTGCTATGCGCGGTGTTGAACCGGTGCAGGTACACCGCGTCCGGGTCCAGCGTGCTGCGGGTGTGTTTCTTCAGGATATGGCTGGCGATTTCGCGGGCCATCTGGCGCATGTCGGGGCAATGCTTGACCAGTTGTCGGGCCAGGTTCTGCAGCTGTTCGTGGTCGTGGGTCTGTTGGGCGGTCAGGGGCATGGCGGTACTTCCGTGTCAGGGGCGAGGGGCCAGCTTGGCCGGGGGCGGCGAGCAGCGTGCGGTAAGTAAGTAGTGCGGGCCGCCCAGCCAGCCCGGCCCGCTCAGGCAGCAAGCAAAGCTGGGCGGCGCCGTTACAGTGGCACGAAGGTCAGCCCGTTGGATGTCACCAGGGTCGACAGTTGCGCCAGGCTTGGCATGCGGCGCTTGTCCACGCGTGGCCAGCTCGCCCGATCGATGTAGTAGAACGTGCCGTCCCGTTGGATGGGGGTGTAGTGCAGCGTCAGGTCCTTGCTGCGGTGGATCATCTGCAAGGTCCCCTCCACCTGGGTGAAACTGAAGGAGCCGACAGCGCGCAGCTTTTCTTCCAGGGTGCGTGCCACGCCGTGTGCGGGAGCAATGGGCACCTGCAGCAGCAGGTCGCATTTGACCGCCGCCAGGTTGGCCGACTGGTCGGGTTGGATACCGGGGTCCACGCCGAATCGAACAGGCAGCCCGCACTCGATGTCTTCGATGCGCAGGCCGATGGCGCCCTGCAGCTCGGCAAGCCCTGGCACGCCGTCAAACGTGTTGGTGTGGGTGTTGCCCACGAAGGCGATCCACCTGCTGGGGTGCAGGGCCTGGTCTGCTGCAATGACCCGATGGGCAAAGAAGTTCATCATCTGTTGGCGGATCGGGCCCGGCGGGGTGGCCAGCCAGGCCTGACGATAGCTGGCCATGCAGTCGATGGCCTGGAGGCGGACCTGGTTGGCCTGTGCGGTGAGCATCACCTGCTGGAAGGTATAGCGTCCGCTGCTGTCGGTGGCCTGGCTTCGGTCCAGTTCGGCCACATAGTCGCGCAGGTGCTGGCTCATGTTGCCTGTGCGGTTGAACGCATCGAGGTCGGCCTGGTGAAAGTCCGTCAGCAGATGCTCCAGGTACAGCACCTTGACCTTCTGCTTGCGCAGTTGCGCCATGTTGTCGATCAGAAAGCGTTTGCTGCCCAGGTGTGCGTGGCATTCGCCGATCACCACGCCGTCGCAGCGGGAGTAGCAACCACGCAGGATCTGCTTGGGCGCCGGGTTGCTTTCGAACAGCGGCAGTTGCGGGCGTGGCGGCAGCTCCACCGTGCTCAGATACTCCCTGGCGTCGTTCAGCAGCTTGCTGCGCAGCTTGCGAAACAGGTCGCAGGCTTCTTCCAGGTGTGGCTGATTGGCCCGATAGGTAATGCCGCTGAGCTGTTCGTCATCCACCGAACGCAGCTGTGCCTGCTGGCGCGGGAGCAGCTCGTAGGGCGTGGGGATACGTTCGGCAGGGGGTGGCGCGTAGTCGCTGCGGCCCCACAGTTTCAGGCGAAAGCGCGGTGTACCCCCCAGAAGGCGGCCCTGTGCGACGGGCTCCCACTGCTGTTGCGCAGTGAGCCGGATGGGCACGTTGCGGTAGAACGAAAAGGGCGCATTCGGGTCGATCACCACCCAGCTCTTGAGCTCGCCCACGTACCGCACCTGGTAGGCGAAATCGCCGATCGCTACATAGAAACCGTCGGCCAGCGAGTAGATGCCCTGCATCTTGCCAACCCCGGGTTTTTCGCCATCGAGCAGGGCATTGGTCTCGAAGGTGGCCAGGCGCTGGGAAGCCGGTGTCGGTCGCAGGGGGGCGGGCACCTGGGCGTCAATATCCTCGGCAGTGGCAAGGGGTTCGTCCTCGGCCTCCACATAGGGCTCGGCGACGGCGGGCACCTCGCCGTCGACCCGTATCGCTTCACCGGTCTCCTCGCCGAGCAGCGTCGCGTTGAACAGCGTGTCGATGGAGGCCAGTACGGCGCCGATGACGCCCGCCTGGCGCTCGGCAGTGGTGTGGCCGTTGATCGCCTCGTCGATGGACAGGCCGGTCTCGCCAAGCCCTGCGCCCACGGCAGCCAGTGCAACCGGCCAGTCGAAGGCGGCCATTGCCCCGGCGAACCGGGTAAAGGCGTGCAGGTCCGCCACCCACATCTGTTTGCGCAGGTCGGCGTTGGAGCGCAGGGCGAAGTGCGCGTCGTCGCTCATGCGCTGTCGCGCCGCATCGCGCAGGTAGCTGAATGCATCCTGCTCGACCGGCTTGTCCAGCAGGTTGATGGCATCGTGTGCGCTGCCGGCCCAGTTGGAGAACAGCAGGTCGATCAGATGCTCGAGCCCGACCCCGGCGGGGTTTTCGGCATGGCTGGACAACGCGAAGTGGGCCATCAGGCGCGCGCGGTTATCTGCGGCATTGGTGTTCTGCAGCACCCACCAGTAAAGCTGCGCAGGGTTGGCAAACAGGTGCAGGGCCGTGACCTCGCCGGGCATGTACAGCACCTGGTAGCCATCGGGCAGCACGGCACGCAGCATGTCGCTGGCGACGTAGCCGCCGATGTCGAAGGCATGCAGGCGCACCCCCTGGTCGGGAACATGCGTTTGCTGCAGTTGTTCGAGGGTGGGCGGCCAGTCGGTGACGCCGGCCAGTGCCCGGGCCAGCAGGCGGTAGCGTTTGCGCTGTTCGGGCAGGTCTGCGTGTTCGCAGGCTTCCACCACCTTGCTCAGGAAGTTGGCCTTGGCCATGCTGCGAAACGCCTCTGCACTGTTGGCCCAGAACGCCTGCATCTTCTGCTTGAAGACCGAGCTGAAGTCGATCTGCCAGAAGTAGCGCAGCACATCGGCCGGTGCCATGGGGACTTCGTTGCGTTCGTCGAACACCCCGGCATGCGCGCCTTCGCGGTAGAAGCCGGTGCGGTAGCCGAGCAGGTCGGCGTTGTCCTGGTCGTTGGCGTCGAAGCGCTGCATCACCAGTTGCGGCAACGTCAGCGACTGGTAGGGCAGGTCACGGTGCTCCCAGCCGCTGAAGCTTCTGGGGTTGGACTGGGCCGCCTTGAAACGGTGCAGGTACACGGTGTCCGGATCGAGGCTGCTGCGGGCGAACTTCTTCAGGGCGTCGACGGCCACCTCACGGGCCATCTGGCGCATGTCCGGGCAGTTGACGACGAGCTGGCGCGCAATGTCCTGAAGCTGTGCGCGTTGTGGGTTGGGGGGCTGGGGCATGGCGATCCTTCCTTGGTCTGGGCCATGGCAGGATGGGCTGGCTCCAGCGGGCAGGTGCGGTAGATAGTGCTGCGCGGGTGGGTGCGGCATCGTGTGCCGCTGCCGGGGCAACTCTTCACTTAAAGTTTCGCAAATGCAGGTGTATCGTATTCGCCCTTACCGCCAGCCCGGTCATGGCTGGCAGGCTGTTTTCGCGATACGAGGTGCCTGTTCCGATGTCCTTTACCCGTCGACAAATGCTCAAGGGGCTGACTGGCCTGGTGGTGGTTGGCCTGGGCGCCGGGGGCGCCGCACGTTACTGGATGGGCAAGGTCGAGGACGAGCAGGCCGGGCATGACTATGAACTGATCGCCGCGCCGCTGGACGTCGAGCTGGTGGCCGGGCACACCACCCAGGCCTGGGCGTTCGGCCCGTCCGCGCCGGGCACCGAGCTACGGGTGCGCCAGGGGCAGTGGCTGCGGGTGCGGTTCATCAACCACCTGCCGGTGGCCACCACCATCCACTGGCACGGTATCCGCCTGCCACTGGAAATGGACGGCGTGCCCTACGTGTCGCAGCTGCCGGTGCTGCCGGGCGAGTACTTCGACTACAAGTTCCGCGTGCCGGATGCCGGCAGCTTCTGGTACCACCCCCACGTCAACAGCAGCGAAGAGCTGGGCCGCGGCCTGGTCGGCCCGCTGATCGTGGAGGAGCGCGAGCCCACCGGTTTCAAGCACGAGCGCACCCTGAGCCTGAAGAACTGGCACGTGGACGAGCAGGGCAACTTCGTCGAGTTCAGCGTGCCGCGCGAAGCGGCCCGTGGCGGCACCGCAGGGCGCCTGATCACCATCAACGGGCAGCCCGACGCGGTGGTGGAAATGCCCGCCGGGCAGATCGTGCGGGTGCGCCTGCTGAACCTGGACAACACCCTGACCTACCGCATCAACCTCAAGGGCGACTTCGAGGCGCGCATCTATGCGCTGGATGGCAACCCGATCACCCCGCGCCCATTGGGCAAGGACTACTGGCTGGGCCCCGGCATGCGCATCTGCCTGGCCATCCGCATGCCGGCAGCCGGTGAGGAGCTGTCGCTGCGCGACGGCTCGGTGCGCCTGGGCACCCTGCGTTCGGTGGCCAGCAGCGAGGCACCGGGCGACTGGCCACCGGCGCTGCCGGCCAACCCCATCGCCGAGCCGGACCTGGCCAACGCCGAGAAGATCAACTTCAATTTCGAGTGGGTAGGCTCGGTGTCGGTCAATACCGAGAACGGCAAGCCGCCAAGCCTGTGGCAGATCAACGGGCAGGCCTGGGACATCACCGACAAGACCTGTTCCGACCGGCCGATTGCCACCTTGAAGAAGGGCAAGAGCTACATCTTCGAGCTCAAGAACATGACCCAGTACCAGCACCCTATCCACCTGCACGGCATGAGTTTCAAGGTGCTCAGCTCCAATCGCCACAAGATCCCGGAGCAGTACTTCACCGACACCTACCTGCTGGGCAAGAACGAGCGGGCGCAGGTGGCGCTGGTGGCGGATAACCCCGGCACCTGGATGTTCCATTGCCACGTGATCGATCACATGGAAACCGGCCTGATGGCCGCCATCGAGGTGGCGTGATGCGTCAGCCGCAGATCATCGATCGCAGCCGCGACCAGCACTTCATGCGCCTGGCGCTGGAGCTGGCGGCGCAGGGGGCGGCGTTGGGCGAGGTGCCGGTGGGCGCGGTGCTGGTGCAGCACGGCGAGGTGATCGGGCAGGGCTTCAACTGCCCGATCAGCGGCAGCGACCCCAGCGCGCACGCCGAAATGGTGGCCATTCGCGCGGCGGCGCAGGCGGCCAGCAACTACCGGCTGCCGGGCAGCACGCTGTATGTGACGCTGGAGCCGTGCAGCATGTGCGCCGGGCTGATCGTGCATTCGCGGGTCAACCGCGTGGTGTTCGGGGCCCTGGAGCCCAAGGCAGGGATCGTGCAGAGCCAGGGGCAATTCTTTACCCAGGGGTTTCTGAACCACCGGGTGCTGTTCGAGGGCGGGGTGCTGGCCGAGGAGTGCGGGGCGATTCTGACCGAGTTCTTCAGGGCTCGGCGGGCCAAGGCCTGATAACCGTGGTGTGACCATCGCGGGTCAAGCCCGCTCCCCCGTTGTTGCGGGAGCGGGCTTGGCCCGCGATACAGGCGCTGCAAACTAGAGCGGCGGCGAAGCGTCGGCCGGCTTGGTCTTGTTGACCCCCGGCACATGCAGGTTGCCTTCGGCCACCTGGCTGCCCTCCAGCTGCGGCTGGGTCACCCAGGTCAGGATGTCGTAGTAGCGCCGGATGTTGGCCACGAAATGCACCGGCTCGCCTCCACGGGCATAGCCGTAGCGGGTCTTGCTGTACCACTGCTTCTGCGACAGGCGCGGCAGCATCTTCTTCACGTCCAGCCACTTGTTCGGGTTCAGCCCCTCGCGCTTGGCCAGCTTGCGTGCATCGTCCAGGTGGCCGCTGCCCACGTTGTAGGCGGCCAGGGCAAACCAGGTGCGGTCCGGCTCCTCGATGTCGTCATCGAGCTCCTTCTTCACATGCATGAAATACTTGGCCCCGCCCTCGATGCTCTGGCGCGGGTCGAGCCGGTTGGACACGCCCATGGCCTGGGCGGTGCGCTGGGTCAGCATCATCAGCCCGCGCACGCCGGTCTTGGAGGTGACCTCGGCCTGCCACATCGACTCCTGGTAACCGATCGCCGCCAGCAGGCGCCAGTCCACCTGTTCCTTCTTGGCCGAGGTCTTGAAGTGGTTCTCGTAGCGCGGCAGGCGCTGCTGCAGGTGCTGGGCGAAGGTGTAGGCGCCGACATAGCCGAGCACGTCCACGTGGCCGTAGTAGCGGTCCTTGAGCCGTTGCAGGGTGCCGTTCTTGTGCACCTTGTCGATGAATTCGTTGATTTCGTTGAGCAGGCTGTTGTCTTCGCCGGCCGCCACCGCCCAGCGCTGGTCGCGCCCGTCGCCCAGGTCGAAGGCGACCCGCACGTTGGGGAAGTACACCTGGTTCATCGCCACTTCGTTGGAGTCGACCAGGGTCAGGTCGATCTGGCCCTCGTCGACCATGCGCAGCAGGTCGACCACCTCGACCTGGTCGGATTCTTCATATTGCAGGGCCGGGTACTGTTTTTTCAGCTCTGCCAGCTGTTCGGCATGGCTGCTGCCCTTGAGTACCAGAATGCGCTTGCCGACCAGGTCGCCGGCGTCGGTGGGGCGGGGCTTGCCGTTGCGGTAGATGATCTGCGGGGTGACTTCGAGATACGGGTGGGAAAAACGTACCTGCTGCTTGCGCTGCTCGCTGCTTACCAGGCCCGCTGCCGCCAGCACCGGGCCGTTCGGCTGGCCGAGCTGGTTGAACAGGTCGTCGAGGTTGTCGGCGGTCTCGATCTGCAGCTTCACGCCCAGGTCGTCGGCAAAGCGCTGGACCAGCTCGTACTCGAAGCCGGTTTCGCCGTTGCGGTCCTGGAAGTAGGTGGCCGGGCTGTTGCGGGTGATCACGCGCAGCACGCCGTCCTCCTTGACACGCTCCAGGGTGCTGGGTTTTTCAACACAGGCACCGAGCATCAGGAAGAGTCCGGTTGCGATGAGCCATTTGGCACAACGCTGGCGCAAAGCAGTCTGGGCAAACATAGGGTGCAGTATACGCAAAGGACCTGCCGCGCCATATCTCGACAACATCCGGCTTGTCTGCTAGCACAGCCCGATAAAACCGCGTCGGGACGGGTTTTTGTCATCTCGTGAAGCACTCTTGTCGGCTTGCCGACATTCGGCCTGTCGCCGATGCAGCGTTTCGGGTGCCGTCGGCGGCGGTTTAGGCTAGAATGCACGGCCTCTAAGCACACCCCCTTCCTGAGGCTGTCCCGACGATGTTGATCCTGCGCGGCGCTCCTGCCCTTTCTGCCTTTCGCCACGGTAAATTACTCGAGCAACTGAGCCAGAAAGTCCCCGCTGTTAGTGGTTTGTACGCTGAATTCGCCCATTTCGCCGAGGTTGACGGCGAGCTGAGTGCCGACCAACAGCATGTGCTCGCGCGCCTGCTCAAGTACGGCCCGAGCGTGCCGGTACAGGAGCCCAGCGGTCGCCTGTTCCTGGTCATGCCGCGTTTCGGCACCATCTCGCCCTGGTCGAGCAAGGCCAGCGACATCGCCCACAACTGCGGCCTGGAGAACGTCAAGCGCCTGGAGCGCGGTACTGCCTTCTATGTCGGCGGTGAACTGAGCGAGGCCGATGTGGCCGCCGTCGCCGAGCTGCTGCACGACCGCATGACCCAGATCGTGCTGGGCAGGCTCGAAGAGGCCGCCGGCCTGTTCAGCCATGCCGAACCCAAGCCGCTGACCGCCGTCGACATCCTCGGCGGTGGCCGCGCCGCGCTGGAAAAAGCCAACGTCGAGCTGGGCCTGGCCCTGGCCGAAGACGAGATCGACTACCTGGTCACCAGCTTCCAGGGCCTCAAGCGCAACCCGCACGACATCGAACTGATGATGTTCGCCCAGGCCAACTCCGAGCACTGCCGCCACAAGATCTTCAACGCCAGTTGGGATATCGACGGCCAGAGCCAGGAAAAAAGCCTGTTCGGCATGATCAAGAACACCTACCAGATGCACAGCGAAGGCGTGCTGTCCGCTTACAAGGACAACGCCTCGGTGATCGTCGGTTCCACCGCCGGGCGCTTCTTCCCGAACCCTGAAACCCGCCAGTACGGCGCGGTGCAGGAGCCGGTGCACATCCTGATGAAGGTCGAGACCCACAACCACCCGACCGCCATCGCGCCGTTCCCGGGGGCCTCTACCGGTTCCGGCGGCGAGATCCGCGACGAAGGTGCCACCGGTCGCGGCGCCAAGCCCAAGGCCGGCCTGACCGGCTTCACCGTGTCCAACCTGCAGATCCCGGGCTTCGAACAGCCTTGGGAAAAGCCCTACGGCAAGCCGGAGCGCATCGTCACCGCGCTGGACATCATGATCGAAGGCCCGCTGGGCGGCGCGGCGTTCAACAATGAATTCGGGCGCCCGGCACTGACCGGTTACTTCCGTACCTTCGAGCAGTCGATCAACACCCCCCATGGCGAAGAAGTGCGCGGCTACCACAAGCCGATCATGCTCGCCGGCGGCATGGGCAACATCCGCGAAGGCCATGTGCAGAAGGGCGAGATCACCGTCGGCGCCAAGCTGATCGTGCTCGGCGGCCCGGCCATGCTGATCGGCCTGGGCGGCGGTGCTGCCTCGTCGATGGCCACCGGCGCCAGCTCTGCCGACCTCGATTTCGCCTCGGTACAGCGCGAAAATCCTGAAATGGAACGCCGCTGCCAGGAGGTCATCGACCGCTGCTGGCAGCTGGGCGATGCCAACCCCATCGCGTTCATCCATGACGTCGGCGCGGGCGGCCTGTCCAACGCCTTCCCCGAGCTGGTCAACGACGGCGGCCGTGGCGGTCGTTTCGAGCTGCGCAACGTGCCCAACGACGAGCCGGGCATGGCGCCGCTGGAAATCTGGAGCAACGAGTCCCAGGAACGCTACGTGCTGGCGGTCGACGCCAAGGACCTGGAGCGTTTCACCGCCATCTGCGAACGCGAGCGCTGCCCGTTCGCAGTGGTCGGCGAAGCCACTGCCGAACCGCAACTGACCGTCACCGACAGCCACTTCGGCAACAGCCCGGTGGACATGCCGCTGGAAGTGCTGCTGGGCAAGGCCCCGCGCATGCACCGTTCGGTCAGCCGCGAAGCCGAGCTGGGCGACGATTTCGACCCGAGCACCCTGGACCTCGCCGACTCGGTACAGCGCGTGCTGCGCCACCCGGCCGTGGCCAGCAAGAACTTCCTGATCACCATCGGTGACCGCACCATCACCGGCCTGGTCGCCCGCGACCAGATGGTCGGTCCATGGCAGGTCCCGGTGGCCGATGTGGCCGTCACCGCCACCAGCTTCGACGTGTACACCGGCGAAGCCATGGCCATGGGCGAGCGCACCCCGCTGGCCCTGCTCGATGCCCAGGCGTCCGGGCGCATGGCGATCGGCGAGACCCTGACCAACATGGCGGCCTCGCGCATCGGCAAGCTGTCCGACATCAAGCTGTCGGCCAACTGGATGTCGGCTGCCGGCCACCCCGGTGAAGACGCGCGCCTGTACGACGCGGTCAAGGCCGTGGGCATGGAACTGTGCCCCGAGCTGGGCCTGACCATTCCGGTGGGCAAGGACTCGATGTCCATGAAGACCCGCTGGGAAGATGAAGGTCGCGAGAAGACCGTGACCTCGCCGATGTCGCTGATCGTGACCGGCTTTGCCCCGGTTACCGACATCCGCAAGACCCTGACCCCGCAACTGCGCATGGACAAGGGCGAAACCGACCTGATCCTGATCGACCTGGGTCGCGGCCAGAACCGCATGGGCGCCTCGATCCTGGCCCAGACCCACGGCAAGCTCGCCAGCCAGGCACCGGACGTCGACGACGCCGAAGACCTCAAGGCGTTCTTCGCGGTGATCCAGGGCCTGAACGCCGACGGTCACCTGCTGGCCTACCACGACCGCTCCGACGGCGGCCTGCTGGCCACCGCGCTGGAAATGGCCTTCGCCGGCCATTGCGGGCTGAACCTGGAACTGGACACCCTGACCGGCAAGCGCGAGAAAGTCGCGGCCATCCTCTTCAACGAAGAGCTGGGTGCGGTGATCCAGGTGCGCCAGGACGCCACCCCGGACGTGCTGGCCCAGTTCAGCGCCGCCGGCCTTGGCGAAGACTGCGTGGCGGTGATCGGCAAGCCGGTCAATTGTGCCGACGTGGCCATCAGCCTGAACGGCGAAGTGCTGTTCACCGGCGACCGCCGCCTGCTGCAGCGCCAGTGGGCCGAGACCAGCTACCAGATCCAGCGCCTGCGCGACAACGCCGACTGCGCCGACCAGGAATTCGACGGCCTGCTCGAGGAAGACAACCCGGGCCTGAGCGTCAAGCTGGGCTTCGACGTCAACCACGACATCGCGGCGCCTTACATCAAGAAGGGCATTCGCCCACAGGTGGCGGTACTGCGCGAGCAGGGCGTCAACGGCCAGGTGGAAATGGCTGCGGCGTTCGACCGTGCCGGCTTCAACGCCATCGACGTGCACATGAGCGATATCCTCGCCGGTCGCGTCGACCTGAACGAGTTCAAGGGCATGGTTGCCTGCGGCGGCTTCTCCTACGGTGACGTGCTGGGTGCCGGTGAAGGCTGGGCCAAGTCGGCGCTGTTCAACAGCCGCGCCCGCGACGCCTTCCAGGGCTTCTTCGAGCGTAGCGACAGCTTCACCCTGGGTGTGTGCAACGGTTGCCAGATGATGTCCAACCTGCACGAGCTGATCCCGGGCAGCGAGTTCTGGCCGCACTTCGTGCGCAACCGCTCCGAGCAGTTCGAGGCGCGCGTGGCGATGGTCCAGGTGCAGGAGTCCAACTCGATCTTCCTGCAGGGCATGGCCGGTTCGCGCATGCCGATCGCCATCGCGCACGGTGAAGGGCATGCCGAGTTCGCCAGCGAAGAGGCACTGCTGGAAGCCGACCTGTCCGGTTGCGTGGCCCTGCGTTTCGTCGACAACCACGGCAAGGTCACCGAGACCTACCCGGCCAACCCGAACGGTTCGCCGCGCGGGATCACCGGCCTGACCAGCCGCGACGGGCGCGTCACCATCATGATGCCGCACCCTGAGCGGGTATTCCGTGCGGTGCAGAACTCGTGGCGCCCGGATGACTGGAACGAAGACGCCGCCTGGATGCGCATGTTCCGCAACGCGCGGGCCTGGGTGAACTGAGGGTGTTCAAACTCGCCTTCTTCGTGCCGCCCAGCCATGTGGAGCAGGTCAAGGCCGCTGTGTTCGCCGCCGGTGGCGGACGCATCGGCGCCTACGACAGCTGTGCGTGGCAGGTGCTGGGCCAGGGCCAGTTCCGTCCGTTGAGCGGCAGCCAGCCGTTCATCGGGCAGAGCGGGGTGGTCGAGCAGGTCGAGGAGTGGCGGGTCGAGCTGGTGGTGGACGATGCGCTGGTGGGGCCGGTAGTCGCGGCCCTGAAGGCGAGCCACCCCTACGAGACCCCGGCCTACGAGGTCTGGCAGCTCGCTGATTTCTGAGGGTCGTGGGGCATGCCCCACGACCCTTCGAGCAGTCCCCTGCTGCTCAGACGCCTATCTCCCCCCCATCATTGCGCTGAATCACCACCGTCGCCGCACGTGGTCGCACCTTGCTGCCGGCCGGCGTTGCCGTGGTCGCTACACCGGTGCTGGGCCAGTTGGCCGGGTGCTGGATGTTGACGAACATCGAGCGGTTGTCCGGAGTGAACGCAATCCCTGTCACCTCACACCCATTGGGCCCCACGAAGAAGCGACGCAGGTTCAGGGCGTTGTCCGCATTGATCGGGCTGCGCTTGCCCTGGGCATCGAGCAACAGGTCCGGGATCACGGCAAGCACCTGGTCGTTGGTGTAGTCGCTCACGCTCGGTTCGCTGTTGTCGGTCTCGAACCAGAGGATACCGCGGCTATCGAAACTCATGCCGTCGGGGCTGGCGAACTGGTTGTGTTCGGTCAGGCCGGAGCGGTTGATGTCGGCGCTGGCTGCGGAATTGGCGCCGAACACGAAGATGTCCCAAGTGAAGCTCAGCTGATCCGTGCCGTCGTGCCAGCGGATGATGTGACCGTGCTTGTTAGGCCCCCGCGGGTTGGCCTGGTCGACGCTGGTCGGGGTGCGCTGGCTGTTGTTGGTCAGGCTCAGGTAGGCGTCGCCGTTGAGCGGGTTGACCGTGGTCCACTCCGGGCGGTCCATCGGCGTGGCGCCCAATGCATCGGCTGCGCCACGGGTATTGAGGATGATGCCCGGCAGGTCGCCGTAGAGGGCGCCAAGGGTCTTGCCATCGATGGTGGGCGAGGCAGCATCGAGCAGCAGCCACTGGCCGCTGCCGTCGGCATCGAAGCGCGCCACGTACAGCTTGCCCTGGTCCATGTACTTGGCGCCGATGGCTAGGCGGTCGTGCGGGGTGGCATCGGCCGGGTCCCAGGGCGCGCTGGAGACGAATTTGTAGAGGTATTCGTTGTTCGAGTCGTCACCCATGTAGAACACCACCGGTTGGCCTGCCACCGCCAGGCCGGGGCAGCAGCCCTCGTGGCGGAAACGTCCCAGGGCGGTGCGTTTGACCGCGCGGCGACTGGCGTCATACGGGTCGATTTCGACGATATAGCCAAACGTGCTGGCTTCATTGCGATAGTCGTCGGTGGCCGACGTACCGCGTGGGGTGATGTCGAAGCGGGCGAATTCGTCGTCCACTTCGTCCGCTGCGCCGGCGGCGGTTTCCCACTTGTACAGGCTTGTCCCGGTGCTGACGCCCAGGCGCTGCTGATCGGCCGGCAGCGCAGTGGTCGTATTGATGAAGATACCTGGCCAGTTCTCCTCGCAGGTCAGGTAGGTGCCCCATGGGGTGTGGCCGTTGCCGCAGTTGTTGTTGGTGCCGCGCGACTGCGTGCCGTTTCTGGAGAACGCGGTCTTGACGTGATCGGTGCCGCGCAGCGGGCCGGCCAGGTCCATCACGCTGGCGCTGGTGAAGCGGCGGTTGAGCGGATCGTTGTCGACCACCTGCCAGCGCCCGCCGCGCTTGTTCAGGCGCACGACGCCGGCGCCGTGGGCGTTGATCTCCTTGCGCACCTCCTCGGGCGGCCGCTTGCCGGTAGCGTCCAGGGTGGGGCCGGCAGAATGCAGGGCCTGGGCATCGATGTATTCGAAGTTGATTGCCAGCAGACCGTCGTCGGAGCTGCCACCGATGGGGAAGAAATGCATGCCGTCGTGGTGCATGCCCATGGCGTTTGCCTGGTCTTCGGCGCTGTTGCTGCCGTCGGCCTGCCAGGGTTTAGCGGCGCTGTTCAACGGGGTACCCCATGGTGCCAGCACATAGGCGCTGTAGCCGGCGGCCACTGTGCAGGCATCGGTGCGCGAGCCGGGGATCGAGTCGAAACCGAGCGCCAGCGGCGACGAGGCGGTAGGGGCGGCGGCTTTGTCCGCGGCGTAGCTGTCGAAACAGCCACCTAGGCCTGCACCGGCAATCATCGCGATGGCTGCGCCCAGGCTGCCGCGCACCACGCTGCGGCGGCTCAGATACATGTCCAGTACGGACGTCATCGGCAGGTTGCCACTGGCGTTGCGGTCCAGGTTGTCGCCGGTGTCTCGACTCATTGCTTCATATCCTTCAGCTGAAGTGGCGTCATGCAGACCGGCACTTTAGAAGGCGAATATGACGATTTAGGGGCGCTTTGATGACAGCCGGCACTGCGGCCGGCTGTTGATCCGGGGCAGGGGTCAGGGCCGAATCTCGATCAGCGTGCCGTCGCTGACCAGGTTCCACACTTCGCGCATGTCGCGGTTGGTCATGGCGATGCAGCCTTCGGTCCAGTCCAGGGTGTGGAACAGCGCCTCGGGGTAGTCCGCACTGTCCGGGGTGCCGTGGATCATGATCATGCTGCCCGGCTTCACCCCTTCGCGGCGGGCACGGGCCGAGTCGCTGACATTGGGGTAGGAGACGTGGATGGCCAGGTTGTATCGGTCGGACACCTTGCGCCAGTCGAGCCAGTACAGCCCCTCGGGCGTGCGCTTGTCGCCCTCGCGCAGCTTGGCACCGGTGGGCTGCTTGCCCAGCGAGATGCGGTAGCTCTTCATCGAGGTGTCGCCGCTCATCAGTTGCAGGCGGCGTTCGGACTTGATCACCAGCACCTTGTCGATCAACGGGGCGCCGGAGGGGGTGGGCGCCGGGGTCGAGGGCGTCACCTGGCCAAGCGGTTTTCGCACAATGGTTTCGGTAAACGCCGCCTGGGACACCGACGCCACACCGAGGCAGAAGAGGGCAAGCAACCAGCGCATGAAACGGTATCCCTGAAAGTGGCGACGTATGGGTTCAAGTGAGCGGTTCGACCCGCGGGGACAGGCATTCGGTGCGTACCGGGTAATGCTGCCCCTGGCGGTCGAGATAGTAGCATTCTAGGGCACGACTCACGGTCCTGAAAGCCAGCTCGTCCCAGGGGATCTCGCTTTCCTCGAACAGGCGCACTTCCAGGCTCTCGACGCCCACCGCAAATGCCAGGTCGGCCAGCTCGGCGCGGTAGAACACGTGCACCTGGTTGATGTGCGGCAGGTCGAACAGCTGGTACAGGGCCATCGGCCCCAGGCGCGCGCAGGCTTCCTCGTCGGCCTCGCGGCGTGCGGCGTGTTCCATGGTCTCGCCGTTTTCCATGAAGCCGGCCGGCAGGGTCCAGTAGCCACGTCGCGGCTCGATGGCGCGTCGGCACAGCAGCACCTGGCTGCCATGGCTGGGCAGCACGCCGGCGACGATGTTGGGGTTCTGGTAATGGATGGTATGGCAATGATCGCAGACATGACGCAGGCGGTTGTCGCCGTCGGGGATGCGATGAGTGACCGGTTTGCCGCACGCACTGCAGTAATTCATGCTTATCTTCCTGGTGGCTGCGCCTATCTTCGCGCCAGTGCGCGCAGGCCCGCAAGCGCGATTGTCGCGGGGGCTTGGGCGGGCTGCGCCTTTGGTGCATCATGCAGAGACCCGACAGAACGAGAGAGACCATGCTGGACGAGTTACTTCGCCGAATGAGCAGTCACACGCCGGGCACCCTGGAGACCGATCGTCGGTTCCCCGAGGCTGCCGTGTTATTGCCCATCACCCGCAGCGAGTCGCCCGAACTGGTGCTGACCCTGCGCGCCAAGGGGCTCTCGACCCATGGCGGCGAAGTGGCCTTCCCCGGCGGGCGGCGAGACCCCGAAGATCCGGACCTGGTGTTCACCGCGCTGCGCGAGGCCGAGGAGGAAATCGGCCTGCCGCCCGGGCTGGTCGAAGTCATCGGCCCGCTGAGTCCGCTGGTTTCGTTGCACGGGCTGAAGGTCACGCCGTTTGTCGGGCTGATTCCCGACTATGTCGAGTACCGCGCCAACGATGCCGAGATTGCCGCGGTGTTCAGCGTGCCGCTGGAGTTCTTCCGCCAGGACCCGCGCGACCATACCCACCGCATCGACTACCAGGGCCGCAGCTGGTACGTGCCCAGCTACCGTTTCGGCGAGTACAAGATCTGGGGCCTGTCGGCGATCATGATCGTCGAGCTGGTCAACCTGCTTTACGATGCGCGCATCAGCCTGCACCATCCGCCTGAGCGCACCCCTACAAGATGAGCGGGCCCACCCGCCGCCTTCCCACCGTGAGGAACCACGCATGAAATACCGTCTGGGCGACCTGCGCGTCGAAACCCACCCACAGAGCTGGGTAGCGCCCACCGCCACGCTGATCGGCAAGGTACGCCTGCAGGCGGGGGCCAACGTCTGGTTCGGCGCGGTGCTGCGCGGCGACAACGAGCTGATCGACATCGGCGAGAACAGCAATGTGCAGGACGGTACGGTGATGCACACCGACATGGGCTGGCCACTGACCCTGGGCAAGGGCGTGACGGTCGGCCACAACGCCATGCTGCATGGCTGCACGGTCGGCGACTACAGCCTGGTGGGCATCGGCGCGGTGATCCTCAATGGTGCGCGCATCGGCAAGCACTGCATCATCGGCGCCAATGCGCTGGTGCCCGAGGGGCGCGAGATTCCCGATGGGTCGCTGGTGGTCGGCTCGCCGGGCAAGGTGGTGCGCGAACTGACCCCGGCGCAGCAGCAACTGCTCGAGGCCAGTGCTGCCCACTATGTGCACAACGCCCAGCGCTATGCCCGTGACCTTGTACCCCAGGAGGACTGATGAGCAGCCCTGAACGACCGGTGGCCTCGCCTTGCGTGCACATCTGCGCGCTGGACGAGCAGGATATCTGCACCGGCTGCCAGCGCACCGCCAGCGAGATCACGCGCTGGGGCCGCATGGCCAACGACGAACGGCGCCAGGTGCTGGTGCTGTGCCATGAGCGCGCCGTGGCGGCGGGGCTGGTGATGACGGTGGGCAAGGCCGCCGGCTGATCCCGGGCTTGGCCGTGCGGGGGCACTCAAGTACCCTGTACGGCTTGCCAACCGGTGTTTCTATGTTCTTTCTGATTGCTTATATCGCCAGCGTGGTGCTGATCAACTACGCGTTCTCCAGTGCCCCGCACCTGGACGTCATCTGGTCCGCCTGGGGCGGGCTGGTGTTCATCCTGCGCGACATGGTGCAGACCCGCTTCGGCCACGGCGCCCTGCTGGCCATGCTTGGCGCCCTGGTGCTGTCCTATATCACCTCCGAGCCTGCCATTGCCCTGGCCAGCGCCACCGCGTTCGCGGTATCGGAGCTGATCGACTGGCTGGTGTTCAGCATCACCAAGCGCCCGTTGCGTGACCGCCTGTGGCTCAGCTCGGCGCTGAGCATCCCGCTGGACACCTTCATCTTCTTCGGCATGATCGGCGCACTGACCCCGGCCGTGGTCGGTACAGCGCTGGGCTCCAAGTTCGCCGGGGTGACGGTGGTGTGGCTGGCGATGGCCTGGCGCGCACGCAAGAACGCCTGCGCCATGTAAAATGGCGCTTCTTTTCACCGGGTTGCACCGTGCTGGGGCGGCCCTGGATTCCTTCCCTCTGAGGACCTGAGATGACCCGTATCGGAACCCCCTTGTCGCCGACCGCGACCCGAGTACTGCTGTGTGGCTGTGGCGAACTGGGCAAGGAAGTGGTGATCGAGCTGCAACGCCTGGGCGTTGAAGTGATTGCCGTGGACCGTTACGCCGATGCCCCGGCCATGCAGGTGGCGCACCGCAGCCACGTGATCAACATGCTCGATGGCGCCGCCCTGCGCGCGGTGATCGAGGCCGAGCAGCCGCACTACATCGTGCCGGAAATCGAAGCCATCGCCACCGCCACCCTGGTTGAGCTGGAAGCCGAAGGCTTTACCGTGGTGCCGACCGCACGCGCCGCGCAGCTGACCATGAACCGCGAGGGCATCCGCCGCCTGGCCGCCGAGGAGCTGGACCTGCCAACCTCGCCGTACCACTTTGCCGACACCTTCGAAGACTACCGCAAGGCCGTCGAAGACCTCGGCTTCCCGTGTGTGGTCAAGCCGGTGATGAGCTCGTCGGGCAAGGGCCAGAGCCTGCTCAAGGGCGTCGATGACGTGCAGGCCGCGTGGGACTATGCCCAGGAAGGCGGGCGTGCCGGCAAGGGCCGGGTCATCATCGAGGGCTTCATCGACTTCGAGTACGAGATCACCCTGCTCACCGTGCGCCATGTGGGCGGCACCACCTTCTGCGCGCCGGTCGGGCATCGCCAGGAGAAGGGCGATTATCAGGAGTCGTGGCAGCCGCAGGCGATGAGCCCCAAGGCGCTGGCCGAGTCCGAGCGCGTGGCGCGTGCGGTGACCGAGGCCCTGGGTGGTCGCGGCATGTTCGGCGTGGAGCTGTTCGTCAAGGGCGACCAGGTGTGGTTCAGCGAAGTTTCGCCGCGCCCGCACGACACTGGCCTGGTGACCCTGATTTCCCAGGACCTTTCGCAGTTCGCGCTGCATGCGCGGGCGATCCTGGGCCTGCCGATTCCGCTGATTCGCCAGTTCGGGCCGTCGGCTTCGGCAGTGATTCTGGTGGAAGGCACTTCGCAGCAGACCGCCTTCGCCAACCTCGGCGCGGCGCTGAGCGAGCCGGACACGGCGCTGCGCCTGTTCGGCAAGCCAGAAGTGAATGGCCAGCGGCGCATGGGCGTGTGCCTGGCGCGTGACGAGTCGATCGAAGCCGCGCGGGCCAAGGCGACCCGGGCTTCGCAGGCAGTCAGCGTAGAGCTGTAAGGCTTTAGTACGTCATCGCGGGTCAGGCCCGCTCCCACAGGGACAGTGATGATGCCTGTGGGAGCTGGCCTGACCCGCGATAGCTGCGCAGCAGCCTGTCTTCAGAGCTCCGTATGCCGGGTCTCTTTCAGGCACAGCACTGCAATCAGGCTCAGTACTGCCGCCGCCGACACATACCCGCCCACCCAGCTCAAGCCGCCCATGGCCACCAGCTTCTGTGCAAAGAACGGCGCCGCCGAGGCCCCGACGATCCCGCCCAGGTTGTACGCCGCCGAGGCCCCGGTATAGCGCACGTGCGTGGGGAACAGCTCAGGCAGCAGCGCCCCCATCGGCGCGAACGTCACCCCCATCAGAAACAGTTCGATGGCCAGAAACAGCGCCACGCCTGCGGTCGACCCCGACGTCAGCAGTGGCTCCATGGTGAACCCCGACAGGATGGCCAGCACCCCACCCACGATCAGCACCGGCTTGCGTCCGTATCGGTCGCTCAGCCAGGCCGACAGCGGCGTGGCCAGGGCCATGAACACCACCGCAAAGCACAGCAGTGCCAGAAAGGTCTCGCGGCTGTAGCCAAGGGTCGATACCCCGTAGCTCAGCGAGAACACCGTCGAGATGTAGAACAGCGCGTAGCACACCACCATCGCCGCCGCGCCCAGCAGGGTCGGCGCCCAGTACTGTGCGAACAGCTCGACCACCGGCATCTTCACCCGCTCGTGGCGCGCCACGGCCTTGGCGAACACCGGCGACTCCTCGAGCTTGAGCCGCACATACAGCCCCACGATCACCAGCGCGGCGCTGAGCAGGAACGGAATGCGCCAGCCCCAGCTGCGGAACTGCTCGTCGGAAAGGGTCATGGCCAGGGTCAGGAACAGGCCGTTGGCCGCCAGAAAGCCGATCGAAGGGCCCAGCTGCGGGAACATGCCGAACCACGCCCGCTTGCCCTTGGGCGCGTTCTCGGTGGCCAGCAGCGCTGCACCGCCCCATTCGCCGCCCAGCCCCAGGCCCTGGCCGAAGCGCAGCAGGCACAGCAGGATCGGCGCCCAGGCGCCAATGCTGTCGTAACCCGGCAGCACGCCGATCAGCGTGGTGCAGATGCCCATCAGCAGCAGCGAGGCCACCAGCGTCGACTTGCGGCCGATGCGGTCGCCAAAATGGCCGAACAGCGCCGAACCCAGCGGGCGCGCCAGAAACGCGATGCCGAAGGTGAGGAAGGCCGAGAGCATCTGCGCGGTGCCCGAGGTCTGCGGGAAGAACACCGGGCCGATCACCAGGGCCGCTGCCGTGGCGTATACGTAGAAGTCGTAGAACTCGATGGCGGTGCCGATGAAGCTGGCCGTGGCTACCCGGGCGGGCGAGTTGACTGGGGGCGCTGCGGTTTCATCGTTGTTGTTATAGGTGCTGCTGGTCGTCATGAACGTTTCCCTGTCGAGTGCTGCGAAGGCTCCGGCACCTGCCGCGGGCAAGCGCCGGCGGGCTCGAGTATAGCTAGCGGGAAACGGTCCAGACCAGTATGCGGCTGGCGCAATTGTCCTCGGTTTCGAGGATTTCCATGCGATAACGGCCCATTTTCAGGCACACCGCGCTGGCAGGAATGCTTTCCAGCGCCTCGGTCACCAGGCCGTTCAGGGTTTTCGGGCCGTCGCTGGGCAGGTGCCAGCCCAAGCTGCGGTTGAGCTCGCGGATCGAAATGTTGCCCTCGATCACGTAGCGCCCATCGGGCTGCGGGTGAATGTGCGGGTTGTCCAGGCTGTGCTCTTCCTCGAACTCGCCCACGATCTCTTCAAGAATGTCTTCCAGGGTGACGATGCCCTGCACTTCGCCATATTCGTCCACCACCACGCCCAGGCGCCGCTGCTGTTTGTGAAAGTTCAGCAGCTGCAGCTGCAGCGGGGTGCTTTCGGGCACGAAGTATGGCTCGTAGCACGCCGCCAGCAGGTTGGCCAGGGTCAGCTCGGCCTTGGGCAGCAGGTGGCTGATCTGGCGCGTGTTGAGGATCGCCTCGACCTGGTTGATATCACTGTGGAACACCGGCAGGCGGGTGTGACGGCTGACGATCAGTTGCTCGATGATCTTTTCGATCGGCTCGTCGAGGTTGATCCCGTCGACATCGTTGCGCGGCACCAGGATGTCGTTGACCGTCACCTTGTCCAGCGCCTGAAGGCTGCCGAGCAGGTCGCTCCTGTGCTGGGCATGTTCCTCGTCCGGCGCACCGGAGGCGCCGGGGGTGTCGTGGCGATTGTCATGCTGGGTGACGGCCGTGACCTTGCCCGCGAAGGGGCGCAGCAACAGGCGTGCAACGCCATCGAGCAGCCAGGCCAGTGGCTGCAGCAGCATGAGCGGCACCTTGAGCAGGCTCTCGCCCAGGCCCAGCAGGGCGTCGGGGTAGCGTCGGGCCAGCTGGCGGGGGAGGTAGTCGGTGAGCACCAGCACGGCCAGTGCCGCTGCCGCGCAGGCCAGCCAGAAGCCGCGCTCGCCGGCATGGGCAAAGCCCAGCAGCGAGGCCAGGGCGAACACCAGCAGCTTGCCCAGGGTGGCGCCCAGCATCAGTGCACGTTCGCTTCTGGGGCCATTGCGGCGGGTGCCGCCCTGTTGCTGCTGGGCGGCATCCACTGCGCTGAACAGCGCCGACCACACCAGGGTCAGTGCCAGTACCGCGACCTGTGGGCCTAACGGCAGAGTGTTCATAGGTCGCCTGTCAGATATGCAGAATGAATTCGCGTACCAGCTTGCTGCCGAAATACGCCAGCATCAGCAGGCAGAAACCGGCCAGGGTCCAGCGGATCGCCTTGTGACCGCGCCAGCCCAGGCGGGTGCGGCCCCACAGCAGGACGCCGAAGACGATCCAGGCCACGCAGGCGAGCAGGGTCTTGTGCACCAGGTGCTGGGCGAACAGGTTGTCCAGGAACAGCCAGCCGGAGATCAGCGACAGCGACAGCAGCGCCCAGCCGGCCCACAGGAAGCCGAACAGCAGGCTCTCCATGGTCTGCAGCGGCGGGAAGTTGCGGATCAGGCCCGAGGGGTGCTTGTGCTTGAGCTGGTAATCCTGCACCAGCAGCAGCAAGGCCTGGAACACCGCGATGGTGAACAGCCCGTAGGCCAGGATCGACAGCAGGATATGCGCCAGGATGCCGGGCTCCTCGTTGACCAGCGGCACCGTGCCCGAGGGCGCGAACTGCGCCATCAGCGCGGTCAGCAGGCCCAGCGGGAACAGCAGCAGCAACAGGTTCTCCACCGGGATGCGCAGGGTGGCGACCAGGGTCAGGGCAATCACTGCGGTGGCGATCAGGCTGGCGGCGCTGAAGAAGTCCAGGCTCAGGCCCAGCGGCGTGAGCAGCTGCCAGCACAACGCGGTGCCCTGAGCGACCACGGCGAAGGCGCCGAGCATTCCGAGCAGCCGCTTGTCGGCCTTGGTGCCTCGGGCCAGGCGGGTGCCTTGATAGAAAATCGCGGCGGCGTACAGGCAGGCGGCGATCAGATTGGGTAGCAAGCTGGGTGACAAGGGGAGCATAAGTCCTGTTAGGCAAGCCCGAAAGGCCCTGAGTTTGGCATACAACGCGCCTGCCAAGGAAGACTGGTGGCCGACGCCATGGTGTGCGCGTGCGCGAGTCTTCGCTATAATCGCCGGCCTGCCCTTGCCCAAGGCTGGCCGAATGCGCCAGGGGCAGCTGATAAACCTCGGTTCTACAGAGCCTGAAAGGATCCCCATGTTTGAAAACCTGACCGACCGTCTGTCACAGACGCTGCGCCATGTCACCGGTAAAGCCAAGCTCACCGAGGACAATATTAAAGACACCCTGCGCGAAGTGCGCATGGCGTTGCTCGAGGCCGACGTCGCCCTGCCGGTGGTCAAGGATTTCGTCAACAAGGTCAAGGAACGCGCGGTCGGCACCGAGGTGTCGCGCAGCCTGACGCCTGGCCAGGCGTTCGTGAAGATCGTCCAGGCCGAACTCGAAGAGCTGATGGGCGCGGCCAACGAAGACCTCGCGCTCAACAGCGCGCCGCCTGCCGTGGTGCTGATGGCCGGCCTGCAGGGTGCGGGCAAGACCACCACCGCCGGCAAGCTGGCGCGCTTTCTCAAGGAGCGCAAGAAGAAGAGCGTGATGGTGGTGTCGGCCGACGTGTACCGTCCGGCGGCCATCAAGCAGCTCGAAACCCTGGCCAACGACATCGGCGTGACCTTCTTCCCGTCGGACATCACCCAGAAGCCGGTGGCCATCGCCGAGGCGGCGATTCGCGAAGCCAAGCTCAAGTTCATCGACGTGGTCATCGTCGACACCGCCGGGCGTCTGCACATCGATGCCGAGATGATGGGCGAGATCAAGCAGCTGCACGCTGCGGTCAAGCCGATCGAGACCCTGTTCGTGGTCGATGCCATGACCGGCCAGGACGCCGCCAACACCGCCAAGGCGTTTGGCGAGGCGCTGCCGCTGACCGGCGTGATCCTGACCAAGGTCGACGGTGATGCCCGTGGCGGTGCCGCGCTGTCGGTACGCGCGATCACCGGCAAGCCGATCAAGTTCATCGGCATGGGCGAGAAGAGCGAAGCGCTCGAACCGTTCCACCCGGACCGCATTGCCTCGCGGATCCTGGGCATGGGCGACGTGCTCAGCCTGATCGAGCAGGCCGAGCAGACCCTGGACAAGGAAAAGGCCGACAAGCTGGCCAAGAAGCTGAAGAAGGGCAAGGGCTTCGATCTCGAGGACTTCCGCGACCAGCTGCAGCAGATGAAGAACATGGGCGGCCTGAGCGGCCTGATGGACAAGATGCCGAGCATCGGCGGCGTCAACCTGTCGCAGATGGGCAATGCCCAGGGCGCGGCAGAGAAGCAGTTCAAGCAGATGGAGGCGATCATCAACTCCATGACCCCGGCCGAGCGCCGCGACCCCGAGCTGATCAGCGGTTCGCGCAAGCGCCGCATCGCCATGGGCTCGGGCACCCAGGTGCAGGACATCGGCCGCTTGATCAAGCAGCACAAGCAGATGCAGAAGATGATGAAGAAGTTTTCCACCAAGGGCGGCATGTCGAAGATGATGCGCGGCCTTGGCGGCATGCTGCCTGGCGGCGGCATGCCCAAGCTGTAACCACATTCAGGCCGGTGCCTCCCGTGGGGCACCGACCGGAACCCCGCCGCTGGCGGGACCCGTGCCGCCTTCTATATACAGAAGCGGCTCATTCGCAGATCAGCACGGCGGCTTGTCGCTCGCCGTTAAAAGGCATTTGCAAAAGTCCGTGTATTCCTTGAGAATATGCGGCCTTTCGGGCACCCGTGTGCCCGCTGTGCATTATGATTTGCAGCACCGACTACAGGAACGATGTTCTATGCTAACCATCCGTCTTGCCCGTGGCGGCTCCAAAAAGCGCCCATTCTACACCCTGACCGTGACCGACTCGCGTAACCCGGTTACCGGTTCGCACATCGAGCAGGTTGGTTTCTTCAACCCTATCGCTCGTGGCCAGGAAGTTCGCCTGTCCGTTAAGCAGGATCGCGTTGCTCACTGGCTGAGCGTTGGCGCACAGCCATCCGAGCGCGTTGCAAAACTGCTGAAAGATGCTGCTAAGGCTGCTGCCTGAATAGTATGAGCGCGACGCCAGAAAAAGCTGATGACCTGATCGTTGTTGGCAAGATTTTTTCGGTTCACGGCGTTCGCGGCGAGGTGAAGGTCTTTTCCTTTACCGATCCGATTGAAAACCTGTTGGATTACCGCAACTGGACGCTCCGGCGCGAAGGTGTGGTCAAGCAGGTCGAGCTGGTCAGCGGCCGATCCACTCAAAAGGATCTGGTTGCCAAGCTCAAAGGCCTCGACGATCGCGATGAAGCCCGTCTTCTGAGCGGTTACGAGATTTGCATCTCGCGTAGCCTTTTGCCCGACCTGACCGAAGACGAGTACTACTGGTACCAGTTGGTAGGTCTGAAAGTCATCAACCAGGACGAACAGCTGTTCGGCACGGTTGATCACCTGTTGGAGACCGGCGCGAACGATGTAATGGTGGTCAAGCCCTGCGTGGGCAGCCTGGATGATCGTGAACGCCTGTTGCCCTATACCGGGCAGTGCGTGTTGAAGGTCGACCTGGCTGCAGGCGAAATGAGGGTGGAATGGGACGCGGACTTCTAGACGATGGCGAGCCTTCGTGTCGAAGTCATTACGTTGTTCCCCGAGATGTTCTCGGCCATCAGTGAGTACGGCATTACCAGCCGCGCGGTGAAGCAGGGGTTGTTGCAACTGACCTGCCACAATCCGCGGGACTACACCACAGATCGCCACCACACCGTGGATGATCGGCCGTTTGGCGGTGGTCCGGGCATGGTGATGAAGATCAAGCCCCTGGAAGATGCGCTGGTTCAGGCCAGGCAGCAGGCAGGGGAAGCGGCGAAGGTGATCTACCTGTCGCCACAAGGCCGTCAGCTGAATCAGTCGGCGGTACGCGAACTGGCGAATGCAGAGTCGTTGATTCTCATCGCAGGTCGTTATGAAGGCATTGACGAGCGGTTCATTCAGGCTCATGTCGATGAAGAGTGGTCGATTGGCGACTATGTACTGTCTGGCGGCGAGCTGCCGGCGATGGTCCTGATCGATGCGGTTACGCGGCTGCTGCCCGGAGCTTTAGGGCATGCGGACTCGGCGGAGGAAGACTCCTTCACTGATGGTCTGCTCGATTGCCCGCACTACACCCGACCGGAGGTGTATGCGGATCAGCGTGTTCCCGACGTGTTGCTCAGTGGCAACCATGCACACATCCGGCGCTGGCGTTTACAGCAGTCCCTTGGGCGGACCTATGAACGACGCGTCGATCTTCTGGAAAGTCGCTCACTTTCTGGAGAAGAGAAGAAGCTGCTCGAGGAGTATCTCCGAGAGCGGGACGATAGTTAACGTATCGATGGTGGGTCTGACGACCTATCTTAGGAGCACAGCATGACCAACAAAATCATTCTGCAACTCGAAGCCGAGCAGATGACCAAAGAGATCCCGACCTTTGCCCCAGGCGACACTGTTGTCGTTCAGGTGAAAGTGAAGGAAGGCGACCGTTCGCGTCTGCAGGCGTTCGAAGGTGTTGTTATCGCCAAGCGTAACCGTGGTGTGAACAGTGCTTTCACTGTTCGTAAAATCTCCAACGGTGTTGGCGTAGAGCGTACTTTCCAGACCTACAGCCCGCAGATCGACAGCCTGGCCGTGAAACGTCGTGGTGACGTGCGTAAAGCCAAGCTGTACTACCTGCGCGACCTGTCCGGCAAAGCCGCTCGCATCAAGGAAAAACTGGCCTGAGGCTAGTTTGACCGGCGGGCACGGGACCGCCATGCGAAAAGAAAGCAGCCTTCGGGCTGCTTTTTTGTTGTCCGTCATTCGTGTTTCAGAGATGTCATGAACAGTAGAGAGCAAGAGATCCAGCGCCGTACCCAGTTGTCGGTGACCCGCGTGACCAAGGCGGTGTTCCCCTCGACCACCAACCATCACAACACCCTGTTCGGCGGCACCGCGCTGGCGTGGATGGACGAGGTGTCGTTCATTGCCGCCACGCGCTTCTGCCGCTTGCCGCTGGTGACGGTGTCGACCGACCGCATCGACTTCAAGCATCCGATTGCCGCCGGCTCGATCGTGGAACTGGTGGGGACGGTGGTGAAGGTGGGTACTACCAGCCTGAAGGTCGAGGTGGAGGTGTTTGTCGAAAGCATGAGCTGCGACAGTCGCGAGAAGGCGATTCACGGGTTGTTCAGCTTCGTCGCCATCGACGAAGACAAGCGGCCGGTGCCGGTGTTGCCCGGCTTCTGAACGGCCAGCAAGCCCGCGCGATCAACCTGCCTGCGGCTGGACCAGCGCCACCAGCGTCCACCCAGGCCCCGGTTTCAACGCCGTATCCGGCCCTACCACATACACCCAGCCACTGGCATCGCGGGCAAACAGCAAGGTCGCGCGATCGCCATGCAACGCCTGGTAGTCCGCCCAGCCAAACGCCTCGGTCAGGTGCGTGGTGTACAGCTCGGCGCCCTGGTTGAACAGGTTGGCCAGTTGCACATAGGTCAACGCCTGGCTGCCAAACAGGCGCCCGCGATGTTCGTCACTGGCGCGGTGCTTGTCGCTGCGCTGGCGCTCCAGCCCGCTGGCCAGCACGAACAGGCGCTGATGCCCGAAATCATGTCGAAAGCGCGTGCATGCCAGGGTGTTGAGCTCGCCCGCCGGTGACAGCCCCAGCAGGTGCCCCAGGCCTACAAGGTCCAGGTGCGCATCGGCATGCTGCGAGGCCGGGTGACCGAAATAGGTCGGCAACCCCTCCATGCGCGCCGCGCGAATGTTCTCCCAGCTCGAATCGGCCAGCAGCACCCGGCTGCCCAGTTGTTGCAAGGCCGTGCCCAGGGCCCTGGCCGGCGCGTTGGCGCCCACGATCAGAAACCCGCTGGGGGCAGGCTCGGCCACCTTGAGCAGGCGCGCCAGCGGCCGCGCCGTGGCGCTTTGCAGCACCACCGTACCGATGATCACCGCGAACGTCAGTGGCACCAGCAGCAAGGCCCCCGCGTGCCCGGCCTCGTCCAGGCGTATCGCGAAAATCGCCGACACTGCCGCGGCCACGATGCCGCGCGGGGCGATCCAGGCCAGCAGCGCACGCTCGCGCCAGTTGAGCTGCGAGCCCCAGGTCGACAGCGCCACGTTCAGCGGCCGCGCAATCAGCTGGATCACCAGCAGCAGGGCCAGCACCGCAGGGCCCAGGCCGAGCAGGGCATTCAGGTCCAGGCGCGCCGCCAGCAGAATGAACAGGCCGGAGATCAGCAGCACGCTGAGGTTCTCCTTGAAGTGCAGGATCTGGCGCACATCCACGCCCTTCATGTTGGCCAGCCACATGCCCATCAGGGTCACCGCCAGCAGCCCCGACTCGTGCATCACCTGGTTGGAGGCGATGAAGATCCCCAGCACCGCTGCCAGCGAGGCCAGGTTGTGCAGGTACTCGGGCAGCCATTGATGGCGGATCACCTGGCCCAGCAGCCAGCCACCGGCCACGCCGAAGGCGCTGCCGCACAGGATCACCCCGGCGAACGTCAGCAGGCTCTGGCTCAGGCCGTCGCCAGCGGCGCTGGCAATGATGAAGCTGTACACCACCACCGCCAGCAGGGCGCCGATCGGGTCGATGACGATGCCTTCCCAGCGCAGGATGTTGGCCACCGCCGCCTTGGGCCGTACCACCCGCAGCATCGGCACGATCACGGTCGGCCCGGTGACCAGGGTCAGGGTGCCGAACAGGATCGCCAGCAGCCAGTCGAACCCCAGCAGCCAGTGGGTGGCCGCGCTGATCACCACCCAGGTGGACAGCGCGCCGAGGGTCACCATGCGCCGCACCACCGTGCCGATCTCGCGCCATTGCGACAGGTGCAGGGTCAGGCTGCCCTCGAACAGGATCAGCGCCACCGCCAGCGACACCAGCGGCATCAGCAGCGGGCCGAACATTTCCTGCGGGTCGAGCCAACCCAGGATCGGCCCGGCCATTATTCCGCTGAGCAGCAGGAACAGGATCGCCGGCAGCTTCAGCCGCCAGGCCAGCCACTGGCAGCCCAGGGCCGCGACACCGATCCCGCCGAATGCCAGCAATATCTCTTGTTCGTTCATTCGGGCTCCCTATGCCGGCGGTGTTATGGAAGACTAGCGGTATTTTTACGGCCTACCACCGAGTCTTCATGCCCGCCATCGACCACCCGCTGATCGACCAGTTCCTCGACGCCCTGTGGCTGGAGAAGGGGCTTTCCGACAACACCCGAGCGTCCTACCGCAGCGACCTGGCCCTGTTCAACGGCTGGCTTCAGGAACGTGGCATGGTGTTGCCCGATGCTGGTCGCGAGCTGATCCTGGACCACTTGGCATGGCGCCTCGACCAGGGCTACAAGCCCCGTTCCACGGCGCGGTTCCTGTCGGGCGCGCGTGGCTTCTATCGCTACCTGCTGCGCGAGAAGCTGATCGCCCTCGACCCGACCCTGCAGGTCGACATGCCGCAACTGGGCAAGCCGTTGCCCAAGTCCCTGTCCGAGGCCGATGTGGAGGCCCTGTTGAAGGCTCCCGACCTTGGCGAGGCCATCGGCCAGCGCGACCGCGCCATGCTCGAGGTGCTGTATGCCTGCGGGCTGCGCGTCACCGAGCTGGTGAGCCTGACCCTCGATCAGGTCAACCTGCGCCAGGGCGTGCTGCGGGTGATGGGCAAGGGCAGCAAGGAGCGCCTGGTGCCGATGGGGGAGGAGGCGGTGGTGTGGGTAGAACGTTACCTGCGCGACGGCCGCGTCGAACTGCTCAACGGCCGCCCCAGCGATGTCCTGTTCCCCAGCCAGCGTGGCGAGCAGATGACCCGCCAGACCTTCTGGCACCGCATCAAGCACCAGGCCCAGGTGGCCGGGATCGGCAAGGCGCTGTCGCCGCACACCCTGCGCCATGCCTTCGCCACCCACCTGCTCAACCACGGCGCCGACCTGCGCGTGGTGCAGATGCTGCTGGGCCACAGCGACCTGTCGACCACCCAGATCTACACCCATGTGGCCCGCGCCCGCCTGCAGGAACTGCATGCCCGTCATCACCCGCGCGGCTGAGCGCTGATCGCACATTGCATGCGTCGCCAGCAGTCAATGCAGGGCGGCGAATGTGGTACGCTTTCGCGGTTTACACCCGGGCCCTGGATCGCGGCCGTTTTTCGGTACGCCTGTTCCGCTTTCGGCCCCCTGTCCGCCTTCAGGAGTTTTCATGCGCGTGACCCAGATTTTAGCCGCCGCCGCCCTGGCGCTGGCCAGTTCCTTCGCCGTGGCTGCGGCCAACGATGCCGAGCAGGCGATTCGCAAGTCGCTGCAGTCGCTGGAGTCGGAAATACCGGTCGACAGCATCGCTGCCAGCCCGGTAAACGGCCTGTACGAGGTCAAGCTCAAGGGCGGCCGTGTGCTGTACGCCAGCGCCGACGGCCAGTTCCTGGTACAGGGCTATCTGTTCCAGATCCAGGACGGCAAGCCGGTCAACCTGACCGAAAAGGCCGAGCGCGTGGCCATCGCCAAGACCATCAATGCGATTCCGGCTTCCGAAATGGTGGTTTACCCTGCCAAGGGCGAAACCAAGTCGCACATCACCGTGTTCACCGACACCACCTGCCCGTACTGCCACAAGCTGCATGCCGAAGTGCCCGAGCTGAACAAGCGCGGCATCGAGGTGCGCTACGTGGCCTTCCCGCGTCAGGGCCTGGGCTCGTCGGGTGACCAGCAGCTGCAGGCGGTATGGTGTTCCACCGACCGCAAGGCGGCCATGGACAAGATGGTCGACGGCAAGGAAATCAAGGCCGCCAAGTGCGAGAACCCGGTCAGCAAGCAGTTCCAGATGGGGCAGTCGATCGGCGTCAATGGCACGCCGGCCATCGTGCTCGAGGACGGTCAGGTGATCCCGGGTTATCAGCCGGCCCCGCAAGTGGCCAAGCTGGCATTGACCGCAAGCAAGTAATTCAATCAGTGAGCCGTCACCATGGGGAGACGGCTGTTTTTTCGACCGGCGCATGGCCGGTCGTTCAATGGGGAGTTCACAGTGAAACCGGTCAAAGTAGGCATCTGTGGGTTGGGGACCGTCGGTGGCGGTACCTTCAATGTACTTCAGCGTAACGCCGAGGAGATTGCCCGCCGCGCCGGGCGTGGAATCGAAGTGGCACAAATCGCCATGCGTACGCCAAACCCGAACTGCCAGATTACCGGTACCCCCATTACCGCTGATGTGTTCGAGGTCGCGAGCAACCCCGAGATCGATATCGTCATTGAACTGATTGGCGGCTACACCATTGCCCGCGAGCTGGTGCTCAAGGCCATCGAGAACGGCAAGCACGTGGTCACCGCCAACAAGGCGCTGATTGCCGTGCACGGCAACGAAATCTTCGCCAGGGCGCGCGAGAAGGGCGTCATCGTCGCCTTCGAAGCGGCCGTGGCCGGCGGCATCCCGGTGATCAAGGCGATCCGCGAAGGCCTGTCGGCCAACCGCATCAACTGGGTGGCCGGTATCATCAACGGCACCGGCAACTTCATCCTCACCGAAATGCGCGAGAAGGGTCGCACCTTCCCCGACGTGCTGGCCGAAGCCCAGGCGCTGGGCTATGCCGAGGCCGACCCGACGTTCGACGTCGAGGGCATCGACGCCGCGCACAAGCTCACCATCCTGGCGTCCATCGCTTTCGGTATCCCGCTGCAGTTCGACAAGGCCTACACCGAAGGTATCACCCAGCTGACCACGGCCGACGTGAACTACGCCGAAGCGCTGGGCTACCGCATCAAGCACCTGGGCGTGGCCCGCAGCACGGCCAATGGCATCGAGCTGCGCGTGCACCCGACGCTGATTCCGGCCGACCGCCTGATCGCCAATGTCAACGGCGTGATGAACGCGGTGATGGTCAACGGTGACGCCGCAGGCTCCACCCTGTTCTACGGCGCCGGCGCCGGCATGGAACCGACCGCCTCGTCGGTGATCGCCGACCTGGTCGACGTGGTCCGTGCCATGACCAGCGACCCGGAAAACCGCGTGCCGCACCTGGCCTTCCAGCCCGACTCGCTGTCGGCTCACCCGATCCTGCCGATCGAAGCCTGCGAGAGCGCCTACTACCTGCGCATCCAGGCCAAGGATCGTCCGGGCGTGCTGGCCCAGGTGGCGAGCATCCTGTCCGAGCGCGGCATCAATATCGAGTCGATCATGCAGAAGGAAGTCGAGGAGCACGATGGCCTGGTGCCGATGATCCTGCTCACCCACAGCGTGCTCGAGCAGCGCATGGACGACGCGATCACCGCCCTGGAAGCCCTGCAGGATGTGGTTGGCAGCGTTGTGCGCATCCGCGTCGAACAACTGAACTGAGCCGTCTTTGAGTTAGAGGAATAGGTCATGCGTTACATCAGTACCCGCGGCAAGGCACCGGCCCTGAATTTTGAAGATGTCCTGCTGGCCGGCCTGGCCAGCGATGGCGGCCTGTACGTGCCGGAAAACCTGCCGCGCTTCACCCAGGAAGAAATCGCCTCGTGGGCCGGCCTGCCGTACCACGAGCTGGCCTTCCGCGTGATGCGCCCGTTCGTCACCGGCTCCATTGCCGATGCCGACTTCAAGAAGATCCTCGAAGAAACCTACGGCGAGTTCGCCCACGCCGCGGTTGCCCCGCTGCGTCAGCTGAACAGCAACGAGTGGGTGCTGGAGCTGTTCCACGGCCCGACCCTGGCGTTCAAGGACTTCGCCCTGCAACTGCTCGGCCGCCTGCTCGATCACGTGCTGGCCAAGCGCGGCGAGCGCGTGGTGATCATCGGTGCCACCAGCGGTGACACCGGTTCGGCTGCCATCGAAGGCTGCCGTCGTTGCGACAACGTCGACATCTTCATCCTGCACCCGCACCAGCGTGTGTCGGAAGTTCAGCGCCGCCAGATGACCACCATCTTCGGCGAGAACATCCACAACATCGCCATCGAAGGCAACTTCGACGACTGCCAGGAGATGGTCAAGGCCAGCTTCGCCGACCAGGGCTTCCTCAAGGGCACGCGCCTGGTGGCCGTGAACTCGATCAACTGGGCGCGGATCATGGCCCAGATCGTGTACTACTTCCACGCCGCCCTGCAGTTGGGTGGCCCGGCGCGTTCGGTGGCGTTCTCGGTGCCTACCGGCAACTTCGGCGACATCTTCGCCGGTTACCTAGCGCGCAACATGGGCCTGCCGATCAGCCAGCTGATCGTGGCAACCAACCGCAACGACATCCTGCACCGCTTCATGAGCGGCAACCAGTACGTCAAGGAAACCCTGCACGCCACCCTGTCGCCGTCGATGGACATCATGGTGTCGTCGAACTTCGAGCGCCTGCTGTTCGACCTGCACGGTCGCAATGGCGCCGAGATTGCCGGCCTGATGGACACCTTCAAGCAGGGTGGCGGCTTCAGCGTCGAGCAAGACCGCTGGACCGAGGCGCGCAAGCTGTTCGATTCGCTGGCGGTGGATGATGCGCAAACCTGCGAGACCATCGCCGACGTGTTCGCGCAAACCGGCGAAGTGCTCGACCCGCACACCGCGATTGGCGTCAAGGCCGGCCGCGAGTGCCGTCGCAGCCTGGACACGCCGATGGTGGTGCTGGGTACCGCGCACCCGGTCAAGTTCCCCGAGGCGGTGGAGAAGGCGGGCGTGGGCAAGGCCCTGGAGCTGCCGGCGCACCTGACCGACCTGTTCTCCCGCGAGGAGAAATGCACGGTACTGCCCAACGACCTGAAAGCGGTGCAGGCCTTCGTCAGCCAGCACGGCAACCGTGGCAAGCCGCTCTGACGGCAGCGGTATGCAGCGTTGAACCAGGCCCCGGTGCGCAAGCCCCGGGGCTTTTTGTTGCGCGGCCCGCCATGCCACGGCAGGAACCTGGCTTGCTGGCGAACCGACGCGACGCGTCGATACCGTGGCGACACGAGGACGTTGCCGCCCCCTGGTTTCGGATTTTTCCTATGGGACGCCCGCGCGGGCTTTCCTAGAGTGGGCGCCCGTCCAATCCGGAGTCGCCCATGCGCTCACTCAAGGTTCTGCTTCTGGAGCCCCATGCCTATCGGCTGATGAACCTGCACCAGATGCTCAATGGCCTGGGCATCTACGACGTGCGCGTGGCTGAAACGACCCTCCAGGCGCACGGTGTGCTCGAACGACGGGGGCCGGTGGATATCGTCATCTGTGACCCGCTGTCGCCCGAGCACGATGGCATGGGCTTCATCGAGCACCTGGCGCTGCACGGCCTCGCCAGTGCCCTGATTGTCCTCAGTGGCGCCAGGCGCAGCGTGCTCCAGGGGGTTGTCGAACTGATCGAGCTGTCGGGCCTGCGGGTGCTGGGCAGCACCCCCGCGCCAGCCAGCCCCAGCCAGTTGCACCCGTTGCTGCTGCAACACCCGGAGGCCGGGCCCGTGGCATGAATCTGTCATGTGCACCGGGCATGCTCGATGAACGTGCAGCGCGCCGCGGCAGAACTTTCAGCCTGTGCCGAGGGTCAGTGAAAGACCCCCTTCAACAACAACGTGAACGGTGAATGGATGGACAATATCAGCTTGTTGCTAAGTGAAGCATTGACGCCCTATCAGGTCACGCTGACCTCCCGGCATGCCAGTGCCGACTTCGACCTGCAGCTGGTCGACCCTGCCGGCGACACCGTGCTGCAGCGCAGTGTCAAGGCCAGCCAGCTGCATGACCAGCGCCTGCTCATCGACCTGGTGGACGGTATCCAACGTGACCTGCGCATCCACGAAGGACGCCTGCAACCCTGCGTGATCGCAGCCCTCAAACATGCCCGCCAGGGCCGCGCGCAAATCGTTGCGGCGTGACGGGAACCTTTGTCCAGACAGGTACTCAGACAGCTTAAGGACAGTTGAACGGCATTTTGCTCCGATGCCGCCAGGCTGTTCGTGCGAGGCTCCAAGCAGCCCTCGTTTAACCCCGACGGCCTCCCCACCGCTCGGGGTTTCTTTTTGCCTGCGTAAAAGCGCGTGCCGGGGTCAGTGCTGGCTCAGCAGCTCGCGCGCCGCATCGAGGTAGGTCTTGCGCTGGTCGGGCTCTAGCCATTGTGCATACAGCGGTGCCAGGGTCTGCAGGCGCAGGTTGCGCAGCAACTGGTCGAGGTGGCTGATGGCCTCGCGGCCCAGCGGGGTGTCGGAGCAACCCACGTAGGTCAGCTGGTAGCGCGCCACGCCCTTGATCGGGAAGTACGTCAGGGCCTGGGGCTGCGGCTGCTTTTCGTTCATGTAGCGCACTTCCGGCCAGTAGGCCAGCAGCAGGTTCAGGCGCCCCAGCTGCTGCATCTGCAGCAGGCTGCCCACCGCATCGTTGCCGTAATGGCGGCTGATGGTGGCGGGCGGGGCGTTGGCCAGTATCGCGTCCACGGCGGGGCTGTAGCTACGCTGGCCGACGACACCGAGCTTGTGCGTGTTGCTTGCCAGCAGGGCGTCCAGGTCGATTTCGCCATCGTGCAGGTACGGCGCAAGGCTTGCCTGGTCACTCTGGCGGGCAATCACCATGTTGCTCTGCGCAGCCAGCGCCGGTATCGAGAACTTCACGAAGCGCTCGCGCTCCGGGGTTCGCAGCAGCGTGGGGTCGCAGGTGAAGGAGGGTTCCTGGAGCATCTGCATGCCGCGCGCGCGGTTGACCCGCACGATGCTGTGCTGGTACTCGGGCATCTGCGCGATGAGCAGCGGCAGCAGCTGGTCCATGGCGCCCTGGCCGGTTTTGGGGCCCTCGAACACGGTCAGCGGCGGCAGGTCGCGCAACAGCCAGGTGAGGGTTTCCTTGGCCCAGCTCGAGGCAGGCAGCAGGCTCAGCAGCACAGCCAGCAGTGCGCCGTGCAGGTTGCAGCACATGGCGCGACTCAGACCGCGCCCTGTTCGCGAAGATGGGCGATCTGCGCCGCGTCATAGCCCAGCTCGCCCAGCAACTGCGCGGTGTGCTCGCCCAGCGCCGGCCCCACCCACTCGCTGGAGCCTGGGGTGTCCGACAGCTTGGGCACGATGCCCGGCATCTTGAACGGCTTGCCGTCGGGCAGCCTGGCCTGGAGGAACATCTCGCGGGCGAGAAACTGCGGGTCGCTGAACATGTCTTCGGCCGAGTAGATGCGGCTGGCCGGCACCTGGGCCTGGTTGAGCACCTGCATCAGGGTGTCCAGCGGCACGCTGCGGGCCCAGCGGTCGATCACTGCATACAGCTCGTCGCGGCGCAGGTCGCGCCCGTCATTGCTGGCCAGCGCCGGGTCGGCGGCCAGGTCGTCGCGCCCGATGGCCTGCATGAAGCGCTTGAAGATCGCATCGCCATTGGCGCCGATCTGCACATGCTTGCCATCGGCGCTGGTATGGATGGAGGAGGGGGTGATGCCCGGCATGATGTTGCCGGTGCGCTCGCGGATGAAGCCGAACACGTCGAACTCCGGCACCATGCTCTCCATCATCGCGAAGATGGCCTCGTACAGGGCCACGTCGACCACCTGGCCCTGGCCCCCGTTGACCTCGCGATGACGCAGCGCCATCAGTGCCCCGATCACGCCCCACAGCGCGGCAATCGAGTCGCCGATGGAAATGCCGGTGCGTACCGGCGGGCGGTCCTCGAAACCTGTGATGTAGCGCAGCCCGCCCATCGACTCGCCGACCGCGCCGAAGCCGGGCTGGTCTTTCATCGGCCCGGTCTGGCCGAAGCCGGACAGGCGTACCATCACCAGCTTCGGGTTCAGCGCGTGCAGTACCTCCCAGCCCAGGCCGAGCTTTTCCAGCACGCCGGGGCGGAAATTCTCGATCAGGATGTCGGCCTCGCCCAGCAGCTGCTTGAGAATGGCCAGGCCTTCGGGGTGCTTGAGGTTGAGCGTGAGCGACTGCTTGTTGCGCGCCTGCACGAACCACCACAGCGAGGTGCCCTCGTACAGCTTGCGCCATTTGCGCAGCGGGTCGCCGCCATCGGGCGATTCGACCTTGACCACCTGGGCGCCGAATTCGGCGCAGATGCGCGAGGCGAAGGGGCCGGCGATCAGGGTGCCGAGTTCGATGACTTTGAGGCCGGCAAGCGGTTTGGTGGGCAACGACATGGGGCTTCCGTGGCAGCAGGGCAGAGCGCTAGTTTTTATCACAGGGCGGCAGCGGCAGATACTGCTGTTGGCCGCAGATTGTACGGTTCGGTTCGTTGATTGCCAGCGCATCGGTTAGACTGGGCGACTTTTCCTGTTACCAGAAGCCCGTCCATGGCCCAGCCGTCCACCACCTACAAGTTTGAACTGAACCTCACCGATCTCGACCGCGGCGTGTACGAGAGCGTCAAGCAGACCATCGCCCGCCACCCTTCGGAAACCGAAGAGCGCATGGCCGTGCGCCTGCTGGCCTATGCCCTCTGGTACAACGAGCAGCTGTCGTTCGGTCGCGGCCTGTCGGACGTCGACGAGCCGGCGCTGTGGGAAAAAAGCCTGGATGACCGGGTGCTGCACTGGATCGAAGTCGGCCAGCCCGATGCCGACCGCCTGACCTGGTGCTCGCGCCGCACCGAGCGCACCAGCCTGCTGGCCTACGGCAGCCTGCGGGTGTGGGAAACCAAGGTGATCCCGGCGGTCAAGAACCTGAAGAACCTCAACATCGCCGCCGTGCCGCAAGAGGTGCTGGAAGTCCTGGCCAAGGACATGCCACGCGCCATCAAGTGGGATGTGATGATCAGCGAAGGCACGGTGTTCGTCACCGACGACCGCGGCCAGCACGAAGTCCAGCTGCAATGGCTGCTGGGCGAGCGCGGCTGATCCGCCCGCCGACCTTTTTCAAACCAGAGAAGCCTTGATCACTCCATGCGTATCGAACCGCGTTCACTGCCGTCCACCCTGCCGTTTCTTGGCGACCTGCCGCCCCTGCTGACCCGCCTGTACGCCGCCCGTGGCGTACAGAGCGCCGTCGAGCTGGACAAGAGCCTGGCACGCCTGCTGCCCTATCAGCAGCTCAAGGGTATCGACGCGGCGGTAGACCTGCTGGTGGAGGCACTGGACCAGCGCCAGCGCATCCTGATCGTCGGCGACTTCGACGCCGACGGTGCCACGGCCAGCACCGTGGGCGTGCTGGGCCTGCGCCTGCTGGGCGCCGCGCACGTCGACTACCTGGTGCCCAACCGTTTCGAATACGGTTACGGGCTGACCCCGGAAATCGTCGAGGTGGCACTGCAGCGCACGCCGCAGCTGCTGATCACCGTGGACAACGGCATCTCCAGCGTCGAAGGCGTGGCGGCGGCCAAGGCGGCCGGCCTGAAGGTGCTGGTCACCGACCACCACTTGCCGGGCCATGCGCTGCCGGCGGCCGATGCCATCGTCAACCCCAACCAGCCGGGCTGCGAGTTTCCGAGCAAGGCACTGGCCGGGGTCGGGGTGATCTTCTACGTATTGATGGCGCTGCGTGCGCGCTTGCGCAGCCTGGGCCGCTACGACGACCGCCCGCAGCCGAACATCGGCGAGCTGCTCGACCTGGTGGCGCTGGGCAGCGTGGCCGACGTGGTACCGCTGGACGCCAACAACCGCATCCTCGTGCACCAGGGCCTGGAGCGCATCCGTGCCGGTCGTGCGCGCCCGGGGCTCAAGGCGATTCTCGAGGTGGCCCGGCGCGAAGCGGCGCGCATCACCTCCACCGACCTGGGCTTCATCCTGGGCCCGCGGCTCAATGCTGCCGGGCGCCTGGACGACATGAGCCTGGGCATCGAATGCCTGCTCAGCGACGACCCGACCCTGGCTCGCGAGATGGCGGTGCAGCTGGACGAACTGAACCAGGACCGCAAGTCCATCGAGCAGGGCATGCAGCGCGAGGCGCTGGCCCAGCTCAAGGACCTGCCGCTGGAGTCGATGCCGTTCGGCCTGTGCCTGTACGAGGCTGACTGGCACCAGGGCGTGATCGGCATTCTGGCCTCGCGTCTGAAAGAACGTTATCACCGCCCGACCATCGCCTTTGCCGATGCCGGCGAAGGCATGCTCAAGGGCTCTGCGCGCTCGGTGCCGGGCTTTCACATTCGCGATGCGCTGGACGCCGTGGCGGCGGCCAACCCGGAGCTGATCAGCAAGTTCGGCGGGCACGCCATGGCGGCGGGGCTGTCGCTGCCGGCCGAGAACTTCCCGGCGTTCGCCCAGGCGTTCGACGAAGAAGTCCGCCGCCAGTTGCAGGAGGACGACCTCACCGGCCGGCTGCTGTCCGACGGCAGCCTGGCGGTCGAGGAGTTCCACCTGGAGCTGGCCCGCGCCCTGCGCAACGCCGGGCCGTGGGGGCAGCATTTTCCCGAGCCGCTGTTTCATGGCGTGTTCCAGCTGGTGCAGCAGCGGGTGGTGGGCGAGCGTCACCTGAAGGTGGTGCTCAAGAGCGAATGCGGTTCGGTGACCCTCGACGGCATCGCCTTCGGCATCGACCGCGAGGTATGGCCCAACCCCACCGTGCGCTGGGTGGAGCTGGCCTACAAGCTGGACGTCAACGAGTTTCGCGGCAACGAGACGGTGCAGTTGATGATCGCCCACATCGAGCCGCGCTGAACCCCTGGGTGGGCAAACTGGTCTAGTCTCTCAGAGACCGGCACTGAGCCGCGGGGAAGCCAAGGCGCTCGGTCCGGTCCACCATTCGGAGACTGGAGAGGTGCCCCATGAGCCTGCTGCTTGAGCCCTATACCCTGCGTCAACTGACGCTGCCCAACCGCATTGCGGTCTCGCCGATGTGCCAGTATTCGAGCGTCGACGGCCTGGCCAACGACTGGCACCTGGTCCACCTGGGCAGCCGCGCGGTCGGCGGTGCCGGGTTGATCTTCACCGAAGCCACCGCCGTCACGGCCGAGGGCCGCATCACCGCCCAGGACCTGGGCCTGTGGTGCGACGAACAGATCGCCCCCCTGCAACGCATCACCCGCTTCATCACAGCCCAGGGCGTGGTGCCCGGCATCCAGCTGGCGCACGCCGGGCGCAAGGCCAGCACGCATCGGCCGTGGCTGGGCAAGCACGGCAGCGTCAAGCCCGAGGACGGTGGCTGGGTGCCGGTGGGGCCGTCGAAAATCGCTTTCGACCCGCAGCACACGGCGCCCACCGAATTGAGCGAAGGGCAGATCCACGAGGTGATCCAGGCCTTTGTCGAAGCCGCCCGGCGTGCACTGGTGGCCGGCTTCAAGGTCGTGGAAGTGCATGCCGCCCATGGCTACCTGCTGCACCAGTTTCTCTCGCCATTGAGCAACCAGCGTCGCGACCAGTACGGCAGCTCGTTCGAGAACCGCATTCGCCTGACCTTGCAGGTGACCGAGGCGGTGCGCGAGGTGTGGCCGTCGGAGTTGCCGCTGTTCGTGCGGGTATCGGCCACCGACTGGGTGGAGGATGGCTGGAACCCGGATGAAACCGTCGAGCTGGCCAAGCGCCTCAAGGCCCTGGGCGCCGACCTGATCGACGTGTCGTCGGGCGGCACCTCGATGAATGCCGAGATTCCCACCGGGCCTGGCTATCAGACACGCTTTGCCGAGAGGGTGCGCAAGGAATCGGGGATCGCCACCGGCACGGTGGGCATGATCACCGAGCCGGCCCAGGCCGAGCACATTCTGCGCACCGGCCAGGCCGACATCATCCTGCTGGCCCGCGAGCTGCTGCGCGACCCGTACTGGCCGCTGCATGCCGACGACGACCTGGGCGGGCAGAAGGCCATATGGCCGGCGCAGTACCAGCGTGCGACCCACCGCGACCAGCCGATCCACGAGTCCGACCTGCGCGACTGAAGGCTATGCCAAAGGGCCGCCGAGCGGCCCTCCTGCGCAGGTAACGCCTGCCTGCGCCGTGGGCCTCAATGCCTGAACATCACATGCCGCACGCAGGTGTAGTCCTCCAGCCCATACATCGACATGTCCTTGCCGTAGCCCGACAGCTTCTGCCCGCCGTGGGGCATTTCGCTGACCAGCATGAAGTGCGTGTTGACCCAGGTGCAGCCGTACTGCAACCGAGCGGACACCCGGTGGGCGCGGCCGACATCGGCGGTCCACAGTGACGAGGCCAGGCCGTAGTCCGAATCGTTGGCCCAGGCCAGCGCCTGCGCTTCGTCTTCGAAGCGGGTCACCGACACCACCGGCCCGAATACCTCGCGGCGCACGATCTCGTCATCCTGCTGGGCGTCGGCCAGCACCGTCGGCTCGAAGAAGAACCCGTCGCCCACCACCGCCTTGCCGCCGGTGACCAGGCGAATATGCGGCTGGGCCACGGCGCGCTCCACCAGCGCTGCCACTCGGTCGCGGTGTGCGGCACTGATCAGC
Organism: Pseudomonas sp. BRM28; assembly: GCF_002939405.1. Taxonomy (NCBI): domain Bacteria; kingdom Pseudomonadati; phylum Pseudomonadota; class Gammaproteobacteria; order Pseudomonadales; family Pseudomonadaceae; genus Pseudomonas; species Pseudomonas sp. BRM28. The sequence goes on along the minus strand of NZ_PEFV01000001.1, from coordinate 435,121 downwards.
GGCCCGAGTTCGGTGTCCGGGTCGTCCTGCAACCCGTGCCGGAGGCTGGCCACCGCCTCGCCGAGCTTGTTCACGAAGGTGTCGTAGATGCCGGCCTGGGCATAGATCCGGCAGGCCGCGGTGCAGTCCTGCCCGGCATTGTAGAAGCCGAAGGTGCGAATGCCTTCCACTGCAGCGTCGATGTCGGCATCGTCGAAGATGATCACCGGGGCCTTGCCGCCCAGTTCCATGTGCAGGCGTTTCACGCTGTCGGCGGTGCCGGTGATGATCTGGCTGCCGGTGGCGATCGAGCCGGTCAACGACACCATGCGCACCTTGGGGTGGGTGACCAGGGGCATACCTACGCTCTGGCCCTTGCCGAACAGGATGTTGAGCACCCCGGCCGGAAACAGCTCGGCCGCCAGTTCGCCCAGGCGCAGGGCGGTCAGCGGGGTCTGTTCCGAAGGCTTGAGCACCACGGTGTTGCCGGCCGCCAGGGCCGGGGCGATCTTCCATGCCAGCATCATCAGCGGGTAGTTCCACGGCGCGATGGACGCCACCACACCCAGCGGGTCGCGGCGCACCATCGAAGTGTGCCCCGCCAGGTACTCGCCCGCCGCCGAGCCGCCCAGACAGCGGCTGGCCCCGGCAAAGAAGCGGAACACGTCGGCGATTGCCGGCAGTTCGTCGTTCAGCGCGGCCGGGTAGGGCTTGCCGCAGTTGTCCGATTCCAGCCTGGCCAGCTCCCCGGCATGGGCGTCTATAAGGTCGGCCAGCTTGAGCAGCAGTGCGGCGCGGTCTTTCGGTGCGGTCTGCGACCAGCCGTCGAAGGCATGGTCGGCGGCGCGCACCGCCGCATCCACCTGCGCTTCGCTGGCCTCGTTGATGTCCACCAGCACGCTGCCCAGCGCGGGGTTGAGCACGCTGTGGGCCGGGCCTTCGCCGGCGACGAGCTGGCCGTTGATCAGCAGTCGGGTTTGCATGGTGTTCGATCCTCCTGGTTCAGGTCATTTGCCGTCGCTGCCGGTCACGTTCTCGGCGCCACGGGTCAGGTAGTAGGCGCCCAGGATCGGCAGCATGGTCACCAGCATCACCAGCATGGCCACCACGTTGGTCACCGGCACGTCGCGCGGGCGGCTGAGCTGGTTGAGCAGCCAGATCGGCAGGGTGCGTTCGTGGCCGGCGGTGAAGGTGGTCACGATGATTTCGTCGAACGACAGCGCGAACGCCAGCATGCCGCCCGCCAGCAGCGCCGACCCCAGATTGGGCAGCACGATGTAGCGAAAGGTCTGCCAGCCGTCGGCGCCCAGGTCCATCGACGCCTCGATCTGGTTCTGCGAGGTGCGCCGCAGACGCGCGATGACGTTGTTGTAGACGATCACCACGCAGAAGGTGGCGTGGCCCACCACGATGGTGAAGATCCCGGGCTCGATGCCCAGGGTCTTGAACGCCGACAGCAGGGCGATGCCGGTGATGATGCCGGGCAGGGCGATGGGCAGGATCAGCATCAGCGACAGGCTCTCCTTGCCGAAGAAGCTGCGCCGGTACAGGGCCGCGGCGGCCAGGGTGCCAAGCACCAGGGCGATCAGCGTGGCCAGGCACGCCACCTGCAGCGACAGCTTGATCGACTCGAGCACGTCGGGGCGCGAAAACGCCACGCCGAACCACTTGAGGGTCAGGCCCCGGGGCGGAAAGCTGAAGGCCGCGTCTTCGGTATTGAAGGCGTACAGCACGATGATCAGGATCGGAAAGTGCAGGAACAGCAGCCCGCCCCAGGCGGCCAGGCGCAGCCCCGGCGAGGCGTTGTCAGAGTGCATCGAAGGCTCCCAGGCGTTTGACGAGGGTCAGGTACACGGCGATCAGCATGATCGGCACCAGGGTGAAGGCGGCGGCCATCGGCATGTTGCCGATGGCGCCTTGCTGGGCGTACACCATGCTGCCGATGAAGTAGCCGGGCGGGCCCACCAGCTGCGGCACGATGAAATCGCCCAGGGTCAGCGAGAAGGTGAAGATGGAGCCGGCGGCGATGCCCGGCACCGCCAGCGGCAGGGTCACCTGCACGAACGTCTGGCGCGGCCGTGCGCCAAGGTCGGCCGAGGCGTGCAGCAGCGAGGGCGGCAGGCGCTCCAGCGCGGCCTGGATCGGCAGGATCATGAACGGCAGCCAGATGTACACGAACACCATAAAGCGCCCCAGGTGCGAGGTCGACAGGGTGCTGCCGCCCACCCCGGGAATGCCGAGCAGCCATTGCAGCAGTGGCTCCAGGCTCAGCTGCTGGACGAACCACTGTGCCACCCCGCCCTTGGCCAGCAGCAGGGTCCAGGCATAGGCCTTGACGATGTAGCTGGCCCACATCGGCATCATCACCGCGATGTAGAAGAACGCCTTGGTGCTGCCGCGGGTGTAGCGGGCCATGTAGTAGGCGATGGGAAACGCCAGCACCGCGCTGGCGATCGACACCGCCACCGCCATGCCCAGGGTACGCAGGATGATGTCGAAGTTGGATGGCTGCAGCAGCGCGGCAAAGTTGGCCAGGGTCAGCTCGGGCGTCACCGCCATGGTGAAGTCGTCGAAGGTGTAGAAACCTTGCCACAGCAGCGCCAGCAGCGAGCCCAGGTAGATCGCGCCGAACCAGATCAGCGGCGGTATCAACAGCATCGCCAGGTACAGGTTGGGGCGACGGTAGAGCAGGGTGGCCAGGCGCCGCATCATCTCAGCGGCCCTCGTCGAGCACGGTTTCGCGCAGCGCGGTCATGGCCTCGCGCGGCCAGTGGGCGTGCAGGCGCTGGCCGGGCTGCCAGGGGGCGGCGTCGGCATGCCACTGGCTGTTGGCCTGGCTCACCGCCAGCAACTGGCCGTTGTCCAGCTGCAGTTCGTAACGGGTGGTGCTGCCCTGGTACTGGATATCGTGCAGCACGCCGCTGAGCTGGAGGACGTCGCCCGGGATGGCCGACGCGCTCAGGCGAATGTGTTCCGGGCGGATCGAGAACGGCTGCGGGCTCGCCACCAGGTGTTGGGCCAGCTCGCCGCGCAGCACGTTGGAAGTGCCGACGAACTCGGCAACGAAGGGGGTGGCCGGTTGCATGTAGAGGTTGCGCGGCGTGTCGACCTGTTCGATGCGCCCGCGGTTGAACACCGCCACGCGGTCGGACATCGACAGCGCCTCGGTCTGGTCGTGGGTGACGAAAATGAAGGTGATGCCCAGCTGGCGCTGGAGCTTCTTCAGCTCGCCCTGCATCTGCTCGCGCAGCTTGAGGTCCAGCGCGCCGAGGGGCTCGTCCAGCAGCAGTACCCGGGGACGATTGACCAGCGCGCGGGCCAGGGCCACGCGCTGGCGCTGCCCGCCGGACAACTGCACCGGCTTGCGCTCGCCGTAGCCGGCCAGGGCCACCATGCCCAGGGCCTCTTCGGCACGGGCATGGCGCTGGGCCTTGGCCACGCCCTTGACCTTGAGCCCGTAGGCCACGTTGTCGCGCACGTTCATGTGCGGGAACAGCGCGTAGTCCTGGAAGACCGTGTTGACGTCGCGCTGGTAGGGCGGCAGGCCGGCGGCTTCCACGCCGTGGATGCGAATCGAGCCGTGGCTGGGTTGTTCGAACCCGGCGATCAGGCGCAGGCAGGTGGTCTTGCCCGAGCCCGAAGGGCCGAGCATGGAGAAGAACTCGCCGTCTTCGATGTCGATGCAGACCCGGTCGACGGCCTTGACCTCGCCGAACAGGCGGGACACTTGGGTGAACTGTACGGCTGGGGGCATGCGGGGTACTCCACGGTTCTGCGAGGGCGGTGCGCTCGCTTTGCCGTCAAGGCCGGCCCCTTCAGGTGTGCGAGTCGCCTGCAGGGGCCGGCCTTGACGGCGAAGAGGCCCTAACGGCCGCCCATGATCGCGATGTAGTCCTGGGTCCAGCGGCTATAGGGCACGAACTTGCCCCCTTGCGCCTGCGGCGTGCGCCAGAACGCGATCTTGTCGAACAGGTCGAAACCGTTGGTCTTGCACCCGTCGGCCCCCAGCAGTTCACTGCCCGAACACGCCGCCGGCACCACCGGCAACGAGCCGAACCACGCCGCCACGTCGCCCTGCACCTTGGGCTGCAGCGACCAGTCCATCCATTTGTAGGCGCAATTGGGGTGCTTGGCCTCGGCGTGCAGCATGGTGGTATCGGCCCAGCCGGTGGCGCCTTCCCTGGGGATGGTCGAGGCCACCGGCTGCTTGTCGGCCTTGAGCCCGTTGACCATGTAGCCCCAGGAGCTTGAAGCCGCCACGCCTTCGTTCTTGACGTCGCTCATCTGCACGGTTGCGTCATGCCAGTAGCGGTGAATCAGGGGGCGTTGCTGGCGCAACAGGTCGAGCACCGCCTTGTACTGGGTTTCGTTGAGCTCGTAGGGGTTGTCGATGCCCAGTTCCGGCTTGGCCGACTTCAGGTACAGCGCCGCATCGGCGATGTAGATCGGCCCGTCATAGGCCTGCACACGGCCCTTGTTCGGCTTGCCGTCCGGCAGGTCCTGCGGCTCGAACACCACGCCCCAGCTGGTGGGCGCCTGCTTGAACACCTCGGTGTTGTACAGCAGCACGTTCGGCCCCCACTGGTACGGCGTGCCGTAGACCTTGGCGTCGACCACGTACCAGGGGCCGTCCTTCAGGCGCGGGTCGAGGTGCTTCCAGTTGGGGATCAGGTCGGTGTTGATCGCCTGCACACGCTTGCCGGCAATCAGGCGCAGCGAGGCATCGCCCGACGCGGTCACCAGGTCGTAGCCGCCCTTGGTCATCAGGCTGACCATCTCGTCGGAGGTGGCGGCAGTCTTGACGCTCACCTTGCAGCCGGTGTCCTGCTCGAAACCGCTGACCCAGTCGTAGGCCTTGTCGCTCTCGCCGCGCTCGATGTAGCCGGGCCAGGCCACGATGTCCAGTTGCCCTTCGCCGGCACCCACGGCCTTGAGCGGCTCGGCGGCCTGCAGGCTGGCGCTGGCGAGGATCCCGGCGCCCAGGGCGCCAAGCAATGCGGTGGTGTGCACAAGCATGATGTTCCCTCTTTTATTGGAATTGTGCAGGGGCAGTGATGACGGTGCTGCAGCGGTGCATTCCCTACTAGCGTAGTGCGTTCCCGCGAATGCAACATCCAGAAGCAAATGCGCAGCGTGACGACGCAGGTCAGGCTTTACTCTGGCGTTTCATTTCCTTGTTGAGGACGTTCAGATGAACACCCGAGGTTTGCTCGACCAGTTGCTAAAGTCCGGTCAGGAGCTGCTGCAGAACCAGGCCGGCAAAGGTGCCAGCGCCAAGCCAGGGGGCAGTGGCGGGCTGGGTGGGTTGCTCGGCGGCGCCGGTGGCGGTGGCCTGGGCGGGCTGCTCTCCGGTGCCGGCGGTGGTGCGCTGGCGGCGGGCGCGATGGGCCTGCTGCTGGGCAACAAGAAGGCGCGCAGCCTGGGGGGCAAGGCGCTCACCTATGGTGGCCTGGCCGCCCTCGGTGTGCTGGCCTACAAGGCCTACGGCAACTGGCAGGCCCAGCAGGGCAGTGCGCCGCAGCGCGAACCGCAGACCCTCGATCGCCTGCCTGCCGCCCAGGTCGAATTGCACAGCCAGGCCATCCTCAAGGCGCTGGTGGCTGCGGCCAAGGCCGACGGGCATGTCGACGAGCGCGAGAAGGCGCTGATCGAAGGCGAGTTCGTCAAGCTCGACAACGACCACGAGCTGCAACAGTGGCTGCATGCCGAACTTAACCGACCGCTGGACCCGGCCGACGTCGCCCGCGCTGCCACAACGCCGGAAATGGCGGCCGAGATGTACATCGCCAGCGTCATGCTGGTGGACGAGGAACACTTCATGGAGCGCGCCTACCTCGACGAGTTGGCCAAGCAGCTCAAGCTCGACCCGGCCCTCAAGGCCGAGCTGGAAAAACAGGTTCGCCAGGCCTGAGTCAGCAAATGCGGGCATATGGCCATCGCGCAGGCCATTTTGCCCGAGCCGTCTTGATCCAGAGCGCGTGCAGATAAGGTGCGTGGGCTATAATCTGCGCATTTTTCTGCTCGCGTAGAATCCTTGAGGGCTGACTGTGAAGAACTGGACATTGCGCCAACGCATCCTGGCGAGCTTCGCCATGATCATTGCCATCATGCTGTTGATGGTGGTCGCTGCCTACTCGCGCCTGGTGGCGATCGAGTCCAGTGAGGAGGCGGTGCGTTCGGACAGCATCCCTGGCGTGTACTACAGCTCGATGATCCGCAGCGCCTGGGTCGACAGCTACGTCAACACCCAGCAGTTGCTCGGCCTGAGCAACCACCGCGAGCTGACCAATGCCGACGCCGAGCTGTACAAGAGCTTCGAGGATCGCCTCAAGCAGAACATGGCCGATTACCAGAAGACCATCCAGTCCACCGAAGACCAGTCCAGCTACGAGGAGTTCGTGCGCCTGGAGCAGGGCTACCTGAAGCTGCTCGACAGCGTGCTGGAGGCCTACCGGCAGAAGAACTACGCCGAGGCCCAGCGCCTGCTGCAGGACAGCATGACCCCGGCCTGGAACGAGGGCCGCAAGCACCTGAACACGGTGATCGAAGGCAACCGGGTGTCGGCCGAGCAGGCCACCGGTGCCATCGTCAGCGCGGTGACCACGGCCAAGGTCAGCATGATGATCTCGCTGGTGCTGGCGATCATTGCAGCCGGCATCTGCGGCCTGATGCTGATGCGCGCCATCACCGGCCCCATGCAACTGATCGTGCGGGCGCTGGACAAGCTGCGCGGCGGTGACCTCAGCGTGCGCCTGAGCCTGGACCGCAAGGATGAATTCGGCGCGGTGGAAACCGGCTTCAACGAAATGATGAGCGAGCTGACCACGCTGGTGTCCCAGGCCCAGCGCTCGTCAGTGCAGGTCACCACCTCGGTGACCGAGATTGCCGCCACCTCCAAGCAGCAGCAGGCCACCGCCACCGAAACGGCCGCCACCACCACCGAAATCGGTGCCACCTCGCGGGAAATCGCCGCCACCTCCCGGGACCTGGTGCGCACCATGACCGAGGTCACCAGCGCCGCCGACCAGGCCTCGGTACTGGCCGGCTCCGGCCAGCAGGGCCTGGCGCGCATGGAAGAGACCATGCACCAGGTGATGGGCGCGGCCGACCTGGTCAACAACAAGCTGGCGATCCTCAACGAGAAGGCCGGCAACATCAACCAGGTGGTGGTCACCATCGTCAAGGTCGCCGACCAGACCAACCTGCTGTCGCTCAACGCCGCCATCGAGGCCGAGAAGGCCGGCGAATATGGCCGCGGCTTTGCCGTGGTGGCCACCGAAGTGCGCCGCCTGGCCGACCAGACCGCCGTGGCCACCTACGATATCGAACAGATGGTGCGCGAGATCCAGTCGGCGGTGTCGGCCGGAGTGATGGGCATGGACAAGTTTTCCGAGGAAGTGCGTCGCGGCATGGCCGAGGTGCAGCAGGTGGGCGAGCAACTGACCCAGATCATCCACCAGGTGCAGGCGCTGGCGCCACGGGTGCTGATGGTCAACGAAGGCATGCAGGCCCAGGCCACCGGTGCCGAGCAGATCAACCATGCACTGGCGCAGCTGGGCGATGCCAGCAGCCAGACCGTGGAGTCGCTGCGCCAGGCCAGTTTCGCCATCGACGAGCTGAGCCAGGTAGCGGTCGGCCTCCGTGGTGGTGTGTCGCGGTTCAAAGTCTGAAGCCCCGATGAGCGACCTTCAGTCACGCCGCGACACTTCGGTGCCTACGCCAGGGCGCCTGTTCCTGGTATTTCGTATCGGCGAGCAGCGCTTTGCCCTGGACACCCATGAGGTAGTGGAGGTGCTGCCGCGCCTGCCACTCAAGCCCATCGCCCACACCCCGCGCTGGGTGGCGGGGGTGCTGGCGCATCGCGGTGCGCTGGTACCGGTGATCGACGTGGGCGACCTGGGGTTCGGCACCCCGGCGCCGCTGCGTACCAGCACCCGGCTGGTGCTGGTGCACTACCGGGGCCAGGCGCAGGCCGAGCCGCAGTTGCTGGGCCTGATCCTGCAGCAGGCCAGCGACACCCTGCGTTGCCACCCCGACGAGTTTCGTCCCTATGGCGTCGACAACCAGCAGGCCCCCTACCTGGGGCCGGTGCGCGAAGATGCCCAGGGCCTGATGCAACGCATCAGCGTCCAGGACCTGCTGACCGACCAGGCCCGCGCCTTGCTGTACCCGCCCGTGGAGGTGCAGCCATGAGCGACGAGCAGCGGTTCTTTCGATTCTTGCAAGAGCGTATCGGCCTGGATGTCGCCTCGGTTGGCGCGCCGATGGTCGAGCGGGCCCTGCGCCAGCGCTGTGCTGCCCTGCAGGCCCGCGACCTGGACGACTACTGGGTGCGCCTGCAGCAGTCGACCCCGGAGCAGCAGGCGCTGATCGAAGCGGTGATCGTGCCTGAAACCTGGTTCTTCCGTTATCCCGAGTCGTTCAGCGCGCTGGCCGGGCTTGCCCTCAGGCGCCTGGCCGAGCTCAATGGCACCCGGCCGCTGCGGGTGCTCAGCCTGCCGTGTTCGACCGGTGAAGAGCCCTATTCGATTGCCATGGCCCTGCTCGATGCCGGTATCGCCGGCCCCGGGTTTCGCGTCGACGGCATCGACATCAGCCCCAACTCGATCGCCCGCGCCGAACAGGCGGTGTATGGCCGCAACTCCTTTCGCGGCAGTGACATCGCCTTCCGCCAGCGCCACTTCAGCGAGGTGGAGCAGGGCCATCGCCTCGACGAGCGGGTTCGCCAGCAGGTCGAGCTGCAGGTGGGCAACGTGCTCGACCCGGCGCTGCGCACCCGTAGGGGCAGCTACGACTTCGTCTTCTGCCGCAACCTGCTGATCTATTTCGATGTACCCACCCAGCAACGGGTGTTCGACGTACTGAAAACCCTCACCCATGAAGACGGCGTACTGTTCATCGGCCCGGCCGAAGGCAGCCTGCTGGCACGCATGGGCATGCGCCCGCTGGGTATCGCGCAGTCGTTCGCCTATGTACGGCATATCCCGCAGGAGCCGCCCCCAGTGCTTTCGCCGCCGCCCCCGATGCCTGCACCCAGTCCACGGCGGGCGCCTGCGCCGTTGGCGCGCCGTGCGCCAGCCCCGGCACCGCAGCCTGCCCGGGTTGCGGCCCCAGCCGCCGGCAAGCCCGGCGCCGAACAGCTGCTGGCGCAGATCGCCACGCTGGCCAACGAGGGCCGCAGCGACGAGGCACGCGCGGCCTGCGAACGCTATCTGCAGCAGCATGCACCGGATGCGCAGGTGTATTACTGGCTGGGCCTGCTCAGCGATACCGCCGGCGATGCGGCCCAGGCCGTGAGCCACTACCGCAAGGTGCTGTACCTGCAACCCCAGCACCCCGAGGCCCTGGCGCACCTGGCGGCGCTGCTGGCGTCCCAGGGCGATGAGGTGGGCGCCCGGCGCCTGCAGGAGCGTGCGGCGCGCCGAGAGCGCAGCGAGCGGGAGCCTGAACGATGAGCGGCCAGGCAGAGCTGGGCGTGATGGCCGCCACGGTCGAGGCCATCGACGATTGCTGGAACCGTATCGGTGTGCACGGCGACAAGAGCTGCCCGTTGCTGGCCGAGCATATTCACTGTCGCAACTGCCAGGTGTACGCGGCAGCGGCCACGCGCCTGCTGGACCGCTATGCGCTGGCCCAGGACGCCCATGCGCAGACGCATGTGCAGGCACCAGTGAGTGTCGGGCGCTCGCTGTTGCTGTTTCGCCTGGGCGAGGAATGGCTGGCCCTGGCGACCCGCTGCCTGGTCGAGGTGGCGCCGCTGCAGCCGGTGCACTCCTTGCCGCACCAGCGCTCGCGGGTGCTGCAGGGGGTGGCCAATGTGCGCGGTGCGCTGGTGCCGTGCCTGTCGCTGGGCGACCTGCTGGGGCTCGAGCCCGGCAGCCCGGTGGCGGTGTCGGCGCGGATCATGCCGCGCATGCTGATCCTGGGTGCCAGCGGCGGCGCCGTGGTGCTGCCGGTGGATGAAGTGGACGGCATCCATGCCCTCGACCCCGGGCAGCCGGCCAGCGACACCGCCACCGATGCACGCTTCACCGAAGCGGTATTGCAGTGGCGCGGTCGCAGCGTGCGGGTGCTGGATGAAGAACAGCTGTTGTCTGCCGTGAACCGGAGCCTGTCATGACCCCAGAGCAAATGCGCGACGCTTCGCTGCTCGAGCTGTTCAGCCTGGAGGCCGAGGCGCAGACCCAGGTGCTCAGCGCCGGCCTGCTGGCCCTGGAACGCAACCCTACCCAGGGTGACCAGCTCGAGGCCTGCATGCGCGCCGCCCACTCGCTCAAGGGCGCGGCGCGCATCGTGGGGATCGACGCCGGGGTCAGCGTTGCCCACGTGATGGAAGACTGCCTGGTCGAGGCCCAGGAAGGCCGCCTGCGCCTGCGCCCCGAGCACATCGATGCGCTGCTGCAGGGCACCGACCTGCTGATGCGCATCGCCACCCTGGGCGGTGCGGCCACCGAGGCGGCGGTCCAGGCCTTCGTGGTGCAGATGGCCGTGCTGCTCGATCCGGCCAGTGCGCTGATGGCGACGGGGCCGGCAATCGGCGACGCGCCCGAGCCGACGCAGAATCCTGAACCCGCACCGGCTGCGCCGCAGCCGGTGCCCCCGGCGCCCGAGCCTGAGGCGCTCGCGCAACCGGAGGCGCCTGCCGAGCCCGTGGCCCTTGCGCCGGGCAAGCGCAGCGAAGGCGGCGAGCGGGTGCTGCGGGTCACGGCCGAGCGCCTGAACAGCCTGCTCGACCTGTCCAGCAAGTCGCTGGTCGAAACCCAGCGCCTGAAGCCCTACCTGGCCACCCTGCAGCGCCTCAAGCGCATGCACGGCCAGAGCATTCGCGCCCTCGATACGCTCAAGGCCGAGCTGGACACCGGCGGCCAGCGACCGGAGGTGCAGGAAGCGCTGGCGCAGGCCCAGCGCCTGCTCGGCGAAACCCGCGAGATGCTGCAGCAGCAGGCCGCCGACCTGGACGAGTTCGGCTGGCAGGCCAGCCAGCGCGCGCAACTGCTGTACGACACCGCGCTGGCCTGCCGCATGCGCCCGTTCGCCGACGTGCTCAACGGGCAGAGCCGCATGGTTCGCGACCTGGGGCGGTCGCTGGGCAAGCAGGTGCGTCTGGAGATCGAGGGCGAAAAGACCCAGGTCGACCGTGACGTGCTGGAAAAACTCGAGGCGCCGCTCACCCACCTTCTGCGCAACGCCGTGGACCACGGTATCGAACTGCCCGAGCAACGCCTGCTGGCAGGCAAGCCGGCCGAGGGCCTGATCCGCCTGCGCGCCTCGCACCAGGCCGGCCTGCTGGTGCTGGAACTGAGCGATGACGGTGGCGGCGTCGACTTGCAACGCCTGCGCCACAGCATCGTCGAGCGCCAGTTGTCGCCGGCCGACACCGTGGCGCAGATGAGCGAAGCCGAACTGCTGACGTTCCTGTTCCTGCCGGGGTTCAGCCTGCGCGACAAGGTCACCGAGGTTTCCGGGCGCGGCGTAGGGCTCGATGCGGTGCAGCACAGCGTGCGCCAGTTGCGCGGCTTCATCGACCTCAGCCAGCACAGCGGGCAGGGCAGCCGCTTTCACCTGGAGGTGCCGCTGACCCTGTCGGTGGTGCGCAGCCTGGTGGTCGAGGTGGGGGGCGAGGCCTACGCCTTCCCGCTGGCGCATATCGAACGCACCCTGGACCTGCCCGCCGAGGCCATCGTGCAGATCGAGGGGCGCCAGCATTTCTGGCATGAAGGCCGGCACATCGGCCTGGTGGCCGCCTCCCAGTTGCTCAACCGGCCGCCCAGCCAGGCGGCGGAACAGGCCATCAAGGTGGTGGTCATCCGTGAGCGCGACACCCTGTATGGCGTGGCCGTCGAGCGTCTGATCGGCGAGCGCGTGCTGGTGGTGATGCCGCTGGACGCGCGGCTGGGCAAGGTGCAGGACATCTCGGCCGGGGCCCTGCTCGATGACGGCTCGGTGGTGCTGATCGTGGACGTCGAGGACCTGCTGCGCTCGGTCGAGAAGCTGCTCAGCACCGGCCGCCTGGAACGTATCGAGCGCGGCCAGCGCGCCGCCCGCGAAGCGACGCGCAAGCGCGTGCTGGTGGTGGATGACTCGTTGACCGTGCGCGAGTTGCAGCGCAAGCTGCTGACCAACCGCGGTTACGAAGTGGCCGTCGCGGTGGACGGCATGGACGGCTGGAACGCCTTGCGCAGCGAGGATTTCGACCTGCTGATCACCGACATCGACATGCCGCGCATGGACGGCATCGAACTGGTCACCCTGCTGCGCCGCGACAGCCGGTTGCAGTCGTTGCCGGTGATGGTGGTGTCGTACAAGGACCGCGAGGAAGATCGTCGTCGTGGACTGGACGCCGGGGCCGACTACTATTTGGCCAAGGCCAGTTTTCATGATGATGCCTTGCTGGAAGCCGTGGTGGAGCTTATCGGGGGAGCCCAGGGATGAAGATCGCCATCGTCAACGACATGCCCCTGGCCGTGGAGGCCCTGCGCCGGGCATTGGCGTTCGAGCCGCAGCACGAGGTGATCTGGGTGGCCGGCAATGGCGCCGAGGCGGTGCAGCGCTGCGCCGAGCACACCCCCGACCTGATCCTGATGGACCTGATCATGCCCGTCATGGACGGCGTGGAGGCCACGCGCCAGATCATGGCCCGGACCCCTTGCGCCATCGTGATTGTCACGGTCGACCGCCAGCAGAACGTGCACCGCGTGTTCGAGGCCATGGGCCACGGCGCCCTGGACGTGGTCGACACCCCGGCGGTAGGCGCCGGCAACCCGCGTGAGGCGGCCGCGCCGCTGTTGCGCAAGATCCTCAATATCAGCTGGCTGATCGGCCAGCACGGCAGCAACCGCGTGCGGGCAGTGGCAGCCCCGCAGCGCCAGGGCGCACAACGCCAGCGCCTGGTGGCGATCGGTTCCTCGGCCGGTGGCCCGGCGGCGCTTGAGGTGCTGCTCAAGAGCCTGGAGCAGGATTTCAACGCGGCCATCGTGCTGGTCCAGCACGTCGACCAGGTGTTCGCCGCCGGCATGGCCGAGTGGCTGAGCAGCGCCTCCGGCCTGCCGGTACGCCTGGCCCGCGAGGGCGAAGCACCCCAGCCCGGGCAGGTGCTGCTGGCCGGTACCAACCACCATATCCGTCTGTTGAAGGACGGCACCCTGGCCTACACCGCCGAACCGGTCAACGCGATCTACCGCCCTTCGATCGATGTGTTTTTCGAGAGCGTGGCGCGCTTCTGGCAGGGCGATGCGGTGGGCGTACTGCTGACCGGCATGGGCCGCGATGGCGCCCAGGGGCTCAAGCTGATGCGCGAGCAGGGCTTTCTGACCATCGCCCAGGACCAGCAGAGCAGTGCGGTCTACGGCATGCCCAAGGCGGCTGCGGCCATCGATGCCGCCGTCGAGATACGTGCGCTGGAGCGCATTGCGCCGCGCCTGATGGAGATTTTTTCGAAATGACGATGTGTAATGAACCAAACCGGTCGTTCGCCAGGGAGCAGGGCGCGCATGAATGATCTACCGCTCGTGGGGTTCCCGACCACCAATGAAAACTCGGCGATGGTGCTGCTGGTCGACGACCAGGCGATGATCGGCGAAGCCGTGCGTCGCGGCCTGGCCAACGAGGCCAACATCGACTTTCACTTCTGCGCCGACCCGCATCAGGCAGTCGCGCAGGCGATCCGGATCAAGCCCACGGTGATCCTGCAGGACCTGGTCATGCCCGGCCTCGATGGCCTGAGCCTGGTGCGCGAGTACCGCAGCAACCCGGCCACCCAGGACATCCCGATCATCGTGCTGTCGTCCAAGGAAGACGCGCTGGTCAAGAGTGCCGCGTTCGCCGCCGGGGCCAACGACTACCTGGTCAAGCTGCCCGACAACATCGAGCTGGTCGCGCGCATCCTGTACCACTCGCGCTCCTACCTCACCCTGCTGCAGCGTGACGAAGCCTACCGGGCGCTGCGGGTCAGCCAGCAGCAGTTGCTGGACACCAACCTGGTGCTGCAACGGCTGATGAACTCCGACGGTCTGACGGGGCTGTCCAACCGCCGGCATTTCGACGAGTACCTGGAACTGGAATGGCGCCGGGCCATGCGTGACCAGTCGCAGCTGTCGTTGCTGATGATCGACGTCGACTATTTCAAGGCCTTCAACGACTCGTTCGGCCACCTGGCCGGGGACGAGGCGCTGCGCCAGGTGGCCGAGGCGATTCGTGCCTCGTGCAGCCGCCCCAGCGACCTGCCGGCACGCTACGGTGGCGAGGAATTCGCCCTGGTGCTGCCCAACACTTCGCCGGGCGGGGCGCGGCTGGTGGCCGAGAAGCTGCGCCAGACCGTGGTGGGCCTGGCCATCGAGCACAACATGCCGCAGGCGGGCAGCGTGCTGACCATCAGCATCGGCCTGGCCACCCACACGCCGGCAGTCGGCAGCCATTGCCGACAGTTGATCTCGGCGGCGGACAAGGGCCTGTACCAGGCCAAGAATGGCGGGCGCAACCAGGTCGGGGTGGCCTGACAGACCGCCATCGCGGGTCAAGCCCGCTCCCATGGGCATCGTGCTGCCCTTGTGGGGGCGGCTGATCCGCGATCAGGCGCCGGCTTCTCCAAAGGCCGCCCGACGGGCTGCCGCGCACCTGCAGACTCGTTTATACTCTCCGGCTTTTCACAGAATACGCACGAGAGCTGCCCGCCCATGGAAATCCAACCGATCCTGAACACCATCAAGGACCTGACCGAGCGCTCCGAATCCATTCGGGGGTATCTTTGACTACGATCACAAGCATGACCGCCTGATCGAAGTCAACCGCGAGCTCGAAGACCCGAACGTCTGGAACAAGCCCGAGTACGCCCAGGAACTGGGCCGCGAACGCGCCATGCTGGCGCAGATCGTCGACACCCTGGACGAACTGTCCGGCGGCCTGGTCGACGCCCGCGAGCTGCTCGACATGGCTGTCGAGGAGAACGACGAAGGCGCCGTCAATGACGTCGTCGAAGTGCTCCAGGGCCTGGAAGACTCCCTGGCCCAGCTCGAATTCCGTCGCATGTTCAGCGGCGAGATGGACATGAACAACGCCTACCTGGACATCCAGGCCGGTTCCGGCGGCACCGAGGCCCAGGACTGGGCCAACATCCTGCTGCGCATGTACCTGCGCTGGGCGTCCAAGCGTGGTTTCGACGCCACCATCATGGAACTGTCCGAAGGCGACGTGGCCGGCATCAAGGGCGCCACCGTGCACATCAAGGGCGAGTACGCCTTTGGCTGGCTGCGCACCGAGATCGGTGTGCACCGTCTGGTGCGCAAGAGCCCGTTCGACTCCGGCGCACGCCGCCATACTTCGTTCTCGGCGGTGTTCGTGTCCCCCGAGATCGACGACAAGGTCGAAATCGAGATCAACCCGTCCGACCTGCGTATCGACACCTACCGCTCCTCGGGTGCCGGCGGCCAGCACGTGAACACCACCGACTCGGCGGTGCGTATCACCCACGTGCCGACCAACACCGTGGTCAGCTGCCAGAACGAACGTTCCCAGCACGCCAACAAGGACACCGCCATGAAGATGCTGCGGGCCAAGTTGTACGAGCTGGAGATGCAGAAGCGCAACGCCGCGTCGCAGGCCCTGGAAGACAGCAAGTCGGACATCGGCTGGGGTCACCAGATCCGTTCGTACGTGCTCGACGCCTCGCGGATCAAGGATCTGCGCACCAACGTCGAACGCAGCGACTGCGACAAGGTGCTCGACGGCGATATCGACGAGTACCTGGAAGCCAGCCTCAAGCAGGGGCTGTAAGTTTCGCGACCCGCTACAAGACCCTCGCCTGCGGGCGGGGGCAATGAACCCCTGATGGAAAATGTGACCACATGAGCGACCTCAAACTCGACCCGCAAGACCTGCAACAGGAAGAAAACACCCTGATTGCCCTGCGCAAGGAAAAGCTTGCCGCAGAGCGCGCCAAGGGCAACGCCTTCCCCAACGACTTCCGCCGTGACAGCTACTGCAACGACCTGCAGAAACAGTATGTCGACAAGACCAAGGAAGAGCTGGAAGCTGCAGCGATCCCGGTCAAGGTTGCCGGTCGCATCATGCTCAACCGTGGCTCGTTCATGGTGATCCAGGACATGACCGGGCGCATCCAGGTCTACGTCAACCGCAAGACCCTGCCCGAGGAAACCCTGGCAGCGGTCAAGACCTGGGACCTGGGCGACATCATCAGCGCCGAAGGCACCCTGGCTCGTTCGGGCAAGGGCGACCTGTACGTCGAGATGACCAACGTGCGCCTGCTGACCAAGTCGCTGCGCCCGCTGCCGGACAAGCACCACGGCCTGACCGACACCGAGCAGCGCTATCGCCAGCGCTACGTCGACCTGATGGTCAACGAGGAAACCCGCCACACCTTCCGTGTGCGCTCGCAGGTCATCAACCATATTCGCAACTTCCTCATCCAGCGCGACTTCCTGGAAGTGGAAACGCCGATGCTGCAGACCATCCCCGGTGGCGCTGCGGCCAAGCCGTTCGAAACCCACCACAACGCGCTGGACATGCCGATGTTCCTGCGCATCGCGCCGGAGCTGTACCTCAAGCGTCTGGTGGTCGGTGGTTTCGAGAAGGTCTTCGAGATCAACCGCAACTTCCGTAACGAAGGCGTCTCGACCCGGCACAACCCCGAGTTCACCATGCTCGAGTTCTACCAGGCCTACGCCGACTACGAAGACAACATGGACCTCACCGAAGAGCTGTTCCGCGAGCTGGCGCAGCTGGTGCTGGGCAGCACCGACGTGCCGTACGGCGACAAGGTGTTCCACTTCGGCGAGCCGTTCGTGCGCCTGTCGGTGTTCGACTCGATCCTCAAGTACAACCCCGAGCTGACCGCCGACGACCTCAACGACATCGACAAGGCCCGTGCCATCGCCAAGCAGGCCGGCGCCAAGGTGCTGGGCTTCGAAGGCCTGGGCAAGCTGCAGGTGATGATTTTCGAAGAGCTGGTCGAGCACAAGCTGGAGCAGCCGCACTTCATCACCCAGTACCCGTTCGAAGTGTCGCCGCTGGCCCGTCGCAATGACCAGAACCCGAACGTCACCGACCGCTTCGAACTGTTCATCGGCGGCCGCGAGATCGCCAACGCCTACTCCGAGCTCAACGATGCCGAGGACCAGGCCGAGCGCTTCATGGCCCAGGTGGCCGACAAGGACGCCGGCGACGATGAGGCCATGCACTACGATGCCGACTTCGTGCGCGCCCTGGAGTACGGCATGCCGCCCACTGCCGGTGAGGGCATCGGTATCGACCGCCTGGTGATGCTGCTGACCAACTCGCCGTCGATCCGCGACGTGATCCTGTTCCCGCACATGCGCCCGCAGGCCTGAGTGTCTTGAACAAGCCGCCTCTAGGGGCGGCTTTTTCATGTCTGCGACAAGCTGATCGATCAGTCAGCATTCAACGAGGTAGACCCCAGTGACGACTGCAATGGCTCAACAAGGTGCTGCTGGCGTGGCCACAGCGGTAGCCGAAAGTGTTCAGTACCAGGGGCGCAAGGCCAGCCGCCAGGGCAGCGAGCAGCGCCGTCAGCAGATCCTCGACGCGGCCATGCGCATCATCGTGCGCGATGGCGTGCGCGGCGTGCGCCACCGTGCGGTGGCCGCCGAGGCCGGTGTGCCGCTGTCGGCCACCACCTATTATTTCAAGGACATCGAAGACCTGCTCACCGACACCTTCGCCCAGTATGTCGAACGCAGCGCGGCCTACATGGCCAAGCTGTGGGAAAACACCGAGGTGCTGTTGCGCCAGCTGATTGCCAAGGGCGACGGCAGCCCCGGCGCCCGCGCGCAGCTGGCCGACGAAGTGGCGAAGATGGGCGCCGAGTACGTGCAGCGCCAGTTGCACAACCGCCGCGACTTCCTGATGGCCGAGCAGGCGTTTCGCCAGGAAGCGCTGCTGTGCCCGCGGCTGGCCGAACTGGTGCGCCTGCATGCGCAGATCCTGCTGCGCGGCACCTGCCAGCTGTTGCAGGTGGTGGGTTCGCGCCAGCCACAGCAAGATGCCATAGTGTTGACGGCCATCATCGAGCAGATGGAATATCAGGGCCTGCTCGATGCTGCACAACCCCAGGCCGAAGCGCAGATGCTCGCTATCCTTACCCGATACCTGCATCTGGTGCTGGCATCGGCCTGAGGCTCTACCTAATTCAAGGAGTATCGGATGAAAGCCTGGCGTGTGCTGTTGGCCCTGTCGTTTGTGCTGTTGAGTGGTTGCCTGGTGACGTTCAACGAGCCGATCCCGACCAACCAGCCGGCGCCCAAGGCCCTGCTCGGCAAATGGACCAGCAAGGACGCCTGGGGCGAGCCGCTGACGTTGCAGATCAGCCGCAGGGGCGACAACGCCTACAAGGCGGTGGCCACCGCCAAGGGCAAGAAGCCTGAAACCTACGCCTTCACCGTGGCCCGCCATGGCAACCGCTGGTACCTCTCGGCCGGCGTGCCCAAGCGTCTGGGGGGCAACTTCCTGATCGGCGGGTTCGAGGTGATCGACAACAAGCAACTGGTGATCTACAACCTGGATGTCGAGCAGATCAACCAGGCCCTGAAGAACAAGGAACTGAGCGGTCGCGCCATCGAGATACCGGAGGAAAACGGCCAGGGCGTGCTCATCGACAGCCCGGCGGCGCGGGTGCTGGCCTACCTGGACGACCCGGCCAACTCCGACCTGTTCATCGAAGTCGCACGTTTTCAGCGGGCCGGCAAGTAGGCTGGCCAACACAAGGAGTTTCGGGTGGACGAGTACCAGCAGACGATACGCACCCTGTCTGATCGCATTGTCCTGGCGCAAACCCCCATTCGCGTACTCGATGCGGTGAAATGGGACGACAGCATTCGCCAGGGTTTCCTCAAGGCCAAGGGCCGGGAAATGCCGGCCGTGGACCGCGCCTACTATCAGGGCAGGCCCTTGTCGTTCGACTCCAGCGCGGTGAAGCTCGAGTTCCAGAACATCGAGCGCGACATCACCCGCCAGCTCGGCCAGTTCAACCCGGTCGGGCAGATCATGCGGCGCATGTGCAAGGAATACCGCATGGTGGTGCGCATGCTCGAGGCGCGCGGCACCGAAGACTTCGGCCTGATTTCCCAGGAGCTTTACGGCGCCGCCTCCGACGCCTTCCATGCCGGCGACCCGACCCTGGCCGACCTGGGCCTGATGCTCTCGGACTACCTGAACAACATCGACGGGCGCGGCGACCTCAAGGACGAACCCAAGGACCTCACCGCCAAGCAGGCCGTGGAGCTGCTCCAGGGCCGCCTGAACAAGGTGTTCGGCGAGGCCGAGGAAACCATCCGCGTGTTCGAGTCCGACGGTATCGTCGCCGACGCGGCGGCGGGCGCCGACTACATCAAGATCCGCAGCGACGCGATGTTCAACAGCCGCGACGTGCGCGCGCTGGAGGTGCATGAAGGGCTGGTGCACGTGGGCACCACGCTCAACGGCCTCAACCAGCCGATCTGCACCTTCCTGGCCAAGGGCCCGCCCTCGTCGACGGTGACCCAGGAAGGCCTGGCGATCCTGATGGAAGTGATCGCCTTTGCCTCCTACCCCAGCCGCCTGCGCAAGCTCACCAACCGCACCCGCGCCATCCACATGGTCGAGGAGGGGGCGGACTTCATGCAGGTGTACGAGTTCTTCCGTGCCCAGGGGTTTGAAATGGCCGAAAGCTATGGCAATGCCAGCCGCGTGTTCCGCGGCTCGGTGCCCAATGGCCTGCCATTCACCAAGGACTTGTCCTACCTCAAGGGCTTCATCATGGTTTACAACTACATTCAGTTGGCCGTGCGCAAGGGCAAGCTGGAGCAGATTCCGTTGCTGTTCTGCGGCAAGACCACCCTGGAAGACATGCGCACCCTGCGCCAACTGGTCGATGAAGGCCTGGTGGAGCCACCCAAGTACCTGCCCGAGCAGTTTCGCGACCTGAACGCGCTGTCGGCCTGGATGTGTTTTTCCAACTTCCTCAACCACCTGAGCCTGGACCGGATTGAAGCCGATTATTCGAACATTCTCTGAGCACTGGCGGGTCGGCCTGCTGGCCGCGCTGCTGAGCCTGGCCGGCTGCAGTTCGCTGTTGTTCTACCCCGAGCGTGGCCTGCCGTTCACGCCCGAGAAGGCCGGGCTGGCCTACCGCGACGTGAGCCTGACCACCGAGGACGGCACGCGCCTGCACGGCTGGTGGTTGCCGGCCAAGGCCGGGGTGCCGGTCAAGGGCACGGTACTGCACCTGCATGGCAATGGCGGCAACCTGGCCTGGCATCTGGGCGCCAGCTGGTGGCTGCCCGAGCAGGGCTACCAGGTGCTGCTGGTGGACTACCGGGGGTACGGGGTGTCCCAGGGCGAACCGACCCTGCCGGCGGTGTACCAGGACATCGCCGCGGCGCTGGACTGGCTGCAGCAGGCTCCCGAAGTGCAGGGCAAGCCGCTGGTGCTGCTGGGGCAGAGCCTGGGCGGGGCGATGGGCATTCACTACCTGGCGCAGCATCCCGAGCAGCGCCAGCGCTTCAAGGCCCTGGTGTTCGACGGGGTGCCGGCCAGCTACCGCAAGGTGGGCCAGTTTGCCCTGAGCACTTCCTGGCTGACCTGGCCGTTCCAGGTGCCGTTGTCGTGGCTGGTACCCGATGGCGACAGCGCCATCGGGTCGATCGACCAGTTGAGCTCGCCGCCCAAGCTGTTCTTCCACAGCATCGACGACCCGATCGTGCCGTTGGCCAACGGCCTGGCGCTGTACCGCGCCGCGCCGCCACCGCGGGTTCTGCAACTGACCCGTGGCGGGCATGTGCAGACCTTCGCCGACAAGACCTGGCGCCAGGTGATGCTGCGCTTTCTGGATGACCCCGAGCATTTCAACGGGCTGCGGCGCTTGGCCGAAGTCCCCAATTACCCTGACGAGAAGTCGCAATGAGTGAAGAACGCAACGCCATCCCGCTGATCATTACCGGTATCTGCAGCATCATCGGTACGGTGGGCGTGCTCTGGTACTACGGCTACCTGCATTTCGCCAAGCCCCAGGATGCACTGTTGCTGGCCGACTACACCATGCTCAAGACGGTGCCGGGGGAGGACTACAAGATCTCGCTCAAGCCGGCGGCGCAGGTGGCGCAGTGCATCGAAGGCGTGCTGGTGCTGTTCGACACCGAACAGAAGGGCCTGACCGGCGTGCTGGTGGACAACCGCAAGCAGGCGGTGCGCTGCATGGGGCAGGAGACGCCCCAGCAGGTCCAGCAGTAAGCGGTTCCCGGTACGCCGCGTGAATACCTGCGGCGTACCGGGCACGCGTCAGCTACGTGACGAAGGGCCCGGGCGCGGCTCGCGCAGAATGGTCCTGGTCAGTTCCATGCGGGCCTGTTCGACCCGTTTCATCAAGGCCTGGTAGGCCGCGCGGTATTCGCTGCTGTTGAGCGACAGCATGTCCGGCAGCGCTTCGTGCAGGCCCAGCCGACCACTCAGGTGCAGGATGTCGCGCAGGCGCGCCTGTTCATCCTCGCTCAAGGGCGGCGGCAGTTCTTCGTTGCTGACGGCGTCCAGGTATTCGCTGATTCGATCCCGCCAGCGGTTGACCTGCTCCAGTTGCGGTGACGCGGCAAAATCCAGGTAGCGCTGCCAGTAGGCCTGCCCATAGAGGTAGTCGGGCAACTGGCTCATCTGGGAGCGCAACACGGCCTCGCAGGCTTCATCGAGCATTGCCGGGGTAACCCAGCGGGTGTAGCCGGTGAAGGCCTGGGTGGCCGGTTGGTCGCGCAGCCCCAGGCGCGTGGTCAACGCGATCCTGAAATGCAGTTCGATTTCGCTGTAGTCGATCTGGTGCCCCAGGCGGCGCCAGCCCGGCAGGTTGGCGCTGACATGCTCGCGCAGGCGCAGTGCGCGCCAATGGCTGATCGCCATGTCGATCAGTTCGCCCTCGGCTGCCGCATCGCCCACGCTCGCCAGCGCCAGGTCGGCGTGCAGCAGGTTTTCCAGTTGCGAGAACACTACCGCATCGCGGTCGATACAACTCACCGCCTCGAGCGCCACCTCATACAGGGTTCTGCGCAGGTCCTGGCCGAAAGCCCCCCGGATCAATGCCTGGATTCGCGTGCGCATTGCCGTGTGCCTTGGCGGCAAGGCGTGCAGGCGGTCTTGGCGCAGCAGCAAGGCGAAGAACTCGATCACCGCCGAGCCGTTGTCTTCGAGCAATTGCCGGGCCCGTGCCTGATCGTCAGCGGACATGCCTTCGAACAGGCGCGGTGCGTCGCGCAGTGCCGTGGCGTGGCGCACCGAGGCCGGTTCGACGTCGGTGGAGCCCTGCGAGTCGGAGCTCCCGGCGCTGGATGCATCGGAGTCCTGCAGCGTGTTGCCCGTGGCGATCATGTCGTCCTCGAACCGCTGGCGCTGTGATTCGGGCAGGTACTCGTATGCCATGCGCAGGCCGCGTACAAGGCCGGCCCCTTCGGGAACGCTGGCAATGGCCAGGCCGCGCAGGTCGGCGCTGTGCACCCGGGGCAGTCGCTCAAGGCCCGTGGGCCACTGGTCGACGGGCGAGGCCAGGTACGACAGGTCGAGCTCTTCCAGGGCCTGCAGGCGGGTCACGTCCGGCATGCGTGAAAGCGGGTTGGCGGACAGGTCGAGGCTGACCAGGCGCTGCAGGCCACCCAGATCGAGGATGTCCTGTTCGCTCAAGCTGATGAGGTTCTGCGCCAGGTTCAGGGTGTGCAGGTGTGTTGCCTGCTGCAGTGCGGCGAAAACGCCCTGTTCGAAGCGCGCGCTCGAGCCCTGCAGGGTCAGAATGCGCAGCGAGTCGCGGGTCAGCAGACGGGTCATGTGCTGGGCCGTCCAGCTGAAGTCGGGCACGTCGATGTCGTTCAGGATCAGGGTCTGCAAGCCGCTCAAGGTGCCCAGTTCGGCCAGGCGGGTCGGGGTCAGCCGGGTACGCGACAGGTTCAGGTGGCTGAGCCGGTGCAGGTTCTCCAGACCTTGCGGCAGCTCGGTCAGGGGCAGGTTGACCAGTTCCAGCCTGTGCAGGTTCGGAAAGCGCTGCACGAAAGCTGCCAGGCCGTCGATGCGCGGTGTATCCAGGACCCTCAGTGCCACCACTGCCGGCAACGTCACCGACAACGGTGGCAACGCCTGCTGGCTGTCGATGCGAACCTCGTCCCGCCGACGCAGAATGCGGCATTCCCAGGCCCGCACCAGCTGCTGCGCCACCTCTGTGCGCTCGGCGCGGGCAGTGGCATCGGCACTTTGCTCGACCCACCGGTCCAGGCTGCCATCGAGTTGCAGGCGCTCCTGTTCCAGCTGTGTCACGTGCGCGCCGATGGGCTGGTTCTGGCTGAGCAGATGGGCGATGTAGGCATTGACGTAGCGGCGCGCAATGGGCAGCCGATGGTGGCTGATCAGGCGTTCGAGGCGGGTATGCAGTGGTTCGCGATTGAACATGTTCTGCTCGCCACGGCTGGGACTGCGTTGGGTCGGGGCATTGGCGGTGGTGGTCAACCAGCTTCTTTGCACCGGCAGGCCCAGCAGCAGACGGGCGCGGGTGGGGCGCGCCAGCGCCATTTCCATCAGGCGCTGGTGCAGGCGCTGCGGCTCGTTGAGTCCGAAGCCCAGGCGGGCGCTGCGCGACTCGCCCAGTGCATGCAGCAATGCGCGGTAGAACCCGAACTCGCTGGTGTCCTGGGCCAGCAGCACCTGGGTCGCGCTGATCGCGTGCCAGCCCTCGTCTTCATCCAGGTACACCGAGGTGGTATCGACATCGGTCTGGCCCAGCGCTGCAAGCGGGGTGCCGAACCGTGCGCCGCTGCGCAGCAGCAGCGCGGTACCGGCCGGCCAGTGGTCCAGGTGTTCGAGCAGGCGCACGGCCAGGATGAAGGTGTCCTGGTTGATCGAGGCCGGCTGGGTAAAGCCCTCCAGAGCATTGCTCAGGCGCGCGTCATGGTCGAGGGCACGCGCCTGCTCGGCCACGTCCAGAGGCAGGGGCAGCGGCGGGGTCGCCTGCAGCGGGGCATAGATGCGCTGGCGGTTTTCGTCCAGCAGTCGTTGCGCGACACTCAGTGGCAGGTTCGGATAGCGTTGCTGGAGCTCCAGCACCGCATGATCGGTACCCAGTTGTGCCAGTTCGAAGCGGTGCAAGGCGATCGCCCGATTGAGCCGTGGTGACCAGGCATCGTACAGGTCGGCCGGCGGCGGGTTGCAGCCAGTGGTGCAGGGGGTGGCGGTGTCGCCGGGGGTAGGGGTCGAATCGCCGCTGCGACGGGTTCGCCTCGATGCCGGTTCCTTGCCCAGATAGACGGCCACGGCCTGGTAGAAGGCCTGCAGCTGGGGCACATCATCGATTTCGGGTACCGCCAGCCCCTGGGCGATCAGGGCCATGCTGCGCGCTACCTGGTCCTGAATGCGTGCCCGCTGCAGCACATGCACCAGCAGCGCGGGCGCGGGTCGGTCGCGCAGGTACATCTGGCGCAGGCTTGAATTGTCAGCCCCGCTGACGCGCCCCAGCTCCAGCAGGCGCGCATCGTCGAAGCCGGCCGCGAGCGGCCCCATGCGACGCAGCAGCGACAGGCGTTCCCAGCGCTGGGGCTGCTCGTGGCGATGGTGCCAGGCTCCGGCACCGTTGTGGTACAGAGGCGGGCAGTAGGCATCCTTGTCGGTGGGGTGGCGTATCTGCCAGTGGCCCTCGGGGGCCTGCTCCACCCGGTAGAACGCCTGGTTGATCATGATCGCCTTGTGCACGCCCTGGGTGTAGAGCCCCATGGCATCCGGTTGCCCGGTCGGGGAGCTGGCGGCGTCAAGGCGGTAACTGCTCAGGTCGGGTAGCCAGCGCCGATAGTCGGCGGGTGCCGGCTTGATCACACGCAGCGGTGTGACCCACTGCGAAGGTGCCTGGCCTTCGTCTTCCTCGGTGCAGCACAGGCCCGCGCCGGCGCCGATCAGCAGATGCGCTTCGAGGGCGCTGGCGAACGGGGTGCACAGGGTGTTCAGGCTGTCGGCCTGCTGTGGTGTGGTCGGGATCAGCAGGCGCGCATCGTCGAGCAGGCGCTCGATCATGTGCTTCTGCACGAACCAGCGCAGCCCCTGGTCCAGGGCGCTGGTGTCCATCGGCAGGTCCAGCATCGCGTCGCTGGCCTGCCAGCTGCTCACCACCCGCTGCTGGTGACGCAGGGGGATGAAGCGCAGAAAGTACTGCTGGAAGGCGGTGCTCGCCAGCGCGCCGCGCAGGCTGGCAAAGAAGTGCGTGCGCGAGGGGTACTGCTTCAGCGGGTGCTGCGGGTGGCCCGGCATGTACGCGACGCACGGGGCATCGTCCACCGGCGGGCCGAGCAGAAGGATGCCGGGCACCAGCAGGTCGTCGAACAGCCTGAGCGATGCGCACACCGTTACATCCGGGCCGAAGTACGGGCCCTGTTGCGGGAACTCCACCGAACCGTCCGGATAGGCGCCGATGATCCACTCGAGCAGCTGCCTGCCTTGCCTGCCCAGGTGGCCCCGGATGTGCGCGATGCTGTATTCCTCGCGCAGGGTCGCCAGGTAGGCATCCTGCTTGGCGTCAAGCAGCGTACGGCGCTGGAGCATGGCTTGCAGGTAGGTCAGGTAGACCTCGTCCAGGCTCCTGCGCTGCTGCACGCGATGGAACACCTGTGCGGTGACGGTGGCGAAGTCCTTCGCAGACAGGTCCAGAAGGTTGTAGGTGTACAGGCTCTGAACCTTCGCGAATGCCTGCGTTGCCCGCCGTCGGGCCAGCCGGCCCAGTACCTGGTACTGGTGCAGCTGGCGTCGTTGCTCGGGGCTGGCCTGCTGCAGCCAGGCCGGTTGCTCCTGGGTTTCAAGCGGCGAGAACAGGGTATCGAATTGACGCACCCGCGCGTCGGTGTTGGAAGTGGGCATGGTGCACAGTCCTTGTGGAGGGGGAATGTGGCATTGATCCAGAGGCCCGGCAGGTGGCGGTGGTAGTTATTTGCGCAAGGGACAGGCAAAAAAAATCCCGCCCTGTAACAGGCGGGATTCTGCGGGTTGCTCAGCCTGTCAGTAGGCTTTGCTTACCGAGCGTGGCGCTACCGGCTGGTTGTCGTTGGAGATGGTGACCTCCACGCGACGGTTCTGCGCACGGCCCGAGTTGCTGGAGTTGTCAGCCACCGGGAACTCCTTGCCGTAGCCCTGGGCCACGATGCGCGATGGGTCTACGCCGGCACGTACCAGTGCGGTGCGAACAGCGTTGGCGCGACGCTCGGACAGCGACTGGTTGTAGCTGGCAGAGCCCTTGCTGTCGGTGTAGCCCTCGACGATCACCTTGCGGTCAGGGTTTTCCTGAAGGAACTGCGCCAGGGTGGTGATGTTCGGCAGGGCGCTGCTTTTCAGGTTGGCCTTGTCGAAGTCGAACAGCACGTCGCCGAAGGTCACCAGGGTGCCGCGTTCGGTCTGCTTGGCATTGAGGCTGTTCTGCAACTGCTTGATTTGCGCATCACGGGCATCCAGGCGAGCCTGGGCGCGTTTGGCGGCAGCGCTTTTCAGGTTGTTTTCGGCGTCACGCAGGGCGATGGTCTGCTTGGCCACTTCCACGCGCTGGTTGGTCAGGTAGGCGAGCTGGTCGACTTTCTTCTCGTCTTCCTTGTTCATGTAGGCCTGGTCGGCCTTGTTCAGCCAGTCTTGCGCGTCCTTGGTTTCCAGCGCCGCGACCTTGCTCGCCTGCGGATTGCTCTGCAGGGCGGAGAAGTTGGTGCGGGCGGATTCCAGGTTCGGGTTAGGCGGCGTGGAGCAGGCAGCCAGACCAACGCTCAAGGCCAGAAGGGCGGGGATCATCACGTGTTTACGCATAGTGGGTCATCCTTTATCGATTACGAATGCATGGGTCGGTGAGGCAAGCGGCTTACTGCACGCTGCGCATGCCTTCCTCACGCAGGTCCTGCACGCCCTGGTTGGCGTCCTGCACCGCTTTTTCGGCCTTGGCCGCCTGGGCTTTGCGCTCGGCGACGCGAGCGTCCCATTCGGCCTGTTCGGCCAGGCGCTTGGCCTCGTCGTACTTCTTGTCATGCATGGCGATTTCAGCTTGTTTGAGCTTGTCCTGAGCCGCCTTCATTTCCACCGCCGCGAACTCGGTACCGCCCGCGCTGACGGCGGAGTTCACCGCTGACTGCGTTACGGCGTACTGCTCGGTTGGCGGATTGCCTGCGCAGCCGGCCAGAACCAGGCTGCTGCCCAATGCCAGCGCAGCCAGCTTGAGCCCGCGCAGTTGGGTGAAGGAGGTTTTTTCGGTGCGGGTCTTCATGGTGGTCAACTCCATTGGATCACTCCTGATGAACAACGAATTCCGTAACAATCCATCGGCATGGCCCGTCAGCCTGGGGAACACGATATGCCCGTAGCTTAGGGGTTTTGCCGTAATGGCTATTGGCTGTGACCGAAGCGTTTTTTGAATAGTTCAGAAAAAAGTCTCGCCTTATCGTGTTTTTATCTGACTGATCGGTCAGTAGGTTTTCGGGGGAACTTTGCAGCGCGTGCGTAGTACGCGTGCCTGTATGGGTATAGACGGGGTTTGTGGTTCGGGCCATCAAAGGGCCTTGAATGCGGGGTTCTCGAGGCGGCTGCACGGCCCGTTGCAGAGGCCTGCGGGCTGTGGCGCTCCACAGCGCAGCCCGCAGTCGGCCAGCGGATCACTAGTGCGCCGGCCCGTCCTTGCGCTCACTCATGTCGCGCAGGTAACGGCGTGACAACGCCAGAAACCGAGGGGTGGGGCCGACGTCTTCGTAGAGCGGATTGTCTTCCTCGTCGGTGGCGATCACCTGCTGGCCCTTCACATACGGAAAGCTCGCCTCAAGCTCCTCCAGCGCCGCGCCGAGCAATTCGCCCAGCAACTCTTCGGGCCGGCGCTTGGGGTACATTTCGCTCAGCGCCGCCAGGCGCGCCGCCGCTTCGACGTCCAGGTGCAGGACGTGGCCGGTGGCGCTCAACGGGCCCTTGGCGCTGTGTTCCCAATGCTCGGCTAAATCACGGATCTTCATGGTGGCCTCCCACAGGTGGATGTGTTCGTTAGAGCATCGCCACCGCACATAGTTTGGTTGCATCGCCCACCCGGCTTGAAAGCCCAACCTCGACGGGGCACTCTGGACCCAGAGCTGTTTTCCCAGGATGCGGAGGCAAGGCTGATGACCGATATCGATGTGCGCTTGCGAGAAGATGTTCACCTGTTGGGCGAGTTGTTGGGCGACACCGTGCGCGAGCAGTACGGCGAAGCCTTTCTGCAGAAGATCGAAGACATTCGTCGCAGCGCCAAGGCCGACCGCAGCGGCAGTGCCGAGCAGCTGAGTTCGACCCTGAACGACCTTGCCGAAGACGAACTGCTGCCGGTGGCGCGGGCCTTCAACCAGTTCCTCAACCTGGCCAACATCGCCGAGCAGTACCAGCTGATTCGCCGTCGTGATGCCGACCAGCCCGCGCCGTTCGAGTCGCGCGTGCTGCCCGAGCTGCTGGCCCGGCTCAAGGCCGCCGGGCACAGCGACGACGCCCTGGCTCGCCAGTTGGGCAAGCTCAGCATCGAGCTGGTGCTGACCGCCCACCCGACCGAAGTCGCGCGCCGTACGCTGATCCAGAAGTACGACGCCATCGCCGCGCAACTGGCCGCCCAGGACCACCGCGACCTGACCCCCGCCGAACGCGACCAGGTGCGCCAGCGTCTGCAACGGCTGATCGCCGAGGCCTGGCACACCGAAGAGATCCGCCGTACCCGGCCGACCCCGGTGGACGAAGCCAAATGGGGCTTCGCGGTGATCGAGCACTCGCTCTGGCACGCCATCCCGCATCACCTGCGCAAGGCCGACAAGGCGCTGCACGAGGCCACCGGCCTGCGCCTGCCGCTGGAGGCTGCGCCGATCCGCTTCGCCTCGTGGATGGGCGGCGACCGTGACGGCAACCCCAATGTCACCGCCAAGGTCACCCGCGAAGTATTGCTGCTGGCGCGCTGGATGGCCGCCGACCTGTTTTTGCGCGACATCGATTCGTTGGCCGCCGAACTTTCGATGCAGCAGGCCAGCGAGGCGTTGCGTGCCAAGGTCGGTGATTCGGCCGAGCCTTACCGCACCCTGCTCAAGCAACTGCGTGATCGCCTGCGGGTGACGCGGGCCTGGGCCCAGAGCTCGCTGGCCAGCCCGCAGCCGGCCCCCGCCGAGGTGCTGCACGACAACCGCGACCTGTTCGAGCCGCTGCTGCTGTGCTTCGAATCGCTGCACGCGTGCGGCATGGGCGTGATCGCCGATGGCCCGCTGCTCGACTGCCTGCGCAGGGCCGTTACCTTCGGGCTGTTTCTGGTGCGCCTGGACGTGCGCCAGGACGCCGCCCGGCACGCCGACGCACTCAGCGAGATCACCGAGTACCTGGGCCTGGGGCGCTACGCCGACTGGGATGAAGACGCGCGTATCCGTTTCCTGCAGCAGGAGCTGAGCAACCGCCGGCCGCTGCTGCCTGGCGACTTCAAGCCCCAGGCCGATACCGCCGAGGTGCTCGCCACCTGCCGCGAGGTGGCCGCCGCACCTGCCGCTTCGCTGGGCTCCTACGTGATCTCGATGGCCGGCGCCGCTTCCGACGTGCTGGCCGTGCAACTGCTGCTCAAGGAAGCCGGCGTGCGCCGGCCGATGCGCGTGGTGCCGCTGTTCGAAACCCTGGCCGACCTGGACAACGCCGGCCCGGTGATGGAACGCCTGCTCGGCCTGCCGGGCTATCGCGCCAGCCTGCACGGGCCGCAGGAGGTGATGATCGGCTATTCCGATTCGGCCAAGGATGCCGGCACCACCGCGGCGGCCTGGGCGCAGTATCGTGCCCAGGAAACCCTGGTGCGCATCTGCCGTGAAGAACAGGTCGAACTGCTGCTGTTCCACGGTCGCGGCGGCACCGTGGGGCGTGGTGGCGGCCCGGCGCATGCGGCGATCCTGTCGCAGCCGCCGGGCTCGGTGGCGGGGCGCTTCCGTACCACCGAGCAGGGCGAGATGATCCGCTTCAAGTTCGGCCTGCCGGACATCGCCGAGCAGAACCTCAACCTGTACCTGGCTGCGGTGCTGGAGGCGACCCTGCTGCCGCCACCGCCGCCGCAACCGGCCTGGCGCGAACTGATGGACCAGCTGGCTGCCGATGGCGTGAAGGCCTACCGTGGCGTGGTGCGCGACAACCCCGAGTTCGTCGAGTACTTCCGTCAGTCCACCCCGGAACAGGAACTCGGCCGCCTGCCACTGGGCAGTCGCCCGGCCAAGCGGCGCGCGGGCGGCATCGAGAGCCTGCGGGCGATCCCGTGGATCTTCGGCTGGACCCAGACGCGCCTGATGCTGCCCGCCTGGCTGGGCTGGGAGGCGGCGCTGAACAATGCGCTGGCCCGTGGCCAGGGCGAACTGCTGGCCGAGATGCGCGAACAGTGGCCGTTCTTCCGCACCCGCATCGACATGCTCGAGATGGTGCTGGCCAAGGCCGACGCCGACATCGCGCGCTTCTACGACGAACGTCTGGTGCAACCGCAACTGCGACCTTTGGGTGCCCATCTGCGCGACCTATTGTCGCAGGCGTGCCAGGTGGTGCTGGGTCTCACGGGGCAGCCGGTGCTACTGGCGCACAGCCCTGACACCCTGGAATTCATCCGTCTGCGCAACACCTATCTGGACCCGCTGCATCTATTGCAGGCCGAGCTGCTGGCACGCTCGCGTGCACGCGAAGCCGCTCTGGACAGCCCCTTGGAACAGGCGCTGCTGGTGACTGTGGCGGGTATTGCGGCAGGTCTGCGCAACACCGGTTGAGGGCGGGGCAGGGGTGGCGCGCCAGTGCCCGGCGCGCGCCCCGAGCACCCGGGCGAAGCGGTTTCGCCCCCGGTTGCGCCGGGCGCAACCCGGGCACGAACGGGCCTCACGCAGTATTTTTTTCCGACTTTCGACCGCTTGTGTGGTCCGGGTGCGCTGTGTATCTTGAGCAGCCTTTTGACCGATTTGCGGTCATCACCCGATTCTTGGGATTGGCCCTGAGTGGCGAATCCATTGATTTGCTTATAAAAAATTGAGGAGCACAAGATGCGCGTAATTCTGCTGGGAGCTCCCGGGGCCGGTAAAGGTACTCAGGCAAAGTTCATCACCGAGAAGTTCGGTATTCCCCAGATTTCCACCGGCGACATGCTGCGTGCCGCGGTCAAGGCCGGCACCCCGCTGGGTCTGGAAGCCAAGGCGATAATGGACGCCGGCAAGCTGGTGTCCGACGAGCTGATCATCAACCTGGTCAAGGACCGCATCGCTCAGGCCGACTGCGCCAAGGGTTTCCTGTTCGACGGTTTCCCGCGCACCATTCCCCAGGCTGAAGCCCTGGTGAGCGCCGGCGTCGAGCTGGATGCCGTGGTCGAGATCGCCGTTGCCGACGAAGAGATCGTCCAGCGTATCGCCGGCCGCCGCGTGCACGAAGGTTCGGGTCGCGTGTACCACGTGGTCTACAACCCGCCGAAGGTTGAAGGCAAGGACGACGAGACCGGCGAGCCGCTGATCCAGCGCAAGGACGACACCGAAGAAACCGTGCGTCATCGTCTGTCGGTCTACCACGAGCAGACCAAGCCGCTGGTGGACTTCTACCAGAAGCTGTCGGCTGCCAACGGTGGCAAGCCCAAGTACAGCCACATCGAAGGCGTGGGCTCGGTCGATGCCATCACCGCCAAGGTGCTGGCCGCTCTGAGCTGATCACCGCTCGGATGTGCACACAACGGCCCGCTTGCGGGCCGTTGTTGTTTATAATGCCGTTCTTTTTTCTTGCCCCCTGGAACCCCCGATGACCACCTTGCTGGCCCTGGATACCGCCACTGAAGCCTGCTCCGTTGCCTTGCTGCATGACGGCAAGGTGCTCAGCCACTATGAGGTGATCCCGCGCCTGCATGCGCAGAAGCTGCTGCCGATGATCCAGACGATGCTGGCCGAAGCGGGCATCGCCCTGTCGGCCGTCGATGCGATTGCCTTCGGCCGCGGCCCCGGCGCCTTTACCGGGGTGAGGATCGCCATCGGCGTGGTGCAGGGCCTGGCGTTCGCCCTCGAGCGTCCGGTGCTGCCGGTGTCCAACCTGGCGCTGCTGGCCCAGCGCGCGTTGCGCGAGCACGGTGCCGAGCAGGTGGCGGCGGCGATCGATGCGCGCATGGACGAGGTGTACTGGGGCTGCTACCAGCAGCAGGCCGGCGAAATGCGCCTGCTGGGCAGCGAGGCGGTGCTGGCCCCCGAACAGGTCAGCCTGCCGCCGGGCGCGGCCGGCGACTGGTTCGGTGCCGGTACCGGCTGGGGCTACGCCGAGCGCCTGTCGGTTGCCGTCAGTGGCCAGGACGCCGGCATGCTGCCCCACGCCCTCGATCTGCTGACCCTGGCGCGGTTCGCCTGGGACCGGGGCGAAGGTATTGCGCCCGATCTCGCCCAACCGGTGTACCTGCGCGACAAGGTGGCCACGCCCAAGGCGCGGTAAACCGCTGGTCGTCTATCGCCGTTGCGCATAAACCTTTTGCTCGATATGTGGTCCAGTTATCAGTCGGGCATTTGCGAAGTCTCTCAGGTGCCGCTAAATTGCCATCATTGCTCCTGAGTAATCGTTCATGCGTGTCGACGGCTTCTCTTCCCAGTCCTATCCGATCAAGCGCCCGCTGCGCAAGCCGCCGGTGCGCGAAGAGGACGTGGACGAAGACCTGCCGGGCGAGTTCGAGGCGCAGCCGTCGCCATCAGGTGCTGCAGGCGGCGCCAGCCGCAGCGGCCTGCCGGTGCGCCAGCAGGACATGATCTTCCCGCGGGCGCGCAACAAGCGCACCGCCCAGGCCCTGGCCAGCTACCTGACCACTGCCGGCTTCGTGGACTGGGAGATGGAAGTGCTGGGGTTGGACCTGTACATTTGAGGCATGACGCCTTTACCTTACTTTCTCGGTTGCCCGTCCTGGAGTGAAAACGCCTGGCGCGAGTACCTGTACCCCGCCGACGCCAGACCCAGCGACTTTCTCGGCCTCTACTGCCAGGTGTTCAATGCGGTGGAGGGCAACACCACCTTCTATGCGCGCCCCGCCCCCGCCACCCTCGAACGCTGGGCGCAGATCATGCCCGCGCACTTTCGCTTCACCGCCAAGTTCCCCGGCGACATCAGTCATGCAGACGACCTGCGTCAGCAATGCGTGGCCGCGCAAACCTTCATCAACCTGCTCAAGCCGCTGGGCGCCCGTGTGGCGCCCTACTGGTTGCAGCTGCCTGCCAGCTTCGGTCCGGCACGCCTGGGCGAGCTGGTGGCATTTATCGACGAGGTGGACGTGCCGCTGGCGGTGGAGGTGCGCAACAAGGCCTTCTTCGCCAAGGGTGAGGAGGAACGTCTGCTCAATCGGCTGTTGCTCGATCGCGGCGTCGAACGCATCTGCCTGGACCCGCGTGCCCTGTTCAGTTGCACCTCGCGCGATCCGGGCGTGCTGCATGCCCAGTCCAAGAAACCGCGGGTGCCGCCACGCCCTGCCGCCTTCAGCCAGAGCCCGCAGGTGCGCTTCATCGGCCACCCGGAACTGGCGGCCAACGAGCCGTTTCTGCTGCCGTGGCTGGACAAGGTCGCGGCCTGGATCGAGGAGGGGCGCACCCCGTACGTTTTCCTGCATACTGCCGACAACCGCCTGGCAGCCGCGCTGGCGCAGCGTTTTCATCAGGGCCTGATGGAGCGCCTGCCCGGCTTACCGGCCTTGCCTGAACTGCACAGGGCGCCCGCAGCCGAGCAGCTTGGCCTGCTCTGACCGCCCCGTACCGCCTGCTCTGGAGTTGTGATCATGGATGTGCAAACCCTGCGTGCCGAAGCCTTCAAGGCGCTGCATGAACGTGATGGCGCCTTTGTCATCCCCAACCCCTGGGATGCAGGCTCGGCCAAGCTGCTGGCCAGCCTCGGCTTCGAGGCGCTGGCCACCACCAGCGCCGGCCTGGCGTTCTCGCTGGGGCGCCCCGATGCCGAAGGCGCCATGAGCCTGGAGGAAACCCTGGGCAACGCGCGCAGCATCGTCGATGCCACCGCTCTGCCGGTGGCTGCAGACCTCGAGAACGGCTTCAGCGATACGCCCAAGGGCTGCGCCGAGGCCATCCTGCAGGCCGCCGCTGTGGGGCTTGTAGGCGGCTCCATCGAGGATGCCAGCGGCAACCCGCAAGAGCCGATCTATGGCTTTCATCAGGCAGTGGAGCGCGTCGAGGCAGCCGTTGCGGCGGCGCGCAGCCTGGAGTTCCCGTTCACCCTGTGTGCCCGCGCCGAAAACCTGCTGCACGGGCGCCTGGACCTGGACGACACCATCAAGCGCCTGCAGGCCTTTGCCGAGGCCGGTGCCGATGTGCTGTACGCGCCGGGCTTGCGCAGCGCCGAGGAGATTCGCCAGGTGGTGCAGGCCGTGGCGCCCAGGCCGGTCAACGTGCTGATGGGGCTGAGCGGGGTGGACCTGAGCGTAAGCGACCTGCAGGCGCTCGGGGTCAAGCGCATCAGCGTCGGCTCGTCGCTGGCGCGTGCGGCCTACGGCGCGTTCTTCCACGCCGCCGAACGGATCCAGCAGCAGGGCCGCTTCGACTATGCCGAACAGGCGCTGCCGTTCGACCAGCTCAACCAGTTGTTCAGGCGCTGATCGTCCATGCGGGGAGTGGGCATTTTCCTGGTGATAGCGATGGCGGCGGGGTTGGTGGCCTGGCAACAGGGCTGGCGCCTGCCGGCTGCCTGGAACCCGTGGGCGGTGCTGGACGTCAAGGCGCCCCCGAACCTGCTGACCCCCTACAAGCTGAGCCGCCTGCAGGATGACCCCAGGCTTTGCGAACAGGCCCTGGCCACCTCGACGCTGCGCTACAGCAAGCAGGCCGACAGCGCGCCAGATGTGGCCTGCCCGCTGCACAACGTGGTGCGGGTGCAGGGCTCGGGCGTTCGCCTGAGCAGCAGTTTTCTGGCCAGTTGCCCAGTCGCGGTGGCCTTCGCGCTGTTCGAGCGCCACGGCCTGCAACCGGCCGCGCAGCGTGCATTCGGCCAGGCGGTGGTGCAGGTCGATCACCTGGGCAGTTTTGCCTGTCGCAATATGTACGGGCGCAAGGAAGGGCGGCGCAGCCAGCATGCCAGCGCCAATGCGCTCGACATCGCCGGGTTCAGGCTGGCCGATGGGCAGCGCATCGAGGTGCTGCGCGACTGGCCGGGTGAGGGGGTGAAGGCGAAGTTTCTACGCGAGGTGCAGGCTGGCGGCTGCGACAGTTTCAACACGGTGCTGGGGCCTGACTACAACGCTGCCCACCGCAACCACTTCCACCTGGATATGGGCTTCTGGCAGATCTGCCGTTAGGCGGCGATGCGCACGTTGTTCAGTACCACCGGACGGGCCCAGCTGAGGTCGAACTCCAGCTCCGACTGCTGCTTGAGCAGCGTGGCCTGGTCGAACGGCTCCGGCGCCGGGTCGAGCAGGCTGGCTTCCAGCTCCGCGATCGGCAGGTGCAGCGGGTAGGGTTGCGGCGCCGGGCCTGGCTGCGGCAGCGGATGACCCTGGCTCATCACCACCGGGCGCACCCAGTTGTTGCTGATGTCCAGCTGGCGCTGCTGCTCCACCAGTTCCAGCGCGCTGAATGGCGGCGCAGGCTTGTCCAGCAGGTCCAGTTCGAATTCGGCAATCGGCAGGAACAGCGGCTCGGGCGGGGCGACGATGGTGTCGTGCACGTCGCACAGGCGCTGGCTGTGGATCTGCGCCAGGGTCTGGCTGCCGGCAATCGGTTCGCCGGTGACGGTGTCGACCTCGGGGACCGCCAGCTGACCTTCCTGCGCACCTTCACCCTGCTGCTCTGCCAACGCCTGGGCAAAGAAGTCCTGCCACAGGTGGCTGACGCCGCCGAGGGTCTGGGTGTTGTGCCGGGCAAAGTCGCCGACGGGCGACAAATAACCGGAAGGGAGCTGAAGAATGTCTGACATGGCAGTCGAAGGCTGTCCGGGTCTGGCAAAATAGCGATTACTGCGGTTATCGGCACAGGCCGGCAATCATTTAATTTTTTTGTGTGGGGAAGGTGAGCGGTGGAGCAACTGGCGGACGGCGGTATCCGGGTCGAGGCGTTGGCTGCCGAGTATCAGGCACAGGCCGAGCACTGGGCGGTGCGCCTGGGCTTGCCGCTGCAGGATGCGTCGGCGGCCTTTGCCGTGCAGGTGGGCGAGACCGGCCTGCAGATCCAGCAGTTGGGCCCGCAGGCACCGGGCCCGGTGCGGGTGGATTTCGTCGAGGGCGCGGCGGCCCATCGTCGGGTGTTCGGCGGGGGCAGCGGGCAGATGATCGCCAAGGCGGTCGGCATCGCCCAGGGCGTGCGCCCACGGGTGCTGGATGCCACGGCAGGGCTGGGCAAGGACGCCTTCGTGCTGGCCAGCCTGGGCTGCCAGATGCAACTGATCGAGCGCCAGCCGCTGGTGGCGGCGCTGCTCGAGGATGGCCTGGCGCGTGCGGCATCGGATGCCGAGGTGGGGCCCATCGTGGCCCGCATGCAGCTGCTGGCGGGCAACTCCATCGAGCGCATGCGCGACTGGCAGGGCGAACCGCCGCAGGTGATCTACCTCGATCCGATGTTTCCGCACCGCGACAAGAGCGCCCTGGTGAAAAAGGAGATGCGCGTATTCCGCCCGCTGGTGGGCGATGACCTGGATGCCCCGGCACTGCTGGAGGCCGCCCTGGCCCTGGCTAGCCACCGGGTGGTGGTCAAGCGCCCGCGCAAGGCGCCGATCATCGACGGGCCCAAGCCCAGCCATAGCCTGGAAGGCAAGTCGAGCCGCTACGACATCTACCCCAAGAAAGCCCTCAAGCCCTGACTAGGGGCGGTAGGCCCGCAAAAACACCGCCACCACATCCTGCACATGTGCCTCGGCAGCCTCGGCGTCCAGCGCCGGGGAGTAGCCGAGCAGCAGGCGATAGTTCGGCGCCCCCTTGAGCAGGCAGAAGAAGTGCTCGGCCGCCCTGGCCGGCTGCTCGATACGCAGCAGGCCATGCTGGTCGACGCGCTGCAGCAGTGCTTCCATCTCGCGCAGCACGCGCAACGGGCCGGCTTCGAAGAAGATCTGGCTGAGCTTGGGGTCCTGGGTGCCCAGGGCCATGATCAGGCGGCTGAGCTTGACCGATTGATCGCTGTTGATCAGCGCCTGGAAGCCGCGCCCGATGTTCAGCAGGACCTGCTCCACCGACGTGCCTTCGGTCAGTTCGAAGAACAGTTCGGGCAACTGGGCCGTGCAGGTGGCCACGATCGCCGAGGAGAACAGTGTCTCCTTGTCGTTGAAGTGGCTGTAGACCGTCAGTTTCGAAACCCCTGCCGCATTCGCGACCGCATCCATGCTGGTGTTGGCGTAACCGTGGGTGAGAAACAGGGCTTTGGCCGCCTCGAGGATGGCCTGGCGCTTGGCGAGGTCCTTGGGCCGGCCGGGGCCGTTGGTGGCGCTGGTTTCGTTTGGCATGAATGACACGTACAGGTTCGTTAAGGGGTACAGGGTACACCGTGGTCTCCGCCTGGGGGCTGCAATCTGCGCTTTGAACGCCTATCAGCGCCAGTGATGGCGGGTGGAAGTGGCTTTTTCGGCTCCACGGAGGGCCCAAGCGGCAGGTCCAGGTGTCAGTTCGGTGCGTGCGACGACCCTGAAATTTCTGTCCGACAATCGCTTCCCGGCGCCGTTGCGCTGATTTACTATACCCGCCGGTATAAATATTAGATGCGCTACTCACGGAAGGTTCTCGATCATGTTGCGCCATGCCTTGCCCCTTGCATTCCCGCTTACCCTTGCCTTGCTGCTGAGCGGCTGCGGGCAGGAGAGTCCCCCGCCAAGCACCCTGCGCCCGGCCATGGTGGTGCAGCCGCAGCTGTCCACGGCGGCGGTCGACAGCTACCCCGGCGAAGTGCGCGCCCGGCTCGAGCCGGAGTTGGCGTTTCGTATTCCCGGCAAGGTCAGCAAGCGCCTGGTGGAGGAGGGCCAGCGGGTCAAGGCCGACCAGCCATTGGCCGAGCTCGACCCGCAGGACGTGCGCCTGCAGCTGGAGGCCAGCCGCGCGCAGATGGCAGCGGCCCAGGCCAACCTGAGCCTGGTCAAGGCCGAGCGCGACCGCTACCAGACCCTGCTGGAACGCCAGATGGTCAGCCGCTCGCAGTTCGACAACGCCGAAAACCTGTACCGCGCAGGCCTGGCGCGAGCCAACCAGGTGCGCGCCGAATTCGATGTGGCCGGCAACCAGGCCGGCTATTCGGTGCTGCGCGCGCCACAGGACGGGGTGGTGGCCAAGCGTCAGGTCGAGGTGGGCCAGGTGGTGGCTGCCGGGCAGACCGTGTTCACCCTGGCCGCCGATGGCGAGCGCGAGGTGCTGATCAGCCTGCCGGAGCAGAACTTCGGGCGCTTCAAGGTCGGCCAGCCGGTGTCGGTGGAGCTGTGGTCGCAACCGGATACGCGCTTCGAGGGTCGCATCCGCGAGCTGTCGCCGGCCGCCGACCCGCGTTCACGTACCTTCGCTGCGCGCATCGCGTTCGCGGCCGGCAAGGTGCCCGCAGAACTGGGGCAGAGCGCACGGGTGTTCATCCAGCACGCCGAGCAGGTGCCGCTGGCGGTGCCGCTGTCGGCCCTGAGCGCCGAGAACGGCCAGACCTACGTGTGGCGGGTGGAGTCTGACAATACGCTCACGCGCACCGTGGTGCGGGTTGGCGCCTACGGCCAGGCCAGCGTGCCGGTGCTCGAAGGCCTCAAGCCCACCGATTGGGTGGTGGCGGCTGGCGGCCATGTGCTGCACGAGGGGCAGCAGATACGACCGGTGGACCGGTCCAATCGCGTGGTGAATCTGGCGGCCAAGGAGTAAGTCCCGATGGGTTTCAACCTTTCCGCCTGGGCGCTGCGCAATCGCCAGATCGTGCTGTTCCTGATGGTGCTGCTGGCCCTGGTCGGCACGCTTTCGTATACCAAGCTGGGCCAGAGCGAAGACCCGCCGTTCACCTTCAAGGCCATGGTGATCAAGACCAACTGGCCGGGGGCGAGC
Organism: Pseudomonas sp. BRM28; assembly: GCF_002939405.1. NCBI lineage: Bacteria > Pseudomonadati > Pseudomonadota > Gammaproteobacteria > Pseudomonadales > Pseudomonadaceae > Pseudomonas > Pseudomonas sp. BRM28. The sequence continues at coordinate 396,174 of NZ_PEFV01000001.1, read as the reverse complement.
GCCGAGGAAGTCTCGCGCCAGATCACCGAACGCATCGAGAAGAAGCTGATGGAGACGGGCGAGTACGAGAAGATCGTCTCGTTCTCGCGCCCTGGTGAGTCCCAGGTCACTTTCATGGCCCGCGACTCGATGCATTCCAAGGATGTTCCCGAGCTGTGGTACCAGATCCGCAAGAAGGTCGCGGACATTCGCCACACCTTGCCGCCGGGTATCCAGGGGCCGTTCTTCAACGACGAGTTCGGCACCACCTTCGGCAATATCTATGCACTGACCGGTGAAGGCTTCGACTACGCGGTGCTCAAGGACTACGCCGACCGCGTGCAGATCCAGCTGCAACGTGTAAAGGATGTGGGCAAGGTCGAGCTGCTCGGCCTGCAGGACGAGAAGATCTGGATCGAGCTGTCGAACCTCAAGCTGGCGACCCTGGGCCTGCCGCTTGAAGCTGTGCAGCAGGCGCTGGAGGAACAGAATGCGGTGACCACCGCAGGCTTTTTCGAAACTCCCAGCGAGCGCCTGCAACTGCGCGTGAGCGGGCGTTTCGAGACGGTGGAGCAGATCGAGCAGTTCCCCATTCGGGTGGGCGAGCGCACCTTCCGTATCAGCGATGTGGCCGATGTGCGCCGCGGTTTCAACGATCCGCCCGCGCCACGCATGCGCTTCATGGGCGAAGACGCCATCGGCCTGGCGGTATCGATGAAGGCCGGTGGTGACATCCTGGTGCTGGGCAAGGCCCTTGAGGTCGAGTTTGCCCGTATCTCGGCCAATCTGCCGGCCGGCATGCAGCTGCGCAAGGTGTCCGACCAGCCGGCCGCCGTGAAAACCGGGGTAGGCGAGTTCGTGCAGGTGCTGGTGGAAGCACTGGCCATCGTGCTGCTGGTGAGCTTCTTCTCGCTGGGCATGCGCACCGGCCTGGTGGTGGCGCTGGCGATTCCGCTGGTGCTGGCGATGACGTTTGCCGCGATGTATTACCTCGGGATCGGCCTGCACAAGATTTCCCTGGGGGCGCTGGTGCTGGCGCTGGGGCTGTTGGTGGATGACGCGATCATTGCGGTGGAGATGATGGCGATCAAGATGGAGCAGGGCTTCGATCGCTTCAAGGCCGCCAGCTACGCCTGGACCAGCACCGCCTTCCCGATGCTCACCGGCACCCTGATCACCGCGGCGGGCTTTCTGCCGATTGCCACGGCGCAGTCGGGCACGGGCGAGTACACCCGCTCGATCTTCCAGGTGGTGACCATTGCCCTGATTGCCTCGTGGATCGCCGCCGTGGTGTTCGTGCCGTACCTGGGCGAGCGGCTGCTGCCAGACCTGGCCAAGCTGCACGCGGCCAAGCACGGCACCACCGATGGCGCCACCGACCCCTATGGCACGCCGTTCTACCAGCGTGTACGGCGGCTGGTGGGCTGGTGCGTGGCGCACCGCAAGACGGTGATCGTGGCGACCCTGGGCCTGTTCGTGCTCAGTGTGCTGTCGTTTCGCTTCGTGCCCCAGCAGTTCTTCCCGGCCTCCGGACGGCTGGAGCTGATGGTCGACCTGAAGCTGGCCGAGGGCGCCTCGCTGAGCAACACCGCCGAGCAGGTCACGCGCCTGGAGGCCCTGCTCAAGGAGCGCGCCGGCATCGACAACTATGTGGCCTACGTGGGCACCGGCTCGCCGCGCTTCTACCTGCCCCTGGACCAGCAGTTGCCGGCAACCAGCTTCGCCCAGTTCGTGGTGCTGGCCAAGACCATCGAGGAGCGCGAGGCGCTGCGCAGCTGGCTGATCGAGACCCTGAACGAGCAGTTCCCGGACCTGCGTTCGCGGGTCACGCGCCTGGAAAACGGCCCGCCCGTGGGCTATCCGGTGCAGTTCCGGGTCACCGGCGAGCACATCGAGGAGGTGCGTGCACTGGCGCGCAAGGTGGCGGCCCGGGTGCGCGAGAACCCGCATGTGGTGAACGTGCACCTGGACTGGGAAGAGCCGAGCAAGGTGATCTACCTGAGTATCGACCAGGACCGTGCCCGGGCCCTGGGGATCAGCACCGCGCACCTGGCCAAGTTCCTGCAAAGCTCGCTGACCGGTTCGTCGGTCAGCCAGTTCCGCGAAGACAACGAGCTGATCGAGATCCTGCTGCGCGGCACGCGCCAGGAACGCACCGAGCTGACCAACCTGTCGAGCCTGGCGGTGCCCACCGAGAATGGGCGCAGCGTTGCGCTGTCGCAGGTGGCGACGCTGGAGTACGGCTTCGAGGAAGGCATCATCTGGCACCGTAATCGCCTGCCGACGGTGACGGTACGTGCCGACATCTATGGCAAGGAGCAGCCGGCGACCCTGGTCAAGCAGATACTGCCGACTCTGGAGCCGGTGCGTGCCGAGCTGCCGGATGGCTACCTGCTGGAAGTGGGCGGTACGGTGGAGGATTCGACCCGCGGGCAGAACTCGGTGAATGCCGGGGTGCCACTGTTCATCGTGGTGGTGTTGAGCTTGCTGATGGTGCAGTTGCGCAGCTTCTCGCGCACGGTGATGGTGTTCCTCACCGCGCCATTGGGGCTGATCGGGGTGGTGCTGTTCCTGATGGTGTTCCGCCAGCCGTTCGGCTTCGTGGCGATGCTGGGCACCATTGCGCTGTCGGGGATGATCATGCGCAACTCGGTGATTCTGGTGGACCAGATCGAGCAGGACATCGCGGCCGGGCTGGATCGTTGGCAGGCGATCATCGAGGCCACGGTGCGGCGCTTCCGGCCGATCGTGCTGACCGCGCTGGCGGCGGTGCTGGCGATGATTCCGCTGTCGCGCAGCGTGTTCTTCGGGCCGATGGCGGTGGCGATCATGGGCGGGCTGATCGTGGCCACGGCGTTGACGCTGCTGTTCCTGCCGGCGCTGTATGCGGCGTGGTTCAAGGTGCGCAAGCCCTGAGAAGGCGTTCGCCGGCAAGGCCGGCTCCTACGGGGGCACTGCGCATCCTGTAGGAGCCGGCCTTGCCGGCGAAGGGCCCTAGAGGGCGCCGAAGACCTTCTTGGCCAGGCTGGTAGCCGCGGCCGCCGGGTTCTGGCGGATCGTCGCTTCCTGCTTGCCGATCATCTCGAACAGGCCATCCAGCGCCTGTTCGGTCACATAACCCTCGACGTTGGCGTTCTTGCTGTCCAGCAGGCCCAGCGACGAGGCCTGCCCGGCAAAGCTGTTGTACTGCTTGGCCAGGCCGACCTGGTCGGTGGCCTGCTTGACGATGGGCAGGAACTTGGCACGGATCTGCTCGCGGCTGGTCTTGTTCAGGTACTGGGTGGCCGAATCGTTGCCACCGCTGAGAATACCCTTGGCATCGGCCACGCTCATCTTCTTGACCGCATCCACCAGCAACGCCTGGGCCTGCGGTACTGCCGCCTCGGCCGCCTTGTTCATGCTGGCTTCGAGCTGGTCGACCTCGGCGCCCATGCCGAATTTCTTCATGGCCTTGGCAGCCTTGCCCAGGTTGCCCGGCAGCTCGATGCGCACGTCCGGGTTGTTGCTGAAGCCGCCTGGGGTGCCCAGTTGCTTGACGGCAATCTGCGCACCCTGGGTCAGGGCATCCTTGAGGCCGCCGGTGGCGTCCTTCTGCGACAGGTCGCCGAGTGACAGGGCCAGCGCACTGGCCGACAACAGCAGGCCGGCACACAGGCCGGTAAAGGTAAGAGCAGGGCGGAACATGGCAGCATCCTTATCCAAAGGCAAAAAGGGGATCAGCGAACGGCGTCGACCTTGATTCGTACAGGCTGGGCGTCGCTACCGTCCAGCTGCACGCCGTGGTGTTCGGTGTTGATGAACAGCAGCTTGCCGTCCAGCTCGATGCGCGCGCTCACGGCATAGCGGTGGCCCGGCTTGACCTGTGCCGGGTCGTAGCTCAGGTGAAACGGCAGGGGCACCTGGCCTTTTACCGGGCCGCTCTGGTTGGCCAGGGTGACGGCTGGCGCATCGGCCAGCGACACGTCCTGCAGGCTGACGCTCAGGGTGGCTGCCGGTGGCAGGGCGATGCGCTGCAGGTAGAACACCTCGCCGTCCAGGCTGGCCTTGGAGGGTGACGGGGTGCTGCTGCAGGCGGCCAGCAGGCTGCCCAGCACAGCCAGGGTCAATTTCTTCATCGTGTACTCCTGTTCAGACTTGTTGCTCGGTGTGTTCGGTGGTTTCGTCGCTGCGCTGCAAGGCCACCTGGCGGATCGACAGGCGCACCTCGGCCGACAGCACGCGCTTGGCGGCGCCTTCGGCCAGCTCGCTGAGTTTTTCATGGTAGCCGAGCTTGCCCGCCGCATCCGGGCGCAGCACGCCCTGTTCGATCTGGGTCTGGATGAAGTGGCGGAACAGGCTCTTGTCGAAGAATTCCGGGGCGTTCAGGCCATGCAGGATCGACAGGCGCTGGGCCATGACCACGCACAGGTCTTCCAGCTCTTCGGCGCTGAGGGTGTGCTGGCCGCTGTTGAGCAGCAGCGCGGTGGCCATGTAGAAGCGCTGCAGGGTCTGGGTGATGGCCCGCGCCAGCAGGGTCAGCAGCACGAACTGGCGCGAACTCGGGGCCGGGCGCAGGTACACGCCGTTCTCGAAACGCAGCAGGCCCTGTTCGACGAATGCCTCCAGCCATTGGTCGATCACCCCGACGAGCTCCTGGGCATCCCAGCGGATGAACAACTCCGACTGCAGATACGGGTACAGCGCGTGGGTGTAGCGGCCGATCAGTTCGCGGCTGATGCGCGAGCTGCTCTGGAAGAAGCTTGCCAGCAGCGCCGGCAGGGCGAAGATGTGCAGTACGTTGTTGCGGTAGTAGGTCATCAGTACCGCGTTGTTTTCATCCAGGTACAGGATGCGCCCCAGCGCGTCCTGCTGCTCGGCCAGCAGGTCCATGCCGCGCACGTGGCCGATCAGCGCCAGGCCGTCGCCTTCGGGCAGGGTGGTATGGGCCGAGTAGGGCACCTGGCGCAGCAGCGCCAGGTACAGGTCCAGTACCCGCGCCAGGGCGCGTTCGTCCAGGGCCAGGCGGCTGGTGGACAGCAGCGCCAGGGCCACCAGGTTGACCGGGTTGATCGCGGCGGCCTCGTTCAGGTGCTGCGCGACCTTCTCGCCCAGGCGCGAGGTGGTTTCGTTGAGCCAGGCCGGGCGGAACTGCGGGCTGTGGTCCTGTTCGCGCCAGCCCGGTTGCTGCTGGTCGAGGAAGCTGGCCAGGCGGATCGGCTCGCCGAAGTTCACGGCCACCTGGCCGAAGCGCTGCTTGAGCGCGCCGATGACCTTGAAGATGTCGAAGATCGATTCCTTCTTCTTGCTCGCCCCGCGCAGCTCGCCCAGGTAGGTGCGGCCTTCGAGCACGCGCTCGTAGCCGATGTACACCGGCACGAACACGATCGGGGTGCGCGAGGAGCGCAGAAAACTGCGCAGGGTGATCGCCAGCATGCCGGTCTTGGGCTGCAGCATGCGCCCGGTGCGCGAGCGCCCGCCCTCGACGAAGTACTCCACCGGGAAGCCCTTGGTGAACAGGGTGTGCAGGTACTCGTTGAACACCGCGGTGTACAGCGGGTTGCCCTTGAAGGTGCGGCGCATGAAGAACGCACCGCCGCGGCGCAGCAGGCTGCCGATCACCGGCATGTTGAGGTTGATGCCGGCGGCGATGTGCGGCGGCGTCAGGCCGTTGCGAAACAGCAGGTACGACAGCAGCAGGTAGTCGATGTGGCTGCGGTGGCAGGGCACGTAGATCACCTCGTGCCCCGGCGCGATGCCTTGCACCTGTTCGATATGGTTGACCTTGATGCCGTCGTAGATCTTGTTCCAGAACCAGCTCAGCACCACTTCGAGGAAGCGGATGGCGGTGTAGGTGTAGTCCGAGGCGATCTCGTTGCCATAGCGCAGGGCCTGGGCCTCTGCCTTGGCCAGCGGGATGTTCTCGCGCTGGGCCTCGTCGCTGATGGCCTGGCGTACCAGCGGGTCGTGGATCAGGCCCTTGACCAGGTTGCGCCGGTGCGAGATGTCGGGGCCGATGACGGCGGTCTTGAGGTTGCGAAAATGCACCCGCAGCAGGCGCTGGGCCATGCGCACGGTGCGCTCGTGGCCCTTGTTGTGCTCGACCAGCTCACGCAGATGGATCGGCGCGGAAAACTGCACGCGGGTCTTGCGCCCCAGGATCAGCACGGTAAGCAGCCGGCGCAGGCGCCCGGTGACGGCCCAGCTGTCGGCGAACAACAGCTTCCACGGGCTCGATTCGCTGGCCGGCGACTGGCCCCAGAACACGCTGACCGGAATGATCTGCGCGTCCTGTTCGGCGTGCTGGCTGACCAGGTTGACCAGGCGCGTCAGCGTCGGCGGTGCGCCGCGCTTGTCGTGGCGGCCCAGCCAGTCGGGTTCGGGGGTCAGGTAGAAGAACGCCGCCGGCTCCATCATCGGGCCTACCGCCACGGGCAGCACCGGGCGCGGAAGCCCGGCTTTGGTGCATTCGCGGTCGAGCACGGCCAGATCGGTGAGCGCGGGTGATTGCAGCACGTAGAACACCGGACGGCTGCGGTCCAGGTTCAGCGAGAAGGATGACTGGTTGATGGTTTCGGAGCGCACCCACAGGTACAGCAGTCGGCGCAGGGCGCCGAAGATCAGGCGGCGCAAGGGGGAACGGGTCATTCGGTAGGTGCCCTGGGTAATGGGATTCGAGCAGATGCTCAGTAGGTTAGTGTGCCGTATCCGCGCAAGTTCAGCAAAAAGCGCCCCGGTCATGAAAATTGTTGAATGGCTGCGTTATAGTCGGTCCGCCACTTGCAGGACAAATCCGCAAGCGGCGTAGGTGGGGCCTGGTGAGGCCCTGCCGACAAGGCGATTCCAAAATAAAAATCCGGAGTAGTTCAGATGTCGTCTCGTGAGACTGGAAGTGTGAAGTGGTTCAATGACGCCAAGGGATATGGCTTCATTCAGCGTGAGGGCGGTGCGGATGTGTTCGTGCATTACCGCGCGATCCGCGGTGAAGGGCATCGCACCCTGCTGGAAGGGCAACAGGTCGAGTACAACCTGACCCAGGGCCAGAAAGGCCTGCAGGCCGAAGACGTAGTGGGGCTGTAAAGCGGCAGGCGCCAGCCTTGCTGGCGATGGGCTGCGCAGCAGCCCCTTGGCCCGGCGATGCCGGGCTTCGCCAGCAAGGCTGGCGCCTAAGCAGAGCCGGTCAACGGCTCAACTGGTACGCCAGGTGATCTCTTCCTCGCCATCGGCGCTGATGCGGATCCAGCGGTCGGCGTCTTCTTCACCTTCCTCTTCCACCCAGCTACCCGGCGCGCAGCGCACTTCGACATTGAGGGCGGCGAATGCGGCGCGGGCGCAGGCGATGTCGTCCTCCCACGGGGTCTGGTCGCTTTCCAGGTACAGGCTGTTCCATTTGCCCACAGCCTTGGGCAGCCAGGTAACAGGTACGTTACCGGCCTTGCACTTGTAGGTCTGGCCCTTCTGCTGCCAGTCGCTGCACGGGCCGAGGGCCTGGCCCAGCCAGGCGGCGATCTGCTTGTGATCGACGTCGGCGTCCTTCAGGTAAATCTCGATATCGGGTTGGCGCATGGGGCTCTCCGGGTGCGGCTCAGTCTTGGCGCACAAAGTAATCGTAACGCATCGATACCGTCACCTCTAAGGGCTCGGGGTGATCGATGACGGCCGCGCGTCTTTCTGCGCTGGCGCGCCAGCCATGGGGGGTCATGGCCAGCAGGTTGGCGCGGTCGGCCGGGGCCGCCAGGCTCAGGCGAAACTCCAGCACTTCGCCGTGGGCGTGGTGCATGCCCTCGGGCACCAGGGCCAGGTGCTTGTCGTCGGCATAGTCGCGCACTTCATCGTACAGCCGTTCGCGCAGCTCCATCAGGTGGCCGCGGGTGGGGCCGACGCGCATCAGGCCGCCGCCGGGGCTGAGCAGGCGCCTGGCTTCCTGCCAGTCCAGCGGGCTGAACACGCTGGCCAGGAACTGGCAGCTGGCATCGGCCAGTGGCACCCGGGCCATGCTCGCCACCAGCCAGGTGAGTGCAGGGTTGCGCCGGCACGCACGCTTGACCGCCTCGCGGGAGATGTCCAGGGCATAGCCGTCGGCCTGGGGCAGGGCGTCGGCCAGTTGCGCGGTGTAGTAGCCTTCGCCGCAACCGATGTCCAGCCAGCGCGCGGGGGCGCGCTCGGCCGCAAGCTCGGCCAGGCGCCGTGCCACCGGGGCGTAGTGCCCGGCATTGAGGAAGTCGCGACGTGCCTCGACCATGGCCTGGTTGTCGCCAGGGTCACGGCTGTTCTTGTGCTGCACCGGCAACAGGTTCAGGTAGCCCTGGCGCGCCCGGTCGAAGCGGTGCCCGGCAGGGCAGCCGACACCGTTGTCCAGGGCGCCGAGCGCGGCGCTGCAGATGGGGCAGATGAGCATCAGACGAGCAACCGGGTCAGGGTCTGGTAGTAGATCTCGGTCAGCACGTCCAGGTCGCTGGCCAGGACCCGCTCGTTGACCTGGTGAATGGTGGCGTTGACCGGGCCCAGTTCGACCACCTGGGTGCCCAGGGTGGCGATGAAGCGCCCGTCGGAGGTGCCGCCGCTGGTGGAGGCCTGGGTGTCGCGGCCGGTCACGGCCTTGATGCTGGCCGACACCGCGTCGAGCAGGTCGCCCGGTTCGGTGAGGAACGGCAGGCCCGACAGCGCCCAGTCCACCTGCCAGTCCAGGCCGTGCTTGTCGAGGATCGCCGCCACGCGGGCCTGCAGCCCTTCGACGGTCGACTCGGTGGAGAAACGGAAGTTGAACAGTGCGGTCAGCTCGCCTGGCACCACGTTGGTGGCGCCGGTCCCCGAGTTGAGGTTGGAGATCTGGAAGCTGGTGGGGGGAAAGAAATCGTTGCCCTCGTCCCAGTGCTCGGCGGCCAGTTCGGCCAAGGCCGGGGCGGCCAGGTGGATCGGGTTCTTCGCCAGGTGCGGGTAGGCCACGTGGCCCTGCACGCCACGCACGGTGAGCCTAGCGCCAAGCGAGCCGCGACGGCCGTTCTTGACCACGTCACCGACCAGGGCGGTGCTCGACGGCTCGCCGACGATGCACCAGTCCAGGCGTTCGTTGCGCGCCGCCAGGCGTTCGACCACGGCCTTGGTGCCGTGATGGGCCGGGCCTTCCTCGTCGCTGGTGATCAGGTAGGCGACCTTGCCCTTGTGGTTCGGGTAGTCGGCGACGAAGCGCTCGGTGGCCACGATCATGGCGGCCAGGCTGCCCTTCATGTCGGCCGCGCCGCGCCCGCAGAGCATGCCGTCGGCGTCGATCAGGGCGTCGAACGGGTCGTTGGCCCAGGCCTGCACCGGGCCGGTGGGCACCACGTCGGTGTGGCCGGCGAAGCACAGTACCGGGCCGTCGTCGCTGCCGTGGGTGGCCCAGAAATTGTCGACGTCTTCGATGCGCATCGGTTCGAGCATGAAGCCGGCATCGCCCAGGCGCTGCATCATCTGTTTCTGGCAGTCGAAGTCCAGCGGGGTCACCGAGGGACGACGGATCAGGTCGCAGGCCAGTTCAAGGGTAGGCGAGAGGTCGGCTGGGGCCGTCATGAAGGACTCCGGGGTGCAAGGCTGGGGCAAAAAGAAGGGGCGTTATCTTATAGCAAAAGTGCGGGGAAGGGACTGTGGATCTGTGCTGTCTGTGCGGGCCTATCGCGGGTCAAGCCCGCTCCCACAAGGTACTGCGCAATCCCTGTGGGAGCGGGCCTGACCCGCGATGGCGGTTTATCAGGCGGCAGGTGCGGGCTGCGTGACACCCGCAGGCTTGGGCAGCGACGACAGCATGGCCATGATCAGCGCCGCCAGGTACGGCAGCGACTGCACCAGCAGCATGGTCACCCAGAAGCGCATGTCGTTGCTCGGCAGGCCCTGCACCAGGTAGATGCCCAGCGCCGCGCCCCACAGCAGCAGCATGATGAACAGCTCCTCGCGGGCCTCTGCCAGTGCCACCAGCAGCCCGTGGCTGTCGGCGTTCTTCGGCGTGCGGAAGAACGGAATGCTGCTGGTGAAGAACCCGTACAGCACCGCCTTGGCAATGGTGTGCGACAACGCCAGCCCTGCCAGCGCCGCCGAGAATGCGTCCTTGAGGTTGACCCCTACCGCGCGGCGGTACAGGAACACGATCTTGCCCACCTTGAACACGAACAGCGCCAGCGGCGGGATCGCGAAGATCAGCAGCGGCGGGTCGACCCGCTGCGGCACGATGATCATGGCCGCCGACCACAGCAGCGCACCCACGGTGAAGAAGATGTTCATGCCGTCGGCGATCCACGGCAGCCAGCCGGCCAGGAAGTGGTAGCGCTGGCCGCGGGTCAGTTGGGTGTCCTTGCCGCGCAGCAGGCTGGAGGTGTGACGCTTGATGATCTGTATCGCGCCGTAGGCCCAGCGAAAGCGCTGCTTCTTGAAGTCGATGAAGGTGTCGGGCATCAGGCCCTTGCCGTAGCTCTCGTGGGAATACGCTGCCGAGTAACCCTTCTCGAACACGCGCAGGCCCAGTTCGGCATCTTCGCAGATGCACCAGTCGGCCCAGCCGAGCTCTTCGAGCACCGAGCGCCGGGTCATGGTCATGGTGCCGTGCTGGATGATTGCGTCACGGTCGTTGCGGGTGACCATGCCGATATGGAAGAAGCCCTTGTACTCGGCGTAGCAGAGCTTCTTGAAGGTGCTTTCGTTCTGGTCGCGGTAGTCCTGCGGCGACTGCACCACGGCGATCTTGGGGTCGGCAAAGTGCGGCACCATGTGCTTGAGCCAGTTGCGGTCGACACAATAGTCCGAGTCGATCACCGCGATCACTTCGGCGTCCTTGGCAGTGTGCGGGATCAGGTAGTTCAGCGCGCCACCCTTGAAGCCCGCCAGCGGTGCCACATGGAAGAACTTGAAGCGCTCGCCCAGCAGCTCGCAATGGGCCTTGAGCGGCTCCCACACGGCCGGGTCCTTGGTGTTGTTGTCGATGATCAGCACTTCGAAGTCCGGGTAGTCCAGCGCCGCGAGGGCATCGAGGGTCTGCTTGACCATCTCCGGGGGCTCGTTGTAGCACGGCACATGCACCGACACCTTGGGCCGATAGGCGCTGTCGGCCTCCACCGGCAGGAACAGCCGGCGGCGCTTGTGCGTCCATACCGCCTCGGCCAGTTCATGGGCCTCGGTCAGCAGCACGATGAACACCCCCAGCGCGCCGAGCGCCAGCAGGAAACCCACGGTGAGGCTGAACCAGGTGCTGTACTGCTGGCTGTAGTCATAGCCGATCCATACCAGCACCGAGCCGCACAGGAACGCGATGAAGGTCAGGAAGGTGCGCCCGCGCTGGCGCAGCGCCGAACCGTCGATCAGCAGCAGGGTCAGCGACAGCATCGCCAGCACCACCGAGCCCACGGCCAGCACGCGCCACTGCGGAATGGCCACCACCGGGCCCTCGAAGTTGAATTTCTGCTGGCGCGCGGCATTGAACACGCCCCAGTAGGCGCCCACCGAACCTTCGTCACTGGCTTTCCAGGGCTGGTCGTAGGCTTCGATCACGAAGTAGTTGTAGCCCTGGCGGTTGAGCAGGTTGACCAGGCTGCGCAGGTAGATGGCCTGATCCGCCTGGGTGGCGTCGGCACCGCCGCGCATGCGGCCATTGCTGGGCCAGCCGACCTCGGACAGCAGCAGCGGCTTGCGCGGGAACAGTTGCTTGAGCTCGCGGGCGCGGTCGAGCACGAACTGCTCGGCCTGGCTCACCGGGATGAATTCCCAGTAGGGCAGGATGTGCGCGGCGATCAGGTCGGCGTGCCCGGCAAGCTCGGGGTTTTCCTTCCAGATGTGCCACTGTTCGCTGGTGGTGACCGGCACCTTCACTGCGGCGCGCACGCGGTCCATGTAGTCCATCAGGGCCTGGGGGGTGACCTCTTCGCGAAACAGCGCCTCGTTGCCGACCATCACCCGCACCACGCTGCGCGAGGTGTTGGCCAACTGGATGGCGGTCTCGATTTCGCGCTCGTTGCGTTCCAGGTCGGGGCTGATCCACACACCCAGGGTCACGCGCAGGCCGAACTCTTCGGCCAGACGCGGGATCAGCGCCTGGGTGCCTTCCACCGTATAGATGCGGATGCTGTCGGTCAGCTTGCTCAGTTGCTCGAGGTCTTCGCGCAGCTCGGCTTCGGTCGGGTACTGGCCCTTTTGCGGGCTTTCGCCCAGGCGAAAAGGCGAATACGAGAAGCCGGAGATCTGCTCCGGCCAGTCGGGGGCGGACACCGGGCGGTTGATCAGTGCCCAGAACCCGGTGAATAGCGCGGCAATCGCCATGACGACCACCAGGTTGATACCAAATTTACGCGATGACATAGATATTTCGGGTTCCGAAAAGTGGAACGGGCAAGCGCCGGCGGGCACGGATCCTACGCACCAGGCAGGTAGCGTGGTATAGGAAACGGGTGCATGTAGCGCTTGGATTTTCCTCAGATGCTGAAGTTCTGAAGCCCGTACAATTGCCGTCCAAAGCAGGGTTTGCACCGGTCATTAAAGCAGGGTTGGCGCCAGGTTTACCAATTCATGGCAATCAGTGCGTCGGTTGCGGGCTGTCATCCTGCGTTGTGGGGCCTATAATGCGCGCCGGTTTTTTCAGGGTTGGGCCATGAGTACAGAAGATCCACGCTTTGCCGGTGTTGCCCGGTTGTATGGCCAGCAGGGCTTGCAACGCCTGCGCGAGGCGCATGTGGCGATCGTCGGCATCGGCGGTGTCGGCTCGTGGGCGGCCGAGGCCATGGCCCGCAGCGGCGTTGGCGAAATTTCGCTGTTCGACCTGGATGACGTGTGCGTGAGCAACACCAATCGCCAGTTGCATGCGCTGCAGGGCAACGTGGGCAAGCCCAAGGTCGAGGTGATGGCCGAGCGCCTGCGCGCAATCAACCCGGACTGCAAGGTGCACGCGGTGGTGGACTTCGTCACCCGCGACAACCTGGCCCAGACCATCACCGATCATATCGACTGCGTGATCGACTGCATCGACAGCGTGATGGCCAAGGCTGCGCTGATTGCCTGGTGCAAGCGGCGCAAGATCCAGGTGATCTGCACCGGCGGTGCGGGCGGGCAGCTCGACCCCACGCAGATCCAGGTGGCCGATCTCAACCGCACGGTCAACGACCCGCTGGCCTCCAAGGTGCGTTCGACGCTGCGCCGCGACCACGGGTTTTCGCGCAACGTGAGCCGCAACTACGGGGTGCCGTGCGTGTTCTCCACCGAGCAGTTGCGCTATCCGCTGCCCGATGGCGGTATCTGCCTGCAGAAGAGCTTCGTCGGGGACGGGGTCAAGCTCGACTGCTCGGGCGGTTTCGGCGCGGTGATGATGGTGACGGCGACCTTCGGCATGGTCGCTGCCAGCAAGGCCGTGGAGAAACTGGTGGGTGGCAAGCGCCGCCCGGCCGATCGCGTAGCAGCTCAGGCGCCGGCGGCGAGCTGAGCCATGCGCTGCAGCACGGCGTTCAGGCCGTTGCTGCGGGACGGCGAGAGCTGTCGGCCAAGGCCCAGGGCGGTGAACCAGGCGGGCAGGTCCAGCTGCTGCAGCTGGCTGCCGGTCAAGCCTTCGGCCCGCACCAGCAGCAGCGCCAGCAGGCCGCGCAGCAGCCGCGCATCGCTGGCGGCCTTGAAGTGCCAGCGACCTTCGACCTGCTCGGCCACCAGCCACACCTGACTTTCGCAACCGTGCACGCGGTTGGCCTCGCACTGCTGCGTCGCGTCCAGGGGGGCCAGGCGCTCGCCCCATTGCATCAGCAGGCGGGCGCGCTGCTCCCAGCCGGCAGCCTGTTCGAATACATCCAGCGCCTCGCGGGCGGCGTCGGGCAGGCTCATCGCAGCAGCTCCAGGGCCTGGTCCAGGGCGCTGAAGAAGCGCTCCAGGTCGTGGGAATCGTTGTACAGCGCCAGCGACACGCGGATCGCGCCGTCCAGGCCCAGGCTGTTGACCAGCGGCATGGCGCAGTGATGACCGGCCCGCACGGCGATGCCCTGTTCGGTCAGCAGGTGCGCAAGGTCGGCATTGTGCACGCCCTCGACCACGAAGCTGGCCAGGGCCAGTTGCGGCGCGCCCAGTATCCGCACCCCTTCACGATCGTTGAGGCCGCGCAGCAGATGGCGGTGCAGGGCGGCTTCATGTTCGACCACGCTGGTAGCGTCGAGGCTGGCCAGGTAATCCAGGCTGGCACCCAGCCCGATCACGCTGGCGATCGGCGGCGTGCCGGCCTCGAAACCCAGCGGGGCGGGGCGAAAGCTCGACTGCTGGTAGCCGGCCAGTTGCACCATCTCGCCGCCGAACTGCCAGTGACGCAGCAGGCCCAACGCCTCGCGGCGGCCATAGAGCACGCCAAGGCCGTCCGGGCCATACAGCTTGTGACTGGAAAACACATAGAAGTCGCAGCCCAGTTGCTGTACATCGTGACGCCCGTGCACCACGCCCTGGGCGCCATCGACCACGCTGAGGGCGCCTTGGGCGCGGGCGTGGTCGAGCAACGGTTGCAGCGGCTGCCAGGTGCCGAGCACATTCGACAACTGGCTCACCGCCAGCACGCGGGTACGCGGGCCGATCAGTTGCAGGGCCGCCTCCAGGTCGATATGCCCGTTGGCGTCGAGGGGCAGGATCACCAGCCTGAGGCCCCGGCGCTGGGCCAACTGCTGCCAGGGCAGCAGGTTGGCGTGGTGCTCCAGGGCGCTGACGGCGATCTCGTCGCCCGCCTCCAGGCGCCATTCCAGGCCATAGGCCAGCAGGTTGAGCGCCGAGGTGGCGCCATGGGTGAACACGATCTGCTGCGCATCGGCGGCATTGAGCCAGGCGGCGACTTTTTCGCGGCTGGCCTCGAATGCCTGGGTGGCAAGTGCGCCGGGCAGGTGCTGGGCCCTGTGCACGTTGGCCGCACCCTGGGTGTAGTAGTGGCTCAGGGCGTCGAGCAGGTGCTGGGGTTTCTGCGTGGTGGCAGCGCTGTCCAGGTAGGTCTGGTGCTGGCGTTGCAGGGCGGCGATGGCAGGGAAGTCTGCGCGCCAGGGAGAGGGCTGGAACATGATGTGTAGGGCCTGATATCGGGTCTGGCAGAGGGCCAGACCCGATCGTACCACTTAGTTGTGGGCGTGCAGCGCTTCGTTCAGCTCGATGGCCGACTTGTGGGTCTTGCACTCGACCGCGCCGTTTAGCGAATTGCGGCGGAACAGCAGGTCGGTCTGGCCAGCCAGGTCGCGGGCCTTGACCACCTTGACCAGCTCGTTGTTTTCGTCGAGCAGGTTCACCTTGGTGCCGGCGGTGATGTACAGGCCGGCTTCGACGGTGTTGCGGTCGCCCAGCGGGATGCCGATACCGGCGTTGGCGCCGATCAGGCAGCCTTCGCCGACCTTGATGACGATGTTGCCGCCGCCCGACAGGGTGCCCATGGTGGAGCAGCCGCCGCCCAGGTCCGAACCCTTGCCGACGAACACGCCCGCCGAAACGCGGCCTTCGATCATGCCCGGGCCTTCGGTGCCGGCGTTAAAGTTGACGAAGCCTTCGTGCATGATGGTGGTGCCTTCGCCGATATAGGCACCCAGGCGCACGCGGGCGCTGTCGGCGATACGCACGCCGCTCGGCACCACGTAGTCGGTCATTTTCGGGAACTTGTCGACCGAGAACACTTCCAGCAGCTCGCCCTTGAGGCGGGCTTCGAGTTGCTGCTCGGCCAGTTCGGCCAGGTCGATGGCGCCCTGGCTGGTCCAGGCCACGTTCGGCAGCAGCGGGAAGATGCCGGCCAGGCTCAGGCCGTGGGGCTTGACCAGGCGGTGCGACAGCAGGTGCAGCTTGAGGTAGGCCTCAGGGGTGGAGCTCAGGGTGGCGTCTTCGGCCAGCAGTGTGGCCACCAGCGGCTTGTTGCTTTCGGCCAGGCGGGTCAGCAGTGCAGCCTGGGCGGCGTCGACGCCCTTGACGGCTTCAGCCAGTTGCGCGGCCTGGGCGTTGCTGAACGCGATGGCCTGGTTGCCGCCTTCATAGCCCAGGATCGGGGCGACGGCTGCGACCAGCTCGGCGCTCGGGGCGAGCAGTGGCTGTGCGTAGAAGACTTCCAGCCAGGCGCCTTGACGGTTTTGAGTGCCGACGCCGAAGGCCAGGCTGAACAGTGAAGTGGACATGCGGTTACCTCTTGCGAAATTGAGTGAAGGCGTCGCGGTTCAGCGCAGGGCTGCCGCGTACAGGTCCGGTTTGAAACCGACCAGGGTCTTGCCGCCCAGGTCGAGCACCGGGCGCTTGATCATCGAGGGTTGTGCCAGCATCAGCTCGACGGCCTTGGCCTGGTCGAGGTCGGCCTTCTGCGCGTCATCGAGCTTGCGGAAGGTGGTGCCTGCGCGGTTGAGTACCACCTGCCAGCCGTGCTCGTCGCACCAGCGGTTCAGGTGGTCCCGGTCTATACCCTGGGTCTTGTAGTCGTGAAAGTCGTACTGGATGTGCTGTTCTTCAAGCCAGGTACGGGCTTTCTTCATCGTGTCACAGGCTTTGATGCCGAAGAGAATATAAGCCATTGAACGTTAAGGGCGCGCGGGTGTTCCCGCAGCCGCCCCGAAACTCCTCGAAGAATGGGTGGGCTGGATTATGCGACAACATCGGGCAGGGCGCCACGGCTGGCGCCGCCCAGTTGCCGCGCCTGAATGAACTGCACCCCGGCAGCCTGCATCTGTGCCATCGCCGCCGCGCAGGAGCCTGCGGTATCGATGGCGCGGCAGGCGTCCAGCACCACATAGGTGGCGAACCCTTTGCGGCGTGCGTGCAGTGCCGTCCAGGCCACGCAGAAGTCCAGGGCCAGGCCGCACAGGAACAGCGTGTCGATGCCGCGCTCGCGCAGGTTGCCGGCCAGGCCGGTGGGTGTGGTCTGGTCGGCTTCGGTGAACGCCGAGTAGCTGTCGACCTGGCGGTTGCCGCCCTTGCGCACGATCAGCTGTGCGTGGGCAATGTTCAGGTCCGGGTGAAACTGTGCGCCGGGGCTCCCTTGAATGCAGTGGTCGGGCCAGAGTGTCTGCGGCCCGTATGACAGTTCGATGACCTCGAACGGATTCTTGCCCGGGTGGCTCGAGGCGAACGAGGCGTGCCCGGCCGGGTGCCAGTCCTGGGCCAGCACCACGCGCTCGAACTGGCGGCCGAGCTGGTTGACCAGCGGCACGATCTCGTCGCCACCGGGCACCGCCAGGGCGCCGCCGGGGATGAAATCGTTTTGCACATCGATGACCAGCAGCGCACGGTTGGGGCTATCGTGGGTCAATAGGGTCGACGCGGGGGTGATCATGCGAGGCTCCTCTTTTGTAGCATTGTGTTACAGATTGCCGGCGGGTCTGCGACTTAGGTGGAGCGGTTGTGTTCATGCAGATCCCGGTAACATGTTGTTTCAATGGCATAACCCTGGCCGTTGAGCGTATTTGAAACTGAACAGGAAAAACACGCCGTATGCAGTCAGCCTATACCGTTCTTATCCTGCTGATGCTGGTCAGTGTCTCGAAACTGGTGGGGCGATTGATCCCGCTGCCACTGCCGCTGGTGCAGATTGGTGCCGGTGCGCTGCTGGCCTGGCCGACTCTGGGCCTGCACGTGGCCCTGGACCCTGAGCTGTTTCTGTTCCTGTTCTTGCCCCCGTTGCTGTTCTCCGATGGCTGGCGCATGCCCAAGCGCGAGTTCTGGCGCCTGCGCGGGCCGATCCTGACCCTGGCGGTGGGGCTGGTGCTGTTCACGGTGGTGGGGGCCGGCTATTTCATCCACTGGATCCTGCCGAGCATACCGCTGCCGGTGGCCTTTGCCCTGGCCGCCGTGCTGTCGCCCACCGACGCGGTGGCGGTGTCGGCAATCAGCCAGGATCGCCTGCCCACCCCGTTGATGCACATGCTGCAGGGCGAGGCGCTGATGAACGATGCCTCGGGCCTGGTGACATTCAAGTTTGCGCTGGTGGCGGCGATCACCGGGGTGTTCTCGCTGGCCGAGGCCAGTGTGACCTTCGTGCTGGTGGCCGTGGGTGGCCTGGCCATCGGCGTGGCGCTGAGCTGGTTGGTGGGGCGCCTGCGGGTGTGGATGATCGCGCGCGGCTGGGACGACCCGGCCACCCACGTGGTATTCATGCTGTTGCTGCCGTTCGCCGCCTATGTGCTGGCCGAGCGCCTGGGCGCCTCGGGCATTCTCTCGGCGGTGGCGGCGGGCATGATGCAGAGCTGGCTTGACCTGCTGCCGCGCCAGACCAGCACGCGCCTGCTCAACCGCAGTGTGTGGTCGCTGCTGGAGTTCGCCTTCAACGGCCTGATCTTCCTGCTGCTGGGCCTGCAACTGCCCGATATCGCCAAGGCGGTGACCAGCCATGAGGCATCGCTGTGGCCAACCCTGCTGTACCGCTGCCTGGATGTGGTGGCGATCTTCCTGGTGTTGCTGGCGCTGCGGTTCATCTGGGTGCAGAGCATCTGGCGCCTGATCGGGGTGATCCGGCGCTGGCGCGGCAAGGAAGACCTGGTGCTGGTGCCCAACGCGCGTTCGTGCTGGCTGCTGACCGTGGGCGGCGTGCGCGGGGCGGTGACCCTGGCGGGCGTGATGTCGGTGCCGCTGCTGATCGGCGCGGGCAAGGCGTTTCCCGAACGCGACCTGCTGATCTTCATTGCCGCAGGGGTGATTCTGCTGTCGCTGGTATCGGCCTGCATTGCCTTGCCGTTGCTGCTGCGCGGGGTGGAGAAGAGCCCCGACGATACCCTGCGCCAGGAGGCGCGCGAGGCCTGGCGGCGCACCGCCGAGGCGGCGATCCATGCGTTGGAGGCCGAGGAACTGGTGGAGCCCGGCGCGCCCCAGGATGCCTCCCAGGCCGCACTGGCCGCCGAGTTGAAGGCGCGCCTGATGGCCGAGTACCGGCAGCAACTGGACGTGTTCAACGACAGTGCCGAGGCCCAGGCGCTGGCCGCGCAGATGGATCAGCTGGAGCGACGCCTGCGCCTGCGGGCGCTGCGGGCGCAGCGCCTGGAGCTGTACAACCTGCACCGCCAGCACCAGATCGGTGATGACGTGGTGCGCCAGGTGCTGGGTGAGCTGGACATGAGCGAGGCCAACCTGGGGCCGGTCAAGTGAAGTGCTCGGGGTCGCATGGCGGCCCCGCGCTGGGGGTCAGTCGCGCGGACAGGTCAGGCGCATGCTGGCGCCCAGGTCTCGCCCGCTGCCGGGCTGGGCGGGGTGTACTTCACGGGTGTACCGGGGTGAAGGGGTAGGCCTTGCCCGCCAGCGCCTTGTCGCCGTCACTGAGCTGCGCCGAGCCGGTGAAAGCCACATTGTTCAGGGTGAAGGTGGCCGGAATCGGGTAGTGCATGACCGAACCCGGGTCGTAGGCGTTGTGCAATGCCTGCGTGCGTTCGATCCTGTTGAGGAAGTTTTCAGCAATCTCTTCCATGGGCATGCCGACCTGTTCGGCGTATTCCAGCAGCTTGGCCAGGTTCCACTGGATGTCCGCATCCGGGTGCTGATGCTCATGGTCCAGGCCCAGCGCGTGCCCGAACTCATGCAGCACGCTGCGCTGGAACTGCTCATCGCCAGGCCAGTCGCTGAGGGTCATGGTGCTGTCTTCGCGGAGCAAGGCGTCGGTACCGACCAGTGAATGGTTGATCCCCGTGCCGCTTGGCTTCATCTCGATCCTGATCTGTGCCTCGGCCCAGTCGGCGGTGCGCTGGAACTTGAGGTTGGCGTACGCCAGCCATTGGCAGGCAACCTCGAAGATGCTCTGTTGCGTCTGTTCCGGTACGTCGGCCGCGAAGGCGATGAGCAGGGTGCGGCCCGGCGCCCACAGGCGGCTGTGGTAGGCAACGCCGCGTTTCTGACGACCCGAGCGCGAGGGCTGCGGGGCGTTGAGCGGGTTTTCTTTCAGGGCTGTTTCGTAGGATTGCTGCTGATCGGCCACCTGGGTGACCTTGCACAAGGTTGGTATGTCCATGCTGGAGCTCCTGTTGAGTGGAGCTCCATGATTGGCGGGCCGACCGGGCCTTGGGCGTTACTTATCTATCGGTCGGCCGACCAGGCGTACCGGCTCAGCCTTCGACGAATGCGCGGATGCGCTGGGCCGCCTCGACACATTCGGCAAGCGGGGCCACCAGCGCCAGGCGCACGCGTCCGGCCCCCGGATTGAAGCCCTCCACCTCGCGAGACAGGTACGAGCCCGGCACCACGGTCACGTGCTGCTGTTCGAACAGGTCGCGGCAGAACTGCGCGTCATCGCCGGGGACCTTCGGCCACAGGTAGAAACCGCCGTCGGGCTTCTGTACATCCATTACCGGGGCCAGCACCTGCAGCACGGCGTCGAACTTCTCGCGATACAGGTCGCGGTTCTCCAGGACATGCGCCTCGTCGTTCCAGGCGGCGATGCTCGCCAGCTGGGTCTGTACCGGCATCGCGCAACCGTGATAGGTGCGGTAGAGCAAAAAGGCCTTGAGAATCTCGGCATCGCCGGCCACGAAGCCCGAACGCAGGCCTGGCAGGTTGGAGCGCTTGGACAGGCTGTGGAACACCACGCAGCGCTTGAAGTCGCTGCGGCCAAGTTCCACGCAGGCGCTGAGCAGGCCGGGTGGCGGGGCCTGCTCGTCGAAGTACAGCTCGCTGTAGCACTCGTCGGCGGCGATCACGAAGTCGTGCTCGTCGGCCAGTGCGATGAGTTTTTTCAGGGTGTCCAGCGGCACCAGTGCGCCAGTCGGGTTGCCTGGCGAGCACAGGAACAGGATCTGGCAACGCTGCCAGATCTCGGCTGGCACCGCGTCGAAGTCCGGGTTGAAGCCGTTGCTGTCCAGGCACGGCAGGTAGTGCGGCTGGGCGCCGGCGAGCAACGCGGCACCTTCGTAGATCTGGTAGAACGGGTTGGGGCTGACGATCAGCGCGTCCTCACCACGGCTGACCACCGCCTGGGTGAAGGCGAACAGCGCCTCGCGGGTGCCGTTGACGGGCAGCACGTGCTGTGCGGCATTCAGCCAGCCGGCCGGTACACCGAAGCGGCGCTCGCACCAGTGCACGATGCTTTCGCGTAGCGCGGGCAGGCCCAGGGTGGTGGGGTACACCGCCATCTTGTCGAGGTTGTCGGCCAGTGCCTTGGCCACGAATGCCGGCGAGGCGTGCTTGGGCTCGCCGATCGACAGGGCGATGGCGCGCTTGTCTGCGGCCGGCGTCACGCCATCGAGCAGGGCACGCAGTTTCTCGAACGGGTAGGGCTGAAGCTGGTTCAAAGCGTTGTTCATTGGCGCTGGGTCTCGTCAATCGGTCAAAGGGTGAGGCGGGTCATCTCGACGCCGGTGGCCTGGTCGACGCGCAACTGCTCGACGATCTCGGCCTGCAGGCGGCGGCACAGTTCAGGGTCGGACAGCGGCTGGTTGTCGGCGTCGGTGATGAAGAACACGTCTTCCACCCGCTCGCCCAGGGTGGCGATCTTGGCGTTCTGCAGCGACAGGTCGAACTCCAGGAAGATCTTGCCGATGCGTGCCAGCAGGCCCGGGCGGTCCGGGGCGCTGAGCTCGAGGATGGTCACCGGGCGCTGGGCATCGTTGAGGATGGTCACCTGGGGCGCGAAGGTGAAGTGCTTGAGCTGGCGCGGTACCCGACGCTGGATGATGGTGGGGTAGTCGTCGGGGTTGCGCAGGGCTTCGGTGAGGCCTTCACGGATTTCCTTGACGCGCTGCGGGTTGTCGCCGATCGAGCCGCCGTCGTTGTCGAGCACGATGTAGGTGTCGAGGGTGAACTGGCTGCTGGAGGTGATGATGCGTGCGTCGTGGATGTTCAGGTTGAGCTGGTCCATCGCGGCCACGGTCACGGCGAAGAAGTCGTGTTGGTCGGGGGCATAGATGAAGATCTGCGTACCGCCCTCGAACTCGCGCTGGGTGGTCTCCTTGATCAGCACCAGCGGGCCGCCGTCGGCCGGCTGCTGCAGGATCGCGTCGGAGTGCCAGGCCACGTCCGCGGCGGTGTGGCGCAGGAAGTAGTCATCGCCCAGTTGCGACCACAGTTGTTCGACGTCGTCCGGGTCGGTGCCTTCGCGTACCAGGATGTCCAGAGCTGCGCTCTGGGTCTGGCGGATCTGCTCTTCGCGTTCCAGCGGGTTTTCCAGGCCGCGGCGCAGGGCCCGCTTGGTTTCGGTGTAGAGCTGGCGCAGCAGGCTGGCGCGCCAGGAGTTCCACAGGCTCGGGTTGGTGGCGTTGATGTCGGCCACGGTGAGCACATAGAGGTAGTCCAGGTGCACCAGGTCGCCGACCAGCTGGGCGAAGTCGTGGATCACCTGCGGGTCGGAGAGGTCCTTGCGCTGGGCAGTGGTCGACATCACCAGGTGGTTCTGTACCAGCCACACGATCAACCGGCTGTCCCAGGCGGGCAACTGGTGGCGGCTGCAGAATGCCTGGGCGTCCACCGCACCGATCTCGGAATGGTCGCCCTGACGCCCCTTGCCGATGTCGTGGTACAGGCCGGCGAGGTAGATCAGCTCGGGCTTGGGCAGGCGCCCCATGAGCTTGCTGGCCAGCGGGAATTTCTCGGACACGGGGGTGTACTGCAGTTTGCGCAGGTGCTTGATCAGGTTCAGGGTGTGCGCATCGACCGTATAGATGTGGAACAGGTCGTGCTGCATCTGCCCCACGATCAGGCCGAACTCGGGCAGGTAGCGCCCCAGGATGCCGTAGCGGTTCATGCGGCGCAGGTTGCGGTGGATGCCGATCTCGCACTTGAACAGCTCGATGAACAGGCTGGTGTTGCGGATATCGTTGCGGAACTCGTCGTCGATCAGGTGCCGGTGCTCGCGCAGCAGGCGGATGGTGTCGGCACGCACGCCCTTGATTTCGGGGTGCTGGGCCATCAGCACGAAGATCTCGAGCATGGCGAACGGGGTGCGCTTGAACACGTTGCTGCGCACCGCCTCGATATAGCCGTCATGCAGCTGGAAGCGCGGGTTCAGCGGCTGGGTGCTGCTGGCGCTGTCATCGGCGAGGATGACTTCCTCGAAATGCTGGATGATCAGGTCGCTGAGCTCGGCGATGCTCATCACCACCCGGTAGTACTGTTGCATGAACTGTTCGATGGCGCGCTTGGGGTTGTCATCGGTAAAGCCCAGCAACGCGGCGATGCTGCGCTGGTGGTCGAACAGCAGGCGGTCTTCGGCGCGCCCGGCGAGCATGTGCAGGGCGTAGCGCACCTTCCACAGAAACTCCTGTGACGAGGCCAGCAGGTTGTTCTCGCTCTCCAGCAGGAAGCCTTCGCCGGCCAGCGCATGCAGGTTGAGCGTGCCGTACTGGCGGCGCGCTACCCAGAGCACGGTCTGGATGTCGCGCAGGCCACCGGGGGAGCCCTTGACGTTGGGTTCCAGGTTGTACTCGGTGTCGTTGTACTTGTGGTGGCGCGCCTTCTGCTCGGCGCGCTTGGCCAGGAAGAATTCCTTGCTCGGCCACATGTGCGCCGTGCTGGTGACCTCGAGCATGCGCTGGCGCAGGTGTTCGGGGCCGCAGATGGTGCGGCTTTCCATCAGGTTGGTGACCACCGTGAGGTCGGCCCGCGCCTGTTCGGCGCATTCGTCCACCGAGCGCACGCTCTGGCCGACTTCCAGGCCGATGTCCCAGAGCAGGGTGAGGAAGCGCTCGATCGAGTCGCGAAACACCTCGTGGTCGGCGTCATCGAGCAGGATCAGCAGGTCGATGTCGGAGTAGGGGTGCAGCTCGCCGCGCCCGTAGCCGCCGGTGGCGATCAGGGCGATGTCGGCGGCTTCGCTCCAGCTGAACTGGTTCCATGCCTGTTGCAGGATGTTGTCGACGAACCAGGCGCGGTCCTCGATCAGTCGGCGGATCTCGCGGCCGCTGCGAAAGCGCCCGTCGAGCACCTCGCCGGCCTGGCGGATGGCTTTCTTGAAGGCCGCTATGGGGCTGGCCTTGAGGGCCAGTTCCGCCTGGAACTGGCCGCGGTCGAACAGCTCGGGGTCCACCTGGGGCATCGATGACGTTCCTGTGAGGGTCAGGCCGAAGTGCGCGGGATCGTGTCGTCCTTGCGCAGGGTGAAGATCTCGTAGCCGGTGGCGGTGACCACCAGGGTGTGTTCCCACTGCGCCGAGAGCTTGCGGTCCTTGGTGATGGCGGTCCAGCCGTCGCCCAGCACCTTGGTGTCGGCCTTGCCCTGGTTGATCATCGGCTCGATGGTGAAGGTCATGCCTTCCTTGAGTTCCATGCCGGTACCGGCGCGGCCGTAGTGCAGGATCTGCGGCTCTTCATGGAACACCTTGCCGATACCGTGGCCGCAGAACTCGCGCACCACCGAGAAGCCGTTCTTTTCGGCGTGCTTCTGGATCACTTCGCCGATGTCGCCCAGGCGGCAGCCCGGCTTGACCAGCTCGATGGCCTTGTACATGCACTCCTGGGTGACCTGGGACAGGCGCTCGGCCCATACCGGCACGGTGCCGACGTGGAACATGCGGCTGGTGTCGCCGTGGTAGCCGTCCTTGATCACGGTCACGTCGATGTTCAGTGTGTCGCCATCCTTGAGCGGCTTGTCGCCCGGGATGCCGTGGCACACCACGTGGTTGACCGAGGTGCAGATCGACTTGGGGAAGCCCTTGTAGTTCAGGGGCGCGGGGATGGCCTGCTGCACGTTGACGATGTAGTCGTGGCACAGGCGGTCGAGTTCCTCGGTGGTGACACCGGGCTTGACGTGTTCTTCGATCATCTCCAGGACTTCGGCGGCCAGGCGGCCGGCGACGCGCATCTTTTCGATGTCTTCGGCGGTTTTGATAGTGACGGTCATTGCAGGCTCTCTACGGCGCGCGCAGGCGCAAATGAAACGGGAAAGGCGTGATTCTAACAGAGCGAGGCGGCGGGCTGGGGCCTGGGCTGCTGGGCATTGCCTACTATTTATGTTGATTGCATCGGTCGCTGCGTGAGCAGGGCGGGTGCAACCCTCGGGTGTCGTCTGTTTTTTCGGTTTCGCTCGGCTCACTTGTGTGGTATAAAATGCGCCGCTTTCGGGGATAGCCCCGTCTGCTCAAACCCACACACGTGTCGACACGATGGCCTGGGTGCCCCTGACTTCGGTTTCGGGGTTGGTCATTGGGATACGTGGAGGCCCAACCCGACTTATCAAGGAACTATCATGTCCCAAGTCAACATGCGCGATATGCTGAAGGCCGGTGTGCACTTCGGTCACCAAACCCGTTACTGGAATCCGAAAATGGGCAAGTACATTTTCGGCGCGCGCAACAAGATCCACATCATCAACCTTGAAAAAACCCTGCCGATGTTCAACGAGGCACTGACCTTCGTAGAGCGCCTGGCCCAGGGCAAAAACAAGATTCTGTTCGTCGGCACCAAGCGTTCCGCTGGCAAGATCGTTGCTGAAGAAGCAGCACGTTGCGGTTCGCCGTACGTCGATCACCGCTGGTTGGGCGGCATGCTGACCAACTACAAGACCATCCGTGCTTCGATCAAGCGTCTGCGCGACCTGGAAACCCAGGCCGAAGATGGTACCTTCACCAAGCTGACCAAGAAAGAAGCGCTGATGCGCACCCGCGATCTGGAAAAACTGGACCGCAGCCTGGGTGGTATCAAGGACATGGGCGGCCTGCCTGATGCCCTGTTCGTGATCGACGTTGACCACGAGCGCATCGCTATCACCGAAGCCAACAAGCTGGGTATCCCGGTCATCGGCGTTGTCGATACCAACAGCAGCCCGGAAGGCGTTGACTACATCATCCCAGGCAACGATGACGCCATTCGCGCCATCCAGCTGTACATGGGTTCGATGGCTGACGCCGTTATCCGTGGTCGCAACAACGTTGCCGGCGGCACCGAAGTGTTCGCAGAAGAAGCAGCTGCACCGGCTGCCGAAGCCTGAGTAGCTGACGCTTAGCGTCGACTCGGCACGCAAAAAGGGGGCTTGGCCCCCTTTTTGCCACCTTGAAATCCTCTTGTCAGCGTCGCCGTTGCATCATTGCGAACTGCATGTGCTCTGGCAGTGGATTTCCAGAATTGAACGCCCGTCAGGTATCGGGTGGAATGGTTGAAAACCTATCCAAGAGGAATTTGAAATGGCAGCAATTACTGCAGCGCTGGTAAAAGAACTGCGCGAGCGTACCGGCGAAGGCATGATGGATTGCAAGAAAGCCCTGGAAAAGGCTGGCGGCGACATCGAAAAAGCCATTGACGACATGCGCGCTTCGGGTGCCATCAAGGCAGCCAAGAAAGCTGGCAACGTTGCCGCTGAAGGCGCCATCGCCATCAAGGCCGACGACAAGTCCGCTGTCCTGCTGGAAGTGAACTCGCAGACCGACTTCCTGGCCCTGCAAGACGACTTCAAGGCCTTCGTCGCCGAAAGCGTCGAGCAAGCCTTCGCTGAAAAACTGACCGACGCTGCGCCGCTGATCGCTGCGCGTGAAGCTGCTCGTGAAGCCCTGGTGGCCAAGGTTGGCGAAAACGTCAACATCCGTCGCCTGGTGCGCGTTGAAGGTGACGTTGTCGGTACCTACCTGCACGGCAACAAGATCGGTGTTGCAGTGGTCCTGAAGGGCGGCGACGTCCAACTGGCCAAAGAGATCGCCATGCACGTGGCGGCAAGCAACCCTGAGTTCCTGCTGCCGTCGGAAGTTTCGGCTGAAGCGATCGAGCGCGAAAAAGCCGTGTTCCTGCAGCTGAACGAAGAGAAGATCAAAGGCAAGCCTGAGAACATCGTCGAGAACATGGTCAAAGGCCGTATCTCGAAGTTCCTGGCCGAAGCCAGCCTGGTCGAGCAAGCCTTCGTCATGAACCCGGAAATCAAGGTCGGCGAGCTGGCCAAGAAAGCCGGTGCCGAAATCGTTTCCTTCACCTACTTCAAGGTAGGCGAAGGCATCGAGAAGCCAGTCGACAACTTCGCTGAAGAAGTTGCTGCACAGCTGGCTGCTGCCAAGCAGTAAGACAGAGTCACCTCTGTCGCCCCAAAGAGGCTGCCCGCTCACGCGCGCAGCCTCTTTGTCAAAGCGGGGGCGGTTTACAACGCCGCCCTTTCGCTGGCGCAGTCGCTGCGCCACGCTACAGTTAGCAGGCTGAAAACAGCCCGCCTAGATTTTTTTTCAAAACGCCGCAGGAGAGATTCGCAATGGCTCAGCAGGGCAGTGGTTATCAAGCTCGCTATAAACGCATTCTACTCAAGCTTAGCGGCGAGGCCCTGATGGGCTCGGAAGAGTTCGGCATCGACCCCAAGGTGCTGGATCGCATGGCGCTGGAAGTCGGCCAGCTGGTCGGTATCGGTGTGCAGGTCGGCCTGGTGATCGGTGGCGGCAACCTGTTCCGTGGCGCGGCGCTCAGCGCAGCGGGCATGGACCGCGTTACCGGCGACCACATGGGTATGCTGGCCACGGTAATGAATGCGCTGGCCATGCGCGATGCGCTGGAGCGCGCCAACATCACCGCCATCGTCATGTCGGCGATTTCCATGGTAGGCGTGACCGATCACTATGATCGCCGCAAGGCCATGCGCCACCTGAACTCGAAAGAAGTGGTAATTTTCGCGGCCGGTACCGGCAACCCGTTCTTCACCACCGACTCCGCCGCCTGCCTGCGCGCCATCGAAATCGATGCCGACGTGGTATTGAAGGCAACCAAGGTCGATGGTGTATACACTGCAGACCCATTCAAAGACCCGCATGCCGAGAAGTTCGATCATCTTACCTACGATGAAGTGCTGGATCGCAAGCTGGGCGTGATGGACCTGACAGCTATCTGTCTGTGCCGAGACCACAAGATGCCGTTGCGCGTCTTCAACATGAACAAGCCTGGCGCCCTGCTGAACATCGTGCATGGTGGCGCTGAAGGGACCCTGATCGAGGAAGTTCAAAAATGATCAACGAAATCAAGAAAGACGCCCAAGCGCGTATGCAGAAATCCCTGGAGTCTCTGGCTTATGCGTTCGGCCAGATTCGTACCGGCAAGGCACACCCCAGCATCCTGGCAAGCGTGATGGTGCCTTACTACGGTACCGACACCCCGATCAGCGGCGTGGCCAACGTCACCGTGAAAGATTCGCGCACCCTGCAGGTCGTGGCGTTCGAGCGCAACATGCTCGCTGCCGTCGACAAGGCCATCCAGAGCGCCGGTTTGAATCTCAATCCGACCAACCTGGGTGAGCTGCTGCTGATCAGCATGCCAGCCCTGACCGAAGAAACCCGCAAGGGCTTCACCAAGCAGGCGCGCAGTGCGGCCGAAGACGCGCGCGTTGCTGTGCGCAACATTCGCCGCGATGCTCTGGGTGAGCTGAAGAAGCTGGTCAAGGACAAGGAAATCAGTGAAGACGAAGAGCGTCGCGCCATCGCTGATATCGACAAGCTGACCAAAGATACCGAGGCCCAGATCACCAAGGCCACCGAAGAGAAAGAAAAGGACCTGATGGCCGTTTAAGGGCCGGGACTTTTTTCAATGGAAAAGACCAAGCAGGGTGTGCCTCCATCGGTGCCGCGCCATGTCGCGATCATCATGGATGGAAATAATCGCTGGGCGAAGAAGCGCCTGTTGCCCGGCGTTGCCGGGCACAAGGCAGGCGTGGATGCGGTGCGCGCGGTCATCGAGGTGTGCGCCGAGGCCAAGGTCGAGGTCCTGACCCTGTTCGCGTTCTCCAGCGAGAACTGGCAGCGCCCGGCCGACGAGGTCGGTGCGCTGATGGAGCTGTTCTTCTCGGCGCTGCGTCGCGAGGCCAGGCGGCTCAACGAGAACAACATCAGCCTGCGCATCATCGGTGATCGCTCGCGCTTTCACCCTGAGTTGCAGGCTGCCATGCGCGAGGCCG
The DNA here is from genome assembly GCF_002939405.1 of Pseudomonas sp. BRM28. NCBI lineage: Bacteria > Pseudomonadati > Pseudomonadota > Gammaproteobacteria > Pseudomonadales > Pseudomonadaceae > Pseudomonas > Pseudomonas sp. BRM28. The sequence goes on along the minus strand of NZ_PEFV01000001.1, from coordinate 367,479 downwards.
AGGCGCTGACCGCAGGCAGCAATCGCTTCATCCTGCAGATCGCCGCCAACTACGGTGGTCAGTGGGATATCGCCCAGGCCGCCCAGCGCCTGGCGCGTGAAGTGCAGGCCGGGCATCTGCGCCCGGAAGACATCACCCCCGAGTTGCTGCAGCCGTGCCTGGCGACAGGCGATCTGCCGTTGCCCGACCTGTGCATCCGCACCGGTGGCGAGCACCGCATCAGCAACTTCCTGCTGTGGCAGCTGGCGTACGCCGAGCTGTATTTCTCCGACCTGTTCTGGCCGGACTTCAAACACGAGGCCATGCGCACTGCATTGGCCGATTTCGCTTCGCGCCAGCGCCGCTTCGGTAAAACCAGCGAGCAGGTCGAGGCTGGAGCCCGTGCTTAATGCTTAAACAACGCATCATCACTGCGCTGATTCTGTTGCCGATTGCCCTGTGCGGGTTTTTCCTGCTCGACGGGGCGAACTTTGCCTTGTTCATCGGCCTGGTGGTCACCCTCGGGGCCTGGGAATGGGCCCGCCTGGCCGGGCTGATCGCCCAGGGCCTGCGGGTTGCCTATGCCGTGGTGGTCGCCGGCCTGCTGATGCTGCTGCACCTGATGCCGGAGCTGGCACCCTGGGTGCTGGGCGTTTCGGTGCTGTGGTGGGCGCTGGCCACCTGGCTGGTGCTGACCTACCCGCGTACCAGCGAGCTGTGGGCCAGTGTGGCCTGCCGCCTGCTGATCGGCCTGCTGGTGCTGTTGCCGGCCTGGCAAGGCCTGGTGCTGATCAAGCACTGGCCCCTGGGCAACTGGCTGATCATGGCGGTGATGGTCCTGGTATGGGGCGCCGATATCGGCGCCTACTTCTCGGGCCGGGCCTTTGGCAAGCGCAAGCTGGCGCCGCAGGTCAGCCCCGGCAAGAGCTGGGAAGGTGTCTACGGTGGCCTGGCGCTGAGCCTGGTGATCACGGCGGTGGTGGGCGTGACCCGCGAGTGGAGCGCCGGCGAGCTGATCCTCGGTCTGTTCGGTGCCGCCGTCGTGGTACTGGTGTCGGTGGTCGGCGACCTGACCGAAAGCATGTTCAAGCGCCGTTCCGGGATCAAGGACAGCAGCAACCTGCTGCCGGGGCATGGTGGGGTACTGGATCGCATCGACAGCCTCACGGCTGCCATCCCGCTGTTTGCCGTGCTGCTGTGGGCCGCCAACTGGGGCGCGCTGTGAGCCGCCCGCAACGGATCACGGTGCTGGGCGCCACAGGCTCCATTGGCCTGAGCACACTGGACGTGATTGCCCGTCACCCCGAGCGCTACCAGGCCTATGCCCTGAGCGGCTATTCGCGCCTGGGCGAGCTGCTGGCCCTGTGCCTGCGCCATGCTCCGGTGTTTGCCGTGGTGCCGGGCGATGAGGCCGCGCAGCAGTTGCAGGCCGACCTGCGTGCTGCGGGGTCGAGTACCGAGGTGCTGGTGGGCGAGCAGGGCCTGTGCCAGGTGGCGGCCGACCCGCAGGTGGATGCGGTGATGGCGGCCATCGTCGGTGCGGCGGGGTTGCGTCCGACCCTGGCCGCAGTGGAGGCGGGCAAGAAGGTGCTGCTGGCCAACAAGGAGGCGCTGGTGATGTCCGGCGCCCTGTTCATGCAGGCCGTGCAGCGCAGTGGTGCGGTACTGCTGCCGATCGACAGCGAGCACAACGCGATCTTCCAGTGCCTGCCTGGGGACTATGCCCGCGGCCTGGCCCAGGTGGGTGTGCGGCGCATCCTGCTGACCGCCTCCGGTGGTCCGTTTCGTGAAACGCCGCAGGCCGAGCTGGAGCACGTCACCCCGGAGCAGGCCTGTGCGCACCCGAACTGGTCCATGGGGCGCAAGATCTCCGTCGACTCGGCCAGCATGATGAACAAGGGCCTGGAGCTGATCGAGGCGTGCTGGCTGTTCGATGCCAGGCCTGCCCAGGTCGAGGTGGTGGTCCACCCGCAAAGCGTGATTCACTCGCTGGTCGACTACGTCGATGGTTCGGTGCTGGCACAGTTGGGCAACCCCGACATGCGCACGCCGATCGCCAACGCCCTGGCCTGGCCGCAGCGCATCGACTCGGGTGTGGCGCCGCTGGACCTGTTCGCCGTTGCCCGCCTGGATTTCCAGGCGCCGGACGAGCAGCGCTTTCCGTGTCTGCGCCTGGCGCGTGAAGCGGCGGACGCCGGCAACAGTGCCCCTGCGATGCTCAATGCGGCCAATGAAGTGGCCGTCGAGGCATTTCTTCAGCGGCGCATCCGCTTCCCGCAGATCCCGAGTATCATCGAGCACGTGCTCAACCAGGAAGCGGTCGTTGCCGTGCCGACGCTGGAGGCGGTGTTTGCAGCCGACCAGCGTGCACGCAGCCTGGCCGGGCACTGGTTGGATCGTCACGGGGTCTGAGGTGCGACGTCGCCACGGGTTGCGCCCGCTCCCGCTGAACGCTATTCGGAGAAAGACATGAGTGCGCTCTACATGATTATCGGCACCCTGGTCGCATTGGGCGTGCTGGTCACCTTTCACGAGTTCGGTCACTTCTGGGTGGCGCGGCGCTGCGGCGTCAAGGTTTTGCGGTTTTCCGTAGGGTTCGGTATGCCGCTGGTACGCTGGCATGACCGCCATGGTACCGAGTTCGTGGTGGCCGCCATTCCCCTGGGCGGCTACGTGAAGATGCTCGACGAGCGCGAAGGCGAAGTGCCTGCCGACCAGCTGGAGCAGTCGTTCAACCGCAAGAGCGTGCGCCAGCGCATCGCTATCGTCGCCGCCGGCCCCATCGCCAACTTTCTGCTGGCCATCGTGTTCTTCTGGGCACTGGCCATGCTTGGCAGCCAGCAGGCGCGGCCGGTCATCGGCGCGGTCGAGGCTGGCAGCCTGGCGGCTGCCGCAGGCCTTAGCGCCGGCCAGGAGATCGTCGCGGTCGACGGCAAGCCGACCAACGGCTGGGCAGCGGTCAACCTGCAGCTGGTGCGCCGGCTGGGTGAAAGCGGCGCGCTGCAGGTCAGCGTGCGTGAAGAGGGTGCCAGCACCGACAGCAGCCATGTGCTCAAGCTCGATGCCTGGCTCAAGGGTGCCGACGAGCCCGACCCGATCCGCTCCCTGGGCATCCGCCCATGGCGCCCGGCGCTGGTGCCGGTGCTGGCCGAACTTGATCCCAAGGGGCCGGCCCAGGCCGCCGGTCTGAAAACCGGCGACCGCCTGCTGGCACTCGACGGCAAGGCGCTTGACGATTGGCAGCAGGTGGTGGACACCGTGCGCGGCCGTGCCGGCAGCCGCATCGTGCTGAGCGTGGCGCGTGACGGGGCGACGCTGGAGTTGCCGGTAACCCTCGCCAGCCGTGGCGAAGGCCAGAATGCCAGTGGTTACCTGGGGGCGGGCGTGGCGCCGGTGGAGTGGCCTGCGGCCATGTTGCGCGAGGTCAGTTATGGCCCGCTGCAGGGCCTGGGCGAGGGTGTTTCGCGCACCTGGAACATGAGCGTGCTGACCCTCGATTCGCTGAAGAAAATGCTGTTCGGCGAGCTCTCGGTAAAAAACTTGAGCGGACCGATAACCATTGCTAAAGTGGCGGGCGCTTCGGCCCAGTCCGGCGTTGGGGATTTCCTGAATTTCCTCGCCTACCTGAGCATTAGCCTGGGGGTTCTTAATTTGCTGCCCATTCCTGTACTGGATGGGGGGCATTTGCTGTTTTACCTGATCGAATGGGCGCGTGGTCGTCCGCTTTCGGATCGGGTGCAAGGTTGGGGGGTCCAGATCGGTATCAGTTTGGTAGTCGGGGTGATGTTGCTTGCCCTGATCAACGATTTGGGTCGACTGTAACGCTTCGCTCAATTGCGAACCTGCCGCGTCCCGCGGTGGGTCGTTTATTGCCAGTTGGAATAAGAAAGGACTTCATGAAACGTCTGCTGCTAACTGCGGTTCTCGCCGTACTGATGATCGCTGAAGTTCACGCCGAGTCCTTCACCATCTCCGATATTCGTGTCAATGGTCTGCAGCGGGTTTCCGCGGGCAGCGTGTTCGGCGCCTTGCCATTGAACGTTGGGGACGAGGCCGATGATCGGCGCCTGGTGGATTCCACCCGTGCGCTGTTCAAGACCGGCTTCTTCCAGGACATCCAACTGGGTCGCGACGGCAACGTCCTGATCATAACCGTGGTCGAGCGTCCTTCCGTCTCGAGCATCGAGATCGAAGGCAACAAGGCCATCAGCACCGAAGACCTGATGAAGGGTCTGAAGCAGTCGGGCCTGGCCGAAGGTGAAATCTTCCAGCGTGCCACCCTCGAAGGTGTGCGCAACGAGCTGCAGCGCCAGTACGTGGCCCAAGGGCGCTACTCGGCCGAGGTCGACGCCGAGGTGGTGCCGCAACCGCGCAACCGCGTAGGTCTGAAAATCAAGATCAACGAAGGCACCGTCGCTGCCATCCAGCACATCAACGTGGTGGGCAACACCAAGTTCAGCGACGACGAGCTGGCCAGCCTGTTCGAACTCAAGACCACCAACTGGCTGTCGTTCTTCAAGAACGACGACAAGTATGCCCGCGAAAAACTGTCCGGTGACCTCGAGCGCCTGCGCTCCTACTACCTGGACCGCGGCTACATCAACATGGACATCGCCTCCACCCAGGTGTCGATCACCCCGGACAAGAAGCACGTCTACATCACCGTGAACGTCAACGAGGGCGAGAAGTACACCGTTCGTGACGTCAAGCTGTCCGGCGACCTGAAGGTGCCGGAAGACCAGGTCAAGGCACTGATGCTGGTGCAGCCTGGCCAGGTGTTCTCGCGCAAGGTGATGACCACCACCTCCGAGTTGATCACCCGCCGCCTGGGCAACGAAGGCTATACCTTCGCCAACGTCAACGGCGTGCCGCAGCCTCACGATGACGACCACACCGTCGACATCACCTTCGTCGTCGACCCGGGCAAGCGTGCCTACGTCAACCGCATCAACTTCCGTGGCAACACCAAGTCCGAGGACGAAGTGCTGCGCCGCGAGATGCGCCAGATGGAAGGTGGCTGGGCATCGACCTACCTGATCGACCAGTCCAAGACCCGCCTCGAGCGCCTGGGCTTCTTCAAGGAAGCCAACGTCGAGACCCCGGCCGTACCGGGCACCGACGACCAGGTCGACGTGAACTACAGCGTCGAAGAGCAGGCATCGGGTTCGATCACCGCCAGCGTCGGTTTCGCGCAGAGCGCCGGCCTGATCCTGGGTGGTTCGATCAGCCAGAACAACTTCCTGGGTACCGGTAACAAGGTCTCCATCGGCCTGACCCGTTCCGAATACCAGAGCCGCTACAACTTCGGCTTCGTGGACCCCTACTGGACTGCCGATGGCGTGAGCCTTGGCTACAACGCCTTCTACCGCACCACCGACTACGACGACCTCGACGTCGACGTGGCCAGCTATGCGGTGGACAGCCTGGGTGCGGGCGTCAGCGTCGGCTACCCGATCAGCGAGACTTCGCGCCTGACCTTCGGCCTCACCGCCCAGCAGGACAAGATCAAGACCGGTCGCTACACCGTTGACGAGATCTTCGACTTCGTCAAAAAGGAAGGCGACAACTACCTGAACTTCAAGGCATCGGCCGGCTGGTCGGAGTCCACCCTGAACAAGGGCGTGCTGGCTACCCGTGGTCACTCCCAGAGCCTGGTGCTCGAGGCGACCACCCCGGGCAGCGACCTGTCGTTCTTCAAGCTTGACTACCGTGGCCAGCTGTTCAAGCCGATCAACAACGACTACACCCTGCGTCTGCACACCGAGCTGGGCTACGGCGACGGCTTCGGCGGCACCTCGGGTCTGCCGTTCTACGAGAACTACTACGCCGGTGGCTTCAACTCCGTGCGTGGCTTCAAGGACAGCAGCCTGGGCCCGCGCAGTACCCCGAGTAAAGGCAACAACCCTGGCACTGCGCGCGACCCGGACCAGGACCCACTGCCGTTCGGCGGCAACGTGCTGGTGCAGGGCGGCGTGGAACTGCTGTTCCCACTGCCGTTCGTCAAGGACCAGCGTTCGCTGCGCACCTCGGTTTTCTGGGACGTGGGTAACGTGTTCGACACCAACTGCGGCTCCAAGCCGGATTGCGAGAAGGTCGGCCTCAGCGGCCTGGCCAGCTCGGTCGGCCTGGGCGTGACCTGGATTACTGCACTGGGCCCGTTGAGCTTCAGCCTGGCGATGCCGGTCAAGAAGCCGGACGATGCCGATACCCAGGTGTTCCAATTCTCTCTGGGCCAGACCTTCTAAGGGTCTGCCCCGCGTAAACGACAACGGATTCTGTAGGAGTGCATCGTGCGTAAGTTGACTCAACTGGCTGTACTGGCTGCGACCCTGATCGCGACCCCGGCATTTGCCGAGATGAAAATTGCCGTCCTGAACTATCAGATGGCGCTGCTGGAATCGGACGCGGCCAAGAAGTACGCGGTCGATGCGGAGAAGAAATTCGGCCCGCAACTGACCAAGCTGAAAAACCTGGAAAGCAGCGCCAAGGGCATCCAGGACCGTCTGGTCAAGGGTGGCGACAAGATGGCCCAGGGCGAGCGCGAGCGTCTGGAGCTTGAATTCAAGCAAAAGGCCCGTGACTTCCAGTTCCAGTCCAAGGAGCTGAACGAAGCCAAGGCCGTTGCCGACCGCGAGATGCTCAAGCAGCTCAAGCCCAAGCTCGACGGCGCAGTGGAGGAAGTGATCAAGAAGGGTGCTTTCGACCTGGTACTCGAGCGTGGCGCGGTCATTGATGTCAAGCCTCAGTACGACATCACCCGCCAGGTCATCGAGCGCATGAACCAGTCCCGTTGAACATGACTGCGACCATGAAACTCGGCCAGCTGGCCGAGTTCCTCGGGGCCACCCTCAGTGGCCCGGCGGAGCTCGACATCACTGGCCTTGCGACCCTGCACGAGGCTGGCCCGGGACAATTGAGCTTCCTGGCCAACCCGCAGTACCGCAAATTCCTGCCTGAGAGCAAGGCCGCTGCGGTCCTGCTCAAGGCTGCCGATGCCGAGGGCTTTGCCGGTCACGCGCTGATCGTTGCAGACCCCTACCTGGCCTACGCACGTGTTTCCCACCTGTTCGATCCAAAGCCCAGGGCTGTGGCGGGAGTTCATCCCAGCGCCGTGGTGGCTGCAGACGCACAGGTCGATGCCAGCGCCAGCATCGGTGCCTGTGCAGTGATCGAGAGCGGGGTGCAGATCGGCCCTGGCGTGACCATCGGTGCCCACTGCTTCATCGGTGCGCGCAGCGTGATCGGCGAAGGCGGCTGGCTGGCCCCGCGCGTCACGCTGTACCACGATGTGCATATCGGCAAGCGTGTGGTGATCCAATCCGGCGCCGTGCTGGGGGGTGAAGGTTTCGGTTTCGCCAATGAAAAGGGCGTATGGCAGAAGATTGCCCAGATCGGCGGCGTGAGCATCGGAGACGATGTCGAGATCGGCGTGAACACCGCCATCGACCGCGGTGCACTGGCCGATACCCGTATCGGCAATGGCGTGAAACTCGACAACCAGATCCAGATCGCCCATAACGTACAGGTCGGCGACCACACGGCAATGGCCGCGTGTGTCGGTATTTCCGGCAGCACCAAGATCGGCAAGCATTGCACCATCGCCGGCGGTGTCGGCATGGTCGGGCATATTGATGTGTGTGATGGAGTGTTCGTCTCCGGGATGACCATGGTCACCCGTTCCATCACCGAGCCAGGTGCCTATTCGTCCGGTACGGCCATGCAGCCGCTGGGTGAGTGGCGCAAGAGTGCCGCGCGCATTCGCCAGCTGGATGAGATGGCCAAACGTCTTCAACAAGTGGAAAAGCGACTCGAGGCCGTGACCTCGGGCGACAAAGCTTCATCAGAAGGCTGATACCATTTCCTGATCAAGAGCGCCCAGCCGCTAGACTGCGCTCCTTGATTTGCTAAAGGAGCGCCGCTCGAACGTGCGCGCTCCCTATCTTTACTACAGGCTTCCCCCCGAAATGATGGACATCAACGAGATTCGCGAATATTTGCCTCACCGTTACCCGTTCCTGCTGGTGGACCGGGTGGTGGACTTGGACGTAGAGGCCCAGCGCATTCGTGCCTACAAGAATGTCAGCATCAACGAGCCTTTCTTCAACGGTCACTTCCCGGCGCACCCGATCATGCCCGGCGTGCTGATCATCGAAGCGATGGCCCAGGCAGCCGGCATCCTCGGTTTCAAGATGCTGGACGTCAAACCCGCGGACGGTACCCTGTACTACTTCGTCGGTTCCGACAAGTTGCGCTTTCGCCAGCCGGTGCTGCCGGGTGATCAACTGATCCTCGAAGCCAAGTTCATCAGCTGCAAGCGCCAGATCTGGAAGTTCGAGTGCCAGGCGTCGGTGGACGGCAAGCCGGTATGCTCGGCCGAGATCATCTGCGCGGAACGCAAACTATGAGTTTGATTGACCCTCGGGCAATCATCGATCCATCGGCAAAGATTGCCGACGGCGTCGAGGTCGGCCCATGGTCGATCGTCGGTGCCGGGGTCGAGATCGGGGAAGGGACCGTGATTGGTCCGCATGTGATTCTCAAAGGGCCGACCCGCATCGGCAAGCACAACCGCATCTACCAGTTCGCCTCTGTCGGCGAAGACACCCCTGACCTCAAGTACAAGGGTGAACCGACGCGCCTGGTGATCGGCGACCACAACGTGATCCGCGAAGGCGTGACCATTCACCGTGGCACCGTGCAGGACCGTAGCGAAACCACCCTGGGTGATCACAACCTGGTCATGGCCTATGCCCATATCGGGCACGACAGCGTGATCGGCAACCACTGCATCCTGGTCAACAACACCGCGCTGGCCGGGCATGTGCATGTGGGCGACTGGGCGATACTGTCCGGGTTTACCCTGGTGCACCAGTTCTGCCATATCGGCGCCCACAGCTTTTCCGGCATGGGTACCGCCATCGGCAAGGATGTGCCGGCCTTCGTCACCGTGTTCGGCAACCCGGCCGAGGCGCGCAGCATGAACTTCGAAGGCATGCGCCGTCGCGGTTTCAGCGATGAAGCTATCCATGCCCTGCGCCGCGCCTACAAGGTGGTGTATCGCCAGAACCTGACGGTCGACCAGGCCATCGCCGAACTGGCCGAGCCCGCCCAGCAGTTCCCCGAGGTCGACCTGTTCGTCAAGTCGATCCAGAACTCCGCCCGCGGCATCACCCGCTGACATGGCGCCACTCTGTGTAGCGCTGGTGGCAGGCGAAGCCAGCGGCGATATTCTTGGCGCCGGCCTGATGCGTGCACTCAAGGCCCGCCATCCGCAGGTACGCTTTATCGGCGTCGGCGGCCCATTGATGGAAGCCGAGGGGCTGAGCTCCTACTTTCCCATGGAGCGCCTGGCCGTCATGGGCCTGGTCGAAGTGCTGGGTCGCCTGCGCGAGCTGCTCAAGCGCCGCAAGCTGCTGATCCAGACGCTGATCGAGCAGAAGCCGGACGTGTTCATCGGTATCGATGCGCCCGACTTCACCCTCAACATCGAACTGAAACTGCGCCAGGCCGGCATCAAGACCGTGCACTACGTCAGCCCTTCGGTATGGGCCTGGCGGCAGAAGCGCGTGCTGAAGATCCGCGAAGGCTGCGACCTGATGCTCACGCTGTTTCCGTTCGAGGCGCGGTTCTATGAAGAACAGGGCGTGCCGGTGCGTTTCGTCGGCCACCCGCTGGCCGATACCATCCCGCTGCAGGCCGACCGCACTGCAGCGCGTGAAGCACTGGGCCTGCCCGACGGCCCCTTGGTGGCGCTGATGCCAGGCAGCCGTGGCGGCGAAGTAGGGCGCCTGGGTGCACTGTTTCTGGATACCGCACAGCGGCTTCGCGAGCTGGTGCCGGGGGTGCGCTTCGTCTCGCCCTGCGCCAACCCGGTGCGCCGTGCCCAGCTCGAACAGATGCTCGAAGGCCGCGACCTGCCACTGACCCTGCTCGACGGCCAGTCGCACCAGGCCCTGGCGGCCTGCGATGCGGTATTGATCGCCTCGGGCACCGCTACCCTGGAGGCGCTGTTGTTCAAGCGACCCATGGTGGTGGCGTACCGTGTGGCCCCGGTGACCTACTGGATTCTCAAGCGCCTGGTCAAAAGCCCTTATGTATCGCTGCCCAACCTGCTGGCCCAGCGCCTGCTGGTGCCCGAACTGCTGCAGGAGGCCGCCACCAGCGAGGCCCTGGCGCAGACCCTGGCACCACTGGTGAATGGTGGCGAGCAGCAGACCGAGAGCTTCGATCAGATTCACCGTACCCTGCGCCGCGATGCCTCCAACCAGGCAGCCGACGCGGTACTGGCCTTGCTGGAACATCGATAAATGCAAATCGGACTGGATTTCAACCTGGTCGAAGACCTGGTCGCCGGGGTTGACGAAGTCGGCCGCGGCCCGCTGTGTGGCGCGGTGGTGACCGCTGCCGTGATCCTCGACCCGAGCCGGCCGATCCTGGGCCTGAACGATTCGAAAAAACTCACCGAGGCGCGCCGCGAAAAGCTCTTCGACGAGATCTGCGAGAAGGCCCTGAGCTTTCACATCGCCCGCGCCGAGGTCGACGAGATCGACCAGCTGAACATTCTGCATGCCACCATGCTGGCCATGCAGCGCGCGGTCGAAGGCCTGCACATCACGCCCAAGCTGGCACTGATCGATGGCAACCGTTGCCCCAAGCTCAACGTGCCATCGGCGCCGGTGGTCAAGGGTGACAGCCAGGTGCCGGCCATCGCTGCGGCCTCTATCCTGGCCAAGGTGACCCGTGACCGGGAAATGGCTGCCTTCGAGCTGATCTACCCTGGCTACGGCATCGGCGGGCACAAGGGCTACCCGACCCCGCTGCACCTTGAAGCCCTGGCCCGGCTTGGCCCCACGCCGATTCACCGGCGCTCGTTCGCCCCGGTACGGGCTGCATTCGAGGCCCGTGGCCTGCAGGCCAACGGCCTGTTGCCGGTGTAGAGGCAACCCCCGTTCAGCCTGACCGCTCCCGCGCAGGCTGTAGTTTTGATCGAGGCCCGGTACAATCCGGGCCTTGTTGTTTTGTGCTGCTATAGGATCATCATGTCGGCTTCTTTCGTTCATCTTCGCCTGCACACCGAATTCTCGCTGGTCGATGGCCTGGTGCGGATCAAGCCGCTGGTCAAGGCCCTGGCCGGGATGAACATGCCGGCGGTGGCCGTCACCGACCAGAGCAACATGTGCTCGCTGGTCAAGTTCTACAAGACCGCCATGGGCAGCGGGATCAAGCCGATCTGCGGGGCCGACCTGTGGCTGTCCAACGCCGACCCCGACCTGCCGCTGTCGCGCATCTGCCTGTTGGCGATGAACGCCAAGGGCTACCGCAACCTCACCGAGCTGATCTCCCGTGGCTGGATGGACGGCCAGCGCAATGGCGTGGTGGTCATCGAACGCGAGTGGATCGCCCCGGCCAGCGAGGGCCTGATCGCCTTGTCGGCGGCCAGGGAAGGCGATATCGGCATGGCACTGCTGGGCAACAACCCGCAGGAAGCCGAGGCCCTGCTGCGCGACTGGATGGCGATGTTCCCCGATCGCTTCTATGTCGAGGTGCAGCGCACCAACCGCAGCGGCGACGAAGAGTACCTGCACGCCGCCGTGGCCCTTGCCGACCGCCTGGGCGCGCCGCTGGTGGCCACCAACGACGTGCGCTTCATCAAGCAGACCGACTACGACGCCCACGAAACCCGGGTGTGCATCGGCGAAGGCCGTGCACTGGACGATCCGCGGCGTTCGCGCAACTACAGCGACCAGCAGTACCTGAAAAGCCCGGAAGAAATGGCCGAGCTGTTCAGCGACCTGCCCGACGCCCTGGCCAACACGGTCGAGATCGCCAAGCGCTGCAACATCGAGGTGCAGCTGGGCAAGCACTTCCTGCCCGACTTCCCCACGCCCAACGGCATGGGCATCGACGAATACCTGCGCCATGTGTCCCATGAAGGCCTGGAAGAGCGCCTGGCGGTGCTCTGGCCCAAGGACACCACGCCCAACTATGAAGAGAAGCGCCAGGTCTACCTCGACCGGCTGAAGTTCGAGCTGGACATCATCATCCAGATGGGCTTCCCCGGTTACTTCCTGATCGTTATGGACTTCATCAAGTGGGCCAAGAACAACGGCGTGCCGGTAGGTCCGGGCCGGGGGTCGGGTGCCGGCTCGCTGGTGGCCTACGTGCTGAAGATCACCGACCTCGACCCGCTGGCCTACGACCTGCTGTTCGAACGTTTCCTCAACCCTGAACGGGTCTCGATGCCCGACTTCGACGTCGACTTCTGCATGGACGGTCGCGACCGCGTGATCGAGTACGTGGCCGATGCCTACGGGCGCAATGCGGTGAGCCAGATCATCACCTTCGGCACCATGGCGGCCAAGGCGGTGGTGCGTGACGTGGCGCGGGTGCAGGGCAAGTCCTACGGCCTGGCCGACCGCCTGTCGAAGATGATTCCGTTCGAAGTCGGCATGACCCTGGAGAAGGCCTACGAGCAGGAGGAAATGCTGCGCGACTTCCTCAAGACCGACGAGGATGCCAAGGAAATCTGGGACATGGCCCTCAAGCTCGAGGGCGTTACCCGGGGCACCGGCAAGCACGCCGGTGGCGTGGTCATCGCGCCGACCAAACTCACCGACTTCTCGCCGATTGCCTGTGACGAAGAGGGCGGCGGCCTGGTAACCCAGTTCGACAAGGATGACGTGGAGGCGGCCGGCCTGGTGAAGTTCGACTTCCTCGGCCTGCGTACCCTGACCATCATCAAGTGGGCGATGGAGACGATCAACCGCGAGCAGGCCAAGGCCGGCCTGCCGGACCTGAACATCGACTTCATCCCGCTGGACGACAAGAAGACCTACGACCTGCTGCAGAAGGCCGAGACCACTGCGGTATTCCAGCTCGAGTCGCGCGGCATGAAGGAGCTGATCAAGAAGCTCAAGCCCGACTGCCTGGAAGACCTTATCGCACTGGTGGCACTGTTCCGCCCGGGCCCGCTGCAATCGGGCATGGTGGACGACTTCATCAACCGCAAGCACGGCCGCGCCGAGCTGGCCTACCCGCACTCCGACTACCAGTACGAAGGCCTCAAGCCGGTACTGGCGCCGACCTACGGCATCATCCTGTACCAGGAACAGGTGATGCAGATCGCCCAGGTGATGGCCGGCTACACCCTCGGCGGTGCGGACATGCTGCGCCGGGCGATGGGCAAGAAGAAGCCCGAGGAAATGGCCAAGCAGCGTGGCGGTTTCATCGAAGGCTGCGCCACCAACAACATCGACCCGGACCTGGCGGGCAACATCTTCGACCTGGTGGAAAAATTCGCCGGTTACGGTTTCAACAAGTCCCACTCCGCCGCCTACGGCCTGGTGTCGTACCAGACCGCCTGGCTCAAGACCCATCACCCGGCCGCGTTCATGGCTGCGGTACTGTCGGCGGATATGCACAACACCGACAAGGTGGTGACCCTGATCGAGGAAGTGCGCAGCATGAAGCTGCGCCTCGATGCACCGGATGTGAACACCTCCGACTTCAAGTTCACGGTCAACGACGACGGCCGCATCGTGTATGGCCTGGGCGCGATCAAGGGCGTGGGCGAGGGCCCTGTCGACGCGATCGTCGAGGCGCGCAGCAGCGGGCCGTTCAAGGACCTGTTCGACTTCTGCGAGCGGGTCGACCTCAAGCGCATCAACAAGCGCACCCTCGATGCATTGATCCGCAGCGGTGCACTGGATCGCCTGGGGCCGTTCTTCCACGACGAGATCAAGGCCTACCAGGCCAACATCGACCGTAATCGCGCGGTGCTGCTGGGGGCGATGGAAGAGGCGATCAAGTCGGCCGAACAGACCGCACGCACCCACGACAGCGGGCACTCGGACCTGTTCGGCGGATTGTTCGTGGAGGCCGACGCCGACGTCTATGCCAACCACCGCAACGCCCGCGAGCTGACCCTCAAGGAACGCCTGCGCGGCGAGAAGGACACCCTGGGCCTGTACCTGACCGGCCACCCGATCGACGAGTACGAAGGCGAGATCCGCCGTTTCGCCCGTCAGCGCATCATCGACCTCAAGCCGGCCCGCGATACCCAGACCGTGGCCGGCATGATCATTGCGCTGCGCGTGATGAAGAACAAGAAGGGCGACAAGATGGGCTTCGTGACCCTCGACGACCGCTCCGGGCGCATCGAGGCGTCGCTGTTTGCCGATGCGTTCATGGCCGCGCAGCCGTTGCTGCAGACCGACGCGATGGTGGTGGTCGAAGGGGAGGTCAGCAATGACGACTTCTCCGGTGGCCTGCGCCTGCGGGTCAAGCGCGTGATGAGCATGGAAGATGCACGTACCAACCTGGCCGAAAGCCTGCGCCTGAAGATCCATGCCGACGCCCTCAAGGGCGACCGCCTGGCGTGGCTGGGCGAGCTGTTCAAGCGCCATCGCGGCGCGTGCCCGATCAGCATGGAATACACCGGCAACGATGCGCGCGCCCTGCTGCAGTTTGGCGAAGGTTGGCGCATCGACCCCGCGGACGGACTGATTCAGGCCCTGCGTGACCAGTTCGGGCGTGAGAACGTCTTCCTGCAATATCGATGAATTGATGAATTTTTAATCTCGACCTGAATGCGCCTGATCCCTTAAGGTAGGGCGCCAAACGGATCAACCGGCCGGCCGCCTGGCCGTCGACCCAAGACGGATGCCTATGAACCCGAATTTTCTGGATTTCGAACAGCCGATTGCTGACCTGCAAGCCAAGATCGAAGAGCTGCGCCTGGTCGGCAATGACAACTCGCTGAACATCGGCGATGAAATCGCCCGTCTGCAAGACAAGAGCAGCACGCTGACCGAGAGCATTTTCGGCAACCTGACCAGCTGGCAGATCGCGCGCCTGGCGCGTCACCCGCGTCGTCCGTACACCCTGGACTACATCGACCACATCTTCACCGAGTTCGACGAGCTGCATGGCGACCGCCACTTCTCCGACGACGCCGCGATCGTTGGTGGCATCGCCCGCCTGGACGACCAGCCGGTGATGGTGATCGGTCATCAGAAAGGCCGTGAAGTGCGCGAGAAGGTACGCCGCAACTTCGGCATGCCACGCCCTGAAGGCTACCGCAAGGCGTGCCGCCTGATGGAAATGGCCGAACGCTTCAAGATGCCGATCCTGACCTTCATCGACACCCCGGGCGCCTACCCCGGCATCGACGCCGAAGAGCGCAACCAGAGCGAAGCGATTGCCTGGAACCTGCGCGTGATGGCTCGCCTGAAAACGCCGATCATCGCCACCGTGATCGGCGAAGGCGGTTCGGGCGGTGCACTGGCCATCGGCGTTTGCGACCAGCTGAACATGCTGCAGTACTCCACCTACGCGGTGATTTCGCCGGAAGGCTGCGCCTCGATCCTGTGGAAGACTGCCGAGAAGGCTGCTGACGCAGCCGAAGCGATGGGCATCACGGCCGAGCGCCTCAAGGGCCTGGGTATCGTCGACAAGGTGATCGGCGAACCACTGGGCGGCGCACACCGTGACCCGGCGGCAGCCTCGGCCAACATCCGCGCTTCGCTGATCGAGCAGTTGGACATGCTCAAGGCGTTCGACAACGACGCGCTGCTCAAGCGCCGTTATGATCGCCTGATGAGCTACGGGCTCTGATCTGAACTCATCGGTGGCCCTTTCGCTTCTGTAGGAGCCGGCTTTGCCGGCGAAGGGCCACCGATGATCGACCTGCGCAACACCCTGTCCCCCTGGCACCAAGCTACCGGCTGGTGCGTCGCCCTCTCTGGCGGCCTAGACTCCACCGTGCTGCTGCACCTGCTGGCCCAACAGCCGGCTGCGCCCCTTCGTGCCCTCCATGTCCACCACGGTCTGCAAGCCGCTGCCGATGCGTGGCCGGCCCACTGCCAGCGCCTGTGCGACAGCCTGGGCGTACCGCTGGACATCATCCATGTGCACGTCGCCCCAGGCGCCAGCCTGGAGCAGGGCGCCCGGGACGCGCGCTATGCAGCCTTCGCCCGGGCCCTGCGCCCGGGCGAACTGCTGCTGACCGGCCAGCACCGCGACGACCAGGCCGAGACGCTGCTGTTTCGGCTGTTGCGCGGGACCGGCCTGCGTGGCCTGTCGGGGATGCCGGCGCAGCGGGCGCTGGGGCAGGGCAGCCTGCTGCGACCCTTGCTGGATACCCCGCGTGATGAACTGCTGGCCTACGCCACCGCGCATGGCCTGCACTGGATAGAAGACCCCAGCAACGATGACACCCAGTTCTCGCGCAACTACCTGCGCCACCAGGTTCTGCCGGCGCTGACCCGACGCTGGCCCCAGGCGGCGCGCAGCCTGGCGCGCAGCGCCGCGCACCTGGCCGAGGCGCAGGGCCTGCTCGATGAAGTGGCGCAGCAGGACCTCGCACAAGCCTCGACCCCTGATGCCTTCGCCTGGTTGGGCTGCCCGTCGCTGGATCTGGAGGTGCTGCGCCAACTGTCCCCGGCACGCCAGCGCAACGCCCTGCAGTACTGGCTGGCGGCGCGCACGCGCCTGCCGGACACCCGCCACTGGTCGGGTTGGGAAGACGTGCGCGATGCCGGCGGCGAAGGGCGTCCTGTATGGCGCCTGGCCGATGGCGAGCTGCACCGCAGTGGCCTGCGTATCTACTGGCTGGATGCGCACTGGCTCACGCCGCCGGCGCAGCCGGTGCCTTGGCTCGACCCGCGCCAGCCGCTTGCACTGCCCGGCAATGGCCAGTTGACACTAAGCGGCAGGTTGCCGCAGGGCCCGCTGCAGGTGCGCTATCGCCAGGGCGGCGAGAGGATGGCGGTCGAGGGCAGAGGCCATCGCGACCTCAAGCGGTTGCTCAACGAGCGCCAGCTACCCTTGTTCGCCCGCCAGCGCGTGCCGCTGCTGTACCGCGACGGGCAGTTGCTGGCGGTGGCCAACCTGCCGGGGCTGGGGCTTGCCGACGGGCAACTGCACTGGTGCGTACCGACAAGCGCGCAAGGTTTGAGATGAAAGGGACACTCCGGTAGACTACGCTCCCTTCTTGATACAACTTCTGTGACTTCATCTGAATCACGGCAGTTGCCGATTACCAAGCAGTTTTTTGCTGGGCGATTCTAAAAATGTTTAGCGAGCTCCTTACCGGGTTTTCAACCCCCGGTCTGACCAGGCGCGGCAGTTTTTTAAGATGCACTGTGATTGACGCAGGTGATCGGGGGCTTCGGCCTTCCTTCGCTTTCCCCGGCGGCACTGACCGCTTTAACGCAGACTTCTAGGGTTTTTCATGACGCGCTACATATTCGTCACGGGCGGTGTTGTTTCTTCATTGGGGAAAGGCATTGCCTCGGCTTCATTGGCGGCCATCCTGGAGGCGCGGGGGCTCAAGGTCACCATGCTCAAGCTGGACCCGTACATCAACGTCGACCCGGGCACCATGAGCCCGTTCCAGCACGGTGAAGTGTTCGTCACCCACGACGGCGCCGAGACCGACCTGGACCTGGGCCACTACGAGCGGTTCATCCGCACGACCATGACCCAGAACAACAACTTCACCACCGGCCGCGTGTACGAGCACGTGCTGCGCAAGGAGCGCCGTGGTGACTACCTGGGTGCCACCATCCAGGTGATCCCGCACATCACCGACGAAATCAAGCGCCGCATCATCAAGGGCGCCGGCGATGCCGACGTGGCCATGGTCGAGATCGGCGGTACCGTGGGTGACATCGAGTCGCAACCGTTCCTCGAGGCCATCCGCCAGCTGCGCTTCGAAGTGGGCGCCAAGCGCGCGATGCTGATGCACCTGACCCTGGTGCCGTACATCGCCACCGCCGGCGAGACCAAGACCAAGCCTACCCAGCACTCGGTCAAGGAGCTGCGCTCCATCGGCCTGCAGCCGGACGTGCTGGTGTGCCGTTCCGATCACCCGATCGACAGCTCGTCGCGCCGCAAGATCGCGCAGTTCACCAACGTTGAAGAACGTGCGGTGATCGCGCTGGAAGACGCCGACACCATCTACAAGATCCCGGGCATCCTGCACTCCCAGGGCCTGGACGACTTCGTCGTCGAGCGTTTCGGCCTGCAGTGCGGCAGCGCCGACCTGTCCGAGTGGGACGCGGTGGTCGATGCCAAGCTCAACCCCGAGCACGAAGTCACCATCGCCATGGTCGGCAAGTACATGGAACTGCTCGATGCCTACAAGTCGCTGATCGAAGCGATGAGCCATGCCGGCATCAGCAACCGCACCAAGGTCAACCTGCGCTACATCGACTCCGAAGACATCGAGAACCAGGGCACCGGCCTGCTCGAAGGCGTGGACGCCATCCTGGTACCGGGCGGTTTCGGCCTGCGCGGCGTGGAAGGCAAGATCACTGCCGTTCAATACGCTCGCGAGAACAAGGTGCCTTACCTGGGTATCTGCCTGGGCATGCAGGTGGCGGTCATCGAATTCGCCCGCAACGTGATGGGCTGGAAGGACGCCAACTCCACCGAGTTCGATCGCGCCAGCGGTCACCCGGTGGTGGGCCTGATCACCGAGTGGGAAGATGCCACCGGCGCGGTCGAGACCCGTACCGAAGCCTCGGACCTTGGCGGCACCATGCGTCTGGGCGCCCAGGAGTGCCAGCTGCAAAGCGGCTCCAAGGTGCACGACTGCTACGCCAAGGACGTGATCGTCGAGCGTCACCGTCACCGCTACGAGGTCAACAACAACCTGCTGCCGCAACTGATCGAGGCGGGCCTGGTGGTCTCGGGTCGTTCCGGCGACGGCGCACTGGTCGAAGTGGTCGAGTCCAAGGACCATCCGTGGTTCGTGGCCTGCCAGTTCCACCCGGAGTTCACCTCTACCCCGCGTGACGGCCACCCGCTGTTTAGCGGCTTCGTCAAAGCTGCATTGGCTCAAAAGAACAAGGCCTGATCCATGACCCAGAAGATCATTCGCGTCGGTAACATCGAGATCGCCAACAACAAGCCGTTCGTCCTGTTCGGCGGCATGAACGTGCTGGAATCCCGTGACCTGGCCCTGAAGGTCTGCGAAGAGTACGTGCGGGTTACCGAGAAACTCGGTATCCCCTACGTGTTCAAGGCCAGCTTCGACAAGGCCAACCGTTCGTCGATCAACTCCTACCGCGGCCCTGGCCTGGAAGAGGGGATGAAGATCTTCGAAGAGATAAAGCGCACCTTCAACGTGCCGGTGATCACCGACGTGCACGAGCCGCACCAGGCGCAGGCCGTGGCCGACGTGTGCGACATCATCCAGCTGCCGGCCTTCCTGTCGCGCCAGACTGACCTTGTTGTCGCGATGGCCAAAACCGGCGCGGTGATCAACATCAAGAAGGCGCAGTTCCTTGCACCCCAGGAGATGAAGCACATCCTGAGCAAGTGCGAAGAGGCCGGCAACGACCAACTGATCCTCTGCGAGCGTGGTTCGAGCTTCGGCTACAACAACCTGGTGGTGGACATGCTCGGCTTCGGCATCATGAAGCAGTTCGAGTACCCGGTGTTCTTCGACGTGACCCATGCCCTGCAGATGCCGGGTGGTCGCGCCGATTCCGCAGGTGGCCGCCGTGCCCAGGTCACCGACCTGGCCAAGGCCGGCCTCAGTCAGGGGCTGGCGGGCCTGTTCCTCGAGGCCCACCCGGACCCTGACAATGCCAAGTGCGACGGCCCGTGCGCCCTGCGCCTGGACAAACTGGAGCCATTCCTGGCCCAGCTCAAGCAACTGGACGAACTGGTCAAGAGTTTTCCGACGGTAGAAACCGCGTAAACCTCGATTCTCCGGTAAAGTACCGCCCGTTCATCCCCTGACCCCCGGGTCAGGGGCTTGTCCTCGTCAGGCCTGCCCGTGCGCCGACCGCCTGTGACGGACCCGGTTTTTTTCTCAGCTGCGTTGTTTTCGTCAATTCTGGAGTGCTTACAACAATGGCAAAAATCGTCGACATCAAAGGTCGTGAAGTTCTCGATTCGCGCGGTAACCCTACCGTCGAAGCGGACGTACTGCTCGACAACGGCATCATCGGCAGCGCCTGTGCGCCGTCGGGTGCTTCCACTGGCTCGCGCGAAGCGCTGGAGCTGCGTGATGGCGACAAGAGCCGTTACATGGGCAAGGGCGTACTGAAGGCCGTCGCCAACATCAACGGCCCGATCCGCGACCTGCTGCTGGGCAAGGACCCGGTCGAGCAGAAAGCGCTCGACCTGGCGATGATCAAGCTCGACGGTACTGAAAACAAAGGCAACCTGGGCGCCAACGCCATCCTCGCCGTGTCCCTGGCTGCCGCCAAGGCCGCTGCACAGGACCAGGACCTGCCGCTGTACGCGCACATCGCAAACCTCAATGGCACCCCTGGCCAGTACTCGATGCCGGTCCCGATGATGAACATCATCAACGGCGGCGAGCACGCCGACAACAACGTCGACATCCAGGAGTTCATGGTGCAGCCGGTCGGCGCCAAGACCTTCTCCGACGCGCTGCGCATGGGCACCGAGATCTTCCACCACCTCAAGGCAGTACTGAAGGCCCGTGGCCTGAACACCGCCGTGGGTGACGAGGGTGGTTTCGCACCTAACCTGGCTTCCAACGAAGACGCGCTGTCGGCCATCGCCGAAGCCATCGCCAACGCCGGCTACACCCTGGGCACCGACGTGACCCTGGCGCTGGACTGTGCGGCCAGCGAGTTCTACGAGGACGGCAAGTACAACCTGTCCGGTGAAGGCAAGTCGTTCGACGCAGCCGGTTTTGCCGACTACCTCAAGGGCCTGACCGAGCGTTTCCCGATCATCTCGATCGAAGACGGCCTGGACGAGTCCGACTGGGCTGGCTGGAAGATCCTGACCGACAAGATCGGCGACAAGGTGCAACTGGTCGGTGACGACCTGTTCGTGACCAACACCAAGATCCTGAAGGAAGGCATCGACAAGAAGATCGCCAACTCGATCCTGATCAAGTTCAACCAGATCGGCACCCTGACCGAAACCCTGGAAGCCATCCAGATGGCCAAGGCCGCCGGTTACACCGCGGTGATCTCGCACCGTTCGGGCGAAACCGAAGATTCGACCATTGCCGACCTGGCCGTGGGTACCGCTGCCGGCCAGATCAAGACCGGTTCGCTGTGCCGCTCCGACCGCGTCTCCAAGTACAACCAATTGCTGCGTATCGAAGAGCAACTGGGCAGCAAGGCTGTGTACCGTGGTCGCGGCGAGTTTCGCGGCTAAGCCAGAGATGGTAAAAAGGCCGCAGTGTGAGGCTGAAAGACGCAGCTAATCTTTCAGCAACCCTGTGCAGCAAGTGCTTTCCCCACAAAGCCTGGCTTCGGTCAGGCTTCGTGCCATCAGCCCCTTGTGCACGGGCGGCCTTTTTCCAGTGGATACCCTGATGCGTAGTCCCTATTGGTTGTTCCTCGTCTTGCTCCTGTTGCTGGGTGGCCTGCAGTACCGTCTGTGGGTGGGCAACGGCAGCCTGGCCCAGGTTGCCGACCTCAAGCAGCAGATCGCCGACCAGCACGCTGAAAACGAGCGTCTGCTGGAGCGTAATCGCGTGCTTGATGCCGAAGTGCTGGAGTTGAAGAAAGGTATGGAAACCGTCGAAGAACGCGCTCGTCATGAGCTGGGTATGGTCAAGGAGGGTGAAACCCTCTACCAGTTGGCCCAATGACGGCGTTCCTGCCTGCCTTCTGGGCAGTGATTCCTGCCGCGGGTGTTGGTGCCCGCATGGCGGCCGACCGTCCCAAGCAGTACCTGCAACTGGGCGGGCGGACGATTCTCGAGCATAGCCTCGACTGTTTTCTCGACCATCCATGCCTCAAGGGCGTGGTGGTCAGCATTGCTGCCGACGACCCTTACTGGCCGGGCCTGGCCTGCGCCAGCGATACGCGCATCCAGCGTGCGGCAGGTGGGCGCGAGCGTGCCGATTCGGTGCTCAACGCCTTGCTGCTGTTGCACGCCCAGGGCGCGGCCGACAACGACTGGGTGCTGGTGCACGATGCGGCGCGGCCGAACCTGGCGCGCGACGACCTTGACCGCCTGCTAGGCGAGCTGGCGAATGATCCGGTGGGCGGGCTGCTGGCGGTGCCGGCGCGCGACACGCTCAAGCGTGCCGATGCCAACGGGCGGGTAAGCGCCACCATCGACCGCAGCACGGTGTGGCAGGCGTACACCCCGCAGATGTTCCGCCTGGGGGCATTGCACCGTGCGCTGGCAGACAGCCTGGTGGCGGACGTGGCGATCACCGACGAGGCGTCGGCCATCGAATGGTCGGGGCAGGCGCCGCGCCTGGTCGAAGGGCGCAACGACAATATCAAGGTGACGCGACCGGAAGACCTGGAGTGGCTGAGGCAGCGCTGGGCCAATCGCGGCAATTGACCGCGGTGGCCCATTCTCTGGCAAGCCAGCCCACACAAGGGACTGCAGCACGTTCAGGGGCTGGTGAACTGCCTGTGGGAGCCCGCGACGTTTTCTACACGCTGCGGTACTCAGGCAGCTGTCCCAACTTCTCCCGTAGATAATCCACCAGCTTGCGCACCTTCGGCGACAGGTGCCGCTGTTGCGGGTACAACGCCCACACCGCCGTATTCGGCGGCTGATGCGCTTCAAGCAGCGACACCAGCGCGCCACTGCCCAGATGCTCCAGCACGTAGTAGTCCGGCAACTGGCACAGGCCCATCCCCTGCAGCGCCGCATCCAGCACCGCCTGCCCGCTGTTGCAGCGCCAGTTGCCCTGCACCCGCTGACTGATTTC
This sequence comes from Pseudomonas sp. BRM28, assembly GCF_002939405.1. Classification (NCBI taxonomy): domain Bacteria; kingdom Pseudomonadati; phylum Pseudomonadota; class Gammaproteobacteria; order Pseudomonadales; family Pseudomonadaceae; genus Pseudomonas; species Pseudomonas sp. BRM28. Next base: position 344,822 of record NZ_PEFV01000001.1, on the reverse strand, counting down.
CCGGCCCTCCTGCTGCAAGGCCCAGATATCCGTGCTGCCGATCAGGCAGTTGTGCCGCGCCAGCTCCGACACGCTGTGGGGCCGCCCATAGCGCTCCAGGTACGCTGGCGAGGCGCACAGGTACATGCGCCGTGGGGCCAGGCGTGCCGCCACCAGGCGTGACTCCTGCAACCGACCCAGGCGAATCGCCATGTCCATGCCTTCGTGCAGCAGGTCGAGGGTGCGGTTGGTCAGCTCGATGTCCACCCGCAACTGCGGGTACTGCGCCATGAAGCGGGTGACCAGCGGCACGATGAAGCGCTCGCCATAGGCCACCGCACAGGTCATGCGCAGCAGCCCCTTGGGCTCGCTGGTCAGGTCGCCTATGGCGCGCAGGGCCTCTTCGCGGCCATCCTGCAGGCGCTGGCAGTGCTGAAGAAAGGTCTGCCCGGCCTCACTCAAGGTCACCTTGCGCGTGCTGCGGTACAAAAGGCGCGTCTGCAGGCGATCTTCCAGGCGCGCCACCGCACGGCTCACGTGCGACGACGATACCCCCAGGCGTTCGGCTGCCGCAGTGAACTGGCCCGATTCGGCCACCGCGACGAATTCGTCGATCCCTTCCCAGCGGCTGCTCATCGATTATCCCTGCATGGCAATAATGTTTTGTGTTTGGCTCGATTATTAAGCAAAAGACGATGAATTACACTTCACGCCTGAACTGAAACCTTTGTGGAGAACCTTGATGATCAAGTCCCGTGCTGCCGTTGCCTTCGAAGCCAAGAAACCGCTGGAGATCGTCGAAGTCGACGTGGCCATGCCCAAGGCCGGCGAAGTGCTGTTGCGCGTGGTCGCCAGCGGCGTCTGCCACACCGACGCCTACACGCTGTCGGGCGCCGACCCGGAAGGCATCTTCCCGTCCATCCTGGGCCATGAAGGCGGCGCCATCGTCGAGGCCATCGGTGAGGGCGTGACCTCGGTGGCGGTGGGCGATCACGTGATCCCGCTCTACACCCCGGAATGTCGCCAGTGCAAGTTCTGCAAGTCGGGCAAGACCAACCTGTGCCAGGCCATCCGCGCGACCCAGGGCAAGGGCCTGATGCCCGACGGCACCACCCGTTTTGCCTACAAGGGTCAGCCGCTGTTCCACTACATGGGCACCTCGACCTTTTCCGAATACACCGTGCTGCCGGAAATTTCCGTGGCCAAGATCCAGAAAGAGGCCCCGCTGGAGAAGGTGTGCCTGCTTGGTTGCGGCGTGACCACCGGCATCGGTGCGGTACTCAATACCGCCAAGGTCAAGCCGGGTGACACCGTGGCCATCTTCGGCCTGGGCGGCATCGGCCTGTCGGCCGTGATCGGTGCGGTCAAGGCCAAGGCCAGCCGCATCATCGCCATCGACATCAACCCGGCCAAGTTCGAGATCGCACGCCAGCTGGGTGCCACCGACTGCATCAACCCCAAGGACTACGATCGCCCGATCCAGGAAGTGATCGTGGACCTGACCGATGGCGGCGTGGACTTCTCGTTCGAGTGCATCGGCAACGTGCAACTGATGCGTGCGGCCCTGGAGTGCTGCCACAAGGGCTGGGGCGAGTCGGTGATCATCGGCGTCGCCGGTGCCGGCCAGGAGATCGCAACGCGTCCGTTCCAGCTGGTCACCGGCCGCGTCTGGCGCGGCTCGGCATTCGGTGGCGTGCGTGGTCGCACCGAGCTGCCAAGCTATGTGGACATGGCCGAGCAGGGCGAGATCCCGCTGGACACCTTCATTACCCACACCATGGGCCTGGAAGACATCAACAAGGCCTTCGACCTGATGCATGAAGGCAAGAGCATCCGCAGCGTCATCCACTTCTGAGGTCTGCCATGAGCCTGGAAAACATCTCCTGCCAGAAGAGCTTCGGCGGCTGGCACAAGCGCTACCGGCACCGCTCCAGCGTGCTGGGGTGCGACATGGTGTTTGCCGTGTACCTGCCGCCGCAGGCGGAGCAGGGCGGCAAGCTGCCGGTGCTGTACTGGCTGAGCGGGCTGACCTGCACCGACGAGAACTTCATGCAGAAGGCCGGCGCGCACAAGCTTGCCGCCGAGCTCGGCCTGATCATCGTGGCGCCGGACACCAGCCCGCGCGGGCCACAGGTACCGGACGACCCGGACGGCGCCTGGGACTTCGGCCTGGGCGCGGGGTTCTACCTCAATGCCACCGAACAGCCGTGGGCCGAGCACTACCGCATGCACGACTACGTGGTGGATGAGCTGCCGGCACTGGTGGAGGCGCATTTCCCGGCCTCCGCTGCGCGCAGCATCAGCGGTCACTCCATGGGTGGGCACGGCGCGCTGGTGTGCGCCTTGCGCAACCCCGGGCGCTATGTGTCGGTGTCGGCGTTCTCGCCCATCGGCAACCCGATGGACTGCCCCTGGGGCCAGAAGGCGTTCAGTCGCTACCTGGGCGAGGAGCGTTCGCGCTGGCGCGAATGGGATGCCAGCGTGCTGATCGCGCAGGCGCAGGAAACGCTGCCGCTGCTGGTCGACCAGGGCGATCGCGACGACTTCCTGCAAACCCAGCTCAAGCCCGAAGTGCTGGCCCAGGCCGCGCAGGCGGCTGGCTACCCGCTGACGTTGCGCCTGCAGCCTGGCTACGACCACAGCTACTACTTCATCGCCAGCTTCATCGATGACCACCTGCGCCACCATGCGGCGGCATTGGGGCGGGCGTAGGGCTAGTCCTACAAATAAGCCAAACCCCCGGCAAAGCAGGTAGAATCACGCCCTGACTCAATCAGGGCGTTTTTTTATGCGTATTGGCCACGGCTACGATGTGCACCGCTTCGCGGAAGGCGATTTCATCACCTTGGGTGGGGTGCGCATTGCGCACAAGTTCGGCCTGCTGGCCCATTCCGACGGCGATGTGCTGCTGCACGCGCTGAGCGATGCACTGCTGGGCGCCGCCGCGCTGGGTGACATCGGCAAGCATTTCCCCGATACCGACCCGCAGTTCAAGGGCGCCGACAGCCGCGTGCTGCTGCGCCACATCCTGTCGATCATCCATGCCAAGGGCTGGAAGGTGGGCAACGTCGACGCCACCATCGTGGCCCAGGCACCCCGGATGGCCGCGCACATCGAAACCATGCGTACCCTGATCGCCCAGGACCTGCAGGTCGAGCTCGACCAGGTCAACGTCAAGGCCACCACCGAAGAGAAGCTCGGCTTCACCGGCCGTGAAGAAGGCATCGCCGTTCACGCCGTCGCGTTGTTGCTGCGCGCATGACCGAACTCGAACTGCTCGGCCCGCAGGCAGCCGGGCCGGCGCTGGGCAGCGCCATCCTCAAGGCCACGGCCGAAGATTTCCAGGTCGATGAAGTGCTCGACATTCCCCTGTCGGGTGAAGGCGAGCACTTGTGGCTGTGGGTCGAGAAACGCGACCTCAATACCGAGGAGGCCGCCCGCCGCCTGGCCCGCGCCGCCGGCGTACCGCTGCGCACCGTGAGCTATGCCGGCCTCAAGGACCGTCAGGCGCTGACTCGCCAATGGTTCAGCCTGCACCTGCCGGGCAAGGCCGACCCTGACCTGAGCGCGGCTGAAAACGAAACCCTGAGCATCCTCAGACACACCCGCCACTCGCGCAAACTCCAGCGTGGCGCGCACTCGGCCAACGGCTTCACCCTGCGCCTCACAGCGCTCAGCGCCGATCACCAGGCCCTGGACGCGCGCCTCGAGCAATTGCGCATACAAGGCGTGCCCAACTACTTCGGCAGCCAGCGCTTCGGCTTTGCGGGCGGCAACGTGCACGATGCGCGCCAGTGGGCCGAGCGCAAGGCCCTGCCCGAGCAGCGCAATGTGCGCTCGCGGCTGCTGTCCAGCGCACGCAGCTACCTGTTCAACCGGGTGCTGGCCGAGCGGGTTGCCGATGGCAGCTGGCAACAGGCTCAGGTCGGCGACCTGCTGGCGTTCACCGACAGCCGCAGCTTTTTCGCGGCGGGCGAGGCCGAGTGCAGCGATCCGCGCCTGGCAATACTCGACCTGCACCCTACCGGGCCGCTGTGGGGCGAGGGCCTGCCGGCCACCAGTGGGGCAGGCGGTGCGATCGAGCAACGCGTGGCCGAACAGGAGGCAGCCCTGTGCCAATGGCTGGGCAATGCCAACCTCAAACAGGAACGTCGCATTCTGCGGCTGCCCATTGGCGGCTTGACGTGGCATTATCCCGAGCCTGATATCCTGCAACTGGAATTCGTCCTTCCGGCCGGATGCTTCGCCACCGTGGTGGTGCGCGAACTCGTCGATCTGGTGCCGGCAGGGCAGACGGACAGCCCATGCGTATTCTGATTTCGAACGACGACGGGGTCACCGCACCCGGTCTCGCCGCGCTGCATGCTGCGCTGGCGGATTATGCCGAGTGCGTGGTGATTGCCCCGGACCAGGACAAGAGCGGCGCCAGCAGTTCGCTGACGCTCGACCGCCCGCTGCATCCGCAGACCCTGGCCAACGGCTACATCAGCCTCAACGGCACACCGACCGATTGCGTGCACCTGGGCCTGAACGGGCTGCTGGAGCATCCGCCGGACATGGTCGTCTCGGGTATCAACCTGGGCGCCAACCTGGGCGATGACGTGCTGTACTCGGGCACGGTCGCCGCGGCGCTGGAAGGTCGATTCCTGGGGGGCACCTCGTTTGCCTTCTCGCTGCTCTCGCGCCTGCCGGACAACCTGCCCACTGCCGCCTATTTCGCGCGCAAGCTGGTCGAGGCGCATGCAAGCCTTGAGCTGCCACCGCGCACCGTACTCAATGTGAACATTCCCAACCTGCCGCTGGAGCACATCCGTGGCATCCAGCTGACACGCCTGGGGCATCGTGCACGTGCGGCGGCGCCGACCAAGGTGGTCAACCCGCGCGGCAAGGAAGGCTACTGGATCGCGGTGGCCGGCGACGCCGAGGATGGCGGCCCGGGTACCGATTTTCACGCGGTGATGCAGGGCTATGTCTCGATCACCCCGCTACAGCTTGACCGCACCTTCAACGATGCCTTCGACCGTCTCGAGGGTTGGCTGGAGGGGCTGCTCTGATGCGAGAGCCGGAGGATCTGATGCGCCATGGTATCGGTTTTACTTCGCAGCGAACCCGTGAACGGCTGATCCAGCGTTTGATCGAGGAAGGCATCAAGGACCAGCGGGTGCTCGAGGCCTTGCGCAACATCCCGCGGCACATGTTCGTCGACGAGGCGCTGTCGCACCGTGCGTATGAAGATACCGCCCTGCCCATCGGCAACAACCAGACCATCTCGCAGCCGTTCATGGTCGCGTACATGAGCGAGGTGCTGCTGGAGGACGGTCCGCTGGACAAGGTGCTGGAGATCGGCACCGGGTCTGGCTACCAGACAGCAGTGCTGTCCAGGCTGGTGGAGCGGGTGTTCTCGGTAGAGCGCATCAAGCCCCTGCAGGACCGCGCCAAGGAACGGCTGGTCGAGTTGAACCTGCGCAACCAGGTGTTCCGCTGGGGCGACGGTTTCGAGGGATGGCCGGCACTGGCCCCCTACAATGGCATCATCGTCACCGCCGGCGCACCCGAAGTGCCCCAGGCCTTGCTCGACCAGCTGGCACCGGGCGGGCGCATGGTGATACCGGTGGGCGCCAGTGGCGAGACACAGCAATTGCTGTTGATCGTGCGCGAAGAACAGGGCTTCTCGCGGCGCAAACTGTGTGACGTACGCTTCGTGCCGTTGCTCAATGGAACATTGAGCTGAGTCGATTTTTTTCGCGGGCGTCGAATTCCCGGTGCATTGCCGGGTCTATGGGGCGTGCGGTTTCTTGAACGATCGCACAACCTGGCAAGCAGTTGATCTGCATTGCCTGTGCGCTCGGTTATAATTGCAACAATATTGCATTCCTACATCGGTCACCACATAAGGGAGCGGCGGGTGAGTCACACAGTCATTCGGCAGCGCATGGGTCTATCGAGCTTAAAGCTTCTGGTGATTGCACTCGCCTTGGGAACCCTGGTTTCAGGGTGTTCCAGTTCATCTTCGAGCAGCGTGCGGGTGGTCGACCGCAACAGCGCCGCGCCCAAGCGCCCGGTGGTCACTACGGGGCAGTACGTGGTTCGCCCGGGCGATACGCTGTTCTCGATTGCCTTTCGCTACGGCTGGGACTACAAGGAGCTCGCTGCGCGCAACGGTATCCCGGCGCCCTATACCATCCGGCCCGGCCAGGCGATCCGCTTCGGCTCCGGCACGGCTACCAGCAGCGGCTCGCGGGTCGTCACCTCCACCTCGCCCTCCAGCAAGACCACGGTCACCCGTCGTCCGGCAGGTACCCCGGCACCGGCAAAAACCACGTCTCCAGGCGGTACCAGCGCGCCGCCCGTCGTCGCCACCCCCCCCGTCCAGGTGCCGGCTTCGGAGCGTTCGGCCGGTGGCTGGGCATGGCCGGCCAACGGTGTGCTGATTGGAAAATTCGCTTCAAACGGTAGTTTGAATAAAGGCATTGATATCGCCGGTGATTTGGGACAGCCTGTTTTTGCTGCGTCGGATGGTTCCGTTGTGTACGCCGGAAGTGGCTTGCGGGGCTACGGTGAACTGGTAATCATCAAGCACAGCGATACCTACGTCAGTGCCTACGGTCACAACCGCAGGCTGTTGGTTCGGGAGGGACAGCAGGTCAAGGTTGGGCAGACAATTGCCGAAATGGGGTCCACGGGCACCGACCGGGTGAAGCTTCACTTCGAGATTCGCCGCCAGGGCAAACCTGTAGATCCGTTGCAATTCCTGCCACGTCGTTGATAAGCATGTACCCGGCCTGTTCCTTCGCGTAGTGGGGACAGGCTCAGCGTTGCCAAGGATAAAGGCGCCGCTTGAGTCTGAGTTCGAACTCAGCAAAGGACTATAACAATGGCTCTCAGTAAAGAAGTGCCGGAGTTTGACATCGACGATGAGGTGCTCCTTATGGAAACCGGCATCGTTTTGGAAACGGATGTGGTGTCAGACGAACCTGCTGTATCTCCGGTTCGGACCCGGGCCAAACAAGGCTCACCGCTCAAACAGCACAAGTACATCGATTACACTCGAGCACTTGATGCAACTCAGCTCTACCTCAACGAAATCGGCTTTTCGCCCCTGCTTTCCCCGGAAGAAGAAGTTCATTTTGCGCGTTTGTCGCAAAGTGGCGACCCTGCCGGGCGCAAACGCATGATCGAAAGCAACCTGCGCCTGGTGGTGAAGATTGCGCGCCGCTACGTCAACCGCGGTCTATCGCTGCTCGACCTGATCGAAGAGGGCAACCTGGGCCTGATTCGCGCAGTCGAGAAGTTCGACCCCGAGCGTGGGTTCCGTTTCTCGACCTACGCCACCTGGTGGATCCGGCAGACCATCGAACGCGCCATCATGAACCAGACGCGCACCATTCGCCTGCCGATCCATGTGGTCAAGGAACTGAACGTCTACCTGCGTGCAGCACGCGAGCTGACCCAGAAACTCGATCACGAGCCGTCACCGGAAGAGATCGCCAACCTGCTGGAAAAACCCGTAGGCGAGGTCAAGCGCATGCTCGGCCTGAACGAGCGCGTGTCTTCGGTGGACGTTTCACTGGGCCCGGACTCGGACAAGACCCTGCTCGATACCCTCACCGACGATCGTCCCACCGACCCTTGCGAGCTGTTGCAGGACGACGACCTGTCCCAGAGCATCGACCTGTGGCTGAGCGAACTGACCGACAAGCAGCGTGAGGTGGTGATTCGCCGCTTTGGCCTGCGCGGGCATGAGAGCAGCACCCTGGAGGATGTCGGCCTGGAGATTGGTCTTACGCGGGAGCGGGTACGTCAGATCCAGGTGGAGGGCCTCAAGCGGCTGCGGGAGATCCTGGAGAAGAACGGTCTGTCCAGCGAGTCGCTGTTCCAGTAACTGCGACGGCTGTGAAAAGGCGCCTCGACCCAGTCGAGGCGTTTTTGTTCGTGGCTGTCTCAAGCGCTCAGACACGCGCAGAAACACCGATACCACGGCGGCAACCTTTCCCGGTTGCGTATTGTTATTGGATTTGTAGGTTATCGCTTACAAGATCCGTAAGCCTTTATATCAAGCGGGTGTAAATTCCAGTCGGTTTTGACGTGGTATTTTGTCTAACCAATTGATATTGAAAGAGTTTATTGTGAGGTGGCGTCACCTTCCGGACTTTTTTTGAGAGCTTTTACCAGTTGCTCTGCCGGCTGCAGGGGATAGTATCTGAACTGTGTCTACGGACTGACACAGGTTCTCAAGGATGAGCGCCAAGGACATCGCGGGATGCGATTCATCAGGATGATGATAGGGAATACAGGGACTACGGAAAAAAATGTGGGCGGGTCATACCGCCCCTTTTTTTTGCCTGCGAAAAAGTGGGTGGCCCTGCAGCGAACATAAAAAAGGCCCCGAAGGGCCTTTTTCATTGATCCGGCGTCGATCAACGCTCCAGATCTGCAATCTTGCCCGGCTTGCCATCCCACTCTGCAGCGTCTGGCATCGAATCCTTCTTCTCGGTGATGTTCGGCCAGATTTCGGCCAGCTCGGCGTTGAGCTCGATGAAGTTTTCCATGCCGGCCGGCACTTCATCTTCCGAGAAGATCGCAACGGCGGGGCACTCAGGCTCGCACAGTGCACAGTCGATGCACTCATCCGGGTGAATGACCAGGAAGTTCGGGCCTTCGTAGAAGCAGTCCACCGGACAGACTTCTACACAGTCGGTGTACTTGCACTTGATGCAGTTGTCGGTGACGACGAAGGTCATTTCTAATTTTCTCCTCAGGCGACGGCAGCGTTCCCTTCCAGACAGGGCCGCTCGGTTCGGTAGGTCGGCAGCGAGCCAGGCTAATAACTCGCTGCCCCGCCGAACCGCGCGGGATTCTATCAGTTTGTGCGATGGGGCGTTATAACAGAGTCTTTAGTGTATAGAGCATTTCGATAGCTTGGCGTGGCGTCAGGTTGTCCACGTCGAGCTTGCCGATCTTCTCGATCACCGGATGCGGCAGGCTGGCGAACAGGTCGCTCTGGTGCGGCGTGCTGGGCGCTCCCGGGCTTGCTGGCGCGGTTTCGTGGGGCAGGCTGTTGGTTTCCAGGCGGCCCAGGTGCTCGCGGGCTCGCTGGATCACCGGTGCCGGCACGCCTGCCAGTTGTGCCACTGCCAGGCCGTAGCTCTGGCTGGCAGGCCCTGGCAGCACATGGTGCAGGAACACGATGCGTTCGTTGTGCTCGGTAGCGTTCAGGTGCACGTTGGCCACCAGCGGCTCGCTTTCGGGCAGCACGGTCAGTTCGAAGTAGTGCGTGGCAAACAGCGTGTAGGCGCGCAGCTGGGCCAGGCGCTCGGCGGCGGCCCAGGCCAGCGAGAGGCCGTCGAAGGTACTGGTGCCGCGGCCCACTTCGTCCATCAGCACCAGGCTGCGTTCGGTGGCGTTGTGCAGGATGTTGGCGGTTTCGCTCATCTCCACCATGAAGGTAGAGCGCCCGCCGGCCAGGTCGTCGCTGGAACCGATACGGGTGAAGATGCGGTCCACCAGCGACAGCTCGCAGCTGGCGGCCGGCACGAAGCTGCCGATATGCGCCAGCAGCACGATCAGTGCGGTCTGGCGCATGTAGGTGGACTTACCACCCATGTTCGGGCCGGTGATCACCAGCATGCGCGTGTTGTCGTCCAGGCCCAGGTCGTTGGCCACGAACGGCGTGGTCAACACCTGCTCGACCACCGGGTGGCGACCCTGGCTGATGCGCATGCACGGTTCGTCGACGAATGTCGGGCAGTTGAGGTCAAGGTTCAGCGCACGCTCGGCCAGGTTGCTGACCACATCCAGTTCGGCCAGCGCCGCGGCGGTGTCCTGCAGCGGGGCCAGGTGGCCGATCAGGGTTTCGAGCAACGCATCGTAGAGCATCTTCTCGCGCGCCAGGGCGCGGCTCTTGGCCGACAGCGCCTTGTCTTCGAACGTCTTGAGCTCGGGGGTGATGAAGCGCTCGGCGCCCTTGAGGGTCTGGCGGCGGATGTAATCGGCCGGCGCCTGTTCGGCCTGCTTGCTCGGCAGCTCGATGAAGTAGCCATGCACGCGGTTGTAGCCGACCTTGAGGTTGGCAAGGCCCGTGCGGGCCTTTTCGCGGGCTTCGAGGTCGATCAGGAACTGCCCGGCGTTCTCGCTCATCGACAGCAGGTCGTCGAGCTCGGCGTCATAGCCGACCTTGAGCACGCCGCCATCACGGATCACCGCAGGCGGGTTGTCGATGATCGCCTTCTGCAGCAGGTCGGCCAGTTCCGGGTAGGTACCGGCGATGGCCGCCAGGCGCGCCAGATGCGGTGCCTCCAGCTCGGCCATGGCGTTCTGCAGTTCAGGCAGCGCGCCAAGCGCGTCGCGCAGGCGCGCCAGGTCCCGTGGGCGAGCATTGCGCAGGCCGATACGGGCGAGAATCCGCTCGATATCGCCGATGTCCTTCAGTTGCGGTTGCAGCTTCTCGAAGCGGTAGCCGTCGAGTAGGCAGCGAATCGAGCTCTGGCGGGCCTGCAGCACCTTCAGGTCACGCAGCGGCCGGTTCAGCCAGCGGGTCAGCAGGCGGCTGCCCATGGCGGTCTGACAGCGGTCGATCACCGATTGCAGAGTGTTGTCGCGGCCCCCGGCCAGGTTGACGTCCAGCTCCAGGTTGCGCCGGCTGGCGCCGTCGAGCACCACGGTGTCGTCCAGCCGCTCGTGCTTGAGGCTGCGCAGGTGCGGCAGGGCGGTGCGCTGGGTTTCCTTGGCGTAGGCGAGCAGGCAGCCGGCGGCGCCGATGGCCAGGGTCAGCTTCTCGCAGCCGAAGCCCTTGAGGTCCTGGGTTGCGAACTGCTGGCACAGGCTCTTGCGCGCCGAGTCACGGTCGAAGTCCCATGGTGCGCGGCGGCGCGAGCCACGGCGCTTCTCGGCGGGCAGGCCCTGGGGCCAGTCGTCGGGGATCAGCAGCTCCACGGGGTTGACCCGCTCGAGCTCGGCCAGCAGGTTTTCCCAGCCCTTGAACTCCTGCACGGTGAAGTTGCCGCTGGTGATATCCAGCACGGCCAGGCCGAACAGGCGTTCGTCACCCAGTACGGCGGCGATCAGGTTGTCGCGGCGCTCGTCGAGCAGGGCTTCGTCGCTGACCGTGCCTGGGGTGATGATGCGCACCACCTGGCGTTCCACCGGGCCCTTGCTGGTGGCCGGGTCGCCGATCTGCTCGCAGATCACCACCGATTCGCCCAGCTTCACCAGCTTGGCCAGGTAGCCTTCGGCGGCGTGGTAGGGGATACCGCACATGGGGATCGACTGGCCCGCCGACTGCCCGCGGGCGGTCAGGGTGATATCCAGCAGTTTGGCGGCCTTCTTCGCGTCTTCGTAGAAGATCTCGTAGAAATCGCCCATGCGGTAGAACATCAGCTGGTCCGGGTGCTGGTTCTTCAGCTTCCAGTACTGCTGCATCATCGGGGTGTGTGTTGATAAATCTAAAATTGCTCTATTCATCAATGGCTTAAGCTTTGGGTCTCGAAGTGGTGGGGCAAATTTGGGGCCTTTGCGCTGGTTCCAAGGGGCTGATGCCGCCCACAGCTCAACGCGATTCAGGACGTCTGAGACCCGCTAGGCCGGTAGGTTAACACGCTCACTTATTAAGGCAGACATCCTTGGCTATGGATGACCCGAGGAGGTGGCTCTTAGAAGCTCCTCTCCGGTCGAATCACCTAAAAAATGTGACATGTCACGAAGGCTTTGCTTGACATCAAATGGCCTCATCGTCGACCATTTGCCTATCGGATCGTCTTTGCGTGTCTCGCAGGGAGTGATCGACAAAAACCCGGCAGAAGCCGGGTTTTTTGCGATCATTGTGATGGCAAAATGCCACTATTGTTGTAAGATTTTTGACAACAAGAACGCGTTGTTTAAGGGTCATTCATGGAAGTAGGTGCGATCGCCGTGCAGGATGGAACTGCTGTTGAATCCGTAGTGTCACAACTGCATGTGGTGAAGGATGATAGGGAAACCATTGAACTCAGTTGTATTGACACTGAGTCGGTTCGGCCGTTGATCCAGGTACTACAAGACGCTCCCCTAGGAAAGAAGATTCGCATTTACTTGCGGGCTAACCCAGGTGGCAACGTAGGCCAGCTGCAGGATCTCATAGAGGCTTTGGCGAGAACCAATGCTGACGTTGAGATTGCCGTTGGTCGGTTTGCAATGAGTTGTGCTGCAGTACTTTGGTTGTGGTACGCATTGGATCCGATCAACCTGGAGAATGACCCTAACGAAGGTCGAGTTGTGTCCGTAGACCCCCTCAAGCCGGCCGTGTTGATGTACCACCGTCCTCGCTGGCCTGAAGGTGAGTATTACTGCTTCATTGATGACTTCAAGAATAAAGCTATCCGGGCAAGCGTCCGAGATCAGGTAGATATGTTCGACGATCTGTTCTACCGTTATCTTGAGGATCAGGGGTTGCAGGATATCCACACGGCTACGTACTCAACATCGCACGTTACGTATAAGCATGTGCTGCAACACATGCTAGAAGCATATCAAAGCAACAAAGATTGCTTTATTCCCTTGTAAGGAAAGGAATCGAGTCATGAAAAGCTTTAGCGCTAGAGCTTACCAAGCCAAGCACGCTGCAACCCCTCGCAAAGATGGGTTGAGCGGTCGCGATTTCACCCTAGCCCGAGTTCGCCGTTTTCAAGAGGCTGATCAAAGTCTCAAAGAGGCGTGTGCTGAGTTGGGCATCGAAAAGCCCGTCATGATGTGCTGAGAAGCACACAACAAAAAGCCCGGTCAATGCCGGGCTTTTTGTTGTGTGCTCGATCTACGCCAATTTTGCAGCTTATCGGAGTGAAAGGGCCAAACCCTGGGGTTATGCCTCCTCGGTAAGGCGATCTAGCTCCGGGAGCTCAAACGGATCGTGGTCGCCGTAATCGCATAGCATGATCCAGCCTTCATTTGGATTGTATCGGAAATGCACAACCCAATCAGACGTCTGATATTGAGCTAGTGCATTTTTCGATGGCTTCCAGCTTGGAATCCCAATATGCGCGTGCCAAAGCTGATTAAGCTTCGCATGAGATTCCCGCGTTGCTTTGTCGGGATAATGCTCGGGTACGATCCAGCTAGGCTTTATTTTGCCTTTCCATCCCGCGAGACCATGCTTTTCACAATGGTCCCAGAAGGCATCGATATGATCCAGGTCGCGCTCTGGCAAGCCATCATATCGCTGGGAAAAATGTATGCTGAGTTTAACCGTTAGGGACATTCTTCAGCTGCTCACGCACGTATTTGCGACGTGCTTCTCGAGTGATACCTTTCGGCACACACATTACTCCACTGGCTAAGGATGCTTTCATAAGATCCAAGTCGTAGAGGACAGGTGCGTCAAGATCTTGATCAACCCTGCGTTTCGGCGCAAGAGTCGGGGTGCTCATGGAAAATCTCCTTGGTCTGCTTGGGGCAGGCCATTGGTCCATCTGAGGCTGGGCGTCTGCCGCAGTTGCCCTGAGTTTAGACTGGTGTGAGGCGCATGTCACTATGTCAGCATCGAGGAAAGGTAAAGACTGGTTGACATTATTCTTGACGATCCCATAGATTAGGAATATCTCTCGCTTCGTGTCAGAAAATACTCAGGAGGCAGCCGGGCGGCAAAGCCGCCCGGCTGCCTCCTGAGCGGAATTCTAGTCATTTTGACTCTCGTGTTTTACGTTTCTGTGAGATTTTATTGATTCCCTCCCAGATGCGGGCGAGTTCTGTTGGCGACTCGTCATCCATCCATTTGCTATAGACCTCCACCAGCATCGTGAAGTCCTTGTGCCCCATCTGCTTCGCAATGAATGCAAGGTTCCCTCGGGCAGTCAGGCACCAGCAGGCATAGGTGTGTCGTGTCTGGTACGGGCGCCTAGGCCGGATCCCGGCGCGACGTTGAATACCTGCCCATTTCGTGTTCCAGGCAGTTGAGACGAACCACTCATTGATCACCCGCTTCCTTGCCTGCGTACTAGGGGATAGAAGCGGGGTGACCGACTCGTCTCGCCATTCATGCCGGTTGTGGTACACGCGAATGTCCCGCTTGGGGTGCTTGGCCACGATGGCAATCAGTGTTCGGCACGCCTCGATCGCGGGCTCCATCAGCAGCACCGTGCGGGGTTTGCCTGTCTTGGGGAGCTTGAATGTGCCGTTGGCGGTGATCGCCCGCGTTACTTCGATCTTCCCAGCCTGCAGGTCGATGTCTTCCACGGCCAGCGCGCACAGTTCACCAGGTCGCAGGCCGGTGTAGACGGCAAGCGTGGTTGCCGCGACATCTTGAGGGTGCAGGCAGCCTTTCGTGACGATCAGGTCGAACTCCTCGTGCGTCAGTGGATCCGGCTCTTTCTCGCTCATGGCAAAGCGTGTGCACGCAGCAGCGAGCCCGGCCACGCAGTACTTGTTGCTCTCGCACCAGGTGAGGAAGCCGGAGAAGGTGGCCAAGTAATGGTTGGCGGTCGACGGTGCGCGGGTCTCGATCAGGCGTGCCCGGAGTAAGTGGATATCCTCGGGCAGCAGGATGCCGGCCAGTCGATCTTTGCCCACCAGCTCGACGCATATGTCGATGGCGTAGGAGTACTTCTCCTCGGTCATGGCGGTGATGTCGATGGCCTTCAGCGGCTTGTAGCGTTCCGCCAGGGCCTCCAGGCGCTCGTCCTTCGCGCTGCTGTAGTTGGTGGCATGCTTCGAGTTCGGGAAGTGTCTCCCGTACTCGAAGGTGTTGGTCTTGATCTCATGAAGCACCGCCGCCCTAAGCTGGTCGGCGTGCTTTATGTTGGCTTTGGTCACCGGCAGGCCCAGAGACTCACGGCAGCGGATGCGTCGCCACATGAAGACGATCCGCAAGTTGCCGCCATGAATCTCAATGCCCGTGTGCTTAGCCAGCTCGGCCTCTAAGCCACTTGCGATGCGCTCTCGGCCCACTTGTCATACTCCGCCATGTTGATTGCGATGCGGCCGTCTGGAGCTTTGCGCCAGACGCGGCCTTGTGCCCAGGTGCCATCCTTCACTTTGTGGCGGATGGCATCTTCGCTGTACCCAGTAAGTTCAGCGGCGCGTTTGATCATTACCCAGCGTGGAACGCTCATGCGACCTCCCGCGTCTCGTGCTCTAAGGTCGAGGCCAAATCCCCCGCACTTGCCAGCCCCTGGTTCAGCTCAACGGCTTGGCCCGCCCTCATGCCCAGCATCAGATCTTCGATGTTTGCTTCTGGCCCTTTCCGGCTGCGCTCGGTGGCTGCCCCGTTCCCTTTCGTCAATTGATGTACGAAGGCATCTATCAGGGCGTGTTCCCTGGACTCAGTAACCGCTAGTGCTCGCTCGTCGCTACTGTTGTCGTCATCAGGTTCATCCACCTCTGGTACCAGTTCCTGCAGCTTGTAATGGACCTGGCCAACCCATGCTTGGGCGAAGTGGTTTCCTCGGGTTTCGGGGGTGAACCGGGCTTGGGGAAGCAATCCGCTTTTGATTTTGGCAACGTGCTCCCTCCTGGCGCTGGTCACCTTCACCAGCAAAGTGTCATAGGCGTACTTGGCAATTTCCTGCGCTGGAGACACGCCAATAAACAGCGCCCTTTCTCTGCGACCACCGGACGCTGCGTCCCAGTTGCTGTGGGTGAACCCTTTGCAGTTGAAGGCCTGGGCCACGACGTTGATCAGGTCTCGATCCCAGGAAGGCCGGCGGCATTTCACCTGGGTGCCATAGGTTTTCCCCACAGAACTGATGTGCACGTCGAGTTCGGTGAGCCGGTATTTGCGCATCAGCTTCTGAGCCTGGCGCATCGCTGCAGCAGCTTCGTGTTCGTTGGAGCTGGCAGAAAGTGCAAGGCAGTGCTTGATCTTGCGGATGATGCGTTCACGTTCCTGCTGATCATGTGTAGTGCTCATGCCGCATCCCCTTGCTGAATGGCCGAGCTGGGGCTGGTGCGCAACTCTGCATGCACGCGGCTGGCGAGTTTCAGAAGGCCTTGGCATTCGGTGTATGCGCGTGCACACCACGGCTCGGTGCCTTGCAGCTTTTGCCAAGTGTTGCGGGCAAGGCGCAGTGTTTCCGCAGCGTTTGTAAGGTGTTCGTAATCAGCCTTCGTCACGGCGAGCCCGGTGTACGACATGATCCTGGCTTCAAGTTCTTCGATGTGAGCCAGCCGCTGACTCGTTGCTAGCAGGTGCGCCCGCTGTTCTGTCAGGCGCTCCTGGGCGATGGCGTCAATGTCCGCGTTCAGGGCGGCGATCTGCCTGGCATGGTCGGCTTCCCGCTGTGCGAGCCCCGCGGCTAAGCCGCTTTCTTTTGCTCGACGGCAAGCTGCGTTGAACAGGAATGGCAGTGCCGCCAGCGTGAACAGCCAGAGGGTGGCCAGGGCAAGGATGATTTGCTGTGGTTGCATGTGCTGTGCTCCAAACTGTGCCCGCCGCCGGCATAGGCCATGTGAGAGGTGCGGCAGGTAGTGTTGCCCCTGATGGCCGGGGCCGCCTTGTCATGCCGCTGACTGGGCTTGTGAGTCCAGATAGGCAGCGAGTTCATGCAGGTAAACCACGTGCTCAGCGCGTACAGAGCGGTGCAGCTTGCTCAGCTTGAGTGGGATACGGCCGGCGTTGATCAGGTTGCGCAGGTGCCGATCCGTCTTGATGTGCGGGAAATAGTGCTCCCGGACAGCGCTCAAGGTTGGGCATGGGGTGGTCCACTGGCGACGCAACTGGGCTAGCGTGTCGCTCATGCGCGCTCCCCGGTCCCCTCGGGGTAACGTTGCAACTTGCGGCTGATCAGCTCGGCCAGGTGCTCTTTGCTGCTGCCCATGGCTGCTGCGCACACTTCACCCAACCCGTTCGTGACCACTGCGCCGAAGGGATGCACATCCGATATGGTGGGTGTGATGTACGCAACCTGGCCGGGCTGTAGCACCGTGTCTACGTGGTCGAGTGCTTCCATCAGGGCAATGGCCTGTTGAGTGCTTCCGGCCTCTGTACGCCCGTTGGCCACGTCCTGAACGAAGTCGCGCAAGTGCAGGTGATTGGCCCGGTCGTTGTGTGGAAGGGTCAGCGAGCCGGTCAACTCGCCAAATGCCACCTTGATGTGCACCTGCCCACTGCTCAGCTCAACTTCTATGTCAGCGTCGAGTTGAACTGCTGGGCAATACAACGGGCACCTCGTGGAGCCACCTGTACTAAGCACCTGGTGCAGCAGGCCTTGTTTGCCGAATGGAATGACAAAGGCGCTCATGCCTGGGCCCCCGCTGTTGGGGGGGTAGGGCGAATGGCTTGGGCGTAGCCACTTTGGGTGGTGACGATAAGGAGGCCAGTTTGCTGTTGGATGGCGCCAATTGCTGTTCGGCTACTGCAAATGGAGGGGTGCAGGTAGATCCTGCAGAGAAGCTGCTGTGCTGATTTCATAAGGCCGTGTCCTATGTGTGAGAGGAGTGACACGGGCTGAAATTAGCAAAAGCTAAAATATTGAGCAATAGCAAATGCTAAGTAATTTTGACGCGGCTGTGCTCGACCTATGGCCAAATGACACAGCGGTGGAGAGGGTTACAGCTTTTTGGCGTTCCAGGCTAGCAGGACGCGCGCCTGTATGTGCATACGATCAATCATTGATTCGTCGATGATGATCGGGGGATAAACAGGGTTGTCTGAGATCATCCTGAGCTGCCCACCAGTCATCCGCTGAAGGCGCTTGATGTACAGGTCGCCGTCGAGGGTAAAGACGTAAATCGCATCTGTCCTGACTTCTGTGATGCCTCTATCAACGAGCA
Organism: Pseudomonas sp. BRM28; assembly: GCF_002939405.1. Lineage (NCBI taxonomy): Bacteria > Pseudomonadati > Pseudomonadota > Gammaproteobacteria > Pseudomonadales > Pseudomonadaceae > Pseudomonas > Pseudomonas sp. BRM28. Next base: position 327,107 of record NZ_PEFV01000001.1, on the reverse strand, counting down.
GAGCATCGCCATCGGTAAACGTGCCGGACATGCTGTCGCCATCGCCGGAAATAATCGCGAGGTTGTCAATCTTCGAAAAAGCGAGGCCCTGCATCCTCAGCCAATCGAGGTGGACCGTCATGTCGCGTATGACTTCAATGTGCATATTCGGGGCTGCCTTGCCAGGCCCCATAGACGCCGCAATATCCAGATGTGGTATCAGGACGAAGTTCTTGTCCTTGGCTGACCGAGCGGGAGCAGGCAGTTGAACGACATTGTCCGGGTTACTTGTTGGGGATCCCTCGGTACGAGGGGAGGTAAGCGTTCCAGCAGCAAGCCCGATCTTGACCTCGAGATTCAGAGCAGCCTTTTCCCCCAACTTGCGATGGCCGTTGAGCAATTGCGACAGGTACGACGCGTCTAGGTCATGAGCCTCGGCAAATTCCTTCTGGCTCATGGGCCCCATGATCTTGCGGAGGGAGGCGATACGCCTTTCGTTGATATCCATACCGCGATGATTGCTTTCCGTTAGCAAACAGTAAATTACGAAATGCTATTGTCTTGTCAATTAGCAATTGCTAATCTTTCCGCCAATGGAGGGCCATATGACACTTAGCGAGTACTTGAAAACGATGGACAAGGAGGGGCTTGAGGCTTTTGCGCGCCGCTGCGGAACGTCTGCGGGCCAGTTAAAGCAGGTGGCCTATGGCAATCGACGTGCAAGCGCTGGTCTGGCCGTTGGCTTGGATCGGGAAACGAACGGCGCCATCAGCTGCGAAGTTCTGCGGCCTGATATTGATTGGGCGTATTTGAGGCAAACGAGAAAGTAGGGTGCTGGACCGGGGCCTCTCACCTCCCCAGTCCAGCGACGACGACGCACAGCACAGCACATCGGTCGTGGTCGTAGGATAGGTCGTACCTAATCCTATGGCTACACCGTAAACGGAGGTTTTACGGTTATGAGTCGCATAGATCTACTGCCGGGCGCTGGCCCGGTTTTGTCCTTACGGCATGCAATCTATCGCGCAGCGCGTGATTATCAGGGCGGTATCACCCGCCTGGCATTCGAAATGGTCGTCGAAAACGACGCCCTGCAAAAAAAGCTAAAACACGATGAAGAGCGCCGGTGGCTGAATCCTGATGAGCTGGAGGAAGTCATTCGGTTGACGGCCGATCCGCGCCTGCTCGATGCGCTGGTCAGGCCGGCGGGTGCCGTCTGGTACCGCCCCATTCCCGTACCTGCCAGCCGTGAGGCACTGAAGGCTGTCGGCAAGCTGCTGGGTGAAGCGGGCGAGTTCGTTGCGAGCCTGCATAAAGGGGCCGCCGACAAGCACTGGGAGCTGCACGAGGTACTAGACCTGGAAAAGCAGGGCGCCGACGTTATCCGCGAGGTGCTGGGCATCATGGCGGGTGCTCGGCAGGCGATGGAGGATCATATCGATGGCTGATGAAGCTGATATGGCCAATGACCAGGCCGACTACCTGCTGCAGCTCGCCCTTGGGCGCCGTACTCGCCTTTCGCAGCAGCCAAGCGCTCAGTTCTGCGCTGACTGCGATGAAGCCATTCCTCTGCCACGCCAACTGGCGGTGTCTGGCTGTGAGACCTGCATCAGTTGCCAAGACCTGCGGGAGCGACGCCGATGAGTAACCGCAACGGAATGCCAATGGCCGCATGGGCGCGGCGCTACATCGATACGTTTGGGCTCGCCCTGGTGCCAATTGAGCCTGGTGAGAAAACACCAAAAGGGATGGGTTGGAACAAGCCGGGCGGTTACTTCACTGACGCTGATAGCGCTGAGGCGTTCTGGCAGGCGAACCCTTCGCATAACCTTGGGGTCGTGTTGGGTCCAAGCAGGGTCTGTTCGCTGGATGTCGATGACGTCGAGTGGACCCGTTTCGTGCTGGGTGCCCAGCTCGGCCTGGATCTGGACGCTCTCGCGGATGCCTACCCGACAGTAGTGGGAAACCCAGCCCGTTTAAGGTTGTTGTTTCGCGTGCCTGACGGGGTTGAACTGAGCCGACATTCGTTAACCTGGCCAAGCCAGAAAGACCCCGACGGATCGATCTTCAAGGCATTGATGGATCAGGCCAATGCAGCGAAAGAGGCGGGTGATGCTGCTCGCGAAGGCGCTATGCGGTTGGCTGCTGAGCCATTCAAGAAGTTCACGGTGCTGGAGTTGCGTGCCGGTTTGGTGCAGGACGTTTTACCGCCGTCAATTCATCCAGGTACGGGTAAGCCATACATCTGGATCAATCCGCCTAAGCCGGGCGGACTTCCCGAGCTGCCGCCTGAGCTGTTGGCAATCTGGCAGGGTTGGGAGGATTTCAAGCGTGGTGCCGAGCAGGGTTGCCCGTGGGTGAGCAAGCCAGCTCAGGTTAAGCCTGCGCCCGTTGAGCAGCGTCACCCTGCGGCGCGTAGTGGTCGCGAGCTACCCAAGGTGATCCCCGAATTCAATCGGTTACATGACCTCGCTTCTCTGATCGAGGCGCACGGGTACAAACGTCAGGGGAACAAATGGCTCTGCCCTCAAAGCAGCAGTGGGTTGCCTGGAGTAACAATCGTCGACGATAAGCTGTTCTCTCACCACAGCTCCGATCCGCTCAACAATGGCCATAAGAACGATGCGTTCGACGTGTTCTGCATTCTGAGCCATGGCGGCAACGTGTCTGCGGCGACAAAAGCAGCAGCCCAGATTGTTGGGCTATCTCGCCCGGTTCCGCCGGCGCAGGGCCTTCCCCGCGCCCCTACCGGTGAGCGTCCTGCGCAGCCAGTTGCAGCAGTGGAGGACGTACCAACCGCTGAGCCGGGTCCTCTTCCCTGCGCCCCTTCTCCTGAGTGGCCGGAAGAGCAGTTTGAGGCCGACTCACACACACCTGGGGGCGCAGGGGGCTTCAAGATTCGGGAGCAGGAACTGCTCAAGGACTTTGTTGTTGTCTATGGCTCGGACGTGGCATGGGATTGCACCCGTGCACGGATGATCAAGCTGTCTGCCATTCGTGAGGCTGTCGGGCGCACGACCTATAAGTGGTGGCAGGAAAGTGAACATCGGCGTATGGCTCAGGACGTGGTATTTGACCCGACAGAAACATGCAGCCCGATGATGCTCAACCTGTTCGACGGCTTCCACGCGGAGCGTGATGCGAGAGGCCAAGAGGGCTGCAAGTTGATCTTGCAGCATCTGGGGTTACTCTGTAACAACAGGGCCGATGAATACCGTTTCTTGCTCAAGTGGATCGCTTACCCGTTGCAGCACCCCGGCGCGAAGATGGCTACAGCGGTAGTGATGTTTGGTGCAGAAGGCCCTGGTAAGAGCCTGCTGTGGGAAAAGGTCGTGAGGGAGATCTACGGTACTTACGGCACGACAATTGGGCAGGCGCAGTTGGAAAGCCAGTTCACCGGCTGGCAAAGCCGTAAACTGTTTGCCTTGGCCGAGGAAGTTGTCAGTCGGGAGGAAATGCGTCATTACAAAGGTGTACTCAAGCACCTGGTTACCGGTGATACGCTTCAGATCAACGAAAAGAACATGCCGGTGCGAGAGGAGCGAAACCACCTCAACTTCGTGTTCCTGTCCAACTCAACGGTGCCGCTGGCCCTTGATGATGGTGATCGGCGTTATCTGGTGCTCTACGTGGACCGTGTACCACCCAAGGAGTATTTCGAGGCGTTAGTGGCAGAGATCGATAGCGGTGGCATTGCCGCGTTCTACGAATACCTCATGAGCATTGATTTGACGGGCTTCAGCCCCCATACAAAGCCTCCGCTCAACGAGGAGAAGCAGGGCCTCATTGATGGGAGTCTGCCAGCGCCACGGTACTTTGTCCGTCGGTGGCTGGCCGGAGAGACTGAGTTTCCTGTAACTGCTGCTGTCACTCAGGACGATCTATGGCGGGCATTTTGCCGATGGTGTGACGGTGCAAACGAGTTCAAGCGAAGACAGAGGGATTTCACTCAGGAAGCGGTGAGGGACTTGAAGCAGTCACGCAACGACATCAGGTACCCGACGCAGAATGATGACTTCATCACGAAGCGCATCTATGTAACTCCGACCTTTCTGGCTGAGAAGGGCGCTATGGGGCGAGAGTGGGCAAGTAAGGCCGGGCTGGAGTGCCGCAAGTTCTCCACCGCTTTTGATAGGCATTCGTTGCCTGCGGCGGGCGCCTTTTGATTCCGACAATCAGACAACATTCCGACAGCATTCCGACACTACTTGGCCCAATGAAACCGGGCATTCCGACAATCCGACAGTAAAAATGAATGTTCCCATGTGCGCGTGCACACACTCTTACGCGTAAGGCTTTCTCTAAATACCTGTCTGATTGTCTGAATCAATCATTATCTTGTTGATTTTAAAGGATTTAGTTGTTCCGACAGGTTTCCGACAAAGTTCCGACATTATCCATAAAGCATAGGAAAGCAAAAAATGGCTGTTTACATCGTAGAGAATGGACAACTGAAACGTGTTGCAGAGGATCTGGTGCGGTACAGCCAGGTGAATTGGGAGGAAATAGGGGACCCAGATCAGTTCCTTCGCAAGATGGGGTTCTTCCTGCAAGACGACGTGGAATTGGCATACCGTCGATATCAGCGCGTAGATGGTGATCGGGCGGTGCTGCCGGGTATCGTGCATTTGTTCGATGTGATGGCTCACGACTCTACCGTGGATTACATCCTGCTTGACGATCACTTGGGGAATTACCTCGCGGTAATGGCAATGCTGAGTCCGCTGGTTGCTCATGCTCTGGCTGTCCAAGCAGCCGCAGCCGCTGAGCTGGCTCGCTGCTAATTCTCTCAAGGAAAGATAGATGCTTACTGACATTGACCAGTTGATGCGCCATTGGGCCGAGCAGCGAGCCCGGCTCGGCCTGGCGTCAGGCTTGGGCAGCCAGATGGGCAGCATCATGGAGTGGAAGGGCAACGCACCGCGTGGCACCCCTGGCACACGAATCTTGGTTGGTGGTGCGGGGTTGGATCACATTGCGGCAGAGGTCGACGCGGCCCTGGCCGAGCTCGATCGGCGGGATGCACGCGGCAAGGTACTCGCCCACCTTGCGCACTGCCGTTACCTGCACGCGCTGAGCATCCGTGAGCAGATGCAGGAAGTGGGATTGGCTGAGGGTGCTGAGCGTACCTACTTCAACTGGGTCAAGGCGCTGCACCTTCAGGTGATGCGTATCCTGCTGGTGCGGGCTGGCCCCGAGCGCACCCATACCGTTCGTCGAGTTGGTATGCGCCCAACTGGTGCCAAAGTTGCGTCGAAGTAGGGTCGAAACGAATGACCGAAAATTGCCTCTTTTCGGTCTTTCAGTCCGAGGGTAAAAAGTCACCACGATCTGCAAATTGCGCTTCGGCGCTCCCCCAAGCACTGTGCTGTGCAAGCCCGCACCGAGCAATCGGCGCACCGAGAACCCTGCCATCCGGCGGGGTTTTCTTTTTCCGGCGCCGTGCTTTCTACCGATGAGGCCAGCATGACCAATGAGCAACAAGCGTTAATCGAAATGCCGCTATGGATGGTGATCGTACTGTCTCTGCTCGGTGGTGTATCAGGTGAGATGTGGAGGGCCGACAAGGCGGGCGCTCGTGGCTGGGGGTTGGTGCGGCGCATCGCGCTGCGCTCGGGTGCCTGCATCGTGTGCGGGCTCTCGACCAACATGCTCATGTATTCGATGGGTGTGTCGATCTGGGCGTCAGCGGCTGTCGGCTGTTTGACTGCGATGGCCGGTGCTGATGTTGCCATCGGACTGTATGAACGCTGGGCCGCCAAGCGTTTGGGCGTGTGCGATGTGAGCCCGACCAACAATGGCCAAGGTCAGTGATCGACGCGGCAGCAGCGCATCCCGTGGTTACGGCCACCGTTGGCGGCAATCTCGGGATACGTTCCTGGCGCTGAACCCGTTCTGCTCGATGTGCTCCACCGATGTCCGCCCCGTGCCGGCGTCGGTGGTCGACCACAAGACCCCGCCCCGGTTGATGGACGCCAAGGCGTCAGGCGAGCCGGACCGGATCAAGGCCGCATGGAAGTTGTTCTGGGATCAGGGCAACTGGCAGCCACTCTGCAAACTTTGCCACGACTCGACCAAACAGCGGCTTGAACGAAGCGGCCGGCTGGCGGGTTGCACGGCAACCGGCATTCCCCTCGATCCCAACCACCATTGGAACCGCCGCTGATCTGGCGCGCCGCGCCATTTGCCCAGGCGCGCAGGGGTAGGGGGGTGAAAAACATTCTTCCGCCCCTCTTCTTGACCGCTTGCCCCCCTCTCTTCGCAAAGACGGGAAATATGGAGGAGGGGGGGTATCAGACTAGGAGGTAGTCCCATGGCTGGGAATGGAAATTCCGGGCGCCCGCCGTTGCCGGCGTCCGTACATGTGCTCAACGGCAATCGAAGCAAAAAGAACTTGGGCAGTTTGATCAATGCGGTGAAGGATCCGGTCGTTCCGGTGAATGCACCGCCAATGCCGGAGTTTCTGGCCGGTGAAGCGGTTGCTGAATGGGAGCGCCTGGTGCCGGCGCTGATTGCACTGGGCTGGGTGTCGAACCTGGACCTGATGGCGCTGGCGTCCTACTGCCAGGCCTACGCCGATTGGGTCCGGTTTCAGCGGCTGATCGCCACGCGCAACAGCGAATCTCTCGATGGCCTGGGCGGCGAAGTCCAGACCTTCAAGACCGGTGCCCAGCAGACCCATGTGCTGCGGCAACTGGCCAACGATGCCGAGAAGCGTGCCAACGCGGCAGCGGCCCAGTTCGGTTTGTCGCCATTGGCACGCCGCAACATGAGGGCGTCGGCGGCCCCGCAAGGTGAGTTATTCCCAAATGACCAACGAGACGCAGCTGCCCAGTATTTCAACTGAATGCCGAGTAAAGGCATTCGCCGATGCCGTCCTGGGCGGCAAGCTTGTCGCCGGGCCGAATGTCCGCAACGCCGCACGCCGGCATCTGCGGGATCTGGAAGAAGGTGGTGCCAGAGGGTTGATCTGGAACGCAGATGCCGCTGCCCGGGCCATCGGCTTTTTCGAAGACGTGTTGTGTTTGAACGGCGGTGACTATGAAGGTTTGCCGTTCATCCTGGCGCCGTGGCAGGCATTCGTCGTTGGGAGCCTGTTCGGCTGGTACAGCGATGATGGCTATCGCCGCTTCCGGATGGCCTATATCGAAACGGCAAAGGGCTCGGGCAAGTCGCCATTGGTGGCGGGCATCGGCTTGTATGGCCTGGTGGCCGATGGTGAGCAGCGTGCCGAGGTGTACGCGGCAGCCACCAAAAAGGACCAGGCCCAGATCCTGTTTCGCGATGCGGTGAGTATGGTGAACATGTCCAGCCACCTTGCCGCTCGGCTGGTCCAGTCGGGCCGGGACGAAAAGGTCTGGAACCTGTTCTACCCGAACACCAACAGCTTCTTCCGGCCGATCAGTTCGGATGAAGGCCAATCGGGCCCGCGTCCGCATATCGCGTTGATCGATGAGCTGCACGAACACAAGAACGCCAGCGCCGTGAACATGATGCGTGCCGGTACCAAGTTCCGTCGGCGCGCCTTGATCGCAATGATCACCAACAGCGGGTCAGACAAGAAGTCGACCTGCGGTCAGTACCATGACCACGGTGTGCGGGTGTGTGCAGGGCAAGAGGAAAACGAAGCGTTCTTCGCCTTCATCTGCTCGTTGGATGAGGGCGAGGACCCGTTCAAGGATGAGGCCTGTTGGCCAAAGGTGAACCCTTCGCTGGACTTCATGCTGGAAGGCCAGACCGACGGGATCCCGGGCCGCAAGTACTTGCGCGAGCAGGTGCAAGAGGCACGGGGCCTGCCGGCCAAGGAGGCGGTGGTTCGTCGCCTCAACTTCTGCGAATGGACGCAGGCCACGTCGCCCTGGTTGTCCTGGGAGATCTGGAGCCAGGCCGCTGACCGCGTGCGCATGAAGGTATTGCGTGAGCGGGCTTGTGTGGGCGGGCTCGACCTGTCCAGTACCACCGACCTGACGGCCTTTGTCCTGATGTTCAGCCCGGTACCCCACGACCCGCACTGGCGATCCCTGTCGTACTTCTGGATCCCCGACGACGATCTGCTTGGCCGGGAGAAGCGCGACAAGGTGCCCTACGCATTGTGGATCAAGGACAAGCACCTTGAGACCACGCCGGGGCGGGCCATCAGCAAACTGCATGTGCTACGACGCATGCGCACCATCTGCGACTTTTTCGATGTGCGCCGGATCGGCTATGACCGCTGGCGTATCGAAGACTTGTTGCAACTGATGAGTGAACACGACATTGCGCTGCCGGAGCTGATGCCGTTCGGTCAGGGCTTCAAGGACATGGGCCCGGCCGTGGACGAGTTCGAACGCCGATTGCTGGGCCGCAAGGTCGAGGACGCGGACGTGATCGATCTTGGGCCCGAGGATTACGAGGTGCTGGAGGCGCCCGCCGAGGCTGAGGAACTGGTGGAGACACTGCTGCACGACGACAACCCGGTCATGACCTGGTGCGCTGGCAACGCGGTGATCGTCTCGGACCCGGCCAACAACCGTAAGGTCGACAAATCCAAAGCCATCGGCCGCATCGACGGCATTGTTGCGGCGCTTATCGCGGTCGGTATCAGCAGTGCCATCAGTGCCGAGAGTGGCGAATCTATCTACGACAAAGGGGTCGGCATATGAAACTGGTGTACCTGTCCTGGCTTACCGGCCTATTGGGCTTTGCCCTGTTGGTAACCGGCGTGGTTCTGGTATCCCTGCCCGCTGGCTTGGTGGTGGCGGGGGGCGGTTTACTTTTCTGGTCGTGGCTTGCTGATCGCGCTTCTGCGGTGCAGGCCCCGGCCGGGGAGGGTTGAGCATGTTCTTTTCCAGCGTCCGTGCCTCTGGTGCGGGCACCCTCACCAACCCTGACAGCGGCTTTTGGCGCGGGTTGATTGGTCGTGGTCGCAGCTCGTCGGGCGCGCCCGTGACCCCGGAAAGCGCGCTTGGCCTGCCCATCCTGCAGAACTGCCTGACCCTGTTGGCCGAGACGGTGGCCCAACTGCCGCTGGAGCTGTACCGGCGGCAGGACAAGGGCCAGCGTGAACCAGCGATCAACCATCCAGCGTACGATGTGCTGCGCTACGCGCCCAACGGCTTTCAGACGCCTTTCGAGTTTCGTGAGCGGCAACAGGGCGCTGCCGGGTTGCGTGGCAACTCGTTCAGCTTCATCGACCGACGGGATGACGGCAACATCACAGCGCTGTGGGCGTTGCACAACGACCAGGTGCAGGTGCTCAAAGGCGCCGACATGTTGCCTTGCTACCGTATTGCCGGCGGTGATGTGGTGCCAATGCGCATGGTTCACCACGTCCGCTGGTTCGGTACCAACCCCTACGTGGGGTTGTCGCCGATTGAGCTGCACGCGGATGCGGTCGGCCTGGCGCAAGCCGTGCGCCAGTACACCGGCAAGAGCTTCGCCAACGGTGTCGCGGTGTCTGGTGTGATCGAGCGGCCTCGGGAAGCGCCGGCCATCAAGGATCAGGGCAGCATCGACAAGATCGTCGATCAATGGGGCCAGAAGTTCGGCGGCATGGACAACGCCAAGAAGGTCGCGCTGCTGCAGGAGGGCATGACCTTCAAGCCGGTATCTATGAGCAACGTCGATGCCGAGATTGTAGGCATCCTCAAGTTGACGGGTACCGACATTGCCCGGATTTACAAGATCCCCTTGCCGATGGTCAACGACCTTGAGAAGTCCAATTACAACACGCTTGAGCAACTCATGATCCAGTTCGTGATCTTCGCGTTGCTGCCGTGGGTCAAGCGGCATGAGCAGGCGATGATGCGCGACTTCCTGCTGCCATCGGACCGGCGCGAATACTTCATCGAGTTCAACCTGTCCGGCCTGCTGCGCGGTGACCAGAAGAGCCGTTATGAGGCCTATGCAATTGGGCGGCAGTGGGGCTGGTTGAGCGTCAACGACATTCGCCGGCTCGAGAACATGCCGCCCGTGCCCGGTGGCGATATCTACCTGCAGCCGCTGAACATGGTCGATGCCGGCAAAACGCCGCCCGACCTCAACAATCCACAAGTGCGGGCGCAGCTGGAGCTGCAGCACGCGGAAATCGAAAGGATCCTGGCCCAATGAGTCGAACGTACCTGCGGGCGTCCAGCCTGCTGTTCAATCAACCCCTGCTGGTGACCCCGGACATGCTCGACCTGGGCATGCGCTGGGCCAACCAGGCGATGAGCCTGAACATCGTCAACCTCGGCGGTGGTGCGGCCGAGCTGTGGAAAGACGACCCCATTGATCGCGTGGCGCTGGCAGATGAACAGCGTCGCACGGCGATTGCCCAGACCGGCATTGAGATTGTGCCGGTGAGCGGGGTGCTGGTCAGCCGGGGTAGCCACCTGAGCATGTGCGAGACGATGACCAGTTACGAAGGGCTCCGGAGCCAGCTGCAGCGCGCTGTGGCTGACCCGACGGTGGAGCGCATCGTGCTCGACATCGACAGCCCCGGTGGCTCAGCGGTAGGCGCTTTCGAACTGGCCGCCGACATTCGGGCAATGACTCAGCAGAAGCCTATCACCGGGCTGGTCAACTTCATGGCCTACAGCGGCGGTTACCTGCTCGGTTCTGCCTGCAGCGAGCTGGTTGTCAGCCAGACCAGCGGTGTCGGGTCCATCGGGGTGATTGCGAGCCACATGGACCGCTCCAAGATGCAGGAAGACAAGGGGGTCAAGGTGACCACGGTGTTCGCCGGGGCGCACAAAAACGACCTGTCGCCACATGAGCCACTGACCGAACAATCGCTGCGCTTCCTGAACGAGCTGGTGCAGGAGAGCTATCAGATGTTTGTCAGTGCAGTGGCCGACTATCGCGGCCTTTCAGTACAGCAGGTCATTGCCACCGAGGCTGGCCTTTACCGAGGTCAGACGGCGATCAACGTCGGCTTGGCCGACCGCCTGCAGAGCCCACAGCATGCAGTCGACGAACTCTCACGCGCTGTTGCGCTGAACCGCGCAACGAGGCAGCCCGGCCGCATCGGCCTGCGCGCTGCAGCGCTGAGCATGCAAACCCTTAATTGACCGCTTTCGCGGTAGCAGTCGACCCGCCCTGTGCGGGTTTTTTTATGCCCAGGAGGCACCATGTCCCTTGTACTTCAAATGCGTAACGACCGCGCCCAACTGGTTGCCCAGGTCCAAGCGCTTGCCCAGATCGAAGCGGGCGGCGGTAGCCTGAGTGCCGAACAGTTGAGCCAGTTCACCACGCTGGAAACCCAGATCAACGAGCTGACTGCCAAGATCAGCCGCGCGGAATCGGCTGAGCGTTTAGCCGCGGCTGGTGCCGTACCGGTGAGCGAGACTGCCCAAGGCAACAACAGTCCGCCCGGCGGCAGCATTTCTGGCCCATTCAGTGAAAAGTCCAAACCCGGTACCGGCATGGCGCAGATGGCACGCCTGCTGGCCGCTGCCCAGGGCAACCAGCAGACGGCTGCCCAAATGGCCAAAGAGGGCGGGTTCCCGGCAGATGTCCACATGGCGCTGAGCGTCGTGACCCCGGGTGCTGGTGGTGTTCTGGTGCCGCAGAACTTCGCCACCGATGTAATCGAGTCGCTGCGCCCCGTATCCATTGTCCGCAAGATGGGCGTTACCAGCCTGCCGCTGAACAACGGCAACCTGACCCAGCCGCGTATCACCGGCAACACCGTGGTGACGTACATCGGCAGTGACAGTGATATCCCGATCACCGGGATGACGTTCAGTGACACCAAGCTGTCGGCGAAAAAGGCCGCCGCCATCGTGCCGATCTCCAACGATCTGCTGGCCATGAGTGGGGTTAACCCGCGTATCGATGGGTTAGTGCTCAACGACCTCACCGTCAGCATGGGCTTGTCAGAGGATCTGCACTTCATTCGTGCCGACGGTTCCGGCTCCCTGCCCAAAGGTATGCGTCACTGGGCGCTGCCTTACAACATCCTGCCGGCCCCGGCTGTGGATGGCTTGACCCTGGAAAAGATCGATCTGTTCCTGGGCGGCATGATGCTGCGCCTGGAAACGGCGAACGTGATGATGAAGTCGTGTGGCTGGTTGATGGCGCCGCGTGTACTGCGTTGGTTGCAAGCGTTGCGTGACGGCAACGGTAACAAGGCCTATCCCGAGATCGATGCCGGCATGCTCAAAGGTTACCCGGTAGGGCTGAGCAATCAGATCCCGGTGAACCTGGGTGCTGATGGCAACGAAACCGAAATCTACTTCGTCAACTTCGCTGACTGCATGATCGGCGAAGACATGGACTTGACCCTGAGCTTCAGCAATGAGGCTTCCTACAAGGACTCCAACGGCGATCTGGTCAGTGCTTTCCAGCGCGACCAGACGCTGCTGCGTGTGATCGCCAAGCACGACTTCGGCCCACGTCACGTCGAGAGCATCGTGGTAGCGGTCGCGGTGAAGTGGGGCGCAGGCATGTAATCCCTGGTCCCGGATGGTCCGGGGCCACTCAACTGGATGGAACGTTATGGCACAGGTAATTGTTGAGTTCACCGGGTCTTGGCGCGGTTATGGCAAAGGCGAAGTGGCTGGTTTCGAAGAAGATCTGGCGCAGTCGCTAGTCGATGGTGGCCGTGCTCAGTTGTACGAAGGCAAAAAGTCGGGCAAGTCGGGAGGTGGAAAGGGCAAGGGTGCCGCAGCTGTCAAAGGTCCGGCTCAGCCCGGCCCGGTGGTAGGGCCGCCACCGAATGCGGATGCTGAAGACGGTGGGGAGAATGACGACGATGACAAGCCCTGACTATGGCGCGTCGCATCGCCTACACGGGGGCGCCCGTGCTGACGTTGGACCAGGTGGCATTTCAGTGCCGGCTTGAACCCGAGGATCTGCAGCCCGAGCTGATCGACCTGATTATCATCCCCGGTGTGACCGCGCAAGCCGAGTCGAAGACGGGCGCCGCTATCCGTGGCGCCTTGTACGAAGAGGACTGGCCAAGCCAGTTTCCTTCGGGGCATGCGCTGGATGTGGGGCAGGCCACCGAGATCGAATCGGTGCACCTGCTGGCTGACACTGGTGTCATTGAGCCGTACACCGGCCCTGTGCAGGTTCATCAGGGCGGGCGCGAAAGCTACCTGATCTTCCCTGATGGCCGTCCTGTCGGCCCGCTGCGCATCCGGTACCGGGCTGGGGTTGATCTTGACGCTTACCCAGGTGTTCGCAGCTGGCTTTTGATGGCTGCAGAGACGGCCTATACCCATCGCGGCATGCTCGTTGTGGGACAGGCGCTCACTGAACTGCCGTCGACCTTTTTGGACCACCTGCTGGCTGAGGTCAGCGTGCCCCCGAGGTTCTAGTCATGGCACTGAGAGAACCATCTGCCGGTGAGTTGAACCGGCGTATCACCATACGCTTTCGCTCTGATCAGCCTGCCTCAGACAATGGCATCGACTCGGTTTTCACAGATGAAAAACGCCGCTGGGCCAGCATTGTCCCTGTGGGGACCGCTGCCTATAGCGCCAGTGTGCAGCTTGATGCGAAGGTCACGCACCGTATTACGCTGCGATTCCTTGACGGCATCACTGACGCTCACGAAGTCGTTCACGGGTCCAGGCTTTACCGGGTCCGGCGTGTCGCTGACCTGAACGGCACGCACCGTTTCACGGTGCTTGAGGTGGAGGAGCTGGGGCGCGTGCGGGCTGGAGGTGGCGTGTATGGCTAACAGTGCCTCTCTCGATGGGTACGTGCATTTCGAAGGCTTCGATAGCTTTGAGCGCGATGCCTTCGACCGTAAGAAGATCCGTGCCGGCATGCGCAAGGCAGGTCGGCTGGTCATGCAGAAGGCCCAAATGAATCTCGCCCTGGGTGGTGGCCGGGACGGCTACCCGGTGAGCCGCACCGGGGCCACGCTCGATTCGATCAAGGCCAAGGTGTCGCGCTCCGGCTTTCTGGTCCGGGTGGCTCCCACTAAGACCGGTGCAATGAAAGCCTATTACCCCGCATTTCTGCATTACGGCGTGAAGCAGGGGCGGCGCCTCGGGAAGCTGGCTCCGGGCGCGGGAGTCGGGAAGACGAATCGCCGGGCGAAGGGCGTTCGTGCACAAGCGCTCGCTGCCCGGGCGTCTGGCGAGTGGCGCATCACACCGCGTGACAACTACATGGCAGATGCGCTGCAGGACTCGAGTTCGCAGGTGCAGCGTCTGCTGGCGGCGGCCTTCGCTGACGCATTGAGTTAACCCCTACATACGGAAACCACGATGAGACTGAATGTGATCGTCGCGCATCTGCGTGCCCATTGTTCTGCCTTCGCCGGCAGGATCGCGGCAGGGATCGATTGGGACGCCGTCGCGACCAGTTCCAACCTCAAGCACCCGTCGGCGTATGTCATTGCCTCCGATGATGAGGCCGAACCCAACGACCTGAAAAATGGGGTCCGTCAGGTTATCTCTGACGGCTTCGACGTCATTGTCGTGCTCGACACATCAGACGAACGCGGCCAGGAGGCTGTGCACGACCTGCACGTTTTGAGGGCTGATCTCTGGCGCGCATTGGTGGGGTGGAAGCCGGAGCCAGAGTATGACCAGGTTACCTATGGCGGTGGTGCACTGATCTTCATCAACAGGGCTCGGGTGGTCTACCGCTACAGCTTCAGTGCTGAGTTCCAGTTGGGGCGCAGCAACGACAGCGACCCAGCTGAAACATGGTACGAGCACGAAGTGGACGGCCTGCCCACCCTGCAGGGGCTCGATATCTCGCTCGACTTCATCGACCCCCTCGTCGACCGCAACGTCGCCCAGTCGGGCCCTGACGGCCGTGTCGAATTCACAACCCGAGAGGATCTACCTCAATGACACTGATTCACCTGAAACCGGCCCCGGGGCGTGCTTGCCCGATGCCGGAGAAGGGCGGCGAGCTGCTGCCCGACGAAGGGGCCAAGGTGCCCCACAACGCCTGGTGGCAGCGCCGCCTGGCTGATGGCGACGCGGTTGTCGTCGAACCCAAAAAAGCGAGGGTGACCAAGCCATGAGCATTGGTTTCAGCAACATTCCGTCCGACCTGCGCGTGCCGCTGTTCTACGCCGAGGTTGATAACTCGATGGCCAATAGCAATGCCGGCGCCGCGCTGCGCCGGCTGCTGGTGGGGCAGGTCAACGACGGCGTAGACAGCGAAGAAGTCGGCAGCCTGGTGCTGGTGTCGCGCCAGGCCGAAGCCACCGCCATCGGCGGTACCGGCTCGATGCTGGCCGCGATGTACGAGAAACACCGCGCCATCGATATCGCCGGCGAGGTCTGGTGTCTGCCGCTGCAGGTGACCGAAGGCACGGCGGCCACCGCTACCGTTACCGTAACGGGCACACCGTCGGCGCCCGGCCAGGTCAATCTGTACGTGGCTGGCAAGCGCGTGCGTACCACCGTCACCCTGGGTATGTCGGCCGAGGCGGTGGCCACCGCTGTCGCGGCCAGCATCAACGCGGCGCTTGATCTGCCGGTCACGGCGACCGTGGAGGCGGCCGTGGTGACCCTGACGGCCAAGTTCAAGGGCGACCTGAGCAACGACATTCGGGTCGAGCTGAACCGCCTGGGCCGCACCAACGGCGAGGAAACCCCGGCCGGGCTGACGCTGGTGGCGGGTGTGATGACGGGCGGCGTTGGCAGCCCCGATATGGCGACCGCGCTGGCTGCCTTGGGCGATGAGCCTTTCGAGTTCATCTGTCAGCCCTGGAGCGACGTGGCGACCCTGGACGCCTGGAAAGTCACGATGGAAGACACCGCCGGCCGCTGGTCCTGGGCCAAGCAGCTGTATGGTCATGTGTACACCGCCAAGCGCGGCAGCCTGGGCGAGCTGGTGGCGGCCGGCCGGGCGCGCAATGACCCACACATGACGATTCACGGTTTCGAACGCGGTGTGCCGCAGCCGGCGTGGGAAATCGCGGCGCAGTACGCGGCACGCACCGCCGTGTTCATCAGCGCCGACCCAGCCCGGCCGACGCAAACCGGCACGCTGCCGGGCATCGATCCTGCGCCGGCGAGCAGCCGCTTCATGCTGACCGAGCGGCAGTCGCTGCTGATGAACGGCATTGCCACGGCGTACTACGAAGGCGGCAGCTACCGCATTCAGCGGGGTATCACCACATACCAGCGCAATGCGTTTGGCCAGGCGGATGACTCTTACCTGGACAGCGAGCCGCTGCACCAGTCGGCGTATGTGATCCGCAACCTGCAAAGCCGTATCACCAGCAAATACGGGCGCAGTAAGCTGGCCAACGACGGCACCAGCTTCGGCGCCGGCGCGGCCATCGTCACGCCGATTGTGATCCGGGGCGAGCTGATCGCGGCGTATGGCGAGCTGGAGCGCGCCGGCATCGTCGAGAACATTGAGGCGTTCAAGGAGCATCTGGTGGTCGAGCGTGACGCGACCAACCCGAACCGGCTGAACGTGCTGTTCCCGCCGGATCTGGTCAATCAGTTGCGCGTGTTCGCGCTGCTGTACCAGTTCCGCCTGCAGCACCCCGACGCGGCGTAACCCGCAGCAATTCACCCCGGCCTGCCTTGTGCGGGCCTTTTTATGGGAGCCCTTTTTATGGGTCAGAAAGTCGCAGGCACCTGCTACATCAAGGTCGATGGCGAGCAGCTGGTTATCACGGGTGGCGTCGAGGTGGCGCTTTCCAGCGTCAAGCGCGAAACCGTTGTGAAGGGTTACTTCAAGGAGGAAGACCGCGTTCCGTTCACCAAGGTTGACGCGGTGATGACGCCGGGTTTTCCCATTACCAAGCTGACCAACGGCATCAACATGACCGTTACAACCGAGTTCAAGACCGGGCGCAGCTATGTGCTGTCCGGCGCCTACCTGGTGGACGACGTGAACGTCACCGGTGACGACGGCAAGGTTTCACTCAATTTCGAAGGCATCGCAGGGGACTGGCAATAATGAGCACCACTACTCACACGTTGAGCGCACCGATTCAGGCACACGGCGAAACTTTGGTCGAACTGACCATTCGCCGCCCCACCGTACAGGACTGCCGCGCTATCAAGTCGCTGCCCTACCACATCGACAAAGACGAAGCAGTCTCGCTCGATCTTGACGTCGCCGCTAAGTACCTGGGTGTATGCGCAGCCATCCCCCCGGGGTCGGTGGATCAGTTGGACCTGTCCGACCTCAACCGCTTCGCGTGGTTGATTGCTGGTTTTTTCATGTCCCCCGCTTCGCCACCATCAGCGAGCTGATTGATCTGTCCTACGACCTGGCCTGGTACTGGAAAACCAACCCGGAACAGGTCAAGGCGTGGCCGCTGGACGTGCTGTTCGAAAGTGAAGAAAACGCTTGGCGAATCCAAGAGTTAGCGGGGGCGAACAATGGCGGATAAGTTCCAGCTTAAAGCGCTGATTACCGGCGTCGATAAGCTGTCGCCGGTGATGACCGGCGTGCGCAAAAACGCGGCCATGTTGCGCAAGCAGTTGAACAGCTCGGGCCTGGGCAAAATCACGTTCATGGATGCAGTACAAGGGGGGGCCATCGCGGCCCCCTTTGTCATGGGCGTTCAGGCGGCGATGAAGTTTGAAAGCGCCATGGCCGACGTGAAGAAGGTCGTCAACTTCGACACGCCCGAGCAGTTCAAGGCCATGAGCAACGACGTGCTCGACCTGTCTGAGCGCTTGCCAATGGCGGCCGATGGCATCGCGCAAATCGTTGCGGCCGGCGGGCAGTCGGGTATTGCCCGGGAGGAACTGAACAAGTTCGCCGAAGACGCGGTAAAGATGGGCGTGGCGTTCGACCAGACCGCCGCGCAGTCCGGGGAAATGATGGCCAAGTGGCGCACCGCGTTCCACATGAACCAGGACGAAGTGGTCACCCTGGCCGACAAGATCAACTACCTGGGTAACACGGGTGCAGCCAGCACGGCGCAAATCTCCGCCATCGTGACCGCCATCGGCCCGCTGGGCGAGGTAGCGGGGGTCAACGCCGGGCAACTGGCTGCGATGGGCTCGGCGCTGGCCGGGGTGGGTATCGCCCAGGACGTGGCGGCCACTGGCATCAAGAACTTCATGCTCACGATGACCGCCGGTAACGCGGCCACCAAGTCGCAACGCGAGGCCTACAAGGCGTTGCGACTGGACGCGAACGAAATCGCCCAGGGCATGCAGACCGATAGCGAAGGGACCATGACCCGCGTACTCAAGACGCTGGCCAAGGTCGATAAGGCCAAGCAGGCGGCGGTGCTTACCAGCCTGTTCGGCAAGGAGTCGGTAGGGGCCATTGCGCCACTGCTGACCAACCTGGACACGCTGCAGAAGAACTTCAGGTCGGTAGGCAAGGAGGGCGACTTTGCCGGCTCGATGCAAGACGAGTACACCGCACGGGCGGCCACCACGGAAAACGGCCTGCAACTGCTGCAGAACCGGGTAACCCGCCTGGGCATAACAGTCGGTACGGCGCTACTGCCGCCGTTCAACGACTTCATGGCCACGGTGGGGCCGATCATCAGCAACGTGACCGAGCTGGCCGGCGCGCACCCGTGGCTGATCAAGGGCATCCTCGGCGCCGCTGTGGGCTTTACCGTGCTGCGCCTGGCCACGGCCGCCGCAACCGGCGCGCTCACGCTGATGAACGCGGTGGCCAGCATGAGCCCCATTGGCTTGGTTGTGCGGGGTATCGCCTTGGCCGCCGGCCTTTTGATCGGCAACTGGTCAACGGTGGGGCCGTACTTCGCCAAGGTCTGGGACATGGTGAAGGGCCCGGCGATGGCCGTATGGGGCTGGATGAAACAGGCTTTCAGCTGGACCCCGCTCGGCATGATCGTCGCCAACTGGGGGCCGATCACTGAGTTCTTCGGCGCGGTGTGGGAACTGATCAAAGCCCTTTCGGTGCCGTTCCTGGACTTCATGAAAACCCTGTTCGACTGGTCGCCGCTGGGCATCATCCTCAAGCACTGGGAGCCGATTACCGGATTCTTTAAAGGCCTGTGGGACAAGCTCAAACCGATCATTGAACCGATGATGAAGTTTCTAGGGTTCAGCTCGGACGGTGACGGCGTGGTCAAGGGGGCGACCGATAAGGTCAACGCCTGGACCGAGGAACAGAAGGCGCGTAACGAACAGGCCCAGGCGGGCCAGGGGCGATTGGTCAAGCCCATTGCCCCGATGCCCCAGCTGCTGCCCGAGGCGACGACGGTGGCCAGCATGATGCGGGCGCCTGCGAATGATGGGCTGGTGCCGCTGATGGCCGTGCCGTCGGTACCGGCCAGTGCGGTGCAGTCTGCAGCGGCCGCGCAGTCGCTGGCCAAGCCGGCCGCTGTGCCGGTGACGACCAAGGCCGAAGCGCTGGCCCGGGACGCGGCGCGTGGTCGGCCGCTGCCTGGGGCAACCCCGGGCGGCAGCCTGCCAACGGCGCGCGGTTCGCTGGTTCAGCAAACAGCCGCTGCTTCGAAAACCGAGCTGCAGGGCTCAATGGTCGTGCGCTTCGACAATGCCCCGGCGGGCATGGTCGTCAACCCAGCGCAAACCAACCAGCCCGGGCTGTCGGTCACGCCGAGCGTGGGCTATCGCTCATTGGGGAGGCCTGGATAAATGTCGGGTACATGGCGGGAGAAACGGCAGCCGGCATCCTTTCGCGGGGTGCCGTTCTTTGTCGAGAGTGATTCAACGCCGGTCGGCCGGCGCACGCAGTTGCATGAGTACCCTCAGCGCGACAAGCCGCTGGTGGAAGACATGGGCGCGAAGACTCGGGTAGTCAAGATGACGGCGTTTGTCGTCGGCGAGGATTGCCTGTTTCAACGTGACAACCTGCTGCACGCCCTGAACCAACCCGGCGCTGGCGAGCTGGTGCACCCATGGTTCGGGCGCATGACGGTCACCCCGGGCGAGGCCTGCGACGTGTCGCACGAACGCCGCGAGGGTGGCCTGGTGCGCTTTGAACTGGAGTTCATCGAAGCCGGCGAGAAGGGCTACCCGGTCGGGGTGCCCAACCCGGCCAGCCAGCTGGAGGACGATTCGGAAAGCCTGCTTGAGTCGGCCATTGCTCGCTACAAGGCAGCAATGGCCGTGGTCAACAAAGCGCGGCTGGCCGTGGTCGCCCTGCAGAACGGCATAGCCGGGATTCAGATGGCCATCCAGCGCGAGCTGGGCCAGGTGCTGGGGTTGGTGTCGTCGGTCGAGGCGCTGGCTGACATGCTGATCAACGCCCCGGGCAACTTCGCGGCGATGATCCGCGCACAGTTCGCCAGTGTCGGGGGTAGTAACCGGTCGTCTGGCTACCGCTGGGACCCCTCGGGGGGGAGCGCGGGCGCAACCGGGGTCGAGGCCGACCCCGAGTTTTCGCGCACCGTGGCGCGCCTTGCAGACACTGAGCCGGGATTCAGCAGCTTTGTGTCGGCGTCACGCGACATCACCAACCAGATCGAGCTGGCCCAGGGGCTGAACGGCGAGCTGCAGGACAGTGCTACAGCGGTCAATGCCGACGGCGGGCTGGCCACGGCCGCCGTGGTGCAGGCGGCACGCGAGTTGATGCGTGACGCGCTGATCGTGCAGGCCGTGCGTGTTGCCGCGTCGATGCCAGTGGTGTCGGCGCCGGCGGCGTTGCCCGGGGTGCCGGGCCTGGCGCAGCAGGTGGCGGCGCCGATTGATCGGCCGCAGGTGCCGGTGGCGGCGGACGTGATCACGCTACGCGAGGCAATCAGTGATGCGCTGTGGTCGGCGTCGCTGGTGGCCACACATGAGCACTTCCAACTGCTGGAGGCGGTGCGCAAGCGCGTGCGGGATCACCTGACAGCCGTGGCCGGGGCCGGTGTGCGCCTGGTCGAGGTTGAGCGCAAGGAAAGCCTGCCGGCGGTGGTGCTGGCTTATCAGTTGTTCGCTGACGCATCCCGCGCCGGTGAAATCGTTACCCGTAACAAAGTGAAGCACCCCGGGTTTCTGCCAGCGGGGGTGCTGCAAGTCGCCCAGGAGTAACCCTATGCATGAACAGAATGCTGTCACGCTGAGCGTGAACGGCCTGGATTATCGCGGCTGGAAGAAAGTCAGCATCAGCGCCGGCATCGAGCGACAGAGCCGGGACTTCAAACTTGACGTGACCTGGCGGTGGCCCGGCCAGGCGGATGAAATCCCGATCCGCCAGGGCGATCACTGCGTCGTCAAGATCGGCGATGACCTGGCCCTGACGGGCTACATCTTCGGTACGCCGGTCAGCTACGACAGCAAGCAGGTGACGCGCTCGATTCAGGGGCGGTCGCTGACCGCAGACCTGGTGGACTGCTCGGCGATCAACAAGCCCGGGCAGTGGAAGGGTCAGAGCGTGCAGCAAATCGTGCAGGCGCTGGCCGAGCTCTACGGCGTGCAGGTTATCAGCCAGGCGGCGGAAACGTCGAAGCTGGCCGAGCACGCCATCGAGCCCGGGGAAACAGTGTTCGAGTCCATCGACCGGCTGTTGACCTTATCGCGCCTGCTGTCAACGGACGACACGCGGGGCCGCCTGGTGATCATTCGCCCAGGGTCAGCCGGCCGGGCGGTTGACCGTCTGGAGCTGGGGCAAAACATTCTGACCGGTGATGCGGCGCTCGACTTTTCCGGGGTGTTCTCGGACTACAAGGTGACCGGCCAGCGTTCGGGTACGGATGACGCCTTTGGGGCCAAGGCCTCGGAGGTACAGGCCGCTGTGACTGATCCGCGTGCCGCACGCAAGCGCGTGTTGGTGATTCACGAAAGCGGGCAGATGACCCCGGACCTGGCAGCCGCCCGGGCCAACTGGGAGCGCGGCAACCGCATGGGCAAGGCCCTGACCCTGAATTACAAGGTGCAGGGCTGGAGGCAGTCCAACGGCGCCCTGTGGCTGCCGAACATGATCGTGCGCGTGGTCGATCCGCTGATCGGCATCGACCGCGACATGCTGATCAGCGAAATCGAATACAGCCTGGACGAAGGCGGCACCGTGGCCAACCTGACCGTGGCGCCGCCGGATGCGTTTGAGCCTGAGCCGAAAGACCCGCACAGCACACGCAAGCTCAAGAAGGGCGGCAAGGCCGACAACTTCGAATACCTCATTCCCGCTGACTGGAAGCCTGGCACATGAAGCCGAGCAACAACGTGATAGCCCGGGGCGAGCTGGCCCTGGTGAACCCTGACGGCAAGATGCAGGGCCTGCAGATGCGCCTGAACGCCGATGAGGTGAAAGACGGCATGGAGCACTTTGAGCCTTACGGGTTCACGGCCAACCCGCACCCGGGGGCCGAAGCCGTGGCGGTGTTTGTCGGCGGTGATCGATCCCACGGCCTTGTGATTCAAGTGTCCGACCGGCGCTTTCGTCTGCAGGGGCTCAAGTCCGGCGAGGTCGCCTTGTACACCGACGAGGGCGATTTTCTGCACTTCAAGCGCGGCCGGGAAATCTCGATTGAAACGATGACCCTACGTATCAAGGCCGGCACGGCGGTGGAGTTCGACACGCCGCTGATCAGCACCACTGGCCGCATCGTGTCGGTCGGGGATCAGGTCGCCGCCGGTGTTAGCACGTCGCAGCACGTACACGAAGGCTCGGACAAGAAGCCGGTCAAGGGGTAACGCATGGCACTGATTGAAGCCGACGAAACCGACACGGCCTGGCGACGAGCAGCGGTGATCAGCCTGCTGACCTGGCGCCGCGCCGGCGCGGATGACCGTCTGGACGACGCCGAGCGCTTCGGCTGGTGGGGCGACAGTTTCCCCAGCCAGGCCGACGACCGTATCGGGTCTCGGCTGTGGCAGTTGCGCCGGCGCACGCTGAACGACGCCACGCTGCAGCTGGCCGAGGCCTTCGCGCGGGAGGCGCTGGCCTGGATGCTCGATGACGGCCGGGTCACTGCCGTTACGGTAACGGTGGCCCGGGGTATCGACCGGTTGAACATGGGGGTGGTACTCACGTTGCGAGACGGGCGAACCATCAATCTGCAACTCGACAACCTATGGCAGGTGATTAATGCCGTTTAATACCCCGAGCCTGCCCGAGCTGATCAGCACCGAGCTGTCGCGCCTGGCGGGCTCCAGTGCGCTGCTGCGCTCTGACGCCGAGGTGCTGGCCCGCGTGCTGGCTGCCGCGTCGTATGGGCGCTACGGGCATCAGGCCTACATTGCCGACCAGATTTTGCCGGACACGGCGGACGAAGAAACCTTGCTGCGCATGGCGCAGGCGCGCTTGAAGCGTGGCCGGCTGGAGGCGGTAGTCAGCACCGGTACCGGGACATTCGCCGGCGCGGTCTCGGCGTTGCTCGATGCCGGCACGCTGCTGCAGCGTGACGACGGCGTGCGCTTTCGTGTGACGACCACGGTCACCCTGACCGGCGCGAGCGGTACCGCCAAGCTTGAAGCCCTGGACGCCGGCCCGCTGGGCAACACCCCGGCGGGCACCGTGCTGCGCTTCGTCTCGCCGGTGCTGGGCGTGAAAGAGACGGTCACCGTCGATGCGCCCGGCCTGCAGGGCGGGGTGGCCCAGGAGAGCATTGAGGCCCTGCGCGCCCGTGTGCTTCGTTCGTATCGTGTGATTCCCCACGGCGGCAGCCAAAGCGATTACGTGACCTGGGCGCTGGAGGTGGCCGGGGTCACCCGGGCCTGGGTCGTGCGGCACTGGATGGGGCCGGGCACGGTCGCGGTGTTCTTCATGCGTGACAGCGACGTCGACCCGATCCCCAGCCCGGCCGCGTGCGACCTGGTGCGGGCTTACATCGAGAAAGAACGGCCGGTGACTGCCGAGCTGTACGTGTTGCCGCCGGCGGAAAAGCCGGTGCAGTACGAACTGAAAATCACCCCCGACAGCAGCGCCGTGCGCCGTGCCGTTGAGGGTGCGCTGATCGATCTGCACAACCGTGAATCCGCCCTGGGCGCCGAGCTGCTGCTGTCGCATATTCGCGAGGCCATCAGCGGCGCCACGGGCGAGCGCGATCACGACGTTATCAGCCCGTCCGGCAACGTCTCGGCCGCTGCCAACCAGTTGCTGACCTACGGGGGTGTGCTGTGGCGATCATGACCGCCGAGGCCTACCACGCGCAGCTGCGCCTGCTGCTGCCGCCTGGGCCGGCATGGGACCGGGAGTTCAACCCGGGGCTGGACGAGCTGCTGCAGGCGGGTGCCGAGCGGCTGGCCAAGGAAGACTTGCGCGCCGCCGACCTGTTGGCCGAGTCCGATCCGTACACCGTGCGCGAGCTGGTGCCGGATTGGGAGCGGGTCATGGACTTGCCCGATCCGTGCTTGGGCGATTCGCCCAAGTTTGAGGACCGGCAGTTGGCCGTGCGCCGGCGCCTGGTCGAGGTCGGCGGGCAGTCGCCGGCGTACTTCGTCGAGCTGGCCATCGACCAAGGCTACCCGCAGGCCCGCGTGTTCGAGCACAGGGCGCCGCGCTTTGGCCGCTCACGCTTCGGTGCGGCGCACTTCGGCACTTGGTTCGCGCAGTTCATGTGGACACTCGACACGGGACCCCGGCGCCGCGTGGGGCGTCGCTTCGGGGTGTCGTACTTTGGCGAGCAGTTCGGGGGCAGTCCGAGCGGCGCCCTAGAGTGTGTCTTGCGGCGTGGCGCACCTGCGCATGCCGTCGAATTTATTAAGTATGGAGAGTAGTGGATGGACTATCCCAAGAGCGTGCCCAACATCGGATTGGTGGACGGGCATTTTGTCGATGAGAATCCGGTCACCGGGCAAATCGGCTCATTGATCCCGGCCGCCTGGGGCGACGCGATCACCCAGGAAGTGCTGAACGTTATCAAGGGCGCCGGCATGGTGCCCGACGAGGCCAACGTCAGTCAGTTGCTGTCTGCGGTTCTGGCTATCGCCGCGTCGGATGTCAAGAAGTCGGTGCGGGTGGCCACCACGGGGGCTATCGCGCTGAGCGGCCTGCAGACCATTGACGATGTTGCCCTGGTGGCCGGGGATCGTGTCCTGGTCAAGAACCAGGCCAACGCTGCACAAAACTGGATCTACACCGCCGCCGCAGGGGCCTGGGTGCGAGCGAAGGATGCCGATGAGAGTATTGAGTGTGCCCCGGGCCACCTGGTACCGGTGCAGGCTGGCACGCGAAACGCCGGCACATCGTGGCAGTTGTCGAACACCACGCAGCCCGTTCTCGGCGCGACGGCCCTGGTATTTGAACAGGCAGGAGGTAAAACGGGCGTGACTCCCGGGCCCTACTTCAAGGTCTCTGTAGATGCCTACGGTCATGTCAGAAGCGGGGCCAACCCAACAACCCTGCAGGGGTTCGGCATTCTCGACGCGATCACCAAAATCGAATCCACTGAGGCAATTCAGGTGGCTATATCGGCGCTGGTTGCGGAAGCGCCGTCCTCGCTGGACACGCTGAAAAAACTGGCAAGTGCGATTGGGAGTGACCCAAATTTCTCAACCACTACGACCAACGCACTGGCGGCTATGTCCAGTGCGCTGCAGGGGAAGGCGAGCAAAGCAACCACGCTCACCGGGTACGGCATTACCGATGCTGTTAGTGTGGCGAACAAAGCCACGCAGACTGATGCTGAGTCGGGGGTAAACGACACTAAGTGGATGACACCGCTGGGCGTCTTCAGGGCGTTCACCAGCTTTGTGTCGCAAGCTACGGAAACCGCGTTCGGCTGGGCAAAGGTCGCCGGGCAGTCAGCAACGAATGCCGGCAACGATGACACAACTTTTGTCACGCCGAAGAAGCTGCGCAACGGGTTTTCGGTGCAGTTCGACGGTACGGGGTACATCGCGCTCCCGAGCTGGATGGGCGGGTGGATTCTTCAGTGGGTCAATGCTGGCTCCATTCCCAGCCTCGCATCGGGTGGCTTTGTAACTAAAACACTGACCTGGCCCCTGACGTTTCCTGTTGGCCCAATGGTGCCGTGGGGAATTGCCACCGGCGCAACAGCCTCCGAGGTGGGCATGGTGGTGACGCCCAGCGGGATGAACTCCACCGGTATGAACCTTTCAGTCTTCAACGCAGCGCAAGCATCGAAAGGCGTGCAGAGCGTCATTGGTTTCGTTATCGGCCGCTAGGAGTCCTGGCACATGATCTATTACAACCCCGCAACTGGCGGGTTTCTGGACACTGTTATCCATGGTACGGACCTGCCCGCAGGCATCGTCGAAGTCAGCACCGAACGTCGCGGTCAGATTATTGCCGCTCGGGCTGATGGGCAGGTGATTGTCTGTTCGGGGGGTGTCATATCGTTTCAGGCAGCGCCGCCGGCGGCTGCTGCTGTGGTCGAGGAGCAAGAGCGCATCTGGCGGGATGGCGTGATGCTGCGCGCTGCGGGTCTACGCGACCGCCACCGCGATCAGCAGGAGCTTGGCCTTCCCACAACACTGGAGCCTGATCAGTTCATGGCTCTACTGCTCTACATCCAGCAGCTTCGCGACTGGCCCCAGTCGGAGCTGTTCCCCGCCATCGAACACCGCCCGGTGGCGCCGCCCTGGCTCGCCGAGCAATCCCAATAAAGCCCCGCACTGACGGGGCTTTTTCTTTCCCACCATTATTTGAGGAACAGGTTGTATGGCTATTACCGAGCGGCAACTGCTGCAAATCCTCCCCAACGCCGGCGCCAAAGCCGGCGTTTTTGTACCTGCCCTGAATGCGGCCATGGGCAAGTACGCCATCGTTACCCGTCTGCGTATCGCGGCCTTCATTGCGCAGATCGGCCATGAGTCCGGCCAGTTGCGCTACGTCCGCGAGCTGGGCAGCAATGACTACCTCTCCAAGTACGACACGGGGAAGCTGGCCAAGGCGCTGGGCAATACGCCAGAGGCCGATGGTGACGGGCAAAAGTACCGGGGCAGGGGGCTGATTCAGGTTACTGGCAGGGCGAACTACGAAGCCTGCAGCGAGGCTTTGTTCGGCGACAGCCGATTGCTCAATACGCCTGAGCTGTTGGAGCACCCGGTGTACGCGTGCCTGTCGGCAGGCTGGTATTGGCATCAAGCCGAGCTGAACAAGCTCGCCGACAAAGGGGCTTTCGTGCTGATCACCAGGCGCATCAATGGCGGCATCAATGGCTTGGCAGACCGGGAAGTGCTTTATGAGCGCGCCTTGAGGGTGCTGCAGTGAAAGCCCTCCATATACGTGTGACGGCCTTTGCCCTGCTGGTCGGGATCGTACTGGGCGCTTGGGCTGCTTGGCAGTGGCAGGACAACGCCTATGCCAGGGTGCTGGCTGAGCAGGCCGAGGCTCATAGGCTCGACCGAGAAACTGCCGCGGTCGCAGCGCTTGAGCAGATGGATTTGCAGCAGACCCATCGGCGTGAGCTGGAAGATCGCCTGCAGGCGAACGATCAAACCCACTACAAGGAATTAAACGATGCGCAACAAGCTCAGTCTCGCCTGCGTGACCGCCTTGCCACTGCTGATCTGCGGTTGTCAGTCCTACTCGACGCCTCCACGGGTTGTGACAGTGGGATGCGAGCCGCCACCGGCGCCAGCAGCGTGGATCATGGAGTCACGCGAGCCAAACTTGACCCAGCGCATGCTCGACGAATTATCAGCATCACCGATGCCGGCGACCAAGGACTGATCGCATTGAAGGCCTGTCAGCGTTACGCTCGGACTGTTTCAGAATAAACTTGTGAAAAAGAAAAGCCTTGAATTTCAAGGCTTTTTGTCAGAGGGTGTCCCGTCCTGAATAAGGTTTACACCTCCCATCCCGAATTTCCGGAGAGTCAGATGGAGCAAGGTGTAAAGCGCACACAGCGTGATTACTCACTGTCTTTTAAATTGGCGGTGGTTGATCAGATTGAAAAAGGCGAACTGACCTACAAGCAGGCCCAGGTGCGGTATGGCATCCAGGGACGGTCGACGGTTCTGGTATGGTTGCGTAAGCACGGTCGGCAGGATTGGAGCCAGGGGGCCTCGATCCGCGACGAGAGGAGCTGCGCGATGTCTGACCCCAAAATGCTCACTCCAGAGCAGCGAATCAAAGAGCTTGAGCAGCAGCTTGAGCTGATGAGCCAGAAGGCCCAGTTCTTTGAAACGGTCGTTGATGTTCTGAAAAATGACTATGGTGTCTCGGTCGTAAAAAAGCGATCCGGCAAGTCCTCTCGCAAGGTCAAGTCGCAGGACTGAGCATTGCCAGGGCTTGTCAGTTTCTAGGCATCAGTCGACAGGCTTACTACAAGCGCAACCGAGCTGCTGATGGCAAAGAGCGCCAGGCAGATCGGGTGGTTCAGTTTGTTCAGCAAGTCCGGCTGCGCCAGCCCCGTCTGGGTACCCGTAAGCTGCACTATTTGCTGCATTGCCAACCTGACAAACGATTCCAGGTCGGCCGAGATAGGCTGTTTCAGGTCTTGGGAGAGCGCCGTTTGCTGGTACTGCCCAAGCGGGCATACCACAAGACAACACAGAGCTTTCATCGCTTCTACCGCCATCCCAACTTAATCAAGCCCGGTCCAAGCCAAGTCGTTCCGACAAGGCCGGAGCACGTCTGGGTTGCCGACATTACTTATCTGCCCGCACGTAACGGCCCGCTGTACCTGAGCCTGGTAACGGACGCGTACTCCAGGAAAATTGTTGGTCACCACGTCCATGAAAGCCTGCATGCCGAGTCAGTAGCGCAAGCCTTCAAGCAGGCCTTACGAAAGCGACGTCGTCGCCAGCCATTAGTCCACCATTCGGATCGAGGCATCCAATATTGCTCGGCGCTATACCAGTCACTGCACCAACGGCACGGCGTTCAGTGCTCCATGACTGATGGGTATGACTGCTACCAGAACGCGCTGGCTGAGCGAATCAACGGAATCCTCAAGATGGAGCTGCTGTTAAGCAGACCTGAAGATCTGGAGCAAGCGAGGCAGATGGTTGATGAGGCAGTGCAGATCTACAACACAGAACGGCCCCATATGGCCCTGAAAAACAAAACGCCCGATGCGGTGCATCGGGCGTTTTGAGGCCTATCGGCCTACCTGAACAGGTGTAAACCTATTTCAGGACTAGACATCACGGATAGCGAAGCGCAGACCGTCTTCCATCGCGATGGTCTTGATCAGAGTGACAGTCATCTGGATGTTGTCACCTGGCATTACCATTTCAACGCCTTCTGGCAGCTCGCAGTTACCAGTCACGTCAGTAGTACGGAAGTAGAACTGTGGACGGTAGCCTTTGAAGAACGGAGTGTGACGGCCGCCTTCTTCCTTGCTCAGAACATAGACTTCTGCGGTGAACTTGGTGTGCGGTTTGACCGAACCCGGCTTGACCAGAACCTGGCCACGCTCAACGTCGTCACGCTTGGTGCCGCGCAGCAGCACGCCGCAGTTCTCGCCAGCACGACCTTCGTCCAGCAGCTTGCGGAACATCTCAACACCGGTGCAGGTGGTGGTGGTGGTGTCACGCAGACCAACGATTTCCAGGGCGTCTTGAACGCGGACGATGCCACGCTCGATACGACCGGTAACAACGGTACCACGACCCGAGATCGAGAATACGTCTTCGATTGGCATCAGGAACGGCTTGTCGATAGCGCGCTCAGGCTCTGGAATGTAGCTATCCAGGGTTTCGACCAGACGCTTGACAGCGGTGGTGCCCATTTCGTTATCGTCTTTGCCTTCCAGCGCCATACGAGCCGAACCAATGATGATCGGGGTATCGTCGCCTGGGAAATCATAGGTGGACAGCAGGTCGCGAACTTCCATCTCGACCAGCTCCAGCAGCTCAGCGTCGTCTACCAGGTCAGCCTTGTTCAGGAAGACCACGATGTACGGAACGCCAACCTGACGGGACAGCAGGATGTGCTCACGGGTTTGTGGCATCGGACCATCGGCAGCCGAGCAAACCAGGATCGCGCCGTCCATCTGGGCAGCACCGGTGATCATGTTCTTCACGTAGTCAGCGTGACCTGGGCAGTCGACGTGAGCGTAGTGACGAATGGTCGAGTTGTACTCAACGTGAGCGGTGTTGATGGTGATACCGCGAGCTTTCTCTTCTGGAGCGCTGTCGATCTTGTCGAATTCAACGACTGCGGAACCGAAAACTTCGGAGCAGACGCGAGTCAGAGCTGCGGTCAGAGTGGTTTTACCGTGGTCAACGTGACCGATGGTGCCAACGTTGACGTGCGGAAGGGAACGATCAAATTTTTCTTTAGCCACGACAATTAACTCCTAGCCTAAAGGACTGAATCAGCCTTGTTTTTTAACGAGCGCTTCGACGATGTTCGACGGAGCCTCAGCGTATTTGGAGAATTCCATGGAGTAGCTCGCGCGACCCTGGGACATGGAACGAACGTCGGTCGCATAACCGAACATCTCTCCGAGCGGAACTTCAGCACGGACAACCTTGCCGGACACCGAATCTTCCATACCCTGGATCAGACCACGACGACGGTTCAGGTCACCCATCACGTCACCCATGTAGTCCTCAGGGGTCACAACTTCTACCTTCATGATCGGCTCAAGCACCTTACCGCCGCCTTTGGCTGCGAGTTGCTTGGTCGCCATGGAGGCCGCCACCTTGAACGCCATCTCGTTAGAGTCGACGTCGTGGTAGGAACCATCAAACACGGTTGCCTTCAGGCCGATCAGCGGATAGCCGGCAACGATGCCGTTCTTCATCTGCTCTTCGATACCCTTCTGGATCGCCGGGATGTATTCCTTCGGAACCACACCACCCACAACCTCGTTGGTGAAAACCAGGCCTTCGGTGATGTTGCCGTGTGCGTCCACGTCTGGCTGCGAGAAGCGGATCCAGCAGTGACCGAACTGACCGCGACCACCGGACTGACGAACGAACTTGCCTTCGATTTCGACGTTGTCTTTGGTGATCTGCTCGCGATAGGAAACCTGCGGCTTACCGATGTTGGCTTCGACGTTGAATTCGCGCTTCATGCGGTCAACGAGGATGTCCAGGTGAAGCTCGCCCATACCCGAGATGATGGTCTGGCCGGTTTCTTCGTCGGTCTTGACGCGGAACGACGGGTCTTCCTGAGCCAGCTTGCCCAGTGCGATACCCATCTTTTCCTGGTCCTGCTTGGTTTTCGGCTCGACAGCTACCGAAATCACAGGCTCAGGGAAGTCCATACGCTCGAGGATGATCGGCTTGTCGGCGTTGCACAGGGTGTCACCAGTGGTGACGTCCTTCATGCCGATCAGAGCAGCGATGTCGCCGGCCAGTACTTCCTTGATTTCTTCACGCTGGTTGGCGTGCATCTGCACCATACGACCAACGCGCTCTTTCTTGCCCTTGACCGAGTTGATCACGGAGTCGCCAGACTGCAGCATACCCGAGTAAACACGGACAAAAGTCAGAGTACCAACGAACGGGTCGGTGGCAATCTTGAACGCCAGAGCCGAGAACGGCTCGTTATCGTCGGCATGACGCTCGTCGTAGTCGGCGTCGACCAGCTCTTCCTTTGGCTTCTCGATCAGGTCAGGGTGGATACCCTTGATCGCAGGAATCTCGGTAGGAGCAGGCAGGAAGTCGATAACGGCGTCGAGAACCAGGGGAACGCCCTTGTTCTTGAACGACGAACCACAGACAGCCGGAACGATCTCGCTGGCCAGGGTACGCGCGCGCAGACCGGCCTTGATTTCTTCGACGGTCAGCTCTTCGCCTTCCAGGTACTTGTTCATCAGCTCTTCGCTGGACTCGGCAGCCGCTTCAACCATGTTGGAGCGCCACTCTTGAGCCAGCTCCAGCATATCGGCAGGAATTTCTTCCTCGCGATAGGTGGTGCCTTTGTCGTCTTCGTTCCAGTAGATAGCCTTCATCTTGATCAGATCGACCTGACCCTGGAAGTTCTCTTCCGAACCGATGGCCAGCTGAACAGGAACCGGGGTGTGACCCAGACGGTTCTTGATCTGACCTACGACGCGCAGGAAGTTGGCACCGGCACGGTCCATCTTGTTCACGTATACAACACGTGGAACGCCGTACTTGTTGGCTTGACGCCATACGGTTTCGGACTGTGGTTCAACGCCGGAGGTACCGCAGAACACAACGACAGCGCCGTCGAGTACACGCAGCGAACGCTCAACTTCAATGGTGAAGTCAACGTGGCCGGGGGTATCGATGACGTTTACGCGGTAGTTGTCATACTGACCCTTGGAGCCTTTCCAGAAGGTAGTGACAGCAGCGGAGGTAATGGTGATACCCCGCTCCTGCTCCTGCACCATCCAGTCGGTGGTCGCGGCGCCATCATGCACCTCGCCCAGTTTGTGGCTCAGGCCTGTGTAGAACAGGATCCGCTCGGTAGTAGTGGTCTTGCCCGCGTCAACGTGCGCGCAAATACCAATGTTACGGTAGCGGTTGATTGGTGTAGTACGAGCCATAGAGCCCTCGCAAAAATAGTGATGCCTGAATTAGAAGCGGTAGTGCGAGAACGCTTTGTTGGCTTCGGCCATACGGTGTACGTCTTCACGCTTCTTGACTGCAGCACCTTTGCCTTCAGCAGCATCCAGCAATTCGCCGGCCAGGCGCAGGGCCATAGACTTCTCGCCGCGCTTGCGCGCGTAGTCTACCAACCAGCGCATTGCCAGGGCGTTACGACGGGACGGACGAACTTCGACCGGAACCTGGTAAGTAGCACCGCCAACACGGCGCGACTTCACTTCGACCAGCGGAGCGATGGCGTCGAGAGCTTTCTCGAAGATTTCCAGGGGATCGCTGTTCTTGCGTTCTTTGACCTTGTCCAGCGCACCGTAAACGATACGCTCGGCAACGGCCTTCTTGCCGCTTTCCATCACGTGGTTCATGAACTTGGCGAGAATCTGCGATCCGTATTTTGGATCGTCCAGAATCTCACGCTTGGCTGCTACACGACGTCTTGGCATTGATAAGCCCTCAAACGGTCTTCAGGTTAGCTCGGGACAGGGAACCCAGAGGTTGCGTGCCCGACCTTACTCTTATCGACTCAATAAAATTGATAACTGCAAATTGCTGCAAACGGCCGATTACTTCGGACGCTTGGTACCGTACTTCGAACGACCTTGGTTACGACCTTTGACGCCGGAGGTATCCAGGGAGCCGCGAACGGTGTGGTAACGAACACCTGGCAAGTCTTTTACACGACCGCCGCGGATCAGTACCACGCTGTGCTCTTGCAGGTTGTGGCCTTCACCACCGATGTACGAGGAAACCTCGAAACCGTTGGTCAGACGCACACGGCATACTTTACGCAGTGCCGAGTTAGGTTTTTTCGGCGTGGTGGTGTACACACGGGTGCACACGCCACGACGTTGCGGGCAGTTCTGCAGCGCAGGAACGTCGGATTTCTCGACGATACGCTTACGCGGCTGACGTACCAGCTGGTTGATAGTTGCCATCTACTAGCTCCACTGTTGTCTTGCGACGCTATTGTCTTGCAAGAAAAGCAAAATGGCAGGACGAAGTCCCACCAAATTTAGGGGTACAAGAGTCTAAAGAGGATCTTGCCCCTCGTCAAGGCAAGGCCCCGACATCCCCCACCCTCCCCTTCGCAACAGATTATGTCGCGAAGATCGGGTGAGGGCCGCCAGGGCCCTACGCTTTAGTTGCCGCTGGAGTTCAGCGCTTCGGTCAGTGCAGCTTCCACTTCACTGGCGCTAACACGCAACGGCTTGTCGGCATCACGGCGACGCTTGCGCTCGCTGTGGTAGGCCAGACCGGTACCGGCCGGGATCAGACGACCCACGACCACGTTTTCTTTCAGGCCGCGCAGGTAGTCGCGCTTGCCGGTTACCGCCGCTTCGGTCAGTACGCGGGTGGTTTCCTGGAAGGAAGCCGCCGAGATGAACGATTCGGTGGACAGCGAGGCCTTGGTGATACCCAGCAGTACACGAGTGAACTTGGAGACAAACTTGTCTTCCGCGCCAAGGCGCTCGTTCTCTACCAGTACCTGGGTCAGTTCCATCTGGTCGCCCTTGATGAAGCTGGAGTCACCCGACTCGGCAATCTCGACCTTACGCAGCATCTGACGCAGGATGGTCTCGATGTGCTTGTCGTTGATCTTCACGCCTTGCAGACGGTAAACGTCCTGGATCTCGTTGACGATGTACTTGGCCAGCGCGCTAACACCCAGCAGACGCAGGATGTCGTGCGGATCGCTAGGACCGTCCGAGATGACTTCGCCGCGGTTCACTTGTTCGCCTTCGAAGACGTTCAGGTGACGCCACTTCGGAATCAGCTCTTCGTACGGATCGCTGCCATCGTTCGGGGTGATGACCAGACGGCGCTTGCCCTTGGTCTCTTTACCGAAGGCGATGGTACCGCTGACTTCAGCCAGAATCGAGGCTTCTTTCGGACGGCGCGCTTCGAACAGGTCGGCAACGCGCGGCAGACCACCGGTGATGTCACGGGTCTTGGACGTTTCTTGCGGGATACGCGCGATAACGTCACCAACACCGATCTGTGCACCGTCAGCCACACCGACCAGGGCGTTGGCTGGCAGGAAGTACTGAGCCGGTACGTCGGT
Source organism: Pseudomonas sp. BRM28 (assembly GCF_002939405.1). Lineage (NCBI taxonomy): Bacteria > Pseudomonadati > Pseudomonadota > Gammaproteobacteria > Pseudomonadales > Pseudomonadaceae > Pseudomonas > Pseudomonas sp. BRM28. The sequence continues at coordinate 292,847 of NZ_PEFV01000001.1, read as the reverse complement.
ACCTGGCAACAGCAGATCCTTGCCGCTGGCGTCGACCATCTTGATTGCAGGACGGATTTCCTTGCCTGCAGCCGGACGGTCTTTGACGTCCAGAACCTCGATGTTGGTCAGGCCGGTCAATTCGTCGGTCTGACGCTTGATCGTGATGCCTTCTTCCATGCCCACGAAGGTCACGGTACCTTTCATTTCGGTAACGATCGGGTGGGTGTGCGGGTCCCACTTGGCGACGATGGCGCCAGCGTCGACCTTGTCGCCTTCCTTCACCGAAATCACGGCGCCGTAAGGCAGCTTGTAACGCTCGCGCTCACGACCGAACTCGTCGGCAATCGCCAACTCGCCGGAACGCGATACGGCAACCAGGTTGCCGTCGGCACGCTCAACCTGCTTGAGGTTGTGCAGACGAACCATACCGCCGTTCTTCACCTGGACGCTGTCGGCAGCCGAGGTACGGCTTGCAGCACCACCGATGTGGAACGTACGCATGGTCAGCTGGGTACCCGGCTCACCGATCGACTGTGCAGCGATAACGCCGACAGCTTCACCGATGTTCACCTGGTGACCGCGAGCCAGGTCGCGACCGTAGCACTTGGCGCAGATGCCGTAGCGGGTTTCGCAGCTGATCGGCGAACGCACGATCACTTCGTCGATGCTGTTCAGCTCGATGAACTCGACCCACTTCTCGTCGACCAGGGTACCGGCCGGAACGATGACGTCGTCGGTGCCAGGCTTGAACACGTCACGGGCGATTACACGACCCAGTACGCGCTCACCCAGCGGCTCTACAACGTCGCCGCCTTCGATGTGCGGGGTCATGACCAGACCCTGCTCGGTGCCACAGTCGATCTCGGTAACCACCAGATCCTGCGCCACGTCTACCAGACGACGGGTCAGGTAACCGGAGTTCGCGGTTTTCAACGCGGTATCCGCAAGACCCTTACGCGCACCGTGAGTCGAGATGAAGTACTGCAGTACGCTCAGACCTTCGCGGAAGTTCGCGGTGATCGGCGTCTCGATGATCGAGCCGTCCGGCTTGGCCATCAGACCACGCATACCGGCCAACTGACGAATCTGAGCTGCCGAACCCCGGGCACCGGAGTCAGCCATCATGTACATCGAGTTGAAGGACTCCTGCTCGACTTCGTTGCCTTCGCGGTCGATGACCTTCTCTTTCGAGAGGTTGGCCATCATCGCCTTGGACACTTCGTCGTTCGCCTTGGACCACAGGTCGATGACCTTGTTGTACTTCTCGCCCTGGGTTACCAGGCCGGAGGCGTACTGGCTCTCGATCTCTTTCACTTCGTCGGTGGCAGCACCGATGATGCGGGCTTTTTCATCCGGGATAACGAAGTCGTTAACACCGATGGAAACGCCGGAGATGGTCGAGTAGGCAAAACCGGTGTACATCAGCTGGTCAGCGAAGATGACGGTCTCTTTCAGACCAACCACGCGGTAGCACTGGTTGATCAGCTTGGAGATCGCCTTTTTCTTCATCGGCTGGTTGACCACGTCGTACGACAGACCTGGCGGTACAACCTGGAACAGCAGTGCACGGCCGACAGTGGTGTCGACGATGCGGGTGTTCTTGACGCTGCCGCCATCACGATCGTTCACGGTTTCGTTGATACGAACCTTGATCTTGGCGTGCAGGGCCGCTTCGCCGGCGCGGAATACGCGGTCGACTTCCTGCAGGTCGGCGAATACGCGACCTTCGCCCTTGGCATTGATGGCTTCGCGGGTCATGTAGTACAGACCCAGTACAACGTCCTGCGAAGGAACGATGATCGGCTCACCGTTGGCTGGCGACAGGATGTTGTTGGTCGACATCATCAGCGCGCGCGCTTCGAGCTGGGCTTCCAGCGTCAGCGGCACGTGCACGGCCATCTGGTCACCGTCGAAGTCGGCGTTGTACGCGGCACAGACCAGCGGGTGCAGCTGGATGGCCTTGCCTTCGATCAGTACCGGCTCGAACGCCTGGATACCCAGACGGTGAAGGGTCGGTGCACGGTTGAGCAGTACGGGGTGTTCGCGAATCACTTCGGCAAGAACGTCCCACACCTCTGGCAACTCGCGCTCGACCATCTTCTTGGCAGCCTTGATGGTGGTCGCCAGACCACGCATTTCCAGCTTGCCGAAAATGAACGGCTTGAACAGCTCGAGGGCCATTTTCTTCGGCAGACCGCACTGGTGCAGACGCAGGGTCGGACCTACGGTAATTACCGAACGACCCGAGTAGTCAACGCGCTTACCGAGCAGGTTCTGACGGAAACGACCTTGCTTACCCTTGATCATGTCGGCCAGGGATTTCAGAGGACGCTTGTTCGAGCCGGTGATGGCGCGGCCGCGACGGCCGTTGTCGAGCAGTGCGTCGACCGCTTCCTGCAGCATGCGCTTTTCGTTGCGCACGATGATGTCAGGCGCAGACAGGTCGAGCAGGCGCTTCAGACGGTTGTTACGGTTGATCACCCGACGGTACAGGTCGTTCAGGTCGGAGGTCGCGAAACGACCGCCATCCAGCGGAACCAGTGGACGCAGGTCTGGCGGCAGAACCGGCAGAACGGTCAGGACCATCCACTCAGGCAGGTTGCCCGAGCCCTGGAAGGCCTCCATCAGCTTCAGTCGCTTGGACAGCTTCTTGATCTTGGTTTCCGAGTTGGTCTGCGGAATCTCTTCGCGCAGGCGGCCAATCTCGTGCTCCAGGTCGATAGCGTGCAGCAGTTCGCGGACGGCCTCGGCACCCATGCGGGCGTCGAAGTCATCGCCGAACTCTTCCAGCGCCTCGAAGTACTGCTCGTCGTTCAGCAGCTGGCCTTTTTCCAGGGTGGTCATGCCCGGGTCGATAACGACATAGCTCTCGAAATAGAGAACGCGTTCGATATCACGCAGGGTCATGTCCATCAGCAGGCCGATACGCGACGGCAGCGACTTCAGGAACCAGATGTGGGCAACAGGCGAGGCCAGCTCGATGTGCGCCATGCGCTCACGACGAACTTTTGCCAGCGCGACTTCAACACCGCACTTCTCGCAGATCACGCCACGGTGCTTCAGGCGCTTGTACTTGCCGCACAGGCACTCGTAGTCCTTGACTGGGCCAAAGATCTTGGCGCAGAACAGGCCGTCACGCTCAGGCTTGAACGTACGGTAGTTGATGGTTTCCGGCTTTTTTACTTCACCGAACGACCACGAACGGATCATCTCAGGCGAGGCCAATCCGATACGGATGGCGTCGAACTCTTCGACTTGACCCTGGTTTTTCAGCAAATTCAGTAGGTCTTTCAAGGCCTTTCCTCCTGGCGGAGCAGGGAGCGGGCTTTTCAGCCGCGCTCCCGATTCGCGTCACGTGTTATTCGGTTTCCAGATCGATATCGATACCGAGCGAACGAATCTCTTTGATCAACACGTTGAAGGACTCGGGCATGCCCGGCTCCATACGGTGATCGCCGTCCACGATGTTCTTGTACATCTTGGTCCGACCGTTCACATCGTCCGACTTCACTGTGAGCATTTCTTGCAGGGTGTATGCCGCGCCGTATGCTTCCAGCGCCCACACTTCCATCTCCCCGAAACGCTGACCACCGAACTGCGCCTTACCACCCAGCGGCTGCTGGGTAACCAGGCTGTAAGAACCAGTGGAACGCGCGTGCATCTTGTCGTCCACCAAGTGGTTCAGCTTGAGCATGTACATGTAACCAACGGTCACTGGACGCTCGAACTTGTTGCCGGTACGACCGTCGAACAGCTGCATCTGACCGCTTTCCGGCATGTCTGCCAGTTTCAGCATGGCCTTGATTTCGCTTTCCTTGGCACCGTCGAAGACTGGAGTGGCCATTGGCACACCGCCTTTGAGGTTCTTCGCCAGGTCGAGGATTTCCTGGTCGGAGAAGTCTTCCAGGCTTTCCTGACGACCACCGATCTCGTTGTAGATCTCGGTGAGGAACTTGCGCAGCTCGATGACCTTGCGCTGCTCTTCGAGCATGCGGTTGATCTTCTCGCCCAGGCCCTTGGCCGCCAGGCCCAGGTGGGTTTCGAGGATCTGACCGACGTTCATACGCGAAGGTACACCCAACGGGTTGAGTACCACGTCCACCGGCGTACCGTTGGCGTCGTGCGGCATGTCTTCGACCGGCATGATCACGGAGACCACACCCTTGTTACCGTGACGACCGGCCATCTTGTCGCCCGGCTGGATGCGACGACGGATTGCCAGGTAGACCTTGACGATCTTCAGTACGCCCGGTGCCAGGTCATCGCCCTGCTGCAGCTTGCGCTTCTTGTCTTCGAACTTGTCGTCCAGCAGACGGCGACGATCAACGATGTAGGCCTGGGCCTTCTCGAGTTGCTCGTTCAGCGCGTCTTCGGCCATGCGCAGTTTGAACCACTGGCCGTGCTCCAGACCGTCCAGCACTTCGTTGGAGATGACCGAACCTTTCTTCAGGCCGGCACCACCTTCGACGACCTGACCGTTCAGGGCGCTGCGCAGACGTTCGAAGGTTGCGCCTTCAACGATGCGGAACTCTTCGTTCAGGTCCTTGCGGATCTCGTCCAGCTGCATCTTCTCGATGGACAGCGCACGGCTGTCGCGCTCGACGCCATCGCGAGTGAAGACCTGTACGTCGATGACAGTACCCTTGGTGCCGGTCGGCACACGCAGGGAGGTGTCTTTGACGTCGCTGGCCTTCTCGCCGAAGATCGCACGCAGCAGTTTTTCTTCTGGCGTCAGCTGGGTCTCGCCTTTTGGCGTGACCTTGCCGACCAGAATGTCGCCAGCGCCGACTTCAGCACCCACGTAGACGATACCGGCTTCGTCCAGCTTGTTCAGCGCAGCCTCACCCACGTTCGGGATGTCCGCGGTGATTTCCTCTGGGCCAAGCTTGGTGTCACGGGCCACACAGGTCAGTTCCTGGATGTGGATCGTGGTGAAGCGATCTTCCTGAACCACACGCTCGGACAGGCAGATGGAGTCTTCGAAGTTGAAGCCGTTCCACGCCATGAACGCGATGCGCATGTTCTGACCCAGAGCCAGCTCACCCATGTCGGTGGACGGGCCGTCGGCCATGATGTCGCTACGCTGAACCACATCACCCTTGCTCACCAGCGGACGCTGGTTGATGCAGGTGTTCTGGTTCGAGCGGGTGTACTTGGTCAGGTTGTAGATATCGACACCAGCTTCGCCGGTTTCAACTTCGTCATCTGCAACACGCACCACGATACGGCTGGCGTCAACGGAATCGATCACACCGCCACGACGAGCCACGACGCAAACGCCGGAGTCACGCGCAACGTTGCGCTCCATGCCGGTACCTACCAGCGGTTTGTCGGCGCGCAGAGTCGGTACAGCCTGACGCTGCATGTTCGAACCCATCAACGCACGGTTGGCGTCGTCGTGCTCGAGGAACGGAATCAACGATGCGGCAACAGAAACTACCTGCTTTGGCGAAACGTCCATCAGGGTGACGTCTTCCGGCGCCTTGACGGTGAATTCGTTCAGGTGACGGACCGCTACCAGTTCGTCGATCAGTTGCTTCTTCGCGTCCATCGTGGCCGAAGCCTGTGCGATGACGTGATCAGCTTCTTCGATCGCCGACAGGAACACGATGTCGTCGGTAACCACACCCTCTTTCACCACGCGGTACGGGCTCTCGAGGAAGCCGTACTGGTTGGTGCGGGCATAGGCCGCCAGGGAGTTGATCAGACCGATGTTCGGACCTTCAGGGGTCTCGATCGGGCACACGCGGCCGTAGTGGGTCGGGTGTACGTCACGGACTTCGAAGCCTGCGCGCTCACGGGTCAGACCACCAGGGCCGAGTGCCGAGACACGACGCTTGTGGGTGATCTCGGACAGCGGGTTGTTCTGGTCCATGAACTGGGACAGCTGGCTCGAACCGAAGAACTCCTTCACCGCCGCCGCTACCGGCTTGGCGTTGATCAGGTCTTGCGGCATCAGGCCTTCGCTTTCAGCCATGGACAGACGCTCTTTGACCGCGCGCTCTACACGCACCAGGCCAACGCGGAACTGGTTCTCGGCCATTTCGCCGACACAGCGCACGCGACGGTTACCCAGGTGGTCGATGTCGTCGACGATGCCTTTGCCGTTACGGATGTCGACCAGGGTCTTGAGGACCTCGACGATATCTTCCTTGCTCAGCACGCCCGAACCTTCGATTTCGGTACGACCGATACGACGGTTGAACTTCATGCGACCAACAGCCGACAGGTCGTAACGCTCGGCGCTGAAGAACAGGTTGTTGAACAGGGTCTCTGCGGCATCCTTGGTTGGCGGCTCGCCAGGACGCATCATGCGATAGATCTCGACCAGCGCTTCCAGTTGGTTGCTGGTGGAGTCGATCTTCAGGGTATCCGAGATGAACGGACCGCAGTCGATGTCGTTGGTGTACAGGGTCTCGATGCGAACGACCTGAGCCTTGGCGATCTTCACCAGTGCTTCGGTGGTCAGCTCGGTGTTGCATTCGGCCAGGATTTCACCGGTAGCCGGGTGCACGATCGCCTTGGCGGTGGTGCGGCCCAGAACGTATTCCAGCGGCACGTCCAGGGATTTGACACCAGCCTTTTCCAGCTGGTTGATGTGGCGAGCGGTAATACGACGACCCTGCTCGACAATCACCTTGCCGCTGTCGTCATGGATGTCCATGACCGCGATTTCACCACGCAGGCGTTGTGGCACCAGTTCCAGGCTGAGCTTTTCGCCCGCCACGTGGAATACGTTGGTGGTGTAGAACGCGTTCAGCACTTCTTCGGTGGTGTAGCCCAGCGCGCGCAGCAGTACGGAAGCCGGCAGCTTGCGACGACGGTCGATACGGACGAATACACAGTCTTTCGGATCGAATTCGAAGTCCAGCCACGAGCCGCGGTAAGGAATGATCCGCGCCGAGTACAGCAGCTTGCCCGAGCTGTGCGTCTTGCCACGGTCGTGGTCGAAGAACACGCCTGGCGAGCGGTGCAGCTGGGAAACGATAACACGCTCGGTACCGTTGATTACGAAGGTACCGTTTTCAGTCATCAGGGGGATTTCACCCATGTAGACTTCTTGCTCTTTGATGTCCTTGATCGCTTTGTTCGACGATTCTTTGTCGAAAATGATCAGGCGGACTTTCACGCGCAGCGGTACCGCGTAGGTTACCCCGCGCAGTACGCATTCTTTGACATCAAAGGCCGGTTCGCCCAGACGATAGCCAACGTACTCCAGGGCAGCATTGCCGGAGTAGCTGATGATCGGGAAAACCGATTTGAAGGCCGCATGCAGGCCCACGTCGCGGAACTGATCTTTAGTCGCTCCCGCCTGCAAGAATTCACGATACGAATCCAGCTGGATGGCCAGGAGGTAAGGCACATCCATGACGTCCGGCAACTTGCTAAAGTCCTTGCGGATACGTTTTTTCTCAGTGTATGAGTAAGCCATCAGCGTTCCCCAGCTTGGTCACCTGCTTGTTTGGCTTCTCCCGACGGGAGCAGCCAGAAAATCGTGCAAACCCCATGGTTTGCGCCACCGTCATCGGTGGTTACCGCTCGTCATCGGCGCCGACCTGATCGGCTGCCAATAACGGAAAAAGGCCGGTGGCAAAAGCCACCAGCCATCAGCCTTTCGCTTGTCGCTCGGGCTGGAGACGCACAGTCGAAATTACTTCAGTTCGACGGTAGCGCCTGCTGCTTCCAGGTCAGCCTTGGCTTTGTCAGCGGCTTCTTTCGAAACGCCTTCAGCAACGACTTGAGGAGCGGTATCAACCTTTTCCTTGGCTTCTTTCAGGCCCAGGCCGGTCAGTTCACGAACAGCCTTGATCACGTTTACTTTCTTGTCGCCAGCGGCAACCAGAACAACGTTGAACTCGGTTTGTTCTTCAACAACGGCAGCGGCAGCAGCTGGGCCAGCAGCGGCAACAGCAGCGGTAACGCCGAAGGTTTCTTCCATTGCTTTGATCAGCTCAACAACTTCCAGAACGGTTTTCTGGCCGATTGCTTCGATGATTTGCTCGTTAGTCAGAGACATGACTTAAATCCTGTATTGGGGTGACAGCCTACGCAGCCATCAAATTAAACGTATGATTTCGAAAGGGCTTGCGGTGCCTTAGGCAGCAGCAGCTTCTTTCTGGTCGCGAACGGCTGCCAGAGTACGAGCCAGCTTGCTGGTCGCGCCTTGGATCACGCTCATCAGCTTCGCAATGGCCTCGTCGCGGGTCGGCAGGGAAGCCAACACGTCGATCTGGTTTGCGGCAAGGAACTTGCCGTCGAACGCAGCTGCCTTGATCTCGAACTTGCTCTGACCCTTGGCGAACTCAGCGAACAGACGAGCAGCAGCGCCCGGGTGTTCGTTGGAGAACGCGATCAGGGTAGGGCCGGTGAACACGTCGTTGAGGACACTGAATTCAGTGTCGGCAACAGCGCGCTTGAGCAGGGTGTTACGTACAACACGTACGTAAACGCCAGCTTCACGAGCCTCTTTACGGAGTCCGGTCATTGCGCCTACAGTCACACCACGGGCATCAGCCACGACAGCGGACAGAGCGACTTTGGCAGCCTCGTTGACTTCAGCGACGATGGCCTTCTTGTCTTCGAGTTTAATTGCCACGGGTAAAACTCCTGCTTGTTACCGTTTCATCCAGCCGAAGCCGAATGTCGTTTTGGTGTCTGACTCGGTAAGGAATCAGGGGCACCATCTGCGTAGGCTTGAGGTTTAAGGCTTGCGCCGCCTACGGTCTTGGATAGCCCCCGCCAGGCAGGGACCCCAATTTTTGCTGACGGGCGCAATTGCTCGCGCCCATCGCGGTCTTACGCGTTCAGGGAACCTTGATCGATTACCAGACCTGGGCCCATGGTGGTGCTCAGGGTAACGCGCTTGACGTAGATACCTTTCGAGGAAGCTGGCTTGATACGCTTCAGATCAGCGATCAGGGCTTCAACGTTTTCCTTCAGCTTGACGGCTTCAAAGCCGATCTTGCCAACGGAAGTGTGGATGATGCCGTTTTTGTCGGTACGGTAGCGAACCTGACCAGCCTTGGCGTTTTTGACCGCGGTGGCTACGTCTGGAGTTACGGTGCCAACTTTAGGGTTAGGCATCAGGCCGCGAGGACCCAGAACCTGACCCAGCTGACCTACAACACGCATTGCGTCCGGGGAGGCAATAACGACGTCATAGTTCAGGTCGCCGCCTTTCATTTCGGCAGCCAGATCGTCCATGCCTACACGGTCAGCGCCGGCAGCCAGAGCGGCCTCGGCAGCTGGACCCTGGGTGAACACGGCAACACGTACGGTCTTGCCAGTGCCGTGTGGCAGCACGGTAGCGCTACGAACGACCTGGTCGGATTTACGTGGGTCAACGCCCAGGTTAACGGCTACGTCGAAGGACTCGCTGAACTTCACGGTAGACAGTTCGGCCAGCAGCACTGCTGCTTCTTCGAAGTTGTAGACTTTGCCCGCTTCGATTTTCGAAGCGATAGCCTTTTGGCGCTTGGTCAGCTTAGCCATTACACACCCTCCACGTTGAGGCCCATGCTGCGAGCGGAACCGGCGATGGTACGCACGGCCGCTTCCATGTCAGCAGCGGTCAGATCAGCATTTTTGGTTTTTGCGATCTCTTCCAGCTGAGCACGGGTCACAGTACCGACTTTGACGGTGTTCGGACGCGCAGAACCGCTGGTCAGGCCAGCTGCTTTCTTCAGCAGAACCGAAGCAGGGGTGCTTTTGGTTTCGAAAGTGAAGCTACGGTCACTGTATACAGTGATGATCACAGGAGTCGGCAGGCCGGCTTCTTGACCCTGGGTACGGGCGTTGAAGGCCTTGCAGAATTCCATGATGTTCACACCGTGTTGACCCAGTGCTGGGCCGACGGGTGGACTTGGGTTGGCCTGGCCGGCCTTTACTTGCAGCTTGATGTAAGCCTGAATCTTCTTAGCCATGAGCTACTCCAATATCGGGTACAAGCGCCAGAAGGCTCCCCGGATTACTTGCGTTTTATCCCAGTGACGACAAAACCCCGCAGCACATAGGGCTGCGGGGTATGGGATGCGTCGTTCTGCTAGACCTTTTCGACCTGGCTGAACTCAAGCTCCACCGGAGTAGAGCGACCGAAGATGAGCACCGCTACCTGGAGCCGGCTCTTCTCGTAGTTAACCTCTTCGACCGTGCCGTTGAAATCAGCAAACGGACCGTCTACAACACGAACCACTTCACCTGGCTCGAACAGCGTTTTCGGCTTCGGCTTGTCGCTGCCATCGGCAACGCGACGCAGAATGGCCTCGGCTTCTTTATCGGTGATGGGTGCAGGCTTGTCTGCGGTACCACCAATGAAGCCCATGACACGAGGGGTGTCCTTGACCAAGTGCCAAGTCCCTTCGTTCATGTCCATCTGAACCAGCACGTAGCCCGGGAAGAACTTACGCTCGCTTTTGCGCTTCTGGCCATTGCGCATTTCAACCACTTCTTCAGTGGGGACCAGAATCTCGCCGAAGCCATCTTCCATGCCAGCCAGCTTTACGCGCTCGATGAGCGAGCGCATCACATGCTTCTCGTAACCCGAGTAAGCATGCACAACATACCAACGCTTAGCCACAGGACACCCTTAGCCAACAATCAAGGAAATCAACCAGCCGAGCAGGGAATCGAGCCCCCACAACAGCAGCGCCATGACCAGGACAACAGCCACCACAATAAGGGTGGTCTGCATGGTCTCTTGGCGGGTTGGCCATACGACTTTACGAATCTCGGTGCGAGCTTCCTTTGCCAGCGCAAAGAACGACCTGCCCTTTGCAGTCTGCAAGGCAACAAAGCCAGCAACAGCAGCAAGAGCGAGGAGTGCAATAACGCGATACAGAATCGGCGAAGCGGAGTAATATTGATTTCCGACCACGCCTACCACCACCAAAGCGACAACAGCCAGCCACTTGAGCAGATCAAAACGAGAGTCTTGGGCTTCAGACTTGGGAGTCATCTAGGAGGATCCTGTGAAAAGAAAGCCAGACACACAAGGTGAATCTGGCAGGTCAGGAGGGAATCGAACCCCCAACCTACGGTTTTGGAGACCGTCGCTCTGCCAATTGAGCTACTGACCTAAAAGCTTATCAGGCCGACCATTATGCCGGCCTGATCGAGAGAAATCAACTACTTATTCAATAACCTTTGCTACTACACCCGCACCGACGGTACGACCGCCCTCACGGATAGCGAAGCGCAGACCGTCTTCCATCGCGATGGTCTTGATCAGAGTGACAGTCATCTGGATGTTGTCACCTGGCATTACCATTTCAACGCCTTCTGGCAGCTCGCAGTTACCAGTCACGTCAGTAGTACGGAAGTAGAACTGTGGACGGTAGCCTTTGAAGAACGGAGTGTGACGGCCGCCTTCTTCCTTGCTCAGAACATAGACTTCTGCGGTGAACTTGGTGTGCGGTTTGACCGAACCCGGCTTGACCAGAACCTGGCCACGCTCAACGTCGTCACGCTTGGTGCCGCGCAGCAGCACGCCGCAGTTCTCGCCAGCACGACCTTCGTCCAGCAGCTTGCGGAACATCTCAACACCGGTGCAGGTGGTGGTGGTGGTGTCACGCAGACCAACGATTTCCAGGGCGTCTTGAACGCGGACGATGCCACGCTCGATACGACCGGTAACAACGGTACCACGACCCGAGATCGAGAATACGTCTTCGATTGGCATCAGGAACGGCTTGTCGATAGCGCGCTCAGGCTCTGGAATGTAGCTATCCAGGGTTTCGACCAGACGCTTGACAGCGGTGGTGCCCATTTCGTTATCGTCTTTGCCTTCCAGCGCCATACGAGCCGAACCAATGATGATCGGGGTATCGTCGCCTGGGAAATCATAGGTGGACAGCAGGTCGCGAACTTCCATCTCGACCAGCTCCAGCAGCTCAGCGTCGTCTACCAGGTCAGCCTTGTTCAGGAAGACCACGATGTACGGAACGCCAACCTGACGGGACAGCAGGATGTGCTCACGGGTTTGNGCGGTGGCGATCATGGGCGGGCTGATCGTGGCCACGGCGTTGACGCTGCTGTTCCTGCCGGCGAAGGGCCCTAGAGGGCGCCGAAGACCTTCTTGGCCAGGCTGGTAGCCGCGGCCGC
>NZ_PEFV01000001.1:0-280666 GCF_002939405.1 Pseudomonas sp. BRM28 | reverse complement strand
GGTGGGGGTCGTTGGTTCGAATCCAATTGTGCCTACCAAACATCACCGCCCCTGCTGGCGGTACACGAAAAAGGCGATCCGAGAGGGTCGCCTTTTTCGTTTGGGCTATTTTCATGGGCGCGGCAAAGCTGCTGATTTTTTTGTACATTTCGCTTTACGAGGGGGCTTGAACCTGAGTAGAATGCGCCCCGCAGCAGGCACATAGCTCAGTTGGTTAGAGCACCACCTTGACATGGTGGGGGTCGTTGGTTCGAATCCAATTGTGCCTACCAAACATCACCGCCCCTGCTGGCGGTAACACAAAAAGGGCGACCCGCAAGGGTCGCCCTTTTTGTTTGCCTGAAGCAAAGGGCGCGGCCGGATTGCTCGGGCCGCGCGGTGCGTCAGGGGATACGGGTGATCTCCACGCCGCTCTGTACCAGCTCGAAGCGATCCTCGCCCAGGTGGTTGACCCGATCGCCGATGGCCAGGCGATAGCTGGTGATCGGCAAGGAGTCGGCACTTCCATCGGCCTGCAGGGTGGCTTCCTGAAATTCATGAACGGGGTAGATGCGTCCTTCAGCATCCCGAGCATGAAATTGTCCGACCAGTACTGCTGTCATTTGGCGTGTGCCCTCTGAAATGTTCTCTATGGGCCATAGACCACTGTTTTGCCTGGGAAGTTTAGTCCCCCTGGAAAAAAACCTGTGGGCCGCGCCGTAGCGTCTATAACTACCACTTCTCTATGTCGATCAGGTTGGAGCGTGGTCATGAGCCAGGTCTATTCGGTTGCGGTGTTGGTAGGCAGCTTGCGCAAGGAGTCGATCAACCGCAAGGTCGCCAGGGCGCTTGCAGAGCTGGCACCGGCCAGCCTCAAGCTGGGTATCGTCGAAATTGGCGAGCTGGCTTTGTACAACGAGGATATCGACACCGACCCACCGGCAGCCTACAAGGCCTTTCGCGACAAGGTGCGTGCCAGCGACGCGGTGCTGTTCGTGACCCCCGAGTACAACCGCTCGGTGCCCGGAGTGCTCAAGAACGCCATCGACGTCGGCTCGCGCCCGTATGGGCAGAGTGTGTTCAGCAAGAAGCCGGGGGCGGTGATCAGTGTGTCGCCGGGGGCGGTGGGGGGCTTTGGTGCCAACCACCACCTGCGCCAGTCCCTGGTGTTTCTCGATGTGCCCTGCATGCAGCAGCCAGAGGCCTATGTGGGTGGGGCGGCGACGCTGTTCGACGAGCATGGCAAGCTTTCGGAGAAGACCCGGCCGTTTCTGCAGAGCTTCATCGACAGTTATGCGGCGTGGGTGGCGCGGCACCTGGCATAGGGCCCAGGCGCGCCCTTGGCTGGCGAGGGCGGCTCCTGGCCTGCAGGAGCCGCCTTGCCGATTGCAGGAGCCGGACTTGCCGGCGAAAGCCCAACGCGGTCTATACCCCCTGCGGCATCTCACCCTGCGCCAAACGCCGATTGATATCCTCCACCACCTGCGGCAGGTCATTGATGGTGTCGATCAGGTAGTGCGGGCGTGACCCTTCGAACAGCGCATGAATGCGCGCACGCTCGCTGGCCAGTTGCTCGGCATCCAGTGCCAGGTAACCTTCATGGGTCAGCCCCAGCGCGTTGCCCGAGCACACCAGCGCCACGGTCCACATGCCGGCACGACGCCCTTCCAGAATGCCCGGTACGGTGTCGTCCACCTTCACGCACGCCGCCACATCGTCGATACCCAGCGCAATCACGTTGGCCAGCGCCTGGGCCGGCCACGGGCGACCGTTGGGGGTCTGGTCGGTGGCCACCACATGGTCGGCCACATAGCCATTGTGCCCAGCCAGTTCCACTACCTTGTCCATCACCACCTTCGGATAGCCGGAGCACGAACCGATCTTCAGGCCCTGCCGGCGCAGGGCGCTGATGGTCTGCAGTGCGCCGGGGATCAGCGCCGAATGGGTGGCGATCTTTTCGATCTGCAGCGGCATGAAGCGGTTGTAGAGCGCCGTCACGTCATCATCGCTCGGCACGCGGCCGAACACCGCGCGATAGCGCTCGGCAATCTGCGGCTGGTCGCACAGCGTGCGGATATGGTCCCACTTGCCCATGCCCATGGGGCCGCGGGCCTCCTCGATGGACACCTGTACATCGAATTCGGCAAAGGCCTCGACGAAGATCTGCGTGGGGGCGAACGAGCCAAAGTCGACCACGGTTCCGGCCCAGTCGAGAATGGCCGCTTGCAGTTTTGTGGGGTTGCTGTAGTTCATCATTGCGTTCCTTGTTCGGTATACCGCAGAAAAGGGGGATAAAACGGAATCAGATGTGCAGCACTTCCATTTCCCGCAGCGCATCGGCCACGGCCTGGACCGCGGCGCGCATCTCGTGGGGGCCGACGCAGCCGATGCAGCCCACGCGGAATGTCTCGACCTGGGTCAGCTTGCCGGGATAGAGGATGAACCCCTTGGCCTTGACCCGTTCGTAGAAGTCCGCGAACTGGTAGCGCGGGTCACGCGGGGCGTGGAAGGTGACGATGATCGGGGCCTGGATGGCGGCGGGCAGAAAGCTGCGCAAGCCGATGGCCGCCATGCCGTCGAGCAGGGTCTTGCAGTTGCTTGCATAGCGCTGGTGGCGCGCCGCCAGGCCGCCTTGCTCGTGGTACTGCAGCAGCGCCTCGTGCAGCGCCGCCACCACGTGGGTGGGCGGGGTGAAGCGCCACTGGCCGGTGCGGGCCATGTAGGCATGCTGGTCATGCAGGTCCAAGGCCAGCGACGGCGAGTTGCCCTCGGCGCCAGCCAGTGCGGCCTTGTCGGTGAACACGAAGCCCATGCCCGGTACGCCTTCGAGGCACTTGCCGGACGCCGCGATCAGGGCGTCGAAAGGCACCTGGGCCGCGTCGATCGGCAGGGCGCCGAACGAGCTCATGGCGTCGATGATCAGGCGCTTGCCGTGCTCGGCGACGACCTGGGCGATCTGCGCCAGCGGGTTGAGGATGCCGGTACTGGTTTCGCAGTGAATCAGCGCCACGTGGGTAATGCTGGCATCGGCGCGGATCAGGCGTTGGACATCGGCGGCGGTGGTGGGCTGGTCTTCGGCGGTCTCGAAGGTGGTGAATGCGCGGCCCAGCACCTGGCAGATCCTGGCCAGGCGCTGGCCATAGGCGCCGTTGACCAGCACCAGCACCTTGCCGTCACGGGGCACCAGCGTGCCGATGGCCGCCTCCACGGCGAAGGTGCCGCTGCCTTGCAGGGGCACGCAGTGGTGGCTGGCGTGGCCATTGACGATGCTCAGCAACTGCTGGCATAGGTTGGCGGTCAAGGTGTTGAATTCGCGGTCCCATGAGCCCCAGTCGAGCATCATCGCCTGCCGCGTGCGTGCCGAGGTGGTCAGGGGGCCCGGCGTCAGCAGGACGGGGGTGTGGGTCATGGCGATGCTCCTCGCAAGCGGTGGGCTGAAACTACGGTGCCTACGTTGCAATTGCGCGCTTCATCAATCAAATTGTTTGTCGTTATGCCAACCATAAGTCAGGCCGATAGATATGAACCTGTTCCAGCTTCGCGCTTTCGATGCGGTGGCCCGCGAGGGCAGCTTTACTCGCGCTGCCGCGCGCCTGTTCATCAGCCAGCCAGCGGTCACCGGGCACATCAAGGCACTCGAGGAGCATTACCAGATCACCCTGCTGCGGCGCACTGCGCGGCGTGTGGAGCTGACCGAGGAGGGCACCCGCCTGGCCGCCATCACCCGCGCGATGTTCGGCCTGGCCGAGGAGGCGCAGGTGATGCTCGAAGCCAACCGCCAGTTGCTTACCGGGCGCCTGGAAGTTGCCGCCGACGGGCCACACCAGGTCATGCCGATGCTGGCCCAACTGCGCGTGCGCTACCCCGGCATCACGGTCAACCTGCGCCTGGGCAATGCCCAGGAAACCCTGGCGGCGCTGCTGTCCGAGCATGCCGACGTGGCCGTGCTGACCGAGGTCGAACCGCGCAAGGGCCTGCACCTGCAGGCCCTGGGCCCGTCGCGTATCTGTGCCTTGCTGCCGGCCGGCCATCGCTGGGCCAGCCGCCCCGAGTTGCCCCTTGCCGAACTGGACCAGCAGATCATGGTGCTGCGCGAACCCGGCTCGATCACCCGGCGCACCTTCGACCAGGCCTGTGCCCGGGCCGGGGTGCAGCCACGGGTGCTGCTGGAGCTCGACAGCCGCGAAGCGGTGACCGAGGCGGTGGCCGCGCAGCTGGGGCTGGGTATCGTCTCTTCGATGGAGACCAGCCACGATCCGCGGGTGGTGGCCCGGCCCATAGAGGGGCCAGGGCTGGTCAACCAGCACATGCTCGGTTGCCTGGAGCGGCGCCGCGAGTTGCGCCTGATCCAGGCCTTTCTCGGCCCGGCGTCACCGGCATGACACGGCGTTGGCGTTTTGCCGTCGGCCCCCTAAGATGGCCGGCACACACCACCTGCAACACGAGTGAGGGTCGATGAAGGAGAAAGACACCATCTCCATGCAACTGGTGCGCGAGGCCCTGTTGCAAAGCAGCGCACCCGGCGCGGCGGCTGCGGCGTTGCTGCAGCGGGTGGGGATCGACCCGCAGCAACTGGAGCAGCCCCAGGCCCGCGTGCCGGCCAGTGCCTATGCCCGGCTGTGGCGGCTGCTGGCGCGTCGCTGCAACGACGAGTTCTTCTGCATGGACCCGCGCGGGCTGCGCAGCGGCAGCCTGGCGTTCATCTGCCGCTCGTCCATGGCCCAGCCGACCCTGGGCGCGGGGCTGGAGTGCGCGCTGGGGTTTCTGTCGCTGATGCTCGAGCACCTGCACCCGGTGCTGGTGCGCCAGCAAAGCCTGGCTGAAATCGTGATCGGCGAACCCGCCGAGGCGCCGCGCCGACCCTTCACCTATTTCACCTTCTGGATGATCGTGCATGGTGTGGCCTGCTGGCTGGCGGGTCGGCGCATTCCGATTCTGGCCATCGAATTGCGCTGCGCCGAGCCGGACTACTGCGATGACTACCGGGTGATGTTTTCACAGAACCTGCAGTTCGAGCGCCCACGCACGCGGCTGATTTTCGCTGCCGATTGCCTGGACCTGCCGCTCAGGCGCACACCCGAAGAGCTGCAGCGTTTTCTGGCCGAGGCGCCGGCCAACATTCTGGTGAAGTACCGCGACCCCACCAGCCTGGCGCGGCGTATCCGCGACGACCTGCGCCAGTTGCCCGCCAGCCAGTGGCCGGATGCCGAGGCACTGGCCCAGCAGCTGTGCCTGTCGGCCTCCACCCTGCGCCGACGCCTGGCCGAGCAGGGCCAGACCTACCAGGCCCTCAAGGACAGCGTGCGCCGCGAGCTGGCCATCGGCTGGCTGGCCGATGCGCAGGTCAGCTACGTGGAGATCGCCGAACGCCTGGGGTTTGCCGACACCAGTTCGTTCTACAAGGCCTTTCGCAAGTGGTCGGGGTGCAACCCCGGGCATTACCGCAGCCTCGTGCTGGGTTCGGGCTGAGGCCGCGAGGCAAGCCTTCCCGCTCCCTTGCCGGCGGGGCTGTTCCTAGTCTGGGTGCCCACCCCTTGATGGAGCAGGCGCCATGAGCCCGACCTCGAGCACCCGCAAAACCACCGGCACCACAGACGATCCCACCATTCTCGATCAATTCATCTCCGAACGCCTGCCGGGTTGGCTGCGCACGGCATCCAGGGACCAGGCGCGCGCAGTGAGCGCTGCATTGATCCGGCATCAGGCGTCGCTTGAAGCGTTGACCGAGTTGTTCCAGCTCCTGCAGTCGCCCGACGTGTTCGCTGCGCCCCTGCTGGACAAGGCCTTGCGCGACACCCTGGGGCTGCAACTGGACACGCGTGCGGCGCACTGGAAGGAAGTGCGCCTGCGTCAGTACCGCCCGGGGCTTTCGGTCACGCCCATGCCTTATCTGGAGGCGATCGAGATCCAGAGCCCGCTGTTGCAGCGTGCCCTGCAGAACTTCAGCGAGACTGCCGGCGGCTACTGGGGATTCTTTCGCGGCACGGCGATCGTGTCTGCGGGTCAGGCACTGGGCGTCGCGCCCGAGCGGTTTGCCGGCCTGTGCCGCACGCTGGACCTGGGCCAGAAGTATCAGGCTCATCTGGACAGTGTGCTCGACCCGCCGGATGACGCACTCAAGCGCCAGCGCCATGCGCTGCTGGCCCGCGAACAGCGCGATCAGCTGGATGTGGCCGCCCAGGTCGGCTACCTGAAAAAGGACATCGACGAGGTGGCCTACCGCATGCTGCGCCAGGTGGTCGACGGGGCGAGCCAGGTGACATACGCCGAGCACCCGGTAAGGGTGCGCAGCATCGAGGTGCTGGGGCAGCAGGTACAGGGCGCGGTCGCCTTTCTGGCCCGTGGCGAACCCCTGGAGGGGGCGATACGCTGGACCGAGGCCGGCCTGGTGCGCCAGGTGGTGGTGTTTCTGCCTGGCGATCCGCAGCGCCCGCTGCGTCAGTATCCGACCTGGTATGCCTGTGCAACCGATCTGGGCCTGGCCTTGAAATCGGCTGATTACCTGAGCTACTTCCAGAGCCTGATCAGCCTGCAGGAGCGTGCAGCTTTCGGCGCGGCGTGGCAGGCGCAGCGAGACGCGGCGCGCCCGGACCTGGAACTGCTCGATTACCCGCTGGCCGGAGAGTTGTTCGCCAGCCTTGCGCAATGGCGTATCGCCCGGCTCAAGGCCGACGCAGCGGTGCTTGCCGTGCCTACGGCCAGGGTCGACGATGCGCTGGCCGAAGCACGTCGCGAGGCCTACCTGGCCGCAGGTGAAACCCTGCTCGGCATAGCGGCCTCGTTCGTCCCCGGGGTTGGCCAGATCATGCTGCTCAGTAGCGTCGGGCAGTTGCTGGGCGAGGTCTACGAGGGCGCCGTCGACTGGAGCAAGGGCCAGCGCAAGGAGGCCCTGGCGCATCTGACCGGCGTGGCCGAAAACGTGCTGGCCAGCGTTGCAACAGGGGCGGGTGTGGCGGGCCTGGTGGCGGTGGCCAAACGTTCGGCCTTCGTCGACGGCCTCATGCCGATAGTGCGCAGCACGGGCCAATACAGGCTGTGGAACGAAGACCTGGCAAGCTACCGTCATGCCCACCCTTTGCCTGAAACCCTGGTGCCGCGCAGCGATGGCTTGTATGAGGATGCAGGCGCGCTGTGGCTCAGGCATGAAGGGCAGACCTATCAGGTTCAGCAGCGCGATGGGCGCTGGGTTATGGTGCACCCGCAGCATGCCGAAGCCTACTCGCCCGGCCTGGAAACCAATGGCGAAGGCGCCTGGCGCCTGCCTGGCGAGCATGCGCTGCAGTGGGCGGGCAATGCCCTGCTGGTGCGGCGCCTGGGCCCGCTGGCCGAAGGGCTGAGCGATGCGCAGATCGACCAGGTCATGGTGATTGCCGGTATGGACGAGGCGCGTTTGCGCGGCCTGCACGTGGAGAACCGGGGCATGCCGGTTCGCCTGCGCGATACCCTGGTCCGCTTCGGTATCGATACGCGCATCTCGACATTCTTCGAGCGCCTGCACCGGCAAACCGATGCCCAGGGCCTGGACCCTGTGCTCCATGCCTTCTGCAGGGAGCATCTGCAGGGTGTCGAAGACGCGGGGCAGGACTCGGAGCTCGATCACATCTGGGAGCAGATGCCGCGCTTGCGCTTCGAACTGTTCGAGCACCTTGAGGCGGCCACGCTGACCGCTGCCGATAGCCGTGTGAGCCTGTTGCAACGTGACTTCCCCGGGCTGGCGCGACGCTATGCCCAGGCGCTGGCAGAGCAGGCCGATGCCACGCAGCGCCAGATGATGGATCAGACTCGCCGCATTCCGCTGGCGGTCGCCGAGCAGGCACGCCACACCTTGCGTGAGGCGCGATTGAGCAGGGCGCTGGAAGGGTTGTGCCTGCAGAACGTGCACAGTGACGACAGCGTGGGCCTGGCCTTCGGCTTGCTGCGACGCATGCCGGCCTGGCCCGACGGGCTGAACCTGGAGCTGCGCGAAGGTTCGTCCAGCGGGCGGGTGATCGAGCGCCAGTTGTCACTCAGCGATACCCGCCAGACCCGCGTGCTGGTGCGTCGCGACGGGCAGTTTTCGGTGTACGACACTGAAGGCTACGAGCTCGACGACGAGATCCCGGCGCCCCAGGGGCTGTTCGAGGCGATTGCCTGCTGCCTGACGCGCGAGCAGCGTCGCGCCCTGGGCTGGACGCGTCATGACAGCGCGGCACAAATGCGCGAGGCCCTGGCTGCGCGGGCCCTGGCCAATCCCTCCGAGGCCGCGCAACTGATCGGGCAGGCGCGCTCGGCCGGGCGCTTCAGCCCGCCCCAGCGCTTGCCCGACGGTCGCATCGGGTATCCGCTCAGTGGCCGGGGCAGTGCGACACGACGGTCCCTGGTCAGTGTGGTGCGTGTACTGTTCCCGGGCTATGACCAACTCCAGATCGATGTGCTTCTGACCGAACTGCAGGGGGGCTCGGTTGAACCGATGACGGCACTGATGCGCCTGCTGGACCAGTACCAGCGCCTCGATGCGAGCCTGCAGCTGTGGTGTCGGGAGGTCTTTGGCCAGTCCCGCGAGTGGCGACGCCTGGTGGCCGATGAGCTGCGCCGGTGCTGGCGACGACAGACCGATCGCGTGACCAATGGGGGTGGCACGCTGATCGGCTATCGCCTGAACCTGGTGGCGATGCCGGTGGGGCATCTGCCGCCGCTGGGGGCCGGTATCGATTTTTCCCACGTGATAGACCTGAGCCTGGTGGGCATGGGCCTGACCGAGCTGTCGAACAGCTTCCTGCAACGCTTTGTCGGCGTGCGCTGGCTCAACCTGGCCAACAACCGCTTCGGGCGCATACCGCCTGCCTTGAACGGCATGAACTGGTTGCGTGAGGTGAACCTGAACCTCAACCAGATCAACCTGCGCAACACCGGGGTCAATACCCTTGCGTCCCTGCATCGGCTTGAAGTGCTGAACCTGGACAACAATCCCATCGAGATCCTGCCGAACATGGCCGGCATGTACAACTTGCGCCACGTGTGGTTGCGCAGTACGCGCCTGCAGCTGTTCCCGACCGGGTTGCTCGAATGTCCGTTTCTGGATGTGGTCGACTTGCGCGACAACCTCATCACCCAGTTGCCGGAGACGTTCTTCGTGCCCGAGTCGCTGAACATCTACCTGCTCCAGCGTAACCCCCTGCCGCAGGCCACCTGGGACCGCATCAACGATCTGCAGCAGTTGCTGCCCGTGGTGGAGGCTGCGGCCGGTGTCATGGTACGTGCTGAAACGACTGCGCAAGCCCGCGCACTGTGGCTGGAGCTGGCGAACGAGGCGCAGCTGGATGTGCGCAGCCGTTACTGGGACAGCCTGATTGCAGAGCCTGGCGCCGCAGACTTCTTCCAGTTGCTGACCGAACTGACCGGGTCGGCGGATTTCCAGCATACCCGGGCCGAACTGGACCAGCGCGTGTGGCGCATGCTCGAGGCGATGGCGCAGCACACGGCGCTGCGCGAGGAACTGTTCGAGCTGGCGGCCAGCCCGACCACGTGCGTGGACAGCGTGTCGTCCACCTACAGTGCGCTCGAAGTGCGGTATTTGCTGTTTCAGACCGTGCGCGCAGACAGCCCGAACGAGCAGCAGGGCGAAGCGTTGCTCGCCTTTGCGCGGCGTCTGTTTCGTCTTGAACAGGTCGAACAGTTCGCGCGTGCCGACATCCAGGCCAGGACGCAGGAGGCGCGTGGGGTGGACGAGGTCGAGGTGAGCCTGGCCTATCGCACCCGTCTGGCCGCTGCACTGGACCTGCCCGGGCAACCGCGCAACATGCAGTTCGCCGAAGTGGCCGCCGTGGCCCCGGCACAGATACACGAGGCCCAGCGGGTCGTGCTGGCTGCCGAGCAGACCGACCAGCTGGCAACGTTCATCAGCGGCCGGGATTTCTGGCTGGCCTACCTGCGCCAGGCTCACGAAGGCGAGTTCGAGCAGGTCGAACAACCGTTCTGGGATCGACTCGAGGTGCTGGCCGCGCAACAGGGCACGCTGCAGGAAGGGGTGTACCTGACGCGAATGAACGCATTGCGCAGCGAACGCGAGGCGGCAGTGCAGGCGCTGGCATTGCGCCTGACCCAGGCGGCGCTGGAGGCTGCCGCGCCGCCTGCGGGCTAGCCCCGGGGGCTGTGCAGGCAGTGGCCAAACCAGTCATCCAGATTGACAGCTTTGGCCATTGTCGCTGCGCGCTGGTGGCGCGACTATCGTCAGATCATTCGTTCTATTCCAACAATAAGAAACGAGGAGTCTGGCAATGCGTGATTACCACGACGCGCAGCGTGCTTTCGATTACCTGCACACTGCCGATGCCGTGCTGGCGGGCAACCTGGGTGCGCTCAACGCCTGCGTCGAGTGTTGCGACCGGCACGCCGCCGAGGGCGGCGTGGCCTTGTACTGGGAGCGCCACGACGGGGCCTGCGCGCAGTACACCTTTGCCGACCTGCAGCAGCGCGCCGCACGCCTGGCCAATGTGCTCAAGGCGCAAGGCGTGGGGCCGGGCGACCGGGTGGCGGGGCTGCTGCCGCGCACCGTCGAGCTGCTGGTCACGGTGCTCGCCACCTGGCGACTGGGGGCGGTCTACCAGCCCCTGTTCACTGCCTTCGGGCCCAAGGCCATCGAGCACCGCCTGCACAGTTCCGGCGCCCGCGTGGTGGTCACCGACCGCACCAACCGCCCGAAGCTCGACGAGGTCGAGGGCTGTGCGCGGATCATTACCGTCGATGCCCAGGCCGGCAGCGGCGACCTGGATTTTCACACTGCCCTCGACGCTGCCAGCGCCGACTGCGCGCCTGTGCTGTTGTCCGGGGAGGCCCCCTTCCTGCTGATGTTCACCTCCGGCACCACCGGCCCGGCCAAGCCGCTGGAGGTGCCGTTGCGGGCCATCGTGGCGTTTCAGGGCTACATGCGCGACGCCATCGACCTGCGCCCCGAAGACAACTTCTGGAACCTGGCCGACCCCGGCTGGGCCTACGGCCTGTACTACGCCGTCACCGGGCCGCTGGCGCTGGGCCAGGCCACCACCTTCTTCGACGGCCCGTTCAGTGTCGAAAGTACCTGCCGGGTGATCGACAAGTACGCCATCACCAACCTGGCCGGGTCGCCCACGGCCTATCGCATGCTGATCGCTGCCGGCCAGGCCTTCGCCGAGCCGATCAAGGGCCGCCTGCGGGTGGTCAGCAGCGCCGGCGAACCGCTCAACCCGGAGGTGATCCGCTGGTTCGCCGAACACCTGCAGGTGCCCATCCACGATCACTATGGCCAGACCGAACTGGGCATGGTGCTGTGCAACCACCACGGCCTGCGTCACCCGGTGCACCTGGGCTCGGCCGGCTTTGCCATCCCGGGTCATCGCATCGTTGTGCTTGATGAACAGCAGCACGAACTGCCGCCCGGCCAGCCCGGCATCCTCGCGGTGGACCGCGAGCAGTCACCGCTGTGCTGGTTCGGTGGCTACCACGGGGTCCAGACCAAGGCCTTCGTCGGCAAGTACTACCTCAGCGGCGACACGGTGGAGCTGAACCAGGACGGCAGCATCAGCTTTGTCGGGCGCAGCGACGACGTGATCACCACCTCCGGGTATCGGGTCGGGCCGTTCGATGTGGAAAGCGCGCTGATCGAGCACCCGGCGGTGATCGAGGCCGCCGTGGTCGGCAAGCCGGACCCGGAGCGCACCGAACTGATCAAGGCGTTCGTGGTGCTGGCCAGCGGCGTGGAGGGCACGCCGGAGCTGGCCGAAAACCTGCGCCAGCATGTGCGCCAGCGCCTTTATGCACATGCCTACCCGCGCGAAATCGAATTTGTCGGCGAGCTGCCCAAGACCCCGAGCGGCAAGCTGCAGCGTTTCATCCTGCGCAATCAGGAAATAGCCAAACAACACACCGCGCCGGCGCCCGTCGCCAGCGCCTGAGGACCCCTTATGCAAATTGCCAACAAGAACTTCATCGTCAGCGGCGCCGCCTCCGGGCTGGGCGCCGCCACCGCCGAGATGCTGATCGGCGCCGGTGCCCAGGTGATGCTGGTGGACCTTAACGCCGAGGCCGTTGCAGCCAAGGCGCAAGCCCTGGGTGACAAGGCCCGTTTCGCCGTGGCCGACATCAGTCAGGAGGCCCCGGCCAAGGCCGCCGTGGACGCGGCCGTCAGCGCCTTTGGCAGCCTCCACGGGCTGGTCAACTGTGCCGGCATCGTCGGCGCCGAGAAGGTCCTGGGCAGGCAGGGGCCGCACGGCCTGGACAGCTTCAGCCGGGTGATCAACGTCAACCTGATCGGCAGCTTCAACCTGCTGCGCCTGGTGGCAGCGGCCATGGCCGAAGGCGGTGCCGACGCCGACGGCGAGCGCGGGGTGATCATCAGTACCGCCTCCATCGCCGCCTATGACGGGCAGATCGGCCAGGCGGCCTACGCTGCCTCCAAGGGCGCGATTGCCAGCCTGACCCTGCCGGCCGCCCGCGAACTGGCGCGCTTCGGTATCCGCGTGATGACCATCGCGCCGGGCATCTTCGAAACCCCGATGATGGCCGGCATGACCCAGGAAGTACGCGACTCGCTGGCGGCCGGCGTGCCGTTCCCGCCGCGTCTGGGCCGCCCGCAGGAGTACGCGGCGCTGGCGCGTCACATCATTGAAAACAGCATGCTCAACGGCGAGGTGATCCGCCTCGACGGTGCCTTGCGCATGGCTGCCAAGTAATTCAGGAGAACCGCATGAGCATGTCCCATGATCCCATCGTAATCGTCAGCGCCGTGCGCACGCCCATGGGCGGCCTGCAGGGCGATCTCAAAAGCCTGACTGCACCGCAACTGGGCGCTGCCGCCATTCGCGCAGCCGTCGAGCGTGCGGGCGTGGCTGCCGACAGCGTCGACCAGGTGCTGTTCGGCTGCGTGCTGCCGGCCGGTCTCGGCCAGGCCCCGGCACGCCAGGCGGCCCTGGGGGCCGGCCTGGACAAGGGCACCACCTGCACCACCCTGAACAAGATGTGCGGCTCGGGCATGCAAGCCGCGATCATGGCCCATGACCTGCTGCTGGCCGGTACCGCCGAGGTGGTGGTGGCCGGCGGCATGGAGAGCATGTCCAACGCCCCGTACCTGTTGGACAAGGCGCGCAGCGGCTACCGCATGGGGCACGGCAAGGTCATCGACCACATGTTTTTCGACGGTCTGGAAGATGCCTACGACAAGGGTCGCCTGATGGGCACCTTTGCCGAGGACTGCGCCCAGGCCCAGGGCTTCAGCCGCCAGGCTCAGGACGACTTTGCGATTGCCTCGCTGACCCGTGCGCAACAGGCGATCGAGAACGGCAGCTTTGCCGCCGAGATCGTGCCGGTGGAGGTGACCGAGGGCAGGCAGACCCGCCTGGTCAGCCACGACGAACAGCCGCCCAAGGCCCGCCTGGACAAGATCGCGCAGCTCAGGCCGGCGTTTCGCGAAGGCGGTACGGTCACGGCAGCCAACTCCAGCTCGATTTCCGACGGTGCGGCGGCGCTGGTGCTGATGCGCAGGTCCCAGGCCGAGCAGCGCGGCCTCAAGCCACTGGCGGTGATCCACGGGCATGCGGCGTTCGCCGACGAGCCTGCACTGTTCCCCACCGCGCCGATCGGCGCCATCGATGCGCTGCTCAAGCGCACCGGCTGGAGCCTGGCCGAGGTCGACCTGTTCGAAATCAACGAGGCGTTCGCGGTGGTCACCCTGGCGGCGATGAAGCAGCTGGACCTGCCCCACGACAAGGTCAACATCCACGGCGGCGCCTGCGCCCTGGGCCACCCCATCGGCGCATCGGGCGCGCGTATTCTGGTGACCCTGCTTGCCGCGCTGCGCCAGAAGGGCCTGCGCCGCGGCATCGCGGCCATCTGCATCGGCGGTGGCGAAGCCACGGCCATGGCTGTCGAGTGTCTGGACTGAGGTGCACCATGCTAGTCAACGATGAACAACAGCAGATCAGCGACGCCGTTCGCCAGTTTGCCCAGGAGCGCCTGCGGCCCTTTGCCGAGCAGTGGGACCGCGAGCACCGCTTCCCACGGGAGGCTATCGAGCAGATGGCCGAGCTGGGCCTGTTCGGCATGCTGGTGCCGGAGCAGTGGGGCGGCAGCGACACCGGCTATGTCGCCTACGCCATGGCCCTGGAGGAAATCGCCGCCGGCGATGGTGCCTGCTCGACCATCATGAGCGTGCACAACTCGGTGGGCTGCGTGCCGATCCTCAAGTTCGGCAGCGAGCAGCAGAAGCAGCAGTTTCTGACGCCGCTGGCCACGGGCGCGATGCTCGGTGCCTTTGCCCTGACCGAGCCCCAGGCGGGCTCCGATGCCAGCAGCCTGAAAACCCGTGCGCGCCTCGAGGGCGATCACTATGTGCTCAACGGCTGCAAGCAGTTCATCACCTCGGGGCAGAATGCCGGCGTGGTGATCGTGTTCGCGGTGACCGACCCGGCAGCCGGCAAGCGCGGCATCAGTGCCTTTATCGTGCCCACCGACTCGCCTGGCTACCAGGTGGCGCGGGTGGAGGACAAGCTCGGCCAGCATGCCTCCGATACCTGCCAGATCGTCTTCGAGAACGTGCGTGTGCCGCTGGCCAATCGCCTGGGCGAGGAGGGCGAGGGGTACCGGATCGCCCTGGCCAACCTGGAAGGCGGGCGCATCGGTATTGCCGCGCAATCGGTGGGCATGGCGCGGGCCGCGTTCGAGGTGGCACGTGACTATGCGCGCGAACGCGAGAGCTTCGGCAAGCCCCTGATCGAACACCAGGCGGTGGCGTTTCGCCTGGCCGACATGGCCACGCGCATCGCCGTGGCCCGGCAGATGGTGCATCATGCCGCCGCCTTGCGTGATGCCGGGCGCCCGGCGCTGGTGGAGGCCTCGATGGCCAAGCTGTTTGCTTCGGAAATGGCCGAAAAGGTCTGTTCCGATGCCTTGCAGACCCTGGGCGGTTATGGCTATCTGAGCGACTTCCCGCTGGAGCGGATCTACCGTGACGTGCGGGTTTGCCAGATCTACGAAGGCACCAGCGACATTCAGCGCATGGTCATTGCGCGCAATCTTTGAAGGGAGCAGCTTGCATGAGTTTCGAAACCATTCTGTTGGACATCCGTGGCAAGGTCGGCCTGATCACCCTCAACCGCCCCCAGGCGCTCAACGCCCTCAACGCGCAGATCGTGCGCGAGCTGAACCAGGCGCTGGACCAGCTCGAAGCCGACCCGAACATCGGCTGCGTGGTGCTGACCGGTTCGGAGAAAGCCTTCGCCGCCGGTGCCGATATCAAGGAAATGGCCGAGCTGAGCTACCCGCAGATCTACATCGACGACCTGTTCAGCGACAGCGACCGCATCGCCAACCGCCGCAAGCCGATCATCGCCGCGGTGTCCGGCTTCGCCCTGGGCGGTGGCTGCGAGCTGGCACTGATGTGCGACTTCATCCTGGCCGCCGACAATGCCAAGTTCGGTCAGCCTGAAATCAACCTGGGCGTGTTGCCGGGCATGGGCGGCACCCAGCGCCTGACCCGCGCGGTGGGCAAGGCCAAGGCCATGGAGCTGTGCCTGAGCGGGCGCATGATGGGGGCCGAGGAGGCCGAGCGTGCCGGCGTGGTGGCGCGTATCGTGCCCAAGGAGCAGCTGCTCGAGGAGGCCCTCAAGGTGGCGGCACAGATCGCCAGCAAGTCGGTGCCGGTGGCGATGATGGTCAAGGAGAGCATCAACCGTGCTTTCGAGGTGAGCCTGTCCGAAGGCGTGCGTTTCGAGCGCCGGGTGTTCCATGCCGCGTTTGCCACCGAAGACCAGAAGGAAGGCATGGCGGCGTTCATCGCCAAGCGCGAGGCCCAGTTCAAGGACCGCTGAGCAACATCTACCACCTGCCCGGCAGGGCGTGACGCTGTACTGCGGCTTCTTTACTCACAAGGAAGTCGCATCATGGATGCAGCAGATACGCTTTTCGGGCAGTTGGCCACACACGCTTCGCTGTGCGGCCCCATCGGCCGCCAGATGGTCACCCGGCCCTCGTTGCACGCCGTGGCTGCGCAGGTGTGCGCGCAGCAATGGCAGGTGCGCGGGATCAAGGGCCCGGCGCCATCGGCCTTGACCCTGGTCAGGGGGCGGCCGGGGCAGGGCGCGCGGCTCGATTCGCTGGCCGATGCCCTGATACGGCGCTATTGCGAACGCACCTGCCTCAACCTGGCCAGCGGGCTGGACTACCTCACCCTGCAGCGCGGCGCCGAGTATCCGCAGGCCGCCGATGTCGACCTGCACGCGGTCGAAACCCTGCTCAATGAATGCGGGCCGTTGCTGCTCGATGAATACAAGCGTGTGCTCAGCTGTTACTGGGGCCAGGCCGAGCCGGGCCAGACCGCGCGCTGGGACTGGCTGGCCGATTACCTCAAAAGCCGTTTTTCCAGCGCCTGCGAACTGGCCCGAGGGGCTGGCGTGCTGGACGGGCTGGAGCTGGCCACGGCGACGATGGTCGGCATCTATCCACGGGCGACGCAGCGCGCGCAGTTCGGCAACGGCGCGGATGTACGCGTGTCGCTGCTGTGCCTGGATGCCGAACCCGGTGGCGGGCTGGACCCTGAACTGGCCAGCGCGGTGCTGATCGAGCGCCAGGTGCTCGGCCAGTTGCGCACTGTCGTGGTGCTCTACACCCTGGCGGGTGGGCTGTATCGCTTCGATTCGCGCCAGGCACTGCTGGAGGCATTGGCCAGGGGCTGGGGCGCGCAGGCTTCGGGCACCTTCAAGCTCAACCTGTACCAGACCGAACTGTCGATTTTCCAGGCCCAGGCGCGGTTGTTGTTCGAACAGCAATTGCGCCTGATCGATGCCATCGCCGCAGCACCTCTCGATTCGCAGGTCGACCCGGTGCAGACGCTGGTCGCGCGCCTGGACGAAGCCACCTCGCTGGTGCAGGTGTGCGATGTGAGCGAGCGCCAGACCCTGGCCAGCCTGCGCGGGCTGTTGCCGACGTGGTTGCGCGACGCTGACGAGGCGCCGCGCCTGCAGTACACCGAGATGCTGGTGCGCCTGGCGCGGGCGCAGCAGCGCAGTGGCGGGCAGTCGTTCCTGCATGACCTGCCGGGCATGCCGGAGTACGCCTGGGCCCAGTGGCAGGCGGCGGTGCATGCCGGGCACCCGGGATTTACCCGTGCCGAGCTGGAGGATGTCGAGCTGGTCAACCGCCAGGTGATTGCCGGCGCCGGCGGCAGTGGGGGGGATTTTGCCCCGGCGGGCAGCATTCGCGAGGTGACGCTGAACCTGGCCCAACTGGCGGTGGGCAACCTGGGGCTGCTCAGGGCAGGCAGCGTCACCTTGCGCAGCCGCAGCGGCGCAGTGCTGCCGACATGGCTGGATCTTGCATTCATCAAGGCCCAGGTCACCCGCCTGGACGTGGGCCAGACCTACCCGGACCTGTTGCAGCACAGCCTGCTGGATGACCCTGTGCAGTCGGCCAGTCGCCAGCAGCTGTTCGTCGATCAGTTGCGCGAACAACTGCCGATGCTGGTGCTGGAGTATTGCCTGCGTCAACGCGAAGGGGTCAGTGCACTGAGTGCCCGGCGTGTCACGGCACTGTGCCGTGGCGAGGAAACCGACGCGGTGCTGCGTCCGTTGGGCCTGTTGCGCGAGGCGGGTGCACACCCTGATGTCGCGCTCAATGCGTACCTGGTCGAGGGTCGCGACCCGCGCCAGGGGCCGTGCCTGCTGTATCGCCCACTGCACCGCGAGCCGCTGCAGGAGTTCAGCTCGCGCCAGGCCCTGTTCGAGCGGTTGTGCGAGCCCGGCGCGCTGCACGACGATCTGCTGGCGCGGCTGCCTGCCAAGGCACAGCCGGTGTACGCGCGTGGCGGGCTGGAGCAGCCGCATACGGTGCGCTTTCTGCCCGGCTCGGACTTCGCTCCCCTTCAGGTGCCGGCCCCGGCGTCGTTCAGCGACGCGCTGATCGACGGCGACCCGCTGGTGCATCTGTACCGTAGCTGCGCCCAGGAACTGGTGGCCCGTGCCCGGGCCGGCTCGCAGTCATCCAGCGAACAGCGCTGGGCGGCCTATGCCGAACTGGGCTGGCTGATGTTCAACACGCTGTTGCCACTGTGCAATGGCCCGGTTGCGGTGGCCGGCTGGCTGGTGCAACTGACGGCAGGCCTGCGCGATACCTTGCAGCAACACCAGAGCGAGGGTGACGGGCAGCTGGCGGGATGGTTGTTCAACCTGGCGCTGACGTTGCTGGCGAGCAGGACCGACACCACCCGGCTCAAGCTCTCAACCCCTGCGCAGAGGGGCGAGTCGCCGCTGGCCCAGGTGCTGGAGCCCGAGTTCGGCCATGCCCTTGCTTCGCCCTCGGGCCAGGCGCTGGACAGCCTGGATTTCAGCTGGGCAGCGGCGGCGGACCGACTGAACGGCGAACAGCGCGCGCGGCTGGTGCCCCTGCAGCGCGTGCAGGGCCGCGAGGGGCTGGGAGCACCGATCAGCCACGGGCCCTGGCAGGGGTTGTACCTGCATGAGGACCGTCTGTGGGTGGGTGTCAGCGGGCAGGTCTACCCCGTGGTGGAGGAGGATGCCGGCCTGCGAATCCGCGACGCGCAACAGCCTCCCGGGCCCTGGCTGCGGCACGCCGCCGATGGCAGCTGGCAATTCGACCTGGGCTTGCGCTTGCGTGGCGGCATGCCGCTGAATCGGCGCATCCAGCAGTTGCGTCTGGCCAACCAGGCTCGCGTGGAGGTTCTGCAGAAGGAACTGGACGACTACCAGCCGGTGCGCCAGGCCAGCGCCTTGCAGCTCAAGCGCGATCTGGACGAGGTGGTGAAACAGGAGCCGCAGCCCTCGGCCGAGCGATTGCAGCGCTATGTGGATGACCTGCGACGGCACGGGCAGGGGCTGGCCAAGGCGCGGGAAAGCCATGCGCAACTGAACCAGCTTAAAACCCTGGCAAACTTTCGCGCCCAGCAGGGCAACTACCTGTTCGAGGAGTCCAGCATTACCGTGCAGTTGCTGTACGCCTTGCGAAGCCTGTTCATGCATAACAAGGACGGCATAAACAACCTTCGCGGCGGCCAGGGTCAGGACCGTCTGCGCGAACTGGTGCTGGAAGGCACTTCGCCCACCTATCGGCAACTGGTGGTGCTGCTCGAAGGGGCCAAGACCCTGACCGAGCAGATCATCGACTGCTATCAGGCCCTCGATCGCCTGACCGGGCAGCTGCGCCAGATCCTGCCCGGCGGCCCGGCCCAGGCAAGCAGGATCGAGGCGATGCGCGGTGAAGAGCTGTCAGTCCAGGCCTGGCGTTCGTCCCAGATCAACATGCTGGGGGTGTTGGTGCTGCAGGCAGACCGCGGGCACGCCGGGGGCGAGGGTATCTACGAGACGGTGTTGTCTGCCCGATTGGGCTTGCAACTGGAGCTCGAGATGGGCGGGGCGTTCACCGATCAGGAGCGGGTGCAGATGCTCGACAGCAGTGTGCGCCACTATGCCAGTGCACTGCAGGGCACCCAGCTGTACAAGGCCTCCAGCGCGGTTTTGCAGGGGGCGGCACAGGTGGAGGAGTACCAGCAGGTGCTGCAGGCCCTGCATGATGCTGCCCAGAAGCGACTGGCCGGGCTGATTCGCGACCTGCCACGCCAACCTTCGGCGCCACCGGCCTCAGGCAGCCGCTCGCGCACGTTGATACGCACCCGCAACCGCGGCGTGGTGGTGGGCCAGCAGCGTCGGCTGGCAGGGGCCGACAGCGACGTGGTGGTGGTGATCGACCCGGTGGAACAGCGCGAGCTGGCCCGCTACGAGGAAACCGCCGAGGCCGGTATCTGGCAGCCGGTGGAGCGCCCCCGCCCAGCACCTGCGCGCGCCACCCAGGCACAGTTGCCGGGCTTGCTGGAGCGCTCCACGCGGTTGCTGAACGACTCGGCGCAGCAGCTCAGGCGCGCCGTCGCCCAGGCCAGGACCGCCATGCTTCCGGTGGAGATGGAAGAAATCCTGACGCACCAGGCGCGCCCGCTTGACGAGCTGGCCCGGCAGATCGAACAGGCATTGACTGCCGGCAACGACACCGACCGGTCTGCTGCCGGCCAGGATGCGGCGCTCCAAGCCAAGGCCCTGCTCGAGCAGGCCAAGCACCTGCGTGATGAAGGGCGGCGTCTGCGTGTGCAGATGACCCTGGCACAGTTGCCGACGGTCAGTCGGGTGGCCTACCTCAAGGCCCAGGGCGAGGTCAGCCTGCACAGGCTCCAGCCGCGCAAGCCCACGCGAAAACGCAAGGGTCATGCCCAGGATTTCCTTCAGGAGTACGAAATCCACGACAAGGCGGGGCAGTTGCTGTGGGTGGCGCACTTTCATTACGCGACCCTGGACGCAGAGCCTGGGCTGTACACCGCGGCGCATCTGAAAACCGCCGCACAGCGGTTCGAGGGGGGGCAGTACCAGTTGCCGGCAGACGCCGACAATGAGCGCGTGATCCAGATCTACCGCAGCCAGATCGACAGCCGCTCGGCCCGGGCGCTGTTCCTGGACCTGTAGCGGCGCCCGCGCCTACTACCAAATGACGAGTTGTCCTCTGCCAAAGGGCGATTCGTCAGCCGCCCCGGGCTGCCTAAGATCCGTACACCGCCTGTCGTCATGACAGGCCCGGATCAACAGAGGCCCGAACATGATCTATGCAGCTCCCGGCACCGAAGGCGCCCTTGTCAACTTCAAACCGCGTTACGGCAACTACATCGGCGGCGAGTTCGTTGCCCCGCTGAACGGCCAGTACTTCACCAACAGCTCGCCGGTGAACGCCCAGGTCATCGCCGAATTTCCACGTTCCAGCGCCGAAGACGTCGAGCGCGCCCTGGACGCCGCCCATGCCGCTGCCGATGCCTGGGGCCGTACCAGCGTGCAGGACCGCTCGCGCATCCTGCTCAAGATTGCCGACCGTATCGAGCAGAACCTCGAAGTGCTGGCCATTGCCGAAACCTGGGACAACGGCAAGGCCATTCGCGAAACCCTGAATGCCGACGTGCCGCTGGCCGCCGATCATTTCCGTTACTTCGCCGGCTGCATCCGTGCCCAGGAAGGCAGCGCCGCCGAGATCAACGAAAACACCGCCGCCTACCACTTCCATGAACCGCTGGGCGTGGTCGGGCAGATCATTCCATGGAACTTCCCGCTGCTGATGGCCGCCTGGAAGCTCGCCCCGGCCCTGGCCGCCGGCAACTGCGTGGTGCTCAAGCCGGCTGAACAGACCCCACTGTCGATCACCGTGTTCGCCGAGCTGGTGGGCGACCTGCTGCCGCCGGGCGTGCTCAACATCGTGCAGGGCTTCGGACGCGAGGCCGGTGAAGCGCTGGCCACCAGCAAGCGCATCGCCAAGATCGCCTTCACCGGTTCCACCCCGGTGGGCTCGCACATCATGAAGTGCGCTGCCGAGAACATCATCCCCAGCACCGTGGAACTGGGCGGCAAGTCGCCGAACATCTTCTTCGAAGACATCATGCAGGCCGAGCCGAGTTTCATCGAGAAGGCCGCCGAAGGTCTGGTGCTGGCGTTCTTCAACCAGGGCGAAGTGTGCACCTGCCCATCGCGTGCGGTGATACAGGAATCGATCTACGAGCCGTTCATGGCCGTGGTGATGAAGAAGATCGCCCAGATCAAGCGTGGCAACCCGCTGGACACCGAAACCATGGTTGGTGCCCAGGCGTCCGAGCAGCAGTACGACAAGATCCTCTCGTACCTGGACATCGCCCGCGAAGAGGGCGCGCAGGTACTGACCGGTGGCGCCAGCGAGCGCCTGGCCGGCGACCTGTCGACCGGTTACTACATCCAGCCGACCCTGCTCAAGGGCCACAACAAGATGCGCGTGTTCCAGGAAGAGATCTTCGGCCCGGTGGTGGGCGTGACCACCTTCAAGGACGAGGCCGAGGCCCTGGCAATCGCCAACGACACCGAGTTCGGCCTGGGCGCCGGGCTGTGGACCCGCGACATCAACCGTGCCTACCGCATGGGCCGTGGCATCAAGGCCGGGCGCGTGTGGACCAACTGCTACCACCTGTACCCGGCGCACGCCGCGTTCGGCGGGTACAAGAAGTCCGGCGTGGGTCGTGAAACCCACAAGATGATGCTCGACCACTACCAGCAGACCAAGAACCTGCTGGTGAGCTACGACATCAATCCGCTGGGCTTCTTCTGACGCCCGATGGCTGTGGGAAAATCTGTTCCAAAGTAGCATTCGACCTGCGCCGGCAACGGTGTATTAATAGACGCACCGCAATCCTGTGGTGCCAGAAGAGGATGGACCTATGTGGAAAAAACCCGCGTTCACTGATCTGCGTATCGGCTTTGAAGTGACCATGTACTTCGCCAGCCGTTGATCCCTCTTGCGCCGGTGCCCCAAGGCACCGGCGCTGCCTTGTGCATCCCCCCTATCGTCTGATTGCAAAACCCTCCTGATGCTTTAGGCTGGCGCTACCTTAAAAGAACAAGAAGGCGTCGCATGAGCCCGAACCTGAGCCAGTTGCGTAAATTCGTCTCTCCGGAAATCATCTTCGGTGCCGGCTGTCGGCACCATGTGGCCAATTACGCCAGGACCTTCGGCGCGCGCAAGGTACTGCTGGTCAGTGACCCTGGCGTGATCGCCGCCGGCTGGGTCGGCGACATCGAGGCCAGCCTGCAGGCGCAGGGCATCGATTACTGCCTGTACAGCGACGTGTCGCCCAACCCGCGGGTCGAAGAGGTCATGGCCGGCGCCGAGCGCTATCGCAGCGAACAGTGCGACGTGATCGTGGCCGTTGGCGGCGGCAGCCCGATGGACTGCGCCAAGGGCATCGGCATCGTGGCGGCCCACGGCCGGCACATCCTGGAGTTCGAAGGGGTCGACACCATCCGAGTGCCGAGCCCGCCGCTGATCCTGATCCCGACCACCGCCGGCACCTCGGCCGACGTGTCGCAGTTCGTGATCATCTCCAACCAGCAGGAACGCATGAAGTTCTCCATCGTCAGCAAGGCGGTGGTACCCGATGTGTCGCTGATCGACCCTGAAACCACCCTGAGCATGGACCCGTTCCTGTCGGCCTGTACCGGCATCGACGCGCTGGTGCATGCCATCGAGGCGTTCGTGTCCACCGGCCATGGGCCGCTGACCGACCCCCATGCCCTGGAGGCAATGCGCCTGATCAACGGCAACCTGGTGCAGATGATCGCCAACCCGCAGGACATTGCCCTGCGCGAGAAGATCATGCTCGGCAGCATGCAGGCCGGGCTGGCCTTCTCCAATGCCATCCTCGGGGCGGTGCACGCCATGTCCCACAGCCTGGGCGGGTTTCTCGACCTGCCCCACGGTCTGTGCAATGCGGTGCTGGTCGAGCATGTGGTGGCCTTCAACTACAGCGCCGCCCCCGATCGCTTCAAGTTGATCGCGCAGACCCTGGGTATCGATTGCCGCGGGCTGAACCACAATCAGGTCCGCCAGCGCCTGGTCGAGCACCTGATCGCGCTCAAGCACGCCGTGGGCTTTCACGAAACCCTGGCCTTGCACGGGGTGGGCAGCAGCGACATTCCGTTCCTGTCGCAGCATGCGATGGACGACCCGTGCATCCTCACCAACCCGCGGACCTCGAGCCAGCGTGATGTCGAGGTGGTGTATGGCGAGGCCCTCTGAGCCTGGCGCGAATGCGCTGGCCGGGCTGCTGGGGCTGAGCAACCACACTGTTCGCAAAAGCCACTACCCGGAACTGGCGGCGCGCCTGGACGAGCTGGAAACCGAGCGCAAGCGCTATTCGTGGCTGTTCGAGCATGCGGTGCACGGCATCTTCCAGGCCAGCCTCGACGATGGCCTGCGCGCCGCCAACCCGGCGCTGGCGCGCATGCTGGGGTATGCCGACCCCCAGGCGGTTCTGTTTTCCCGGCGTGACCTGGCCAGCCACCTGTTCGTGGGCGGCCAGGCCGAGTTGCAGGACATTGCCCAGGTGCTGCAGCGCGAGCAGGCCCTGCTGGGTTACGAAACCCAGCTGCGACGCAAGGACGGCAGCAGCATCGATGTGCTGATGAACCTGTTGCTGCGCCCGGACGAGGAGGGTGTGGTCGAGGGGTTCGTCGCCGACATCACCGAGCGCAAGCTGGCGCAGGAGCGTCTGCAGCAACTCAACGACGAGCTGGAGCAGCGCGTGGCCGAGCGTACCCGCCAGTTGATGGAGGCACGCGATGCGGCCCAGGCGGCCAACCGCAGCAAGGACAAGTACCTGGCCGCCGCCAGCCACGACCTGCTGCAACCGCTCAACGCTGCACGCCTGTTGATTTCGACCCTGCGCGAGCGCCAGTTGCCGCAGGCCGAGCAATTGCTGGTGGAGCGCGCGCACCAGGCGCTGGAAGGTGCCGAAGACCTGTTGAGCGATCTGCTGGATATTTCCCGGCTCGACCAGGCGGCAATCAAGCCTGACCTTGACCTGTACCTGCTGGACGATGTGCTGGCGCCGCTGGCCTCGGAGTTCCAGCCGGTGGCGGCTGCCGAGGGCCTGGGCCTGCGTTTGCGCAGCGGGCGCCAGGTGATCCGCACCGATGTGCGGCTGCTGACGCGGATCCTGCGCAACTTCCTCAGCAACGCCTGCCGCTACACCGAACAGGGGCGCATCCTGCTGGGGGCGCGGCGGCGTGGCGACTGCCTGCGCCTGGAGGTCTGGGATACCGGGCGCGGCATTGCTGCGCAGCGCCTGCAATCGATCTTTCTCGAATTCAACCAGCTCGATGTGGGCCGCGCCGCCGATCGCAAGGGGGTGGGCCTGGGCCTGGCGATCGTCGAGCGCATTGCGCGGATCCTCGATTACCCGGTACGGGTGCGCTCCTGGCCGGGGCGCGGTTCGGTGTTCAGCATCGATGTGCCGCTCTCCACCGAACGTCGTTGCCCGCCGGTGCTGGCGCCAGCACCGCTGCCGAGCGTCGGCGACCCGCTGCCGGGGCGCCGCCTGCTGGTGCTGGACAACGAACTGAGCATCCTGCAGAGCATGGCCGCCCTGCTGGCCCAGTGGGGGTGCGAGGTGCTGACCGCGACCGACCGCGAGACGGCATTTCAGGTGTTGCAGGGGCGCGCGCCGGAACTGGTGCTGGCGGACTTTCACCTGGACCACGGGGTGACCGGCTGCGAAGTGGTGCGCGACCTGCGTGAGCATTTCGCGGTGACCATACCCGCCGTGATGATCACCGCCGATCGCAGCGACCAGAGTCGCCGTGCGATGCAGCGCCTGGGCGCGCCATTGCTCAACAAGCCGGTCAAGCCGGGCAAGCTGCGTGCGGTGCTGAGCCAGCTGCTGGGCGAGGCGGGCGTGCGATAAACAGCGAGACTACCCCCGCGGACGAGTTTTTTTGCTATAAAGGCCGCCCTCAGGGGAGCGTTGACGCTCGTTCGAGGGGCATTTCGGACAAAACCACCTTCATTTGTATTGCCCCTTGCGAAACTCGGCCTTAGACTGCCGCCCCCTGTAAATTGAGTGCCGGATGGTGCTTGAAGAATTGCGCCGCCGGCGAGCTGTTCGCCGGTAGCACCCGATCGCCTAAATGCACGTATTTTTTATAGAGAAATCAATGACAAAGGAAAAGTTGCTGGCCATGCCGGCCGATGACTACATGAACGCTGAGCAGCATGCCTTTTTCACCGAGCTGTTGCAGTCGATGAAAGTGGAGATCCATGAGCGCATCGAGAAAAGTCGTGTAGCCATCGAAAGCCTGGACACCCCTGCTGATCCTGCCGACGCCGCCTCGGTCGAAGAAGAGCGTCACTGGCTGGTCAACACCATCGACCGCGACCAGCGCCTGCTGCCCCAGCTGGAAATTGCCCTGGGCCGCATCAAGGACGACAGCTTCGGCTGGTGTGAGGACAGCGGCGAGCCGATCGGCCTCAAGCGCCTGCTGATCAGCCCCACCACCAAGTACTGCATCGAGGCGCAAGAGCGCCACGAGCAGCTCGACAAGCACCAGCGTCAGGCCTGACGCCCGCTGTCGTACCAGCAAGCCCCGGGTTCACAGCCCGGGGCTTTTGCGTTTCTTTGCCTTGCATCAAGCAGGAGGGTCTTACATCCAACGAAGCATGGATAATGGCCTTGTAGTGGCGTTTAATGGGGGCACAATAACGACACTGCGGGAACCATTGTTATGATGCGAGAAGGATCTCTGCCTGGCACGCTGGTGCCGCTGCAAGGTACGTCCACTGGCGCCCGGCGCTGGTCGGGCACGGCGCTGCAAAGCCTGGTGCTGGTGGTGTTGCTCAGTGCCATGGCGTTTGCCGATGTGTCCTTCTACCTGTGTCTGCCATTGGCCTTGCTGGCCCTGTGGCTGCCGTTGATGCGCAAGCGGCCGGCCGAGGTGGTGAGCGAGCAGGACCCGCTGGGCGACCTGACCCGTGACCTGGCCCAGGCCACCAGCCACAACGCGCTGTCTGCCGCTGGCGTTGCCCATGCGGTGCAGCAACTGGCCGACAAGCTGCAATCGCAACTGGTGTCGGCGGCGCAGATCGTCAGCAGTGCCGAAGTCATGATCGGTACCGAGAAAGCCACTTCGCAGCTCAGCCAGCAGGCCCTGGGCGCGGCCCGCGAGGCCCACCACAGCAGTGCTGCCGGCAGAACGGTGCTGGCCGAGTCGATCCAGCGCATGCACCAGCTCAGCGCCCGTGCCAACGACAGCCGCGAACTGATCGAGGCGCTGCACCAGCGCAGCGAAGACATCGCCCGGGTTACCCTGGTGATCCAGACCATTGCCAGCCAGACCAACCTGCTTGCATTGAACGCGGCCATCGAGGCCGCGCGCGCCGGCGAACACGGTCGTGGCTTTGCCGTGGTGGCCGATGAGGTGCGTGGCCTGGCCGGACGTACCGCCAGTGCCACCGAGGAGGTCGGCCTGATGGTGGCCGATATCCAGCAGCGTACCGCCCAGGTGGTGGAGCAGATCCGTGAGTTGTCCGATGACCTGCACCAGGGGGTGGACCAGGTCGAGCACACCGGCGAGCAACTGGACGCCATCGCCGGGCTCGCCGCTGGCGTCGAGCAGCAGATCGATGCGATCGCTGCCGGTACCGAGACCAACCGTACTCAGCTCGACAGCCTGTTCCAGGCCGTGGCGCAGATGCGCAGCGACCTGGTGGTGAGCGATCAGCAGACCCAGCGCCTGGCCCAGGCAGCCGTGCAGATGGAAGGTCAGGCCGAGCGTATCAGCGAGCGACTGGCCGAGGTGGGGCTGGATGACTACCACCAGCGCGTATACGACCTTGCCCGCCAGGGGGCCCAGAAAATCGCCGAACGCTTCGAGGCCGACATCGCCCAGGGGCGCATCAGCGTCGATGCTCTGTTCGATCGCCAGTATCAGCTGCTGCCCGGTACCCGCCCGGCCCGTTACCGCACGCGTTTCGACGACTACACCGACCAGGTACTGCCCGCGATCCAGGAGCCGCTGCTGGCCCAGCATGAAGGCCTGGTGTTCGCCATTGCCTGTACCCAGCAGGGCTATGTGCCGACCCACAACAACGCCTTCAGCCAGCCACTGACCGGCGACGAGGCGACCGATACCGCGCACAACCGCAGCAAGCGCAAGTTCGACGACCGTACCGGTATCCGTTGCGGCAGCCATCAGCAACCGGTGCTGCTGCAGACCTATACCCGTGACACGGGCGAGCTGATGCATGACCTGTCGGTGCCGATCCAGGTACAGGGGCGCCACTGGGGCGGCTTGCGCCTGGGCTATCGACCCCAGCACAGCGTGATTTCCTGAGTCGGATTTGTTGCGCTTGATGCAAAACAGCTATGCCGGGGATAGCTTTTTCCCGCAAGGGGCAGGGGTTTATCATCGCCTCATCGTTAGGCTGCTAATTAAATTCCGGAGGGAATCATGCAGTGCAAGGTCGATGTGGCGGTGATGATCGGCAGTGGCGTTCCCATTTCGCTGCGTTCGGTGGGCATGCGCGTGTGCTGGGTGGTGCTGGTCAACGGTGAGCGCAGAGGCACCGCGTTCGCCAGCCGTGACGAGGCACACGCCTGTCGCGCCGCCTGGCTGGCACAGTTCGATGGGCAGGGGCTGGACGCCTGTCAGGCCGGGTAGGCGCGGGGCCTGGCCTCGAGGGTCCTTGCCAGGTCGCAGGCCTCCCCGTGATGTCGGCGAAAGCCTTTCACCCGGCCCGTGGCAGACTCCGTGATATGGAAAAAACCGACGCCAGCCGGCACTACAATGTAGCGCGGCCGGGTTTTGCCGGATGCGCTCCCGATATTTTTTGATACTTCAAGTGTATTGCCCACTCGACGTGTTTCGGTGTTTTCGTGCATATTCGCTTCCCTGTGCAGTGAACATGTTCGTCCAGAGGTCCTTCGTTCTGGGATCTTTCTTTCAGCTATCGCATTTTTTCAGCGAGCACGCTGTCAGAGAAATCGGTTGCACTTTGGGAAATGGCTGTTTGTAGCCGCCGGTTATCAACTGGCAGGGCACGACGTGTTTTCCTTCGCAGCCTGGTGTCTGTGCGTACGAACAACCCTGGCACTGATCCACTAGTCTTTCAGACTTCAAATTGAAAACCGGGACCTTCGCGGCGCAGTGCCGCCTGCGAGGTGGCGGGGTGATGCTGGTTTTGAGGAATTAATCATTGGCAGTCAGTAATCTGGATATGCACGCCCTCTTCGTGTTGGGCGACCTGCGGGCCAAGTTGGTCAAACAGTTTCAATCGCGCTTCGTCTACGTGACCGAACAAAGTGCCGAAGGTATCTACCTTGCCGAGATCGATACCGAAGAGGCCCTGGTGGTCGATGACAAACAGCGGCTTGAACTGAAAGTGGGCGATCACTTTCGGGCGGCGGTATTGCCCAGCCGCGAAGGTGGCAAGTTGGAGATCCGCTTTCGCGACATCAAGCTGACCGTCTACGAACTGGGCGATTATGCGTTCGTGACCGTGCCCGAAGGGCATGGCATCGTGTTCCGCGAGGGGCAGACCGTGGTGATGGTGTTTGCTGCCCACGAGCAGATCAAGGAAGGCCTGACCAAGACCCTGAAGGCTGCCACGGCCAAGGCCGCCAAATGGCGCAAGGGCGAACTGACCTTCAAGGCCAGCGAGTGAGCAGTACCGCTGCGGCGTCGGGGCGTGCGCGCTTCCACGCCGAGCATCAGGCCCGCGCCCAGGCCCAGGCCCTGGAGTGGCTGGCACAACGCGCGGTGCTGCAGGGCGCCTGGTTGAACTGGGTGGCAGGGCAGCTGTATCAGCTGAGCCCGCCGGAATATGCGGCGATGGTGCGCCGCGAGCTGCAGGTGTTGGCAGCTCGATAGGGCCAGGTGTCAGTGCCCGGTATCGCGCCCGCGGCCACTGCTGACCTCTTCGGGCACGTCATCCCCGGCCATGCGCTTGCGAAACAACCCGGCCCGCGCCAGCAGCAGGGTGGTCACCGGCACGGTGATCGACAGCAGGATCGGGATCAGCCAGGCGTGCAGTACGGGCGAGTGCTTGAGGCCCGAAAAGTACAGGATCGAAGCCATGGCCACGCACCAGGTGCCGAAGGTCGACGCCAGGGCGGGCGGGTGCATGCGCTGGAAGAAGGTCTTCAGGCGCAGCAGGCCTACCGCGCCGCTCAGGGCGAACAGGCTGCTGACGACCAGCAGCACAGCCGTGACCACTTCAAGCCAGAACGGCAATTCGACGGTCGAGTTCATTCGATCACCTCGCCACGCAGCAGGAATTTGGCCAGGGCAAACGAGCCGACAAAGCCGAACAGGGCTATCAGCAGCGCACCTTCGAAGTAGGTGTCGCTGGCGTAGCGGATACCCAGCACCAGCATCATCAGCATGGCCAGAATGTACAGGTAGTCCAGCGCCAGTACCCGGTCCTGTGCCGAAGGGCCCTTGAACAGGCGCACCAGGGTCAGGGCCATGGCCAGGGCAAAGATGAACAGGCTGGCGAGAATGGCGTTGGCGAGCAGGCCAGTCATTCGAAAATCTCCATCAGCGGACGTTCGTAGGTGTGCTTGAAGTGGTCGATGAACTGCGTTTCATCGTCCAGATCGAAGACATGCAGCAGCAGGATGCTGCGGTCCAGCGCCAGCTCCGACCAGATGGTGCCGGGAATGACCGTGGTGATCATCGACAGCGCCGCCAGGCCATGGGCATCGCGCAGGTCCAGCGGAATACGGATGAAGCGCGAGCGTGGCGGCCGGCCACCGGCCTGCCATACGCTACGGGCAACCTGCAGGTTGGACATCACCACATCGCCCCCCACTCGCAGAATCAGCCGCACGATGGTGCCCGGCTTGCGTATGCGCACCGGTAGCGGACGCAGCGGCGCCATCAGGATGGGTGCCAGGATTGCCAGCAGTGCGCCAAGCAGCAGGTTGCCGGCACTCAGCGAGAGGTTGAGCAGCAACCACAACCCCCAGAGCGAAAGCGACAGCAGTGGCGCGGGAAACAGGCGCTTCATGGCTGCACCTGCCCGGCAATCGCCTCGCTGGTGGGGCCGGGCACCGGTCGCGTGCCGAGTACCGCATTGACGTAGCTGGCAGGGTCCTTGAGCCCGGCTGCCGTGTCCTGGGTGTAGCGCAGCAGTGGTTCGGCGCGCACGCTCAGCAGCACGCACAGCCCCAGCAGCAGCACGATGGGAATGCACTCATTGCGCCGTAGCAACGGCGAGGGGCGCTCCTGCGGGGTCCAGAAGCGCTGGATGCCGACACGGGTCAAGGCGATCAGCGATGCCAGGCCCGAGAGCACCAGCAAGGCCACCAGGCCCCAGCCGGCTGCGGACAGCGGCTGGTCGACCGGCACGCCCAGGCCGTTGGGGTTGAACAGGGCGCTGATCAGGCTCAGCTTGCCGATGAAGCCGGACAGCGGCGGCATGCCGATGATCAGCAGCGCGCAGGCGATGAAGCTCAGGCCCAGGAATGCCATGGTCCAGGGAATCACCTGGCCGATCACCGCCTTCTGTTCATCGTCCAGGTTGATGCCCTTGGGCGGCTGCAGCGATTCCAGGGGCGAGGGCAGCGCATCGGTGTCGTCTTCCAGCGGGATCTCGTTGGCCGAGCGCGAGCGCTCGATCAGCTCGGCCAGCAGGAACAGCGCGCACAAGGCCAGGGTGGAGCTCACCAGGTAGAACAGTGCGGCCGCGGTCAGCGCCGCCTGGCCGAAGCCGATGGCGGCCAGCAAGGTGCCGGCCGAGACCAGGATGCTCAGGCTGGCCATGCGCTCCAGGCGTTGCGCCGCCAGGATCGACAACGCTGCGCAGCCCAGGGTGGCCAGGCCACCGATGACCAGCCACTCGCCGCCGAAGAACGCCGAAGCGCCGGCCTGACCGGAGAACAGCAAGGTCCACAGGCGCAGCACGGTATAGGTGCCCACCTTGGTCATGATCGCGAACAGTGCGGCAACCGGGGCGCTGGCCGACGAGTAGGCCGGGACCAGCCAGAAGTTGAGCGGCCAGATACCCGCCTTGGCCAGAAAGGCCGTGGCCAGAATCGCCGCGCCGGCATGCAGCAGGCCGCGGTCGGCCTCGGGCACCAGCGGAATCTTCAGGGCCAGGTCAGCCATGTTCAGGGTACCGGTGACCCCGTAGAGCATCGCCGCCCCCACCAGGAACAGCGAGGAAGCGAGCAGGTTGATGGCAATGTAGTGCAGGCCGGCCTTGACCCGCGCACGACCCGAGCCATGCAGGATCAGGCCGTAGGAGGCGGCCAGCAGCACTTCGAAGAACACGAACAGGTTGAACAGGTCGGCCGTCAGGAAGGCGCCGTACAGGCCCATCAGCTGGATCTGGAACAGGGCGTGGAAGCTGGCGCCTGCGCGGTCCCAGCGCGCGGTGGCGAACACCAGCGCGCTGACCCCGACGATGCCGGTGAGTACCAGCATCAGTGCCGAAAGGCGGTCGAGTACCAGCACGATGCCGAAGGGTGCCTGCCAGTTGCCCGGCAGGTACACGCCGATCG
Source organism: Pseudomonas sp. BRM28 (assembly GCF_002939405.1). Classification (NCBI taxonomy): domain Bacteria; kingdom Pseudomonadati; phylum Pseudomonadota; class Gammaproteobacteria; order Pseudomonadales; family Pseudomonadaceae; genus Pseudomonas; species Pseudomonas sp. BRM28. The sequence continues at coordinate 248,838 of NZ_PEFV01000001.1, read as the reverse complement.
AGCTGGCCTGGCCCTGCTCCTGCACCCACAGCAGCAGGCAGATCGAAATACCCAGCCCGGCCAGGCTGGAGATCAGGTTGATGCGGGCCTTGAGCGGCCGGCGCTTTTCGCCCAGCAGCAGCATCAGTGCGGCGGTCAGCAGCGGCAGCAGAATGGGCGCGACGATCAGTTGGTTCATCACACTCATTCTTTAGGCTCCCGGCCATCCACGTGGTCGGTGCCGGTCAGCCCGCGCGAAGCCAGCAGCACCACCAGGAACAAGGCGGTCATGGCGAAGCTGATGACGATGGCCGTCAGTACCAGTGCCTGGGGCAACGGGTCGGTGTAATGGAGCAGGTCCTGGGGTACGCCGTCCTTGATGATCGGCTCCTTGCCGATGAACAGGCTGCCCATGCTGAAGATGAACAGGTTGACGCCGTACGACAGCAGACACAGGCCCATCACCACCTGGAAGGTCCGTGGGCGCAGGATCAGCCACACGCCTGACGCGGCGAGCACACCGATGGCAATTGCAATCACTTCTTCCATCAGGCGGCTCCCGGGTTGACGGTGGGTTTGGGCTGGCTGCTCGGCCGGTGGCTGCGCACCGACTGGTGGGCCAGTGCGGTGAGGATCAGCAGCGTGGACCCGACCACCACGGTAAAGATGCCCGTGTCGAAGAACAGGGCGCTGGCGACATGGATGTCGCCCAATATCGGCAGGTCAAGGTGCGCGGTATGCGTGGTCAGGAACGGGTAGCCAAGCAGCATCGCCCCGGCCCCGGTGAGGGTTGCCAGCAGCAGCCCGGTGCCCATCCAGCGCAGCGGACGCAGGCTCATCTGGGCTTCCACCCACTGGGTGCCGGCGACCATGTACTGCAGGATGAACGCCACCGACATCACCAGGCCGGCGACGAAGCCGCCACCGGGCTGGTTGTGGCCGCGCATGAACAGGTACATCGAGATCACCAGCGCGATCGGCAGCAGCAGTCGCACCAGGGCGGCGGGCACCATCATGAAGCCCAGCGCGGTATCGGCGGCCTGACGCGGGTTGACCAGGTCGGTGACCACGTCCGGCGCCAGCAGGCGCTGCTGGGCAGGCAGCTGGATGCTCTCCTTGGGCGGGCGGAAGCGGCGCAGCAGGGCAAACACGCTCAGTGCCACGGCCACCAGTACGGTGATTTCACCCAGGGTATCGAAGCCGCGGAAGTCAACCAGCATCACGTTGACCACGTTGGTGCCGCCACCCTCGGGCAGCGCCCGGCTCAGGTAGAAGGAAGAAATCACGTTGGGTGTCGGGCGGGTCAGCATTGCGTACGACAGCAAGGCCATGCCACCGCCGACCAGCACCGCCAGCAGCAGGTCGCGCAGGCGGCGTGCCACAGCGCGCTCCTTGCTGCCGGGCAGGGGCGAGATGTCTTCGATACGCCGTGGCAGCCAGCGCAGGCCCAGCAGGATCAGTACCGTGGTGACCACTTCGACCACCAGTTGGGTGAGTGCCAGATCCGGCGCCGAGAACCAGACAAAGGTGATGCAGGTCATCAGGCCGCAGACACTGACCATGGTCAGGGCCGCCAGCCGGTGGTACTTGGCCTGCCACGCAGCGCCGATGGCGCAGATGATCGCGATCAGCCAGAGCATCACGAATACACCTGAGCCCGGGATCTTGGGCCGGTCGCCCCAGCTCAACCCGGTTTGCAGCATGGGCAGCACGCCGGCGAGCAGGGCGATGAGCACCAGCATGAACAGCTGCTTCTGCAGGCGGCGGGTGGTGAACAGGCGCTCGAAGCGGCGCGCCACACGCATCAGCAGCACCTGGCCGTGTTCGAAGAGGCGCTTGCCATTGAACAGCTCGATCAGCGGCGGGTAGAGGAAGCGCCCGCGCTTGAGCTGATTGCGCAGCACCAGGTAGAGCACCACGCCGCCGCACATGGCGATCAGGCTCATGATCAGTGGTGCATTCCAGCCGTGCCAGATGGCCAGGCTGTACTCGGGCAGCGTGCCACCCACCACCGGCAGTGCGGCAGCGGCCAGCAGCGGGCCCACCGACTGCGCAGGGAAGATACCCACCACCAGGCAGGTCAGCACCAGCAATTCGACCGGCGCGCGCATCCAGCGCGGCGGCTCGTGGGGGGTATGGGGCAGGTCGGTGGCCGGCGGGCCGAAAAACACGTCGACGGTGAAGCGCAGCGCATAGGCGACGCTGAAGGTGCCCGCCAGGGTCGCGATGATCGGCAAGGTGGTTTCGACCCAGGCCGTGGAACTGATGAACACGGTTTCGGCGAAGAACATTTCCTTGGACAGAAAGCCGTTCATCAAGGGTACGCCGGCCATCGAGGCACTGGCGACCATGGCCAGGGTGGCGGTGAACGGGATCAGCCGGAACAGCCCGCTGAGCTTGCGGATATCGCGGGTGCCGCTTTCATGGTCGATGATGCCGGCGGCCATGAACAGCGAGGCCTTGAAGGTGGCATGGTTGAGAATGTGGAACACCGCCGCTACCGCTGCCAGCGGGCTGTTCAGGCCCAGCAGCAGGGTGATCAGGCCCAGGTGGCTGATGGTCGAGTAGGCCAGCAGGCCCTTGAGGTCGTTCTGGAACATGGCCGCATAGGCGCCCAGCAGCAGGGTGCAGGCCCCTGCGCCGCTGACGATCCAGAACCATTCTTCGCTGCCGGCCAGCGACGGCCATAGCCGGGCCAGCAGGAACACCCCGGCCTTGACCATGGTGGCCGAGTGCAGATAGGCCGAGACCGGCGTGGGCGCGGCCATGGCGTGGGGAAGCCAGAAGTGGAAGGGGAATTGAGCGCTCTTGGTCAGGGCGCCGAGCAGTATAAGGGGAAGCAGAATGGGGTAGAGGGCATGACTGCGAATCAGGTCACCGGCGGCCAGGACCTTGTCCAGGTCATAGCTGCCCACCACATGGCCGAGCAGCAGTACCCCCGCCAGCAGGCACAAGCCACCGGCCCCGGTGACCATCAGCGCCATATAGGCGCCGCGCCGTGCATCGGCACGGTGGTGCCAGTAACCGATCAGCAGGAACGAGAACAGGCTGGTCAGTTCCCAGAAGAACACCATCTGGATCAGGTTGCCAGAGATCACCAGGCCCAGCATGGCACCCATGAACGCCAGGAAAAACGCGAAGAAACGCGGTACCGGGTCCTGGGGTGACATGTAGTAGCGCGCATACAGCGACACCAGGGTGCCGATGCCCAGCACCAGCAGCGAGAACAGCCAGGCGAACCCGTCCATGCGCAGCACGAGATTGAAGCCCAGGCTCGGCAGCCACAGAAATTCTTCACGGATGACGCCGCCATCGGCAATTTGCGGGTACAGGAGTGCGACCTGAACGGTACCGACCAGCGCGACAAGGCCGGCCAGAAGTGATTCGCTGTTACGCGCGTTGTGCGGCAGTACAGCCGCCAGACAGCTGCCCACAAACGGCAGAAGCAGTAGAACTATCAAGGACATAGATTTCTAATCTGCAGAGGTTTGTAAGGGATCATACGTGGCGCCCCGTCGATCACCAACACGCAAGCTGTCGCAGAATCCTACTTTTGCGCCTCATCAACGCGTTTTTTTATAACAGTTTTTTACAAGAATTGTGCCGCTATTGCAGATTACCGGTCCGTTTGTTGCACCTGTTGATCGTCATCGCTGGCGCCGAGGGGCTCGCCACGGCGTTTGATCTTCAGTTCGCTGACCACCACCGCGATCACGATCAGTAGCCCGCCGAGCAGTGCGATGCCCGGCAGGCGCTCGCCCGCCAGGCGGCCGACGATACCGGCCCATACCGGCTCTGCAGCGTAGATCAGCGTAGCCCGGGTGGGCGAGACCGATTGCTGGGCCCAGTTCATTGCCACCTGGATCACCGCACTCATGGCGCCCAGGCCGACGGCACTGCCCAGCAGCAGCCAGGAAAAGTCCGGCAGGGCTTCCCGGGTGGGCACCACCATCATGAACGACAGCGCCGACGCGGTAGCCAGTTGCACCACGGTCACGCGGCGCACGTCCACCTTGCCGGCATAGTTGCTGATCAGAATGATCTCGGCTGCGATCGCCACGGCGCCGATCAGCGTGGCGATTTCGCCGGGGCTGAACTGCAGCGAGCTGCCACTGGGGCCGGCCACCAGCATCAGTCCGGCGAACGCCAGGCCAATGCCCAGGCTCGGCATCAGCCCCGGGCGCCGGCCCAGCACCAGCCACTGCAGCAGCGGTACAAAAGGTACGTACAAGGCGGTGATGAATGCCGACTGGCTGCTGGTGATGGTTTGCAGGCCCACCGTTTGCAAGCCGTAGCCCAGCATGATCGAGGCGCCGATCAGTACGCCGGCCTTGACCTCGAACCAGGTCAGGCCGGACAGCGCACGCGCACTGAACGCTCCGACAAACAGCGCCGCCGCTGCAAAGCGCAGGCCGACGAAGAACATCGGGCCGCTGACGCTCATCACGTTATGCACCAGAAGAAAGGTGGCGCCCCAGAGCATGGTGATGAACACCAGCACCAGTTCGGCCTTGCTCAGGCGCAATGAAAGGAAGAGGGATCGGGCAGTGGTCGGCGAGGTCATGGGCTTGCACACGTGGGGCGAGCGACGCACAATGCGTCGGAAGGTGGGCAGTATACTGCGCAAGCCATGTGAGTGAGCAATATAGTGCACAAAAATTCCAGTCAGCGGGCCTCCGTGCTTCAGCACGTGAGCCAGAATATCCGGCGCCTGCGCCATGCGGCAGAGCTGAGCCAGAGCGCCCTTGCAGAAAAATCCGGTGTCAGCCGACGCATGCTGGTGGCAATAGAAGCGGGTGAAAAGAATGTCAGCCTGACCACCCTCGACCTGATCGCCGAGGCCTTGTCGGTGGCGTTCAGCGACCTGATCCAGGCACCTGACAGCCGTGACCCTGATCGCATCAACGAACTGGCCTGGGCCGGTGTGCACCCCGGCAGCAAGGCCGTGTTGCTGGCAAGTTCCAGGGCCAGCCGCGAGGTGGAGTTGTGGGAGTGGCGCCTGGAGCCGGGCGAGGTGTACCCGGCCGAGGCCGATTTCGACGGCTGGAGCGAACAGATCTACGTGTTCGAGGGGCGCCTTACCCTGGTGATAGAAACGCAGGAATATGTGCTGGCGGCTGGCGATTTCTACAGCTTCGCCAGCAACCGCATGCATGCCTACCGCAACGATGGCGACGTGGCGACGCGCTTCGTGCGCAACGTGGTGATCTGAAGGCCTGTCAGCGCCGATTGGCGTCAAGCCACTCCTGGGTGGAGACCACCTGCGCGTAGGCGAAGGCCAGCGATGCCATGTACGCCGCGTGGGCCTGGGCCGCCGGTACGACCACGCCGTTGAATTCCAGGTCGCGGGTGGCGCAGGCATCGTGCACCACCGTGGTGCCATAGCCCATGTCCGAGGCGGCCCGGGCGGCGGCATCGATGCACATGTGGCTCATGCTGCCGACCAGGGTCAGGCCGGTAATCCTGTGCTGGTCGAGCAGGGCCTTGAGGTCGGTGCCCAGAAAGCTGTTGACGTTGTGCTTGAGCACCACCGGCTCGCCCTCGCGAGCAGCTGCTTTCGGATGAATCTGCGCGCCTTCGGAGCCCGGAGTGAAGAAAGGTGCATCGGCGGACTCGAACTCATGACGTACATGGACCACCAGGTCGCCGTTTTCGCGGGCAGCCTGGATGATCCGTGCGGCGTTGTCGGCGGCCGCATCGGCGCCGTGCAGCGTCCATTTGCCGCCGGGGAAGTAGTCGTTCTGGATGTCGACGATGATCAGTGCCTGTTTGCTCATGGTGCAGTCCTTCAGGAGAATGGTTGTGACGTGCTGATAGTTATAGGCTTGTGCGACAGGCTTGCGCATTGGCGCGACCGACAAATTGGCGGGAAAAACTGACAATGGATGCAATCGGCGATCAGGTCGAGATCGGTATTCTGGTTTACCCAGGTGCCCAGATGGCGGCAGTGCATGGCCTGACCGACCTGTTCGCGGTGGCCAACCGCATGGCCGCGGACCTCGGGGCGCGACGCAGCCCGCTGCTGCGGGTGTGCCACTGGGCCGAGATGCCGGGACAGCCGCTGGCGGTGAGCTTCGACAGTCACCCGCAGGCGCATCACCGCCCGCGAGTGATGATCATCCCGCCCAGCCTGACCGAGGAGCCGGGCCCCGACCTGATCGAACGTTTCTGCAACGACCTGCGTCAGTGGCACCGCGAAGGCGCGCTGCTGGTGTCGGTGTGTGTCGGGGTGTTCTTCATTGCCGCCAGCGGCCTGCTCGACGGTCGCTCCGCCACTACTCACTGGAATTTTGCCCAATCGCTGGCCGAGCGCTTTCCCCTGGTCAAGGTCGAGGCCAACCTGCCGTTGCTGGAAGATGGCGACATCATTACCTCGGCCGGATTGATGGCCTGGACCGAGTTGGGGCTCAAGCTGGTCGAGCGCTTCCAGGGGCAGACCCTGGCGGCTGAGACGGCGCGATTTCTCGCGGTGGCGCCAGTGCATGCCATGCCTGGGCCGGGCAGCGTGTTCAGCCCGCGCCTGGACCATGGCGACGAAGCGGTGCTCAAGGTGCAGCACTGGCTGCAGAGCACGGGGGCGCGGGAGGTCAACCTGGCCTTGATGGCCGACTGCGCAGGGCTCGAGCAGCGCACCTTCCTGCGGCGTTTTCGCAGCGCCACCGGCCTCAAACCCACCGAGTACTGTCAGCAGGTGAGGGTAGGGCGCGCTTGCCGGATGCTCGAGTTCACCAACCGCAGCATCGACCAGATCGCCTGGGGTGTTGGCTACCAGGACCCTGGTGCGTTTCGCAAGGTCTTCCACAAGGTCACAGGGCTTGCGCCAGGCGAGTACCGCAAGCACGTGGTCGGGCCTGCGGGCTGATCCTCCTTTGGTACCGCACCGCTGCCCTTGCGGTGGATTGCTGCTTATTATCCGGTCTCCCGGGAAAGGAGATACCGATGCACGAACAACAACCGGCACCTGCCTGCGACGACATGGCGGATGTACTGATCATCGGGGGTGGCCTGAGCGGCGCCTTGCTGGCGGCGCAATTGCTGCGTCGCCCCGGACGCCGGCGCCTGCTGGTGGTCGAGCCGCGTGGGGAGCTGGGGCGTGGCGAAGCCTACAGCGCTACCGAAAACGGTCATACCCTCAATGGCAATGCGGCGCGCATGAGCGTCGATCCGGACAATCCCGATGACCTGACCCACTGGCTGCAACAGCAGATCGATGCCGGGCAGTGGCCCGAATCCGCCGAGCAGGGCGTGCCGGTGGCCGAATTGTTCCCGCCGCGAGGTCTGTTCGGTCGCTATGCCCGCCAGCGTCTGGCAGAGGCCGAGCGTGTCGGCGCCAAGGCCGGCTCCACGCTGGAGCATGTGTGTACCGAGGTGGTTGACCTGCAGGTGCACGATGACAGGGTTCAGGCGCAATTGCAGGATGGGCGCCGGGTGCAGGCGCGCCAGGCGGTGCTGGCTACCGGCATGTTTGCCGCGGCGCGCACGGCGCAGGTGGGTGAGAACAGCCTCAACGCCGCAGCCATCGACCCCTGGGACGTGGCCGCCATGCGCACGATCGACCCGCAAGGCACAGTGTTGATCATCGGTTCCGGGCTGACCATGGTCGACACCCTGGTGTCGTTGCAACTGGCCGGGCATCGTGGGCCTGTCGAGGTATTCTCGCGCCACGGGTTGTGGCCCCACGAGCGCCGTCAGCCACCGCCCTGGGAGGATTTTCTCGAGGCGGACCCTTCGCTGCGCAGCCCGCGCCAGTTGCTGCGTGCGCTGCGCCGGCAATGCAGGCTGGCGTTGGCCCAGGGCATCGACTGGCAGGCCCCGCTGGACACTGTGCGGGTGCATATCCCCAGGCTGTGGAGCCAGGCCAGTGACCGCGAACGCCGCCAGTTCGTGCGCCATGTGCGGCCCTGGTGGGAAAGCCATCATCACCGTTCGCCGCCCCAGGGTGCAGCGCTGCTGGAGCGGTTGCGCCAGGAGGGGCGCCTGCATATTCATGCGGCCTCCCTGCAGAGGGTCGAACCGGCTACCGGAGCCGGGGTGGGGGTGCGTCTGCGGTTTCGCGGCGAGGCCCAGGCGACGCGGGTTGAGGGTGCCGCACTGGTCAACTCCACCGGTATCGAATATGACTGGCGGCGCGTGGCACGCCCGCTACCGCAAGCGTTGTTGCAGCGCAGGCTGATCCGGCCAGGGCCGCTGGCCCTTGGAATTGATGCCGACCCGCAGGGCGCAGTGGTCGATGCCGATGGCGCGGTCAGTACGCGCCTGTTTGCGATGGGCCCGCCGCTGCGTGGCCTGTGGTGGGAAAGTACTGCCGTCACCGATGTGGCGTTGCAGGCCAAGGGATTGGCTGCTCGTCTGACGCGGGAGCCTGAGTCATCACCGTAATGATATTTTTGTTATATAAATATGAAAATTGATAATTAATTGTTCTATGCGTGTTCGTGCACTATAGATGCACGACTACTCCACGCATTCAGGAAGCGCCTGGCCATGACCACACTCCCGCTGTATTTCGACTACGCCGCCACGACACCCGTCGACGAGCGAGTCATTCAGGTAATGGTGGAGTGTCTGGGGGTATCCGGGCGTTTTGGCAATCCGGCTTCCAGCTCCCATCGGTATGGTCAGCAGGCACGCCTGGCGGTCGAGCAGGCACGGTCCCAGGTCGCCGGCCTGGTAGGGGCGCGGGCCGACGAGATCATCTGGACGTCGGGTGCCACCGAATCCAACAACCTGGCCCTCAAAGGGCTGGCTCAGGGCCGCACAGGTGGGCATGTCATCACCAGCCGCATCGAGCACAAAGCCGTGCTCGATACTGCCCGACAGCTCGAGCTGGCAGGCATCGAGGTGACGTGGCTGAGCCCCGATGCCCAGGGGTTGATCACTGAACAGGCGGTATCGGCGGCGCTGCGTGACGACACCTTTCTGGTATCGCTGATGCTGGTCAACAATGAACTGGGCACCCTGAACGATGTGCAGGCCATCGGCGAGCGGGTGCGCCGCCACGGCGCATTGCTGCATGTGGATGCCGCCCAGGGGGCAGGCAAGGTGCCTATCGACCTGTCACGCTGGCCGGTGGACCTGATGTCGTTTTCGGCGCACAAGGTGTATGGGCCCAAAGGGATCGGTGCGCTCTACGTCGGCAAGCGCGCCGCGCCGCTGCTGCAGGCACAGATTCACGGTGGCGGGCACGAGAACGGATTGCGCTCGGGCACCCTGGCCACTCACCAGATTGCCGCCATGGGCGCTGCCTTCGCACTGGCCGGGCAGGTGCAGCAGCAGGAAGTTGCACGTATGCACCGGTTGCGTGAGCGGCTGCTGGAGCAGTTGGCCGATATTCCCGGCCTGGGGCTCAACGGCAGCCCTGTCCAGCGCATCCCTCATACGTTGAGCCTGACCTTTGGCGGTGACGGTATCGATCTGCAGGCGCTGGCCCGTACGCTGGCGTTTTCCTCGACGTCGGCCTGCAATTCGGCCAGCAGTGCGCCTTCGCATGTGCTGCTGGCGCTTGGGCATGACGAGCGTGCGGCACGGCAGACGTTGCGTCTGAGCCTGGGGCGCTATACCCGCGAAGAGGATATCGACGCCGCTGCCGGTGCCATCCACGCAGCGTTACACAATGTGCCTTTCTGGGCGGTTGCCCACGGTTGAGTGCTGCTTCATTATCGTCCACCAGAACATTGGTCGCGGTGGTGGCACAACATAATGAACAGTCAGCCTGGAATGCAGGAAGCAGTAACCGCGCGCGTGGCGCGCATGCGTGCAGTGATGAACCGCGAAGGGGTCGATGCACTGCTGGTGCCCTCGGCAGACCCGCACCTGTCCGAATACCTTCCAGGCTACTGGCAGGGGCGCCAATGGCTGTCCGGGTTTCATGGCTCGGTGGGTACGCTGGTGCTGACGGCCGATTTTGCCGGGCTGTGGGCCGACAGTCGTTACTGGGAGCAGGCCGAAAAGGAGCTGGCGGGTAGCGGCATCGCGTTGATGAAGCTGATGCCGGGTCAGCCGGGGGCCCTTGACTGGCTGGCAGAGCAGGCGCCCGCAGGCGGCACGGTGGCAGTAGACGGTGCGGTGATGCAACTGGCGTCGGCGCGGCAGCTGCAGGATCGCCTCAGGGTGCGCAATGTGCGCCTGCTCAGTGACAGGGACCTGCTGGCACAGGTGTGGCTGGAGCGGCCTGCGTTGCCAGGCAGCCCGGTTTACCAGCACCTGCCGCCGCACGCGAGCGTCAGCCGTGCCGACAAGCTGGCGCAACTGCGCACAACGCTCAAGGAGCGCGGCGCAGATTGGCATTTCATTGCGACGCTGGATGACATCGCTTGGCTGTTCAACCTGCGTGGCAGCGACGTTTCATACAACCCGGTATTCGTTTCCTTCGCATTGATCGGTCAGCATCAGGCCATTCTGTTCGTGGCATCGAGCAAGGTCGACAGCGCTGTGCGCGAGGCACTTGAGTCTGACGGGGTGCAACTGCGCGAGTATGAAGCAGTGGGCAGCGCGCTGGCAGGCATCGAGGCGGGCAGTGTCCTGCTGGTAGATCCGGCACGGGTGACCAGCGGGTTGCTGGCCAACCTCGGTGCCCAGGTGCAACTGCTCGAAGGCATCAATCCAAGCGTTCTGTCCAAGTCGAGAAAGAGCGAGGCGGACCTCGTTCATATCAGGCAGGTGATGGAACAGGATGGTGCGGCGTTGTGCGAGTTCTTCGCGGACTTCGAAGCCGCACTGGGGCATTCGACCCTTACCGAGGTCAGTGTTGACACCTTGCTCGGCGCAGCCCGGGCTCGACGTCCCGGTCATGTGTCCCCAAGCTTTGCCACCATTGCCGCCTTCAACAGCAATGGGGCCATGCCGCATTACCGCGCCACCGACGCCTCGCATGCGCTCATCGAAGGTGATGGGCTGTTGTTGATCGATTCAGGTGGGCAGTACCTGGGAGGGACCACCGACATTACCCGTATGGTGCCCATCGGCACGCCAAGCCTGGAACAGAAGCTGGATTGCACGCGGGTGCTCAAGGGCATGATTGCACTATCCAGGGCGCGTTTTCCGCGGGGCATTGCCTCGCCTTTGCTCGATGCGATTGCCCGAGCACCGTTATGGGCCGAGCATGTGGATTACGGGCATGGCACCGGCCACGGCGTCGGCTACTTCATGAACGTGCACGAAGGGCCACAGGTGATCGCCTATCAGGCCTCGCCTGCGCCGCACACAGCCATGCAGGCCGGCATGATCACCTCCATCGAGCCGGGCACCTATCGGCCTGGGCAGTGGGGCGTGCGCATCGAGAACCTGGTGTTCACCCGGGATTCGGGCAAGAGTGGGTTTGGTGACTTTCTTGAATTCGAAACGCTGACCTTGTGCCCTATCGACACACGATGCCTGTTGCCTGAGCAACTGGGCAGCGAAGAACGCGAATGGCTCAATGATTACCACCGCACGGTGCGTGAACGGCTTTCGCCACTGCTGGCAGGTGCTGCTCTGCACTGGCTGGAACAAAGAACCGAAGCTGTCTGATCGGGCACATGAAAAAGGGCAACCTGCGGGTTGCCCTTTTTCGTTACTTGCAGATGACGATCATGCTTCGGCTGGTGTAGCCGGCGGGGTTGAGACCGAAGGGGTAGTCCCCTGGCTCGTCTTCGCCATCGCCAGACTTGGCGACGACTTTGTAGCCTTTGGTGCCGCAGGAACTGGCGGCCTTGGCGTAGCACTTGTTCCATGAAGACGACAGGCCCGAGCAGTTGATGTGCATGCCCTTCTTGCCGTGTTTGACCTCAGTTTTGGCGTTCGCCGCACAGCCAGCAATGGCCAGAATGGCTAGGATGAGCAAAATTCGTTTCATTCCTGTCCTTACAAAGAGTGTCGGGTCTGCAAGCCCGAGACGGTTACCTGCGCCTCTTCCTGATGCCTCTCGCGTCCTTGTCTTAAGTTAAAACTTTAAGCAGTGCATTGAATTACAGCTTAAACAGGGTGCCATGGCGACACAATGACAAAAACAGGTTCAAATGGAAATATTTCTCAAATCAGTCGGCTGGCACCAGTGCTGGGCTTTCCCTGCGCATGGACAGTGTGGCACCCACCGAGGCAGTAATGATCGCGGCGATGGCCAGCCATTGCGCCATGCTCAACACTTCGTTGAGAAACAGTAGTCCCGACAATGCGCCGAATGCCGGTTCGATGCTCATCAGTGTGCCGAAGGTTCGAGCGGGCAGGCGTGTCAGGGCCACCATTTCCAGGCTGTACGGCAATGCTGTCGACAGAATGGCCACGCCAATCGCCACGGGTAGCAGGGCAGGGTTGAGCAGGGCACTGCCGGCATGAACGATGCCGATCGGCGCAACGAACAGCGCGGCAACCATGACGCCAAGTGCGGCGGTCTGAATGCCGTGCTCGGCCCCGGCTTTCTGCCCATACAGAATGTAGAGCGCCCAGCACACGCCGGCGCCCAGTGCGTAGCCGGCGCCTACCAGGTCGATGGCCGCCCCGGTCTGCCCGATGGGTATCAGCAGCAACAGGCCGATCACTGCCAGCCCGATCCATACGAAATCCATGGCCCTGCGCGATGCGTACAACGCCACGGCCAGCGGGCCGGTGAACTCCAGGGCAACGGCGATACCCAGCGGGACACTGCGCAAGGACATATAAAAGAGAAAGTTCATGCCGCCCAATGCCAGGCCATAGATGATGACCGACTTGAGGGTGCTGGAGGTGAAGCGCGCGCGCCAGGGACGCAGCAGCACCAGCATGATGAGGCTGGCGAAAATCAGGCGCAGCGTTGTGGTGCCTTGCGCACCTACCAGCGGGAACATGCTTTTTGCCAGCGAGGCGCCGGACTGGATGGATGCCATTGCAATTAGCAGCAGGCCAATGGGGAAGAGGCTGGAGGCCAGGCTGCGGGGGTGGGTGTTCATTGTTGGAGTTGCTTCCTTATATAGAGAGAGGCGTGTGGCCTGGCCTCTATGATGCGCAAGGAGGCGAAGATGAGCAATATAGTGCGCAACTTTCTTTGTTCATCGAATATCGCCAATTAACCCTTGACGCACGATTTAATCTCTCTATAATTCGCCCCACTTCCGGCGCAGTCTGAACGAAAAACTCCTTGAATATCAATGAGTTGAACGTTTCAGGTCAGGCTGGAGGTGCTTCGATCGAAAGATCGGCAGCGGTGAAAAAGGTGGTTGNTGTCCCGTCCTGAATAAGGTTTACACCTCCCATCCCGAATTTCCGGAGAGTCAGATGGAGCAAGGTGTAAAGCGCACACAGCGTGATTACTCACTGTCTTTTAAATTGGCGGTGGTTGATCAGATTGAAAAAGGCGAACTGACCTACAAGCAGGCCCAGGTGCGGTATGGCATCCAGGGACGGTCGACGGTTCTGGTATGGTTGCGTAAGCACGGTCGGCAGGATTGGAGCCAGGGGGCCTCGATCCGCGACGAGAGGAGCTGCGCGATGTCTGACCCCAAAATGCTCACTCCAGAGCAGCGAATCAAAGAGCTTGAGCAGCAGCTTGAGCTGATGAGCCAGAAGGCCCAGTTCTTTGAAACGGTCGTTGATGTTCTGAAAAATGACTATGGTGTCTCGGTCGTAAAAAAGCGATCCGGCAAGTCCTCTCGCAAGGTCAAGTCGCAGGACTGAGCATTGCCAGGGCTTGTCAGTTTCTAGGCATCAGTCGACAGGCTTACTACAAGCGCAACCGAGCTGCTGATGGCAAAGAGCGCCAGGCAGATCGGGTGGTTCAGTTTGTTCAGCAAGTCCGGCTGCGCCAGCCCCGTCTGGGTACCCGTAAGCTGCACTATTTGCTGCATTGCCAACCTGACAAACGATTCCAGGTCGGCCGAGATAGGCTGTTTCAGGTCTTGGGAGAGCGCCGTTTGCTGGTACTGCCCAAGCGGGCATACCACAAGACAACACAGAGCTTTCATCGCTTCTACCGCCATCCCAACTTAATCAAGCCCGGTCCAAGCCAAGTCGTTCCGACAAGGCCGGAGCACGTCTGGGTTGCCGACATTACTTATCTGCCCGCACGTAACGGCCCGCTGTACCTGAGCCTGGTAACGGACGCGTACTCCAGGAAAATTGTTGGTCACCACGTCCATGAAAGCCTGCATGCCGAGTCAGTAGCGCAAGCCTTCAAGCAGGCCTTACGAAAGCGACGTCGTCGCCAGCCATTAGTCCACCATTCGGATCGAGGCATCCAATATTGCTCGGCGCTATACCAGTCACTGCACCAACGGCACGGCGTTCAGTGCTCCATGACTGATGGGTATGACTGCTACCAGAACGCGCTGGCTGAGCGAATCAACGGAATCCTCAAGATGGAGCTGCTGTTAAGCAGACCTGAAGATCTGGAGCAAGCGAGGCAGATGGTTGATGAGGCAGTGCAGATCTACAACACAGAACGGCCCCATATGGCCCTGAAAAACAAAACGCCCGATGCGGTGCATCGGGCGTTTTGAGGCCTATCGGCCTACCTGAACAGGTGTAAACCTATTTCAGGACTAGACATGGCCTTTGGGCCCTTTCGCCGGCAAGGCCGGCTCCTACCGGGTCAACGCAACCGCCGTAGGAGCCGGCCTTGCCGACGAAGCATGTCAGGTCAGCACACGCCAGGCCCACGGATAACGAAAGGCCTTGCCCTGCTTGACCTTGACCGCCGCAATGACGATCAGTACCGCCACCCCCAGCGAGATAATGGTCAGCGCCAGCTTGGCCATCGGTACGGTAAACCCCACCACGCACACCATGCCCAGCAGGGTCATGGTCAGCTGGAAGTTCACCGCCTCCTTGCCCTGGGCGTCGACGTACGGGTCGATGCCGCGCTTGAACCACCACAAGGCCAGCGGCGCGATCAGGTTGGCGAACGGCACCACCATGCCGGCAGCCGCCGCCAGGTGGCACAACATGCCCCAATGACGGGCTGCATCACCGGGCATCGGCGCGTTGGACGGCTCGGCCATGACGACTCCCGATCAGTCCGCCAGCGCGGCCTGCTGCAGTTGGAACAGGTCGGTCATGCCCTTCTGCGCCAGCGCCAGCATGGCGTTGAGCTCTTCAGGCTGGAACGGAGCCCCTTCGGCGGTGCCCTGGACTTCGATGAAACCGCCGGCGCTGGTCATCACCACGTTCAGGTCGGTTTCGGCCGCCGAATCTTCCGGGTAGTCCAGGTCGAGCACCGGCACGCCCTGGTACATGCCGACCGATACGGCCGCAATCATGTGCTTGACCGGGTCGCCGCCCTTCAGGCCGCCACGCTTCTTGACCACGCGCAGGGCGTCGACCAGCGCAACCATGGCACCGGTGATCGACGCGGTACGGGTACCGCCATCGGCCTGGATCACGTCGCAGTCGACGTACAGGGTGATGTCGCCCAGCTTGCTCATGTCCAGCGCGGCGCGCAGCGAGCGGCCGATCAGGCGCTGGATTTCGAGGGTACGACCACCCTGCTTGCCGCGGCTGGCTTCGCGCTGGTTGCGCTCGCCGGTGGCGCGCGGCAGCATGCCGTACTCGGCGGTCAGCCAGCCCTGGCCCTGGCCTTTGAGGAAGCGCGGTACGCCGTTCTCGACGCTGACCGTGCAGATGACTTTGGTGTCTCCGAACTCGACCAGTACAGACCCCTCGGCGTGTTTGGTGTAGTTGCGGGTGATGCGGATCGAGCGCAGCTGATCGGCAACGCGACCACTTGGACGTTTCATTTGGGCTACCTGTACTGGATATGAATCTGCCCGGCATTATAGGGCTACAGGGCCCTCGGTGGACATGCCTGCGGCCAAATGCACGGCCAGCCGATCATCGGCGCACCACGCCACAAGCCCCGATCTGCCCGCGCCGCCCGGTATTTGCGGCGCCCTGCCCGCTGCTTTGTAGCATCAGCGCATTGGGAGCCGGCGCCGCACTGCGTTACAATCCTGCGCCTTTGCAGGCTGTCGGCTTGCTCCCTAATCTGCGAGGTACTTCCCATGGTGCACAGCATGACCGCCTTCGCCCGCGTCGAGCAGGCCGGGACCCAGGGCACACTGATCTGGGAACTGCGCTCGGTCAATCATCGCTACCTCGAGCCGCACCTGCGCCTGCCCGAAGCCCTGCGCGACCTCGAAGGCGCGGTGCGCGAGTCCCTGCGCCAGGGCCTGTCGCGCGGCAAGGTCGAATGTACCCTGCGCTTCAATGAAGAGAACGCCGGCAAGCCGCTGCAGGTCGACCGCGAGCGTGCCGCTCAGCTGGTCGCCGCCGCCGAGACCTTGGCCGGCCTGATCAAGCAGCCCGGCCCCCTCAACCCGCTCGAGGTGTTGGCCTGGCCGGGCGTGCTGGTGGCCGATGCCAGCGACCCGCAGGCGCTCAATGCCGAGGCCATGGGCCTGTTCGAACAGGCCCTCAAGGAGCTCAAGAACGGCCGCAACCGCGAAGGCGCGGAACTCGCCCGACTGATCAACGAGCGCCTCGACAGCATGAGTGAGGAAGTCACCACCCTGCGCGCCCTGGTGCCGCAGATGCTCGCCGCCCAGCGCCAGAAGGTGCTGGACCGCTTTGCCGACATGCAGGCCGAACTCGACCCGCAGCGTCTGGAGCAGGAGATGGTGATGCTGGCGCAGAAGAGCGATGTGGCCGAAGAACTCGACCGCCTCAGCACGCATGTCACCGAAGTGCGCCGCGTGCTCACGTCGGGCGGCGCCGCCGGCCGGCGCCTGGATTTCCTGATGCAGGAACTCAACCGCGAAGCCAACACCCTGGGCTCCAAAGCCTTTGACACACGCAGCACCCAAGCGGCGGTCAACCTCAAGGTTCTGATCGAGCAGATGCGTGAACAAGTACAGAACATCGAGTAAGGCCACCCCTACCATGACCCACAGCAGCGGCACCCTTTTCATCGTCTCGGCCCCTTCGGGCGCCGGCAAGACCAGCCTGGTCAAGGCGCTCACCGACGACCTCAACCACATTCGCGTGTCGGTCTCGCACACCACGCGGGCCATGCGTCCGGGCGAGCATGACGGGGTGAACTACCACTTCGTCGACCGCGCCGAGTTCGACCGCATGATCGCCCAGGGCGATTTCCTGGAGCAGGCCGAAGTCTTCGGCAACTGCTACGGCACCTCGCGCAGCGCACTGCAGCAGACCCTTGACCAGGGCCATGACCTGATCCTGGAAATCGACTGGCAGGGTGCGCAGCAGGTGCGCAAGCTGATGCCCGAGGCGCGTTCGATCTTCATCCTGCCGCCCAGCCAGCAGGCCCTGCGCCAGCGCCTGACCAACCGCGGCACCGACAGTGACGAGATCATCGAAGGGCGCATGCGCGAGGCGGTCAGCGAGATGGTGCATTACGACGAATACGAGTTCGTCATCATCAACGACGACTTCGCCACGGCACTGGACGACCTCAAGGCGGTGTTCCGTGCCAACCGCCTGCAGCGCGGCCAGCAGCAGCAACGTCACAGCGAACTGCTCAGGCAACTGCTTGCCTGAGCAGCGTGCCCCGGCCGCTTAACCGCGGCCGGGCACCGTTGCGTGACGGCGCAGGGTCATGCCCAGGAAGAACGCCGGCGCACGCAGGCGCGACAGCATCATCAGCACCAGGCCCAGCAGGGTGATAATCATCGCGATCACGAACACCAGCCCCAACCCCCCTACATGCGAACCGCTGCCGAACGACGGCGAAGCACTGTCATAGGCTGTCTGCAGGAAAATCACCGAAAGAATGCCGCCGCCCAGCAACGGGCACAGGCCGCGCATCAGGAAGTGACGCAGGCTGTCGGTGAGGCTGTGGCGGAAGTACCACACGCAGGCGAACGCGGTCAGCGAGTAGTAGAAGCAGATCATCATGCCCAGGGCAGTGATGGTGTCGGCCAGCACGTTCTCGCTCAGGGTACGCATGGTCACGTAGAACACGCCGGCGGCCACGCCGGCACAGATGGTGGCATAACGCGGGGTTTTCGAACGCGGGCAGACGCTCGCGAAGCGCTCCGGCACTGCGCCGTAGTACCCCATCGCCAGCAGCGTGCGCGCCGGCGAAACGAAGGTCGACTGCAACGAGGCCGCGGTGCTGGCCAGTACCGCGATCGACATCAGGATCGCCAGCGGCCCCATCACCGGGCCGGCCAGGTGGGCGAAGACGTTTTCCTGGATACGCGGGTTGCCCAGGCCCAGGCCGATATCGCTGATGCCGGCAAACTGCAGGGTGGCAATTGCGGTCACCAGGTACAGGCCCAGAATCAGCAGCACGGTCAGGGTCGCTGCCTTGCCCGGTACGTCATCGCTGCCCACCGATTCTTCGCTGATGCTCAGGCACACGTCCCAGCCCCAGAAGATGAAGATCGACAGCGACAGGCCGGCGGTGAAGGCCGAGAACGACTCCACCCCGAACGGGTTGAACCAGTCCATCTCGAAGGTCAGCGGCGGCGCCTCCGACGACCCGCCGAATGCGGCCATGGCAAAACCCAGCAGCACGATCAGTTGCAGCGCCACCAGGCCGTACTGCACGGTCATGGTGGTGGCGATGCCGCGACAGCAGATCCACACGGCCATGGCGATGAACACGCAACAGGTGGTCACATTGACCAGCAGGTTGTCGGCCAGCGCCGCCACCTCGTGTTTGCCGGTGATCTGCCCGAGGAACAGATAGAAGAAGTCCACCGCCACACCGGCGAGGTTCGACAACACGATGGTGGTGGCGGTGACCAGCCCCCAGCCACCAATCCAGCCGATCATCGGGCCGAAGGCACGTACCGACCAGGTGAACGAGGTGCCGCTGTCGGGTTCGGCGGCATTCAGCTCGCGATAACCCAGCGCCACCAGCAACATGGGCAGGAAACCGACGATGAACACCGCCGGCAGGTGGGCGCCGACTTCGCGTACGGTCGGGCCGAGGGCGCCGGTGAGGGTATACACCGGCGCAATAGTGGAAATGCCCAGCACGATGCTGGCCAGCAGTCCGAGCCGGCCCTTGGCCAGCCCTTTGGATCGCCCGCCCACACCTGGGGACAGGCCTGCTTTGTGTTCGCTCATGAGTAGTTGCCGTCACTATTGGTATTATTTTCCGGGCCCCCCGTGGGGTGCCCGCTATCACTCAATGAAACTTGTTGCAGTGCATCGCCGGCTCAGCCGGGTGACCTCATAGGGCCTTCTCCCGGCGCAGCGCATGGGCGATGCAGGCTTCGCGAAACGCCTCGAACAGGCGCAGCGACACCGGGTTTTCGGCAAAGCGGTATTCCGGGTGCCATTGCACACCGACCACAAAGCCTGGGGCGTCATCCATGGACACGGCTTCGATCAGTCCATCGGGAGCTAGGGCTTCGGTGCGCAGGCCGTCGGCCAGGCGATCGATGCCCTGGCTGTGCAGCGAGTTGACCATGAAGCGGGCAGGCAGCCCCATCTGCTCGAATTTCCCCCCGGGCTGGCATGTCACCAGGTGGCGGGGGCTGTATTGCTCTTCCAGCGGCGCATCCTGCGACTCGCGATGGTCCAGGTAGCCTGGCAGCTCCTGCACACGCTGGTGCAAGGTGCCGCCCAGGCTGACGTTGAGTTCCTGGAAGCCCCGGCACACGCAGAACACCGGCACACCCCTGGCAATCGCGGCCTGCAGCAGCGGCAGGGTCAGCCGGTCACGAAACACGTCGTGGCGGGTGCCTTCCACGCTGGGGGCGCCATTGTAATGATGCGGCTCGACATTAGAAGGCGAACCGGTAAAAAGAATGCCATCCAGATGCTCCAGCACAAGGTTCGGGTCGCTTGCGACGTCCCGGGCCGGGAGAATCAGCGGCAATCCGGCAAAACCGGCCGCCTCGACATACTTGTCGCCCACGGTATGCGACGAGTTCTTGCCCAGTTGCTGGCGGCAAGCACTCACACCAATCAGGGGCAGCCGCCCTGCGCGCTCGTTCATCGGTTAAGCCTCCGTTGCAGCTTTATCCAGCCATCACACCGTATGCAGGTACCAGTTGTATTCGAGGTCGGAGATCGACACTTCGAACTCCGCCATCTCGCTTTCCTTGCAGGCCACGAAGATGTCGATGTAGTCGGGGCTGATGTACTGGTTCAGCACCTCGCTGTCATCGAGCTCGCGCAGCGCATCGCGCAGGTTGTTCGGCAGGCTCTGCTCCAGTTGCTCGTAGGAGTTGCCCTCGACCGGCTCGCCCGGGTCGACCTTGTTGGTCAGGCCGTGGTGAATGCCGGCCAGGATCGAAGCCATCATCAGGTACGGGTTGGCATCGGCGCCGGCCACGCGGTGCTCGATACGCACGGCATCGCTGCTGCCGGTAGGCACGCGCACGGCCACGGTACGGTTGTCCAGGCCCCAGCTCGGGGCATTGGGCACGTAGAACTGCGCGCCGAAACGGCGGTAGGAGTTCACGTTGGGGCACAGGAAGGCCATCGATGCCGGCATGGTTTCGAGCACGCCGCCGATGGCGTGGCGCAGGGTTTCGCTGTTTTCGGGGTCGTCGGTTGCGAAGATGTTCTTGCCGGTCTTCTTGTCCAGCAGCGAGATGTGCACGTGCAGGCCGTTGCCCGCCTGGCCAGGGTACGGCTTGGCCATGAAGGTGGAGTCCATCTCATGGTCGTAGGCGATGTTCTTGATCAGGCGCTTGAGCAGCACTGCGTAGTCGCAGGCCTTCATCGCGTCAGCCACGTGGTGCAGGTTGACCTCGAACTGCGCCGGGGCGCTTTCCTTGACGATGGCATCGGCCGGGATGCCTTGCTCCTTGGCCGCTTCGAGCATGTCCTGCAGGCAGTCGACATACTCGTCCAGGTCATCGATCAGGTACACCTGGGTCGATTGCGGACGTTTGCCGGAGATCGGCGAGCGCGGCGGCTGCGGGCGACCGTTCAGGTTGTCCTGGTCGATCAGGTAGAACTCCAGCTCGAACGCGGCGCAGATATCCAGGCCCAGCGCGTCGAACTTCTCCACCACGCCGCGCAGCACTTCGCGTGGGTCGGCGAAGAATGGCGTGCCGTCCAGTTCATGCATGGTCATCAGCAGCTGCGCGGTAGGGCGCTTCTGCCAGGGCTCGAAGCTCAGGGTGCCGGGGATCGGGTAGCAGATACGGTCGGCGTCGCCGATGTCCAGGCCCAGGCCAGTGCTTTCGACGGTGGAACCGTTGATGTCCAGGGCAAACAGCGAAGCCGGCAGGTTGATGCCTTTTTCGTAGACCTTGACCAGGCTCGCACGCTCGATGCGCTTGCCACGCACCACGCCGTTCATGTCTGCAATCAGCAGATCGACAAATTGCACCTCAGGGTGGGCCTTGAGAAATTCACCCATCTCGTCGAGAGGGATGGCGCACGGGGAGACCGACGTCATGGCTAGGCATCCTTTGATTTTTTATCGGGCGGCAATGGAGGAGGTGTTACTGCGCTATCGGGAGCGGCGATGGTTTCATTTGTTCTTTTTAAGGTTCCCATCGTGGGGAATGCCGAACGCCGCGGCATTGCACGGTCGTTCCAGGTTCTGACAACGTCGCGGGTTGATTCACGACTGCCGCCTCACTATAGAATGGCCCCCACGCAACAGACATTGGCATTTAGGCAAGCAAAGAGTGCACCCATGCAATATCAGATCAGTCACGCCGACCTTTCCCTGGTGCTCGCGCTGGTACGCGGACGCTCCCTGGCCAAGGCTGCAGACCTGCTGCGGGTCGATGTGTCGACGGTGTTCCGCTCGATCCGGCGCATGGAGGCCGCACTGGGCACCGCGCTGTTCGTGAAGAGCCGCAAGGGCTACATCCCCACCGGCACCGCCCAGGCCCTGGCTGAGCAGGCCGAACGCGCCGAGCAGGCGCTGGATGCGGCGCGGGTGGCGCTGGAGCACGGCGAACAGGTGGTCAGCGGCACGGTGCGCCTGACCTGTACCGATGCGGTGCTGCACAGCCTGCTACTACCCGCCCTGGCCGACTTCATGCCGGCATACCCGGCCCTGTCACTGGAACTGGCGACCTCCAACACCTTCGCCAACCTCAGCCGGCGCGACGCCGACCTGGCGCTGCGCCTGACCAATTCGCCACCCGAGCACCTTGTGGGGCGCTGCCTGGGGGCGGCCTCGTATGTGGTGTGCGGGCGCGAGGAGTACCGCGAGCGGCTGGCCGAGGCCCCGGCCAGCGTGCCCTGGATTGCCCCCGACGACTCCATGCAGGACCACGCCACAGTGGTGTGGCGCAGCCAGCAGTTGCCGGGGGTGATGCCGCGCTATCGCTGCAGCGGAATCGCGGCGATTGCACAGCTGGTGGCGGCCGGGCTGGGGGTGGCTGCCCTGCCCGACTACATGGCCGATACCTTGCCGGGGGTGGAACAGTTGAGCGGTGCCCTGCCCGGGTGCAATACCGAACTGTGGCTGCTGACCCGCCCCGATTGCCGTGCGCTGCGTTCGGTGCAGACCCTGTTCGACGAATTGACCCCGCGTTTGCGCGGGATGCTGGGGCGCCAGGAGGGCCAGGCCTGACTTTCGGGCCCCTTCGCCGGCAAGGCCGGCTCCCACGGGGCAGGTGCGCAGTTCTGCAGGCGCCGACCTTGCCGGCCAAGCATTTGAATCCACCCCCACAAGACAGTTGTGCTAGAGCCTCACAACTGGTTATTGTCGGCTTACATAGGTCTCGACGTGAAATCAGCGCTTCCCTAAAGGCTGGTGATTTTTTAAACTATCGAGTCCGCTCGCCCATTCGGGCTGAACACCGCATTTGCTACTGAGGAAGACCATGGCCCGCGTAACCGTTGAAGATTGTCTAGAACACGTGGATAACCGCTTTGAGCTGGTCATGCTGTCTACCAAGCGTGCCCGCCAACTGGCCACCGGCGGCAAAGAGCCGAAAGTGGCGTGGGAAAACGACAAGCCGACCGTCGTCGCCCTGCGCGAAATCGCCGAAGGCATCTGCACCCCAGAATTCATGGCCGAACAGGACATCGTCCACGAAGACCCGGTCTTCGCTGCATTCGGTGAGGACGAGGCCAACGAGGCCGTCTAAGTCCATGCCTGGTCGACGTTGTACGGCGCAGGGCCCACTTTCTCGGCAGGAGCTAACATCGTGCCGAGCATAGACGCCCTCGCCGATCGCCTCTCGACCTACCTCGGCGCCGACCAGGTCAACCTGGTACGCCGGGCGTATTTCTACGCCGAACAAGCCCACGACGGCCAGCGCCGTCGCAGCGGCGAGCCATACGTCACGCACCCGCTGGCGGTGGCAAGCATTCTTGCCGACATGCACATGGACCATCAGAGCCTGATGGCCGCCATGCTGCATGACGTGATCGAAGACACCGGCATCGCCAAGGAAGCCCTCAGTTCCCAATTCGGCGAAACCGTCGCCGAACTGGTCGATGGCGTCAGCAAGCTGACCCAGATGAACTTCGAGACCAAGGCCGAAGCCCAGGCCGAAAACTTCCAGAAGATGGCCATGGCCATGGCCCGCGACATTCGCGTGATCCTGGTCAAGCTGGCCGACCGCCTGCACAACATGCGCACCCTGGAAGTGCTGTCGGGCGAAAAACGCCGGCGCATCGCCAAGGAAACCCTCGAGATCTACGCCCCCATCGCCAACCGCCTGGGCATGCACACTGTGCGCGTGGAGTTCGAGGACCTGGGCTTCAAGGCCATGTACCCGATGCGCTCGGCGCGTATCTACCAGGCAGTCAAGCGTGCCCGCGGCAACCGCAAGGAGCTGGTCAACAAGATCGAGGAATCGCTCAGCCACTGCCTGGCCGTGGACGGTATCGAAGGCGAGGTCAGCGGGCGGCAGAAGCACATCTACGGCATCTACAAGAAGATGCGCGGCAAGCGCCGCGCCTTCAACGAGATCATGGACGTGTACGCCTTCCGCATCGTGGTCGACAAGGTCGACACCTGCTATCGCGTGCTCGGCGCCGTGCACAACCTCTACAAGCCGCTGCCGGGGCGCTTCAAGGACTACATCGCGATCCCCAAGGCCAACGGCTACCAGTCGCTGCATACCACCCTGTTCGGTATGCACGGCGTGCCCATCGAGATCCAGATCCGCACCCGCGAGATGGAAGAGATGGCCAACAATGGCATCGCGGCACACTGGCTGTACAAGTCCAGTGACGACGAGCAGCCCAAGGGCACCCATGCCCGGGCGCGCCAGTGGGTCAAGGGCGTGCTGGAAATGCAGCAGCGCGCGGGCAACTCGCTCGAATTCATCGAGAGCGTGAAGATCGACCTGTTCCCGGACGAGGTCTACGTGTTCACGCCCAAGGGCCGCATCATGGAGCTGCCAAAGGGCTCCACGGCGGTCGACTTTGCCTACGCGGTGCATACCGACGTCGGCAACAGCTGCATCGCGTGCCGCATCAACCGCCGCCTGGCACCGCTGTCCGAACCGCTGCAGAGCGGCTCGACGGTCGAGATCGTCAGCGCCCCGGGCGCCCGACCGAACCCGGCCTGGCTGAACTTCGTGGTCACCGGCAAGGCGCGCACCCATATTCGCCATGCCCTGAAGCTGCAGCGCCGCTCCGAATCGATCAACCTGGGCGAGCGCCTGCTCAACAAGGTGCTCAACGGTTTCGACAGCGCGCTGGACAAGATCCCGCAGGAGCGCATCCAGGCCATGCTGGCCGAGTATCGCCTCGAAGTGATCGAAGACCTGCTCGAAGACATCGGCCTGGGCAACCGCATGGCCTACGTAGTGGCGCGCCGCCTGCTCTCCAGCGAAGGCGAGCAGTTGCCCAACCCCGAGGGGCCGCTGGCCATTCGCGGCACCGAGGGCCTGGTGCTCAGCTACGCCAAGTGCTGCACGCCGATTCCGGGCGACCCGATCGTCGGGCACCTGTCGGCGGGCAAGGGCATGGTGGTGCACCTGGAGAACTGCCGCAACATCAGCGAAATTCGCCACAACCCGGAAAAATGCATCCAGCTGTCCTGGGCCAAGGATGTCACCGGCGAATTCAATGTCGAGCTGCGCGTCGAGCTGGAACACCAGCGCGGCCTGATTGCCCTGCTGGCCAGCAGCGTCAACGCCGCCGACGGCAACATCGAGAAGATCAGCATGGACGAACGTGATGGCCGCATCAGCGTGGTCCAGCTGGTGGTCAGCGTGCACGACCGTGTGCACCTGGCCCGCGTGATCAAGAAACTGCGTGCCCTGACCGGGGTGATTCGCATCACCCGCATGCGCACGTAGCCCTCCCCCTGCAAGGAGTCACCATGACCAAGACCGTCATCACCAGCGACAAGGCCCCAGCGGCCATCGGCACCTACTCCCAGGCGATCAAGGCCGGCAATACCGTATACATGTCGGGCCAGATCCCGCTGGACCCGAAAACCATGGAGCTGGTCGAAGGCTTCGAAGCCCAGACCGTACAGGTGTTCGAAAACCTCAAAGCCGTGGCCGAAGCTGCCGGCGGCTCGTTCAAGGACATCGTCAAGCTGAACATCTTCCTGACCGACCTGAGCCACTTCGCCAAGGTCAACGAAGTCATGGGCCGCTACTTCGAACAGCCCTACCCTGCCCGCGCCGCCATCGGCGTCGCTGCGCTGCCACGCGGCTCGCAGGTTGAAATGGACGCAATCCTGGTCCTCGAGTAATACCTCGCGCGGCGGGCCGGCCGGCTCGCCGCCGCACTGTTCTGGAAGGACCCCGCCATGCGCCACGCGCTTGCCCTGGCTCTGGCCGCCGCACTGTTGAGCGGCTGCGCCAGCCACAAACCCGAAGACTACAACGGCATCTGGATCAACCAGCAGGCCATCGATGCTGCCGCCAAAGGCGTGAGCCTGCGCAAGGCGCTGCAGGACAGCGGCGGCAACCTGGAATGGAAGGTCAACGTCGCGGCCGAACAGGCCAGCTACACCAACGGTTTCGAGATCGTCGAAGGCCAGCTCAAGGCCGGCGAAAAACAACGGGACGTGGTATTCCCGGGCAATGAGATACAGACGCTGAGCCTGGATGGCGACGAACTGGTGCAACACGCCACCCCGATGGCGCCGCAGCACAGCTTCCAGAAGGCCAGCTCTCCCGCCCCAATGGAAGCCCGCACCGGGACCACCTTCGAGCAGGCGCTGTACGGCGCCTACCTGAAGGGTGACTGGAAGGTGATCGAGGGCCCTGGTCAGGGCAATGTCGTGCGCTTCGGCGACACGGGCAGTGTCGAGGGCCTGCCCAATCTGGACCGCTACGCACTGTGCCTGGCCGGCGACTGCGCCAGCATGAGCGGCGAGTACGACAGCCTGTGGCTGGAGCGCAACCAGCAGGGCAACCCGTGGATTTTCAAGCGTGATGGCAAGACGCTGGAAATCCTGCGTGCCCTCAACAGCGCCCAGCCAGACGAGATGCCGCAGCTGTATCCCGGCGCCCGGCAATGGCTGCTCGAGCGCGACTGATCAGGTGAGCCCTCAGGGTTGCGCCGCCAGAATCGCCGCGTAGCCTTCCTTGTAGCTCGGGTACTGTGGCACCCAGCCCAGTGCCCGGGCACGCGCATTGCTGCAGCGCTTGCTGCCGGTGCGCCGCACACGCTGCTGCTCCGACCAATGCGTGACGCCCATGTACTCGCGCAACCAGGCCACCACGTCGGCCAATGGCGCCGGTGCATCGTCCACCCCGATGTAGCAGTCCTCCAGCGCACGCCCCGCCGCATCGGCCTTGAGCAGGAAGGCCAGCAGCCCTGCCGCGTCCTCGGCATGGATGCGGTTGCCGTACAGCGGCGGCTCTTCGGTCACCCGATACCCCTGGCGCACCTGGCTGAGCAGCCATTCGCGGCCCGGCCCGTAGATACCGGTCAGGCGCACGATGCTGGCCGGGATGCCGCTGGCCAGTGCCAGCTGTTCGGCCTGGAGCATGACCTGCCCCGAGTAACCTGACGGCAAGGTGGCGGCGGTTTCATCGATCCACTCGCCGTCCTGCTGGGCGAACACACTGCTGCTGGACACGAACAGCAGGCGCTGCGGTCGCTGGCCACGCTCGGCCAGCCAGCCCAGTACATGCTTGAGGCCCTGTACATAAGCCGCCTGATAGCCCGCCTCGTCATGCTGGCTGGCGGCCACGCAGTACACCAGGTAGTCGGGTGCGACCAAAGGCCAATCGGTCGGGCACTGCGGGTTTTCCAGGTCTGCCGCGATGCCGGCAACCCCCGCGGGCAAGGCCGCCACATTTCTGCGCAAACCGCTTACCGACCAGCCAAGGCCCAGCAATTGCTGGGCCAGACGGCCACCCACATCGCCGCAACCGACGATCAGAACTGAAGGCGAAGACATCCGCACACTCCGTCAGACAAAGCCACAGCCTATCTGTGGAAATCGATAGGCGGCTAGTTAATATGCAAAAAAAGATACTGTGTATCTTCTGTTAACAAGAATTACTTGCAATAATGGCCGCCCAAATTTTGTTCTCGGCCCGACTCGAGGCCTGGAAGGACAACCACCCATTTCTTCTTCATCAGGTCCGGCCAGCATGACACGTATTCAACCTTCCGCTTCGCCAACCCTGTCGCGCGCCTGGCGCGCCATTGCCGCGCTGATGTTCAGCCTGGTACTGGCCCCCGCCGCCACGGCCGATGAGCCCGTCGCACAGAACGCCACACCGGCCGCCGCCGTTGCCCCTGCCGATGCTACCCCGGCCGCACCTGCTGCCCCGGGCGCCGAGCCTGCGGATGCCGCCGCGCCGGGCGCTGCCCCTGTCGAAGGCCAGGCCGACGACGCCACCCAAGCGCTGGTCGAAGACACCAGCCTGGGCATGGCCCACGACCTGTCGCCATGGGGCATGTACCAGAACGCCGACATCGTGGTGAAGATCGTGATGATCGGCCTGGCCATCGCCTCGCTGATCACCTGGACCATCTGGATTGCCAAGGGCTTCGAACTGATGGGCGCCAAGCGCCGCCTGCGTTCTGAAATCGCCCTGCTGAAGAAGGCCACCAGCATCAAGGACGCCAGCGAAACCGCCGACAAGCCCGGCACCCTGGCACACCTGCTGGTGCACGATGCCCTCGAGGAAATGCACCTGTCGGCCAATGCCCGTGAAAAAGAAGGTATCAAGGAGCGCGTGAGCTTCCGCCTCGAGCGCCTGGTCGCGGCCAGCGGTCGCAACATGAGCAGCGGTACCGGCGTGCTTGCCACCATCGGCTCCACCGCTCCGTTCGTCGGTCTGTTCGGTACCGTGTGGGGCATCATGAACAGCTTCATCGGCATCGCCAAGACCCAGACCACCAACCTCGCGGTGGTTGCACCCGGTATCGCCGAGGCCCTGCTGGCCACCGCCCTGGGCCTGGTTGCCGCGATCCCCGCAGTGGTCATCTACAACGTCTTCGCCCGTTCCATCGCCGGTTACAAGGCACAGGTTTCCGACGCTTCGGCGCACGTGCTGCTGCTGGTCAGCCGCGACCTGGACCACCAGCCAGGCGAGCGTTCCGCTGCGCCACACATGGTGAAAGTGGGGTAAACCATGGGCCTGCATCTTAACGAGGGCGGCGACGATCTCGCCGAGAACCACGAAATCAACGTCACGCCGTTCATCGACGTGATGCTGGTACTGCTGATCATCTTCATGGTGGCGGCGCCCCTGGCCACGGTCGACATCAAGGTCGACCTGCCGGCCTCGACCGCCAAGCCCGTGCCCAGGCCGGAGAAGCCGGTGTTCCTCAGCGTCAAGGCCGACCAGAACCTGTACGTCGGCGACGATCAGGTGCAACGCGACCAGCTGGGCGCGGTACTGGACGCCAAGACCAAGGGCGACAAGGACACCACCATCTTCTTCCAGGCTGACAAGGGCGTCGATTACGGCGACCTGATGGAAGTCATGAACACCCTGCGCGCAGCCGGCTACTTGAAGGTCGGCCTGGTGGGACTTGAGACGGCAGCCAAGAAATGACCAATACGCGGCATAAACTGGCGCGCTACGGCGTCAGCCTGGCGATTGTGCTGGCCGTGCATGCCGTTGCCGTGGTGCTGATGCTCAACTGGTCGGTGCCCCAGGCAATCGAACTGCCGCCTGCGGCGATGATGATCGAGATGGCGCCGATGCCCGAGCCGGCCCCACCACCGCCACCGAAGGTGGTGGCCCCGCCACAGCCGCCGACGCCGGTCGAGGAGCCACCACTGCCCAAGGTGGCAGAAGCGCCCAAACCGAAAATCGCGATACCCAAGCCACCGCCCAAGCCCAAGGCCAAGCCCCAGCCTCCGAAACCGGAGAAAAAACCGGAGCCGCCGCAGGACAAGCCGGTCGACCAGGAAACCGTGGATTCCCCGCCAAGCAACGCTCCGGCGCAGAAATCCGCAGCACCGGCGCCAAGCATCGCCGCCAACAGCAATGCCCTGCCTACCTGGCAGAGCGACCTGTTGCGTCACCTTGGCAAGTACAAGCGCTACCCGGAAGACGCGCGTCGGCGGGGCCTGCAGGGCATCAACCGGCTGCGCTTCGTGGTCGACGCCGAAGGCAAGATCCTGTCGTACTCGCTGGCCGGTGGTTCAGGCAGCGCGGCACTGGACCGGGCAACCCTGGAAATGATCCGCAAGGCTCAACCCGTGCCCAAGCCGCCTCAGGAACTGCTCAACAACGGCAGTATCGAAGTGGTCGCGCCGTTCGTGTACTCGCTGGACAAGAAACGCTGAGTTGTTTGTTTCTGTCACACGCACGCAAGTCTGATAACGTGCGTCTATCGATTGCAGCCGCTATGCTGGGCTCGCAACTTCATGGACGCACGTTATGACCCTCACAGAATTGCGCTACATCGTCACCCTCGCTCAGGAACAGCACTTCGGCCACGCGGCCGAGCGTTGCCACGTCAGCCAGCCGACCCTGTCGGTGGGCGTGAAGAAGCTGGAGGACGAGCTGGGCGTGCTGATCTTCGAGCGCAGCAAGAGCGCGGTGCGCCTGACCCCGGTCGGCGAAGGCATCGTGGCCCAGGCGCAGAAGGTACTGGAGCAGGCCCAGGGCATCCGTGAACTGGCCCAGGCCGGCAAGAACCAGCTGACCGCGCCGCTCAAGGTGGGGGCCATCTATACCGTCGGCCCGTACCTGTTCCCGCACCTGATTCCGCAACTGCACCGGGTTGCCCCGCAGATGCCGTTGTACATCGAAGAAAACTTCACCCATATCCTGCGTGACAAGCTGCGCAACGGCGAGCTGGACGCGGTGATCATCGCCCTGCCGTTCAATGAAGCCGACGTGCTGACGCTGCCGCTGTACGACGAGCCGTTCTACGTGCTGATGCCCAGCGAGCATCCCTGGACAAAGAAAGAGACCATCGACGCCAGCCTGCTCAACGACAAGAGCCTGCTGTTGCTCGGCGAAGGCCACTGCTTCCGCGACCAGGTGCTGGAGGCCTGCCCGACCCTGACCAAGGGCAACGACGGCGCCAAGCACACCACGGTGGAGTCCAGCTCGCTGGAAACCATCCGCCACATGGTCGCCTCGGGGCTGGGCGTGTCGATCCTGCCGCTGTCGGCCGTGCACAGCCATCACTACGCGCCGGGCATCATCGAAGTCCGCCCATTGAGCCCGCCGGCACCGTTTCGCACCGTGGCGATCGCCTGGCGCGCGAGCTTCCCGCGGCCCAAGGCCATCGAGATTCTGGCCGACTCGATCCGCCTGTGTTCGGTGGCCAAGCCACCCGCCGCACCTTAGGGCCCGAGCATGACCGAGTTGTCGAAGGTGTCGGTCACGGCACTGAAGGGCGTTGGCGAAGCCTTGGCCGAGAAGCTGGCCAAGGTTGGCCTGGAGAACATCCAGGACGTGTTGTTCCACCTGCCCCTGCGCTATCAGGACCGCACCCGCGTGGTGCCGATCGGCGCCCTGCGCCCGGGCCAGGATGCAGTGATCGAAGGCGTGGTCAGTGGCACCGACGTGACCATGGGCAGGCGCCGCAGCCTGCTGGTGCGCCTGGGCGATGGCACAGGTTCGCTGAGCCTGCGCTTCTACCACTTCAGCAACGCCCAGAAGGAAGCGCTCAAGCGCGGCACCCACCTGCGCTGCTACGGCGAAGCGCGCCCCGGCGCCTCGGGCCTGGAGATCTACCACCCCGAGTACCGCGCCCTGACCGGCGACGAGCCGCCCCCGGTCGATACCACCCTGACCCCGATCTACCCGACCACCGAAGGCCTCACCCAGCAGCGCCTGCGCCAGCTGTGCCAGCAGAGCCTGGGCCTGCTCGGCCCGCGCAGCCTGCCCGACTGGCTGCCGCTGGAACTGGCACGCGACTACCAGCTGGCACCGTTGGCCGATGCTATCCGCTACCTGCACCACCCGCCGGCCGATGCCGATGTCGAAGAGCTTGCCGTGGGCCACCACTGGGCCCAGCACCGCCTGGCCTTCGAAGAGCTGCTGACCCACCAGCTGTCGCAGCAGCGCCTGCGCGAGAGCCTGCGCGCCCAGCGGGCCCCGGTGTTGCCCAAGGCGAGCAGGCTGGCGGCCCAATACCTGGCCAACCTGGGCTTCGCTCCAACCGGCGCACAGCAGCGCGTGGGCAACGAGATCGCCTACGATCTCAGCCAGCCCGAGCCGATGCTGCGCCTGGTGCAGGGCGATGTGGGTGCCGGCAAGACGGTGGTCGCCGCGCTCGCAGCCCTGCAGGCGCTGGAAGCCGGCTACCAGGTGGCGCTGATGGCCCCCACCGAGATTCTTGCCGAGCAGCACTTCGTCACCTTCAAGCGCTGGCTCGAACCGCTGGGCATCGAAGTCGCCTGGCTGGCCGGCAAGCTCAAGGGCAAGGCGCGCACCGCCGCGCTGGAGCAGATCGCCGCCGGCGCGCCAATGGTGGTGGGTACCCATGCGCTGTTCCAGGAAGAGGTGAAGTTTCACAACCTGGCGCTGGCGATCATCGACGAACAGCACCGCTTTGGCGTACAGCAGCGCCTGGCCCTGCGCCAGAAAGGCGTGGGCGGCCAGTTGTGCCCGCACCAGCTGATCATGACTGCCACGCCGATCCCGCGCACCCTGGCCATGAGCGCCTATGCCGACCTCGACACCTCGGTGCTCGACGAACTGCCGCCGGGGCGTACCCCGGTCAACACTGTACTGGTGGCCGACAGCCGCCGCATCGAAGTGGTCGAGCGCGTGCGCGCCGCCTGTGCCGAAGGGCGCCAGGCCTATTGGGTATGCACCCTGATCGAAGAGTCCGAAGAGCTGACCTGCCAGGCCGCCGAAACCACCTTCGAAGAGCTCACCAGTGCCCTGGGCGAGTTGCGCGTGGGGCTTATCCACGGGCGCATGAAGCCGGCCGAGAAGGCTGCGGTGATGGCCGAGTTCAAGCAGGGCAACCTGCAACTGCTGGTGGCCACCACCGTGATCGAGGTGGGCGTGGACGTACCCAACGCCAGCCTGATGATCATCGAGAACCCCGAACGCCTTGGTCTTGCCCAGCTGCACCAGTTGCGCGGGCGAGTCGGACGCGGCAGTGCGGCCAGCCATTGCGTACTGTTGTATCATCCGCCACTGTCGCAGATCGGGCGTGAACGCCTGGGGATCATGCGCGAAACCAATGACGGCTTTGTCATTGCGGAGAAAGACCTGCAACTGCGTGGCCCGGGCGAAATGCTCGGGACCCGCCAGACCGGCCTGTTGCAGTTCAAGGTCGCCGACCTGATGCGCGACGCCGACCTGCTGCCGGCGGTGCGCGATGCTGCACAGGCCCTGCTGGCACGCTGGCCGGACCACGTCAGCCCGTTGCTCGACCGCTGGTTACGCCACGGGCAGCAATATGGCCAGGTGTGACGTACCTCCCATGTCGACGCGGGCCGCCCCCATCGAGCCGGCTATACTGGCCGCTGAAAAAATACTGGATACAGACCATGACTGAAGTTGCCCTGGATACCGCAACCCCCCACACACCGTCTGTTATCCGGTTGCTGCTCGACAAGCTCGGCATCGCCTACCGCGAGGTCATCGACCACCCGCAGCTGGCGCCCGAGGCAAAGGTCCAGGCCGTGCTGCTCGACGACGCGGTCGGTGCGCTGATGGTGCTGTTCCCGCAGAACCAGCTGCTGGACCTCAGCCACCTGACCGAGCTGACCGGCCGCAAGCTCACCGCCGTGCCGCTCGAGCGGCTCGAACTGATGCTCAAGAAGCACGGCCTGACGATCCTGCCCGCCATTCCGGCGCTGACCAGCTCACCGTGCCTGTACGAGGAGCGCCTGCTCAAGCAGCCGGCCCTGCTGATTCATTCCGGAACCCCCGGCCTGCTGCTGGAAATCCACAGCGAGCACTTCAGGAAGATGCTGGCCAAGGCCAGTGCCGGGCATTTCGGTGTACTGCTCAGCGAGATCCGCCCCAACCTCGACCGTCCGGCCGATGACAGCAAGGAGATCACCGAGGCGGTGCAGGCATTTACCGCACGACGCATCCAGCAGCGCCTGGAATCGACCATCGAGATCCCGCCGCTGGCCGAGACCGCACAGAAGATCATCAAGCTGCGGGTCGACCCCAACGCCACCATCGACGACATCACCGGTGTGGTCGAGACCGATCCGGCGCTGGCCGCGCAGGTGGTCAGCTGGGCCGCCTCGCCCTACTACGCCTCCCCCGGCAAGATCCGCTCGGTGGAAGACGCCATCGTGCGGGTGCTGGGCTTCGACCTGGTGATCAACCTGGCGCTGGGCCTGGCCCTGGGCAAGACCCTGAGCCTGCCCAAGGATCACCCGCAGCAGACCACCCCCTACTGGCAGCAATCGATCTACACCGCCGCCGTGATCGAGGGCCTGACCCGCGCCATGCCCCGCGCCGAGCGTCCTGAGTCGGGCCTGACCTACCTGGCCGGGCTGCTGCACAACTTCGGCTACCTGCTGCTGGCGCATGTGTTCCCGCCGCATTTCTCGCTGATCTGCCGCCACCTGGAGGTCAACCCGCACCTGTGCCACAGCTATGTCGAGCAGCACCTGCTGGGCATCAGCCGCGAGCAGATCGGTGCCTGGCTGATGCGCTTCTGGGACATGCCCGAAGAGCTGGCCACCGCCCTGCGCTTTCAGCACGACCCGCATTACGCGGGGGACCATGCCGCCTTCCCCAACCTGGTGTGCGTGGCGGTACGCCTGCTGCGCGCGCGCGGCATCGGCTCGGGGCCGGACGACCGCATCCCCGACGCGTTGCTGGAGCGCCTGAACATCAGCCGCGAGAAGGCCGAGGACGTGGTGCACAAGGTGCTTGAAGCCGAATCGCTGCTGCGTGAACTGGCGTCACAGTTCACCCCGCACTGACAACCTGAAGCCTGGGCGCTGCGCTCAGGCTTTCTTCTTGCGCGGCATCAGGTACTTCATCAGGCCCTGGAACCAGATCACCAGGGCCGGGTTGCCCTTGATCTGGATCGACTTGTCCTGAATCCCCTGCATGAACGCCAGCTGCTTGTTCTTGGCCTGCAGCGTGGCGAAGCCGTAGGCGGCATCCTTGAAGGCAATGGCGAACGCAGGCTCGGCATGGGTGCCACCCTTGCTGCGGATGCGCTGGTTGCTGACGATGAAGTGCCGGGCGACCTTGCCGTCGAGGGTCTGCAACTGGAACACCAGGTCCTTGTCCTTCAGTTGCTGCTGGAACGCCGGGTTGTTGCGGCTGGCCCGCGCCATCAGCAAACCCATGGCCCAGAGCAGAAAACGAAACTTCATATACGCCCCTAGGCGAAAAGTGACTGAGGGGCGCAGTTTAGCTTTTTTGCGACCAAAGGCTACAGCCGTCTTCGCTTTGTTGAAGGCGACTGTATGTCAGGGTGTGCGGCCTACCGGTTGGGGTCGGCAGCCGGTACCGCATCCAGGCGCAGTTGCACCCGTGACGGAATCTTCTGCGCCGCGCCGGCCTCCAGCATCTGCTGGCGATAGCGCGCGTAGTAAGGGCCGGCTTCGCGCGAGTTGCCGTAGCCCCAGAGAATATCGGCAATGTTCAGCTGCAGCGCCCGACGCCCCTGGGCAAAGGGCTCGATGGCGCGATAGATGCGCAGCATCAGGTTGGGGTTCCAGTCGTCGCCGATCAGGTAGCCCATGTCGTTGTAGCCGGGCACGTTGTCCTGGGGCGCATGGCAGGCCATGTAGGAATCCAGGCCCATGTACACCTCTTCGGCCAGTACGGCGTGACGCGCGGGTATCTCGCGGTTCTCGCTGCTGTGCAGCAGGCCTGCGACCTTGGCCGGCTTGATGGTTTCCAGCTTGGTAGCCCAGGGCAGCTTGTTCTCCGGCTGCCAGGCGCCGTTCTGCCAACGGCCCACGCAGTACTGGGCCAGCCGCGTGGCCATCACACAACCGGTGTCCATCGCCACCATGTCGCAGCGCAGCGTGGGGGGCGTGAACTGCCGCCCCGACTGGCGCAGGCGGTAGAGCATCACGAAGCGCCCGTCAGGCGACACTGCCGAAGCGTCGCCATCGATCGCATCCCGCGCAAACTCGTGCGGGTACAAGGTGAAGCCCTTGCCATTGGCGCCTTGCCACTGCACCGCATGCCAGCCGTTCTCCTCGGCGCTCCATTTGGAGAACGAAAGCTTCGCCCCGCCTGCGCCCTCGATGGTTTTTTCGGCAGGTACTGCGGCATGGGCAGTGCCTGCCAGTGACAGTGACAACGCCAAGGCAACGGCGTGAGGGGTACGCTTCATTTCGAACCCTTGAAGATGAGGTTGAGAAAGTGGCGGTGCAGCTGCGCATTCGCGCCGATGGCCACCAGGGTCACACTGGCAGACAGTGTGCTGTAGAACAGCGCCCGCAGCGGATGCTCGGGCCACAGGTAGAAGCCGATGATCGCCGCCATGAACACCGTGGCCTGTACCTTGCCCCACACCCGTGGCAGCAGGGCGATCAGCAGGTTCATGCCGACGAAGAACCAGAACACCATGTACATCGCTATGCCAACGGCTACCCCGCGCGACGTCAGCCCGCCGGCGTACTGCTTGTACCAGCTCACCAGCGTGCCGTTTAGCGCCACGTAGGCCACCACCGCAAACAGGTGCACCACTATCGGCAGCACCCAGCGCAGCAACTGGCGGTGGGTGACCGGGCTGTCGCCACGCCAGTGTTCGGGCAGTGGCGCCAGCCCGGGCGACGGAGGCTGGTGGTCGATGTGCGCCAGATACTCTGCCCAGCCACGCGGTGCGTTGTGGCGCAGCAGGTAGGCCTGCTGGCGGGCCTTGCCCAGACGCGACCAGAACGGCCACCAGCAGTAATGCCAGTAGTGTTCGAAATCGCCCTGCAGGCTGCCCAGCCCCTGCGGGTCGAGCTCGGGAAAACTGACCCAGGGCGCGGGCGGGCTCAGCGCCGGGTCTTGCAGGCATTCGCGCCAGTTGTGGGCTACAGGCATGGCTGGTCCTTGTCGGCGCGGGCGCCGCGTTTGATCATCTCCTGGGCATTGAAGTCCGCCCAGTCTGCGCCGTGCGCCACCGCCTCGGTGTAGCAGGCCAGCGAGCGTGCCGGTTGGGCGGGCACGATTTCACCGCGCGCATACACGCTGCCCAACTCGTTGAAGGCATTGCCCGAGCCCATTGCGGCGGACTGACGCAAGGCGTCGAGGGCCTTCTGCGGGTGTTTGCAGGTGTTGTCGTCGGGGCGGTACTGGCCCTCGTCGCAATAGAAGCTCGCCAGCATCAGTGCCCCTTCAGGGACAGTGGCCGACGACAGGCGCAGCAACTGCTCCAGGCGCTGGTTGCTCAGGCGCGGCGCCATGCCCGACAGGCTGATTGCCGCAGCGCTGTAGGCAGCGTAGGCAGAGCCCTGGTCCACGGCATCGAGGTAGCTGTTGAGCGCAGCGATGAACAGCTGCTTGTCGATGGGCTTGATTTCACCCTGGCCCAGTTGCTCGTAGGCATCGCCGCGCAGCAGCGCACGCACGCCGGGGGCGGCATCATCGGGGGTTTTCACGCTCTTGAGCGCGTCGCTCGGCGACCAGTCCTCGACCCGTGCCAGCGCCCAGCAGTCGGCCTGCTCGAAGATGAATGCCTGCAACACCTCGCCGCGCTGGTCGCGCAAGTAAACCCGGTCGGGCAGCGCGATTTCACGGATCAGCCCGTTGGCCGCCACCCGCTCCGACGACAGCTGCGAAAGATCAGGACGCAGGGCAGGCTCGAGCTTGCGTACCACCGGTTGCGGCCCCTCGGGCCCGGCCTGGAGGCGCTGCTCGACCAGGGTATGGGCGGCAAAGTCGGCCTGCAGCTGCGCATCCTCGGCAAACGCCTTGAAAAACATCGCGAAGTCGCGGCTGGGGCAAACCGGCGCGGCCTGCGCCAGCGCACTTGCCAGCAGGCCGGCCAGCAGCATCGGGATACTCGACTTCATGGCTGATACACCGGGGGCGGGTTGATGTAGTACTCGGTTTGCGTGCAGGGGTAGTCGCTGACCCACACCAGCCACAGCCACAGGTCCCAGAAGTAGCGCACCAGGTGCTCGGGTTTGCGGCAGCGGGCCTGTTCTTCGGCCACGGTGTAGTCGGTATTGGCGATGAAGCTGTTGAGCCAGTGCGGCTCCCATTGCGGCATGGCGATGTCGAAATGGCGGTCGCGCTTGTTGAAATTGATCCAGTAGATGCCCACTTCGGCTTCATCCTCGAAGTCGCGCATGTCCAGCGACTGCAGGTCGTACAGCGGCGTGCGCCAGACCTCGCCCGGGCGCTCGCGATCGGTCACGCGCATGTAGCCCATGCCGCCGAAGGGTATCAGCCAACTGCGCGCCGGCACGTTCTGGAAACGGTAGCGCCCCGACTCGCTGACGAACGAGGTCTGGCCGGGTGCCTCGATCAGCGCGTGAATCTGATAGCCCACCCACGCCAGCACGCCCAGCACCACCAGCCAGCGCCACAGTTGCTGCTTTACGGTCGGGCTGCTCATTTACGCCTCAGCCAGTGCGAGATCAGCACCGCCGACAGGCTGAGGCCGCCCGCCAGGCAACTGAAGAAGTACGCCCGCACCGGGTGCTCGGGCAACAGCCACCAGAGGATCAACACGATTTGCGCGGCCACCAGCCAGTACTTGAGCTTCCAGTTGGTCAACAGGGGCAGCACCACATTGAGCGGCACGAACACCCACATCACCAGGAACACAATGCTGCCGGAGGACACGCCACGGGCGGTAAAGCCGCCGTAGTGGCCCTTGTACCAGTCCACGGCAATATCGTTGAGCACCCCGTAGAGCACGATGGCCAGTGCATGCAGGGCGACATTGATCAGCAGTTGTCGCTTCATTTGGGCAGCGTTCCTTGCAGCGCATTGCACCAGCTGCGCACATCGTCACGGTCGAACGCCGGGCAGTGATTGTCCTTGGCGATATAGCGATAGGGGTGAGTGGGCTCATGGGTGAAGTGGTAGTAGTAACGGTCGTCCTCGCCGTACAGCCAATAGTTCGATGAGCCCTGGGACACCTGATACGGCTCGAAACTCAGCAGCGACGATTCGGCGGGGATGAAGTTGTCGCGGTCCATCAGCAGCATCAGCAGGTTGCCGAACAGCGGCGTGCCCACCCCCAGCGCCAGCACGGCCACCAATACCACTCCGATTACTGCCTTCATCACGGTACCTGGGTATTCATGCAGTAGGTGCCCACACCGTGCAGCAGCACCACCGCCAACAGGCAGCCAAACGTCAGCAGCCTAACCCAGCGCGTGTTGCGCTGGCGCTCGCCGAGGTTCAGCAGCAAGGCGAACAGGCACAGGATGGCCAGGCTGCCGAACAGGTTGCTGTCGGCGAGACCTGCCAGGTAATTCTTCAGCTCAAGGTCCATTGCACAGGCGCCTTTGCGCCGCCAGCAGCAGCGCGGTCAGGGTGACGAAAAAATAGCCGGCGCCCAGCAGGTAGGGCACAAAGGCCACCCACATCAGCATCAGGCCCAACCCGGCGATACGGCCGGTGAGCAGGTAGACCAGGCCATACAGCACCCAGGGCAGTGCGTAGAAAGGGACGCACCACAACGGCGCCCACCACAGGTGCCGAGGCGCCAGGTGCAGGCGGCGGCTGGCCCACAGCGCGAACAGGGGGTAGCCAAGCAGGCCGAAGCCCAGCAGGTAGATTTGCAGGAACGGCTCGAAACCGGTCACGCGCAGGCCGTACTGGTAGACATCCAGACACAGCAGCGAAACCAGGCATACCCAGGGTAACCAGACGTAGAAGCGATAGGGGGGCGCACAGCTCACAGGCATGAGCCGAACGATTCGATGAATGATGAGTTGCCCATGCCGCTCCCTCCCTGGAACACCGCCGCGCGGGTGTCGGCGGCGGCGTATGCTAGTCACAAGCACGGGGCACGGCAATAGCGCACTGCGCGGTGGGTTCCTCGCCGGCAACGCCGGCTCCTGCAGACGGCGGTTATCTCCTGCAGGCGCCGGCATTGCCGGCGAAGAGCCGCCACACAAACAAGAACGGGCACCTTGTAGGGGTGCCCGCTCTTCAATGCAATCAGTAGCCCACGGCCTTACGGATTGACGCTGTCCTTGAGGAACTTGCCTGGCTTGAACGCCACGGTGTTGCTGGCCTTGATCTTCACCGGCTCGCCCGTCTGAGGGTTCTTGCCGGTGCGCGCGCCACGGTGGCGCTGCAGGAACGTGCCGAAGCCTACCAGGGTGACGCTGTCTTTCTTGTGCAGCGCGTTAGTGATTTCTTCCAGTACGGCATTGAGCACGCGGTTGGCCTGCTCCTTGGTAAGGTCGGCTTTCTCGGCAATGGCTGCGGCGAGTTCTGGTTTACGCATGGTGAAGCCCCTCTGACGGATTTTTTGTTGTTATGCCGTGCTGCCTTGCAGGCAGCGCCTAAGGCACCGCAGGCTCTAAACTGCGGCAGACGGGTGTGAGAATGGCACGCCGCCAGTGGCCGCGCCAGTCTCTGGGCGGCCATTGTTCAGGCAATGGCAGGGTATATCCGACAGAACGACAGCTATTTATGCCAGCAACGGCGGAAGTTGACGGTTCAGCGCCAGCTTTTCCATCACTGCCGTACCGGTCAATACATAGCCCAGCAGTTGGCCATCGGCATCCCGGCAGAGCACCTTGATGTCGCTGCCCTGCCCTTCGACCTGCCACTGGCCTTCGCGGGCGCGTGGCGGCGGTGAAACGACCAGCGGGCATACCGGGGTCTTCACCGTGATGGGCATAGGCCCGTAGCTGACCACCGTCGGATTGCCCGCCAGGGTCTGCGCCAGCGCGCGCGCGCAGGCCATCAGCGGCATCACGTACAGCAGGTTGATGCCGTCGACCTCGGCACAGTCGCCCAGGGCATGGATGTTGGCGTGCGAGGTGCGCAGGTGGCGGTCGACCACCACCCCGCGATTGACCTGCAGGCCAGCGGCGGCAGCCAGGTCGATGCGGGGGCGCAGGCCGATGGCTGATACCACCAGGTCGCAGACGATCACACTGCCATCGGACAGATGCGCTTGCAGGGCATCGGCCGAACGTTCCAGGCGGGTCAGCACCGGGCCCAGGTGAAAGCGCACACCAAGCCCTTGCAGCCCAGCCTGCACCGCAGCCGCGGCGGCCGGGTGCAGCAGGGTCGGCATGACCTGCTCGCAGGGGGCGACGATGTCGATCTCGAAGCCACCCAGGTGCATGTCGTTGGCGAACTCGCAGCCGATCAGCCCGGCCCCCAGAATCAGTACCCGGCGCTTGCCGGCCGCCGCGGCGCGAAAGCGCGCG
This sequence comes from Pseudomonas sp. BRM28, assembly GCF_002939405.1. Lineage (NCBI taxonomy): Bacteria > Pseudomonadati > Pseudomonadota > Gammaproteobacteria > Pseudomonadales > Pseudomonadaceae > Pseudomonas > Pseudomonas sp. BRM28. The sequence continues at coordinate 208,382 of NZ_PEFV01000001.1, read as the reverse complement.
TAGTCTTCGAGGTCGTTGATCGGGAAGATCGCATCGGCTGCGTCGCCCTGCACCGGCACCTGGATGGTCTGCGCGCCCAGCGCCAGCACCAGGTCGCGGTACGGCACCTGCTCCTCGCCGATCCACAGGCGCTTGTGGCCCGGATCGATGCCGCTGATGCGCGTATGGGTACGCACCTGGGCCTTGAGCTGCTCGGCCATGGCCCCCGGCTCGGCCATGCTCAGGCCGTCGGCGTCCTTGTCCTTGGCAAAGCCGGTGGACAGCATCGGCTTGGAATACGAGCGACCATCATCGGCGCTGATCAGCAGCAACGGCGTCTCGCCGTCGAGCTTGCGAAATTCGCGGGCGAGGTTGTAGCCCGCCAGCCCCGTACCGACAATCACCACCGGATCGCTCATGCCTTCATCCCTTCCCTGTATAAAAAATGATCAGTTGATTTCGATCATCTCGAAATCCATCTTGCCCACACCGCAGTCCGGGCACAGCCAGTCTTCCGGCACGTCCTGCCACAAGGTGCCCGGCGCAATGCCGTCATCCGGCCAGCCATCGGCCTCGTTGTAGATAAGCCCGCATACCACGCATTGCCACTTCTTCATGATCGCTCTCCCTCCAGTAATCCAGACGCACATCGGTTGTGATCATTACAGTCTTGGCGCTGCATGGATCGTCAGGGGGCTTTGTACTGAGGCTGGTGGCGCGATGCAAGCGCAACCGGCAAACATGCTAAGCTCGGCGCCTCACTGGCTTGTAACCGCATACCTACCGTGCCGTACGAAACCTCGCAAGTGCCCGCGCCACACTGGCTGCAGCAGCAAACGCCGCTGGCCGCAAGCGCCGACCCCCTTACCGCCGACTGGCTGTTCGACCAGGGCTCGTTGACCCGCCGCCTGACCCGATTATCCGCCGATCACTTCAGCGTGACCCCCCTGTACGAGGGCTGGCAGCCGCTGCGCGCCGATGAGTGCACCAGCCTCGGCCTGGCCCCGGGCAGCGAAGGCTGGGTGCGCGAGGTGTACCTGCGCGGGCATGGCCAGCCGTGGGTGTACGCACGCAGTGTGGCCGCGCGCAGCGCCCTGCGGCAGGGCGGCCTGGACATGGAAGCGCTGGGCAGCCGTTCGCTGGGCGAGTTGCTGTTCTGCAGCCCCGGGTTTGCCCGCCAGGCCATCGAGGTGTGCCACTACCCTGCCGCCTGGTTGCCCCGCGAACAGCGCCATGACGGCCTGTGGGCACGCCGTTCGCGGTTCGACCAAGGTGAACTGAGCATCCTGGTGGCTGAGATCTTCCTGCCCGCCCTGTGGCAGGCCACCGACACCCGCCTGGAGGACCGCTGATGTACCTGAGCCTGCTCAAGTCGCTCAATCGCCTGCACCCCCGGGCGTGGGACTTCATCCAGCTCAGCCGCATGGACAAGCCGATCGGCATCTACCTGCTGCTGTGGCCCACCCTCACGGCGGTATGGATCGCGGCCAAGGGCACGCCCACCGTGGCCAACGTGCTGATCTTCCTGTTCGGCGTGGTGCTGATGCGCGCCGCGGGCTGCGCGATCAATGATTTTGCCGACCGCAAGGTCGACGGTCACGTCAAGCGCACCGCCGAACGCCCGCTGGCGGCCGGACGCATCAGCGGGCGCGAGGCGCTGGTCCTGTTCGCGACCCTGGTGGGGCTGAGTTTCGTGCTGGTGCTGTGCACCAATGCGCAGACGGTATGGCTGTCGTTCGGCGCCGTGGCGCTGGCAGCCTGCTACCCGTTCATGAAGCGCTACACCTATTACCCGCAGGTGGTGCTGGGCGCGGCCTATTCCTGGGGCATCCCCATGGCCTTCACCGCCGCCACCGGCGAGCTGCCGGCCATCGCCTGGCTGCTGTACATCGCCAACCTGCTGTGGACCGTGGGCTACGACACCTACTACGCGATGGTCGACCGCGACGACGACCTGAAGATCGGGGTCAAGTCCACCGCGATCCTGTTCGGCGAAGCCGATCGCGCCATCATCCTGACCTTGCAGCTGCTGTCGCTGGGCTGCCTGCTGATGGGCGGCAACCGCTTCGAGCTGGGTGGCTGGTTCCACCTGGGGCTGGTAGGCGCGGCGCTGTGCTTCGCCTGGGAATACTGGTCGACCCGCAGCCTGGATCGCGACGCCTGCTTCAAGGCCTTCCTGCACAACCACTGGGCCGGACTGCTGGTGTTCATCGGCGTGGTACTGGACTACGCCCTGCGCTAGCCGCCCCCGGGGGCGGCCGCGCAAGGCCGGCCTCATGGCTTGGCGGCGTGCCAGACGTCCTTCATGCCGTCGCCGGTCATGTCACCGCCCTTCTTGTCCTTGACGAAGGTGTACAGCGGCTTGCCATCGTAGGCCCACTGCATCGAGCCGTCTTCGCGCTTGATCTGCGTCCACTTGCCCTCGGCGGCGTCGCCCGCCATGGCCTTGAGGGGCGGCCAGTTCTTGGCGCAGTCGTCATTGCACATGGATTTGCCGCCGGCATCCTTGTCGAAGGTGTACAGCGTCATGCCGGCAGAATCGACCAGCAAGCCGTTCTTCTCCATCCCCGGCGCGGCCGCTGCCACCCCCGGCAGGGCCAGTGCTGCAACAGCAAAGAGAGCCATCCAGTTCAGCGTATGTCGTGTCATTGGATTCACCGTTTTTGGTGATGGGTGGGAGCTAAAGCCTAGCTCAGCCAAGGAATGTTGCCGCCAGGCCACACGACCTGTCACACGACTGCAATAATTCCGTTATCTAATGCGGGCCAAGACACCTTAATGGGAAGAGGTTTGAGCATGGTTGGCAGGAACATTCTGATCGTTGACGACGAGGCGCCGATTCGCGAGATGATCGCCGTTGCATTGGAAATGGCCGGCTACGACTGCCTGGAGGCGGAAAACTCGCAGCAGGCCCATGCCATCATCGTCGACCGCAAGCCCGACCTGATCCTGCTCGACTGGATGCTGCCGGGCACTTCGGGCATCGAACTGGCGCGGCGCCTCAAGCGCGACGAGCTGACCGGCGACATCCCGATCATCATGCTCACCGCCAAGGGTGAGGAAGACAACAAGATCCAGGGCCTGGAAGTCGGCGCCGACGACTACATCACCAAGCCGTTCTCCCCGCGCGAACTGGTGGCCCGCCTCAAGGCCGTGCTGCGCCGTGCCGGCCCCAGTGATGGCGAGGCCCCGATCGAGGTCGGCGGCCTGCTGCTCGACCCGATCAGCCACCGCGTGACCATCGACGGCAAGCCTGCCGAGATGGGCCCTACCGAATACCGCCTGCTGCAGTTCTTCATGACCCATCAGGAGCGCGCCTACACCCGTGGCCAGCTGCTCGACCAGGTATGGGGCGGCAATGTGTACGTGGAGGAGCGCACCGTCGACGTGCATATCCGCCGTCTGCGCAAGGCGCTGGGTGAAGCCTACGAAAATCTGGTACAAACCGTGCGCGGCACGGGATACCGGTTCTCAACCAAGAGTTGAGAACACGGCAAGCTACAAGCCTCAAGTAAGAGCAAAAGCAAACGCAGATCCGCTTCAACCTTGCAGCTTGCCGCTTGCAGCTTGCAGCGGGTCCTAAGGACCCACCGTGAACCAAAACTGGCATGGCACCCTGATTCGCCACATGCTGCTGCTGACCACCGTCTGCCTGCTGGCAGGGCTGATCAGCGGCCATTACGGCTGGAGCCTGGCCCTGGGCCTTGGCGTGTATCTGGGCTGGACCCTCAAGCAGCTGCTGCGCCTGCACGACTGGCTGCGCCAGCACAAACCCGACGAGGCCCCGCCCGACGGCTATGGCCTGTGGGGCGAGGTGTTCGACAGCATCTACCACCTGCAACGCCGCGACCAACGCGTGCGCGGGCGCCTGCAGGCAGTGATCGACCGCGTGCAGGAGTCCACCGCCGCCCTCAAGGACGCGGTGATCATGCTCGACAGCGACGGCAACCTGGAGTGGTGGAACCGCGCCGCCGAGACCCTGCTGGGGCTCAAGACCCCACAGGACAGCGGCCAGCCGGTCACCAACCTGGTGCGCCACCCGCGCTTCAAGGAGTACTTCGAACAGGAGAACTACCTCGAGCCGCTGGAAATCCCCTCGCCCATCAGCGACCGCCTGCGCATCCAGCTGCACATCACCCGCTACGGCAACAACGAACACCTGATGCTGGTGCGCGACGTGACCCGCATCCACCAGCTCGAACAGATGCGCAAGGACTTCGTCGCCAACGTCTCCCACGAGCTGCGCACGCCACTGACGGTGATTGCCGGGTACCTGGAGACCCTGCTCGACAACGTCGAGGAGGTGAACCCGCGCTGGGTGCGGGCCCTGACCCAGATGCAGCAGCAAGGCGTGCGCATGCAGACGCTGCTCAACGACCTGTTGCTGCTGGCCAAGCTGGAGGCCACCGACTACCCCTCCGACAATCAGCCGGTGGCCATCGACAGCCTGCTGCAGTCGATCAAGGGCGATGCCCAGGCCCTGTCCGGCCAGCGCAACCAGCGCATCACCCTGGACGCCGAGCCGGGCGTGCGCCTCAAGGGCAGCGAGGCGGAACTGCGCAGCGCGTTCTCCAACCTGGTGTTCAATGCCGTCAAGTACACCCAGGATGAAGGCCAGATCCGCATCCGCTGGTGGGCCGACGCCCAGGGCGCGCACCTGAGCGTGCAGGACTCGGGCATCGGCATCGACCCCAAGCACCTGCCACGCCTGACCGAGCGTTTCTACCGCGTCGACTCCAGCCGCAACTCCACCACCGGCGGCACCGGCCTTGGCCTGGCGATCGTCAAGCACGTACTGCTGCGCCACCGCGGCCGGCTGGAGATCAGCAGCGTACCGGGCCACGGCAGTACCTTTACCTGCCATTTCGCCCCCGTTCAGGTGGCAACCCGCACCGTTTCCTGAGCGACCGCCCTTTAAATTTGCGCAGTCAGCCGCTACATTGGCTGACTCGCGCCAGTACCTGCTGGCATTGCCACACTCCCTTATTTCAGAAGACGGACCCCGTAAAACTCCATCATGGACCCTTCCCCTGGTATCACCCTCGCTTCACTGTTCGCCGATTTCGGCATGATTCTTTTTGCTCTGCTGCTGGTTCTGCTCAACGGATTCTTCGTTGCGGCCGAGTTCGCCATGGTCAAGCTGCGCTCGACCCGGGTCGAGGCGATTGCCGGCAAGAACGGCTGGCGCGGGCATATCCTGCGTACCGTACACAGCCAGCTGGACGCCTACCTGTCGGCCTGCCAGCTGGGCATCACACTGGCCTCGCTGGGCCTGGGCTGGGTCGGCGAGCCGGCCTTCGCGCACCTGCTCGAGCCGCTGCTGGCGGCGGTGGGCGTGCAATCGCCCGAAGTCATCAAGGGCGTATCGTTCTTCAGCGCCTTCTTCGTGATCTCCTACCTGCACATCGTGGTCGGCGAGCTGGCGCCCAAGTCCTGGGCCATTCGCAAGCCCGAACTGCTGTCGCTGTGGACGGCGGTACCGCTGTACCTGTTCTACTGGATGATGTACCCGGCCATCTACCTGCTCAACGCCAGTGCCAACGCCATCCTGCGCATCGCCGGCCAGGGCGAGCCCGGCCCGCACCACGAGCACCATTACAGCCGCGAGGAGCTCAAGCTGATCCTGCACTCCAGCCGGGGCCAGGACCCCAGCGACCAGGGCATGCGCGTACTGGCCTCGGCGGTGGAGATGGGCGAACTGGAGGTGGTCGACTGGGCCAATTCCCGTGAAGACATGGTCAGCCTCGACGCCCATGCGCCGCTCAAGGAGATCCTCGCGATGTTCCGCCGGCACAAGTTCAGCCGCTACCCGGTGCTCGACGCCGAAAGCGGCGAATTCGTCGGCCTGCTGCACATCAAGGACCTGCTGCTGGAACTGGCCGCGCTGGACCACCTGCCCGAGTCGTTCAACCTGGCCGAGCTGACCCGCCCGCTGGAACGCGTATCGCGGCACATGCCGCTGTCGCAGCTGCTGGAGCAGTTCCGCAAGGGCGGCGCGCACTTTGCCCTGGTCGAAGAGGCCGATGGCAAGGTGATCGGCTACCTGACCATGGAAGACGTGCTCGAAGTGCTGGTGGGCGACATCCAGGACGAACACCGCAAGACCGAGCGCGGTATCCTCGCCTACCAGCCCGGCAAGCTGCTGGTGCGCGGCGACACCCCGCTGTTCAAGGTCGAGCGCCTGCTGGGCGTGGACCTGGACCATATCGAGGCCGAAACCCTTGCTGGCCTGGTCTACGAGACGCTCAAGCGCGTACCGGAAGAAGAAGAGGTGCTGGAGGTCGACGGCCTGCGCATCATCATCAAGAAGATGAAAGGGCCCAAGATCGTGCTGGCCAAGGTGCTCAAGCTCGATTGACGCGCCTTACGGGTTGCCGGCGGTAAAGCTCGGCAGCCCGCCGATGGGCTGGTTGAACTGGTACGGGATCGACTCCAGCGCCAGCCCCACGTTGCGCTGCACCACGAAATGCAGGTGCGGCCCGCTGCTGTTGCCGGTGTTGCCGGACCTTGCCAGCGGCGTGCCATAGGCCACCCGCTGGCCTTCGCTGACCACCACCGACCCGCGCATCAGGTGCAGGTACACGCCCATGGTGCCGTCGGCATGCAGAATCCGCACGAAATTGCCTGCCGGGTTGGTACCGCGCCCGCTCTGGGTGTTTTCCGTCTTTATCACCACCCCTGCCCGCGCCGCGATGATCGGCGTGCCTTCGGGCATGGCGATGTCCATGGCATAGCGGCCCTTGGGGCCGAAGTGGCTGTAGGTGCCATTGGGGCCCTGGGAGAGGCGGAACGGGCCGCCGCGCCAGGGGAACGGGTAGCGATAGGCCTGGGTGCGCTGGGCGGGGTTGCCCAACGTGTAGTTGAACTGCTCGCGGTAGCTGACCGGGGTACCGGGCTTGCGCGCACCGAGGGCAGTGAGCAGCAGCGTGGAACGGGCCGGTACCACCCGCCGGACGATGCGCGGCGCCAGGTTCTGCACGTTGCCCAGGCGCTCCAGGCGCAGTTCCACTTCGACCGGGGCGTGCAGCTCGTTGCGGGCACTGAAACGCACGCCGTCGGCGTACTTGCTGACCTGCAACTGCACCTGCTGGCCCAGCTGCTCGACCATGCGATCACGGAACACCAATGCGCGGGCGCCGGGGCTGGGGCGATCGGAATAGGACACCACGCCGTCGGCGTCGGTGTTCTTGTAGATGGTCATGGCCCAGCTCGGGCCGGCAGCCAGCAACAGGGCGCAGAACAGCAGCAGGTGTGGCGGCATCGGTAGTGGCCATCTGACAGGTTAGCTGTGAGCAAGCCTAGCAGGGGAATATGGAGGGCGTGTTGCGGGGAGTGATGCGGGGTATGGCAGGCGATCAGTGGTGTGTCCTTCGCCGGCAAGGCCGGCTCCTACGGCTGTAGGAGCCGGCCTTGCCGGCGAAGAGGCTGCGAGCAGCAAAGGGCCTGTCAGGCCCCCGGCACGAAGTGCTTGAGCGCCGTACCGCGGGCAATCAGCCGCGACAGGTAGTCGAGCTTCTGCGCATCCTGATCGACAAAGCGGAAGGTCAGCTGCAGCCAGTCGCTGTCCGGCTTGGATTCCACCGCCACCACCGCATGCAGGTACCCGTTGAGCCGCGCGATCTCGGCATTGTCGCCCTGCTCCAGGTCCAGCACCGCGCCTTCCAGGATCTGCGGAAGCACTTCGCCACGGCGTACCACCAGCAAGGCTTCCTTCAGGCTCAGGGCCTTGATCACGCAGGCCTGGTTGCCGCTGGACAGGCGCAGCTGGCCCTGTCCGCGGCCCGCCGGCGCCGCCTTGGCCGCGCCCGGTTGCGGCGCATTGATCAGTGGCTTGGCCGCCGCCACCGGGGCCGCAGCTGGGGCGGCCGGGCGCACGGTCTCGGCCTTGCCGCCGGTCAGGGCCGACAGCGAGTCATTGGCAAACGCGGAGGTGGCGCGGGTGGGCGCACTGGCCATCAGGGTATCGAGCTTGCCCAGCTTGGTCAGCGCCTTCTTCACCTTGGTCAGCAACTGCTCGTTGGTGAACGGTTTGCCGACAAAGTCCGACACACCGGCCTGGATCGCCTGCACCACGTTTTCCTTGTCGCCACGGCTGGTCACCATGATGAACGGCATGGCCTTGAGCGCTTCGTGCTGGCGGCACCAGGTCAGCAGCTCCAGGCCCGACATCTCGGGCATCTCCCAGTCGCACAGCACCAGGTCGAAACGCTCGCGCTCCAGCAGCACCTGGGCCTTGCGACCGTTGACCGCGTCCTCGATGACCATGCCGGGGAAGTAATTGCGCAGACACTTTTTCACCAGGTCACGGATAAACGGCGCGTCATCCACGACCAGAACACTGACTTTACTCATCGCCACTCCTTCAAGACCCGGCTAGCATAACGTTGACTGATGGCCATTTGCCAAGACTTCGCTCATGCCGGGGCTCCGTCAAATCATTCGCGGGTGCGTGCTGTTGCGCTGCCGCAAACGAAAACGCCCGGCCAAGGCCGGGCGTTCATTCTCGGGGCAGTCCTATTTATCGTCAGGTTTGCCCGGAACATTAGCTTTTTCGCCGTTGCCGTTGCCCTCGACTTCTTCCTTCATTCGCTTCAGGCCCAGGTGACGCACGTCGGTACCGCGCACCAGGTAGATCACCAGCTCGGCGATGTTGCGCGCGTGGTCGCCGATGCGCTCCAGCGAACGCAGCGCCCAGATCACGCTCAGTACCCGCGAGATCGAGCGTGGGTCTTCCATCATGTAGGTCACCAGCTCGCGCAGGGCGGTCTTGTACTCGCGGTCGATGGTCTTGTCGTACTGCGCCACCGACAGCGCCAGCTCGGCATCGAAGCGGGCAAAGGCGTCGAGCGCGTCGCGCACCATGTTGCGTACCTGGTCGCCGATGTGACGCACCTCCACGTAGCCGCGCGGCGACTCGCCTTCTTCGCACAACTGGATGGCGCGGCGGGCGATCTTGGTCGATTCGTCGCCGATGCGCTCCAGGTCGATCACCGACTTGGAGATGCTGATGATCAGGCGCAGGTCCGACGCCGCCGGCTGGCGCCGAGCCAGGATGCGCACGCACTCCTCGTCGATGTTGCGTTCCATCTGGTTGATCTGCTCATCGACTTCGCGCACCTGCTGGGCCAGGCCCGAATCGGCCTCGATCAGCGCGGTGACGGCGTCGTTGACCTGTTTCTCGACCAGGCCGCCCATTGCCAGAAGATGGCTGCGAACCTCTTCAAGTTCGGCGTTGAACTGCTGGGAGATGTGATGGGTGAGGCTGTCTTTGTCGATCATGAGAAATCCTTGGCGCGTCCGGTAAGTGCTGTCAGGCGGCGTTCAATCGTTGAATCCTAGCCATACCGACCGGTGATGTAGTCTTCGGTCTGCTTCTTCGCCGGGTTGGTGAACAGGGTGTCGGTGTCACCGTATTCCACCAGCTTGCCCATGTACATGAACGCGGTGTAGTCCGAAACCCGAGCGGCCTGCTGCATGTTGTGGGTCACGATGACGATGGTGTACTTGGACTTGAGTTCGTAGATCAGCTCTTCGACCTTGAGCGTGGAAATCGGGTCCAGCGCCGAGCACGGTTCGTCGAGCAGCAGCACCTCAGGCTCCACCGCGATGGTACGGGCGATCACCAGGCGCTGCTGCTGGCCGCCGGACAGGCCCAGGGCCGAGTCGTGCAGGCGGTCCTTGACCTCCTCCCACAGGGCGGCGCCCTTGAGTGCCCACTCCACGGCTTCATCCAGTACACGCTTCTTGTTGATGCCCTGGATGCGCAGGCCGTACACCACGTTTTCGTAGATGGTCTTGGGGAACGGGTTGGGCTTCTGGAACACCATGCCCACGCGGCGGCGCAGCTCGGCCACGTCCTCGCCCTTGCGGTAGATGTTGTTGCCGTCGAGGTTGATCGCGCCTTCCACCCGGCAGCCGTCGACCAGGTCGTTCATGCGGTTGAAGGTGCGCAGCAGGGTCGACTTGCCGCAGCCCGAGGGGCCGATGAAAGCAGTCACGCGCTGCTTGGGAATGTTCAGGCTGACATCGAACAGCGCCTGCTTCTCGCCGTAGAACAGGCTCAGGCCCGGCACTTCGATGGCCACGGTCTCGTCGGCCAGCTGCAGGCTCTGCTTGGTGCGACCCAGGGCGGACATGTCGATGCCGTGGGTGTGGGATTCATGCTGCATGGTAAGACTCCATACGCTATCAATTTCGTTTCATCGTACCGCCCGGCACAACACACGGGCGGCGCTTGCAATAAGGGGTATCAGCTGTCCAGCGCCTTGTACTTCTCGCGCAGGTGGTTGCGTATCCATACCGCCGAGAGGTTGAGCGTGGCGATCACCATCACCAGCAGCAGCGCCGTGGCGTACACCAGCGGCCGTGCGGCCTCGACGTTGGGGCTCTGGAAGCCGACGTCGTAGATGTGGAAGCCCAGGTGCATGATCTTCTGGTCCAGGTGCAGGTACGGGTAGTTGCCGTCCACCGGCAGCGACGGCGCCAGTTTCACCACACCCACCAGCATCAGCGGCGCCACCTCGCCCGCGGCACGGGCCACGGCCAGGATCATGCCGGTCATCATCGCCGGGCTGGCCATCGGCAGCACGATCTTCCACAGCGTCTCGGCCTTGGTCGCACCCAGGGCCAGCGAGCCCTCGCGCACGGTCCGCGGGATCCGCGCCAGGCCTTCTTCGGTGGCCACGATCACCACCGGCACCGCCAGCAGCGCCAGGGTCAGCGAGGCCCACAGCAGGCCCGGGGTACCCAGGGTCGGCGCCGGCAATGCTTCGGGGAAGAACAGGTGGTCGAGCGAGCCGCCCAGCACGTACACGAAGAAGCCCAGGCCGAACACGCCGTAGACGATCGCCGGCACGCCGGCCAGGTTGTTCACCGCGATGCGGATCAGCCGGGTCACCGGGCCCTGGCGGGCATATTCACGCAGGTACACCGCCGCCAGCACGCCGAACGGGGTGACGATCACGGCCATGATCAGGGTCATCATCACGGTGCCGAAGATCGCCGGGAAGATCCCGCCCTCGGTGTTGGCTTCACGCGGGTCGTCGCTGAGGAACTCCCACACCTTGGCGAAGTAGGTGCCCAGCTTGGTGAAGTTGTTCATGGCGTTGGGCTGGTAGGCGTGCACCACCTTGTCGAGGTTGATCTCGACTTCGCGGCCATTGCCGTCACGGGCCACCAGGCTGTCGCGGCTGAAGTCCTGGTGCAGCTTGCCCAGGCGGTCCTCGATGGCCTTGTAGCGGTTGTTCAGCTCGGCGCGCTCGGCATCCATGTCGGCCTGCGCTACAGGGGTCAGCTTGCCTTGCAGTTCCAGCTTGCGGGCTTGCAGGCGCAGGCGCTCAAGGCCATGGTTGATCGCACCGATGTCCTTCTTCTCGAGCTTCTGCAGCTCGCCGGCCAGGCCGGCAGCACGCTTGAGGCGTGCCTGCAGCTCGTTCCAGGCGGCCTGCCCTTCGGCAACCACCTTGCCGTTTTCCTTGACGCTGACCAGGTAGCCGTAGAAGTTGCCCCACTCGCGGCGCTCCAGGGCGATCAGGTCGACTGGCTTCTGCTGGTCCACCAGCCAGTCGCCGACCACCCAGGTGAAGTCACTGCCGTTGAGGTCGCGGTTGCCGACCTTGATCAACTCGCGGGTCATGAACTCCGGGCCGTTGTCGGGTACCGGCAGGCCGGCCCCCTTGAGGCGTGCCAGCGGCACCTCTTCCTTCTGCACCACTTCGCCGATGACGATGTGGTTGGCCTGGCCCGGCACGTTGTAGCTGGCCTGAATCAGGTCGGCCGGCCAGAAGTGCGCCAGGCCGCGCACGGCGATCACGGAGAGCAGACCGATGGTCATGATCACCGCGATGGACACCGCGCCACCGCTTATCCAGACGCCAGGGGCGCCGCTCTTGAACCAGCTCTTGAGGGAATCCTTTTTCACGGATCTCTACCTTTCTATCAAAGCGACGAGTATTTCTTGCGCAGACGCTGGCGAATCAGCTCGGCCAAGGTGTTCATCACGAAGGTGAACATCAGCAGCACCAGCGCGGCGAGGAACAGCACGCGGTAGTGGCTGCCACCGACTTCCGATTCGGGCATCTCCACCGCGACGTTGGCCGCCAGGGTGCGCATACCTTCGAACAGGTTCATTTCCATGACCGGGGTGTTGCCCGTGGCCATCAGCACGATCATGGTTTCACCCACCGCGCGGCCCATGCCGATCATCAGCGCCGAGAAGATGCCCGGGCTGGCGGTCAGGATGACCACGCGGGTCAGGGTCTGCCACGGCGTGGCGCCAAGTGCCAGCGAGCCCAGGGTCAGGCTGCGCGGCACGCTGAACACGGCGTCCTCGGCAATCGAGTAGATGTTCGGGATGACCGCAAAGCCCATGGCGATACCGACCACCAGGGCGTTGCGCTGGTCGTAGGTGATGCCCAGGTCATTGGTGATCCACAGGCGCATGTCGCCGCCGAAGAACCAGGTTTCGAGGAACGGGCTCAGGGTCAGCGCACCCCAGCCGGTGAACAGGATCACCGGGATCAGGATCGCCGCTTCCCAGCCATCCGGCACACGCAGGCGGATCGACTCCGGCAGGCAGCTCCAGATGAAGCCGGCCAGCAGGATGCCGAACGGCATCACCACGAACAGGCTGAACACACCGGGCAGATGCCCTTCCAGGTAAGGCGCCAGGAACAGCCCGGCGAAGAAGCCGAGGATCACCGTGGGCATCGCCTCCATCAGCTCGATCACCGGCTTGACCTTGCGGCGCATGCCCGGGGCCATGAAGTAGGCGGTGTAGATCGCTGCGGCAATCGCCAGCGGTGCGGCCAGGATCATCGCGTAGAACGCGGCCTTGAGCGTACCGAAGGTCAGTGGCGACAGGCTCAGCTTGGGCTCGAAGTCGGTGTTCGACGCGGTGGACTGCCAGACGTACTTGGGCTCGTCGTAGTTCTCGTACCAGACCTTGCTCCACAGCGCGCTCCAGGACACTTCCGGGTGCGGGTTGCGCAGGCTGGCCGGGATCAGCTTGCCGCCCTCTTCGACGAACAGGCGGTTGGCCCGTGGCGACAGTGCCAGCACGCCGGCGCCTTCGGCCATCGGCTCCACCAGCAGGGTGCGATGTGCGGTGCTGTGGAACACGCCGAGCTTGCCGCTGGCATCCAGTGCCACGAAGCCCTTGCGGCGCTCTTCGGCATCGATCTGCACGATCGGCGCCTTGCCCATCTGGAAGGTACGGATCTGCTTGAAGCGCTGTTCGCCGTCCGGGTCGCGGGCCATGAACCACTGGGCCAGGCCACCCTTGGAGTCACCGATGATCAGCGAGATGCCGCCCACCAGCTGGGCGCTGGCGGTGACTTCGGCATCGGCGTCGTCGAGCAGCTTGTAACGACCGTTGAGGCTCTTGTCGCGCAGGCTGAACACATCGGCCTGGGCCCGCCCGTTGATCACGTACAACCACTGCTGGCGCGGGTCGATGAAGATCGCCTTGACCGCCTCGGTCATCTGCGGCAGTTCGATGTGGTTCTGCTCGCTGGTGACTTCGCCGGTCATCATGTTTTCTTCGCGGCTCAGTTGCAGTACCTGCAACTGCGCACCGCTGGAGCCGGCCACCACCAGGGTGTCGCCATTGACGTTCAGGCTCACGTGCTCCAGCGCACGGCCCGAATCGCCGAGGGCGAACGGTTGCTGGCCATAGGGGTAGTCGATGGCCGGGGTGATGGTCTTGTGGTTGTCCGGGTAGGTGATCTTGTAGCTGTGGCTGAACACCAGTGCCTGGCCGTTGGACAGGCCCAGCACCACCAGCGGGTTGCCCGGCTGGTCGGCGCCGATCGAGGTCACCTGGGTGCCGGCCGGTACCGGCAGGTCGACACGCTTGAGCTCGGCACCGGTCTTGGTGTCGAAGAACAGCGCCTGCCCCTTGTCCGAGACGCGCATGCCGACCAGGTTCTGCTCTTCGAGCGCGATCATCAGCGGCTTGCCGGCGTCCTGGGTCAGCCAGGCCGGGGTCATGGCCTTCTTGGTGGTCAGTTCGGCGCCTTGAAACAGCGGCACCACCACGTAGGCCAGGTAGAAGAAGATCAAGGTGATCGCCGCCAGCACGGCGAGCCCGCCCACCAGTACATACCAGCGGGTCAGGCGGTCCTTGAATGCACGCAGGCGACGCTTGCGTTGCAGCTCGGGCGTATTGAAATCAATCCGCACGGGGGGAGAATTTTGGGTCATGGTGGAGTTGGCCAGATCATTCATGCGCTCACCCTAGCGGTCCCGTATGACAAAAACATGACAATGCAGTGACGCAAAAAAGCCCGCCGCTCAGGCATGCCTGGCAGCGGACTCGCAATTTGCAGCGCGGCCCGCACAAATGCAGGGCGCGCCCGTTCACACTCAGTTTGCAGCGACGCCTTTGGCGGCGTGGTTCAGACCCAGGTCGGCCAGCGCTTTCTCGGCCACTTTGGCGGGCAGCGGGATGTAACCGTCTTTCACCACGACCTGTTGACCGGCCTGCGACAGCACCAGCTTGACGAACTCGGCTTCCAGCGGGGCCAGAGGCTTGTTCGGGGCCTTGTTGACGTAGACGTAGAGGAAACGCGACAGCGGGTAGGTACCGTTCAGGGCGTTGGCTTCGTTGTCTTCGACGAACGCGCCGCCTTCTTTCTTGGCCAGGGCCACGGTTTTCACGCTGGCGGTCTTGTAGCCGATGCCCGAGTAACCGATACCGTTCAGCGAGCTGCTGATCGACTGCACGACGGACGCCGAGCCAGGTTGTTCGTTGACGTTAGGCTTGAAGTCGCCTTTGCACAGGGCTTCTTCCTTGAAGTAGCCGTAGGTGCCGGATACCGAGTTGCGACCGAACAGCTGGACCGGCTTGTTGGCCAGGTCGCCGGTCACGCCCAGGTCGCCCCAGGTTTTCACGTCGGCCTTGGCACCGCACAGGCGGGTGGAGGAGAAGATGGCGTCGACCTGAGCCATGGTCAGGCCCTTGATCGGGTTGTCCTTGTGCACGAACACGGCCAGGGCGTCGACGGCGACCGGGATGGCGGTCGGCTTGTAGCCGTACTTCTGTTCGAACGCCTGCAGCTCGACGTCTTTCATCTTGCGGCTCATCGGGCCCAGGTTGGCGGTGCCTTCGGTCAGCGCGGGTGGCGCGGTGGAGGAGCCGGCGGCCTGGATCTGGATGTTTACGTTCGGGTATTCCTTCTTGTAGGCCTCGGCCCACAGGGTCATCAGGTTGGCCAGGGTATCGGAACCGACGCTGGAGAGGTTGCCCGATACGCCGGTGGTTTTGACGTAGGTCGGAATAGCAGGATCAACAGCGGCAACTGCGTTGGCAGTCGCAACGCCAGCGGCGGCAAAGGTCAGGGCCGCCATCAAACGCTTCAGTTTCATGCCTTACTCCTAGCAGGAATTGGGGGTAGATGGATCGGGCCCAAGTATCTGCAGGCCGTATGACTACTCTATGAACTGAATGTGACAATTAGATGAAAGGCCATCACCTCGTTCGAGGGATGGCCTTTATAGCGGACGCGGGGCGGGGTTTCAGCGCTTGGTGAGCAGCAGGTAGATGCCCACCAGCAGGCCCAGGGTGCAGATGCCGGCGACATAGTAGGCCGGGCCGAGCGGGCTGAACTTCATCAGCGAGGTGACCATGATCGGGGTCAGGCCACCGAAGATCGCGTAGGCCAGGTTGTAGGAAAACGACAGGCCGCTGAAACGCACCACCGGCGGGAAGGCGCGCACCATCACGTAAGGCACCGCACCGACGATGCCCACGCACAGCCCGGTAACGGCGTACATCGGGTACAGCCACTCAGGGTGCGCCGCCAGGTTGTGGTAGAAGCTCCAGGAGCTGGCCAGCAGCGCCAGGCTGCCGACGATGAACACGCGCCCGGCGCCGAAGCGGTCGGCCAGGCGCCCGGCCACGATGCAGCCGATGCTCAGCAGCACGATGGCCAGGCTGTTGGCCTTGAGGGCCTCGGTGGCGCTGATGCCGTAGAGGGTCTGCAACACGGTCGGGGTCATCAGGATGACCACGATGATGCCGGCCGACAGCAGCCAGGTCAGCAGCATCGACAGTACGATGGCGCCACGGTGGTCACGCAGCACCGCGCGCAGCGGCACTTCCTCGGCCAATGCCTTGCGCTGCTGCATCTCGGCGAACACCGGGGTTTCGTGCAGCCAGCGGCGCAGGTACACCGAAAACAGGCCGAACACGCCGCCGAGCAGGAACGGGATCCGCCAGGCGTAGTCGCTCAGTTGCTCGGGGGTGTACACGGTGTTGATCAGGGTCGCGACCAGCGAGCCGAGCAGGATGCCCGAGGTGAGGCCCGCCGTCAGCGTGCCGCAGGCGTAGCCGATGTTGCGCGCCGGCACGTGTTCGGACACGAACACCCAGGCACCCGGCACTTCACCGCCAATGGCGGCGCCCTGGATCACGCGCATCAGCAGCAACAGGATCGGTGCCCACATGCCGATCTGCGCGTAGGTGGGCAGCAGGCCCATGATCAGGGTCGGCACGGCCATCATGAAGATGCTCAGGGTGAACATCTTCTTGCGCCCCAGCAGGTCGCCGAAGTGGGCCATCACGATGCCGCCCAGCGGGCGCGCCAGGTAGCCGGCAGCGAAGATGCCGAAGGTCTGCATCAGGCGCAGCCACTCGGGCATGTCGACCGGAAAGAACAGCTTGCCCACCACCGCGGCGAAGAACACGAAGATGATGAAGTCGTAGAACTCGAGCGCCCCGCCCAGGGCGGAGAGCGACAGGGTCTTGTAGTCACTGCGGGTGAGCGGCCGCGAGGGCTGCTCTATGGAGGGGGGCACGGAGGTCATCGAAGCGTCTCTTATTGGCAAATCAGGCCGCGGCAGCGCTGGCCCCGGCCTGTCAGGAGGTCGAACGATAGCAAATTGTTCGAAAAAGCACATGGATCGACATAATCGGGGCAGATAATCATGACCGCATGGTCGTCGCCCCACGCGCGGCTCTATATACTGGCCGCTCGTATCAAACGGTTACGCCTTGTGTGGGATGTTGTGCGAAAACGCCGCTAGGTATGCTTAGTCGGTTTCGCAGAGTTTCCCTTCGCCGCACGGCAGAGCGAAGCAGCGTAGTATGTTCGTGCTGAATCGTTTTTCGCGGCGTCCGCACCAGCGCAAACCAACGAAGCGTTACGGGTCAGAGGCACCCCCGGCATGATTGAACTCGAACAAGAAGATCCTATTCCGCAAGGCGACCTGGCCTTGCAGATCACCGCATTGCCCCGTGAAACCAACGGTTTCGGCGATATCTTCGGCGGCTGGCTGGTCGCCCAGATGGACCTGGCCGGCACGGCCATGGCCAGCCGAGTCGCGGGCGGGCGCGTCGCCACCGTGGCGATCGACCGCATGGCCTTTCTGGTGCCGGTGGCGGTGGGCGCGCAATTGTCCTTCTATACCCAGACCCTGGAAATCGGCCGCAGCTCGATCCAGATGATGGTCGAGGTGTGGAGCGACGACCCGCTGAGCAGTGAATGGCGCAAGGTCACCGAGGCGGTGTTCGTGTTCGTCGCCATCGACGGCAGCGGCCGCACCCGCTCGGTGCCGCCTCGTCGCTGAGCCTGGGGCGCGCTAAACTCGAGGGTCTGCGCGAGGTCCAAGACCTCGTAGGCCACCCTTCGAGAGCAACGCATGTCCACATCCAAGGTAGAAGTCGAACAGCATGGCGAGCTTGCCTGCTGGCGTATCACCACGCCTCGCGCCGAGCTGCTGATTGCCCAGCAGGGCGCACAGGTGCTCAGTTACCAGCGCGTGGGCGAGCCGCCGCTGCTGTGGCTCAGCGATCAGGCGATCTTCAGGCAGGGCAAATCGGTGCGCGCCGGTGCCCCGGTGTGCTGGCCCTGGTTCGGCAACCTGCAACGCAACCCAGCGGCCGTACAGGCCATGTTCCACGGCGCCGAGGCCCCGGCCCACGGGCTGGTGCGCGGGCGTGACTGGCAGTTGCTGGGTATCGACAGCAGTGCGGATTCGGTACGCGTGGACTTCACGCTACCCCAGGCGTTGGGAGAGCTACCCGGCTGGCCGCACACGGTGGAACTGAAACTGAGCATCGTGCTCGGCGAAGAACTGGCGCTGACCCTCGACAGCCACAACCTGGGCAGTGGCAGCGTCACCCTCAGCCAGGCGCTGCACAGCTACTTTGCAGTCAGCGATGTGCGTGGCGCGCGGGTTGAAGGCGTGGACGGGCTGGCCTACATCGAGACGCTGGCAGACTGGGAGCAACGCACCCAGCAGGGCGACCTGGGGTTTGCCGGGGAAACCGACCGCATCTACCTGCAGACACCTGAGCGTCTGAGCGTCGTCGACCCGGGCTGGAACCGGCGTATCACCCTGCGTACCCAGGGTTCGCGTTCGGCGGTGATCTGGAACCCATGGGTGGACCGCGCCGCGCAGCTCACGGACATGGCCGATGACGGCTGGCAGCGGATGCTGTGCATCGAGACGGCGAACGTGTGGGATGACGTGGTGGAACTTGCGCCCGGGGCGACCCATTCGCTGAGTGTCAGTATCGGCAGCGAACCGCTCTAGACCGCTATAGCGGGTCAAGCCCGCTCCCACCGGGCATTGCACTGATCATGAGGGCAGCACTGTACCTGTGGGAGCGGGCTTGACCCGCGATGCAGACGACGCGGTTACAGGTCGGAGTCCTCCACAACCCTCACCTTCCCCGCATCCAGCGCATACGCCGCATCGGCCAGGTCATTGCTGACCTTCTCCACCTTCAGCGTGCCGCTGACCCACAGCGGCGTGTAGATATCGTCCAGCTTCAGGCCATGGGGATAACGCACCAGCACCAGCTGGTTGGGCGGTGGTGGCGGTACATGGATGCAGGCGCCCGGATAGGGCACGAGGAAGAACAGCGTGCTGTTGCCCTTGGCGTCGGTTTCCAACGGCACCGGGTACCCGCCCAGACGGATCTGCCTGCCGTTCATGGCAGCCACCGTCTTGCTCGAATACATCACCGCCGGCAGGCCCTTGCTCTGCTTCAGGCCACCCTTCTCGGTAAAGGTACCCATCGCCTCGGGGGAGTTGTGGTCGATCTCGGGCATCTGCTCCAGCGCCTTCTGGTCCGACTTGGGCATCAGCTCCAGCCAGTCGGTCTCGGGCAGCTCGGCGCGGGCCAGGCCACTACACAGCAACAGGGTAAGCAGTACGACTCGGCGCATGAAAAAAAGCTCGGCAACTGACGGAAAGTTGCCGAGCATTCTAGCGCCCTGTCAGCGCTTTTTGATCATGCCGTAGATCACCAGCAGGATGATTGCACCCACCAGTGCACCGAGGAAGCCAGCACCCTCGCCCGCATGGTAGATCCCCAGCGCCTGGCCACCGTAGGTCGCCGCCAAAGAGCCGGCGATACCCAGCAGAATGGTCATGATCCAGCCCATGCTGTCGTCGCCCGGCTTCAGAAAACGTGCCAGCAAGCCGACGATCAGGCCGATGAAGATGGTTCCGATGATACCCATGGCATTCCCTCTGAATTGAGTGCACGAGCCAAAGCCTAGTCAGCGCTTTGGCATCCTGCCATCAGAGGGATGCGCGGCGGGAATGGTTCCGCTCAGCCTGCGATGAGCGCTTCGACCTGCTGGATCTTCTGCTCCAGCGTGGCCATGTCGGCGCAGCGCAGGGTGGCGTGACCGACCTTGCGCCCGGCCTTGAAGGCCTTGCCATAGTGATGCAGGTGACAGTCGTCGATAGCCACGACCGCGGCCACCGCCGGCACTTCGCCGATGAAGTTGAGCATGGCGCTTTCGCCGACCTTGGCGGTCGAGCCCAGCGGCAGGCCGGCCACGGCGCGCAGGTGGTTCTCGAACTGGCTGCACTCGGCGCCTTCGATGGTCCAGTGCCCGGAGTTGTGCACACGCGGAGCGATCTCGTTGGCCTTCAGGCCACCGTCGACCTCGAAGAACTCGAACGCCAGCACGCCGACATAGTCGAGCTGCTCGAGCACGCGGCTCGCGTAGTCTTCGGCCAGGCTCTGCAGCAGGTGGTCTTCGCTGGCCACCGACAGGCGCAGGATGCCGCTGTCGTGGGTGTTGTGCACCAGCGGGTAGAAGCGCGTCTCGCCATCGCGACCGCGAACGGCAATCAGCGACACCTCGCCGGTGAACGGCACGAAGCCCTCCAGCAGGCAGGGCACGCTACCAAGTTCGGCGAACGTGTCGACAACATCGGCTTCGGTGCGGAGCACCTTCTGGCCCTTGCCGTCATAACCCAGGGTGCGGGTCTTGAGCACGGCCGGCAGGCCGATGCTGGCGACGGCGGCCTCCAGGTCGGCTTGCGACTGGATGTCGGCGAAGGCCGGGGTCGGGATGCCCAGGTCACGGAACATGCTCTTCTCGAACAGCCGGTCGCGGGCGATGCGCAGCGCTTCGGCGCTCGGATACACCGGCACGAACTGCGACAGGAAGGCCACCGTCTCGGCTGGCACGCTTTCGAATTCGAAGGTCACCAGGTCGACTTCGTCGGCCAGCTGGCGCAGGTGATCCTGGTCGCCGTAGTCGGCACGCAGGTGCTCGCCCAGGGCGGCCGCACAGGCGTCAGGGGCCGGGTCGAGGAAAGCGAAGTTCATGCCCAGCGGGGTACCCGCCAGGGCCAGCATGCGGCCCAGTTGGCCGCCACCGATTACACCGATTTTCATGCGTGTGACCTCAGGCCTGGCGCGGGTCTGGATTGTCCAGAACGTTGTCTGTCTGCTCAGCGCGGAACTGTTTCAGAACGGTATGGAACTGCGGGTGCTTGGCGCCCAGGATGCTCGCCGAGAGCAGCGCGGCGTTGATCGCGCCGGCCTTTCCGATGGCCAGGGTGGCAACCGGGATGCCGGCCGGCATCTGCACGATCGACAGCAGCGAATCGACGCCCGAGAGCATGGCGGACTGCACCGGCACACCCAGCACCGGCAGGTGGGTCTTGGCGGCGCACATGCCTGGCAGGTGGGCAGCGCCACCGGCACCGGCGATGATCACCTCGATGCCACGGCCTTCGGCCTCTTCGGCGTACTGGAACAGCAGGTCCGGCGTGCGGTGGGCGGAAACCACCTTCACTTCGTAGGGAATGCCGAGTTTTTCCAGCATATCGGCGGTGTGGCTAAGGGTGGACCAATCGGACTTGGAGCCCATGATCACGCCAACCAGTGCACTCATCGTCGAGCCTCTTCTCTTGGGCGCCTTCAGGCGCGTCAAAAAACAACAAGCCACGCAGGGACGACCGGCGTGGCTTGTTATGCGAATTAGGGCCGGGTGTACCGACCGAAGGCCGCGCAGTATATCGTAAAGCCGTGTGTTTGATGCACCCCGGCGACCAACTGTAAGCCTTATTTTTCGGGCTTTTTCCGGGCTTCGGGCTGACTCTGGAGTCAAGCCGTCGCCGGCCCGCCTTCGAGCTTGCGCCACAGCAGGCGCACGTTGGCCTTGCGCACCAGCGCGCAGCGGTACAGGCGGATCTCCAGCGGCACGTGCCATTGCGCACCGCCACAGATCACCAACTCGCCACGTTCAAGCTCGGCACGGGCCGACAGGCGCGGCACCCAGGCAATACCCAGGCCTTCCAGGGCCATGCTCTTGAGGCTGTCGGCCATGGCGGTTTCGTAGATGGTGGTAAAGCGCAGGTTGCGCTGGCGCAGCAGCAGATTCACCGAACGCCCCAGAAACGCTCCGGCGCTGTAGGCCAGCAAGGGCACGCTGGCGTCGTTTTCCAGGTCGAACAGCGGCTTGCCGTCGGCATCCGCTGCACACACCGGCAGCATCTCGGTGTGCCCCAGGTGCAGCGAGGGGAAGATCTCGGCGTCCATCTGCAGGGCCGCATCCGGGTCGTAGAACGCCAGCATCAGGTCGCAGCCACCTTCGCGCAGAGCGTGCACCGCATCGCCGACGTTGGTCGCCACCAGCCGCGTGGCGATGTTCAGGCCGTCGTTGCGCAACTGCGCGATCCAGCGCGGAAAGAAGCCCAGCGCCAGCGAGTGCGCCGCCGCCACCTGGATCACCTCGCCCTGCCCGCCTTCCAGGTGATGCAAGTGGCGCAGCACCTCGCCCAGCTGGTCGACCACCGTGCGCGCCGTCACCAGGAACAGTTGGCCGGCAGCGGTCAACTCGATCGGCGTGCGCGAACGGTTGACCAGAGTCAGCCCCAACGCAGCCTCCAGGCTGCGAATGCGCCGGCTGAACGCCGGCTGGGTCACGAAGCGACGCTCCGCCGCCTGGGAAAAGCTGCGGGTGGCGGCCAGGGCGCTGAAATCTTCCAGCCATTTGCTTTCGAGGTTCATCGGGCTCTCCAGGCATGCACCAAAATGGTACACGCTCGAATGTCAATTGGCGTCACATGGAACGTTATGCCGTTTGTGCATAGGTTAGCGTGCAACAGCATTGGCCGCAAAATCCGTGCAGGCCTAGGATTGGCGCCATTCCGGCATGTGCCGGGCCTAACTCGAGATGATCTCTATCATGTCCGCTGCTGCATCGTTCCGTGTCGAAAAAGACCTGCTTGGCACCCTCGAAGTCCCTGCTGATGCCTACTACGGTATCCAGACCCTGCGTGCTGCCAACAACTTCCACCTCTCTGGCGTGCCGCTGTCGCACTACCCGAAAATGGTTGTCGGCCTGGCCATGGTCAAACAGGCAGCTGCCGACGCCAACCGCGAGCTGGGTCACCTGAGCGATGCCAAGCACGCCGCCATCAGCGAGGCCTGTGCCCGCCTGATCCGCGGTGACTTCCACGAGCAGTTCGTGGTCGACATGATTCAAGGCGGTGCCGGTACCTCCACCAACATGAACGCCAACGAAGTGATCGCCAACATCGCGCTGGAAGCGATGGGTCACCAGAAGGGCGAGTACCAGTACCTGCACCCGAACAACGACGTGAACATGGCGCAGTCGACCAACGACGCCTACCCGACCGCCATCCGTCTGGGCCTGCTGCTGGGTCACGATGCGCTGCTGGCCAGCCTCGACAGCCTGATCCAGGCCTTCGCTGCCAAGGGTGAAGAGTTCAGCCACGTACTGAAGATGGGCCGTACCCAGCTGCAGGACGCCGTGCCGATGACCCTGGGCCAGGAATTCCGTGCCTTCGCCACCACCCTGACCGAAGACCTCAACCGCCTGCGCACCCTGGCGCCGGAAGTGCTGACCGAAGTCAACCTGGGCGGTACCGCGATCGGTACCGGCATCAACGCCGACCCGGGCTACCAGGCCCTGGCCGTACAGCGTCTGGCGCTGATCAGCGGCCAGCCGCTGGTACCGGCTGCCGACCTGATCGAAGCCACCTCCGACATGGGCGCCTTCGTGCTGTTCTCCGGCATGCTCAAGCGCACTGCAGTCAAGCTGTCGAAGATCTGCAACGACCTGCGCCTGCTGTCCAGCGGCCCGCGCACCGGCATCAACGAGATCAACCTGCCGGCACGTCAGCCAGGCAGCTCGATCATGCCCGGCAAGGTCAACCCGGTTATCCCGGAAGCGGTCAACCAGGTGGCCTTCGCCATCATCGGCAACGACATCGCGCTGACCATCGCGGCCGAAGGCGGCCAGCTGCAGCTGAACGTGATGGAGCCGCTGATCGCCTACAAGATCTTCGACTCGATCCGACTGCTGCAACGCGCCATGGACATGCTGCGCGAGCACTGCATCGTCGGCATCACCGCCAACGAACAGCGCTGCCGTGAACTGGTCGAACACTCGATCGGCCTGGTCACCGCCCTGAACCCGTACATCGGCTACGAAAACGCCACCCGTATTGCCCGTATCGCGCTGGAAAGCGGCCGCGGCGTACTGGAACTGGTGCGTGAGGAAGGCCTGCTGGACGAAGCGATGCTCAACGACATCCTGCGTCCGGAAAACATGATTGCACCGCGTCTGGTTCCGCTCAAAGCGTAACCGACGCCGTACTACCGCTCACCAGGTTGAGGGACTAGACACCTCTCACCTTTTGAGGGCCCAGGGACTTTGTCTCCGGGCCCTTTTTTTTGCCTGCGGTGCGACCTTCGCCAGCAATGCCGGCGCCTAAAGGGAACCGGTAGTGTCGGCTGCTTCTGCCGACGAGGGCAGCAGCAGCACATTCAGGAAGGTCGAATCGCTGACGATCTCCTTCATGAACCACCACACGAACGCCAGGCAGAGCGCCACCATGAAGGCGGTCAGATCGCCAGTGTAATGGCGCACCGTGAGCACCCCGATAAAGCACAGCACCACGCCCAGCCCGCTGATCAGGTCTGCCCAGTTGGAACGGCTGAGGTGGCGCTTCATGGCCCGGTGATCCGCCTCGGGCAACACCAGTGCCTGCGCACACTTTGCACAGGTGAGCGGCTGCCCGCCCATGAGCGTTTCCAGCTCGCCCTCGCTCGGCAACCAGACGTGCCCGCATGCCGGGCAATTGAGGTCCACCGCGGCGCACAGGCGCTCTTGCGCGGATTTGTACTTGTTCGTCGACACGTCCTTGGCACCTTCGTCCTGAAGCAGGCGCGATGGTAACCGCTGGCCGTCACGCTGCCCATCGCGAACTCGGGCGGCCCGGCCGCTGACAGCGCGCCGGGGGATGGCGTAAGGTGGTCGGCTTTCCTTCAGTCGAGCACGGAGACAGGCCATGACCCCGGCCCCTGCCCACAACATCATGGTGCTGTACACCGGAGGCACCATCGGCATGCAGGCCAGCGCCGGCGGCCTGGCCCCGGCGTCGGGCTTCGAGCAGCGCATGCGTGAGCAACTGGCCGGGCAACCGGGCCTGGCAGCCTGGCAGTTCCGCGAACTGCTGCCGCTGATCGACAGCGCCAACATGACGCCCTGCTATTGGCAGCGCCTGCGCACCGCGATCATCGAGGCGGTGGATGGCCAGGGCTGCGATGGGGTGCTGGTGCTGCATGGCACCGACACCCTGGCCTACAGCGCCGCCGCCATGAGCTTCCAGTTGCTCGGGCTGACGGTGCCGGTGCTGTTCACCGGCTCGATGCTGCCGGCCGGTACGCCGGACAGCGATGCGTGGGAGAACCTCACGGGGGCGCTGCAGGTGCTGAGCCAGGGTACGTCGCCGGGTGTTCAGCTGTATTTCCACGGTCAGCTGCTGGCGCCAAACCGCACCGCCAAGGTGCGCAGCTTCGGCCGGAACCCGTTCGCGACCTTGCAGCGCTCGGGCGGTGCGGCGCAGGCGCCTGTACCGGCAGCACTGGCTTATCGCGCGCCACTGCAGGTGGCCAAGGTTGCAGTGTTGCCGCTGGTACCGGGCCTCGACGCCACGCTGTTGCAGGCCACACTCGACAGCGGGGTCCAGGGGCTGGTGCTGGAATGCTACGGTAGCGGCACCGGGCCGTGTGATGACGATGCGTTCGTGGCCGTGCTGGAACAGGCCTGCGCGCGTGACATCGTGGTGGTGGCGATCACCCAGTGCCATGAAGGCGGGGTCGAATTGGAGGTGTACGCAGCCGGCAGCCGCCTGCGCGACGCCGGTGTGCTGTCGGGTGGTGGAATGACCCGGGAGGCGGCGTTCGGCAAATTGCAGGCATTGCTCGGTAGCCGGTTGCCGGTTGACGAGGTGCGACGGCTGGTTGGGCTGGACCTGGCTGGCGAATTACGTTGAGCCCTTCGCTGGCTTGCCAGCGAACAGGCCCTGAAGGGCATACAAATTGCTCACTCAACCCCAAGCCCCCTCAGCCGGATGCCGAGCATGCTCCACTCCCACCTCACCACCCTGAACGCGGTTTCCCTGATGCTGCAGGCCTTCAAGGACGAAGACCGTGCCGCCCAGCGGCTGCTCGAAGGCACCGGCATCACCACGGCCGACCTGGGCCGCGCCGACTGGCGCATCACCACGCACCAGGAACTGCGGGTGTGCGCCAACGCCGTGGCCATGCGCCGGGAGGTCGGGCTGGAGCTGGGCCAGCGCATGCACGTTTCATCCTACGGCATGCTCGGTTACGCCCTGCTTTCCGGTGCCACCCTGGGTGACGCCCTGCACCTGGCCCTGCAGTACCCCGCGCTGCTGGGAACACTTTTCCAGCTGCGCCTGATCGAGGACGGCGAGCGGGTCTGGTTCAGCGCCAGCGACTACGGCCAGGCCCCGGAGCTTGCGGCGTTCAACGCCGAGTTCTGCCTGACGTCGCTCAAGGTCATCTGCAACGACCTGCTCGGCCAGCCGCTGCCCTTGTTGGGCGCGCGTTTCGCTCACCCTGCCCCGGATTACCAGGCGCTCTACAGCACGCCTTTCGACTGCCCCCTGCAGTTCGGCGCCAGCGACAATGCCTTTGCCTTCGAACGCCACTGGCTGGCCCGAGCCCTGCCCCTGGCCGACCCGATCACCCACCGTGCGATGAGCGAACGCTGCCGCCGGCAGAACCTGGAATTCACCGGGCGCCAGGCCTGGCTCGGGCGCATTCGCCAGCTGCTGCAGCAGCAGTTGGAGGCACCACCAGGCCTCGAGGGCCTGGCGCGGCAGATGAGTTGTTCGTCACGCACCCTGCGTCGCCACCTGCACGAGCTGGGCAGCAGTTATCAACAGCTGCTCGATGAGCTGCGCTTCGAACGGGCCAAGCAGTTGCTGGCCGAGGACGAGCTGCCGATCTACCGCATCGCCGAGGTGCTGGGCTTCAGCGAGCCGGCCAGCTTCCGACACGCCTTCCTGCGCTGGAGCGGCGTGGCACCGAGCCATTTTCGCGCCTGAAACACGCGCATGCACCGCGAGGGGGCGAAATGCGGACAACCGTGTTGGCCATATCGATCCCCTTTTGGCCGTTTGCGCCGTTCTGCCCGTGGGCGTACCTCTCGACAATGGGGCCACGCCAGTAAACCCGGAGAACAAAAAATGCTGACGATCTATTCCGATGACCATCGCCTGCACCACGGCCGCTGCGAGCTGATCGACGGGCAGTTGATGCCCTGCTTCGAAATGCCCTCGCGTGCCGACCATGTGCTCGAGCGGGTCAAGGCCCAGGGCCTGGGGCCCGTCGAAGGCCCTACCGATTTTGGCCGCGCACCGCTGCTGCGCGTGCACAGCGCCGACTACCTGGATTTCTTCCAGGGCGCCTGGCAGCGCTGGAGCGCACTGGGCCATGACGGCGACCTGCTGCCGTTCACCTGGCCGGCGCGCAGCCTGCGCCAGGTCAAACCCAGCGGCCTGCATGGCGAGCTGGGCTATTACAGCTTCGACGCCGGTGCACCGATCACCGCCGGCACCTGGCAGGCCGCCTACAGCTCGGCGCAGGTTGCCCTGACCGCACAGGCGGCGGTGCAGGCCGGTGCCCACAGCGCCTTCGCCCTGTGCCGGCCACCGGGGCATCATGCCGCCAGCGACGTGATGGGGGGCTACTGCTATCTGAACAATGCCGCGATCGCCGCCCAGGCCTTCATCGACCACGGTCGCCAGCGCGTGGCGATCCTGGATGTGGACTACCACCACGGCAACGGTACCCAGCAGATCTTCTACGCACGCAACGACGTGCTGTTCGCCTCGATCCACGGCGACCCGCAAGCCGAATTCCCGTTCTTCCTCGGCTATGCCGACGAGCACGGCGAAGGCGACGGGCTGGGCTGCAACTTCAACTATCCGCTGCCGGCAGGCAGCGACTGGGCCACCTGGCGCGGCGCGCTGGACGAAGCCTGCGAACGCATCGGCGCGTATGACCCCGAAGTGCTGGTGATCTCGCTGGGCGTGGACACCTTCAAAGACGACCCGATCTCGCAATTCAAGCTCGACAGCCCGGACTACCTGGCCATGGGCGAGCGCATCGCACAGCTGGGCAAGCCGACCCTGTTCATCATGGAAGGTGGCTATGCCGTGGCCGAAATCGGCGTCAACGCGGTCAACGTGCTCGAGGGTTTCGAGCGCGCCCGTCAAGGCTAGGCTCAGTCGACCCAGGCACGTGCAAGGCGTGCCAGGGCCTGGGCAATCGCGGCCTCGTTCACGGCCGCGAACCCCAGCACCAGTCCGGCACGCTTATCCACAGGCAGCGGCGTGTCGGGCAACCAGTAATCACTCAGCGCATTGAGTTCGACACCCACCGCTGCGGCACGGGCGATCAGTTCCCGTTCGCGCGCCTGGCTGTCCACGTCGATCTTCAGGTGCAGGCCCGCCGCCACCTCCGGCAAGGCTCCCAGCCCCGCCACAGCCTTCGGCCAGCCGGCCAGAAGCGCATTGCGCCGGCTCAACGCCGCGCGGCGCATGCGCCGGATATGACGCTGGAAGTGCCCTTTGGCCATGAACTGCGCCATCACCGCCTGTGTGCCGACCTCGGAATGGCGCACCGCCAACGCCCGAAAGCGCGAGAATGCCTCCACCAGCCGGGCCGGCAGCACAAGGTAGCCCAGACGCAGCGCCGGAAAGGCCACCTTGCCGAAGGTGCCGACATACAGCACCCGTCCGCTGCGGTCCAGGGCTGCCAGCGGGGCCAGCGGCGCGCCGCTGTAGCGGTACTCGCCGTCGTAGTCGTCCTCGATGATCCAGCTGTCGTTGCGCTCGGCCCAGGCCAGCAGTTCCAGACGCCGCGCCAGGCTCAGGGTGACGCCGGTGGGGTACTGATGCGCGGGGGTAACGTAGCTCAGGCGACAGTTGGGCAACTGGGCCAGGGCAGCGCACTGCAACCCGTCGTGATCCACCCCCACGCCATGCACCTTCGCGCCCGCCATGGAGAAGGCTTTGCCCGCCGCACGATAGCCGGGGTTTTCCACAGCCACACCGTCACCGGGCGCCAGCAGCAGCTGTGCACAAAGGCTGATTGCCTGCTGCGCACCACTGGTGATCACAATTTGTTCAGCCACGCAGGACAACCCACGAGAGCGACGCAGGTAGGTGGCAATCAGCTCGCGCAGCAGCGGTTCTCCGGCCGGGTCGCCGTAACCGAGTGACGCCGGGTCGGGATTTCGCCAGAAACCCGCCTGCAGCTTGGCCCACACCTCGAAGGGGAACAGATCGAAGGCCGGTATGCCAACCTGAAAAGCCCGCGGCGCACGAGGCTCATGCACGGATAAATGATTGTTTTCCAGGCGCTCCAGCACGTCCGTGTGGATAACTTTACTGGATAAATCCTCAGTGCAATCACCCGTTTTTGTGGATAACCCTGTGGAAAAACCCAGGGATAACCCTGTGGACAGTTTTGTGGATAGTTTTGGCAGCTGACTGACGTAGGTACCATCGCCCACCCGGCTTTCGATATAGCCTTCGGCATACAGCTGGTCGTAGGCACGAACTACGCTGTTACGTGAGACGGCCAGCGCTGCGGCCATGTCGCGGGTGGCGGGAAGACGCGTGCCGCTACCCAGGCGCCCGTCCAGCACGCGCTGGCGCAGCGCCTGGTACAACTGGCGACTGAGCCCCTGACGACGGTCCAGCACGATGCCGGTGGGGTCGAAGGGCAAGGCAACGCTACGTTCGCTCATGAAATTGGACCTGCCAAATAAGCCGGAAATGGCTCTTACCATAAGCCAATAGCGTGCCTAGGATGGGGCCATTCGCCAACCCCCTGTAATGCACACAAGGATCCTTCGATGTCTACCGTGACCCTGCGCCCCGTGACCGCCGATGACCACGCCGCCTGGCTGCCGCTGTGGCAGGCCTACCAGCGTTTCTATGAGACCCGCATCGATGAGGCGGTCAGTGCCGTGACCTGGCAGCGCATGCTCGACGCCAGCGAGCCGACCAACGCTGCGCTGGCCTGGGTCGATGGCAAGGCGGTGGGCATGGTGCACTGGATCTACCACCGCTCCAACTGGACGGTGGAAAACGCCTGCTACCTGCAGGATCTGTATGTCGACGCCAACCAGCGCGGCAAGGGCGTGGGCCGCCAGCTGATCGAGCTGGTGTACGACACGGCGCGCCAGGCCGGCTGCACCAAGGTGCACTGGCTGACCCATGAAACCAACGCCACCGGTATTTCGCTGTATGAACAGGTGGCCGAACGGCCGGGTTTCATCCAGTTCCGCAAAGCCCTGTAATCGGAGAAGCCACCATGAGCACACCGTTGAACTGGCGGCCGGCCAAGGCCCCGCAGCCTGTCCCGCTGGTCGGGCGCTTCATCCGCCTGGAAAAACTCGACCCGCGCCGCGACCGCGAGCACCTGTGGGCGGTGTTCCAGGGCCCCGAGGCCGACCAGACACTGTGGAAGTACCTGGCCTACGGACCATTCACCGAGCGCGAAGACTTCGACCACTGGCTAGACAGCAACGCCGCCAGCAGCGACCCGCTGTTCTACAGCGTGATCGACCTGGCCAGCGGGCAGACCCAGGGTATCCTCAGCCTGATGTCGATCGTGCCCGAGCAGGGCCGTATCGAGATCGGCCACATTGCCTTCGGCGCGGCCATGCAGCGCACGCCCAGGGGCACCGAGGCCATCTACCTGCTGGGCAAGCAGGCCTTCGCCCTGGGCAACCGGCGACTGGAATGGAAGTGCAACAACGACAATGCCCGCTCCAAGCGCGCGGCCGAGCGTTTCGGGTTCACCTTCGAAGGGGTGTTTCGCAAGCACATGGTGACCAAGGACCACAACCGCGACACGGCCTGGTACTCCATCACCGATGACGAATGGCCGGCCATTGCCGCTGGTTTCGAACGCTGGCTGAGCGAGGACAACCAGCGCCCAGAGGGTCAGCTCAAGACGCTGGAAGCGTGCCGTACGGGTGCGTGAGGCGGGTACCCGAAGCGGGCGTATCCAACAGAAGATAAAAAAAGGGGAGCAATTCGCTCCCCAGAGGTTAACCGCTTGCAGATGAAGGCCTGAATCAGCCTTCGATCTCGATCAGGATCTCGCCCGGGTTGACCCGGTCGCCCTTGGCCACGTGTATGGCTGCAACCTTGCCGGCGATGGCCGATTGCACCTCGGTTTCCATCTTCATCGCTTCGGTGATCAGCACCGCCTGGCCGGCCTTGACCGTGTCGCCCTGCTTGACCAGCACATCGACGATGTTGCCCGGCATGGTGGTGCTCACATGGCCCGGCTCGCTGGCCTGCTTGCGCTTGCTGCTGCCACCGCCGACGAATTCGTTGAGCGGCTCGAACACCACCTCTTCCGGCATGCCGTCGATGGACAGGTAGAAGTGGCGCTTGCCTTCGGCCTTGACGCCCACACCGGTGATATCCACGCGGTAGGTCTCGCCGTGCACGTCGATCACGAACTCGGTTGGTACGCCTTCGCCACCGGCCGAGGCCACCGCGCCGGCTTCCGGAATCGGCAGCAGCACTTCAGGGGTCAGGCTGCCGGCTTCACGCTCTTCAAGGAACTTGCGCCCGATGTCCGGGAACATGGCGAAGGTCAGCACGTCTTCTTCGGACTTGGCCAGGCTGCCGATGTCGGCACGCAGCTTGGTCATCTCGGGCTTGAGCAGGTCGGCGGGGCGCACGTCGATGACGTCTTCGCTGCCGATGGCCTGGCGACGCAGCTTCTCGTCGACCACCCCCGGTGCCTTGCCGTAGCCACCCTGCAGGTACAGCTTCACCTCGTTGGTGATGGTCTTGTAGCGCTCGCCGGCCAGCACGTTGAAGAACGCCTGGGTGCCGACGATCTGCGAGGTGGGCGTGACCAGCGGCGGGAAGCCGAGGTCTTCACGCACCCGCGGGATCTCGGCCAGCACTTCGTTCATGCGGTTGAGCGCACCCTGCTCCTTGAGCTGGTTGGCCAGGTTGGAAATCATCCCGCCCGGTACCTGGTTGACCTGCACGCGGGTATCCACGGCGGTGAACTCGCTTTCGAACTGGTGGTACTTCTTGCGCACGGCATAGAAGTACAGGCCGATCTCCTGCAGCAGTTGCAGGTCCAGGCCGGTATCGAACTCACTGCCCTTGAGCGCTGCAACCATCGATTCGGTGCCCGGGTGGCTGGTACCCCAGGCGAAGCTGGAGATGGCGGTGTCGATATGGTCGGCACCGTTCTCGATGGCCTTGAGCTGGCACATCGCGGCCAGGCCGGCCGTGTCGTGGCTGTGGATGAACACCGGCAGCGACTGCTCGGCCTTGAGTGCCTTGACCAGCTCGCCGGTGGCGTAGGGGGTCAGCAGGCCGGCCATGTCCTTGATCGCGATGGAGTCGCAGCCCATGGCTTCCATCTGCTTGGCCTGGGCCACGAACGCCTCGATGGTGTGCACCGGGCTGGTGGTGTAGGCGATGGTGCCCTGGGCATGCTTGCCGGCCGCCTTCACGGCCTCGATGGCCACGCGCAGGTTTCGCACGTCGTTCATGGCGTCGAAGATGCGGAACACATCGATGCCGTTGACTGCTGCCTTGGCCACGAAGGCCTTGACCACGTCATCGCTGTAGTGCCGGTAGCCAAGCAGGTTCTGGCCGCGCAGCAGCATCTGCAGACGGGTGTTGGGCAGTGCTGCGCGCAGCTTGCGCAGGCGCTCCCACGGGTCTTCCTTGAGGAAGCGCACGCAGGCGTCGAAGGTCGCGCCGCCCCACACTTCCAGCGACCAGTAGCCCACCTTGTCGAGCTTGTCGCAGATCGGCAGCATGTCGTCGGTGCGCATGCGGGTGGCCAGCAGCGATTGGTGGGCGTCGCGCAGGATCGTGTCGGTTACAAAAATTTTCTTGGACATTGTAGGGTTCCTCACAGGCCTGCGTGGGCGGCGATGGCGGCGGCGATGGCCAGGGCCAGCTCTTCGGGTTTGCGCTTGATCGAGTAGTTGGTCAGTTCAGGGTGGCTTTCAACGAAGCTGGTGTTGAACTGGCCGCTACGGAATTCCGGGTTGCGCAGGATTTCCTGGTAGTACGCGGCGGTGGTCTTGACCCCCTGCAGGCGCATGTCGTCCAGGGCCCGCAGGCCGCGGTCCATGGCTTCTTCCCAGGTCAGTGCCCAGACCACCAGCTTCAGGCACATCGAGTCGTAGAACGGCGGGATGGTGTAGCCGGTGTAGATCGCCGTGTCGGTGCGCACGCCCGGGCCGCCGGGGGCGTAGTAGCGGGTGATCTTGCCGAAGCTGGGCAGAAAGTTGTTTTTCGGGTCTTCTGCATTGATCCGGAACTGCAGCGCGAAGCCGCGGTGCTGGATGTCTTCCTGCTTGACCGACAGCGGCAGGCCCGAGGCGATGCGGATCTGTTCGCGAACGATGTCGATACCGGTGATTTCCTCGGTGATGGTGTGCTCCACCTGCACCCGGGTGTTCATTTCCATGAAGTACACCTCGCCATCGGCGAGCAGGAACTCCACGGTACCGGCATTCTCGTAGCCCACGGCCTTGGCCGCGCGCACCGACAGGTCGCCGATGTAGGCGCGCTGTTCGGGGGTCAGCTGCGGGCTGGGGGCGATCTCGATGAGCTTCTGGTTGCGGCGCTGGATCGAGCAGTCGCGCTCGAACAGGTGCACCACGTTGCCGAAGCTGTCACCCAGGATCTGCGCCTCGATGTGCTTGGGGTTGACGATGCATTTTTCCAGGAACACCTCGGCCGAACCGAATGCCTTGGTGGCTTCGGAAATCACCCGCGGAAAGGCCTGCTCGAGTTCTTCGCGGCTGTTGCAGCGACGAATGCCGCGCCCGCCGCCGCCGGAAGTGGCCTTGAGCATTACCGGGTAACCGATGCGGTCGCCCTCTTCCAGGGCTTCGTGGATGTCGGCCACGTTGCCTTCGGTGCCCGGGGTGACCGGTACGCCGGCCTTGATCATGCTGCGCCGCGCCTCGGTCTTGTCGCCCATGCGGCGAATGACTTCGGCGGCCGGGCCGATGAACTTGATCCCGCGTTCGGCGCAGATGTCCGCCAGCTCCGCGTTCTCCGACAGAAAACCATAGCCCGGGTGCAACGCATCGCAGCCGGTTTCCACTGCCAGGTTCACCAGCTTGCGCGGGTTGAGGTAACCGGCCAGGGGTTCGGCACCGATGCTATGGGCCTCGTCCGCACGCTTTACGTGCAGGGCGTGACGGTCGGCGTCGGAATAGATCGCCACCGAGCGAATGCCCATCTCGGCGCAGGCACGCACGATGCGTACTGCGATTTCACCCCGGTTGGCGATCAGGATTTTTTTTATCACTGGAGTCTTCCCAAAGCCGTTGGTAACAAACGAACCGGCAGTACCGGTCGGCGCGTGACCAGACGTCGCTGGCCAGTCGTATAATCACCCTAGCGCCGAACGTGAATAAACAAAAATCAATATTTGTTAGGGGCAGCATTAGCAATTGCTTATAGTGCCGTAACAGGGTTTTGCCGAGGCGACGGGAAATATGCGTAAGTCATTGATGCGTATGACATTGCGTCAATTGCAGATCTTTAATGAAGTGTGTGATTTGCGTTCCTACAGCCGGGCCGCCGAGGAGATGTCGCTGACGCAACCCGCCGTTAGTCTACAGATCCGCCAGCTCGAAGAACTGGTGGGCCAGCCGCTGTTCGAGTACGTCGGCAAGAAGCTCTACCTCACCGAGGCCGCCGAGGCGCTGCAACGCGCCAGCCGGGACATCTTCGGACGCCTGGAGAGCCTCGACATGCAGCTGTCGGACATGCAGGGCTCGCTGCAGGGCCAGCTCAAGCTGGCGGTGGAATCGAGCGCCAAGTACTTCGTGCCGCACCTGTTCGCCGCCTTCAAGCGCCTGCACCCGGAGGTCAACCTGACCCTCACCGTGGTCAACCGCGCCCAGGCCATCCGGCGCCTGTCGGACAACCGCGACGACCTGATCATCATGTCGATGGTGCCGCAGGACATGGGCCTGGAGTTTTTGCCCTTCCTGAACAACCCGATCGTGGCCGTGGCCCCGCCCGATCACCCGCTGTGCACGCTCGACAGCCTGCGCCTGCAGGACCTGGAGCCGCATACGCTGCTGGTGCGCGAACAGGGTTCGGGCACGCGCAAGGCGTGCGAGGAGTACTTCAAGGAAAAGCGCGTGCACTTCACCCAGACCCTGGAAGTAGCGTCGGCCGACGCCCAGCGCGAATGCGTGATCGCAGGCCTTGGCATCGCCCTTTTGACCCGGCATGCACTGAACATGGAACTGGCCACCGGGGTGCTGCGCGAGCTGCCGGTAGAGGAGCTGCCGCTGTATCGCAGCTGGTGCGTGGTGCAGGCCAAGGCCAAGCGGCAGTCGCCGGTGGCCCTGGCCTTTGTTGCGTTCATCCGCAGCGAACGTGCGAAGATCAGCGCGCTTGTTGAGCGTTTCTCGGGGACGTTGCCGCTGACACCTGCCATACGCTGACAGCGTGCAGTTCGGGGTAGTCGGCGATGTCCTGCAGCAATTGGCGCTGCTCGGAATAGCTTTCGATCGCGCGGCGAAACTCCATGCGGCGCTGATCCTTTTCCTGCTGCTTGCGGGACTTGGCGGTAGGTTGGTGCGAGCCATCGAATTCACGAGCCATTGCGTGTCTCCCTGGTCGATTGCGGGGAGTTTCAGCGTGCCCGGGCGGGGTTACGGTTTGGCGGCGGGGGGGTTACAAAAGCATGAACAATCAGGCGTGGCATGCGGTGCTGCCCTTCGCCGGCAAGCCAGCGAAGGCGTCAGTTCGAGCGGTGCAAGACGATCAGTCGTCCATCGCCTTGATCGACTTGGGCGACAGGCGCAGGCTGCGCAAGCTGCGCTTGACGCTCTTGAGGTGGTTGACCAGGCTCGGCCCGCGCGCCATGGCAACGCCCATGGCCAGCACGTCGATCACCACCAGGTGGGCGATACGCGAGGTCAGCGGAGTGTAGATTTCGGTGTCTTCATGCACGTCGATGGCCAGGTTGACCGTGGACAGTTCGGCCAGCGGGGTCTGGCTCGGGCACAGGGTGATCAGCGTCGCGCCGCTTTCACGCACCAGGTTGGCAGTGATCAGCAGGTCCTTGGAACGCCCTGACTGGGAAATGCAGATCGCCACGTCACCCGGCTTGAGGGTGACCGCCGACATCGCCTGCATGTGCGGGTCGGAATACGCCGCTGCCGTCAGCAACAGGCGGAAGAACTTGTGCTGGGCATCGGCAGCCACCGCACCCGATGCACCAAACCCGTAGAACTCCACGCGCTGCGCCTGGGCCATGGCCGTCACGGCGCGCTGCAATGCCTGGGCATCGAGGTGCTCGCGCACTTCCATCAGGGTGTGCAGGGTGGTGTCGAAGATCTTCAGGCTGTAGTCGGCTACCGAATCGTCTTCATGAATCGCGAACTGACCGAAGCTCGCACCCGCCGCCAGGCTTTGCGCCAGCTTGAGCTTGAGGTCCTGGAAACCGGTGCAACCGATCGCCCGGCAGAAACGCACGATGGTCGGCTCGCTGATCCCGACGCTGTGCGCCAGATCAGCCATGGAGCTATGCATGACAGCCGCTGGATCGAGCAATACGTGATCGGCAACCTTCAGTTCCGATTTGCGTAGCAGATGGCGCGACTGGGCGATGTGTTGCAACAGATTCAAGGGCAGGACTCGGTTATGATCGGCTGACCGGGTTGTAGCTTTCTTGTAGTTATACTACATGACCGGCGACCCGCCCAGCTAAACGATCTTGGAGAGTGGTGGCATTGACTATCCCGTGCGACATTCTGGTGTTCGGCGGTACCGGCGATCTGGCCCTGAACAAACTGCTTCCAGCGCTCTACCACCTGTTTCGCGAAGGCCGTCTGCACAACGCCGTGCGGATCATCGCCCTGGCCCGCCGGCCCTTGCCACGGATTGAATTTCTCAAGCTGGTCGAACGCCGCTGCCGCGCCCAGATCGCGCCCCAGGACTTCAGCGACGAGGTGTGGCACCGCTTTTCCACGCGCCTGGACTACTTCTCCATGGACGCCATGCAGAGCGCCGATTTCGGCCGCCTCGCCCGCTTTCTGGGCGAGCCCGGCGGGCTGACGCGGGTCTACTACCTGGCCACCGCACCCAACCTGTTCGTGCCCATCGCCACCCACCTGCAGGTGGCCGGGCTGGTCGACAGCGAAGCGCGTATCGTGCTGGAAAAACCCATCGGCCACTCGCTGGAGTCCGCCACCACGATCAACAGCGCCATCGGCGCGGTATTCGCCGAATCCCAGGTGTTTCGCATCGACCACTACCTGGGCAAGGAGACGGTGCAGAACCTCATGGCATTGCGCTTTGCCAACGCGCTGCTGGAGCCGGTGTGGCGCACCAACCAGGTGGACCACGTGCAGATCAGCGTGTGCGAAACCCTCGGCGTGGAAAACCGCGGCGGCTACTACGACCGTGCCGGCGCCACCCGCGACATGCTGCAGAACCACCTGCTGCAACTGCTCTGCCTGGTAGCCATGGAACCACCAGCGCAGTTCGAGGCCGAGGCGGTGCGCGATGAAAAGGTCAAGATCCTCAAGGCCCTCAAACCCATCACCGGGCAGGACGTGCAGGACAAGACCGTGCGCGGCCAGTACAGCGCCGGCAAGATCGGCGGGCAGGAGGTTCCGGCCTACTACTTCGAGAAGGACGTGGACAACGACAGCGACACCGAAACCTTCGTCGCCGTCGAAGCCCACATCAACAACTGGCGCTGGGCCGGCGTGCCCTTCTACCTGCGTACCGGCAAGCGCATGGCCAAGCGCTCCTCGCAGATCGTCATCCAGTTCAAGCCGGTGCCCCATCGCCTGTTCGACGGCGACCAGGCCAACCAGTTGCTGATCCAGCTGCAGCCCGATGAGCGCATCAGCCTGCAGATGATGACCAAGGCACCGGGCAAGGGCATGCGCCTGGAGCCGGTGGAACTGAACCTGAACCTGGCCCAGGTGTTCGGCCAGGCACGACGCTGGGACGCCTACGAACGCCTGCTGCTGGATGTTCTGGACGGCGACTCGACCCTGTTCATGCGCCGCGACGAAGTGGAGGCCGCATGGGCCTGGATCGACCCGATCCTGACTGGCTGGCAGGAGCACTTCCAGGCCCCCCGCCCTTACCCGGCCGGCTCCAATGGCCCGGACCAGGCCCACAGCCTGCTGGCTCACCAGGGACGCGCCTGGCACGGTTGAAAGCTTTCCGGCTGCCGGGTGCAGCCGCGCTGTTCGATAGTGGGCACGCAACATCCCACCCACCATCGAATGGAGTACAAAGGAATGTCCCTGAAAACAAAAGGCTGGATCGCGCAGAACGACAAGATGCCGGGCAACGCCAGGTTTCGAGTGTATGGCACCGTGGAAGTCGCCACCTCGGCCATCGTGCCGGTGCTGGTGAAACGCGCCATCCAGGACAAATCGCACGCCCTGGCGCTGGAACTGAAGCTGGAGAATGTGGACGCCCTGGCTGCCCAGGTGATCACCGAACGTGCGGTCTGTTTCGAAATGGACGGCGACCACAGCAACATCCCGAAAGTGGATATTTTCCACGACGGCAAACTGCTGGTGAGCCTGGAGGAGATCCTGGTCACACACTGACCGGCAGGCTGCGACTTGTTACAACGCCAGGGCCCCGTTGATCGGGGCCCTGGCCGTGGGGCTACCAGCGCCGATCCTCACGCAGCAAGGCGGCCAGGCTGTCGGCCTCCACCGGCCGGCTGATCAGGTAGCCCTGCACCTCATCGCAGCCCTGCTCGCGCAGAAACGCCAGCTGCTCCTGGGTTTCCACCCCTTCGGCCACCACCTGCAGGCCCAGGCTGTGGGCCATGACAATGATCGCACGGGTGATTGCGGCGTCCTCGCTGCCTTCGTGCAGGCCACGGAT
The DNA here is from genome assembly GCF_002939405.1 of Pseudomonas sp. BRM28. Lineage (NCBI taxonomy): Bacteria > Pseudomonadati > Pseudomonadota > Gammaproteobacteria > Pseudomonadales > Pseudomonadaceae > Pseudomonas > Pseudomonas sp. BRM28. Next base: position 169,898 of record NZ_PEFV01000001.1, on the reverse strand, counting down.
GAAGGTCTGGTCGATCTTCACGTAATTCACCGGAAAACGCTTGAGGTAGCTGAGCGACGAATAACCGGTGCCGAAATCGTCGATGGCCAGCTTGACCCCCAGTTCATGCAACTGATGAAAGGTCGCGATGATGTGCTCCACACTGTCGAGCAACTGGCTTTCGGTCAGCTCCAGCTCCAGCAGGTGCGGTGCCAGGCCGCTGTCTTCCAGCACCTGACGCACCAGGCTGACCAGCTTGCCCTGGCGCAACTGATACACCGACAGGTTCACCGACACGCGAATCGGCGCCAGCCCCTGCCGTTGCCATTCACAGGCCTGCCAGCACGCCTGGCGCAACACGAACTCGCCCATCGGCGCGATCAGCCCGGTCTCTTCGGCCAGGCCGATGAAGTCGCCCGGTGGCACCATGCCCACCTGCGGGTGATGCCAGCGCACCAGGGCCTCGGCAGCCTGCAGGCGGCCGCTGGTCAGGCACAGTTTGGGCTGGTAATAGACCTCCAGCTGGCGTTCTTCGATGGCCTTGCGCAGCTGGTTCTCCAGTTGCAGGCGCTCCAGGGTGCTGGCCTGCAGGCTCTCGGTGTAGAACTGGAACCCGTCGCCGCCGAGGTGCTTGGCGTGCTGCATGGCCATGTTGGCCTGGCTCACCAGGGTGCTGACATCCAGGCTGGCATCGGGCAGCAGACTGACCCCCACTGAAGCGCTGATCACCAGCTCGTGCCCGTCGACACGCAGCGGCACGCGCAGCTTGTCCAGCAGGCGCGTCGCCACCCGCACCAGGCTGGACAGGTGTGAATAGCCGTCGAACAGCACCACGAACTCGTCACCGGACAGACGCGCCACGGTATCGGCCTCGGGCACTGCGTTGCCGATGCGCTGGGCCATGGTCTTGAGCAGCCGGTCGGCCAGCTCGTGGCCCAGGCTGTCGTTGAGCAGCTTGAAGCGGTCCAGGTCGATGTGCAGCAGCGCCAGGCTGCGACCGCTGCCACGCAGGCGCTGGCCGGCTTCATGCAGACGCAGGCGGAACAGCGCGCGGTTGGCCAGGCCGGTCAGTTCGTCGTAGTGCGCCAGGTACCGCAGGCGCTCTTCGGACTCGCGGCGTGCCGACAGGTCGGTGAAGAAACCCACGATGGTGCCGACCTGGCCACGCGCATCCGTCACGCCGGTCAGTTGCAGCCACTGCGGGTAGAGTTCCCCGCTCTTGCGCGCCTCAACCAGCTCGCCTTCCCAGCGCCCCTGCTGCGCCAGGGCCTGGTCGATGGCACCGTAGTGCCGGCGAGCGTCGCGGCTGCATGGCAGCTCCAGCGCATTGCGCCCCAGCAGTTCTTCGCGCACGTAGCCGGTCATGTGGCAGAACGCCTGGTTGGCGGCCAGTACGGCATAGTCCGGCCCCATGATTGCGATGCCTTCGCTGGCCGCCTCGAATACGGTTGCGGCCAGGCGTTGCTGTTCCTGCTGGGCCTTGCGCGCGCTCACGTCGCGCCGGGTGCCGAGCATGCGCACCACCCGCCCGGCGGCATCGCGCTCCACCGCGCGGCCGCGGTCCTCGATCCAGCACCAGTGGCCCTGGGCGTGGCGGAAGCGGTACTCGATACGGTAATCGTCGGTGCGCCCCTTGAGGTGGTCGACCAGGGCGCGCTTGAGCGCCGGCACGTCATCCGGGTGCAGGCGCGGCTTGAGGTGCGCCTGCACCGCCCGCACCTGCTCCGGGTTCAGGCCGAACAGCTCGTGCAATTGGGTGTGATGCACCTCGTCGGTTTCCAGATTCCAGTCCCACAGCCCCAGCTCACTGGCTTCCAGCGCCAGGGCCAGGCGCTGCTCGCTCTTGCTCAGGGCCTGGTTGGCGCGGTCCAGCTCCTGGCTGCGCTGCGCCACCCTCGATTCCAGCCCGGCCTGGGCCTGACGCAGTTGCTCCTCGATCAGCCGACGCTGCTCGACCTCGGTCGCCAGGGCCTTGTTGAGCCGCTCGCTGCGCGCCTGCGCGGCCTGCAGGTGCTCGATCAGCGCCTGGTTCTGAAAGCGGCGCAACAGGCCCCCCTCGATCAGCCGATTGACCTGCCAGGCCACCACCATCAACGCGCCGAGCAGGATCAGCCCCAGCCAGCCCCAGCCCTGCTGCTGCTCGTCACCGCGCCAGAACAGGAACGCGATCGGCGGCAGCAGGCACGGCAAGGTGAAACTCAGGAACGCCGGCAGGCTGACCGCGTAGGCCACACTCGCCGACAGGGTCGCGGCCCCCAGCAAGCCGAAGACCCAGGCTTGTTGCACGAAGTTATCCACAGGCACCAGGGCAATCGCCGCGCTGGCCAGGGTCAGGCCGCTGAAGGCCGAACCGAGCAGGAACATGCGCCACCAGGTCGGTTGCACCTGTCGATCGGGCATCGCCGCGTCGAAGGCCGCAACCTGAATGACCCGCAGCGCTACCAGCGCCATCAACCAGACGATCCACACACTGACCAGCAGGTAGCGCTGCGGGCTCCACAGCAGCCAGGCACACACCAGGCCGTTGAGCAGCATGAACAGGGTGGGTAGCAACGAGCCCTGGTACAACAGACGGGTACGCTCGACGGCCAGTTGCGTGGCGAACTGTTTGCGAATACCGCGGCGCGCTTCCAGCGGCACGCTGACGGAGGCAGATGCGAAGGTCATAGGCAATGTTCTTGTAATGGTGAGCCTCGAACGAGCACGGAGCATACACAAGCAGGCGCCTGGGCCAAACTGCTCTGGGTCATAAATTGTGCGTGGCAATTATGGAACCTGGTTTCAGTGCCGAGCCCTCAAGCACGCGGGCCAAGGGGCGCGACCGATGAGCGGGCGGCGCCTTGGGCGATCTTTTTCCACCATGGGTTTGCCCCCGGCTCGCTTGCGCCCCTAAAATGGCCGGATGCGCGATGACCTCTCCCTCCTGTTGAACTCCCTCAACGACGCCCAACGCCAGGCCGTAGCGGCCCCGCTTGGTCGCCAGTTGGTTCTGGCCGGTGCCGGCTCCGGTAAGACCCGAGTGCTGGTGCACCGTATCGCCTGGTTGATCCAGGTCGAGCAGGCCTCACCCCATTCGGTGCTGTCGGTGACCTTCACCAACAAGGCCGCCGCCGAGATGCGCCAGCGCATCGAGCAGTTGATGGGCATCAACCCGGCCGGCATGTGGGTGGGTACCTTCCACGGCCTGGCGCACCGCCTGTTGCGTGCCCACTGGCAGGAAGCGGGGCTGAACCAGAACTTCCAGATCCTCGACAGCGACGACCAGCAACGCCTGGTCAAGCGGGTGATCCGCGAGCTGGGCCTGGACGAACAGCGCTGGCCGGTACGCCAGGCGCAGTGGTTCATCAACGGGCAGAAGGACGAAGGGCTGCGCCCGCAGCACATCCAGGCCAGCGGCGACCTGTTCCTGGGCACCATGCGCAGCATCTACGAGGCCTACGAGGCAGCCTGCCAGCGCGCCGGCGTGATCGACTTCTCCGAACTGCTGCTGCGCGCGCTGGACCTGTGGCGCGACAACCCGGGCCTGCTGCAGCACTACCAGCGGCGCTTCCGCCACCTGCTGGTGGACGAGTTCCAGGACACCAACGCCGTGCAGTACGCCTGGTTGCGCCTGCTGGCCCAGGGCGGTGACAGCCTGATGGTGGTGGGCGACGACGACCAGTCCATCTATGGCTGGCGCGGCGCCAAGATCGAGAACATCCACCAGTACAGTGCCGACTTCCCCGACACCCAGATGATCCGCCTGGAGCAGAACTACCGCTCCACCGCCGGCATCCTCAAGGCGGCCAACGCCCTGATCGCCAACAACAGTGATCGCCTGGGCAAGGAGCTGTGGACCGACGGCGGCGACGGCGAACCGCTGAGCCTGTACGCCGCCTTCAACGAACACGACGAAGCGCGCTATGTGGTCGAGACCATCGAGAGCGCGCTCAAGACCGGCATGGCGCGCAGCGACATCGCCATCCTGTACCGCTCCAACGCCCAGTCGCGGGTGCTCGAGGAAGCCCTGCTGCGCGAGCGCATCCCGTACCGCATCTATGGTGGTCAGCGCTTCTTCGAACGCGCCGAGATCAAGAACGCCATGGCCTACCTGCGCCTGCTTGAAGGGCGTGGCAATGACGCGGCGCTGGAGCGGGTGATCAACGTGCCGCCGCGCGGCATCGGCGAGAAGACCGTGGAGGCGATTCGCGAACACGCCCGTCACGCCCAGGTATCGATGTGGGAGTCGATGAGCCTGCTGATCGCCAACAAGGGCCTCAAGGGCCGTGCCGCCAGCGCCCTGGCCGCGTTCATCGAGCTGATCGAGAACCTCTCGGCCAAGGTCATGGACATGCCGTTGCACCTGATGACCCAGACCGTGATCGAGCAGTCCGGGCTGATCGTCTATCACCAGGAAGAAAAGGGTGAAAAGGGCCAGGCACGGGTAGAAAACCTTGAAGAACTGGTCAGCGCCGCGCGCAACTTCGAAAGCGCCGAGGAAGACGCCGAGCTGTCGCCGCTGGCTGCGTTCCTGGGCCACGCCTCCCTCGAGGCCGGCGATGCCCAGGCCGAGGAACACGAAGACAGCATCCAGCTGATGACCCTGCACAGCGCCAAGGGCCTGGAGTTCCCCCACGTGTTCCTGGTGGGCATGGAAGAGGGCCTGTTCCCGCACAAGATGAGCCTGGAAGAGCCCGGCCGCCTGGAAGAGGAACGTCGCCTGGCCTATGTGGGCATTACCCGCGCCATGCAGCAGCTGGTGATGACCTACGCCGAGACCCGCCGCCTGTACGGCAGCGAAACCTACAACAAGGTGTCGCGATTCGTGCGTGAGATCCCTGCGGGGCTGGTGCAGGAAGTGCGCTTGTCCAACAGCGTCAGCCGGCCGTTCGGCTCGGGTCAGAAACAGAATTCGAGCAGCCTGTTCGGTGCGGCGAACATCCCCGAAACCGCGTTCAACCTCGGCCAGCGCGTGCAGCACGCGGTGTTTGGCGAGGGCGTGATCCTCAATTTCGAGGGCGCCGGTGCCCAGGCGCGGGTGCAGGTGAACTTCGCCGAAGGCAGCAAGTGGCTGATGCTTGGCTACGCCAAGCTGGAGCCGCTGTAACACCCTCCGCCGGCAGGGGCCGTCCCCTGTGGGAGCCGGCCTTGCCGGCGAAGGTGTCGGCCAATTCCTACACGCACTTGATAAACATCCCACAGCGCCAAGCAAAAGATAGAAACATTATGGCGCTAGTCATGTGTCCTACAACCTGTGCACCATGGCGCGCGTGCACTCCACAAAACGGGAATACCCTTCTATGCAACGTTTTCTTAGCATCGCCTTGGCGCTGTGCATCGGCCTTACGCTGAGCCTCGACGCCAACGCCAAGCGCTTCGGCGGCGGCAAGAGCTCGGGCGCCGCGCCGACCCACCAGACGCGCCAGGCCGCTCCGGCCACGCCGGCCGCCACGCCAAATGCGGCAGGCCGTCCACCGGCAGCCGCCAGCGGTGCTTCGCGCTGGCTCGGCCCTCTGGCCGGCCTCGCCGCCGGTGGCCTGCTGGCCTCCATGTTCATGGGCGACGGCTTCCAGGGCATGCAGATCTTCGACATCCTGATCATGGCGGTCATCGCCTTCCTGATCTTCCGTTTCATTGCCGCCCGTCGCCGCAAGCAACAGCCGCAGATGGCCGCTGCCGGTCACGCGCCGTTCCAGCGTGAAGTTCACGAGCAACCGGCTCAGCCGTCGATCTTCGGTGGTTCCGCTGCACCTGCCGCGGCCCGCCCGGTGATCAACGCACCAGCCTGGTTCAATGAAGAGAGCTTCCTGGCCGCTGCACGCAACCACTTCCAGACCCTGCAGCAGCACTGGGACGCCAACGAGATCGACAAGATCGCCGAGTTCGTTACCCCGCAGATGCTGCAGTTCCTGAAAAAGGAACGTGCCGAGCTGGGTGAAGGCTTCCAGTCCACCTACATCGACGACCTGAACGTGCAGCTGGAAGGCGTGGATGACCGTGCCGACCGCACCATCGCCACCCTGACCTTCAGCGGTGTGTCGAAAACCTCGCGTTTCGACCAGGGCGAAGTGTTCAGCGAAAGCTGGAACATGGAACGTGCCCAGGGCGAAAACCAGCCTTGGCTGGTCGCAGGGATCCGCCAGAACGGCTGATCTTGAGGCATTGCACAAAAAACCCCGGGCTTGCCCGGGGTTTTGCTTTTAGCGTAGCGTCCTACTAGGGTATAACGCGCAGCGTGTCGTCAAGGTAAGAGGATTGAACCCGTGGAAGAAATCATCGAGCAACTGCGTGAAGCCAACGAACCGGTACCCGTACCGCTTGAGTTGCCCGACGAAGACCTGCTGGTCGAGATTGAAGAACAGCTGTTCATCGATATCCCGTTCGTCTTCAGGGAGTTCCTGTTGACCGTCAGCGATGTGGTGTACGGCAGCCTGGAGCCGGTGACCGTTACCGACCCGCAATCGCATACCTACCTGCCTGACGTGGCGGCCAATGCCTGGGATGCCGGCGTGGACCGTTCGCTGATTCCGATCTGCCAGGATGGTGACGATTACTACTGCGTCGAGGAAGACGGCACCGTGGTGCTGTGGTCGGCCGAAGAAGAGCTGGTGACCGAAGAAACCTGGGAATCGGTATGGCACTGGGCGCGCGACGTGTGGCTGGAAAGCTGATCCGTCAGTTTGTCGGACAAAAATGATGGCTCTGAGCTATCAATCTTCGTAGAATCGCCGCGCCTTCCTGTGCGCGGCGGTGTTGCTACCGCTCCATCCCCTCGGACATACGACCCGCGCGCACAGGAATGCACCTTCACATGCCGGGGCCCTGTCGATGTACTCCAGACTGTTCACACTGCTCGCCCTGCTGCTGGCGAGCGGCTGCCAGGCGCCGCTGACACAGTTGCAGACCCTCAGCCACGCCCATGGCCATCGTGTCGAGATCCAGCCTACCCAGCCCTTCCCGCTGGCGCTGAGCGTTCCGCTCAAGGCGCCAGGCGCCCTGCGCCTGCGCGTCTATCTGGAAGGTGACGGACGCGCCTGGGCCACCTCCAGCCAACCCAGCCTGGACCCCAGCCCGCGCAACCTGTTGCTGGCGCGACTGGCCCTGGAAGACCCACAGCCCAGCCTGTATCTGGCGCGCCCTTGCCAGTTCGTCAGTGCGCCTGGCTGCCGCGCAGCGATGTGGACCGACCAGCGCTTTGGCAAGGCAGTGCTCGATAGCCTGGACCAAGCCCTGAGCGGCATCAAGCAGCGCTATGGCAACCAGGAGTTCGAGCTGATCGGCTATTCCGGCGGGGGTGCGCTGGCCTTGCTGCTGGCCGCCCGGCGAAGCGACGTTACCCAGGTACAGACCCTGGCCGGCAACCTCAGCCCGCGGTACTGGGCACAGACCCTGCAACTGACGCCACTGGCGGGCTCACTGGAGCCGCTGGACTATCGCCAGCGCCTGCGCGACCTGCCGCAGCGCCACCTTCTCGGGCTGCAGGACCGCAGCGTGCCGGCCTCGCTGTTCGAGCACTACCGCGTGGAACTGGGCAGTGCCCGCTGCATGCAGCAGGTTGCGCTGCCCGGTGTGAGCCACGCCGAAGGCTGGACACGGGCCTGGGCCCAATGGCGGGACCAGCCGCTGCGCTGCAAACCCTAGGGGTGATGTTCCTTCTGATTGTCGAGGGTTTCGAGCAGTGCGATCTGCATGCGCGTGTGCACCCGGATGAACCAGCGCCACAGCAACGCCACCACGCCGGCCGCCACCACCGCAATCAGCAACAGCAGCTCGCTGGTGGGCAGGATGCTCGCCGACAGCGCCGACAGCAGCAGGAAGATCACCAGCAGCGACAGCAGCGGGATCACCTCGGCGATCACCCGGCGCACGCGCTGGGTATGGCGCCCGGCCATTTCCGGCTTGACCCCCATTTCGGCCAGCAGCATCGACAGCGCCTTGAGCTTGCGATACGCGGCAATCAGGAACGGCAATGACAGCAGCAACGCCGCGCCCCAGATCAGCGCTTTCTGCTGGGCCAGGTCGGGCAACCATTCGCTCAGGTACTCGCCGATGCGTGCCGCGAAGTAACCACCACTGAAGAAGATCGCCACCACCAGCGCCAGGTTGACCCCCACCTGCAGCAGGATGCGCCGGATCATCGCCGCCACCATCGCGCCCTCGCCCTGCGGCTGGATGCTGCGCAGCCATTCGCCGTACAGCGACAGCACCCGCGACAGGCGCTTGGGCACCACACTGGCAAGCTTGAGCGACAGCGGGTCGGCGGCGCGAATCAGGTAGGGCGTGAGCAAGGTGGTAATGGCCGACACCGCCACCGCCACCGGGTAAAGGAAGTCGCTGGTGACCTGCAGGGTCATGCCCAGCGCAGCGATGATGAAGGAGAATTCGCCGATCTGCGAAAGCCCCATGCCCACCCGCAACGAGGTGCGACCGTCGTTGCCGGCGATGAAGGCGCCCATGCCGCACGAGAGCATCTTGCCCAGGACCACCGCTACAGTAATGACCACGATCGGCCAGATGTACTCGATGAGCACGCTCAGGTCGATCATCAGGCCGATGGCGACGAAGAAGATGGCACTGAACAGGTCGCGAACCGGCTCGATCAACTGCTCGATCTTCAGCAACTGGCGCGATTCGGCCATGATCGCCCCGATCAGGAACGCGCCCAGCACCATGCTGTACTCGAGCTTGACCACCAGAAGGCAGAAGCCGAAGCACAGTCCCAGCACGGTAATCAGCAGCATCTCGTTGCTTTCGAACCTGGCCACGTAGGCCAGTACCCGCGGTACCAGCAGTATGCCGATGACCAGCGCCACGATCATGAACAGCGAGAGCTTGCCGACGGTGGAGAACACCTCGCCGGAACTGACCGCGCCGCTGACCGCAATGCCCGACAGCAGGGCAATGATGCCGATACCGAGGATGTCCTCGACGATCAGCACACCGAAGATCAGCTGGGCGAAGCGCTCGTTCTTCATCTTCAGGTCGTTGAGCGCCTTGACGATGATGGTGGTGGAAGAAATTGCCAGGATTGCGCCCAGGAACAGCGAGTCCATGGTGTTCCAGCCGAACCAGCGGCCGATCTCGAAGCCGATCCAGATCATCAGCACGATTTCGAGGAAGGCCGCAATGAACGCCGTGGCCCCCACCTTGAACAGCTTGCGCAGGCTGAACTCCAGCCCCAGGCAGAACATCAGGAAGATCACCCCGAGTTCGGCCAGCGTCTTGATCGTGTCTTCGTCGTGGATGAGGCCGAATGGCGGGGTGTGCGGGCCGATGATGAAGCCGGCGACGATATAGCCGAGTACCACCGGCTGCTTGAAACGGTGAAACAGGATGGTGACCACACCGGCAACCAGCATGATCACCGCCAGATCCTGAATAAAGCTGATGGCATGCACGGCGTGGAGCTCCTTACTTCGAACCGAAGAACAAGCCCGCCGCTCGATGACATGCCTGTCGTGGAGCGGCGGGGGAATTAGTCTGTCAAATGACGCCAGGCACCACATTGCATGGGCTTGGTCAGGTTAACACCGGCGCCTGCGACGAAAAGGCGGTGTAATATCAAGAAACAGATAGACCGGTAACACGCCAAAGATGGCACGAACGGCGTGACGGCAACGGCGCTGTCAGCGTCCCGTTTTCATGGGATTCGAAATTGGGGAAAAGAAGCGTGACGACCACTCGCCACCCCGCCTCAGCGCAACCTTACCGTGAGCACACTATGGAACCTGGAAACGCCCAGCTGTCGATGACCGTCCTGATGACCCCGGACATGGCCAACTTTTCTGGCAACGTACACGGCGGCACCCTGCTCAAGTACCTCGATGAAGTCGCCTATGCCTGCGCCAGCCGCTACGCGGGCCGTTATGTGGTGACATTGTCGGTGGATCAGGTGGTCTTTCGCGAGCCGGTACACGTGGGCGAACTGGTGACCTTCCTGGCGTCGGTGAACTACACCGGCAACACCTCGATGGAGGTCGGGATCAAGGTCGTCACCGAAAATATCCGCGAGCGCTCGGTGCGCCACAGCAACAGCTGCTTCTTCACCATGGTCGCGGTGGACGACGATCGCAAGCCGGTCGCCGTGCCGCCACGCCAGCCAGAGACCAGCGAGGAAAAGCGCCGCTTCGTGCAAGGCAAGCAGCGCCGCCTGATTCGCCAGGAACTCGAAAAGCGCTACCAGGAACTCAAGGGCGACGCCTTCTAGAGCGCCAGGCGCCGCGCCTCGAAGCGCACCCGCGGGTGCATGATGCGGTCCTGGGCACGCACCAGCTCCAGCTCGTAGCTGGTGCAAGCCTGGGTTTCCAGCAGCACCTCGTGCACGGCCGCGGCAGTGAATTCGAAAGCCGCCACCCAGCTGTCACCCAGCAGCACCCGCGCCAGGAACAGGCCGGAGGTCAGATCGCCGACCCCCACCGGCTGCCGCGCAAACGCCAGCAGCGGTCGCTGCAGGTGCCAACTGCCTTCGGCAGTCACCAGCAGCATCTCGAAGTCTTCGGCCTTGCGTCCCGGGTATGCCAGGTGCTTGACCAGCACAGCCTTGGGCCCGCGGGCGAGCAGGCTGCGCGCCATGGCCACGCAGTCCTCCAGCGACTCGGCCCGACGCCCGCAGAAGCTGTCGAGCTCCAACTGATTGGGGCACAGCACATCCGCCACCGCAACCGCTTCCTCGAGCAGGAAGTCACTGACCTCGGCGGGTACGATGCAGCCTTTTTCCGGATGCCCCATGACGGGGTCGCACAGGTACAGGGCGTTCGGGTTGACCGCCTTGATCCGCGCCACCCCAGTAAGAATCGCACGGCCCTGGGCGGCGCTGCCGAGGTAGCCGGAAAGCACCGCATCACAGTTGCCCAGCTCGCCGATCGTCGCAATCCCGTCCACCAGCGCCGGAATTTGCTCTGGCGCAAGCACTTCGCCGGTCCACTGGCCATACTGAGTATGGTTGGAGAACTGAACGGTGTTCAGCGGCCAGACATTGACCCCCACCCGTTGCATCGGAAACACCGCGGCGCTGTTGCCGGCGTGGCCGAATACCACGTGTGACTGGATGGCGAGCAGATGCGGTGTACGTTTCATGCAGGGCTTCCAAACGATCGAATGAAAAACAAGGCGCGCAGTATGGCGCCAAATGCCACCTGTACGACAGACCGGGGTGGCAGTTAAGCTGAGCCTATCTGGTTGGAGCGAACGTAGATGTTAACCCTCGAAAACCTTCTGGTGCTGATGCTGCTGGCCACCGCAGGCGCCTGGCTGTGGCATAACCACGGCCTGCGCGAAAAGGCACTGGAACGGGTCAAGCAGCATTGCGCCAAGCTCGACCTGGAACTGCTGGATGGCAACGTGGCGCTCAAGCGCATCGGTTTTGTGCGCGATGCCAACGGGCGCAAGCGCCTGGCCCGTGTGTACAACTTCGAATTCACGGTGACGGGCGAACATCGTCACCCCGGTACGGTGACGCAGTTTGGCGCGCACACGATGCAGATCGAACTGGCACCCTACCCGTTCGAGATCAAGCCGCCGGTGCAGGGCGGCAACGTGATCGAGATGAACCAGTGGCGCCAGGAGCACAATCGCTGGCGCCAGTGACGTTCCCTTCGTCTACCGGGGCCAGCCTTGCCTGCAAAGAGGCCGGCCCTGTCTTCAGGGAATCCGGCATTCCTGCATCCCCTGCTCCAAGGCCGCCACTGCCTGCGGCTGTGCAAAAATCAGCTCGATACGCGAGTCGCGCCGCCACTCGCTGGCCTGCCAGTGCAGCGCCTGCCCCTCCAGCGCATTGGCCGACTGCCAACCCTCCGGGCTGTGGATAACCAGCTTCGCCCTGCGCCACCCAAGGCCTGCAAGCCATTGCTGCAAACGCTGCGGGTGCAACTGCTGGCTCGGGTGCCAGCGCCAGCCAATGCTCCAGCCCTGCTCCAGCTGTTGATAAAGACAGATCGGCGTCAGCGGGTTTATCCACAGCGCCGCCGGCAACGGCCTGGCCTCCGGCAACTTGAAGTTATCCACCGGCAACGGATGCACACCAACGCCCGGCAGGCTGTTCAGCGCAATCTGCCCATGGTCCGTCCAAAGCTGGGGTACATCAGGCAAGCCCTGGCTTATCCACAGGCGCGTGGCGGCCGCCAAGCCTTCAGATTTGTTGAGCACCAGCAGCCCCGCACCGTGCAGTGCCTGCGCCTGCGGCTGGGGTAATACCTGGCCTGCCGCCAATGCCTGAGCGTCCAGTACCAGCACCGACGGCTGAACCGCCAGCACGCCTTGCCAGGGTGCTTCGCTCAGCTGGGCCAGCAACTGGGCAGGATGACCCAGCCCCGAAGGCTCGATGAACAGTCGATGAGGGCGCGCCTTGCGCAACAAGCGCCCCAGGCCCACCTGGAACGGTGCACCATTCACGCAGCACAGGCATCCGCCCGCCACTTCGCCCATCGCCACGCCATCATCGTCGGTGGCGAGCAAGGCGGCATCCAGGCCGATCTGGCCGAACTCGTTGATCAGCACCGCCCACCGCTCGTGGGCCGGGCGCTGGGCCAGCAGGTGCCGGATCAGGCTGGTCTTGCCGGCGCCCAGGGGGCCGCCGATCAGGTGGGTGGGTATGTTCTGCAGCATGCGCATCGATTCGTCAGGAAGGATACGCACTATGCTGCGCGCTCAGGCCATCCAGTCAAGCGTCAGCATAAGGCGGCGCTGCCCTGCAGGTACCGCCGGCGAACGGTGCACCAGCCCATGCCCCTCATTACCCAGCCACCTCTCGCCCTTGAGCACGGCCACATCACCGGTCGACAACTGCTCCACCTGCACCGCATCGGGCGCCGTCAGCCATTCACTGCCGGGGCCCGCATAGGTACAGATCAGCCGCGCCGGCACGTGGTCGACGTGAAAACGCGGGCACATTGCGCCCTCCAGTGCGCGCAGGCGCAGCCCCACCCGACGCGCGTCGAGCAGGCAGGCGTAGGCGCCCACCAGCCAGCGCACATCGCAGATGAACCCCTCATACCCCTGCAGATCGGCATACGCTGCCGCCAACCCGCGCAGGGCGGGTGCGTCGTCATCTGGCTGCAACTCCAGGGTCAGGGACTCGGCCAGCGGCTGCCCAAGGGACAACAGCACCTGGGCAAAATCGGCCACATGCACCGGCAACTGGCGCTGCCACACGGCCAGATTGACGCCATCCTGCAGCACCTCGGTCAGCACCTGGGGCGATTCGCCGACTGTTTGCCGGGCGCTGCCACGGCGTTTCAGGGCCAGCATCAGGCCGCCTCTTCGTCGTGCCAGTCGCCAAACGGGTCGGGCAGGCGTTGCCAGCCCTCGGCGCCCAATGCCATTTCTTCATCGCTCAGCAGGCAGGCGCCCAGCTCGGCATCCAGTTGCGCAAAGTCGATGTGCTGCCCGATGAACACCAGCTCCTGTCGGCAATCGCCGCATTCGGCCGTCCAGTGCTTGAGGATCGCCGCCGCGTCCTGCGGGTCCTGGGGCCATTGCCCGCGTGGTACGAAACGCCACCAGCGACCGGCAAAGCCGTGGCGCATCATGCCGCCGGCCTGGGACCAGCTGCCGGCTTCCTGGTGCTTGCTGGCCAGCCAGAAAAAGCCCTTGGAACGCAACAGGCGGCCGTTGCTCCAGGGCCTGTGGATAAAGTCGAAAAAACGCTGTGGGTGCAAGGGGCGGCGGGCCTGCCAGGTAGTGGCGGCAATGCCGTACTCCTGGGTTTCCGGCACATGCGTACCGCGCAGTTCCTGCAGCCAGCCCGGCGCCTGGGCAGCACGCTCGAAGTCGAACAGGCCGGTATCGAGAATCTGCGCCAATGGCACCTGCCCCATCACCATCGGCACGATCTGGGCGTGGGCATTGAGCGAGCGCAGAATGGCGCAGAGTTCTTCGCGCTCATCGCTGCCGATCAGGTCGATCTTGCTCAACAGGATCACATCGGCGAACTCGACCTGCTCGATCAGCAGGTCGCTGATGGAACGTTCATCGCCCTCGCCCAGGGTCTCGCCGCGCGAAGCCAGGCTGTCGGCGGCCTGGTAGTCACCCAGGAAATTCAGCCCGTCGACCACCGTGACCATGGTGTCCAGCCGCGCCTGGTCGGCCAGGCTGCGGCCTTGTTCATCACGGAAGGTAAAGGTTTCGGCTACCGGTAGCGGCTCGGATATGCCGGTGGACTCGATCAACAGGTAATCGAAACGCCCCTCGCGGGCAAGCCGCGCGACCTCTTCGAGCAGATCTTCGCGCAGGGTGCAGCAGATGCAGCCATTGCTCATCTCGACCAGTTTTTCTTCTGCACGATTGAGGCTGACGTTGCGCTGCACTTCGCTGGCGTCGATATTGATTTCACTCATGTCGTTGACGATCACCGCCACCCGCAGGTTGTCGCGGTTACGCAGCACATGGTTGAGCAGGGTGCTCTTGCCGGCACCTAGAAAGCCGGACAGCACAGTAACGGGGAGACGGTCGGTCATGGCGCAAATACCTCATCAGGGCGTCGGGGCATTCGAAGGATGCCTTTTTCAATGTTATATTATAACAATGCAATTTAGCCAATCGGAGATTGGATGAAAACCTTCGTACTGCTTTCGCTCCTGCTAATTCCTGTCGCGACGGTTCACGCCGCGATGCCGCGCAGTGAGCCTGCCCAATGCACGCGCAGCGCCAACCTGCTGGCCTGCCAAGATCGCGACGGCAATGTGTACAGCGTGCACAGCCAGGGCAATACCCAGTACGTGCGCGGCGTTGAGGTGTTGGGGCAGCGACGCTGGGTGCAAACCAACAGCCTCTATGGGCCGCTGACCTTCTACACGGGCCTGGCCAACGACGGCGAAGCCTGGGTCGGCTATAGCCGCCGGGTGGGTTGGACCACGCAGAACCGGGTGTCCAGCTCCAGCGGCCAACGCTTCAGCCTGCGTTGCAATCGCCTTGGGGGCTGCGAGTGAGGACTCGGAAAAAGCTATGATGAATGAATCGTTATAATGTAACGTATCGGTTTTTAATTCAGCGATGGTTTCAGCATGAACGCCCTGACCCTTCCCGATATCGCCGCTCAGGCCAGCCAGCAATCCATGCCTCTGGAATGGGTTGGCATGTGCGGCATCGCACTGCCGATCACACTCGACGGCGTGCAGGTACGCGCCAGCGCCGATGCCGGCGTCAGCCTGGATGATGGAGCCTCGCGGGGGATTCACATGTCGCGCCTGTACCTCGCGTTGGAGGCATTCGAGCACGCGGCGTTTTCAGTAGGGTTGATGCGCCAGGTCCTGGAACGGTTTATCGACAGCCATCAGGGCCTCTCTACCACCGCTTACCTGCGTCTGGGCTTTGAATTGTTGCTCAAGCGGCCTGCGCTGGTCAGCCCGCTGGCAGGCTGGAAGGCTTACCCGGTGAGTGTGGACGCACGTTTGGAAAACGGAGTGTTCCACGTGGAACTAAACGCACAAGTCGAGTATTCCTCGACCTGCCCATGCTCCGCCGCGCTCGCCCGCCAATTGATTCAGCAGCAGTTCGTCGATGATTTCGCCAACCGCAGTAACCTCGATCATGCTGCCATCCTGCATTGGCTCGGCACCGCCCAAGGCATCGTCGCAACACCACACAGCCAACGCAGCACGGCCCATCTGCACCTGCGCCTGGCCCCAGGCGAGGAGCAAATGCCCTTTCGACAGCTGATCGACCTGGCCGAGGCAGCTCTCGGCACTGCTGTGCAGACAGCCGTGAAACGAGCCGACGAACAGGCGTTTGCGCTGGCCAACGGGCAGAACCTGATGTTCTGCGAAGACGCCGCGAGGCGCCTGCATCTGGCCCTGCAACCGCTGCCGTGGATCGACGGCTTCAAGCTGCGTGTGGAACATGCCGAAAGCCTGCATGCCCACGACGCTGTCGCGCAAAGCCAATGGCAGTGGCACCCGCGCTGATCAGGTGCGCGGCTTGACCGTGCCGCAATCGTTGCCCAGCCACACCGCACGGGTGTTCATGCTGCCCTTTTGCTCAACACCGGACGCATTGAACGTGCCGCTGACCTTGGTCAGAAATTCCCGATCGCTGAGAAACTGCGCTTCACCGTTGCCTTGAGCCTTGGGGCAACTGAAGGTGAACTTCCACACATTGCCGTTGCGCTCGGTGATCTTCTGCGTGCACCCCGACTGCGGGTCTTGCAGCGGAATGTCGTTGGTCTGAACCTGCTCCTGGGTCAGGCACGAACGCACCCCTTTGCCCCCGACGCTGATGCCTTGCTTGGCCAGGCCACCCTCGATCATTGCGCGCTGCTCGGGCGGCAGGTTCTTCAACTGGCCGAGCATGAATTCCATGTCGGGCAGTGGCTTGCCATCGACCTGCATGTTGCTGCTGGTCAACTCCCACAGGCCCGGTTGCAACATCTGCGCATGCACCAACGGGCTCGCCAGGCCCAGTACCAGTGCCAGCATCGGCAGACGACTTTTCATGTAGTGACTCCTTCAGAATCCGGCCCCAAGCCGGAACACAGCTTAGACGCGTTTTCGTGCTTTCAGTTGCAAGTGCAGGCGCGAACGTGCTCTGTTAGCGGGCAGTGCCCTCGGATAGCAGAATGTGTATGGATTACCACAGCCCTTACTTCTTCGGTTACCTCATCGGTTTGATTCACCTGCTGGGCGTGATTGCCGCCCTGCATGCCGTGTTCACCGTGCGCACTGCCCAAGGTGCAATTGCCTGGGCCATGTCGCTGCTGTTTATCCCCTACTTCACGCTGATTCCGTACCTGGTGTTCGGCAGTCGCACCTTCGACGCCTACATCCAGGCCCGCCGCCAGGCCAACCGCGAAATGCACGTGGCCATGGCCGACCTCAACTGGCGCCCCTGGGTGGAAGAGGCGCTGACCGCGCGCAACTCCGAATCCTATGCGGCGCTGCGGGCCATGCCCAAGCTTGGGCGCATGCCGTGCCTGGCCAACAACCAGGTCAGCCTGCTGATCGACGGGCAGGCCACCTTCGACGCGATCTTCAAGGCGATAGAAGCGGCTCACGACACGGTACTGATCCAGTTCTTCATCATCCACGACGACGGCATCGGCCGTGAACTCAAGGCGCTGCTGCTGAGAAAGGCCGCGGAAGGGGTGAAGATCTACGTGCTGTTCGACAGCGTTGGCAGTCACGCCCTGCCCTCCGCCTATATACAGAGCTTGCGCGAAGGCGGCGTGAACATCCGCGCCTTCGCCACCCGCCGCGGCTGGTTCAACCGCTTCCAGGTCAACTTCCGCAACCATCGCAAGATCGTGGTGGTCGACGGCATGCTGGGGTTCATGGGGGGCCATAACGTGGGCGACGAGTACCTGGGCGGCAACCCCAGGCTATCGCCCTGGCGCGACACCCATGTGCAGGTCAGCGGCCCGGTGCTGGCCTGCCTGCAGGAATCCTTTGCCGAAGACTGGTACTGGGCGGCGCGCCAGTTGCCGCCACTGATCCTGCCCGACACCTACCCCGACAACGGCGTACTTTGCCAGGTACTGGCCAGCGGGCCGGCCGATCCGCAGGAGACCTGTTCGCTGTTTTTTGTCGACGCCATCCACGCGGCGCGCGAGCGGCTCTGGATCACCAGCCCGTACTTCATTCCCGACGAGGCCGTGTCGGCCGCGCTGCGCCTGGCGGTGTTGCGTGGCGTCGACGTGCGTATCCTGATTCCCTCGCGCCCTGACCACCGTATCGTGTACGCCGCCTCCAGCCTGTTCGCCTTCGAGGCGGTGCAGGCCGGGGTGCGCATGTTCCGCTACGGGCCGGGGTTTCTGCACCAGAAGGTGGTGCTGGTCGACAACGAAGTCAGCGCCATCGGCAGTGCCAACCTGGACAACCGCTCGTTCCGCCTGAACTTCGAAATCATGCTGCTGACCGTAGACCTTGCCTTTGCCGCACAGGTCGAAGCCATGCTCCAGCACGACTTCGACCAAGCGCGGGAAATCACCCCCGAGGACAGCCAGCAGACGCGCCGCCTGCAACAACTGGGGATGCGCATCGCCCGACTGATCTCGCCGATCCTCTGAGCGCGACTGTCAGCGGTACAGGTCCTCGCGGGTCAGCGGCAGGTCGTGGCCTCCATCGGCGAACGGCTTGACTGCCAGAATCTGGTGCAGGTTGATCCAGCCCTTGGAAAAGGCATAGGAGCAACCGGCCAGGTACAGCCGCCAGATGCGCAGGGCCTTTTCCGGCACCAGGCTCGCGGCCTTGTCCAGCTGGCTTTCGAGGCGATCGCTCCACTGCGCCAGCGTCCGTGCGTAATGCAGGCGCAGGCTCTCGACGTCGACCACTTCCAGCCCCGCTTCGCTGATACGCGCACTGATCATCGACAGGTGCGGCAGCTCGCCATGGGGGAATACATAGCGCTCGATGAAATTGCCCGCGCCGCGCCCCACCGGGCGCCCGTCCACATGCTTGGCGGTGATGCCGTGGTTCATCACCAGGCCACCTTCGCGCACCGCGCCGAACAACCGCTGGCAGTACAACGCCAGGTTGGCATGCCCCACGTGCTCGAACATGCCGACACTCACCACCTTGTCGAAGCGACCGTCCTGGGGCAGGTCGCGGTAGTCGAGAATCTGCAGTTCCACCTGATCTTCAAGCCCTTCTGCCTTGACCCGTTCACGCCCCAACTTGAGCTGCTCCTTGCTCAGGGTGATGCCGAACACCTTGGCGCCGAACTCACGTGCGGCATAACGTGACAACCCGCCCCAGCCACAGCCCACGTCCAGCAGGTAGTCGCCCTGCTTGAGCCGCAGCTTGCGGCACAGGTGCTCGAACTTGTTCTGCTGGGCCTGCTCAAGGGTGTCGCCGGGGGTCTTGAAGTAGGCGCAGGAGTACGCCATGTCGCGGTCCAGCCACAGCTGGTAGAAATCGTTGGACAGGTCGTAGTGGTAGGAAATGGCCGCCGCGTCGGTGGCCTTGTCATGCTCGCTGCGCACCGGCTGGTCTTCTTCCTCGTCCGTGAGCAACGCCTGACTGAGCTCGTCGCACACGCGGATGACTTCGCCGATGGTGCCCTCCAGTTCCAGCTTGCCCTCGACGAACGCCGCGCCCAGCTCATCCAGGCTGGGGTGGGTCAACTGGCCGATCAGCTGGGGATCCTTGACCACGATGGTGACCTGCGGCTGGGGGCCGAGATCGAATTCGTGACCATCCCAAAGCTTGAGTCGCAAGGGCAACCGCAGGCTTTGCAGAACAGGTGGAAGTTGCGCAAGCATGAAATGAGCCTCCCGTAATCTTCGGACGTCTGCACAAAAGGGTAGCCCATCCTCAAGAACAGGGAGGCATGCCGGACTATCGTCGTAGACCGGCCGATGCAAAAAGGTAGTGGCATAAATTGTATACAACCTCCAGATCGGCCCCTAACCTTGGCGGCATTGTCGATTCTTCATCCGGGAGTACAACAATGAAAACCTATGATGTCGTGATCATCGGCGGCGGCCCTGGCGGCTACAACGCTGCCATTCGCGCAGGCCAGCTGGGCCTGAGCGTGGCCTGTGTCGAAGGTCGCCCGACCCTCGGTGGCACCTGCCTGAACGTTGGCTGCATGCCGTCCAAGGCCCTGCTGCATGCCTCCGAACTCTACGAAGCGGCTGCCGGCAGCGAGTTCGCCAACCTCGGTATCGAGGTCAAGCCAAGCCTGAACCTGGCGCAGATGATGAAACAGAAGGACGAGAGCGTCGCGGGCCTGACCAAGGGCATCGAGTTCCTGTTTCGCAAGAACAAGGTCGACTGGATCAAGGGCTGGGGCCAGCTCGATGGCGTGGGCAAGGTCAAGGTCACCGATGACCAGGGCGCCGTGACCGAACTGCAGGCCAAGGACATCGTCATCGCCACCGGGTCCGAGCCGACTCCGCTGCCCGGCGTGACCATCGACAACCACCGCATCATCGACTCCACCGGCGCCCTCGCCCTGCCCCAGGTGCCCAAACACCTGGTGGTGATCGGCGCGGGCGTGATCGGGCTGGAGCTGGGCTCGGTGTGGCGCCGCCTCGGTAGCCAGGTCACCGTGGTGGAATACCTCGACCGTATCTGCCCCGGCACCGACGAAGAAACCGCCAAGACCCTGCAGCGCGCATTGGCCAAGCAAGGCATGAGCTTCAAGCTGGGCAGCAAGGTGACCCAGGCCACGCCGTCGGCCGACGGTGTCAGCCTGACCCTCGAACCGGCCGCCGGCGGCACCGCCGAAACCCTGCAGGCCGACTACGTGCTGGTCGCCATCGGCCGTCGCCCCTACACCCAGGGCCTGGGCCTGGAAACGGTAGGCCTGCAGACCGACAAGCGCGGCATGCTCGAGAACCAGGGCCATCGCACCAGCGTGCCGGGCGTGTGGGTGATCGGCGACGTCACCAGCGGCCCGATGCTCGCCCACAAGGCCGAAGACGAAGCCATCGCCTGCATCGAGCGCATCCACGGCAAGGCCCACGAAGTGAACTACGGGCTGATCCCGGGGGTGATCTACACCCGCCCCGAACTGGCCAGCGTGGGCAAGACCGAAGAGCAGCTCAAGGCCGAAGGCCGCGCCTACAAGGTCGGCAAGTTCCCGTTCATGGCCAACAGCCGGGCCAAGATCAACCACGAGACCGAAGGCTTCGCCAAGGTGCTGGCCGATGCCGAAACCGACGAGGTGCTCGGCGTGCACCTGGTTGGCCCGTGCGTCAGCGAGATGATCGGTGAGTACTGCGTGGCCATGGAGTTCTCGGCCTCGGCCGAAGACATCGCCCTCACCTGCCACCCGCACCCGACTCGCTCCGAGGCCTTGCGCCAGGCGGCGATGAACGTCGAAGGCATGGCCATGCAGATCTGACCCCGGTCAGCCTGCACGCTTGATCCGTGCGCCTGAACCGACGGCGACCATCACCGCAGGTTCAGGCACGCACCGGGTCAGGCCTGGGCGGCTTTGGGCTGAGTACCGAAGCGGTCCGCGAGGAACGGCGTCAGGTCCAGCGGCAGTGCCTCTTCATGCAGCACCTTGTCGATCAGCACGCCAGTGATCGCCGAGGTCAGGATGCCGGTGCGAAAGTGCCCACAGGCATTGAGGTAGCCACTCACGCTCTGCACCGGGCCGAGAATCGGCAGCTCGTCCGGCGAACCGGGACGCAGGCCTGCCCAGCTGCGCTTGAGGTTGATCTGCGCCAGCTCCGGAATGCATCGCACCGCGCCCTTCACCAGACCGTTGATTTCCGGATAGGTGGTGGTGACGTCGAAGCCCTTGTCTTCGGTGGTGCTGCCGATCAGGATCTCGCCGTTGTCCTTCTGCGCCATGTAGCAATCGGCGGTGGTCAGGCAGCCCTGCAGCAGCTTGGGCATGCGCTCGGTGAGCAGGATCTGGCCCTTGACCGGCTTGACCGGAATGCTCAGGCCGGTGGCCATCTCGCTCAGTTCTGCCGCCCAGGCGCCGCCGGCGTTGATCAGGGTCTGGCAGTGAAACTCGCCTTCCACGTCGGTCTTGACCCCCACCACCCGGTCGCCCTGGTGCAGCACGCCGGTGACGTTGGTGTTGAGGAACAGGTCGACGCCGTTCTGCCGCGCACCTTCGGTGTAGGCATCGGCCAGACGGAACGGGCTGACCTGGTGATCGCACAGGAACTCCAGCGCGCCGTGGGCATGGTGGCTGACGGCTGGCTCGGCCTTGCGCAGGGCATCGCGGTCGAGCCAGCGAACCTCGTGGGCCAGGTGCGGGATCTGCGCGACGATATGCTCGGCGTACAGGCGGTCCTCGTCGTCGTAGATCACGTACTTGAGGCCGGTGCGCTCGAACTTGAAGTCCATGCCGTGGCGCTCCATCAGTTCCTGGTGCAGGCCGGGGTACAAGGCATTGGATTGCAGCGCGAAGTCGAAGAACGACTGCGGCAGGATGTGCGGGGTGCTGGAATCGACCGCCACGGCGGCGCCGTTGGCTTCGCGCTTGTGCTTTTGCGACATCATGCGAAAGAAGATCACCCCGCAGCCCAGGCCGACCGATTCGCCGATCGCCCACAACCCGCCCGCCGAGGCGCGGGTAGCGTTGCCGGGGCGCTTGGCGTCGATCACCGCGATCCTGAGGTTGCCACGCTTGGACAACTGGTAGGCGCAGGAAGCGCCGATCACACCGCCGCCGGCGATGACCACATCATAGGTTCTGTTCATGCTTCAGCTTCCGTGCCGAGGTTCTTGAATGCGGAGAAAGGGATCGGATCGATGGGGAACCGCGGGCGCAGCCAGCCCACATCGGCACGCCCGGTGGCCTGGCGCAGGCGATCGTTGCAGTAGCCCACGCACATGCGGCCCTGGCAATCGCCCATGCTCACGCGGGTGCGCATCTTCAGCCCGGCCATGTCCTGTACACCCTGCTCCAGGGCGCGGTCGATGTCGCTGCGGGTGACGTGCTCGCAGCGGCAGATGACGGTGTCGGGTGCGGGCAGCGTGATCTGCTCAGTGCCGCGCAGTGTGTAGCGGTCTACCCCGGCACGAAAGCGCTTGATCGCGGCCAGCTTGCCCAGGTAGCGCTCGCGCAGGTCCAGCGCCTGTTCGGGGGTGATGACCTGAGCCTGGTGCAGGATCGACACGGCGGCGATGCGCCCGGTGAGCATCGCGGCTTCGCCACCGCGAATCCCGCCCATGTCACCGGCCAGGTGAATGTGCGGCTCGCTGCTCTGTTGCCACACGTTGCTTTCGGCGCGCAGGTAGCCGTCTTCGTTGAAGCCGTGGGCCAGGCCCATCTGCTGACTGAGCTGGGTGCGCGGAATGAAGCCGTAGCCCACGGCCAGGGTCTGCGCCGAGACGCGCTGCACACGGCTGATGTCCGGCTGCCAGTTGTCACTGTAGGGGGCCAGGCGCACTTCGGTGAGTTCGCCCTCGCCGTTGGCACCTACCACGCCCCAGCCGTAGTTCATGGGGATACCGTTGAGCTTCAGATAACCGAGCATGCTCAGGCCGTCGAGAAACAGCTGCGGCTTGTTCAGCAGCGCCAGGCTTTCCTTGGCGATCTTGCCGAAGGCACATGCCTCGTACACCCCTTCCACCTTGACCCCGGCCGCGTGCAGTTGGCATGCCACCAGGGGCAGCAGCGGGCCGGTGCCGGCGATGACGGTGGTGCCCAGCGGCTTGACCACGCCGCTCTTGATCTGCAACTGCAGACCGCCCAGCAGCATCACGCCGGGCAGGGTCCAGCCGGGGAACGGCACGTTGCGCTCGTGGCAGCCGGCGGACAGTACCAGGTGGCTGTATTCCACTTCGTGCAGCTGCTCGTCGCTGTCCAGCACCATCAGGCGGTTGCCGCCTTCGCCCCCGACCACACGGGTTTCCAGGCGCACGTCGATGCGCTCGGCACAATCGGCGAACTCTTCGTGCAGGGTGTTCAGCGCGCTGGCATAACGCTTGCCCAGGTAGCTCAGGTCGACGCCGCTGCGCAAAGGGCCGCGATAGACCACCCCGCCCAGACGCGAAGCTTCGTCGAACAGCACGCTGGAGACGCCATGCCGGGCCAGTTCGATGGCAGCCGCCATGCCTGCCGAACCGCCGCCGACTATTACCGGACGCAGGCTCATTCGACACCCTCCACGTCGAAGCGGTTGACCCCGGTTTCGACCTGCATGCCCGGCTTGACGATGGTCTGGCAGGCGCGGCGCTTGGGGCGACCGTTGATCGACACCAGGCAGCAGTGGCACACGCCCATGCCGCAGAAGGCACCCGTGACCTGGCCATGGTCGTTGCGCGCCACCTGGCGCAGGCCCACCGCGTGCAGCACGTTGAGCACGCTTTCGCCTGCCGCGGCCGGTACCGGCCGCCCGTTGAGCTCGATGGTCATGTCTGCCCGCGACAGGGGCTGAATATCATGATTGCGGTCCATTGACTGCATTGCGTTTCATCCTTGAAAAGAGTGGCAGGAACCCACCACGGTAAGCCATGAAGGCGCATTCGACATTGATCCAGGCCAGAAAACTGGGTTTCGACTTGTTGCCGGAATGCTGTGGAGATGTACTGCACTTGGTACCATCACCACATTTACATGACGACATGATGACGAACGCCCCCGTGAAACGTATCTATCGCTGGTTGCAGCACCCTCGCGCTTCGCTCGCCGCCCTGTTCGGGCTGCTGGTGGTGGTTCCTGTATGCCTGCGCGTGGCGAACGGCTGGGCCGATCCGCTGGGGTACCTGTCCGACGTGGGCCTCGGTGGAGCACTGGTCGTTCTGCTGTACCGTCGTCCGGTATGGCTGGCAGTGCCCGTGGTGCTGGCTTGGGGAGTGCTGAGCCTGGCCAGTGCCGAGCTGGTGGCCGCAGTAGGCCGATTGCCGACCCCGGCCGACCTGCACTACCTCACCGATGTGCAGTTCATGGAAAACTCCGCCGGTGGCAGCCTGGCCAACCCTGGCTTCGCCATTGCCCTGGGGCTTGGCCTGCTGTTGTGGCTTGCGACCCGCTGGGCGGCCCGGGCCAGACCCGTCGCGCCATTGCCGCGGCACCTGTGGGCGGTGCCCGTGACCTGCCTGCTGGTGCATGCCGGTACCCAGGCCTGGGAACCTGCCGAAGCGGACGAGTGGCAGGTGTTCAACCTGCCACATCAATTGCTGGCGGTAGGCGTGGGTGAAAGCCAGGCGCGTATCGAAGACTGGCTGGAGGCCGATGTGGTCGACCCACCCGTGGCCATGGCCGGCCTGACCCGCCTGGACCTGAGCGGCAAGCCGCTGCTCGTCGCGCCCGGCAGCGCGCGCAACGTGCTGGTGGTCGCGCTGGAAGGCATCCCGGGGGCTTACCTGGACATCAACCGACGCACCCTCAACCCCGCCTACCAGGAACACCTGATGCCCAAGCTGAGCGCCTGGGCCGAACGCGGCATGAACACCCCCGACTACGTGCTGCATACCCACCAGACCATCCGTGGCCTCTACGCCATGCTGTGTGGCGACTACGACAAGCTCGACAACGGTACCCCCAAGGGGGTCGAGATGCTGACGCAGAACCAGCGCAACCAGGAATGCCTGCCGGCGCAATTGCGCGAACATGGCTTCAGCACGCACTACCTGCAGGGTGCCGGGCTGCGCTTCATGGCCAAGGACAAGATCATGCCGCATATCGGCTTCGATACCACCCTGGGCCTGGACTGGTTCAAGAACCCCAACTACCTGGACTTCCCGTGGGGCAAGGACGACAAGGCGTTTTTCGAAGGCGCGCTGGACTATGTCGGCCAACTGCAGAAGCAGCCTGAACCGTGGATGCTCACCCTGCTGACCGTGGGCACCCACCAGCCCTACTCCGCGCCGGCGGAATACCTCGAACGCTACGCCACGCCCAAGCAGGCGGCAGTGGCCTATCTCGACGACGCTGTGGATAACTTTCTTGCCGGACTGGAACGTCAGGGGGTACTCAAGGACACCCTGGTGGTGATCACCTCGGACGAATCCCATGGCATCGACGGTGTACGCCTGGCGTCTTCGTGGGGCTTCAACCTGATGCTGGCGCCCGAGCAGGCACAACTGCCACAGGTGAAATCCGGCGTGTACGGTCACGTCGACCTGACCGCATCGGTGCTCGACTACTTCGGCTTCCCGGTGCCCAACGCCCTCAGCGGGCGTTCGCTGCTGCGCGACTATGACAACGGGCGTGAAATCATGTCGTTCACCAACGGCAAGCTGCGCTATCACGATGGCAATGCCACCTTCACCGAATGCGATTTCCAGCAGCGCTGCCGGTCGTATGCCAGTACCGGCTTCATTGCCGAACGCGCCAACCTGACAGATCGCTTCCGTGGCCAGCGGGCACGCCAGGTGCAGGCGCGCGCCAGCGCACTGGATCAATCAGTGATGGGCTCACCGCTGAACCAGCACTACCAGTTCGGCAGTGCGACGGTGATCCCGCTGCAGCCGCAGATCAAGGATGACTGGGCCGACAACCTGATCGGCGCGCAGTACCTGGAGATGCCCAAGGGCTCGCACACCCGGGTGCGCCTGACGGTACGTTCGGCCGACCCGCAGCAGAACGCCTATATCGTGCTCAAGACCAAGGAGTTCGAGCAGGAGGTGCTGGTGGGGCTACCTACCGAGGAGATGCTGGTCACGCCGGATCAGCCCCTGGAAATGGAGTTCACGTTCGACAACAACGAGTCGCGCAAGGCGTTCTCGTTCCACCTGCTGGGGCATGGGTTGGGGGCGGTCGAAGTGAGCGACTTCAGTGTGGTGACCGAAGCGCCGGGGCAGATTGATGAGCTGGATGAAACGCTGGCGCGGTTGAACGGCAAACCCAGTTGATTCCCTGATTGTCGGTGGACAGTTCACCGGCCTTCAGCGCACAACGCGGCTGTTCAACCAGCAGAAGCGGCTGCCCGCTTTTTCCGGTGTGAAGCGTGGCGCTGGCCGACGCTGTGATGGCCTGAGAGCGGCCGCACGGGTGTGCGGGGCAAGCAGGATCCGGGAAGGCGAACCTTCCCGGATCCTTTGGCGGTGTGGAGTGCCTGGGCCTGACCGGCCCCTTACTCCACCGTCACCGACTTGGCCAGGTTGCGGGGCTGGTCGACGTCGGTGCCCTTGAGCACGGCCACGTAGTACGACAGCAATTGCAGCGGGATGGTATACAGGATCGGTGCCAGCGCATCGACGATGTGCGGCATGGCGATCACATGGGTGCCCTCGCCATTGCTCATGCCAGCCTTCTCGTCGGCGAACACGATCAGCTCGCCGCCACGGGCGCGCACTTCCTGCAGGTTGGACTTGAGCTTCTCCAGCAGCTCGTTGTTCGGCGCCACGGTAACGACCGGCATGTCGGCATCCACCAGCGCCAGCGGGCCGTGCTTGAGCTCGCCAGCCGGGTAGGCTTCGGCGTGGATGTAGGAGATTTCCTTGAGCTTGAGCGCCCCTTCCATCGCCACCGGGAACTGCGCGCCACGGCCCAGGAACAGGGTGTGATGCTTGTCGGCGAACAGCTCGGACGTCTTCTCGATGGTGGCGTCCATCGCCAGCGCTTCGCCCAGGCGTACCGGCAGACGACGCAGTTGCTCGACCAGTTCGGCTTCGACGCCAGCCGGCAAGGTGCCACGCACGCGTCCCAGCGACAGGGTCAGCAACATCAGCGACACCAGCTGGGTGGTGAACGCCTTGGTCGAGGCCACGCCGATTTCAGGGCCGGCACGGGTCAGCAGTGTCAGGTCCGATTCACGCACCAGCGAGCTGATGCCGACGTTGCAGATGGCCAGGCTGGCAAGGAAGCCCAGCTCCTTGGCATTGCGCAGCGCCGCCAGGGTGTCGGCAGTTTCGCCCGACTGGGAAATCGACACGAACAGGGTGTCGGGCTGCACCACCACCTTGCGGTAGCGGAATTCACTGGCCACTTCGACCTGGCACGGAATGCCGGCCAGCTCTTCGAGCCAGTAACGCGCAACCATGCCCGCGTGGTAGCTGGTGCCACAGGCCACGATCTGTACATTGCGCACCTTGGGGAACAGCTCGGCCGCCTTGGGGCCGAAAGCCTGCACCAACACGTGATCCGAACCCAGGCGGTCTTCCAGGGTGCGCTGCACCACGGTGGGCTGCTCGTGGATTTCCTTGAGCATGAAGTGGCGGTAATGGCCCTTGTCGGCCGCCTCTGCACCTTCGTGGTACTGCACCGCCTCGCGCTGCACCGGCTGGCCATCGACGGCCCAGATGGTGATCTGGTCGCGGCGAATCTCGGCGATATCGCCCTCCTCCAGGTACATGAAGCGGTCGGTGACCTGGCGCAGGGCCAACTGGTCGGAGGCCAGGAAGTTCTCGCCGTGGCCCAAGCCGATCACCAGCGGGCTGCCGCTGCGGGCGGCCAGCAGGCGGTCTGGCTGGCTGGCGCTGATAACCGCCAGGCCATACGCGCCATGCAGTTGCTTGACGGTCGCCTTGAGGGCGTCGGCCAGGTCCGGCAGGCTTTTGAGGGTGTGGTGCAGCAGGTGCACGATCACTTCGGTGTCGGTCTGCGAGGTGAATACGTAGCCCAGGCCCTTGAGCTGTTCACGCAGCACATCGTGGTTCTCGATGATGCCGTTGTGCACCACCGCCAGGTCGTGGCCGGAGAAATGCGGGTGTGCATTGCCTTCGGTTGGCGCGCCATGGGTCGCCCAGCGGGTGTGGGCGATACCCAGGTTGCCGACCAGCGGCTCGGCGGCAACGGCCGCTTCCAGCTCGCTGACCTTGCCGATGCGACGACGGCGTTCAAGGTGGCCCTGCTGGGTGAAGACAGCCAGGCCAGCACTGTCATAACCGCGGTATTCCAGGCGCTTGAGGCCTTCGATCAGGATGGTGGTGATGTTGCGTTCGGCGACGGCGCCCACGATTCCACACATAGATGTTGCTCCTAGCTGATAGCGGCACAGATGAGGTTGATGCCGCGGGCTTGAATTTGATCGCGTGCCTCCTGGGGCAGGCGTTCGTCGGTAATCAGGGTATTCACGCTGGCCCAGGGCAGCTCCAGGTTGGGAATCTTGCGCCCGACCTTGTCCGACTCGACCATCACGATCACTTCGCGGGCCACCTCGGCCATCACCCGGCTCAAGCCCAGCAATTCGTTGAAGGTGGTGGTGCCGCGCACCAGGTCGATACCATCGGCACCAATGAACAGTTGGTCGAAATCGTAGGAGCGTAGTACCTGCTCGGCAACCTGGCCCTGGAACGATTCGGAATGCGGGTCCCAGGTGCCGCCGGTCATCAGCAGTACCGGTTCGTGTTCCAGTTCGCTCAAGGCACGGGCCACGTTCAGCGAGTTGGTCATCACCACCAGCCCCGGTTGCTGACCCAGTTCGGGGATCATCGAAGCCGTGGTGCTGCCGCTGTCGATGATGATGCGCGCATGCTCGCGAATCCGCGCCACGGCGGCACGAGCGATGGCCTGTTTGTAGAGAGAGATGGGCTGGCCCTGGTCGGCGAACAGTTCCTGAGGCAGGGTCACCGCGCCACCGTAGCGGCGCAGCAGCAGGCCGTTGGCCTCCAACGCGGCGAGGTCCTTGCGAATGGTGACTTCGGAGGTTTCGAAACGCTTGGCCAGTGCATCCACACTCACCTCGCCCTGCTCATGCAGCAAGGCCAGGATGTTGTGGCGGCGTTGAGGTGTGTTTCGTTTCGACATGAGAAGTTAAGTTTCGATTCGAAAGATAATGACGTCAATCAAAACCTAAAGCTTTCATTTGGTCAAGCAGGCAATGAAACTATTTCTGTGGATAAGGCGTTGCTGGGGTCAGGTTATCCACACTCGAATGCCAGGCAAAAAAAAAGCCGACTTATGCACAATGCGGTCGGCTTTTTCAGAGCTGTGGACAACTCAGCTCTTCTTGATCTTCTCTGGCCGTTTCCAGCCATCGATGTTGCGCTGACGACCGCGGGCCACGCCCAACTGGCCAGCCTCGACCGTCTGGGTGATGGTGGACCCCGCAGCGGTGGTGGCCCCATCGAGGATATCCACAGGCGCCACCAGCGAGTTGTTGGAACCGATAAAGACATCCTCGCCCAGTACGGTACGGAATTTGTTGGCCCCGTCGTAGTTGCAGGTGATGGTGCCGGCGCCGATGTTGGTGCGCGCCCCCACCTCGGCATCACCCAGGTAGGTCAGGTGGCCTGCTTTGGCACCTTCACCCAGGTGGGCATTCTTCAGTTCGACAAAGTTACCCACATGCGCACGGGCATCCAGCACGCTGCCCGGGCGCAGCCGCGCGAACGGACCGGCATCGCTGCCCTCGCCCAGCACGGCACCTTCGAGGTGGCTGTTGGCCTTGACCACTGCGCCCTTGCGCAGGGTACTGTTCTTGATCACGCAGTTCGGGCCGATGACCACGTCATCCTCGATCACCACGCGGCCTTCGAGGATAACGTTGACGTCGATGAGCACGTCACGCCCCACGATGACTTCGCCGCGCACGTCGAAACGCGCCGGGTCACGCAGGGTCACGCCCTGGGCCATCAGGCGACGACCTTCGCGCAATTGATAATGACGCTCCAGTTCGGCCAACTGACGACGGTCGTTGGCGCCCTGCACTTCCATCGGGTCCAGCGGCTGCTCGGTGGCCACCACCAGGCCGTCGGCCACTGCCATGGCGATCACGTCGGTCAGGTAGTACTCACCCTGTGCGTTGTGGTTCGACAGGCGGCCAAGCCACTCGGCCAACCGAGCCCCCGGTACGGCAAGGATGCCGGTGTTGCCTTCATTGATCGCCTTCTGTGCGTCGCTGGCATCCTTGTGCTCGACAATGGCAGCCACCTGGCCCTGGTCGTCGCGCACGATACGGCCGTAGCCGGTCGGGTCGGCCAGGGTCACAGTGAGCAGGCCCAGTTGCTGCGGGTTTACCCTGGCCAGCAAACGCTGCAGGGTGTCCACCTCGATCAGCGGTACATCGCCGTAGAGGATCAGCACGGTGTCGGCACTGAGCGCCGGCAAGGCCTGGGCCACGGCGTGGCCTGTGCCCAGCTGTTTGTCCTGCAACACGAAATTCAGGTCATCGGCAGCCAGTCGCTCGCGAACCAGCTCGGCACCATGTCCGATCACCACGTGAATACCCTGGGGCTCGAGCTGGCGGGCGCTGTGGATAACATGGCCAAGCATCGAGTTGCCGGCGACCGGGTGCAGTACCTTGGGCACGGCCGAGCGCATGCGTGTGCCCTGGCCTGCCGCGAGAATAACGATATCGAGAGACATTGACTGGCTACCAAATCCGGGGAGAGGTCGATGAATGACCGAAATGAGATATGCAGAAAAAGAAAAAGGGTAGCCGAGGCTACCCTTTAACTCAATCGCGGCGAAAGCAATCAGCCTGTAGGCCGAATTACCTTCCCTTGCGCAACTGCTGGACGGTGCGCAGCTGAGCTGCGGCTTCGGCCAGACGTGCGGCAGCGGCGCCGTAGTCGAACTCCGCGCCTTTGGCGTTCAGGGCGTTCTCGGCAGCCTTGAGGGCTTCCTGGGCCTGAGCTTCATCCAGGTCGGCAGCACGTTGCACGGTATCGGCAAGCACCTTGACCATGTTCGGCTGGACCTCGAGGAAACCACCAGAGATGTAGAACACCTCTTGGGCGCCACCCTGCTTGGTCAGCGTGATCGGACCAGGCTTCAGATTAGTGATCAGCGGGGCGTGGCCTGGAGCGATACCAAGATCACCCAGGTTGCCGTGCGCAATCACCATCTCGACCAGGCCGGAGAAGATCTCTCCTTCCGCGCTGACGATATCGCAATGGACTGTCATAGCCATCTGCTTGCCTCAACCTGATTAGCGCCCCTCGCGGGGCGCCGGGATTACAGTTTCTTGGCTTTCTCGACTGCTTCTTCGATGCCGCCGACCATGTAGAACGCTTGTTCTGGCAGGTGGTCGTAGTCACCGTTGAGGATGCCTTTGAAGCCAGCAATGGTGTCTTTCAGGGAAACGTATTTGCCTGGAGAACCGGTGAAGACTTCAGCCACGAAGAACGGCTGGGACAGGAAGCGCTGGATCTTACGAGCACGGGAAACCAGTTGCTTGTCGGTCTCGGACAGTTCGTCCATGCCCAGGATCGCAATGATGTCCTTCAGCTCTTTGTAGCGCTGCAGCACGTACTGAACGCCGCGAGCGGTTTCGTAGTGCTCGTTGCCGATCACGTTCGGGTCCAGCTGGCGCGAAGTCGAGTCCAGTGGATCGACCGCTGGGTAGATACCCAGGGAGGCGATGTCACGGGACAGTACGACGGTGGCGTCCAAGTGGGCGAAGGTGGTGGCTGGCGACGGGTCGGTCAGGTCGTCCGCAGGTACGTATACGGCCTGGATCGAGGTGATCGAACCTTCCTTGGTCGAAGTGATACGTTCTTGCAGAACGCCCATC
Source organism: Pseudomonas sp. BRM28 (assembly GCF_002939405.1). Classification (NCBI taxonomy): domain Bacteria; kingdom Pseudomonadati; phylum Pseudomonadota; class Gammaproteobacteria; order Pseudomonadales; family Pseudomonadaceae; genus Pseudomonas; species Pseudomonas sp. BRM28. The sequence continues at coordinate 138,193 of NZ_PEFV01000001.1, read as the reverse complement.
TCTTCAGCCAGGGTCGGCTGGTAACCTACCGCCGAAGGCATACGGCCCAGCAGTGCGGATACTTCGGTACCGGCCAGGGTGTAACGATAGATGTTGTCGACGAACAGCAGAACGTCGTTACCTTCGTCACGGAACTTCTCGGCCATGGTCAGGCCGGTCAGCGCTACGCGCAGACGGTTTCCTGGTGGCTCGTTCATCTGACCGTAGACCAGCGCTACCTTGTCGAGAACGTTGGAGTCCTTCATCTCGTGGTAGAAGTCGTTACCCTCACGAGTACGCTCACCCACACCGGCGAACACGGAATAACCGCTGTGCTCGATGGCGATGTTACGGATCAGTTCCATCATGTTTACGGTCTTGCCTACACCGGCACCACCGAACAGACCAACTTTACCGCCTTTGGCAAACGGGCAGACCAGGTCGATAACCTTGATGCCGGTTTCCAGCAGGTCGTTGCCGCCTGCCTGGTCAGCGAACGAAGGCGCTTCGCGGTGAATGCCCCAGCGCTCTTCTTCACCGATCGGACCAGCTTCGTCGATCGGGTTGCCCAGCACGTCCATGATCCGGCCCAGGGTCGCTTTACCGACCGGTACGGAGATGGCTGCGCCGCTGTCGACGACGTCCAGACCGCGCTTCAAGCCTTCGGTCGAGCCCATCGCAATGGTACGGACCACGCCGTCGCCCAGCTGCTGCTGAACTTCCAGGGTGGTTTCCGCGCCTTGTACTTTCAGTGCGTTGTACACGCTCGGCACGCTGTCACGTGGGAATTCCACGTCGATGACGGCGCCGATGATTTGAACGATACGTCCGCTACTCATAGCTGGATCCTCTGAATATTTGAACCGTTAAACCGCGGCAGCGCCGCCGACGATTTCCGAGATCTCTTGGGTGATCGCAGCCTGACGCGCCTTGTTGTATATCAGCTGCAATTCGCTGATCAGGTCGCCGGCGTTGTCGGTGGCGTTCTTCATTGCGATCATCCGCGCAGCTTGTTCGGCCGCGTTGTTCTCGACCACCGCCTGGTAGACCTGCGACTCCACGTAACGCACCATCAGGCCGTCCAGCAGCTCCTTGGCGTCAGGTTCGTAGAGGTAGTCCCAGTGGTGCTTGAGTTCTTGATCCGGGGTTGCAACCAACGGAATCAACTGCTCGACCGTTGGGGCTTGCGTCATGGTATTGATGAACTTGTTCGATACCACGGACAGACGATCGATACGACCATCCAGGTAAGCGTCCAGCATGACCTTGACGCTGCCGATCAGATCATTGATCGACGGCTCTTCGCCCAGGTGGCTGATCGCTGCAACGACGTTACCGCCGTAGCTGCGGAAAAACGCCGCACCTTTGCTGCCCACCACGCACAGGTCGATTTCGACCCCTTGCTCGCGGTTGGCTGCCATGTCCTTGACCAGGGCCTTGAACAGGTTGGTGTTCAAGCCACCGCACAGACCACGGTCACTGCTCACAACCACATAACCAGCGCGCTTGACAGGGCGTTCGATCATGAAGGGGTGGCGGTATTCCGGGTTGGCGTTGGCCAGATGACCAATCACCTGGCGGATACGCTCCGCATAGGGACGGCTAGCAGCCATGCGCATTTGAGCCTTGCGCATCTTGCTGACCGCCACTTTTTCCATGGCGCTGGTAATTTTTTGCGTGCTTTTGATGCTCGCAATCTTACTGCGAATCTCTTTTGCGCCTGCCATGTAACACCTATCAGGTTAGCAAGCGGGGGCTGCAAAGCCCCCGCTGCGGCTTACCAGGTTTGGGTGGCCTTGAACTTCTCGATACCGGCTTTGATGCCAGCGTCGATTTCGTCGTTGAAGTCACCCTTCACGTTGATCTTCGCCATCAGTTCGGCGTGATCACGGTTGAAGAAAGCGATCAGCGCTTGTTCGAAGCTGCCGATCTTGGTGATTTCGACGTCGGTCAGGAACCCACGCTCAGCGGCATACAGCGACAGCGCCATGTCCGCGATGGACATTGGAGCGTATTGCTTCTGCTTCATCAGCTCGGTAACACGTTGACCGTGCTCGAGTTGCTTGCGGGTGGCTTCGTCCAGGTCAGAAGCGAACTGGGCGAATGCCGCCAGTTCACGGTACTGAGCCAGAGCGGTACGGATACCACCGGAGAGCTTCTTGATGATCTTGGTCTGAGCGGCACCACCTACACGGGATACCGAAACACCGGCGTTCACTGCAGGGCGGATGCCCGAGTTGAACATGGCCGATTCCAGGAAGATCTGACCGTCGGTGATCGAGATCACGTTGGTCGGAACGAACGCGGAAACGTCGCCAGCCTGGGTTTCGATGATCGGCAGTGCGGTCAGCGAGCCGGTCTTGCCAGTTACGGCACCGTTGGTGAACTTCTCTACGTACTCTTCGGAAACGCGCGATGCACGCTCCAGGAGGCGGGAGTGGAGATAGAACACGTCACCTGGGTATGCTTCGCGTCCTGGTGGACGGCGCAGCAGCAGGGAGATCTGACGGTAGGCAACAGCCTGCTTGGACAGGTCATCGTAGACGATCAGTGCGTCTTCGCCGCGGTCACGGAAGAACTCGCCCATGGTGCAACCGGCGTATGGCGCCAGGAATTGCAGTGCGGCGGATTCCGAAGCACTGGCAACCACCACGATGGTGTTGGCCAGGGCGCCGTTTTCTTCCAGCTTGCGAACGATGTTGGCAACGGTCGAACGCTTCTGGCCGACAGCAACATACACACAGAAAATACCGGAGTCTTTCTGGTTGATGATGGCGTCGATGGCCATGGCGGTCTTGCCGATCTGACGGTCACCGATGATCAGCTCACGCTGGCCACGGCCGACAGGGATCATGGCGTCAACCGATTTGTAGCCAGTCTGTACAGGCTGGTCTACCGATTTACGCCAGATAACGCCCGGTGCAACCTTTTCAACAGCGTCGGTCTCGGTGTTGTTCAGCGGACCTTTGCCATCGATTGGGTTACCCAGTGCGTCGACGACGCGACCCAGCAGTTCCTTACCAACCGGAACTTCGAGGATGCGGCCGGTGCACTTGGCGCTCATGCCTTCAGCGAGGGTGTCGTACGCGCCCAGTACTACCGCACCAACGGAGTCTTGCTCCAGGTTGAGGGCCATACCGAACACGCCGCCCGGAAACTCGATCATTTCGCCGTACATAGCGTCGGCCAGACCGTGAATCCGCACGATACCGTCAGAAACGCTGACGACAGTACCTTCGTTGCGGGCTTGGGAGGCTACATCGAGTTTCTCGATGCGGCCCTTGATGATTTCACTAATTTCGGAAGGATTGAGTTGCTGCATTGCTCTGCTGCCCCTTCAAACTCAAGATTTCAATGCTTCGGCCAGTTTCGCGATTTTGCCGCGTACTGAACCATCGATAACCAGGTCGCCGGCGCGGATTACGACACCACCGATCAGGCTGGCATCCTCCGTCGCGTGCAGGCGCACTTCCCGGCTGAGTCGTGCACTGAGAACCTTGGCGAGTTTGTCTTGCTGTTCTTGGTTCAACGCAAAAGCACTGGTGACTTCCACGTCCACGGATTTCTCTTGTTCGGCCTTGTACAGATCGAACAGAGCCGAAATCTCCGGCAACAGCAGGAGACGTTCGTTTTCCGCGGCAACATGAATGAAATTCTGTGCCTGTGCATCGAACTTGTCACCGCACACGTCAATAAACGCGGCGGCCTTTTCTGCGCTCGTCAGTCGCGGGGCCTTGAGCAGGCGCTGCATTGTGTCGTCTTGAGACACTGCAGCAGCCAGGCCGAGCATGGCTGACCAATTGGCCAGTTGCTGATGGGCCTGGGCGTGCTCAAAGGCCGCCTTAGCGTAAGGTCGGGCCAACGTGGTCAGTTCTGCCATGATCGCCCTCGCTTAAATTTCAGCGGCCAGTTTATTAACCAGCTCCGCATGCGCGTTTTGATCGATTGTGGCGCCAAGGATCTTTTCAGCACCGTTGACGGCCAGGCTACCCACTTGGGCGCGCAGCGCGTCTTTGACACCGTTCAGTTCCTGTTCGATCTCGGCTTGAGCCTGGGCCTTCACACGGTCAGCTTCGACGCGAGCCTGGTCACGGGCTTCCTCGACGATCTGGTTACCGCGTTTCTTGGCTTGCTCAATGATTTCGGCTGCCTGAGCTTTAGCTTCGCGCAGTTGCTGACCCGCTTTATCTTGGGCCAGCTCCAGGTCGCGAGCTGCTCGGTTGGCAGCGTCCAGTCCTTCCGCGATCTTCTTCTGACGTTCTTGCAAAGCCGCGATGACCGGAGGCCACACGAACTTCATGCAAAACAGTACAAAAATGAAGAACGCAACGGACTGGCCAATCAGGGTTGCATTAATGTTCACGCCAACACCTCGCTCGTTCTAAGTCCATCACACCAATCCACTCGAAAATTCGAGTGATTAGCCAGCGATTTGACCAACGAAGGGATTAGCGAAGGTGAAGAACAGAGCGATACCAACACCGATCATGGTCACGGCGTCGAGCAGACCGGCGACGATGAACATTTTGACTTGCAGCATCGGAACCATTTCTGGCTGGCGAGCAGCGCCTTCCAGGAACTTGCCGCCCAGCAGGCCGAAACCAATGGCGGTACCCAGGGCACCCAGGCCGATCAGCAGAGCAACAGCGATAGCGGTAAGACCAACTACAGTTTCCATCTTTCCTCCCGACTTTTACGTCGTATTGGTTAGGTTTTTTAGTTTGAAGCGGTAAAACAAAATCGTTTGGTACAGCTGCCCTTGCGGACTTTTTCGGCCTCCCCCCACCCCGGCGGAGAGGCCTCAGACACGCCAGGCGGTCTTAATGGTTATCTTCGTGAGCCATCGACAGGTAGACGATGGTAAGCATCATGAAGATGAACGCTTGCAGGGTGATGATCAGGATGTGGAACACAGCCCACGCCCATTGCAGCACCACGCCCAGGCCGCTCAGCCACAGCAGACCGGCACCGAACATCACGGCGATCAGGATGAACACCAGCTCGCCGGCATACATGTTGCCGAACAGACGCAGGGCCAGCGAGATCGGCTTGGCGATCAGGGTCACGAATTCCAGCAGGAAGTTGACCGGGATCAGCAGGATCTGGACGAAGATGTTCTTGCTGCCGAACGGGTGCAGGGTCAGCTCGCCGATGAAGCCGCCGATGCCCTTGACCTTGATGCTGTAGAAGATGATCAGCGCGAACACGCAGAAGGCCATCGCGATGGTGGCGTTCGGGTCGGTGGTGGATACGGCACGGAACGGGATGTGCGGATCACCGGAGATCAGCATCGCCAGTTGCGGGATCCAGTCGACCGGGATCAGGTCGACGGCGTTCATCAGGAACACCCACACGAAGATGGTCAGTGCCAGCGGTGCGATGACCGGGCTGCGGCCGTGGAACGAGTCCTTGACGCTGCCGTTGACGAATTCGACCATCACCTCGACGAAGTTCTGCAGGCCGCCGGGTTGACCGGAAGTCGCTTTTTTCGCCGCCATGCGGAACAGGAGGATGAAGATCAGACCCAGCGCAACGGACCAACCCAGGGTGTCCACGTGGAACGCCCAGAAGCCCATTGCCTTGGCTTCTGCTGCGGAATGGGCAAAGCCCCAACCGCCGTCTGGTAATTGCCCGAAGGTCAAGTTCTGCAAGTGGTGCTGGATATAGCCCGAAGCGGTTTCTGCTGCCATGTTTGCCTCAAACGCCCTAAGGTCTCGAAAGTCTCGTTTTTATCAGCAGGGGCGCGAACCAGCTGACCAACTGGGTCAGCAAGAAGACGCCGAATACTGCTAATGGCGCCAATGGCTTCACTCCTGCGAACGTCAATGCGAACAGCACTGCCGTCAAAATCAATTTGCCTGCCTCGCCAGCGTAGAACGACTTGACGATGGCCTGCGCTGCCCTGGCGCCGGTGTAACGGAACGCCTTGTAGGCAAAGTACAGATTCGGCAGCCAGGCGATCAGTCCTCCGCAGAGTGCCGAATAGCCGCTGACCACCCCATGCCACTGCCACACCCCCAACGATGCCAGCAGCAACACGACAAATTGAGCGAACAGTACCGGAAAAACCGCCCAGCGATGGAAAGGCAAGCGGTTTGGCGTGCGGGTCTCCATCACAACTGCTCCTCGAAAGTCGACCAACCAGTCAGTAATGACTTGGCATAATTTGTGCCGACAAAATGCGCGCAGAGTATAGGGGCGCTTGGACCCCTATTCAACTGCTGGGTAGTGATTTCCGACTGCGCGCTACAAAGCGAATTGTTTCAGCGGATGTGAGCAAGCACGCCCTGCAACTCGTCCAGGGAGTTGTAACGGATCACCAACTGGCCTTTGCCCTTGTTGCCGTGACGGATCTGTACCGCCGAGCCCAGCCGCTCTGCCAGACGCTGTTCAAGGCGGGTGATGTCCGGATCGGGCTTGGCCGGTTCCACCGGCTCGGGCTTGCCGCTGAGCCACTGGCGAACCAGGGCTTCGGTCTGGCGTACGGTCAGGCCTCGTGCGACAACGTGTCGCGCCCCGTCGACCTGCTGTTCTTCAGGCAAACCGAGCAGCGCACGGGCATGACCCATCTCCAGGTCGCCGTGGGACAGCATGGTCTTGATGACTTCCGGCAGCGAGATCAGGCGCAGCAGGTTGGCCACGGTCACCCGCGACTTGCCCACAGCATCCGCGACCTGTTGCTGGGTCAGCTGGAATTCCTGCTGCAGGCGCTGCAGTGCGATGGCCTCTTCCACCGGGTTGAGGTCTTCGCGCTGGATGTTCTCGATCAGCGCCATGGCGATGGCGGTTTCATCCGGCACATCGCGCACCATCGCCGGGATGGTCTCCATGCCGGCCTGCTGGCTGGCGCGCCAGCGGCGTTCGCCGGCGATGATCTCGAAGCGGTCGTCGCCGATCGGGCGGACCACGATCGGCTGCATCACGCCCTGGCTCTTGATCGAATGCGCCAGTTCTTCAAGGGCCTGCGGGTCCATGTCCCGACGGGGCTGGTATTTGCCGCGCTGGATCAGGTCCAGCGGCAGGTGTTGCAGTTCTTTCTGGTCGACCTTGACAGCCTGCTCTTCGAGCGCGCTGACGGTAGGACCACTGAGCAGTGCATCCAACCCACGTCCGAGACCTCGTTTCTTAACGGCCATGCGGATTCCTTAAGTTGCCTGTGCGGCAGTGCGGGTTTGACGGCGTTGACGGCGTACCAGTTCACCGGCCAGGGCCAGATAGGCCAGGGCGCCACGGGACTGCTTGTCGTAGGCCAGGGCCGGCATACCGAAGCTCGGGGCCTCGGCCAGGCGGATGTTGCGCGGGATCACCGTATCGTAGAGCTGCTCGCCGAAGTGTTCCTTGAGCTGCGCGGACACGTCGTTGATCAGGCTCAGGCGCGGGTCGTACATGGTGCGCAACAGGCCTTCGATCTTGAGCTGCGGATTGAGCTTGGCAGCGATGCGCTTGATGTTATCCACAAGGTCGCTCAAGCCTTCCAGGGCAAAGTATTCACATTGCATCGGAATGATCACGCCATCGGCGGCCACCAGGGCATTGAGCGTCAGCATCGACAGCGACGGCGGGCAGTCGATCAGGATGTAGTCGTAACTCTCGCGGATCGGCGCCAGCGCTGTGCGCAGCCGGCTCTCCTTCATCTGCATTTCGAGCAGAACCACTTCGGCCGCAGTGAGGTCGCGGTTGGCCGGCAGCAGTTGATAACCACCGTGTTCGGACACGTGCATGGCCTGAGCCAGGTCGCACTCGCCGATCAGCAGGTCATAGACCGAATGTTCAAGGACGTGTTTATCCACACCGCTACCCATGGTGGCGTTGCCCTGTGGATCGAGGTCAATCAGCAGCACGCGGCGCTTGGTAGCCACCAGCGATGCAGCGAGATTGATGCAGGTGGTGGTCTTGCCCACACCACCTTTCTGGTTCGCGATCGCGAATACCTTAGCCATTCTTGCTTGTGTTCCCAGTCATGCCGTGCGGCGCAGTATCAGCAGATGGCGCTGGCCTTGGCAACCCGGAACGGTCAAGGCCTGCTCGCTATCCACTTTGAAATCTGCCGGCAATGCTACCAGCTCATCAGCCGGATGCAGCCCTTTCATTGCCAGCCACTGCGTCTGGGCGTCGCCAAGGTGGCGCGTCCAATTGGTGAAGTTCTCCATGCTGCTGAAAGCACGAGAAACAATTCCGGAGAAAGGCTGTTCCGGCTGGAACGCCTCGACCCGGCTGTGGATAACTTGCAGGTTATCCAGCTTCAGCTCCAGTTTCACCTGGGTGAGGAAGCGGGTTTTCTTGCCGTTGCTGTCCAGCACCGTGACCTGCTTGTGCGGATGCAGGATAGCCAGGGGAATGCCCGGCATGCCGCCGCCGCTGCCGACGTCGAGCCAGCGCTCGGTGTCGCTGTGGATAAACGGCATGACGCTCAGGCTGTCCAGCAGGTGGCGGGACACCATTTCGTCGGGATTGCGCACTGCAGTCAGGTTGTAAGCCTTGTTCCACTTGATCAGCAGCGCCAGATAAGCCAGCAGTTGCGCGTGCTGGGCCTCGCTCAGCTCGACACCAAGCTGGCGGGCACCTGTGGACAACTCCTGGGCGTGTTGAGGGGTGACCATAGAACTCAAGCGCTTTGCTCCAACTCGCGGCCTGCGCCGCGTTTTTTCAGGTGAATCAGCAACAGGGAAATAGCCGCCGGGGTCACGCCGGGAACGCGCGAGGCCTGGCCGAGCGTCTCTGGGCGGGCCTGGCTGAGCTTACCCTGAATCTCCTTGGACAACCCGGAAATACCAGCGTAGTCGATATCCTCGGGCAGGCGGGTGTCTTCGCTTGCCCGCAGGCGAGCGATTTCTTCCTGTTGCCGGTCGATGTAACCGGCGTATTTGGTCTTGATCTCGACCTGCTCGGCCACCTGTGGGTCGATTTCTCCACCGCCGGTCACTTCCACCAACCCGGCATAGTCGATTTCCGGGCGGGTCAGCAGGTTGAGAAGGTTGTATTCATGGCTGAGCGGCGTGCCGAACTTATCCACAATCGCCTGGCCCATCGCGGTATTGGGCTGAACCCAGGTGGACTTCAGGCGTTGCTCCTCGCGCTCGATGCTTTCGCGCTTGGCGCTGAACGCGGCCCAGCGTGCATCGTCGACCAGGCCCAGTTCACGGCCTTTTTCGGTCAGACGCAGGTCGGCGTTGTCTTCACGCAGAATCAGGCGGTACTCGGCCCGCGAGGTGAACATGCGGTACGGCTCCTGGGTACCCAGGGTGATCAGGTCGTCGACCAGCACCCCGATGTACGCCTCGTCGCGGCGCGGGCACCAGCTTTCGCGGCCCTGTGCACGCAGCGCGGCGTTGGCACCAGCCAGCAGCCCCTGCGCGCCGGCCTCTTCGTAACCGGTGGTGCCGTTGATTTGGCCGGCAAAGAACAACCCGCCGATGGCCTTGGTTTCCAGGCTGTACTTCAGGTCACGCGGGTCGAAGTAGTCGTATTCGATGGCATAGCCCGGGCGCACGATGTGCGCGTTTTCCATGCCGCGGATCGAACGCACCAACTGCAGCTGCACGTCGAACGGCAGGGATGTGGATATCCCGTTCGGGTACAGCTCGTGGGTATTGAGCCCTTCTGGCTCGATGAATACCTGGTGGCTCTGCTTGTCGGCAAACCGGTGGATCTTGTCTTCGATCGACGGGCAGTAACGCGGGCCGATGCCCTCGATCACGCCGGAGTACATCGGCGAACGATCGAGGTTGGAAGCAATGATCTCGTGAGTGCGTTCGTTGGTGTGGGTAATCCAGCAACTGACCTGACGCGGGTGCATGGCCTTGTCGCCCATGAACGACATCACCGGTATCGGGGTGTCACCGGCCTGTTCGGTCATCACCGAGAAATCTACCGAACGCCCGTCGATACGCGGCGGCGTGCCGGTTTTCAGGCGACCCATGCGCAGCGACAGCTCACGCATGCGGTGCGCCAGAGCGATGGCCGGCGGATCGCCGGCACGCCCACCGGAATAATTCTGCAGACCTATGTGGATAAGTCCGCTGAGGAAGGTACCCGTGGTCAGCACCACAGAATCGGCATGGAAACGCAGACCCATCTGCGTGACGACGCCGCGTACCTGGTCCTGCTCGACGATCAGGTCGTCACAGGCCTGCTGGAATATCCACAGGTTGGGCTGGTTTTCGAGAATCTCGCGTACCACGGCCTTGTAGATGGCGCGGTCGGCCTGGGCGCGGGTTGCACGCACCGCCGGGCCTTTGCGGTTGTTCAAAACGCGGAATTGGATACCGCTCTTGTCGGTAGCCAGGGCCATGACACCGCCCAGCGCATCGATCTCCTTGACCAGATGGCTCTTGCCAATACCGCCAATGGCCGGGTTGCAGCTCATGTGCCCGAGGGTTTCCACGTTGTGGGTCAGCAGCAGGGTTTTCACACCCATGCGTGCAGACGCAAGCGCAGCCTCGGTTCCGGCATGGCCGCCGCCGATGACGATCACTTCAAAACGGGAAGGGAAATCCACCACGCACCTCGTGCCTGTTTCGGGAATAGATAGGAATAACGCACAAGTATAGGGACTTACCCCCCTTCTAGGAACCGCTTGAACAAAATTTAACCAGCCTGTGGATGAGTGGCTGACAATAGAAATAAAGAGAGAGAAATTTATTAAAGCTTTGTTTTTATGTTTATTCTTAGTGAGGCACCTTTCTGTGGATAAACCTCTACAGGCCTTATTCCACCTTATGTACAGAGGTTCAAAAGGCTGTGGTCTAGTGGCCATGAGGGGTCTGGATAAGCGCCTTAAGCCTGTGGATGAAACACCTACTTATCAACAGGGGGAGTTATCTCCAGCCTTGAGGCCGGGTTATCAACCGAGCTGAGGCGGGGTTTTCCACAGGGCTTATTCTGCGGTTTGTGAGTAAGACAGGCACGCGAAAGCCCCCGGAGCGTTCCGGAATTCTCGGCAGGGGATAAAAAATTGAGGGGGATGACAGCCGACAACGAGGCCCTGGATCGGCCCCGTTGTGGATAAACGGACTACTTGCCGATGCAGAAGCTGGAGAAGATACGCCCTAGCAGGTCATCGGAGCTGAAGGCGCCGGTAATTTCGCCCAGGGACTGCTGGGCCTGGCGCAGATCTTCGGCCAGCAGCTCTCCAGCGCCCGCCAGGGTCAATTGCGCATGACCGTGGTCCAGGTGCGAACTGGCCTGGCGCAGGGCGTCCAGGTGGCGCCGGCGGGCACTGAAGCCGCTTTCGGCAGTCTGTTCGTAACCCATGCAGGCCTTGAGGTGATCGCGCAGCAGTTCCAGGCCCTGGTCGGCGCCCCTGGCACTGAGGGTGATGGTGACGTGACCATCGTCGGACAACTGCAGGCCCACGGGGTCGCCACTGAGGTCGGCCTTGTTGCGAATCAGCGTGACCTTGGCCGGGTCGGGGCGCTGTTCAAGGAATTCAGGCCACAATGCGAACGGATCATCGGCTTCAGGTGCCGTGGCATCCACCACCAATAGCACCCGATCGGCCTCGCCAATGGCTTTGAGGGCGCGTTCCACCCCAATCTTTTCCACATGGTCTTCGGTATCGCGCAGGCCGGCGGTGTCCACCACGTGCAACGGCATGCCGTCGATGTGGATATGTTCGCGCAGCACATCCCGGGTAGTACCGGCGATGTCCGTCACGATGGCCGCCTCGCGCCCGGCCAGTGCGTTGAGCAGGCTGGACTTGCCGGCATTCGGCCGCCCGGCGATCACCACCGTCATGCCATCGCGCAACAGCGCACCCTGCCCCGCCTCGCGCTGCACTGTGGATAAACTTTCGCGCACCTCCTCGAGCATGCGCAGGACGTGGCCATCGGCAAGAAAATCGATTTCCTCTTCGGGAAAGTCGATTGCCGCCTCGACGTAGATACGCAGGCTGATCAGTTTTTCGGTGAGGTTATCCACACGGCGGGAAAATTCGCCCTGCAACGAGCGCAGCGCATTACGCGCCGCCTGTGCAGAACTGGCCTCGATCAGGTCGGCGATGGCTTCGGCCTGCGCCAGGTCGAGCTTGTCGTTGAGAAAGGCGCGCTCGCTGAATTCGCCCGGACGCGCCAGGCGGCAACCCAGTTCCACGCAGCGCTGCAGCAGCATGTCGAGCACAACCGGGCCGCCGTGGCCCTGCAGTTCCAGCACATCTTCACCGGTAAAGGAGTTGGGCCCGGGAAAATACAGGGCAATGCCTTCATCCAGCACCAGGCCATCGTCGCCCTTGAACGGACCGTAATGGGCATACCGCGGGGTGAGCTCACGGCCGGTGATGGCCAACCCGGCCTTGCTGGCCAGCGGTCCGGAAATACGCACGATTCCTACACCGCCACGACCCTGGGCAGTGGCAATTGCAGTGATGGTTTCACGACGAGCATTCATCAGCGAAGGCCTCAGACAAAAACGACAGATAGCAAAACGCCCCACGAGGGGGCGTTTTATCCACAGGTTAGCTGGCTAACCCGTCAAGCGGTGGCTTTGTTGCTCGCCGCTTCGATCTTGCGGGTGATGTACCACTGCTGTGCGATCGACAGGCAGTTGTTCACAACCCAGTACAGCACCAGACCTGCCGGGAACCACAGGAAGAAGAAGGTGAAGATGATCGGCATCAGCTTCATCACCTTGGCCTGCATCGGATCCGGCGGCGTCGGGTTCAGGCGCTGCTGGATGAACATGGTCGCGCCCATGATGATCGGCAGGATGAAGAACGGATCCTTGATCGACAGGTCGGTAATCCAGAACATCCACGGGGCCTGGCGCATTTCAACGCTTTCCAGCAATACCCAGTAGAGCGAAAGGAAGACTGGCATCTGCACCAGGATCGGCAGGCAGCCGCCCAGCGGGTTGATCTTCTCTTTCTTGTACAGCTCCATCATGGCCTGCGACATCTTCTGCCGGTCATCGCCATGTTGCTCTTTCAGCGCGGCCAGTTTAGGTGCCACGGCACGCATGCGCGCCATCGACTTGTAGCTGGCAGCGGACAGCGGGAAGAACAGCAGCTTGATCAGCATGGTCAGGACGATGATCGACCAGCCCCAGTTGCCGAGCAGCTCATGGATATGTTGCAGCAGCCAGAAGATCGGCTGGGCAATGAACCACAGGATGCCGTAGTCGACGGTCAGCTCCAGGCCCGGGGACAGCGCCTTGAGTTTTTCCTGGCTCTTGGGACCGGCGTACAGCAGCGTGCTGGTTTCGCCCTGGGCGCCGGCAGCCACGTTCAGCTCCGGACCGGTGAACCCGATGATGTAGTTGCCCTGGCTGTCCTTGCGTGTCTGAACAACGTTGTTGTCCGACTTGTTGGGAATCCAGGCGGTCACGAAGTAGTGCTGCAACCAGGCAACCCAGCCGCCGTTAACATTTTCTTTCAAACTACCTTTGTCGATGTCCTTCATCGACACTTTCTTGTACGGCTCGGCACTTGTCCACAGGGCGGCGCCCAGATAGGTGGCGGTACCGGTGGCGGTGCTCGACGACGGATCGGAGCTGGCATCGCGCTTGAGCTGTGCAAACAGGTTGCCTGTCCACGGCTTGCCGCTCTGGTTGTCGATCAGGTGAGTGACTTTCAGGTCATATTCACCACGGTTCAGGGTGAAACGCTTGATGTAGTTCACACCCGCGTCGCTGAACTTGAGGTCGACGACCAGTTGGTTCTGGCCATCGGCCAGTTGATAACTTTTCTGCTCGGCGGAATACAGCGGGCGACCAGCGGCACGTGCATCGGGGCCGTTGGCACCGGTCAGGCCGCTCTGGGCCAGGTAAACGCGCTCGCCGCCGTTATCGAACAGCTGGAACGGAATTTCCGGATGGTCCTGGCGACGTGGATATTTCGGCAGGGTCAGCTGCGCGATATCACCGCCGTTGGGGTTGATAGCCAGGTCGAGGACATCGGTCTTGACCCTAATCAGGTCTGTGCTGACGGCAACCGGTGCAATTTCTGCAGGGGTGGTTTCAGCAGTGGCGCTCGGAACATCGGCGCTGGCGCCGGATGTGCCAACGGTCGGGGTATCGGGCAAGCCCGGCGCGACGGTGCTGGCAGCAGTATTCTGAGTCGGCAGGGCAGCCTGGCCGTAGTCCTGGTTCCACTTGAGGACCATGACATAGGACACGATTGCCAGGGCGGCGATCAGGATCGTGCGTTTAATATCCATGATTACTCGGCTATCGAAGAAGAAGTACGGGAAGTGGGAGCAGGCGGAACCGGGTCATAACCGCCGGCATTCCACGGATGACAACGCCCGAGACGACGAGCGGTCAACCATCCACCGCGCAATGCGCCATGTGTTTCGATGGCTTCAATCGCATAGGTGGAACAGGTCGGATAGAAACGACAGTGGCTGGCCATCAGAGGGCTAATGGCGTAACGGTAAAACTGGATCGGAACGAGTACCAGTTTACGCATCTGGACGGTCTACCCCTGCAGATTCGCTGTTAACCACTGGAGCGGGCCGACTGCGTGCAAGGCGCTTCCAGAGCTTGCCAAAATGTTGGTGCAATTCTGGGTTTTCTACGTCGCCCAGGCCTTTGCGCGCGACGATCACGATGTCCCAACCGGCCAGCAAATGCTGGTGGAGACGAAACGAATCGCGCATCAAACGCTTCAAGCGGTTGCGTTGAACGGAGAGCTTGACGCTCTTTTTCCCGATCACGAGCCCCAGGCGGGGATGATCCAGGCCGTTCTCGCGGGCAAGGAGCAAGAGACTCTTGCCTGGCACCTTGCCGGATGGAGAGTCAAAGACCGCTTTGAAGTGTCGGGGTGTCAGAAGACGCTTTTCCCGACTGAAGTCCTGACTCACCACCTGTGCCGAAAAATCAAACTGCCAGACGCTTACGGCCTTTGGCACGACGGCGGGACAGTACGGCACGGCCGTTCTTGGTAGCCATACGGGCACGGAAACCGTGAGTGCGGGCGCGCTTGATGGTGCTTGGTTGGAAAGTACGTTTCATGGCGTGTTACCTGGTTCGTCGACAACGGGCCGGAATGGCCCCCGTTTTAAGAGACCGGCGATTCTAGAGAAAGCAGCGCCATAGGTCAATTTCCAACCAGCTTTTCCTTATGGATAAAAAACCGGGCGCCTTCGCATGCTCGTCCACAGGCCTGTGCCCCGGATGACAGGGACACAGCCTTGCCGGACGCTTAAACATAGAAAAAAGAAGAGAAGGTATTTAAAGCTTTTTTGTAAATCTTATAGAACTTAGGCAGCTGTTTTCTGTGGATAGAACGCTACAGGCCTTGTTCTACGTACTGTACAGAGAAAAGAAACCCTGTCGGGAAGCGGTGCTCTGGCTGTGCTGTGCAGGCGCAAAAGCTGTGGATTAAAAGGCCTGTTATCCACAGCGCAGTTATCCACCGATTTCGACCCCCAGTTGTGCAAAGTGCTCAGGCATGGTTATCCACAGGGCTTATTCACAGCGGTAAAGTGACGTTTTTGCCACTAACCTGCTGATTTATCGCCACCCTCGACACACCTGCATGTGGATAACTGCGCTGGTGGTCGGTACAATGGCCGCTTGTTTTTGCCTCACCGGCGTTCAACTCAGGGGATATCCGTGTCAGTGGAACTTTGGCAGCAGTGCGTGGACCTTCTGCGCGACGAACTGCCTGCCCAGCAATTCAACACCTGGATCCGTCCGCTACAGGTCGAAGCCGAAGGCGACGAGTTGCGCGTCTATGCGCCTAACCGGTTCGTACTCGATTGGGTCAATGAAAAGTACCTGGGTCGCTTGCTCGAACTGCTGGGCGAACACGGCAACGGCATCGCCCCTGCGCTTTCGTTATTAATAGGCAGCCGACGCAGTTCGGCACCCCGTGCTGCGCCCAACGCACCGCTCGCCGCCTCGGTCGCCGCTTCCCAGGCCCAGCAGGCTGCCCAGGTCGCCGCCGTGGCAGCCCCTGCAGCGCCAGCACCTGTGCCGGCAGCGCCCCAGGTCGAAGATGCACCTTCGCGCGACAGCTTCGACTCGATGGGCGAGAACACTGCCGTGGTGGCGCCACCCAGCAGCCGTACCGAACAACGTACTGTGCAGGTAGAGGGTGCGCTCAAACACACCAGCTACCTGAACCGCACCTTCACCTTCGAGAATTTCGTCGAGGGCAAGTCCAACCAGCTGGCCCGCGCGGCAGCTTGGCAGGTCGCCGACAACCCCAAGCATGGCTACAACCCGTTGTTCCTCTATGGCGGGGTGGGCCTGGGTAAGACGCACTTGATGCACGCTGTGGGTAACCACCTGCTCAAGAAGAATCCGAATGCCAAGGTGGTGTACCTGCACTCGGAGCGCTTCGTCGCCGACATGGTCAAGGCGTTGCAGCTCAATGCCATCAACGAGTTCAAGCGCTTCTACCGCTCGGTCGATGCGCTTCTGATTGACGACATTCAATTCTTTGCCCGCAAGGAGCGTTCGCAGGAGGAGTTTTTCCACACCTTCAACGCCCTGCTCGAAGGTGGCCAGCAGGTGATTCTCACCAGCGACCGCTACCCCAAGGAAATCGAAGGCCTCGAGGAGCGCCTCAAGTCCCGCTTTGGCTGGGGCCTGACCGTTGCCGTAGAGCCGCCGGAGCTCGAGACCCGCGTTGCGATCCTGATGAAGAAGGCCGACCAGGCCAAGGTCGACCTGCCACATGACGCTGCGTTCTTCATTGCCCAGCGCATCCGCTCCAACGTGCGGGAACTGGAAGGCGCGCTGAAGCGGGTCATTGCCCACTCGCACTTCATGGGCCGCGATATCACCATCGAGTTGATTCGCGAGTCGCTCAAGGATCTGCTGGCACTGCAGGACAAGCTGGTGAGTGTGGATAACATTCAGCGCACAGTGGCCGAGTACTACAAGATCAAGATTTCCGATCTGCTGTCCAAGCGGCGTTCGCGTTCGGTGGCCAGGCCGCGTCAGGTGGCCATGGCCCTGTCCAAGGAACTGACCAACCACAGCCTGCCGGAAATCGGCGACGTCTTCGGCGGCCGCGATCACACCACGGTGTTGCACGCGTGCCGCAAGATCAACGAACTCAAGGAATCCGACGCGGATATCCGCGAGGACTACAAGAACCTGCTGCGGACCCTGACGACGTGATGAACGTCAGCGCGGCTTTTTTTAAGGCAAGGGACTAGACCATGCATTTCACCATTCAACGCGAAGCCCTGTTGAAACCCCTGCAACTGGTCGCAGGCGTCGTCGAGCGCCGCCAGACCTTGCCGGTATTGTCCAACGTGCTGCTGGTGGTCCAGGGCCAGCAACTGTCGCTTACAGGTACTGACCTGGAAGTGGAACTGGTTGGCCGTGTGCAACTGGAACACCCTGCCGAGCCTGGCGAGATCACCGTACCTGCACGCAAGCTGATGGATATCTGCAAGAGCCTGCCGAGCGAAGCGGAGATCAGCATCAAGGTCGACGAGCAGAAGGTCATCATCAAGGCCGGCCGCAGCCGTTTCACCTTGTCGACCCTGCCAGCCAACGATTTCCCCACCGTCGAGGAAGGCCCGGGTTCGCTGACCTGCACCCTGGAGCAGAGCCGCCTGCGCCGCCTGATCGAGCGCACCAGCTTCGCAATGGCCGTGCAGGACGTGCGCTACTACCTGAACGGCATGCTGCTGGAAGTCTCCACCGGCACTCTGCGCGCGGTCGCCACCGATGGTCACCGTCTGGCCATGTGCTCGATGCAGGCCGATATCGGTCAGGCTGATCGCCACCAGGTGATCGTGCCTCGCAAGGGTATCCTTGAGCTGGCGCGCCTGCTCACTGATCCGGAAGGCACCGTTGCCATCGTGCTGGGCCAGCAACACATTCGCGCCACTACTGGCGAATTCACCTTCACCTCCAAGCTGGTGGATGGCAAGTTCCCGGACTACGAGCGCGTATTGCCAAAGGGCGGCGACAAACTGGTACTGGGTGATCGCCAGGCACTTCGCGAAGCGTTCAGCCGTACCGCGATTCTGTCCAACGAAAAGTACCGCGGCATTCGTCTGCAACTGGCGGCTGGCCAACTGAAGATTCAGGCCAACAACCCTGAGCAGGAAGAAGCCGAAGAAGAGATCGGCGTCGACTACAACGGCGGTTCGCTGGAAATCGGTTTCAACGTGAGCTACCTGCTCGACGTGCTGGGCGTGATGACCACCGAACAGGTTCGTCTGATCCTGTCCGATTCCAACAGCAGCGCCCTGCTGCAAGAGGCGGACAATGACGATTCTGCATACGTCGTCATGCCGATGCGCCTGTAATTTGTCCAGCACTCGCTAGATGTCCCTCAGTCGCGTTTCAGTCACCGCGGTGCGCAACCTGCACCCGGTGACCTTCTCCCCCTCCCCCCGCATCAACATCCTGTATGGCGCCAACGGCAGCGGCAAAACCAGCGTGCTGGAAGCCATCCATTTGCTCGGCCTGGCCCGTTCATTTCGCAGCACTCGCCTTACACCGGTCATCCAGTATGAAGAACTGGCGTGTACGGTATTCGGTCAGGTCGAACTGAATGAAGGTGGTTACAGCAACCTGGGCATATCGCGGGAACGGCAAGGGGATTTCACCATTCGCATCGACGGGCAGAACGCCCGCAGTGCCGCCCAACTGGCAGAGATACTGCCGCTGCAACTGATCAACCCGGACAGTTTTCGCCTGCTCGAAGGTGCGCCCAAGATTCGCCGGCAATTCCTGGATTGGGGTGTGTTCCACGTGGAACCTCGCTTCATGTCCACCTGGCAGCGCCTGCAGAAGGCCCTGCGGCAGCGGAACTCATGGTTGCGGCATGGTACACTTGACGCTGTTTCGCAAGCAGCCTGGGACCGGGAGTTATGCCTGGCCAGTGCGGAAATCGACGAGTACCGCCGTAATTACATCAAAGCGCTGAAACCCGTCTTCGAACAAACCTTGAGCGAATTGCTGGAGCTCGAGGGGCTGACCCTGAGTTACTACCGAGGGTGGGACAAGGACAGAGACCTCAGTGAGGTCCTGGCTGGCTCGCTCCATCGGGATCAGCAGATGGGCCACACACAGGCAGGTCCGCAACGTGCGGATCTGCGGCTCAGGTTAGGCGCCAACAACGCGGCCGATATCCTGTCTCGCGGCCAGCAGAAACTGGTGGTGTGCGCACTGCGTATCGCCCAGGGGCATCTGGTCAGCCAGGCACGCCGCGGCCAATGTATTTATCTGGTGGATGACCTGCCGTCCGAATTGGACGAGCAGCACCGTCGTGCACTTTGCCGCTTGCTGGAAGACTTACGCTGCCAGGTGTTCATCACCTGTGTAGACCACGAATTATTGAGGGAAGGCTGGCAGACGGATACGCCAGTTGCCTTGTTCCACGTGGAACAAGGCCGTATCACCCAGACCCACGACCATCGGGAGTGAAGGCATGAGCGAAAATCAAACGTACGACTCCTCCAGCATTAAAGTGCTCAAAGGGTTGGATGCCGTACGCAAGCGTCCCGGTATGTACATTGGCGACACCGATGATGGTAGCGGCCTGCACCACATGGTGTTCGAGGTGGTCGATAACTCGATCGACGAAGCCCTCGCCGGCCACTGTGACGACATTACCGTAATCATCCACCCGGATGAGTCCATCACCGTTCGCGACAACGGCCGCGGCATCCCGGTCGATGTACACAAGGAAGAAGGGGTTTCCGCCGCAGAGGTCATCATGACCGTACTGCACGCCGGCGGTAAGTTCGACGACAACTCCTACAAGGTATCCGGCGGCCTGCACGGTGTGGGCGTCTCGGTGGTGAACGCGCTTTCCGAAGAGTTGATCCTCACCGTTCGCCGCAGCGGCAAGATCTGGGAGCAGACCTACGTTCACGGTGTACCGCAGGCTCCGATGAAGATTGTCGGCGACAGCGAAACCACCGGCACCCAGATCCACTTCAAGCCATCGTCCGAAACCTTCAAGAACATCCACTTCAGCTGGGACATCCTGGCCAAGCGGATTCGTGAACTGTCGTTCCTCAACTCTGGCGTAGGCATCCTGTTGAAGGACGAACGCTCGGGTAAGGAAGAGGAATTCAAGTACGAAGGTGGCCTGCGCGCATTCGTCGAATACCTGAACACCAACAAGACTCCGGTGAACGAAGTGTTCCACTTCAGCGTTCAGCGCGAGGATGGTGTGGGTGTGGAAATCGCCCTGCAGTGGAACGACAGCTTCAACGAGAACCTGTTGTGCTTCACCAACAACATTCCGCAGCGCGACGGCGGTACTCACCTGGTGGGTTTCCGTTCGGCGCTGACGCGTAACCTGAACAACTACATCGAGCAGGAAGGTCTGGCCAAGAAGAACAAGGTCGCGACCACCGGTGATGATGCCCGTGAAGGCCTGACCGCAATCATCTCGGTGAAGGTGCCTGATCCCAAGTTCAGCTCGCAGACCAAGGACAAGCTGGTTTCGTCCGAAGTCAAAACTGCGGTGGAACAGGAGATGGGCAAGTACTTCTCCGACTTCCTGCTGGAAAACCCGAACGAAGCCAAGGCTGTGGTCGGCAAGATGATCGACGCTGCGCGCGCCCGTGAAGCGGCCCGTAAAGCGCGTGAAATGACCCGTCGCAAGGGCGCGCTGGACATTGCCGGGCTGCCGGGCAAGCTTGCCGACTGCCAGGAAAAAGACCCTGCCCTCTCCGAACTGTACCTGGTGGAGGGTGACTCCGCAGGCGGCTCGGCCAAGCAAGGTCGCAACCGCAAGACCCAGGCTATCCTGCCGCTCAAGGGCAAGATCCTCAACGTCGAGAAAGCACGTTTCGACAAGATGATTTCGTCCCAGGAAGTGGGCACGCTGATCACCGCACTGGGCTGTGGCATCGGCCGCGAAGAGTACAACATCGAGAAGCTGCGCTATCACAACATCATCATCATGACCGATGCTGACGTCGACGGTTCGCACATCCGTACCCTGCTGCTGACCTTCTTCTTCCGTCAGTTGCCGGAGCTGGTCGAGCGCGGCTACATCTACATCGCGCAGCCGCCGCTGTACAAGGTCAAGAAGGGCAAGCAGGAGCAGTACATCAAGGACGACGAGGCCATGGAAGAGTACATGACCCAGTCAGCCCTCGAAGATGCCAGCCTGCACCTGGACGAGTCCGCGCCACCGGTTTCCGGTGTCGAGCTGGAGCGTCTGGTCAACGAATTCCGTACCGTGATGAAGACTCTCAAGCGTCTGTCGCGCCTGTACCCGCAAGAGCTCACCGAGCACTTCGTGTACCTGCCGGCCATCTCGGTGGAGCAGCTGTCCGACCACGCGCACATGCAGAACTGGCTCGCCAGGTTCGATGAGCGCCTGCGCAACACCGAGAAGTCGGGCTTGCTGTACAAGGCAAGCCTGCGTGAAGACCGCGAGCGCAACGTGTGGCTGCCAGAAGTGGAAATCACTTCCCACGGCCTTGCCAGCTACGTGACCTTCAACCGCGACTTCTTCGGCAGCAACGACTACCGCACCGTGACCGCGCTGGGCGCCCAGCTTGCCACCCTGCTGGGTGAAGGTGCCTACGTGCAGCGTGGCGAACGCAAGAAAGCCATCACCGAGTTCAAGGAAGCCCTGGACTGGCTGATGGCCGAAAGCACCAAGCGTCACACTATCCAGCGCTACAAAGGGCTGGGCGAGATGAACCCGGACCAGCTGTGGGAAACCACCATGGACCCGACTGTGCGCCGCATGCTCAAGGTGACCATCGAAGACGCGATCGCTGCCGATCAGATCTTCAACACCCTGATGGGCGACGCCGTGGAACCGCGCCGCGAGTTCATCGAAAGCAACGCCCTGGCGGTATCCAACCTGGACTTCTGACCGGTTGCAGTACCTCTGAAAGCGGGCAGTTATCCACAGTGACAACGCCCTCGAAAGGCCAACCCTCAGGGGTTGGCCTTTTTGTTTTCCTGCCTAGGTGCTGCTGCGCCCAAGGCGTGAGCACTCAAGAAACACCCAGCTCGCGCAGGCGCCGATACAGGGTGCGCTCGCTCAGCCCCAGGTGGCGGGCAAGCTCGCTGCGCGATCCTTCGAAGCTGTCCAGCGCCTGGGCGATGTCGCGCAATCGGGTATTCGAGCGGCGTGGGGCACTGACGGGCGAGTCGGCTCTCAGCTCCGTGGGCAGGTGCTCGGCGCGGATGATGCCGTCGTCGCTGAACAACCTCGCCCGCTCCAGAATGTTGCGCAGCTCGCGGATGTTGCCGGGGTAGCGGTACAGCCCCAGCAAGGTCATGGCCTCCTCGTCGACCCGCGGCGCAGCGGACCCGGCCAGGCGCTGCAGCAGGGTCTCGATCAGCAGGGGCAGGTCTTCGAAGCGCTCGCGCAGTGAAGGCAGGCGGA
The DNA here is from genome assembly GCF_002939405.1 of Pseudomonas sp. BRM28. Lineage (NCBI taxonomy): Bacteria > Pseudomonadati > Pseudomonadota > Gammaproteobacteria > Pseudomonadales > Pseudomonadaceae > Pseudomonas > Pseudomonas sp. BRM28. The sequence goes on along the minus strand of NZ_PEFV01000001.1, from coordinate 115,938 downwards.
TCGGGAAGCCGCTGATACGGTAGTAGAGGTCTTCGCGAAAGCTGCCGGCGGTGGCCATTTCCTTGAGGGGCTTGTGGGTGGCCGAGATCAGGCGGAAATCCGAATGCACCGTGCGCAGGCTGCCCACCGGGCGAAAGCTGCCCGACTCGATCAGGCGCAGCAGCTTGACCTGCATCGCCAGCGGCACCTCACCGATCTCGTCGAGAAACAGGGTGCCGCCATGGGCGGCTTCGGCCAGGCCGATCTTGCGCTGGTTGGCACCGGTGAATGCGCCCTTCTCGTAGCCGAACAGCTCGCTCTCCAGCAACGTCTCGGTCAGCCCCGTGCAGTCCACCACCACCAACGGACCGCTGGCACGCGGGCTGCTGGCATGCAGGGCGCGGGCGAACAGCTCCTTGCCGGTACCGGACTCCCCTTGCAGCAGCACCGGTATCTGCGCCGGCGCGGCCCGCTGGACACCGGCAAGGGCCTCCTGGAAGGCCGCCGAACGCCCTACCAGACCGAACTGCTGCGGCTGTGCCGACGCCACGGCGATGCTGGTCAGGCGTTCGACAAAGGCGATCACTTCACCCTGCTCGTCCAGGATCGGGCGCAACTCCACGTCCACATGCTCCGGCCCGCGCGGGGTGTGATGCACATGCAGCACCCGCTCGGGGGTGCGGCTGTGCCTGGCCTTGCGCATCGGGCAGTGCTCGCCCGCCTGGTCGCACGGCACCGCGTAGTGGTGCGAGACGTGGTGGCACTTCTGGCCGATCGGCGCGGCGCCCACCACCCCGAATTGATGCAGGTACGCGGTGTTGGCGGCAAGAATGTTGTACTGCAGGTCGAGCACGATGCTCGGCTGAGGTTCGTGTTCGAGGTAGGACACCAGCGCCTGCAGGGCGGGGCTGGCGGGTGTGTCGGGGTTCATGGGCATGACGGCACCAGGGGCAAGGCAGGCCCGCAGCTTAACCGAACGCCACGCCCACTGCCAAAAACTGCCAGCCTCTGCCAACCAGCTGACAGAACCGTGGCAGGCAGTTTCGGCCAGAGGGTCCAGACTCAGGTAAATCGGGCGTGCTGGCCGGGGGCAGGCGTGAATCTGCGCTGGCACATATCTTGATGACTGTTGGTCGAATGCCTGCACGGCTGGCCGGCAGGCATCAGCGGATTTCTCTGGAGAGCGGTAATGATCATCGGCGGTAACCTGTATGTAGAAGCGCTGTTCGACAGCGCGACCTCGACCATCAGCTACCTGGTCATGGACCAGGCCAGCGCGCACTGCGCCCTGATCGACAGCGTGCTGGACTATGACCCCAAGGCCGGGCGTACCGATACCGCCTCGGCCGACAAGCTGATCGCACGGGTACGCGAGCTGGGTGGTCAGGTGCAGTGGATACTCGAGACCCATGTGCACGCCGACCACCTCTCTGCTGCCGCCTATCTCAAGCAGGCGCTGGGAGGCCAGGTGGCCATCGGCAGCCGCATCACCCAGGTGCAGAAGGTGTTCGGCACGCTGTTCAATGCCGAACCCGGCTTTGCCCGTGATGGCAGCCAGTTCGATGTGCTGCTGGACGACAACGGCGAGCTCGCCCTTGGCACGCTCAAGCTGCGCGCCTTGCACACCCCGGGGCATACCCCGGCCTGCATGACCTACCTGGTACAGGCCGGTGACGAGTGCGTCGCGTTCGTCGGCGACACCTTGTTCATGCCGGATTACGGCACGGCCCGCTGCGACTTCCCCGGGGCCGATGCGCGCACCCTGTACCGCTCGATCCAGCGCATCCTGGCCCTGCCGGATGCCACCCGCCTGTTCATGTGCCACGACTACCTGCCCGGAGGCCGTGCGTTGCGCTACATGACCACGGTGGGCGAACAGCGCGCCAGCAACATTCACATTCGCGACGGCATCAGCGAGGACTGCTTCGTGGCCATGCGCGAAGCCCGTGATGCCACCCTCGACATGCCGCAACTGATCCTGCCCTCGGTGCAGGTGAACATGCGCAGCGGCCAGTTGCCCGAGCCGGAAGACAACGGTGTGCGCTACCTGAAGATCCCGCTCAACAAGCTCTGAACCTGCTGCACCAGAATTATTATTAAAGGACGTACTGCCATGCCTGCCCCCTCCTCTGCCGCTGCCCGCGAGGTCAGCCACCACAAGGTGCTGATCGTCGGCGCCGGTGCCGCCGGAATCGCCACCGCCTCCAGCCTGCTGGCGCGTGATGCCTCGCTGGATATCGCGATCATCGACCCCGCCGACGTTCACTACTATCAACCTGGCTGGACCATGGTCGGCGCGGGCGTGTTCCGTGCAGCGTCCACCGCCCGCACCCTGGCCTCGACCGTGCCGGCGGCGGTCAGGTGGATCAAGGCCGCCGTGCAACAGTTCGACCCGCAGGCGCAGACCGTCAGCCTGGATGACGGGCGCCTGGTGAGTTACGAACAGCTGGTGGTATGCCCCGGGCTGCGGTTGGCCTGGGACGCCATCGACGGGCTACTCGAGACCCTCGGCCAGAACGGCGTGACCTCCAATTACCGCTACGACCTGGCACCCTACACCTGGCAGCTGGTGCAGGGCCTGAAGGAAGGCCGCGCCGTGTTCACCCAGCCACCGATGCCGATCAAGTGCGCCGGTGCCCCACAAAAAGCCCTGTACCTGTCGTGCGACCACTGGCTGCGCAGCGGGCGCCTGGGGGCGATCCAGGCGCAGTTCTTCAACGCCGGCAACGTGCTGTTCGGTGTCGCCGACTATGTGCCGGCGCTGATGGAATACATCGACCGTTACGGCGTGGACCTCAACTATTCACACCGGCTGGTGGCGGTGGACGGGCCGGGCAAGCGCGCGACCTTTCTGCGCACCCTGCCCGACGGCAGCAGCGAAACCGTGGTGCAGGCATTCGACATGCTGCATGTGGTACCGCCGCAGGTTTCGCCGGACTTCATCCGCAACAGCCCGCTGGCTGATGCGGCCGGTTGGCTCGAGGTCGACCCGGCCACCCTGCGCCATGCGCGCTACGGCAACATCCATGGCCTGGGCGATGTGATCAACACCAGCAATGCCAAGACGGCCGCCGCTGCCCGCAAGCAGGCGCCGGTGGTGGCCAACAACGTGCTGGTGGCACTGGGGCGCCTGTCGCGTCTGGCCGAGTACGACGGCTACGGGTCGTGCCCGCTGACGGTGGAGCGCGGCAAGATCGTGCTGGCCGAGTTCACCTACGGCGGCAAGCTGGCACCAAGCTTTCCGCGCTGGTTGCTCGACGGGCGCAGGCCCACGCGCCTGGCCTGGCTGCTCAAGGCGCGGATACTGCCGCCGCTGTACTGGCGCTGCATGCTCAAGGGGCGCGAATGGCTGGCCAAGCCAGTTGCGCGACTGCGTGAGGCGCGCCAGTGACAGAGCATGAACTGGTCGGCGCCGGTCTGGGCGCCCTCATTGGCATCATCCTGGCCCTGACGGGCGCCGGTGGCGGCATTCTTGCGGTGCCGCTGCTGGTGTTCGGCCTGGGCCTGAGCATGGTCGAGGCGGCCCCGGTCGGCCTGCTGGCGGTGGGACTGGCGGCAGGTGTAGGTGCGGTGCTGGGGCTGCGTCAGGGGCTGGTGCGCTACCGGGCCGCGCTGTTCGTCGCGCTGATCGGCATGTGCGCCACCCCCTTCGGCCTGCTGCTGGCGCATCGCCTGCCCAACGCACCGCTGGCGCTGGGGTTCAGCGTGGTGCTGGTGTATGCCTGCGCACGCATGCTGCGCAAGGCCCGGCGCGAGCTGCGGGGCGAGCCGCCCTGTGCGGATCGTGCCCTGCAGCCCTGTGTGCTCAACCCGTTGCAGGGGCGCTTGCGCTGGACCCTGCCCTGCGCCCGCGCATTGGCCTTCACCGGATTGCTCAGCGGCCTGCTGTCCGGCCTGCTCGGGGTCGGTGGCGGGTTTGTGATCGTGCCTGCCCTGGGGCGCTACACCAACCTTGAGATGAAAAGCATCGTCGCCACGTCGCTGGCGGTGATCGCCCTGGTGTCGCTGGGCAGCGTGTTGAGCGCCAGCCTCAGCGGGGTGATGCACTGGGGTGTCGGCGTGCCGTTTGCCGGCGGTGCGGTGGCGGGCCTGGTGGTTGCGCGCCAGTTCGCCCACCGCCTGGCCGGGCCGCGTCTGCAACAGGGCTTTGCGCTGGTGGGGATAGCGGCTGCCCTGTTGCTGGCGGTCAACACCCTGGCGCGCTGAACGCCGCTCACTCGGCGAGCAGTTCGCCCTGCTCGTCGGCGCACAGCGCCAGCAGGTAGTCCCACACTACCCGCAGGCGCACCGACTTGTGCAGTTCGCGCCGGGTGCTGATCCAGTAGCTGCGCTGGATGGTTTCGCTGGGCAGCACGCGCACCAGGTGCGGGTCGTGGCGGGCCATGTAGTTGGGCAGTACCGCGATGCCCAGCCCGGCACGCGCCGCATGCTGCTGGGCGATCACGCTGGTGCTGCGAAACACCACGTTCGGTGCGCGGCAGAAGCTGTTGAGAAACAGCAACTGCTGGCTGAACAGCAGGTCGTCCACGTAGCCGATCCAGCTGTGCCGGGCCAGGTCTTCGCGGCTGTTGAGCGGCGCAGCCCTGGCCAGGTACTCGGGGCTGGCATACAGCGCCAGGCGGTAATCGGTGAGTTTTCGCGTGATCAACAGGTCGGCATGCGGGCGTTCCAGGTGAATGCTGATCTCTGCCTCGCGGTTGATGATGCTGACAAAGCGCGGCACTGCGACCAGCTCCACCTCCAGCCCCGGGTAGCGTTCGAACAGGCTGCCCATGCGCGGGGTGAAGAACATGATGCCGATGCCCTCGGTCACCCCCAGGCGAATCTTGCCCAGCGGCGTGATGGCCTGGGTGATCTCCTCCTGCGCCAGCAAGGCGACGTTCTCCATGGCTTCGGCGTGCTTGAGCAGGGCCTGCCCGGCCGGGGTCAGTTCATAGCCCTGGGCGTGCTGCACGAACAGTGCCGTGCCCAGGCTGCTCTCGATGCTCTCGATATGCCGGGCCACGGTGCTATGGGTGGTGTTGAGGCGCTTGGCGGCGGTCAGCAGGCGGCCGCTACGCTGCAACTCGAGAAAAAACCGCAGGTCATTCCAGTCGAACATGCTTTTCCTTGTGAATCAGAGGTTCACTTGCGTTGTTCTAAAACGCACAGCCGTTGCGTGAAATCTAACGTGTTCAACTCGAAAATAATCAATAACACTGGCCTGGACAAGAATAAAAATCAGGCGCGAGGTCTTCATGGCACCAGCCGATCATTCCTACGACTACGTGGTAGTCGGTGCCGGCCCTGCCGGCTGTCTACTGGCCAATCGGCTGTCTGCCGACCCTGGCTGCCGCGTGCTGCTGCTCGAAGCCGGCGGTCGCGACAACTACCCCTGGATCCACATTCCGGTGGGCTACCTCTATTGCATTGGCAACCCGCGTACCGACTGGTGCTTCAAGACCGAAGCGCAACCGGGGCTCGACGGTCGCAGCCTGGGCTACCCACGGGGCAAGGTGCTGGGCGGGTGTTCCTCGATCAACGGCATGATCTACATGCGCGGTCAGGCCCGCGACTACGATCACTGGGCCGAACAGGGCAATCCCGGGTGGGCCTGGAATGACGTGCTGCCACTGTTCAAGGCCAGCGAAAACCATTTTGGCGGCGCCAGCGAGCTGCACGGCAACGCTGGCGAATGGCGGGTCGAACGCCAGCGCTATTCGTGGGCGATCCTCGATGCGTTTCGCGAGGCGGCAGCCCAGAGCGGCATCGCCAGCATTGACGACTTCAACGGTGGGGATAACCAGGGCTGTGGATACTTTCAGGTCAACCAGCGCAGCGGCGTGCGCTGGAATGCGGCCAAGGCATTCCTGCGCCCCGTGCGCCACCGCCCCAACCTGACGGTGCTGACCGGCGTCGAGGTGGACAAGGTGCTGCTCGACAATGGTCGCGCTTCGGCCGTTCAGGCGCGCTGGCAGGGCAGCGAACAGCGTTACCAGGCCCGCCGCGAAATCATCCTGTGTGCCGGGGCGGTGGGTTCGCCGGGCATTCTTCAACGCTCCGGCATCGGCCCGCGGCCATTGCTGGAACGCCTAGGCATCCCGGTATTGCACGAATTGCCCGGCGTGGGCGGCAACCTGCAGGATCACCTGCAACTGCGCCTGATCTACAAGGTCAGCAACGTGCGCACCCTCAACCAGGTGGCCAACACCCACTGGGGCAAGCTGGGCATGGGCCTGCGCTATCTGTATGACCGCAGCGGCCCGTTGGCCATGGCGCCGAGCCAGCTGGGGGCGTTCGTGCGCTCTCACCCCGAGCAGCCCACGCCCAACCTGCAGTACCACGTGCAGCCCCTGTCGCTGGACCGCTTCGGCGAGCCGCTGCACCGCTTTGCCGCATTTACCGCCTCGGTGTGCAACCTGCGCCCGCTCAGCCGCGGGCGTGTGGATATCCGCTCGGCCAACCCGGGCGATGCACCGGTCATCGACCCCAACTACCTCAGCGAGCCTGAAGACCTGCGCGTCGCCGCCCAGGCCATCCGCCTTACCCGACAGATCGTGCAGGCCCCTGCCCTCGCCGCTTTTGCACCGGTCGAATACCTGCCAGGCGCAGCACTCGATACCGAGGAGCAGTTGCAGCAGGCTGCCGGGCAGATCGGCACCACCATTTTCCACCCGGTAGGTACCTGCCGCATGGGCAACGGCCCGCTGGATGTGGTGGACGCGCAACTGCGCGTGCATGGCGTGGCGGGGTTGCGCATCGCCGATGCCTCGATCATGCCGCAGATCACCTCTGGCAATACCTGTTCACCCACCTTGATGATCGGCGAGAAGGCCGCGCAACTGATTCTTAAGGCCGCACCCGCAGCCAGCAACAGCAGTGGCAAGACCGCGTTAGCGACGCCCTGAGGGCGGCGTGTAGTGACGTCGGCAGCGGTCGGCCGGCGACGACAGTGGAACAACAACAAGAATCACTGTGCCCGCAAGGGCCGAGGACAGCACGATGTCGGACACTCTTCAACAGCAGGGCGCTGCAGCCGCGGGCAACAGCCGCCGCGAAGAACGCAAGATCATTTTCGCGTCATCCCTCGGGACGGTTTTCGAGTGGTATGACTTTTTTCTCTATGGGGCGCTGGCGGTCGTCATCAGCAAGCAGTTCTTCGCCGGGGTCAACGACACCACGGCATTCATCTTCGCGCTGATGGCGTTCTCTGCCGGGTTCCTGGTACGGCCCTTTGGCGCTCTGGTGTTCGGGCGCCTGGGCGACATGATCGGGCGCAAGTACACCTTCCTGGTCACCATCGTGCTGATGGGCCTGTCGACCTTTGCGGTGGGCCTGCTGCCCAACTACGCCAGCATCGGCATTGCCGCGCCGATCATCCTGGTGGTGCTGCGCATGCTCCAGGGCCTGGCCCTGGGTGGCGAGTACGGCGGCGCGGCCACCTATGTGGCCGAGCACGCGCCGCCCGGCAAGCGCGGCTTTCACACCGGGTTCATCCAGTCCACCGCTACCCTCGGCCTGCTGCTTTCGCTGCTGGTGGTGCTGGGCAGCCGTTACCTCACGGGCGACCAGTTCGAGGTATGGGGCTGGCGCCTGCCGTTTTTGCTGTCGATCGTGCTGCTGGGTATCTCCACCTGGATCCGCATGAGCATGCACGAGTCGCCGGCCTTCGTGAAAATGAAGGCCCAGGGCAAGACCAGCAAGTCGCCGATTCGTGAGTCGTTCGGCTCGTGGGCCAACCTCAAGATCGTGCTCACCGCACTGTTCAGCATCAACGCCGGCCAGGCGGTGACCTTCTACACCGCGCAGTTCTATGTGCTGTTCTTCATGACCCAGATGCTCAAGATGGACCCGGCCCAGGCCAATACCCTGCTGATCATCAGCGTGGTGATCGGCGCGCCGTTCTTCGTGTTCTTCGGCTGGCTGTCGGACCGGATCGGGCGCAAGCCGATCCTGATGCTCGGCCTGCTGCTGGCCACCGTGCTGTACTTCCCGCTGTTCAAGGGCCTGAGCCACTACGCCAACCCGCAGATCGACGCGGCCAGCCGCCAGGCGCCGATCGTGGTGATGGCCGATCCGCAGGGCTGCACCTTCCAGTTCGACCCGGTGGGCAAGGCACGTTTCGACAGCACCTGCGACAAGGTCAAGACCTTCCTGGTCAAGCAGGGCCTGCCGTACAGCTCGCAATCGGTGCCTGCCGGCACCGAGGTGGTGGTGACCATCGGCGAGCAGCGTATCGACGGCTTCGACGAAGCGGCCATGCGTGCGGCCATCGAAAAGGCTGGCTACCCGGCCAAGGCAGACCCGGCCAACGTGAACCAGCCGATGGTGGTGCTGCTGATCGTGGTGATGATCCTGATCGCGACCATGACCTATGGTCCGCTGGCGGCGGTGATGGTGGAGCTGTTCCCCACGCGCATCCGCTACACCTCGATGTCGCTGCCGTATCACATCGGCAATGGCTGGTTCGGCGGCTTCCTGCCGACGGTATCGTTCGCGCTGGTGGTGTATACCGGGGATATCTTCTACGGGCTGTGGTACCCGGTGCTGATTACCGGGGTGAGCCTGGTGGTGGGGATCTTCTGCCTGAAGGAGACCAACAAGGTGGACCTGGACAAGGTGTGAAAGGGCCTTAAGTAATCCACAAAAAAACCGGCCTAAAAGCCGGTTTTTTTATCGCGCGAAAAAACTTATGCACGATTTTCGCAAAACAGTCATACAGAGAAATAAGAAGTTAAATCATAAGGTTAGCGAATTTTTCTGAAAGAAATCCAAATACTGTACACACGTTATCCACAGAACGGTCAGGTCACCGGCTGGGCGTCGTCTGGGGCGTGCGCCGGCAGCGAACCGAGGTCGCGCTGGGTCTGCTCGTTCCATGCCGCCGCACGGTCGTTGAGCGCTGCGATGGCGCGTGGCCCGGTGCCTTCGGCATACATAGGCTCGCCGATCACCACCTCGATGGTGCCGGCGCGCTTGCCCCAGCCTTCCTTGGGCCAGTACTTGCCGGCGTTGTGCGCGATCGGCAGCACCGGCAGGTTGGCATTAACCGCCAGCGCGGTACCGCCACGGGAGAACTTGCCGATCTTGCCGAACGGCACGCGGGTACCCTCCGGGAAGATCAGCACCCACACACCGTCCTTGAGCAGCTTGTCGCCTTCGGTGGCCACCTGCTTGAGCGCAGCCTTGGGGTTGTCGCGGTCGATGGCGATGGGCCGCAGCATGGCCATGGCCCAGCCGAAGAACGGCACGTACAGCAGTTCGCGCTTGAGCACCTGGCTCAAGGGCTGGAAATAGGCGGAGAGGAAAAACGTCTCCCAGGTGCTCTGGTGATTGGAGAGGATCACGCAGGGTTGCGCCGGAATGTTCTCGGCCCCGGTGACGTTCACCCGAATGTTCAGGAAAACACGCACCAGCACCAGCGCAAAACGGCACCAGTACACATTGATGAAGCGGTAACGGGCGCGGAACGAAAGGAACGGCGCGATAAAGAAGCTCAGGGTGCACCACAGCAACGAGCTGGTACCCAGCAGCAGGTAAAAAAGAAAAATTCTGATCGCCTGCAGGATCGACATAGCGGAATGTACCGTTGCGGGCTAACCCGCCTGTGTGTGGATAAGTGCACTGGCGATCGACGCCAGGTCATCGAAAATCAGCGTTGCCTCGGGCACGCCCTTGCTCAGGGTCTGCTCGCCTTTGCCGGTCATTACCAGAACCGGTTGTGCATCGACGGCGCGCGCGGCTTCCAGGTCACCCTTGCTGTCACCCACGAACCACACCCCGGCCAGGTCGACCGCGTAATGGTTGGCAATGGTGCGCAGCATGCCCGGCCTGGGCTTGCGGCAATCGCAGCCGTCGTCCGGGCCATGCGGGCAATAGACGATCAGGCCCACCTCGCCGCCCTGCTCCGCCACCAGCTCGCACAGGCGCGCGTGCATGGCGTGGAGGGTGGCCAGGCTGTAATAGCCACGGGCGATGCCCGACTGGTTGGTGGCCACCGCCACCGTCCAGCCGGCCTTGCTCAGCTGCGCAATGGCCTCGATCGAACCCGGGATGGGAATCCACTCGTCCAGCGACTTGATGTAGGCGTCGGAGTCCTGGTTGATCACCCCGTCCCGATCGAGAATCAGCAGCTTCACGTCCTACCCCAGCAGCGAGATGTCGGCCACGCCCAGGAACAGGCCGCGCAGGCGGCTGAGCAGGGCATAACGGTTGGCTCGCACGTTGGCGTCGTCGGCGTTGACCATCACCGCCTCGAAGAACGCATCCACCGGCTCGCGCAGCGCGGCCAGGCGCGCCAGCGACTCGCTGTACTGACGCGCAGCGGCCATCGGTTGTACCGCCTGATCGGCCTGTTGAATGGCCGAGTACAGCGAGAACTCGTTGGCGTTGTCGAAGTACTTGGGCTCTACCGAGGTAGCCACCGAACCTTCGGCCTTGCTCAGCAGGTTGGACACACGCTTGTTCACCGCAGCCAGGGCTGCGGCTTCCGGCAGCTTGCGGAACGCCTGCACGGCTTGCACGCGCTGGTCGAAGTCCAGTGCCGAGCCTGGCTTGAGCGCACGTACCGAGAGGTAGGTGGCCACGTCGATGCCTTCATCTTCGTAACGCGCACGCAGGCGGTCGAAGACGAATTCCAGCACCTGCTCGCTCAGGCCGGCAGCCTTGACCTTGGCACCGAACTGGGCGACGGCGACGTTCACCGCCTCGTTCAGGTCCAGGTCCAGCTGCTTCTCGATCAGGATACGCAGCACGCCCAGGGCGGCGCGGCGCAGGGCATAGGGGTCCTTGCTGCCGGTTGGCAGCATGCCGATGCCGAAGATGCCGACCAGGGTGTCGAGCTTGTCGGCGATGGCCACGGCCGCACCGGTCAGGGTCGAGGGCAGTTCGGCACCGGCACCGCGCGGCATGTACTGCTCGTTCAGGGCCAGGGCGACGTCTTCGGGCTCGCCGTCGTTGAGGGCGTAGTAGTAGCCGGCAACGCCCTGCATTTCAGGGAACTCGCCAACCATCTCGGTGGCCAGGTCGCACTTGGACAGCAGGCCGGCACGCGCCGCGCGCTGGGCGTCGCCGCCGATGCGCTGGGCAATGAACGCAGCCAGCTTGGCCACGCGCTCGGCCTTGTCGAACACGCTGCCCAGCTGTGCCTGGAACACCACGTTCTGCAGGCGCTCGTTGAAGCTTTCGAGCTTCTGCTTCTTGTCCTGCTTGAAGAAGAACTCGGCGTCGGTCAGGCGCGGGCGCACGACCTTCTCGTTGCCTTCGATGATCTGCTTCGGATCGCGGCTCTCGATGTTGGCCACGGTGATGAAGCGCGGCAGCAGCTTGCCGTCCACGTCCAGCAGGCAGAAGTACTTCTGGTTGTCCTGCATGGTGGTGATCAGGGCTTCCTGCGGCACCTCGAGGAAACGCTCCTCGAACGAGCACACCAGCGGCACCGGCCATTCGACCAGCGCGGTCACTTCGTCGAGCAGGGCCGGCGGCACGATCGCGGTGCCTTCCTGCAGGGTGGCCAGTTCGGCGGTGCGTTTGCTGATCAGCTCGCGGCGCTCGTTGGCGTCTGCCAGCACATAGGCGGCGCGCAGGTCGGCCAGGTAGTTGGCAGGCGAGGTGATGCGCACGGCTTCAGGGTGGTGGAAGCGGTGGCCACGCGAGTCGCGGCCGGCCTTCTGGGCGAGGATGGTGCAATCGATGACCTGGTCACCGAGCAGCATCACCAGCCACTGGGTCGGACGCACGAACTCTTCCTTGCGTGCACCCCAGCGCATGCGCTTGGGAATCGGCAGGTCGTTGAGCGAGTCTTCGACGATGGTCGGCAGCAGGCTGGCGGTCGGCTTGCCGACGATGTTCTGGCTGTAGCGCAGCTTCGGCCCGCTCTGGTCGATTTCACTGAGGTCCACGCCGCACTTCTTGGCAAAACCCAGGGCGGCCTGGGTCGGGTTGCCGTCGGCGTCGAACGCGGCCTGGCGTGGCGGGCCGTCGAGGTTGACGCTGCGGTCCGGCTGCTGGGTGGCCAGGGCGGTGATCAGCACCGCCAGGCGACGTGGCGCGGCGTACACGGTCTTGCTCTCGAAGCTCAGGCCGGCCGCTTGCAGGCCCTTGTCGATGCCGGCCAGGAAGGCTTCGGCCAGGGTGTTCAGGGCCTTGGGTGGCAGCTCTTCGGTGCCCAGTTCTACCAGGAAATCTTGAGCACTCATTGTGCAGCCTCCAGCTTGGCCAATACTTCGTCACGCAGGTCCGGGGTCGCCATCGGGAAGCCCAGCTTGGCACGGGCCAGCAGGTAGGCCTGGGCCACGGCACGCGCCAGGGTGCGCACGCGCAGGATGTACTGCTGACGCGCGGTCACCGAGATGGCGCGGCGTGCATCCAGCAGGTTGAAGGTGTGCGAGGCCTTGAGCACCATTTCATAGCTTGGCAGCGGCAGCGGCTGGTCCAGTTCGATCAGGCGCTTGGCCTCGCTCTCGTAGAAGTCGAACAGTTCGAACAGCTTGTCGACGTTGGCGTGCTCGAAGTTGTAGGTGGACTGCTCCACCTCGTTCTGGTGGAACACGTCGCCGTAGGTCACCTTGCCGAACGGGCCGTCGGCCCATACCAGGTCGTAGACCGAGTCCACGCCCTGCAGGTACATGGCCAGGCGCTCCAGACCGTAGGTGATCTCGCCGGTGACTGGGTAGCACTCGATGCCGCCGGCCTGCTGGAAGTAGGTGAACTGGGTCACTTCCATACCGTTGAGCCAGACTTCCCAGCCCAGGCCCCAGGCGCCCAGGGTCGGCGACTCCCAGTTGTCTTCGACGAAGCGGATGTCGTGCACCAGCGGGTCCAGGCCCACGTGCTTGAGCGAGCCCAGGTACAGTTCCTGGAAGTTGTCCGGGTTCGGCTTCAGGACCACCTGGAACTGATAGTAGTGCTGCAGGCGGTTGGGGTTTTCGCCGTAGCGGCCGTCAGTCGGGCGACGACTGGGCTGCACATAAGCGGCGTTCCAGGTTTCCGGGCCGATGGCGCGCAGGAAGGTGGCGGTATGAAAAGTGCCGGCGCCTACTTCCATATCGTAGGGCTGAAGTACCACACAACCTTGCTCGGCCCAGTACTGCTGCAGGGCGAGGATCAGGTCTTGGAAGGTACGCACGGCTGGCGTAGGCTGGCTCACGAAATTCACCTTTTCCAGGGCTGCGAATATAAAGAGCGGGAGTATAACCCGATTCGCCCCCGCCTCTACCCTTGGAGCCTTATGCCACGCTGCTTTTGGTGTACCGATGATCCGTTGTACCAGGCCTACCACGACAGCGAGTGGGGCACGCCCCAGCGCGAGCCCGGCGCGCTGTTCGAAATGCTGCTGCTCGAAGGCTTTCAGGCCGGGTTGTCGTGGATCACGGTGCTGAAGAAGCGCGAGCGCTACCGTGAGGTGCTGTTCGGCTTCGACCCGCAGCGCCTGGCGCAGATGACCGATGCCGAGATCGAGGAGCGCATGCTCGACCCCGGCATCATCCGCAACCGCCTCAAGCTCAACGCCGCGCGGCGCAACGCCAGGGCCTGGCTGGCGCTGGACGAGCCGGCGCAGTGGCTCTGGTCGTTCGTCGGCGGGGTGCCGAAAATCAATCATTTCAGCCAGCGCAACGAGGTGCCGGCGGTGACCGATGAGGCCACGGCCATGAGCAAGGCCCTGAAGAAGGCCGGCTTCACCTTTGTCGGGCCGACCATCTGCTATGCCTTCATGCAGGCCACTGGCATGGTCATGGATCACACCACCGATTGCGATCGTTACGCCGCCCTGCGCCGCTGACGGTTACAATGCGCGGCTTGCAGAAGGAGGAACCTGCCTGTGGATAAGTTCAAGGGCGCCTTGATGGTCGGGGCGTTGCGATTGTTTGCCAAGTTGCCCTGGGGCGCGGTGCAGCGGGTTGGCGCGGCCATCGGCTGGATCATGTGGAAGGTGCCCAACAGCTCGCGCAACGTGGTGCGCATCAACCTGGCCAAGTGTTTCCCCGAGATGGACCCGGCCGGACGCGAGCGCCTTGTGGGCCGCACGCTGATGGATATCGGCAAGTCGTTCACCGAAAGCGCCTGTGCGTGGATCTGGCCGGCGCAGCGCTCCATCGACCTGGTGCGCGAGGTCGAGGGCCTGGAGGTGCTGCACGAGGCACTGGCGTCGGGCAAGGGCGTGGTGGGCATCACCAGCCACCTGGGCAACTGGGAAGTGCTCAACCACTTCTATTGCAGCCAGTGCAAGCCGATCATCTTCTACCGTCCGCCCAAGCTCAAGGCGGTGGATGACCTGCTGCGCGAACAGCGCGTGCAACTGGGCAACCGCGTGGCGGCGTCGACCAAGGAAGGCATCCTCAGCATCATCAAGGAAGTGCGCAAGGGCGGCCAGGTGGGCATTCCGGCCGACCCGGAGCCGGCGGAATCGGCGGGGGTGTTCGTGCCGTTCTTTGCCACCAAGGCACTGACCAGCAAGTTCGTGCCGAACATGCTGGCCGGTGGCAAGGCGGTGGGGGTGTTCCTGCATGCGTTGCGCCTGCCGGACGGTTCGGGCTTCAAGGTGATCCTGGAAGCGGCGCCGGATGCGATGTACAGCACCGACGTGGAGACCTCGGCGGCGGCCATGAGCAAGGTGGTGGAGCGTTATGTGCGCACGTATCCAAGCCAGTACATGTGGAGCATGAAGCGCTTCAAGAAGCGCCCGCCGGGCGAGACGCGCTGGTACTGAGCGCCCCTTCGCCGGCAAGGCCGGCTCCTACAGGCGATTTGCGTAGGAGCCGGCCTTGCCGGCGAATGAAGCGACGCGCGCTCAGGCCTTGTCGAGCTTCCTGAGAAACACCGTCATCTCCTTCTCCGCCTGCTTGTCCCCATGCGCCTGCGCTGCAGCCAGCCCTTCGGTCCAGGCCTGGCGCGCGCCGGCCACGTCGCCCTGCACCTGATACGCCTTGCCCAGCAGCTTCCACGCCGCCGAGTACTTGGGGTCGAACTCCACGCAGCGGCGCAGGTGCAGCGCGGCCTCTGCGCCGTTGCCCTCATCCAGCCAGGCCTTGCCCAGGCCGAAGCGCAGCAGCGAGTTATCCACACCCTTGGCCAGCATCTTTTCCAGTGATTCGCGCATTCCGGTTTCTCCCTAGAAGAAGCTCAGGCCCACGTGGAACAGCTTCTCCACGTCGCGGATGTACTTTTTATCCACAACGAACAGGATCACGTGGTCGCCGGACTCGATCACCGTGTCGTCGTGGGCGATCAGCACCTGCTCGTCGCGGATGATCGCACCGATGGTGGTGCCCGGCGGCAGCGCGATGTCCTCGATGGCCTTGCCGATCACCTTGCTCGACTTCGAATCGCCGTGGGCAATGGCCTCGATGGCTTCGGCCGCGCCACGGCGCAGCGAGTGCACGCTGACGATGTCGCCGCGGCGTACGTGGGCCAGCAAGGTGCCGATGGTGGCCTGCTGCGGGCTGATGGCGATGTCGATCTCGCCGCCCTGCACCAGGTCGACATAGGCCGGGTTGTTGATGATGGTCATCACCTTCTTCGCGCCCAGGCGCTTGGCCAGCAGCGAGGACATGATGTTGGCTTCGTCATCGTTGGTCAGGGCCAGGAAGATGTCGGCGTCGGCGATGTTCTCTTCCAGCATCAGGTCGCGGTCCGAGGCGCTGCCCTGCAGCACCACCGTGCTGTCGAGGGTGTCGGACAGGTAGCGGCAACGGGCCGCGTTCATCTCGATGATCTTGACCTGGTAGCGGCTCTCGATGGCCTCGGCCAGGCGTTCGCCGATCTGCCCGCCGCCGGCGATCACCACGCGCTTGTTGGTTTCGTCGATGCGGCGCAGCTCGCCCATCACTGCGCGGATGTGGTTCTTGGCGGCGATGAAGAACACCTCGTCGTCGGCCTCGATCACCGTGTCGCCCTGTGGCTTGATCGGCCGGTCGCGACGGAAGATCGCCGCCACGCGGGTGTCCACGTTGGGCATGTGCTCGCGGATCTGGCGCAGCTGCTGGCCCACCAGCGGGCCGCCGTAGTAGGCCTTGACCGCCACCAGCTGGACCTTGCCCTCGGCGAAGTCGATCACCTGCAGGGCGCCGGGGTGCTCGATCAGGCGCTTGATGTAGTGGGTGACCACCTGTTCGGGGCTGATCAGCACGTCGACCGGGATCGCCTCGTTGTTGAACAGGCCGCTGCGGGTCAGGTAGGCCGACTCGCGAACCCGGGCAATCTTGGTCGGGGTGTGGAACAGGGTGTAGGCCACCTGGCAGGCGACCATGTTGGTCTCGTCGCTGTTGGTCACCGCCACCAGCATGTCGGCATCATCCGCACCGGCCTGGCGCAGCACCGTCGGCAGCGAGGCGCGGCCCTGCACGGTGCGGATGTCGAGGCGATCGCCCAGATCGCGCAGGCGGTCGCCATCGGTGTCGACCACGGTGATGTCGTTGGCTTCGCTGGCCAGGTGCTCGGCCAGCGTGCCGCCGACCTGCCCCGCGCCCAGGATGATGATCTTCATCCGCTCTCCCTTGTGCTGGTTAGTGTCCGCGAACGGCGGCGATCTTGATCAGCTTGGCATAGTAGAAGCCATCGTGGCCGCCTTCCTGCGCCAGCAGCTGCCGGCCATGGGGCTGGCGGATGCCGGCCTCGGTGGCCAGGTCCAGCTCGCGCGCGCCCGGCGTGCGGGCCAGGAACGCCTCGATCACTTCGGTGTTCTCGGTCGGCAGGGTCGAGCAGGTGGCGTAGAGCAGGATGCCGCCCACTTCGAGGGTTGGCCACAGCGCGTCGAGCAGCTCGCCCTGCAGGCTGGCCAGGGCAGCGATGTCATCGGCCTGGCGGGTCAGCTTGATGTCCGGGTGGCGACGGATCACACCGGTGGCCGAGCAGGGAGCGTCCAGCAGGATGCGCTGGAAGGTCTTGCCGTCCCACCAGCTGGCGGTGTCGCGGGCATCGCAGGCGATCAACTGGGCCTCCAGGCCCAGGCGGTCGAGGTTTTCACGCACGCGGGTCAGGCGCTTGGCTTCCAGGTCGATGGCCACCACCGCCTCCAGCCCGGCATGCGCCTCGAGCAGGTGGCAGGTCTTGCCGCCGGGGGCGCAGCAGGCGTCGAGCACGCGCTGGCCGGGCGCCAGGTCGAGCAGGTCGGCGGCCAGCTGCGCGGCTTCGTCCTGCACGCTGATCCAGCCCTGTTCGAAGCCCGGCAAACCGCGCACGTCGCAGGCCTCGGCGAGCAGGATACCGTCACGGCTGTACGTGCACGGCGCGGCATCGATGCCGGCTTCGCGCAGCAGGCCCAGGTAGGCATCGCGGCTGTGGTGGCGGCGGTTGACCCGCAGGATCATCGGCGGGTGGGCATTGTTGGCGGCGCAGATGGCTTCCCACTGCTCGGGCCAGAACGCCTTGAGCGACTTCTGCAGCCAGCGCGGGTGCGCGGTGCGCACCACCGGGTCGCGTTCGAGTTTGGCAAGCATCTCGCTGCTCTCGCGCTGGGCGCGGCGCAGCACGGCATTGAGCAGGGCCTTGGCCCAGGGCTTTTTCAGCTTGTCGGCGCACCCGACCGTTTCGCCGATGGCGGCGTGGGCCGGCACGCGGGTGTACAGCAGCTGGTAGAGGCCCACCAGCAGCAACGCCTCGACATCCTTGTCGGCGGCCTTGAACGGCTTTTGCAGCAGGCGCTCGGCCAGTGCCGACAGGCGTGGCTGCCAGCGTGCGGTACCGAAGGCCAGGTCCTGGGTGAGGCCGCGATCGCGGGCCTCGACCTTGTCCAGCTGGGCGGGCAGCGAACTGTTGAGCGAGGCCTTGCCGCTGAGCACGGCGGCCAGGGCGCGGGCGGCGGCCAGACGCGGGTTCATTGGCCCAGCACCGTGCCGCTGGCGAATTTTTCGCGGCGGCTGTTGTACAGGTCGCTGAAGTTCAGCGCCTTGCCGCCGGGCAGTTGCAGGCGGGTCAGGCACAGCGCCTGCTCGCCGCAGGCCACGATCAGGCCGTCCTTGCTGGCAGACAGGATCTCGCCCGGCGCGCCCTTGCCATCGGCCAGGCGCGCACCCAGCACCTTGAGGGCTTCGCCGCCCAGGGTGCTGTGGCAGATCGGCCACGGGTTGAAGGCGCGGATCAGGCGCTCCAGTTCCTTGGCGGGGCGCGACCAGTCCAGACGCGCCTCGTCCTTGTTCAGCTTGTGGGCATACGTGGCCAGGGCGTCGTCCTGCACTTCGCCGTGCAGGGTGCCCGCGCCCAGGCCGTCGATGGCCTGCAGCACCGCGGGCGGGCCCAGTTCGGCCAGGCGATCGTGCAGGCTGCCGCCGGTGTCGCTGGCGCTGATCGGGGTGCTGACCTTGAGCAGCATCGGCCCGGTGTCCAGGCCGGCCTCCATGCGCATGACCGTCACGCCGCTTTCGGCGTCGCCGGCCTGCACCGCGCGCTGGATCGGCGCGGCGCCGCGCCAGCGTGGCAGCAACGAGGCGTGGCTGTTGATGCAGCCCAGGCGCGGAATATCCAGCACCGCCTGGGGCAGGATCAGGCCGTAGGCCACCACCACCATCAGGTCGGGCTTGAGTGCGGCCAGCTCGGCCTGCGCCTCGGGGCTGCGCAGCGTCGGCGGTTGCAGCACCGGGATGGCGTTATCCACAGCCAGCTGCTTGACCGGGCTGGGCATCAGCTTCTGGCCACGGCCGGCCGGGCGGTCTGGCTGGGTGTAGACCGCGACGATTTCATGGGGGCCGGCCAGCAGGGCCTTGAGGTGTTCGGCGGCAAACTCGGGGGTGCCCGCGAAGACGATGCGCATGCAGTTCTCGCTTAAAAAGAAAAAGGCTTGCCGGAGCAAGCCTTCTGGAATGAGGGATCAAGCGTTCTGGCGGTGCTGCTTTTCCAGTTTCTTCTTGATGCGGTCGCGCTTGAGGTTCGACAGGTAGTCGACGAACAGCTTGCCGTTGAGGTGGTCGCATTCGTGCTGGATGCACACGGCCAGCAGGCCTTCGGCGATCAGTTCGAAGGGCTTGCCGTCGCGATCCAGGGCCTTGACCCTGACCTTCACCGGGCGGTCGACGTTCTCGTAGAAGCCGGGTACCGACAGGCAGCCTTCCTGATACTGGTCCATGTCGTCGGTGAGCATTTCCAGCTCGGGGTTGATGAAGACCCGCGGTTCGCTGCGGTCTTCGCTCAGGTCCATGACCACCACGCGCTTGTGCACGTTGATCTGGGTGGCGGCCAGGCCGATGCCAGGGGCTTCGTACATGGTTTCAAACATGTCATCGATCAACTGACGGATGCTGTCGTCCACTTCCGTCACCGGTTTGGCGATGGTGCGCAGGCGCGGGTCCGGGAATTCGAGGATGTTCAAGATGGCCATAAGCGTATGAGCTGCACTGTGCGATGGGTTGCAAACATGAATGCACATAATAAAGGTATTCGGCGCGTTCGGCACCCTTCTCAAGGTCGGCTAGGGTTTTGAAGGCGACTGGCGGCCCGCACCGGGCGGCGAGTTGTCAAACTATTATCAACAGAGTTATCCACAGGTTTTCACGCGTGGCTGACCCGCCTTCGATCAAGGATGATCCGATGCCCCTCCCGCCTGTTGCGGCGTGCTCGCCGGTTGAACTCGAGGCACGTCTGCGCCTGCACCGCCTTCCCGATATCGGGCCAAAGGGCTTTGGCCTGCTGCTGGAAGCCTTTGGCAGCGCGGCCGCCGCGCTTGATGCGCCCGCCACACAATGGCGGGCGCTGGGCCGCAGCCCGGCCAGCATAACGGCCCGCCACAGTGCCGAGGCTTACGCCGGCGCAGCGGCTGCAATGGCCTGGCTAGAGCGGCCCGGGCAGCATTTGCTGATGTGGGACGCCCCCACCTACCCTGGCTTGCTGGCCGAGCTTTGCGATGCCCCGCCCCTTCTGTTCATTGCCGGCGACCCGATGATTCTGGAGCAGCCGCAGCTGGCCATCGTCGGCAGCCGGCGCGCTTCACGCCCGGCCCTGGACACCGCGGCCGCGTTTTCCAGGCAACTGGCCCAGGCCGGTTTCGTGATTACCAGCGGCCTGGCACTGGGGGTCGACGGTGCCGCTCACCAGGCTGCAATGGATGCTGGCGGACGCACTATCGGCGTGCTCGGCACCGGCCTGCAAAAACTTTATCCACAGCGACATCATGCCCTCGCGCAGGCCATGGCCGAGCGCGGTAGCGCAGTGGTCTCGGAGTTCCCGCTGGATGCCGGACCGGTGGCGGCCAACTTCCCGCGGCGCAATCGCATCATCAGCGGGCTGTCGCTCGGCGTGCTGGTGGTGGAGGCCAGCCTGGCCAGCGGTTCGCTGATCACCGCGCGCCTGGCAGCCGAACAGGGGCGCGAGGTGTACGCGATTCCTGGCTCCATCTACCATCCGGGGGCCAGGGGCTGCCATCAATTGATACGTGATGGCGCGATGCTGGTGGAGAGCATAGAGCAGATTCTGGAAAGTTTGCGTGGCTGGCAGAACCTTCCGTCGGCCGCCCCCGAGCCGGTGGTGCACCCGCTGCTGGGGTTGCTGCTGGCGGCGCCGCACACCACCGAGGCGCTGGCGCTGGCCAGCGGTCAGGCCCTGCCCCAGGTGCTGGCCACGCTCACCGAACTGGAGCTGGACGGGCGTGTGTGCAGTGACGCGGGGCGTTGGTTTGCCCGGCCGGGCTAAGTACACTGCGTACCAGCCTTTGAACGCGGAGTGACAACGATGGTGAACAGTTGGCGTGTGCAACAAGCCGCGCGGGAAATTCGGGCGGGTGCGGTACTGGCCTATCCGACCGAGGCGGTCTGGGGCCTGGGCTGTGACCCGTGGAACGAGGAGGCGGTGGACCGCCTGCTGGCGCTCAAGTCCCGCTCGGTGAACAAGGGGCTGATCCTGATTGCGGACAACATCCGCCAGTTCGACTTCTTGTTCGAGGACTTCCCCGAGCTGTGGCTGGACCGCATGGCCAGCACCTGGCCGGGGCCCAATACCTGGCTGGTGCCGCACCAGGGCATGTTGCCGGAATGGATCACCGGCGTGCATGACACCGTGGCGCTGCGGGTCAGCGACCACCCGGTGGTGCGCGACCTGTGTTCGCTGGTGGGCCCGCTGGTGTCGACCTCGGCCAACCCGCAGGGCCGGCCGGCAGCGCGCTCGCGCCTGCGTGTGGAACAGTACTTCCACGGGCAGCTGGATGTGATCCTGGGCGGCAGCCTGGGCGGGCGGCGCAACCCGAGCGTGATTCGCGACCTGGCCACGGGGCAGGTCGTCAGAGCGGGGTGACCCCATTCGCCGGCAAGGCCGGCTCCTAAAGGCGCGCCAACGTCTGTAGGAGCGGGCCTTGCCGGCGAAGCATTCAGCGCCGATTCAGGGCAGCAGTACCGTAGACCCAACCGTCCGCCGCGCCGACAGCTCTGCCTGAGCCTTGGCCGCCTCGGCCAGCGGATAGCGCTGCTGGATATCCACAGCCAGCTTGCCGCTGGCGATCATTTCGAACAGCTCGTCGGCCATCGCCTGGGTGTTCTCGGCATTGTTGGCATAGCTGGCCAGCGTCGGCCGGGTCACATACAGCGAGCCCTTCTGCGCCAGGATCCCCAGATTGACTCCGCTCACCGCGCCCGACGCATTGCCGAAGCTCACCATCAGCCCGCGCGGCGCCAGGCAGTCCAGCGAGGTCAGCCAGGTGTCCTGGCCCACGCCGTCGTACACCACCGGGCACTTCTTGCCGCCGGTCAGCTCCAGCACGCGCTGCGCCACGTCTTCACGGCTGTAGTCGATGGTTTCCCATGCACCCAGGGCCTTGGCCCGCGCCGCCTTCTCCGGCGAGCTCACGGTACCGATCAGCTTCACGCCCAGGGCCTTGGCCCACTGGCAGGCCAGCGAACCCACCCCACCGGCGGCGGCATGGAACAGCACCGTCTGGCCGGCCTGCAGCGCGTAGGTCTGGCGCAGCAGGTACTGCACGGTCAGGCCCTTGAGCATCACCGCGGCGGCCTGCTCGAAGCTGATGCTCTCGGGCAGCTTCACCAGGTTGGCTTCAGGCAGCGTGTGCACCTCGCTGTAGGCACCCAGCGGACCGCCAGCGTAGGCCACCCGATCGCCCACCTTGATCCGCGTCACGCCCTCGCCCACCGCCTCGACCACGCCGGCAGCTTCGGTGCCCAGGCCCGAGGGCAGTGCCGGCGGCGCGTACAGCCCGCTGCGGAAATAGGTGTCGATGAAGTTCAGACCAATGGCGTGGTTGCGCACGCGGACCTGTTGCGGGCCGGGCGCGGCGGGTTCGAAGTCCACCAGGGTCAATACCTCGGGGCCGCCATGCTGGCTGAACTGGATACGCTTGGCCATCTGCACTCTCCTGCTGGATCCGGGAAAACCCCTATCGGACGCCTTTGCTTGATCGCCGTCAACTGCGGGTGGCCTGCCGCCGGTGGTATGCTACGCGCCGAATTCAGCGCCGGCCCCCGCCTGGCCCGGCCCTAGCCCGTTTCCAAGGTGACCTGATGACTACCCGCACCGAGGCCGTGAAGGCCTACCTGCTCGACCTGCAAGACCGGATTTGCGCCGCCCTGGAAAGCGAAGACGGCGGCGCCCGCTTCGTCGAGGACGCCTGGGTACGCGAAGCCGGTGGCGGTGGGCGCACGCGGGTGATCGGCGAAGGCAACGTCATCGAAAAAGGCGGGGTCAACTTCTCGCACGTGTTCGGCAGCGGCCTGCCGCCGTCTGCCAGCGCGCACCGCCCCGAACTTGCTGGCCGTGGTTTCGAGGCGCTGGGGGTGTCGCTGGTGATCCATCCGCACAACCCCCATGTACCGACCTCCCACGCCAACGTGCGCTTCTTCATTGCCGAGAAGGAAGGCGAAGAGGCGGTATGGTGGTTCGGCGGCGGATTCGACCTCACGCCCTACTACGCCCACGAAGAAGACTGCATCCACTGGCACCGCGTGGCCGAGCAGGCCTGCGCACCGTTCGGCGCCGATGTGTACCCGCGCTACAAGGCCTGGTGCGACCGCTACTTCCACCTCAAGCACCGGGGCGAGCCGCGGGGCATCGGCGGCTTGTTCTTCGACGACCTGAACGAGTGGGACTTCGACACCTGCTTCGCCTTCATCCGCGCCATTGGCGATGCCTACGTCGAGGCCTACCTGCCCATCGTGCAACGGCGCAAGGCGCAGCCGTACACCGCCCAGCAGCGTGAATTCCAGGAGTTCCGCCGCGGGCGCTACGTGGAATTCAACCTGGTGTACGACCGTGGCACCCTGTTCGGCCTGCAATCGGGCGGTCGTACCGAGTCGATCCTGATGTCGCTGCCGCCGCAGGTGCGCTGGGGCTATGACTGGAAGGCTGCGCCGGGCAGCGAAGAAGCACGCCTGACCGAGTACTTCCTGCAGGACCGCGACTGGCTGGGCCTGGACAAGGCCGCTCACTGAACCCATTGTGGATAACGTGCCCGATTCGCCGGGCGGACTCAGGAAACGCGTCATGGACCAGTACGTTGTATTCGGCAACCCGATCGGCCACAGCAAGTCGCCGCTGATTCACCGGCTGTTCGCCGACCAGACCGGCCAGCAGCTGGAGTACAACACCCTGCTGGCGCCGCTGGACGATTTCAGCATGTGCGCGCTGGGCTTCTTCAAGCAGGGCAGTGGCGCCAACGTCACCGTGCCCTTCAAGGAGGAAGCCTACCGCCTGGTGGGTGACGGCCTGACCGCACGCGCCTGGCGAGCCGGGGCGGTGAACACGCTGACCCGGCTGCCCGACGGCAGCCTGCAGGGCGACAACACCGACGGTGCCGGCCTGGTGCGCGACCTCACGGTGAATGCCGGGGTCGAGCTCAAGGGCAAGCGCATCCTGCTGCTGGGGGCCGGCGGCGCGGTGCGCGGGGTGCTCGAGCCGTTGCTGGCGCATGAGCCTGCGTCGCTGGTGATTGCCAACCGTACGGTAGAAAAGGCCGAGCAGCTGGCCCGCGAGTTCGACGACCTGGGGCCGGTGGCCGCCAGCGGCTTCAGCTGGCTGGAAGAGCCGGTGGACCTGATCATCAATGCCACCTCGGCGAGCCTGGCCGGCGAGATGCCGCCGATTGCCGCGAGCCTGATCGAACCGGGCGTGACCGTGTGCTACGACATGATGTACGCCAAGGAGCCCACGCCGTTCTGTCGCTGGGCCACCGAGCATGGGGCGGCCAAGGTGCTGGACGGGCTGGGAATGCTGGCTGAGCAGGCGGCGGAGGCGTTCTTCATCTGGCGCGGGGTGCGCCCGGACACCGGGCCGGTGCTCGATGAGCTGCGCCGGCAGCTGGCGCGGGGCTAGAACGCGGCGCTGCCTTCTCCGGCAAGGCCGGCCCCTGTAGGCGCCGGCCTTGCCGGCGAAGGGCGCAACTCAATCCTCAAACTGGACCGGGCAATCAGCCGCCCCTTCCAGCTTCTGCAACTCCTCCACCACCTGCCCCCTCGCCCGCCGCAGCACCAGCTGACGTCCCTGCCGGCGCAGCCGCCGCGCCTCCTGGTGCAGCATCTCCACCCCCGAGTAATCGATGAAGTTGATCTGCCGCGCATCGATCACCACCACCGGTGCCTGGCACCGCTGCAGGCGCACCTGCAGATAATGGCTGGCGCCGAAGAAGATCGAGCCGAACACCCGCAGCACATCCGCCTCGCCTTCGCGCGACTGCTGTACCCGTGGCTGCGAAGTGCGCTTGAGGTAGAAGAACAGCGACGCCAGCACCCCGGCATAAATCGCCGTCTGCAGCTCCAGCAGCAAGGTAGCGACGCAGGTCAGCAGCATCACCAGAAACTCCGGCCGGCTGACCCGGTACAGCGCCCGAATCGCACGGTGATCCACCAGCCCCCAGCAGATCAGCAGGATGCTGCCGGCCATCGCCGGGATCGGGATGTGCGCGATCAGGCTGGCGCCCGCCACGGCGAACAGCGCCACCCACAGGGCCGAGAACACCCCCGCCAGCGGAGACTGCGCCCCGGCCTCATAGCTGAGCCCGGAACGGGTGAACGAGCCCGACGACAGGTAGCCGGAGAACCATGCACCGCCCAGGTTGGACAGGCCCTGGGCGCGGATCTCCTGGTTGGCGTCGATCAGCTGTTCGGAGCGGATCGACAGCGAGCGCGCAATCGACAGGCTGGTGACCAGCCCCAGCATGCCCACCGCCACGGCACTGGGCAGCAGGCGCAGGATCAGCTCCAGGTCCAGCAGCGGCAGCGGGCTCAGCGGTGGCAGCCGGCCAATGAACGCCGGCACCAGCGCCACATGGCCGAACAGTGCCGGCCACAGCCACACCAGCAGGCTGGCGCCGGCAAGGCTGATCAACAGCGCCGGCCAGCGCGGCCGTGCGAGCTTGATCGACAGCCCCAGCAGCAAGGTGCCCAGCCCCAGCAGCGATGGCCAGTCGATGTCGCCGGCATGCTGCAGCAGGCCTTGCAGGGTTCTGAGGGCGGTGGCCTGGCTGGCGAGGTCGAGCCCCAGCAGGTTCGGCACCTGGCCCAGGGCGATCACCACTGCAGCGCCGAGGGTGAAGCCGAGCACCACCGAGTGCGAGACGAAATTCACCAGCGCGCCGAAGCGCAGCATGCCCAGCAGCCACTGGAACACCCCGGCCAGGAAGGTCAGCAGCAGGATCAGGCGGATGTAGTCGTCGCTGCCGGGCACCGCCACGGGGCTGATGCTGGCGTAGAGCACGATGGAGATGGCGGCGGTGGGCCCGCAGATCAGGTGCCACGACGAGCCCCACAGGCACGCGATCAGCACCGGCACGATGGCCGCGTACAGCCCGTACTCGGCGGGCAGGCCGGCGATCAGCGCATAGGCGATCGACTGCGGCAGGGCCAGGATCGCCCCGCTGAGCCCCACCAGCAGGTCGCGCCGCACGCTGGCACGGGTTTGCCGAGGCAACGAGGCGAGAAAGGGAAACAGACGGTGGCGCTCTAGCCAGGCCATGAAGCTCTCTATGCAGTGCGGTGAAGGCTCAGGGTGCAGGCTATGGCGGCCCGGTGCAAGTCAGGGGGCCTCGATGAAATTCACCTGTTCGCCAACATGCAGGTTCAGGTCCAGCAGGTCGGCAATGCCCGCAGCGATGCCTGCCAGGCTGTCCGGGTGCTCGCTCAGTGGCGTGTTGACCAACGTCCAGCGCAGGCCACCGGCCTGCAACAACTCCGCCAGCGGCGCCGCGCCGCCGCCAAACTGGCCCACCAGCACGATGCGACGCAGGGGCGTGCGGGCCATGCCCGCGAGCAGGGCCTGGGTCATCAGCCCCTGGCGCGAGAAGTCGCCGGGCGCCAGGCCGTCGAGCAGGCACACCACGGCCGAGCCGCCGGCGATGCTCTGTTCGGCCTGGTCTGCGCTGGCCAGGCCGCCGTTCTTGACGTGCAGGCCGGGGCGCGCCTGGGGCTGGTTGAGGTCGTCGAGGATCAGGGTCACCTCGTGCTGGCGCTGCAGCAGTTCGCTTACCAGCGCATCACCCAGGGTGCACTGGCCGCCGAGCAGGATCAGTTTGAAGACAGGTGTTTCGGCGTTTTTCACGATAGCGCTCCGGGGGTATCCTGATGGCCTTTGGACCTGCGGGAGCACCTGGGGGTTCGGTCGAATTCAGGAGGCAGCGTGCAACGGATAAAGGGGTATCACGCCCATGTGTATTACGACGCCGGTACGATGGAGCAGGCGCGGGCGCTGTGCGAGGAAGCCGCCACGCTGTTTGGCGTGAGCATGGGGCGCATGCATCAGAAACCGGTGGGGCCGCACCCGGACTGGAGCTGCCAGCTGGCATTCGGGCCGGAGATGGTGGGCGTGGTGCTGCCGTGGCTGGCGTTGTACCGCAAGGGGCTGGTGGTGTTTCTGCATCCGCTGACCGGCGATGAGTTGGCCGATCATCGGGACCATGCGATCTGGATGGGGGCCGTGCGGCCGCTGGATCTTTCGATGTTCGAAGGGGCTTGAAGCGGCGGTGAGGCTTTCGCCGGCAAGGCCGGCTCCTACAGGACTGCGGTGTCTGTAGGAGCCGGCCTTGCCGGCGAAAGAGGCGACGCGGTATCAGCCTTTGCGCGCGCCGCGCACACCTTCGGCCAGCGCCGAACACAGCGCCAGCACATCGCTTACCGCCTGCTCGCCCGTACTGGCGTTGGCCACCTTGTCCACCAGCGCCGAACCCACGACCACACCATCGGCCAGCCGCGCAATGGCTGCCGCCTGTTCAGGCGTGCGAATGCCGAAGCCCACGCTGATCGGCAGGTCGGTGTGGCGGCGCAGGCGCTCGATGGCGCCGCTTACCTGATCGCTGGTCGCCGAGCCTGCGCCGGTCACGCCGGCTACCGACACGTAGTACACAAAGCCCGAACTGCGCTCCAGCACGCGTGGCAGGCGCGCGTCATCGGTGGTCGGGGTGGTCAGGCGGATGAAGTCGATGCCCGCGGCCTGGGCCGGGGTGGCCAGCTCGGCGTCGTGCTCCGGCGGCAGGTCGACGATGATCAGGCCGTCCACGCCCGCATCCCTGGCCTCGGCCACGAACTTCTCCACGCCGAAGCGGTGGATCGGGTTGTAGTAACCCATCAGTACGATCGGCGTGGTGGCATTGCCGGTGCGGAACTCGCGCACCATCTGCAGGGTTTTGGCCAGGGTCTGCCCGGCCTCCAGCGCACGCAGGGTGGCCAGCTGGATGGCCACGCCGTCGGCCATCGGGTCGGTGAACGGCATGCCCAGCTCGATCACGTCGGCACCCGCAGCCGGCAGGCCCTTGAGGATCGCCAGCGAAGCGTCGTAGCCCGGGTCACCGGCGGTCACGAAGGTCACCAGGGCAGCGCGGCCCTCGCGCTTGAGGTCGGCAAAACGTTGTTCAAGACGGTTCATGCCTGCTTCTCCTGCGCGGCCATATGGCTCATTACGGTTTGCATGTCCTTGTCGCCACGCCCCGAAAGGCACACCACCATCAGGTG
Source organism: Pseudomonas sp. BRM28 (assembly GCF_002939405.1). Lineage (NCBI taxonomy): Bacteria > Pseudomonadati > Pseudomonadota > Gammaproteobacteria > Pseudomonadales > Pseudomonadaceae > Pseudomonas > Pseudomonas sp. BRM28. Next base: position 88,117 of record NZ_PEFV01000001.1, on the reverse strand, counting down.
GTCCCTGGGCAGGGTGGGCGCACGCTTGATGGCTTCGGCCAGCGCGTGGGAGGTTTCCAGCGCCGGGATGATGCCTTCCAGACGGCAGGTGGCGTGGAACGCATCCAGCGCCTCGTCGTCGGTGATGCTCACGTACTCGACGCGCTTCACTTCGTGCAGGTAGGCGTGCTCCGGGCCGATGCCGGGGTAGTCCAGGCCGGCGGAAATCGAGTGGGCGTCGGTGATCTGGCCATCGGCGTCCTGCAGCAGGTAGGTGCGGTTGCCGTGCAGCACGCCGGGCACGCCGCCGTTGAGGCTCGCTGCGTGCTTGTCGGTGTCGACCCCGTGGCCGCCGGCCTCGACGCCGATGATCTGCACACTGGCGTCATCGAGGAAGTCATGGAACAGACCCATGGCGTTGGAGCCACCACCCACGCAGGCGATCAGGCTGTCGGGCAGGCGTCCTTCCTTGGCCTGCAGCTGCTCGCGGGTTTCCTTGCCGATGATCGACTGGAAGTCGCGCACCATCGCCGGGTACGGGTGCGGGCCGGCCACGGTGCCGATCAGGTAGAAGGTGTCGTCGACGTTGGTCACCCAGTCGCGCAGCGCTTCGTTCATGGCGTCCTTGAGGGTGCCGGTGCCGGCGGTGACCGGCACGATCTCGGCGCCCAGCAGCTTCATGCGGAACACGTTGGCCTGCTGGCGCTCGATGTCGGTGGCGCCCATGTAGATCACGCAGGGCAGGCCGAAACGTGCGGCCACGGTGGCGGTGGCCACACCGTGCATGCCGGCGCCGGTTTCGGCGATCAGGCGCTTCTTGCCCATGCGCTTGGCCAGCAGCACCTGGCCGATGCAGTTGTTCACCTTGTGCGCGCCGGTGTGGTTGAGCTCTTCGCGCTTGAAGAAGATCTTCGCCCCGCCGCAGTGTTCGGTGAGGCGCTCGGCGAAGTACAGCGGGTTAGGACGGCCGATGTAGTCGCGCTGGAAGTACGCCAGTTGCTCGTTGAATTCGGGGTCGGCCTTGGCCGCTTCGTATTCGCGGGCCAGGTCGAGCACCAGCGGCATCAGGGTTTCGGCCACGTAGCGGCCACCGAATGCGCCAAACAGGCCGTTGGCATCGGGGCCGCTGCGGAAGTTGGTCTGGGTCATGGGTCGCTCCAGGGCGTGGGTATGAGGTCGCAATGGGCCTACTCTACCCACGACACGCGCCGCTGAAAACCGATAAGATCGCCACAACCTGTCAGGAAAACTCACACGTCAATGGCCAGAGAACTGCCCCCGCTCAATGCCCTTCGGGCCTTTGAAGCCACCGCCCGGCTCAACAGCGTCAGCCAGGCTGCCGAGCAACTGCACGTGACCCACGGTGCGGTGAGCCGGCAGTTGAAGGTGCTTGAAGAGCACCTGGGCGTGAGCCTGTTCGTCAAGGAAGGGCGCGGCATTAAACTCACAGATGCAGGTGTGCGCCTGCGCGACGCCAGCAGCGACGCCTTCGAGCGCCTGCGCAGCGTGTGCGCCGAGCTGGGCCAGGACCGCGCCGACGCACCGTTTGTGCTGGGTTGTTCAGGCAGCCTGCTGGCGCGCTGGTTCATTCCGCGCCTTGGGCGCCTGCAGGCCGACCTGCCAGAGCTGCGTCTGCACCTGTCGGCGGGCGAAGGCGACCTGGACCCGCGCCGGCCGGGGCTGGATGCGCTGCTGGTATTCGCCGAGCCGCCGTGGCCGGCCGACATGCAGGTGCACGTGCTGGCACAGGAATGCATCGGGCCGGTGCTCAGCCCGCACTTTCCAGGGTTCGACCGCCTGCGTCAGGCGCCAGCCAGCGCCTTGCTGGGGGAAACCCTGCTACACACCACCTCGCGGCCCCAGGCCTGGCCCGACTGGGCCCGCCAACAGCACATCGACCCGCAGGCAATGCGCTACGGGCAAGGGTTCGAGCATCTGTATTACTTGCTGGAGGCAGCTGTGGCCGGCCTGGGGGTGGCGATCGCCCCGCAGCCGCTGGTGGCCGATGACCTGCGTGCCGGCAGGCTGGCGGCACCGTGGGGCTTTGGTCCTACGCGGGCGTCATTGGCGCTGTGGGTGCCCCGGCGCGCCGCGGACGGGCGCGCCGAGCAGCTGGCGCACTGGTTGCGCGCCGAACTGGGGCGGCAGACGCTTTAGTCGCCGCGCTTGCACAGCAGGTAGGCGGCCAGCAGGCCCAGTGCGCCCACGGCCACGCCGGCGGTGGTCCAGGGGTGTTGCTGGGCATAGTCACGGGTGGCGATGCCGGTTTCTCGGGTCTTGGTCTTGACCTCTTCATAGGCATCGGTGAGCAGGCTGCGCGAGTGACGCAGGGCATTTTCGGCATTGCCCTTGAGGCTCTTCAGGGTCTTGCGCGACTCGTCCGAAGCATCGTCTTTGAGGTTTTCCAGGGATTTGAGGAGACTTTCGATTTCCGCTTCCATGCTTTGCAACGAGGCTTTACGTAGCGAGCTATTGGCCATGGTGGCTCTCCTTCAGGGTTTGAGTGGCATGTGAAGAATGGGACTGCGCAGTGCCGCGAAAGTGCAGAGCAATCGAACTTTTGCCAGGTTTTTACCCACACAGGTAAACCTGCCTGGCGCTGCTAGGCTCAATGCACACCATTGATGGAGAGTAGTCATGTCTGATCACCACACGTACAAGAAGGTCGAACTGGTCGGCTCCTCGCCCAGCAGCATCGAGGACGCGATCAACAATGCCCTGGCCGAAGCGGCCAAGAGCATCAAGCACCTGGAGTGGTTCGAAGTGACCGAGACCCGGGGCCATATCAAGGATGGCAAGGCGGCGCATTTTCAGGTAACCATCAAGGTGGGCTTCCGTATCGCCAACAGCTGATGGCGGCCGGCTGGCCCTGAACCCTTTTTGATCTGAACAAGGAATGCGATCGATGAAGAAGTTGGTATTGGCGTTTGGCTTGATGACCCTGGCCGGGACTGCGCTGGCGGCGGGCAAGCCGTGTGAAGAATTGAAGAGCGAGATTGCCGCGAAGATCGACGCCAATGGCGTACCGCACTATTCGCTGGAGATCGTCGACAAGGGCGCTGCGACCGATGGCAAGGTGGTGGGGTCGTGTGAAGGCGGTACCAAGGAAATCGTGTACAAGCGCGGTTGATCGGTGAGTCTTTCGCCAGCAAGGCTGGCTCCTACGTAGGAGCCAGCCTTGCTGGCGAAAGGGCCTTCAGTTGCCCTTGATGACCTGAGACAGAATCTCGTAGGACCGGATCCGGTCCGCATGCTCGTACAGGTCGCAGGTAAAGATCAGCTCATCAGCACCGGTCTGCTCCAGCAGCACGTCCAGTTTGGCGCGGATCTTCTCTGGCCCGCCCACCATCGCCAGGCCCAGGAAACTTCCCACTGCCTCCCGCTCATGGGGCTGCCACAGGCCGTCCATGCTATCGACGGGCGGGCGCTGCACCAGGCTCTGCCCACGCATCAACGCCAGAATTCGCTGATACACCGAGGTGGCCAGGTACTCGGCCTGCTCGTCGGTATCGGCCGCCACCAGCGGTACACCCAACATCACATAGGGCTTGTCGAGCACTGTCGAGGGCTTGAAGTGGTTGCGGTACACGCGGATCGCTTCATGCATCATGCGCGGCGCAAAGTGCGAGGCAAACGCATACGGCAAGCCGCGCATCCCCGCCAGCTGTGCACTGAACAGGCTCGAGCCCAACAGCCAGATCGGCACCTCGGTGCCATACCCCGGCACGGCAATCACTTTCTGGTCGGGCGTGCGCGGGCCCAGGTAGCGCACCAGTTCCTCTACATCGTCCGGGAAGTCGTCGGCGCTGCCCGAGCGCTCGCGGCGCAGGGCGCGGGCGGTCATCTGGTCGGAGCCCGGCGCACGTCCCAGGCCCAGGTCGATACGGCCCGGGTACAGGCTGGCCAGGGTGCCGAACTGCTCGGCAATCACCAGCGGCGCGTGGTTGGGCAGCATCACCCCGCCTGCACCCACGCGGATCGTCGAGGTGCCACCGGCCAGGTACCCCAGCAGCACCGAGGTGGCGGAGCTGGCAATGCCGTCCATGTTGTGGTGCTCGGCCACCCAGAAGCGGTTGTAGCCGAATTTCTCCACGTGTTGCGCCAGGTCCAGCGAGTTGCGCAGCGACTGGGCCGGGCCGCTGTCCTGGCGTACCGGTACCAGGTCGAGGGTGGAGTATTTGATGTCCGCGAGTCGCGTCATGGCGTGTACGCCTCCTGAATGGTTAGGCCGACAGCATGCCGCGACCTTTCTGACTCTGTATGGGCAGATCACAGGTATTCAATGCCTGCCCCTGCAATCGGGCTGAACTTGCCCGTGGTGACGCCCTCTGAATTGAACGCCAGGCGCGATCCCCCGCGCTCTCAGGCACTCAGGAGGCTTTATGAGTTCGATAAAAAAGACAGCATCGGCAATCTGGCAAGGCGACCTGAAGACCGGCAAGGGCCAGCTCTCCACCGAGAGTGGCGCCTTGAAGGCCAACCCCTATGGCTTCAACACCCGGTTCGAAGGCCAGCCTGGTACCAACCCTGAAGAACTGATCGGCGCTGCCCATGCAGGCTGCTTCTCCATGGCCTTTTCGATGATCCTCGGCGAAGCCGGCCTGACCGCCGAGCGTATCGACACCATCGCCGAAGTGACCCTGGACAAGCAGCCCGATGGTTTTGCCATCACCGCCGTGCACCTGATCCTCAAGGCCAAGGTGCCCGGTGCCGACAAGGCGAAATTCGAGGAGCTGGCCAACAAGGCCAAGGCGGGATGTCCGGTATCCAAGGTGCTCAAGGCCCAGATCAGCCTGGACGCCACCCTGGTGGACTGACGCCGGCGCAGATCAGAACGACGCACGGCTTCTTGTGGTCAAATGGCTGTCGGCAGATGGTCTGCCGCCACAAGGAGCTGTTCTGATGACTCGTATTGCATTCGCTGTGCTGACCTCGTTGCTGGCCACCAGTGCGCTGGCCGCGCCCAAGGACTGCGCCGAGCTCAAGGCCGAGATCGAAGCCAAGATCCAGGCCAACAATGTCTCTTCCTACACCCTGGAAATCGTGACCAACGATGAAGTCCATGACCAGAACATGGTGGTGGGCAGCTGTGAGAACGGCACCAAGAAGATCATCTACCAGAAAAACGATCGCTAGCCGTCACGGGATGCAGAAGATGTCGTTCTGTTCTTCGGCGACCAGCTTGCGCTGCGCGTCGTACAGATAGGCACTGGGCTGCATGGCCGGGGCGCGGGCTTCGATGCGGTAGCGCTGGCCGGCCTGGAAGTCATCGTAGCGAATCTTCAGGTAGCAGGTGCGTTCGGTGGGGTCGGTGCTGAAACCGCCTGAATACACCTCGAAATCAAAGCGCACCACCAGTTCATGTTTGCCCGGCGTGACCTGGAAGAAACGGCCGTCGTTCAGGCGCTGACCATCCAGGCGGTCGGCCATGAGCACCTTGCCCGGCGTGACGGTATACAGGTCGATCCAGGCCTGCTTGCTGTCGACCGGTGGCAGGGGACTGGCACAGGCCCCCAAGGTACTGATGGCAAGCAGCATCATGGGCTGGCGCATGGCAATCTCCGCTGGCGGGCTACAAGCTACAAGCATAGCGCCATTAGTCTGTTCAGGTACGCTGGCATCCGGCAGGCAAACCGGTGCCGACCAGTTTGCGCTGCTCGTCGTAGAGCTTGGCCCAGGGCCTGAAGCCGATACTGCCGGCCTGCAACTGATAGCGCTGGCCGGCATTGAAATCCTTGAATTTCACGTTCAGCTGGCAATCGCGCCACAGTGGTTCGTCCACCGGCCCGATATTGCCGGGCGCTACCGCGAACTGATAGCGCACCGTCAGCTCGTGACTGCCCGGCGTGACTTCGAAGTAGCGGGTGTCGGCCCAGCTGCGCTCGTCCACCTCCAGCGCGTGCAGGGTGTCGTCGGCAGCGGGCTGGAGGTCGACCCAGGCCTGGTTCGGGTCGGCGGCGGGCAGGCCGGCGCAGCCGGTCAGGGCCAGCACAGCGCTGGCGGCAAGCATCGTACGCATGGCAAAACTCCGGGCAGGCAGGATAGTCTTGGGCCGATGAGCACTTGAGCGAGACATCCCTGCACATGGTTCGAATTTTTTTCTGGTTGCGCTCAAGCCCCGGGGCACTCGACCGCGTTTTCCGCGGGTTGGTTCCCGTGCTGCTGCTCGGGCTGCTCAACGGTTGCACCAGCCTCGGCTACTACAGCCAGCTGGCCAGCGGGCAATGGCAGCTGCTGCGCGCGCGCGAGCCGGTGGCGGTGCTGGTGGCCGACCCGGCCACCCCCCCTGCCCTGCGCCAGCACCTGGCGAAAGCGCAGCAGGCACGCGCTTTTGCCAGCAGCCACCTTAAGCTGCCGGACAACCGCAGCTACCGGGTGTACGCCGATATCGGGCGCCCGTTCGTGGTGTGGAACGTGTTCGCCACCCCGGAGTTTTCGCTGGAACCGCATACCTACTGCTTCCCCATCGCCGGTTGCGTGGCCTATCGCGGCTACTACAGCCAGGGTGCGGCGCGCGGGGCGGCGGCGTTGCAGAAGGCGCAGGGGCAGGATGTGTATGTGGGCGGGGTGGAGGCCTATTCGACCCTGGGCTGGTTCGACGACCCGATTCTCAGTTCGATGCTGGGCTGGGGCGACGAGCGCCTGGCCACGGTGATCTTCCACGAACTGGCGCACCAGCGCGTGTACGTGAAGGACGACACGGCGTTCAACGAGTCGTTTGCCACCTTTGTGGAGCAGGAAGGTTCGCGCCAGTGGCGCGCGGCCCGCGGGCTGGCGCCCTTGCCGCAGGGTGGAGCGCGCCAGCGTGACGAGTTCGTGGGGCTGGTGCTGGCCAGCCGCGAGCGGCTCAAGACGTTGTATGCACAGCCGCTGGACGAGGCAGCGATGCGCGCGGGCAAGCAGGCCGAGTTCGAGCGCCTGCGCAGCGAGTACCGGGTGCTGCGCGATACAAGGTGGCAGGGCGACAAGCGCTATGACGCGTGGATCAACGCGCCGATGAACAACGCCAAGCTGCTGCCGTTCGGGCTGTATGACCAGTGGGTGCCTGCGTTTGCAGCGTTGTTCCGGGAGGTTGGCGGAGATTGGGCGGTGTTCTACCAGCGGGTCGAGGCCTGGGGGCGGTTGCCGTTCGAGCAGCGCCAGCAGGCCCTGGAAAGCTCCGCCGGCAAGGCCGGCTCCTACAACGCTTCGCACCCCCTGTAGGAGCCGGCATTGCCGGCGAAAAGGCCTTCAGGACCGCATGAAGGCCCGATGCAGCTCGCCCAGCGTGTCGAAATGATAAGCCGGCTGCTCTGCGGTCAATTCCTCGCGGCTGCCAAACCCGTAGCCCACCGCCACTGCTTCCAGCCCGTTGCTGCGCGCGCCGATCAGGTCGTGCTTGCGGTCGCCGATCATCAGCGTCTGCGCCGGGTCCAGGTTTTCTTCGGCCAGCAGGTGCGCAATCAGCTCCACCTTGTTGGTGCGCGTACCGTCCAGCTCGCTGCCGTAGATGACCTTGAAATGCCGGGCAAAATCGAAGTGCCGGGCAATCTCGCGGGCGAACTCCCAGGGCTTGGAGGTGGCGATGTACAGCGTGCGCCCCTGCGCCTGCAGCCCTTCGAGCAGCTCGCTCACGCCTTCGAACACGCGGTTCTCGTACAACCCGGTGACCTTGAAGCGCTCACGGTAGAAGTTCACCGCCTGCCATGCCTTGGCCTCGTCGAAGCCGTAGAACTGCATGAACGCCTGCAGCAAGGGCGGGCCGATGAAGTGTTCCAGGCGGGCCAGGTCCGGCTCGTCGATGTCCAGCTTGGCGAGGGCGTACTGGATGGAGCGCGTGATGCCTTCACGGGGGTCGGTAAGTGTACCGTCGAGGTCGAACAGAATGGTTTGCTGGTGCATGACAGTCTCGAAAAAAGGGGGCTGTGGATAACTCACTCGGGCTGGTCGAAGCCTTCGGCCAGGTGCAGGTCCTTGAGCTTCACGTAGTTGGCGGCGCTGTAGGGGAAGAACGCGCGTTCCTTGTCGGTCAGCGCCCGTGCCTGCTTCACCGGGCTGCCCACGTACAGGAAGCCGCTCTCCAGCGTCTTGCCCGGCGGTACCAGGCTGCCGGCACCGATGATCACCTCGTCCTCGACCACCGCGCCGTCCATGATGGTGCTGCCCATGCCGACCAGAATGCGGTTGCCCAGGGTGCAGCCATGCAGCATGACCTTGTGACCAATGGTCACGTCATCGCCGATCAGCAGCGGGTAGCCGTCGGGATTGAACGGCCCGGCATGGGTGATGTGCAGCACGCTGGCGTCCTGCACGCTGGTGCGCGCGCCGATGCGGATGCGGTGCATGTCGCCGCGGATCACCGTCAGAGGCCATACCGAGCTGTCCTCGCCGATCTCGACATCACCCAGCACCACTGCGCTGCGGTCGACGAAGGCGCGGGCGCCGAGACGCGGAATGTGTTGCTGGAAGCTGCGGATGGCCATGAATAGTGTCTCTCTGTAAGGCTGATAGCTGCGGTCAGCGTCGATTGTAATTAAGATGGAGCGGTGTTTCTTCTGCCAAGGTGTTTAACCGTGAGTGCGAACAACCCGCTTCTGCAGTCTTATGACCTGCCGCCCTTCTCGGCGATCCGTGCCGAGCATGTGCTGCCGGCGATCGAACAGATCCTGGCCGACAACCGCAGCGCCATCGCCTCGATCCTGAAAACCCAGGGCCAGAACCCCACCTGGGCCGGCCTGGTGCTGGCCATGGACGAACTCAACGACCGACTGGGTGCCGCCTGGAGCCCGGTCAGCCACCTCAACGCGGTGTGCAACAGCGCCGAGCTGCGCGAGGCCTACGAGGCCTGCCTGCCGGCCCTGAGCGCCTACGCCACCGAAATGGGCCAGAACCGCGAGCTGTTCCAGGCCTATGAAGCGTTGATCGCCAGCCCCGAAGCCGCCGGCTTCGATGTGGCGCAGAAAACCATCCTCGAACATGCCCTGCGTGACTTCCGCCTGTCGGGTATCGACCTGCCGGCCGACCAGCAGAAGCGATATGCCGAGGTGCAGAGCAAGCTCTCGGAGCTGGGCAGCCGTTTCTCCAACCAGCTGCTCGACGCCACCCAGGCCTGGACCAAGCACGTCACCGACGAGGCCGCACTGGCCGGCCTGACCGAATCGGCCAAGGCGCAGATGGCGGCCGCCGCGCAGGCCAAGGGCCTGGATGGCTGGCTGATCAGCCTGGAATTCCCCAGCTACTACGCCGTGATGACCTACGCCCACGACCGTGCCCTGCGCGAAGAACTGTACGCGGCCTACTGCACCCGTGCCTCGGACCAGGGCCCCAACGCCGGCCAGTTCGACAACGGCCCGGTGATGCGCGAGATCCTCGACCTGCGTCAGGAGCTGGCCGAGCTGCTGGGTTATGCCAACTTCGCCGAGCTGAGCCTGGCCACCAAGATGGCCGAGTCCAGCGACCAGGTGCTGAGCTTCCTGCGTGACCTGGCCAAGCGCAGCAAACCCTTCGCCGCCCAGGACCTGGCCCAGCTCAAGGCCTACGCCGCCGAGCAGGGCTGCCCGGACCTGCAGAGCTGGGACAGCGGTTTCTATGGCGAGAAGCTGCGCGAACAGCGTTACAGCGTGTCGCAGGAAGCCCTGCGTGCCTACTTCCCGATCGACAAGGTGCTGTCGGGCCTGTTCACCATCGTGCAGCGCCTGTACGGCATCGAGATCGCCGAGGTGAAAGGCTTCGATACCTGGCACCCGGACGTGCGCCTGTTCGAGATCAAGGAAAACGGCCAGCACGTGGGGCGCTTCTTCTTCGACCTGTACGCCCGCGCCAACAAGCGCGGCGGTGCCTGGATGGACGGCGCCCGCGACCGTCGCCGCACGGCCGATGGCAGCCTGCAGAGCCCGGTGGCCAACCTGGTGTGCAACTTCACCCCGGCCGCCCCGGGTAAGCCGGCACTACTGACCCACGATGAAGTCACCACCCTGTTCCACGAGTTTGGCCACGGCCTGCATCACCTGCTGACCCGCATCGAGCATGCCGGGGTATCCGGCATCAATGGCGTGGCCTGGGACGCGGTCGAGCTGCCGAGCCAGTTCATGGAGAACTGGTGCTGGGAGCCCGAAGGCCTGGCGTTGATCTCCGGTCATTACGAAAGTGGCGCTGCCCTGCCGCAGGACCTGCTGGAGAAGATGCTGGCGGCGAAGAACTTCCAGTCGGGCCTGATGATGGTGCGCCAGCTGGAGTTCTCGCTGTTCGACTTCGAACTGCACGCCAGCCACGGCGATGGCCGCAGCGTGCTGGAGGTGCTCGAAGGGGTGCGCGACGAGGTTTCGGTGATGCGCCCGCCGGCGTACAACCGCTTCCCCAACAGCTTTGCGCACATCTTCGCCGGCGGCTACGCGGCCGGTTACTACAGCTACAAGTGGGCTGAAGTGCTGTCGGCCGATGCCTTCTCGCGCTTCGAGGAAGAGGGTGTGCTCAACGCCGAAACCGGTCGCGCCTTCCGCGAGGCGATTCTGGCCCGTGGCGGCTCGCAGGCGCCGATGCGCCTGTTCGTCGACTTCCGTGGCCGTGAGCCGTCGATCGATGCGCTGTTGCGCCACAGTGGCCTGAGCGAGGACCTGGCGGCATGAGCAAGACCAAGAAACGCTTCATTGCCGGGGCCGTATGCCCGGCGTGCAGCGAGCCGGACAAGCTGATGATGTGGAGCGAAGACGGAGTGCCACACCGCGAGTGCGTGGCCTGCGGGTTCTCCGACACGCTCAACGAACAGGGCCTGTCGGTGCCCAAGGAACTGGGCACCCGCGTCAACCAGGCCGAGGCCAAGGCGCCCCAGCCTGCGGTGCAGACGGTGCAGTTCTTCCCCAATCCGAAGCTGAAGAAGCCCTAGCGGGCCGTGTGGCTGGTGCAGGGGCATACATAGTTAGCCCCTGGCGCACCGGCAACCCTTGAAAGTGACGGGACCTTCCCGTCACTCAAGGAGCTGCCCATGACCAGCAATCCCCTGCTCGCCCCCCTCGATCCGCCAGCCTACGCCGACATCCGCCTGGAACACCTGACGGCGGGCATCGACCAGATCATCCTCGACAACCACAACGCCCTGGCCCGCATCATCCTGGCCCAGCGTGGCCTGCCCACCTGGGACGACCTGGTGATGGCCATCGATGCACTGGATGCACGCCTCAACAACGCCGTTCGCCTGATCGTGCCCCTGTACACCCGCGGCGAGGCCTGGAAGGCCGCCGTGGACGAGTGCTGGCTCAAGACCCAGGCCTATCATCAGGCAAAGCTGCAGAACGCCACGTTGCTGGCGCTCTATCAGCGTCTGGCCGACAGCGCCCACGGTGCGCTGTTCAGCCACGAACGCAGGATGTCGCTGCAGCAGTCGATCAAGGCCTTTCGCCTGAGCGGCGCCGAGCTCGGTGAAACCGAGCGTGCCCGCCTGATGGCCCTGCAAACCAGCATCAGTGCCCAGCGCAACCTGTTCCTCGACAACCTGGCACACGCCACCGGCGCCTGGACCCTGCTGATCACCGATGCCCGGCGCCTGCAGGGGGTCGACGCGCTGGAGACCGCCGCCATGGCTCGCAAGGCCCAGGCCAAGGGCCTCGAGGGCTGGCTGGTGACCTTGGAAGAGGCCCCGTGCCTGGCCATCCTGCAGCAGGCCACAGACCGCAGCCTGCGTGAAACCGTGTATCGGGCCTACCATGGCCGCGCGTCGGAGCTGGACGCAGGCCCCGACAACGGCCCGGTGCTGCTGGAGTTGCGACGACTGCGCCATGAGCAGGCGCAACTGCTGGGGTTTGCCAGCTTTGCCGAACTCAGCCTGCAGACCAAGACGGCAGAATCGACGCAACAGGTCACGCGGTTTCTGCAGGACCTGAGCACCCACAGCGCCGCCTGGCGTAGCGCCGAAACCGCGCGGTTGCGGGCCTTCGACCAGCAGGCGCGCCTGGGTGGCCTGCAGCCTTGGGACATCGCCTTCTACGCGCAGCGTGCGCATCGGCACCCGCTGGCGCTGTCTGGCGAGGAAATGCGTGGCTACTTCCCGCTGGAGCAGGTGGTGCTGGCCATGACGCAGCTGGCCGATACCCTGTTCGGCGTGCAGATCACGCCGTCCAGCACGTTGCAGGCCTGGCATGCGGATGTGCGGTGCTTCGAGGTAACCCAGGGCCATGCGCTGGTGGGGTACCTGTACATGGATGCGATCACCCGCCCGGGCAAGGAGGACTACGCCTGGAGCCTGCGGGTATGGAACCGCCACGTGGATGCCGAGGGTCGTTTTCACAAGGGCGCGGCGGCGCTGTTCTGCGCAGTCGAGCGTGGCGACGGGGTTGCCCCACCGTTGCTGACCCACCTGGACCTGCGCAAGCTGTACCACGAGTTCGGTCACTGCCTGCACCAGCTGCTGGTGGCCACCACCGATTACCGCCTGTCCGATATCGACAGCCTGGGGCCGGACGGGATCGAGTTCTTCAGTGAGCTGCTGGAGCGCTGGTGCTGGTCGGCCGAGTACCTGGCCGGTATCTCCCACCACTACCAGACAGGCAAGGCACTGCCGCAGTCCACGGTGCAGGCGTTTCTCGACCAGCAGAAACAGCAGCAAGGGCTCACGTTTGCCCGAGACCTGGCAATGGCGCGCCTGGACCTGCACCTGCATGGCGAGACCTACCCGGCTGCTGCGCAAAGCCTGCAGCAGCAGGTGGTGGAACAGTTCGACGCAGTGCTGCCGTGGCCGCTGGGCGATTTCGAGCGCCCGGCCCAGGCCTTCGATCACCTGGCCAGCGGCTACGAGGCGGGCTATTACAGCTACCTGTGGTCACGGGTCTACGCGATCGATGCCTTCGCCCGGTTCGAAGCCGAAGGCGTGCTCAACCCGGCCACCGGGCGTGCCCTGCTCGAGGCCATTGTTGCCCCGGGGGCCGGGCGCTCGATCACGGCAGGGTTCAAGGTGTTTCGCGGGCGTGACGTGAGCCCCCTGCCGTTTCTGCAGTGGCATGGCCTTAACCCGTAGCCACGTCGGGCGCCGAGCGGTGCTGGAGGTCCTGGTGGCGATGCAGTACTGTATATAAAAACAGTATAGGGGCCCGCCATGTTCACTCCAGCGCCTGTGCGTGGTCGCGGTACCGCGCACAACCCGCACAACCGCTTCGCCCCTGCCCGCTCTGTGGCCGAGGATGATGGCTGGTACCAGGAGGTGCCGCTGACCCAGGGCACCGAAGTCCGCATCGAGACGGCCAAAACCATCATCACCCGTAACACCTCGCCCGACCTGCCCTTCGACCGCTCGATCAACCCCTACCGAGGTTGCGAGCATGGTTGCATCTATTGCTATGCCCGCCCCAGCCACGCCTACTGGGACCTGTCGCCGGGGCTCGATTTCGAGACCAAGCTGATCGCCAAGACCAACGCGGCGGCGGTGCTGGAACAACAGCTGTCGAAGAAAGGCTACGTGTGCGCCCCGATCAACCTGGGGTCCAACACCGACCCGTACCAGCCCATCGAGCGCGAACAGCAGCTGACCCGGCGCCTGCTCGAAGTGCTGCTGCGCTACCGTCACCCGGTCACCATCGTGACCAAGGGCTCGCTGATCCTGCGCGACCTCGACCTGCTGGCCGAACTGGCACAGCAGCGCCTGGTGTCGGTGATGATCAGCCTGACCACCCTCGACGACGAGCTCAAGCGCACCCTGGAACCGCGTGCCGCCGCGCCCAAGGCGCGGTTGCGGGCGATTCGGGTGATGCGCGAGGCGGGTGTACCGGTAGGTGTGCTGTGTTCGCCGATGATCCCGATGATCAACGACAGCGAACTGGAACACCTGCTGGAGGCGGCCAAGCAGGCCGGGGCACTGCACGCGGCCTACATGCTGCTGCGCCTGCCGCTGGAGGTGGCGCCGCTGTTCGAGCAATGGCTGCAGGATCATTACCCGCAACGTGCGACCCATGTGCTGAGCCTGATCCGTCAGAGCCGTGGCGGCGAGCTGTACGACAGCCGTTTTGGCGCACGCATGCGGGGCGAAGGCGTGTTTGCCGACTTGCTGGCGCAGCGTTTCGACAAGGCCATGCGCCGCCTGGGACTGAACCGGCGTGAAGGCCATGCGCTCGATTGCAGCGCGTTCTGCCCGCCCGGTGGGCAGTTGTCGCTGCTGTAATGCATTAATGGGTAGTTGCCATTAATGCTTTTTTGCTAGTATCCGAGGCCCGCCCTTTTGTTCTGGAACGCCCGTTCTAGAGCCTCCAAATTCAGTTTGAGTTAAGTTTTTCCGCGTAGCGTGAAACGCCAGGCAGCCGCACTGTGCTTTATTGAGCGTGAGCGACATCCAAGCTTCATTGCGTTGTCTGAATCTTGAACCGGTAAAATGGACTTACCTTCAAACCGTCAAAGAGGATCAACAATGAAAGACCAGGACCCCTCTCAAAACGGCCCGGCTGATCAAGCCGAAAGCGCCGATGCCGCACTGAAGCATATCGTCGACGGCTTTTTGCATTTTCATCATGAAGTCTTCCCGCAACAGGAAGAGCTCTTCAAGAAACTCGCCACTGCGCAGAAGCCGCGGGCGATGTTCATTACCTGCGCCGACTCGCGCATCGTGCCCGAACTGATTACCCACAGCTCCCCAGGCGACCTGTTCGTGACCCGCAATGTGGGTAACGTGGTGCCGCCCTACGGGCAGATGAACGGTGGTGTATCCACGGCCATCGAGTACGCGGTGATGGCCCTGGGCGTGCAGCACATCATCGTGTGCGGGCATTCCGATTGCGGGGCCATGCGTGCCGTGCTCAACCCGCAGAGCCTGGAGAAGATGCCCACGGTCAAGGCCTGGTTGCGGCATGCCGAGGTGGCGCGCACGGTGGTCGAAGACAATTGCCATTGCCACAACGAACACGAAAGCATGCAGGTGCTGACCAAGGAAAACGTCATCGCGCAGTTGCAGCACCTGCGTACCCACCCTTCGGTCGCCTCGCGCCTGGCGGCCGGCCAGTTGTATATCCACGGCTGGATCTACGACATCGAAACCAGCGAAATCACCGCCTATGACGCGGTAAGCGACCGCTTCCTGCCCCTGCAGAGCGGCCAGCCGATTCCCTGCGCCACCCCGCGCGGGCGCTACTAGCCACACCTCATTCGCAACAGGGTGACTGAAGGCTGCACGTTCGCGTGCAGCCCAGGTAGTCGGCTGCCTTGAATTTCCATGAATGCCTTGCCGGCCTGCCGGCGGCTTGCGGCTGCCCGCGTGGCGGCGTTACTGCGGCGTGCGGGCCAGCGGAATGGCCCGTCGTGATCGATAGAGGGAGAATCAAGGTGAACATGACGCAATTGAAAGCGGCCCTGCCGCGTGAACTGCTGGCTTCGGTGGTGGTGTTTCTGGTGGCGCTGCCGCTGTGCATGGGCATCGCCATCGCTTCCGGCATGCCCCCGGCCAAGGGTCTGATCACCGGCATCGTCGGTGGCCTGGTGGTGGGGTTCATCGCCGGCTCGCCATTGCAGGTCAGCGGCCCGGCGGCGGGCCTGGCGGTGCTGGTGTTCGAGCTGGTACGCCAGCATGGCATGGCCATGCTCGGGCCGATCCTGCTGCTGGCGGGCCTGCTGCAACTGCTGGCCGGGCGCCTGCGCCTGGGCTGCTGGTTCCGGGTCACGGCGCCGGCGGTGGTGTACGGCATGCTCGCCGGTATCGGCGTGCTGATCGTACTGTCGCAGGCGCATGTGATGTTCGACGCCAGCCCGCAGCCTTCCGGGCTGGCCAACCTGACGGCGTTCCCACAGACCGTACTGCAGGCGCTGACCCCGGAAGGCCCCGGCAATGCCTGGCAGGCGGGTGCGTTGGGCCTGGGCACCATCGCGATCATGTGGGGCTGGGAGCGCCTGCGCCCGCAGCGTCTGCGCTTCGTGCCGGGGGCCTTGCTCGGGGTGGCGCTGATGACCCTGCTGAGCCTGTGGCTGGCGTTGCCGGTGAACCGCGTGGTGGTGCCCGCCAACCTGGCCGAGGCCATTGACTGGCTGCGCCCCGCCGACCTGCTGCAACTGGCCAACCCGCACCTGCTGGTGGCGGCGCTCGCCCTGGCATTCATCGCCAGTGCCGAGACGCTGCTGTCGGCGGCAGCGGTGGACCGCATGCACAGTGGCCAGCGTTCGGACTTCGACCGTGAACTGTCGGCCCAGGGGGTGGGCAACATGCTCTGTGGCGTGCTGGGGGCGTTGCCGATGACCGGGGTGATCGTACGCAGTTCGGCCAACGTGCAGGCCGGTGCGCAGACGCGGCTGTCGGCTATTCTGCATGGGGCATGGCTGCTGGCGTTCGTGGTGGTGCTGAGCAGTGTGCTGCAGCAGATCCCGGTGGCGAGCCTGGCAGGTGTACTGGTGTACACCGGCTTCAAGCTGGTGGACTTCAAGGCGTTCCGCGGGTTGGGGCGCTATGGGCGCATGCCGATGTTCACCTACGCGGCGACCGCACTGGCGATCATCTTCACCGACCTGTTGACCGGCGTACTGCTGGGTTTCGCCCTGACTTTGCTCAAGCTTGCGCTGAAGGCGGCGCGGTTGAAGATCAGCGTCAGCCACCTGGATACGCCGGGGCACCTGGAGCTTCGCTTGAGCGGTGCGGCGACGTTTCTCAAGGTCCCGGCACTCGCCCGGGTGCTTGATAACGTACCGGTATGTACCACGTTGCATGTACCGCTGGCCCAGCTCAGCTACATCGACCACGCGTGTCTCGAGCTGCTGGAGGACTGGGGCCGGGCGAATGCGGGCAATGGATCGGTGCTGGTGATCGAGCCGCGCGGGTTGAAGCGGCGCACCGAGGGGCGGGCGCGTATGGCGGCAGGGCTTGGCGCCTGAACGAATCGCCAGCAAGGCTGGCTCCTACACGGGGTGTAACCCTGTAGGAGCCAGCGTTGCTGGCGAAGGCTGCGCCGCCGAGCCGGTCAGGCCGACTGATCCAGCTCCAGCCCCACGCCCAGCTGGCGCGACAGGCACGGCCAGCGCTTCCACGCCGCGCCGGTGTCCGGGCTGCTCAGCTTGTCGCGGTAGGCCTCTACCGATTCGAGCGCGAAGCTTTCGTCGTTGAGCATTTCGTCCACCGAGTGGTGCACCACCTCATCCAGCTGGTTGGCGAATGCCTCGCCGATCAGCTGATGCGCGATCAGGTTGGCCACGGTGGTATCCAGTGGGATCAGTGGCTGCTTGAAATGCTTGATGTACAGGTCGTTCACTTCCTCCACCAGGCGGTGCGCCAGGTAGGCCTCATCCAGCAGGCAGCCCAGGCCGACCTGGCCTTGCATGATCGCCGGCGGCTGCAGGAAATAGGCTTCGGCAATTTTCAGTACCGGTTTGATCTGCGACTCGATGCCCGCCTCGCGCGCCACCGCATTGGCGGCCTCCAGCAATTCGGGTACCTGATCGATGTACGCGTCGACAAACCCCACAAGCGCCGCATGCGGGTCTTGCTCAGGCAGGTTGATCGAGGGATGCAGGTGGGGCAGTTGCACTTCAAGTTGCTTTTTCAACTGGCCGGTTTGGACCTCATGTTGACGGGCACGGGTGATCTGCTCGCGCAAAGCGGCGATGTTCATGACAACTCCAGGGACAAGGGAAACACACGGATGACATAAGGTAGCTCGGTTCGAAAAAGAGTTAAGACGGATTTGTCATAAACGATGTGCGTTTATGTCGCTGTAAGGCATATCAAATGGCCATCAACCCCCTCTCGGCGATTTTTTGCGCGGTCCGGGCGGCTGTCTATACTCCGCTTTGAAAGTGATTGGTTGATGAGGCCCGCCTGCTGTCCAGCAGGGGCTCGCCGTCGAAGTTCGCCGTCTTGACGCCGTACCCTTAGCCGTAGGCCCTGCCTCCGGGATAACAAGAATCATAAGGGGAACCCGCAATGATGCGACATCCACATGCCTGGATGGGCCTGCTGTTGTGGTCACTGTTCACGCCGGCACACGCCGCCTGGACCGTGAATATGGCGCCGGGGGCGACTGAAGTCAGCAACGCCGTGTTCGACCTGCACATGACCATCTTCTGGATCTGCGTGGTGATCGGCATCGTGGTGTTCGGCGCGATGTTCTGGTCGATGATGGTGCACCGTCGCTCCACCGGCCAGCAGCCGGCGCATTTTCATGAGCACACCTGGGTCGAGATCATGTGGACGGTGGTGCCGTTCCTGATCCTGGTGGCCATGGCCATCCCCGCCACCAAGACCCTGGTGGACATCTACGATGCCAGCGAGTCGGACGTGGATATCCAGGTCACCGGCTACCAGTGGAAGTGGCACTACAAGTACCTGGGCCAGGACGTGGAGTTCTTCAGCAACCTGGCCACCCCCGCCGATCAGATCCACAACAAGGCACCCAAGGACGAGCACTACCTGCTGGAGGTCGATCAGCCGCTGGTGATCCCGGTGGGTGCCAAGGTGCGCTTTCTGGTGACTGCCGCCGACGTCATCCATTCCTGGTGGGTGCCGGCGTTCGCGGTCAAGCGCGATGCCATCCCCGGTTTCGTCAACGAGGCCTGGACCCGTGTCGAGAAGCCGGGCATCTACCGCGGCCAGTGCACCGAACTGTGCGGCAAGGACCACGGCTTCATGCCGGTGGTGGTGGAGGTCAAGTCCAGGGCCGACTACGACACCTGGCTGGCCGAACGCAAGGCCGAGTCGGCCAAGCTCAAGGAGCTGACCAGCAAGGAGTGGACCCTGCAGGAGCTCAGCGAGCGCGGCGACAAGGTCTACCACACCACCTGCGTGGCCTGTCACCAGGCCGAAGGCCAGGGCCTGCCGCCGATGTTCCCGGCGCTCAAGGGTTCGAAGATCGCCACCGGCCCGATCAAGGATCACCTGAACATCGTCTTCCACGGCAAGGCCGGCACGGCCATGGCGGCGTTCGGCAAGCAGCTCTCGGAAGTGGATATCGCCGCCGTGATCACCTACGAGCGCAACGCCTGGGGCAACAACAAGGGCGACATGGTCACGCCGAAGGATGTGCTGGCGCTCAAGCAGGCCGACAGCCAATGAACCGGGGAGACAGGACATGAGTACAGTCATCGACGACCACGGTCATGCCGCCCATGACCACGCCCACGGCCCGGCCAAGGGCCTGATGCGCTGGGTGCTGACCACCAACCACAAGGACATCGGCACGATGTACCTGTGGTTCGCCTTCGCCATGTTCCTGCTCGGCGGCTCGTTCGCCATGGTGATCCGCGCCGAGCTGTTCCAGCCCGGCCTGCAGATCGTGGAGCCGGCATTCTTCAACCAGATGACCACCATGCACGGCCTGATCATGGTGTTCGGTGCGGTGATGCCGGCCTTCGTCGGCCTGGCCAACTGGATGATCCCGCTGATGATCGGCGCGCCGGACATGGCCCTGCCGCGCATGAACAACTTCAGCTTCTGGCTGCTGCCGGCAGCGTTCCTGCTGCTGGTATCGACCCTGTTCAGCCCCGGCGGCGGGCCGAATTTCGGCTGGACCTTCTATGCCCCGCTGTCGACCACCTACGCACCGGCCAGCGTGACCTTCTTCATCTTCGCCATCCACCTGATGGGCATCAGCTCGATCATGGGCGCGATCAACGTGATCGCCACCATCCTCAACCTGCGCGCCCCCGGCATGACCCTGATGAAGATGCCGCTGTTCGTCTGGACCTGGCTGATCACCGCGTTCCTGCTGATCGCGGTGATGCCGGTGCTGGCCGGTGTGGTGACCATGATGCTGATGGACATCCATTTCGGCACCAGCTTCTTCAGCGCCGCCGGTGGTGGCGACCCGGTACTGTTCCAGCACGTGTTCTGGTTCTTCGGTCACCCCGAGGTGTACATCATGATCCTGCCGGCGTTCGGCGCGGTCAGCTCGATCATCCCGGCGTTCTCGCGCAAGCCGCTGTTCGGCTACACCTCGATGGTCTACGCCACCGGGGCCATCGCTTTCCTGTCGTTCATCGTGTGGGCGCACCACATGTTCGTGGTCGGCATCCCGGTGGTGGGCGAGCTGTTCTTCATGTACGCCACCATGCTCATCGCGGTGCCCACCGGGGTGAAGGTGTTCAACTGGGTGAGCACCATGTGGGAAGGTTCGCTGACCTTCGAGACGCCGATGCTGTTCGCCATCGCCTTCGTCATCCTGTTCACCATCGGCGGCTTCTCGGGGTTGATGCTGGCCATTGCCCCGGCCGACTTCCAGTACCACGACACCTACTTCGTGGTGGCGCACTTCCACTACGTGCTGGTGCCGGGGGCGATCTTCGGCATCTTCGCCTCCGCCTACTACTGGCTGCCCAAGTGGACCGGGCACATGTACGACGAAACCCTCGGCAAACTGCACTTCTGGCTGTCGTTCATCGGCATGAACATGGCGTTCTTCCCGATGCACTTCGTTGGCCTGGCGGGCATGCCGCGCCGGGTGCCGGACTACAACCTGCAGTTCGCCGACTTCAACATGGTGTCGTCGATCGGCGCGTTCACCTTCGGCGTCACGCAGATCTTCTTCCTGTTCATCGTGATCAAGTGCATCCGTGGCGGCAAGCCGGCCCCGGCCAAGCCATGGGATGGCGCCGAAGGGCTGGAATGGTCGGTGCCCTCGCCCGCGCCCTACCACACCTTCCAGACCCCGCCGGAAGTGAAATGAGGGTGCTGCCATGAACGAGCGCACGTCGCTGCGGCGACTGGTGACGCGGCTGATGCTGCTGACGGTGGTGATGTTCGCCTTCGGCTTTGCCCTGGTGCCGATCTACGACGTGATGTGCAAGGCCTTCGGCATCAACGGCAAGACCGGCGGGCAGTACGCAGGCAGCCAGGTCAGCGACCCCACGCGCTCGGTGAAGGTGCAGTTCCTGTCGACCAATGCCAGCGACATGGTCTGGGACTTCTACTCCACCGCCGACCAGATCGACGTCAACCCGGGCGCGGTGAACCAGATGATCTTCGTGGCGCGCAACCCCACCGACAAGCCGATGACCGCCCAGGCCATTCCCAGCATCAGCCCGGCGGAGGCGGCCGCGTACTTTCACAAGACCGAATGCTTCTGCTTCAGCCAGCAGGTGCTGCAGCCGGGTGAGCGCATCGAGATGCCGGTGCGCTTCATCGTCGATCGCGACCTGCCCAAGGATGTGAAACACCTGACGCTTGCCTACACGCTGTTCGATATCACCGCTCGCCAGCCGCCGGTGGCCCACGTGGCCACCCAGACCGTACAGAGCGCCCGATAAGGAGAACGATCCATGGCTGCTCATCAGCACTACTACGTACCGGCGCAGAGCAAGTGGCCGATCATCGCCACCCTCGGCATGCTGATCACGGTGTTCGGCCTGGGCACCTGGTTCAACGACATGAAGGCCGGCCACGAGGACTCCCATGGCCCGCTGATCTTCTTCGTAGGCGCACTGTGCCTGGCCTACATGCTGTTCGGCTGGTTCGGCGCGGTGATCAAGGAAAGCCGCGCCGGGCTCTACAGCCCGCAGCTGGACCGCTCGTTCCGCTGGGGCATGTCGTGGTTCATCTTTTCGGAGGTGATGTTCTTCGTGGCCTTCTTCGGTGCGCTGTTCTACGTGCGCCACCTGGCCGGCCCGGCGCTGGGTGGGGAAGGTGCCAAGGGCGTGGCGCACATGCTGTGGCCGAACTTCCAGTTCGCCTGGCCGCTGCTGCATACCCCCGACCCCAAGCTGTTCCCACCGCCCAGCGATGTGATCGACCCGTGGCACCTGCCGCTGATCAACACCATTCTGCTGGTCAGCTCCAGCGTGACCATCACCATCGCCCACCATGCCCTGCGCAAGGATCACCGCGGTGCGCTGAAATTCTGGCTGGCGCTGACCATCGTGCTGGGCGTGGCGTTTCTCATCCTGCAGGCCTACGAGTACCACGAGGCCTACACCGAACTGGGCCTGACCCTGCATTCGGGGATCTACGGCGCCACCTTCTTCATGCTCACCGGGTTCCACGGGGCCCACGTGACCATGGGCACGATCATCCTGTTCGTGATGCTGATGCGCATCCTGCGCGGGCACTTCAGCGCCGACAAGCACTTCGGCTTCGAGGCGGCCAGCTGGTACTGGCACTTCGTGGATGTGGTGTGGGTGGGGTTGTTCATCTTCGTGTATGTGCTGTAGCCGCGCCTAGAACGGCGCGTGGGACACCAGTTGGCCGCTGTAGAAACCCCAGGCGACCAGCGCCAGGGTGATGGCGGCCAGGCTGACACGGATTTTCAGGGCGGTGAGCAGGCGGGTCGAGTTGTCATCGTCCTTGACCAGAAAGAACAGGCCGCTGAACAGGCTGATCACGGTCGCCAGCAGCATCAGGACAATCGCGGCTTTGAGCATGGCGGTACTCCGGGGGATGCGATGACTACAACAAGTATAGCGACAGCCGTTGCGGGGCCCCGATGAGGCCGTTCCGCCCCGGCCGGGTGCCGACCCTGGTGGTGATGTTGCTGCTGCCGGGGCTGATTGCGCTGGGCTGCTGGCAGCTGGGGCGCGCCGCCGAAAAGCGCGAGTTGCTGGCCACCTATGCAGAGCGCCGGGTGGCAGCGCCCCTGGCCAGCGAGCAGCTGGCGCAGGCGAGCGACCCGGCCTATCGCCGGGTGCACCTGTATGGCCGTTTCGACCGCACCCACAGTGTGCTGCTCGACAACCGCCTGCGCGACGGCCAGGCCGGGGTCGAGCTGCTGCAACCCTTTCACGACCAGGCCAGCGGCCTGTGGCTGCTGGTCAATCGCGGCTGGCTGCCCTGGCCCGACCGGCGTGTGGCGGTGCAGTTCAGCACCCCCGAGACACCGCTTGCCCTGCAGGCCTGGGTATATGTGGCGCCGGGCAGCACCTTCCAGTTGCACGCCGACCCGCAAGGGGGCCGCTGGCCGCACCTGCTCACGGCGGTGGATGCCGCGCAGCTGTGGCCGCAACTGGGCCGCGAGGGCTTTGCCCATGAACTGCGCCTGGAACCGGGCCCGGCCAGCTACCGGCTGGACTGGCCAGTGGTAGCGATGGGCCCGGAGAAACACCTGGGCTACGCCGTGCAATGGTTTGCCCTGGCCGCGGCGCTGGTTGCGCTGTACCTCTATTTCGGCTGGCACAACGACAAGGAGAACCACCATGGGCGCCGTCATGCATCCATCCGGCACGTCTGAAGTGCCGCGCCGTCGTTGGCGCGGGCGGTTGCAGCTGATTCTGATCCTGCTGGTGGTGGTGGGGCCGATGATGCTCGCCACCGGCATGTACAAGCTGCAGTTCTGGGTGCCGGAAAGCCGCAGCTACCACGGCGAACTGATCGGCAACGGCCAGGGCCGCGCCGAGCTGGGGGTCGCGACCGACGAGGCGCGCTGGCAACTGCTGGTCAGCACCCCTGGTGACTGTGACGCAGACTGCCAGCAACTGGTGTACCTGGCGCGCCAGGTACAGATCGGCCTTGGCCGCGACGCCGCCCGTGCCAGCCACGCGCTGGCCGCCGGGCAACCGTTGAGCGAGGCGTATCAGGCCAGGCTTGCGCGCGAGTACCCGCAACTGCAGCGCTATGCGCTGGAGCTGGCGCAGTACAGCAGGGCCGCCGGGGGCCTGAAGGGCGCGCAGCTGTGGATCGTCGACCCCCACGGCAACCTGGTGTTGCGCTACGACGCACGGGTCAAGGGCAAGGACCTGCTCAACGACCTGCGCCATCTGCTCAAGCTGTCCAACATCGGCTAGGAGGCACGCACCATGGCCAGACCTGGATACCGCCTCGCCGTGTTCGCCACCTTCCTCGCGCTGGTGGTGGTGCTGCTGGGGGCCTATACCCGCCTGACCCACGCCGGCCTGGGCTGCCCCGACTGGCCGGGCTGCTACGGCTTCATCAGTGTGCCCAAGACCGAGGCGCAACTGGCACATGCCGAACGTCACTACCCGGACACGCCGGTCGAGGCCCACAAGGGCCGCAACGAGATGGTGCACCGTTATTTTGCCGGCACCCTGGCGCTGGTGATCGCCATGCTGGCGGTGCAGGCGCTGCGTCGGCACGGGCACAACGGCCAGCCGTACCGCCTGCCGCTGCTGCTGTTGGCGGTGGTGTTCTTCCAGGCCGCGTTCGGCATGTGGACGGTCACCCTCAAGCTGTGGCCGCAGGTGGTCACGGCGCACCTGCTGGGCGGCTTTGCCACCCTGAGCCTGCTGTTTCTGCTGAGCCTGCGCCTGTCGCGCGCGTTCATGCCCCTGCCCGGCCTGCCGCTGCGGCTAAGGCGCCTGGCGGCACTGGCGTTGCTGCTGGTGATCGGTCAAGTCGCCCTGGGCGGCTGGGTGAGCGCCAACTATGCCGCGGTGGCCTGCGTCGACCTGCCGACCTGTCACGGCCAGTGGTGGCCCGAGGCGGATTTTGCCAACGGCTTTCACCTCACCCAGCACATCGGCCCCAACTACCTGGGCGGACAGCTCGACAGCGAGGCGCGTACCGCCATCCATATCACCCACCGCCTGGGGGCGCTGCTGGTCACGCTGGTGTTGCTGACCCTGGCCTGGCAGCTGCACGCTATCGGTCTGCGGCGCCTGGCCAGGCTGGTGCTGCTGGCGCTGGCGGTGCAGGTGGGGCTGGGCATCAGCAATGTGGCGTTCGGGCTGCCGCTGGCGGTGGCGGTGGCGCACAACGCCGGTGGCGCGGCGCTGCTGCTGACGCTGGTGCTGGTCAACTACCGCACGCGCCTGGCCACGCAGCCCAAGGCGCGCAGGGTCAGCCAGGGCTGGCGCCTGACGCCGCTGCGCCCGGTGGGCGTGATGCATTATCTGGGAGAGAACCCATGGCAACGCTTCTGAACCCCGCGCGCCAGCAGGCGCTGTGGCGCGACTACCTGGAGCTGACCAAGCCCAAGGTGGTGGTGCTGATGCTCATCACCTCGCTGGTGGGGATGTTCCTGGCCACCCGCGCGGGCGTGCCATGGACGGTGCTGGTGTTCGGCAACCTGGGCATCGGCCTGTGTGCGGGCGCAGCGGCGGCGGTCAACCATGTGGTGGACCGGCGCATCGACGCACTGATGGCGCGCACCCACAAGCGGCCGCTGGCCGAGGGGCGCGTCGCACCGCTGGCGGCGCTGGCGTTCGCCTTGCTGCTGGCGGTGCTGGGCATGGTGCTGCTGCTGAGCTTCACCAACGCACTGACCGCCTGGCTGACCCTGGCCTCGCTGCTGGGCTATGCGGTGCTCTACACCGGCTTTCTCAAGCGGGCCACGCCGCAGAACATCGTGATCGGCGGGCTGGCCGGGGCGGCGCCGCCGCTGCTGGGCTGGGTGGCGGTGACCGGGCATGTGGGCGCCGAGCCCCTGTTGCTGGTGCTGATCATCTTCGCCTGGACTCCGCCGCACTTCTGGGCCCTGGCCATCCATCGCAAGGAGGAGTACGCCAAGGCCGATATCCCGATGCTGCCGGTGACCCACGGCGAGCACTACACCAAGCTGCACATTCTGCTGTACACCGCCGCCCTGCTGGCGGTGAGCCTGTTGCCTTACGTGATCCACATGAGCGGGCCGCTGTACTTGGCGTGCGCCGTGGTGCTGGGCGGGCGCTTCCTGCACTGGGCCTGGGTGTTGTACCGTGGCAGTCGGCCGCACGCGGCGGTCAGGACCTTCAAGTACTCTATCGCGTACCTGTTCCTGCTGTTCATCGCGCTGCTTGTTGACCATTACCTACTGTTGAACCTATGACTCGAACCCAGAAAACCGTTTTCATCCTCGTTGCCCTGGTCGCACTGATTCTCGGGCTTACCATCAACAAGGTGCTGAGCAATCGCAGCCAGGGCGACCCCACGGCGCTGATCGATGCCGGGATCATCCTGCTGCCGCAGAGCCGCCAGGTGCCGGCGCTGCAGATGACCGACGAGAACGGCCAGCCGGTGGTGCTGGACCAGCTCAAGGGCAAGTGGTCGCTGCTGTTCTTCGGCTACACCTTCTGCCCGGACATCTGCCCGACCACGCTGGCGCAACTGCGGCAGGTCAAGAGCGAGCTGCCCAAGGAGGCGGTGGACCGTCTGCAGGTGGTGCTGGTGAGCGTCGACCCGAACCGGGATACACCGGCGCAGTTGAAGACGTACCTGGGCTACTTCGACAAGGATTTTCGCGGGGTGACGGGGTCGCTGGAGGATACGCAGAAGCTGGCCAATGCGGTGAGCATCCCGTTCATTCCGGCCGATACCAGCAAGCCGAACTACACGGTCGATCACAGTGGCAACCTGGCGCTGCTCGGCCCGGATGGTACCCAGCGCGGGTTCATTCGGGCGCCGTTCAACAACCAGAAGCTGGTGGCGCAGTTGCCGGTGCTGGTCAAGCGCGACTGAAAGCTTCGCGGGTCAAGCCCGCTCCCACAGGTACATCCCTGGTTTCAAGGGCGGTGGAGAACTAGTGGGAGCGGGCTTGACCCGCGATGGGCTGCGTAGCAGCCCTTGGCATTTCTGAATCAGAACGCTGGCTTGACCGCGCCCTTGTACTTCTCTTCGATGAACTTCTTCACTTCAGGCGTGTGCAGTGCTGCTACCAGCTTCTTCACCGCGTCCGAATCCTTGTTGTCCTCGCGGGTCACCAGGATGTTCACATAAGGCGAATCGCTGCCTTCGATGACCAGGGCGTCCTTTTCAGGGTTGAGCTTGGCTTCCAGCGCATAGTTGGTGTTGATCAGCGCCAGGTCGACCTGGGTCAGCACGCGCGGAATGGTGGCAGCTTCCAGCTCACGGAATTTCAGGCCCTTGTCGTTGCCGGTGATGTCCTTCACGGTCGACAGGATGTTGGTGTTGTCCTTGAGCTTGATCACGCCAGCCTTGTCCAGCAGCAGCAAGGCACGGCCGCCGTTGGTGGCGTCGTTGGGGATGACCACGGTGGCGCCCGATGGCAGTTCGTCGAGCTTCTTGAGCTTGTTCGAATAGGCGCCCAGCGGCTCCAGGTGCACGCCGGCAACGCTGACCAGGTGAGTGCCCTTGGCCTTGTTGAACTCGTCCAGGTACGGCTGGTGCTGGAAGAAGTTGGCATCCAGGCGCTTCTCGGCCACCTGCACGTTGGGCTGGACGTAGTCGGTGAACACCTTCACCTTCAGGTCCACGCCTTCCTTGGCCAGCGCCGGTTTGACGAACTCGAGGATCTCGGCGTGCGGTACCGGGGTGGCGGCAACAGTCAGGGTCTCGGCCGCGTGGGCAGAGAAGGCCGCGACGGCGGCAACAGCAGCAAGCAGTCTTTTCATCTAATCGCTCCTTGTGAGGGCCGTTCCGGCCCCCGGCGCGTCGGCGTGGCCGACCCTTGGTTACTTACGGGAAAAATGCACAACCAGTTTGTCGCCGACACTCTGCAGAACTTGAACCAGCACCAGCAGCAGTACCACGGTGACTACCATCACGTCGGTCTGAAAGCGCTGGTAGCCGAAGCGGATGGCCAGGTCACCCAGCCCGCCGGCACCCACCACACCCGCCATCGCGGTGTACGACACCAGGGTGATGGCCGTCACGGTGATGGCTGCGAAGATGCCCGGCCGCGCTTCGGGCAGCAGGGCGTTCATGATGATCTGGCGCGTGGTGGCCCCCATCGACTGGGTGGCCTCGATGATGCCGCGGTCGACCTCGCGCAGGGCGGTTTCCACCAGTCGCGCGAAGAACGGCGTGGCACCGACCACCAGTGGCGGGATGGCCCCGGCCACGCCCAGCGAGGTGCCGGTGATGAGCACGGTGAACGGGATCATCACGATCAGCAGGATGATGAACGGCAGCGAACGCAGCACGTTGACCACCAGCGACAGCAGCGCATACACGCGCTTTTCTTCGAACAGCTGGCGCGGGCCGCACAGAAACAGCAGCACGCCCAGTGGCAGGCCCAGCAGTACGGTGAACAGCAGCGAGCCGAACAGCATGATCATGGTATCGATCGTGGCCAGCCAGATTTCGGCCCAGTCGATGTTGGCAAAGAAACTCAGGGCGTCCATCAGCGCAGTACCTCCATATGAACATCTGCCGCAATGAAGCGGGCAAATGCCGCCTCGATGTCGCCACCGGTGATGGCCAGGGTCAGTTGACCGTAGGGGGTGTCCTTGATGCGGTCGATACGCCCGGCGAGGATGCTGTAGTCCACCCCGGTTTCACGGGCCACGGTGCCCAGCAGCGGCGCATAGGTGGCGTCGCCCTGGAAGGTCAGGCGCACGATGCGCCCCGGTACATGGGCAAAATCGTCGCGCTGTTCGCTTTCGTCGACCTGCTCGTCTTCCTGCACGAAACGCTTGGTGGTCGGGTGCTTGGGGTGCAGGAACACCTGCGCCACCGGGCCCTGCTCGACGATCTGCCCGGCGTCCATCACCGCCACCTGGTCGCATACGCGGCGGATCACGTCCATCTCGTGGGTAATGAGCACGATGGTCAGCTTCAGCTCGCGGTTGATCTCGGCCAGCAATTGCAGCACCGAGGCGGTGGTTTGCGGGTCCAGGGCGCTGGTGGCTTCGTCGCACAGCAGGATCTTGGGCTTGGTGGCCAGGGCGCGGGCGATGCCGACGCGCTGCTTCTGGCCGCCGGACAGCTGTGCCGGGTACTTCCTGGCATGCTCGCTCAGCCCTACCCGGGCCAGCAGCTCGCCGACGCGCTGGTCGATCTCGGTGCGTGACATGCGCCCGGCCAGGGTCAGCGGCAGCGCCACGTTGTCGGCCACGGTCTTGGAGGCCAGCAGGTTGAAGTGCTGGAAGATCATCCCGACCTGCTGGCGGAAGCGGCGCAGGTCGTTGGCGTTGAACGCCGTGACGTCTTCGCCGTCGACGATGATCTTGCCGCCGCTGGGGGCCTCGAGGCGGTTGATCAGGCGCAGCAGGGTACTTTTGCCGGCACCGGAATGGCCGATCAGACCGAACACCTGGCCGTCTTCGACGCGCAGGCTGGTCGGGTGCAGTGCGGGAATGTCCCTACCGGCGACGCGGTAGGTTTTATGGACTTGTTGAAACTCGATCACGTAGCGAACCTTGTGGGGCGCATGAAATAGGGTCAGCTGTTAGCCGGGGGGCGCATTTTAGCCTGTTCGTATATAGGTTCTTAGCATTTATTTCGTGTTTGACCAACGCTTGAGGAATAACGCGATCAGTGGTTGCTCGCTGGTCATTCGAAAGGAACGCCCGGCACTCCTGTCAGTCACTACCTGAAGAGCCCCATCCAGGGGCCCCGCGTACGATGATGAGGAGTTGCAGACCCATGCCCAGCAAGAAGAATGCGCCCCAGGAAAGTCAACTCGCCGGCGCCCAGACGCCCGACAAGGCCAACACCAACGCCAAGCTCCAGAGCCTGGAGCCGTTTCGCAGCGATGCCACCGGCCAGGCGCTGCGCACCAACCAGGGGGTCAAGGTTGCCGACAACCAGAACACCCTCAAGGCCGGTGACCGCGGCCCCTCGCTGCTTGAAGACTTCATCATGCGCGAGAAGATCACGCATTTCGACCATGAGCGCATTCCCGAGCGCATCGTGCATGCCCGCGGCACCGGCGCGCATGGCTACTTCCAGGCTTACGAGTCGCATGCCGCACTGACCAAGGCCGGCTTCTTGCAGGACCCGGACAAGATCACCCCGGTGTTCGTGCGCTTCTCCACCGTGCAGGGGCCGCGTGGTTCGGGCGACACGGTGCGCGACGTGCGCGGCTTTGCCGTCAAGTTCTTTACCGATGAGGGCAACTTCGACCTGGTTGGCAACAACATGCCGGTGTTCTTCATTCAGGACGCGATCAAGTTTCCCGACTTCGTGCATGCGGTCAAACCCGAGCCGCACAACGAGATCCCCACCGGCGGTTCTGCCCACGACACCTTCTGGGACTTCGTCTCGCTGGTGCCCGAGTCGGCGCACATGGTGATCTGGGCGATGTCCGACCGCGCGATACCGAAAAGCCTGCGCACCATGCAGGGCTTTGGCGTGCACACCTTCCGCCTGATCAACGCCGAAGGCGTGGCCAGTTTCGTCAAGTTCCACTGGAAGCCCAAGCAGGGTGTGCATTCGCTGCTGTGGGACGAGGCGCAGAAGCTGGCGGGCAAGGACACTGACTATCACCGCCGCGACTTGTGGGAAGCGATCGAGACCGGCAACTACCCGGAATGGGAACTGGGCGTGCAGATCGTGCCCGAGGCCGACGAGCATAAGTTCGAGTTCGACCTGCTCGACCCGACCAAGATCATCCCAGAAGAGCTGGTACCGGTGACACCGCTTGGCAAGATGGTGCTCAACCGCAACCCGGACAACTTCTTTGCCGAAATCGAGCAGGTGGCGTTCTGCCCCGGTCATATCGTGCCGGGCATCGACTTTTCCAACGACCCGCTGCTGCAGGGCCGGCTGTTCTCCTACACCGACACGCAGATCAGCCGCCTGGGTGGCCCGAACTTCCACGAGATCCCGATCAACCGGCCCGTGGCACCCAACCACAACGGCCAACGCGATGCCCAGCACCGTACCACCGTGCACAAGGGCCGGGCGTCCTACGAGCCCAACTCCATCGATGGCGGCTGGCCGAAGGAAACCCCGCCGGCGGCGCAGGATGGCGGCTTCGAGACCTACCCCGAGCGCATCGAGGCGCACAAGGTGCGCCAGCGCAGCCCCTCGTTCGGCGATCACTTCTCCCAGGCGCGGCTGTTCTTCCAGAGCATGAGCCCGACCGAGCAGGAGCACATCATCAGTGCCTACAGCTTCGAGCTGGGCAAGGTGGAGCGCGAGCATATCCGTGCCCGCGAGGTGAACGAGATTCTCGCCAACATCGACCTCAAGCTGGCGGCGCGGGTAGCGCAGAACCTTGGCCTGCCGGCGCCCAAGGCCGGCACCGTGGACGTCAAGCCACAGTCGCTCAAGGCTTCGCCGGCGCTGAGCCAGATGAACCTGCTGGGCGAAGGCATCAAGGGGCGCAAGGTGGCGATTCTGGTGGCCGATGGCGTGGATGCCACGCTGGTGGACCCGCTGGTGAAGGCGTTGCAGGCCGAGAGCGCCCAGGGCGTGCTGCTGGGGCCGACCTCGGCGCCGGTGAAGACCGCTGCCGGCAAGACCCTGGCAGTAGATGCCTCGATGGAAGGCATGCCGTCGGTGGTGCTCGATGCGGTATGGATCGCCGGTGGCAAGGCCAGCCTGCAGGCCCTGAGCGGCGATGGCGTGGCGCTGCACTTCGTGCTGGAGGCCTACAAGCACCTCAAGCCGCTGGGTACCGACAGCGATGCCAAGGCCGTGCTCGACAAGCTGGGCCTCAAGGCGGATGAAGGCATGGTGGTGGGCAGCGATCAGAAGGCCTACAAGGCGTTGATCGCGGCGATTGCCAAGCACCGGGTGTGGTCGCGGGAAGCGGCCGCCAAGGCCATTCCGGCGTAGTCAAAAAGGCCGGCTCCTGCAGGAGCCGGCCTTGCCGGCGAAGAAGGCACCGCCGACATCACTCGGCGCGCCGCGGCGTAAGCACCACCTGCGCCTGCTGGTTGCGATGAATCTCGTGGGCCTGCTGCAAGGCGAAGCTCGCATCGCGCTTGCTTACCCGCTTGGCCAGCAAGGTCTGTAGCCACGGCGCGTCATCACGGCGCGGCACCTGGAACACCACGTCACACTGGTAATTCACTACATCGGTGGCGATGTCATCCAGTTGTCGGCGAAGTTCTTCTATTTTCGTGATTTTCAACGCCACTACGGTGCTCGGCGCCGTGGGGTCGATGACTTTTGCCGGCGGCTTGGTTTCCGCCGCCTTGAGCGCGGCCTCGGCCTTGTCCAGCTCGGCCTTGCGCGCCTGGGTGATGGCACCATTCACGCCGCCGGTCAGCGCCGGGGCCTTGGGCATCAGCGCACGGGCACGTGCCAGCGCGGTGGCTGCGGCATTCACATCGCCCTTCTGCAGCACGATCTGGCTGCGCTGCAGGTAGGCTTCGGCCAGCTGGCGCTGCATGGGTTCGAGGCGTGCATCGTCCGGCGACTGGGCCTGCAAGGTGGCCAGCTGGTCTTCGGCGGTGGCCAGCTCGCTGCTGGCGATGTTCTGCTCCAGCAGCTGCCAGGCATCGGGCTGCGCGGGCGGCGGCGGGTCGACCGGCGCGCTGGAACAGGCGGCCAGCAGCACGGAAAACGCGGCAAGGAGCAGATAACGGGAGGCGAACGGCTTCATTCCTGCGACTCTCTATTTGCGCAAAAAGCGAGCAAGTCTACACCCAGCGCGCTGGCGCGAAAATAACTCTTCAGGATGTAGCGGCGATTAAAATGTCGCAGGGCGCGACCCTGTCGGCCGCACCCTGCCCATGGGGCTGCGCGCTCAGCGCCGGGGCAGCGCCAGGCTCACCAAGAATAGCACTGCCGCACACACCACGATGGATGGGCCGGCCGGGGTGTCCTTGAACCACGACAGGGCCAGCCCGCCACACACCGCCACTACGCCGATCAGGCTGGCGCCCAGCGCCATCTGTTCCGGCGAGCGCGCATGCCGCTGTGCGGCTGCGGCGGGGATGATCAGCAGCGAGGTGATCAGCAGCACGCCGACGATCTTCATCGCCACCGCGATCACCACCGCGATCAGCAGCATCAGCGCCAGGCGCAGCGCAGCCACCGGCAGGCCTTCGACCCGGGCCAGTTCCTCGTGCACGGTCACCGCCAGCAGCGGACGCCACAGCGCCACGATCAGCAACAGGACCAGCGCACTGCCGCCCAGGATCCACGCCAGGTCGCCCGGGCTGATCGCCAGCAGGTCGCCGAACAGGTAGGCCATCAGGTCGATGCGCACATCGTGCATGAAGCTCAGCACCACCAGGCCCAGCGACAGCGTGCTCGGCGCGAGAATCCCCAGCAGGGTGTCGGAGGCCAGCGGCTGGCGCTGCTGCAGGGTCACCAGCAACAGCGCCAGCAACAGGCAACCGACGGTCACCGCCAGCGTCGGGCTGACGTCCAGCACGAAGCCCAGGGCCACGCCCAGCAGCGCCGCGTGGGACAGCGTGTCGCCGAAATACGCCATGCGCCGCCACACCACGAACGAGCCCAGCGGGCCCGCCACCAGCGCCAGGGCCAAGCCTGCAAGCAGGGCATACAACAGAAAATCAGCCATGCTTGCAGTGGTCTCCGTGCACATGCCCGCCAGGGGCCGGTGTGACCACCGACCCGTGCAGGTCGTGGGCGTGGTCGTGATGATGGTGGTAGATCGCCAGGCTTGGCGCGTTGTTGCCGAACAGCTCGACGAAGGCCGGGTCGCCGCTGACCTGCTCCGGGTGGCCCGAGCAGCACACGTGGCGGTTGAGGCACACCACCTGATCGGTGGTGCTCATCACCAGGTGCAGGTCGTGGGAAACCATCAGCACGCCGCAGCCGTAGCGGTCGCGCAGGCGCGTGATCAGGCTGTAGAGCTCGGCCTGACCGGCCACGTCGACGCCCTGTACCGGCTCGTCGAGCACCAGCAGTTCTGGCTTGCGCAGCAGCGCGCGGGCCAGCAGCACCCGCTGCATCTCGCCGCCGGACACGGTCTGGATGGGGCTGTCGATGACGTGTTCGGCGCCCACTTCGTTGAGGGCCGCCAGTGCTGTCTTGCGGTCCACGCCCGGCACCAGGCGCAGAAAGCGCAGTACCGACAGCGGCAAGGTGGCGTCCACCTGGATCTTCTGCGGCATGTAGCCGATGCGCAGTCGCGGCTTGCGCCATACGCTGCCGGTATGCGGCGCCAGCAGGCCGAGTACGGCGCGTACCAGGGTGGTCTTGCCGGCGCCGTTGGGGCCGATCAGGGTCACGATCTGCCCGGGCTCCACGCACAGGTCGATGCTGTCGAGCACGGCCTGGCCGCCGAAGGTGACGCCCACCTGCTCGAGGCGGATCAACGCGTTGCTCATCAGGCGCTCCGGCAGGTGCCGCACAGACCGACCACTTCGACGGTCTGGGTCTCGACACTGAAACCCACATCATTGGCGCTGGCCACGATGGCGTCGCTGATGGAGGCTTGCTCCAGTTCGATTGCCACGTGGCATTGGCGGCAGATCAGGAACTGGCCCTGGTGGGCATGCTCGGGGTGGCTGCAGCCCATGAAGGCATTGAGCGACGCGATGCGGTGCACCAGGCTGTTTTCCAGCAGGAAATCCAGTGCGCGGTACACGGTGGGCGGTGCGGCGCGGCGGCCGTCCTGCTCGCTGAGCACGGCAAGGATGTCGTAGGCGCCCAGCGGCTTGTGGCTTTGCCATACCAGCTCCAGCACGCGGCGGCGCAGGGCGGTCAGGCGCAGGCCCTGACGCGCGCACAGCGCATCGGCCTCGGCCAGCGCGCTGTGCACGCAGTGGGAGTGGTCGTGGGGACGGTTGGCCAGCGGGGTATTGGGCATGGGCAGCGACGGTTCTGTTGAGAGACGTTATTATGTTACCCGTTCCTGCCCCGATGAGTGCCTATCGTGTCCCGATTTTTTGCCCTTTTTGTCGCTTTTGTCACAAGCAGCCTGTTGATGACCCCGGCGCAGGCCGAGGTTCAGGTGCTGACCAGCATCAAGCCGCTGCAGCTGATCGCCGCAGCGGTGCAGGACGGTGTCGGTACGCCGGATGTGCTGCTGCCACCGGGCGCTTCGCCGCACCATTACGCCTTGCGCCCTTCCGATGTGCGCAAGGTGGGCCAGGTGGACTTGCTGTACTGGATCGGCCCGGACATGGAGGGTTTTCTGCCCCGTGTGCTGGGTAGCCGCAGCAAGCCGACGGTGGCGGTGCAGAGCCTGCCGGGCCTGACCTTGCGCCATTTCGGCGAGGACAGCCATTCCCACGCGCAAGACGCCGACGAGCACGACCATGACCACCGCCCAGGCAGCCTGGATGCGCACCTGTGGTTGTCGTCGGTGAACGCGCGGGTGATTGCGGCGAAGATGGCGGCGGACCTGGGCGCGGCCGATCCGCAGAGCCAGGCGCGCTACACCGCCAACGCCAAGGCATTCGGCGAGCGCCTGGATGCCTTGGATGCGCGACTCAAGGCGCGGGTGAGCGCTGTTGCGGGCAAGCCGTACTTTGTCTTCCATGAAGCCTTCGATTACTTCGAGGCGGCCTACGGGCTCAAGCACACCGGCGTGTTCAGTGTGGCGGCGGAGGTGCAGCCGGGCGCGCAGCACGTGGCCGCGATGCGCAAGCGCCTGCAGGAAGTGGGCAAGACCTGTGTATTCAGCGAGCCGCCGCTACGCCCGCGGCTGGCCGAGACGCTGACAGCGGGGTTGCCGGTGACGCTGGCCGAGCTGGATGCGCTGGGCGGCACGATGCCAGCGGATGCCAATGGCTATGAGCGGTTGCTGGAGAACCTGGGCAATGGGTTGGCGGGGTGCCTGGAAAAGCTCTGACCCACCGATCTGTAGGAGCCGGCCTTGCCGGCGAAGGGCTGCGCTGCAGCCCAACGGCTCCGCCGGCAAGGCCGGCTCCTACCTGGAGTGGCTCAGTTACAACGCGAACGGCAGGGCGATGTCCACCTGCCGACGCGCCGCCAGGCGCACCTCGAAATCCGCCGGGTCGTGAATCAGCACGTCCATCCCGGCAAACGACTCGGCCGCAATCAGCCGCGACAGCCAGAACCGCACGCAGGCCACCCGCAACATCACCGGCCACAGGTGTGCCTCGGCTGCGGTGAACGGGCGCAGCGCGGCATACGCACCGAGCAACGCCCGCGCCCGCGGCGGGTCGATCTGCCCGGCATCGTCGCAGCACCAGTCGTTCAGGGTGATCGCCAGGTCATACAGCATCGGCCCGGAGCACGCATTGTAGAAATCGATCAGCCCGGTCAGGTGGGTGCCTTCGAACAAGGCGTTGTCGCGGAACAGGTCGGCGTGCAGGTTGGCCCGCGGCAGCGCCATGATCTGGCCCTGGTGCGCGACGATCTCGTCCAGGCAGCCCTGCAGCAGCGCCTGTTGCGTCGGGTTCAGGCGCGGCATCAGTTCGGCGCCGGTCGCCAGCATCCAGTCCAGGCCACGGTCGGTCTTGCGCTCCAGCACCTTGTGCTGGGTCGCGGTGTGCAGGTGGCCGAGCAGTTCGCCCACCTGTACGCAATGCTGGTTGTTCGCCACCTTGATGTGCTTGCCCGGCAGGCGCGGCTGCAGCAGCGCCGGCTTGCCGGCCAGCTCGCGCAGGGCCACGCCGTCGCGGGTGCGCAGCGCATAGGGCACCGGCAGGTCGGCCTCGTGGAGCACGTCGAGCAGTTCGATGAAGAACGGCAGGTCCTGGATCGGCCCGCGTTCGACCAGTGTCAGCACGAACTCACCCTGTTCGAGGCTGACGAAGAAGTTGCTGTTCTCGGTGCCGGCGGCAATTCCCTGGAAGTCCCGCAGGCGACCCAGTCCATAGGGCGCCAGAAAGGTTTCCAGCTCGGGCCGGGTCAGTGGGGTGAAGACAGACATGGTCAAAAACTGCTCATTCGGGCACTTCCCGCAGGAAGTGCCAGGTGGATGGTAGGGGCCCGCATTACCACTCGAAGATTTTCCAGGAAGGAATCAGCATGTCGGGTTGGTCGGAACGGATGAAGTTGCCTTCCGAGCCGTCTGCGCGCACCAGAAAGTAAGGCTTGCCCCCTTTGGGGGTGACCTTGATGGCATACAGGAAACCGTTCTGGCGGTATTCCTGGATGGTCTTGTCGCCTTCCGTGCGAATGGTTACATCCGGATCGGCCGAAGGCGCTTCATCCGCCGCATTGGCTACCAGTGGAGCGGCAGCCAACACACCGAGCAGCAACAGGCGATTTAGTCTACGCATGATAACCTTGTCCCTTTGTCGTCAATGTTCCGGACATTCTAGCGCCGGGCCCGTTGAAAAGGTTGATTCTGCTCATGAGCCAAGCTCCCCTCGTCCTGGTGGACGGTTCGTCCTACCTGTACCGCGCGTTCCACGCGCTGCCACCGCTGACCAACTCCAAGGGCATGCCCACCGGCGCGGTGAAGGGTGTGCTGAACATGCTCAGGAGCCTGCGCAAGCAGTACCCGGACAGCCCCTTCGCGGTGGTGTTCGACGCCAAGGGCGGCACCTTTCGCGACGAGATGTACGCCGAGTACAAGGCCAACCGGCCGAGCATGCCCGACGACATGCGTGTGCAGATCGAGCCGCTGCACGCCAGCGTCAAGGCGCTGGGCTTCCCGCTGCTGTGCGTGGAGGGGGTCGAGGCCGACGACGTGATCGGCACCCTGGCCCGCAGCAGCGCCGCGGCGACCCGCCCGGTGGTGATCTCCACCGGTGACAAGGACATGGCCCAGCTGGTGGATGCGCACATTACCCTGGTCAATACCATGTCGGGCTCGTCGATGGACATCGAGGGCGTGAAGGAGAAGTTCGGCGTCGCACCCGAGCAGATCATCGACCTGCTGGCGCTGATGGGCGACTCATCCGACAACATCCCCGGGGTCAAGGGCGTGGGCGAGAAGACCGCCGTCGGCCTGCTGGTGGGCGTCAATGGCGGTATCAAGGAGCTGTACGAGAATCTCGACCTGGTGCCGAGCCTGCCGATCCGCGGGGCCAAGACCCTGCCGGCCAAGCTGCTGGAGCACAAGGAGCTGGCGTTCCTGTCGTACCAGCTGGCCACGATCAAGGTCGACGTGCCGTTGGAGGTCGGGCTGGACGACCTGCACCTGGGCGAACCTGACCGCGAAACGCTGCTGCAGCTGTACACCGAACTCGAGTTCAAGGGCTGGATCGACGAAGTTCAGCGCGAGAACAAGCGCCTGGAGCTCGCCCCGCCCCCTGCCGCCACACCCGACGCCGAGGCGCCCCCGGTGGCCGTTGCCGAGCCGGTAGCCCCTGTCGAGGCCGCCTATGAAACCATTCTGGACAAGGCACGTTTCGACGTGTGGCTGCAAAAGCTCAAGGACGCCGAGCTGTTCGCATTCGATACCGAAACCACCGGGGTCGATGCACAGCAGGCCCAGCTGGTCGGCCTGTCGTTTGCGGTCAAGCCCCATGAGGCCGCCTACATCCCGCTGGCACACGACTACGAAGGCGCCCCGCAGCAGCTGGACCGCGAGCTGGTGCTGAACGCGCTCAAGCCGCTGCTGGAAGACCCGAACAAGGCCAAGGTCGGGCAGCACGCCAAGTACGACATCAACATCCTGGCCAACTGCGCGGGCATCACCGTGCGTGGGGTGGCCTTCGACACCATGCTCGAATCCTATGTGCTGAATTCCACGGCCACCCGCCACGACATGGACAGCCTGGCCAAGAAGTACCTGGACCACACCACCATCGGCTTCACCGACATTGCCGGCAAGGGTGCCAAGCAGCTGACCTTCAACCAGATCCACCTGGACAAGGCCGGCCCCTACGCCGCCGAAGATGCCGACATCACTCTGCGCCTGCACCACAAGCTGCACGCCGAGCTGGCGGCGCTGCCAAGCCTGGCCAGTGTGCTGAGCGATATCGAGATGCCGCTGGTGCCGGTGCTGGCGCGTATCGAGCGCGAGGGCGCGCTGGTGGATGCCGACCTGCTCAGGATCCAGAGCGGCGAGCTGGGCGACAAGATGGACGCGCTGGAGCGCGAAGCCATCGAGCTGGCGGGCGAGCCGTTCAACCTGGGTTCGCCCAGGCAGCTGGGCGCCATCCTTTATGACAAGTTCGGCCTGCCGGTACTGAAGAAGACCCCCAAGGGCCAGCCGTCGACGGCTGAAGAAGCCCTCGAGGCGCTGGCCGAGGAAGGCTTCCCGCTGCCCAAGGTGCTGATGCAGTACCGCTCCATGAGCAAGCTCAAGAGCACCTACACCGACCGCCTGCCCGAGCAGATCAACCCGCGTACCGGGCGTATCCACACTTCCTACCAGCAGGCGGTGGCTGCCACCGGCCGCCTGTCGTCCAGCGACCCGAACCTGCAGAACATCCCGGTGCGTACCGCCGAGGGCCGGCGCATTCGCCAGGCCTTCATCGCGGCGCCCGGCTACAAATTGCTGGCGGCGGACTACTCGCAGATCGAGCTGCGCATCATGGCCCACCTGGCCAAGGACGAAGGCCTGCTCAGCGCCTTCCGCAACGGCCTGGACGTGCACACTGCCACCGCGGCCGAAGTGTTCAAGGTGGAGCTTGGCGACGTGACCTCCGACCAGCGGCGCAGCGCCAAGGCGATCAACTTCGGCCTGATCTACGGCATGGGCGCAAAGAAGCTGGGCAAGGACATCGGCGTCGACAGCAAGACGGCCAAGGCCTACATCGACGTGTACTTTGCCCGCTACCCGGGCGTGCGCGACTACATGGAGCGCACCCGCAAGCAGGCGGCCGACCAGGGCTACGTGGAAACGCTGTTCGGGCGGCGCCTGTACCTGCCGACCATTCACTCCAACCGTCCGCAGGAGCGCGCTGGCGCCGAGCGTACCGCGATCAACGCGCCGATGCAGGGCACCGCAGCTGACATCATCAAGCGCGCCATGGTCACGGTGGACAACTGGCTGGCGAGCACTGCGCTGGATGCCCGGGTGATCCTGCAGGTGCACGACGAACTGGTGCTGGAAGTGCGCGAGGACCTGGTGGAACAGGTGGCGCAGGAGATTCGCGTGCACATGAGCGGTGCCGCGCAGTTGGATGTACCGCTGGTGGTGGATGTGGGCGTGGGGGCGAACTGGGACGAGGCGCACTGAAAAGCGTGCTTGATGCCTACCAAAAACAGAAATCTGCTGCGGCATAAGGTCGCGGCAATTTCTGCTTTTTCGGCCTATGGAAAATAGTTTCCCGCGCCGAGGAACTAAACCGGTGAACCACGACTCAGAGTAACTGAATGGCTGGTGAAGCCCTTCGATGCTCCTATGTTGTGTTAAGTGTTGGCAGATATCTGGACCCCGCCCTAGCGGTCCGGAACTTGAACCCCGAACTTCCCCCTCCCCATACGAAGTCCGGGGTTTTTTTTGCCCGGCATTTGCCGGGCAGCCCTTATTCTGCGGGCTTGTCCGGCAGTTGCAGCCAGCGAGCCAGTACCGTGTAGGCCTCTTCCAGCCCCTGGCGCTTGGGCGCCGAGAACAGCTGGATAGTCACGCTGTCGCCCCACCCCTTGCGGATTTCGGCCTGTACCTTGAGCAGCGTGCCCTTGGCCGCGCCGAAGGTCAGCTTGTCGGCCTTGGTCAGCAGGATGTGCATCGGCATGCCGCTGGCCACGGCCCAGTCGAGCATCATCTTGTCAAAGTCGGTCATGGGATGGCGCACGTCCATCATCAGGATCAGGCCCTTGAGGCTCTCCCGGCTGCCCAGGTAGGCCTCCAGGTGGCGCTGCCAGTGCTGCTTGAGCGGGATCGGCACCTTTGCATAACCATAGCCCGGCAGGTCGACCAGACGCCGATCGTCGTCCAGACTGAAGAAATTCAACAGCTGGGTACGCCCCGGGGTTTTCGAGGTGCGCGCCAGGCTCGCGTGGGTCAGGGTGTTGAGGGCGCTGGACTTGCCGGCGTTGGAGCGGCCGGCAAAGGCCACTTCGAAACCTTCGTCGTCCGGGCACTGGTCGACTTTGGCGGCACTGAGGGCGAATTTGGCCTGCTGGCAGAGTCCGAGGATGGGGTTTTTGACTTGCATGGTATTTCCGATTGGGCGTTGCTCGAGGGGCTCTCGGCAAGCGGTGTCGTTTCCGTTTCAGGCACGGGAGTATATAATGCCCCAGTTTTTGTGTGCGCATTATCCCAGCGTAGGAGGATGTGCACGGGAGCTGCTTGACCAAGCTTGCGCAGTAGACGCAGTGCAGCCCCAACCCTGAAAGGGTCGTATTCGGCGCTCAGGCTACACAGGATCCCTACAGCGTGGAAGTCACGCCTGACATAAGGGACCGCAGAGGCTGTCGAAGCAGCTCCCCAGGGTTTCAAGGCTATGCCGCCGCGTGGTTTGTGCATGGACTGCAGTAACGAGGACGATCAGGCCACCCTGACCGGGTGAGTCAACAAGACAGGTTGCCTCGATACATAACTCTTTCACCCTTAGCCGTAGTTGGATTAGCTGATGAACAAACTATTCGTGAGTCTGCTGTTGACCTTAGGCATCACCGGGGCTGCCAACGCTGCCGGCAATATCGTTGGGGATGCTGCTGCCGGTCAGGCAAAAACCGCTGTATGTGGCGCGTGTCACAACCCCGACGGCAACAGCATGGCGCCGAATTTCCCGAAACTGGCCGGCCAGGGCGAGAAATACCTGGAGAAGCAACTGCACGACATCAAGTCGGGCAAACGTACCGTGCTGGAAATGACCGGCATGCTGGCCGCGTTCAACGATCAGGACCTGGCCGATATCGCGGCCTATTTCGCCAGCCAGAAAGGCAGCGTGGGCGCCGCCGACCCGGCGCTGGTCGAGCGTGGTCGCGCACTGTTCAACGGCGGTGATCTGGAAAAAGGCCTGCCGGCCTGCACCGGTTGCCACTCGCCCAACGGCGCAGGCATTGCCGCCGCCGGCTTCCCGCACCTGGGTGGTCAGCACGCAAGCTACGTGGCCAAGCAGCTGACGGACTTCCGTGAAGGCAACCGCACCAACGATGGCGATGCCACCACCATGCGCACCATCGCCAGCAAGCTGAGCAACAAGGACATCGACGCGTTGTCCAGCTACATCCAGGGCCTGCACTGAGCCCCGGTTTAACGCTGGGTTAATACAGCGGCGCAAAAATGAAAAGGGTGGCCCGGGCCACCCTTTTTTGTGCCCGCTGCCGTTACACTAACGAACTCGGGCCTGCCCCGGCCTGTCTGAACCCAGGTCGCGACGAGGCGACACATCACTGCTCAGGAGTAACGCATGCGTAATCTGATTCTCGGCGCCGCGCTGGTCGCCGCCAGCGCCTTCGGTATGACGGTCCAGGCCGCAGACCCTGTGATCGCCGGCAAGGAATATGTCGAGCTGAGCAACCCGGTACCGGTGTCCCAGCCTGGCAAGATCGAAGTGGTCGAGCTGTTCTGGTATGGCTGCCCGCATTGCTACAGCTTTGAACCGACGATCAACCCGTGGGTCGAAAAGCTGCCTGACGACGTGAACTTCAAGCGTATTCCCGCCATGTTCGGCGGGCCATGGGACGCCCACGGGCAGATGTTCCTGACCCTGGAAGCCATGGGCGTGGAGCACAAGGTGCATGCGGCCGTGTTCGATGCCATCCAGAACCAGCGCAAGCACCTGACCAAGCCTGAAGAGATGGCCGACTTCCTGGCCACCCAGGGTGTGGACAAGGACAAGTTCCTGGCCACCTTCAACTCGTTCGCCATCAAGGGACAGGTCAACCAGGCCAAGGAACTTGCCAAGCAGTACAACATCAAGGGCGTTCCGAGCATGGTCGTCAACGGCAAGTACACCTTCGACCTGGGCACCGCAGGTGGCCCGAACGGCGTACTGAACGTTGCTGACCAACTGATTGCCAAGGAACGCGCCGCCAAATAAGAGGCGAAACTATGCGCCGCTGGAAATCCGAGCGCCTCGTCGGCCTGCACGAACCGCAGGTCAACGAGCACCATATCGATGCAAGTGGTCTACCGTCCGACGGTCGCTTGCGTCTGCTCAGCTTCAATATCCAGGTAGGCATCAGCACCGAGCGTTACCGGCACTACCTGACCCGCAGCTGGCAGCACCTGCTGCCGCACATGGGGCGTGCCGGCAACCTGCAGAAGATCGGCAACCTGCTGGGCGACTTCGACCTGGTGGCCCTGCAGGAAGCCGACGGCGGCAGCCTGCGCTCGGGCTACGTCAACCAGGTTGAACACCTGGCGCAACTGGGTGCTTTCCCCTACTGGTACCAGCAGCTCAACCGCAACCTCGGGCGCCTGGGCCAGCACAGCAACGGCGTGCTCAGCCGCCTCAAGCCGCAACTGCTCGAAGACCACCCGCTGCCCGGCCCGGCCGGCCGCGGTGCGATCCTGGTGCGGTTCGGTGAAGGCGAGGATGCGCTGGTGGTGGTGATGATGCACCTGGCGCTTGGCGCGCGAACCCGTGCCCTGCAGCTGGGCTATATCCGCGAGCTGATCGGCGGCTATCGTCACCAGGTGCTGATGGGCGACATGAACACCCATGCCACCGACCTGTTGCAGCACTCCCCGCTGCGCGACCTGGGCCTGATTGCGCCGCAGGTCGAAGCGACCTTCCCCAGCTGGCGACCACAGCGTTGCCTTGATCATATTCTGCTCAGCCCGAGCCTCACCCTGGAACGGGTCGAGGTGCTGTCCCAGCCGATTTCCGACCATCTCCCCGTGGCGGTCGAGATTCGTTTGCCTGATGCCCTGACTGTCGATACCCTTCCGGCCTTGCGTTAGTCCCCTTATCTGCGGACCTTGGCATGACCGACGAAGCTCAACGCTGGAAAGAAAAATACCTCAAGAGCATCGAGCAGCAGGAAAAGCTCGAACGCCGGTGGGACGCCCGTCTCGACCTGCTGCGCCGCGGCCTGGTGCGCAGCACCCTGGCGGCCGAAGGCAGCGACCGCGCGGTAGACCAGTGCATGAAGGAAATGCGCGAGGTCATCCGTACCGACAACATGGACGCCGCCCTGGCCGGGTTGATCCCGCGTCTGGAAAAGGCCGTGCTCGATTCCGAGCAGCGCCGTGAAACCCGGATCGCCCAGGTAGGCACCGCGCTCAACGCGCTGGTGGCCCAGTTGCAGAAGCTGCCGTTGCCCAGCGAGGTCAGCCGACCGCTGAAGAAATTTGCCAAGCAGCTGGATGCGCGGGCCAGCCAGTCACGCGAGATGCCGTTGCTGCTGAGCGAGCTCAGTGGCTTGCAGGGCAAGGCGCTGGCGGTGCTGGAGCACCCAGAAGAGGCGAGCAAGCCGGGGTTTCTGCAGCGCTTGTTTGGCGGGCGTGAAGAAGAGACGCAGGTCGCTCAACCCGAAACGCAGGCCCTGGAGCCGGTGGCGCAAGCAGCGGTCGAACCTGTGCATGAGCAGCCTGCGCCGGCTGCGGCGGATGTGGATGAACTGCAGCCGTTGCCCGAGCCCCAAGCCTTGGTCGACACAGAGGACGCCGAGGCTGCTGCGCAGCCCATCGCCGGCAATGCCGGCTCCTACACTGTAGGCGCCAGCCTTGCTGGCGAAGAGGCCCCAGCGCTCACACCGCCACCCACGCCTGCCCCGGTGCTGACCGAGCACGCGGACGCTGTCGAAGTCGATGGGGCACCCGAACCCACCCCTGAAGAACTCCTCTACGCCCTCCCCGACGGCACCGAGCCTTCCTATAGCTCCGTCGCCACCCATATCGAGCAGACCCTGCTCGGTTTGCTCGACGACCTGACCCTGCCCGAACGCCACAAGCCCCAGGCCCTGGCGGTGCGTCAGCGCCTGGAGCACGGGCTGAACTGGTACGAGCTGCTGCCGGTGCTGGATGACCTGGCGGTACTGATGCTGGCCATCACCGACAGCGGCCAGCATGAATTCGAAGCCTACCTGCAACAGCTCAACGAGCGCCTCGAGACGTTCCAGAGCCACCTGCAGGAGGCCAGCGAAGGGCATGCCGACAACAGCTCCGTCGCCCGCGACCTCAATACCCAGCTGCGCGAACAGGTCGACGGCCTGCAAAGCAGCGTGCAGGGCGCTGCCGACCTCGACAGTCTCAAGCACATCCTCGAGAACCGCCTCGAGGGCCTGCTCGGCACCATGGACGAGCACCAGCATCAGCGTGACCTGCGCGAGCAGGAACTGGCCAGCCGCCTGCAAGGCCTGGCCGAGCGGGTCGCGAGCAT
This sequence comes from Pseudomonas sp. BRM28, assembly GCF_002939405.1. Classification (NCBI taxonomy): domain Bacteria; kingdom Pseudomonadati; phylum Pseudomonadota; class Gammaproteobacteria; order Pseudomonadales; family Pseudomonadaceae; genus Pseudomonas; species Pseudomonas sp. BRM28. The sequence continues at coordinate 43,654 of NZ_PEFV01000001.1, read as the reverse complement.
GGAGCAGGAAGCCCTGGGCTACCGCGAGCACCTTGAAGAACAGCGCCAGAAGGCCCTGATCGACCCGCTCACCGGCTTGCCCAACCGCGCCGCCTGGGCCGAGCGCCTGGAGCAGGAAATGCTCGCCTGGCAGGAAAACGGCGGCCACCTGCTGATGGCCATGCTCGACCTCGACCACTTCAAGCGCATCAACGACAGCTACGGCCACCAGGCCGGCGACAAGGTGCTCAAGATCGTTGCCAACGAGCTGCGCAAGCGTCTGCGCAGCCGCGATTTCATCGCCCGCTTCGGCGGCGAGGAGTTCGTCCTGCTGGTGCCGCAGACCGCGCTGGGTGGCGGCATCGAGCTGGCCGAGACGCTGCGCGGCGCCATCGAAGCCTGCCCGTTCCACTTCAAGGGCGAACGGGTGACCATCACCCTGTCCATCGGCATCACCGCGTTCCGCTCCGGCGAGCGCAGCGACGCAGTGCTCAAGCGCGCCGACGAGGCGCTGTACCGCGCCAAGCACCTGGGTCGCAACCGCGTCGAACAGGGGTGAACGGGTTTGCGCAGGATACGTTATGCTATTGCATTACCGACTGCCCAGGCCCTGCCCCATTTCCATGAAAGCCTTCCTTACCGCGCTTGTGATGCTGACATTGGCCGGTTGCGCCACCGGCCTGAAGATCGACCGTAGCCACCCCTCGGTCAACCAGGACAACCGCATCCAGTTCGTGGTGCTGCATTACACCAATGCCAACCTCGAGCGCTCGCTGGCCCTGCTGACCCACGGTGAAGTCAGCAGCCATTACCTGATCGGCGACAACCCGGCGACCATCTATCAGCTGGTGGATGAAAGTCGTCGCGCCTGGCATGCCGGCGACAGCCAGTGGGAGGGCCGGACCTGGCTCAACTCCACTTCCATCGGCATCGAGATCGTCAACCCGGGCTTCACCGACACCCCCACCGGGCGCGTGTGGCACCCCTACAGCGAGGCGCAGATCCAGGCGCTGATCGTACTGCTCAAGGATATCGTGCAGCGCAACGGCATCCAGCCGCGACACATCATCGGCCACAGCGACATCGCGCCCCTGCGCAAGCTCGACCCGGGCCCGATGTTTCCCTGGAAACGCCTGGCCGACGCCGGCCTTGGCGTCTGGCCCAACGCTCAGGCGGTGGCGCAGCAGCGCGCGCGCTTTGACGTCAACCCGCCAAGCATCACCTGGTACCAGCAGCAACTGGCGCGCTTTGGCTACGCCATCGAGCAGACCGGCGAGCTGGACGTGAGCACCCGGCATGTACTGGCAGCGTTCCAGATGCGCTTTCGGCCACAGCTGTTCGACGGCCAGCCGGATGCCCAGACTGCCGCGATTCTGCAGGTGCTGAACAGCCAGCGCTGAGCGGTACCGCCCAACGGGCAGGCTGATTCGTCCGGCAGTTGCTATACCTCATGGTATTCAACGGGATGATTCTTGATGTCGCCTGCCCTTGCCACGTTGCGTCGCCTCCTCTATCGACCCTGGCTGCTGGCCACGCTTGCGGCCACGGCGAGTGCAACCCTGTTGCTGCTGGCCAGCCTCGGCGTGGCCATGCACCAGGTGCAGCAGCGCGAAAGCGCGCAGATGAACGCCAAGGGCGAGCGCTTTCTCGAACGCCTGGAGCAGATCTTCGGCCAACTGCGCGAAAGCGTCGACGCCCTTCAGGCACAGCCCCTGCGCGGGTGCAGCAGTGCGATGCAGGCAGCCTTGCAGCAGGTGACCTTCGACAACCGCTTCGTGTTCGAGGCCACTTACCTCGACGGCACGCAGTCGTGCTCCAACCGGCTGGGCAGCAGCAACTTCGACCCGCTGCGGGCACCGGACATCCAGGGCCCCACCTACAGCTACTGGCTCAATACCACCACCGAACCCGACGACAACCGCGCCGCACTGGTGCTGGGGCGTGGGCACTTTCGCGTGTCGACGTCGCGCGGGCACCTGACCGACGTGGTCGACCTGCCGCCCGGTGGCAGCCTGCTGGTGGTGCTCGACCACGGCGCGCGTGCCGTGCCGGTCCTGGGCCCGGAGCAGCCTTGGCCGCCCGGCGACCAGTGGCCGCCACCGCCCAGGGTGGACCTGATGGAACTGCCCGATCGCCTGGTATACCGCATGCCCACCAAATCGCCTGACTACCAGCTGGTGCTGATCACCCCGCGCGAAAGCCTGTCGCTGAAGATGAACGGCGTGCTCTGGCTGCTGTTCCCCGGCAGCCTGCTGCTGGCCTGGTGCATCGGCTGGCTGGTGCTGCAGCTGGTGCGCCAGAGCCGTTCGATGAGCTCGGAGCTGCAGGGCGCGCTGCGCCGTGGCGAAATGCAGGTGCTGTATCAGCCGATCTTCGAGCTGGCCAGCCGGCGCTGCGTGGGCGCCGAGGCCCTGGTGCGCTGGCGTCGCCCCGACGGCACGCTGACCAGCCCCGACCTGTTCATCCCGCTGGCGGAGAACACCGGGCAGATCCGCCAGATCACCGACTTCGTGCTGCAGCGTGTGCTCGAACAGCTGGGCCAGCTGCTGCGCGCCAACCGCCAGTTGTATATCTCGGTGAACCTGGCGGCGTGCGATGTGATGGTGCCGCGCATCGGCCGGGTGGCGGCGCGCCTGCTGGCCTTGCACCATGTGTCGGCCAGCCAGATCGCCTTCGAGGTCACCGAGCGCGGGCTGATCGACGTGGTGGTGGCGCGGGACAACCTGCAGGCCTTGCGGGCGGTGGGGCACCAGGTGCTGATCGACGACTTCGGTACCGGCTATTGCAGCCTGGCCTACCTGCAGACCTTGCCGGTGGACTGCCTGAAGATCGACAAGGCGTTCATCGATGCTCTGGGGCACGACGCGGCCAGCAGCGGCGTGGCCCCGCACATCATCCGCATGGCCCACGCCCTGCAGTTGCGGGTGATCGCCGAGGGTATCGAGTACGAGGACCAGGCGTTGCTGCTCAACAGCGAGGGGGTCAACTATGGCCAGGGCTGGTTGTTCGCGCACCCGCTCAGTGCGCGCCAGTTCGTCGAGCTGGTGACCCGGGGGCGGCGGCTGGGGCCGCGGCGGATCGATGACGAGGCGTAGCGCCCCTTCGCCAGCAAGGCTGGCGCCTGCAGGCGAAGGCGGTTACACCGGCAGCGCCATGTAGAACTGCGTGCCCTGCCCTGGCCGTGAGTACACGCCCATGCGCCCGCCATGCAACTGCACGATCTCCTTGCACAGTGCCAGGCCCAGCCCGGCACCGCCTTTCTTGCGCCCAACCTGCACGAAGGGCTCGAAAATCCGCCCCTGCTGGCCATAGGCAATGCCTTCGCCATTGTCCTCGATACTGATGATCACCCGTTCGGCATGCCGCCGGGCATTGAGGCGGATACTGCCCGCCACCGGCGTATGGCGGATGGCATTGTCCAGCAGGTTGTCCAGCACCCGGTCCAGTTGCGCCGGGTCGGCCTGGATGCGCGGCAGTGGCGCGGCAAGCTCCACGCGCAACTCGATCTGCTTGTCGGCCAGCGCCGTTGCAAAGCGCTCGCGGGCCCGCGACAGCAACTCGTCGATCGCGCAGGGTTGCAGTTCGAGCTTCTGCAAGCCGCTCTGGTAGCGCGAAAAGTTGAGCAGGTCGTTGATCAGCTGGGTCAGCCGCTGCATCTCCTCGCCAATGGTGTCGAACAGGTCCGCCTCGCGGCTCTCGGCTGGAAACGTCAGGCGCTCGCGCAAAAGGCCGAAGGCCATGTGCATGCCGGTCACCGGGGTGCGCAACTCGTGGGAGGCGCGCAGCACGAACTCGCTGCGCACCCGTTCGAAGGCGCGCTGCTCGGTGACGTCGTGCAGCACCATCACCGCGCCCAGGATCTGCCCCTGTGGATGGCACACCGGGGTCAGGCTGTAGGCCAGCAGGCGGGTTTCTTCATCTATTTCCAGGCTCAGGTCGTCCGGCACGCGGTCCAGGCTGCCGCCACGCAATATCAGGCGCAGTTGGTCGTCCAGCTCCGGGCGTTGCAGCGCCTTGCCCAGGCCCTGGCCCAGGCGGCTGGCGTCCCAGCCCAGCTGGCGCTGGGCCACCGGGTTGAGGTGTTCCAGATGGCCTTCGCGGTCGATGATCAGCAGGCCGTCGTCGATGCTGTCGAGCACCGCCTGCAGGCGCTGCTGGCCGGCCAGCAGTTCGTCGACATTGGTGGCCTGATGCTTGCGCAGCGCCTCGGCCATCAGCCCGAAACGGCGGGTGAGCTGGTTGATCTCCACGGCTGGGGTTACCGGCAGGGTGACCTCGAAATTGCCCTGGCCGATCTGGTCGGCGGCCTTGGCCAGCGCCTCGATCGGCTGGCCGAAGCGGCGTGCGATGCCGTGGGCAGTGATGAAACCCAGCACCAGCACGGCAAGCCCGAGCAGGCCCAGCATGCTGGAGACCAGCAGGGCACGTTCGCGGGCCTTCTGTTCACTGTGGTTGATATGCGCCAGGGCCTGCTTGTGCGAGTCGATCAGGTCGGTGCGCAACTGGTTGAAGGCTTCGCCCAGGGGTTGGTCCGGGCCCAGGTTGCGGCTGGGCTCGGGGCTGTCGCGAAAGGCCTTGAGGAAGGCCTGGTAATCACGGTTGGCGGTACTGAAACCCGCAAACCCCTCGGCCTGGCGTTCATGGCTCAGGCCCTCGTCGAGCAGTTGCTGAAACTTGTCCTGCAGCGGTTGCAGCGCCTGCACCTCGCTGTCTGGGTCCAGCAGCAGGGACAGCTGTTCACCCAGGTTCTGACGCAGCTTCAGGCCCAGGTCGAGGATGTAGGAGTTGTCGCTGATCAGCTTCTGCTGCGAGCTGGCCATCTGCTGCACGCTGACCAGGCCCAGAATCAGGCCCAGCAGGGCCACGGTGATCAGCGCCGAGATGCTGAGAAAAAGCCGCGTGCGCAGCTTCATTGCCAGCTTCACAGGTTGTACTGCTTGCGCTTGCGGTACAGCGTCGAGGCATCGATGCCCAGTGTCTTGGCGGCCTGGTCAAGGGTGTCGCTGGTGGCCAGCACTGCACCGATGTGCGCGCGCTCCAGCTCGTCGAGGCTCAATGCAGCCCCCACCCGCGGCGCGTTGCTGGTGGGTTGTTCGGCCATGCCCAGGTGGCTGACCTCTACCCGCTCCTGCGGGCAGATGATGCTCGCCCGTTCGATCACGTTGCGCAGCTCGCGAATGTTGCCCGGCCAGCGGTAGTTGAGCAGCGCGGCGCGGGCCTCGTCGCTGAAACCGCGGGCGGGGCGCGCGTATTCCTTGACGAAGCGGGCCAGGAAGCGGTCGGCCAGGGTCAGGATGTCTTCGCTGCGTTCGCGCAGCGGCGGCAGGTGCAGGGTAATCACGTTCAGACGGTACAGCAGGTCTTCGCGAAAACGCCCGTCGCGCACCATGTCCTCCAGGTTGAGGTTGGTGGCTGCCAGAATCCGCACGTCGGCGCGGCGCGTGACCGGGTCGCCGACCCGCTCGTATTCCTTGTCCTGGATGAAGCGCAGCAGCTTGGGTTGCAGGGTCAGCGGGAAGTCGCCGATCTCGTCGAGAAACAGCGTGCCGCCGTCGGCCTGGTTGACCCGGCCCAGGGTGCTTTCGCTGGCCCCGGTAAATGCCCCGCGACTATGGCCGAACAGCTCGCTTTCCATCAGTTCGGCCGTCAGCGACGGGCAGTTGATGGTCACACAGGCCTTGCGCGAGCGCTTGCTCCAGCCATGAATGGCGCGTGCCAGCTCGCCCTTACCGGTACCGGACTCGCCAAGGATCAGAATGTTGGCGTCGGTGTTGGCCACCTGGCGCGCGGTTTCGAGTACCACCATCATGGCCGGGCTGTGGGAATCCAGGCCGTCCTTGGGTTTGCGCACTTCCCCTTCCAGGGCCTCCAGACGCGCCGAGAGCTGGCGCACCTCCAGTTGTTTGGCAGTGGCCAGACGCAGCTGGTCGGGGCTGCACGGTTTGACCAGGTAATCGGCGGCGCCGGCCTGGATTGCATCGACAGCGGTGTCGACCGCCGAATGCGCGGTCACTATGACCACGCGCATCCACGGCGCCTGGATACGCATCTGCGCCAGTACATCCAGGCCGTTGTCCTCGCCCAGGCGCAGGTCCAGAAAGCACAGGTCGAACACCTGGCGCTGCAACAGGGTTTCGGCCTGGGCGGCGCTGTTGGCCGTGGCCACGCTGTAGCCTTCATCTTCCAGGCAATAGCGGAAGGTACGCAGGATTGCGGACTCGTCGTCTACCAGCAGAATGCGGCCCTGATGTTCCGTGGCAGATTCCATTTTCCTACGCTCCTTTAAGAATGTTCTTGGTTAGTCTCGGAAAAATCGGGCAAGTTGCATGGTCGATTCTGATTGATTCCGCGCCCTGCATGCTAGCTCCCTGCTGCGAATATGACTAACTCATTGAAAATAATGAGTTTGTTTATTTTTTGAGCACTGGCACAACGATTGCGATGATGTTCCTTCTGACCAACAGGAGGCTTCATCATGCGTGCAATACGCCCGTTGGCAGTTCTGACTGCCGCACTTCTGCTCACCCCGCTGGGTGTCACCAGCGCCTCGGCGGCCGAACCCGGCCTGCAGCAGGCCCGTCAGGAAGGCGCCTTGCAGACCGCCCTGGCGCTCAACCGACTGCTCAACCCGTTCAAGATCGAAGTGGCCATCCAGGGTCAGACCGCCCGCCTGCAGGGCGAGGTGGAGAACGAGGTGGAGCGCGAGCTGGCGGCGCAGGTGGCACTGGCCACCGCCGGCATCGAGCAGGTCGACAACCAGTTGCAGGTCAACCCCGAGCTGGTGGATGAAACCCTGCAACGGCGCGCCTATGCCCAGCGCCTAGAGGACGCCACCCTGGGGGCGGTTATCCGCGCCCGCCTGCTGTGGAGCAGCCAGACCCAGGGCCTGCCCATCGAAGTCGACAGCCGGGCCGGGGTGGTCACCCTGCGTGGCCGGGTGACCAGCGCAGAGGCCAAGCAGATGGCCGGCAGCGTGGCGGCCTCTACCGATGGCGTGTACCTGGTCAACAATCTGATCAGCCTGGGCGTGAGCGACCCGGCCCAGGCCCGCGAGCAGGCCGCTGCGGCAGCGGCCGAGGTGCAGAGCGACGCGTGGATCAACGACAAGGTGCAGACCAGCTTCTTATATAGCCGCAACCTGGACGGGCCCAACATCAAGGTGGCGACACAGGAGGGCGTGGTGCGCCTGTCCGGGGAAGTCATGAGCAACGAGCAGAAGACCATCGCCCAGGAGATTGCCCGCCAGATCCGCGGCGTGCGCGGGGTGGACGCCGACATGCTCAAGGTGGCGATCAAGGTGGAGGGCTGATCGTGCAAATCGCACGAGGCCCTGGGGGGCATCGTGCAGGATGCGTCCTGCAGCTGCCCTCAGTACATACATAAGATGTTGATTTATAAGCGTTTTATTTGATTTCAAAAGCTGGCATGCAGGCTGCAATGACTCTATCAGTCAATAACAACGATGCAGCAGAGGAGCCCGGCATGAACCTGTTAACCGCCGCCCTAGTGCAGATTTCCCCGCTTCACGTACGCCAGTTGCTGTTTCTCTGCCTGGCGGCGCTTCTGACCTTGGTTGCAGGGCAGATGTACAGCATCTGGCAGTCCAAGCAGATCGCCAACCAGATGTCCGTACAGGCTTATCACGTGGCCCATGTGCAGGCCACGCGTGCTTCGATGCTGGAAGCCAGGACCGCGCCACGTACCCACTCGGTCGATGCGGCCACCGTGGAAACCGTCGTGCCGCAGGAACGCTGGGTGTTCTGACCGAGCAATGCCCCACATCTGACACAACCGCTTTCAAAAACGGTAAGGAGAAACACCATGTTAAGTTGGGCCATCACCTTCCTGATCATCGCCATTGTCGCTGCCGTACTGGGCTTCGGTGGTATCGCCGGCGCCGCTACCGGTATCGCGAAGATTCTCTTCATTGTCTTCCTGGTACTGTTCGTCGCTTCCTTCTTCTTCGGTCGTCGCGGTAGAGGTTGACTATGAAAGGGACGCTCTACAGAGCCCTGGCAGGCGCCCTGATGGTGGGGGCCTGTACAGCGGCGATGGCGGCCAATGACGGCCAGGTCCGGACCAGCCAACTGCTTGGTTCGGACCCCGAGTACCGGGAAACCTGGCAGAAAGTGGTCAAAAAGCAGGAGCGGCTGCCCGATTGGGTCATCAACCTCAGTGGTGCTTCCACCGAGCAGATGACGGCGATCGAGGAAGACGGCGACAAGTATCTGGTCGGCCCCTTGTGTGAGACCGAGCAGAACTGCGACAGCAGCCGTCTTATCGTGGCCTTCAGCTGGGACAAGGATGAGGCATACGCGCTGTGGGTCCAGGTGCCCGCCGGCCTGCCTGCCGACAAGTCACCCAGCCGTCACACCGACAAGCGTTGGTTGGGCGAGCCGAATGACGGCATGAAACAGATGCTCGAAGAGCAGCTGAAGAAAGACCCGAACTATTACTGAGTGTCGCCGGACGCATCAGTATCACCATGGAAGCTGAACCTTTTGCCTGTTCCAGTTTCTATGCTGCGCCCGCTCGAGGAGAGCGGACGCATGACCAGGGGGCCGGGCTGCTCTGATTGCTACAGGATCGGAGGGGCCTAGGGGTACAGGGAGTACCTCCTTCATGGGCCGGGTCAGGGTGGTAAACGGCAACACAGTCGTGGACCGGGGTCGCATGCCGCCAGGGCAGCCCCCGGTCAGACTTGTGCACCCGGCGCAAGCCTGATGCATTTCCCCGCTTTAAAGTGACAGATCGGCCAGACGGCTGACCACCCATCAAAAAAATTCCTGACTTCTTTGACCTGCCAAATGACGTTTTTCACGCATTCGGATTGTCGAACAACGCTGTTTTGCCGGTTTGTGGATACCGCTGTATCGGCCTAATCATGGCGCTTTGGCCTTATTCGGGATTCCGAACGGGTAGGTTTTCTGCCGCTGGGACGTCCGTTTCATGCCAAAAAGATCATGCCGATTCGGCATAGGGTAGTCATTTACGGCATTAGACTCAGTGCGCCTGCATCGGAATAGTTGCGCCTTTTTCGCTGGTCCGAGCGCCCCTTGCGCTCACTTGCGGTGACCTTCTACGGCGCATTGCCTGCACCATGAAAACTCCAGGGAATCGCTTTCAGCGGCTCTAGAATGCAGGTTTCAAGGCAGTGACCGTGTCCACTTGAACAAAGGGTAACGACATGAAGAAGGCAAAACTAAGCCTCGCCTGGCAAATCCTCATCGGTCTGGTATTGGGGATCGCCATCGGGGCGTTGCTGAACCATTTCAGTGCAGAAAAGGCATGGTGGATCAGTAACGTCCTGCAACCGGCAGGTGACATCTTCATTCGCCTGATCAAGATGATCGTCATCCCGATCGTGATTTCGTCGCTGGTCGTGGGTATCGCCGGGGTTGGCGATGCGAAGAAACTTGGCAGTATCGGCCTCAAGACCATCATCTATTTCGAGGTGGTGACCACCATCGCGATCGTGGTCGGCCTGGTGTTGGCCAACCTGTTCCACCCGGGCGCCGGCATCGACATGAGCACCCTGGGCACCGTGGATATCTCCAAGTACCAGGCCACCGCCGCCGAGGTGCAGCATGAGCATGCGTTCATCGAGACCATCCTCAACCTGATCCCGTCGAACATCTTTGCTGCGCTGATGCGTGGCGAAATGCTGCCGATCATCTTCTTCTCGGTGCTGTTCGGCCTGGGCCTGTCGAGCCTGCAGGCAGACATCCGCGACCCGCTGGTGAAAACCTTCCAGGGCGTGTCGGAAGCCATGTTCAAGGTCACCCACATGATCATGAACTACGCCCCGATCGGCGTGTTCGCCCTGATTGCGGTGACCGTGGCCAACTTCGGTTTCGCCTCGCTGCTGCCGCTGGCCAAGCTGGTGCTGCTGGTGTACTTCGCCATCGCCTTCTTCGCCTTCATGGTGCTGGGCCTGATCGCCCGCCTGTTCGGTTTCTCGATCCTGAAACTGATGCGCATCTTCAAGGACGAGCTGATCCTGGCCTATTCCACCGCCAGCTCCGAGACCGTGCTGCCGCGCGTGATCCAGAAGATGGAAGCCTACGGCTCGCCCAAGGCCATCTGCAGCTTCGTGGTGCCGACCGGCTACTCGTTCAACCTGGACGGTTCGACCCTGTACCAGAGCATCGCGGCGATCTTCATCGCGCAGCTGTACGGCATCGACCTGTCGATCAGCCAGCAACTGCTGCTGGTGCTGACCCTGATGGTCACCTCCAAAGGCATTGCCGGTGTGCCGGGCGTATCGTTCGTGGTGCTGCTGGCGACCCTGGGCAGTGTGGGCATCCCGCTCGAAGGCCTGGCGTTCATCGCCGGTGTCGACCGCATCATGGACATGGCGCGTACCGCCCTGAACGTGATCGGCAACGCCCTTGCGGTACTGGTCATCTCGCGCTGGGAAGGCATGTATGACGATGCCAAGGGCCAGGCGTACTGGAACTCGCTGCCGCACTGGCGCAGCAAGACCCCGGCGCCGGCTGGCGAGACCGCTCAGCACTAAGCTGCTGACGGCCTGAAACACAAGAGCCCCGACCCGTCGGGGCTTTTTGTTGCCTGCCAGAAGCTTCGCCGGCAAGGCCGGCTCCTACAGACGACGCCGAACCTGTAGGGGCCGGCCTTGCCGGCGAATGGGCCGCCGCCGTTTATGGCGTCTGCCTACCCACCCCGCTATCATGCGCTCCAACTTGCAAGGGAAACGACCAATGCTCAACGGCCTCTGGCTCGGCTTTTTCGTGGTGGCCGCCCTCTCCGCACTGGTGCAGTGGCTGGTGGGTGGCAACGCGGGCATCTTCGCCGCCATGGTCGAGAGCATCTTCGCCATGGCCAAGCTTTCGGTCGAAGTCATGGTGCTGCTGTTCGGTACCCTGACCCTGTGGCTGGGCTTTCTTAAGATCGCCGAAAAGGCCGGCATCGTCGACTGGCTGGCCAAGGTACTCGGCCCGCTGTTCCGTCGCCTGATGCCCGAGGTACCGCCCGGCCACCCGGCGCTGGGCCTGATCACCCTGAACTTCGCCGCCAACGGCCTGGGCCTGGACAACGCCGCCACGCCTATCGGCCTCAAGGCCATGCGCGCCCTGCAGGAGCTCAACCCCAGCTCCACCACGGCAAGCAACGCGCAGATCCTGTTCCTGGTGCTCAATGCCTCGTCACTGACCCTGCTGCCGGTGACCATCTTCATGTACCGCGCCCAGCAAGGCGCGATGGACCCGACCCTGGTGTTCCTGCCGATCCTGCTGGCCACCAGCGCCTCGACCCTGGTGGGCCTGCTGTCGGTGGCGGTGATGCAGCGCCTGCGCTTGTGGGACCCGGTGGTGCTCGCCTACATGGTGCCCGGCGCGCTGCTGCTGGGCGGCTTCATGGCGCTGCTGGCGGGCCTGTCGGCCACCGCGCTGGCCACCCTGTCGTCGATCCTGGGCAACCTCACGCTGTTCGGCCTGATCATGCTGTTTCTGCTGATCGGCGCATTCAAGCGGGTGCCGGTGTACGAAACCTTCGTCGAAGGTGCCAAGGAAGGGTTCGACGTGGCCAAGAGCCTGCTGCCCTACCTGGTGGCGATGCTGTGCGCGGTCGGCGTGCTGCGCGCCTCGGGGGCGCTGGAGTTCGGCTTGGACGGCATTCGTCATGTCATCGAATGGCTGGGCTGGGACACGCGTTTCGTCGATGCCCTGCCCACCGCGCTGGTCAAGCCGTTCTCCGGCAGCGCGGCGCGGGCCATGCTGATCGAGACCATGCAGACCCACGGGGTGGACAGCTTCCCGGCACTGGTGGCCGCGACCATCCAGGGCAGCACCGAAACCACCTTCTACGTGCTGGCGGTGTACTTCGGCGCCGTGGGTATCCAGCGCGCACGCCACGCCGTGGGCTGCGCGCTGCTGGCCGAGCTGGCCGGGGTGCTGGCGGCCATCGCGGTGTGCTACTGGTTCTTCGCCTGAGCCACGGTCCAGTCCACCAGTTGCGCCATCAGCCGGTCGGTGGCCTGGCCGAAGCCGCCGACCACCGCCGGTACCTGGGTCTGCGCCACCGGCTGGCGCACCTCGAAGCTGTGGCTGGCCAGCACGCGCTGGGTACGCCCCTGCACCAGTCGCGCATCCAGGCGCACCACTACTGCCAGCCCGGCATCGCTGTACTCGCTCTGGAACGCCTGCAGTTCGCCGACGATCTCGTAGTCGGCCTGCAGGTTGGCGTCGTCGGCACTTACCCGCTGTACCCGGCCATCGCGCTGGAAGGCGTCGAGCATGCGGTTGCGCAGCAGTGCCGGCACCGGGTCGGCCCAGCGTGCGCCCTTGTAGCTGCTGATCAGGTCGCCTGCCGGCACCACGGCAATGCGCGGTGTGCCGAGGATCTCGCTGGCCAGCGGCTTGTTGATACGCAGGGTCCAGGCCACGGGTGCGGCGTTGCTGCGCACCGGTTGCGCCGCCGGCAGGCGGTACACGTCGGCCGGCTCCGCCTTGGGCAGGATCGAGCAGGCGCTGCTCAGGCTCAGCAGCGCGGCCAGGGCGAGGGTGCGGCAGGGGCGGCTCATGGGGTGAACTCCTTGTTTTTGTCGCGGCCCAGCAGGTAACCGCTGGGGTTGGCCTCCAGGCGCTGGGAGATGCCCTTCAAGGCAGTCAGGGTATCGCGCAGTTCGCGAATCGCCGGGGCCAGTTCGTTGAAGCCCTGGGCGCCGCTGGTGATCGCCTCGCGGTTGTCGGTGAGCAACGCGTCGATGGTGGCGGTGCTGCGCGCCAGCGACTGCATGGCCTGGTCGGCGCTGTTGACGATCTGCTTGCCGTCGCTGCCGAGCAGGCTGTTGGCGTTGCGCATCAGCTGGCTGGTCTGCTCCAGCGCCGCGCCGGCCTGCTTGCCCACCTGGGCCATCTGCTGGATGGCCAGGCGGATGTCGTCGCGCTGCCCGGCGATCGCGCCGGTGGTCTGCTCCAGGTTGGCCAGGGTGGCGCCCAGGCGGGTGGCGTTCTCTTCGGAGAACAGCCGGTTGGCGTTGTGCAGCAGCAGGTTGATGTTGGTCACCAGGTCGCTGCTGTTGTTGAGCAGGCGCGCAATCGGCGATGGCGAGGCGACGATCACCGGCAGCCGGCCGCCCTTGCCTTCCAGCGGCGGGCTCTGCGGGGTGCCGCCGCTGAGCTGGATCAGCGAGGTGCCGGTGACGCCGGTCAGGGTCAGCTTGGCCTGGGTGTCCTGCTTGATCGGGGTCTCGGCGCTCAGGCGGATCTGCGCCAGCACCCGGCGGGGGTCGTTGGGGTCCAGGCGCAGGCTGATCACATCGCCCACCTTGATCCCGCTGTACTGCACCGCACTGCCCTTGGACAGCCCGGTGACGGCCTCGTTGAACACCACCTCGTAGTCCTTGAAGGTGCTGTCGACGCTCGACTTGGCCAGCCACAGGCCGAACAGCATGGCGCCGGCCACCACCAGCACGGTGACCAGCCCGATCAACACATGGTGCGCGCGGGTTTCCATTTCAGTTCTCCTTGAGCGCTGTGGCGGCCTGGTAGGCCGCACGGCCGCGCGGGCCATGAAAATAGTCGTGAATCCACGCGTCGTCGGTTTCCGAGACCTGGTCGATGGGGCCGGCCACCAGCACCTTCTTCTGCGCCAGCACGGCCACGCGGTCGGTGATGGTGTAGAGGGTGTCCAGGTCGTGGGTGATCAGGAACACGCTCAGGCCCAGCGCATCGCGCAGGGTCAGGATCAACTGGTCGAAGGCGGCCGCGCCGATCGGGTCGAGCCCGGCGGTGGGCTCGTCGAGAAACAGGATGTCCGGGTCCAGCGCCAGGGCGCGGGCCAGGGCGGCGCGCTTGATCATGCCGCCCGACAGCGACGCGGGGTATTTGTCGGCCGCCGACAGCGGCAGCCCGGCCAGGGCCAGCTTGACCCCGGCCAGATGCTCGGCGTCGGCGCGGCTCAGGCCGGCATGTTCGATCAGCGGCAGTGCGACGTTCTCGGTGACGGTCAACGACGAGAACAGCGCGCCCTTCTGGTACAGCACACCGAAGCGACGCTCCACCTGCGAGCGCTGCTGGTCGCTGGCCTGGCTGAGGTCCTGGCCGAAGATCCTCACCGTGCCCTCGTTGGGCCGGCGCAGGCCGACGATGCTGCGCAGCAGCACCGACTTGCCACTGCCCGAGCCGCCGACCACGGCGAGGATCTCGCCGCGGTACAGGTCCAGGTCGAGCTGTTCGTGCACGCTCTGGGTGCCGAAGCGGTTGCACAGGCCCCGCACCTCGATGACCTTCTCGCGGCTTGCCTCACTCACCAGCTCATCTCCATGAAGAACAGCGCGAACACCGCATCCAGCACGATCACCACGAAGATCGACTGGACCACCGCCGAGGTGGTGTGGGCGCCGACCGATTCGGCGCTGCCGGTCACCTTGAAACCTTCCAGGCAACCGATGGCCGCGATCAGGAAGGCGAAGAACGGCGCCTTGGCCAGGCCCACCAGGAAGTGCTGAACGCCGATGTCGCTTTCCAGCAGCGACAGGAACATCGCCGGCGAGATGTCCAGCGACACCGCGCACACCACGGCGCCGCCGATGATGCCGCACAGCATCGCGACGAAGGTCAGCAATGGCAGCGCGATCAGCAGCGACAGCACCCGCGGCACCACCAGCAGCTCGACCGGGTCCAGGCCCAGGGTGCGGATCGCATCGATTTCCTCGTTGGCCTTCATCGAGCCGATCTGCGCGGTGAAGGCGCTGGCGGTGCGTCCTGCCATCAGGATGGCGGTAAGCAGCACGCCGAATTCACGCAGGAACGAGAACGCCACCAGGTCGACGGTGAAGATGCTCGCGCCGAAACTGGCCAGCACCGTGGCGCCCAGAAAGGCCACCACCGCACCCACCAGAAAGGTCAGCAGCGCGACGATGGGCGCCGCGTCCAGGCCGGTCTGTTCGATGTGCGCGACCACGGCAGTCATGCGCCAGCGCCTGGGTTGCAGCAGGCGCCGCGCCAGGGTGGCGATGATCAGGCCGATGAAGCCGAGCAGTTGCCGGGTGTCTTGCCACAGCACGTCGACTGCCCGGCCGATGCGGCACAGCAGCTGGGTCAGCACGGACGTTTCCGGCTGGCGCTCTGGCAGGCAGTAGTCCTGAAGCGAGCAGTACACGGTGTGCAGCAAGGCGCGGTCGGCGGCCGACAGCGGGCTGGCGTGGTCATCGGCCAGTTGCCCCAGGCGCTCGGCACCCAGCAGTTCGACCAGCAGCGAGGCGCCGGCGGTGTCCAGCTTGCCCAGCTGGGCGAGGTCGACCTGGGCGCTGGCATCGTACTGGCCGTGCAGGGCCTCGGTGCTGCGCTTGAGCGGCGTGTAGTTGGCCAGGGTCCAGTCGCCGGCGATGCGCAGGCAGGCCGGGCTGCGCGTGGTATCGAGGGTGGCGCTGGCGGGGGTGACGGTGGTGGTCATAGGCTCCAGACAGTCCGGCAGGCGCTCCAGTGCGCCGGGTCAGAGCATAGCGTCACTTGGCGACGGATGCTTGACCGTCATCAACCACCTCGAAGCGCAGCACGCCGATCACCTGGCCGTCTTCGGTGAGCACGCGCACCTGCCAGTGCCCGACCGGGTTGCTGGGGAACACCTGCTTGTGGGTCCAGGCGCGGTAGCCTTCCTTGCGCCCGCCATTGATGTTCAGGGCAATGCGATCGACCTCTTTGCCGTCCTGTTTCCATACGTGGTAGATGCGTTCGTTGAGGCCGCGCGGGGCCTTGATCGCGGTATAGGCATAGAGCCCGGCGCTGCGGATCTGGCTGGCGCTGACCTGCTCCAGGCTGTCGCCGGGGGTGCGGTTCTGCAGCTGGGTGCTGATGGCCACTTCGGTCATCCACAGTGTCGCCGGCGGCACCCACGAGCGCAGCAGCCAGCCGCTGCCGCCAACGGCCAGGGTGACCAGCACCAGCATGGCGGCACGGCGCCAGTGATTGATCGGGAAGCTGCTGGCCAGGCTCGGGAACGACAGCAGCATGGCGATGCCCAGCGCCAGCTTGAAGCTCTGCGACGTGGTCAGGTGCAGGATGATCGGCAGCGCCGTGAGCAGCGCGGCGAACAGGGTCAGGGTGTGCAGGGCCAGGAACAGCCAGCGGCGCGGCGCCAGCCAGCGGTAGTACAGCGGGTCGACGATCGACACCAGCCCGGCGCCGGCCAGCAGGCCGGTGAACACCAGCTGGCCGCTGTTCCAGGTGGTGGTGACGAAGAAGAACGGCAGCACGAAGAACAGGCTTTCCTGGTGGATCATCTGCGTGGCGTAGCGCAGCAGCGGCTGCGGGATCTCGCGCTTGAACAGGCGGGTGAACAGCTGGGTGAAGGTGTTCTCGAACATCAGCCACAGCCAGCTCACCAGCAGCAGGATGGCGACCCAGCTGGCCAGGCCTTCCTGACGGTCTACCAGGATGAAACTGCCGATACCGGAAATGAAACCGCCGAGGGCGATGACCCCCGGGTAGCGCTTTATCAGGTCGATCAGGCGCAGGAGAAGTGCGGGCATGGTGGGGCGTTCGCTGGGTGAGGTAAAAATCTGTTACAGGATACGCTGCTTTCGGGTGTCAGTAATGGCCCTGTCGCGGGTCAAGCCCGCTCCCACAGGGTGCACGTGATCATTGTGGGAGCGGGCTTGACCCGCGATTGCGTCAGCCGCGGCGTCGACGCCACAGCAGCAAGGCCGCGAACACCAGCCCTAGCCCCAGTGCCCCCAACCCATACAGCTGGTCATACCCCAGCAACGGCTTCTCTACCCGCACATACCCAGGCTCGGCGAACAGCGCCTGCAGCGCCGCATCCGCATCCTCCAGGCTGACCTCGCGCAACCGGGTCTTCGCCTCGCCGACCCGACCGTCGGCATAGTCGTTCAACGCTCCCCAGTAGTAGTCGGCCAGCGCGCTGTTGCCCTGGCTGGTCCACGCTTCGCGGGCGATTGCCGCGGCCTTGATGCGCTCGAACGTGGCGCGGTCCAGGCCGTCCTTGCGCAGGCGCTCGATCATCTGCCCCAGGATCTGCTCGGCCGCCTCGACCTGATCGCTGTCCAGGTCGGCATTCAGGCTCAACAGGCCGGTGTCGCCAAAACGCTCGCGCTGCGCCGACGGCCCGTACGACAGGCTGTGCTGCAGGCGCAATTCGCGATACAGCGCCCAGTCCAGGTAGCGCTGCAGCAGGTCGTAGGTGGCGTCGTGGTTTTCATCCAGCACCGGCTCCAGGAACATCCAGTGCAACCGCGCACTGTCGCCCAGCCAGCCGCGGATCAGCTCGCGGCGCGCCTGGGCCTTGTGGGTCACGCCATCGAGTACCCGGCGCTCGCCCGGTTCCACCGGCTCCAGCTGGCCCCAGGTGCGCTCCAGGTAGGCGGGCAGCACGCGGTCCAGGCCGCCGACCACGATCAGGCTCATGTTGTTGGGGGCGTACCAGTGCTGGCGCAGTTCATTCACTTCTTCCAGGGTCATGTCCTGCACCGAGGAGCGCTCGGCACACTTGAGCCCCAGCTCCACCGCCAGCTGGTCGCTGGCACGGTGGCCGAGGTCCTGGCGGTCCAGCCAGCGCTGCAGGTGGGTGTAGTGCCCGCCGTCTTCACGCTCGACGATGCTCTTCGACACCTGCAAGGCGTTGGCATCGATACGTGTGTCCTGGAGCACGGCCAGCAGCAGGTCGAGCACCTTGCGCTGGTTGCGCGCCGGGGCCTCGATGACGAAGGTGGTGTCGGCGCTGCTGGTGTAGGCGTTCCATTCACCGCCCAGGGCCTGCATGCGTTCTTCCAGCCCGCCTTCGCCCGTGTCGTCGATACCGCTGAACAACAGGTGTTCGAGCAGGTGCGGCAGTTCCTGGCGCGCGCACGGGAAGTCGTCGAAGCCAATGCCCACCACCAGTCGGATCGACACATGGTCGCGCTCGTAGCCGGGCTTGAGCAGCACCTGCAGGCCGTTGGGCAACAGGTAGCCCTCGACCTGGGTGCGGTCGAGGGCAAAGCTTGAAGAGGCGCCCAGCAACAGGCAGATGAACATCAGGCAACGCATCACAGGCTTCCTTGCACGGGTTCGGGGCAGCGCCGGGTCAAGGCGAATGGGCATCGTCCGGTACGCTGTCGATCATCAGGGCGCCGGTATCGCTGCCGCCCAGTACCGCATAGGCACTGCTGCAGAACAGCGAGTTGAGACGTTTCATGTCGGCGATCAGTTCCAGGTGCAGCGAGCTGGTCTCGATGCTCTGCACCACCTTGCGCTGCAGGCGGCTGACGTGGGCATGGGCCAGGCGCCGCTCCTGGGCGCGGAAGCGACGCTTCTCGCGCAGCAGCTGGCGTGCGCTGTGCGGGTCGCCACTGAGGAACACCGACAGGCCCAGGCGCAGGTTGGACAGCAGCTGGGTCTGCAGCACGGTCAGCTCCTCCAGGCCCACCTGGGAGAACTCGCGGCGCTGCGACGTCTTCTGCTGCTGCACCTTGCGCAGCATGCGCTCGATCAGGTCGCTGGCCAACTTGAGGTTGATCGCCAGCTCGATGATCTCGGCCCAGCGCTGGCTGTCGTGCTCGCCGAGGTCTTCGCGGGGCATCTGCGCCAGGTACAGCTTGATGGCGTTGTACAGGCCCTCGACGTCGTCGCTGAGGGTGCGCACCTGCTGGGTCAGGGCGGTCTGGCTGCCGCGCAGCACGTTGAGCATGGCATCGAGCATGCTGTCGACCAGGTCGCCCAGGCGCAGGGTCTCGCGCACCGCGTTGGCCAGTGCCAGGCTCGGGGTGTCCAGCGCGGCAGGGTCCAGGTGGCGGGGCTTGGCGTGGCCGTTGGTTTCCTCGCGCTCGGGCAGCAGCCAGCGGCACAGGCGCCCCATTGGCGTTGCGGTGGGCAGCAGGGCCAGGCAGCGCAGGGTGTTGTAGATGAGGTGGAAGCCGATCACCAGCTCTTGCGGGCTGAAGGTCAGGCTGTCCATCCAGTGCACCAGCGGGTCGAGCACCGGGATGACCACCAGCAGGCCGATCAGCTTGTACAGCAGGCTGCCCAGCGCCACCTGGCGCCCGGCGGCGTTCTGCATGCTGGTGCTCAGGAACGCCAGCAGGCCGCTGCCGATGTTGGCGCCGATCACCAGGCCGATGGCCACCGGCAGGCTGATCATTTCGGCGCCGGCCAGGGTGGCGGTGAGCAGCACCGCGGCCAGGCTGGAATACGAGATCAGGGCGAACAGCGCGCCCACCAGGGCGTCGAGCAGGATGTCGCCGGTCAGCGAGGCAAACAGCACCTTGACGCCCTGGGCCTGGGTAATCGGTGCAGCGGCCTCCACGATCAGTTGCAGGGCCAGGATGATCAGGCCCAGGCCGATGCCTACGCGCCCCAGTTGCCCGGCGCGGGTCTGCTTGCGCGAGAGGAAGAAGATCACCCCGAGGAAGATCAGCAGCGGCGACAGCCACGACAGGTCCAGGGTCAGCACCCGCGCCATCAGCGCGGTCCCCACGTCGGCGCCGAGCATGATGGCCAGGGCCGGGGTGAGGGTCATCAGGCCCTGGCCGACGAACGAGGTCACCAGCATCGCGGTGGCGTTGCTGCTCTGCACCATGGCCGTGACCAGGATGCCGGCGATGAACGCCAGGGGCCGCTTGGCCATGTTCTGGCTCAGCAATCGGCGCAGGTTGGAACCGTACACCCGCAGGATGCCGGTACGTACGATATGTGTGCCCCAGATCAGCAGGGCCACGGCCGAGAGCAGGTTGAGCAGGGTCAGCATACTTACGGCCCCCTGTTAAGGCGCCCCAGTGGGGCAAGTGGATGACGCGGTGAGCCTGGCCTGGTGACCGGCGGTTTTTTCCAGTGCTCACTTAAGCTGTAGTCGGCCAAGGGCCGTGGCGCCAGCATGGCATGCATGCACAGGCTTTGAAACCTCGCGCGCCGGTTAGGGCAACTTCGCTGGCGCGTTGCCCTCCCAAAAGACAAAAGGCCCCATTCGGGGCCTGTTGTTCAACGCAGCCAGTGTTACTGACCCGGAATGTCCTTGCGAAGTTTCACCGGGTCGCTCTGCTGTTTCTTTTTCGCCGCCGCGGTGCGCATCTTGATGTTGATCGCCTCCACCGCCAGCGAGAAGGCCATGGCGAAGTAGACGTAGCCCTTGGGCACGTGCACGTCGAAGGCTTCTGCAATCAGCACGGTGCCGACCACGATCAGGAACGACAGCGCGAGCATCTTCAGCGACGGGTGCTTGTCGATGAACTCGCTGATGGTCCTGGCGCACAGCATCATCACCAGCACCGCGACGATGATCGCCGCCACCATCACCGGCACGTGGGACACCATGCCCACTGCGGTGATCACCGAGTCCAGCGAGAACACGATGTCGATGATCGCGATCTGGATGATGGTGTACAGGAACTTGCCACCGGCTTTGCCGGAAGACGGCTCGTCGTGGGTTTCGTCCTCGCCTTCGAGGCCGTGGTAGATCTCCTGGGAGCTCTTCCACAACAGGAACAGGCCGCCGAAGAACAGGATCAGGTCACGCCCGGAAATGCCCTGGCCGAACACATGGAACAGGTCGGCGGTCAGGCGCATGACCCAGGCGATCGACAGCAGCAGCAGGATGCGCGTGACCATCGCCAGCGCCAGGCCGAAGATCCGGGTGCGCTGCTGCATGTGCTTGGGCATGCGGCTGACCAGGATCGAGATCATGATGATGTTGTCGATGCCCAGGACGATCTCGAGAGCCGTCAGGGTAAAAAAGGCAACCCAGATTTCCGGGTTGGTCAGCCATTCCATGTGTGTTCCTTCGAGCGTGTGGGGCGTTGCGCGCCGCAGGGGTCGACGCGCAAGCGTTGGGATGAAACGGATGAATTATAGGCTGCTGAACAGCGGGAAAATTCCCATCAGCAGCGCCGCGAACATGATGCACAGGCACACCAGCACCGCCCATTTGAGGGTGAAGCGCTGGTGATCGCCGAATTCTATACCGGCCAGGGCTACCAGCAAGTAGGTCGAGGGTACCAGCGGGCTGAGCAGGTGGACCGGTTGCCCGACGATCGAGGCACGGGCCATCTCCACCGGGCTGATGCCGTAGTGGCTGGCAGCTTCGGCCAGCACCGGCAGCACGCCGTAGTAGAAGGCGTCGTTGGACATGAAGAAGGTGAACGGCATGCTCACGATCGCGGTGATTACCGCCAGGTACGGGCCCATCGCTTCGGGGATCACCGCCAGCAGGCTCTTGGACATGGCCTCGACCATGCCGGTGCCCGACAGGATGCCGGTGAAGATGCCCGCCGCGAAGATCAGCCCCACCACCGCCAGCACGCTGCCGGCGTGGGCCGCGACGCGATCCTTCTGCTGTTGCAGGCACGGGTAGTTGACCACCATGGCGATGCTGAAGGCGATCATGAACAGCACCGGCAGCGGCAGCAGGCCGGCGATCAGCGCGACCATCAGGGCCAGGGTCAATGCGCCGTTGAACCACAGCAGCTTGGGCCGGCGCGCGTCGGGATATTGCGATACGCTGATTTCACTGTGGTCGATTTCATCGCCCGGCAGGTGCAGTTCGCCCAGGCGGGCACGTTCGCGCTTGCCGTACATATAGGCGATGGCCAGGATGGCGAACACGCCGAAGGCCATGGCCGGGATCATCGGCACGAAGATGTCCGACGGGTCGACGTGCAGCGCGCTGGCGGCGCGGGCGGTGGGGCCGCCCCAGGGGGTCATGTTCATCACCCCGCCGGCCAGGATGATCAGGCCGGCCATGATCCGCGGGCTCATGCCCAGGCGGCTGTACAGCGGCAGCATGGCGGCCACGCAGATCATGTAGGTGGTGGCGCCGTCACCGTCCAGCGATACCACCAGGGCCAGCGCGGCGGTGCCCACCGAGACTTTCAGCGGGTCTCCCTTGACCAGCTTGAGGATCTTGCGCACGGCCGGGTCGAACAGGCCGGAGTCGATCATCAGGGCGAAGTACAGAATGGCGAACATCAGCATCACGCCGGTGGGTGCCAGCTTGCTGATGCCCTGCAGCATCATCGGGCCGATCTCGCCCGAGAAGCCGCCGAACAGGGCGAAAATGATCGGTACCAGAATCAGCGCGATCAAGGCCGACAGGCGCTTGGTCATGATCAGGTACATGAAGGTGATGACCATGGCGAAGCCGAGGAAGGTCAGCATGGGGCAGTTACTCCAGGCGAGGCGCGTCGAGAAAGGGACGAACGGATCAGCGCAAGGTGCGCGGTGCTGGGAGTGACGGCGGGAGGGCAGGCAGAACGCGGGCGTGGAAGGACATCAGTATCACCATTGTTGTTGTTGATTGGGCCGGGCACTGCAGTAAAGTCAGAGCCCTGGCTGACCGGTCTTTTGCCGGAGGTGAGGCGATGCTAAGTGCCCAAGCTTTCAGCCAGCTTTCGGCGGCACAAAGGCGACAGAAGGTTTCATCAACCAGTGCGGGTCTGCAGGAGCGACGAGGATGGGCGAAGTGCATGAAGGCGGCTGCCATTGCGGCGCCGTGCGGTATCGTGTGGCGGGTGCGCTGGAGGATGTCGCGCACTGCCATTGTTCGGTGTGCCGGCGCGTGACCGGCGGGTTGCTGGTGACCTGGGCGACGGTGCGCTGCGAGGACTTCCAGTGGCTGCTGGGCACGCCCCAGCGCTACGACTCGTCGGCCAGCTGCGTGCGCTACTTCTGCAGCCGCTGTGGCGCGCACATGGCGCTGACCACCGACCTGAGCCCCGAAAGCATCGATATCACCATCACCACCCTGGACGCACCGGAGCAGGTGCAGCCGCGCCGGCATATCTGGACCGACAGCCGGCTGCCCTGGGTGCACCTGGACGAGCAGCTGCCGGGCGAGCCCGGCGAGACGCTATAGCGCGGGCTACTCGATGATCACCCCGCCCAGGCCCTTTGGCGTATTGAACGACTGAGCGCGCAGTTGCTCGGCCTGGCGCAGGATGATCTGCGCCTGGCGGTTGCCAGGGTCCTGGCTGAGCACGCTGTTGGCCAGCGAACGGGCGGTGGCACCGTCACGACGGGCCAGGGCGCTGCGTGCCTGGCTCAGTTGCTGGCCCACCAGCCCGGCATTGGCTGCGCTGGCAGGTCGTTGTACGGGCGGGCGCGGGGTGGTGAGCGGACGCTGCTGCGCCGGCTGCACGACGCGAGCCTGTTGTTCCAGCTGTTGCTGGCGCTTGGCGAGCTGGGTTTGCTCGTCGCGTAGCTGCTGCTCCTTGGTGGCCAGCTCACGGGCCTGCTGCTCGCGTTGCGCCCGTTCGGCCGCAGCCTGACGAGCGGCTGCCGCACTGGCCGCGGCGGCTGCCGCCTGGGCCTTGGCCTGCTGGTCGCGCTGCTGGCCCTCGAGCCCGGCCTGGGCGCGTTGCAGCAGGCTGATGGCGCGCGGGTCCTTGCTCTCGATGCGCAGCGCGCTTTCGGCTTTTTCCAGCGCACAGTCGAACTGGCTGCTGCGCAGGCACGCCTGGCCGGCGGCCAGTTCGGCTTCGAACTGCTGCAGCGACTGGCGCTGGCTGGCCTGGTAGGCACCGTAGCCGAGTACCGCCACAACCACACCGGCGGCCAGGGCAAGCTTGCGCCCGAGGTTGCGCGACTTGGCCACCGGCGCCCCTTGCACTACCGGCGGTACGGGCGGCGGCGTCACCACCGGTGTGCTCACGATGCCTGCCGGGGCCAGCGTGTGCACCGATTCGATCACCGGCGCGGGCGCCGCTGCGGGCATGGCGGTCGGGGCCGCGCTCACCACGACCACCGGCGCCGGCGCGGCGGGTGCAGCGGCCACAACCTGGCTGCTGGCGCCGCAGTACGGACAGAACGCCACCGGGCCGCTCAGGGGCTGGTTGCACGCGCTGCTGGCGCAGTTGAGCGGGAAGGCCGGATTTTTCGCGGATGCGGACATGGGGCCTTCCTCAGTTCACAGGCGGTGGCGCCATCGGCGCAACGGGCGGTGGGGTACCGACAGGCGGCGCTGCGGCGGGCGTCGGGGCGAACAGGTGGGCCAGCTCGGCGATCTGCCCGGCGCCCAGCCAGGCGGCCATGCCTTCGCGCCACAACAGGCTGTCGCGGGTCACCTGGCCGGTCTGCACGTACTGCTGCAACTGGCTGGTGGTGTACGGGCCATAGTTGGTGCCGGCCACGCTCAGGTGGTAGCTGTACTGCGGTGCGGCCACCGGCGGCGGCACCATGCCGGCTGCGCCTGGTGGCGGCGGTGGCGCCATGCCCGGCATGGGGGCGGCAACTGGCGCTGTGCTGGCGGCCGGCTGGAACAGGCTGTCGAGCCAGCCGCTGGTGAAGAAGTCCTTGAGCAGGGTGCGCTTCTCGCTGTGCTCGTCGTGCACTTCGTCGCGGTACACATCGGCGCGCGAGCCGCTGACCGGCTCGGTGAACTGCTGCAGCAACGCGCGCGCCTGCTCGACAAGGCGCTCGGCGTTGTCCGGGGCCTGGCGCTTGAGGCGGTTGTCGTACTCGTTTTTCAGCAACTCGGCGATCTTGTACGGGAAGGTCTGGTACAGCGACGACACGCCGATTTCGTCCTGGCGCATCTGCGGCTTGTAGGCGCCGCGGCGCAGGTCTTCGAACAGCGCGACCATGGCTGCCAGTTGCTGCGGGCTGCGCAGTTGCTCGTAGCGTTGGCGCAGCTGGTCTTCGATGTCCTTGCGCTGCAGCTGGTTCAGGCCGTTCTGGCGGATCGCGAACTCGTCACCGACGCTGAAGTAGTCCTGGTCGATCATCAGTTCGTAGCGCTCCGACGGGTTGCGGCGCAGTACCCCCATCACGACCGCGTGCAGGTACAGCTTGAAGTCCTCGGCGAACTGGCGGTACTGCTCCTGGGTGAACTGGATCGGCTGCACGAACTGGCTGATGCGCTTGTGGCTGTGCAGCGGGATGGTGGTGCTTTCCTTGCGGTAGCTGGCCAGGTAGGTCGGCAGCGGGGTCAGCGCCGGCAGAGGGAAGCCGCTGAGCTCGGTAAAGCAGATCAGCTTGCCCGGGGTGCCCGACTCGACGAACTGGATCTGCCCGGCGGTCATGCCGGTGCCCTGTGGCAGGCACTGGCCGAGCATGGCGCCATAGGTGCGCTTGAACTCATTGGCGTCCTGCACGCCGACCAGGCAGGTGTAGCGGTCCTTGCCGATGCCGAAGCCGCCGGTGAGGTTGAGCGGGGTCCACGGCATGGCACGTTGCAGCAACTGGCGGAACTTCTCGCGCTGCTCGTCCGGGGTCAGCGCGGCCAGCGCACTGAGCAGCGGGTCGGTGCCCTGGGTCTGGCGCGGCAGTTGCTGTACGGCCTTGGCGCGCAGCTTGGACAGCAGCTCTTCCTGGCCCTCCTCGTCCTGCAGCTTGCCGAACAGGGTCTTGGAGCCGCCGAAGTCCTTGAATGCGTCCTTGGCCCACTCGCGTACCTGGGCGCCGTCCACCGGTTGTTCTTCGCTGTTCTGCACCAGCGCCAGGGGGATCAGCGTGGCGTGTTTTTCCTTGATGCTGGCGTCGATCTTGCTGATGTCGGTCTCGATCCGGCGCAGCAGTTGGTCGACTGCGTTGCGCCCGTCCTGCAGGCGACCGACGAAGCCGTTCCACACCGCGCGACCGCTCTGGTCCACCGACTCCTTGCGGCCCAGCCAGTCGGACAGCTCGCGCAGCAACTGGGCCGCCTCGCGCGCGGCCACATGGCGCACGTAGAACAGCAGGCTGTCGCGCAGGGTGTCCTTGACCTGGGTGAGCACGGTCTCGGCCTGCTTGTCCTTGCCGCTGAGGCGGGCCATCAGGCCGCCGCCGGTGGTTTCCTTGAGGCGCTCGAATTCGCGGGCCAGCTCCGAGGACTCCAGCTTCTCGGCCAGTTCCTTGAAGCGTGCGGCGTTCTTTTCCAGCGCCGGGATGATGCCGCTGCCTTCGTTTTCCAGGCGGTCCTTGAGCATCTCGACCAGGGCCAGGGTGTAGTCCAGGCCACCGCGCTCATCGTCGTCCAGGCGACGGAAGAGTTTTTCCGGCAGGGCGTCTTCGCGCACCAGTTCGGCCAGGCGGCGCTGGCGGTTTTCCTTGATGCGCACTTCGTGGTTGCGCTCGGCACTGTCGATGTTGCTGCCCTTGGTGTCGCGTTCCAGCTGCTGCTGGATCTCGCGCACATGGGTCAGCCACTGGTCCTTGTCGGCGCCGCCGCTGTGCAGGCGTTCGAACAACGCTTCGACCTTCTGCTCGATCTGGGCGGTGATGCTGTTGTCGCCTTCCACCAGCAGCAGGTCGTCGGCGATCTGGTAGTGGGTGAACTCGCCGGTGGCCAGGGTCAGCTCGACCTTGGACAGGAAGTCCGGCAGTTCGGTGAAGGTACGCGGGGTGACGTTCAGCTGCTCGCGCAGGAAGTCGTCACGCTCGCGGTCGGTAGGACGGTTGTCGTTGGCCGAGGCGTTGGCGATGCCGAAGAACGCCTTGAGCATCTGCTGTACCTGACGGCTCAGGCGCACGTTCTGACGCGCATCGATCTGGGTGTCGAGCACGGCCTGGCCGAGCGAGGAGTACGAGCACGGGAAGCGCAGCTCGGTGTCGTCGCCGTAGTCCTGGGGCAGGCGCACAGTGTAGGAGCGGATCTTGTGCTGGTTCTGGTTGACCGCGATCGAACGCTTCTTGTTGGCGAAGTCCTGCGAGGTGAAGTCGGTGAACAGCACGTCCGAGAGCATCTCGTAGACGTCTTCCTGGTCGCTGGTCTTGGCCTGGGCGACGTTGCTGTTGTCGATGATGTAGACGTCATCGTACGGGCGGTTGTCGATGAACAGGTTGTCGGTGGCGTCCCAGTGCTTGACCAGACGGTTGCCGCGCATGCTGGTTTCCAGCTCCATCAGCGCCGCATAGCCGTTGGCCTGCACGCGCTCGGTGTTGTAGGCATGGAAGCCGCCGGGCAACACGAAGAACAGGTCGACCTTGCCGGCGATGTTGTGTTCCTTGAGGATCGCCTTGGCCAGGTAGCCCATGTCCAGGAACGAACCGGACCCGGTGCCGCCGGCCGCCGAGCCGCTGATGACGATACGGATCTTGCCGGGGTCGATTTCCAGGCCGAGCTTCTTGAGCTTGTCGGCGTTGCCGCCGATGTTGGCCAGCAGGCGCCCGACCTTGTCGCGCAGCTTGTCGCGGATCACCGGGTACTTGTCGTAGAAGTACAGGCGCGACAGCGCACGGATCTGCCCGGCGCCCTTGGAGGGGTCGATGCCCAGGGCGCGGATCTTGTCCGGGGTCAGCGGGAACCATTCGGCCACTTCACGGTGGCGGTTGAGCTCGTCCATCGAGTGGGTGTACTTGCTCAGGTTGAGCGGCTCGATGATCTTCTCTTCGGAGGTGAAGGCCACTT
Organism: Pseudomonas sp. BRM28; assembly: GCF_002939405.1. Lineage (NCBI taxonomy): Bacteria > Pseudomonadati > Pseudomonadota > Gammaproteobacteria > Pseudomonadales > Pseudomonadaceae > Pseudomonas > Pseudomonas sp. BRM28. The sequence goes on along the minus strand of NZ_PEFV01000001.1, from coordinate 16,402 downwards.
GCTCGGCCAGCACGTCGGTCTTGATCGACTTGCCGTCCTGGGTGACTTCGCCAGCATCCAGGTCGAAGTTGATGAACTGCACCAGGGGGAAGTCGGCAATCTGCTGCACCTGGTTGTTGCCGCCCCAGATGGCATTGAGAATGCGCCGGCGCAGGCGAATGTTGACCTTCATGCCGGTACCGCCCAGGGCGATGAACAGCGTCGGGTGGATCTTCTCGCTGACCATGTTCAGCGCTGCCGGGCCGGAAGGTTGTGCATTCTCGTTCATCTGAAACTCCATGAGCCCTGGCTGGGCTGGCCGAATCGGGTCGGCGGGCTAAATCCGTGGATCAAATTGAAGCGTCAGGCCAGGCCTGACGCGGGCAGTGCAGGCCGGGCTCAGCGCTTGGCCGAGAAGGTCATCAGCCAGGCCACCAGCGAAATGCCGGCCACGCCAGCCAGTGGCGCAAGGTACAGCGGGGTGAGGAACTGACCGGAGTTGATCACCGCCAGCACGGCCATGGCCGACACCAGCAGCAGGCCCAGGAACAGGAACCAGCCCGAGGCGTTGGCGCGGCTGGGGGCCACGCGCTCGCGCACGCGCCAGTTGGCGTAGGCGTTCTTGATCACGAAGAAGATCAGCGCCAGTACCACCAGTACGGCCACGCCGATCAGGGCGTCACGGCTGTCGACCTTTTTCGGGCCCAGGTCCATCAGCGGCGCCGGAACGCTCAGGGTGGAGGTGGTGGTGGCCGGTGCGGCGTCGTTTTCTACGGGGGCTGGCAGGGAGCTGGTCTGGGTCATGATCGGGGTCCTGGGTTATTTGAGGCGCACGGCGACGTCGGCGGCGAGTTTTTCGAGGGTGGCGCCGAACAGGCCGCGCTTTACGGTCGCGACCTTGTTCTGCCGGGCGTCATAGACGCTGGCGCTGCTGAACGGCTTGAGCGGGTACTGCTGGGCGATGCCTTCGACCATCACCGTGACCGGCTTCTTGCCGCCGATCAGGGCCTTGGCCAGCAACAGGCCGATCAACGCCAGCACCAGCAGGGCCAGCAGCAACAGCACCGGGCCCAGCGGGTAGCTGATCTGCAGCACGATCGGCAGGCGGGTGGCCGAAGCGCTGGCTTCGCTGGACGGCAGGAACACATCGGGCAGTGCATCGTTGGGGAACAGCTCGTTCATGCGCTCGATGAACTGCTGGGAAATCTGCAGTTGCTGCTCGCTCAGGCGCACTTCGATGGCCCCGGCACGCTGGTAGCCGCTGGACAGCAGCACTTCGCTGGACCACTGCGACGGCAGCGGCGGCAGTTGCAGGCTGATCGACAGCTCGTCGGAGCGGGCGCCGGGTTCGAGGTTCTCGATGCGGTCCATCGAGATCGCCGACTGCAGGGCTTCGCCGGGCATGTCCAGGCTCATCGCGACCTTGGCCGAGTGGATCTGGTAGGGGTTGAACTGGTTCTCGAAGCGGCCCAGCAACACCGCGGTCTTGGGCGAGCCGTCGACGTTGATGTTGAGCACCACGGTCTGCTGGTCGGGGGCCAGCTCTGCACTGACGTCGGGGGTGTCCTTGACGCCGGTCGGGATGAAGCGCACGGCGGCCTGGGTCAGCGGCTTGAGGCGTACACGCGCGTCGTTCAGCAGTTTGGCCAGGGCCGGCTGGGCCAGCACCTGTTCCAGCGCGGCACCGGCATTGGCGCCGTAGGCCAGGGCGTAGATCATCAGGCCGTTGGCTTCGAAGTTGCTGCTCTTGACCAGCATCTTCTGCGGGAAGGCGGCGATGCGGCTGATCACGTCTTCCTTGTGCAGCAGGTCGTAGAACTCGCGGTTCTTGAGCTGGGTCTCGCTGCTGTTGTTGGGGCTGTTCTTGTTGTTGGTGACGATCCAGATGATGCCTTCGCGCCCTTCCAGGCCGGTCTTGATCGCGGCCAGCAGGGCTTCCTTGAAGTCGGTGTCGGCATAGGCGCCACTGGCCTTGCGTGCCAGGGCCAGGGCATTGACGCTGTCGCCGAGCTTGGCGTGGGTGCCGGGGCCGCGGTAGGTCCATTGCGGCGAGGGGTGGCTGCTGTCGGCCTGGTTGAAGGCGCCGATCACCACTTCGCCGTTGCCGGCGGCGGTGGCGGCCAGTTGCGTGATCAGCGGTTTGAAGCCCGAAGCCGGGTCGAGGTAGAACGGCTCCATCCAGCCGGAGTTCTGTACCAGAAACACCTGGCGCAGCGGTTGCGCCTGGGCGCTCAGGCACACCAGGCTCAGGGCCAGCAGCAGGCCACGGCGCAGCAGGCGGTTCATGCGTTCCATCGGTAGAGCGCTCCAGTCGAATCGATGTACAGCCACAGGGCGTTGTCGTGGAAGAACCACTGGGCGTTCCAGGGTTGGGCCACTTTGAGGGTGATGCTCAAGGGCGGCTGGCCCACGCGTTCCAGGCAGAACTGGCTGTCGATGGCCTGGTCGTTGCCGAAGAACTGTTGCAGGCTCGACGGCCACTCGACGCGCACCGACAGCAGGTACTGGCTGTCGATGAACTCGATGAAGGGGTAGACCACTTCGCGCCGGGTGGGGGTGTTGTCGACGTCGTGCTCGCCCCAGGGCGCATCCAGGCGCACGTTGAACATGTAGTTCAGGTGCCCGGTGCTCAGGCGCGAGCCTTTGACTTCCTTGCGTTCGTCCGAGTCCAGGCGCAGGCAGTACTGCTCGCTGCCCTCGAACAGTTGCTGCCAGATGCCGTAGCCGTTGACGAACGGCGGGCCGTATTCGGGGCGGGCCTGGGCACCGGCGGGCCAGCTCAGCCACTGGGCGTCCAGCTGTGCGCCGAGCTTGACGCTGAGGTAGCCGTGGGCGCCGATCCACAGCAGGCGCCGCGAGGCCGGGTCGCGCAGTGGCGCGGACAGGCCCTGCAGGTGCGCCGGGTTGGCGTGGGCGATGGGGTGCAGGGTCCACTGTTCATTGTGGCGTGCCACCAGGCTGAAGCTGCCGTCGGGCATCTGCTGCGGGATCAGTACCTGGTCGTCGAGATCGCCGGGGGCGGCGATGGCACGGCCCGGGCAGCGGTCGACATGGTAGCGGCCATCGAGCGGGTCGACGCGCACCTCGGCGGCACCCTCGTCACAGGCCAGCAGCAGGCGTTGCTGTTCGCCCACCTCGCGCAGGCTCACGCCCCACGCCCAGCTGGGCAGGCTGCAACGGCCGATCGGGGTGCTGTGCGGCAACAGCGCCGCCCACTCCTGGGCCTGGCGCTGCCAGCGGAACAGGCTGCCGTCGCGGGCCAGCGCAAACAGCGCCTCGCGATGACCGCCCAGGTTGGCGACGAGAAAATTCAAGCCGTTCTTGCGTGGCAGCTGGTCGTACTTGTGCGCGGTGTTCAGGCTGCGCGGGGTAGCGCCGTCCAGCTTGCGGTACAGCGCGGCGAGGGTGTGTTCGGCACCGTCGAGCCGGCAACTGCCCTCCACCACCCGGCGTCCGCTGCCGTTGCCATAGGGCGGCAACCAGCGTTGCTGGCGGTCGAAGCGCACGGGTGTGAGGGCTGTACCGGTCTGCGGGCAATGGCGGAAGCTGGCCGGCAGCCAGCCCTGCGCACCGGGCGCCTGCTGCGCACCGACGAGAAAGTCCAGGTCGGGCTGCGCGTCTTCCAGCGCCTTGCCGGCGACGTGGGTCAGGGAGAACCTGCCATGGGCATCCTGCAACCAGCGTTGCCCATCCAGCGACCACTCGTACTCGCGGTCGTCTCCGACTACGTCCATATAATCCCACCATGCCAACGGTCGTCCGTGCGCGGCAGTGCCTGCTTGAGGTCAGGCCGTCACGTCGAAAGAAAGAGGTTCTGCGAAATGTCCCGGCGCCTTTCGGCGGGGCGCAATGGCAGCCAAATGCCATTTTTCAAGCGGCGAAATAGTGGCACAGGCAGTTACAAAGTCAACTACCGACTCAGGGCAATTGCAGCCCGCCAGCGGCCTTGTGCAATGCGCGCAGGTGTTCACCGAGCTGCTTGAGGTTGGCTTCGACGGCGGCGATTTCGGCGGCGCGCTCGGGGCCGAGCAAGGCGCGTACTTCCTTGTCCAGGTCGCCGGTCAGGCGCTGCAGTTGCTGCTGGCGCTGGCTGCTGGCCTGCTCCAGCTGCTGGCGTTCGCTGGCCTGGGGCAGCCCGTAGCCGCTGCCGTTCAGCAGTTCGGCCGGTTTGCTGAGAAAGCCGCTGTTGGCGAGGATCTGCTGCAGGGTGCTGTTGGCCTGGGCCACGTTGGTGTCGTTGAGCTCGCGACCGCTGAGGTAGCGCTGCTTGACCTCGTCCTGGGCCAGCAGCAACTGGCGGCGCAGGCCGGCCTGTTCCAGCAGCAACAAGGCCGCGCTGGTGCGCAGGTCGGCCTGGGCGAACCATTGCTGGCGCTGGGCGGGTGGCTGTTCGAGCCAGGCCTCCACGCTGGCCTGCGGCACCGGCAGGTGCTGCTTGAGCACCTGGAACATGGCCTGGTAGCGGTCGCGGTAGGAGTCGAAGCGGTAGCCCAGGCGCAAGGCTTCGCGCGGGTCGTCGAGCACGCTCATGTCGGCCAGGCCACGACCCTGCAGCACCTCGAGCAGGCCATTGGGCATGATGCTGTCGAGCCCGGCCAGGCGCGGGTTGCCGGTGCCGCTGCGCAGCAGCTTGAGGGTTTCGACCGCGCAGTTGTTGGACAGGAAGTAATAGTGGCCGTCGTAGTTCCAGTGCATCTCGGCGGCCTGGCGCACCAGGTCTTCGATTTCGTCCCGGTCGAGCTTGAGCGGGATCGAAGCCAGGCTGCGCAGTTCGGTCTTGGTGTACTCGTCGATCACCTGTGCCAGTGGCAGCACGAACAGGCGCGAGGGGTAGGCGCCGGTCAGGCCGTCCCAGCTCGATAGCTGCACGTCGTTGACGAAGGCGCGGTACGAGAGCACCAGGTGCTGGTCCAGGTCCAGGCGGCAGTCCGGACCGCGCGGGCGCCCCGGCGCGCAGATCACCAGGCGCAGCATGCTGTGGCCCCAGCGGCTGACCCAGTTCTGGTTGGCTTCGGCCAGCAGGAAGTCCACGGCGTACACGCGTTCGGGGTCGACCTGGCCCAGCGGCTGCTTGTCGAAGTCGTTGCCGGCGTTGAGGAACGGCAGCCCAGGCGCACACTCGGCAGCGGCAGGCGCCCAGTCGAAATGCTCGCGCAGGTACTTGTAGAGGGCCGGGCGGCGACAGGCGTAGCTCGGGTCGAGGAGGAAGTACTCCATGTTGACCGCGATGAATTCCTTGGGGCTGCTCAGCTCGTAGCTGTCCGGGGTGCGCGCGATCTGGCGGTTGTGCTGTTCGCGCTCGCCACGCCGGCCCACGTATTGCGGCCAGCCGGCGAGGTCGAGCAGGCGCGGGTCGTCGCTGAGGGTGAAGCGGCGTTCGGTCTGGCCGCGGCATTCATCGGGCAGCCCCACCTTGCCCAGGCTGGTGTTCTGGCGCACGCAGCGGCTGATCAGCCGGCGCTCGGGCGCTGGCCACAGGCGGGCGCGGTCATACAGGTGAGTGAGCTCGTGGAGAACGGTGGCCAGCAGCTCCTGGCGCACCGTGCCATGCGGCCGACCGGTCTGCGCGGTGGCAGCGCTGCCATCGGTGAGGCCCGGCAGCAGGCGCCGGTTGAGCTCCAGGCTCGATACCAGCGACGCCTGGCCATAGGCGTCTTCGGGCATGCGGGTGGTCCAGGAGACGTCGACGCGGCGGTCCAGCTCAGCCTTCAAGCGTGGCGGCAGGGCCTGCAGGGCTTCGTCGAGCAATGCCTGGCTGGCCCGCTGCTGTTGCGGGTCGAGGCCGTCTGCCTGCAGGTGCAGTTGCAGGTCGGCCAGCGCAGGGGCGCCGAGCAGCGTCAGTACGCTGCCCAACAGCCAGGCAAGGGGTTTCACAGCGACAGGATGGCTTCGGCCAGCACCTGGTCGCTGGCGTCGCGTGCTTCGGGAACGCGCTGGCGCAGGGTATCGAAGGCAGCTTCCAGTTGCGCGCCACGGATATCGCCACGGCTGGCGACGAAGCTGGCGGCATCGTCACGGGCCTCGCGCACGACCTTGGAGTCGCGGATCGAGGTGGTGGTGTCGGAGGTGAAGTCGATCGAGCGGCCAAAGGCACGCACGATGATATTGCTGGTGGCCACCAGGGTTTGTGCCTGGACCACGTCGGCCAGCAGCATCAGGCCGAGGGTGGCGGCAATCAGCGGTTTACGCATGGAGCATCTCCGGAAAATCGGTTGTGATCATTGGACGAGAATTGCCTGCGCCAGTTCAAGGTCGCTGGCATGAAGTTCGGGGGTGTGCTGGCGCAGTGCGTTCAGGGCGGCTTCCAGCTGTGCGCCACGCAGGGCGCCGTCGCTGGCGACGTAGGCGGCGGCATCGTCGTGGGCGGCCAGGATCAGCTTGCGATCGAACGGGGCGGTGGTCACCTTGCTGGTGGCGTAGCCCGCAATCACAAGGCTTTGAGTGGTCAGGTCGAAGGCCTGGACGGCAGTCGACGCGCAGAGTGCGAGCAGCAGCGGTAGCAAATAACGCATGAGGTCTGGTTGGCTGTGAAATCAGGCGGCAAGGCTATCCCAATGCGCGGGTGGGGACCAGCGCAGGGTACCCGGCTTTTACACGTTGTTACGTGTACCGGGCCCTTGCGCGGTTCAGATGGCCAGGATCGCCTGGGCCAGTTGGGCGTCGGAAGCCTGCAGGGTCGGGGCCTGCTGGCGGATGTGGGCGAAGGCGCTTTCCAGTTTCACGCCGCGGATGGCGCCCTGGCTGGCGACGAAGCTGGCGGCGTCGTCACGGGCGGCGCGCACGATCTTGTCATCGCGCAGCGATGAGGAGGCATCGGAGGTCGCGTTGGTGGAGGCGGCAACGCCACGCACCACGGTATCGGTGGTGACCACGAAGCTGGATGCGTGGGCAGTGGAGGCCAGGGCCAGCAGCATTGCGGCGCCAAGCAGGCGGGTACGGGACATGGTCGATCTCCTGAATATGGGCCCGGCTATTATGCAGCAGGTGGTGCAGTGGCGTCTGCTTCGCCGGCTCGTGCAGCGCAGCTGTACGATTGTACTGGTAGTATTTTGGTTTATAAAAACTGTACTGGTATTGGGTTCGAATGCTCTGGCACGGGCCTTTCAAACAAAAAAACCCGTCAGCAGTCACCTGCGACGGGTTTTTGAATTCGGGGTGCCGGCGTTGGCCGGCGGGCCCTGCATCAACGCCAGAAAGGCTTGCTCAGCTCTTCGTAACGTTGTGCTTCGCTGATACCGGCATCAGCCAGCAGACGCGAGTCCAGGCGAGCCAGTTGGTGGCGGCTGGCGATGCGGCGTTGCCACAGCATCAGGTTGGCCAGCAGGCGCAGTGGCAGCGAACCCTGGGATTGTTGAACGTTGTTTTCAAAAGCCAGATCGGAACTGAGTGTACGTTCCATGGTGTCATCCTTCCGCTTGTGGCGGCATTAGGTAGTGATTTAACTGATGCCAATGATCCTCCTGTGTCGTCCATAACAGTAGATACAGTTCACCTGCATTGTGATGGGCCAGTTAACTGTTTATGCAGACTGTTGCACTCGGATTGGACGCAACTGTACCGGTCCGCACTGAAACGGTGCAATTTAGGGTCAATGAGGGGATTTTGCGTAGGAAGGTACCGTCAAAACACCGGTACAGTAGAACAGTTTGTGTAACGGTTGAGCGGGGCAACTGTACAGCCGGTGCGCATTGCGCGCCACCGGCTGTACAGGGACGGCCTCAGCTGGCCAGCATGCGCCCGGTTTCTTCCAGGTTTTCATGCCACTGCAGGGCTTCGCGCAGGATGTGCGGGGTGTGCCCACCCTTTTCGCAGGCGCGGGTGAAGTAGTCGTTCAGTGCGTCGCGGTAGTCCGGGTGCACACAGTTGTCGATGATCACCCGGGCGCGCTCGCGCGGCGCCAGGCCACGCAGGTCGGCCAGGCCCTGCTCGGTGACGAGGATGTCCACGTCGTGCTCGGTGTGGTCCACATGGCTGACCATCGGTACCACGCTGGAGATCGCGCCGCCCTTGGCGATGGACTTGGTGACGAAGATGGCCAGGTGCGCGTTGCGCGCGAAGTCGCCCGAGCCACCGATGCCGTTCATCATGCGCGTGCCGCACACGTGGGTGGAGTTGACGTTGCCGTACAGGTCGAACTCCAGTGCGGTGTTGATGCCGATGATGCCCAGGCGCCGTACCACTTCAGGGTGGTTGGAGATTTCCTGCGGACGCAGCACCAGCTTGTCCTTGTAGCGCTCCAGGTTGCCGAACACGTCGGCGTTGCGACGGGTCGACAGGGTGATGGAACTGCCCGAGGCAAAGCTCAGCTTGCCGGCGTCGATCAGATCGAAGGTCGAGTCCTGCAGCACTTCGGAGTACATGGTCAGGTCTTCGAACGGCGAGTCGATCAGACCGCACATCACCGCGTTGGCGATGCTGCCGATGCCGGCCTGCAGTGGGCCGAGCTTGTTGGTCATGCGCCCGGCGTCGACTTCCTGCTTGAGGAAGTTGATCAGGTGGTTGGCGATACCCTGGGTTTCGTCGTCCGGCGGCAATACGGTGGACGGCGAGTCCGCCTGCTCGGTGATGACGATGCCGACGATCTTGGCCGGGTCGATCGGGATCGCGGTGCTGCCGATGCGGTCATCGACTTTCACCAGCGGGATCGGCGTGCGGGTCGGCCGGTAGGTCGGGATATAGATGTCATGCAGGCCTTCGAGGTTGGCGTTGTGCGCCATGTTGATCTCGACGATGACCTGCTTGGCGAAAATGGCGAAGCTGGCCGAGTTGCCCACGGAGGTGGTCGGCACGATGTGGCCGTCTTCGGTGATCGCGACCGCTTCGATGACCGCGATGTCCGGCAGCTTGAGCTGCTGGTTGCGCAGTTGCTCGACGGTTTCCGACAGGTGCTGGTCGATGAACATCACCTTGCCGTCGTTGATGGCCTTGCGCAGGGTGCTATCGACCTGGAACGGCATGCGACGGGCCAGCACACCGGCTTCGGTCAGCTGCTTGTCGAGGTCGTTGCCCAGGCTGGCGCCGGTCATCAGGCTGATTTTCAGCGGCGACAGCTTGGCTCGCTCGGCCAGTGCGTGGGGCACGGCCTTGGCTTCGCCGGCACGGGTGAAACCGCTCATGCCGACGGTCATGCCGTCCTCGATCAAACCTGCGGCATCGGCCGCACTCATTACCTTGCTGTGCAAAGAGGACAAGCGAATACGATCACGGTACATGGATTATTATCTCGGGCTACTAAAGCTAGATGCGCAGTCTATTGATTTCGCCTGTCGGCGTCCCGCGACCAAGGTCGAATGCGAAGGCCTGAAGTAGAGCCTTCTGTCGGCTGGGCGGGCATGAAAAAGCCCCAGCCGGTACCGCGCTGGGGCTATTTGTCACAGCCTTTTCAAGGGCTTACTCCACGGCTTTGACCATGTCTTCGATGACCTTCTTGGCATCGCCGAACACCATCATGGTCTTGTCCAGGTAGAACAGTTCGTTGTCCAGGCCGGCATAGCCGCTGGCCATGGAGCGCTTGTTGACGATGATGGTCTTGGCCTTGAAGGCTTCGAGGATCGGCATGCCGGCAATCGGCGACTTGGGATCGTTCTTGGCCGCCGGGTTGACCACGTCGTTGGCACCGAGCACCAGTACCACGTCGGCCTGGCCGAACTCGGAGTTGATGTCGTCCATCTCGAACACCTGGTCGTAGGGCACTTCGGCCTCGGCCAGCAGCACGTTCATGTGCCCGGGCATGCGCCCCGCCACCGGGTGGATCGCGTACTTCACGGTCACGCCGTTGTGGGTGAGCTTTTCGGTCAGTTCCTTGAGCGCATGCTGCGCACGGGCCACCGCCAGGCCGTAGCCGGGCACGATGATCACGGTGTCGGCGTTGCTCAGCAGGAAGGTGGCGTCGTCGGCCGAACCGGATTTCACCGGGCGCGCCTCCTTGGCACCGGCCGGGCCGGCCGCTTCTGCGGCGCCGCCGAAACCGCCGAGGATCACGTTGAAGAACGAACGGTTCATCGCCTTGCACATGATGTACGAGAGGATCGCGCCGCTCGAACCCACCAGCGAACCGGCAATGATCAGCATCGAGTTGTTCAGCGAGAAGCCGATGCCCGCCGCTGCCCAGCCCGAATAGCTGTTGAGCATCGAGACCACCACCGGCATGTCGGCGCCGCCGATCGGGATGATGATCAGCACACCCATCACGAAGGCCAGGGCCAGCATCAGGGCGAAGGCGGTCAGGTTGCCGGTGAAGGTGAAGATCAGGCCCAGGGCGATGGTGGCCAGGCCCAGCACCAGGTTGAGCTTGTGCTGGCCGCTGAACTGTACCGGCGCGCCCTGGAACAGGCGGAACTTGTACTTGCCCGACAGCTTGCCGAAGGCGATGACCGAACCCGAAAAGGTGATCGCACCAATGGCGGCGCCAAGGAACAGCTCCAGGCGGTTGCCGACCGGAATCGGGTCGCTGATGCTGGCCACGATGCCCAGCGACTGTGGTTCGACCACGGCAGCGATGGCGATGAACACGGCCGCCAGGCCGATCATGCTGTGCATGAAGGCGACCAGTTCCGGCATCTTGGTCATTTCGACGCGTTTGGCCATGATCGAGCCGGCAGTGCCGCCCACCAGCAGGCCGACGATCACGTAGCCGATGCCGTCGGTGGCCAGCTGCGCGCCCAGTTTGTAGATCAGGCCGACGGTGGTGATCACCGCCAGGGCCATGCCGAGCATGCCGAACAGGTTGCCGCGCCGCGAGGTGGTCGGGTGCGACAGGCCCTTGAGCGCCTGGATGAAGCACACCGAGGCGACAAGGTAGAGCAGGGTTACCAGGTTCATGCTCATGTTTACTTCTTCCCCTCAGCCTTCGCGGCCTTTTTCTTGAACATCTCCAGCATGCGCCGGGTGACGAGGAAACCGCCGAACACGTTGACCGCTGCCAGGGCCACCGCGAGGGTGCCCATGGTCTTGCCGAGCGGGGTCACGGTCAGCGCGGCGGCCAGCATGGCGCCGACGATGACGATGGCGGAGATGGCGTTGGTGACCGCCATCAGCGGGGTGTGCAGCGCCGGGGTCACGTTCCATACCACGTGGTAGCCCACATAGATGGCCAGCACGAAGATGATCAGGTTGTAGACGCCGTGAGAGATCAGCATGTCTTCCATTGTCTGGCTCCTTATCCGTTCTTGCGGATGACCTGGCCGTCGCGGCACATCAGGCACGCGGCGACGATGTCGTCTTCGAGGTTGATCGTGAGGGCGCCGTCCTTGTCGAACAGCAGTTTCATGAAGTCGAGCAGGTTGCGTGCATACAGGGCCGAGGCGTCCGCACCGACCTGTGCTGGCAGGTTGGTGGGGCCGACGATGGTCACGCCGTTCTCGATCACCACCTGGTCGGCCACGGTCAGCGGGCAGTTGCCGCCCTGCGCGGCGGCGAGGTCGATGACCACCGAGCCCGGCTTCATCTGCGCGACGGTTTCGGCGCTGAGCAGGGTCGGTGCCTTGCGCCCGGGGATCAGCGCGGTGGTGATGACGATGTCGGCCTGTCTGGCGCGTTCGTGCACGGCCTGGGCCTGACGCTGCATCCAGCTGGCGGGCATGGGTCGCGCGTAGCCGCCGACGCCTTCGGCGCACTCGCGTTCCTCATCGGTTTCATACGGCACGTCGATGAACTTGGCGCCGAGCGATTCGATCTGCTCCTTCACCGCCGGGCGCACGTCCGAGGCCTCGATCACCGCACCCAGGCGCTTGGCCGTGGCGATGGCCTGCAGGCCGGCCACACCGGCGCCCAGGATGAGCACGCGGGCAGCCTTCACGGTGCCTGCGGCAGTCATCAGCATCGGCATGAAGCGTGGGTAGTGATGCGCGGCCAGCAGCACGGCCTTGTAGCCGGCGATGTTGGCCTGCGATGACAGCACGTCGAGGCTCTGCGCGCGGGAGGTGCGCGGCGCGGCTTCGAGAGCGAAGGCGGTGATCCCGCGTTCGGCCATCCTGGCAATCACGTCATTGTTGAACGGGTTGAGCATGCCCACCAGAACGGTGCCGCTGTTGATCTGGCCCAGTTCGCTTTCGTTGGGCGCCACAACCTTGAGTACAAGCTGTGCGCCAAACGCATCGGCAGCGCTGCCGATGGTCGCGCCTGCTGCTTCATAGGCACTGTCGGGCACGCTGGCATTGACGCCCGCGCCACGTTGCACAGTGACCTGATGACCCTGGCCGATCAGTTTCTTGATGGTTTCGGGGGTGGCAGCGACACGTGTCTCGCCCGTCTGCGTTTCGAGAGGAACACCAATGTGCACGTCAATTTCTCCTGCGTGATCTTTTGTTGGTAAACCAGCGCACTGCGGATGGTGCGTCTGGGGCGGCCGATCAGCACGATCCCGCCCTGAATCCGGGCGGGGCGCGGCATTTTGCAGGCGATCCTGAATCGCTTCAACCGGTTCTGAAGGGTGACGAACGATAAACTACAAGTCACCCTGTGACCGAATGTCGCAATAAACGGCCTGAAGCCCGCGAACCGTGGGCTTCAGGGACATTACGCAAAATTTGAAATTTTTTCAGACAAATTTCGCGAAAGCGCATTTGTGCACAGGCTTTATGTCGCGAAGGCCCCGTAAACAGCAGGGCTAAGGGGTGTTTTGGCGTGCACCGGAACAGTCTGCTCATTTGCGACATTTTCGTATATCTGTAGGGCTCGATATTTGCTGACTACGGGGTCAACAAACCGCTCTGATCCTTGTGCTGCGCGGTATAGCGCTGGGCCTCGGCTACCAGCCAGTCGCGAAAAGCACGCAGCGAGGCGGATTCCACCTTGCGCTCCGGGATCATCAGGTAATACGCCTTGATGCTCGACAGCGCATGCGGGTTGGCAATCACCAGCCTGCCCTCCCCCAGTTCATGCTGGATGAGAAAGGGCGGGATCAACGCCACGCCCATCTCGTGCATGGCGGCCTGGGCCAACATCGAGAATAGCTCATAGCGCGGGCCGGTCATGTCGCGGGCCACGTTCATTTCCAGGCTGTTGAACCACTGGCGCCAGGCATAGGGTCGGGTGGTCTGCTGCAGCAGCGGCAGTTGCGCGAGGTCCTCGGCGCTAAGACTAGCCTGCCCTGCCAGCAAGGCCGGGCTGCACACCGGCACGGGGTTCTCGCCCATCAGGCGGTGGGACTGGGTACCCGACCAGTCGGCGTCGCCAAAATAGATGGCGGCGTCGAAGTGAGTGTCGGCGAAAAGGAACGGACGGGTGCGGTTGGTCAGGTTGACGGTGACTTCGGGGTGCAGGCGCTGAAAGTCCTTCAGTCGCGGCAGCAGCCATTGCGTGCCGAAGGTCGGTACCAGGGCCAGTTCGATCACGTTGGCGCCCTGCTGGCCCATCACCGACAGGGTATCGCGCTCCACCGCGTCCAGCTGGGTGGCGACGCGGCGGCTATAGGACAGGCCGGCTTCGGTGAGCTTCACGCCACGGCGCGAGCGTCGAAACAGCTCCACATTCAGAAACTCCTCCAGCCCGCCCACCTGTCGGCACACCGCGCCCTGGGTCAGGGAGAGCTCCTGGGCCGCCTTGGTAAAGCTTTCGTGGCGGGCTGCAGCCTCGAAGCACACCAGGGCCGTGGTGCTGGGGATCTTGCGCCGCATATACGTCAACCTCACTAATCAGTCGTAAAAATGGCCGTTGGTGCCGTTACGAAGTGAGAAATTATCACAAGACTATGCGCAATTCTCGTTTGTCGCCACGCCCGTTACGGCCTAGGATCAACCCACGACAAAACGTTTCCGAGGATTCGCACATGGCTGGCAAGGCAAGCTTCAACTGGATCGACCCGCTGCTGCTCGATCAGCAGCTCACCGAAGAAGAGCGCATGGTGCGTGACAGCGCGTTCCACTTCGCCCAGGACAAGCTCGCCCCGCGTGTGCTCGAAGCCTTCCGCCATGAGCAGACCGACCCGGCGATCTTCCGTGAAATGGGCGAGGTTGGCCTGCTGGGTGCGACCATCCCCGAGCAGTACGGTGGCAGCGGCCTCAACTATGTGTGCTACGGCCTGATTGCCCGTGAAGTGGAGCGTATCGACTCCGGCTATCGCTCGATGATGAGTGTGCAGTCTTCGCTGGTGATGGTGCCGATCAACGAATTCGGTACCGAGGCGCAGAAGCAGAAGTACCTGCCCAAGCTGGCCAGCGGCGAGTGGATCGGCTGCTTCGGCCTCACCGAGCCCAACCATGGCTCCGACCCGGGCTCGATGATCACCCGCGCCAGGAGCGTCGACGGTGGCTATCGCCTGAGCGGCAGCAAGATGTGGATCACCAACAGCCCGATCGCTGACGTGTTCGTGGTGTGGGCCAAGGACGATGCGGGCGACATTCGCGGCTTCGTGCTGGAGAAAGGCTGGGAAGGCCTGAGTGCCCCGGCGATTCACGGCAAGGTCGGCCTGCGTGCCTCGATCACCGGCGAGATCGTGATGGACAACGTGTTCGTGCCTGAAGAAAACATCTTCCCGGATGTACGTGGCCTGAAGGGCCCGTTCACCTGCCTCAACTCGGCGCGCTATGGCATCTCCTGGGGCGCCCTGGGTGCAGCGGAAGCCTGCTGGCACACCGCGCGCCAATACACCCTGGACCGTCAGCAGTTCGGCCGCCCGTTGGCCGCCAACCAGCTGATCCAGAAGAAGCTGGCCGACATGCAGACCGAGATCACCCTGGCCCTGCAAGGTTGCCTGCGCCTGGGCCGCATGAAGGATGAAGGCACTGCTGCGGTCGAGATCACCTCGATCATGAAGCGCAACTCCTGCGGCAAGGCGCTGGACATCGCCCGCCTGGCCCGCGACATGCTGGGCGGCAATGGTATCTCCGACGAGTTCGGCGTGGCCCGCCACCTGGTCAACCTCGAGGTGGTCAACACCTATGAAGGTACCCATGACGTGCACGCGCTGATTCTGGGGCGTGCGCAAACCGGTCTGCAGGCTTTCTATTAATAAGGAGCCAGCCCATGGGCGCGCTATCTCATCTGCGGGTGCTGGATCTGTCGCGAGTGCTGGCCGGACCGTGGTCCGGACAGATCCTCGCGGACCTGGGGGCCGAGGTGATCAAGGTCGAGCGTCCCGGGGCGGGCGACGACACGCGCGCCTGGGGCCCGCCGTTTCTCAAGGACGCCTATGGCGAGAACACCAGTGAGGCGGCCTACTACCTTTCGGCCAACCGCAACAAGCAGTCGGTCACCATCGACTTCACCCAGCCCGAAGGCCAGCAACTGGTACGCGAGCTGGCGGCCAAGTCCGACATCCTGATCGAGAACTTCAAGGTTGGCGGGCTGGCGGCCTACGGGCTGGACTACGAAAGCCTGCGGGCGATCAACCCGCGGCTTATCTATTGCTCGATCACCGGCTTCGGCCAGACCGGACCCTACGCCAAGCGTGCCGGTTATGACTTCATGATCCAGGGCCTGGGTGGCCTGATGAGCCTTACCGGCCGCCCGGAGGGTGAGGACGGTGCGGGGCCGGTGAAGGTCGGGGTGGCGTTGACCGATATTCTCACCGGGCTGTATTCGACGGTGGCGATATTGGCCGCCCTCGCCCACCGGGATCACGATGGCGGCGGGCAACACATCGACATGGCGTTGCTGGATGTGCAGGTGGCTTGCCTGGCCAACCAGGCGATGAACTACCTGACCACGGGTGTTGCGCCGCGTCGCCTGGGCAATGCGCACCCGAACATCGTGCCTTACCAGGATTTTCCTACCGCCGATGGCGACTTCATCCTGACCGTGGGTAACGACGGGCAGTTTCGCAAGTTCGCCGAGGTGGCCGGCCAGCCGCAGTGGGCGGATGACCCGCGGTTTGCCACTAATAAACTGCGTGTGGCCAACCGCGCCGAGCTGATCCCGCTGATTCGCCAGGCCACGGTGTTCAAGACTACCGCCGAGTGGGTCAGCCAGCTGGAGCAGGCGGGTGTACCGTGCGGGCCGATCAACGACCTGGCGCAGATGTTCCAGGACCCTCAGGTGCAGGCGCGTGGCCTGGCCATAGAGATTCCTCACCCGTTGGCCGGCAGCGTGCCGCAGGTGGCCAGCCCTATTCGTTTGTCCGAGACGCCGGTGGAGTACCGCAATGCGCCGCCGCTGCTGGGGGAGCATACCGAACAGGTGCTGATGCAGGTGCTGGGGCTGAAGGGTGACGAGGTGCAGCGCCTGCGTGGCGCGGGTGTGCTGTAGGCGCCCTCTCCTATCTATATAGAGGGTGGCGAGGGCTGATTTGATAAAGTTTCAAATTAGCCCTTGACGCACGATTTAATCTCTCTATAATTCGCCCCACTTCCGGCGCAGTCGGAACGAAAAACTCCTTGAATATCAATGAGTTGGGCGTTTCAGGTCAGGCTGGAGGTGCTTTGATCGAAAGATCGGCAGCGGTGAAAAAGGTGGTTGACAGCAGGTTGTAACGCTGTAGAATTCG